>CAWDXG010000004.1:4650000-5687249 GCA_963806225.1 uncultured delta proteobacterium | reverse complement strand
TCAGTTTCGCGAGTCGAGCTTGAAGCTCGATCACGGCTTGCATCCCAGGTGGCTCGTGTCGTTGGCGGCCTTCGTCATGCCTCGCAGTTCAACACTTGCTTCGTCGGATGGAAAGCCTTGCCAACACCTCTCGAACACGATTGCAGTGTGGAAATAATTCGACGGTGGGGATGGATATGGACCCACTCTGCAAGGAGTGCGAATAATACAAAGACAGGAAAGACATATTGCGGGATCTTGTAGATGGGTAATAGGCCAGCTCCCGTTCGCGGTTCGACTTGGGCAGTCAGTCCGAGCGCGTGGTGGCCACTCAGGCTATGGCGGGCCCTTCTCCTCCTTGGCCTGGTCGCTCTTGTCGTCTTCGTAGCGCTCCGGAATCACTTGGACCGCTGGGTCCAGCATAGCCCGGGGACGACTTCGTGGATCGAGCGTTATGTCCACTGATTCCAGGTGGTTACGCCCTTCCACCAGCTTGTCCGCGCGGATCCCTGCCGCCGACCCGGACTCCACTGTCTCGCGTGGGCCGCTCGGCGAACACTTCGGGAATGGGGTTGGAATGCCTGGCCTTGCAGCTCCTCGGGCGGCGCGCCCGACGAATATGACCTCTTGATTGGCGCGAGTCCGGACATACGCGCAGCCGACGTGCTGCGCGTCGCCGGCTTGGCCGTACGAGGTGCGAGCTTGCAGGTACTCGAGCCCAGGCCCTCCTCGCCCGCGGTGCGATTGGGCGCGGTCGAGCCCAAGCCGTTTTCGCCCGCGGTGCGATTAAGTTCGCTCGATGCGGGCGGACTCTCGGTCACTCCGTCGAAGAAGGTCCTGGCGCAGCGGCTCGAGACCTTCCGGCAGTGCTACTTGCTGGGATTGGATCGAAACCGCGATCTCCACGGCCGAGTCGGGATCCGCCTCGTCATCTCGACGGACGGTTCGGTGGCGAACGTGAGCAGCAGCGGCACGGACTTGCCTGATCCATTGGTGGTGTCCTGCGTCGAACGCCAGATGTACCGCCTGAGGTTCGCGCCGCCCGGCAAGCCGAGCGCGGTGGTCGTGGCGCGCTTCATCTTCTCGCCCGGCTCAGCATAGCTTCGGCGGCAGTGTCGTCTATCAGTCGCCACACGCGGAGTGCACTTCGGTTGGACCGAGCGCCCCTTTGTGTCCGTTCGGCTTGATTTGCCGCTCCGTTTTCACCCCAACAGACGAGTTTCCGGTTCCGCTTCAACACGCATCGAGACAGTCCGCCCGAATAGATGTGCTGGTTGTCGGAACCGAGTCGATCGAGCTCCACCGGGTGTCCCACGAACCTCGAGTGGCCCCCGGTGGAGTCCGTGACCACTGTCGATGGTTTCCCCATCATCAAGCCGCCGCCTGCTGGCCCCCAGGCCCATACCGTGCCGTCTTCCAGGAGCGCGCATCCAGGGTCGCTCGGAACATCCTTGACCTTCTTCCCCAACGGGATCTTCCGTGGGACAAGCGCGAGGGCCGGCGGTGGCGCGTGTGGGCCCATGTTCGACGGCTGGAACCGACCATCCGCGAGGAAGCCCCGACTCGCGTCACCCCAACACCACAGCGTGTTGTCGACGAGCAACGCGCAGGCTGTGATCACGCCAACTACCAGCTTCTTTGCGGGGCGAGGCAGCCCCTTGACCTTGCCAGGTGGTAGCTTCGCCGGCGACCCGCCATCACTGGGTGTGACGAAGCCTCGCCGAGCTGGCCGTAGGTGTTGGTTCCCCAGCACCACACGTTGCCCTTTCGTGTCGCGCACGTCAGGTATCCCGATGTGACAACCTGCTTTGCGCCGTCGAAAACCTTGCGAGGCACCAAGACGCGCGGGGCGCGCGAGGCGCACCAGACCTCCCCGCCACGCTTGACGACGCAGATGTCCTTCAGACTCACCGAAACCTGCTGCAAGTCCCGACCGAAGGCGGCCTCCCGCTTCGGGAGCGCGCTGCGCTTTCCCCAGCACCACAGCTCGCCTGCGCCGCGCGAGATGCCGCAGGTCTCATAGTCCGAGTCGATCGCGCGAAAGCGCACTCGCGTCTCGACCTTACGACCTTCGGTGCTCTGGCCCGGACGGGACTGGTACCCGAGATGGTCCGGATTGCCGATACACTCGACCCGGCCGTCGCGGAGTAGCATGCAGGTCTGGCTCCCGCCGAGAGAGACGGTCTCCAGGCATGCTCCGGCCCCCCGTGTGCCAACGTCGCGTGAGACAGCTCAACGAAGAACGTGGGCGCGTGCGCGTAGGTAACATGAGCGTCCTGCCCGCGACGCCAGGGCGCGCAGGCTCCGGGCGGCAAGGGAGCAGGTGCGGTTGCCAGGGCGGATAGGAAGGCTGCGGCGTGGCCATTCGGCGCTCGGTCGGGCCTGCGTCGCGGCGGGTAGCGCGCTCGAGGCGCACCGGTGCGCCGGCGACGGCGCGTTCAGTGCGCGTCGAACAGCTCCGCCTGCACGGGCTCACCGAGCCTTCGGCGGATGACGCGGCTCGAAAAGAGCGGCGGCCCCCGCGCGGGAGCGAGGGTTGGCGGCTCGCTGGCCTCGCCGAGCCAGCGGAGGTAGCGGCGGATGCCGGCGGCGGTGATCACCAGCGCGCGCATTTTCAAGCGTCCGCCGCACTTGCTGCAGAGCTCGACCTCGATGCGGAAGGAGCGCTTCAAGAGCTCCGCCCACGGGCGATAGCCCGAGCGGTGGGTGGCCGGCTTGGCCTTCCTGGCGGTGCACCTCGCGCACTCGTCGTCGCTGCCTGTTTCCGGTGGCAGCGGCGGCACGATGCGCGCGCGCCACTTGCTCGCCGCCGCGAGCACGCCGGCGTATCTCACCGTGTTGAAGCGCGGGGGCGGCACCGCCGTCGCGAGCCGGCAGAGCAGCGAGAGCGGATTGAGATCGATGGCGAATGTCCCGTCGCTGAACGGCCGCTTCAGCACCAGGCGGACGAGGTCGCCCTCGACGAGCTGGACGCGCTCGGCGGCGATCGGCGGGCGGAGGATGTAGCGGCAGAGGGCTTCCTTTCCCGCGACGTTGCTGGCGCTCGCGGTAGTGGCGGCATGGAGCGAGAAGCCGCCCTCCACGGCGCACAGACCCTTGGTGACTTCCAGGCCGCGGTCGTCGCGCAGCCGGACGGGCTCGCGGCGGCGCAGCGCGGGTCCTGCCGGCACGCTGCCGAGCGTCGAGGCGACGGCGAGCTCTGCCAGCGCGGGCTCGCTCTCGCCGAGCGCGGCGTCGGCCGTGACGGCGTCGTCGGTGATCACGCGCTTGCGACGGAGGAGCGCGAGGATGCGCGTGCGCGCGATTTGCAAGAGGTCGGCGACGTTGTCGTTGGTGAGACACGGCAGCGCGTGGAACGAGAGCTCGCCGCCCTCCTCGTCTTCGGCGAACACTTCATCCAGCGCCAGCGTGTGGAAGTGGGGATTGAGCCGCAGATCGCTCGAGACCCGTTGCACGGCGGTGACCGCGCCGCCCTTGCCGGCGCGGATGCCGTGCGCCCCGAGGCGGCGTCGGTAGAAGCCGAGCACGGAGTCGACGAACCCGCGGCACACCGCGCCCGAGAGCTCCCCGTCGTAGGCGAGCCGGGCTCTCAGCTCGAACGGCAGCGTGAGTACCCACTGGCGCAGCGGCGCAGCGGGCGGCAGGACGTGCTCGACGAGATCCGCGGCCGTGGACGCCATGCGTCGGCCCGCACACGATGGACAGAAGCCTCGGCCCTTGCACGAGCACCTGGTAGCGGCCGCTGAGCAGCGCGATGGCAACCGGCACGGTCTGCCGCTCTGGGCCGAGCGTGAAGGACGCCCGGGCTAGCGCGCGGGCAGACAGGCACGCAGGGCGCGGGCCAGCGCCGCGCCGTCTGCGAAGCGCTCGCCCGGTGCGGCCTGGAGCGCACGCTCGAGGATCTCGTCGATGCCAGCCGGGATCCGCGAAGCGACGCTCCCGGGGGCAAGGCCCGTCCAGTCATGCAGGGCCTGAAGCGTCTGCTCTTCGGTATCGTCGGGGACAAGCGTCAGGCCGGTGAGCAACTCCCACAGAATGGTGCCGAGGCGGAACACGTCGGATTGGCTGTCCACACGGTGCCCACCAGTCTCCTCGGGCGACAGGTAGCGCGCCTCCGCATCGAGCGGACCGGAGCCGCAACGGCCCGCCACTCGGGCGCTGGCGAGCCCGAGGACCTTAACCCCATCATGAGCTGGAGAGACGACGATCTTGTTCGGATGCACGAAGCCGTGCACGAGCCCGCGGGCGTGGGCGCATCCGAGCGCGTCGGCCGCAAGCGCGACCAGGGCGATCGATCGGCGCGAGCCGCCCTGGTAAGGTACGCCACGCGGCCGGAACAGCTGCGTCAAGGGACGGCCGGCGGCCAGCGCCGTGACGAGATGGAGCGAACCCTGCTCCTCGCCGATCTCGAATGCCTCGACGATGCCGGGACGACTGATGGTCGCTCCCTCGACAAACCGGGCGAGGGCGCGCTCGCGAAACACCGGATCCGAAACGGTGAAGTCGTGGAAGCGCTTGACCGCGAGCGTCCAGGGCTCCGCTGGCAGCATCGAGCCGTTGGAGAGGATGACCCGCGTTCGAAGACCGTCGCCGACGCGCCGATACCGATGCGCTCGCCGATCAGGTACTTGCGGAGGACGACGGTCGTCATCGGTCGATGAAGGGCAGCGCTCGGACGGCTGAGGAGGGTTCCTCGTCACCATCCTACGCTACCGCTAGCTGTCTTGACTCCCAACATCTTGCCTCAAACACGCCGAGAAATCGGCAAGGCGCAGCCTGAGCTGAGGAGCGGCGGACGCCACCGGTCGGAAGGCCAGGAGGTCCAACCCCATTCCGGAAGTGTACCGCGAGCGTGCAAGGCGACACAGAGTCAGGACGGACAGGCGCGGAAAACCCGCCGGAAGATGCGTAGCGCGTAGGCATCATCGGGGGGTGGCGTCCGGAATCCAAGCTGTTACGCAGCGACTTGTGGCGATGCTCCGCGCCGCGCGCCAGGTGAGCATGGTGACTCGCAGGCAGACCGGGGCGCGCGGTTCCGGCGCGGTGCGCGTGGCGCGAAGCTGCACCGTGGTATCCGTCGGTAACCCGCGTTCCTGACGAGCCCTCGGCGGTCGGCTACGTCGGGATGCATGGTTGAGCGAGGGCGCGGGTCGGGCGCGCGGAGTGGGAGAAGCGCGTCCAGCGCTGGCAGGATAGCGGGCTAACGTCGAAGGAGTTCGCGGCCAAGCTTGGGATCAGCGCGGCGACGCTCGCGTACTGGAAGTGGCGGCTGAAGAGGGAGCGGGGCGAGGGCGCTGGCGACGGCCGGCAGACCAAGGCTTCAAAGCAGCGACCGAGACGGAAGCGGGTGACAGCTGCGCTGGCGCGCGACGAGTCGTCGCTCGTGGTCGTGCAGGCGGCGCCTGCCGACGCGCGCATCGAGATCGAGCTCGTGGACGGCAAGCGACTGCGTGTGCCGAGTGCGTTCGACACGGATGCCCTGCGACGGATCGTCGCGACGCTGGAGGGCGGCGCCGATCCCGCGCACGTGCAGATCATCGTGTGCGCCGAGCCGGTGGACATGCGCTACGGGTTCGACCGACTGGCGCAGAAGGTCCGCGAGCTGGGTGGCGAGTGGACACGGCGCGCAGCTGCGCAACCGGCGTGCCGGGGCGGCCGGGCCGTGATCTCCGCTACTTCGCGCTGGTGGCGGGGTGGCGGCGCGACGCTCCGCCGGCGGCGGCCGCCAGCACGGCGCTCCTCCGCGTGGGGCCCCCGGCCGGGCGCGAGCCCGGCCTTGGCGGGCCCGCGCGGCGCGGCAGCGCGGCGCACCGTGGAGTGCCGCGCCGCGCGGGGGCAACCCTACACGGCGCGCGGGAGAAGCGGCGCAGGCGCAGGCCGTGCCGACTCGGCGTGCGGGGCTGGCGGCACGGGCGGCACCGCCGGGACCGCGGGCACCGCGGGCACGGGCGGCAGCGACGCCGGGCCGGGTGGAAGCGCCGGTGTCGGCGGAACCGCGGGCAGCGCGGGGGCGGATGCAGGCCCCGGCTGTTACCGCTCACCGTGGACGCCGGACGTAGCGCCGCTTTCGTTCACGCAACGTGAGGCGTTCGGGGGCGCCGGGAGGGCGATGTCCATCGCGGGTTTCTCGCCCGGATCGGTTGCTGTCGGGTAGCTGGCGCGGCTCCGGAGGCGGAGCATCGGCGCGTAGCCGGCCGCACAAAATGGGCGATGGGGCGGCAACCTCGGCGTCCTGCGTGCGTGCCCGGAGCGCGCGCGTCTTTTCGCTCATCGCCTCTTCGCCCGTGCCGTCGGCACGACGCGCGATCTGTCGGAGCAGCGGCCACTGGGGTGAGGACCATGGCTGCCCACCCTAGGGCAGTCGTGCCGGCCTCGGCAACGGGCGAAAGTGCTGCAGAGCCCGGCCGTACTCGCGCTGCGCCTCGGGGTGGGCGGCTGCGGGAAGCTCCACGCGGCTTGCCGATCCGTGCCGCGACGGCCAGATTCGGACGCGCCGGCTGCTAGTTCGGCACCGCCCATTGGCAGTTGCCGCCGCAGCCGGTCGCGCCGTCGCACTGCTCGCCGAACTGCGATTGTACGTGGCCGTCACCGCAGTAGGGCGCCCATGTGCAGGCGGTCGTGCAGGTTCCGGCGCCGTAGGCGCTGGAGGCGGGTTGGTTCGCCGAACCGTTGTCGCACTGTTCGGGGCCGTTCTTGATGCCGTCGCCGCAGTAGTCCGGCAGTGTGCAGTCGGGGTTGCAGGTGCCGTACGACCCGTCGTTGACACCGTTGTCGCACTGCTCGCCCGGTCCTTGTAGCCGTTGCCGCATTTGAAGCGGCAGTGCACGTCGCAGGTGCTCGACTGCGTGCCGTTGGCGTTGCCGTCGTCGCACTGCTCGGGCGGCTCTATCTGGCCGTCGCCGCAACTCTGGAGCGGCACGAAGTTCTTGCAGTCGGTGGTGCAGGAGCCGGGTTGGCCGTTGTTCACGCCGTCGTCGCACTTTTCGCCAAACGCGCCGTCCACGGCCTTGTCACCGCAGTAGGGCGCCGGCTTGCACGCCGTCGTGCACAACCCCTGGCCATAGGCGGTGGGACTGTTCTGGCTGCCCTGATCGCAGGTCTCGGGTGGGCTTGTCAGCTTGCCGTCGCCGCAATAGTCCGCCAGCGTGCAGCCGGGATTGCAGGTGCCGTAGCCGCCGTCGTTCTTGCCGTCGTCGCACTGCTCGGTGCCGTTCTTCACGCCGTCGCCGCAGCGCGGGCCGAGTGTGCAGTCGGGGTTGCACTTGCCGTAGCCGCCGGTGTTGTTCGCGGTGCCGCTGTCGCACTCCTCGCCCTGGTCGATCTTTCCGTTGCCGCACTTGAGCTTGCAGTCGACCTGACAAGCGCTGCTGGTCGCGCCGTTGTTGGGTCCGTCGTCGCACTGCTCGCCGTTGCCGGGCTGCAGGATGCCGTCGCCGCAGCGCGGCCCGAGCGTGCAGTTCGGGCCGCACTTGCCGTAACCGCCGGTGTTGTTCGCGGTACCGTCGTCGCACTGCTCGCCGTTCGAGACCACGTTGTCGCCGCAATACGGAGCCCAGGTGCAGCCCGGACCGCACTGCTTGCTCGTGCCGCCGTAGGTGACGGTGTTGCTGCCGTCGTCACATTGCTCCGGCGGGCTCTGCACGGTGCCGTCGCCGCAGAACGCTCCACGCGTGCAGTTGGGGTTGCACTTGCCGTAGCCACCGGTGTTGTTCGCAGTGCCGTCGTCGCACACCTCGTTGCCCGCTACGATGCCGTCGCCGCACGTCGTCGTGCACTGCGAGATCGCGTGCACGAAGTTCGACAGCGTGAGCCGGTAGTTCGACTGGGTGGTATGGCGCTCGGCCTGGAAGACGGCGATCTGTACATGCCGCCCGCCACCAGACCCAGATTCGTGGCCGTCGTCGCGTCCAGCGTGACGCTGCCGTTTTCCGCCCCGTGGACGCCGCCCAGATCGACGGCCAGCTGTCCATTGATGAAGACGTACACGTCGTCGTCGCCTGTGAAGTCGAAGACCGGCGCTGTGCCCGTGCCCTGGTAGGTGAACTGATAGCGGAGCTCGCTGGTGAACGAGAAATTGTGGTTGTTGTACGTCTGCACGTTGCCCCAACCCAGGCCGTCGATCGGGAAGAACGCGGAGCTGGCGAACTGGTAGACGTTGCCGCCGCCCTGCTGCGCGAGCGTCAGCGTCGTCGGTGGACCGGTCGGCGTGCCGTCGGTGGTGTAGACAAGCTTCTCGTAGGGGTTTGCTCCCGCCGCACAGCCGCTCTCGTGGTACCACCAGCAGAAGGACGTGGCGTCGGTGATGAGCGGTGTGGTCCCGCTGCCGGTCGACGAGTTGAAGACAGGCTTGCCGTCGCTTCCAAGATTGTTCTTTACGAGGCCCGTAGCCGCGGCAATGTTCCACTGGAAATCGGGATGCCCGGGCCCGGGGCTCGTCGTGCCGCGGTAGAGGAAGTCGCGGTACAGGATCGGGATCACGAGCTTCGTCGGCGGCGCCTGCGTGACGACGTTGCACGTCCAGCCCGCCTCGATCTTGCAGGTCGAGCTGCAGCCGTCGCCGTCCTGGGTGTTGCCGTCGTCGCACTCCTCCTGCGGGAACTTCAATCCGTCGCCGCACACCGGAGTGCACTGGCCGTTGGCGCAGGACGGCTCGATAGTGCAGCTGGGCGAGCATCCGTCGTACGGAATCCGGTTGCCGTCGTCGCACTGCTCGAAGCCTTCCTTCACGCCGTCGCCGCAGGTTGTCTTGTGGCAGGTGCTCTTGCCGTTCGTCGTCACGCACGCCCAGCCCGGCTCGAGCTGGCACGAGGCGTCGCAGCCGTCGCCCGGAGTGGTGTTGCCGTCGTCGCACTGTTCCAGCCCCGCAACGATGCCGTCGCCGCACTGCTTGGCCACGCAGCGGGCACCCGGATTCGGGCACGTCCAGCCCGGCTCGAGCTGGCACGAGGCGTCGCAGCCGTCGCCCGGAGTGGTGTTGCCGTCGTCGCACGTCTCGTTGCCCGCGACGACGCCGTCGCCGCACACCACCGTCGACACGCACGGCTGCCCCGGCGTAGGGCACGTGTAGTTCGGCTCGATCTGGCACTGGGCGCTGCAGCCGTCGCCCGGCGTGGTGTTGCCGTCGTCGCAACCCTCGCCGGCCTCGAGCTTCTTGTTGCCGCACACCGCGACGGGCACGCACAGCTTCCCCGGAGTAGGACAGTTGTAGCCGGGCTCGGCCTGGCAGGCGCTGGAGCAGCCGTCGCCGGACTGGGTGTTGCCGTCGTCGCACTGCTCTGTGCCGGAAAGGATGCCGTCGCCGCAGGTGTTGGCCGGCACCTGCGCGCATGGGCCGCCCGCGGCAGGGCAGGTGTAGCCCGGCTCGACCTGCGTGCAGTCCGCCGAGCAGCCGTCGCCTCCGCTGGTGTTGCCGTCGTCGCAGGTCTCGCCCGGGTCGACCTTGCCGTTGCCACACACCCAGATCTTGATGCAGGGCTTGCCCGGCGTGGGACACGTGTAGCCAGGTTCCTGCATGCACACGCCCGAGCAGCCGTCGCCGGGCGTGGTGTTGCCGTCGTCGCACTGCTCGCTGTTCGAGGGCTGGACCACTCCGTCGCCGCAGTACTGGTTCTTGACGCAGGCCTGGCCCGGCGTGGGGCAGAGCCAGCCATTTTCGAGCTGGCAGGTGGAGCTGCAGCCGTCACCCGAGGTGGTGTTGCCGTCGTCGCACTGCTCGCCCGCGTTCACAGCGCCGTCGCCACACTTGCCCTGGTTCACCTTGACGCAGGGCTGGCCCGGCGTAGAGCACGCCCAGCCCGCTTCCACCTGGCAATTCGTGTCGCAGCCGTCGCCCGCAGCGGTGTTGCCGTCGTCGCACGTCTCGTTGCCCGTCACCTTGCCGTCGCCGCACACCGGCCCCTGCGGTACGCACGCCTGCCCAGGGTTGGGACACACATATCCGGGCTCGATCGTGCAAACGCCCGAGCAGCCGTCGCCCGGGATCGTGTTGCCGTCGTCGCACGTCTCGTTGCCCGTCACCTTGCCGTCGCCGCACACCGCGCCTGCGTCGCAGCCGCCCTGGCACGCATCCGGCGTGCTCGAGTCCGGAGTCGCGTCCGGGCCCGAATCGAAGCCGACCGTGGGCCCTCCCGCGGCGCCGCCTGCGTAGCCGCCGCTGCCGCCCGCTGCGTCGCCGAACGCGCCACCCGACGATCGCGTCACGTCGGGGACTCCTCCGCAACCCGCTGCTCCCGCAACAACGAAGACGACAACCCACAGCGAAGGAAGAATACGGTTCCGGTTCATATGGCTGCTCCTCCGCCCCGCGGGAGTTGACACGACGGCGACCTTGAACTGTACCTCGATCGCGCGGATCACGGAAGCGTCTCCGCTTGGAACGGCGATTCGCCCGCAAGCCCGATATGTGGGGAAGTGTCGTCCGTGCTCCGCGGAGGCGCCCTCGTCTGTATGCTCGCTGGTCGTCCTTCCATGTAGCTCCCCGGTCCTGCCCGCTTCGAGCCCGACGCCAGCCTCGCGACGCGCCCTCTGCTCTGCCCCTCGTGCCAGGGACCGGTGCCGCTCGGCGAGGGCAGCTGGACGACATGTCCGTACTGCCGGAGCCAGGTCGCCGTCCCGCGCGACTACCAGCAACTGCGCGCGGCGGCGCGGCAACAGAGCGCGGATCGCGCGGCGGCTGAACAGCTGTACACGCGCCTGGGTCGCCCGCCGGGACCGTTGCTGTCGCTGTGGGGCCGGGCGGCGCGCAACGTGGGGACGGTCCTCGGCGGACTGTTCTACCTGCTCTTGTGGGGGTTCGGTCTCACCTGGCCGCTGTTCTTCGTTGCGGTCCTCTTTCTCGATGCCCTCGGTCACCAGAGCGGTCCGGCGCTCGGGATCGATCTTGTGGCGCGCTTCGGCGACGCGTCCTTCTTCCTCGCAACGCTCCTCGCCTTCATGGTGCTGATCGTGTTCCCGGCGGCGCTGACGACGACGGCGGCCGAGCGGGCCTCGGTGCGCCTCGCGGTGCAGAAGATGCTGGCGGCAGTCGCGCGAGGTCCCCCTGCTCTGGACACTGGGCACCTCCGCGCCGCCGCTCAGGCATCTGCCGCGCACCAGGAAGCAGGACCTTCCACTCGGGGGAGGGCGCGTGGAGCAGCTCGCCTATAGTCCCGATGGCGGTCGGCTCGCGGTCGCGACGCACAGCGGCGGAGCGCTGATCCTCGACGCGCACACCGGACGTCGCCTCTGGACGCTCGGCACCGACACCGGGGTGACCAGCGTCGCCTGGAGCCCGGACGGGAAAGCGCTGGCGGTCGGTTCCCACGACGAACGGGTGCGCATCGTCGACCCACTGGGCGGCAAGGTACTCTCGACGCTCCAGCACCAGGACCGTGTCACGTCGGTCGCCTACTCGCCCGACGGCAGGTGGCTGGCCAGCGCGGGAGCCGACGGGCTGCGCATCTGGGACGTGAAGCAGAGCTACGCGCCGCACGCGCAGAACAACACGATGCAGGTCGTGCTCGCGCTGGCCTTCCCTCCCGACGGCGCGTTCGTTGCGGCGAGCGCCACCGACAACCAGATCCACATGCTGTCGCTCGGAGGGAGCAAGCAGGGCGCGCTGCCGCTGTCCGCCTACGACCAGACCCTCGTCTTCAGCGACAAGGACACGCTCCTGTGCGGCGACGACAATGGCCTGCGGAGGCGCTGGTCGGTGCACGACAGCTTCGACGGGCCCCGGCGGCTCGCGCTCGGGCGACGGGCGGGCAAGCTGCATTCGCTCACGGTCGCACCCCGCGCAGGCGTGCTGGCGACGGCTTCCTCCGACGGCGTGCTGACGCTGTGGAACGCGGCTCCCGGCCGGGCATGGCTGGAGCTGGAGCGCAGGCACGTGGCCTTCCGCTCGGTCGCCTTCAGCCCGCGACGCCAGGGCGCGCAGGCTCCGGGCGGGAAGGGAGCAGGTGCGGTTGCCAGGGCGGATAGGAAGGCTGCGGCGTGGCCATTCGGCGCTCGGTCGGACCTGCGTCGCGGCGGGTAGCGCGCTCGAGGCGCACCGGTGCGCCGGCGACGGCGGGTTCAGTGCGCGTCGAACAGCTCCGCCTGCGCGGGCTCACCGAGCTTGCGACGGAGGGCAACGCTCTGGAAGAACGGCGGCCCCCTCGCGGGCGCGAGCACGGGCGGCTCGCTGGGCTCGCCGAGCCAGCCGAGGTAGCGGCGGATGCCGGCGGCGGTGATCACCAGCGCGCGCATTTTCAGCCTGCCGCCGCACTTGTGGCACAGCTCGACCTCGATGCGGCGGTGGCGGCGGCACGATGCGCGCGCGCCACTTGCTCGCGGCCGCGAGCACGGCGCTCCGCTGGGTGGGGCCCCCGGCCGGGCGCCAGCCCGGCCTTGGTGGGCCCGCGCGGCGCGGCAGCGCGGCGCACCGTGGAGTGCCGCGCTGCGCGGGGGCAACCCTACACGGCGCGCGGCGAGAAGCGGCGCAGGCGCAGGCTGTTGGTGACGACGAAGATGCTGGAGACGCTCATGGCGGCGGCGGCAAACATGGGGTTCAGGAGCAGGCGGATGACCGGATACAGCACGCCCGCCGCAACCGGGATCAGCGCGACGTTGTAGGCGTAGGCCCAGAAGAAGTTGAGGCGGATGGTGCGGAGCGTGCGGCGCGACAGGCGTGCGGCGTTGACCAGGCCGCCCAGGTCGCCGCTCATCAGGATGACGTCGCCGGCTTCGATGGCGATGTCCGTGCCGGTGCCGATGGCGAGGCCCACGTCGGCCTGCGCGAGCGCGGGCGCGTCGTTGATGCCGTCGCCCACGAACGCCACGCGCTGGCCCTCGCTCTGCAGGCGCTTGACCTCGTTCGACTTCTGGTCGGGCAGCACCTCGGCCAGCACGCGCTCGATGCCGGCCTGGCGCGCGACGGCCTCGGCCGTCTTCTTGTTGTCGCCGGTGAGCATGGCGACCTCGAAGCCGAGCTCGCGGAGCTCGCGCACCGCTTGTACGCTGCCTTCCTTGAGCGGATCGGCGACGCCCAGTACCGCGGCGAGCTTGCCGTCGATAGCGACGTAGATGGGCGTGCGCGCCTCGGCGGCGAGCTTCCCGGCCACTTCCCTGCCCTCGGCGGCGTCGACACCGATCTTTTCCATGTAGCGATCGGCGCCGACCTGGACGTGGCGCCCGGCAACTTCGGCGTCGATTCCGTAGCCGGCCTCGGCCTGGAAGGACGCGGCGCGCGGCACGTCGAGCCCGCGGGCTTTCGCCCCGCTGACGAGCGCCTGGGCGATCGGGTGCTCGCTCTGGTCCTCGGCGGATGCCGCCAGTGTGAGCACTTCGTCTTCGGGCATGCCGAAGGCGTGCACGTCGGTGAGCTCGGGGCGGCCCTTGGTCAGGGTGCCGGTCTTGTCGAGCACGACGGTGTCGAGGCGCGCCATGGTCTCGAGCGCGGCGCCCTGGCGGAAGAGGATGCCGAGCTCGGCGGCCTTGCCGGTGCCGACCATGATCGCCGTGGGCGTGGCCAGGCCCATGGCGCACGGGCAGGCGATGACCAGCACGCTGACGGCCGCCACGAAGGCGTAGCTGAGCGCGGGGCTCGGGCCGACGAGCAGCCACACCACGAAGGTGACGAGCGCCGCGGCGATCACCACCGGCACGAAGACCGCCGCGATGCGGTCGGCGAGCTGCTGGATGGGCGGCTTGGTCGACTGCGCCTGCTCGACCAGCTTGATGATCTGGCTGAGCACCGTGTCGGCGCCAACGCGCGTCGCGCTGAACACGAACGCGCCGCTCTTGTTGATGGTGCCACCGACGACCTCTGCGTCGGCCGCCTTCTCGACTGGAACCGGCTCGCCGGTGATCATGCTCTCGTCGACGAAGCTCTTGCCTTCGAGCACCACGCCATCGACCGGCACGCGCTCGCCGGGGCGCACCTGGATGTGATCTCCCGGCACGACCGCATCGATGGGCAGCTCGATGCTCTCGCCGTCGCGCAGCACGCGCGCGGTCTTCACCTGGAGCTGCATCAGCTTCTTGATGGCTTCGGAGGTGCGGCCCTTGGCCTTGGCCTCGAGATACTTGCCGAAGAGGATCAGCGTGATGATGACGGCGGAGGCCTCGAAGTACAGGTGTGCAGTGCCCGCCGGGAAGATACCGGGGGCGATCAACGCGAACACCGAGTAGAAGTACGCGGCGCTCGAGCCCATCATGACCAGCGTGTTCATGCCGGGGCTCTTGTGGCTGAGCTCGGCCCAGCCCTGGCGGTAGAAGCGCTTGCCGACAACGAACTGCACCGGCGTAGCGAGGGCGAATTCGAGCGCACCCCAGACCGGCATGGGGAAGATGCGGACCATGGCCTGCTCGAGGCCGGGCACCAGCATGGGCAGCATGGCGATGAGCACGAGCGGGATGGCGAGCGCCGCACCGAGCACGAGATCGCGACGGAGCTTTTCCTGCTCGTGTTCGTGCGCGATCTGCTGGGCGTCGGGCTCTGCCGCCAGGTCCACCGGCTCGTAGCCGGCGTCGGCGATGGCGGCCTTCAGGCGCTGCACGCTCACCGTGTCGGGCGAGAACTGGATGCTCGCCTTCTCGGTCGCCAGGTTGACCGTGGCATCGAGCACGCCCGGCTGCTTCTTGAGCACGCGCTCGACGCGCGCGACGCAGCTGGCGCAGGTCATGCCCTGCACGCCCAGATCGATCCTGTTCTTTACCGACTCGGTCATCGTTTCACCGCCCGGCATCGTCACCGGTACTTCAGGACTTCCATCAGCTCGGCCACGATCTCGTCCACGTCGCCGCGCTCGGCGGCGGTGACGACGTGGTCCTTGAGATGACTCTGGAGAACGAGCGCGCCCACCTTGTCCAGCGCTCCGGTGACGGCCTTGATCTGCTTCAGGGCGTCGACGCAGTAGATCGACTCGTCTTCGAGCATGCGCATGATGCCCTCGACGTGCCCCTTGATGCTGAGCAGGCGGCGCCGCGCCTGCTCGCGCGTCTCCGGATCGAGCTTCAGACCGTGGGCGCAGCTCTTCACTGCATCGCCTCTGCCTGGTAGCCCTCTTCCTCGATCGCGGCGACGAGGGCGGAGAGCTCGGCCGCGCCTTCGACGACGGCTTCCTCGCGATTGCGATCCACCGAGACCACCTGCTCGACGCCGGGCACCTGGCTCAGCGCCTTCTTCACGGCCATCTCGCAGTGACCGCAGGTCATACCGGTTACCTTCAGCTTGATCATGGAAATTACTCCGGAATTCCAGGGTGGTGGGGCGGCGGTCGGTCCCGCCGCGGCCCGGGATACCCCTCCCCAGGTGGGGTGGGATGGCCACAGCATGGGGTCGACCCGACGCGCCGTCAAGGGTGGCCTGCCCGAGCCCAGGAGTAGACTGACCCACGTCATGCAGCTGATTCCGCTCCGCTACCTGGTCGACCGGGTGCGCCATCCGAAGAGCCGCGCCGAGGTGCTGCGCGAGCTCCGCGCGATCCTCGCGGAGCAGGCGGAGTGGTCGCGGGCGAGCCACGAAGAGCGCCACCTGGCACTGGAGCTGGCCGCGCTGCGCGAGGCCATGCACAAGGGGCTCGGCGAGGTCGAATCGTGCGGGCGCTGCGCGGAGGGACACCCGCTGCCCAACGGGCGCTGGCAGGGCGGGCACTGCTGCGGCACCGAGACACACAAGCTGTTCTCGCGCGCCGAGCTGGCGGCGCTGAAGCTCTCGGGCACGACGCCGGCGAAGCTGGTTGGGCCGCATTCGGATCACGCGGGCTGCGCGTTCCGCGGACCGGAGGGCTGCTCGCTCGACGTGGCCGATCGCCCGAACCTGTGCGTGCGCTTCATCTGCCGCGAGCTCAGCGGCGAGCTGCGCGATCGCGGCGACCGCCCCAAGCTGCGCGCGCTTTCCAAGCAGATCGAGGAGACGTTCATCTGCTTCGTGGCGGCGCGCAGGGCGCGGCTCGAGGACGAGATGCTCGAAGACCTGGCAGCGGAGTGACGCCGAGCAGCGCACAGATGAATACCTCCACTCGAACACGCCACTGATCAGCACCGCATGCTTCGTATCCGGGCGGCTTTCTTCGCAGGACTGGCGTTGTTTCTGTGCGCGACACCGGTGCACGCCGAGGGCTCCATCCACGTGGCAGCGGGGCCGACGCTGGCCGGCAGCGGTGGCAACGGCTGGCATGGCGACGGCGTGGTGCCGGGTCTCACGCTGCGCGGGGCATACCGCTTTGGCGACTGGATCGGCCCGGTGTTCGTCGGGCGCGAGGGCTACGGCCGGGTGGACGAGCGGCTACTCACGCTGATCAGCCTGGGCGCCCAGGCATGGTGGCCCAAAATCAACCCGCAGCCGTTCGTGCGGATTTCGTGGGTCCACCAGCACGAGGAGTACGTCCACTACGCCCAGGAGAAGCCCTTCGGCGTGCTGTTCGGCGTTGGCAACGGCATCCGCCACCGCGGCGGCGCGGAAGCGGCCATCGGTGCGGACTACACCTTCGCGCACACGGGGAAGTTCGACTGGCTGGCTTCGGGCGAGCTGTACTGCGACTGGCTGTTCGCCAGCGAGGCGCCGGGGCCGGCCTACTACGTGGGCGGCGGGCTTCTGCTCGGCTTCAACGTCAAGCCATGAAGTGGCTCGCGCTCGCTCTGTTCGCGGGGCTTGCCGCGGCCTCGTGCGCCTTCACCCGGCTCGATGACGTGAGCTGTCCGGACGGCGGGACTTCCCTCACCTACGACAATTTCGGACAGCCGTTCTTTGCCACGTGGTGCAATAGCTGCCACTCGGCGGCGGTCGAGTACCGGCACGGCGCGCCCGAGCAGTTCGTGTTCGACACCCAGGCACGCGTGCAGAATTGGAAGAGCCGCATCTTCGAGCGCGCCGCAGCAGACAACGACTCCATGCCGCCCGGGCCCGACGGCCCATCGCGGAAAGAACGCGACCAGCTGGCGGTGTGGCTCGCGTGCGGCGCGCAGTAGCCGCGACGGGCAGAGAGCAGATGCTCACGGCGGCGGCGGCACCGGCTTGCACGCGGGCTGCGGCGGCAGCACGTGCAGCACGCGCACGAAATCCTCGACGTACGGCACCTCGCGCTCTCCGGCGAACTCCGTCCCGGCCGGCAGCTCGTAGCCGAGGATGGTTGTCGCGGCGATGCGCGCGCCGCCGCATCCGCCATAGTGCGGCTTCCCGCACTTGCAACCCGGGCAGCCGCACAGTGAAACGTCGATTGTCCGGCTCTGCACGCGGCGCTTGACGAGCCAGACGCGGCTCCCATCGCGGGCGAACTGGAACGCCCCGGAGAGATCGCCGCAACCGCCGGTCGGCGGCATGACGATCACGCGCGCCCGGCGGTGGGGCGCAATATCGCGCTCCTCGACGTGTGCGGGCTTGGTGGGGCCCCGGATCTCGCTGGTGCCGTCGAACAGCCTGTAGGACTCGAGGTGTACCGGCTGGAGACCGAGACGGCGCAACGCTTCCACGTAGGTGGCGGCGTTGTCGGTCTTCTCCTGGGCCTTTCGCGCGGCCAGCTCCTTTCGTGTGAAGCAACCCTGCGGCCCCGATCCGTGGTTCGGCCGGGTGGGCGGCGTAGCGAGCGGCGCCGATGCCGATGGAGCCGGAGACGCAGACGCAGACGGGGACGCACCCGGCGCCGCGGCGGCACTGGGGATGGCGACCGGCGCCGACCCTGGCCCTGCCGCTTCGGGGCCTCCCTGCGCCGCCGCGCCGCATCCGACGGCGAGAAGAAGCAGCACGAGCCAGGACAGCCGTCGATCGCAGGCGGTCACGTGCTCCTCCCCGACCTCTTCGAAACGAGCATAGCGTGCGCCGGACCTCACTGGCAGACGAGACGGACCGCGAAGACCTGGGTGAGCGTGCCGGGCTTTTCCGCCTCGAAGACGACGAGCGCGCCCGTGGACGTGCCGACTACGCGCAGGCTGCCGATGAAGGGGAGCGTGGAAGCGACGACGGGAGCACCCAGGGTGCTTCCATCGGGATGCACGGGTTGGACGCGCAGGACGTGGTACGCGCCGCTCGGGCCCTCGCTCCAGGCAACCAGCGCCGCGCCGCGGGCGCGGGCCACGGCGACGTGACCAACGCTCCCGCTCGTGGTGAACGTGTTCGGCGGCCCGCTGTGCTGGCCGTCCTCGTCGAAAGGTTCGGCCACGACAGCGGCCCCGCCACTCTCCACTCCGAGGGCCGAGCTGCCCATCGAGCCCAGGGCGAAGCGGGGATTCGGCCCGGAGATCGACATGCCAGCTGCCGGAGCCAGCGTGTTGCCGCTCGCATCGATGTGCTGGCCTGTGACTCCGTTGCCATCGGACCAGGTGACGAGCAGCGTCCCGTCGTCGAACCGCGCGAGGCCGGCGGGCGAGCTCCCGGACGCGGCGGGAGTGACGATGTCGGGGCGCGTCTTCGTCACGTGGCCGTGCTTGTTCATGGTGAGCAAGGTCACTGGGGTGAACGTGAAGCTGGGCGAGTTGAAAGCGATGAAGCCAGACTGCGTAGCGACGGGCCAGTAGCACCAGCTATTGGCGATCTGGTGCGGCGCCGTGATGGCGGCGCCGTCGGCACCAAGCTCCACGAATCGGCAGCCCTGCGCGTCGTCCCAGGCGATGCCTCCGCGATGTCCGGAGCCGATCGCGATGCCGATGCTCGACAAGGACACGCCCTGCGGTCGCTTCATCACGACCTGGGATGTGCCGAGGTCGGATAGGTCCTCCTTGATGACGCGCACGCGCCAGGTGGGGTCGGGGCTGGGATCGTTGTCGTTCGTGGTGCCGACGAAGACGCGGTTGCCCTCGCGCACGACCGAGGCCAGCGCCGAGTCGCCGATCGGCTCGGTGAGCGCGACCGGCTTGGATGGAAGGAAGTTCCACAAGGTGCACGCCGGAGCGCCCGCGCTGCCGGCCGTTCCCGCACTGCCGGCCGTTCCCGCACTGCCGCCTGCTGCGCTGCCTCCGGTTCCGGAACCCCCGTTGCCGCCGGCTCCGCTGCCGGCGCTTCCCCCGGTCGCGGCCGGTCCGGCTCCGGGCCCTAGCGAGTCGAAAAGGGCGGTGCGGCTGCAGCCCGCCGCTGCCGCAAGCACGATAAGCCAGAGGGCGCGCATGGCGCATTGTCCCGCAAGTCCGGGTTTGCCCGCAAACGCTCTCTCAGCGCGGGATCTTGCCGTCGTAGGGCACCGCGTCTTCTGCCGCTTGCCACATCTCGCGCATGGCGGGCCGCTGCTGCTCCTCGTGCACGTGGCCGACGAGCCCGGCGCAGCGCGCGAGCACGGCGAAGCCGCGCATGATTTCCGCCGGCACGCCCGCGTCGCCGAGACACGCCGCGACGGCTCCGGTCGCGTTGATGGTGATGTGCCGCTTGTAGACGTCGTCAACCGCCGCGGACAGCGAGCGCAGCGCCGCGATGTGCGGTCCGGCAAGGCCGTGTTTCTCCGCCACGGCGAACAGCACCGCGGGACGCGGGTCGTCGGGCTTGTGTACGGGGTGGCCGAAGCCCGGCACCGGGCGGCGCGCCGCGCGATGCTCCTCGGCGATGCGGCGCGCCTCGACTTCGGCTCCATCGGGCCCGCCGAGCATGCGCGCGATGAGCGCGGCCGCGCCTTCCACGGTGCCGACGAACAGGCTGCCCACGCCGAGCAGACCGCCCGCGATGGCCGCCTGCATGGCTTCCGGTGCGCTGGTGTAGACGAGGCGCGTGGCGACCGCGCTCGGCGTGAGGCCGTGCTCCATGAGCGTGACGAGACACGCGTCGAGCATGGCCGTCTGCGCCGGCGTCGGCCGGCGACCGAGCACCTGGAAGTAGGTCATCTCGGTGAAGGTAAGCTGACCGATCAGGTCGCGGCATAGGCTCTTGTCGCGCACGAAGATGTCGTCCTTCGTGCTGGTGGCGATGCTGGTGGTCATGGCTTCCTCTCTGGCAGGAGCTTCTCGAGCTCATGGCGCTGCACCTTGCCCGAAACGCTACGCGGGAAGGCGTCGAGCTCGATGAAGACGAGATCCTTGGGTTGCTTGTAGCCCGCGAGGCCAGCGCGGCAACGGGACAAGAGCTCGTCCCGGGTCAGCGTGTCGTCGCGGCGGGCAACGAAGGCGACGGGCACCTCGCCCCATCTTTCGTCAGCGCGCTTGACCACGCCCACCTCCGCCACCCGCGGCTCCTCGCGGATCACGCGCTCGATCTCGGCGGGGTACACGTTCTCGCCGCCGCTCTTGATCAGGTATTTCACGCGATCCACGAAGTCGAGCGAGCCGTCGGGATTGCGCACGAACACGTCGCCCATGTGGAACCAGCCGCCGCGGAAGTCCTCGGCGTTCACTTCCGGAGCGCGCCAGTAACCGGAAAACAGCGTGGGACCGCGCATGCAGAGCTCGCCAGGCGAGCCGTCGGGCACGTCGCGGTCCCCGGAATCGACCAGGCGCACCTCGCAGTAGGCGCTCTGCTCTTTCGACAGGCGCCCGGGTGCGACGCCCACCGGCAGAAGGCTCGACGAGCAGGGCGGGCAGCCCGTTTCCGTCGCGCCGAAGGTGTTGGCGTAGGGGGCGTCGAGCAGGCGCGTGACCTCGGCAATCTCGTGCGGCGGCACGAGATCCGCCATCACGCCGCACACTTTCACACCACGCGGCTTGATGCCGCGCGCGCGGAGCTCGTCGATGAACGCCGAGATCATGCCCGGCATGAGCAGGAGCCAGCCGATTTCGCACGCGGCGACGAGCTCGGCGAGCCGCGCGCGGTCGAAGCCGTCGACGATGATCACGCTGCCGCCGCTCATCAGCGCGCCGAGCGCCGGATCCACCGCACCCATGTGGTAGAGCGGCGACCAGGCGACGAACGCGTCCGTGCCCGCAATGCCGAACTCCGCACGGATGACGAGATTGCGCGCGATCTCGGCGCGGTGGCTGATGACGGCGCCCTTGGGCAGGCCGGTGGTGCCGCTGGTGTAGAGGATGAGCAGGGCGTCTTCGGGATCGAGGTCAGCCGTAGTGGCCTCTGGCGCGGCGCTCTCGAGCATGCGCTCGTACTCGTCACCGAACACGACCTTGTCGCCGTCGATGCGACCTGCGTGGCGCTCCGAGACGAACACGCAGGTCGGCTCGACGAGATGGAGACAGTGGGCCAGCTCCGGCGCGGCGAGCCGCCAGTTCTGGCATGCGACGATGGCGCCGAGGTGGGCGGCGGCGAGCAGCAGCTCGAGGTACTCGGCGCGGTTTTCCGAGAGCACCGCGACGCGCGAGCCGCGACCGACGCCACGGGCCGGGAGCGCGCTGGCGAGACGCCGCACGCGATCGGCGAGCTCGCCATACGTGAGCACGCGCTCGGCGTCCTCCACCGCAACGCGACCCGGGTGCACGCGCGCGTGGGCCGCGAACAGGCTCGCCACGCTGCTCGCCGCCGCGCGCTGTACCAGCGGTCCGCTGTCGGGTGCCGTCATGCTCGCGATCCTACCGCAACAGATGCTTTGCGACGCGCTCGGTCGCGGTGTGCGGCAGCGCGTCGCGGACATGGAAGGTGGAAGGGACCTTGAAGTCGGCGAGCCGCTCGCGGGAGAATTCGGAGAGCGCCGCGGCGTCGATGCTGTGCCCTGGCCGGGGTGAGACGTACGCGACGACCTCGTCCTCGCCGAGCTCCGACGGCACGCCGACAACGGCGGCTTCGCCCACGTCCGGATGCGCGGCGAGTACCTGCTCGATCTCGACCGCGGAGATGTTCTCGCCGCGGCGGCGCAGCATGTGCTTCCTGCGGGCGACGAACGTGAAGAAGCCGTCGGCATCTCGGCGGACGATGTCGCCGGTGTGCAGCCAGCCGCCGGCGAGGGCGGCTTCCGTCTCCTCCGGCGCGCCGTAGTAGCCTTTCATGATCGCAGGGTTGTCGAGCCAGAGCTCGCCGGCTTCGCCGGGATCGGCGTCGCTGCCGTCATCGCGGACGAGCCGCGCGCGGTTGATCTCGCCGAGACGCGGGTGCTGGCGCAGGCGTCCCATGCTGCCGTAGCGCGGCCGCTCGCCGCGCGGCCAGATGGTGCCGAAGGTGGTCTCGGACATGCCGTAGCCGACCACCAGCTCGACGCCGAAGCGCTGTTCGAAGGCGCGGTGCTGCTCTTCTGGAAGCGCGAGCGCGCCGTACACGATGCGGACGGAGTGTTCGCGATCGGCGGGAGCCGGCGGCGTGTTCAACAGGATGTGGAGCATCGCGCCGACGACGTTCACCTCGGTCGCGCCGAGCTCGCGCGCCTGCGCCCAGAAGCGCGACGCCGAGAAGCGGGGCAGCAACGAGAGCCCGGCGCCGGCGCCTAGCGACGCCATGACGCCGTAGGCCTGGGCGTTGATGTGGAAGAGCGGCAGCGCGACCAGCAGTCGATCCGCAGCGTCGAGACCGAGCCAGGCTGGAAACGCCTCGGCCGTCAGCGCGTACGTGCGGTGCGTCTGCACGACGGCTTTCGGCGCGCCGGTGGTACCGCTGGTCGCGAGCAGCACGGCCGCGTCGTCGGGCGTCACTTCCGCGCGGGGCGCCCCGCGGCCGGTCCGGGCGAGCTCCGCCGGCGTGACCAGCGCGGGAGGGTCGGAAAGCCGCTGGTTTGCCGCTTCTGCGAGCGCGCGGTGCCCGTCTGCCACGACGACGCGTGGCCGTATCAAATCGAAAAGGGCCGCGAGCTCCGGGGGCTTGAACGCGGGGTTGAGCGTCGCGACGACCGCGCCGAGCGCGTTCGCCCCGAACCAGCAGAAGAGCGTGTGGGGGCAGTTGCCGAGCAGCAGCGCCACGCGATCGCCGTGCACCACGCCGTGCTCGGCGAGACCGACCGCCATCCGATCGGCCTCGCCCACCACATCGCCATATGAAAGGGAGTCCGACCCGAACTGGAGCCAATCGCGGTCAGGCGCCTGGGCAGCGCGCCACGCGATCAGCTCCGGAATCGTGCCGGGAGACGTCACTCCTCTGAACCGACGCTCGGGATCGGCCGCATCGTCACTTGATGGTGACGAACTCCTTGTCCTTGAGCGAGGCCGCGAAGCCGTCGGCCACCTCGTTGACCTTCGCCCACGTCGGCAGCGCGCGCATCGTCTTCATCCAGCGATCGACATTCGAAAATCGCGCCAGCGACACGCCGATGAGATCGCCTGCGCCGATCAGCTCCGCTCCGAAGTAGTCCGCGATCGTGATTTCTCTGCCGCAGACGAACTTCTGGTCGCCGAGCACGTGCTTGTCGAGGATCCCCAGCCACAGCTCGGACTTGTCGCGCCCCCACTCGAGGGTTGCCTTCTGCGCCGGCTCCGGGTTGCGCACGTGGTGCGGGAAGACCTGCGGATAGATCAGATGATACGCCCACTCCCGGTAGTAGTTCGTGTTGAACCAGTCCATGCGCTCGTTTACGCGGGCGCGTGCCTTCAGGTCCTTCGGGTAGGTCGACGCGTTGTGCTTGTCGGCCAGGTACTTGATAATCGCGGACGATTCGGTGAGGAGAAAGCCGTCGTCATCGAGCACCGGAACCTGCGCGTTCGGATTCAGCGACAGATACGGCTCGCGCGTGTGCTCGCCGGTCATGATGTCGACGACAACAGGTTCGTAGTCGACCTTCGATTCCGCGCAGAACAGCATGACTGTGCGTGACGTGGTCGAACCGGGATGGAAGTGAAGCTTCATGAATGGACCCTCCTTGCTTGTCGCGTGCGGAGCGCCAATGCTAAGCATCCGTCAAGATCATAACAAGGACGGAGCGCGCGAATGAGCAGGCGATTTTCAGTGCAGCGTGGCACGACCCGGGTCGTCTTCGCGACGGGCGCATTGGATAGGATTCCACGGGAGCTTGCTGATCTCGCCGCGCAGCGCGTCATGGTCGTCTGCACGCCCGGCCGGAAGGCCGCCGCCACGGAACTGGCCGACCGCCTGGGAGCGCGATGCGTCGGGACGCTGGCGATCGCGCGGCAGCACGTTCCAACCGAAGTGGTGGAACAGGCCCAGAGCGCTGTGACGAAAGCTGGCGCGGACGCGGTGCTCGCCTACGGCGGCGGTTCGGCCATCGGGCTCTGCAAGGCGATCGCGCTCCGCAGCCCGGTCCGGGTGATCGCGGTCCCGACCACGTATTCCGGCTCGGAAATGACCTCGATCTACGGCGTGACCAGCGGCGGCGAGAAGAAGACCGGGCGCGACGAACGCGCGCGGCCCGCGCTGGTGATCTACGACCCGGAGCTCACACGGGCGCTGCCGCGCGACGTGACGGTGACGAGCCTGTGGAACGCCATGGCCCACGCGGCCGAGGCGCTCTGGAACGAGCATATCGATCGCGGCACGAAGCTCGCCGCCGAAGAGGCGCTGCGGCTCATCGCGAGCAGCATGACCCGCCTGGCCGCGTCACCCGACGACGGCGACGCACGCGAAGCAGCCCTCGAAGGCGCCTACCTGGCCGGCGCGGCCTTCGCCGATGCAGGCTCGGGGCTCCACCACAAGCTGTGCCACGTGCTCGGCGGCCTGTTCGATCTGCCGCACGCCGCCACACACACGGTGCTCCTACCTCACGTGGTGCGGTTCCAGCGCGAGGCGGCGCCGGAGGCCATGGCGGCGATCGCCCGCGCGCTCGGCGTGCTCGACCCCGCGCTCGGCATGGAGCGCCTGGCCCGCGCGACAGGCGCGCCGTTGTCGCTCGAGGGGCTCGGGATGCCGCGCGACGGCATCGCGAAAGCCGCGGATGCTGCGCTGGAAACGCCGGCGCTGTCCGGCCTCGACCGCGGACGCCTCGTGGCGATGATGGAGGCGGCCTGGTCCGGGCCGAAGCCGCAGGGCGAAGTGCCCCCACTCCGTGCACCGGACGAGCTCCACCACCTGATCGGGCTCGGCTCGACGCACGAGTCCGAAGCGCTTCCGGGCGCGCTGCCGAAGCGGCAGAACATGCCGCACCCCGCCGCCTATGGGCTCTTGATCGAGTGCGTGAACGGGACGCCGTTTACCGTGAAGAGCGCGGAGAATTCGCGGACCTTCATGTACCGGATCCGCGCGTCGTTCTCGCACGACGAGCTCGTGGAGCTATCGCCCGCGCGCTTCTGCGCCGAGCTCGGCGCCGTCGATCCCAACCGCCGCCGCTGGCAGCCCATCCCCATTCCGGACGAGCCGACGGATTTCCTCGATGGCCTGGTGACGCTCGGCGGGACCGGGGATCCGACGGCGGGTCCGGGCTACGCGGTCCATCTCTATGCCGCGAACAGCGACATGGTCGACCGCTGCTTCGCCGACGCGGACGGCGATCTGCTGATCGTGCCGCAGGAAGGCACGTTGCATTGCCGCACGGAGCTTGGCTGGCTCTCGGCGTCGCCGGGCACGGTGCTGCTGATCCCGCGCGCACTGAAGTTCGCGATCGGGCTGCCCGACAGCAAAGCCCGCGGCTTCATCCTCGAAGTATTCGGCAACAAGCTGCGCCTGCCCGAGCGGGGACCTATCGGCTCGAACGGGCTGGCGGACGCGCGGCACTTCCTGGCGCCGGTGGCGTCGTTCGAGGACCGGCTGTGCCCGGCGGGCTTCCAGTTCGTCACGAAGACCGGCGGCAGGGTGTACGCCGGCATGCAGGAGCACTCGCCGTTCGACGTCGTCGCCTGGCACGGGACCCACGCGCCGTTCACCTACGACCTGCTGCTGTTCAACGCCATGGGATCGGTGACGTTCGACCACGCCGACCCGTCGATCCTCACCGCGCTGACCGCGCCGCTCGACGATCACGGCCGCGCGATCGCGGACTTCGTGGTGTTCCCGCCGCGCTGGCAGATCGCCGAGCACAGCTTCCGTCCGCCGTACATGCACCGGAACGCCGCCGCCGAGATCAACTGCGTCATCCGATCGCCAGGCGAGGAGGGCTACGCTCCGGGGCAGATCTTCGTAACCCCGCTCCTGACGGCCCACGGGATCTCCACCAACTCCTACGACACCGTGCTGTCGCAGACGGACGAGCAGGTGGACACGCCCGAGCGGGTCAGCGACGACTCGCTGTGGGTGATGTTCGAGTCGGCGCTGCCGTTCCGTTCGACCGAGTGGGCCCGCAACACCCCGCTGCGCGACACGAGGTTCCACGAGCTGTTCACGGGCATGAAATCCCGCTTCCACCCCGACCGGAAATGAGTGCGAGGCAGCGGCCCGCGGGCCGGGAAAGCCCGCCACGTCGCAGCGCTTGACGTCCAGGCCGCGGCATGGCTGACTCCCGGCCCCTTGCCGGCCGCACGCCGAGCAGCCGGGAGTTTCTGCCATGTCCAAGCGCACCTACCAGCCGCACAATCTAAGCCGGCTCCGCACCCACGGCTTCCGCAAGCGCATCAGCACCAAGGGTGGCCGGAACATCCTGAAGAACCGGCGCCGCAAGGGCCGCTGGCGCCTCACGGTCAGCGCCTACAAGAAGTAGGCTTGCTCACCGTCCGCAAGCGCGCGGAGTTCCAGGAGATCCAGTCGCGGGCGCGGCGCATCAAGCTGCCGCATTTCGTGGTGTTGCTCTACGCGCGCGCGCCGCGGGATGATTTCGGCGAGACGCGCCTGGGCATCACGGCCTCGCGCAAGGTGGGCAATGCCGTCGTGCGCAATCGCTGCAAGCGACTGATTCGCGTGGCTTTTCGCGCCACCCGTGACCTATGGGCCACCGATCTGGACCTGGTGGTCATCGTCCGGCGGGCGCTCGACGGAATGAAGGCCGACGACGTGGTCGCCGAATGGCGGACTGCCGCCGACGCCATCGCGCAACGCTCGAATCTGGCGCACAATGACCGGACATTGCGCGAATCGAAGCTGGCGGATCGAGCCTAGACGACGCACACTCGGCCGGTCCCATGCTCGCCAAGGCCCTCATCCTGCTCATCCGCATCTACCAGCTCACGCTGTCGAAGATGCTGGGGCAGGTCTGCCGCTTCGAGCCGTCCTGCTCGCGGTACGCGGTCAAATGCCTGGAATATCACGGCGCGTTCCGTGGTAGCTGGCTGGCCGCAGTGCGCCTCTCGAAATGCCACCCGTGGCATCCGGGTGGCTGGGACCCCGCTCCTCCGCCACGCGGTCGGGAAGATCTCGCCGAAAAACCGCCGGTGCTGCTAGAAGCGGACACCGACGGGCCCCGGACCCGAGGCGACCGCTGTGGGTGCGATGCGCCGCTGGACGAAGCGGCCCGCACGCCGGGCGCGCCCGGCTGACCCACCCCGAAAAGATCTCATCTCAAGGACGACATGGAAAAGGGCGGTCTCACACGCTGGCTTCTGATCGGGCTTGTCGTGTTCCTGGCAGTCACCCAGCTGCCCAAGATGTTCGGCAAGGACAAGGGCGGCGAGACGCAGCCGCTCAAGTTCGAGAGCGCCGTCGTGCCTGCGAAGCAGGCCAAGCCGAAGACCTGCGATCTTTTCGGGCCGCGCTTCCACGCGCAGCTGTCCAGCGACGGCGCGGACCTGAAGCACTTCTATCTGACGACGGCGAAGTACCACACCGACGGCAAGCCCATCGATTTGTCGACGACGCCGGGTCAGCCGTTCCGCCGCCAACTCAGGTTCCATTGGAAGAATGAAGCCGTCGCCGGACCCAAGGCCAAGAACTGGCAGACCGACTACGACCTGGTCGTCTACAAGCTGACGCGCTCGGACGGCAAGTCCTGCACCTTCAAGTACCGCGACGCCAAGGTCGAGCTGACGAAGACGATCAGCGTCACCGGGCGCCCGTACGAGCTGATGGTCAAGGCGACCATCAAGAATCTCGCCGACAAGAAGCTCCGCCACGCGCTGACAGTCCACACGGTCGCGTGGCACAAGGAGAAGGAAGTCAAGGGGCACATGTTCCGCGTGAGCCCCTTCGTCACGCGCGTCGAGTGCATCTACACGAATGGGGACGCGAAGCGTCTCGGCGAGAAGGACTTCGAGCCGAAGGACTTCGAGAAGGACAAGGAGTTCCACCCGAACCGGCTCAACCAGGGCGACTGGTACGAGAAGAAGGACGGCGACGTTGACTTCGCGGCCGTTTCCAACGCCTATTTCTCGACCGCGATCGTCCCGTACGACAAGCACACGCCCGTGTGCCAGCTGCAGATCGAGGAGCGCTGGAACTCCGCACGCTACAAGTCGGTGTCCGACGACCCCGACGGCGGAGCCATGTACCGCGCCCGGCTCGCGTACGCGCCCAAGGAGCTCGCGCCGGGACAGACCGCCACATACGACGTACTCAGCTACATCGGCCCGAAGGAGCGCGACGTGCTGGCCGCCGCAGGCGGCGGCAACCACGAGCTCAGCGAGCTTATCAACCTGGGCTTCTTCTCGGCCATCGCCAAGATCATGGTGGCGTTCCTGTTGGTGGTGCACGGCGTGCTGCCGAACTGGGGCGTGGCGATCATCGTCCTGACGATCACGGCGCGCACGCTGCTCTTCCCGCTGAGCTGGCCATCGATCAAGAGCATGGTGAAGATGCGCGAGCTCAAGCCGGAGCTCGACGCGCTCAACGCGAAATACAAGGACGACGCGCAGGCCAAGGGCCTGGCGCAGATGGAGCTGTGGCGGAAACACAACGTCAACCCGATCAAGGGTTGTCTGCCGCAGCTCGCGTCGATGCCGGTGTGGTTCGCGCTGTACACGACGCTGGAAACGGCCGTCGAGCTGTACCACATCCCGTTTTTGTGGTTCCCGGATCTGTCGGCGCCTGATCCGTACTACGTGCTGCCGTTCGTGATCGGCGCCGTGTCCTTCGTCCAGCAATCCATCATGCCCATGCAGGGCGATGCGACGCAGGCGAAGATGATGAAGTACTTCATGCCGGCGATGTTCGCGGTGTTCATGTTGTTCCTGCCCTCGGGTCTGGGCGTCTACATGTTCACCAACAGCCTGCTGGGCATCGTCCAGCAGCAGATCGTCGAGCGGCACGTGCGACGACAGTCCGCGGCGGCCGCGGCCGCCGAAGGGGGCTCGGGCGACATCGAGGTAAAGGTCAAGGAGGAGACGTCCGGCAAAGCCGGCAAGGGCAAGAAGAAGGGCCAGGCCGGCGATAGCGATCCGGACGCGAAGCTCTCCGAAAGCCGCACGCTCCTCGGCAAAGGAAAGGCGTGAACATGAACGACGCAGAGGACGATCCGCAGATCGACGAAGATACCTGGGAAGAAGAAGACGACGACGGGGACGACGACGCGACCGAGGCGGAAGCGGCGGACAACGGCGCCCCCGGACACGACAACGGACGGTCGAAGCACCGCGGCGGCAAGCGCCGCGAGCCGGAACCGGACTGGGATGGCGAAGGGGACGATCGCGCGCAGATGGCGCTCGACTTCGTCACCGACGTGATCGACGAGATGGAAATGGACTGCCGGGTGCGGCTCAGGCGTCCGAAGGAAGGCGACGAGGCCGAGGTCAACATCGAGATCCTGGGTCGTGACGCGGGGCGGATTATCGGCAAGAAAGGCCAGGTCCTGGCCGCACTGCAGTTTCTGACCCACCGCGTGGTCAACCGCCCCGGGCTGGAGCGGCGCCACGTCCTGGTCGACGCGGAAGGCTACCGCAGCCGGCGCGACAACTCGCTGGCCACCATGGCCCAGCGCCTCGGCAAACAGGCCGTGGACGAGGGCAAGATCATCACCTTCGAGCCGATGAATCCGCGCGACCGGCGCGTGGTGCACCTGGCGCTGGCCAAATTCGACGGAGTCATCACGAAGAGCGACGGCGAGGGCGACGACCGCCGCGTGCAGATCATTCCGGTCCGGCGCTAGGCCCGGCCCACGTCCCCCCGGGGCGGCCTCGTGGCCGCCCTGGATGATCCGGGGGCAGCCTTCGTCCAACTGAGGGCAAGCCGGATGTGCCGTGGCCAGCACTGGCGCGTCCGGCATCGAGACCTTAAAGAAAGCCAGAGGTGGGGCTTTCGCCGCCCCCCCCGGGATCCACGCGAAAGGACTGAAGATGTCGGCGCACAAGAGCCTGGTGCGGGTGCTGCTCCCGCTGGCTGCCCTGTCGCTCCCACTGATCGCCTGCGCCGGGCCCCACGCCGTGCGCGGCGAGGAAGTGCCCGGGCTCAACGACGAGGCTATGAGCACCGGGCTCGACCAGCGCGACCTCTCGAAGCTCCTGCACGAGAACATGCAGGCGCTGCAGCGCTCGGCCGTGATCCGGCGCTGGGAGGGCGAGAACCGCCCGACTGTCGCGGTGCTTCCATTCCGCAACGACACGAGCGAGCACATCGAGAGCCAGCTCGACGCGCTGATCAGCGACATCGAGACCGTGCTCGTCAACGCCGGGCACGTGCGCGTGGTGAGCGTGGAGCGGCAGCCGCAGCTGATCCAGGAAGTCCGCTCGCAGTACGGCGACGCCTTCGACCCGTCCAAGGTGGCGCGCTGGGGCAAACAGGTCGGCGCGCGCTACTTCGTGACCGGCAAGGTGTACAGCTCGGACGAGCGCCAGGACGAGGAGCGCCGGGTGCAGTACTTCATGTTCATGCAGGTGCTGGATGCCGAGACGAGCGACATCCTGTTCCAGAACAAGACCTCGCTGACCAAGGCCATCGTCAAGTAGCGATGCGGCGCGGGCCTCGCCATGGGATCCGCAACTTTCCGGGTGAACCCAGCCAGCCTGGCCTTGCTGGTCGTTATTGCCGCGCTCTCGTCGACGGCCTGCGCGGGACACGCGTCGAAGACGCTCGAGGCGCGCACCGCGCTGGACGCGAACCAGCCGCGCCGCGCGCTATCGCTCCTGAACGATGCCATGGACGTGAAGAGCGCGAAGGAGCTGCCCGAAAAGGTGGGCGGCGACAACGTGCTGTTCATCCTCGACCGATCGATGGTGCTGCAGGAGCTGGGCGACTACAAGCTGGCGAGCCGCGATCTGCAGCTCTCCGACAAGCAGATCCAGCTTCTGGATTTCTCGAGGAACGCGCTCGACGACCTCGGCAAGTACGTCTTCTCGGACGAGACGGGGCCGTACAAGGCGCCGGCCTACGAGAAGCTGATGATCAACACCATGAACATGGTGAACTACCTCGCGCGGGGGGATCTCGAGGGCTCGCGCGTGGAGGCGCGCCGCCTCGCGGTGATGCAGCAGTACATGGATTCGAAGAAGGATCCGTCCGAAGCGCTGAACGGCCCGGGCAGCTACCTCGCGGGCTTCACCTTCGAGAAGAGCGGCAACGCGAGCGAGGCGCTCCGCTACTACGACGAAGCGCTGCAATACGGCGACTACAAGTCGCTCTACGACCCGATCCGCCGGCTTGCGAAGCAGTCGAGCTACCGGAGCCCGCGCATCCGCCGCATCCTGGGGGAGATCCCGGGGGCGAAGCCGCCAGCTCCTCCGCCGGCGGACCCCGCGCCTAGGACGGACAAGGACGACCCGCCGCCGGACACCGCCGACGGTGACGAGCCGCAGCAGAAGAACGCCACGAAGAAACCAGAGCCGGCGCCGCCCGACAACAGCGCAGAGCTGCTGGTCATCGTCAACTACGGCCGCGTTCCCGCCAAGTACGCGAAGCGGATACCCATCGGGCTGGCACTCACGTACGCGAGCGGCGCGATCAGCCCGTACAACGAGGCCCGCGCCAACCGCCTGGCTCTGCAGGGGCTGGTTACCTGGGTCAACTACCCCGCGCTCGGCCGTCCGCATGGCGAGTACGGGCTGCCGGAGTTCGCGCTCGACGGCAGCTGGCGTCAGCTCGAAGGGATCTGCGCCGTGGACAGCGAGGTGGAGCGCGCATGGAAGAAGATGCGCGGCGCGGTCATCGCCTCCGCCATCACGCGGGCAATCGCGCGAATCGTCGCCGGCGAAGCCACGCGCCGCGCCGTCAAGGGCTGGGAAGGGCTGCTGCTCAGCCTGGGCACACAGGTCGCGCTCACCGCCGCCGACACGCCGGACACCCGCAGCTGGGCCACGCTGCCGGCGCGCATCGCATTCGGCCGCGTGCGGCTTCCGCCGGGCACCCACAGCGTTTTTCTGCGCGCACGCGGCATGCGGCAGACGCAGCGCATCACCCTCGACCCGGGCGGCTGGGCCGTCGTCGCGCTGACCGTGCTGCGCTAGATTGCCCGAGCGGAGGCGGGGGGGCTACCGCGCCGCGTACGCGGAGCCGTCGTACTGGTAGCTGCGCGGGGAGCTGCCGCTCCAGGGTAGAGCCAGAGGCTCGAGGCCGCCCGCGGCCGTGGTATCCACCGGGAACGGATAGTCCTTCTCGGTCCACCCGACCGCGCGCCCCGGACCGAGCACGATCGACAGCCCCTGCTGGGCCGGCCTGAACGCCACGGTGCCGATGATGCGATCGTCGCCGAGGGCCCGCCCCGTCTCGGCCGCGAAGATGCGGTGGATGCCGCCGTCGGTGACCTTGTAGACGAACAGAGCGTCGCGCTCGACCACGTCGCCGCCGAGCTCTTTGCTCGCCTTGGCGTGCAGGACGCCCCGCACGACGATCTCGGCCTTGCCGTCGCCGGTGAGATCGCGCGCCGTCACGTCGAGGATGTCCTTCGGATCGGCCACGCCTATCGTGATGTAGGCGTAGCTGGTGCCGCCGCGGAATCCCTTTCCGAAGACGACGATGTCCTTCTTGTGCACCAGCACGCGCTCGGTACGCCGGTCGCCGATCACGTCCGTCACGAAGTCGAAGCGCGGCTTCGCGCGCCCCATGTGTCGCTCCTTGCGATACAGGGCGTACACGCGGTCGAGCAGCTCGTCCGACGTGGGCGGGCGCGGTGCGGGCGGCGGCGGCGGCCCCGCCGCCTTCTTGTGCGAGCGCGAGCTCGAGGCGTGCGGCGTGTGGGTCGTCTCGCCGGACTTGACGAACTTGCTACCGTTCCATGTGTAGGTCTGGCTACCGACCGTCTGCCACGGCAGAAGCGCCGACGGCATGTCGTCGCTGGTCGGCTCCTTGTAGGTGCCGGGGTCGAACCCTTCCGCCTTGTCCTGCGAGATCTGGATGGCGTAGCCCCTGCCCTTCTTCTCGAGCCGCACGCTGTTCTCGATGCGGCCCTCGGGCGTCACGATCGCCACCTCGTGCGCGAACGCCTGGAACGGGCTGTCGTCCCGACCCACCTTGAAGACCTCGAACACGCCGCGATACTTGTCGCTGGTGCCCACGTTCTTCTGGATCACGATCTCGTCGCGACCGTCGCCGTCGAGGTCCTCGAGCTCGAAGCGCTTGACACCGCTCGGGCCCGCAACGCCGAGATCGCCGAAGTAGAACTGCTTGCCGCCCCGGTAGTGCGGCCCGACGATCGTGAGGAAGCTGCCATAGATGGCGACGCGCTCGAGCATGCCGTCGCCGGCGACGTTGCCGTAGGCCGCGCGCGCAGGCTCGCTCGGCAGCGACCGCGCGTGAACCAGGTTGTCGTACAGCCCCTGCTCCCCTTCCAGTCGCATCGGCGGCAGGCTCCGCCCCGAGCGGCCGCCGCTTGTGCCGACGATGGCCTTGATGGCGCCCGGCGAATCGGCGTCGCTGTACTCGATAGCCGCGCGCATCCCCACGCGCACCCGCCGCGCCTCGCGGAAAGTGGACCACGGGATCTTCGCCTCAACGTCGAGGCCGCCCTTGATCGGTGCCTCGACGGCCAGCGCTCCGGGCACCTTGCGCCCGCCCATCTTGACGACGCCCGCTACCTTTCCGGGGTTGCCCGGGAAGATCTGCACCTGATGCGTCGCGTAGCCACGGCCGCGCGGTAACGCGAGGAACAGGGTGGCGTGGTCCTCGCCGCCGCTCGCCGCACGGGTACGCACGATGCGATTGTCGTGGATGCGGAGCGCGACATAGAGGTTCTGGTCGTCGAAACCGACTTCCGTCGAGACGCGCGGGGCGCCGCCCCCGCCGCGTAGCCTCGTGTCGAGCGGCGTCATACGCCCACCCCATTCGCGCAACAGGCCGTCGATGTGCACGCCACTCATGGCCTGCGGCTGGAGGGTGCGCCCCGCTGCGGACGCGACAGCGGGAGCGGCCATGAGCCCGCCGATTACGACAAGACCTGACCAGATGTCGAGACGCTTCATCTTGAGCTAGCGCTTGACCCGGAGTTCCTGCTGTTCCTGCGCCTCGAGCTCGGCCAGAGCCTGGGCCAGCTCGTCCTGCTCGGCCTGGTCGAGCTGTTCGAACTCTTCCGCGGCCTTTTCCTCGACCCGTACGGGCTTTTCCTCGGCCGCAGCGGGCTCGGGTTCCTGCGGTAGCACGCCCATCTTGCGCTTGAGCGCGGTGAGGTCCTCTTCCGCGCCAGTCGTGACCTCGAGCTGCTCGAACTTGTTCGCCAGCACGTCGCCCGAGTACTCCTCCGCCAGCTCCGCGCCCGCCTCCGCCTCGGCCTCCATCTGCTCGATGCGGCCCGCCATCTGGTCGAATGCCTCGAACGCGCTCGCGTTCTTCAGACCGCTCATCGTCTCCTGGATGGCCTTCTGGGCCTCCGCACGCTTCTTGCGCGCGATGAGCAGGTTCTTCTTCCGTTTCGCCTCCTCGATCTTCGAGTTGAGCGCGCGCAGTGCGAGCTTGAGCTGGTCGACCGATGCCTTCTGCTTCTGCCACTGCTCCTGGAACTGCTGCGCTAGCTGAGCGTGTTCCTTCTTGCGGGCCAGCGCCTCCTTGGCGAGGTTGTCGTCGCTCGCGCGCACGGCCATCATCGCGCGCCGCTCCCATTCGGCCGCGGTCGCCGCTTCCTGTTCGGCCTGCTTGGCCAGGCGCTTCTCGTCGGCGATCGAAGAGGCGACCTGCTTCTTCGCTTCGATGAGCTGAGCACTCATGTCGATCACGATCTGGTTCAGCATCTTCTCCGGATCCTCGGAGCGGCTGATGAGATCGTTGATGTTGGATTTGATGAGCCGTGCCAGGCGCGCGAAGATTCCCATGACTATCAGGCCTTGTTCTGTACCATCCCGCGGAGCGAGGACACGTGCTCGGCCAACGCCAGGTCCAGGTCCGCGAAAACGGCCTCCAGCTCGTTGAGGTCGAGCGTCTCGTTCTCGAGCGCTGCGCTCAACATGATGTGACCGTCTTCGAGAGCGTAGAAGGCGTGCAGGAGGTCAGTGCCGTTGAGCTCGAGGAGCCGGCGGAACACCCGGGCTTCGCGCTCGGCGTCACCTTTCGGCGCCTCGCCAATCGCCACGTGCACGACGACCACCGGCGGCGCCAGGCGCACCGCGACCGGCGGCTGGCCCGCCCCCATGCCCACCAGGAAGGTGCCGTCTTCGAGCCGCTCGAACCGACGCTCGAGCTTGTTCAGAAAGACCTCGAGATCCTCGTCCGATTTGATCATCGGCTGAGCAGCGTAACACGGGGCCGCGGCGGGGGATCATGCGCGCTCGGGGCGGATGTTGATCCGGGGCCCCGCGGGACCGGCCGCTCGGCCCGCCCGGGGCCGGGCCGCCCTACAGCGCGCGGCCGTCGCGGCTCGAGCGGACGCTGACCAGCTCGTCCGGGGGCGGCGCCTCGGGCTGGACCGTGACGTGGTCGAGCCCGTGAGCAGCTCTGAGCTGGTCGGCCACGCTACGGCACACGTCGACGCCGTGTGCGCCTCGCTCCAACGTGACATGCACTGTGAGCGCGTCGAAGCGATCCGAGATCCGCCACACGTGCAGGTCGTGCAGCGCAGCCACACCCGCGCACGCGAGGATGGAGCGCTCGATGGCCGGCACGTCGAGATCGGCCGGCGCGGCCTCGAGCAGGATGGCCGTGGTCTCGCGCAGCACCCGCCAGCCGCTGTAGGCGACCAGCAGCGCGATCAGCACGCTCAGCGCGGGATCGGCGCGCACCCAGCCCAGGAGTACAACCGCCAGACCGGCGAGGATCGCGGCGACCGAGCCGAGCGCGTCGGTGAGCACGTGCACGAACGCGGCGCGGACGTTCAGGCTGTCCTTCTGTGCGCCCATCAACACGGCAGCGACGACGGCGTTGATCAGGAGCCCGACCACCGCGGTGGCCAGCATGCCGACGCCACGGATGGCGTGCGGCGCGACCCAGCGCTCGATGGCCTCGACGATGACCCACACGGCCGTCAGCGCGAGAGCAACGCCGTTGATGAAAGCCGCAAGCACTTCCGCCCGCCGGAAGCCGAACGTGCTGCGCGGGGTCCGCGGGCGGCCTGCAAAGCGCTGGGCGACCAGGGCAAGCGCCAGGGCGCCGGCGTCGGCGAGCATGTGTCCCGCATCGGCCAGCAGCGCCAGGCTTCCGCTCCACACGCCGACTACCGCTTCCACCACCATGAAGCTTGCGGTGAGGACCAGCGCGACCCGCAGCACGCGTGCGGGAGCTGCGCCGGGATGGCCGTGAGCGTGACCGTGATCCCCATGACCATGGCCCGCGTGGCCACCGGCCGGGACACTGACCGGGAGCGGATTCTCCACGAGACAACCCCTTACGGGCGCTCCGGGCGCAGCGCAAGCCGGCGTGCCGGGATACAGAAAAACGGGCCCGCTTCGCGGCGTTCGAGTCGTGACCGGAAAGGCCCGAGAGTGTAGGCTTGGCCATGTTTGACCGGAAGAATCTCCGAGAGTGTCTGACGTTCGATGACGTCATGCTCGTGCCGGCGTACAGCGAGGTGCTGCCGCCGGAAGTCGACGTCCGGACCCGGCTGACCCGCAGCATCGAGCTGAACATCCCCATCGTCAGCGCAGCGATGGACTCGGTAACCGAAGCCCGCGCGGCGATCGCCATGGCGCGCCAGGGCGGCATCGGGATCCTCCACAAGAACCTGCCACCCAACGCCCAGGCCGACGAGGTCGATCGCGTCAAGCGCGCCGAGAGCGGGATCATCACCGACCCCGTCACCGTGCGGCCGTCGCAGTCGCTGCGCGAAGCGCTCGGCGTGATGCGCGAACACGACGTTTCGGGCGTGCCCGTGGTCGAAGGCGATTCGCCGGTGGGCATCCTGACCGCACGCGACATCCGTTTCGAGAAGAACCTCGACCAACCCGTGAGTGCGCTGATGACGACCGAGCTCGTCACCGTCGCGCCGAGCTGCAAGTCCGAAGAAGCGCGCGAGCTGTTGCACAAGCACCGCATCGAGAAGCTGCTCGTCGTCGACGGCAAGAAGCTCGTCGGCCTCATCACGATCAAGGACCTCCTGCAGGCGGAGCGCCATCCGTTCTCCATCAAGGACGACCGCGGACGGCTGCGTGTCGGGGCGGCGATCGGACCGGGCCCGGACCGCGTGAAGCGGGCCGATGCGCTGGTCGAGGCCGGCGTCGACGTGGTCGTGGTCGATACCGCCCACGGTCACTCCAAGGGCGTGCTCGAGACGGTACGCGAGATGAAGAAGCGCCACCCGGACGTGCAGCTCATCGCCGGCAACATCGCAACCGCGGAAGCGGCGACGGCTCTCATCGAAGCCGGCGCGGACGCCATCAAGGTGGGTATCGGGCCCGGCAGCATCTGCACCACGCGCATCGTGGCGGGCATCGGCGTCCCGCAGATCACGGCTATCGCCGACTGCGCGGAAGTGGCCCGGCGGCACGACATCCCCGTCATCGCCGACGGTGGCATCAAGTACTCCGGCGAGGTCACCAAGGCGCTCGCCGCCGGCGCTTCCAGCGTGATGATCGGCTCGCTGTTCGCGGGAACGGACGAAGCACCCGGGGAGATCGTCCTCTATCAGGGTCGCAGCTACAAGGTGTACCGCGGCATGGGCTCGATGGGCGCGATGAAGCGGGGCAGCAAGGACCGCTACGGACAGGGCGGGACGGCGGACGAGAAGCTCGTGCCGGAAGGCATCGAGGGACGCGTCCCGCACCGCGGCTCGCTCGGATCGATCGTCCAGCAGCTCGTCGGCGGCCTGCGCTCGGGAATGGGCTACACGGGCTCGCCGACCATCAAGGACCTGCGCGACAACGCCAAGTTCATCCGCATCACGGGGCAGGGCCTCCGCGAGAGCCACGTCCACGACGTGATCATCACGGAAGAGGCGCCGAACTACCGCGTGTAGTTTGCGGGCGCGAGCCCGGCGAGCGAGAGCGCGCTAGAAGCGCTCGACGACGTGCTGCGACGAGGCGGTGGCCTTGCTGGACGAGCCGCCCAGGTCGAAGCGGTACATGAAGCCGATGCGCGCGGCGAGGTTCGTCACCGAGCCGGAGCCCGGCGCGCAGCCGCCGACCGGGTCGCTGCTCAGTCGGTGCGCGCTGAATCCAGCGTCGGCGATGAACGCCAGATGGCTGTCGAGATCGATATCGCCGCCGACGCCGCCGCCGATCGCGAAGCCGGGACCCTGCGACGCGGAGCACGCGAAGGGCTTGGCCGTCGCGACGTACTGACCGGTGATGGTCGTGCCGCTCGCGTTGACGTGCTGCCACGACGCGCCGAGGTTCAGCCTGATGTACAGGCCGGCCTTGTCGCCGCGGAGCGGATAGACGCGCCCACCCAGCCACAGCGTGTTGAGATCGCGCGTGACCGCCACGCTGTTGCCCGTGGGCGCGCTGGTCTCGCTGCCAATGCCGGCGCGCTGGAACGAGAGACCGAGCGAGTAGAGGCGGCTCGGAGCCAGCCACAACCCGCCACCGTAGGTCAGGTCGACGGACTCGTGATTCGAATAGCCCGGGGTAGCTCCATCGAGCCGCGCGTTGGTACCGGCGTCGACTTCGATGCCGAACGTCTTCTCCGGAGGAGGCTTCGGCTTCTCCGCGCCGGCGCCTGCGCCCGCACCCTGATCCGCCGTGGGCGACGCGCTTGCCGGGCCTGTTGCCGCGGCAGCGGGAGCGGGCTGCGGCGCTGGAGCCGCTGCGGGCGGCGGCGCGGCGGGAGCCGCCGGAGCCGCGGCAGCGGGCGGAGCTGCAGGGGCGGCGGGCGCCGCCGGAGCAGCGGCGGCCGGCGCACCGGGCGCCGCGGCATTCGCACCAGCCGGTGCGCTTCCGTTGTTCGCAGGCGCGCTCTCGCCGGGCTTGGCTTCGCCGGGCTTGGCTTCGCCGGGCTTGGCTTCGCCGGGCTGGCTTCGCCGGGGCTGGCTTCGCCGGGCTTGGCGTCGCCAGGCTTCTTGTCTTCCGGCTTCTTCTGGTCAGCGTTGGCGTCGGCCTTCTTCTCGTCGGCCTTCTTCTCGTCGGCCTTCTTCTCGTCAGGCTTCTTCTCGTCGGCCTTGGCCTTGCCGTCGTCGGCCTGCTTGGCGTCCGGCTTGCTGCCCGTGTCTGCCGACTTGTCCGGAGCCGCGGCAGGGCTGGACGGCTTGTCGTTGGTCTGTGCCGCCGCGGCGAGCGCGAACATGGAAGTTGCGAGGGCGACGAGCGAAGCGAGAGAACGATGACGACGCATGCGCGGACTATCGCCCGTGGCCGGTGCGTGTGCAATCGCGCGCTGCACCTTCCTGCCGCGCCGACCGCTACACTGAAGCCGTGCAGTGGCGCTGGAGCTAGCGGCGGCGTGCGCCGCGCCCCACCGACGCGGACGCTCTGAGCAGGCGACGCCCCAGGTCCACGCCGCTGCCCTGGGCGGTCGCGAACGAGTCGACGAGCCGCTGACGCAGCCGGTAGAGCCGGACCATCGGAATGCAGGGCCGACGGGCGCCGGGATGTGCGAGCCGCACGGTCTCCACGAGGGCGAAGCAGAACGGGAGGATCACCACCGCGAGCAGCAGCGCCGCCGACCACATGGGCCCGAAATACATGAAAAGATTGCTGAACATCGTGCACCCCCAGACAATCTGGCCGTACAGAATGTTTTAGTAAGGTCTATTACGCAGTGTGTCAAGACCGGGCTGGTGGGTTCTTCCGGACCGGGCGTCCGCGGGGCCGTCTCAGCCCTCGAACAGCATCACCGCGATGGTCTCGAGCGCCTTTTCGATGGTGTCGTCGTCTTCGGCAGCCGGCGGATCGAAAAAGTCGTGGAGCGCTAGGCCGTCGAGGGCGCCCAGCAGCAGCCTGGGGATCACATGGGCGGGGACCCGGGGCTTGAGCCCGAACTGCTCGAGGCTCTGCACCACGTGCTCGAGGACTTCCTTGCGGTTGGCCTCGAACATGGCGGCCAGCGGCGCCTGCAGCTTCGGATCGTGGATGCCCTGCGCCATCAGGTCGGCCAGCACCCTGAGCTCCGGGCCACCCTCTTTGCGCATCGCGCGCATCGCGCCGAGCGCCCGCCGGACTCTCTCCATCGGCTCGCCAGGCGCGTCCCAGGCCTGCCGCACGCGCTCGCGCATCATGGCCGCGCAGCGATCCAGTACCTGTGCGATGAGGTCGTCCTTGCTCTCGAAGTGGTAGTGGACGGCGCCCTTGCTCATGCCGGCCGCGGACGCGATGTCACTCACACTGGTGCGCGCATAGCCGCGCTCGGCCAGGGCGGTCACCGCGGCCTCGATGACCTGCTTCCGGCTGGTCTCGCTCTTCTTGTAGGAACCCCGTGGACCCATCGACTTGAACCTATTCGACCTTGCGGCCCGACCGGGACGAAATTCGTGCTGGGGCGCATCGAGGGGCGTCCGAGTGCCGTTGACACGATGCAGACCCCCTGCCAAATTCCGCCGCGGAGAGATGACCGAGTGGTCGAAGGTGCCTGATTCGAAATCAGGTGTACCGGTGACGGTACCGTGGGTTCGAATCCCACTCTCTCCGCCAGGAGCCCGGCCCGTGCCCTCGCCCGCCCGCTGAACGGGCAGAACGAGTGCACATGCCCGAGACCCCTCGAGCCGGCGCCGCCAGCTCGAGCGGACGAGGACAGGCCAGGATCCGATGGAGAGGTGACCGAGCGGCCGAAGGTGCATGACTGGAAATCATGTGTACGGGCAACCGTACCGCGGGTTCGAATCCCGCCCTCTCCGCCACGGCCCACGGGGGGCGCGGCGCGGTCGCGCCCGCATCGAGTTGACTGTGGGCACTTGGCTGGTAGCCTACGTTCCCTGAACAATTCCGCGCTGTTCATGGAGCTGCAATGAGCTTGTCACTTGGTCGCCGGCGGGTAGGTCTCGCCTCCGCATGCGCTCTCCTCTTGCTCTCGGGCTGTTCCAGCTCGAAGGATAAACCCGCGCTCAGCACGTCGACAGGCGGGCTCACCATCTCGCATCTGGCGGCCGTCGAATCGCCCAGTAACGTGCTCGCCTACGACGTGTCGTGGAAGACATCGCGCGACGCCGACACCGCGCTGGATGTCCGCTGCAGCGGGCTCGAGCCGTGGACCCTCTCCGACTCGACCGCTGCCAGCAGCCATCACGTATTCTTGATGGGGCTGGTCACGGGCGCCAAGTGCACACTGACCGCCAAGGCGAAATCGGCGGACGGCGGCACTGCCACCTACAAGACGACCATCAAGGTCAGCAAGCTGCCGAGCTACCTGCCCCCCATCGAGCTGACCGTGCCGGCCAAGGCAGGCACCGTTGCTCCCGGCTGGACGCTCGTCAACCTCTCCAACGAGAGAACGGTCACCCCCTACATCACGGCACTGATCGACCCCGAAGGCCGCTTCCGCTGGTACTACCAGTACCCTGGCAACGTCCCCGGCAACGACACGCCGGTCTCGCAGTACAAGGACGGCGTGCTGATCGGCGGGCGCGGCATTCCGCTGTCGTACGTCACCTGGCAGGGCGAGCTGGTGTGGGCGGACGACCCGAATCCACCGCCGTACTTCCACCACGAGGCGCGCGCTGCCGAGACGCCGAACGAGTTCTACACGCTGTCCACGTCGTACTGCTCCGGTCTGACCAACCCGGGGGACGACATCGTCGAATGGGACTCGGTCCAGAAGACGAACGTCTGGACCTGGCACCTGTGCGACCACTACACGCCAGCGCAGGACGTTCCGGACTGGCCGCACATGAACGCGGTCTCGCTGTTCCCGGACCACAAGTTCCTGCTGTCCTCGTCGCGCAACCAGAACTCGATCTTCAAGATCAACCGCGCCACGGGCGACTTGATCTGGACCATGGGCTACCACGGCGAAGTGGAGGACGGCTTCCACGGCGACTTCACCGTCACGGACGCGGACCGCTTCTACCACCAGCACGACACGACGGTGCTGCCGAACGGGCACATCCTGATGTTCGACAATGGCCGCGCCGGCGTTCGCGAGTGGAGCCGCGGGTTGGAGCTCGCCTACACGTACGACCCGTCCGGCACGAGCGAAGCGCACGTCGTCTGGCAGTTCCGCCACAAGCCCGACATCTTCGCGCCCATCTGGGGCAGCACGCAGCGCTTCAAGAACGGCAACACGCTCATCTGTTTCGGCGAGCGCGACCCTGGCGTGCAGTCGACCATCGTCGAGGTGACGAAGGACTCACAACCGCTCTGGGAGTTCCGGTCACCCGAGTTCTGGGGCATCTACCGCGCACAGCGGATCGCCGAGCAGCGCGGCTTCGTCATCAACTGACCGCGCGGCGGGGGCGCGGGCGACGCGCCGGCGGTGTGCGGCCGCCGGCGCCCTTTCGTTCCCGCCTCGATCTAGCGCAGGAAACCTTTGACGCGTTCCGCGCGATAGATCGAGTAGCTGTCCGTCGGGTCGCTCACGTCGACCTGGTAGACGATGTCGTCGTTGGAGCCGGGCACCAGCTCCACGATGCGGCCGAACTTCTTTTCCGTGGACGCCGCGATCTTGTCGCTCGGCGGATCCACCACGCCGCCGAATGTCGCCAGCACGTCGCCGTTGTCGAGCTCGTCGGCGTCGCCGATGAACGGGCAGTACAGGTAGCCGCCGTTGCCGTCGGGGGCCTTCCAGTCCCAGACCTGGCTGATGGTCATCGCCTGCGTATCTATGTGGAACTGGACGACGCGGCTGTACGGCAGATCGGCGTCACCCTGGGCGTCGTTGGGGTCGAAGTTCGTCCCCGGCCGGAGGTTGCCGTTGTCGAACAACAGGATGTCGCCGTTCTTCATCATCATCGGCGCATGCTCGTGGTACTGCCAGTCGAACGACGCGCCCTGCGACGTGAAGTGCTTGTACGTCCCGTAGTCGCCAGCGTTGCCCTCGGGGCCGAGCAGCCAGGCCACGTCGTTCTTCGGGCTGCCGCTCGGCGGCCAGCTCAAACCGGCAACCCAGTCCTGGTGCCGGACGGACACCAGGACCAGCTTGCGCTTGGCGTCGTAGATGACCGCGTTGCTGTGCGTCCAGTCCTGCGTCGTGATGCCGCCGTACAAGGTGTTCCAGAAACCGGCCTCGAAACCGTGATCCGTGCGACGGCAGGGGTCGAGGAAGTCGAACTCCGAGACCTTGTTCACTATCGCGCCCGTCTTGGGGTCGAACTCCACGATGTCGTCGCCGACCACATTCAACGTGCCGCTGTAGTTCGGGCAGGTTGTCTGGTCGATCTGACGCATCTCGGGAGCGAGCGTGAGGTAGTTCCCGTTCGGCATCGGAAACACCTCGTGGTGGATCGAGTCGACATCCACCTTGATCGCACCGTCCGGCACCTTTGTGCTCGGCAGAGCAGAAGCGACCCACTGGTTCGCGACCTCGCTCATCGCGTCGAGCTCGATGAAGCCGTCGTTGTCCTGACCAGCATAGCTGTAGCCGATGTTCCCGTCGGGCATGAGCCGCGAGTCTTCCGGGCGGTTGTGTGTGTGCGCGTACCAGACGACCTGGCCGTCGGCGTCCAGCATGACGAGCCAACCGCTCTGCAGGTCCGTTCCAGCTCCGGGGACCCATCCGAAGATGTCGAACAGCGTGTAGCCGGACGCCATGCGCGCGGGGTCGTTCTTCGTCACCTTGATGGGCGGCATGTCGGCGGGCAGCGGATCGGTCGTGATCGATTGCGAATCGTCAACAGCCGTCCGCCCGCCTGCGTCGGTCGCCGTGATCTCGAGCGCGTACTTGCTCTTCTCGCGCAGTCCCGCGATGACGACGGCGTTTTCCACGCCGGCGGTGGCTGGGCCGTCCACTGTCCACGGATCGACGCTCGTGTCATCCGGCGTCACCTTGACGGCGATCGTCGTCTCCTTGTCGGTGTCGACCGTCAGCGTGTAGGCGAGCACGTTCTCCGGGCTCACCGTGCGCTGGACAGAGAGGATTTTCGGGCCAGCCGGGCTGTTGTTGTCAGCCGAAGAACCGCAACCGGTCACGGCAAAGCTTGATCCGAGAGCCAGGACGCAGCTCAAGACAGTCAAACGTGCAAACGTACGCATTGATAGACCTCTACCCCGCGAGCGCGGGTTATGTTCGACGACCCTCCCTGGCCGTGCACCCAACGAATAAAGCGAGACGCGGGAGCTTAGCCCGTTTTCACCGAATTGACACGGGGGTCTCCGCTGGTAGCCTATGCGACATGATCGAGCGCGCGCCGGGTCGAAGTGCGGCGCACAAAGCTGGAGCGGCACGGCCGCTCGGGTCCCGCACACGGCGCGCGGTCCGCGCGCTCGGCATGGTGATTGCGGCGAGTAGCGTCCTGGCTGCGTGCGGAAATGGAGACGGCTCGAATACCAAACCGGGCCCCAAGGACACGACGCCCCCCGAGATCAACCAGGTCAGCGCCACGCTGAGCGATCCAAACCCCGGCACGCTGGACCTCGGCAAGAGCGACGCCCATCGCGTCATCGCGACTCCGACGCCGCTGACACTCAAGGTGTTCGCGACCGACGACATCACGATCACGCAGAACCTGAACGTCCAGGCGCTCGACGACTCGAACCAGCCGCTCGCGGACCAGACTGCGAATCTGCACAACGGCTTGTGGCAGATCACGACGACTGCGAAGTCCGGTCTGACGATCCACGTCGCAGCGACCGATGAAGCGGGCAACCAGACCGTGTGGCCGCATGCGGCGGTGTTCCCGACGCGGGAGCAAGCACTGGTCCGCACGTGGACGCTGCTCGTCTACGACAACCAGGCCAGTGCCGGCGGCGTCTATCCGGTGATCAAGCGCCCCAAGGACAAGCTGACCGCCGACACGTGGTGCCGGGACGACGACGCGGCCGGCAGCGGCCCCCAGGGCGGAACCTGGTCCGTGCTCGCCGACGGCCGCTTGAAGCTCGAGACGCGTGACCACACGGCGTGCGACACAGCCGACCTGACAAAGCCCGTGGAAACCACGCGCACCTCCGAGTTCTACGTCGACGCGACCTACTTCTCGGCTGCACCGTACGTGCGGCAGGGGAGCGGCTCGGCCAACGACATCACGGGGGCCTGGTCCTACAAGGTCGACATCGCGTCCGGCGGACAGTCGCAGACGGTGGCGCCCACGCTCACGCTGTCGAGCGACAACACGTTCACCCGCAGCACCGAAGACGGCCATACGCTGGAGGGGACCTACAAGGTCCTGCCCAACCCCAACTACTCGGCCGACTTCGGCCAGTTGCTCGTGCTGACGGTGAACCAGAAGGACGGCGCCAGCGTCACTCCGGTGCTGGAAGTGCACTACTACAAGGTGACCCAGGACCTCCAGCTGCTCGTCGATCCGCTGGTACAGGTCCCGTAGCTGTTCCGTCGCGCGCGAACGACAGCTTCGCGCGACAGAGCTGGTGGGCGCCGGCGCTGACCGCGCCCGCTCACTTTGCCGGGAAGTAGTCCGACAGCGTGTCGGCGTAGCCGGCCCGCTTCGCGGCCGCCTTGCCGAGCCGCGAAAGTCCCAGGCCGTCCTCGATGGTCGCCAGAAGCGAGTAGTGATCCGCCTTGAGCTTGCTCACGTAGCCGCCGCTCTTCGCGTAGGGTGACATCAGGAAGATCGGGATCGGGTCGTTGGTGCCCGTGACGCCGCCGGAGAGATCGTCCTCGTCCCACACGACCACGACGAGGCCGCCCTGCTTGTAGGCCGCGGAAGCCAGGATCGCGTCCACCGCCGGCCCGACCCAGGTGTCCCCGTTCTTGATGTTCTGCGCGGTAGCGGGGAACGGGTCGTGCATGTCATGCACCAGGTTGGGCGCGATGTACGTGAAGCGCGGCGCGGTGCCCGGCGAGAAGTTGGACAAGTCGACAACGTGCGCCTTGCACCGCGCGGCGTTCTTCTGGATGTCGTCGTAATAGACGAACGGTATGTGCCGGACCGCGTAGTCGCCGCTGTTGCTCAGGTTACACGCCGTGCCCATGTTCTCGCCGAACGCCTTCCAGGAGACCTTCGCCGTGTCCAGCTGGTCTCCGAGGTTGGTCGCGGCTTTGTTGCAGCCGCAGGTGTGGATCAGCGTGTTGCACGTGGCGATGTTGCAGGACGAACCGGTCGGGTTGCAGTCGCAGCCGATGCCCTGCGTATCGCCAGAAGTGAGCGCGATGTAGTTCGGCAGGCTCGGGTGGGCCACGCCGTGATAGTCCGACCCTATCGCATGGTTCTGCGCCAGCTTGGCCAAGTTGGGCGCGCCGCCGTTGTTCATCGCCTTCTGCAGCGTCGACAGCGACGTGTTCTCCATCAGAATGACGAATACGTGGGAGAACAGCGGCACGCCGCTCTTCGCGCGGCACACGTCGATGCCATTCGCCGTCTGGCACGTGTAGCCGGTGGCGCAACTTCCGCCGCAGGCAGGGCCGCTGCCGCCCGCTCCCGCACTGCCGCCCGCTCCCGCACTGCCGCCCGCTCCCGCACTGCCGCCCGCTCCCGCGCTGCCGCCAGTGCTGCCGCCCGCGCCGGCACTGCCGCCGGTTGCGCCCGTGCCGCCGATTGCGCCCGTGCCGGCACTGCCGCCGGTGCTGCCACCCGTGCCGGCACTGCCGCCGATTGCGCCCGTGCCGGCACTGCCCGCGGACGTGTAGCCGGGGTTGCTGCTCTCCCCGGAAGAACACGAAACGCAGTACAGCCCGCACGCGGCGAACGTCAGAAGAATCCAGGCATGTCGTCCCACGGCGAACAGGATAGCACCGCTTTTCGACATCTGGGGCAGACGCCGGCAATGAGCGGTCACGGTTCGCGAGCCGAAATGCTACGCTGACGGCGTGCGCGGTTTCCGCACGGTGGTCGTCGTCTCCAGTGTCGCGTTGCTCGTCGCGTGCGGGTCGAACGGGGATAGTGGCGGCTCGCGCGACGCTGGCCAGGACGCGACGTCCACCGGCGGCGCAGGTGCATCGGGCGGCGCAGGCGGCGGCGCGACGGGCGGCGCTGCCGGCACAGGGACCGGCGGTGCGACGGGCGGCAGCGGCGGCGGCGCGACGGGCGGCAGCGGCGGCGGCGCGACGGGCGGCAGCGGCGGCGCGACGGGCGGCAGCGGCGGCGCGACGGGCGGCAGCGGCGGCGCGACGGGCGGCAGCGGCGGCGCGACGGGCGGCAGCGGCGGCGCGACGGGCGGCAGCGGCGGCGCGACAGGCGGCAGCGGCGGCGGCGGCGGCGGAACGCAGGGTTGCCCGGCCAAGCAACCCGGTGAAGGCGGCAGCTGCAAGGACAGCACGCTATGGTGCAGCTACGCGTCGGACCAATGCCACTGCAACGGTGCCACCTGGCACTGCACGGCGTGCCCCTCTTCACAACCGTCGTCCAACACGGCGTGCTCCCCGGTCTCCGCGGACTGCCTCTACGGTTCGACCCAGTGCATCTGCTCCAGCACGACCTGGAGCTGCGGCAGCTGCCCGCCGAAGCAGCCGGGCACGAAGGCGAAGTGCTCCGTGACCGGCCTGCACTGCGTCTACGGCAGCGCCGGGTGCGACTGCGTGGGCGGCGGCTGGGCCTGTTTCTGAGCCGCCGGTAGCCGGCTACGCTTCGGCAGGCGTCCAGCGCAAGCGCGGCTTGCGTGCGGCACGCGCCTCGTCGAGCCGGCCGAGCCGCGTGAGGTGCGGCGCGTGCTTGAGCAGTTCCGGATTCTCGTGCGCCTCGCGCTTGATCGAAGCGAGCGCGTCGACAAACGCGTCGATGGTCTGCTTGGTCTCGGTCTCGGTCGGCTCGATCATGAGCGCGCCGCGTACGACCAGCGGGAAGTACACGGTCGGCGGGTGGAAGCCGTAGTCGATGAGGCGTTTGGCGATGTCCAGCGTCTTCACGCCGGTCTCGTGCTCGAGCTCCTTGTCGCTGAACACGGCTTCGTGCAGCGGCCGCGTCTCGAAGGCGATCGGGAACAGCTCCTTGAGGCGCGTTGCGAGGTAGTTCGCATTGAGCACGGCCATGTCGCTGACCGCGCGCAGCCCCTCCGGCCCCAGCTCGCGGATGTAGGCGTATGCGCGCACCATCATCCCGAAATTGCCGAGGAACGAGCGCACGCGCCCCACGCTGTGCTCGCGATCCGAGTACACCCGCACGACGTCACCATCCCGACGCACGACCGGCGCGGGCTGGAACGGCTCGAGGATCCTCTTGAACGCCACCGGGCCTGAACCCGGGCCGCCGCCGCCGTGCGGCGTGGTGAACGTCTTGTGCAGATTGAACTGCATCACGTCGACGCCTGCGTCGCCCGGACGCGCGCGCCCGAGCACCGCGTTCATGTTGGCGCCGTCGCCGTAGACCAGGCCGCCCTTCGAATGCACCAGCTCGGTGAGCCGCGGCATCGCGCTCTCGAACAGGCCGAGCGTGTTCGGATTCGTCATCATCATGCCGGCGACGTCGTCGCCCGCAGCTTCCAGCGCCCGCGCCAGCTGCTCGGGCTCGACCACACCCGAACCACCTGCGGTGAACGGCACCGCTTCGAAGCCGTTCAGAGCGCAGCTCGCGGGATTGGTCCCATGCGCGCTGTCGGGAATGAAGATCTTCTTCGGCGATCGGCCGCGCGACTGGTGGTAGGCGCGGATCATCATCAGCCCGGTGAGCTCGCCCTGCGCGCCAGCGGCGGGCTGCAGGCTGACGCCGTCCATGCCGACGATCTCGGCCAGTAGATCGGACAGCCCCGCCATCAGCTCGAGCGCACCCTGCGACAGGTGCTCCGGTGTCCACGGGTGCAGATTGGCAAAGCCCTCGAGCCGCGCCACCCACTCGTTCACCTTGGGGTTGTATTTCATCGTGCACGAGCCCAGCGGGTAGAACTGTGTGTCGATGCAGAAGTTCCACTGGCTCAGGCGCACGAAATGGCGGAACGCCTCCGGTTCGCTCACTTCGGGCAGCGCCGCCGGCACGCGCCGGGCGAGCGCTCCCAGCGCTTCAGCCGGATCGACCGGCGGCACATCCAGCTCGCCGAGCGATACGCCGCTGCGACCGGGCGCACCGCGCTCGAAGATAGGAGGCTCACGGAACTGGAGGCCCTTGGCTGCTTCTGCGGGCAATGCCTTCTCCAAATGGAAGCGCTCCGCATCGCTGCAGAGCGTTCGGGCCGCCAAGCCGGCGGCCCAGGGGGGCGTCGGCTACAGGCCGCCGCCGTTTATGGGGTCGTCGCTGGGCTCGTCGCCACCCTCGTCACCGCTGCCCGCGGCACCCTCGTCGTCACCGCCGGGCGCAGCCTTGTCGCCGCCGCCGTTACCAGACTGGTCCCAGCCGCCGCCCTGGCCGCGCCGCTGGTACTCGTCGGGCAGCACGGACTTGAAGTCGGGCTTCATGTCCTTCTGCTTGACGCAATCCCACTTGTTGCCGCTGTCCGAGTCGTCGAGGCCCCACTGGCCGTGGAGCTCGTCGGCCTCGCCCTCGTGCGGGCGCGTGTACAGGAAGTAGCCCTTCCCGTGCGAGGTCGCCGACGGACCGACCAGTCCGATCTTGTGGTTCGTCCACTCGTAGCGAAAGAGGTTGCCCTCCACCTTGCCGCTCATCTCGCCCCACGCGTCACCTTCGGTGGTGCGCCAGCGGCCGTTGACGGTATCCCCCTCCTTGATCAGGTGGAGGTAGCCGTAGATCTCGCTATAGTAGACGCCGGTCCACTCGGCGCCGGGCGGCATGCTGCCGGCCGTGACTTTCGAGTGCACGACCTTCTGGCCGCACGCGGAAAGCGGAACAACCAGCGCCGTGAGCGCGAGCAGGAACACAACTCTCAGGATGCTTCGGAAGCCGGACATGGCGCGGACTCTACCACGGCTTTTCCGGGCAAAGTCCACGGACATCCGCTTTGCCCCCGGCCACCAGGGACAGGAGCTCCCCAGGCGGCTCCAGTGCCTGTTCCAGCACCCAGACGGGCGCTCTGCGGGCCTCGCGGTCCAGCTTCGTCGCGCACTTGGCGGTGGCAAGCCAGGCCTCTGGCGCCGGGTCCGCGCGGTCCGGAGCCGGCACGCCGTGGTCGGCGTCGAAGCAGGTGGGTGCGGGAACGATGCCGGAAGCCCGGAGCGCGGCGACGATGCGCTCCGGGTGGGCCACGGCGAGCGCCAGCCCGACGCGCCGCCGCGACAGCTCCTCGACCCCCAGCAGCGTGCCCTCCGGCGTGCGCGCCCCGCGGAGGCGAGCTGGAACCTCGAAAAGCGGGCGACCGGCGCGACGGCAGAGCCGCTCCACTGCGACGCGGACCCCGTTCCCGGCGCTGCCGACGAGCAGGACCGCGTCGGACGCGGCAAGCAGCCGCTCGCGATCCGCGCGTAGATCCCCGGACGGCGGACAGCGACCGGCGCCCCACGGCTGGCTCGCGTCGAGGACCAGCAGCGACAGCGAAAGCCGCCCGGGGCGCGCCTGCAGGAGCGCGTCGACCAGCACGAGCGGGGCCAGCCCGGCCGCCAGCTCGAGCGCGTCCTGTCGCGCCGGCGCGACGACGACCGGAACGCTCGGCGCAAGCGCGCGCGCCAGCATAAGCCCCTCGTCGCCCACCTGCTCTACGCGATCGTCGACCGAGACCTGGCGTGCCCTCCCCGGCCGAGCGCGGTAGGCGGTGGCGACGACGGCGACGCGCTCGCCGCGCGCAGAAAGCCGGCGCGCGAGCTCGAGCACCAAGGGCGTCTTGCCCGCCCCACCGAGCGTCGCGCCCCCGACACCCACCACGCGTGCCCCCGACGGCAGCGCCAGTGGCCGCACCGGATCCGCGACGCGCCGCCACAGCGCACTCGCGCGCCGGGCGGGCGTCCCATCGAACGCGCCGCGCTCGAGCTGCCTCTGCGCCCACACGCGGAGCGGCACTACTTGAGCCCGCGGCCGAGCTCCAGGCCGACCTGTTCGGCTTCGCCCTCGCTCGACGGCCATGCCACCGTGACCTCGCGGCGCCTGAGGCGCGTGCCGTCGGGCTCGGCCAGCATGCCGCGCAGCCACAGCTGGTCGCCCTGGCGCATCGCGTAGGCCGCCACCGGCACCTGGCAGCTGCCTTCCACGGCGATCATCACGCCGCGCTCGGCCGCGACCGTCAGCGCCGTCTCGACATCGGCCAGCGGTGCGAGGATGGCAGCGATGCGCTCGTCGTCCGCGCGCTGCTCGACGGCCAGCGCGCCCTGCCCTACCGCCGGCAGACAGCGTTCGGGGTCGAGCGTCTCGGTGACGCGATCGAGCAGGCCAAGCCGCGTCAGACCGGCCCGCGCCAGCACCACCGCATCCACTTCGCCCTCTGCGCATTTCCGCAGGCGCGTGTCGACGTTGCCGCGCAGCGGCACGATGTCGAGATCCGGGCGCCACGCCGACAGCTGGACGCCGCGCCGCAGCGACGAGGTTCCGACGCGGCTGCCGCCGGGCAGCTCCTCGAGCAGACGGCCGTCGCGGGTCACCACGACGTCGCGCGGGTCCTCGCGCCGTGGCACGCACCCGATGCGGAGCGACGGCGCCAGCTCCCCCGGCACGTCCTTCATCGAGTGGACGGCCAGGTCCGCGCGCTGATCGAGCAGCGCTTCCTCGATTTCCTTGATGAACAGCCCCTTGCCGCCGATCTCGTTCAACGCGCGGTCTTGCACGCGGTCACCCGTCGTCGTCACGTGCAGCTCGTCGACCTCGAGCCCCTCGTGGCGCGCGGCAAGCTCCCGCATCCACGCGCGGGCCTGCGCCAGCGCCAGCTTGCTCCGGCGCGTCGCGACCACCACGCGCCCGCTCATCGCCCCCTCGTGCCGGTAGCGACGTGCGTGCCGGAAAGCTCGACCTCGGGCTCGGGCTCCGCGCGCTCCGCCGGCTCCCCGGACGCTGCGGCGTCCGGCGCCGCGTGCAGCTCGGGGTGCTCGCCTTCGAGCGCAAACAACTCGTCGATCGCGGCCACCAGCTGTTCGACCGGATGGCTTTCGACGCCGTATTCGGCAGCGGTTTCGCGCAGACGCGCGGTGGGGTGGTGGAGCATCTTGTTGAGCGCAGCCTCGCACATCTTGTCCAGGGCCTGGTGTTCTTCCGGCCCCAGGTGTTTCAGCCTCCCCTTGAGACTGCGCTCGAGCTCCGCGACCAGGATGCGCCGGAAGCGCTCGCGCAGCGCCACGATGGTCGGCGTCATCTGCGCGACCTCGCGCCAGCGCTGGTAGCCCTGCGTCTCTTCCAGCACGATCTGCTCGGCGCGCTCCGCCTCGTGCTGGCGACTCGACAGCGTGCCGGCGACCACCTTCGAGAAGTCGTCGATGTTGTAGAGGAAGGTGTTCGCGAGCGACTCGACGCGCGGGTCGACATCGCGCGGCACCGCCAGGTCGATGAAGAACAGGCTGCGCCCGCGGCGCTGCTTGCGAACGCTCTTCACCAGGTCGTGGTCCACGACGTAGGTCGGCGCGCTGGTACTCGTGAGCACCACGTCGGCTTCGACCAGGGTCGCCTTCAGGTCTTGCCACTGGCGACCCTCGCCGCCGACGCTGCGCGTGAGCTCCGCCACCCGCAGCTTGTTGCGCCCCACGATCACGATGCGCGCGCCGCATCCGCCGAGAAGCCGCGCGACCGTCTCGGCCATCTCGCCCGACCCGATGAGCATCACCGTGCGACCCTCGAGATCGCCGAAGATCTGCTTGGCTAGGTCGACGGACACGCTGGGCACCGACACCTGCCCCATCCCGATCGCGGTCTGCGACCGCACGCGCTTGGCGGTGCGGATCGCGCGCGGGACAGCGCGGTTCAGCGCCGAGCCCACGGTGCCGACCCGGCGCGCCGTCTCGAAGGCATCCTTGACCTGGCCAAGGATCTGCGGTTCGCCCAGCACCAGCGAGTCGAGCGAGGAGGCCACGCGGAACAGGTGCCGGACGCCCTGGCCGCCCAGGTGCTCGTACAGGTTTCCCTGGAGCCCCGGCGCGCGCTGGACCAGCGCCTGCTTGACCTGCGCGGCCACGCGCTCCAGGTCCGCGTCGTCGAACCCGTGTTTGCCGGCCGCGACGACCTCCACGCGGTTGCACGTCGAGACGAGCATTGCCTCACCCACGTCGGAATGCGCCACGATCTCCGAGAGCACGGTCGGCACCACGTCGCGCGGCAACGCGATCAGCTCGCGCACGTTGATCGGCGCGGTGCGGTGCGACAGCCCGACAACGACGATCATGCCCCACCCCCAACCGCAGGATGGATCACGTAGAGCAGGATCACGATCAGCACGCACACCACACCGGCGATGGTGCCGTAGGCTGCGCGGCGGCCGCGCCAGCCCGCCACCGCGCGCAGGATCAACACGCCGGCCACCACGAACCAGGTCGTGTAGGCGAGCGCGGCGCGCAGGATCTCCCCGGCCGAGGCCTGCTGCATGTGCGCGGCAAAGACGGCACCCGTCACGATCCCGAACGTGAGCAGCGGAAAGCCCGCAAGCAGCAGCCGGTGCTCGGTGCGGTCGAGCGCGTCGAGCGGCGGCAGCTTGGCCGTGAACCAGGTCACGCGCTTCGCCCTCAGCTGCCGTTCCTGCACCAGGTAGAAGGTGCCGGCCATCCCCGCGAGCAGGAACAGCGCCATGCCGATCACGTTGGACGTGACGTGCGCGGCGAGCAGCCCGCGCTGGCCGCCGGGACCGGCGCGCGTGATGCCGACGAACTGTGCACCCACGAGGAAGGTGAGCGCGACGGACGCGACGAACGCGCCGATCGCATGCAGGCGCAGCCGGCGCCGCACCACCAGATACACGACCGTGACGAGCCAGGCCGACAGACTCAGCGCGAAGTGTACGGACTCGACCGGGCACACGTGCGACAGCAGACTGGCGGTGACCACGTGCCCCGCGTGCATCGCGGCGCCCACGCCGAGCAGATACGGAGCCCAGCGCGCGGCAATGCCGGCGCCTTCCCGCCGTACCAGGTCGAGGAAGAACAGCGTGGCCGACGCCGAGTAGGCGATCACGCCCAGGTAGAAGGCGATGGTGGCGAGGTCGTGCATGAGGGAGTTATTCGAGAGCCTGCATCAGATACTGTGCGAGCAGCTCTTCTTCGCTCGACGCGCTGGCGGGTGCAGCCGCCGATTCGGCCGCGCGGTGCTCGGCGAAAGTACCGACAGGCGAGCCGAGCCACCCCGGCACCACGTCGTAGGCGTTGTCCCCGATTATCATGGAGTTGCCCAGGAGCTCCGCGCCGAGCTCCGTCAGGTACGCCACGGTCTTGACCTTGCCCACGATCTCGTTGTCGTCCGCGCCGCCGGCGGACTCACCCAGGACGCGTATCGCCTCGAGGATCCGGTACTTGCGGTCCTCCGCCTTGATCACGAGCTCCGCCCCTGTCAGCTCGATGCGGTCGTCGCTCAACCACAGATCGAGCGCCTCCTGGGGGAAGAAGACGCGGTTCGGGCCCATCTCGACGCCGATCGTAGTCCAGCGCGGCCGATTGTGCTTGTTGATGGATGACAGACACTGGCTCGCGGATCGTAGCAAAATGTCACAGAGCCGTGACATTTTGCTACGCACCTGGAGTTGCGGACTCGCGTAGGACTGGGCGCGTGACGCCCGTCCTCAGCGCGGTCTACGACGAGCTCGTCGAGCGGGCGGCGCGCGCGCCGCTGTCCGCCCGCTCGCAGGCGCTCCGGCAGGCGTTCTTCGAACGCTCCGGTCGCTACGAGCCGGACCATCCGTCGGCGGGCTCGCGCGACGCGGCGGGGTGGGAGGACGCGCTGGTGCGCGGCGGGCTTGCGGGAGAGCTGGCCGCCGGCTTCGAGGACGCCGCCGAGCGCAGCATCGTGCTCGCGCTGGCGGGCGCGCATCGCGGCATCTTCGTGTTCGAGCCATCCGGCGAGTCGATCATCGCTCGCGATCTGTGGTCGCGTGCCGAGTTCGTCATGCTGCCGCGCGACGACGTCGCGCGCGAGCTGTCGCGCGGCGGGCTCGCCGCGGACTCGCCGCTCTGCCAGGCGCGGCTGCTGGCGAGCGCCGACGGCTGCGCCGTGCTGCCCGGAACGGTGTTCCACCCGGCCGACGCCCGCGCCGCCATCGAACGCGTGCTAGCCGCCGCGCGCGCGGAAGCCCGCAATACCGACGACGTGCTCGATTCCCTGCTGCGCATGGAGCACACCTGGCGCACACTCTCGCGCGTCAAGGTCGGGTACGCGTACCGGCCGGAAGCGCTGGACTAGGCGGACGCCTGCGAAGGTCGGCGCTGCTCGCGCGGCTGCGGGTGGCTGCGGACAGAGTCGGCGGGCTTCCGGCCCTTTCACGCGAGACGCGCCAGCCTCGCCACGAGCTCCGTGCGGTTGTCGCAGCCGGCCCTGCAGAGCAGCGCGGTGACGTGAACCTCCACGGTGCGCAGCGCGCAGCCGAGCTTGGCGGCGATCAGCTTGTTGGCGTCGCCGCGGGCCACCAGGGCGAGCACCTCGCTCTGCCGGCGCGTGAGCTTCCAGTGCGTCGTCGCTTCGGCAAGACGCGCCGGGAGATCGCGCGGCGCAGCGGTGCGGACGATCAGCGCGGCGGCTGGCTCGCCCCGGACAACGATCGGCGTCGCTTCGTAGCCGTCCGCGCTGCCCTCGGCCAGCGCGGCGGAGAGCGATGCGTCGTACATGGCGCGACCGCTGTCGTTGGCGTGCGCGACCGCGCCGTTCGGCCGCACGACGAACGCCGGCACCGGCAGCGCCTCCAGCGCCGCCTCGAGCCCCGCGCGGTACAGCTCGGCGTCGCGCAGCCGACGCTCGATGCGCAGGCGTTTGTGGAGCGCGGGGACCAGCGCCGTCAGGCGCCGCTGCTCGCGCGCGGTGAACGGCTCCTCGCGGAAACCACCCACCCACGCCAGCAACGCCGGGCCCTCGCAGACGAGCACGCGGAGCTGATCGAAGTGCTGCGTGCGCGTCGGGACGTGGACCTTCTGGAAGAGCGGAGTCTGCAGGACAAAGTCCATCGAGAGGCCGATCATCGGGCGGATGACGCGGTTGCGCTGGCGGGGCTCGGGGCGATCGGGGTCGTAGACAGGCGCCCAGTTCTCGGGGAAGCGGTTCATCAGAGGTTGTATGACTCCGACATGGTCGAAGTCCGATCCGGCTCCCTGCCAGGTCAGCTGGGCCATCGCCCAACCGTCGGTCGCGCGCTCCGGCGAGTAGCTTGCGAACGCATCCGCCCCAAGCAGCTCCTGCAACGCGCCGCCCAGCTCCGCCATCGGCGGCGGCGCGCCGACGCGGACTTCGCAGAGCGCGCGCCCGCAGGCGTGCACCTGTTCGAGCTCGCGCGGCGTGAGCAACGTCCCGGCGCGCCGGGCCGCGCGCTCGACGGCGACGGGCACCATCACGCGCTGCCTCCGATCCGCGCCAGCTCCGCCACGACCGCCGCCCGGTTGTCACAGCTCCCTTTGCGCAGGATCGCCGAGACGTGGATCTCCACCGTGCGCACCGAGCAGCAAAGCGCCCGGGCAATTTCCTTGTTGGAACAGCCTTGCGCGAGCCGCTCGAGCACGCGCGTCTCGGCGCGCGTCAGCGTCCAGCGCCGCCCCGCGGTTGCGATAGCCCGGCTCGATAGTCCGCCACAGCGCCGCACTACCAGGTAGCCGCCGGGTTCCGGACCGGAACCGACGGGGCGCGCGCTCCACTCCGCCGCCTGGTCCGACAGCGCGCGACCGAGCTGTTCACGGAGCTCGGCCGGCGCCAGCCCGAGCTCGCCCGCAGCCCGGTTGGAAGCGACCAGCCTCCCGTCGCGACGCAGCAGGAACGCCGGCTCCGCGAGCGCCTCCAGCACGGTGGCGAACCCGGCTTCGAAGAGCTCGGCGTGGCGCAGCCGCTGCGCGAGCGCCAGGTGAGCGCGGAGCTGCGGCACGACCTGCTGGAACGCGAGGAGCTCCTGTTCAGTGAACTCCGTCCGGCGCATCACGCCCACCCACGCCAGGAACGCCGACCCGTCGCACACCACGACCCGCATCACGTCGTACCCCGCGATGCCCAGCCCGCGCAGAAGCTCCCGCGCGCGCCCGCGCGACGCCGGCGACAACTCCGCCAGCGGCCGCACCACCCGCCCTGGAAGCGCCGCCGCTGCGGTCGGGTTCGCGACATCGAACGCGGGCGGGCCGAGCTCGGCGCAACGGTCGAGCACCTCCAGTACGCGCCGCTTTGCTTCGATTCCTGGTGGAAACCCGCGACAGATCGCTAGCTCGGGTACAGAGCCGCCTGGCCCCGGCCCCCGTCCGAGCGCGCAGAAGCGCTCCGCACGCAGCAGCGACGAGAGCTCACGCACGCACTCCTCCGGAAGCGCGCCGCCGTCGACAGGCACATTGCCCAGCGACTCGTCGATCCGACGGATCACGTTGTCAGCCAGCCGCTGCACCCTCTCCGCACACCCTCCTTCGAGGCAGTGAAAGCCAGGCCGCCCCTCACGCGCGAGGAGCGCCATCCGTCATCTTCAAGCGCCGGACGTCGATCGACAAGCGGGAAATTCCGGGCAGCAGCCCCGGAGTTGACCCACATCAAGCGGAGTGAAGCCGACACGGAAATCGAACGGGGAGCGGGAATAATGCGGAGAAACACGCTGTTCAGATGTCGTTGTTTCTACCCTTGGTGTCTTGATTGCTCCACGTTGATATCCAGGGCGATCTGGGCTCGCCCGTCGTGCTGCTGCACGGCATGCCGACCCGGCCTGACCATCTTGCTCCGCTCGCCCGCGAGCTTTCCGGCTCGCATCGCACCTTCGTCGTGCACCTGCCCGGCTACGGCAAGTCGCCGCCGCTGCCCGCTCCGTACAGCATGGAGCGCTGCCGCGAGCTCATCGAGGAGACGCTCGCCTCACACGGCGTCCATGAAGCGACGCTGATCGGCTTCTCCGGCGGCGCGTGGCACGCCATCGGCCTGGCGCTGCGCGGCAAGCTCCGCGTCGGGAGAATCGTCTCGCTCGCCGGCCTCGCCGGGCTCGATCCCGAGCACCAGGCGGCCTTCCACGGCTTCGCCGAGGCGCTGCGCGCGGGACAGGATCTGCACCCCGTCGCGCCCGGCCAGTTCCTGTCGGCAGACTTCGCCGCATCGCATCCCGCGGCGGTCGCCGGCGTCACGAGCTGGCTCGACGCCATCGCGTCAGCGGATCTGGCCGCCGAGCTCGACGCCGCCGCCGACGCCGCCGATCAACGCCCGCGCCTCGGCGAGCTCGCGATGCCCGTCCTCTGCCGCGCCGGCGAGCTCGACGCCGCCGTCCCCGCCGAGGCCAGCCGTACCATCGCGGAAGGCGTGCGGCACGGCACGCTGCAGATCGTGCCCGGCGCGGGGCACGCGCTGTTGTACGAGGATTTCGACGGGACGGTGCGCGCGGTGCGGGAGTTCGTCGGGTAGCGGCGCTACTCCGCCCGCCCAAGCCGCGCCACCAGCTCCGTCCGCGTCGCGCAGCCCTCCGGAGATCCCTGGGATAGCATGCCACCCGCTACTACAGGCAGACGCCGTAGTTGATGCCGTTGACAACGACGTTCGGGGTCAAAGACGTGCAGCTCGTCCCGCTCGGGCAGTCGTTCTTGTCAACCCGGCACCAGCGACGGCAGTCGCCGGAGGTCAAGCACACGTAGCCCGGGGCGCAGGCGCTCTGGTTGCTCGCGCATCCGTTGGCCCCGGTAGCTGTCCCAACCGGATAGCAGTCGGTGGTGACCCCTCCGCTCGCAGTCTGGAAGGTGTAGCAACCGAGACCCGCTCCACACGTCGCTGCCGGGTTGTCGAGGTCGCACCCGGAGGCACAGTACCCGGCGTTTGGAACCGATCCCGTGCCCTGATTTTTCCCGAGAGGAAGGCAGGCACCGTAGCCGGCGCAGTCGCTGTCGGTCTTGCAATAGGGTGCGCAGTAGGTGGGCTTGCCTGAATGGTAGAGGCACAGGCCACCCGGCGCGCATTCACTGCCGCTGCCGCAGGACTGATAGGGCTGCACGCTACCCGCCGCCGCACAGTACGTACTGCCGTCGTCCTTGACGTAGCAGCCTAGCCCCGGCCCACACCCGCACTGCGGCGCCACGAGCGAACAGGGGCTGCCAGCAGGCGCACCAGGGCACGAGCTTGCTCCCCCCGAGCCTGCACCGCCGGTTCCGGAGGGCCCCGTGCCAGACGAGCCACCTGTCCCGTAGCCTCCTGTCCCGTAGCCTCCGGCCCCGTACGAGCCTCCCACGCCGGAGCCCCCGGTGCCGTACGCGCCCCCGGTCCCATGCGAGCCCGCACTGCCTCCGCTGCCGCAGGCCGACGAGCACATCGTCGGATCCTGGTAATGCTCGCAGGTGCAGGTGGCACAGGCGGAGAAACAGTTGCAGGTCGGAGACGTGCAGTCGCCGGCGTCGGCGCCTCCGTCGGTCTTCCGCGGCGTCCCCTCGGAAATCCCCAGTATGGCGTTGCAGCCAAGGAGCGTGACCAAGGCCACGATTGTCGAACCGAAGCGGATTCCCTGTCGACGCACCCCGCGCATTCTCGTGCTCCTCGTGAATGTTGTCAGCGCCATGGTACCGGTACCCTCACGGACCGAAGCTCACCCGCTCGATGCTTGCGAGGACGTTGTTTCCCGACATCCCCCCCACGATGAGAACCGAGCACCCGTCCGCGAGCGTGGCCGTGTGTCCCCACCGGGCGTGTTCCAGCGCTGGACCGGCCTGGAATGTGTTGGTCGCGGGGTCGAAAATGTCCGTCGTTGCGACTGCCGCAAGGCCCGTGCCAAGACCACCGGCAACGAGCACGTGACCATCTGGCAGAAGCGTCGCGGTACCGTAAGCATGTGCGTCATGCATCGATCCGACGGGAGTGAACGTAGCGGTCTTGGGATCGAAGCGCTCCGCACTCTTCAGCGCACCGCTCTGGTTGACGCCTCCAGCGATCAGCACCGTCCCGTCTTGCAGCAGCGTGGCCGTGTGCTCGCGACGAGGGGCCGTCATGGGGGAAGCAGCAGTCCACTGGGACGTTGCGGGATCGAACAGCTCGGCGCTCGACAACACGGTCGGCGCAGTCTGAACCCACCAGTCGCTCCCGTCGTAGCCGCCGGTAGCGAGCACGCGACCGTCATCGAGCGTGGTCATGCGGAAATACGAGCGCGGGTGCAGGAGCGGCGATACCGTGAGCCATGCGCCTCCGGTCAACAGCTCGGCGGACGCGATCACGTGCGTGTTGTCCGCAATCCCACCCGCCACCATGATTCGTCCGTCCGACAACCTGGCGTGGGCGTGGTAGCCGCGATTTTGCGCCAAGACCGGGCCCGCTGACCACTGCGCCGTCGACAGGTCGTATTGTTCCGTGCTGCTCAGGTATCCGCTGTTGGGCCCGTCCCCACCGACGACCAACAGCGATCCCTTGGCGGTCACGTCGATCGTTGCCCGGCATCGGGCCGTGGCCAGGTTGCCCGATGGCGCAGCCTGACCTGTCCCCGGGTCGACGAGCTCCGAGCTGGCGGTTCGCTGTCCGCTGGCCACCGGCTGCCCCCCCACAATCAAGATTCGACCGTCCGGCAACCGCGCGGCCAGATGGTCCCAACGCGCTTGAAGCAGCGAGCCGATTTCGGACACGTGCGCCGTCGGGCCGCATGTCGGAGCGCCGCCTGCGCCTCCCGGGCCGCCGTCCGTGTTGCCCCCGTCGGCACCGGTAGTGCCGCCCGAACCGATCCCGAGCCCGCCTCCAATGCCAGCCGCGCCAGCCATCCCGCTCGTTCCGCCACCGCTCGCACCGGCGCTGCCTCCGCTGGCGTTGCTCTTCCGCGGCGTCCCGTCCGACACACCAAGTATCGCGTTGCAGCCCGCGAGTGCGAGCAACGCTACGAACGTCGACGCGTGGCGGATTCCCCGTCCACGCAACCGGTTCATCCTGACACTCCACGAGGAATCCGGGCTAGCTGGCTGCGAGCCGCAGAACGGGCAGCGACGCCCCAGGTGGGAGCAGCTCATTGTCGCCCTCCAAACTCATCTCCGGGTACGGTTGCGGGGGGAGGCACGCTCTTTCGCGGTTTGGCGACCGGCTTGGCCTTTGCCGCGGGCGCCGTGGACACCGGAGGATGTGCCGCGGGCGGCGTAGCCGGCTTGGGCGGAGGATTGACGCAATGTCCTCGTTGGCAGATCCGCGCGCCCTTGCAGTCCGCGTCCTTCGTGCAGCCCGTGGCCCGGGGCGAGGACGCCGCAGGCTGGAATCGCTCGGGCGCCTTCGCCGGCGAGCGGGCAGGTCGCTTCGGTGGCAGCGGCGCTCGACTCGGTGGAGTAGTAGGCGCGGACTGGGCCTGGCCGGGGAACGAGTCGGACGTGCGGTACAAGCCCCAGCGGACCGACGTGGGCTGGTCACTCCTCAGCAGCAGGGCGCCGGGCGCGTCCGTCGACGTCGGCCCGCCGCCACAGATCTCGACCCAGGTCGTCCGCCTCTGCCTGAGGTCGGCGTACGCGCCGTCCGAGGTGCCCAGCGCGAGATGTGCGGGCTTCGCGTTCTGCGCGATAGCTGCCACGCCGAGCAGGCACTGTCCCGGCTGGACGTCCGCCAGTGGCAGCGTGTAGGCCCCGCTGCCTCCCAGCGTGGCGGTCCCTTGCAGGACTGCCTTCTCAAGCCGGCGCCCAGCGATCCGGAAAGCCAGGGCGTCGACTACTTCGAAGCCCGGACGATCCGTGTGGTTCCCTGCTTGGCGGAACGCCCGCTTCGCCTCGCTCATGGTCGCGGTGGCAATCGCCGCTTTCAGCTTCGCCGCCAGGACATCGCCGACTCGATTGGCGAGAAGCGGCAGAAGCGCATCCGCATCGGTCATGGGTTTTCGTTGCGGCAAGTGGCCGACGACGTTGTGCGCGGGATCAGCCTGCACCTGGTAGTCCTGCCACTCGACGCGCACGGTCTGCGAGTCGGTGCGGTCGTTCGCAACGCCGCGCTCGCCGAGAACGAGCTGGAGCGTCGCAGACGCCGACCGGCTGAAGACGGTCTTGCGATAGGTCCAATTCGCCATGACCGGCCGGGTAATGGTGTCGGGAGTGTTCTGCCAGGTCTGCTGCGCTTGATCGGCGGCCTGCTGGGCGTTCGTGATGGCGTCCTGCGCCTGGTCCACTGCCTGCTGTGCCTGGTCGATTGCGTCATGATTGGGTCCGCTCATTGCGATGGATGCCGCGGCGTCGCCGCCGTTGCACGCAAGCAGTGCTATCTGCCGCTGATTTGCATCCTGGATGCTATTGGCCTGGTTTCGGCAGTCGCTCACTAGCCTCTGCTGAGCTTGCTTGTTCTGCTGGTATTGCCTTTGATCGTTCTGGTAGTTCTGTTGTGCCTGCCGCAGCGCCGCCTGCCTTGCCTGGTACGTGCTCTGGGCCTGCGGCACCTGTTGCTGCGCCTGCTGCCACGCTGCCCGGGCCTGCGCCTTCTGGGGATTCGGTACCTGCTCGTCCCGCACCTTGTACTGACTCGTTCCGTTGGCTTGACCGGTTTGTAGCTCCCCGATCCGGACGTTGGCTACCGCCAGGCGCACCCGGTAGTTCACGTCCGCCTCGGACGCGGGAGCGACGCGAACGGAGTCGCCGGCCGCGCGCACAAGGGCTCGCCGAATCGCCCTACCTGTGATGGCGTAGATGCGCTGTTCCCGCCGGTCGCGCGTGCGCGCTTCCGTGACCGACACAACGACGTGAGCGAACGCCCCACCAGAGACCGGGTAGGCGCCAGCGAAGTGAACGTCTCCCAACGTGCGATGCACCAGGCGCAGGTCCAGCGCCGTCGGCGAAACGGCGCCAGTCCACACACCGAGCGATGTCTGACACTCGAAGTAGCGCCGGCCCCGGGCAGTCTCGGAGCGACATAGCCCGGGCGGTATGCGCAATCTCTTCGTGAGGCGTTCGGGCGGCTCGGCTTGTGCATCGCCCTCGCGGCTGAAGCACTTCTCGGCGACGTCCGCACGCACGGCCAGCCCGGACTTCTTGATGTCGAGCCATAACGCAGTACCCGACTTGTTCGCGGCGCGCTCGGTTGCCGACTCGGGTCCGAGTGCTAGCGCCGTGACTTTCGGCAGCACGCCCGGACTGTTCTCGATGAATAGAGCGTCCAGCGCCTGGCCAGCTATGTGCAACTCATGGCACGCTGGCTTCCACGGCGTGAAGACCAGACGCTTCCCGATCTGGTCCAGGGCTCGCTGGAGCGCGTCGGCATCGGCAAGTAGACAGGGGACGGCCGTGCTGTGCGGGACGCGCAACCATCGGGCTTTCTGGCCCGGGCTCTGCACCTCCAGCGCCAGCCACGTTCCGTGCTCTTCGGTGTCCTTCACCATGACGGTGGTGGGCTGGTCGTAGCCGTCGAGGGGCTTGCCCTCGCCGTCCTCGAGATCGCCCTCGGAAGCGGCGCCAACCACGGGACACTGCCAACCGTGCGGCGCATAGATGACCAGCTGATGGTGCGGCAGCAGAGGAGCGGGCAGATTCGGAGGCAATCCCGCTCCGTGCCGCGCGCATCCGGCAAGCACCAGAACCGACAGGCACAAGGTGGTCCCCAGGAGGAGGCGTTGGGTTGTCGTAGAAAGTGCCGGGATCGCCTTCATGACGCACACCTCAGAGCTCGAAGCCGATGCCGAGCATGTAGCTTGCAGCGACCGGCATGGCCGCGGCCACGAAGTTCGAGTTGGTTGTTCCGTCGCTGTCGCTGACAGTCCCCGACGCCCCGACGCGCTTGTCCAACCGGCCCCATAGGATCACCGATGACCCAAGGCGACCTCCGGCTTCGAGCGTGAGGTACTGGCCCGTCTCGTCCTTTCCCTTGTGCCACGAGAACGTCGAGTCGGCGTACACCCGCGGAACTTCGGTGTGTCCCCAGACGAAGTGCAGGTGCGCGCCGAAGACAAGGTTGGGATAGACCTCCAGGCTCTCACCTGAATCGTCGACGGGAATGTCGCCATCACTCACGAACTTCGCGCGCATGAAATGCATATCGAGGCCAACCAGAGGGCCAATCCCCACCTCCCGGAATTGCGGGATGGGGTGAGCATCTACGCCGACGTCCGCGTCTGCCATGACCGCCTGGGCTTCGATGTGCGAAGGAAGGCCGATCAGAGCGTCTGATCCCTGGGTTCCCCATCCCCCGCTCAGCCGCCCGTCCAACCAGAACCCGACCAGTTTGTTCGGGCCGCGCCGGGCGTAGCGGATTGCCGAGAGGAATTCGAGCATGTGGATGTCGACAAACGGATGATTCCTGCCGTTGTCGGTCGGAACTACCTGCAGGCTTCCGATGCCGAGTTGGAACACCGTCGTGTCCAGCCCCGGGTCGGCGTTGGAGTCCGCCGCGTCGGCCGCGGGAGTCGCGGCAGTTGCAGACCCAGGCGCGCCGGGCGGCACCTGGATCACCGCGCTCTTGGCCGAAGGGGATGCGGCAGGGGAAGGCGCGCCCGAGGGCTGCACGAACCCCAGCGTTTCCGACCACCGGGCCACGCCGACGTGGTCGACTCTGCCCGGTGTCGGTTCGGACGGTGGGGGAGGCTGCGTGTGGGGTCCAGTGCTCCCTTCCGGAGCCGGCGGATTGGCAATGGCACGGGGTGCACACAGCAACGCGGCACCGCAGACGAGGAGCCGCAACACATCGAGCACTCTGCCACGACTCCCACCAGCCCCCCGAACACGGCCTATCGCGCCTATGCGACGCATCAAAACCGTCCTCTGACCGACACCGTCGCGGGACCGAGTCCGACCTCTGTCGTTCCGTGCGGTGCAGCAAGCCAGATGATACTTCCAACAGCGAGGACACCCGCGCCAACGCCGACGACGATGGTGGCGAGGTTGCCGCGCGACACCGCCTCATGACGGAGCGCGAGGCCCGTGGCATCACACTGGTTTCCGTCGCAGTGGCTGAATGCGTCGTTGAACTTCGACTTGGCGGTGAGACCAAGCACTCCGCCCGCAGCAAGTCCGGCGGCTCCCAGAGCGGTGACGACGACCCCGATCGTTCGCTGCGTGCCTCCACGATTGGTTTTCATTTCGTCGGGCGGCGTGTCCGGAGGCGGAAGGGGCGACGACGAGGGCCGGGCTGGCGCAACGGGCGGGGCCTTCGATGGCGCAGCCGGTGGGGCTTTCGCGGCCGGCGAAGCGCGCTTGGGCGTGGGCGGCGGAGCTGCCGTCTTCGGCTGTTCCGCGGGGGGCGCCAGGAGCTCCGGAACGGTGACGGCGACCTTCGCAGCATTCGCACCCACGTTGACGGTGTTGGCCCATGGACGCCGGCCCGGCGCGTTCGCCAGGATCTTGTGGGAGCCCGGGTCGACGGGTTCCGGCAGACCCCACGCTGCGCGCTCGAGCGACTCGCCGTCCAGCCGGACTTCGATGCCCGGGGCCATCGGACTCGTCACGTTGATCGTCAGCATCGACAACCTGGCGCGTAGTGCGGTCGCGTGCTCGCGAGCCGGCTTTGCACGCGGATCACCGCGTTTGTCGGCAACCTCGATCGCGTCCATGAAGCTCGCCCACGCGCTGGCCGTCTTGCCGGACTTCTCGTAGCACTCGGCGAGGTGGAGCAACGTGCCAAGTTGCGGGTCGAGCCGCTGGCTGTCGCGATACTTCTGGCATGCGACCGCGTAGTTCCCGGCGGCCATCTGCTTGTGGGCGTCATCGAAGAGCTGGATCGCCATCGCCTTCTCGGAAGCCGTCGGCTCGGCACGAGCTTGGGCCGCGCTCAGCATCAATGCGCCGGCGGCCAGGACCTTGACCACGTCGAATCGCCTCACAGATCTCCTCCGGGCTCGCTGGTGCGGGCTGACGTCACGCTGGAATCGGAGCGGTCAGCACGCCGCCCCCCAGCTGACCCCATACAGCATCCAGCTGCCGGGATTCTGCCAGCGGGGCTCTCCGGCACCTGTCCCATCGGATTTCGAGTTGACGCTGTCACGCCCGTTCGCGCCGTCGCTCGTCGGATGAGAGACAGCACTCTCCACGGTACACGCGAGCGCAAAGATCACAATACGTGGAAACCGCTATGCAGCGTCCTGCAGCGCCAGCCCCCAGCGTGTACTCGACCGACTTCGGCACGAGCGGCGCGGGTGAAGAAAGTGCTGGCCTAGCCGCGCCGCTGCTGCCGGCAGCTTGGCGAAGCCGACGCCTACCCCACCTTTCCAAGGCGCGCCGCCAGCTCCGTCCGCGACGCGCAGCCCGCCTTGCGCAAGAGCGCCGTCACATGGACCTCCGCGGTGCGCAGCGCGCAGCCGAGCTTGGCGGCGATGAGCTTGTTGCTCTCGCCCACGGCGACGAACGCGAGCACCTGGGCCTGCCGCGGCGTGAGCTTCCACTCGCGCGCCGCCGCCAGAACGCGCGCACCGAGGTCGCGCGTGGGCGCGCTCCGGATCACGAGCTTTGTCGCGGGCTCGCCCCTGACGGCGATCGGCGTCGTCTCGAAGCCCGCCGCCGTCCCTTCCGCGAGCTCGCGGGCGAGGTGGCGGCGGAGTTCCGGGTCTGACGACCGGTTCGCTCGCGCTCACCTACTACTTCGGCGGAGAGAATCTCTAGGCCCCCCAGAACGCACAGCTGCGGTTGCTACGTAGCGGGCATCCCGTATTGATTGATTCAATGCCTGTTGTGACTCTCACCCTGACCCCATTTGGCCAGGAGACGCGCTGGGCGTTTCCAGCCGGACCCGGGACAAGGAGGAAGACAATGGGTGGTAGTAGAACAAGCGTTGCTCGAAATAGCCTGCGGCTTCTGCGTCTGTCCGCGATGGCCGCCGTCGTGCTGTGCGCGCTCCTCGTAGCGCGAAAGGCACAGGCACAATCCTGTCCCGCCGGATATCCGATCAACTGCGGGGACGGCTACTGTTGTGACAGTGCTCATCCGACATGCTGCGGTGGCGGGCTGTGCTCTTCCGGTTCCTGCAACAGTGGTGGCGGTGGTGGCGGTGGTGGCGGCAACACCTGCCCCTCCGGCTATCCCGTGGACTGCGGGAACGGCAAGTGCTGCGACAGCAGCCATCCGTACTGCTGCAGCGACGGAACCTGCTCGAGCACAGGCTCCTGTGGCGGCGGGAGCGGCGGTGGCGGAAATGGTAGCGGCGGGACCTGCCCGAGCGACTACCCGAACGACTGCGGGAACGGCTACTGCTGCGACACCAGCCATCCGTACTGCTGCCCTGGTGGCCAGTGCTCCACGAGCAGCTCCTGCGCGGCGACATGCCCGGCCGACTACCCCGTCGACTGTGGCGACGGGCATTGCTGCGACAACGCCCATCCGTACTGCTGCCCGAACGGCATGTGCTCGAGCTCCTCGTCGTGTTCGACCGGCACGGTCGGCGGCGGCACCCCGAGCGGCACGACGGGCTACCAATCCGGCGGAAGCCAGGACTCGAACAGCAGCAGCGGCTGCAGCGTGTCCGGAGCGCCCGGGCGAGACAGCGGCTCGGCGTGGCTCCTGGTGCTCTGCGGCGTAGCGCTCGTGGGCTTCGGACGGCGCCGCAATCGATCGCGCCTCGGAGGCGTGATCCTGGCCGTCGCGGCCGCGTCGCTGATGATCGGATGCGGAGCGGCGACGGGGGATCCGTCGGCGGGTTCCACAGGCACTCGGGCGAGCCCACTCTCGAGCCCGGGTCAGCTGCCAAGCGAGATGACGCGAGCGGCCGAGTCCACGACGATCGCGGCGCACTCGGTTGTCGTGCAGGCGGCACCGAAGCTCCCGGAGATCGTGCGGGCGGCGCGATCGCGCTAGCCAACCAGGCGAGCCCGCAAGGCCATACCGCGCCGTACGGGGGGGCGGCGCGGGGCGCGTTGGTCATCTCGCTCGAGGTGTCCCGCAGCGCTGGTTGCGCGACGGATGGGCTCAAGGCGCAGCGCCTATTCCAGCAGCATCAACCGCGCCACCAGCTCCGTCCGCGTCGCAGAGCCCGCCTTGCGCAGGAGCGCCGTCACATGGACCTCCGCGGTGCGCAGCGCGCAGCCGAGCTTGGCGGCGATGAGCTTGTTGCTCTCGGCCGCGGCCACCAGCGCGAGCACGTCGGTCTGTCGCGGCGTGAGCTTCCAGTCGCGCGACGCCGCCATCACGCGCGCGCCGAGGTCGCGATGCGGCGCGCTCCGGATCACCAGCCGCGCCGCGGGCTCGCCACGCACCGCGATCGGCGTCGACTCGAAGCCGGCGGCCGTGCCTTCGGCCAGGTCGCCAGCGAGCGACGGCTCCGTGTCGAACGCCGCGCGGCCGTTGTCGTTCGCAAACGCGATGCGGTTGCCCCGCACGATGAACGCCGGCGCAGCGATCGCCCCGAGCGCCGCCTCGAGCCCGGCCTCCATCAGCGCCGCGTCGTGCAGCCGCCGCTCCACGCGCAAGCGCCGCAGCAGCGCCGCCGAAAGCGCCGCCAGCCGCCGCTGCTCGCGCCGCGTGAACGGCTCCTCGCGGAAGCCGCCCACCCAGCCGAGCAGAGCGGGACCGTCGCAGACGAGTACGCGGAGCTGGTCGTGGTCCGAGACGCCCGCCGGTAGCATCACCTCGTGCCACATGCTCGACGCGCGCCATTCCTCCATGTCCAACAGCAGCAGCGGGCGCAGCGCCCTGTTCCACTGCTTCGGGTCCGGGCGGTCCATGTCGTACGCCGGCCGCCACACAGCGCCCCGACGCATGAACGCTTCCAGGTGCGTGGGGCCGCTCTCGGCGACCCCCGTGAAGCGCCCGAACGTCAGCGACCAGCCTTCCCCATCGCGAGACGGCGCATATGCCCCCGCCGAGTCCGCCTCCAGCAGCCGCTGCAGCGGCCCGAGCATGCTCTCGACCCCACCCGCTTCCGCGCCGACCCGCACCACCGAAAGCTCCGCCTCCACATCGGCCACCCTGCTGAGCTCCGCCGGCACGAGCTTCGCCCGCGCGCGGGCGGAATAGGCGACAACGGGGTGGACGGGGGGACGCGGCATGGGGTCCTCGATGCGCTCGCCGCGATGCGAGCCAAGTCCGGTCCATTATCACGCTCCGGGTGGCGAAGGTCTAGCGCCGTGGGGAAGGGACGCTTCTCCGCCGGCTCGGGACCGGTGCCGGCGCTTGGCTCAGGGCGCGTCGAGCGCCGCCGCCGCACGCGACACGAACTCCGCGAAGTCCGCCAGCGCCGCGTCGACAGCTCCATGGGCGCCGACCACATGCGAAGCGACCCCGAGCAGCTTCCGCGCGTCGAGCTCCACTGCGTAGGCATGCCGGAAGAAGTGCCGGAACCGCAGCACTTCCCGCAACGACGGGTTGAGCTTGGCGGGCAGGATGGGCGGCCGCACGCCCGCGATGTCGAGAGAAGCGCCGGCGAGCAGCTCCAGGTGCCAGTCACCGCCGCTCGGCAGCGAACCGAACGTGCGTTCTATGCGCTCCAGCGCACTCTCGAGACCTGTGTACCAGCGGTGGATGTCGACGGCGAGCAGAGCGAGCGCGGCGGGGTCCGTCGTCGCGGGCGTGACCGAGCCGGCGCACGCCGCAGTGTCGCGACCAAGCCGCAGAATGGCCTCCCGATCCGCGGCGAGCTCGGACGCCAGTCGCGCCAACCGGCCACGCATGTCGGATGCTTCAGGCATGCAGCGCCTCGCCTTCCCGCGCAATGCGATCCGCCAGACTGGCCGGCGCTTCCTCCAGCCGGACCAGATCGACGGGCACACCCAGAGCGACGCAGGCCGCGTCGAGCGCGCGCCAGTACTCATCCGGCGAGAGTCCTTCGACCGCAAGATCGATGTCCGAGCGTTCGTACAGCTCGCCCGTGAGCAGCGAACCGAATAGCACGACGCGCCGCACACCGAAGCCCTCCGAAAGCTCGCGCACCAGCGCGGGAAGCCTCTCGCGCACCTCTCGCGCACGCTCGCGCCGCGCTTCGCGGATCTGTCGATCGCGAGCGCGAAGCGAGGCGAGATAGGGTCCGGGCTCCACGCGCACAGCATAGCGCAGGACGGCTGCGGGCGGTGCCGGACGCTGGAGCACGGCCAGAGCGGCCTCAGGTCCGCAAGGCGAGGAGGTGTCCGCTGCCGCCTTTGCCGAGCGACCGCGCGCGGCGTACGATGTCGTTGTGACGCTTCCGGGGCTGCCCGTCGAGGATATCCTGCGCATCGCACATGCGAACGGGGCGCGGACGGTGCGCGTGTTCGGATCGCGCGCGCGCGGCGAGGCGAGGCCGGACAGCGATCTCGACTTGCTCGTGACGCTGGAGCCGGGACGGAGCCTGCTCGATCTGGTCGCCATCAAGCAGGACCTGGAGGATCTGCTTCGCTTGCCGGTCGATGTCGTCACCGAAAATGGGCTCTCGCCGTATCTGCGTGCGCGTGTACTCGCGGAAGCCAGCTCTCTCGCCTGCGCCGCAACGGAGAAGCTCATCCAGGAGCTCGACGCGTAGCGCGCGCCAGCGCCGCTGACGGCTCTGGCGCACTACCGAGCCGTGTCAGCCGCGCTATCAGCTCCGCGCGCGTCGCAGAGCCCGCCTTGCGCAGGAGCGCCGTCACATGGACCTCCGCGGTGCGCAGCGCGCAGGCGAGCTTGGCGGCGATGAGCTTCTTGCTGTCACCCTCGGCAAGCAGCGCCAGCACCTCGGTCTGACGCGGCGTGAGCTGCCAGTCGCGCGACGCCGCGATGACGCGCGCGCCGAGGTCGCGATGCGGCGCGCTCCGGATCACCAGCCGCGCCGCGGGCTCGCCACGCACCGCGATCGGCGTCGACTCGAAGCCGGCGGCCGTGCCTTCGGCCAGGTCGCCAGCGAGCGACTGCTCACTTGTCGAACGCCGCGCGGCCGTGACTTTCGCAGCGCGATGCGATTGCCCCGCAGATGAACGCCGGCGCAGCAATCGCCCCGAGCGCCGCCTCGAGCCCGGCCTCCATCAGCGCCGCGTCGTGCAGCCGCCGCTCCACGCGCAAGCGCCGCAGCAGCGCCGCCGAAAGCGCCGCCAGCCGCCGCTGCTCGCGCCGCGTGAACGGCTCCTCGCGGAAGCCGCCCACCCAGCCGAGCAGAGCGGGACCGTCGCAGACGAGTACGCGGAGCTGGTCGTGGTCCGAGACGCCCGCCGGTAGCATCACCTCGTGCCACATGCTCGACGCGCGCCATTCCTCCATGTCCAACAGCAGCAGCGGGCGCAGCGCCCTGTTCCACTGCTTCGGGTCCGGGCGGTCCATGTCGTACGCCGGCCGCCACACAGCGCCCCGACGCATGAACGCTTCCAGGTGCGTGGGGCCGCTCTCGGCGACCCCCGTGAAGCGCCCGAACGTCAGCGACCAGCCTTCCCCATCGCGAGACGGCGCATATGCCCCCGCCGAGTCCGCCTCCAGCAGCCGCTGCAGCGGCCCGAGCATGCTCTCGACCCCACCCGCTTCCGCGCCGACCCGCACCACCGAAAGCTCCGCCTCCACATCGGCCACCCTGCTGAGCTCCGCCGGTGTGAGCTTCGCCCGCGCGCGGGCGGAATAGGCGACAACGGGGTGGACGGCCGATCGCGGCATGGGGTCCCTCTGTGCGCCCGTGGATCGGGGCGCAGTCTCGATCGATTATCGCGATCCGGGCGTCGCGCGTCCAGCAACACTGGGACCCTGCGTCCAGCGTTCCGGAACGCGGGCCCAGGCATCGTCGAGCGCACGTGTGCGTTCAGCTCATCCGGCGGAACCACGACGCATGGACAGGGCGCGAATCCGCCTCACGGCGGAGACCATGATGGCGTTGCCGCGAACGCGGAGCGCGACCGGCGGTGGCGCAAACTGATTCGACCCATCGAAATCGGGCGCAAGCGCGCAGATGGCACCCGCGCGTTGCCGGCGTGGCGGCCGCCACCTGCCGCCACTGGCGCCGCCACCCGTCGCGCAAGCGGATCGTGCGCATTCCGCGCCGCTTCGCGGCCGACAAGCGCAACCGTTCTCGGCGCGGTAGTCGATTGCAACCTCGAGGCGGTTTGCGCCATGCGCCCTCGGGTATCCAAGCCGCTTGAACACGGTGCGGTTCCCCAGGCGATCTCCGTAGGCGACAAGTTCCTTCCCGTCGTGCCCGGAGAGGTACGCGACGAGGCGGTGGCGGTCGGCGGCGTGCGTGAGGACTTGTGCTGACCACTCGAATCCAATCGGAGTCCTCCGTCATCACGTCGAGAAGGACGTTGGCGTCGACGAGTACGGCGCTCATTCAGTCGCCGCGGGTAAGGGCCATGAGCTCATCGGTGCTCATCGCAACGTCGCCGCGACCCCGCAGGTCGGCGACGACACCAGCCCCGCGCCCGCTTCGCTTGCCGGTCTTCGCGCGTACGATACGCACGGCCTTGCCGTCGAACTCGAATTCCACTTCCGTCTGCGGCAGCAGACCCGCCCGCTCGCGAATTTCCACCAGGATGGTTACCTGCCCCTTGGACGTGATGCGCACGGCTCGCTCCTTACGCTTACGTGTAGGAGTAGGTCCCAGGCGCCACCTTGCAAGCCCGCGTCGGCGCGGCCGCTCCAGGCGCCGGTCCTGCGCGCAAGCCGCCCCCCGCCCAGCTCGCTGCAGGAATGACAATTGAATTGTCGAAAATGTCAAAACATCGAAAAACCCGTCCTCAGCGCACACAACGAACAGCGTGCGTGTCGGGGCCGTGCCAGCGTTCGCGCCCAGCCAACGGAGAAGATGACGTACCAGGCCAGGACGGGAGGAACCGGCCACCAGAGAGGATGACCAGCGCGCATCCGCGAGTGCAGATGGAAACGCCGTGAGATTCATGGCTGGCTCAGCGGTGGCGTTGAAGTCGACCAGCGTCATCAACTCCTTGACGCTCGGCACGCGCCAGCCGCCCCCGTCGAGCGCGAGGCTCGCACAGTAGCTCTTGGCATCGCTCCAGGTCCACGAACCTCCATCCGCCGCTTGCTGCCAGACCAACTTCGTGTCCTTGTCGGTGACGGTACCATTGGCGATTGAGTATCGGCCCGGGGGCGCAGTGGCCCGCGTCGTATACCGCCAGACAGATCAGCTGACAGCGCCGAGGGCGCGGACCGCCCAGTTGAAGCCTGCGACGAAGACCGTATCTAACTTTACGTTCGATCACTCATGACTCCTCCAGACTCTAGCTAGCGATCGGCTCGAAAACATACTCTAGCTCGCGGCGCTCGACGCTGCCGCTCGTTTCGCTCCATTCCAGTTCAATAGCGACAGAGTGGCCCGCGCCAAGAATACGTTCGATGAGCTGGCCCGCGAAACGCCAGGGCAGCACCCCGGCGCTACGCCGCCCGCGCTAGCGGCGCAGGCGAGCGCGCGCAGCCACGCGGCAGCTCGACGAAGCAGCCGACCTGCACGACCGCGCGCGCGCGCCGTCGAGCCCGCTGGCGCGATGCCGCGCTCGAGCCGCGCGAGCTGCACACGGAGCGAGCGCTGGGGCGCGCGAGCGCGGAGCGCCGTCCGGCCTTGCCGCGGCGACGCTCGAGCCGCGGGCACGAGCCGATGCTCGCGCCAGTCTCGCTCACAGAGGTCCACCCCCGCGTGGCGGGTGGTATTCGAAGCTACGGCGACCGTGCGGAAACATTCGGCCGCCTCTTCGTCCTGACGCGATTCGCACAGCGTATCGCTCTCGGCACTGATTTCCGTCACTTTGACGCGAAATCTCTTTCTGATCTCGATCTTTTTTTTCTCAGCTTCGAGCTGCGTTTGCTTGTCGCGAAAGACATCGATCACGCTTCGTCGCGTCAGTACGTAGCACGTCCGTCGCCTTACGTAGCCGAGAAAGTCGATGCCGCGTTTGACCAGCGCTATCAGACTTGTGCCTTGACCTCGAGCAGTAGTCGGTCCTCCCAGTAACTCGACGATGCGCTCGCGCCCGGCCTCGAGCCGTGCCGTGTCGGATTGAAGCGGGTCGAAGTCGTAGGCATAGCGCACGTAGCCGCCGAAGCCGAGCGTGCGCTGGATGAAGTGATAGATCGGCGTTTTTTTTTTTTTTTTTTTTTTTTTTTTTTTTTTTTTTTTTTTTTTTTTTTTTTTTTTTTTTTTTTTTTTTTTTTTTTTTTTTTTTTTTTTTTTTTTTTTTTTTTTTTTTTTTTTTTTTTTTTTTTTTTTTTTTTTTTTTTTTTTTTTTTTTTTTTTTTTTTTTTTTTTTTTTTTTTTTTTTTTTTTTTTTTTTTTTTTTTTTTTTTTTTTTTTTTTTTTTTTTTTTTTTTTTTTTTTTTTTTTTTTTTTTTGGCGGTGTCGTTTTATTCTGAAGTTCGCAACGCTCATTCTCATCGAGTCCATATTTTTTTTTTTTTTTTTTTTTTTTTTTTTTTTTTTTTTTTTTTTTTTTTTTTTTTTTTTTTTTTTTTTTTTTTTTTTTTTTTTTTTTTTTTTTTTTTTTTTTTTTTTTTTTTTTTTTTTTTTTTTTTTTTTTTTTTTTTTTTTTTTTTTTTTTTTTTTTTTTTTTTTTTTTTTTTTTTTTTTTTTTTTTTTTTTTTTTTTTTTTTTTTTTTTTTTTTTTTTTTTTTTTTTTTTTTTTTTTTTTTTTTTTTTTTTTTTTTTTTTTTTTTTTTTTTTTTTTTTTTTTTTTTTTTGGAATTCATTGGTCGTCGGTCGTTTTCTTGCGTCTCTCGCTGCGCCGGCCATGCCGCCTTTTTTTTTTTTTTCAACGCACACGAGCCAGGAATTCATGGTCGTCGGTCGTTGTAAATTTTTTTTTTTTTTTTTTTTTTTTTTTTTTTTTTTTTTTTTTTTTTTTTATGTTCTTGTGCGTGGCGCTCGTGTATTTGCGCGCCGCTGGCCGGGCCCAGTTCCGAGACCCGACGCCGCTAGCCGGCGCGCGCCTTGAGATGCGCCGCTGGCCGGCCTCGACCACCGGGCGGACGGAGCGCACGGGTTGAATGCTTGGCACTCACGGTCACGGCTGCCCTCGAGGAGCAGAACGTTCCGGCTCCGGCCGTGTTGTGTTCGAGGCACTCGTTGTTGCGCGACGCCAGTCTTCGACCTGCCGGGCGAGCGCCACCACCTGCTCCATGACCTCCGCCAATCCCTGAAAGATTGAAACGCGCGCACCTCCTTTCCCAATTGCAGGATCTGCTTCCGATCCTCGACGCGGTCGCACCGCGCCGCGCGCGACTGCGCGCGCCCGGCGCGCCGGTTGGCGCGCGCCACGAGCACGATGATGTCGGCGGAAGCATCGCGCAGCTTCTTGCCGAGGGCGTACTTGTGACCCTTCGGAAAGCGCTGCACCGCCCGGTCCACGCGCACCGCCGCGTCCATGGCGGCGCCGAAGATGCGCCGGACCTCGTCATCACGTGGGCATCATCACCGGAAAATCGAAAAGGCCGAAACATCGAAAAACCCATCCTCAACGCACACAACGCACACGGTGAGTACCCGACACGTCGATGCTGCTCGTGCCGCCATAGCCTGAAATTGACGGTCAGGATCATTCGGATGGTTGGACGGAACGGTGTTGACGACCAGAATGCCCCCGCCGGCGTGTTCGGGAAACTGGTCGGGTCGATAGCAGGTTTGGACTTCGTGTAGTCGACGAGGGACAAGAGCTCGATTTCGGTGGGGAGGCGCCAGTCGTTGCGCCCCGCAAGCATAAGGCCTCCACAGTAGGCGTTCGCGTCCGCCCAGGTGTGGCTGCCCAGTCCGACAGCACGCTCCCACATCAGTCCGGTGACATTGTCGAGCACCACGCCAGGTGTCGTCGTGTCGTAGCTCGCCGGGTTTGGTAGCCCCGCGCCAACTGGATTCGGCATTGGCCAAGCGGCCCATCCTGCTGCGCTGCCCTTCCTCCAGAACCCACCCGTTCGCACCGTGCCGCTCCTCCGGTTCTTTGCGTCTGTCTTGGGATCGACGCATGACGCGCCGCACAGCACGGTGCTGTTCGGACACGTGCACTACCAGCGGTGCCGCGCTTCGCCCGGCGCGCAGTGCTTCCCGCACACCCCGCGTTGTTCACGGCCGTCTGGAGGTCCACGCAGGAGCCGCCGCACACGATACCGCCACCGGGACAGCTACACTTGCCGCCGATGCACGCCGACGTGGGCGCGGCGCACTGCTTCCACAGGTCCCGCAGTTGTTCGCGTCGGTGCCCGTGTCCACGCACGCGCCGCTGCAGACCGTACCGTTGTTGGGGCAGGTGCAGGTCCCGCCCTGGCAGCTCGCCCCGGTCGCGCACTTCTTCCCGCAGCCGCCGCAGTTGTTCACGTCGGTCTGCTTGTCGACGCAGGTCGTGCCGCAGAGATTTCCGGGCGCGCAGGCGCAGGCGCCGTTCTGGCAGGTGTAGCCCGTCTGCGAGCAGGTCGCGCCGTTGTCGACCAGGCCGTCGCAGTCGTTGTCCTGGCCGTCGCAGACTTCCTTGCCGGTGGGCGTGCACTGGCACATCTGTGGGTAGCCGGGCAGCGGCGCGCAGGTCCACTCGGGGCGGTGGACAGTCGCTCGCGCTCGCGCATTTCTTCGAGCAGTGGCCGCTCTGCAGGCAGAGCTGGGAGGTGCAGTCGCCGTTCTTGGTGCACGCGCCACCAAAGGCGCCGGGCACCGGCTTGCACGCGCCGGCCTGGCAGGTGGTGGGCTGGGCGCAGGCGGTGCCGCACGCGCCGCAGTTCGCGTTGTCCGTCTGCGTGTCGACGCACTTGCCGCCGCAGACGGTGACGAGCATTCCGCTTCCAGCGCTTGCGCCTGCGCCACCGTCCCGTGCCGCCTGCACCGTTCGACGCCTCCGGTCGCCGCGCCGCCGCCGCACTGCTCCCCTGCCGCTCGTGGCCGGCAATCCGCCTCCGCTGCAGGCGACGGCTGCCGCGAGCGCGGCGGCGGCGGCGGCGGCGAGCAGCATGGTTCCACGTCGATACAAACAAGCCATCGTCATTCTCCTTCAGTAGCTACAGCAGGTCTGGCCGGAGCCGCACTGGGCGGTGGTGGTGCAGGGACACACGTCGCAGCGACCCGCGACGCAGCACTGGCCCGCCTTGCAGTCGAGCTTGGTCGTACACTGGGGCGCGCCGGCGTCGCCGCCGGTCGCGCAGGGGCCGCAGCTGCCGGCGTTGCAGCACTGGCCGGCGCCGCACTGGGCGTTGGCGGTGCACTGGCACGCGCCGCACTGGCGCGTGGTCGGGTCGCAGCACTGGCCCGCGTGGCAGTCGAGCTTCGTCTTGCAGCAGGGCGCGCACGCGCCGCCGATGCAGCACTGGCCCGCGCCGCAGGCCGCGTCCGAGCAGCACTGGGCGGTCGTGCACTGGCCGCCGCTGCAGCAGCGACCCGCGCCGCACTGCGCGTTGCTGGTGCAGCTGCAGGCGTCGGGCGAGCACTGGTGCGTGCCGGGGTCGCAGCAATCGGGCGCCTTGCAGTCCAGGTTGCTCTTGCAGCACGGCTGGCACGAGCCGCCGATACAGCACGTGCCAGGCCCGCAGTCGGTGTCGGTGCAGCACGCCGCGGTGACACAAGCGCCGGTGTCGGTGCAGCACTTGCCCGCGCCGCAGTCGCCGTGGCCCGGCGCGCCCGTGCAGGGGCACGCGCCGCACTTTCGCGTGTCGGGGTCGCAGCATTGCCCCGCCGAGCAGTCGAGCTTGCTCGTGCAGCACGGCCCCGCGACGCACGCGCCGCTCGACGTGCAGCACTGGCCCGCGCCGCAGTGCGCGTCGCTGGAGCACTTGCACGCGCTGCTCTTGCACGTCCCGTCGGCGTCGCAGCACTGGCCCGCCTGGCAATCGAGATCCGTGCGACAGCACGGGTGGCACTGGTGATCGCCGCGGCAGCACTGCTGCGCGGGGCAGTCCGTGTCGGTGCAGCACGTGCCGGGGATGCAGTAGGTTGCGGACGAGACGCCGCCCGAGCCGCCGAAGCCGGAGCTTCCGGCGGTTCCGCTTCCCCCGGAGCCGCCGCCGCCCGCACTATCTACGCCGGCGTCGTGGTGCGGGCTCGAGGAAGTGCCGTTGGAAGAGCACGCCGCGGCGAGCAAGAGGCAAAGGGCGGCGGGGAACAGCGAGACCAACGTCGTACGAGTCATCCTCTGCATTTTCATGTGTCGGCTCCCATCACCGTGCGCACCGGACGTTGGTCGTCGTGGCGACGACGTTATCGGCGGTGTTTCCCGTCCGCCCCCGAGGCGCTTGCGTCAGAGGTCCACATCTAACCTGCGCCACACTGGGTGTTGCAGTGGTTCTGCTCGCAAGCGCCAACCTCGTTGTACTCGTTCAAGGCGCTTGCGTACTGCTTGCAGTCCTGGTTGATGCAGGTATTGAAGTCGTTTGAGCTCGCGGGGCTTGCGCAGTTCTGGACGATGCAGACGAGCAGACCCTTGCAATTGATGTCGCTGAAACAGGCCGCGACCTGGCTGCAGCAAAAACTGTCCACGCAAGAGTCGCAAGCCGGATCGCCCGTAGAGACCGCCACACAACCGCCGCTGCCAGAGCCGCTCGAACCCCCGCTTGCAGTTGGCGAGCCCCCGGCACCTGCACCGCCTCCGCCGGCGCTCGATCCTCCGCTGCTGGTCCTCTTGCCAGGCAAGGTGCTGCCACCGCATGCAAAAGCTGGGAGGGCTGCCCCCACCAGCGCTAGCAGAACGAGTAGAGGCCGGTTTGGTCGCATCACGGTTTCTCCTTCATTCGTTCATTGGCCGCATGCCAGCGATGGGTTTACTTGGTGGCCTTCATGACCGTGCCGTTCTCCTCGAAGGCCGGGGCACGGGAAGTGCCTTCATTCGTCCAGTAGACGCTCGTCGCGTCGACCGCAATCGCCGACGGCGTGTCCTGCTCCGACGCCAGCGTGGTGAGGCTGGTGCTCGGGCCTTCGCCTAGAAGCGGCACTTTCAGTACCGTCCCGTCTGCGGGGGAGTTCTCGGGAAACTTCGTCCAATACACGCTCGTCGCGTCAACCGCGATGGCGGCTGGGCCAGCCTGCCCTGAGGCAAGGGTCGTCGGGCTTCCACCCGAGAGCGGCACCTTCATCACCGTACCGTCGCTGTTCCCAGTCCCTGCGTCCGCCCAGTAAACAGCTCGTCGCATCCACCGCGATCGCATCCGGACCAGCCTGCCCTGAGGCAAGGGTCGTCGGGCTTCCACCGGAGAGCGACGCCTTCATCAGCGCGCCATCGCCGTCCCCAGTTCCTTCGTTCCCCCAGTAGACGCTCGTCGGGTCGACCGCGATGGCGTCAGGACTGCCTTGCCCAGACACGAGCGTTGTCGGAGTTCCGCCCGAGAGCGGTCCCCTCATCACCGTGCCGCCGCTGTTGCCGTAGTTACTGTCCACCCAGTACACGCTCGTCAGAATCGACCGCGATGGCCACAGGGCTCACCTGCCCCGATGCAAGCGTGGCCGGGCTTCGCCCCGAAAGCGCCGCGTTCATCACCGTGCCCTGGTCGGGGGACACTGGGTCGCAGTTTGTCCAGTAAGCGCTCGTCGAGTCGAGCGCGATGGCGACCGGGCCAGCCTGCCTTGATGCGAGCGCGGTCGGCTCGGCGTTGCCAAGCCCAGGTAGTTTCCCACCGCACGCGCCGAGACCAAGCATGACAGCCCACGACGCGATGAACCTTCGGGCGGCAGGCGGTGCCCTACCCAGGTCGGAGGGCGCGCACGCTATCCTTCGGGTCATTTCGGCGCCTTCATCACGCTGCCATGGTCCGCGAATGTTGGGGCAGCGCCTGCGTTCGTCCAATAGACGCTCGTCGAGTCGGCTGAGATACTCACCGGGGAGAACTGCGCCGTGGCAAAGGTGGTTTGGTTTCCCCCTGAAATCGCTATCTTCATCACGGTGCCGTCGTGCTCGGCGGGGACGTTCAGGGCGGAGTTCGTCCAGTACACGCTCGTTCCGTCCACCGCGATGCCTATCGGCTCGTTCTGGCCGGAGGCGAGCGTGGTTACCGCCCCGCCCGAAAGCGGAACGCTCATTACCATCCCGTCGTTATACAGGTTCGAAGAGGTGCCTTGGTTCGTCCAGTAGACGCTCGTCGCGTCAACCGCGATGCCTACCGGCGCGTTCTGTCCCGAGGCTAGCGTTGTGAGCGTTCCGCCCGAAAGCGCCGCTCTCATCACGCTGCCGTGGTTGTTGCCATAACCGGTCAAGCTAGGCCCGGCGTTCGTCCAGTAAACGCTATTTGAGTCGACCGCGATGCCTGCTGGGCTAGCTTGCTGTGACGCAAGCGTGGTCGGCGTTCCGCCGGAAAGCGACACCCTCATCACCGCCCCGTCGTTGTACTGGTTGGAAACGGCGCCTTGGTTCGTCCAGTAGACGCTCGTCGCGTCAACTGCGATGGCGTCGGGATTGTCCTGACCAGACACCAGCGTGGTCGGAGTTCCACCGGAAAGCGGCACCCTCATCACCGCCCCGTCACTGTTACCATAGCCGCCGTTCGTCCAGTACACGCTCGTCGCGTCGACCGCGATAGCCGTTGGGTTGGCCTGGCCCGAGGCAAGGGTGGTCGCGCTTCCACCCAAAGGCGCCACTTTCATCACGGCCCCCTTGTCGGTGGAGGCTGGGGCAGAGTTCAACCAGTAGACGCTCGTCGAGTCGACCGCGATGGCTGTTGGGACAGCCTGCTTTACGGCGAGCGTCATCGGCTTGGCGTTGCTAGTCCCCGGCAGCGTTCCCCCGCACGCAACGGCGACGCCCGCAGGCAGCACCAGCGCGAGCCTGCAAACGTTTTATGCGCCTCACGAATCCCAACTCAAAACCTCCCCACGACGCTCACCCGCCCGGGCCCGATCGCCGCGCCGACAGCGGGCGCGCTTTCTTTGCTCGGCGCGGTCAGCCACAGCACGACTCCGGTGACGAGCAGGGCGCCGCCAGCTACGAACGAAATGGCAGCCAGGGTGCCGGCTTGTTTCGACTGGTCGTTGAGAGCGTAGGCTTCGGAGCCTGGGCCGCAGCCAGGGCCGCAGGCGGTCTTGGCGTCGTTCCACTTGGATTGGGACTTGAGGGCGAAGACGGTGCCGACGCCGGCGCCGACGAGGCCGACGCCGCCGGCGAGGAGGCCGAGGGTGCGCTGGGTCGAGCCGGTGGAGCCGTGCTGCTCCCGGGGTTGATCGGGCATGGGCGAAGGCGACGGCGGTGCCGCGCCGCCCGGCCCCGGCGCGGGGTCGGACTGTGCGCTTCGCGCTGGGGCGGACCCGGGCGCGCTCGCGGGCGCAGCTTTCGGCGCAGTCCCTATCCTGACGTCGATCTCGCGGTTCTTCTCGCCCTCGTGGATGACGATCTGGCGGCTCAGCGGGGGCTGGCCCTTCTCTTCGAAGACTAGCTTGTGGGCGCCGGGGTCGATGGACAGCGCGCGGCCGTCGATCGTCCGGCTGAGCAGCTTGCCGTCCATGGAGACCTGGACCTGCACCAGATCGTTTCCTTCAGGGTCCTTCGCTCCGAGCACGATGGTCGGCAGGCTGTCGTTCACCTGGCCGAGCCATTGCGTGCAGTCCGCACGCACCGGGCCGGGGCACACGCCGCGCGCGCAGATCAGGAGCTGGGCGCGCGCCTCGACGAGCTGGTCGGCGTTGCGGAGGTTCTGCGCCTTGGTGTTGGCCTGGATGCACTCGGCCTTCGGATCGGCGTGCGCCGGGCGCGCGAGCAGCCCGGCGGCAACGACGATCGAGCAAGCGAAGAAGCTGGCGGAGGAAAAGCGGGTCAGAGACATTGCGGCTTGTAGACGTGGTTTCCGTTGGGACCGATCGTGTACGGGGGGTTGCAGTTCGGGGCGGCCTTGGCCGTATGCGCGGGCGCTGCAGGCGGCTTCGCCGCGGCGGGCTTGGCGACGTGCTTCACCGGGACGTGCCCCGGAGCGGGCTTGAAGTGCCGGGCGGGCACCTGTGCCGCCACGGGTGGTGTTTCCGCGTGGACCGCTGCAGACGCGCTCGGCGCGGCGCTCGCGACGGGCTCTGGCGCCGAAGGTGGGACGGGAACGACAGCCGGTGCCGCCGCGGACGGCGCGCTCGGCAGCGCGGCCGCTGGCGTCGCGCTGGCCGGCGCCGCGACGGCGGTCTTGCTGGTGTGCAGTACCAACGCCGCGCCCACGGCGCCGAGAACGACGACGCCGATACCAAGAAGAGCCACGAGCCCACGCCGCGATCCACGTTCGCCAGGCACCCCGGTCGCGCCCCACGCCGCGACGGTCCCGGCCGCCGGCGGCGGCATCTCCGACGAAGGCGGCAGCTGCACCGCGCTCTTCGAGAGCCCGGCGTTCTGGATGATGCGCGAGATGCGCTCGGCGGACGTGCGCAAGCGCTTGGGCCCGAACTCCACGAGCGCGCTGACCAGTTCGGCCACGTTGGCGTAGCGCTGCTCGCGGTCCTTCTCCAGGCACCTGAGGATCACCGGCTCGATACCGTCCGGCAAATCCGGGCGGTAGTTTCTGAGTGGCGGCGGCGTCTCGGTGGCAATGCGGACGGACAGCTCGGGCAGCGTTTCGCCCTGGAACGGCGGACGGCCCGCGAGCAATTCGTACAGCACGACGCCAAGCGCCCAGATGTCGGCGCGTGCGTCGACGCTCTTGGCCGAGGTCATCTGCTCGGGCGACATGTAGAAGGGCGAGCCCATGACGGCGGTGGTGCGCGTCATGTCCAGGCCGTCCAGAGTAGTGACCTTGGAGATCCCGAAGTCGAGCACCTTGACCGCGGGAAGGCCGTCCGCGCCCTGCACACAGAACAGATTCGCTGGCTTGAGATCGCGATGCACGATGCCGAGCGCGTGCGCCTCGGCAATGGCGTCGCAGGCCTGGATCACGAGCTCCACAGCCTCGGCGACGGGCAGCGCCCCGCGCTCGCGCACCATCGCGGAAAGGTCCTGCCCCTCCAGGTACTCCATGACCATGTACGGCGCGCCGCTCTCGAGGGTGCCCACGTCGGTGATGCGCGCGACGTGATGGCTCTTGATCTTGATGGCGGCGCGCGCCTCGCGGGTGAAACGGGCGACGGCTTCCGGGCTCTTCACTGCTTGCGGCAGCAGGAACTTGATCGCGACGCGCTCGTCGAGCTCGATGTGGTGCGCCGCCACGACGACGCCCATTCCGCCCGCGCCGAGCACGCGCTCGATGCGGTACTTCCCGGCCAGGATCTCTCCCGGCTCGACCATGCTGTCGCGTGGGTTGGATGGCGTGCCAGGTGCTTCTGCCACGTTGCCTCGTGCCGCCCTGAGGAAATGGGGGGCGGCACTTCTCACGCTACGGGTGGGGCGTGCGCGGGGACAATAGGTGGTAACCACTACGCCCCGCGAACTCGTGTGGCGCGGGGGTTGTGCCCCCCGAGGGCCCGCAGCATCGGCTTGGCACGCGCTTCCCGGTTGGATATCCTCGCTGCATGGCGATCCGGGCTGGCTTCGTGGGCGCAGTGCTGTTGATTCCGCTGTTCGTCGGGGGCTGCTACCGTGGCTACAAGTCGGCGGAAGACCTCGAGAGCGAGGACCGCGGGCCGACGGCTTGCCAGAAGTCGTGCGCGCAGCTCGGAATGCACATGTCGGCGTTCGTGCTGGTGGAGCACACCACGTCGGGCTGTGTGTGTGCGCCGAATCAGCCTCCGCCGGGCTATCCGCCGCCGATGCCGCGCCGGATGCCGGCGGGCCCGGCTCCGCAGGGTGCGCCCCCCTCGCCTCCCGCCGCTCCGGCAGGGACGCCGCCCGCCGCGACGCCTCCTGCTTCGTCGCAGGCTCCCGCCTCGCCTCCCCCCGGCCCCGAGTCACAGTCCGAACAGGGGTCGGCGGCGACCGCCGCGGCCTACGTCGTCATCCAGGCCCAGCGCCAGGCCGCCCGACGCACCGCCGGGCAGAACCAGCCTGTCAACTACAACCACCCCTGACCGGGCGTCAGTATCCCTTGCGCGCGACCGCGCGATCGCCCGGCACGAGCTCGCGGTGCGAGACGGTGACGAGGCAGATCGAGCTGTAGCGACGGGTGCGCAGCACGCGCAGCTCGCCGATCACTTCCTCGGGGAAGTCCTTCTCGTTGCCCTGGGTGGGCGTCCGCTCGATGGGCGCCGTGCCGGGGTCATCCATGCGCACGCGCTGGCGCGCCGAGTCGGACGCCGTCTTGAGGCTGCGCCGCCAGGCGTCGCCGCGCCGCACCACGAACAGGCGGTTGCCCGGCGAGAGGCCATCTTCCGAACCCTTGTCGATGAAGGCCACCTGGTTCTGCGCCAGGTAGATGTGCGGGTACACGCTTGTCAGCACCCGCGCCCACACCGTCTTGTCGTTGACCTTGGGCTCCACCACGTCGAAGCGGCGCCCGACCGGTCCCACTTTCGCGCCCCGCTCGATCACGTCGAGCGACTCGGTGATGGTTCCGCGGGCGACACGGTTCTTCGGATCCCACTGGTCGACCTTGACCGTGCCCTTGATCGCGATGATTTCCCCGGGCGGCCGGCGCGCGCCCTTGAGGTTCTTCGGCTGACGCACCGGGCGGTAGATGGTGAGGAGCTGCCCGGGGGCGACCTTCTTGCCGGGCTTGAGCTGCATGTACACGTGGTTGCCGGAGCTCAGCAGCATCTGATCCTCGCGGGAGCCCACGATGTCGCCCCAGGTGTCCTTGGACGGGTCGTCGATGTAGCCCTTCTCGCGCAGGAACACGGTCTGCGAGGGCACCCCCGATGTGCCGGCTCCGCCACCAGGACCGCCCGCACCGTTCGGACCCTGCCCCGACAGGCCGTGCAGCGACGCGAGCGTGGAACGCGGCTCGCTGCCCGGCTGACGCATGCGGATCTGATCGCCCGGGTAGATCCAGTGCGGGTTCTGGATCTGCGGATTGTAGGACCAGACTTTCGGCCAGTTCCAGGGGTTGTTGTAGTAGGTGCCGCACAGATCCCAGAGCGTGTCGCCGCGACGGACGGTGTGGATCTCGGGCACGCTGACCGATTTCCCGCTGATGATCGCGCTCGAGTTCTTGCCGCCGTAGACCGTGCCGCCCGCCGACGATCCCTGGTTCAGATCAAACGTGTCGCCCTGCGACGTGGTGTTCACCGGTCGTGAGCTCGACGGCAACCCCGCGTTGATGTCTGTACCGGGCGCGGGATAGCCCGGCGGCGGCACCGTCGTGGTGGTCGTGGTCGTGCTGGGCTGCACCACGATGGTCGTCGGCTGGCCGCTGCCCGTGCCGACCGTCACTGGTCCGCTGCCGTTGCCGCTGCCGTTGCTGTCGCCACCTCCCTGCTGCGCCAGCGCCGGCGCGGCGCACAGGGCCGCCACCGCAATCGCGGAAACGGACAACAGGATCGTGCTGGGACGGCTCATGGCTCCCTGTACCCCTGGGGGATGCGCTGCGCGGCCGAGGCGCTTGGATAATTCTGGCTCAAAAGCGCGAAGCTCGCTCGCGCCTCGTGCTCGCGGCCAAGCTGGGCTTCGGTCATGCCCAGCTTCAGGAGCGCGTCGGGCACCTTGTTCCCGGCGGGATAGCGATGGAGCAGGTCGCGGAACGTCTGGGCCGCTTGCTTGTACTTGCCCTGGGCGTAGTAGCACTCGCCGCTCCAGTAGAGCGCGTTGTCGGCGTACGGATGATCCGGGTGCTGCTTGACGAAGGCGGCGAGCGCGTGCAGTGCGGGTCCGTACTGTTTGCCACGCACCAGGCCGAGCGCGGCCTTGTACTGCTTGGCAGCCTCAGCCGTCTGCTTCTCGCGGGACTTCTTGCCCTGACGCTCCTCGATGCGCCCCTGCTCGTGGCCGCTCGCGCGCAGCACCGGGCGCGGCCCGTCGTCTGACTCGGGCGGCGGATCCGCCGGCGGCATGTCGATTTCGCCCCGGCCCGGTGCCTCCGCGTCCTGCGACCCGCCGGGGGCCAGTTTGACGACCGCCAGCTCCGGGCGGGCGGGATCCGACGGCTCGGACGCCGAGGCGGATTCCTTCTTCTGGTGGTGTTGCCGGGAGTTCAGCTCGAGCGCGACGAGGCGCTCCTCGAGCCGGTCCTGGCCGTTCTGCAAGCGGGTGACCGTGTCCTCCAGGTCGGCCAGGTGCTTCTTGGTCGCCTGGCTCTGCCCGGCGCACGCGGTCACCGAGGCCCCGAGCGTCAGCACCAGGGCGATGGAAAGGGAACTGGATAGAAGCGGTCGCATCCTGGCCGAATCGTAGGAGGCGAGCCGCGCGCGGGCCAAACTTGACGCGACAGCCGGTCGGCCCGCTGCCCGGCAGCAGGCGTGGCACGCGGCCACGGCGCCGTGCTTCTGGACGCCTGCACGGCGTACAGCTAGCTTGGGTGGGTGGGGTTCCGTCGCACCAGACGTCGCAGAAAACGGCTCCGCAGGCGCGTCGATCTCAGGAAGACCCTGTTCGTCCTCCCGAACCTGATCACGCTGGCCAGCATCTTCTGCGGCTTCAACGCGATCCGCATCGTGGCGGCCAACAACGTCACGGTCGACGACTTCTATCGCGCCGCGGTGCTGCTCATCTTCGCGATGCTGTTCGACCTGATGGACGGCCGCGTCGCCCGCATGACGAAGACCCAGAGCGCCTTCGGCCTGCAGATCGACTCGCTGGCCGACATCGTCTCGTTCGGCGTCGCCCCCTCCCTGCTCGTCTACAAGTGGGTGCTCTACCGGCATCCGGTCGCGGGACTGCTCACGGCTTTCCTGTTCGTGGCCTGTGGCGCCATCCGGCTAGCCCGCTTCAACGTCCTGGCCTCCAGCGCCAGCGGAAAGCCGACCAAGCCTGGCAAATACATCGTTGGGCTGCCGATCCCCCCCGCCTCCGGCATCCTCATCTCGCTGGTGGTGGCAAACCACGCAGTGGGCGGCGCGCTGGGCCACGAGCGCTACACGATCATGCTCTTCGCCGTCACCATCGGCCTGAGCCTGCTCATGGTCTCGAACGTCAAGTTCCGCTCCTTCAAGGAGCTGAAGCTGAACACGGGCACCGTGCTGCTGGTGCTGTTCACTCTGGCGTCGAGCGCCTTCGTGTGGCGGCGCTTCAAGCCGCAGTTCGTGCTGGTGTGGCTGCTCTCGGTCTACATCACGATCGGCATCCTCGAGTCGCTGCGTCACGTCGCCCAGCGCCTGCGCGCGATAGCCGCCCGCGACTCCGTCCCGCCGCCCGCCCAGAGCTAGGCAGCGCGGCGCGCGCCGCTACGGTGTCGGCACGTCGGCCAGAGCGAACTCGATGCCGAAGCGCCGCGGGCGCCAGGCGCGACGCAGGCCGCGCTGGGCGGCGCGCTCGACGGCGTGATCGGCGCGTTCCACCATGCGGTAGTCGGAGAGCGCCTGGGCGCGGCGGCCCTGTACGTCGCGGCTGCGTGCGCGCCAGAGGTGGAACGCCGCGAGACGCTCGGCGTCGGGGTGACCGAGCTCGAGCGCGCGATCGAAAGCGTGCTCGGCGGCCGACGGCGCGCGGTCGACCAGCGCGAGCAACCCGTTCATGAAGTGATACAGCGCTTCGCCCGGCGCGAGCGTGCACGCGCGAGCGATGTGACGCCGCGCCGACGCGGTGTCGGAGCTGTTGAAGTACGCCTCGTACGCGTCGCGATAGGCGTCGAAGGCGTCGCGCGCGTCCGCGTCGTCGGGTATTCCGCCGCGAAGGGCGGGCAGATCCTCGCGGAGATCCTCGCGCGCCAGGTCGAATGCCACGAACTCGCGGTTCGACGTTGGCGCGCGCCCCGGTGCGACGTACACCAGGGCGTCGCCCGGCCGGAACACCACCGAAGCGACGGTCATCGGCATCGCGATCGCGTGGCGCAGGCGGCAGCGCGGGTCGCTGCGATCGCCGAGGATGCTGGCGATCTCGTTTTCGTCGATGCGGCCGCGCGCGTCGGCGAGCCGACCGCGCACGCGGTGGAAGCGCGCCGTGTTGTTGCGCCAGTGCGAGGGATACAGGTTCAGCTCGCTCTCCGCCAGGCGCGGATCCAGATAGATGTTGCTGTAACCGAAGCTGCCATCGTCGATGCGGAAGGCGGCGCGCCCGCGCGGCGTGATCTCGTAACAGAGCGCGGCCTGCTCGCGCGCCGAGCCGATCACGTAGGTCCAGCAACCGTTCGGCGTGTCCTCGTCGAGGATGCGCTGCGCGTCGTCCAGATTCTTCGCGTACCGCATCACCTGGTCGCCGGTGACGCCGATGGGCGTGCCGCCCAGGCGCAGATCGGTCGAGGCCATGTGCTGGTGCACCACGAGCGACAGCCCCGCTTCATTCATCGCGGTAATGCCGCCGAACAGGATGCCCGCCGCCGCCACCGACACGTAGGGCTGCCCGTCGCTCGGCCGGTGGAACACCACCGCCTGCTCGCGATCCCACGCGCCCACGCCCTGGTAGTCGAAGTTGCGTCCATGCAGCAGCGCGCCGTCGCGCGTCGCCTCGCCCCACGCCATCGCGCTGGTGCAGCCCATCAGCGGCACCGCGTGGCGCGGCGCGGGGGCGGGCCGCTCGAGCTGCATGATGAGCTTGAGCACCCACAGATAGCTCTCCGGCATGGTCACGGCGCCCATGAGCGCGCGGCGGCCGAGCCCGGCGCCGTCGGCCAGACCGTGGAGCGCGCGCCGGGCGTGCGGCGGAAAGCCGCGGGCCACACGCCGCCCCACCGTCGCCGCGAGCAGCTTCGCGGCGATGCGCCCCGCAGACGGCCCCAGCGAGGTACCGATCAGCTTCTCGATGTATTCCTCGAAGTAGGGCACGGGCCCGCGCGCCATCGCCTCGCGGAGCAGCTGGCCGTGCTGGTAGCCCATCTCGTAGTCGTCGCCGGAGAGGCGGAGCACGTGCAGGCCGGCCCGCTGCTCGTAGCGCTCGCGGCGCGGCGCGGAAGTCGCGGAAACACTCGCGGACAAAGTCATGAAAACTCGATGGCACGATGCGCCAGCGGCGGCAATGACGCCTCCCGGCCGGCGCGACATCGAGCATACTCACCGCCGTGACCCACGACGATCCCGCCTCGCTCGAGCTTCCGCCCGCCGAGATGCTGGAGCTCGGACAGGACGTGCTCCGCCGCGTCGTCGAGCACATCGCCGCGCTCGGCTCGGCCCGGTGCCACGGCGACCTCGACGTGACCGACGTGTGCCGCGCGCTCCGGGCGCCCGCCCCCGAACAGGGCACTCCGCTCGCCGAGCTGCTCGACCCGCTGTTTGCCGACTGGGTGCATCGCTCTTTCAACTCGGCTGGCCCCGGCTATCTGGCGTTCATTCCGGGGGGCGGTTTGTTTCCGTCCGCTCTGGCCGATCTGATCGCAAACGGCGTGAACCGCTACACAGGCGTGTGGCAGGGCGCACCGGTGCTGGTGGAGCTGGAAGCCAACGTGCTGCGTTGGTTTGCCGGATGGATGCAGTTTCCGGCGACGGCGCGCGGGCTCTTGACCAGCGGCGGCACGCTGGCCACGTTCAGCGCCATCGTCAGCGCACGCGAGCAACGCCTCGGCGACCGCCTGCGCGACGGCGTGCTCTACACGTCCACGCAGGCACACCATTCGGTCGGAAAGACGGCGCGTCTGGCCGGTATCCTGCCGGATCGCGTGCGCAGCCTCGGGGTGGACTGCGACTTCCGGATGCGACCGGAGGCGCTGGAAGCCGCGATTGTCGAAGACCGCGCGCGGGGGCTCGTGCCTTTTCTCGTGGTGTCGTCGGCCGGCACGACCAACACCGGCGCGGTGGATCCGCTGGACGCCATCGCGGACATCGCCGCCCGCGAAGGGCTCTGGCACCACGTCGACGGCGCGTACGGCGCGTTCTTCCACATGTGCCCGGAGCTCCGCCCGCTGCTCGCCGGCCTGCCGCGCGCCGACTCGCTCACGCTCGACCCGCACAAGGGGCTCTTTCTGCCGTATGGAACCGGCGCGCTCCTGGTTCGCGACGGCGAGGCGCTGCGCGCCGCCCATGCCGCCACCGCCGGCTACCTGCCCGAGACCCCGGACCGCAACGAGTTCTACGACCCGAGCGAGTACGGCCCGGAGCTGTCGCGCGACTTCCGCGGCCTTCGCGTCTGGCTGCCGCTGTCGATGTTCGGCGCGGCGCGCTTCCGCGCAGCGCTCTCGGAGAAGCGCAATCTCGCTGTCGAAGCCGCCGGGCGCGTGGCGGAGCTGCCCGGGGTCAGAGTGGTGGCGCCGCCGCAGCTCTCGCTGTTCGCGTTCCACCTCGGCTGGCCCGGCTCGACACTCCCCGAAGAGAACCAGGCCACCCGCGATCTGATGCGGCGCGTGACCGCGCGCGGGCGCGTGATGGTCACGGGCGCCCAGGTCGGCGATCGCTATCTGGGGCGCGTCTGCGTGCTCGCTTTCCGCACCCGCGCGGCGCACGTCGACGCCTGCGTCGAGGACATCGCGGCGGAATCGGCTGCGATCCTCGCCGAGCGGTCGGGCGGCCGGCAGTAGCCTGGAGTGGCGGAAGCGCTGGAATCCGGGCCGAAACACCGCAACGTCGGGGATGCGAGCCCGCGCAACGGATGCTAGACAGGACGCGGATCCCCGGACCGATGACACAGTGCCGAACTTCTAGAGGCGAGGCGCGCACCCGCCGCTGGCTCTTCGTGCTGCTCCTCCTGGTCGGCGCCTTCGCACAGGCCTGCCACGGGAAGGGTGGCGACTCCGGCAACGACAACACCGGCGCCGTCCCGACCTCGAACCAGCTACCGCCACTGAAGCTGAAGGACGACACGCCGCACCTGCTTCTGACCTGGATCGACAAGAAGGGCGACTTCCACGTCGTGCAGAAGACCGGCGATGTGCCCGCGCAGGGGCGCTCCGCCGTGCGCGTCGTGGAAACGAACCGCGAGGACGGCACCGGCCAGCTCGTGTACGTCGCCAACCTGAAGAAGAAGCGTGGCGACGGAACGTATCCGGTCAAGACCATGACCCGCGCCCAGTGGGACGAGAAGGGGGCGAGCCGGCGCAAGGAGCGCCTCGAGGCCCTCGCGCCGAGCGCATCCACCCCTCCGCCTTCCTCGGCGGCGCCCTCCCCCGGCAGCGCAGCGCCGGGCCAACACGGCGTGGTCGCCATCCTGTATGGCGCGAGCTGGTGCAAGCCGTGCCACGACGCGCAGCGCTACCTCGAGCAGCGCGGCGTCAAGGTGATCCACAAAGACATCGAAAGCGACGCCGTCGCGCGCCGCGAGATGCAGCGGAAACTAGCCGCCAACCACCTCCGTACCGGCGAAATCCCCATCATCGACATCGGCGGCCACATCCTCGTCGGCTTCAGCGCCAACGCCATCGACCAGGCTTTGGCCGCAGCCCAGAACACGCAGACGCTGTAACCCGACAGGGCGGGAGTGCGGCGCGGCGCGGTGCGGGGGTGCGGTGCGGCGCGGCGCGGCGCGGCGCGGGGGTGCGGCGCGGCGCGGGAGTGCGGTGCGGTGCGGGGGTGCGGTGCGGCGCGGGGGTGCGGTGCGGTGCGGGGGTGCGGTGCGGCGCGGGGGTGCGGTGCGGCGCGGGGGTGCGGTGCGGCGCGGGGGTGCGGTGCGGCGCGGGGGTGCGGTGCGGCGCGGGGGTGCGGTGCGGCGCGGGGGTGCGGTGCGGCGCGGGGGTGCGGTGCGGCGCGGGGGTGCGGTGCGGCGCGGGGGTGCGGTGCGGCGCGGGGGTGCGGTGCGGCGCGGGGGTGCGGTGCGGGGGTGCGGTGCGGCGCACGTCGTTGTTGACTCACTTCACGGCATTCGTTCTATTTACAATTGCCGAATCAGTGCTAATTCAAAATGACGCGCCCACGCCGTCACCCAAAGCCGATTCAATGCCCGCTCCGCCGACCGACATCTCGCGCACCCAGCGCTCCAACGCCGCCAAATCCCGTCAGCGCCGCCGCGGCGGCAAGAAACCCGGCCGGCGGCGCCGGCTTGCGCTCGAGTTCCGCAGCTGGGGCGGCCGTCGACGGGGTGCGGGGCGCAAGCCGGCCGGGAAGCGCGCCGGTGTCTCGCACCTCCACCGCGAGGGGCCGAACCCGCGCCGCCCTGTGCACGTCACGCTGCGTCTGCGCGCGGACGTGTGGAATCTGCGCTCGGGTCGCATGTTCCGCGCGCTGTACAACGCGTTCGTCGGTGGCAAGGCGCGCTTCGGTTTCCGGCTCGTCCACTATTCCGTCCAGGGGAACCACGTGCACATCGTGGCCGAGGCTCCGGATCGGCGCGCTCTGTCGCGCGGCGTCCAGGGCCTCTGCGTACGGATCGCGCGGCGCCTGAATCGCGTCATGGGGCGGCGCGGGAAGGTGTTTGCCGACCGCTTTCATTCGCGCGTCCTGGAGTCGCCGCTCGAGGTCAGGCGTGTCCTTTCGTACGTGCTGGGCAACGCGCAGCGGCACGCCGTCCGCAATGGCCGGCGTTTCATACCGGGCTGGGTCGACCCGTACTCGTCGGCGGTGTGGTTCGATGGCTGGCGCGGCACTCACGGTGTGCCCATGGCGTACGTCGCGTTCGCGGATCCACGCGCCGCACCTCTGGGGCCGCGCGATCCGCGGGCCGGTCCCGGCGCGGAGTGCGAGGTCGCGACAGCGCGGGGCTTGATGCTCCGCCGTGGATGGCGGCGGCACGGCTTGCTCGACCTGACCGCAACGTGACTCGCGCCGCCCATCGCGCCGCGCCGCCCCCTCACGCCACGCCTCCTCACGCCACGCGCCGCGGCGGCGGGCCTACGGCTGGATCTTCTCCACCACGGCGAAGCCGTCGTTCGTGGAGTTGATGGCCCAGATCTCGACGGCGACCTGGATTTCCTCGGTGATGGGGTCGAAGTCGAGAGTGCTGGAAGCGCCGGCCACGTCGATGCTCTGCCCGGCCTTGAAGCTGGTGAGCACCTTGAACCAGTCGGAAGGGACGATCGGCACGGGTTCTCCCGCGCTCACCTGTCGCAGGCCGCGGGCAATGCCGGTACCGCTGACGCCGCCTTCCTGGAAGTTCGACCACGCCGAACCGTAGAACACGAGCCACGCCGCATCGTAGGCATTCGCCACGTAGGAAAGCTGCGCCGGATCCTGGTTGAACTCCGCCTGGTAGTCTCCAGCAAACTCCTGGTAGGTCGAGCCGCTGGGGATCTGCACGCGGCTGCCGCGGATGCGTGGGAAGATCGCCTTGGCACCGGCAGCCTGGGTGAGCAGATCCGAATTGGCCGCGCTGTCGGTGAGGAACAGTTGCTTGGACTTGTAGTTGACCGAGGCGTCGGCTTGCTTGACGAAGGCGACAACGTCGCTGGTCTGCGACGAGATGAACAGCACTTCCGGAGCCGGGTCCGAACCAGCAGCGAGGATCGCCGCGTCGCGCGTGACGCTGTCGGAGAAGATGTGGACGGTGTCCTTGCCGCCCCCGCCCTCGAACGCCGGCAGGAACACGCCAGCCAGCCCTTCGCCGTACGCACCGCTCTCCTGCACGATGGAAACGTTCGTGTGCCCCTGCTTGAGCAGATACTGCGCAATGGCGTCGCCCTGCACCGAGTCGGGCGGCACCGTCCGCCACAGGAGACCCGGATTCAGATCGGTCGCATCTTTAGTGTCGACCCCGGTCAGCGCGGTGCTCGTAGCCGCGGGCGAGATGATCAACGTGCCGTAGTTGTTCTGCCTATCCAGCGCGTTGTACACGGCGAGCGTGTCGGGCGAGCTCGACGGCCCCACGATGGCCGGAGCGCCAATCTGCGTCGCCAGGTAGAGCGCGGACGCTTTCGCCGCCTCCGTGCGGTCCAGGTTGTCGTAGTCCGCGTCCTGCGCGATATCGCAGAACACGACCCCCATCCCCTTGCCTTCGAGCCCTGCCTGGTTGTTGACCTCGGTGACGGCAAGCTTGATCGCGTTTTCCCTGCCGATCTGCGTGGCCGACGAGCGATCCATCAGGCTGCCGTACACGTGCCAGCCCACGTAGCGGCCGGGCTGCACCAGGAGGTCGTGAGGCAGCGCGACCGTACAGCGATTGTTCGGCGCGGTGCGCTCGCATCGCCCGCTTGCGCACACCATGCCGTAGCCGAACGCCGCCTGGCACTGGGCGTTGTCATCGCAGTCACTGATCTTCGGACGGGTCAGGGAGCAGCCCGTCCCCAGCGCAACCAGCGCCAGGAGCAGTGTCCGGATCGAACCCCGGAGCCTGCGCTGCCAGTCTTCAGAAGCGCCCGACAAGATCCAGCTCTCCTCCGCCCGGTCGCGCTGTTGCGCCGAGCGCGCTCGTGAAGCCCGTGCTCGTCCGGCTGCCCTTGTCTTCCTTCCCGCTGTTCGAGGTGAGCACCAGGTAGGCTCCCACCCCCGCCGCCACGATGCCCACGCCGAACCCGATGTCCGCGACCAGCGAGTAGTTCCGGTCGCGGCTGATGGCGGCATTCGCCGTGGTCGTGCAGAAGCGCCCCAGGGTGCTGTCGGCGCAGTCGGAATTCTCGTCGTGGCGCGCCGAGAGCGCCAGCGCACCGAACACTCCACCCACGGCGAGCGCCGCACCACCCGTGCCGAGCAGAACGTATCCGAGCGTCGGTGAAGACCCCGTCTCGCGCGGCGGCTGCGGTGACGGAGGCGGCGGCTTGGCGGCCTTTTCCCGGCGCTTCTGCGCTTCCCGCTCTTCACGCTCCTTCTGTTCCTGCTGCTGCTTGGCACGTTGCTTCAGGTTCGCGACGCGCTTCGCGATCGCGTCCTGCTCGCTCGGCTTGGCGTCGGGCAGGTAGCGTTCTAGCGCCTCGGCAGCGTCCTGGTAGCGTTGCAAGCGCTCGTAGGCGTTGCCGAGGTTGAACAAGAGGAGCGAGCGCCCACTCATCGCATAGGCCTTCTCGAACGCGGCGACCGCGTCCTCGTAACGGCCTTCCGCGTAGGCGCGATCGCCCGTCTTGTAGAGCCGGCGCGCGTGCGCGTCGTCCTTCTTGCTGACCTTCTTCCCGGGAGGGCTGGGCAGCGCGTGCGCCGTCGGGGTGAGCGCGAGCGAGCAACCGATCGCGAGCAGGGACAGGATCCGCGGACGCATCCTCACCGAGCCAATACCCTCATTGCGCCCACGGATCGCGGTTGTCCGTGTGCGGCGAGCTGGCCGAGCCCGCCTTCTTGTGCGGAGCGGCGTGCACCACGCGATGCACGCTGTGGTGCACCCGCTTGGTGGGCACCAGCTCCACGCTGGCCGGCGGCGGCGCATCGCGGAACACGAGCACCACGGTATCGTAACCCGGCGCGGAGATCGTGAGCTTGTGCGAGCGCCCGTCCTTGGGCAGCTCCTCCGAGAAGGAACCCGTTCCCATCCTGGTGCCGTCGACATCGATGGTCGCGTTCTTCGGCGTGACGCTGGTCTCCGCCTCGAAGATTTCCGGCTCGGGCGGCGCCGGCGCCGGCTGTGCCGACGGCGCGGCGACGGGCTTGGGTGGGGGTGACGCTTTCTGTGCAGCGGGCGCGACCCGGGCTCTGGCCTTCGCCGACGTGCGCGCCGCTATCGCGCGTTCCACGCCCCAACCCATGAGGCAAAGCGCCCCCACGGCTCCCGCGCCGACGATCCACACCACCGGCGAGATGCGGCGCGGCGACGGCATCGACCGCATGTGGTCGATTTCGCTGACGCTCCGCCCAAGCGTGGTGCCGTGGGACTCCTCCATGCGGACGCGCGGCACCTCGACCACTGTGTTGTCGGGAGCCGACAGCGCCGATGCGGCCATGCCGCTGAACACCGGCTCCTGAAGCAGGCGGGCGCGTTCGGAAGCATAGGGCAACAGGGCGCGACCGAGCTCCCCGAGCGAGGGGAAGCGGCTGCTGACATCGCGCGCCATCGCCTTGAGGATGATCGTCTCGAATGCCGGCGGCAGATCCGGTCGGTGCGCGCGGGGAGGCATGAAGTCGCCCTGGGCAATGGCGTACATCAACGACATGAAGGTCTGTGCACGATGGGCAAAAGGCCGTACGCCACACACGGCTTCGTACAGCATGACGCCGATCGAATACTGGTCGGCGCGCCCGTCGATTTCCCGCTCGCCCCGCGCCTGTTCGGGCGAGACGTAGTGCGGCGAGCCCAGGAACGTCGAGTCCGTGGTCAACGCGGAGGGCTCCTCGTCCGCCAGCACCTTCGAGATCCCGAAGTCGAGCACCTTCGGATGCAGCCCGCCGGTCCAGCCGGTCGTGATGAAGATATTGGCCGGCTTGAGGTCGCGGTGCACTACGCCCTTGGAGTGCGCCGTGCTGACAGCGGCGACGACCGGCAGCATGAGATCAACGATCTCGGTGATCGACAACGACTCCCGCCGCTTGAGCATCGCGTGCAGGGTCTCGCCCTCCAGGTACTCCATCACCAGGCAGGGCAGCTCGTCGATCATGCCGACGTTGGTCACGTCGACGATGTGCGGGTGCCGGAAGCTGGAGGCGACCTGGGCTTCGCGCAGAAAGCGGCTGACCAGCGTACCGTTGTCGGCGTATTCGCGGCGCAGCGTCTTGATTGCCACTCGCTTGTTCAGGCCGGAGTGCAGCGCCTCGTACACCTCGGCCATGCCGCCGGCCCCGATCCGCCGCTTGATCGCGTACTGCCCCACCACGGTTCCCGGAGCGATGTCGCCCCGCCGCCCTAGCTTGTCCGCGCCCGGCGTGAAAGAGGCGGTCATAAGCAGCAATCCAGTGTATCAGCTCCGCCGTCGGGAGGCTCCGGCTTGTGCCCGGACGCGCGGAAAACGAGGGTACCACGCCGCGACCGGCCCGCGGTTCAGAACCCCTGCGCCCGGAGGTACTGGATCAGCGCCAGGAAGAACTCCTTGTGCCGCCAGTCGTTGCCAAGGCCGGGATTGTCGCCGAAAAGCTGCCCGATCTCGTCGAGATGGTCAGCGGGGACGCAACCCAGGAACGTCCCCCAGCGGGCGCTCTTCACCTGGACCAGCCCGTCGTTCGGCACCTGGGATAGCCCCTCATCGAGCAGCGTGTTGGTGGGCTTGAGCAGCACATCCACCGGATCGCGGGTCTTGGCAAAGTCGGTGATGAAGGCCGGCGCATCCGGCACATCGCAGTCGCTCCCACCGAGCGAAAGATCGGTGCGACCTGCGATCGAATAGTACGAAACGCCGGGAGCATCCGGATACGCCTTGTTGAACGCCGCGATGCCACTCTGACTGAACAGCTTCATGGGCTTGGACAGTGAGGTCTGGTTGCCGACCTGATCGTACAGCGGTGCACCCACCACCTTCACCAGCGCATCGAGGATCGCCTGGGCATTGGGGTCTGAAATCAGCTTGAGGACGACATCGGCGACCTTCGTCCCCTCGTTCGGCGTTGCGTAGGTGACCACGCTCGCAACCCAATCGGGGTGGTCGTGCGCGACGACGCGGGCGTCGAGGCCGCCCTGTGAGTGACCGATGATGTTGACCTTCGCGTAGCCCGTCTGCTCGAGGATCTGCTGGATGTCGTCGGCCAGCTGCGCTCCGCGGTAGGTCGAGTCGTTGAACGGATCAACCGCCGGCGTGTACACCTGCGTCTCGCCATGCTGCGCGAGGTAGTCCTTGACCTGGTAGAAGTAGGTGGCGAAATCGAGCCCGGCGAACTTGTTGAAGCCGAAGAAGCCGTGCGAAAGCACGATCGGATAGGGAGGACCGAGCTTGGCCGGCGCGGCTTCCTGCTCCTCGCTCCCCGCGTCGACCACCGCCGAACCGCCACTCCCTCCGGCAGCGACCCCATCCGGGCCGGCTTCGGCCCCGGCTCCCCCTGCCGCCTGCGAAAAGCCCGGAGCGCTCTCGCCACTGGAGCCGCACGCCGCCAACGCCAGCGAAAACACCAGCGGAACAGCGATGGCGGTCGGACGCTTCCGCACGCGCCCAAGATGCGCCCGGCCGCGCCACCGCGTCAACGAAATACCGGGCGATTCCGAGTACATCGCGAACCTACCTCGTACCACATAGTGCGCCGCGCCAGCGTGCCTGCGACCCGCGCCGGCTCCCGCTCGCGAGCGTCGGTGTACGGTTGACAAGGATATGTCCAGGACTATGCGGGAAGCATGGATCCGCCGTCACCCACCAAGCCAACCGGGAGCGGCTATTCCATCCGCGTCGCATCACGCCTGACCGGCATCTCGTCGGACACGTTGCGCATGTGGGAGCGGCGCTACGGCTTTCCGTCACCTGCGCGCAACGACTCGGGCATCCGGGTGTACTCGGACGGCGAGATCGAACGTCTCGTGCTCGTGTCGCGTGCGCTCAAGGCCGGCTTCCGGGCCGGGGAAGTCATCCACCGCGCGCCCGGGGAGCTGAAGGGTCTGCTCCGGACCTCGGCAAAGCCGCGCTTCGATGCGGACCCCGGCGCGCCAACCGTAGAGTCGCTGCTCGACACGCTCGCTCGCGACGATGCCGACGCACTGCGCGCGGAGCTCAAACAAGCCGTCGCCACGCTCGGGGCGCACCGGTTCCTGATGGAAGTCGCCGATCCGCTGGTGGAAGGAGTGGGAAAAGCCTGGGAGCGCGGGCAGCTCGACGTGCGCCACGAGCACCTGCTCACCGCCGCGCTGTCGACACAGCTCAGGCTGCTGCTCTCCGCCTACGAGGAGACCGCAAGCGGCGCACCGGTCCTCCTGACCACACTGCCGGGTGAACAGCACGGGCTCGGCATCGAGATGGTCGCGCTCTACCTGGCGGTGCACGGCGCCGTCCCGCGCCTGCTCGGCGTGGATACGCCGCCGGGGCAGATCGTCGAAGCCGCGCGCGCGCTCGGCGCTGCCGTCGTCGGGATCTCGGTGTCGGCCGCGTCGGATCCCGCCACCACGGCGGAGTACCTGCGCAAGATACTCGGGGAGCTGCCCGAAGGTGTCCGGGTATGGGTCGGTGGCCGCCACGCGCGGGATCTGGCTATCGAGCATCCGCGGCTCGACCGGGTGATCACGTGGGCCGAGCTGGACCGCGCGCTCGAGCAAACGAGAGGCTGACCGTCACCAGCGTCGCGAACACGAAGTAGAGGGAAAGAAGAACCGCGCGCGGCGCACCGGGAGTCCCAGGGCGCCGCGCCGCCGTCCGTCGCCGGCTAGCCGCACTTTCCACCGCTGCAGTAGTAGTTCGGGCAGATCACGTTGCAGCCCCCGCAGTTGTCCGGGTCCACGTCGGTGTTCGTGCACGCGCCATTGCAGAACGTGGTCCCCGCCGGGCATTGGCATTTCCCGCCGCTGCACGCGACGCCGGTCGGGCACTTCACGCCGCAACTACCGCAGTTTTGGGCATCGGTGTCGGTGTCGGTGCACTTCGCGCTGCAGGAAGTCTGCCCCGTGGGGCACTGGCACTTGCCCGCGACGCAGCTGATGCCGCTGGGGCACACGTTGTTGCACTGACCGCAGTTGTTCGCGTCCGTCTGTAGATCGGCACAGACCGGGTTCTGGTAGCCGCACTTCTGTGTACCGGACGGACAGGCAGCGCACTTGCCATCGGTGCAAGTCGTGCCGGGGCACTTGTTCCCGCATAGGCCGCAGTTGTCCGGATCGGTCGCCAGGTTGGTGCAGGTCCCGGCCTGCCCGGCGGTGCCGGACTTGCAGAACAGCGAGCCCGCCGGGCAATCGCACGTCCCGTTCACACAGGCCGAACCGGCAGGGCACTTGACGTCGCAGCCACCGCAGTTGTCCGGATCAAAAAGGGTGTCGCGGCAGTCATACTTCTTCGCGGTCTGGTCGTAGCAGGACAGTGCGCCAGCCGTCGGACACACACACGTGCCCTGATCGCTGCACACGGTCCCCGGCTGGCTGCCACACTGGCCGCCGGTCAGGCCGGTGCAGATACCTCCGCAGCCGTCGCCCTGTCCGCAGGAGTACTTGCTCGAGCAGTCGGGCGTGCAGTTGGTGCAGGTCTGGGTGTTCACGTCGCAGCTTCCGCCCTTGGCGACGCAGTCTACGCATTGGATGCCATTGGTACCGCAGGTGCTCGGCAGATTGCCTTTCACGCACTTGCCGTTCCAGCCGCTCGAGTAGTCGCAGCAACCGCTGGCGCACATGCTCGGATCGCAGAAGTCGGTCGGCACGCACTGTGCGTAACCGTCGCTTCCGACCTGGCACTCCTCGGAGCCGTAGCTCTGGTCGCAGCCCGAGCCCGGACAGATATTTCCGCATCCGTCGGACTGGCACATCGGGTACTGCGGATCGGGATACGGGTCGCAGCTCGCACCACAGGCGCCGCAGGCGTACTTCGGCGGGTAGCCGTAGCCCTGCGAGTTGCAGGCCTGCGCGCCGCAGTCGGTGCACGCCTTGCCACCGCTGCCGCACTCGTGCCGCTTGCCACCGCTCACGCACTGGCCGTCGGCGGTGCAGCAGCCGTTCGGGCAGGTCGAAGGACCGCACTTCTCGCACTTCGCGGGTAGACCCGAAAAGCCCACGGCACAGAACTGTCCGGCAGGACAGTCGGCCTTGCACGATCCGCCGCAGCCGTCCGGATCGCCGCATTGCTTGCCGCCGCAGTCCGGCTTGCACTCGGCGCAGCTCGAGCCATTGCACACGCTGCCGCTCTTGGTGCAGTCGAGGCACGCCGCACCGTGGTAGCCGCAGGCGGCGTTGGAGGGCGTGACGCATTTGCCTGCCGCGTCGCAGCAGCCCTGATAGCAGGTGGCCTGGCTGCACGGACCGCCACCTCCGGACCCGCCGCTGCCTCCGAAGCCGCCGCTGCCTCCGAAGCCGCCGCTGCCTCCGAAGCCGCCGCTGCCTCCGAAGCCGCCGCTGCCTCCGAAGCCACCCGTTCCGCAGATGCCGTTGCAGAGCTGCGAAGCGTCCTGGATGCAGAGACCGTCCCAGCCGCCGCTGCAGCAGAAGCTGTCGGAGGCGCACACCTTGCCGACGCACGCATCGCAGCCGTTGGCGAGCGCAACACCCTGGGTGCATACGCCGTGGGCGCAGCTCGTCGTGCCACCGCTGCCACCGGTGTTGCCTGTGCCACCGGAAGCGCCGCTGCCGCCGGCGTTGCCCGTGCCACCGGAAGCGCTGCTGCCACCGGATCCGGCAGCCCCGCTACCACCGGTGTTGCCCGTGCCACCGGAAGCGCCGCTGCCCCCGCTGCCGCCTGCAGTGAAACCGGCGGCCCCGCCGGTCGTTCCCGCGTCGCTGCGCGCCGCCCCTCTCGAATTGCCGCCGCTGCAACCGACGAGCCAGATCAACGCCGCTACACCGACAAGCCGCCCGCTCTTTTCAAGCATGCACACACCCATACGACCGCCCGGGCCAAAGCCCGGTGCCGCCCTCCACATAGTCCTGGGCCGCCCTCGTAAACCCACGAGAGCTGCCCTGATGCAGCACACTAGATGCGAGGCACGCGCGCAGTGTTCACGACATCGGAGTGCATTGTGGTCCGGAGTGGCACAGCCGCACCCACTCGCCGATCAGCGCGCCTCGCGCCGCTCAGGAATCGAGGTGCTCGAGCAACCGGGAAACGAGCGCCGGCCAGTCGACACCCGGCGGTAGGCGCCCTTCGGCACGCTCGGGCCGACCACCGCCACGGCCGCCACTTGCCGTCGCGGCGCGCTTGATGAACCCCCCGCAGTCGAAATCGCTGTCGCTGCCGCGCACGGCGAGCACGGGCGTGCCCTCCGAGGTGCCTCCCGCCAGGAGCGCCACCGCATCGGACAGAGCGGTCAGCCGCGAGCCGACCGCACGCAGCAACTCCGCAGGCGCACCTTCAAGCTGGACCACGAAGTGACGCTCACCGCTCTCTGCGGCGCGCGCCAGAAGGCCGGCCGCCGTCTGTTCGGCGAGCCGCGTGCGAACCAGACCCAGCGACTCGCGCGCCTCGCCGAGCTGACGTCGAAGCTTGTCCACGGCGGCTGGCACTTCCTGCGGGCCGCACGTGAATGCGCGGCCGAGCTCGCGCAACACTTCCGACTCGCCGCCCAGCAGCTCGCGCGCACGGCGCCCGGCAGCGAAGCCCAGACGCGTGCCGCCCTTGTAGCGTTCGACTCCGGTAATGCGAAGCAGGCCCACCTGCGCGCTCCGGGTGCAGTGCGTCCCCCCGCACGGCGTGAGGTCGAAATCGCCGATGCGCACGACGCGGATGTGGTCCTCGACCTTGGGCGTGCGCCGGAGCTCGAGCGACGACAGCTCGTCCGCCTCTGGAAACCAGGCGCGCACCGCAACGTCGTCGTCGATGATCGAATTGACCAGATCCTCGATCCGGACAAGTGTCTGCTCGCCGATCTCGCGGGCGTCCACGTCGATAGTGCAACTGGTCTCGCCCAGGCGCGACGACACGGTTTCGCCGTGCGCCACGTCGACCAGCGCGCGGGAGAGCATGTGCTGGCCGGTGTGCAGGGCCATGTGGACCCGCCGCCGCGCGCGGTCGATGCTGCCGTGCACGCTCGTGCCCGGTTCCGGCAGCTCGCCTTCAAGCAGATGGTGCACGACGCCAGCCGCGTCGACCTGCACGTCGATCACCCGCGCGTCGCCCAGCTGCCCGCGGTCGGCCATCTGCCCGCCGGACTCGGGGTAGAACGCGGTCCGGTCGAGCACCAGCGATTGCCTTCCGGCAAGTTCACCCCGCGCCGTAACGTGCGCGTCGAACTCAAGCAGGAACGGGTCGTCGTAGTAGAGGCGCTCCGTCATCGGCGGCGTGTTAGCACACGGTTCCAGCACGGCACCGGCAGGCTCGCCGACAAGGCCGGGCGCTGCCAGCCACGAACTTGCGAAAGAGCCTGTTCGTGCTACGTTTTTCCATGTTGCCGTGCTTCGGCGGGCTAGCTTCGCCCCGCGGCGACGTCCGACATCATACTGGGGGGCTCGAGGTTCGTTCTTCTCGATCGAATGGTGAATCTACGTCTGTTCCCGGTGCTTGTGTTCGTGCTGTTCGGCTGTGCCGGACAGGAGCCGGCCCTGCGCCTGGACAGCCCGGTCGAACCTCCGCACCTCGCCCTCCCGACTCCCGTACGGGCGAAGCCACCAGCAGCGAGCCGCCCGGCGCGACAGAGCGTCGTGCTCATCACGATCGACGGGGTGCGGTGGCAGGAGGTATTCCAGGGCGTCGATCGCCGCCTCGCACGCGAGCACGGCATGGCCGCCTCGCAGCTAGTGGGACCGGCGAAGCTGGTGCCGGAGCTCCACGCACTGGCCGCGGGCGCGGGCGCCGCGCTCGGGGCGCCGGGACACGGCGAGCCGATCTCCGCGAGCGATCACGCTGTGAAGTCGCTCCCGGGATACATGGAGATCGCAAGCGGCCGGCGGACAACCGGCTGTTCCACCAATGCTTGTCCGCGCATCGATCGGACCACGGTGATCGACCAGATCGCGGCCCAACCTGCTTCGTCGATCGGGGACGTCGCCGTGATCGCGTCGTGGTCAGGCATCGCACACGCTGCGGCAGAAGAGCCGTCGCGCATAGTGATGTCGGCCGGTCGCATCACCGGAAACCATCTCGACCAGCTGCGTTTCGACGCCAAGGCGGAGAAGCTGCTGTCGGACGGCAGGCGCGCAGGTCCGCTTCCGGGCTCCGACGACTATCGGCCGGATCGAAATACGGCGGCCATCGCGCTCCACTACCTGCGCGCCCGGCACCCGCGATTCCTGTTCATCGGGCTCGGCGACACGGACGAGTGGGGCCACAGAAACGACTACAAGGACTACCTGGGTGCCCTGCAACGAGCCGACAAGGTGGTCGGAAAGGTCGCCCGAACGCTGGCGTCGCTCCACGAGCAGGGATGGGAGACGGCTTTCTTCGTCACGGCGGATCATGGCCGCGATCCTGAATGCCGGAATCACGGCGGCGTGGCTTCGGCCATGCGCACGTGGTTGGTAGCCGGAGGTTCGCTGATCCGGGCGCACGGGCTGGTCAGCGCCCCCGAGCCGCGGCACCTTGCGGACATCGCGCCAACGCTGCGGCAGATGATGGGCGTGCAGGCCGACACGGACGCCGACGCGGGTCACGTGCTCGCCGGCCTGCTCGCACCGGCGCACGCCGACGAGCGCTCCGCACAACTCGAGCGCGACTGAGCAGCTGTCGAGCTGCTTGATAGCGACGCGACGCGGGCCGTGATTGCCGGCACGGCGGGCTGACACTACGCTGGCGGCTGTGCGCGAGTACAACTTCGACGGGCTGGTCGGCCCGACGCACAATTTCGCGGGCTTGAGCCCCGGCAATCTGGCAAGCGCGTCGCATGCGGGCGAGGTGTCCAATCCGCGCTCTGCAGCGCTGCAGGGGCTGGCGAAGATGCGCTTCGTGGCCTCGCTGGGGGTGGGGCAGGCCGTATTGCCGCCGCAGCCACGGCCGGAACGTCGAGGCCCTCCGGCGGCTCGGGTTCGCAGGCGACAACGCCACGGTTCTGGCACGCGCCGCCGAGGGCGACGGCCAGCTGCTCAGGCTGTGCAGCAGCGCGTCGTCGATGTGGACCGCGAACGCAGCGACGGTCGCACCATCCCATGACGCACGGGACGGCCGCGTGCACCTGACGCCCGCCAACCTGAGCTCCATGTTCCACCGCGCGCTGGAAGCGCGGGTGACGACCGCAGTGCTCCGGCGCATCTTCGCCGACCCCGACCGCTTCGTGGTGCACGATCCGCTGCCGGCCGGCGAGCATTTCGCCGACGAGGGAGCCGCGAACCACACCCGGCTGGCGACATCGCAGGCGGCGCTGCACCTGCTGGCCTGGGGCCGTAGCACGTGGGGAGAGGGCGCGGCCCCCACCCGCTTCCCGGCCCGCCAGACGCGCGAGGCGAGCAGCGCGATCTCGCGCCTGCACGAGCTGCCCGGCGACGGCGTGCTGCTCTGGCAGCAGAGCCCGGAGGGCATCGACGCGGGGGCGTTCCACACGGATGTGCTCGCGGTCGGCAACGACCGCTTCCTGATGCTGCACGAAGCGGCCTTCGTCGATCAAGAAGAGCTCACCCACTTGCTCGCATCGCGGCTCGGGACAGACTTCTCCTACTGCCTGGCAGGCCGTTCCGAGTTGCCCGTCGCGGACGCCGTGGCCGCCTATCCGTTCAATTCGCAGCTGGTAACGCTTCCTTCGGGGAGCATGGCCATCATCGCACCCCGGGAGAGCGAGCGGAACGCCAGAACGCGACGCTTTCTCGAGCGCGTCATCGCCGGGCAAAACCCGGTCGAGGCGGTACACTACATCGACGTGAACGAATCGATGAACAACGGCGGCGGCCCGGCGTGCCTCAGGCTCAGGGTGCCGCTGACGAATGCGGAGCGCGACGCGATCGGCGCGCGGGTGTTTTTCGATGATGCCCTGTTTGCCGAGCTCACCGCGTGGGTCGAGCGGCACTACCGCGACCGCCTGGTAGCGTCGGATCTGGCCGACCCGACCCTACTCGTCGAGGTGCACACGGCACTCGACGAGCTGACGCGGATCTTGGCTCTCGGCCCAGTGTACGACTTCCAGCAGAGCGCGTAGCGGGATGACTCAAGGTACTCCGACGGTGCTCGGGGAGTTCGGGCGTTTCGTGATCCAGCGCGAGCTCGGCGAAGGTCAGTTCGCCGTTGTCTACCAGGCGCGCGACCGACAGACCGGCCAGAGCGTGGCGCTGAAACTGCTCAAGGACGCCGGCCGCCTCGACCCGACCCAGCTGGCGCGCTTCGAGCGCGAGTTCTCGATCCTTTCGCACGTGGAACACGACAACCTGGTGCGGCTCTACGAACTGTTCCTCGACGAGGAGGATCGCTTCTTCACCATGGAGCTGGTCGAAGGAAGCGATCTGGTCGCGTACGTTCGCTCGGATCTGCGCCGCCCGTCGCAACCAGCCGCGCCCCCGAGAAGCATGCCGCTGGCGTTCGGGCAGCCCGTCCAGGAGATGGGTCGGTCGGCCTATGCGCCCTGCACACCCGAGGGGATCGCGCGTCTCCGCCAGGCGTTTTCCGATCTGGTCTCGGCGGTGGGCGCGGTCCACGACGCAGGGCTGGTGCATCGCGACCTCAGACCGCACAACGTCCGGGTCACGCCCCGCGGCCGATTGGTCTTGCTCGACTACGGCCTCGTCACCCATCTGGGCCTGCCCGACGAGCACGAATCGGGCGAGATGGTCGGTACGGCGGCCTACATGGCTCCTGAACAATGGGACCGCGCGAGCTCCGGGCCGGCCAGCGACTGGTACGCGGTGGGCGTCATGCTGTTCGAAGCGCTGACGGGCTCTCTACCGTTCAGCGGCTCGGCGCAGGCCATGTTCGTGCGAAAGCGCACCGTGGGCGCTCCGCACCCGAGCCTGCTCGTCGGCCGGGAACACGTCCCGGCAGAGCTCGACGAGCTCTGCGCGGCGCTGCTGGGCACCGACCCGGCGCAGCGCCCCGATCGCGAACGTATCACCCAGGCGCTTCGTGCTGGCTCCGGGTAGACCGAGCGCGGCGCGTGACTACACTGCCGGCATGACGCCGCCCGACGAGCCGCCTCCCCGCCGCGAGCGCTCGGGGCTCGTCGTGTCCTCCGGCTGGGTACTTTTCGTGGTGCTGCTCGGCATCGCGCTGACCGGCTGGGCCATCTACGCGATCCTCCAGACAGCCCGCTAGAACGCCGCCGCCGGCCGGCTCTGGCAGCCGATCGCGCCGACGGCCAGACCGATGAACACCGCCCGGCGCACCTGGGCCGCATCGGCCGCATTCGCGAGAGCGGCATCGTGGATCAAGGCGTCGAGGCAGGCCCCGCCGCCGGCCAGCGCCAGGGCGCGCGCCTGGGCAACAGGCAGATCCAGCATCACTCCGAGCCGGGCAGCCGCATGCCGGCGTTCCAGCGATTCGGCGCGTAGCGGCTCGAGCAGCGCGGCGATCTCGTCGTCGGTGTACGCGGCGAGGATCGCGGCGGCCATCAGCTTGAGGGGTGAGCCCGGCGGACTGACGGCTTCCTCCCCGCAACGGACACCCTCCACGAAGCACAACTCACCGACGGGCCAGCGGCACAGCCCGGTGATGCGCGCGCTGCGCTGCTCGGCGACGGCCTTCAAGAGCCCGCTCGGCTTGAGCACTCCTGCGGCAATCAACGATTCGCCCAGCCGATGACCGGTCCGGTAGCCTCGTTCGAGAACGCCCTCCAGCGATTCGCGATCCATCAGCCCGTCGGCGACGAGGCGGGACCCCAGAAGCTCGTCGTGATCGGTCGATGCCGTGAACAGCGGTGAACCGTCCACGAAGTAGATCCGCTTCTGTTCGCGCCGCGACGTGGCGACCAGCAGACCGGTCTGGCGGTGCAGCACCAGACTCGCCAATAACGCAGGCAGCGTGGCGCGGTCGATGCCCGCGCGCTGCCGGCGCCGCCCCTCCAGTGGTTCGAAGAACCGGTACGCGGAACGCGACGCGAGCCGCGAAAGCTCCTGCACGGACGCGACCGGAAGAAAAGGTCCGCCGTCATGCGACACCAGAGTGTCGAGCCCGACACGGGCAGTGGCGATCATCTCCAGCAGCCGTGGCAGCGAAAGCGGTCCGACGATGGTGCCGCCGGGTCGGCGCATCCGGTAGTCCGCCTCGACTACCGGGTCGCGCGCAGCGGGCACAACGCCAGCGGAGTGTCCGACGCGGGCGGGCGTGACCGCCGTGCGGAAGCCGGAGATGTCCGGAGCCATCGAGATCGATTGCGGGACCGCTCCGGCGATCCGGGTGCCATAGGGATTGTCGCCCTTGGCGTGCTCGCCGGAGTGCCTCGGCCCGGGCATGTCCTGCACGCTGCTCTCGATCGGCAGCACGCCCAGATCCGCAAGCCATTCCGAGAGGGCGACGGATGATGCGGCCACGCGATGGGCGGCCATCACCTGCTCCACGGCCGCGATGAAATCCCGGGCACACGAGAAGCGCAGCTCCGGATCGCGCTCCAGCGCATGCAGTAGGACCGCCCGGGCGTCCTCGGGGATGTGACGCCCGTGATCTTGCAGCGTCTGCAGGTTGCCTCGGTGGAGGTTCTCCAGGATCTCGAGCTCGGTGTTGCCCGGGAAGAGGGGTCTGCCGAGCAGGAGCTCCGCCAGGACCACCCCGAGCGAGAAGAGATCGCTGCGCTCATCCAGGTCCCTGCCCAGTGCCTGCTCCGGCGAAACGTATCCGATCTTGCCCTTGATCTCGCCGGGCGCGGTGCGCGCTTCGATCGTGCGGCCACGCATGACCCCGAAGTCCGCGACCTTCACCTCCCCGGAGCGGGCCACCAGGATGTTGCCGGGCGCGACATCCCGGTGCACAAGCCGGAGCGGCTGCCCCGACTCGTCGCATGCGGCGTGCGCGTAGGCGAGCCCGCGCAGCACCTCGCGGGCGATGAACAGCGCGGGCGCGAGATCGACGCTACGGGCGCGGGACTCGACGGCAGCGAGCAGCTCGGCGCAGTTGATGCCGTCGACGTACTCCATCGCCATGTAGAGCTCGCCGTGCGAGTCACCGAAATCGACGACCTGGACGAGATTCGGATGCGAGAGCCCGGCGTGGATGCGCGCTTCGTCACAGAACATCGAGAGCAGGCGCGGATCGCTGGCTAGCTGCGGGAGCACGCGTTTGATGGCGAAGCGCTTGCTGAACCCCCCCGGACCGACGCGACGCGCTTCGTACACCTCCGCCATTCCGCCGGTGGCGAGCCGGCGGACAAGCCGGTAGGAACCGAGCCATTGCTCTCTTCGAGCCCGTTCTGCGCGCATGAGCCCTGGATGCGATAGTATCAAGAAGGGGTGGGCGCGCATATCACCCCTGGGGGTGACGCGCGGCCAACCTGTCGCGGCGGAGCGGCGCCCGGGGCCTCGGACCAGCAAACTCGCCGGAACAGGCCGTGACGGAATGCTGCGTCGCGTCGAAGAAGCAGCAAATTCCCCCCTGACCAGAACCGAGCCAGCCCGGACTCTTGCTGTGGGGGGCGTGTTCCGCCAAAATGATAGCCTGGACAACTAGATGGCTACGATCCCCGAGCGTACGCGCGACCCGTCCCACACGGGAGTGCGGGAAGTCCCCAGCTCGGCTCCGGGTCCGCTCTCGCGCTACCGGCCCGGTGACCTCATCGGAGACAAGTACGAGCTGATCCGCCTCCTCCGGGAAGGTGGGATGGGCACCGTGTGGGTCGCCCACAACCACGTGCTCGACGTCCATGTCGGCATCAAGCTGATCGAGCTCCGGACCCGGCACACGGCCGGCGCGCTCACCCAGCGGCTGCTCGAAGAGGCGCGCGCAGCGGCGCGCCTCGGACACGCGTCGATCGTACGTGTCCACGACTTCGGCGAGACGCGGCACGGCGACCCGTTCCTCGCCATGGAGCTCCTGGACGGGGAAGATCTCGCGGATCTGCTCGAGCGCGAAGGGCGCATCGCCGCCGCCCAGGCCGTGCAGCTGCTCTTGCCCATTGCCCACGCGCTCGCGACGGCGCACGCGCAGAACATCATCCACCGCGATGTGAAACCGGAGAACATCTTCCTGGTCCACGACGAGGTTGCGGTCATCCCGAAGCTGCTCGATTTCGGAATCGCACGCATGGTGGACAGCCCCCGCAAGCTCACCGTGGAGGGGTCTGCGCTCGGAACACCGGACTACATGTCGCCGGAACAGGCGCGCGGTGAACCGCCCACGGAGCAGGCCGACCTGTGGAGCTTCTGCGTCGTGCTGTACGAGGCCCTGACCGGCAGCTGCCCGTTCGACGGCGAGAACTACAACGCCTTGATGCGGTCCATCATCGAGAACACGCCGGCGACGATTGCGGAGCACGGCATCGACGAGCCCCAGCTGCAGGCGATCCTCGAACGCGGTCTGCAGAAGAAGAAGGAAGAGCGCTGGCCCAACATGCGGGAGCTCGGCGAGGAGCTCGCCGCGTGGCTCGAAGAGCGCGACGTGTTCGAGGACATCGTCGGCACCTCGCTGTACCGCACCTGGCTCCGGGACCCGGAGGTCAACAGCCGCACGGACCTATCGGCCATGGCGCCGCTTCCGCGCTCGGATACCGGCGCACGGTCGGCGCCGGACAGCGGTCCCCAGTCGACGCCCGGAGCGCGGCGAGCGCGGCGCACGGGCGCGCGTACAGGCGCCCGCATGGGAGCCGTATCCGCACCGGCGATTGCCGCGCAGCCCTCGACGCCGGACGTCGCGCTGGGCGAAGCCCCGACACCCATGTCGAGCGAGCCCGATCTGAAAGCAATCGCCGATATCCATGAAGGCGGAGACCCCGTGGAAGTCCTGGAGCGCGAGCAACGCAAGCGCACCTGGATGCTGGTGGTCATGTTGACGCTGATCGTCATTGCCGGCACATTCGTGCTGCTGGTCGGCACCGGGATCATCATCCTGTAGACCCATCGCGAGGGAGTATGCGGCGCGAAAGGACAACGGCCGGTCGAGCCCGGCGCGTGCGAGCTGCCATAGCCGCTCTGTTCCTGCTGGCCCCCGCGTCGCTTGTCCCTGCCTGCGGCGCGCGCACCGGTCTGCACATCGCAGAGGAGGACGCCGGCGCGACGCCGCCCAGCGCCAGCTTCTGCGCGCGCGCCAACTACAGGTCCGGCTACTCGAGCTTGAGCATCTACGTGCTGCTCGACAAGTCGGGCAGCATGGCCGACGACAACAAGTGGGACGAGGCGACGTCGGCGCTTTCCGCATTCGTCAGCGATCCTGCCGCGGCGGGCCTGGGCATCGGTCTGGCCTACTTCCCCATGAATGGCTGCCTGGCGGAGTCGTACGTGCATCCCGCCGTTCCGATCGCGCCGCTCCCCGGCAACGCGGACAACATCAAGGCGTCCCTGGCCAAGCAGAAGCTGGAAGGCGACACGCCCACCCGGCTGGCCCTGCGCGCCGCCATCGAGTACGCGCGCGCCCGGCAAATCGCCAATCCCCACGAGGAAGTCGCCATCGCCCTGGTCACCGACGGCGTTCCGAATGCCTGCGATTCGTCGATCGCGAACGTCGCGGAAACGGCGCTGGAAGGCGTGAAGGACGCGCCCCAGGTGCTCACCTTCGTCATCGGGCAGGAAGCGGCATCGGAGAAGGGGCTATCGCAGATCGCCGCCGCGGGCGGGACCGGCAAGCCGGTCATCGTGGGCAAGAGCGCACAGTCGGCGCAGAAGCTGGTGGACGCGCTCGAAGGGCTGAGAAAGACGCTCGGCACCTGCGAGTACGCCATCCCCAGCGTGGGCGACGCCGCGCTAGAGCCGTCCGACGTCACGGCGTCGTACATCCAGACGAATGGCGGTGCGGGGACCGCGCTGTCGCGAGTCCCCTCGGCAACGGCATGCGGCGCGGGCAACGGCTTCTACGTCGACGACCCTGTCGCTCCCACCCGCATCGTTCTCTGCCCGGTGGTCTGCCAGCTCCTGCACGAAAGCGCCGAGTCGAAGGTCAGCGTCGTGGCCGGCTGCGGGCAGCACTCCGACGGCGGGGTGCTGGAGGGTGGACTTCCGGACGGCGGCAGCTGCAACAGCGTCGTGTCCTTCTCGTGCACGCCGAAGTGCGGCTCCGGACAGCTGTCCCCGGCCGTGTGCGATGGCATGTTCTGGACGTGCCCGACCGGGATGGTGCACAGCGACGAGTGCACGACCTGCCCGGTCGTTCCGCACGGCTGCTGCAAGTCCGACGGCACGGTCGGCGTGGCCTCCTGCGTCAACGGCACCTGGACGTGCCCGCCGGGCGGCACGCTGTTCGGCCAACCGGGCTGCCGCCCGCCGGACGTGTGCACCGAGCTTCTGCCCTGCGCTTCGGGGCAGTACTGCAAGGTACCGGACGAAAACTGCGGCAAGGGCAGCCTGCCCGGACAGTGCGAGCCGATCCCGACGAGCTGCCCGGCTGGCGGCGCCGCGGTGTGCGGATGCGGCGGAAAAACCTACCCCAGCGCGTGTGAAGCGGCCCAGAGCGGCGCCGATCTGTCGATCTCCGGCCAGTGCTCCGCGCCGCCAGGCACCTTCCCCTGCGGCCCGTACTTCTGCAACGCGCAAAGCCAGGTCTGCCGCCACACCCTGGATTTCACCAAGGTCCACACACAGAACAGCTACCAGTGCATCACGCCGCCAGCGGGCTGCTCCACTGGCTGCGGCTGCAACCAGTGCGCATGCCCAGCCGGCAAAGCCTGCAAGGAAAGCTGCGCCGCAAACGGCAGCGAACGCACGCTCACCTGCACCGTCTTGTGATGCCGCGTCAGAGCCCGGGCGGAGGGAAGCTCTTGCAGAGCTCTTTCACTTCGCTGGCGACGCGCTGCTGGACCTTCTCGTCGTCGTGGTGCTGGACGACCTCGTCCATCCAGTCGGCGAGCTTCTTCATCTCGCTTTCGCCCATGCCGCGTGACGTGATGGCGGGCGTGCCGATGCGCAGGCCGGAAGGGTCGAACGGCTTGCGCGGGTCGAAGGGGATCGAGTTGTAGTTCGAGACGATGCCAGCGACGTCGAGCGCCTTGGCCGCGACCTTGCCGGGCACGCCCTTCGGCGTGAGGTCCATCAGGATCAGGTGGTTGTCCGTCCCGCCGGTGATCAGGTTGAAGCCCTTGCCGGCGAGCGCCTCGGCCAGCACCCTGGCGTTTTCCACCACGTGCTTCGCGTAGTCCTTGAACGCAGGCTGCATCGCTTCCTTCGCCGCCACGGCGATGCCGGCGGTGGTGTGGTTGTGCGGGCCGCCCTGAAGTCCCGGGAAGACGGCACGGTCGATGGCCTTCCTGTGTTCCTCCTTGCACATCACGATGCCGCCGCGCGGACCGCGCAGCGTCTTGTGCGTCGTGCTCGTGACCACGTCGGCGATGCCCACGGGCGACGGGTGCGCGCCGCCGGCGACGAGCCCCGCGATGTGAGCGATGTCCGCGCAGAGCTTCGCGCCGACCTCGTCGGCGATTTCCCTGAACTTGTCGAACTCGAGAACCCGCGGGTAGGCCGTGGTGCCGCACCAGATGATCTTCGGCTTGTGCTCCTTTGCCAGCGAACGCACCTGGGCAAAGTCGATGCGGTGGTCCTTCTCGCTCACGCCGTAGGCGTGGCTCGCGAAGTATTTGCCGGTGATGCTGACGTTCCAGCCGTGCGTCAGGTGACCGCCCGAGGGCAGGCCGAGGCCCATGATGGAGTCGCCCGGCTGGCAGAAGGCGAGGTACACGGCGAGGTTCGCCGGGCTGCCGCTGTAGGGCTGGACGTTGACGTGGTCGGCGCCGAACAGCTCCTTGAGCCGGCTCTGGGCCAGCTGCTCGATCTGATCGATGAGCTGCTGCCCCTCGTAGTAGCGCCGGCCGGCATAGCCCTCGGAGTACTTGTTGGTCAGCACCGAGCCGCTCGCCTCGAGCACGGCCTTCGAGACGTAGTTCTCGCTCGGGATCAGCCGCAGCTTGTCGCGCTCGCGCCCCTCTTCTTCTTCGATCAAGTGGGCGATTTCGGGGTCGAAATCGGCGAGGAACGGCTCGGGCTGGGTGCGTGCAGACATGGCGCGGGAGACTAACGCCAGGTGCGATCGAACGCCAGGCGCCCCGCTCGGCCGACGCGACAATGCCCGGTCGTTACGGTAGGATAGGCTTCTCCCATTCGTTCGGCCCGGCGTCCGCTCGACGTTGGGACGCGGACGGTTACACTCGCGCCGGTCATGGCCAACGGGGGCACCCAGAAACCCGACAAATCCCCCCGACCGGAAACGGTCCGGGCGTCTGCCGCGGACGGCGGAGACGCGAAGGGGACGGTTCTACCCTCGACTCCGACCGACGCTGCGCACTCGCAGGCAATTCCGGTCGAGCCGGAGCCGGACAGCGCTCCGCCGGACAGCGCTCCGCCGGACAGCACGCCGCCGGACAGTGCGCCGCCGAGCATCCCATCGGCTGCGAGCGTCAAGTCGAACGACTTCGCGAACCCGCCGTCCGACTACGAGCCGGTCTCGGGCGGCGACGTACAGGTGATGGTCTCGGATCTGCCCGCGCCGCCGCCGATGCCGGTGCTGCCTGGCCATGTGATCGCCGATCGCTACGAGGTGGTCTCGGTCCTCGGCGAAGGCGGGATGGGGATCGTCTATCGCTGCCGCGACCAGGCCAGCGGCCAGTTCGTCGCGATCAAGCGCGTTATCCCGCCCGAGGGAAAGCTCGCGGGCGAATACGTAATGTGGTTCTACAAGGAGGCGCGCGCGCTCGCCGCCCTGGACCACCCCGGTATCGTCCGCGCGCGCGACTTCGGACAGCTCGCCGATGGATCGCCGTACCTGGCCATGGAGCTCGCGAGCGGCGTCTCGCTCCACGATCTGACCGCGGCGCGGCTGAGCTTCGAGCTCATCTGGTCGATCGTGGACCAGGTGCTGGCCGCGCTCGGCCACGCACACGCGCGCGGCATCGTCCACGGAGACCTGAAGCCGTCCAATGTGCTGGTCGAGGAACAGGAAGACGGGCCGCCTGAAGTGCACATCCTCGACTTCGGGCTAGCCTGGCTCCGCCAGGACACGCACGACGAACGCCTGGACGGAGAGAAGTTCGATGGAGTTCGCGCCCCACGCGGGCGCCGGAACACCAGGCTACATGGCGCCGGAGCAGATCCAGCACGAGATGCACCACGTCTGCGGTCCGACGGACATCTACTCGCTGGGCTGCATCCTGTACAAGCTGTTGGGCGGACGCTCGCCGTTCCACGGCGATCCGAAGGCGCTGCTCCGGCAGCACGCCTTCGATCGCGTCCCGCCGCTCGAGCTCGCCATCGACGCGCCCGCCGAGGTGGTCGGCTTCGTGCACCGCATGCTCGCCAAGCGCCCCTGGGACCGCTGGGAGTTCGCCGCCGAAGCGCGCACGGAATGGGCGCGTTTCCGCCCCGACGCCAGTGTGGATCCCGAGGTCTGGCGGTTCCCCGCACTCTCCCACGCTGCAGGGGCGAACAAGGCCGCCACGACGCGCAAGACCGGCGCGCACGGACCGAATCCTCAACTCGCAGCAAAGCCCGAGCGGGCTCCTGGGCTGCTCAGCATGCGTCCGAGCCCGCTCGTCGGCCGCGACGACGTGCGCCGCCTGCTCAGCGACGTGTGCAACGACGTGGCCGAGGGCCGGGGACCGACACACCGATTGGTGCTCCTGGTGGGCCCCGCTGGAGCGGGCAAGAGCCGCATCGCCGAGTGGCTGTGCGGGGTCGTGCATGAAGAGGGCACGATGATCCCGCTGCGCGCTCGTTACCGCCGCATGCGCACGCCACTCGACGGCATGCTCGGCGCGGTCACGCAGTACTACAGCTTCGAGCGCACGGATCGCGACACCATCGAGCGGTCGCTCCTCTCGCGCTGGAAGGTCAAGAAGGACGACAAGAACGGCCGCGCCTGGGTCGCCGGCGCCGCCGAGTGGCTCAGGCCGGCGCAGCCGGGTTCCGAGGTTGGACCGAGCGGACTCCGTTTCACGCTCGACACGCTCGAGACCCGCCGCCAGGTGCATCGCTACACGCTCCGCCGCATATCGCGCGGGCGGCCGCTCCTGTTCTGGCTCGACGATCTGCACCATGCCGGCCAGACGACTTTCGAGGGGCTCCTGCGCCTGCACGAGCACGATCCGGATCAGCGCATCGTCATGGTCGCCACCGTGCGCGCCGAGGACGTCCAGCTTGGGACCCCAGCGGCCGATCGACTGCGCCAGCTGCGCGAAGTGCTCGACGGGGACGTGGTGGAGATCGCCGCGATGGACCCCGAGACCACCACCTCGCTTCTGCAGGCGTCGCTGCCGCTGGACGAGACCGCCGCACGTGAAGCGGCGCGCCGCAGCCGCGGCAATCCGCTGTTCGCGTTGCAGCAGCTGCACGCCTGGGCGCTGGCCGGCAATCTGGAGCTCGTCAACGGCCTGTACCGCGTGCCACCCGAGATCCTGGCTCTGCGCCCGCAGACCACCGCCGAGCTGTGGGACAGCCGCGTCTCCGCCATGCCCGAGGAGCAGCGCCCGGCCGCCTATGCAACCGCCACCCTGGGCGGCGACATCCGCCGCGAGGTGCTGCACGCTCTGCTCACCACGCTCGGGCTGCCGGCCGACGCCTGCATCATCAGCCTGCAGAACGCCGAGATCATCCTGCCGCGCGGGCCGGGGCGCTACGGCTGGCCGCACGCTCTGTTGCAGGAGCATCTGCTCGCGGGCCTGTCCGCGCGCAGCGACCAGCGGAGCGTCTTCCGCGCCGCCGCCGACGCGCTCACCCACCATCCTCTGGCGAGCACCCGCCGGGTGGTCCGTCAGCGCGTCGTCAATCTGCTCAACGCCGGCGAGCCGGACAACGCGGCACAGCTGCTGTTCGACTTCCTCGCGCGTGCGTGGCACGGCGCGCGCGAGCCGCTGGCCACGCTCGCCGACCTCGAGCTCCTCAAGGGGCACCTGCAGGGCCGTTCGCTGGCGCTCAAGCACCGCTGGCAGGCCGAAGCGCTGCGCCACGTCGGTCGCACCGAGGAAGCGATCACCCACGCCGACATCGCGCGCACCACCTTCGAGGAGCTGGGTGATCAGGACAATCTCGCTCACTGCATGCGCCTGCTCGGGCACCTCGCCAGCGAGAAGGGCACTTCCGCGGAAGGGCTCTTGCTGGTGGATCTGGCACACCAGCTCTTCGAGCAACAGGGCAACGTGCTCGGCATGGCCCAGTGCGAGGCCGTGGTCGGCGAGATCGAGTACCTGCTGGGCAACTACGAGCGCGCCCGGCAGGTTGTGGAAGCGGGCGAAGCCCATTTCAACGAGATCCGCCAACCGCTGGGCCGGGGGCAGTGCCTGCTGCTCCTCAGCTGGATCGATCACTCCGAAGGCGCCACTGCACGCTCGCGCCGTCTGACGCTCCGGGCCCGCGCGGAGTTCGAGAAGGCCGGATACCGGCTCGGTATCGCACAGGCGGACGTGTCGCTAGCGCACGTTGAACACCGGCTGATGAACTTCCAGAGCGCGGAGGCGGGGGCCATGGACGCGCTCGGCGCGTTCGACGCGCTCCGCACGCCGCGCGGCCAGGGCGGGTCGGAGCGGCTGCTCGCGATGATCGGCATCGACACCGACGACCTGGACATGGCCGAGCTGCACGCCAGCCGCGCCGCGACCATCTATGCCCAGATGGGCGACCCGTGGGGCGAGCTCGAAGCGGCGCTCCTGCACTGCCAGGTTGCACTCTGCCGCCACAACGTCGAAACGGCGGCGCAGCTGCTCGAAGGGTGCGCGCGGCTCCAGGTCGAAGAGGCTGAACCACGCCAGCACTACCTCATGACACAAGCCTGGCTCCATGTGGAAAGCGGCGATCTGGACAAGGCGTTCGACATGATCGAAGACGCCTCGGACGTGTTCGGAAACCGCCTGCGGGCCGGCGACCATACGCCACACCTTCTCGCACGCCTGGCCAGGTTTCCATGGCCCTTGCACGCGCAGAGCCGCATCGAAGCGTGGCGGGCCGTGCTCACCGATCGCGCGCGGCGAGTGCAACAATGATGAAAAATCCCCTCCTGGAGGTCCGTGTCGACATTCCGTTCGACCGCATCCACGCCGAACACGTCGAACCAGGCATAGACGAGCTGCTCGAACGCGCGCAGGCCGGGCTCGATGCCATGGCCACCGCACCGCGCACCTACGACGGCACCCTGGGCGCGCTGGAGCAGGCGACGGAGGGCCTGGAAGTCGCGATGGGCATCGTCGAGCACCTCGAGAACGTCGCGAGCACGCCGGAGCTGCGCCAGGCGCACAACGCAGTATTGCCGCGCGTCAGTGCCTTCTTCAGCGGTATCCCGCTGCACAGCGGCGTCTGGCAGGCACTGAGGGAATTTGCCGGAACGCCGGAAGCCACGGGCCTCGACCCCACGCGCCGCCGCTTCCTCGACAAGACCCTGGACGAGTTCCGCCGCCACGGCGCCGAGCTTCCGCCCGACAGGAAGAAGCAGCTAGCCGCCCTCGACCGCGAGCTCAGCGAGCTGACCACGAAGTTCTCGCAGAACGTGCTCGACGCGACGGCCGCGTTCGATCTGGTGCTCGACGACGAGTCGCGCCTCGCCGGCCTGCCCGGGTCGGCGCGCGCGGCGGCCCGCGAAAGTGCGAAGCAGAAGGGCCTCGAGGGCTACCGCTTCACGCTGCAGGCGCCGAGCCTCATCGCCGCGCTCACCTATCTGGACGATGCCTCGATCCGCGAGCAGCTCTGGCGCGCACAGGACCGCCGCACGGCACAGGGAGCGTTCGACAACCGCCCGCTCGTGGCGCGCATCCTCGAGCTCCGGCGCGAGAAGGCCAGCCTGCTCGGCTTCTCGAGCTTCGCGGATCTGGTGCTGGAAGACCGCATGGCAAAGAGCGCCGACCGCGCGCGCGAGTTCGTGCGGGATCTCACCGAGCGCACGCGCCCCGCCTTCGAGCGCGAGAACGCCGAGCTCGAGGCATTCCGCCGCGAGCTGGAGGGTGCCGACGCACCGCGGCTCGAGCCATGGGACGTGGCGTACTACTCCGAGAAGCTCAGGAAGGCGCGCTTCCAGCTCGATGAGGAGGAACTCCGCGCGCTACTTCCCGGCCCAGCGCGTGCTGGAAGGGCTGTTCGCCACGGCGGAGCGACTCTACGGCATCCGCATCGAGGCGCGCGAAGGCGTTGAAGCGTGGGACAAAGCCGTCAACGCCTATCGCATCACCGACGCCGACGGCACGGAGCTGGCCCTCTTCTACGCCGACCTGTACCCGCGCGACAACAAGACGGGCGGCGCGTGGATGCACGGTCTCATCGCCTCGGTGCCGCCGGCGCCGCACCTGGCGCTCATCTGCTCGAACGCCACGCCGCCCGTCGGCGACCGGCCGGCCCTGCTCACCCACCGCGAGGTGGAGACGCTGTTCCACGAGTTCGGTCACCTCCTGCACCACTGCCTGAGCCGCGTGCCTGTCAAGAGCCTGGCCTGCACACGCGTCGCCAGCGACTTCGTCGAGCTGCCCTCGCAGATCATGGAGAATTGGGTCGGCGAGAAGGAAGGGCTCGATCTTTTTGCCCGCCACCACGAAAGTGGTGAACCGATCCCCGCCGGGCTGGTCGAGCGGCTGCGTCGCGTACGCACCTACCGCGCCGCGTATGCGCAGATGCGCCAGCTCGGCTTCGCGGCCGTCGATCTCGCCCTGCACGTCGACTACGACCCGGAACGCGACGGCGACGTGATGCGCTACGCGCGCGACATCCTCGCCGACTACTCCCCCACCCCGCTGCCCGACGACTACGCGATGGTCGCCAGCTTCGCCCACCTCTTCTCGCACCCGGTCGGCTACGCCGCCGGCTACTACTCCTACAAGTGGGCCGAGGTGCTCGACGCCGACGCGTTCACGCGCTTCCGCGACGAGGGCCTTTTCAACGCCGACGTCGGCCGCGAGTTCCGCGAGCGGCTGCTGTCGAAGGGCGACAGTCGCGACCCGATGCAGCTCTTCATCGACTTCATGGGCCGCGAGCCGCGGCTGGAAGCGCTGCTGGAACGGCTGGGGCTCGCCGGATAGCAGGGCGGCTGTATCAGGCGCAGGTTGGGCAGTCGCAGGTCACGTTGCGGCCCTTGGCTGCCGTGCACTGGTACGGCGATCCGCCGCACAGGGAGCCGGCACAGGAGCAGCTCAGCGGCTGGCTGCCGCAGGGATTGTCCTGGCAGGAGTAGCTGAAGCCGGCGCCACCCGCCTTCTTCACGCACAGCTGTCCGGGGTTGCACTGGGCGCTGCCTCCACAGACGAAGGGGCCGCCCGCATCGCCCGAAGCGCCGGCGCTGCCGCCCGTGCCGCCCGTACCCGAACCCGCAGTGCCGCCCGTGCCGCCCGTACCCGAACCCGCAGTGCCGCCCGTGCCGCCCGTACCCGAACCCGCAGTGCCGCCCGTGCCGCCGCCCGCGGTGCCGCCCGTGCCGGCGGTGCCGCCCGTGCCGGCGGAACCGCCGGTACCGGAGCCGGCGCTGCCGCCCGTGCCCGAACCGGCGCTGCCACCGCTGCCTCCGCTATTTTTCGTGCTCGAGCTACTCGAGCACGCCGGGGTGAACCCGAACAGGATAGCGGAAGCGGCAAGGGCCCAGAAAGCAGTGCGCATATGCATGGCTGGATCATGCGCCATCTTCTTGGCTGGATCAAAGGCCCACCACATGACAACGCTCAAGCGCGTTATCCTTGGAGAATGCTCCGCCGCAACACCACGGCAGCGCTCGCCACGATGCTCATGCTGGGCGCGCAGGGATGCCACAAGAGCGCGTCGCCCGCACCGCGCGCGGAAGAGCCGCCGGCCCCGCAGCACGACTCGCACAGCTCTTCCCCGTCGGCATCGCATGCGACCGCGCCACCCGCAGCTCAGCCCGGCCCCGCAGCGCCGGGCTCGGGTGCGCTCGCCGTGCACACCGAGAATCTGGAAGCGCCGATGCCCGGCGAGGCGCCGTCCAAGCTGGACCTGACAGCGACGAAAGGCGGACTGGTCGTCGACATGATCGAAGGGCTGGCCTGCGACGGGCAGTGGGTGTGGCGGGCGCACCGCGCCGGACCCGGCCGCGTCACGGTCCAACTGTTGGACGAGAACCACTCGTCCACGCGCACGTCGTGCGCGAGCATGGTCCACCAGCGCGTCACGGTATCGGGACTCGCGCCGGGCGCGTACAGCGTCCACGTGGCGATGCCGACCGGCTACGACTCGTACGACCGGAAGGTCACGGTCGGCCACTGAACGCTCGCACCGCCCGGCCCGGCGGCTCATGACAGACGCGGTGGCGGCATGCGGGGCGGTCATGTAGAACGCCGGCCATGAGCGACAAGGTTTCCGAGCAGTTGATGACACGGGCCGAGCGGCTGATGCCGGGCGGCGTGAACAGCCCGGTGCGCGCGTTCCGCGCAGTGGGCGGGCACCCGGTGTTCGTGACGAAGGCCAAGGGCTCGCGCATCACGGGGGCGGACGGCCGCGAGTACATCGACTACGTCGGCTCGTGGGGTCCGGCCATCCTCGGCCACGCGCACGACAAGGTGGTGGAGGTGGTGCAGCACGCCGCGGCGCGGGGCCTGTCGTTCGGCGCACCGACCGAGCTCGAGGTGCGCTTCGCCGAGGCCGTGATCGACCGCTACCCGTCGATCGAGATGTTGCGCTGCGTCTCCAGCGGCACCGAGGCGACGATGAGCGCGCTCAGGGTGGCGCGCGGCTTCACGGGCCGCGACGTGATCGTCAAGTTCGACGGCGCCTACCACGGCCACTCGGACGCTCTGCTCATCAAGGCGGGCAGCGGCGCGGCGACGTTCGGCGCGCCCGACTCGGCCGGCGTGCCCAAGCCCATGGTCGCGAACACCGCCACCGTCGGCTACAACGACGCGGCGGCGCTGGAAAAGCTGTTCCAGCGCGACGGCGCGCGCATCGCGGCGGTCATCGTCGAGCCGGTGGCGGGCAACATGGGCTGCGTGCCGCCGGAGCCGGGCTTCCTCGAAGCGATCGTGCGGCTGTGCAAGGCGCACGGCGCGCTCAGCATCTTCGACGAGGTGATGACGGGCTTCCGCGTGGCGCGCGGCGGCGCGCAGGAGCGCTACGGCATGACGCCGGACCTCACCTGCCTGGGCAAGATCGTCGGCGGCGGCATGCCGCTCGCCGTCTACGGCGGGCGCGCCGACGTGATGCAGAAGATCGCGCCGCTTGGCCCCGTCTACCAGGCGGGCACGCTGAGCGGCAATCCGCTCGCAACCAGCGCGGGGCTCGCGACACTCGAGCGGCTCACGCCCGCCGTATACTCCCAACTCGAGGAGCGCGGCGCGATGCTCGAGCAGGGGCTTCAGAACGCGCTGGCCGGGCACAAGGTGCCGGGCGTCGTGCAGCGCGTCGGCTCCATGCTGACGCTGTTCTTCCACGACGGGCCGGTGCGCTCGTTCAAGGACGCGGGCGCCAGCAATACCGAGCGCTTCGGCAAGTGGCACCAGGCCATGCTCGAACGCGGCATCTACTGGCCGCCCTCGCAGTTCGAGACCGCCTTCATCTCCGCGGCGCACACGCCGGCGGACATCGAGGCGACGATCACCGCGGCGTCGGAAGCGCTGGCGGGACTCTGAGCCGCCGAGATCACGGATAGACGTGCACGACGCGGCGGACGCTCGAGCAGGGGCGGCAGATGGCGGAGGGGAGGCCCGAGCTGCGGCGGGTGCGTCCGGCAACGGCCTTGAAGACGGGGCCGCTCTGGTCCTCGTCGCACTGCAGGCAGTCGTTGAGCGCGCCGTCGGGCTTCTGGTACGGCTTGGACAGATCGGCGAGACACGGCGATAGGCAGTGCGCGCGCGTGTTGAGTGCGTTGTAGTACCAGATCTGCGCGCACGGCTGGTCGAAGCCGAGCGCCATCAGGCACGCCATAGCGGCCCCGGCTCCACCATCCGGCGTGGCCTTGAGCGCGCAGGTGCGCACCGGGCCCGTCAGGTCGTCGTTCTTCATGTAGACGGCCAGATCGGCCAGGGGCGAGCACAAACCACACGCTCCATAGTGCGTCAGCGTCGCGCCGGCCTGCTTTGCGGCATCCGCGCTCGCGTAGGTCTGCAGGCGATACGCGTCCGGCTGGGACTTGTCGGGAAGTACACCGCACGCCTCGCCGGGGTGCGCCGGGAAGTCCTGCGGGTGCGTGTACGGATCGTCCGCGAGCGGCGCGGGAGGATCGAGCAGGGTCCGCTGCGTCAGAGCGTCGATCTGCTGCTGGGTGTAGCCCGGTGGCGCCCAGGCGTCGCCGCCGCACGCGCACTCCGGACGGCACGCGCGGGCGTCCAGCCCGGTCGACGTATTCGGCGAGCCGAACAGCGTCTGGCAGGTCGCCCCGCCGGCATCGTGGGCTCCGCTCACCGGGCTCTTTCCACAACCCAATGAGAGAGCACCGGCCAGGAACAGCATCCAGAATGCTTGTTTGTGCGGCATGGGATCCGATCCTACCCCGTTTCCGCGCCGTGTTATCCTCGTCGCCATGCGGGGTACGATCTTCATGGGGTTGGTGATGGTCGCGGGGGCATTGCTCGCCTGCCGGGCCAAGCTTTCCGGCAGCATCAACGTGGACGGCACCACCTTCAAGCCGAGCGCGTGCCGCTCCGGGCAGGCCAACATGCCGAAATTCTCGGGCGTCGATTTCACGGACGGCTCCGGGCGGCGGCTGCGCTTTGTAGCGCTCGAGAACGGCAGCCTGCGCACGTTCCTGTTCGAGCCGGGTGCGAAGACGGGCTCGCTGATCGGTCAGGGCTGCGGCACGATCAACGTGGCCGAGCAGAACAGCACGGTGAACGACGTCAAGAACGTGCAGGGCACGCTAAGCGCGGACTGCACCGGCAGCGGACATCACATCACCGCGACGATGAACTTCAAGAACTGCCACTAGGCACGCGGCACGCTCGCGTGCGTCCGCTCGGCGCAGGGGAACATCGCTACCAGGAGCCGTGCGAGCCGTGGCTACCGTGCGAGCCGTGGCTACCGTGCGAGCCGTGGCTGCCATGCGAGCCGTGGCTACCGTGCGAACCGTGACTGCCATGCGAACCATGCGAACCATGGCTGCCATGCGAGCAGTGCTGGGCGAGGATCACTCCGCCTGCTTCGTCGCCGATCCCGGGCGCCTGTTCGCAGTTGTCACGGGCGCGGTCGATCACGGCGTCTTCAGACTTGCTGAGCATTCCCCGCGCGCTGCGCGAAAAGGAAGGCAGCTTCCCCGGACCGTTCTCCTTCGGAGGCACGGAGAAAGCATACAACAAACCGGGGGGGTTCGCGAGAGCCCTCGCCCCCTCGGGAGGGGCAGCGCTCCCGGCCCCGGTGCCCCGCCGGCCGCCCGCCGCTGGGCGCTATTCCGCCACTTTGGCCGAACCGTGACGCAGCGCGGCTTGAGCGGCGGCAAGTCGTGCGATCGGGACGCGGAACGGCGAGCAGGAAACGTAGCCCAGGCCCGCCCTCTCGAAGAAGTCGATCGAAGCCGGATCGCCCCCGTGCTCGCCGCAGATGCCGATCGAGATGTCCTTGCGGGTGGCACGTCCCTTCTCGACGGCCATGCGCACCAGCGAACCCACGCCGGCCTGGTCGAGCGAAACGAACGGGTCGGCGGGCAGGATGTGCTCCTCGACGTAGCGCGGCAGGAACTTCGCCGCGTCGTCGCGCGACAGGCCGAGGGTCGTCTGGGTGAGATCGTTGGTACCGAACGAGAAGAACTCGGCGCTCCGCGCCAGCTCGTCGGCGAGCAGAGCCGCACGCGGCAGCTCGATCATGGTCCCGAACTTGAATTTCACCTCGGTGCCCGTCTCCTTGAACGTCTCCGCCGCCACCCTGTCCACGATGGCGCGCATGCTGACGAGCTCGGCATCGCTCAAGGACAGCGGGATCATGATCTCCGGCAGGACATCGACCCCTTCCTTCTGCACCTTGCAGGCCGCCTGTAGGATGGCCCGCACCTGCATCGCGTAGATTTCCGGGAAGGTGATCGCGAGGCGGCAACCGCGGTGACCGAGCATCGGGTTGAACTCGTGCAGCTGCTGGATCTTGCGGTCGATCTCGGCGACCTCGACGCCCAGGCTCGCGGACAGCCCTTCGATGGTGATCGCGTCGTTCGGCAGGAACTCGTGCAGTGGCGGGTCGAGCAGGCGGATGTTCACCGGGAGGCCCGCCATGGCGCGGAACAGCTCGACGAAATCACCCGTCTGGAAGGGCAGGAGCTTGGCCAGCGCCTTTTCGCGCGCGGTCGTGTTGCTCGCCAGGATCATCTCGCGCACCGCCTTGATGCGCTCCTCGTCGAAGAACATGTGCTCGGTGCGGCACAGGCCGATGCCCTGGGCGCCGAGCTTGCGCGCCTTCTGCGCGTCGCCGGGCGTGTCGGCGTTGGCACGGACCTTCAGCCGCCGGATGGCGTCGGCCCACACCATGAGCTGTTCGAACTCGCCGCCCAGCTCGGCGTCGACCTTCTTCACGTCGCCGACGTACACGTTGCCGCTGGCTCCGTCGATCGTGAGGAGATCGCTCGGGCGCACGACGACGCTCTGGCCGTCTTCGCTACGGAACGTGAGGATCTGCAGCTCGTAGTCGATCGAGATGGCAGAACAGGCCACCACGCACGCGCGCCCCATACCGCGGGCAACGACTGCCGCGTGGCTGGTCGCTCCGCCCCGGGCCGTCAGGATGCCCTTGGCGGCCTTCATGCCGTGCAGGTCCTCGGGTGAGGTCTCGACGCGGACCAGGATCACCGGCTCGCCCTTCTCGGCGCGCTGCTCTGCTTCGTCCGCCGACAGGGCGGCGTAGCCGGTGACGGCCCCCGGCGAGGCGGCCAGCCCCTTGGCGACCGGCTCGTCGTCGGCCTTGGGGTCGATCGAAGGGAAAAGCAGCTGTTCGATGCGCGAGGCGTCGACGCGGGCGACCGCCTGCTTCTCGTCGAGCAGGCCCTCCTTGACCATCTCCACCGCAATGCGCACCTCGGCCCGCGCCGAGCGCTTGCCGTTGCGGGTCTGCAGCAGGAACAGCTTGCCGTCCTCGATCGTGAACTCGATATCCTGCATGTCGGCGAAATGCCGCTCCAGCTTGTCCTGCGTGGCGAACAGCTCCTTGTAGCTGTCCGGCAGCATCTCCTCGAGGCTCTTGCCCGGGCTGTCGGCGCGCTGCTTGATGGGTTGCGGCGTGCGGATGCCGGCTACGACGTCCTCGCCCTGGGCATTGGGCAGCCACTCGCCGAAGAAGCGCTTGTCGCCCGTGCTCGGATCGCGCGTGAAGGCGACGCCCGTGGCGCTGGTGTCGCCCAGGTTGCCGAACACCATCGACTGCACGTTGACCGCTGTACCCCAGTCGTCCGGGATCGCGTGCATGCGGCGGTACAGCTTCGCGCGGTCGGTGTTCCAGCTCTCGAACACTGCGCCGATCGCGCCCATCAGCTGGTCGAACGGCTTTTCGGGGAAGCCGCCCTTGGCCAGGATCTTCTTGTAGCTCTCGACGACCTGCTGCAGCTGCTCGGCTTCGAGCATCGAGTCAGGGACGGCGCGCCCCAGATCCTCGTCGTGCTCCGGCACCTCGATGCCGCGCGCCTTGGCCAGCGTACGGCGCGCGTCGTGCATTGGCCCGTCGAAGCCGTGATGCCCGAGGCCGAGCACCACGTTGCCGTACATGGTCAGCAGGCGGCGGTAGGCGTCGTAGGCAAAGCGCGGATTGCCGGTGCGCTTCGCGAGCCCCTTGGCCGACGTGTCGTTCAGTCCGAGGTTCAGAATGGTATCCATCATTCCGGGCATGGACGATCGAGCGCCGGAGCGCACGCTTACGAGCAGGGGGTTTTCGGGGTCGCCGAAGCGCTTGCCCGTCTGCTCCTCGAGCCACTTCATGCTCTGCTCGACGTTCTCGCGCAGACCGTCGGGCATTTTCCCGCCGCTCTTGAAGTAGGCCACGCACATTTCGGTTGTGATGGTGAAGCCGGGCGGCACCGGCACGCCGAGGTTGGCCATCTCGGCGAGGTTCGCGCCCTTGCCGCCGAGCAGCGCTCGCTGCCCTGCGTCGCCATCTGCCTTGCCCTGGGAAAAGCGGTAGATCTGTTTGGTCATGGGGAATTTCCGTCTGGTTGGTCACGCGGCGTGCAGCTGCTACGCGTCGCTTCGTTTCGCCAGGAGATTGAAGTCCGCGAGGCTGGAGCACCTCTGGTGGATACGCCGCATGAGCCGCAGGCGATTTTCGCGCAGCGCGGTGTCGTCCACCATGACGAACACGTCATCGAAGAAACGGCCGAGCACCGGAGCAAATGCGGCGATGCGGCCGAGAGCGACAGCGTAGTCCTGCTGCTCCTCACTTGCAGCCAGCTCTTTTTCGAGAGTCTCCAGGGCCTCGAACAGCGCCTGCTCGGAGGGGTGGACCTCGGCCTGGACCTCCCCCGGCCGCAGCGGGTCACCTGATGGGGCGTCCCGGGCGATGTTCGCTGCACGCTTGAACACCTCTCCGACCGAGCGCGCGCACCTCGCTGTCGATGGCACCCAGCGCCCGGGCTCTGAGCACCACGTCGTACGGTCGGTCGGCGCCCGCTGCCAGGCAGGCGTCCACGGCGTCCGCCGGGAGCTGGTCCGAAAGCAGGCCCCGGAGCCGGTCCCGGAAGAAACCGGAAAGGCGCTCCGCGGTCGCAGCCGCGTCCAGGTCCAGCTTCACCCCTTCGAAGCCTTCGTGCGCGGCCCGGGCGGCGCTGGAGAGGTCCACATCCCAGCCCCTGTCCAGCAGAGTGCGGAGGAGTCCGATCGCAGCGCGACGCAGCGCCAGCGGATCGGCAGCTCCCGTCGGCATCAAGCCGATGGCGAAGCAACCTGCCAGCGTATCCAGGCGATCCGCGAGCGCCACCAGCGCCCCGGCATCCCCTGGAGCGGTCGGATCGTCCGCTCCGCGGGGCTGGTAGTGCCCGGAGATCACGTCGGCCACGGCAGCCGGCACACCCTGCACGAGCGCATAGGCGCGCCCCATCTCGCCCTGCAGCTCCGGCAGCTCGCCCACCATCAGCGTCACCAGATCGCACTTGCAGAGCGCCGCGCCCTGCTCCGCGGTCTGGATGGTGGAAGCCGGGAGATCGAGCTTCGAACCCAGGATGCCGACCAGCCGTTCGATGCGACGTACCTTGTCGCCCACACTGCCCAGCCGCTTCTGGAACACCACGCCGTCGAGCGCCTCGCGACGGTCGGCGAGCGGAGTGCGCCGGTCCTCGTCGTAGAAGAACTTGGCGTCGGCGAGCCGCGCACGCATCACCCGGTCGTTGCCGCGGCGCACGTTGTCCGCGTCGAGCGCCGTGTTCACGACAGCCAGGTAGCGCGGCATCAGCTTGCCGCCGGCGTCCCGTACGCCGAAGTAGCGCTGGTGGCCCTTGGCCACCGCGAGGATGACGCGCTCGGGCAGCTCGAGGAAGGCCTCGTCGAAGCTCCCGACGACGACATGGGGCTCCTCCACCAGGGAGCTGTTCTCTTCCACCAGGAACTCATCCTCGATCGAGATCGCCGCCGAGCTGACGCGCCGCGTCGACCAGCCGTTCGACCATCGTCCGGCGCCGCTCGTCGATGTCGACCAGCACGTGCGCGCCGCGCAGCTGCTCGACGTAGCTCGACGGACTTCCGAGCTCGAGCGGGTCGCCGGCCAGGAATCGGTGCCCCTGCGAGCTGCGCCCGCCCTTGATCCCGGCAAACGACAGCGACAACGCCTGCTCCCCGAACAGAGCGACCAGCCAGCGCACGGGACGCCCGAAAGCCGTTTCGCCATCGCCCCAGCGCATCGACTTCCTGAACGGGATTTTCTCGCACACGGACTGCAGCGCCGCGGGGAGCAGCTCGGCGGCAGGCGCCCCCTTCTGCTGGCGTCGACCAGCCACGTATTCACCTTTCGGCGTCTCCACCCGCACCAGGTCTTCAACCGGGCAGCCGATCTTCTGCGCGAAGCTAGTGGCCGCCTTGGTGGGCTTGCCGTCCGCGTCGTACGCGACGCGGGCAGGAGGTCCCTGTACCTGCTCGTCGAGGTCCGGTTGGCTGTCGGCGACCGCGTCCGCCATTACCGCGAGTCGCCGTGGCGTACCCGCGGCGCGCACCGCGCCGTGCGCGAGCCGGAGCTCGGTGAGCTGACGTTCCAGCAGTCCAGGCAGCGCCTGGACAGCCGCGGCGACGAAGGAAGCAGGCAGCTCCTCCACGCCGATCTCGAGCAGGAGATCCTGTGCCATGGGGGCCCGAAGCTAGAACAGGGCGCGCGCGGATGCGAGCCTGGCGGCGATGATGTAGAACTGCGCCGTGCGCATCTGTTGCCCCATCTGCAAGAAGGTCCTGCCGGACGTGCCGGAGGACTACCCGCCCCGGCCCTTCTGCTCGGGACGCTGCAAGAAGGTCGACCTCGGCAACTGGCTGGACGAGCGCTACCGCGTCTCCGAGCCCCTGGGCTCCGACGACCTGGCCGAGCTGGTCAGCGAGAACGAGCCGATCCAGCACTGAGCCCGACAGCTCGAGGCGCCCCCTGGCCGATTTCCCGGTCCGCGTTACGCTTGGGGTAGCCGGGGCCGGACCCGGACGCACGACGATATGACGGAGCAGAGCGACAGCGTGCTGCGCGCCATCACCGATGACGGCGCCTTCCGCGTGATCACCGCGAACACCACCCGCACGGTCCGGAACGCCATCAAGGCACAGGGCGGGCACGGCACGACCGCGCGCTATTTCGGTGAGCTCCTGACCGGGGCCGTGCTGTTCCGCGAGACGATGTCCCCGGCGCTCCGGGTGCAGGGCATCATGCGCGGCGCCGGTGGCTCGGGCAGCCTCGTCGCCGACTCGCATCCGTCGGGGCGCACGCGGGGTCTGATCCAGGTCGCGGATGGCCGTGACCAGCTCGATCTGGGCCAGGGCGCCATCCTGCAGATGATGCGCAGCATGCCGACCGGGCATCTGAACCAGGGTTTCGTCCAGGTGCCCGAAGAAGGCGGCATCTCCCGCGCGCTGATGGCCTACATGCAGACATCCGAGCAGGTCGACTCGATGCTGGCGGTCGACACGGTCATGGACGGCGACGAGGTCGTGGCGGCGGGCGGCTACATGGTGCAGCTTCTGCCCGAGGTGGGGCGCGGGCCGCTGATGGTGATGACCGAACGACTGCGCGACTTCGAGAGCATCCGCGAACAGCTCGAGAGCGAGAGCTTCTCGCCGGGTTGGCTGCTGGAGCAGCTCCTTCACGGCATGCCGTTCACACGGCTCGATCACACGACGGTCGGCTTCGAGTGCTGGTGTGACGAGGTGCGGGTCATCTCCGCGCTCGCCACGCTCCGCCGCAGCGACATCGAGGACCTGATGTCGGACGGCGAGGTGCTCGAGATCTCCTGCGACTACTGCGGGCACGAATACCGAGTCCACCCCGCCCAACTGCGCGGCCTGCTCGAATCGAGCTGAGCCGCGAACCCACCATGACCCTCCGACCTCTGTGGATCACCGCACTGGCAACGCTCGCTTTCGGCAGCGGGTGTCGCATCGAACAGGTTGCCGCTCCCGCCGCACCTCCGGCGCGTGCAGCAGCGCGCCCCGCCCGGCCGCCGGCACGCCCCAAGCCGATAGTAGTGTCCATCGTCGGGACGAACGACTTCCACGGCTATCTGCGCCGGCTGCCGGTTCTGGCCGGGTTCGTCGACAACCTCAGGCGCGCGCGCCGCGCGAACGGCGGCGTGCTGCTCGTGGATGCCGGCGACATGTTCCAGGGCACGCTGGCCTCGAACCTGGCCGAGGGCGCACCGGTCGTGCGCGGCTACAACGCGCTCGGCTACGCCGCAGCCGCGCTCGGCAACCACGAGTTCGACTTCGGCCCCGCCGGCACGGAGCCCCCTGGCCAGGTCGCCGCCCAGGCGAAGAATCCGTTCGGAGCTATCGAGGCGCGCATCGCCCAGGCGCGCTTCCCGGTGCTGAGCGCCAATCTGATCGAGAAGAAGACCCGCAAGATGCCGCCTTGGCGCGGGCTCCAGCCGTCCGTGATGGTCCGCGTCGCGGGTGTGCGCATCGGCCTGGTCGGCGTGCTGACGCGCGAGACGCCGCATATCGTAATGCCCGCCTACTTCAAGGGGCTCGCGGTGCGTCCGCTGGCGGCCAGCATCATCCCGCGTGCCAGAAAGCTCCGCGCCGAGGGCGCGAAGCTCGTGGTGGTGCTCGCCCACGCTGGCGGCAACTGCGCGGACGTGAAGCATCCGCACAACCTCGCGAGCTGCAAGCCGAACGAGGAGATCTTCAAGGTCGCCCGCAAGCTGCCGCGCGGACTGGTGGACGTGATCGTGGCGGGGCACACGCACAAGGGCGTCGCCGGGTACGTGAACGGCATCGCGATCGTGGAGTCGTACGCCTACGGCAAGGCGTTCTCACGCATCGACGTGCGCTTCAACCGACGCACGCACCGGCGACTCGGGCTGCACGTCTTTCCGCCGCACCAGGTGTGCTCGGATTTCAAGTCCGCCGAGCACTGCGACCCCGGCAACTACGCCGGCAACCCGGTGCGCCCCGACGCGCGCATCGCCCGCATCATTCAACCCGCGCTCGATCGCGCTGCCCACAAGCGCGCCGAGCTCGTGGGCGTGCTCTTACGCCAGGCGATCCCGCGCGCCAACAAGGTCGAATCGCCGTTGGGCAATCTGTTCGCCGAGCTGATGCGAGAGGCCGCACCCGGCGCCGACGTGGGCATCACCAACGGCGGCAGCCTGCGCGCCGATCTGCCCGCGGGAAAGCTCACCTATGGCGAGCTGTTCGAGGCGATGCCGTTCGACAACCGGCTGGCAACGCTGCGCATGACCGGTGCCGAGCTGCGCCAGGTGCTCACGCGCCACCTCGAGAGCGGCGCGCACGGCATAGTGAGCGTAGCGGGCATGCGCGTCATCGCGCGCTGCACGCCGAAGGGCGTGTCCGTCGAGCTGCGTCGCCCCGACGGCCGTCTGATCCGGGACAGCGCGAAGCTCACAGTGGCCACGAGCGACTACCTCGTGACCGGCGGCGACGATCTGTTCACGGGCCTGGAGCTTTCGCCGGCCGACGTGCACGCCGACCTCGGCGTCACCGTGCGCGACGCGCTCGCGCGCATGCTGCACAAGCACGGCACCATCGACGGCGGCAAGTCGCTGTACGATGCGGCGCATCGGCGGCTGGCGTTGCCAAGCGCGCGGCCGGTGCGCTGTCCCTGAGCAACCTCGCGCAACAAGGACGCTCGCCCCCGCGGCGTTCATGGTGCGACGAGCCATCCCTCGTCGCGCCCAGGATCGGAATATCCGGCATTGCCGGCAGGTTGCCGCTTCATGAATCGCTTCGGCTGGGTGGCGTTTGTATCGCTGATGGCGGGGGTCACGGGTTGCGACCACGCCACGAAGCGGCTCGCCGCAACCGAGCTCCGGACCCGGGCGCTCGGCGTCTGGCCCCACGTGCTCGAGCTCAGGGTCGCGCACAACACGGACACGGCCTTCAGCCTGCTGGGTGACACGCTGTCGCCACACGTGCGCTGGCTCCTTCTCAGTGTGCTCGCGTCCACGGTGACGCTCGGCGCGCTCGTATTCATCGCGCGGCGTTGGAAGGAGCTCCAGCCGATGGCGCGGCTAGGCGGCGCGCTGGTCGTTGGAGGCGGCCTGGGTAACATGGTCGACCGGCTCTTCACCGGTCACGTCATCGATTTCATCCACGTCGAGTACTGGCCGATCTTCAACGTCGCCGACATCGCGGTCACGTTGGGGGTCGTTGTACTCGTGTGGAGCTGGAACGGCCGGCAGACGGCGCCCCCCGCGAACGCAGCGAAGCCCTGATTTCCACGTCCTCGTCCGGCGGGCTGAGCAAGCAGTAGAGACAGGCAGCGTTCCCGGCGCGAAGCGGCGCGAGCGCGCTCATCGCCATGTCGGCGCCGAAGGGCGCCCGCGCTCGCCAGCACCGACGACCGAGCCGCTCCCGCCTGACGGCCCGAGCGCGCATCGTCCGCGCAGTCGGCCAGCTCTACCGAGTCGAGTACTATTCCACATGGCATAGTCCTTACTTCAATTCCTGACTTACAATCTCGACGGTTCGTCTTGCCTCGACGCTGCCTCTCGCCGAACGAGCCAAGCCGGCCTGGCGGGTCACCTAGGTGGAATCCCCTAGACGACAGGCCCGCTCACATCGAGCGGTAAAGATAGGGGAAAACCGAAATGCGGCGGGTGCCGCGCACGTGCTGCGCAACCTGGCGGGCAAGTTGTGCAGCGGTTGCGCAACTCTAGTGTTGCCTGTTCAACATCGTTGATTTTCATCACGCTCGAAGGAACAACAACACAAGATCATGTTGGTTTGCACTATGCACGACCGCGCCAGGAGTGTATGAGGCTCGACTGGACCGGAACTAGTGCTTGTCACGGCACGATCAGGAGGGACGGATGAAACCTGGACGAATGAAGGCTGGCCACACGCTGTTGTTGGCAGCCGCACTTGCTTTGGGAGGCGCTATCGGCTGCGGTAGCGGTAACAGCAGCAGCCCCGGTGGGACCGGCGGCTCGACGGAAGGCGGAGCCGGCACGGGCGGTTCGGCAGGCTTCGGCGGCGGCGCAGGCTTCGGCGGCGGCGCAGGCTTCGGCGGCGGCGCAGGCTTCGGCGGCGGCGCGGGCACCGACGGCGGCGCAGGCACCGGCGGCACCGCGGGCACCGGCGGCACCGCGGGCACCGGCGGCACGGCTGGCACCGGCGGCGTAGGCGGCACGGCTGGCACCGGCGGCACGGCTGGCACCGGCGGCATGGGCGGCACCGGAGGTACGGTGAACAACCCCTGTGCGACGCCGACGTTCGCCCCTGCAGCGGGCACGTACACCAGTGCCCAGAACGTGACGATCAGCACGACCACCAGCGGCGCGACCATCTACTACACGACGGACGGGACCAACCCGACCACCAGCAGCAAGGTGTACAGCGCACCGATCGCGGTGACGCAGGACACGACGATCCGCGCGATGTGCAACGCGCTACCGCAGTTTACGGACTCGGCGGTCGGAGTTGCGACGTACACGATCAACATTCCGCCGGGCACGGCCGAGGCCCCGACGGCCAACCCAACTGCAGGAACGCAGAACAACGACTTCCTGCTCTCGCTCACGTCGAACACGTCGGGCGCGACCATCTGCTTCACGCTGGATGGCTCGACGCCAACCTGCAGCAACGGCACCTGCCAGGGCTCGGCGCAGACCTACAACGGTCAGACGCAGATCCCGATCAACGGCAACGTGACGAATCCCAACACGGGGCAGGTCACGGTGACCGCGATTGCCTGCAAGGCCGGCGACAACGACAGCACCGTTACGACCCAGCAGTACACACTCCAGGTGGCAACCCCGGCCCTCGGCGGCCCACCACCCGGGCAGTACGACTACGACAAGGCCAACAAGACCATCAACCCGCTCTTGACCTCGGCCACAACCGGCGCCGTGACGGCCAACTATTCGACCAGCTCCTCCAACATGCCGTCGTGCACGACGGGCAACCTGGTGGGCAATCTGCCGAAGAACTGGGGCATCGACTCGACGAACGGCGCCCAGACGGTCTACTTCGCCGCCTGCAAGCCAGGCTACAAGGGCTCGGACGTCTACACGGCGGACTACTCGTGGAAGCTGGTGGCCCCAACGTTCGGCGCGAACGGCGGCACCTTCGACGCGGCGAAGGCCGTCACCATCGGCAACGGTGCCAACGCGGGCACCGGAGCGTGGACCTGCACGACGAAGGATGGCAGCACGCCCGCCTGTAGCGCGAGCGCCTGCAGCACCGGAGCCATGGGCAACGTCACGGTTACCAAGAGCGGAACCGTATTGAAGAGCATCGCCTGTGGTACCGGCTTCGTGGATTCGGACGTGTCGACGAGCAACGCCTTCACGCTGGCGCTCGACCCGCTGAAGTTCACGCCGCCCACCGGCACGCCGGTCAACGCCGGAAGCGGCACGCAGACCGTCGGCATCAGCCAGAACGGCTCGGGCCAGGCCTACAGCTTCATCTGCTGGTCGAAGACCTCCGCTGTTCCCGACTGCACCTGCACGGGCACGGGCCTCACCAAGGTCACCGGCAATTCCGTGAGCGGCATCATCGCGAACGCCAACACCACGGTCAGTGCGGTGGCCTGCGACAGCAGCGGGGATCTCGACTCCGCGTCGGGCAGCGCGACCTATCCGACGGCGAGTGCCATGGCGCAGCCGGACATCGCTCCGACCGCCAGCGCGCAGAACGACTGGGTCACGGTGACCTTCACCAACAACGACACGATGGAAGCGGGCAAGATCTGCTACACGACCAACGGCTCGACGCCCAGTTGCACAGGCACGTGCACCGCGCCGGTGGCTGCCGCACCCGGTACCGGGACCCCGCCCAGCAACACGGTCAAGCTCACCAACCTGGTCAAGGCCACGGGCGTGACGGTCAAGGCCATTGCGTGTGACGTTGGGAGTGCCAAGACGCCTTCCACGACGGCATCGGTCTCGTACACGCTGAAGGTCGCCACGCCGACCCTTACCAGTGCGTCTCCGGCGCCTGGCTCGGTGCCGATCGGGTCCAGCATTGGGTGGAAGAGCGCGACCACCAAGGCCTCGGTAACGTTCTACTACACGACGGACGGCTCGACGCCGAACTGCCTCGGCAGCAGCGGTACAGCGGGCGCCTCGTACCACATGGTCGACCCCCAGAAGACCACCATCAAGGTCATCGCGTGCTCCGCAGGCATGACCCCGTCGGACGTGGCCACGTGGACGTACTCGTACTTCATCCAGACGCCAAACCTGCTGCCGGCGACTGGTACGTACAACGACTACGTCGTCAGTACGGTCGAAAATTCGCCGAGCAACACCATCAACCCCGATACGGACTTCTTCTGCTACACGTTGGACGGGACGACGCCAACCTGTACGGCGTCCGGCTGTGGATTCGGCTCGCAAACGGCCACCTGTGGCTCGGGCACTTGCAATGCGCTTATCACGCAATCAGCCACCGTGAAGATGGTCGCGTGTAGCAACGACGGCCTTCCGGCATCCGCTACGTCGAGCAAGACGTACACGCTGCAGGTCGGACCGATCACTCTCTCGCCCGATCCTTCGGCAACCTACAACTCGCCGCAAAGCGTGACCGCAAAGGTGACTCCAGCCCCGACGAATTTCGGGGGGTACACCCTGTGCCACGCAACGGGTTCGGTGAGCATCCCGCCGCAACCGAACTTCTGCGGCGCATCGGCCCTGCAGAGCTACCTCGGGGCCGGCTGGACCTGCACGGCGTACGGCACGGGTGGCAACAAGCCGGTCGCCAGCCTGAACGCGACGGACAGCGTCTCGGTCGTCGCGTGCAAGACGGGCATGGTCTGGTCCACGATCCAGAAGCAGTACACCTTCAACCCGTTCACCGACACCATCAACATCGACGGCGCGAACGACTTCAACGCATCGAAGGAAGCGCTCGCGACCAGCACTGGAGGCACGGCCTACGTCTCGTGGGACGCGAACAACCTCTACCTGGGCTACGACGGGTTTACGTTCGGCTCGGGCCAGACGGTCGACGCCTACTTCGGCGACGGCTCTTCTGGCACCACCACGCCGGACGGCGCGGGCATGCCGACGCTGCCGCACAACGCGCTCTACCACCTGGTGTGGAAGAACACGTCCTCGACAGCGACTGTCAGGAAGTGGATCCCGGGTAGCCCGGGGAGCTGGCAGGACGACGCCACCGTCACGGTGAACGTCGGCTACACCGGCGGCGGCAGCACCTACGCCGAGTTCTCGATCGCTCGTAGCGACATCGGGAGCCCGACCGTGCTGTATATGGCCGGTGGTCTGCAGAACGCGGGAGCGACCGGCTACGACCAGGTGTGGCCGGACCCGCCCGGAAACTGGTCGGTTGCCTACCAGTTCCAGCTGAACGCATCGACGACGCCTGCGGCGTCGCCGACCAACTGACCAGCACAACCCAGGTAGAACGTCCGGGGAGCCGGTTCCTCTCACGAGGAGCCGCGCTCCCCGCGGCGTTTTTGTGGACGCCGGTTTGCCGGGCACGCCCGCCACCTGGGCCCTGGGATGGCCGGAATCATTCAGCAAAGTGCCTATCGACAACGCATCTTGCATTTCCAGAAGTGCACGGTTTCCATCAGTCTGCCGTGGTACGAGAAGATGGGAGGCGGAGTACCACCGCGCGTTTCGCGCGGAAGACAGCGCCGGGCTCCATCCGTCTCGTGGCCTATTGGGAAGGCGGTTGTATAGACAGAAATGTTCGGCGCACAGGACAGGTAGTCATCGGGCGCGACTCCGAGAGCGACCTATGCGTTCCGCACCCCTCGGTTTCCCGGAGCCACGCGAGACTACGCTTCCTGCCGGCCCCGAGCATTGAAGATCTGGGTACGGTCAACGGCACGCGCGTTGGCGGGCGGCTCCTGGCCAAGGGCGAGCGTACACCCCTGATCCCGGGCGCCGTTGTCGAAGTGGGCGATGCGCTGCTCGTCCTGCACGGAACGGAGTCCGCCGGCGGCGCGGGCGTGGCTGCCAGTGCCACCATGGCTCGCGTTCACGAGCTGATCGAGCACGTTGCGCCTGGCAGCATCCCCGTCACCTTCGTGGGCGAAACGGGTGTGGGCAAGGACGTTCTCGCGCACAAGCTGCATGCAGCCTCTGCACGTGCAAACGCTCCCCTGGTACGCATCAGCTGTGTGGCTCTTCCGGAAGATCGGGTGGAGCTCGAGCTCTGCGGCTGCGGGCCGAATGGCGCAAACGGCGGCCGGAGCGGACTGCTCGAAGCCGCCGACGGCGGTACGCTCTTCCTGGACGACATCGCCGAGCTGCCCAGACCCTCACAGGACAAGCTGCTCTGGGCGCTCCAGAGCAGGCTGGACTCCGGGGCCGATGCCTCTTCGTGCCATGGGCACGATGTGCGTTTCATAGCGGCATCCCAGCGCGACCTGGACCGGATGGTCACGGAAGGTGAGTTCCGCGCCGATCTCTTCCACCGCATCTGCGGTGTCGTGGTCAAGGTGCCCCCGCTTCGCGAGAGGCGCGACGAGATGGTCGAGCTGGCGCGGGAATTCGCCGCGGATGTGTCGCGAAGTCTGGGGCGCGCTCCGCCAGAGCTCGGCTCGAGCTTCGTGCACGCCCTGCAGCGCTATCACTGGCCGGGAAACGTGCGCGAGCTCAAGTACGCCGTGGAGTGTGCGGTTCTGCTCGCGGGTGGCGAGACCCTCGAGGCGATACATCTACCGCACAGCGTCCTGTCGAGCGAGAGCGACGCAGAAGCGAAGCAGAACCAGTCGCTGAGCAGTCAGCTCGGTGCCGTGGAACGTCAGCGCATCGCCGATGCGCTGGAGAAGTGCGGCGGCAACCAGTCGCGCGCCGCGCGGCTGCTCGGCATGCCGCGGCGGACGCTGGTCGAACGCATCGCGAGCTACGGCCTGCCTCGGCCGAGAGCGCCGCGCAAGTAGCGCCCACCACGACCGGGCAGAAGGCGCGAGGCCTATTCCGCGTCCGCGCGTGAGCGGATCTGCACCAGCTTCTCTTCCTGGATGCGCTGGGCCTTGTCGGGGTCGACGTAATCCGAATGGCAGCTGGCCTTCTCGCCCTTGTGGACGCCGATGGCGCTCTCCGTCTTGCTCGCGAGGCGGTGGATCTCCTCGGGGGGCAGTACGCCGCGCTTCTCGAGGATCTCGCGCTGCTCGGCGCTGAGCGCCGGCGACTTGATGACGCCGGCGCGCTCGTAGCCCTCGGCTTTGCCGCTGGCAAACTCCACGATCTCCTTGGAGATGCGCACGCTGCACCAGTCGTGCCCGCACATGGCGCAGAAGTCCGTGTCCACGTCGAGGTCCTCGTCGTGGAACGCGCGCGCTACGTCCGGGTCGAACGCCAGCTCGAAATGCTTTTCCCAGTTGAGCGCCGCGCGGGCCTTGGTCAGATCGTCGTCCCAGTCGCGCGCGCCGGGGATGCCGAGCGCCACGTCCGCCGCGTGGGCGGCGATCTTGTAGGCGATGCAGCCCTGCTTCACGTCGTCCTTCTTGGGCAGGCCGACGTGCTCCTTGGGCGTGACGTAGCAGAGCATGGCCGCACCGTGATAGGCCGCGCTGGTCGCGCCGATGCAGCTCGTGATGTGATCGTAGCCGGGGAACACGTCGGTCACGAGCGGACCGAGCACGTAGAACGGCGCGCCGTGGCACACGCTGCGCTGCAGCTTTCATGTTGTACTCGATCTGGTCGAACGGTACGTGGCCGGGCCCTTCGACCATCACCTGCACGCCCTTCTTCCACGCCTTTTCGGTGAGCTCGCCCAGCGCGTCGAGCTCGGCGAGCTGCGCCTCGTCCGTCGCGTCGGCGAGCCCGCCCGGACGCAGGCCGTCACCCAGCGAGAAGGACACGTCGTACTCGCGCATGATGTCGCAGATCTCGTCGAAGTGCGTGTACATCGGGTTCTGCTGCTTGTGCACGAGCATCCACTTGGCGAGCAGCGAGCCGCCACGGCTGACGATGCCGATGAGACGCTCCTTCACGAACGGCAGGTGCTCGCGCAGCACCCCCGCGTGGATCGTGAAGTAGTCCACGCCCTGCTTCGCCTGCGCAAGCAGGCTCTCCATGATCACCTTCTCGGTCAGATCCTCGATCTTCCGACCGATGATCATCGAGTAGATCGGCACGGTGCCGATGGGCACGCTGGATGCGCGGATGATGGCGTCGCGACACGCCTCGAGGTCGCCGCCGGTGGACAGGTCCATCACCGTGTCGGCGCCCCAGCGCACGCTCCAGCGCATTTTCTCCACTTCCTCGTCGGTGCTGGACGAAACGGGCGACGCGCCGAGGTTCGCGTTGATCTTGGTCTTCGTCGCGCGGCCGATGGCCATCGCGTCGAGCTGATAGCCGAGGTGCACACGGTTGGCCGGGATGATCAGGCGGCCCGCGGCGACCTCGTCACGCACCTGCTCCGGCGTGAGGTGGCCCTCGCGCTCGGCGACGCGCTTCATCTCGGGCGTGACGATGCCGAGCCGCGCGTGCTCGAGCTGTGTCACCGGCTTGAAGCCCTCCGGCGCGACCCAGCGCCCGCCCTCCTGCCGCCAGTCGGCGGGCATGAAGTCCCAGGCCGTCTTGCCGCTCGGCGCGGGCATGCCTGGCGTGTCCGGCGACGAGAACGTCAGCGGGCCGCCGACATCGGCCCGGTTCGCGAACGAGCCGGGTGCGGTCCCCTGGTGGGTGCTGGACGGATTGTGCGCGCCGCGCAGCGGCAGGACTCGTTCGGTCATGGGCGTCTCCAGACTTTCTCTCCGGAGGACCACGACGCCGACTCGGCATCGCGTTCCCTCCGCCGGTGCTAACCGGATCAGGTTCCACGGGTGCTTCTCAGCGGCCTCTTGGCCCGCGCCCCGCGCGACAACGGGTGGCAACGTAGCGCATCCGGGGCAAGGGGGGTAGCGAGGCAAAGCATGCCTTCCGACGCGGGCCCCCCCCGCGCCGCTTCCGCGTCGCTCGACCGGTCGGCCAGCGGACGCCGCCGCCAGCGCGGAGGCGATGCCTCTAGGGTCCGGGTTGCCCGTCGAGCTGGTCGAGCACGTAGCGCGCGAACGCCGGAACGAACCACCTGGCCTCGCCGGAGTCGCGCATCCGGAAGCGGTCCATGTCGGCAAGATGCCGACATTGCTCGCCGATCCCGTGACAGTGCCCGCACGCCGGATCCGCGAAACGGGCGGCACACTCCCACACGCCCCGCGGGACCGACTGCACTTCCCGGAGCGACCGATCAGCCAACGATTGGAGGTAGCGCATCAGGGTCCGCTTGACCTCCTCGCGCTCGCGCTCGATCCGGCCGCTGTCGACCCAGTCGATCCATTGCCGCATCATCGCCACGAGGCCATCGAGGTGGACGACCCGGAGGTGCGGCGAGAGCGCTCGCCGCGCTTGTTCCCACTCCCGGATGTTGGCGTGGTGGTTCGGGCCGGTCCATGTCGGCACGCCGAACACCAGCGGCTCGCAGAAATTGTGGCCGGACGAAGCGAGCAGGCTTCCAGCGACGAACGCCCCCTGGGCGAGCCCGTAGACTGCACGCAGCATGCCCACGCAGTCGACCACCACCGCATCGACCTGCCGCCCGGAACCGAGCTTCGAGAGCTTCCGCATGTGGCCGAGGGCTCTCGCCTCCTGGCACACTGCGCTGCCGTGGATGCGGCCGTCGTCGCGCCGCGCGTTCCACAGCCTCGGCGCGAGCACGAGCGTCAGGTCGCGCCGTTTGCCTCGAGCCTCGTCGAAGGCTGCGATCAAGGCGGCCTCCTCACCCGGGTGGGTGGAGCCCGCAACAAACAGGTGCGAGGTCTCGGCCAGCCGCTCGAGCCTCCGGAAACAGGTCATCCAGCGTGCGCGGCCCGCCGGGACTGGCTCACCGATCCAGCGCGCGGGCGCGTCGGTCCGCTTCTCGAGCACCATCCTGTAGAGCACGACCAGATCCGCCGACTTGTCGATCCATTCGCGGGCGCGCACGTCCGGATCGGGCCCGCGCGGCGGCCGGGCCACGCCGGTCTCCGCCACCTCCAACCAGTACTCACGTTCCTGCTCCAGCTCCCGATCCGGCGGCGTCTCCGGGCCCGAGATCGCGTCGATTCGCTCGAGCTGGAGACGCGCCGTCCGGCGGTGCGCGCTACGCTCGAGCACCCGGTACCTGTCCGGAAATGTCTCGAGCTCCCGCGCTAGGACCATCGTCTCGGCAGTCGCACACGAGACCGCGATCTCGTACTCGATACGGCAGAGGCGGGCCTGGTTGGTCGCCGACTCCTCGGCGTTCAATCGTCGGGGCACGGAGCGGGCTCGCGCGTGGGTACGCCGGATATCGGCGCAGCGCCGCTCGACCGACTCGAGCTGCTGCGCCACGCGGATCAGACGACGGAGCCGCTCGCCACGCGCCAGCGCGCGGGCCTGCTCCTGGTGGAACAGCGCGAAATCCGGCCCAAAGCGCGCGAGCGGACCGGAGAGATCGGGTACCGGACAGCCCGCGAAGCCGACAGCGACTGCGGCGCGGTCGCCGTCCGCATCCGCCAGCCGCTCGAGCTCGCTGACCCATGCGGAGAGAACCGCTACGTCGTCGTCGAGCGCGCCTGATGCCATGGGGATTGCAGGATACTGGATCGTACGCGGGCGATCTCTACGACGAAGACCGCCCATCGCGTTCTTCACGGGCAGCCGCGAGCGGATCTTCGTACTGCTTGGCGAGCAGCGTCTCGGTCAGCTCGATGTTCTCGAGAACGTCGGCGATCGCCGCCGCAGAACCAGGGCGGTAGTAGGGATTGTCGGTTGCGCCAAGCTCCAGGCCGGGAAGCCTCGCGAGCCCGCCCCGCAGCTCCTCGATGGAAGTGCCGACGTGAAGGGCGTTGTCGCTGTGCTGGCGGTTCTTCTGCCGCTGCCCGATGTTGAGGGCCGGAACGCCGAGCGAAGGAGCCTCGAGGATGCCGCAGGACGAATTGCCCACGATACCGGCCGCACCGCCGAGCAGCGTCAGGAACTCGGAGCGCGGCAGCGACGGGACCACGATGCAGGGGTGTTCGAGCTTGTCGAGCACGGCTCGTATCGCGCCGTGCTCCGGGTCGTTGTTGCTGGCGATCCAGACCACGCGCCGCGCCGGATCGCCGGACAGCCACTCGTCGAGAACAGCCTGGAGATGGCGCGCCACCTCGCCGGGTGGGGAGCTGTCCCGCGCGCACGGATGCAGGAGGGCGACCAGGTACGAGCGCGCGAAGAGCCCGTAGCGGGGCAGAACCTCCTCGGGAGTCGAAAACCGCCCTTCCACGATCTCATCGAGCTGCGGTGCGCCGACCACGTGGATCCGCCAGGCGTGCTCCCCGAGCGCGCGCACCCGCCGCGCACACAGCTCGTTGGCGACGAAGTGTATGTGCGCGATGCGCGAGATGGCGTGGCGGAACACCCCATCGAAATGCCCCGACAACTCGCCGCCCTGGATGTGGGCCACGGCGAGACCGAGGCTGGCCGCAGCGATCGCGACGATCAGCTGCTCGCGGCGGTCGCCGGAGAGCAGGACGATGTCCGGACGCTCCTCGGCGAGCACCCCCGCGACCGTCGAGAGCAGCGCCCCGAGATCCTCGATCGACGAAGCAGGCGAACGCTCCGGTCCCGTGTTGCGGATGAGGTGGTCGATGGTGAACCCGTCGCGTTCGAACTCGCGGAACGTCTCCCCGAAGGTCGGCTCGGTGTGCATCCCCGAGACGATGAGGGTCAGCTTCGCCCGGCCCCGGGACAGGAGCTCCTGCATGACGGGGCGGATGTAGCCGTACTCCCCGCGTGATCCGCTGAAGACGGCTATCTTCCGGACCATGGTCGTTCCGTCACACTCGCGCTGGTGGTCGCGTAGGCCTGGGCGATCGCGAACTCCAGCTCGGTGTCGATGTCGATGGCCTCTTCTGCGGAGATCCCGAACAGGTGTGGATCGCCCGGAACGTCGCGGAAGATGGGCTCTCCGGCAAGAAAGCGGTCGCGCGGAAAGATGTGGAACGCATGGGCCACGCGGTGGACCACTGGGCTCCGCTTGGTGTCGCCGATCGCGAGATCGACGCTCACCAGCGGGCGACCGTCCTCGCCGTAGAGCCAATCCCGGCGGGCCACCGTCGAGGTCAACGCGTCGACGCTCGCGTCCTCCTTCACCCGGGCGATGGCGCGGTTCAGCGTCCCGGGCAGCAGAAAGGGATGACAGGCATTCATGAACGCGATGTGCGTCGTCCCGGCGCGGGCGTAGTGGGCGTTGATGACCGACTGGGGAGCGTCTCCGGTCACCGCCTCGGCTTCGCGCTCGAGCAGCTCCACCCCGCCGGGGCGCACGCGCTCGAACAGGGCGATGAGCGGCGCTTCGCCCACGCAGAAATAGCGTTCGTCGGCGTCGACCTCGGCGAGCTTGCGGAGCGCGATCTCCGCGAGCGAGGTGCCGCAGAAGTCGCGGAGCATCTTGTTCTCGCAGCGGGTCGAACGGAGCCGCGCGTTCAGCATGACCGCCACCGACCGTGTCACCCGTCCGCCTCCCCGGCGACTGTCGGCCTGGTGCGCGCCGTATGCGAAGTGGGCACGATTGAAGCATAGTATCGGCTCATGTCCGTTGCCAACCTGCTCGAACGCACCGAACCCGTGGTCGTCGCGGAGGCCTGCGACAACCACTTCGGGTCGATCGAGCGCGCCCTCGCAATGATCGACGCGGCGGCGGATGCCGGCGCCGGGGTCGTGAAGTTCCAGCACCACATCGCAAGCGCGGAGATGCTCCCCGAGGTTCCGCTGTCCGACAACTTCGACGAACCTCTGTATGACTTCCTGGAGCGCGTGGCGCTCTCCATATCCGATCACGAACGGCTCATGGCCCATGCCGGCGATCGTGGAGTCGTCTACCTGTGTACGCCTTTTTCGATCGACGCGGCGCGGGAGCTCGCGGCGCTTGGAGTCCGCGAGTTCAAGGTGGGCTCTGGAGAGCTCCGCGACCTGTGGTTTCTGGAGCAGCTGGCGGAGATCGCCGACCATCTGATCCTCTCGACCGGCATGTGCACGCTCGACGAGATCGAGGCCACCGTCGCGGCGTTCCGGGGCAGCGTGCGGCTCAGCTTGATGAACTGCACGAGCGAGTATCCGACGCGCCACGCCGACGTCTCGCTGCGGACGATCGGCACGCTACGCGCGAAGTATCCCGACCTCTGCATAGGCCACAGCGATCACACGCCGGACAACTACACCTGTTTCGGTGCGGTGGCCGTCGGCGCGCGGCTGGTGGAGAAACACTTCACTCTCGACCGCGGTCTCGGTGGGCCCGACGCCTCGGTGTCCATCGAGCCCGACGAGCTCGCCGACCTGGTCCGGGGAGTGCGAGCGATCTTCGAGGCGTCGCAGGGCGAAAAGCAGCTCCACGCCCTCGAGGAGCCGGTGCGACGCTGGGCCTACCGCAGCGTGGTCACGTCGATGCCCATCCCTATTGGGACGCGCATCGAGCGTCGACACGTCGTCACCAAACGACCCGGAACCGGCATCCCGTCGGCCGAGTACCAGAAGGTGCTCGGAAAGGTCGCGACGCGGGACCTCGAACCGGACTGCCTCCTCGCCTGGAGCGACCTCGCCGATCCGCGCTAGACGGCACGGGACCTCCCAGCCTCCCGACAGCAGTGCTACGCCGGCGGACAGCGTGGATCTCGTCGATATCAGCCGCAGGCTTTCCCGTCGCGTCGGCCGGCTCGAATTCGGACCGCCGGTCGCGTTCGTCTACAACCCGCTCGACTATGCCCGCGAGCCGCACGAGCAATACCTGCGGCGTTACGGCACCGGCCCGAAGCAGATCATCCTGCTCGGCATGAACCCGGGACCGTTCGGCATGGCGCAGACGGGGGTGCCCTTCGGCGAGGTGAGCGCCGTCCGCGACTGGATGGGCGTCGACGGCAAGGTGAAGCGACCGCGGAAAGAGCACGACAAGCGCCCGGTGCTCGGCTTCGACTGCCCGCGCAGCGAGGTGAGCGGCGCGCGGCTGTGGGGCTGGGCCCGCGCGCACTTCGACACGCCTGGGCGCTTCTTCGAGCGTTTCTTCGTGGTCAACTACTGCCCGCTCGCGTTCCTCGAAGAGAGCGGGCGGAACCGGACGCCCGACAAGCTGCCGGCGGCCGAGCGCGAGCCGCTCCACGCCGCGTGCGACGAGGCACTCTCCCAGGTGGTCGAGCTGCTCCAACCTGAACATCTCGTCGGCGTGGGCGCCTTCGCCGAGAAACGCGCGCGCCTGGTGCTAGGCGACAGCGGCCCGCGCATCAGCAGCATCCTGCATCCGAGCCCCGCGAATCCGCGCGCCAACAAGGGCTGGTCCGAGGCCATCGAGGCCCAGTTCCGCGAGAGCGGAATCGAGCTCTGAGTCCAGGTACAGTACGTGGGCCGACATGGCAGAGGGAAGAACCGCTCCGCCCCCGTGGCTGCCGCTGGCTGCGGTGCTGCTCGTTCTGCTCGTGGGGTTTCTGGCTGCGCTCAGGACCCTGCCCCCCGACCCCGCACCAGCGGATGCGCCAGTCGATCGGTTCTCGGCGACGCGCGCGCGGGAGGCGCTGGATCGCGTGCTGGGCGACAAGCAGCCGCATCCGGTGGGCAGCGCGGAGAACAGCCGTGTGCGGCAGCGCATCGTCGGCGAGCTCCGCCGTCTAGGCCTCGAGCCCGAACTGTCGAAGAACATGAGCTGCGGCCGCTCGGGCGCCTGCGCCGAGGTGACGAACATCGTGGCCACCGTGCCTGGACGCTCGAAAGGCGGCGCGGTGCTGCTGGCGGTGCACTACGACTCGGTCGGCGCCGGGCCCGGCGCTTCGGACGACGGCGCGGGCGTCGCGTCGCTGCTCGAGATCGCGCGCATCCTGAAGCTCGAATCGCCGCGCCAGCGCCCCGTCGCGCTCCTGTTCGACGACGGCGAGGAACCGGGGCTGCTCGGCGCACAAGCGTTCGTGAAGCACAATCCCCTCGCCCACCGGCTCTCGGCCGTCATCAACCTCGAGGCGCGGGGCACTTCGGGGCCAAGCCTGATGTTCGAGACCAGCGGCAGGAACGCGGCTCTGGCCCGCGCGCTCGCGACCTCCCTGCCCCACCCCGTCACGAGCTCGGTGTTCGCGTCCGTCTACCGCGAGCTGCCCAACGACACCGACCTGACCGTGTTCCGCCGCGCCGGCATCGCCGGAGTGAACTTCGCGTTCATCGGCGACGAACCGCACTACCACACGCCGCTCGACGATCTCGATCACTCGAGCGCCGCCAGCCTGCAGCATGAAGGCGAGAGCGCGCTCGCGCTGGCCCGGAAGCTCGCAGACGGCGCACCAGTCGCCGCGAGCGGCGACGCCGTGTTCTTCGATGTCCTCGGATTCCGCGTGGTTGAATTCCCGGTCGGCTGGGTCGTGCCGCTGCTCGTCGTCGCCGCACTCTCGCTGGCTCTCGGCGGATTGTTCCTGAAACGCCGCGGGGCATTCCGCTTCACGGAGCTCGGCGTGGCGCTGGCCGCGCTGCCGCTCGGCTGGCTGCTCGCGGGGAGCGGCGGGGCGCTCCTGCACTACGTTTTCCGCCGGGCCGGCGCGCTGCCGGTGCAGTTCGTTGCCCATCCGCTGCCCGCGCTGGTCGCGTGCTGGGCGCTCGGCGCGCTCGGTACCGCGCTGCCCGCGGCGCTGCTTGCGCGGCGCGTCGGGCTGCCGGCCTTCTGGCTCGCCGGCGGCATCTGGCTTGCGGCGCTGACCGCATTGCTCGCGCTACGCCTACCCGGCGCCAGTTACCTGACGGAACTACCGTTGATCGCGATGGCTGCTACGGGACCACTCTGGGCAGCGGCGCCAGCCTCGGAGTGGCGGGCCGCGATGGCCGTTCTGGCGCCAGTGGCAGTAGCGGCGTTCGTCTGGATGCCCATTCTGTTGCTCCTGTACGACGCGCTGGGCTTCGTCTCGCTGCCGCTGCTGGCCGCGGTAGTCGCGCTCGCATGGGCTCCGCTCGTCCCGGCGCTGTGCGTCGCGCCGGGACGCCTGCGCTGGGCCCCGGTACTGGGCGCGCTTTCGGCCCTGTTGATCGCGACGCCCATCGCGGCGCGCGCCGCGCCGTTCTCGCCGGACCTGCCCGAGCGGGCGAGCCTCGTGCTCGACGCGAACGCAACGACACATCGCGCGCGCTGGCTCACGGGTGCGTCCCAGGGCCCCCTGCCTCCCGCCCTGCTCCGCGCCGGCTTGTTCTCGCCGGAACCGGTGTCACCGGCACCGTGGTCGGGCGGGTGGAACGCGTTCGCGCTGTCCGGCCCGGCTCCGGATCCCGGATTGCCTGCCCCGGGCGTCGAGCGTGTGCCCGCGCCGCCCGCCGCCCACGGCCGGCGCGTACGCCTCTCCATCCGTTCGCTGCGCGGCGCACGCGATCTCGCCCTGGTGGTCCCGGCGGGCACTCCCATCACCGCGGCCCGGGTCGACGGTACGCCCGCCTACTTCCGACGCCGCGGCGCGTGGAAGCGCCTGCTGGTGGTCGGCGCGCCGCCGGACGGCGTCGAGGTGCAGCTCGACCTCGCGACGGAAAAGAGGGTCCAGGCGGTCGCTCTCGACCGCAGCCCCGGTCTTCCCGGCTCCGGAAAGGCGCTGCTCCGCGCCCGCCCACGGCGCGCCGTCCCCTCCCAGGACGGCGATCTCACGCTGGTGAGCCGCCACTTCGCGCTGTAGATCGCCATCCGGACTTGATCCCCTTGTCCCGGCGCCGTAGTCGGGACAAGCCTTGAGGCGTGGTGGACGAGGTCGAATCCCGACCTGACGCGCGCGCGCCCGACGAGAGCGAAGCGACGCTGGTGGAGACACCGGACAGCGCGCTGGCCACGGAGCGCCCTTCGGAAGCACCACCGGGGCTCGAACGGCGGCAGGAGGGCAGCTCCTCTCGAACGATCGCCAGCATCACCACGGCGCGCGCCCTCCGCGACGAGCAGGCCGCGCGCGGCCGGGCGCTCTTGCGCCTGGGATTGATCGTCGGGCTGATCGCGGTCGTCGCGCTGCAGATCCCCAACAGCGACGCCCCCGGGCGCTGGGTCGCGACCAGCGGGCTCCTGGGCATCAGCCTGTGGTCGGGTCTCCTTCTGCTGCTCGGTCGCGGACAGCGCAAGGTCGACCCGCGTCTGGTGTTCGCGTTCGGGCTCTTCACGGTAATCGCGATCCTCGCGGTCACCTACTACGCCGGCATCTTCTCGCCCACGGTGATCCCGCTGTTCATCGGCGTGTACTACTTCGGACTCGGCGATTCGAAGGCGGAGGCGTGGGGCGTGTACTTGCTCGCGGCGCTCGGCTATCTCCTCCTGGGCGGACTGGCGCTGGGCGGCGTCATCGACATCCGCCGCTCGGTCTTCGCGCTGAAGACCGCCGACCCGCTGGCGATGGTGGTCGTGACGCTGGTGCTCGAGGTCTTCCTGGCGCTCACCTTCGCTCTGGCGCAGAGCAGCCGCCGCGCGACGCTCAGGGCGATCGCCGAGCTGGAAACGGCGCAGCAGCAGATCCGCCAGCGCGAGGCGCTCTTGAACGAAGCCCGCGCCGATCTGGATCGCGTGCTCGGTGCCGGACAGCTCGGTCGCTTCTCGGGCCAGACCCTCGGACCCTATCTCGTCGGCGAGGTGATCGGACGCGGCGCCATGGGCGAGGTCTACGCCGCCGAGCACGGCAGCGGCGAGCACGTCGCACTCAAGGTGCTGCACCCATTCGTCGTCCGTGACGAACCGGTGCAGGTGCAGCGATTCCAGAGGGAAGCGGAGCTGTGCAGCACGCTTGACTCGCCGCACATCGTCCAGGTCCTCGACAGCGGCGAGACCGTCGACGGCTCGCCGTATCTCGTCATGGAGCGGCTGGACGGGCACGACCTCGGCTGGTACCTGCGCGAGAACCGACGTCTGTCGACACGGGACACCGTCGATCTGGTCACCCAGGTCGCCGAAGCGCTGATGGTCGCCGACGCGGCCGGCGTCGTGCACCGCGATCTCAAGCCGCAGAACCTGTTCGCCATCGAAGTCGGACGTCGGCGCCTGTGGAAGGTGCTGGACTTCGGCGTGTCGCGCATCAGCGATGCGGGCAGCACGCTGACCAAGGAGGTGGCCGTCGGCACGCCCAGCTACATGTCGCCCGAGCAAGCGCGCGGCGAGCCGGTCGACCACCGCACCGACGTCTTCGCGCTGGGCATCCTCGCCTACCGCGCGCTCACCGGGCGCCCGCCCTTCACCGCCGCCGACGCCCTGAGCACGATGTACAACGTGGTCCACATCCAGCCCGTGCGCCCCGGGCAGCACGTGAGGCTCTACCCCGAAGTGGAGCTCGTGCTTGCCCTGGCGCTCGCCAAGGACCGCCACGACCGCTTCGGTTCGGCGGCCGATCTTGCCCAGGCCCTGCGCCGAGCGAGCCGCGGCCGGCTCGACGACAAGCTCAGACGCCAGGCTGAGCGCCTACTCCTGCGCCATCCGTGGGGACTCGACCGCACCGAGCTCTCCGGCATCGGCGCCTGATCCGCCACACCTGGGCGATTGTCCGGCACAAGAGCGCGATTCGGGTATCCTACCGCGCGCCGTCGCGGCCCCCGCTTGCCATAAGAGAACGAGAGAGTGCTTCCCAAGTTCACCTGGAACATCGACCCGGTCTTCCTCCACCTCGGGCCGCTGGCCCTGCGCTACTACAGCCTGCTGTTCGTCGGCGTCTTCCTGGGCGGCTACGCGCTGCTCAAGTGGCAGATCGAGCGCGGCGGCGGCGACGAGGACGACGCGGGCGACTTCATCGTCTACGGCGTGTTCGGCGTCCTGATCGGCGCCCGCCTCGGCCACGTCATCTTCTACGATTGGAAGAAGGCTCTGGCCGATCCGGTCTGGATCTTCGAGATCTGGAAGGGCGGGCTCGCCAGCCACGGCGCCACCGCCGGCTTGATCTTCGCCATGTGGCTGTTCACGCGCCGCCGCGGCGTGCCGTTCCTGGAGGGCGCTGATCGCTTCGCCTTCTCGGCGGCCCTCGGCGCAACGCTGGTGCGCATCGGCAACTTCTTCAACTCCGAGATCGTCGGCAGACCCACCGATCAAACGTGGGGCGTCCGCTTCCCGCGCTACGACGGCAACTTCCACGGACCGTTCCGCTACCCGACCCAGTTCTACGAGGCCGGGCTCGGCCTGCTCGTGATACTGGTGCTCTACCTGGTGGATCGCTGGGCGGGCAAGGAGCGGCGCCCGCGCGGCCTGCTCATCTCGGTGTTCTTCGCCGTGTATTTCACGGGGCGTTTCTTCGTCGAGTACTTCAAGGCGTACCAGACGCTGCCGACCAGCTACCCGCTGACGATGGGTCAGATCCTGTCGATCCCCGCGGCGCTGCTCGGCTACATCGGTATTGCGTGGAGCCTGAAGGCGAAACTGCCGGTCGGCTGGGCCCCGCCCGAGGATCTCGAGGAAGAAGAGGAGCTGCTCGACGAGGACGAGGACGAGGAGTTCGAGGACGAGGACGAGAGCGACGAGCCCGCGGCTGACGAGGACGAAGAGGACGACGACGAAGAGGAAGAAGAGCCGCCGCCCCCCCCCAGGAAGAAGAACAAGAAGAAGGCGAAGAAGCGGCCCGCGGACGACGACGACGCGGACGACGACGAGTAGCCGTGCTCGTCGGTCGGGTTTGCCCGCCGCCCGCGTGCGCGGCGCGGCGCACCGACCCCGGCGGCGCTACTTTGCGCGCTTTGCGTCGAGCGCGGGCAGGCGTGTCTTCGACAGTTCACTGCGCAGCACGCGCCAGGTCTTCGGACCGGCGAGCAGATCGTGCTGCTTCGTGCACGGCTTCATCGAGTAGCCGGACATGACCGCGTCGGCCGCGGCGAGCGCCGTGCCGGCGGACTGCCCCGTGAGCCGCCCGTAGGCGTACAGCTCCCCCGCGACGCGCAGCGCGTCGGTCGGACACACGCCGGCCTTCGACGAGGAAGCGAGCTTTTTAGCCTCCCCGCGCGCTTTTTCGAGGGCCTTTCCGTAGAGCGGCTTGAACAGCGCCAGGTTCTTCGCGAAGCGTTGGCCGTCCCAGGACTCGTAGCCCTGCACTTCCACCTCGAGCGCGTAGCTGTTTCCGCAGGAAGCGTACGAGCAGGGGCCGATCGACAGCTGGAGCAGCGGGAAGTCGAACTCCGGGATACCGTCGCCGTCCAGATCATGGCGGCAGGTGGGGCACGCCGGCGCCGACGCCGACACGCTGAAGCGATCGTCGGTGAGGTCGAGCACCAGCGTCTCGGGGATGCCGCAGTGGGCACCGCAGGGCGTGAGCTCGACCAGCAGGGAGTGTGCGCCCCTGCCGCGCAGATCCCACAAGAGCTTGCCCTGGTGCGTGCGGCTCACTTCGATCATGCCGCTCTCGCGGCTGATGACGTTGTCCGGAGCAGCGCCGATCGCGTCGACGCGCTGCTCTACCATGGCCTGCGCCTTGTCGGGCGTCGGCTCGTACACCACCAGCACGGCGTTGTGACCGGGGATGACGACCCGCCGGTTCTCGACCCAACCCGCGTCGCGCGCCGCGGCGAGGGTCCGTTCCAGATTGTGCTGGAAGGCCAATCGAGCAACCAGCGCCGGATCCTCCGGCGTCGCGGGGCCCGAGCTTGCGCTGGGCGCGGGCGCTGGCACGCCGACGGTCACGACGGGCGGCGCGGCGGCGGGCCGAGGTCCGCCGCAGGCAGCGATGCCGGCCAGCCCGAGCACGGCAACAGCCGACCAGACGCCGACAACGCGACCCCGCATGCCCCCTACCCCAGCACGTCGGCAATCGTGTAGAGCCCGGGCTCTTGCCCCTGGACGAAGCGCGCGGCACTGAGCGAGCCATGCGCGAACAGCTCGCGACTGCTAGCGCGATGGGTGAGCTCCAGACGTTCGCCCGGACCGAGCAGGTACACGGTGTGATCGCCGACCACGTCACCGCCACGCACGCCGAACACGGCAATCTCGTCCTGGGTACGCGCGCCGACTTCGCCGTCGCGGCCGTGCAGCTCGGTGAGCTCGCCGCGCACGCTTTTCACCGCCTCGGCCAGCCGGCGCGCCGTGCCGCTCGGCGCGTCCACCTTGCGACGATGGTGGATCTCGACGATCTCCGCGTCGTACCCCGGGCCGAGCCGTTTCAGAGCCTGCTCGACCAGCTCGGCGAGCACCTGCACGCCCAGGCTCATGTTCGGTGCCCACAGTACCGGCACTGCCGCGGCGGCCTTGTCGAGCGCCTGCTTGCCGGCCGCGTCGAGGTGGGTCGTGCCGCTGACGACGGCGACCTTCTGCCGCGCGGCGACGGCCATCAGCCCGGGCACCGCGGTGGCCGCCGAGAAATCGATCACCACGTCCGCACCCAGCAGCCCCGCGCCGAGATCCGCCGTCGCGATCACGCCGAGCGTGCCCACGCCTGCGAGCTCGCCGACGTCCGCTCCCTGTTTCGGATCCACGCTGGAGCACACCGCGCCGACCAGCTGGATGTCGTCCGCCGCGTGTGCGAGCCGCGCGATGGTGAGGCCCATGCGCCCCGTGGCGCCGTGCAGAGCGAGCTTCACGAGGCCTCGTAGTCCTTCATGGCCTGGGCCACGGCGCTCCGGCACGCCTCGCTCGCCTCGATCATCGGCGGGCGCACCGTCGCGCGCAGGAAGCCTTCGAGGGAGAGGGCCGCCTTCACCGGCTGCGGATTGGGTTCAATGAACATGGCCGCGTGAACAGGCAGCAGTGCGAAGTGCTTCCTGCGCGCGTCGTCCCAGCGGCCCGCGGCGGCGTCGGCGACGACCTCCAAGACCTGCTTCGGATACACGTTGGAGGTCACACTGATCACGCCTCTTGCACCCACGCTCATCATCGGCAGCGTGAGCGGGTCGTCGCCGCTCATCACGACCACACGGTCGCCGGCCTTGGAGAGCAGCTGCTGACAGCTCTGCACGTTGCCGGTCGCGTCCTTCACGCCCACCACGCCCGGCGAGCTGTCGAGGATACGGAGCAGGCTCGCCACCGACAGCTCCACGCCCGAACGCCCAGGGATGTTGTAGAGCACGATCGGCGCGTCGACGGCCTTCGCGATCAGCTCGACGTGCCGCACCATGCCTTCCTGCGACGGCTTGTTGTAGTACGGCATCACGATCATCACGGCGTCCGCGCCGGCCTCGAGCGCCGCCTTCGACGCCTCGATGCTCTTCTTGGTGCTGTTCGAGCCGGTGCCGACGAGCACGGGCACGCGTCCCTTGGCGGCGCCCACCGTGCGCTTCACCAGCTCGCGCTGCTCGCTGTCGGAGAGCGTCGGCGTCTCGCCGGTCGTGCCGCACGGCACGAGCCCCGAGATGCCGCCGGCGATCTGCGCCTCGACGAGCTTCTCGTAGGCCTCGAAATCGATCGCGGAGCCGTCTTCGGTGAAGGGAGTGACCAGCGCGGTGTACGCGCCGCCGAGCTCGAGCTTTGCCATGCCCGATCGTTTCGCGCGTTCCGGGCCCGGACGCAAGCCGCCGCGACGAGGGAGAAAGGACGCGGTACGCTAGGGGATCATGCGCCTCGCCCCGATCCTGCTCGCCCTCGCCCTCCCGCCCGCTGTCGCTTCCTGCAAAGGCAAGCCGGCGGCCACCGAACTGACCCGACACCAGTGTGTGGATCTGGTCCGCAAGGAACACCGGCTCAGGAGCGCCGGCACCAGCGGACTGGAGATGGCCGAGCAGGTCGGCGAGCGCGCTGGCGTGGACGCCTGCCTCGGAAAGGCCACGCAGTCAGCCTATCGTTGCGTGATGCACGCCGAAACGGCCGGGGATCTCGGCGCCTGCGACGAGCTGATGAAGTAGCGCTAGCGCCGCACGAACGACGCCACGAAGTAGCCATCCGTGCCGTGCCGCCCCGGCAGAAGCCGGAACGAGGTGGCTCCGGGCTCGCACACGCCGTCGAGCCCGGGCGCGTCGAAGGGCGCGGGCTCGAGCAGATGGGCCACACGCTCGACAACCTGCTCGGCCTCCTCCGGCAACACGCTGCACACGGCGAACAGGACGCGCCCGCCCGGCCGGGCGTGGGATGCGGCGTGTTCCAGGATGCGTGCGGACAGCTCGCCGAGCCGCGCCGGGTCGCCAGGTTCCAGCCGCAGTGCGATCTCGGGGCGGCGACGCAGCGTGCCGGTGCCGGTACATGGCGCGTCCACCAGGACGCGGTCGAAGTCGCCGGGCACCTCGCCGCCTCCCACCGTCCAGTCCACGGCCAGGGTGTGGGCCGCGGGCAGACCGAGCCGTTCAAGCTCGGCCGCGAGGGCGCGCAGCTTCGAGCTGTGGATGTCGGTCGCCCAGAGCTCGCCTGCCGCTCCCACCTGCTCGGCGAGGAGCGAACTTTTCTGCCCGCGCCCCGCGCACGCGTCGAGAACGCGCTCGCCCTCGCGCGCTCCGAGCGCGAGCCCCACGACCTGCGCGCCCTCTTCCTGGACCACGAACGCGCCTTCGGCGTAGCCGGCTAGACGGCGCGGATCGCCCACACGCCGGACGATGCGCGACCGTGGCGATGCGCGTCCGGCTTCGGCACCCGCGAGCCATCCAGGCAGCTCGCCGGTTCCGACGAGGCGGAGCGCGACACCCGGCGCTGCGGCTTCGGGCTCGGCTCCGAGCAGTGCCCGCGCCTCGTCGACGCCCACCGCCTGCTCCAGCCGCTCGCGAAGCCACGCGGGCGCACTCGCGAGCACCGCTTCGCTCCGCTCGAGCTTCTCTCCCGCGGCGAGCTTGCGCAGCACCGCGTTGGCAAAACCGCCGAGCTTCGGCCCGCGCAGCTTCTTGATTGCGCCAACCGCCGCGTCGACAGCCGCGAAGTCCGGCACCCTGGACAGCACCGAGAGCTGGTACGCGGCGACCAGCAGATGCGCTTCCACCTCCGGGTCGCCGCCTGCGATTCCGCGCGGCGCAAACGCCCGCAGCCGCTCCAGCAGTGCGCCGCGGCAGCGGAGGCAGCCGTAGCAGAGCTCGGTCGCCAGCGCGCGCTCGCGTGCGTCGAGCTGCGGGTGGCGGTCGAGCTCCGCGTCCAGCGCGGCGGCGGCATAGGCCTTGTCGCGGCTGACACGGGAGAGCACCCGCGCCGCGATGCTGCGCGCGTCTGCGCCACTCGGATCACGTTTCTTCCCGGACATAGCCGCCGTCAGCCGATGAGATCGTGCACCTGTCCCCAGATCACGTCCCAGCGCTTCTGGATATCGTTCTTGAACGCGAGCGCCATCAGGCTCACGAGCAACACCATGCCCACCAGGTGCGCCACCTCCCGGACGCGCAGCGGCAGGGGACGGCGCAGCGCGCCCTCGATGGCGAAGAACAAGAGATGCCCGCCGTCCAGCACCGGGATCGGCAGCAGATTCAGGAGCCCCAGGTTGATGCTGATAACGGCCATCACCCAGATGAAGTAGTCGGTGCCTTTGCGGCCTTCCTCGCCCGCGACCTCGTAGATGGTGATGGGCCCCGACAGCGACTTGAGGCTGATGCGGCCCTCCACCAGCCGCACGATGCCCACCATGATGAAGTGGGAGACGTTGATCGTCTCGTCGACCGCCTTCTCGGCCGCGTAACGGATCGGCGCCGGATGTTCGACGCGCTTTTCCGGCGCAAGCGGGATCCAGTGCTGCACACGCAGCACGTAGCGCGCGAACTTCTGCCCGTACTCGTCGGTGAAGTCCTCGCGCCGCATCTGGAACGTGCCCGAGCGCACGCGCCCGTCGCGCGCCGCCAGATAGTCGATGCGATGCGGCTGGTTCGGCGCCGCCAGCACGCGCTCGCGGAAGGTCGACCAGGCCGGTACCGGCTCGTCGTCGAGCTTGAGGATCTTGTCGCCCTCGCGAAGCCCCGCCTTGTGCAGGTAGGAATCCTCGGGAACGATCGCCGCGTACAGATCGGCGAGCTCGATGCCGGTACGCCCCACGAAGTCCTTTCCCGACGGATCCGGCGTGAGCGCCACCACGCCCGCCTCGAAGACGCCCATGTCGGCGAGCCCGCCGAGCGCGTCCGGCATCACCACGGGGCGCAGGTACGTTACCGGAACCGTCTCGCCGTGGTTGTGCTTGAGCGCCTCGACCAGATCCATGTAGCGGCGGACGCGCTTGCCCGCGACGTGCGTCACCACGTCGAAGGTGCGGAGCCCTGCGCGGTAGGCCGGCGAATCCGGGTCTGGAATGCCGATCACCGGCGGCCGGCGCGCTCGGCTGGATGCCGACGGTGCCCACGTGCTCCACGATGTCGAGCTCGCGCCGCTCGACCGTCTCCTCGGCGGTCACGTCGACGGTCGTGTACTTGTCGTCGCGGAACACCTTGAAGTGCAGCGGCTTGCCCGGGCTGTCGGCGACGATGCGCTTGACCTCGTCGAAGGTACCGACCTCCTGCCCGTTGACCGCCATGATGCGGTCGCCCGGCTCGAGCTTGCCCGACGCCGCGTGACCCGGCAGGACGACGCCGACGGTGGGCGGCAGAAACGGTCCGTCACCGACGAACACCGAGAAGTAGAGCAGCACCGGGAACACGAGGTTCATCACCGGACCGGCCAGCACGATGATGATGCGCTTGTAGAGCGGCAGCGACTCGAAGGTGCGCTTCCGGTCCTCCGGCAGCACGATGTCGCTCTTCGACTCCTCGAGCATCTTGACGTAGCCGCCCAGCGGAAGGAGGCCGATGCAGTACTCCGTCTCGCGCCCACGCAGACGCAGGATCTTCGGCCCGAAGCCGAGGCTGAACGTGAGCACCTTCACGCCGAAGGCCTTGGCGAACAGGAAGTGCCCCAGCTCGTGAACGAAGATCAGCGAGCTGATGAGGACAATGAAGTACAGGAGGTCCATGCTGCCGAGCCTCCCGGGCTTAGCACGCGCCAGGCCGGCACGGCCGGCCTCGCGCGCAACTCACCGAACAAACCCAGGAAAAGCACCACCCGGTCACCGGCCCGGCGCGCCGGGCCTCCGCGGAAACCACGCATCCCGCGCCGGACATCGCTAGCGTGTCCTCCGATGACACCCCTTCCCGAAGCCAAGCCCGTCCGGAGCTCGCGGGTAACCTTGCACCAGCTCATGCTGCCGGAGCACGCCAACGCGCTCGGCAACGTCCACGGCGGCCTGATCATGAAGATGGTCGACGAGTCCGGCGGCATCTGCGCCATGCGCCACGCGCAGCGTCCCTGCGTGACCGTCGCCATGGACTCCATGACATTCCATTCGCCGGTCCATGTCGGCGAGCTGCTCAGCTGCGAATCCAACGTCAGCTACGTCGGGCGCACCTCGGTCGAGGTCCGCGTGCGGGTGCAGGCCGAAAACCCCATCACCGGCGAGACCACGCACACCAACTCCGCCAACCTCGTCTACGTCGCCCTCGACGACGCGGGCCATCCCTGCCCCGTCCCGCGCCTCGTCCTCGAGACCGACGAGGAGCGGCAGGCCTTCGCCGAAGCAGAAGCCCGCCAGCAGTCCCGCCTCCGGGCACGGGACAAGTAGCGACCCGCGGCATCCAGCCCCCCGCCAACGCCGTCAGGGAATATACGCCCACCGCTGTGTGCTGGACCACAAGGTCCGTGTTCCGGCTATCGTGCGCACGCCTTCATGAAACAGCGAATATCCTTGATGGACGCGCGGCTCGTCGAAACGCTGGAGCGCGCGTTCGCGCAGCATGCCGGGGAGGCCGGCGCGATCAACATCGGGGCGCTGAAGGCAGCCCTGGGGCTCCGGAGCGACTACCTCGCCCAGCGCATGCTGGCGATCTTCGACGAGAACGGCGACGGCGTGATCAGCCGCGAGGAGTTCCTGGCGAGCGTGCGCGCGATCGTGTTCGGCACGACGCATGACAAGCTCTGGTTCGCGTTCCGCCTGCATGACCACAACGGCGACGGCGCGCTGGAGCGCGACGAACTGATGCGGATGATCGCCATCAGTCTGGCGGAAGACGACGTGTCGGTGAGCGACGCGCACGTCGAACATCTCACCGACACCCTGATGTCCGAGGCGGACCAGAATCGCGATCAGCGCCTATCCTTCGACGAGTTCGAAGCAGTCGTGCAGCGGCATCCGCATCTGTTCGAGCAGATGACGCGCAGCGAGGCGCGCTGGATCGCACCGAACGAGGACCTGCTCGAACGCTTCGGCGGGGAGCTTCCGGGCCGCCGGGAGCGACTGCGTCGCTACTTCGAAAACCGCCGGCTCCCGCTGGCGTACATCTCGATATGGGCGCTGGTGAACGTGGCGATCTTCGCCGTCACGCTGCTCCTGCCAGGGCACGCGCACCACGGCCGCCCTCCGCCGGATCTGCTGCAGAAGTTCGGCGGCGCCTGCACGACCGCCATCGAGCTGAACGCGGCGCTGCTGCTGTTCCCGGTGTTGCGCCGCCTGCTCACCCGGGTCCGCCGCAGCCGCGCCGGCCAATCCATCCCGGTCGACGACGCCATCGACTTCCACCGCATCGTGGGCACGAGCATGTTCGTCTTCGCGATCGGTCACGCCACGGCGCGCATGGTCGGCTACGAAGAGAGCGGGAAATTCGCAGCCCGCATGCTCTCGCTCGAAGGGCTCACCGGCGCAACGCTGCTGGTCATCTTCCTGGTGATGTGGTTTTTCGCGCGGACAGCGGTGCGCCGCTCCCATCGCTTCGAGCTTTTCTATTTCACGCACCTTCTGTACGTGCCGTTCATCGTGCTGGCGGCCGTACATGCGCCGTCGATCCTCGCGTGGGGCGGCGTAGCGCTGGCCGGCTTCGCGATCGAGCAGTGGCTCCGGATCAGACAGCGCGCCAAGCCCAGCGCCATCATCAGCGGCGAAGCGCTGCGCTCCGGCGTCACGCGGCTCGAGCTCGCCCGGCCCGCAGAGTTCGTGCAGCTGGCCGGCGACTATCTATTCCTTCGCGTCCCCGATCTGGCGCGTCACGAATGGCATCCCTTCACGATCAGCAGCGCGCCGGAAAGCCAGCGGCTCACGCTCCATGTCCGCTCGCTCGGCAACTGGACGGGAGCGCTGCGCCGGCTGATCGAGACCTGGACGGCCAACAGCGACGCCGCGCCGCTGCCGGTGCGCATCGACGGGCCCTACGGAGCGCCGACCGGACACATCTTCGAGGCGCGCTACGCCGTGATGATCGGCGCGGGCATTGGCGTGACCCCCTTTGCGAGCGTGCTGGAGAGCATCCTGCACCGCGGGCGGCAGGGTGAGGCGCCCGCAGCCATCGAGAAGGCGCACTTCTTCTGGCTGAATCGCGATCAGTACTCGTTCGAGTGGTTCGCGGCTCTGCTCGCCGAGCTCGAGCAGAGCGACTCCGCACAGCTGCTCGACCTGCACATCCACATGACCGGCGGCCGCGGCGGCTTGAGCGCGGCAGGACTGGAAGTCGCGCGGGAGCTGTCGCAGGGCGCCGGGCTGCCGGATGTCGTCACGGGCCTTCGCGCCAAGACGCACATGGGTCAGCCCGACTGGCGCCAGGAGCTCCGCGCCATCAAGGACGAGCACGACCCGGAGCGCGTCCACGTGTTCTTCTGTGGTCCGCCCGGGCTGGGCCGCAGGCTCAGGCCGATCTGCGAGGAGCTCGGCATGCCGTTCCGGGAAGAGCGCTTCTAGGTGGGCCGACGCGGCCGGCCAATGGGCCTGGGAGCGAGCGCAGCACTATTGAATCATGTTCAATAGCTATCCGGCACCCCGTTCCCTGCGCCGCAGCCCGATCGTCGGGCTCAGGGCGCTGGCGCAACAAGGCGGAGCGGATTAGCTTCCCTGGACTTCGCCGGGCCCCGCCGCCCCTCTTGTCCTGTTCGCGGGTGCCGGCTGAACGGAGAACAACGGGAAGCGATGCTCACCTGGGTAGCGAAACGGGTCTTTGGCACCTCGAACGAGAGGACTCTGCGCAAGATGCGACCGCGGGTCGCGGCCATCAACGACCTCGAAGCGAAGATCAAGAAGCTCAGCGACGCCGAGCTGCAGGCCAAGACGCCGGAGTTCAAGGAAAAGCTCGATAACGGCGCCAGCCTGGACGACATCCTGAACGAGGCCTTTGCGGTATGCCGCGAGGCCGGCCGCCGTGTGCTCAAGATGCGGCACTACGACGTGCAGCTCGTCGGCGGCATGGTGCTGCACAAGGGCTCCATCGCCGAGATGAAGACGGGCGAAGGCAAGACCCTCGTCGCCACGCTGCCCGTCTACCTCAACGCGCTCGAGGGCAAAGGCGTGCACCTGGTCACGGTGAACGACTACCTGGCCACGCGCGATGCCGAGTGGATGGGCAAGCTCTACAACTTCCTCGGCCTCAGTATCGGCACCATCGTCAACCAGCAGCCCGACCACGAGAAGCGCGCCGCCTACCGCTCGGACATCTGCTACGGGCAGAACAACGAGTTCGGCTTCGACTACCTGCGCGACAACATGAAGTTCTCCGCGCTGGACTACGCCCAGCGCAGCCTGAACTACGCGATCGTCGACGAGGTGGACTCGATCCTGATCGACGAGGCACGCACGCCGCTCATCATCAGCGGCCCCGCAGAGGCCGCCAGCGAGAAGTACCGCACCATCAACGAGGTGATGGCCCGTCTGCGCAAGGACGAGCACTACCTCGTCGACGAGAAGGCTTTCACCGTCACGTTCACGGATGACGGCGTGGAATCCGTGGAGAAGATGCTGGGCGTCACCAACCTGTACGACCCGGTCAACGTGCAGACGCTGCACATCGCCAACCAGCTCCTGCGCGCACACGCGCTCTACAAGCGCGACCAGCACTACATGGTCAGCCAGGACGGCAAGGTGCTCATCGTCGACGAGTTCACCGGCCGCGTGCTAGCCGGGCGCCGCTGGAGCGACGGCCTGCATCAGGCCGTGGAGGCCAAGGAGAACGTGCCGATTCAGGAAGAGAGTCGCACGATGGCCACCATCACGTTCCAGAACCTGTTCCGGCTCTACGACAAGCTCGCCGGCATGACGGGGACGGCCGAGACCGAGTCGCAGGAATTCTCGAGCACATACGAGCTCGACGTGACGGTCATCCCGACCAACAAGCCGCTGATCCGCAATGACGGCCACGACATGGTCTACAAGACGGAGCGAGAGAAGTTCACGGCCGTCATCCGCGAGATCATGGAAGAGCACGAGAAGGGCCGCCCCGTGCTCGTCGGCACCACCAGCGTGGAGAAGAGCGGCGCTATCGCGCGCATCCTCAAGAAGAAGAAGGTGCCGCACCACGTCCTGAACGCGAAACACCACGCGAACGAGGCGTTCATCGTTGCCCAGGCGGGGCGCAAGAACGCCATCACGGTCAGCACCAACATGGCCGGCCGCGGCACGGACATCGTGCTCGGCGGCAACCCGGAAATGCTCGCGCGCTGGGAGTTCACCGAGGCGGAGCGTGACCCCGAGACGGAACCCGAGGAGTTCGCCGAGCTCGTGAAGCAGCTCGAGAAGAGCTGCAAGAAGGAGCAGGAGGAAGTGCTCGAGCTGGGCGGCCTGCACATCCTCGGCACCGAGCGGCACGAGTCACGCCGCATCGACAACCAGCTCCGCGGCCGCGCCGGGCGCCAGGGCGACCCTGGCTCCAGCAGCTTCTACCTGTCGCTGGAAGACGACCTGATGCGCATCTTCGCCGGCGACAAGGTGAAGAACCTCATGGACCGCATGGGCATGCCCGACGACGAGCCCATCGAGCATCCGATGGTGTCGAAGAGCATCGAGAACGCCCAGGGCAAGGTCGAGGAGCGCAACTTCGACATCCGCAAGAACCTGCTCGAGTACGACGACGTGATGAATGCGCAGCGCAAGACGGTGTACTCGCTGCGCCAGGCGCTCCTGATCGGGCGCTACGAGCCGGAAGAAATCGACGAGCTCGGCAAGCCGACCGGCAAGGTGCGCAAGGTCGAGACCGACCCGGCGATCGCCGAGCAGGTGACGCCGCTCATCGGGCAGCTGGTCGGCATGTTCTGCGAGGAGCCGGTGCAGCCGCGCGACGAAGGCGGCAAGCCGCGCGCTCCCACCGAAGAGGAGCTGGAGAAGGCCGGCAAGCTGGTCGAGCTCGAATCGCTGCAGCGCGAGATCTACCAGCTGTGGGGCATCAAGCTCGACGTCGAGACCCGCTCGAAGAAGCTCACTCCCCTGAAGGTCTACGAGGAGCTCTGCGATGTCGTGCCGCGCGGGCTTTCGGAGCAGCGCGAGCGCATGCTCGACCTCATCGACCGCGTCGTGGCGGCTATCGTCGAGGACAGCTGCCCGGCCAACAAGCCGGCGGAGGACTGGGACTGGAAGGGCGTCCGCGAAGGATTCCTCGAGCACTACAAGGAGAAGCTCGACGAGGACATCGAGGAGTTCGGGGACCGGGCTCTGCTCGTCCAGGAGCTCTACCAGCGCGCCGAGAAGGTCTACTTCAAGAAGGAAGAAGAGCTCGGGGTCGATCTGGCGATGCGCATCTTCCGCCACATCTATCTCGAGACGATCGACGAGGAGTGGGTCGATCACCTTTCGGCCATGGAGCACCTGCGCGACGGCATCGGCCTGCGCGGCTACGGTCAGAAGGACCCGAAGGACGAGTACAAGAAGGAAGGCTACAACTTCTTCCTGAACATGATGGCCCGTGTCTCGGGTCTGGTGCTCATCAAGCTGTTCGAGGTGCAGATCCACGCCCAGGAAGAGATCGAGGCGCTCGAGCACGAGGCCGAGGCGCGGCACCACGAGGAGCTGGAGCAGGCCATCGCGCGCCATCCCGGCGAACCGCCCACGGTCAACGCGGATCTATCGGACGATCCGTTGGCGATGGCCCGCGAAGTGGCCAATATGCCGCCGCCCGCGCCCGTCGCTACCGGTCCCAAGATCGGGCGCAACGACCCCTGCCCGTGCGGCTCCGGCAAGAAGTTCAAGAAGTGCCACGGCGCCGCCCTCGAAGACGAAGACGAGGAACAGGCGCGCGCGTAGCATCACGACGGGGGGACGACGCATCGGGTCCAGAACGGCGCGCTCTGGCGCCAGCGGGCCCGGCGCGGGAACCGCTCGCAACGCGGTTCCAGGCCGGGCCCTCGTTCTAGACTGCCGCCCGCTCGCCTACTGGCAGAAGAAGGCGACGATCGACGCCCGTCCGGCGGTCGTCTTCAGCGACACCTTGTTGGCCGCCGGAGACCAGCCGCTGTTCGGCCCTGCGCAGTTGGTGGACGGAACCGTCATGTCGTAGCTGCCCGGCGCCGTGTTGAGGAAGGCGGCGATGCCCGCCACACTCGTGGAGGTGAGCGACTTGTTGGGAGCGCCGCTACCGTCCACGTAGTACGGCCCGTCTCCGCTCGCGGGCGACAGCGCGAAGCTCGCCCCCGGGAAGCCCGCGAGGCCGCCGTCGACGAGGGTGTTCGCCTCCGCGAAGACGAGCCCCTTGGTGGGGTCGAACGTCTTGCCGAGCAACGTGGCGAACCCCGTAGCCGCAGTGACCGTGAGCATGTCCAGCGGGAACGTCACGTCGTTCGCCCCGGTGTGCGCGTAGACGTTGGCGGGGACGTAGGTGGCTGCGTCGAACGAGATCGTGACGTCCCACTGCTGCGGGACGCCGGCGAGCGAGTAGAGGCCGTTCGAATCCGTGGTGGTACAGGGCTTCGGCGCCAGCTTTGGGTACGTGACACAGACCTGGACGTTCGCCACGGCCTTGTGGGTGCTCGAGTTCGAGACCATCCCGGAAACGGTCAGGGTCGGTCCCGCATCCACGGGCGCCCCGCCGGTTCCGCCGCCCCCGGCCGTGCCGCCGGTGCCCGCGCCGCCGTCCATGCCGGCCGTTCCACCACCGCCGTCCATCCCGGCTGTGCCGCCGGTGCCGGCTGTGCCGCCGGTGCCGGCCGCCCCACCGGTGCCGGCCGTGCCGGCTGTGCCGGCTGTGCCGCCGGTGCCGCCGTTGTTGCTGTCACTGCTGCAGCCACCGACAAGCAGCCCTGCCAGTGCCATCGATGCGACCGTGGCTCCCAGGATTCCATGAACTCTGCGCATTGCGGGTCTCCTCAAGTTGACAAAAGGATGGGCGGACGAAGCCGCCCGACCATGAATTTAGCGTGACCGGACCGGCACTTCAATCGGACCTCCACGATTTCGAGCCGTTCGATCGTGTTGCGGTAGCGGACCGGGATGACAGCAAGCAAGTGGAGTCTCAGGGACGGAGCATCGTGAGCAGTGCTTCCGCGGCCAGGCGCGGCTGGTACGGGTAGCCGACCTGATCCATCTGGTCGACGCCAAGCACGACCGCGACGAGCACCGCGCCGATCTGGTCGGGATCGACGTTGCCGCGCACCGTGCCGGCTTCCTGCCCTTCACGCGCCGCGTGCGCTACGCGCCGCACGGCTTCGTCCAGAACGGCGAGGTAGCGCTCGCGCAGCGCCGGCGAGCGCGAACACGCCTGCATGAACTGGTAGGACGACACGGAGCCCTGGATCGGCAGGACGTGCTGCTCGGCAGCCTGGGCGAACACGCGGATGGTGCGCTCCAGATCGAGCGCCGCGTCACCGGTGGCGATGATGGCATCCAGCAGGCCGCGCAGCAGCCGCTCCATCACTGCCGCGATCAGGTCGTCGCGATCCTTGAAGTGCACGTAGAACGCGCCGCGGGTGTAGCCGGCGCGGGCGCAGATGGCGTCCAGGCTCGGCGCCTCCAGCCCCTGCTCGCTGAAGGCCGCCATCGCCGCGTCCACCAGCGCCTCGCGCGTCTCCTGCTTCGACTGCTCGCGCGAGCCCCGGCGGCGCGATCCCGGCGCCTTGGCGTCCGGATCGGAGGCGGCGCGACGCGACGATGAAGAGCCGGACATCTTCTCGACGAATACCACCGTCGCAGCGATTCTGCCGGGCTGTCGGCGGAAACAGCCGGATTGTGTCCGGGGTCGAGCCGCCTTCTGTGCACCGGCCGCGGTTCGCTCTTGACATACGTCATCGTATGTAGAAACTGGGGGCATGACATACGGATTCGTATGTGAGTGTCCTGGCGAGGTGACCGAGTGACGGCCCGGGCCGGCTCCGGGTGGAACCTGCCGGGCCCGGCAGCGGACTCTGCGCGACCGCTGTCGGCGTCCAGGCTGTGGCTCCGGCATCTCGCGTGCTTCGTGCTGCCGCTCACCACGCTGGGCTTTGCGCTGACCGGCCCGCACCGTTGGTACACGGCGCTGCCGTGGTTCGGCGTGGTCATTGCCAGCGTCATGATCGACACCCGCTCCGGTCCGGCGCGGCGGCAGCCGGACCCCGCGCTGCCCAGCTGGCCCTTCGACGGGGTGCTGATCGCACTGGTCGGGCTGCAGGTCGCGAACATCGTGCTCACGGCGCGGCTGATCTCGCTGTCCGGGTTGTGGTCCGCCGATGCGCTGATCGCGGCGCTGCTGGTGGGCGTCAACTCGGGCTACTCGGCCATCGTCGTCGGCCACGAGCTGGTCCACCGCCGCGACAAGCGCCTACAGCTCGTGGGACGGCTGCTCCTGTGCACGGTGATGTACGAGCACTTCTTCACGGAGCACGTGCGCGGCCACCACGTCCGGGTCGGCACGCCGGAGGATCCGGCCACGGCGCGTTTCGGCGAGAGCTATCGCCAGTTCTGGCGGCGCAGCGTGCCCGCCCAGTTCCGCAGTGCGTGGCGGCTCGAGACCAGGCGGCTCGGGGACGTGGACATGAAGTGGCACGACCGGCGCATCTTGAAAAGCCGCGTCCTGCACGGCGTCGTCGCGGAAGTGTCGCTCGCGGCCACCCTGGGCATCGCATTCGGCCCGGCCGCACTGGTCGTGTTCCTGCTGCAGGCGCTGGGCGCCGTCAGGCTGCTCGAAGCCGTGAACTACTTCGAGCACTGGGGCCTCGTGCGCAGCGGCCGCAAGGTGCAGCCGCTCGACTCGTGGGACACCGAGTCGTGGTTTTCGCTCTACACGCTGGTCGGCCTGTCGCGCCACGCCGACCACCACGCCCACGCCTCGCGCCCCTACCAGCAGCTCCGCCACTTCGACGAGAGCCCGAAGCTGCCCCGCGGCTACTTCGGCATGGTCGTGATGGCCGTGTTGCAGAACCGCCGCTTCCAGAAGCTGATGACCGCCGAGCTCGAGCGACGCAGGCTCGGGCCGTTCCTCGAAGAAGCTCAGCCGTCGTAGCCGCGCGGATGCGCCTGGTGCCAGCGCCAGGCGCTCTCGATGATGGTCTCGAGGTCGCTGTGGCGGGTCTTCCAGCCGAGCTCGCGCTGGGCGCGCCCGGGATCCGCCACCAGCGTCGCGGGATCACCCGCGCGACGCTCGCCCCGCACGAGCGGGATAGGGTGTCCCGTGATGCGGCGCGCCGTCTCGATCACCTCGAGCACCGAGTAGCCCCGACCGCTGCCGAGATTCAGCGCGAGGCTCTGCCCCTCCAGAGCGTCGAGCGCACGCACATGCGCCGAAGCCAGGTCCTCCACGTGGACGTAGTCGCGCACGCAGGTTCCGTCCGGCGTGTCGTAGTCATCGCCGAACACGGTCACGCTCGGGCGCTTGCCCAGAGCCACTTCCAGCACGATCGGAATGAGGTGCGTCTCGGGCGAGTGATCCTCGCCGCGGGCGCCGCCCGGGTCCGCCCCGGCGGCGTTGAAGTAGCGCAGGGTCGCGAAGCGAAGCCCGTGGATGCGTTCGCACCAATGGAGCATGCGCTCGATCACGAACTTGGACTCGCCGTAGGGGCTGCCGGGAACAAGCGGCTCGCTCTCGTCGATCGGGATGCGGGTGGGCTCGCCAAAAAGATTCGCGGTCGAGGAAAGAACGAAACGCCCGACCCGATGCCGCACGGCGGCGCGCAGTAGAACCACCGCGTTCGAAACGTTGTCGCCGAGGTACAGGAAGGGATCGCGCATGGACTCGGGCACCAGCGAGCGCGCGGCGAAGTGCATCACGGCATCGAAGTGCTCCCCGGCGAACAGCGACTCGACGCCGCCGTCATCCGCCAGATCCAGCTCGACGAAGCGCGCGCCTTCGGGCACGGCAGCGCGATGGCCCGTCAGCAGGCTGTCGAGCACGACGACGCGATGGCCTGCGCGGAGCAGCGCGTCCGCTGCCTGGCTGCCAACGTAGCCGGCTCCCCCCGTCACCAACACAGCCTGGCTCACGCGGCGCTCTCCCCCGGCTTCCAGCCGCTCATCTGCGAGAAATCCTCCACGACTGCCGACCAGCTCTGCAGGTTGGCCTCGTGGCTCGCGTGTTCCAGAGCCCAGCGGCGGGGGTGGTACTCGCGCCGATCGAGCGTGTCGAGAAATGCGTCCACCTCGTGCACCAGCCGGCGCGGAGCACCGAACGCCGCGCGCGGCGGCAGCACCTGCACATCGAAGTTCCAGCGCCGGTCGAGCATGAGCCCCACGCGCGTGAAGAGACAGGGCAGGTCCATGGCCATGGCTTCGTTGCAGACGATGCTGTTGCCCTCGTAGCGACTGAGATGGACGAACGCGCGCGCCTTGCGCATACGGTCGGGGACCTCTTCGGGACGGCAGGCAAGCGGTTCGAATCGCCAGTCGGGCAGGGCCCGCTCCAGAACGGGGAGCTGGCGGCTGCCCTTGTGCAGCGAGCGCGCGTCGTGCAGCACCAGCCGCGAGCCCTCGTTGTCGAGCTGCCCATCGAAGCGCCCGAGATCGACGGGATGGTAGACGACATGCGAGGCGCGGTTTCCGTGCAGGCGCGCGAAGGTGTCGCTGATCCACTCGGCGCAGGCGACCCACAGCGTGCGCGGGCGGCGCGCCGCGCGGCGTTGCAGCCACGCCAGCTCGAGATCGCCGAGCGAGCGCGTCACCAGCACCTTGCGGGCGGCGACGCCGTGCTGGAAGCCGATCACCGGGATGTCCGCCGGCCAATCCAGTACCGTGTGGTTGTCGCAGATGACGACCAACCGGCGGCGGCGGACGAGCTGAACGTCCTGCGAGCCCGGTGTCATGAAGAGCACCTCGCGGAAGGCCAGGCCGAGATTGCGGGCGAACGTCTCGACGCCGCCGGTCTGGACGCGCGGATCCGTCCTGCCGTAGTGGACGATCGTCAGCGGGATGCGATCGCTGGAGCTGGACATCGGGGCTGGTGGAGAGCTGGCAGGGGCGTCGCTTTTCGGGTTATCCATCGAGGGCGGGCGGCCCGGGCCGGCACCCGTCGGGAGCAGAGCCTTGCATCCATGCGCGCGCAAGCCAAAGTCCAGAGGATGATACGATGCAGGCCATCGCCAGCGGAGCCCCGGCGATCGGTTGGGCCGAGGAGGACAGCACCATGGTCACCCGCGCGCTGAGAAGGACGGCGGGCTCGGTCCGTCGCCGCCTGGCCGGCAAGCCCTGGCAGGGCGTCCAGGCGGAGAAGTCCATGCTCCGCATGGGCAACGACTACGGCGGCTACTTCGTCTGCCCCGAGGGCCTCGACGCCGGGAGCGTCGTCTACTCCTTCGGCATCGGCGAGGACGTGTCTTTCGACCTGGCGATGATCGAGCGCTTCGGCGTCACCATCCACGCCTTCGACCCAACGCCGCGCTCGATCGAGTGGGTGCGCGCGCAGGACGTGACGGGTCTGGTGCTCCACGAGTACGGGCTGGCCGACTACGACGGAACGGCGAGCTTCACACCCCCGGAAAACCCCGAGCACATCTCGCACACGCTCCTGCCCCGCGAGGGGGCTACGCGGGAGACGGTGAAGGTCGAGGTGCGACGGCTATCGACGATTGCGCGCGAGCTCGGCCACGAACACATCGACGTGCTGAAGATGGATATCGAGGGCGCCGAGTACGGCGTCATCGACGACCTGCTCGCGTCCGGCATCCCAATCCGACAGCTCCTGATGGAGTTCCACCACCACCTGCCGGGAGTTCCGCTGCTGCGGACGGAGCGCGCCATCGCAGAGCTCAACCGCGCCGGCTACCACATCTTCGACGCATCCGACAGCGGACACGAATTCTCGTTCATCCACGGATGAGCGCTCAGCGCAACACCTTCAGCCTGAGCCAGTTATACGCGAAGGCCCAGTCGTCCCGGTCGATGATCTTCGCGAGCGTACCGAGCATCGAGAAGGTTCCGAGCAGAAGCACCGCTTCGCCGAGCAGCTTCAGCCCTACGGAAGCGTGGATCTCGAGCTTGAACAGAGCGGCCGGGACGGCCGCCACCGCGCACAACAGCAGCACGCGGCCGTAGCGCTTGAGCGGGAACACTTCCCGCATCGGAACGTCCGACGCGCGGCCGATGCACCAGCAGTAGAAGAGCACCGTCGGGATGAACGCCAGCACGGTCCCGAGCGCTGGTCCCGTGAAGCCGAGCGTGAACACCAGCGGCACGCTGATCAGCAGGTTCGAGCCCAGCGAGAGCACGGCGGCCTGCAGCACATAGCGGGGCCTGCCGGCCGCGACGATGACGTTGCCGAAGGCCGCCACACGCCCGAGCGTCAGGATGGAATACAGACGGAATACCGGCGCAGCGCCGATGTAGGCATGAGTGAAGAGCAGCTGCATCAACTCTTCCGCGCCGACAACGAAGACCGCTGTCGCCGGCAGCACGATCAGGCTGACTTTCTCGATCGAGTGCTGCCAGATCGCGAGTGCTTCCCGCGGCTTCTTCGCCTTGAAGAGCTCGACGAAGCGCGGCGCGAACGCGATCCCCACGGCGTAGGGCACGTAACTGATGACGGGGACCTGCCACGCGCCCGCCTGGTAGTCGGCGAAAGCTGCAGCAGGAAAAGCGAGCAGGATCAGGTAGCGATCCAGCCCGTTGTTGAGCATGGAAACGACGTCCGTCGTGCCGAGCGGGATGGCGAAGCGGAACAGTTCCCGTCGGCTGATCGGGCACTCGACGGGCTCCGCTCCGCGATACAGGTCGCGGAGGAAGTAGACCACCACCAGGCCATGCAACAGCCCGGTTACCGTGATGCAGACTGCGACCGTCCACACCCCGTAGCCGAGCGCCAGCGGGACGAGCGTTGCGAGCGTTCTTGCGATGGATCTCAGGACGCCGACGACGGAGGCCGCCCGCGCGCGGTTTTCCACCACGAGCAGATTCGGCAGCATGCGCGCCGGGAGATCCCCGATCGGCATGACGGCGAGCGCCAGCACGGGACGCAGGTCCACCGACTGCTTGGTCGAGTGCGCGAAGATGCCCGTGAAAGCGTTTCCGAACTCGGCGACCCCTGTGAGCAGCACGCCGGCGCCGATGCCGAGTAGCATCAGCGTGCTGGCGATCTTGCGCGCGACCGCGCGACGCTCGGCCAGGCTGCGCGCCGGCAGGTGATACATCAAGGTCTGGGGGAAGCCCGCCGTGACGATCAGCGTGACCGTCTCGTAGACGAGCAGCAGTGCCATCAGCGCGGCGACATCGGCCTTGCCGATGAGGCGCACGACCAGCAGCGGAACGATGACCCCGGACAGCGTCGCGAGGGTCGTGCCCAGCACCAGGATGCCCGCCTGGCGGGCGTGTTTCGCGCCGTCGCCGGAAGGCGGGGAGCCGCCTGAGCCGGCAGAGGACGAGGCGCCGCCTGCGTCGGCTTCCGCCTCCTCGTCTGGCGGCGCGGCCTCGGGTGTGGGGTCGGTGTTCAAGGGGCTGTTGTGCTGGTCGACGGCGCCGGACCTGGATCGGACCCGGAGCTCAATCCTTGCGCACGAGGCAGAGCTGCCCTTGCTTCCACGGCTCGAGGAACACCGCGCGACCCAGCGCGCGGACCGCGTCGTGGTACTGGGTGCGCTGCGCGTCGTGCAGGACGATCACTCCGCCTGGCCGGAGCAGCTCCCAGCCTGCCTTCAGGCAGAAGCATCGCGCCCGGCCGTCGACCAGCACGAAGTCGAACTGTTGGTTCAGGGTAGCGGGGAAAGCGACGTAGTGCGCCATCACCCCGGGGTCGACTTCGCCGCTGGCGTCCCAGGCGACGACTTCCTCGTGCTTGTGCTTGCCGGGTGACATCGGCTTGTCCGGGGGCACGTGATTGAGCTCGAGTCGCGGGTCCTCCACGCGCTGCTTGACCTGCTCGTGCCACTCGCCGTCGTGCTCGACCGACACGTACTGTTCGATAAACGGACAGTGCTCGAGCAGCGCGCGGGTGCTGCCACCGCTCCCCCACTCGAGGCAGCGCCTGGGCCCGAGCGTGTTGACGATCGCCAGGAGCTGCGAGAACTCGATGGGATCCATGTAGACCGGAAGAGCTTCCTTTTCGCCCATCTCTGTGCCTCGTCGGGTGAGAAGCCGGGTGCGTGCGGGATGTGATCGCAAGCTCTGCCGGCGGACAACCGGCGCAGTCTACCCGGGCGACGGGCCGGTGCAAGAGCGGATGGCGTTTGATGGGCGCGCCATCGCGGCTACGATGCCCCGCGGATGGCCGAGTCGCGTCGCCACACCATCGTCTGTCTGTCGTCCCAGGACTGGAGCGACGGCATGTGGACGAACAAGCAGCACATCATGAGCCGGCTGGGCCGGCAGCACCACGTGCTGCACGTCGACTTCAGCCCGATGCCGCTGGCGGAGCTGGCCCGGCGCAAGGTCCGGCAGGACAAGTGGTCCGCGCTGCACCCCGTGGACATGCTGCTCGCTCCCTACGAGCGAACCGAAGACGGCGTCACCGTGCTCGACTTCCACTCCTCGGCGCTGCTCACCGATCCCTTCCAGCACGGCAATCCGCTGCGCGTGTTCGGCAGCTTCGACCTGCGCGTCCACCTCCTCAAGCGCTTCCTGGAGCGCGAGCGCATCCTGGATCCCATCATCTGGGTGTATCACCCGGGGTTCGGGGGTCGGGTGCGGGAGCTGCCGCACAAGCTCATCGTCTACGACTGCGTGGACGAGTACAGCGCGTTTCCGGAATTCCGGGGACACGAGAGCTGGATCAGTCGACGGGAGCGCGAGCTGTGCGGCGAGGCGGATCTCGTGTTCACGACAAGCCGCGCGCTCTACGACGCCAAGCGCGCACTGAAGCCGGGCAACACGCATCTGGTGCACAACGTCGGCGACGCGGAGCACTTCAAAAAAGCAATGGACCCGGCCACGGAGGTGCCGGCGGAGCTCACGCGGCTCGAGCGACCGATCGTGGGCTTCGTCGGCGCGGTCAGCGACTACAAGCTCGACACGGAGTGGGTGCTGGCGCTCGCCCGCGCCCGACCAGGGTGGAGCATCGTGCTGATCGGGCCGACCGGCGTCGCGGATCCCGGCACGGACACCCGACGGCTGGAGGAGCTGCCGAACGTCCACCTGCTCGGGCGGCGCGACTACGCGGAGCTTCCGGGCTATCTACGCGGCTTCGATCTGGCGGTGATCCCCTACCGCATCAACGACTACACGCGGGCCGTTTTCCCCATCAAGTTCTTCGAGTTCATGGCCACGGGCAAGCCCGTCGTCATCTCGAAGCTGCCGGCGCTCGAGGAGTTCTACGACGCCGTGCGCGTCGCCGGCACGGCGGAAGAGTTCGTGGAGCGCTGCAGCGAAGCGCTTTCGGAACCGGACACGGGCCGCGAGCGGCGGCTTGCACTCGCCGAAACCCACTCCTGGCCGGCGCGCATCGGCAAGCTGATGGCTCTCATCGACGAAAAGCTCGACGAGAGCGGCGCGGACTGACTCATCTATCCTTCGCGCAGCGGAAGCCCGCCACGAGGATGCGGAAGCGCCCCGGGTGGTGCACGCGGTTGCTCGAGCGCAGGCCCTTCGGGAAGTAGTTGTACGCGCCGCCGCGCAGCACGCGATCGCAGATGGTGGGGATGGGATTGGACCCGGTGAAGCCCTGCTTGTTGTGTTTGCGCAGCCAGTCCTGCGTCTGCTTGATCTCCGGACAGGTACCGGGGATCCCCTTGTCGGCGCTGGGGCGCCTGTAGGCGTACGGGTCGTAGTACGTCGCGGTCCACTCCCAGACGTTGCCAGCCAGATCCAGGTGGCCGTACGGCCCGGCGCCGGCGGGATAGGATCCAACGGGCGCCGTCGTTCCGGCGCAGGGCGGCGGGCCGCCGGAGAAGCAGCCGTCGGTGTGGTCCGGCGGGTGATTTCCCCATGGATACTTGCGGCCGTCCGTGCCGCGCGCGGCGTGCTCCCACTCCGCTTCGGTCGGCAGTCGCTTGCCGCGCCACTTGCAGTACGTCTCGGCGTCCTGCCAGCTCACGGCCGACACCGGCTGCTTCGGGTGACGGAACGCCGAGTCCGGCCCGGCGTGGAAGCGCACCGCCGCGTCGGTGCGGTACATGCGGCACACCTTGGCGTGAACGCACTCCATATACGCCTCGTTGGTGACCTCGGTCTTGTCGAGCAGAAAGCCCTTGATGGTGACCTTGTGCGCGGGATGCTCGTCCTTCTCGCCGCCTTCGTCCGCGCCCATGATGAACGTGCCGCCCGGGACGGGCAGCATGTCCGGCGGGATGTCGGCGTGGGTGGCGGCTTCCGGCGCGGCGTCGGCGACGGCCGCGTCGCCGGATCCGGCGTCGGTGGAGGGCGGCGCGGTCGACTCCGCGGGAGCAGCGGATGGTACGGGGGCAGCGCTCACGCTGGCGGGAGCGGCGGCGCGCGGCGCCGGCCGGGACTTCGGCTCCGAGATCCCGTTGCAGGCCACGACCAGCGCTCCACACAGAAGGAACAGACTTCGGCGGAACATCGCCCCCAGGCTTACGCCATCGCGCGCCGCGTGGGCAAACCCGTGCGCCCGGGTCGACCCAGCGGCCGGTCGCCTTGTCCCGAAGCGGCGGGACTGCCCGCGACCTGGGCCGCATGGCAGGATAGCGCCCCATGTTCCCCGCCCCGCTCCGCGCCGCGCGCGTTCCCACCCTCGCGCTCGCCCTGCTCGTCGCCGGCTGCGGCAGCTCGGGGACAGAGAAGAGCGGCCCGCCGGTCGTGCTGTCCGACGGCGCTGTCACCGCGCGCATCACGCTCGCGCCCTTCGCGCTCCGGATCGACAACGCCGACGGCGAGACCGTGCTCGACACGCTCCGCCGAAGCGCGTCGGACGATCCCTACGGCTCGCTCGCCGCGACGGTGGATGACCCGATCTTTGTCGCCAAGTCGCTGCCCGGCTGGGACGGCTATCTGGCCCAGGAAGGCGCCTGGCATCACGCGACGCGCGCCACGCTGCTCGACTCGACCGATCACTCGGCAAAGCTCGTGCTCGAGGGCCACGGCGTGAAGATGCGCCTGGACGTTGCGCTCGATGGCGCGCGCGTGCGGCTGCACGTCGTGACCGACCAGGCCGCCGGCACGGAAAAGCCGCTGAACAAGATGACGATGGCGTTCGCCTCCGGCAAGGACGAGCACTTCTTCGGCATGGGCGAGCGCTACGCCACGGTCGATCACCGCGGCTGGCCCATCTACAGCTGGGCCGAAGAGGGCGCGCTCGGCAAGGGCGAGAACGCGCCGGTCTCCGACAAGAACCCGTACCCGAACGGGCCGTCGATGACGTATTTTCCGGTTCCGTTCTTCCTCTCGAACCACGGCTACGCCGTGCACCTGGATACGACGTTCCGCACCGAGGTGTACTTCGACAGCGACCAGGACGACGCCTGGCGCTTCGACGTGAACACCGATCACTTCGACGCCACGGTGTACGTCCACAAGGACCCGCTGGCTTCGCTCTCGGACTACACGGCGGACACGGGCCGGCCGATGGTGCCGGCCTCGTGGGTGTTCGGGCCACGCCGCCGCGTGGGAGTGAACGCCACGGTGAACGGCGTGCCCGAGTGGCAGCTGATGCGGGAAAAGCACGTGCCCTGCACCGGCATCGACGACTCCGTGCACTTCCTGCCCGCGCTGTCGCAGACCGGGCGCGAGAGCGAGCTGTCCACCTGGACCAAGACGCTGCACGACGCCGGCTACAAGGTGATGGCGTACAATAACCCCTACGTCGCCGCGAACAACGACAGGTCCGCCGCGGACTACGCCTACGGCGTGGCGCACAACCTGTTCGTACGCGGCCCCGACGGCAAGCCGGAGCTCACGGAATTCATCTCCGGAACGCTGCTGGAGGTCGCCGAGATCGACTTCACGAATCCAGCGGCGGTGGCGTGGTTCAAGAACCTGCTCCAGCGCACGCTAGGTCTCGGCTACGACGGCTGGATGCACGATTTCGGCGAGTACACGGCGCGCGACGCCTGGCTCTACGACGGCCGCCGCGGCAAGGAGGTGCACAACCAGTATCCCGTGCTCTCGGCCAAGGCCGCCCACGATCTGATGCAGAGCGAACGGCCGGGCAACTATCTGTTCTTCGTGCGCTCCGGCTACACCGGCACGCAGAAGTACGTCCCTGCCGTTTGGGGCGGCGACGCCGAAGCCACCTTCGACAACACGCTGGGGCTGCCGTCGGCCGTGCGTGGCGGCGTGAACCTGTCGATGTCCGGCGTGCCCTACTGGGGCAGCGACATGACCGGATTCAAGTGCATCACCGAAGCGCCCAACGACAAGGAAGTCTGGCTGCGCTGGGTGGAATTCGGCTCGGTGTCCCCCGTCATGATGGAGCAGAACGCCTGCTCGAATCCTGTCGGCTCGAAGAAGACCAAATGGAAGCTCTGGAACGACGACGAGACGATCCAGGTCTACTCGAAGTACGCGCGGCTCCACACGCGGCTGATGCCCTACTTCACGGTGCTGGCGAAGAGGGCCCACGAGACGGGCACGCCGATCACGCTGCACCCATTCCTGCTCTACCCCGATGACCCGAACAGCTGGGCCGTGGAGGACGCCTACTTCCTCGGACCGGCGCTCTATGCCTGGCCCGTGGTCCACCGCGGCCAGACCGAGAAGAAGGGCTGGCTGCCGCCCGGGCGCTACGTCGACATGGACGACTTCAGCGTCTACAAGGGCGGGCAGGAAGTGACCATCCCGGCGCCGCTCGACAAGCTCCCGCTCCTGCTGGTCGAAAACCAGATCCTGCCGATGCTCGATCCGTCCATCGACACGCTGGCGCCCGCGACGGACCCGTCCGTGGTCACGCCGGCAGACGTCGCCGACCGCCTGGATGTGAAGGTGGCGCTGGCGCCAGGCGGTCACGCGGAGCTCACGCTCACCGACGGCACCCGGCTGATCGCCGATCGCCTCGACGGCGACCACAAGAACCCCGGAAAGCTCCAGAGCGTCGCCGCCGACACGATCGCCGATTGCGCAGCCTGCTACCACCACGAGAAGACAGGCGGCGTCGACCGGCTCGAGGTCACCACGGCCCTTTCCACCGGCTCGGACATCACTCTCGCGAACGTTCACCTGGTAGTGGAAAACAGCCCCATGCGGCGCATCCGCTGGGACGTGGCGCGCCTTCCCTGAGCCGTGGTATTGCGCGCACCGTGATCGAGGTCGAGCACCTGACGAAGGACTACGGCACCGTTGTGGCGGTGCGCGACGTCTCCTTCCAGGTGGGGCGCGGCGAGGTGGTCGGCTTCCTCGGGCCGAACGGGGCCGGCAAGAGCACGACGCTGCGCATCCTGGCCGGGTTCCTGGGCGCCACCGCGGGTCGTGTGCGCATCGACGGGCACGACATCGTGGACGAATCGCTCGAGGCGCGGCGCTGTATCGGCTACATGCCGGAGGCCTCGCCGCTGTATCCGGAGATGCGCGTGCGCGAGTATCTACGCTTCCGCGCGGCGGCAAAGAAGGTGCCGCGCGGCGAGCGGAGCTCGGCGGTCGACCGGGCGATGGAGCAGGCGGCCGTGAGCGACATGGGCGGAACGCTCATCGGACACCTCTCCAAGGGCTACCGACAGCGCGTGGGGCTGGCCGACGCGCTGGTGTCCAACCCGCCGCTGCTCATCCTGGACGAGCCCACGGCGGGGCTCGACCCGAACCAGATCCGCGAGGTGAGGCACCTGGTGCGCTCGCTCGGCGAGTCGCACACGCTGCTCGTCTCGACGCACATCCTGTCGGAGGTCGAGTCGACCTGCGACCGCGCCATCGTGATCGACCGCGGGCGACTGGTCGCCGAGGGCACGCTGGAGGAGCTGCGCGCGCGCCGAGCTGCGTCCGGGGCGGTGTTCGTGCTGCGCGACCCGGAAAAGCGCGCCCGCTCGCTGCTCGCGAAGTCCGAGGGCGTGAAGAAGGCATCCTCCGGAGCAGCCGACGATGATCTAGTGCGGGTGCGCGTCCGCTACGAAAAGAGCGTCGACGATCCAGGCGCACTGCTCGAGCAGCTCGTCGCCGAGCTGGTGGCCGCGGGCATCGGCGTGCGCGAGGCGGCCCCGGCGCGCGCCACGCTGGAAGAGGTCTTCGCTTCGCTGACCCGCGCCGAGGAAGACGAGAGCGGCGACGACGACGAGGAGTCCGGCTCGTGAGCGGATTTGTCGCGATCTACAAGCGCGAGATGCTGAGCCTGTGGGTCACTCCGCTGGCCTGGGTGCTGCTCGTCGTGTTCCTGCTCTTGCAGGGCTACAGCTTCTACTCGATCGTCCTGCATTTCTCGCAGGTCTCGCAGGTCAATCTCGATACCGGCCCGGTGCAGGCCTACTTCGGCCAGTCGATCTTCCTGCCGCTCCTGCTCCTGATGCTGTGCCCCGCGCTCACCATGCGCGTGTTCGCCGAGGAACGCCGCAGCGGCACCATCGAGTCTCTGCTGACGGCGCCGGTGACGCCGACGGCGGTGGTGCTAGCCAAGTACCTGGCCACGTTCACGACCTATCTCGTGATCTGGGCGCCGACGCTGCTCTACGTGATCATCCTGCGCAAGACCGGGCACATCGACTGGCACGTCGTGGGCTCGAGCTACGTGGGGGTGATCGGCATCGGCGCCGGCTACCTCGCGGTCGGCACGCTGATGAGCGCCATGACCCGGAGCCAGGTGCTCGCGCTGCTGTTCACGATCCTGGCTCTGGTGGGGCTGTTCATCATCGGCATCGGCGAGTACATCTTCGACCCGGGGCTGATGCGCGACATCTGCGTGCACGTCTCGGCCTTCTCGCAGCTCGACGAGATGTCCAAGGGCATCGTGGATCTCCGGCGGCTCGTCTTCGACGCCTCGCTGGTCGCCCTGCCGCTGTTCGTCACGACCCGCGTCGTGGACTCCTGGAGGTGGGGCTAGTGGCCGCGAAGCGGAAGAAGCGCAGCCCCGGGAAGACCGAGCGGGCCGAGCGGGCCAAGCGGGCCGACAAGCAGCGCCGTGAGCGCGCCGCCGGCTCCGTCACGCGCTCGTTCAAGGCGCTCTCCGCCGTCGGAGTGATCGCCGCCGGCCTCATCGCGGTCAGCCTCAACGTGCTGGTCGCCCGCTTCTACAAGCGCTGGGACTGGACCGAGGCGGGGCTGTACACGCTGTCGAGCGCCACGGTGCAGACGCTGCACTCGCTGCACGATCCGGTGCAGGTCATCGTGCTGCTCAGCGCCAGCAACAACCTCACGCAGAGCGTCCACCACATGCTCGACGCCTACCGCGCCGAGACGGGCGAGCTGGACACGCGCTTCATCGATCCCGACCGGAACCCCGCCGAGTTCCTCGCCATCCAGAAGAAATACGGCATCCAGGCCGGCAAGACCGAAGACGGCCGCGTCGTCACCGACGCCAGCATCGTGATCGCGCGCGGCAGCCGCCACTGGTTCGTCACCACCGACGACATGATGTCGTACAGCGACAAGAGCGGGAAGGTGCGGCCGAAGCTGGAGCAGGCGCTGACCGAGGGCATCGCCAACGTGCTCGACCGCGACCAGGCGGAGATCTGCTTCACCAAGGGGACCGAGGAGATCTCCATCGAAGCCGCCGGCCCGACTGGCCTCGCCGAGCTGCACTACCGCCTGCAGAAGGGCAACTACAAGGTCCGGGAGGTCGACACGCTGGCTCCGTCGCGCGGCCCCCGCTTCCGCGGCTGCCGCGTCGTGGTCGTGGCTGGCCCGCAGAAGCGCGTGCCCGCGCGCACCGCCAGGGAAGTCGCCGACTACCTCGGGGGCGGCGGCAACGTGATGCTGCTCGTCAATCCGGTGCTGGACGACGACAACAAGATCCGCCCCAGCGGGCTCGAGCCCGTCGCGGAGCTCGGCGGCATCCATTTCAACAACGACTTCATCATCGAACAGGACGCGTCGGCCCGCCTGCCGAGCGGCCTCGGAGCGAACTTCTTCGCCGTTCCGAAGCGCCACGCCATCACCAAGGCGCTGTTCGACGACGACGGCAAGCCCCGCTTCCGCGTGCTCGTCGAGGACGCGCAGAGCCTGAAGGCCACCACGTCCGGCACGCCCGACGCGCTGCTAGCCTCCAGCCCGTCCGCCTTCAGCATCGACGACCTCGGGCCCTTCGTCAGCGAGGGCAAGGACGTGGTGAAGGGCCCGGACAACCCGAGCGGCCCCTTCACAGTGGCGATGGCATCGGAGCTGCCGAAGCCCAAGGGCTCGAAGGAAAGCCACGGCCCCCGCCTGGTGGTGGTCGGCACGGTCAACATCGCCTGGTCGCAGAGCTGGCGCGACAACACGCTGCTGGGCGACCGACTGTTCGTCGAAAACGCCATCTCGTGGTTGGCGGCACGCCCCACCCTGGTCAGCGTACCGGAGAAGCCCTCGCACGACATCGGCCTCAGCCTCACCGAAGACTCGATCGCCAAGGTCCGCAACTACGTGCTGCTCTACATGCCCGGCGCCGGGCTGCTGCTCGGCTTGTTCATCCTGCTGCGCCGGCGCGCCGCCGAGAAGCGCTCGCGCCGGCGCGAAGACGACGAGGACGACGAGAGCTGATGGCCTCTGCCGTGCGACGCCAGGTCGTCAACATCGCCCTCGCCGTGGTGGCTGTGGGGCTGGTCGTCGCGGTCGTTGTGACGACCGGGCACGTGACCACCAGCGAGAAGGAAGCGCGGCAGGACAACGTGCTCGGCGCCTGGCGCCAGGACGATCTCGACCGCATCGAGATCGACCGCAGCGGCAAGGAGAAGCTGGTACTCGAGCGCGAGCCACCCGACGACGCGGGGCTCACCGGCTGGCGTATGCTCGAGCCCATCCACGGCGAGGCCGAGGACTTTGCCGTCGACAAGCTGCTCGGCGCGCTGCAGTTCGCCACCGCCGTGCGCCGCATCAAACCCGGCGAGGTGGACGACAAGGCCTTCGGGCTCGATTCGCCGCGGATGGTGGTGCGGCTGTCCATGGGTCGCATCCACTACAAGCTGGAGCTCGGCAAGCCGGCCGTCTCGCCCAAGGGCGCAGCCTACCTGCGCGTCGACGGACAGAACGCGCCGCGCCCGGGCGTGGTGATCGCCGCGCAGGGCCTGGTCAAGGCGCTCTCCATCAACGCCGACGAGCTGCGCGGGCGGCAGATGATGCCGTACATGTCCACCGAGCTCTCCCACCTCACGCTCGAGGGCGAGGGCGGCACGCGCAAGCTGCGCCGCGCAAAGGGCTGGGACGGCTGGCGCTTCGACGGCATGCAGCACGACTTCGCAGTGGGCCGCGCCGCGCTCGACCGCGTGCTGCTGCAGTTCGCGCGCACCAAGGCCGACCATTTCATCAGCGCGAAATCGGCGCACAAGGCGCAGGCCGGGGCGAAGACCATCCGCGTCACGATGCGGCCGAGCGACAAGCAGGACCCACCGGGCGTCGTCACTGTGGGCGGCCCCTGCCCCGACAGCAAGAACGACATCGTCGCGGTGCGCGAAAAGCCGGACCCCGCCTTCGCGTGCGTGCCAGAAAACGTCATGCAGGGGCTGTCCACGCCCGCTCCCCAGCTCATCGATCGCGGCCTGTTCTCGCTGCACCAGGACGAGGTCGAGAGCCTGGCCGTCGTGCAGGGCAAGAAGAAGCTGGAGCTGGAGCGCAAGGACAAGGGCTTTCTGATGCGCTCGCCCGAACAGACCGACGTGGATCTCGAGCCCGGCAACAAGCGCATCCAGCGGCTACTCGCCGTGCGCGGCAAGCTGGTGGGAAGCCCCGACCTCGAAAAGCTCCGGCTCTCGCCGCCCACCGGGCACATCACGCTCAAGTCCGCCGCCGAGAACGAGTCCAAGGTCATCACCGAAACCGTGCTGCTCGGCAAACCGGCGTCCGACGGCAGCGTTGCGGTCCAGCGCAGGAACGACGGCGCGGTGCTCGAACTCGACCGGGAGTCCGCGCGCGCGCTCACCGCCGACGCCTCGCTCCTGCGCAAGCGGCAGCTCCTCGATTTTTCCGCGTCGGAGCTCTCGGCGCATCGATCTGCACATGGGCAGCGTGCATGAAGCGCTCGTCCGCACCGGCGCCGGCAGCTACGACCTCACCTCGCCCTCCGGGTTCGACGTGGACGCGGGGCTTGCCAGCGATCTGGCCGAGGCGCTCGGCTCGCTCGCCGCCGACCGCTGGGTCGCCGACCGCGACGACGGCAGCTTCGGGCTCGACAAGCCCGTGATCCGCGTCGCGCTGACCCTGGAGAAGGCGGAAGCCGGCACCGAGCAGCACACGCTGGTCGTGGGCTCGCCTACCAGTGGCGGCAACTTCGCGAGCATGAAGGGCGACCAGGGCGTGTTCGTGCTGCCGCGCTCCACCGTCGAGACGCTCCAGACCCTGCTCTTCGACCGCTCGAAGTTCGTGGTCCGGCCCGGCACGGCCTCGCGCATCACACTCCAGGGTCCCGACGGCAAGGTCGTGCTCGAAAAGCGCGGCACGGCCTACGTCCAGAGCGGCGGCAGCGCACAGCTCTCGCCGGCGGCCATCCAGCAGATCACCGACGCGCTGTCGTCGATGCGCGCCGAAGCGGCTCTGCACGTGGGCCCCGCGCGCCCCGCCGAGGGCCTCGAAAAGCCCACACTCGGCGTCCGCGTCGAGCTCGAGGCCAGCGACGGCGGCCGGCCCATCACGACGACGTGGCACGTCGGCAAGGGCGACTCCTGGCGCGACGTGAGCATCTACTACGCGCGTGTCGACGGCGTGAACGCCACGTTCGCCATCGCCCGCAGCAAGGTCAAGCGCCTGCTCGACGCGCTGTAGCCGCTGTCAGTTCGGCCGTTTGTCGCGATTCTTCCAGATCGCGTCCCAGTTCTTTCGATAGCGCTCGCTCGCCACCTGAGCGGGCCCCGAGTGCCGTGACTCGGGCTGCTCGGTTACCGGCGCGGGCACCTCGACCTTCACGTCGCACAGAAGCGGGAACTCCTTGCGCGGCGCGAGGCTGACGACCTCGCCCTGGATCGGCTTGCCCTGCTCCAGCGGCCGGAGCGCGCCCGTCTCCACCTGATCGTCGCGCTGCCGGAGCACCTGCAGACCGCGGCCGTCCGGCGTGACGCCGTGCACCAGCACGACGTCCTGCTTGTCGGCTGCGCCCTTGCCTTCGGTCGCAGACGGTTCCCGGGGCTCCGCCTTCGCGGGCTGCTCCTCGCGGCGGGTGCGTCGTGCCGGCCAGGTCACCTTGCGGGCCACGATTTCCTTCTACCACGCGGCGCCGGGCAGCGCTCGCTACATCCCGATCGCGGACTTGTAGACCCAGCCTTCGTTGCCCTTGGCATCGTACTTCACGCGATACCAGTCGCCCTTGCGACCAGTCACGACGACGCGCGTCCCGCGCAGCAGTCGCGCGACCTTGTTGCCGTCCTTCGGCGCGTCCCGGATCAGCGCCACGCTCCAGCTCACCGTCGCGCTGCCGTTCGCCTGGGTCACGTCGCCGAGCGCAGCGGTCTCGGCTTCGCCCTTCTTTTCCTTGTGGCCCGGTACGAGGAGGTCGGCCAGAAAATAGACAGAGTAGCTCGAGTACCGGTGCTCGATCCCGTCGAGCGGCGCGTCCTCGAACTCCTTCTTCGCGCATTTCAGGAGCTCGCGCACCGCACGCCCGGAAAGCGTCGTGCTCCTGCCGCTGGTGATGTCGGTGATCTGCTTCTTGTCGAAATCCACGTCGAAGCCGATCGAGAGCGTGCCCTTCTCGTCCTGGGCCGCCTCGCACTCGGCCAGCGCGCGGATGCGGGGGCGCGCCACTTCGCCGAACTTGATCGCGTCGCAGTCGATCGTGGCGCCGGCCGTCGGAATCCACGCAGCTGGTGACCACCTGCTCGTCGTGGACGTGGATGCGCTGGTCGAGCTCCTGCTTCTTCTTCTTGACCTCGGCTTGGGTCACCTTCGCCGCCGGCGGCGCGGAAGGCTTCATGGCCGCCGAAGCCGAGGGCGCGGCGGATGCGACGGCGGGACTCTCGTCCTCCACCGGTGCGCTCGGCACCAGGTGCACGCCGGCCAGGCGCGGCCAGACCATGCCGATCACGAAGCCGACCGCAGCGATGATGCCCACGCGTCCGAGCCGGAGCCTGTCCTGGCCCGGGGACGGAACCTCTACCCTGACGCCCTTTTCTGCCACGAATCGAGACCTGACCGCGGCCTGGATGCCGCTGTCCAGGCCGGCTTTAGCACGACCGCCCCGGGATGGAAAAATGGCTGACGTGTCCCCACGGACCCGAGACGGTCGCGTCCAGCCGGGACAACGTCTATTCTTGCCGCCCCGCCCCGCCCCCGAGCGGCGCTGCCCGACCGGCAGAACGATGAAGGCCTGCCCGCAGTGCAACCTCAAGTACCCGACCGAAAGCGTCACGTGCTTTCTGGACGGCGCGACGCTGGTCGACATCCAGGACCCGCGCATCGGCACCACTATCGCGGGCCGCTATCTCATCGAAGAGGTGATCGGCGAAGGGGGCATGGCCACCGTCTACCGCGCCCGCCATCGGCTGGTGGACCGCCCCTGCGCCGTGAAGATCATGAACCACAGCTTCACGGGCAACGACGTGATCCGCGAGCGCTTCCGCCGCGAAGCCAAGTCCGCCCAGAAGCTCGCCCACCCGAACATCATCGAGATCTTCGACCAGGGCGACACCGACGACGGCAGCATGTACCTGGTCATGGAGCTGCTCGAAGGCGAGACCCTCGCCGACGTGCTCGACCGCGGTCGCGTGCCGCTGGACCAGGCACTGCCGATCCTGATCCAGATCTCCCGCGCGCTCGCGCGCGCCCACGACCTGGAAGTCATCCACCGCGACCTGAAGCCGGAGAACATCTTCCTCGTGGGGCAGCCGGACGGCAGCACGAGGGTCGTGTTGCTCGACTTCGGCATCGCCCGCTCCACCCAGGACAGCCGGCTGACGGGCAGCGGCGAGGTGTTCGGCACGCCGCAGTACATGGCGCCCGAACGGATCACCTCGATCGACGCCGGACCGGCGGCGGATCTGTACTCCGTCGGCGTGATCATGTTCGAGATGCTCGCGGGGCGACTGCCCTTCGAGGCGCAGGATGTGGCGAGCTTCTTCCTCAAGCACATGAAGGAGGACCCGCCCTCGCTCCGGTCCATCGATCCCTCGATACCCGAGCCCGTCGACAAGCTCGCGCTCGAGCTCATGGAGAAGGATCCGGCGGATCGCCCCGTGGACGCGCACCGCCTGCACAACGACCTCTGCTCCATCGCCGGAGCCATCGGCGCCCGCGTGCCCGGGGATCCCACCGTCGCCGTCGAGAGCTCCCGACAGCCGGCGAAGACCCTCCCGCCGGTGGCGATCGACCGCTGGGTCCGGCGCACGGCCGTGTTCGACCTGATGCTGCAGACCGCCTACGCCGGCAGCCGCCCCGACGAGCTCGGCAAGCTGCTTGAACAGGTCAAAGCGCTGGTCCAGGAGGTCTCCACGCTCAGGAACACGAGCGTGAACGAGCAGCGCAAGCTGGAGAGCGTCGAGCAGCGCGAACGCGACTGCCGCCAGCGCTTTGGACACGCCGTCGATGCGCTCGGCATCGACGCCAGCCGCGCGCGCGACGAGCTCAAGGCCGCCGTGGCCGCGGCCGCCGCGCTCGGCGTCGAAGTCGACGCGAGGCTCGGCGAAGTGAAGAAATCGCACGCGAACATCCTGTTCTGGGAGGGCCGCTCCGCCTTCGCCGAACCCTACGCCGAGCTGTCCGCCGCCTATCGCCGCACCGCCGAGCTCATCGACAAGTGGGCCGGCGTGCGCGAGCACGAGAAGCGCGCCGAACAGCGCCTGCGCGAGAAGCAGAGCGAAGTCGCCGACCTGGAATTCCAGATCCAGGAGCTCCGCACCGCGCTCGCCAGCCAGACCGAAGCGCTCGAAACGGAGCGCACTCGATGTCAAGAACGCGTCGCGGAGATGGGCAATCGCGCCGACGCCCTGGAGTCCGAGCTGCTCGAGCTTGCGAGCCGCTTCTGCGCCCCGCTGCGCGAGCGCCCCGAGCTCGGTCCGCTCTTCCGCGAGCTCGAAGCCGACGCCGCCTGACGACGTTCGCGCGGTGGGTCCTGGCAGCCTATTCGCGCTAAATGTGCGTTGCCATTGCGGAATGTATGGAGCGTCACGACATTGTCCGACATGCGCATCGGGGGGCTCCTTCCCGTCGCGTTCGCCCTCGTGCTCATCGCATGCAGCGAGCGCGTTTCTTCAGTCGTACCCGGTACGAGTGGACCGCCAGAGCTGACCGGCGGAGCCGGAGCCGACACACGGGGAACGGAGCCGCCGGAACCGGAACCAGGGCGGAACCCGGGCTCGCTGCCCGGAAGCTCATCGTGCGCGAGCGCACACTGTGTCGTTTCTGTCACGGCGGGCGAGACCAGCACCTGCGCGCTCCTGTCCAGCGGCCGGGTGGCGTGCTGGGGCGACAACCGCTATGGCCAGCTCGGCGGCGACGGCAGCCTGCTCAGCGTCGTTCCAACGCTCGTACCAGACCTGGACGGCGTAACGGCCCTCGCCGGCGGACCGTTCAGCACCTGCGCGCTGCTGGCCGACGGCGGTGCGAGCTGCTGGGGTGACAACCTCGGCGGTCAGCTCGGCAACGGCACGCCTTCGGACAGCGCGCCGCCCAGCCGCGTCCTGGGCCTCGCCGGCGCCACCGCGATCTCGGTCGGGCTCGATCACACCTGCGCGGTTCTCGACGACGGCAGCGCCAGCTGCTGGGGCTACAACAAGAGCGGCGAGCTCGGTGACGGCACCACCCGGAGCCGGAGCCGCCCGGCTCCGGTCGTCGGACTGTCCGGGGTCATCTCGATCGCGGCTGGACAAGACCACACCTGCGCGGCTCTCGAGGACGGCACGGTCGAGTGCTGGGGCTCCGGTCTCTGGGGCCAGCTGGGGAACGGCACCGCAGAGAGCCACGCGCTGCCCGCGCAGGTGCCCGGCGTCTCCGGAGCGATAGGCGTCGCGGCCGGCCGCTTCCGCAGCTACGCGCTGCTCGCCGACGGCGGCGTGCTCGCCTGGGGCTACGACTTCGACGGCGTCGGCGACGGCACCCGCCGGCAGCACAACGCGCCGGTGCGGCTCCCGCTCTCGCGCGTCGTCGCGCTCTCCGCCGGCTTCGCCAGCTGTGCACTGATCGCCGACGGCTCGCTCCGATGCTGGGGCTCCGGCGACTACGGCCAGTTCGGCGATGGCAGCACCGCTTCACGCGCCGCCCCCGAGGCCGGGCCGCGGCTGTCCGGCGCGCACGCCATAGCGCTCGGTGGCGGACAGGCGTGCGCGGCCCTCGACGACGGCGCCCTCACCTGCTGGGGCCGCAACGAACACGGCCAGCTCGGCGACGGCACCACCTCCGCGCACCTCGTGCCGGCGCCGGTTGTCTGGTAGCGCCTCAGCGCGGCCGAGCGAAGACCCCGCTGTCGTACAGCACGCGGATCGCAACCCCCTCGCCCGGGCGCGCACCGAGCTCGAGCACCACGCGACGCCCCCCCGCCCAGCGCCACGTCTCGCGCTTGTACGCCCTGCCCGAACGCAGACAATCGAGGAACGCTTCGCGCTTGCGGCACTCGTCCGGCTGCACGACGTCCACGTCGTCCGGATCCAGCCACATGCCGTGGAGCTCGCGGTGATACGTTTCAAATGCCTTCACCCACGCCCACGCGGGGCTGTTCTCCGCGCGCGACACCAGCTCCACACTTCCAACGCGCCCGCCGGAAGCCCGCACTCGCACAAAAACGCCCGGTACAGGCGCGCGCCCCGGCACGCCACTACACCAGAATCCGTCCGCCCCGGGCGTCACCCAGTAGCCCGACGTCACGCACACCGCACGCGCCTGCCCTTGGGGCATCCCGAACGCGAAGCCCCAGCCTCCAACGGGGCCGGCCTTGGCAAGTCGCAGCGCGGCGAGGTCGCGGTCCATGGAAGCCTCGTCGTTGCGCGCCGAGTGCGCCTCGCCTCTCGCAGCTCGTCTTGCGTCCTGGCACTTCGAGTGCGCCACGAAGCCCCCGACGGCGGACACTCCGAAGACAAGCGCAGTACCTACTGCAAGCACCCTTGCCGCGTGCCGGACCTGGCTATCGCGAGCCCCGGGCGGGCTGATGAACAGCATCGAAGCGGCCATGCTGCTCCCCAGATCAACAGCCGAGAGCGCAGCAGACGCGTGGCAACTGGTGTCCCGGGGATTCTCCGGGGGTTGCGAAAAGCAGAGCGAGCAGCCATTCGTCGCTACGGCCAACGCGACCGCGAACGCGACATTCGCCAACGCGACGATCCTGCCCCGCCTCGAGAAGCTCGCCCGCACGAAGAAATCATCCGCCCGCCAACGCCCCGCTGCAAACTGCGGGAACCCTCCTGATGTGCGCCCCACGCGCATGATGTGCGACAACCAGCGGTGCTCCGCGGCAACCGTGCGCACAGTCAGAATCCAGATTCCATATCGAAACTGGGATCGTCGTCTGCGGCCGCTTTTGTGCGCGTACAGCCAACGCGGGCGCTTCGTTGCTCAGCGCGCCCGCCCAGCTCGTCGCTTCGCCGGCTTCGCCGTTTCGGGCCCCGCGCTGACGAGGATCTCGCCGATGGGTCCGCGGCCGGTGATACGCGAGTTGATCATGCGGCTCACCAGCACCTGCTCGGGTTCGAATTCGTCGAACAGATCGCGCGTCTCGGGAGTGTCGGAGTTGGAGAGCACGACGCGCACGCCGCGCCCGGCCACCTCGGCGAACACGCGGGCCAGCCGCTCGTGCTCGTCCATCCCGAAGCCGTCGCGGGCGTAGGCCGTGAAGTTGGACGTGCGCGACACGGGCACGTACGGCGGGTCGAAGTACACCGCGTCACCCGGCTTCGCCTTCTGCACCGTTTTCTCGAAGTCGCGCTCGACGATCTTGACTCCGCGCAGCGCCTCGGCCGCCGCCCTGAGGCGCGACTCGTCGCAGATGTTCGGATTCTTGTAGCGGCCAAACGGCACGTTGAATTTCCCCGAGCTGTTCACGCGGTACAGGCCGTTGTACCCGGTCTTGTTCAGATAGATGATGCGCGCGGCGCGCTTGACGAGAGCGCGGGGCTTCTCTCCGCGGATGCGATAGTACTCCTCTTCGGAGTAGCGGTAGCCCTGGAGCACCTCGATCAGGCCCTCCACGTCCTTCTGCAGGGCGTGGTAGACGGCCACCAGATCCGGATTCCGGTCGCTGAGCGCGGCGCGCCGGAAGCGCCCCTCGCGCGCCAGCGCGAAGAACACCGCCGCGCCGCCCACGAACGGTTCGTAGTACGTCTCGATGCGCTCGGGCAGGCGCGCGAGGATGCGGTCGAGCAGCTGCGTCTTGCCTCCGGCCCACTTCAGGACCGGCCCGGGCAGCGGCGCATTCCTCATCCGCTGTCGCCTAGCGCTGCAGCGCGGCGGCGTAAAGCGCGCGGCTGGATCCCGAGCCGTCGCATCATCTTCTGCAGGCCGAAGCGCGACAAGCCGAGCAGCTCGGCGGCGCGCGTCTGGTTGCCGCCGGTGCGCTCGAGCGCCGTCCGCACCAACTCCGCTTCGAGCGCATCCACGCGCTGCCGCACGTTCAGCCCATCGGGGCGCGCCTCGGCACCGCCGCGATCGAGCACCTCCGGCGACAGGTGCTCCAGGTCGATCAGCTCGTCGGCCAGCACCAACGCGCGCCGCATCTCGTTCTCGAGCTGGCGCACGTTGCCGGGCCAGGCAAACGCCGACAGCGCCGACATCGCCGCCTTCGAGAGGCGCACGCGCCGCTTGCCCGCGTGCTTCTTCACGAAGTGACGCGCCAGCAGCGCAATGTCCCCCTGGCGCTCGCGCAGCGGCGGCACGCGGATACTGATCACGTCCAGCCGGTACAGGAGGTCCTGCCGGAAGCGTCCTTCTTCCACCATCGCGCCCAGGTCGCGATGCGTCGCACCGATGACGCGGACGTCCACGCGCCGCGACCGCTCCGAGCCCACGGGATGGATCTCGCCGTCCTGCAGCACGCGCAGCAGCTTGGCCTGCATGGGCAGGCTCATCTCGCCGATCTCGTCGAGCAGCAGCGTCCCCTTGTCCGCCACCTCGAACAGTCCTGCGCGCGGCCGCGACGCGCCCGTGAACGCGCCGCGCACGTGCCCGAACAGCGCCGACTCGAGCAGGCTCTCGGGAATCGCGCCACAGTTCTCGGTCACGAAGGCCTTTCCGGCGCGCGGCCCATTGTCGTGGAGAGCGCGCGCCACCAGCTCCTTGCCGCTGCCCGATTCACCGACGACCAGCACCGGCACTTCCGAGAGCGCGACGCGATCCACCAGCCCGAGCATGCTCTCGAGCGGCGCGCTCTGGCCGACGATAGCGTCGTAGCTGAAGCGCGTCGCGCGCGCGTCGCGCGCGCGGCCGAGCTCGCGTTCCGCCACGTCCAGCTCGGCCTCGCGCCGCGCCAGCGTCTCGGCCAGCCGCTTTTCCGCGCGGCGCGCGCGACGCGCGGCGCGCCTGAGCTCGAGCTGGTCGCGCGCATCGGCGATGGCCACCGCCGCCAGCGCCGCCACCAGCCTGACCCAACCAAGCTCGCGCGGCCCGAACGCCCCGCGTCGCACGCGGTCGTCGAGGTACACCACGCCGAGGGCCTCGCCCCGCGCCACCAGCGGCACAGCCAGCACGCTGCGCAGCTTGAGCGCGTGTACGCTGGCGTGTACCTCGGGCATCTCGCCCGCGGCGTCGACCGCCACCACGGTCTCGCGCTCGGCCAGCGCTCGCTCCGCCAGGCTGTGGCTCAGCTCGAGCTGTGCGCCCTCGAGGTCGCTCCTGGCCAGATTGCGCGCCGCACGCGGCACCAGCTTGCCGCCAGGCGCCCGGAGCAAGAGGAGCCCGCGCTCCACCCCCGTCCACAGCACCAGCGCGTCCAACACCTGGTCGAGCAGCGGGCGCAGGCGGTCGCGGCGGCCGAGCGCGCGCACGAGCGTCTCGATGTCCGCAAGCTGTTCGGGCGCGATGCTGCTCTCCCGCGGCGACTGCACCGACAGAGCCCATCCAAGCCCGGCGATCGACGCGCGCAGCTCCGGCGGAGCGCGGCGCGTGAGCTCGCGCGCCGCCTCGCCGCTCGCCTGGGCCAGCCGGCGCGCCGCATCGCCGTCGCCGACGCGGGCTGCGAGCCCTGCCCCCGCCGCCAGCGCCGGCCCGCGCACGGCGATCGGCGAACGCTCGGTCGCCAGCGATTCCAGCCCGGCCAGGATCGCGTCCGCACGCACCGGCTGGTCGCGCCGCGATTCAGCGTGCGCACGCGCTCCCCACCACTCGAGCCGCGCGTCGACGCCCACCCCGCCGTCGCGCCCCGAGCGGTCCAGCGCTGCGACGTCCAGCCGCTGTCCGCGGCGGAGCAGACGCGCACCCACGCGCAGCGCGTCGTCTTTCGATGGGTCGGCGAGCAACGCCTCGGCGCGCCGCGCGTGTTCGATGCCTTCCGGGTCGTCGTCGGGCAGCACGTCGGCGAGGTCGAGATGCGCGTAGGCACGGCAGCGCGCATCGGCTGCGCCGCGCGCCCGCGCGATCGCGTCGGCCGCCGCCTCGCGCGCCTCGGCGACCGCGCCCGCCACCGTGAACACGGACGCGCGCGCCAGCGCCGCGCGCGCTGCCTCCGCGCTCCGCCCCAGACACTCGAACAGCAGCGTCGCGCGCCCGGCCGCCGAGAGCGCGGCGCCCAGCTCGCCGAGGTTCGTCGCCGCCGCGGCGACGCCGGTCAGATACGTCGCCTCTTCCAGCACCGCGCCGGCGTGCGCCGCGTGCTCGGCCGCGCGCTGGAACGCCCGGAGCTCGCGCTCGGCGTCGCCCCAGCCATGGTGCGCGAGCGTTCCCTCGACGCCCGCCACCCGCGCGCGCTGCTCCTCGCTGTCGGCAAGCGCGCGGGCCCGGGCCAGGCTGCGCTCCGCCTCGTCGCGCTTTCCCATGGCAAGCTCGCACAGCGCGCGGGTCTCGAACGTCGCGGCCGACGACGGAGCGTTGTCCAGCAGCTCGATCGCCTCTCCGGGCTGCCCGCGATCGAGCCGCATGCGCGCACGGGTCGCTGCCAGCCGCGCGCGCGCCGGCGCTTCGCACGTCGACTCGTCGACCGCGTCCAGCAGCTCTTCCGCCCGCTCCAGCGCGCCCGCGCGACGCGCCGCCTCTGCAGCCTCCAGCGCCGCCTCCGGTCGATCCACCCTCGACAACACCGACAGCGCCCGGCCCAGCTGACCGCGGAGCCTGAGCACGCGGCCGAGGGCCAGACCGAGCAGAGGGGGCGCCTCGCCGGAAAGCACGAGCTGCTCGGCCACGTCGAGCACGGCCGGATCTACGCCGGCCTCGCCGAGCGCGAGCGCGATAGCGACGGGCTCCGCATCGAGCGGCGCGGGCGCCAGCGGGCTGCCCTGCTCGATCCCGGGAAGAGTGAAGCTCAAAGGCTCCGCGTGGTCGCAGGCGGCCAGCAGGCGCTCGGCGAGCGCCGCGTCGGAAGCGACCTCCAGCGGGGGCCAGGCCGCAGCCGCCGGGCCCACCAGCGCGACCAGCCAGCGAGAGCGGCCGAGCGGGTCCAGCGGCGGGAGCGGCGGGGCTTCGCGATCGATGAGCTGTCCTCCCAGCGCCGCCACCCGCCGCGCCAGCTCCGACGCGCGCGTGAGCCACAAGCCGGGCTCGCCCTCGACGCGCACCGCGCCGCGCGCGTAGCGCGCAGCCGAGAGCAGCTCGCGGCGCCGCACTCCGAGATAGGCGCGGCGCACCGCGCGCCGGCGCCGTTGTCTCCGCGCATCCTCGCTCTCGCCACCGCCGAGAACGGACAGCGCGCGTCGGCGTACCCACGCTGCCGAAGGCCGCGCACCCGGAGCAGGAGCGAGCAACGCCCGCACGACGGGCTCCAACGCCCCCGGCAGATCCGCGTCGCGCGCCGCGCCCGACGGGTCCCCGGACGCGGCCACGGCGCTGCTCGCGATCTCGGCCAGCACGATTCCGAGGGCCCATAGATCGCGCGCACGGCCGTCGCCGGCGCGCGCCGCGTCGAACACTTCCGGCGCCAGGTAGCGGGGCGTCCCTCCGCGCGGTGTAGCTCGATCCGCGGCGTCCCCCAGACCCAGATCGATCAGGTGCGCGCCGTGCTCGCCGAGCACGATGTTGGCCGGCTTCACGTCGCCGTGCGCCGAGCCGGCGCCGTGGAGCTCTTCCAGCGCCGCCGCCACGTCCCGGGCGACCACGAGCGCGAGCCCCTCGCGTTCCGCTGCCGGTCGCGCCGCGCGCACATCGAGCTCGCGCCCGGCGACCCAGTCGAGCGCGAAGTACGCCGCTCCCGTCTCGAGCTGGTCCACTCCCGCCGGCACGCGGCCCACGTCACGCAGCGCCGCCAGCGCGGGCGAGTCCACGAACAGCAGTCGCTCCGCCTCGGCAGCCAGTGTCGCCGCGTGCGCCGCATCGCTCGCGACCTTGAGCGCGACGCGCCCCCCCTGCTCCAGGTCCTCTGCCAACCACACCCGGCTCGTCGCTCCCACCCCGAGCGGCTCGATCGGGCGGAAGCGCCATTCGGTCAACCTGGTTGGCGCCACCTGGCTCACGGCTACCGGCTTAAATTACGCCTGTCTGGAACACTACGTCAACTCGGATGACAGGACTCCTGCGAGGGGTCAGAACCCCGGGCGCGGGCCATTTCCCGCGAAATGTCAGGATCTTGTCAGGAAGTCGACGAGCGCGCTGTTGAACGAGCCGGCCCGCGACGTCGGCAACGAGTGCCCCGCGCCGTGCTCGGCCCGCCATTCCGAGTGCGGGATCGCCTCGTGGATCAGCTGGCCCGCGCGGAACGGGATCAGCGGATCGGCCGATCCGTGCATCACCAGCACGGGGCATCCGAGGCGTCCGAGCTCGTCCTTCACGCTGAAGCCAACGCAGGCACGCCAGGCGTTCGCGCGCGCGCGGTCCGGCTCCTCCAGCCCGACGCGCAACATCTCGAGCGGAGGCGGACCGCCGGGAAACGCCTCGGCGAGCGCGCGTTCCAGCTCGGGGCGGCGCTGGTCGTCCGCGAACGCGGCGTCGAAGCCGCGCTCCGACAGCATCACCATGGCCTCGGCGAACGCGCTGGCGCGGCGTCCGTTGTGCGAGGTCGTCGAGGCCAGCACCAGCGACAGCACGCGCCCGGGATGCGTCACCGCGTAGCGCGCGGCGATCATGCCGCCGAGCGAGTGGCCGACCAGGTGGAAGCGCGAGAGCGGGAAGCTGTCGGCGAAGCACTCGAGATCGGCGAGCTGCTCCTCCATGCCGTGCGGCTTGTCTGCCGAGCTCGACTCGCCGAAGCCGCGGAGGTCGTAGCGGAGCGCGTGGAAGCCCGCATCGGCGATCTCCTGCTGCGCCAGCTGCCAGCGCCGCCTCGACGACCCGAGCCCGTGGACGAGCACCACGGCCGGGCCGTCGCCGAGCTCGTCCCACGCGATGCGCGTGCCGTCCGGCATCCGGAGCTCCCGCGTCTCGCCCATGCTGCGAGCGTCGCCCGGCTCGCGCTGGAGTGCACCTCGAAATTGCTGCGCAAGGCTGTCGCGCCGTTGTCCGGCAGGCTGGCTTGTGCCCGATGGGGTTGCCCTGTAACGATCCGCGAGGAGGAAACCCCAATGAACCTGAAGACCTCGTCACTGGGGCTGGGGCTGGTGCTATTCGCCCTCATCGCCTGCAAGAAGAAGAAAGCGCCGGACCCCGTGCCGGCACCGCCCGCGACCGCACCGGCAGCGACCCCGCAGGCGAGCGCGGCGGTGCCCGCTGCGGCGTCCAGCGCGGCGCCAACCGGAACACGCGCCGCTGCTCCCGCCGTGGACGAGCGCGGCGTTCCCCCGATCCCGGAGGGGCGCTCCAAGCCGCCGACCGTCGCCGAGTGGGGCGCCGCCGCAGAGGTGAACACGCAGGGCGCGAACTCGCAGGCGCACGACTGCTACATGAAGATCGTCCGCGAGTGGATCAAGGTGCACTGCGACGGCGACATCAAGAGCATCTCGGACAAGGACGGCCTTCCGAAATCGAACGCCGACTACTTCGACTCGATCAAGCCCGGCAAAGACGCGGACTTCGTGTTCCGGCTGAAGAAGGGCCGCACCATGAAGATGCGCATCCACCGCGACGGCAACCGCGCCAGCCTGTTCATCAATTGGCCTGCGTCCAAGGACCGCCCCGTCCACGTCGCGCTATCGCAGATCAAGGAGTAGCGCGCGAGACGAAGGGGAAGCTCCGCCGTCTCGACCGGAATCCCCAGCGCGGGCAGGCGCTCTGCCTAAATCCGCAGTATGATCGCCCGATGCGGGACATCAGCGAAGCCATCCTGCGGGTTCTGGAGAGCGGACGCCGCGGTGCGTTGGCAACGGTCGTACGCACCGGCGGCTCCACGCCGCAGATCGCGGGCGCGCGGCTGCTCTTGATGCCGGACGACAGCATCGTCGGTACGGTGGGCGGGGGCGCCATCGAACAGGCGGTGATCGAGGATCTGCGGACCTGCCGCGTCGACGGCCGCCGCGAGCTGGTCGTCCACGACCTGGGCCGCGATCTCGGAATGTGCTGCGGCGGACGCATGGAGGTTTTCGTGGAACCGATCGAGGCGGTGCAGAGGCTGGTGGTGTTCGGAGCCGGACACGTGGCCCGGCCCACGGCCGCCCTGGCCCGGAGCGTCGGCTTCGAGGTCACCATCGTGGATGACCGCGAGGAGCTGAACACCGCCGAGCGTTTTCCCGGTTGCAAGCTGGTCCAGGCCGAACCGGGCGAAGCGGCCAAGCAGGTCGACCCGCAGGGCACCGACTGGCTGCTCATCGTGACGCACGACCACCGCCTCGACGAAGAGGCGCTGGATACGTTCGCGCGGCTGCCGCACCGCTACATCGGAATGATAGGCAGCCGCCGCAAGGTGTACCGCGTGCTGCAACGCATCCACGCGCGCCGCGGGCTGCCCGCGCTCGAGCGCGTCTACTCCCCGGTCGGCCTCGACATCGGCGCCGTCAGCCCGGAGGAGATTGCCGTCAGCATCGTCGCCGAGCTTGTTGCCATCCGCCACGGCCACAAGGCGGCACACATGCGTGCACTGGACGACCCGCGTCTCGCCCGCGTGCTCGGCGGCGAGCTCACGCCGGAAGCGGCGGCGAAGCTGCCGGGACCGGACAGCGGCGCGTGATCGCTGGCAGGGCCTGCTCCGCGAGGGCAAGCCTATTCGCCGGGAGCGAGTGGCCCGGAGATCCTGCTCGAAGAGGACCGTCCACAACACGTCCTAGGCGCTCGTCGCTTCGAGCCCGTGCTTTCTCATGCGGTAGATCAACGTCTGCCGCGTCACCCGCAAAAAGCGGGCCGCGCGAGAGACGTTGCCGCTCGTGCGCTGGAGGGCGCGGCGGATCGCCTCGCGCTCGATGTCGTCGAGCGCGACCCCGTCTTCCGGCAGCGACAAAAGGAAGTCATTCGGCTCGGGCGGCAGACTCGAGCGCCCTGCCTCGAAGTGCTCGACGTCGATCTCCTCGTCGTTGTGCAAAAGTACGATGCGCTCGATCTGGTTCTTCAGCTCGCGCACATTGCCCGGCCAATGGTACTCGAGCAGGTGGCGCCGCGCCGCCTTGCTGAACGAGCGCGGGTGAAGGCCGTACTCGGCGCAGGTGCGGGCAAGGAAGGACTCGGCGAGAAGCAGCCTGTCGTTGCCACGCTCCCTGAGCGCAGGCATGCGCACCACGACCACATTGAGCCGATGGTACAGATCAGCGCGGAAGGCGTGGTCGCGCACCGCCTTCTTGAGGTCGACGTGCGTCGCCGCGACGATCTGGACGTCCACAACCTTCGACTGCCGCGCGCCCAAACGGCGGATACGTTTCTCCTCGATTGCCGTGAGCAGCTTGGCTTGCAGCGGCATCGGCACACTGCCTATCTCATCGAGAAACAGGGTGCCGCGATCTGCCGTCTCGAACAGGCCCGCACGCGAGGCGTGGGCGTCCGTAAAGGCGCCCCGCTCGTGGCCGAAGAGTTCGGACTCCAGCAGATTGCCGGGGATGCTGGCGCAGTTCACCTCGACGAACGCCTTGGTGCGGCGCCCGCCGTTGTAGTGGATGCACTTCGCCAGCATGCCCTTGCCCGTGCCGGTTTCGCCCGTGATGAGCACGGTAGGAGCGCCTCCACGCGAACTGCGGTCGCAGAGCAGGCGCACCACGCGGTAGACCTCCTGCATCGACGGCGATGTGCCGATGAACGCGTCCCACCGGGCCTGGTCTGCATCCTTCTCCATGAGGTAACGGAACTGGGCGTCGCCGCGCCGCGACCCGAGCGCTACGCCCACCGCGGAGAGCAGGTCGTGGATGTCCTTTACCGGATCCTGAACGTACTCGAACGCCCCGTGCTCGTACGCCTGTGCCGCGCCGTCCAGCGCGGCGTCGCTTCCGCACACGACGATCGGCACCGAGCGATCCGCGCAGCGCAGCGATTCAAGCAGCTCCAGGCCGTTCGACCCCGGCACGGGCAGACAGGCGACGATGAGGTCGGCCCCGTCGCGCGTGAACCGACGCACGCAGTCCGCGCCTCCGTCCGCCGCCGCAGATTCGTGCCCGCGACGCCGGAGCTGGTCGACGACCTGTTCCCTGACGGAATGCCCTCCGGCGACGAGTACCCGATTCACCTTGCGCTACGATGACTACATCAGCTGCTGCCCGGAGTGAAGACCCTGGGCACCATGCCACCTCGGCCTACATCCCGATGGAACACGCTCTGCGGAATACGGGCGGCAGCCGCGAGCGGCCGGATTTCCTTCGAAACCAGGAAAGCTCGAACCTAACTTGCTGGGGAGCCCAGAAAACGCTCGACGGTCTCGAACGGGATGTGGTCCGAGAGGTTCTTGCCATAGTGCGCGACCTTGACAAAGCCGCGCTCGATCAGGAAGTCGGCCGGCACGCGGAAGGTCGGGCCATCCATCGGAGGGATTACCCGGAACCCCTTGCGTTTCGCCTGAACTGTCCTCCGCGCTACCTGCGCGGACAGGGCCTTCATGAACGACACCTCGACCGCGTACTCGGCGTAGAGCGCCATCTCCGGATCCGCGATCAAGGTGAACGGCGGGTCCTGCGTGGCGACGAACTCTTCCAGCCGCGAAGCCGGCGACTGGAACACGGCAATCAGCCTGAGCTTGCCGTCGAAGCGGCTCCATTGCTCGATCATTTCGTGCACGCGCAGGTTGCACAGTGGGCACGCCGCGAACCGGAAGAACGCGAGCCAGAGCGGCCCCTGCGACCACTCCGCCGACAGCCGGATACTCTCGCCGCGCAAGCTGGTTGCGCCACAATCAGGTGCCCGGCTGCCTTTCTCCAATCGCATGGGTTCCCCTTCGTCCGGAGTACCTTGTCGCGCACCGTGCTGTGAAACGCAAGCGCGAAACGCACGCGGCGCTTCCGTCAGGGACGGAGCGCCGCGTGCCGTCCCGGGTCAAAGGACTTCGAGGAAAGCGCGTAGGTCGGAGCGCTGCTGCGCGCTCAGGTGGATGGGGTAGCGACGGCCGTCCTTCGACTGGTTGTACTGGTCGCTATTGAAGTAGTTGATGACGGCGTCGAGCGTCGCCGCCGAGTTGTCGTGGAAATAGGGCGCGTTGTCCTTCACATCCCTCAGCTGCGGAACCTTGAACCGACCGACGTCGTCGTAGCGCGCCGTCGTCGCAGCCAGTCCGACGTCGAACGTTACCGGCAGCATCGCGGTCGAGCCGTCGTCCCTGGCCAGGGGGAGGACTACGGTCTCGAATCCGCCGTTCCCGTCGGGGGAGGTGAAACGCAGGTGGTGGGCGTTTTGCTCCGCGACGCCGATGTCGAAGGAGCGCCCCGTGCTCGGAGCGAACGCGGGGTAGTTGACCGGCCGTAGCGCCTGGTCCGGACCGAGCGCTTCAACGTTGTCCAGGTTGTTGAAGACGTTCGGCGTGCTGTGGCAGGTCATGCAGCTGGTCTTGAAGACCTCTTGTCCGCGCTTCTGGGCCAGCGTGTGGACGGGCACGGTGTAGAAGGGGTCATGAGCCAGCGTGTCGTGGAGCGGGTCGTTGGGGTCCCGCAGGGCAAGCAGGCGCGGGTCGCTCACCAGGCCAAATTGGAACGCTTCCATGTCGGCTTCCTGGGACAGCGAAAACAGGTCGTCGAAGCGATCGTCGCCGCCCTGCGTGTGGGCGAAGATGGCGCCACGGTCTGCCTCGAACAGCACGCGTCCGCGCCCGTCTACCAGGAACGACTGGGCGAACGCGATGTTGATGAGCTGGGGCGTCTTCCGCCACGTGAGGACCTTTCTGAAAGGATCGCTCTCCGGCCGCTGGGGGTTGAAGCGGTTCGGGCGGATGCGGACCAAGCCGAATTGGTCCAGGTTGTGCATGCCGTCCGGGTCGCCTGCCGTGTCGGCCTCGAGCCCGGTGAAGAGCGCGTCGTTGCCGGCTATCCGTGACGAGAGCGGGAACGTCGACCCCATACCGAAGTTGTTCGCTGCGCCGCGGTGGCAGCTGAAGCAGGTTCTCGAATTCGGAGTGATCGTCTTCTGCGCGACCGCCGAGAAGCCGAAAAACAGCGCGTGCGTCTTGTCCTCGGTGTTGTCGTCGGTCGCCGAGAGTCCAAACAGCGCGCGCCCGTTGTCGGCGTTGGCACCGGGCGACAGTGGCTTGAAGCGCAGCCTGGGCTCGAGATGGAGATTGTAGCTTCCGGTGTCGACGTTGTGGTGGCGGAGGCCTCTCTGGGGCTGTGCGGCCGCGCCGATGTCCTCGCTGTCATTCGCGCCCCTCGCGCAACCCGCCGCGGCGCCCAACGTCATGCAGGCGAGGAGTGCCGAAACGATCAAGGTGTCGTTCGTGTTCATGACTGTCTCCTCACTGGCAGAAGTTCAGGCCCTTGGTGTGGACGGGATCGGTGTATTGGGTGCAGCTACCCGCTCCCGGCCACGGTCGGATGGGCGGATTGACGTTCCCGAACGAGGCATCGATGTCGAACGTCCAGCCGCGCGGGACGCCGCCGCCCACTGCGGTCGCCTGGCTGTAGGTGGCGATCAGCGTCGCCGTCGGGGGTTCCATGAAGTACTGCGGCGGCTCGGTGGTGATGTCGAACAGCATCCCGCCGCGCAGGTACTCGCTGAAGCTCGGTGCGTCCTTGGCCGGAAGCGGCTTCGAGACATAGGGTCTGAGCGTCGAGAGATCGATGCGGTACGGGTTCACGCCGCAGAGATTCGGCGGCGGAAATGTCACGTACATCTCCGTCAGGTCGGGACGATCGCCGCGGACCGCATGGTCGTAGGCGAACGTCCATTTGAAGTCGAGATCGCCGTTTGCCTTCGGCTCGAAGAACGGCGTCGGGAACAGCCGCAGCGTGGGGAACGAAATCGGTATCGCATTCGGTGGAGGCGTCGGGAAATCGAGCTCGCTGCCAAGCAGATCGAGCGTGGTGGGGTCGTAGTAGAAGTTGAGCAGACGCCCGTTGGTAACAAGCCACAGCTGATAGCGACCGCCCACCACGTCCTTGGTCTGCTTGAAGAACTTGTTCGGGAAGTAGTCGACCCCCTCCGTCCTGTGTACCGTGGGATAGGGTTCCAGAACGTCCTTGCCGTGCATCTCGACGGTCACGCTGTTCTTTTGCTCGTCCCAGTTCAATTTCAGGTCGATGTGACCTTTGCAGTTGTCGGGCGTTGGCGTCACCGTCAGCTCGAGCGGTTGCGCCGCCCCGCGGTTCAGCTGAATTTCCAGAGTACCTTTCTGGTAGCTTCCTGTGGAGAGGGCTCTGGGCGGCGGTGCCGTGTCGGCGGAACTCACTGCCGCAACGAGAAGCAAGGACGCCGCACCGGCGGCCGCGTGGCGCAGGCGGGTCAACATGAAACGAAGTCGGGTGCTCATGAGCGTGGTCCTCCGAGCCGCGCCTCCAGGCCACTCCTGGAAGCAACGTCGCGGCGGATCCACCTAGCGAGATGCGTGCCAGCGGACAGCCGCCAGATCGCGCGGGATCCGCAGCCATCGGCGGGCGCGAGCTGTCTGATATCCATCAGGCATGTTGGATATCGAGCAGGACGACCGGACGGCGTCAGCCGCCGGGGAGCTCGAGCGTGTGGCAGAGCCAGAACGAGCCGGAGCAGTCCGCTGTCAGGTGTCTTCTGGGGTGTCGGCGGCGACGCCACGAGCCGTACGGGTTTCTGCAGACCTCACATGGCGCACCGCGTCTTCCCAACAGGGAAACCAGGAATTTTGCAGTTGTCCATCATCCCTAGGGGTGATGGATGATGCGCCAAGTAACTATTGTCACGCGGCGCACTTCCCGGTGATACTAACGAGCCATGGAGGGGCACGGGAGTGGGGCTCAGAACCCCGAGGCAGGAAATGGCCGTGTCGAGTTCGACGTGCCGGCGCCCGGAGTCTTCGTCTTCCGACTGAAAGGAAGGATGCACGCTGACCTGGTGCCGCAATTCGAACGCGCCGTCGCGCCGAGTGTCGAACGCCGCATGCAACTCGACCTGTTCTTCGACACACGGGAAATGAACGGGTACCACCCCGCTTTCCGTGAACGCATGACGGCGTGGCACGAAGCGCTGAAACCGAACACGCGGTCCGCCAACGTGTACATCGGCTCGAAGTTCGTCGCCATGGCGATCGCCATCGTCAACATGATGACCGGCGGTCTGCTGAAGACGTACTCGGACTATACGGCGTTCGAAGGCGCGGTGGGCGCGGCCGTGCGCCAGGCAGCGCGCCGGGCAGCCGAATAGGGCGACGCGCATCCGCTCGCGTACGGGCCGACGCGAAGCTCGCGCCGCCGCATCCCCACCGCATCCCCGCCGCAAGCTGCACGCCCGCTCCAAGTGCATGGAATCACACGACCGCAGAGCGGCGAGCGCCGCGGTCGCCGGCGGGCGCCAGGCCCGGTCGTCCGCCAGCACGGTAGGCCAGGTTCAAACACGACGCCCCGAGCGGAGCGGCGAAGTCTTCGCGACGGAGCCGAACTTGCGGAACAGGCGCGTTCCAGCGTCCATCAGCGTTCCGCGATGATTGCCGGGCGTTTCCGGCTCCGCCGGGGTCCGGCGGGTCGTCGGGCGGCGCGATGCGCGGTAGGCTCGTCGGGCTCATGGCACCGATCTCGTTCACGCTGAACGGCGAGCGCATCTCCGCCGAGGGCGTCGACCCGAACACGACCCTGCTGGCATTCCTCCGCGAACGCGGCATGACCGGCACCAAGGAAGGCTGCGCCGAGGGCGAGTGCGGCGCCTGCGCAGTGGCGATCGTGCGGCGGCACGCCGACGGCTCGACGCGCTACGAGCCCATCAACAGCTGTCTGGTGCTGCTGCCGGCCGTGGCCGACCAGGAAGTGGTGACGGTGGAAGGCATCGCAGAGGGCGACAAGCTCCACCCGGTGCAGCAGGCCATGGTCGAGCAGGGCGGCTCGCAGTGCGGCTACTGCACGCCCGGCTTCGTGGTCAGCCTGTTCGCCGAGTACTACCGGCCCGGGCGCGAGGGCTTCAACGCAGAATCGATCGGCGGCAACCTATGCCGCTGCACCGGCTACCGGCCGATCCGCGACGCGGCGACAGGGCTCGGGAAGCCCGCGGCGGACGACGCGTTCGCGAAGCGCCTCCATAAAGACCCGCCCGAGCTCAAGAGCGTCGAGTACGCGAGCGACGGCCGCCGCTTCTTCCGCCCGACCACGCTCACCCAGACGCTGGGCCTCTTGGCGAAGGAGCCGAAGGCCCAGCTCGTCGCGGGCGGCACCGACGTGGTTGTGGACGTGAACCAGAAGCACAGCCGCTTCGACACCATCGTGTCGCTCGAGGCCGTCGAGGAGCTGCATCGCTTCGAGTGGCGCGACGACGCTCTGGATATTGGCGCGGGCGTGCCGCTCGCAGAAGTCGAAGATCGTGTCGCCGGGAAGCTCCCGATGCTGGAGCAGCTCCTGCCGCTATTCTCGTCGCGGCTGATCCGCAATCGCGCCACTTTCGGTGGCAACCTGGCCACGGCGTCGCCCATCGGCGATGGAGCTCCAGCGCTGCTCGCACTCGACGCGGAGGTCGTGATAGCGGGCGCGGGCGGCGAGCGCAGCGTGCCGCTCGCGGAGTTCTTCACGGGCTACCGGAAAACCGCGCTCGGCACGGGCGAGCTGATCGCGCGGATACGCATCCCGCTGCCATTGCCCATGCACATGCGCTTCTACAAGCTGAGCAAGCGCGAGCTGGACGACATCTCCACCGTCGCGGGCGCCTTCGCGATCGACTTCGACGGCGACAACGTGAAGCGCGCGCGGCTCGGCTACGGCGGCGTCGCGGCTACACCGATCCGCGCGGTCGCGGCGGAGCGCGTGCTCGAAGGCGCGCGCTGGGACGAAGCAACGGTGGCGCGGGCGGCCGAGGCCGCACACGCCGAGCTTTCACCCATCAGCGACCACCGCGGCAGCCGCGGACTACCGCCTTGCCATGGTCGGATCACTGCTGCACAAACTGTACGCGGACATCGAAGCACAACGGGGCAAGGGATGACCGAAGTAGGCAAGGCGATCCCACACGAGAGCGCGCGCGGCCACGTCACCGGCAGTGCGCTGTACACCGACGACCTGGTGACCCGCTTTCCGGGGCTCCTGCACGCGTGGCCGGTACAGGCGCCGCATGCGCACGCCCGCGTCGTGTCGGTCGACAGCAGCGCGGCGGAGAAGCTGCCCGGAGTGGTGCGCGTGCTCGGCGCAGCAGATGTACCGGGCGAAAACGACACCGGCGCGGCGCGGCACGACGAGCCGCTGTTTTCGTCGGAGATCATGTTCCATGGTCAGCCCGTCGTGTGGGTGCTCGGCGAGACCGAGGAAGCGGCGCGCCTCGGCTCCTTCGCCGTGAAAGTCGAGTACGAGGAGCTGCCGACCATCCTCGACATCGAGTCCGCGATCGCGAAGGAGAGCTTCCACACCGAAGAGTTCCGGATTCTGCGCGGCAAGCCGGGCGAAGTCATGGCGCGCGCGCCCCATCGCCTCTCGGGCGAGCTTCACATCGGCGGGCAGGAGCACTTCTACCTCGAGACGCAGGCCGCTCTCGCCTACAGCGACGAGGCCGAGCAGATCGTCGTGCAGTCGTCCACGCAGCACCCGAGCGAGACGCAGGACGTGGTCGCGCGCGTGCTGGGCACCCAGAAGCACCGTGTCACCGTGCAGTCGCTGCGCATGGGCGGCGCCTTCGGCGGCAAGGAATCGCAGGCCAATCCCTATGCGGCGGTGGCGGCGCTCGGTCTCGCGCACACGGGCAGGCCAGTGCGCGTGCGCCTTTCCCGCCAGCTCGACATGGTGATGACCGGCAAGCGGCACCCGTTCCTCGGGCGGTTCGAGGCGGGCTTCGACGACTCGGGCAAGCTCGTCGGCGCGCGCATCGCCCTGTTCAGCGACGGCGGCTGGAGCCTCGACCTGTCCTCGCCCGTCCTGTGGCGCGGCATGTTCCACTCGGATAACAGCTACCTGGTGCCGGACATGGAGGTGACGGGGCGCGTGTGTCTCACGCACAAGGCGTCGAGCACGGCATTCCGCGGCTTCGGCGGCCCGCAGGGCATGCTCGTGATCGAGGAGATCATCGACCGCGTCGCGCGCGAGCTCGGTCTGCCGCCGCACGTGGTGCGCGAGCGGAACTTCTACTCCGAGGGCGACCGCACGCACTACGGCCAGGTCGTCAAGGACGCGGGGCGCGTCGCACGCGTGTGGTCGGAGCTCCGGAAGTCGAGCGACTTCGAGGCGCGCTGGGCCGAGGCGGAAGCGTTCAACGCGAGCCACCCGCACGAAAAACGCGGGCTCGCCATCACGCCGGTCAAGTTCGGCATCTCGTTCACGACCGCGTTCTTCAACCAGGCGGGCGCGCTGGTGCTCATCTACCAGGACGGCAGCGTGCAGCTGAACCACGGCGGCACCGAGATGGGCCAGGGCCTGCACACCAAGATGCTGCAGATCGCGGCCGACGCGCTGGGCTTGCCCCCAGAAAGCGTACGGCTGATGCCGACCCGCACCGACAAGGTGCCGAACACTTCGGCCACCGCGGCGTCGAGCGGCTCGGACCTGAACGGCGCCGCAGTGCGAGACGCCTGCGATACGCTCAAGGCGCGGCTCGCGGAGGTGGCAGCGCAGATCTTCGGCGTGAACCCGGACGACGTTGTGTTCGAAGACGGCAAGGTCTACCCGCTCGGCGACAGCGACAAGGCGCGCCCCTTCGCCGACGTCGTGAAGCAGGCCTATCTCGAGCGCGTGCCGCTCTCGGCGACCGGCTACTACCGCACTCCGGACATCCACTTCGACGAGAAGGCGGGCCAGGGCAAGCCGTTCCACTACTTCGCGTACGGCGCGGCGGTCACCGAGGTCGAGGTCGACGGCTTCACCGGGCAGCACCGCGTGCGCCGCGTCGACATCCTGCACGACGTGGGCGACTCGATGTCGCCGCTGGTCGACCGCGGACAGGTCGAGGGCGGCTTCATCCAGGGGCTGGGCTGGCTCTTGATGGAGGAGCTGGTGTGGGACGACAGCGGGCGCTTCGCCACGCAGCGGCGCTTCGACCTACAAGCTGCCGAGCCTGGGTGAGTGTCCGCCGGAGTTCAACGTGCACTTCATGGAGCGAGCCGCCGAGTCCGGCGTCATCCACGGCAGCAAGGCCGTCGGCGAGCCGCCCTTCATGCTCGCGATCTCCGCGCGCGAAGCGGTGCGCCAGGCCGTCAGCGCTTTCGGCAAGGCGCAGACGGTGGAGCTCGGCTGTCCCGCGACGCCCGAAGCCGCGTACTTCGCGATCGAGCGCGTGCGCGGAGCCAAGGCGAAGAGCGGGCGCTCCGCGGCCGAATAGCTACTGGCAGCCGAAGCCCGCGTCCGGGTTGCAGCTCGTGAAGCCGAGCGCCATGCAGTCGACGCTGCGAAGCTTGCCGGCGTCGCAGAAGACGACGCTGGTTCCGTTGCAGCTCTTGGCGTGCGTCTCGGGATCGCACTCGCTCGCGGCGCCGCAGAAGGTCGCGCCCTCCGCGGACTGGCACGAGAAGCCAGGACCGAAGCAGCTGCAATCCAGCTTCGCCTGGCGCCCGACGGCTGCCCCGACGCAGGCGTCCATCACGTCGCCCTGACAGCTCTGGCCGACGTATTGGATGTCGAAATATGGGTTCGACGGCCCGGAGCACAGGGGGCCCACCCCCGTGCATCGGGGCACGGCCGCGTCGTTGCACGCGAGGCCGTAGTCGGCGCAGGTCGGCCCAACGTGCACGCGCTTCCCTTCGCAATGCAACGGTTGCCCCTGCGAGCTGCATTGTTCGGTGAATGTCTGGCCGGAGCACCCTTGCCCACCCGGCGGCAGGCACCAACCCGCACTGCAGGTCAAGCCCAGCTTGTCGCAGTCCCACAGGAACGGACCGTCGGTCCCACAGTACACAGCCACGTTGCCGTTGCACGTGTCGCACGTCTCGTTCGTGTACGCCGAATAGCCGAAGCACGCGGAGACGCCCGCGCACCCGTTGGTCACATTGGCCAGGCAATTCACCAACGTCGGCGTGCTGGGATACCAGGGCTCCTCCAGGGTGCCGCGGAGCTCGTTCTGCGTGCGCCAGAAGCCGTCGTCCGAGATGCACGAATCGAGGAGCACGGTTGCGACGGCGATCTTGTCCTCGTCGAGGAACGTCGTCGCGGGACACGCCGGCGGATCGGGCACGCCGGCGTCACCGGCGCCACCGCTGCCTGACATACCGGCGCCGCCGTCCAATCCGGCGCTGCCTCCGGACCCGGAAGTGCCCGCGGCGCCGCCCATGCCCGCAGTGCCGCCCGTACCCGCACTACCGCCTGTCGCCGCGCTCCCGTCCGCGCCCGCAGTGCCTGCGCTGGCGCCGCTCCCGGCCGCGGATGCATCGGAGCCCGCCGCACCGCTGTCCGGTGTCGAGCCGTTTGCCGATCCCGTCGAGCTGCAGCCCCAGACAACAAGGAGCAGAAAGGCCCAGTTCGACCATTGTCGCATCTTGTCCTCCCGGCAACACACCAGCAGTTACACATGAAACCGCATCGTGCCCGCAATCGCAAGCAGCGCTGATGGCGCCGCGCCGCCGAGCAGCCGTCGCTGCTACGGACAGCCCAGATCTTGATCCAGATTGCAGCTCACCTCGGCGTCGGTAACCGCGCGGAAGGTGTTGCTGCACCACTGGGACTTCTTCGACGAGCAGGCGGCCGAGCTCCTGATGGCGTAGCCCGCGATCTCGTTGAACGTGGTGTTGGTGATGTTCGCCGAGGCGGGGACGCTCAAGGCGGTGTGGTAGTTGGCGCCGGTGCAGCCGTCGCCGGATCCCGCGTACTCGAACACGGCATGGTCGATGTTGGGCGTACCCGTCGTGTTCTCGAACGACATGCAGCCCCAGTCGCCGGCGGCAGGATTGCTCGCACCGCTGGTGAACACCACCGGATCCGTGGCCGTGCCTTCGATCACCAGATTCGAGTTGAAGACGGTGAACGTCTTGCCGGTCATCTCCAGGCGAAGGCCGGCATCCATCGTGACTTCCGCCTTTCCGCCGAGATCTGGGCCGCCCACCATGCGGAACGCGACCGGCTGGGACAGCCAGTGCCCGGTTCTCTGGAGGGCGAAGGTCGTGTCGACCTCGATCCGGTCGGCAGCGTCCTGGAAGGTGTAGCCCTGGCCGAGCGTCAGCACCTCCGACATGCTGGTGAGGATCGACGGTTTGCCATTGTCGGAGAACGCGAGGTTCTCGAGCCCGCGCGGGTTGGCGTTGTGTTCGATCTCGATGCCGTGCGTGGAGCTGTGGGAGATCATCGTGTCCGCAAGTTGCTTGATGCCGGAACCGATCACGACGATGGCCTCCTTCTTCGAACCGTTCGCGTCGCAAGCCTGCCCGCCGTATTCGAGCGTGGCATGACGGATCTGCGAGCCCGAGCTGCCGTTGTCGAAGCGGATGCACTGCCAGTCCCCCGGCGCCGGGCTCTGTGAAGCCGACGTGAACACGATAGGCTTCGCGACGGTGCCGGTCGCTTCCAGCGTTCCGTTGTCGTGGACGAGCAGGTAGCCGTCGGACGCCACGCGCACCTCGGTCCCCGGCGCGAGCGTCAGGGTGGCGCCATTTTCCACACGTGTCCTGTTCATGGACACGCAGCCGGGACCCACGCCTAGATCCTGATCGACCGAAGCGGGAAGGGCCGGGCAGCCACCGGAACCGCCCGTTCCCGCGGAACCGCCCGTCCCCGCCGAGCCGCCCATTCCAGCCACGCCGCCTGCTCCGGCCGCGCCACCCGTTCCGCCTGTTCCGGCCGAACCTCCCTCTCCTCCCGCGCCGCCCGTCGCGGCGGAGCTGCCGCCGCCGCCGCATCCGGACACCAGCATCGAAATCGTTCCCCCTATCGCGATCGCCGTTCGCAGAAACATGGTCCCCCCCTTTTGTTTCGAGCCGGCTTCGGGACAGTCCGGACCGAGCCTGCGCGGCGCAGCCTTTGCGTGTTGCCTGCGCATCACCGCAACAAACCCATCGCGCGCTCTCGCGCCGCTCGGCAGGCCGAGCGGCGTTGTCCGGTAATCCCCCTCCCCCGGGACGGCTCGCTGCAACTCACGGGCCAGTCCGCCAGCGCCGAAAAGGAAACCGGACAGGAGCTCTGCTACGCTTGATTTCCCATGCCCAGGCGCGATGCCCCCGAGACCGGCACCGCCGACGTAGTCGGATACGCGATGGCGACCGTGCTGTACGCAGTCGGATCGTATCTGCTGATCGATCGCCGGGCATTCGCCTCTCTACTCGGGGTCGGGGGCGCAGCTCTGGGCGGCGACGAGCGCTGGCTGGTGCCGCTCGGCATCATGGGCAACACGCTGGTGTTCCTGCTGCCCGCGCTGGTGGTGGCCAGCGCGCTGTCGATGAGCGGTCGTCGCCGCACCGCCTTCGCATGTTTTGCCGGGCTCGGCGGTCTGGGCGCGGGCATCCTGTCGGTCGACCTTCGCGCCTACGCGGACTTCGGCCGGCACCTGACCGAGGTGCTGCGCTTCGCCAGCCTCGAGGGCGGCGGACGCGCAGCCGGCGGCATCGGCCAGTGGCTGTGGCCGTCGCTCGAGCACGTGGCCGTCTCCACCGTCGCGGTCGCGCTCGCGGCCTACGTCTGCCGCTACGCGCTGGCGCGTCCGGTGCGGCGAGCGTCGCGGAGCTTCCGCGGCGCGCTCGGCGTGCTCTCGCTCACCGGCGTGCTCGCCGGCGCAGGCGGACCGGTGTTGCTCGCCGGCGGCTACGAGCACTCGGTGCTCGTCGAACGGCTGTTCGCAGCACTGCCGGTGGATCTCCGCCCGACGCGCAGTCACGTCCAGCACTTCACCGACCCGGTGCTCGACCGGCTGTCCGTCAGTCTGTCACGCTCCTACAAGCGCGAGTTTCCGCGGCTTCTGGCGCAGCATCCCGTCGGCTCCACGACGCACATCCCGGTCGCGCACCGCCCCAATCTGATCGTGATCGTGCTGGAGAGCCTGCGCGCCGATGCGCTGTCGCACACCTGGATGCCGCGGCTCACCGCCTGGGCGGACGGCGGCCTGAGGCTCTCCGACCACTACGCGGGCTCGAACTACTCGGAAGCGGGACTCTTTGCTCTGCTGTACGGACGCTCGCCGCTCGTCTACCACGCCGCGCTCGACAACAAGGTCAAACCGGATGCGCTCGTGCTACTCGAGCGGGCCGGCTACCACACCGGGTACTTCAGCGGGCATCCCGTCGTGTGGATGCGGCGCGAGGAGTTCATCAACCGGCACACGTTCGACAGCTTCGTCCACTACGACAAGGGCCCGTGGATCGACTGGGACCGGCATGCGATGTCGAGCCTGGTGAAAGCGGCGAACGCGCCCCACAAGCGGCCGCTGTTCGGCGTCGTGTTCCTGATCTCCTCTCACTTCGAGTACAGGTACCCGGAGAAGTACGAACGCCACCTGCCGGTGATCAACAACGTACACTTCTCGGTCACGCACATGAGCAGCCTGGGCGCCGCAGCGCGGGTGCCGCTGACCAATCGCTACCACAACTCGCTGGCGTTTCTCGACGACCTGGTTGCTGACGCGATCGACAAGCTCGACCCGGACAAGAACGTCATCGTGCTGACCGGCGACCACGGCGAGAGCCTGTTCGACGACGGGCGCTACGGCCACGGCTATTCGTTCGCCGACGTGATCGCCAAGACGCCGATGGCCATCGTCGGCCCAGGCGTGCCGCGTCGCCGCGATAGCGACCCGACCCTGCACGTCGACGTGCTGCCGACGCTCGCGCACCTGGTGGCGGGCCAGCACGTCGAGCTACCGGATGCGGCGGGCCGCGACCTGCTACAGCCCAGTCCGCCGCGGAACTCGCTGCTGCTCGCCCACGCGTCGTTCGATCACCACAGAGCCGACGCGCTGCTCGTGTCGGGCAGCGATCGGCTGCGTCTGACGCTGGGGCTGTACAAGCCCACCGTAACGCTGCGCGGCTTCGAGGACAGATTCGGACACGTATTGCGGGACCAATCGCGGAGCGCGGCCGACGCCGAACACCTGGTCCGCGACTTCTCTGGGCAACTACTCATTGCCGGCGGCCACCCCGCGCGCTGACAGGCCCGGACCTTGCATGGGGCGGATCACGGAGCTAGCCGCGCGAGCGTCTGCCGTTCTACAGTCGAGGCATGACCTCGACCGCTACACCCAAGCTCGCGCGACACCTCCTCACCGCTGCCGCCCTCGGGGCAGCACTGTTCTCCTTCGAAGCCCGCGCCTTTGCACAGGACGCTGCGTCGCCGGACCGCTTCGGTTCCAAGGGGCAGTTCGCGGTCACCGCGGAAGACCTGATGGGCGTGTACAACGATCACGTCGATTGGAAGGACGACAACGGGTTCAAGTATTCGGAAGACAACACCCGCTTCTCGCTCCTGTTCTCGACCCGCGGCGGCGGCCGGTACACGGTAACGGCGCCCGCCTCGACCGTCGGCTTCCACTACTTCATCATCGACGGGCTCTCGCTCGGCGGCAACCTCGGCTACGAGTCACGCAGCGGCAGCTGGGAGCAACCCGCGGGCCCCGGCGGTGCCACGCGCAAGTATGATCTGGGCACAGGCTCGACGTTCATTTTCGAGCCCAAGGTCGGCTACGCGCTGATGCTGAGCGACCTGCTCGGCTTCTGGTTCCGCGGAGGCATTTCAGTTGCTGTCGACGACGAGCACCCCGACTACCAGAGTACGATCCCGGAGGACAAGTACACGTTCTGGCTGTTCTCCGCCGACGTGCTGTTCACGATCATGCCGGTCGATCACTTCGGCTTCTACGTCGGACCCGGGCTCGATCTCAGCTTCACGGGCACGTACACGCACACGGACACCGGGCCGCGAGGACCCGTCTCCTACTCGACCGGCACGTCCTACCGCCGCTTCAAGCTCGGAGCGGGCATGATCGCGTACTTCTAGGCGGTCCTATCGCGGCGCTGTCAGCCCGCGGCGCAATCGCGTAGAATCGCCGCATGGGTGGCATCAAGCTTCTTCTCGGTTCTTGTCTCTTCGCGGCGGCCCTGGCGGCGCTTCCTGTCGGCTGCGGCGGCGGCAACAGCGGCGGAGTCGCCAGCGGGCACCACAGCGGAACCGGGGGCGGAGCGGGAGATGCGTCGGCCGGCAGCGGCGGCGACACGGGCATCAACCTCGGCACCAACAAGATCAAGAGCATCAGCGTCAAACCCGCCAGCGTGACGATCGAGATCGTCGACGGCAAGGTCGTCACCCAGGGATTCACCGCCGTCGCAAACTACGCGGACGGTTCAACCCAGCCGATCCCGACTCCAACCTGGTCGGCCAACCTGCCCGCCGCCGGCACTATCGACAACGCCGGCGTGTTCACGCCGTCGGCCAACGTGGGCGGACAGGTCACCGTGACCGCGGCGTACAAGGGGCAGACCGGTACGGCGCAGCTCGGGATCAAGCTGCGGTTCCTCGACGACGCCGTCAGTGCTCCGACCAACGTGCAGACGGCACTGACCGGCGCCACGACCCAGGACACGTCCTGCGTGTGGGCCTATCCGTACGACAAGACGGTCTTCCCGCGCGGGCTCCTGTCGCCGCCCCTCGAATGGAACGGTGGCGGCGCCGCCGACATCTACTACGTGCGGCTGTCGAGTCCGTACTTCATTCTCGAGGCGTTCACGACAGCGCCAGCGCCGTCGAAGTACACGATCGACCCCGCGCTGTGGACCAAGTTCACCGACTCGACCAGCGGCTCCGCCGACCTGTTCGTGTCCCGCTACGATGGCGCGAATGCGACCGTGGTCACGCAGCAGAAGTGGACCATCGCGCCGGAGTCGATGCGCGGCACCATCTACTACTGGGCGAACAACCTGGGGCGCGTCATGCGCATCAAGCCTGGCGCCAGCGTGCCCGACGACTTCGCGAACCAGGCACCGCTCACCGATCCGAACAAATACGTCCAGTCCCAATGTCTGATGACCTGCCATACGGTCTCGGCGGACGGCTCGACGCTGATCTCGGGCGGCGGCACCTTCGGCGGCTCGTACAACCTGCAGACAAGCCAGCCCATCTTCTACACCGGCGGCACCTGGGCCAGCGGTCTCACCCAGGGGCAGTCGGTCGAGTGGAGCAACTCCGCGGTCTCGCCCCACGGCAAGTACATGCTGACCAACACCATGGGCGTGGGTTTGAGCCTCGCAGTCAGCGGCCCAAGCGGTTTCGAGAGCCTGTACGACACGCAGACGGGCGCGAAGGTGCCGAACAGCGGGCTCGACGGCGCGATGACGGCGATGCCCGCCTGGTCGCCCGAGGGCTCGCTCATCGCGTACGTGTCTGCGGGCGACCCGGCGACCTGGCCCGAGGGGTGGAACAAGCCACCGCCCGCTGATCTGCATGTGGTGGACTTCGACGCCGCGAAGAACCCGATGGCGTCGAACGACCACGTGCTGATTTCGGCCGGCAGCGACCCAGCCAACCGCATCGTGTGGCCGACCGTCTCGCCCGACGGCAAGTGGGTACTCTACGGTCGCAGCGCAGCCGCCGATACGCGTACGGGCAATGGGGATCTCTACATCGCCAGCACGCAGACGCCGAACAGCGAGGTCCGCCTCGGCGCGCTCGATGGCGACGGCTATCCGTTCGCGGCGGGCAGCCGGGACCTGCACTGGAACTTCGAACCCACATTCGCGCCCGTGGCCTCCGGTGGCTACTTCTGGGTCGTGTTCACCAGCCGCCGCACCTACGGCAACGAGCTTCTGGGCACGAAGGATCAGGTCAAGCAGCTGTGGGTCGCGGCGATCGACCAGAACCCCACCGCCGGACAGGACCCGAGCCACGCACCGTTCCGCCTGCAGGGACAGGACGCCAGCTCGCTCAACATGCGCGGTTTCTGGGCGCTCGACCCGTGCAAGCAGGACGGCCAGTCCTGCACGACCGGCACCCAGTGCTGCGGCGGCTACTGCCGCCAGGACGCGGAAGCAGGCGGCCCGATCTGCTCGCCGCAGACCGGAGGCTGCTCGCAGACCGGTGATCACTGCGACGCCGACTCGGACTGCTGCGCCGCCGCCAGCGGCGTTACCTGCATCAACCACGTCTGCTCGCAACCACCGCCGCAGTAGAGGCGGCGCCAACGCGGCCAGCAGACGCGCGGCGAGCTTCGAGCCCGCGCGCCCGGCGTGAACGCCGCTTCATGCCGCCTCGCGAACGCGCGTTGGCGCGCTCCTCTCCCGACGCGACAATTCCAGCAAATAGCGGCTGGCACGCCGCTCGCACGAGCACCACGGTGTGTGGCGGATTCTTGCGCTGGTGATCGCGCTCGGGACGCTCGTCGGCTGCGGCGCGCCGGGCGAGATCAAGAACGTCTCCTACGACGATCGCTTCGGCAACGCGACCACGATGGACGTCTATCTCCCGTCGGGCGCACCCGCGCACAGCCCGGCGATCATGATGATCCACGGCGGAGCGTGGCGCGGCGGCTCCAAGGACGCCTACCACGACGCGGCCGTGCGTATGGCGCGCTCGGGCTGGGTCGCAGTGTCGATCAACTACCGGCTCGGGCCAGCCGGCGTGTACCCGCGCGCCGTGCAGGACTGTGTGTGCGCGCTCGCCTACCTCCGCAAGCACGCCGATGAATACGGGATCGACCCGCATCGCATCGCGGTAACCGGCTACTCGGCGGGCGGACAGCTCGCGTCGCTGATCGGCGTCTCGGCCGACGCGCCGGAGCACACCCCCGACTGCGCCGCAGGCGGCACCGGGCTGCCGGCGGCCGTCATCAGCTCGGCCGGTGTGCAGGACTTCCACGGCAAGGATTTCCCGTGGGTGAAGGACTTCCTCGGCGGCAGCGAGAGCGAGGTGCCGGAGAACTACGACGGGGCCTCGCCGATCACCTATGTCGGGCCCCACAAGCCGCCGATGCTGCTCATTACCGGCGGCGCCGACTGGTTCGCCGACTTCGGCGACCTTTCGCGCATGCGCGACTCGATGCGCGACGCCGGCAACGACGCCGAGCTGCTTCTGACCAACGGCGGCGGGCATCTCGTCAATCCCGACGAGAACGCCGGCGCCGTGGACCTCGAGGTCGCGGACATGACGCCCGAGGGCTGGGCCGCCATGAGCGACTTCCTGTCCCGCACAGTGGGATGGCCGTGAAGCGCGTCGCGTCGCTGCTCGCTCTCGTCGTCGCGATCGCGTTCGCAAGAGCGGCCCGAGCGGACGAGGTCGGACCCCGGAACGCGATCAGCCTCCACCCTTTCTCGCTCACGTCGCACGGCCTGGCCGTGCAGTACGAGCGCTACCTCGCACCAAGGCACTGGAGCCTCGCGCTCGGCCTCGGCGTGCGTTCGAGCAGCCGCAGCGACTACTCGTCGTGGGTCACGACCGCGGGCATCGAGCCGCGCTACTGGCTCTGGGGCCCGGACCGCTCGGCGCACCTCGGCAGCGACGCCATGGTCGGCCCCTACATGTCGCTCCGCTTCGACGCCGCCTTCATGACCATGACCGACACGCGGCGCGATCGCTGGATCGGTGGCAACGAGGGCTACTCGCTCGTCGGCTCCTTCGGCTGGCGCTTCGCCATCGGCCATCTCGAAGTCACGCCCAGCCTGGGCGTCGGCGCGCGCGCCGACCTCGACGTCACCGGTCGGCTCGCACCGTGGATGCGCCCGGTGTACCGGTTCGACTGGACGGTGGGGTGGATGTTCTGAGAACCGAGCGGGCCTACTGCGCCGGCGTATTCACATACGCCACATACTTCCGACAAGGCTCGCCGCGCAGCGACGGGCACGGCGGAAGCGGCGTGGTGACCGGCACGCCGGAGATCACGGGCAGGAGCACGCTCGACGGGTAGGTCGACGAGTGCGCGACGGTGTGCGTGGCGCCGTTCGGGAACGTCTTCAGACGGAAGCGCCACACGGAGCGACTGTCGCCGGGCGTGTCGACCGACACGCGGATGCGCGAGCCCTTGCGAAACACGTGGGAGAAGCCCGCAATAGCCACGCGCACCTTGACCCACTGCCCGGGCACCAGCGGCTGCACGTCCTGCTTCATGAAGGTCGGTTCCGGCCAGAGGTCCGTCGAAGATGGACCCAGCTTGCGCTCGCTGGCGCGGAGCCAGCCGCTCTGCACGTACATCTCCTTGCCGTCGGGGCGCACCTCGGTGAGGTTGATCTCGAGATCCGCGTCGTCGACCGTGGACTTGATCCACATGTCGACGCTGCCGGTGCCGAGCATGAGCAGGTCCTTCTGGAGCGGCGCGCTGACGAAGGCCACGGCGTCGCCATCCGTGAGCTCGGGCCAGGCGTAATCGGGCAGCGCATCCCAGATGTTGCCGCCCGGAGCCAGGATGCCCCGCTCGCCCGCGCCGGGGTCGAGGTTGAAGGACGATGCCGAGTCGGACACGGTGGGCGGGCTCTGGCCGAGCGAGCCGTCCGGCTCGAAGTACCAGCGCTGGGGCTGGGTCTCGGCGGGCGGCCACTGGCTGAAGCGATGCTCGAACGTGCCGGCGGGCGCGCCCAGATCGGACTTCTCCCCGCCATCCTCGAAGATAGCGCGCAACGGCAGTTCCTTCTCGTAGTCGGCCCTGGCCTTGTCGTAGTCGGCGTAGCTCGCAAATCGCGTCTGCGACAGCTTCATCGAGACCCCGAAGATCTCCTTGAACAGGAGCGGTGCCACATCGAGCAGGGCGGGGGCGATCGAGGGGACGCGATGGGCGACGTATAGATCCAGGAACGTCTTCCACTCGGTCAAGATGTGCGGCGCGAAGCCGTCCGGGTGCACTCCGTTGTAGACGTTGAAGCGGACCAGCGGCGCGCTCTTGAACTTGTCGAGCAGCGTGGTGAAGAAGGGGCCGGTCTGTTCGTCCTGCCACGCTCCAGCAAGAAACACCGGAACGTCGATCTTGTGCACGAACAGCGTCGGGTTGAGCGGATCGACGATCGCCGGATCGTAGTACTTGGTGTCGAAGGCCTTCTGGATGATGTCCACCTTCTGCAGGTGAAGCAGCTGGTTTTCCTCGCAGATCGTGTCTCCGGCGTCCACCCGGTCCTGCTCCCAGCCCTGGCCGTAGGGGTCCGCCTTGTCGAGCACGTGGGTCGCCCAGTCGATGGCGAAACCGTCGTTGAGGATGCCGCCCGGCTCGAGCGTGCTTGCGGTATTGCCGATCACGCTCAGCGGCGTGATCGCCGCCAGACTCGGCGGGCGCGTCTCGCCTACGAAGAGCTGCGTGATCCCCGGATAGGAAAGCCCGACCATGCCCACCCTGTGACCGAGGGCCCAGTCCTGCGCCGCCACCGTCTCGACCACGTCGTAGCCGTCGAGCAGCTGCAACTCCTCGAAGAAATCGTAGGCGCCGCCGGAGCAGCCGGTGCCGCGCATATTGACGCCCACGGTCGCGTAGCCCATCAGCGCCGCGATCAGCGCCGCCGGAGCGGACGGCGCGTCGCACAGGGTCGGTAGGGTCTTGCACAGCACCTGCGTGCCCTGGATGGGTGCACCCGGTCGGGACGGGTCGTAGCCCGAGTAGTCGATGACCGTGGGATACGGCCCCTGATCGATCGGGCCGGGCAACGTGATGAACACGGACAGCTTCGTGCCATCGCGCGTCGTGATGTAGCCGTTGCCGGCGACCAGCTTCTGCGAGCTGTAGAAGCTCTGCGCCGGCAGGCTGTTCGCGATGCTCATCACGTGCAGCGGCCGGGTGTGCTCTTCGGGGCTCTGCCGCGTCGTGGCGATCAAGTAGCCGTCGCCGGGGGGCACTTTGCGGAAGATGAGACTGCCCAGCTTGTCGGTGACGCCGGTCTGCACTTCCCTGCCCTGACTGTCCGATAGGCGCAGCTCGGTGTCCGGGTGGGCGTGGGTCACCATCAGCTGCTCCACGCTCTGCCGCACCTGCATCCCGCCGCTGCCGCCGCTTCCCGCCATCCCCCCTGCGCCGCCTCCGCCGGTCGGTCCAGGATACCCTTCGTCCTGCCCGCACCCTGCAGCGAAAACAAAGGCCAACAGCACGACGAGAGCGCGGTATTTCACTGTCAGACTGTCGCATGGACCGTGGAGCCGCTGCAACGCCGGCGCGCCCCACGGCGCGACGACGAAAACTGGCGCAACGCTTCACCCGTGCTACCGGTGACGGATGGCTGGAGCCCGCTCCCCGGGGCGCGCGCCGGCGCTTTTTGTGCTTGGCGCGGCCGTACTGATCCTGCTCGTGGCCGAAGCCCCCAGCGCGAGCGCACGGCGCTGCCCCGCCAGCATGGCCAGCGTGTTCGGTCGTTTCTGCATCGACGTTTACGAATCCAGCGTCGATGTCGCCAACAGTCGCGGGAAAACCCTGCGCCGCTTCTCGCCGTACCGCACGGCACAACCCGGACTGCGCCTGGTCGCCAAGAGCCGCCGCGGCGCGGTGCCGCAGGCCTACTTCAGCCAGGAGCAGGCCGCCGCGGCCTGCGGCGAGGCCGGCAAACGCCTGTGCACCGACAAGGAATGGGTCACGGCGTGCAAAGGGCGCCGCCCCACGCTCTACCCGTACGGCGACGAACACAAGGACGGCTACTGCAACGACCGCGGTGTGTCGCCATTGAGACTCCTGCATGGCCGCGACGGCTCACTGGCCACCTTCGGAATGGAGGCGATGAACGACCCGCGTCTGAACAAGACGCCTGGGTCGGTCGCACGCACAGGGCACTTCCGCCACTGCCGGAACTCGTTCGGTCTGTACGACATGGTCGGCAATCTGCACGAGTGGACGGCCAACCCGAAGGGCGAGTTCCGCGGCGGCTACTACCTGGACACCACGACCAACGGCGAAGGCTGCGCATACATGACCGCGGCACACTCGACGAAGTACCACGACTACTCGATAGGATTCCGCTGCTGCAAAGGCGGCCATCCAGACCTGAAGGCCCAGCGCCACGAGCACAAATCACGCAAGGATCGCGCGGACAAGCCGCACGAGACCCGGACGCACGTGGTCGAAAAGGGGCAGACGCTAGGCATGATCGCGCACCGCTACCATGTGTCGATCGCGGATATCTGCGAAGCGAACGGCATCCAACGGCGCGATCCCATCCGCCCCGGCCAGAAGCTGACCATCCCCTGACGCTTCCATATTCAGCGCCGAATCGGGTCACATCCGGACCCGGGAGCGCTAGAGTAGGCTCCGGGAAGGTGACCTTGGGGGAACGACTCTCCAGCATGATGGCCGCACTGCGCGTCGCACTCGGCGTGGCCCTCGTATTGGCCATTCTGGGGCCAGCCGTCGCCAGCGCCGCCCCGCGGCGTGTGGTGACCGCCGCGGTCCCGGCGGACTGGCCGCCGCAGTACTCGCTCGACGAGCACGGGCAACCCCAGGGGTTCGCCATCGACGCGATGAACAAGATTGCCGCGCAGCGCGGGACTCGAGGTGCGCTACCGGGTAGTGAGGACCTTTCCGCGTGCCTTCTCGGCGCTCGCGCAGGGCAGCGTCGACCTCATCCCGAACTGCGGCATCGTGGAAGAGCGGCGCCAGCACTTCGCGTTCACCTCGCCCGTCGAGACCTTCGTCGTCCGCATCTTCGTGCGGCAAGGCACCGCGGGCATCTACAACCTCGGCGACCTAGCAGGCCACCGCGTCGCCGTCGTCGAGACGAATGTGGCCGTATCGCTTCTCCAGAAGCAACCTGGCGTCAAGCTGCGGGTATTCTCGAACGTCCACTCGGCGCTGTTCGATCTCCTGTCCGGGGATGTCGATGCGCTGGTCTTCCCGGAGCCGGTGATCGATGAAGCTGGCACGTGACATCGGGGTTCAGGACCGCATCCGCGCTACCGGACCGCCCGTCCTCGAGGTCAAACGCGGCATCGCCGTCCGACGCAGGTGACGACGAGCTCGTCGCAAGACTGGAACCGGCGGTGCGCAGGTTCGTGGGCAGCCCGGACTACAAGCAGTCTCTACGTCAAGTGGTACGGCCGACCGACGCCGTTCTGGACGGTGCCGCGCGTGCTGTGGACGATGGGCGCGCTGCTGATCGTCGTGATGGTCTCGATGGGCGTGTGGCGCTACGCCACGGTCGTCTCGCTCAACCGCAGGCTGGTTGCGACCATCGAGGAGCGCGAGCGCACGTCAGTGGCGCTGCGGGAACGGGAAGAAGAACTGCGCCAGGCACAGAAGATGGAAGCCGTCGGCAGGCTCGCGGGAGGCGTGGCCCACGACTTCAACAACCTGCTCACGGCGATCAGCGGCTACGCGGAATTGCTGTTCGCACAACTGCCGGACGGCAGTCCGCTGCGCGAAGACGCCGACGAGATCCGGAAGGCTTCCGGGCGGGCGGGTGATCTGACACGCCAGTTGCTCGCCTTCAGCCGCAAGCAGGTGCTCCAGCCCCGCGTTATCGATCTGGCCAAGGTCGTGACGAACGTGGAGAAGATGCTCCGGCGGCTGATCGGAGCGGATATCGAGCTCACCACGCAATTCGGAACGGACCCGGGCCGGGTCAGGGCAGATCCGGGGCAGATAGAGCAGGTGCTGTTGAACCTGGCCGTCAACGCACGGGACGCGATGCCGAACGGGGGCACGCTGGGCATCGAGCTGAAGAGCGTCGAAGTCGGCAAGCGCGGCGCGCGCGATGTGCTCGAGCCCGGAAAGTACGTGCTGATGGAAGTGCACGACACCGGCGAAGGCATGGACGAGCCGACGCGCCAGCGCATCTTCGAACCCTTCTTCACGACCAAGCCAGCGGACAAAGGAACGGGGCTGGGCCTCTGCAACGGTCTACGGCATCGTGGCGCAGAGCGGCGGTCACATCGAGGTCGAGAGCAGCGAGGGAGTCGGCACGCGCTTCCTCATCTACCTACCGCGCCACGACGGTGATGGGCCGGAGGAAAGCGCTCCCGAGAGTGAACCCTCGAGCGCCGAGAAGCACGCCACGATCCTCCTCGCCGAGGATGAAACCGCGGTGCGGGAGCTCGCGGCCCGCATGCTCCGCGAGGGGGGCTACGAGGTGCTGGAAGCACCGACGGGAAGCGAGGCCCTCGACCTGGCACGGAGCACAGGGGTGGACCACATTGACCTCCTGCTCACGGACGTGGTCATGCCGCGCATGAGCGGCGCGGAGCTGACGCGCGAGCTCCGCGCCCTCAGACCGGGCTTGAACGTGCTCTTCGTGTCGGGTTACTCGCACGGCGAGCCAGTCGAATCGCTGCTCGCCGAAACGGGCGGCGAGTTCATCGCCAAACCCTTCACGGCGGACGAGCTCCGCCGGGCCGTCCGCTCTGCGCTGCGGCGCGAGCGCGGCTCGCCTTCGCACGCGTGACCCTCACGCGACCGAAGCGGTTTCTACGCGTCCGGACGCACCGCCGAGTGCATGCCGCTGCGTCGACAATAGGCGCGGAGCGCGACCACGAGCTCATGCTCCAGCTCGACAAAGCGGAGTGCGATGTGCTTTCCATCGCAGCGCACGACCTCGGCATTCGCCTCGACGGCAATGCCGCCCGGCAGCTCGAAATACAACTCGACCTGGGTGCCGACCTCGAGCCCGGCGTCGGTGCGGACCGCGACTCCGCCCGCCGAGACGTTCTCGCAACGCCCGGATTGGTACGAGCTCACGGCATCCAGCATGGCGGGCGCTTCCAGCCCGGCTCGTCGGTGTGCGCGGCGCTCCTGTTGTCGCTCCGCGACGCCGGGGCCACCGGGCCGACCGGTTGTCTGTTCGGGGGACATACGCCCTGGAGCTGCATGTGCCGTACCAGTACGAGTACCCTGTGATTTCGGAGAGCTGCGACCTGTCGTGAAGGCGCGGCTATGCAACCGTTGCGTACCGACGACCGGCCGGATCGCGGTGCGTCATGTAGGTCGAGGTGGGCGCAGCGGTGCTCAAGGAGCGCTGTCACATCCGCCGAGCGGCGCGCCCGCCGCAATCCAGCTCTGGATCGCACGCAGATCGGCCTGTTCGAGGTGCGGATGTGCAGCGGTCGTTCGCGGCAGCGGCATCGGCTGTCCAGTGACGAACCACTCGCGGAGCCGCGTGCTCTCCGCTGGGGACGGCGGCAGGCACCGACCCTTCGGCAGCAGGACCTGATCGTGGGTCGCGCACGGACCCGCCGGGGCGCTGAAGTTGTCGGTGTTCCGGATCAGCTTGTACATCAGGTAGCTGTTGCCTGGACGCCCGGGGTCGACGACCGGCATCTGGACTCCAACGCGCGGCGGGTCTTCAAGCGGGGTACTGGGACGTGGACCCGTCGCCGCCTCGTGGGCCACGTGCCCGATGGCGGTCGTGGCAAGCCCCTCGCCGGACGACAAGTCCAGCCGCATCGGTGCCGGAGGTCGATGGCAACCACTGCCGCTGCACATCGCTCCGGTCGACGTGGGACGCGCGAACAGCTCCAGCATGTCCCGACAACCGGGAATGGATTCGGGGTGGGGGCTCGGGTGCCGTGCTCTCCCGTGTGCGGAAGTTGAAGCGAAGTGGTGCCTCGCCTTCTGCGATCGGGGCGCCGTCGAATGCGCGGAAGCCGTCCGGATGACCCGTGGAGGGCACGATCAGCTCGACCGTGTAGAGCACGCCCGGTGTGAAGGTCAGGCCCGAGAAGTGACGGTAGCGGACGACGCGCTCCACCAGATCGTACTGGGGCTCCAGAAAGACCGCATTGTCCTCGCTGCCGCTGTACACGACCATCGCCTGGCGCACCGCCGTGGACGGGTCGAGATAGCGGTCGAACCTGCAGCTCGATCGGGGCATTGGTCGGCACCCCGCAATCCGCCGACGAGGGCTGGCAATCGAGGCCCTCGCCGTCGCTCGGGTAGCTCGCAACAAGATGCAGCTCCGGCCCGCGCGCCGGAGCGAGGTCACGCGGTCCCTGATCGCAGCCGGCCAGCACCAGACAGGCGGCCAGCGCCGGAAGCGAGGAGCTCAGCTTTCGGAATAGAGCGACAGCTGATCGCGGATGGTGTCCTCGTTGACACCCGTGCGGATGCTCTCCTTCAGGCAATCGGCGAGCGTGATGAGGAGGTCGTCGACACCTTTCTCCTCGATGATCTTCGAAAGCAACTGACGAGCGTCCCGGCTGTCGTCCTCGCGCAGGAACTCGCGCACCTTCTCGACGGAGATGTCCCCCTGGAAATCGAGGTACATGTTCTCCATTAAATAGCGGACAAGCTCCTTCACCAAGGGCCTCCTTGTGGTGCGGCGGCGGAACCACCGGCGGCCTCCCGCTATACCCGTCCCGCGAACGCCGGCGCAAGCAGATTAGCACTGCCATCGCGCACGCGGTCCAAGCCCCGGAAGCGTCCGGTGCCGCGACGAGTCGCCCACCGGGCGGATCCGTCGCTTGAACAGGGGGGAAGCGGGTCAACGGCATTGGTCGAGCTGCGGATCGGCCGGATCGTGGCAGACCAGACAAGGGCGTGCGTTCTTCTGCAGCGCGCCACGACAGCGAGCCATGAAGCCGGGAGGATGCGGATCGACGCCCCGCCCCAACCCGCCGCCCGGCCCGACACCACGCCCGCCCACGGCGGCGGTCGCGTGGCAGGTCGCGCAGTCCCGCTCGGTGTGACAACTGACGCATGCGTTCAGGTTCCGCTCGGCCGCCCAGGAGTGATGACCGGGGCCCCGCGGCGGATCGGTCCAGACCGCCTTCGGAGGATGGAAGCGGCCCCGGCCGGCAAAGTTTGCGTACGGACCACTCGCTGTCACTCCGGCGCGCTGGTGGCAGCCCAGGCAGAAGGATTGTTCGCGGTGGCAGCTGGTGCAGCGCGGGTTGTTCTGCCGCGCAGCCACCGCGTGCAGGTCCAGCCAATCGTTCGGGTGGATCCTGACGGGGCCGGACGCGCCCGTCGTGACAGTCGGTGCAGTAGCGCTCGCTGTGACAGGTTGCGCAGAGCCGGCTGTCGTTGGCAGCCACGGAACGATGGCGCTGGAGCCAGCCGGGTCCGTGCCCCGCGTTGTGCAGCCAGGCCGGCGGACTGAGCACGCCCGTCGGAAAGCGGGTCTTCATCAGGCCGCCGGAGCCGCGCAGGTGACACGTCGTGCAGCTGCTCTGGGCCTTGCCCCGGGCAGGCGGCGGCATCTGGTGGCAGCTGAAGCAGCCCCGCATGCGGGGAAGCTGGTCGCGCGTCGCCAGCTCGAGGTTCTGGACTGCACCGTGGCACTGGCGACAGCCGATGTTGTGGGCCGCGTGCGCCGCGTGGCTGAAACGCAGGTGCGGCGGGGGGATGCGCTGCCGCGCCACGCGGTTTCCGTCTCCGTCGTGGTAGCCGACGTGGCAGTACCCGCACTGGCCGATCAGCGCGCCGCCGTTCTTCCGGACAGCATCGAGGTCGCGGTGATCGGTGTGGTGGCAGCCGTCGCAACGGGTCGCGGAAGGCAGCAGGCGGTCCTGGCTCGAGCGGCTGGTCTTCGCGCGCGTGTGGCAGCTCGTACAGGCCAGGTGCAGCTGCTTGACGTGCTTGTCGTGATTGAAACGGATCGTGAGCTTCTGTGGTGGGAAGACAGCAGGGTTCGGTCCGCCGTCTCCCGCGGACGCACCCGGCGGGCGATCGTACAGCGGGACGGCTTTGCCCGCAGGAAGCGGAGCCAGACCGTGGACCGGCGCAGGCGGAGCGACCGCGCTCGAACTGCCCGGAGCGGTCGAAGCAACGGGCAGCGCGTCCGCCCGGGCCGGTCGCGGGTCACCGACCCAGACGCCCGCTGCCAGGGCGAGCGCGCACGTGAGCACCAACCACCAGGCCGCGGGCTTCATCGGGACACCGCCACGTCCAGCGTTGCGAGCGCCCGGAAGCGCTGCCCCACCAGTCGGTTCATGCTGTGCTCCCACTCGATACCGAGGCGCATGCGCCGGAGCGGCGAGATCCCGCCTCCAAGCACGTAGGTGAAGCTCGTTGCATCCCGGCCCGGGCGGAGCGCATCGCGCCAGTCGTACAGCGACACGAGGACGAGCGTGTCGTAGAAGCCGCCGACAAAGCGCTTCTTCGCGGTGATGTCCGCACCCGCCTGATGACCCGTCTGGCCGGTCTGGAGCAGGCTCGCCAGGGCCAAGCTGCCGTCGGACCAGCGGTAGCTGCCGCCCACCCGCGCGATGGTATCGAGCAGCAATGCGTTGCCGGTCTGGACCGGCGTGGCGCCCGGATCGGCGGCAGCGGTCGCGTAGCGGTCCGGATTGCCATCGGTCGAATACAGCTGCACGCCGCCGGACGCGGACACGACAAGCGGGCGCACGATGCGCCAGCTGGCCCGGGCGATCGCACGCTGCATGCCGCTGTGCGCAAACCAGTTGAAGATCGAGTCGCCGTCGAAGGTCGGCAGGTAGTAGTCGTAGTTGGCCCCGACCTCGATGCGGGGCGTTGCGTACCAGTCGAGCGAGCCCTGGTACTGGCTGAACGCCTGGTTGTACAGGTCGTAGACGAAGTTCCCGCCAATCGAACCCAGCCTCGATGCCTCGAGCCGCGCCGAGTAGCCGAGCTTTTCGCTCGAGACGCGGTTGCCTCCCACGACAGTGTAGCGATTCTGCGCGTCCGGGAACGGCGAGATGACCACCGTGTCGCGATTCATGACCTTGCGGTAGCTCAGCCTACCGTGCAGCCACTGCACGCCGCTGCTCTCCACGGCGACGCCGTAAGCGGGTGCGAGCTTCGACTCGGAAAGGTAGCTGGGCCACTGGTTGGTTTCCAGGGCACTACGGTCACCGCGATAGACGCCGTCGCCTTCGAAGCGCGAGGTGGAAAGCATGTGCAGGCCACCACGTTGCTCGAACCCTCCGTAGGCTTCCACCTGGAAAAAGGCCGGCGTCGTCAGGCGCACCATCCCCCCGTCGAAGGACCACCAGCCGAGCATGTCGGTGACGTACTGCCGCCCCAGCCGGAATCCGAACCATCCCCCGAAGTAGTGACGCCCCTCGAGGTAGGCGTACATCAGGTCGAGCGGCGCCTGCCGCAGTCCGGGTATGTAGCGCCCGTCGTCGCCCGGATTGCGTTCGTCGCTCGACTGGCCGAAATCGGCGTCGATTCGCATGCGTGACTTGAACGACAGCTGCGGTCCGCCCGGGACGAAATCGCCCTGGAGGTCGTACAGCGTCAGCCCGAGCATCTGCGTGTAGCGGCGACGCCGGAGCAGGGGCTCCCCGTACGGGCTCGACAGCGTGTACCACTGACCTGCAAACGACGAGTCGACGTCGGCCTCGTAGGCGCGGGCTGTCGCCGGCCACGACGCCGCCAGCGCGACGACCAGAACCGTCGAGCAGCAGACTCTGCGCGTCACCATCCTACGCACCGGCCGAAAGGAGGGATTCCCAAATCGGGCTCCAGATCGCCGTCGCACAAGCTGCCATCCGGCGCGCCGGCAGAGCGGAGCATCGTCGAGCCCGCTTCGCGCTGTCAACGGCGGGCGGGAACGCAGCACGGAATCCGCGGAGGCGACGCCTAGGCAGAGCCGCGCGCCCAGGCGCCGAGCTCCCGGAGATCGGCGTCCGCTACGAAGTCGCACACCTCCTCCACGGCGCCGATCCGCTTGACGTCGGCACCGAGACGCAGCGCCGCCGCCCGACAGACCGCCGCCACCAGCGGGTGCGGACAGGCGGACAGCGAGCAGAGCGTCTCGAGCAGGCGCGTCTCGCCGAGCTCCGCCGCCAACACGGCGGCCAGGGGACGTGGATCGGCCGCGGCAGCGCGGCAATCGACCAGCGCGAGACGCAACAGCTCGCAAGCCCGCGCTGTGGACCGCCTCGACCCCGCCTCGCGGTAGCTGCCCGGCGGCAGCTGGAGTCGCTCGCCCAGGTCGCCGGCGTGAAGCATCCGACGGGCTTCGCACAAGAGCTGCTCGAACGCGGGCTCGAAGCCGGGCTCGAGCGGCCGTTGGCCGTCCAGATCGAGCGCCACTGGTCGCGCCGCTTCGTCGGCATAGCTCCGCACGTGTGCTTCCAGGCACTCGAGCGAGACGCCACCGGCTGCTCGGCCGCCGAGCAGCTCCTGGTCGGTCTCGATCGTCACCAGGCTCCAGCGCGTCGACGGCGTCGCATGGTCCATCTCGTGGACGAAGTCGACGTTCACCGAGCGGACCGCCGCCCAGCGCAGCAGGCGCAGGCCGAGCTCGCTGTCGACGCGCACGCCCCAGGGTACGATGGCCATCGCGACCTGCCGCAGCCCGAGCCCCCTCGAGAGCGGGCCGCGCCCGCGGCCGACCAGCATCGCGGTGCATGCTCCGGCTGCGCCGGCTAGCGCCAGTGTGCCGAGCTCGGCTCCGGCAAGCGCCAATCCGACGCCGAACGTTCCAATGCCGGCACCAGCTGCGAAGAGCGCGAGGCTGCGTCCCGTCGGACAGGGCTGGAGCCCGACGTAGCGGAAGTCCGGCGGTGGCACTGCGCGCAGCATCTCGGTGCCCATAGACTAGCGGGTCGTCCCCGCCCGGGCACGCCCTATGCGAAGCCCGCGGCCGCGCGCTGTCGGCGTACGTGCGGGGCGCACATGCGCGCACCCCGCAAGCGCCATTCACGGGAAGATCTCGCGCTCGCCGTACACTGTCACCAGTCGCTGCAGCGCGACGCCGTAGCAGGCCTGGCGATAGGTGCAGTCATAGCTGCGGGCGAACTCCATCATGCGCTGGTAGGCGCCACGCATGGCCTGCTCCAGCCGCTGGTCGACCTCCGCCAGCGCCCACTGCTCGCTGCGCCGGTTCTGCACCCACTCGTAGTAGCTCACGGTGACGCCGCCGGCGTTCGCGAGCACATCGGGCAGCACGTCGATGCCGCGCCGGAGCAGCACCTCTTCGCCCGCCGGCGAGCACGGGCCGTTGGCGCCTTCGGCGACGAGCCGCACCTGCAGCGCCTCGGCTTCATCGACCCCGACCTGGTTTTCCAGCGCCGCGGGCACGAAAATGTCGGCCTGTACCTCGAAGAACTGCTCGCGCGTGATCTTCTCGCCCGCGGGATAGCCCTCGATGGACCCGTTCTCCAACACGTACTTCTGGAGTCGGTGCGCGTTGAAGCCTTCGGGATTGTACAGGTAGCCGGTGTGATCGCCGACCGCGACCAGCGACACGCCGGAGTGGCTGAGTAGCACCGCGCAATGCGAGCCAACGTTGCCGAAGCCCTGGACGATGAGCTTCTTGCCCTCCAGGTCGAAGCGCGTGCGTTCGGCCCACTCGTGGATGCAGTGCACGATGCCCTGCCCCGTCGCCTTGTCGCGACCGTAGGTCCCGCCGCTGGTTACCGGCTTGCCGGTCACCACACCCATCACCGCCTGCTTGCTCACCATGCCGACGGTGTTCACGTACGTGTCCATCGCCCACGCCATGGTCTGCGCGTTGGTGCCCATGTCGGGAGCGGGGATGTCGTAGTCCGGTCCGATATTCGAACCGAGTGCGTGGAAGAAGCGCCGCGTGATGCGCTGCAGCTCGTTGCGCGACACGTTGCGCGGATTGAACTTGATGCCCCCCTTGGCGCCGCCGAAGGGCAGGTTCATGAGCGAGCACTTCCACGTCATCATCGCTCCGAGCGCCTTGAAGTCGTCGAGCGACGCGCTCTCGTGGAAGCGCATCCCGCCTTTGTACGGACCGAGGATGTTCGAGTGCTGGATGCGGTAGCCCTTGAACAGACGGTATTCACCGTCGTCCATGCGGACGGGGAAGTGCACGATCAGCTCGTTCTTCGGCTGGCTCAGGATGGTCCGGATGTAGTCCGGCATCTTGATGATGCGCGCGGCCTCGTCCAGATAGTGCTGGATGACGCGGAAGAACTCGTAGCGATGCTTGTCTTCACCGCGAGCGGCCTTCTCCTCCTTTTCCTCACGATCCGGATCGTCGTTCGGCGGCGTCGAATAGGGCGCCGATTGTGGAAAGTCGTCGGCGAGCGCATTGTGCCCGTTGTCCATGGGGATGATCTCTCCTGCTCTTGGCGGCGCGGCTGGATCGGTTCGGCTCAAGGAAGGACCGATTGCCCGAAACACACGCCATTTCGACAGAGTTTCTGGCGCGTTTCCATGGGTTGCGCGAATTTTTTCGACAACGCGGCGCGTTACCGGACGACTACGATCGCTTCGTCACGACGCTGGCGGGCGGATCCAGAGCGTATAGAGGTACACGACGGAGCTCGCGACCAGCAGCGCGTCGATACGGTCGAGAATGCCGCCGTGTCCGGGGATGATCCACCCCGAGTCCTTGATCCCGGTGGAGCGCTTGAGCAGTGATTCCACCAGATCGCCGAACTGACCCAGCGCTCCGGCCACCAGGGCGAGTGGCAGGGCGTGCAGCAGCGGAATGCTCGGCAGGTACCAGAAATGCGCCAGTAGCGCGCCCACCATCGACCCTATCAGCGAGCCCACGAAGCCGGCGCGGGTCTTCTTCGGGCTGACGGCTTCATAGAGCTTCGTCTTGCCCAGGAAGCGCCCGAAGAAGTAGCCCCCGGTGTCCCCCAGCCAGGCGATCATCAGGGTCAGGAGCACGTACGACGGACCGTCCGCACCGGCGTCGCGACGCATCAGCCCAATCGTCGTGAGCAACCCGCCCACGTACAGCGGCCCAGCCACGCCCGCCATCATGCGCAGGCCCGCCGACGGGATATCGCCCAGGCGCCACAACGGCATCAGCATGCCCACGATCGCCACGAGCAGCAGGATCGTGAGCAGCACCCGCGGGTCCCCGGAGCGGTAGTAGAGGCCGAGCGACACCATCAGCGTCACCAGCACCCCCGCGCTCTGCGAGACCTTGTCACCCGGGTGGGTCATCCCGAAGAGCTCCTGTGCGCCCACGCCACAGGCGGCGAACACGACCAGGTACCAGGCCCAGGGGGGAGCCAGGAACAGGACGACCAGCAGCAGGGGGGCGACCACCGCCGCGGTGACCAACCGGACAGCCAGATTGCTCTTCGGCACGCGGACCATGCGTTATCAGTGGCTTAGCCCGGTCACAAGGCCGTCGCGCACGCCCCCCAGGGGCCGGGCCGCCTTGCACAGAGCCGGCCGGGTCGCTAGACCCGGCGCATCCCCGCCTCATGAGGTCGTTCAGGCCATTCATCAAGCAGCGGGCGGCGCTAGCCGCCCTGGCTGCGCTCCTGGCCCTCGGCATCCGTCTGTCGACGGCCCGGCCGCCGCCGCGCACGCTGGTGGGCCTGGCGCACATGCTGGGGCACGCTGCAGGCGGCGTGGTCTCGCCAAAGGACATCGCGTGGGAGCCGAGCCCCGGCTTCCTGGCGGAGACCTTCGTCGGCCGCCGGGTCCTGTTCCTGTCGGCGCCGCATGCCGGCGAGCCTCGCGATCTGTACCGCGCGCTGGTGAGGGTCACGCTCGCGGGGCAGCCGGTGAGCGTGGAGCAGCTCCGCGACATCACGCAGACGCCCATCGGCGACGACGTGGGGCTGCAGGTCCGGGGCACCCGCGCGGTGTTCGCTACGGTGGCCTACGGCCGCATCCAGGGCATCACCACTCTCGACCTCAGCGGAATCCGTAGCGGCAACCGCCCGCACGGCTTGATCAACCGGCTGCTCCTGGCCGTCACCGAATTCCAACGGACCGGCAGCCTGGCCGGGCTGGGGCGGACCGACATCGTGCTCGATGTGCCGGCGCGCCACGCCCGCCTGGACCTCGACCCGCCGCTGTTGCGCATCGGGCTCGGCGAACGCAGCCGCGACCTCGTCTACAACGTCGAGCGGCGCACCCTACGCGGCGCGGGCGGCGGGCAGCCCTATGCCGCGCGAGCCATTCCCGAGGTGCACCCGCCCAAGCCGCTCGTCCTGTGGGGCGTGGACACCGTGCGGGCCGAAGTCGGCCCCGCTCCCATCACCTGGCTCGAGAACAAGGTGTTCGGCGCCCAGGACACCTTCAAGCGGGCGACGTTCCAGCTGTTCTCGTCGAAGGAGGATTCCGCGCTGCGCGACGGGGCCGGCAGGACACCCGAGCTCGACGCTTCGAAGATGTCCGCGGGCGCCTGGCCGCCGCACCCCATCCCTTCGCTGTGGAAGAACCAGAAACCGGGCGAAGGACAGTGGAAGGCGGTCGAATACCCCTGGCTCAAGCGGATGCCCCACACAAGCCCCGGGTCGCATCCTCCAGCCTATTTCTACCGGACCTTCATTCGACCGGACACGGAACGTCCGTATTCCGAGGTCGAGATTGTCGCCATGGACATGCGTCAGCTCGAGCTCGGGATGCAGGCTGGCTTCGAGGATCCCAAACCGCTGACCGGCCCTCCCGGCGACGGCCGGCTGCCGCGCGATCCGGCCATCGAGAGCCGCGTTGTGGCGACCTTCAACGGCGCCTTCAAAACGGAACACGGCAAGTACGGGATGATGGTCAACCACCGCGTGCTCCTGCCACCGGTCAAGGGCGCGGCCACCGTGGTCGTCACAGACACCGGCGACACCGGGCTCGGCAGCTGGCCGCAGACCGAGACGATTCCGGAAAACCTGGTCTCGTTCCGGCAGAACCTCGATCCCCTCGTCGAGGACGGCAAGGTCAACCCCACCGGTCGCTACATCTGGGGCTGGCAGCTCGCCGGCACCAGCGTGATGACGCAACGCACGGCCATCTGCGTCACCGCCGCGGGGCAGCTCTACTACGCCTGGGGCAAGGCGATCGACGGGCCCACGCTGGGCAAGGCGCTCAGGCAGGCGGGCTGCTCGTACGGCATCCACCTGGACATGAACCCGGCCCATTCCGGCTTCGTGTTCACCGACGTGCGCGATCCTCGCGCCCACGAGTACACGCTGAAGAAGCTCGACCCGGGCATGAAGATCCCGGCCGACAAGTTCGTGCGCTGGTCGGCGAAGGACTTCTTCTACATGATGGTCCGCGATCCGGTGCCCGGGGATCCCTCCGGCATCCGCTGGGTGCCCGACGGCGGCCAACAGCCGCCTCCGACCTGGATGCCCGGCGTCTTCAAGGGCAGCCTGCCGATCGGCACCCTTCCGATCCAGCTCTTGAGCTTCGAGCCGGGTCGCGTCGATTGGCAGCTTTGCGCCGGCACAAAGGAGCCGACCAGCGACGGCGCAGGCCCGAAACATCTCGAGCTGACCGGCGACGACGCTCATCGCGTCATTGCAGCCATCGGCATGGGGCACACCACGGAAGCCACCAGCTACGGCCTGGCCTTCGGCAACACGACGCTCATGCCGCTCAGAAGCAGCTACGCCACGGTCGTCATCTCTCCGGGGAAGACGCCGCGCGTCGTCGCACCCGGAGAAACACCGTCGCTCGCGCCGGGCGAGGAAGCGGTGCAGCTCCCGCTGCTGGCCGACGATGGGCGCCTCGTCGCGCGCGGACGCGACCACGGTGCGCTGCGCATGCGCGGCGCATTCTGCGTAACCCCGAACGGCCGCGTCATCATCGCCCGCGCGCGACACGACAGCTCCGACCCCGTCGCCACGGCACTCCTGAGAACGGGTTGCCGACGGGTCATGTCCCTGGACCGCGGCTCGCGCCATCCGTCATTCGTTCACCGCACGGGCAGCGACACGCCGCCCGTTTCCGGCTACGAGACCACGGTGCTGTACGCGCTCGGCCGCCCGATGACGCCTCACGCTTTCCGCTGGAAGCCGAAGGGTTCGAAGCCGTCGACTCGACCCACCGGCTACGACTACCCACCTCAGCCGAAGAAGAAGAAGAAGAAATAGTTGCGGGTGCCTCCCAGCCGGACGGAGCGTGCCGGCTGCCCCGATCGCGCAACGTGCCGAGCCGACGGCGATCGAGGGCTACGCCGCTTCCGCCATCAGGCCGCGAAGTCGCTGCATGGCGCGCGAGTGGAGCTGCGAGATGCGGGGCTCGCTCACGCCGAGCTCGGCACCGAGATCCTTGAACTTCACTCCCCCGAAGTAGTGCTTGGAAACGATGTGCCGCTCGCGCTCGGGCAGTTTGCCGATGGCGGTTTCGAGCGCCGCACGCACGAACTTCTGCTCGACAGCAGCTTCGGCGCTGGTGTTCTCGCCCGCCGTCAGACAACGAGACTGGTCCAACGTGCTCACGTCCTCGATGCGCACAACGGAGAGTGTCGCGCCGTCGCCGCAAGCCGCGCGCGCCCGGCGCGGGAGCCAGTCCTGGGCACGCAGCTCGTCGAGGATCGCTCCACGGATGCGCACGCGGACGTACCACTCGAAACCCTCGTCGTGCTGGTCCCCGTGCTTCAGGATGGCGTCCCACAGCCCGCTCATCCCGGCCGCGATGAGGTCATCGCGGAGCACGCTGCGCGGCAGCCTGCGCTGGAAGCCACCCGCGATCTGCCGCACCAGCGGCTCGTAGAGCAGAACCAGCCGGCGCGCCTCCGCGTAGGCCTCGTCGGTTCTGGATTGCTCCACAACCGCCGGGACAGCCGCCCGCTGTCGAGCGGGATGGAGAGCCCGCGCGCGCCGGAGCGGAGCAGGAACGATGGAGCCGCCCCGGACCACCGAAAGGCGGGCCTTCCGGCGCGCGGGCCGCACCGGCGCGGGGGGAATGCTGGGGAAAGCGCCTGGGTCGGGGAGCTTGGCGGGCGCAAAGCTGAGATTGTCCATGGGTTCCGTTCCTCCTGCGCCCAGTCAATGCACGCGCCGTTCCGGATCGATAACACCATGAAATTACTTATCAAATTCTAGACAGAGCGAAGGGGCCAGGTCGCGACATACCCACCCTGGACGGCCGCCTGCGCACGCCCGGACGGCTCCGAGCCCTGCAATCCTCGCGAGTTGCCCCCGCCGTGCAAGGAGTTCGTGCGGGGAGCCCGCACTGGGGAGGTCCGGGTCAGATTCAACCCACTGAGGACCAGCGAGAAGAACAGCCCCCGGGAAGACCTAGTGACGGTGCGGCTTCTCGTGCGATCTGGAGCGGGTATCCGATGACCCGTGCTGGTGTCGACGGGGGCTCCGGTGACCGACATGGTGCCGGGTCCTGGACACGGCGTCCGCCTGCGAGTCGGCGGCTCCTTCGTCGGCGTCGGTCGTCTCCGATCCCCCCACGTAGGCGTAGCGCGGCGGCTGGCCGGGCCCCGCCAGATCGATCCAGTAGGCAGAGATACGCCGCACATCCATGTGCACGAAGCTCGAGTTCGGGTAGAAGCCGCATCCGACCCTGGGCAGCGTTCGGCAGTAGTCCCGAAGCACTTCGTTGGGCACCCCGGGAATGCTGAAATCGACAGCCCGACCCAGGTTGTGGCGTGAGTGAGGCGTGTACTGAGTGGGGCGATACGGGCGGAAGCCGCTGACGACGCGGATCGGTCGCCCACCAAAATGGTCGCTCACCCGGGCGAGCATCTGGATCAGCCGCGGGTTGATCGTGTTCTTCTTCCCGGTCCGCCAGGATGACAGCACGCGGGAAACCTGCTGCTCGGCCGATCGGGTCAGCTTGCCATGCCGGACCGCATAGCCGCGCCAGGCTCCCGCCCCGCTGTGGAGGATGAGGTAGCCGCGGCGGCGCGGCCGTCGTGCGTAGCGGTGGGAGGAGGCCGACGAAGTCGGCCCCGAGCGGGAACGCTGCTTGGCAGCGGTGGACATTGAAGCCCTGCGGCCGGCGTGTGCGTCGGAATGGCGATGCTGCAGCTTCGCCCCGGCTCTGGAACCGTCCGGGTCATCCGGTCCCGGAATCACGAGCTTCTGCTTGGGCTTGATCGGCGCAGACCGCTTGAGACCGTTGGCCCGGCACAGCGCCAGGATCGAGACGTGATACCGCTTGGCGATCGTGCCCAGTGTCTGGCCCCGGTAGACGACATGGATGTGCGGCTTGTCGGCGTGGCGCCCGCCGGCAGCCAGCACCGGAAGCGACAGCAGCGACAGCGCCAGAACCAGCAGGGCTCCAAGGCAACGCATGAAGGACGAGGGTTAGCGCCAGAGGCGCCTCGGTGGAAACAAAAAAGCCGGCAAGCAGCCCCCGGCTTGCGGACCGGAGCCAGCAAGTCATCGCAACGGGTCAACGATATCCGAGGCGGCGGGCGCCGCGCCCCGGCAAACCGCCTTCCCCGTTTCTTGGCGTTCCCGGAAACAGAATGCCAAAGTTTCGTGGCGGGATTTTCCGCCCGCGCTGCGCGAGAGGCCTCATGGGCGAAGGTAGGAACCTGGTCGGCGTCGATATCGGCACCAGCTCGATCAAGGTGTGTCAGGTCAAGGAAAGCCGGAAGGGCTTCTCCCTGGAACGCTTCGGGTACGCGGCGCTGCCCCCGCAGACCATTGTCGATGGCCAGGTCATGGACGCCAGCGCCGTCACCGAGACGCTGCAGCGGGTCACTCGCGAGGCCGGGATCAAGCAGAAGGAAGTCGCGCTGAGCGTTTCCGGGCAGAGCGTCATCATCCGCAAGATCACGGTGCCGATGATGACCGCCGCGGAGCTCGACGAGCAGATCCACTGGGAAGCAGAGCAGCACATCCCGTTCGATATCAAGGACGTGCAGGTCGACTACCAGGTGCTCAGGCGCAGGCCGGAGGCCAGCCAGATGGACCTTCTGCTGGTTGCTGCCAAGCGCGACCAGATCAACGACTACGCCCAGCTGGCCCGCGACGCGAAGCTGAAGCCCGTCGTTTGCGACATCGACGCCTTCACGGTTCAGAACCTCTTCGAGTTCTCGCGGGGCGTGCCGGCCGACCAGACGATCGCACTCATCAACGTCGGAGCCAGTCTGTCGTCCCTGAACATCGTGGCAGGCGGCGTCAGCGCGTTCACCCGCGAGATCGCGAACGGCGGCAACGTCATCACCGAGGAGATCCAGAAGCAGCTCGGCGTGCCGTTCGAGCAGGCCGAAGCCTACAAGTGCGGCGGCTCCGCCGCACCGGACGACCCCTATCGCGCCGGCGCCGGCATGGTTCCGGAACAAGTGTTCCAGGTGGTCGAGGCCATCGCGGACTCCATCGCGGCGGAGATCCAGCGCAGCCTGGACTTCTTCATGGCAACCAGCGGCGAGGGCGAGATCGCGCGGATCTTCGTCACCGGCGGTACCGCGAACCTCGGCTCGCTTGGGCCAGGCCATCGAGCGCAGAGCGCGCGTTCCGGTCGAGGTCTGGGCACCCACCGAGCGCGTGATCGCCGACCCGAAGTACGTCGATCCGAATCTGCTCCAGTCCCGCGTGGCGCAGTTGGCCGTCGCGCTCGGGCTCGCGCTGCGCAAGGAGAAGGAGAGCCGCTCGTGATCCGGATCAATCTCCTTCCCCAGAAGAAGCGCGCCGAGCAGACCGAGGGGAGCCAGCTGTGGCTGGTCGCGCTCCTGGTCCTGCTGCTCGCCGAGATCGTCGGCCTGTTCGTGTTCCACGGCTTCAAGCGGCAGGAACTCGCAGGCGCAGAAGCACAAGAACGACGAGATCCAGGCTCAGATCGACCACGCGCGGAAAGCCGTCAAGAACCAGGCGGAGGTCAAGCAGAAGCTCGCGCAGCTCAGGGCGCGCGAGGACGCGATCTCCAAGCTGCAGAGCGCGCGCACCGGCCCCACGGCAATGATGCTCGAGATGGCGCGCATCCTCACGCCGGGGCGCGGCCCGTCGGTCAGCCCCGAGAAGCTGGCGCAGCTCAAGCGCGACAATCCCCTGGCCGTCTACAACCCCAACTGGGACGCCCGACGACTGTGGCTCTCCCGATTCGTCGAGGAGCATCGCCAGGTGCGGCTCGAGGGCAGGGCGCGTGACGGCGAGGACGTGAGCGAGCTGGCGCGGCGCATGAATCTGTCGAGCTACTTCTACGACGTGAAGCTTCTGCCCGCGCGCCAGGTGCACGACTCGGAGTCGGGCCTCGACCTGGTCAACTTCCAGCTCCAGGCGAAGGTGAGGTACTGAGATGGCCCGCGAATCCAGCCTCTCCAAGCTACCGCCGCTCGCGAAGGCCGGCATCGTCGTCGGCGTCCTCGCGCTCGCCGCCGTTGCGTATTTCGTCGTCTTCTACGGCGACATCGCGAGCAGCATCAAGGCAGCGCAGAACCAGGAGCGCCAGCTCCGCTCGGACCTGGCCGAGGCGCGCAAGGCCGAGTTCGCCTACCAGAAGGACCTGGCGGAGCTTGCTGACAGGCAGCAGCGCCAGCGCGAGCTGAACAAGATCCTGCCAGCGACCACGGAGTACCCGGCATTCTTGAGCGCGATCCAGAGCGTAGCCAACGTCTCAGGCATCACCTTGAGCGCCTGGACCCCGCAGGACGAGATCCCCGAGAAGTTCTACGCGCGCGTCCCGATGAAGCTGGAGCTCTCGGGGCGCTACCACCAGGTTGCGAAGTTCTTCTACGGCGTCGGTCAGCTCGACCGCATCATCAACATGGAGAACATCTCGATCACCGATCCGAAGATCGAGGGCGACGACGTTGTCGTGAAGGTGGACGTGCTCGCCACGGCCTTCCACGCCATCGCGGACACCGGTGCGACGGACAAGCAGAAGCAGCGCGGGTCGGCACAGGGGCCGAAGAAATGAACCGCATCGGCACGGCACTTCTGGTTTCCGCGACGCTGCTGGTGGCCGCGGGCTGTGGCGAAGAGGTCGTCCAGTCCAACTTCGACGGCGGAACGGTAGAGCGCAAGCCGGTCGCGCAGGTCGACGCCGGCACGGACGCCGCGCCCCCCAAGGTCACGTTCCAGGAATCCGAGTTCACCGAGTCGAACCAGAGCCGGGACCCCTTCCGTTCCTACGCCAACGTCTTCGCGCAGGAAGCCAAGACCCAGGTGAAGTCGCAGCGCAAGGTCGTGCTCGACAAGTACTCGCTCGACGAGCTCAAGCTGATCGGCATCGTGACCCGCGTACATCCGGCCAAGGCCATGCTGGTCGACCCGAACGGCAAGGGCTACGTGATCCAGCCCGGCCAGTTCATCGGGCGGCCCGAGGTCGTACAGAGCGCCAACCAGGACACGACCTACCAGGTCAACTGGCGGGTCGACCGCATCCGCCCGACGGACATCGTGCTGGTGCGCGAAGACCCGTCCAACCCCGACGTTCCGACTGCGACGCGCGTCATCCCGCTCAGGCCCAAGGGCGAAGAGCAGACGACCGGCGAGCAGTAGGGCCTCCCGCACGACGCGACACGCCGGGCGCGCCTGAGGCGCAATGCGCGCGAGTGTCGCGCACGGCACTTACATAAGCGACAGCATGGGAGCCCGGAATTTGTTCGCTTCGATCGCACCAGGCTACGCTTTCAAGTCGAACCGACGCACAAGCCATCGCTTGTCGGCCAGATCGACGATCGGAGCCTCACACCATGAGCTGGACCCCGCCCCCGGCACCCCGCTATCGCGGCCGCCGGCGCCTGCGCGCCGGCCTCGTCACGGCCGTCTCGGCGCTCGCGCTGTCGGCCACACTGACGACCGCACCCCCCGCAGCGGCGGCCGGCGCCGCCCGACACGCCACCCACATCGGACTGACCGCCACTGGACAGCATGGCTCGGCTCGGCTCGTGGTCGACTTCACGCGAAAACCGACCTTCACCGCACGGCTCGAGCGGGCTGGGCGGCGCCTCATCATCGACGTGCCGAACGCCGACCTCCGGGGCGCACCGGGAGCGCTGACCCACCACGTGGGCGTGGTCGGCGGAGTGATGGCACAGGCGTTCAAGACGCCCACCAGCTCCACGACCCGCATCCTGGTCACTCTGCTCCACGACGCGAAGTACTCGGTCACGGTCCACGGAAACCACCTCGTGGTCTCGCTGGTGCCGGGGGCCACCGGCGTGCTCGACCGCAAGCTTCCGGTCAAGCCCCACGCGGCGAACGCCACCCGGACGACAGCTCGCGTGGTCAACGTGCGGTTCGGTCACACCTCGCTCGAAGACAAGGTTTTCGTCGAGCTGTCCAGCATCCCGCACTTCAAGCGCACTGACGAGAAGTCGAACAAGGCGCGGCTCGTGCTCACGCACACCCAGCTGCCGAAGGCTCTGGTGCGCACTCTGGACGTGAGCGCCTTCGGCGGCGTGCTCGACAGCGTGTCCAGCTTCAACAAGGGACACGAGACCGATCAGGTCGTGCTCGAGGCCCGCGCCTCGCAGAAGGCCGAAAGCCGGATCACGCGCCAGGGCAATACGCTCGTCTGGTCCTTCTACAAGCCCGGGAGTCTCCCCTCCAGCGTCACGGGCGTCGCGGCCGACGGCGGCATCGCACGTCGTGCCCGCACGGTGCACGTCGACCAGAGCTTCGACAACATCCCCGAGGTCCACTCCGGCTACGACGGGCCGGTCGAACAGACCGAAAGCCCTGACCAGGCCAGCGCGTTCGCGCCGACAGTGCTAGCGCAGCAGCGCTACACCGGCCGCCGCATCGATCTCGACCTCAAGGACGCCGACGTCCACAACGTGCTCAGGCTGCTGGCCGACGTGGGACGCGTCAACATCGTCACTGCCGACAACGTGCAGGGCAGCGTGACCATCCGCATGCGCAACGTGCCCTGGGACCAGGCGCTCGACGTGGTGCTGCAGGCGAAGAACCTCGGCATGGTGCGCCAGGGCAACATGATCCGCGTGGCACCGCTGGCCGAGCTCGAGAAAGAGCGCGAGATGGCCATCGCGCGGCGCAAGCAGGAGATGCAGCTTGCGCCCATCGAGACGCGGCTCATCCCGGTCAGCTACGCGCAGGCGTCGAACCTCCAGGCGCGCGCCAAGGAACTCTTGTCGCCGCGCGGCTCCATCGCCGTGGACGAGCGGACCAACGTGATGATCGTCCGCGACGTGGCGGGCAACCTCGAACCAGATCGAGGAGCTGGTGCGCTCGCTCGATACGCAAACGCCGCAGGTGCTGGTGGAAGCGCGCATCGTCGAGGCTACCAGCCGCTATCTGCGCGACGTCGGCATCCAGTGGGGCGGCGACGGGACCTTCTCGGCGGCCACCGCGAACTCGACGGGCCTCGCCTTCCCGAACTCGGTCGGCGTGGTCGGCGGCGCCAGCGACAACAACACGCCCACCGCAGGGCCTGAGCCCCTTCACCCAGACGGTGGCAAACCCGAACTTCGCGGTGAACCTGCCCGCGACGGTCGGTACCGGTCAGGGCGGCGCGCTGGGGCTCACCTTCGGTTCGGTCGACAGCACCGTGAACCTGGCGGTGCGCCTATCGGCGGCGGAGTCGAGCGGCCTTCTGCGCATCCTGTCCAGCCCGCGCATCCTCACGCTCGACAACCGCGAAGCGCGCATCGCGCAGGGCACCTTGATTCCGTTCTCGCAGATCAGTGCACAGGGCGTGCAGACGACCTTCCAGGAAGCCAAGCTGCAGCTGCTGGTCAAGCCGCACGTCACGGCTGACGGCAGCGTCAGCATGCACGTCAAGATCAACCGCGACGAACCGGACTTCAACCAGACCTCGGCGCGCGGCGATCCCACCATCCTGAAGCGCGAAGCGGAGACGGACCTGCTCGTGATGGATGGGCACACCGCGGTTATCGGCGGTATCTTCACGCGCAACACGGGGCGGAACCTCGATCAGGTGCCGTTCTTCGGCGACATCCCCCTGATCGGCCTGCTCTTCCAGCGCCGCCGCTCTAGCGACACCCGCAGCGAGCTGGTCATCTTCCTCACGCCGCGCATCGTGAACCGCGCCGCGGCGCTCGGGCGGTAGCGCGATCGTATCGCGGGGGCGGCCGGCGTCCGGAAGACGGTCGGGCTATGCTCGGGTCCGGATGCCGGGCCCTCGATGCTGAACGTCGACCTACATTGCCACTCCAACGTGTCGGACGGGGTGCTCTCGCCCGCCGATGTGGTGGCGCGCGCCGCCGCCAACGGGGTGCACGCGCTCGCCCTGACCGACCACGACGATGTCTCGGGGATTGCCGCTGCGCGCGCCGCAGCAGGCCCGGCCGGACTGACGCTGATAGCGGGCGTCGAGATCTCGACAACCTGGGGCGGACAGACGGTTCACGTCGTGGGTCTGCGGATCGATCCTGAACATCCCGGCCTTTCGTCGGGACTCGAGGGCATCCGCAGCGGGCGCGCCGAACGGGCGCGGCGTATGGGCGCCGATCTCGCAGCAGCCGGCATTCCCGGAGCCTATGCCGGCGCCTACGAGCTTGCCGCCAACAAGCAGATCGTGGGGCGCACGCACTTCGCTCGCTGGCTGGTGTCGGAGGGCCATGCACCCGACCTGCACGGCGCATTCGAACGCTTCCTCGTGCCCGGCCATCCCGGCTACGTCGAGCACGAATGGACCACGCTGGGAAACGCCGTCAGCTGGATCCGCGACAGTGGCGGAATCGCCGTGATCGCGCACCCGGGGCGCTACGCTTTCAACGCGCGCGAGCTCTGCCGCCTGCTCGACGACTTCCGCGCCCTCGGCGGCGAGGGCCTCGAGGTCATCACCGGCAGCCACCATCCTTCCGAATACGGCAGGTTCGCCGACCTGGCCCGCGCCTCGGGCCTCAAGGCCTCGCGCGGAGCGGACTTCCACGCACCGGGTGAGGGTGTCGACATCGGCCGGCTACCCGCACTGCCGCGCTACTCGCACCCGGTCTGGCAGGACTGGCCCGAGATCGCGGCGCACCGGCAGAGTGCACTACATCGCATGCACAAGCGGTCCATCTGACAGGGCCTGACAGCGTGCGCGCCGCACCGCGTCGCGGGATGCACGGCCGGAAGCCCGACTTGCACATCTGTAAGGCGCGCCCGCCAGAGGCTCCGCAAGTGCCTGCCACAGCAGCGAATTCGCATGGAATGGTTGCTGCACGACAAGGCACCAGGATGACGGGCGTTATCACAACGCGACACCTGCTCAGGCATGCCGTACTGATCGTCCGGCAGTTCGGACTGAAGACGTACCTCTCGTGCTGGTACCGCGTGGTCCGTCACCCTGGTCGAACCTGCACGTTTCTCGGGTCGATCTATTAGGGCGCGGGCGCGAGCGTTTTCTGCGCTCAGTGAGTGCCGGCGGCGAGCGTCACTCCACCTTGCGGCGCTTGCGCTTGAAGACCTCGTCCGGCTCGACACGCTCGATCTTCCGCGTTTCGGCGTTGCGGTAGCGGACCTGCTTGAGCAGGCGGCCGCCGCTGAACCTGTTGTGCTCGGTGTCGTGGAAGTAGCGCACCTCGCGCAGCAGGCCCTGCTTCTTCGCGGACCCGGCTTCGGGCGAGTCCTCGTCGACCACCCATTTGCCGATGTCCTGCGGCAGATCCTCCAGCTTGCCGAAGCGCTCCTCGGCCGCGCCGGGCACCTCGCGGAACATCAAGAGGAGATACAGCGCGACCCCGATGAGCCCCACGGTGAAGACGAACAGATAGACAGCGAGCATCGATGCACCACTACCGCTCGGAGCTGGATACCTCGAAATCCTCCCGCCGTTCCAGCGCTTCCCTTGCCGCGCGGGGTATTTCCTCCGGCTCGAGCCCGCGCCAGAAGACCTGCCAGCGCGACAGCCGCAGCATGCCGTCGCACTCGTTCAGGTACCAGGAGGCGATGGGATTGTCCGGGCGCGCCCGCCAGAACACGCGCGGGAAGTCCCGCTCCATCGCCTGCCACAGATCGCGGCCCATCCCCTCGCCCTGCGCCAGCGGCTCGACGGCGAACTTCGTCAGGAACGGCGCGACCGGCGACGGCTCGAGGATGGCCGCCGCCCGGTAGCCCTGCTCCACGTAGATCGCGAGCGGCTCGCGCTCGAAGAAATCCTCGCGGGCGCGCCGCCCGAAGCTCGCCTCGAGCAGCGAGCGCAGCCGCGCCACGTCGAGCTCCGCGTAGCTTCCAAAGCGATCCACGGCGCTGCCGCGCTTCACCAGCGTGCCCGCGCCGCGTACCGTGAACAGTTCGCGCAGCAGGTTCAGCGGCGAGGTCACGCTCACCAGCACGCTCGCCGCGTCCGGCGCGAGCAGCAGATCGCGCAGGCGCCCGAGCAGCGCGGCGTCGCGCTGGCCGAGCAGCTTCGATGCGAGCAGCGGCTCGGCGTCGGTGCGCAGGTTGATGACCGAAATGCCGCCGCCATGCGCGCCCAGCGCATGCGCGCCGGGCAGCTCGATACGCCGCTCGCCGTGCGGCCCGAGCCCGCCGCGCCGACGCAGGAACACCAGCTTGCGGCTATCGAGCTCGAGGCACAGCTCGCCCATACGCGCGAAGCGCCCTGCGACGCGGTCGCAGTCGCCGGGCTGGAAGCGCACCAGGGGTAGCTTCTCGCTCTGCAACTCGCGCCTGAGCTGCTCGACCAGATCCGCTTCGCCCGCGTCGTGCACCACCGGCTCGAGCCCCACCGTCGGCAACCGCCGCGCCAGCCGCTCGGCCCCGGTCGCCGCCGAGCCCGGCTCGAACAGCCCCAGTACCACCGGCGCGTAGAGCCCCAGCTCGGACAGGAACCGGAGCTGCTCGACCAGCGAGCCCAGCGCCTGCCGCAGCACCGGCGCGTCCGCCGCGATGACCGCGAAGCTCTCCTTCGGCAAGCGGCGGAACAGCCCCAGATACAGCTCCGCCTCCGAGCGGCGCCCCACGCTCTCGAGGAACTTGAGCACCGCTTCCGCAGCGGCGGGCAGAGGCGCGTCGGTCACAGCCCGGGCGTATACCAGCCCGCGGGGCGTCCGACCGCCGGAAACTGCTCGGCTTTTCCCGAGCTGGTGGGGGGGCACCCAACCAGGTACCCCAGCAGGCCCACCCCACCCGTCCCGGCAGCTCCCGTCCGGCGCGGCTCGTCCGGCCGCGCGGCCGTGCCGCGCGCCCATGCCCATCGCCCATGCACCGCACCGTGGCGCGACTAGGATAGGCGGGTCATGCAGGTGGGATTGGTCACGCCGCCGGGCGTGCTGGGCGAGTTCGTGGCGCGGGCGCTGGAGCCGGCGGGGCACAAGCTGAGCGTCGCGCCGGATCTGGATGCTCTGCTCGAGCAAGCCGCGAAGCAACCGGACGTGGTGCTGTTCGCGCCGGTGGTGGACGGCCGCACGGCGATCGAGGCGCTGGCGAAGGCGCGCGGCGCGGGGCTGGCACCGGAGCGAGCGGTGTATCTGGGCCTCGATGTGGCGGCGTGCGACGAGGCGCGGCGGGCCGGCTTCTTCCGCGCGGTGCAGCTGCCCTTCCAGGCGCAGGAGCTGCTCAGCACCATCGACACGGCGGGTCACGGCAAGCTGCGCGTGCTGCTCGCGGACGACAGCGATCTCATCCACAAGCACACCGTGCCCATCCTCACCGGCGCGGGCTACGAGGTCGTGGAGGCCTGGGACGGCGCCGAGGCGCTGGAGCTGCTCGACAAGGACCGCCCGGATCTGGTGCTGACCGACGTTGAGATGCCGCGGCTCGACGGCTACGGCGTGTGCCGCTCGCTCAAGGAGGACGAGCACACCGCCGACATCCCGGTCGTGATCTGCTCCAGCCTGGGCGAGGCGGCGCATCTGGAAAAGGGCTTCGACGCCGGCGCGGACGACTATCTGATCAAGCCCGTCGTAGCCGAAGAGCTCCTGAGCCGGCTGCACAACCTGCTCGCGTCGCGCATGGTGAGCGTACGCGAGCGCGTGCTGGTGGTGGATGACTCCGCGGCGATCCGCCACCTGGTCGCCGATTCTCTCCGGCGCCAGGGTTTCCGCGTGGAGACAGCGGTGGACGGGCAGGACGGGCTGGAGAAGGCCCTCGCCGAGCCGCCGGACATCGTGTTGACGGACTACGACATGCCACGCAAGAACGGCTTCGAGCTGACGCTGGCGCTGCGCCGCGACCTCGGCACGCGCGACGTGCCGGTCGTCATGCTGAGCGCGCGCGACAGCCGCCGCGACCAGGCACAGATGCGCGCCGCGGGACTGACAAGCTATCTCGTCAAGCCGTTCAGCACGGACAAGTGCATCGCGATCGTGGAGCGCGTGCTCGCCGAGAAGCGGCTGGCCCGCTACAAGGAGGCGTCCCGCCTCTACATTTCCGAGGGCGCGGTGCGCGCGGCGGAGGAGATGAGCGCGAGCGGGCAGATGGGCGACATCCGCGCCAAGGAGGTGGACGCGACGCTGCTCTTCAGCGACATCTCGGGCTTCACCAGCATGAGCTCGAAGATGACCCCCGCCGAGGTGGTGGCGATCCTGAACGAGGCCTTCGACGCCCTGTGCATCGTGATCCGCGATCAGGGCGGCGACATCGACAAGTTCATCGGCGACGCGATCATGGCCGTCTTCGAGGACCGTCCGGATCTGGAGGAGCCGCACGCGCTCAGGGCCGTGCGCGCGGGTTGGGGCATGCAGCAGGCGCTGCTCGAGTTCAACGAGCATCGCGAGAAGCCCCTGGTGATGCGCATCGGGCTCAATTGCGGAACCGTCGTGCGCGGCGACATCGGCTCCCGCTTCGTCCGGCGCGACTACACCTGCATCGGCGACGTGGTGAACCGCGCCCAGCGCCACGAGTCGAAGGCGCCGCTCGGCGGTGTGCTATTGAGCGCGGACCTGTATCCACGGGTGAAGGACTACGTGATCGTGGAAGAGATGACCGGCCTGGCGCTCAAGGGCATAGACAAGCCCGTGAGCGCGTACGTGCTCAAGGGCTTCAATGAGGAGGCGAACGGCTAGCCATGCGTTCGAACAGAAAGAAGATCGTCGGCGCTGCGCTGGCGCTGGCACTGAGCGTCGTGGCGGCGGGCGGCGCCCGGGCCGACAACCCGGCCGACGCGGCCCGCTATCCCTACGACCCCGCCTGCGCCTGGGGCCGCATCGCCAACGGCCACGGCATGCTGGTGCGCTGCATCACCAAGGACGAGGCGAGCCAGCTCCTGTCGCACAGCAAGCCGGAGGCGAAGTCCGCGCCGTCGAGCGCGCCCAGCGCGCCGCAGCCGCCCGATGCCGGCGCGCCCGACGCGCAGCCGCCCGTGCCCACCGAACAGCACATCAAGGTGGAGGTGGGGCCGGTCATCGTGGACCAGGGCGCGCTGCCCAAGGCGGAGCGCAAGCTGCGCGCGGCGCACCAGCGCTTCGAGGAATGTGTGAAGGACAACGGCGGCCTTTCCGGAGACCACGGCCAGGTGGACGTGCGTTTCCTGGTGCGCGGCTCGCGCGGGCGTGCGGAGGGCGTTTCGGTGAAGAAACGCCACGGAGTGAGCTCCAAGGCCGCCCACTGCATTGCGGACGTGGTCGACCGCCGCAGCGTGGGCGTTCCGGATGCGCCGCTGGTGGGGGCGACGCTGGTCGTCAAGTTCAGTAAAGTGAGCCGGTGAACGCACCGCTGCGGGTCCTGGTCGTCGACGACTCCTCCTTCATGCGGGGAGCCGTCGCGCGACTCCTGAGCGCCGACCGGCACTTCGAGGTGTGCGGCCAGGCGAAAGACGGCCTCGAGGCGGTGAAGCTCGCCTCGGAGCTCCGCCCCGACGTCATTACGATGGACTTCAACATGCCGGGGCTGAACGGCGCCGAGGCGACACGGCGGATCCTCGCCGAGCGCCCAGTTCCGATCGTGATGCTGAGCGCGCACACGCGGGACGGCGCGGCCGAGACCGTGGACGCGCTGGCCGCCGGCGCCGTCGACTTCGTGGAGAAGCCCGACGGCGAGGTCAGCGCGAACATGTCCGACGTGCGCGACGAGCTGATCCAGAAGCTGCTCACTGCGGCGGGCGCCAAGGTTCTGAGCGCGCCGCCGGCCGGACCGGCGAGCACCCGCTCCGCCTCGGAGCCGCCAGTCTCGCGGCGCGCGGCGCGCTCGGCCGTCCGGCACATGCCACCCGGCCTGCGCGTCGTGGTGGTCGCCAGCTCCACGGGCGGCCCGAGCGCGCTGGTGCGCGTGCTGCCCACGTTGCGTCTGGCGGAGCACGCCGCACTCCTGGTCGTGCAGCACATGCCGGCCGGTTTCACGGCGGCGCTGGCCGATCAGCTTTCCGAGCGCGTGGGCTACCCGGTGCGCGAGGCCCAGGCCGGCGACGCGCTCGAGCCAGGCCTGGCTCTCGTCGCGCCGGGCGGAAAGCACCTGCTGGTGGAGCGCAGCGGGCGCCTGGCGCTGAGCGACGCGCCGCCGCAGCACGGCGTACGCCCGGCTGCGGACGTGACGCTCAAGTCGGCAGCCCAGGCCTACGGCGCGCGCACGGTCGGTGTGGTGCTGACGGGCATGGGCCGCGACGGCGCCACGGGCCTGGCCGCGGTCAAGGCCGCGGGCGGCCGTACGCTCGCCCAGGACCGCGGCACGTGCACCGTATACGGCATGCCGCGCGCCGCCGTCGAGATGGGCGTGGTCGACGAGGTCGTTGCGCTGGACCGCATCGGCAGCGTGGTCAGCAAGCTGGTCAGCTAGCGTGAGCGTCGCGGAGAAATACTCCTCACGCGCCGCGCGCTTCAGCAAGGAAGCCGGCGCGCTCGCCGCTCGCTCGCGGCTGGTCTCGAACCTGCGCGGGCTGGCCTTCGGCGTCGCGGCCGTCGCGGGTCTGTTCGCGGCCTTCGGCAGCCGGCACGCGCTCGCCGGCGGCATTGCAGCCGCGGGCGCGGTCGCCTTCCTGCTGCTGGTCGCGTGGCACGCGCGCGTGATCGAGGCGGAGGACGACACGCGGCGCTGGGAGCGGGTGAATCGCGACGCGCTCGCGCGGGCAACCGGCGAGTGGCGGAAGCTGCCGGAGGATGGCCGGCGGTTCCGCGACGCCAAGCACGCCTATGCCGAGGATCTGGACGTGTATGGCCCGGCGTCGCTGTTCCAGCGCCTCTCGGTCGCGCACACGCGCTTCGGACAACAGGCGCTGGCGCGCTACCTCCGGGGGCCGGCCGAGCCCGCCGAGATCCGCCTGCGCCAGGAAGCAGCCCGTGCGCTCGCGCCGGAGCTCGACATGCGCCAGCGCCTGGAAGCGCTGGCTCTGGCCGTGGTCGAGCCCTCCGTCCCGCCGGGCTACGCCAACAGCGAGGACGAGGACAAGCCGAGGAAGGGCCGCCCGCTGCGCGCGCCCCCCGATCCGGAGCCGCTGCTCTCGTGGGCGGAGTCCAATCCGCAACTGGCGGAGCAGCCGCTCCTGGTGGGGCTCGCCTGGCTGCTGCCGCCGCTGACCCTGGCCGGGATCGTCGGCGCGTGGGTCTTCGGCCTGCCGGCATTCGTGTGGGCGGCGCCGCTGCTGGTGCAGATGGCACTGAACTTCCGCACGCGCATGCCCGCCCTCGAGGTCTTCAACGCAGTCTCGTCGACCGAGGGCGCCTTCCTCCGCTACGGCGCGATGCTGGAGCTCATCGAGCAGATTGACGTTCCGTCCAATCTGATCACCTCCATGCAGAAGCAGCTGATGGCCGGAGAGCGGCGGCCGTCGCAGTCGATGAAGGAGTTCCGCACCAAGGTCGGCTGGTTCGACCTCAGGCACAACGGACTGATCCACCCGGTCGCCAACGCCCTGTTCATGTGGGACGTACACTGCGTGCTGGCGCTGGAAAAGTGGCAGAAGCGCGCGGGCAAGGCGGCGCGCGGCTGGTTCCGCGCGCTCGGCGAGGTGGAGGCGCTCTCGTCGCTGGCCGGGCTTTCCCACGACGAGCCGGAGTATGCGTTCGCCGAGATTGTCGAGGACGGTGCCGTCTTCGAGGCGGAGGGGCTCGGCCATCCGCTGATCGACGACCCGCTGCGCGTTGTCAACTACGTGAGCCTTCCGGCGCCGGGCACCGCGCTGCTCGTCACCGGCTCGAACATGTCGGGCAAGAGCACGCTGCTCCGCTCGATGGGGCTTTCGACGGTGATGGCGCTCGCTGGAGCGCCGGTCTGCGCGGCGCGGCTGCGCCTGGCACGCTTCTCGGTCTGTACCAGCATCCGCATCGCCGACTCGCTCGGCAGCGGTGTCAGCCACTTCTACGCGGAGCTCAGCAAGCTCAAGGCGGTGCTCGATGCCACCTCGGGCGGGTCGCCGGTGCTGTTCCTGCTCGACGAGATCCTGCACGGCACCAACTCGCGCGAGCGGCAGATCGGAGCGCGCTGGGTGATCGCCGAGCTCCTGTCGCGGGGCGCGATGGGCGCCGTGTCGACCCACGATATGGGCCTGGCGAAGCTACCGGACGAGATGATGCAGCACGTGACGCTCGTCCACTTCCGCGAGAACGTGCAGGACGGCAAGATGAGCTTCGACTTCAAGCTGCGCCCGGGGCCGGTCACCGCTGGCAACGCGCTCCGGCTGATGCGCAGCGTCGGGCTGGAAGTGCCGCTCGAGCAGTAGCGCCCCGCGAGCACAGGCTCGCGCCGCTATTTCGGCGGGCGCGCGCCGGCGAACGACTGTGTCGAGGCGCAACTCGCCAGCGTGCCGCAATCCGTACCGCCGTTGGTGGTCGTGGAGTAGCTGATGGTGCCGGAGATGCTATCGCCGCTGAGCGATCCGCCCATGACTGCAGTGACCTGGTAGGCGCAGTTGCCCTTGTGGGCGGTGCGCGTCCCGTGGATGCTCATCGACATCTGCGTTCCGGACACCGAGCCCTGGAACACGTGGCTGCCCAGAATCAAGTCGTAGTAGATGCCGGACGCGCCGCCCACGTCCGCGCTCGCGCTGGTGGCGTTCTGCGTGATGGTGACCGGCGTGCCGTTGGACGAGCTACCGACTGTCCAGTTGGTGAAGCCGCAGCCGTTCTGGCCGTTGGTTACGGCCACGGTGTAGTTGCCCGCAAAGTCCGCGGGCGCCGGCGGGTTGCTGCTACCGCCGCATCCCACCAGAGCCAGGCCCATCAGGGCGCCGATCAAGATCCGCCAGGTCATGCCGCCGAGGGTACCAGGCCGCTGCCCGCACCGGAACAGCCGTGCGCCCACACGTCGCGGGGGTGACGTTTTTCCCCGTCGCTGGCCGCTCCGCCGCCGTTCAGGTACGTTCCTCTGCCGCCATGCCCGACACCCGCCTGCTCTCCGCCATCGAGATCGCGCGGTTGATCCGAGAGGGCGCGCTCTCCTCGCGCGACGCGGTCGAGGCGCACATCGAGCAGATCGAACGGGTGAATCCGGCGCTGAACGCCGTGGTGCGCGATCGCTTCGCCGAAGCGCGCGCCGAAGCCGACGCCGCCGACGCGCTCGTGCAGCGGGGCGGCGAGCTGCCAGCGCTGCACGGCGTCCCCTGTACGATCAAGGAGTCGTTCGCGCTCACCGGCATGCCGAACGCCGCGGGCCTCGTGCGACGGCGGCATGTCGTCTCGAACAGCGACGCGACGGCCGTCGCGCGGCTGCGCAAGGCCGGGGCCATTCCGCTCGGCGTGACGAACACGTCCGAGCTGTGCATGTGGATGGAGTCGAACAACTACGTCTACGGCCGTACCAACAACCCCTACGACCAGGGGCGCATCGCCGGCGGCAGCTCGGGCGGCGAAGGATTCGATTGTAGGCGCGGGCGCGTCGCCGTTCGGGCTGGGCTCGGACGTGGGCGGTTCGATCCGCGGCCCGGCGTTCTTCAACGGCGTGTTCGGTCACAAGGCGACAGGCGGGCTCGTCCCCGGTTCAGGGCAGTACCCGATGGCCGAGAACGAGGTGCTCCGCTACCTCACCACGGGCCCCCTCACGCGCAAGGCCGCGGATTTGATGCCGCTGCTCCGCATCCTCGCCGGCCCGGACGGCATCGACGAGGGCTGCAAGGAGATTTCCGCTCGGGGACCCCGCGGAAGTGCGGCTCGAGGGGCGCACGCTGCTCCACGTCGAGGACAACGGCGCCATCGACGTGAGCGACGACCTCCGCGCGGCGCAGGAGCGCGCAGTCCGGGCGCTTGAAGCGCGCGGCATGCGCGTGAGCCGCGTGCGCTTCGCGGCGCTCGAGAAGCAGTTCGACATCTGGTCGGCGATGATGGGCGCCGCACGCGGCACGCCCTTCGGCGAGCTGCTGGGAGAGGGAAAGCCGATCCGGCCGCTCTTCGAGATCGCCAAGTGGAGCGTGCGTGCTTCGGACCACACGCTGATGGCCAGCCTGCTGGCGCTGATCGATCCACTGCCCAAGCTGGCGCCGCGCATGGCCCGGCGTCTGATCGACCTCGGACGCCAGCTGCGCACGGAGATCGTGGAGATGCTCGGCCCGGATGGCGTGTTGCTCTACCCGTCTCACAGCTCGCCCGCGCCGCGGCACAACGAGCCGGTGAAGCAGGCCCTCCGGCTGCACATGCCCTGGGCCTACCTCGGCATCATGAACGTGCTGGAGCTGCCCTCCACGCAGGTGCCGCTCGGGCTCAATGCCGCGGGGCTGCCCCTCGGCGTACAGGTGATCTCGCGGCACGGAAATGACCACGTGACGATCGCGGTCGCGATGGAGCTCGAGCGGGCGCTCGGCGGTTGGGTTCCGCCGCTGCTGTCCGGCCTGGACCAGGCCGCCGCCGAATAGCGGTCCAACCGCAACCAGGAGCCCGCCCGGTGCGCGTGAAGCTGCGGTCAGTGCTGGCCCGTGCAGCGGATGCAGGGCGGCTGCTGACCGGGTGCACAGTGACTCTCGCTGCACACGCCGAGCACGCCCTTGCCGAGCGAGCAACGCTCGCCCATCTTCGTGCAGTGCTCCGGTGGCGCCCCGCGTCCGGAAGACGACGAGCCCGGGCAGCCCATCGCCGCGACGGCCAGCACGGCGGCGAGCAGGCGCAGTCCCATGCAGCCCGGAGTGGCACATACAGTAGACTTCGTCCAGCCATGTCCGTGACGGCGTGTCGGGTCTTCTGTTCTGCCCGCGGCGGCCTCGCCGCTATTCCGACGCAGGAAGATCGAAGCGCACGCGCACGCGGTCCTGCAGCTTGATCGCGCCCATCAACGCCTTGAACGGCTTGATGCCCCAGCGCGACGGCGTGAGCTCCACTTCGCCGTGTAGGCGATCCCGCGACAGCCCCAGCAACAGCGCGAGCGGCCGGCGCTGCCCCGCCATCTCCAGCTCACCCGCGACGCGGTAGCCGCCGCCCTCGAGCTCGGCCTTGCCCTCGAAACGCAGCGGGCGATCGGCGTGCAGGATCTTGTTCCAGATGTTGTCGAGGATGTCGCGCCTGTCGCGTTCGCCGAGCGCGCGCTCGTCGAGCCGCCCATCCCGCATCGCGCCGTCGACGCGGAAGCTCCGGATGTCGAAGCTGGCCTCGAGGTGCTCCGGGGTGCCCTCGATGCGGAAGCCGTCCACCGTTATCCGGAGATCGTGCGCGGCGCGGCCCAGGAGCCCTTCCTTGTACGTATAGACTTCCACGCAGCCGTGCTCGATCGTGACCATGACCCGGCCAGCATCGACACTGGTCCCGGCTGGGTCCAGCCCCAGGTGACAGGCCCGGAGGCCGGCCGACACCGCTGGGTGGCACGCTCTCGCTGGCTCGACCCGTCCGGAGCGGCCAGACTACAGGCTGGAGGCCGGCGCCAGACGCCCGCTTGACGCGAGAAATAGGGCAGAGCTAGCGTGGTCACTTGAAAGACTGCATGCGACCAGCATGGGAACCCGCTGAACGCGGTCGAACGCCGGCCACGTGCCCAGGTGTGCCGCCAGGCGCATCAGTGAGGTACGCCGCCCGGCGCCTGCCCGACCTGCCCAACGGGGAGGCTGCCCACCCGTGAGCGAGTTCGACGAGAAGACGCGGGTCACCCAGGTCGTGCAGCGTCCCCCGGACGACGGCGGCGGCGGCAACGACTGCGTAGTCGTCATCTACACCAAGGAGCCGGGGCTGCTCGGCAAGCGCTTCGTGCTCGACCGCAATCCGGTACGGATCGGGCGGGGAGCGGACAACTACATCGTGCTTGAAGGCGACTCGGTGTCGCGGCGCCACGCCCACCTCGAGCGGCGCGGCGCCGTCTGGCACGTGGTCGACGACGGTTCCACCAACGGCACCTACGTCAACGAAGAGCAGATCCCGCACGAACAGCTGCTCAACAACAGCGATCGCATCAAGGTCGGACCGACCATCCTCAAGTTCCTCTCCGGTGCCGACGCCGAGGCGAAGTACCACGAGGAGATCTACCGCATGACCATCGTCGATGGTCTGACGCAGATCCACAACAAGCGCTACCTGTACGAAGCGCTCGAGCGCGAGGTCATCCGCGCGCGCCGCCACGAGCGCGAGCTCAGCGTGGTGATGTTCGACATCGACTTCTTCAAACGCATCAACGACCAGTACGGCCATCTCGCGGGCGACTACGTGCTGCGCGAACTGGCCAAGGTGGTGCAGGGCCGCATCCGCCGCGACGAGGTATTCGCCCGCTACGGCGGCGAGGAATTCGTGATTGTGCTGCCGGAAACGCCGCTCGAAGGCGCCACGGCGCTCGCCGAGAACCTGCGCTCGCGCTGCGCCGAGAACAGCTTCGTGTTCCAGAACGAGCGCATCCCGGTCACCATCAGCATCGGCTGTGCGCTGCTCAGCCCCGATGACAAGACGGCCACGGACTTGATCCAGCGAGCCGACGAGAAGCTGTACGAGGCCAAGCGCGGCGGGCGGAACCGGGTCTGCTCCTGATCCGCCTCTGCGCGCCGCCGGCGCGTTGCACCGATGAGCTTCAGCGAGATCCCTCCGCCGCCCGAGGTCGATCCGGGCAATGACGAACCGACGATCCGCGTCAAGCCGCCGGGACCGCAGTCGCGCACCTGGCTCACGCGCGCCGCGCGCGCGAGCGCGCCGATGGGGCCCGCGGCGGCGCGCGGCCTGAGCAAGGTCGTCCGGGCCGACGTGCCCGCCGGCAGCATCGTCTACGCGACCGGCAAGGGTTCCAACGTGATCGACGTTGACGGCAATCGCTACGTCGACCTCGCTGCCGGCTTCGGCGCGCTGCTGCTCGGGCACGCGCATCCCCGCATCCTCAAGGTGCTGGAGCTGCAGGCGCCGCGGCTGCTGCAGGCGCTCGGCGACGTGTACCCGTCGGAGCCGAAAATCGCGCTGTCGGACCGCCTGGTCGCGCTCTTCCCCGAGCCAGGCGCCCGCGTGATCCTCGGCCAGTCCGGCGCCGACGCGGTCAGCGCCGCACTCAAGACCGCGATGCTGGCGACCGGCAAGCCCGGCGTCGTCGCCTTCTCGGGCAGCTACCACGGGCTTTCGTACGGGCCGCTTGCCACCACCGCCCTGAGGGCGGGCTACCGCGAGCCTTTTTTGCCGCAGCTCAATCCGGCCGTGCGCTTCGTGGACTACCCGTCCACGACGGCGGAAGCCGATGCCTCCCTCGAGCGGGTGCGCTTCGAGCTCGCGCGCGGCGACGTGGGCGCCGTCCTGATCGAGCCGGTGCTGGGGCGCGGCGGGTGCTTGCCGCCGCCGCCGGATTTCCTGAGGGAGCTCTCGGCGATTGCGCGAGCCGCGGGCGCGCTCTTCATCGCCGACGAGATATGGAGCGGCCTCGGACGCACCGGCCATCTGCTCTACTCCGTCGCCCAGGGTGTGCACCCGGACTTGATCTGCCTCGGCAAGGGGCTCGGCGGCGGGCTTCCGATCAGCGCGTGCCTCGGCAGCGAAGCCGTGATGCAGGCGTGGCGCCGCGAGCCCGAGGTCGTGCACACCTCCACCTTCGCTGGAGCGCCGCTCGCCTGCTGCGCCGCGATCGCGACGCTCGACGTGATCTCACGCGAGCACCTCGTCGAGCGCGCAGCCCGCGTGGGAACCGACTGGCTCGCGGCGCTCCGCGAAGCGCTCCACGGATTGCCCGGCGTGGACGCCGTGCGCGGCGCGGGCATGATGATCGGCATCGACGTCCAGAGCCGGGCGGGCGGCGCGCCCCGGCTGATGCGCGCACTGCTGGAGTGCGGCTACATCGCGTCCAGCGGCGGGGGCAACCGCGAAGTCGTGGTGCTCACGCCGCCGCTGAACATCGCCGAAGCGCTGCTCGCAAGCGCCGCTCTGGCACTCCGCGAAGCGGTCCACGGTTAGGCCCCGGTTTGAGCACCAGCGTCGAAAATCCCGACCCGGAACGCATCGTCAGAGAGAGCGACGCGCTGCACGCGCGGGTGCGCGCTTTCGCCCGTGGCGAGGCGCCGGAAACGGACGATTACGAGCGCCTGGCCATCGACATCGCCCGCTTCCAGGCGCGCTGGTCCCCCGGCTTCCGCCGCCTCGTCGAGGCCAGGAGCCCGGGGCTCGACCGGCTCGACGCGATCCCCGCCGTACCGAGCGATGCCTTCCGGCTGACGCGCGTCGCCGCGCACCCGCCGGAGCTGGACGCGGTCCGCTTCGTCACCAGCGGCACCACCGGCTCCGCGCGCGGCACCCACGCCATGCGCACCACGCGCACCTACCGCGAGCTGTCGCTTTCTTTCGGCAAGCGCGCGCTGGCCTCCGCGTGGCCCGGCCGCCGCGTCGTGGTGGCACTGGCGCCGCCCCCCGGAGAACCGACCAGCTCGTCGCTCGGTTTCATGATGCGGGCGTTCATGCAGGAGTTCGACGGACGCGCGCTCGCCGTCGACCCCTCCGGTGCGGAGTTCGATCCGGAATCGTCGGGGCGCTGGCTGGCCAGCACGAGCGGCGTCGACGTCGGTGGCCTGCGACGTGCGGCGCTCGTCGCCCAGGAGCGGCAGGAGCCCTTGTTGGTGCTCGCCACCTCGTTCGCACTGGTCCTCCTGCTCGACGCGCTGGCCGGCGCGAAGCTCCCCGCGCCCAAGCGTACGGTCGTGATGCAAACCGGTGGCTTCAAGGGCAGGACGCGCAGCGTCGAACCCGACAAGCTCCGCCGCGCGGTCGCGCGCGCCTTCCGCATCCGTCCCGCGCAGGTCGTCGGCGAGTACGGCATGACGGAGCTGTCGAGCCAGCTCTACGAAGGCACGCTGCCCGGTGGCGCGCTCGACGGCGAGCCCGGCGTGTACCTGGAGCCGCCCTGGCTGCGCGTCGTGCCGGTCGATCCCGCCACGCTCAAGCCGCTCGCCGAGGGAGAGACGGGCCTGGCCCGCATCGTCGACCTGGGCAACGTCGATTCAGCCGTCGCCATCGTCGTGCAGGATCTGGTGCGGCGCCGCGGCGGCGGGATCGAGCTGTTCGGCCGCCGGCCGGGCGCGCCGGCCCGCGGCTGCTCGCTTGCCGTCGAAGCTCTCGTGCAGGGCCATGCCGACTGACTACCCGCCCGCCTCGCGCACCAGCTACCCGTCGCTCGCTCCGCCCGAGCCGATGCCGGTGCGGCTCGCACGCATCGAGCGGCTGCTCGAGGCGGCCCGCCGCATCGCCGACGCGGGCGATCCGCTCGGCGCGCGAGCGCGGGACGTGCTGCCGGCCGCCACCGGGCTCAGCCGCGAGGGTGTCGAATACGCACTTTGCCATTGCCTGGAGACCGAACCGTCGTCGGAGGAGCTCGCCGCGCTCTGCGCGAGCACGCCGCCGGTGCCTCGGGCTCACGTGCTGCTCTCGGCCAACGTGTTTATCGCTGCCCACCGCGCCATCGCTATCGGACTGGCAGCGTCGGCCCGGGTGAAGGTGCGCGCCTCGCGCCGCGAGCCGGAGATGGCAGCGCTGCTCCACGAAGGCAGCCACGGCGCATTCCACCTGGTCGAGGACCTGGCGCCGGATCCGGGCGACCACGTCTGGGCCTACGGCTCGGACGAGACGATCGCTGCGCTCGGGGCCGAGCTGCCGGCCGGCGTGGTGCTGCATGCGCACGGCGCGGGCATCGGCGTCGCGGTCGTCGAGCCGCCCGCGGCGGGGCCCGAACGCGACCGCGCGCTCGCCAGCGCCGCGCTCCACCTCGCCGAGGACGTGACCGCCTTCGACCAGCGCGGTTGTCTCAGTCCGCGGCTGTGCCTTTTTGCCGGTGACGCGGAAGCAGCGCGCCGCTTCGTCGAGCTCCTGGTCAAGCAGCTGGCCCGGTTCGGGCACGACGTCCCCCGCGGCACGCTCTCGCCCGAGGAGCTCGCCGACCAGACCCGCTACCGGGACAGCGTACTGTACGCCTCCGAGCTGTTCGCGGCCGGCAAGGGCGCCGTCGGATTCGACGAAGCGGGCGGCCCGCTGGTACTGCCGCCCATCGGGCGCAACCTGCACGTCCAGGTCGTCGGCGATCCCGCGCCCGCGCTCGCATCGCTCGAGAGCTCCGTCGCCGCCCTGGGCCTCGCCGTCTCCGACGCGCTGGCCGCACGCCTCGCCGGCGTGCTTCCCCGCGCCCGCAAGAGCGCCCTCGGCCGCATGCAGCGCCCGCCCCTCGACGGCCCCGTCGATCTGCGCGGCGATTTCACCGGCGAAGTGCTGTAGCGGTGCCCACCCTCGCGACGCTCGGCCCCTCGGGCCCGCGCGTCGCTTGCACAACCACGACGGTCACTCGCTCGGCGGCCGCTTCTGCAGCTTGCGCTGCAACGACCGCCGGTGGATCCCCAGCCGTCGCGCCGCTTCGCTCACATTTCCGCCGCAGTCGGCAAGCACGCGCTGAATGTGCTCCCATTCGGTGCGCGCCAGCGAGGGCGCGCGCGCGGTGTCGAGCTCGGTTGAAGGCGGCGCGTTCCCGCGCGCAAACGCGGAAAGGATGTCGTCCACGTCCGCAGGCTTGGGCAGGAAGTACGTCGCGCCGAGCCGCAGCGCATCGATAGCTGTCGCGATGCTCCCGTACCCGCTCAGCACGACGATCTGCATCTGCGGCTCGATTCGTTTGAGCTCCTGGATGAGCTCCAGGCCGCCTTTTCCGGGCATCCTGAGGTCGACGACGCAGAGCTCTGGCGGCTCCCGTTCTGCCGCGGCGATCGCTTCCTCGAAGCTCTGCGCGCCCGCTGCCTCGAAGCCGCGCCGGGAGAACGCGCGTACGAGCGTAGGACGCAACACGTCGTCGTCGTCGACAATCAGGATCGACTGTGCTGCAACATCCTCGGTCACAACGAGAGCTCCAAGGTCACGGTCGTACCACTCCCGGGCTGCGAAGCGAGCCGTAGCTCTCCGCCCAGCTGGTCGACGATGCTGGAAGCGAGAAACAGCCCGAGACCCATGCCCTTGCCCGTGGGTTTCGTCGTGAAGAACGGTTCGGTCGCGCGGCGCAGCGCTTCTCCGGACATGCCGGTGCCGTCGTCGTGGATCTCGATCCGCAGGCGACCTTCCACGACGCGCGCGCGGAGCTCGACCTTCCCGCCGTCCGCCGTGGCGTCGAGCGCGTTCGCCACCACGCTGCGGAGAGCGCGCCCTAGCAGCCGTGCGGGCAGGACTAGCGACGCCTCTTCTACGTCGATGGCCACCCGCTCGGCGTCCCTGAGTCCTTCGAGCGCCGCGCTCACGATGTCCGGGAGGCTCGATGGCGCGCCGCCTTCGCCGCGTGGCTGGCCGGTGCCCGCGGCCAGCTCGCCGAGGATGTCGTTGCAGCGGGCAACCTCGGTGCGGATCAGACGGGCGTCGTCGACGTGTCCGTCTTCCGCGCCCTCCAGGCTCCGTTCGAGCTCCTTGGCGACGACCGCAATGGTCGACAGGGGCTGCGCGAGCTCATGGGCTGCGCCTGCGGCCAGCGTTGCGAGCGCGGCCATCTGCTGGTGACGCTGCGCGCTCTCCCTGGCGCGCTCCAGGGCCGCGTCGCGCACGGCCAGCGAGCGCACGACGCGGCTCAGGAAGTAGACAATGAAGCTGGCAGCAATGCCGAGCGCAACCCACATGCCCCTCAGATGCGTCCCGAACTGGCCCGTCGCCGCATGGGCGCCCATCGGAAGCGGAACGTACGCGACGAACAGCCCCGCGGAGCAGAGCAGCGTCAGCCCGACCAGGGCCCACGTCAGGCGCGGGCGCAGCACCAGCGTGGCGAGCGCGATGTGGACCAGGTAGAGCGAGCTGAACGGATTCGTCGGCCCGCCGGTGAAGTACAGGAGCCCGGTGAACAGCAGCAGATCGAAGGTAATGAGCGCGGCGACGGGTGCTTCGCCACACCGCTCCCGGCGCCTGACCCACAGGGCTGCAGCCAGATTGGTCGCTGCCTCGAGCAGGATCAGCCCGAACAGGGGCCCGAGCGGCACGGGAATGTGCATGACGTACTGCACGCCCAGCACCGTCAGCGACTGTCCGACGATGCTCGCCCAGCGCAGCCGCACCAGCCAGACCAGATTCAGTCGATGGACCTCGGGGTCGGCAGACCGGGCGGGTGCGGCGGGGGCGTGGGGCACGCCCGAGGTGTACACCGGCCCCGCGGACCCGGACAGCACCGGCGGAGGAGCGAGCACGACTACCGGTCGCGCCCCGTCGGCGCGAGGCGCCCCACCCGCGCAACGTAGTCGCAGGTGTCGCGAGCGTCGCGGGCGTCGAGCCGTTCGTGTCCGGGCGGCATGCTCGAGGCGATGTACTCGCACAGGGACGCAGTATCGGCGAAGCCCCGGAGGGTGCCGGGGCCCATGACTGCCGGCGCCCCGGGAGCGTTCCCGCGCTCGCCATGGCATGAGGCGCAGCGGAGATTGAACACCTTCGCTCCTCGGGGCTCTGCGTAGCGCGCTGCGATCAGCGCGTCGTCGGGAGGTGGTGGCCGCATGGGCGGCGCGCACGCGACGAGCGCGCCGGCGAACAGAAGCAGAGGGATTCGAGTCATTTCCCCTACCAGGTGAAGTTGCGCTGCAGGAGCAGCGAGACAGTGGAGCCCGGGAAGGGGATGTTCTGGGCGAAGCCGTCGATCGGCGGATCCACTGAAGCGGAGACGCCGACCTCCCACGTGGGGAACACGATGTAGCGTTGGACGCCGGCACCGACGCGGATCCGCCGGGTACTGCTCGCCGCAATGCGGTGACCGTCGATGGCCACAGGTCGCGTGAAGATCCCGCTGACAAAGAGGCTGCCCGACCAGAACAGATCGAACACCCGCACCAGACCGAACCGGGCACTGATCTCGTCCCCGGGCGAGTAGACGGCAGAACCGGTTCCCCGGCGGACGCGGTGCGGGAACCGGCGTCCGTACGACGCGGTCAAGGTCGCGGCGGTCTGCAGCGTGATGAACTTCGTCAGCGCGACGCCCCCGATGGCCGTCCATGCGCCGTCGCCCATTGCGTCGACGCCGGTCGGTTCGGTGGAATACCGGGGCGCGCGCCCGGTCGGCATGCGCACCCCAGCGAACGGCTCGACGAACGGGAGCAAGCTCGCCGGCCTGGACACGTCGAGTCCCGTCATGCGGTCCTCGACTGCCATCGCACGCAGCATCAGGGACGCGTCGCCGAAGCCGACCGCGCTGGCAGCGGGCAGGCCGTGGAGATCGCGGTACTGCATGCGCAGCGGGATGCTTCCGTGGAGCTGGAGTGCCGGCGTTCCGAGCCGCACGCCCCCGCCGAGCGCGACGACAAAGTCGTCGACCTCGGCGTTCCGGAGGCGGGAAAAGCGTCCTCTGGAATCGAACGTCCCGTACCCCCGCTCGTACGAGAGCTGCGTGGCGAGAACGGCAAAATAGCAGCGCCCGACCACGCCGAAGCCGCTCGAGCCGGTTGCGGTGCAGCACGCCTGCGCGCGGCCCGTCCGCGGCGATAGCAGCAACACCAGCCAAAGCGCGGACGCGACGACCAGACGCCTCCCCCACGAGCGGGAGCGGCTAGTGCACATCGAGATCCAGCGCGAACTGATCCGTCACGGCACCGTCGGTCAGCTCGATGCGCACTTCCCAGCTGCCCGGCATCGTGTAGTCCAGGTGGCTGACGCGATAGTCACCGCCACCGAGGGTCTCGACCGTCGGCGTGACGGGCGTGCCGTGGCCCATGGTGGGCATCCAGGGCGTGACGACGAGCTCTGCGCCGGGAACCGCTGCGCCTCCCGCCTTCGCGATACTCAGCGCGAGCTTGTTCTCGCCGGTCACCGGCGGGTCAGGGTCGAGGGTGTAGTGCGCCAAGTACGCGCCCGACTGCGAAGGGATCGCGTTCGAGGATTCCGGAGTGGCGCCGGCTCCGCACGCGGTCGCTGCCAACACGAGCAGCGCCGCGGCATGTGTAGCGAATCGACAGATGGGCATCTCTCCTCCTGTGCACCGAGTCAACGCGCCAGCACATACGCCGCGGACATCGAACGAGGCATGCGGTTGTTTGTCGCAGCGACCGACGCGCACGAGCCGCGACAATCGGTCGCACGGTTACAACGCAACCGCGTGCGACGCGGATCGCGTTTACGCACGGCAAACCGCGATGTGCACGCGTGTGCCGTGCGACAGATCGCCACCCCTGACCGATGTCATTGCCAGGCGCGGGACGCAGCGTGCGTGTCTTCCTGCGTCTGACGTGGAGCGGCTGCCAGGACCTGCCCTACCCCTCGAGCAATCCGCGGATGAACCCCGACATGACGGCGAGGGTCTCGTCGCGTTGCTCGCGGTGGGGGGAGTGGGCGCACTCGGGAATGAGTTCCGCGGCAACGGGCGCGCCGGACTGGTGCGCGATGGCGTCGACCTGCTTCATGGTGCCGTAGGGATCGTCGAGGCCCTGCACAACGAGCACGGGCACGCGGATGCCGGGCAGGTACGACTCGATGTTCCAGGCCTTGAAACCGGGGTCGAGCCAGGCCTCGTTCCAGCCACGGAAAGCGCAATCGACGTTCTTGCCGTGATAGCGCATTAGCCGTCTGCGGAGATCCCCGTGGTCGAACGCCTCGCGCGCGCGCTCGATGGCCTCCAGCCCCGATGGCTCGGTGAAGACATGCGGCGCTTCGAGCACCAGGCCACGCAGGCCGGGCCGCGGCGCGCTCCCGGCGTAGACGATCGCGATGGACGCCCCGTCCGAGTGGCCGACGAGGATCGACTGCTCGACCCCCGCGGCGGAAAGCACGCGCGGCAGAACGCGCTCGCCGTGCTGTTGCATGTAGTCGAGCGGGCGCGGCAGCTCGCAGGCGTCGGAACGCCCGTAGCCACGGCGGCTGTAGACCAGCCCGCGGAGCCCCGTCGCCTGCGCCAGCGCCGCGGGGAAATCGCGCCAGTGATCGAGGCAGCCGAGCCCTTCGTGCAGGAACACCAGCACGGGGCCTTCGCCGGCGCCGTACCAGCGCGCTTCGAGCCGGTGGTCGCCGAGATCCAGCCAGTGGATGTCCGCCGCGTCCTGCACGCGGGGGTCTATATCACTTCAGCGGTCGGCGGCGACCGGTCGCGTGTCCGGCAGCGCGTCGCCGGCCAGCGCGTCGAGCAGCGCCGCGCTCGGTCGCACGCGGTAGTAGAGGCTGCGCCGCGGCGCGGGGCCCATGATGTTCTCCCAGGTGCGGCGGCGCGGAACGCTCATCTGGTCAGCGAGCGCATCGGGGAAACCGGTTTCGGGATCGGTATCCTCGATCAAGAGTGCGTGCTGGTGGATGCGCCCGTCGGCTTTCAGGCCGCGGATCGCCACGATGTCGCCGGGCTTGAACAGATCGGCATGGGCGACAAGCCACGCGAAGAAGCGCCGCCGCTCGCGGAACTCGATGCGCTCGTCGCCGCGAAAGCGGCGCTGCGCGAACAGCTCGGGGTGGTCCTCGGCAAAGCGCTCGAACGCCAGCACTCCGCTGCGGTTCTCGATGCCGAACGCCTTGAAGTCGAGGCGCCCCTCGATGCGCCCATGCCCGCGCCCGAGCGCCGCAAACCACGTCCCCGCCGCACGCTCGTAGCTGTCGAGCACGAACTCCACGCACACCTGCGGTGGATGTGGTCGCCCGTGCACGTCGTACACGGGGTAGCTCCTGTCGTCATAACGGAACACGCGCTGTCCGGTGCGGTACGCCCAGCGCCACGCGGGTCGAAGCTGTCCGTCCTCGTCCTCCGTCTCCTCGCCGTGCGGCCGGTCGAAGGGCAGCCGCTCGGCGATCTCTTCGGTCACCTGCGCGCGCAGGCGGGCCAGCGCCCTGCGCCGCGGCGCGTCCGCGTGCTGCCAGCGCTGCACGCTCCGGCGCTCCGATGCCGTCGCGTCGAGACACGAAAGCGACAGCCGTGCACCGTCGGACACGAGCAGCGCGCGCACCCAGCGGGTACCGAAGCGGAGCCGCGCGACCAGCGCACCCGCCGCGATGTGCTCGACGCGCGCGCGGTCGAAACCCGTGTGGTGCGCCAGCGCGCGCAGATCGCGGTGCAGCGTGGGCCCCAGTGCATCGCGGGTCAGCGCCAGCCGATCGCCGAACAGCAGCCGCGCGTCGCGTCCGTCGCTGAACCGGTACGCCGGATGCCGCCCGCCGGCGCGATGCAGCGCATACACGTGCGAGCCGCGCTCGAGCACGATGTCCGGCGCGGCGAACAGATCCGGAATATGCATCAGCGTAACCAGCGCCAGCGCCTCGATCGGGTCGGACGAGTACAGATAGCCCTGCCGGAGTACGAGCGCGCGGAGCACGCGCGGCTGCCCGCGGAAGCGTGCGCGGAGAGCCCTGACGCGCCGCCATGCCGAAAGCCGCGCGAGCCCGCGCCGCGCCTTCCGGGCCGCCGCCGGCAGCGCGCTGTCCGCAGTCGCGCTCGGCGCGCGCACGAACAGGAGCGGCTCGCCGCGCGCGCGACCGAGGATCTCCGCGCGCCTCCCTTCGAACGCCGGAGCTCCGGGCAGCGCGGCCTCCGACTCCACGTCCGCGATGCGCTCGCGGCAGGCGTGAAGCTGCGCGTCGGCACGGGAAGCGATGGGCGCAGGCGCAGGCGAGTGCTTCACCCTGTCGCCCCGGTCGTGACACGCCGCGAGCAGCAGCGGGACCAGCAGGGCGAGGCGACGCGGAGCGATCATGCCGATCCGGGAACGCCGCCTGGCTGCATTGGCATTCCGGGCGTACCCCCGGTCCAAAGCCCGCGGCACTGCCTCTGCCTTGAACGCAGCGCCGAACGAGCGCCGCTTCCGTCGCTGCTTCTTGCCCAGGCAACACGAGCGGGCAGGACTAGGCGGTCAGCGCGACGACGCCGTCCGCCGGTCGTCCTAGCGCTACCTGTGCCGCGCGCCGCGCGGCGTCGAAGGCCTTGATGCCCTGCTCGAGGCGAAACGGGCCGACGCGCGGAAGCCCATCGATCACGAGCGCGGTGAGTCCGGGCCGCGACGGAGCATCCAGGGCGGCGCTGTTCTTCCGGCGCCAGGGCGAGCGCGACCCGAGGTGATGGTGCAGCACGCGCTCTCCGGCGGGCATCCCCGTCAGGCCGGCGCGATCGAGGATCCCGCCGTCAAGTAGCGGGCGGCCTTCGTGCCACGTCGGGTGGAACAGCCCGGGCAGCGTGCACGACGCCTGGATCGCGGGCGCCAGCGCTCCGGCGTCGATGGCGCGCGTGCGGCGCGACAACACGTCGAACACGCTGACCGCAACCGGCGTCCTCGCCTGATGGAACTGACTCACGGGCAGCAACCGCTCCAGCCGCTCCCGGAACAAGCGTCCCCGAAGCAGGCCGAAGCCTGGCTGCGGATCCCAGAAGTCCTCCCGGCGCAGCTGGACCAGCTCGTCGCGCAGCGTGACCGCGTCCAGGCCGGCCGCCCACAGGCCGCCCACCAGGGCTCCGGCGCTGGCGCCGCTGACGCGGTCCGGAAGCAGGCCCGCGTCCTCCAGCACCGTCATCACCCCGGTGTGCGCGAAGAAACCGAAGAACCCCGCGGACATGCCCAGGGAGAAAGGCCGTTCGGTGAGCCATTCACGAAGCGTGGGTTTCATGCGAGCCGGGAGGCTAGCGCGAATTGTCCCGGCCGCCGGCCCGGCGCCGTGGTCCGCGCAGGGCGTGTGCAGAGCCGATGGAGGTTGTGCGCAGAAGGTCGAAATAGCTGATCCCGCGGAGAAATCGCGACAGACTTGCGAGCGGGGCCTCACGATGACAAAGGCGTGGCGGCCCTGCTTCGTTCGCTTCCGTACTCAAGGAGCCCCGAAATGACCCGCTCGAAAGTCGCCATCGTCCGCACCTCGCCCGCCACCGTGCTCGAGGACTACCACCGCGTGATGAACCTGGCGGGCTACCAGGACGTGGTGGCCAAGGACGCCGACACCGGCCTCAAGGTCAACATCTCCTGGCACTTCTTCTACCCGGGCTCGAGCACGACGCCCTGGCAGCTCGACGGCGTGCTGCGCGCCATGGAGAAGGACGGGTACGAAAAGGACCTGATCCACGCCTGCCACAACCGCACCGTGGTCATCGACGCGCACCTGGGCGAGCGCGAGAACAAGCAGCTCGACGTGGTGCAGGCGCACGGCATCCGCAACGTGCATCTGTACGAGGGCGAGGAGTGGATCGACATCCGCGATGCCGTCGGCGACCTCACCAAGAAATTCCTGTGCCTGAACGAGGTCTACCCGAAGGGCTTCTCCATCCCGAAGCGCTTCATCGGCGAGAACATCATCCATCTGCCGACGGTGAAGACGCACATCTTCACGACGACCACCGGCGCGATGAAGAACGCCTTCGGCGGACTCCTGAACGAGCATCGTCACTGGACGCACCCCGTCATCCACGAGACGCTGGTCGACCTTCTGATGATCCAGAAGAAGATCCACCGCGGCGTGTTCGCCGTGATGGACGGCACGTTCGCCGGCGACGGCCCCGGACCGCGCTGCATGGTGCCGCACATCAAGAACGTGCTCCTGGCGTCGGATGACCAGGTCGCCATCGACGCGGTCGCGGCCAAGCTGATGGGCATGGATCCGATGAAGGACTGCAAATTCGTGCGACTGGCGCACGAGCAGGGCCTGGGCGTGGGCGACCCGCGCGAGATCGAGATCGTCGGCGACGAGGACGCGGCGAAGGAGAATTGGCACTTCGACGGGCCGTTCAAGGAGATGACTTTCGCGTCGCGGAACCAGCACCGCATCTACTGGGGGCCGCTGAAGAAGCCGGTGGAGTGGTCGCTCAAGACGTGGCTCGCGCCCTGGGCGTACGTCGCCAGCGTCGCCTACCACGACATGTTCTGGTACCCGCGCTACGGCTTCCCGCGCGTCAGGGAGTGCATGGAGAGCGACTGGGGCCGGCTCTTCGCCAATTGGGAGCACGCCCAGCCCGACGCCGAGGGCAGGGGCTTCCCGGACGTGGGCAACGTCGTGCCCGAGCTCACGCGCACCACGGCACAGCACCTGCTGGAGAGCACGCGCCTCATCGGCATGGCGGTCGCCGAGAGCCCCGAGATGAAGGCGCGCCAGCGGCGTCACCACTCGGCACACGCCTGAGCGGCTACATCGCGGGCGTGCCGCCGATATCGAGCAGCACCGGGCAGTGATCGCTCAGGTGCTGGAAGGCAGTAGGTAGCTCACCCTGCGGGAAGCGGGCGCACCCGACCTCCCCGCAGAAGCCCGCCACGCGGGCGCGCGCGGCAGTGGGCACGCGGTCGCCGCGCTGCGCGATCGCGAAGTGATCGAGCAGCACGGGCCTGTCACCCCAGTACTCGCTGCAGCGCGCGTCGGCCGGCACCAGCTGGAAGGACCTGTCCGCCAGCCAGTCCGACAGGCTCTGGATCTCGGAGCGTGCGCTCACCGCCGGACTGCAGTCGCGGCACCCGGCGGTGTTCAGATCGCCGGCCACCAGCACCGGCCTGTTCTGCGCCAGCGCGAGACTGTCCTTGAAGGCAGGCCACGACCTGCGCCGGAGGTCGTAGGCTTCGCGCCGATCGCCGGAAACCATATGCACGGCGACCAGCGATAGCTCGAGACCGCTATCGAAGTCGAAGTCGCCCATCCAACCCGGATCCTCGGCGGCGTCGCAGGGGCCCCCCTTCGGGTTGAAGCGACCGACGCGCCGGAAGTCGTGCGCCTCGACGCGTGTCGCGTCGTACAAGAAGCCGACGTGATTGAGGGCATCGTTGGGACAGTCGTCGAGCGATAGCCGCCACGCTCCTCCGGTGAGCCGATCGAGACGCGACAGGAGCTTGCGCGTCTCGCGCTCGGCGCGCTGGTTCTTCTTGAATTCCTGCACGGCCAGCACGTCCACGTCCATCCAGGCGATGGAGCAGGCCAGCCAGCGGATATCGGTGGCCTGCTCCGGATCGCGCTTCAGGAATGGCGCACCGTCCGGATAGAAGCGCACGTTCCACGTGCCGATACGCGCCCGGGGACGCCACGCGTCGTGACGGAGCGCCAGCGCGCGCTCGCACGCGGAAGGCGAGCTCCACGGCGAGTCGGGCGACATCGTGACGCCGGGCACGGCCCGCTCTGCTGCCTGCGCTCCGGGATGGTGATCGCCGCGGAAGCCGGCCAGCACGAAGACGAACAGGCCAATCGTGAACAGGCGGCGCAGCAGACGCACTGTTGGCTGGAAAGCCATACGTCGGATCGAGTTGCAAACGGCATGCCGCCACCTTCACGCGGTGCGTCGTAGGTAAGCTGATGCTACGCTTCTGTTCCGGGGAAGATGCCCGCGGCACAAACGCTGTCCACAGTGGGTGCGGCGCTTGCCGCGCATCATCCGCGCCTGTTGCCGACGTGGCTTCCCGGTGCAGCCGTGGCGGCGGTGCTCCGGGAAGGCGCGTCGGGGCTCGATCTGCTGCTGGTGGAACGCGCCCGCCGCCGCAGCGACCCGTGGTCGGGCGATCTCGCCTTTCCGGGCGGGCTGGCACAACCGAGCGACCGTGATCGTACTGTCACGGCCATCCGCGAGACGCGCGAGGAGCTCGGACTCGATCTGCAGGCCGACGCGTCGCAGCTCGGACGCCTGCCGGACCTGTGGGCCGTGAGCCCCCGCGTGCTGCTGCCCATGGCCGTCAGCCCGTTCGTGTTCGCGCTCAAGCGACCAGCAAGGCTCGAGCCGAACAGCGAAATAGCAGCCGCGCGCTGGGTCCCGCTCGGGCCGCTGCTGGATCCCGGGGCGCGCGAACACTTCACGCGGCGCTATCTCGGCGTCCGCCTGCGCTTCGAGTGCCATCCGCTCGGCGAAGGACGCCTCTGGGGTCTGACGCTGCGCATGGTCGATGACCTCGCCCGAGCGCTCCAGAGCTAGTGCTACGGAAGCGCCTTGCGCACGTCGGCGCAGGTCGCATTGGCTGCGAGCTTGACCGATTTCATGACCGCGCCGGTGCCGGGCGTCATGGCAGGCGAGTTGCCGTCCACGAACTTCGATTCGGTTCCGTTGCAGCTACCGCCTCCGACCTTGCGGCAGCCGACGATGTGCGAGTTGATCGCGGGCGTGCCGCCGATCACGGCAAACTTCACGCTGCCGTCGATCTGTGTGCAGTTCGTCAGCTTGCCGCTCAACGCGGCGACCGTGCGGGTGGCGATGTACAGCCGATCGGCCCGGGCACTCTTGAAAAGATTCAACGGGAAGTTCGAGTAGCCCGCTGCAGCCGCCGCGTTGGCCGTGAACGCGGGATTGCTGTCAGCGTCGTCGTCTCGGGGCGTGATGCTGCCGGCCGCCGGCCAGGTCGCCGTCGCGGCATTGTTCATGCTGAGCCCGAGCAGGAGCGCCGTGTTGGGCGTGCTGAACGTGGAACCCACCGTCGTGCCGCTCAGCGTGCCGTTCAGTGTCGTCGCCGGGACCTTGCCCTTGTCGAAGCTTGCGGTCGGGAAGCGCAGCCCGTACTTCTCGCCGCCGGCGAGCACCTTCGAGCCCTGGAAATCCGGGAGCTGGATGGCACACGGGACCGCCTTGTCCACCGTCTTGTTGCCGTTCTGCGTACGCGTGCTGAGCAGCCACTCGCGCAGATTGCCGTTGCCGGCGGCTAGCGCGTACGTGCCCTTCCAGGTCACGGGTGACGTGATGTAGGTGCCCCAGGTTCCGGAGAGGTCGCAAGCGCCGGAACCGCCGGTGCCGCCCGTGCCGCCGGTCGCCGTACCGCCCGTGCCGCCGGTCGCCGTACCGCCCGTGCCGCCGGTCGCCGTACCGCCCGTGCCGCCGGTCGCCGTACCGCCCGTGCCGCCGGTCGCCGTACCGCCCGTGCCGCCGGTCGCCGTACCGCCCGTGCCGCCGGTCGCCGTACCGCCCGTGCCGCCGGTCGCCGTGCCGCCGGTGCCGCTGCCGCCCGAGCCGCCGCCGGCATCCGTGCCTCCGCTTCCCCCGGTGCTGGTGGCGCCGCCGCCACTATTGCTGCTGCCGCAGGCGACGAGCAACGCCAGACACGCAGAACCCACGAAAGCCATCTGTCCCAGACGCAAGCCAAGTCGACGAGTCATTGCCGGTTCCTCTCGCTACCCACCGTGCGGCACCGAACCGCAACGGAACTCTCGCAGCCGCCCCGGAGCGGCCATCGCCCGGGTGCTGTCGCGTAGCGCATATGAAAACAGAGGCGTACCCAAGCGTCAACGCCGCCGCGTGACGCAGCGCGCGGTCATTCGTGCTGGTACGCGCCCATGTCGATATCGACCGCGGGACGCGGCCGGCCCTCGATGTCGCTCGCCAGATCCTCGTCGGCGGGCGCACCGGCCGTCCGGCGCCCGGCGTACAGTGCGGGCGACCAGAGCTGGAGCCGGAAATCGTCAGCGGCCCGGAACAGCGGGTCCGCCTCGAGGTTCCCCTCGCCGAGCTGGATGTCGCCGTAGGTCGCGTCGCCCGAGAACAGCATGTTCCTGGATACGGCGAGCTTCTTGCAGGATAGGCAGCTGATCGCCGTGTCGCCCCCGGCCAGGATGTTGTTCCGTACGCTGGAGCCCGCGCCCTCGTCCACGCCCAGGTCGAGTTGCACAAGCGTGTAGCCCGGGTCGACATCGAACGTATTGCCGAGCACCACGTAGCGCGCCCAGGCGCCGTCGCCGAGCAGACCGAATCCCGCACCGCCCGTCACGAGGTTGTTCTTCAGCACCACCAGAGCGCCCGCGCCCGCGGCTGGAGCTGCCAGGCTCGCCGACAGGCTCGTGTCCGTGAGTTCGTTCCGCTCGAAGACGACGGTCACGGAACCCGCGCCGCTGTTCTCGAGATCCAGCGCGTAGCCGCAGCCGTTGTCGAAATGGTTGTTCCGCACGACCACGCGCCCCGTGGACCCGCTGAGCGAGACGTTCGAAGGCGCGCATCCGAACTGGAAGCCCTCGACGACCAGCGTGTGCCCTGTCCCGGGCGCGCCGTCGACAAGGAGCTCACCGTTCCAGATGGCGTTCTTGCCGCTCGCACGTAGGGTGAGCGAGCGGTTCTTGCTGCTGACCGTGACAGTATCGTCGTACGTGCCGTCGGCCACGCAGATGACGTCGCCGTCCGCTGCGACCGCGATCGCGTCGGTGAGGGTCTTCTGGTCCTTGGGAATGTTGATCGTGCAGGCCGGCACCCCGCCTTCGGACTGCGCATCCGCTCCGGCGTCGCTGGCGTCGGACGCAGTCGCATCGCCTCCGCCGTCGGGGGCACCGGCTTCCGGCGGCAGGGCGCCGGCCGCGGCATCCGCATAGCCCCGCGCGCTGAAGCCGGGCTTGTCCGTGCTCGAGCAGCCCAGCACCAGCGCTCCCAGCGCCATCAGGGCCATTGCGCTAGCGGTCCGAGTCACGGATCACCTCGTAGAACTGTTCCAGACCGCGGGCGGGATCGAGCATCAGCCGCTTCACGCTGTCCGACGCCACGGTCACGTCGTGGCGGTCGAGCGGTGCGCCCGGCTCGAGCCGCGAGTCGTAGCGCTCCACGTCGCCCAGCACATCGACAAACACGTCGAGCGGCGCGGGCTTGCCCTTCCCCATCGGCGTGACCAGTTGCCTGAGCACCACCTGCATCACACGATCCGGATCAACGTCATCGCCCGCCACGCGCGCGAGCAACCTGAGAATCGCGGCATACGCCGTGCTCTGATCCGGCGAGCGTTCGAGCAGAGGCGCCGCCGCCTGGAGCAGCGGCGCCAGTGCCGATCCGTCGTTGACGCCGGCGGGCCCGTCCACCACGGACGCCACCAGCGGACGGAAACCGGCGCCTTGGGGATCGACGAGGTAGGCGACGAACGCCTCGATCTGCGCGCGGGCGGCATCGTCGGACAGGATCGCGTCGCCCACGCCCGCTGCTCCGGCCGAAAGCGGCCCGCCCAGCGCGTCGCGCAGGTTCTCGGTCAGCTCCTGGTCGGTCCACTTGCACGCGCTCACGGGTGGCGTCTGCAGGCGACCGGGACAGTGCGCGTCGATCTGCTCGCGGACGAGGCTTGAAAAGACCGCGCCTGTGATGGGTGTGGCCGGGTTCTTGAAAGACGACGAAGCGCCGCTGGCGTCGACCGCGAGGAAGCGATCCACCAGCGCGGAGCGCGCCCGCTTCCACAGTGCGTGGCGGTCGGGCTCGCCCGGGTGCGCCTTCTGGTAGTCGTCGAAGCGCGTGTCGATGCTCTTGATGGCATCGATCAAGAGCCGGAGCGGCGTCACCTGCGCCTCCACCGTCCCGTCGTTGCGCTTCGCCGTCGCATTGCCGGCGAGGTCGGTGACGCCACGCGCCTTGGCGAGATCGGGATCGATCGCGCCGCGCAGTGCTTCGGCCAATACGCGGATGCCGTCGACCGGCGCACCGTCGACGTGCGAGTCGACCGTGACGCCGGCCGTTGCGAGCGTGAGATCGTGCAGTGCCGGCAGCAGATCGCCGGCCAGCGCCTTGGCGATCAGCGGCTCGTAGCGCACCAGCCCGTCGCCGGTACAGTAGCGATGCTCGCCGGGCTTGGCCGCCGGATCGCATTCGGCCGCGCTCTGGCTCCCATCACCCCAGTGCTGGAACAGCACGTCGAACAGCCTCGCCAGCAAATCCGAACGGCCGTGCACGGCAAACGCGTGGGCCAGCGGCCGCGACGCCTCGAGGAAGCCGAAGCGCTCCAGCGACAGGGCCGTGTCCTGGCCGTAGCGGTTCCAGAAACGCTGCGAGGGGTCCTTGCACGTGCGCAGCGGCACCTGCGAGCCGTCGTAGGGGTCGGTCACGGGGGTCACCGAGCAGCCCGAGGTCGGCGGCGGATCGATCAGATCCTTCATGTAGTTGCGCGTGAGCGCGTTCGAGGGATCCGTGTCGTCCAGGAAATCGAAGCTGGTGAACCTGGAAAGCGCCTGCGGCGTGGGGTGCAGCGTCATCCCCGTGATGCCGCTCGACACTTCCTGCACGTGGTCGGTCGTGCCAGCGGCGATCGCGGGATCGCGAACCGGGATGTGCGCCAGCCCACCGATGGAATCGAGGAATAGCGACGCGACGTTGTCCACGCGGAAGACCTGGCAGGCGTGGATTGGACCGAACACGATCTGTCCGTCGGGGTAGTCATGGTCGCCGATCCCCGGCAGATCCTTGCCGTGGACGATGGCGTTTTCCTTGTTGCACATCGCGACGCCGCGCATATCGTCGAGCATCTCGATCTGGCGGAACCACAGGCTCCTGTTGTCGCCCGTGATGGGCTTCGTGCGGTCGACCGGAGTTGCCGGATCCTTCGTGCCACCAAGCGTCAGGTTGAGTCCCGCACCGTTCAGATCCGGCGGGTTGTAGGTCATCCTGTCACTGAAGGTCATGAACGCGGGGAACGCCTTCTGCCCGAGCAGCGTGTCCGGATCCATGGCGCTCCGGAGCACGTCGTCGAGCAGCCCCGGCACGCGCGCGATATCCTCGAGCACGTCGAGCACGTCGTCCCAGAACATGGAATCGGCGGGCAGTTTGGCGTCGGGGTACTGCTTGGCAAGATCGTTGATCTCCAGCATCGCGCCGACCACCCGCGCCACCTCGTGCGGGTGGTCCTGCATCAGCTTCGCGCTCAACTCGAGCAGATCGCTCGAGCGCGGATCGCCCAGCAGCATCGCGGCAGCGTGGCCCAGCGCGAGCAGCGGCGAGGTGTCGGGCTGGTAGCCGGTGTAGTCGAGCGTCACGGCGGGCTTTCCGTTGACCGCGGTGTACGCCTTGTGGGCGGGTCCCTGTTTGCCGAGAAGCGGCATCGCGCCGAGCAGCATCGCCGTCAGATCCGACGGCTCGCCCTTCCGGGGCGCCGCCAGCGCAGACAGGTCGCGGACCAGCGCCGCGCCCAGAGTCTGCGAGCCGTCGAACGTCTGCCACAGCTGCTTGCCGCTGCCATCGAGCGCTCGGCCCTCGGCGTCACGCGGGCCGTCGACAACCGACAGCGCGACGAATGGCGACGGGAGCTGGCGGCGCGCCCCCGAGCTGTCGACGGGGAAACCGAGCGCGTCGACGTCCTCGAGGCCGTCGTGGTTTTCGTCGAGGATCGGAGCGGCGAGCAGAGCCAGGCCGCGCTCGTCGCGGCGCACGAGCCAGATGGGCGCGGCGGCCTTCTCCAGCGAAGGGTCGCTGTGCGAGCTCAATGCGTAGAGCAGCTCCGCCGTCGAGCGCGGCCGGCTGATCACACCCGGCGCGATCTCGCGCACGGCGCCGTCGGGAGGCGTCGCGTCGGCCGTGCGCATCTCCGCCGCGGCGGCGTCCATCAGCGCCGTCAGCCTGTCGTACGCCGGACCCGCCGCGGAGCTCTCGTCGGCCGGGTCGGAGTACGGCGCTATGGGCGCCAGCCCCGCGCGCGTCAGCTCCGTGAGCTTCGGGTACGACAACACGGCGCCCAGCGGACCGAGCTCGGTCCCGTAGGGGCGGTAGCCCTTGCGCGCCGCGAGGCGCGCCAACGCCAGGGCCGCGGCGGAGGAATCGTGGGTGAGGCCACTGAAGCGTCCCAGCGCCCGGGTCACGTCGGGGACCGTGCCCTCGTCGTAGAGCTTCTTGTTGTCGGCCATGAAGTCCGACAGGGCCGCGTGCAGCGTGCTCTTCCCAACCGGCACATCGGCAAAGGTGGCGTCCAGCGCCTGGACAAGCTCCGCGCGACGGCGGGCAAGCGCCTCTACCTTGCCGATGGCGAGCTCGCGCGTCAGCGCGGCAAACCCCGCCGGCGCGCCCGGCAGCTGGGTGCGGTCGACCTTGTCCGCATAGTGGCCCTGCGCGTCGGGGTGGCACACGCGATGGTACGACCCTCCCGACAGATCCTCACCGAGCGACTGCGCGCCCACGCGGTCGCAGAGCGCCTGGTAGATCGCGTTGCCCAGCGTGTCGTACGACTCGCCACGGCGCTGGCTGGAGAAGTCCGCACAGCTCGACACCGCGATAAGCAACACGATCCATACCAGCATGCGGATCGTGCGCTGTCCGCGGTCCGTATGCGAAGCGCGGGGCTCGGTCCGCCAGACCATGGGAGTCACGATGGTACGCCGATGTACCGGATCCGACCAGGGCTCGGGCGTCCCGCCGAGCAGTTGCACGCACATCTCCCTACCCCGCCCGGGGGCTTTGCTGCGACGCCAGAAAGGTCCAGGATCCCGCTGTCATGGACTACGAGCAGAAGAATCCCCTCCCCGTTCCGCAAGGCGGCGCCTACCGGAGCGTGAAGTCGACGCTCGAAACCGTCTTCGACTGGCAGTACAAGCTGGAGGATCAGAAGCTGCTCTCGCTGTACGAGAAGGGCAAGAAGCTCGGCTGGAATGCCAGCGAGCTGGACTGGTCCACGGACGTGGATGTCGAGAAGATCACGCGCGAGGGCAACGTCGACGTGTTCATGAACCAGCTGATGGCTCCGCCGAAGACGCTGTCGCGCGAAGAGGCCGTCGCAATGCGCTTGAACATGAACGCCTTCATGCTCTCGCAGTTCCTGCACGGCGAGCAGAGCGCGCTGATCGCGACGGCGAAGATCGTGCAGACCGTGCCCTGGGCAGAGGCGAAATTCTACGCCGCCAACCAGGTCGCCGACGAAGCGCGCCACGTCGAGGTCTACCACCGCTACCTCACCGAGAAACTCGGTATGAGCTACGAGGTGCACCCGAGCCTCGCCACGCTGCTCGACCAGATCGTCAGCGACTCGCGCTGGGACATCACCTATCTCGGGATGCAGATCATGGTCGAGGGGCTGGCGCTCGCCGCTTTCGGCATGATGCGCCTGGTGATGCAGAACGAGCCGCTCATCCAGGACATCACTTCACGCATCATGGCGGACGAGTCGCGCCACGTGGCGTTCGGCGTGTTGAGCCTGTCGAAGGTCTACAGCGAGGAGATGAGCGCGCGCGAGCTCGCCGAGCGCGAAGACTTCGTCATCGAAGCCACCTACCTCCTGCGGGATCGGCTGCTGATGGAGCAGGTGTTCGACCGGCTCGGCTGGGACAAGAGCGTGTGGGTGCCCTGGATGCGCGACACGCCGTTCCAGAAGGGCTTCCGCCAGATGATGTTCTCGAAGATCGTGCCGAACCTGAGGCGCCTGGGTCTGCTCACGCCGCGCGTGCGCGATGAGTTCAGAAAGCTCGACCTGCTCCGCTTCGAGCACGACAAGGACTCGGTGGAGGAGCCCGAGGTCACTCCGCCTGCGGAGCTCGTCAAGATGCTCATGGACTTCATGCAGAACGCGGAGCAGCCCACGGCCTGAACCCCTGCGCTATCTTGGCCGGAGCCAACGGCGGAACCACGAAAGCTCCGCCCGGCGCAGCCGCCCGTGCGGGTCGGCCAGGACGGAGCCGTGGGTCGCGCCGGCGACGGGGATGAAGCGCGTCCGGCTCCCCGCGGCATGCACCAGCGCGAGCGCATGGCGGAACGGGACGCGCCGGTCGGCCGTGCCGTGGATCAGAAGCAGCGGCGCTTCCAGGCGCCGCACAGCCGACAGCGGGTTCGCCAGATCCGGATCGAAGCTCGCCATCTGTCCGGCTTCGTCGACCGCGCCCTGCAGGTAGGAGTCGGGCAGCACGTCCGACACGCCCGGCAGCAGCCGCTTCTCGTAGTCGCGGACGACGCCACGCAGCGTGCTGAACGCCGCTATCGCCACCACCGCACGGATGCGCGGATCGCGCGCGCCGAGCTGGATGGCGACGGCCGCGCCGTAGGAGTAGCCGTAGACTCCGACGGGGCCGAGCGGGCCGCGGCGCGCCACGGCGTCGAGCACCTGCGACACGTCGTGCGACTCCACGACGCCGTAGGTCAGGTATTCGCCGCCCGAACGCCCGTGTCCGCGCAGATCGACCAGCACGGCGCGGTATCCGGCGTCCGCGAAGGCCCGCCCGGGGCTGAGCATCATGCGCTTGTCCGCGCGGATGCCGTGCAGGAGCAGGATGGTCCCCCGCGGCGCTGTCGCGGGCTCGATGAGCCAGGCGGAGAGCGTGGCGACCGGCGGCCCGACCCGCACGGCGATCGTGGCGTGCCGGCCGAGCAGAGCGCGCTCGGAGCTCGTCAACGCCTCCTCTTCGTCGGCCGCGCCGTACTGGTTCGGCGCGTAGGCGATAGCCGAAGCGATCAAGCCGTGCCCGACCAGGTGAGCGATGCCGGCAACGAGCGCAAGCGCGATCAGAACAGCGAACAGACGTAGATGGCGGCGTCCTCGGGGGGGCATGCAGCATGGCCAGTGTAGCGGACCGCCTTCACGCCGCACGCCGGCACATCCTGCACGTCGCGCAATGGGTGCACAAAAGAGCGAGGATCCGCTAGAAGCAAGCCATGGCGGTGGCACAGGGGAGTTGTCCGGGCTGTGGAGCGCCCGTGGAATTCGGCGTCGGCTCGTCGCTCGCCAAGGTGTGCGACTACTGCCGCACCACGATCGTGCGCAGCGACAAGGGCCTCGAGAACCTGGGCAAGGTCGCCGAGCTCGCCAAGGTTCCGTCACTGATAGCCGTGGGCGACACCGGCACGCTCGCCGGCTACCCGTTCATGGTGATGGGGCAGCTCCAGCTCGACTACGGCCAGGGAGTCTGGGAGGAGTACTACCTGAGCTACGGCGGGCAGGCGTGGGGCTGGCTCGCCTATGACGACGGCATCTGGTACGCGAGCTCGCTCCAGCCGTGGTTCGAGCCTCCGCCGTACGGGTCGCTCCAGCTCGAACAGGACGTGCAGCTCGACGGCCACGGCGTCTTCCGCGTCGCCGAATCGCGCTCGGGCAGCGTGGTCACCGCCAAGGGCGAGCTCCCCTTCCCCGTGAAGCCCGGCGAGGTCTTCTACTACACGGACCTCCGCGGCCCGAACAGCACGTATGCGACCATCGACTACGGCGACAACAGCGACGCGGACGAGGTCGACATTTTCACCGGGCGGATCTTCTTCGAGCACGAGTTGGTCGTGGACCCTGGCGCTCCGGGCCATGCCGTCCGCGCTGCCACGAGCGCCATCAAGTGCCAGAGCTGCGGCGGCGAGCTCCACCTCGTGAGCGGCGCGCGCGCCTGGCGCGTGGGCTGCAGCTACTGCGGCGCGATGAACGACCTGACCGGGCAGGGCGTCGTGGCTGAGCAGCAGGCCTACTCGAAGCCGGAGATCCCGATCGGTACGCACGCCGTGTTCGGCGGCATCGAGTACATCGTGATCGCGTACCTCATCCGCAGCGAGAAGGAGGACGGCGAGCGCTACTCCTGGGAGGAGTACCTCCTGTGGGGAGAGAAGATCGGCTACCGCTGGCTCGAGAAGGACGAGGGCAAATGGACGTGGTCCATGTCGATCAGCGTCGCGGACCTCGATCTATCCGGCATGCCCAAGCTGGTTGGCTTCAACGGCAAGAAATTCAAGAGGACCGAGAAATCCAAGGCCCGCGTCGACTACGTGCTCGGCGAGGTCTACTGGGAGTGCACCGTGGGCGAGAAAGAACACTCCACCGACTTCGAGACCAGGGGCGGCGAGAAGCTGTCCCGCGAGGCCACGGAGGGCGAGGTGCAGTGGAGCTACGCGACGCCCGTGCCGTGGTCCGTCATCCAGCAGGGGCTACGCCGCTGACGCGGCGCCACTACACGACGCGGAGCTTCTTCTTGCCGTCGTCGTCGCGAACGACGACCTCCAGCGGCAGCTCGGGTAGCGGCAGGTTCTGGTTCTTCGCGTACACGGGGTGACGCCCCTTCTCGCGGTACCAGTCCGCCACGGTCGCGGTCATCTTCATCTTCTCGATGATGTTCCGCCAGCCGACGCCGGTGTTGTACGCGCAGAAGCTGATCTCCCCCATCTGCGTGCCGTAGGGAATGATGCACATCTCGGTGCGGCGGAAATCGTAGTTGAACAGATCCTGGAACCACATGCCCGCGACGAACAGGAAGCGCCACTCGAACTTGTCCGCGTCGCCTTCGGTCTCGCCGATCTCGTTCGAGGCGGCGCCCGTCTGGCTCATGAACTGGCGCACCAGCTCCGTAAAGCCGTAGCCGGGCGGCGCCTTCTCGGGCTTGAAGTTCCTGAGGATCGCCAGGCCTATCTCGGCGACGGTCCGCTTCTTTCCGTGCCCGGCGTCGGCGATCTGCTGCATGTCGGTGAGCAGCTGGTCAACGTCCAGAAACTCGCTCACGGGCACCATCTGCTTCGTCTTCTTGTGCACGAGCAGCACCGTGCCAATGCCGCAGTTCGGATGACAGCCGCACTTGAGCGCGCCCCAGTCCGCGGCCGGACCCATGAGCAGGTCCACCACGTCGCTGAACGGGTTCATTGCGCTGAGCGGAAACCAGTCGCGCATGGGCTCGGTCTGCCCGAGCTGTGTCTTCATGTCGTGGGCCAGGTGGCTCAGCGTATAGCGCTGCTTCGCCCGGACCTCGTCGGTGATGTCCTCGTCGCGCCCGGTGAAGCTCACCGGCTGGAACGAGACAACGGTGATCTTGTCGGCATTGTCGATCGCAAACTGCACGATCGGGCCGACCTGGTCGTTGTTGATGCCGTTGACGATCGTGACCACGAGCACGACGTTGATCCCGGCCTTGTGCAGGTTGTCGATGGCGCGCAGCTTGATGTCGAACAGGTTGCCGACCTTGCGGTGGCTGTTGGCTTCGTTCGTGACGCCGTCGAACTGCAGATAGACGAGGCGCAGCCCGGCTTCCTTTGCCTGCTGGCAGAACTCCGGCTCCTGGGCAAAACGGATGCCGTTGGACGCGCACTGCACGCAGAAGTAACCGACATCCCGCGCGTAGCGGACGGACTCGATGAAGTGGGGGCTCAGCGTCGGCTCGCCGCCCGAGAACTGCACGCTCATCTGCCGGCGCGGCTTCACGTTGACGCTGTCGTCCAGGATCTTCTTGATGTCGTCCCAGGTGAGCTCGTGGACGTAGCCGACCTGGTTCGCGTCCATGAAGCACGGGTCGCACATCATGTTGCAGCGGTTGGTCAGATCCACCGTGAGCACCGAACCGCGGCCGTACTTGATGCTGGACGTGCCGTGATTCCTCAGGTGCTTGTTCGGCGCCTCGTAGTCACGCCCCGGGAACAGCTTCTCGATGCGCGACAGGAACGCGGGGTCCATGCTCATCACGTCCTCGAACACGCCGTGCTCGGGGCACTCCTTGACCATCCAGATCTGGCCGTCGCGCTCGATGATGTTCGCCTTGACCTCACCCGGCCGACCGTCGATGAGCTCGGAAAGGTCTTTTTTTCCGGAGAGAACGGCCCCGCGCACTTCCTTGACGCAAATAGGACACAGCGAATCGGTCTCGCGGGGCCAACCCAGTGTAGGAAAAGTCCGCTCTTTCTTGCGGATCAGGGGCGCCGGAGCCCAGCGCGGCTGGAACGACGCACCGGCAAAACGGTCGTTATAACGGAGAACCACCGGCCATAGCCGGTCGGCCACCCCGCTCAGGAGCTTTTCCGCTTCGACGACTACCCGGCTCCGCTGAGTTTCCATCGGCATGGCCGGCGACCATAACCTGACTGGCGTCAACAGTGGAACACCCTCTATCCGACCGGCTGGTTGGAAGAACAGGGGAACAGCCCCGCGACGGGCAAAATCGGAAATCCACGCTATGCTCGGCCAAACCCCCTCATGAGCTCGAGCCTCTCCCGCCCCGTTCTGGTCGTCAGCGACGTCCACCTGTCGCACGGAGGCCGGGCAGGAACGTCCGCGGACCTGGCCCGCCTGATCCAGAACCACCAGGGCTACGAGGTGGTGCTGGCCGGGGACCTGTTCGACCTGTCGGTCGACCCGCCCGAGCGCGACCCCTCCGAGTCGGTGGTCGCGCTCCTCCAGCCGAGGGCGGAGCTTTCGTCGGCGTGCCGCGCGCACCTCGCCGAGGGCGGCGCGATCACGCTCGTTGCGGGAAACCACGACGCTTCGACAACGATCCCGGAGGTGCGCCGCGCGCTCGTCGGGATGCTGGAGCTCGACGAGCGCGCGCCGCTCTCGGTCGAGCCGTGGTTCCTGCGCCGGGGCGGCGTGCACATCGAGCACGGCCACCTCTACGACCCGGACAACGCCCCGGCCCATCCGCTCGCGCTGTGGTCTCCCGGCACCGAGCCGCTCGGGATTTCGCTGACCCGGCGCTTTCTTGCGCCAAGCGGCGCGCTCCACTTCGCGCACGCGCACGAGACCACGCCGCTCGGCGGACTGGCCCGCACGTTCAGACTGTTCGGACCCCGGGCGCCGTGGATCGTGGCCCGCTACTTCCATACTGCTATCCGCCTGTGCGTCGAAGCCGGGCGACAGGCGGAGCTGTGCATCGAGCGGGAGCTCGGCGCACGTGCCCTGGATGACTTCGCGGCCGAGACCGGGCTCGATACGACCCAGCTTGCCAAGCTGCTTGGCTCGGCGCCGCAGCCGACCCACCACCGTTTCCGCGACACGTTCATGCGGCTGTATTTCGACCGCATCGTCGCGACGCTGCTGGCCACGTCTGGAGCCGCCGCCGGAGTGGCGCTCGGCAATCCGGTCGCCCTCGGCCTGGCTGCGGCTTCGACGGGCTACCTGGCGTACTCGGTCCGCACGAGCAAGAGCCGCTACAGCGGCGGCGTCGTCGAGCGCCTGCGCAACGCGGCCAGCCAGGTGGCGGATCTGACAGGCGCCGAGTTCGTGATCATGGGCCACACGCACCACGAGGACGAGGGGCCGCGCTACCTCAACACGGGTTCCTTCGCTTTCTCCAGAAGCGGCGGCCGCCCCTACGTGCACATAGACGAGCACGGCAACCCGGAGCGCCGGCTGCTGGCGTTCGGCGGGTAGCGCCTCAGCGCAGGAGCGCCGCCCGTGGCGGAACCCACGGCGGAACGAAACGCGGACAGCTCACCGGATGGCGCGGAACGAGGAGCTCCGCGAACCCGAGCCCCGGCGACCGGTCGTAACGCAGGTCGCCGATCACGAGCTCGCTGCCGCGGCCGACCCAGAACGGCACGCGGGCCCAGCGCAGGAACGCGCGCGCCTGGCAGTTGTCGCGAGCGAGGGCGACCAGTCGGGAAAGCGGCGCGGAAAAACGCCCGTGATAGACGAGCCCGCGCTCGCCCTTCGCCTGCACGGACCTCGTCGGCGCGGTCGTCGTGCCGGTGCGGCTCTGGCACTGGGCAGGAGCGATGACACCGGGAGCAAGGGACAGGGTCGTGGTCGTCACGGCGTAGGTCCCGCCCTGCGTCTGCACCGCGATCCCCTGCCAGCACAGCGGGTCCGCGGGCATCGGGGTCGTCACCAGGTCGCGCAGCGTGTCGGCGGGGAAGTCGCGCCCCAGCGTGGCCGAAAGCCGGCGTCGCGCAATGTGCCCGGCGCCGACGAAGACCGCCGCAACGCCGAGCACGGCGACCACGGCGGCAAGGAGCCGCCCGGGCGCCGCCAGCCGCCACGCCAGCACTGCCATCGCGACCGCCAGCAGCGCGACCCAGGCCTGGGCCAGCGGCGGTACCAGGCCGCTCCGCCACACGAGCACGACACCGACCAGCAGCACGGCCGCAAGCACGCCACGCGCCACGCGGCTCCGGAGCGCCGGGATCAGCGGCGGGATCGCCGCCGCCCACCACAGCGGTTCCACGATGAAGATCGAGTCGCCGTACACCCAGCGGTTGTCGAACGGCCAGAGCGGGTGGACACCGTAGTTGTTGCCGTAGTCCATCAGCACGTGCAGCAGCGGGCCGAGCAGCGCCACGGCCGCGATCGACCAGGACAGCTGTCGGCGCCAGCGCGGCCACGCCAGGATCGGCACGAGCGCGAGAAGCGCCAGCGGCACCGCCGCCACGAGCGTGTGCGTCATGCCGCGGTGATGCAGCAGATAGCCGAGCTGCCCGTGCGTGATGCGCGCGTACAAGAAGTCGAAGTCGGGCAGATTGTTGGCAAGGATCGACGTGAAATAGATCGCGCTCCGCTCGCGGTCCGACGGCGGACGACCGCGCACCACCTGGATCTGTACGACGCTCTCGGCCAGGAGCAGACCGGCCAGGGAATGCGTAACGTTGTCCACGACCTTCCGCGCCTATAGCAGGCGGGCCGGGATGCCGTACACTCGGGGCGTGGGCTCCACGGGAACCAGGGAGACGCGTTCCCGTGCTGGAAAGTGGGCGAGACGCCTGGCTCCGTATCTCGTGGCCGCCGTGGCGTTTGCGGCCATCTTCGCGCGCTACTCGCCGCGGCGCATCGCAGCGGAAGTGGAAAACGGACACGTCCTGCCGCTAGTGCCCATCGCGCTGGTGCTGCTCGCCACGAGCCTGGTGCTGGTCGCGCTCGCCGACACGGTCGTGCTCCGCAGGTGCACCGGCAGGCTGCCCTACCTGGATGTGCTCTTCGGCAAGGCAGGAACGAGCCTTCTGGGAGCGATCGGCTACGCCGCCGGGCAGGGCGGCTACGGCCTGTGGATCGCCCGGAAGACAGGCAGCAGCGTAGCGCTGGCCAGCGGCATCGTCCTCTACATCATCTCGAGCGATCTCGTCTCGGTGGCCATCGTCGCGTCGGTGGCCGTCTGGGTCGGCGGCGCGCGCGCACCCGGCCACATCGGCGTGATCGCTCCCGCGGTGGCAGTCCTGCTGGTCGGTCTCAAGCTGCTCGGGCCGCTGCGTCTGTTGCGCCGCTACCGGCGACCGGTGCTGTTCGAACCATGGCAGCGCGTCAACGCAACCCGGGGCCTCGCGCAGATCGCGGTGCGCGTGCTGCAGATCTACGTGCTCGTGGTGGGGACCTGGGCCGGCGCCCAGGCCTTCGGGCTGATGATCCCGCTGTGGGTGATGGCCGTGTACTTGCCGATCGTGCTGGTGGTCGGCTCGATGCCGGTCAACGTGGCCGGCTTCGGCGCCGTGCAGGGAGCGTGGCTTCTGATGGCGCCCTGGTCGACGGGCGAGCGTGTGCTCGCATTCTCGCTCGTCTGGCAGATCGCCATCATCATCGCGGGCGTTGCCCGCGGCCTCCCCTTCGTCAAGCGAGTGGTGGCCGAGATCGCAGCAGGCAGCAGTCCGGCCGTACCTCCACCTAGGGCTTGATGACCTGCGTGCCCGACGGCGGCGTGAAGTTGAACTCGCCGGGCTTGACCTTCTTGTTGATCACCGGATGCTCGAAGGTGAAGCGGTTGGTGTTGCCCTGTGCGTCCAGCAGGATCACGCGGCGCACCTGGGCGGTCTGTCCGTCGACGTACAGGACGAGCTTCTGGTAGGCAGGGGTCGCCTTCTTCGGAACGGCCAGGAGCACATAGCCGCCTTCGAAGTGCAGCGCCCGGGCATCGAGCTTCTTCAGCTTGAAGGACTTCTTGAGGTTGCCTCCGCCGACCAGGAACGCCAGAGCCGCCGGGTACTGGCTCTTGCCCATCGCCTGCAGGTACATCTGCTTGTTGTCCTTCTCGTAGACCTTGATGGTCTTGCCGTCGGACACGACGCGATTGCCGTTGCTCGTGTAGCGCCAGCTCATCTTGCCCGGCTTCTTGAACACGACCTGACCCGCGCTGTTCTTCACCTTGTTGTAGGCGCGCACCTTGTAGCGCTGCTTGAAGCCGGCCTGGAAGGTGTGGCTATGGTTGTAGAAGGCCTGTACGCGGTCGGCGATCTGCGAAGCATCCGGCGCCTTCGCCGCGGTCTTCTTCGACTGCGCAACGGCGCTCGGAGCGGGCATCGCCATCGGGGCGAACAGACCGACCATCAGGGACAGAACGAGGCTTCTAGCTTTCATCGACAACATCCTGGTACGGACAACGCGGCGCATTTGTGGCAGCTGACACCGCATCCGGCAATGGGAGAGACGCGCGAGCCCCCCGGGAGATTCGCGCGGGCGCGACGAATTTCTCCAATTGTTCCCTACGACTGGAATCGACCGCGGGGCTTTAACCCGACGCCCCCCGGCGGCGATTTCGAAGGCTAGCGCACCCGTCCGGCTCCGCCTACCGGCTTCCGGCCGCCGCGCCGGCCGAGCAACGCGGCCAGGGCGGGGTTCGAGCTGGCCCGGGCTTTGGGTTTGGCCCGCGCCGCTAGCTTCTCCGCCATCGGACCGAGCCGGAGGTGGGTGACCGCCAGAGCGAGCGCGTCCGCCGCGTCCGGACGGGGCAGCTCGTCGAGCGCAAGCACCGCCCGGACCATGAGCTGGATCTGGCGCTTGTCCGCGCGGCCGCGCCCGGCAATCGTGCGCTTCACCTTGGCGGGCGCGTACTCCGCCACCTCGATTCCGCCCCGCGCCAGGAGCAGCAGCACGACGCCACGAGCGTGCCCGAGCTTGGCGGCCGCCTGCGCGTCCTTGTGGAAGAACAGCGTCTCGACCGAGCCAACCTGGGGCCGGTGGCGTTCCAGCACCTGGTCGAGCTGCTCTTCTATGACCGTGAGCCTCGCCGGCAGGGCGAGGCGGGCGTCGAGGTCGATGACGCCGTGGTCGACGTGGCTGATGCGATTACCGTGCCGGGCGACCACTCCCCAGCCCAGATGAAGGGTGCCGGGATCGATCCCCAGAGCGATCATCGCGGCGTCCCTTCACGCGGCATCCTGCTTTCACTCGTAGCAGGCATGGACAGCGGGGGAAAGTAGTGCGAGAGATTGTCGACCGTGCCGGCTCGGGACCCGGACATTGTCGTCATCGGCTCGGGGCCGAATGGAATAGTCGCCGCGTGCCGCCTGGCGCAGCAGGGCTTCAACGTGCTCGTGGTCGAAGCCCATCCGCGGCGGCCGGGTGGCGCGCTCGGCTCGGTCGAGAGCACGCTGCCCGGCTACGTCCACGACGTTGGCGCGGGGTTCTTCCCGTTCGGGACGCTCAGCCCCGCGTTCCGGTCGCTCGCACTCGAATCCCACGGGCTCGAGTGGTGCCACGCACCGTTCGAGAGCTGTCACCCCGCCCCCGACGGCAGCTATGCCTGCATCGCGCGAAACGCGGACATCGCGGCGCGCCACTTCGGAGGCGGCAAGGACGGCGATGCGTGGCGGCGACTCGCAGGGTGGTACTCCGTCATGGAGCGGGATCTGCTCGACGCGCTCCTGCTCACCTTTCCGGCAGTCCGACCGCTCCTCAGGCTCGGTCCGCTCGAGCTGTTCCGCGTCGCCCGGACCTTCATGTCGAGCGCGCGGGGACTGTCGAGCCGTCTGTTCCAGGGCGAGGCCGCGCGGCGGGTGCTGCCGAGCCTGGGCCTGCATGTGGACGTGGCACCCGACGATTGCTTCGGTGCGGCGCTCGGCTTCATGCTGGGCATGACCGCCACCACCGGTGGCTATGCGGTCCCCCGCGGCGGCGCGCAGTCGATCACCAACGCTCTCATCGAACTGCTCGAGCAGCACGGCGGGCGGCTGCGCCTCGGGTCGCGGGTCGCCAAGGTCGTCGTGCGCGAAGGGCGCGCGCAGGCCGTCCTTCTCGATAGCGGGGAGGAGATCCCGGCCACCCGCGCCGTGCTGGCCGACACCGGCGCACCCGCACTGCTGCTCGACCTGCTCGACCCCGAGCACGTCCCTTCGCGGGTGCTTCGCCGCATGCGCGCCTTTTCGTACGGTTGGGGCACGTTCAAGGTCGACTGGGCGCTGGGCGGACCCGTGCCGTGGACCGTCGAGGCCGCTCACGAGAGCGCGGTGGTCCACGCCGCGGACAGCATCGATGATCTGTCGCGCTTCGCGCGTCAGGTCCGGAGCGGCGAGCTGCCGGACAATCCGTACCTCGTCATCGGACAGCAGAGCCTCGCCGATCCCACGCGCGCGCCGGCGGGGAAGCACACGCTATACTGCTATTCGCGCGTTCCCTCCGCGCCCGCCGGCGGCTGGGACGCCGCGCGGGAGTCCTTCGCCGACCGCATCGAACAGCGCATCGAGGCGCTCGCGCCGGGGTTCAGGACCAGGATACTGGCGCGCCACATCGCAGCGCCGCCGGATCTCGAATCGATGGACGCGAACCTGGTCGGAGGCGATCTGGGCGGCGGCTCCAACGCCTGGAACCGCCAGCTACTCTGGCGGCCGGTGTTCCCGTGGTTCCGGTATCGCATGCCCGTCGAGGGCCTGTATCTGTGCTCGAGCTATTCGCACCCAGGAGCCGGCGTTCACGGCATGTGCGGCTACAATGCAGCCGAGCGCGTGCGGCGCGACCTCGGCTAGCAGGCGCTCAGAGCGGGGCGAACAGGTGGTGCTGCGGATCGCCGTGGCAGTAGGGTGAGCTGTTGCATCCCGTCCCGTGCCGCTTTTGCGTCGGCATGATCTTCTCGCCGATAGCCGAGCGCAGGCGCGACTGCACCGCGGTCCAGTCGGGCTCGGGTCCGGCCGACGCGGGGACGAAGAAGAAGCCGCGGTCGTCGGTGCAGGCGTAGTAGAAGACGTTCCCGTCGCCGACGCCGACCTCGATCTTCGGTTCGCCCTTCGGCGTGTAGGGGTCCCAGACGAAGCCGCTGAACAGGAACCGCGGCAGAGCGCCGGTCGCGGCCGCGTCGGTTCCCGAGTCCGTGGCGCCGGCGTCCGGAATGCTGGCGTCGGGATGGCCGGGACCGTGACACGACCGGCAATCCGTCGTCCGGTAGGCGTCGTGATCCGCGGGCGCCGGCTTCACCGCTGCGCACGCCGGACTGTAGGTGCACGGCCAGAAACCGCCTGCGTCACAGGTGTAGGGGACACCGCCCGCACCCCCCGCACTGCCGCCACCCCAGCTCCAGCCGCTGCTCCCGCCGAGGCCCCCGGTGCCATCCAGCCCGCTGTCGACCGCGCTGCCGCCCGTGCCGCCGCTGCTTGCCCCGCCCGTGCCCCCGCTGCTCGCCCCGCCCGCTCCACCGCTGCCGCCCGGCGAAGCCCCGCCACCCGAGGTGCCGGCGCAGGCGGCGGCGATGGCCGCCACCACGATGGAGAGTGTCAGAGCCCAGCCGCGGCTCGACCTAGCCAATTGTCTCGCAGCAACCGTTCACGCAGCTCTGGGTGCTCGGGCAGGTCTTTCCGTTGGTGCCGCACTCCTGCTTCCCGCCGGTGCAGGGCGAGAGGTACTTCTGGATGTCGCCGCCGCCGATCTCGTAGAGATACGTGCCGCTGGTGGCCCAGAAGTGCTCCAGCGCGCCGAAGCCCATACCTTCCACGGGGGAACCGGTGCTGTCGGAGTACTGGTAGAGGTTCGACTGGACCCAACCTGTCGGGTCGCGGTGGTACTGGGCGATGAAGTCGGACGTCATGTCCGACACGTAGATGTACTGGTCACCGGTCGTCGGCGCGACGACGACCTCCATGCCGTCCATGTGGCTGCCGGCCAGGTTCGGATAGTCGAACTCGGCGACCCAGCTTTTCGATGGGGCGTCCCACGAGTACACCCGCCGGTTGCTGTGTTCCCCCGCGTACCAGCGGCCATCCGCGTCGCCGTAGCCGAGGACCTGGAAGGCGATCGGGTTGGTTGGCTGGACGATGACGCTGCTGGTCTTCGAAGCGAAGTTGAACTCGCTGATGACTCCGTCGTGGCTGGGCCCCAGCATGTCGATGCGGTCATTCTGCGCGAAGAGCTCGGCGCTCGCAGAAGGTCCAAGCGGCACGCCGTCGGCGGACTTGGTCAAGGTCTTGACCAGCGTGAGCTTCCGCTCCTCGATGGGCCCGGTGTTGTTGGGATTCTGGGGATGCTGGTTCGGCTCCAGCTTGCCGTCCCCGTCCGTGTCCACGAGCGTGACCTTGTACACGTCGAGGTACGAGCTGCTCCGGTTGACGTAGATGTAGTCGCCGAACGAGTCCACGTCGTAGCCGCCCAGGTACCCCGACTGTCCGGTCTGGAAGACCGCGTACTGGTAGTACGTGCCGGTCGGCGTGGTGCCGCCGATCGGCGACAGCGTCTTGCAGGTCCCGGTCGTGGCGTCGCACTTCTGCCCGGACATCGCGTTGCAGGTCGTCCCCGTCGGCGTCCAGCTCGAAGGCGGACCCGGGTTGCACTGCTCGATCTGGTTGCCGTTGCAGTGGAAGTCCCCCGAATTGCACGAGGTGCGGCAGGTGCCGTTGTCACAGCCGAACTGGCACGGTTTGGCCGCCTGCCACTTGCCGTCGGTGCCGCAGGTCTGCACGCCGTCCCACGCGCACTGCGTGGACGCCGGCGCGCAGTCCCCAGCGCAGTCCCCTGCCTTGCAGGTGAACGGACACTTGGTCCCGTCCACCCACTGACCGCCGAACGAGCAGGTCTGGATGGTGCTGCCGTTGCACTGCTTGTCGCCGTAGTTGCACACGGAGATGCTGCCGGCGCTGCCGCCACTGTCGACGCCGGCATCGCTCCCGCCGCCGCTGCCGCCCTGGCCCCCGGCGCCACCTCCAACGTGACTTCCCGTAGCAACGCCTCCGCTGCTACTGCTGCAGGCGCTCAGCGCCGCTGCGAACATGCCCACGGCAGACAACGTGACCCATCCAGAAAAGGACTTCATCGACTCACTCCCAGCTCAAGCTCGAGCCGAATGTTACCATCCCGGCGGACCTCCGCCCAGGCGCCATCGACGGCCTACCGGGCGCTGGAAGGCGCCCACTTGCCCATCGCGGGGGACGCGAACCTGGTCGGCGGCGATCTGTGCCCGTCGAGGGCCTGTATCTGTGCTCGAGCTATTCGCACCCCGGGGCCGGCGTTCACGGCATGTGCGGCTACAATGCAGCCGAGCGCGTGCGGCGCGACCTCGGCTAGCAGGCGCTCAGAGCGGGGCGAACAGGTGGTGCTGCGGATCGCCGTGGCAGTAGGGTGAGCTGTTGCATCCCGTCCCGTGCCGCTTTTGCGTCGGCATGATCTTCTCGCCGATAGCCGAGCGCAGGCGCGACTGCACCGCGGTCCAGTCGGGCTCGGGTCCGGCCGACGCGGGGACGAAGAAGAAGCCGCGGTCGTCGGTGCAGGCGTAGTAGAAGACGTTCCCGTCGCCGACGCCGACCTCGATCTTCGGTTCGCCCTTCGGCGTGTAGGGGTCCCAGACGAAGCCGCTGAACAGGAACCGCGGCAGAGCGCCGGTCGCGGCCGCGTCGGTTCCCGAGTCCGTGGCGCCGGCGTCCGGAATGCTGGCGTCGGGATGGCCGGGACCGTGACACGACCGGCAATCCGTCGTCCGGTAGGCGTCGTGATCCGCGGGCGCCGGCTTCACCGCTGCGCACGCCGGACTGTAGGTGCACGGCCAGAAACCGCCTGCGTCACAGGTGTAGGGGACACCGCCCGCACCCCCCGCACTGCCGCCACCCCAGCTCCAGCCGCTGCTCCCGCCGAGGCCCCCGGTGCCATCCAGCCCGCTGTCGACCGCGCTGCCGCCCGTGCCGCCGCTGCTTGCCCCGCCCGTGCCGCCGCTGCTTGCCCCGCCCGTGCCCCCGCTGCTCGCCCCGCCCGCTCCACCGCTGCCGCCCGGCGAAGCCCCGCCACCCGAGGTGCCGGCGCAGGCGGCGGCGATGGCCGCCACCACGATGGAGAGTGTCAGAGCCCAGCCGCGGCTCGACCTAGCCAATTGTCTCGCAGCAACCGTTCACGCAGCTCTGGGTGCTCGGGCAGGTCTTTCCGTTGGTGCCGCACTCCTGCTTCCCGCCGGTGCAGGGCGAGAGGTACTTCTGGATGTCGCCGCCGCCGATCTCGTAGAGGTACGTGCCGCTGGTCACCCAGAAGTGATCCAGCGCTCCAAACCCGAAGCCTTCCACGGGCGAGCCGGTCGTGTCCGAGTACTGGTAGAGGTTCGACTGCACCCAGCCTGTCGGGTCGCGGTGGTACTGGGCGATGAAGTCGGACGTCATGTCCGAGATGTAGACGTACTGGTCGCCGGTCGTCGGTGCGACAACGACCTCCATGCCGTCCATGTGGCTGCCGGCCAGGTTCGGATAGTCGAACTCGGCGACCCAGCTCTTCGATGGCGTGTCGTACGAGAAGACCCGCCGGGCACTCTCCGAACCGGCGTACCACCTGCCGTCCGCGTCGCCGAAGCCGAATTGGGAAAGCCCGATTGTCGTGGTCGGCTGCACGATCACGCTGCTGGTCTTGGACGCGAAGTTGAACTCGCTGATGATTCCGTCGTGGCTGGGGCCCAGCATGTCGATGCGGTCCGACAGCGCGTACAGCTCCGCCCGGGACGACGTCCCGAGCGGCACGCCGTCGCCCGACTTGGTCAAGGTCTTGACGAGCGTGAGCTGCCGCGTCTCGATGGGGCCGGTGTTGTTCGGGTTCTGGGGATGCTGGTTCGGCTCCAGCTTGCCGTCGCCGTCCGAGTCCAGGAGCGTCACCTTGTAGACGTTGAGGTACGCACTGCTGCGGTTGACGTAGATGTAGTCGCCGAACGAGTCCACGTCGTAGCCGCCCAGGAACGCGGTCTGCCCAGTCTGGAAGACAGCGTACTGGTAGTACGTGCCGGTCGGCGTGGTGCCGCCGATCGGCGACAGCGTCTGGCACGTGCCGGTCGTGGCGTCGCACTTCTGGCCGGACGCCGCGTTGCAGGTCGTCCCCGTCGGCGTCCAGCTCGAAGGCGGACCTGGGTTGCACTGCTCGACCTGGTTGCCGTTGCAGTGGAAGTCCCCCGAATTGCACGAGGTGCGGCAGGTGCCGTTGTCACAGCCGAACTGGCACGGTTTGGCCGCCTGCCACTTGCCGTCGGTGCCGCAGGTCTGCACGCCGTCCCACGCGCACTGCGTGGACGCCGGCGCGCAGTCCCCAGCGCAGTCCCCTGCCTTGCAGGTGAACGGACACTTGGTCCCGTCCACCCACTGACCGCCGAACGAGCAGGTCTGGATGGTGCTGCCGTTGCACTGCTTGTCGCCGTAGTTGCACACGGAGATGCTGCCGGCGCTGCCGCCACTGTCGACGCCGGCATCGCTCCCGCCGCCGCTGCCGCCCTGGCCCCCGGCGCCACCTCCAACGTGACTTCCCGTAGCAACGCCTCCGCTGCTACTGCTGCAGGCGCTCAGCGCCGCTGCGAACATGCCCACGGCAGACAACGTGACCCATCCAGAAAAGGACTTCATCGACTCACTCCCAGCTCAAGCTCGAGCCGAATGTTACCATCCCGGCGGACCTCCGCCCAGGCGCCATCGACGGCCTACCGGGCGCTGGAAGGCGCCCACTTGCCCATCGCCGGCGCTTCCAGGACTTTCGGGCGCTTTTCGCCCTGGCTCCAGCGCTGGATGAGCTCGTCGACGCAGCCGAAAAGCATCGAATTGCCACGGCGCTGGTAGACCTCCAGCGTCTGCGCGAAGTCGTCCGCGCTCTCCATGAAGCGCGTGATCACGTCCTCGTCCAGCCGGCGCGCCCAGCTGCCGTAGCCCAGGTGGGTGAGGTATCGGGCGTTCAGCTCCTGTTCGTACTGCTGCTCGATCGGCACGCTCAACATCGGCACGTGCAGGCTCACGGCCTCGCTCATGAGCGAGAATCCGCCACCGGCGATCACGGCGCGCGCGGTGCGCAGGTCATCGACGAAGCCCGTCTCGGAGAAGGCGCGCAGCGTGACGTTGCCGTCGCTGCCCTCGCGTCCCATGCCGTAGACCCGGAACTCGTACGGCAGTTTCTGGAGGATCGGCACCAGCGCTTCGTTGGCGGACGACGTCTGGTAGACGAGCACGTGGTCACCCGGCTCGCGCCGCGCCGCCAGGATTTCCGGACGCAGGATCGGTGGCACGAGCGTGGTGCGCTTCTTCCTGACCGGCGGGAAGAAGAAGCTGCTGACCAGATAGTGATAGGCGCCCGGGAGCTTCATCTTCACCGCCAGCTTGGCGACGTTGAAGTTGAAGCCCTTGGCAGCCGTGATTTCGCGGTCGTGCCGGCAGCGGTTGATGACCTGCATGTTGTCGATGCTGATCACCGGCAGGAAATGGTTCAGCGCGTAGAGCGCAGCCCACGACTCGAAGTCGCTGATCACCAGCTCGGGCTTGAATCCGTCCTCGGCAACCCTGGCGTACACCTGGATGTTCTTCTTGATGCCGGCCGGCGCCTTCTTCAGGTTGTCGAAGAGGCTCTCGCTCTTGTCGAGGCGGTTGGCAAAATAGCGCAGCGTCAGACCGTGTATCTCCTCGACCGTGACGTTGTCGTAGCCCTTCAGCCGTTCGACCAGAAATCCGTGGGCGCGCCCCGAGACGACGACGCGCACCGAATGACCCTGCCCGAGCAGGTGCTCGAGGACGACGCGGCTGCGCGTCGCGTGCCCCATGCCCTCTCCGACGACTCCGTACAGGATCCGCATCGCTCCCTCCGATCTGTCGGGCAGCATGCCCGAGCCGCCCGTGGAGGTCGACAGGCCGCTCTGCCGGCAGCGGCGCTCCGGCTCGTTCGGCAAACCCGAGCCATATACCGATCACGCGCCCAGAACGCGAAAAGCTCTAGTAGAGTAGCCGGGACATGGCCGCCGAACGCATCGTCCGCAGCCGGTCTGCCGGCAATCTCGCATGGGTCGACCTGGAGATGACCGGGCTCGACGCCCAGAACGACGTCGTCATCCAGGCCGCGCTGATCGTTACCGACAGCGAGCTCGAGCCGCTGGAAGAGTACGTCTGCGACATCTGGCAGCCGGAGCATTCCCTCGACCGCATGACGCCATACGTCCGCGACATGCACGACAAGACCGGCCTGAACGGTCGCGTGCGCCAGTCGCGCACCGACATCGGTCAGGCCGAGCGCATGCTCCTCGAGCGCATCGCCGGCTGGTGCGAGTATCCCGCGGTGCTGTGCGGCAACAGCATCGGCCAGGATCGCCGCTTCATCGACCGCTGGATGCCGGGGCTCGCGGGCTACCTGCACTACCGCATGATCGACGTGACCTCGCTCAAGCTGCTCGCCAAGCTCTGGTACAGCGATTCCGCCCTGTACGACAAGCCGTCCGAAGGCGCCCACGACGCGCTCGTCGACATCCGGAACTCGATTGCCGAGCTTTCGCACTACCGCGCGAACATGCTGCGCGAGCCCAAGGCCAAGTGAAGTCGACGCGCCTCAGCAGGCGCCGTGCCCGCCGCTCGGGAAGATCTTGCCCGGATTGAGCAGGCCGCCGGGGTCGAACACGCGCTTGATATCGCGCTGCAGGGAGATGAGCTCGGCCGACTGCTCGAGCGGCAGATAGGGCGCCTTGAGCACGCCGATGCCGTGCTCGCCGCTGAGCGTGCCTCCGAGCTCGATCACGTCGCGGAACAGCTGTTCGATCGCGGCGTCGACGGACGCCAGCTCGCTCTCGTCGTTCCACAGGAAGTTGACGTGCAGGTTGCCATCGCCGGCGTGCCCGTAGGCAAGCGAGCGGATCTTCGTGCGCTCGCTCACGCTTGCCACGCGGTCGAGCAGCTCGCCGACCTTCTGTCGCGGCACCACCACGTCCTCGCTCAGCTTGTGCCGGGCCAGGCGGCGGACCGCCGGGCTCATCTCGCGGCGCGCCGCCCACAGGCGGTCGCGCTGCGCTCTGTCCTGCGCGACAAGGAGCTCGAGCACGCCGACCTTCTCGCACGCATCCGAGATGCGCTCGGCCTGCTCTTCGCAAGCGCGCTCGTCGCCGTCGACCTCCATCAGCAGCATCGCTCCGGCGCGCGGGTCGAGCGCATTGCCCGCATCCCGCATCGCCTGCAGCGTCCCGGAATCCAGCAGCTCGATGCAGCGCGGCACGAGCCCCGCTTCCACGATCGCGCCCACGGCTCCGCCGGTCTGGTGGACGCTGTCGAACAGCGCCATCAGGGTCATGACGGCGGGCGGCTTCGGGATCAACTTGAGCGTGATGTCGCCGAACACCGCCAGCGTTCCCTCGCTGCCGACAAGAAGCCCCGTCACGTCGTAGCCGGTGACCCCTTTCCGCGTGCGACGGCCGGCCTGGATGCGCTGGCCTCCGATCAGGAATGCCTCGAGCCCCAGCACGTACTCGCGCGTGACGCCGTACTTGAAGGCGCGCGGGCCGCCCGCGTTCTCGGCCACGTTGCCGCCGAGCGCGCAGCCGACGAGCGAGTTCGGGTCGGGCGGGTAGAACCAACCTTCCTTTTCGACCGCCGCGTGCAGGTCGCCCAGGACCACGCCGGGCTCGACCACCGCCAGTCCCTCCCGGCCATCGATGTCCTTGATCGAGGTCATGCCGCTCACGCTCAGCACGATGCCCCCCGCGACGGGCACGGCGCCGCCCGTTCGACCCGTTCCGCCGGCTCGCGGCGTCAGCGGCACCTCCGCTTCCCGCGCCACGGCCAGGGCCGTGAGGATGTCGTCGCGGCTTTCCGCCTGCACGACAGCGTCGGGGACGCGGCCCACCGCCTCCGATTCATCGACGGAAAACCGCTCGCAGGCGTCGCGGCCGGTCAAGACACGCGACGGGCCGAGCCGCTGCTCCAGCAGCCGCACGGCCTTTTCCCGGGCGGCGGGTGACGGCTCGTTCACTTCGGGGCGTAGCAGCAGCATGTGCCTTGATAGTCGTACCGCCGGCGCGGACCCGCAACCGGAAGGCCCGCCGGCAACGTCCCGACACGGGCAGTTCCACCGGTTTTTGCCTTGTCCCTTGACGGCGACGGGTGCGTGGGTAGTTTCTCGGCCCTCACTCGCCTGGAGAGGTGACCGAGTGGCCGAAGGTACCCGCTTGCTAAGCGGGCGTAGGTCAAAAGCCTACCGCGGGTTCGAATCCCGCCCTCTCCGCCAGGAGCCGCGACGCAAGCCGATGCGCCACCGCGCGCTCCGGAGCCACGGACACCAAGGCGACCGCCAAGGACAATCCCTGCAAGTGACGCGCACAGCGCTCAGCGGATGACGACCGCGTAGGGCATTGCCGCGAGCACGTGCTCGCCCGACAGCATGGGCGAAAGGCTCGCCGCGAAGGGTCTGAGCTCCCTGGGCAGCAGACGGACGAGCGGCGCGCGCCGCCCCTGCTCGCGCTCGACCGCCTCGGCCACCGCCCTGGCATCGGCGTGCCTGCCCAGCATCAGCCGCTCCAGAAGACTCTCCGACGCGCCCTCGACCGTGACCGGCGCGCGCTTGTCGAGGTGGGCGAGCTGGCGCGCGACCGAAAGCGCGCGATCCAGGCCGCCGAAGTCGTCGACCAGACCCCGGGATTTCGCCTGCGCCGCCGTCCAGATGCGCCCCTGGGCGATCTTCTGCACCTCGGCGACCTTCATCTTCCGCCCCGCGGCGACGCGCCTGAGGAACAGACCGTAGATGCGTTTCATCTGCTCGCGGACGCGCTCGCGTGTCGCATCATCCCAGGGCGTGAGGGCGGACTCGTAGGCGGAGCGAGCGGCGGCACCTGGCGCCTTGCTGGCGGGGAACGTGTAGCTGTTGATGCCGAACTGCGCGAGCGCCGGCGCCAGCGCGACCTTGCCACCCAGCACGCCGATCGAACCGACGATGCTGGTCGGCTCCGCCACGATGCGCGTGGCGGCGCAAGCCATGTAGTAGCCACCGCTGGCCGCCATGTCGCCGACCGACACGACCAGCGGCTTCTTCTTCTTCAGCTCGATGAGCTCGTGCCAGATGAGATCGCTCGCCAGCGCCGACCCGCCGGGCGAGTCGATGCGCAGCACGACGACCTTCACCGAGTCGTCCTTCTCCAGGCGGCGCAGCGTCTTGATGATGGCCTTGGCGCTGATGCCACCACGCGACAGCATCCCGCCCGGCTCCATCGTGATCTCGCCGTCAGCCGGCAGCACGGCGATGTGGGGGCGCCCTCCGCTGCGCTGATCCGCCCCGGCCAGGACCCGGATCAGCTGGGCGAGATCGAGACCTCGCCCCGCGACCTGGGGCCCGAAAACAGGCGTGAGCTTTTCGGCCTTGCCGCGTTTCTCCGCGTCCTCGACGGCATCCGACTCGTAGCCAATCGCGTCGACCAGCCCATGGTCCTTCGCTTCACCGGAGCTCCACGGACCGTGCTCCATCGCGTCGCGGATCCCCTTCTTCTTACGCGAGGCCGCGATGCCGTCGAGCCAGGCCTTGCGGATCGATGCCAGCGTTTCCGTGAGCGAGATCCGCGCGGGCTCGCTCGGACCTTCACGCGTGATGGGCTCCGCAGCGCTCTTGTACTTGCCCATGTGGATGAAGTCCGTCTGGACCTTGAGCTTGTCGAGCGCGCCCTTGAGGTAGACCATCTGTGCCGCGATACCGACGGTATCGACCTCGGCTGCGGGGCTGAGCCAGATGCGGTCGCAACCTGCGGCGAGCAGCCAGGTGGACGAGTTGGTGAGCGAGTCCGCGTGGCACACGACCGGCTTGCCCTGCTTGCCGAGCTGGTGGAGCAGATGTCCGAGCTCCTGGCTGCGCGCCCACCCGAGCTCCGCGGTGCCGAGCCGCACGAAGACGCCGGTCACGTCGTCGTCCTTCCGGGCGCGCTCGAGGGCCCGCACCAGCCCCACATAGGTTCTCGACGCCGGAAGCTGGAACAGGATGCCGCCGGAGCCGAGCGACTCGGGCGCCCCGGAAGCAAGATCGACCTCGATCACCTCGCCGTGCGCGGTGGAAACGTGGCCTTTCGACGCGAAGCTGCCGGAGCGCGGACGCGCCCTGCATCCGCACAGGAGCACTGGCACGAGCAGCGCCAGCCATCGCAGACAGGCGCTGCTCCTCATTGATTGAACCCGGGCAGGTCGGTGGTGTCGATGTGGGGCTCTTCCTGCTTCGGCTTCTGCTCGGCGGGCGGCGCCGACGTGCCCGTGGACGTTGCGGTGGCGGTGGGCGCCGGCTGCTCGGGAGCTGCCGAGCCGGGCTCGCTGGTGGGCGGCGGGCTCGAGGTCGAACCGCCCTTCTCGCCCTCTGCGATACGCGCCGCCGCACGCTGGCCGTACCCCGAACCCGGGCCGGCCTGCTCCAGGATGCGGCGATACATCGCGATCGCGCCTTTGCGATCCCCTGCGTCCCACTTCTGGTCGGCTCGAGCCATGAGCGCGGGCAGATAGCTCGGATTGCTCTTCAGCACCTGCTTGTAGAGCTTCGCCGCGGTGGCGGTGTCGTGGCGACGCCGTGCAACGTCGGCCAGCCCGGCCAGGGCTTCCGTGTTTCCGGGGTGCGCGGCGAGCACCGCGCTGTAGAGCCGCTGGGCGCGCTCCAGGTCCCCGCGCGAGGCCGCGGCGCTAGCCTGCTCGAGCTGCGAGCGGAAGTCACCGGCGGGCGCTTCTTCAGGAACGTTCGTTTTGGAAGTGTCGAGCTCCGGGAGCTGGGAAGGATCGACCGTCGCGACTTCCGCACCGGCGTCGGTCCCCGCATCGGCGCTCGCCGATTCGAACCGGGAGACAAAGCCTTTCAGCTCGGTGAGGAGCGGATGCCGCTTGTCGCTCGACTCGAGCTTGTGGAGCTCCGCTTCCGCCTGGGAAATCTGCCCGGAGCGCGCCAGCGCGTAGATGAGGGCAGGACGTGCGCGCAGCAGATCCTGGTCACCCGAGGTGGCCGTGCGCAGCCGATCCACAACGGTCGACCAACCCGGCGACGGCTCGGCGAGGTCGAGCGCGGCCAGCACGTAGGCATTTTCGGGCTGGCTGGCGTCCTTGGCAACAGGCCCGACGAGCGAGCGCGCCTTGTTCATGTCGCCGCTCATGCGCAACACGTCGATGCGCGCACGCAGCACGCCCCGCTTGTTCGGCGCTACCTTCCGTGCGGCTTCCACGGCGCGCTCGGCCCGTCCCACACGCGCGCCGAGCTGCCGATGGGTCAACTTCACCAGCTCCTTGTCGGTGGGGTCGAGCAACCGGAGCTGGAGCCACACCAGGTCGGCCCTCAGCGTCTCGAGATGCGCCAGCGCCGCCAGCACGGCCGGGTCATTTTCGGCGAGCGCGCTGGCCTTGTCGAACTGCTCCTTCGCTCCCTCGAAGTCCCCGTCCGACAGGAGCTGGTTCCCCTTCTGGAGCATGCCGGCAACGCGGCTGTCCGCGGCGGGCTTTGCCGCCTTGTGCGCCGGGTGCGCAAAGCGCGAGATGTACTGCCGACCGATGGTAGCGCCGAACAGCGCAACGACGCCGACAATCACCAACGCCGCGATCCAGCGCGAGCGCGCTCGACGCGACGGCGGACCGGCAAGGAATCTGGGATCGGTGTGGATCTCGGATTCTGAATGGAAGCTCTCGCGGACCGCGCTCGGCGTCGGCGTGAGCACGGGGTCGGGGCGCTGCCGGATGTCCACCGGCTGGGAGCGCTGCTGGGCACGCGGCTCGACCGGCGGCATGGGGCGCTGGTTGCGCGGTAGCGTCGGCGGCTCGGCTTCTTCCAGGGTGCCCTCGGGATGCCCGACCCCTGCCTGGTTGAAGTCGATGGGCATGGTGCCGGCGAACGCGTCCGCGCGCGGCGCCGCCGCGCGCGCCGGCGCCTGGTTCATCGCCGAAGGTTGCGTCGAAGCGAGATCCGGGGGCGTCGCCTCGCGGACGCGCACATCGGGCGGGTGGGTGGCGACGTTGGCGGGCGGCGCAACACCGGAGAGCGTGCGCGGCACGTTACCCGCGCGAGCTCTGCCTCCGGGCTGGAAGAATGGCTCCAGCTCGGCGATGGAACCGAGCGGCCGCGCCGGCTGGTTGCCTCGTGCCAGAAGATCGCCGGGCCCCACCTGCCGCTGCGCGATGCCCTTCTGCAGGTCGCGCAACGAAGTGTAGACAAGCTCCCGCCCCGAGGCAGTCCGCACCACCCAGCGTTCTGGTCCCGCCCGCGCGGAATGCGGAGGATGGACCTTGAACTGGTGACCACAATTCGTGCACTTGACCGTGGTCCCCCGCTCCGAGACGAGAGCGTCATCGAACTCGTACTCGGTCCCACAGCGGCCGCAGCGAACATCCATCCAGCGTTACTCGTCGAAAAAGGCGCCGGAAATCTAGCATGTTGGCCGAATCCAGTTAGCCCTTTCGCGGGGTTGGCGGCCGACCGGACCGGCCCGCGCTCCAGTCGGCTCCCCGACTTCCACACGCTGGCGTGAACCCTGCTTCACTCGTGGCGGGCCGGGGCGGCCGGAAAAAGGCAATCCGCCCCCGCTTGTCCGGGGCACGTCGCTTGCTACGCTGAAGCAGGAACGGGCCCGCCGGCGGGTCCGAACCGGATGACGGAGGCGGAGCGATGAAGCGAGCATTGCTGTTGGGTGCGACTCTGGTGGCCGCCTTCGCGCTCGGGGGCTGCCCGATCTATCCGGATCAGGGCACCGCGTGCGTCAGCGACTCCGACTGCGGCTCCGGCTACGTCTGTGACTACCCGAGCGGCCTGTGCGTGCGCTCGTCGTCCAACGGCTCGGGGGGCGCAAGCGGTGCGCAATGCAGCAAGCCGGGCGATTGCCTGGCCAACGAGACCTGCAGCGTCGACAACCTCTGCCACACCGGGGATTGCACGTTCCACGGTTGCGTCGCTGGCTACCAGTGCCTGGTCGCCAACGGCACGTGGATGTGCGTCCCGAGCAACGGCGCGGGCGGCGCGGCAGGCGCCGGCGGCAGCGCAGGCGCGGCCGGTGCCGCGGGAGCCGGCGGCGTCGCGGGCACGGCCGGAACCGCTGGCACGGGTGGGACCGGCGGAGGTGGTGCCGCAGCCGGCGCTGCGGGAACCGGCGGCGCTGCGGGAACCGGCGGCGCTGCGGGAACCGGCGGCGCTGCGGGAACCGGCGGCGCTGCGGGAACCGGCGGCGCTGCGGGAACCGGCGGCGCTGCGGGCGCTGCGGGAACCGGCGGCGCTGATGCTGGAACCGCCGGAACCGGCGGGCAAAGCGACGCCGGCCCCCAGGACGCGAGCGCCGACTGACGCTGGATAGCGCCGGGTCCTACTTCACGACGCGCAGGTAGGGCGGCAGCTTCCGCTTGCCGTTGCCCCCCTCGGGCTTGCCCTCATCCGGCTCGATAGGATCCGGCGAGGCTTCGGGCTGGGTGGGCGCGCCCCGCGTGGGCGCCTCGGCCACGGCTACGTCTCCAGTCTCCGTGTCGTCGCTCGCCTCCCCGGAGTCCGCGACAGCGGGCTGCTCGGCTTCCCCAGCTTCCTCGGGTTCCAGAGGTTCCCCGGCTTCCTCGGCGTCAAGCGCCTCTTCGCCGTCGTCGGGGACCGGCCGGAGGTGCGCCCGGCGGGCCTTCTTCTGCTTGTCCTTCTCCTGCGCCTGCTCGGCCTGCGCCACCACCTCGGGCGGAACGTCATCGGGCCAGACCATGCTGCGCCCGTCGGAGCCGACCAGCGCGTAGACCGCGCTCCAGGGGATCCAGCAGAAGAACGGCGACCGGCTGAAGCTCAACGTGCACGACACCGCGTCGTCATCGACACTCAGATCGGGAATGGGAACCGGCATGTTCAGGCCGACTTCCAGCACGAGCTGGGGCTGCTTCTTGAACCATGGCGGCACGCGCACCTCCTCGATCCTCGGGTCGAGATGGATGAGGACGGTCGAGCTCTCGAGAAGCGCAAGAGCCACGTCCTTCTTCGCGGGCAAGCGGGGCCGGGACGACATGCCCCGACCCAATACCGCCGTGCACCCGCCAACGCCAGCCGGACACGCCCCCGTCAGGTATTGGCCAGCTGGCCGGAATGGGTGGACCCGGAAGCCTCGATAGATCGGGTAGAATCAAAAGATGCGTGGGCGCTCACTACTGATCGTGACTCTTTCACTTGTGGTCGCTGCAACGGCGTGCGGCGGCGGCGACAACGGTGGCCGCTCGTCCGGCGGCACCGGCGGGCAACAGGACGGGGGAGCCGGCACCGGCGGCAGCGCGGGCACGGCTGGCGGCAGCGCGGGCACCGGCGGCAGCGCGGGCACCGGCGGCAGCGCGGGCACCGGCGGAAGCGCAGGCACCGGCGGAAGCGCAGGCACCGGCGGAAGCGCGGGCACCGGCGGAAGCACGAGCCCCGACGCGACCCTCCAGACGGGCGCAGCCGACCGCTTCCTGTTGAAGGGCACGGTCGTGACGCCGGATACCAGCTACGTCGGCGAGGTGCTCGTCGAAGGCGACACGATCACGTGCGCCGCGCAGGGCACGAGCTGCGAGGGGCAGTCCGGCGCGAGCGGCGCGACCGTGATCACGACCAACGGCGTGATCGCGCCGGGCCTGATCGACACGCACAACCACATCCTGTTCGACATCTTCAACAACGACGACTGGGTGCCCCACCTGCCGGCGAGCTGCAACAGCGTCGCGGACTGCAACAGCGGTTCGAGCTACTGCTCGGGCAGCAAGTGTGACTGCGTCGACAACGTCTGCCGCTACACAGACCACAACCAGTGGCCCAACGAGGCGGAGTACAACCAGATGCTCGACTACAAGCAGTGTCTGGAAGACGCTTCGCAGGGCAAGCCCTGGTGGTGCCCGCAGAAGTACGATGAGGCGGGCGACCTCAAGTGCGAGCTCGACAAGTGGGGCGAACTGAAGGGTCTGGTTGCCGGCACCACGTCGATCGTGGGCCTGCCGGGCACTTCGTCGAATTGCTTCAGCTCGCTCGCGCGCTCCATCGACGTGACGCAGAACGGCCTGGGAGCCGACAAGATCCAGACGAGCGCGCTGTTCCCGCCGTCGTCCAGCAGCGCCAACGGCGTATGCAACAACTTCACGAGCGGCAAGACGGACGCCTACCTGATCCACTGCGGCGAGGGCGTCGACGCGGCCGCGCTCGCCGAGTTCGACAAGCTGAATACGGTCACGACGCCTGACGGCTGCCTGTACGCGCCCCAGACGGCCATCACCCACGGCACCGCCTTCGGCCCGACCGAATTCGCGACGATGGCCCAGCACGGGATGAAGCTGACCTGGTCGCCTGCCTCCAACGTCGCGCTGTACGGCAAGACGACGGACATCCCCGCCGCGCTGGACGCCGGCGTCGAGATCTCGCTCGGACCGGACTGGTCGATGGGTGGCAGCCAGGACATGCTCGACGAGCTGCGCTTCGCCGACAACTGGGACAACACCCACTGGAACAACCGGCTGTCGCCGAAGGACCTGGTCGTGATGGCCACCGCCAACGGTGCGGACGTGCTGGGGCTCTCGAACACGCTGGGCTCGATCAAGACGGGCTACAAGGCCGACCTGTTCGTGGTCGGCGGCGACGGCACCAAGCCGTACGCGGATATCCTGGGCGCCACTCCGCACAGCGTCCGGCTCGTCATGGTGGGCGGCAAGGTGCTGTACGGCGACGACCAGCTCCAGGCGGCCGGCCCGACGACGCCCGGCTGCGAGAAGATCGACATGTGCGGACGGCAGAAGTTCATCTGCGTCGCCGAGGCGACCACCTCCGACAAGCTCGACGAGACCTTTGCCCAGATCAAGAGCAAGCTCGAGACCGCGCTGACGGATCTCGACAACATCAAGGAGCTGCCCGCCTCGGACTGCAACAACAGCTGCTCGTCCAGCGAAGGCTGCTATCCCAACACGGCATACCCACAGGTGGCGGCGACGAACTGCAGCGCCACGTGTGCAGCCGGCGAGAAGTGCTACCGGCGCTACAAGTCGGGCGGCAACCAGTACCAGTGCCTGCCCGTGAACGAGTGCTCGCCGAAGCGCACCGAGAAGTTCGCACCGGTCGCGCCGGTTTTCGCCTGCCCCTGAGCTACGGCACGAGCGCGATGGGGCCGCGCAGATCCGGCGCGGTGAAGCCGGCGTCCGTCACGAGTGACGGGGCGTCGCCGGTCCCGCCCGGCGAAAGCGCTACGATGCCCTGCTCCGTGGCGACGAGCAGGCGTCCGCTCTCCGGATCGCGCACCAGATCCCGCGACCACCAGCGCGTGCTCCGGATCGCGGCGTCGAGCGACACGAGCGCGGTCGGGCGCCCTGTCTCGGTTGGAACCAGTGCCAGCCGCGCGATCGGCACGCGGGCGATCGCGACTGCAACGATGCGCCGCTCGGGATCGTACGCCGCTCCCTCGAGCGCGCCGCGCCCCGCGCCCGTCACCACCACGTGGAAGGCCGGCGGGACGGCGGGCGCCGACGTGGAGATCCGGGCAAGCTCGATCGTTCCCTCGCCCGGGTCCTTGTGAAGGACGTAGGTCGAACCAGGCTGCCCCGCGACCATGCGCGCCGAAGGCCGACCCGGAGCGAGGTAGCTCTGCTCTGTCACCTGCCAGTCGCCGGCGGGATGCGAGACGCCCAGGAGCTGGTCGGCGGGCTGTCCCGCCAGGCGCGCCGAGCTGTCCAGCGCTAGCAGTCGGCTGTGCGCGCTTCCGACCCGCTCCACCAGCGAGACCGGCCTGACGAGGGGTTCGAACTGTCCGACCGGCGTCAGGTCATCGTCGAGCACGTTCCAGACGACGCCCTGGTCCTCGGACACGGCGTACACACGATCGGACGCAGCGAAGACCCGCGAATGGCCCGGCAGCACCGGTGAGCTCGACTCGAGCACGAACGCGCTGCCGGTCCATCGCACGGCATGGACGCGGCTGCCGTCGTCATAGGCGTCGTGCTCGACGATCAGGACGCGGCCGGTGCGGGCGTCCCAGCACACGTCCTCCAGCTCCCGCCCGAATACGAAGCGTGAGAGCTCGCGGCCCGTGCGCGGATCGAAAGCGACCAGATCGCCAGAGACATGCAATGCGAAGGCGACCCGCGCGCCCAGCCTGGGCTTTCCCGTCACCACGCGAGCCGGACGTTTCAACGCGCCGGCAGCCGGCGGCACGTGTAGCACGTGCGGCGGGCGCAAAGGCGCAGCGGCGTCCGGCGGCGGTCCGGCGCCTGCACCTCCGACGCCGCGTTGCCGAGCCGCGTGTGCACCCGGCGCGCCGCCGCAACCAACAGCCGGAACGCATGCGATGAGCGCCGTGATGAACCGGCGTCGGGCCTGCTTCATGCCCCCTGCTCGGTCGCCGGCGCCGCCGGTTGCGGACTGATGACGTTGGCGACGTGCCTAGTCGAGATCTTTCGGACGCCACACGCGCAGGCAGCGCGCATGACCGTCGAGCTCGAGCTCGCTCCAGTGCTTCACCGGAAGCTCGAGCACGGCCAGCGCGGCGGTCGGCATGCGATGCGAGCGCCCGCACAACGCTTCAAGCAGATCTTCCAGGCCGGGATTGTGCCCCACCACCAGCGCACGCTCTGCCTCGTCGGGCAGCTCCCTGACAGCGCGCAGGTACGTGCCCGGCGCCGCCAGATACAGGTCGTGGCGCTCGTCTACTCCGCCCTCGTTGCCGATCGCCTCGCAGACAGCACCGGCAGTGTCGCGGGCCCGGAGCGCACTCGACGAGAGCACCGCGTCCGGCACGAGCCCCTCGTCACGGAGCAGCTGCCCCATGCGCGGAGCCGCCTTCCGGCCGCGCTTGTTCAGCGGGCGGTCGTGATCGTCGAGCCCGGGCTCGTCCCAGCTCGACTTGGCGTGCCTGAGCAGGAGCAGCGTCTTCATCGCACGGGCGGGCGGGACGAAGCTCCGCTACGGCTTGCGCGGCGGCAGCCACGCGGCTTTCGACGTGAGCGCGCCACCGACCTCCACCCGCGTGAGGTCGCCCTTGTCGCACTTGACCTTGACCTTCGGCACGCCTCCGGACTCGGTCACCACGCCTTCGACCTTCGCTGTCTCGGGATGCAGCTCGTCCTGGCAGAATGCCATGACCTTCAGGCCCTTCGAGAGCTTGCCGATGCGGAGCGATCGGAGCGGCACTGTCGCGTCCAGACTGTCGGCGATGCGCGTGACCACGGCCTTCTTGCCGTCGACCTTCTTGACGACGCCGAGGTGGTAGTCCTTGCTCGGCGGACGCAGCGGCCCCCAGACGCGCACGCCCGCTAGCTGATTGTCGGGCGGCAGCCACATGTCGGTATCGACATTCTTGAGGTGCGATGGGTCCACCCAACCCGTGGCCACGGCGAAGAGCTGGGTCTCGGCGACCTTGCCCGGGTCCTTCAGCGCGACCAGCGCGTGCTTCCTCGCCTTGGCCAGTACCCAGATCTTCTGCGCGTGCTTGATCTTCGCCCGGGTTGCCCCGTCGGGTTTCGCCGGCGAGTGGACCACGATGGCGCCCCACGCCCAGGCCGGCGCCGGCTGCTGCATGCGGCAATGCAGCTTCTCGCACTGGACAGCCACGGCGAGCGGCGCGAGCGCCGCCGTCAGGTCGTCCGGGATCTGCTTCCACTTGGCGATTGCGATCTGCGCGGCGATCTCGTCCGCGACCTGGCTCGGCTTCTTGTCGGCGAGCGCTTTCTTTGCGAGGTCCAGCAAGTGCGCGTGGATGGCGTCCTGCACGATACCGAAGGCAACCTCGTACTCCTTGTCGTTCAGGGAGTTGGCCGTCTTCATCTGCTGCAGCTTGGCGATGGCTTCCTTCCACTTGTGCTCGGCAAGCAGAGGCTGGACGCCCGACGTGCTGCGCTTGACGACGAGCTTCTGCAGAACGGCATGCGCCTCCTTGTAGCCGGACTCGGACAGCGCCGTGGTCGCGTCGGGAGTCTCCAGCATCATGCGGGCAGGCTCGAGATTCCCGGCCTCCACCTCCACCGCCAGCTTCTTCGACAAGCAGTCGACGAGAGGCTTCTTCGCCTGCTTCTGCAGCTCCTTCTTGAAGCGGGCGCGGGGCTTCTTCCTGAGCGGGACAGCCACGCGCTTGAGCGCGCTGGCGCACTTGCCCTGCGCGGCATCCTTGGCGGCCTGGCCGGCTACGAACGCCGCGTGGTGATCGTCGATCTGGTTCTGCAGCTCGATCGCCTTCTGTGTGAGATCGAGCCCGGCGTACATGCGCGCCTCGTCGGTCCGGTCCTCTGCGGTGGCCCAGTCATCCTGCTTGATCGCCTGCTTGGACTGCTCGATCAGGATCGCCGCCAGCTCGTCGCGTGCTTCGCCGGCCGCTTTGGTGTCGCCAAAGCGGCTGATGATGCGGCGGAAGCGGTCCGCATCGTGGGCCTGCTTGGCGCGCGCGAGCAGGCGCTGCGCCTTTTCCTCGTTCTGCTTCTGCGTGGGGCTCTCGGCCGTCTGCTGCTGGGCCCCGCCGCAGGCCGGCAGGCCCGGCAGCGCCAATCCCATGGCCAGCGCGAAGGCGGCAGCCCAGCGGACCGGAGTCCCTGTCGCGCTGCCCCATCGAGACCGCTCGTCCAGACGCTTTGTGTTCGCCACTTGAACCATCCCTCGTCGTGATCGAAACCCAGCCCGGCTGGATGGCAGCCGGCACGTCGCCACGGCGATGTGGTAGCCGCGCCGGCTCGCAGGCGTCAAGGCGACCCGGCTCCGGGTCATGCTATCGATCGCTGGCGGAAGGAAGGCACGAAGGAAACATGGGTCGTACGGCCGAAGCACCGGTTCTTCCCCCCGGCTCCGAACAGATCGCCGCCTGGGCGCGACAGCACCGCTTCGCGTACGAAGGCTGGCCCGATCAGCGCTGGTTCCGCGGCTGGGAACCGTACGATACGATGGTCAGCCCCGAGGCCTGGTTCAACAGCGTCTCCTGGGCGCTCGGGCCGGGCAGCGTCACGGTTGCCGAGCCGTGGCTGGCGCCGCTCGACAGCGAGCCGCTCGACCGCACGCTGATCACCTTCGTGACGCACCCGGGGTTCCGGCGCCGGGCGGCGGCGCGTGGCGGGGAGCATTTCAACACGCGCGTCACGTTTCTCGAGAGCGCGCCTCCGCCGCGCGTCGAGCTCGGCGACCCCGTATGGGATCGCGCGATGGCAACGTTCGCGGCTTCGGCATCCGAGGCCGATGCGGCCCTGCCGCTGGTCGCGCGGCAGCTGCTCGCGAGCTGGGGCTTCTCCGGTCACGTCGAGGTGCGCCCGGGCGGCCTCGTCGTGCACTTCGCAGGCATGCAGCCGGTAGTCGGGCAGATCGAGCGGTTGCCGGCTGCGGTGCCTTCGCTGGTCCGGGCGCTGCTCGGCGATCGCTGACGTTTGGTGCTAGCCTCGGGCGACGGATGGCGCAGCGGATCCTTGTGGTGGAGGACGAACCGGCGATCGCCGAGAGCGTGGCCTACGCGCTGCGCCGGGACGGCTTCTCGGCCATGACCGCGGCTTCCTGCGCCGAAGCGGAAGAGCGGCTGCCGGAGAGCGAGCTGGTCGTGCTGGATCTGATGCTGCCCGACGGAAGCGGCTTCGATCTCATCAGTCGCCTGCGGGCCGCCGGCGAATCGACGCCCATCATCGTGCTCTCGAGCCGCGACAGTGAAGCCGATCGCGTCGCAGCGCTCGAGACCGGCGCGGACGACTACGTGACCAAACCGTTCTCGCCGCGCGAGGTCGTCGCACGCGTGCGCGCGGTCCTGCGCCGCACTGGCGATGCCGAGCATCCGGCGGGCACCCAGCCGTCGCCTCCCGCGCTCTCGGTGGATGAACCCACCCGCCGCGCGCAGGTCTCCGGGCACCCACTCGAGCTCACGCGCGTCGAGTTCGACCTCCTGGCGAGCATGCTGGAGAGCCCTGGCCGGGTGTACACGCGAGCGCAGCTCATCGACCGCGTGTGGGGCGACGGTTTCGCGATCAGCGATCGTACGGTGGACTCGCACGTCAAGTCGTTGCGACGCAAGGTCGCCGAGGCGGGCGGCGACCCCGGGCTCATCGAGACGGTACGCGGCGTCGGCTATCGCGTCACCGACGCGCCGTCTGCGGCGAACGGCCCGTGATCCGGCTCATCGTCGTCGCGGCCGCTTCCATCGGCCTGATCCTGTTCGTCGCGTTCATCGTTTCGCGGCTCTTGAACACGCGCACGCGGGGCATGTCGATCCGCATGCAGGTGTTCCTCGCGCTGGCGGTGATCGTGGGCGCCTTCGCCTTCGGACTGGGCCTGATGGTCATCGACCGCATCGAAGCGCGCGCCGTGAGGCTCGCCTCGCAGGCCGCACGCGACGAGGCCGCCTCGATCGCGGGAATGATCGAAGGCGAGATGGACCGCACCGGCATGACGGTGCATGAAATCGCTGGAAAGCTGCAGGAAGAACGCGCCCGCGGCGCGGACCTGCGCCTGGAAGTGCTGGACCGCGAGGGCAAGGTGCTGTTCCCGCTCGGACAGCCCAGCGCGCGCGGCGAGCCCGGTACCGTCTACGTGGACGCGCCCATCAAGGTGCACGGCAGGGACGTCGGCTCGGTGCGCGTGGTCAAGCCGACAGTGGTGATGCGGCGCCTGCTCGCGGATTTCGCACCGACCGTGCTCGTCATCAGCCTGGTACTGGGCGCGGTCGCTGCACTGGCTGCGGCCTGGATTGGGCGCGCCATTGCCATGCCGATCGAAGCGCTCACGGCATTCAGCGAACGCCTCAGCGCGGGCGAAAGCGGCGCCGCCCCTCCGGTAGCGTTCGGCAGGGAAGTGACACGCCTGACCCGATCCATCGACTCCATGCGCCGCCAGCTGGAAGGGCGCCCCTTCGTGGAGACCTTCGCGGCTGATCTGTCGCACGAGCTCAAGAACCCCGTGGCGGCCATCCGTGCGAGCGCAGAACTGCTCGACGAAGGAGCGCTGGAGGAACCGGAGGAGGCGCGCCGCTTCATCGCGCGCATCCGCGAGTCCACCGAGCGCATCGAGCGGCTGCTCGGCGATCTGCTCAGCCTGGCGCGCATCGAAGCGCGCGGTGTCGAGTCGTTCCAGCCCGTCGACCTCGGCAAGCTGGTCGCCACCACCGTCGACGCGCTGCCGTCGGGCGGCGAGCGCGTGAGCGTGAACACGGAGGGGGACACGCGCGTGCGCGGCGATTCCGACTGGTTGGGGCGCGCCATCGCCAACCTGCTCGACAACGCGCTCGTGCACTCCGAGCCCGGCGCGGCTGTCACGGCGCGGGTGCGTCGCGACGCCATCCACGTCGTGCTCGAGGTCACGAGCGGCGGCAGCGTAGCCAAGCACGTCAAGAAGCGTCTGTTCCGCCGCTTCGTGACGACGCGCGCCGACAAGGGCGGCTCCGGTCTAGGGCTCGCGATCGTGCGCGCGGTGGTGGAGGCGCACGGCGGGCAGGCCGACCTCGCGACGGCCGGGCCGCCCGAGGTCGTGTTCCGCGTCACGCTGCCTCCGGCGCGCCGCTGGGCCAGCGAGCGCGAGGCGGCCGGAGAAGCGAACCCGGACGATCCGCGTGGGGAGCCGGCCGGCTCGTCTGCCCCTGCCACGGACACGAAGCATCAATAATTACAATTGCTTACCGTCGCAAACCTGCCGGAGACGCTGCGCGCATGAGCAGCGCCCGGGAGTGCGTTTTCCTTGGAACCTCCACACACCCTGCGCGAGAGGCAGCGTTCCATCTGCCAGGCTCCCTTGCAGCCAGCTTCGACCCTTGAAGGAAAGAACCAGTGGACAACGGAACGACCCGCCTCCCCCGTCACATCGCGATCATCATGGACGGCAACGGCCGCTGGGCGAAAGCCCGCGGACTGGAGCGCGCCGAAGGGCACGCCGAGGGCGCGCGCGCCGTGCGCGACGCGGTGGAGACCGCTGCGCGCGTCGGCATCGAGTATCTCACGCTCTACGCCTTCAGCGTCGCCAACTGGGCACGCCCGCGCGGCGAGGTGGAAGCGCTGATGCGTCTGCTCGTGGATTTCGCGAAGCAGGAACGCGCCGAGCTCCGCCAGAACGGCATCCGCGTCAACGTCATCGGCCAGCTGGAGGAGCTGCCGACGGCGACGCGACATGCGGTGGAGGATCTCATGGCGTACACCGCCGACGGCGACCGCATGACGCTCACGCTCGCTCTGTCCTACGGCGGACGACAGGACATCGTGGAAGCGGCGAGGGCGCTGGCGGTGCGCGCACGCGCCGGGTTGGTGCTGCCGGAGGAGATCGACGAGAGCTTCTTCCACCGCGAGATGACCACACACACCCTGCCGGACGTTGATCTGCTGATCCGGACCGGAGGCGAGAGCCGGCTCAGCGACTTTCTGCTGTTCGAGGCGGCCTACGCGGAGCTGTCGTTCCTGCCGATCATGTGGCCGGATTTCACGCCGCAGACGCTGCTCGACGCCGTCGAGGTGTACTCGCAGAAAGAGCGGCGCTTCGGGCGCACCTCCGAGCAGGTGCGAGTCGCCCAGACGCAGGGGCAGGCGTTCGACCCCGCCGAGCCCGCGGCCAGCTGAGCCGCGGGCCCCGGGACACGCGAGCTAGAACGCGTACTCGATCGTGTTCAGCGACTTGACCGGATCCTTCCAGGTCAGGTCGCGGATCTGCTTGTCGATGCAGGTGGCGAGCTTCTTGTTCTTGGTGATGACGTCGACGCCGACGGCCTTGCCGTCCCAGACGGCGACCTTGAGCTTGAAGTGATCGCTCGGCCGCGGCTTGCAGGGCTTGTAGACCTTGAAGTCGGTGAGCGGCTTGGACAGCTCGTCCTGGTCGACGTTCTCGCGCGGTAGCCCCTGCGGCACCGCGGCGATCGCCTGATCCACCGTCATGCCCTCGGTGAACTTCGGCTCCACGGTCTCGTCCGTCTTCTTGGGCTTGTCGCCGTCGTCGGACGACGAGCTGTCGTCGCCGTTGTCGTCCGTAGCTGCCTCGCTGGGTGTAGCCGACGCTGCGGGCGCACTTGCCGCGGGCGGCTCGGGAGCCGGAGCGGGAGGCTCCGGTGATTGCGCGGGAGGCTCGCTCCCACCGCAGGCGACGGCCAGGGCCGCCGCACAACCGATCAGGCTCAGGTAGAGACCCCTCATGGCGGCCGAGCTTACTCCCGCACCCCGGACCATGCGAGCCTGGCGGAACCCACGCCCTGCGCTCCGTCATGGGCCCGCAACCGAACCTCGCTGGCTGCCATTGGAGCCCGCCTGGGCTAGGCTCGGCGGGCCCGCCCGCCCAGCGCGGACGGCATGCGCCCGTAGCTCAGCTGGATAGAGCAGCGGCCTTCTAAGCCGCCGGTCGCAGGTTCGAATCCTGCCGGGCGTACCGAAAAAGATACTGGATTCGCGATCACTCCGCCCCTCGCAGCGCTGCGCGCGTTGCGTGAACTCACTTCGGCGTGAGCTTCATGACGGCGGAGGGGGTCGTCCAGTAGGCGCTGGTTGCGTCGACCGCGATGTCATAGATTTCGTCCTGGCCCGTCGCCAGCACCGCGGGTTCGCCACCCGCGGTGGCGACTTTCTTCAGCGTGACCGAGCTCGCCCAGTAGACGCTCCCTGCGTCCACGGTGATGCCCGATACGTGGGTCTGCCCCGACGCGAGGGTCACCGGTGAGCCGCCGGCAAGCGCGACCTTCATGACCGTGCCCTGGTTGAAAGTGGCCCCCGAATCGAGCCGGTACACGCTGGTCGCATCGACGGCGACTCCTCGGGGTCCAGCCTGTCCCGTTGCAAGCGTGACCGGTGCGCCGCCGTCGCGCGGAACCTTCTTCACCGTCCCGTCGCCTTCGTTCACCCAGTAGACATACTTCGCGTCCACCGCGATCCCGTCGGGTGCGCTCTGTCCCGACACGAGCGTCGTCAGCTTGGTGCCGGAAAGCTTCATGACGCTGCCGTCGGCGCCTACTACTACGCGTTTTCCTACGACACGTCCCACATGGTCAACGAAGGGGTGCAGATCGGTCCGCTGATGAGTCTCGTCGACTCGACCGAAACGACGGTGATAGGCCCCAACCCCACGTCGAACGACACACAGTTGGAACTGTACGTCACAGGTCAGAAGGTGGCGTTCCTCCACAACTTCGGCCCCGGCAACGGCCAGGTCGAGGTCATGGATCTGATCACCGGCGAAAGGAAGATTGCCTACAAGTACACGTCCGCCGACGCCGGCAAGAACAACGTTACCCGTACGGCACTGGACTCCCGCTACGTCTTCTGGGCCATGGACGGCGAGGGGCTGATGAGCCGCGATCTCGAAACCGGCCAGATCAAGCTGCTCATGCCCGGCAGCTTCGTCTGTCACGACATCTGCGCCACAGAACACGAGCTGGTGTGTGCGGACGCGGACTCGGGTGTCATCTACGACGTCGATCTCGACACTGGCAAGGCGGGCTACCTGGACTACGGCGGCGCCCTGCAGCTGGAAGGCTTCTGCTCGCCGGACCGGACCCAGTTCGTTTGGATCGACTACCGCGATCCGCCGGGCCAGAGCTCGACCGACTTGTTCCAGCGCAGCGGCGGCGAGGTGTACCTGCGTGATCTGGCGGCGCACAAGACGCGCCGCATCACCTACGATTCGCCGGCAACGCCTCACGGCAAGATCTACCCGGCGGTCGACGGCCAGTATGTCTACTGGAACCAGCCCCCCGACGGCCCGAACCAGAACCCGAGCCAGGCGCAGGACCTGTACTATCTGGCGACCACGCTGGTGCGTTTCGATCTGTCCACCGGGAAGAAGTGCGAGCTGGCCAGCGCGCCCATGAGCTACAAGGCCGCCTACGGCTCCCAGCTCGTCCACACCTGGCTCGACAAGGCGAAGGGCGAGCCACGTGTCGTCGTCACCAACCTCGACGACCCCGGACTGAGCTGGCAATGCCAGACCGTGCCGATACCGCCGTAGACGGCGTCGCAGCGGGGCTTCATCGGAGAGCGCCAGCACGTGCGTCACCCACATCGCGGACACGCCGGCTCGCCTGGCGAGCTCCGCCCGATTCCGGACGATTTTCGCGTCGAGCATGTGCTGCCGCTCGTCCGCCTGGCTCACCGGGCTATGCTTCCTGGAGAGAGCCGCCATGAGATGCCGGATACTGCTGCTTGCCTTGCTCCTGGGCGGGTGCACGCCGACCTCTCATCCCCACGCGCGCAGCGCGGCTCCGCACGACAGCGGCTCGCGGGGAAGCAGTCCGGTGAGCGACGCCTCGACCACCCGCGCGCCGTGGCTTCCCCTGGTCCGGGTGGCGGATGTGCCGCTGCCGGGCAAGCCGGTCCGGTTCGACTACCAGGCGCTCGACGCCGCGAGGGGCAACCTGATCATCGCGCACATGAACGGCGCCTCGGTCGTGGTGGTCAAGGCGCGCGACGGCTCGCTCGTGAAGGTCGTTCCCGGGATCCCCACCCCGCGCGGCGTCGTGGTCGCCGACGAGGTCGGTCGGATCTTCGTCACGAGCTCTCCGGACAAGCTCGTCATCCTCGACGCCACCTCGTTCAAGGTGATCGCGCACGTCACCACCGGCTCGGCCCCCGACGGCGACGGCTGGGATGCGAAGGACAGGGTCGTCGCTGTCTCCGATCAGGGCGACGGCGCCGTCTCGCTCATCGCCAAGTCCGGCAGCGGTGCCCGCCGGCAGGTATCGCTCGGGACCGAGACCGGCAACGTTGTCTTCGATGCGAAGCGCGGCGTGTTCTGGGTCACGGTCGTGAAGGCATCCCCGCCCAACCAGCTCGTGTCGATCGATCCGCTCACGGCAAAGGTGAAGGGGAGCATCCCGCTGCCCGGTTGCTCCGGCGCACACGGCCTCTGCATCCACCCGGACGGCGGTAGCGCGTTCGTCGCCTGCGAATCGAACTCGAAGGTCGTGCGCGTCGCTCTTGTCGGTACGTCGCACGCCGTCGACATCGCGCCGTCCGGCGCCGACCCGGACGTGCTGGCGATCGATCCCGGGCTCGGCTGGCTCTATGTCGCGGCGGAGAGCGGTGACCTGAGGGTCTTCGACATCAAGAAGCCCGGGCTCGTGGGCATCGACAGCGAGCATCCCGGCGACGCCAGTCACTCCGTGGCGGTCGATCCGGCGACCCACCATGTGTTCTTCCCGCTCGAGAAAGGGCCGGCAGGCAAGCCGGTACTGCGCATCATGAAGCCGGCCGGCACATGACGCGGAGCGCGAATCCGATCGCCCGCTCGACAATAGTCTGCACTTCCCGGCCTCGGGTTGCGGATTTCCCGTTGGCCAGAGGGCGGCACGACACTTGCTGGCGGAAGACCCATGAAGTTGAAGCTGCTCTTCGGGCTCGGTGCTGTCGCGGCGCTCGCCGCCCTCGGAATCGTCGATCCCGGTGCTGCGCGTCCCGGTGGGGTCGCGGTGGCCCCCGAGACACCGCCACAGCGACTCACGCGCTGGCCAATGCTGGAGTCCTGGCTCGCCGGCTCGCGCATCGGCTGGAGAGCGAAGACCGGGGAGCCTCGCCTTCCAGAACGGCAGCTCGTGGTGCGCGGTAGGTCGCTGTTCGGACTGTACTGCGTACAGTGTCACGGCGCGGAGGGGCGTGGCGACGGCCCGCGCGCGCCGGTGTTCCATCCGGCGCCCCGCAACCTGAGGAGCGGCATCTTCAAGTATCGATCGACCCCGGCGGGAGATCCGCCGACCCGGGCCGATCTGTTCCGGACCATCTCGAACGGACTGCGTGGAACGGGCATGGCCGCTTTCGCGGATCTGCCGGAAAAGGATCGCTGGGCGCTGGTCGAGTACGTCCGCTCCCTGTCGCCGGTGTTCGCGGCTCCTCCAGCGAAACCGCTGGCGCGCCCGCCTGTTCCTTCCAACCTCGGTTCTTCCGCGCGGATCGCGCGCGGGCAAGCGAGCTTCGCGCGCCTCGGCTGTGGATCGTGCCACGGCAACGACGGAGGCGGCGATGGCCCCGCTGCCGCGTCGCTGCGCCTCTCCGGGCACCCGCCCCGAAATTTCCGGAGCGAGCCGCTCAGGACCGGCAACGATCCGGACATGGTCTACCGCACGCTGCTCACGGGTCTCGAGGGCACGCCGATGCCAGCCCATCCCGGGACCCCGCCCGATGAGCTGTGGGACCTCACGGCCTATGTGCTCTCCCTCGCAGACAAGGAGACGCCTGGCCGCACAGCTGCCGCCCAGCAGGGCCAGGCGCGGCACACCGTGGTGCAGGGTTGCGGGTGCCAGGCCCGCAGATGAGCATCGTGCGCTTCACGGCCGACCGGATCAGTCCGGTTCCGTGGACACGTCGACGATGCGGCCGGTATCGGCGTCGACGTTCACCTCGCGAATGATCTTGCGCTTTTCGCCCTTCGGCCGGATCTCGAACGAGTAGATCCAGCGGCCGCTTTCGTGCTCGAGCTCCTCGGCCTTCACCTCGCCTGGCACCCGTGCCAGCGCAGTCTTCCTCGCCTGGGCCATCGAGAAGCGGTGGGCGTGTTGGGCTCCGGCGCGAGCAGGTGCTGCTCCCGATGCGCTCGACGCCACAGCGACGAGCGAAACGGCAACACCGACGGACAGGGCGACACAAATACTGGAAAGCTTGCTACGCATTGGGAAATACCTCCATGGTGTAGACAAGCATGCAGCCGCCCAGCGGATTGGCTCGTTAAGACTCGATGAACGGTCGGTCAGGTTGTCCGTCATGAGCGTGCCCACGACGCCGAGCAGCAACCAGAACAAGAGGGTGACTTCCAGGACCCTTGTTCAGCATCTACCTTGAAATCGCGCCCGCGTTGCTGGCGCGAGGGCTGTCCCGGAACCGCATGCGACGAGGATGGCGGATCCGGCTACGGCGGACCGTTAAGAGTCGATTAAGATACGCGAGCGACCTGGTGGGTATGCTAGCGGATCGACACATGGACGCTCTCATCGTCGAGGACAACGCCCGCCTGGCGGCGTCACTCGCACAAGGGCTACGGGAGGAAGGGTTCACGGTCGAAACGACGGGCCTCGGGCGGGCTGCGCTTCAACGTCTGCGCACCGACGACGTGGACGCGGTCGTCCTGGACCTCGGGCTCCCCGACATTGACGGTCTCGATGTGATCAGCGAAGCGAGGAAGAGCGGGATCGGCGCACCGATTCTGGTGTTGACCGCCCGGGACGCGGTCACCTCACGCGTGGCAGCACTGGACCGCGGCGCGGACGACTATCTGGTCAAGCCGTTCGCGTTCGAGGAGCTCCTGGCACGAATGCGCGCCCTCTTGCGTCGTGCTGCAGCCCCCCGTCGTGGCTCGCCCGGACTGCCCGGGCTGTCACTCGAGGCCGATCACCGGACCGTCGCGACCGCCGGATCGCGGATCAACCTGTCGCCCCGCGAATATGCGCTGTTGACGCTTCTGCTGCGCCGACGGGGCGACGTGGTGTCGCGGGAGGAGATACTGCGCGAGGCGTTCGGCTACGACTTCAACCCAGGAACGAATCTGCTCGACGTGCATATCGCACACCTGCGCCGCAAGTTGCAGGACGCGCCCGTGCACATCGAAACGGTCCGCGGCACAGGGTTCCGGCTCGTGCCGGTGAGCGCTGGTGGCTGACATGCGGCCGGGCAGTGGCGGCCTGGCGCGCCGCATCAGCGGATGGGTCGGCGTCTCCACCGCGGCGGCTCTGGTCGTGTTCGCAGTCGTCGCGTTCTTTGCGGTCGCCTGGCAGGAAGCGCATGACGACCCGCCAGGACAGGCCGCCACCGCCGAGTCGGATGACACGCCGGGCGCCGTGCTCGAAGAGGTGCTGTTCGCGATGGCCTTTGCTGCCCCGGTTGGCGTCGGTCTCGCGGTGGGCGGTGCACTCTGGGTCACGCGGCGGGCGCTGGAGCCGGTGGACGACGTGATCAGCGCGGCGGAAGGCATGACTGCCCAGCATCTCGACCGCCGGCTCCCGGTGCCGCCAGGCGATGACGAGCTCGCGCAGCTTGTCACGGCGCTCAACCAGCTCTTCGACCGGCTGGAGCAGGGAAGCGCTTCGCTGGCTCGGTTCGCTGACGATGTTTCCCACGAGCTCAGAACGCCCCTGTCCGTCGTTGCGAGCCAGCTCGAAGTCGCTCTCAGGAGAACGCGGACGCCCGGGGAATGGGAAGCCACAGCCCGCACAACCCTGGATGAGACCCGACGGCTCGCGAAGCTCGTCAGCGCGATGCTCCGCCTTGCCCGCGCCGACGCCGCTCCGCCTGCCGGCGCGCGGCCCGTCGACTTGATCGCCATCGTCGACAGCGCGGTTTCCACACGACAGGAGCGTGAGGGAGCAAGCCCTACCCTCGTCATCGAGCCAGCAGCGGGACCGGTCCAGGTCGACGGCGATGCCGACGCGCTCCTCATCGCACTATCCAACCTGCTCGACAACGCCCTTCGCTACGCGGGCCCGGCGGGGCGGGTCACACTCTCCATCGAGAAAACGGACGACGAGGTGCGAACGCACGTCGACGACACCGGACCCGGTGTCCCGCGGGAACAACGCGACGCTATCTTTGCGCCCCACACGAGGGGGAGCGGGGCACTCGGCGATGGCGCCGGCCTGGGCCTCGCCATCGCCAAGCGAATCGCAGAACACCACGGCGGGCGGCTGGAGGTGGGCGACGCACCCGGCGCCGGCGCTCGTTTTACCCTCGCTCTGCCTGCTCCAGGCGCGCCGCAGAATCGGCGATAGTCGGACTCCCATGAGCGCCCTTTCTACAAATCGCTCCCTTTACCGCCGAAGCGCTGCCGCTGCGTTGGCAACACCTCTGCTTGCAGTTGCCTGCGCATCGCTGCATCCACGGCCGTTGCCGCCCGTCACTGCGCCTCCGCCTCGGCCGCTATTGGAATCGCCACGGCTCAAAGTCCGTGCCGAGGAGCTGAAGCACCAGGCGCTCGCGCCGGTGCGCGTCGACCTCTCCGACGGGCTCGATCCGGACGAGGCGGCGGTGCTGGCCGTGCTGCTCGACCCTGACCTGGTCGCGGCACGCAGCGAGCACGACGTCGGCCGTGCGCAGCTCATCGACGCCGGCATTCTGCCGAACCCGGTGTTCAGCGTGGCGCTGGACCACCCGTATGGGAACGGCGCAGCGGGCGCGACGAACCTGCTCGACTTGAGCCTGTCGGTCGACACGCGCACGTTCGTCACGCGCGGCGCGCGTCGCGCGGCTGCCCAGGCATCGCTCGAGCAAATCGATCTGGGCATCGCCTGGCAGGAGTGGCAGGTGGCCGAGCAGGCGCGGCTTCTCACGGTGCGGCTCGCCTGGGTCCGCCGGCGGCTCGCGCTCGCACGCGAGGAACTAGGTTTCGAGCAGAAGCTCGCCGACGCGCTCCGGGCCGCCAGCAGTTCCGGCGACGCGACGCTGGGGCAGGTCGGCGTGCAGCGCGCGTCGCTGGAAGGCGTGCGCACGACCGTGCACGACCTCGAGCAAGCCGAGACGAACACCGAGAGCGACCTCCTGGCGCTACTCGGCGAGCCGCGCCAGCACACGCTCCAGGTGACGGCGCCGACCACGCCCGGCTCTGCGCCCCGGACCGACGCCACGGTGCTGGACGCGTGTCTCGCGCACCGGCTCGACCTCCAGGCGCTACGCCGCGGTTACGTGGCCGGGCAGGAGCGCGTCCGGCAGGCGGTGCTGGAGCAGTTCCCGGATATCGTCGTGGGCGTGCACTACCAGCGCAACGAGACCGCGCTGCAGTTCATCGGGGGCTTCGTGAGCTTCGAGCTGCCGCTGTTCAATCGCAACCAGGGGAGCGTGGCGATCGGACGCGCGACGCGACAGCGTCTGCGCTTCGAGTACGACGCGCGCGTCGCGTCCACGCGGGCGGATCTCAGGCGGCTGCGCCGCCTCTCCGCGCTGCTCCGGCGCCAGCTGCCGGAGGTCAAGGCGTCGATCCCCGGGCTCACGAACATCGAACAGCAGGAACGCGCCGCCGTGGCAAGAGGCGATCTCGATCGCCTCTCGTACCAGACGGTGCGTACCGCCCTGTTCAACCAGCGGCTCGAGCAGGCAAACCTGTCGCAGGCGCTGGCTGAAGCCGAGGTCGGCCTGCAGACGGCCTGCGGCGGCCCGCTCGGCTCGAGGAGCGCGCCATGAAACGCCTGCTTGCCGGGTTGCTGTTCGCGGCGCTCGCCGGATGTCACGCCAGCAGCACCGGCTCCAACGAGAGCTCCTCCGCGCCGAACGCCGCCATCGAGATCGGGGCCGTCAGCCGCGGACACGTCGAACGCATCATCGAAACCTACGGCACAGTCGAATTCGCGTCGGATCGCCAACGCAGCGTCGCGGTCATCAAGCCCGGGCAGGTGCTCGGCGTCGCGGTGATCGCGGGCCAGACGGTCAAGAAGGGCGATACGCTGCTCACAGTCGGGCCGATGCCGAGTGGTTCGCCCGAGGTCCAGCAGGCGCGCATCGAAGCCGAGTTCGCCAAGCGCGAGCTCGCCCGGGTGCAGCACCTGGTCGACGAGAAGCTGGCCACCAACCAGGATCTGCAGAACGCCGAGAAGCAATCGGCGGCGGCTGTGGCCGGGCTCAGGGCGCTGGGAGGCGGCGGCGCGGGCGGTGCGCGCCTTCGCGCGTCCATGGATGGAGTCGTGGCCGCGGTCCTGGTGCAGCGCGGCGATGTGGTGCCGGCGGGCAAGCCCGCGGTTGTGCTTGCTGCGGGCCGGGACATGACCGTCCGCGCCGGCTTCGAGGTCGAGAATCTCGCCGAGCTGGAGGCCGGACTGACCGTGTGGCTCGAACCGGTCTACCGCGGTCCCCGTGGCGCCCGGGTTAAGGCTCGGCTTTCCACCATGCATCGCGTGGTCGATCCCGCCACCCAGCTGGTTCAAGGCGTGATCAACGTTCCCGCGGCGCCCGACTGGATGGCGACCGGGCTCGCCGTACGAGTGGACGTTGTGGTCCAGGCCCATGACAACGCCGTGCGGATCCCGCGCGAGGCGCTGCTCGATCATGGCGGCAAGACCGGCGTGTACGTTATCGACAAGGGTCACGCGCACTGGAAGGAGGTCACGCTCGGCATCCGCGGCCAGCATCTTGTCGAAGTGGAGAAGGGGCTGTCGCCCGGACAGCACGTCGCCACCGTCGGCCGCTCCAGCCTCGCCGACGGCATGGCCGTACGCATTTCGAAACCCTCTACGGACGGCTCATGAGCTTCCGTTCCTGGCTCGAAGCGCACCAGCGCTCGGTGTTGTTCCTGTTCGCGGTGCTCGCTGTCGGCGGCATCGCCTCGCTCTGGAGCCTGCCGGTCGGCCTGTTCCCGCGAGCCACCTTTCCGCGCGTCGTCGTCAACGTCGACGCCGGCGATCGCCCAGCCGATCGCATGGTCGTGGAGGTGACGCGCCCGCTCGAGGAAGCGATCCGCGGCGTGCAGGGCGTACGCAGCGTGCGCTCGAACACGAGCCGCGGCAGCGCGGACATCTCGGTCGACTTCGACTGGGGCGTCGACATGGTGGCCAGCACGCTGCTCGTCGATTCAGCCATCAGCCAGGCGGTGGGGTCGTTGCCTTCCGGCGTGAGCTACGAGGTCCGGCGCATGGACCCGACGGTGTTCCCGGTCATCGGGCTTAGCTTGAGCTCGAAATCCCGCTCGCTGGTCGAGTTGCGGGACCGCGCGCTCTACGACCTGGGCCCGCGGCTTTCGACCATCCGCGGAGTCTCGCGCATCCGGGTGCAGGGCGGGCGCACCGAGGAGCTCCAGGTCCTGGTCGACCCGGTCCGGCTCGATGCTGCCGGCGTAACACTGGACGACGTCGTGCGCGCCGTGTCGGCTGCCAACGTCGTGCAGGCGGTCGGTAGGCTCGAGCAGCAGGAAAAGCTGTACCTCGTCCTCAGCGACACGCAGTTCACGAACCTCGGCGAGCTCGAGCACGTCATCGTCAAGCAGAGTCCCAAGGGCGTCGTACTGCTCGACGACGTGGCGACGGTGCGCGATGCGCCCGCGCCGCAGTGGACGCGCGTGGTCGCCCACGGCCGGGACGCGGTGCTCGTGGACGTCTACCAGCAGCGCAATGGCAATACCGTACAGATCGCCAGTGATCTGAGACAACGGCTCGACGAATACAAAGCCCGGGCGCCGAAGGACCTCGAGATCCGGACGTGGTACGATCAGACCGATCTCATCAACGCCTCCGTCAGCGCCGTGCGCGACGCCGCACTCATCGGCGTGCTGCTCGCTGTGCTGGTGCTGTGGCTGTTTTTGAGGAACCTCCGGATCACGCTGGTGGCCTCGATCTGCGTGCCGGCCGTGCTGGCGATCACGCTCCTCTTGCTGCGCGCGATGGGCCAGGGCATCAACATCATGACGCTCGGCGGCATGGCCTCGGCGATCGGGCTCGTTCTCGACGACGGCATCGTGATGGTCGAGCACGGCATTCATCGGCTACGTGGCTCGGGCCACGGCCGGCGCGACACACTGCTCGAAGCAGCGCGCGAGATGGCCGTGCCGCTCACCGGGTCATCGCTCGCGACCGTGACGGTGTTCGTGCCGCTGGCCTTCCTGAGCGGCGTGACGGGCGCCTTCTTCAAGGCGTTGTCGCTCACCATGGCCTCGGCGCTGGTCGTCTCCTACCTGTTCGCGTTTCTCGGCGTGCCACTGCTCTCGGCGATGATGCTGCGTCCGCGCGACGCGAAGACGGAAGATATCGGGCCGATCCTGGGCAAGGTGCTGTCCGGATACCGTCGCCTGCTCACGGCGCTGCTGGCACGGCCGGCGTGGTTGCTGCTCGGTGTAGTGCCGCTGCTCGCGCTAGGCTGGGTCGCCTACCGCCATACGGGCTCCGGCTTCATGCCCGCCATGGACGAGGGCGGATTCGTGCTGGATTACCGTGCGCCACCCGGCACATCGCTGACCGAGACGGATCGCAGGTTGAGACAGCTCGAGAAGATCCTGCAGAGCATCCCCGAAGTGAGCTCGTACTCGCGGCGCACCGGGATCCAACTTGGCGGTGGGCTCACCGAGGCCAACGAAGGCGACTACTTCGTACGGCTGAAGCCGCCGCCGCGCCGAACCATCGACGAAGTCATGGATGAGGTGCGCGAGAAGGTCCAGCAGCGGGTACCCGGAGTGACCATCGAGCTCGCGCAGCTGATGGAGGATCTGATCGGCGACCTGACGGCGGTGCCGCAGCCGATCGAGGTCAAATTGTTCGGAGCAACTCCCGACCAATTGCGCACCGAGGCACGGCGGGTCGCCGCCCGCATCCGCAAGGTCAATGGCGTAGTCGACGTGAAGAGCGGCGTAGTACTGGCGGGCGACGCATTGGACATCCGCGTGGACCGCCTCAAGGCCGAACGGCTCGGCCTCGACCCGGAGGAAGTGACCCACCTGGCCGAGGTCGTCGTCGGCGGCGTCGTTACGACCCAGGTGCAGCGCGGCGAGAAGATGGTCGGCATCCGTGTGTGGACGGAGCCGGAGCTGCGCAAGCGGATGGCGCAGATCCGCGACCTGCCGCTGATTACGAGCAATGGCACGCGCGTGCGTCTCGGGCGCGTGGCGAGCATCGAGCGAAAGGTCGGACAGCCGCAGATCACCCGCGACAACCTGAAGACGATGGTGGCCGTGACCGGACGCATCTCGGGCCGCGACATGGGCTCGGTGATGAAAGACGTGAAGAGTGCAGTCGGCGGAATGTCCATGCCACCCGGGGCGTACGTCGGATACGGCGGGCTCTACCAGGAGCAACAGAAGTCGTTTCGCGGCCTGATTGGCGTGATGGTCGCAGCGGTGCTGCTGCTGTTCGCGCTCTTGCTCTACCTGTACGAGCGCTTCAGCGCGCCGCTAGCCATCCTGGCCGTGGCGCTGCTCTCGACGACGGCGGTGTTCTCCGGGCTGTGGTGGACGGGCACCGAGCTCAACATCACGTCGATGATGGGCCTGACGATGATCGTTGGCATCTCCAGCGAGGCGGCCGTCTTCTACATGAGCCAGTGGAAGGACCTCGACCCCGCGATGCCTGCGGACGAGCGGCTCCTCGAGGCGGGGGTCCTGCGCTTCCGGCCGATCCTGATGACCGCGCTTGCGGCGATCCTGGCGCTGGTGCCGCTGGCGCTCTCCATCGGTCAGGGCTCGGCGATGCTCGCGCCGCTCGCCATCGCGATCATATCGGGGCTCGTGCTGACGGTGCCAGCGGTGCTGCTGGTGCTACCGGTGCTGTTCCACTTGCTCGGCGGCACAAGGGGGCAACGTGCATGACCTGGAACCGGTCGGCACCGGTCCATTCCGCCGCGACCGCCCGATATCCTGCGGGATTTGAGCGAGGGGTTCGGCGCGCACCCCGCCACATGTATTCTGGCGGGATGAAGCTCCTCGTGACCTTCTCCCTTCTGCTCATCTCGCTTGCTGGCTGCAGCGGAGCCGACTCGCAGGCGAGCGCGGACGACGCTGGCATGGATGCCGCGGGAGGGGCTGTCTCCGTCGGTTGGCCCGATGCATCCGACGGCGCGGTCCCCACCGATGGGGGCGGCGCGGTCCCCACCGATGCGGGCGACGCGGACGCCGCGGGCCCATCAGACGCCGACGTTCCCGACTCCGGATCCGCGGACGCCGGTGACCCCGACCCTATCTACAGGCCGCGGCGCGAGGCGTGCGAGTTCAAGGCGGGCGCGCACGTGCAGAAGACGATTGGCATCACGGACGCGGAGCGGAAAGCCATTCCGATCAAGCACGTGATCGTCTTCATGCAGGAGAATCGTTCGTTCGACCACTACTTCGGCCGCCTGACGCACTACGGACACCCCGTCGAAAGCTTTCCGTCCAATTTCAGCAATCCCGACGGGTCCGGCGGCACGTCGACCGTGCGGCATTCGCCGAGCACCTGCATCTCACCGGACATCCACCACAACTGGACCGCGATGCACGACCAGTACAACAGCGGCAAGCTCGACGGCTTCTACCAGAACGCCGCCAGCAACGGGAACGGGCGCCGCGCGCTCTACTGGTTCGACGAACGTGACATCCCCTTCTACTACTGGGCCTACAGCCACTTTTCGATGGCGGACCACCAGTTCAGCTCGGTGCTCGGACCGACCTGGCCGAACCGGGACTACCTCTACGACGCGACCTCCGACGGCGTGAAGAACACGGACGAGCGGATCATCGGCGTCCGCACCATCTTCGACGTGTTGCACGACGCTGGCGTGAGCTACCGTGAGTACTATAGCGGGCATGTGCGCACGAAGTGCGTGGGCCGGACGACCTCGTCGCCCGGCGTCGCTCCGCTGAGCCAGCTCTTCACTGATCTTTCGGGCGGCACGCTGAAGCGGGTGTCCTTCGTCGACGTCGGTGGCGACCTGGACGAGCACTCGGTGGCCGACGTGCAGAAGGGGGAAGCCTTCTTCCGGAAGCTGGTCATGGCGCTTTTCAAGAGCCCCCAGTGGAAGAACACCGCGCTCATCTACACCTACGACGAGGCCGGCGGCTTCTTCGATCACGTGAAGCCGCCGCACGCCTGCGTGCCGGACAACCGGAGCGTCAACGCCTCCTTCAACCGCATGGGCTTCCGCGTTCCGCTCTTGATCGTTTCGCCCTGGGCGCGGCCCGGCTACGTCTCGCACCGCGTGCACGAGGCCACGTCGATCACCCGCTTCGTCGAGCTCCTCTTCGACCTGCCGGCGCTGACCAATCGCGACGCCAACTCGGACGCGCTGCTCGACATGTTCGACTTCACGCAACCGGCGCTCATGACCCCGCCGACCGGTGCGCCGGCGGCGGGGACCGGCGGCTGCCCCTGAGGAGGCGCAGTCAAAGGCCGGACGCGTAGTCCGGCAGGTCGAGCCAGGGGCGAGCGTGCTGCCCGGACAGGCCGGGACGTGACGCGGAGCGCGGACGCCGGCGACCCCCGCCGCGCCGTGCCCGGACGGCAGAGGACCAGCCGGCAGCGAACAGCCGGGCCTTGACGGACCTACGACGCGAGTCGCAGACTAACTACGACATGCGCCGTAGAGATATGCCAAGACCATCAAGAGGCAACCCGGGACGGCAGCGCGCGCTGCCCGGCGGCGAGCTCGAGCGCAGCCTGCTGGCCGCACTGTGGGCGCGCGAGCAGGCAACGGTGCGCGAGCTCTACGAAGAGGTCGGCGCGCCGCGCGGGATCGTCTACACGACGGTAGCCAAGGTGCTCGATCGCCTCGTCGAAAAGGGCATGGTGAAACGTCACCGGACGGGCCGCGCGCACACCTTCCAGGCCGTCGCAGAGCGCGACGAGACCCAGCGTGCGATGGCACGAGGGATCATCCGGAAGCTCGCCGAGAGCGGGCCGCTACCAGCCGTCGCCGCGCTGGTTGGTGCCCTCGAGGACGTTTCCCCGGAGCTGGTCCAGACACTGGAGGCGGAGCTCCGGGCGAGGAAGAGGCGACGCCATGGACCCTGAGCTCGTCCTCGCCATCGTCGCGGCGGCGCTGTTCGCTGCTGTCGTCTGGCTCGGTGCACTGGCGCAGGGCCTCGACGCCTCGGCGCACGAGCCGGAGCCGCGCGCCTGGTGGGTGCTGATGCGCCCCCTGTACGTCTGGGCCGTCACGTTCGCGTTCCTGTGGGGCTGGTCGTTGCAGGAGCCGAACCCAGCTGACGAACGCGCCGGTCTGCGGTCGGACCTGCTTGCCACCCTCGGCGCTGTCATAGCACTGCGCGCTCTCGTACGCGCGATCCGGGCGCTGCGTTCAGCATCCATCCACCGCGCGCCTATCGCGACTGTCGGGCTGCTGAGGCCGCGGATCGTGGTCTCGCGGAGCTTCCTCGAGAGCGTGCCGGAGGAGGTTATCCGGGCTGCGCTCGCCCACGAGCGGGCACATGTCGAGCGGCGCGATCCGCTCCGTATCTGGCTGGCCCAGATCGGCGCCGATCTGCAGTGGCCCGTCCCGGGCGCTTCACAGCGCTTCGCGGCCTGGCTCCTGGCACTGGAAGCCGACCGCGACAGCAGCGCTCTCGCGGACGGAACCGATCCGACGGATTTGGCCGAAGCCATCGTGACTGCGGCGCGACTGCAGTGCTGCCCGGTCCCCACCGCGTCGGCCCGCGCCGCAGGCGCGGGCGACGGCATCGCCTGGCGCGTCCACCGCCTGCTGTCGCCCGACGCGGCGACCGTGGTCGCGCGGCCGCAGTCACGGCTGGTCCGCGCCTGGTGGCTCGCCCTACTGCTCGGCGCGCTGTGCCTGGGGCTTGTCTACGGCGAAAGCGTCATGCATGCGTTGCTCGGCGCGGCCCGGTGAGATGCGGGCTGTATGCCTGCTGCTCTCTGCCGTCCTGCTGACGGCGGGTTGCAGGACAAGCCACGAGGAGGACGAGCATGCGCCGCCGCCGTCGCGACTCGATGGAAGCGGACACATCGTCCTCACGCGAGCGGAGCGCGCCGCGATCGGCCTCCAGACAGCGGTCGCGCGCAAGGGCGTGCTCACCCGCAGCTCGCTCAGGTTCGGCAAGGTGGTGGGGCGGCCGCAGGAAAATGCGCTTGTCGTCGCACCGGTTACGGGACGCCTCGCTCTGCCGAAGGTCGCCCTGGGCGCGCACGTATCGGCCGCTGACGAGCTGGTCGCTCTCGAGCCACTCGTCAGCGCCGCGTCCCAGGCCAGCCTGCAGGCGCAGCGGCGCGAGCTGCAGGGGCAGGTCGAAGCGGCCCACGCCGAAGTCAAGGCCCGGCAGAGCGAGCTGGATCGCGCTTCCGCATTGATCGCCTCGGGCCTCGGCACCCAGGCTGCAAAAGCGCAGGCCGAGGCCGGGCTCACGGCCGAGCAGGCGCGCGAGAAGAGCCTCCGTCGCGCCGTCTCGGATCTGGGGCGTCTGACCGGCGGCCGCATCGAGCTCCGGGCGCCGGCGAGCGGCGTGGTCGCGAGCCTCGCGACCGACACAGGAGCACTCGTGGGTCAGGGCACCGTCATCGCTCGCATCGTGCAGCCGGGCCCGCGCTGGATCGATCTGGCCGTGCCTCCGGGCGACCCCGTCGGCGCCGCCTATCGCGTCGAGGGCGTGACAGGGTCCGTCTCGGCCAGGTTGCTGAGCCGCGGCGTGGTTGTGCAGTCCGACGGGACGCGCCGCGACCGGCTGGAAGCGCCGCCGGAAGCTGCGGCCGATCTGCCGCCCGGCGCGATCGTCGCGGTCGAGGTGCGCTATCCAACGCACGGCGTCGTGGTGCCGGCCCGTGCCGTGGTGCGCCGCGGCTCCGGGTCGGTCGTGTTCGTCCAGCTGCGCGACGGTCGGTACAGAGCGCGCAGCGTGAAAGTCGGCGCGCGCGACGCCACGCGGAGCGCCATCACTTCGGGGCTCGCCGCGGGGGATCGCGTCGTCTCCCGGGGGGCGTGGGCGTTGCTCGGTGTGCTGGCGCGGGCTCCGCCCGGTGCCGGAGACGCAAGGTGAACACGCTCTTCGACGCGGTCATCCGCGGCTCGATCAAGAACCGGTACCTGGTACTGCTCGGAGCTGTCGTGCTGATCGTCGTCGGCGTGTGGTCGGCGCGCGGCGCACATCTGGACGCGCTGCCCGACTTTGCACCTCCGCTCGTCGTCGTCCAGGCGGAAGCGCGCGGCCTTGGCAGCTCCGACGTGGAGCGGCTCGTCACGACGCCGCTCGAACAGAGCCTATTGGGAGTGCCGGACGTGACGCGCGTGCGTTCGACCACGGCCGCGGGCTTGTCGGTGATCCAGCTCACGTTCGAGGACGGCGTCGACATCTTCCGCGCGCGGCAGCTCGTGGGGGAACGGCTTGTCGAGGCCCGGGCGCGGCTTCCGGCGACGCTGCCGGCACCCCGGCTCGCTCCCATCACGGCTCCAGTCGGTGCGCTGCTCAGGTTCTGCTACACCGACGCCCGCGAGGACCCGACGACGCTACCCGCTCTGTGGCGGTTTGCCCAGTGGAAGGTCGAGCCGCGCCTCGCAGCCATCAACGGAGTCGCCCGGGTCACCGTGCACGGCGGCGCCGCGCAACGCATCGAAGTCCGCCCGGACCCTGCCGAGATGCTCGCGCGAGGCGTGACGCTCGAAAAGCTGCGTCGATCTCTCGAAGACGCGCAGAGCCTGGCTCCGCTCGGCCGCGTCGAGTCCGGATCGCAACAGCAGCCGCTCAGGGCGGCCGGCATCTGGTCGTGGGGCAACACCAGCCAGATCGGCAACACTGCGATCGCGACCCGGAACGGCCTACCGGTGCGTGTGGCAGACGTGGCCCAGGTAGCCCCGGGCGCCGCGCCGGCTGTCGGCGCTGCGCTGTACAACGGACAGCCGGCGATCTGCCTGCAAGTGGACAAGCTCCCATGGGCCGACACGGTGCAGGTAACCGGCAGGGTCGAGTCGGCGCTCGGCAAGCTCGACGCCGAGCTTCCGCCGGGAGCTCGGCGACGTCCGCCGAGCTTCCGCCAGGCGGATTTCATCCACACCTCGCTCGGCGAGCTGGCGCGCGACATGGCGATCGGCGCGGTGCTGGTCATCTTTATCCTGGTCGCGTTTCTGCGCTCGCCGCGCCTCGCGATCATCAGCCTGACGGCGCTGCCGCTGTCGATCGTCGCGGCCGCGACCGTCCTCTTGCTGTGCGGGGTCACGATCAACGGCATGATCCTGGGCGGCCTGGCGGTCGCGATCGGGGAGGTCGTCGACGACGCCATCGTCGACGTTGAGAACATCTGGCGGAGGCTCCAGCAAAACGCCCATCGCCCCGACCCGCTCCCCGCGCTCCAGGTCATCCACGACGCCTCGGCCGAGGTGCGCGGCGCCGTCGTGTACGCTTCGCTGATCGTCGTCGCGGTGCTGACGCCGGTTATCATCCTGGGCGGTCTCGCCGGCCGCATCTTCTCGCCGCTCGCACAGGCGTACGCGCTCGCCGTCGCCGCGTCGCTGATCGTCGCGCTAACTGTCACACCCGCTCTCGCTGCCCTCCTGCTTCCGGCCTTCCACAAGCTCGACGCGCGCGAGACGTGGCTCGCCGGGTTGCTCCGCCGCGGCTACAGCCGCACGCTCGACCGCGTGAGCCGCACGCCCGGGCGCGTCCTGCTCGGCGCGGTGGTCCTGGGCGTCGCCGCGCTCGTGGCCCTGCCGCTACTCGGCGGCGCCTTCCTTCCCGATTTCCATGCGGGCGTGCTGATCGCCGAGCTCAGAGCCGCGCCCGGGACTTCGATCGAGCAGACCACGCGGCTGGCCGCACGGGTCGACACCGCCCTGCGGCACGGCGCCGGACTGCCCCGCGTGGTGGCGCGGGTCGGCCGTGCCGCGCTCGACGAGGACGCCGCGCCGGTCAACCGTGTCGAGATGGATCTCGTGCTGCCCCCTGGGCGCGACCCGGACGCGGTCGGCGCGGACATCAGGCGGCGCCTGGCCCAGCTGCCCGGCGTGGAGTCAGGCGTCGATGGCTTTCTGGGCGAGCGCATCAACGAGGTGCTGTCCGGCGAGCGGGCGCCTATCGCAGTCAAGTTCTACGGAGACGATCTGCACGCCCTGCGCAGCGCAGCCCGGGCACTGATCCCGCAGCTCTCGCGCGTCCCGGGAGTAGAGGAGGTACGCTCCCCCGGCCTCACCGACGCGCCGACGCTCGACCTGCATATCGACGACGCGCGCCTGGACATCGCCGGCGTACGCCGTGCCGGCGTCGTCGACGGCGCGGCCACGTGGCGCCAGGGGCTCCACGTGGCGGACGAAAACGTGCCTGGCGGTTTCTCCGTGCCGGTCGTGGTCGCCGGGGAGCACGGGCTTCGCACACCGAACCGCCTCGCCGATCTCCCCATCTCGACCGCCCGGTCCTGCGTGCTCCCGCTGTCGGCGCTCGTGAAGATCGAGAACGGCGCCGAGCCGGCGATAATCCATCACGAAGGAGGCCGGCGCGTGGTCACCGTCACGGCCCGCCCCAGGAGCAGACAGCTCTCCAACGTCGCCGAGCACATCGAGCGGCTGATGGCCAGGGCCCAACTGCCCGCAGGAACCTCGTGGAAGCTCGCCGGCCAGGCGGCCGAGCGACGACAGGCCAGCGCCGAGCTGGCGGTGACGGTGGGCCTCGTACTGGCGGCGATCTTCGCGTTCCTGTGGTTGGCTTTCGGCTCGCTCGTCGACGCGGGCGTCGTCCTCGGCGGCCTGCCGCTCGGGCTGGCCGGCGGCGTGGCGGCGGCACTCCTGCTGCCGGAAGGGCTGAGCATGGCGGGCCTCGTCGGCTTCGTGACGCTCGCCGGGATCATCAGCCGCAACGGCATCATGCTCGTGTCGCACAAGAACCAGCTCCGCGCCGCGTCGCCGGACAGCGCGCCGGACGAAGTGGTGCTGCAAGCCGCGCGCGAACGCCTGCTGCCCATCCTGATGACGGCCGCCGCCGCCTTCTTCGGCCTGCTGCCCCTGGCGGCGTCGATGGGCCGCGCCGGCAGCGAGCTCGAAGCCCCGATGGCGTTCATCGTGTGCGGCGGGCTGCTGTCGTCGACCGCGCTGAACCTATTCGCCGTGCCGGCGTTCTATCTGTGGCGGCAGCGACGGCGCGCGCGCCGGAGCCGGCCGGTTGTCTAGACAGCCCCCCGGGGCGCGGAGCGGCCGCCGGTCGTCGCCACGCCCGACGCGCTGGATGTCCTGTTTGCGCGCCGACGCCGACCTACTTCTTCTTGTCCTTGCCGGCTGCCGAGGCAAAAGCCTGCTGGCGCCTGGCCTGGTCGTTTCTGGACTGCGACTTCGCGGCGTCCTTCTGCTTCTTGTCTCGCTGCTTGGATTTCGGGGACTTGTCGCCCATGGCTGCCTCCGTGCGCACGGGGCTCCGGCGCGTGCGCTTCACGGCAGCACGCGTCAGGCTATCCCCCGGCGGACGCAGAGCGTACCACGCGCCGGATGCACCCGCCCGCGTGCATTTCGGCCGCCACCCGAGGCCTTCCAGGCGCCGCTCTCCGGGGGATCGGACTCGCGCTAGCTCGGCGGCGGCTTCGGCGTGGACGCCACGAACTGTCCGAACTGCTTGACCTCCTCCAGCCGGCAGGACCAGGCGAGCCGTCCGTCGTGGATCGTCATGTCCGGACAGCCGTCGCACATGTTCTGTCGTCCGTCGGCCAACACGTCGATGGGCTGGATCACCAGTACCGATTGCATGTGCACCGGCTTGAGCAGATCGCGCGGATGAGCCGTCACCCAGCCGAGGTAGCTCTTCGCGGCGTCGCGGATCTGCCCGTCCCACAGCGAGCTGGCCAGCACCGAACGACCCATGCCCAGCGCGCCGGGCGACGAGTACGCGAGGTAGCGGCCCTTGACCAGGTGGTAGCCCGCCTGCACCGCCTCCATGAAACGCGGGCCGGCGTAGCCGTGGATGCGCTGTCCGTCGCCGAACCGCATCGTCATCAGCCACTTGAACGAGTCGGGCTGCTCGGTACCGTTGAGGTAGGCGCAGGGCGAGAAATCGGGGAAGCGCTCCCTGAGCTTTGCCACGACCTCGCGTGAGCTGATGTCGGCGCGGCGCTTCTCCTTCTCCGAGTAGACGACATCGCCCATGTCGATCCGCTTGCCGCCCGCGTAGTACTCGAAGTTGTCGAGCGCCGCATTGCGGTAGGCGATGAACACCACCGTGTGGACTATGTCGATGTTCTTGCCGGCCCACTCCAGGATGTCCACGCTCTGATCCAGCGTGTCCTCGTAGACCGTCGAGTTGAACGCGCAGGCCAGCCCGCCCACGCTCGCCACCATCTCCGCGAACTCCGAGCGCAGCTCGTTCATCTGCGCTTCGGTCTTGTTGCGCCAGCCAGGGCGGCCCTGCCGCGAATCGACGTGGAACGTCAGCCCGACCAGGCCCGCCTTCTTGAGCTCGCTGAGCAGCTCGCGGTCCAGATCGAGACCGTTCGTGTTGAGGATCGCCTTGCGGCCCATCCTCGTGACGCGCTCGACGATCTGCACCACGTCCGGGTGGCAGAGTGGATCCCCGCCCGCGATCGACACGCCGTCGAAGTTGCGCAGCCGCGCGAACGTGTCGAGGTCGCTCTGCACCTCGTCGACCGGCTTGTGTTCGCGGACGTTCTGTCGGTAGCAGCCGTCGCAGGCGAGGTTGCACTGCTGCGTCGGCTCGAGCCAGACGATCGGGTTGTCTGCCAGATTCCACGGCAGTCGGTAGAGCTTCCTGTGGTCGAGATTCGCTTCCATGTTCACCTGCCCCCTGCTTTTGGGAAGCGGCGAGGCTTCCAGGCCTCGCCACGATCCCAAATGAGCCTTGTCATGCGGCCAGCACGGAACTCCTGCGCCGTCGACACGCACGTTGACGGACGACAAGCGTTGCCGTCTAGCGCCAGCGGATCTCGAAGCCCAGGGTCACGATCGGCGCGCGCGACGGCGGGGCATGACCGGATTGTCAGGGTCACGATGCGGTCGCGGGGCACAAGACGCGGCAAAGTGCGTAGAGCCGCGGCCCGGCACGGGGTTTGCGATGGGCTTCATCGCTTCGTTTCTTGCTTGGAGGTGTCGGAATGGGGAAGACCACTTGGTGGGCGACGGTGACCTGCGCCGTGCCGGTCGTGCTGGCGCTGCTCGCCTGCGAACAGGGCGGCGCGAACCCGAACCAGAAGGGCGTGGGCAACCAGCCCGGCGGCGTACAGCTCGGCATCGGCGACATCGCCGTCGCGCCAGTGGGCAACTACGTGCTGTTCACGCGCGACAACAAGCTGGCCGTCGGCTGGGTGGACACCGGCCAGATCCAGCCGCTGCCGGTGGATTCGCCGTCGCGGTTGGCGTTCTCGAACCAACGCAGCGTGGTGTATGTCGGCAGCGAAAGCAGCGGTGAAGTCGACGCCGTGGACGTGAAAGCGCACTCCGTGCTCTGGCATTCGCCGGTCGACGATGCCTCCACCAACGGGCTGCGCCTCGAGTCTTCGAAGGACGACCGCTTCGTCGTGGCCGCCAGCGCGCATCGCGTCCAGATCCTCGACGCGACCAGCGGTCACGAGCGGCTATCCCGCTATTTCGACAGCGGGGTCGCGGACGTTCGAGCTCCTGCCGGACTCGTCCCGTGCACTCGTCGAGGAGCCGGAGACATGGCAGGGCCAAGCGCCCACGACCCGGCTCACGCTGATCGAGCTCGCGAGCGGCGCTACCACCACGATCAACGTGCCCAACTGCGCAGACCGGGTCGTGATCTCCGCGGACGGGAAGCGGGCGTTCCTGGCGCCGACACACTGCTCGAAGGATCCGGTCAGTGTGATCGATCTGTCACCCGGCTCGGAGGGCTTCGACAAGAACCTGCCAGGCTTTGGTCCGGTGGCACGGGCGCCGCACGGCAACATCGCCGTGGCCTTCTATGACCGCGACCAGGGCGACCCCTCGCTGTTCGACGACCCGAGCCAGATGCCCGGGCCGGACACGGCCCGCTACCAGCTGATGCTGATCGATACCGGTACGCTGCACTACGACTTTGCCGAGGTGGGCGATGCGCTGCCGCGCTTCGCGGTCACGCCGGATGGAAACGTGCTGCTCGTCGATTCGAGCTGGACGGGGGATACGGCGCGGCTCTTCGACGTTCCGAGCCGCAGCTTCCGTCCGCTTTCGGGGCCGGTCGTCAAGCTCGACAACTTCGCCATGAGCAGCGACTCGGAGCACGCCTACGTGTTGCAGAACGACGTGTTCGATCTCGACATCGCCGCGGCGAAGGCTTCGCACTTCGGGCTGGATTTCACGCCGGAGAACATCAATATCTCCGCGGACGACCGCTATCTGTTCCTGCGCCGGAACGACAGCGAGATCTGCATCTACGACATCGCCGCGCGGACCTGCCGCCAGCGCTTCCTGGTGCCAACGACGGCCAGGTAGGAAAACAGCCACAGCGCGGGGGTGCCTCACGCCGAGCCGCTCCAGCCCTGCCTGTGGTATGAAGCTACTGGGCTGGTTCGGCGGGGCGCGAAGCACCAGGAAAGCAGGTCCCGCCTTGATCATCCGACGAACAGCTCTCCTCGCTCTCGGTTCGCTCGTCCTGGCCGCCGCATGCAGCGGCGTTTCAACCGGGTCGAGCTCGGGGTCAGGCGGCGCGGGCGGAACGAGCGGGTCACCGACCGATTCGGGAGCCGACACCAGCGCGGCAGGCAGCGGCGGAACGGCCGGCGTCGGCGGGACGGCCAGCGCGGTCTCGTGCACGACGCCCTCGACGGCCTACGCGAACAACGGCAGTAGCTGCGGCACCTGGCGTTGGGGCGTCAAGACAGGGACCGACCAGGACGTGGGCAAGGTGAACCTGGTTCCGGAGGTAACGACGATCCAGACGCTCATCTCGCTGCCGACGCCCAGCGTGAGCTACTGCAAGCGGCAGCCGGCCGAGCTCAAGACCTACGAGCTCAAGGACGTGACGTTGAAGTTCGAGCGTCTCGAAGCCGACGGCGACTACCACCTCATCGCGAGCGACGGCTCGGGGCACACCATGCTCGTCGAGGTTCCCTATCCGGGGTGCGTGGGTCACAAGGGCTGCACGAGCGGCACGCCGTGGCGCTGCGCGATCACGCATGCGCGCGCGGCAGTGGACGCGAAGAATCCGGGCGCGAAGAGCTTCGCCCAGCTCGGCACCGCGACCGTGGTCGGCGTCGGTTTCTTCGATACCTTCGAGCTGTCGAACCAGAATCCGCCGACCGGCATGGCTCCGAACGGCGTCGAGCTGCACCCCGTGCTCGCCATCTGTTTCGGCCAGGGCTGCGACCCGCTCAAGCCGTAGCTCCTGCGGCCCCGGCAAGCGCCGGGCTAGAGCGAATTCAGCGCGCGACGGCAGCCTTGCCGTCGAGCAGGTCGCCAAGCGCCTGCCGGAGCGCGTCCTCCGTCATCGGCTTCTGCAGGAACGCCATGTGCGGATCGTCGATGTCGACGCTCTCCGCGCTGTAGCCGCTGATCATGAGCACCGGGACGACCGGGTCCAGCTCCCTGAGCTTGAGGAGCACCTGCTCGCCGGATAGCCCGGGCATGGTGCGGTCGAGCACCACGAGCGAGAACTTCCGTCCCGGCTCCGCGTAGCGATCGAGCCCGTTGCGCCCGCTTGCAGCCTGGACCACCGCCTCGAACCCCATGCGCAGGAGCTGGCGCGCGACGACACCGCGCACCAGCTCGTCGTCGTCGATGAGCAGCACGTGCCCCGAGCCCTTCCACGGCAAGTCGCTTCGCGGCGCCGGCCGCGGCTTTTCCAACTCTGGAGCCCCCGGCAACGCGACCTGGATGCTGGTGCCCCGCCCTGGCTCGCTCCACAAGCTCAGTGCGCCATGATGACCGCGCACCACGCCCAACACCGATGCGAGCCCCAGCCCGCGGCCGACGAACTTGGTGGTGAAGAATGGGTCGAATGCGCGCGCCTGCATGTCGGCGTCCATGCCGTGGCCGGTATCGTCGACCGCGATCACGACGTAGCGTCCCGGCGCGGCGCCCGAGCGAAGCGTGAACGTCGACAGCTCGTGTTCGTCGAAGTCCACAGCGTAGGCACGCACCGCGACCTGCCCCTGTCCCCCCGCGACGGCTTCAAGCCCGTTCATGACCAGGTGCCTCACGAGCTCCTTCAGCTGCACCTCGTCCGCCATCACGTCCGGCAGGTCGGTCCCGATCTCGTCCACCACGCGCACGCGCTCGGGAGCGTGCCGGCGGGCCTCCTCGAGAGCTTCCTCGACAACTCGCGCGGCGGCCACTCGCTGGACAGAGCGCTGCGAATGCCCAGCGTACACCAGCATCTGCCGGGTGAGGCCGGTGGTGGCGAGCGCGGACTGCTTGATCAGCGATAGCGACTCGCGCATCGCGGGCGTGAGCCCTTCTTCACCGAGCAGGAGGTCGGCGTTGCCCAGGACGCCAACGAGCAGGTTGTTGAAATCGTGCGCGATGCCGCCCGCGAGCTGGGCGAGGCTCTCGAGCCGTTCGGCGCTGCGGAGGCGCGTCTCGAGCTGCTGGCGTTCCTGCTCGGCCCGCGAGCGCTCGGCCATCTCCCACTGCAAACGGCGGTTCTTGTCGGCGAGCTCGCTGGTGCGCACCTCCACGCGCTCCTCCAGCTGCTGAGCCAACCTGAGCAGCGCTCCTTCCGCCCGCTTGCGCTCGCTGATGTCGGTCAGGAGCATCAGGCAGCCGCGCTCGCGCGGATTGCTGTCAAGCCGCACGGACAGGTTATTGCCGCCCGCGCGCACCAGCGACAGCTCGCATTCCGCGTGCTCGTTGCGCTCGAACACCGCGCGCAGGTGCTCCCGGAGCTGCCGCAGGTCCTGCGGCGTCACGAGCTCGTGGACGCGGCGCCCCGGCAGAAGCGCGGGCTCGACGCCCAGCAGGGTTCCGGCGGCGGGGTTCGCACGCACGATGACACCGTCGGCGTCGACGTTTAGATAGCCAGCAGGAGCGCGTTCGAACAGCTCCTGGAAGCGCTCGCGCGATTCCTCGAGCTCCCCCTGGGCGCGGCGGAGCTCGTCGTTCTGCATCTCGAGCTCGATCTGGTGCACCTGCAGCTCGTGCACGAGGCGCTGGACCTCCTCGGGTGCGAGGGCGCGCACGTCGCGCTCCGTCTTGCGAAGTGCAGCTTCCGCGCGGCTCCTGAGATCCTGCACACTTGTGACGAGCCCCCCCATTGGACTCCGCAGCGTACGGCAGATCCGGCCGCGGTCAACGCGCAACGGTTGCGCTCTGGATCTCCAGTGCCAACAGAATATGACGGACGCTTCCCGACCCCGCCTCGAGGCGGCGAGCGTTCAGGAGCAGGCGGCGCGGGCCTATCCCGGGCAGCTCGTGTACCACCTCGAAGTCCTCGAAGACCCTGCCCTTGGACGCCACCTCTTCCAGCAGGGTCCGGAGCTCCGGCAGAGCCCAGAACTCGCCTCCCGGCAGATCCACCAGCCGCCGCCCGGTCACGCGCCCGGCGTCGAACCCGAAACTATCGAAGAACGCGTGGTTCGCCGTGACGACCGCGAGGTTCGGATCGAGCACCACCAGCGGCTCGCGGACCGTGTGCACGATGCTCTCGGCAAAGGCGCGCGAGGCTGCCAGCGCTTCGGCGCGCTTGATGCGATCGATGTCGATCACCGTGATCACTACGCCGTCGATCACGTTCTGTGAAGTGCGGTAGGGCAGCATCCGGATGAGCCGCCACGCGCCGTCGGTGGTCTGGACCTCGGTCTCCTGCGGCACCAGCGTGTCGAGCACTCGCGCGGCGTCCTCGGCGAGCCGGTCGTAGCGGATGTTGGTCGACAGGTCAGCGAGCGGCCGACCCATGTCACCCGGGATCAGATTGATCACCTCGCGCGCCTGGGACGTGAACCGCTTGATCTTCAGGTCCGTGTCGAGGAACAGCGTCGCAATATCGGTGCTCTGCAGGAGGTTCTGCATGTCGTCATTGGAGTGAGCGAGCGCGTCGTTCTTGAGCAGCAGCTCGGAGTTGACGGTCTGCAGCTCCTCGTTCAGCGACTGCAGCTCTTCCCGCGAGGTCTCCAGCTCCTCGTTGGCGCTCTGCAGCTCCTCGTTCGTGCTCTGCAGCTCCTCGTTGGCGCTCTGCAGCTCTTCGTTCGTGCTCTGCTGCTCCTCGATGGTGCTCTGCAGCGTCTCGCGCGTGTGCTGCAACTCGAGCTCGAGTTCCTTGGTCCGCCCGCCGCTCCGCCGGCGCGACTTCTTCCCGGGGGCGGGTTTCTGGGTTGTCTCGAAACTCACGCGGATCAGCCCACGGATACTCTCCGGCTCGAGGATGGGACTGGCCAGCAGGTTTACCTCGGCAACGTCGCCGTTGGTGCGCACGGAGAGCCCGCGACGCGCCACCTCGCGTCCCTGGTCGGACGCTACCCGGACGAGCGCGGGCAGCTCGAGCTCCAGGCCCTCCCGGGCCATGGCGTACAGGTTGTTCTTCGGCTCGCCGGAGCTCGGCTCGAGGAAGCTGCCGGTACGCCCGTGCAGATATGCGATGTCGCCCCGTTCGTTCACGATCGCGGTCGGCGGCGCGAAGCGCTCGAGCAGCGCTTTCTCGATCGCAGCCCCCGGAGAGGACGAGGCCGCCACAGCGCGCCGCATGACCCGCGACGCACCCGCGTCTCCCGCCTTGAAGGCGGCTGCCGGCACCGCGACGGGAGCCCCTGCTAGTCGCGCGAAGAGGCGCCACTTGCGGTCGAGCGGCTCGAATAGATCTTCGCTTTCGCCAACCGTCTCGGACGTCCCGAGCATCAGGATCCCGCCCGGCTTGAGAGCGTAGTGCAGCACCGGCAGGAGCCGCTGCTGGAGGTCCGGGTTGAGGTAGATGAGCAGGTTGCGGCACGAAATCAGGTCGAGCCGCGTGAAGGGTGGATCCTTCAGCACGTTCTGCGCGGCGAAGACGATCATCTCGCGAATGCTCTTGCTCGCGCGATAGCTGGCGCCGGCGCGCACGAAGAAGCGCGCGAGCCTGTCGGGGCCCACGTCCGCAGCAATGCCCTCGGGATACAGGCCAGCGCGCGCCCTGGTGATTGCGCGCTCGTCCAGATCGGTCGCGAAGATCTGGACCTGGAAGGGGCGCTCGAGCCGTTCGGAGATTTCCTGCAGCAGGATCGCGATCGAATACGCCTCTTCACCCGTCGCGCAGCCCGGCACCCAGACGCGGAAGGTGTAGTTGTCGGGCAGGCCCCCGACCTGCCGCTCTATCCGCAGCGCAAGGGCGACGAATGCTTCCGGATCGCGGAAGAAGCTGGTGACGCTGATCAGGAGCTCCTTCGACAGCAGATCGAGCTCGTGCGGGTTGGACTCCAGCAGATGCAGGTAGTCACCCGGCCGTTCGAACTGGTGTACGCGCATGCGCCGCTCGATGCGCCGGCTCATGGTGTTCGGCTTGTAGCCGCTGAAGTCCTGGCCTGTACGAGCGCGCAGCAGCGCGAAGATGCGCTGCTGCGGTCCGGCGACCTCCGCGACCGGCTCCACGCCGAGCGACGGCTCGCTCGCCCGCACGTACGCGAGCAGCGACTCCACCATCTTGTCGGGCGCCAGCACGAAGTCGGCGAGGCCCGTGTCGGCGGCGCTCTCCGGCATGCCGGCGTAGCGTGCGGACTCCACGTCCTGCACCATGGCCATGCCACCCTGGGCCTTGACCTCGCGCAGCCCGAGTGTGCCGTCGGTGCCCGTCCCGCTGAGCACCACGCACACCGCGCGACCGTCTAGATCCCCGGCCAGCGAGCGGAAGAAGCGATCGATCGGCAGGTAGTCATGCTCGAGCTTCGTCAGGTGGAGGCGGCCGCGACGAACCTGCACGTTGTACCCGGGCGGCGCGACGAGCACGCGGTCCGGCTCGAGCATCACCCCTTCGGTGATCGGCTCCACGGGCATCGCGGTGTGCTTGGCGATCAGGTCGGGCAGAAGGCTGACGTGACCGGGGTGCTGATGCGTCAGCACTACGAACGCGATACCCGTCACGTCCGGCATGGCCTGGAAGAACGCATCCAGCGCGTCGAGCCCGCCCGCCGAAGCGCCCAGACCGACGACGTAGAACGCTGCCTCCGCGTGCTCGGGTTTCGGGTCGGCCTCCGCCGCGGACCCGGCGCCGGATTCCGCTTCGGCTTCGGGCCCCGCCGCTGGCTCGGGGGGCGAGGGCGACAACCTCGACGTAGACTTGGTCGTCTCGCTCTTCTTCCTGTGCGTCGCCATCGGCTCCCTCCAGCTGCGCCGCATGGCGCTGCGCCCGGAGCGAGGCTAGCCCAGCAGGGGACAACCTGCACCGGACGATTGCGCGCCGGGTCAGGCTCCGCGCGCCAGAGAGCTACGGCTCCACGTTCGGGCCCCACACCTTCCGGGTGAACGCGATAGCGACAGTTCCAACCAGCTGGCGACAGAGGACCGCGCCGCCCCTGGTGGCTGGTCGCACTCCGCTTCGCTCGGCAGCGACACGAGCTACGTCACCGTCCCGGCCGTCGTGCGCACGACGTCCGGTCCGGAGCTCCTGCTCGCCTATGCGCGCCAGTCGGACAGCGCCGTGCTGTACGCGACGCGCAGCGCCGGCAGTTGGAGCGCGCCCGTCGCCATCGGCGGCAACAACCTCGCCGGCATCCCGCTGGCCAGGACGCCGTAGCTGCGCTGCGACCTCTTTGAACCTAACAATATACAGAACTTGCCGCGCTGCGTCGTTTTTTGGCTTGCAGGCCGGCCTACCACTTGGTAAGCGTTCGCCGTCCGGATGGTAAGCGCTCCCTCACAGCCCGGCGAAGTCAGGACCGAGGTGCTCTCGGCGGCCACGCGGCTGTTCGCGCGGCGCGGCTTCGCCGACACGTCGTTGCAACTCATCGCGGACGAGGTGGGCGTGACCAAGCAGGCCGTCCTGCACTACTTCGCGTCCAAGTCCGCACTTCGCCAGGCGGTGCTCGACTCGATTCTCGATCACTGGCGCGACGTGCTGCCGGGACTGCTGCTCGCGGCAAGTGCCAGCGAGGATCGCTTCGACGCGGTGCTCGGCGAGCTGTACCGCTTCTTCACCGACGATCCGGATCGCGCACGACTGATCGTGCGCGAGATGCTCGATCGCCCGGAAGAAGCAAAGCAGCTGATGCGCGAAGCGGTGCGCCCTTGGCTGCTCGCCGTCGCCGGCTACATCGAGTCCGGGCGCGAGCACGGCCGGCACTGGCCGGACGTTGATCCCGAGGTGTACGTGTTGCACATGCTGCAGCTCGTGCTCGGCGCCGTCTCGAGCGCAGGCGTGAGCACCGCAGCTATCCAGCCCGCCAGCGACGCGGGCTACCGCTACGAGCATGAGCTGTTGCGCATCGCCCGCGCGGCGCTCTTCCGCGACGGCGGGCCCAGAGACGCGCAAAGCGTCCCGGAAACGAGGTGAACGTGTCCGTCTCCATGTTGCGTCTTCTCGACCAGGTTCCGGTCATCCGCGCGCTGGGCGGCGTGGCCATCTCGTCCATGTCCAGCAAAGGCGGCGGCCCCACGCCGTCGCTGCCGGGCGAATGGATCCGCCAGACCCTGCCGCCACGGTCGGCGGCATTGATCCGCGACTACGTGCGGCACGTCGGAGGCGACCCGGCCTGGTACCGCGGGCGCGTCCCCGCACACCTGTTCCCGCAGTGGGGCTTTCCGCTCGCGGCCCGCGCCATCGCCGACACCAGCTACCCGATGGCGCGCGTGGTCAACGCCGGCTGCCGCATCGAGCAGCGCGCGCCGCTGCCGGCGGGCGAGCCGCTCGAGGTCGCGGCGCGGCTCGAGTCCGTCGACGACGATGGCCGGCGCGCGATCCTCACCACGACCATCGTCACCGGAACGAAGAGCGCGCCCGAGGCCATCTTCGCCGAGCTCCGCGCGCACGTGCCCCTGGTCCGCCCAGGCAACAAGAACGGTTCCGCGACGGGCAGACAAAAAGAAAAGCCGGACAAAGCCCCGAAGCGGCGTCCCAGCGTGCCGGTGGACGCGCGCGAAATCGCGTTCATGCGCATTGGCAGGAACGCCGGCTGGGACTTCGCCAAGCTCACCGGCGACATCAACCCACTGCACTGGGTCCCGCCGTACGCGCGCGCCGCGGGCTTCCGCTCGGTGATTCTGCACGGCTTTTCCACGCTGGCCCGCGCCATCGAGGCGGTGGATCGCGACGTGCTGTGCGGCGACGTGGATGCGCTCGCCGTGGTCGAGGCGCGCTTCACGCGGCCGCTCGTCCTGCCGGCTTCGATCGGCGTGTACGTCACCCGCGACCAGGGACTCTACGTGGGCGATGCGCCGGGCGGCGGCGCGTACCTCGAAGGGCACTTCGAGACGCGCGCCACCAAGAAGGAGGGTTCGAACCATGGCTGACTGGCTGATCGACATCTCGAAGAACCCGCAGGCCCGCTCGCTGATCAAGACGCTGGGGCTGCCGCTGCCGCTGCCGACTCCGCTCGATCGCGAGAAGGGCCCGTGGTCGGCGCACCCGCTGATGGAGCAGAAGGTCGCCATCGGCGCGGCGCCCGGGGCGGCGCTGCTCGCTCCGATTTCCCGCAGCGTGGCGGGGGCTGGCGCCGACCCGTATCTGGACGGCGCCACGGACGCCGCGGCTTTCGGCGAGGCCGGCGAGGCCTACGGACATCCGCCGCGGCCCATGACGGAGCTCCAGGACGGCGAGCGCGTGCGCGCGCTCGTGTTCGATGCCTCGGGCATCAAGGACGCGGAAGGGCTGCGCGCGCTGTACGACTTCTTCCACCCCGCCATCCAGCGCGTGGATCGCTCGGGGCGCGTCATCGTGCTCGGGCGCACGGCGGGTGACAGCGCGGAGTCGTCGCTCGTCGCGGGCGCGCTCGACGGCTTCATCCGCAGCGTGGCCAAGGAAGTGGGCCGCAAGGGCGCGACGGCGAACCTCGTCCTGGTGGAGCCGGGCGCCGAGTCACGGCTCGGACCGGTGCTGACGTTCCTGATGTCGGCACGCTCGGCCTACGTCAGCGGACAGCCACTATCGGTGACGTTGCGCGCGAAGGATATGGGCGCAAATGGCGCCGCGCCGGTGCGAGCGCTCGATCGCAAGGTGGCGCTGGTTACCGGAGCGGCGCGTGGCATCGGCAAAGCCACCGCGCGGCGGCTCGCGCTGGAAGGTGCGCACGTGGTGTGCCTCGATCGCCCCGCGGACGACGGCCCCACAGCGCAGCTGGCGCGCGAGATCGGAGGCACGCCGCTCGCGCTCGACGTGACGGCAGCCGACGCGGGCGAAAAGCTACTCTCGGCGCTCCGCGATCTGGGCAGCGCCGATGTCGTCGTGCACAACGCCGGCATCACGCGCGACAAGACGCTGGCCCGCATGAAGGAAGAGCAGTGGGACCAGATCATGGCCGTGAACCTCGAGGCCGTCGTGCGGCTCACGGCTGCGATCGAGAAGAAGGCTCTGAAAGACGGCGGGCGCGTGGTGTGCCTGTCGTCGATCGCGGGGCTCGCCGGCAACATGGGCCAGACCAACTACGCCGCGTCCAAGGGCGGCGTGGCGGGCTACGTGCGCGGCCTGTCGCCGAAGCTGGCTCCGCGCGGCATCACGGTCAACGCCATCGCACCAGGTTTCATCGAGACGCGGCTGACAGCGGCCATCCCGGTGGCGATCCGCGAAGTCGGCCGGCGCCTGAGCGCGCTCGGCCAGGGCGGTCAGCCCGAAGACGTGGCGCAGGCCATCACCTTCCTCGCCAGTTCCGGCGCCCAGGGCCTCACCGGACAGATCCTGCGCGTGTGCGGCGGCGCGTTCATCGGAGCCTAGGAAAGTAACGGAGAACGACATGGCCACGAAGAAGACCAGAGCAGTGATCGTCGGCGGCGCGCGGACGCCGTTCGTCAAGGCGTTCGGCGAATTCATCGAGATGGACACCATCGCGCTCGGCGTAGCCGCCGTGCGCGGGCTGCTCGACCGGCTGGACCTGCCGTACCGCGAGGTCGAGAGCCTGGTCTGGGGCGGCGTGATCCTGCCGGGCACGGCGCCCAACGTAGGCCGCGAGATCGTGCTCGACCTGGGGCTCGATCCGGGCTGCGAAGCCTTCACGGTGACGCGCGCCTGCGCGTCCGGGCTGCAGGCCGTGACGCTGGCTGCGGCGGCGATCGAGCGCGGCGAAGCCGACGTGGTGATCGCCGGCGGCAGCGACTCGACCAGCAACGCGGAGGTCAAGCTGCCGCAGAAGCTGATCCACGCCGCAGCGCCCATCGCGTTCGGCAAGGGCACACCGGCGGACTACCTCGGGATGATCCAGAAGCTGGCGCCGTTCACGGATCTTCTGCCCAGACAGCCGAAGATCGCCGAGCGCAGCACCGGCGAGGTGATGGGCGAAGCCGCCGAGCGCATGGCCCGCCGCAACGAGATCCCGCGCGACGCGCAGGACGAGTTCGCGGTGCAGTCGCACCACCGCGCCGCCGCGGCCATCGCATCCGGGCGCTTCGACGACGAGGTGGTGCCGGTGCAGACGCCGCACGGGCGCTGGGTGCACGCCGACGGCCTGGTGCGCGCCGACACGTCGGTGGACAAGCTCGAAAGGCTCAGGCCGGTGTTCGCCAAGGACGGCACGCTCACTGCGGGCAACTCCAGCGCGCTCACCGACGGCGCCGCAGCGGTGCTCTTGATGAGCGAGAAGAAGGCCAAGGCGCTCGGGCTGGAGCCGCTCGCTGCGTTCCGGTCATGGGCCTACACGGGCGTGGACCCGGCGGATCAGCTGTTGATGGGGCCCGCGCTCGCGATGCCGAAGGCGCTCGAGCGCGCGGAGCTCGAGCTCGGCCAGGTGGACCTGGTGGACATGCACGAGGCGTTCGCGGCGCAGGTGCTGAGCATCGTGAAGATGCTGGGGAGCGACGCTTTCGCACGCGCGCGGCTCGGCCGCGAAAAGGCGGTCGGCAAAGTCGACATGGAGCGGCTCAACGTTCACGGCGGCTCGCTCGCCCTCGGTCATCCCTTCGGCGCCACCGGCGCCCGCATGGTGACCACGATGGCGACCGAGCTTCACACAAGCGGCAAGAACACCGCGCTGCTCGGCATCTGCGCCGCCGGCGGCCTGGGGGCGGCGGCAGTCATGGAGCGCGTCGGATCATGACGGAGAATACGATGGACACAAGGACTCTACAGCGCCCCGGCGTGAAGAAGACCAATGGCAAGGAGAGCCCCGGCGCGCGCTTCGGGCGGCAGGCGATGAACGCGTCGCTGGCGATGCTGGGGCGCTTCTCGTCGTCGCCGCTGGTGCACCGGCTGGGACTGTACGAGCCGGCGCAGAAGCTGACGCGCGGTGCGGTGCGCGAGGGCTTCCAGGCGGGCGCCAAGCTGGCGCACGCGTTCAAGGCGAACGGCAAGCCGAGCGCGCCGGAACGGCTTGCGCAGCCCGCGCCGCGCAAGCTCTTCGATTCTGAATCCGACCGACGAGCAGCAGATGATCCGCGACGTGGCGCAACGCTTCGCCCGCGAGGTGCTCGAGCCGGCGGCCGCCAAGGCGGACACGGACGGCGCGCCCCCGGAGGGCTTCGAGTCGCAGCTCGCCGATCTCGCTCTGGGACCGATGTCGGTGCCCGAGGCTCTGGGCGGCGCCGCGACCGAAACGTCCACGGTGATGGGCACCCTGGTAGCCGAGGATCTCGCGCACGGCGACCTGGGCCTGGCCCTCGCGGCGCTCGCGCCCATCGGCGTGGCGCATGCGCTCTCGCGCTGGGGCTCCGCGGAGCAGCAGGCGAAATACCTCCCGGCCTTCGCCGGGGAAACCCCGCCACCGGCAGCTCTTCTGCTGTCCGAGCCACGCCCGCTGTTCGACCCGAACGCGCTCTCGACGCGGGTCACGCTGCGCGCGGGCGAGCTCCGGCTGTACGGCGAGAAGTCGCTGGTACCGCTCGCCACGAGCGCCGAGCTGTTCCTCGTCGCGGCGGAGCTGGTCGGCGGCCGCCCCTGCGCGGTCCTGGTGGAGCGGAACGCCGAGGGCGTGAGCGTCGAGGCCGATCCGGCACTGGGCGCGCGCGCGGCGGGGCTCGGCCGCGTACGTTTCGACGGCGTTCGGCTGCCGGCCAGCGCGATTCTGGGCGGTGCACCCGACGCCGTCGACTACGCGGAGCTGGTCGATCGCTCGCGCATCGCGACCGCGGCGCTGGCCGTCGGCACGGCGCAGGCGGTGCTCGACTACGTCATCCCCTACGTCAACGACCGCAAGGCGTTCGGCGAGCCGATCAGCCACCGCCAGGCCGTCGCGTTCATGGTCTCGAACCTGGCGATCGAGATCGAGTCGATGCGGCTCGTGACCTGGCGCGCGGCGGCGCAGGCCGAGCACGGGCTCGACTTCCATCGCGAAGCGTACCTCGCCCGGGTGCTCACGCAGGAAAAGGGCATGGAGATCGCCACCAACGGCGTGCAGCTGCTCGGCGGGCACGGCTACATCAAGGAACACCCCGTCGAGCGCTGGTACCGAGACCTGATGACGCTGTCCGTGCTCGAAGGCGGCGTGCTCGTCTAGACCCGAGGAACGATCATGTATCTCGAAATCCCCAAGAAGCTCGCTCCGCTTGAAGAACAGGCCCACATGGTGGCCGAGCAGATGTTCCGGCCCATCTCGCGCAAATACGATCGCGCCGAGCACGAGTACCCGGTCGAGCTCGACATGCTCGCCGCACTGCTCGAGGGCATGGGCGACGGCGGCGGCATGGCCGGCGCGGGCGCCGGCCAGACGAAGCGCGAAAAGAAGAAGGAAGACGGCGGTGTCCGCAACGGCGGCAACATGGCCACCGTGATCGGTCTGACCGAGATGTGCTGGGGTGATGTCGGCCTGGCGCTCAGCATCCCGCGCCAGGGGCTCGGCAACGCGGCCATCGCGGCTGTGGCCAACGAGGAGCAGCTCGAGCGCTTCAAAGGGCATTGGGCGGCGATGGCCATCACCGAACCGGACGCCGGCTCCGACTCGGGCGCCATCCGCACCACGGCGCGGCTCGACGGCGATCACTACGTGCTGAACGGCGAGAAGATCTTCATCACCGCCGGAAGCCGCGCGGATCTGGTCGTCGTGTGGGCCACACTCGACCCAGCGCTCGGCCGCGCGGCGATGAAGAGCTTCGTGGTGGAAAAGGGCACGCCTGGCATGGAGCTGCTCCGCCTCGATCACAAGCTCGGCATCCGCGCCTCGGACACGGCGACCATCGCATTTTCCGACTGCCGCGTGCCGAAGGAAAACCTGCTCGGCAGCCCGGAGATCAACACGAAGGGCGGCTTTGGCGGCGTGATGCAGACCTTCGACAACACGCGACCCATGGTCGCGGGCATGGCGCTCGGCGTCGGCCGTGCCGCGATCGAACTCACCCGCGAGCTGCTCCGCAAGGCGAACGTGAAAGCGGACTACACGCGGACCCTGCTCGCCTCGTCCGCGGCTGAAGCCGAGCTCTACCGCATGGAAGCGGATCTCGAAGCCGCGCGCCTGCTAACACTCAAGGCGGCGTGGATGGCCGACAACGGCATTCCGAACTCCAAGGAAGCGTCCATGGCCAAGGCCAAGGCGGCGCGCAGTGCGAATCACATCACGCTGCGCTGCCTCCAGCTCTGCGCCTCGGTCGGCGCGACGGAAACCGAGCTACTCGAGAAGTGGGCGCGCGACTCGAAGATCATCGACATCTTCGAGGGCACCCAGCAGATCCAGCTGCTCATCATCGCGCGGCGCCTGCTCGGCAAGAGCTCGGCGGAACTGCGCTAGCCGCACCGGGAGCTGCAGCTGGTGGCGACCCACCGTCCCAGGGCTCGGTGCGTTCGAGCCTATCTGGGCAGGCCGGTATGGATCGCGCGCAGGATGTCGAAGCGCGTGATGACGCCGATGAGCTTGCCCTTGTCGACGACGGGCAGCCTGCGCATCGTGTGGCTGAGGAACACACCGGCCGCGAAGTAGATGTTCATGTCGGGCTCGATGGTGGAAAGCTCGGTCGTCATGAAATCGCCGACGGAGCCCTTCGGCGTGTCGGCATCCACGCCGCGCGCGATCAGCCTCAGGCAGTCCTTTTCCGAGAGCAGGCCGACGAGCTGGTCCTCTTCGTCCACGACCGGCGCGCCGGTGATGTGGTTCTCCAGCAGGAAATCCACGGCATCGAGGATTGGCGTGTCGGTCCGCAGGTTGAGCGGACGCGTGTCCATGTATTCCCTGACGCTCGGTAGCTTCGCCATGCATGTCCTCCACGAGCCGCGCTGTCGGCTGGGTTGACCGGATTCTGTGCTCCGCCTCCGGGCGGGTCAAGGCCGCTCGGCGCGATGGATGACGGGCCCCGGTGGCGCAGACAGCATCCGCCATGAGGCGCTACGCTCTGCAAGGTGGACGTGGATGTGGACATCGAGCGGAGCGAGACCGTCGCCGTGCCTTTCGCCCGCGCCAGGGAGCGGATGCTCGACCTGGAAGGCACGCTGTGGCTTTTCCCGAAGCTGGAGAAGCTGACGCCGATCGGCGAGCGCCAGTACCTGTGGCAGCTCGAACCGATCGGCTTCAAGCCGGTGGGCATCTCGCACGTCGTCCGCTATTCGACGGCGTTCAGCGTGGACATCGACCGCGGCGTGGTGGAATGGACGCCCATCACCGGCGAGGGCAACTCGCTCATCCGCGGGCGCTGGCTCACCGTCGACCACGGCGATCGCATCGATATCACGCTCTCGATCGCGGGCACCATCGGCGGGATCCGCGTTCCCCTCGCCTTCCGCCTCGCCGTGCCGCCCTTCGTGCGCTCGGTGTTCGCAGATCTGGTGGAGGGCTTTCTCGCGAATCTAGCGGCGAAGGTGTCAAGCTAGCTACCTTGCACGCTGGCGCCGCCGCTCGTCGCGACGCCAGCGGTTGTCGCGGCTCTCGGTGAGTACGCCGAAGTGGGCGCCGAGGTAGTAGCTCTGCGTGGTGCCGATCGCGTCTCCGCCGGCGCGGGGAACGAACACGGGCCCGTGGTAGGCCCGGCCGTCGGCACACAGAGCGATCGGCCACGCCGCGGCGCAGAGCTCGCCACGGAACACGTCGAGCGGATCCAGCGCGGAGTCGCGCCCGCGATCGATGCGCGAGAAGGCCAGCTCCAGATGCACGCCACCGGCGCGGAAACCGAGATGGCCGCCGTAGTCGAACGACTTTCCCAGCTTGCGAGGTCGGGCGTCTCCGACGTTGTAGCGGCCCACCAGCACCGGCGCAGCGTCCGCCGCCAGCTCCAACAAGAGCCGATGACCGACAAGGATCTGGTAGCCGAGCTGACCGGTGGGCAGCTCCAGGATCGAGCTGTACAGGTCGTCGTTGCCGTAGAGGTAGCCCTTGAAGCCAAGCCGGGCGAACGGACCATGCGCCTCGCCGAGCGGCACGCGCACGCCAAACGCGAAGTCGCCGCCGAGCCCGCCCTCGAAGCCGCCCGAGCCGCCACCGATGAAGCCGAAGTCGAGCGAGCGCGTCGTGAAGAACCCGGTCGTCGTGTACTGGTGATGGTCGAACGCCAGAAGCACGCCGAGCGAGGTCGTGGAGTCGTTGGCGATCTTCACGTGGGTCTCGCTCACGCGCAGCCCGAAGGTGCGGAACTCGTCCTGGTGACGAGGCAGCGCGGGGCACGGCGCCTCGCAACCGACCACGACGTGCACCGGCGGAGGCGGCGTTTCGTTGGCCGCCGTTCCGGCGTCGGCGCCGGTGGCCAGCGTGAGCCCGGGGGCCTGTTCCTGGGCGGCGGCGACTCCAGCGACAGCGAAGACAGCGACGGCAAAGGCAACAGCGCTCAGGCGTGCATTCATCACACCGCCCCAACCTGCATGAGCTGTGCCGGGCCGCACTCCGCGCGGCTCGCGCGGCGGGGGTAACCCCGCGTTGACATCGCGATGGCGCACAAAGTGCGCAGTGGCTCAGCCGTGGCTGACGCTGCTCGGGGGCGGGGGGCGACCACCGCCACCCAGCAGGTGGATGGTCAGCTTGAGGAAGTCGGCCTCGGTGAGGATGCCGATCACCTTCTGGTCGTCGTCCACCACGGGCAGACAGCCGAGCTTGGCGTCCCACATCAGCGTGGCGGCCTCGAGCAGCGAGTCCTCGGCGCCGACCGTAACCACGTCGGTGTGCATGATCTTCTTGGCAGGCTGCTTGCGGATGATCGCGTTGCGCGCGTCGGCCGCTTCCGAAAGGAAGCTCGAAGAGGCGTGCAGCAGATCGCGGTGGGTCACGAGCCCCACGAGCTTGCCGCCCTCGACAACCGGCAGGTGGCGGAAGTGGAAGCGGGTCATGCCTTCTTCCAGCTTCTCGAGCGTGTCGTTCTCGCCGATGGTCACGACCTTGCGCGTCATCACCTCGGCAACCGTCTTCGGCAGTCCTTCCATCCAGCTTGCGTACTTCGGTCCCTTCCGGGCGGCAAGAGTGCGTTAGGGTCGGGCGCGTGCCCCGGATGGCCTCGATCCCGCGCCCTGCCGCGCTCGCCGTCGTGGCAGCGGTCTACGCGCTGTCGCTTGGAACCGCGGCGCTTGTGCTCCGTGGGCTGCCAAGCGACACGGGCCTGTTCCGGCAGCTCGGCGCGGCAAGCCTGGCAGCCACGGTCGTCGTGTTTTCGTGCAGCGTCGCGCTGGACAATTCCAGCGCCTTCGACCCGTACTGGAGCGTGGCACCCGTCGCCAGCGCGGCGTGGCTGCTCGCCCAGGCGCCGCGTCCGGGCGCGCGCGCCTGGCTGGTGATCGCGCTCGTCTCGGCGTGGGGCCTGCGACTGACCTGGAACTGGATCCGGCAATGGCGCGGTGCGGCGCACGAGGACTTCCGCTACGTGGACCTGCGCGAAAAGAGCGGCGCGGCGTACTGGCTGGTGAGCCTGCTCGGCATCCACCTGTTCCCCGCGCTCCTGGTGTGGCTCGGCAGCTGGTCGATTGTCGTGGCGGTCACCCGGCCGGCTCCGCTCGGCGCTTTCGACCTGGCCGGCGCGTTCGTCGCCGGGGGGGCGACGTTGATCGAGGCGGTTGCCGACCGGCAGCTGCGCGCGTTCGTGACCTCGCCGCGTGAGCCAGGTGCGATCTGCGAACGCGGCGTCTGGTCCTGGTCGCGCCATCCGAACTACTTCGGCGAGCTGATGTTCTGGTGGGGCCTCTGCCTGCTTTCGCTGGGCGCCGACCGGCACGCGCTCTGGTGCGTGGCAGGCCCTATCGCCATGACGCTGCTCTTCAACATGATCAGTATCCCGATGATGGAAAAACACCTGGCCGCGTCGCGGCCGGGGTTCGCCGCACACAGACGGCGCGTATCGCGCCTGCTGCCGTGGCCGCCAGGAGACGCCCCATGATCCTCGAACGCTTCCAGCTCACCGACCAGGTCGCCATCGTAACGGGCGGCGGACGCGGCATCGGCCGCGCCGTGTGCCTTGCTTTCGCCGAAGCCGGAGCCGACGTGGTCGTGGCCGCGCGGCGCGCCGAGGTGATCGAGGAGGTCGCCGCCGCGGTCCACGCCCTGGGCCGCCGCGCGCTCGCCGTCCCGACGGACGTGACCGACGGCGAGCAGCTCGATCGGCTGGTTTCGCGCACGCTCGACGAGCTCGGCCGCCTGGACATCGTGGTCAACAACGCCGGCGGCTACCCGCCGACCATCGCCCTGGGCCTCACTGATCAGGAGCTGGAAGCGTCGTATCACTTCAACGTGACCGCTCCGCTGCACCTGGCGCGCGTCGCGGCGCCGCACCTGGCCGCGTCGAAGCACGGCAACATCGTCAACGTCTCGTCGGCGATGTCGCATCTGGTCGACTCCGGCTTCGTGGCGTACGGCGCCGCCAAGGCCGCGCTGAACCACATGACGCGGCTGCTCGCCTGTGAGTGGGCGCCGAAGGTGCGCGTCAACGCCGTCGCGGCCGGCGCGACGCTGACCGACGCCCTCGAGCTGGTCGTCGCCATGGACGATCTCAAGCGCCAGATGGAGCAGATGACGCCGATGCAGCGCCTGGGCGCGCCGGAGGACATCGCCCTGGCCGTGCTCTACCTCGCCTCGCCTGCCGCCTCGTGGGTCACCGGCAAGGTGCTCGAGATCGACGGCGGCACCATCGCCTCCAACTGGCCGATGAAGATCCCGGGTGGCCTGGAGCCGGCGTAGCGGCGTCTCCAGAGGACGTCACGGGGCGTCCTCGATTCTACGGTCGTGCGACGATACAATCCCGGGTGATGCTCTATCGCTTTGGCCCCGCCGCGCTGGTTGTACTTTTCGGCTTGTCCGCGTGTGGATCTGGCGAGCAGAGCCCGGCCGCACATGGCCCCGACGTCGACCCGTACACCTTCTCGAAGGTGGAGAAATCCTGCGCCTACGACTGTCCGCCCGGGAGCTGCAGCGAGAACACCGAGCCCTACGACTGCCAGAACCTGCGCGACTGGCGGACCGGCGTCCCCCACGCCGACACCTGCGAGGCGTGGAACGGGAAGTATCCCAAGGCAGTGAAGGGCCAGTGCACCGTCACCGACGCTACGGGCGACTCGAAGAAATTCACCGGGACGGACCCCGCCGACGCGAAAACGACCATCCTCCCCGACGGACGCCGCGTGCGCCCCGCAGGCCAGGACTGGGTGTTCGACGAGAAGGATCTTGTCGGCGGTATCACGACCGGCCTGCTCCAGGTCCCGTCGACCAGCTACGTGCTGACCGTCGACACCGGCATCGGCAACCACGCCGTCCGCCTCATCGACACGACGAAGGTCGGCAGCGGCAACCCAGTCACCGACTACATCGGCTTCTCGCGCCCCGACATCCTCAACAGCGGCATGGCGTTCGTGCCGCCCGATCTCGCGTACGTCGCCACCGACAACGGCGTGGTGCAGGCCTTCACCATCGACACCAACGCCGGCACCTTGACGCGCGACGACACGCGGTCGCTGCAGCTGCCGACAGCCAAGGACTCCAAGGGCAACGACATCGCCTGGTACGTCTCGGGCGTCGCCGCCTCGCCCGACGGCTCGCGGCTCGTGGTCACGCCGGTCGTGCAGAGCCGCGCACTCGTCTTCGACGTGAAGGCGGGCTCGGCGAGCTTCGGGCAGCAGCTCGGCTCGGTCGCCCTCGGCCACCCGGAAACCTTCGGCGTCTGGTTCGACCCGGCCGACAGCGATCACGCCTATGTCTCCATGTGGGCCAACAAGAAGGTGCTCGAACTCGACCTGACCGATCCGGCAAAGCCCTCGGTCGCGCGCTCCTTCGACACCGGCAAGGATCCAGAGGGCATCGCCTTTTTCGACAGCCGCTGGATGGCCGTGGGCAACGACCTGGGCGACTCGCTCACGCTGATCGATCGCGTCGCCGGCACAACGACGACCCTGCCCGTCGACAGCGGCGAGACGCTCAAGGGGCTCGAGCCCTCCGCGCTGGCCTACGACGCGGCCGCAAAGCGCCTGTACGTCACCCTGAGCGGCATGAACGCCGTCGCGGCCTACGACGTGGACCTTTCGAAGTCGCCGCCCGCGATCACGCCGGCCGGCAGGCTGCCTACCCAGTGGTGGCCGTCGGGCATCGCAGTGATGACCGACGGCTCGCTCGCCGTCGCCGGCATGCGGGCGCGCGGCACGGGGCCGGGCAACGTGCCCTACCCGCCCGGACACGGCGCCATCAGCGATCTCGTCCGCGGCGGCATCCAGCATATTCCCGCGCCGGACAGCGCGGCGCTCTCGGCGGGCGAGAAGGTCGTCACGAAGAACAACGACGTGGCCGCACTCCCGGGGACGCCGGCCGTGTCGTGCCCTGCGGGTGCGAACGATTTTCCCGTGCCGACAAACATCAACGACGGCCCTTCGCCGGTCATCAAGCACGTGTTCTTCATCCTGCGCGAGAACAAGGACTTCGATGCCATCTTCGGCGACATGAACGGTGTGGAAGGCGACCCGAAGCTCACGCTCAAGAAGAGCTCCTCCGACATGGAGAGCATCTGGCACAACATGCGCGCGCTCGCCCGCGCGTTCACGGTCAGCGACAACTACTACACCTCCGCGGTGCAATCGACGCAGGGGCACGTGTGGGCCACCTACGGTCGCAGCAACGATTTCAACGAGCGCACCTGGGCCGTGTCGAACGGCGATGCGCGCTCCGTCCCCGGCGGCGGCGTCATCGACGTGGGGCGCCCCGAGGAAGGCTCGCTCTTCGACTGGCTCGGCAACGAAGGCGTCGACTACGACATCATGGGCGAGATCGTCGGGCGCCCGGAAAAGCTGCCGGCGCGCAATCCGGTCGACCTGAAGTACCCCGGCGGACCGTTCCAGAACATCGGCTACAACGACGTGGAAAAGGCCTGCCACGTGGCCGGCCGCGTGCGGGTGCTGTGCGATGTCGGGCAGCTGTCGTACATGACGATCACGAACGATCACACCTTCGGACTGTCGCCGGACTCGCCTACGCCGGAGACGAACTGCGCGGTCAACGACGAAGCGACGGGCATGATCGTCGACGCCGTCTCGCACAGCCCGCTGTGGAAGGAGTCGCTGATCATCGTGACGGAGGACGATCCGCTCGACGGCAGCGACCACATCGACAGCCACCGCACGCCGCTGGTGATGATCTCGCCGTGGATCAAGCGCGGCTACGTCTCGCACCAGCACCTCGACATCGCGAGCCTGCACAAGCTGTTCGCGCACCTCTTCGGCAAGCCGTACCCGAACTACCAGGTCGCCAACGCCGCGCTGCCGCTCGACATGTTCACCTCCACGCCCGACTACACGCCGTACACCTACACACCGCGCCAGTGGCCGCTCACCTGCGGCGGCAAGTCCACGCGCGCCGAGCGCCGGCTCACCAGCTCCTGGGACTTCTCCGAGCCCGACTCGCAACCCGGCCTCTCCGCCCAGGTCATGCGCTGGATGCGCGGCAAGCAGCTCACGAAGCTGCCGCCCGAGCTCGAGCTCCAGGTCGAAGCGCGCCTCGCCGCCAAGCGCGCGGGCGTGCGTCTGCCTCGGATGGACCCCGACGATGACTAGCGGGCTGCGGCGACGGGCGGGGCGCGCCTGCTCTGGTACCTGGTTGGGTGCGCCCGATCGAAAGAGCACGGGCCAAGGGGGAGTCAGGGCTCCCCACTGTCGGGATTGCCGATGTGGCGCGGAGCGCGGCCAATCCCGCGGGTGTGTGGCTCCTCTGATGACGGCCATGCACCGGCGGCAGTGGCTCTGGGTTGTCCTTGCGTTGGCCGGCGCCGCGTGCGCCCACGCTCAGGTAGCGAATCCGCCGCAGCGGCCTCCGCCGCAAGCATCCGCACGGGCTCCGTCTCCCCCGTCGAGCGCGCGGTCGGACGCAGCAGCGGCCGTCCCGACCGACGCGCGCGCCGACGCTTCCGCCGAAGCGAGCACACGCATCGCCGCTAGGTGTCGGGGGAGCAGCGCGGCGCCGCTGGACCTGGGTGCCGTACTCGACACCAAGGCGTGTCAGGTCAAGCCGAACGACCGCGCGCTGCCGCCCCAGCTGCCGGGCCGCGTGACCCTGAGCGTCGAAGCGCCGCACGGCGTGTCGAGCGGACACGTCGCCGTGATCCACATCGTGTTCGAGAACCGCGGAACCGCTCGCGCGGACATCACGCTCGAAGCCGTTGGCGGGGATGCATTGGGCGGGCTGGGCGGGCCGCGGCCGCCGACGGGCGTTCATCCCACATGGGGATTCGCGGCGAGCACCTCGAAAGCGCCCTGGCCGCCGCCGGCCGACGATGAAGCGCGGGAGGGCGGCCTTGTCGGCGCCGAGGTACCGCCCACTTGGGTTCGCTTCGCACTGGACCCGTCGGCTCGCGCGGTCGCCTCGGTTGTGTGGCGGGCCACCCGGCAAGGGAAACCGCTCCCACCGGGCAGGTACCACGTCCAGATCGACCTCCCACTGCGCCTGGCGGACGGCACCGACGCGACCTTCACGTGGATCGCGGTAACGCGCTGATCGGCCCGATCCGGGGGCTCCGGGCGACGCCGCTTGACGAGGCGCACGCTCACCCCGCTTTGCGCTATGGTTCCCGCCATGACGCCGGGTGAGAAGAACATCGTGAAGTCGTTGGTGGCGGTCGCGTGGGCGGACGGCACCGTGAAGGAGCCCGAGCAGGGCATCATCGACGGGCTCTGCTGGGCGTTCGACGCCAGCGACGAGGACGACGCGGAGATCCGCGAATACGCGAAGAAGAAGCGCCCGCTCGACGAGGCGCCACTGGGCGAGCTCGACGACGAGGGCAAGCGCCTGCTGCTCGCCAACGCCGCGCTGCTCACGCACGCCGACGGCAAGCAGACCAAAGCCGAGCAGAAGCTGCTCGACAAGCTGGTGGGTCTGCTCGGCTTCTCCGCCGACGAGGCGAAGTCGATCGTCGCCGACGCGCGCACCCGCGCGGGCAAGCTCGCGAGCAAGCTATAGGGGCGGTTTTATAGCAAAATGCTACACATTTGTGGCATTTTGCTACGCTCAGCGGGGGCTCGAGGGATGGCGAACGCGGACGGAGCAGGTCGCCGCCACTCCTCGACGCCGCACGTAGCGCCGCTGCGGCGCGTGCGGCCTATTTCCTCGTCGCCGGCGCGAGCGCCCCGACGCGCTTGCCGTGAGCGTCGAGTGCGCTGACGCCGTCCGGCGTGACAACGAGCTGTCGCCCCGACGAGTCGCGGAGCACGATGCGGGCCGCCGTGAGCGTAGTGTTCGTCCCGCCCTTCTCTGGGCCGACCGTTGCCTTGTTCGTCACAACGAGCTCGCCGAGCTGCTCGAAGTTGCCGCTGGCGTCGCAGGCCGCGGCGGCGAACACGAGAAGCCACGTGGCCAGCGCGGCGGTGCGCCAGCGGTGCGGAGAGCGTTCGATGCGGACCAGAAGCGGTTCGGGATCGGGTTCCATGCGCGCAACGTATACCCCCGGGAGAAGCCTTCCCAGCGCCCACCAGCACCGGATTGCCCGTCGCCTGCTCGCTCGACTATGTTGGCGAGCATGCTTCGACGCGTGACTCGAGTCCTGCTTCCGGTGTTCCTCGTGCTGCTGGCGCTGTCGTCGGCCTGCAGCTCCTCGTCGCCGGGTGCAGCCAGCACGCGGTGCAGCCAGAACTCCGACTGCAGCAACGGGCTGACCTGCATTCCGCTCGCCACGTTCGCGGACGGCGGCTGCGACCAGAAGAGCAAGGCCTGCTCGAAGACCTGCACGACCGACGGCGACTGCGCGTCGCTGGGCGCCGGCTACAAGTGCTTCTCGGGCTGCTCCGGCTCGCCGATGTTCTGCGGCGCGACGCAGTAGCCCCGCAGAAGGCCGCTACGCGACGGCCGGCTCGTACAGGCACGCCGGATCGGCGGCCATGGCGTCGCCGGTCATGCCGAAGGCGCGGGCGCGCGAGCCACCGCACACCCAGCGGTATTCGCACTGGCCGCACTTGCCGCCGAGCTGATCCATGTCACGCAGCCGCTGCAGCGCCGGCGAGTTGCGGTAGATGTCCGGCAGCGACGCTTCCTTCACGTTGCCGAGCAGCGGATCGGGCAAGAAGCCCGCCGGGTACACCTCGCCTTTGAACGAGACGAAGATGACGCCGTTGCCGTCGCGCACGCCAAAGCCGTTGCGCTTGCCGTCCTTGAGCAGCGCTTCCACCGTCATGCCCTCGCGGACCTTCTGCTGGATGAGGAAGCGACGATACTGCGGCGCTTCCACGGTGCCGACGTGGAAGGGGGCTTCCTTCGCCGTCTTGTAGCTCCACTCGAACAGCTCCTCGACCTGCTCGGGCGTGGGCATGTCGGCAATCGCGCCGCGCCCTGTCGGCACGAGCAGGAACAGGCTCCAGCGCTTGACGGGCGGGTACGCTTCCTTCTTCAGCCGCTCGAACAGGTGCGGCAGCTCGGGCAGCGTCTGGCGCGTGACGGCAGTGTTGATCTGCACCGGCAGCATCACCTCACGCGCCCACTCCAGCGCCGAAAAGGCGCGATCCAGCGTGCCGTGCACGCCGCGGAAGTCGTCGTGGGTCTTCGTGGTGCCGCCGTCGATGCTGATGCCGAGCGCCGCAACGCCGTGGTCGTGGAAGGCGTGGATGGCCTCGCGCGTGAGCAGCGGAGTGGTGGCCGGCGTGATGCCGACGGGCACGTGCAGCGAGCGCGCGTAGTCGATCAGCTCGAACAGGTCGGCGCGCTTCATCGGGTCGCCGCCCGTCATGATCAGCATGCTGCCGAGCTCCTTGATGCCCCGGATCAGGGCCTTGGCCTGCTCGGTGGAAAGCTCCATCGGGTCCCGCGTTGCGATGGCGTTGGCCCGGCAGTGTCGGCACGCCAGGTCGCAGGCGATGGTCATTTCCCAGTACACGTTGCGCGGCGCCTGGGCGTACTCGTGCCCGGCGTGCGGCGTGCGGAGGAGGTCGGCGGGGGCGATCTGCATGACAGTTGTCTACTACGTGGGGCCGGAAACGCTACGGATCCAGGGGGTCGCGGGGACCCTCGATTGACATTCGTCATGTTGACCAACATCAGGGCCCGAAGCCACTGCCCAGCCCGAAATGGGCGCTCATGGGCAGCTCGCGCAGGCGCTTTCCGGTCAGCGCGAAATAGGCGTTGGAGAGCGCCGGCGCGACGGGCGGTACCCCAGGCTCTCCGATGCCGCTCGGGGGCAGGTCGCTCCGGACGACCTCGACGTGGATGGCGCGCGGCGCGTCGGCGATGCGCAGGAGGCGCAGGTCGTGGAAGTTCGACTGCTGGGCGCGCCCGTTCTTGAACGTCACCCCGCCGTAGAGCGCGAGGTTCAGACCGAAGACGGCCGCACCCTCCATCTGCGAGCGCGCGCGATCGAGATTGACCACCTTGCCGGCGTCGAGCGTCACCCAGACCTCGGCGGGCCGCACGCGGCCGTTCTTCTCCCGCTCGAGCGAGACTGCCACCGCCACATACGCGAGGAAGCTGCGGTGCGCCGCGATGCCGATGGCGCGACCGTTCTTCTTCCGGTCCTTCCAGTCGCAGGCGTCGGTCACGCGCTCGATCACGCCGCGCAGGCGACCGGCATCCACCGGGTGCTCGACGAGGGACGCGCCGTAGTTGTGGAGGCTCTGCACGCCGAGCTCGGCAAGCGAGACTTTTCGCGCGGGGCCGATCAGCTCGAGCAGGTTGTCGCGAGGATCGAGCTTCCGCGCGTGTGCGATCTCGTCCATGAACACGCCCGTCGCGAAGCCGTGGAAGATATTGTACACGCTGCGCAGCCAGCCGATGCGCACGTGCGCCTTCGCGGAGCAGCCCTCGGCGGTGGCGTTCGGCACGTCCAGTGCGAGGTCGGTCACGCCCTGCTGCAGATCGCCGGCCTCGGGCGTGTCCGCGCCGGTGACGAAGATCGAGCGGATGGGCGGGAACGCCGTGCGCCGCCGCCAGGCCACGACCTTGCCCTGGTCGTCGAAGCCGGCGCTCAGCCGCTGCATGTTCACGGTGTTGTAGTAGTCGTGCTGGATGTCGTCCTGGCGCGTCCACTGCACCCGCACCGGGGCGCCCGCCTGCTTGGCGAGATAGGCCGCCTCGGCGACGAAGTCGGCCATCGACTTGCGACCGAACGCGCCGCCGAGCAGCGTCACGTGCACGATCACGTCGTCTCCCGATAGGCCCGCAATGCGCGCTGCCTCGGCGCGGGCGCCCTGCGGGTTCTGCGTGCTGGTCCAGATCTCGAGCTGCCCGCCTTTGTAATGCGCGGTCGCGCAGGGCGGCTCCATGGGCGCGTGTGGCAGGTGCGGCACGTAGTACTCGGCGTCGAGCGTCGATTTCGCGCTCTTCAGCGCGGCCTCGGCGTCGCCGCGCTGCTTGAGCACCTTGCCGGGCGCGCGCACGGCGCGCAGCAGCTCCTTTTCGTAACTCGCCGAGTCGAAGGAGTCGTTCTCGCTCGGGCCCCAGTCGATGGAAAGCGCCGCGCGCCCCCGCTGCGCCGCCCAGGTGTTGTCGGCCAGCACGGCGACGCCGCCCCAGGGCTGGACCTTGTACGGCGGGCTCGGCGCAGGCATCCGGACCACGCGTTTTACGCCGGGAACAGCCAGCGCGCGCTTTTCGTCGAGGTGCAACACCCGCGCACCGACCACGGGCGGCCGCGCGATGACCGCAACCAGCAGCCCGGGCAGGCGTACATCGGCCGCGTACACGGCCTTGCCCGTGACGTAGTCCGGCGCGTCGAGCAGCGGTAGCGCAGTGCCGACGTGCACGAGCTCCTTGTCGGGGCGCAGCTTGACGCGCGCCGGATCCGGCAGCGGCAGCTTGGCCGCGAGCGCCGAAAGCTCGCCGAAGCCGACGGAGCGGCCGCTCTTCTTGTCAAGAACCTTGTGGTCCCGCGCGGTGAGCGAGGCGGCCGGCACGTGGAGCTTCTTCGCCGCCGCGGCGACCAGCACCGCACGAGCTGTCGCGGCGATGCGCCGGAGCCGTTCGTACTGGCCATTGCGGATGCTGGACGACCCGTCGGTGTTCTGGTTGCCGTAGGCCTTGTCGCCGTCGGCCTGCACCACGTGCACGTGCTGCATGTCCGCACCCAGCTCGTCCGCGAACAGCACCGGGATGGAGCTCTTGACGCCCTGCCCCATCTCCGAGCGGGCGCAGACCAGCGTCACCTCGCCGCTGGTCGCCACGTGGATGAACACGTTCGGGTTGAAGGTCGCCTTCACCTTCTTCGTGGTGTTCGCCGCGGCGGCGAGCGCAGGCTCGTCGAACAGACCGATGGCGAGGCCGCCCACCGTCAGGTTCAGAGCGGCAAGGAAGGAGCGCCGCGTGACGTGCTCGGCGCGCATCGCTACTTCCCTTCCGCGACGCGTTTGATCGCCTCGCGGATGCGCGTGTACGTGCCGCAACGGCAGATGTTGCCGGCCATCGACTGATCGATCTGCTCGTCGGTCGGGTGCGGGTGCTCGGCGAGCAGCGCCGCGGCCGTCATGAGCTGCCCCGCCTGGCAGTAGCCGCACTGCGGTACGCCCAGCTCGACCCAGGCGCGCTGCAGCGGATGGCTGCCGTCCGCCGACAGCCCCTCGATCGTGCGCACCTCGCGATCCGCTGCGCGACGGAGCGGCGTCACACAGCTGCGCACGACCTGCCCGGCGAGGTGCACGGTGCAAGCGCCGCACAGCGCCTGCCCGCAGCCGTACTTGGTGCCGGTGAGCCCGAGCAGATCGCGCAGCGCCCAGAGCAGCGGCATGTCGGGATCCGCGTCGATGTGGTGCTCCACACCGTTGACGAACAGCTTCAGCTTCATGGCCTGGCTCCCTTCGCGGGGCAGACAGCGCCGGTGTCGACCCACCCCTGCATCAGCTCGCCGAACTCTGCCTGTGTTCCGGGCGCGGGCACGCGGTCGTGGCCCGGATGCCAGCCCCAGCCGACCAGCGAGTCGTGCGCGCTGTGCGAGACGACCTGGGCGAGCGTGCGGTGGCCGTTGCGGGCCGGGTCCTTCAGCTGCTCGCAGATCTGTCGTGGGGTCTTGGCCTGCCAGGCCATGGAGAGCGGCGCGAGCCGCCAGTTCGGTGCGCCCGGCACGCGCGCAAGCTCCTGGTTCCGATCCTGGTGGCAGCTCGAGCAGCGCATCCCGACCACGCCGAAGTCGTCGACGCTGCGCACAACGGGCGGCTCGTGCACCTGCTCCGCGTCGCCCTGCAGCGGCGAGTCGCCGCTCGGGTGACAGTTCACGCAGCGCGGGTGCGTGAGCACACGGCTCGCCTCGAGGAAGATGGCGGCGGAACGCTGCCCGGGGTCGCGGATGCCGGAGAAGTCCTTCACGCTGCGGAGCTGGCCCGCCGCGACGGGCGGCGGCCCGGCCGGGCCCTGTGCCGGCGCGAGCTTCGGCCCGCAGCCGGCGAGCCCCGCCAGCACCAGCCATCCCACTACCCTCCTACCGGAAACGGACACCCCACCGTTATTGGGCCTCCCTCGCGCAGCGCGCAAGCCCCCGATCGGGTTGTGACTCCCTCCCTGTGACCAGAACTGGACATGGTGCGGCGTGACGCGGGATGCGACCACGCGTTGGTCGGGCACACCGACTACGCGCTCGACTACCGCGCTTTCTGCAGGCGGCGGTCGCGCCGGCGCGGACACGGGCGTGCGGCGCGCCGCAGCTGACAACGCGGGCCGGCCTGGCCTACCCTTCGCCCCGTGAATGCTCCGGGCAACCCGACGGGCGCGCTGGCTCCCGAGCGCTGGCAGCCCGGAGCGCCGCACGGGCGCTTCACGCGCGGGCGGGTGCGGCCACGGGGCGTGGTGTGGTTCGGGGCGCGGTCGTTCTGGGGGCACATGCGCCACTTCATCGCCAGCGCGATCGCGACAGAGGACGTCGACTCGCGCGACTGGATGAGCGCGGACCCGCCGCCCGTGCTCGTGGGGCGCATCGCGGAGCTGCTGGGCGGCGCGCCGGGGCAGCAGAACGTCACCGAGAGCCTGGGGCGCGATCTGTGGATCGACTACCTCGCCGACACGGGCGACGACGTGTCGGTGAGCCGCGCGGTGGCGGGGCTGGTGTTCCGCGACTACCGGTTGCCCGATCCGTCGGGAGGCGGCGCTTCGCTCACGGCACCGCGCGGCGACATGCTGCTCTTCGGTGGCGACACGGCCTACCCCGTCGCCACTGCCGACGAGATCACGGCGCGCGTGATCGAACCGTTCAACCAGGTGCTCGACAAGCGCGACGACGGCCGGCCGCGGGTGCTGCTCGGCATTCCGGGCAACCACGACTGGTACGACGGGCTCGACGGCTTCGGGCGCATGTTCCGCCGTCATCTCGCCGACGGCGACGATCGGCGGAGCTCCGGGCGCGTCTCGCGGACGCTCATCGATCGCTATGCCGACTTCGCGCGCGAGTTCGTACTCGGCGGGCAGATCGACAAGCCGAAGACGCTCGACCTCACGGGCTACGAGCCAGTACAGAGCGCCAGCTACTTCGCTCTGCCCATCGCGCCCGGCATTGGCGTGCTCGCGGTCGACCGCCAGCTCAAGAACATCGACTCGCGCCAGCAGCACTTCTTCGTGAACTGGCTGAACCAGAACCTGGCCATGTCGCCCTGGGTCGTGCTGCCAGATCCGGCCTACCGCTTCGGCGGCCACAGCGTCACGGGCAGCGCGATGGTGGAGTCGCTGGGCCTGAGCCTGACGGGGCGGCCGCACTTCGTGCTGTCCGGCGACGTGCACCACTACCGGCGCGAGGTGGAGGGGCCGTCGCAGTTCGTGACGGCGGGCGGTGGCGGCGCGTTCCTGCATCCCGCGCCGCTCCGGCGAAAGGGCCTGCGCCCCGCCGAAGTGGAGTTTCCCGACGCGCCACAGTGCCGGCGCCTCTTGTGGCGGGTGCCGTGGAAGATCATGCTCGGTCGCTCGGGCTTCCTGCCGCACTACGCGATGCTGCTGTTGTTCGTGCCGGCGGTGAGCGTAGGGCTCCGCATCTACGAGCGCACCGGGGTGATGGCCAGCGCGCCGCTGGCCATTACGGTCGTCGTGACGATCGTGTACGCGCTCATCGGCGGCATCCGCCGTGGGCAGCGCATCACGCTCCTGTACGCGCTGGTCGCAGCGGTGGCGACCGCCTCGGTGCCGGTCGCTTTCTCGTGGCTGCTCGATCACGCGCTCGGCGCCGCGGGTATCCATCTCGCGCCGCTTCTGCTCGCGGCGATCTCGCTCGTCGCCGGCGTGCTCGGCGGCACGTTCATTTTCGGCGCCTACCTCGCGCTTCTGACTGCGCTGGGCCTGGAAAACACGCAGGCCTTCACGGCCCTCGACCATCCCGGTTTCAAGCACTTCGTGCGCCTGCGCGTCCACGCCGACGGCAGCGCCGTCGACGGCTGGGTCGTCGGCCTCGTCGACCCGCTGGGAAGCGACGCGAGGCCCGTGCTGGTGGATACGTTTACGTGGAAGGCGCGGTAGATCCCGCATCTCGTCGACGCGCCGCCGTCGACGAGATGCTCAGCCCCGAGCATATCGGGAGCATGCAACGCGGCGGACCGCTTCCGCCGTCTCTCCGGATTCGGTTATGATCGCGGATCCGATGCATCGCGATCTGCGTCTGCCGCTCCAGGTCGGAACCTCGTCGCTCGGGGGTGTGACACGCGCCGCGGCAGCCTTCGCGCCGGGAGTCCTCCTGGCCTGTGCGCTCGTCTTCCCGGCCGTGTTCCTGCCGCTGGACGAAGCACTGGAGGCCTACTTCCAGCTCGGGTTGGTCATCCTCTTCGTGATGTTCGCCGGCTTCGGGATCCTGGCCTACGGCTGGAAGCACCTGAGGCTGGCCGTGCGCGAGCGGCCCAGCGACATCGTCATGGCTGCGGACGGTCTGCGCGTCGCAGGAGGGCCCAACGGCGGGCTCTTCCGCGCATGGAACCAGATCGATCCGGACAGCGTCGAACTGGTCGGCAGGCACGAGAACCTGGAGCTCGTGGAAGAGGATCACGTACGGGTGAACTTCTGGGAGCTCAAGCTCGATGACATCGTGCTCGCGAGCGCCGAAAACAACCAGGAGCGCGCGAGCCTGGAGGCACTGTGCGACTCGATCAAGGCTTCGGCCGCGCGCGCCCGGAGCCTGGCCGCCGGCGGGAGCGCAGCTTCGGGTCCCGTAACGGCTCTGCACTGCAACAACTGCGGCGCGCCCGCGTCGCCGGCGGATCAGGAGTGGATCCAGTGCGGGTACTGCTCTTCCTGGGTGCGTGTCGCCGAGGACATCCGTGCACGCATCCGCGCGGTCCTGAATCGCGACACGAGCCGCCGCCAAGCAGAGCGCCTGGTCGAGAAGCTCGTTCGTCAACCGGGAGCCCTGCGCTCGAGCCTGGCGATCGTTCTGGTCGCGCTGCCATCACTCGGCGTGTGGCTGGCGGTCATGGGCGTTGCGGCCGGCCTGTACATGCTGTGTTTCCTGCGCATCTTCAACGGGCTGCTCTTGATCATCGCAGCGTTCGCCGCCATTGCCGGGTTCTTCTTCCTGTTCAGAGGTCAGTTCACCGATCGGCAGGCGCTGCGCCTGCTCACTTTGCACTTTTCCGCCCGCGCGCCAGCCCGGGAAGGCGAGCCTCACCGCTGCCGCTCCTGCAACGCTCCGCTCGTCGAGCCTCCGGGGTCGGTGCTCGTGGCCTGCGTGTACTGCGGCGAGGAGAACGTTCTCGGTCTGGACGCTCGCCGCGAAGCCGCCACCCAGGACAGCGAGACTGCGTCGCTCGAGGAAACGCTCTTCCAGCGGCGCGACGAGCATCGTCGTTGGCGCTGGGCGGCGGTCTGGGCGATGGGACTATTGGCGCTGTCCGCTGTCCTGGTGCTCGTGAGCCTGGGTCCACCGCACGACCTGGCTGCCCAGGGCAACGCCGGCGACCTCGAGCGCCTGACCTACGATCCGATGAACGAGTTTTCCCCGGCGCCTTCGCCGGACGGGCGACTCCTTCTCTACGACCTCCGCGTGCCGGAGGAAGAGCACGACGACGCCATCATGGCGTCCGGTCCCGACGGCGCGTTCCGGGGCACCGAATACGTGGGTGCCCGGCAGCATGCGCGGCGCCCCGTGTGGCTCCCCGACGGCAGCGGGTTCCTCTACGTGGCAGAGCCAGGGAACGGCCGGGCAACGCTCCGGCACGCGCTCTCGGCGGCCCGCTTCGCGCCGGTGCGCGATTTGGCGAGCGCGGGGCACGACATCGACCGGCCCAGCGTCTCGCCCGACAGCAAGCGAGTCGCGTACGCCGCGGCGGAAACGCACCGTGGCGGCTACTACATGTACGTCGCGACGCTGGACGGCGTAGAGAAGACGAAGCTCGGTGCCGGCCTCAATCCCGCATGGAGCCCCGACGGCAGCGTCATCGCCTACACCCGCACGATCAATCGCTACCGGCAGATCATGCTGCGGGATCCTGATGGGAACGGATCCGTGAAGGCGCTCACATCCGGCTCCTGCCACCACGAGGACGCCACATGGTCCGGCGACGGAGCGTTCATCGGATACATCGCCAACTGCGGCCACAGGGGCTCGTCCTCCCCCATCTGGAACCTGTTCGTGATGCGCGCAGACGGCAGCGGCGTGCAGCAGCTCACGGACGGGACCGCGGACATGGAGCAGCCGGTCTGGGGCGGCGACTTCGTCTATTTCTCCGTGAACGTCGCGGGCAACTTCGACATCTGGCGCGTCCGCCTCGGCGGTCCCCTCGCCGGTCACGCCCGGCGCGCGCCGCAGAAATCATGACAGCACGCCACTGACTACGTGATCGTGTCCGCCATAGTCGCGCCGGCGTTCGATCGACGATAGGCCGGTCTGCTGTCACGCCGCCCCTTCCGGGCTATGCTCGCTCGCGATGCGCCGCGCAGAGTTCAACGACGAGGACGGAGTGATGCACGCGAGCGAGCCGCGACCCGGTGTGCTCCTCTACGTCGTGGAGGGCAGGCTCCGCACCGAGCTCGTGCAGCGTTTCATCGAATTCGCCAAACGAAGCCCGAGCGAAAAGCTGTGCTTCTTCCACGACTGGTGGGAAGTAGACGGCTACGACAACCCGGCGCGCTACGCGCTCACCGGCTGGTCGCTGGAGCACCGGAGACAGATCCAGAGCGCGGACATCCTGACCCGCTCGAGGATTGTCAAGATGGGCGTGTCCGTCGGCAACATCGCGCTGGGCGGCCTCGCCAAGCTGCACGACAGCCCGGCAAGCTTCCGCCAGGCGCTGCTCTTGGCGACGGGCGAGACGACGACGTAGCCGATCCGCTTCGCAGCCAGCAGGCCGTGGCCCGGGCGCCGGACCGGCATCACGCCGCTTCGGACACGTACGTCGCGAACAACTCGTCGGCGAGCCGGCGCAGATAGTCCGCGTAGCCACCGAGGGAGTGGACGCGTTCGAACCGCTCCAGGCTCTTCGCCACGACGCTGGGGTCCTCGTTCGCGAGCTCGACCCGCGCCGCAGGTAGCAGCCGCGAGTTCTCTTCTTCGACGTGCGCGCGCTCGAAGTCGATGAGCGTGCGTGCGGACCTCACCAGCTCCCCGATGCGGGCGTCGGTCCAGGCGTGTCGATCGGTCGCGGCACGCTTCAGCCCTGCATACAGAAGACGCTCCCGCGAGTGTTGCTTGCGTATGAGGGCCAACGGCCCCACCTTCGCGGCGAAGCCATTGCGCTCCAGCGCAGGGAACAGCAGGCTCTCTTCCTTCGCGTGGTGGATGTCGTCGGCGAAGTCCGAAAAGAACGTGACGAACCGGAACAGATCGTGCTGCTCGACCTTGTTCCGGAGATCCACGGAGTCCACGTACACCTCGAACGCTTCAACCACGTTCTTGATCAGGCGGTGCTCTTCGAGAAGATTATCGACCAGCTCCATCGATTCCTCAGGGTCCAGGATTTGCCCAGCCGTGACCCCGGCCATCGTACAGCCGGGAAAGGGAACTACGGAAAACCTGCGTCATCGGCCCGTCACAATCCCGATGCCCAACCCCTCGCGGTGTCTCCAGCGGGGTGAGCGCGGCATTCACACAACTGCATAGTATGCCAACGATTCGAGACAATTGACAGCCACGAATCGCCGAGCTCCGCGGCCGCGGTGCAGGCTCGCGAGCGACTTCTCCGCTCCACACCCGGGCGAGTGGCGGCCAGCTCCCCCTCCGGACGGCGGTTGGATTCCCTGGCCGTGACCCGCTCCATGTCCCGACGAGGGCGGGCTGGCTTCGGGCTCTGTTCACGAGCTGGTACGACCTGGGCGGGGCCAACGGCACATTCCGGGGCATCGAGTACTGGCACCTTTCACACCCCGATCTGACGCCGACTACGCTGTTCGTGCTCGCGCACCCTCGCGACGCAGCAGCTGCACTGTCGCGCGCGGCTACCGATACCCGCGTGCCTGCAGCGAGAACAGGCGCGCATAATGCCCGTCGAGCGCCATCAGTTCCTCGTGGCTGCCTCGCTCCTGGATGCGGCCGCCGTGCAGGACGACGATCTGGTCGGCCATGCGCACGGTGGAGAAGCGATGTGAGATCAGGATCACGATTCGATCGCTCGCGAGCTTCCGGAACTGCTCGAACACTTCCGCTTCGGCGCCGGCGTCCATCGCCGCCGTCGGCTCGTCGAGCACGAGCACGTCGGCGTCGCGCCGCATGAAGGCGCGCGACAGCGCGACCTTCTGCCACTGCCCACCGGAGAGCTCGCGACCGTCCTTGAACCAGCGGCCCAGCTGCGTGTCGAAACCTTCCGGCAGGGCGTCGACGAAGGGCGTCGCCATGCCGCGGTCGGCCGCTTCGCGCCAGCGCTCGGCGTCCTCGAAGTAGCGCACGTCGCCGGCGCCGATGTTCTCGCCGACGCGCATCTGGTAGCGGGCAAAGTCCTGGAAGATGACGCCGACGCGCCGGCGCAGCGCGTCCTTGTCCCACTCCTGGAGGTCGAGGCCGTCGAGCAGGACGCGCCCCGTTTGCGGCCGGTACAGCCGCGTCAGCAGCTTGATCAGCGTCGTCTTGCCGGAACCGTTCTCGCCGACCAGCGCCAGGGATTCGCCCGGGCGGATGCGGAGCTCGATGTCGTCCAGCGCCGGCGCCTCGGCGCCCGGGTAGGTGAAGCTCACGTGCTCGAAGCGGACGCCGTCGCTCGGCTCGGGCCCCTCGGTTGCAGTGCCCGCGGGCGACGCCACGGGGGTTTCCAGGAATTCGTACAACGTGGAAAGGTAGAGGTTGTCCTCGTACATCCCTCCGATGCCCGCCAGGATGGCCGACACCGACGATTGGCCCTGACGGAACAGCGCCAGGTACATGGTCATCTGGCCGAGCGTGATGCGACCGAACACTGTGGTGACGGCGACCCAGGCGTAGGCGCCGTAGAGCGCGGCGGTCCCCAGCAGGCCGAGGACAAAACCCCAGCCGTCGCGGCGAATCGTGAGATTGCGATCCGCCCGGTACAGCATCTGGAAGATCCGCCGGTAGCGATCCAGAAGGCGTGGACCTAGATCGAAAAGCTTGACCTCCTTGGCGTGATCTTCGCGCGCGAGGACCGTCTCCAGGTACATCTGCATGCGGGTTTCCGGGGAGCGCCAGCGGAACAGACGAAATGCTTCTCCCGAGAAACGCGTCTCGGCGGCGAAGGCCGGCAGCCCCGCGACCAGCAGCACCACGACCGCCCAGGGCGAGAAGTGCACCAGGAGCGCGCCGTAGCTCAGGAGCGACACCACGTTGCGAGCGAGGCCGAAGGTGCGCGTGACCAGCGACAGCGGGCGCGACGACGCTTCGCGACGCGCCCGCGTGAGCTTGTCGTAGAACTCCGAATCCTCGAACTGCGTCAGCTCCAGGGTCAGAGCCTTCTCGAGGATCATCTCGTTGACGCGCTCGCCGAGCTGCGCGCGCAGGAGCGACTGACAGAGCGAGATGCCGCGCGTGGTGCCGGCCAGGGCGGCGACCAGAGCACCCTCGACGGCGATCCAGGTACCGACCGTCGCTAGCGAAACCGCGTGTCCCGCGACGGACGCCGCGTGCGCAGCGACGACCGAGTCGACGATGCGCGCGCCGGTAAACGCGATCGCGGCAGGCAGCAGACCGGCTACCAGCGTGAGCACGCCGAACGCCACCGACAGCGTCCTGCTCGTGCTCCACACCAGCCCGAGGGCGCGTCCGCCGTAGCGGAACACGCCCAGCATGCTGCGGCCCAGGTTGCCCGGGGCGTCGGTGGGCTGTGGAGCGTGCGGGTTCAGACTGGCCTCAGCCGTTCATCATCCGCGTGAACTTCTCCATCAGCACCGGGTCGGCGGCCATCTTGGCGCCCCAGGCCTGGGCGACGCCGCCATAGCTCATCATGTCGAGGCCATAGCGACCGAGCGCGCCCATCATGTCGCCCGTCTGCATGCCCTTCATGATGCCAACGTAGTCGCTCAGCTTCGCGACAGGCTGGCCGGGGAACACAACTGGATCGGGATCGCCCGCGTTGCCCTCGGCCACTGCGCGCTGCGCCTGCTGCGCCTGGGCCATGCGTTCGTGCATGTCCATGTTGCCGTCGAGGATGTTGTCGAGCGCGGCCTTTTCCTCCGCGCTGACGCCCTGCTTCTCGAGCTGGATCTCGCGGCCTAGCTCGAGGAACTCGCGGTGCAGGTCCGGATTGCCGTTCATCGCCTCCTGCCATTCCTGGATGTACGGATGGACCACGCCGCCGACTCCGCCCATCGGCACACCGAAGCGATCGCAGAGCTCCTGCATACCGGGCGGCGGCGCCTGGCCGAACTTCGCGATATTGCCGAGCCGCCCCGTGTAGCCCTGTTTGGCCATGATCGCGTCGCGCTCGACGCTGAACTCGGCGTACTGCCTGAGCGTGAGACCGCCATAGCGGCGCTCGGGCGGAAGCACGCGGTTCTTCTTCGAGTAGCTCCGGTGGTAGCGCGTGATCCACGCGTCCAGCTCGCGCTCCACCTCGGGGGAATGACCGCCGAGCGCGCGCCACGAGTGCGCGAGCGGCGCCTCCCAGCTGGTGAAGCCCTTTTCCGGGATCTGCCCGCGCATCCACTGGAACATGTTCTCGACCTCGGGCCGGAGCGCGGGGTCTTCCTTGGCGCGGAAGTACATCGCGATGATCGCCGCGTCGGTGGTCCAGTCGCTGGGACCGTACAGGAGCGAGTAGAGCGCCCCACGCCCGGGACCGCTCTCCCACGGACCAAGGTGCGAAAGCACGATCGCCGTCGCCACCTGGCAGCGGTAGGTCCAGATGAAGCCGTCGAACTCGCTGTTCTGCGGCAGGAGCGGCGGATCGGTCATCACCGCCATGAAGGCGTGGATCCAATCCGGGCCCCACGCCGCGACAGCGCGCGCCGCCTGGTCCCAGCCCTCGCGCGAGAACACCTGGTCGGCGATCTGCGCGATCGCCTGCTGCACGCGCGGGTCGGCCTGGCCGTACACGCGCTGGGGCGTCGTGCCCTGGTACTGCCACAGCCGGTATTGCACCTGCGCCTTGTCCGCGCGCGGGTCGGGCTGCTGTACCTCGCTGACCTTGATGTTCAGCTTGCCTCCCGCGCCCAGGCTCCTCAGCGAGAGGTCGAACGCCATCGGCACGCTGGGCGCATCCAGGTACTGGCTCTCGAGCTCCGTCTCGACACTGCCGCCCTGGCCGCAACACTGGATGATCTGCTTGATCTCGCGCACCAGCCCGTGGCCGGCGTAGGCCGTCGGATCCTGCGGCCCCGGCAGTGTGTTCTCGAACTCGACGGGCGGATCGATCTCGTCGGCGAGATCCTGCGCGGTGTCGTTCCACCAATGCCGATCGCGCATCCGCAATAGCGCCTGGCGCTCCTCGGGCGAGCCAGTGGCGCGGAAGCGGCAGTAGTGCAGCGCGGCGTGGCGCTCGCCGGGGAAGCCGGGCTTGGCCGCGATGATCTCGTCGAAGATCTGCGCCGCCTGGTCGAAGCGCTGCGCCTTGATGTAGCCCCAGGCCGCGTCGTCCAGCGGCGAGTAGTCTCCAGGATCGAGCTGCATCGCCCGGCGCGCATAGGCAAGCGCGTCGTCGGGGTGGCCGGCGTCGCCGAGCGCGTTCTCCATGGTCGTCAGTGCCGACCATTCGTTGGGGAAGCGCTGCACGCCTTCGTTCGCCACGGCCAGCGTCGCGTTCGGGTCACCGAGCCTGCGGCGCAGCGCCGCTTCGCCGAAGTAGAGCTCCGGCTTGTCCGCGAAGTGCTGGCGGAGGATTGCGAGCGCATCCGCCGCCGAGCGGATGTTCGGGAGACACGGATGATCTGGCGAAGCGCCAGGGGGCGCCTCGCGGAGCAGCCCGACGCTGGTGCGCACCACGCCCGGTGCCAGCTTTTCCCAGCCCAGCGAATCGATGATCTGCGGCTGCAGCCAGCGACGCACCCAGTCGAAGTAGTCGAGGTCGGGCGCCACATCGACGACCTCGCACACGAGCTCGATTGCGCCGCCCAGATCCTTCTGCATCATCATGATGCGCGCCCGCACCGCAGCTGTCGCCACGTGAACCGCTCCGGTCGCCACCGGAACGAGCGACAGCGGGTCCTGCGTCGCCAAGGCGATCTCGTCGACCAGATCGAGATACTCGCGCTCGTTCGGGTACAGCATGAGCGCGTCGGATGCGTGCAGCATCGCCGTCAGGAGCTCGCCGCGCTGCTGCGCCGCCAGCGCCTTCTGCTTCAACTCCGCGGCCAGCGCGTGGCGGCTCTGCGGTTCATCGGGGAGCTGTTGGGGATCGAGACTGCCCTCTGTCGTCATCTGTGCCCTCCGCTTTGAAGCCGCCAATAGGTCCATCACTCCGGTGGCGCGTCAAGTGTCCCGCGCGGCAAGCTGCCCCCAATCAACTCGCGAAGAGGAGCATGGAGTCCCCGAACTCGTGCAGCAGATATCCGTCCAGCGCCGCGTGCTCGAGAGAGCGCTCGAGCAGGGCGCGGGGTGCGAAGGCTTCGAGCAGGGTGAAGTGGCTGGTGCCGGGCTCGTGGATGCCGGTGAGCAGGGCGTCGACGACGCGGCGGCGATAGCCGGGGCCGAGCAGGAGCGTAGCCTCGCCGGAGCCGGCTTCGAAGACGTCGCCGGAGCACAGCGCCTGCGACTCGAGCGCGCGCACGACCGTGGTGCCGACGGCGATAACGCGGCCGCCCACTTCGCGCGTGCGGCGCACCGCCGCGGCGGTGGATCCGGGCACTTCGAAGCGCTCGGGCAGCGGGAGGCGCGCGTCGAGCGATGCGCTGCCGGTGGACGAGAGACCGGCGGCGTGCGTGACGGCTGCAAGGCCGATGCCGCGACGGCGCGCGGCGAGCAACAGCCGCCAGGATAGCGGCAGCCCCGCCGAAGGCGCTTCAAAGGACCAGGGACGCGATGCGAAGCGGCTCTGCGTGTGCCAGAGCGAAAGCGGCGCGCGCTGGTAGGCATACTGCACCGGGCGCCCGACTGCGTAGAGCGCCTGCCACAGGGCGTCGCCCTGCCGGTCGAACTCGACCTCGACGAGACGCGGCTCGTCGGCGTCGACGGCCGTGATGTCCGCGTGCAGCGCCGCGGCGAAATGCAGGCGTTCGCCTGCACCGAGCTCCGGCGGCGGTGGACGGCGCTCCGTCGGCACGCGCCAGTCGCTAGCCCCGAAAATCACGGCCTGGAACGCGCCTGCACCGAGCGCGCGGGCCAGCCTGAGCTCCACGGGCTGTCCAGCGGCTGTCTTGCCGGCCAGCGACGCGGGCAGCGTCGCAGCATCGTTGACCACGAGCAGATCGCCCGGTGCCAGCAGATCCGGCAGCTCCGTCAGTCGCGCGCCGCGTAGTGCGGCGGATGCAGCATCCACGACGAGCAGGCGCCCCGACGCGGGATCGTCGCGCGGCCAGGTGGCGGGTCTCACGCCGCCCCCAGCTCGATGCGCGATCCGCTCTCCAGGCCGTCGTTCGTCTCGATCATCGAGACGAGGCGCACCGCGACGGCGTCGGGCTCGGCGAGCCCGGACGGGTCAGCGTCGGGGATCGCCGCGACGTGCATGGCGGTGTCCATATCGCCCGGGTCGACCGAGAGCACACGCACGCCGAGCCCGGCGAGCTCGACGGCCCAGAGCCGCGTCAGGTGATCGAGCGCCGCCTTCGACACCGAGTAGGCGCCCCACGTAGGGTAGGCGTTGACGGCGGCGTCCGAGCTCAGGTGCACGACCAGCCCGCCGCCGCGCAGCGCCATCGACCCGGCCACGGCCTTGGTGAGCCGGAACGGCCCGAGCAGGTTCACCTCGAGCACGCGCGACAGGTCCTCGCATTCCGTGTCGAGCAGCAGTCTGAGCGGCGTCGGGCCGAGCTCGCTGGCGTTGTGCACCAGGAGGTCGATGGGGCCCGCGAGCTCCGCCGCGGCACCGGCGACGCGGTGGATGGCGGCCTTGTCGCCGAGGTCGGCGACCAGGGCGTGGGCCTCGTGCCCCCCTGCGCGGATCGACTCCACGACGGTTTCGAGCGCTTCGCGGCCGCGCGCCACGCCCACCACGCGCGCACCGCGTTCTGCCAATCGCCGCGCCAGCGCGGCCCCGAGACCCCGGCTCGCGCCGGTCACCAATGCGGACTTTCCTTGAAGCTTCATGTGAGCACCTCCATGCCAGCCAGCATGGGCCCCGTCGGACAGGATGTTGTCTCTGGCGCCAATCTGTTGGCGGATGACTACTCGGCTGGCAGGCGCAGCGACTTCCACCCAATCCGGCGTGTGGCGGCGGTGTCTGGATCCAGGCGCCGCCGGCGCGGGAACGCCTCCATGCCGCCTGCCGTACAAATCCACATGCGACGACGTCTCGAGAGGATCGGCCTTCTGGCCGCGCTCGGGCTGTTCGCCGCCGCGGGATGCGGCCACGAGCCCGCGCTGACCGCTGCCCGGCCGTCGCCAGCGCCCATAGCGCCGCCCGCCGATCCCGCCCGTCCGCTGCTCCCCCATTCCACCACCGACAGGCCGCCGGATCCGCCGCCGCCCCCGCCGAGGCTATCCGACGCAGACATCGACTGGGACGCGAACCCGGTGATGCGCCTGCTCGGCCACATGACCGCCACCCTGACCGAGACGAAGTACACGCACGGCTTCCAGGTCGACGAGAAGAAGGGCGTGTACGCCTTCGACTGCTCGGGGTTCGTGGCCTGGGCGCTACGGCACTCAGCGCCGCGTGCGGAAGAAACGAGCGCGTCCGGCCTCGGCGGGCGCCCGCTGGCTCGCGACTACGAGCGCCGGATCGCGCGCGTTCCTTTCGGCAAGGCCCGCGGCGGCTGGCAGCGGATCCAGCGCGTGGAAGACGCAAGACCCGGAGACGTGATCGCCTGGATCAAGCCGAAGATCATCAAGTCGCCGAACACCGGGCACGTCGCGTTCATCGTGCTTGCGCCGCTGCCGGTACCCGAGGTCGAGCACGGGTATCTGTTGCGCGTAGCCGATTCCACGCACCTCTTGCACGATGACGATACCCGCGAAGGACGGAATGGCTTCGGCTTCGGCACGATCCTGATCGTCGCCGATCCGGATACCGGCGCGCCGCGTGCCTACGGCTGGTCGGGCCTGCGCTGGCGTACGTTCGAAACGCGGATCGCGATCGGACGACCGGTGGGCTGAGCCGACGCGCACATCGGGCCGCACGCGCCACACGGTGTTGCACGCGGCGCACGCCACGCGGCACGCCGCGCCCAGTGACACGGCTTCCCGCAATGGGGTGCGTCTCGGGTTTCCAGCACAATTCTCGATACTTCCTGGTCATTTCCAGCACGCGGCACAGGCCTTGCTAGGGGCTGGTTCAACCAATTTCCAAGGAGTCGGGATATGCGCTGGAAGCTTGTTCTGGCCGCGCTCTGCTGCGCGGCGTGGGTGATGTGCGGCCTTTCGGCGACGGCACACGCCGCGGGAACGCTGAAGGACACGGCGAGCGGCACGTACGCCGAGATCGTCAGTCACCATGTGGAAGTCGTGCTGGACAACGGCTTCGCGCGCACAAAGGTGACACAGGTCTTCAAGAACACGAACGACACGCCGATCGACGCCATCTACGAGTTTCCGATCCCGGAAAACGCCGCGCTCTCGCAGATGAAGATCGTGATCGGCGACCGCGTGATGAACGGCAAGGTGCTGCCGCGCGACCAGGCCCAGAAGATCTACGACCAGCAGAAGAGCACCGGGCAGCAGGCGGGGCTGGCCACCAAGAACGGCCACCAGAACTTCCGCTTCTCCGTGGCGAATATCCCCGCGCACTCGCAAGCAGAGATGAGCTTCGTGTACTACGAACCGCTGGAAATCGGCGGCGCGGTCGGGCGCTACCTGTATCCGCTCGAGAACGGCGGCACGTCGCCTACGCCCTGGACCGGCAACCAGAACGTGACGGGCACGTTCAGCTTCGACCTCGAGCTCCAGAGCGCCCTGCCGATAAGCGAGGTGAGCATGCCCGGGCTGAGCCCAAGCGTGACGAAGCTCGGTGCGGGACACTACCGCGTGAGCCTCACGGCGTCACCCGGCAGCCTCGGCAAGGATCTGGTCTTCAACTACCGCTTCGAGAACAACCAGCACCAGCGGCTCGACTTCGTGCCCTACCGCGACGGGTCCGGCAAAGGGACGTTCATGATGATCCTCACGCCGGGGATCGATCTCGGTTCGATCACCGGCGGCAGCAACTACGTGTTCGTGCTGGACGTGTCGGGGAGCATGGAGAGCAAGCTCGACACGCTCATCAACGCCGTCGTCGAGGCGCTCGCCAAGCTGAAGGCGACGGACCGTTTCCGCGTCATCACCTTCAGCGACGGCACACACGACATCTCCGGCGGTTGGCTCGACGCGACGGCAGCCAACGTCGCGATGGTCAGCTCCCGGGTGCAGGGGCTGGCGGTCGAAGGCGGCACGAACCTGTACGGCGGCCTGATGGAAGGCCTGAAGAACCTCGATTCCGATCGCGTGGTCTCCACCTTCCTGGTGACCGACGCGGAGACCAACGAGGGCATCCTGGAGCCGGCCGCGTTCGACCAGCTGATGCGACAGGACGACATCCGCATCTACGGGATGCTGATGGGCAACAACGCGAACTGGCCGCTCATGCGCATCCTCACCGAGGCCTCGGGCGGGTTCTACGCGCAGGTCTCGAACCAGGACGACATCGCCACCCAGACCCAGCTCGCGTTCGACAAGGCCACCCACCAGGCGCTGCGCGACGTGAAGCTCCAGATCTCCGGCGACGGCGTCTCGGATACGACCGACTTCTGCCTGACCAAGATCTACCAGGGACAGCAGCTCGTGCTGTTCGGGCGCTATGCCCAGCCCGGCGTCGCCCAACTGAAGCTCTCCGCCCGCGCCAGCGGCAAGGGACCCGTCTCGATCGATGATGCGGTCGACCTTCCGGCAAGGGACACCGACAACCCGGAGATCCAGCAACTCTGGGCACTCGACATGGTGCACGCCATCGAGCGCGAGAACCTGCTCGGAATGATCTCCGATGCCGACGCGAAGGCGCGCATCACCGAGCTCGGCGTCGACTACCAGCTGGTTACCGACTACACGGCGATGATCGTCGTCGACGACAAGACGCTGAAGCAGTACGGCGTGGAAGACGACGGCAGACGCAGTGGGAGCTCGAGCGGTGGTTCGAGCAGCTCGGGGTCCAGCAGTGGCCCGCTGTACTCGGGCGGCGCCGTCGACCCGGTGCTGCTCGCCCTGTTCGCGTTCCTCGCACTGGGACTCGGGGTCGTTTCGTCGCTGGATCGCCGCAAGCGGAAGGACGCGGCATGAAGGCGCTGCTCCGCCGCGGCCCGTGGCTCACCCTGCTGCTCGCCCTGCTGGCGGTGGGTCTCGGGTCGCGCGGAGCGTTCGAGCTCGATCGCGCCGCTGTGCTGGGCGGGCAGTGGTGGCGCGTGGTGACAGGGCAGTTCGTGCACTACGGCCCCGCCCACGCCCTCGGCGACATCCTCGGGTTCTCCGGCTGGGCCGCCATCATCGAGGCGCGCTCGCGACGACTGCTGCTCGGCGGCGTGCTGCTGTCGCTCGCCGCCATCGGCCCCGGCATCCTCTTGTTCTGCCCGGCGGTCACGCACTACCGCGGACTGTCCGGCGTGGATCTCGCGCTTGCCACGATGGTGCTGTGCGTGCTCGGCACGTCGTCGCGCATCCGGCGCCTGCGCGGCGCGCCAGCGCTCGTCGGGATTGCCGTCGTCGCCTACATCGCGAAGCTCGGATACGAACTTGTCGTCGGTCAAGCCATCCTGGCACCTGACCTCGGACACGACGTGCGGCTGCTGCCTGCCGCACACGTGCTCGGCGCCGTGGCGGGGCTGTCGGCGTACGCGCTGTGGCATATCCGGGCGAGCCGTTCGGGCAATCGCAGCGCGCAGCACAGCCGACAACGCAACCTTTACGCGAATCCGGCTCTCGCCCGACCGGAATAGTCAGGGGAATCACGACACCGGACCCGGGGCACGGCAAATGCTTCGGACTTCGCGGCTTTCGCGGGAGGTGCGTGATGCGTGTGCTCTTGGTGGGTTCGGAGCTCGAGGAGAACCTGGCGATCCGCTACCTGGCGTCGGCGCTGGAAGCGGAAGGACACGAGACGGAGCTGGCCGCGTTCTCCGGGGTCGACGACACGGCCGGAGTCGCGCGGGCGGTAGCGCGCTATCGGCCCGATCTGGTCGGTCTGTCGATGACGTTCCAGCGACGCGCCGAGGAGTTCGGCCAGCTCGCAACGGATCTGCGCGCGGCGGGCTACGCCGGCCACATCACCGCGGGCGGGCACTTCCCGACCTTCGCCTACCGCGAGGTGCTCGAGCGCTACCCCGCCCTCGACAGCGTGGTGCGACACGAAGGCGAGCTCACGCTGCCGGAGCTCTGCGGGCGGCTCGAGGCGCGCGCCGCCGTCGACGGCATCGCGGGGCTGGTGCATCGCAAGGCGGACGGCAGCCTCCACGTCGCGCCGACGCGCGCGCTCATCGACGATCTCGATGCCGTGCGCTTTCCGAAACGTGTCGGCGAGCCACAGCTGCACATGGGGATCCCGGCGGCCTTCGTGGTGGGCAGCCGCGGCTGCTACGGCAACTGCACGTTCTGCTGCATCAACGCCTACATCAACGACGCGGGCGGAGCGCGCTACCGCGAGCGCAGCGCGGACAACATCGCCGACGAGATCGCGCTGCTCCGGCGCGAGCGGGGCGCGCGGATGCTCGTGTTCCACGACGACGACTTCTTCACGCGCAACCACGAGCGTGACCTGGGCCGCGTCACGGCGCTGCGCGACGCGCTCGGCGCCCGCGGCGTGGACGACGTGGCGCTAGTGCTCAAGGCGCGCCCCGACGACCTGGACGAGGACGTCTTCCGCCGTTCTGCACGAGATCGGGCTGCTCCGCGTGTACATCGGCATCGAGGCCGGGAGCTCGCAGGGGCTCAAGACGCTCGGGCGCGGCGTGGACATCGAAGCCAACCAGCGGGCGCTCGACTTCCTGCGCCGCCGCGACATCTACGCCTGCTTCAACATGCTGATCTTCGATCCGCAGACGAGCATCGCGTCGCTGCGGCAGAGCCTTTCGTTTCTCCGGGCCAACGCCGACGTGCCGATGAACTTCTGCCGCACGGAGATCTATCCCGGCACGCCGCTCCACACGAAGCTCGCCCGCGAAGGCCGGCTCATCGGCGATGTGTTCGGCTGGGACTACGAGATCGCCGATCCGGCGGCCGAGCGCGCGTTCCGCGTCTTCGCCAAGGCGTTCCTCGACCGGAACTTCCGCTGTGACGGGCTGATGAACTCGAACCTGTCGCTCGGCTACTACCTGCACCTGCTCAAGCAGTTCTATCCCCGGTCGATGACCTCCAGCCTCCGGCGCCGTGCCGTCGCCACGATCGAGCGCGTCAATCGCGACGCGGTCGCGCGCATGCAGGACATCGTGGAATTCGCAGCGTCTCCGCGCGCGGAGGATCCGCAGGCCTTCCAGGAGTTTGCCCAGCTGACCGCCGAAGAAGTGGCGCGCGCCGACCGCGCGCTCGAAGCCCAGGTGGCCGAAGCAAGCCACGCCATCCTCTCGGCCGCGCGGGGCGCGTCGCGTCCCCGTCCCACACTGCGCTGGACCGCCGCCGCGGCCGCGGCTATCGCACTGTCCCCGCTGGCGTGCGATCCGATCCCTCCCCCGCCTCCGCCGGATCCGCTACCGCCGCCGAGCCTGCACGAGGATGCCAGCGCGCAGAAGGGCCAGCCGACGAAGAGCGGCCGCCAGTTCGCCCAGCCGCCACCGGAGTCGAGCGCCGACGCCGGCTCGATCGTCCTGCCGCCACCCGACCCGCCCCCGCCGCCGACGACGCGGAAGAGGCCGCCTCCGCCTCCGCCTCCGGATCCGCTGCCACCGCCTACGATGAAGAAGTAGGCGCAGCGTCACCGCCGCCCGATTCGCCAGCGCGTTGACTTTCCGGACAACGTGTCGACAAATCGCATTCATGGCGGAGGACCTGCCGGAGCGGCTCGCAAAGAACGTCAAGCAGTTGCGGGACACACGCGGCGCGACCCAGCAGCAGATGGCGAGACTGTCCGGCCTGCCGCGGGCAACCTGGGCCAACATCGAGTCGGGCGCCGCAAACCCCACCCTGGCCGTGCTGCACCGCGTGGCGCTGGCACTGCAGGTCTCGCTCGAGGAGCTGGTGGCGGCTCCCCGCGCCGACGTGAAGCACTATCCCCGGGGCTCGCTGCCCTCCCGTAGCCGCGGCCAGGTGCAGGTTCGCACGCTGCTCCCTGACAATCTGCCCGGGACGCTGATCGAACGGCTGGAGCTGCCGTCCGGTTCGCGCCTGATTGGCGTGCCGCACACCCCCGGAACGCGCGAGTACCTGACCTGCGACACCGGCGAGATTCGAGCTGGTAGCCGCCGGCGAAACCTGGCGCCTGGCCGAGGGGGACGTCGTGGTCTTCCGAGGCGACCAGCGACACTCCTACGCGAACCGCGGGCGGAAGAAGGCCGTCGGCTACTCGGTCGTCCTGCTGACACCGGTGTCGTGATGCAGCGTCCCGGGCGGAGCGGGAGCCGCTCCTCGCTGCGACGGGAACATGCAGCCGGCGTGGACGGAGCAAGCATCTCGCCCTCGCGACACCACGCGGCCGACGGGCACTGGCACGGCGAGTGGGACTTCAAGACACTGGTCGCGAGCGCTCCCATCGGCGTCGATCTGCCCAAACGCGTGGACCCCGGACCGGTCGCCGCGCGCATCGCGTTCTTCGCGCCGGTGGGGCTCCTGTTCTTCTTCGTGGTAGCGATCCTTGGCGTGGCGACAGAGCAGGAGATCCATCCGCTGAGCTTCTTCTTCCTGGGCTGCTCGTTCTTCGCTTTCCACCTCTTGTTCGCCTATCTGGTCGATCACGTGGCGCTGGCGCCGTCCTTCGCGATCGCCTCGCTCGTGAGCGTGGGGCTCTCGGTCAGCTACGCCCGGCTGTTCACGGGCTGGCGCTTCGCTCTGCGCGAGCTCGGCCTGTCGCAGCTCATCTACCTGGTGCTGTTCTCGTTCTCGTTCTTCTGGACGGGCTTCACCGGTCTCGCCATCACCGTCGGCGCCATCGTCACGCTGTTCGTGATGATGCAGATCACCGGACGCACCAGCTGGAAGCGCATCGACGCACGTCGCACCGCGTGTCCGGCGCCGTACCGTTGCGCCGAGCCGCCTGCTTGAGACGACGTGCCGGGCCTGGACTCGTAGCAGCACGAGCTCGAGACCGGCGAAGAACGCGCCGCGAGACGCCTACGCTTCGAGCTCCGGCAGTACCGGGCGGCCCAACATGAAGTGGCGCATTGGAAGCTGCTTCGCCCCGGCGACGAGATCCGCGCGGCCGAGGAGCTCCAGCGCGCGCATGCGGACCGCGTGAAAGGCCTTCTCGGCGCGCTCGAGGGACTGCTCCGCGGACTCCGCCTCGCCGAGATGTTCGTGCTCGGCCATCGTCGAAAACGGCCGTCTGAAGGCGCCCAGGTTGTGCTCGTAGTAGCTGCCCTGCGCGCACAGATGGCGTTCCACCTGTCCGAACAGCTTGGCAAAGCTCTCGATGACGGTCGGTACCATCCTGCGCAGACGCAGCTGGGCCTTCAGGTAATCCGCATCCAGGTGGCGATCGAGCATGTAGGGCTCGACCCAGAGGTTGTAGTAGCTCGCGATGTCGAAGTCCCACTTGAGGCCGAGCAGATCGTAGCTGCCCAGCGTGCCGTACAGCTTCCTGTACAGGCGCATGGTGCTGTCGAAGCGGTACTGCATGAAGCCGTCGTAGAGATCGGCGCGCTCTACGATCGCGTCGGGAGCCTCGCCGGCAAAGTCGCGCAGGATCAGGTCCGTTATGAAGTCGTTCTCCATCGCGATGAAGTCGGTGCCGGGACTGTAGAGCGGGTCGGCGGCAACCGCGGCCTCGCCGACCAGCCCAAAGCGCTCGGCGCCGTCGAAGAACCGCTTCGTGCCGTAGGTGAACGGTCCGTAGCTCAGCACATCGATCATCTCGGCGTGCTCGAGCAACCGGGAGACGGCTTTGTGGCCGTCGAGGAATTGGCGGAACCCTTCCCCGCTCCTCCAGGCGTCGTCGAATGCCTCGGGCTCGATCACCACTCCCACGCTGGTGACGCCTTCGCGAAGCGGGATGAACCAGATCCAGTAGCCGGGGTAGCAGAAGTGGTTCGTCGACAGCACGCGGCTGGTGTGCTGCACGCGCTCGCGGAATGCCGGCGAGCCTAGGCTGTCCAGATCCACGACCCCGCGGAAGCGCCCCCACACCGCCGCCATCGGATGCTCCGCATCGACGCGCAGACCCCTGGCGCGGGCGACCAGGCTGGTCCGCCCGCTGGCGTCGATGAGCCAGCGCGCTCGCACCGTATGGACCTGTTCGCCGACCTTCACGTCGAAGCGATGAGGCTCGTCACCGGTGGACATCTCGAGGTTGTGCACCTTGGCGGGGCAGAGCACCTGCACGCCCGCGCTCCGATTCATCTCGAGCAGGTCGGCTTCCATGCGCGCGCGATCGATCTGGAAGGACGGGAGGTACGGCAGGGCCGTCGATCCGATCTCGCTCATCGCCTCGAGCTCGGCGTCCTTCTCTGGCGTGTCGAAGAAGAAGCGCAGCCCGTTCTTCGGCAGATGATGCTGGTACAGGTAGCCCGAAAGACCGAGACGCTTGATCAGGTAGTGGGAGCCGAGCTCGACGACCGACTCCCCGACCTTGCCCAAGCGCTCGGCCGCTCGCTCGAACACTCCGATGTCGAGCCCCGGGCGCGCTCGCGTGAGCTGCCGGGCGACCAGGTTGCCAGCGAAGCCGCCACCCAGAATGGCAACATCCAGCGAGGCGGGCACGGAAGTGGACGGGCTGTTCGCGGTCATGGCTCGTTCCGATGCGAAACGCAGTCTCGCCGATCACCCGACCCCCTGTCCACGGCACGCAAGTTGTGCGCTTGCCTCGCGGCTGCTTGCGGGGAAACTACGCACATGATCCCGCGCAGCCTTTCCGTTTTCGCCGTGCTGATCCTGGCCCCGTCGTGCAACAAGAGCCCCGCGCCCGCGCCCGCGCCTGCGCCCGCGGCGTCGGCCGAGCACCCCTTGGCATCGGCGCACATGTCCGCGCCCTCCGCGACGCAGGCCATGCTCGACTCGATGGATCAGCGCAAGCCGGTGCCCCTTGTGCCGATGATGGCGGCCCACCAGAAGCAGGAGATGCGCGACCATCTGCTCGCCGTGCAGGAGATCATCGCAGCGGCTGGCAAGAAGGACTTCGCCGGCGTCGAGAAGGCCGCGAGCCGCATCGGCTACTCCGAGCAGATGGGCATGATGTGCAAGCACATGGGAGCCGGCGCGAAGGGCTTTACCGAGGCGGCGCTGAAGTTCCACCACACCGCCGACGGCATCGGCGCGGCGGCGAAGAAGCAGGACCTGGCCGGCGTGATGACGGCGCTCTCCAGCACGCTCGAGACCTGCACGGACTGCCACAAGACGTACAAGCAACAGGTCGTCGACGAGGCCACCTGGGCGAAATTGACCGGACAGGCATCGCCCATGTCGGAGATGCACGGGCACTAGGGACAGCCCCGGCGGGAGCGCGGCGGCCCCACGCCTTCCAGGGAGCGGCATTTTCCGGGAACCGCACCGCCCAGGCGCTGTCCTACACCATGCCGCCCGCGAAAACCGGGCCGAGCGGCTCCCACCAGCGGGGGCCGGAACCGGCGTGTGCGCGGCCCCAGATGGAGGTGATGCCATGCGCCGCTTTGCCAGGACTTTCGTGTATGCAGTGGGTGCGTTCGGGATGCTGAACGGGCTTTCGGGCGGCCGGAGCGGCCTGCTTTCGGTGCGCACCGCACAGGCGAAGGAATCGGCGGATAGCTGCATCCGCTTCGACCGCACCGAGAGCGAAAAGGGGCTCGACTACGGCGTAGACAACAGCTGCGAGCGCAAGCTCGCCTGCACGCTGAGCTGGACCGTGAGCTGCGAGGACAACCACGGCAAGGTCACAAGCACCAAGGGCTACTCCTCGCACTTCCGCCTGGAGGAGAACGGGGCGCACTCCGTGTCCGCCAGCGCCGAGGAGTGCAAGCAGGGCTGGAACATCGACAACGTCCGCTGGCACTGCGACGAGGCGAAGTAGAACGTGGAGCGCCCCGCCCGCGCTACTGCACGGGCGGCGCTTGTGTCTTGCAGCCGAACAGCACGTCGACCTTGGCGTCCGTCGCCGCCTTGATCGTGGTGCAGGACGCCGGACACGAGATGACCTGCGTCGGGTTCAGGTCGCTGTCGTAGTACCAGCCGCCCTTCTGCGGATCGCAGTGGGCCTTGTCCTGCACGTGATACAGCATCGTCGTCTTGCCGGTGCTGTTGTCGGTGAACTGGACGTTGACCTTGCCCGGCTCGAGAGACTGGCCCGGCGGAGGTGCGGGGATCGGCCACTGGCAGTCGAGCGGCTTGGACGCCTGGATGATCTTCTGCGCCAGCTGCGTGAAGATGGTCTGGAAGGCCTGAGAGCACTGCTGCGTCTGCCCCGGCGCGCATTTGCAGATATCCGCCGAGAGGCCGCCCGTCTTCTGGATGACGTACTGCCAGTGCGCGCCGATGCTGGCGGCGTTCGCGCACTTGCTGAGCGCAGTGATGCCGCTCATCTTGAAGTCCGCCAGCTTCGGCGACAGCGCCTTGTAGTCGGCGATGAACTTGTCGGCGCCGGCGGATCGCGACTCAGGCCGCCGTACGGCGGGTCGCTGGCGTCGTCGTCGGTCACGCCCACAACCCAATGCGACGCCCCCGCGCGCAGCAGCGGATCGTAGTTCTTGAACGACTTGATGATGGCGTTCAGGCCGTTGGTGGACTGCACACCGAGCGGCGGATTGTGATCGTGGAAGAAGGTGGGCAGGTTGTTGTCCGAGCCCGGCGTGGTCGACGGGCAGCCTCCGGCCTTGCCGAGCGGCGGCTGCATGCAGATGCCGAGCCCCCCGCTCAGAAGACCGTTCGGGTACGCCGCGATCAGGATCACGTGCACGTCGATGCCCGACTGGATGATCTGCTGCGAGAAGGCGTTCATGTTGTCCTGAACCGACGGCACCTCCTCGGTCATGCTGCAGGAGGTGTCGATGGCCCAGATGATGTCGGCCGGCTGCAGCCCCGCCGGCTTGGTTTCCTCGGGCACGGACTTGCAGACGCCGGCGTCGCCGCCCGAACCGCTGCCGCCTCCGCTGCCTCCCACTATGATCTGACCGCCGCTGCCGCCGCTGCCGCCTCCCCCGGTGGCGCCGGTCCCTGTTCCGCCGGTCCCGCCACCGCTGCCTCCACTGCCTCCGGTCGATCCGTGGAAGGTGCTCTTTCCGCCGGCGGCCGAGCACGCCGCCATCGCGGTCACAGCTGCAAAGCTCCCGACAAGCGTCTTCAGTTTCATGGTCGCCTCCCAAGCATCATCGGCCATTGGGCCGACTTGACCGTACGTCAAGTCGGCGGGCAGCGCAATGCGAGTGTCCACGTCGATGTCGGTTGATGTCGGTGGTGGAAGTCGGCGGACGACGCGACCCTGATCGCCGATGTCGTGGTCCGTGTCCGCGCGTTCACGACGCGAGGCACCGGATCACGGCTTCGACGGAAAATGTCGACAGCGGTGGATCGGCACAGCCACTGCAGTGCTCTCCGCGCATGAAACACTTCAAGCTCGGGTTGCTTTCGACACTGCTGCTTGCCACCGCCTGCGCTCTTCCCGCGAAGACGCAGGAAGGCGGCGCCAACGCCAATGACCGCAGCAACGGCGGCGGGGAAGGTGAACTGCTGCAGACGGGTATCATGGAGGTCTCGCCCGACGGTCGTCGCGCGCTGATGGTGCGCAACACGACCGCGGTGATGGTCGACTTCCAGAAGCAGACGACGCTGGAGCTGCCGTTCCAGCCGCGGCGCTTCGTGTTCTCGAAAACACGGGCCGTCGGCTACGCACTTGCGCAGGACGGCGCCCTGTCCGCGCTCGACCTGGACACCGGCGCGGAGCTCTGGAGCTACCCCGCGCCCGCGGGGAGCGTCTCGCTGCTGCGCGCACGCGATTCCGAGCACGCGATCCTGCTCGGCGAAGGCTCCACGCTCCACATCCTCGATACGGGCACCGGAGTCGAACGCGGCAACGCGCACGTGGACGGCGGCGTGACCGAAGCGACGTTCCTGCCGCTGCGCCACGCCGCAGTGGTCGTGGGCGCCACCACGTGGACGGATCACAAGCCCAGCACCGCGCTGGTGATGGTGAAGCTCGACAGCCTCGCCAGCTCGATGATCCGGATCCCGAACTGCGAGTCGAAGTTCGTGGCGCTGCCCGACGAGAGCCGCGCGCTGCTGTCGCCCACGTTCTGTGAAGAAGACAAGAGCTCCAACCCGAACGCCCAGTGGACCAACCCCGATCCAGTGAGCGTCATCGACATCGACGAGAGCTCACTCGGCTTCGTCAAGAACCTGCCCGGTTTCGGGCCCGTCGCGCTGTCGCCCGACGGCAGCCAGGCCGTCGCCTATCTAGACACGCAGCGCATGGATCCATCCATGTTCGAGGATCCGGCCCAGGTGCCCGGTGCCGGCGCCGATCGCTACCAGCTCATGGTGATCGATCCCGGCTCGTTGTCCTTCACTCTGGATCCGATCGGCAAGGCCCTGCCGCGCTTCGCCATGACACCAGACGGCAAGGGCATGCTGGTCGACTCGTCGGTGATGTACCAGCGCTACTCGGCCAAGGCCGACGCCAAGGCGACCGTATCGATCGACAAGAACGGTCTGACGGTGAGCGGCAGCGCGGAGATCGGCGTGTTCAAGGAAACGGCGCCGTTCGGCTACTTCGACCTCGACGCGCGCACGTTCACGCCGTTCTCGGGCCCGGCGGCCTCCCTCGACCGCTTCGTACAGACCGCGGACGGGCAGGTCTTCACGCTCGAGATCCGCAGCGACGGCCTCGGCGGCGATCTGTTCAGGATCGATGTTGCCGCGAAGAAGACCACCGACATGGGCAGGCTGCTGCGCGACATCGGGCTCCTGCCTGACGAGAAGACGCTCATCCTGCGCATCCGCCAGCCCGCCGTGCAGGTCGGCGGCACGGCCTACACCCGCGAGGACTACTGCCTGTCGCTCGACGGCATCAGCTGCAGTCTGACGATCCACTTCCAGGACCCGCACGGCACGCCGGTGAAGACCTGCGACTATCACGACTGCTGAACTCCCGCTGGTCACGGCAGCCAACCGGCGCCATGTTCGTGCCGGTACATGACCGGCGGCGTGCGCAAGGAACGAATATCGCGAGCAGCGTGTCTCGGCGCGCTGCTCGCGATCGCGTTCCCGGCTTCTGCTGGAGCCGACGAGCGCACCACGCCGGGGCCGCACGTCACCTGGCCGTGGCTGGCGACGCAGCTCGTCCCGAGTCCGGAGCTGTCGCTCGGCGAGGCCGGTGCGCACTTCGGCATGCGCTGGCAGGTGACACCGCTTCTCTACTCGTTCGGCCTCTATCCCGGAGTGAACCCGTGGCGCTTCTTGGTCGTGGAACCGATCGTGCGCCAGAGCGGATCAATCGAGCTCTACGTCTCGCCGGAGTACCTGGCGATCGCGCCGCGCTTCCGCGACCGCATGATGCTGCGTGCAGGGGTCCGCAGCTACTTCCCGATCGTGCAGCACGGCGACTACCTGTCCGTATCGATGGGCAGCTCGTGGTTCCGCATCGGAGGTCAGGACGGCGTCGCCTACGAGGTCGGCGTCTACGCTCTGTTCGGCGTGCTCGGTCTGCAGGTCGACTACGCCCCCGGCTTCGAGCGCGCCGCGTGGATCGGCACGCTCAGGTTCAGGTACTTCTGATGCCGGCTCGCACGTTGTCCGCCGGTCGCCGCGGCCCGGGCGTATGGCTCGCGCTCTCGTTGGTGGTGCTCGCCGGCTGCGTCAGCGGCAGCGACTTCTTCACGCCGCTATTCCGCACGCCGGCGCGCGTTCTGGACCGGATCACCCATCCCGCCGTGCCGGGAGCGCGGCTGTCGGTGATCTGGGTCGGACACGCAACGGTCCTGATCCAGCTGGGCGATCGCTTCATCCTGACCGATCCGGTCTTCACCTCGAGCGTGGGACAGCTCTCGGCGCGGCTCGTCGAACCCGGCCTTCAACCGGACGACCTGCCACACCTCGACGCCGTGCTGATCTCGCACCTGCATTTCGATCACCTGTCGCTGGGCTCGCTCGAGCTCATCGAGCACAAGGTGGGCGAGCTGTTGATGCCCGAGGGCGGGCTCGTGTACCTCACGGACTTTCCCTTCCGCGCAAGGGAGCTCCGCCGCTGGCACACCTGGGAGCACGCCGGTCTCCGCATCACCGCCGTGCCGGTGAAGCACAACGGCTTCCGCTACGGAGCGGACGCGGCGTGGATGACGACGAGCTTCACGGGCTACGTCATCCAGTACCGCGGCGTGAGCGTGTACTTTCCTGGCGATACTGCCTACGCGCCCCTTGATTTCGCGGAGACCCGCCGGCTGTTCCCGCATCTGGACCTCGCCCTGTTGCCCATCGCGCCGATCGAACCGCGGGCGTTCATGCGGCGCTCGCACCTCGATCCCGCCCAGGCGCTACAGGCCTATCTCGACCTCGGGGCCCGCTGGATGATCCCCATCCACTACGCCACGTTCGTCAACGGCCTGGACAAGCCCGGCCAGCCGCTCCGCGAGCTCCATGCGGCCATGCACGCGCGCGGCATGACCGGAGGCCGGGTGGACATCCTCCGTATCGGCGAAAGACGGGTCTTGATCGGCCGAACTGGCGCCACCGCTTCGCCCCGGTGATAGACTCCGCGCCCTGGACGAGGTGACCCCATGAAAGCTTCAACGTTGCTTGTTCTGTTCGTATCGGCCTGTTCGATCGGCTGCGGATCGAAAAAGGCCCAGGGCCCCGGACCCGGGAGCCCTACCAACGCGACGTCTTCCGGCGACGACACGACGAGCGTGACCACGACGCACGAGGCGGCGCCAGCGGGCGGGTCGGCTGCTCCCGCGGCGGCCATGCCGAAACCGGCGGTGGGCGCGCGTGCTCTGGAGAAGCGCGCCGTGAAGATGAAGTTCGACCTCACACTCACGCACAAGGGGGCCTCCGCCGGCATCCAGTCCGGCAGCTGGTCGATCAGCGAGGAGCGCACCGAGGAAGCCCAGGCGGTGAAGGGCAACGCCATCACGAAGTTGCAGCTCATGTTCGGGCGGCGCGACGCGAAGCCCCTGCTCGGCCTGGAACAGCCGAGCGTGACGGAAAACAAGACGTTCGAGCTCGAGGCCCAGGGCGGGGCGCCGGTAGTGACCCGTAGCGGCAAGCCCGCGCCGGACAAGGAGCGTGACGCGGTGCTGGCGGAGTACGGCTACGTCGGTGCGCCGGGTCCGCTGGTGAAGCTGCTGCAGGGCAAGAAGACCGGCGCCACGCTCGAACCGGACGCAGAAGGGCGGCGCGTGCTGATCGGAGTGCTCCCCGGCATCGAGGAGAACGAGACGAACGTCACCGCGGTGCTCAAGGGCATCCGTAGCGACGCGCGCAAGCAGGCGGACCTGGACGTGACCCTGAAGGGCGAGCTGAAGAGCGGCGACATGACGTTCAAGCTCGACCTCACCGGTCCGGCCGTGGTCGACCTTGCCACGGGCTGGGTCACCGAGCTGACGCTCTCCGGCAAGGTGAAGGCCAAGGGTCAGGTCAAGAACAAGAAGATGAAGCTCGACGCCAGCGGAAGCGGCAAGATGACGATCACGCGCGGCGCGAAGTTCCTGTAGCGCGCCGCGCGCTCGGCGGGCTTATCGCCCCGGCACGCCTTTCTTCGCGTGGCGTGAGCCGCTAGACTACGCGGGTGGTTCGACGGAAGGGGTGCGACATGAAGCGTTTCTACCTCGTGGTGTGCGCCGCGCTCCTCGGCGCTGCCTGCGGTGGCTCGGCCGAGAAGGGCACGGGAGCAGGCGGCAGTGCGGGAAGCGGTGCGACCGGCGGCTCGGCGGGCAGCAGCGGCGCCGCGGGCAGCGGCGCGACCGGCGGGATGTCGGGCGGCGGCGGCGCCGCGGGCAGCGGCGCGACCGGCGGGATGTCGGGCAGTGCCGGCACGGCGGGCAGTGCCGGCACTGCGGGCAGTGCCGGCAGCGCTGGTGCAGCTGGCAGTGCCGGAGCAGGCGGCTCGGGCGGCGCCAGCCCCGAGTGCACGAAGGACGCCGACTGCACACTGTGGTCCGATTGCTGCACCTGCATCGGGCTCTCGCCCGGCGAGAAGCACCCGACACCCTGTCCGAAAACGTGCGTCCAGAGCGCGTGCATGGCCATGGGCGTGAAGAGCGCATCCTGCGTCGCCGGCCGCTGCGTCGCGGGCTACGACTGCGACAGCGCGAAGGTCACGTGCAAAGTGGCCGTGCCGGCCTGCCCCTCGGGCCAGGTGCCACGGATCCAGGGCACTTGCTACACGGGGGAATGCGTGCCGGCGGATGAATGTTCCTATGTCACCGGCTGCGGCGTCTGCGATGCGAACGGCTTGAGCTGCGCGCTGTACATGACACAGGTCGGCAACCGGGCGCACTGCGTCACGGTTCCCAAGCAGTGCGGCGGCAACAGCACCTGTTCCTGCCTCGGCCCCAGCGTCTGCGTGTCGCCGTACAACAACTGCAACGATTTCTCGGGCGTCAAGGGCGTGCGCTGCGACTGCCCGGCGTGCTAGCGCGCTACGGGCCGCAGGTTCCGTTGTCCACCGGGCACTTCTTGCCGGAGCAGACGAACGTCGTGCAGGTGCCCGTCCCGGTCTTCGGATCGATGCTGTCGCAGCGTGTGCCCACGCGTTTGGGATCGGTGGTGGTGTCGCCAGTATCGACCGTGATGTCGTTGCTGACGCAGCCCGGAGGGCTGGCATAGGAGGCGCGACAACCGGAACTCGTCGAGCCGCCGTACTCCGCTGTGCAGAACTTGGTGGCTTCGCTGTGATTCACGCCCATGGCACGCATGGCTCCGCAGCAGTCGATCTGGTGCAGCTCGGCGACGCAGCTCTTGTCGTCGGTGCAGCCGCGGACGAAATTCTTGGGAAATGCGCTGCACTCCTGCCCGGCACACGATGTACCCCCGCCGGCGCCGCCGCTGCTCGTGCCACCCGTACCGCCCGCGGTCGTGCCGCCGGTACTGCTGCCGCCCGTGCCTCCGGCGCCTCCGGCGCTGATGCCTCCGGCGCCTCCGGCGCTGATGCCTCCGGCGCCGGCACCTCCCGGTCCGGTGTTGGACGAGGAGCCCGAACCGCAGTCTAGAGTAGTCGCAGCGGCCAGCGAGACTGCGACCAACGAAGTACGGACACGGAGCATATGATGACCCCTCCGCGGCGGCGTCAGTTGCCCTTCACGGTCAACGACCAGGTGCTGCTGGAATTGCAGGTCGCCCCGGCCGCTGCGCGCACCTCGATCGACACGTTCCGACTGTCGTCGCTGCCGTTGGGGATGGTGCCTTCGCCCCAGCTCTTCGACACGGTGTCCGTGACACCCGCAGCGTTCGTGGATGAGCCTGCCAGTGCGCTGCACTCGAGACTGACGTCGGAAGACGTATTGACGTAGACGTACAGGTCGAAATTCTCGCCGGGCGGCGAGTCGAGGGTCGCCGTTACCTTGAGCTTGTGCCCGACGATCCCCGAATCGTCCTCGGTCACGCGCACCTTGACCCACTGGGGCTGGGAGCCCGACACGGTCACCGACTGGCTACCGGTGTCGCCGCTCACCGCACCGTAGTCGGTCGCCTGTTGGCACTGTGCGCCCTGGCAGGTGCCGCCACCGGAGGAGCCGCCGGTGCCGGAGCCGCCGGTGCCGCCGGAGCCGCCGGAGCCGCCGGTGCCGGAGCCGCCGGTGCCGGAGCCGCCGGTGCCGGAGCCACCGGTGCCCGAGCCACCGGTGCCCGAGCCGCCGGTGCCTGGCCCACCTGCACTGCCGCCTGTCGCCGAGCCGCCGCCGCTGCCCGGACTTCCGGCGGTCCCTGCGGTCCCGGCCGCGCCGCCCATGCCTCCGCCGCCGCCCGCAGCGTTCGAGTAGCCCGGCGTGGTCACATCTTCGCTCACCGCACAGCTTGCGCAGGCGATCGCGGCAGAGAGAGCGAGGAGTCCGGCACGAAGCATCGACCGCAGGATATCACGACGATCCTGCGGGGCGCGCCACTTCGCGCTGATGAGGAGCGCCGGGCACACGAGTTGCTTCTCTTCCCTGGAGATCTGGGCGTTTGCGCCGGATCCGGGGGCTCATGCTCAAGAAGACCATCGCCATGCTCGGCATACTCTGGGCCGGCCTGGTAGTCGCGTCCTGCGAGTTCAACCTGTTCGGCGACGAGTGCTACAGCGACTGGGACTGTCCGCACGGCTACGTGTGCGACTACCGGGGGGTCCATGGCAATGTCTGCGTTCCGGGCTGCTCGTCGCACCGCGACTGCCCGGAGGGGCAGTACTGCACGAGCTGCGACGTGAGCGGCTGTCTCGGCGAGGGCACGTGCGAGGACGGCTGCCGGACTTCAGCCGAGTGCGACGAGACGCGCTGGTGCGACAACGGTGCGTGCGTGTGGGGCTGCTTCGCCAGTGTCTGCTCCTACGGCAGGCCGGGTAGCGTTTGCGTCACGTCCTCTTCCTGGGATGCGCGAAGCGAATGCCGCTGGAGCTGCAGCGCCGACTCCGACTGCGCAGGAGCGGTGGCGGAGCAGTGCACCGATGGAGCGTGCGTCCAGGCCTGCAACAGCGACCGCGACTGCGATGCCGGCTTCGCCTGCAGGCCGATGAGCGGCTGCCTCACACACGTGTGCTTGACGCGCTAGGCGCTGGAGGCCATCGACCTGGCACCGGGGGCCGGTTCTCGTCGGCTGCGCAATACGAAGACGAACATCGCGATAGACGCCAGGAGCAGACCGGCGTCGAGCCACACGCCGAGCCTGAACATCCCGAAGAGCGAATAGAACGCGCCCGCAAGCGCCGCGGTCAGTGACCAGGCGCGCGAGCCAAAACCCGCCGCCAGCAGACCGAACCCCAGGACCGCGCTGAGTGTCGGGCAAGGGACGAGACCGAGCGGCGCTGCAAGCAAGTAGACCCAGGCGCCGTGCGTCGACAGGAAGTGCGGATACGCCCAGGCGAACACGATAGCGGCACTGCCGGCCACCACGGCCCAATCCGGCCCGCGACGGACCGGCCTCGGGGATTGCCGCGCCGCCGCGACAGAGAGAGCCGCCGCAACGACCAGCAGCACGACGCCGTTGAACGGATTGCCCGTCATCCACGCCGCAGCGCTCGCCGACACGAGAGGCAGGGCCAGCAGTGCGCCTGCCACGCGGCGGCCCGGACGCCATCGGCCCCACACCAATGCCACAACTGCGGTGGCGACAACGATGTGCCAGGCGACGGCGAGCGGCAGGAACTCGTTCGCGATGTGCGACAGTCCGACGAGGATGTCCTGTTGACCCGGCATGGCCCACCACCCGCCATGGACGGCTGCAACCAGCGTGCCATTCGCTGTGTCACGACGCAGCGCGTTGCTTCGTACCCCTCGATCGGGGATGCGTACCGATGCTAGTCTGTGCGAGGAGGCGACTTTTCTCTTCCCGCATCTCCTATCCTTTTTTCCAGGAGCTCCTGATGACGCATCGTCGACTTGGTTGGGCCAGATTCGGGCTTGCCACCGTGATCGCCCTGGCCGTTCCCCTCGCCTGCGGCGGCAGCAATTCGAGCGGGTTGTTCGGCAGCGGCGGGAGCTCCGGTGCCAACGGTGACGCTTCCGCCGGTGCGGCAGGCTCGGGGACGGGCGGCACGGGCACGGGCGGTTCCGGAACGGGTGGCACGGGCACCGGTGGCTCGGGGACGGGTGGCACGGGCACGGGCGGTTCCGGAACCGGTGGCACGGGCACCGGCGGAACGGGCACGGGCGGAACGGGCACCGGCGGAACGGGCGGCACCGCCACCGGCGGAACGGGCGGCACCGCCACCGGCGGAACGGGCGGCACCGCCACCGGCGGAACGGGCGGCACCGCCAGTACCGGCGGAACGGGCGGCACCGCCACCGGCGGAACGGGCGGCACCGCCACCGGCGGAACGGGCGGCACCGCCACCGGCGGAACGGGCGGCACCGCCACCGGCGGAACGGGCGGCACCAGTCACCGGCGGAACGGGCGGCACCAGTACCGGCGGAACGGGTGGCACGGGTGGATCCGGCACCGTGTCTATCGACTGCGGCAATTCGACCTGCTCGGGTCCGTCGCAGATCTGTTGCGCCACGCGCCACTACACCCAGCAGATGCAGTTCAACTGCATCGACTCCAGCAGCCAGTGCACCTGCAGCGGCACGGGCTGCGCTTCTACAACGACGGTCGAGTGCGATGGTCCGGCAGACTGCCCCCAGGGCCAGGTGTGCTGCGGCACGGTCGCCGGCAATTCCTACAGCCAAGTCAAGTGCGCCAGTAGTTGCGGCACGGGCCAGTACGAGATCTGCAAGACGACCGACGGCATCGATTGCCAACAGGGTTCGTGCCACCAGAGCACCTATCTGACGGGCTACCACGTCTGTTACTGATCACGGCATCCGCAGTGGCTGCGGGCCAGCGGAACCGCCACGCAGCCACTGCGCCACGCAGCCCCGACGCGCGCAGTGATGCGCAGCATCTGGAGCCCCCGGGAGCTCGCCCAGGCAACGGCTGGCAGAAAGCCCGAGAAGCGCGCTCACCTGCACTGAGCAGCACGCCCGCAACCGGAGCGTCCCATGACGCTCCGGGTCGCGGCGGACCTGCGACTAGCCTCTCCGGACGAGAGTGCGCACGCAGCGGAAGCCGAGCCCGGTGCCTCGCGTCAGGGCACGCAGCTCGCCGCGTGAGGCGGACCGCGCCCAGACTCAATCCGACATCCAGTTGCCCGACCGCGCCATGCGCCAGGTCGATTGTCCGCGTTCGGCGTCGGCCGCGGGCTCGGGCTCGGCCGCCAGCTCCTCCGCGCGCTTGTCGCCGAGGATGTCGGCGACCCACTCGCGCATGCCGCCCGCCATGTCACACACGCCCGCCGGCGAGCAGTCGACGGGAAACGAACCGATCGGCTCCGGCTGGGTCGTGAAGGGGCGCGATTCGCGCATCTTGCAGAAGGTCGGATCGAAACGACTGCCCCACGGATAGAAACGTCCGTCGGCGCCTCGCGCAGCCTTTTCCCATTCGGCCTCCGTCGGCAGACGGATTTCCGCGCTCTCGCGCGCACCACGCCAGCCGCAGTAGGCCTGCGCGTCGAACCAGTCGACAAGATGCGCGGGGAGCCGCCAGAGATGCCCCTCTTCCAATGGGAACAGCTCGCGCGCCTCGCCCTCGATCATGATCTCGTCGGGCGCCCAATGCCCATCCGCACCCCGGTGCACGACCAGCCCCTCGGAGCCACGGATGTCGTGAGGCGCGCGCTTCTCGACCAGCGGAGCGTGCTCGGCGCTCAGTGCATCGAGAAACGCGCAGTACTCGCGCATGGTGATGGGAAAGCGCGAGATGGCAAAATCCCTCACCTCGACTTCGCGCCGCGGAATCGGATCGATCGCCTCTGGATCTCCCCCGAGCAGGACCCTGCCGGCAGGCACGTAGATGAAGCCCTCCCCTATCTCCTCGTCGCGATACAGATTCACAAGGGCTTCGTGGCGCTCGCCGCGGTGCAGGAGCACCGGGTAGCGCGTGTCCCGATAGCCGGGATGCCTGAGCGTGATGAGGTAGCTACCCGGGGCCAGCGTCACGTCGACGAGCGGAGTCTGGCCGAGGACGCGTGGTTCGCCGGCAACCAGCACGCGGTCGCGCTCCACGTAACGCTGTGCGGTCACCAGTGCGCCAGGCGGATCGGACTGGAGCGACAACGCGGCATCGGCTTTGAGCAGAGAAGCGTAGTGACCGTCGTCGTGATCGATGACGAGCGCCTCGTAGTAGATCTGCGTCGCTTCCTGGCGCTGCTTTTCTGCGACGCGTGCGTTCGTCCAGTACAGCTCCGCGAGACCGGCGTGGGCTTCGGCGCTCTCCGCGTCATAGCCGAGAGCCTTCGTGTAGAGCTCGATGGTCTCTGCCAACGCGAGCGCGGCTTCGCGCTCCGCGGCGGCGGCGGCGTCCTCCACGCCCCAGGCTGCACGCTTCTTCTCGATCGGTTCCCAGCCCTCGATGTCACGACGGGCTTCGCGGGCCACCTCCACGAGACGCTGTCGTTCGGCTTCCAGCTCGTGGTAGTGGCGGCTCGATTCGCCGGCCCGCTCGCAGAGGCGCCTGGCTTCTTCCCGCCGTCGCTCACGTTCTTTCGCGCCCTCGAGAAATGCCTCGACCTGCTCGGCGATCTCGTCGGCCGATTGGGTGCGCTCGCTCCTGTTCTTCGCGAGCAGCTGCATGCACAGATCGTCGAGCAGCAGCGGGCATCCCGGGGCCACGTCACGCGGTGGCACCGCATCGCGGCTGGCAGCGGCGAGCAGCGTCGCGGAAGGGTGATCCATGACGAATGGGTGCCGCCCCGTCAGGATCTCGTAGAGCACCACGCCGAGCGAGAACAGATCGGAGCGGTGATCGAGCGTCTCCCACTCGCCACGCGCCACCTCGGGCGCAAAATAGCCGGGCGTCCCGCCCGTGGGAGAAGCAGAACCCGGCGGCGGGACGGAACCCGAGGACGACATCCTGAGCTTGTTGTCGCGCTGCACCCGCGCCAGCCCCCAGTCCGCAAGGTACACCTCGCCGAAGTCGCCAAGCAGGATGTTGTCCGGCTTGATGTCGCCATGCAGGACGCCGCGCGAGTGCGCGTACGCGAGCGCGCGCGTCACCTGCAGGAAAGCGCCCAGCAGGCGCACCAGCGGCCAGCCCGGTCTCGGCTCCGGCTGCTGCAGCACATCGCGCAGCGAGCGCTTCTTGACGACCCGCATCGTGTAGTACGAGCGGCCGTCTGGCATCGCACCGATGTCGTACACCGGCACGATGCCCGGGTGCTCGAGCTGCGCCGTCACGCGCGCTTCGAGCAGGAAGCGCCGGACGGTCTTCGGGTCGCCTTCGGCGCGCTCATGCAGCGTCTTGATCGCCACGACGCGCCCGATCTCTCGATCGAGCCCGGCAACGACCGCCCCCACCCCGCCGTAGCCTAGCGGCTCGACGATCTCGTAGCGGGGTCCGGAAAGACGCCCCGGCAGCGCGCCCAGATCGTTGCCGGGAGGCGGCGGCCGGCTAGAAGGAATTCCGATCGCGGGGCGCCGCACGCTCGGGTCAGGTGGCGTGACGAAGACGTCGTCGAGCGCATCGATCGTAGGGTGCGGCGCATCCGAAGGCGCGACGAAAGGCTCGGCGAAAGACGGCCACGTTTCCGCGTCGGCGGGGAACTGCCGCGCCAGCTCGATAATCTGCCCGGGCGCGAGCAGCCCCTGGAACACGGTATCGGGCGACGCTTCCTCCTGCAGGGTCGCCCAACGCTGCGAGATCTCCCAGAGATCTCCCGCAGCCAACCAGCCGCGCGAGAGCGCTTCCAACGCCATCGCACGCACGTCGCGCACCTTCATTCCTGGAGCAGCCTCCGACGCCCCAGGATAGACGACTCTGCGCTCTCCCACCACGCCGCTAGAGGCGCGGCGGACGCCGTCACGGCGTGGGGCTGATTTTCACTATGTCCGCTGGCGTGCCGTTGGCAAAGCGGTCAATCGACGCATTGCACTCGTGCCGGGTCATCTGGGTGAGGATGCGCTGGAGCGCGTGCTGCCTGAGGATCTCGACCGAGCCACGCCTCGGCTGGAAGCGGACAATCACGTTCCAGGCACGGGCCAGACCACGACAAGGGCTCGGGGGATAGTAGAAGCTGGGCGGTCCCGGCGCGTACTCGGTGTGGCTCGTCCGGTGATACCAGCCGAGCGGCGGTTGGCCGTCGGGGTAGCCGAGCACGAGCCCGGTCTGCTGGACGTAGTCCATCAGCTGGACCTTGCCACTGACCGTCTTTCCAGTACGGCCGACTCCGGCAAAACAGAGAACGGAGAGCATCGCCAGCAGTGCCCAGAGCCTTCGTTGCATCGCCTAGCTACCTCCGTGTAAGTGACTGTGGTCCATGATGCGACCCCTTCGAGGAGTACTGCAGGGGCATTACAAGACCAGAGTATTATGCTGCAGCTATACGGGGCCGCCTGTCAAGCAAACTCCGCGGCAATGCTCTCCCCCAGGCAATTTGGCGCTGTCGAGAGCGCCGCGGTGCATCATGCGCTTTCGTCTCGTCGCCGCCGCCCGCGCCCACCGTCGCCCTACGGGCAGATCCGGTCGCGCAGAGGTGCGCGGGTGCGGAGGTAGTCGACGAAGTCCAGCTTGGGCACGACCACGTTCTCGATGTGGACGTGGGCGCCGTCTTTCTCGTTCGTCAGCGCCAGACCCTCCACCTCCGAGCCCGTCGTGCCCAATGCAAACAGCTTCATGACAGTGCCCGTATCGAGGTCGATCTTGTAGACAGACTTCTCGTCGTTGTCGCTCGTCGCGTACATCTCGCCGCCGAACACCTTGGCCCCCTGGATACGGCCAATGGCTGTCGTCAGCTCGAGCGTCTTGTCGAACGCAAGGTCGTTCGTGAGATCGAAGATATCGATTCGCTGCGTCGGATCCCACTCGGCGGTGTAGACGCGTTTTCGCGGGCCATCGACGGCCACCCAGGGCACTCCCTGGGTGAGGAGCTTCTGTGGGAGCGGGTAGCTCTTGCCGGTCGGCTGAAGTGACTTCGCGTCGTACGTGACCACGTAGGGGTGCAGGTAGTCCGGCCCGTCTTCGATCGGGGCGTACAGAAGGCCACCGTACACGTCGATATCCCCGATATGGTCTCCGCCCTGCTTGGCGATGTCGATCGGAATCGGCTGGACGTTGTCCACCTGCGACTCGAAGGACTGGTTCGTGCGCTGCAAGTGGTTCGTGGACGAGAAGAACCAGCTCCTGCCGTCGGTCGCCACGCCCTGGGCGCGGTAGAGCGCATCGGGCAGCCCGAAGGACGTGCCCGTCCCCTTCTTCCAGGCCTCGTCGTCCACCTGGCGGATGAAGCGATCGAGCGCCTGATCCGGCAAGACCAGCGAGGCTCCGGACATGAGCTTCTGCACGGCCGCGGCGAGATCGCCCGCGCCGAGGTCCGCCACCTTGCGCGGCGGATCGCCGACGGGCAGCTCCGGCAGCTGGATGCCGTTGTCGAGGTTGCCGTCCTTGTCGACGCTCTGGAGGATCTGGAGCACATGGACGAGCGCTTCGCCCGCGGCGCACCCGCTGCCATTCGCCAGCTGGAACGGGCTGACCAGAGCCGCTCCCTTCACTGGCTCGAACTCGAGCGCTCCCACCGAGAACGTGACCTTCTCGCCGGTGCGGTACTCGAAGTGCCCCTGGTCGTCGGTGTACCCGGACCGGGCTCCCGCGGTGTAGTGCATGCCGGCGATCGCGCCCGGCAGCGGACCCGTGCCGCCCACGAGCGATCCCGTCCGGACCTGGTTTTCTGGAGCCGATGAACAGGCGGACACGAGTGCCGCCGCCACCAGCAGCGCTGAAGAGCCGAGCCGCGCGATCATGTGCGGTAGCAGGATAGCATCCTGCCCGGACTACGCGGCTCCAGCTGTCGCGATCTGCGCCCGGAGCTCCAGGACGACTTCGCGGAGCTCGTCCTCGCGGACGCTTCCCTGGGACTGGGTCGCCAGCCGACGACACCCCCCCACGAGGTCGTCCACGAGCTCGTACCGGGGCTCGACGCGCGCGGCCAGCGCCATCGCTTCAATCGCGGTGCGCACCAACGACCCGCGCAGCTCGGCGCCTTCGTGCACGCCAACGTAGTAGTCGAAGTAGGAAGGGAACTCCGCCGCGATTGCCCGGGATTTCGGATCGGGCATGGTCGCGTGCGCCGAGATCAGGCTGAACGCGAGCAGCAGAGCGCCGGGCGAGCCGCGCCGCTCGCGCTTGAAGGTAGCGAGCGTTCTCTGGAGCTCGCGTTGCGAGGTGGCCGGGTCCAGCGCTCGTTCCCAGATCTGGATCACGACATTGCGCCACACGGCAAGCGCGTGCGCGTCCGACAGCGCAATGATCTCCGGCGACATCCGCCGGGTGCACTAGCACACCTCGCCCGGGAGTCCCGCGGCCCGCGCGGCAGGAGCCAGACCGCGGTTGACGCCGATCAGCGGGGGGCCACTGGGTTCAAGCCGCGTGCAGTCGGGGCGAAAGAGGACGCAGGCGCTGGTGCCAGCCGGCGCTGACCCGGTAGCTCGGCGGGACAGGCGGCAGGCGCCGCATGTACGACATGAGGAGCCGCTGCGAGTAGTCGTCCAGATCGACGAGCTGGAGACCAAGCGCGCGGCTCGTTTCACCCGGACGGCGACCGTGGGCCACGCGCCGGACGACGGCTTCGGCATCGATCCAGTCGCTGAAACCCGGCACCCGGAACGACACGACCAACGGCTCGCCCGTTAGTACCGGATCGGCCGGCCCCACCAGCAGGCCGCCATCCGAAACGTTCTGGATGCAGTCGGCAACCAGACGGAAGTCGCGCAGGCGGACCACCTGACACGCCACTCGCGCCGTCCGGCGGATCAGCCGCGCTCCGGCATATCGGGGAATCGAGACCATAGTCGTACCTCCGGATGCGATCGTAGGCCGCTCTGCTCGCCGCGGGCCAAGAAGCCGGCGCGTGCTGGTCAGCGAGGACGCGTAGCACCGCACCGACGCAGCCGGCCGCGTCGTGGTATGAGCGGTTCCGTGACCGGTGAAGGCTTCTGGGCGAACCGGGCGCGGGACGGCATCGTCGCGCTGTCCGAAGTGACCTTTCCCGAGAACGAGCTCGGGGCGCCGGACTGGAAGAGCACGGACATGGTGCGGCGCACGCTCGAATACCTCGACGAGCTGCCCCCGAAACAGCGAAGGCTCCTCACGCTGCTGTTCGTGTTCGTCGAGCTCGGAGCGCTGTTCCTGGTGCTCGGCTTCCGGCGTTTCTCGCGCATCCCGCGCACACGCCGCGCGGAGATCATCCGCGGCTGGCGGCACTCGCGGCTGCTCCCTCTGCGAGTGCTCGGTGACGCCATCAAGGCCACCACGACGATGATGTACATGTCGCACCCGTCCGTGATCGCCTACATCGGCGAATACCGCGTGTGCTCGCACGAGGAGGATCCGCTGCGCATCGATGTGCGCCCCGATGCGCTCACGCGCATGGGAGACGGAGCGTGAGGCACGGGCTCGACGACGTGAAGAGCGGTTTCGACGTTGACTGCGACGCGGTGGTCGTCGGCTCGGGGCCGGGTGGCGCGGTCGCCGCGCTCAATCTCGCCAAGGCCGGCCTTCGCGTGGTGGTCGTGGAAGCGGGACCGGAGCTGAAACCGGCGGACATGACCCGCGACGCACCCCGCTTCCTCGCGCGTTACTTCTGGGAGGGCGGGCTGCGCCTCATCGGCGGCACCACGCAGAGTCCGTCGCTGCAGGCGCGTTGCCTTGGCGGCAGCACAGTCGTCAATTCGGCGATCATGCTCAAGCTGCCCGGCTGGGTGCGGGAAGAATGGCAACGCGATACCGGAATCGACTGGCTGGGCGAAAGCGCGCTCGACGAAGCCTATGACCGCGTGTTCGCCCGTCTCGGCGTGGCGCCGACACCGATGTCGGTGATGGGCCGCCGCAATCTAGTGGCACGCGACGCCGTCGAGGGCGTGGCGGGCGTGGAAGGCGAACCGCTGCCGCGCGCTGTCATCGACTGCGAGGGCTGCTCCGACTGCCTGACGGGATGCGTGAGCGGTAGGAAACAGTCGGTCGATCGCTCCTACCTGCCGGAAGCGGAAGAGCACGGCGCCGAGGTGTACACCTGTTCGCACGTCGAGCGCGTGCTCACACGAGGCGCACGGGCGGTGGGCGTGGAGGGCCGCGTCGTGGACCCACACGGCCGCGTGAAGCTGGCGCGCTTCCGCGTGCACGCCAAGACGGTCGTGCTCGCGGCCGGCACGATGCACACGCCGGTCATCCTGCAGAAGAGCCGGATCAATCCCCGGGGACGGGTCGGCGCCACGATGTTCTGCCACATCGGCGGCGGCCTCGTCGGCATCATGGACGAGGTCATCGACCCCTGGGTCGGCGCCACGCAAGGCTGGGGCGCCCAGAGCCAGGACATCCGCGGCTTGAAGTACGAGGGACTGTGGGCTTCTCCCAGCGTGCTGATGGTGCGCTGGGGCGACGTGGGTCTGCCGTTTCTGGAACGCCTGCACGAGGTCAAGCACGCGGCGGTGATCGCCGTCGTGTACCGCGGCGAAGTCCACGGCAGCGTGAAGACCACGCACAGCGGCGAGCCGCGCATGCGCTTGTGGATCCCGGAGAAGAACGTCGCGCCGGTCATGCGCGGCATGAAAATCGCCGCCGACGCGCTGCTCCAGGTCGGCGCGCGCTACGTGCACACCGGCATCCCCGGAGCCGTCGACGAGATGCAGAGCGAGCGCGACACCGCAAGCCTGCTCGATCCGAAGATCACGGCGAAGCACATGGTCATGACGCTGAACCACACGTTCGGCTCATGCCGCATGACGGCGGACGACAGCGGCCCGGTGGACCCACAAGGCCGGGTGCGCGGCGTCGAGAACCTGTACGTGTGCGACGCGAGCGTGTTTCCGAGCCCAAGCGCCGTGAACCCGCAGGCGACGATCATGGCGCTGTCGGACATCACGTCGCGGCGCCTCGGCGAGCTCGGGACCTAGCGGGGGCCCCCACCCCGGGTGGAGCTGCCCTCGCCGGACGACGCCGTCCCGCTCCTGGAGCTCGAGAGTCGAGACCTACGGCCCGCAGTAGCTCGCCTTGATCGCCCACCAGCCGCGTCGCGCGCCCGGGTTCCACACCACCTTCGCGCCGCCATAGTTGCAGATGTGATAGCCGTACCACTTGCCCTCGCAGCAGGTGCTGTTGACGGCGATCTCGTCGGTGGAACCGACCGCGTGCTGGCCGGCGCAGTAGCCCTGGGCGCGGAGCGCCTGCGTGACGGCCGCGAACCAGTTCTGGCAGATCTCGTTCGTGGTCGTGCCGGCAACGACCGTGATCGGGCAGTCGCTGCCGATGCCGCATCCGGTCAGCGACGCCATCACCTGGTTCACGGCATTGTCCACGGCGTGGTCGGTGTCCCCGTAGCTGCACGCATTCTCGATGAAATCGCTGTCGGGAACTCCCTGTGGGAACGACGACGGGCACGCAGTCGCGCACTGGAAGGTCCATCCCGCAGAAGGGCAACCGCCGGTACCGCCCTGGGCCGCGCCGCCTGTGCCGCCCTGCTGAGCGCCCGCGGTACCACCCTGGCCCGCCTGGGCACCCACTCCCGCGGCGCCACCCTGCGGAGCGCCCGCGGATCCGCCGGGCCATCCCGTTCCCGCGCTGCCGCCCGCGCCGCCGCTGCCTCCGCCGTCGACCGGGCCGCCCGCCGAACCGCTGGAGCCCCGCGCTGGAGCGACGGACGACGAATCGCTCCCGCAGCCGCCCGGCAGCGCGGCGACCAGGACAAGGAAGGCAAGCGCGGACCCGACGCGCCCGCACATGCTGCCTCCGCGCGTTGCCCGGCTCGGCCCCTTCACGATGCAAGGATCGCGCGGAACCCGCACAGGAGCAAGCCTAGGGCTTGGCCGGGTGCTTCAGGTACTTGTCGAGAAAGGAGCGTACGTGCTTCCAGGCGTCGGCCGCGGCCTTCTCGTTGTAGCGGGCACCCGATGGGTTCGCGAACGCGTGCTGGGCGTCGTAACGCAGCACGGTGTGCGTGACGTGGAGCTGCGCGAGCGCGTGCTCGAAGGCGTCGACGTGCGCGGGAGGAATGCTCTTGTCCTTGTTGCCGAAGAACGCGAGCACCGGCGCATGCAGGGGCGTCAGCTTCTCGGGGTCAGTCGGCACGTGGCCATAGTAGATGACGTCCGCGTCGAGCTTCGGCTCGGCCAGCGCGAGCTGCAGCGACCAGCCGCCACCGAAACACCAGCCGATGGAACCGAGGCGAGAGGCCTTCACGCGCGGATCCGTCTTCAGGAAATGATACGCCGCCACCAGCGTGGTGCGGGCGCGCGTGGCGTCGACGGCCTTCATCAGCTTCATGGCCTCATCAGGAGTCGTCGCGACCTTGCCGCCGTACAGATCGACCGCCACCGCTGCGTAGCCGTCAGCCGCCAGCCGGTCGGCCCAGTGCTCGATGTGCTGGTTCAGGCCCCACCACTCGTGGATCACCACGACCGCAGGCAGCGGCGGCTTGGCGTTCGCCGGCAGGCTCAGGTACGCGCGGGTTCCGGCGATCTCGATCATCGTGCCCTTGCGCGGCGGCTCGGCGTCGGCCTTGAGCTGGTGCAGCTTCTTGAACCCTTCTTCGCTCAGCACGCCGGTGAGGGACGAGTACGACGACGACGACGCGGCCAGATGCGCGCTCGCCGACGAAGCAGCCGGAGCTGCGCTCGCTGCGGCCGTCGCGCTCGCCGCGGCCGTCGCGCTCGCAGCAGGTGGTGCGCTGGAGGGCGTCGCCGCGCTGGGAGCGGGCTTGGACGGCGTGTGCTTGGAGCAGCCGATAGCGAGCAGCAGGACCAGGAACGTTCCGCGACGGTTCATGATGCCCGGGAGCCTGTGGCGTCCGGCGCCGAGGCACAAGGGGTGGATCAGCGCACGCGGCCGATGCGCACGCGCGCCTGGGCCTTCGGATCCACCGTCACCGTCAGATCGAGCTCGGACTGGCCGCTCTTCGCGTCCACGTCCAGATACTCCACTCCTCCGGCCAGCAGCTTGCCGTCCGCCGTCGCCGCCGGCTGGGTCTTCGGCCCGTTCATCTGCATGCCGTGGAACTTGGCGTAAACGTCCGCGCCGCGCTGCGTCTGCCACACCGGATCCGTGGCGATCGGCTGGTAGGCGAAGCAGGGATCGGTAGGCGCAACGCCGCCCGTCTCGTCGCGATTGCTCATGGCCAACGTGGTGTAGAAGTCCATCGCAATGTCGCTTGCCGACGCCTGCGTCTCGCCCGGCAGGTCCTTGGCGATAAACATCTTGGCATCCAGGAGCGCCCGGAAGAACGAGATCCCGCCCTTGTTGGTGATGGTGCCGTCCGTGTTGGCCGTGTCGGCGCCGGCCTGGTCGTACAGCCAGCGCACGAACCAGTACGACCCGCCGCGCAACGCACCGTCGCGGTTCAGATCATACTGCGCGCCATCCATCAGTGTCTCACCGAGCGAGAACTGGTCGATCTGGTCGAGGCCCGCCATCGCGACGTACAGGTTGCCCGCCTGCGGCCCGACAGCGTCCTGTGCAAATGCGCCAACGCCCTCGTCCATGTAGGAGCTGTCAGGCCAGCTGGACAGCTTGTTCAAGAGCACCTTGCGATTGAAGTTGATGAGGTGCGAGCACTCGTGCGTGAGAATTTCCTTGATCGCGTTGGGCGTGTTGTACGGAGGGGCGATCGCATCGGGCGGTGTCAGATACAGGTACTCGCCATGATTCGTCGTAAGGCAGCCTCCGGCGTCGACCAGATCGCAGCCCGTGAAGAACGCCACCGCGGTGTCGTAGGTGAGCGGGGTGAACACGAGCGAGATGTGACCGTCTCCGTCCAGGTCCGACTCCATGCCGAACACCGTCCGCTCGCGCGGCAGGATGGTGTCTTCGAAATCGGAGAGGAACTGGTTCACGAACGTCGTATCGAGGTTTGCCGGATGGGCCGGCGTGACGTCCGCCCATACGACCGCCGACTTGCCGACGGCGATTGCCTTGGCCTGGATCGTTTCAAAGCCGACCGCCCTCTGGACGTTGATGGTTCGCGTCGTGCCGACCGTCACCGCCGTGCCGCTGGGCGCCGTCTCTTTCGGCACGTTCGTGGTGCTCCAGGGGTCGGTGCTGACCGAACATCCGGTCACCGGCGTCGCGCTCGCGCCGTCCGGCGCCGCGTCGAGCTTCACCGAGTAGGCAAGCTGGTCCCCCGACGTATCGAAACGCGTAGACGCCAGCACCAGCACGTACTTCTCGTTGCCGCCCGGCGTCGCGATGCGCGCCCCGGCGGTTCCGCTCTGGACCGGCAGCTCCGCCACGTCGCCGGGAGCGAGCGCCAGCGGACCGCCAACGCCACCAGCGCCGGCCGCGCCGCCACTTCCAGCCATACCGCCCTGCCCCGAGGTCCCGCCGGTGCCGGTCGGCTGTGACGCCGACGAGCTGCCGCAGCCACAGGACAAGGCTGCCGCCAGAGCGCACAACCCCACAGATTTGCCACCGCTCATGTTCATGGTGTCAGCGTCGCGTTGTAGGTGAAGCTGGTCTTGGCGGCCGGCGTGCTGTCGACCGAGGCGCCGGGGTCGACCGCTACGACGGCATCGACGACCTGCCCGGCCGCAACCTGGATGTCGAGCTGGGTGCTCTGCGCGGTGAGCGTCTGTGGCGTGACCGTGGCGCCGGACGGCTGCGCCGGATCGAGCACCACGGTGGAGACGACCAGCTTGTCCCAGTCCGCGGAGTCGATCGCTACCGACAGCGTCCCCGCGCTCGACGGAATGAAGCGCAGCATGCGCGCGCCCCACGCCACGGCGTCGCTCGTGTGATCGGCGCTGTCGATGGTGCCTGCCGTCTCGCTGCCCAACGCGGACTGGTCGAACGATGTGTAGCCGTAGCGACCGTCACCGATCGAAGGCTGGTCGAGCAGATTCGCGAGCATGAAGTCGCTGAACGCATCACGGAACGTCGTGCCTTGCGGCAGGTGCGATTCGATCGAGGCGATACCGTGCGCTGGGTCCTGCAGCACGTCGGTGAGGAAGGAGGTGCCCCAGCGGTCGAGCATGTAGCTGCCCCAGCTGAAGGTCGCGCCGTAGTCCGAGTAGCCGGTCACGCAGAGCGGTGTGCCCGCGGTCGACTTGACGTACTTCTTGCCCGCCGGGAGGTCGGTCATGTAGCCGCCGAGCGTCATGGCCGACTCGGCCAGCGCCTCGTTCAGCCAGCCCTCTTCGCTCTTGTCGTACTTCCAGTTGATGAGGTGTACGAACTCGTGGATGACGACACCGAGCATGTAGTCGGAGTCCGGCTTGAACTGCCCCTCGGAGTTCAGGTGCAGCATCTCGAGCTGGTTCGAGCCCGTTCCGGGGGACTCGTCCGTGTCGCGGAAGTAGCCGTCGAAGCTCGTGCTCTTGAACGACCCCATCGGGTAGTACACGAGATAGATGTGCGGATCGTTGTCGACGTCGGGTGGAGCGCCGAACGTATCCGTGTCCGTCGCGTAGATGCCGCGTGTCTTGTCGGCAGGCGTCGACTTCTCGAAGGCATTGACGATGGTGTCCACCTGGGCCTGCGTCATCTTGCCGGCCGTCCAGCTATCCGTCGCCACGTACACGTAGGCGTGAGCCGTCTCGGCCACGCAGGTCGCGTTCACCTTCTTGTCCTTGGGAGGCATCACGGTCAGATCCCAGGTCCAGAAGTCGCGCGGCGGCTGGCTGCAGGTCGTGCCCGCTCCACCGCTGCCGCCCGCTCCACCGCTACCCGCCGCGCCCCCGGTTCCGGCGGCGCCGGCCGCGCCTCCCGTCCCTGCAGCGCCAGCCGCGCCCCCCGACGACGGCCCTCCCGACGCGTCGTTGCTACCACCACAGGCCGCCAGCGACAGGGCGACGACTACCATCCCAGCCAATCGAAAAAGCATCGACCGAGCGTAGCGCGGAACCGCGGGCCCGGGGAAGCCCGCTAGCGCACGCAGCGAACGCGGTGGGTCTGGGCTGTCGTCGGACACGCGGCCGTGTACCCGTTGCCCATACCCACGCACCAGTTGTTCAAACCCGACGCCGAAGTGGACGACCAATAGGACGCTCCGCTCTTCAGACCGAAGCTCAGGGGCAGCGCTCGGGTTGCACCCAGGGGATCGATCAGCGTGCTCAGCTCGCGAGCGGTGGGCAGCCGCCAATCGCTCTGGCTGTCCAGCACCAGCTTCTGGCAGTAGGTGTCGGCCTCGGCCACGGAGACCTCCTGGTCCTGGGGCGTTGCCTCCCACTCGAGGCCCGTTTCGAGGTCGACGACCACGCCAGCCTTCGAAGCGTCGAAGCGCTGCGGGAGCGGGGCGCCGGAGCCGCGCACGCAGCGCACGCTGGAGCTGTCCGTCGACGGCTCGTACGCCACCTGCCCGGCCCCGCCGTGCAATACGACCCAGTGCTTGGACGTGTCACTGGCAAGCAGGGTCGACGCCCAGAACGCATTGATTTTCGCTCCGGTCAGAACGTTCGGGAAGACGGACTTGTTGATCGCGGGATAGACCGTGAAGTCGGTGATGCTGACGAGCTCGGCGCGAGTGGGAAGGCGCCAGTCGTCGAATCCCGCCAGGATCAGTTTGTCGCACAGGCCCTTGGCCGCGTCCCAGGAGTAGCTCCCCGAATTGACTGCACGCTGCCACATCAAGCACGTCGCGTGGTCGAGCACGGTGTCCTTCGTTACCGTGAACCCGCCAGTCGCCCGCGAATCTCCAGCCGGGATGGGCCATCGCGGATAGCTGACCGTGCCGTCGCCACCGGTGACACCCGACGGACAGACCCCGCCGCCATCTCCGCCACTTCCCGCCGAACCCTCCGTCGACGCATCGACGCTGCCACCCACGCCGCCCGAGCCTCCGGCGGAGACGTCCGGACCGGCGTCGCTCCCGCCCGCGCCGCCCGCGACACCGCCGCTTCCGCCCGTACCGCCGGAGCCTGACCCGCCGCCGCTTCCGCCACCGGCGTCCGCGCCGCACGTGCAAGCGGAGTACTTGCCATCCGAGCCGCACACGGCGATTCCGCTGCAGCCCGTCTGGGTCACGCAGGTCTGGGTCTCTCCCGAGTGGCAGGGCGTCACCTGTACGTTGGTGCTCGAGCTGCAGCCAGCCAGGGCAAGCGCGACTATCGACAACCAGCGAACCGACATGTCCTCGGGTCTCCCGTAGAGCTACCGCACGCAGCGGGCGCGATGAATGGACGCGGCAGACGGAACGACCGCCGTGTAGCCAACGCCCATGCTAACAGCCCAGTAGCCGTAGCCGGTCGAGAGCGTCGAGGACCAGTACCAGGCGCCGACCAGACCGAAGCTTGTCGGTAGTGCGCGGCTCGCGTTTGCCGGATCGATCAGCGCGGTCAACTCGCGGATGCTCGGCAGGCGCCAGTCGCTCTGGTTGTCGAGCGTGAGGCTCTGGCAGTACGTATCCGCTTGTGCCTGCGAGTACTCCTGGTTCGGCGGACTCGCTTCCCACTCGAGACCGGTTTCCAGATCGAAGACGACCGCTGGCGTGGAACTGTCGAAGCGGGCGCTCGTCGGCGCGCCCGAGCCGCGCACGCAGCGTACGCTGTAGCTACTTGTCGACAGCTGGTAGGTCACCTGCCCGGCTCCGCCGAGCAGCACGACCCAGTGCTTGGTCGCATCGCTGGCAAGCAGAGTGGACGCCCAGAAGGTGTTGACGTTCGCACCCATGGGCGTGTTGGCGAACACCGATTGGTTGATCGCGGGGTACGCCGTGTAGTTCGTGATGCTGACGAGCTCTGCACGCGTCGGCAGCCGCCAGTCGTTGTAGCCGGCCAGCGAGAGGTTGTCGCAGGCGGTTTTCGCCGCGGCCCACGAGTAGGTTCCGGTGTTGACGCTGCGCTGCCACATCAAGCACGTCGCGTGGTCGAGCACCGTGTCCTGCGTCGTGGTGAACTCCGCGGTGGCCCGCAGATCGGCGCTCGAGACGGGCCACAGCGGGTAGCTCACGGTGCCGTCGCCGCCGGTCACGCCGTTCGCGCACACTCCGCCCGCATCCGTTCCACTGCCGCCGCTCCCGCCGCTGCCCGCGGCGCCGTCCACGGACGCATCGGCTCCGCCGTCGATTCCGCCGGGGCCGTCCAGGGACGCATCGGTGCCGCCGTCGGTTCCGGCCGTGCCACCCGTCGACACATCGGCACCGGCATCGTTCCCGCCGCTGCCCGACACGCCGCCGTTCCCGCCGCTGCCCGACACACCGCCGTTGCCACCGCTGCCCGACACACCGCCGTTGCCACCGCTGCCTGCGGTCCCGCCGCTGCCGCCGCTGCCCGACACACCGCCGTTGCCAGCGCTGCCTGCGGTCCCGCCGCTGCCGCCGCTGCCCGACACACCGCCGTTGCCACCGCTGCCCGACACACCGCCGTTGCCAGCGCTGCCTGCGGTCCCGCCGCTGCCGCCGCTGCCCGACACACCGCCGTTGCCAGCGCTGCCTGCGGTCCCGCCGCTGCCGCCGCTGCCCGACACACCGCCGTTGCCACCGCTGCCCGACACACCGCCGTTGCCAGCGCTGCCTGCGGTCCCGCCGCTGCCGCCGCTGCCCGACACACCGCCGCTGCCCGACACACCGCCGGCCCCGTCGGGTCCGCCGTCCATGCCTCCGCACATGCACGCGCCCAGCGTCCCATCGGAGCTGCACACGGCGTGGCCGCTGCAGGCGTCGCTTCCGAGACAGGTCCGCACCTCGCCGGGAGCGCAGGGTTCAACGTTGTTGGTGCTGCTCGTCGTGCAGCCCGCGACAACGGCGGTCAGTGCAACGAGCCAGCGAAGCGCGCTTTTGCCCATCCCTCCATTGATACGCCAAACGCGGCCGGGCAAGCGCGCTCGCGAAACGCCAGCACCGATTCTGGTCGCGGAACTACCTATCCGACCGCTCCCTCGCCCAGCTCGGTCAGCTCCGCTTCGAGCCGTTCCCACTTCTGCATCAGCTCGGCCTGCTCGCGGGAAAGCTGCTTCTCCTGGCTCCTCAGCGACTCGACCTCGGCGGCGTTGGTCTTTTCGAAGAAGCCGGGCTCGGAGTAGCGCTGCTGGATACCGGCAAGCTGGGCTTCCACCGCCTCGATGCGGGCAACCACCTCGTCGCGGCGCTTCGGCAGCTCCTTGTCGCGGTTGTTCCGCGGCTTGCCCCCGTTCTTCGGGCGGCCCCGGTTCTTCTTCTGCTTCTTGTCCTGCTTCGCCCGGAGCTCCACCTGCTCCGCGTCGAGGTGGTCGTCACCCTGGCGTTCCAGGTACTCGTCGTACGTTCCCTGGAAGTCGTTCAGCCCGTCGGGGCGGATCTCGATGATGCGCGTCGCAAGCCGCGAGACGAACCAGCGATCGTGCGACACGAAGATGAGCGTACCGTCGTAGTTCTCCAGCGCGTCGACCAGCGCCTCGATCGCCTCGAGGTCCAGATGGTTCGTCGGCTCGTCGAGCACCAGGACGTTGGGCTTCTGCACCATGAGCCGGCTGAAAACCAGGCGGGTCGCCTCGCCGCCGCTCACGCTCTTGACCTTTTTGTCGACCTCTTCCCGACTGAACAGTAGCCTTCCGAGCACTCCGCGCACGAAGCTCGTGCCCTCCTGCGGACAGATCTCCCACAGGAAGTCCAACGCAGTCTGCTCGGGATCGGTGAGCTGCTCTTTGTGATCCTGCGCGAAGTAGCCGACGTGCGTCTCGTGACCCCACGTGACGTCCCCCGCGTCCTTGTCGAGGTTGCCCGTGACGATCTTCAGCAGCGTCGACTTGCCGAGACCGTTGGCGCCGATCACCGCGACACGCTCGCCGCGCCGCACCGAGAGTGAAACGCCGTCGAGCACCTTCTTGTCGCCGTAGGCCTTGCAGAGGTCCTCGACCTGGAGCACGTCCTTGCCGCTCGGGCGCACGCTCGAGAACGAGAACTTGGGGTAGCGCCGCGAGGACTGGGGCAGCTTCTCGATCTCGATCTTCTCGATCTGCTTCACCCGGCTCTGGGCCTGCCGGGCCTTGGTGGCCTTGGCCTTGAAGCGCTCGACGAAAGCCTTCTTGTCCGCGATGGCCTTCTCCACGCGGGCGATTTCCGTCTCCTTGCGATCGCGTGTCGTGACCTTCTGCTCGAGGAAGGCGTCGTAGTTGCCCGTGTACTGGGTGATCGTCTGGTAGTCGACGTCGAGGATGTGCGTGGCGACGTTGTTCAGGAAGCGATGGTCGTGGCTGATGACCACCGCAGAGCCGCGGTAGCTCGAGAGGAATCGTTCCAGCCAGCGGATGCTCAGGATGTCGAGATGGTTCGTCGGCTCGTCGAGGAACAGCGCATCGGGCTGACCGACGAGCACCTGCGCGAGCAGCACGCGCAGCTTGTAGCCACCGCTCAGCGTCCTGAGGGGCTGCCCCGTCACCGCTTCCGGGATGCCCAGGCCCACCAGCACCTGGCTGGCGCGGGCCTCGAGCGTGTAGCCGTCGTGGGCGTTGAGGATCTCCACCAGATCGCCGATGCGGTGCGGATCGGGATGCTCCTGGGTCGCCAGCTCGTCCTGCTCCTTGAGCGCCCGCCAGGCGACCTCGTCGCCCATCATCGCGACGTCGAGGATGAGCTGGTCGTCGTTGAGGAAGCGATCCTGCCGCAGCACGCCGATACGCGCGTTCTTCGGAAACGTGAGCTCGCCTCCGCTCTCCGGCTCGTCCCCGGTGAGAATGCGGAGGAATGTGGTCTTGCCCGAGCCATTCGCACCCACCAGCCCGTAGCGGCTGCCCTGGTTGAGCTGCAGGGTGACGTTCTCGAACAGGGTCTGGTGCCCGAAGCTCTTCTGGAGGTTGGAGATCCCGATCACGGCGGGCAGGGCCTAGCACGAACTCGGGCGCATGGGTCGGGCCGACCAGCTCCCCGGGCCCCATTTCCTTGGCCGATCCGCCCCTTCCATCCCACGATCCCGATGCCGTGCCGCACCGAACGTTCGCGCCTCGCCTGCTCCCGCCGCTGCCAGTCCACGCCCTGCTGTTCGCGCTGGCGCTGTCCACGAGCTCGTCGGCGTGCACCAACGACCTGCCCTCCGGGCCGTCGCTGTCCCGCGAGCGCGCCGCCGCGCTCCACATCGGCCAGCATGTCCCCGCCGCATCCGAGGTGGATGCCTCCGGTGCGCTCTCGCGACCTATCGAGCGCACCGCCCCGGCGTTCAGCGAGCTGGTTCGATGCGGCGATCCGCACATCGTCTTCAAGGACGAGGAGAAGACCGGGGCGGACCGCATGATGACTCCACGACTCAGGACGCGGCTCGAGCGGCTGTCCCGACTGGTGCGGGAGCACTGGAAGGGCGTGGAGGTCCGGGTCACGGAGGCCTGGGACGAGAACCAGGAACACGGCCCGAGGAGCCTGCACTACGCGGGACGGGCCGCCGACCTGACCACCTCGGACCTCGACCCGGGAAAGCTTGGCAGCCTGGCCCGCCTCGCCGTCGACGCGGGCTTCGACTGGGTGTTCTACGAGGACGAGAGCCACGTGCACGTCTCGGTGCGCCGGCAGTAGTCCGGGCCGAAAGCCGAAATGTCGCGAACGCTTGCAAGGCCGCTTCCGCAGCCCTAGGCATGAGGTCCTCCGCGCGGCGGGTGGGCAGGCATACGGAAGAACAAGAGGAGCGGACCATGAAGCAGGTGAAGCTCGGGCGTCAGGGGCTCGTCGTGTCGCGAATGGGACTCGGCTGCATGGGCATGAGCGAGTTCTACGGCACCAGCGACGACGCCGAATCGATCAAGACCATCCACCGGGCCCTGGAGCTCGGGGTCACCCTGCTCGATACCGCCGACATGTACGGCCCGTTCAAGAACGAGCAGCTCGTCGGAAAGGCCATCGCCGACCGGCGCGACCAGGTCATCCTCGCCACCAAGTTCGGCAACATGCGCAACGACGAGGGTGCCTTCCTCGGAGTCAGCGGCCGGCCCGACTACGTGAAGCAGTGCTGCGACGCTTCACTCGAGCGGCTGGGCGTCGACCACATCGACCTCTACTACCAGCACCGCGTCGATTCGAGCGTGCCCATCGAGGAAACGATCGGCGCCATGGCGGAGCTCGTGAAGGCCGGAAAGGTGCGCTATCTCGGCATGTCCGAGGCTGCTGCCGCCACGATCCGCCGTGCTCACGAAGTGCACCCCATCAGCGCGCTGCAGACCGAATACTCGCTGTGGACCCGCGATCCGGAAGACGAGATCCTGCCGACGGTGCGCGAGCTCGGCATCGGATTCGTGGCGTACAGCCCTCTCGGCCGGGGCTTCCTGACCGGGCGCTTCCAGAAGCTCGAGGACATCCCGGAAAACGACTACCGTCGCTTCTCGCCGCGTTTCCAGGGCGCCAACTTCAAGAAGAACCTCGCGCTGGTCGAGCACATCAAGCAGCTGGCACAGCAGAAGAAGGTGACGCCCGCGCAGCTCGCGCTTTCGTGGGTGAACGCGCAAGGTGACGACATTGTCACCATCCCCGGCACCAAGCACATCAGGTACCTGGAAGAGAACGTCCAGGCCCTCGAGGTGACGCTCGGCGAGGACGACCTCCGCCACATCGACGAGATCGCGCCCCGGAACGTCGCCTCCGGCGACCGCTATCACGAGGCGGGAATGCGCTCCGTCAACCGCTAGGCGACGCGGGCTCGCCGACCTCTACACGGAAATCCGTGCAATTCCGGGCACCCACGGTAGGGGCGCCGTGGGGCTTTCCAGCGACGCGGTGCGTTGTTAGGTTTCGCGCGACGGGAGGGCTTGTCGTATGCGGTGGGATCCTTCACAGCGAGAAAGCGGAACCTACGCGGCGGTCCGGAGCCACGGACGGCACCGGGTCGAGATCGGGGTGAGGTGCGAGCGCGAATCGGGCCGCGCCATCCGGGGCATCGCTCGTGATCTCAGCCTCAGCGGACTGTGCGTCGAGTCGTTCGACGCGCCGGAGTACGGCGAGACGGTGGTCGTCTGCATGCGGCTGCCCGGCGCAGAAGTGGACGGCCGCTTCCGCGCGGTCGTGCGCTGGGCGCGGCGCGGCGAGTTCGGTGTGGAGTTCAGCGGGCTCACCGCGCTGGAGCGCATGGAGCTGGCACGCGTGGTGCGCCAGCTCCTCTGCGCTCGTGCCAGCTAGCCGCTACGGGCAGCTCGGCGTCACGTTATTGTTCGTCGGCTGGGTCTGGTCCAGGTAGCCGTTCTTCGCCAGGTCGAACGTATTCGTCGGCAGGAAGCTCGTCGCCGGACCCTGGCTGAGATCCCAGCCACGCAGGATGCCGTGACCGCCGCTCTGCTTGATGTGCGTGTTGGTGACGAACTCGGACGACGGCGCCCAGCCCAGGATCAGCACGCCGGCGTTTTCGGGCAGCGTCGTTCCGCCTACCGTGGGATCGCAGGTCCAGCTGCCGGCGCCGGAGCCGGCGCCCGCGTATTCGATGCTCGCATGGTCGATCTTCTGGGTGAACGCTGCAGCTTTGGCGTCGAAATCGACGCCGACCCAATCGCCTGGCGCGGGAGTCGCGGCAGCCGAGCCGAGCACGACAGGCTTCTGGGCAGTGCCGTCGACCTCCAGCGAACCGGCATAGACATCGAGGAATAGGTTGCCCGGCGAATTGGCGCCGGGGTCGAACAACATCTGGGTGCCGGCTTCCAGCGTCAGCTTCGGCGCCGTCGTCTGGGTGCCCTGGTCGACCGTGAGCCCCTGGTCCAGGTAGTACGGCACGCCGCGATCGTGCACCGTGATGTCCTTGTCGAGCTCTGCCCCGGAGTTCGCATCGACGTAGATCTGGGCGACGGTGTTGCCCGTGTACGTCCCGTCCGGGACGCTGGTCAGCGCGTGCGCCCCGATCATCAACGGCCGCGTGTAGGTCGTAGAATTGGCGCCGCTGCCGCTCACAGTCAGGCTCGTCGAGTCGCTCGTGAAGGCGGCGTAGCGATCAACCATTACGCCGCGCCCCTTCGACCCCTGCACCGTGACGTGAAAAACCTTGAGGATGGGCTGCAGCGGTGGCTGGTTTTCACCATAGGCGACCAGCGAAGCGCCCGCATACGTGACGGTGTCGTTCCCGCCGCCATCGAGCGTCGTGTACGACAGCGACCCGGTGGCGGGACCGTTGATCAGCACCTCGCCCCACGGATCGGCGCCGGAACGCTGGATCTTGACGACTTTCTGGCTGGTGCCGGCCGTTTCGAGCTTCCCGCCCTGGTCGCTCACCACGAGATTCGCGTCCTTGCCGAGCTCGAGGGTAACGCCGGGATCGATATGCAGCGACGCGGAAGGCGTCGTCGCGTCGGGCGTCACGTCGATCGTGTCGTCCGAGACCCACGGCACGCCGAGGTCCTTCATGGTCACGTCGCCGAGCTCGTCCGCCCCGTCCGCGGAATCGATGCCGATGGCATCGGTCTGGTTGCCGGTGTACATCCCGTCCGGCACCGTCCCGATCGCGCGCGTCTGCACGAACAACGGGTACGGATGCGCGGTGTCGGCCTTGCCGTTCCCCGTGAGCGTGAGCGCGGTCGAGCTGCTCGCAAAGCTCGCGTTCTGACCGACCAGCATGCCGTAGCCCATGGAGTTTTCCACGGTGACGTGATCCACCGACAGCAAGGGCTCCATCGGCGGCTTCATGTCGTCGCCGTATGCGACGATCGTCGCGCCGCTGTACGTGCCGGTGTCGGAGCCACCGCCGTCGAACGTGGCGAATGCGAGCGTCGCTTTGGCGCCGTGCGTGATGTACAGATTCGCCCAGGCGTCCTTCCCATGCCGCTCGAAGCGGATCGGCTGGCTCGCGGTGCCCTCGGCGTCCAGGGTCCCGTCGAGCTCGAGCTCGACATCCGGGTCGAGCTGCACCACTGCGCAGGGCGCGATCGTCAGTGTCACGCCGGCGGTCACAACGTGCGAGTTCGTGACGACGTGGATGCTGTCGGCACCCCACGTCTCGTCCTGCGTGATGTCGCTATCGTGGATGATGGGCGCACCCGTCGGCGCCGGACAGTTGTTGACGGCTCCGTCGCCACCTGCCCCGTCCGGCAGTCCGCCGTCGCTCGCACCGCCCTGACCTGCCATGCCGCCCTGTCCAGCGGTCCCCCCCTGACCACCGGGACCACCGTCACCGCCAGCTCCGTTCGACGAGGGCCCACAGGCAAGCGGAGCCAAGCCGATGGCCGCGGCAGCGATGAAGAGAAGAGGGCGAAAGCTCATGAGTGACCTCCTTGTGGCCGGCGCCCCAAAACGAGCGGCGCGCGCCGATACCTGTTTGTACGAACCGGGGCAGCGGGGATCCCCATTGATGATTCCGGACATCCGTGCCGGGCCCGCAGGGCGCCCGGCGCAAACTCGCATGATTTCACCAAGCTGCACCCTGGAACCCCAGGGAACCTGGCGGCTGGTTTCCCCACAGCAGCGCGTCGCTGTCGTTCGAAATTGTGCCAAGTGAAAACTCTGCGAAGCATGACGCGATGGCCGGCCAGCCGAGACATTCCGCAGTTGTACGGACGCTAGCGGACAGCCGCACGATCGCGGAAGCAACCGGCGCGACCAGGCGTACATTCCTTGGAGCGGACGGTGTGGAATCCTATTCCACGACCGCCCCTGGATCCCGCGATGCTGCTCTCCCACCGTCGCATCTCTATTCCCGAGCTCGATGCCGCACATGCGACGCACGCCGTGGTGCACTCGCACTATCGGGTGCACGTTGTCGACAACGCGCGGCTGGTCGCGGAAGATCGCCTTTTTGCTCCGACGTTCCCCCGGCGCGATCGGTTGGGACGTCCGGTGCTCACTATACTGCTCGAAGGGCACGCGCGGATCACGAGCGCGGTGGGCGACCGATGGTTGGCGCCCGGCGACGTGGCGCTGATCGAAAGCAAGGGCGCCATCCGGATGCGCCAGCAGAGCGCGCCTCGCTATCGCAGCGTGAACATCGAGTGGGACCGCGGATGGCTGGGAGGAAGCATCGACGGAGTCGAGACCGGGCGTCTCGACCCACCGGCGCTGGAACGCGTGCAGCACATCGGTAGCCTCATCATGCGTTCGCCGTCGCCCTCGCCCGGCGTCGCGTCCGCGGTGGCCGAACTGCTCGGAATCCTCGCTTCGAACGGCGCGCCGGTCGACAGAGCCCTGCCGTCGCGGCTCGTGGAACCGGTGGCGCCTCGCGACGCGGAGCTCTCCCGCGCGCTCGACGCTTCCCTGTCGAACCTGACCAGAAAGCCCATGCTGGTCGACCTGCGCGACACGCTGAAGCTCGGCGCGCGCCAGCTCAATCGGCTGGTCGCGTCGTTCAACACGCGCTACGGATTCAACGCCGGCTCGTGGCAGGACACGCGCACGCGGCGACGGCTGATGATCGGCGCCAATCTGATGACCACGCCCGGCGCCACGACCGAGCGCGTCGCCCGCGTGGTCGGCTACGGCTCGGCAGCGGCGTTCTGCCACGCCCTGGCCGCGCAACAGCTCCCGTCACCCGGCGCGCTCGCCCGGTGCGTCGCCGAGCTGGCCTAGGCTGCGCTGCCCGCCCAGGCGCTCCGCCACTTCGGGAAGGAGCTCGCCGACCCGGGCCTCCACGCGCACGCAGGCGTAGGGGTCGCCGCGCGTCTCGCCCAGATTCACGATGGCCACAGGAACACCCTCTGCGCTGGCACGCCGCACGAAGCGGAATCCGGAAAACACGGTGAGCGACGAGCCCAGCACGAGCAACACTTCGGCCTCCGAAAGGAGCGCGTAGGCCGCCTCCACCGTTGGCGCGGGAACGTTCTCGCCGAAGAACACCACGTTCGGTTTGAGCACGCCGCCGCAGGCCAGGCACGGCGCCACGCGGAAGCCCGCGGCGAGCGCGGCGTCCAGCTCAGCGTCACCATCGGGTGCCAGCTCGACATCCGCCGCGGCAAAGTCGGGGTTTTCGGCAATGAGCCGCTCCTGCAGGCGGCTGCGCTGTTCGATGGTGCCGCACTCGATACACCGCACCTCGTCCAGAGCCCCATGCAGCTCGATCACGCGGCGGCTGCCCGCGCGCGTGTGGAGGCGATCCACGTTCTGCGTGATGAGTCCGACCGCGAGCCCCGCGCGCTCCAGCTCCGCGAGCGCGCGATGCGCGGCGTTCGGCGCTGCCAACGACATGCGCTGCCACCCCACCGAGCTGCGCGCCCAGTAGCGCGCTCGCGCCAGAGGCTGGCGCAGAAACTCCTGGTAGCGGATCGGATTGCGTGCACGCGCGGCTGTCCCCGGGCCGCGGTAGTCGGGGATGCCGGACTCCGTGCTGCAGCCCGCCCCGGTGAGGGCGACAAACCTCCGCCCGCGGAGCAGCTCGACCAGCTCGGCGACACCGGCGTCCATGTCCTGCTTTCTAGACCATCCCCGGCGATTGTCCCGCGCGGCGTGCAGGAAAGGTGCCCGCCACGACCCGTGCGCGTCCAGCTACGGGCCGTAGCAGCAGCGGAAACCGCGGCTCGGGGCGGTCGCGCTGACCTGTCCGAACGGCGCCGAATCGCAGCGCAGGTTGGAGTTGCCGCTGTCGTGGTCGAGGTAGCCGCCGCCGCGGTACAGACACTGGGCACTCTGTCCGCTGCCGGTGCAGGAGTCCTCCCACTCGGCGACGTTGCCGCTCAAGTCGTAGATGCCGTCGTAGCCGCCGACGCACTTCGCATCCGTCCCGACGGGGATGGTCGTGACCGAACGTCGGGAAGTCCAGGCCGTTGCAGTAGCTGCCCTGATAGGTGGTACCATAGGGAAAGGCGCGCTGCGCCTGCTCGGAGCACGCCGCGTACCACTGGCTAGCGGCGGCATCGCCCGAGTGATCGGGGTTGTTCGTCCCTCCGCCGATGTACCCGCACAACCGCTTGCCGGCCCATGCGCAGTACGCGACCGCGTCGCACCAGTTGACGCACGAGATCGGGGAATCGGGACTGCCCGCCGGATCGTAGGGCGACGGCGAGCAGGCACCGGAGGCCTTCGGGGCGAAAGCGCTGTTCCACGAACACGCCGCGATCTGTTTGGCGGTGTCGGGCTTCGAGGCGAGAAAAGTCTGGTACTGCTTGTTGGTCACCTCGGTGCCGTCGATGCAGTAGCCCTTGGCGCCGGCGGGCACATGGACCATCGTCGGCCCGCTGAGGTTCGTCGGACAGGGCGCGCTGCCGCCCGTGCCGCCCGTCGCACCGGCGCCGGCCGCACCACCGGTTGCACCGCCGCCGGCCGTACCACCGGTTGCGCCGGCCGCACCACTGCCCGCCGCGCCACCGGTTGCGCCGGTCGCACCCGTGCCGCCGCCGCCCGCGGTCGCACCCGTGCCGGCACTGCCTCCAGTTGCCGTACCACCGGCGCCTCCGGCGGCTCCGCTCCCGCCGCTCCCGCCGCTAGCTCCACTGCCCGCCGTCCCGCCCGCGCCTGCCCCGGCGTCGTCGGAGCCCAGCACGTATCCGTCGAACGAGATCGCGCACGAGCTCAGAAGGAGACCGCTCGCGAGCACCGCGGCGACCCTCATGCGGCGCTCAGCAAATCGAAGTCGAGCCATAGGCGGTCCTCGAGCAGATCCCAGGCTAGCGGATCCGCTGCGGCAGTCCAACGACCACCGTGCAGACGCAGACCGGGGCCGCTAGAGCGCCCTAGTGCTTCGAGCTCTTGCCGTGGCTGGCGGACTTGCCCTTCGCCTTGTCTTTGTGGCTCTTCGCCTTCGGCTTCTTGCCGTGGTGATGCGGGCTGTCGGCGTACTTCTTCGCCAGCGCGATCTCGTGTTCGGCCCGCTCCAACAGGCGCACGGCGCGCGACCGGTGCCCGCCGAAGGGTCGGTGCTTCAGGTTCGGGTTGGAGGCGGCCTTCAAGAGGGCGTCCGCCTTGATGATGTGGGCGTTGGCGGAATCCAGACGTGCGTCCGCCGCGTAGGCAACGCCCGCGTAGAACGACCCGGCGATGCCGAGGCCCAGAGCCAGCGAAAGAGCAGCACGTTTCACGAACAGCTTGTCGACGGTCATGGCGATAATCTCCAGGTCCACTACCCGGCTGGGGCGGCACAAGTGCCGGACAACGCAGATCGTACGCTGCTGGTCCGACGCATCTTCCCCCTCGGGCAGGCGGGCATCATAGACGGCGCCGACCGGACGACACACACTTCCAGGGCAGCACCGCGGGGACAATGTAGGTGCGTGTAGTGCGCCCGGTGTGGACCCGCCACACATCCGAGCGGTTGTCGAAAGAGAAAGGAACCCGGGAGCGTAACAAACGTCCGTAAGGAACGGATTGTCTCGCCCGTTGGCGGTGTGCACCACCGCCAACCCTCTCTGCCATGCCCCTTCGAGAAGACGTCACGGATCGCGCCCAGTCGCGGGTCGGCACCACGCTGAAGCAGAAGTGGCGCCTCGACCGCGTCATCGGCGTCGGCGGCATGGCGACGGTCTACTCCGCGACGCATCGCAACCAGAACCGCGTGGCGATCAAGATCCTCCACCCGGAGGTCGCGGTCGATGCCGAGGTGACGCAACGCTTCCTGCGCGAAGGCTACGTCGCCAATACCGTGCGGCATCCCGGCACGGTCCAGGTGCTCGACGACGACGTGAGCGACGACGGCGCGGCGTTCCTGGTCATGGAGCTGCTCGAAGGCGAGACGCTCGAAGCGCGCTGGGAACGCAAGAATGAATCGCTGCCCGTGGACGAGGTGCTTGCCATTGCCGACCAGCTGCTCGACGTGCTCGCCGTAGCCCACGACGCCGGGGTCGTGCACCGCGACATGAAGCCCGAGAACCTGTTCTTGACCACGGACGGGCGGCTGAAGGTGCTCGACTTCGGCATAGCGCGGCTCCGCGAGGTCTCCGCCGCTTCACAGACCACGACGCGCGCCGGTTCGCTGCTCGGTACACCCGCATTCATGGCACCGGAACAGGCACGGGGGCGCTGGGACGCTGTCGACAACCGGACCGATATCTGGGGCATCGGCGCAACCCTCTTCACTCTGCTCACCGGGCGCTTCGTGCACGAAGCCGGCACGGTGAACGAACAGCTCATCTTCGCGGCCACGACGCCGCCGGCTTCGATCGCGACGGTGGAGCCGGAAATGCCGCGATGCGTGGTGGAGTTGATCGACAGGGCGCTCGCGTTCGACAAGGAAGAGCGCTTCCCCGACGCACAGACCATGCAGGCGGCAGTGCGCCGCGCGTTCGAGATACTCGCGTTCGAGGGCCCGCCGAGCCTGCCGCGCACATCCGTCGCGCGTTACGCGGATCCGGACACCGCCACGCTGGTCGCGCCGCCGGAGGTCACGTCGGCCATCACCGGCCGCGCGAGCACCGTGGCGACCGACCGCGTGATGCTGCGCACGGCACCGAGCGACAGGCCATCAGCCGGGAAATCACGTCTGGTGCTGATGTCGCTCGGGGCGCTGGCCGTGCTGGGCGTGGCGGGAACGCTGGCCGTACTCGCGCTGCACAACCCACCAGCGGCCACTTCGGGAGGCGCTCCGGCCGCCGACCCCCCGGCTCTCGTCCAGGCTCCCCACACGGCAGAGTCCAGACCGGTGGCGAGTGCGGCCGCGCCCGCAAAGACGGCGTCGGCAGCGCCCGCAAAGACGGCATCGACAAGATCCGGAGCCAGCGCGGCTCCGGCGCCCGTGCAGCATCCGGCTACGACGCCGCACAGCGTCGCCCAGCCGACGGCAACGGCCGCCGCTGCCGCACCCACCGGGCACAAGAGCATCCACCCTCCGGCGGTCCAGCACCCCAATCCCTTCGACCGCAGGCACTAGAGTATACTCGGCGAGATGCGCGTCACGCGGGTGGTTTCCAGCTGGGTGCTGTGTGCGGCGCTCGCGACGAGCGCGGCGGCCGCGGCGCAGGGGCGCGACCCCGTCGCCGCCGAAGCACTGTTCAAGCAGGGGCGCACCGCCGCGGAGGCGGGCAACTACAAGCAGGCGTGCGCCAAGTTCTACGAGAGCAACCGGCTCGATCCCGCGGTCGGCACCGTCTTCAACATCGCCGATTGCGAAGAGAAGCAGGGACACGTCGCCACCGCGTACACGAAGTTCCAGGAAGTCCTTCAACAGCTCACGCCGCCCGACGATCGCATCCCGATCGCACAGAAGCGGCTGGCTCTGCTCGACAAGCGCGTACCGAAGCTGACCATCCAGCTTGCAGCGGGCGCGCCGGAGGGCACGCGCGTCTCGCGCGATGACGTCACGCTCGGCGCGGCCAGTCTGGGCACACCCCTTCCGGTCGATCCCGGCACGCACGTGATCAGCGTCTCGGCGCCGGGCACCCGGACACGCGCGCTGAGCGTCAGCATCGCCGAAGGCCGGCAGCGCTCGATCGAGGTCGCGCCGGGGCCCGCACTGCCCGCCGGCTCGAACGCCCACGACACCGGCGGCAGCGCTCGAGCGCACGGGTCCGATCACCGGACCCTCGGCTACGTGATAGGCGGCGTCGGCGTGGCCGGCCTCGCGGTCGGCGCGATCACCGGCGCCATGGTGCTCGGCAAGAAGAGCACCGTCGACAACAACTGCGATGCGGCCAAGCGCTGCAACCAGACCGGCCTCGACGCAGCCAGCTCCGGTCACACGCTGGGCATCGTCACCACCACGGGCTTCATTGTCGGCGCCGTCGGTGTCGCAGCTGGAGCGTGGCTCGTGCTGAGCAGCGACAAGCAGGAGCGTCCGGTCACGGCGCTGATCCCCGGCGGCGGACCGCACGGCGCACAGCTGACGCTGGTGAGGCGGTTCTAGGCGGCCCGCTCCCAGAAGCACCACTCAGTCGCTCGGTACGGGACGCAGGCGCACGCGGTCGCCGCGAGGGGGCGGCTCGACGGGAGGGAGCGCGAGCACCATGCGCTCGATGTGGGGTAGCGCGTGGACGACCGCAGCCTCCGCATGCAGCTCCGAGAACGGACCCTCGAAGACCAGCACCAACCGGTAGATGTTGGCAAACGCCCGGGCCAGATAGCCGAAGCTCTCCTCGCGGACGGCTTCGCGCTGGTAGGCGGAAGGCTCGCCGCCGTCGCGCCGCACCGCTGCGATAGCGCGCGCGGTGAGCAGATGATGGCGCCACGCCGCAATGCTGCGTCGGCTCACCTGGCGGATGAGCTCGGCCTCGCGCGTGAGGAACCGCGCCGTTTCCGACTCCACGCCGCGCTGTTCGAGCAGTGCGCGCACCTCGATCGGTTCGCGCTCCAGCAGCGCGGCGAAGTCGACCCCCGCCCGCACGGCCTTTTCGGTCGCGTCGGCGGTGCGGATGGCCGTCTCCACGTCCTCGTCGCCGCGGCGCGTGCCGGAGATCCCCCACACCACGGGCGACTGCGCATCGATCACCACCGCGCTCACGGCGCCGGCGCGATCGGCCAGCGCGTCGAGCGCGTCATCGAGACGCCGCGCGGCGAGCTCGGTGGAGATCGACGGACGCTCCGGCTCGCCGTTTTCCAGCGTGCCGGCAAACGAACGCGCCATCACCTCGAGCCGGCGCGACAGCGCGTCGCGATCCTCCGGCACCTGGGCGAACACGGCGACGATGCGGTATCCAATCTCGAGCGGGCACCACACCAGGCGCTCGTCCTCGGGATCGCGCCCGCCCAGCTCGGCCCGCACGTCATCCGCACCCAGCTTCCGCTGGACCAGATCGAGCAGACGAAGCAGGGCCGCATCCTGCATACCCCCTAGTAAGTCCAATCGGCCGCGACGGAAAGCGCCCGTGTGCAATAATAGCTGCTCCAGTGATTTTCGAGCACAACGGGGGAGCAGGAGCCACCCAGTGACCCGTTCCGTCGTTTCCCGCATCGTGCACGACGCCTGTTTCGAGGCACCCCGCGAGATGCCCGGGGAGCGCTGGTGGGCCGAGCTGCCCGCCGACTTCGCCGAGCGTCCGGAGCCTTTCGACCTGGCATTCGGCGACCGCGCCCAGATCCAGGCGACCGCGGCCGCCGACATCGTGCTGCGCACGCTCGGCGCGTGCCTGGTCGGCTCGCTCGCATTTCCTCTTGGCTACCACCCCTTCCGGATCAAGCGGGATCTCGAGGACCGCGCGCTGTACGGCGCCATGGCCGAAACCGGCGATCCAACGCGCTTCTTCAGGAAACCGCCGTCGGGCGTCCGCATCGAGACACGACGCGCCCGCTTTTCGCGCTTCCGCCCGCGCGACGGCATCTGCGAGGATCTCGAGTTCTCGAGCCCGTACGAGCCGATCAATCCCCACGAGCGCGCGGACTACCTTTCGCACCGCGACAACCGTACGGCGCATCTGCGCTACTGGCGGCACCACAAGGGTCCGCGCCCGACAGTCATGGCGATCCACGGCTTCAGCGCCGACCTGTACCTCTTGAACGAGTGGTTCTTCGCGCTGCCGTGGCTGTACCGCATGGGATTCGACGTCGCGCTGTTCACGCTGCCGTTCCACGGACCGCGCCAGGCGCGCTTCTCGGCGTTCTCGGGGCACGGCTTCTTCGCGGGCGGCATGTCGCGCATCAACGAGGCCTTCGGCCAGGCGGTGTGCGACTTCCGCATCTTCCTCGACCACCTGCTCGAGCACTGCGGCGCGCCGCGCGTCGGCGTGACGGGCGTGAGCCTGGGCGGCTTCACCTCCGCGCTGCTCGCCGCGACGGAGCCGCGGCTGGCGTTCTCGATTCCCAACGTGCCACTCGCCAGCGTGGCGGATCTCGTGCTCGAGTGGCAGCCCATCGGCGCCCTGGTGCGCGGCGCGCTGGCCGCACTGCGCCGCCCGCTATCGGACATCCGCTACGCGCTCGCGGTGAGCTGCCCCCTCAGCTATCCGCCGCTCCTGCCCCGGGAGAACCTGATGGTGATCGGCGGCGTCGGGGACCGCCTGGCTCCGCCCAAGCATGCACGACTGCTCTGGGAGCACTGGGGTCGCTGCCGCCTGCACTGGTTCCCGGGCAGCCACCTGATCCATCTCGACCGCGGCGAGTACCTCAGGCAGACCGGCCGTTTCCTCAACAGCATCGGCTTCTATGACGGCCTGCCCAATCGCCGCCACTCGCTCGACGACAGGTAATGAGCCGGGCGCGCGGGCGATGCTCGAGCACGCGCGCGAGCATCGCGTGGAGCTCGCCATCCTGACCGGCATGAGCGCCGCGCACCGAGTCCCCGCGGGATGTGACAGCGCTGCCCGGAAGGCGCTGTGCCATTGTGCCAGCCGCGCGCCCCACCGCCCGGAAAGCAGCCGGATTCGCACCTGGTATGCTCCTCGCAAGGCAAGGGTGGTGGCCGCACGACCCGGGGGCATCGGTCGTGCACGGAGGAGGAACGAATGCGGCGAGTGGTTTCGGTGGACATGTGGGGAGCGGCGCTGATGGCCGCGTTGGGGCTGGCGGCATGCGGTGGAAACATCAGCACGGGCGGCAGCGGATCGGGCGGCAGCGGCGGATCGGGCGGGCACACGTCGCTGAAGTTCCCCTGCAAGAACCCTCATCCGGTCACCGTGTCCGGCGTCGACACCGGCTACGACCACTGCGAGGGCAGCTTCGTGCGGCGGCGCCAGGTCGTCGATTGCCAGAGCCTGCTGCCGCGGAGCGCAGCCTGTACAGGAGCGGATGCCGGCACATCGGGCTGCACCACGGACTCGGACTGCACCGCCCAGAAGAACGGCTACTGCAGCCCCAGCCAACCCGGAGGCGCCGTGGGCTGCTACTGCCGCTACGGCTGCCGTACCGACGCCGACTGCGGCAGCGGGCACATCTGCGTGTGCGGCGATCCGGTCGGCTACTGCGCCCAGTCGAGCTGCACAAGCGACGCGAGCTGCAGCGGCGACTACCAGTGCACGAGCTACGTCACCGATCCAGGCTGCGGCGGGACGGCCTTCGCATGCCAGGCAGCGGCCGACACCTGCGCTTCGGACTCCGACTGCCAGGCGGGCTACCAGTGCAGCTACGACGGCTCGCACCACGTCTGCCAGCAGATCCAATGCGCGATCGGCCGACCTTTCCTCGTGGAAGGCATCGAGCGCCTGGCCGGCACGCGCGAGCGCGACGACTGGGTCGGCGCACTTTCACCACGGCTCGACGGGCTCGGCGTGGAAGAGCGCGATGAACTCGGCCAGCGCTGGACGCGGATCGCGCTGATGGAGCACGCGTCGGTCGCCGCCTTCGCGCGCTTCGCGCTGCAGCTGCTGTCGCTGGGCGCGCCGGCGGATCTGGTCGAGCTGACCCACGCGGCGATGGCCGACGAGACGCGCCACGCGCGGCTGGGCTTTTCGCTGGCCAGCGCCTATTCGGGGCAGAGCGTCGGACCGGGCCCGCTGTCCGTCGAAGGCTCGCTCGACGACAACTCGCCGCGCGGCATCATCGCGACGCTGGTGCGCGAAGGCTGCATCGGAGAGACCGTGGCAGCACTGGAAGCCGCGGAGGCACGCGAGCACGCGTCCGACCCGGTCGTACACACGGCGCTCGATCAGATCGCAGCCGACGAAACGCGCCACGCCGAGCTCGCCTGGCGCACGCTCGGCTGGGCGCTTGCCAGCGGCGATGCCGGACTCGCTCGCGCCGTAAGGGAGGAGCTCGGCACAGCTCTGGACGAGCCCGCACCGGCGGTGGAAGAGGCGGGCGCGCTGGCGGAACAGGCGCTGCTCGCCCACGGTCTGGTGAGCGGCCGGCTGCGCGCCGAGCTCAGGCGCGATGCGCTGGAGCGGGCGGTCCGCCCCTGCGCCCGCGCGCTCCTGGCAGCCCACACCCAACCGGAGGCGGTCCCCGTCGCCTTGGCTGTCTAGTGTAGCAAAATGCTACATATTTGTTGCATTTTGCTACACATTCACCGGTAGCTGCGGGGATGGGGCTGCCAGTGCGGCTTGTTGTCGGGGCGGGGCAGACGCTCGCGGCCGACGTACGCGAGCAGCATCACGAGGACGAGCGGCAGGATCGCAACGACGGCGGAGCCGTGGAAAAGGTGCGTAAAGATTGCGCCGAGCATCACCAGCGCGAGCCCCACGGCGCCGATCGAGGCGACGCGCGGGATCAGGAGCACGATGGCACCGGCGATCTCGGCCAGGGCAACGAGCACGCGGAACATGTCGGTGTACCCCCACGCCTGGAAGCGCTCGACCCACGTCGGCACGCCGGCAAGCTTGGAAATACCGGCAACGAGGTAGAGAGCCGCCAGGAAGATCGTCACTTCCCAGACCCGACGACTGTTCTGTTTGAGCATGACCCCGTTCCTCCGTGCGAGGAGGTCGCGCCCGGAGTGCGTAGAGCCCCCTCACACCCTGGACCTCTCCTGCAATTTCCGTGCGGGGTCTGGTAGGAAGCGGACGGCTGTGCTCCTCCCCTCGCCCCCCACTGCCGCGACGGATGGCTTCCGATCGGTCTGCTACCGCTGCCACAAGCCGGAGCCGCTGTGCATCTGCGCAACGATTCCGCGTGTCGACAACCGCACGCCGGTCTTCATCCTGCAGCACCCGCGCGAGCGATTCCATCCGATCGGTACTGCGCGTATCGCGCGACTCGGCCTCGGCCGCGTGGAGCTGGCGGTGTTCTCGGAGCATGCTCGCTCGCGGCCGCCCTTCGATCTACCGCCGGGCGCGGGTGTGCTGTACCCCGCCCCGGGCGCGAGGCGCCTCGACGAGCTCGACGAAAGCGAGCGGCCGAGCGCGTTGGTCGTGCTGGACGGCACCTGGCACCACGCGCGCACCCTTTTCCGCGACCATCCCTGGCTGCACGATCTCCCGCGCTACTCGCTCGAGCCACGCTCGCCGAGCCGCTACCGCATCCGCCGCGAGCCGCGCGCGGGCTGCGTCTCGACGATCGAAGCGATCGCGGAGGCGCTGTCCTTGCTCGAGCCGGAGACGGCGGGCCTCGACGCGCTGCTCGGCAGCTTCGACGGCATGATCGACGCGCAGATCGAACAGACGCGCTCGCGACGCCGGGGGCGACGGGTCGAGCGGCGCCGGCGCGAGTGGCATGCGATCCCCCGCGCGCTGGTCGAGGACTTCGAACGGCTGTGGATCGTGTACGGCGAGTCGGCGCAGGCGACCCGCCGCGGCGAGAAGCAGCGCGCGCTCCTGCAGTGGACTGCCGTGTCGCCGCACAGCGGGCAGAGCTTCGAACGCATCGTCCGCCCCACGCTGCGCATGCCGGACGAGCGACACCTCGAGCACATGGGGCTCGAACGGGAAGCCGTCGAAGGCGGCATAGCGCTGGACCAGCTGTGCGAGGAGTGGGCGGCGCTGACCGCGGGCTGCACGGTTGCCGCGTGGAACCAGAGCACGCTCGATCTGCTGCAGCAGCTTGGCCACGGCGGACCGACGCTCCTCCTGAAGGCCGTCTACTGCAACGTGGAACGGAGCGGAGCCGGCACGCTGGAGTCGGTGATCGCGGCCGAGAACCTCGACGCAGAGCCCGCCCCGGTGCGCGGCCGCGCCGCGGAGCGCCTGGGCAACGCCGTCACCATCGCGCGTCATCTGCGAGAGCGGGCCGTGGGCCGCTAGCCGAGCCAGCCTGTGCCAGACGCGCCACTCGCGGATGGGCTTCGCGCTGGCCAGCGCGTACGCCGGGCAGAGTGTCGGACCGGGCGCGCTGCCGGTCGGGGGCGCGCTCGACGACAACACGCCTCGCGGTATCATCGCAACGCTGGTACGCGAGGGTTGCATCGGCGAAACTGTCGCTGCGCTGGAAGCCGCCGAGGCGCGCGAGCACGCGATCGATCCCGTCGTACGCGCGGTGCTCGAACAGGTCGCAGCCGACGAGACACGCCACGCCGAGCTCGCCTGGCGCACGCTCCGCTGGGCGCTCGACAGCGGTGACGCCGAGCTTGCCCGCGCCGTGCGCGAAGAGCTCGCTCTCGCGCTCGACGAACCCGCGCCCGGCGTGGAACCCGCCGGTGCGCTCGGCGAAGACGCGTTGCTCGCCCACGGTCTCGTCGGCGGACCGCTGCGCGCCGAGCTCCAGCGCGAGGCACTGGACCGCGCCGTCCGCCCCTGCGCCCGCGCCCTGCTCGCAGAGGCGCCACCCCGACGAGGCCGGGACGTGCTGGGCGGCGCGAGTGTTGCGTAGCTGTGACGTGGAGCGGCTGCCAGGACCCCCAGAACCCCAGGCGCTGTAGAGGCTGGCCAGTAGGCGGCTGACGGTTCGCGGCCGGACGAAGTACGCTCCCGGTTCTCCGATGACCACGCCCAACGCCGAGACACTCCGCCTCGCCGAAGACTCGCGCCGCGAGAAGAACTGGAAGCGCTGGGGGCCGTACCTGTCCGAACGGCAGTGGGGGACGGTGCGGGAGGACTACTCGGTCGACGGCGACGCGTGGGACTACTTTCCGCACGATCACGCGCGCAGCCGCGCCTACCGCTGGGGCGAGGACGGGCTGCTCGGGCTCAGCGACCGTCAGGGGCGGCTGTGCTTCGCGCTCGCGCTCTGGAACGGGCGCGATCCGATCCTCAAGGAGCGGCTGTTCGGGCTGACGGGACCCGAGGGCAATCACGGCGAGGACGTGAAGGAGTGCTACTTCTACCTCGACGCGACGCCCACGCATTCGTACGGACGCGCGCTGTACAAGTATCCGCAAGGCGAGTTCCCGTACAGCGCGCTGGTCGACGAAAACCGCCGGCGGACGCGCAAGGACGGCGAGTTCGAGCTGATCGACACCGGCGTCTTCGACGACAACCGCTACTTCGACGTGGAGCTCGAGTACGCCAAGGCCGCGCCGGAAGATCTGCTCATCGTGATCACGATCGCGAACCGCGGGCCCGACGACGCGACGCTGCACCTGTTGCCGACGCTCTGGTTCCGCAACACCTGGTCCTGGGGACGCGAGGGCGAGGGTTACTGGCAGAAGCCGCGCATCGAGCGCGTCGGACCGCTGGAGCTGCTTTCGGAGCACGCATCGCTGGGCGCGATGCGGCTCTACTTCGAGCCGTGCCAGGGTGCGCCGGAGCTGCTCTTTACCGAGAACGAAAGCAACGAGAAGCAGCTGTGGGACGAGGGCGACGGCCTGCGGAAGAAAGACGCCTTCCACGAGTACGTGGTCGACGGGCGGAAGGATGTGCTGGGCGACGGCGCGGGAACCAAGGCAGCGGGCTACTACCGGCTTTCGATTCCGGCGGGCGCGACCGCGCGCGTGCGGCTCCGGCTGTGCGCCGACGGCGCGCTGGAACGCGGCGCGTTCGACACGGGCTTCGACGCCACACTGGAGCTCTGCCGGAAGGAAGCCGACGAGTTCTACGACGAGCTCTTCGCGCCGACGCTTCCGCCGGAGGAGCGTCACGTCGCGCGGCAGGCGTACGCGGGGCTGCTCTGGAGCACGCAGTTCTACCACTACGTCGTGCGCGACTGGCTGCAGGGCGACGCGACCTCTCCGCCTCCGCCAGAGAGCCGCCTCTCGGGGCGCAACAGCGGCTGGCAGCACCTGTACAACCGCGATCTCGTCAGCATGCCGGACAAGTGGGAGTACCCCTGGTACGCCTCGTGGGATCTCGCGTTCCACATGGTCCCGCTGGCGCGCATCGATCCGGAAGCGGCCAAGGCGCAGCTCATCCTGATGCTGCGCGAGTGGTACATGCATCCGAACGGGCAGATCCCGGCCTACGAGTACGACTTTTCAGCCGCAAATCCGCCCGTGCATGCCTGGTCGGCGTGGCAGGTGTACCAAGTGGGGCTCCGCGCCGGGCACCCGGACCGCTTCTTCCTCGAGCGCGTGTTCCAGAAGCTCTTGTTGAACTTCACCTGGTGGGTCAACCGCACCGACGACCAGGGCAACAACCTGTTTTCGGGCGGCTTCCTCGGGCTCGACAACATCGGCGTGTTCGACCGCTCGGTGGCGCTGCCGACGGGCGGCTACATCGAGCAGGCCGACGGCACGGCGTGGATGGCGTTCTACGCGGCCACCATGCTGGAGATCGCGATGGAGCTTTCGCGCTACGACGCGGCCTACGCGGACATGGCGTCGAAGTTCTTCGAGCACTTCGTGGCGATCGTGGACGCGATGAACGCGTTTGGCGGCACGGGGCTGTGGGACGAACAGGACGGCTTCTACTACGACCAGCTCCACACCGACGGCCAGGTGCTGCCGCTCAGGACGCGATCGATGGTCGGCCTCATCCCGCTGTTCGCGGTCGCGGTACTGGAAGACGACGTCGTCGATCAGCTGCCGGGCTTCAAGAAGCGGATGCAGTGGTTCCTCGATCATCGCGGCGACCTCGGCCGGTACATCGCGTACATGGACCGCGCCGGACCGGACACGGCTGGGCGGCGGCTGCTCGCGGTGCCGTCGCGGGAGCGGCTGGAGAGCGTGCTTCGCTATCTGCTCGACGAGCGCGAATTCCTGTCACCGCACGGCGTACGCTCGCTCAGCCGCGTGCATCTCGAGCATCCCTACGTGTTCGACACGCCCGGGGGCGAGCACCGCGTGGCCTACGTGCCGGGCGAGAGTGATTCGCCGATGTTCGGCGGCAATTCGAACTGGCGCGGGCCGGTGTGGTTTCCGGTCAACTTCCTCCTGATCCAGGCCCTGCGCCGCTACCACCACTTCTACGGCGACGAATTCACGGTGGAGTGTCCGACCGGTTCGGGGCGACGCTGTACGCTCGACCAGGTCGCCGAGGAGCTAGCGACCCGGTTGGTCAGGCTGTTCCTTCCTGACGAGAGCGGCGTGCGTCCCGCGCACGCCGCCGAGGCCCGCTACGCCGAGGACCCGCACTGGCGGGACCTGGTCCTCTACTACGAGCACTTTCACGGCGATGACGGACGCGGCCTGGGCGCCAGCCACCAGACGGGCTGGACCGCTTTGGTGACGAGCTGCATCGACTACCTGGGCGAGCGGCGCTGAGCGGAGCCGAGGGGCGCTTGACTCTTCCATCCAGGTCGACATTGTGTCCCGCGTGACCAAACCCTGGACCGTGCGTCACAGCCGCGTGCTGCTCGACCGGAAGTGGCTCAAGCTGCGCGAGGATCACGTGGTGCTGCCGAGCGGACACGAGATCGAGCAGTTCCACGTGGTCGACACGCGGAACTGGGTCGCGGTGCTGGCGCTGACCGGCGACGGCAGGGTCGTGGTCGTCGACCAGTATCGCCACGGGCTCGGACGCGTCAGTCGCGAGCTGCCCGCCGGCGTGATCGATGCCGGCGAAACGCCGCGCGAGGCCGCCGAGCGGGAGCTCAGGGAGGAGACGGGCTACGCCGCCGACGACTGGCAGCTGCTCTCGGACGTGTCGACCGAGCCGAGCCGGCACACCACGCGCGCCATCTTCTATTTCGCCGGAGGCGCACGGCGGGTCGCGGACCCCGAGCCGGAAGCGTCGGAGGAGATCCAGGTGAACCTGCTGGCCGCCGCGGAGCTACTGGAGGAGGTGGACCGGGGCGGCATCCAGCACGGGGTGCACATCGGCGCGATCCTGCTCGCGGCCCGCCGGGGACTGATACCCCGCTAGCTTTGGCGGCCCCGGGTCGGCGGAGTTGCTTCCGCCTGGTCGGCGCGCTAGCAGTTGCCGGCCTTCGAGCGCGCGCCAGCGGGTGCGCGACATGCCCTGGCGCAGATACTGCGCGGCCCCAGCCAAAGGCCCCGGGCCTCCGCGGAGCTCACGTGTCGCTACACCACCTCGTCGCAACCTACGGCTACTGGGCTGTCTTGATCGGCACGTTCTTCGAGGGCGAGACGGTGCTGGTTCTGGCCGGGCTGGCGGCACATCACGGCTACCTGTCACTGCCGTGGGTGATGGTGACGGCCTTCGTAGGCAGCCTGGCCGGCGACCAGACCTGGTTTTTGGTCGGCACGCGCTGGGGTCCGTGGATCGTCGAACGGCGCCCGGTGTGGAAGCGCCGCATGACACGGGCGCGTGCTCTGCTCGAACGGCGCGGCAAGCTCTTGATGGTCGGCTTCCGCTTCCTGTACGGCGTGCGCTCGGTCACGCCGTTTGTGATCGGCATGAGCGGCGTGCAATCGCGTGTGTTCACGCCGCTCAACACGATCGGCGCGGCGATCTGGGCCGTCGGACTGGGCGGAGCGAGCTACCTGCTGGGCGAGGCAATGAAGCTGGCACTGGCGCGCGCGCACCACTACGAGCTGCACGCGATGCTCCTGATCGCCGCCGGGGGCTTCGCGCTGTGGATCTGGTCGTACGTCCGCGACCGGCGACGCCGTCGCAACAGTGTGACCGACTCGCCCGACGACAGCGAACAGGAAACCTGACGGCTCAGCGACCTGCAGCGAACGGTGCGTCGTAGCGGCCGTTGCCGTCGACGTTGACGTAGACGGGATTGGTGAGCGCGAGCGGGAGCACGCGCCAGCCGCCGGGCATGCCCACCACCGGCGTCAGCGGGCGCTTGCCCTGCACGCGCACCACGAAGTACGCGTCGCGATCCACGTCGACGTTGAAGTGCGTGGCGAAGCGCTTCACGATGCGGCTGGGCGGCACGGCCCAGCGCTTCGTCGCGTGTCCGTTCACGTACAGCGTCACCACGCTCACGTCGATCCACGGCGCCGCCTGCACCTCGATCACACCAGGAACATGGCCGTTCGTCGCCTCGACCGTGTCGCCCTCCTGCCCGCCGGCAATGTCCAGACGAACGAACGGCCCCGTGGTGAAGAAGCAGCGTTCGGCCTTCACCGTACGGGCGAGGAGGTCCGGCGTCATCGCCTCGGGGCGATCGTCGGCGACGCGCAGGTAGTTCCTGGGGAAACCACCCAGGTTGAAGCGCAGGTGGTGCGTGTCGGAGTTGCCGGTCGCAGTGAAGCGCAGACCGTGATCGATCAAGTTGAACCAGTCGCGGAGCACCTGCTCGGCGTGCTGGCGTTGTGGGCCGGCGTAGCCGTTGAACAGCTCGATGGCGTCGAAGTCGAACGACGTGCCCGCCCTCTTGAAGCGGGCGTGCGCCGAGTCGAGCTTCCCGGCCTTGAAGTACGCCATGCGATCGAGCCGCGGGTGGTTGACCTCGATGACCGCTTCACGCGACCGCTCGCGCACCGCCTGGAACAGCTCCGCCGGCGTCCGACCGGCGACGTGGATCGCGCCACCGCCAGGCAAGCGCGGGAAGCGTTGCAGCGGAAACGCGCCGAAGTGTCCCCAGCGATGCGTGGTGATCTCGCTGCCGATGCCGCTGGCGACGTAGCGTTCCGCGCCGAGCCGCCGGATGATCGGGCCGTAGTCGGAGATCACGTTGTGATCGGCCGAGACCAGGATCTCGACGCCGTCGGACGCGAACTCGTACACGCGGGCGCTGAGCGGCACGCGCGAGTCATACGAAGGAGCGGCGTGCACGTGGAAATCGCCGCTGATCCAGCCGGAGCTATCCACCACGTGGGCGAGCTCGACATCCAGACGCGCTCCGCGCGCGCCGACCGCGAGGTTGCGCCTCACGTCTAGCGTCCACTCCGGCCCGCGGCTGACGTACACGTCGTAGTGCCCGCGCGGCAGCCGCACGCTGCCGGCGCCGCTCAGGGAAAAGATGCGGTTGAACGCGGCGATGGCCCCGTGCAGCTGGCGCGGCTTGTCCTTGTGCGAAAACAGCGGGTCGTGCGAACCGTGCACGCCCAGAAAGGTGAGCTTGCACGGGATCAGCTCGTGGGTGTCGGCATCGCGCACGGAGTAGGCGAGCTGGCTTCTGGGTGGCTCGGCGACGCTGAGCACGGGCCCGCGCAGGTCCGTCGCTGGAACCGCGGTGCCGACGACGCGGTCCTCGTCCGTTCCCTCGTCCGGCGGCTTGGCGCTGCAGCCAGCCAGCACGAGCGCTACGAGCAGCGCGAAAGGCCGGGCTACCCCGCGGACACGCCGGGGGTTCGCTACAGTCCGGCGGGACCGGCGGGGGGGCACCTCTGGATCATGACCGACCGACGCGGAAAGGCAACTGTGTCCCGCAGGCTACAGCCGCCGTTCCAGCAGGTCCGCGGGCAGCTCTGGCGGGCTCCGGCTCTGGGGGCCGAGGGCGCCGTGCGCTATGACCGTCGCATGGATCAGGTCCTGGTGCTGGAGCCCATCGGCATCGTGCACTCACCGTTCAGCGAGCGGGTGGATGCACCGCGGCAACCGCGCGCGGCCGAGGGTGTGCGCGGCAGCATCGAGCTCTTTCCGGGCAGGCACTTCGAGGACGCACTGTCGGACCTCGAAAGCTGGGAATACATCTGGGTGCTGTTCTGGTTCCATCTCAATGACGGCTGGCGCCCGAAGGTGCAGCCGCCGCGCAGCCACGTACGCCGCGGCGCATTCGCCACCCGTGCCCCACACCGACCGAACCCGCTCGGCCTGAGCGTGGTGAAGCTCGAGCGCGTGGAGGGCTTGAGGCTGGATATCCTGAACGTCGACATGCTCGACGGCACGCCGGTTGTCGACATCAAGCCCTACGTTGCCTACACCGACGCCATCCCCGAAGCCGGAAACGGCTGGCTCGACACCGAGGCCGGAGCCGCGCCCGGTGATCCGGTCGAGCGCTGGGCGGTGGAGATCGACGAGCTGGCAGCGGCCCAGCTCCGGTTCCTCGTCGACGAGCACGAAATAGACCTCGAAAGCCGCATCGTAGAGACGCTCTCGCTCGGTCCGCTGCCGCATGCCTACCGGCGCATCAAGCGCGAAGGCGACGGGTTCAGGCTGGCCATCAAGGATTGGCGGGTGCACTTCCGGGTGGACGGACGGCAGGTCCGGGTTCTCCGGCTGTCGAGCGGCTATCGTCCGACACAACTGACGAGTCCGGACCCGGCGCTGGACGCCCACCGCGGGTTGATCGAGCGGTTCGGCGCGGCGGGGTAGCGGGGGCGGCATCCGCCGGGCGGCGGCGCAGGGCTTCCCCGTAGATCTGCCGGCCGACAAGCTGCGAAGCCGCCTCCAGCCCGCCCATCATCGCGCCCATGATGCCGTGCCCCATGCGCGTGCTGGCGCCGCACAGGTACAGGTTCTCGATTTCCGTCCTGGCTCCGGGGCGACGGAGGAAGAACTGCGACGGGATCAGCGACAACCCGTACGAGGTGCCGCCGCTGGAGAGCGTGTAGCGGCTGTGGGTGAGCGGCGTGGACACTTCCTGCATCACGATGCGATCCCGAAGCCCGGGCAGCACGCGCTCCGCCCCTTCGATCAGGCGTGCGGCGTAGCGGGCCTTGTGTTCCTGGTAGTCCGCGACCTTGCTGTACGCCCCGCTCTCGACCTGGGCAGGCGTCACGCCCCAGCTCTCCGGCTGGCTCGGCGCCAGGGACATGAGCTGCAGGTTGGTCATCCCCGGCGGCGCGATGCGGCGGTTTTCCGGATCCTTGAGCGAGGCGATCGAGATGTAGACGAGTGGGTCCGGGTCGAAGCGGCCGGCGCGGGTGTTTTCGTAGATGCGCTCGAAGTCGTAGGAGCGGCTGACCCAGTAGTTCGTATTCGGCAGGCCCTCGGCGGCGAGGTCACCCCGGATGCCGAGATAGACGACGCCGAGCGCCGGCGACATCTCGTAGTCACCCACGCGTTTCGCAGTGCGCGGCGAGAGCACCTCCGGGCCGACCAGCTCGAGCAGTGTGCGCTTCGAGATCGCTGTTGGCGATGACCGTGCCGGCGCGGACCTCGCGCCGGCCAACGTGCTTGTTGAAGAGCACGACGCCCGTGGCGCGACCGTCCTCCACGACGATCCGTTCCACTCTGGCGCGGAGCAGGATCTTCCCGCCGTTCCGCTCGATGGAGTCGGCGAGCCTGTCCGACATGACCTGGCCGCCACCTACCGGGTAGTAGCCGCCACTCTTGAGGTAGTGCAGCATCAATCCCGCGTGCAGCATCAGCGACGCGCGGCTCGGCGGCTGGCCGTAGTCGCCGTTCTCGGCGGCCAGCACTGCGCGAAGCTTCGGGTCGCGCGTGCACGTATCGAGGAAGCTCCCGAGCGTAGCCGTGGCGTAGCGGAGCGCGGTGAGCGAACGGGGCAGCACCTTCCACGCCTTGCGCGGCTTGACGGCCAGGCCCTGCAGCGCGTCGAACTGCTCGAGCACGCGGATGTAGCGATCGATGCCACGGCGTTCGCGCGGGAACTGCTCGAGCAGCCGCTCACGGTAGCGGTCGATGCCGCGCGGCACCTGGAAGGTGAAGTCCGGGAAGACCAGCGTGTCGAAGCCGTCGGCATCGAGCGGGCGGAACTCCACGTCGTCGACGCCGGCGGCGCGCAGGATGCCGGGGATGGATCCGCCGGGCGCACAGTCGCCGATGTAGTGCACGCCGACGTCGAACTCGTAGCCCGGGCGGCGGAACACCGTGGCGTTGCCGCCGGCCACGTAGTGCTGGTCGAGCACCAGCACGGAATAGCCGCGCCGCGCCAGCAGCGCGGCGGCCGTGAGCCCGCCGATCCCCGCCCCCACCACGACGACATCGAAGCGGTCCCGCTCGAGGCTGCGGAATCGATCCGCGCGTTCGCTCTTTTTCATGAACCCTCCACGCGAGGCACAGCCCCGAACTTGACAGTGTCAAGATAGCGCCTATCTTGACACTGTCAAGACCCCATGGCTCCCTCCACCCAGGTGAACCGCCGGACTTCCGGAAAGAGCGAGGCGGGGAAGAAACCCCGCGGTCGCTACCATCACGGCGACCTGCGCCGCGCGCTGATCGACGCCTCGCAACAGATCATCGCCGAGCAGGGCGCCGCGGCACTCAGCCTGCGCGGCGTCGCGCGCCGGCTCGGCGTATCCCACGCCGCACCGCTCCACCACTTTTCCGACAAGCGCGAGCTGCTCGCCGCCGTGGCCGCCGAGGGGTTCGACGAGCTCGGGGCTGCCATGCAGCGCGCGGCCGACGCCGCGGGAGCCGAGCCGCGGGCGCGGCTCAATGCCGCGGGCGTCGCGTACGTGCGGTTCGCCGCGGAGCACGCTCCGCTGTTCCGGATCATGTTCGGGCCCGAGCTGCCGCGAAGCGAATCGCCGGAGCTGGAGCGAAGCTCGCGAGCGGCGTTCCAGGTCCTCGTCGACACGGCGAGCGAAGCCGTGGCGCGACAGAAGGGCCCCGTCGACGAGCAGCAACTCTCCGTCGTGACGACCGCGGCCTGGTCGGTTGTCCACGGCCTCGCGCTCTTGTGGCTGGACGGCCACCTACGCGCACCATCCGGCGGCATCGCGAACCTCGCCGAACGCGTCACCGCGTTCCTATCGCAGGCGCTCGAACGCAGCTGACCGGACGCTACCTGGCGTAGTTCTTCTTCTTCTTCTTCTTGCGGGCGCCCGTGCGCTTCGGGGCGCCGCGCGTGGCTCGCGGAGCAGACCCGTTGACCGCACCCATCTCGTCGACGAGCTGGGTCAACGAACGAGCGAGCACATGGCGTTCGCGTGCGGGCAGGCCGGCGAGCGCCTTGACCATGCGCTCCTGCGCGGTTCCGGGAGCGCGCCGGAGCAACGCCTTGCCGCGAGTGGTGAGCCTCAACTCCGCTCGGCGCCCGTCCTCCGCGGAGGCCTCGCGCTTTACGAGACCTGCCGAGACGAGCCGGCTGACCACGGTCGACACCGAACTCTGATCGGTGTGCGTGCGCTCGGCGACTTCGCCGATGGAGCAGCCCGGGCTGTTCCCCAGTTCGTGCAGGACGAACAGCTGGGCAGAGCTGATGCCGAGCTTGCGCTCGACCTGGCCGCCGCTGAGGCGCAGCTCCCGAACAACGCGGCGGAACGCGTCCATCACTTCCCGTACTTCGCGCGCCTTCCCGGCGCCAGCGCCCGACATTTGGCCTTCACGCTAGAACCGCGGCGCCCGGAGCCGCAAGCCGGGGCCCAGGGGGACCTGACGGTTGTTGGTTATCCACTGGCGGGCGAGCCGCGGCGGACCAACGTTTCTGCCATGGCCCAGATACAAGAGGAGCTGCGCGCCGACCACACCCGGCTCGAAGCTCTGTTCGGAGAGCTCGTCGACACCGTCGAGGGCGCGGACGAGCCCACCATCCAGCAGATGTGGTCCAGATTCGAGAGCGGCCTGTTGGCACACTTCGATGCCGAGGAGCGCTACATCCTGCCACTACTTGAGAAGGATCACGCCGCGGAGGTGCAGGGGATCGAGGAAGAGCACGATCGCATCCGCCGGCTGGTCGCCGAGCTCGGCGTGCGAGCCGACCTGCATACGCTGCGGAAGGATGTCGTCGACGAGCTGATCGCCACGCTGCGAGCGCACGCCGAACGCGAGGATCGGACGCTCTATCCGCTCGCAGACGCGGCGGCCGATGCCGAGACGCGCCTGAAGGCGCTCGACTTTCTGCGGAGAGAAGCCAAGCGCCGTCTGGAGGGGGTCTCCGGGCGCGTCGTCGGCTGAGCGGTCGCCCCAAGCAGGCGGGACGACGGAAAATGGCGGGAAGCGCGTGGAAGGTCGGTGTGTCGGAACGTCAGCCCCCTCTGCACGCTCCTCCAGCTGCCCCCGCCCGGCTTTCCACGCGCGTCCCGCAAGCAGAATCACCCCACCCGAGGCAGATGGCCATAGTCAATTTTGCCCAGGGCCTGATCACGATCACGCCCACTTCCGGTGACAACTTGTCAGCGTGGACCGCTGGCTCCAGCTCCCCGTGGCCAGATTGACGCGGCCACCTCCGGGCGCTGGCTGGGTGAGCTCAATGATTCCCGCCGGTTCCACGCTAGGCACGGGAGGGCACGCGGTTTGCTTGGGCTGTCCATATGCACTCGAAGCATCGCTCCCCCCGCCGCGCCCTCCGCGGCGTCACGCTGGTCGAGGTCGGTGCCGTTGCCGCGCTGGTCGCGCTCGTGGCAGGCGGGGCAACGCTATGGATCAAGCCGAAGCTCGACGCCGAGCGCACGAATGCCGCCGAGAAGAGCGCGCAGGTGATCCACGACGCCGTGGTGGAGTGGCAGACCGACAACGGAGCCGGCTGTCCGACGATCAGTCAGCTCGAGCTCGACAAGGTGCTACCGGCCAGCGCGACGGCCTCGGATCCGTGGGGCAATCGCTATCGCGTGAGCTGCGATGACAAGAGTGTCATGGTCCGCTCCGCCGGCCGGGACGGTCACCTCGGCACGTCGGACGACGTGCGCATTCCGCACAGCTGACGGCCGCTAGAGCCCGATCCCGACGGCGTAGCCCAGCTCCAGCTCGGCGGCGAAACCGGAAGACGGGAACAGCATCATGCCCTTGCCCGAAAGCAGGATGCCGCCACCCGGCCCGAAACCGTAGTAGCCGCCCAGACCGAAGCTGGCGAATCCCGTCCCGAGCTTCTTGTAGACGTCCAGCGTCTGGTAGTCGGGGTTGTCGAGCTGTTCGGGAGGCGGCGGCACCGAGCGGTTCTCTTTCACGTCTACCGGGTAGCGCGCGTCGACTTCGCCCACACCCCCGCCGGCGAACGCGAACGGCGCGATCCCGTGCTCGGGATATGCCTGTCCGAGCCAGTAGCTGACGCGGCCTTCGAGGTGGAGATGCAGGAAGCGGTGGCCCCCGTCGGTGCGCGGGCTGCCACCGAAGGCGTACCCCATCCGCACGCCCAGACCGAGCTGGTCGAGCGGCATCACGTCGAGCCCGAGCAAGAGCCGCGTCGTTGCCACGGCAAAGCCCGACGACACGGCGTCCTTGACGCCTTCCACCGGAGTGCCGTGGTACTGCGTGCCCTGCTTCCGGAAGCACGACCAGCCGAAGTTCACCTGGCTCTTCTCGGTGCACACGTCCGTGCCACCGGCCCAGAGGAAGTCCTGGGCGAGCGACAGACTCGGCGCGAGCCGGACGCCATGGCTGGGCTCGGCGTGCGCAGAACGGCTCGCGAACAGGAGCGCGATGGGGAGCGCGGCGAGCAGTGCTCCGCGGACGCGGGATGTGGAAGCGAAAGCCATCTGGGTCAATTCAGGGGCGGCGCCACGTCACGGTCCGTACAGACCTGCACGTTCACCTGTCCGGCAAGCCAGCTGGTGATGCAGCGGTCCAGCTTGTCGCCGGCGCTCATGCGCTTGAGACCCTTGTGCGCCTCGGTGCCGCGCGCCTTGCGAATCATCGTGAGGCGCTCGGGATGCTTCCCCTTGTCCTGAACCACCTGGCTCATGATCTCGGGCTCCAGGCCGACGACGGAGCGATACGTCTTCTCGGCCTCCGCATCCGAAGTCTCGCCGCTGCCGGGCACTGCCCCGGCATCCCCCACGGGGATCCTCATCCCGTACTTGCTCCAGACGCGCAGGTTGCGGCCCTGCTGGCCGTGGCAGTCGAGCGTGCCGCAGTTGTAGCCGAGCGCGTCGGCCACGTCCTTGAAGTGCAAATGGGTCGGCTCCGCGATGTCGGTCTCGCCCGTGGCGGGCCCCGAGCAGCCGGCAGCGAGCAGCGCCGCCAGGAGAACGCTGACCCACGACAAGCGTCTCATGGGCACCCCTGACCGAATTTCACAGTGTCGTCGTTCGTGACGTAGACGTGTCCCGGGCTGGTCGCGGTCGCGGGGTCGGTGTGGCAGCCGGCACAGGATCCCTCGCGGTATATCCACGTCTGGTGTGTGTAGGAATGCAAGTTGCCGTATGCGAGGGTGACTTTCATCGGCCAGACGGGCTGGAAGTCCTGCTCCTGGACGTAGAAATTGCCGGCGCAGTTGGTGGCGACCTTGTGGACCCGGTTCTTCGAGTCGACCAGCTCGAGGAGCACGTCGGCCGCCGGCAGCGTGTTCGCGTTCAACTGGAAGACAGTGCCGCCAACGAGACATGTACGGCTCCACGCCCCCCGCGCTGCTGTGACAGACGAGGCAGGGCTGACCGGGCCGATGCAGCGGGCCACGCGGCACGTTCGGGTCCTCGTGGCCCAGGCTTTCCCTGAGGTTATCCTGCACCGGGTTGCCGCACGCGACCGCGCCCAGCGCACACGACAAACGCGATCACGAGCCTCCAGAGCCGCGCCATCAGAAGGTCCCCCCGAAGTTCAACGCCGACAGCCCGGCAACACGGGACGTCATGTACAGGTCGTCGAAGTAGAGGTCCTGCGAGCCTTCGAGATCGAGCGACAAGTGCCACGCGCGGTCCAGCGGCGCGCGCCCGAAGTAGTAGGCGGCGGAGCCGCCCAGGGTGAAGGCCGCCATCGGCCCCAGCTCGCGATCGCCGGTACGGTAGCGGGGCACGGTCCATTTCCCGTTCGGGTCGTACCGGGAGACGTATGCGCGCTGCCAGAACGACACCGCCGACTGGAGGTGTGCGCGCACATGCGGTCCGATCAGGAAGCGGCGGCCCACCTGGAAGAGATAGCGCGCATCGGTCGTGGACGCCTCGAGGCCCCAGCTGTCGGCGTACAGCCTTTCGCTGCCCCGGACCGTTCCGCTTGCCATGTGGTGGGCGATGCGCGCGGTCAACGAGGCCCGCTCCCGGTTCAGCGGCAACTGCTCGCGCGGGCGCTCGGGCAGACGCAGGCGTGTTGACCCTGTCCACGTTCAAGCCGTTGGGGATCGTAGGCGCGACGTCCGGAGCGAACATCGGGATGTAGCGGTAGGGCTTGGACTGGTCGCCGCTTTCGATGACGAGGTCGCCGATGAGGACCAGCAGGGTGCTCCGGTCCAGCGTGATGTCCAGGCCCGCGTTGAACGAGTGGCGGGCGAGCTTCAACGAGAACACGCTGAACGGCGTGCCCGTGACGCCCGCCGTGTCGTGACCGTAGGCATAGCCGAACAGGGCCGTGTAGTTCTTCTGGTCGAAGTCGAACGTTAGCGTGCCGCCGCCGGTCAGCGACAGATAGTCCGGCTCGCTGGAGATCGCGCCGGCCAGCTGCACGCCGAAGTCATGCGGCTTGTAGCCGACGCTGACGTTTCCCGCGTGCCGCACTTCGTGCCAGCTCTGCGACGCCGTCGACACGATGTCGACCGACGCCGCCGAGATCATGTCCACTAGATAGCTGCCCGAGCCGGACCAGCCCGTGCTCGGGCTCGTGACGCTGATAGACGCCTCCGGCGTGACCACGCCGACGTGGTCCGAGTCGCCGTAGGCCGAGACCTCGGTGGCGGCGCCGACCGCCACGCCCGATGCGCTCGAAGCTTCGTCGCGTGGTCCCTCTGCCGAGGCCGAACCTGGGACCAGGAACAGCACCCCGAACACCACCGCCACGACGCGCAGGGAAGGGCAACGAACCGCGGGCATCCAGTGTGCTCGTCAGTTGCAGCCGCAGCCGCTCTCCGGCCCGATGCTGCCCCCGCTGGCCCCCTCGCGCACGGCGCGCACGTGCTCTGCGCCGCTGCCCGCCAAGTCTCCCGCCACCATGTCCGGGCGCGCGAGCTGCCCGCGCTCGTAGGGCGCCACGTGGGCGCAGCCGCCTGCGAGCACGGCGAGCACGAGGCCCACCGACGCGAACAGGATGCGGATTGTGGTTCCCATTGCCGCGACCGGTTTCACTGCTTGTAGCTGACCGACATGTTCACGAAGTACTTCGCGTCGCTCGGCGTGAAGTCCTTCTGGTTCGGCGCCTTCGTGAAAGGTACCGACGTCCACGGACCAGCCTGGATGAAGGAGAGCGCGGAATCGTCCTCGGTGAACTCGACGACGAACTGGTACTGGCCGTCAGCAACTCCGTGGCCGTTCACGTCCGTGTAGTCCCACTTGCCCGTGTGCGTAGTCGCCGAGAACGCAGTGGCCGACGTGATCGCGTCGACCTTGTTGAAGTTCGTGTCGGCGCGCCACTTCACCAGGTTCCCGTAGCGGAAGTAGCCCCATTCGGTCAGCGTCTTGACGAACTTGCCGCTCTTCGTCTCCACCCAGATCGCACCCACGTTGCGCGGCCCGTAGCGCCCGCCGTAGCTCTTCGTCTGCACCGTGAAGGTCACGCTGCCGGTCGGCTGCGGATTGACCTGTCCCCCGCTGCCGCCAGCGCCTGCCGCCCCTGCGCTGCCGCCCGCACCACCGCCCGCGTCCTTGGCCAGGCTGGCCCCGCCCAGGTCCGGCGCCGGCGTCCAGTAGCTGTCCTCGTTCTGGTTGGCCGAGCCGCACGCCACCAGAAAGAGCCCCGCGACGCACGCAGCACTCCTAACGGTAAGCCGGAATCTCGAGCCAGAAGACATCGGATACTCCCGCGGGGGCCTGACAGCCTCACCGCGAGCTGAAGCAACGGGTACTAGCAGATACAGGTGGAAGTCTATTCCAAACTGCGCCGGAATTCATCCAGCCTTCTCGTGATACTGTCGATGTGCAGCGGGAATGTCATGTGGCCCCCCGGAATCCACAGGATCTGCGGGCGATCCCAGTCTTCCCACTGCTGCCGGGTCAGATCGGCGTCGATGTACACGTCCTCCTCCGCCTGGACCCAGAGCTGCCTGTCGGGCGGCAGCGTTGGAGACAGCGTGGACCAGCCGAGCCGGCGGAACAGCTCGCGGCGGCTCGGCTCGTCGATGCCCCAACGCTCCAGGTCGTGTTTCATGCGCCACAGGATCGGGGCGTTCTCGACGGCGTCTTCGAGCTTCAGGTGGGCAACGATCGGCGCCACGTAGTCCGGCGCGGGATCCACGCAGGCGAGCAGCATCGCGATGGCGCCGCCCAGACTGATACCGGTGACGCCTACCTGTTCGTAGTCCTGACGCCGGAGCCACGCGACGACGGAGCGCGCGTCGCAAGCCGCCTGCCGCACGCCTTCCACGGAGCGCACCAGATCCGCCGTCCAGAAGAACTCGCCGCTGAACAGCGCGCCCCGCGGCTTGCGGCGCCCGTGGAACGGAAGCGACACGTGCACGATGTCGACGCCGAGTTCGCGCGTCCACTTGCGGAACAGCGTCGACTCCTCGGCCCAGGAGCCCGGCTCCAGCCAGCCGTGCACGTACACGAGGCACGAACGGCGCGCTTCACCGTCAGGGCGGATCCAACGCGCCCAGGCGGTGAGGTTCTTTTTGTACTCACCCTCGTGACGCTGCCGGTAGCGCGGGCAGATCACCTCGTGCGCGCTCTTCCAGGACAGCGTGGTGGTCTTGAGCTGCCTGTCGATCAGGGTGCGCTCGATGCGCAGATCCGTGATGGGGCGTGGCTCGGGGAACATGCGTTCCGGCGGCAGCTCGAGATACTGTTCGAGATCCGGCGCGGTGTTCTGCTGTGCTCCGCGCAGGTGAAGCAGGCGCGACATCGCGCCCGCGAACAGATCGACCTTCTTGCCGTAGCCCATGCCGCGGGCGAGCCTAGCCCATGGCGGCGACCTGTGCGTGCCAGATCCGCCCCGGCGATGTCACGTGCGCCAGGTGCGGCAGCAGAGCCTGGTCCACCGGTTCAGCGCGGTCGAAGCCGGCGGCGGCGAAGAAGCGGCGCACGGCGTCGAGGCTCGGGAAGTCCTCACGCGCACCGCGTCCGCGCGTGACGAGCCGGATGCCGGCGCGCAGCACCGTGGCCGCGGCCGCGACCGGCGCGCCGCCCTCCCGCGCCCTGAGATCGCTGAGGAAGCTGCCGCCCCCGACGCGCAGAAGCGCCTCGCGCACCGAGCTTGCGATGCGCGTGCGCTCGTCGAGCGCGAAGTAGCCGAGCAGCCCCTCGGCGATCACGACCGGACGCGCGGCGCCGTCGAGCTGGGCCGTCAGGAAATCCGCGAAACCCGGGCCGACCACATCGTGCTCCGCGAAGCGCAACCTGCCGCCGAGCTTTTCTCTGAGCGCTGCCGGCGCGCGCGCGGCGATGCGACGCTGCTTTTCCGCGATCATGTGCGGCAGGTCGACCTCCACGTAGTCGACGCCGTGATCCGCAGCCCAGGTGACGCCGCGGCGCGACAGCCCGCTGCCGATCTCCACCACGCGATCCGGCTCGAGCTCGCCCAGCCGGTGCTCGATCAAACGGTGACGGATCTCGAGGTATTCCGTCATCGACGGCAGCCGCGGCGTGGTCGTCGCGATCCACTCGCCGGACAGCCGGAAGCTCCAGAACAGCGCCGCCCCGCGACGCGTGGCGAAGAGATCCGCGTAGGGCATGCCGATGCGATGCCACACGTAGGACGTGTAGTACGCGGTGGGTCCGATGCGTTCGTCGCGTGTCGACATGGCGCAGTATATCTACTTCGCTGGCGCCTCGGCGCCCAACGCGCGAAGCGCCTGGCGAACCTGGATCTGCACCTCCGACGGCACCTGCCGGCCGCGTGCGGCACGGCACAGGTTCAGGGTGTGCTCGAACGAGTCGCAGGTGGCGCGGCAGCGCTCACACACCTTGATGTGCTCGCTCATCTTCTCGCACTCGGCGGTGCCGATCTCGTCTTCCAGGAAGCGCGAGAACATCAGCACGACATCCTGGCACGCCGGGGCCATCTGCGTCGCGAGCGGCTGCGGCTCGAGCCGCGCGCGGACCTCCGCCCTTGCGCGGTGCAGCCGGCTCTTGACCGCGGCGACGCTGGCCCCGACCACCTTGGCCACCTCCGGCGCCGTCAACCCTTCCACGTCCCGGAGCAGCAGCACCTCGCGGTAGTCGGGCTCCAGTGCCGAGATAGCGCGATCGAGCGCAGCACCGAGCTCGCGTCCCGCCGCGACCTCGTCCGGTGGCAGCGACTTGTCCGGCACGTGCACGACTTCACCCGAGCGCTCGAGCGACACCGTTTCCGCCGGCGCGAACTTCGATTTCCGCCGCTTCTTGATGCAGAAACTGCGCGCCACCGCGTAGAACCAGGTCGTCAGCGACGAGTCGCCGCGGAAATCGCCGAGGCCGCGCGCTGCGCTGAGCAACGTCTCCTGCAGGACGTCCTTCGCGTCCTCCGGCTCGCGGCACATCTTTGCTGCAAACCGGTACACCGCCGGCGCGTGCCGCTCGACCAGCTCGGCCAGCGCCTCGCGGTCGCCGGCGCCGAGCGCGTCGAGCAGCTCCTGATCGGACCGTTCCATCGCGGGAGGAGCGTAGCGCGCCGCGGACCGGAGTGCGCGGCGGGCGAATCCTTTTGTGCTGGGCGGACTCCAACGGGGGGATGAGCACCCTGCTCCACGTTGCAATCGGCGGCGCCGCCGGCCTCGCGTACTACAAGGTGGTCGGCTGCCGCAGCGGTATGTGCCCGCTCACCGGCAACCCCTATATCTCCACGCTATACGGCGCGCTGCTCGGCTTCATGTTCTCGGGCGGCTTCGGCGGCTAGCGCGCGGGGGCGCGCAGTCCGACAGCGGGCCGACCATTTGCCGGCGAGCCGAGCGCGACCGCCGCGCCCCGCTCCGGACTACGAGCGGCCGAACAGCCGCGAGAGGATCGAGGCCTGCTCTTCGCCCGAGCGGGTGCGGGCCTGCTCGTGGCACTTGCAGCGCTGATCGCGCGGCACATCGCCGAGCACCTGCTCGACGTGCATGCCGCAACCGGCGAAGGTGGGTTTGCCGCAACGGGAACAACGAACTCGCTGGCACATCTCCGGTGGTTCTCCTTGTTCGGAAACGGTACATCCGCTCCCTTCCCCGGTAGGAGCCCCGGATCGCGAAAACGATTCGCCGCTGGCAGAGCGATTTCCGCTCTACCGGCGAATTTTTCCGGTTTCGACCCCGTTTCAGCTCGTTTCGAAGGCCCGATCGTAGCGAAAGCCGCCCTCGACCACCCAGAGCCGGTGCCGCGGGCCGGGCGCGTCGAGCGGACCGCCTTCGTAGGCAGCATCCTGCTGGTAGAGCGAACAGAAGCCGCCCTCGATCCGTCGCGGCCGCGGCACGTACTCCTCCGGGCCGGCCTCCGCGCTGTGCGCGAGCGCGGAAGCAACGTCGGTGAAGCGCGCCAGCTGCGTGAGCGTCACGAAGGTGGGCGGCGGTAGCGCGAGACGGCCGGCGCGCTGCTCGTCCACGGCCGCGGCCGGCGCGAGCCAGCGGTGCGCGCGGATCTCTCCACCATCCACGCGCGCGTGGGTGGAGACGGCGCGCGCCATGAAGAACCAGGTGCGGAAGCGTTTGGGAAAGCCCTCCGGCGTGGTCCAGCGCGCCTGCCAGACCAGCGCCCCGGCGTCGAGATCGAGCCCGGCTTCTTCCTCCAGCTCGCGCACGGCGGCCCGCCGCAGAACGTCCAGCGGAATGTCGTCCGGCGCTGCGACGGCGCCTTCGAAATCGGTGCTGTCGATACGTCCGCCCGGGAACACCCACGAACCGCCAAGGAAGTCGAGCTCCGCCGCGCGCTCGACCAGCAGCACCTCGGGCCCCGACGCTCCGTCGCGAAGCAGCATCACCGTCGCCGACGGGTGCGCCGCGACGAACCTCGTTCGCTCGTCCTGCATACGGCCCCAAGTGTTGGACGCGCGCCCGCCAGACGCAATCGGCATTGACCCGCGACGCGCGCACCACGACCCTCGGCGGATGAGCGACATCACGATCGCGCGCCTGTCCGGCGACGACGAGGAAGTGGGCGCCTACTCGGCGATCCTGAGCTGGGCGTTCAGCGTCGACGTGGAGACCGTTCCCGCGTGGCTCACCCGGGCGGGGCACGACAACGTGCGCCTGGCGTGGCGCGGCTCACGCATCGCCGGCGGCTTGATCCAGATCCCGATGGGACAGTGGTTCGGCGGACGCAGCGTGCCGATGTCGGGCATTGCCGGCGTCGCGGTCGGGCCGGAGCATCGCGGGCAGGGCGCCGCGATCTCCCTGATGCGGGCGAGCGTGGTCGAGCTCGCCGAGGCCCGCGTGGCGCTGTCGGCGCTGTATCCGGCCACGCTCGCGCTCTACCGCAAGGCCGGCTACGAGTCCGCGGGCAGCCGCTTCCGTTGCTCGGTGCGGACGCGCGACATCCCGACGGGCTCACGCGAGCTCAGCGTGCGAAGCGTGGACGAGTCCGACCATGAAGCGATCAGGGCGACATACGCCGGCTTTGCGCGCGACCAGAACGGCTACCTTGACCGCGGCGCGTACATCTGGAACCGCGTGCGCCAGCCGCGCGCCGCGCCAGCGCAGGGCTATCTGGTCGAGAGCGACGGCCGCCTCGAAGGGTATCTGTACATCCAACAGACCCGGACCCAGCGTGGCCACTACGATCTCGGCGTCGTGGATCTCGCAGCCGCCACGCCGCGCGCCGGCCGCGCGCTGCTGGGCCTGGTCGCCGAGCACCGCACGCTGGGTGACACGACGGTCTTCTCCTGCGGCGCCGCCGATCCCGTGCTCTCGCTGCTGCCGGAAAGCTACGAGTGCGAGCTGGCCGACCATTGGATGCTGCGCGTCACCGACGCCGAGGCGGCGCTCGGCGCGCGCGGCTATCCGGTCGCCACGAACGCGCGGCTCGAGCTCGAGCTCGACGACGATCTCGTGCCGCACAACCGCGGCCGCTTCGTGCTGGAAGTCGAGGGTGGACAGGGCCGCCTCTCGCGCGGCGGCAACGGCACGCTCCGCACCGGCCCACGCGGCCTCGCGGCGCTCTACACCGGCTTCATGCACCCCGCGTCGCTCGCACGCGCAGGCCTCGTCGAGGGCGACGAGCGCTCACTCGCCAAAGCCGCAGCGCTGTTCGCGGGTGCGGCGCCGTGCATGCGGGATCATTTCTGAGCGGCGAAGAACACGACTCTAGCGGGCAAAGACGCCGGCCATGGCGTCATTCGACCGCCTGTCGAAAATCGACCTGGGTCGCAAGAACGCCGGGGATCGAGCAGGGCGCGTGAGCGTATCAGCATGCGGTGTGGCGGATGTCACGTCTCGCGGCGTAGCCAGGTCTGGCACTCCACGACGCGACCGGTAGCTATCGGCCCGGAAACGGCGCCGCAAGGGAGGCTTGCTTCATGTCCAGGGGTTGGTTCGGGATCGGGCTGGCGGTGTCGATGGCCGCTTTCGGCGCTACTGCGTGCGGGGGCAACAGCAACGGCGCGCTGTTCAACGAAAACCCGGACGGCGGGGGCAGCGGCGGTTCGGCGGGCAGCGCTGCGAGCGGAGGATCGGCCGGCAGCTCGGGCGGCGGCGGAACCGCGGGCAGCGGCGGAACCGCGGGGACGGCTGGAAGCGCGGGCAGCGGCGGAACCTCCGGCAGCGGCGGAACCTCCGGCAGCGGCGGAACCTCCGGCAGCGGCGGAACCTCCGGCAGCGGCGGGAGCGGCGGCTCGGGCGGATGCACGGGCGCCGGCGACTGCGATGACGGGATTGCCTGCACCCTGGACTTCTGCGTGAGCGGCGCGTGCTCACACGCGGCGGGCCCGAGCAGCGGCGCGACGGCGTGTCCGACGGGACAGTACTGCAACGTCAAGAGCGGCTGCACCAAGAGCCCCGCATGCTCGGGCGATGCGTCGTGCATCGCGCAGTTCGGTGGCGACGCCTGCAACACGAACGTGCACTGCGACCTCGCGACGGATACCTGCGTATTCGCCACGCTCGACAAGGACGGCGACAACCATCCGCCAGTGATCTGCGGAGGCGACGACTGCAACGACTCGGCCGGCACGGTGTTCCCTGGTCATGCCGAGGTGTGCGACGGCCTGGACAATGACTGCGACGGGCAGACCGACAACGGCGCCACCTGCAACGGCCTCGGACAGTGCGTGAGCGGCGCCTGCACCTGTCCGGCCCAGAACCAGTGCGGCAGCGACTGCGTCGACATGCAGACCGATCCCCAGCACTGCGGCAGCTGCGCGTCCGTATGCGCTACCGGATATTCCTGCGTGGGCGGCCACTGCAGCTGCAGCAAGACCTCGTGCAACGGCGCCTGCGTCGACACGCAGACCGACCCCCAGCACTGCGGCGACTGCAGCACTACGTGCGGCACCGGCGAAACGTGCTCGGGCGGAAAGTGCGTGTGCGCCACCGGCTACACCAACTGTGGCGGCGCTTGCGTGGACACGGACACCGATCCCCAGCACTGCGGCAACTGCGGGACGACATGCCAGAGCGGCACCGGATGCGTCGGCGGCGCGTGCAGCTGCAAGCAGCCGGGCATCCTGCTCCTGCTCGACATGTCCGGCTCGACGAGCACAGGACTCGGCAGCGGCACACGCTGGTCGGAGATGTCCGCCGCCGTCACGACGTTCGTGAAGCAGGCCGCTTCGGCCGGGATCTACGTCGGCGTGCAGTACTTCCCCCTTCCCCAATCCTGCACCACGAACACCGACTGCGGGACGTTCGGCACCTGCTCGGGCAACGTCTGCACCGCCACCGACTCCTGCACGAACGGCGACTACGCGAAGCCGGACGTGAAGATGGGCGTGCTGCCGGGCGCGGCATCCGCCGTGGCTACGTCGCTGTCGGGCCACACCACCCCGACAGGTTCCACGCCCATGACGCCGGCCATCTACGGCGCGACCGGCTACGTGAAGACGTGGGGCACGCTGGGCGCGGGACAGGGCTCGACCCTCGCCGTGGTCATGATCACCGACGGCTCGCCCAACACCTGCACGGGGTACGACACCGTGCAGTCGGCCATCGACGCCGCAAACACGGCAGCGACGGGCACACCCGCGGTCAAGACGTACGTGATCTCCGTCGGGAGCGACGAGACAACCACGACCTGGGATAGCATCGCTGTCGGGGGCGGAACGGCGGCCGCGCACAACACCGGCTCGAGCGGCCAGAGCGCTGTCCTGACGGCGCTCGACACGATCCGCGATTCGCTGAAGTGCCCGTAGGTCACAGAGCCGGCGCAAATCGTGCCTCCGGCCTGCTTGGCTCGGTAGGCGTTCTCGTCGGCGCGGCGGATCACGCCCCGGGCCAGCCGCTCAGATCCCGTCGATGATCGCGTTGAACGTCGCGCTCGGGCGCATGGCCTTCGTCGCGAGCTCCTCGCTCGGCAGGTAGTAGCCACCGATGTCGACCGGCGCGCCCTGCGCGGCCATCAACTCGGCGCTGATCTTCTCCTCCGCCTCCGCCAGAGCCTTGGCGACCGGCGCAAACTTCGCCTTGAGCTCGGCGTCCTCGTCCTGCTTGGCGAGGGCGTCGGCCCAGTAGCGCGTGAGCCAGTACTGGCTGCCGCGATTGTCGATCTGGTTGACCTTGCGGGACGGCGACTTGTTGTTCATCAGATACGCCGTGGTCGCGTCGTCGAGCGCCTTGCCCAGGATGCGCGCGCGCTCGTAGCCATAGTGATCGGCCAGGTGCTCGAAGCAGACCGCCAGCGCCAGGAACTCGCCCAGCGAATCCCAGCGCAGGTGCCCTTCCTCGACGAACTGCTGCACGTGCTTGGGCGCCGAGCCGCCCGCGCCCGTCTCGAACAGCCCGCCGCCCGCCATGAGCGGCACGACCGACAGCATCTTCGCGCTCGTGCCCACCTCGAGGATCGGGAACAGATCGGTCAGGTAGTCGCGGAGCACGTTGCCCGTGACCGAGATCGTGTCCTGACCCTCCTTCAGACGGCCAAGAGCCATCTTCGTCGCCTCCACGGGCGGCATGATCTCGATCGTGAGGCCGCTGGTGTCGTGGTCGCCGAGGTAGCGCTTCACCTTGGCGATGAGCTGGGCGTCGTGAGCGCGCGCCTCGTCGAGCCAGAACACTGCCGGCGCGCCGGTCGCCCGCGCGCGCGTCACGGCGAGCTTCACCCAGTCGCGGATCGGAGCGTCCTTGGCCTGGCAGGCGCGCCAGATGTCGCCGGCTTCCACGCCATGCTCGATCAGCGCCTTGCCCGCCGCGTCCACCACGCGGACCTTGCCGTCGGCGTGGATCTCGAACGTCTTGTCGTGCGAGCCGTATTCCTCGGCCTTCTGCGCCATCAGCCCGACGTTCGAGACGCTGCCCATCGTCTTCGGGTCGAAAGCCCCGTGCTGCTTGCAGAACTCGATCACGGCCTCGTACACGCCGGCGTAGCTGCTGTCCGGGATGACCGCCAGCGTGTCGTCCATGTCGCCCTTGGCGTTCCACATCTTCCCGGAAGCGCGGATCATCGCGGGCATCGACGCGTCGACGATGATGTCGCTCGGCACGTGCAGGTTGGTGATGCCCTTGTCGGAGTTGACCATGGCGATGCCCGGCCCGCGGTCGTACACGGCCTGGATGGCGGCCTGGATGGCCTTCTGCTCGGCCTCGGGCAGCTCCTTTACGCGCGCCAGCACATCGGCCAGGCCGTTGTTCACGTTCGCGCCTAGCTTGTCGAAGGTGGCGCCGTACTTGTCGAACACGTCCTTGAAGAAGACGCGCACCGCGTGACCGAAGATGATGGGGTCGGAGACCTTCATCATCGTGGCCTTCATGTGAAGCGAGAACAGCACGCCGCTCTTTCTCGCTTCGTCGACCTGCTCGGCCAAGAACGCGACGAGCGCCTTCTTGCTCATGTGCGTGCCGTCAATGACCTCGCCGGGCAGGAGCTCCAGCTTGTCCTTGAGCAGGGTGACCTTGCCGTCCTTCGCCACGTGCTCGATGCGCACCGTCGTCGCGCCTGGCACGGTGACGGACTTCTCGTTGTGGAAGAAGTCGCCCTGGCTCATCGTGGCGACGCGCGTCTTCGAGTCGCCCGACCACTTGCCCATCGAGTGCGGGTGCTTGCGCGCGTACTCCTTGACGGCGCGCGGTGCGCGGCGGTCCGAGTTGCCCATGCGCAGCACGGGATTGACCGCGCTGCCCTTGACCTTGTCGAAGCGCGTCTTGAGCTGCTTCTCCTCGTCGTTCTTCGGCTCTGCTGGGTAGTCCGGCACGGAGAAGCCGTTCTTCTGCAGCTCCTTCACGGCCGTGACGAGCTGCGGCAGCGACGCGCTGACGTTCGGCAGCTTGATGATGTTCGCGTCGGGCGTCAGCGCCAGCTCACCGAGCCCGGTCAGAGCGTCGGGGACGCGCTTGCCCTCGGGCAGATGGTCATTGAACGTCGCCAGGATGCGCGCGGCCAGCGAGATGTCCGGACTTTCGACCGCCACGCCCGCAGGCGCGGTGAACGCGCGCAGGATCGGCAGGAACGAGTAGGTCGCCAGGGCGGGGGCCTCGTCGGTCTTGGTGTACTGGATGGTGGGCTTGTCGCTCATGGCTGTCGCTCCTGATCCCGGGCCTGGTTCACGCCGGGGGCTCGGATCCCTTACGAGAGCGCGGCAGATGTCAACCGTGATTGTCGCCTCGAGGCGATCCTCGACTGCCGCGGAGCTGCCGCGCGGGGAGCCCAGGCTAGCAACACCCCGCCCAGCGCGCAGCCCTTCCCTGACCGCCATCATTGGGCGCGATGTAACCTCGTCGGCCCGCGCCCGTAGTGCACGCATGCGGCGTTGGCCCCTTGTCGCGCTGGCGATCGCGCTCGTCGCGTCTCCCGCCCTCGCCGGTTATGCGAGGAACGAGTGGTGGATCGACGACCAGCTCGACGCGCTGGTCGGAAAGCTACCTCAGGAGACCTCCGCCATCCGCCTCCGCATCGGCGACGCCGGCGCTCCCTGCGAAAAGCTGGTAGCCCAGGTGCTCGCCACCACGCTGCCCCGGGACAAGGTCGCGGGCTTCTTCGCCGAGCAGCCGCTCCACGTGCAGCTCGCCTGGTCCGCGCCGGGTGGCTTCCGGCACTGGGAGAGCGGCGGCAGCGTCACGCCCGTCGACGAGGGCAGGCTGCCGCCCCCCGTCCACAAGCTGCTGGTGGAGTTCGCGTTCCTGCCGCGCGGCGTGCATCGCATCGTCGTCTACCGGCGCGTGGACCTGCCGCACCACGCCGACCCACGCTGCTGGCGCGCGCGCTAGCTTCAGTCCGCTGGCACGACCACACCCACCCGCCCCGGATCGAGCAGGTCCCCGATGTTGTTCACGACGGCGTCGCGCGCGCCAAGCTGCCCCGTGTCCTCCAGGAAGTTCCACTCGATGAACTTCACGATCGACGAATGCTCGATCGTGACGTGCGAGATGTAGTTCTTCTTGGCGAACGGGCCGATCGCGATGATCGGCACGCGGGTGCCGTAGGGCTGGTTGTCGACCGGGCTCGTGGGCGGCGGCGCGACGTGATCGAAGAAGCCGCCACCCTCGTCCCAGGTGAGCAGGACCAGCGTGCTCTTCGCGTACTGCGAGCCGAAGATGGCATCGACCACGCCCTGCACGAACTTCTCGCCGGTGCTGATCACGGTCCCGTAGCCGGGGTGCTCGTTCTTGTACTGGACGGCCTTCACGAAGCTCACTTCGGGCAGGTTGCCGGCGGTGATGTCCTTCGCGAGATCGTCGTAGTCCTTCATGTACGTCGCGTTGTCGGCGAACTGCGCGTAGTACTGGAAAGGATTGTCCGAGGGATCGTAGTCGCAGGGCGCCGTCGGGATGTGCGCCGGGCAGTCCGACGGCGCAGCCGGACACAGCTTCGCCGCCTTCATGGCGGCGTAGCCCATGGCGTAGTCGGTGAAGGTGTGGCCGCCCTGGATGAGCAGATCGGCGATCGTCGTCTGCCCCGTGTACGTCTTGCGCGGCGTCGTGGGAGCGATGCAGCCGGCGCCGTTCGTGTCCGGCTTGTACGAATTGTCGATGAACTCCTCGTGCGCGGCTGCAAAGTACATGTCGTTCGACGACGAGGAGCCCGCGATGGACTGGAAGTAGCGGTCGCCGATGGCGTACTGGGACGCGTAGGCGCGGTAGAGCCCCACCGTGTTCGCGTCGGCGACGGCGAAGTTCTTCGCGTTCGAGCAGGACGCGCCCGTCACGAAGCGGTCCATCTTGCCGTTGTCGAGCTCGGCCAGCTCGCAGCTCTGCGTGTGGTTCGGGTCGTAGCCGGAGTTTTCGGCGTCGTTCAATGTGACGGGCCCTGCGCCGGAGGGATCGGCAGTCGGGGCTTCCTCGCAGCAGCCCGGCCCTGTGTTGCAGGTCGGGAGCGCACCCGCCGGCGCCGTGCAGTAGCGGCCGAAGTAGGCGTCGAAGGTGTGGTTTTCCTGCACGATGACGACCACGTGCTCGATTTTCGACGTTCCCGTCGCGCCGCCCGCGCCCGCAGCGCCAGCCGCACCTGCACTGCCGGCCGCGCCGCTGCCCGCCGCCCCGGCGTTTCCCGCGCTGCCGCCCGCGCCGCCGCCCGCCGCGCCGGCGTTTCCCGCCGTGCCCGCGCTGCCACCGGTTGCGGTCGCGCCGCCGGCGCCGCTGGACCCGCCGCCGGCATCCGGCGATGATCCACATGCAGCGAGCAGGATGGGCGATGCGATGACGAGAAGAGCAAGCGAAGATATCCGCACGTCATCATCCTGTCATGACGTTGTCACTAGCGGAAAGTGCGAACGCGGGGGGCAGCGACATCTTCGCCGTGAGCTTCTCGCCGTGACGCGCGCGCCGGATTTGTGGTTAGTCTAGGCGCGTGCTGCGCCTCTACTACACTCCGCTTTCCACGTTTTCCCAGCGCGTGCGCATCGCGCTCGACGAGAAGGGCCTCGAGGCCGAGCTCGTCAGTCTCGATTTCCTCAAGCGCGAGCACCGCGCTCCGGAGTACCTCGAGAAGAACCCGTACCACCGCGTGCCGACGCTCGAACACGACGGCTTCCTTCTGTACGAGTCGACGGTCATCCTCGAGTACCTCGAAGCGATCCATCCCGAGCCCGCGCTGGTGCCCGCCGACCCGAAGCTCCGCGCGCTGGTGTCAATGCACATGAAGCTCTGCGACGTCGAGTTCGGCAGCCAGACACGACCGTTGATCTTCCCCGCTCGCTTTCTGCCAAAGGAGCGATGGAACGCGGAAGCCATGGAGGCTGCGCGGAAGCAGGTGAACCAGCACCTGACGATCCTCGACAGCCAGCTCGGCGACAGCACGTGGCTCGTGGGCGACGCATTTTCGCTCGCAGAGGTGTGCTACGCGCCGCTGGTCCGCTTCCTCGACGAGGTCGGCCTCGCGCCACCGCCGCGCATCCGCGCCTGGGCCGAGCGCATCCTCGAGCGTCCGAGCGTGAAGAAGAACTGGCTCGAGCGCTGAGCTACGGCACCACGACCACCCGGAGCGCGCTTTCGCCGGGGATGTGCAGCGTCGTCCGCCCCGGGTTCACGCCCACGACTACATAGCTCGTCGGAGGCAGAACGCCGTTCAGGAAACCCTCGAGATGGTTCAGGTGCGCGGAGTAGACCTTCGCCACCTTCTGGTCGTCGATCGTGGCCTGACCGGCGGTGCACGGATTGCCCCAGGCGGTGACGCACTCGAAGCCGAGCGCGACGCCCTGGGAGACGGTGAGCTGGTCGTGCGCGTTGTCGAGTGACGCCGAGCGGCCCGGCAGCGGCGGGGTCACCGCGTGGTAGCTCGTGCACGCGCTGCAGGCGATCGCGGCGAGCAACATCAGCCTGGCCTTCACGACGCACCTCCCGCGGGCAACACCGTGAGCGGCACCTTCACCGCCACGTTCGCGAGCTTCACGGTGAGTGTTGCCTTGCCCGGCGCCGTCGCAACGAGACGGCGGCGCTCGGCAATCCCTTGCCCGAGCACGCTCGCAACGGGCGGGTCAACCGACCACTGTCCCTCGATCGTCCCCGCCAGCTCCTGCGCGCGGTAGTAGACCCTGGGGGTGAGCACCACCGATTCGCCCACCATGAGGTCCATCTCGCCACGCACCTCGCCCATGTCGCGCCCGTCGTCGTACAGGCGGTGCAGCGTCGCGCGCGACGCCCGCTCCACCCACAGGTGATAGAAGTCGAGCACCTGGCCTTCCTTCGTTGTCACCAGGATGGCGCTCACGCCCGGCGCACGCCCCGTCAGGCGCCCGCCGTTGGCAGTCACGACCGTTGGGCGAGCCGACACCAGCACCAGCGTCGGCGAGGCCGTGCCCGCGAGCTGCATGCGCACGTCGGGCTGGATCGACGCCCCTACGGCGAGCGGAGCGTCCAGCTCCTTGGCGTCATCCGCGTTCTTCGTGTTCATCGCACCCTGCCCCATCGCCATGCCGCAGCCGGCCACGAGCGGCACGAGCAGCATCGCCCCCAGAAGTAGGTATCTGTGCATCGGGAATTTTCCGTCCTTCACGCCGTACAACGGCGGGTGAAGCCAGGGCTTACATCTCCCGCGGACGGGTTTTCCGCACACGTGGCGGACCTGTCGCCCGCCATCGAGAGCCGCGCCGAGCGCGGCTATGGGTCGCCACCATGCTGACACGTCGGGGTGTTCTGGGGCTGGGTGTGTTGTCTTCTCTCGTCGCCGCCTGCGAGGCGATCGGCCTCCACGGCAAGGTCGTGACGACCATGACCAAGAACGGTCACACGACCGTTCACGAACGCGACTTCAAGAACTGGGACGAGTTCGAGGACGCCATGGGCGAAGTGGGGACGGATTTTTCCGAGTTCGCCAAGGACGTCGGCGAGATCACCGCCAAGCTGATCAAGAAGCTCACCGACGTGCCGCCTCCCGGCAAGGTCCGGCTGGGGCAGCTCGACCCCTCGCTGAAGCCGTTCGAAGGCAACATCAAGTACGACTACATCAAGGTCGCGACGATGCAGCCGGACCCTGCCTACGACTTCACCTACGTGCAGATCGGCATGCCCGAGTACGACAACTTCTTCCGCGCGTCGGCCGAGATGTACGGGACGGCGTACCAGCTCATGGAAACGGGGCGGCACATCCTCCTGGCCAAGAGCGCCGCTGCCGGCGAGGACCCGCCCAGCAACGTGCAGAACGGCACGAAGAAGCTGCCCAGGGCCAGCGTCCAGAGCGCGCTCGACGAGCTCTCCTCGTCGGAGAAGCCCGAGATCGTCGACCAGGCCGAGCAGCTCGCAGCGCTGTACAAGTCGGTCGTGACGCTCGGTGCCCAGCTGGTCTCGAAGACCGAGCAGACGGTCTCTACCGGCGCCGCCCTCGTCGCCAGCGCGCCCAAGCAGATCCTCAACCCGAAGCTGGTCCTGCACCTGAAGCTGATCGTCAAAGGCCTCGCACAGAGCCTGGACCTGGTGAAGGACACGGGCGGGCTGCTCGTAAAGATCGTCTGAGCGGCGGCACTCCCTTTACATCCGCGGGCGCGGTGCGAATCTGGGAGCTCTCCCTCCACGTACCCAACTGGAGCGCTTCGACAGGCCCTGATCGACAGCGAGGTTTCATCATGAAGATCGCACACTTGTCCGCCGCCAGCCTGATCCTCTTCGCCCTGTCGGGCTGCACCGTGAAGACCCACAGCGGGCCGATGCCGGAAGCGGAGCCCGGCTCCGGCGCGTCCTCCGGCGCCAGCTCGTCGGGTTCGTCGTCGTCAGGCGGCGAAGCGGTGGCAAGCAGTTCGGGCGCGCTGTCGAACGGCGAAAGCGGCGACAACGCGGGGAGCGCCGGCAATCCTGGCTCGAGTGGCAGCGTCGCCGCGGGAAGCGGCAGCGCATCGGGCTCGGCGTCGGTGAGCGCCTCGGCGGGCTGCTCGGCGGGACACTGCAAGCTGTCGTGCAAGGCCGGCGGGACCTGCAACGAGCAGTGCGCGGGCGGCAACTGCGACATGAAGTGCGACAAGGACACGAGCTGCACGCTCGGCTGTGCGGGCGGCAACTGCCGCACCCAGTGCGCGTCCGGCGCTACCTGCAACGTCACCTGCCAGGGCGGCCACTGCAAGACGACCTGTGTGAAGGGCTCGACGTGCAACGTCACGTGCCAGGGCGGCGACTGCAAGACCCAGTGCGCGGCCGGCGCCACCTGCCACGTCACCTGCCCCGGCGGCCACTGCAAGAATCTCGGCCCGGGACTGAAGGGCCCGCACCAGACAGACAAGGTGCACGGAACGGACAAAGCGCACGGCAAAGACGACGCCCACGAACATGACAAGTCGAACGCCGGCAAGCACGAGGGCAAGAAGAAGTAGGGCGTTTGAGGCCGCTCGTGACGCGAGGCTCCACGTCGATCCCGCTTTGTTTCCCGCGCAGCGGGCACACGGCGACGCTGCTCGACGACGGCCGCGTGCTCGTCGCGGGCGGCTCGAAACCCATCACGCCCGAGCGCGCCGCTTTCTGCGACTTCGACGACCCGTGCTCGCTCCAGAGCGCCGAGGTCGTCGACCCCAGCGCGCGTTCAAGCACGCTCGTCGCGCCGATGCGCGTGCCGCGCGAGGCGCACGGCGCCGCGGCTGTTGTCGGTGGGGTCCTCGTGTGCGGCGGCTTCTTCTCCGGCGGCGGATGTCTGCGCACCCCCGGCTCGGTGGAACGCTTCGATGTCGCGACCGGCGCCTGGTCCAGGCTGCCGGCGGTGCCGGGTTTGATCGCGCCGAGCACGACGCTGCTCGCCTCCGGGGAGGTGCTCCTTGCCGGCGGCCTGGGAACCGAGCGGCTGTCGGCGAGCGCGCTGACCTGGGAGCCCGTCGACGCCGCGTGGCGCGCCCGCGCCGATCTTCCGGGCCCGCGCTACCTCCACGCCGCCGAGCTTCTCGGCGACGGCCGCGTGCTCGTCGCGGGCGGACTGGGCGAGACGGCCGACCGCGCGCTCTTTGCGCTCTCCTCGGCCGCCCTCTACGATTCGCGCACCGATACCTGGACCGATGCAGCACCGCTCCACCACGCACGTGCCGAGCACACCCTGACCCGGCTCGGGGACGGCTCCGTGCTCGCTGTCGGCGGCTACGGCGACGAGCCCGCCATCCACGCGTCCGCCGAGTTGTACCAACCGGAAACCGGAGCATGGATCGAGGTCGGACCAATGCAGCGCGCCCGCACCAGCCACACCGCGACCGCGCTTGTCGACGGTGGCGTCCTGATCGTCGGCGGAACCGGCGGCACGCTTGACGCCACGTCCCCGCCGTGGAGCGAAGCCGAGCTCTTCGACCCGCGCGCGCGAACGTTCCAGGTCGCCCGGTCGCTGACCCCCCGCGCGGGGCACACCGCGACACGACTCGGGGACGGCCGCGTGCTCGTCGCCGGCGGCGGCCCGCAGACGGCGGAGATCTGGTCGTAGAGCGCGGCGCTATCGGCGCTTGGCGGAATCGATCACCACGTCCGTTACCCGCACGTCGTCGAAGCCGCTCACGCTCTGCGTCGCAACCTAGCTGATGGCGTCGAGCACGTCCGTCCCCGCGATGATGTGACCAAACGCGGCGTACTGGCCATCGAGGCTGCGAGAGCCGTTCTTGTTGTTGACGACGAAGAACTGGCTCGTCGCGCTGTTAACCCGTGAAGCGCGCTGCGGTCCTTCAACATGCATCGCCGGCCGGTCCTGGCAACCGATCGGGCTCCCGGGCGCCGACCCGATGCCGGACGCTCTGCCGCGCCGCGACCTTCGCCGGACACGGGCGCTGCGCACCACGTGACGCCGGTCATCCCCGTGGTTGCCGTCCTATCCTTCCGGCGGAACGATTGCGGTAGATGCTGGTTGAAGCCACGCGTCCCGGCGCGGGGGACGAGGACACCGAGAAGGAGTATCTGCTCGAGCGCGCGACCTGGCTTGTGCAGATGCGCTGGTTCGCGGTGGGCGGCGTGCTGGCGGCGGCGGCGGCGGCATGGGCGACCCGTTTCGTGGAGCCGCTGCTCTTGGCGTCGGTGGGAGCGGCGCTCGCGGCCTGGAACGTCTTCTCGCGCGTGCGCCTCGACCGACGTGGGACGGCGTCGGTCGAGGTGCTCCGGCGGCTGGTGTTCGAGCAGCTGCTGGGCGACATGGCGGCGCTGGCGCTGCTGCTCGAGCTGAGCGGCGGCGCAGAGAATCCTTTCGCGATGCTGTTCGCGCTGCCCGCGGCGATCGGCGCAATGCTCTTGACGACCCGCTCGGCGGTCGCGCTGGCAGCGATCGGCTGCTCCTTCCAGGCACTGGTGGTGTTCGGACAGTTCGCGGGGCTGTTACCGCATCACGGACTGCACGCCGCGTTCGGCCATCCCGCGACCATCGTCTCGCCGCTCTACCGGTCGTGGCGGTATCTTGCGGGCTATCTCACGGCGTTCGCCGTGATGATGGGCGCGGTCGTCTACTTCGTCCGCTCGGTGACCCTGCGCTACCAGCGCGCGGAGGCGCTCCGGCGCGAGCACGACCGCGTGGCCCAGTCCCGCGAGAAGCTGGCGCGCATCGGCGAGCTCTCCGCGGGCATCGCGCACGCTGTGCGCAACCCGTTGCACGGGCTCTCCAGCTCGGTGGAGCTCCTGCAGCACAAGCTCGCGGGCGACGACCGGGTCGAGGGAAATCTCGAGATGATGGCCGACGCCCTCAAGCGCATCGAGATCATGACGCGGCGGCTGCTTTCACTGGGCCGCGACGAGCCGCTCTCGCGCCTGCCGTGCGATGTCGACGCGCTGGTCGCGGACACGGTCAAGCTCGCCTCGCCGTCCACCCGCCGTTCGCAGGCCCGCCTGGAGACGGATCTGGGCGACATCGGCAAGGTCGAGATCGATCCGGCGCGCTTCGGCGAAGCGCTGATCAACCTGGTGGACAATGCCCTGGACGCCTGCCGCGAGGGCGGCGTCGTCACGGTGAAGACCCGGGCCGGTCCCGGCACGGCGGGCCCGATTGTGGTGGAGGTCACGGACACGGGCCCCGGCATCCGCGCGGACGTGGCCCGGAAGGTCTTCGACCCGTTCTTCACGACGAAGCCAGTCGGCGAGGGGACCGGCCTGGGACTTGCAATCAGCCGGCGCGTCGTGGAAGAGCACGGAGGCGAGATGACGCTGGAGAGCGAGCCCGGACGCGGGACGCGCGTCAGCATGACCCTGCCGCGCGCCGCCGCGGGGAGGGCCGCGCCGTGACGCCGCTCCGGGTGCTGGTGGTGGACGACGAGCGCATCAGCCGCGAGACCACCGTGGAGCAACTGCGTGACGCGGGCTACACCGCCGAGCCGGCCGAGAACGCCTATGCCGCCCTCAAGCGGCTGCGAGAGCACGCGTGGGACGTGGTCCTCACCGATCTCAGGATGCCCGGCATGGACGGGCTGGATTCTGCTCGGCGAGCTCAAGCGCGAGTCCCCGGCGACGGAAGTGGTGCTGATGACGGCCTATGCGACGGTGGAGACCGCCGTGTCGGCCATGCAGAAGGGAGCCGCCGACTATCTCACCAAGCCTTTCTCGTTCGCTGAGCTGGACGCCCGTCTGAAACGTCTCGATCACCTCCGGCGGTCCAGGGCGGAACTGACGCGCCTGCGCGCGATCCTGTCCGAACAGCACGCCGCGCACGGGATCGTGGGTCACGCGCCGGCGATGGACCGCATCCGCGAGCGCATCCAGCTGTTCTCGACCAGCGAGGCGCCCATGGTGGTCACCGGCGAGACCGGCACCGGCAAGGAGCTGGTCGCCCGGGCCATCCACGCGTCCGGGCCCCGGCGCGAGCGTCCCTTCGTCGCCATCGCCTGCGGTGCGATCCCGCGGGAGCTGGCCGAGTCGGAGCTGTTCGGGCATGAAAAAGGCGCGTTCACGGGCGCGCTCGGGCGCCACCCGGGCTGCTTCGAGCAGGCCAGCGCCGGCACGCTGATGCTGGACGACGTCGACGACCTGCCTCTGGACATCCAGGCGAAATTGCTGCGCGCGCTGCAGGAAGGGGTCGTGCGCCGCGTCGGGGGCCGCGAGGACGTCGCGGTCGACGTGCGCGTGATCGCGACGAGCAAGGTAGATCTACAGAACGCGGTGGCCGAGCGGCGCTTCCGCGACGATCTGTTCTACCGCCTGCGCGGGCTCGAGATCGTGCTGCCGCCGCTGCGCGAGCGCGGCGACGACGTGCTGGTGCTCGCGCACCACTTCCTCGACGTGCTGGCGGGCAACACCGGAAGCGAACCCAAGCACCTGGCACCCCAGGTGGCGGCGCTGCTGCGCCGTCACACCTGGCCGGGCAACGTGCGCGAGCTGTGGCGCGTGGTGGAGACGTTCGCGGCGCTCTGCCCCGGCGACGAGGTCGGTCTCGCGCACGTGCCGGAGTTCCTCCGCGAGCGCAACCCGTCCCCGCGCCCCTACGTGCTCGATCTCGCGGGGCGCTCCGAGCTGCACCTGGCAGAGCTGGTGGAACGCTTCGAGGACGATGTGATCGATTGGGCCCTGGAGCAGTCGAACGGCCAGCAACTCGGAGCGGCCGAGCTGCTCGGCATCCCGCGCACGACGCTGCAGGGCAAGTTGATGCGCCGCAAGAAGGCGTGACGCGATCCCGGCATCGCGTGCCGGGATCCCGGCACGCGTCGCGGGTCGCCGATCCGTGCGCCATTCGTCGCTGAGCGCACTCGTCGCCGGCAGCACGCCGCCGGGAATCCGGCGCAGCGCAGGGCGCCGCGACGGCAATCGTGCCCGTTCGCGGTCCCCGCGCGCTGGCACGCGCCTTGCGGAAGGAGTGCCAGCCCGGGGCGGCTGGGTCGCCGGGCACAGACGAAAGGCTGGTACAGGATGAGAAATGGATATTGGCTTGCGATCGCGACGCTGATCGGCGCGACAGTGCTGGGCGCCTGCAAGGGCTCCGCGGGAAACAGCGGTACGACCGGACCCGAAGGTACGGCCGGACCCGAAGGGCCCGCCGGACCTGCCGGAGCTGCAGGGCCGCAGGGGCCCTCCGGACCTGCGGGACCCGCCGGCCCCCAGGGCCCTGCCGGACCAGGTGTCGACGGCGGCGTCACGATGAGCCAGGTCGAGGATCTGTTCCAGGCGCCGGACGGCGGAGCCAACAACTCGAATCTCGATCTGTGGAAGATCCAGCCTGGCGGCGGGACGGTCATGATCGAGTACGCGAACCGCATGAACGATGTCTGGTATGCGGCCCATGCGACGTCCGACGGCACGCCCAGCGGAACGCCGACACCGAACTGGGGCATGGTCCTCTACCAGATCAAGGAGATGCCCGAGATCCAGGAAGTCTTCGAGACGACCCGCCCGGGCAACGCTGCGCTGCTCAAGACCTTCGAGTCGACCTACCTGACGACAGCGTCCGGCTCGTTGGACGAGGTCGCGAAGGCCGCACAGGCGGGCACCAAGACGCTGGCCGATTTCGAGGCTGCGTACGACTTGACGATCGACGGCTGCAACGTCTGCCACGCCGCGACCAACCACAAGTACGTCAAGATCATGCGGCCGACCCAGCCCGGGCTCGGCAACGTCGACTGGCGCGGCCAGTAGACCCGCCTCGCGGCTCGCCGAGCCGCTACTCGTTACTTCCACCGGGGCCCCGGCGTACATCGCCGGCGGCCCCGGAGCCGTTCGGGCGCCCCGGGTGCCGCGGGCATTCGCCTACGGACAGGTGATACCCAGCGACGCTGCCGACCGCTTGTACACCTTGAGCGACTGCGCGCATGCGATCGCGGGGGCGGACTTGAGCTGGGTGCAGGCTGTCCTGTCGGCGGTGCCGCTCTTCGCAAGGATCTTCTCGCAGCATGCTGCGGCAGCCGCGCAGTCGGGGCCGCCGGGGGTTGCGGCTTTCTTCGCGAAGTACGTGGCAACGCCCCCCGTCGCCAACGTGAAGAGCAGGGCGCCGGTAGCGATCAGCAAGAGACAGCCGCAGCCGACGAGCGCGTATTTGAGCCCCGGGCTCTTCTTCGCGGGAGGCGGGCCGCCCGCGCCGGGAGGCATACCGGGCGGCACCATGCCGGGCGGTGCGCCGCCGGGCGGCCCATATCCGCCAGGCGCCCCGGGCGGTCCATAGCCACCGGGTGGCGGTCCGTGTGGAGGAGGCCCGCCTGGTCCAAATCCGCCTTGTTGCGCCTGGGTCCGGTCCAACATGGCGCTGGACGCTATCACGTCGCCTAGGGGTCTGGAACGCGACTCGCGTTTCGGCAACCCGCATGGGCGTCGAAGCAATCCGGCTCGCAACGGCGGGCCCTCGTGGGCGCTTCGGCGATCGTCGGCTATGCTCCCGCGGATGACGACGCTCCGGCTTTCCGCGGTCGTGACCGCAATGACAGCGCTAGCCCTGGCGGCGGCGACTGGCTGCAAGGCGGGGCCGACGGATGGCGGACGCAATCACGAAAAGCCGGCAGCGCCACCGGATCCCCCTGCCGCTAGAGCACGGGGCGCTGCACCGGCGGCAGCAGCCCGCGTCGTGGCTCCGACGCCGAAGGCGGCGCGCGCGGAGAACTGGAACGCCGCGCAGATCCACTGGCTCGACTACGAACAGGGCATCGCCCTCGCGAAGACGCAGCACAAGCCGGTGTGCCTGGTGTTCTTCGCCACCTGGTGCCCGCACTGCAAGAACTACAGCCACGTATTCGAGGATCCACGCGTGGTCGCCGAGGCGAAGAAATTCGTGATGGTCCGCATCGACACCGACCGCGAGCCGGCCGTGGCGTCGCGCTACGCCCTCGACGGCAGCTACATCCCGCGCACCTACTTCCTCACGCCGGGCGGGGAGATCGCCCGGGCCGTCAAGGCCCCCCGCACCCGCTTCCAGTTCTTCTACAACGAGCACGATCCGGCGAGCCTGCTCGGCGGTATGCAGCAGGCCGAGAAGCTCGTCGACTGAATCCTCAGGTCTACTCTGCCTCGAGCACCCGTTTCAGCCGTTCGAGATCGCGTTGCACGGTCCGCACGTCGCGCTCGAAGGCCTCTTCGCTGGTGGCCTCGGTCTGCAGCAGCGTGAAGAGCACTTCACTGCCCTCACCATTGGGAATGACGCGCATCGGAACGTGGAGCTCGACCGTAGGGGCGAGCTGCACGAAATGATCGAGCACGCCGAACGGATTGTCGGACGCGAACCGAAGCCCGAACGAGCCGTCCTCGGAGCAGGCGACCCAGCTATCGCCCTCGCGGGATACCGACTCTACAAACGACCAGCGCGGCAGGTTCACCGGATTGGAGATGAAGCTGTAGACCTCGTCGGGCGGCCGGTCGATTGAGATCGCGAGCGTGCGCGACGGAAACGTGCGGGCCATGAAAAGACGCTACCGGCCAGAACCGGGCGCAGCAACCGAGGGGCAGGCGAGTGCCGCGGGGAATCCGCCTGCCCTTCACCCCTGGGGGTGATGCGCTGGCGCTGGGAATGGTGTTCAATGAAGAGTTGGAGTCCTGTCTCAGGAGAGTGCGCTGAAGCTGACAGTCGAATGCTGGTCGGGGAAAACATGACGAAGCCGAAGGGACGCCGGACCATCCGGCAGCTGGGAGGCGAGATCTGGCTCGAGCTCCGCGCGCGCCAGTCGGAGCGGGAGACCGACTGGCGGGCCGAAAACCGGATTATTGCGGTCGCCATGGGCGTACTCGCCCGCCACACCGGAGCCGTTATCGAAAACGATCCCGACCACCCTGTGGCCCCCCTTCCGCCAAAGGACCCGAAGACAGACTGACGGCGGCGCGGCCGGAAAGTCGAAGCGCGCCAAGTGGCACGCTCCCGGCTCAGAAAGCGGCCTGCACCCGCGCGATCAGCACCACGGCATTGTCGCGGGCCGGGTCCATGCTGGGCGAGAGGATGTACTGGGCGTCGAGCTGGGTCGAAAACCAGCTGGCGATGTCGAACAGGTAGGTGGACTCGAAGGCAACCTCCGCGCGCGCGGCGGGCACGCCGAGGTCGCGGCGCACCGCCCTTTCGGCCCCGCTGCTCCAGGCGGCGGACGCAGCCACGCCGGCTTGATCCGAATCGCGTCCGGGGATGAGCCCCGTGTACGAGAGACCGCCGCCGGTGTACAGGCTCGTCACGCTGAATCGCGGATTTCCGTATGCAACGCGGGCGTGCGCCGACAGACCCTGCTCGGCATCGTCCGCCTCGCGGTAGACGACGCCGTCGGCGTCGAGGTATCCGCCGTAGTTCGTCCTACCCGACAGCGGACGCTTTGCGGACGACTGGATGTCCGGGTAGCGCGACGAGTACCACCAACCGCCGCTGGCGATCTTGAGCGCGTACAGGTTCACGCCCTCGCGTCCAACGCGGCGCCGACGCACGTGCTCGAGCTCCTCCGCCGCCGCTCTGCCGCCTCGTAGACCCTGGACGAAGCCTGATTCAAACAGGACGAGCGCGCCGTCGGCTGAACCGAAGCGGACGTGCGTACCGCGGGGATTCGCGAGATCGCCGGGCACGCCGTCGAGCACGACGCCCTGGAAGTACAGCTGCCCGCCGACAAGCATTTTGAGCCGCGCGCCGAGCGAAGTAGCCGGGAACGTGGAGGGACCGTTCCGGCCGCTGTTGCCGAGCACCGCGTCGAGCCCCTGCGAGCTGTTGATGAAGAGATCGGCGCCGTCGAGGTGATCGAACTCCGAATTGATGTCGTACAGGCCGACCAGCAGCGACGCTGCACCACCCACGTCCTGCTCGAGCCACGCCTCGAACAGGCTCCAGTTGGTCGGCGCCTCGATGTTGTCCGCACCCTGGATGTCGCCAGCGCGCCGGCTGACGCTGCCCCCCTGGTTGGCCAGCCCGTGCAGGAACAGCTGCGCATCGCTCCATCCGAGCAGCGGCTGCAGGCGCAGCTTCAGCGTTACATCGAGGTTGTCCAGGTAGGTGATGCCCGGATCCGATCCGGCGCGCACGCCCGCGATGTCTCCGGTATAGGTCGCCTGCACCTTGACGGCCTGATCGTTCGAAGCGGCGGGGGTCGCTCCGGCGGAAGACGACGCGAACACGCAAGCCAACAGAGCCCACAGCCCGCGCTCTCTGCCTTCGACTCCAGTCATCCGCAGCCAACATTGCTACCCGCTTGCCCGCGGGCTAGCCTCCGTACGTGGATCCGCCGCAAAAACAGCCCCAGCCGGGCGTCAAGGCGCTGCCTAGGGACGCACTGGGGCTCGGGCTACGGCTGTCGCACTATCCGTACCTGTTCGAGCACTGGCCCGAGGTCGGGTATTTCGAGATCATCAGCGAGAACTTCCTGGGGGAGTCGCAGGGACCGCGGGACAAGCTCGAGCGGCTACGCGGGCGGTATCCCGTGGTGCTGCACGGCGTGGGGCTGAATCTGCTCGGGCATGCGCCGCTCGACGAGGCCTATCTGGACGCCCTGTGCCGCCTCGCCGACCACGTCGATGCACCATTCGTCAGCGATCACCTGTGCTGGACGGGAGCGCACGGCATGTCGCATCACGACCTTCTGCCGGCGCCCTACACCGCCGATCTGGTCGACCTCGCGGCGGAACGCGCGCACGAGGTGCAGCAGAGGCTGGGGCGGCCCTTCGGGCTCGAGAACCTGTCCAGCTACGTCGAGTTCAAGGCCTCCACAATGACCGAGTGGGAGTTCTACACGGCAGTCGTCCGCGAGGCGGGCTGTTCGTTCATGCTGGACGTGAACAACATCTACGTCTCCAGCGTGAACCACGGATTCGACCCGGAGGCGTACCTCGGCGCGATCGATTTCTCGCGCGTGCTGCAGCTGCACCTGGCCGGATACTCGCGCGAGCCGAACGGCACCCTGGTCGACACGCACGACCACCCGGTCTCCGACGCAGTGTGGGCGCTGTACCGGCAGGCGTGGCAGATGGGCGGCCCGTTCCCGACGCTGCTGGAGTGGGATGCGCGTATCCCGCCGATGCCGGACGTGCTCGCCGAGCTCGACAAGGCCAGCCAGGTGCGCGCGTGACGCCGCTGTCCGGCCCCGCCTGGCTCGCGGAACTCGAGGCACGCTTCAGCGCGATGATCCGCACGCCGCTCGATCGCGAGACCGGCACGCTCACTGCGACGCCGTCGGAGTACGACCCGCGCCTGCTCGAAGAAGCTGCGGACGGCCCGGCGGCGACAGCCGCGGAACGTCTCGCCGTGTACAACCGGCAGTACTGGTTCCGGCTGTTCAGCGTAATGCACACGGCGTTCCCACTGACTACGCGGCTCGTCGGTCATTGGCGCTTCAACGACTACGCCGCGCGCTTCCTGCTCGCGAGTCCGCCGCGCGGCTGGGACCTCGATGGCGCACCGGACGGATTCGAGATCTTCCTCGAGGAAACGCTGGACGGCAACGTCGAGCTCAACGCCTCACGGCAAGTCGAGCGCGAGGCGATGGTGCAGGCGGCTCGGCTCGACGCCGCGTGGCGCCGCGTCTTCGCCGCGCCGGCCACCGCATCGTACCGCCCCTCGGCGAGCGACGCCGGGCGCCTGCTCGAATCGCGGCTCGTTCCATCACCGGCAGTCGCCGTCGTGGAGGAACACTGGCCACTCGTCGAGCTCCGTCGCGAGGTCACGAGCGATCCCGGCGAAGCGCCCGTCCTTCTGCCAGCACGCCTCGAGCAGAAAAGGGCGTGGGCCCTGGTCCGCCGCCCGGAAGGCATCGGTCAGCTCCCGCTCGAACCGCGCGAAGCCCAGCTCTTCAAGTTGCTCCAGCGGCACACGGTCGCGGACGCTCTGGCGCGGCTGGAGGCGGCCTGTGCCGAGGACGAGCGCGCCGAGCTGCCCGGCCGCGCGCAGCACTGGCTCGCGCGCAGCGTGGAGCTCGATTTCTGGACCGGGCTAGCGGGAGCGGAGTGAGCCGAGGCGGCGTCAGTTGCAGATGACGCAGCTGTAGCCGGCGCAGGTGTTGAGGCCCCTGCAGGTGTGCTCGGTCAGCGTCTGCGTACCCGTGTCGTAGGACATGCCCATGCAGGAGTTGTAGCCGCCGCAGTGGGGCATGATCTCGAACGTGCCGCCGCGCGAGCTGCACTCGGTCTGGAACTCGGCCTCGGTCATGACCTGGATCTTCGTGGACGTGATCGTGCCGGCGTCCGGAGCGTTGGTGCAGTACACGAACGCCGCTGCGTCCGTCGCTGAATCACTGGCAGCGTCGGAGGCAGATGCCTCGGGCGCTGCGTCCGAGGCCGAGGCGTCGGAGCCGGCGTCCGTGGCGCCGCCGGTTCCACCCGTCGCGCTGCCGCCGGTTCCGCCCGTCGCGCTGCCGCCGGTTCCACCCATCGCGCTGCCGCCGGTTCCACCCGTCGCGCTGCCCCCCGTTCCGCCGCTTCCTCCCATCCCGCTGCCGCCGGTTCCGCCCGTCGACGCGCCGCCGGTTCCACCCGTCGAGGCGGGACCGGGATGGGCCGTGTTGCTCGAGCTGCATGCTGTTCCAAGGCACAAGAGACCACCGAGCGCGGCGGACAGGAGCGCATGGCTCGCAGCGAGGGTCGTGCGGGGGAGATCGGAGGAGCTATCGGACATGATGGACCTATGAAGGAAGGATGCAGCTGTAACCGGCGCAGGTATTCGTCGCCTTGCACGTGTGCTCGGTGAGGGTCTGCGTGCCCTCGTCGTACGACATGCCTTTGCAGGAGTTGGAGCCGCCGCAATGGGGATTGATCTCCACCGTGCCGCTGCGGTCGTCGCACATCTGGGTGAACTTCTGGAGGGTCATGTCGGACACGACCTTCGAGGAGGTGACGACGCCACCCGGACTGGCGCTGGAGCCGCACGCTGCCAGTCCGAGGCACATCAGGCCGCTCACTGCCGCAGCGAGCAGAGCGCGGCTGGCCACGGCCCTCTTCGGGCCGCTCTCGCAAGAAAAGCCGGACATCCGCGCGAGCATAGCACGGACTTGACGACCGTCATCCGCAGTGCGGTCCGCGGGGGAAACCCGCGGCGGGAGATTTCTTCAACCGCTCTTCCGTCGCCGGGGTGTAGCGGCCGCTATCGGGGATCCTGTCCTTGGGGTGGTTTTCGTTCCACAGCTGCTGGAAGGCCTTCACGTCGGCGTGGATGCCGGTGGCCGCGCCCGGCCCCTTGTAGTCGAAGTGCATCCCATCGATCTTGCCGAGCCAGTGGAACTGCTGCGCCTCGAGCGCGGGACGCCAACTCGACGCGTGCGCGATGTCGAGCGCAAGCCCGGTCTCGTGGTTGCTTTCGCCGGGCAATGCCGCGAGCGTGATCCCGCAGCGCTTGTTCCGGTACCACTGCTGCAGAACGTACTGCTGCGCGACCGTCCTGAGCGCGCTGTTCACGACCATCGTCTTGTTGCGATGGGCGTCGAGCGCGTTCAGCAGGTGCCGGCGCGCGGGCGCCTCCAGATACAGGTACACGTTCGACTTGATCTTCAGGTTCGGCCGCCGTGGCACCGGCACGAACGCGCTCCTGTCGAAACAGCGGGATTGGCGGATGATCTGCCGGCTCAAGCCGTCCACGCTCTTGGTGGAACAGGTGCGGTTCGCTGCCTGCTGCACCGTCTTGTAGTGCGCGTGGTGCTCGGGCGTCGTGTCGTGGGGCTGTTCGCCGTCGTCGTAGTCGAGGAAGAGCCCCGCATCGACCGGCTTCATCGCGAACGCCGCGGCGCTCGAAGGCGGCGCGGCGCTCGAAGGCGGCGGGGCCGACGAAACGGCGCGGGCAACGCTCTGGACAGGCCGATCGCCTTTCTTCGCACCCTTCACGATCACGACCACGTCGACGAAAATGACCCCGATGATGGCGACGAGCGCCGCGGACAGAACGAGCGTGCGCCGCGAGGGGCGCGCCGGGGCGCGCAGCGCCGGCGCAGCCGGTACGGCTTCGCCCTCGGCTGGGGAGGCTCCTTGTTCCGCTGCGTCGGGCTCTACTTCATCGGCCGCACCGGCGTCCGCCGGGGCTCCCTCCACGCCATCGGCGTCGTCCACGCTGCCGGCTTCCGGCAGGGCGTCGTCCACGCTGCCGGCTTCCGGCAGGGCGTCGTCCACGCTGCCGGCTTCCGGCAGGGCGTCGTCCACGCTGCCGGCTTCCGGCAAGGGCTCCTCGCCGTGTCCGGCGGCCCCGGGCTCGGGAACGTCCTCCGCCATGAACCCCGGGCCCTAGCGCGGGCGCCCGCCCAGGGCAACCCGGTGTATTCGCAGCAACCTCAGCAAGGAATGACGCAGCTGTAGCCGGCGCAGGTGTTGACGCCCCTGCAGGTGTGCTCGGTAAGCATGTGGTTGCCTTCGTCGTAGGACATCCCGGCGCAGGTGTTCGCGCCGCCGCAGTGCGGGTGGATCTCCACGCTGCCGCCCCGCCCGTCGCACTCCGTGGTGAATTTCGCGAGGGTCATGTCGGACACGACTTTCGCGGACGTGACGACACCGCCGTCCGGCGCGCAGGTGGCGCCGTCCGCCACTGAACCCGCATCCTGCTTCGCCTGCGCGGCGCTGTCCGTCTTCGCCACGCACCCCGCCTGAGCGAGCAACAGAAGGCCGCCCTGCGCCGCAAGAGCCAGGGCCCGGCTCGCTGCCGGCCGCCCAGAAGTGAAGTCTGACATGCCACGACTCTAGCACGCGACGCGGCAGCGCCGACGGAGAGCGGCCGACCCTCCTGCCTCTTGTTCGCGCGAAGCGCGATCACAGCCCCGTGAACACGCGGGCCGTGCGTGCGGCGTCACGCGCAACAAGGCGACCGAAATACGGCTCGATCGCGTCGCGCTCGACGAGGCCAACAGCGAGCGCCAGGCGCAGGCTGTAGCCGGCAAGCACATCGGCGACGGTGAACCGCTCTCCGCACAGGTAGCCGGCCGCCGGTAGCATCTTCGAGAGCGCGCGGAGCTTGAAGCGCAGGGGCTTTTCGTGCAGCGAGAAGTGCTCCGGCGGAAGGATCCCGGCGCGACTGACAGCAGACTCGACCAACCGGCCCTCGAGCGTTTCGCCGAAGGCCGCCAGCCAGAACAGGTACTCCTTCCGCCCGGGCTCGCGCGGTCCGATCCACAGCTTCGGCTCGTCGAACGCCTCGGCCAGCACCTGGCAGATGGCCGTGCTCTCGAGCAGTGTCTCGCCGCGGAACTCCGCCGTCGGGATCTGCAACAGCGGGTTCAAGTCCGCGTACGGACTCTTGCGGTGCTCGCCCGGCGTCAGCCTGCGCTCTTCCACCTCCAGGCCGAGCTCGGCCGCCACCCAGCGCACCTTGCCGCTGCGATCGTTGTCGCCAAAACCGTAGAGCGTGATGGACTCGGTCACGTCGTGCCTCCTCGCGCGTGGGAGGCGAGCATAGACCGCCCGGCGGGCACCCGGAACGGGGGTTCAGCGCTTTCCCGGGTGCGGCGAAAGCGCCCTGACCGCAAAGCCGGCCGCGAATCCCCCAGCCACGAGCACCAGCAGCAGCACGAAGAGGCCGGCCAGCGCCGCACCGCCGAAGCCGCCCGAAGCCGCCGACACCACGGCGCACGCGAACGCCGCGAGCACCCCCACGACCAGAACCACCCTGTTCAGCGAACGCTGCAGTTCCGCCTGCCTCACGTCGAGTCCCTCCATGGCAGCGTCGTACGTAGCCCGCCGGAGATCCTTCCCCGACGCCGACCCGATTCAGTGCGCCAGCGTGATGTCCGCGACATCCTTGCCGAAGTGGCCGAGCCGCTGGACCTTCAGGCGACCGGGAGCGATCGAGTAGACAAGATCATCGACGAAGAGACTCCGCTTCACGGTGGAGGTCGCGTTCGACCACCACGTGCTGCAGCTCACGCCGCGCTTGCCATGGTCGATTCCGCCGAGGCGCTGAAAGCCGCTCTCCAGATCGACCCGGTAGACGAGCAGCCCGCTGAACGTCAGATCGGTACCGTTCTGGCCGTCGCTTCCGCCCTTGCAGATCGTCATGGGGATCGCGAGCAAGCCTTTCTCGGCGAAGTAGTTGAACGCCAGGTGGTCCGTCAGCGCCGCGGAGCTCGAGCCGCGCGTACCGATCTTCTCGCGGAACATCAGCCTGGGCTCGGTGGGGTTCTTCACGTCGAAGAGCTGCAGGATGACGCCGTCGAAGTAGGCGAAGCTTCCGTGGTCGTTCGCGTCGAGTCCGATGGCCAGCAGATGATCGGGGTCGATGCGGTGCAGATAGGTGGAGAAACCCGGGATCTCCAGCTTGCCGAGGATGGCGGGATGCGCGGGCTGGTAGAGGTCCAGCACGTACAGGGGATCGGTCTTCTTGAAGGTCACGACGTAGCCGCGGTCGCCGTCGAAGCGGACGGCGCGGATGTCCTCGCCCGGAGCGATCCTGCCCACGGCCCCGACACGCACGAGATTTCCGCCCTGGCCCTCCGCCAGAATCGAGACTGCGCTCTCCGCCTTCGGGTTGGGCACGCGACCGCGCGTGGTCGCGATGCGCAGGTAGCCGTACCACTGATCCATGGCGAACTGGTTGAGCACGTGACCGGGCACCACGCCGCTGCCCACGTAGTGCGTCGCGCCCGGGCTCTCGCCGATGCGGAACTTGTGCACCTCCGTGGCCTCGTCGAGCGTCGGGTAGAACGAGTACCAGCCGCCGCGGGCGTGACGGTGGTCCACGGCCAGATACAGCGCGTCGCGCGACGCGAAGACCGCACCGGGGCGGCTCTGGATGGTGGTGGTCGTCGCCGCCGTCTCGTCGTCGGTCATGTCGAAGGACACCAGCGTCGTGAACGCCTCGCCGTCGCGGAAGGCCGTTTTCAGGAGCTTGCCGCACAGGCGCCGCTTCGATCCTGCGTCGACGATTGTCGGCACGCCCATGTGGTGCGCGCGGATCCGGCGCTCGTTCTCGCGCTTCAGCCGCGCGAACTTCGCCCGCACCACCGACTGGACCGTGCCGCACGTCGGCAGACCGGCGGGCCAGCCGCTCCAGCTCCGGGTTCGCCCGTCGTTGTCGGCAACCACCGTGTGTACGGCGTGGCCGATGCGGCGCGCCGCCATCAGCGACCCGGACAGGTCGATCTCGCGCACCTTTCTTGGCGCCGCGCGATTCGAGATGTCGAACACCACAATGCGCGTCGACGACCCGTCGCCCGCAAAGCGGCAGTCGTAGCCGTAGGTGCACCGCTTGCTGGCGCCCAAGCTCGACGCGTACACCACCACGCGGTCGCCCTCGACGAAGAGCTCGCGCGCTGTGCCGGGCACGTGCGTCGTCGAGACCAGGTGCGGCTTCAGCGCCTCGACGATGCGGAGCGCGCCGTTCGTCGCCAGGTACACGTAGCGGCCATCCGACTTGACGAGGTCGGCCTCGTCGACGCCGGCGACCTGGTTGTTGGTTCTGGAAACGCTGGCGTGACGGACCGTGGCGCCGCCGATCCGGCCGACCCTGCCGAAGCCCTGGCCGGTGCCCGCGCCGCCGCCGCCGTACCCGATGCCGGACAATCCCAGGCTGCCGGATCCGTAGGCGTCACCCATGCGCCGCGGCGCGTACCAACGCCGCGCCTTCCAGCGATACTGCTGCCAGCAGCCGGGCTGCTCCGCGGCCCACTCCCGGTAGGAGCGGTCCACGTCGGCGCGCATCTGGCGGATTTCCGCGGCAACGCGCTCGCGGTCAATGGCCTCCAGGTCCTTGCAGCTCGACTCCTGCAGGCGCGCCTCGCCCAGCATCGGCGTCGGCGGCTCGCCAGCCATCGCCGTTGTCACTTTCGGCGGCGCTGGCCTGGGCGGCGTGGCTTTCGGCGTGGGCTTCGCCAGAGGCTTCGCCGACGCGACGGGAGTGGCCGCGGGAGGACGGGCAGGCGGCGCGGCAGCCGGCGCGCAGCTCGCGGCGAGCGCAAGGACAATGAACGGCAACGGCGGAAACACGACAGGTTGCGGATGGGCCACGTCAGTACTGACCGCCGCGACCCGGAAAGGTTCCGGCGATGGCTTCGCGCACGGACCGACGGCCATGACCGCATTGCCGGCACTGCGCCTTGACGGTAGCCTCCCGCTCGTGGAGCTGTCCGAGGTCGAGCCCGAGCACATCGACGAGTCCGGCTCGCGGCCGGTGGTCGCCGGAACGAACATCAAGGTGGCCCAGATCGCCAGCGAGACGGAACACCTCGGGATGACGCCCGACGACATCATCGAAGCGCACCCGCACCTGACGCTGGCCGACGTGCACGCGGCCCTCGCGTACTACTACGACCACCAGGACGCGATACAGCGCGACTGGCGGGAAGCGGGCGGCGTGATCGACACGTTGCGCGCGCGCTACTCGAGCCGACCACCACCGCCGCCAGTCCGGCGATAGGCGGAACCTGCCCATGACGCTTCGTCTGTACGCCGATGAGGGCGTCGACTTCCGGATCGCAAGCGGCCTCGGCCGGCGCGGCATCGATGTGACGACCGCGCTGCACGACGAGCTGATTGGAGCTCCGCGGCCGTTGCAGCTCGAGCACGTCTCGGAATTGAAGCGGGTCATCGTCAGCTCCGACACCGATTTCCCTGGAGCTGGCCGACGCGGCGCGGAGCGCACGGCAGCGTTTCCCGGGACTCATCTTCATCCTGCCCAGGACGCCGGTCGGCACCGCGATACGGAACATCGCGCTCCTGGCCACGGCTCTCCAGCCCTCCGACATCGAGAGCTGGATTGAGTGGATCCCCGCCAAGGTCCACAAGCGGCCCTGAGGCTGCGTCCGCGCGGGCGGAAAACGCGGGCCGCGCCGGGGTGCTAGGGTCCGCGCCGTGCCCATCGTTGCGGCCAAGCACCTGCACAAAGCGTACGGCGCCCACGTGGTGCTCGGCGACGCCGACGTCACGCTCAGGAGCGGCGAACGGGTGGGCGTCGTCGGCCGCAACGGCGCGGGCAAGAGCACGCTGGCGCGCATTGTCGCGGGCATCGAGGCGCCCGACGCCGGCGAGCTATCGCGGCGACGCGGCGCGACCGTGCTGTACCTCGACCAGGTCCCGCGCTTCGACGGCGATCCCACTGCGGAGGAAGCGGTATCCACGGGACTGTCGGCGTGGAAGACGGCGGTGGAACGCCACGAAGCGGCGGCCCGGGCCCTCGGCGAAGGCTCCGGTGATCTCGACGCGCTGCTCGCCGAACAGACCGAGGCCGCCGAGGCTGTCGAGCGCGCCGGCGGTTGGGAGCAGAGCCACCGCGTCGCGTCCATGCTGGGAAACCTCGGCGTCGAGCGCACCGACGCGCACATCTCGACGCTGAGCGGCGGTGAACAGCGTCGCGTCGCGCTGGCGCGGATCCTGATCGCGCGCCCCGACCTGGCCATCCTCGACGAGCCCACGAACCACCTGGACGCCGGGACCATCGAATGGCTCGAGTCGTACCTGCTCGACGAGCACACGGGCGGCGTGCTGCTCATCACGCACGACCGCTACCTGCTCGATCGCGTTGCGACCCGCACGCTGGAGGTGGCCGACGGAGCCGTGTTCTCCTACGACGGCGGCTACGAGCTGTATCTGGAGCAGAAGGCCGAGCGACTGGCGCACGCCGAGCGCGTGGAGCAGAACCGGCAGAACTTCCTGCGCGGCGAGCTCGAGTGGCTGCGCCGCCAGCCCAAGGCGCGGACCACCAAGCAGAAGGCGCGTATCGAACGCGCGGAGGCGGCAAAGGCCGTAAAGGCCCCGAAGACGGAACGGGCCGTGAAGCTCGAAGTGGACGTGGCCCGCAGCGGCAAGACCGTGCTCGAGCTCTGCGGGCTCGGCCTCTCGATCGAAGGCCGCACGCTGGTCCACGATCTGGACCTGTTCGTGACGCAGGGCGAACGCATCGGCGTGGTCGGCCGGAACGGGACCGGCAAGACCACGCTGCTCCGCGCGATCGTGGGCGAGCGCGCACCCGACGCCGGCAGCGTCGTTGTGGGCAGGAACGCGCGCATCGCATATTTCGATCAGAGTCGGAGTGGGCTAGAAGATGAAATGTCCGTGTTCGACAACGTGACCGGCGATCAGTCGCGCATCGAGCTGGGCGGCCAGGTGATCGAGCCCAGGACGTACCTCGAGCGCTTCGGCTTCAGCGGGCACAAACAGCGGCAACCCGTCGGCTCGCTCTCCGGCGGGGAACGGGCGCGCGTGGCGCTCGCGCGGCTGCTCAGGCAATCGGCGAACCTCGTCATCCTCGACGAGCCCACGAACGATCTCGACGTGGCAACGCTCGGCGCGCTCGAGAGCATGCTGGTCGACTACGCCATCACCGCGATTGTCGTGACGCACGACCGCTGGTTCCTCGACCGCGTCGCAACGGCGATCCTCGCCTTCGAGGGCGACGGCCGGGTGACGCGCTATCCCGGCAACTACGACACGTACCGCCGCCTGCGCGCCCAGGCGGAAAAGGCCGCCGGACCTCCGCCCGCCGAAGCGCCGGCGGCGCCGCTCCGGACGCCGCGCAGGAAGAAGGCGCTCGGCTTCGCGGAAGCCCGCGAGCTGGAGACGCTGCCCGACGCCATCGCCGCGGCAGAGGCGCGGGTCAGCGAGCTCACGGCCGTGCTCGGCGACCCCGCCAGCTACGCCGGCAGCGGCACCGACATCCAGCAGACGACCGCTGACCTGGACGCGACACGCGCCGAGGTGGATCGGCTGATGGCGCGCTGGGAAGAGCTGGAAATGAAGAAAGAGGCCGACCAGGCAAGCTGATCCGGCGAACCCTTCCGGCGCCAGCCGGCTCCAACCGCCCGAGGACCATGAAGCTCTACGACTTTCTCTGCAACAAGTGTGGGACAGAGTTCGAGGATCTGGTGAAGGACCTGTCCGAGGCCCGCTGCCCGGACTGCGCCAGTGCCGACGTCGACAAGCAGCTCTCCGCGTTCGCCATCGGCGGCAGCAGCTCGTCCGCGTCGTTTGATCCGGGGAGCGGCGGCGGCTGCGGCACCGGCTTCTGCGGCGGCGGCACCTGCGGCCTGAATTGACGTGGCCCACCCCGCACAGCCCCAGGCCGGGCCCGTGGACACGCCGCCGGATTCCGGCCGTACCAACCACAAGAAGCTCGTGCTCGGCCTCGTGATCGGTGCGGCGCTCGGCCTGGCCTACCACTATGTGGTCGGCTGCAGCACCGGCGCCTGCCCCATCACCGCCCGCTGGTGGACCGCGTCGCTCTACGGCGCGCTGGTCGGCTTCTTGATGACGCGCACCTGATCCGGCGCGACGTGCGCGTCGCCCGCGTGTTCGCTACGGTGGGCGGATGCGCTTCGGTCGGTGGCTTGTGCTGGGCGGCACTCTGCTCGCTGCCTGCGCCGGGACCACTCCGGCGCCGACGCGGTCGCTCGCTCCGGGCGCGCCAGCGCGCGCGAGGCCTGCGACGATCCTGGTGTCGCAGAGCGCACAGCCCGACGCGGGGCCGAGCGGCGACACCGGGGACCTGGACGCGGGCGCTGCCCTGGAAGCGGCAACCGCCGCGGACGCCGATCCGCCGGCGTCGCACGCGCACGAGGCCCACGCCCCCTACCCCTTCCAGGCGCCGCTGCCGGACAAGTGGCTACCGAAGAAGAGCCCAGCGATGCGCGACGCCAACCTGTCGCCCGGGCAGTGCCGCGCCCAGCTCCGAAAAGCGCGGCTGCCGCTCCGCGGCGTGCGCATCGGGTCGCCCGGCGTCGCCAACCCTCGACGCATCGCGGGGCGCCTGCACCACGTGAAGTTCATCACGCCGCGCCGACCCAGCCCCTACGGCCTGCTCGACTGCCGGCTCGCCCTGGCGCTCGACGCGTTCGCCAGCGTGCTGTGGAAGCATGGCGTCATCGCAGTCTACGTCGACAACTTCTACCGTCCGCACGCGCACCTGCCGGGAAAGCACAAGCACAGCCAGCACGCCTACGGCCTCGCCATCGACCTGATGGGCCTCACGTTCCGCGACGGCACCACGCTGCGCGTCGGAGACGACTGGCACGGCGGCATCGGCCGCCCCGTGTGCGGCCCCGACGCCGCCCCGGTGGAAGCCACGCCCGGCGCCATCCGTCTGCGCAACATCGTCTGCGACGTGGCCCGCGCCGGCATCTTCCAGCACATGCTGACGCCGAACTTCAACAAGGCGCACCACAGCCACTTCCACTTCGATATCGACCGCGGCGTGAAGTACTTCGTGGTCCGCTAGCGGGGATGCTCCCCCGTCGCGAGGCGTCGCGGCGCGCCGCACTGCTCGCTTACGCTGCGCGCGGCGGGTCCCTCAAGCGCATGCTCGCCCGGCCGGCACTCCACGCCGCGCCACGTCCCGCCGGCCAGCGCCTGCGCGAGAGGTCCCTACCCCGCGATGCGCGCCCGCACCCGCGCCACGAAGTCTTCCAGATCCCCGAGTCGGTTCACCAGCACGTCGCGCACGATCCGCGGATCGACGGCGGCGTAGCCGTGGACGAGAACGTTGCGGAACGCGGCGGCACGGCGGAGCGCCGCGGCAAGGTCGTCATCGATCCATCCGGCGCGTGCCAGCAGCGTGAACAGCTCGGCGTTGGAGCCAGGTTCGCCCAGCCTTTCGTCCGACACGATGTGCGACGCGACGTCCAGTGCGGCCTGGACGGCGAGCTGCAGCGAATGCTCGACGAAACGCTCCTCCCGCACGTCGCTCTCGACCAGCTCCGGTCGCGCCAGGCGCCGGAGCTCGCTCACGTACGTCTCGATGGACGCGAGCTTCTTCGCGATCAGCTCCTCGTCGGTCATGGCGCAGCGGGGTGGCGGTAGCGGCGCAGATGGGGCTCGAGATCGAAATACTCGCGCCGCGCGCGCACCTCGAACGCGACGCGCGCCGAGCGGTCGCGCTCGAGCACCAGCTCGCCTTCCGAGAGCACGCGGTGCACGAGATCGACCGGCGCACCGTTCATCACCACCAGGTCCACCGGGCGGCCGAGCCGCGCCTCGAGCACGGTTGCCCAGTCCAGATGCAGATCCTCCAGCTTGCCGCGCGGCGCCCCGGCGACCAGCACCGCCACGTCCACGTCGCTGTCCGCCCGGGCGGCTCCCCTCGCCTCGCTGCCGAACAACCAGGCCGCCAGACACCCGGCCTCGCCCGACAGGTATGCCTCGATGACCGGTCGCGGATCCGCCACGCACGAAGTCTACCACGTGGCGTGGAACCGAGCCGCGCTAGCCGCCCCCCGCATCGGCCGCCGCCGCGCCACCGTCGCAGCTCCAGGCATCGATGCCCCCCTCGCTGGGCCTGCAGCCGCAGTCGGACGGTGGCGTGCACATGCCACCGTCCTGCGAGGTGAGCTTGCACTGCCACGTCCCAGCGTCGCAGGTGCAAGTGTAGGACTTCCTCGGCACCTGGCTGTTGCACGGGCACGCATCACGCACGATGAGATCGCACTCGGGCGTACCGTCCGCGCACGCGCCCGTCGGCAACGTATCGCTGTCGTGACGGAAGATGTCGTCGGTCGTGGTGTGCACGCACGCGGAGGTGCCGGTACCACCGCCGGAACCCCCGGCAGCCCCGCTGCCCCCCGGTCCCGGCCTCCGGAGGAGGGCTGTTCGCGGTGGAGCCAGAACAGCCGGCGAAGCAACCCAGCGCCAGGACCAGGCTGGCAGCTAGATGCGCGCGGCGTGCAGGCTGCGAACCGCCGCGCCCCATTTGTGCGCAACCCGGCGCGCGGGCGGCCGAATAGCGACGCATGACCGTCGAAGCGCTCCGCCGCCCCACTGTCCACCCGCCTGCGCAAGAGCCCGATCCGCCGCAGGCCGACGCGCGCCGCTCGGGCGTCCGGCTGGTCGCCGTCCATACGACCGAAGCGTCGCGCTCGCTGGCCGCACGCGCCTCGAGCGCGGGCCGCATCGTCGGGCCCAGCGCCGCCGAGCGCCGCATCGCCCACCGGCTGAACGAGTTCATGCAGAAGATGGGCGGGCCGTACGAGGTCGGCGGAAAGCAGGTGTGGGTTCCCGCTGCCTTCCGCATGGTCGGCGGCATGAACCAGCTCGCGCCGCAGGCGTACACCCGGCGCATCGCGCAGGCGCTGCCTCCGTCGCGCTTCCGCGAGCTCGCCCCCATCGTCGGCACCGTCGTGTCCGGCAAGGGCACGCCAGGCGAGGTGCAGCGGCTGACGCAGGCGCTCATCGACTCGCCCGCTTTCGACGCCTACAAGTCGATGGCGCCGAAGCAGGCCGTGCGCGAGCTGATGTGGCACTTCGGCGTCGGCATGGACTGCTCGGGCTACGTGCACCGCGCGTTCCTCTACTCGCGTGGCAGCGGGCCGGACGGTTCGGCGGCGGCGTCGAAGTACGCGCTTGGCAACCCGCTCGCTTCGAACGTCCAGCACATGCCCACCGGCGCGTTCCAGCGCGTCTCGCCCGCCGACGCGCGCGCCGGCGACATCATGGTTCTGACCAACGGCCCCGACGGCACCGGCCACAAGCTCATCGTCTACGATCGCGACCGGCTCGCGCCCGGCAGCGCGCTGCACCGCGCCGTCGAACGCGGGCTCGGCAGCAGCGCGAAGGCGCGCATCGATCTGTTCCGCGTGGACTCGTCGTGGGGCGCCGGCGGCGTGCCCGAGCAGGGCGGGGTCAAGCGCGAGACGTGGGCCTACGACGAGAGCAGCGGCAAGTGGGCCACCCTCATCGAGGGAGACAGCGGCCAGTGGCACGCCTTCGCGTCGGACAAGCCGGGTCCGTACGACCACGACCTCCAGGGCATCTACCGGCCCCGGGCGGAGAACTGACCATGGCGCGCCCGGTCAAGCTGCTCTCGCTCATCGTCCTGACGTTTGTCGCCGTCGGGCTCCTGCTCTCGCCGCGTATCGGCGTAGCCAGGCCAATCCCGATGGCAAAGGCGCTGCTCGTCCGCGACGGCGAGCAGCAGGGCTGCCGCGCCGAGGACCTCAACGCCGCGCCCTTCGCTGCGCCGAGCAAAGCGCACCGCTGGGGCACCGTCGTGGTCGGCTGCTACAAGGACAATCACGCCCAGCTCGAGGAATGGGATCTGTTCGCTGGCCGCGCGCTCAGGACGGTGAAGCTGCCCACGCCGCCGGACGACAACCAGATCCGCGTCGCGCACGGCGCCGGTCACGTGGCCGTGGTGATGGCGGACGCGCTCCAGGGCGGAGGCAATCCGCGGCTGCTGCTGCTCGACGACTCCTTCAAGCTGGACAAGAGCTGGGACCTGAAGGTGGACTACGCCGACCTCGCCGCGGACGGCGCGCTCGCCGTCGTCGCGGGGCGAGGCCAGACGGGCATGCGGATCACAGCGCTCGACCTTGCGCACGAGCGCGTCGTCGCACGCCGGGTGATTCCGTACGGGAAGATGATTTTTCCGGCATACGATCGCCCGGAACAGATCGTCAGGGTCCACAAGAACGACATCTTCATCGCGATGCACGACCGCTCAGCGCTGCACGTGATCAGGCTGGACAAGAAGCTGAGGACGCGCGCGGCCTACACGCACCACAGCAAAGACGGCATCGATTACGGCGCCGGGGAATACGGGCTCGTGCTCGATCAAGGAGAGCCCGTCCTCCAGGTCCGCGGCCAGGTCTACACGCTTCCCCACAACCTCGGTCACGCCACGCCGCTTCGTTCCAGCACCGCGCACCCTCCGCGCTGGGCCATCTCGCCCAAAGGCCAGGTGGCCGCCGAGGACGGCCGCATCGCCGCCAGCAAGGGCGCGCCCTTCGTCCGCGCGCTCCGGTACACGAACGAGGTCGTCGTACGCGGCATGAAGCGCGAGATCCGCGCGAACGCAACGCGCTACGTCTTCTGGGCCTTTGGCCGCGCCGTCATCGTGCGCAGCGCCATGAGCGTCGGCATCACGGCCATCCAGCCGCGCTGAACGTCAGCGGTCGATGATCTTCAGACCGTCTTTCTTGAGCGGGAGCAGCGGGCTGATGTCGGTGGCGGGCGTGCCGGCGACGTAGATGAACTCGAGGCTCTTCAGATCCTTGAGCGGGCTGAAGTCCTTGACGCGCGTGTTCTTGAGGCTGAGGCGCTGCAGCTTCTTCAGCTTGGACAGCGGCGTGAGGTCCTCGACGGGCGTGTTGTCGAGCTGGAGCTCGGTGATCGCCTCGAGCTTGGCCAGCGGCTTCAGATCGCGGACCTGCGTATGGCCGAGGTCCAGTCGATCCATGTGGACGAGCCCCTCGAGCGGCTTGATGTCGCTGATCTGGGTGAGCGAGGCCCGGAGCGACTCCAGGTGCTTGAGCCCGGCAATCGGCGACAGGTCGTCGAGCACCTGGCTCGGACCGAGGAACAGCTCGTGCAGGTTCTTCAGGTGGGTGAACACGCACGGGTCGAGCTGATCCAGGTGCGCTTGCGACAGGTTGAGCGAGCGCACCTTGCCGAGATCGGCAATCGTGATGTCGCCCTTGTCCTTGGAGAGCTTGCGGCGCACTTCCTTCTCGACGGCGTCGTCGACGAACTCGACCTTGTTGCCCTTCGGGCAGTCGGCCAGGGTGCGCTTCTTCGGCTTCGGCTTGGGCTTCGGCTTGGCCGCGGTCGGCTCCGGCGTCGGCAGGGGCGCGGTGGCGGACGGCTTGGGCTTGGCGGTAGCGTCGTGCTTGGGGGAATTGTCACAGCCAACCACGGTGAAGGCGGCGGCCAGGACCAGAGCGAGGAGCGAACGGGGGATCATGACGGCGGACAATATCATGCTCGCCGCGGGGTGGATCAGGCGAGAGCGGCATGCCCCGACGCCGGCGCAGGTGGCTCGCGGACGGGTGCACGACCGGGCGGAGCTTCAAGCATGGCCCGGGCCAGATACGGCGCGGCCAGCGCGATCAGGTCGATCGTAGGGTCGAGCTGCTTGCCGAGGCCCTCGGCGACCAGCATCGCGATGTTCACCACGGTGAAGGTCGGGTCGATCTGCACATGGTGCTTGCGCAGCACGTTCATCATGCCGCTGACCGCCTCGCTCACCTCGACCTCGCCGAGCTTCTTGCCGTACAGGCCGCCGAGGTTCTCGATCACGTCGCGCTCGAAGCCCGCGTAGTCGGTGTCGCCAACGCTGGGCGCGTAGCCGTAGAAGATGCGCGCGGCCTTGGCGCCATCCTGCTGCGAAAGCGCCATGAACGTCTCCACCCAGGGGCGCAGCATGTCGTTCGGGATCTCGGTCACCATGCCGAGATCGATGAGCACCACGCGATCGTCGGGAGTGAGGATGATGTTGCCGGGGTGCAGGTCGGCGTGCACGAAGCCGTCGGAAAAGACCATCTTGAGCACGGTCTCGCCGCCAATGCGCGCCAGTCTCGCGCGGTCGCCTCCCACCTTCTCGGGCTCGGTCGCCTTGACGCCCTCGATGAACTCCATCGCCAGCACCCGGCCCGTGCAAAGCTCCTCGATCAGCTCCGGAACGTCCACGCCGTCGACTTCCGCGAAGTTGTCGCGGAAGCGATGGTTATTCCGGGCCTCACGCCGGAAGTCGAGCTGGTTGTGCAATGCTTCGCCGAAACGCTCGACGGCACCGGGAAGGCTGAGCATGCGCACCGCGGGGATGCGGTCGAGCAGCCGCGCCCAGAAACCCAAGATGGCCAGATCGCGCGCTACCTGCAGGGCGGCGGCCGGACGCTGCAGTTTCAGCGCAATCACCTGACCGTTGTCGAGCTCGGCGCGATAGACCTGCGCCACCGATGCCGCGGCAATCGGCTGCTGCCCCATGGAAACGATGCGGGCCCGGAGCTCGGCGGGGAGCTCTTCTTCAAGCAGCGCCTGGACGCGGGCGAGCGGAGCAGGCGCAACACGATCCTGCAGTCGCGCGAGCGCCTCGACGTATCCCGGCGGCAGCAGGTCTGGACGGGTGCTAAGGATCTGTCCGAACTTGACGAAGGTGGCGCCGAGCCGCTGCAGCAGGTGAGCGAGTACCTCGCCTCTCAGCCGTTCGACGACCTCGGGGGAGGACACACCAAGTCGGATGCGGCGCATCGCGTAGCCGAGGACTGCTGCCACGCAGACCAGCGCGATGTGCACGAAACGCAGCCATAACCGCGGGATGCTCACGTCATTTCGGACATTTACACAAATGTCCGGGAGGGCATTGACGAACTGGAGGCGCATGATCATAACTTAGACAACAATTGGACAAACCATGAACACCACACAAATGGGGTCTTTCGAGGGCGACAACCGGTTCGACTACATCCTGGTGGGTGGGGGCCTGCAGAACGCGCTGATCGCCCTGGCGCTGCTGGACCGGCAGCCCGACGCACGGCTCGTGCTGGTGGAGCGCGACGGCGTGCTGGGCGGCAACCACACCTGGTGCTTCCACGTCGACGACGTGACACCCGCTGCGCGCAAGCTGGTCGAACCGCTCGTCGAGCAGCGCTGGTCCGGCTACGAGGTGCGCTTCCCGAACCTCCAGCGCACGCTCGACCACGACTACGCGGCCGTGAGCAGCGACCGCCTGCGACGCGTGGTCGAACGGCGCATCGCGGCTTCGGACAATGCGCTGCTCCTGCGGCAGGCCGAGGCGGTGGAGGTCGACGAGGGCCGTGTGATCCTCGCGGACGGGCGCCGGCTCGACGCACGCGTCGTCGTCGATGCGCGCGGGCCGGGCGGCTACAGGAACGAGGGACCCGTCGCGTACCAGAAGTTTTTCGGACTCGAGCTCGAGCTGGGAAGGCCGAGCGGGCTCGAGCATCCGATCCTGATGGATGCGCAAGTCCCGCAGAAAGACGGATTCCGGTTCTTCTACGTGCTGCCGCTCGACGAGCAGCGCGTGCTGGTCGAAGACACGTATTTCTCCGACACGCCGGAGCTCGACATCGCCGGGCTCCGCAGCGAGGTCATCGCCTATGCGCTCCGCGCCGGTCTGCACATCGACACGATCGCGCGCGAGGAGATCGGCGTCCTGCCGCTGCCGCGCCGCGGGGCGCGCCGCCCGCTCGATCGCGGACCGCTCGTCGCCGGCTTCCAGGGCGGCTGGTTCCACCCGACCACCGGCTATTCGTTTCCCGTCGCGCTGCGACTCGCCGAACACGTCGCCAGCACCACGCCGGACACGCTGTTCGGCGACGGCTGGCAGCGACTCGTCAGCGAGCAGAAGCGCCAGAGCCGCTACGCGCTGTTCCTGAACCGGATGCTGTTCGGCGCGTTCGCGCCCGAAGACCGCTGGAACGCGCTCGAGCGCTTCTACCGGCTGCCCGAAGCGACCATCCGGCGCTTCTACGCGATGACCACGACCCCGGGCGATCGCACCCGGATCCTGTGCGGCAGGCCACCGCGCCACATCTCGCTCGGTAGAGCGCTGACACGAGGTATGTCGATATGACCAACGCTGCATTCAAGCTGGAACCAACGTCCCCGGTGGTCGACCTTCTCGACCGGCAGTTCGATCCGGCTTCGCTCGAGGCCCTGCTCGCGCTGGATGGAGATCCCATGCCGTGGGAGCTGTGGCGGGAGGCGCTCTACGGTCCGCTGCGCGATTTCCTCGGACGCCCCGGCAAGGAATTCCGGGCGCGACTGGTCGGCGCTGCCTTTAGACTCGGCGGTCGAAGCGAGACGCCGCCAGCGGAGCTGCCGCTCATCGTGGAGCTCCTGCACGCGGGCTCGCTCATCGTCGACGACATCGAAGACGGCTCGGCCTATCGCCGCGGCGAGCCCGCGCTGCACTGCACGTATGGGCTGCCGCGCGCACTCAACGCCGGCAACTGGCTCTACTTCTGGCCGATGTCGCTGATCGAGCGGCTCGACGTCGCACCCGAGGCGCGCCTGGCCCTCTATCGCACGATCAGCCAGACGCTGCTCCGCTGCCACAGCGGCCAGGCACTGGACCTGTCGGCGCGCGTCGGCGGGCTGTCGCAGCGCGACGTAGCGCGGGTGGTCGAGGTCACGACCTCGCTCAAGACCGGTGCTCTGATGGAGCTGGCAGCTGCGATTGGAGCCATCGCTGCCGGCGCGCCTTCCGCGCGCGCCCAGGCGATCGCAGAGTTCGGCATGCGGCTCGGAACCGGGCTGCAGATGCTCGACGACCTCGGCGGACTGACGAGCGAGAAGCGCTGCCACAAGGGGCACGAGGATCTGCTTCTCGGACGACCCACGTGGCCGTGGGCCTGGGCGGCCCGCGATCTGGACGAGATCGGCTTCGCGCGGCTCTCGACCATGTCCCGTGACGTGCAGGCGCGCAACCTGCATCCCGAGTACCTGGCCGAAGCGCTGCGCGAGCACATTGCGATCCGCGGCCGCTTCCACGTCCAACAGCATCTGGGAAGCGCGCTTCGGGATCTGGAGCGCGCCGTCGGTCCTTCCGCGGTCATCGACCTGCTGGCGCAGGAGATCGAGAAACTGGAGCAGAGCTATGAGTAGCGAACGCATCTCGGGTCGGCATCCGCGCGCGCGACGCGCGGCGATTATCGGAAGCGGCTTCGGGGGCCTCGCCGCGGCCATCCGGCTGCAGGCTGCCGGCATCCCGACCGTACTGTTCGAAGCGCGCGACAAGCCGGGCGGGCGCGCCTACGTCTACGAGGATCAGGGCTACGTCTTCGATGCCGGTCCGACGGTGATCACGGCCCCGCACTGCATCGAGGAGCTGTTCGAGGTCGCCGGACGCCGCATGCAGGACTACGTCGAACTGCTGCCGGTCGAGCCGTTCTACCGCCTTTCGTGGGAGGACGGCGACAGCTTCGACTACGTGGGGGACGGGGACGCGATGGAAGCGCAGATCGCCAGGCGCAGCCCGGAGGACGCCGAGGGCTACCGCCGCTTCGTCGACTACACGTCGCGGGTTTTCGCCAAGGGCTACGAGCAGCTCGCCGCCACGCCGTTCCTGCGCTTCTTCGACATGGTGCGCGTCGCGCCCGACCTCGCGAAGCTCCGGGCGGACCGCTCGGTGTACGACGCCGTGGCGCGCTTCGTAAAGGACGAGCACCTGCGCCAGGCGCTCAGCTTCCACTCGCTCCTCGTCGGCGGCAATCCGTTCGACACCAGCGCCATCTACACGCTCATCCACTACCTCGAGCGCAAGTGGGGCGTGTTCTTCCCGCGCGGCGGAACGGGCGCGCTCGTGAATGCACTGGTGAGGTTGTACGAGGAGCTCGGCGGCGAGCTGCGGCTGTCGTCGCCGGTGCGCCACATAGAACTCGACGACAGTCGCGTACATCGCGTGACGACCGATGCGGTGGAGGGCGAGCCATTCGATCTGGTCGTTTCCAACGCGGACCTGCACCACACGTACGCGACCCTGTACCGGGGCGAGCCGGCGGCAGCGAAGACGCAGAAGAAGCTGGAGCGCGCCGACTGGTCGATGTCGCTCTTCGTCCTCTACTTCGGCACGGACGTAACCTACGACGTCGCACACCACACCGTGCTGTTCGGGGCACGCTACAAGGAGCTGCTCCACGATATCTTCGAGGGGAGCGAGCTTCCGGACGATTTCAGCCTGTACCTGCACGCGCCGACGGTGACCGATCCGTCGCTGGCGCCGCCCGGCTGCGGCACGTTCTACGTGCTGAGCCCCGTGCCGCACCTGGGGCACGCGAACATCGACTGGCAAGCCACCGCGCCGGCCTACGCGGACCGCATCCTGGGCGCACTCGAACGCCACATGCCCGGGCTCCGCCAGCACATCGTGACGCAACGCTGGTTCACACCGGAGGACTTCCGCACGGAGCTTTCCGCCTATCACGGCTCGGCTTTCTCGGTAGCGCCGAAGCTGACGCAGAGCGCCTGGTTCCGGCCGCACAACCGCGACCCGAAAATCCCGGGGCTCTACATCGTCGGCGCGGGAACCCACCCGGGAGCGGGCCTGCCCGGAGTCATCAACTCGGCCAAGGCAACGGTGAGCGTGATCGCGGCCGACCTGGCCGCCAGCGAGGCCGCCGCGTGACTTCGTCCGACGCGATCGTCCAGTGCCGGCAGACGCTTGCGGCGCACAGCCGGAGCTTCTCGCTCGCCGCCCGGCTGCTTCCCGCCGGGAGCCGCGACGAGGCGGCCGTGCTGTACGCCTGGTGCCGCCGAGCGGACGATGCCATCGACGAGGCGCCACCCGGCGAGCAGCGCGCGCGCCTCGCAGGGCTGGAGCGCGAGCTCTACGACGTCTACGCCGGCGCGCCGCAAAGCCAGACGCAGCTCGCCGCGTTCCAGCAGGTGGTCGAACGCCGGCACATCCCGGCGCATTATCCGGGGGAACTGCTCGAGGGGCTGCGCATGGACACGGTCGGGCAGCGCTACCAGAGCGTGCAGCAGCTCGTGGTCTACTGCTACCGCGTGGCGAGCACTGTGGGCCTGATGATGTGCCACGTGCTCGGCGTCAGGAGCCCGCGCGCGCTCCAGTACGCCGCGCACCTGGGCATCGCAATGCAGCTCACCAATATCTGCCGCGACGTGGCGGAAGACTGGCAACGCGGGCGCCTCTACATTCCGGACGAGCTGCTGGCGCGGCTCGGCACACCCGGGCTCGACAGCGAGCTGGGCCGACCGCTGCCCGCTTCCGCCCGTGGTCCGCTGTCGCGAGCCATCGCGGACCTTTTGGCGCTGGCCGATCGCTACTATCGCTCTGGCGACCGGGGCCTGCCCGCACTTCCCCTCCGGGCGGCTTTCGCCGTGCGCACCGCACGGCTCGTGTACGCCGCCATCGGCCGCCGCCTGGCGGAGCAGCAGTACGACGTGCTCGCCGGGCGCGCGATCGTCCCCACCTGGATGAAGCTCTGGCTGACCGCCAAGGCGGCGTTCTTGACTCTGGCCGAGCTGCCGGCTCGCGCCAGGCGGCGCTTCAAGAGAGCGCCGCGCCTGCCCCTGACGAGGTACTCCGATGTCATCGCTATCCGCTACTAGCTCCGCTCCGCGCGCCGCGCCGGCTTCCGGGCATTTCCTGCGCGAAGTGGCCGTCTACGTCGGCCGCATGCGGCAGTTCCAGAAGAACGACTGGGCCGTCTACATCTCCTGGGTCGGGCTGATGGTCGGACTGGTCGCTTCCACCGGCGGCTTCCTCTTGTTCGGCCACGCGAAGGGAGTCCGCTACCCCGCAGAGGCCTGGATGGTGCCGGCCGGAGCGCTGGTGTTCACGATCAGCATCGCGATCGACAGCATCGGTCACCGCACCGTCTACAAGGAGGAGATCAGCGAGGCCGAGGGGCTCGTCCACGGCATCACGATCTTCAACGGCATCGGCAGCTCGGTGCTGCTTGCGGCCGCGTACGCGCGCCCCGGAGCGCTGTGGATCCCGGCGATGGTGCTGACGGTGCTCTCGTTCATGTACAGCGTCATCGACGAGGCCTTCCACTGGCGGCGCTACGTACGGCAGCAGGCCGACCGCGTCGAGATGTGGAGCCACGTCGGCATCTTCACGGGCCACATGATCATGATGCTCGGCTGGTGGACGTGGTTCTTCGGCGGCTACCAAGGCGTCGCCGCCACGCTAACGGCGATGGGCTGAGCGTCAGCCAGGGCGCCCCACACAACGCCATCCGAGCCCGATCCAGAGCCGCGAGGATGGCAGACGCGGCGGGGCCGCGCTATCCACTGACGCATGCGCCGGACGCGGCCCCTGTTGATTCCGCCGGGGGGGCCTCTGGTCTTTCCGGATCCCGCCGTCGCGGACGAGGAAGGGCTACTCGCAGTGGGCGGGGACTTGTCCGCCGAGCGCCTGCTCCTCGCCTACGATCACGGGATCTTCCCCTGGCACGACGTGGGGCTGCCGCCGCTGTGGTGGAGCCCCGATCCACGCACCATTTTCGAGCTCGAGCGGTTGCACGTCTCGCGCAGCATGCGGCGCGTGCTGCGTCAGGCATCGTTCGAGGTTTCATTCGATCGGGCGTTTCTGGACGTGATGCGCGCGTGTGGCAGCGAGCGCGAGGAAGGAACCTGGATCCTACCGGAGATGGTGACGGCATACGCAGAGCTCCACCGGCTCGGCCACGCGCACAGCTTCGAGGTGTGGCAGGGCGGCGAGCTCGTCGGCGGGCTCTACGGCGTGCACCGCGGCGGATTGTTCGCCGCAGAGAGCATGTTCCACCGCCGCACGAATGCGTCGAAGGTCGCGCTGATCGTGGCAGTGCAGAGCCTGTTTCCGGCCGGCATCGAGCTGTTCGACGTGCAGTTCTCGACCTCGCATCTCGAGTCGCTGGGCGCACGCGAGATCTCCCGCAGCGAGTACCTCGAGCGCCTCGCCGAGGCCCGCGACAAGCACGTGGATCTCCACGACCTGTCCCTGGTCGTCGAACCGGTGGCCACCCCGTGAGGCGCCTCTCCGTCCTCTACCGCGACGAGGAGCTGCTCGTGGTCGACAAGCCCGCGGGGCTTCTGACGCACCGGAGCGAGCTGGCGCCGGATCGCGACGTTGCCATGACGCGGGCACGCGACGCCATCGGCGCGCGCGTATGGCCGCTGCATCGGCTCGATCGCGGGACCAGCGGCGCGCTCGCCTTCGCGCTCAGCGAAGACGCAGCCCGCGCGTTGCACGCGGCTTTCGAGCGCGGCGAGGTGAAGAAGCGCTACCTGGCGCTCGCGCGCGGCGAGCCCGAGCTGCACGCGGTCGTCGACTACGCGATCCCGAAGGGCGAGGGAAAGGAGCGCGTCGCGGCCGTGACCGAGCTTTGTCGGCTCTACGCGGGAAGCTGGTTCTCCCTCGTCGAGGCGCGCCCGCGCACGGGACGCTTCCACCAGATCCGCCGGCATCTGGCGCACCTGCGCCACCCCATCGCCAACGACAGCAACTACGGAACAGGCTGGTTCAACCGCAAGGTGCGCGCCGAAGCCGGGCTCACGCGCCTCGGACTGCACGCTGCCGAGCTCACCCTGCCGGCGCGCACGGGCAGCGTCACGGTACGAGCGCCGCTGCCTCCCGACTTCCGCGAAGCGCTCGAGCGCCTGGCCGTACCTGCGGAATTGCTCGCCTAGCTGGCTGAACCAGGCTCACCTCCCGGGCTCGTCGAGCACCTCGCAAAGCGCCCCGGCGATCTCGCGCCGCACGCCGGAAAAGCGCGCGGCATCACCGGTGAGCCGCTGGTTCAGCTCCAGCTCGAGGCTGGTGTAGCCGTCGGGAAATGCGCGCCGGAGCGCCGTCGTGTGTCCGTCGGCGGTGCCGCGATAGGGGTAGTTGCGTCGCACGACCAGCCCCCGCTCCGACAGCGCGCGTCCGAGCGAAAGCGCCAGCTCGCGCTCGGACGTGCCGCGCAGGGTCGTACAACAACCCGACATCGGCATTGCGTCGCCTGCCGCACAACACCGGCGTGAACGAGTGCACGCAGAGGTGCAGCACAGGCCGGCCTGCCGCCAGATGCCACGCTATCCGGCGCTGGACGCTCTCGCGGAAAGGCCGGTAGCACTGGTCGACCAGCGCCTGCTTTTCTTCCGCCGACAGGACTTTCGTGAAGCGCGACAGAAGCCCGGGATGCGAAAGCGATCGGTTCAGATCGATCAGCAGCCGCGAATTCCTGCCGAACATCGCATCCGCACCGAGCGCCCGGGCGATGGCGCGCGAAAGCGGGAGCGCGCCCTTGTCGTAGCCGCGGTGGCTCTCGAGCAGCCGCTCGTGCCCTGCGAACAGCGACCGGTAGCGCGCGGGGACGTGCTTCGACGCGTGCTCGCACGTCACGACGACGGCCATACCGCTCACAGCGAAAATAGCCGGTCCTGCGCGAGGCAGTCGCACAGCTGTTCGTAGATCTCGAGGATGCGTTCCCGCGCGGGTTCAGGCCCGGCGGCGCGCACGATGCGCTCGGCCAGCGTACCCTGGCGTGTCATCAGGTCGAGCGGCATCCGCCATTGTTCCAGGTCGCCGAGCAGACCTTCGCCGAGCAGGCGCTGCAGCAGGCGCTGCCAGAGCTCGCTGCCAGTGAGGCGCCCCGCATCCAGACCCAGCGCCGCCAGGTACTGCGGGTCGTCGACCACGGCGCGCCCGCCGTGGCGCACGCCTTCGAGCAGGATGGCCTCGAGGCGCTCGACGGCGAAGCCGCGCTGCACCTCGCCGGACGCCCAGCGCTCCTCGGCGAGCCCGCGCGTCAGCGCCACCACGGCGGCCACCACGGCCAGATCGGCGATCGGGCACTCCTGCACGTCGAGCACGCGTATCTCGATGCTGTCGCGCACGAAACGCGCGATAGCGCCTCGCGCGTTGACCCATTCCGCCTCGAGGACGCCTTCGTTGTCGAGCGGTGCAATGTCCCGCGAAGATGGCATCGAGGATCCCCCGCTCGTAGTCGGCGCGCGTGAAGGCCGGTTCCGGAATCACGTGCCCGGTCACGGAGGGAACACGCCGGCAGTTCTGGCGATAGTACTCGAGCCGGTTGTCACAGAGCCCCGTGGCCCTGCCTTCCACGATCGGCGAGCTGGCCGCCAACATGGGAAGGATCGGCAACACCAGACGGATCGCCGCGTGCAGGTGCCCGAATTCCTCGTCGCCGGAGAACGGCAGGTTGATATGCACGCTCTGCAGGTTGGACCAGCCGTGACCCTGGCAACTGAAGATGCGGTCGAAGCTCTCGTAGACCTCGCTGTACTCGTGGGGCCAGAGCCGGGTTTCCCTCGCCGGATCCATCAGCGGATGCATCGCGGTCGGCATCAGCCGGGCGCCGCGGGCGGCGAGCAGTCGGTCGATGCGGGTCACGTCGCGCGCGAACAGCCGCGGCAGGGGTTCGAGCGCGGCCGCCGGCCCGTTCGTCTTCAGCTCGATGACGTGCAGAACGAGCTCGTTCGACCAGCTGAGCTCGCCCATTTCGACCTCGGACTCGTAGCAACCGGCAACGGACTTGATGAGCTCGTCGCTGATCGGCGCGACACCGAGTCCATCACGATCGACGATCATGTACTCGACCTCGACGCCATAGCCCTCGAAGAGTCCCAGGCGCGGGCTCTGCTCCGCGCCTGGCTTTGTGCTCGCGGGGCTGTCCGTGGGCGCGCCGTTCATCGCACTTCCCGTCCCTGCTGCCGCGCCTCCAACCGCTTGAGAAAGACCGCCATGATGCGTTCGTACAACGCATCCTTGAGCACGGCGTCCTCGTAGCCGGCCTCCAGCGATGGATTGTCGTTCACTTCCACGACGAACACGCGCTTGCCGTACTCCTTGAGATCCACGCCATACAGCCCGTTGCCAATCAGCGACGCCGCGCGCAGCGCGGTCTTGACGACGGGCTCGGGCGCCTCTTCCAGAGCGACCGCCTCCACGCGCCCGTAGCGCCGTCCGCCCTTCTGGTTCTTGATGATCTGCCAGTGCTTGTGCGCCATGTAGTACTTGGCGACCCACAGCGGCTCGCCGTCGATGATGCCCACGCGCCAGTCGAACTCCGTCGGCACGAACTCCTGGGCGATCACCAGCTCCGACTTCAACAGGAGACGTTCGGCCTCGCGCATCAGCTCGTCCGCGTCGCCCACCTTCACGACGCCCTGGGAGAAGGCGCTGTCCGGCTGTTTGAGGATGCACGGCAGACCCAGCGTTGCGGCGACAGTCTCGAGGTTGTCTCGATGCAGGACAACCGTCTTCGGCGCCGGCACCTTGTACCGGTCGAGCAGCTCCTTCAGGTACACCTTGTTGGTACAACGCAGGATGGAGTCGGGGTCGTCGATCACCACCATGCCTTCGGCGAACGCCCGTCGCGCGAAGCGGTAGGTGTGGTGGTTGACGTTCGTGGTCTCGCGGATGAAGAGCGCGTCGTATTCGGCAAGGCTCGCGTAGTCGTCCTTGCCGATGACCCATGCGCTCATCCCCAGATGCTGCGCCGCCTTGATGAACTTCTGGATCGCGCGCTCGTCGGAGGGCGGCTCCTCGTCCTCGGGATCGAAGAGGATCGCGAGCTCGTAGCGGGAAACCCGCCGTTTGGGCGCGTTCCAGCGACGTCCCTGGAAATAGTCGAGAGCCACCTCGAGCACGAACTCGTGGTGGGTCGCGGGGATCTCTCCAGCCGGGATCGGCGAGATGCTCGACAGGTACCACTGCCTGCTGCTCCGCGAGCGGACGAAGCTCGCCCGGAGCAGCGGCGCGTAGAACAGCTTGAACAGATGCGCCGCGAGCCGGTCGTAGCGCTTGGCCAGGTTCTTGCCCGAAGTAGATACTGAGCACGAAGTGGTCCGACTGGATCGGCGCCAGGCTCTTCTGGATCAGCTCGTCGAGCTCGTCGGAGCGTATGCGCACGATCTCCGTCGCCTTGAGCTCCTGGATGGTGGCGACGGTGGGGACCGGCTTGTGGCCCCGCGCGGCTGCCAGGAGCGACACGTAGTAGCCGAGGCTCTGGTAGCGGTACGACTTGCACAGGTTGAACACCTTGGCGCCACGCAGCTCGCTGAACTCGGGCTGCGTGAGGTAGGCGCGCGCCCCGATCACTTCCAGGCCCGGGATCTCGAACGGCCACGCCTTCGGATTATCGACGACGATGAGAGCCCGCACGCTCCCCTCCCCTGTTCCGCCCAGGTTCGATCACCAGCAGATTGGCGTCGTACGTGAGGATGCCGAGAAGTATGGAATTGACCAGACGACCGATGTCGACCCAGTACTGGTGGGAGCTGGACACCGGATTCGCCGCCCAGGGGTCGGCCACGAGCACCTTGCGGTCGGTCTTGTGATAGCCGCACAGCACGACGAAGTGACCCGTCGGCGTGCCGGCAACGTCATCGAAGCTTGTCCCGCGCTCGCGCGCGGAACGATACAGATAGGTCGCGCTCAGTCCGGTCAGGATCGGGATGCTGCTTGTTGAGATAGCGTCGGATGAGGGCCGCGGTCAGATCCTCGAAGCGCAACTGCCCACCGCTCTCGAGGAACTGGACGTAGGCGCGCGTCGCGGTGCGGAGCTTCTCGTCCGGCCTTGCGTCCGCCTGGGCCAGAAGCTTCTTCCGCACATCGACGCTGTCGGAAGCAAACCACGTCGGGTCGAACGCCTGCAGGTTGTAGGTGTAGATCGTCGCTCGGTATCCGCGCGCCAGCGCATGGCAGCCGAGGAGCACGGCCAGCGTGCCGCCGCCCACGAGCGCCGGGGTGTCCGCTATCACCTCGTCGAGCCCGATGTGATCGTCGAAGTACCGGTAGACCGCGTGCAGACACGTGGGCCCGCACGTGCTGTCGTCGGGCTGCGGGAGGATCTCGAGGCGGAGCTTGGACTCCATATTGCAGCAGCACCCGCCCGGCGCCGGTCCGGGCTCAGTGAACGGCTTCGGACTTGTGCGCCGTGCCCAGAACGAAAGCGTGCCGCACGTCCTCGCCCTTCACCATGAATACGACCATCTCCGCCAGATTCGTGGCGTGGTCGGCAATCCGTTCCAGGTACTTGCCGATCGACTGCAGGCGGATGGCCCGGTACACGCTCTGCGGGTCGGACATCATGTGTGCGACCAGCTCGGGGAAGAGCTGCGCATAGTGCGCGTCGACGATGGAGTCGCGCTCGACGACCTGCTCGGCCTTGGTTGCGTCCCCGGCGACGTAGGCGTCCAGCGCATCGCGCAGCATGCCGTGTGCGACCTCGGCGATGCGTGTCAGCGAAACGTTGACGTTGATGGGCGGATGCTCGTTGAGCTCCAGCACCCGCTCGCAGATGTTCACGCCCAGGTCGCCGATCCGCTCGAGGTCCGTCACCAGCTTGAGCGCCGTGGTAATGAAACGCAGATCGGAGGCGACCGGCTGACGGCGAGCGAGCACGCGCAGGCACAGCTCGTCGATTTCGAGCTCGAGCTTGTCGATCTGGCGGTCCAGGATGATGGTGCGCTTCGCCAGCTCGCTGTCGCGTTCCGCGTACGACCGCATGGCGCAGCCGATCATCTCCTCGACGCGCGCGCCCATGAACAGGATCTGCTCGCGGAGTGAGGTCAGCTCGCTCTCGTATTCGCGATCTGTGTGGCGCCGATCCACCATCTTGCTCTCGTCCTCAGCCAAATCGCCCCGTGATGTAGTCCTCCGTCTTCTGCTGCTCCGGCCGGGTGAAGATCACGTCCGTCTGATTGTACTCCACGAGCTCGCCCAGGTAGAAGAACGCTGTAAAGTCTGCCACACGCGCGGCCTGCTGCATGTTGTGGGTGACGATCACGATAGTGTAGCGGTCTTTCAGCTCGTGGATGAGCTCCTCCACCCGGGCCGTGGCGATGGGATCCAGGGCGGAACAGGGCTCATCCATCAGCAGAACCTCGGGCTCCAGGGCCAGGCTGCGGGCGATGCACAGCCGCTGCTGCTGCCCGCCGGAAAGGCCCGTCCCCGCCAGATGCAGGCGGTCCTTGACCTCGTCCCAGAGCGCGACCTGCGTGAGCGCCTTCTCCACCAGAGCGTCGGTATCCCGCGTCCTCAGGCCGTTCAGCCGGAGGCCGGCCAGGACGTTGTCGCGGATGGACATGGTCGGGAACGGATTCGGCTTCTGGAACACCATCCCCACCCGGCGCCGCACCCGGACCGGATCCACGTCGGCCTGGTAGATGTCCTGGCCGTCGAGCAGCACGCGCCCGGTCGCCCGCGCGCCGGGGACGACCTCGTGCATACGGTTCAGACAGCGGATGAAGGTCGACTTGCCGCAGCCCGACGGACCGATGATGGCGGTGACCTTGGTCTCGGCGATGGGGATGTCGATGCCCTTGAGCACCTCCGTCGGACCGAAGTAGGCATGCAGCCCCTCCGCCAGCATCTTGGCATCCACCTCGCCCTCCAGCATGGCATCGGATGATACCCCCTCGGATGTGCGCTCGGTGGAAAGCGTGGAGGCGGCCGGCTCGGGACCGGCACTGGCTTCTCGGGTGCGGAGATTGGAGAGCGACATGGGCATCTCGGGGTCTCATCGGGTCCTCACGCGGTTGACGGACGAGTACCCTGGCCAGGATATTGAGCGCCAGGACCATCGCCACCAGCACGAATGCCGCGGCCCACGCCTGGCGATGCCAGTCTTCGTAGGGCGAGACCGCGTAGGTGTAGATCTGGACGGGAAGCGAGGCCGTCGGCTGGTCGATACCGTCGGCCCAGAAGCGGTTGTTGAAAGAAGTGAAGAGCAGCGGCGCCGTTTCGCCGGCGACCCGGGCGATCGCCAGCATAACACCCGTCGCGATACCGGGCGCGGCCGTTCGGAGAACCACGCGTAGGGTGGCGCGCCACTTCGGCACGCCCAGGCCCAGAGCGGCCTCGCGCAGCGACTCCGGAACGAGACGCAGGAGCTCCTCCGTCGTCCGCGTGACAGTCGGCAGCATCAGCACGGCGAGCGCCACGCCACCGGCCAGCGCCGAGAAGCGCTTCATGGTCAGGACCATGATCGTGTAGATGAAGATACCGACCGTGATGCTCGGGACGCCGGACATCACGTCGGCGCTGAAGCGCACCAGCTTGGCGAAGCGGCTCCCGCCGAACTCGGCCAGGTACACACCGGCGAGCACGCCCGGCGGAATCCCGAACAGGCAGGCCAGGCCGACCAGCTTCAGCGTCCCGTAGATGGCGTTGGCCATACCGCCACCCGTTTCGCCGACGGGCTTCGGCAGCTCGGTGAAGAACGCGAGGTTGACGCCGCCGATGCCCTTTTCGGTCACGTAGTAGAGCACGCTGACGAGCGGCACCAGGGCGAGCAACGTGGCCGCGACGCAGGCGCCGCGCACCACGTAGTCCACCGTCTTCCGCCAGCGGTACCGATCGACCATCAGCGTGCTCCTTCCGGCGGCCTGCCCACGCGCCACACCAGAAGCCGGGCCACGATGTTCAGCAGCACGGTGACGACGAACAGGAGCAGCCCGATCTCGGCCAGCGCGGCGAGGTACACGTCGCCGGTTGCCTCGGTGAACTCGTTGGCGATGACGCTGGCCATCGTGTAGGCGGGCTGCGAACAGCGACGCGGCGATCTCGGCGCGGTTTCCGATCACCATCGTGATCGCCATCGTCTCGCCGAGCGCGCGGCCGAGCCCCAGGATGATCGCGCCGATCAGCCCCGAGCGCGCAAACGGCAGCACGGCCATCCGCACCGCCTCCCAGCGCGTCGCACCGAGCGCCAGCGCGCCCTCGCGTAGCGACGACGGCACCGCGCGCAGCACCTCGCGGCTCACCGAGGAGATGGTCGGCGTGATCATGATGGCGAGGATGATGCCGCCCGTGAGCATGCTGAAGCCGCTGTGCGGCCCCTTGAACAGAGGCAGGAAGCCCAACGTCTTGCCGAGCGCGGGCTCCACGCTGTCGCGAATCCACGGCGCCAGCGCGAAGATGCCCCACAGGCCGTAGACGACGCTGGGCACCGCCGCCAGAAGCTCGACCAGAAAGCCAATCGGCGTCCTTAGCCACGCCGGCGCCATCTCGCTCAGGAAGATGGCCACGCCGATCGAGACGGGCACCGCGATGACCAACGACAGCAGCGAGGAGACGAGTGTGCCGTAGATGAAGGGCAGCGCGCCGAAGACCTCGCGCACCGGGTCCCACACGCTGGAGACAATGAAGCCGAACCCGAACTTGTGGAGGCTGGCGCTCGAGGCCTCGGTCATCTGCAGCGCCATGGCCAGCAGCGTCAGCACCACGACCACGGCGAACAGGCCGGTCAACACGCGGAAGACGGAGTCACCCCAGTTGGCTTCACGACCGACTCGCGCGAGCCACTTGGGGCGGGGCCGGACCAGTGAGGTGTTGGATTTGGACGCCATGGCATCTACGCCGAACCCCGGACACGCGATGGCGCGCCCGGGGTTCGTTGATTTTGCGGAAAAAACCGACTACTTGAGCAGGGGCTTGCCGTTCGCCTTGAGCATCTTCAGGCGCGCCTCGATCTGCTTCACCACCGAATCCGGCAGCGGCGCGTAGTCGAGAGCCTTGGAGAACTTCTGGCCGTCGTGGATGGCCCACCAGGCGAAGTCGGCGATGGCCTTGCCCTTCACCGGGTCCTTGGCGTTCTCGTACACCAGCAGGTAGGTGAAGGACGAGATCGGATACGCACCTTTGCCTTCGGGGTCGGTGATCGAGATGTGCAGGCTCTCCGGCAGCTTGACGCCCGCGGCGGCCTCGGTGATCGCGGCGATCTCGGGCTTCACGAAGTCGCCGGCCTTGTCCTTGAGCAGTGCCACCGGCAGCTTGTTCTGGATCGCGTAGGCGAGTTCGACGTAGCCGATCGAACCGGGGTTGGTCTTCACCTGACCGGTGACGCCCTCGTTGCCCTTGCCACCGAGACCTGCGGGCCAGTTGACGCTCTTGCCGACGCCGACCTTGTCCTTCCATTCCGGGCTGACCTTCGCGAGGTAGTCGGTGAAGACGTTCGTGGTGCCGCTACCGTCGGTGCGGTGCACGACCGAGATGTCCTTGTCGGGCAGCTTGGCGTCAGGGTTCAGATCGGTCAGCGCCTTGTCGTTCCACTTCTTGATCTTGCCGAGGTAGATGTTGCCGATCACGTCCCCGGTGAGCTTGAGCGTGCCCGTCACACCAGGGATGTTGTAGGTGATCACCACGGCGCCGATGGTCGTCGGGATGTGGAACAGCTTGCCCGGCGCCTTCTTCTCTTCTGCCGGCTTCATCGGCGCGTCGGACGCGCCGAAGTCGACGGTACCGGCCGTGATCTGGCGGATGCCGCCGCCCGAACCGATCGACTGGTAGTTGATGCGGATGTTCGGGTGGAGCTTGTTGTACTCGCTCATCCACTTCGAATAGAGCGGGAACGGGAACGTGGCGCCGGCCCCGTTCAGGGTGATGTTCTTCGACCCACCGCTCGAGCCTTGCGACTTGTCGCTGGAGTGCTTGCAGCCGACGAGCGCGAAGGAAGCGAGCGCGACGAGAATCAGCAGCGTACGTCTGGCGGTCATTGTGGACCTCTCCTATCAAGCGCCGCCCGGGAGGGAGCGGCTATCGAGCAACACCTATGTGACAGTTGGGTGACAGCAGACGGGGGGCGGCGCCCCCGTCCGTCGCGGTCGGCTAGAACGTGACCTGCGCAGCGAGGATGCCCTCGCGGGAGTTCGCGCCCTGTTGCGGGTGGAACACGCTGAAGCTGGCCTGCAGCTTCATCTGCTTGCCCTGGAAGTAGTAGTTCACGCCGCCTTCGTAGGCGGTGGTGCGATCGTTCGACGCCGACAGGTTCGGGTCGAGGAAACCGACGCGGAAGACCGGCTGCAGCTTGTCGAACAGCGTGTAGCCGACTGCGCCGTACATGCCGTGCGAGCGCTGGAAGTGGAAGTTGTCCTTTAGCTTGTCGCGACCCCAGATGTACTCGGCCTGCAGCAGCACGTTGTGGAGCGACAGGCGCACATCGCCTTCGAGCCGATCCTTCGTACCGGCAAGATTGCGCTGACCGATCGAGGTGTAGGCGACGCCACCCACCATGATGCCGTCCATGGGGTAGACCTCGAGGCGCAGCGCGGCGTCCTTCTGGTTGTTCTTGTCCAGGTGGTTCAGACCCTGGCCGTTGAACAAGCCGAGCGAGTAGTAGAAGTAGTTGCCCAGCTTCTTGTCGACCTTGATGCCCAGGTCGCGCTTGTCGCCGAACCTGCGGGACACGAGAGCGCGCTCGGGGAGGATCAGCTCGGTAGCCGAGTTCGAGCCTTCCCAGCTCACCGGGATCTTGAACTGGCCGCCGGAGATGTCCGCGTACTTCGTGAGCAGCTTGATGTAGAAGTCCTGCAGGATCGACTGGTCGCCGCTGCGCGTGGGCACCGTGACGCTTGCGCCGGGCGTGCCGTTGTCGACGCCGACCGTCGTCTGCTTCTGGGTCAACAGCTTGGCGGGATCGATCATCACCCCGTAGGCCACCCAGTCGGGGATGATCTCGCCCTTGATCTTCAACTCCGAGCGGCGGATGCGCAGCGTGGTGGAGTCCATGCCGTTCACGTCGCGGTCGTAGATCCCCCAGAACTGGAGGTTGGCGCTGGGCTGGAAGTACCCGCCCCCTTTGCCGACGCTGAGCTTCGTGGGCAGCGCGGGCGCTCCCTCCGCTTCAGGTGCGGGGGGCTCGGCGGGTGACGCGTCGGCGACCGGAGCGGTGGTCGCCTTGGCGGCGGGCGCGGCCGCGGGAGCCGGAGCAGGCGCGGGCGCGGGCTCGGCAGGCGCCGGAGCCGGGGCCGGCGCAGGCTGGGCGGGCGCCGGAGAGGCCGGCTGGGTATCGCCCGCAGCGGGAGCCGGTTCGGCGCCGGCCGCGGGCGGTGCCGGCTGGGCAGCGCCGGGAGCCGGAGCCGGACCCGGAGCAGGCGGGGTCTGGGCCAGGGCAGTGCCGGCCGTGAGGAGTGCGAGCGGGACGAGTCGGAAGGCGGTTCTCATGGGCGTGGATCTCTTTCGTTTCGAGACGCCCGAGAGAAAGCCTGCGTCGTGTGACGCACGGGTGACGCAGCAGTGACTTGGGAGAAAATTAGGTCGTGGGGCCGACGACGCTTGTGCGACGTCAACCGACCTGCCGGCCAGCCGACTATTCCCGGTACGGGTGTAATACCCGCGCGCCCCCTGATATCCTGCACAGCTATGAGTCGATCCCGCCTTGCCCTGGCCCTGGCAGCCTGCGCCATCCCGATCACGCTCCTCGCTCCCTCTGCGCGCGCGCAGACGTGCGACCCACCGCGGATCCTGTTCGTGATGGACGCTTCTTCGTCCATGCTGCAAAAGATCGACAACAACGGAACCCAGGAGACCAAGTGGCAGGCCGTACAGGACGCGGTCCACTCGGTCTTCCAGAACTACGGCGGCGCAGCCGAGTACGGCCTGATGACGTTCCCCGGTCCAACGGGAACCTGCTCGACCGGGACCGTACGTGTCGACGTCTCGGCCGGCACCGGCTCGCAGATCGAATCCACGCTCTTCGGCCTGAACATCCCGGCGAACAACCAGACACCGGCTGGCCAGAGCCTGGTCGCCGCGTCGCAGTACGCCGGTATCATCGACTCGGCCCACAAGAACTACGTGGTCTTCATGACCGACGGCTGGCAGTTCTGCGACATCCCGGGCTCGAGCGGCCCGCCGGTGTGCGCGTCGAGCGCGGACTGCTCGCTGATGGGGGTGTCGAGCTGTCCCACGTGCAACTCGTGCCAGGTGGGAAGCATCGGATCCGAACTGCTCCGGCCAGAACGCTGACGGGTGCTACTGCGTCCGGAGCTGGCCCGTGCTCGGCGTGCAGGCGCTGCAGAAGACGGCCGTTCCCACGTACGTGGTCGGATTCGGCTCGAAGACGGACGCCCTGACGCTCAACAGGGCCGCACAGGCCGGCGGGACCGCGCTCGCGAACTGCGATCCGAACAGCCAATCGCCGAGCTGCTATCTGCAGGCGACCTCGCCGTCGGAGCTGACCACGGCGCTCTCGAACATCGTGCAGGCGGTGGTGACCGACAGCTGCACCGGCCCCTGCGGCATCGAGGGCACACGCACCTGCACAGGTGCCGGCTGGTCTTCATGCGACGCACCGAACACCGTCAGCTGCACCAACTCCTGCGGCACCGGCCAGCAGAAGTGCGTCAACGGCCAGCTCACTCCGTGCGACGCGGTGTGCGCCGACGCGGGAACGGCCGGAGCCGGCGGAACCGCTGGGACCGGCGGAGCAGGCGGCACGGGCGCAACCGGCGGCACGGGCGCAACCGGCGGCACGGGCGCAACCGGCGGCACGGGCGCAACCGGCGGCACGGGCGCAACCGGCGGCAGCGGTGGCATGGCAGCCGCGGGCGGCTCGGCGGGGGCCACGCAGGACGCCGGCAACGGCGACGACGCGGCCGCCGCGGGCAGCGGCAACGGGCGGCCCCAGGACAGCGGGGACAAGGGCGGCTGCGCTTGCCGTGTCGGAGTGGGCGGTGCGACCGGAAACCACGAGAGTGGAGCACTGCTGATGCTGGCATTCGGCGCCGGGTTTGCGTTCCGCCGCCGGCGCAGCAAGATCTCTCGCTAGGCGAGAGATGACCGAGAGGAAACCGTCCGAGCCGCCGCGCGCGGCGAGCAACCGCCCGACCGTTCCAGGACCGGATGCTCTGCGTTCGGTGATCCCCGACACCGCGGACATCGACTTCTCGTGGGAGGTCGAAGCGCCGCCTCCGCCGCGGCGGCCGCGCGAGATGATGCCCACGCTTCACGACGAGGACCCGCTGCGGCACGACCTCGGCTACGCACGGGACCGGGATGCGACCCGTGAGTCGATGCCGACCCTGCCGGACATCGACCCGCTGCGGCACGACGTCGAACCCGACCCCGAAGAGTAGCGTCGCCTCGCGCCTATTTTGGGACGGGCGCTTTGGCCTGCTCGGCGCGCGGCAGGGAGAAGCGGAATCGCGTGCCCCGACCCGGCTCGCTGTCGACGCCCACGCTGCCCCCCATGGCCTCGACCAGATGCTTGACGATGGATAATCCGAGCCCCGTTCCGCCCAGCTGGCGCGAGCGGCCGGCATCGACGCGGTAGAAGCGCTCGAACAACCGTGACAGGTGGCGCGCCTCGATTCCCGGCCCGGTGTCCTCCGCGACCACGCGCACGACGCCAGCGTCCGCATCGTCGCTTGCCGACAGTCGCACCTCGGCTCCGCTGCCACAGTACTTGACCGCGTTGTCGACGAGATTCGTGAGGATGTTCTCCAGCGCGCGGCGGTCCGCACGCGCCAGGGGCAGGTCCCCGGGCACGTGCTGTTCGAGCCGGATCTGCTTCTTGTCGGCGCGCTCGCGGAACAGGCCGAGGACGTGCGAGAAGACCGGCTCCAGATCGAGGTCCTCGACTGCCAGCCTGAACTCGCGCGATTCGATGCGCGAGAGGTCCAGCAGGTCCTCGACGAGGCTCGTGCAGGCGCGCGGCATTGCGGTCGATGATGTCGACGAAACCCAGAGCCGCCTCCGGATCGCGCTCCGCGGCGTCGTGAAGCGTCTCGGCCGCCGAACGGATCGCGGTCACCGGCGTGCGGAGCTCATGCGACACGTTGGCGACGAAATCGCGACGCATCGACTCCAGGCGCCGCATTTCCGTCACGTCGACGAAGACGGCGAACACGCCGCCCGGTTCGCCACCGAGCTGCGCAGCCCGCACCAGCGCCCGGCACGGCTTGAGCCCACCCAGCTCGATCTCGCCCGAGACGTGTTCCGCAGAGTGGCCCGCGGCGTCCAGCAGCTCCTTGAGCTCGGCGTGGCGGATCAGCTCCAGCGGAGTCTTGCCCTCGGCGTCGGCCGGCAAGAGCAGCATCTCGCGCAGCGCTGGATTGACGAGCACGACGCGGCCTTCCGGGTCGAGCAGCAGCACGCCCTCGTGCATCCCGGAGAGGATGCCGCTCAGGCGATCCCGCTGGCTGCGCAGCTCGTAGAGCGTCGTGGAGAGATTCTGGGCCAACTGGTCCAGCGCGCGACCCAGCTCGCCGAACTCGTCGTTTCCATCGAGGCGCGTGCGCGTCTCGAGATCCCCCTCGGCCATGCGTCGCGCCGCGGCGGTCAGCGAGCGCGCCGTGCGCGACGCCAGATGCGCGGCCACGCTGGACATCGCGACCGCGCACAGGAGCGCCAGCACCGTCGCGATAGTGAGCATCCGCTCCAGCTGGTCGTCGACACGGGACAGCAGCGTGAGCGGCGTCGCCACGCGCGCGACGCCCGCGATCCTGCCCGCGCGGCGGAACGACACCGCGACGAACAGGGTGCCCGGCTCGCCGTCGGAGCCCTCGCGTTCGACGTAGCCCCGGCCGCCGGCCAACGCCGTCGAGACCTCGGGCAGCTCTAGCTCGCTGTCGAGCTGGCGGATGCCGTCGAGGGGTACATGCGAGTCTCCAAGCACAACGCCGTCGCTGCGGAGCAGGGTGACATGCGCATGGGCGCGTGCGCCGAGCCTGTCGGCCAGGGCGTCCCACGCGGCGACGTCGTCCATGGGCGCCCGGGAGTCGCCGGCTTCCGCGGCAACGAGCCCGGCCCGTGCGAACAGCTCCTCGCGAACGCCTTGCGTGTACGCGCGCGACAGCTTCGTGCGCATGTACGCGTACACAACAACAACAGCGACGACTATCAGCCCGAGCGATACCAGAAACAGCTTGGCGCGGATCCCAAGCGTCAAGTTCTGGCCTCGTCTGCCGTAGCCACGAAGCGATAGCCCACGCCGCGCACGGTTTCCACGTAGTCGCGTGCCGCGTCGAGTTTTTCGCGCAGGCGTTTGACGTGCGTGTCGACCGTGCGAGTGGTGATGTCCGCCTGGATTCCCCAGACGTCATCGAGCAATGCGCAGCGCGCGTCTGCACGCGGTTCCTTCGATCGTACAGGGTGAGCAAGAGCCTGAACTCGAGCGCGGTCAGCTCGACTTCCTTGCCCTCCACCCAGACCCGGTGTGCCTCGCGATCGATCTTCAGGCAGCCGAACTGGATGGTCGGTTCACCCTCGCTCTCGTCCGCCCCTGCCACGACGCAGGATGGCCTGGATGCGCAGCAGCAGCTCCCGCACGCTGAACGGCTTGACCACGTAGTCGTCCGCGCCGAGCTCGAAACCCACGACGCGGTCGATCTCCTCGCCGCGGGCGGTCAGCATGATGACCGGCAGCTTGCGGGTCTTCGCGCTGTCGCGGAGCGACTTGCAGACCTCGGTCCCGGAAATGTCCGGAAGCATCAGATCGAGCAGAACCAGGTCGGGGCGCTGGTCACGCGCCAACGCGAGCCCCTCCTCGCCGCGCCCGGCCACGAGAACGTCGTGCCCCGATTGCCGCAGGTTGTATTCGAGAACCTGCTGCAGGTCCGGTTCGTCTTCGATGACCAGGATCTTCGCCATCAGCCGCCGGGTTACCGCCACCGTGTGACGGCCAGGTGACAGGCCAGTAGAACAGACGTAGCAGCGTCTCTTCACCCGCCATCCTACTCCCTCTTTTCGATCCGGAGCGCCGGCACCAGACCGGCCCTGTGGCCGACGCCGACCGACCGGTGATGCGCGTGGAGCCTCGGGGGGGGGTTGACTCGCCGTGCGCTATCGCGGAGCTTCGCCACCGACCCTGGAAGGGCCCGTCTGTCCGGCGCGGTGGCCCGGATCCGAACCCCAATAGGAGGTCAATCCCCGTGTTGAAGCGCATTCTCGTGCTCCTGATCGCGGTAGGCGTTGTGGGCTGCGGCTACTCGGAAGACGAGTGGCAGGCGCAGCTTGCCAAGTACAAGCAGCTGGACTCGAAGTACCAGCAGGAAAAGTCCGAACGCGCCAAGGCCCAGGCCGAGCTGGATCAGATGAAGCAGAAGGTCGCCCAGCTCAGCGACCAGCTGAAGAAGATGGGCGTGAACATCGAGACGCTGACCCAGCAGCTGCAGGCCACCGGCACCGAGAAGGAACAACTGGCGCAGAACCTGAAGCAGCTCAAGCAGGCGCTGGACGAGTACAAGGCGCGCGCGGCGGTGCTGGAGCGCATCAAGCAGCGCTTCGAGCTACTCCGCGGAAAGCTGCAGAAGCTGACCGACCTCGGCCTGAAGGTCGAAATCCGCAAGAATCGCATGGTCATCTCGCTGCCGGGCGACGTGCTGTTTGCCTCCGGCTCGGCCAAGCTCCGCGACAAGGGCCTCAAGGTGCTGGACGCGGTGGCCGAGGTCATCCGCAGCGACAAGCAGCTGTCCAAGCGCTACTTCCAGGTCGCCGGGCACACGGACAACAAGCCGCTCAAGGGCGGCCCCTTCAAGGACAACTGGGGCCTGTCGGCGATGCGCGCGCGCTCGGTGCTCGTCTATCTGATCTCCCCGGTCGACGCGAAGGGAGGCGGCGGCGGCCTGGACCCGACGCGGCTGCACGCCGCGGGCTACGGCGACACCGATCCCGTCGCGGACAACAGCACTCCCGATGGCCGGCAGCAGAACCGCCGGGTCGAGCTGGTGCTGATGCCGGACGTCAGCGAGATGCTGGACCTCAAGAGCCTACTCTGACCTGGCAGGGGCAGGCGCTGAGGGCGCAGGGAGCAGGAGGCGGAGCTGGATTGTCCCGCCAGCCCCTCTTGATCTCGAACCGCTTCTGCCTGCCCCTCGCCTGCCCCGCCAGCGCCTGCTCAAAGCGGACGCTCCGCCTCCTGCTCCCTGCGCCCCGCCCCTTGCCTGGAAACCCGCGGCCAGCGGGGTTCCGTATCCAGTGGGTGTGGCTCTACGCAGTCCCGTCCAGAATGCCCGCTCTGCCGGGTGGCGCGGCGCCCGCGCGCGAGATACCACTAGGCAGGGTGGACGCCAGGGCCCGTGACCGAGTCGTCGACGCCACGCTCGAGCAACTGATGGAGCTGTACGTCGACGGTCGTGCCGACGCGTTCGACGAGCTGTACGAGCGCATCTCGGGCAAGCTGCTCGGCTACCTGCTGCGTCTCACGCGGAACCGGGAGCGCGCCGAGGATCTGCTGCAGATCACGTTCGCCAAGATGCATCGGGCGCGCGGCAGCTACATGCGCGGAGCGCCGCTGCTGCCCTGGCTACTGGCGATTGCGCGCCGCTCCTTCTACGACGAGCGGCGCGCCGCCCGGAGCCGCAGCGAGGAACTCTCAGCAGTGACGGCAGGCTGCCTGAACCGCGATCCGGAGCCCGCGGAGAGCGTCCCCAACGACGTGTCCGAAGCGCTCGAGCGAGCGCTCGACAACCTGCCCGAGAGCTATCGCGAAGCCATCCAGCTCACCAAGATCACCGGCCTGTCGATCGCCGAAGCCGCCGAGGTGCTGGGCACCACTCCGACCGCCGTCAAGCTTCGGGTACATCGAGGCTACAACCTGCTCCGCGCGGAGCTCGATAGCTACAACAGGGGGACATGACTCTACCCGAGCACGATCCGTTGGGCGAGCTGCCGTGGCCGGGCGAACCGGCAGCCCCGCGCCCCGAGGTGACTCGCGCCATCCACGACGAGTGCACGAAGGACCTGGGCTGCAAGCGCAGCCTGTCGGCGGGCCGCCGCGTGCTCCTGTCGGTCCCGCTGTCGGCCTTCGTGGTCGGCCTGCTCGTGTACCTGACCTACGGCCGGGCGCGACCGGAAGGCGCGCTCAGAGCGGCGCTCCTGGGTGCCGCGGGATGGGGGATCGTCCAGGCAGCGGTGCTATTCGTTGGGCTGGCGCGACCACCGGGCAAACGCGTCTCCCGCCGCGCGCGACTGCTGATCGCAGTGACCGTGCCGATCGCGTTTCTCGCCTATCTGGCATTCGAAGGCACGCGCTGGCTGCCGCTGGGCGCTTTCGTGCACACGCACGCGGCCGGCCACGCCATGGCCTGCGGTCTGCACGCGCTCTTGTTCGGCGCTATCGTGTCGGGCGGCACGCTGCTCATCTGGCGCCGCACCGATCCCCTGTCCCCAGGGCTCTCCGGCGCGCTCGCCGGTCTGGTCGGCGGCCTGGCAGGCGCCGTGGCCATCGGCGTCGCTTGCCCGAGCGGCGAGACATGGCATCTGTGGGTGGGACACGGTCTGACGGTCGTGGCACTCGTCTTCTTCGGCTGGGCTGCCGGGCGGCGCCTCCTGGCCCCATGAGTGAATAGCCATGCAACGCCCCAGGACACCCGACCACGACGAAGAGCCGGCACCGTCGACGCGAAACGCCGGCCGCGACAGCCGCGACTTCCGCGTGGGACGCGGACTCAAGTACGTGATCTACTTCGCGATCGCCGTGGGCATCTTCATGCTCCTGTCGCGACGCAGCTCGGGTCCCGACGAGGGCAGGCCTGCGGCGGACTTCGAGCTGCCGGCCGTTTCCGGCACCAGCTTCCACCTCGCCGCGCAGCACGGCCACCCCGTCGTGATCGAGGTGTTCGCCAGCTGGTGTCCAACCTGCCGGCGCACGGCCCCGATGCTCGCCGACGCCGCGCGAGCCCAGCGCGCGAGCAAGGTGCAGTTTGTAGGCGTCAGCGTCGACGACAGCTCGGCGCAGGCCAGCGCTGTGAAGAACGCCTGGAGCATTCCCTACCCCGTGCTGCACGACGACGGGCGCTTCGCGAGGCTCTACAAGATCACGCTATTGCCGACGATCATCGTGATCGACGCCGAGGGTCGCGTGCGACACGTCACCACCGGCATGCCTCGACGCTCCACCCTCGAGGGCTGGCTGGCCGACGTGGGCGCGAAGGCGATCTAGGCGTCAGGGCGCCGACGCCGCCGGTGCCGCCGACGCTCCAGGGGCCGCCGGTGGCGCCGCCTTGGCGGACCCACGCGAGTCGGCCTTCCAGACCGTACCGTTCGAGCGCAGGTGGATCAGGTAGCTGTGCTTGCCCGCCGGACCGGTGGACGTCACCCGCACGACGGCGCTGGCGGCCTCGCTGGACAGCACCGCACCCGTCGTCAATACCTCGCCGGCGAGCTTCTTGCTCTCGGCGTTGCAGGCCTTCTTGTCGGCGTCGCAGGCCTTCTTTTCCTTGCGCAGCTCGGCGGCGGCATTGCCGGTCGCGAGCTCGAGCGCCTCGGCGTAGTGCTTCGTCACCCAGCGCTGTTGCAGCTCGATCGCGGCATCCTTCGGGTCCCGCGCCAGCTCCGAGGTCGACACCTCCCGGGGCTTTACGGTCTGCGCGGGGTGGGCGTTGCACGCGAATCGGGCCAGTCCCCACAGGACCAGGGTCATCAACGCCAATAGACCGAGCATCCACAGGGTCTGCGGGTCGGGCGAGTTGATTTCCTTCTCGCTCAGCGGCTGGACAGCCGGCGAGGAGGGACGCTTGGACCGCGTCTTCGCAGGGCGGCGCGCACGACGGGGCGCAGGGCGAACCTCTTCCTCGTCGTCCTCGTCGTCCTCGTCGTCCTCGTCGTCCTCGTCGTCCTCGTCGTCCTCGTCGTCCTCGTCGTCCTCGTCGTCCTCGTCGTCCTCGTCGTTGTCCGGGTCCTCTTCGCGACGACGGCGCGCACCCGACGAGGCCGTCGCCGAGCCGCTCGCCGCCTCTTCAGAGCGCTCGTCCTCGGCGTCCTCCGATTGCGACTTGTCGGCGTCCGGCTCCTTCGACATGGCCGGGAGCATCCCCGCCCGGGCGGCACAGCGCAACAGCTTCCGCGGGCGCCCGGGCATTTTCCGTGCCTTGAACAAGCGCTACGAAAGCGTGGGGTTGACGACAGGACAGGCCGCACGCCGGCGGCCGGCCACGCGGCCGATCAGTTGGCCGGACTGCAGCAAGCACGCAACCAGCCGGCGCGGGCGGTCGATGGAGCGCGGCATGAGGTCCGGATATCTGCTCGCCTTCCTGCTGCTGCTCGCCCTGCCCGCGTGCGCCGGCGCGGCGCCTCTTCCTCCCAAGGCGCTGGCGCTGAACCGCGCCGGAGTCGAGGCACTCGAACGCGGCGATCTGGAAACGGCGGACGCCCGCTTCTCGCTCGCCCTGGAATACAACCCCCGCTATGTCGAGGCCCTCACCAACATGGGGCTGGTGGAGATGCAGCGCGGCAACTTCGACCGCGCACGGCAGCTCCTGTCGCGCGCCGAGCAGCTCAATCCCGACATCGCGCAGCCCCACCATGGCCTGGGCGTCCTGGCCGAGCGCGAGCACCGACCGGACCGCGCGCAGAAGCACTACCGCGCCGCGCTCGAGGTCGATCCCGGCTTCGCCCCGTCGCGGGCCAATCTGGCGCGCCTCTTGTTCCAGGCGGGGCGCATCGAGCGCGCGCGGCTCCAGTTCAAGCGCCTGGTGGAAGTGGCTCCGGACGACCCGTCCGGCTACGCCGGGCTCGCCGAGTCGCTGCTCCGGCTGGGGCGCGTGCGCGAAGCGGAGCAGATCACCGAAAAGGGCACGCAGTTGTTCCCCAGCTCGGCGGAGCTCGGCCTGCTATCAGCCCGCACCGAGCTCCGCCACGGCCACGCAGAGAGGGCGCTCGAAGCGCTCACGCCGCTCGCCGCCTCCCACGACGACACGGCCGCAGCGGCACTGGGCTGGATGGCCACGGCCGATCTTGCGCTCCGCCGCCCCGAGCGCGCCGTGCGTGCGGCACGCCGCGCCGTCCGGCTCGACCCGAACGACCCGGTGAGCGTGTACGCTCTCGCCATGGCGCTCTATCGCCTGCGCGATCCGGGCGCCCACGCCTGGCTCGTCCGCGCCAGGCGACTTTCCCCCGACAATCCGGAGATCACGCGGGCGCTCGGAGAGCGCAGCGCTACTGCGACTTCGGCGGAATGACGAAGAACACGTCGCGCGGCTGACCGACGATCAGATCCTGCGACTGCCCGACGTTCCGCGCGTGCACCACCAGCGAGGCGCGGGCGATCTGCACGCTGTCGGTCTGCGGACAGATCGTGTTCATCTTCGGTACCACCTTGAAGCAGATGCGGGTGCCCGGCGTGATGTCGATCGCCGTTTCGTCGTAGGAGTCGGACTTCTCGTTCGGGGGTTCGCCACCCACCACGGCGCGTGGCCCGGTGTACCAGTCCCTGAGTTTCGCCACGGGGATCGTGGCACACGAGTAGCCGGGGTCCGCGGGGTCCTGGATCTGGCCCGGCGCGTACACCTCGATGTGGTCGATCAGATCGTCGACGGCGTTGTACAGGTTTCCGCCACAGGCCAGGTACGGCGGCTGGACAGCCAACGCGGCCACGCGCACGTCGACGTGGATACCGCTGAGCAGTGCGAAGATGCCCTTCTGCACCGTCTGCGCAACGCCCGTGCCGTCCTTGTAGGCGCTGAAGATCAGTCGGCAGGTGCCGTTCGCACCGTCCGGAGCGAGCCCTCCACCGGCGATGTTCGTCAGGCACTTCGTGCCGTTGAACGCCTCCGCGGGCGACACCAGCGAATTCGTCTGGTCGGCGATGTACGCCATGTCGAGATAAGGGTCACCGGGCGTGCCGCCGGTCCGTCCCGCACCGTCGTCCAGCGAGATGCCGATGAACTTCGCCCCATGCGAGTTCATCGTGTTGACCAGATCATCGACGGTCGGCACGTTGTTCGCGGTGTTGAAGCTGTACGGATCGTGGAGGGTGCCGGGCGCATCGACGCGCCTGCCGTTGTGATACGGCGCGTCCGTGACCGACACGAGGATGGGCAGCGCGTCCGGGCGGAACCCGAGCCCACCGTAACCGCTCCCGGGGCTGTACGCAGGCACCGAACCCGTCGGCCAGGTCAGGGGCGTGTTCTGCAACGCGCGGAACATGGCGGGGATCTGCGCTTCGGGGTTGTCTCCGCCACTGTGCGAGGTGAGCCCGTTCACGCCGCCGACGGTATCGCTGACCTTGCCGCTCAGATACGCGGTGGCGGCGGGTAGCCACACCGGCATGTCGCCTTGGCTCGCATCGCCATAGCTGCCAACCGGGTAGTCGTCGTGTCCGAGCACCCCGAAATGCGCATCCGACACCTCCGCCTTCACCGCGTTGACGAGACTGGTGAGGTTCGTCTGCACATTCGAGATCGCGCCGGCCATGGTGCCGGTCGTGTCGACAACGAAAGCGATATCGCCCTTGTTCAGGTTCGTCTTCAGTACGACGTCCTGATCGAGAGGCTGTGGGGCCTGCTTGTACGGCAGCACGAAGTAGTACTTGCCTTCCGACTGCGGTGTGCACGACGCGCAATTCGGATCGCTGCCCAGATTCACCTCGATGAGGTCGTTCGCCCCATCACCGTCCGAGTCGTACAGCGTGCGGTCGGTCTCGCCGAGATTCACCTGGCAATCGCCGTTCTTGTCTTCCTGGCCGTCCTTCAGGCCATCCCCGTCGGAGTCGACGTCGAGGAAGTCCGCGATGCCGTCGCCATCGGTGTCGACGGGTGGGTTCGGCTGGCCCGACTTGTCGACCACCGTATGCCCGAATCCGGCTTCGCACGCATCCGGAACGCCATCGGAGTCACTGTCGAGATCGCGAAAATTGGGTTTGCCGTCGCCATCCGCGTCGTCGAGCCGCTCGAACACGTCGGCGATCGTGTCGCCGTCGGAGTCGATGTCGTCCATGTCGGGCAGGCCGTCCTTGTCGGTATCGACCGCCTTTCCGCCGACCAGCTCGTCCTTGTCCAGGAGCGTGTCGCCGTCGTTGTCGTCATCGTAGACATCGGGAGTGCCGTCGCCGTCAGTGTCCGCGAGCCCTGCGACGTATCCGGTACCGGACTTGCTGGCGTCGTACGCCTTCCCATCCGGATAGATCTCGTTCCTGTCCGGGATACCGTTGCCGTCGCTGTCGGTGTCGAGCTGGTTCGGAATGCCGTCACCATCGCTGTCGAGTGGCGGGCTGCAGCCGCTCAGGGTGTTGGCCTCGACCTTGTCGGGGATGGTGTCGCCGTCGCTGTCGGTGTCCAGGTAGTCGGGAATGCCGTCGCCGTCGGTGTCGAGGTTCTTCGCCTTGCCCTCGACCGAGTCGGGGATATTGTCGCAGTCCGAATCCGGCGTGGTGCACAGGCTGGTGCAGACGCCGCCCGTGCCCCCCACGCCACCCGGACCGCCGTCGGTGCCCGCGGCGCCGCCAGCGCCCGCGCTGCCTCCAGCTGCCGACGAGCCCCCGGTACCACCCGTACCTCCGCCCGGCGCCGAATCCGCACCCCCACCGCAGGCCGGCAGAAGCAGACCCGCGAAAGCCAACACAATCGCCGGCACGAAGTAAGCGCGCACCATCCGGGCCTCCAGTCGTTCGGCAGAGCAGCGCAATGCAGCCGTGCCGAGCTTCGAGAATAGCAAATCGCCGATCCCGATTCGAGCTGGCGCCCTGCGAGACAAGCGCGGGCAACCGGCCAGCGAGCGGAATGCACCTGGACAATGCCAGGCGAGGCACGGCGCGGGCACGGTATGCTGCGCGCCGTGCACGGTGCCGCAGTGCAGCATCACGGGCCCTCCAGGGGCGCTAGGCGCCTCATCGCCCTGACCAGCTTCTACGACGCACGTGTGCGCGCCCTGCCAGGTGTGCGGCTGGCTCGCTGGCTCGGCGCCCTCGTCGCGCTGGGCTTCGCGGGCTTGATGCTCGTACTGGCGGCAGCCGGCGGGCGCGACGTGCTCGACGTGATCGCCATCCGCGGTCTCGAGTGGCTCGCGTGGCTCGCCGCGGGCGTTGCGGCACTGGGGACGGCACGCGACCTTGCAGACGCCGATGCCCGCGAGGGGATCGCGGCACTGGCGTTGCAACGCGGCTACGGCAAAGGCGAGCTGTCCTTCGCGCGTGCGGTCGCAACAGCTCGGGCGATTGCGCGCGCTTCCGGGTGGCCCGCGCTGGCACTTACCGTGCTGGCTCTGCTGCTGTCCAGCACGCTGGAGCTGGCAGCCCGCCGCGCGCTGTTGGGTCTGGCGGTCAGCGGCTACGTCGTGCTGCTCGCGATAGTCCTGGCAGCGCTGGCGCGGTGGTCGGAAAACCTGAGCCCCCGCCGACCGCGCCTCGTGCTCCTGGCGCTCGTGCTGGGGCCCTACGTGGTGCAGGCGCTCTGGCCGCTCGTCCCCAGTGTTCCGTCGGTCTTCGCCGGACTGGTTCCGCATCTCGTCGCGATCGGAGCGCCGCTGCCGTGAGCGTGCTGGAGCTGTCTGCTATCAGCGAGGGCGCGCTCGTCGCTCTGGAGCTGTCGCTCGACGCGGGCGTGCACGTCGTGCTGGGTGCGCCGGCCGATGGCACCCGTGAGCTGATCGCCGTCGCAACCGGGCTCGCCCGACCGCGCCGCGGCGGGGTGCGGGTCGCCGGGCGCGAGCCGCACGCGAGTCCGGAGGTCCGGCGGCGCACCGCTTCGTTGCTCGCCGAGGAGCGGTTGATTCCGGCGGCGACGGTGGGCGCGTCGGTCGCCCGCGCGCTTTCGATCGCCGGCGAGCGGAAGTGCGCGCCGGCCGATGTGCTGGGCGCCGCGGGACTCGGAAGCTGGGCGGATCGGCCACCGGCCTCGCTGGACGCGGCAGAGCTCAGGGCCGTGGCGTTGGCCGTGGCGCTGGCGCGCGACAAGCCCGTGCTGGTGGCATTGCACGAGCCGCTTTGCGTGCCGGGTGTGCCGCGGCAGCTGGTGCTGGACCGGGTCGCTCGCCTCGCCGAAGAAGGCGCGTGCGTGTTGTGCACGACCGCCAGCGCAGGGGACGGTACGGCACTCTCGAGCTCGCTCTTGCTGCTCGATCGCGGGCGTCTCGTCCGGCAGGCCGCGCCCTTGCCGGTGGAGCTCGCCCCGGGCAGCGTGCCGGACTTCGTTGTCCGGAGCGACGACCCGCGCCGCCTTGCAGCCGAGCTAGCCGGGGAAGCGGCCGTCACCGGCGTGGACTGGGATCAGCAGCAGAGCCCGGGCGCGATCCGGGTGCGCGGAGCGGATCCCGCCGAGCTCGCGCTGGCCATCGCACGCGTCGCCATCTCGCGGTCGATCCACATCTCCACGCTCTCTGCCACGCTGCCCACACTGGACGTGGTCCGGGGAGCCAGTGCGGGCCTGGAGCGAGCTGCGTACGAGCAGGCGTACCGCCGCGCCCAGGCGCAGGCCCGCGCCTCCTTCCGCGCGGAACCCCGCCGGGGAGCGCCGGGCACCCCGCTCTACGGGTCGCCGGCTCCCGCACCTGCGGAGCCGGAAGCCGCCGACGGCGAGCCCCCCGAAGGAGGCGCGCGGTGAGCTCGCTCGCGACCGGCGCCTTGCTCGCCACGTCCCGTCTGCAGCGTCGCGCCAGCCTGGTTGCCCTGTTGCTCGCGGCGGGCCTGGTGGCGGCGGCGGCGCTGCTCGAGCGTCACAGCGCGGCACTCGATGCCGCGGATCACACGCTGGTCGGGGCGGTCTTCGGCGTCGCCGTGCCCGTCCTCGGCTACCTGATCGTGGAACGCGCGGCCGACAGCCGACGCCTGGGAGAGTCGCTGGACGAGATCGCCCGCCACGGCGCAAATCGACGCATCGCCGCCCTCGGCCTGCTGGGAGTCTGCGCTGCGCTGAGCGCGGTCGCCGCCGCGCTGCTGGCGTTGCTCGGCGTCACGGTCGCGCGCGGCCTTTCCGACGCGGGACTGGCCCCGGATCTGCTGGCCAGCGCCTGGATCGGCGCCGCCGCGGGCTTTGCCTATACCTGCTGGTTCGCGCTGGGCTCCAGCTTCGGCCGGCGCGGCGGAGGACGTTTCTGGGCCCTCTGTCTCGACTGGGTGCTCGGCTCGACCACAACCGTCGTGGCGGCTCCGTGGCCGCGAGGCCACATCCGCAACCTGCTGGGCCGAGCTCCGGTGCTGGCGCTGCCGCAGTGGCAGGCCGGGGTCGCGCTGGGCGCGCTGGCGCTGGCCTATCTGGGCCTTTCGCTCTGGCGCATCGAGCGCTAGCCGGTCTCCGGCTGGCTGGCGGGTCCAGGGGCGGGTGGCCTGGAAAGCGCCGGGTCCGCGCGCTACCCTCCCGGCGGCGTGCGCGGCATCGTCTACCCCTTCGAGAGTTACAGAGCGCTCTCGCTGCTGATGGAGGCGGGCGGCGACGAGCAGGATCTCGAGCTTCCCTGGGGCGAGGGATTCAGGGACGGCGAGTGGGTGCTCTGCACCGTCAGCGTGGGCGACGACTGCATCGACATCGCGGCCTGTATCGCGGACCGCGGCGACGGTCTCCGGCTCGCGTTCAAACCTCGCGACTGGGAGCAGCTGTGGCAGTTCGCCAACGCCGAAGGACCGCCCTCGCCTCCGCCACCGAGCATGCCGTTGTCGATGCCGAATGTGCAGCCGCCCGCGGATGCGCGGGTGCTGGTCGTGGATGACGATCCGGATCTGCAGCGGGTGGTGAGCCGCATGCTGCACGGCGACGGCTTCAGCGTATCTGCCGTGTCCAGCGCGGAGGAGGCCTTCGACCATCTCCGGGGCCAGTCCGCCGACCTGCTGGTCCTCGACTGGAACCTCCCCGGCATGACCGGCGTCGAATTCTGCCGGCGCCTGAAGAAGCAGCGCTCGTGGGCGCGCCTGCCGGTACTGTTCCTGACGGCGCACGCTTCGAGTCAAGACATCGTCGAAGCCTTCGAGGCGGGTGCGGACGACTTCGTGAGCAAGCCGTTTCGCGCGCGCGAGCTGGCGGCGCGCATCCACGGGCTGCTCAGGCGCGCCCAGATGCCGCCGCCGTCGCGGCGCTAGAGCGCCTCCGCGCCCGCGGCGTCACTTTGGTGGGGCCGCGGTGCCCGCGCCCGCTGCCTGGCGCGCACAAAAGCGAAACGCCGGAGCGATAACTCGCTCCGGCGTTCGCTTGGCTATCGGCTGACTAGTTGAATGCCACGCCGATCGCTCTCCAGCCGCTGTAGGGCGCGAGCAGCCGCTCGGCCTCATGCGCGGTGTCGAGCAGACCGACGTACTTGCGCAGGTCGGAACCGTCGGCCGCCGCGTACGGGCTCGTCAAGAGCATGTTCGCGTGCTGCAGCATGCGGGAGGCGATACCCGAATCCACCGTGTTGCCATTGATGGTGTCGGAGCCGAACTTCCGGGCCAGGTAGGTGAGCCCGGTATCCGGATCCGTGAACGAGACCAACTCGTTCGCCGGGATCGCGTCGACCTCGTCGATGCCCTTGATGTAGATGGCCATCTTCCGCATCAGCGTGAGGTTCGAGTCCATGGCCGCGTAGAGCATGCCCCACACCACGGTCTGCACCTCGGTCTTGTACCCGATGTTCGGGAACACCACCTGCGCACCCGCCGGGCGGGTCACGTTCTGGTCGAGCAGGTTGAGCATCTGGGGCGACCTGTAGGGCAGGCCGTCGGGCGCCGTTCCCACGTTGTCCTTGACCCAGGGCGCAACGTTCGCCCAGTCCTCGGACAGGATGCCGCCGATGTAGCGATCCAGGCCGAGCGCGTCGTCGGTCCGGAAGTTCTTCATGACGTTACGACCGTCGAGGAAGGTCTCGCGCGAGATGGTGTACAGCGTGGGACGACCATCCAGCAGCGAGCGGATAGCGAGGCCGCGCTCGAGGCCGAAGCCCGCGTGGTTGATCCAGTGGAGGTAGTCCCACTGGCCGCCATCGGAGTCGCTGTAGTCCTCGCCGACGTAGCGGCCGTCGATCAGGCCGATGTCGAACGAGGGCTGCACCGACAGGCCGCCGCCGCCGCTGCTCACGTCGTACATGGTCGAACCGTCGAGCGCCGTGCCGGCAACCATCGGTCCCGGTTCCGGAGACATCGCGGCGCGAGCCAGGAAGTAGAAGGTCTCGCGGTCGGCGCGCTGGTAGATCTGGGTGTCCTCGCCCATGTTGCCGCTGCCTTCGAGAATCCAGTGGAATGCACGCGCACGCTCGAAGTACCGCTCAGCCGTCCGCGACGGGATGTTGTTGAACATGTAGTTCTTGTACTGCGAGCGGAAGTACGTACGCGGGTACGTCATGTCGTACATCTGGCTGTTGTTGATGGTGACCTCGTAGGGGTCAGCACCGTTGTCCAGATAGTTCGTGTGCAGGTAGCCGGTGCCGTAGGTCTCGCCGTAGCGGTAGCTCCACCGCTCGTGGTCGTGACCGTCGGCGTGCGGCATCTTCGGATTCGTGCGCCAGTCGGTGAACGTCCAGCCGAACTGGGCCAGCGTGGTCGGCGGGGCCGGTCCGTCGTTGGCGTCGTCGTAGAAGTCCTTCCACATGAAGTGGTCACGCGGGCTCTGCGTGCAGATCTTCCCGTGGACGATGCGCCACTGGCCCTGCTTGAGCTCGTCCTTCGTCGCCGGACGGCAGTAGCTCTCCTGGAAGACGTGCAGGTCGTTGGCCAGGTGCGTGTAGTGGGCGAAGTTGTCGCTCTCCAGGCTCCACTCGGCGCGGTCCGCCGCGAGGTTGGCCACGAAGTTGCCCTGGTTGCTCTCGGCCACGCCGCCCTTGGAGACGTTGTCGATGTCGTAGGTCTCGAGGATGTTGGCGTACACGGCCTTGACGTACATGAAGTCGTAGGGCGCGATGCCGGGCGACATGTAGTCCTGCTCGTACTCCATCACCGTCGAGTTGCCGAAGTAGCCCACGCCCGGGCGACCGTTGCTCTGGCCGTTGGTGGGAGGCGCGAGGCCTTCCTCGTCGAGCGACTGCGGGTCGGCGAAGCGCGGCCCCATGCAGGTGTCGGGCTTGGCCGGGTCACGCGATACCCAATTGCCGCTCGAATCCTGGCACAGCTTGGAGGCCTTGCCTTCTTCGGTCCGGAGCTGCCAGTACTGCGGCATGTAGTTCGGCGAGTCGTAGCTGGACGCGAAATTGTGACGCATGCCCAGCGTGTGACCGACCTCGTGGATCGCGATGCCGGTGGCCATGCCGTGGAACATGTCCTTGTACATGAAGTCGCCGCGCTTCTTGACCAGAGCGGGGTCACGCGGACCCGCCAGCCAGAGGCCCGTCGAGTCCTTCGTCTTCACGTCGGTGTCCAGGCCCATGTCGTGGAACTTGTCCTCGTAGTAGCGGGCCAGTCCCTGGAAGTTGACGCTGCCGATGCGCGTCACGTCGTTCGTGTAGCAGATACCCCGATCCGCCAGGACGCCAGCGATCTTGGCGCGCCACAGGGCGAGCTTGCCCGGGTCCAGGTTGCGGAGCGGGGAAGCGTCGGCCAGCTCCTCGCTGGTGAGCGCCTGCCGGGGATCGGCCCCGATCGTCGCCATGGCCCAGTGCGGGTCGACGAGATCCGCCTCGATCGGCGTGCCGCGGAGCTGGCTGGCGAGAGCGTCCCACTTCAGCTGCGCGGTGTTCTGCAGCGTGACGTTCAGGGTGCTGTTCGCGCGGTCCTGGGCGAGCCGGATGAGGTTGTCGCGCTGCGAAAGCTGCTGCGCCGACTGCGACGTTCCCGTCACCCCACCCGCGGGGATGCTCGGGCTGTTGCTCGTCTGCGGAGCGCTCGCAGGAGTCGCGCCGGCACTGCTGCCGTCGCCGGGGTTCGAGTAGGCGACCGTGGCGCCGCGGGCCTTGCGGGCCATGGCGCTGTCCGGCGAATAGCCGTTCGCCATGATCTTGTTGTAGACGTGCTGCGGCACGCCCGCCGTAACGTCGTCGACGCTGAAGTCGCCCATCGCGGTCTGCAGGTAGTCGCGATAGATGGCCGCAGCGCGCGTGGCCGAACGCCCCATGATGGTGGCGGTCACGCCGTGCTCTTCGCCCGTCTCGGGATCACCACCCAGACCGGCGACGCCGCCGTAGTGTGCAGCCGAATCCCACGGCCAGTAGAAGATCATGTTCTTGCGCTGGTCGCCGTTGCGCGCAACGTCGGCGCAGTGACCCTCGGGGTTGCAGCCCAAGCCGGCAGCGCACTGCTTGGCGGTGCTGGAGGGGTCGCACGTCTTTGCCGTGACCTGGCCGCAGACCTTCTGGAAGTCGTAGTCACGCACGGGAGCGTGGCAGGCCACCAGAGCCGCCGGATCGTCCTGATCGAGGACCTTCGGCGTCGGGATGCCCCAGCCGCCGAACGCGATCATCTGGGTCACGTCGTTGCCGCCGTTGGTCACGAAGTACTTGGCGTGACAGTCGCTGCGGGCCTTCTTGGGGTCCTTGACCGTGCCGTCCTCGCCGGTGCGCCGGCACTCGACCTCGCGGCCGTAGGCGATCGCCGTGGTGATCAGCTGGTTCCAGGACTTGATGACATCTTCCATCGAGCCGCGGAACTCCGGCACCTTGTAGGGCGCGTCGGAGGCAGCCGGCTTGCCGTCGGCGCCGAGCATCGCGCTGGTGGGAGCGCCGGTCTTGTCGAGCTGGTCGAGCAGCTCGGCGGGCGTCTCCTTGTTCAGCCAGTAGCCCTGGGCCGCGAGCTGGCGGTCCCGCACCGGGATCGTGCACTCGTGCATCGTCGTGTCGCACTGCGCGCCGTCGCTGCCCTTGTATCCGGTGCGGCTCTTGGCGCACTGGTCGGCGGTGCCGTCGGCGTTCTTGTCGACATCCGAGGTGCAGGCCACCGAGCAGGTGTGGTTGGGCATGCACTTCGAGCCGTCGGGCAGGCCCTTGCCCACGCAGTCGGAGTCAGCCTCGCAGGAGCCGATGCGCTGGTGGCTCTGCTCCCACAGGTTGAGCTTGTTCAGATACTGGTGGAAGCACGCCTGCGTGTAGCCGTACTGCGGGTCCCAGCACTGCGTGGTCCCGCCCTGGAACGCGGGCTCGAAGCTAGAACCGGCGCCACCGAAGTTCGCGATGATGTCCATCTTGCGCTTCGTGTTCTCGGTCGGCTCGAAGTCGTGGTTCGGGTCGACCTTCCAGAAGCTGTGGCGGACCGTGGCTTCCTGCGCGTTGCAGTCGTTGGTGGTGGTGCCGGTGTACAGACCGATCAGCACGCAGGTCGGGAGCTGCATCCCCCACAGCGCCGTCTTCTCGGGCGAGATGTAGTACTTGTTGGTGATGTCGAAGTAGCCGTCCTTCTGCTCGAAGTGCGGCGCGTCTTCGCTGGTCGGGTCGTTCACCGTGTAGGTCAGCGGCTCGACCGTCTCGCTGCCGAAGATCTTGCCGAAGAACATCTCGGTCCACATCGGGTCGACGACCTCGTTCGTGGACCAGTCCACGCGCATGTACTTGCGCTCCTGCCAGGGACGGTCGGTGGTGTTTTCCTCGACGATGTTCAGCTGTTCGCCGGTCTGCGGGTTGTAGGCCCGCTTGATGTCGAAGTGGCTGAGGATCTTGTACTTGGCGACGATCGTCCCGTTCACCTTCGTGCCACCGGGGACGCCCTTGTCGTTCTGTCCCTGGGCAATCTGATAGGATTTACGAGCAATCAGCGCGTCCTCGGTGATCTCCCACTTGATGCGGTCGGTACCCGAGTAGAGGCCCACGCTGATGTCGCTCTGCTGGGCGGACCCGTCGATCACGAACGCTCTCGCGTAGAATTCCGGATTGTCCGAGTCGTCGTTGAGCTTCGCTCCAACGAAGAACGACTTGTCCAACGCGTTCGGCTGCACGCGATTGATTGGCGCGCGCTCCTGGGCGCAACCCGCAAGTACCAGCACGGAAAGTGCCAGTCCGCGCACGAGCCAAGTAGTCCACCTGTTCATTACCGCTCTCCTCTTCCCTGGATGGCGTCGGGGCTGTCCCGAGGCGCTGACTTCAAGCCGCTCGGCGGCGAGAGAAATCCCAGCGGTCGAGCGCAAAGCAAGTCCTGGGCCATCTGCTGCGTCGCAGGATCCCAGGTCGTAAACAGCGCGCCTGCGCCGACCTCCAAGAGGCGCGGACCCTAGCCGTTAACCTCCTAACGGGCAATGGACATGTTCCGGTCACCGGACGGCAAGCCGGGCCCTGTCAACCGATTGGCCGGAGCCGCAGCCAGCACTGGAAAATTCTACTGCTGCTCGCGGAAAGCTTCGGCCGGGCGGAGCCGCGAGGCGTACATCGCGGGCCATACGGTGGCGATCAGGCACACGATGATCGCGAACGCCCCCACCAGCACGAACTCCAGCGGTTTCACCTGCACCGGCAGGTGCGAGATGAAATACACCTTCGGGTCGAGCGGGAAGCCGTAGACCAGGATGCCCTTGCAGACGGAAAAACCGAGCGCGAGACCCACGGCGGTCCCGATGATCCCGATGATGGCGCCCTGGTAGAGGAAGGCGCGGAGCAGCGCTCCGTCGGTCGCGCCCATCGCCTTGAGCACGGCGATTTCCTTCTTCTTGTCGAGCACCACCATGATCAGCGTCGCGATCACGGTGAACGCAGCCACGATGATGATGAGCGCCAGTACCAGGCTCATCAGGATCTGCTGGATTCTGAGCGCCGTGAAGAGCCCGTGATTCAGCTCCTCCCAGGTCATCGTGTGGTAGATGCCGTTGGAGAGCCGGTGGTCGATGTCGCGCGCGATGGCAGGCGCGTTGTCGATATCGTTCACCTTCATCTCGACCCCGGTGACGCTGTCGCCCGAGTCGTAGAACGCCTGCGCCTGGTACAGGTCGGTGTAGACGAGCTTCGAGTCGTACTGGTCGAAACCGGCGTCGAAGATGCCGACAACCCGGAATTCCTTGGCGACAGGCGCGCGGATCGCCCCGTGCGAATACGTGAAGCCGATGGTCGGGGAGGTCACCTGCACGCAGTCCCCGATCTTGACCTCGAGGTTCTTCGCCAGCGTGATGCCGATGACGATGCCCGGCAGGTGCTTGATCGCCACCGGATTCTGGCAGGGGTCCGGGTTCACGTCCGGAGGCAGCGCATCGTCTTCCGGCAGCTTGCTGGCATAGCCGCCATCGGGAACGACATCGCCGAGGGGCGCGTCGGGCGGAAGCTCGTCGGCGCCCGCCTCGTCGCCCGCGTCGGTCGCGTCAGGCTCGTCGGGCGCCGCCAGGCCCGCGTCCGGCACTTCCGGAGCGGCATCCGACGCCGCCGCCCCTGCATCCAGCTCCACGCCGGCGGATTTCCGGATCGCCTGCATCAGCGGAGACGGCTTGCCGGCGCTCCCGATCGGCGGCAGCGGGGGCAGGTCGGAGCCGGTGCCGAAGTCGTCGTCGAGCACTCCGCTGCGCCGGCGGCCTGGCGGCTTCGCACCAGACAGGCGAAGTCCCTTCAAGCTGCCCTCGACCATGTGCTTCGGGAGATCGAGCACGCTCGGCATCAGCTTCGGGTCGATGCCCTTGAGCAGCACACCGGTCGCCGTGTGCTCACCGTGTGTGACCATCATCGGATTGATCACGAACGGCGCGACGCCGATCACGCCCGGCACCTTTTTCATCTCCTTCATGATTTTCCGGTATTCCGCGGAAATCGCTGGAGTATTTCAGAACCAGGACGTGGGCGTTCACCCCCAGCACCTTGTTGCGGAACTCCTCGCGGAACCCGCCCGTCACGCTCATCACCGTCGCGAGCGCCGCCACCCCCAGCGACACGCCGATGATGGCGAACATCGTCCCGACGGACACGAAGGCCCGCTTGCGCGACCGCATGTAGCGGAGAGCGAGCTCGAGGGAGAATCCCATGGGGGCAGGGCGGGTGTAGCAGACCGGAGTACCGGCGCGACAGCCGCAAGCGGCCGCCGGCCTCGTGTCGGGACGCTATGCAACGATTGCGGACTGGCGTCCACGCGTGTCCAGGGTGCCCTGGGGATATGCCGCACTTTTCCGGGCAACTGGGGCGGCCTGCCATTTGCACTGTGACGGGCACCCTCCGACCCCACGCCTGGCATTGAACCCATGCGCAGTATCAAGCCTTGCCTGTGCTGGCCGCCGCCGCCCCGGAAAAACTGGAGCGCTCCCCCCGTTCGGCCTAGATTTGTCAGGTTCCCCCATGAGCGAGCAGCACCAGCACAAGGGGTCGTCCCCGACGGAAGCCGCCCCGGAGCCAGACTCCATGCAGAAGCTGAAGCGCTCCAGCGGGCTCAAGATCGTCACCGTCTCGCCCGGCGGCATGTCCATTCCGGACGGGCAGGTGTCGGACTACATCGAGGCCGAAGCCGACCCCGAGAGCATGCGCCCGCCGCCGCCGTCGAAGGACCCGTACATCGGGTGCACCATCGACGGGCGGTACAAGGTGGAAGCGGTGCTCGGCGAAGGCGGCATGGGCGTCGTCTACCGCTGCCGCCACAAGATCATCGACAAGAAGGTGGCGATGAAGGTGCTGCGCGCCGACATGGCGCGCGACAACGAGGTCACCGAGCGCTTCCTGAACGAAGCGCGAGCAGCCTCCGCGATCGGCAACCAGCACATCATCGACATCAGCGACTTCGGACAGCTGCCCGACGGATCGACGTACTTCGTGATGGAATACCTCGAGGGCATCCCGCTCACGGACGTCATCGACGACGACAAGCCGATCCCGATCCAGCGCATGCTTCACATCGCCCGGCAGCTGGCCGAGGGCCTCTCCGCGGCGCACCAGGCAGACATCGTCCACCGCGATCTCAAGCCGGACAACATCTACCTGATCACGCGCGGCGGCGAGAAGGACTTCGTGAAGGTCCTCGACTTCGGCATCGCCAAGGTGTCCACCGGCGAGGGCAAGCTCACGCGCGCCGGCGCCGTGTTCGGCACGCCGCACTACATGTCGCCCGAACAGGCGGCGGGCGCGCCCATCGATCACCGCGGCGACATCTACTCCTTCGGCGTCATCCTCTACGAGCTGTCCAGCGGTCGCGTTCCGTTCGATGCCGACAACTTCATGGGCATCCTGACGCAGCACATGTACAAGGCGCCGGTTCCGATCCGCGCGCTCGTGCCGCAGCCGCAGGACGTGCCGCCGGGGCTCGAGGCCATCGTGCTGAAGTGCCTCTCGAAGCGCCCGGAGCAGCGCTACCAGTCGATGGACGAGGTGATCGAGGAGCTCGACAAGATGCGCGACGGGCTGGTGCCCGATGCCGTCCCGGAGATGATGGCGCGTTCGGGCGGCTTCAACGTCCCGGCCGACTACTTCAAGAAGGGTGCGGCCATGCCCGCGCCGGTCCCAGCGACCCCGGCCGACATGCGCAGCCGCGGGCGGTGGCCGCTGTATGCCGGGATCGCGGGCGTGGTGGCCGCCGTGGCTATCGTGGTGGGCATCTTCGCGAGCAGCGCGGAGAGCACCGCATCGGAGCCCTCGGCCGTCGCGGCCAAGCCGGAAGCGACACCCAAAGCGGACCAGCACAGCACTGTGCCGGACCCGGTCGCGTCCGCCACCCCGGCGGCGCCCGCCGAGAAGCAGGTGGCCCTGGCGGTGGACCCGCTCGACGCCCATGTGTTCAACGGCGACACGGATCTCGGAACGAGCCCGGTGCTGGTCAAGATCCCCGAGGGCGAGAGCGTGAGCCTCGACGTGCGCCGCAAGGGATACGATGCCACCACCATCACGCTCGACGGTTCGAAAGCGAAGGCGTCCGTGAAGCTGAAACGCATCCCGAGCGTGCACCTGTCGCACCCCGCTCCCCGACCGACGCACACGGCAGCACCCGCCCCCACCCACCACAAGAAGACCCCGACCATCGGCGGCGGCGAGATCGTCAACCCCTGGGGCAACTGATCCCGCCGACTGCCGACCTCGGCCCGTGACGGAGCTCGACACCACGACGCTCGCCGCCATGCTGCCGGACGATGTCCGCGGCCTGTGCCGGCGTCTGCGCGACTCGGGCTTCCGCTCGTGGATCGTGGGCGGCTGCGTGCGCGACGAGCTGTTGGCGGACATCCGCTCCAGGGCCAGCGGACAGGACGTGCTGTCGACCCGCAACGACTGGGACATCGCCACGGACGCCCACCCGGAACAGGTCATGAATCTGTTCCGGCGCGTGGTGCCGACGGGCATCAAGCACGGCACGGTCACCGTGCTGATCGGCGACAACGGCTACGAGGTGACGACGCTTCGCGGCGAGACGACCTACTCGGACGGCCGGCGCCCGGATTCAGTCTATTTCGTCGACGACATCGTCGCCGATCTGGCGCGCCGCGATTTCACCATCAACGCCATCGCCTACGATCCGCTCGAGGATCGCCTGATCGATCCCTTCGACGGCGCGGGCGACCTGGTCCGACACCTGCTGCGCGCGGTGGGCGACGCCGCGGCGCGTTTCGCCGAGGACGGCCTGCGCGTGCTCCGCGCGGCGCGCTTCCACGCCACGCTCGAGGTCGCGATCGATCCCGCGACGGCCCAGGCCATCGAACCGTCGCTCGACAGCTACCGCAAGGTGAGCCCGGAACGCATCCGCGAGGAATGGGTCAAGAGCATGAAGGCCCGTGCGCCGAGCCGCGCCTTCGATGTCATGCGGCAGCACGGCATGCTCACCATCACCGCCCCGGAGCTGCTGGAATCGGTCGATTGCGAGCAGAACCGCCATCACGCCTACGATGTCTGGACGCACGCCATGCGCTGCATGGACGGGTGCCCGCCGTCGCCGGTGCTACGCATCGCCGGCCTCTTGCACGACGTAGGCAAGCCGCGCTCGAGGCAGTGGAACGAGGACAGCGCCGACTACACCTTCTACGACCACGAAAGCATCGGAGCCGAAATGAGCGACCCGCTCCTGTCGAGATTGCGTTTCTCGACGGAGGAACGGCAGCGCATCGTGGCGCTCGTTCGGCATCATCTCGTCTGCTACGAGCCTTCCTGGACGGATGCGGCCGTGCGGCGCTGGATCCGGCGCGTCGGGCCGGACCTGATCGAGGATCTGATGGCGCTCAATCACGCCGACATCCTGGCCAAGGGACGCGACCCGGAAGCGGACCTGGCGCGCTCCGCCGAGCTCGCCGAGCGCGTCGAGCAAGCGCTCGCCGCGGGCGCCGCGCTCACGGTCCGCGACCTGGCCATTGGCGGTCGTGAGCTGATCGGCGAGCTCGGGCTCGAGCCCGGGCCCCTGCTGGGTCGGATTCTGCAGAGCCTGCTGGAAGAAGTGACCGACGACCCCGCACGGAACGAGCGCGAGGCGCTACTCCAGCGCGCCCGCGAGCTGGCGCGCGCCGACGAGCCGATCGGCTGAACGGCGTCCGCCCGCGCTTGCGCGCGAACGGCACGAGGGCCGAAGATGGGCGCGTGATGGAACGCGCCCCTTCGCGCCGGCCGTGGCCGGTCCGCCGCCTGCTCCTGACCGTCCTGCTCTTCGCGCTGCCGCTCGGCTGCGGCTCGTCTCCGGACGCGAGCTCGCCGAAGCTCGAGACTCCGCCGGGCTGCAATCCGCTCGACGCGAGCTGGGACTGCCTGCTGCCGTTCCCGTCCGACTTCTTCCTGGTCGACGATCCGTCGATGCCGAGCGGGCACCGCGTCGAGATCGATGACCCCGCGCTGTTCCGCACCGACAAGGGAGACCCGGTCGACCTCCTGGCACAGCATCCCGCCGATGGTTTTTCGCACGGGACGCAGATCATGGCGCTGTTTCCCGGCGGCGTGGACGACTCGAATCTCGTCACCTGGACCGGCGACCTGTCGAAGTCGCTGACGGCGGACAGCCCCACGGCCCTCATCGAAGCGGACACCGGCGAGCGCGTGCTCCACATGGCCGAGCTCGACCCGCGTGCAAGCGACGACGCGGAACGCGCGATGCTGATCCGCCCGCTGGTCCGGCTGAAGGATCAGACCCGCTACATCGTCGCGATCTCCCGGCTCGTCGACAAGAGCGGCAGGGCCGTCAAGCCGCCCGAAGGCTTCCGCCGCATCCGCGACGGCGTCGCCGAGGACAACAAGGTGCTCGCGCCCATCGCCGACCACTACGAAAAGGACATCTTCCCGGTGCTGGAAAAGGCCGGCGTGGATCGCAACAAGCTGCAGCTCGCCTGGGACTTCACCACCGAGTCCAACGAGAGCGTCACCCGCGACATGCTGGCCGTGCGAAGCGACCTCGTCACGCGCATGAAGCAGGCGCCGCCAGCCATCACCGTCAAGAGCGTCAAGAACAACGTCAACGCGGACACATACCGGGTGATCGAGGCCAGCATGAAGGTGCCGCTGTACGTCGACTCGCCCGACCCGGGAGCGCAGCTGAACTACGACAAGAACGGCAAGGTGACTGCCAAGGGCGAGGCGGACGTGCCGTTCACGGTGATCATCCCCGAGAGCGTCGCGAATGCCGCGCCCGGCGACCCTCCGGCGCGCCTGCTGCAGTTCGGGCACGGATTCTTCGGCGATCGCCACGAGGCGGAAAATCACTTCGTCTACAAGTTCGCGAACCAATACAAGTTCGTCGTGGTGGCGGCAGACTGGTGGGGGATGAGCAAGCCCGACAGGGGCGTCGTGATCGATACGATACAGCAGCACCCGGGCAACACGGCCGCCTTCACCGACCGGGTGCACCAGGGCATGGCGAACTTCATCGCCCTTTCCTACGCCGCCAAGGGGCCGCTCGCTTCGCTGCCCCAGCTCGCCGTCAACGGCGCGCCCGCCTACGACCCGGCGCATCTGTACTTCTACGGCATCAGCCTCGGCGGCATCCTGGGCGGCACGTACCTGGCCCTGGCTCCGAATGCGGAGCGCGGCACGCTGGGCGTCGGCGGGGCGGATCTGTCACTGATGATGTTCCGGGCGCAGCCCTTCAATGCCTTCCTGTTCGTCATCAGCACGGTGATCAGCGACCCGCTGTCCCAGCAGAAGCTGGCTCTTCTGTCGCAGACCACCTTCGATCGCATCGATCCGGTCACCTGGGCGCCCGACGTGCTGGAACATCCGCTGCCCGACTCGCCGGCGGAGCGCCGGGTGCTCCTTCAGGTCGGCGTCGGCGACGCGGCAGTTCCGAACATCGCGTCGCACCTGTACGCGCGCGAGCTCGGACTGGAACACCTGGTGCCCGCGCCCGAGCCCATCGTCGGCGTGCCCGACGCGAAGGCGCCCGTCGACGGCTCGGCCATCGTCGAGTTCGATTTCGGCGTCGACCCGCTGCCTGGCATCAAGGCCGAGAGCAGCGCCATGTCGAACCCCGTCCACGAAGGCGTCCGCATCCAGCCGGCGGGCGAGGAGCAGATCAACCGCTTCTTCAAGCCCGGCGGCCTGATCGAGAACACCTGCCAAGGGCCCTGCGACCCCGAGTAGCGCGACGCAGCCCCTGGACGCGGGGATCAAGTCGGGTAGGCCCGGGCGTTGCCGCCCGGGCCCCCCACAGATCCGGACGGGCGCGATTTGCGCATCCGGCTCTTCGGATCACGGTTTCGCCAGGGCGCGTAGGTCGCGAGGTTCGGGCAGACGAGGGAGCGGGTAGTGCTCCGCAAGCCGGCGCATTTTCTCCCACGTTACGCGGGCGCGTTGCGAGCGACGGTGCAGCCAGCCGCGCCAGAGGCGATACACCTCGTGACGCAGCGCAACCAGTCGGCCCTCGTTTCCCATCACCCCGAAGTAGGCAAAGTGCCCCTTCAGGGAACGGCAAATCCGGACCCACTGGATGCGCACCGGCAAGTGTCGGTTCCGGCGGCACCACTCGTTCAGCCTGTGCAATGTGCGAGTGAAGCGACTCCGCAACGTCTTGAGCTGGATGACCCAGTGGCCTCGCTTGGACCGCGCCCAGTAGAGCGTGAAGCCAAGCAGGTCGAACGTGTCTGAGCCCACCTCCTTTGACGTACCGTCGTCCTCTTTCGAGAGCAGCGGCCGCTTGAAAGGCAGGAGGCGCGTCTTGTCTGGGTGTAGTTCCAGCCTGTGCTTCGCGAATCGCTTCGGCAGCACTTCATGCACACGTCGTGCATCATCCTCCCGCTCGAATGCTATGACGAAGTCGTCAGCAAAGCGCACCAGCACTGCGCGTCCACGCAGCACTGGCTTCACCTGGCTTTCAAACCACACGTCCAGCACCGTATGCAGGAAGATGTTCGCCAACATCGGCGAGATAACCCCACCCTGCGGCGTGCCAGCTTCGGGGTATCTGATCTCCCCGCGCTCCATCACGCCCGCGTTGAGCCACTTGCCAATGAGACGCAGCACGACACCGTCCCCTATCCGTTGACGAAGCACCTCGCACAGCTGTTTGCGGTCGATGGAGTCGAAATACGTACGTATATCGACTTCCAGCACCCATCCGTCGCGCATTTCCATCAGAGTGTCGCGTAGCTTGCCCAGGGCTTGGTGGGCACTCCGCCCTGGTCGAAACCCATACGGTCCAGAAAGTCCTGCTCGTACACGGTTTCTAGAAGCATGGCTACCGCCCGCTGGAGCACCTTGTCCTCGAAGGTTGGGATGCCCAGCGGCCGGGTCTGCCCGTTGCCTTTCGGGATGTGGAAGGCGGGAAGGCGGGAAGGTTTCCGGGGTCGAGGCCCACCGGCCCGTGGCTGCTCAGACCCGAGCGCTTCCGCAACCTCGAAACACGCCTGCACCTCGCGCAGCGACCCGAGCGCCGTGTGGTAGCGCACTGCGCGGTTCTTTCCCCGACTGTACGACCCCTCCGCCGTATTGAGCGGCGCGCTCGTGAGCGCCCGCCGACACTGCCGCGCCAGATCTGGATCGTGCCGCTCCAACTGCCGCAAGAGCGGCCGAAGCGAACGAACCAGCTCAAGCGACGGACGGCCCCGGCCTGGACAGCTCCGAGCACGGCGGCACGCTCAAGAAGCCACGAGCGGCCGCCCTCGCACTCACGCGCGCGAGGCGAAGCCGACGCGAGCCACGCCCACGCCCTCGCCTTGGGGCCCCCGGCCGGGCGCGTAGCGACCGGCCTTGGTGGGCCCGGCGCCGCGCGCAGCCAAGCGAGCACGGCGCCGCCGCCCCGCACCGCTCACCGCGCGGGGCAGCCCCCTCTGTCACGCAGACTACGCGCTGGGGGCGGGCTTGGGGGCGCCGAAGATGCTGGCGGGGCGCTTCTTTTCTTTCTGCGCCTTCTGCTTCTCGCTCCAGGTCGGGATCACCACGCGCGTGCGCGCGGGCAGCTCGCGACCGTCGAGCGCCGCCCCGATCTCCTCGGCGTCCAGCGTCTCGCGCTCGAGCAGCGCCTCGGCAAGACGATCAAGCTTGTCGCGGTTGCCGGAGATGACCTGCTCGACGAGCTTGTACTGACCTTCGACGATGGCGCGGATCTCCTGGTCGATCAGGCGGGCTGTGTCCTCGGAGTAGTCCTCGCGACGCGACGCCATTTCGCGCCCCAGGAACACGCTCTCCTCGTTTTCGCCGTAGGCGACCGGGCCGAGCTTGTCGCTCATGCCGAGCTCGCAGACCATTGCGCGCGCGAAACGCGTGGCGCGCTTGATGTCGTCCTGCGCGCCCGTCGTTATCTCGTCGAAGACCTCCTGCTCGGCGACACGACCGCCCAGCGCCATCGCGATTCGCGCCAGCGTCTGCTTCCTGGTCATCAGGTGGCGATCCTCGACGGGCAGGAACTGCGTGACCCCGAGTGCCGCACCGCGCGGGATGATCGAGACCTTGTGGACCGAGTCGTTGCCCTCGACGAGCTTGCCGACCAGCGTGTGCCCCGCTTCATGCCACGCGGCGGTGCGGCGCTCGTCTTCGCTCATGACCATGGAGCGGCGCTCGCTTCCCATGAGCACCTTGTCCTTGGCCAGCTCGAAGTCGACCATGCACACCGCGTCCTTGTCCTGGCGCGCCGCCAGCAGGGCCGCCTCGTTGACGAGGTTTTCCAGATCGGCGCCGACGAAGCCCGGCGTGCCGGCCGCGAGCGTGCGCAGGTCCACGTCGGTCGCGAGCGGAACCTTCTTGGTGTGGACACCGAGGATGCCCTCGCGCCCGCGGATGTCGGGGCGTGGCACGGTAATGCGCCGGTCGAAGCGACCGGGCCGCAGGATCGCCGGATCGAGCACGTCGGGGCGGTTGGTCGCGGCGATGATGATGACGCCCTCGTTGGACTCGAAGCCGTCCATCTCGACCAGCAGTTGGTTGAGCGTCTGCTCGCGCTCGTCGTGACCGCCGCCGAGGCCCGCACCGCGATGTCGGCCGACCGCATCGATCTCGTCGATGAAGATGATGCAGGGCGCGTGCTTCTTGCCCTGCTCGAACAGGTCACGCACGCGGCTCGCGCCGACGCCCACGAACATCTCCACGAAGTCGGAGCCCGAGATGCTGAAGAACGGCACGCCCGCTTCGCCGGCGATGGCGCGCGCCAGCAGCGTCTTGCCGGTACCCGGCGGGCCCATCATGAGCACGCCCTTGGGTATTCGCCCACCGAGACGCTGGAACTTCTTCGGGTCCTTGAGGAACGCGATGATCTCCTCGACTTCGTCCTTCGCTTCGTCGATGCCCGCGACGTCGGCGAACGTCACCTTGTTCTGCGATTCGTTGAGCAGCCGCGCGCGGCTCTTTCCGAAGCTCATCGCCTTGCCACCACCCGCCTGCAGCTGCCGCATGAACAGGTAGAACATGACGAGCAGGAACAGCATCGGCAGCAGGATCGTCAGCGCCGAGGTGAGGATCGGGTTCCCGTCGTCCTTCTGGTACGTGACCTTCACGTCGTGCTTGAGCAGCACGGGAACGATCGCGTCGTCCTTGTCGGGTCCGATGGTGACACCGCGTTCGGGCGGCCCCTTCGACGCCGGGTTCTTGACCTGGAACGTGTACTCCCGGTCCTTCACGTTCACCGACTCGACGTGACGTTGATCGTTCGGCGCATTCACGAGCGCCATGAACTCGCTGAACGGCATCGGCTGCCGTTGCGGGCCGTCGGGGCTGAGGAACTGCCAGATGGCCAGGAACGCGACGATCAGGACGACCCAGAGGAGCAGGGTCTTGTGGGGCTGCTTCACTTATGAACCTCGGAATGGAACGGACGGGCCGGTAGTGCCCGGCCGCGAGACGCAGTATCGAATCATGCCACCGGAACCAGGGTCCGTCAATCCGTAGGAGGCACGGTGCGGATCCCGGCGTGCTTCCAAGGCTTAACCACCTCCGGGGCTTTCGCCATCCCCCCCCGTTCTCCCGTCTTTCCGGGGGCCGCGGCCGGAGCGCCGGGGCCCGCCGAGCACCGGTTCCCGCGTCCGCGGATCGATCCGGAGCTCCCTGCCCCCCGGGAGCCGGACGCGCGCCCCGACCAGGCCCAGCCGCTGCGCGCGGCGCAGCTGGTCGACGTGGGCCCGGCTCATCGGGAGCGGCTCGCCGGCCTCGTCCAGGACGAGCGGCGGCCCCTCGTCGCCGATCTGGTCCGCCAGCGCGGTGAGGTGCCACACGATGCGCGGCGAGAGCGCTTCGAGCATCGGCATCAGTTCCAGCCGGACGCGCACGCGGAGATAGCGCCGATCCTGGTTCGAGGGATCGAGGGCGTGCTCGATCCGATGGCGGGCCAGATGCGCGAGGATGTCGGCCCTCCGCGCCCGGATGATCGGGCGGATCAGCGAGCCGCTGCGCGGAGGCAGCACCGCGAGCCCGCGGGGGCCGCTGCCTCGCAGCAGGCGCATCATCACCGTCTCGGCCCGGTCATCGGCGTGGTGCGCCGTGGCGATCAGCGCGCCCCCGGCGGCTCTCGCCGCGCGCTCCAGCGCGTCGAAGCGGGCCCGGCGCGCCCGGGCCTGCAGGTTTCCGCCGGCTTCGACCCGCACGCGCGTCCGATCAAAGCGGAGGTTCGCGGCCCGGGCCCATCGCTCCGCCAGGTCGAGCTCGGCTCCGGCCTCGGGGCGCAGCCCGTGATCGACTCCGTGGGCGACCAGCTCGATCCCTAGGCGCGGAGCCAGACGGGAGAGGACGTGCAGGAGCGCCATGGAGTCCGGGCCACCCGAAACCGCCACCAGGATCCGGTCGCCGCGCTGGAGCCCGCACTCCTCGCGCAGCGTGCGCTCCGCCAACTTCAACAATGTGGGTGGATGGGAACGCGGCATCCGCAGGGCCGGTTCATGCGGAGCGCGTTCTCACTGACTGCACTTGAGCAGCACCCAGCCCCCAGGCGCGCCCGGCGGGGGGTTCAGCTTGGAGCGCCAGACGATGGCCACCTCGCCACCCGTTGCCGCGATCGAGACCTGGTGCCCATCGAATGAAGCGCCGCCATCGGGCAGCGACAGCTGGTTGAGGTTGATCGTCGCTTTGGACGCCATCGCGAGCGCTCCCGAGCCCGCGTCCGGCTGCGGCGGCGGCCCTGCGTCGGACGCCCCTGCCTCGGACGGCCCCGCCTCGGAGGAAGTCGAAGCATCCTGCGGCGGCGACCCGGCATCGGGCGGCGCAGACGCCCCACCAAGTGCCCCGTCGATGCGGAAAACCGTGAGTTGCTGCGCCTGGGAGCCCACCACGATGAGGTGGTCTCCAACGTTCACGATGTCGCCGCTGGAGTACTGGTCGCCCTGGAGCGAGACCTGTCCGAGGTCGGCACCGGTGACCGTCGCTGCCTGGAGCGTCAACCCGCTGCCAGCCCCCGGTACGATCGCCGCGGCGCGATCACCCCACGCCGTGATCGCGCCCCAGTCCGACAGGGGCAGGAGGAACACGTGCTTGGCGCTGCCGGCATCGCCCGACCCGGCACCGGGCGGCTGCAGATCGAGCTCCACGGAAGCCTTCGAGGGCACCTGGCCGAGCAGAGCCTGGATCTGCGGGGTGCTGGCCACCAAGCCGAAGAGCGCCGCCTCGGCGCCGAACTTCGAGGAGATGCTGCCCGCGAAGCTGTTCCCCTGCAGAGGCGCCAGCTGCATCTGCGGCGGGCTGCCCACGGGCGGGAAGGTCGCGCGATACATGAAATCGTACAGGTCGGGCGTCCCGGTACCGCTGAGCGAATGCGTGCGCGCCAAGGTCAGATCGAGGAACTGCCCCGCCGAACGGGCGAGCTTCAGTGCGCCGAGCTTTCCATTCGGATCCACGGACATGAAGTAGGCGCCAGCGCCCTTCGTGTCGCAGTCCGGCAGAGCCAGAGCCATCAGGCCGTTGGCGCCCGAGAAGGCGAGCCCGACACCGTCGGCCGGGGACTTGCCCGGGCACGCGGCGAGCGGCAACGGCGTTCCCCGGTTGATGGTGCCGCTCGTGGTCAAGAGCGCGGAGTTCGCATAGAGCTGGCCGTTGATCTGCGTCCTGTAGCCAATCACGAAGCCCGCCGAGCTCGCCGCGACGACGGGGCCGGAAAGCTGCACGCTGCCGCCGTCGGTGGCGGACAGGGGCGGCAGCTCGCCGGCCGCCTTCACTGTCAGATCACAGCCCTGACCGGAACCTTCGCTGCCCCCGTCGGTCGGCGCGATGCAGCTGCCGTTGTCGCAGATTCGCCCCGCCGCGCAGCCGTTTCCCTTGAGCGGCTCGCAGAGCTTGTTCTGGTCGGGCTGCGTCCAGGCGCGGACGGCGATGCGCACCTCGCGGATACTCTTGAGATCGGCTTCGGTGCACCCAAAGCCGATCACCCCACAGTTGGCATCCCGCAGGATCGCCGCAAAACCGTACTTGCCCTTGTCGAGATCCCCGACGCCAGGCAACGCCTCTCCCTTGGGGGCGACCCCGTCGAATGCCGGCGGGTAGTCCGTGTTCCCCAGCGTGAGGCCCGCAGCCAGATCGGCGTCGGAAGGGCACCCCTTCTTGAACACCGTGATCTCGGTGTAGTTGGCGGCCTCCTTGAACGAATTGTCCGGGGCGCAGGGGTCGAGCAGGACAAGCGAGACGGCAGGCTTCTTAGCGCACGAAACAGGCAGAGCTGCTCCGGCAACAAGCAGGGCGACAACGGCCCCCGTTCTTCTCATGAGCCCATCTTGACTCGGCGGGCCGTCGTCTGGCCAGAGACGATCGTCACACTGATCGACTGGCTGGGAGAGCCGGAACGCCGGAGAAGCACGGCATGGGTGCCGGGCTTGAGCGATGCCCGGACGACCGGAGATGGCCCGAGGCTGTGCCCTGCGGCGACCACGGAGTCGCAGGCGGGGTCGCACACCACCGTCAGATAGCCGGGCGCGCCCGAGCCACCGGACGAGGTCGTCGACTTGTGGGTGGGCGCGGGGTGCGCCGCGTAGCTGTGACTGGTGGTCGTCTTCTTCGGTTCGGTCGGCAGCGAGGACGGGTCGATGGCCTTCTCGGGTTGCGGCTCCGGCTGCTTCGCGACCGTGGGCTTGGGCTGGGCAGCGGCAGTGGAGGGCCCGGTAGTCGGAGCCGGCACCGGGGCAGTCGGATTTGCGGGCTGGGCTGCATTCTGCGCGGTGGGATTCGGCGCGGTGCCGCCAGCGGCAGGAGCCGGCGCCTCGGTGACCTTGAGGACCACCAGAGCCATCAGCGCCAGCGCGATGAGAGTCGTGGCTGCCGCGATCAGCGCGATCAGGACGCCGCGGGACGACTGTTGCTGCGGCTGCTGGGGCGACTGCTGCGGCCCGTAGCCCATGCTGGGCGGCATGGACTGCATGCCGGACTGCATCGGATACATCCCGGGCTGCATCTGCATGCCGGGCTGCATCCCCTGTTGCATGCCGACGTGCGGAGGCGCCGGCGAGTACTGGGGCATGTCGTGCGACATCGCCGAGGGTGAGACCACGATGTTCTCACGAGGTTGGGGCGCGGGTTGCACGCTCTTCGCAGGGGCATGCACCGCGCTGATGGCCCCGGCGTCGGGCTCATCCATTGGACTTGCCATGACGCGGGTGACCGCGTCGTCGTCTTCTTCACCGTAGTCGTGCATGGCAGCTGGAGCGCCGGATTCGCTCGAAGTGATCTCATAGCTCGGAAGCGGCGATCCCGCCCCCGACTTCTCGGCTTGCGGCCCCAACCCCAGCGCGGTCGGCTGGCGCCGCGAGGAACCACGACTCTTGACCACCGGACTCGCAACCGTAGTCCGGGCCAGTTCGTCATCCTCTTCGATCGGCTCGAGCAGGCCGGAGTCCGTCCCGCTGGCCGAATCTGAGATCGTAGCTGGGCAGCCCCTGGCCGGCGGCCGGTCGGGGCGGCGCGTTGCCGGCGGCGGGACGCGGCGGTGCTCCGTGGGGCTGCGCGTTCCGCGACTGCGACGGCGGCGGCGGCGTCGCGCTCCTCGGCCGACCTGCAGCGGGCCGCGGAGCCGATACCCCAGCGACGGCGGGGCGCGGCCCGGTGCGCTTCGGCACCTCCTGCACGTCCGAGCGCGTAGGTGAGGATGCTCACCTCCTCGAGCTCGCGCGGACCGCCGTCGAGCTGCTCGAGCGAGATGGTCTGCGTGACCTCGGCCGCCCATTGCAGGTGCGCCTCGCGCTTCTCGAAGCGTTCCGACAGCACGTGCTTGACGTAGCTTCCGATCTCGTCGGACCCCATGAACGAGCCGCTCTTCATGAGGTACTGCTGCAGCGCGCGCGACAGCTCGCGTGCGGTCGCGAAGCGCCGGTTCAGATCCTTGGCGAGCGCACGCATCACGATCGCTTCGAGCTCGACCGGGTAGTTCTCGACCACGGTCGACGGCGGCGGCACCACGCAAGCCTGGACGCGTTCCAACGTCTCGAGATCGCTTTCCATCCGGAACAGACGGCGTCCGGTGGTCAGCTCCCAGAGCACGACGCCCAGCGCGAAGATGTCCGTGCGGCGATCCACCTGGGCGCCGCGGACCTGCTCGGGGCTCATGTAGGCGAGCTTGCCCTTGAGCGTCCCCGCACGCGTGTTCGAGAGCCGCCCGGTGACCTTCGCGATACCGAAGTCCACGACCTTGACCGCGCCGTCGTAGGTCAAGAACAGGTTGTGCGGCGTCACATCGCGATGCACGAGGTTCAGCAGCTTGCCGTTCTTGTCACGGAGCTCGTGGGCGGCGTGCAGGCCCTCGGCGGAATCGGCTATGATCTTGGTAGCGAGCTGCGGCGTCATCAGCGGCGCGCCGCCCTCTTCCACGGCCCGCACCACCTCGCGCAGTGGCTCGCCATGCAGGTACTCCATGGCGATCCAGTAGGTGTCCTTGTGCTTGCCCAGGTCGAACACCTGCGCCACGTTCGGGTGCGAGATGCGCGCCGCGATGCGCGCCTCGTCCAGGAACATGCGGATGAACGTCTCGTCCTCGGCGAGGTGGCGATGGATGCGCTTGATCGCCACCCACTTCTGGAAGCCGCCCGGCCCGTCGGCGCGCGCGAGGTGCACGCTGGCCATCCCGCCCACACCGATCTCGTCGACGATGCGGTAGCGACCGAGAAAGTAGGTCCCGCCTCCGGGCAGGGAAGGCTCGCTCCCCTCCTTCATGCGGCGCTCCCGCTCGCTCGGGGAGGACCCCGTCAGCTTGCTGGGGCGCGGCGGCGGATGGCCGCCATGTGCAGGACCGTTTGCCATCTATGACTGCTGCTACTGCCAGGTCGGAGAGCCGACTGTGACCCGGCTCGAGGACCGCGTTGCGAGAACCGCACCGACCACGATGCCGCCAACCACCAGGGCACCGCCGACAATCCAGGGGACCGGTCCCTTGAGGATGCCGCCGCCCTTGTCCTTCTTGTCCTTCTTCTTGTTGTTGTCGTTGTCGAACGGCGAAACCACGCCGTCGTCCATCGAGTTGACCTTGCGGGTTCCCTGGACTTTCAGCACGTTGTCGGCGGCCGCCCAGGCGTTGTTCTGCCCGTCGACGGCGCGTGAATGCACCTTCAGGTGCGCACCGGGAATCGCGACGCGGCTCGGGAACTGGAAGCTGAGCGCGGCCTCGGCAGGCTTGCTCTTGCGCCACTTCTTCTTGGTGAGCGGGTCCTCGATCGTCACTTCGACGTTCGCCACCAGCACGGCGAATCCAGAGGGAATCGTCGTCTCCACCGTGAACGGTTGGTGCGCGGGAACGTTGTCCGGAACGGCAACGTGAAGGCTCAGCCGCTCACCCTGTCGGGCGGCCTCCTTGCGTGCCTGCGCATACAGCGACTTCGCTGCCCGCCCGCTATCGGCCGGCAGCTCGAATTTCGGATCGATCGCGGCCGCGATGCGGAAGGCGCTGAGCGCCCCGTTCTTGTCGTGGAGCGCCGCCTTCACCGTGCCGACGCGCGAATAGGCGATGACGACATCCTGCGGCTCGAGGCCGCCTACGGAGAGCGCCTTCTCGTACAGCTTCTGCGCCTTCTCGAGTTCGCCCTGGTGCCAGGCAGCGTCCGCCTGACCGAATGCCGTCGACGTGGCAGCCGCGGGCGTTGCCACGCACAGGAGCGCGCAGACAAAGGCAGAAAATGCGACTAGGACCGTGCGCCGCGCGCTGGAGACACCACTCATGGAATTTTCTTGAAGCGTATCGGCGGCCCATGGCCGGATCAACCCACGGGGCCGGTGCTTGAAGTATGCAACACCGCGACGAAAAGTGCAGGCCCGACGCGCCCGGGGCGGCACTGATGTCGCACCTCCACGCACGCGCACATACGCCCGGTTCGGCCGGAAAGCCGAGAACTACGGGAAGGGCTGGGCAGGTTGGCCCCGCTGGAAGAAGAAGCGGAAGTGGCCCTGCACGGAGCTCTTCTTGGCCGGGTCGTAGCTGCCGTCCGCCTGCTGGTCGCGCGGATCGACGAATTCGGCCTCGAAATGCGCTTCGGTGAGCCGATCGTCGGCGTTCGACTCGTTGGGGTCGCCGCTGAACAGAGAGCTGAAGGTGATCGTGCCGTCCACCGAGTACAGCGTGCCGTTCTGCGCGTGGCAGGTGTCGTGCAGGTACAGGGCGAGGCTCACCTTGGGCGGGTTCGGGTTGTATTTGATCGGAACACCGGGCGGCGAGACGCCCGGGGGCAGGCCGACCTTGATGCCGGTGTCCAGCTGGGCGTCGCGGATTCCGCTCACATCGTTGACGAGCGCGGTCACGCCGTCGGAGACCTCCTCGAGGTTGTCGCCGCGCTGGACGCGGATGAGCTGCGTGTTCCGGTAGGGGTTGTCGCCGAAGAAGGTCGGCTGGAGATCGAACTTCCCGTTCCAGCAGTCCTGGACGTAGAGCTTGTCGCTCCGCACCCAGCCTTCGCCTTCGCCGGTGGAGCAGCCAGCGAGCAGGGCGGCTCCGAGCAGCAGCGCCAGGACGCGTGCAGACCCGCTCATGCGTCGCCTCCCAGCGCGGTTTCGATGCTGCCGCCACCGAGCACGCGATCGCCGCGGTAGAACACCGCGAACTGCCCCGGCACGACTGCGCTCACCGGCTCGTCGAACCTGACCTCGACGCCCTGCGCCCGGGGCACGAGTTGGGCCGGACGCGGCTCACCGCGGTAGCGGACCGCGACCTCGCAGCGCACCGGCAGCGATACGTCGTCGGCGAGCGACACGTCGCCGACCTGGGCGCCGTGGCTCTCGAGCGCCTCGCGGGGGCCGAGCCGCACCGTGCCGTCGTCGGCATCCAACCCCACGACGTACGCGCGATGCCCCAGCGAAACGCCGAGATTCCTGCGCTGCCCGATGGTGAAGCCGTGGATGCCGTCGTGGACTCCGACACGGCGCCCCGCCTCGTCCACGATGGCCCCTGGCCTGGTACGCCCGCCGGATTGCTCCGCCACGAAGCGATCATACCGGCCGCTCGGCACGAAGCACAGCTCCTGGCTCTCCCCCTTGGTCGCGCCGGGCAGTCCGAGGCGTTGCGCCTCCTCGCGGACCTCGGACTTCGTCGCGTCTCCCAGCGGGAAACGCAGGCGCGCCAGCACCTCCGGCGCCAGCATGTGCAGGAAGTAGCTCTGGTCCTTGTCGCGGTCCACGGCGCGCAGCAGCCGCGGCACGCCGCCCTGCCGCTCGATGCGCGCGTAGTGACCGGTGGCGACCGAATCGGCGGACAGCCGCTCGGCGAGATGCATGAGCTCGCGCATCTTCACGCCACGATTGCAGCGGACGCAGGGGCTTGGCGTGCGACCCTCGAGATAGGCGTCGACGAACGGATCCACGACCTCGGCGCGGAACAGCTCGCGGCGATCGAAGGCGAAGTGGGGAATGCCGAGCACATCCGCCACCCGCCGCGCGTCGTGCACGTCCTCCGGCGCACAGCAGCGGCCGCGCACCGAGCCGTCGTCGGGATAGTCCCACAGGTGCAGCGTGACCCCGACCACGTCGAAGCCGTCCCGCGCCAGACGCGCTGCCGCCAGCGACGAGTCCACGCCGCCGCTCATGGCCACCAGCACGCGCTCCATGCATGGAAGTAAGGGATCCGCAGGCTGGCAGGTCAAGCGGGTGGGTGGTCTTCCTCCCGCCCACCCGCGCGCAGCCGCTCGAGGCGCTACTGGCCGCGCAGGGTGGTGCGGACGGCCTGCCCGGCGCGGTCGACCAGCTTGGCGGTCAGATCCACCGCCTCGCTGTACCGGTAGATCCCGGCCTGCAGCGCGATCAGATCGCCGGCGCCCATGTGGCCGCCCGCCGACAGCGCGCGGCGCACCATCTTTTCTCCGTGGTCGATCTCGTGGCCCAGGCCGTGGAGCGCATTCTGGAAGCGATTTCGGCGCTCCGCCGCGTCGGGTCCCGAGGCGGGCTGAGCGGGAGACGAGCGGACGCGCGCGGCCCCGGGCGCTTGTTCGAGGCCGGGAACGGAACCGATGGGTAGCGACATGACCCGCCCTCGGCCACGCCACGCCCGGGTTGCGCGCTTTTCAATCGGCCACGCCGCGCAGCCGCTTGCCGAGACGCCCGATCGCCCGCGTGTGCAGGCGGCTCGCCCAGGACTTGCTCAGCCCCAGATCCTGGGCGACGTGGTCGAAGCGCTCGCCTTCGAGGTAGTGGCGCCGCACGAGCTCCGCCTCCTGGAACGGCAGGCCGCCGATCGCCTCGCGGACCAAGGCTAGAAGCTCGGCGCGCGCGGTGGCGGCCTCGGGGCTGTCCTCCGTGGAAACCGTCGTGAGCTCGCCGTCCTCGCCGTGGCCGGCGGGGGCCACGAGCCCCACGGCCATGGCCGTGGCCATCGCGGCCAGGTGTTCGCCCAGGCCTCGCTCTGCGTCGGCCGCGGTGGAGCCCGGCGGTGGCGGCTGGGCCGCGTCCTCCAGAGCGCCCTCGCTCACGCGGGCCGCGGCGCGCAGCCCGTTGATCCGCTCGTGGGCGCGCCGCGGCAGACGGGACATGGCGCGCACGCCGTCGAGCACCGCCCCGCGCACCCGATAGTTCGCATAGGACCGGAACGGGACGCCCCGCGCCGGATCGAAACGCCGGGCGGCGTCAAGCAGACCTTCGCGCCCGAACCCCGCCAGGTCGTCGAACTCCACCGCCGAACCGATGGACCGCGCCACCTGCCGGGCGATGATGTCGACCAGGTCGAGCGACGCGTTGAACCGCTCGAGCACCTCGGGTGAATCGTGCGCCCTTTCCACCGCGGGCAGCAGCGTACTCCGGATACCTCTGCGCCAACAACCTGCTTGCCGATCGCACTCCCAGGGTGCGCTGGCCCGCGTCGCGTGCCATAGTCGGAACACGATGATCCGGTGGGGCCGGTTCGCTGCCGCCTATGCGTTCCTGGGTGTCTGTGCGGCGGTGATTGCCGTGGTGTGGCGCAGCGGCTCGCCGTTCATGTACCCGTCCCCGTGGCTCCGGCTCGACGCTCCCGCCAGCCATTCGTACAGCTTGGCGCTCGGGGTCGTGTTCGGCGTTCTGGTCGCGCTGGGGACCCGCCTGCTCGTGCCGCGCTTCGCCTGGGCGCGCGGGCTGCACCAGGAACTCAGACCGATCGCACGAGGAATCAGCGGTACCGGCATCCTGGTCGTGGCAATCCTGAGCGCGCTCGGCGAGGAGCTCCTGTTCCGGGGCCTGCTGCAGCCGTGGCTCGGGCTCATCCCCCAGGCGCTGCTGTTCGGCGTGATGCACCAGGTCCGCGGTCGCAGCCGCTGGGTCTGGGTCGGCTGGGCCATGCTGGTCGGCCTGGCGCTCGGAGCCATCTTCGAGCTCACCGGCTCGTTGGTGGGCCCACTGGTGGCCCATGCGCTCATCAACGGGCTCAATCTGCTCTACCTCAAGACCCACGACCCGGAACCGCCGCGCCGCTCGCTGGGCGGGCTTCTGGGCCAGCGGAGCTGACCAAGCCCCGGGGGGGTGGTGGTCCCCACCCCATCATACCGACAGAGCCTGGCCAAGCAGGCCGCGCCGGGCTAGACCCCGCGTGGTGGCCCGGCTGGAGTTCCAGCGCTACTCGCCCGACCGCAGTCCCCGACGCACGCCCCGCAATCTGTTAGTCTAGTATTCCCTCGATCGATGTCCGAGTCGGACCCCGGAACATCCGAAGAAAAGCCGCGCGTTCTTGTCGTCGACGACGAGAAGTTCATCCGCGACATCCTCGCCGACTTCCTCGGCATGGAGGGGTACATCGTCCGCACGGCCGAGGACGGCTCCAGCGCCGTCAACGAACTCAGCCGCGCGCGCTACGACATGGTCATCAGCGACCTCAAGATGCCGCGCATGGGCGGGCTCGAGCTCCTGAAGGAGGTCGCGCGCACCCACCCCGACACGCTCACGGTCATCATGACCGGATTCGGAACGGTCGAGACGGCGATCGACGCGATGAAGCGCGGCGCGTACGACTACATCCTCAAGCCGTTCAAGGTCGAGGAGATCGTCCACATCGTCCAGCGCGGCCTGGAGAAGCGGCGGCTGGCCGCGGAGAACCTCCGGCTGCGCGAGGCGCTCTCGCTGTACAAGGTCAGCGAGGCCATCGCCGCAAGCCTGTCGCTGGAGGAAGTCATCGCGACGGTCGCCGACAGCGCGGTGAACGAGATCCGCGCGGATGTCGTCGCGACCTGGCTCGAGGACGGCGAGGGCGGGTACGTCGAGCGCAGCGTGCAGCAGAGCACGGCGTTGCCCGCGAGCCTGGATCCAGGGCGGCTCGACGCGAAAGTCATCTCGGCGCGCCTGGCGCGCGGCGAGCAAGTGATGGAGCACGGCGCGCGCGCCGCCGGCCTGTTCGAGCTCCTGCCGGAGCGGCCGGTGTCGAGCGTCGCGCTCGTTCCGCTCAAGATGCGCGAGAGGTTGATCGGCTGGATCGGCGTGGTCTCGCTCACGGCGAGCAAGCGCTTCGACGAGGGCCAGCGCAAGATGCTCAGCATCGTCGCCTCGCGCGCCGCCGCGGCCATCGAGAACGCGCGCCTGTACGAGGATCTGCAGGCCACGTTCCAGCAGACGATCCAGAGCCTGGCCCGCACCATCGACAAGATGGATCGCTACACCGCCGGCCATTCGGAACGCGTGGCTCGCTACGCCGTGGCGCTTGCGCGCTGGCTGGGCCTGTCCGAGGACACCATCGATGTGGTCCGCCACTCCGCGCTGATGCACGACATCGGCAAGGTCGGCTGCGTGATGAACCTGAACAAGCCGGGCAAGCTCACGCAGGAAGAGTACGAGATCTTCAAGAAGCACCCGGTCTACGGCCGGGAGATCCTCGACCCCATCAAGTTCCTCGAGCCGGTCATCCCCGGCGTCCACCTGCACCACGAGCGCTGGGACGGGCGCGGCTATCCGCTGGGCCTGGCCGGCCAGGAGATCCCGCTCATCGCCCGCATCATCTCGGTGGCGGACACCTACGACGCGATGACCAGCGATCGCGCCTACCGCCGCGCACTGCCGCACGAGGTGACCGTCAACGAGATCATCCGCTGCTCCGGCACGCAGTTCGACCCGGACATCTCCGGCACCTTCACCGAGAAGATCGAGCAGCTGCGCGAGGAGCAGAGGGACCTGGGCGACAAGGTCCCCGAGTAGGCGCCGGAGGGCAACGTGAGGCGCAGGCTCCACGGGATCTGGCTGGGGCGCCGCCGCTACGAGCCGGTGCACGATCTGCAGAAGGCCCTGCACGAGGCGCGGCGCGAAGGACGCATCGGCGACACCGTGCTCCTGCTCGAGCACGAACCGGTCGTCACGCTCGGCCGCGGAGCGCACGCCGAGAACCTGCTGGTCCCCGAGGAGCTCCTGGCCGCGCGCGGCGTGGATCTGGTCGCCACCGGCCGCGGCGGCGACGTCACGCTTCACGCACCCGGCCAGCTCGTCTGCTATCCGATCATCGATCTGTCGCCGGACCGCTGCGACGTGCGGCGCTACGTGCGCGACCTCAGCGAGAGCATGCGGCGCCTGGCCGCCGATCACGGCATCGACGCCGGCAGTGTCGAGTCGCTGGTGGGGCTGTGGGTCGACCCCGGCTCGATCGATCACTGGCCGGGCGAGCACGCCGCCCGGAGCCTGGCCAAGCTGGGCGCCATCGGCGTCCGCATCTCGCGCTGGGTCACGATGCACGGCTTCGCGCTCAACCTCACCACCGATCTCGAGCTGTTCGGGCTGATCGTCCCCTGTGGCATCAGCCAGCACGGCGTCGCCTCCGTCCAGTCGCTCACGGGCAAAGCCCCCGACGTGCAGCAGAGCGCTGGCCGCGCTCTGGAGCTCCTCGGCAGTGTGCTGGATGCGGACGTTTCCGCGCTCTCCGATCACTCGACGGGCGCGCTCGACCCGGAAGCTGTATCCATAGGGACATGAGCGCCGGGGACTACGGGCCGCCACCCAGCACGCCAACGCAGGGGGACACCCCTACGCCGCACCCATCCGCTGCGGGATGTCTGAAACCGCTGGGCGCCGTGATGTTCGGCATGCTCGTGCTGATCGCGGTCGGCCTCGGCGCGGTTCTGGGGCGCTGCTCGAAACCCGCGCCGCCGAAGCCCGCTGCGTCGGTCACCGTCGTGCGCGGCACGCCGAGCGTAGTCACCGCAATCCGCGAGCTGTCCAACATCGAAGGCGCTCGTTTCCACATCGAGAAGGTGATCGATCTGACGGAGAAGCAGTCGCGCTTCTTCGGGCTGATCCACGCCAAGGACGCCATCCTGCTCGTGGCTGCGGGCGACGTGACCGCCGGCGTGGACCTCTCCGCCCTCGGCAGCGGCGACGTGAAGATCGACCGCGACAAGGGCACGGCCGAGATCACGCTGCCGCCGGCGGAGATCCTCTCCCACCGGCTCGACAACGAGCATACCTACGTCCACTCCCGGGAGACGGACCTGCTCGCCCAGCGCAAGCAGAACCTGGAGACCCGGGCGCGGCAGGAAGCCGAAAAGAGCATCGTCGAGGCCGCGAAGAAGTCGCGCATCCTGCCCATCGCCGAAGCCAGCGTGAAACGCACCGTCGAGAGCCTTGTCCACTCCCTCGGCTACCCGAACGTCAGCGTCAGGTTCCGGCGCTAGGACGTTCCGCCACGATCAGGGCGTTCGACATGGGCGTGCCGTGCGAGGCGTCCTCGAAGCGGCAGGAAAGGCCGAGCCTTTCGAGCCGGTCGATGGTCTCGTCGAGAGCCCGGAACTCGAGCGTCCGCCCGCGGTTCATCTCCAGGCGCTTGCCGATGCGCTCGAAGAACTTCGTGAAGAAGCTGCCCGCCCCGCGCCCGACCTCGCGCACGATCAGTCGTCCACCCGGGCGCACCGCCGCCGCGGCCCGTTCAAGCACCGAGTCCTGATCGGGACGCGGCAGATAGTGCAGCACGTCGAGCAGCAGCACCGTGTCGCTCTCGGCGAAGCGCGCCGTGCTGAGGTCCCCTTGCTCGAAGCTCGCCTCGCCGCCCGCCGCGATGTTCGCCGCGCCGACCTTTTCGGCTTCCAGATCGAATCCCCGGACGGCGTCCGCGCGCCCGAGCTCCATCAGCAGCAAGCCGAACTGCCCGCGCCCCGCGCCCGCGTCCAGCACACTGCCGAACGAACCTGGCAACGCGGCCAGCGCCTGCACGACCGGATCGCTCCTGAGCTTGAGCGTCACATAGACGCGGTGGCGCCGATGCGCATCGCGGTAGCGCCGGATCGTGCGATCGACGGCCTGTGACAGCTCGGTCTGCCGTGCGGCGCGGCGTCGCGCTACCAGGACCACGATCAGGGCGCCCAGGGCGGCGAGCACCGCGCCCACCACGATCGAGCCGACGCCGGCCTGCAGCATGAAGCCGGAGAAGCCCGTGTGGCGCGCCTTCGCCAGGTCGTACGGAACGGCGTGCCCCGTGAGCAGCAGCGACCCGACCTCCACCTCGCTCATGACGAGGAACGGCGCGAACAGCGGATTGGAGATGTTCGCCGCCAGATACGCCACGACCGCGTCCAGCCTGAGCGGCACACACACGGCCAGACACAGCGGCAGGTGCAGACCGTAGAGCGGCAGCGATCCGATGAAGAGCCCCACCGAGACCGACGCGGCGGTGCGGCCGCGCGACAGCTCGCCGCCGCGCAGTCGGTGCCACAGCCGACCGAACTGCGCGCGCAGCCCCGGCTGCTCCGCTACCAGCGAGGCGTCCGCTCCCATCAGGATCCCTGGTTCTTGTCGTCCGGATCGGCGGGAGGGATGGTCTTGAGCGTTTCGCGGGCGGCAGCGATGCGCAGATACATCTGTGCGCTCTTGTTGTCCGGATCGTGCTCGAGCACCGCGTTGAACTCGGCCTTGGCCTCGTCGCGATTGCCCGCGCTCAAGAGCAGTACGCCCAGCGCCAGGCGCGCCTGCAGATATTTCGGATTCGCCTTCTTGGCGGCCTCGAACTCCTCGCGGGCGCGCACGGCGTCGCCGGTGTCGCGCAAGAGGATGCCGAGACGCGTGCGCAGATCCGCAAAGCCGGGACACAGCCCCACGGCCTTTTCCAGCTCCTCGATCGCCTGGATGGTCATGCCTGCGTCCTGGTACGCCTGGCTGATCTCCGCGTGCATGTTCGCTATCTTGCCCTTGGCAAAAGGATCGGCGCGCCGGTCGCCCGCGTCGCGCGAGCGGATGTTCGAATAGATCTCGCGCGCGGCCTCGTACTTCCCGAGGTCGTTGTAGGTGACCATCAGGTTGAGCTGCGCTTCGGTGTAGTTCGGATTCAGCTGGATCGCCTTCTCGAAGTGCTGCTGGGCCTTGGTGAAATCGCCCTTGCTGTGCGCGATCACCCCGAGCATGTCGAACACGTCCGCGAAGCGGTCCGTCTTGTCCACCACCTGCTTGAGCAGATATTCCGCCTTTTCGAACTCGCGCTTTTCGTAGTGCTCGCGCCCGAGCAGAAGCAGCTGCTTGGTGTGGTCGTCCATCTCGGCAGTTTCCTCATGCTGGTCCGGCGCGACGCCGGACCCACGTTCATAACCCAGGCGGCGCGGACTTCGCAGGGTGCCTCGCGAGTGTGGTGGAAACCAAGCGGCGAGTCGACACCGGCTCGGCGCAGGCGGTTGCCCACCCCCCGCCGTGCTCGGGCCCTCCGGGCCCTGCGCGCGCCGGCCCCTCCCCGGCGTCCGTGCTCGGCCTCCGGCCTCCGCGCGGCCACGGGAGGGGCAAAGTGTAGCGAAATGTCACAAAGTTGTAGCATTTTGCCACGCTTCGGGCCTCCCAGTCAACTCCGGGTCGCCTTGCCGCTTCCCCTGACGGCTGCTACCAGCGCTCCGTGGCGTCTTCACCGGAAGCGGACGGCCCGCGTCACATCGGCCGGGTCGTGGATCCGTTGGCCCGCGACGACGGCGCCACGGAACCGGCGCTGGAGCTCGAGCCGGACGCCGCCGCGGCGCCGGACGAGGAAGCCGGCGCCGCGGCGCCGGAGCCGCGCGTCGACGCCGGGGACACCCGCACGGCCGAAGAGAGCGCGCGCTCGGCGACGCCACCCCCTGCCGCCGCGGACGCTCCCGCCGCTGTTCACGAGGGCGGCCACCCGGTTCGTGACAAGCTGCTTGCCCGTGCGGCCGCCAACCGGCGGGAGCGCGCCGAGAAGCTGGGGGCGCGCACCGCAGCGGTACACGGCAACCTGGACGAGATCGGGCGCGAGCATCCTCCGGCCGCGCGGCCCCTCGACATGGAGCTCGATCTGGTCGGCGCGGGAGCGCGGGCCGCGCGCCCGCCGGCCGCGCCACTGCTGCACAGCGGCGGACCGCATCTGTCGCCAGCCATGGTCGCCGTGTTCGGAACGCTGCTCGGGCTCGCGACGGTGGCCTCGCTGATCGCGCTGATGATCCACCTGCACCCCGCGGTCCATCCGGGAACGCGGGCGGTCGCCACCCGCGCCGCGGTGCCGGCGAGCGCCGCGGCAACTCCCCACAGCGCTCCCGCGCCCAGGCAAAAGCACAAGAAGCTCCCTGGCCCCTGGCGCATCGACGATCTGAAGGGCGACTCCAGCTACCGGGTCATCGGGGGCGAGATCGGACGCGACCCCTTCCTCAAGGTCATCCAGGACAAGGGGCTCGACAAGAGCCAGGCCTACGCCGTGCTGCATGCGCTGAAGGATCTGGTGAACCTGGACAAGTGCGGGCCACACGACAGGTTCGAAGCGGCGCTCAAACGCTCCACCAAGGAGCTCACGGCGTTCGAGTACATCGTCTCGAAGGAAGAGGTGTACCAGGCGCGGGCAGACAAGAACGGTGCGCTGCAGGCCAAGAAGCTCGACCTGCACGTCGAGCGCGCCGAGGTGAAGGGCGCGTTCGCGTACAACGGCAAGAACGTCGACGACTCGGCCGCGGCCGCCGGCTTCGGAAAGGGCCTGTACCACGCGCTGGACGACGCCCTGCACGGGCACATGGACATGGACGACCTGTCGCCCGGCGACATGTTCCGGGTCGTCGCGCAGGAAGTCACGGTACTCGGCGAGTTCAACGGCTACGCCGGCATCGAGGCGGTGGAGTACCGGCCCGTCAAGGGCAAGCCGGAGCGCTTCTACTACTACCGGGATTCGCACAACAACGCGGGCTACTACGACGAGAGCGGCAAGTCGCCCTTCTCGGGCGGCTGGCGCTTCCCGATCCCGGGCGCGCACGTCACCTCCCCGTTCAATCTGCATCGCATGCATCCCATCCTGCACAGGATCATGCCGCATCTCGGCACCGACATCGGCGCGCCCATCGGCACGCCGGTGCACGCGTCGTCCTATGGCGTGGTCGAACGCATGACCGGCAGCGGCGCCACCGGCAACCTGGTGATGCTCAAACATTCGGGAGGGATCGAGACGGGATACGCGCACCTGGTCCGCTTTGCGGATGGGCTGAAGGTGGGCGATCACGTCAAGCGCTTCCAGGTGATCGGCTACGTCGGCTCCACGGGGCGCTCCACCGGCCCGCACCTGCACTGGATCGCCAAGAAGGACGGCAAGTTCTTCGATGCGATGAAGCTCAAGCCGGACAGCATGCGTGTTCTGCCCGCGGACGAGCGCGACGCCTTTGCCAAGGTGAAGTCGAAGTACGACGCGATGCTCGACGCGATCCCGCTGCCGGAAGCGCCATCGCCCAAGGTGGCAGAAGCGCCGGCCGAGGCGCCGGCTCAGGCCGAGCCCACGGCGGCCGAGCCGCCGGGCGCCGACGAAGGCGATCCCGGAAACACCGTCGCGGCAGCGCCCGGGCCGCCGGAGCAGCCGAGCGCCCCGTCGCAGGCCGCGCCCGCGGCGCCCGCCAAGCCCGCCGGCAAGACGAGCGCGGTATACCTGACCGACAAGGAGCTCTTGAAGCTGCAGTCGGCGACTGACGACGGCGAAGTGTCGAAGTAGCGGCCTACGCCGTGCTCGGCGACTCCCGGGCGGGGGAGGCCGAGCTCGCGCGGGCTCCATCGACGCGGATCGAGATGCCGAAGCTGCTTCCGTGCGGGCGGGTCGGCTCTACCCAGGCGCGCCCGCCGTGCGCCTCGGCGATGTGTTTGACCAGCGCAAGGCCGATTCCGCTACCGCGGACCTGGTTGTCGGACGCGCCCCTGCCGCGTACGAAACGATCGAAGATGCGCTTTCTGTCGTCGGCGTGGATCCCGTCGCCCTCGTCGGTGACGCGGATCTCGATGCGACCGTCGGCGCGCTTCACGGAAACGCGGATGGTTCGCGAGTCCGGCGCGTATTTGAGCGCGTTGTCGACCAGGTTGATGACCGCGATCTCGATGGCGCGCTCGTCGAGCTTCACCGCCGGGAGCTGATCCTCGATCTCGAGTTCCAGCGCTGTGTTCTCGCGCTCTGCGCGCACGCGACACGCATCCACGGCCCGGGTCACGACTTCGCCCACGCTGCCGTCGCTGAACTCGTAGGCCGCCTTGCCCCGCTCCACCTTGGCGAAATCCAGCACGTTCTCGATGAGCGCGCTCAGTCGCTCGCTCTCGGTCGTGATGATCTGGAGATACTGTCTCCGTTTCTCCTCGCTCTCGACGCGCCCGCTCGAGAGCAGCTCGCCGAACATACGCACCAGCGACAGCGGCGTCTTCAGCTCGTGCGACACGTTGGCCACGAAGTCGCTCTTGAGGTTGGACAGTTTGCGCTCGCGCGCCGCGGCGACCAGGACCACGATCAGGCCCGCGATCACGACGAGGCCGGATAGGCCGACCATCACCATCTCCAGCACGCGGCGGCGCGCGACGGCGGCGGCGAGCTCCTCGGCCGAGGTCATCGTGACGTTCAGGCGCCACTTGTACAGCGTGGTCTGGAAGTGACGGCCGAGGGTGAAGCCGCCTCGGCTGAGCGGCGGCCCGTAGATGATGCGCCCCTCGCTGTCGACCACGTTCACGCGGCTCTGCTGGTCGTGGTCGGAATAGAGCGCGGGAAAAAGGTCGTGCACGATGCGCGGAACGTCGTGCCAGGCGCAGACCAGGTAACGCCGGTGATGCAGATCGCGTTGCCAGTAGCTGACCAGATAGCTCGCGCCGCGATACGTCTTGTGCAGGTGGCGGAGCTGGCGGCGCGGAGCCTGGTCCAGCTTCATGTCGGCGAGCATGGTGCCGACCAGAAGGCGCCGGAATCGCTCGTCATCCGGCCCCGGCGCGCGCGACGCGAACGCCACCACGTCGTGCGCTGGCGAGCTCAGGTCCACGACCAGCACGGCGCGCACCGACGGGGTCTGGCGCACAGCGACCTTCAACCAGTCAGCGCCGAAGTGCTGTCGATCGTCCGGGTCGATGACGGAGGCGACGGCGTTGTCCTGCTCGATGATGCGCTTGTCGAGACGGTCAGCCTTCTCGTTGGCGAGCAGCAGCGTGGCCTCGACGACGGACTGCTCGCGCAGCTTCTCCAACTGGAAGCTGTTGCGGAAGGTCACCCCTTCCAGCACCAGCGCCGCCAGGACGATCACCGGCAGGAGCAGGAACGTCAGAAGGCGCTCGCGCCTCGTGCGGTCCGCCATGGGGCGAGAGAGTAGCTGCTATTGCCGGATTGTGCTTGTCCGGCGCGGAGAGGGGGGCCGGAGAACGCGCGGCTGGACAGTGTGACGCCGGGCGCGCACCATCCGCGAGCCGTGGCAGATACCCTGGCCGAGACGCTCGATGCCCTGGACGTGGCGCGCTGTTTCGTGTTCCGCGACACGCCGAGCGGGCTCTTCGCCGTGCTCGTGATCGACGACGTGACGCTCGGGCCCGCGGCCGGCGGCGTGCGCACCTGGCACTATGCGTCGGCGGGCGAAGCGGCGGCGGACGCGGCGCGCCTGGCCCGCGCGATGACGCTCAAGTGCTCGCTCGCCGGTCTGGACGCCGGCGGCGGCAAGATGGTGGTGATCGATCACCCCGGGCTTGATCGGGAGCGGGCATTCGCGCTCCTGGGGCAGCGCGTGGAGGAGCTGGGCGGCTTGTTCCGCACGGCCGGCGACCTCGGTACGCGCGGCGAGGACGTGGAGGCGATGGCCCGGCACACGCGCTTCGCCCACACCGGCGAGGGCGGTCTGGCCGCCGCCGTCGCACGCGGCCTCGGTCGCTGCATCGAGTCCGCCGCTGCGCTCCGGGGCCGGAGCCTGGACGGGCTGTCGGTCGCGGTGCAGGGAGCGGGCGCGATCGGCGGCGCCGCGGCGCGCGAGCTCGCGGCGCGCGGCGCGCGCGTGCGTGTGGCCGACACCGACGCGGAAAGGGCGCGCGCCGTCGCCGACGCCACGGGCGCCAGCATCGTGGCTGCCGACGAGGTTCTCCAGTCGGACGTCGACGTGATCGCCCCTTGCGCGATCGGCGGCGTGGTCGACCGCGGCGTCGCAACGCGGCTCTCCGCATGGTGCGTCGCGGGCGCGGCGAACGGCATCCTCGCGTCGGAGAGCGCCGCCGAGGAGCTCAGGCGCCGTGGGATTCTGCACGTGCCGGACGAGATCGCGTCGGCGGGCGCGGTCGTCGATGGCATCGGGCGCACGGTGATGGGCCTCGCGGACCGCACGGCCCTCATCGACCGCCTCGGGGAGACCGCGCGCGAAGTGCTCGAACGCGCCGCGGCGGAAAGTGCTACGCCGTCCCGCATCGCAGAGCGCATCGCACGGGAGCGGATCGCGGCGCGCCGCGGCGGATAGGCGTAGACGGCCGCACCCGGCGCTCGTACCTTCGGCGACATGCGGACGACAGCGCTCGTATTCCTGGCGATGGCGCTCGCCACGGGCTGCGGTAGCAACAGCAGCGGCGGCGGGGGCGGACCTCTGCACGACGCCGCGGCGGATGGCTCGGGGGACGCAGCGCTGGAAGCCGCGACGGACGCGGGCAGCGACGCAGAGAGCGACGCGGCGGATGCGGGCGATGCGGGCGGCTGCCACCGCACGCCCGGGCCGGCCGATGCCGTGCGCAAGGTCGTCGTGAGCCATCCGTTCGACGCCAGCGGCAACAAGGCCGACACCTACGAGGTGCTCGATCTGTCGGCGAGCGGCGAGCTGTCGCAACCGGGCACGAGCTTCCAGCTCGGCCGTTCGACGCTCGGCGAGATCGCCTTCACGCCCGACGGCAAGGTCGGGCTGGTGGCCGAGGAGGACGGCAAGCTCGGCGTGTTCCGCTTCGACGCGAACGGCGCGCCGCAGGTCGTGGACGCCGCGTTCGACGGCGGTTTCTACGCCGGCAGCGTCGTCGTCGATCCCGGCGGCGACGTGGCGTACGTGCTCGACGACGAGTGGCGGAACAACGGCGGCGGCATCTATGCAGTGCCGCTCGGCTGCGACGGCACGCCGGGCACGCCGCACCTGGTCGCCGCCGCGAAGCTCCCGGCCGGGCTGGCGTTCCTTCCCGGCGATCCGTCGCGCGCGCTGCTCGCCTCGAAGGACGTGCTATCGGTTCCGGAGGGCAACGGCGCGCACCTGCTTTCCTGGGGCGATCCGCCCAGCGTTCTCGGCAGCGCCGCCCCCTTCCCCGACACCGGAGCCATCGTCTCTAGCGCGGTGGTCACGCACGACGCCAAATTCGCGCTGATCGGCGACAACGACATCACCAGCTCGGCGAACCGCATCGGCGTGGTGGGCCTGGCTCCCATGGCCGCGCTGCAGGTGCTGTCACCGATCGAGGATCCGCTGGACTTCGCGGTCTCCCCCTACGACAACGCCGCGCTGGTCGTCAGCGGGTTCGGCAACGCGATCTTCAAGCTCGCCTACGACCCGTCGAACGGCGCCGCGCCGTTTTCACTCGGCAGCGAGCTCGCCTACCAGGGTGGGAAGCCGCAGCTGCCGGGGTACGCGGTGTCGATCGATCGCGGCGCGCTCACTGGGCTCGTGCTGGTCGCCGAGAACACCGCGGTGCGGCGGGTCCGCTTCGAGAAGGATGGCAGCATCACCGATCTGGGCGCCTTCAGCGTGGGGTCGGGTACGACAGCCGACGTGGGCGCGATCGGCGTGCAGCCCTAGCGGCTCAAGCAGCGCGAGCGGAGCGGGGCGGCGGGACCTGACGCCTCGGAACCGGAGGCAGCTGGACCTTGCCGGTCACCCGCGCCTGCCGGAACAGGCGCCGGAGATCGTGGAGGGACAGCACCGCCAGCAACGGGATCCGCCGAGGGTTGGGGGTGGGGGTCATGTCTGGGGATACAGCACACGCCGTGCCAGGCATGCGATTCGAGTGATTCCAAGGACTTGGCCCTCGACGGGGAGCACGGAGCGTGTCCGCAGGGGTACAGGGGCGTGACAACAGTGACAGGCGAACCGCCGTTCGCGGCAGCCGCAACAGGTGCCGGCCCGGGCGGGCCGTCGAGCACCGGATGCGCGATCGGGGTGACCTTCCAGGGCTGGGCGCGGCCCGGTCCTTGCGTGCTGTTCCGGCATGAAGCTCTACCGCCACTTCGAGACCCAGGCGGAGATCGACGCCGAATACGACGTTGACAACCTGGTCCCGGAATTCCCGCAGATCGTCCAGCTGCTACTCGACAAGAGCGCGGAAGCGCGGGCCAAGCTGCCGCATAGCGCGGACGTCGCCTACGGCCCGACGCGCGACGAGACGCTCGACATCTTCCCGGCCCAACGGGAAGACGGGCGTATGCCGCCGGCGCTGGTGTTCTTCCACGGCGGCTACTTTCGCATGCTCACCGCGAAGGAATTCAACTTCGTCGCGCTCGGGCTGTCGCGTGTCGGGATCACGGTCGTAATCCCGACCCACTCGCTCTGCCCGAAGGTGACTATCGACGAGATCACGCGACAAGCACGGGCCGCCGTCGCGTGGACCGCGCGGAACGCGACCGGGATCGGCGTCGATCCCGCGCGGCTCTTCGTTGGCGGGCACTCGGCAGGCGCGCACCTCACGCTGATGTGCCTGCTCACCGACTGGGCGGGCGACTACGGACTCCCCGCTCCGATCGCCGGTGGCGTGCCGATCTCCGGTCTGTACGACCTCAGGCCCTTGCCGCTGTCTTGCATCGGGCCGTCGCTGCAGCTCACTGCTGCCCAGATCCAGCGCCAGAGTCCGCTGCTGCTGGAGCTGCCGACCGCGGCGCCACCGCTGCTTCTGAGCTACGGGGAAGCCGAGACCGCGGAGTTCCGCCGCCAGACCGACGACATGCTTCGGAGCTGGCGCGACCACGGACTGGCCTGCGACATGATCCGGCAACCGGGTCGGAACCACTTCACAGCCGTGACGGACCTGATGGATCCCGAGAGCCCGCTGACGCGCGCCATCGCGCGCTTCACGCGCGCGGCCGTGATACCTTCGACCCGAGGATGATCTGCTCGCGCTGCGGAGCGCTTCGCGATCGTGATGGGCGCGCTGGGGTCGCTGGTGCTGCTACTGCTGATCGTGTTTTCGCACCACTGATCGCTGGCGATGCTCGATCACCACGCGCGTCGGGCGTCGGCGGCGCGCGCCGCTCACGGCTTCGCGAGAATGAGCTCGGCGTCGAGAACGATCGGGTGGGCGGCGAGGAACTCGGCGAACTGCTCGCAGATGTAGTCGAGCGCGTTGGCTTCGCTCTCGTAGAACGCACCGCCGCCCTGCGGGTTGACCAGCTCCAGCATGCCGAGATAGCGACCCGCCAGCTGCACCGGGCCGCAGATAGCGCTCTTGACCTCGACCCCAGCGAGCTTCCAGCGCTCCCCCTGGAGACGGGCGTCGTTCGCTGCGTCGTCGATCCTGAGCGAGCGCATGCGCCGCATCACGGGCTCGAACAGCGCATCGCCGTCCGGCACGCGGTGCATGATCACCTTGGCCGCACCAGGCGCGCTAGCGCGAACCACGACGTAGTGCTGCGCGTTGATGTCGAAGACGTGCACCAGAATCGCTTCGCACGGCAGGGTCTTCTCGACTACGCCGAGCACGAACTCCGAGCCGGCAACCAGATCCGGCATGAAGTGCAGCTCGTGCATCGTCTCGAAGAGCTCGCCGATCAGAATCCTCGCCGGCCTTGTGACGCCGGGCGGGCGGCTTGGTTTCAGGCGCCGGCGCGGGCTTGGCCGGCGGCGCGACGGGCTTGGCCGGCGCGGCGGGCTTGGCGGGCGCCGCGGCGGACTTGGCTGGCGCCGCGGCGGGCTTGGCCGGCGCGGGCTGCTCCGCGGCGGGCGCCGCGGACGCAGGAGCGGCGGGCGCCGCGGACGCAGGAGCGGCGGGCGCCGCGGACGCAGGCTGGGCCGGAGCCGTTGCGGAAGGCGGAGCTGCGGACTCGGCCGGCGCTTTCGCGGGCGGCGCGGCGGGCGCAGCTGGAGCCTCCGGTGCAGCCGGCTCCGGGAGCGCACCCGGCGGAGGAGCCGACGGCGTCGCCGAGCTGCCAGGGAACTGCACCACCGGATTGCCGCGCCAGTCCTTCCACGCCATCGTGGCCAGCGGCGGACGCTTCGGGCGGCGCTCGAACGCGTGGTCGAAGACTGCGAGCTGCACGAACTGCCCAGCGGCACGCCCTTCCAGCGCCTGACGCACCTCGCGGAAGCGCGACCACAGAAGTACCTCCGCCTCGCGGACGTCGGTGCCCTCCTCCACTGCGTAGGCGTACTCGCGATACGCGATGGGTGTCTTTTCCGTCGGCTCTTCCTCGCGCTGGCGCAGGAGCCGGAACGCCGGGGCCTTCGGAGCCTGGAAGCTGCGCTGTGTGGGATGCGCCGACATGCGCGGCCCGGCCGTCGTGCTCGAGACGGGCGGCGGCGGGGCGGGGGGCACCTCGTCGTGCGGAACCTTGATGGCGGGGCGCGACGGCTTGCGGGCCGGCACGCTCGCGGGCGGTCCGCTCATCCGTTCCGTCGCGGGCGCAAGGCTGCCCCGCGTCGTCGCCGGAGCCGCGCTGGTCGCTGGAGGCGCGCTGGTCGCCGGAGGCGTGGCGCCGTGTTCGCCGGTCAGCTGGGCGCCGGCCGGCGCCTTGTTGACGACGTAGCGGATCTTCAGCTTCGGATCGACGGCGCGGTAGCCGTCGTCCATCAGCTCGATCGAGAACTTGGACAGCGGACCGGCATCGCCCCGCAGCTTGCGCGCCTCCTGGAGGGCGGCCTGCCACTGCTTGGCCTCGACGCAGTACCGCTGTGCCTCGGCGCTCTCGCCGATGCGAGACACTTCTACAAACCAGCGCATTCCTTCTCGGGGGCTCGCTAAAAGCGGACCGCTAGTAGAGCGCCTCCCAGGCGGCTCGGCAAGCGGCAAATCCGGACTTCACCGGAACGACACCAGCGTGGCATCCGCCCTGATCGCCTGTCACGGCCGGGCTCCGGCCAGTGCCTCGTCGGAAAGCGGCATCCGCCGCAGGTCAAGCCGTGCTAGATCGCCGCCGGTCATGGCGACCGGCGATGGATGGCGCCGCGGGCCCGGCATCTCGCCGACGGCTTCCCGGAGGCGCGGTTTCCGCGCCGAGCCCCTGCTGTATGCGCTGTTCGCCGCCGCGTGCACGCTGGCCGTCGCGCTCTGCTTCTACTCCTACATGCGGCTGCAGACCCACTACGCCGAAGTGGGAACGCGTCACTTTGCCGCGCAGATCGGGCACGCCGGACCGTGGTCGGCGCCGCTGGACGACGTCTTCATCCATTTCGATTTCGCTCGCGCCGCCGCGCGCGGCTTTCCGTTCCAGTGGTCCGCGGGCAACGGCTACTCGAGCGGAGGCACCAGCCTCTTGTATCCGCTGGTCCTCGCGTTCGGCTACTGGGTGGGTTTCCGCCAGCTTCTGCTGATGATGTGGGCGGGCATCGTGGCGTGCGTGTGCGTGTTCGCGCTGCTCCTGGCCTGCCGCCGCATGTTTGCCGGGCTGCCGCGCTGGACGAGCTACCTCGCGCCGCCCGCCCTGCTCTGCGTCGGAGCGCTCGACTGGACCCTCTTCAGCGGAATGGAGGTGGCGCTGTTCCTCGCAATCTGGGGCGGCGCGCTCATCGCGTGGGACGACATCGTCGCTCCCCGGAGCGCGGAGCCCGGCCGAAGCGTGTGGATCGGCGGACTGCTCCTGGGCCTGTGGGGAGCGGCGCTCGTGGCAACGCGCCCGGAAGGCGCGGTTGCCGTCGCCGTGCTGTCGCTGGGCGCGGCGATCACGATCTTCCGGCGCCAGGGTCGTAGCGCCGCGTTCCGCGTACTGCTCGCCTCGGCGCTGCCCGGCGTGCTGGTGCTCCTGGCCCAGGCCGTCGCCAACAAGCTCCTTACGGGAGATGCCTCCGCGGCGGGTTCGCTCGTGAAGCTCGAGATGAACCACCCGTACATGACCGCGCACCAGGTCTGGGACGCATGGAAGTTCCACGCCGGATACCAGGTCCTGCGCGCGACGAACTACCACTTCAGTGACGCGGCGGGCTACGGGTGGATCGCCTGGGCGCTCGCACTGGTAGCGTTGTTCCCGCGCAGAACGCGCCGCTACGCGATCGTGCTCTGGTCGAGCGCAGCGCTGTGGGTGCTCCTCGTCGCGCTGAACGGCCAGGTGCGCTGGCAGAACGAGCGCTACACGATGCCCGCAGTGGCCTGGCTGCTGCTCGCAGCGGGCCTCGGCGTCGGCGTGCTGCTGTCGCACAAGTGGGCGCTGGGCAGGCGCGGGCGCATGCTGCGCGGCATCAGCATCGCGACCGCGCTCATCGCAGTGTCGCTCTTCGTCTACCACCAGAAGAAGCGCTTCCGCGATCAGGTGTGGTTCTTCGGACGCGCCTCGCGCAACATCCTGGAGCAGCACATCCGCACCGGCCTCGTGCTTGATCACATCCAACCCACGCCGCATCGCGTGCTGGTGAGCGACGCCGGCGCCATCCCCTACGCTGCCGATCTGCCCGCCCTGGACCTGATCGGACTCGGCGGCTACCACAAGCTGCCGTTCGCCCGCGCAACGCGGGAAGGCGTCGGTGCCGCCGTCGAGCTCATCGAGCACATGCCGGCGAAAGAGCGCCCCGACGTGATCGCGACGTATCCGTCGTGGTGGGGCAACTTCGTGCTGTGGTTCGGCGATCGCATCGGCGAGGTGCCGGTACGCGGCAACGTCATCTGCGGAGGCCCGGCGCAGGTGATCTACCGGCCCGACTGGAGTCCGCTCCGGGGCAGCGCAACGCCTTCACGGCTGACGCCCGGCGAACACGTCGTCGACGAGCTCGACGTGGCGGACATCATCAGTGAAAAGCAGCATGGCTACGCGCTGTCGAAGAAGAACGTGGGCTTCATCCACATGAAGATCCTGCCCGACCCGGAGAAGCCGTCGAAGCCGCTGTGGGACGCGGGGCGCACGGTCGGCGCCGTCGCGCAGAGCTTCGCGCTGCGCGGGCTCGCGCCGGGCCACGAGCTCGTTCTCCTGTTCCGCGTGGCGCCGGCCGAGCCAGCCGCGTTCGCTGTCGTGGTCGACGGAAAGCGCGTGGCCGTCGTCCATCTCTTGCCGCAAGACGCCTGGCAGCAGCCAAAAATCACGGTCCCCGCGGATCGCGTACAGCGAACACTCCAGGTGCACCTGGTGCCAGTACAGGGCGAGTACATCCTGTATCATCTGTGGGCCGTGCAGAAGCGCTAGCCCGTGGACACGCCGATCGGTCATATCGGCGCCCCGCCGGACGCGGTCGCGTGGGCCGCGCTGGTCGTGGCGGCCTGCGTGCTCCTGCTGGGGATCGCCTTTCCGCGTCGCATGGCCGGCGCGCTCGAACGGGTAGAGGAACGTTGGCTGGTGCTCGGGCTCGCCACGGCCGCGCTGCTCCTGTCGGCCGGCTACGTCGTCTATTACCTGCGCGGCGGTCCGCGCATTGTCGACGCCACCAGCTATTGGCTCGAGGCGCGGGGGCTGTCGCTCGGACAGCTCGTGATGCCGGTGCCGCATCCGTCCGGGTCGTTCCGCGGCCGCTTCCTGGTCACGCCCCCGGGCTCGACAGCGATCGCGGTGATCTTCCCACCTGGCTATCCGGCGCTGCTGGCGCTCGGCTTCCTGTTGCGGGCGCCGATGGCGGTGGGACCGATCATCGCCGCGCTGCTCGTCGCCGCTACGTATGCGCTCGCCCGCCAGCTCACCGGACGGCGCGACGTGGCCCTGTGCGCCGCGCTCCTGTCGGTGCTGTGCGCCGCGCTCCGCTACCACACCGCCGACACCATGTCGCACGGCTGGGCCGCGCTGCTCCTCGCCGTGACCCTCGCCGCGGCGGCACGCGGCGGGCGCTGGCCCGTGCTGCTCGCCGGGCTCGCGTGCGGCTGGCTCGTCGCGACGCGCCCTGTCACGGGTGCGCTCGGACTAGCACTGGCCGCCGCGCTGCTGCTCCGCGCCGGTCGCGAGCGCTGGCTGTTCCCGTTCGCCCTGTTGCCGGGGCTCGCACTCCTCTTCGTGCACCAGCACGCGGCGACGGGCACGTGGTTTTCGTCGAGCCAGCTCCGCTACTACGCACTCGCCGACGGACCCCCTGGCTGTTTCCGCTACGGGTTCGGACACGGCATCGGCTGTCGCTACGAGCACGCCGACTTCGTGCGGGCCCATCTCGCGCACGGCTACGGTCTGGCCGCTGCGCTCGGCACGACCGGACGCCGGCTCGCCTGGCACACGCTCGACATCGCCAATCTCGCACCGCTCGCGCTGCTGGTGCCGTACGCGATGATCGCGGGCTGGAGGCGTCCCGGGATCCGCCTGCTGTCGCTGGGCACGCTGGGCGTGATCCTGGCCTACGCCCCGTTCTACTTCGATGGCAGCTACCCGGGCGGCGGCGCGCGGATGTTCGCCGAGGCGCTGCCGCTGGAGCAGGTGCTTCTGGCCTGGGCGCTCTCTGAGCTCCGGGCCGCGCGCTTTGCCGCGCCACTCTCGCTGGCGGGCTTCGCCTTCCACGCCAGCTACGCGCACCGTGCCCTCTCGGAACGCGAGGGCGGTCGCCCCATGTTCGAGGCGTCGGTGCTGGCGCATTCCGGCATCCACCACGGGCTCGTGTTCGTGGACACCGATCACGGCTTCAACCTCGGCTTTGTCCCCGGCGCGTTCGACGCCAGGCACGGCATCGTGGTCGCGCGCTGGCGAGGAGACGCGCACGACGCCCTGCTCTGGAATGCGCTGGGCAGGCCCCCGGCGTATCGCTATCGCTACGACCCGTCCGCTGCCCGCGCCGTGCCCCGGGTCACGCCCCAGCCTCTGCACGTTCCGGCAACGCTACGCTTCGAAGCGGCGGCCGAGTGGCCGCCGCTGGCTGTCAGCGGCGGCTGGGCGCACCCGGATTTTCCGTCGGGAAGCTGCACCGCTGGCGCGCACGGTCTGGCGTTGCTGCCGACCTCCGGGCGGGTGCGCGTGACGCTGGAAATCGACGCGCCGCGCGCGGGGCCCTACGAGCTTGGCGCCAGCTTCTACAGTCGCGAGAGCACGCGCCTGTCGGCCAGTGCCGGGATCGGCTCCCGGCACTGGACCCGGACGGGCGGGGTGGAGCGGGACGGCTGCTGGCTGATGCCGCCCGAACGGGTGGAGCTCCCCGCGGGCGCCTCGCGGCTGACGCTGGGACTGGCTGGGCCGGGCGTGCTGGATGATGTCCTGCTCCGGCCTGCGCCTGCCAGCCCCCCCCACGCCCCGGGCCCCCGGGCGCCCACGCCTGTTGGCGACTAACCAACTGTAATTAAAGGCGCTTATTGCCATCCAGCGGGCGACCCGCAGGCTGCCGCCGCAGCATCCGGGTGCCCGGCTCGTGCTGGAAAAAGCGTTGACAATTCATGCGTTAGGGAAAACGATCGACCGGTTCGCACGAGGCTAAGAGTGGGATGACCAAGAGCGAGCTCATCGAGGCCATAGCCGCCCGGGGGGAGCTGACCAAGGCTCGGGCCGAGATGGTGGTCAACTGCGTCTTCGACGCGATGACCGAAGCGCTGCAAAAGGGCGAAGGCATTGAGATTCGCGGCTTCGGCAGCTTCACGGTGCGCCCCTACAAGCCCTATGACGGCCGCAACCCGCGGACCGGCCAGCCCGTCCCCGTCCCGGCCAAGCGGCTGCCCTTCTTCAAGGTGGGCAAGGAGCTGAAAGAGCTCGTGAACTCGAGCCGCCACACGGCCATCAGCGGCGGCGACGACAACGACAACGATTAGTTTCCTCCCGCTCGCCCGCCCCCACCGGAATCCTCCTCGAGGAGGCTCACCGCCCCTCGAGCACCCCGACGCGATTCGCTTCGCTCATCGCGGGCTCGCTGTCGCCCGCCGGGTCCAGTGACAAAGGTCGTCCGTCTGGAAGCCCCGCTAGTGCTAGCTTCCGCGCCGTGGCTTCCGTCGATGAACAGCTAGCCGAGCTGACGCGCGGCGTGGTCGAGCTCCACCAGCTTCCCGAGCTCAGGGAACGGCTGGCCTCGGGGCGCCCGCTGAAGGTCAAGGCGGGGTTCGATCCGACCCGCCCCGACCTGCACCTCGGGCACACGGTGCTGATGCAGAAGATGCGTCAGTTCCAGGACTTCGGGCACGAGGTCATCTTCTTGATTGGTGACACCACCGCGATGGTGGGCGACCCGACCGGCCAGAACGAGATGCGCCCGCGGCTCACCTCGGAAGAGGTGCGGGATGCGGCGAAGACCTACACCGAACAGGCCTTCCAGATCCTCGACCGCGAGCGGACGGTGGTCCGCTACAACAGCGAGTGGCTGGCCTCGATGTCGCTGGAAAAGATGATCGAGCTGGCCGCCCGCCGCACCCTGGCGAGAACGCTAGAACGGCGCGACTTCAAGGAGCGCTACGAAGCGCAGAAGGACATCTACATCCACGAGCTCTTCTATCCGCTCCTGCAGGGCTACGACTCGGTGGCCCTGGAAGCGGACGTGGAGCTCGGCGGGACCGACCAGCTCTTCAATCTGATGGTCGGCCGCGATCTGATGCAGCGCTACGGACAGAAGCCGCAGATCGTGATGACGACGCCGATCCTCGAGGGCATCGACGCGCGCATCGAGGACGGGCGCATCGTCGGCAAGAAGATGAGCAAGTCGGCCGACAACTACATCGGCCTCACCGAGGCGCCGCTCGAGATGTACCGCAAGTGCATGCAGATCGGCGACGACGTCATCTGGCGCTTCTACGAGCTCCTGTCGGCGAAGAACGCGCAGGAGATCGCCGGACTCCGGCAGGCCGGCGACCCGCTGTCGGCCAAACGCGCGTTCGCGGCGGAAGTCGTCACGCGCTTCCACGGGCAGGAAGCCACACAGGACGCGGCACGGACTTTCGCGGGGACGTACCTGTCGCACGGCGTGCCGGACGACACGCCGGAGGTAGAGGTCGCGGCGGCGGGCGACACGCTGTGGCTGGCCAAGGCCCTGTCCGCCGCGAAGTTGGTGGCGTCCACCAGCGAAGGCAAACGCCTGATCGTGCAGGGCGGCGTGGAAGTGGACGGACAGCGCGTGCAGGACGGGCAGCACCAGCTCGACCGGGGCGGGCGCTATCTCGTGCGCGTCGGCTCGAAGAAGCGGCGCTTCTGCTACGTCAAGGTCACCGGGTGAGCGTCGCAGCGCGCTTCCAGCTGCTGTTCGCGATCTGCCTGCTTCTGGTCACCGGTTGTGGCGGCACCCAGGCAGCGCCGAAGGCGCCCAGACCGCCCCCGCCGCCGCTGCATCACGGCCCCCTGACCGACTTCGTGGCTGCGGCGGGGCTCAGATGGATGGTCGTGGGGCGCCCCGCCGAGCTCGCTGCCGATCCGGATCTGGTCAAGGCGCTGTCACCGCTGATCCCGGCGGCGCGCCTGGCGGGCTACGCGCGGGGCACCGGCATCGACCTGACGCGGACGCCGAGCGCCCTGGTTGCCGGATCCGACTACTCGACGCTGTACATGGCCGAAACGGCCGGCGACAACAGCGCCGTCCAGCAGGCCTTCGTGGAGCGTCTGGTGAGCGGGCCCGTCGAGAAACGGCCGCACCCCGATCTCCACTTCGTCCAGGGCGTGATCGGCCGCACGCCGGAAACCCTGGTGCGGCTCCGGGGGCAGCTGGTCGCGGTCGCGGTCGGCGACCCCACGCCGGCATTGGTGGTGGAGGCCTACGCGCTGGAGCGGCTGAAGCGCTCCCCGGCGGCGCTCCGCGGCGCAGCGCTTTCCACCCTGCCCAGCGACCCGGGCGACGCGCCGCTCGTGTTCTACGCCCCTGGACCGTTCGGCCACGAATGGGTGGGGGGCGCTCACGGGCTGCTCGACGCGGCATTGGCGGTGGCGATCTCGGTCAAGCCGCTGTCCGGGCAGCGCCTGCAGGCCGACGTCGTGCTTTCGGGCGATTGGGCCAGCGAGGGCCCCGACAGCACGAGCCGCCTGCTCGCCACCTGGGAAGATCTCGCGCACAGCTCGACGGGCAAGCTGCTCGGCTTCGACGATCCGGCTGCGGCGCCCATCATCTCGACCACGCCGAAGCTTTTGAAGCTGCGAGTCGAGCTCCGGCTCGGCCCGCTGGTGAGCGGGCTTCATGCGGCCGTCGCCGCGGATGTAGCGGAGATGCTCGACATCCCTTCCGCCCCCGCGGGCAAGCCTGCGCGCCAGCCCTGAATGGCTTCACAAACTCAATGATTCAAGCGCGTTACTCACCGATTAGGGGGGTGGGTGCGATTGACCGCTGTGTCCTACCAATGGTACTTTTCGCTCGTGCTGCATCGCGGCAGACCGGACGATGAGAGGGGCTCGGGGCGTTCGTCCGGCGCGCAGCGCCCGACCAACGAGCGCGCAGCGACCTCCGCGGAGAGCTCGCGACGAGGCAGGCCGGGGCAGGAGCAGGGAGGCAGAATGCAAGCTGGCGTCAACGTAGTGACCGCTCACACCTTCAAAGTCGGCGACATGGCGGTTCATCCCTCCCACGGGGTGGGCGAGGTCTCCGGGATCGAGGAGCGCGAGCTCGGTGGGAGCATGAGTCACTGTTACGTCCTGAAGATCATCGATACCGGCCTGAAGGTGATGGTGCCCAAGGAGGCGGCGTCCCGGGTCGGCCTGCGGCCCGTGATGAAGAAGCGGGAGGCCCAGGAGATCCTCGATATCCTGCGCGCGCCGGAGGTCGCGGTGGACATGCAGCCGTGGAACCGCCGCTTCCGCGCCTACACGGAGATGCTCAAGAGCGGGCTGCCCTCGGAGATCGCCAAGGTTCTCCGCGACATGTACCGCCTCAAATTCGACAAGGATCTGAGCTTCGGCGAGCGACGCCTGCTCGACCAGGCCCGCAGCCTCCTCATCCAGGAGCTGGCGCTCGCGAAGAAGGTGGAAACCTCCTCGATCGAGGGCGAGATCCAGCAGATCTTCTCGGTCTGACCGCCGGTCGGCGTCGATTTCGAGCAGCAATCGGCCCCCGGGACTTCAGTCGCCGGCGGAGCGGCCGTTGTCCTGGGTGGAGGAGCCATGGACAAGCGACCGCTACTCGCCTTCGGGCGCTTCAGTGAAAAACAGCGCAAGGCACTGGTACGCGTTGCCGTCGAGTCGGCGTTCGAACTGGGTGTGGTGGCCTCGACGCATGACGCGGCGCGCTGGCTGGGAAGCCACAAGCCGCACGCGATGCTCCTCGACAGCACCACCCCCGGCGCGGAGCAGGCCGCGGTGGAGACGCGCGCGGAGGCGGACCACGCGCAGGTTCCCATCATCGCGCTCACGCCCGAGCTGACCGACCTGACATTCGCGGAGGCGTTCGGCTGGGGCGGCGACGACGTGGTCGGCCTCGACAACCCGCGAGCCCTGCTCGGGCGCCTGCGCGCACTGCCCAAGGACGCGCCGGAACCGCCAACGAACGGTCGCGGGGCAGCCCTGATCGCGGACGCGGATCCCACGCGTCGCATAGTACTCGGACGGGTGCTGCGGAACGCGGGCTACAGCGTCACCTTTGCAGCCCGTGAGCGCGACGCGCAGGGCTTCGCGCAGAATCCGGACATCGATCTGGTCGTGCTCGCCGCGGAGCTCGCCGAGCAGCCGGAGAAGGCGATCGCGGAGAGTCGCGAGGGCGGCGGCCGCGCTACCTGGATCGTGACCTGCCCGCCGCGCGCTCTCGGCGGCATGCAGGAGAAGCTGTCGGGGCTCGAGCGAGCGACGGCCACGGACGGCTTCGGGCCGGCCGAGAACGTGCTGTTCCTGGCCAACGAACTGTCGAACGGAGCGCGCTCGAACCAGCGCAGGAGCCAGCGCCTCCTGTTCGGCGCCACCATCGCGTTCCGGAGCGCGGGACGCGACCGGGACGACTACGGCTTCTCGTACAACATCAGCGCCGGCGGGCTGTACGTGCGGACGCTGCTGCCCCCGGAGGACGATTCGGTGTGGCTGGAGCTGACACCGCCACGCAGCGAACGGCGCGTGCGCCTCGTCGGCAAGGTGGTCTGGCGTCGAGGCTTCGGTCCGACGGGCACGGCCACCGTGCCGCCGGGCTTCGGTGTGCAGATCACCGAGGGAGCCAGCGCCGACATGGACGCCTGGCGCAGCGGCTACGAGGCATTCGCTCTCGCCATGACCTGATCGGACCGGGGGCGCGACAGCAAGCGCCGCCGGCGCCCGGGTGGCGTTACCATGGGCGCATGAAGATCTACACCAGGACGGGCGACCGGGGGCAGACCGGACTCTTCGGTGGAGCGCGCGTCGAGAAGGACGATCCACGCGTCGAGGCCTACGGCACCGTGGACGAGACCAATGCGGTCATCGGCACTGCGCGCGCCGCCGGCGTGGCGCCGGAGATGGATGCGCTACTCGCGGAGCTGCAGTCCGACCTGTTCGTGGTGGGCGCCGAGCTGGCCTGCGTGCCCGGGCGCGAAGACAAGCTCGAGATGAAGCTCATCGACGAGAGCGACGTGGAGCGGCTGGAGCGGGCAATCGACGACGCCGAACGCGATCTGCCGCCGCTCAAGAGCTTCGTGCTGCCCGGCGGAACGCCCGCCGCAGCCGCGCTCCACCTCGCACGCACGGTGTGTCGCCGCGCAGAGCGTCGCGTCCTGACGAGCGGCAACGACAGCGACCTGCGCGCGGAGATGGTGATCTACCTGAACCGTCTCAGCGATCTGCTTTTCGTGCTCGCCCGGCGAGCGAACCACGACTCTAGCGTCGTGGACGTCCCGTGGCAGCCGAGGAGCTGAGCTCCAGTCCATGGCGTTGCGCCGCGGCGCCCCACCTGCTAGCGCTGTGCCCTCGTTTCCGGACAGCCCGGACACGGCGTCCACGGGACGCTGCTCGTTTTCCGAATTCGCCAGGAGCCACTCGTGCCGAATCCCGAGACTATCCAGGCCGGCAAGGTCGTTTCGTTCCACTACACGCTCACCGACGACGCGGGAAAGGTGCTCGACACCTCCTCCGGCGGGCGGCCGATGGACTACCTCCACGGCGCGGAAAACATCGTGCCCGGTCTGGAGAGGGAAATGGAAGGGCACACGGTGGGCGACAAGCTGAAGGCTGTCGTCGACCCGGAGAGCGGCTACGGCAAGCGCATCGCGACGGATCCCCAGCCGATCCCGCGGGACGCGTTTCCGGACGAAGTGGAGCTGCGGCCCGGCATGCAGTTCGCAGCGGAAGGCCCGGACGGCGACTTGATCCCGCTCTGGATCGCGAAGGTTGAACCGGAGCAGGTGTTCGTGGATCCGAACCACCCGCTGGCCGGCGTCACGCTGCATTTCGCTGTGGAGATCACCGGCATCCGCGACGCGACCGAGGAAGAGCACGACCACGGACATCCGCACGGCCCCGAAGGGCACGTGCATACGCACTAGCTCGTGCCGGTCTAGAAACGCATCACGGCGCCGGCCCAGGTGAAACCCGCGCCGAAGGCGGCGAACAGCACGTTCGCGCCTTCCTTGATCAGGTCTTCCTTGAAGGCCTTGTCGAGCGCCATCGGGATCGTGGCAGCCGTGGTGTTGCCGTACTTCTCGATGTTGTGGACCACCTTTTCCTCGTCCAGCTCGAGCCGCCAGGCCACGAGCTGGTTGATGCGCATGTTCGCCTGATGCGGGACGAACAGGTCGACGTCCTTGATGGTGAGCCCGGCCTCCTTCAGGACCTCGTGGGCGACCTCCGGCATCTTGTCGGTGGCCCAGCGGAACACCTGCTTGCCGTTCATCTTCGGGTAGTGGCGCCCTTCGTCGAGCATCTCGTGCGTCATGCGCGGCATGTAGCGGGAGCCGGGCGCGTCGATCCACAGGTCCTTGGCTCCCGTGCCGTCGGCGTGCAGCGCGATCGAGAGAAGGCCGTGGTCGTCGCGCTCGGAGCGACCCACGACGGCCGCGCCGGCTCCGTCGCCGAACAGCACCGTCACGTCGCGACCGCGGTCGGCGAACTCGATGCCGGTGGAGTGCACCTCGGAGCCCACGAGCAGCACGTGTTTGTACATGCCCGCGCGAACCCAGGCATCGGCCACGCTCAGTCCGTACAGGAAACCCGAGCACTGGTTGCGGACGTCGAGCGCCGGGACGCCGGGCATCCCGAGCTTGTCGCCGAGCAGGCATCCGGAGCCGGGGAAGGTGTAGTCCGGGCTGAGCGTCGCGAAGATGATCGCGTCGATGTCGCCCGGCTCGACTCCCGCATGCTCCATGGCCGCTTTGCACGCGGGCACCGCGAGATCGCTGGCGCCGATGTCGTCGCGCTCGATGTAGCGGCGCTCCTTGATACCTGTGCGCTTGTGGATCCACTCGTCGCTCGTGGTCATCAGCTTCGCGAGGTCGTCGTTGGTGACGACCTTGCTGGGCGTGTAACTACCTACGCCGAGAATCGTGGACCTTGTCATGTTGATGGGTTCCTGGGTCGGCCGAGCCGGAGCCCGTCGTTCGAGAAGAAGTCAACAAGCCGGGGCCGGGAGGCGTGGCTCGCCCCCTATATGCCGCGGCTGCTACCATGGGGTCATGGCAATTCGCAAGATTGCCCGGATGGGTCACCCGATTCTGAGGCGCCGCGCGGAAGAGGTACCCGTCGCCGAGATCGGCTCGGCACGCATCCAGGCCCTGATCGACGATATGATCGAGACCATGCGCGACGCCGACGGTGCGGGCATCGCGGCGCCGCAAGTGCACGTACCAGCACGCATCTCCGTCATCGAGGTGGCCGACAACCCGCGCTATCGGCAGTTCCCCCGCCTGCCTCTCGTGGTACTGGTTAATCCAATAGTGGAGCCACAATTGGCTAAACCAGTCAGCGAGCTCGGCGACGAGGAATCGATCACGATGTACGAGGGATGCCTGTCCGTGCCGGGCCTGCGAGGCCTGGTGAAGCGCCCGCGGCGGGTGTCGGTGCGCGCCCTCGGCCGCCGGGGCGAGCCGCTATCGTTCGAGTGGGAGGGCGTACCGGCCGCCATCGTGCAGCACGAAACGGATCATCTGGACGGCGTGCTGTTCGTCGATCGCGCCGATCCGCGTACGCTCGCGTTCCAGCGTGAATACGAGCGCTTCGTTCCGCCGGACACGCGCATCAAGGACTGCGGTTAGCCCAGGACGGCCGCGCTGTAGCACAATCACGTCGATCTAGAGGACCATGCGACCGAATCCCGGTGATGTGATCGGCGGCAAGTACCGCGTCGTGCGCCTGATCGGCGACGGAGGAATGGGCGCCGTGTACGAGGCACGGCACGAGGTGCTCGGCTCGGCCGTCGCGCTGAAGTTCCTCCACGCCGAGCTCGCCAAGCGGCCCGGACTGTCGTCGCGCTTCCTGCAGGAAGCAAAGGTGTCGGCGAGCATCCAGAGCCCGCACGTCACGCGCGTGACCGACGTGGACCAGACACCGGACGGCTCTCCCTTCCTCGTCATGGAGCTCTTGAGCGGCGAGTCGCTCCAGCAGTTGCTCGATCGCAAGATCAAGCTTCCGCGCGACCAGGCGATCGACTTCGCCCTGCAGATCCTCTCCGGACTCGAAGCCGCCCACGCGCTCGGCGTCGTGCACCGCGACCTGAAGCCGGACAACGTGTTCATCACGCCCTCGACCGGCGGTCCCATCGTCAAGCTGCTCGACTTCGGCATCGCCAAACTGCGCGCGAGCAATGAATACCAGAAGGGACTGACCCGGCCGGGAGCCGTGATGGGGACGCCCGAGTACATGGCGCCGGAGCAGCTGTACGCGGCCGACCGCGTCGACCACCGCGCGGACATCTATTCGCTCGGCGCGATCCTCTACGAGATGCTCACCGGCGAGCGCCCTGCCTACGGCGACGACGCGCCGCAGATCATCGCGCAGGTCGCGCAGGGCAAGGTGAAGCGCATCGCCGAGCATGATCCGTCCATCCCCGAAGGTCTGGCGGCGGTCGTCCACAACGCCATCGCTGCAGACAAGGACCAGCGCTACGCGAGCGCGATGGACATGCGGCTGGCGCTGGCGCCCTTCGCCGGCCAGCTGAGCCACGCCGGACGGCTGGCAGCGACACCGGCTCCCGCTTCGGTCATCCCTGCGCCCGAGGCCCAGGTCTCCGCCCAGGCGCGCCCTCCCGCCACCGTGGACGCGCCGGTGCTGTCCGGCCCCGCCGACACGAGCGGCGGCGTTCCGCCCACGTTGCCTCCAGACGACAGGGCGGGCGCGCTGGACACCACGGCCCCGCAGGCCGGAGCGCCACCCAGGGGCAGCACCCAGGAAGCACCCAAGGGCACCATCGAGCAGATCGCCGCCGGCATGCCTGCGGGCGGCACGAGCCACATGGCCGCCGCGCCGCGCGGCGCGCAGCCTCCGGCCCCATCGCGGGCGCGCCCGTGTACCACGGCAGCCCGCAGTCGTACTACACGGCGCCGCCGATGCCGCCACGCCGCAAGCCGCGGCGCGCACTGGGGGCGGTGCTCGCATTGCTGGCCGGTGCGCTCGTCACGGGAGGCATCATCGCGGTCGTGGTGATGCAGCGGCAGAACCAGCCGGACGAGCCGCTCACACCGCTGGTGGGAGCCGGCGGCAGCACTCCGGCCACGACCATCTCCGCGCAGGAAGGGCCCACGCCAGCCACGCCTCCGCCGATCGAACCCGGCTCGCCGCCAGCTGAGACCCAGCCGCCCAGCGCCACGCACCCGGCGACCGGCGGCACGCACCCGGCTCAGCACCCGACGGCCGACGGCGGCACCGCCGCCAAACGCGACGCAGGCCGCCCGGGTTTCCCGTCGTTCCCCGGCATCCAGTTGCCCAGCGGCTTTCCGCAGATCCCGTCGGCGATCCCGACCACGTTTCCCACGAACTTCCCGCAGATCCCGGGCCTACCGCAGGCTCCGGGCAAGAAGCCGCCCCCGGCGTCGAGCAAGTAGCCGGAAGAGGTACCGGCGCCGGCGCACGAAACGCGTCGGACGCATTTCGAGCCTACACTTGCCGGGTGACCGACACCGGCCCCTCGGAAGCCTACGTCCGCGAATTCGTCGAGTCGCTGCCCGCCACCTACCGGCATCGCTACGCTGAAGCGGCGCATGCGGCGCATGCGCGCATCGCTCTGGGGCGCGGCGATGCGGTCGCAAATGCCGGCGTGTTCGACTCGAATCGTCGCGATGCGCAGGCACTCTGCATCGTCGCCGCGGACCGCCCGGGCCTGCTCGCCACCATCAGCGCCGCACTCGTCGTGCAGAAGCTCGACGTGGTGAACGCCGACGCCCACACGCGGCATACGCCGACCGATGCGGGTGAAGCCGTGGACCTGTTCTGGGTGCGCCGGACCGGCGATCCCACGCGCGGCGAGCCGCTTTCCAGCGACGAGATCGAGGCGCTGAAGGTCACGCTGATCGAGCTGTTGGAAGGCACGCTTGGAGCGCCAGAAACCTCCGCGGCCAGTTCCGGCACCGAGACCCGCGTGCGCTTCATCGAAAACGACGCCGGCTCGCTCGGTACGCTCGAGGTGGAAACCGGCGATCGCTCCGGGCTGCTCCTGTCGCTGGCGCGTGCGCTATTCCAGCAACGCGTGCAGATCGTCCAGTCGTCCGTGCGCACGGTCGACGAGCGCGTGCAGGACCGGTTCCAGATCGTCGAGCTCGACGGCTCACCGATCAGCCCCGAGCGCCGCCTGCAGATCCAGGTCGCGGTCATCTCGGCGCTGGAGCCCGTGCCGGCCGGAGGCTGATCTCCGGAAAAACGACGCAACCGGGAGCGGGAGCCGCCGATGAAGGCGGCACATGACCCGAACCCGGAGGTTCGCCGTGAAGATCCTGCCTGGGCTCGTCGCGTGCACGGTGGTGCTCGGGGCAGCCCTTTCCGCAAGCGCGGAACCGAAAAACGTCGCGTCCGTCGCTCCGCTCTACCAGCGGGCTCCGGGCAGCCGCGCCCCCGCTCCGCCGCGCGCGCTTCCCCCGCCCCAGCCCGACCTGGGCCCCGCGCCCGACAGCCCCGCGCCGGTGCACTACCGGCATGGGTTCTACTTGAGGGGCGCGCTCGGCGGCTCGTACCTGACCGACGCCGAGACGGCCAGCGACGGCCAGAGCGACAAGCTGTCCGGCGGCGGCTACTCCCTCGACGTCCTGCTCGGCGGCAGCCCCGTTCCCGGTCTGGCGCTGGGCGGCGGCTTTTCGGCCACTATCACGGACAAACCGAGGGTCCAGGCCGACGGCCAGACGGTCCAGGGCTCGAACTCGCTGGGCTTCGCCACGCTCTCGGGCTTCGCCGATTGGTACCCGATGCCCAGCAACGGGCTGCACATCCTGGCGATGGGTGGCTTCGCGCAGCTGCGCGTCAGCGATCCGGACGGAAACAGCGTCGGCGATACCGCTACGGGGCCAGGCTTCGGCATCGGCGCCGGCTACGAGTGGTCTGTTGGTAGGCACTGGGGGCTCGGTGCGATGGCCCGCTACACCTACGCCTCGCTCGCGATGACGACGGCCGGCGTCACGTATCACGAGTCGCTCAGCAGTCCGCAGCTCCTGCTGACCGGAACGCTGTACTGAGCCCGCGCAATACGGGGAGCCGCCCGTACCCGCGCACCCGGCGTCTACGCGTACCGCGTCGCGCGGGTGCGCCAGGTCGGCAACAGGAATGCGAAACCCGCAAACGAGCTCTCTGCTTGAAGCCCTGCCTTTTCGAGCTCCCGGGCGTAGGCGCCGGAAAGGCCGATGTCGATGATCTCGACGCGTCCGCCCGGCGCGAGCACCCGCGCGATCTCCGCGAGCGCGCGGCTGCGGGCCGCCGCGCCGGGCAGGTTGTGGATCGCGTAGCTCGACACGACTGCGTCGAAGCTGCCCGACTCGAACGGCATCTCGAGCATATCTCCGGTGGTCAGCTCGATGCGCTGTTCCACACCTTCCGCACGCGCGTTGTCACGCGTGACATCGGGATCGTTGCCGGACTGGTCGGCGCTCCGCCACAGATCGAGGCCTACGGCCCTGCCGCGCGGCAGCCGGCGGGCCGCCCCCACGAGCAGCAGGCCCCGACCGCAGCCGACGTCGAGCACACGCTCGTCCCCTTCCAGAGCGAGTGCGTCGATCAGGCGGTCTCGCTGCCGCAGCTTGAGCACGCGGCTCGTGAACAGCATCCAGGAAGCCGTGCCGACCAGCGAGAGCCCGGGCCAGAACAGCGCCCGCGCAAAGCCGAACGGAGCCCCGCCGAACCGGCCCAGCCCCGACAGGGCCGACAGGGCCGCGCCGATCACGGCCAGGTTCCGCACCACTGCCGGCGCATCCACTCCGTAGTCCGCCCGCGCCACCTTCAACATGGGACTCCGCCGTTCGCGCCTGGTCAAGCGTCCCGGCGGAGCGGCGGTTTCAGCCTTCGATCGCCGCGCGATACACGTCGAGCGTGGCGCGCGCCGCCCGCTCCCAGGAAAAATCCGCAGCACGGCGCTGGCCCGCGTCGATCAGCTGCTGGCGGAGCTCTTCGTCGTCGTCGAGGCGCGTTATCTTGTCGACCAGGTCGCGATGATCGTCCGGGATCGCATGCAGCGCCCCGGAGCCCGTGACCTCCCGCACCGCCGCCGCCGTGGACGCGAGCACAGGCGTGCCAAGCGACATCGCTTCGAGCGCGGGCAACCCGAAGCCTTCGTAGTGCGACGCGAAGAGCAGCATGCGCGCGTGACGGTACAGCGCCAGCAGGATGTCGGCCGGAACGAAGGGAACGCTGATCACCTTTCCCTGCACCTCGGGGCGCGCCATCAGCTGGTTCATTCCGCGGTCGATGCGCGAGAAGCGGCGCACGAGCACCAGCTTGTGATCGGGGCGATCGCGCATCGCTTCCACGAACGCGCGCACCATGCCCACGTGGTTCTTGTAGGGCGAGCCCTGTCCGACGATCAGCGAGTAGCGCACGCCGGGAGGCACGATCGAGTCGAGTACGGAACGCGGGCCCGCGTTCCCGGGTGCATAGCGCTCATGGTCGAGGCCGTGATGGACGACCGTCGTCTTCGACGCGGCGGCGGGGAACACGCGCTGGATGGCGTCCGCCGTCGCCTGCGAGATCGCGATGACACGCCGGGCACCCGCGACCGAGCGACGGATGTTGAGAGTGTACCAGATGCCGTTCGCGACCCGCACCGGCAGGAACGCAGAAGCGAGCTTCCGCGCCTCGAGCCACATCAGATCGTGGATCGTGACCACCCAGGGACAGCGGATGCCGAGCGGGACCAGGTCGGCCGGCGAGTGGTAGAGATCGCAACCAGCGAACGAGTGCGCGCGGCCTAGACGGAACACCGTGTCGACCGACTTGGTCTCGCCACGGAAGTGGAGCTCCTCCACGCGCTCGCTCCTGACGATGGGCGCGGTCGCGTCCGGGTGGCGCAGGATGACGAAACGCATGTCCGTGGCGAGCGGCACCATGTGTCGTACGAGGGCATCGACGTAGTTGCCGATCCCGCTCTGCCTGGCCACGACGGAGCGGGCGTCGATCACGACCCGGTACATGGCCGCGCAGCCTAGACGATTCCGGCGGGGAGGCCCCCGCTGAACTGGAGAGCGCCCGCTCCGGCATTCTGGTACCCTACGCGGGAGGCGCGAATGACCCAGGCGAACAACGGCAATGGGCCCGGGCAGTCGGGGGACCGTCCGGGGCAGGCGACAGGCGCGATGAGCCTACCGGAGCGGAAAGAAAAGCCGCCGGTAGCGCCAACGATGGTCGACGACGCACCGGCCGCGTCGCCCGAGGCCGCAGCGCCCCCCTGGGGCAAAGCGGGCATGACGCAGCCGGGCGAGCCGCCGATGATCCCGGACATGGCTCCGCCGGCTGCGCCTCCGGCTGGACCGGTGCCGTACGTCGCGGCGCCGCAGCCCCCTCCCTACGTCGCAGCGCCGCAACAGCCGCCGTATGTCGCGGCCCCCCAGCCGCCGCCGTACGTTGCAGGGCAGCCGGGCGGCGGACCCATGGGCTACCCGTCACCGATGATGCCGATGCAGCCGCCGCGCCGGCGGCGCGGCGGTGCCGGCCCGGCGCTCGTCCTGGGCCTGGTCGGTCTGCTCGTGACGATCGGCGCCGTCGCGGCGGTGGTGGTCGTGCGCTCGTCGGGAGCGAGCGAGGAGCCTGCGCAGAGCATCGACCTGGGCTCGAACCCGCAGACCGAGGTCAAGCCGGAGGTGCCCGCCGGCAACGAGCCGGCTGCAACCGACCCCGGGCCCGTCGCAACGCCTGCCCCCACCCCGGCGCCGGCACCGAAACCGGTGGTGCAGGCGACGCCGAAGCCAACTGCGACGGCGACCGCCACGGCGGCGCCCCAGCCCACGACCGCCGCAACGACCACAGCCACGGCGACAACCACGGCGCCGCAACCGACCGCGACGCCCAGCGCCACGTCGACAAGCGGACGCCTGTCGCTGCCTCGAAGGCCGATGTTCAATCTGCCGACGATCCGCCAGAAGGCCGCGCCGAAAACCTCGTCGACCGGCACAGGCAAGATCGGGCTGCCCAAGAGACCGTAGGCTAGAACGCCGCAACGAGCGCGGTGATGTTGTCCTCTCCCCCCGCCTGCTTGGCGGCTTCGACCATGCCGCGCGCGATCGACTCCATCTGCTCGTCGCGCGAAAGCCAGCGCACAAGCTCGCCGTCTTCCAGATGACCCGTCAGGCCGTCCGTGCACAGCAGCAGTCGATCGCCGACGTGAAGCTCCATGCGATGCGTCTCGACGTCGAGCTCCGGCAGATTGCCGCCCACGCTGTTGAGCAACACGTGGCGGAAGCGGGAACGCGCCGCCTCGTCGGCCGTGAGCGTCTTTTCTTCATAGAGCTGCTGGGCAAGTGTCTGATCGCGCGTGAGCCGCGAGAGAACCCCGCGCCTCAGCAGGTAGCAGCGACTGTCACCCACGTGGAGCACGACGAGCTCGGGCCAATCGACGAACGCCAGGGTGAGCGTGGTGCCCATGCGGGCATCGAGTCCCCGCTCTTCGGCGGCGTGCTGGACTTCGCTGTGGCAGCTCCGCAGAGCCTCCACCAGTCCCCGCTCGACAACCGCACCGGATGCCTTGCTTGAAGGTGTGGGCCACGGCATCGATTCGAACACATAGCGAGCCATGCCCTCGACGGTGATCGCACTGGCCACTTCCCCGCCCCGGTAGCCGCCCATCCCGTCCGCGACGATCAGCAGCCATCCCTGCGGCGCGCCGACCAGGCGGACATCCTGGAACGCCGGACTGCTCGAGCTGAGCCGCATCGAGCGCCGGAGATCCGCGACGAGGAACTGATCCTGGTTGTCCGGGCGCACCCGGCCGCGATCGGTGACGCCGAATACTTCCCCCGACACGGCCTGGCCGGCCTCGGGGGGCGGCACCAACCAGTGCCGCGGACGAACGGTGCTGCGATCGTCGTACGGCTCGGTCGGCGGCTCCGCGTCACTCCTGCGGCCGCTGTCGGGCGGTGCACCCATGCATACATCGATAGCCACGAATACGACGCACGGGAAGACGCGCGACGTCGACGAGCAGAGCGCGGGATGACAAGCGAGGCAGAATGCACCGGACCTCGCGATGTGCGGCGGATTGCCGCGCGCGACGTGCGGATCCGTCGCAGATCGCCTGGCCTGGTTGATGCATTCGTTAACCGCAGACAGAGGCCACGCTTGCCTCGATGGGCGGAAGTCGTCTGCGGAGAGGAGTGCCTATCATGGCCCATGCAAACCTGGAGAGAAGCCCCGATCAGCTGATCGAGCAGCTCAACCATCAACGCTCGCTCAAGCTCGCACTCGCGGTCGCGTTGCTCGCGCTCGCGCTCGTGGTCGGCTTCATCTCCGTCTACATAGCGTACGCGACGATGTGATCGACCGCCGCTTTCAACCGGGCTTGAATAGATCGCGCAGGATTTCGGCGGTTGCCGTGCGCTTCCGCGAAACCTTTGCGGGCTGGCCGCAGGCGACGATGCGCCCGCCGCGTTCGCCGCCGGCAGGGCCAAGCTCCACCATCCAGTCGGCGCCTGCGATCACCACAGGATGATGCTCGATGACCACGAGCGTGTCGCCCCGCTGCACCAGCCTGCCGAGCACATCCATCAGCTTCGACACGTCGGCGAGGTGCAACCCCGTGGTGGGCTCGTCGAGCACGTACAGCGTCGGCTCGTGACGTGACGTTCGCGGTGAGCTCCGCGGCCAGCTTCAGTCGCTGTGCTTCACCGCCCGACAGCGTGTGGGACCCCTGACCGAGCGTAATGTACCCGGCACCCAGATCGCACAGCGTGCGGAGCGGCCCGGCGACGGAGGGGTGGTTCTCGAGAGCGTCGGCTGCCTGCTCCGCGGTGAGAGCCAGTACGTCCCCGATGCTGAGCCCCATGTAACGGATGTCGAGCGTGCGCGGTTCGAAGCGGCGCCCGCCGCAAGCGGGGCAGGACGTGACCACATCCGGCAGAAAGCTCATCTCGTGGGTGATCACGCCCTGCCCTTCGCAGGTAGCGCAGCGTCCGCCATTTTTCGTGTTGAACGAGAAGCGGGCGGCATTGAAGCCCGCGACCTGCGCGTCCGGCGTCGCGGCGAACAGCGAGCGGATGACGTTCCAGATACCGAGAAAAGTCGCGGGCACGGAGCGCGGCGTCCGGCCGATCGGCGACTGGTCCACCGCCACAGCGCGCTTGAGCGCCCGCGCGCCTTGGAGCGAGGAGAAAGCGCCGGGCTCGTCGGCAACCAGACCGAGCTTGCGCCGGAGCGCCGGCAGCAGCACCTGGCGCACGAGTGTGCTCTTGCCCGACCCGCTGACACCCGCCACCACGGTGAAGCGCTCCAGCGGCAAAGCGAGCTCGACGTCGCGGAGATTGTGCTCGGACGCGCCCGACAACACCAGCCACCGCGCTCCCTGCCCGACGGGGAGCGGCGTGCGCAGCGCGGGCGGCCTGGCCAGCGCCCGCCCCGTGGGCGAGCGCTTCTGTTTCAGCACCGAGGCGGGGCTTCCCTCGCCCTCCACGCGGCCTCCGTGCGAGCCGCCGCCCGGGCCGAGATCGATCAGGTGATCGGCGGCGCGGATGGTGTCGGCGTCGTGCTCCACCACCAGCACGGTGGAACCGATGCCGACCAGGCTCCTCAAGTTGTCCAGCAGCCGCCCCGTGTCGCGCGGGTGCAGTCCGATAGTCGGCTCGTCCAGCACGTACAGCGCGCCGGTCAGGCCGGCCCCGAGCTGCGCCGCCAATCTGAGCCGCTGCATCTCGCCACCGGACAGCGTCTTGGCGGGTCGGTCGAGCGACAGATAGTCGAGCCCCACGTCGACGAGGAAGCGCAGGCGGCGCTCGAGCTCGCCCACGATGGGCGTCGCGATGGGCCGCTCTCCGACCGGAAACCGCCACTTCTGTACGCGGTGGAGTGCGCCCCGCACCGAGCGGGCGGAGAGCTCGGCGTAGCTCTCGCCCGCGAGCCGCACCGCGCGCGGCAATGGAGCGAGGCGCGTTCCGTCGCACTCCGGGCACACGCGCGTCACGGTCTGCTTCGTAGCCTTCGCGCCGCGACCGCGGCGGCGCTCCTCGTACAGCACGCCCTCGCCTTCGCACCGATCGCAGCGTCCCTGCCGCGTGTTGAATGAAAACCAGCGCGGGTCGAGCTCGGGAACGGAGAAGCCGCACACCGGGCACGCGCTGCGCGCCGACAGCAGTCGTTCGCCACCGGCGGAGCGCAGCTTGACCGCGCCGCCGCCCCACTCGAGCGCCAGGTCGAGCTGTTCGCGCGACAGCCGGCGGCCCGTGGTTCCCGCGGCCACCACCAGATCGATGCTGTGCTCGCGGTTCTTCGCCAGGCGCGGCGGGTCGTCCGTCGACACGAGCTTGCCGTCGCACCACGCGCTCTCGATCCCGTCGCGCGCCGCGGAGGTGAAAACGTCGAGGTAGGTGCCCTTGCGCGCCTGCACGGCCGGCGCGCACAGGTCGAAGCGTCCGCGCGTCGCGCGCGCCGCCGCGTGGATCGCGTCGGGGCTGCTGGACGTGATGGGCTGGTCGTGATCGGGGCAGTGCGGCACGCCGAGCTTCGCGTACAGAAGCCTGAGGTAGTGCGCGACCTCGGTGACCGTAGCGACCGTCGACTTCGCCCCGGCGCGCGCGGTGCGCTGCTCGAGCGCGATGGCCGGCGGGACGCCCTGGACGCTGTCCACGTCCGGCCTCGGCATGGTCGGCAGGAACTGCCGCGCATACGGGGTCAGCGTCTCCAGAAAGCGACGCTGCCCCTCGGCGAAGACCACATCGAAGGCCAGAGTGCTCTTGCCGGACCCGCTCGGCCCGGTCACCACGGTCAGAGCGCCATGCGGGATATCGACGGAGATCTCCTGCAGATTGTGCTCGCGGGCTCGTTTGACCGAGAGCACCGCGGCCCGGTGTTTCCTCGGTCGCTTGCGGCCTGAAGCGCGCGCCGGCCGAGCGGCGAGGGCGCGCCCGGTCCGGCTGTCGCCGCCGGCGATCTGCCGCGGCGTGCCCGAAGCCACCACGCGACCGCCGGCGGCGCCCGCGCCGGGGCCGAGATCGATCACCCAGTCGGCCGCACGCACCACATCGAGGTCGTGCTCCACGACGACCACGCTGCCTCCCGCCTCGATGATCACGTCGAGCGCTTCGAGCAGGCGCAGAACCTCGTCGGCGTGCAGCCCCGCGCTGGGCTCGTCGAGCACGAGCAGCTCCCCCTGGTGCTGTTCGCCGAGCGCGCGCGCCAGCTTCAGCCGCTGCGCCTCGCCACCCGAGAGCGTGGAGAGCGGCTGGCCAAGGCGCAGATAGCCAAGCCCGAGCAACTGGACGGGCCCGAGCGCGCGCTGGATCGCCGCCTGTTGGCGGAGCAGCCCAGCCACCTCGTCGACCGTCATCGAGAGCAGGTCGGCGATACTCGCTCCACGATGGTGCACGGCGAGCACTTCCTCCTTGAAGCGACGCCCCTTGCACACCGGGCACACCAGGCGCACGTCCGCAAGGAACTGCATCTCCACCGTCTCGTAGCCCTCGCCCGCACAGGCGTCGCAGCGCCCGCCTTCCACGTTGAAGGAGAAATCGGACGGCGTGAGGTTCCGCGCGGCGGCTTCACCCTCGGCGGCAAACAGCTTGCGGACCGTGTCCCAGGCCTTGGTGTAGGTGGCGGCATTCCCGCGCGAGGTGCGCCCGAGCGGCGACTGGTCGACCAGCGTAACGCGGCGGATGGCATCCGCGCCGTCGATGGCGGCGTGCTGCCCCGGCTGCTCCACGTCCAGCGCACCGAGGCGCCGGGCCAGCGCACGGTACACAATGTCCACCGCCAGCGTGCTCTTGCCGCTGCCGCTGGGGCCGGTAACGGCGCACAACACCCCGAGCGGCAGCTCGACGTTGACGTTTTCCAGGTTGTTCTCGCGCGCGCCGCGCACCGTGAGAAAGCCCTTCGCCGTGCGGGGCTTCTGCGCCCGGTTCTTCGCGCCTGACAGAGCGCGCGCGGTCGCGCCGCCGAGCTTCGACACGGCGGCTGGCGTGCCGTCCGCGACGATGCGGCCGCCCTCGGCGCCCGCGCCCGGCCCGAGCTCCACCACGCGATCCGCGCCGCGGATGATCCCGGGATCGTGCTCCACGACGAGCACCGCGTTGTTCCGCGCGGCAAGCTCGCGCAGCATCACCGAGAGCGGCTCGATATCGCTGGGATGCAGCCCGACCGTGGGTTCGTCGAGCACGAACAGAGCGTTGTGGAGCGAGGTGCCGAGCGCTGCGGTGAGCGTCACGCGCTGAGCCTCGCCGCCAGAAAGCGTCCGGGCCTGGCGGTCCAGTGTGAGGTAGCCGAGCCCTACCCGTTCGAGATAACCGAGACGCCCGAGGAGCTCCTGGCGCGCCAGCTCGCCCTGGCCGGACCGCGTCTCGAGCGTCTCGAGCCGCTCGCGCGCCACGTGGATTTCAAGCGCGTGCCACTCGGCCAGATCGCTTTCGAGCACACGATACGACAGCGCGCGCTCGTTCAGACGCCTTCCACCGCACAGCTGGCACGGGTCGTACGAGCGGTAACGCGACAACAGCACGCGCACGTGCATCTTGTAGGTGCGTGTCTCGAGCCAGCGGAACCAGCCGAGCACGCCGGGGAACAGACCGTCGTCCCAGTCGCCGTCGCCCTCGAGCACCAGGCTCTGCTGCTCGTTGGTGAGCTCCTGCCACGGACGATCCATGGGCACGCGGTGGCGTCGGCACATGCGCGCGAGCTCCGCGCGTTCCCAAGTCGTGCTCTTGCCGCTCCAGGGCCTGATGGCGCCCTTGGCGAGCGTGCGCGAAGTATCCGGGATCACCTTGAAGAGGTCGATGCCGAGTGTGCGCCCGAAGCCGCGGCACCCGGGGCACGCGCCGAGCGGTGATTCGTACGAGAACAGCCCCGGTCGCGCGGGCTCGAAACTGCGCCCGCATTCCGGACAGGCCAGAGCGCTCTCCACAGCGAGATCGCGCCCTTCGGCGTGCAGGCGCGCGTGACCGTCGGCGCGGCGCCAGGCGTCCTCGATACCGGCCGCCAATCGCTTGCGCTCGCGCGGCACGGCCTGCACCCGGTCGACCACCACCTCGACTCCGGCAGACAGCGCCTCCGAAGGACGCACGCTGTCGACCTCCCGGGCGCGACCTTCCAGCCACAGCCGGTGATAGCCGTCGCGGACCAGGTGCTCGCGCACTTCCAGGTAGGCTTCCGGGCCGCTGACGCGCACCGGGTAGGTCACGACGGTGCGGGCGCCGCGAAGCTCCGAAAGAGCTCGCTCCGCGGCTCCCATCGCGTCCAGCTGGACGGCCTCGATACCGTGTTCGGGACAGACCGGCAGCGCTTCCCGCGTGAACAGCGCGGAGAGGTACGGCTCCAGATTCCGCCATGGTGGCGACGGTGGAGCGCGAGCTCTTCACGGGCGCGCGGCGGTCCACGGCAATGCCGGCCGGCACGGGCTCGAGTCGGTCCATGGGCGGTCGCTCGAGCCGCTCGAGGAACTGCCGCGCATAGGGGCTGAAGCTCTCTACGAAACGCCGCTGCCCTTCCGCGTACAGCGTGTCGATCGCCAGGCTGCTCTTGCCGGCGCCGGAAACGCCGGTGATGGCGACCACCTCTCCGGGCTCGATCGACAAGCTCACGCCGTCCAGGTTGTGGGTGCGCGCGCCGGAGAGCTTCGTCGGCAGCATGGACGCTGACTACTTGGTCGGGACCGCGCCGGCCGCAACCCCCCCGACATGGCTCCGCCTTGCGCTCCGGCCCGCACGGGGCATAGTGCGGGCCCCCATGGCTCGCGGTGCCGCCGAAAAACGCCCACAGGGCGACCGCCTGGTCTCGAAGAACCGGCGCGCCTACTTCGACTACGAGGTCGGCGACAGCTACGAGGCCGGGCTGGCGCTCATCGGCAGCGAAGCGCGTTCGCTCAGGGAGAACGCCGCGGATCTGCGCGACGCGTGGGTGGACGTCGCCGGGAGCCAAGCCTGGATCAAGGGCCTGCGCATTCCTCCGATGAAGCATGCCGCGTTCGGCCATGAAGAGCGCCGTCCCCGCCGACTGCTGCTGCACGCGGCGGAGATCGAGCAGCTGCGCGCGGGCGTGGAGCGGGACGGCATGACCGTCATCGCCACGAAGCTCTACTTCAAGAACAACCGCGCGAAGATCGAGGTCGCCCTGGCGCGCGGCAAGAAGAAGCACGACAAGCGCCAGACCCTGCGCGAGCGCGAAGCCACGCGGGAAGCGCGGCAGGCGATCCGCCGCGGGCGGGGAAGGGAGTGATGCTCGAGCTCTCGCTGGAGGGCGGCGGCACCGCGCGCGTGGAACAGAGCGACGACGAGCACGTGGTGCTGCTCGCATCGCGCCCCTCGCCGCCAGGCTCGACGCTGACGGGTCGAGCCGGCGACGACGGCGGCTATCTGGTCAAGGTGCGCAGCTGCCGCCGCGTCGACGACGCCGAGCCGGCCCGGTTCCGCATCGAAGGCCGCTGGGTAAACCTGTCGCGCGCGCAGCGCGCGCGTGTGCTCCAGGCGTAGTCGAGGCAAAACCTGGCTAGCGCGCGGGTGGGGCCGCCGGATCGAGCACTACGCCCAGCTGGGCTCCGAGCCACAGACCGCCGAGACGATGCCGCATGCCCTGGGCGTCGACGATGGGTATCCGACGCAGCACCGCGCCTACCTCGGGACCGATGCTGAGCGAGAGCGTGCGGGAGAGGCGCGGCTCCAGATAGAAGTGTCCGACGGCCCGGGCGGACCATGTGTCGTGCTCGTTGTCGACGCCGTCGAGCGCGACGCTGCCGGTCATGTGCACTGCAGCGGCCGCGGCGGTCAGACCGACGTCCAGATCGAGCCCTCGACCGAGCGGAACCGCGTAGGACGGAGACAGTGAAAGCTCGAGCCAGCGCGCGCCCGGCGTGCCGGCGGCGAGCGGCACGGTGCCCGGCATCCAGGCAGCACCCACGGCGAGTCGAGCGCGCCTGAGGCGCAGCCGCCCGGCGAGCGTCGGTCCGGCGAGCCACGCATCACCCGGGCCGAGCGCCGCGCCGACAGCCCCCGCGACGAGCGCGAAGCGCGGAGCCCGCGCCGCCGCTTCGGCCTTCTGCTGGTTCTTTTCGCGCTTCTTCGCGTGGGCGCGCTGCTGGGCTTCGTAGACGCGCTTCTGCCGGAGGCGCCGCGCCAGCTCGGCCGAGGCCAGAGCGATCCGGCGCGAGCGGATCTGGCTGCTGCCATGCGCAGTGGAGACGCTGCGCGCTCCGCCGAACTCGCCGTGGTCCCAGAGCTCGACGCGCAGGGTGCCCCGCCGCGTCACGAGCACCCGGAAGAACAGGCTCGAGGGTTCAGCGGGCGTGCCAGGCGGCGGCTCGGAGGGCGGCACTTCCACGTCGCCGAGCTCGAGCTGGATGAGCCGCCGGGTGAGATGCGGATCGAGCAGGGCCTCGGCCTTCTGATCGATCTCGACCACCACGGGCGCGCCGGGATTGGCCGCCGCGCGGCGCGCGCCGAGCAGGATAACGCTAGTGAGCAGGCACTGGAGCAGCAGCAGGAGGGTCGTTGCCTTCCGGCTTGTCCGCCCCCTTGCCCGGCGCGCCCGCGTCGCCTTCAACCACCGCCGCGCCCGCGTCGGCTGCGCTGGACGCCCGCGCGAGCTGATCGCGGATCTCGCCGAGGCGGCGGCCTTTCGGGAAGTCCTTCGCATACTGATCGGCGAGCTTCTTTGCCTGGTCGAGGTTCCCCTGCTCGATGGCAACCTCGACCTCTCGCGCGAGCGCATCTTCAGCGAAATCACCCTGCGGAGACAAGCGCCGATAGACCCGGAAGGCATCGGCAGCTCCGGCTCGGTCGCCGGCCTTGTCGAGCATGTTTCCCAGCGTCCACGCGGCGAGAGGCGCGTTCGGGTCGTTCGGGAAGCGGCTGACCACGCGGCGCAGCGCCTGCAGAGCCCGGTCGCGGTGCCCCGCGAAGCGGGCGATGTCGAACAGGCTCATCAGCTGCTCGGCGGACGCCGCGCCCATGGCGGAGTCGAAGCCTCCGTGGTCCTCCAGCGCCTGGTGCGCCGCCGCGAAATCGCCCGCATTCGCCAGGCGCTGCCAGGCGGGCGGCGCGGCACTTGCCGCAGGCGCGGGTGCCGGCGCCTCCGCCGGAGCCTCCTCCAGAGCCGGAACGCTGGCCGGCGCGACGCGGCGCTCGTGACCGTGGTGCTTCTCCGGCTTTGCAGCCGGTGCGCCGGGCTGGGCAGCGCCCGGCACCTCCGTCGTGGATGGCTGCTGTTGATCGAGTGGCTCGGCGGGCTCCGCGGCTACGGTGGTCGGCCGCGAAGGGACCGCCGCGCGGAACCACCGGGCACCGACGAAGACGCCGCAGCCGAACACGATCACCACCGCGGCAGGAGCCCACCATAGCGCGCTGCGCGGCCGCGCGGAAGCGGCAGGGATGTCCTGCTCGAGGCGCCGCCACACGCGCTCCACGCGCTCGCTGTCGCCGTGGTCGCGCAGCGCGGCGACCGGAAGTTCCGGAAGCCTGCGATTGTCGCTCATGCCGGCTCCTCCACGAAGGGCGAAACGAAATGCTCGGTGAGAAAGCGCTGCCCGCGCTGGATGCGGCGTTTGGCCGTGGCCAGCGAGCAGCCCGCGAGCTCGGCCACCGCTTCCAGCCGATGGCGCTCGATGTAGCGCAGGGTCCAGGCGATGCGGTCGTCCGCCGGCATGGTCTGCAGCAACGCGTAGACCTGGGCGAGCTGCGCCCGTGCATCGGGCCCAGCGTCGGCCGAGGCGATCGCGTCGAGCTCCACGGGATCCGCCGAGGCCAGACCGAAGCTGCCAAGCAGACGCCGCCGGCGGAGGCGACTGCGGACCAGTCGCACCACGATGGAGCCAAGCCACGAGCGGAACGCCGCGGGTTCGCGAAGCTCGTGCATGCGCTGGTGCGCGCGCAGGAAGGCATCGTGGACGACGTCCTCTACATCGGTGGCACTGCCCTGGATACGGACCGCGAGGTTCATGGCAAAAGCGGCATGGCGGCGATACAGCACCTCGAAGGCGACCGTGTCGTTCTCGCGCGCGAGTGCGACCAGTTGTGCGTCGTCGAGATCTCCCGTGGGCCCCAGGCGGCGGGACGTGCGATCTGCTGTCCCTCCAACCAGGCGGAGCCGCGTGTTGGGAGAGCTCGAAGCCATGGCGTCCATGAATGGACGCAGCGTGACCGATTTTCGGCTCACCGGCGACGCGCGCCAGGATAACGCATCGCGTCACATGGCCCTTTTGCGGGGTTTCCCAGCCAGAAGTGCTCCCGCGGCGCGTGGGCCACGTGCCCGGAATTGAAGGCAAGAGCACAAGGGGTTTTTTTCGTGAGCCACTTTGGGTTACTCGTGCATCTCTCTGTGAGGTCCGGGTCACTCTGGCCCGGTTTAGGAGGATCCCCGAAATGAGCATTCGCAAGTACTTCGCTCTCGCCCTGTCGATTCCGCTGTGCGCCCTGGCCGTGGCCTGTGGTGGCGGTGCCACCCCCGCGCCTGCGTCGCCTGACAACGCCGCGACGCCGGAGGCCCCCGCGGCCCCCGACGCTCCCTCGGCCGACGCTCCGGCAGCTCCGGACGCCCCCGCGGCTTCCGACGCTCCGGCGGCTGGCGACGACGCCCCCGCGGGCGACTCGGCTCCGGCTCCGGCGGAGTAAGACAGCACGCGGCTGGGACGAGCGTGCTAGCGCGCTCGTCCTGGCTGTTGCTCTCTTTGAATAGTCGGGTGCGGCACAAGCCGTACCCGGCTTTTCTCTTTGTGCTCGCCCCGGCTACGCGGCGGCGCCGCCCAGGTCGACAACCAGCCGCGTGCGCCCGACGAGCAGCTCGTCGCCATGCGCCAGCTCCTGCTCGCCGCGGATGCGCACGAAGACACCGGTGCGCGAGGACAGGTCCGTCAGCACCACCGAGCCCGCCTGCTCCTCGATCACGCAGTGCTGCTCGCCGACCAGCGGGTCGTCGGGAAACACCAGATCGCCGATCGCCGAACCGACCTGCAGGGTGTTGCCGCGCGCGACGACGCTCGCTCCGGCAGCACCGCCTTCGAAGATCTGCACCACGCGGAATGACGACGGCCACTTCGGCGAGGAATAGAAATAGGTCGGATCGGGATCCGGGCCGTCGTCGGGCACCGGGTTCTTCTCGACGCGCAACAGCTGATCGCCCACGACGAACTCGTCACCGAACTCCAGCTCGACCGGCGTTCGGATGCGCAGGAACACGCCATTGCCTCCCTCGAGGTCCTCGAGCCAGAGCCGGCTGTCCTTCCAGGTGAGCTCCGCTTCGTGCGGATGGCAGAAGCGTTCTCCGGGCAGACCCACAGCCCCGGCGGAACCGATGATGACGCGCTCACCCGGCGGTGCATAGCTCTCGGGACCGCCGGAAAGGCTGCGCAGCACCTGCAGGGAGAAATGGCTGGGAGCCGGCGGAGGCGCCGGTCTGGACGGCGACGGCTGGACGGGCAGCGGCTCTGGGGGTGGCGGCTTCGGTGCGGGCGGCGGCGCCTGCGCGGGCTGCCCGGCCTGGGCTGCCGCTCCGGCCTCGGCGCGCTGCTTCTTCTTGCTGGCAAGCTTGCGGATGTCGACCGCGGGCGGTTCAGTGAGCGTCTCGATGCCGCCGACCTCGCGCCCTTCGAGCACCGCGTCGAACCGACCTTCGCGAAGCGCCAGCACCATTTCCAGATGCTGGGCCTTCATGAGGCCGCGGACGTAGTCGGCGACATCCGGGCGCGACACCTGATCAGCGTAGGAGCGCTTGTGGCTCTTGATGATGCGGCCGCCGTCCGCAAACAGGTGGGTGACGATGTGCGGCTGATCGAGCCCCGAGTCTTCCGTCTGGACGTGGAACACCTGCTCGCGGAAGCGGATGTTGTTGTTGTAGCCCATCTGCGCGCGACGGAAGCTCGGGCGGCGCATCTCCGCCTCGAGTCGGGCAAGCTCCTTCTCGTCGAAGCGCTGGATGAGAGCATCGAGATCGGTGTGGTCGCCCTGGACGCCCTCCATGCGCTCGAACGCCATCTGCGCGACGCGCGCGCTGGGATCGATGCGGAGTGCTTCGGCCAACAACTGCTGCCCGGCGCTGTCGTTCGGACCCGACGCCGCCCACGCGCTCAGGAGCGAGACCGCCTCGTCGGGCCGGCCCTTGTCCACGAGCCACTTCGCCACGCTGGCCGCGGTGGTCCGTGAGTCGGCGACGGTCTGGCTCATTCCGGACATGATCGGGCGGAGAGCCAGCCCAACGCAAGCAGCGATTACCCCCGATTCGAGGTCACTGGCGGGGCCGGCCCCGTCCCATTAGAGCGGGCCGCCACAATTTGCAACGGCGGCGGGCTCAGGGAGCGCCCGCGTCGGCGCCGGGCAGGGGCGGCGGGCCGGCATCGATCGGCGGAGGCGGGTTGAAGCAGTCCTTCGGGCAGGACTGGGGCTCCCCAGGCTCGCAGATGCCGTTCCCGCAGCTGCCGGTGCCGCCACAGTCGCTGGGGCAGCTCGTGGGCGACTCGTTGGCCGCGCAGATGCCGTCGCCGCAGTAGCCATAGTAGCCGCAGTCCTGCGGGCAGCTCTGCGGGGTCTCACCGGTGGCGCAGAAACCGTCGCCACAGTAACCGTACGGGCCGCAGTCCTGCGGGCACGTCTTGGAGCTCTCGGTGGGGCCGCACAGGCCGTCGCCGCAGTAGCCGCAGTCCTGCGGGCAGCTGTAGAGGTTCTCGCTCCCGGTGCAGAGTCCGTCGCCGCAGATGCTGCAGTCCTGCGGGCAGATCTTCGGGCCCTCGTTCGGAGCGCAGTAGCCATCGCCGCAGTAGCCCCCGCAGTCCTGCGGGCAGATCTTCGGGCCCTCGTTCGGAGCGCAGATCCCGTCGCCGCAGTAGCCGCAGTCCTGCGGGCACGACTTGGGCCCTTCGCCGGGACCGCAGAAGCCGTCACCGCAGTAGCCGGCGCAGTCCTGCGGACAGTTGGACTGGCTTTCGCCCGGCTCGCACTTGCCGTCGCCGCAAAAGCCGCCGCAGTCCTGCGGACAGCTGTACTTGGTCTCGTTCGGACCGCACTTGCCGTCGCCGCAGAAGCCGCAGTCCTGCGGGCAGCTGTACTGGTTTTCCCCCGGGCCGCAGTAGCCGTCACCGCAGTAGCCGGTCTGGCCGCAGTCCGTCGGGCAGCTGTACTGGTTTTCCCCCGGGCCGCAGTAGCCGTCACCGCAGTAGCCGCCGCAATCCTGCGGACAGCTGTACTGATCCTCGTACGGCCCGCAGATACCGTCGCCGCAGTAGCCGCCGCAGTCCTGCGGGCAGCTGTACTGGCTCTCGTTCGGGCTGCACACCCCGTCACCGCAGTAGCCGGGCTGGCCGCAGTCCTGCGGGCAGCTGTACTGGCTCTCGTTCGGGCTGCACACCCCGTCACCGCAGTAGCCGGGCTGGCCGCAGTCCTGCGGGCAGCTGTACTGGCTCTCGTTCGGGCTGCACACCCCGTCACCGCAGTAGCCGGGCTGGCCGCAGTCCTGCGGGCAGCTGTACTGGCTCTCGTTCGGGCTGCACACCCCGTCACCGCAGTAGCCGGGCTGGCCGCAGTCCTGCGGGCAGCTGTACTGGCTCTCGTTCGGGCTGCACACCCCGTCACCGCAGTAGCCGGGCTGGCCGCAGTCCTGCGGGCAGCTGTACTGGCTCTCGTTCGGGCTGCACACCCCGTCACCGCAGTATCCACTGCAATCCTGCGGGCAGTTCTTCACGTCCTCGCCGGGGTCGCAGGTGCCGTCGCCACAGTGGCCTGGCGCCCCGCAGTCAGCAGGACAGCTCTCCGGCGTTTCGCCCTTTTCGCACACACCGTTCCCGCATGTCGTCTGGCCGCAGTCCGCAGGACAGCTCGACTCAGTCTCGGGCGCGACGCACTGCCCGTCGCCACAGGTGCCGTGACAATCAGCTGGGCAGGACTGCAGGCTCTCGCCCACGTCGCAGGTGCCATCTCCGCAGGTGCCCCCGTTTCCGCCCTGGCCACCGGCGTCGCCGTAGCTTGCGTACGAGTCCAGATTGGCGCGCCCGCAGCCGCTGGCGACCGCCGCAGCCGCGAACAGCGCGCCGATCGCCATCAACCTGGCCCAACCGTTCCTGCGAGTCATCAGCATGCTCCCAAGCAATTGTCACGCCAGCAACACTGGCCCCGTCTTCAACACTCTAGCCCAGCCCACCATGGAGCGCGATATCCCGGCCAATCGGGATTCCCTGTTGGCAACGGAAAAGGAAGCTCGATATCCGGTGTGCCAACCGCGGGACCTGCTGGTTGGCACAACCACGGCGCCGCTGTCGTCCGGAAACCCGGACAACGACTGAACGGACGCGCCGGTCCGGGAGGCTGTCCCGAGCCGCCGCGAACCCTCAGCTCTGCTGGTTGTAGCTCGTGTTCTCGAGCAGGATGATGTTCGTCTTCGACCGCGTCTCGCCCGCGCTGGTCACGTAGACGGCGGGCTTGTCGACGATCGGGCAGACCTTTTCGCAGGCACCGCAGCCGACGCACAGGTTCGGGTCGACATGAGGGCGCTGCAGTTTGACGGTCGTCATCGGCGGCGGTTCGCCGTTCGGCCCGGGCTTCTCGGCGCGCTTCGGCACCTCGGCATCCTCGGGCCAGATCGCCTTGGGCGAGGTCGGACAGAACTCCTCGCACACGATGCAGGGCGTCGCCATCGCCCACGGCAGGCAGCGCCCGCGATCGTACATGGCGGTACCGATCGCGATCGGCTTCTGGCCGATGCCCATCTTCTGCTTCTCGTCGATCTTCTGGATGGCGCCCGTCGGACACACCTGGCCGCAGAGCACGCAGGAGAACTCGCAATAGCCGATCCGGGGGATCAGGATGGGCGTCCACATGCCCTCGAGCCCCGCCTCGAAGAACGCCGGGTGCAGCGCATTGTTCGGGCAGACCTTCATGCACTCCGCGCAGCGGATACAGCGGTCGAGGAACTGCCGCTCCTCCACCGCCCCCGGCGGACGGATCACCTTCGGGTTGTAGTCCTTGTCCGGCCAATCGGCGATGCGCATGGCAGGAATGGCGATCGCACCCGCAGCGCCCGTGGCCAGCACCGTGCGTCGCTTCACATCCGGTTTGTTGATCACGCTGCGCCGATTCGGCAGAAAGCGGAACTTGATCACGTCCTCGGGGCACGCGCTCTCGCAGTTCAAGCACATGTGGCACTCGTCCTGCCGGTGCTTCACGCCGCCCTGCGGGCTGTCCGCACCCTGGCAGTTGACCAGGCACAGGTTGCAGTCCGTGCATGCGGCGTGGTCCTTTTCCATGCCGAACAGCGCGAAGCGCGACAGCACCCCGAGGAACGCGCCGAGCGGACACAGTGCGCGACACCAGAACCGCGGAATGAAGCGGTTCATGAACAGGATCGCGACCAGCAGGAACAGGATGAGCCAGGTCTGGTGGTAGTAGTACTGGTGCGACGTCCACACGGTCTGGGAGAGGAAGTCCTGGCTCGTGTCCGCGACGTTCTGCAGCGCGCGCACGTTCGTCGCAGCGATCGCCTCGGAAGAGTGGATGCCGATGTACTGGAGCGCGGGCAGCACGCCGAGCCCCACGGCCCGCACCGCCACGCAGATCGGATCCAGCAGGCCGCCGATGGCGCTGCCGACCAGCGCGGCGCCGAGGAAGGCGAACATGAGGTAGTACTTGCCCGACTGCCACCACTGCGTCCGGTTCACCCCGACGCGCTTGTTCCCCTTCAGGTAGCGGCTCGGGAAGATCCACGCGAAGAAGTGGTGCATCGTGCCGAACGGACAGATCCAGCCGCAGAAGACCCGGCCGAACACCAGCGTCAATGCCAGGATCACGAGCGACCAGGCCAACCCGCGGTACACGGCGTGCGTGCTCAGGAAGGTCATCGTCGCCACGAACGGATCGGCGAGCAGGAAGCCTTCGACCGGCAGCGGCAGCCGCACTGGGGAGTCCGCGGACGCCGAGAACGTGCCCCGGAACGCCGTCTGGAACAGGAAGTACATGAACAGCGAGAAGCAGCCGATCTGCACGGCGCGCCTCACCCAGACCAGGATGCGGATCGATCGCCGCGCCGGGATGCCCGAGCCCGAGCGCTTCTTCTTCTTGCGGAACCGCTTCCAGGTGCGGGACAGCCAGTGCGGTCGGGCGGCCTTCCCGGCCGGCTCCGGCGTGGAGGCCACGGCGGCCGCCAGCGCGGCCGGCGCGACGGCGCCGTCCGGAGCGTCGAGCGGCGCTACCGCGCCCGGGGTCGCGAGCCAGGGAATGGGCACCGGCAGCGCGGCCTCCGGCGGCAGAGCGCGCACCGGCTCTTTCGCCTGGGACACCTACACCTCCACGTGGTGGAGCTGCTCCCAGTTCATGTTGCCGATGCCGCGCTCGTGGCCGAGCTTCAGGTAGTGGATGTGCTCCCGCTCCTGCCCGATCAGCGTGCAGCCGTAGGCATCCGCCGCGACCTGATCGAGGCTGGCAATGACCTGGTTCACCACGCGGGTATCGTCGATATTCCCGCCCTGTGGCCCATTGCGCATCAGAACGCGCGTCGCGTCGACGACCGTAAGAGTGGGGCGCATGAAGGTCGCGAGGTCCGCGATCGACATGTTGATACTCTGGTGCAGACGGTTTCTGCGGCCTCCGAGGATGCCGTACCAGTTTTTCATCGCGGCCGTGTACTTCGCCAGATTGTGGTGCTTGGCGACCGGCATGTTGATGACCTTGTCGGCGTTGATGAGCGGCGTGTAGATGGGCCACTGATCGAGCACATCGCCCTGCATCCTCATGCTGCGGAACCTGTGCTCCGCGGGCAGGATCACTGTCGCGCCCAGGGCGTAGGCCGCACGCCAGATCCCGGAACGCTGGAAGCAGCGATGCGGCTCGTTGCATGACGCGTCGGTGACGATGACCTTGCTCGCGCCGGCCTCGAAAGCCAGCTTGACCATCGCGGCAACGACCTGCGGGTTGGTGTTGGCGGCCTGCGCGGGCACGCGATCCCAACCGATGTTCGGCTTGATCGCGACCACGTCGCCGCGCGAGATGAAATGCTTGATCCCGCCCAGGGCATCGACGGCGCGCTGCACGAGGGTCGCCGGATCGTTGGAGCTCTTGGCAATCGCCAGCACGGGCGAGCCGGCCGGCGGCTTCTTGACCTCGAAGTCGCGGACCTGGCGTTCGCCGCTGGGACGCGCCAGGCCGTACCCGCCCCTGTCGTAGGCAAACTTGGTCGCGACGGCAGCCCCTCCGAGGACAGCTCCCGTAAGCGCCAACCGCTTGATCGCCTCGCGCCGGGACGGACGCTCCTCCATGGTTCTCCTGCTATGGGCTACAAATGACGTAACGTCAAGTTAAGCGGCGGGCGCCGGGCACCCACGGTAACACATGGGAATAACAAGACAAAATAGTGCCCACGCGAAGCGCTCCGCGGCAGCCGGGTATCCGCCCTGCCACCGGGCAGTGTGGAGTTGCCCCTTGCCGATGTCGGCTCCGGGCGCTAGGTTCGCCGTCCTTTTTCCGGCCCCGTAGGCCCGAGGAGCAGACGATGAAGGAAGGTATCCACCCGGAGTACAAGGTCATCAAGGTGACCTGCGCCTGCGGGAACTCGTTCGAGACGCGCTCCACCCAGTCGGAGCTGACGGTCGATGTCTGCGGGGCCTGTCACCCGTTCTACACCGGCAAGCAGCGCCTGATGGACACCCAGGGTCGCATCGATCGCTTCCGCCGCAAGTACGCGAACGTCGGCAAGTAGGCTCGAGCTCGCGCCCGCAGCGGGCGCCTCACGGCAATCCGCCGCAGTCGAGCTATAGTGGCGACGATGTCGAACCAGCCCTCCGTGACGGGTCCGGATGGTGTCGCGCGGCCCTATATCGGCGGCCAGGCGCTCATCGAAGGCGTGATGATGCGCTCGCCGCATTCCTTTTCCGCCGTGGTGCGGCGGAAGAACGGCACACTGGTCGTGCGCCAGCGCGAGATGCCGGACACCCGCCGCGGCGTGAAGGCCTGGCCGGGCATCCGCGGCGTGATCACGCTCGTCGAGGCGCTCAAGCTCGGCAGCGGCGCGCTGCGCTTCGCCGCCGACATCTTCGAGCAGGACCTGGAAGAAGAAGAGCAGGCGGCCGCCGCAGCGAAACGCGGGCCGAGCACGCTCGCAGCGCTTTCGCTGCCGATCCTCGCGCTGCTCACGGCCGAGCCCGGCACTCCGCTCGCCGCGCCGGAAGAGCCCAAGGGCGACGCGAAGAAGAAGCTGTTCACCGCCCTGGCGGTGGCCTTCGCGCTGGTTCTGTTCGTGGCGTTGCCGCAGGCGTTCGCGGCGGGCACGAGTCGCCTGTTCGGTCTGGGGCTGGACGTGCGCAGCCCGGGCTTCCAGCTCATCACCGGCGCCGGCAAGCTGGTGATCATCATCGGCTACATGCTGGCCATCCGCCGCATGCCGGAGATCTACCGCGTCTTCCAGTATCACGGCGCCGAACACAAATCGATCTACACCTACGAGGCCGGTGAAGCGCTGGTCGTCGACAACGCGCGCTCGAAGACCACGCTGCATCCGCGTTGCGGCACCACCTTCCTGGTGATGGTCGCGCTCGTGAGCATCATCGTCTTCACGGCTATCGGTCCGCTCTTGCCCCAGCTGGGCCTCGGCAAGCTCGTGGACAACATCGCCTTCTTCGCGATGAAGCTGCCGTTTCTGCCCGTGATTGCCGCGCTCACGTTCGAGATCCAGCGGGTGTTCGCGCGCTACTGCACGCGCGGGCCGCTCCGCGCGCTGCTGTGGCCGGGCTTCCTGGTGCAGAAGATCACGACCATCGAGCCCGACGACGAACAGCTCGAGGTGGCACTCGGCGCGCTGGCCGTGGCGCTGGGCCGCGAGCAGGGCGCCGCCACGACAGAAGATCCGGCGGACCTCACCTTCGAAAGCTACGCGTTGCTCGCCGAGGCTGCTGTTTCCGGCGCATGAGCTCCGAATCATGATCCCCGTCGAGAAGCTCCAGATGCTCGCCCGCCGCTACGAGGAGATCGAGCAGCTGATGTGCGAGCCGGACGTGCTCGCGGATCAAACCCGGATCACCTCCCTGAACCGCGAGCGCAGCCATCTCGGGCCCGTTCTGGAAGCGTTCTCGGAGTGGCGCGAGGTCGACAAGCGTATCCGCGAGGACCGCGAGGCGCTGGACGACCCCGAGCTCGGGCCGCTGGTGCGGGACGAGCTGCCGGAGCTGGAAGAACGCATCGAGAAGATCGAGCGCGGCATCCAGATCCTGCTTCTGCCCCGCGACCCGAACGACGACAAGAACACCATCCTGGAGATCCGCGCGGGAACCGGCGGCGAGGAGGCGGCGCTGTTCGCCGCGGACCTGTTCCGCATGTACACGCGCTACGCCGAGCGGCGCGGCTGGAAGGTCGAGGCCCTCTCGAGCAGCGAGGCGTCCGCGGGCGGCCTCAAGGAGATCATCGCGCTGGTGACCGGCGACCGCGTCTTTTCCAGCCTCAAGTTCGAGGGCGGCGTGCACCGGGTGCAGCGCGTGCCCGTCACGGAGGCCCAGGGTCGCATCCACACCTCCACCGCCACGGTGGCGGTGCTGCCCGAAGCGGACGAGGTCGAGCTGCATCTCGACGACAAGGATCTGCGCTTCGACATCGCAGCGGCAGGCGGCCCCGGCGGTCAGGGCGTGAACACGACCAACAGCGCGGTACAGGTCACGCACTTGCCGAGCGGCATGATCGTCAAGTGCCAGGACGAGCGCAGCCAGATCAAGAACAAGGCCAAGGCGCTCAAGATCCTGCGCAGCCGGCTGCTCGACATCGAACAGCAGAAGCAGGCCGACGCGATCCGCGACGAGCGCCGCGGCATGGTCAAGGCGGGCGACCGCTCGGAGAAGATCCGCACCTACAACTTTCCCCAGAACCGCGTCACCGATCACCGCATCAACCTGACGCTCTACAAGCTCGACCGCGTGGTCCAGGGCGAGCTGGACGAGCTGATCGACGCGGTGGTCGCATGGCACCAGGCGGCGCAGCTCGAGGCACAGGCATGAGCGGGCGTTTCCACGTCGATCCGGACGCACTGCTCTGCGCTCTGGTGCTCGCGCCACGGACGTATTCGCGTAACCGCTTTTTCTCGCTGTACGAAGACGGCACGGCGCGGCGCGTGCGACGACGTGCCGCGCGGGTGCGCGGCGTGATCCGGCAGCTCGCCGGGCACGGCCGCGCACGCGCCGAGATCGTCGGCGAGCAGGTGCTGGACGACGGGCGGGTACTCATCCGCTACCGGGTGCCCGAGCTGGCGTTCCACCGCACGATCGCGCTGTCGGCGTTGGAAGCCGCCACGCTGCGCTTCGCTCTGCATCGCGCAGGCAAGAGCGCGCTCTCCGGCGAGGATCGCGCACTGGTCGAGCGAGCGCTCGAAAGGCTGGGCGGCGCCGAGCCGCCCGCCGAAGTCGCGCCGCAGCCCGGAGACGCCGCGCCGCAGGGCGCGGGGTAGCGCGCAATCAACCGTCGCGTCCGGCGGCGAGTGGGGATTTCCACAGGAAGCCGGGAGGGCGGGGCCACAGGGTGACGTGGCTCCGACGCTGTCTACCCGACGACGGCGCCGGCCAGGCGCTCCCAGAGGGCGCGTTCGGCCCCGGACAGCGGCGGGTCGCGATCGATGTTGAACGGCAGCCTACGCGCCGTCGGGGCGCCGCTGCGTCGCACACGCAGGGTGGCGCGTTCGACACGACCGATGCGTTCGCCGGCGCCGGCGAAGAGCTGTACCAGGTCCGGACCGACGGCCCGGCGCGGCGCGGGCTGGATCACCAGCTCCTCGCCCGAGCGGAGCTGGGCGGTGAGCCCGGCAACCAGGTGATCGACCGGATCGCTCCAGGGATCGCGGCCGCCGGGCATTCCCTGCGCGACCCAGCTCGCCACGTCGTCTCTTCCGGCTTCGCACTCGAGCCCCAGAGTCATCCCGCGCGCAGCCAGGAGCGACTCGGCAACGGACAGCTGGGTGCCTCCCGCGAACGACGCCAGCAGCGACGTCTCGTCGATATCGGCGGGCGCGCCCTCTTCCTCGCCCGCAACCCAGGGTGAAGTTCCGCGTCGCGCGCCCGGGGAGGTGCTGCTGTCGAACGGTTCGCGCGGCGTCAGGTTCCCGGGGTTCATGATGCCCGACGGATCGCAGGCATGCATGAGGCGGCGGATCACGTCGACTCCCAGACCCAGCTCCTCGCCGAGGCGCGGCGCCTTGCTGCGCCCGACTCCGTGGTGATGGCTGAGCGTGCCGCCGGCAGCGATCGCGGCGCCCAGCGCGTCGCGCCAGGCGCTCTCGTAGATGCGGGCGGCGTCGGCGTCGTCCTGACCGACACCCGAGAACGTGAAGTAGATGCTGCAGCCGTCCGGATAGGCGTGGCTCAGATGGGCCATCACGAGCACGTGCTGGCCGAGCGCGCGCCGCACATCGTCGTAGAGCTGATCGAGGCGCGACCACGGCGCCGCGACCTCCATCGTGTCGCTGAACGCCCCCATCCGGAACACGGGCGACTGCCGGTAGCTCACGCTGTAGCGGTGCGAAAACCAGGTGCGGGCCGGTCCTTCGCCGAGCGTTACGGCGCCGAGGCGCCGGCAGATCTCCTCGGCCCGTTCACTGTCCGCGTGGACTTCGGCGTCCACGCCCTCGAACACCAGGACGAGCGTGGAGCCGCCGAGCAGGTTGCCTTCCAGAGCCTCGATCGCCGTGTTGAGCGCGGCCGGAACGCGCAGCGCCGAGCGCAACACGCCCGCGAGCGCACGCGAGCGACCGCTGCCACTGCGCCGCCGTGGGCTGCCGCCGCGTTCCGGCTTGACCGAGCCCTGGCGCATCAGAACCGAGTCGATCGGATCGTACAGCCTGGACACCGCGGGTCGGAGCCCGCTCTGGAACAACTGCCGCATGGCGTCCCAACCCGCGGCGATGTCCTTGAACGAGTAGGCCGAGTACGCACGCGCCCGGGGCACCGGGTGCAGCCTGAGCTTCGCGCGCGTGATCACGCCAAGCGTGCCCTCGCTGCCGATCATCAGGGGCACCAGGTCCGGACCCGATCGCCGCCGCCGGAGCTCGACCACCTCGCCGTCGCCGAGCACGCACTCGAGCGAGACGACCATGTCCTCGATCTTGCCGTAGAGCCCGGAGCACTGGCCCGCGCCGCGCGCCGCCACCCAGCCGCCGACCGTCGAGCAGAGGATGCTCGAGGGGAAATGTCCGATGGTGTAGCCCCGGCGCTGGATCTCCTCTTCCAGCGTGATGCCCATCGCGCCGGGCCCCACGTCGATCAACGGGGCGTCGGCGTCGATGCGATAGTCGCGCATGCGCTTCAGGTCGACGACGATGGAGCGCGGCTCCGGCTCGACCCCGCCACACACGCCGCTGCCGGCGCCGAAGGGCACCAGCGGTACACCCTCGGCCTGTGCGAAGCGCACCAGCGCGCTGACTTCCTCCACGCTCGTCGGCCAGACCACGAGCGCCGGGCGGTGTTCGGCGGGGCGGCCGGCGCGCACGTCGAGCAGCCGCCGGGGCCACAGGTCCCGGGCGTAGGCCACCCGGTCCGGCGGGTCGGCGCTGACGCGAAGCCGGGGCAGCGCCCTGGCGAGACTCGTCGCAAGGTCCACGCTCCCCTTGTACCGAACACGGCGCGGGACGTATACGTGGTGCTGCTGTGCCGTTCCATCGAGCTTTCCGCGCGGCTTCCCGGCCTTTCCCTCTGTTCGCGGCGATCGCCCTGGGCTCGCTCGCCGTCTCGTGCGGTGGCGCCACGCCGGCTTCACACACGCTGGCCGGGCACGCCGACGATTCGTCGAGCCACACCGACGTCGCAGCTCAGGACGGCGCTCCCGAGGCGCCCCAGGCGCCGAGCTGCGATGACGGCACCTGCTTCTCGTGTGGTGACGGCATCTGCCCCACGGGGTTCTATTGCGACCGCAAGGCTCCCGGTGGTCCCGCGTGCAGCTGGCTGCCGGCTTGCGCAAAGCAGGCGACCTGCAGCTGCGTGCAGAAGGCGCTGGGCTCCGGCTGCAGTTGCCAGCGCGAAGGCGGCGGCATCTACGTCGACTGCGAATAGCCGATAGCCGGCCGCTGCTCAGGGCTTCTGCGCGAGCACGATGATCCGCGGCGAGTTCGTTCCGAAGAACACGCCGGGCGTGGCCAGATGTCCGCTGGCCTCGGTCACGCGGAAGCCGACGTCGTGCAGCAGCTTGCCGAGCTCGTGCAGCGCGTAGAGCCGCACGGAGTAGTTGCACTCGCGGGTGCGGCCGTCATCGAGGATCATCGTGCGCTTGACGCGGAGTCGACTGGTGATGAAGTCGACGCTCATGTCGTCCATGCACACGCAGGAGTCGCCCTCGTACCAGACCTGGCTCGGCTGATCCATCGCGACAAAGTCGCGGTTCGCAACCTCGAGCAGGAACATGCCGCCGGGGCGGAGCGCCCGGAACACGCGCTGGGCAACCGCCAGGTTCTTCTCTTCCTCGAAGTAACCGAACGTGGTGCCCCAACAGTAGACGCCGTCGAACATCTCTTCGAAGGCCATCTCGCGCATGTCGCCCTGCAGGAAGTTGAGCTTCTGTCCGCGGTCGTGCGCGACATCCGCAGCCAGGGCCAGCTGGAAGAGAGAGAGATCGTAGCCGACTACTCCGTAGCCGCGGCTTGCCAGCTCGACGGCGTGGTAGCCGGCGCCGCATCCGAGGTCGAGCACGACGCCACCCGGTGCTACGCCGAGCGACTCTTCGATGAAGTTCACTTCGCGGCTGATCTGTTCGTCGGTGTCGCGGGCGTTTGCGCGAACGAAGTCCTCGCCGAACAGATCTTCCCACCACGGACGACGCTGGGGTTTGCGCGCAGAGATCTCGGCGGCGGAGGGAGGCGGCGACTCGGGCTGGTCCTTCCGCGAACGCGCGGCCTTGCGCGCCGACTGCGACGGCGGCGGCGGCGGCGCTCCACGGCGCGGCGGTGGCGGCGGCTTGGCGGGAGCCTCCTCGGTCACTTCCTCGGGATTCAGCGAAACGGCGTGCTCGAGTGTCCCCGCATCGCCTGAATCGGGGGCTGCCTCGACCTCTTCAAGAAGCTCTTCGGCGCCTTCGGGCTCGCCCGCTCCAGCGGCGGGCTGGCTGTCCGGCTCTTCCCGTATCTCGGGCGGCGCCTCTTCATCGCTGTCCCCGACGGTGATGATGCGCATGGCCATCACCGACGGAGCCGCGACCTCGGCGGTGACGCCCTGCGCGGGTACCGCGTCGTCTGGAATGGTGACCATGCGGGCCCGGGCGAGCCGCCCGGAGGTCGGCTCCGGTGCCCCGCCTGGGCTGTCGACTGCCGGTGTCGCGGCGCGCGGCGGCTCCGACACCGGACGCGGCGGCTCCGACACCGGACGCGGCGGCTCCGACACCGGACGCGGCGGCTCCGACACCGGACGCGGCGGCTCCGACACCGGACGCGGCGGCCCCGACACGGGACGCGGCGCCTCCGACACGGGACGCGGCGCCTCTGACACTGGACGCGGCGCCTCCGACACCGGACGCGGCGCCTCTGACACTGGACGCGGCGGCTCCGACACCGGACGCCTGGCTTCGGGCGGCTCCGAAATCGGAGGAGGAGGTTCCGGGAGCGCGCGTGGGAACTCCGGCGACGGGCGCGGTGGCTCCGACACCGGGCGCGGTGGCTCCGACACCGGGCGCGGCGGCTCGGAGAGCCGGCGCGGTGGCTCGGGGGACCTGGGAATCGGGCGCGCGACGGGCGGTTCCGACCTCGACGTGTCGCCGGCCTCCGGCGGTGGCGGCGGGCGCGAGATCGCCGGATTGACCAGTGTCGGGGTGAACGACGGGGTGCGCGGGGCCTTCAGCGCCGCGGAAGAACCCGATGTAGCCGATGCGTCGGGAGAGCGTGTCGCCGGCGGCGGCGTCGAACGGGCGATTGGCGTCTGCGGCGAGGTGGGGAAACGGCGGCGCCTGGGCTTCGGTGGTGGAACGACCCGATGCGAGATCGGCGAGGAATCCGCCACGTCCTCCTCTTCGAGCGATTCCAGCCCCGCGGCCGCGGCGTCGGCACCCGGCAAAGGGGGTCGCTCGGAGGAGATGTCCGGGATCTCCGGCGGCGCTTCGTCGTCGAGCACCTCGAGCTCGGGGGCATCGCCGTCGTGTTCGTCGCTCGTCATGACGCCTTCACAAGCGATTCACCGTACCTTATCGGCCCGACTCCGCGCGAGATCGTTGTGCCGGGCTCCAGCAGGACGACGGCCGTCGAACCGAGATGGAACACGCCGATCTCGTCGCCGCGCTGCACGTCGTGGGGCGGCTCGATGGAGTGATCACCGGGAGGGACGGCCGGGGCGTCGATCACACCGACGCTGATACGTCCGACGATCACCGCTCCCACCATCACCACGACTGCGCGCCCCATGTCCGGGGTGTCGATAACGATCGCCACGCGGTTGTTGCGAACAAAGAGCCGTGGAACGTGCCGCTCCCCGACCGAGTTGACGGGAAATAGATCCCCGGGAATGCCGTGGACTCGTGTGATCCGCCCCGCCACCGGCGAGTGCACGCGGTGGTAGTCCCGCGGAGACAGATACACGACGGCGAACGCGCCGCCCGAATAGCGAGCCGCCTCCCGCGCGTCTCCCACGAGCTCGCCCACGTCGTAAGGCCGCCCCTTGACGAATATGCGCCCACCGCTGTCCACCGGCCCACTGGCCTCCAGGGAGCCATCCGCTGGACTGACAACGGCGTCGTCCTCGACGAGACGCGCCCCCGCGCGCAGGGATCGGGTGAAGAACGCATCGAAGCTCGGATACGGGGCTTCGCCTGCAGCGGCCTCCTGCATGTCGACGCCGTAGGCGCGAGCATATGCGCGCGCGATGGCTCGGGACACGGTTGGAGGCAGCTCCTGTTCACATAACCTGCCGACGGCATGGCTGATGCGGACACGTGGGAGCATGCGCAGCAACTGGGCCGCGGTGAAGGTGGCAAGACTCACCGGAAGTCTCAAGATTGTCGCGAGGTTGGGCCGCCCATGGTAGGCGCTGGTCCGGGCGGGGTCAATCGCGTGGAATCCTGCGGGCCGACTCGCAGAGCGCCCGCCGGCGCGCGCTGGCGGGCAAGGGCCCCTTGGCCTGTGGGTGCGGCCCTCGCGGCGCCCAGACTCCCTCGCAGGCGGCCTCTTCGGACAACGGATCCGCGGAAATACCGAGCTCGAAGGCGCGCTCCGCCTTGTCGGGATGCCCGGCCGAGCGCTGCATCCGCCCGTCGATGCCGAACCAGGGGCCGTTCAGGGAATGAATGTCGCCGACCTTTCCGAGCGCCTCGCCGGCCGCATCGGGGTCGCCGGCGCCGATCAGCGCCCTCGCGGCCCGCCAACGGACCGCGGCCGCCCCGGGAGCCAGGGAGACCGCCGGCTCGAGCTCTGCCGCGGCCGCCTTGCTGTGGCCGCGGGCAAACAACAGATCACCGAGCCGGACCCGGCGCAGCAGGTCGTTGCGCTTCCCGTTCGCCGGCTTCTGCGGAGGCCGATGGGCGTCCGGCCCCCGGGTCGGCGTATCAGGCAGTTTGCGCAGGTAGCCCTGCCAGCGCCGGATCCACACCGCCAGGGGCTCGCCGGTCACGCTCTGCATGGCGGCCCCCGCATCGCCGTCGCCCATCCCTTTCAGATCGATGAGCAGCAGATGCAGCCCGGGCACGCCGTTCTGGTCGACCCAGTAGGCCATGAAGCTGGTGACCTCGGCGAATGCGATGGACGCCGCTTCGGGCGTCGGCAGCATCGCGATCGATGGGCCGAGCTTCGTGATGCCGACCGAGTGCCCCGAGAGCAAGGCGTCGCGCGCTTCTCGATCGGGGTCCGGGGTCCTGTCGAATGGACGAGCTGGACGCCAGCGGGTTTCCTCGCGCTTGGCGATCCCCTCCTGCAGCCACAGAGGCGCGCGGTCGCGCGTCGCCCGCGACAGCGCGAGATGCGTGATCTCGTGAGCTATGGTGTCCTCCCACGGGTAGCCCATCGGCGTCGCCCGCGGCGAGATGATGTTCACGCGCCCCCAGCGCGCCACGGCCACGGTCCCGGTGGTTTCCGCCGCCTTCACCGGCAGTCCGCTCACTGCCGAGAGCGAGAACAGATCGCGAACCAGGATGATGCGCAGCGGACGCGGCATCTCGACTCCGAGATCGTGCTCGATGCGCGTGCGCGCCTGCGCGGCGATGTCGATGATCCAGGGCGCGAGCACCTTGTCGGCCGAGTCCTGCAACCGGAGCCAGATGCCCTTCTTCTTGTCGCGGATCAGCACCGACCCGGCCACCACGCCGGCGCAGCCACGCGCCAGCCGGGCCAGCGACTGGGCCTCGGACACCTTCTGGAAACCGGGCGCCGAGAGGATCGCGGCAGCGGAATCGCAGTCGCCGAGATAGACCGCAAGCCGCGCGCGCTGGTAGGCGAGCGCCGGGGAATCCGCGTCGGCGTCGTGAAGCAGCTTGCGGGCGCGATCGACGTCCAGCTCGGTGATGGCGTCGGCAATGCGCTGGACGCGGTCAGGCGCCTGCGGCGCGCTGTGCACGGACGGAACGGGAACGGCCGCCGTGCACAGGACAGCCAGGAGCACGCCGGACAGCAGCATGAGCGCGCGCTTCATTGCAAAAGCCCCTCCGCGTAGCGCCGGACAGCGGGCGACAGACGTCCGCCCTTGTCCCTACCGAGCCCCTCGAGCACCCGCTTGCGGAAATCCTCGGCCTCCCGCGCCTTGCCTTCCGGCGGCACCTCGCCGCCGGTGCGCATCCCCCGACCCTCCGTGCCGTCGTGCGAGCGCTGGTCGTCCTTCGACGAGCTGTCTTCCGGATCCGTCGTCTGGCCGGTCCTCGCCCGCTCCAGCAATCGCTGCGCTTGTCGCTGCAGCGCAAGTCCCTTGTCGCCCTTGCCCTGCGACAGCGCGCGTGCCGCCTCGCGCATGATGCTCTCGGCTCGCTCCAGGCTCTCGATGGAGTCCTGGGGGAAAGCCGTCTCGCCGTTCTTGCCACGCCCGGCCAGGTTGCCGGCGCGCCGTGCAAAACTGTTCTCCTTGTCGCCCGCGCCATCGAGCTTGGACTCTGCGCGCGCTTCTGCCTTGCGCTTCAGCTTGTCGAGCTGCTTTTCCGCCCAGGCCAGCTGCTTGGATAGCCGCTTTCTCGCGCCGGCCACGTCGCCGTCGAGCCAGTCGGTGGGCAGCCGGCCGTCCTTGGCCTTGCGCGCGGCATCGTCGAGCGCCGCGATCGCGTCGCGTCCGCTCTTCACCGCATCCTGAAGCGACAACCGCTCCAGCGACTGGGCCATGGCGCCCGCCTGCTCCCGGCCGAGAGCAGCGGCTGCGCGAGCCGAGCCGGGCTCGGCGCCGGGCAGCGGCAGATCCTGCACCGCGCGGCGGATGGCCTCGGCGTGCTGCTCGGCCTCCTTGCGAATGGACTCGAGATCGACGGAGTGCTCGGCATCGGACAGCGACTGCTGGACTCCTGCAATCCCTCCGGCGTGCTCCTGGGCAAGCTGTTCTAGCTCGTTCTCGAGCTCGTTGAATCGATCGTCGGCCTGCGAAGCCTTACCAGACATCCTGCCCTGACCGCCCTCGCCGGACTCCACACCACCGCCGCCTGCCGTCGCGAAAGAGGGCGCGGGACGGCGCAGCCGCTGAGCGAGATGCAGCGCCGCCAGCTCCGCGTGGGTCATGTCGTCGTGCTTGCGCGCCCGCTCGATGCGTCCGAGGTCGGCGAGAGCCACGCTTCCGATATCCCGTCCAAGCGCGCCCAGTGTGACCAGCTGCCTGCTGCCGGACCCGAGCGCCAGGATGGCCGCGTCCAGCCGCCTCACGCCTTGATCGCGCTTCTCCGAATCGAGCGCCTGCCGGGCACCTCCCGCGGCCTCCTCGGCCACGTCCCCGAGGCGCTTCGACACGGTCCTGGCGTCGCGGGCCGACACGGCCCCGAGCGCCACATCCACCGCGAGCAACACGTCCTCCGTCCTCTGCGTCATCGACTCCCCGGGGCGCCGCGGTCGCACGAGTATGCGCATCTGCCCGAGCAGGAACGAACGCAGACCCGTAAAGACCGTCAAGCCGCCGTAGGTCCCGTCGACGGCGTCGCGCATGGTGTCGGCGGCGCGCTGGGCTCGCTCGTGCTCCTGGCGAACACGCTCTCTCCGTTCGGCCGCGGTCGGCTTGTCGGGCGGCTCGAGCTGCCAGGCCAGAAGGTCGACGATCGAGTCCCGCGCGCCACGCAGGGCCGCGTAGCGCTTCGCTTCAGGCTCGCCGACCGCGGGCGGAACCAGCGTGATGGCAGCGCTCTTTCCCCACTTCGGACCATGCAGCGGATCGTTGTCGCGAGCCTCTACCGTCACGACCACCGGCAGGAACATCCGCCGGAGGAACGGATCCCGCGGCGTCAGCGCATAGCCGCCGCTCTCGAACGTGCTGTCCCCGTCGAAGCGACCGAGCACGCGACGGTCTTCGCGGTCGCCCGCTCTGAGCACGAGGTCGATCTGGCGAAGACCGTGGTCGTCGGAAGCGGTGTAGCGGATCGGCAGCCGCTTCACATCGGCCAGGTGGAGCGTCTTCGGCGCACCTTCCACGTGGACCACCGGGGTCCTGTCGCGGGTGGCGCGCACGTCGAGCGAGTCGGGCTCCGTGATCAGGACGTTGCCGAAACGCGCGGCCACCTCGAGCTGCGCGCTCTTTTGGAGCTTCCAGCGGGCGACCACGCCACCGGAGCCGTCGTCGGCAAACGGCACTTCGCGCTGGCCGTCGGTGAGGACCAGATGGCGCCCTTGCCTGAGCGGGACGCCGCGGATGACGACGACGCTGCCCTCCGGCTGCGCGGCAGCCAGGTCCGGGAAGAGAAGCCGCGCACTGGAGCGCAGATAGGCGGGCGGATCCGCGGTCACGCGGACGTATTCGAGCCACGGCAGCGACAGCGGCGCGCGCCCGTCGTGGGCCACCAGCACGTCCAGCCCTTCGATGACCTGGAACGGCCCCACGGCCACCGACGCGATCGCGGCGCCGAGCAGCCCGAGTCCCGCCCAGCGCCAGCCGAGTGCGCGACGCTCGGCGCTCCGCTCTACCGCCTTCAGCGATGCACGCGCGAGCAGCCGCTCGTAGTGGAGGCGAGCGAGATCGGGCGAGCCCGCGCTCGGGTCCTGGCCGGTACGCTGCACCAGCGATACCGCCCGGAGCGTCCGCTGGGCCAGGCCACGGTCGGTCGGGACGAGCACGCGGCGGATGGTGCGCCGCACGTCCGACCAGTCCCTTCGTTCCCGCACCCAGCGCGCCAGCAGCAGCAATAGCGACAAGAGGAGGAGCCCCGCCGCGCCGGTGCGGGTCCACGCCGTACCGATCCGCGCCAGGTGGGCGCCGCCCAGGAGCGCCGCGAGCAGCAGCAAGAGGAGCGCTCGACGCGACGCGCCACCGACGCGCTCGCGCCATGCTTCTGCCAGTTTCTGGAGCGCTCCGGTGACGGGCACGCGCGAAGTCTAGCCTGACTTCCCCGGCCTTCCACGCGAGCGGGTGGCAGAGCTCCGGCGGGCGGTGCGGTCCGGGGGCCGGAGACGCCCGGGTGCCCCCGGAGCCGGCCCGGATGCTAGCCTGGGGGCGATGGCGGATGTGTTGCGCCTCAAGCGCGTGCTGCTGTCACTGCCCGAGATAGCGCTCCGGGTAGGCTGGCTTTCGGAGCAGCTCGGCGTGTGGCCGGTCGCAAACGCCGCCACTCTGCTCGACGGACTGTGCGAGCAGGCGGAAAGCTCCGACCCGGACGCTCGCGAGGCGGTGATGGTAGCCGCCCTTATGTTCGTGGGTCTCGGCGAATGCGAGCTCGTCGAGCAGCTGCGCGAGGAAGCCGCGGCGCGTCGGCTCTTGAGTCTCGATCGCCTGCTTCGGCGCGGACCGCCTGCGCCGGTGTACAAGCGGCGTATCGACGATCTGCCGGTCCCGGACTACGGCACCGGACGCGAGCTGACGGTGGGCGAACGCCGCAGCCTGGCGCGCCGTCCCAGTCGTCGCGCGTTCGACCGGCTCTTGTCGGACCCGCACCCGCTCGTCATCCGGCAGCTGCTGGAAAATCCGATGGTCACCGAGGAGGACGTCGTGCGCCTCGCCACGCGACGCCCCGCGCGCCTCGAAGTGATGCGTGAGCTGGCACAGTCTCCGCGCTGGCTCTCGCGACCGCGCGTGCGCATGTCGGTCCTGCTCAATCCGGGCTCGCCGCCGGAAATGGCGGGACCGCTGCTGGTGCTCTGCACGCGGGGAGAGCTTTCACTGGTGATGGAGAGCACCGACGCGCCGGGAGTGCTGCGCGCGACGGCGCGCGAGCTCAGGCAACGACGGCCCCCACTCCGCGCGTCGGACGACGCGATGCTCCAGTAGCGGCCGGCGCGCTCCCGCGCTCAGCCTTCCTCTTCTTCTTCCACGCTCCAGCGTATCAGTGCGCCGATACTGATCTCGTAGGCGCAGTGGTCGCAGAGCGGCGGCTCCTCGTAGCGGACCTCGTCGCCGCGGGTCCACACGAACAGCCCGGCCCCTCCGGGCTCGCCGGAAAACGTCCGTCCGCAACTGTCGCAGTGGAAGCTCCGGTCCGGCGTTTCCACGAACACGTGATCGGACTCGCCCAGGAGCGAGAGCTCGGGCGGGGCGGGGCGGGGTTCAGCCATGTGCGGGGGAGTATAGCGTGGCGGGCCCGGCTGGCACGCACCATCGACGGGCACCTGCCGGGAGCCTGTCAGGCTCAGAAAGCTTCGCCTGCTGTGAGATAAAGGCCCATCGGACGAGCGTCCGGCGACCAGGCCGCATCGAGCCGCAGGACGAACGAGTGCCCCTGCTGCAGCCTGAGCCCGCCGCCGATGCCGTACTTCAAACCGAGCGACGTTCCGTCGAGCTCGGGGTGGCGCGTGGTGTCCGCCCAGACACGCCCGGCATCCAGGAAGCCGGCGACACCGAAACGCAACTGCTTGCCCAGAAGACGGAATCCGGCGAGCGGGACCCGCGCCTCGATGTTCCCGAGCACCTTGATCTTGCCGGAGTAGCGCCCGGAGGGAATGCCACGCACGCCGCGGCTGCCGCCGATCGCGCTCGTGTCGTCGTAGCGCGACAGCTCGTAGAGCGGCGGATGCCCGAACAGCACGTCGCCCATGAGACGCATCGCCACGGTCAGGTGATCGCGGATGGGCGTCGTGTACCAGCGCAGCGTCAGGTTCGCCTGCGCATAGCGATAGGGGAAGTGCGACGAGCCCCCCGGACTGAACCTGAGCTGGAACTTGTCGTACTGCCCGCGCGACGGCTCGACCTCGTTGTCCCGCGTGTCGTACAGGAGGGCGTACTCGAAGAAATCCACGGCGGAGTCCCGCGGGTGGTCGACCAACGTACGGACCTCGCGGTTCGGCGAGATGATATCCTCGGCCAGCCTGGAATCCGGTGCGATGTCGTACAGGTTCTGGGTGTAGTTGTTGCCGATGCGGATGAAGAACGGTCCGCCGACGTTGATCCGCACCTTGAGCCAGAACGTGGGATGGACGCGGGTGTAGTCGTAGTAGCCGGGCGTGAACTGGCCGCGCGGAAGCCGCACGCTCGCGTTGCCGATCCCGTAGTAGTGCACCGGCGCCTGGCGCGTGTACGAGAGGCGGGCATCCAGCCGGACCGCGCCGCGCGCGAGGTCCGGCATGCTGAGCTTGAGGTAGTAGTCCTGGTAGGTCAGGTGCCCGCGCTTGCCATGCCGCCCCGGCTTGAACATCGTGAGGCTGCCTCCCGCCAGCCGCCAGCGATACGGGCTGTAGCCGGGCTCCTCCCGCGCGATAGCACCCAGCAGCCCCCCGCCGAACCCGACATCGCTCGTGCCGCCCAGTACGGGAAACAGGTCGACTTCCGTGTGCGGCGTCTTCAGCTGTGCGGGGCGCTTGGGTTGTGCGACCGCCATCCTGGCAACGAGCATCGAGACGATGCAGACGATGCAGCGCCGCCAACGCATCATGCGTCACTTCGGCGCAAGCGAAAGCACGAGTGCCGCGCGACCGCGCGCGCGCACGACGCCCCCCTGGGCGTGATACTCTGTGCGGCCAGTCGAGCGAGTGTAGCTGCCGCGAATCGCGGTGTCGAAGCGCTACGAGCGGTTGTCTGGCCGGAATGGCAGGCGAAGCCTGCCATCGATTTGCAAAACGCCAACGAAGCGGAACGAACATGATTCGTGACGCGTTCCGGCGTGCTCGTTTCGTCCGCGGAAACGCGTAACGCGCCGTTGCAAGACGCAATGCGTCGTTCGCTATCGCTGCGAGACTATTCCGCGGGTGCCGGCGCCGCCGCGGCTTCCGCGTTCGCTTCCGCAGCTGCGACAACGTCACCGACGCCGCAGGAGGTCGCGAGAAGCTCGACGACGTCCAGGTTCTTGACCTCGTCTTCCTTCGACTCCGCCTTGATGCCGTCGGTGAGCATGGTCATGCAGAAAGGACACGCGCTGGCGAGGGTCTTCGCGCCGGTGTCGAGCAGCTGCAGGGTGCGCTTGACGTTCACGCGATCCTTGTTCTGCTCCTCCATGAACATCTGCGCTCCGCCCGCGCCGCAGCACAGGCCCTTGTTTCTCTTCCAGTAGTCGACCTCGACGAGCTCGACGCCGGGGATGCTCTTCAGGATGTCGCGCGGTGAATCGTAGATGTCGTTGTAGCGGCCGAGGTAGCACGAGTCGTGGAACACAACCTTGCCCTTGACGGGCTTCTTCGGTTCGAGCTTCCGCTCCGCGACGAGCCCTAGCAGGTAGTCGGTGTGGTGGACGACCTCGTACTTGCCGCCGAAGTCGGGATACTCGTTTCCGAGCGTGTTGAAGCAGTGCGGACAGGTCGTGATGATCTTCTTCGCGCCGCCCTGCTCGCGGTAGCCGTCGATGGTGGCGATGTTCGCCTCGGCGAGCATGGTGAACAGGTACTCGTTGCCCGCGCGGCGCGCCGGATCGCCTGTGCACGTTTCCTCTTCGCCCAGGATCGCGAAGTCCACGCCGGCCTTCTTGAGCAGGCTCGCGGTGGCGCGCGCGATCTTCTTGGCACGGTCGTCGTAGCTGGCGGCGCAGCCGACCCAGTACAGGACCTCGGCCTTGGGATTGTCGGCGAACGTCGGAACGTCCAGCCCCTCCGCCCAGCTCGTGCGGTCCATGCGCGAGAGGTTCCACGGGTTGCCGTTGACTTCCATGCCTTCGAACGGCTTGTTCAGCTCGGCGGGGAACTCGCCCTTCATGACGACGAGGTTGCGCCGCATCTGCACGATCTTGTCGACGTAGGTGATGAAGACCGGGCACAGCTCTTCGCAGGCGCGGCAGGTCGTGCACGCCCACAGCACGTCCTCGTGGATGACGTTCGGCACGAGATCGACCGGTTTGTAGTCGGCGGCGTTTTCGTCCTTCTTCTCTTCCGTTTCGCTCGCCTCGGCGGACTCCGTCTCCCCGGCCTCTTCGCCTTCCCTGGGCTTGAGCTCGTCGAGACCGTGCCGGGGCAGCTTGTCGCCGAGCGCCAGGAACTCTTCCTGCCGCGCGTACAGCTGGTCGCGGAGATCGAGCGTCAGGTGCTTCGGGCTGAGGATCTTGCCGGTCGTGTTGGCCGGACAATTGTCGGAGCAGCGCCCGCACTCGGTGCAGGTGTAGAAATCGACGATGTCCTTCCAGGTGAAGTGCTCGATGCGCGCGTAGCCGATCGGCGAGGCGAGCATGTCCTCCCTCTCCATCGCCTTCTCGACCATCCCCATCAGCTCCTCGGTGTTCTTCGCGATGGGACGCAGCCGCCCGCGAGGCGTCTGGTCCGACATGAACACGTTCGGGATCGCCGTGATGATGTGGAAGTGCTTCGAGTACGGCAGGATGTTCAGGAAGATCAGGACCAGCGTGGCGTGGGTCCAGAAGCCGGCGTGCGCGAGCACGATCAACGTGCCCGGCGAGACGCCCTGGAGCCACGTGGCCAGGAGCGAGCTGCCCGGCGTCGGGTACGGGCGCCATGCGATCTCCTCGGGCCTGCCGAACGGCGCGAGCACGGTGCTGGCGCTCTTGCACCAGTCCGCCGCGCTGCCGCCGTTGCACGCCGAGGCGTGCTGCACGTTCAGGACCTGCGCCGACCCCACGTAGAGCAGGTCGGCGACCATCATCACGGCGATGATGCCGAGGATGACGAGCCCCTCCCAGCCGAGCGCCATGCGCTTCTGCGGCTTGATGACGCGGTAGTAGACGAAGACGGACACGCCCACGAGCACCAGGATCAGGAACACCTCCTTGATGAACTCGTAGATGTGCCCGAGAGGAATGCCGGCCACCGGCTGCGGCCCGAAGATCCAGAACTCGAAGCCCGGGAAGAAGCCGCGCCCCCACAGGATCAAGGTGTTGAGCAACAGCACCAGGAACCCGAAGAAGATCATGTTGTGCGCCAGCCCGGCGCCCAGGTAGTAGCGCATCCGCTTCTGGTAGAAGGCGAACACGAGCACCCTCTTGATGCGCTGGCCGATCAGGTTGAAACGGCTCTCGTGCGTCGGGCTGCCGACCTTCATCAACCCCCAGCGACGGTTCGCACTCCACGCGAACAGCCCGAGCAGGCCGAGGATGATGAGAGCCATCGCTACCGGGTTCATGAGGACCTCTTCTGCCGCTTCATGGGCGCTATGAGGCTAGCCGCAATGCGTCTATCCCGCGGGAGGACGCTCGGCGAGAATTCGCCACCCGCGACCACGTCGGGATCCGTAGGCGCTTATTACGCTCCGCGTCAACCGCCCCCTGTCCGACCAGCAGGCCGACCTCCGGAGGTGCTCGGACGTTTAGGCAACACCCAGCACGCGTAGCAAAATCAGAAGCAAGATCCAGATGATGACGATCACGGCTGCGATGACCACCGTGCGGGAGTAGCGCGGTGCAGGCGGCCGGAACGAGGGCTCTCTCGCCAGCGGCTCGGCCACAACCAGGGGCGCCGGAGCCACGCGCTTCACTCCCGGGTCGGGCTCTTCCGCCGCGCGCACCGAGAGCATCAGCACCCCGCGCGGCAGCAACGAGCCTTCTTCCGGCAACCCGCCTTTCTCCGGGATCCGGACCACGACTCCACGCTTGCCGGAAGACGGAGGATCTTCCGTCGCCGGACGCCGCGGCAACTCGACCTCCAGGACCTCGGGCGGCTCGCGGCGCCCGCGCATCGTGATCGCACCCGACCGCCCGCAGGCGTCGCATCCGCCGCCACCACACGTCGCGCAGCTCAGGTTTCGCGGCAGTTCGAGCTCGATCCGGGCTCCTTCATCGAGCCATTCGCCCGGAACGTTGATCCGGTGGATGACGTCCGGTCCCCTCGGAACATCGACTGCGCCGGTTACCCGACCGAGGACCTTGGCCACAACACTACGAAGGTACCAAGCTTTCCGGCCCGGTTGTGCACGAAATAATTGGTGTCCGGTCTAGAGACGAATGTCGAGCTCTCGCTCCTGCTCGGGTCGGTCGAGCTCGAGCTCGGCAGCGTAGGTCTTGGGACCGACGCGAGCACCGAATCGCACGCGGACGGGGGGATCTTCGCCGCCGAGCTTTTCGAGGCGGATCCGCACGCGGTACTGCCCGCGCACCGGGTCCCCTTCCTCGAGATAGACGTTCTCCATGTTCTGCCCGTGACAGGCATCGTGGCGCCCGGGACAATCGCGCTCCTTCGCCAGGCCGCTCTGGGCTACGCGTCCCACCTCGACGAGCTCGCCGTTCGGATCGGTCACGTTCAGATCGACATCCGCGCCCGGCTTGTCCCAGGCGATGACGAACTGGACGATGCCGGTGTGCACGCCGCAGCCTTCGTCGATGATGCCGTTGCAGTTGTCATCGACGGCGTTGAAGCAGAGCTCGGGTCCGGTGGGAGTGCACGCGCGCTCCACCACGACGCCCGGTGAAACGCGGAGCTCGCGCACTTCCGGGCCCGCGTGCTTCGGCGCAGGCAGGTGCTTCGTGCCGCACCCCGCGAGCGCAACAGAGCCGACAACAAGAGCACCACAAAACAGGCGCCGCGGTCCGGAGGGCAAGCGCCTCCGGACCCTACCAGCGCCGGTTCGGCTCACTTGTTGTCGTCCTTGCCCTCCGGGATCTTCACGCCGGTCACAACCTTCGGATTCATCAGTTCGTGGTAGGCGGCGCTGGCAAGTTTGCCGGCCTCACCGGGAGCATCGCGCAGCTCGAGCAACACGCCCTGTTCCTTCATGAACTTCAGCGTGCGGATGGCGCCCTCGCGCTTGTCCTTGTCGTCGCCCTTGGCCATGTTCCACAGGCGGTAGCGCAAGACGACTCGCGTGAACGAGTGCGGTCCGTTGTCGAACTGCAGGTTGTCGAACTGCTTCATCAACATCACGCGCGCCCACTCCTGCGCGGTCTTGTTGATCTCGACGTGGGAGATGGCGACGGCGTTGTCGACCCAGCGGAAGAGCCGGCCCTTCTCCAGGTCCTCCGTCGACCAGTAGCCGAAGGTGTCGTACCAGAGGTCGGAAAGCTCCTCGAGCGCCGCCTTGTCCTTGCCGGCGTACATGGCGACGGCGCGGGCGGCCACGTCGGGCGTGCCGCCGAGGATGAGAGCCAACGCCGCGTCGTTCATCGTCGCGTCACTCTTCATCAGCTCGAACAGCTTGGCCTGCGTGTCCTTGTCGATGCCGGCCTTGCCCACCGCGCGGGCAATCTGGTGCTTCTCCTGGAGCGACGCTCCCGGGCCGAGCAGCTTCAGAAGCGCCGGCGAAGTGCCGGGGACGGGCCGCGTGATGAGCGTGTCGAGCAGACACGCGCGGATGGTCTGGTCGCCCTTGTCCGCCTTGTTGTGCTCCTGGATCTTCTTGGCGACCTCGAGCATGTCGTCCTGGTTGGCGACCCAGGCCATCGCATCGCAGGCTGCCATGCGCGACTGCTCGTTGTTCTTCGTGTCCTCCACGTAGTCCATGAGCGGCTTGAAGGCCTTCTCGTCGCCCCACTCCGAGAAGCCATGGGCCGCGCCCACGCCCTCGGCGCGGAGCGCCATGCCCAGGATCGCCTCGCCACCCTGCAGCAGCCCCGCCATGGTCGCGTCGACGTCCTCGGGACGCCGCTTGAGCGCCTTGATCATCCAGTCCCACGAGGGCTTGTCCTTCATCCAGCCTTCGTAGCGGAGCGCGCTCTGCGCAATGACCCACTCCTCGGGCATGGGCGGCTGCTGCCCGAGCTTCGGCAGCTCGACCTTCGGATTCGCCCAGTCGCGCAGCGCCTTGAGATCCTTGTCCGAGCCCATGGCCGCCAACGCCCTTAGACCGTTGGCGTGCGGGGACGGCATCTGGTGGATCCAGAAGATGACCGCGTCGGCGGCCTCGTCGGCGATCTGCTGCCGTTTGTCGGGATGAAGGACAGCCAGATCGGCGATCATGCGCGCCGAGACCACGCGCTCCTCGTCGTCGCGCTTGAGCAGCTGCTCCCAGTCGTACTGGTCGCTGTAGATCTTCAGCGGGTCCATGCGCAGCCGCCGCGCGAGCGTCGGAACCGCACGGATGTCACCGACCTCGGCCATGGCGAGGGCCGCCTCGGTCTGCCAGTGGATGTGCGGCTTGGGATCCCCGTCGATGTACTTGACGAGGTAGTCGCCGCCGCGCGGATCCGCGAGCTCGCGGATCATCGAGAAGATCTGCTTGGTCTGGTACCAGGCCTTCTTCACGTCGTTCGGGTCGATCGACTGCAGCGCCAGCACCAGGCCCTGGTCGCCGATGCCGTCGCGCAGCGCCTCCAGGTACTTCTTGCGGCTGTCCTTGTCGGCGCCCTTGAGCGCGTCGAGCAGCGGCCCGCGCGCCCGCTCGTCGCCGATCTTGCCGAGGCCGGGCGCCGCTTGACGAGCGACCTCCTCGTCCTTGTCCTTGACGAGCTTGATCAGCGCGTCGGTGTATTTCGGATCCGCCTTGCGCGACAGCACCGTGGCCACCAGCTGGCGGACCGCGTCGCTCTTGTCGCCGGCCAGCGAGGCGAGCTTGTCGAGGCTGACCAGCTTGACGATCATGTTGGGATCGAACGCCACACCGCCACCCAGGCGCTGCACCTTGGAGAGGTGCCCGATGCGGTAGAGCTTCATGACCTCGTCGAACGCGCGCGAATCGCCGAGCACCACCTCCGCCCAGGCGATCTGGGGCCTGGAAGCGACGCCGGCGGTCTTCAACGACTTGAGCAGCGGCTCCTTCGCCTTGTCCGCCATGGGCGAGCCGTATTCGGCGAGAGCCGTCGCCGCCATGGCCACCACGCGCGGCTCCGTGTCGTGCAGCGCCTTGATCGCCAGGTCGACGCCGGCGGGGTCCTTCGCCCAGGCAAGCTGCTTGAGCGCTTCCATCTTGAGCTCGCCGCTCTGGTCGGAAGCGGCCCACTTGCGCCACTTGGGGATCTGTTCAGGCTTGGGCAGGACGAAGATCGCTTTCTTCTGCGCTTCGGCCTGCTCTATCGTCAGCTTCTTCGCATCCTGCTTCACGCCGATGGCAAGAAATGCAATCCCGCCCACGACCACCAGGATGCCGATGATGATGGCAATCGGGTTGAATCGCCCCTTCTTGAAGTTGCCGTCGCCGGAGTCGAATCCGCCGCCGGCCGGCGCTCCGCCACCCGGCGGCGGCGCGCCGGGCATGTCGTCATCGTCGTCCGGAGGCCACTTGGCGAGATCGACGTGCCCAATGGGCGGCTGCGGACGCGGAACCTCCGGGAGGTTCGACAGGTTGGGGTCGAGCATGGATCCTCCGACGACGCGTGACTGGGATTCCTTGGCGCTGGTTCGCGCCGCACGCGGGCCCGGAACACGAGCCGCCGCGACCTTATCCCATGACAGCGCAGGCGGGGAGTCCGCCCGTGCACGGCGCCTGATCCCGGGCAGCTGGCTTCGCGCCAGCGGCGGAAAACTACCGCTCTGCTGGATCGACAGAGCGCAGCAGCGCCGGGGCGGGATCGCCGGATGACGAACCCGGCCGCGGGCCCCGTCAGCCCCGTAGGGTGGAAGCGGCCGCTGCTGGTGGCCGTCCTGGCGACCGGCCTCGTCACCGCGCTGTCCTACGGACTGCCCGACAAGTACGCGGCCACGGGCGTGGGGCTCGCGTTCCTCGCGGTGACCTGGTTCGTCGCCCTGCGTCACGACGACGACAACGTGCGGGTGCGCCACTTCGGGCTATCGCTGGGCGGCCTGCTGGAGACGGAACCGCTCTCCGGCCGACGCATCGCCAGCGACGCGCTGCGCGCGCTGGGCTGGGCGCTGCTCGTCGCTGCCATCGTCTATCCGCTCTTCTGGGCGGGCTGGGTCTGGTGGTGGAAGCCGCCGCACGGCTTCGTGCCCGCGCCTCCGCCTTCTCTGGGCAACGACGTGCTGGGGCAGCTTCTGGTGATCGCGCTGCCGGAAGAAGCGTTCTACCGCGGCTATCTGCAGACCTCGCTCGACGACGCATTCAAATTCCGCGTGAAAGTGCTCGGTGCCGAGCTGGGTCCGGGCCTCGTCATCGCCAGCGCATTGTTCGCGGTCGGCCACATCTGCACCGAGGTGAACGTGAACCGCCTCGCCGTCTTCTTTCCGGCCCTGCTCTTCGGCTGGCTGCGATGCCGCACGCGCGGCATCGGCGCGAGCCTCTCTCTGCACGCGATGAGCAATCTGCTCACGGCGTACCTCGCGCACAGCTATGGGTTGATGGGCTGAAGGCGCTCGCCGATACGAATCCAAGGAGACACCGATGATCGATCCCGAGGCAATCCTGGCATTCTGGTTTGGGGACGGCCGCTCCGAAACCGACCTGTTTTCACTGCAGGCCCAGTGGTGGAAGAAGGACCCGGAGTTCGACAAGGCGGTCCGCACGCGCTTCGAAGGCGCGGTGCAGGCCGCGGGCACGGGTTCCTTCGACTCCTGGCGCGATGCGCCTCGCTCCTGTGTGGCGTGGGTCGTGCTCCTCGACCAGTTTCCCCGCAACCTGTACCGCGGCACGCCCCGCGCGTTCACCTTCGACGTACAGGCTCTCGCCGCTTCGCTCCATGCGCAGGCTGCTGGGCTGGACGTTGGGCTGCCGTACGCCCTCAGGTACTTCCTGTACATGCCGATGATGCACGCGGAGGACGTGCAGGTGCAGCGGCAGAGCGTGCACGCATTCGAGCAACTCGCTGCCGAAGCGCCAGAGGAAGTCGCGGACAACTGCCGGATGGCGGCGGATTTCGCGCGCCGGCACGCGGAGATCATCGAGCGTTTCGGACGCTTTCCGCACCGGAACGCGATTGTCGGTCGCCCGGGCACGGAAGAAGAGCGAGCGTTCCTGAAAGAACCGGGCTCGTCGTTCTAGCCAGCCTGCCGCGACGCGACCGCATGACGGACGCGCCGCCTTGACGACTCCAGGCGACGGGGCGCACGCTCGCGCGGATGGCGAGCATCAACCCCACCGCCGAGCAGATACAGGCGTTCATGTCGGCGCCGGTCGAAGGTCCGATCCTGATGCTGAACCTGCTCAGGTTCAAAGCGGACGGCGGACGCGACGAGTACCTGCGCTACGGCCAGCTGGTCCAGCCGCACCTGGCACGTGTCGGCGCGCGCGTCGTCTTCTTCGCCTCGGCGCGGGCGACCGTTATCGGCGGCGACACCTGGGACGAGGTGCTGATCGTCGAGTACCCATCGCGGCAGGCATTTCTCGACATGGTCGGAAACGAGGACTACCAGGCCGCCGCGTCGCACCGGACTCGAGCGCTGGCCGACTCGCGGCTTTACTGCACGCAGGCTGCGGCTCTGCCGGGCTGAGCGGTGCCCGGCTCGAGCGGTCACAGCTTGCAGTTGTTCGTGTCGGTCACGTCGATGCCGGCGGACGCGCCACCCGTGCCCGACCCACCCGAACCGCCCGTGCCTGGCCAGGGGATGCTGCCGCCGGCTCCGGACGAGGCGCCGGCACCATTTTCGCCGGCCCCGCCCGCTACTCCGCCGGCGCCCGCGGCGCAGCCCGCGAGCGCGAAGCCCAGAACCAGCGACACAAGGCGGGTGGGCGTGCCACGCGCGATGCTCATGGCTCCATCATGCACCGCTCAGGGATGCCCCTGCCACCAGTCGTCCTGCGAGCGCGGATCCATGAACGAACCAGTATCGCGGATGGCGACGAGCGTCTGGCTTCCGCAGGCGCGTCCGATGGGGTCGCCGCCCTTGAGCGCGGGCAGCTGGTTGCGACCGGAGGCGTTGTCGCTGTCGTACAGCGCGCGGAGCCCGGGCTCCAGACAGATGCCGACGATGTGGATCGTGTAGCCGTAGACGACGTTGTCCTCGGCCGTGTACTTGAGCGTCACGGTATCACCGTCGGCGTACAGCACGCGCGCCCCGTAGCCGGCGCCGATGTCGTAGCCGCTCTCGGGCAGGTGCAGCACCTCGCCCGGGCTGGTGCCGGCGCCGATCCAGTGCACGTCCCAGGTGCTGATCAGGCCGCCCTTGCAGTTGCAGCTCCAGTCCCAGTCGTAGCCGCGGTAGGTCGCCTTGAAGGTCGGCACGCGCGCCGGCGAGAACAGCGTGTGCAGTCGCGGCGCCTTGGTGTCCACGCCGCTCGGCGCAGGCGGGATGTAGATGAGCCCGAGCGTGGAGCCGGTGCTGCCGCAGCCGACCTGCGTGCACGGAGCCCAGCCGCGCATCTTCGGGTTCAGATCCGCGTGTTGCGCTGCGGGGCGATCCGTCTTGGCGCCGGAGGTGGAGAGCGACCCATACGACGTGCCCGGGATCGCCTGGCAGGAAGCGGGGCAATTGGGCACGAAGTTGCCCGAGCCGCCTCCGGTACCGCCTCCAGTACCGCCAGTGCCACCGGACGCGGTGCTGCCGCCGGTGCCGCTGCCACCCGCAGCGCTGCCACCGGATGCGGCGCTGCCGCCGGTGCCGCTGCCCGCAGAGCCGCCGGTCGGCCACGGCTCGGCATCGGCGCCGCCAGAACCACCGGAGGCCTGGATGCCACCTGTTCCGCCCGACGATCCGCCCGCGCTTCCTCCTCCGGACGCCGAGCACGCGCACGCGAGCGCGAGCGAGCCCGACAAGCGGCACGGCGAGCTTCGTCGTCGCCTTCATGACAACAAGGTACCGCCACCGCGTGCCGCAATGCCATCCCTGTTCTCTGGCCCGCACCGTTTCCAGGGCCCGCATCTGCGCTAGGCTTGGCGGCGGTGACTCGCTCGATCGTCAGCGCAATCTTCTTCGCGGTCCTGGCAGGCTGCGCGACGACCCCGCCGCGCGTGGAGCACGAACAGGCGCCCCGCGCCAGGTCCGCCGCCCCGGAAGGGAAACGCACGCCACTGCTCGGCGGGCGGCTCGCGTTCCGGATGCCCGACGGCGCGCGCATCCTACCGCGGCGTACCAGCATGATGGCGGACGAGCAGTCGTCCGAGGAGGAGACGCGCGTGCTCCTCGTCCCCGGCCAGGGCGACATGGCGCGCTTCGTCATGATGGCGGACGAGGTGTTCGCGCTCGGCACCGGCGACGTGATCGCCGACGCGCGGCATTGGCTCGTCGGGAAGGGCGAACACGGCAAGCTCGAGCCGCTTGTCGCCGGTACCGGTCTGCACGTCGCCGCGTTCGTCCCCGAGGGACAGCGTTCCGACTCGCCGCTGTGCGTACTCGAGTTGCTCGTCGAGCGGGCGGATCGCACAACCGCGGAGGTCGGCTTCTACATCCTGCCGGAGATGGCGGGCGAGCACGCACGTTGGACGGCTCGAGCGAGGAGCATCGCGGGAACCCTGACCGCCGGCGAGCACGCATTGGCGCTTTCCGCCGAGCACCGCATCGACCTCGGCGGAAAACGCGTTCTGGTCGTGCGCTCGCCGGCGCCGTCCGTGCTGACGAGCCAACCGGGGCCGGATTTCCTCGTGCTGCATCTGCGCACGATCCGCCACCTCGGCGACTTCCCCTCCGCCATGGGCGTCTACATCGGAGAGTACCCGTCGTACCAGTTCGAACAGGCTGGCGTTCCCGCGGCACAGGTGCAGAAGGTCGCCGGCAAGCTGCTGGGCCACAACGTAAAGTGGATGCGCTGGACCGCCGGGGACGTCGTCATGCTGGAAGCCATGACGAAGCTCGACGATCACGAGATGCTGCACGTCTTCGCGCACGGCAGCGCTCCCGACGCGGACGCCCTGAAAACCGCCGCGGAACACATGACGCTGACCGGCCCCTGAGACGGCCGCCACACAGCTGCTCGACGGCAGCCTTGCCGGGAGGTTGGACATCCTTTGCGCGCCGCCCCCAGCGCGGCTAGCTTCCCGGCCGTGATTCCGGACTATCTGCTGGACGAGCTGGTCGACCGCGCGCTGGCCGAGGATCTCGAGGGCGGCGATCTCACGACGGAATCGGTGGTGCCGGAGGGCTCGCGCGCCGTCGGAAGCGCCATCGCCCGAAAGCCCTTGGTCGTGTGTGGGGGCGACGTGTTCGCACGCTGCTTCTACCGCGTGGACCCGGGGCTGCGCGTCGAGCGGCGCATCGCCGAGGGCGAGCACGCCGACAAGGACGCCGTGCTGTGGCTCGTGGAAGGCTCGACGCGGTCCATCCTGATGGCGGAGCGCACCGCGCTGAACTTCGCTCAACGCATGAGCGGCATCGCCACGCAGGCAGCGCGCTACGTCGCGGCCATCGCCGAAGGCAGCCGCGCGCGTATCACCGACACGCGCAAGACGACACCGGGGCTGCGCGCGCTGGAGCGCTACGCGGTGCGCGCCGGCGGCGCGTACAACCACCGCGACACGCTGGGCTCGGCCGTGCTCATCAAGGACAACCACATCGAAGCGGCCGGCGGCGTGCGCCACGCCATCGAACGCGCGCGCGCCCACGCGCCCCACACCTCGCGTATCGAGGTGGAGGTCGAGTCGATGGAAGCGCTGGAAGAAGCGCTCGACGCGCGCGCGGACATCGTCATGCTCGACAACTTCAAGCCCGGCGAGGTCAGCGCGGCGGTGAAGCTCGTGGAAAAGCGCGCTCTGGTCGAGGTCTCCGGCGGCATCACGCTCGAGCGCGTCGCCGCACTGTCCAAGGCGGGCGTGGACATCATCAGCGTGGGCGCGCTGACGCACTCGGTAGCGGCGGCGGACATCGCACTCGATATCGAGCGGCTCGCCTAGCGGAGCTCGATCAGCGCGGAGCGACCGGTCGCATCAAACTCCTCCGCCAGCCGCTCGAAGCCAGCTCGCCCGAGCGGCGAGAACGTGCGGTCGCCCCTGCGGCGCAGGAACACGCGCCGCGCGCGATCCGGATGGTAGAACGCCTGCTTCAGCTCGCGCACCTTGATCTTCCAGGTTTCCGTCCAGGGGAACTCGTCCACGAGGCGCACCACATCCGGGAACCACTTGCGATCACGACCGCGCGCCACCTCCGCTTCGCAGTGGTCGAAGAAGGCCTTCGGGTCGAAGTCGTGTCCGGGCTTCATCCCGAGAGCCACCATGACCCACTCGTCGCTCACCGGGTGCGGCACGCCGTAGGCGGCTGCGCGATCCAGCCCGTGAAACGACCTGACCATGCCGACCACGCTCTCCGCGCTGAAGTTCTCGCCGTCCTTGCGGATCCAATCGTCCGTGCGACCGACAAAGTAGAGGAAGCGCCGCCCATCGATCTCGCGGATCGCCCCGAGATCGCCCGAGCGATACCAGCCGTCCTGCACCTTCTTCTCCGTCGCTTCCGGCATGTCGTGATAGCCGGAAAAGCGCCCGGTAGTGCCCTGGCGCACGATCTCGCCAACCGCCTCCGCGTAGTTCAACGGATTTCCGCCTTCGTCCACGCGAAGCGGCGGACACAATCCGCCCGCTTCGTTCATGATGGAGATGGCTTCGTCCAGCACCTCGCCGACGCTGTCGATGGGATTGTCCGGCATGCACCAGGTGCTGATCTCGGCTTCCGTGCTGCCGTAGTTCTCGTACACGTGTTCGACGCCGAAGTAGCGCATGAAGCGCGCGCGCTCCGCGCCACTGGCGCCCGTGCCGTAGGCGAAGCAGAGCTTGTTTCCGGGGTGGCCCGCGACTTCGCGGGCGATGCGCTCGTCGTCGCCGTCGAATCGCTTCGCGATCGCCTCAAGCACATAGTGCACCGGCTGCCCCACGTAGTTCCAGTACGTCGCGCCGTAGCGCACGATATCGTCGAAGAAACCGGACGCCGTGAACGTCGCACGCAGCGCCACCGACGCACCCATCGAGAACGCGGGCAGCCAGTTCAGGAACACGGCGTTCGAGTGGAAGAGCGGCGTGGAGATGTAGCCGATGTCGTCGTTCGTCATGCCCGCCAGGTTCGCCACGAACATACCGATGCCGCGCAGCTTGGCGTGCGAGTTGAGGATGCCCTTGGGCAGCCCCGTGGTGCCGGACGTGTAGATCACCATCCACGGCGTCTGCATGCCGAGCCCCGCGGGCAGCGGCGGCGGCTCGTCCGGCTGGCGTGCAAGCTCTGCGTCGAGGTCCGGGCCGGCGCACAGCACGCGCGCCTCGAGCCGCGACGCGATCTCGTCCACGGCCGCGCGATTCTCCTCGTCGACGATCACGAGCGAAGCTCCGCTCCGCTCGATGACCCGCCGGAGCACCTCGCCACCGAGCCCCGTGTTGATGCCGAACAAGGTGCCGCCGGCGAGCGCCGCGCCCCCGTAGGCATCGAGGAACTCGAGCCGGTTCTGCATCATCACCGCGATCTGGGGCGCCTCGCCCTGTTCGAGCATCAGGTGGGCGAAACGCGCCGCGCGCCGCGCGTACTCGCCGTAGGTCACGCGCGTGTCGTCGAGGCGGGCCATGACCCGATCGCGCGCTTCCGGATCCAGGGCGCGCTCGAGGATCAGCTCCTGGAAGGTGAACGGCGCCGTGTCGGCCATAGGCAGAGAGTCGCGCGGGCAGCCCCGCGCGTCCACGACCACCCAATATTCCGGCCCCCTGCTTCGTCCAACCGGGATGCACCAGGGGATGCGAGGGCTCATCGTGGCGGCGCTGCTCGCCGCGGGCTGCGCGGCCGGCGATGCGCGCCCGCCGCGCCCTGCCCCGGCCCGGCCGCATCCGGCCAGCGTCGTGATCCGCGGCGTGCCCCACGTCGCGCAGAAGCCGGACTTCTGCGGCGAGGCGGACGTGGCGATGTTCCTGCGCTGGCGCGGCATCGACGCCACGCAGGACCAGGTGTTCGACGTGTCCGGCATGGATCCCGCGCGCGGCATGGGCGACACCACGCGCGAGCTCGGCACGGCACTCCGCGCGCTCGGCGTCCGGCCGGGCCGGGTGTGGTACAGCGTGCGCGCCCACGACGCGGCCGGGCTCGCTCAGCGCTTCGACGAGCTGTACGCCGACCTCGTGCGCGGGGTGCCGTCGATCGTGTGCACCCGCTTCGACGAGCGCCCGCACACCACCGAGCACTTCCGCCTCGTGCTCGGCTACGACGCCGAGCGCGATCAGATCGTCTACAGCGACCCCGCAGTGGACAACGGCGCGTACCTCCGCATGTCCCGCGCGCGCTTCCTGTCGCTGTGGCCCCTGAAATACGACGAGGACCGGTGGACGGTCATCCGTCTGGCCCTCGAGGCCGACAAGCTGCGCCCCCCGCCGCGTGCAGACGGCTTCTCGGCTGCGGACTACGCCCAGCACGTGATGCGCCTGAGAGCGCACCTGCCGCGCGGCTTCTCCGTGGTGGTCGCACCACCGTTTGTCGTCGTCGGCGACGGGGGCGACAAGGCCGTCGCCGCTTCGGCCGAGCACACCGTGCGCTGGGCCGTGGAGCGGTTGAAGCGGAGCTACTTTTCGAAGGATCCCTCGCGAATCCTCGACATATGGCTGTTCAAGGACGCGCGGAGCTACTACGGAAACGCGCACGCGCTCTTCGGCGACACGCCCGACACGCCCTACGGCTACTACTCGAGCGCACACGGCGCGCTCGTCATGAATATCTCGACCGGCGGCGGCACGCTGGTCCACGAGATCGTGCACCCGTTCGTCGAAGCGAACTTCCCCGACTGCCCCGCCTGGTTCAACGAAGGGCTGGGGTCGCTCTACGAGCAGTCCGCCGATCGCGATGGGCGCATCGTGGGGCTCACCAACTGGCGCCTCGCGGGACTGCAGCGCGCCCTCCGCGGCGGCGCGGTGCCGTCGTTCCGCACGCTCACGTCCACCAGCGACGACCAGTTCTACAACCACGACCCCGGCACGAACTACTCGCAGGCGCGCTACCTGCTCTACTACCTGCAACAGCGCGGCCTGCTCGAGCGCTACTTCAGGGAGTTTTCCGCGCACCACGCGACGGACCCGACCGGCTACGCCACGCTGATGCGCGTGCTCGGCAATCCCGACCCCACCGCGTTCCGCAAGACGTGGCAGCGCTTCGTGATGGGCCTGCGCTTTTCCGGATAGCTACTTCCCGAAACAGCGCCGGTAGCGCGCGCGGAAGCAGCCCTGGCGCTGCTGGATGATGCTGGTGCCGTCGCCCAGCGAGCGGATGGACTTTCGTCGCGGCTGCACCGGACCACCGCCGGGCGCGCAGATGGAGTTGATGGGCCACTTCCGGAGCACGGCGAGACCCGGCAGCGGGTCGCAGGGCTTGAAGATGGATTGGGTCTTCGGTGCAGGCGGCGGCGGAGCCGGCGGCGGCTGCATGCTGCCGGGCGGGCACCGCCGGTAGAGCCAACCGCAGCCATTCTTTCCCCGCACGCACGGACCGATCTCCCCGTCGTGCTTGCCGTCCGGGCACAACCAGTGCGACGGCGACGGCGGAGAGCTGCACTGGCACGCGGGCGCATCGGGTGCCGGACACGTGAGCCGCGTCCAACCGCACTTGCCGTCCGCCCGTCGCATGCAAGGGCCGCGGCCACCCAGGTGCTGGCCGTCGGCGCAGCCCTCGGTCGGGTACATCGGCGCCGGACCGCACTCGCTCTTCGCGCACGTGGGTGGCCCGGGCGGCAGGCTGGAGAGATCGACCGGCGGCGCGGTGCCTGTTGTCGCGGGAGGCGGCGGCGGCGCGGAACCGGAAGGCGGAGGCTGGGCAAAACCGGAGGCAGCAGGTGGCGCCGGAGCGAACTCCGGCCCGGAGGGCGGAGCAGACTCCGGCGCGGCGCTGCTCGGCGCGCCACGCGGCGCGAGAGGCGCTCGCTCCCGCGCGCAGCCCACGCACAGGCCGAGCAAGGCGAGCACAACGAGAAGACGGATTGGCACGCGCTACGGCTCCCAGCAGAAGTGCTCGCGGATCGGCGCACGCGGCGTGAAGTCCGCCTTGCTGATGTCGACGGTCGTGAACACGCTCTTGTCCCAGACCAGGTTCTGGGGATTGCAGAGCGCGTAGTAGCTCGACTGCTCGATGGCGAGATTCTGGGAGTCGGGGCTCCCGGCCCACACGAGCGAGCCCGAGGACGGAGCCGCACGGCCCGCCTGCCCGCTGCAGTGGTTGTCGCGCGCCCGGGTGCGGCGGAAGGTGACGTCACGCGCGGGGTAGCCCGAGAAGCTTCCGTTGCCCATGTCGACCGTGTCGACATCCTCGGCCAGGCCGCCGCTCGAGGTGCCATCGGACAGCTCGAACATCACGCCCACGCCGGTCGGCGAGTTGTTCCCGTCGATGAAGCCACGCTGCACGCTCACGTTCGACGAACGCCACACCGACACGTTGTCCTCCGGCCACGAGGTGTCCGGCGGATCCTCGCACGAGAAGTCTGCGAGCGAGCTGTTCGGCGAGTTGTCGAACTGGACCACCTGGCCGCGCGGGAACGGCCCGCGGAAGTCGTGTCCCTCGATCCAGCCGAGCTTCGCGCCGGGCGACTGCACCAGGTAGATCCCGCTCGAGCCGCGTTCAAGCCTGGCGTGCTCGATGGTCACGTTGTCCGACGAGTAGATCGAGATGTTGACCAGATCAGCGGAGGGATTCGGGCCCTTTGGCGGTGCCCCGGTGTGGACCACGTGCACGCGCTGGATGAGGAGCCCCGGCGCATTGGACGCGTCGATGCCCGGACCGCCGGCGTGGAGGATCTCGACGTCGCGCACCACGACGTTCGCGTGACCATGGATGGTGAGCGCAGCGCCCGACGTGCTGGTGATGCGGAGCTTCTCGATCACCTGCCCGTCGCTCGTCGCGCTCAGCGGCCCAGAGTCGGTGAGTGTGCAACCCGGCCCCGCATCGACTCCGCCGCTCCCGCCCTGACCACCGCTACCCGTCGCGCCACCACCGTCCAGGCCCGCGCTCCCGGGTGCGCCACCGCTCTGCACCGCGCCACCCGCGCCCTGGCCCGCCGCACCGCCGCTCGCTCCGCCGCCCGCCGATGTGCCGCCGGTCGATGCGTCGCCGCTTGCCGGGTTGCCGCTCGAGCAACCGGCAAGCGCGACGGCAAACAGGAACGCGAGCCTCCTCACGCCGCCAGTCTATCCGACTTTCCCGCGGCGACGGGAGCGCGTTGCCCGAAGCCTCGGTCGCCGCATTCCCGCCTAGAACTCGAGACCCGCCGACAACCACACGCGCCTGCCGGACACGGTGTCGGCGATGTCCACCCGCTCGGACCCGGCGGCCGCCTTGATCCCGCCGATCTTCAGCGAATAGAACTGGCTTACCAGATCCAGGCGCAGACCGACCTTGCCCGCCCTGAAATCCGTCCCGACACCGAGCCCTGCGGTGGGACCGGCGTACGGCCCGACGAAGACGTTGCACGTCGGATACTCCGAACTCGAGCAGGCATCCTGCTCGTTCTTGATCTTGTCCGAATGATCCCGACCTGCGAAGAGCAGCATGGCGCCCACCTGGCCGCGCAGCGTCAGCGCGAAGCGCGCGGAGGTCGGGAACACGAACTCGACCACGCCCTGCGCCGTGAGCTCGGTACCGGAGTGGAACGACTCCCCACCGGACAACTTGTACGTCGGATCCGTCACCAGCTGCGTGCCGAGGCCGAGACGCAGCGTGTGCGTGGTCTGGATCAGCGCGTCGACGCCGAACATCGTCTGCGAACCGTCATCGTAACCGGACTGCGACGACGAGTCCCGACAGCTTCCGGCGTTGGAGCTGCAGTCGGTCTTCCACTGGCCGCTGCCCTGGAGCATGAAACCAGCTCTGGCCACGCCGACGAAGCGGCCCGGCGCGGGCCACAGCGAAGCCTTTCCGCTCTCCGCGCTCGCGGCCTGGTCGGCCTGCGGCGTCTGCAAGCCGTACCCGCCGCTGGCCTGCGCCGTGGTGGAGGGTGTCGCTCGGGCGGGCCCGCCGGCCTGTGCGGGGGCCACAACGGCTGCGACGGGCTCGGCGGCGATGGCGTGGGCCGGAGCCGTCTGGGCGGCCGCGACCCCGGAAACCAGCGCTGCCCCCGCAAAAGCGAGCAGCGCTACTGAACAACTGGAAAAGCCTCTGATACCGGACATGCGCGCCTACTCGGCCACCGACCTGGCCGGTTGCCGGAAAAATTTCCCCCGGCCCGTCAGGACGCGACACGCTAGGCCCGATGCCGGCCTTCGACAGCACGCGCGCCGTGGCTCTGCTTCAGGAGCGCGGCCTGGCGCTGGGGCGCCCCCTCGAGTACCGCGCCGTCACGGGCTCGACGAACGACGACGCGATGGCGGCGGCGCGCGCGGGGGCGCCGCACGGCGCGACGTTCGTGGCGGACGAGCAGACCAAGGGACGCGGCCGGCGCGGGCACCGCTGGAGCGCCGCGCCGGGCGATGACCTCACGTTCTCGCTGCTGCTCAGGCCTCGACTGGAGCTCGAACGGCTGAGCGCGCTCACGCTCGCTGCAGGGCTCGCGGTCCGGGACGCTATCGCGCCGCGGATCGAAGCGCCGGTGAGCGTGAAGTGGCCCAACGACGTGTTCGTCAGCGGACGCAAGCTCGCCGGCATCCTGGTGGAGAGCCAACTCGCCGCCGGCAAGCTCTCGGCGGTGGTGGTCGGCGTGGGACTCAACGTCGGGACGCGCGAGCTGCCCGAGGAGATCCGCGACTCGGCGACATCGCTGTCGCTGCTTGGTGCGGCCGACCCCGGACGCGAGGTGCTGCTCGTCGATCTGCTCGAGGCGCTCGGCGCGCGCGTGGAAAGCTACGAGCGCGCAGGGCTCGAGCCGATGCTGGACGAGCTCCGCCGCCACGATGCCCTGCGCGGCCGGCGCGTGCGCATCGAGGGAGTCGCGGGCAGCGCGCAGGGCGTCGATCGCGACGGCGCGCTCGTCGTCGAGGACGACGCCGGCACGCGTCATCGCATCCTGTCCGGCACGGTCGAGACGTTCTAGGCGGCCTCCGCCGTGGGCTCGACCTCGACCTCGACGCACGCGGTCTGCTCCGCGAGCACCTGCGCCAGCAGCCGACGGCCGCGGAACAGCCGGCTCATCACGGTGCCGACCGGCACGCCGAGCTTTTCGGCCGCCTCTTTGTACGAGTGCTCGCCGATGTCTACCAGGCGCACGACCGCCGCGAACTGATCGGGCAGCGCGTCGACGGCGCCTGCAACCCGCGGAGAGAGCGCGCGCATCGCGGGCGGCGCGTCGCGCCGCGTCCACGCGCAGGGGTCCTGCGTGAGCGAGTCGAGCGCACGCCGCTCGCGCCCGCGGCGCCGGCAGCGCGTCACGAACACGCTGAACAGGATCTGCTGCATCCACGCGCGCAGGTTCGTGCCGGGACGGTAGCTCGCCTCGAAACGCAGCGCGCGCTCGACGGTGTCCTGCAGCAGGTCCTGCGCTTCGGTCGGGTTCCGGCACAGCTTCAGCGCGCGGGCGTTGAGTGACGGGAGCACCGCCAGCATTTCCTCGCGCAGCGGCTTGGGGGCCGGGGCCATGGGCTCGGCGGCACGGTGCGCGGCTCGGGGGTCGGCGGGCCAGGTCATCATCGCGTTCATGGGCGGGGCACATCGCAAGCGACGTGCCAGGCCACGCAACGGGGATTTTCCCGCGATCCTGCGGCACAAGGCGCGTCCCAGGGGACGCAGGGCGCGTGTCAAAGTGGCAGCGGCCGAACGGCGCTTGCCAGGCCGGCAAGCACGCCGGGCACGCGATCGGCCACCTCGTGGGCCAGAAGTCCGCGGTCGGCGCCCGCCTCGGCGGCCCAGGCTTCGGCCGCGCAGCCGTGCACCCAGGCCGCGCACCACGCCGCCTGATGCGGCGTCAGGCTGCAGGCAAGCGCGAGCGTGATCCCGCTGAGCACGTCGCCCGCCCCGGCCGTGGCCAAGGCGGGAGTGCCGGAGGAGTTGACGATCGGGAGCTCGCCCGGCGCGCCGATCAATGTGCGCGCCCCCTTCAGCAACACCACCGCCCGCGTCAGCTCCACCGCGCGGCGGAGCGCACCGAAGCGATCGGCTTCGACCTCCGTACCGCTGCTGCCGAGCAGGCGTCCCATCTCGCCCGGGTGCGGCGTCAGGATCAAATGGCCGGCCGCCTTGGCGAGCTCGCCGGCGCGCCCGCCGAAGTGCGTGAGCGCGTCGGCGTCGACGACCTTCACGCCGTCCCAGCCGAGCACGACGTGGTCGACGACTTTCCGTGCGTGCTCGTCGAGACCGATGCCGGGACCCACCGCAACCGCGGCCGCGCCAGCGAGATGCTCGTCCAGCGACGCTTCGAGACGCGCCGGATCGACACGCAGGGTCATCTCCTCGAGCACGCGCCGATCGAGCGAGTCGGCCGCTTCAGGCGAGGTGCAGATACTGACCAGACCTGCGCCTGACCTGAGCGCTCCGCGCGCCACCAGCAGCGCGGCGCCCGTCTTGCCGGCCGAGCCGGCCACGGCGATCACGCGGCCCGCCGAGCCCTTGTGCGTGGCGAGCGGACGTGGCGCGATCGCCCGGGCTACGTCCGCCGGTTCCACGACAGTTGCGGCGTGCCCCACGCGCTCGTGCAGCGACGGCGGCACGCCGATGTCGGCCACCTCGACGTGGCCGGCGTGCTCGGCTCCCGTGGACGCGAGCAGCCCGAGCTTGAGGTGCGCGAACGTGACCGTGGCGTGCGCGCGCACCGCCACGCCCAGCACGCGGCCCGTGTCGGCGTGCAGCCCCGAAGGGATGTCGAGCGCGACGCGCAGCACGTCCGCCGCGTTGATGCGCTCGATGATCGTGCGCAGGCGCCCCTCCACGTCGCGATCGAGCCCGGTACCGAGCAGCGCGTCCACGACCACCGCGGCGCCGTCGAGCTCGCCGTCCAGCCGCGCGAGCTCCGCGTCGGAGTGGATTTCCGCAACCGCTCCGCCGAGCCCCGTCCACGCCTTGTAGTTGGCGAGCGCGTCGCCTTTCAGGCGGTCGGCCTTGGCCGTCAGCACGACGCGCACCTCGTGACCGCGCACCACGAGCCTGCGCGCTACGACGAAGCCGTCGCCGCCGTTGTTGCCCGGGCCGCACAGGACGAGCACGCGACCCCGCCCGTGGAGCGCACGCCGCTCGAGCAGCCGTTCGACAACCTCGGCCGCGCCGCGCCCGGCATTTTCCATCAGGACAATGCCCGCGACGTTGCACTGGTCGGCGGCGCAGGCGTCGAGCGCGCGGATCTGGTCCCGGGAGAGCGCGACAATCACGACACCATCCTAGGCACGGTCGGCTTCGAGCACCACCACCGCCGCGGCCACGCCCGCGTCGTGCGTGATGGTCACGAAGCAGCGCGTCACGCCCAGGCGGTCGGCGTGCACCTTCCCCGGCCCGCTGAGGTGCATCTCCGGCGCGCCGAGCGCGCCACGGCGCACTTCCACCGACTGCCACCAGACGTCCCGGGGCCCGCCCAGCGCCTTCGAGAGCGCTTCTTTCGCGGCAAAACGCCCGGCTACGGCGCTCGGATAGTCGCCGTGACGCCCGGCCAGCTCCTCCCGCTCGCGCGGCGTCAGGATGCGTTCGGCAAAACGCGCGCCGTAGCGCTCGAGCGAGCGCGCGATGCGCTCGATGGAAGCGACGTCCATGCCGAGCCCGACGATCATCGCGACGACTTTGCACCCGGCGACGGGGGCTGTCGAGGGTCGTCGTCGTGCGGTAGTAGGCCGCGGATCTGCAGGCCGAGCGAGCTTTTCAGCACGGGATCCAGCGAAGCCTCCAGCGACGAGAAGCCGGAGAGCCAGCCCAGCAGCGCCCCGTAGTAGAGCGCGAAGAAATTCGCGGCAGCCTGCATCGGTTCGACAGCCCGGCTGACCTCGCCGCGCGATTGCGCTTCGCCGACCAGCCCGGCCAACTGGTACAGGAAGCCGAACGTGAGACCGTTGAGCGCCTGCGCGTTGGGTCCGTCGGCGCCGGGCATGGCGCGGACGAACTCGCGCGCCACCTCGGGGTGGGCCTCGTACATCCGGAAGAACTCCCCGAACAGGTGCAGGAGCTGGTCGACGAGCGGCCCCCCGCGCGGCAGGGATGCGAAGCCCCGCTCGAGAGCGCGGGACAGCCGCTCGTGATAGACGAGGAAAAGCAGATCCGCCTTGTCGCTCGCGTAGCGGAACAGCGTGCCCGTCGCGATGCCCGCGCGCTCGGCGACCTCCCGCGTCGTCGTGTGGGCGTAGCCTTGCGTCGTGAACAGGTCCCAGGCCGCGTCGCGGATGCGCTCGCGCTTGTCCGCCTTCTGTCGCTCACGCTGACCCGACATAGTGACTGCGCTCACTAATCCTTCGCCTGGAACGGCGCGAATGCAAGCATATGGCCTGGAATTTCCGGGTAGCGCCGATCAATATAAGTGACTATAGTCATTTTTTTGAAAAGGAGGCGACCCGTGCCGGAACGTGACGACGCGACCACGCTACGTGAAGCCCGCTCACAGTACTTCGAGAACAACGGGCTCGGCAAAGACGGCGGTTACGGCGACACCTGGGTCGATTTCACGATCGGGCCCATCCCGTTCCCCTTTCCCAACAGCGCCGCCCGCGTGCGCGCTGTGCGCTACCACGACCTGCACCACATGCTGACCGGGTACCGGACGGACTTCCACGGCGAGATGGAGATCTCCGCCTGGGAGATCGCCGCGGGCTGCAAGGGCTTCGTCGTGGCGTGGCAGCTCAACCTCGCCGGCATGTTCGGCGGCGCGACCTACATGCCGCGACGCATCTTCCGCGCGTTCGTGCGCGGCCGCCACAGCCGGAGCCTGTACGGCCTGCCGCTCGAACCGCTGCTCGACCAGAGCGTGGCCCAGGTGCGCGAACGGACAGGACTACGCGAAGCGGACCGGGCCCGGGCAACGCCGGGCGACGTTGTCTGGTTCGCGCTGGCGCTTTCCGCGGGCTTCGTGATCGGCCTCGTGGATCTCGTCCTGTTCGTCCCCATCATGCCCGTGGGTCTCGTAGCGCTCAACCTCCGCCGCCGCCGCGACGCGCGCCGCATCGCCTGAAGCGGGACGCGCCGCACTCCCGCTGGATTAGCCGCACTCTGCCGTCCCACCCCTCGACCCCCAAGATCTTCCCGCCTTCCCGCCTTCCTGTCGAGCCCTCGCCGATCGACTCCGGGCGTCGTGCCCGCGAGCTCAGTCGCCGCGCAGCGCGAGCCCGCGCCGCACGGCCGCCCACAGATCGCGCACTGCGCGATCCATCCCGACCAGTACGGCATCCGCGACGACGGCGTGTCCGATGTTGAGCTCCGCGATGTGCGGGATGGCAGCGACGGCGATGACGTTGTGACGGGTGAGACCGTGCCCCGCGGCCACTTCGAGCCCCGCGTCGGCCGCATACGCCGCCGCGCGGCGGAGCCGGGCGAGCTCGGCTTCGCACTTTTCTCCGGACGCCAGGCAGTACTCGCCGGTGTGCAGCTCGATCTGCCGCGCGCCGAGCTTCGCGCTCTGGTCGATCTGCGCCTCGTCCGCCTCGATGAAGAGGCTGAGCTTGATCTTCGCCCGATCGCACATGGTCGCTGCCCGCTCGATGGCCGCGCGGTTCTTCACCACGTCGAGCCCGCCCTCCGTGGTGCGCTCTTCACGGCGCTCGGGCACCAGCGTGATCACGTCGGGACGGATCCGCTGGGCGACTTCGATCATCTCGTCGGTCGCTGCCATCTCCAGATTGAACAGCGTGGTGATCGCCGCTCGCAGGCGCTCCGCGTCGTCGTCGCGGATGTGCCGGCGATCCTCGCGCAAGTGCGCGGTGATGCCGTCGGCGCCGGCCAGCTCGCACTGCTGGGCGGCAAAGACGGGATCCGGATAGCTCGTGCCCCGCGCGTTGCGGAGCGTTGCGACGTGATCGATGTTGATGTGCAAGCGCATCACGGACATGGGCCGGCTATTTCTTGCCGAACTGCCAGTCCTCGCCGAACAGCTCGTTCTTCGGCGTGGGCAGCGCCTCGCCATGCGACCCGTCCCTGCGCACGACCAATGTGTGGCTGGTGGCGGTGTCCTCGTTCTCGCGCGCCACCACGGTGATGACGTTCATGCCGGGCTGCAGGTGCGCGTCGAACGAGAAGTCGAACTTCTTCGGGTCCTTGCCCTTGCGGTTCGACCGGTAGAACACCTTTTGCGAACCGACGAAGGTGTACGCATCCAGCACGCGGTCGTTGTCCGTCGCCGTTCCCTGGATGCGCACGTGGTCGGCGCGCGTCGCCAGCTGCGCGGGATTCACCTCGAGCATCGGCGGAGAACGCGACAGAAGCGGCTTGAACACGGCCTTCGCGGCGCCGTGCCCCGGGGCGAGCCGGCTGGTCTCGACGAAGCCGAAACGGTCCTTCGACAGTAGAACCTTGGTGAAGGACCCGAAAACACCCGTACGCTTGACGACCGCCCCCTTGTCCAGGGTGCCGATCACGGTCGACGCGGCAACCGGTTGGCCGCGGACAGGCGCGTCCACCTTGGTCGAGACCAGACCCGAGGCCTTGTTGATGAAGAGGCCGTTGTGGGTGATGGGAATGGTCAGCTTCTCGTTCGCCAGCACACGCAGGTCCCGGTCGACGATGCTGAGCTCGACCTTGGCGAAGTTGTCCGGCAAGGCCTTCAGCACATCGAAGGTGAACGCCACCTTGCGCACGTCGCCGGGCTTCATGTTCGAGACGTTGAAGCGCCCGGCGCGCAGGTACAGCCCGTCGCCGGTGAGATTCCGGAGGTTGGCCTGGGTCTCGTAGGAACGGCCCTTGCCGACGTTCTTCACCGTGACGTAGACGGTCGCGCCCTCGCCACGCGCCAGTTGACCGTCGCCGTTGCCGGGGCGGTTGTCGGCGATCTGGTAGCTGTAGGCGAAGATGGGCCGCGGCAGGCTCTTGACCGTGGGCCGGAGCTCCATCTCGCGGGGCGGCGCGCCGCCCTCCGCACTGAAGCGGACCTTGACCACGTCCTGGCGCGTCACGGCGTTGAGCGGCAGCTTGCACACGCGCTTGGCGTCGGTCGGCAGCGGCTTGGTCGATCCGGGCTTGCGCCCGTCGACATCACACCAACCGAGCGGCGTCGTCGCCGTCCGGGTCTGACCAGGGTCGATCTTGCCGAGCACCAGCTCCTTCTGGTCGTAGTAGGGGCCGTCGCTCTTGGTGATGGCACGGAGCTGGTAGATGGGCTCCTTGCTCGTGTTCTTGACGCTCACCTTGAGCGTCATCGGCTCGCCCGCCACGACCGTGTCTTTCTTGCGGTCGGTAGTGACCTTGACCTCGTAGTCGCTCGCCTTGGGGCCGGCCTTCACGTCCGCGGGCGGCGCGCTCCAGTCGATGCCCATCTTGCCGAGGTCGCGACTGATGGAGGCGATCTCGGCGGCCTGCTCCTTGTCGAGGAAGGGGCGCACGGCCCCGAGCTCGCTCTGGCGCGCCCCGGAGGGCATCTTCGCGGCGAGGTCGCGCCCGAAGCGGATCGGGAAGTCGAGACGGAACTCGTCGTCGATGTCCCCGCCGAGCTCGCGCAGCTTCTCGCGCAACTTCTCGGGCATGTTGTAGCGGAGCTTGAAGTACGGCTGCGCGGTCGCCCGCTTGCCGCCGTTCGACAGGCTCTTCGACAGATCCCGCTCGCGGAGCGAATGCTCGGTGCGGAACAGATCCATTTCCAGCGAGTCCGCCGTCATCGGGTCGAGCTCGATGTCCGGCGCCACGCCCACGCCCTGGATCGATACGTCGCCGGGCGTCAGATACTGCGCGATGGTCAGCTTGAGCGCGGCGCCGTCGGGCGTGATGCGCGGGAACACGAGCTGCACCGAACCCTTGCCGAACGTCGTCTGGCCGACCACGACCGCGCGGTTCTGGTTCTTCAATGCGCCCGTGACGATCTCGCTCGCGCTCGCCGACGAGCCGTTCACGAGCACCACGATGGGATAGTCCGGCTCGGTGCCGCGACGCGTGGCGCGCTTCTCCTCGCGGCCTTCGCTGGCGCCCACGGTGGAGACGATCACGCCGTGATCCAGGAACGTGTCGGCAACCTTGGCGGCCTGGTCGAGCAGCCCGCCCGGGTTGCCCCTGAGGTCGATCACCAGCCCCTTGAGCTTGCCCTTCTTGTGCAGAGCCGCGAGCGCGTCGTCGAGCTCGTCGGAAGTGCTGCTCTGGAACTGCTTGATGCGCACGTAGCCAATGCCGGGCTCGAGCTCGCGCGACTCGACGGAGCGGACGTGGATCTCCTCGCGCGTGAGTTCGAAGGGACGCGAACCGTTCCAGCCGCCGTTCCCGTCACGGTGGACCCAGATGGTCACCTTGCTGCCGGGCTTGCCGCGCAGACGCTTGACCGCGTCGTCGAGCGGCATGTTGAGCGTCGACTCGTTGTTGATCTTGGTGATGCGGTCCAGTCGCTTCAGCCCGGCCCTGCCGGCAGGTGTGTCCGGCATCGGGCGGATGATCGTGAGCATCTGGTCCCGGATCGAGATGACGATGCCGAGCCCGCCGAACTGACCGGACGTCGACAGGTTCATCTCCCGGTACGCCTCCGGGCTCATGAACACGCTGTGCGGGTCGAGCGTCTTGAGCATGCCGTTGCAGGCCGCGTACTCGACGTCGCGCAGGTCGACTTCGGTGTGCTTCAGGTTCTGCTGCAGGAAGGCGAACACCTCCCGGAGCCGGGCAGCGACGTCCCAGGGGCCCTGGATGTTGTCGACGCGGAATGCGCGCTGCTCGGTGTCGACGCGCACCTTCACGGTAGGCGCCTTGGGATCGTGCAGGATGATGACCTGCGCGACTTCCTTCTGCACCTGGTTCAGCGCGCTCAGGAACATCTGCCGCGGCTTGACGCGAGACGGGTCCACGTACTTGTCGCGGATGGTCTTGAGCGTCTCGTTGACCGCAACGAGCTGCGTGAGATCGTAGGGTGCTTTCGGCGCGCCGGGCGCCGTCACCGCCTGCGCCGCTTCGAGCCCTCTCCACAGACCCCCGGTGCCGAAGCGCAGCGCGAAAAACGACGCCAGCGCGAACACGCCGAGGACAACGAGTGCCTTTCCGAGGCGCTCCAATATTCGCATCGTGGGGGAGTATAGGACGAGATGGCGGAAACTGCCGCCCCTGGACAGGCAGAAGCGACGGAGGCGGAAGCGAGGTCGATTCAGGGAGTCGCGCCGGTATGGCCCGGCGCCGGGGCCGCTCCGCCGCCCCCAGGCGAAGAGCCGCCCGAAGCTGCTGGAGAGGAGGCCCCGCCCGACGCAGAGCCGCCCGTGGTCGATGCAGCTCCGCCGGCCGCCGAGTCCGGATCGGCGACCTGGACCTTCGGGCCCTCTTTCTCGTCGCGTTTGATCGAATACCGAACCAGCGCCCGGAGCACTTCATTCCGCTGCACGTTCCCGAGCAGCATCTTGATGTCCTCGTACACCGAAGGATCGACGAGCAGCGCTCCCACGGTTCCCTTCCCGGCCCGCGCGTCGGCCACGATATGCCTGAGGTCGCCGCTCATGGCGTTGAGATTGTCCATCAGCTGCTGCGACTTGTCGTCGCCGTAGATCAGGCTCTTGGCGACGCCGTTGCCCTTGCGGATGCCGCGCAGCGTGAGCGCGACCTCCCCGGCGGCATCGCCGAACTTCTCGAGCGCCTTCGAACCGCCCTTGCCGTAGATCACCTCGTGGGCGAAGCCGGGCCCGGTCTGTACCCGGGCCAGGACCTGGTTGAACCCGCGCACCGTGCGGTTCAGCTCCGCCGTGGTGTGCTCGAGGTTCACCACCGTCCGCGAGAGGTGGTCGGCTTCCGTGGGATCGTGAAGAAGGCGGGCCGCGTAGCCGTCGCCCTTGTCCATGGAATCCAGGATGTTCCCGAGCGAGTCGGCGCTGCGCTTGACGTCCTGGTTGAATTTCTTGTCGGCCAGCGTGTTGGTGGTCGTCTGCAGGTTGTTCATCACCTGCTCGGCCCGCTTGCCGATGGTGGAGACCTGAGCGAGCATGTCGGCGATATCCGCCGACTCCTTGCTGGGGATGATGCCGCCCGCTTTGATCGGCGGCTTGCCGGGCGTGCCGACGGTGACGACAATCATCTTGTCGCCAAGCAGCCCCTTGGACGCGATGCTGGCGACGCTGTCGCCGCGGATTCGCCGCGATTCCTCCTGCACGACGGAGACCGTCACGTACAGGCGCGCGTCCTTCGCGTTGTCGGAGTAGCCGACGTGGGCGACGTCGCCCACGTCGACGCCGCCCATGCGGACGGGTGAACCGCGCTTGAGCCCTTCGACGTTGTGGAACACGATCCGGTATTCCACCTTCGACTGGAACATCCTCCGCTCGTCACCAATGAGGAAGATGACGGCGGCCAGTACCACCAGCCCGGTGAGCACGAATGCGCCGACTTTGACGTTGCGGGTCCCCGACATCTTTCCGCTGGATCTTCCCTCAAACCGCCGGTCCAGTCACGCCGGACGCTGGACCCACGCATAATTCCGGCTTTCCCACGGCCGTCCTACGCGCTCGCGTGCCGTCCCCTTCCCGCAGGGCGTTCAGGCGTTCAGGAGCGTTTCGACGTCCTCCTTCACAGGCGCCCGCCCTTCGATGAAGTCTGCGACCCGCGGATCCGTGGCGGCACGGAATTCTTCGACCGTGCCGTAGGCGATGATGCTGCCGCTGTGCACCATCGCCACCTTGTCGCTGATGCTGAACGCGCTCTTCATGTCGTGGGTGACCACGATGCTCGTGATGCTCAGTCGCTGCTGGAGCCCCATGATGAGGTGATTGACGCGGGCGGTGTTGATCGGGTCGAGGCCTGTCGTCGGCTCGTCGTACAGGAGCACCTCGGGGCGGACCGCGATCGCCCGCGCGAGAGCCACCCGCTTGCGCATTCCGCCGGAGAGGTCGGCCGGCCGCATCGCCTCGATGCCGGGCAGATCGACGAGGCCAAGAGCCCACTCGACGCGCGTCGCGATCTCCTCCTTGCTCATCTTGTGCCGGAAGTGCTCCTCGAGTCCGTAGGCGACGTTCTCGCCGACGCTGAGTGAATCGAACAGGGCTCCGCTCTGGAACAGCATCGCGATGCGCTGCCGCACCACGCTCAGCTGGTCCTCGCTCATCGCAGTGACTTCGCCGCCGTCGAAGACGATGGAGCCCGCGTCGGGCTCGAGCAGACCGATGAGCATCTTGAGCATCACGCTCTTGCCCACGCCCGAGCCGCCGACGATGGTCAGCACCTCGCCGCCGACCACATCGAGGTCGAGATGGCGGTAGATGACCTTGCGGCCGAAAGCCTTCTTCACTCCGCGGAAGCTGATGAGCGGCTCACTCATTTTCCCGCCGAAAGCTAGCACGCAGAGCCCATGCGCTTCAGGCGTGGATTTCGTCGGCGCGGATCTCGACGGCGCCTGCGCCTCGCCAGGTGTCGCGGCGCAGGCGCCCCACCACGAGCACCTGCCCGGTGAGGCTTTCAGCCCGGTCTCCCATGCGCACGCCGAAAGCGCCCATGCGCTGCCCGCCGGCCAGCGAGAGCTCCAGCTTGAGATGGCCTCCCCTGACCTCGCGCGACGAGACGACCTCGGCTCGTACGATAACCTGCGGAGCGGGATTGCCGGCACCGCACGGCTCGAGGCGCATGAGGTCGCTCACCACCTGCCCCGGCTCGTCTTCGGGGCACAGCCACGCCACGTCGGCGGCCGCGGCCAGCTCCTCCGCAGGTTCCTGGTTTGCGCAGGCGTGCTCGAAGCGCTCGCGGAGCTCGCCGAGTCGCGCGAGCCGGACCTCGACGCCCGCGGCAGCCTGGTGCCCGCCGTAGCGTTCGAGCGCCTCGCTGGCCGAGCGCAGCGCGTCGTGCAGGCGTGCACCCTCGGGCCCGCGCACCGAGCCGCGGCCGCGCTCGCCGTCGAAGCCCACGACGATCACCGGGCGCCCGTAGCGACTGGCGAGCCGGCCCGCGGCGATGCCGACAATGCCGTGGTTCCAGCCTTCGCGTCCGACGACGATCGCCGGGCGTTCGGCCCAGCCCTCGCGTTCGATCTCCTCGACGGCTTCAGCGAGGATGCGTTCCTGCTGTGCTCTGCGTTCGGTCTGCAGCTGCTCGATGCTGGCGGCCAGGGCGCGCGCCTCCTCGTGCGTACGGCTGAGCAGGAGTTCGAGCGCTGAGATCCGGCGGCCCGAGCCGGCCCGGCGCATTGATCCGGGGCGCGATGCGGAACGCGACGTCCTCGCCCGTGAGCGGTGAGCTCGCGTCGATTTTCGCCAGCTCGCAGAGCGCGCGCACGCCGGGCCGCCGCCCCTCGGCGAGGCGCGCGAGCCCAGCGCGCACCAGCGCGCGATTGTCGCCGTCCAGCGGCGCCACGTCGGCGATGGTGCCGATCGCGACCAGGTCGAGCCACTGCCTGAGATCGAGCCCAGGCAACAGCTCGGCCCTGAGCGCGGCCCCCACGCTCAAGGCGAGGCCGCAGGAGGCGAGCCCCTTGTAGGGAAATGCGCAATCGTCCCGGTGCGGGTTGAGGAACGCCAGAGCGGGCAGCGGCTCGGGCGGAACGAGATGGTGATCGATGACGATGATGTCGATCCCGCGCGACCGCACGTCCGCGAGCGTCGCGTGATCGGAGGACCCGCAGTCGCAGGTGACCAGCAGGCGCGCACCGGATGCGACGATGCGCTCCACCGCCGCTGGAGACACGCCGTAGCCCCCGTCGAAGCGGCTCGCGAGCAGGGGCACGACCTCGCCGCCCACCGCCCGGCAGAGCTCGGTCATGATGGCCGCGGACGTGATGCCGTCGCAGTCGTAGTCGCCGAAGACGCAGATCCGCTCGCCTCGCTTCACTGCACCGACAATCCGCTCGGCAGCCAGCGCGCGATCGGCCATCCCGTCCGGCGGCGTCAGGTCGGCCAGCTTCGGCTCGAGGAACCGCTGCGTCGCACCCGGCTCGAAGTGGCCGCGACGGTACAGGAGGTCCGCGACGGTAGTGGTGAGCGACAGCGCGCGTCCGAGCTCGCGCGCCGCATCGCCCGGAGGTGGCGGAAGCGGTCGCAGGGGCGAGTCGGACGGCATGCGGCGGCCATCTTCGGCGCGCCGGACCTCGACTGTCAACGCCGTCAGGCGGTCGCGGACGCCTTCTTGCTGGAGCGCGCGGCCTTCTTGCCCTTGCGCTTCTTGCCCACCCTGGCGAAGAAGAGCTTGTCCAGCCACTCGGTGAGCGGCAGCGCCACGTAGATGGAGGAATACGTGCCGAACACGATGCCGACCACGAGTGTCAGCGCGAAGTCCTTCAGCGTGCCGGTGCCGCGGAAGAAGAACGCCAGCAAGCTGATCACGGTCGTCGCGCTGGTCAGGATGGTGCGGCTCAGCATCTCGGAGAGGCTGATGTTGATGATGTTGTCGAACGTCGCACCGCGCAGCCTGCCGAGGTTCTCGCGCACGCGGTCGTAGACGACGACCGTGTCGTTCACCGAGTAGCCGACGATGGTAAGGATGGCCGCCACAGTGGGCAGGTTCACCTCCTTCCCCAGCAGGATCAGCACTCCGATGGTGTTGATCGCGTCGTGCATCAGGGCGAGCACCGCGCCCGGCGCAAAGCGCAGGTCGAAGCGGAACGCGATGTACGCCATGATGAAGACGAGCGAGATGGCGATACTGCGCAGTGCCGCATCACGCAGCTGGGCGCCGGCCTTCGGCCCGATCCACTCGACGCGCAGGGCTGTGGCCGGCACGGTGTCCGAGCCCAGCCGACGACGCATCGCGTCCATCAGCTGATCGCCCTTGCTCTTGAGCTGGATCTCGACCTTGTGGTCGCGGGCGCTCTGGACGGTGGGGTTGTTCTTCCCCTCGCGCAGCTCGACACCGCGGATGCCGGTCATCCGCTTCTTGATCCAGTCGAGATCCGGAGCGGCACCGTAGCGAACCGTGATCTTGTCGCCGCCGGGGCTGAACTTGACCTCGCTGGCGCTGTGGTCCTTGGGGCACTGTGCGGCCGGCAGATTCTTGCCGAAACACAGCGCACGCTCGATCTGGTTCTGTGTCGCCGCGCTGATGGTCGAGATGTCCTGGACGCGGATCAGGTAGCGATTCTGCTCTTTCGAATCGTTGACGTGGATGACGTCCGGCCGCGAGAAGCCGGCTGCCGTGACGGCCTTGCGGATGGCGGGGCCGTCCACCGGCTTCTTGAACGCGACCTCGATCTCGGTGCCGCCCTGGAAGTCCGTACCGAGCTTGGGGCCGGGATAGACGATGAGGGCGAGCGACGTGAGGACAAACAGCAGGCTGGCGCCGATGAACCAACGGCGGTTGCCCATGAAGTTGAAGGTCTTGCCGACAGGGAATAGCTGCATCGATCAGCCCATATCCAGCTTGGCATTACGACCGAAGCCGCGAACCCACAGGTCGAACAGTACGCGGCTCACGACCACGCCGGTGAACACGCTGCAGATGACGCCGAAGCACAACGTGACGGCAAAGCCCTTGATCGGCCCGGTGCCGTACTGAGCGAGGATGATGCCGGAAATCAGCGTGGTGACCTGGCCGTCGACGATGGCGCTCAGCGCTTTGCCGAACCCGACTTCGACCGCCGCGCGCGAACTCTTCCCCGAACGTAACTCCTCGCGTATTCGTTCGTTGATCAGCACGTTGGCGTCCACGCTCATACCTATAGTGAGCGCAAGCCCCGCGATGCCTGGCAGGGTCATCGATGCACCGAACGACGCCAGGATGGCCAGCTGCAGGAACAGGTTCATGCTCACCGCGGTGTTCGCGATGAGGCCGGCGCGCTGGTAGTAGATGAACATGAACATCAGCACCAGGAAGCCACCGCCGATGGCTCCCTGGACGCCGAGCTTGATGGACGTTTTGCCCAGGGAAGGACCGATGCGCTGTTCGTTCGACGGCGAGATCGGCGCCGGCAGCGCGCCCGAGCGCAGCACCAACTCCAGCTTCCGCGAGTCCTCCAGCTGGACCTGCGGGTCGCCCGCGCCCATCGTGATCTGGGCGTGCCCGCCGGGGATGCGCGACTGGATCACCGGCGCGCTCTCGACGCGGTTGTCGAGGATGATGGCGAAGCGACGCTTGATGTTCGCACCCGTGATGCGCTCGAAGATGTTGCCGCCCTCGGCGGTGAACGTGAGCGCAACGTGCCAGCCGCCCAGGCCGCCCCGGGACTGGTCCGGCTGGGCCTGCGCGTCGCGGATCATGTCGCCGGTGATGTCGGCGTGGCTCTTGAGCAGGTAGGTCCGCCATCCCGACGCGGTCTGCTTCAAGGTGTCGGGGTTGGTCTTGTAGACGATCTCGTAGCCAAGCTCGCGATCGGGAGGGAGCTCCAGCGTCGCCGCCCACTCCTTGAACCGCTGCAGCGCGTGTTGGGGCAACTCGTCCTTCTGCAGAGCGAGGAACGCATACGTGATCCGGTTGTGCTTGATGTCTCCGTTGTCGTCGAGGCCGACGGGCGCGTCTTCCTGCCGGAAGTCGAGCCCTTTGGGCAGACTCTCGGGGCTCGCCTTCTTGGAGATCGGGCCCAGGAAGTCCTCCTCGTCGTCGAGCAGCTTGAACTCGAGACGCGCCGTCTGGCTGATGATGTCGCGGATGCGCTTGAAGCTCTTCTCGCTCTTGCCTGGAACCTCGACGATGATGTCCTCGTCGCGCGTGGAGACAGAGGCTTCGCGCAGACCCAGCTCGTCGATGCGGCGCAGGATGATCTGGCGCGCCTGCTCCACCGCGCGGTCCCGGATCTGGCTCTCCACCGAGTTCTTGATGCGGAACTTGAAGTCGCGCCCGTTCGCGCTTCGGGAAAAGCTCATGTCAGTGCCGAACTGCATGAGGAAGCGCGTGTCGATCTTCGTCGGGTCCACGCCATCGGCGACGTGGATCGTGATCTCGTTGGCGGGATGGTGGGGCGCCTCGACCTCGATCTTCTTGCGGAGTTTCGCAAAGACCGCGTCGCTCGGCTGCTCGTCTCCCTTGTACAGGCCGTACAGCTTCGCCAGCTGCGCGCGCATGTCCTCGTAGTAGTTGTCGCGCTTGTCCTTGATGGCCTCGTCGACGTTGACCGTGTAGACGAGCCTGAGCCCGCCCCTCAGGTCGAGACCCGCAACCAGGCGTGAGCTAACGTGCTTCTGGATGTAGGTCGGGCAGGGAATCTTGCCCTTCGACATGTTGAAGAGCGTGGGCCACAGCGAAAGGAACGCGAGGATGCACACGCTGACGACCAGGCCGAAGCGCATGCGCCAGCCGAGGTCGAGCACACCGAGACCGGCGATGAACGCCCACAGCGTCAGGATGCCGAAGCTGGCGAGCGTCCAGAACGCGTCGTAGTGGGCGCCCGCAGCGGCCGACGCCGCACAGATGGCGCCGAACCAGAATGCGATGCGGTGCGGCCGGCGCACGTAGCCCGCGATGAAGAGCAGGGCACTGATGCCCGCAAACACATACTGGAGAACGGTATTGGTCACGGGCTGGTAGGTCCCCTGGTTCTCTGATGCCGCCTGCCGGATCCGGGGGTCCGGAGCCTACTTCTTCTTCTCGACGGCGCTGGCGTTCTCGGCGTTGTCCTTGCCGACCAGACCGGATTTGAGGATGTCGACCTTGACGCCTGGAGCGACTTCGACCTTGGCGTAGCGGTCTCCCAGCTCGATGAGCTTGCCCACGAGCCCGCTCTGGGTGAGCACCCGATCGCCCTTCTTCAACGTCGCGACCGCTTGCTGTTGCTTCTTGTGCTGCGAGCGGGTCGACCAGAACATCAGGATGAGGAGCGGCACCAGCAGAAGCAGCGGGAACAGCATGCCCAGCGTGCTGGGCGGCTCGCTCTTCGGCGGGGGAGCCCCCTGATGTGCATTGCCCGCCGGCGGCGCCGGCTGGGTGGTGTGTTGTTTTGCAGGTGCAGCGCCCGGCGCCGCGGGTCGACCGGGCGCGGGGGGAACTGCCTGAAATGCTAGGAGCGGGGAACCCAAGGTCTCCTCCAGGAGGGCCGGCCTATAGCGACTTTATGGTGGTCGCGCAAGCAAGGCGGCCCAGCGCCGGGCAGAGGACGGAGCGGTACTGAACAGACGCTTTCCCCAAGGCCGAGCCGCGCCCTTGCCAAGCCTTGACAGCCTGGAGGGCCGGATGTAGTTGATCGCCCCCTGCATCTCGGACAGGCAAAGAATCATGGCTCCGGCTTCGCCGGTCCTCAGGCGCGTAGCTCAGTGGTAGAGCACTACCTTGACACGGTAGGGGTCGGCAGTTCAATCCTGCCCGCGCCTACTCCGCTTGTTGCTCGTCGCGAGGCTCCCAGGGACCCGGCCTCCGTGTTCTTCGAGGGGCGCGCGGCAGCACAAAACGAGTCTGTCCTCTTTCGTGGCGAGCGGTCCGTGGCCATGACTTCCTAGCCTCATGGCGGAGTCTCTGCGCCGCACGCCGCGCGAGCTGCTTTCTCAGAAAGGGCAGCTCGAGGGCGATATCGTCGCCGTCCGGATCAACGGAAGGCTGGTGGACCTGCACACGCCGATCGCCCCGGATGCCGACATCACTCCCGTTCGCTGGAAGGACAAAGCCGCGCTGCCCATCATCCGGCATTCCGCCGCGCACGTGATGGCGGACGCGGTGCAGCGGCTGTTCCCCGGCACCCAGGTCACCATCGGCCCGGCCATCGACTCGGGCTTCTACTACGACTTCGATCGCCCCGAAGGCCCGTTCAGCGACAAGGACCTCGCGCGCATCGAAAAGGAGATGCGCCGCATCATCAAGCAGAACGTTCCCTTCTACCGGCAGGAAGTCTCGCGCGAGGAAGCGCACCAGCTCTTCGAGGGCATGGGCGAGAAGTACAAGCTCGAGATCCTGGAGTCGATCCCCGAGGGCGAACGCATCTCGCTGTACCGCCACGGCCGTCCGGAGAAGCTCGAGACGAACTGGGTCGATCTCTGCGAAGGCCCGCACGTACCCGCGACCCGGCATCTGGGTGCAGTCAAGCTCACCAGCGTCGCCGGTGCGTACTGGCGCGGCGACGAGCACAACCCGATGCTCCAGCGGATCTACGGGACCGCGTTCCCGACCCAGGAAGAGCTGGATGAACACCTGAAGCTGCTCGAAGAAGCGCGCGCGCGCGACCACCGGAAGCTCGGCAAGGAGCTCGAGCTTTTCATGTTCCACGAGTACGCGCCGGCGATGCCGTTCTTCCTGCCGCGGGGCGCCGGCATCTACAACCGGCTCATCGACTACGTGCGCGAGCTGTACGTCGACTACGGCTACGAAGAAGTCATCACCCCGCAGATCTTCGACAACCGGCTGTTTTCGACCAGCGGGCACCTGGCGAACTACCGCGACAACATGTACCTGCCCGTGACGGCGGACATGCTGGATTCGGCGGCGGCCGGCGTCGGACTGGACGTTCCAGCGGAGTCGGCAGGCGAGCACGAGCACCATCACCCGGCACTCGATGCGCTGGGGCAGAAGCCGATGAACTGCCCGAGCCACTGCCTGATCTTCGGGCAGCGCAGGAGGAGCTATCGGGAGCTGCCGTGGCGGGTTGCGGACTTCGGCAGGCTGCACCGCTACGAGCGCGGCGGCGTGGTGCACGGGCTGGCCCGTGTCAGGAGCTTCTGCCAGGACGACGCGCACATCTTCTGCACGCCGGAGCAGATGGGCGAGGAGATCCGCTCCTTCAACCAGCTCTTGTTCGAGGTCTATTCGGCATTCGATTTCAAGGACGTGGCGGTCAAGCTGGCGCTGCGCCCCGAGAAGCGCATCGGCTCCGACGAGCTGTGGGACAACGCCGAAGGCGTGCTCGAGCGCGTGCTGATCGACTCGAAGATCGACTTCGAGAAGCTGCCGGGCGAGGGAGCGTTCTACGGACCGAAGCTCGAGTTCCACATCGTGGACGCGCTGGGCCGGAGCTGGCAGCTCGGAACAATCCAGGTGGACTACGGGCTGCCGGAGCGGTTCGGCCTCGAGTACGTGGGAAGCGACGGCGAAGCCCATCGTCCGGTCATGCTGCACCGGGCCATCCTCGGCTCGATCGAGCGCTTCTTCGGCATGTACATCGAGCACGTGGCCGGAAAATTCCCGGTCTGGCTCGCGCCGGAACAGGCGACACTGGTGACGGTGAGCGAGAAACAGGCCGACTACGCCGCGAAGGTCCGCGAAGCGCTTGTAGCGCGCGGGCTTCGCGTCGGCGTGGACGCCGGCGCCGACAAGCTCGGCGCGAAGATCCGCAATGCCCGCCTGATGCGCACGCCCTACATCGTGGTGATCGGCGAGAAAGAAGCGGAGAGCGACAGTGTCGCACCGCGATCGAGAGATGAAGGCGAGCTCGGGGCGATGTCCGTCACCGACTTTGCCGAGAGATTGGTCCGCGAAGCGCGGCCACCGCGCGTCGGCGCGGATCGGAGCTGACAGGCCGGCTGCGAAGGCGCGACCGGGGAAAGGACGAGAGAAGACAACCGCATGGCAATGGGGCGACGATTCAGTCGGGAACCGCGAGGCCCGCAGATCCGGATCAACCACCGGATTCGCGTGCCCGAAGTTCGCGTAGTCATGGAAGACGGTACCAACCTCGGCGTTCTGCCGACCGACGAGGCACTGCGCGAAGCGCAGTCACGCGGGCTCGACCTGGTCGAGGTCAATCCCAAGGGAAGCCCACCGGTCTGCAAGATCCTCGATTTCGGCAAGTACAAGTACGAGGAAAAGAAGAAGCAGCGCGAGGCCAAACGCAAGCAGACCGTGGTCGAGGTGAAGGAGCTGAAGCTGCGCCCGAAGACGGACGATCACGATCTGAACGTGAAGGTCCGCGCGGCCCGCAAGTTCCTCGAGTCCGGCAACAAGGTGAAGCTCACGGTGCGTTTCCGCGGCCGCGAGATCACACATCCCGAGCGCGCACAGATGCAGCTCGACTACATCATCAAGAACACCGAGGAGCTGGCCAACGTCGAGCAGCGGCCGACGATGGAAGGCCGGACGATGAGCCTCACGATCGCTCCCAAGCCGCAGGTGCTGCAGCGTCTGGCGGCCGAGCGCGCGGCGCGCGAAAAGGAGGAGGGCGACGACAAGAGCCAGCCGTCCCACCCGCGCCCCGAAGCCGAAGCCGAAGCCGGCGACTGAGGCGGTCGCGGACAGCGAGTAGACGCCACGCGACCGGACCAGCCGGCTAGTGCGGGATCAGATTCGGGGGGATGAGGCCCTTGAAGTAGGCCCCTGCCAGCGCCGCGACGACCACCAGGAGCAGGAGGAGCGCGATCATGCCGCCCTTGCCGCTCTTCTGCTCGGCGACGGCGGGAGGCGCCGGATCCCCGTGGGGAGCCTGCGCCGGGGGAGGTGTCTGGACCAACGGCACCGACGGATCGCTCGGCAGATCCGATGAGCGACGGCGCGAGGGTACGTCGTCCTCCAGGGCGGCCAGGTTGCCCACCTCGAACCTCGCCGAGGGTGCCTCCTGGCCCCGGCCCAGATCGAGATCGTTGGCCCAGTCCTGCGCGCTCTCGAAGCTGCCCAGAACCAGCGGCGCCATCGCCTTCGAGCTGTCGCTGTCGTCGCCCTGCAGCGAGCTGAATTCGATGAGTGCCTCGTCGATGAGCGACCCGATGATGGAGCCGCGATCCTCGAGCCTCTTCTGCTCGCGCTCCTCTTCCCGCTCGTGCACGACCGGGTTCACGAGCTGCGCGATGTCGAAGGACGAGACGGGCCGCCCCAGATGGAACATCATCTGGTTCAGGTCCTGGCCCAGATCCCGCGCCGTCTGGTAGCGGTCGTCGGGGTTCTGTGCGAGCGAGCGGGCCAACACGGCCTCGAGCTGCGGCGTGACGTTCGGATTGAACTGCCGGATCGGCGGCACGCGCGCGGCCTGCACCTGGCGCACCGTCTCGAGATCCGTTTCGCCCATGAACAGGCGCCGGCCCGCCAGCATTTCCCACAGGATAATGCCTACGGCGAAAATATCGGTCCGCGCGTCCACCGGCTTGCCCAGCGCGGCCTCGGGCGACAGATAGCTGAACTTGCCCTTGATGATGCCGGGTTCGCTCTTTTCCAGCTGGCTGTTCGCTTTCGCCAGCCCGAAGTCCACGATCTTCACCTCGCCGTGACGGGTGATGAGCACGTTCGGCGGCGACATGTCGCGATGCACGACGCCGATGCGGCGCCCGTTCGAGTCCATGAGCTCGTGCGCGTAGGCGAGCCCCTCGCAGATGCGCACGCAGATCAAACAGGCTTCTTCGATGGGGACGAGCTGGTTCTGCTTCTTGTGCCGCTCGATGATCGCCTTGAGGTCGGCCCCATCGACGTACTCCATGACGATGAAGTACGTGTTGTCGCCGACGCCGATATCGAAGACCTGGGCGACGTTCGAATGGGACAGATGAGCGCTCAATCGCGCTTCATCGAGGAACATCCCGATGAACTGCTTTTTCTCCGAAAGGTGCGGAAGAACGCGCTTGATGGCGACGATCTTCTTGAAGCCTTCGAGGCCGGCGCTTTCCGCTCGAAAGACTTCCGCCATGCCGCCGGAAGCGATCTTCTCGAGGACCCTGTACCGTTGTTGCTCTCGTGCCATCGACTAGCTCACCCGAAGCCTCGATGGGGCCGGTGATCGTCCGGTCGCGCCAGCCCAGCGAGGAGCGATCCCGGCAGGCGTGAGGCTAGGGTCCGGTGCGAGCATCGGTCAAGCGACTCCTCTTCATGCTCTCGTCTCCGAGTAGCGAGCCAGACGCCGGAGCAGCGCGAGGTGCCCGTCGGGCACGGGCTCGAAACGGCTCGCCTGGAACACGCCGTGCGCCGCGCTATCCGGATCGTCGTGCATCGCCAGCAGCGCGGCAGTGACGCGCCGCCGTACGTCCGGCGGAACGTGCGACCCGGCCACGATCAGATCACCGGGGATCGGACCGATCAGGAGCAGCACCCGCACCGCGCCTCCGGGAGCCCCCATGTCGAGCCACGGCGCCGCCGCGAGCTGGCCGCTCACCGGTTCCAGCCCCACGTGGGTCGCGCCCACGTCGGCCTGCCCTCCGAGCACGGCGTCGACGACGGCCTCGTGGCTGGAGCAGAACAGCTCACGGGGGAAGGCCTTGTGCAGATCGACGCCGAGCGACCTGAGGTGCCAACGGGGCACGAAGTAGCCCGATGCGCTCTCGCGCGACACCCACGCGGCGGTCAGCCCCACGAGCTCTTCGGGTTTGCGGTACGGCGCCTCGGCCCGGGCAAACAGCGCGGCATGGTAGCCGCCTCGGAGACCGCGCCGGACAACGACCATGGAAATCGCAGCCTTGCTGCCCTCCAGCTCGACGGCCACCAGCGGCGGAGCCCACGCGAAATCCACTCGGCCGGCCAACGCCGCTGCGGTCAGCGCAGCGTAGCTCGACAGGATGCACGGGGCGACGTCGACGCCGGTGGACGTCTCGAGCCTCCTGCAGAAAAGTCCCAGGGCCTCCTGGGTCGGCTCGGAATCCGAGACCACCGCGAAGGTGAGCGACACGCCCTGGATACTAGCAAGCCGCCTGGCCCCTGCCCAACGACACCTGGGTTTCGAGACCGTTTCAAAGCCGGGCTTGACCCCTGTGGGCGGGCCGCCCATAGGATGGGGCCATGAGCGCCTCGACCGAGCCGGAGGCCGCACAGGCGGCCGACGCCCACGACGACGACGAGCCGATCAACGAGCTCTTGCCCGGCGAGCCGCACACGCCGATGTGGTTGCCACTGCTGGGCGGGGTTCTGGCGCTCCTGGCCCTGCTGGGCTTCCTGGTGACGCGACCTCCGGGCAGAACCGCAGAACAGCTATCGAAGAAGGCGGCGCCCCAGGCCAGCGCCGCCCCGGCGGCTTCGGATTCGGCGGCCGCAAAGGGCAACGCGCCCGGAGCGCCCCCGACGCCACCGGTGCCCATGCCCGCGCCGCGCCCAGCTGCTCCCAACCCGGGCGGCGGCTGAGGCCACTAGCCTTCGCTGGTCAGCGAAGCCCGGGACCAGCAAAAAGGCGAAAATTCCTACTCGCCTTCCGCGACAAGGCGTGCAAGTCTCCGCGTCCTTCCCGGGGCCGTAGCTCAGCTGGGAGAGCGCATGACTGGCAGTCATGAGGTCAGGGGTTCGATCCCCCTCGGCTCCACCCACTCATCCCGGACGGCAGCCGCCCGCGACCCCGCGTCGAAGCAGGCTGGGCTTGCCGAGCGTCAAGGGCGTGGCCGCGCGGGCGGCTTGCTCGCGCATCGGCGGAAATAGCCGTATCTTGAGGCCCCATGACTTTGTGGCGACCTCTGGGCCTGCTTTCCCTGTCTGTGCTTGTCGGACTGCTCGCTCCATCGGCGTGCTCCGCCTCCGGCACCGCCGGTCAACCCGGCGGAAGCGGCGGCGGCGCGGCCAGCGGCGGCAGCGGCGGCAACCTCGACGGCGGGTTCGGCTGCAACAGCTGCCTGACCGACACGACGCTCACGCTGTGCGACGCCCAGGGCAATCCTTCCGGCCAGAAGGACTGCTCGCCCGGGGTGTGCGTGGCGGGAGAGGGGTGCCTCGATTGTCACCCTGGCACGACCACCTGCGTCGGCAACGAGATCCACAAGTGTGACCAGAGCGGCAAGGCCGGCTCGCTCGTCAAGACCTGTGATCTCGCGAAGGGCGAGGTCTGCAACAACGGCGCGTGCACCACCGAATGTGACAAGGCCGACGGCTCGCCGTCGAACGTGGGCTGCGAGTTCTGGGCCGTCGATCTGCCGAACACGCGCGGAATTGACGACGCATCGAAGGGGCAGTGGGGCGTCGTGCTGTCGAACGCCGGCCACGGCGTCGCACAGGTCACGATCGAGGCGAACCAGGCCGCCTACGGACAGCCCAGGAACCTGACCACGGTGCAGACGCTGAATGTCGCACCAGGCGACGTCAAGGCGGTCGGGCTTCCGCGCGCGGAAGTGACGGGGTGGACGCCCAGCACGCAGGATCCGCCGGGGCCGCCCGGTACCTTCCTGTCGTCGAAGGCGTTCCGTATCACGTCGACGGTGCCGCTGGTCGTCTACCAGTTCAACAACTTCACGAACAATTTCTCCAACGACGCGTCGCTGCTTCTGCCGCGCAACGGGCTCGGCACGATCTACCGCGTCCTCGGCTACCCGACGGCGAACCCGATCTCCGTTCCCGGTTTGCCGCAGATCGCCGGCATTCCGGATCACTCCAACGTCACCGTCGTCGGCATCGAGCCGGACACGCACGTCACGGTCATCGCGGGGACCAAGATCCGCACCGACACCAAGTACATCCCGAACACGCCGAAGGGCGGCACGATCACCGCGAAGCTCGGCTCCTTCGACGTACTGAACCTCGCTTCGGATGGCATGCCCGGCGACATGACGGGAACGGTAGTCCAGGCGGACAAGCCCATCGTGGTCTTTTCGGGCGGAGAACGCGGACTGGTCAATCCCAAGAATCTCGGCGCGCCGCCGCCACCTGGCACCGACGGCTCCGACGTTTGCTGCACCGATCATCTGGAGGAGCAGGTGTTCCCGGTCACCGCGATGGGCAAGACGTTCGTCGTGTCGCGCAGTCCCGTCCGCTCGACCGGTGGCTACACCGAGCCGGACGTGTTGCGTTTCATGGGCGTCGCGAGCCCCGCAACGGTCACGACGAACCTGCCCGCCCCGTTCGACTCGTTTACCCTGCAGCCCGGCGAAATGAAGGAGACGTGGACCGACAAGGACATCGTCGTCCAGTCGACCCAGCCGATCGCGATTGGACAACTCCTCGTGAGCGCGGGCTACACGACGAGCAACATCGGCGACCCATCGCTCACGATCTTCCCGCCCGTCGACCAGTACCGGAAGGACTACGTGTTCCTGATCCCCCCCAGCTGGTCGAACAACTACTTCGTGATCGCAGCACCGACCGGAGGCACTTTCAAGATCGACGGTGCCGCGCTGCCGTCGAGCTGCGTCCAGTCGAACGCGGGGCAACTGGGCGGCAAGTCCTACGAGACCTACCGCTGCCCGCTCGGCGAGGGGGCGCACAACGTCTCGGGCAGCATCGGTTTCGGCCTGATGGTGTACGGCTACGGCAACGTCGGCTCCTACGCGTTCGCCGGTGGCGCCAACGTGAAGAAGATCTACACGCCTCCGCCCATCAAGTAGCGGCACCGAGCCGCTCGCGAACCGGGTCGAGCGGCGTGCTCGGGCGCGCGTCCGGACCTTCCACGACGTAGCCCAGGCGCTTCGCCCGCACGGCCAGGAAGGCGCGCACTTCCCGGCGGTGGTCGGGGGGGACGGCGAATAGATCGAAGACCGCATCGTCCAGCTCCCGGCGCAGCGCTGGGCCCATACCGCCATGCGTCGCCCGTCCGGTGATGGCTGCGAGGCGCGCGTGCAGCGCGGCGTCGACCGGCGGCCGCGGCAGCGCGCGGAGATGCGCGAGCTTGACCTGGGGGAAGGCCGCCTGCCGGGCATCGCGGCGCGTGGAGAGATGGAGTGCGCGGTACAGGGCGCTGTTCAGAAGCGCGACGAGCAGCTCGGCGGAAAATCCTTCCACTTCCAGCCCGGCCAGGAGCGAGTTGCGGAACGGAAGCCCCGAGTGCAGCGCGGCGATCGGAACCTTCGCCGTCTGCCGCACGACGAAGCGCGCCGCCTGGTAGTCCTGCTCCCGCCGTACTCGACAGCGGGCCCGGACCAGCTCCTCGGGCTCGACGCAGAGGTAGAGCCGCGGCGGCCCTTCCGAGAACTCGGACACGTCGCGTCCTTCGAGCAGCGGGTAGCGGTGTCGCTGGTCCGGACCGGGCGCTCGCAGCATCAGCTCGCGGCTGGCAATACGCGAGCTCTGGAATCCCATTTCGCGGAACGCCGTCGAGGGCAGCGACGGCGCGCGCGCCAGCAGCGAAAGAAGCTCCGGCACCCGTACGGCCTCGGCAGCGCCCCCCACCCGCTGTCGCTCGGCGAGCCGCCAGGGCCGGTCGTCGGCCTGGGCGCCGGAGTCGGGCTCGGCGACCAGTACGAAGCAGGGCTGGACGACGGACTCGAAAGCATCCTGCCCGAGCTCGAGCAGGGGCTCGCGCAGTCTGTGGCTCGCCGTCAGCGCGCGGCGCACCGCCCTGTAGCCGTCCAGGTCCGCGATCGGGCTCGGCACCAGCAGCGCCACGACGCCGTGCGGGGCGAGCTCGGCGGCCCGCTCGACGAACAGCCCATGCAGCGTGGGGTAGCCGTGCATGGCGCGGAAGGCCTCGCGGAAATAGCGACGGAGGCGCGGATCGAGCGGCTGCGCCGCACGCCCGGCGAATGCGACCCAGGGCGGGTTGCCGACCACCACGTCGAACCCCGACGCCGCATCGGGGAACTCCAGCGCAAAGTGGAAGAAGCGGCCGCCACCGAAGTCGCTCGCGGGCGTGAACGGATCGTCGAACAGCGCCGCCGACAGCACGCGGTCCGCCGCCTGCCGCGAAGTGGGCCCCACCGCCCCGAGCAGCGAATCGCCGACTGCGAGATGGCGCGCTATCCCGGCAACCGGCGTTCCGGGGTCACCGACGAGCAACCAGAGCGACAGCTCCGCGACGGCGACCGCGAGCTCGCTCCGGTCGACGCCGTACAGACACTCGAGCGCCACGCTGCGCATCGCTTCGCGATCGGGCACGGCATCGGCACGCGACAGGAGCACGGCAAGCCGGCGACATGCCTCCATCAGGAAAACTCCAGCACCCATCGCCGGGTCGCACAGCCGGAAGCCGCGGATCACTGCCGCCCGATCGCCAGGGTCCACGCTCTCCAGTCTCTCTGCGAGCGGCGCCAGCGCCGCCTCGACGACCTTCGCGGCGAGCGCGCGGGGGGTAAAGAAGCTGCCGCTCCGCTTGCGCGCGCCGCCGCGGACGATGCGCCGGGAGCCGTCGGCGCGCTCGATGCGGTAGCCGATCAGCTGCTCGTAGAGCTGGCCCAGCGTTTCCAGCGGCAGCGCCCGGTGATCGACGCGCCGGTCGCCACGCTGGAGTGTCCGGAGCAGCGCCGCGACGCGCGACAGCGTGGCATCGTCGATTGGCGCGCCGGCGCGGAACAGCGCGTTCGCCCCGGCGTCGAAGAGTCGCGCCTGGTGCCGCGGCAGGCCGTCCGCGCCGTTGTGTACACTTCGCCAGCGCAGGATCAGCCGCTCCCACTCGCTGCCGTCGCCGGCCTCTGGCGGTGCCGGCAGCATGCCCCGCTGTTCGGCGGCGTCCAGCGCAACGAAGCCGAGCACGATGCGCAGTAGCCCATCGTACAGCGCGTCGTCCTCCAGACGCGAAAGACCCCGTCCGCCCGCTCGCTCGACGGAGCGCAGCATGAGCTCGAGCGCCTCGAGCGCCTGCGCGCCAAGCTGGCTCAACGCCGGCTTGCTCCGTTCGAGAGCCGCTGTCCGAGCTGCATCGCGCGCAGCATCCCGGTGGCGTCGGCCTTGCCGCTCCATGCGATGTCGTACGCCGTCCCGTGATCGACGCTGGTGCGGACGATGGAGAGCCCCATCGTCACATTGACGGCCTCGCCGAACGCGACGAGCTTCATCGGGATGGTCGCCTGGTCGTGGTACATCGCGACCACGCCGTCGTACTCCCCCGCCCAGGCCTTGCGATAGGCCGTTTCCGCGCCGACCGGCCCCTCGATGCGCGCTTTGCCGCGCAGGCGGCGGCGCGCCAAAGCGATCCCGGGCGCGATCGCGAGGCTCTCCTCGCGTCCGAACAGCTCGCCCTCCCCGGCGTGCGGGTTCAACGACGCCACGGCGATCAGCGGCAGCTCGTTGTCGAGGGCGCGGAGGAGCCGTGCGAGCCAGACCGTGGCGAGCGCGACGTTGTCGGGCGTCAGGCTGCGCGGCACGCGCGAAAGCGGCAGGTGGGTGGTGACGAGGCTCGTCACGAGCCCGGGTGCGGCGAAGCACATGATGCTCGCTCGGGCGCCATCGCGATCGCGCAGCCATTCAGTGTGACCGGTGAAACGCGCCGCGCCTCGAGCTCCCGAATGCGCGATCGCCGCCTTGCTGACGGGGGCGGTCACCAGCGCGGCGCCGTGGGCCTTGGCCAGCTTGTAGGCGGCATCGATGTAGGCGAGCTGGGCAGCCCCGGCGCCCTGCGATGGCCGACCGGGACGACGATCCGACGCCGACAGCGGCACTCCGGCGGGCAACACGGCAATACGCCCCGGCGCGGGCTCGCCGTCGAACTCCGTGAGCCTCGCGCGCGGAACACCGACCTGCTTCGCCGCCGCCAGCAATGTCCGCTCGTCACCGACGAGCACGCACGGCGTGCGTTCGAGCTTCGCGGCGGCCGCCACCGACACCTCCGGCCCGATGCCGGCAGGACATCCCGTCGAGACGACGATCATGCCCCGGAAGCCGGCGGGGGCTCGCTGGCGCCGGTGTCGTCGTCCGCGCCACCGCCGTCGCTGTCGGGGGCGCGCAGCTTGTAGCCCGACCCGCGCAGCGTCTCGAGCGGCAGCGCATCTCCCAGCTTGGCGCGCAGGCGCCGGACGTGGATGTCCACGGTGCGCGGGCCACCCTCGTAGCGGTTGCCCCAGACCCGCGACAGGAGATGCTCGCGCGACAGCACGCGGCCGCGCCGCTCCGACATGTAGGCCAGAAGCGCGAACTCCTTCGCCGTCAGCGAAATGGGCCGGCCGTTGACCTCGACCTCGTGACCGGCCTTGTCGATCACGATGGGGCCGATCTTCTGGCGTTCATCGGTTGCGAACTCGCTGCGGCGCCATTCCAGCGCACGGATGCGCGAGTACAGCTCCTCCGGCACGTACGGGTGCAGCACGAAGTCGTCGAAACCACTGGAAGGATCGATGCGCGCCACCTGCCCGACGGTCACGGAGATGATCGCTCCGACGTTGTCGAAGTAGGTTTCGCGGCGCACCGCACGCAGCGCCGCGACGGCCAGGTCCGGGCGGTCCAGCGCCTCGAACAGCAGCGCCCGCGGCCGGATCTCGAGCTCGTCGTCGTCCAGGCCGATCAGGTTGACCGGGTCGTCCCACAGGTCGAGCGTGCGCACGGTCGCGCCGAGCTGGCGCAATGTCGCCGCTCCGCCGTCCTCGCGTTCGAGCAACGGGCCGTGACCAATCACGCCCACGTACGTGCGTGTGCGCCTGGGCGCTTCACCCGATTTCGGTTCCACCGACCGTGATCCGCGAAATCTTGATCGTCGGGCAGCCCACACCGACCGGGACGCTTTGCCCGTCCTTGCCGCAAGTCCAGATACCGTCCGACGTTGCGACATCGTTGCCCAGCATGCTTACCTGCCGGAGTGTTTCGGGACCATTGCCAATCAGGTTCACGCCCTTCAGTGGGGCGGTGATGCGGCCATCCTCGATCAAGTAGCTCTCTGTCAGCGAAAAGACGAAGTCGCCGTTCGATATGTCCACCTGCCCCCCTCCGAATGTCTTGGCGAAGACTCCCCGTTTCACGCTCTTGACGATCTCCTCGGGGTCGTGCGGTCCCGCGAGCAGCACCGTGTTCGTCATGCGCGGCATGGGCGCGCAGGCGAAGCTCTCGCGCCGCCCGTTGCCGGTCGGCCGCGTCTTGAAGTGACGGGCCGAGAGTCGGTCCTGCATGTAGCCGCGCAGGACGCCATTCTCGATCAGCACGCTCTTGTGCGGTTCGACGCCCTCGTCGTCCACGTTGATGGAGCCGCGCGCCTGCACGAAGCTCGGGTCGTCCACCACGGTACAGAGCTCGCTCGCGACAGGCTTGCCCACCTGGCCGGTGTAGTTGCTCGTGCCCTTGCGATTGAAGTCCGCTTCGAGTCCGTGACCCACGGCCTCGTGGAGCAGGATGCCGCTGTCGCCCGGCGCCAGCACCACCTCCAGCTGCCCCGCCGGCGCCTGCCGCGCATCGAGCAGCACCAGAGCCTGCCGTGCGGCCTGCTCGGCGTGCCATTCTGGGCTCTTGCCTTCGAAGTAGCCGAGCGTCATGCGGCCCCCGCCGCCGCTGCGGCCGGCCTCGCGCCGGCCCTCGTGCTCCGCAATCGCCCGGACGCCGATGCGCATCAGCGGCTGCACGTCGTGGGCGATGTGCCCGTCGCTCGTCGCCACGAGGATCTCGCGGACCTCCTCGGCGAACGACGCTTCCACCTTGACGATCTTCGGATCGAACGCCAGCGCGGCCTTGCTGACCCGCTCGAGCAGCCTGCGCTTGTCCAGACCTTCCACGTCGATGGAAAGCTCGTCGAGCTCGTAGCGACTGGGCAGCACGACGGGCTCGAGCTTCACCGGAGGAGTTCCGGCTCCGCCGCTCGCTATCCGGGCGGCGGTCTCGGCCGCGCGCTTCATCGCCTCCCAGGTAAGATCCTCGACGTGGGCGTAGCCGGTCGCGTCGCCGCGCTGCACCCGGACGCCCAACCCCATGCTGACACCGCGCGAAGCGCTGCGCGTGATGCCCTCCTCGAACACCAGGCCGCCACCCGCCCGATATTCGAAGAACAGATCCGCGTAGTCGCCTCCGCGCGACAGGGCAACGGCGAGCAGCTTGCGGCACACCTCGGCGTCGACGGCGGTGGGGCCGCCCGGGGCAAAGGGGGCGCGGTAGGTAGCGCTGGCGGTCATCGGGCTGACCATGCAGCCGACCACGGGGCGTCGCAAGCCAGCGGTGCGGCATTCTGGAACGCCGGCCCCCGGGCTCGTGCCAAATCGCACCACCAGCGGCGCCGCCAGCCCCGGCTTTCGGGGCCGGAATGGCTCCCGGGGCGCGGCACGCGCCGTGCATCGCCTTGCCCCGGGCCAATCCGGCGCAAATCCAATGCAAGTTGCGACATCCACGGCAGCACCCGCCCCCCGGCTGGTCCCGGGAGCCCGCGTAGCCAACCGCTACCGGATCCGGCGCCTGGTCGCGACCGGCACGGCGTGCGAGGTGTACGAGGCCGAGGACGAGCGCGAACCGAACCGCGTTGCGCTGAAGGTCGTACACCGTCCGCTCGACGACACCGACCGCGCGCTCGAGGCGTTCGAAGTGGAGGCCGCCGCGTATGCGCGGATCGACAGCCCCCACGTGCCCAAGCTCTACCGCATCGGAACGCTCCGCGACGGCTCGCGGTTCATGGTGCTCGAGCTACTGCGCGGCCGTCCGCTCGCGGAGCATCTGGCGGGCGGGCCGCTCTCGCTCCCCACCGTGGTGGCCCTGGGCTGCCAGATGCTGTCCGCGCTGCACGCGGTGCATTCCGCGGACCTGGTGCACTGCGACGTGAAGCCGCAGAACCTGCTCGTCGAGGGAGAGGCGCCCGGACTCTACGCGCACCTCGTCGACTTCGGCATCTCCGTCGGCGTCCGCAAGGGAAGCTGGCGAAAGGCCGCGCGGGCGGACGTTGTCGTGGGCACACCCGAATACATGTCGCCCGAACAGGCGCAGGGGGAGGCAGTGGATCTGCGGACCGACCTGTACTCCGCGGGGGTCGTCCTGTACCAGGCGCTCACCGGTCGACTTCCGTTCTCCGCCGACAGCGACCGGGAATTGATGATCGCCAAGCTGCGCGATCCGGTGGTCCCGCCACGGGCCCTCCGGGAGAGCTGCCCCATCGAGCTCGAACGGCTGTTGATGCGTGCCTTGTGTCGAGACCGCAGGTACCGCTTCTCTGCCGCGCACCGTGTGCTGGACGAGCTCGAGTGGATCCGCGACCGCTACGGCCTCCGGGACGCCTGGACGCGGCCGCTCTCCGTCCATCCGGAAGCCGTCCAGAGCACGCCGCAGGCGGTCACGCGGCCTGCGGCGAGCGTCGGCCAGCAGGAACGACACAAGCCCTGCTGAAAGCTGCCGCGTTTCCTGCCGGACAGGAAAGGCCACCACCGCAGCGCGCGCAACGCAATGCGTCAAAGCCTGCGCCGGTGCGCCCGGCGTTGGCCGCACCGCGATTGCGGGTGCGTCTGTCGCGAAACACCGTTAGGTTCCCTCGCGTGGACGGCATCCGGACAGCCCTTGTCATCGCCCACGTCACCGCGAATCTCGTATGGATCGGCTCGATCCTGGCCGTCGCCTACATTCTCGCGGCCAAGCCGGGCACGCCAACGGAGCGCGGGCAGATCGGCCTCGGCGTCTACCGCAAGCTCGCGGTCCCGGCCTTCATCATTTCTTTCAGCGCCGGCGTGGCCCGCCTGCTGCTGAACCTGGACACCTACTTCGTCCAGTCCAAGTGGATGCACGCCAAGCTGCTGTTTGCACTGGTGGTTATCGCGCTTCACCACGTGATTGGCGGTCGAGCGAAGCGGATGGCAAACGGCGACAAGGACGACGCCGGACCGGCAACGACGCTAGCGGTTATCCTGTTGCTCTCCGCTGCCGCGGCCGTCTTCTTCGTCATCCGGCGCCCGTTCTAGCGAGGCCGGAACGCGCCTCCCGGCGGCGCGCCTTGACTTGACGGAACTTCCCGTTATCTTGTAGGATTTGGCGCTTCCGAGTGGCTTCCAGGCCACGGTCGGATCATCCCAAAGTGTCCAACGAACGCGAGAAGATCCTCCAGTCTGCGCAGCGGCACGTCGACAAGCGCCGCTTCGACAAGGCTATCGAGGAGTACCAGAAGATCGTTCAGCGGGACCCGAACGACGCTCGCACACTACTGAAGATCGGCGACCTGCAAGCACGCATGCAGGCCTATGCCGAGGCCATTGCCACCTACGATCGCGTCGGACACTACTACGCGGAACAGGGCTTCGCGCTCAAGGCAATCGCGGTCTACAAGCAGATCCGCGAGCTGATCCGCAAGCATGCCCCCGAGCTTGCCGATCGCTACGGGCACATCGTTCCCAGGCTCGCGGACATCTACACCCAGCTGGGGCTCACGAGCGACGCGCTGGCGGCGTACGACGAGGTCGCGACGCGGCTGCAGCGCGGGGGACGCGACCGGGATGCGATCGAGATCTTCCGCAAGATGGTCGTGCTCGACGCGACCAATCCGCTGCCGCATCTCCGGCTGGCCGAAGCGTGCTGCCGCGTGCAGAGCCTGGACGAGGCGATCGACTCGTTCTGGGCGGCAGCGGAGCTGCTGCTGAAGCTGCAGCGTCGCGACGACGCGCTCAAGGTGATCGAGCGCATCCTGCATTTCCGGCAGGATGCGCAAGTACGCGAAGGTCGCCGCCGAGCTCTACCTCGAGAAGAGCAACCGGGAAGCGGGCATGCAGGCCCTGCAACGGCTGCAGATCTGCTTCCAGGCAGACCCGAAGAACCTCGAGACGCTGGAGCTCCTGGCGCAGGCGTTCACGACGATCGGCCAGGAAACGAAGTCGATCGAGGTCTACAAGGAGATGGCGCGCATCGCGCGAGAGCAGGGGCGCGACGAGCTCTTCGAGAAGCTCGTCGAGCACCTGCAGCGCGTGGCACCCGGCGACGAGCAGGTCGAAGCGCTCGCCAACCTCCCGCCGTCCACAGCTCATCCGACGCAACAGAGCCAGACCAGCGCGGTCAGCATCGATGCCGACGTGGAGCTGATCGAGGAAGCGCCCGAGCTCACGATCGAGGAGGCGCCGTTCGAGCTGCAGCATCAGGCAGCGCGCGCACCGATGACGAGCGGTCCGGAGGTCGTCGTCGACGAAGGATTCGAGGGGGCGGAGGAGTACGGCAGCGTCGAGTCCTTCGACGCGGAAGGCCACGCCCGCAAGGCCGTCATCGACGCGGAATCGTTCCGCAAGCTACGCCTCTACTCCAAGGCGATCGAAACCCTGCGCATCGCGCTCGAGATCGATCCCGGCTCGATCGACATCCGGGAAAAGCTCCGGGAAATCCTCTCCGAGGCGGGCGACCGCGACGGCGCCATCGGCGAAGGCATCACTCTGGCGGCGATGCTTCTCGATATCGGAGACGGCGAACGCGCCGAGATGCTCCTGTACGACGTGCTCGACATGGAGCCCGAACATCCTGCGGCGCTGGAGATGCTCGAACAGCTCTCGAACGGCCACGCCGGACACGCTGCGCAAGCGCGGGCCTTCGAAGAGGCAGGCTACCCGCGGCAGGGCTACGACCCGAGCGCCCCACTGCCGTCCTACGACCTCGAAGAAGTCGGGCCTTCCCAGGCGCTCGCCGCCGGCCATCCCGAGCAGGAGCGGCAGCGCCCCGACGACATCGCGCAGCCGGAGCCCGACGATCCGTTCGCGACCGCAGCGCTGGATGCGCCGTTTGGCGAGGAAGGCCCGCTGCCCAGCTTCCCACTGGGAGGGGAAGAGGACGATCTGATGGCCGGGCTCGACGAGCCGGAAGCCACAGACAGCGGTCCGCTTCCGTCTTTCGAGCGCGACGAAGAGGGGACCACGCTGCACGGCGAGCCCGCCTTCGCCGAGCCCGCCTTCGCCGAGCCCGAGTACGTCGAACCCGACTACATCGAGCCCGAGGACGCCGAACCCGAGTACGCCGAACCCGAGTACGCCGAACCCGAGTACGCCGAACCCGAGTACATCGAGCCGGAGTACGCCGACGCGGGCCCGAGCGCAGCTGCCGGCACGGACTACACCGCTCACACGCTCGGCAGCGCGCCCGATACCGAGATCCCCGCCGCTGGCCCGGAACCGAGCGAAGCCATCGAGGAGGTGCTGGAAGAGGCGGACTTCTTTGCCTCCCGCGGCCTGTACGACGACGCGAAAGCAATCCTCACCGACCAGCTTTCGCGCACGCCGAAACATCCGCTCGTGCTTGAGCGCCTGCAGGACGTGGAGCAAGCGCTCGCGGGCGCGGGCGAGAGTCGCACCATCGAACGCTCGCAGCTCGGTGCGACGACCAGCGAACCGGTGGAGGAAGATCACGCATTCGACATCGCGGCATCACTCGACGCGCTGGACGCGCTCGACGACCTCGAGGTCAGCAACATCCAACCGGAAGCCCGGTCCTTCGCGAACGCCGAACAGGAGGTCGACGTCGACCAGGTGTTCGCCAAGTTCAAGGAGGGCGTCCGGGCACAGGTGTCCGAGAGCGACAGCTCGACGCACTACGACCTGGGCGTGGCCTACAAGGAGATGGGCCTGCTTGCCGACGCCGTCAACGAGTTCGAGCTGGCAGCGCGCGACTCCACGCGCGAATGCATGTGCTTCGCAATGGTCGGCATGATCCATCTCGAGCAGAACGCGCTCGACAAGGCTGCTGAAGCGTACATTCGTGGGCTCGACGCGAAGGTCAAGACCGTCGAGCAGGAGATGAGCCTGTACTACGATCTCGGCAACGTCTACGAGATGAAGAATAGCGACGAGGAAGCGATCTACTACTTCAAGAAGATCGCTCGCCGCGATCCAGGCTACAGGGACGTGAAGGACCGCATCGCAGCGCTGGAGCCCGATCAGGCGCCCGCGCCTGCCGCCGCGAGAGCGGTCAACGACGACGACGAGTTCGATCGCGTGTTCGACGATCTGTTCGACACCAAGTAGCCGTAGGGGGCCAGCGTGAAGCCAATCCGTGTTGCCGCCAATCTCGCCGTGCTGGTGACGGCGGTGGCGTGCGCGCAGTCGCAGGGCGTCACGTCTCCCGACTACGGCACGGGGGGGTCCGGCGCGAGCGGCGGTAGCGCCGCGGGTGGCTCCGGCGCGACGGGTGGCTCGGGAACCAGCGGCACCAGCGGAACCGGCGGAACCGGCGGAACCGGCGGAACCGGCGGAACCAGCGGAACCGGCGGAACCGGCGGAACCGGCGGAACCAGCGGAACCGGCGGAACCAGCGGAACCGGCGGAACCAGCGGCACCAGCGGAACCGGCGGAACCGGCGGAACCGGCGGAACCAGCGGAACCGGCGGAACCAGCGGAACCGGCGGAACCAGCGGAACCGGCGGAACCAGCGGAACCAGCGGAACCGGCGGAACCAGCGGAACCGGCGGAACCAGCGGAACCAGTGGAACCGGCGGAACCGGCGGCGCCGGCGGCGCCGGATGTACTCCGCCGGCCGGCGTGGGCAGCTGCGACACGGCTCCGCAATGCGGCTGCCCTGGCGAAAACTGCATGGTGACGAACTACTCGACGGGCGCGACGAGCTGCGTCGCGACGGGCAACACTCCGGCCAACTACGCCTGCACCGGCAGCGGCAGCGGGCAGTGCCAGGCGGGCTACACCTGCGTCGACGGCAACTGCTCGCTGATGTGCGATCCTTCCGGCGCAGCGTGCCCGGATCAGTACTCCGAGTGCGGCGGCATCTCGTCCGGCGGCAATCCCATTCCCGGGCTGTACACGTGCACGCACACGTGCAATCCGGTCAGCCCTGGCACGTCCAGCGGGCCCTACGGCGCCTGCGGTCCGAACATCAACTGCTTCCCGAGCACCAGCGGCGCCAGCGGCTGTCTCGGGCCGACGGGCAGCGGCACGCAGGGCGGATACTGCGACGACCCCAACTACAATCCCGATCAGACGCAGTGCGCGGCGGGCTACGTGTGCCTGAACGACGGCTTGTTCAACGACTGCTACCAGTTCTGCCGCGTGGGCATGAACGACTGCCCGCCGCTCTACACCTGCTATTCCTTCGTGAATCCCGAGTACGCCGGTCCGACCGAGATCGGCTACTGCTACTGACGCGCCAAACGCTCAGCGCCGCTCGTCGAGGAACGCACAGAGCTCCGCGACGAAAGCATCATCGCCGAGCTCGGCGCGGGCCGCCGCGATGCCGCGTACCAGCGGCTCACCGGAGCGCCAGATGATCCGGTAGGCGCGGCGCAGTGCCTGCTGCGAGCTATCGGGCACGCCAGCCCGCGAAAGACCCACGCGATTCAGTCCGCGCACGCGCGCGCGGTCGCCCGCGGCGATGGTGAAAGGCGGCACGTCGCGCTCGACCTTCGCGCCGCCCGCAATGAAGCACGCGCGCCCCAGCCGCACGAAGGGCGCCACCGCGACGAGCCCGCCCAGGACCGCGTTCGGCTGGACCTCCACGTGTCCGCCCAGCGTCGCCACGTTCGTCAGCACCGCGTCGTCGCCCACGCGGCAGTCGTGCGCCACGTGGGCACCGACCATGAACAAACAGCGCGAACCGATGTGCGTCACCCCGCCGCCCTTGGCGGTGCCGCGGTGAACCGTCGCCTGCTCGCGGAACACGTTGTCGTCGCCGATCTCGAGCCGCGTCGCCTCGCCGTCGAAGGAACGATCCTGCGGCGGAGCGCCCAGTGTGGCGTGCGGGAAGATGCGGTTGTGCCGCCCCAGCCGCGCAGGGCCCAGCACGGTCGCCTGGGCCACGAGCTCGGTCCCCTCGCCCAGCTCCACGCCGGCCCCCACGAAACACAGGGGGCCAACACTCACGCCCTCCGCGAGCACAGCGCCCGGCTCGACCACGGCCGTCGGATGTACCGTCGCCACGTCAGGTCTCGCGGTCGACGATCGACGCGAGCAGCTCGCCGCTCGCGCACAGCGTACCGTCGACGGTGGCCTCCCCCTTGAGCTTCCACACGTTCGAGCGGTGGTGGAGCACCCGGACTTCGAGGTCGAGACGATCGCCCGGCGTGACCGTGTTGCGGAACTTCGCCTTGTCGATACCCAGGAAGTACATCAGGCTCGAACTGGAATCGAAGGGATCCGACGCGTACGCGAGGATCCCTCCAATCTGCGCAAGCGCCTCGATGATGAGCACGCCCGGCATGATGGGATGGCCCGGGAAGTGGCCCTGGCACCAGGGCTCGTTGTAGCTGACCATCTTGTGGCCGCGGATGAGCTCGCCCGGCACGATCTCGGTAACCCGATCGACCAGCACGAACGGATAACGGTGCGGGAGGATCTCGAGGATCTTCGGAATCTCGATCTTCACGCTCTTGCCGCGGGCGTTCATTGTCGTCCACTCACGCCTTCCTGAGCACGCGGGCCATCGCACGGATCCAGCGTGCCCGCGACACCGCCGGGAAGCCTGCCACGACGGCCCCGGCCGGTACATCCCCGATCACGCCGCTCTTGGCGGCAATGCGCGCGCCCGCGCCAATCCGCGCGTGATCGGCGACTCCCGCCTGGCCCCCGACGAGCACGCCCTCGCCGATGTCCGCCGAGCCGGCGAAGCCCGATTGCGCCGCCACCAGGCTGCCCGCGCCGATGCGCACGTTGTGACCGACGTGGACCTGCGCGTCGAGGCGAGCGCCGCGGCCGACCCGGGTCGGGCCGAGCGTGCCCGAATCGACGCTGCAGAGCGCCCCGACTTCGGCGTCGTCCTCGATCACGACGCCTCCGAGCTGCGGCACGCGCACCAGGCCGTCGGGACCCTCGACCCAGCCGAAACCGGAGCGGCCGATCACGGCAAGCGCACCGACCACCACACGCTGTCCGATCTCCACGCGCCCGTAGATCACGGCATTTTCGCCAATGCGCGATCCACGACCAATGCGCGCGCCCGCGCGCACCACGGCTCCGGCGCCCAGCTCGACATCCGGAGCGAGCTCCGCTCCGGGCTCCACGCGAGCCGTCTCGTGCCGGCCGCTGATCGCATCCGGCCCGGACAGCGACGACAGCAGCGCGGCGACCACCCACATCGGCTGCGGGTGCAGCCAGCGCCGCCCCGCCGGAACCCGCGCGGCGAGATCGCTCCGGCACAGCACCACGCCGGGTGCCCGAGCCGCCGCAGCGCTCTGGCGCGCCGAGCTCAGCACGACGAGCTCCTCCGCCGCCGACGCCTGCCCCGGCGTGACGATGCGCTCTATGCACGTGCCGGCCGCGCCGGGATCGACATCACCCCCCAGGCGCTCGACCAGATCCGCAACCCGCTCCGGCTCCGGAAGCGCGATCCCGCGTCGCGCGGGGCCCGGGTCCGGAGCCGTCATGGCGCCTCGCAGGCGTTACTTCTTGCCCTTGGCCGGCGCCTTGGGTGCGGGCTTCTTCTTGCTGCCCTTGTCGGTCGACGAGGAGCTGCCGCCCTGGTTGTACATCTGGATCACGCGATCGGTCAGATCCAGATCGCTGCGCACGTAGGGGACGGCCTGCTTGTCCACTACGACGTCGTAGCCTTCCTGCGAAGCGAGGCGACGGATGATGGTCATGGCGCGCTGGAAGATCGGCTGCGTGAGCTCGTTCTGCTTCTTCTGCAGCTCCTTGTTGTACTCCACGAACACCGTCTGCAGCTGCACCATGTCGCGCTGCCACGACTCCATGCGCTTCTGCAGGGCTGCCTTGCTGAGCACGCTGCGCTGCTTCTCGATGTCCTGACGCTGCTTCTGCAGATCGGATTGCTTCTTGTCGAGCTCCCGCTGGCGGCTGTCGAAGAGCTTCTTCAGCGTAGCCTGCGCGCGGAGCCCATCCTCGGTCTCCATGATCGCGCGCTGCGTATCGACTACCGCTACCTTGGTCTGCGCGTGGGCGCTGGTCGCAAAGACCGACACCACGGCGACCGCAAGAAGCGCCCCCAGAAATCGCTGGATCGAACCCATCACCATGGCGGGGGCTCTAGCCTCCAGCCGGACGGGGGTCAAGTCACGGCGACGGCGCCTGCGGCTAGATCAGCACGTAGTCGTTCGCGTCGGTAGCTTCCTGGGCCACGATGCTGGACGTTTCCTCGTCGCGCTTGACGGCAAGCTCGTAGAGCTGGGCGAGGATGGCGGGGTGCTGCTTGATCAAGTCGAGGAAGCGATCCCGCGGCAGATGCAGCGTCACCGTGGGATTGGTGGCGATCACGTCCGCGTTCGAGGGCCGGCGCAGGACCAGCGCCACCTCGCCGACCACCTCGCCCACGCCGAGCTTGGCGATCACCGTGCTCTCGTCGCCGTCACGCACCACCACGGCGACCTCGCCCGACGCCACCAGATACAACCCGTCGGATTCCTGCCCCTGCTCGATCAACCGCTCGCTCTCCTCGAAGGTGCGCGTCACAAAGCGCTCGACCAGCGCCGGGCGCTCCTTGGCTTTGACTGCGCTCAGGATCGTGCTCGTGCGCACCAGGTTCTCGACCATGCGCCGGCGGCAGTGATCGGCGAACTCCGTGCCGACGCGGGGCTGGCGAGCGGCCACTTCGTCCAGCGCTTCCTTGCGCGCCACGAGGATGATGCTCGGTCGGCACGCCACGACGCTCGCCGCGCGGGCCGAGCGCGACAAGAGCGCCATTTCCCCGAACAGCGCGCCCGCGCCGAGATGCGCGAGCAGGATCTCGCCGGACTCCTTGTCGTCGTCCGTCGCCTTGCGGCGCACCTCCAGCTCGCCGCGCGCGACGATGTACGCCTCCGCACCGCTCGTCCCCTCCTCGATCAGCACCGTGCCGTTCGGGACGCTGATCGTATCGAAGATGCCGATCATCGATCTCAGTGCATCGCGATCCAGAGCCGAGAACAGCGGCTCGGGCACCACCTTGGGGGCCTCCTTGCGCGCCGCCAGGTCGTCGTCGAGCAGCTGGCGGGCCTCCTCTAGCGCTTCCTGGGCCTTGGACAGCAGCGCCTTGCCGGCCAGAACAGCCGGAAGCGGCTGGAAATCCTCGCGCGCCTGGCCGGGGAGCTCCGGAGGCGTCGCCCCGCGCGACAGGAGCCGCGGCGAACCGGCCGCGAAGGTCGCTGCGATGTCGTCGAGCCGCGACGAGTTGTCCGCACCAAGCGAACGCAGATCGCTGCACGCCGCGACGGCGAGCGGCAGGTTGCCGGTGTCGATGGCGCGGATCACACAGGCATCGAGGCCGTCCGCCGCGATCTCGCGTTGCCCCTGCGCCGCCAGCAAGCGCGAGGTGATGAGCAGCGCGATGGGGCTCGCGGGCTCGCTCTTGACCAGGGCCGTCGCCCAGCGCAGCGATGCGTCGAGCTCGTCGGCCAGAGCGAGCGCCAGGGCCCGGTCGATGGGACTGTCTGCAGTCGTGCCGGGAAAGTCGGGGGGCGCGGTGGCCATGCCGGCGCAGAGTATCACGGATCGGCGAGAGGCCAGCGGAGCCGCGGGCTAGTCGCCGTCGCCGCCGGGCTTGCCCGCGCCGCCGCGGCTGCGCGCAAGCGCCGCGCTCATCGCGTCCGCGGTCGCGCCAACCAGCGGTACGACCGTCGCGTAGTCCATGCGGGTCGGTCCGATGATGCCCACGGCGCCGCCCGGCCGGCCTTCTGCCTCGGCATAGGGGGCGGCCACCAGGCTCACGGGGTAGCCGACGGCGTCGCTCGTTTCCTCGCCCAGGAACACCTGCACGCGCTGCGCCGCCAGGATGCGATCGAGCAGCGACACGAGCCGCTCGCGATCCTCGAGCGCGCGGAGCAGCTCACCCATGTGCTCCGTGCTGGCAAACCCCTGCTCGAACAGCCGCGCCTGGCCTTCGATGAGGATATCCGCGCGGCGGTCCGCGCCTTCGATAGCCTGGCTGACCAGCGACAGGCCGAGCTCGCGCAGCGCCTCGAGCTCGCCGCGATGCTCGTCGGCCGCGCGCGCGAAGAAGTCGCGCACCGCACCCAGCGTGCGCCCCTCGATGACCTCCTCCAGCATGTTGTGCAGCCGCACCAGGTCGCTCTCGCCGAGCGGCGTGTCGACTTTGAGGAAGCGATTTTCGACCGTACCGTCCGACAGCACGATCACGCTCAGGAGCTCTCCGGGCCGCGTGGGGATGAAGCGCACCTTCATGAGCGTGCGCGTCTCGACGCGCGGCCGTACCAGCACCGCCGCCGCTCCGGTCAGATCCGAAAGCAGCCGTCCCGTCTCGCGCAGCAGGTCGGCCCCAGGCCGGAGATCCTCGAACCACTCCGCGATCTTCGTGGCCTCTTCTGCCGACAGCTGGCGCACCCGCATAAGCGCGTCGATAAACAGGCGGAAGGCCTTTTCGGTAGGCACGCGACCGGCCGAGGTGTGCGGCTGGGTCAGGTACCCCGCGTCCTCCAGGTCCGCGAGCACGTTGCGGATGGTCGCCGCTGACAGATCGAAGCCGTATTTCTTCGCCAGCGTGCGGCTGCCCACCGGCTCGCCGGTGGCGATGAACTCGTTGACGACCGCGTACAGGACAGAGCGGCCGCGCTTGGTGAGGTTCGTGCTCACTAGCTAATTCTGGGGTCGGGCTGGCTACCGCGTCAAATCCGCCCGGCCGACCCAGGGGCTCGGCGCGTCCCGCGAGAGCCGCGGACTTTGCCTCCGGGCGCCGCGTGCGCTAGCCGGGAGACGATGCGCGCTCGATCCTTGTGGCTCGCAGCGGCAACGGCCCTGCTCCTCGCCCCCGCCTCCGCGCGGGCCGACAAGAGCCTCGCCCGCTTCCTGCCCGGCGCCCGTCGCACGCCCGCCTGCCGCTACGCGCGGATGACGCCGCACAGCTGCCTGAAGGAACTCCGCCACCGCCACATCGCCTACCGCCGCGTCAAGCACGCACCCGGCGTGCTGGTCCCCGTGCGGCTGAAGGGCAAGCTCGGCGGCGTGCTGTACCGGACGGACTACCCGGCGCAGAAACGCCCCACGGTTCCCTACGAGATCTTCGACTGCCGGCTGGTGCTGGCGATGGACGACTTCAGCCACATCCTGCGTGCGCACGATATCGACGAGGTGCGCATTTTCTCGGGCTGGCGCCCGCCGTCGAAGCACTGGCCGAAGGGCAAGATCGCCAAGCGCCACCCCGGCGGCCTGGCCGTCGACATGCGGCTGTTCAAGAAGAAGTCCGGCAAGGAGCTGGTCGTGCTCCACGACTTCCACGGTCGCATCGGCAACAAGACCTGCGGGCCCGATGCGAGCCAGCCGAAACCCGCCACGCCCGAATCGCGCGAGCTGCACTCCATCGTTTGCGAAGCCGCCGACCAGCATCTCTTCAACGTCATCCTGACGCCGGACTACAACAAGCCCCACCACAACCACTTTCACCTGGAAGTCACCCACGGCGTAAAGTGGTTCATCGTGGATTGACGCGCAGAGCCGGCGTCGAGGCCGGAAAAGAGGCACCTCGGGCAGCCCGGGGCGGCGCGACCGGGCAGCGCAAGGCCAAGCCCTCCAGCGCGCGCGCACCCTGGCCTGACCCGGCGGCGGGCATGTTGGGGCGCACGCCTGCCGAGCCCGGTGGACAGCCGCACAGACCCGGCAAAGCGTCCGTAGGGGCCGGATTCTGGCGCCAAGCAACGAGTTCCGCCGGGTCCGGCCGGCCGGGGCCGGACCCGGCGAACCGCGAATTCCTTGACACTTTTGTAGCGGAACTGGATGATCTCGCACCGGCCTATCCCGAGACCCGGAGGACCTGTGACCACGACGCTGCTGGCCGTCGACGACAGCAAGACAATGCGCAAGGTGCTGGAGATCACCTTCGCGGGGGAGGATTATCGTACGGTCCTGGCCGAATCCTCCGCCGACGCTCTACAAAAACTCGGCGCGGAGGGGCCCGCGGTCGTGCTGATCGACGCGCAGCTCGGCTCCGAAAACGGCTACGACCTGTGCCAGCAGGTCAAGCAGAACGCCCCCGGCGCGCAGGTACTCATCCTGTCGAGCAAGCAGCAGCCGTACGACCGCTCCCGCGGCTCGGCGGTGGGTGCGGACGACTTCATGGACAAGCCGTTCGACACCCAGCAGCTGATCGACAAGGTCGGCGCGCTGGCCCGGAAGGCGGGTGAGGCCGGCGCGCAGCCCGCAGCAGCCGCGGCTCCGCCCGCAGCCGCTCCGGCGCCTTCGCCTGCCCCTGCGCCGGTCGCGGCGGCACCTGGTGCGCCGCCTGGGCTCCGCCCCCGCTCGCCCACACTCTCATACGGGGCTCCGCCGCCCGGGGCAGCGCCGGCTCCCGCCGCCGCCGCCGCGCCACCGCGCGCGCAAACGGCCACTGGCACGCCCGCTCCGCCCCAGGCGCAGCCGGCTCCCGCACCCGTCCGGCAGACGGCGCCCATCGCGCCGACTCCGGTCACCGGCGTCCCCGTGCCGGCCAAGCCTGCAGCCGTCGCAGCGCCCGCAGCCGCCGCCGCCGCCACCAACGGCAGCGGCCAGTTCGCAGAAAAGCTCGAGGGCCTCGGCCTCGACTCCGATCAGGTGCAGGCCGTGCTCGCGCTCTCGCGCGAAGTGGTCGAGCAGGTGGTCTGGGAAGTCGTTCCCGTGCTCGCCGAGACGCTGATCAAGGAAGAGATCCGGCGTCTGACCAACGAGTAGGGCTGCTGTACCGGCAAACGTAGCTCGCCGGCGTGGGATGGGTTTGTTTCCCGCCCGCCCACCCCCACCCCGCAGCGGACCTCGCTTCATTGGGCGCAGTGATCTAGGTTTCCGCCCCGATGGACGAGCTGCCGAAGGCCTACGAGCCCACCGAAGTCGAGCCCCGCTGGTACAAGTTCTGGCTCGAGCAGAAGGTGTTCCACGCGAGCACGGATCCCGACGACAACCGACCGGTGTACGTCGTGCCGCTGCCGCTGCCGAACGTCACGGGCTCGCTGCACATGGGCCACGCACTCATGGGCACGCTGCAGGACGTGCTGGTCCGCCACAAGCGCATGCAGGGCTACAACGCCCTGTGGCAGCCCGGGCTCGATCACGCGGGCATCGCCACGCAGACGGTCGTCGAGCGCCAGCTCCGCCGCGAGAACAAGACCCGCCACGACCTCGGCCGCGAGAAATTCGTCGAGCGCGTGTGGAAGTGGCGGGAGGAGAGCGGCGGCCGCATCCTGGAGCAGATGCACGTGCTCGGCTGCTCGTGCGACTGGGACCGCATCAAGTTCACGATGGACCCCGATATGGCGGTCGCCGTGCGCGAGTCCTTCGTGCGCCTGTACGAGGAAGGGCTCATCTACCGCGACACGCGGCTCATCAACTGGTGCAACGACTGCCGCACGGCCCTCAGCGATCTCGAAGTCGACAACGAGGAAGCCGACGGCGAGATGTACGAGTTCGCCTACCCGGTCGCCGGCGCCGATGCCTCCGAGGGCGCGACGGAGCTCGTGGTCGCGACCACGCGCCCCGAGACGATGCTGGGCGACACGGCCGTGGCCGTGCACCCGGACGATCCCCGATACGAGCACCTGCACGGGAAGAAGCTCAAGCACCCCTTCGTCGACCGCGAGATCCCGATCATCACCGACGCGATCCTGGTCGACATGGAGTTCGGCACCGGCGCCGTGAAGGTCACGCCGGCGCACGACTTCAACGATTTTGCGACCGGCAAGCGCCACCAGCTCGAGGAGATCAGCATCCTCGACCTCGACGGCACGCTCAACGACGAGGCGGGCCGCTTCAAGGGCATGACGGTGAAGGAAGCGCGCAAGGCCGTGAAGCAGGCGCTCGCCGACGCCGGCCTCGAGCGCGGCTCGAAGAAGCACGCGCTCACGCTGCCGCGCTGCCAGCGCTCCGGCACCATCGTCGAGCCGATGATCAGCACGCAGTGGTTCGTGAAAACCACGCCGCTCGCGGAGCCTGCGCTTGAAGCGGTGCGTGACGGGCGCACGCGCATCATCCCGGAAGAGTGGGTCAAGACCTACGAGCACTGGCTGACCAACATCCAGGACTGGTGCATCTCGCGGCAGCTCTGGTGGGGCCACCAGATCCCGGCGTTCTTCTGCGACCAGGGACACATCACCGTCACGCGCGAGGACCGGCCCGCCAAGTGTGCCGAGTGCGGCAGCGACAAGCTCGAACAGGATCCGGACGTGCTCGACACCTGGTTCTCGAGCGCGCTCTGGCCCTTCTCCACGCTGGGGTGGCCCGACAAGACGCCCGCGCTCGAGCGCTTCTATCCCGCCAGCGACATGGAGACGGGCTACGACATCCTGTTCTTCTGGGTCGCGCGCATGATGATGATGGGCCTGCACTTCATGGGCGACGTGCCGTTCCGCCGCGTGCTGCTGCACGGAATGGTGGTCGACGAGACGGGCGCCAAGATGAGCAAGGTCAAGGGCAACACGCTCGACCCGCTCGACCTCATCCACGGCGCCGACTTCGAGAAGATGGTGCAGAAGTCGCTGCCCGGCGCGCCGGTGAAGGAAGCGCTCGGCAAGTTCAAGAAGGCGTATCCGTCCGCAGCGCAGATCGGCAAGGGCTTCCCTGCCTACGGCGGCGACGCGCTGCGCTTCACGCTCTGCAGCTACTCGCCGCAGGCGCACCGCATTGCCCTCAGCCCCAAGCGCATCGAGGGCTATCGCAACTTCTGCAACAAGATCTACAACGCCGTTCGCTACTCGCTCGGACACATCGAGGGCGCGGTGCTCGACGGCAAGCCGCCGGCGGAGCCGAAGCTGCTTGCGAACCGCTGGATCCTTTCGCGGCTCGCCACGGTGGTGGAAGAGAGCACGAAGAGCATCGACGAGTTCCGCCTCGACGGCGCGTCGAGTGCGCTCTACCACTTCTTCTGGGACGAGCTGTGCGACTGGTTCCTCGAGGCCAGCAAGCCCGTGTTCACCGGCGGCAGCGAGGAAGAGAAGGCCGAGACGCGGCAGACGCTGGCGCACGTGATCGAGACGGCCCTCCGCGCGCTGCACCCGTTCATGCCCTTCATCACCGAGGAGCTGTGGCAGAAGGTGCCGCGGCCCGCGTCGCGCCCCGCGTCGATCGCGCTTTCGCCCTACCCCGTCGCGGCGGATGGGCGTGCGGATGCCGACGCCGAGCGGCAGATGGACGCGCTGATGCGCGCGATCTCCGCGGCGCGCTCGGTGCGCAGCGAGCACGAGATATCTCCCGCCGCGCGCGTGCCGCTCACGCTGCGCAGCCACGACGCCGCGCTGCGTATGCTGCTCACCGAGCAGGCAGGGCTGATCGAGTTCCTGGTGCGGACCGATGGCGCCCCCGGCGTGGAAGACGCCACGGGCGAGCGGCCGAAGGGCAGCGTGCTCAGCGTCGCGGGCGAGGTCGAAGTGCTCGTCGGCCTGCGCGGCCTGGTCGAGGCCAAGACCGAAGAGCAGCGCATCGAGCGCAGTTTGAAGAAGACCCAGAAGGACATCGACGTGCTCGGCAAGCGCCTCTCGAACCCGAAGTTCGTCGAGAAGGCACCGCCCGAGGTCGTCGCCGAAGCGCGCGAACAGCTCGCGGCGCTGGAGCGGCAGAAGGCGCAGCTCGAAGAAGCGCGGGCGCTGGTCGGCGAGCTCGAGTAGGGCGGAGAGCTGCCGCACCACGTCGAGGCGGCAGCTCCCCGCAGCTTGCTGGCTCTCTAGAGCCGGACCATGCCTAGCCGCGCCGCGGAGCACCACGATCTGCTGGCATCGCAGCAGCTGATCGTCGAGCGCGCACTCGACTGGCTGGGGCGGGCCTAGCCGCCGCTCACCGGACATCGAGCCTGCCGGCGACTCGGCCTCGAGTCGCTCCTGGAATCCGGCGCGCAGGTCGGCGCTTTCGACGTGGGGGAAATAGCGCCAGGGCCTGGAAAGCTCGATCCGTTCCCCCCTGCCGCCGTGGCGCTGCACGACACGGCGCACGCCGTCTTCGATGCGCTCGCCATCGTCGCCTCCCGTCCCGAGAAGCGCTCCGCGCGGGATGGCTCGGGATGCTTTTCCATCCTGATTGACATCCTCGATTCGATGCATATATTCATCCCTAGCGAGGATGGCACTCGAGCGCATCAATCTGAATGTGCCGGTCGAGGCACGACGCCGCCTCAAGGCGATCGCGAAGAAGCTGGACAAGACCGAGTCCGAGCTTGCCCGCGAGCTGTTGCTCGAAGCGCTCGAGCGAGCGGAGCGGGCCGAATTCTATCGCCGGGTGGCCGACGAAACGACCGCGGAGCTCCGCGAGCGCCTCTTGTTCGTGGCGGAAGCGCTGGAGGAACTCGATGGCCGAGCGCGGTGACGTGCTCGAGCTCAAGCGCCGGCTCGGCTTCGGCAGCGAAAAGACCGGCGAGCGCGTTGTGGTGGTCCAGGCCACGCCACTCTGTGCTGCGCTGCCCACGCTCGTCGTCGTGCCGTTGGCCGACGACGCCGCTTTCCGCAAGAGCTCTTTGTCCGTGCGCATAGCCGCGGCCGAATGCGGCAGCGGCAGCGAGCACTACGCACTGACGAGCGAGCTCCGCGCCGTCATAGCGGACCGCCTGGCACCCGGCCGCGTCGGACGCCTCCGTCCGCGCACCCTCGCGGAGCTCGACCGCAAGTTGCGGCTCGTTCTGGATCTGTAGAGGCAGGGTCGCACGCCCGCACGCCGTCACACCGACCCCGAGGTCGAGCTCCATGCTGCCCCGCTCGCGCGTTGATCCACGTACGACGCCTGGAACCCGTTGAAACGGGGCGTGTTCGGTACGGGGACCGGGCCGCGCGGCAGCTTCTGTAGAGCGGGCTAGAATCGCCGCCATGCGGTCGCGGACCGGCGCGCTGGGACTGATGCCCACGGCGAGCAGCTGCGCCAGCGGTCACGTCCAACCCAATGCCGGCGTCGCGTCTCCGCGTCCCGTAATGGTGGCGCCGGCGCCGGCGACAAGCTCGCGACCGGAACCGGCGAAGCCGCCCGCGGCGCAGACCGGGACGCTCGACCCGAAGAGCTCGTTCGAGTGCGGCAAGCACCGCTGCCGCGTCGGCTCGGAGTCCTGCTGCAGCGCGGGCGACGTGTCCGTCTGCGCTCCCGACGCGCTTCCGAAGCCGTCGGATGCGATCCAACCGCTGGGCTCGCAGATCAGCCTCTGCCAGGCGGCGCCGCACGGGATCCAGGTCGACGAGATCGCGCGCTGTCGAAGCTCGGCGCAGTGCCCGGCGGGGCAGCTGTGCTGCAGCCAGTGGCTCTTCAGCGGCGGCAGCGCGCTGGTCTGCAAGCCGTCCGCCGGAAGAGGAGCGACGTGCGACTTCGGCGAGGTGTGCACCGCCGATCTTCCCTGCCGCACGCCGAACAGCGTTTGCGTGAAGGGCACGTGCAGGCGCCGCGCGGAGATCCGGTGCGGCGGCGCTCCCTGCAATCTCCAGACTCATGCGTGCCTGGCGCTCGGCCCCTCGAAGAGCCCCGAATGCGTCGCCGATTCCGATCCGCGGATGGCGACGTGGTGCAAGGAAGGCCGCCCGCTGTTCCGGGTCACCTGCCTGGGTCAAGCCGACTGCCTGCCCGGCGAACGCTGCAACTATGCTTTGGGGAGCACCACGTGCCAGGTTGCCGACTACGGCACGAGCGCCGTGATGTGCGATCGCGTCGGCGACTGCCCAGATGACCTATGCAAGGGCGGACCCCCCGGAAAGATAAAGCTCGTGTGCGCGCGCCCCGCCGGCAGTTGGCACGCCACGTGCGACTGCCGCTGACGCTCAGAACCACTCGGGCTTGATGCGCGCGTACGAGTCCTCGCCGCTGCGGCACAGGGCGGCGAGGTAGCCGGCGCGGGGCAACTCGGTATTGATCCAGTACTGCGCGGCGCACAGCTTGCCTTCGTAGAAGGCAGGGGTTGCACGACCGGCGTCCAGGCCGGGCTTCGCTACCGCGGCCTGCTTCAGCCACTGCCAGCCGATCACGACCGTCGAGAAAAGGTCCATGTAGTCGGCGCTGTGCAGCAGCATGCCGGCGACGTCGCCCTGCATGCCGAGCCCGCCGAGGTGCTCCGTCACGCTGCCGAGCGCCGCGAGCGCGCCCTCCAGCCGCCCGCACCACTCGTCGTCCACGCCGGCGGCCCGCGCGTCGGCGACGGTGGCGACGAGCTCGTCGCGCAGGGCGAACAGTGACTGTCCGCCGTGGCCCATCACCTTGCGGCCGAGCAGGTCCAGGCTCTGGATGCCCGTCGTGCCCTCGTGGATGCTGTTGAGCTTCTGGTCGCGGAGCCACGACTCGGGCAGGTACTCGCTCGAGTAGCCGTAGCCGCCGTGGATCTGCACGGCCAGCGCGTTGGCTTCGAAGCCGCGCTCCGCGGGAAAAGTCTTGGCGATCGGCGTGAGCAGATCGAGCAGGAGCCCCGCGCGCTTGCGCTCGGCGTCGTCCGTCGTGTGCTCGGAAAGATCGGACAGGCGCGCGCACTCTGCGAGCAGCGACAGCCCGCCCTCGACGATCGCCTTCTGCCGGAGCAGCATGCGCCGCACGTCGGCGTGCTCGATGATCGGCACCTGCGGCTGCGTGGGATCCTTTTCGCCGAGCCGCCGGCCCTGGGGGCGGTCCGCCGCGTACGCCAGCGCCTCGTGGTAGGCCGCCGACGAGGTGGCCGCACCGTTCACGCCGACCATCAGCCGCGCCTCGTTCATCATCTGGAACATGTAGCGGATGCCCTGGTGCGGCTCGCCCACGAGCCAGCCGCGGCAGTCGCCGTTCTCGCCGTAGTCGAGGGCGAGGCTCGGCAGACCGCGCCAGCCGATCTTGTGGATCACGCCGGTTACGGCCACGTCGTTCGGAACGAGCTCCTCGCCCTCGCGGCGCAGCCTGGGCACCGCAAACAGGCTCACGCCCTTGATACCGGGCGGCGCGCCGTCGATGCGCGCCAGGAGCAGATGCACGATGTTCTCCGTCACGTCCTGGTCGCCGCCGGAGATGAAGATCTTCGAACCGCGGATCAAGTAGTAGCCGTCGTCGGTGGGGGTGGCGTGCGTCTGCACGTCCGACAGGCTGCTGCCCGCCTGCGGCTCGGTGAGCGCCATCGTGCCGGTCCAGCGACCTTCGTACATCGGATCCATGTACTCGCGCTTCAGCGCCTCGCTGCCGAACGACTCGATCAGGCGGCCGGCGCCGCTCGTCAAACCGATGAAGCCGTACGCGCCGGCATTGGCCGCCATCAGGTACGCATTCGCCATGCACGCCACCAGCACCGGCAGCTGCTGCCCGCCTACTTCCACCGGTCGGGTCGCCGCGATAATCCCGAGCTCGATCATCCGCGGCAGGACCTCGGAGAGCAGCGGGTGCACCTTCACGCGGCCCTGCTCCAGCACCGGCGGCGCCTCGTCGAACGGCCGGTACGCCGGGAAGAGCACCTCGCGGGCGAGCTTCTTCGCCGAGGCGAGGTACAGCTCGAACGTCTCGCGCGAGTGGTCCGCGAAGTGGGGGAGCCCGCACAGGGCCTCGGCGTCGAACAGCTCGAACAGCAGGAACTCGACGTCGCGATCGGAAAGCAGCGGATTGGCCATCGCGCGGGATGGTACTCCACGACGGCGCGCGGATCCCGTGGTCGATTTGCCTGGGCGCTTCCGACCCCTTGCCAGCGGCCCGGCACTGCGCCAGGGATCGCGCATGTCCAGCGTCTATGACTTCACGGTTCGCACAATCGAAGGCCAGGAGCAGAAGCTCGCCGAGTACGAGGGCAAGACCCTGCTCGTCGTCAACGTCGCGTCGAAGTGCGGCTTTACGCCGCAGTACAAGGGCCTCGAGGCGATCTACCGCAAGTACGCCGATCGCGGCCTGGTCGTGCTCGGCTTTCCGTGCGACCAGTTCGGTCACCAGGAACCGGGCGACGAAGAGGAGATCAAGAGCTTCTGCTCCCTCACCTACGACGTGAGCTTCCCGATGTTCGCCAAGGTCGAGGTCAACGGGAAGAACACCCACCCACTCTACGGGTACCTGAAGAGCGAGAGCAAAGGTGTCCTCGGCTCCGAGTCGATCAAGTGGAACTTCACCAAGTTCCTGGTGGACAAGTCGGGCAAGGTGCTCAAGCGCTACGCGTCGAAAGACACGCCCGAGAGCATCGCCAAGGATCTCGAGAGCGTGCTCTAGAGGGCGGACACGACGCGCTCGAAGTGAAGGAGATCGCCGAGCTGTGCGGGTCGATCCTGGACAAGCCCGTGCGCGTGCGCGTGGTAGGATGCGGCACGTGGCGGCGACGCACCTCCTGGTCGGCAATCCGACCGCCCAGAGCGGCAAGAATGCCGCGCGCATCGACGAGGCGCGACGCCTGTTGACCGACGCCGGCGTGGCCTGCGATTTCCTGGCGACCGAGCCCGAGGGGCGCACCGTCGCCGCGGTGACCGCCGCGCTCGACGCCACGCCCTACACCTGCGTGATCTACATGGGCGGCGACGGCACGTTCCGCGAGGTCGCCGCCGGCCTGCTCGGCTCCGCGCGCGCCGACGAGGTCGCGCTCGGGATGCTGCCGACGGGAACGGCGAACGACCAAGGGCAGAGCTTCGGCCTTCACGCCGGCGACGAGGAGCTCGCCGGCAACGTCCGGGTGGTGCTCGGCGGCCACGAGACGCGCCTCGACGCCGGCCGTATCAAGGCGGGGGAGCGGAGCGAGCTGTTCTTCGACTCGGCAGGCTGGGGCCTCTCGGCCCGCGTGCTCGCCGCGCGGAACCTCGACCGGGAGAAGATCGCCGGATTCGGGCCGCTCAAGGAGCTGTACCGGGACCAGCTGGTGTACGCGGGTGCGCTCTTGCGCGTGTTCCTCGCGTCGTACGCCACCAGCGATAAGTTCAACGCGATCGTGGACGCCGACGGGGTGCGCCACGAGCTGGCCGGTCTCACGGATCTGGTCATCAGCGGCACGCGCTTCTACGGCGGCGCGTGGGTCTTCGATCGCACGTCGCGCCACGACGACGGCTTGTTCGAGATCGTGCCCTTTTGCGGCAAGCGGGACTGGGCCAGCAAGGCCATCGTGGATCTGGACGGCAACCCGCTGACGGAGGAGCGCCTGAACGCCGTCGGCATCGAGCACTCGAAACCGTTCCGCGGCGGGCGCATCGTCATCGATTTCGCGGTGCCGGACGGACACGCGCCGCTGGCCGCCCAGATCGACGGCGAGGAATTCGTCGCCACCTCGCGGGTGGAAGTCGACGTGCTGCGGCAGGCGCTGCGCGTGATCGTGCCCGGGCCGAGCTGAGCTGAGCTGAGCTGAGCGTCGGACTGCCACACGTCCTGCTTCCAGTCGCATTTCCAGAGCCGGTTCCGCGTGGGATAATGCGGAGCATGCGCGCCTCCTTCCTCCTCGCCGCCGTGCTGTTGTCGACCGCGTGCGGCGGCGGTTCATCGAACGGCGCGGCGGGAAGCGGCGGAAGCACGAGCGGCGGAGCTGGCGGCACGGCCGGCACAGCGGGCACGGCCGGTACAGCGGGCGCGTCCGGCACAGCGGGCACGGCGGGCACGTCCGGCACCGGCGGCGCGGCAGGCGGCGGGGTGAGGCCGCCCTACGATCCCACGTTCGCGATCAACGTCCCGATCCCGCCGGGCATCGCCGACGATCCGCGCAGCGCGGCCATCGTCTCGCGGCTGGAGTCGAACCTCACCGCCCACAAGGTGAACCTCAGCAACCACGGCGAGGTGCCAACGGTGTACACGACGTCGCCGTCGGACACCGTGTACACGGTGAACGCCAACTACCTGCCCGGCACCGTCCAGTTCCGCGTACCGGCCGACGCCGTGCCCGGCGAGGGCTCGGACTATCCGATGATCGTGCTCGATCCGGACAACCCCGACTACGGCAAGTTCACCGAGCTCCGGCTGTGGCAGGCGTCAGTGGATGCGACGGCGCACACGCTGAGCGGCAACGGCGGCGGGCTGTTCCACTACAACAACGACGGCGCCATCCTGAACCCGGACGGAACGAAGAGCGTCTCGGTTCCGTTTTCCGGCGCCGGGACGGGCTCGGGACTCTCGTATCTGGCGGGGCTGATCCGGGCAGCCGAGGTCAAGGACGGGAAGATCCAGCACGCGATCCGCTTTGCGTACAGCTCGTGCGACAGCAGCAGCACGTACCGCGCCCCGGCCGTGAAGACCGACCAGCCGAAGAACTGCACCGGCAGCCTGGCCCCGGCGAACGAACGCATGGACATGGGCATGCGGCTAGAGCTCGATCCAACGCTCGACTGTTCCACGCGCACCGTCCCGGGCAAGGCCGACACCAGCAGCGAGACCCGCTTCCTCAGGACTTTCTGCCGCGCGCTGCAGCAGTACGGGATGATCATGCTCGACGGCACGTCCCCGGGCGGACTCATCTTCTACATGGAAAACGAGACCACCGCGGGTTTCGACTCCATCGTCGGCTCGGAGCTCTACGGCAGCTTCTCGTACATCATCCGCGCCCAGGACTCGCCGAGCGACGGACTCACGCGGGGCCCGACGGACGGCATCCCGTGGGGACGGCTGCGCGTGCTCGACAAGAGCGTGTTCTGAGCTCACTTTGCGCGGAGCCGCTCGCGGAAGAACGCGAGCACGCGGTCCAGCGCCTCGCGCGTCGGGTGGCTGGGCTCGTCCACCAGGTCGTACACGAGCACGGAGTGCGCCGTGCGCCGGATGCGGTGCGGGTTGCCGGGACCCGAGTCGATCTCCACAGCCATGAACGCGCCGCCGAGCTCGTCGCGCAGCCGCTGGAAGCGCTCGGCGGGGACGAGCCGGTCGTGGCTGAAGCGCAGGCCGAGCAGGCACGCCCCATCCGCCGCACGCTCCTTGACGCGCGCCAGGGTCGCGTCGTCGACGCCGAGGTCGCGCTTCTGGGCGGGGAGCAAGGCGAAAGGCAGCGACGGCTGGCTCAACACCGGCGCCAACATGCGCTCGTCCGCCATCATCGCCAGCGCGAATCCGCCGGTGAGGCACATGCCGACGGCACCGACGCCAGGGCCGCCGCACTCCTCGTGCGCCAGCCGTGCCAGCTCGCGGAGCCACGCCGTCACCGGGCTGTTCTGCCGCGTCGCCCAGACCGTGAACTCGCGCATCACGCAGGCACGCGCCAGCGTCGACAGCGCATAGCCGAGCCCGATGGGCCTCCCCGGCGCGCCGACCAGCGACGGCATGTACACCGAAAAGCCCACGTCGACGACGCGCCGCCCGAAGTCCGCCACCTCCGGATACAGCCCCGGCGCTTCGTGCATCACCACCACCGCCGGTCCTTCGCCCTTCACGAACACGGGGCGCGTCTCCCCCAGCAGTGTGAGCTCGCGGAGCTCGAAGTCGGAGTACACGTGGCCAACGGAACGAAAACCCATGGGGCCGGAACTTGGCACGCCCGCACGCGACTCGAAAGCGACGCGTCGTCGCGTCGACCAATCCTACAGAATTACCAAGCGCAACGCGCGGCGCGTCTGCGCTTTGAGGGGAACGGAGCTTCTGCTAGCGTCCACGCAGTGAAAACTTCACTCTTGAGCGCATTCGTCATATCCACAGTCGGGCTGGTCGCGTGCAGCAGCTCCACCAGCTCCAAGGGGACGGGTACTGGAGGGGCAGGCGGAGGCGCGGGAGTAGCCGGCGCCGCGGGATTGGGAGGCGGCGGCGGTCTAGGCGGCGGAGGCGCAGGCGGCGTCGGGGGTGGAGGTGCAGGAGGCAGCGGCGGCTCCACCGCGGCACCCCACGACCCGGCACCACAGCTCGTGGACCTCGGCGGGCCGGTGCTGGCCAAGCCCAAAGTCGTGTCCATCACCTACCAGGGCGATGCGAACGCGTCCGACATCGACACGCTGGTCAGCCAGATTGGCGCCACGCCGTACTGGAGCGCCACCACCAAGGAATACGGCGTGGGACCGCTAGTCGCGTCGCCGCCGGTGCACCTCGGCGTCCAGGCGCCCGCCGCGGTCGACGACACGGTGATTCCGGCCCTGTTCGCACAGCACCTGTCGGGCGCGAATCCGGACTGGGGCGCGCCGGACCCGAACACGATCTACGTGGTCACCTTCCCTGCCACCAGCGGCGGCGACTGCTGCAACAGCTACTCCGGCTACCACAGCGAGGACATCGTCGACGGCGTGACGGTCCCGTTTGCGGTCGCGTGTACGTGCCCAGGCCCGTCGCCGACAGGCCTGGACGACGTGACGGTCACGATCAGCCACGAGCTGATCGAGGCGACGACCGATCCGTACGTGCAGAGCAACCCCGCCTACCTCCAGCCCGACGATGATCATGTGATCTGGACGGCTGCAACGGACGGCGAAGCCACGGATCTGTGCACGCTCAACAACGACGCAAACATCGTCCTGCCCGGCCTGGCGTACACCGTACAGCGAAGCTGGTCGAACAAGGCGGCGCAGGCGGGGATGAACCCCTGCGTCCCCGCAGCCAACTTCGAGCCCTACTTCAACGCCGCGCCGGTGCTGACCGACTCGTTCGTCATCAACGACGGCCTCGGCAACACCGTGACCACCAAGGGCGTGAAGATCCCGGTCGGCAGCAGCAAGACGATCGACGTGCACCTGTTCAGTGACGCACCCACCAGTGGCCCCTGGAACGTGACGGCGCAGGACTTCAACGTGGTCGTCAACAACGGGTCGCCGGATCTCCAGCTGTCGCTGGACAAGAAATCCGGCACGAACGGCGACATCCTCCACCTGACGATCAAGGTGCTGGGCGTGAACCCGAAGCTGAACGGCGAGGGCTTCGTGCTGCGCTCGAAGCTCAACGGCAAGGACAACGTCTGGGTGGGAGCGGTCGGCAACTAGCGCGTCTGCGCGCCGCGCCGCCCGGGCGTCACTTCCTGCGGCTCTCCACGACGAACCTGATGCTGTACGAAATCCCGAAGACGACCAGCGCGAGCACCGCGTAGGCGATTGTCGTGTGCTGCTCGAAAAGGGCGGTGATCTGGTCCATGCGGCAGTTCCCATGCCGATGGGAACTGCATTCGACGCGAGAGTCAACCCATCCCTCGCCCCCGGCGGCCTAGCGCGTCATCAGCGAACGCAGCGCCGCGGCCAGCTTGTCCTCGGCGCGCTTGCGGCGCACGGGCGCACTGGCCTGTGCGTTGCGGATCAGCTGGCGCAGATGTCGGCGGTCGGCGTGGGGGTGTTCGCCTAGGAACGCCTCGAGCTCGTGCGAGCCGCCCCCGACCAGTCGCACGACCCATTCTCGTTCTGCGCCCGCGTCAGCAGGCAGCGCGCCGTGCTCGAGCAGGCTGTCGAGCCTGACGCGAATCGCGGGCCACTCCGCGTCGCGCAGCGCACTGCGGACGACGCGCAGCTGACGGTTCCGCGCGATGTGACTCCGGATGGCGCGGGCTTCGCGGATCGCGTCCAGCGTCTCTTCCACCAGACCGAGCTGTTCGAGATGCCGATCGCGGAGCTCGACGAGCTCCCTCGCCAGCCGCGCCAACGCCTCTTCGCGCGTCTTCCTCGCACGCCGCTCCTCGGTGCGCGAGCGGAAGTCGTCGTCCTCGGGCGCTTCCATCTCGTCGGGCCTGCGCGACATGGGCCGACTGTCGCATGCGGCCGGCCAGGCGCAACAAACGCAGCTTTTGCGCCGGTGGAAGCGGCCTTCTGCCGCGATCGAGCGGCGGAGCGGCGCCTCCCTCGGGCGCGGATCCTGCATCGACTCCGGGCATGCAGCCACGACACATCCTCGCCCCCGTGGACTTCTCCAGCGACTCGATGCTCGCCGCGCGCTTCGGCCTCGCCCTTGCGGAGCGCTACGGGGCATCGCTCACGCTGTTCCACGTCGATCGACTGCCGGCGTTCAGCGAGCGCATGGCGGAGCGCGTCGCCGCGGACGTTCTGGGCCAAGTATGTAGAGGACCGGTCGAGAGTCGTGCAGCAGCGGCTCGACGGGGTGGTGCAGGAGCTCGGCGGCGGACGCATCGATACCGCGCTGGCGCGCGACGACGTTGCCATCGCGATCGCCGGTTACATAGCGGAGCACGGCGACGACCTGGTGGTCATGGCGCCGCACGGAGTCGGCACCTCCACACATTTCCTGCTCGGCAGCGTAACGTCCGACGTTGCAGCAAACGCTGCGTGCCCGGTGCTGGTCGCCCGCCAGCGCAAGGACCTCGCCCTGCCCCGCGACGGCGCGTTCCGGCGGCTGCTCGTCGCCGTACCGGTCGCCGGCGTCGACGACGAGATGGTGAGCTGGGCCCGCGCATTGGCGGCGCCCGGCGCGCACATCGAGCTCTTCCACGCGTTCGAACCCGGAGAGCGGGGGCTGCCCTGGCCGGACTTCATCGCCGACGCGCTCAAGAGCACGCGCGCGGCCCTGCGCGACGGCATGGAGCAAACCGCCGAGCGACTGGAAGGGGAGGGCTTCGAGGCATCGGCGCAGCAGACCCGGGGCGACGCGGCCAACGAGCTACTCGAGCGGATCACCGGGCAGGAATGCGACGCCGTGCTCGTGGGGCGGCGCACGCCGCGCGGGCGCGCCGGCGTGCTCGGCTCCGTCGCCCAGCGCCTGTTGCGCCATTCGGACGTCCCCGTCGTGGTGACGCGCGCGGGCTGACTCCCGGGCAGGGACGCTATCTGCCGCGCTGCCGCCAGCCGAATCCTGCCCGAAATCTGGCTGAAACCTGGCTCCGGGAAGCTCCACTGCAGGAACAAGCAGAAAAGGAGCCGGGCTCCCTATGACCGCACCGAACGCAGCAGAATTCGCCAAACAGATCGCCGACACGCAGACCGCACTCAACATCGTGTGGACTCTGGTCGCGGCATTCCTCGTCATGTTCATGCAGGCCGGCTTCGCCATGGTGGAGTCCGGTCTCACCCGCGCGAAGAACGTCGCCCACACCATGGGCATGAACTTCCTCGTCTACTCGATCGGGATCATCGGATTCTGGTCGGTCGGCTTCGCGCTGCAGATGGGCGGCGTGGGCGCGCTTGGAAGCTTCGGCGGAGACGCGACACTCTCGCACGAGTTCGCCATCAGCATCGCCGGGCACCAGTTCGGCTTGTTCGGCACACAGGGCTTCTTCCTCACCGCAGCGAGCTACACGCCCGCGGTAGCAGCGCTGTTCCTGTTCCAGATGGTGTTCATGGACACCACGGCCACCATTCCCACCGGGGCGATGGCCGAGCGCTGGAAGATCATGTCGTTCGTGCTGTTCAGCCTGGTGATCTCCACGCTGATCTACCCGCTGTACGCGAACTGGGTCTGGGGCGGCGGCTGGCTCTCGCAGCTGGGCGCAAACTTCCACCTCGGTCACGGGCACGTCGACTTCGCCGGCAGCTCGGTGGTGCACATGACGGGCGGCGTTGCCGCCCTGGTGGGCGCGAAGATGATCGGCGCACGCATCGGCAAGTACGGCAAGGACGGCTCGGCCAAGCCCATCCCGGGACACAACATCCCGATGGTGACGATCGGCACGTTCATCCTGGCGTTCGGCTGGTTCGGCTTCAACGCCGGCTCCACGCTGGCCGGCACCGACACGCGCATCGCCATCGTGGCCACCAACACCATGCTCGCGTCCGCCGCCGGCGCACTCGGCGCGACGGTGTACGTCTGGAAGCGCTTCGGCAAGCCGGACGTGACCATGATGTGCAACGGCATGCTCGCCGGCCTCGTGGCGATCACGGCGCCCTGCGCTTTCGTGAGCGCCCCGGCGTCGATCCTGATCGGATCCATCGCGGGCGTGCTGGTCGTGATCGCGGCCGTCTTCGTCGAGCAGAAGATGAAGATCGACGACCCCGTCGGCGCGGTGGCGGTGCACGGCGTGAACGGCGCCTGGGGCATCCTCGCGGTCGGCCTGTTCGCCAACGGCAGCTACGGCAACGGTCTGAACGGCGTCGACGGCGGCGTGCGCGGCCTGTTCTACGGCGACGCGGGACAGCTCGCGGCGTCGGTCATCGGCATCGTCGTCAACGTGCTGTTCGTCGGCGCCATGACCTGGGTCGCGCTGACCGTGATCGGCAAGCTGGTCGGCAACCGCGTCGACCGCGACGCGGAAATGGCCGGCCTCGACGTGCCCGAGATGGGCCTGGAGGGCTATCCCGCCGGCACCTCCGGCGGCACGGTGCCCGAGCCCGCCGCCGCGGAAAGCGTGCCGCCAGCCGCAAAGCCGTCGACGGCAACCGTCGCCGCGACCTGAGGTCCAGGGCGTCCGCACCGGACTCGCCGGCGGCGCCCGGAGCGCCCGCGCCGCCGGCGGTCTCCGCGTTGCCGCCGCCGCTCATGTGCAGTCAACGTCGCTCGGCGTCAGCCGCGGCGGAATCGCCCCAGGGTTGCCGCGCCCGCAGGTCTTCCACCCGCACGTGGCCCTCGTCGATGAGCCCGCTCGACGCGTCACGGATCCGGTAGTGCAACGAGGAGCCGAACAGCGGCTGCGACTCCAGCATGATGGTGCGGAGCTCGCCCTCCTCGAATCCACACTGGTGCTGCACCGCGTCGAGCAGCTGCTCGCGGTGCAGGTGGCCGTCGCCGAAATTCCACCCGAGCACGAGCCCGGCAACGATTTCGCCGTCGAGCCACTCGTAGTCCTCGAGCCGTTCCACCGCCTTCGGGACCAGCTCCGGCAGTGCGCGGCCGTGCAGGTGCATGAGACGGAACGCGATCACCTTGCCGACGACGCCGACCGACGTGCTCCGATCGTAGAGAAGGCCGAGCTGGTCGTAGATCCACGGCGAGCTCTTCGTCAGCCGTTCGAGCTTCTCGTGGCTCTGCCCGCGGAAGAGCCAGACACTGTAGGCCCAGTTGCCGGCGTAGTAGCGCATCGCGAGCAGGAACGGCACGCGCGCCGGAAACAGGTTGCCGAGGAGCGGCACGGCGAAGCACATGATGACGAGCACGAGCGCCACCGGCAGTGTCACCGACGAAAGGCTCACCGCGGCGTGCCCCCAGAACAGGAACAAGCCGCTGTAGACGACCATCACGTTCCACTCGATCGGTACCCCCATCGGCACGTTGCTGGTGATGAAGCTGTGCAGCATCAGCATGGCGATCACACCGGCCAGCGTGACCGCGCCGCCGCGCCCGGCGAGCAGCAGCACCGGCACGCCGAGCTCGAGGGCGGTGCCCATGTGCGCCATCCACGTCGCCAGCCGCGAGGGCGACAGGTCGTCGGGATAGCGGCGGTACATGTGCTTCTTCAGCCACGTGGAACGCGCGAAGGGGCTGTTGCTGGTCATCACACCGACCACCGCGGGGAAATGGTGGTTCAGCTTCGAGATCCCGGCCCAGAGCCACAGCGCCGCCTGCACGCCCTTGGCGCCTGGAATGAAATCCGCCGTGAGCGCGAAGATCAGGATCAAGGTCCAGTAGTGCTCGCCGCGTGCCGCGAGGAAGAGCGTCTTGTCCAGCACGCCGAGCACCGGCAAGAGGACGGCGAGCGCGATCAAGAGCGCGCGCGACGGCTCCGGTGAAACCAGCACCGCCACCGCCAACGCGGCGTTCGCCGCATACAGCGCGACATCCAGCCACGTCCTCCGCTCGCCGCCGACGAGCGGCGCGCCGCGGAACACGGGCAGCTTGGTAGTCCCCGGGCGCAGGAAGTACAGCGCGCCGCCGATGGGCGGGACGTAGCGGCCCGTGAGCGGCCCGCTGCCGCAGCCAAGACCCAGGATCTCGAACAGCATGCTCCAGACGACGGCTTTCTCGAACGCCTCGGGCCGGAGCCACCAGCTGCCGATGTCGGCGAGCCGCCCCATCCCCGGCGTGGTGCGGCAGAACAGCACCCAGCCGCCGACGTACAGCGCGACCTTGAACGCATACAGCAGGTACACGGCGATCGGCGTGCCGTAGCCCTGCACGGCCCAGGCGCGACACACCATGCGGGCGCGCTCGGCAAACGGCTTCTTTTCCCACTCGAGCGGATCGTACGGCGGCAGGCTCGGCTTCATAAACACGGTCGGCCTCCGCTCCGCGTGGGCGCGCGGCTACTGCGGCGTCGGATCGCCGGGCAAAAAGTCGAGATCCGGCAGCGCCGTGGCCGTGCCGCAGGCCCCGCCGCCGACGCCGATGATGGATCCGTCGAGCAGCGTGACGGCGTTCCACTCGGTGTTCTTGTTCGGCAGCGTGGCGAACGGCGTGACCGTGCCGGCGACGGGGTCCACCTGATCCACCGTGTCGGAGAGAGAATCGCACTGGCCTTTGACCGTGTAGCCGCCCGCCACGATGATCGTCCCATCGCGCACCAGCGCGCTGGCGTGCCAGGTGCGCGGCGTGCCGAGCGCGTAGGGCAGCGTGCTGAACGTGCCGGTCGTCGGGTCGTAGGCTTCCATCGACGCGAGCGGCGTATCGATGGCGCCCGCCGACACGCTGGAACCGCCGATCACGATCACGCGGCCGTCGGGCAGCGTGTGGGCCGTCAGCATGGCGCGCCCCTGCTGGAGCGAGCCGGTGTCGCTGAACGTGTCCGTGTCCGGGTCGAAGAGCTCCGCGTGTGTCTCGCTGCCGTTGCCACCGCCGATCAGCACGCGACCATCCTTCAGGCGCACCAGGAAGCCGAACACATGCGCCTGCGCGTGGTCGATCTTGGTGAAGCTGTCGGTCTTCGGGTCGTAGATCTCCACGCTCGGGTCGTTCGCGCTCGCGATGAAGACGCGGCCGTCCGGCAGCAAAACAGCACGGGGATAGGCGCGCGCCACGTTCAGCTTGCTCGCGGTAGGCGTGAACGTGTCCGTCTTCGGATCGAACAGGTCGGCTGTCGTCGCATCGCCGTTGCACTGGGTCATGTCGGAGTGGCACGCGCCGCCGACGACGAGCACGCGGCCGTCGAGCAGCGTGACGGCGGTGTCCTGCCAGCGCGGCGTGCTCATCGTGCCCTTCGCCGGCGTCACGACCTCGGTCTGGCGATCGAAGATCTCGGCCGTGTCGAGCGCGTCGGCGGTCGAGTCCGGCACGGTCGTGCCGCCGGCGATCAGCACGCGGCCGTCCTGCAGCACGGCGACGGCCGGATCCTCCCCCCGCACCTTCTGCATCGGCTTCTGTTGCCACGGCTGCTTCAGCCCGCCGCTGGAGTAGTGGAAGCCATTCTTGAGCGTCGCGGTGCTGCCACCGAGCTCGATGCGCAGATCGCTATCGCCCTTCGGCCCAGGCGGAGTCTGGATGCGGGCGGTGTGCGGATCGAGCACCAGCACCGGAGCCCGTCCGGCGCCGATGAAGACCTTGATGCCGTCGGCAAAGCCATTGCCGTGCAGCAGCACCCAGTCGCCACCGTTCTGCCAGCCGTCGGGTGGATCCAGGCTGGTCACCGCGAATGAGCAGGACGAGGCCTCGACGCACGCCGAATCGCAGCAGCTCGACCCGGAACCGCAGGCGTTGCCGCAGGTCCCGCAGTTGGCCGGGTCGCTTGTCAGATCAACGCACGTTCCGCCGCACATCGCCTGGGGACCGCCCTCGCAGCCCGTGGCCCCACCTGCGCCCGCTGCCCCACCGGCTCCGGTTCCGCCGCTGCCGTGGTGGTTGTTGCTGGCCACGCCGTTCTGCCCCGAGGAGCAGGCGAGCCCCAGCGCTAGCGCTGCGACCGGGAGCACGAAACGCAGGAAAGCCCATCTCATGGATCGTTCATAGCAGGCTTGTCCAAGCCCCGTCAGCACACGGCGCCGGCCCCCTCGAGCCCGGAATGTCAGGAGTATGTCAGGATGTCTCAGGGCGCCGGCGGCAGCTCCGCAGCGAGAAGCCGCGGCTCGAACTGCACCTGCGGAGCGAGCCCCGCCTCGCGGCTGAAGTTGAACTGGATGTTGAGCGTCCCCATGGAGAGCGTCCCCGAGCGCAGGATGGCGGCCGCCTGGGGACCGATCCTGGCTTCGATCGCCGTCGGCGGGACGCGGCGCTGCTTGGCCGCTCTGGCCAGACAGACCTTCAGTCCACCGCACTGATCCTTCTTCATCTGGTAGGCGAGCTCGTGCTGCCACATGTCGCACCAGAGCCCGATGCGCGACGAGCTGTCGGCCGAGCCGTCGAGAACGTGCGACAGCTTGTCGACGTACTGACGGCGCTCGTCTCCCTTCGTGTTGCGGGCGCGCAGCACCAGCAGATACGCCTTGGCCAGGAGCCCGAGGGAGTGGTCGTCCCCGGAGCCCTTCGGGACGCCGGACGCGATCAGTTTCTCGAGCAGCTTCTCCGCGTCCGCGGTCCTGCTCACCCGTGACAGCGCACCGGCCCGATCGATCCCGGCCTGCAGCCTGAGCGCTGGCGGGACCTGGTCGGAGGTGAGCTGCCCGGCGACCTGCGCTAGCACGTTGTACGCGCGCGGCGCGTGGGTCAGCTCCACGTCGAGCTCCGCCATCAGCAGCACCGTCTTCGCACGATCCAGCGAGTGCGGCTCGGTGCCGGGAATCAAGCCGGCCAGTAGGCTCCGGCCCTTGTCCGCCGCGGCGGACCCGTGGACTGCGGCGTTCCAGGCCTCGAGCACGGCCCGCACGTGACGGTACCGGGGCGCCACCGGATCGGGCAGAAGCGCCGAGCAGCGGACCGATGTCCTGCTCCTGGCTCAACATGCCCGCCACCGCCAGCACGGCCGCCTGCGTGAAGAGCTCCTTGGGCGAACGCTTGCCCAGCGCGAGCGCGTGCTCTGCGAGGTCCTTCTGCACGGCTGGCTGGAGGTGCACCCGCTCGCCAGCCTTGTGCCGCTGGGATGCCGTGAGCCCCGCCGCGCTCGCGTCGACGAACAGGACCAGACCGTCGAAGGTGTGCGACGCGGCGGCCGCCTCCTTCACCGCGCGTTCGGTCGCCGAGAGGCGGCTCTGGAAGTGTTGCTTTGCGTCGGCCGCACCGGACGTCGAGTCGCGGATGGTCTGGTAGACCCAGGGCAGCACGTACCCCATGCCGAGCCAGGTCTGGATCGCAGCGTCGTCACGCCCGTTACCCGACTTCCACGCGCTTTCCAGCAGCCCGATGACCTTCGCGATGTCCTTGCTCTGGTGCCACGCGGTCGCGCAGATGAGGGCATTGCCGGCCCCGTCCGGAACGCCCTGGCACATGCCGTTGCCGGTCGCCGCAAGCGCCAGCACCGATGCCAGCGCCAGGTGCGAGCCAGCCTGGGCGCGATGCGGGGCAAGGAGCGCGTCGACCTGTTCGGCGTGGTGCAGATCGAGCAGCGCGCGTGCTGCCTTTACGCTGGTGTCGACGTCGAGCTTTTCGTGCTTGGTCTTCACCGCCAGCGCGGCTTCGTCGACGAGCTTCTGGACGGGCTTGGCGGCATCGCCGCCCGCGCCGTGTAAACGTGCTCTGTCGAGAGCCGCGCGGGCCGCGGGAACATCCAGCTGCCACGCCGCTGCGCGCGCCACACGCAGCGCGCGCGCCGCGCCCGGGTCGAGCGCTGCGGCCATCTCGCGTGCGCGGCGTCGCACGTCCAGGCGATCCAGCGTGACCGCGACCGCATCGATCTGGTCGCACAGCGCGGGCGTCAGCCCGTGGCGGCTCCCGACCTCCACGCTGCGGGCGCGCAGCCACTCTGCCGCCGCCCGCCGGCTGACCTCGGCCGCGACGTGCACGAGATCGTCCACGTTGCTCTTGCCGTTGCGGCGGCGCATGCCGACCAGCTCGTCCGCCCCTCGCCCCCGCGTCGCCAGGGCGAAGTAGGCGTCGGGCGAGTCGCCGCCCAGCGCCAGGAACAGGAGCGGTCGCTCGGCGGCGAACGGACTGCCGCTCTGGGCGATCTGGCTCCGCTGTGCGGGAGTCACCTGCTTCACCAGCGCGTCCAGATCGGCGCGCGCCTGGGCATCGAGCGCGCCGAGCACCGGCCCCGCGGGCTTGACCGTGTGCAGGACCGCGAGCAGACGATCACGCTGCGTGGCCGGCTTCGGCGCGGTCGGGGCGGGCTTCTTCGCAGCGACGGGCGCGTGCGCGCGGGGAGGCGCGCCGCCGCACGCGCCAAGCGCGAGCAGGGACAACACCATCGGGGCACACCAGCTGGACGCTTGTCGCACGCGCGAAGCCTAGGACAAACCGGCCTGGCGCGCGCGGATGGTCGTCAGCGCATGCCGGGGGGCGTTGCCACGGCCGGGAGCGGTCCCCAGGTATCGGGCAGATGGACGATGCGCGATCGAGCTCGGTACCGGAGCTGCGCCGGACGGCCGGAAACCGCGCGCCGCTCCGCCCGGACGGCGCCTTCGTCCTGTACTGGATGACCGCGCGGCGCATCGCGCGTTCGCCGAGCTCGCTTGCCACGACGGATGGGATGCGTCGATGCTCGCCGAGCAGAGTCGCGGGCAGCGTGACTGGCGGGGCATGCACCAGGGAACCGAGGCGTTCCTCGAACAGCTCGTCACCTCGAACGCTGGGCGGGCTAGCCCAGAAGCCGGAGATCGCCGAGAGCGCAATTTTCCAGCGCTTGCTGCTCTCACGCCCAGCAGGCACGATGCCAGCCCCCGCTTCCTGGAGGCATCGTGCGCAAATCCATCCTGTCAGCTCCGCTTTCGGCTCTCCTTGTCATGACCGCCTCCGCCGGCGCCATGGCCGCGCCGTCGACCCCGCTCGTGCTGCCGTCCGTGAACGCGCCGCTCGCGACGGGCAGCATGGAAGCGCGCGCCCGCGCCACACTGATTGCGCGCGCTCCGGTGCTGGCCAATGCGGATCTGCTGCCGGCGGGTACGTTCGACGCGGGCGGTGGACGCAAGGTCGTCAGGTTCGCGCAGCAGCACCTGGGTCTGCCAGTGCTGGATCGCGGCGCGGCCGTGCTGTTCGACGCGCAAGGGCAGCCCACCAGCCTGGCTACGGCGCGGGTCGAGTCCAATCTGCCGGCGAGCGCGACCCCCGGGCTCGTGGTGGACCTGGCGCTCGCCAAGGCGTCGAAGCTGGCCGGCATCGCGATGCCGCAGAAGCACGCGCGGCTGGCATGGCTGCCGTACGCTGACTCGGCGCGACTGGTGTGGACGTTCTTCGCGCCGGTGGAGGACGGCATCCCGTACGCGCCCGTGATCGTGCTCGACGCCAACACGGGCGAGCTCATCGAGCGCTACAACGCCGTGCAGTTCGACCGGCAGGCGACCGTGAACGAGTTCAATCCGGTCAAGACGCCGACGCCGGTCACGGTGCAGCTGTCCGACCTCGCGCAGAACTCGACCAACCTGACGGACGGGCACGTCAACGTGATGAACTGCATCGACAAGCAGACGACCAAGACGTTCTACGGCATCACCGTCCACAGCTGCGAGCTCGAGCAGCACGCCCAGGCGGACTCGAACGGCGACTTCACCTCGTACACCAAGGGCAGCGACACCGCTCCGGAAGACAGCTACGCCGAGGTGAGCATGTTCTACCATGTGAGCAAGGCGTACGACTTCCTGCAGGCACTCGGCATGCCCGAGCTCCAGCCGGCAGAGCTCCCCGCGATCGTGAACCTGCGGCTGCCGGACGGGATCCAGCAGGGCGACCTGACCAAGGCGGCCGACACGAGCCTGCCGCTGGTGCCGTTCGACAACGCATTCTTCTCGCCGCAGGACCCGCTGTTTTCCGCGGTGTTCAACATCCAGAGCGGTGCGATGTGGTTCGGGCAGGGAACCCTCGTCGATTTCTCGTACGACGGCGACGTCGTCTACCACGAGTTTTCCCACGCGATGATCGACCGCACCATCAAGCTGGTCGGCACCTGGCACCTCGACAAGCAGGGCGCGGTGGATTCGCCCGGCGCGATGAACGAGGGGCTGGCCGACTACTTCTCGAGCGCCATCACGGGCGACGGCCAGGTCGGCGAGTACGCGAGCAAGGGCCTCACCGCGAGCGGAGCGATCCGCAACCTGGACAACCAGGACGTGTGCCCCGACGGTCTGTCGGGCGAGGTGCATGCGGATTCCACGTTCTTCTCGGGCGGCCTGTGGGCGGTGCGCAAGACGCTTTCGACCTCCGATCAGACCGAGTACGACAAGGCCATCCTGGCTGCGCTGATGAGCGCGCCGTCGGGCGATCTGGGCTACGGCGACCTGGCCAAGCTGTTCAGCGATTCGATCAAGGCGTCGCCGCTGGGCCAGACCGTGGCGACCGCGTTCGACAAGGAAATGAGCTCGCGCGGCGTGACGCCGATGTGCAACCGCGTCTTCGAATGGGCGGACAAGCCCATCAATGGACCGGACCCCCAGCTCTTGAACTCGTTCAGTGCGCCCGGCAGGACCACGGTCGGCCTGATGCAGAGCGCGGCATACGCGCCGGGGCTGTTCCAGGTGCACGTGGCGCTGCCCGCCGGCGCAACCAAGCTCACCGTGGGCTGGGCCGACGTGAACGCCGGCGGTGGATCGGGCAGCCCCTTCGGAGCGCAGGGCACGCCCTACACGCCGGCTGTGCTCGCGCGCTTCGGGGATGCAACGCCGCTCGATTTCAACTCGAGTACCGGCCAGGCCAAGAACGCCACCGGCGCCCCCGTGGCGCCGAAGAGCGGGGCAGCGAGCGTGGACTTCAGCGTGCCCGCGAACGCCACCGACGCCTACGTCATGCTCGTCAACAAGGGAGACCAGGACGGGCGCTACAAGCAGCTCACGGTCTCGGTGCAGGCGGCGGGCGGCGCGGGCGGAGCCGGCGGCGCGGGCGGAGCCGGCACGGGCGGCGCCGGCGGAGCCGCGGGCGCGGGTGGCGCGAAGCAGGGCGCCGCACCCGCGAACGATTCGGGCGGCTGCGGCTGCCGCACGGCCGGCTCGCGCAATCCGGGCGCACCCTTCGGCCTGCTGGCACTGGCCGGGCTCGGCCTCGCATGGGTGCGCCGGCGCCGTCACTAGGCCCGGGAAGCTAGCCGGGCGGCGGAGCCTGGTTGGCGAGTACCCCCGGGCGGGGTGCATCGGGGTTCGTGCGCGCGGTCAGCACATGATCGCGCCAGGCCCCGTTGATGAACAGGTAGTCGCGCGCGTAGCCCTCGACCACGAAACCGAGTCGTCGGAGCAACCGTCCCGAACGTTCGTTGGTCGGCATGTAGTTGGCCTCCACCCGGTGGAAGCCGAGCCGGTCGAACACGAAGTCGATCGCCGCGCCGAGCGCCTCGGTCATGTAGCCCTTGCCCTGGCAGCCCTGATCGAGACTGTAACCGAGCAGGCACGACTGCGACGGACCGCGGTTGAAGCGGCTGAAGTTCGATCTGCCCGAAGATGCTCGTCGGCTCTCCCTCGCGCGGCAGGAGCACCAGCCGGAGCGATTGGTCCCGCGAGAACTCGTCGAGGTTCTGCTCCAGCCTCCACTGCCAGAACTCCGGCGTGAAGAACCCCGGCGGGCGCGACGGCTCCCAGGGGCGAAGATGCTCGCGGTTTTCGTAGTGGTAGCGGCGCATGAGCTCCGCGTCGTCGGGACGAGGCATGACGACCACCAGACGCGGCGTCTCGAGTCTCACCTGGGCAGGCTGCTCCATCGCGCCCGCGATGATGCCGCCCGCCGGCGCTGGTTGCCAGACAAGCGTGACGGAAAATGGCGACGCGCCTGCCCGTGGCGCCTGCTCGCGCGTCCTCTGTCCGATGACGCGTGATACGCTGTTCGCGGCGAGGTGAGCTATGGGCGGGTGGAAGACGTGGACGACGATCGTGGCGGCATTCTTCCTCCTCTCGTGTGGAGACAGCGGTTCGGGTCCGTCGGGCACGGGAGGTAGTGCCGGTTCGGCGGGGTCGAACAGCGGCGGCGCGGGCGGCACGGCGGGCAGCGGCGCTGGGGGCACGGCGGGCAGCACAACAGGCGGCGCCGCAGGCACGGCAGGCGCGGGCGCTCTGGCAGGAGCGGGCGGCACGGCAGGCGGTGGTGCGTGCTTCCACGCCACGCGGCTCTGGTTCGAGGATTTCGAGACGGGCGACTACCAGCGCTGGACCAGCCAGACCTACGGCAAGGACTGGAACAACGGCTTCTGCCACGACAATGGCTTCTCCACCGATCACGCAAAGAGCCCCTCGCACTCGCACAAGAGCGTGATCACCTGCGTCGACACCCAGTCGCACCGCGGCTACGGCGGCCTGCAGTTCGACCACGACAGCGTGGTGCAGGCCTACACCAACAAGGGCATCGGGATCCAGGCGCCGGACGGAGTGGTCAACACCTACTGGAGCTGGCTGGAGGCGCCCTATGCCTTCCAGAACGGCAAATGGTTCAGCTTCTGGACCGTGAACAACGACTGCGGCTGGAACGACACCGTGATCACGCTCGGGCTGGAGGATACGACCAATCGCCTCACCCCGGCACACATCGAGAACACCGGCGGGACGGTGACCTGGGCGCCGAACGCGCCGGCCTTCCCCATGGGGAAGTGGGTCCGCACGACCATCTACATCAACTACTACGACGGCGTGATGGTGGTGTGGCAGGACGGGAAGAAGGTGAACGAGTCGACGTTCACGCGGTCGGACAACGACATCTGCCAGTGGCACTGGGGCGCCTACGCCAGCAAGGACAACGACAACGTCGTCCTGTACGAGGACGACAACAGCATCTGGAAGCTCGACGAGAAGTGGACGGACTTCGACAAGGAACCGTACTTCGGCGTCACGGAGCCCGTCTGCAATCCGTGAATGGCCCTGGTCCAGTGCCGTCGTGACGCGCTGCGGCGGCGGAAATCGTCCCGATCCCGACACACGCGCCCTTGGCTCGTCTATGCTCCCGCGGGCCATGCCGCTGCCTTCGACAATCCGCACGGTCTGCCAGGCGGGGCTCGCGCACGCCACGCGCCAGGCGGATGTGAACTACGCGGAGGTGCGCTTCGCGGGCGAGGAGGTCGAGCGGTTGCGTGTGCGCGACGGCGTGCCCGACGGCGTGGGTCGAAGCCATAAGAGCGGGTTCGCCGTGCGGCTGATTGCGCGCGGCACCTGGGGCTTCTCGTGTACGCCGCTCGAAAGCGAAGCGGCGGTCGTCGCTGCTGTGGACCAGGCCCTGGCGATCGCGCGGGCCAGCTCCGCGCTCGGTCGCCCTCCCGTCGTCTTTCCGCCGCGTGATGCCCAGGTCGGTCGCTACGAGACCCCGCTCGAGATCGATCCCTTCGGCATTCCGCTGGAGCAGAAGCTCGGCGCTCTCGCCGGGCCCGAGGCGGCTCTGCGCCAGGGCGGCGCGCCCATCAAGAGCGCTGAAGCGTGGATGAGCTGGACTCGCATCGACAAGCTCCTGATGAGCAGCGAAGGCAGCGATCTCGAGCAGCACTTCGTCTACGGCGGCGCGGGCATGCTCGCCGTAGCCGTCGGCGACGACGGATCGATGCAACGACGATCGTATCCGGGCACGCCTGGTACGGAGCAGCTCCAGGCCGGCTACGAGGTCATCGCGGAGGCCCGGCTGCTGGCAGAAGCGCCGCGCATCCGTCAGGAAGCGATCGACCTCCTGTCGGCGGAGCCGTGTCCGCCGGGACGCCGCGACGTGATCCTCGCGTCCAGCCAGCTGGCCCTGCAGATCCACGAGTCGTGCGGGCATCCCACCGAGCTCGACCGCGCACTCGGCCACGAGATCTCCCTCGCCGGGGGTTCGTTCCTGCAGCCAGAACAACTCGGCACGCTGCGCTATGGCTCGCCCATCGTCACCTTGACGGCCGACTCGATCGCGCCGCGCGGGCTCGGCACCTTCGGCTGGGACGACGAGGGCACGCCCGCCCGCAAGGTCGCACTGATAGAGGACGGCATCTTCACCGACTACCTGTCGTCGCGTGAGACCGCCGCGGCGCTCGGGCGCGAGTCCACCGCGACGGTGCGCGCCGACGGCTACAACCGCGTACCGATGATTCGCATGGTCAACGTCTCGCTCGAGCCACGTGCGGGCTCGCTGGAGGATCTGGTCGCCGACACCGCTGAAGGCGTGCTGTTCGATACGAACAAGAGCTGGAGCATCGACGACCTCAGACTGAACTTCCAATTTTCCTGCGAGCTCGCCTGGGAGATCAAGCACGGCAAACGCGTCCGCATGCTGCGCGACGCGCGCTACACCGGCGCGACGCCGGAGTTCTGGGGTAGCTGCAACGCGGTCACCGGGCCGGAAGAAGCACGCATCTGGGGGCTGTCGACGTGCGGCAAGGGCGATCCGATCCAGGCCATGCAGGTCGCGCACGGCGCGCCGCCCGCGCGCTTCTCGAACGTGGAGGTCGGGCACTCGTGACGGCAACGGACGGTGCGGCGATCGCCCCCGGCGAGCTCTCGGCCCTGCTTTCAGGCGCGCTGGCCCGCGCGGGCGAGGCGGAAGCGGAAGCCTACGCGAGCTGGTCGCGCCGCGGGTTCGCGCGCTTCGCGCTGGGCGAGCTGGGCCAGCACATGCTGATCGAGGAGCCGCACGCGGTAGTCCGCGTTGCACGCGGCAGGCGCGTCGCCGAGGCGTCCACGACGCGGCTCGACGAGCGGGGGCTGGTCGAGGCCATCCAGAACGCTGCGCGCATCGCTCCTGAAGTCCCCGAGGACGAGAGCTTTCCCGGTTTCGCCGACGCCTCCGAGCCGGCTCCGCCCGCGGTGCAGCGCTTCGTAGTGGCGACGGCGGCTTCGACGCCCGAACAGCGGGTGGAGTTGCTGCGCCCGGTGCTCGATCGCGTGGCCGCCGCTGGGCTCGTCGCGACCGGTGTGCTCGACGCCACGTCGAGCGTCCACGCGGTCGCCACCACCGGCGGGCTCCGGCGCGCGCACGCCGGCACCACTGCGTTGTTCAAGATCTGGGCACTGGAAAGCGCCGGCAGCGGCGGCGCGGCGGGTCACGGCCTCGCAGCACACGCCGATGTCGGCGCGCTGGACCTCGCTGCCGAGACCGAGCGGGCGATCCGCGACGCGGAGCGCTCGCGCAACCCCATCGCCCTGCCCGCTGGCAGCTACGACGTGGTACTGGAGCCGCCCGCCGTGGCGGAGCTCATCGAGTGGTTCGGAATGATCGCGCTGGGCGCGCGCGAGTACGACCAGGGCGCCAGCGCGCTCTCCGGTCGAATCGGCGAGCACATCTCCGGAACTGCGTTCAGCATCACGGAGGACCCACTGGGGGAGCTGTCCTTCGCGGTCCCATTCGATCGCGAGGGCATGGCGCGGCGGCGCGTGCCGCTGGTGGAGCGCGGCGTTGCCCGCGGCGTGCTGTACGACCGGAGCTGGGCGGCGCGCCTCGGCACGCACTCCACCGGCAGCGCTTCGGTCCCGTCGAGCTTCGGCGAAGGCGGCCCTGCGCCGAGCGCGCTGGTCATGGACGGCGGCGACGCGGCCAGCGTGGACGAGCTGATTACGGACCTCGACCGCGGACTTCACGTGCGCCGGCTGCACTACGTCAACGGCATGCTCGAGCCGCGCCGCGCCGTGATGACCGGTCTGACGCGCGACGGCACGTTTCTGGTGGAAAAAGGCCAGCCGACCCGCGCGGTGGGCAACCTGCGCTTTACCGACAGCCTGCTAGAAGCGTTCGAACGCGCCGACGGCGTGACGCGCCTGCGCCAGCTGTTGCCCAACTGGTGGTCGAGCACCGGCTCGGTCGCAGCCCCCGCCGTGCGCATCCGCGGCCTGCGCTTTTCGAGCGGCAGCCAGACGCGGGGCTGACACCCGCCCTCGCACCCCGACCGCTCGCGCGCTACCCGGGCTTTCCGTCGAGAAGCCCCGCCGGGGGTCGCCGGAAGATCATCACCTGCGTGCCGAATGCGAGCAGGCGCTCTTCGTCGTCCCAGATCTCCACGTCCGCACTGGCAATGCCGCCGAGGGCGCGGCGGCAGTAGGCACTGACGAGCAGCCACTCGCGCGGAGTGTCGTCGAGGAAGTGCACAGTCAGGTCCAGGCTCGGCGCGACGAACGGCTTGAACCCGCTCCCGAGCTTCTGCACGACCGCCGGCGGCATGGTGTCGGCCACCGGGCACAGCGCCAGCGGATCGAGCAGGCCACTGTCGAGCCGCTGCGGCACGCGGTAGCGGAGCCAGCGGGCATAGCGCGCCTCGCCCCCCTGCCACGGCCCCTGCCACCAGTCGTCGCCCAGCGCGAGCCGACTGTCGAGGTTCTCGAAGAACGGCGGGCGCACCTTGGCGAAGGGTACCGTTTCGCTCAGCTCCTGCGCCTGGTCGGGGCGCGGCACCTCGGGCGGCGCGGCGTCGATGAAGTCGAAGCCTTCGCGACGCCGCGCGAAGGTCGCGCTCACCTCGAGGCCGGGCCCGGGCGCGAGCGTGGAACTGAGTGCTGCGCGCAACTGCGCGGCGGCACCGCCGTGTCGCAGCACTGCGACCTGGATCTCGACGGGCCCAGCCGGCACCGGCGAGCAGAACAGCGTCGTCGCCGAGCAGATGCGAAGCGCCGGATCGGCCAGCTCGGCCTGCATGGCCCTGAGCGCGAGCGTCATCAGCACGCCGCCCGATGGCGTGCGGTAGTTCCAGCTCGCGGGTAGATCGGCGACGTACCAGCCCGGCGACGCATCCAGAGCGCGGACGGCTGTGTCGGCTGCGAGATCGGCGGGCATGTCAGCACCTGCCCCACGGTGCACGGTCTTCCACGTCGGGCTGCATCGGCCGGAGCGTAGCGGAGAACACGCCCGGCCGCCCGCGCTACGGTGTCGCCTGGACGCCCGCGCCGATCGCCAGGCCCACGTAGGTGCTCTCTGCGAGACGGGCGTCCTGGCCGACGCGCACGTCGCCGCGGTAGTAGCGCGCGTCGAGGCACACGCCGAACGGGGGCGCAATGCCGCAGAGCAATCCGGACAGCTCGTCGACAGGGGTACCCGGCGCCGAACTCCGTGCCTCGGTGCGGGTCCAGCCGGCCTCCAGATGCAGGCTCTCGAAGCGGAGCGCGGAGTAGCCGCCGAAATCGAACGCGTCGCCGAGCGGTCGCCGGCCGCCCAGGGCGTTCTGGCGACCGATCAGGACGAACCCGCCGCGGCCGCCGAGCTCGAGCAGCATCCGCTGGTCGAGCAGCTGGTAGCCGAGCTGCAACTGCGGCAGCTCGATCCGCGAGCTGTAGAGCTTCTGGTTGCCGAGCAGGTGTGCGCGGAGCCCCAGCCGAGCGAAGGGTCCGTGGTGCGGCCCGAAGCGTGCGCGGAGCCCCATCGCGTAGTCGAGCCCGAGCCCGCCCTCCACGCCGTCCGCGCCGGCGCCGAGGAATGCCAGGTGCGCCAGCCGGAGCGTCACCAGCGAGCCGGAGCCGTAACTGACGCCCTCGCTGGTCAGCGACACGCCCACCGCCGTGTCGTGCGCCGCCCCTCGTGTGAGACTGCCGCGCAGGCCGAACAGGCTGTAGATGTTGGTGTCGTAGCCGTCACCGAACAGCGGCGAGCTCACGCAGGTCGTGCCCTCCCGGTGATCGCCCGCAGGGCATGGGGGCAGCTCGCCGCCTGCCGCGAGGGACGCGTCCTTCGCGTTTCCGCCGAACGCAGCCGCGCTGGTCACTAGCACGGAGGTGGCCACCAGAGGCGCCAGCCCCCGGCTCGCCTTGCGAGCCGCGCGCATCCGTTCACTCCGCCGCTTGCGAAAGCAACTCGTGGATCGCGCGCGCGACCTCGCTGACCCGGAAGGGCTTGTCGAGGCGCGGGTTGTCCACGGCATCGAGGAACTCCTGCGCACGCGGCGTGAACGCGCCGCCCGTCATCAGGATCATGCGGTGCTCGGCGCCGCTGCCGCTCCGGGTCAGGTAGTCGTACACGTCCATGCCGGTCATGTCGCCCATCATGAGGTCGCACAGGACAACGTCGAACTGTTCCCCCTGCTCGAACCGCTCGATGGCCTGCCGCCCGCTGTGGGCGACGCTTACGTCGTAGCCTCCGAGGAAGGACACGAGCATCGCCGCGAAACGCTCTTCGTCGTCGATCACCAGCACGCGCCGGCCGACCACGGGGCGCGACGCCTCGACCGGTTCCCGGGATTGGACCACCGCGCTCCGGGACAGCGGCAACGTCACGCGGAATGTCGTTCCCCGCGGGGCACGCCGTCGGACCTCGATGCTCCCCCCGACGGAGGTGACCAGATGATGGCAGATTGAAAGCCCGAGCCCCGTCCCAGCGCCCGGAGCCTTGGTGGAGAAGAACGGCTCGAAGATGCGGCCCAGCACTTCCTCGGGAATGCCGCTCCCGGAATCGCTAATCTCGACGAGGACGTGGTCGGCACCAAGCCGGCGGGTCGCGAGCCGCACGTCGTTGTCGAGCACGTTGCCCTCGGGGATGGCCTGCGCGGCGTTGACGAGCAGGTTCAGGAAGATCTGCCCTAGCCGTCCCTCGCTGGCCTCGACCATGGCCGCTTCGCCGTAGTCCTTGACCAGGCGCGCGCGGTGCCGGATCTCGTGCTCCGCCATGTCCGCGCACACGTCGAGCACGCCGTGCAGGTCGACGGCGCCGCGCGGCTCGTCGTTGCTCGGCGCAAGTGTCTTGAGATCGCGCACGATGTCGCGCACGCGCTCGGCCCCCTGCTCGACAGCGGAAAGCCGGTCCAGGAGCTGTTCCAGGGTCTCGGCGTCCACGCGGCCGCTGGAACCGAGGCGCGACAGATCCTGCTCCAGCATCTGCACGTTGCCCAGCACGTAGGCGAGCGGATTGTTGATCTCGTGGCCCACCGAAGCCGCCAGTCGACCGAGCGACGCCAGACGATCGGAGACGATGAGCTGGGCCTCCATGCGCTTCTTGACGGAGATGTCCCGCACCAGGGCCAGTGCAGCCGGCTCGCCATCGAACATGACGGGAATGCCGGTGACCTCCACCATGAAGTAGCTGCCGTCGCGCCTGCGGAAACGCTCCTCCAGCACGGGCGCCGTCTTGCCCTGCTTCATGTACTGGGCGATGCGCTGCTGCACCACTGCGCGCTCGTCCGGATGAACGAAGTCCAGAGCCTCCATGCCCAGGATCTCGTCGGGGTGCTCGCGGTATCCGACGAGATCCAGACCGGCCGGATTGATGTAGACGATCTTGCCGAAGCGATGCACGAATACCCCGTACGGGATGCCCTCGATCAGCGCCCGGGAGCTCGCCTCGGAACGTCTCAGCGCTTCGTCCGCCTGCACGCGTTCGGTGATGTCGCGCATCACCGCGTACACCGCCGCGCGTCCCCCCAGCTCGACCTGCCCGCAGCTCAGCTCGACCGGGAAGCGCGTCCCGTCCTTCTTCCTGTGCCAGCGCAGGTCGACGCGGCTGATTGCCTTGCCCGCTGCACGCTCTTCGATGGAGGCGCGGGTCGCTTCCTGCTCGTCGCTCACGTCGGCGGGCGTCATCGAGAGCGCTTCTTCCCGCGAGTAGCCGTACAGCTCGACCCAGGCTTCATTCACGTCGATAAAGCGCTGCGCCGCCACGTCGAACACGCTGATCGCGTCGCGTTCGTAGGCGAAAGCGAGGCTGAACCGTCGCTCGCTTTCGAAAAGCTCTTTCAACACCTCGTCGGGGCCGCGCGCCAAGAGGGACCTCCGGAAGCAAAGCTACGACATCCGCGCAGCACTGCACGCGGGATTATGCACGCGCCAGGCGCAAGGAGTGCGCCCGCGCGCGAACCCGGCTGCCCGTACTTGAACGTGAGCCTCCGGGCTCCTACGCTCCCGGCATCCCGATAACTCCATAGAGCCCCAACATGACGCTCCTCGAGCAATTATCCCGCGATTTCATCGGCCTGGATCGGGTCGATCCGGTCTTCAACGACGCAGGCGCGCAGGAATCCCGGCGCCGCGTCTACCTCGACACCACGGCCACCGCGCTGATGCCGCGCCCGGTGTGGCAGGGGCTGGAACGCTACCTCGAGGCAGCGTCGGCAAACAGCCACACCGAAGCGCACCGGGCGGGGCGCGACACGACCCGCGCCATCGAGGACAGCCGCGACGCGGTGGGCAGACTGGTCGGCTACCAACCCGAGCGCGACGTTGTCATCTTTGCCTCGAACGGTGCAACCGGCGCGGCGAACTTCCTGGCGCGCGCCCTGTTCCCGTCGGAGCTCCGCGCCGTGGTGAAGCGCTTCCCGGAAGGTGCCCCACCCGAGTTCGTGCAGGCGTTCAAGAACCACCTCGGAGCTTCCGTGGGCGCGATGCTGGACGAGCTGACCGCACGACCGCTGGTGGTCACCACGCAGATGGAGCACCACTCCAATCTCCTGCCGTGGATGGAAGCCGTCGGGCACCACAACATCCGCGCCGTACGCATCGACCCGGAGACCGGCGCGCTCGACCTGTCCGACCTCGAGCGTATCCTTCGCGAAGAGGGCGATCGCGTACGCCTGGTCACGGTCACGGCCGTCTCGAACGTCACCGGAATCATCAATCCGGTGCACCGCATCGCCCGACTGACGCACGCAGTGGGCGCCGAGCTGCTCGTGGACGGCGCGCAATGGGTGCCCCACGCCCCCGTGCAGATGCACCGTCCGGACCCTGCGGAGACGCTCGACTACCTGGTCCTGTCTGGACACAAGCTGTACGCGCCGGGCAGCCGCGGCGCCCTGATCGGCAATCTCAAGACGCTCTCCGAACGCAGATGCGTAACGGACGTGGGCGGCGGCATGGTCGAATACGTGACGCTGGACGAGTTCGAGATCACGGACAAGGTGACCGCGCGGGAAGAAGCAGGGACGCCCAATATCCCCGGCTCGATCGCCATCGGCCTCATCGCGGAGCTCTTGATGCGGGTCGGCATGGACAAGGTGGCCAGCGAAGAGCGCGTTCTCACGCGCCAGCTCGTCTCGCGACTGGAAGGCATCGAAGGCGTAACGGTCTTCGGGAGCGCCGATCTGGAGCGCGTTCCGCGAGCCGGAGTCGTGTCGTTCAACGTCGATGGTCTACCGCACGGACTGGTCGCGGCCTATCTCAACGATTTTTTCAACATCGCAGTCCGTGACGGGTGCTTCTGCGCACACCCGTACGTCAAGGCACTGCTCGGCGTGGACGAGGAAACGGAAAATCGCTACCGCAACGAGATCAGCTGCGGCGATCGCCGCAACGTACCGGGGATGGTACGCGCTTCACTGGGATTGTATTCCACCACTGATGACATCGAAGCACTGGGCAGTGCGCTCGAGACACTGGTCGGACGGCGTGACGACATGGCACGGCGCTACCGGCCGGGTCTGGACGGCGTCTACCGGCTGCTCGACGCGCCAGAGCTCCCCACCACGTTTCGCGTGGCTGAAGAAGTCGACCGCTACGTCGAGCGCCATCGCGGGTAGCCGGGCTCCGTGGCGTGCTGGCCGTCCGGGCGACCCGCCGCCCGACGAGCAGCAGCTTCCGACGAAAACCTGGAATCCCCGACGAGGACGGTGGAGGCTGCGACGGGAACATTCGTCCGTTCTTCCCGGTTGAGCTTTCGACTGGACGTGGGCCCTCCCTGCGGTTTTTTCTGTGAGAGTCCAGCCGTCAGCGCTGCGCTTCCCCGGGGCCCAACCCATTAGAAATCCGTAATTTATCGGATATCCTGGCGATCGTCGCCCGCGTATTGAGTTTTCTGGGACTGCCCGTCGCGGTGCACCGGCGCGGCGAGCACGGCCAGCACCACGAGCGTGGAAGCTGCAAACAAACCAAGCAGGATCAAGGTTCTTCTGGTCGACGATCATCCGATCGTGCTGGAAGGGCTGAAGCACGTCATGCGGCGCTCCGCGCGCCTGCAGATCGTCGGCGTGGCGCATGACGGCGCCGAAGCGATCAACCAGGCGCAAACGTTGCAGCCGGACGTGATCCTGATGGACATCGCAATGCCGGGGACCGACGGCATCGAGGCGACGCGTGTGCTCGCGCAGACCCAGCCGGGTGTCCGGGTGCTGGGGCTGAGCGTCCACGACAGTCCGTACTACGTCCGCGAGATGTCCGACGCAGGCGCCTCGGGCTACATCGTGAAGACCACGCCGCCCGAGGAGATGATCCGCATCATCGAGCGGGTTCATGCCGGCGAGCGCTGGTTCGAGCCGGCAGAAGCCGAAGGTGACGAAGCTCCAAGCTCCGGACAGCACAAGCGGCCGCTCTCGCGCCGCGAGCTCGAGGTACTGAGGCTGATCGCCGACGGCTACTCGAACAAGCTCATTGCCGAGCGGCTGGGCATCAGCGTACGTACGGTCGAGACGCACCGCGAACGCATCATGCGCAAGCTCGAGGTGCAGGGCACCGCCGGGCTCACCAAATGGGCCGTGGTCCACGGCCTGGTCGACCCCGCGGGCTGACCGCGCGAGAACGCGCGGGGTCAGCCTCGCACGCTATGCAACGGGATGGGTTTCGGACCCGGCGCGCCCGGGCGTGTAGCGTTCCACGAGGTCCTGCCCGAGCCCGCGCAACCAGGCGCTTTCTCCGCTGTCGGCCCACACCTCGTCGAAGCGCTTCAGCCGTTTCACCAGCTCCTGTTCGACGGCCTCCGGCAGCCTGTCGCGCAGGACCGGGAGAAGCTCCGCGTCTTCCCTCGCCATGTGGGCGCGCTGGAACTCGATGAAGGTGCGGGCGACGCTCACCAGATGGCGCAGATCCTCACTCGACCACAGGTCCTTCTGCAGCGAGGCATGGCGCAGCGTGCGCATCAGATAGCGCTCCTGGTTGTGCTCCTGCCTGAGGTCGGAAAGGATCCCGTCGTCCCAGCTGAATCCGGCGCGCACCATCTCCGGGAAGACGATGTTCTCTTCCTTCTCGTGGTGACCGAGGTCGGCAAACTCGCGGAAGAAAGTGACGAAGCGCGCCAGGTCGTGCCGGTCGGTCGCGTCGCCTGCCTCTTCCAGCTGGTCGACGTAGACCTCCAGCGCGTCGAGCACCCGCGCGATCAGTCGATGCTCCTTGTAGACGAGATCGGCAGCCTTCACGTCGCCTCTCTTCCGGTTGCTGGGGACCCGCTCTGGACTTTCAAGCAGCGTGCCACGTCCGGCTCGCACGATCTGCGGAGTTTCGCGCGGCTGCAAACGGTCGCTTGCGCACAATATGCGCCCCCCGCACCTCTTGCGCAGCCTGTGCGGCGGACACGAGCGGGCCGCTAGCGCTTCGAGTCGAGCGCCCGCGCGACAGTGTTGCGTCCCACCCGCAGCCGTCGCGCGGCCTCCGTCTTGTTGCCGTCACAGGCCTCCACGGTGGCAGCGACGTAGCGCCGGCTCGCCTCGGACAGGGCGAGCCCGGGCTCGAGCACGACCGAGCCCGGCGCCGCCCGACGCGCCGGCGGCAGAGCACGGCCGCCACGCGAGGGCGGCAGTAGCTCGTCGGCAATGCGCCCGTCCGGCGAGAGCACGATTGCGCTCTCCACCCAGTGCTCCAGCTCGCGCACGTTGCCGGGCCAGTCGTGGGCGATCAGGGCGTCGAGCGCGCTCTGCTCGAAGCGCGGCAGCGGACGCCCGTAGCGCGCCGCGTACATGTCCGCGAAGTGACGGGCGAGGATCTCGATCTCCTCCGGCCCGCGATCCCTGAGCGGCGGCACGTCGATCCGGACAACGCGGACGCGGTAGTACAGGTCCTCGCGGAAACGACCGTCCTTCACGGCCTGCTTCAGGTCACGATGGGTCGCACAGATGATGCGTGCGTCGGCGCGCAGGGTCTCGCGCCCGCCGACGCGCTCGAAGCGCTGGTCCTGCAGGAACCGCAGCAGCTTGCCCTGGCTCTCCAGCGGCAGCTCGCCGACCTCGTCGAGGAACAACGTGCCGCCGTCAGCGAGCTCCACCCTGCCGCGCACACGGCGCTCCGCGCCGGTGAAGGCGCCACGCTCGTGGCCGAACAGCTCGCTCTCCACGAGCTGCGCGGGCAGCGTCGTCGAGTCCACGGTCACGAAGGGTCCGGCCTGGCGCGGCGAGTTCACGTGCACCGCCCGCGCCAGGAGGCCCTTGCCCGTTCCCGTCTCCCCGGAGAGCAGCACGGTCGCATCGGTTCCCGCGGCCAGGGCAATGCGGCGGTAGACGGCCTCCATCGCAGCGCTGCGACCCACGATGTGGTTGAAGGGACCGCGCAGCGTGACGCCGGGGCCGGACTGGTCGGCGGCGCGCAGCGTCGTCATGGCCAGGGCGTGCGCGAGCTGCGCCGCCAGCGCATCCAGGTAGCGCTCGTCCTCCTCGTCGAAGGGGCCGTCGCGGCGGTTCAACAACTGGATCACGCCGCGCACCGGCGCGCGCGCATGATCGCGGATGGGCGCGACCAGCATCGAGCGCGTCGTGTAGCCGGTCGCGTGATCCGCGCTGGGGTCGAAGCGTTCATCCTGCGCGGCGTCGTCCACGCGCATGCGCTGTCCGGTGCGCGCGACGAAGCCGGCAATGCCGCGGTCGATGGGCTGCCTGAGCTCGTCGAGCTCGGGCAGCAGCGCCACGCGTGTCACGAGATCGCCGCGCTCGGCGTCGACCAGCCAGATGCTCGCCCGATCGGCGCGGAGCGCTTCGGCCATGCGCTCGCACGCCGTCGCCAAGAGCGAGTCCAGGTCCACCTCGCGCGCGAGCAGCGAGGCCAGATCCACCAGCAGGGAGAGACGCGACATCGAGTTCGGAGCCTCGGCCAGCATAGCGGACTTTGCCTGGCTCATCGCTGCCTCCATGTCAGGCGGCGCGGACCGCGGCGCCCAGCTCGATCTGCATGCCTTCGCGGGCCGCGACGCTCTCGGCGAAGCGCTCGCGGGCACGCCGCTCCAGCTCGGCGACGGCCGCATCGTCCCGCTTCGGATCGTGGTGGAAGAGCACCAGCTGCTTCACCTCGGCGACCCGCGCCAGGCGCGCGCCCTCCTCGAAGGTGGAATGCCCCCACCCCGCCTTCGACGGCCCCGCCTCGCCGCGGTACTCCTCGGGCGTGTACTGCGCGTCGTAGATCAACACGTCCGCCCTGTCCGCGAGCGCGCGCAGCGCCGGATCGACGCAGGCGTAGTGCTCGGTATCCGTCGCGTACACCACGCTCGCGCCGGCATAGTCGATGCGATAGGCGAGCACGCCGCCCGGATGGTTCAGCTTGGCCGCCGTGATGCGCACGTCGCCGAGCTCCACTCGGTCGCCACTCTTGAGTGCGCGCGTCTCGACGCTGCTCGGCAGCTCGTCGAACCGCACCGGAAAACCGGGCGCGCTCATCTGCCGCGCGAGGACCTCCAGCAAACCTAGCCGTTCCGACGAGGGCCCCATGACGGTCAGCCGCGTGCCCGGCACGTACAGCGGGACGAAGAACGGCAGGCCCTGGATGTGATCCCAGTGGTGGTGGCTGAGCAGCAGGGTCGCAGAGTCGATGCCGTCGCGCATCAGGTGTTCACCCAGCGCGCGGAGCCCGGTACCGGCATCGAGCAGGATGCGCTGCTCTCCGCACTCGATCTCCACCGAGCTGGTGTTGCCGCCGACGCCCGCCGTCTCCGGCCCCGGCGATGCAATGCTGCCTCTTACGCCCCAGAATGTGATCTTCATCGCTGCTCCTTTCGACGACGGGGAGCATTGCGAAGGGCGTGCCGGCGCCCGCATGGCTGTTTTCGCGTGACGGCGCCACACGACGCTCCATTCCGGCGCGCCGTCGTGGTGCACCGCTCCGCACTGGGTCAGCCGAAGTGTCGTTCCAGCGCGTCGAGCAGACCGGCGACGGTGTACTCCGTCGCCGTCACATCCACCCGGACGCCAAGCTTTTCTGCCGTCTTCGACGTGACCGGGCCGATGCTCCCCACCGTAACGCGGGCCAGCAGCTCGGCTGCGCGCTCGCCCAGCAGCGAACAGAGCGAGCTGACCGTCGAGCTCGACGTGAAGATCGCCACGTCGATCCCGCCGTCCTCGAAGCGGCGCACCAGCTCGGCCGCGCGCTCGGCGTCGATGGGCCGCGTTTCGTAGGCGGGCACGACGTCGACCTCGACCCCCTCCTCGCGCAGCATCGCGGGCAGCGTGTCGCGCGCCACCAGCGCGCGGGGGATCAACACGCGACGCGCGCCGCCCCGCTCGCGGATCGCCCGGGCCAGCCCCTCGCCGATGTACTCCTCGGCGACCAGATCCGCCCGGAGCCCGTAGCGCTCCAGCGACTTGGCCGTCTTGGGCCCGATCACGCCGATGTTCGCCGCGGCAAACGCTCTGGCGTCGCGGCCGAGACGCGAGAGGGTAGCGAAGAAGCGATCCACACCGTTGGCGCTCGTGAACAGCACCCAGTCGTAGCTGCCGAGCTCGCGTGCGGCCCGCTCGAGCGGCTCGGTGTCGGGCGGATCGCAGAGTTCGATGACGGGGAACACCACCGGGTCCGCGGCGCGCTCGCGGATCGCGCCGGCCGTGACCTTCGCCTGTGCGATCGGGCGCGGCACCAGGATGCGTTTCCCGAACAGCGGGCGGTTGTCGTACCAACGGAGCTCTTCGCGCAGCCGTACCACGTCGCCGATCACGATCACGGCCGGGTTCTTCGCGCCCACGGCCCGGGCCTCGCCGGCGATGCTGCCGAGCGTAGCGCTGACGACGCGCTGCTCCGGTCGCGCTCCCCACTGGATGACCGCCGCAGGACTGTCCGGCGAACGGCCTCCGTCGACCAGCGCTTGCGTGATCTCCTCGATGCGCGGCATGCCCATCAGCACGCAGATCGTATCGGTGGCGGTCGCGAGCTTCTTCCACGCTCCGGGCGACTGCTCCCTGCCGGCCTTGTCGCTGCCGGTAACGATCGTGACGCTCGACGACAGATCGTGGTGCGTGAGCGAGATACCGGCATAGGCCGCGGTCCCGACCGGCGCCGAGAGCCCCGGCACGACCTCGAACGGCACGTTCGCGCGCGCCAGCCCCGTCGCCTCTTCCGAGCCGCGAGCGAACAGGAATGGATCGCCGCCTTTCAAGCGCACCACGCGCTTGCCGGCGCGTGCCAGCTCGATCAGCTGCGCGGTGATCTCGCTCTGGTTCGGGCTCGACTGACCGAAGCGCTCGCCCACGTCGCGCTGGTCGCTGCTCGGGCAGAGCTCGAGCAACGCGGGGTGCGCGAGCCCATCGTGCAAGACGACCTCGGCCTGCTCGAGTACCTCGAGACCCCTGACGGTGATGAGCCCGGGATCGCCAGGTCCTGCTCCCACGAGCCACACCTTGCCGGCTGCACGCTCGACCACGTTCACCTCGCTAGCGGATCAAGTAGAGCACCGAAATGCCGCAGTGCGTCGGCCCATCGGCCAGATAATGCCTTGACAGCTGTCCGACAATGAAGACAATCCTCCCACCCTGTGTGTGGCTGTAGGCACACGCTGCACACTATCCGACAGGGGGCACATGGTGCATGCGGTGGACATAGAGCTGCTGGACGACATGAGTGTCGCCGACAGGTGGTACGTCACCAACGGCGTCGTGGCAGTGGGCCCGGTGAGCTTCGATCTGCTCGGCCGGGGCGTCGCCGAAGGGCGCATCCCGCCCGGCTCGTTCATCCGCCACGAGTCGTGGAAGGTGTGGCGCCGGCTGGAAGACATCGAGGCACTGACCGCCGCGGGCCGCCGCGAAACGGTGCAGCACCTGGCCGGTATCAGCTCCAGCTTCGAGGAACGCGCGAGCAGCGTGCACAACGAGGCACCGCCGCCGCCCAGCTCGGCCGAGCTCTCCAATCCTGCGCCGGATCCCGACGCGCGGCCTCCGTCGATACGCCCCGTGCCGGTCGATCCCGTCGGCGTGCTCCAGAGCGCCAATGATCTGGACGAGGCGCTGCTGCTGGCGCTGTCCACCGCCGTCACGGCGGCCGCGGCGCACATCGGGCTCATCCACCGTGTCCGGATCGATCTCGACGCCACGGTCACGGCCTTCGCGCACGGTCCGAACGCGGAGCTACTGCTCGGCGAGCGGCTGCTGCCCGAGGACGTGGCGCTGCTCGCCGCCCAGGACGGCCACACGGTCATGGGCGAGCCGCAGCTGGGTGAAGCCGGGCGCTACATCGCCGGCCGCATCGGGCGCTGCATTCCCGCGCCGCGCGGCGTGGCCATGGTCCCGCTCTGCATGCACGGGCGGCTCGCGGCCATCCTGGAGCTCGGCCGCCGCTGGCGGCCCTTCCGCGCACGCGAGGTCGCCCGCGCCGAGGACGTGCTCGACGCACTGGCCGAGCGCGCCATCGTGATGGGCTGGTTCGAGTAGCGCGGGCAATCGAAACCTGCGCGGCGCCGTGCTACGAGGCCCGTCGATGACACGGTCCGACTCACCGTCGCGTTGTTGCTCGCGCTGGGTCGCGCGGAGCCTCGCGCTCTCCGTCGTGGTCGCGCTCGCCGCACTGATGGTCGGCACCGTCTCCACCGGCTGTGGCTCGACGTGCGACACCAGCGGGCAGGCTCCGGTCGCGTACAAGGACGGGCTGAATCCGTCGCCGACCACCTACGAAAGCACCGACCCACAGGCTGCCTGGCTGCATTTCCCACCCGGGCGTCGATATCGGCTCTACCACGGGCTGGGAACAGACCAGCTCATGGTGGATACGGACCTCGGCTTCGAGGAGCACCCGCTGCACCCCGACGGCGCGGTCGGCAACTCCTCGCCCGCCGCGGGCAACGCGGTCATCATCGAAGCGAAGACGCCGGAGTACGTCCAGCTCCGCAACGACACCTGCGCCGAGTACTGGCTGTGGGTCGGCATCCGCTCGCTCGAAGGGCCGAGCGCGAAGGACGCGGGAACGGACTGAACGCGCTCTGCTAGCGGCACGGCAACCGGTGGTCTAGCCTGCGCGCGATGTTCAGGAGGGCTTTCGACTACATCGTTGTCGGCGCGGGATCGGCGGGGGCGGTGCTGGCGGCGCGCTTGAGCGAGAACGGGCGCGCGCGGGTGCTGCTGCTGGAAGCGGGCGGCCCTGACCGCGATCGCCGCGTGCACATGCCGGCGGCTTCGGGCGCGCTCTACAAGACGGAGTACGACTGGAACTACGAGACGGAGCCGCAGCCCTTCCTGAAGGGACGCCGGCTGTACTGGCCACGCGGAAAGACGCTGGGCGGCACCAGCGCCATCAACCGCATGGTGTACATCCGCGGCCACCGGCGCGACTACGACGGCTGGGCAGAGGCGGGCTGCCGGGGCTGGAGCTGGGAAGAGGTGCTGCCCTTCTTCAAGAAGGCGGAGGACCAGGCGCGCGGGGCGTCGGCCTTCCACGCCACCGGCGGGCCGCTGCATGTCTCCGATCTACCGGCACCGATGCCGCTGAGCCTGGCCTTCGTGCGCGCGGCCAACGAGTGCGGGTATCCGTTCAACCCGGACTTCAACGGCGCGACGCAGCTCGGCTTCGGGCTGTTCCAGGCCACGCTCAAGCGCGGCGTGCGCCAGAGCACGGCGACGGCCTACCTGGTGCCGGCGCTGAAGCGCAAGAACCTCACCGTGCTCACCGGAGCGCGCGCGCTCGGGCTCTCTTTCGAGGGCGACCACTGCATCGGAGTCGACTACGCGGTGGATGGCGGCAGGCCGCGCTTCGCGCGCGCCAAGCGCGAGGTGATCCTGTGCGGCGGCGCCATCAATTCGCCGCAGCTGCTGTTGCTCTCCGGCGTGGGCCCGGCGGCGGAGCTCCGCGAACACGGCATTCCCGTCGTGCGCGACCTACCCGGCGTCGGAAAGAATTTGCAGGATCACGTGACGGCGTACGTGAACTACCACGTCGCCGGCGCCGAAACGCTCGACGGGATGGACTCGCCGAAGAACCTCCTGAACTACGCGCTCCTTCGAAAGGGGCCGCTCGCCTCGCACCTGGTGGAAGCGGGCGGCTTCGTGAAGACCCGGGCCGACCTTCCAGCGCCCGACCTGCAGTTCCACTTTCTGCCGGGGCAGCTGTACGACCACGGGCTCACGCGCCCGGCGGGCCACGGCCTGTGCATTCTGCCCACTGTGCTGCAGCCGGAAAGCCGCGGTGAAGTGCGCCTGCGCTCGCCCGATCCGCTCGAAGCGCCCGCCATCGATCCGCACTACCTCGAGGCCCGGGCGGACGCGGATCTGCTCACGCGCGGCGTGAAGCTCGCGCGACAGATCGCGTCGGCCACGTCGCTTTCGCGCGTCACCGGCGCGGAGGCCACGCCGGGACGCAACGTCTCGGGCAAGGCGGGGCTCCGCGCCTGGCTGCGCACAGCCGCCGAATCCATCTACCACCCCGTCGGCACGTGCAGCATGGGCGCCGGCGAGGCCAAAGTGGTCGACTCCGAGCTCCGCGTGCACGGCCTGACGGGCCTGCGCGTCGCCGACGCCTCCATCATGCCCCGCATCGTCCGCGGCAACACCAACGCGCCGACGATCATGATCGCGGAAAAGGCGGCAGACCTGGTCCGGCGAAGCTACGGCAACTGAGCCTGCCGCTCCAGGCTGCACGTGACTTCCAGTCCGGAACGCAGCGTCTGGAAGACGACACAGTAGCGCTCCGTCAACTCCATGAGCTTGTGCAGGCGCTCGGGCGCCGCGTCGGTGTCGAGCGCGAACAAGAGCCGGATCCCGGTGAACCCGACTGGGACTTCGCGGGAGACGCCGAGCGTACCGCGGAAATCGATCTCGCCTTCCGCGCGCACCTTGCCGCCGTGGATCTCGATGCCCATGGCCGTGGCCACGGCTCCCAGTGTGACCCCCGCGCACGCGACCAGCGCCTGGAGCAGCATGTCACCCGAGCACGCTTCATTGCCGTCGCCGCCCGTCGCGGGGTGCAGGCCAGACCGCGCCTCGCCGTTGAACGTCGGTACGCGGCACGCGACGAAAGTCACGTCGAGCTCGCCCTCGGCGCTCAGCGTCACGAGCGCCGACCCGGGATCCTCGCGGTAGCGGTCCTTCAACGGCGCCTGCCGAGCGCGGAGTTCCTGGGTTTTCATGGCTGCAAGACTAGCCCGGACCCCGGGGCGCCCGGGAAACTATCCGCCGGTGCCGGCTCCCTGGCGCGCACCCGCGCCCTCTGCCGGCGGCTGCAGTGCGCCGGCAGACTCCCGCCGCGCGAACTGCAATTCATGTAGGCGGGCGTACAAGCCACCCTCCTGGAGCAACTCCTCGTGGCGCCCCTGTTCCGCGATGCGTCCCTTGTGGAACACGACGATGCGATCCGCCTTGCGGATGGTGCTGAGGCGGTGGGCGATGATGAGCGCGGTCCGACCGCGCATCAGCTCTTCCAGCGCGCGCTGCAACCGCGCCTCGGTCGCGCTATCCACGCTGGCCGTCGCCTCGTCGAGGATCAGGATGGGCGCGTCGCGGTAGAGCGCCCGGGCGAAGGCGATGAGCTGCCGCTCGCCGGCAGAGAAATTGCCACCGTGCTCCTCGATGATCGCGTCGATGCCGCCCTCGCGGCCCTCGAACAGATCGAGCGCGCCGATGCGCCGGAGCGCTTCCTCGACGCGCTCGCGATCCGGCGTAGCGCTGGCCGCGATGTTCGTGGACACCGTGCCCGGGAACAGGAACACGTCCTGCGGCACGACCGCGAAGCGCCGCCGGAGCTCAGTGCGTTCGAGCCCCGCCACGTCGTCGCCGTCGACGCGCACCACGCCCTCCTGCGCCTCGTACAGCCGGAGCAAGAGCGCCGTGATCGTGGTCTTGCCGGCGCCGGTGGGCCCGACCAGCGCGATCTTCTCGCCGCGGCGCGCGCGGAAGCTGACGTGCCTGAGCACGGGGACGTTCGGCTTGTACTCGAAGCTCACGTCCTCGAGCTCGAAGGCCAGATCGGAGTCGCCCGGTTCGGCCACCTCGGCTCTCACCGGCGCGTCCGGCGCGTTCTCCTCCAGCAGACCGAAGATGCGCTCGGCGCCGGCCATCGCGCTCTGCAAGAGCGTGTAGCGCTGGGCCAGCTGGCTGATGGGCTCGAAGAACTGCACCAGGTAGGCATTGAACGCCACCACGGTGCCGAAGCTCACCGGCCGGTAGCCCAGCGAGACGACGATCGACGCAAGGCAGATCGAAGCAACGGTCTCGATCGCGGCATCCTGCGTCGCCTCGTACTTGATGGAGCGGATATTCGCGTCGAGGTAGGCGGCGTTGATCTCGTCGAACTCGCGCGCGGCGCCCTCTTCGTGACTGTAGGCCTGCACCACGCTCATTCCCGAGACCTGCTCGTTCATGTTCGCGTTCATGCGCGCCGTCTTGGCGCGGATGTCGCGGAAGGCCTGGCGCGATCTGCGCCGGACCGCGACCACCAGGATGGCCACCGGCGGCGTCGCGGCAAAGGCGATGAGCGAGAGCTTCCAGTCCATGATCAGCATCAGGATGACGATGCCGACGAGCTTCACTAGATCGCCGAAGGCGTTCATCGCGCCGGACGCGAACAACTCGAGCACGGCGTCCACGTCGTTGGTCACGCGGGTGACCAGACGTCCGACGGGCTGGTTGTCGAAGAAGCCGAGCCTGAGGCCGTGCAGGAACGAGAACACGTGGCGCCTGAGGTCGGCCATGGCCCGGGCGCCCACGATCTGCATCGTATAGATCTGGACGAAGTTCAGGATCTGCACGGTCAGGACCACGCCGGCCAGAAGGAAGCCGCCGCGCATCAGCACGCCGGAGTCGTGCTTGAGCACGCCCTGGTCGATGGCCTCGCGCATGATCAGCGGGCGCACCAGCCCACCCGCCGCGGTGAACAGCAGGACGATCAGCGCCATCCACAGTAGCCGCCGGTGCGGCCTGACGAAAGGCCAGAGCTTGCCGATGAGCCGCGAGTCGTAGGCCTTGCCCAGCGTGACTTCCTCGTGGAAGGCGCGCAGGACCTGCTCGGTGCGGGCGACGTTGTCTCCCGGGGGTTGTCCTCGGCCGACGGCAGCGCGCCGGAGCTCTCTGACGGCGGAGGTGTGGTCATCGCGGCGCCTCCACGGCGGCGAGCTCCTCGGCGCCCAGGCGGTCGAGCTCGCTCTCGATGCGCTGCTCCTCGGCGAACTCGGCGTAGAGGCCGCCCGCCTGCACCAGCTCGTCGTGGGTGCCGCGTTCGACGACGCGGCCCTTGTCCATCACGATGATGCGGTCGCAGCGGGCCGCGGCGGCCACCCGGTGCGTGATCAGAATCACGCCGCGCCTTTCGCGCTCGCGGTCGATAGCTTCGAGGATGCCCTTCTCGGTGCGCGCGTCCACGGCGCTCAGCGGGTCGTCGAGCAGCAGGACTTTCGGCTCCGAGACGAACGCGCGGGCCAGCGCCACGCGCTGTTTCTGGCCGCCCGAGAGCTGCACGCCGCGCTCGCCGACCACGGTGTCGAAGCCGTCGGGCAGCCCCAGCACCTCGTCGAGGATGTGTGCCTCGGCGGCGGCCTCGCGGACGGTCATCAGCGACGGCTGCGAGTCGGGATCGTCAAGCGCGTAGCCGATGTTGCGGCCCACGGTGGTCGAGAACAGGAACGGCGTCTGCTGCGCGTAGCCGATGCTGCCACGCACGACGGACAGCGGTAGATCGCAGATGTCGTTGCCGTCGAGGAAGACCGTCCCCGGCGGCGTGGGCTGCAGCCGCGGCAAGAGCACCGCGAGCGTGGATTTTCCGCTGCCGGTGCGCCCGACAATCGCCAGCGAACCGCCCGCCAGCAGCTCGAAGCTCACGTCGCGCAGCACAGGCTGATCGCCGTAGGAAAACGACAGATGCTGCACGTCGAGCCGGCCTTCCACGCGCTCGGGCGCGGCCAGCGGACCGTCGGCGATGTCCGGCTCGGCGTCGAACACCATCCTCAGTCGCGAGTAGGCGGCGCGGCCGCGCTGCACCATGCCGACGAGGAAGCCGAGCGCGATGAGCGGCCAGGTCAAGCGCGCCAGCGCGCGGTAGAACGCCAGGAAGCCGCCCTCGGTGAGCTGGCCGTGAAGGACGAGGTAGCCGCCGTACCAGAACACGATCACGATGCCGATGGTGCTGATGGCCTGCATCACCGGACCCATCGAACCGCGCAGGCGTGCCAGGGACAGGCTCTTTTCCAGATAGTCCTGGTTCCGCTCCTCGAAGTGCTCGAGCTCCGAGGATTCGAGCGCGAAGGAGCGGACCACGCGCACCCCGGCGATGCTCGACTGCACACGTTCGCTCATGCGCCCGATGGCGTCCTGGTTGGCGCGCGTGCGCGTGTACATCAGCTTGGAGAAGCGGCGGGTGACGACCAGGAGCAGCGGCAGCGACGAGAGCGACGCCAGGGTGAGCTTCCAGGAGATGGAGAGCGTTACGGAGAAAGCGCTGATCAGCCCGAACAGCGTGTTGAAGCTGTTCAGGATGCCGAAACCGAGCAGCAGGCGGACCTGGGCGAGATCGTTGGTGACCCGGCTCATGATCTCGCCGGTGCTCATGCGCCGGTAGAAGGACGGGCCGAGGCGCTGCAGCCGGTCGAGCAGAGCTTTCCTGAGCTCGTACTCCGCGATGCGGCCGCCGTTGAAGATGGCCATGCGCGACATCACCCGGATGCCGAACGCGCCCATCGCCACGCTCACCAGGATGATGCCGATGTGCGTGGCGTACGCGGCGCGGCCCTTCACGGCCGCGTCGATGGCTGTCATCAGCCGCGTGTCGAAGAAGTACTGCGCGTATTGGTAGACCGCGAGCAGCAGCATCCCGGCGCCGTAGCGAGGCGCATGCCGCTTGGCCTGGCCCCACAGCGAAACCGGGATCTCGCTGGCTCTGGTGTCTTTTCTGGAGAACATGCAGGGACAAGGCCGCGCCGCGCCCGACGGGCAGAGCGTGGACACCCGCGCTCCGGAAGCGGTCGCCGAGCCGGAGCGCGACCGGACAAGGCTTAGGGCAAGCCCGGGCCGACTGCCAGCGGCGTTTCGGAAAATGGCGTCGAAAGTGCGTGATTCGCGGCGCCTGGCTAGGGGATCCTGAGCTCGCGCATCTTGCGCCACAAGGTGGAGCGGCTCATCCCGAGCAGGCGGGCGGCGTCGCCCTTCCTGTTGCCGGCGCGGCGCAGGGCGTCGCGGATGCGGTCGGCCTCGTTGCTGAGCACGGCGCCGGACGCCTGACCCTCTGCACGCGCCGACAGCGAGTGCGAGGTCGGCGGCGGCAAGCCGCGCAGCTCCAATGACAGCTCGCGGGACTCGAGCACCGGTCCCTGACCCACCGCGAATGCGTGCTCGATGTTGTTACGGAGCTCGCGCACGTTGCCGGGCCACGGATAGGCCAAGAGCGCTTCCATCGCCTTCTTGTCGATGCCTTCGACGTGACGGTAGCCGAGCGCGTTGAACTGGTCGATGAAGTGCCAGGTCAGCGCTTCCACGTCGCCTTCGCGCTCGGCGAGCCGCGGCAGGTGCAGCGTCACTACGCGCACGCGGTACATCGAGATCCTCGCGGAAGCGACCGGCCCGCACCTCCTCGCGCAGCGAGCGCAGCGTCGCCGACACCAGCCTCACATCGACAGTGATCGGATCCACGCCGCCCAGCGGCACGAAGGTGTGGTCCTGCAGCACGCGCAAGAGCCGCGACTGGATGTCGAGCGGCATCTCGGCGATCTCGTCGAGGAAGATGCTGCCCGTGTCGGCCTGCGCGAACAGCCCGCGGCGATCGCGGATGGCGCCGGTGAACGCGCCGCGCACGTGCCCGAACAGCTCCGAGGCGAGCAACCCGGGCGTGAGCGTGGCGCAGTTCAGCGCCTGGAAGGGCAGCCCCGCGCGCGGGCTCAGCTCGTGCAGGGCGCGGGCTACCAGCTCCTTGCCGGTCCCCGTCTCGCCGCGGATGAGCACGCTCGAGTCGGTCCGCGCCACCCGATCCAGAAGCTCGAAGAAGGAGAGCATCTGCGGCGACACCGTGATGATGCCGTGGAACTCGTAGACCTCGCGGTCCGGCCGCCTCGCAATCTGCCGCGCCAACAGAGGGCAGTGTGCCCCGGAACCCGCCGGAGAAGAAGGGCGATGCGCGCTTTCCGCCTCGCGCTATTGCGTCACGACCTGGCAGCGCCCCTTGATGCAGTCCGCTTGCGTGTTGGGCGGGGGCGACGGCGCGCAGGCAGGGCAACCCTGGGGCGCGCCGTTGTCACAGACCAGCTTTGCAAGCGCCGCTTCGGCGTCGGTGCGCACCGCGATCACATCGAAGCCGTTGGACTGGCACGCCGGACAACATCCGAGGCCGATCCGCAGCGTGCAGTCCGTCTTGGAAGTGCAGACGGAGAGCGCATCGACCTGCTTCACGTCGAAACCAGCGCACGTGCCGGACTTGCAGGTAGCGCCGAGATCCGGATTGGGTCGGACCGCGCAGCCGCAAGCGGGCCCCTGGCAGGTGCACGCCTTCTGGTACGCCTTGTTGATCGAGACGTAGTCGCTGAGCTGGGGATCGCCGCAGACGCAGCAGCTGGCCGCGGTGAGCACGCAGTCAGCGGGCTGGGTGCAGCTCTTCGCGCTGGCGTTGCAGTTGCCACCGATCCCACCGCTGCCGCCCGTCGCGCCGCTGCCGCCCGTCGCGCCGCTGCCGCCCGTCGCGCCGCTGCCGCCCGTCGCGCCGCTGCCGCCCGTCGCGCCGCTGCCGCCCGTCGCGCCGCTGCCGCCCGTCGCGCCGCTGCCGCCCGTCGCGCCGCTACCCGACGTGGCGTTCCCGCCACATCCGACCGCAAGCGCAAGCCCCACACCCACCACACCCAGCACGAGTCCACGAGACCAAGCCATGGCGGCAGTCTATCCCGGTTTGCCTAGCCACGCCGCTGCGCTGGGCCGGGACACGAAACGGTTGAAATAAACCGCGCCCCCGGAACGAACAGTCAACAAGGAGCCACCGATGGGACAATCTTTCTCGACCTTTGGAGACGACATGCCGGACAGCCAGGGCGGAATCGCGACGTTGGAACGGGTCCTGTACTTCCTGCTCGTGGGCTGGTGGGCGGCGCTCGTCTGGGGCCTGATCGCGTACGCCTGCTGCGCCACGATCGTGCTCCTGCCGGTCGGCACGACCATGTTCAACCGACTGCCCTACGTCCTGACGCTCAAGCCGGTTCCCCACGAGCCCAGCACCGGCCAGGCCCCGCGCGAGCTGCCGCTGCTGCTCCGCATCGTGTGGTTCTTTGCGGTCGGCTGGTGGCTCGGCCTGCTCCTGTTCAAGGTCGGCTACATCCTGTGCGTAACGATCGTGCTCCTGCCGCTCGGCGTGTGGCTGCTGCACCGCGTGCCGGTCGCGATGACGCTCTGCCAGGCCGCGTGAACCGCGCGCCCTGCTCTAGTCGTACGAATACCCCGCGAACAGGAGCTCGCTCGCCGCGCCTTCGTCGTCGTGGACGACGACCCAGACGCACTGGCCGCGCGGGATGTCGTCGAGGTAGCTCCGGTCCGCTTCGAGCATGCGCCGGGTGGGGCGATCGGTGCCGTAGATCTCCAGCAACTGCTCCAGTGCCAGTGGCGCGGCGACGCCGTAGTCGGCGTCGTCCGGATCATCCGCTACGCGTTCGACGTCGAGGATCGATCGCGTCCCCTCCTCGAGCGCGGCCTCCATGGCTGCCTCGATACTGTCGTGCTGCGGGCCCGGCTGCTGCGCGGAGAACCCGGGATCGTCGAACTCGATGTAGCGCAACACCGGGTTGTAGCGCCCCGCAAGGAACTCGCGCTCCCTCAGCGCGTCGAGCGCCTGCCCGGCATCACCCTCGTAGGAAACGAAGTACCAGTACGGATGTCCGCCCATGGCTCTTCGTACGGTCGCCCTCCCCGCGTTCTTCCCCGGCTACGCGCGCGATACCGCGTTGGCGGGCCTGAGCGTGCGCACGGAGAAGTCGCTCGAGACCCGGCGGACCTCTTCCACGAAGCCGCCCAGGTTCACGTTGAGCGAGAAGCCCAGCTCCTTTTCCAGCGGACGGAAGAAGTCGTCGAAGTGCTGGGGGATGACGATACGCGGCTCGAGACGGGACAGGATGCGCTCGGCATAGCGCGGCGTGAAACCGCGCCCCGCGATGCCCGCGAGGAAGTAGTCGACGCCGCGATGCACCACGCGCTCATCGATCAGGTTCGCGCTGCCCTGGTGGTAGAACGTCACGCCTGCCACGGCGATGTGGATGCCGAACACCTGTCCCGAGCGGTAGCGACCCGCGGACAGATCGTCGAGGTGATCGCAGGTGAGCTCGCCGCCCGCAGGGACGGCCAGGCCCAGCGTGAGCTTCGAGTGCAGGGACTCCACGAAGGTCACTTCGAACGGTCCGATCTCGTAGATGCGCCCCGGCTCGACCGCCACGCTCTGCTCGGCAAGACCGTACAGGCCCATCAGCGTGCGGAGCGAGTGCGAGCCGTACACCTTGCACCCGTCGCGTCGGGCGAGCGCCGGCACGTCCACGGCGTGATCGAAATGCGTGTGGCCGACGAGCACCGCGCCGGCGTGCGGCACGAAGCGCGCGAGCAGCTCCGGGTCGGAGAGCAGCGCCCTCTGCGGCAGCATCGCGCGGAGCGGCCGACGCGACACATACGGCTCGATCAGGAGGTCGAACCCGCTATGCGAGAGCCGGAACCCCGCCGTCCCCAGCCATTCCAGCTCCAGCCCCGCCGGCAGCTCGACTCCCGCGCGCGCCCAGTCGAGATCGCGCCAGGTGCTCACGTCGTTGTCGTGACGCGCTCGCGGACGGAGCAGCGCTTCGAGCGCTGAGACGGCGGGAACGCTCATCGGAGAGCGAGCATGCAACCCGCGCTAGATACTGTCGAGAGCAGAGCGTCGATGCGGCGGCCGCCGATTGGTGCGAAGATCATGGCGTGCCACGCTCGGGTCTCTTCACTCGACATGCCGGCGACTGGGCCGACGGCGTCGAGGTCGACCACCCCGGGCGCCCGTCGCCGTGGCTGGTCCGGCTGTCGGAGCGCGTGCTCTTGCCGCTCGCGCGGCTCCTGTTCCGGGCAACCCTGGAGGGCACCGGGCACCTGCCGGAGGGGCGCCCCTTCCTGCTCGTCGCCAACCACTCCGCCGGTCTCGGCATCGCCGAGATCGGCAGCTTCCTCGCGCTCTACCTGCATCAGATCGGCCCCGAGCGGCCGCTCGCGGGCTTTGCTCTGCCGCTCGGGTTCCACGTGCAGCCGGTGTCGAGCCTGCTGCGCGCGGCCGGCGCCATTCCGTCCAGCTACCAGGCGGCCGCCGCGACGCTCGACGAGGGCGTGCCGATCCTGGTCTTTCCCGGTGGAGATCACGAGACGCTACGCCCTATCTGGCAGGCCTATCGGGTCGACTTCGGCGGTCGCACCGGCTTTCTGAAGATCGCGCGCGAGCACGGCGTGCCGATCGTTCCGATGGGGATCCGCGGCGCGCACTTCACCGCGCCCGTCCTGTTCCGGTCGCGCGCGCTCGCCAACCTGCTCGTGCTGCCGCGCCTGCTCGGACAGAAGCGCTGGGCCGTCTCGCTGCTCGGCGCGCTCGGCGCCGTCGCGATCCTGATGCTCGCACCTGTCGGCTGGCCGCTCCGCATCGTGCTGGTCTGGCTGTGGCTCGGCTCGCCGTTCGTGTTTTTGCCCTGGGTGCCCTGGAAGATCCGCATGCGCATCGGCGAGCCCATCAAGGTCGATGCCGCGGACCTCGAGGCGTCGCTCCGACATGTTGAAGCATCTGTGCAGGCGCTGGTGCGGGGCTGAGCGCTGCCCGGTTTCCGCTAGTGCCGCTCGCCACAACCAAGGCGATCTTCGCGGCGGGTCCGCCGACCGTAGTCGGAAAGACGTAGGGGAAGTGGATGCCTCCTCGGTCCCAACCTTCCGTCGCGAAGCTGGACGCCGGGCATGCCGCGGCCGGTCGAAGCAGATCCAGGCGTCGCCCTTGTTCGTGTTGTCCACGACCAGAGGCGGCTGGAAGCTGTACAGCGCCTCCCTTGCCTTGGCTCCGGTTCGGTTTCGGTATGTGCTGCCCGGGTGGGCAGGCGCGGGCGGCTGCCCACCCGGTGCAAAGGTCAGAGCGGGCGCGGGAAGCCGCTCAGAAGCAGGCGTTCTCCACGGAGGTGCAATCCGGGTTGGTCATTTTGAGGTCGCTCGCGCAGGAGTTGCACTTGCTCGGCGTCGTGATGGCCATGCACGTCGAGTTGCTGGTCCAGTCGTAGCCGAGCGAGATGGCCCGGGCGGCGACGCACTGCGCCTGCTGAGACGTCTCCGTCCCCGCGTGCGAGCAGAGCGAAGCGCAGCCGGTGCCTCCCGAGCTGCCTCCGCTGCTCGAACCCCCGCTCCCGGAGCTGCCGCCGCTGCCCCCATGGTTGACGCAGTTCGTCTGGATGTCGTGATCGTTCAGGCCGTCCTGGCAGGACGACGGGTCCTGCGAGGCGACCGCTGAATCGCAGGTCGATTTCAGACTCGGCAAGGTGCAGTACGGGCACTTGGCGGCCAGGTCCGAACACGCCTTGGTCGAGCCCTGGCTACCGCTGTTGCTCGAGCTGCAGGCGGCCACCACGAGTGCTGTTGCCAGGCCCATCCACAGTTTCTTCATCGTCATCGTTTCTATCCTCCCAGCCATTGCCTACCCTCCGTCCGACGCGGCGCAGGGCGGCGCGGGACAGCTTACACCAGCGACGCACTGGTCGTGGCACGCGCCGCTCTTGTCCCGTGCGGCCCCGGGACGTTTTCAGCAACGATCGACGCGAGCGGTCACGGCACGGTATCGATGCCGCAGGGCACCTGTACCCTCGTCTTCACGAGCAGCGGGCTCACCGCGGATTGCCAGGGTGGCGGCATGAGCTGCAGATACACGGGGACCAAGAAGTAGCGCCGTCGCCCGCCGGGCCCGCGCTACGCCGCCGCGACCCGATCACGTTGCGCGGCGGCGCCACCACAGACCGAGGAAGAGCAGCAGGCCGACGGCGCCCGAGGGCGAACGCGCCGGCGACGTGCGACAGCCGCACCCGCCGCTGTTGTCGCCGAGCGCGTGCGACTGCTCGCGGTTGCTGCCGCCCGCCCCGCCGGCGCCGGAACCGCCGAACGAGGAGCCGCCCGTAGCGACCGATCCGGCGCTGCCGCCGCTGCCCGGCGTGCCACCGCTGCCCGGCGTGCCGCCGCTACCCGTACCGCCGCTGCCCGGCGTGCCGCCACTGCCGCCACTGCCCGTGCCCTGCACCACCTTGATCTGCACCTCGAGCTGGTCGTCCGGAGGCCCGCCCTGGCCCGCGTCGCTGAACCAGGCCACGCCTTCTTCCAGCACACCGAAATACTCGAAGTACGTGCCCGTCTTGTTCGGCGCGTGCAGATTGAACGAGAACTTGTGGCTCTGGCCCGGCGCGACGCTGCCGCTCACGCCGGCGGGCCTGTTCGGCGAGAGCCAGCTGGAATCGGCGAACGCGCTCGATCGGTCCCGCGGCTTGGTGGTGCCGAGCCGCGTGTTCGAATCCCAGGCCTTGCTGCCCGTGTTCTTGAGCGTGATGTACCCGGGAATCGTCTGGCCCGTCGTCATGGTCAGCGCCGTCGAGGCGAACGGGAACGACTGGTCGACGAACGTCGCGGCATAGCTCGGCTCCTGCACGCACGATCCGCTGGCCTGCAGGATCTTGATATCGGCGCCGTAGTAGAACTGCAGGATCTTCTTGTAGCCGTAGCCGTTGCTGTTCTCGAGGCAGCGCCCGCCCCACTGGCTCATGCAGCCGCGGTTCTGCCCGTAGCCCGGCGGACCGACGTAGCCCAGCGTCGTCTGGTGCACCGCCGTGCCGCTCAGCCCTTCATTGTAGGTGACGTAGCTCTCGGTGCCGCCGCCGCTGCCGTGGCAGGACGGCGGCGACGTCTTCGAGTCCCCCGCGACGAAGAACCCGTAGGTGAGCATCCCGCCGTACGACAGGTACATCCCGGCCGTGTCCTTGGCGGCCTGGATGGCCTTCGCGCTCGGCGTCGCGCTGCAGCCGTACACCTGGCAGCCCGAGTTGCCGCAGATCGATTTCTTGGTCGCCATGGCGTAGTACGCGACCGAACGCGCGGCGATCGCCTGCGCCCGGAGCGCCTCGATATTCGCGCCGCCGTCCTCGCACGTGATCACCTTAGGGATGTAGTCGGTCTCCGTCGCCTTGGTGCCGTAGCCGCTCACGACGATGTTGCAGTACGCCGAAGCCAGCGGCGCCGAGACGCGCTGGCGCGACATGCCGAGCGGCTCTTCGAGGTCCGGACTGCCGCAGCCCGCCAACGCCAGAAGCACTGCGCTCAAGAGCGCGAGCCCGACGAATTTCCGTTCAAGGGTCAGCATCCGGTCCTCCAGTGCCAAGGCGCATCAGAGGAATCGGCATAGGGCTCGTCCCCGCTCGCACTGACGCGGGGCCCCGTCGCCGCGAAGCGGCGGGGATGCCCAGAGATGCCACCGACACGTCAGCTATCCACTGTATCAGAGCCGAAGCGTCCCCGGCGCACGTTGTCATCCCGCACAGCGCCGCCCGGCGATAGCACACGGAGCGGCGGCGCCGCTCACTCCAGATGCAAGCGGTAGTGCACCCTCGCGTCGCCCCTGGAGAACCCCCGGACGCACTCGAGGCGCACCTTCGCGCCGAGCAGTTCGAGGCCACGCCGGAAGTAGCCGACCAGCGAATACTCGAAATACAGGTGCCTGAGCGGCGCGGGGATACCGTCGATCCACAACTCGACGAACTGGTCGCGGTACTCCGAGCGCGCACGTCCGGTGTCGAAGAAGTTCGCGTACATCACGTTCGCAAGCCCACCGAAGCGGCGCACGTCGCCCGTCTCGAGCAGGTTCCTGTACGGCCCCTCCTTGAGCGTCCAGGCGGCGCTCGCCTCGCCGATCTCCCAGAGCGATTGTGTGTCGCCTTTGTACGGCCCTTCGACGACGGCGTCGATGAGCTCGAGGAAGTCCTCGGCGGGGAGCCACGTCGTCGCCAGCACGTCGCGGGGGAAGGAGGCGTGCTGGTCGAGGAACGCTTTCATGAACTGCTCCACACCGGCATCGCCCAGCTTGGCGCGAAGGAGGTTCATCCGCGCGTAGTACGCCGTGCCCTTGACTCGCATGACGCGCAGTCTACGGCTTCGGTGCGGCGCACGGAAGGGTGGCGTCGGCAGCGAACGCCGGGGCCGTCGACGACATCCGGATGCGCGACGAAGCGGCCGCCGCGCGTCGCATCCGCGGGCAGGTTGCCGGTCACGCGCTTGAAACCGTAGAAGCCGTTCATCGCGGCGGAGAGCATCGCGGCGCCGGCACGGAGCTGGCGCGCCGCGCGGGCCAGGCGTGAAGCGACCGCGGAGGGAGCGAAGGCGCGCTGCCACAGGCGGCGATGCGCGAGCCGGAGCTCGTCGGCGCGCATGCGCGCCGGGTGGAAGGCGACGTTGTAGCCGTTGTAGTGGTTCCAGCCGACTTCGCGCCGGATCCGCCCTTCGCGCAGCATCTGGTCGTAGAGCGGGGTTCCGCGGAACGGCGTCAGAACGCTGAGGAACGGCACGTCGAATCCAAGCGAGTCGATGTGGTCGGCCATCTCGACGACGTCGGCTGCGGTCTGGTTGTCGAAGCCGGCGATGAATCCTGCCATCACCGAGATGCCACGATCGTGGAGGCGCTCGACCGCGTCGCGATAGCGCTCCACGTGGTTCTGGCGCTTTCCCGCCTCGTGCAGCGTCTGTCGGTCGAAGCTCTCGATCCCGAGAAAGATGCCGATGCACCCGGAGCGTTCCATCAGGCGCATCAGCTCGTCGTCCTTCACGATATCGATCGAGGCCTGCGTGAGCCACCAGCGGTCGAGCCCCGCAAGGCGGCCGAGCAACTCTTTCGCCCAGCGACGCTGGACGAGCAGGTTGTCGTCCCAGAACCAGCACACGCGGTCCTGCCACGGCAAAGCGAACCGGCTGCTCTCGATGTCGCGGATCACGTCGTCGACGGGCCGCGTGCGGAAGCCCGGGTTGAGATCGGGCACGGAACAGAAGCTGCACGAGAACGGGCAGCCGCGAGTCGCCTGGATCACGCGGCGCACCACGAAACGGCTCTCGAGCAGGTCGTAGCGCGGCGTCGGCAGGCCGGTGAGCGGTCGCGCCATTCCGCGGTACACGCGCTGCATGCGGCCGCGGCTGGCGTCGCCGAGCAACTCGCCGAACACGGACTCGGCCTCGCCGGTGACGACGGCGTCGGCGTGCTCGAGCGCCTCGTCGACCCAATACGTCGCGTGCGGTCCGCCGACGACCACCTGCACGCCGAGAGCGCGGTAGGCGTCGGCGATGTCGTAGGCGCGATCGGCAAAGCCGGAAAAGAACGACAGCGCCACCAGATCGACGTCGTCCTCGATCGGCACGGGGCGCACCTGCTCGTGGACGACCTCCACCTCCCATTCCGGCGGAGCCAGCGCCGCCAGGTGGATCCCGGTCACCGGCGGCACGAAATCGAGGAAATGCCCCCGCCTGTAGCGGGGCACGTAGCAGACGATAATGCGAAGCTTCATGCGTCCTCCGGTCTTCACCACAGAGAACGCGCTCCACGCGCAGCGGATGTGGCCGCTCCGGCCAGATCCGGTGCAGATGCGGAGGAGATTCGGCCCGGAAGCGCCGGGGGCGTCCGCTAGTAGTTGCAGCCCATCACGCCGTAGCCGCTCACGTTCAGCGCGATGGCCGTGCCGTAGATGTTGCCGACGGCGATCGCCTTGGTGCGCACGCGCTTGGCTCCGATCACGAGGAGTGCGGCAACGTCTTTGCCTAGCAGCGGGACCGCGTACCACTTCAGCATCGACAGGTCGCGTAGCGACGAGAGGGCGCGCACCGAGGCTTCGGTCATCGCATCCCCCGGCTATCATGCCGCGAGCCTAGTCCACGGGCCCGTGGGCTGCGCGCATGTGGGGCGGGCTTGTCGCCTGCCGCCTCAGCGCACGAAGATCCAGCCGGGCTTCGTATTCAGGTTGCCGCCCCGGCAGTCGTCGTAGCAGGAGTACCAGCCGTTGGCGGTGAGGCCGTATAGCCCCGTGGGCGCGTCGTCGATATCGCGGAAGTGGTAGCGGCTGGTGATGTCCGCCAGGCCGAACCAGTTGAACAAGACCGGAGCGTTGGCGCCGGAGCAGGTGCCCTTCAAGGTGGTGGGCGCGCCCCAGTCCTTCTGGGCCGCGTAGTAGTTTCCGACGAAATTCGCGCCCACCGTCTGCTTGTAGGCGCTGTCCACCGTGCCCCAGCCCGGAATGCCGCCGGCGAACTTGGTGTAGCTGCCCCACATCACCTCGGTGAACTGCAGGTTCGTTCCATCAGACTTGCGCACGTTCAGGGAGTACGGCTGGTAGTAGTCTGTCACCGTCGCCGTCGTCGACACGATCCAGCCGAACGAGGCGGTCTCGCTGGTGCCGTTCGCGCAGTTCGTGTTCGTGTTGCCATTCGCGGAGCGACCGATCATCGTCCAGCCTCCGCCGTCGGTGGTCATGTCGCAGTAGACCTTGGCCTGGGTGATGGCGCCGCCGGTCGGATGGATAGTGTACAGACCGTCGGCCAGCTGCGGGTTGGCGGCGTGCATCTCGTCGCAGTTCGGGTAGGTGCAGAGCTCGTTGACGGTGCCGTCGCAGTTATCGTCGGTCGAGGTCGAACAGTTTTCCGTGCCCGGAACCACCTGGCCGACGCAGCCGCCGTAGCCGGTGCCGGTGCTGTTGCAGGTCTTCGTGCCGCCCTTGCAGACACCGACGTTTTCGGTGCCATTCGGACCAGTGTAGCAAGCCTGCGTGGCGCCGGGGTTGCACACGCAACCCGCCGAGGCTTCGTTCACCTGGCCGTTGCAGTTGTCGTCGACCGACGTCGCACAATCCTCCGACGCGGCAGGCGTCACTTCGCCCGTGCACGCGCCGTAGCCCTTTCCGTCACTGTTGCACGTCTGCGTCCCGCCATGGCAGATGCCGACGTTCTTGGTGCCGTTCGGCCCCGTGTAGCAAGCCTGCGTGGCACCGGGGTTGCACACGCAACCCGCCGAGGCTTCGTTCACCTGGCCGTTGCAGTTGTCGTCGACCGACGTCGTGCAGTCCTCGGACGCCTTCGGCGTCACTTCACCCGTGCACGCCCCGTAGCCCGTACCGCTGGTGTTGCATTTCTGCGTGCCGGCCTTGCAGATGCCCACGCCCGCCGTACCGTTCGGACCGCTGTAGCAGGACTGCGTGCTGCCGGGAGTGCATGTGCAACCCGCCGAGGCCTCGTTGACCTGGCCGTTGCAGTTGTCGTCGACGGAGGTCGTACAGTCCTCCGAAGCGGCGGGCGTCACTTCACCCGTGCAGGCGCCGTAGCCCTTGCCGTCGCTGTTGCAGGTCTTCGTGCCCGCGGTGCAGATGCCGACGCCCTCGGTGCCGTTCGGGCCGGTGTAGCAGGACGCCGTCGTTCCGGGCAGGCACACGCAGCCCGCCGATGCCTCGTTCGCCTGGCCGTTGCAGTTGTCGTCTTCCGCGGTCGTGCAGTCCTCCGACGCCTTGGGGGTCACATCACCCGTACACGCGCCGTAGCCCGTCCCGGCGCTGTTGCAGGTCTTCGTGCCAGCAGCGCAGATGCCGACGCCCTCGGTGCCGTTCGGCCCGGTGTAGCAGGACGTTGTGGAATTGGGGGTGCACACGCTGCTGGAGCCACCCGCGCCGCCGCTTCCCGACGTGCCGCCGCTTCCCGACGTACCACCGGTACCGCCCGTGCCCGAGGTGCCACCGGTCCCGGCAGTCCCCGCCGTGCCGCCGGACCCTGAAACGCCCCCCGTGCCCCCAACGCCGGCGCCGCCGTCCATGCCACCAGTGCCTCCCGTTCCCCCCACTCCCGCCGTGCCGCCGCTTCCCGCGGCAGCACCCGTCCCCGCCGTGCCGCCATGGCCCGCGCTTCCCGCGACTCCCCCTGCGCCACCGCCGGATTCGATGCCCCCGTCGTTGCCAGAGGTACCACCCCCGCCAGGACTCGAATCCGCGCTCGAACCGCAGCCGAGAAGAAGACAACCGGAAACTACGACACTTGTGCAGACAAGGAAACGCATGGGAAAGACGCTATCGTAGGACGTGGTCGCAGGCGTATGGCGGTTTTGAAGACATCAGCTCGCGCGCCGCGGCGAAATTCCTCCCCCCCAACACCACCCCGATGCATCATGTGGAGAGCCATGCGACCCGCCCACAAGCCGCCGAAAGGAAACGGGAAGCTCGCCTCCCTGGGTGAGCCGCCATCAGGGCTCAGGGCTTCCTCGCTGGAGCTAGGGAGCAGCGAGTACGTCGTCCTGAGCTACCCGGCGCACCCCCACGCGAGGATCCCTGGTCTATCCGGCGCGGAGTCGGAGGTCCTGTGGGCGGCGGTCGACGGCCTCACCAACGCCGAGATCGCAGCAACGCGACGCCGCTCGGTGTTCACGATCCAGAACCAGCTGGCGGCCGCCTGCCGCAAGCTCGGAGTGTCGTCGCGAGCAGAAGCGGCATTGAAGCTCGCAACGCTCGAGCTCGAGGCGCAATAGGCACAGCCAGCCGGAGCGGATTCTGGTGAAGCGCGATTTCATCAACGTGATCGAGGCGGCGTACGACGAGGAGTCGTCGGAACGTGACTGGGTCGCCGCGATCTGCGAGGCCGCGCGACCTGCTCTGGACGAGGGGCTGGGGCTGGCCGCCTTCACGTTCGAGCTGCCGCACAAGCGCCCCATCTGGAAGGAATTCGTTGCCGTCGGCGGCGATGCAGAAGCCATCGTAGACTGCCACCGTGGCATTCTCGCCGAGGCGCCCGCAGACGTCATCGTCCACGGGTTCAACGTCAACCTGGCCTCGAGCTTGAGCTCGTTCCGGGACCTGCGTCTGAACGAGCAGCCGTACGTCGCCCCGCATCTCGCTCTGTGCGGAGCGTGCGATTCGATGGGGATCGTGGCGTACGATCCCCGGGGCGCCGGTGTCTGCCTCAGCGTTCTGTTCCCCGAGGAGCACGCCCTCTCAGCCTCGACCCATCGCACCTGGATGCGCATCGCGGCGCATCTGGGCGCAGGCCTGCGTCTGCGCCGGCGCGACACGCCAGAGACGGCAGAAGCCGTGCTCGACCCCGGTGGAAAGCTCTACGACGCCAGCGGCGACGCGCGCGATCGCGACGCGCAAGTCGCGCTGCGCCAGGCCGCCCGTGCGATCGACCGCGCGAAAGCGCGCCGCACGACGGATCCCGACGAAGCGGTCGGCGCCTGGCGTGCGCTCGTCGCGGGCCAGTGGTCGCTGGTGGATCGCTTCGAATCCGACGGTCGCCACTTCCTCATCGCGAGACAGAACAAGCTCGGAACGGCTCCCGTACGGCCATTGTCGGAGCGCGAGCGACAGGTGGCCACGCTCGCTGCGCGCGGCCGCTCCAACAAGCTCATCGCCTACGAGCTCGGGCTCGCCGTGGGAACCGTGAGCACGCTCTTGACCCGGGCAGCGCGCAAGCTCGGCGTCGGCTCCCGCACGCAGCTGATCGCCGAGTGGCAGCGGCTCGAGCGGGAAGCGGACGAGCGCGGCACGGCGTAGAGTCGCTCGCTCCGACCGGCCCGCGCGGAATCAGGACCGCAGGCAACGCGGCTTGCCGGCGCCGTTGTACAGGTGGGCGGTTATCCCACCTCGCGCTTCCGTACGATATCGCGGACCTGCGCTCCGCTCGACGGGGGTTGGCGGACGGGGTTATCATCCCTCCAGGATGGGAGTATCGACGGTGGTCGTCGACCGCGCCCGCGCCCGGGTAGGTAGCGTGGTGTGCGGCAAGTGGCGCATCGAGCGCGTGATCGGTGTGGGCGGCATGGCTGCCGTGTATGCCGCCGTCGCATCACAACCAGAACCGGGTCGCGATCAAGATGCTGCACCCCGGCGTCGCGATCGACCACGACATCAAGGCGCGCTTCCTGCGCGAAGGCTACGTCGCCAACACCGTCGACCATCCGGGTGCCGTCCGCGTCCACGACAACGACGTGACCGAGGACGACGTGCCGTTCCTGGTCATGGAGCTGCTCGAAGGCGAGTCGCTCGAGGACCGGGCGCTCCGCCTCGGGCCGGTGCTGGCGCTGCCGGAGGTGCTGGAGGTCACCGATCAGCTGCTCGACGTGCTGGCTGCCGCGCACGCAAGGAACGTCATCCACCGCGACGTCAAGCCCGACAACCTGATGCTCACGACCGGAGGGCGGCTCAAGGTGCTCGACTTCGGTATCGCGCGCCTGCGCGAGATGTCCGGCGTGGAAGTGAGAGGCACGGCGGCCGGCTCGTTCATGGGCACGCCGGCGTTCATGGCGCCCGAGCAGGCGCGCGGCCGCTGGAGCGAGGTGGACGCCCGGTCGGATATCTGGGCCGTCGGCGCAACGATGTTCGCCCTGCTCACCGGCCACAACGTGCACGAGGCCGAAACCGTCAACGACCAACTTGTCCTCGCGGCCACCACGCCTGCGACCTCCCTGGCAGAGGTGCGTGCCGATCTGCCCGCCTCCGTGGTCACCTTGGTGGATCGCGCGCTGGCCTTCAACAAGGAGGATCGTTGGTCGAGCGCGAAGGCGATGCAGTCAGCGCTGCGCGAGATCGCCGACGAGGTGCCGTTCGCCGACAACCTGAGCGTGCCGCGCGTGCGGATTTCGGTCGAAGGCGCCGACCGCGAAGCGGACACCGTCGCCGCGCCTGCCGAGGTGCTGAGCCAGATCACGGGCGGGGCACGCGCCGAAGCGGGAACCACCGCCGCGGCGGTGACCTCGCAGCGGCAACCGAGCTTCCCGGCGCGCGTCTCGCGCAGGATGCTCGGCGCGGCGGCGGCCGCGGTAGGGCTTGTCGCGATCATCGCGCTCGTCGCGTTCACGCGAAGCAGCGCACCGGCGCGCGCCGCCGAAACGCCGGAACCCGTGCGGCCCAGAGCGGCCGCGAAGGCGCCGTCGGCTGCCGCAACCACGGCCGCAGAGCCGGCACCGCCGCCCGAACCGACACCAACGCCCGAAGTGACGCCCGCCGCGTCGACGGCGCCGGCGCCGAGCGAGAAGCCCGCGCCCCATCACAAGGTGTCGCGCGTGCATCACGCGAAGCCCGCCGCGACGGCAGCGACACACCCCAAGCCGAAGCCGAAACCCGCGAAGCCCGACCTCTTCGACAGCCGCTACTGACGTGCGCGAAAAACGAGCCCTCTTCTCCGCCGGCGTCCTCTGCCTGCTCGCTGCAGCACCCACTGCACGCGGACAGACGCGCGACAGCGCGACGGCCGAAGCGCTGTTTCGCGCGGGGCGCAAGGCGGCCGACAAGGGCGACTACGCGACGGCCTGCGCGCGTTTCAGGGAGAGCAACCGCCTGGACCGGGAACCCGGAACGGTATTCAACCTGGGCAACTGCAACGAGAAGATCGGCAAGCTCGCGAGCGCCTGGCAGCGCTTCCGCGAGGTCGTGCAGATCCTGCCGCCGAGCGACCCGCGCGTCCCCGTCGCGCGGAAACGCGCCGCGGCGCTCGAGCACCGCGTGCCGCACCTCACCCTGCGCCTCGCGCCGGGCGTCTCCAGCAACGTGACCGTGCTGCGCGACCAGGTCGAGCTCGGGCACGCGAGCTACGGTCTGTCCCTGCCGGTCGACCCCGGCGAGCACGTCGTGGAGGTGCACGCGGCGGGACACGACGACAAGCGTTACACGGTGTCGCTCGCCCAGGGCGAGACGCGCGAGCTCGTGATCGAGCCGGGACCGGCGTCGGCGACGCAACCGGGCGCGACCAGGCCGACGGGTAGCGCGCCGACGACGAGCAGCGCGCCTCCGCGGCAGGATCGCGGGACCGACAGCGGCAGCGGCCTGCGCACGGCGGGCTACGTCATCGGAGGAGTCGGCGTCGCCGGCATCGCCACCAGCCTGGTCCTGGGCGCGATGGTGCTGTCACGCAAGAACGTCGTGAACAGCCACTGCAACAACAAGCGCTGCGACCAGCAGGGGCTCGACGCGGCAAGCGCCGGCAGGACGCTCTCCACCGCAAGCACCGTGTCGTTCATCGCCGGCGCCGTGTGCACGGGTGTCGGCGTCACGCTGATCCTGACGCACAAGCCCCACGAGCGGACCGCACTCGAAGCCCGGACCGTGCCGGGAGGCGCGACGCTGAACCTCGGAGGTCGATTCTGATGGGATGGCGGTACGGAGCCGGGGCCGCACTGCTGGTCGGCGCGCTGTCCGCCGCGGCGTGCGCATCGATCGTCGGCGCCGACTTCAACGGCCTTGGACCGGAAGCCGACGCCTCGGCAAGCGGAGGTGCAGCGGGTGCCGGCGGCGGCAGTGCCGGCACAGGCGGCGGCGCCGCAGCGGGCGGGAGCGCCGGCACAGGTGGGATCGGTGCAACCGGGGGAACAGGCGCGGTCGGCGGCAGCGGCGGCAGCGGCGGCCTGGGCGGAACTGGCGCAACCGGTGGCCTGGGCGGAACCGGCGCGACCGGCGGCAGCGGAACCGGCGGGAGCGGCGCAACCGGAGGCACGGGCGGCAGCGGCGCAACCGGAGGCACGGGCGGCAGCGGCGTGGGCGGCTCGGGTGCAACCGGCGGAACCGGCGCGACCGGCGGAACTGGAGGCACGGGCGGCAGCGACGCCGGCGGCCCACTCGTGGTCATCAACGAGATCCGCGCGCTCGGCGGCACCGACTTCGTCGAGCTGAAGAACGCCGGCTCGGCGAGCGCCGACCTCGGCGGCTGGGGCGTCACCGACGCGCAGGGCGTAAACGGCGCGCCCAACTACTCGACCGCGCTCTACTTCCCCAAGGGAACCACGCTCGCGCCCGGCAAGTACCTGCTCGTCCTCGCGCAGCAGTCCTCCAACGGCGGACCCAAGACAAGCTGCCTCGGCTACACCTCGTCCTGCTACTACGCGACCTTCGCCGTCTCCGGAAGCGGCGAGCGCGTCTACCTGCTCGACAGCCACAACACGTACGCGACGTTCGTCGACTATCCGTCCAACACCGTCGACGGCCAGACCTGGGGCCGCCTCCCCGACGGCACCGGCAACTTCGCGCTCAACCTCCCGACTCCCGGCGCAACGAACCAGAAATACCCGTAGCCGGGGCGCAGGCGCCGCGGGCCGTCAGAACAGCCCGATGCTGAAGTGGAATGCCCCCAGATCCTCCCAGTACCGCTGGTTCTTGCGGGCCGGGTCGATCTGGTCGAGGACGCGGTCGATGTTGAAGCCGTAGTCGAAGGCGAGCGGGCCGATGGGCGTGCCGATGCGCAGGCCGGTGCCGACGGCGTAGCGCAGGCGCAAGTACTCGAGCACCTTCTTCGGGTCGTTCCACAGGTTGCCGGTGTCGAGGAAGAGCGCGGTCTGCACGTTGCCGGTGATCGGGATGCGCAGCTCGAGGCGCGGATTGACGAAGAAGTCGCCGCCGCGGATCACGACCTCGTTCAGGGTGAGCGGCGCAGCGGGGTTCTGCGGGTGGAGCAGCTCCTGCGCCACGTCCTCCGGCACCAGCGAGTCCTGCAGAAAGCCGCGGATGCTGTCGACGCCGCCCAGGAAGAAGAGGCGGTCCGGATAGGTCTGCGAGCACTTGCCGAGCGCGATGGTCGCATTCGGGTCGCGGCAGGGCGTGAGCAGCTGGTGGTTGTATCCCCAGCGGAAGCTCGCCGCGATCGCCAGCCCCTTCTTCGACAGGCGCACGTAGCCGGCGAACCGGTTGGTGAAGCGCAGGAAGTCGCTGGTCGTGGCGGTGAAGACGTCGCTGGATCCGCCCGCGTTCTCGGCCGTCTTGCCCACCGGGTTGGCGCGCACGTGCTCCACGCTGGCCGAGAGCAGCGTGCCGCGCGTCGCATCGAACGGATTGTCGCGACGGTCCCAGGTGAAGTCCGATGCGCTGCGCGACGGCCAACGTGGTGCCCTGCGGCACGCGGAAGGCGTTGCGCAGGTTCTGGTTGTTCTGGACGTAGGTCCTCAGCGCGTCCTTCTGCTCGTTGCCGAAGATCTCGGCGGTGTTGAGCTCCAGCGAGCCGCCGATCTGCGCCGAGAACTTCCGGTTCGGGCGGTAGATCAGCGTCAGGATGCCGGCGTCCTTGGTCAGCCCGTAGTCGCGCGAGTTGTCGCGCACGTCGACGCCCTCGACGCTGAGCGGGAACAGCGGGCCGAGCCCGATCTCCGGGAACTCCACGGTGGCGGTGTTGCGGCGTTCGAGCCGCTGGCCCACGTCGAGCTCCTCGTACTTCCGCCGCACGTCGCTTCTCGAGGATGAACGCGTTCGGCAGGTAGCCGAGCTGCACGCGCAGCGTCAGCTGGATCGCCTCGCCGCCCAGGTTGCGGTGGCCGTACTCGAACGTGATGCGCATGCCCTCGCCCGTGCTGAAGCCGGGGCGCACGTCCAGGTACTGCGGCAGGCGTTCCTGCACGGTGATGATGACGACCTTCTCCTTCGCCGGAACGTACGGATCCTCGAAGCCGACCGTGACGCTCGAGAACACGCCCAGCGTGGCCAGCCGCTCCTCGGTCTTGCGCACGTCGCTGCGCCGGTAGGGCTGCCCCACCTCGAGCGCCACGCGGCCGCGGATCAGGCTCTCGCTGGTGCGCTGCGCGCCGCGGATGATGATGCCCTTGACGCGCACCTGTTCGCGCTCGCTGATGATGAAGCGCACGCGGGCGCGGGTGCGATCGGGCGAGAAGTCGAGCGCCGTCTCGACCTCGGCGAAGGCGTAGCCCTGTTCGGCGTAGGCATCGAGCACGCGCCGGCGCGCCTTCTCCAGCTCGCCCTGCGAGACCGGATCGCCGAGCATCGAGGTCCGCCACGTCCTCGAGCTCCTTCTCGTACAGCGCCTTGTTGCCCTCGAAGGCGATGTCGTAGAGGCGCGTGCGCGGCCCGAGCTTGATCGGGATGTGCAGCACGACGTCGGGCTCGCAGCTGATGCCCTTCTCCGGATTCGGCACGCAGGCGAGCGCCGGATCGGGCGGCGGCTCGGGCAGCGGCAGGCCGTTCTCGTCGTACTGGCAGGTCGTCTTCGGACGGATGCGCGGTCCCACGGGAATGCAGCGCCCGGGCGGCGAGCGCAGGCTGCAGCGGCGCCGGAGCAGCTGCGCGGGTCCCACCATCGCCGACAGGTAGCCCTCGGAGCGGTAGAGATCCTGCAGGTGCTTGATGGCGCGGTCGTAGACCTCGGGCACGTAGGTCTTCCAGGGATTGAGCTGGAACGGCACCACGCGCGCGCCGGTCGGGTGGTGCGGGCCGAAGACCTCGTCGACCACGCGCGGATTGACCGAGCCGAGGATGTCGGCGCCCGGCAGCTCCTCGGACAGGAAGCTGTCGATCTCGCTGCCGACCTGTTCCGGGGCGAGCGCTCGCCGGTCAGGCACGGGTACTCGCGGCGGGCCACCAGCACGGGCAGGTGCTCGCGCACGACGAACACTAGATCGTGGATAGCGGCGCCGGGCTCGTCCGCGCTCGTGGGCTTCGACCTCCACGTCGAGGAAGCTACGCTTGACGTAGTAGTCCTTGATGCGCTGGGCGAGCGTCGCCGGCGACGCGGTCCTCGGTTTTATCGAGCTCGAGCGCGGCCTCCAGCTCGGAGGCGTCGAAGTGGCGATTGCCTTCGAAGCGCAGCTGCATCAGCGGGCCCGCGCGCACGACGACCTGGAGCCAGCTCCCGCCGGTCTTCGTCGCCAGCATCCGGTGCTCCACTGTGCGCGCGGAACCAGCGCCGCGTGCGGAGCTCCTTCTCCAGCGCGCGGTCGGCCGCGATCCAGCCGCTCGTCGTCAATGCGGTCGCCCGCGTGGACGCTGTAGCTCGACAGCACCGCATCGATGCCCGGAGCACCCTGCGGCGACAGCGCGAAGCTCACGCCGGCCAGGCGTGCGGGCGGCCCCGGGTGCAGCGTGATGAGCAGCACCACCTGCATCGGATCGTCCGTGTCGATGACGTCGATATCCGCCTTTGCCGTGGGGAATCCATGGTGCGCATAGTAGCGCCTGGATGCGCTGCGCGATCTCCGGCAGCTCTGGCGCGGTGAGCTCGCCTCCGTCGTGCACGCTCGGCCGCGCGCAGCGTCTCGTCCTCGTCGAGCACGCCGCCCAGCAGCTTGACGCTCTCGATGATGCGTCGCGGCAGCACCACGACGCGGAGGAGCACGCCGTCACCTTCGGGCAGCGCCTCGGCGCGCGCAGTGGCGTAGCGCCCGGTGTCGGTCAGCTCGCGCATGGCACGGCGGGCCAGCTCGATAGCTCAGCGGCTCGCCCACCCGCACACGCTCGAGCTGCACCTTCCGCACCCAACGCCCGCCGGCCGTGGCCACCTCGATGCGCACGATGCGCTTGCCGGCCAGAGCGCCGAGCTCGGGCGGCGGCGAGAGCTTCGGGATGGCGCCGGCCGCCGCGCCCTTGACCTGCTCTTCGCCCGGCTGCTGGGCCAGTGCCGCGGCCGGGAGCAACAGCACCGCTACGAGGCCCACGACGAGGGCCAGACAGCGGCGGGGTGCGCAGCACATCGACCCCCTTCCTACACCGGACCGGCCGCCGGATAGGCGAAAGCCGCAAGAAACGGGCGCTGGCCGGGCCGCTGATCTAGGATTCGGCCGCCCATGGGGAAGAAGCACAAGGCCCCCAAGTCCCCTCCCCGCCGCAGGAGCCGCCTCAAGCAGGTGCTGCTGGGGCTGGGCATCGGACTGCCCGCGCTGGCGCTGGCGCTGTTCATCGCCGCCAACAAGGTGGAATGGATGGGGCCGCTGATGGCCGACTCGCTGCGCGCGGTCGTGGGCACCCGGGCGGTCGCCCGGCTGGAGGATTTCGCGTACGGCGTCGAGGACGACTGGAACCAGATCTGGAAGAAGAACGACAAGCCCAAGGCCTACTGGCAGGTGCCGACGGCCCACGCCCAGCCGCGCCACCGCCCGAAGAAGGTCGCCGACAAGGGTCCGCCGCCGCTGCCCCCGTTCCAGCCAAAGGACGTGGGTCCGATGCACAAGAACTGGTCGGCGCCTGGCGACGGCGTGTGGGTCGCGATCGACGATCCGCGCCATCCGGACGACGACCCGCACCTGTTCAAGACGCTCATCCACCCCGACAAGAACCGCTCCTGGGCGGAGCTGTTCGTGGTCGCGATCGACCTCAGGCGCACGGAGCTCAAGCTGATGGCGGGCAGCCGCGAGCCGATGGCCAACACCGAAGACGGCCGCAAGTACCAGCGGCCCGCGCTGATCGCGAAGAAGGACCTGCCCGAGCTCCTGGCGGCGTTCAACGGCGGCTTCAAGACGGAGCACGGCCACTACGGCATGAAGGTCGACGGCGTCACGCTGCTCAGCCCGCGCAAGCGCGCCTGCGTCGTCGCCGACTTCAAGGACGACACGCTCAAGATCGGCGCCTGGAAGGCTCTCGCCGACAGCGCCGACGACATGCAGTGGTACCGCCAGACGCCGGGCTGCATGTACGACCACGACAAGATGCACGTCGGCCTCAGGAACGAGGACGCGACAGCCTGGGGCGCGACGCTCGACGGCGACACCGTGATCCGCCGCTCCGCCATCGGCATCGACAGGACGGGGAAGATCCTCTACGTCGGCATCTCGAATCACACTTCCGCGCCGCGCTATCGCGGAAGGCATGCATTTCGCGGGCGCCAGCAGCGTGGCGCAGCTCGACGTGAACTGGTCGTACCCGAAGTTCGTGCTGTACCGCCCCGGGGATGACGGCAAGCTCGAAGCCGATCCGCTCGCCGAGGGCTTCGAGTTCAGCAAGGACGAATATATCCGCCAGCGCTCGCGCCGCGATTTCTTCTATCTGGTGCGCAAGGACAACGAGACCGCACGGCGCTAGCGTCTGTGCGACGCTCCTTGAAACGATGCCAGCCGAAAACAGAGACATGCGGTGCCCCCATTGCGGAGGCGACGCATTCACTCATCGGCGAGCCCAGCTCAACACCGCGCTGGCAACGCTGTTTTCGCTTGACGCGTTCAACAAGTCGGCCGACGTCTACGTCTGTCGGCGCTGCGGCCGCATCGAATGGTTCGTCGAGCCCGACCCGGTCTACCTGGCCGAGATCGCCCCGCCGGCGCAAGGCCTGCCCGCGGTCGAATGCCCGAAATGCAACATGATCGTCGGGGCGAACCAGAGCCGCTGCGCAGGCTGCGGTTGGACGCGGGGCTAGCGGTTCCGGGCTGCGCTAGGCTTGCGGCGTGCCGGAGCTGCCCGAGGTCGAGGTCACGCGGCGTCGCATCGAGCCGCTGCTCGTCGGACGCACCATCCGCCGTGTGCGCACCACGGCGGACAGCTACTTCTTCCTCACGCCGCCCGCGAAGCTCTGCAGCACGCTGCGCGGACGGCGCATCACAGCGCTCGACCGCCTCGGCAAGTACCTGCTCGCCTTGCTCGACGACGACCGCCGCCTCTTGATCCATCTCGGCATGACGGGGCAGCTCTTCAGTGCGGAAGCGACGAGCGTGCGGCTGCTCCAGAGGACGGGCCGCGCCGCGCTCGCGCCCGAGGCGCAGCGAGCATTCAAGCCCGACGAGCACACGCACTTCGCCCTTGCCTTCGACGACGGCGGCCCCGACGTGCTCTTTCGCGACGTCCGGAAATTCGGCAAGCTCGCGCTGCTTCCCGCCGGAGAGAGCGACCCGCGGCTCGACAAGCTCGGCACCGACGCCCTCGCCGCCGACGGCGCGCTGCTCTTTTCCGCCGCGCGCCGCCGCCGCATCCCGATCAAGTCGCTGCTGCTCGATCAATCCGTGCTCGCCGGCGTCGGCAACATCTACGCCGACGAAGCGCTGTTCCTTGCGGGAGTGCGCCCCACGCGCCGCTCGGCGCGCGTCACCCGCCGCGAAGCCGACGCCATCATGGCAGCGCTGCAGCGCGTGTTGCTCCGCAGCATCGAGACGGGCGGCTCCAGCATCAGCGACTACGTGCAACCCGACGGCAGCGACGGCGCCTACCAGGACGAGCGCCGCGTCTACGCCCGCGAAGGCGAACCCTGCAGTGTCTGCGGCGCGCCCATCCGCCGGATCGTCATCGGACAGCGCTCGGCGCACTATTGTCCTCACTGTCAGCGGTAGCGCGCCACGAAGGCGCGTCCGCGGAGCCCGCGCGCCGACATTTCACCGGACATAACCGGTTATGTCGCCCCATCTGTCGCCCTCCGCGACCCCGACCCACAGCGCGCCGACATTTCTCCGGACATAACCGGGTATGTCGCGCCCATCTGTCGCCCTCCGCGACCCCGACCCACAGCGCGCCGACATTTCTCCGGACATAACCGGGTATGTCGCCCCATCTGTCGCCCTCCGCGACCCCGACCCACAGCGCGCCGACATTTCACCGGACATAACCGGTTATGTCGCCCCATCTGTCGCCCTCCGCGACCCCGACCCACAGCGCGCCGACATTTCTCCGGACATAACCGGGTATGTCCCGCCCAGCTGTCGCCCTCCACGACCCCGACCCACAGCGCGCCGACATTTCTCCGGACATAACCGGTTATGTCCCCCCGATTGTCGCCCCACACTCTCGCCGCGCGCGCGCGCCGGGATGTGTTCGCCAAAGCCCCGCGCGCGGCGGGCTATAGTCCGGCCCATGACGCAGGACGAAGCGAAGCAGGCAGCCGCCGACGCCGCGCTCGAGCTGTTGCCGGAAGAAGGCGTGATCGGGCTCGGCTCGGGCTCGACGGCGAAGCTCTTCATCGACGGCGTGGGCCGCCTCGTGAAAGACGGCCGCAAGCTGCGCGGCGTGCCCACCAGTGACGGCAGCCGCGCCCAGGCGCTATCGCTCGGCATCGAGCTCCTCGACGACGAGGGTCCGTGGGACATCGCGCTCTCGGTCGACGGTGCCGACGAGGTGAGCGCGTCGCTCGACCTCATCAAGGGCGGCGGCGGCGCGCACACGCGCGAGAAGATCGTCAACTTCGCGTCGCAGAAGAACATCATTATCGTCGACGACACGAAGCTCAGCGAGAAGCTCGGTCGTCGCTGGCCGGTCCCCGTCGAGGTGCTGGCCTTCGCGCACAAGGCGACCGTCCGCGCGCTCGGTCGGTTCGGCGAAACGGGCCTGCGCCTCAGAGGCGGCAAGCCGTGGATGACCGACGCGGGCAACTACATCTACGACGTACGCGCGGGCGAGATCGACGACCCCGCCGCGCTCGACGCGGAGCTCCGCCGCGTGCCGGGCGTGGTCGAAACGGGACTGTTCATCCAGCGCGCCGACCTGGTGCTCGTGGCCGGCGCGCACGGCATCCGCCGCCTCGAGCCTAGCCGTTAGCCAGGTCGAACGCGGCCCTAGAAGCGCGCGCCGACGCCCAGCCCGAACGAGAGCGGATTCGAGCCGCAGGCGCACAAGGCGCGCCCCGTTCGCCTCGATGTCGGTCCTGAGCGTGTTCCAGCGGATGTCGGCGTTCAGGAAGACGCTCCGGGAGATATCGACCTCGAGGCCGAGCGCAAGCGCGGGCCCCACGCTTGGCGTCAGGTCGGTCGAGTCGAGCTCGCCGCTCTTCTCCCACGTCACCGTCAGATTCACCCCCGCGCCAACGTAGGGATGCACCCCGCGCCACCACGGAGGGCGTACGTGCACCAGCAGGTTGACCGGAAGCATCTCGACCGAGCCGAGACTCCGGTAGCCCTCCGCCCCGGTCAGGTCGATCTCGTGGGACTCGGTCCTCGCATCGAGCTCGACGCCGAGCCACCGCCCGAGCTGCCGCCCGGCGCCCAGCTCGAGTGTGATGGCGCTGTACACCTCGTAGCCCGGCGGATCCGAGCGGTCGGAAGAACCGGTCATCAGCGCGCGCGTCACGAGGTACCAGGGCGGCTCGTCGCTCGCCGCATGGGCAACGCCTGGCAGAAGCAGCACCACGGCAGCAAGCGTCGCAACAACGAGCCAGCCCATGCGATCTTGGCCGAGCAAGGAGCAGACCACCACGCGGCCAGCGAGAAACAGGCCCGCGCTCGTAGCGCGAGGCCGCACGGAATGCGGTGCTCCCGGCCGGAAGGCGCACAGGCTGCTCCCCACCGCGGTGCGTCGCGGCGCGAGCCGCCGCCTGCGGCGGCGGCGGTCCCTCACGCCCGTGCTCGGCCGGCCGTCGCCGGGCGCCGCTTCCTCGACGAGCCGGCCTGCGCGCGGCCGAGGGTCCCGCCACCCTGCCAGCTGTCGCAATACGCCGGCGGCAGCGCGGCGGCGCCTGCCCGCATATCGACGGCAGCAGGGCGCCGGATCGCCCAACGGCCATCGCCGCCGATCGACGGCTGTGGGCTGCGGTGACGGGCGGGGTGGGCCTGCTGGGGCACCTGGTTGGGTGCCCCCATCCAACAGGCACGGAAAATGATGACGCGCGCGGGGCATCCTGCCCCCGCACGGCGGAAAGCGGCGACGCGACGCCGACTTGCGCGGCGGTCCGATCGGCGACAAAGCGCACGGGCAGTCCGGCAGGGGATTTGCAGAGCTCGAACGGGTACGGAGGCGACCATGCGAATTGACCGGGGACGACCTGTCCAGGCGTGCATTTGGAGCTACACTGCGGGTGTGACCGCACGGCGACTCTTCTCCGCCGCGGTTGGGGTTTCTGCGCTGGTGGTAGCCACGGCTGCCACTCCGGATGCATCGGCCCAGACCGCTTCACAACAACGGGCCGAGGCTGCACACCAGGTCAGCCAGGCCGCGCACGCCGCAGCCGACGCCGCCGACCAGGTGGCGGCCGGCGATCTGCCGGACTCGGCCCAGCAGAGCGCGCCGAGTCCGCTCGCGCACGCGCGACAGGGCGTCGTGGTGCTCGAACGCCACGGCAAGCCGCTCGGTGTCGGCACCGTGCTCGCGGGCGACGGGCGCATCCTCACGGCGCTCTCCCCGCTCACGCACGGCAACAACGTCGATGCGCGCTACGCGGACGGCAGCGTGTCTCGCGTCAAGGTGGGCCACGCTGATCGCTCGTGGGATCTGGCGCTGCTTATCCCGCAGAACGGCCGCTGGAAGAAGGGCCTGAAGGCGTCGAACGAGTCGCCCACCCAGGCCGGGCTTTCGCTCCGGTCTTTCAGCCTCGTCGGCAAGAAGAGCCTGGCGCTCGCCCGCACCATCGTGAAGGGCGAAAGCACGATGCTCGGCGCAGACAGCGAGCTTCTGCCCGATGCACTCGAGCTTGCCACGCACTTCAAGAAGGCCGATCTCGGCTCGCCGATCATCGACAACAAGGGGCGCGTCGTGGCGCTCATCGCGCGCGCCTGCGCACCGGTGCCCCACGCGCCGTGCGCGCGCGTGCCCTACGGCGTGCCGGTCAGCGCGCTCAAGGCCTTCCTGCGCACGGTTCCGAAGAACGCCGTGCCGCCCGCGCCGTGGCTCGGCATCCAGGGCGTGACGGACGACGCCGGTCCCGTCCACGGCGTGCGCGTGGTCGGCGTGCACCCGCAGAGCCCGGCGGCGGCCGCCGGACTGCACGGCAACGGCGATGCGAACCTGGCCGACGAGGTGGTGGCGGTCGACGGCAAGCCCGTCGCCACGCCCGAGGCGCTGGCCGACCGCATCAACGCAAAAGCGGTCGGCGACAGCGTGGAGCTGCTTGTCTTCGGTCATGGCAAGTTCCGCCGGGTGACCGTGACGCTGAGAGCGGCTCCGGACGCATCCGTCAAGAGGCACCTCGCACCCAGGCACAAAGCGCATCGCCGGGCGCCCCGGCAGCGGCCGGACACCGGCTATTGAGCGCCATCCCGCGGGCAATATCAGCCCGATCCGCCAACCTGGATGATTTCGTTGACAGCGGCTCCGCCTGTTAGGAGGATACTCGCGGATCTTCTGGTGATTTTGGCGACGGCACTTCCGTGACAGGGCCCCTCCGTATCGAGGTCGCAGGCCAGACCGACGTAGGCCGGAAACGCAACCATAACGAGGACAACTTCGCGATTCTCGCGGAGTACGGCCTCTACGTGGTGGCGGACGGCATGGGCGGTCATGCGTCTGGCGAGATCGCGTCCAAGATGGCGGTCGACACGCTGCAGGAGTTTTTCGCCGCGACGGCGGACGACCCGGAGCGCACCTGGCCGTACAAGATGGACCGGAACAAGAACTACGAGGAAAACCGCCTCGTCACCGGCATCAAGCTCTGCAACCTCCGCATCTACGAGCAGGCCCAGCGCAATGCCAAGCAGCGCGGCATGGGCACCACGCTCGTCGCGCTGTTCGCGGTGGAGGACGGCATCTACGTCGCTCACGTGGGCGACAGCCGCGTCTACCGCATCCGCGAAGGCGCCATCGAGCAGCTGACCGAAGATCACTCGCTGCTCAACGACTACAAGAAGATGAAGCGCCTCACCGAGGAAGAGATCGCCAACTTCCCGCACAAGAACGTGATCGTGCGGGCCCTCGGCATGAAGGACACGGTCAAGGTCGACACGCGCTTCGAGGCGCCGCGCGCCGGCGACACGGTGGTGCTCTGCAGCGACGGCCTGAGCGGCCCCGTGACCGACCCCGACATCCTCAAGATCGTGCTCGACTCGCCCGATCTGCCCACCGCCTCCAACCGCCTCATCGAAGCCGCCAACGAAAACGGCGGCCCCGACAACGTCACCTGCGTGCTCGCACGCTGGATCGAGTAGCGCCGCGCGCTCGGGTTCACGTGCGGACGCGCGCGTGCGCGGCAGACGCACTGGCGCGGGCGGTGCGCGCCGACATTTCGCCGGACGCCCTCCGCGACCGCGACGCACAGCGCGCCGACATTTCGCCGGACATAACCGGTTATGTCGCCCCATCTGTCGCCCTCCGCGACCGCGACGCACAGCGCGCCGACATTTCGCCGGACATAACCGGTTATGTCGCCCCATCTGTCGCCCGCCGCGACCGCGACGCACAGCGCGCCGACATTTCGCCGGACATAACCGGTTCTGTCGCCCGCATCTGTCGCCCGCCGCGACCGCGACGCACAGCGCGCCGACATTTCGCCGGACATAACCGGTTATCTCCCGCCCATCGTCGCCCGCCGCGACCGCGACGCACAGCGCGCCGACATTTCGCAGGACATAACCGGTTATGTCGCCCCATCTGTCGCCCTCCGCGACCGCGACGCGCAGCGCGCCGACATTTCGCCGGACATAACCGGTTATGTCGCCCCATCTGTCGCCCGCCGCGACCGCGACGCACAGCGCGCCGACATTTCGCCGGACGCCCGCCGCGACCGCGACGCACAGCGCGCCGACATTTCGCCGGACATAACCGGTTATGTCGCCCCATCTGTCGCCCTCCGCGACCGCGACGCGCAGCGCGCCGACATTTCGCAGGACGCCCGCCGCGACCGCGACGCACAGCGCGCCGACATTTCGCCGGACATAACCGGTTATGTCGCCCCATCTGTCGCCCGCCGCGACCGCGACGCACAGCGCGCCGACATTTCGCCGGACGCCCGCCGCGACCGCGACGCACAGCGCGCCGACATTTCGCCGGACATAACCGGTTATGTCGCCCCATCTGTCGCCCGCCGCGACCGCAACGCACAGCGCGCCGACATTTCGCAGGACATAACCGGTTATCCCCCGCCCAGCGTCGCCCACCGCGACCCCGACGCCGCGCGCGCCGACATTTCTCCGGACATAACCGGTTATGTCGCCCCATCTGTCGCCCGCCGCGACCGCAACGCCGCGCGTGGCGACGTGCCTGCGCTCAGTGCCGGCGCGACGGCAGGATGTGCACGGGGGCGGGCGCCATCTTGACGCGTACGGGCTCGCCCTGGGTGGGGCTGAGGACGGCGTAGACGATGAAGACGATGGCCAGCATCAACAGGCTCGTCAGCAGGAACATGGAGATGGGCGGGTGGCGCGCGGTGCTCCAGCCTTCGGCGTAGAACTTCCCGCCGCTGCGCTCACGCAAGCGGCGCTGTACGCCGCGCAGCACGTCGGGGGGCGGCTGCTCCTCGTCCTCGCGCTGCTGCATCGCGCCGCGCAGCATGTCGCGGATTTCCGAGTCCGCTTCCTCGTCGAAGTCGGCCCGATCCGTCTCCGGGTCCGGGGTCGGCTCGGTCGGTTCTTCGTCGGGCTTGTCGGGCTCGCTCATCGGATCTTCTCCCCCAGTGCGCTTTCGACCTTCTGTTTGAGCATGCTGCGCGCTCGGTGGATGCGGCTCTTCACGGTGCCGTCGGCCAGCCCCGTGATCTCGGCGATCTCGTCGTAGCTCAGGTCCTCCACGTCCCTCAGGATGAGCACCTCGCGGAAGTCGGGCTCCAGCTCGGCAATGCATGCGTGCACGACCTGCTCGACCTGGAAAGCTTCCGCCATGTGATCAGGTCGTGCGACGTCGCCGAAGGTCACTCCCTTGGCTTGGCTGAGCGGCGCGCGTTCCGCCACCGGCTCCAGCTCGTCCTGCGCCTCGGTGTGGCGCCGCGCCAGGTACTTCACGCGGTTTTTGCAGAGGTTCACCGCAATCCGGTAGATCCACGTCCCCAGCTTGGCGTCGCCGCGGAACTGGCCGATCGCCTTGAACACCTGGACGAAGACCTCCTGCGCCATGTCCTCGGCCTCGTCGCGCCGGCCGAGCATGCGGAACACGAGGCGGAACACGCGCTGCTCGTAGATCTCGACGAGCTCGTTGAACGCGCGTTCGTCATGCGCGCGCAGCCGCTCGATGAAGCGCCGCTCGCTGCTTTCGTCCACGTCAGGCACGTCCCACCAGGTCCGGCCGACACGGTAGACCGGAAGCGGCGTGGCGTCGCTACCCGTGCGCCCGGCATCGGCTGAAATGCTGCTCCCGCGCCGCTGTGCACGCTGCTCGGCCACTCAACCAGCGACACCGGCAGTCCCGGAGGGTTCCCGATCGCGCTCGGCGGGAACCTCGGCGGGCGAGCGGTGTCTCAAGAGGATCGGTGCTGCCACGAGCCCCGCCGCCCCGCACCGGGTTGGATCCACAGCCGATCTGCGCGATGCTCGATGCGGGATGAGCGCGGGCCTCGCGGAGCTGTTGGGCCAGCCGATGCCGGAGGTCGCCCGCGTGGTGATCGAGCATCGCAAGGTCGAGGAATTCAGACCCCTGGGCTTGCTCGAAGTGTCGCTCGGGTTCGGGTGTTTCGTCTGCCTGCTGCCTGTGGTGATCCTGGTCGGCACGGCCAGCGGCAGCGACAGCACCGGCGGAGGCGATATCGAGCTGCCGAGCATCCGGGGCAGGCTCTACAACAGCTATCACGAGCTCTGCGTGCGATTGCTCGACGCCTGGGGCCGTCCGCTCGGCGAGGCGAAGTTCCGGCCGCGCTCCGAAGCCGAGGGACACGCGGCGACGGCGAGCGTGCTCGATGCGGCCGCACGCCAGAACCTGGTGGTGGTCGAGACGCTCTCGGGCAGCGCCAGCGAGACCGCCGAGGTCTGGTACGGCGGCAGACCGCTGATGACGCGACCGGAAGCCGTGAACGAGGCGGAAGCCGCGGCCTTCCTGCAGCGTTCCGGGCTCGAGGTGGCGCGGGCGCCGGGCGAGCTCACCGTCGTCGAGACGGCCGCTCCGTTGTCGCTGGTGCAGCGCGTGCTGTTCGGTCTGCTCGCCGTGGTGATGCTGCCGTTCGCGCTTATCCTGCTCTTTTCGGAGAACGGTCGCCGCGGGCTCAGGCACACCCTCAAGAACATCTTCGACGGGCCGCCCGAGCAGCGGGTGATCACGGCGAGAGCGGAGTCGCTCGAGTGCTTTCGCCGGCGCGGCAGCGAGCAGTGGGACCGCGAGCTCATCGACGGTCGTGATCTGGTGGGGATCACCTTCTCGCCCACCCTCGGCTACGACCGCCGCGTGACCCGGCATACGGCATCGCTGCGCTTCGTGGGTCGCCGCGGCTCGCGCATGATCGTGTGGCCGGGCGTGGAGGCGTACGGCCGGGCCCTTCGCGACGCGCTGATCGCAGCGACGCTGCGCCTCAGGCAGGAAAGGCCAGAGCTCGGTCTGCTCGGCGACGGCCCCCATCCGACGAAGTGCCCATACTGCCGGGCGCTGTACGTGATGCAGCCGGGCGCGACCTGCCCGAGCTGTGGCGCCTACGCGGGCACCACGCCCTGAGCGCACTGCCGAGCGAGCGGTTCCGGCGCATGGATTCGAACCATGATTCAGGGATTCAAAGTCCCTTGTCCTGCCTTTAGACGACGCCGGAAAAAGGGCCCGCGGGCCCCAGGGGCGCACAGCGTAGTGCACCCGGCCCCGTCGCGGAAGGGTCCGGCGAGACCGCGCCGCCGCTAGCAGCGTTCGGCGAGCACGCGCGCGGCAGCGGCTTCCGCCTGCTTCACGCAGTCCGGAATGCCGACGCCTTCATACGGTGCGCCGGCGACATACAGCCCGGCCAGCGCGCCCAGTCGCCGCTCGATGCGCTCGAGGCGCGCGGTGTGACCGACGACGGGTTGCGGATTCGAATCGACGTAGCGGAACACGCGCGAGAAGAGCGGCTCGCCGAGCGGACCCATCAGCCGCTCGAGCTCCTCGTGGGCAAGCCGGGCGAGCTCGTCGTCGCTATGCTCCTTGACCCGCACCGAGCCCCGGCTCTCTGCGCCGCCCACGAAGGCGCGCAGGAGCACGCTTCCCTCGGGGGCGCGATGGCTCCACTTGCTGCTCACCCAGGTGCCGGCCAGGATGCGCGCTTCGCCGGGCGGCACGATGAAACCCACGCCGTCGAGCTCGCGCCCTACCGAGCTCTGGTCGAACGCGAGGAACACCGTCGCGGTCGAGACGTAGGGAATGCTCTCGAGCTCGGAAGCGAGCTCGGTGTCGGGAACGAGCTTGGCCATGACGTGCGCCGGCGCAGCGAGCAGCACGGCGTCGGCAACCAGTGACTGTCCGTCGTCCAGCGTCACGCGCCAGCGGCCATCGGCGAGGCGCTCGAGCTGCCGCGCGGCGCGGCCACGGCGGATGGCATCGGGCGGCAGCGCTTTGGCCAAGGCGTCGATCAGCGAGCCCATACCGCCCTTGAGCGAATAGAACGGGCTCGGCGCCACCTCGGCGTCGCGCTTGAGCCAGGCGACCAGGCGCGCCGTCTCGCGCAGCCGCCCGGAACCGTTCGACGTCTGGCCGCGCCGCGCCATCTGCGCGGCGAATAGACCGCGGATCAAGCTGCCGTGCTTGTGCTCGAGGTCGACCAGCTGCGGGAAGGTCGCGCGCATGCTGAGCTGTGCGATGTCGCCAGCGTAGATGCCTCCGAGCAGTGGCGCGGCGATGCGCTGTGCCGCCTCGCGCCCGAAGCGCCGCGCGATGAAGTCCTCGATCGACTCGTCGCTGTCTCCGCCGTCCCCGCGTATCAAGAGGTCGCCGAGCATGCGCAGCTTGCCGCCGAACGACAGGATCGGCGTGCCGAGCATCGGCCCCACGCGCGTCGGCACGGCGAGGGCCATGCCGCCCGGCATCAGCTCGAGGCGGCCGCGGTTGACGATGTAGACCTTCCGCGCGTCGTCTCGCGGCGTCATCAGGTCGTCCCCGAGCCCGATCTCCTTGCACAGCGCGACGGCCTCCGGCTTGGTGCGCAGGAACGAATCCGGGCCGCCATCGATCAGGAAGCCGTCGCTCCGCTCGGTGATGATGTTGCCGCCGAGCCGTTCGCGGCTCTCGACCAGGGTGACTTCCACGTCCGGGCGCGATGTGTGGACGCGGTACGCCGCGCTGAGCCCTGTGACGCCGCCGCCGATCACGACCACGTGACGGCGCTCGCTCTTGCCGTTTTCGCTCATCGCGCGGTCTTGTCGTGGACGTATTCGACGACGTGCTTCACGACGGCCGGGTCCGTATCCGGCAGGATGCCGTGCCCGAGGTTGAAGACGTGGCCGGGGCGGCCGTTCGCGCGCCCGAGCACGTCGTCTACGCGCTTTTCGAGCAGCTCGCGCGGAGCGCCGAGCAGCAGCGGATCGAGATTGCCCTGCACCGCCACGCCGTCGCCGAGCCGGGCCCAGGCGCTATCGAGCGGCGTGCGCCAGTCGACGCCGATCACCGTGCCGCCCGCGTCGCGCTGCAGCTCGAGCAGCGAGGCCGTCCCGGTCCCGAAGTGGATCACCGGCACGCCCGCTTTCTCGAGGTCCTTCAGGATGTGCGCGACGTGCGGCTGCACGAACTCGGCGTAGTCGACGACAGACAGCGCGCCGATCCACGAATCGAACAGCTGCACCGCCTGCGCGCCGGATGCGACCTGCGCGCGCAGATAGCGGCGCACGACCTCGGACAGCTTCTCCATCAGCGCGCGCCATACGGCGGGCTCGCGGTACATGAGCTGCTTGGTGCGCGCGTAGTGCGCGCTCTTGCCGCCCTCGACCAGGTAGCTGGCGAGCGTGAACGGCGCGCCGGCGAAGCCGATGAGCGGCGTCTTGCCGTCGAGCTCGGCGCGGACCAGCTTGATTGCCTCGAGCACGTGCGGCAGGCCCTCCTCCGCGTCGACGACGCGCAGCTTGTCGACGTCCGACGCCTGGCGCACGGGGTGGTGGATAACCGGGCCTTCACCCTTCGCGAACTCGAACGGCGCGCCCATGGGCTCGAGCGGCAGCAGGATGTCCGCGAACAGGATCGCGGCGTCCACGCCCAGTGCCTTGACCGGCTGGAGCGTGACCTCGGCTGCGAGCTCGGGCTGCCTGCAGATCTCGAGCAGCGTGTGGTGCTCGCGGATCTTGCGGTACTCGGCCATGTAGCGACCCGCCTGGCGCATGAACCAGACAGGTGTCGCATCCACCGGTTCGCGCCGGCAGGCGCGCAGGAATCGATCCCACATATGTAGAGTGCTCTTTCAGCCGCCGCGCTTCGTCGTGTAGACGGTCGGCATCTTCTGGCTGTCCTGCGCCTGTTGCTTCTGCTGGTACTTCGACGGGCACTTGGCCATGATCTGGCTGGCCTCGAAGTAGCCGGCCTTGCTGAGCTTGCCCTCTGCCGTGACCTGCACGGTCGTCTCGGGCCGGTCGCGGAAGGTGTCCGGGACGATGCACTCCGGGTAGCGCACGTCGAGCACCTTGCCGTTCTTCTCCATCTTGAAACGGTATTCGCAGGGCTGGTCGCGCTTGACGAGCGTGCCCTTCACGAGCGTGCCGGCGACGCGCACGTTGCGGCTGGCCAGCTTCGTCTTCTGGGCGAGCAACTCGTCGACGCCTTTGGAGTAGATGGCGGCATTGTTGAAGCTGGTCATCACCAGCGTGAGGATGCCGCCGCCCATCACCAACAGCCCGATCAACAGACCGATGTTGCGCTTCGAGCGCGAGTTCCCGGCCGGAGGGCCTACGACCGGAGGCGCGGCTTCGTCCTTCGGGCTCGTTTCGACCGCTTCTGCGGCCTCGAAAAGCTCGTCATCCAGGCGACTCATGATGACGAAGCGTAACTCTCGGCCCCGGGCGGGTCCACCTCGGCTCGGGCAGGAACATGACATCCAACATGATTCTGGTCACCTGGGACGGCGGCGGCGGCCCAGCCAAGCGCCAAGCCGCGTCAGCCCTGACCCGGCGCCGCCGAGCAGGACGAGGCTGGCCACCGCGACGCTCCAGGGCGACAGGGCTCCGCCGAGCAGCGCCACCAGCCAAGCCACTGCCGCGGCAAGCAGCCCGGCCAGTGTTGCCTCGCGCGATCCGGCCCGCCCACCGAAGCGTCCGACCAGCATCCCGCCGGACACGCACGCCGCCACGAACGACAGCACCAGCGGGCCCGAGCAGAACCGCGGACAGCAGGACCCGCTGCCCGGTCGGAGCTGTTGCGTTGAAGTGGGCGACGGCCTCGGCGTCGGCGAGATCGACCATCGACGCTGCCAGCATCCGGGACAACCACTGGGCCGCGATCGCAAGCGGGATCCACAGCGTGAACACGAAGCCCGCGCCGATGAGCACCCAGTGCCAGGGCGGACGCTGATCGTCGGCGTCGCCCGGGGCCGGATTCTGCAGAACTGGGAGCCTCCGTACCATCATCGAACCCCGGGCGACGCTCCGGAAGGCGCTCGGCACGCATCGGAGCGACCGCGGTATCGATAAGTAGTAGCATTTGCCCCTGACCGCATGACGTGCCGTCCCGCCATCCGAGCCGCGCTCGCCGTCGCCTTTGCCGCGCTGCTGCCGATGCGCGCCGCTGCAGAACCGGCAGCGCCGCCGCCGGCGCCACCACCGCCACCCCCACCCGCGGCGCCCCCGCCCGCGACCCCCGCGACGCCGGCGCCCCCCAGGCCGGGAGCGCCACCGCCGCCGGCGGCCGCACAGCCTCCCCCTCCCGCTCCCCCACCGCTGCCTCCGCCGACGCTCGACCCGCACGCGCGCCGCCCGGTCGAGCTCGTCCCCGGTCTCGGCGTCGCACTGCCGGTGTGCCAGGCCGGCAGCCAGACCAGCGATCGCTGCGCGGGCGTCAAGATGGGCGTCGGCGTCGGCTTCTCGGCCTTCTGGCGCGTGACCCCGTACTTCGCCTGGGGCGGCGGGCTCGACTTCGACGGCTACCGCTACGAGCCGCCCGCACGACTGAACCTGACCAAGCCGAGCGCCGCCGGGATCTTCCTCGGCTTCCTGGGGCGCGCGTACTTCCTCGACCACGGCGCGCTCGATCCCGTATGTGGAGGTGGGCCTGGGCGGCGGGGTGATGGGCACTTCGCACGACGAGGCCGGCGAGCGCTACAACGAGACCGGCGCCGGTCCCGCGCTGCGCGTCGGCGGCGGGATCGACTTCTTCCTGGGCAGCCGCATCCGGCTCGGCCCCTCGCTGAGCTACACGCACGTGTTCATCGACAAGATCCGCCGCTGCCCCTCGAGCGCAAACAACGACTGCGTCGATCTCTCCAAGACAACGGACGGCCGGCTCAACGCCTCGCTCAGGGTGTATGCGCGTCTCACGATCATGCTCGGCGATGAGCTCTAGCAGGGCGCGATGATGGACGAGCTCGATCCGCTCGAACTGGATCGCCGGCTTGCGCGAACCGCCGCGCGCTGGCGCACGTGGCGCCGCCGGCTCGACCACGGGCTCGGGCTTTCCGGGGATCCGTTCGAACCCGACGGAACGCTGGCTGGACTGACGACGTTCCGCGCGCTCGACGAGCTGCCGGACGCCGATCCGCTGAAGCACTCGTTGATGCGCTGGACCTATCGCCTGGCGGAGCAGCGCATCGACCGCGAAGCGCTGGGCGCCGTCGAGGCCGCCCGCCGGCTCGAGCTCCACGTCGTCGAAGCGCCGGAAGGCGGACGCTATCCGCTCGCGGCGCTCCTGTCGCGCGCGCTGTCGGAGCCCACGCGCCGCGGCGCGTGGCTCCGCGCCTTCCTCGACCGCGCCGGGGAGCTGGCAGCCCGCACGGCCCTCTCGTGGGAACGCCGCGCGGAGATCGCGCGGCGCATGGGGCTCGACTCTCCGGACGCGATCGAACTGTCGCCGGACACGGCGTATGAACCGGCCTCACGCTGGCTCGCGGCGAAGCGCGGACATGGCGGCCGAATTCCTGCGGCCGGAGCCGGACGGGCTGGTCGAGCTCGCACTGGGACGCGACGCCGAAGGCTTTCCGGCGCGCATCACGCCCTCCGCGATCGCCGATCTGCTCGGCGCCGGCGGCCTGCTCGATGATGTCCGGCTCGACCCGGGCCCGCTTCCGGCCGCGCTCGGTGCTGTCGAGCTTCCTCCGCGCGTTCGACGCTGTCGGCGTGGCATGGCGCGAGGCGCTCGCCCCGGCGCACCAGCCGTTCGTCGTCGCGCACGATCCCGTACGCAGCTCGATAGCCACGCGACCGGCGCGCTGTTCGCCGGGCTGGCGCTGTCGCGTCCCTTCCTCGAGCGGCAGCTCGACCTCGGCAGCGCGCGGGCGCGCGAGCACCAGCGGATCATCGCGCGCGTGGCGCTGCTCGAGTCGCGCGCCCAGGCGCTCCGCGTGCTGCTCAGACCAGCGGCGTTGGCGGGCCAGAAGGCGTTCGCCGAGGCGTATGAAGCGCGCCTGCAGCAGGCGATCGGCGTGGAGCTGCCCGGCACCGTGGCGGGCGCGCTGTGGCGCCTGCACGTCGACGACGCACAGCGTTTCGACGGAGCTGTTGCTCGCCGCTGGCACACGCCGAGCAGTTGACCGCGGATCACGACGAGGACTGGTTCCGCAATCCGCGCGCGATCGACCAGCTCCGGTCCGAGGCGGAGCTGTCGCCCGACCCCGCCACGACGCAGGCAGCGCTTGACGCCGGTGCCCAGGCGCTCCGTCGCGCTGCTCGCGGAGGCACTCGGGTGAAGGGCCGCGCGCCGCTCGCCCCCGTTCTGCTCGCCGCTGCGCTGTCGTCGAGCGCTCTGGCGCGACCGCCGGCAGCGCACCATGGCGCCGGGCTCGGCCGCGTGGGTATCGCGCGCGTGATCGTCGAGGCGCGCCGCGATCGCGTGCGCACGACCACCGTGCTGACGCTCCCGGCGCTGCCGCGGGCTGCACGACGACTGCTGCTGTTCGCCTCCTACGGGGCGCCCGGGCCGCCGCTCGCGCTGGACGCCGGCTCGCGGCCACGCCGCCCGGCTATCTGTGTGCCCCCGACAGCGTGCGCACGGCGACCCGCTGCCCGTGCGGTTCGCCCGGCCGCGCCGGCCGACGCGGCCGTGATCCTCGGCACCCGCCGCATGGCCGGCAGCGTGATCGAGATCGGCCGCGCGCCGCTGGCCGCGCTCTCGCTCCTGCCGGTTCGGCGACGCTGCGCGTCGAGAAGCGTGCGCGCGATGCCGCCGCCCGCCGCCGACGGTTCGCGCGAGCTGCTCGTCCGGCTCGGCACGCGAGGACGGCCGCCCGCTCGTGCTCGGCAGCGTCAAGTGCGCGGCGCACACGTGACGAAGAAGAGCGCGCGCCTGTGCGATCGCAAGGGCGCCGATCTCCCGCTCGCCGTGCTCCCCGTCACCGGACACGACGCGTCCGCTCACTCCGCCGCCCCTCGCCGAGCGCACGCGCCGCGATGCGCTCTGCGTCCGGCTGTGGCTCGACTAGAACGACTCCGACGGCGAGGGCGTCAGGCCGCTCGACTCGAGGTGGTAGGTGAAGCCGATCACGATTGTCGTGGCCTTCGGCCCAGACGACGGTACGGCGCACCGCGACCTCCGCCGAGAAGATCTTGTCGATGTAGCCGATACCCGCGCTGAGCCGTGGCTCTTCGGCCCCTGATCGTAGCGGTAGCCCGCGCGCAGCGGATAGTGATCGGCAGCCAGGAACTCGAAGCCGCCCATGGCGCGTACGGTGGTGCGATCCCAGGTGGTGAAGTCGGCCAGCGCGTCGCCTTCGAGCGTGAAATCGTGCGTACCGAAGCCGACGCCCCCGCCGAAGCTCATCGGCTGGAATCCGTTGCCGGGGTTGTTGAGATTCTGGCCGACGATCGACAGCGCCAGGCCGTCGACGGGCTTGAGCGTCGCGCCGGCATCGAAGGTGAAACCCCGCACGATGTTCTTGTCGCGGCATCCCGCCCGAGGCCGGGCTCGGGTCGAAGGGACCGGCGCTGCCGGTCTGCTTGAGCCACAGATAACGCCCGCCCAGCCCGACGTAGAAGCGATCGGAAAACGGGAACGCGAGTGCGAACCTGAGGTCGGCGGACGTACGCCCGAGACCATCCGAATCCTGCGAGGTCCACGTGCCGCCGAGCCCCCCTGCCACGTGCGCGCTCGACACGATCGAATCGACCGCCGCGGCGCCGTAGCTCTGTCGATGCGCCTCCGGCCAGATCTGTCCGAACGCGCTGAGGTGGTAGACGCGCGACGCCGCCATGTTCGCCGGGTTGATGAAGAGCGCGCTCACCGAGTTGCTGAACGCGCGCAGCGCATCACCCATTGCAGCGACGCGGGGCGTCTCGATATTCTGGTAGTTGTACCCGACCTGCGGCGGCAGCTTGCTCTTGGTGGCGTGCGCGCTCTTCGGGATCGCCGTGAGAGCCGCTCCGAAAGAAAATGCGATCGCGGCGGCGTGCACGCGGCGCCGCGCCGCGACGGCATGCACGCGGCGCCGCGCCGCGACGGGAGCTGCTCTCTGTCGCATGGGTTTGTGTCCGGTCGAGGTATCCGGGCCGATAGCGGTGAGCTACCTCTACGCGCGCTTCGAGGCCAAGAAATCGGCAATCGTCAACCCCGCACGAGCACGCATGCGCGCAGTTGCGTGCATGATGGTTGTCGAAAACGCACCGCCGACCCTTGACGTCGCAAACCACGGAAGTTGACGCGGTCGGAGAGACGCCCCTCCGCGTGCAGAGCGCGAAGCTGCGTTTTCTACGCATGATTCGTCGACGCTCGAAATGTCCGGCGCGTGAAATGGGTCTGCGCGTTGTCGGCCCGAAAGAAGATCCGCGGAGTTTTCCGTGAGTTCGGGCTCGCAAAAAAATCGTCCATTGAAGTCCGCGATGGAGCGATGCTAGCTGCCGTGTCTGTCGCTCGGAGAGCCGATGCGCATCTGCTGCAGAGCCGACCAGCGACACAATGAAGAGAGAGGCGAGGCTCTCGTTCTCCCTCCGTCACGATGGAACGTCACATAGGGCAGCTTCCAGCCGACCAAGCGGGGCCCCCACGCAGCACACCGCTGCCAGGCCTTGCCAGCACGAGCCGTTGAAAACGAGGGGGGTGGGACTGTCCACAGCCTGTGGACAAGTTGGGGGATGCTATCGCCGTGGTTTCTGAAAGCTCGATCTCTCTCACACCGATGCCGAGTTCCTCCGAAATCGTGAACATCTGGCAGCAGGCCGTGGAGCATACCCGCAGCCGCTCTCCTGCCACGTTCGAGCAGTGGTTTTCCGGTATCCAGTTCGATGGGCTGGAAGAAGGCGTGCTCGAGCTCACCGCTCGCGACGAGTTCGTGCGCGACTGGGTGAAAGCCCACTTCCTACCGGAGCTGCTCAGCCAGCTCGACAAGCTGGTCGGCGACGCCGTGAGCGTGAAATGGCGGATCGCGACCGAGCTCGACTCGCCGGTGTGCGAGGCGCGGGCGAAGAGCACGGACGCTCCGCCCTCGCGCCCGCGCCGACTGCAGATCGGCAGCGCGACCGCAGCCGCTCCGCGTTTCTTCCCGGCCGGGCCGGGGCCAGTCCAACCGCTGGCGCGCGGTGCTGACGGCCACGCTCAACCCGAAGCACACGTTCAAGAATTTCGTCGTCGGGCCCTCGAACGAGCTCGCCTACGCCGCGGCCATCGCCTCGGCGGGCGGCGGCGGCCCTCGCTACAACCCGCTCTTCATCGCGGGCGGCACCGGGTCTCGGCAAGACGCACCTGATGCACGCCATCGCGCACAAGGTGCTGGAGGACCGGCCGGACGCGCGCGTGCTCTACGTCTCCGCCGAGCACTTCACCAACGAGTTCATCGAGGCGCTGCAGCACCACAAGATGGACGAGTTCCGCGCGCGCTATCGCAGCGAGTGCGACCTGTTGCTGCTGGACGACATCCAGTTCCTCGCCGGTCGCGAGCAGACGCAGGAGGAGTTCTTCCACACGTTCAACGCGCTGCGCGACGCGGACAAGCCGATCGTCGTGACCAGCGACAAGTACCCCCAGCAGCTGCAGCGCATGCCGGAGCGCCTGGTGTCGCGCTTCACCTCCGGGCTGGTGGCGGACATCCAGGTGCCGCAGCTCGAGACGCGCGTCGCCATCATCCGCAAGAAGGCGAACATCGAGGGCATCTCGATCAACGACGACGTGGCCGTGCTGCTCGCGCAGAGCGTGCAGAGCAACGTGCGCGAGCTGGAAGGCGCGCTGATCCGCCTGGCAGCGAAGTCGTCGTTGACGGGGCGCCCGATCGACTCCGAGTTCGCGCGCAGCGAGATCGCGATGGTCGCGCCGCGCCGTCCGGAGATGATGAGCGTGGAGGACATCCAGAAGCGCCGTGTGCGGTCACTTCCGGCTGTCGAACTCGGAGCTTCTGAGCAAGGACCGCCACAAGAGCGTGGCCTTCGCGCGGCAGGTGGCGATGTACCTGTGCCGCCAGCGCCTCAAGTGCAGCTTCCCCGAGCTCGGGCGCGCGTTCGGCAACCGCGATCACACGACCGTGATGAGCGCGGTGCGGCGCGTAGAGCAGCTCCGGCAGAAAGACCCGCAGGTCAACGCCCACCTCGAAGCCATCGAGCAGCGTCTGGCCTCTTCGGAAGACTAGAATCATAGCAAAATGTCACATTTTTGTGGCATTTTCGCTACGACTTTAGCGCTGATCGATGTTCGTGGTCGCTACACGCGGCAGCAGCGCCGGCACGAGCGGGCGCGACTCGGGCAGCGCGGCGAGCGCGCTGCCGATGTGCTCGGCCACCGCTTCGACCACTTCGCCTGCCCCCGCCCCGAGCGGTCGGCCATAGGCAAAAGCGGGCCGCGAGCGTGCGCTCAAGCGCTCGCCGATCACGGGCAGCCCGTCTCGCGCAAGCTGCCAGCGACCGCGGGCGAGGGCGGACCAGCCCGGCCCGGTCCGGTCGGGCGGCACCGGGCTGAGCGACACGTCCACCAGCAGCACGTAGTCGCCAGGCACCAGGTTATCGCCGCGCCGCTTGACGCGCACGGCAGGAAAACTGGGCCAGAGTGCGTCGCGGAGCGCACGGGCCAGCTTGTCCTGCACGCCCTCGAAACACAGCGGACGCTCCCCGCGGGCGGTCGCACACTGGCGGTTCTCGCCACGCGGATACAGCTCGACCCACAGGCGGCCGGTGTGCTGCACAGGCTTCGCGGAGGGCGGCGGCAGGGTCCGGGTCGACACCTCGACGCGGTGGGTCTGCTGGATGCAGCCGATCAGAGCCGCGCTGGCGAACAGCGCCGGCAGGGACGGCGCGAGCCAGGAACGGACACGGCCGGAGGGTCGGAGAAGAGCGCGTCTCATGGGCAGATGGAACGATAGCGAGCGGCTCGGCCGGAGGACCAGAATCCGGCGGCAGCGGGGCTCCAAACTGCTGGAACCACTTTCGAATCTTGAAGACTGGGCGCCGGGTACCTTTCCTCCGCGGCGAGCGGCCGGAGCGCCTGCGCCGTCTCGCCCGAGCGCCCTTTCACCCCGGAACAATTGCAGAAATCTGGCAGCGGTCCGCGCGCGCCCTATATTGAAGGGTATGTCAAACCTACGGCACATCCATCAGTTCATGACGGATCGCCGCCAGGTGCTGCTCGAGGACGGACGCATCGGCAAGATCGTCCGTGTGGACACGATGTTCCCCAAGAACAGCACCACGGTATCTATCTGGACTGAAACCCAGCAGGGGCCTGGCGTCGCCAAGGTCGACATGAAGTCGGTCCTTGGACCCGCCCCGAAGAAGGCCTCGGCCTAGAGCGAAGCCTGCCGGCGCGTCTGGCCCTGGCCAGCGCGCCGGCAGAGGCGCCGGCGCACCTTCGCGCGCGACAACCAGCGCGGCGGGATACCCTGCACACGATGAAGCTACCCGCCGCCGTCAGCCACCTGGGCGTCACGCTGCTGATCATCGTCTCCGTGGTCGCGGTCAGCGTGATCGCGTTTTCGAGCGAGCGAATCAAGCGCGCGCTGATCCTGAGCCCCTATCAAGTGCGCCGGGGTGAAGTGTACCGGCTGGTCACCGGCGGATGGATCCACGCGGACATGATGCACCTGGCCATGAACATGTTCGTGCTCTACATGTTCGCCGACCGCGTGGTCGCCAAGTTCGGGCCAATCCTGTTCGCAGGGCTGTATGTCAGCGCCGTAGTCGTGGCGCACCTTCCGACCACGCTGCGCTACTGGAATCGACCTGGCTACGGTTCGCTCGGCGCGTCGGGTGCCGTTGCCGCGGTGATGTTCAGCGCGATTCTGCTGTACCCACAGATGAGGATCGGCCTGTTGTTCCTGCCGTTCGCCGTGCCCGGGGTCGTGTTCGGCGCGCTCTACATGGCCTACAGCGTGTGGCAGTCGTACAGCGCCTCCGACAACATCAACCACGATGCGCACTTCACCGGTGCGCTCTACGGCGCGCTCGTGACCTGGGCCATCGCGCCCAGCCAGGTCGAGCACACGATCCGCGTGATCCGGCACATGCTGGGGATCTAGCCGTCAGCGCGGGCCGATTTCGCCCGAAGCGATACGCGCGTAGAGCTTCGCGTCGAGCTGAACGTAGCGCTCGCCGTCGAGATAGAAGAGCGGGTCGGCGACCTTCGCCGGATCGTAGCCCTCGTTGCGGTAGTCGGTCTTGAGGTGCTTGAAGGTGGCGGTGGTGCGCATCTCGCCGAGCACGCGCACGAACGCCGGGCGCTGGAAAGACGGCAGATTCCGCGTGACATAGCGGCCGAGCGCGTCAGGATCGAGATCGCCCTTCACGGTCAGGCTCGCCATCCCGACCCGGCCCTCGGCGCCCGGTACCTGGACTCCGTAGACGTTGCTCTCGAGCACGCCGGGGGCGCCGTTCAGCACCTCGGCGACCTCGTTCGTCGACACGTTCTCGCCCTTCCAGCGGAACGTATCGCCCACGCGATCGGCGAACGACACCCAGCCGTTGTCGTGCAGTGTCATCAGGTCGCCGCTGTTGAACCAGCTGTCACCGCGCTTGAAGACGCCGGTCAGGATTTTCTTGTTCGTCGCGTCCTCGTCGAGGTAGCCGTCGAACTTCGCGATCCTGTTGATGCGGCCAATCAGGAGCCCCGTCCCGCCTTCCTCGATCCGGGTGCAGCGACCCTTGGCGTCACGGATGGGCTCGCCGCTCGACAGGTCGCAGCGGACGATCGCCTGACCCGGCCCGAGCCTTCCCACCATGCCCGGCCGCCCGTCGACGTTCATGAGCGGGGCGTTGCCTTCCGTCGCACCGTAGAATTCGCGGATCAGCGGCACGCCGAAGCGCTCGCAGAATTCCTCCCAGATGTCCGGTCTCAGCCCGTTGCCCACGCCGACGGCGAGCCGGTGGCCGCGCTCTCCCTCGCGCGGCGGCTGGTTCAGAAGGTAGCGGCACACTTCCCCGATGTAGACGAAGCGCGTCGCGCCGAAGCGGTTCACGTCGTCCCAGAAGTGCGAGGCACTGAATCTGCGGCGCAGCGCCATCGCCGCCCCGCTGTGCAGGCACGCGCCCCAACCCGCCCATTGCGCGTTGCCGTGATAGAGCGGCAGCGCAACGTAGATGATGTCGTCCGGCGTGGCCTCGTGCCCGAGACGCGAAAATCCGGTGATGACCATCTGGTAGCGCCGGTTCGTGATGACGGCGGCCTTCGGCAGGCCCGTCGTGCCGGAGGTGTAGATGAACCCCATCGGCTCGGAAGTGCGCGCCTTGCCGTAGTCGACACGCTGCGTAGAGCAGGCGCGGACGTCGTCGTTGACGACGCGGAGCCCGCCGGTATCGGCCTCGCCGTCGCGGTGGGCGATCACGCCGCCCGGCACCTGGAGATCGCCCAGCACCGGCTCGACACTGTCGAGGTGTTCCGAACCGACCAGCGAAAGCCGCGGACCGGCAACGTTGATCGCGTGGACCAGCGGCTTGCCGACCAGGTGCGTGTTGATCAGCGCGGAGCTCGCGTGGAGCTTGCTGAGGCCCATCTCGGCGAACACGAAGTCCGGACGATTGTCCATCACCAGCGACACCACGTCGCCGCGGCGTATGCCTTCGCGGGTGAAGAACGCCGCCCATTGGTTCGCGCGCTCGTCCACGTCGCGCCAGCTGTACCGCTCGTCCTCGAACAGAAGCGCCATCTTGTGCGGCCACTTGTCCGCGTTGTGCTCGAGCAGGCGCGCGGCGTTCCAGCTGCCGAACGACACGAAGCGGTGCCCGTCGGAGAACAGCCGGGCCAGCGAGCGGGCGGTCTGCAAACGGAGGCGCGTGCGTTCCTTGAGTGACATCGCGGCCGTGGAGGATGACACGAACCTCGCCCGATTTCCCCCCCGCGCGACAGCGCCCGACCGTTGGCCTAGCCGTCGAGTGCGGCGAGCTCGCGGTCGCAGTCCTCGACAACGAGCTTGTTGTCGGTCGACTCGCCCATCTGCCGGGCGATGCCCAGCTCGCGTCGGGCTCCCGCGCCGTCGCCGCGCTGGGCCAGCAGCTTTCCGAGCAGGTAGCGACCGCTCGCCACGTCCCAGGTCCAGCGCTGCGTTTCCGCGTACAGCAGGCGCTCGCCCAGCACCTCGAAGGCCGGCTCCGAGCCGTTGACTGCGTCGAGATAGGCGAGCATCAGGCGGTCGAGATTCACCAGCCGCTCGCTGCCCATCTCCTCCGCCACGGCCAGCGAGGCCTGGAGCGTGGCGTAGGCGCGCGGCAGCTCGCCGAGTCGCATCAGCGAGTCGCCCTGGTTGTGCAGGTTGACGGCGATCTCGTGCATCAGCCCCGCGGCGCGACCGAGCTCGGCGGCCTCCTCCGACGCCTTGGCTCCGTTCCGCCAATCGCCGCGGAAGTACAGGATCAGCGATCGTACCTTCTGGCGCTCGCAGGCCAGTGCCAGATCGTCCTCCGGGGCCAGACCGGCAGCCTCGTCCAGATAGGACAGTGCGCGATCGTGATCGCCGGCGCCTCCGAGCGCCTGGGCCATCCCGACCAGCAGTCGATGCTGTTCCAGTGCGTCGCCCTTGCCGAGCTGCTCGGCCTTGGTGAGCGCCGAGAGCGCGACCCGGAACTCACCCTGGCGGATCGCCACCTCGGCCTCGGTAGTGAGCGCGGCGCGCGACAGCTCGGGCCACGCGGCAGCGCCGTCCACGGCAAGGGCGAGCAGGCGGCGCGACTCGCGGTAGCGATTCTGCGAACCGAGCATCAGCGCGAGATCGATGGTCATCTGCACGCGCAGGCGCGTATCCAGCGCATTTTCGCTCTCCAGGTGCGCGCCGAGGCGCTGGAACACCGCCGGCAGCTCCGCGCCGCTACGAACGTGGCGGACAGCGCGCGTGAGCGCTGAAACCCACTCGGCCAGCTCGGCGGCGTCGCGTCCCTCGAGATCGCACAGGCCGAGCGCCCGCGACAGATCGGAGACGGCGTGATCGAGACGGCGTGCATTGAGCGAAAACAGACCGCTGGTAGCGTAGAAGCTCGCAGCGCGATCATTCTGGCCGGCTTCTGCCAGGTGGCGGGCGATACGCCCCGCTTCCTCCTCCGTGCGCTCGCCCAGCACGACCTGGTAGGCGTTCGCCGCCTCCTGGTGCAGCTCGACCAGCACGTCGGGCTCGAGACCCGAAAGCACCACCTCGGGCAGCAGAGGCGACGGAAAGTCGAGCGCAACCGGCCCCTCGCGCCGGACCAGCTCGCGGGCCTCGAGCGATTCGGCGAGGGCGTTGATGGTTCCGAGTGGCGCGTCCAGCATGGCGGCGAGCACGGACGTGTCCGCCGGCGCGCCGACCACCGACGCGGCGATGACCAGATCGCGCTCCGGCTCGGGCAGGCGCCGCACGCGGTCGCCCAGCAGCGTCCTGAGCGGTCGCGGGATCGCCAGCGCGCCGTCCAGCTTGAGCGCTTCGACCCTGCCGTCCTTCACAACGACCGCACCGGACTCGATGGCCTCGTGCAACAGCTCCTCGAGGAACATCGGATGGCCCCCGGCGCGCTTCTTGAGGAACTGGAGCAGCGCCTCGGGTACCTGCTCCACGCCGAGCCGGAGTGCCACGAGCCGGAAGACGTCGTCGTCCTCGAGATCGGGGAGGACGATCTCGCGGTAGCCGGGGATCTCCCGGTAGGTCGCATCCGCCTGGGGACGGGCCGAGAGCAGCAGCGCAGCCCGCGCCAGCGGCAGGCGCTCGGCGATCGACGCGAGCAGCGCGGCAGTTTCCGCGTCCATCTCCTGCGCGTTGTCCCAGGCAAAAACGTGCAGGCGATCCTCGGCAAGGCTCGCGAACATGCGCGCCACGGTCGCGCGCAGCGACGCGTCGCCGCCCATGGCCGCATTCGACGGCCCCGCGCCGAGCTGCGCAAGGACGGCCTGCGCCTCTTCCTCGCGCAGACCCAGCGCCCGGAGCCTGGGAAGGACGGCCAGGATGCGGTCCGGGGGATCGCCCTCGCGCACGCCGCACAGCGTGCGCAGCATGGCAACGGTAGCGCTGCCGGGTGACTCGTGGCCGCGCGGCGGGCAGGGGGCGATGTAGCAGGCGATGTTGAAGGAGCCGCGGCTGATGCGCCGCTCCATCTCGTACAGGAACCGCGTCTTGCCCACGCCGTGCTCGCCGACGACCCCGAGCACCTGCAGGTTCCGGCGCGACGCCTGCGCGATCAGCTCGCCGAGCTGCCGGAGCTCCTGCTTGCGCCCGACGAAGCGCCCGAAAGCATCGTGCACGGGACGCACCTCGCCGACCAGGTAGCCTGCCGCCCCGCCGCCCGGCGACTCGAGCGCGAACAGCCCGCGCAGGCTGCGCGAAGCGGTTTCCGAGATGGCAACGCGACCCGCAGGGCCTTCCGCCAGGCGGCGCGCGGAGCCGACCAGCTCGCGCATGCGTGGGTCGTCTTCCGGCGTGCCGTCCGCGCCGACCCTGAGCCGCCCGGCGTCGACGCCCACGCTGGGTTGCGCTGCTCCCGCCGCCAGGCCGCGCGCCAGAACCAACCCGCAGCGGACGGCGTTCTCCGTGTCGCGCGCATCGGCCTGCTCCAGCCCGAACATCGCCGACAGCTCGCGCCCCGCATCGGATTGCACCCGCGCGCCGTAGCGTTCGAGGATCTTCCGCGCCCGCTCGCGCGTGGCCGACGGCACGAACACGCTGCCCGGGAAGCGCACCACGAGCGCCGACGCTTCCTGCTGCCCCTTGTGATCGGACAGGCCCCTGAGGGACGGAACCGCCTCGGCCTCGACCGGCGGAGGCGGCGCGCTGATCACGGCGGAGGGCGTGCCTCGCGGCGGCGTCTCGGCCACCGAATCCAGCTCGCCGCGCACGAGCTGATCGATCGCCTCCGAAGCCGGCGCCGCGGGCTCCCGGAAGCGCTCGACCAGCTCCGCCAGATCGTCGGCGCCGAAGCGCGCACCGGAAGCGTACAGGTGTGCGAGCAGATCCTCGTACAGCCTCGCGGCGGTCTCGAAGCGCTGCCCGGGCTCCCGCGACAGCGATCGGTGCACCATGCCCACCAGCTCGGGCGCCAGATCGTCGCGCACCTGGTCGAGCGGCTTGAAACGCGCCTCCAGAACAGAGCGACGGGTCTCGGCCGGCGTCGGCGCCTCGAAGGGATTGCGACCCGCCAGAACCTCGTACAGAAGCGCTCCGAACGAGAACAGGTCGCTCCTGGGCGTGAGCTTTTCGCCGCGGAGCATCTCGGGGCTGGCGTAGGGCAGCTTGCTCGCGAGCCGGTCGCCCGAGCCGTTGTTGTCGACGTGGTACAGCGCAGCGGCCACGCCGAAATCGGTGACCTTGACCTCGCCCTCCCAGCTGATCAGGACATTGTGCGGTCCCAGATCCCCATGCACGACCCCGAGCGGACGCATCTGCTCGTCGCGCCGCCGGTGGGCGTGGTCGAGCGCCTTCGCGATCTCGGACGCGACGAACACGGACAGCGCGGCCGACGCGGCACCTTCCGCCTGCCGCACGCGCTCGAGCAGCGTGGCTAGATCCAGCCCCGCCACATACTCCATCGCCATGAAGTAGCTGGGGCCGCCGGGCTCGTCGACGCGGCCCAGATCGAACACCTGGACGACATTTGCGTGACTGAGCCGCACCGCGAGCTTGGCCTGGCCGACGAACGAATCGACGAAGGAGGGCTCCCTCGCCAGCTCCGGAACGATGCGCTTGACGACGAGGGTCTTCTCGAAGCCCTCGACGCCGAAGCTCTTGGCCTTGAAGACCTCGGCGATGCTGCCTCGGCCGATGGGCTCCAGCAGCTGGTAGCGGCCATAGGCGGCGCCCCCGAGAGCGACGGTCATGGAAGCGGGACCCTCGCGCTCAACGGCACGCTACGCCTGCTCCTCGTCCGCTCCTCCGTACATGGCCTCGGCGATCTCGAACGTCCCGCTCTCGAGCCGCGTGTACGCGTCGCGGATGCCGTCCAGATCCCCGCCGCTCTCGAGCAGACCGCGCAGAAGCGTGATGTCTGCCTTGACCTGATCGATGCGCTCCGCCTCCAGCAGATCGCCGTAGCCCTCGAGCGCCTGCTCGGTGGTGTAGATGAGCGTTTCGGCCTGGTTCTTGATCTCGGCGAGGTCGCGGCGCAGCTGGTCGGTCTCCTTGAACTTCTCGCCCTCGTCGACCAGCCGATCGATCTCGTCGGTGGTGAGGCCGCTGGTAGGCGTGATGCTGATCGACTGGGTGCGCCCGGTCCCCAGGTCCTTGGCTTCGACGGACAGGATGCCGTTGGCGTCGACGCGGAACGTCATCTGGATCTTCGGGACGCCGCGCGGCGCCGGCGGAATGCCGGTCAGCTCGAAGTGCGCCAGGCTGCGGTTGTCGGCGGCCATCTCGCGTTCACCCTGCAGAACGTGGATCGGCACGAACGACTGGTTGTCGACGCTGGTGGTGAAGATCTCGCTCTTCTCGGTGGGCACCGTGGTGTTGCGAGGGATGAGCTTCGTGAACACGCCGCCGCCGGTCTCGACGCCGATCGCCAACGGCGTCACGTCGAGCAGCAGCACTTCCTCGATCTCGCCGCCGAGCGCGGCGCCCTGGATCGCCGCGCCCACGGCGACGACCTCGTCCGGGTCGACGCCCTTGTTCGGGTCCTTGCCGAACAGCTCGCGCACCGCCTTCTGCACGGCCGGCATGCGCGTCATGCCGCCGACCAGCACGACCTGATCGATCTTCTCCGGCGTGGTCTTCGCGTCGGCCAGCACGGCCTTGGTCGACTCGACGGTGCGCTCGATCAGATCGCGCGTGAGGGCCTCCAGCTCATTGCGTTTGATGCCGCGCTCGAGGTGCATCGGACCGGACGGCCCGGTGGCGATGAAGGGAATGTTGATGTCGGTCTCGAGAGCGGAGCTCAACTCGTGCTTGGCCTTCTCGGCAGCCTCGCGCAGACGCTGCAGCGCCATCCGATCCTTGCGCAGGTCGATATCGTTCTTCTTCTTGAACTCCTCGGCCAGCAGATCGATCAGCCGGACGTCGAAGTCCTCCCCGCCGAGGTGGGTGTCGCCGCCCGTCGCCTTGACGCTGAACACACCGTTGTTGATCGCGAGGATCGAGATGTCGAAGGTACCGCCGCCCAGATCGTACACCGCGATGGTCTCCACCTCGCTCTTGTCGAGCCCATAGGCGAGCGCGGCGGCAGTCGGTTCGTTCAGGATGCGCTTCACGTCCAACCCGGCGATGCGCCCCGCGTCCTTGGTCGCCTGCCGCTGGGCGTCGTCGAAGTACGCCGGCACCGTCACGATGGCTTCGGTGATGGGCTCGCCGAGGTAGCTTTCCGCCACCTCCTTCATGGCGGTCAGCACCATGCTGGAGATCTCCGGCGGCGAAACCTCTCGATCGGTCAGCTTGATCCAGGCGTCGCCGTTTTCGTGCTCGACGACGTGGTACGGCACCGAGGTCACGTGCTTCTGCACGTCGGGCTCGGGGTACTTGCGTCCCATCAAGCGCTTGACGGCGTAGACCGTGCTCTCCGGATTGGTCGTCGCCTGGCGCTTGGCGACCTGCCCGACCAATCGCTCGCCGCTGCTCGAGAACGCGATGATGGACGGAGTCGTCCGCGCACCCTCGGCGTTCGGGATAACCTTCACTTCCGGATCCCCCGAAGCGGTTGTCCCCTCCAGGACCGCGACACACGAATTCGTTGTGCCGAGATCGATTCCGATGATCTTGCCCATGAGCCGGCTGGAGCATACCGCGCCCCGGTGCAGGCGCGAACCCGGGAGGCGAACCTCGACTATGGGGGAATTACGAGCTCGTCGGCGCCTTGGCTACGACGACCATGGCGGGCCGGACCAGCCGCTCGCCCATGCGGTAGCCGGCCTGCACTTCCGCAGCGACGCTACCGGGCGGATGCTCGACCGTCTCCATGTGTTGGATGGCCTCGTGAAGCGCCGGATCGAAGGGTTTTCCGACCGATTCGATGCGCTCGATGCCGAGCTTGCCCAGCGTGTCGGAGAACTGTCGCATCACCATCTCGATGCCGTCGGCCAGAGACTGAACATCGGTCGCGCTGCCGGTGTGCGCAGCGGCCCGTTCGAGGTTGTCGAAGATGGGCAGGAGATCGCGCAGGAGCTCCTCCCGGCCGCGACGGTCGGCATCGATAATCTCGCGCCGTGAGCGCTTGCGGAAGTTGTCGAAATCGGCCGCGGTACGCAGCAACTGATCGCGCACGCGGGCGATCTCCGCTTCCGGTCCGTCGGCGGCAGCAGCCGCGGCGCCGGCCGGTTCCGTGGCGGCTTCCGTCTGCTCCGCACCTGCCGGCTCGGGGGACAGCTCGGGCACGGGTTCTCCAGCCTCCGGGAGGTCGTCCCCGGTTCCCTGCTCTTCTTCAACCACAGCGGCTCGCTACTATAACCAGTTGTCTTGACTTGCCAATACGGCGGCGGGAAGCAACCGGACCGCATCGGCCGCGCGCCGGCCCACCGGACCACTGGCCGGACGTAGTCCGGCGGAGCATCCAGTCGGCACCGCCTTTCACTTGGGTCAAGGTCGCGCGGCGGCCGGCGCTTCGCTGCAGCGGGCCTGCCTGAGCGCGGTCAGCTCGCCGCCGCTGGAGCGCACATCGTCATGGGACGGCGGGGGATTCGGTGCGAACCACGTGTCCACGTCCAGCGGCAGCGCCCAGAAACGCGCGGCGCCGGCGAGCGGGCGGATGACGGGACCCACGGCGCCCGCACGACCGTAGCCGGTGGTCTCGAGCCAGAAGCAGTAGCCGCGCGCGCCAGGAGCGTACAGGTGCTCGGCGCCGCTATGGATGAACACGTTGGCTCGAGCCACCACACGGCCCTGCGAGTCGCGGCTCTCGAGCACGTGCTGTCCGGCGGGCAGCCTCAGCTCGACCCCGGCAGCGGGACTCTCCGCACTTGTCGGCTGCACGCTGGCAACCGTGCGGCCATCGACGCGCACCTCGATACGCGTGCCGGTGAGGTCCACCACCCGCACTCCCGGATGGTACAGCCAGTACAGGAACGGCGCGGCGCCCAGCGCCAGCAGTGGCCCGGCCAGCATCCACGGCGAGAGCACGCGCTCACCGAGCAGCTGCCGACGCGGCTCGACGCCGGCCTCCACCGCAAGCTCGGCTGCCCAGCGCGGATTGGTGCAGCACAGCGCTCCGCCGGACAGCCACCAGACCGCGCGCCCGGTCGTGGTGTGCCCGGGCGCAATGCGCCGCGGCCAGAAGGCCGCCGCCAGGATCGGCACGAGCGCGCCGACCAACACGATAGTGCCGTAGGCAAGGAGCCCCTGGGTCTCGTCGATCAGCGGCAGCGTCGCGGCCAGCGTCGCCGCGAGCAGACAGGACGCGACCGTCACCGCCAGGGTCCGCGTGACGGCGGCGGAAGCGTGACGCTGGCAATCGGTGCAGTAGGGCACGATGAGACTGGCCCCATCGCTGCTGCGGATCTCCACGCGCGAGCTGGCCGCGATGCCGCCACAGCAGGCGCAGCTGCCTGGCAGGATCAGCCCCTCGGGCGAAAGGGCAAGGATTCTGGCCTCGATCCGTGGCGCCCGGGCGCGCACAGAGCGCGCGGCGAATCTGACGATAGGATACAATCCGGATTCCCTTGGTTCACCCGGAGCGTAGATCAGTGCTGTGCCGACCGGTGCCCGCACGCGAAAACCACCACCTTGAACCGCGATCCGGTTCGTGGCGGGGGGCATAGGTCGAAAGTGCCCGCGCGCCTGCTCGAACCTGCCGCCGGCCTGGTGATCGGCGGCAAGTACCGGCTGCTGGAACGCATCGGCGTGGGCGGCATGAGCGAGGTGTACCGCGCGGAAAACACGCTCATCGGACGCATCGTGGCACTGAAGCTGCTCACGTCGGCCCGGGCGGACGACCTGGACCTGTCCGCGCGCTTCTTCCAGGAAGCCCAGTCGGTGAGTCGGATCCGCCATCCGGGCATTGTCGATGTGCTCGACGCCGGGCAGGGCGAAACGGGTCCGTACATGGTCATGGAGTACCTGGAGGGCGAGAGCGCCGCACAGGTGCTCGCCCGCCAGGGGAAGCTGACGCTGGGCGCGGCGCTGGAGACGGTGCTGCCGGTGCTGGACGCGCTCGCGGCCGCGCACGCCGCCGGCGTGGTGCACCGCGACCTCAAACCCGAAAACGTATTCTACGCCGTCGACGACGAGGGACAGGTCGCGGTCAAGCTGCTCGATTTCGGCGTCGCGAAGATGCTGTGGCCGTCGGGACCGTCTCCGCGGACCAGCACGGGCGTCGTGATGGGCACGCCGGACTACCTGTCGCCCGAGCAGGCCAACGGCGATCACGACGTCGACGGGCGAAGCGATCTGTTCAGCGTCGGCGTGCTGCTGTTCGAGCTGCTCACGAATCGCCGTCCCTTCCACGCGCCCACTGCTGTGGCCACGGCGTACAAGGTGGCTCACGCGCGCACGCCGCGCGTCGCCGAGCACGGTGGACCCGGCGATCCAACGATCGACGCCATACTCCAGCGCGCGATGAAGAAGCGCCGCGAGGAGCGCTACGCGAGCGCGGCCGAGCTCGCGCACGAGCTTTCCCCGCTGACGCCCTCGCACTCGCGCGGCTCGCTGCGGGAGCTGGTGCAGGTCCGGCAGAGCGGCTACCGCCGCGTCGAGGAGCACACGCCGACCCCGCGGCGCCCTTCCTCCGGACGCGCGCTCGTGCGGTCCACGCCGTCGCGAGACGAAGTCGAACCGTGGCAACCGTCCAGCGCGCCGCGTCCGTCGAGCGGGCTGCGCTCGCTGCCGCCCCGCTTCGTGGGTCAATGCCACGCCCGCGGCCTGGTGCTGCGTGCAGTCGACGAGTACGTCGCGGGAACGGCAACAGCGGAGCAGCGGCAGCGGGTGCTCGACGAGCTGGGTCCGGAGCACGCACGGGATTTCACCTACGGCACGCTCCAGGCCATCGTCTACTACGACCTCGAGTGCATCACGCGCTATCTCGAGCTTTCCACCAGGACTATCTTCGGAGACAACCCGAACTGGTGCCGCGCAGCGGGCGACGCCGCGGTGTCGGGCGAGCTGTCGCCGATCGTGCGTCCGGCGCTCCGGCCGGATCGCGCACTCGGGGTACTCAAGCGGATCACTCCGCTCACCAGCCGCTGGTTCGATTTCGGCGTCTGGGACGCGTCCCAGGAAAACGAGCGGCTGGTCTCGCTGCGCATCACGGATTTCGAGGCGGCTTCGCTGCAGCTCCGGCTGTGGCTGGTGGGCGTGATCGAGGGCGCGCTGCGCGCCGCCGGACCGGGCTGCCAGCTGGCAATAGCCCGCGGCGAAGCGGCTTTCGCTCCGCAACTGGTCCTCGACATCTCGACGCGCTAGCAGTCGAGCGCGCATGAGCAACTCCACGCCACCGCGCCCGCGCCTCGTGCCGGGCTCCAACCCGGGCGCGCGGACCCGGAGCACCCTGATCGCCGCCAGCATCGTCGTGGTCGCGCTCGTCGTGGTCGCCACGCTGTTCGCGAGCTACTACGTCGATTGGCTCTGGTTCGGCGAGGTGCATCTCAGGCAGGTGTTCTGGCGCTCGATCCGGGCCGAATTCGTCATCGGCCCCATCTTCGGCGCCGTCTTCTTCGCGATCTTCTACGGAACGATCGAGACGGCGCGCCGGCTGGCGCCAAGCTACCGCGCGCTGGCGGGCATCCGCCTCGTCGAACCGCTGGACGACACCGCACGGCGCCTGGTGCGCCTGGTGGGGCTTCCCCTGTCGCTCCTCGTCGCGGTGATCGTCGCCTTCTCGACCGCGCAGAGCTGGATGACCTTTCTCGGCGCCCGCTACGGGACGGCGTTTGGCACGCAGGACCCGGTGTTCCACCGCGACCTCGGCTTCTACGTCTTCCAGCTGCCCGCCTGGGAATACGCCTACTCGTTCCTGTTCACGACGCTGCTGGCGGCGCTGGTCGCGGCGATCGTGGTCCACTTCGCGCTCGGCAGCGTGAGCGTCCGCCCCGAGCAGGCGGAGGTGCACGTCGGGGACCGCGCGGTGGCCCACGTCTCCGCGCTGCTCGGCGCGATCTTCGCGCTCACCGGCGCAGGCGAGATCCTGAACGCCTGGGGGCTGCTGTTTTCATCCAGCGGCATGGTGTTCGGCGCCGGCTATACCGACGTGCACGCCCGTCTGCCGGCCCTGCGCGCGCTCATGGTGGCGGCGTGGGTCATTGCAGCCGTGCTGTTCGCGAACGTGCGGCTCAGGAAGAAGAGGCTGCCACTGGTCGCCATCGGCGGCTGGATCGTGGCGGTCATCCTGCTGCTCGGCCTCTTCCCCGTCGGCGTGCAGTCGCTCGTCGTGAACCCGGACCAGGGAGCCAAGGAGGCCGGCTACATCGCGCGCAACATCGAGGCGACGCGCGCTGCCTACGACCTGGACGGCATCACGAACACGAAGCTCTCGCTGAAGGGCGACCTCACGGCGGACAAGCTCCAGGCCAACGACGGCACGATCCGCAACATCCGCATCTGGGACCCCAAAACGCTGCTGCACAGCTACGAGCAGCTGCAGGAGCTCCGCCCCTACTACACGTTCACGGACGTCGACGTCGACCGCTACAAGGTCGACGGCGTCTATCGCGAGACCATGCTCGCCGCCCGGCAGATGAAGATCGCGGGCCTTCCTGAGCGGGCGCAGACCTGGGTGAACCAGCACATCACCTACACGCACGGCTACGGCGTGGCCATCTCGGCGGTGAACCAGGTCACGAGCGACGGCTCCCCCGATTTCCTGGTCCAGGACATCCCCGTCACGTCGGCGGTCCCGTCGCTCGCCATCAAGCAGCCGCGCATCTACTACGGGGAAGTCGGTACGGACTACAGCCTCGTCCGGACCAAGGCGCCGGAGTTCGACTACCCCGGCCCCGATGGCGACGTGTACCACTCCTACGACGGAACAGGCGGCATTCCGGTCGGCTCGTTCATCAACAAGCTCGCGTTCACCGTCGAGTTCGGCACCATCAAGTTCTTCACGTCATCGGCCATCAACGCGGACAGCCGCGTCATCATCCTGAACAACATCAAGAAGCGTCTGCACAAGGCGGCGCCCTTCCTGAGCTTCGATTCGGACCCGTACATGGTCGTGGCGGACGGGCGTCTGTACTGGATCGTCGACGCCTACACGACGACCGGGCGCTATCCGTATTCGGAGCCGACCGGCGAGATCAACTACCTGCGCAACTCGGTGAAGGTCGTGATCGACGCCTACAACGGCTCGCTTGCCTTCTACGACTTCGACGCGCACGACCCGCTGCTCGACACGTACAAGAAGATCTTCCCCGGCATGTTCAAGCCCAAGAGCGCCATGCCGAAGTCGCTGATGGCGCACGTGCGCTACCCGGAGGACTACTTCAACCTGCAGGCGGAGGTGTTTTCCACCTATCACGTCAAGAGCCCGAGCGTTTTCTACAACAAGGGCGACCAGTGGGAGATCCCGCACCACGTCTCCATCTCGGGCGCCGGGCGCATGGCGGCATACTACGTGATCATGCGGCTTCCCGGGCAGAAGCGGGAGGAGTTCGTGCTCATCCTGCCGTTCTCCCCGAACGGACGCAGCAACATGATCGGCTGGCTGGGTGCCGAATCCGACCCACCGAGCTACGGCCGGGCCGTCAGCTTCGCTTTCCCGCCAAGCCAGACCGTCTACGGCCCGGCGCAGGTCGAAGCCACCGTCAACCAGGACCCGAAGATCTCCTCGCAGCGCACGCTGTGGGGCCAGCAGGGCTCGCACGTGATCTTCGGCAACCTGCTGGTCGTGCCGGTGGAGGACAGCCTTTTGTACGTGCAGCCCATGTACATCGAGTCGGAGCAGACCAAGCTCCCGCAGTTCAAGCGCGTCGTCGTGTTCTACCGCTCGCCGGCGGGCGAGAAGCCGCCGCCCTCGGGCCAGCAGCAGAACGTCGTGATGGAGCCCTCGCTGGGCAAGGCTCTAGAGCGCATCTTCGGCTCGACGAAGAAGGCGGCGGCAAAGCCGCCGGCGAGCGCGGCGGCCGCGTCCGCTGCATCGAGCACCGCGCCGCCGGCGGGTTCCGGAGCGCCGCCCGCGGGCTCGTCGAGCGCAGCGCCGCCGGGTGCGCCTCCGGCCGCGTCCTCTTCGGCGAAGGCCGCGCTGCCGCCCGGGACCCGGGCGCTCATCGACCAGGCCGACAAGGAGTTCCAGGCAGCGCAGAAGGCGCTCAAGGCCGGTGACTTCGCGGGCTACGGCCGCCACATCAAGGCGGTCGAGAAGACGCTCGGCAAGCTGAAGTCCGGACAGTAGCGGCGTCGCGTCCCGACCCCGCGACCTCTGCATGCGCGTCGCGACCCCGTCGTGTAGGCTTCGCCCGGGCCGCTCCCCGCGGAGTGGCGGAAATGGCTGATGGCGGAACTGAACGAACCCCAGGCACGCGCTGTCGCCCACGCCGCGGGGCCGCTCCTGGTCTTTGCCGGAGCCGGCAGCGGCAAGACGCGCGTCATCACCTATCGCGTGGCGAACCTGCTCGCCGAACATCGCGTTCCGCCCTATCGCATCCTGGCCGTCACCTTCACCAACAAGGCCGCCGGCGAGCTCCGGGAGCGGCTGGATCAGCTCGCGGGCGAGGACGTCACGCGCGACCTGTGGATCGGGACGTTCCACGCCGTCTGCGCCAGGCTGCTGCGCCGCTACCACGCCGAGGTCGGACTCGAGCGGCAGTTCGTGATCTACGACGCCTCCGATCAGAAGGCCGTCGTCTCGCGCGTGCTCAAGGAGATGGGACTCGACGACAAGCGCCTGCCGCCCAAGCTCGCCCTGTCGCTCATCCACGCAGAGAAGCGCGAGGGACGCGGCCCGCGCGATGTCGACATCTCGCGCGGCGGCTTCGACGACACGATGGTCGAGGTCTACGAGCGCTACCAGCGCGCGCTCGCGACGGCCAACGCAGTCGACTTCGACGACCTGATCCTGCACATGATGCGCATCGCGGAAGATCCAGAGAGCCCGGCGGGCCGCGAGCTCCGTGATCGCTTCGAACATGTCCTGGTCGACGAGTTCCAGGACACCAACGCCATCCAGTATCGACTCGTGCGCGCGCTGGCCGCCCAGCAGAGGAACCTGTGCGTCGTCGGCGACGACGACCAGTCGATCTACCGCTGGCGCGGCGCGGATGTGCGGCTGATCCGCGGCTTCCAGCGCGACTTCCCCGATGCGATGGTGGTCAAGCTGGAGCAGAACTACCGCTCCACCGCCAATATCGTGCGCGCCGCGCTCGGCGTCATCGAACCGGCGCTCGAGCGCGAACCGAAGAAGCTCTGGACCAGCGCCGAGGACGGCGAGGCGGTGCGCGTGCGCGCGGTACGCGACGAGCGCGACGAAGCGGCCTTCGTCGTACGCACCGTAGCCAGCGAGATCGCGCGTGGCGTCAGTGCCAGCAACATCGCCGTCTTCTACCGGATCCACGCACAGTCGCGAGCGCTGGAAGAAGCGTTCCGCGCCGAGAACCTCCCCTACCAGATCGTCGGCGGGATGAAGTTCTTCGAGCGCGCCGAGGTGAAGGATCTCGTCGCCTACCTCAGGTTGATCGAGAACCCGCGCAGCGACGCCGACCTGATGCGCATCATAAACGTGCCGACGCGCGGCATCGGCGGCAAGACGGTCGAGCGCCTGCTCGACACCGCCGCGCGCCGCGGCACCAGCGGCTACGACGCCATCGACGCCGCGCTGGAAGGCAAGACGCTCGGCACGGCCGCCAAGAAGAAGCTCTCCGCCTTCCGCGACATGATCGAGGAGCTCAGAAGCGCAGCGAAGGAGCTGTCGCCGCACGAGCTGGCGGGCCGCGTGCTGGAGGAGTCGGGCTACCGCCGCGTGCTGCGCGAGGAGGACACCGCCGAATCCGATGCGCGGCTCGAGAACCTGGAAGAGCTGCTCTCGTCCATCCAGGAGTACGAACAGGACGCGGAGGAAGCGGGCGAGCCCGCCACGCTGGGCGGCTACCTGGAGCGCGTGTCGCTCATCAGCGCGGTCGACACGATGCAGGACGTGCCGTCGGTCTCGCTGATGACCGTGCACAGCGCCAAGGGGCTGGAGTTCGACGTGGTGCTCCTGACGGGCATGGAGGAGGAGATCTTCCCCTACCGCGGGCTCGACGCGAACGAGCCGGAAGAGCTCGACGAGGAGCGCCGCCTCGCCTACGTCGCCATCACGCGCGCACGCCAGCGCCTGTACATCTCGCACGCCGGCATGCGCATGATCTTCGGACAGACGCGCTATCTGTCGCCGAGCCGCTTCTTGAAGGACCTGCCCGAGCAGGGCGTGGTGCGCGAGGGCTCCGCGTGGGGTGACGCAGCACCGGCCTACGCCTCGCCGCGACGCGGCGGCGACATGACGATTTCACCCGCCCGCTGGCGGAGCTCCGGCGTCGAGATCCCGGCGCAGCCAGCACCGCCGGCGCTGTCACCCGGGCAGCGCGTCGTCGACACCGACGCCTTCGACGACATCCCGTCGGACGAGCCCGGTCGCGTCGTGCATCCCGGCGACCCCGTGTTCCACAAGCGCTTCGGCGAAGGCGTGGTGGAGCGCGTCGAAGCGGGCGTCAAACCCACCGTCGTCGCCCGCTTTCCCGGCTTCGGCACGAGGCGCATCCTCGCGCAGTTCCTCGAGTTCCAGTAGCGCCGCCGGCGCGACACTCCCCTGTCGACGCCTACGCCCTGCCCCGGCTCTTCCCAGTCGCGATCGCGCCTGCGATCAGGTGCGCGACGCGGATGGGTTCGGGCAGGGCGCCGTGGAGGGTCGATTCCACGAGGAATCGGCGGGCACGCTCGCGGTCGATGCCGATACGCTGGACATAGACGCGCTCGAGCTTCTCCATCGGGCCGGCCTGTTCGACGAGGCGCCACTTGCGGGCGCCGCCGCGGACGCGGCCGACGAGCGCCCTTCGCATAGCGCCGAGGTCGGGAGCGCGGCGCGCGACGACCAGCACGGGCAGTCCGAGCTCGGCGTGCAGCGCGTGCACGTCCACCACGTTGAAGCCGGCAAAGGCGATGCCCTGCAGCACGACGGCCTGGACGTGCCGGGCGAACTGCGAGCCCTGGAGCATGCCCGCGATGGCGTCGGTGGAGTTCCGGCCGTCGTGGCGCACGCGACCGACCAGCACGCCGTCGAGGCGCGTGCGCGCGAACACCGCGCCGACCAGCGACACGTCGCCGCGGTGGCCGGGCGGACACGGCGCGTCGTCGAAACCGACCACGTTGGACAGGGCACGGGCCATGCACTCCGAGAGTAACCACTTGAGCTCCCGCCGGGCTGCACTAGCCTGCAGGCATGAACAAGCGGCTGGAGATGCTGGAGAAGATGACCGCGTCGGGAAAGGCGGACTCGTTCGCCTGGTACGCCCTGGCCATGGAATACCGCAAGGAGCAGCGGCTGGACGACGCGCTCGCCACCTTCGACAAGCTCCGCACCTCCGATCCTTCGTACCTGGCGATGTACCTGATGGCCGGGCAGCTCTTGATCGAGGCGGGCCGCGGCGACGACGCGCGCGTCTGGCTCGAGCAGGGCATCGAGCTCGCGCGGCAGAAAGGCGACGGCAAGGCGCTCGGCGAGCTCGAGGACGCGCTCGGCAGCATCTAGCGGGGCTCGCCCCGCGCCCTACCCCACCGCGGGCGGCGGCAGCGTCCACGAACCGGAGCCTCCGGCATCGGGCGGCTGCATGGCCGGCGGCGCGTCGTCCTCGGCCGCACCGAGGAAGTCGAGCAGCTCGGCGCGCCGCGCATGCGCGTCCGATCGGCCCAGGTCGACCAGGCGCCGCGCGAATCCGCCGTCGAAGAGCAGGTAGCTCGCCAGATCGGCATCGTCGGAGACGCCCACATCGAGCAGCTTGAGCAGACGCCGCGTGATGACCGGCCCGCCGCGCAGGTTGCCCTTCTTGATGTGCTCGGCCGCGATCTGGCCGATGCCCTCGGTGGGGCGGATCACCAGCGTCTCGATGGGCCGGAACTGGTGCCCGCCGCGCATGACCGCCGCGTCGTTGAGCTTGCCCGTGAAGTCCCCGCCATAGGCCGCGCCGCCGCTCAGCATGATGTCGTTCATGAGGTTCACCATGCCCAGGTCGTTGTCCAGGTGGTCGAGCAGCAGCGCGTTCATGATCTTGCCGAGCAGGAAGGTCGCGCCGGGCGCTGCCGTTTCCGGCTTGGAGTGGGCCACGCCGCGAATCAGACGCGAGGTGCCAACGACCAGCACGTGCGTGGCCCCGAGACGGATGGCAGGAGCGATCGGCGTGTTCTGCCGGACGCCGCCGTCGACGTACAGCTGGCTGCCGATCTTGACGGGGGGAAGAGCAGCGGGATCGCCGCCGACGCGAGCGCGTGCTGCGGCCCGATGCGGTCGCCCCGAATGAGCGTGCGCGGCGGCGCACGGGTGGGCAACGAGGTGCGCGGCCCCGTCTGCATGAAGATCACGGTGCGCCCGGTCGAGACTTCGGTGGCCGAGACACTGAGCGCGCTGAGCTTGCCCTGGCGCATGGTGCGCGTGATGGCGCGCCACGGGATCTCGCGTTGCACAAGTGTGGCCATCGGTGACACGTCGAAGATGCCTGATCCGTCGCCGCCTCCCAGCAGGACCCGCGGCAGGCTCATGGCCTGGCGCAGGCCGAAGCCGAGCACGTCGTCGAGCCGCATGCTGCTCCACACGTCCACCAGCCGCCGCACGCCAAGCACCGGATCGCTCAGGTGCGCGGCGAGGTAGGCGCTGTTGATGGCGCCCACGCTGGTGCCGCACAGGATGTCCACCGGGGGCGGCGCGCCGCGCATCCGCGTGAGCTCGTCGAACAGGTACCAGAGCACGCCGGTCTCGTAGGCACCGCGGGCGCCGCCTCCCGAGAGAATGATGGCCAGGCTTCTGCGCTCGGGAGTGTCGCTCACGAGGGCGACACACTACCTTTTTCGACGTCCGGACGCACGCTTTCCGCGCCCTGGTCACGGAGCCCGGCGGCGGGCGCGCCGCGCAGCACCTCTGCCACCCGCTCGGCCGAGCCGTCGGTGTTCGCCAGCAGCCGGGCCACCGTCGGGCGCTTGACGAACATCAGACGCAGATCCGGATCGCGGATCGACTCGAGCAGATGGTAGACGTGCTCCGCGGCACGCTGGCACAGGTTGCGCCCCTGTGGGGAATGGGCGTTCTGCATGGCTTCGCAGCACAGCGCGCGGGTCTCGAGGCCGTACTCCGATCCCTGCACGGTCTCGATCGCGCCCATCGCGGTGGTGGCGAGCAGGATGCCGGTGTGGTGCTCGCCGATGTCGACGCGCGCCGCCGCCTCCACCGCCATTGCGTAGAAGTGATACGCCACATAGGCCTGCGCCTCGGCGGCCTGCCGGGCATCGAAGGCGTGCATCACCGCTGCGCCGGGGTCGCCCGAAGCACGTGCCAGAAGCGCCCGCATGATCTTCTCGTGCACCGAGTCGTAGGCGCTGCCGGTGACGGCGATCAGCGCGCCTGCGTCGCCGACCATGGTGTCGGCCGCCGCGATGTCGCCCCACTCCACCAGCACCTCGGCCGTCGCCAGCAGCGTGTCGGCGCGCGCATCCTGGTCGCCGTAGCGCTCGTGGGCGTCGCGCGCGCGCTTGAGGTACGCCTGGCCGCGATCGCTGTCGCCGAGGCGGGCGTAGGACTGGCCGATGTTGCTCAAGGTCTTGGCGATCTGGAAGCGACCGCCAATCGCGAGGTCGATCCGGATCGCATCGAGCGCCAGCGCGATCGCGTCCTCGAAGCGCCCGAGCACGAACATGGCGAAGGCGAGCGAGTTCTTCGCCCGCGCCTCCATACGGCGCGCTCCAACCTGGCGGAAGACGGCGATCGCCTCGGCGTGCGCCTCGACTGCCTCGTCGACGCGGCCCACGCGCCTGAGCAGCGTGCCCCGGGCGCGCAGCACCTCCGCCCTCAGCCGCGCGGAAACGCCGGCCTGCGAGGTGGTTTCCAATGCGCGGTCGCAGGCGGCCAGCGCGCCCTGCATGTCGCCGAGGTCGCGCAGCATCTCGGCCATGAGCAGCTGCGCCTGGAGCTCGAGCACCGAGGAGCCGGCCTGGCTGGCCACCTGCTCGGCGCGCTGCGCGGAAGTGAGGCCGCGCGCCAGCCGCCCCGCCTCGAGCTCGATGCGGGCGGTGCGCAGCAGCGCCGTCGCGACCCAGCGCGGCTTTCCGCTCTTGCGCGCGAGCTGCCGGAGCGCGACCAGATGCCGGCGCCGCTCGCGCCAGCGTCCCTGGATGCGGGAGACGGCTTCGAGCGCTTCGTGCGCTTCCAGGCGTCTGAGGTCGTCGTCCGGCAGGAGCGAGATGACGCGGCGGTAGTAACGCCGCGCCAGCTGCGTCTGGTAGCTGCTGCGGGCGGTGGACGCCGCTTCCAGGTACAGGTCCGCCGCCCTCCCCGGCTGACGTCCACGGGCGAGATGCCGACCCACGATCGCCGCGGTCAGTCCCTTGGCCAGCGGCGTGCCGGCGAGATGCTCGCCGAGCGCACGGTGCATGCGCGCACGTTCCTCGCGATCCAGCGCGAGATAGGCGACGTCGCGCGTCAGCGGGTGGCGCACGTCCACGGTATCGCCCTTGTCGTCGCACAGACCGCGTGCGCACAGTCGCGCCACGGGCTCGTCGCTGCCCTCGCCGTTGAGCACGGCGAGGTCGCGGTTCTTGATTGGACCACCAGCCACCGCAAGCCACTCCACAATGGCCTGCTCCTCCTCGGGCAGCTCGTTGAGCCGATCCGCAATCAGCTGCTCGAGCGTCGACGGAAGCGCCTGCGCCGCGCCGCCCGGACGTTCGACGCGGCAGAGCTCGTGGCTCCCGTCGTCGCGCTCGCGGATCTCGAGCGTGCCGCGTTCCAGCAACGCATCGACCATTTCCAGCAGGAAGAACGGATTGCCCGCCGCGCGCGGGAGCAGATCGGCGCACACCTGGGCAACGCCCTGGCTGGCGCCGAGCCGCGCCTGCAGCAGGCGCACCTGGTTGTCTGCACTCAAACCCTTGAGCTCGATGCGCACCATCCCCTCGATATACGAAGCGATGGTGTCGTCGGGTCGCGTCACCAGGATAGCCAGGATGGGCAGCGGGTCGGCGCGCTTCAGCAGCTCGGAAAGCAGCTCCAGGCTGGGGCGATCGCTCCACTGCAGCCCCTCGATCATCACGACCAGCGGGGACTCGACCGCTGCCCGCGCGAAGAAGCGACGCACGCCGCCGGAGACGAGCCTGCGGTTGTGCTCCACGTCCGCCTCGTCGGACGCCGCAGCCACGCGACCGGTGACGAGCTCCGCCATGCGCGTCACGATCTCGGAGCCGTTCCGCCCGGTCGCGAAATCGCCCAACACGTCGATGATGAGCTGCTTGGCCTCTTCGAGCGGTTGGTTCTCGCGCGTGTCGGTGAGCTCACGCACCCATTCGGCGACGTTGCCGAACGGCAGCTCGCTGCGGGCGGGGGAACATTCGACCCGCAGCACGCGCGCGTCCGGCGGAAGCTCGGACAGGAAGGTCGACACCAACGCGGTCTTGCCGATGCCCATCTCGCCGTGCACCACGCGCGCGGTCACCTGGCCGAGCCCGCCGTTCTGGCCCGGCGTCACGGCCCGGTGGTAGGCCGCGTGCAGGTCGGCCAGCTCGGCGTCGCGCCCGATCAGATCGCTCGGCGCGAGCGCCATCTCCTGCAGCTTCTCTTCCCGGGTCAGCGGTCTGAGCAGCGCATAGATGCGCATGTTGCGCGGCAGATTCCGCGCTTCGGCGTTGTCCACCTCGATGGTGGGCGCGTCGCCCCAGACGAAATCGCGCCGCACCAGCCGGTACAGACCGCCCGCAACCCAGGTGACGCCGGCTGGCGCGTGCTCGCCCAGCAGCCCGGCCAGGTGATGGGCCGGCTCCTGCAGCGTGTGGTCGATGAGGTGGCCGGCCTTGTCGCGTTGCCCCGTGGCAATGCCGCGAACGATGCCGACGCTCGCCTGGAGCTCGACCGGTAGATCGTCGCACGCGCCCTGGATGGCTTCGTGGACGTCGACGGCGAGCCAGGCAGCGTCCGCGGCAGCGCGCGCGGGATTCGCCATCAGACCGACGACGGCGCGCGCCGTCGAGAGCACGCCCGGCGCTTCGCTCGCGGCAGACGCCGCGCTCGCTTCCCACGTCCAGCGGGCACTGCGCTTGAACGCGATCTCGTCGAGGATGGCGCGGAGCTGCTCGGCGAAACGCACCGCGCCGCCCGCGCCGATCGCCTGCTCGAGCTCCTCCAGGCCGTGCAGCTGCAGCATCACGACCGCGACGTGGCGGACCTCGCGACCGGCGCGGTTCAGCAGGCCCCGCGGACGCATCGGGCGCCCGGGACCCGTCGCCTCGTCGCGCCAGACCTCGGGTTCGCCCTCGGACACCGACGCGCTGGCGCCGGCGTCGTAGCCGTCCGGACCCTCTTCCTCGAACTGGCTGCCCTCGGCGGGCTGTTCCACGCCCGGCGAGGTGTGCTCGCGGCTGACCAGCTGCGAGATGATCGTCTCGAGCACGTGCGAATCGACCAGCTGCTGTTTCTGGAACAGCACGCGGGTGATCGCCGCGGCCATCTCGCGCGCCGTCTGGAACCGCTCGTCCGGGGTCCTCGCCAGCGCGCGCATGATGATCGCCTCGAGCTCGGGAGGGATCTCGCGAGCGAAGGTGCTGGGCGGCTCCACCTGGCCACCGCGGACCGCTTCGAGCAACTCGGGCCCGTCGGCGGCGCCGTGCAGCGGCCGGCCCGTGAGCATCTCGTGAAAGACCACGCCCAGCGAGTAGATGTCCGTGCGCCGGTCCACCTTCTCGCCGCGGGCCTGCTCCGGCGACATGTAGGCTGTCTTGCCCTTGAGCACCCCGGGTTCCTCGCGGAACAGGTTGGCCGAGGCAATGCCGAAGTCGGCGACCTTCACCGCCCCTTCGAAGCTCAAGAGCATGTTCTGCGGCGATACGTCGCGATGCACGATCTCCAGCGGCGCGCCGCCCTCGTCCTTGCGCTCGTGCGCGTAGTGCAGTCCCTTGGCGAGCTCGGCGATGATGTACGCCGCCGCGTACGGCGGAAGGCGCATCCCCTTCGACTGCGCCGACCGCACCAGCTTGCGGAGGTCCGGCCCCTCCACGTACTCCATGCTGAGGAGCTGTCCCTCGTCGCCGTAGTCCTGGAACTCGTAGACCTGCACGATGTTGGGGTGGTTCAGCCGGGTGGCCAGCTGGGCTTCCTCGGCGAACATGGCCCTGAAGCGTCGCGAGGAGCCGTGCGCCGGAAGGATGCGCTTGACCACGAGCAGCTTGAACGTGCCCTCCGCGCCGCGCTTCTTCGCAAGGAACACCTCGGCCATGCCACCGACGCCGAGTCGCCGGATGATCTCGAAGTCGGCCAGGCGCTTCGGTACGGGGCGGGCAGAAGAATCGGCCATGATGGGACCGCCCGGCCCTGCCCGGCGGCTGCCCTACGTTAGCGCGGCGACGCCGTACCGGAAAACGCCGGATGAAGCGCGGGGCCAACCTCCGGGCCGGAAGCGGTCGCGCCGGAACCGAGGGCGCGATCTCCGCAGGAATCGGCCCGGAAAGCGTCGGTGGACCGTGCACGGCGGCCGCCGGCGTGTAGACTCCCGCCAATGCGAGCCATAGCCGTGGGAACGCTGATCGCCCTGCTGGCCGGGGTGAACGTGTGCGGCCCGGCGGTCCAGACCGGCCCGAAGAGCCCCGGCGCCAACGGAACGACCGCGCCGGTGCATCCAGTGGCGGTCAGCGACGCCGACTTTGCCGCGAGCACCTACCAGGTGTTGATCTCCGGCGAGCGCAACCCCAAACGGACCGATTTGCTGGTCGGTGTCGTGCAGAGGCAGCTTGAGCGCGCGAAGCAGCGCTTCGACAGCGGGCACGCCAAGGCGGGGCTGGCCGCGCTGACCGGCGCGCTGTACCTGGTCCGCACCGGCGAGCTGCACGCCGAGATGTTCGAGCACGCGAGCGACGCTTTGTCCGATGGCGCGCGCGAAGTGGCGCGCGTCGGCAACGAGGGTCGCGCCTTCGCTCTGTACAAGACGCTCGAACGGGTGCTGCCGCCGGGTCCACAGCGCAAGGACGTGGAAGGGCACCTCGCCGCGCTGGCCAAGTGGGATCGAATTGCGGCGGGCTCGGGTCCGATGCAGGCGGCCGGCTCGAGACAGCGCACGGCGATCGAGCGCGCGCTGTTTGCCCCCAGCAAGCCGACGATGGACGCCGCGCACAAAGCGACGGTCGCCTGGGTCCAGAAGGCGCTCTCCTTCAACGCCGCCGACGTGCCCATCCGTTCGAACTTCGATCGCGAGGAGGCGATCGAGGCGTACCACGCCATCCGCGCAGGCGGTGCGGCCCTGGTCGCGCTCTATCTTCGCAACGGCGACGCGGCGGGCGCGCTCGATGCCGTCGACAAGGCCGACCTGTCGCGGGTCGTGCCACCGGGGCTCAGCGACCGTCTGCAGCGTGCCGCAGAGGACGACGACCCTGCCGCGTGGACCGATCTCTACCACCTGTTCCAGTCGGCGGTCGCCTCCGAGCGACCGGAAACCGGTCTGGACGCCGATCTGGCGCGCGCCGCGGCGTGGGGCTCCGCGCTCGAGCTGTACCGGAGCCAGCCCGGCTCGCCGCAGGCGGCCATGGCGCTCGCCGGGTTGATGCTGCACTACGGGATGGCCGAAGCGGCGCCGCTGGTGCTCGCCGGTGCGCTCGGCAGCAAGCCCTCCGCCAACGATCTCGGCAGCGCGATGGCGTTGGTGCTGCAGGCGATGATCGCCGAGGACGACATCGGCCAGCACGCAGCGGTCCGGCGCGCATTCGCCGCGGCCCGGCCGATCCTGCGTCTGGCGGAGTCCAAGCAGATGGTGGGCCGGGTGCGGCCCAGCGCCGCGCGGCTGCACTACGTGATGGGAGCGCTGGAAACGCAAGCCGGCGCCCTCGCGCAGGCGCGCCCCGAGCTGGAAGCCTCGGTCAAGGAGCAGCCCTCGGTCGGGTGCTACAAGCTGCTCGCCGCGATCGACCGCCAGCGTGGTTCCACGGATCAGGCGCTCGAGTCGTTGAAGCAGGTGATCCAGCTGGCCGCGAAGACCGGCGATCGCGCCGATGAGGCCGACGCCTGGCTGAGCACGTTCGAGATCGAGCGCGACAAGGGGCAGAGCGCGAAAGCCCGCTCTGCGCTCGCCACCGCCCTCGTGCGGGCGCTCGACGCGCGCAAGCTCGCCCACTCGCTTGCCGACCAGGCCGTGGCGGAACGCCTGCTGGCACGCATCCTCGACCTGTACGGCAACACGCGAGCCGCACGGCACGCAACCGAGCGGGCCTACGAGGCCTCGCGCAGCAACCGCTCCCAGCTCGCGGCCACGATCCTCGACGCGGCGCGCCGCGCGCTGTTGCGGGACGACCTCGGCTCCGGGCGCAAGGCAGTGCAGAAGGCCGTCGATGCCAGCCTGGACGACGAGGATCTCGTGTACGCGGCCCTTTGGCTCAAGCTGCTGGAAGAGAAGCTCAAGGTGTCGGAGGACGGCACGGTCGAACAGGCCTTCGACGCCATCGACGAGTCGTCGTACTGGCCCACGAGGCTCAGGGACTGGGCGCGCGGCAGGCTCGACGACAAGGGGCTTTTGGCCGCCGCGAAGAACCCCGTGCAGCAGACCGAAGCCAAGTTCTACGTTGCCATGCAGCAGCAGGTCAGCGGCGACTCCGCGGCGGCTTTGCCGCGCCTCGAGGAGGTCGCCAAGAGCCCAGCCATCGAACTGGTCGAGGTCGCGATCGCCCGTGACGTGGTGTCGAAGCATCGCGGCTCGCTGGGCCTGCAGCTGCCGAGCGGCGTGCAGCTCCCGTAACCCCGGGCCGCGGCTCTGGCGGCTAGCTCTGCGGCTTGCGGCCCAGCAGCTTGGCGGCCAGGTGGTCGCCGAACTCTGCCGTGAGCAGGCGCTCGACCGCGGCTTCCTTGTCGTGGCGCTCCTCGGCGTCGGTGTACTGGAACTCGATGCCCATGCCGGCGGGGTTGGCGCCGCTCGCCTCTTCGAGGTGGGTGATCCAGATGACCTTGCCGCGGAGCCTCAGAGGTTGATCCATCTGCGGGACGCCCAGCGCGAAGATGAACTCCGTCCCGATGGGCAACGGCTTCTGCGTCGAGATGAAGGTTCCGCCGCGCGAGATGTTCTTCGTGTAGTCCGCGAAGAACGTGTTCAAGCGCTTGTACTCGACCTTGAGCTCGATCGGCGTGCGGTCGTGGCGGCGCCGGTCGTCGTCATCGGAACTCATCGACGCCAGAGTAGTCGGGCGCCGGGCGCGCGGCCAAGCCCCCAACTGGAACAGAACGCCACCGGCACGCCTCCTGCGGCTTCTACCGGTGGCCCAGGCCCCCGCACGCCAGTCGGGGCAGTCCGTGGTATCAAGCCCTGGTGCGCGACCCCTACGAGGTGCTCGAAGTCGGGCGAAAAGCCTCGGATGCGGAGATCAAGTCCGCATTCCGCCGCCTTGCGGCGCGCCACCACCCCGACCGGAACCCGGGGGACGAGCACGCCCACGCGCGCTTCACGGAGCTGAACGCCGCCTACCAGATCCTGTCGGATCCGCAGAAGCGCGCCGCGTTCGACCGCTACGGCGCTGCAGCCTTCCAGCCCGGCAGCGCCGGCCCCGCGATGGATTTCGACCTGGGCAGCCTGGACGGGATCTTCGGCGACATCCTCGGCGCGTTTGGCATCCGCACCGGCGACCGCGGCGACCTGAAGAAGCGCATCAAGATCGAGTTCGACGAGGCAGCGCGCGGTTGCCGGCGCGAGCTGTCCTACGAGCGGGTGGATCTGTGCGAGCACTGCGGCGGGCAAGGGGCCGAGCCCGGGAGCCGCATCGAGGTGTGCGGTGCCTGCGGAGGCCGCGGACGCGTCCGCTTCCAGCAGGGGCTGTTCCCGCTTCCGGTCGAACGCGCCTGCTCGACGTGCCACGGGCGCGGCCGCATCCCGACGACGACCTGCGGCACCTGCCGGGGCAGCGGGCTCGAGAAGCGCACGCGCACGATCGAGATCGACATCCCTGCCGGCATCGAGTCCGGGGCCGGCCGCACGATCGACCGCGGCGGCAATCGCACGCGCCCCGACAGGCCTCCGGGGGATCTCGAGATCCTGGTGGAGGTCGCTGCGCACCCGTTCTTCCGGCGCGACGGCGACAACGTCGTCTGCGCGGTCCCCGTCACGTTCGCCCAGGCCGCCATCGGCGGCGAGGTCGAGGTTCCAACGCTTGACGGCAAGGTGAAGCTCCGCATTCCGCCGTCCACCCAACCGGGCAGTGTGCTGCGCATCCGCGGCAAGGGCATTGCGCATCGGCTGCGAAGCGGACGGGGCGACCAGCTGGTCGAGGTCACGGTGGAGGTACCTTCGCACGTGACGCCGCGCGCGCAGGAGCTCATCGAGGAGCTGGCCCACGAGCTGGGCGAAGAGGTGCAACCCCAGCAGCGCTCGTTCGTCGAGAAACTGAAGAGCCTGTTCGGATGAGCGGCGCTGTCACCTTCGACCTGGGGCAGACCCTGGTCGACCTGGATCACGATCTGCTCGCGCGCCGCGTCGCCGAGCGCGGCGCGCACCTCGACCCCCACGTCGCCGAACGCGAAACGCCCGCCGCCTGGACGGCCTACAACGACGCCAAGCGAAGTGGCCGGGAAGGTCGCGAGGCCTGGCTCGGCTTCATGACCACGCTGCTGTCGCACTCCGGGCTGCCGGATGCACTGAGCAGGGAGCTTGCCGCATGGCTGTGGACGGAGCAGCCGAAGCACAACCTTTGGCGGAAGCCGGTAGCCGGCATGCTCGAACTGGTCGATGCCCTGGAGCAGGCGGGCGTGCCGGTCGGCGTCGTCTCGAACTCGGAAGGGCGCATCCTGGAGCTGTTCGACGAGCTCGGCTGGGCGGATCGCTTCCGCTGCGTCGCCGACTCGGGGAGGCTGGGTTTCGAGAAGCCGGACGCGCGCATCTTCGAGTGGGCCTGCGAGCGCCTGGGCGTCGCGCCGAGCGCGCTCGTCCACGTCGGCGACTCGTGGGAAGCCGACGTGCGCGGCGCGCTCGGCGTCGGCGCCCGCGCCGTGTGGTTCCCCGCAGATCCCTCTCGCGAGCTGCCCCCGCGCGTGGCAGCCTGCACCACGCCGGAAGAGGTGCGGGGCGCCCTCGTGCGCTTCGGTGTGCCATTCGACGGCCGGGGCTAGAAGGAGAGCAAGCATGGAATCGCGACGTATCGGAATGCTGGGTGCCGGAAACATGGCGGGCGCGCTGATCCGCGGCCTGCTCGCGTCCGGAATGGTGACGCCCGAGCAGATCCGCGCGAGCGACATCCGGCAGGAGCGCCTCGAGGCACTCGAACAACAGCACGGCATCGCCACCACGAAAGACAACCGCGCGCTGGTCGAATGGGCGGATCTCATCGTGCTGGCAGTCAAGCCGCAGGTGATCGACCGCGTGCTCGATCAGGTCGGCGACGCGTTCGCGCCCCACACGCTGGTCGTATCCATCGCCGCGGGCGTCCCGATCCGCGCCATCGAGTCGCGGTTGGCCGAGGGAGTGCGCGTGGTGCGCGCGATGCCCAACACGGCGGCAATCGCCCTGGCCAGCGCGACGGCAATAGCGCCCGGAGCGCATGCGACCGACGATGACGTGCAGACGGCGCGCAAGCTGTTCGACGCCGTGGGGCGCTCGGTGACCGTGGACGAGATGCTGATCGATGCCGCCACGGGACTCTCCGGCAGCGGGCCGGCCTACATCATGCTGATCATCGAGGCGCTGGCCGATGGCGGCGTGAAGGTCGGGCTGCACCGCGATACGGCGTTGCTCTTGGCGGCGCAGACGGTGTTCGGTTCCGCCAAGCTGCTGCTCGATACGGGCGAGCATCCGGGGCGGCTGAAGGACATGGTGACGAGCCCGGGCGGCACGGCCATCGCCGGGCTGCACACCCTGGAATCCGGCGGCCTGCGCCGTACGCTCATCGATGCCGTGGAAACCGCGACGCATCGCGCCACCGAGCTCGGCGAGCAGATCGCCGAGAAGCTGATGAAGCCTTCCGAGGACTAGTCGGCGCCGGGCGAGCGGAGCCTAAAGTCCGGCAGGATCCGGCCGTACTGGGGATCGAGCCCCCGGCATGGACCCGCAACCCTCTTCCTCCAGATCACCCCGCATCCCCCCCCAGGTGGTCGGCAGCCTGCAGCCGCTGTCCCGCACCGAGCCGGCGCCTGCGCCGGAGCCAGAACCTCCCTCCGTCGGGTCGCCGCGGCCCCCGCGCCTGCGCCTCTGGCTGCTCGGGCTGGCCGTGGCGGCGCTGGCGTTCGGCGGCGCCGTCTTGTGGAAGATCAGCCGGACCGACCCGGGAGGGCGCCTCGAGCACGCGAAGCTCGTCATCATCAGCGGCCATGCCTCGCCGAAGCGCGCTCCCAACGGCGCGGAAGAGCGCTGGCAGAACGGCCACGTCACGGTGACGATCGACGACTCGGTCGACGCGCTCGGTCCCGCGGCGCGCCAGGCCGTCGAGAGCGCGTTCGGCACCTGGCTCACGAGCGGCGCCGATGTCCCCGCGCTGTCGTTCGACTCGGCTCACGGCACGCGGGTCTCCGAACAGCCCGACGGGAAGAACAGCGTCGTGTACGCGCCCATCGACATGCCGGGGCACCGGAACGACCTCGCCCTGACCCTCACGTTCACCGATCCGGACACCGGGGCCATTCTCGAAGCCGACCTGGTGATCAACTCCCGGCATCACTTCGGCGTGCTGGACGCCGCCCCGCCCGGCGCGGACCAGCAAGCGCAGCACGACGACCACGAGAGCGAGGGAGAGCACGCACAGTCCGCCAGCTGCGGCGGCGAGCACGTCGTGGCGTGCGGTGGCCGCTACGACCTGGCCAGCGTCGCCACGCACGAGGTCGGGCACTTCCTCGGGCTCGGCGAAGACGAGACGGACAACTGCGCCACGATGTACCGCGCCACGGGCCGCTGCCAGCTCAACAAGCGCGTGCTCCAGAGCGACGACCAGAGCGCGATGAAGGAGCTCTACGCCGGCGGCTTCGCGGACGGCGCGAGCGCGAGCAGCGGCTGCAGCGCAACGCCGGATCCAGCAGGTGGCTCTGCTCCTGCGCTGCTGGGGCTCGTCATCGCGCTGGGCGCGGCGCTGCGTCGTCGTCCAGGCTAGGCGACGACCTACTCGGTCCAGTCGATGTCGCTCGGGCCCATGGTCCGGTAGCGCTTGTCGATCTCGGCCATCAGGTCGTCGAACCACCCTTCCATCTTGGGGCCGTTCTTGCGCACGCTGTCGGTGAAGAACGTGCCGCGGATGCACTCGGCTTCGTCCTTGCCGGGGCGGCAGCGACCGTCGACGTAGACCATGATCGCCTTGGGCAGGCGCATCTCCGTCGAATCCAGCGGGCTGTTCATCCAGTTGCCGATGAACGCGATGAACGCCGTCAGATCCTCCGGCGTCTGGCCGTAGCCGTGCATCACGTAGACGACGGGGTAGCGCTTGTCCTTGTTCGCCTCGTTCGCGTAGCCCGGCGGCAGGTTCACGCCGACCGGCCCCGTGCGCCCGCGCGAGTCGGTGAAGTTGAACTTGCAGCTGAGCTGCACCTCGCAGGTCGGTGCGTTCGGGTCCGGATTCTGCGCGGACGTCTCGTCCAGCGTTCGCGGCGCGTCGGGCCAGCGTGAGCCGATGTAGTAGAGCGCCTCCTGTAGCCGCCGCGCGATGTCGTCGGCGGTCCCGACGTGCTGACCGGTGCCGGACTCGATGTCGGCCGGCGTTGGATCGATCTTGCCGTAGCGGAGCAGCACGGCACCCGGCACGGCACCCCAGTCGGTAAGCCCCGCCTGGAACTGGTTCGGAGTGCCCCAGAGCTGACCCGGGATGCGATCCCAGGACGTGTAGTAGTGCACGATACGCCCGCGCTCCGCGAGCGAGCCCGCCAGCGCCTGCGCATCCACGGCAAAGTTGAAGAGATCGCGCGTCCCGCCGTCGCTCCACACATCGAGGCGCTGGAGCGCCGCATCGTCCAGCGGCTCCTTCTGGTTCGCGATCGGCAGCTGCTCGAGGATGCTGCGTGAATCGCGCTTCAGGAATGTCGCGTACCCCGGCGACATGTCGAACTTGCCGTTGCCCTCACCGTAGTCGTAGGGGCTCTGCTTGGTGTTCGGAACGCCGTCGAGCCCGTAGTCCTTGAACGGTTCGCCCTTGTCGTAGCGCCAGTTGCCCTCGGTGCCGGACGGGTTGTACTGCGGGTTGTAGTCGTCTCCGTCCGGGTCGTCGTTGACGCCCGCCTTGTAGCCGGGCTCGTCCTTGTCGGCCTTGCCGTCGATGCCTACGTCGTCGAAGGGCTCATGACCGTCGCGGATGAGGGGCTCGTTCTGGTCGCGGACGCCGTTGTTGTTGTAGTCGACCGCCAGCGCCAGCTCGAGCGGGCTGTCATCGCCCGTCGGGCTCCACGTGTTCGCATAAGGCGTCAGCGACGGATCCTGCGGCGAGCCGTCGCACACCGTGATGACCGGGAAGGTGCCCTTCGGATTGAACTCGTCGTCGTAGTAGTTGTGCAGGACGAGCGTGTGCTTGCAGCGCTCGACGGGGCAGTCCTTGGCAAGCTCCTGCTGCTTTGCCTCGTTCGGGTCGCCGCTGATCGGGTCGACGTACACCGCGCATTCGTTGCCCGGATGATCGCCCACGACCGACTTGTCTGTGGGCGGCACGCCCGCCGGCAGGTTCTCGGCGTTCGGCGCCGGGTTGTAGCTGTTCGGGTTGCCGAACATGAGCGCGAGGTCCCGGAAGATCTGCACGTACTCCGAGCGCGGGAAGCTGCCGCCGTTGCCATTCTTCGGGTACTCGTACCACCACTGGTCGAAGGTGCAGGGGTGCTCGTAGGGAAGCGGCGCGGCCGGCATCGGCGCGAGCTGGGTCGGCACGTTCGTGCCGTCGTTCGGCAGGAAGCCCCCCATGTGGTTGCGCTCGATGTAACCGAGCATCCAGGTCCAGTCGACGGGACCACCGAGCGGAGCGACCACGTCGAACTTCTGGTGGTTGCGCAGGCCGTCCATTGCGGATCCGCCGCCGCCCATGGACACGCCGATAAGCGCGCGATGCGTGAGGTGGCGCTTGAACGTCACCGTGCCCGCGTCGCTCTTGACGATGGCCTGGTACGTCCCGAGCCACGGCGCCATGAAGTACAGCTGGTAGCCGTGCTCGTCGTGGACGAAGCGCGGGTCCGCGATCGGGATGGCGCGCGGCGCCTTCGCGTGAGGACCGGAGTACGACACGGTGACGTGCCGGAGCCGCGCCTTCGGCGGCATGGCGGCCAGGTCCACCGGCAGCGTGAACGGGATCTCCCGCTTCAGCTCCATGTCGGCGGGCGCGAACGTCACCGCCGGCCCGAGCCGGGTGAAGCCCTTCGGCACCTGGTCCTTGGCGCACGCAAGGGTCACGTCGAACGGATCGACGTGCCAGAGGAAGCTGCCCGAGTTCGGCTTGGTCGCACCCTTCTGCAGACCGATGGACGCGCCGACGAGACCGCCGGTGCCTCTCACCGTGACGCCGTCGTCGAGCTTGCCCGAGCCGCTTCCCGAACAGGCCGGGATGTCCGCGCTCGTTACCTCGATGGGCAACGTGGCCGTCGAGTCGGTTCCGTCGCCGCTCGGGATGCTCGCGGTGAGCGTCGCCTTGCCGGCCTTGAGCCCCTTCAACACGATCTTGGCCCCGGGCGTGACGAGGTCGATCCGCTGGGCCTTCGGCGCTGCGACCACACCGGGGCTATCGACCGAGAACGTGAGCTTCGCCGGCTTGCAGAAGTCTGGCTCGACCTGGACGTCGACCTCGCGCTCCTTGCCCGGCGCCACCGCGACGAACGCGGGATGGATGTGGATCTGGACGGGCGGCTGCTGGTCTAGAGCAACGCACTGTTCCCCCGGACCCGGTACCGGGTTGTTCTGCTCCGGCACCTTGCTGGACGAGCAGCTCGCAAGCGCCGCCAGGACGCCGACGAGACCGAGACCGAGAAACGAGTAGAGCCCCGAGCGTCTGGAAAAGCGCAAACTGATCTCCTGGAAAGCCGAGCGAGAAGGTTACCGGTTCTCGCGGTCGCTGTCACAGCAGAGAGCGGCAACCCGATGCTTCCGGCCCTCCCAGCCATGGATCCCCGCGCTCGAGCGATTACGCCGCAGCGCGCCATCCCACCCGGAACGCTCCCCGCGCCGCCGTCCCGTGACGTCGTGCGGACAAAAAAAGTGTCCGCGCAGAGGGGCCGGGGGGGGGACAGCCTCGCTCCACGCGGACGCGATTGAGGTAGCAGCGCGCGTGCGAAATTGCAAATGAACGCCGGAGATTACAGGGCCTCGAGGACGCCGACGCATCACCCGGACCGTGCACACAAGAAGGCGATCATTTCATCTTTGAAAGCTTCACATCGCTAACCTCATGAGGCGTCATCGCCTGGAAGGCCGCCGCACGGGCTGCCCCCGTCCGGGATCACAGCGAGCCCGGTCGTAGGCCATTGTGTCCGTAGGCCTACCGAGCAAACCGTTGAGCCCCCATTGGCCGGCGCCGTCGCGCTACCGCATGCAGCGGAAGCCCCAACGCGCGCCACCGCCGCGCCCCGTCACTGCGAGCGTGACGGTGCGCCGTCCCGCCGACCATCCGGCGATGCCGCCCGACGGCGGCGCGAGGTGCGGCGGGACCTGCGAGTCGGCGTCGGCGGCGAGCGCAGCGATACAGACTCCGCCCGCCCTGGCCACGACGCGCATCGCCACGTGTTGCACGCGCAGGGCATCGGCGCCCCCGACGAAGTCCATGTACGGGGACACCGGTGGCGCGCCTTCAATCAACCAGCCGTCGTCGTCATCGTCGCCGCAGGGAGGCGCCGACGCGAGCTCCGAGGGGCTGAGCTCAAGCGGGGCGCCGGCCTGGTAGGTCCCGGGATCGATCGGGAAGACATAGAAGCTGGTCGACGCGCCTCTGAGCTTGCGCGCCTGCGCAAAAATGCCGATTGCGTCGCCGCGAGCGCTACGCACGAGCCGGCTCAGCACCGTCCCGGAGCGCGAGCCGAGGCGCAGGGGATAGCGACCGACAACCGATATCCGGCTGCCCTCGATACGGAACACGCGGAACTCGCTAGAGCCGTAGCTGGAGCCGACGTACCAGGTGCTGCCCAGCTTGACGGCGCCGGCAAGGCGCGTGAGGCCGTACTTCATTACGTCCCCGACCTTGACGATCGAACGCCCTTCGTCGAACAAGAACAGGTTCACAGTGCCCTGTGCGGCGATGAGCAGCGCGCCCGCCCTGCCGGACGGATCGAGCATGGGGGCCCAGTTGGAGGAGCCGCCGTAGGAGCCGAGCCCGAAGGCAAGCGCAGCCTGCGACACGTCGTTCCAGGGGCTGCGGCTGAGCGCGGTGGACCAGATGGCATGGTCGACGCTGAAGCGATCGGCGGCACGCAACAGGAAATGCCCGACGCGATCCCAGCTCGCGCCGCGCGCTCCCCAGACGTAGCCGTGCACCTTGACGGTGGCGTATTCCGTCCCGGTGTCGAAACCGACCTGCTCCGGGCGCTTCGAAGGCGGCTTCTCGCCGAGGAACGACTTCCAGTCGGTGCTCTCGAGCTCGTCGGGGCTCGGCAGCGCGCCGTAGCGCGGCGGCGTCGCGTAGTGCCGATGCCGCGTCGGAGTGCGGGGTCGCGGCGTGAGCCGCTCGCCGCGCTGCTCGCCGGTCGCCGCGCAGCTGAGCAGCCACCGGCCGCCTCCGCTCGGCGGCAGCACCGTCTGGGGAGGCGGCACGGCGCTGTCGAGCTTCGACTTCTGGTTGCTCGTACCGCGCCAGCCGACGCGCAGCCAGGAGCCGAACGCACACCCCACGCGCGAGCAACCGCGCGGGCCGTCGTCGCGCGCTGCGGAAGCCGAGGAGCTCGTCGCGTCCGCCGGCAGCTCGACCTCCCGCCACTGGAAGCCGCCGTCGGTGCTCTCGGCAGCAAGCCCGGAACTGCCGAGGGACAGTGCGAGCTGCCCCGACAGCAGACTGCGATCGATGTCGTTCTCCAGCTTGCCCACTTCGAGCTTGCCGTCGAGGTGCAGCCGCACGCCGATGAACGGCCCGCCCGCGGCCACCCAGCCAGCGAGCTCGCCCGGCTTGCGCTCGACGAACCCGTCGAGCCAGAGCCCCTTGGTGAGCAGCGCGAGAATGGGCTTGTCCGCCTTGTCGGGCAGACGCATCTTCACGCTCTTCGCCTTGCCGTCGCGGCTGATCAGGACCAGCAGGCCGGGAGCGCCGAGCCGGGGCGGAACGATCACCGCCGCGCGACCATCGGAAAGCGCCACCACGCGCTCGACACCCAGATCGCCCTTGACGTGGATCTCGCTGAGCGCGCCGTCACGCGAGCGGATGCAGTACGCGCCCGGATTGTCACGTGCGCGCCCGCTGCAGGCGCCGCGAATCACGAGCGCGCCGTTCCCGCTCGCCGCAACGTAGCGCGGCTCTTCGAACGACAGCACGGGCTCGAGCGACAGCGGTGGTTTGAACGCATACACCACGGTGTTGCCGCGATTCTGCCCGCACACGAATCCGAACGAGTGCGAAAGCTCGAATCGGGTCGCAGCTGCTTCCGTGTGGAAATGCATCCTCGTCCACGTCCAGCAGCTCGCCGTCGGACAGACGCACGCGGCCCACGGCTCCGTTCGCCGCCACCACGGCGCTCTTGTCGGTGTCGGGAAAACCCCGGAGCACGGCCACGTCGAGCGGATGCCGTCCCAGCGGCCCCGGCGGGGGCGGCACCGTCGGCTCGGCAGCGTCCTGGTCCCCACCCACCCAGTTCACGTCCGAGGCACCCTGCCCCGCGCCCCGGAACACGGACTCGCTGCCCTGCTCGTGCTTCCTCAGCACGCCCGAGGGATCCAGCAGGTAGCTCCCACTGCTCAGGCGGACGGAGATGCGCCCGTGATCGAGCTTGAGGCCGTAGGTCGTCTGCGACGTGACCGGATGCCAGCTCGCGCCCGCGTCGAACGTCGCCAGCACGCCGCGGAAGGGCACCTGGACCGCACCGGTCCAGGCATCGGCGATGGCAATGCTGCCGTAGCCGGGGGAAACGGGCAGGGCGCCCGGGTCGGTCACCTTGCCGCTGGCAGCGTCGATCGCGAGAACGTTCCGGCTCAGGCGATCGACCAGATACAGCCGGTCGAACCCGGCGACCACATCCGCGTTGTCGAAGTCGATGTTCGCCAGCGGCTGGAGCGGACCGGTCCAGCTCTTCGAGCGCCAGACCAGCGTCGTGTTCGACGAGTGGACATAGAAGACGTAGCCGTGACCCAGACGCGCGGGCAGCTCCAGCGTGCGCACCGCCTGCGCCGCCGGCAGGAGCTGGTGCGCGCGCTCGATCGAACCGTCGGGATGCGTGAGCAGGCGCATGCCGCGCGCGACCAGACGCACCGTGCCATCATCGTCGCGCTGCATGTAGCTCACCGACGAGCTGTCCGGCACGGCGACCAGATGCGCCGGCGTGATCAGCCGCGGCGCGGAGACCGGCGCGGCGGCCGCGCGCGGCGTCTTGACCACCGCTCGATGCCCGCCGCAGCCGGGTCCGGCCAGCATCAACGCCGCTCCACCCAGCGTCAGTGCCGGGCCGAGAGCGCGCGAAGGGAGCGAAGGACGCCGCATCCCCGCGAGCGTAGCATCGCTTGCACCGGGTCCGCCCCGGTCCTAGCGTTGTCGCCGGTACCGGGGCTGGCCGGACGGGCGTGCCCCGAAATCAGGAGAAGAGAACACCCCCATGAACAGAGTAGTGGCCGTCGCCGGTGCGACGGGAGCGGTAGGACGCGAGATGCTCCGCACCCTGGAGCGGAGGAATTTCCCCGCCGAGCGCGTGATCGCGCTCGCCTCGGAGCGGTCGGCAGGCCAGAAGCTGCCCTTCCGCGGCGGCGAGCTGACGGTCGACAAGCTCGGTCCGGACTCCTTCAAGGGCGTAGGCATCGCGCTGTTCAGCGCCGGGGCCTCGGTGTCGCGAGAGTACTCGCCCATCGCCGCGGCGAGCGGCGCGGTCGTCATCGACAACTCGAGCGCCTGGCGCAGCGACGAGCAGTGCCCGCTGGTCGTCCCCGAGGTGAATCCCGAAGCGATGCACGATCGCCCCAAGGGCATCATCGCCAACCCGAACTGCAGCACGATCCAGATGGTGGTCGCGCTGAAGCCGCTGCACGACGCCGCGCGCCTCAAGCATATTGTCGTGTCCACCTACCAGGCGACCAGCGGCAAAGGGCACAAGGCCGTCGCGGAGCTCGAGGGGCAGATCAAGGCGATTGCAGCTGGCCAGCAGCCCGAGGTCAGCGTGTTCCCCAAGCAGATGGCGATGAACGTGCTGTCCGACTGGAAGCCGGGCAAGGACGGCTACTCGGAAGAAGAGCTGAAGCTGGTCAACGAGACCCGCAAGATCTTCGGCGACCCCTCGATCGGCGTCACGCCGACCTGCGTGCGCGTGCCGGTCATCAACGGACACTCCGAATCGGTGTACTGCGAGTTCCACCAGCCGCTCACCGCCGCGCGCGCCCGCGAGCTCCTGGCGGGCGCGCCGGGCATCGTGCTCGTCGACGGCGACTACACGCCTGGCGGCGAGCCACAGCCCTTGATGGCCGCCGGCACCGACCCGGTCTACGTCGGGCGCGTGCGCGACGACCTGGCCGTACCCGGCGCCATCAACCTGTGGATCGTGTCGGACAACCTGCGCAAGGGTGCTGCACTCAACGCCGTGCAGATCGCGGAGCTCCTGTCGTGAGCTCGAAGCGACCGACGTCACCCGGCGCCGAGGAGATCCTCGGCCTGTACTTTCCCGTGCTCGATCACGGCTTCGTCTCGCTCGTCGACTACATGGGCACCGACGAGTGCATCGAGCGCGCCGCCCGCGTTAGCTACGGCTACGGCACGCGCAAGGCCAGCCAGACCCGCGGCCTGCTCCGCTACCTACGCCGCCACCTGCACACCACGCCCAGCGAGATGGTCGAGCTCAAGTTCCACTGCTGCATGCCGATGTTCATCGCGCGCCAGTGGATTCGTCACAGAACGGCCAGCGTCAACGAGTACTCAGGGAGGTATTCATTGATGCCCATGCTCTTCCACACGCCCACGGCCGAGCAGCTGCAGACGCAGAGCCGGCAGAACAACCAGGGGCGGAGCGGGCAGCCGGTGGACGATGCGATGTACCGCGAGGCGCTCGAGCGCTGGGAGCGCATCCGCAAGGAGAGCGCGAGCGCGTACGAGTGGATGACGTCGCACGACGTGGCGCGCGAGCTGGCGCGTATCGATCTGCCGCTTTCGACCTATACGCAGTGGTACTGGAAGATCGATCTGCACAACCTTCTGCACTTCCTCAAGCTGCGTGTCGACGCGCATGCGCAGTGGGAGATCCAGGAGTACGGGCGCGTGATGGCGGGCATGCTCAAGCGCGTCGCGCCGCAGAGCTACGAGGCGTGGATCGACTACGACGTGTGCGGCACGCGCATGAGCCGCATGGAGCTCGACGCCGTGCGCCGCCTCGTCAGTGCGTCGGCGGACAGCGTCGCTTCGCGCGACGGCACGTCGCTCGACGCCGGCGCGCTGGCGGAGCTCGGCCTCAGCAAGCGCGAGGTGCGTGAGCTCGTGGACAAGCTCGGCCCCGACGAGCGGCCCGACTTCGAGCTGGATCTGTCGACGGCGAAGAGCGCCGAGGAGTTCGCCGAGCGCTTCGCGAAGGCCGTCCCCAGCATCGACAAGGCCCCGACGGAGTAGATATGTAGCAAAATGTCACATATATGTGACATTTTGCTACATATCACAGTGGGCTGCGGGGACGGGCAGGGCGCGCCTGCTCCGGGACCTGGTGGGGTGCGCCCCTGTAGAAAGGCCGGCTAGAAGCGCGCGGCTACGTCGACGCCGTAGCTGCTGTTCTTGAGGCGCGGCCTGACGACGATGCGCGAGTGGCTGTCGCCGGCCAGGGCGCTGGAGGTCGGCAGCAGGCGGACGGCCATGTCGGGCGCGCCGGGCACCTGGAAGTCGCGGGTGATCACCAGATAGGCGAGCATCTTGTGGTAGCTGCAGCTCGAGCCGACCGAGCAGCTTTTCGGCGCCGGCAGGTGCCGGGCCTTCGCCGGCAGCCGGCTCTCCTCCGCCTTCGCCGGCTGCTCTGCCGCGACCAGCGCGACCGAAGCCTCGAAAGCGGAGGACAGCCCGGTCGCCTTGGCAGACGGAGCAACGGGCGCCTTGGCAGTCTTGTGGGCCGGCCCCTCGGCGAAAGCCGGAAGCGCGAAGGTGGCTACTGCCAACCCGACGACTAGACAACGTGCGCGCACCACGTTTCTACCATGCGCTGCCCAGTCGCGCTGATCAAGGCTTAACTACCGGAAATCGTTTGCATTGTGGCATCTTGTCCCACCTCTCGTCACCTTGCCCCACGCTTGCATCCATGTAGGCGGATACCTAACTGTCACGCATGGGATGGGTGTCGAAGGGCGTCGCATACTTGCAGGCGCACTGGGTCGAGCTTTCTCTTCATGCTGCCGCAGCGCTGGCAATCCTGCTGGTGGCGGCGCTCCTCGGGGGCGGCCTGGGGCGCTGGGCGGAGCGCCGGCTGCGCAGGCGCGGCGGCCGGACCGAAGCGCTCGCGGGCGTGACCCACACAGTGGTCCGCACCATCGTGCTGGTCATCGGAGTCATCACCGCTCTCGACCAGATCGGCGTGAACGTGACGACGCTGATCGCCGGCGCCGGCGTGCTCGGCCTGGCCGTGGGCTTCGGCGCGCAGTCGCTGGTCAAGGACGTCATCAGCGGCTTCTTCCTGATCTTCGACGGCGCGATCGCCGAGGGCGACATCGCGGACGTGGGCGGCGGCGCGGTCGGCGTGGTGGAGTCGGTGGGCCTGCGCGTCACGACGATCCGCGCCTTCAGCGGCCAGCTCTGGTACGTGCACAACGGGCAGATCGCCACCGTCGGCAACTTCAGCCGCGAGTGGACGCGGGCGGTGGTCGAGGTGGGGCTCGCCTACGAACAGGACACCGCCAAGGGGCTCAAGGTGCTGAAGGAAGTGGGCGACGCCTGGGCCAAGGAGAACGAGGATCTCGTGCTCGAGCCGCCCGAGGCCCAGGGCCTACTCGGGCTGAACGCCTCCGACGTGGGCGTGAGGCTGGTCATCAAGGTCACGGCGCCGAACCACTTCGCGGCGGAGCGCGAGCTCCGGCAGCGGGTCAAGGCGGCCTTCGACGCGGCCGGCGTGGAGATCCCGTTCCCGCGCCAGGTGACCTACCACCGGCAGGAAGACGAGAGCGGTCCGCTGCGCGTGCAGTCGGCGGGAGCGGCGAAGAGCGACGGTGCGGCACGCCCTGGTAGGAGCCCGGCTTCCGCCCTATAGATCGCTCGACCATGACCACCGCCGCCGTCGCCGGGCCCGATCTCGCTTCTCTCGATATCGACGAGGAAATCCTGCGCCTGAAGAAGGAACGGAACGCCGTCCTGCTGGCGCACTACTACCAGGAGAGCGAGATCCAGGATCTGGCCGACTTCATCGGCGACTCGCTGCAGCTGGCGCAGGAAGCGAAAAAGACGCAGGCGGACGTGATCGTCTTCGCCGGCGTGCACTTCATGGCCGAGGTCGCGAAGATCCTCAATCCCGAGCGCATCGTGGTGGTGCCGGACATGGACGCCGGCTGCTCGCTCGCCGACGGCTGCCAACCGGTGGCATTCCGGGCGTGGAAGGCGCGCTATCCGGACGCTGTGGTCATCAGCTACATCAACTGCTCGGCCGCCATCAAAGCCGAGAGCGACTACATCTGCACCTCCAGCAACGCGAAGAAGATCGTGGACGCGGTCCCGAAGGACAAGCAGATCCTGTTCGCTCCAGACCAGAACCTCGGTCGCTATCTGATCAAGCAGACCGGACGCGACATGGTGCTGTGGCACGGCAGCTGTATCGTCCACGAGACGTTCAGCCAGCGGAAGCTCCTGGCCCTGAAGCAGGAGCACCCGGAGGCGAAGATCGTGGCGCATCCGGAGTGCGAGTCGGCCATCCTCGACATGGCCGACTTCATCGGCTCGACCACGTCGCTGCTCCGCTTCGTCGAGAACGACAACAGCAAGGAGTTCATCGTCGCGACCGAGCCCGGCATCCTGCACCAGATGGAGAAGAAGGCCGCCGGCAAGACGCTCATCGCGGCGCCGCCCGAGGGCAACTGCGCCTGCAACGAGTGCCCCTTCATGCGGCTGAACACGCCGGAGAAGATCTACCTGGCGCTGCGCGATCTCCAGCCGCGCATCGAGATGGACGAGGAGCTCAGAAAGCGGGCAAAGCTGCCCATCGATCGCATGCTCGAGCTGAGCTGAGCGGACAGCCGTGCGCGCTCTCGCGACGGGAAGCGTGCGCTACTTGATGATCGTCGTACAGCCGAACACGACGCTCAGGGTGGCGTTGCCGGTGGACTGCACCTGCTGCTGGGCCTGGTCGCAGGACACGGGGCAGAGGATGACCTTCGTGGGGCTCGTGTCGTTATCGTAGTACCAGCCGCCGCTGGTGCCGCAGGCGCTGGCGTCCTTGACCTTGTACAGGAGCTGCGTGTTGCCCTGGCTGTCGAGCTGGACGTTCACCTTGCCGGGGTCGAGCGTGCCGGCCTCGGGCGTGGGGATCCCGAGCTCGCAGCTGATCTTGGAGGCCTTCACGACGGCTTGCGCGACCTGGTTGAAGAAGGGAACCCAGGTGGTGGGGTCGTCGCAGATCCTGGCGCGCACCCCGCCCGTCTTCTTGACTAGATCGGTATACGTGGGGCCGGAGCTCGGCGGCGTGCTCTTGTCGGGATAGGTGCACTTGACGGTGGGGTCGGTGGCCGAGCCCCAGCCGTACAGCGCGTCGAACACGTAGCCGTTGAACAGCCCGTTCCAGCTCGCGTCGAGGATGCCGGGCGGCAGCGTGGTGGAGTTCCACGGGTCCTTCCCGCCCGCGAAATGCTCGAACTGGTTGGCGTCGAGGCGCGAGTTGTCGTCCGTGACATCGACGATGGTCTTGGTCGCGTTGGGGCGTAGCCACTGCTTCCACGGGTCGCCCCCCTTGCTCTCTCCCTGCTGGTAGCCGCTGGTCTGGCCGAGCGTGCCCAGGAACTGCTCGAGCGGCTGCGTGCTCCGGATGTCGATGCTGGACTGGTAGAACACCGGCGGGTTGTCCGCGCAGCTGGCGCCACCCAGCGGCGGCGGAATGCACACGGCGTAGCGCGTGCCGCCGTTGACGGTCATCTGACCGTTGCCGCGCAGCGACAGCATGATGACCCGGTAGTCGAGGTTCTTCGATGCGATCAGCTGGGCGAATTTGTTGAGGCCCTGCGTCACCGCATCGACCGCGGGCTTCATGCTCACCGAGTTGTCGACGACCCAGATGATGTCGACCGGCAGCTTGTCGACCTCGGCCGTCTGCGTGGAGGTGGCGCAGCCGGAATCGGGGTTGAAGCCGGAGCCGGCGGAGCCCACGTCGAGGGAGGCATCGGCGAGGCTGCCCCCGCTGCCCCCGCTGCCGGCCGCTGCATTGCCCCCGGCCCCTCCGTCACCGGAAGCGTCGGCGCTCGCGCTGCCACCGGCGCCTCCGGACGGCACGAACGGCGAACCGCCGGTGCTGCCTGCCGCGCATCCCCCCGCGATCGCGACGGCGGTCAACGCCGGAAGCAGCAACGCGCGGGCACCCATCCTCCAAGAATAGATCAAACGGCCGCGGGCGGGCACCCCCGCCGGTCGTCGCTACCTACCTGTCGCCCTTCTTCTTGCCGGGCAGACGCCCGAACTTTCGCATGGCCCTGTCGCGCAGGCTGCGGCAGACGGGGTTCGTCATGCCGAGCTCGAACTTCTCGAACGGATCGCTCGCCAGATCGTAGCAATGCCACTGCGTGTCCCACGCGCGGGCCTCGAGCTTGATGTGGCCCTGGATGTAGCCCCAGTTCTCGAATGCGCAGCTCCACACGCCGCCGCAGTTCGTCATCGCCAGCGCCTTCGTGGTGAGCGCGGGGCGGAGCAGGCTGTGACCGGTCATGCGGGTCCGGTACTTCGCGATGGCGGGATCGTCCCACACGCCCATCAAGTCGAGGATCGTCGGCGCGATGTCGACGTGGAAGACGAAAGCGTGTTCCTTCTGTTCAAGCGCCTTCTGCTCGCTGGCGTCGAGCGTACCCGGCGGCGCGTCGATGAAACCGGGCACGTGCACTTCCTCGTCGAGCACGCTGAAGGTGTGGCCCATCTGGCCGTGCTCGCGGAACGCCTCGCCGTGATCGCTGGTGTAGACGATGACCGTACGGCGGCCCGCCGGCGTCGCTCTGAAGTGCCGGACGATATCCGCCAGATGCAGATCCTGCTGGTAGACCGAGTTCTGGTAGTAGCGCTTGAAAGAAGGGTTCTTCTCGGGCGCCTTGCTGGTGGTCGCAGGCTGGAACGGCTGGGGCAGCTTCTTGTCGACGTAGTAGGGGTAGTGCACGTTCGAGAAGTGCACGACCGCCATCCACGGCTCGTGGAGCTTGTCGAGGTCGCGGTCGACGCGCTTGGCGAACAGCCCCTCCGGAGCGCCCATGTCCAGATCCGCGGTGGGATCCAGATCGGTCGCCGTGAAGAAGTGGTTCACGCCGAGGTTCTTCACGTACAGGCGCGCATTGCCGAACATCATGTTCTGGCTGGTCCAGTACGCGGTGTCGTAGCCGGCGGCTCGCGCGTAGTCGAAGATCAGCGGCCAGGTGTGCATGATCTTCCGCGACGCCTCGGGACCAGTCCCGGACCACAGCACCGAAAGCGAGATGGCCGTGGTGGAGTCGAGCGAGCGCATCTGGGTCAGCGGATAGCGGTGCGGCAAGAGCAGGTTGCTCGCCTCCGTACGCTTGCAGTCGGGGTCGTATTCGACACAGGTCGCGTCCGCACGCACGCTCTCCAGCAGCAGGAACAGCACGTTGCGGCGCCGCGCGGGGTGCGCGGCGAGGTGCGGGACGGGCAGCGAGTGCCGCACCTTCGGACGCAGCTGGTGCGACTGGTCGGTGTAGCCGAGTTGCGTGCGGATCAGCCCGCCGACGGCATTGAGATAGAGCACGTCCGGCGTGCACGCCTGCAGCTCGCGGTGCTGCGTGGGGATGAAGAAGGCCGCCACCAGCATCAGCGGCGCGACCACACCCATCACGCGCGCCGGGCGGCGACGCGGGCGCAGCGTGCGCCGCGCGATCCACAAGAGGGCCAGCGCGCCGAGGAAGGGCGGCAGGTTGGCTTTGAGATACGTCCCGATGTCGGCGAACAGCTGGTTCATGACGCTGTCCATCAGGTTGGACGCGAACACCGACACGTCGACGTTCAGGTAGGCGTTGTACTGTTCGAAGAAGTACTCCTGACCCCCGAACGAGAAGGTGATGCCCAGCACGAACAGCGCTGCCGCCACCCAGCGCCACGCGCCCGAGCGGCGCGCCGCGGCGTACAGCAGCGTGGCCCAGACCAGCGTGCTCTCCAGCACCGCCGCGGCGTAGTCGAGACGGTAGGTCCAGCCGAGCTCGTCGAGGCGCCCCCAACGCCTCAGGAAGTCGAGCGCGACTGCCGCGACCGCCGGCAGGATCAACAGGACCCAGCCCAACCAGCGCCGGCGCCGGACTACCCGGCGCAGCGACGCGACCCGCGCCGGCTCCTCGGCCTCCACGCGGGGACGCAGACTTTCCCCGGAAAGAGCGCTGTCCTCCGCAAGCTGTCGCGCGTCGGCGTCCTGCAAAGCGCGGCGATACTAGCTCGATTCGACGAACGCGCACCCGCCTGTCACCCGAGCGCCACCCGGCGCCGGGCGCGCTCGCCGCGTGTCGATGCAACCATCCGGATACAGGCCCAAATCCGGCAGCGGCCGGCCCCCCCGCCCTTCGACCTGGCAGCCACGCCGGACCCGGCCGACTATCATGGTCGCGTGCGCGTTGGAGATGTGATCGCCGGTCGCTTCGAGCTGAAAGAGCTCGCCGGCTCCGGTGGAACGGCGATGGTCTACCGCGCGCGGGCGCTCGACAGCGGTCGCGCGGTCGCACTGAAGCTGATCCAGAAGAGCGCCGATCCCGAGCGCTTTCTCCGAGAAGCCCGGGTGCTCGCCGGCCTGAGGCATCCAGCCATCGTCCGCTATCTGGATCACGGCCCGGTCCCGGGAGCCGGCCTGTACCTGGCAATGGAGTGGCTGGAGGGCGAGACCCTGTCGCGACGCCTGCGCCGCGGCGCGCTCGCCCCGAACGAGGCAGTCGGCCTCGTCATGCGGCTCGCCGACGCGCTGTCGCTCGCGCACCAGAAGGGCATCGTCCACCGCGACATCAAGCCCGGGAACGTGCTCCTGGTCGAAGCCGAGGTGGGACGAGCCAAGCTCCTCGATTTCGGGGTCGCGCGCGTGTTCGATCCGGACGGTTTCGTCACGCTCACCGGCGCGGTGCTGGGCACGCCCGGGTACATGGCGCCCGAGCAGGCGCGAGGCGAGCCCGACGTGGACAGTCGCGCGGACGTGTTCGCACTGGGCTGCCTGCTCTACCAGGGGCTCACCGGCCGCGCTGCCTTTGCAGCCAAGGCGCCGCTGGCAGTGCTCGCCAAGTTGATCCTGGAGGACCCTCCGCGGATCCGGGAGCTGCGCCGGGACCTGCCCCGGGCGCTGGACCAGCTCGTGGCGCGCATGCTGGCCAAGGATCCCGAAAAGCGCCCGCTGGATGCCGCGGCGGTGGTGCGCGAGCTGCGCGGCTTCGACCTCCGCGACGGTGCCGTGCCCGAGCGAGCGTCCGCGCGCCCGCCGGAAGTCGTCACGGACGCCGAGCAGCGCGTGGCGTGTGCCGTCCTGGCGCGCGGAGTGCTGCCCGCCGAGGACGAAGACGAGCCGGCCGCGATGCCGGGGGATGGTGGGGCGGGCCCGCGCCTGGCGCGCAGGAAGGGCAACGGCGAGCGCCTGGAGCGCGCGCTCTCGAGCCTGCGCGAAGCAGCAACCGAGGCAGGGGGACGGCTCGATCCGCTGCGCGACGGCTCGGTGATCGTGACGCTGGCGGGAGTCGGCAGCGCCACGGACCTCGCCGCCGGTGCCGCCCGTACGGCCCTCGCCATCCAGCGCCTGTTCCCGCGCTCGCCGATCGCCGTGGGCACCGGACGCGCCGTGGTCAGCAGCGCGCTGCCGCTGGGCGAGGTCATCGATCGCGCCGTCGAGCTGCTGGGCGCAGCCCTGCCGGCGCAGATCCTGGTGGACGCTGCGACGGCTGGGCTTCTGGATGTTCGCTTCAAGGTAGGGCCCACCCCCGAGGGACACCTCGAACTGGGTGGGGAACGCACGGGCGCCGACTCGACGCGATTTCTACTCGGAAAGCCCACGCCCACGGTCGGCAGGGAGCGCGAGCTCGACTTCCTGCTGGGCGTCCTCGACGACTGCATCGGGGAGCCGATGGCGTGCGCTACGCTGGTCACCGGTCCGCCGGGCGTGGGCAAGTCGCGGCTGCGCTACGAGTTTCTGCGCAGGCTGCGCAAGCACGCTCCCGAAACGCGGGTCTGGCGCGCCCGCGCCGAGCCCGCCAGCCAGGGCTCCCCGTTCTCGCTGATCGGCCAGTTTCTGCGGGGGATCGCCCATGTGCGAGACGGCGAACCCACGCGCGCCGCCAGAGAGCGGCTGCGTGAGCACATTGCCCGCAGGCTTCCAGCGCCCGACGTGGAGCGTGCGCTGCAGTTCCTTGGAGAAGCTGCGCGGATTCCGCCGGAGCGGCCGAGCGAAGCCTTCGCCGCGGCACAGAACGACCCGATCCTGATGCACGACCAGATCCAGTGGGCCTGGGAGGACTTCATCCTCGCCGAGTGCAGCGCGGGACCGGTGCTGCTCGCGATCGAGGATATGCACTGGGCGGACCTGCCGAGCGTGAAGCTCGTCGAGGCGGCTCTGCGTGCCGCGGAGACCCAACCGCTGATGGCGCTCGGGCTGGCTCGCCCTGAAGTGAACGAACGCTTCCCGCGCCTGTGGTCGCACGGCGGAGGAAAAACGCTGACCCTGGGCGGGCTGACCCGCCGCGCCGCGCGCAAGCTGGCCGTCGAAGCGTTGGGCCCCGGAGCAGACGAACAGCTGGTCTCGACCATCGTCGAGCGCGCCGACGGCAATCCGTTCTTTCTCGAAGAGCTGATCCGCGCGGTGAGCGAAGGCGACGCCACGCACCTTCCGGACACGGTGCTGGCCATGCTGCAAACAAGGCTTGAAGCCCTGCCGGACGGCGCCCGGCGCGTGCTGCGCGCCGCCAGCGTATTCGGCAAGGTCTTCTGGCAGAGACCGGTCGCGCTCTTGCTCGGCGAGACGGAGGACTGGCACGACATCGACGATTGGATCGAGCTGCTCGCCGAACGTGAGCTCATCACGGAGGGCACGACGAGCCGCTTCGACGGAGAGCGCGAGCTGTCGTTCCGCCATGCTCTGGTCGCCGATGCCGCCTACGGCATGCTGACACCGGAAGATCGCGTCCGAGCGCACCAGGCCGCAGCCGAGTGGCTGGAGACGAGCGGCGAGCCGGACATCCTCGCGCTGGCGGCGCATCACGAGCACGGCGGCAACACGGAGCGCGCGCTTTCCTATCTGCAGAAGGGAGCCCAGAAGGCGATCGACGGCAACGATTTCCGGACGGCGCTGGACGCCGTCGCGCGGGCCCGGGCGCTGCTCCCGGAAGACGACCACACCGGAGCCGGAAGGCTCGCGCGATCCGCCGCCGGCAAGCTGGCGCGCCTCGAAGCAGAAGCCCACCTGTGGCGCGGCGAGAACGATCTCGCCGAGCAGCTTTCCGAGCTCGCCTTCGCCTCGCTGCCCGAACAGAGCGACGACTGGTACCGCGCGATCTTCGTGCTGGCGAGCGCGTGCCAGCAGAAAGGCGAACCCGATCGCGCAGCGGAGATAGCGCGGCTCTTGCTCGAGTCGTCGGCCTGGGAAAACCCCAACACGCCGCTTCTGGTCAGCGGCTCACGCGCCGCGGTGGTGCTCACACAGGCCGGCCGCTTCGAGATCGCCGACCAGCTTCTGGAGAGACTGGAACGGATCGCACCTGCCCTCACCCATCGCGACGCAGCCGCGTTGGCGCTCTGGCTCGCGACCAAGGCAACGCACGCGCTATACCACACGGAAATCGAGAAGTACCTGTGCTGGTCGATGCTGGCGAGCGACACGTTCGAGCGAGTCGGGGACCTGCGCAACGCGACCATCCAACGTCACAACGGCGGTCACGCGAGCAACGAGCTCGGCGCGTACCGGGAAGCTGAACGGCACCTCAGCGAAGTCCTCGGCCACGCCGATCGGCTCGGCATCCCCAACGTGCTGGCCGGCGCTCGCAACAACCTGGGGTTCGCCCTGACGCGGCTCGGCCGGTTCGACGAGGCGCGCCCGCTGCTCGTGGAAGCCGAGCGGTTGCTCGAAAAGCACGGCGACCAGCGCATGCGCGGCGGCGCGCTGAATCACCTGGCGGAGCTCGAGCTTCTGGAAGGCAATCTGGAGCGGGCGGAAGAAACCGCACGACAGGCCGTGTCGGTGCTCGAACCCTACCCGCCGGTGCGCACGCAGGCGATTGCCACGCTAGCCGAGGTGCTTCTGGCACAAGGCAAGGCCGACGAATCGCTCGACACCACCACTTCGGGCGTAGAGCTGCTCGACTCGCTCGGCGGACGCGCGGACGGCGAGCTGGCGCTCTTGCTCGCTCACGCACACGCGCTCTCGAGCTCGGGGGCGGAGGCCCGCGCGCAGCAGGTGCTCGGGCGCGCGCGCACGCGGCTCAACGAGCGCGCTTCGACCATCGAGGACACGGAGCTCCAGAAGAGCTTCCTCGAGCAGATCCCGGAAAACGCGCGCATCGCCGAGTCCGCCACGTCGGCCTGACGCGGCGAAGCTCCGAGCTACAGGTTCGTCATCAAGCTGGTGATGATGTAGTTCGCGATCAGGATCGCGACGGCGCTCTGCACGACGGCGCGGGTGGTTGCCTGGCCGACGCCGCGGGCGCCGCCGGACGCGAAGAAGCCCTGGCGGCAGGAGATATTCGCGATCAGGAAGCCGAACACGGCAGACTTGATCTCCCCCATGTAGAAATCGTGCGGCACCATGTAGTGCTCGATGTTGGCGACGAAGATGCCCGGGTCCACGCCCAGGCCGCGCACGGCGACAAGCCACGCGCCCGATATGCCGACGCAGCTGTACAGGATGCAGAGCAGCGGCACCACCAACACCGAAGCGAGCACGCGCGGCGAGAGCAGGTACTGCACGGGGCTCACGCCCATGGTGACCAGCGCGTCGATCTGCTCGGTGACGCGCATGTTGCCGAGCTCCGCGGCCATCGCGCTGCCGGCGCGAGCCGTCACCATCAAGGCGGCAAACACGGGGCTGATCTCGCGCGTGAGCGAGATAGCGACGACCGAGCCCACGACGCCCTCGGCACCGAAGGTGCGCAGGCTGTTGACCGTCTGCAGCGCGAGCACCATGCCGCTGAACACGCCGGTGAGCGAGACGATGAACACCGACTGCACGCCGATGAAATCCATCGCCGCGAACAGCTGCGACAACCGGTACGGCGGACGGATCATCCAGGCCAGCGCCTGCAGGCTGAGGATGAGCTGTGTGCCGAGGCTCTCGAAGACATCCGCGACGGGCTGCAGCGCGCGGGCCATGAGCCCCGGCCCGCTCGCTTCGGCTATGTCGTCTGCGGTTGCCACCGGTCCCGGTTCTATCACCCGCGAAGGCCGCACAGTATCTCCTCGGAACGCGGGCCGGTGGAGCGAAGCTGCGCCTGCCGCGGGTCGAGCGAAAGCCGCACGATCAGCGCGTCTCCGCCGAGGAGCTCCAGATACGGCTCGCCCCACTCCACCAGCACCAGCCGCCCCTCGTCTCGCTGGTCGCGGAGGCCAAGCCCGCGCACGTCCCGGCCGCTGTCGAGGCGGTACACGTCCGCGTGCACCACAGGGGGCGTGGTGTCGTACTCGTGAACCAGCGAGAACGTCGGGCTCGTGACCCGCACCCTCGCCGGCAGTCCCAGACCGCGGCACAGCGCGCGGATCAGGAAGGTCTTGCCCGCGCCGAGTGGGCCCCCGAACAACACCAGATCCCCGGTGGTGACCTGGCCCGCGAGACGCCGCGCGAGCTCTGTGGTCGACCGGCGCGTCGGCAACGGAACGTCCAGCGTCTCGCTCATCGCCCGCTTCCGCGCGCCTTGCCGGAGCTGGCCCCACCCGGGCCCGACACCACCGTGAAGCTGCGCTCCATCAGGTGCGATCCGGAGAAGCCGCGCTTGGCGCTCGACCAGAGAGCAGCGCTGGCGCCGGAGAGCTCGTCCAGGGCGCGCCGATGCAGCTTCTTCACGGTGCCCGGATCATCGACCCGCTGCAGTGGAAACCCGGACAGAGCGGTCGAGACCAGCTTTGCGGCGTCGTGCCCCAACGCGTCGTACCAGCCTGGGGGCGCGCTGTAGCGATCGACCCAGCGCTTCATCTCATCCGGCGCCTGGGCTCCACCGCGATAGGGGAAGCTGCCCGCCGAGACCGCGAAAGCGGGCTGCTTCGCGCTCGACTCGCTGATCATCTCGGCGCTTTCCAGCCCGAAGCCGAGCTCCGGTCGATCGCCGATGTGCGAGAGCTCGCGGATCGCGTCGCGCGCGCAGGTCGCGTCACCGAGCAGCGCGAGCGCGTCGATGTGGTCACGATGCCAGCGCTGGACCGGGAAGCGCGGCATGCCCGCAGCCGGCGGTTGGCTGTCGCATGCGACGCCGCCGGGGCCGACCAGCGCGGGCGAAGTGGCGCCACGGCGGCGCAGCTCCTCGGTCACCAGACGTTCGTCGACGCCCGGCTCTGCGCCGAGCACGAAGCTAAAGCCGCCGGGCACGAGCCCGTGCGGCTGACGGAGCAGGATCAGCGGAATCGACGCGGACTCGGCGTAGTGGGCCGCCGCCTTGGCCCCCGCGTCGTCGACCCCGGCCACGAGGATCACGGCGCCGTCACCCGCCAGCTCGGCGAGCGCGTGCGCGGTGCCATCCGCACTGCCACCGTCGTCGCGGGTCAGGAGCTGGACGGCGCCGGGCTCGCGGCCCCGCTCCGGCAGACCCAGCGCGCGCGACATGCCCAACGCGACCGCGGCGGAGCGGCGCCTCGCGTCCGCACTCCCCAGGCTGAGCACCAGTCCCACCGAGCGCCCGGACACACGCGGCCGCACGTCGCCGCTCGCCGCCAGCTCGGACAGCTTCTCGCCACGCTCTCCCACGCGCAGCGCGGACGGACCGAGCTCCAGCAGGCGCTTGGCCAGCGCTGCATCGCGTTTGGCCAGCGCCAGGCGCGTGAGCCGCCCGCGCAGCGTCTTGCGCAGCCAGTTGCGGGCCGGTGACCGCGACGCCTCCGCCCCCACCTGCTTGGCTTCGCGATCGAGATCCACCAGGCTGCCTTCGAGCGCGCGGGTGGGAACCCTGTCGAGCAGATGATCGACGTCGGCCTGGACGGCTTCGCGATCCTCCGGCGGCGCCTGCACGAGCCAATCGAGCATGTACGAGACCGTGCTGCGCCAGCGCTTGGCGCCGATGGCCGCGAGCACGAGTTGCTCGCCGTAGATCATGCGCTGGTCGGCATCGATGATCTTGCCGTCCAGCGGGCGCAGCAGCGACAGCGCCTCTCCGGCCCGGCCCTGCCGGATCAGGATCGCCGCGTCGGTCACCACGGCGAAGTCGTGCGCGCTGCCAGCGGCGCCCTGCCGGATGGGCGCCACCAGCTTCTGCGCCTGGGCGAGCCGGCCCCGCTGGATCTCGATCCACGCGAGGTAGATGCGGACGAGCGCCGTGCGCGGGTCGTCCGGGTAGCGCTGGAGGAACGCGCCGAGCGGCCCGGCCAGCTTGGCGCGCGCAGGCGTGGGCCCAGCCGCCATCCAGCGCTGGCTGAGCGCGCGGAAGTCCTGCTGCGCCGCCTTCGAGTCGGCGAGTGCCGCTTCCGGCTGCGGCCCGTCCGATCGGCGTCCGCCACAGCTGCCGAGCAGTCCAGAAAACACCAGCATAATCAATGCATTGCGACTCTTCATGCGGTCGGCTCGGCTTGACGGAACGGCCTGGTTCCCCTAGCACCCGGACGCGGGCACGCACGCGCCAGGTTCCGGGCCGGGCCCGGACATCTTCCACCCCGCCGGGGGATTCCGGCAACTGCGAGGCACTGCCTCCACTGTCCCGCGAGGGTTTCACGCTTGTCCAACCGACCGTCCACGGCGGTGCTTTCTGCGAGGGAACGGCGCGCGTTCGTGATGCGCAAGCTGCACTCGCTGTCGGGGGTGGTGCCGGTGGGACTCTACCTGGTCTTCCACCTGTGGACCAACGCCCGGGCGCTCCAGGGCCAGGTGGTCTACGACCAAGCAGTCACCGAGATCGCGCACCTGCCCTACCTGCTCGCGCTCGAGATCCTCGGCATCTACATCCCTCTGCTCTTCCACGCGCTGTACGGCATCACGCTCGCGTTCGAAGCGCGCCCCAACGTGCGCCGCTATCCGTACTCGCGTAACTGGATGTACACGCTGCAGCGCGCGAGCGGACTGGTCGCCTTCGCGTTCATCGCCTGGCACGTGTGGCAGTTCCGCATCCAGGTGGCGCTCGGCCACATGGAAAAGGCCGATTTCTTCCCGACCCTGTGCTCGTCGCTGTCGAGCACGCACGCGGGTATCCCGGTCGTCGCCCTTCTGTACCTGGTCGGCATCGCCGCGACGGTGTTCCACTTCGCGAACGGGCTGTACGGCTTCTGCTTTTCCTGGGGGATCACCGTCTCGCGGCGCGCCACCCGTATCGCCTCCGCGCTGTTCGGCATCGCCGGCATCGTGCTGTTCGTGATCTCGGCGAACACCGTGATCTACTTCGCCACCGGCTCGCGGCTGGTGCTGTCGACCGACAGCGCGGGGCAGCAGCCGGCGGTCAGCTGCCGCGACGTGGGCGACAAGGCCGCTTCGGCGACCGACGACAGCCCGCCCCTGGCCTCGCTGCCGCCGGAAAGGACCCATGGCGCGCACTGACGCGGTCCGGAGCGAGCGCGGGCGCGTGCGCCGCGTGATCGTCGTCGGCGGCGGCCTGGCCGGCCTGATGACGGTCATCAAGCTGTGCGAGGCGAACGTGCCCGTGCTGCTGGTGAGCCTGGTGCCGGTCAAGCGCTCGCATTCGGTGTGCGCGCAGGGCGGCATCAACGCCAGCGTGAACACGAAGGGTGAAGGCGACAGCCCGCGTATCCATCTAGAAGAGACGGTGTACGGAGGCGACTTCCTCGCCAACCAGCCGCTGGTCAAGGGCATGGCCGACGCCGCGCCGGGCATCGTCGAGCTGCTCGACCGCATGGGCGTCGCGTTCAACCGCACGCCGGAGGGCCTGCTCGATTTCCGCCGCTTCGGCGGCTCGCTCTTCCACCGCACGGCGTTCGCCGGCGCCACCACCGGCCAGCAGCTCTTGTACGCGCTCGACGAGCAGGTGCGCCGCTTCGAGACAGCCGATGTCGTCGACGAAAAGGGCGTGGGCGTCCCCGGCGAGAAGATGGTGCACAAGCTCGAGCTGTGGGACTTCCTCGGCGTGGTGCGCGACGACAACGGCGTCGCCGTCGGCATCGTCGCGCAGGATCTCCGCACGATGCGCATCAAGGCCTACGCCGGCGACGCGGTGTGCCTGGCGACGGGCGGATCGGGACTGGTGTTCGGCCGCTCGACGAACAGCGTCATCTGTACCGGCACCGCGGCCTCGGCGGTCTACCAGCAGGGCGCCATCTACGCGAACGGCGAGTTCGTCCAGGTGCACCCCACGGCCATCCCCGGCGCCGACAAGCTCCGGCTCATCAGCGAGAGCGCGCGCGGCGAGGGCGGCCGCGTGTGGGTGCCGAAGGACGCGAAGGACAAGCGCCGTCCGACCAGCATCCCCGAGAAGGAGCGCGACTACTTCCTCGAGCGCATGTACCCGGGCTACGGCAACCTGGTGCCGCGCGACATCGCCTCGCGCGCGCTGTTCCAGGTCGCTTTCCACGAGGGCCGCGGCATCTTCAACGCGGAAACAGGGCAGAACGATCGCGAAGTGTACCTCGATCTCACGCATCTGGACCGTGGCACGCTTCAGAAGAAGCTCTCCGGCATCCTCGAGATCTACGAGAAATTCGTGGGCGAGGACCCGTACACGCAGCCGATGCGCGTGTTTCCCGCAGTGCACTACAGCATGGGCGGGCTGTGGGTCGACTACGAGGCCGACAGCCAGGGCAACATCGTCGTCGGCTCGCCACGCAACCAGGCCACGAACATCCCCGGGCTCTATGCGGTAGGCGAGGTCGACTACCAGTACCACGGCGCCAACCGCCTCGGCGCCAACTCGCTCCTCAGCTGCCTGTACGGCGGCAGCATCGCCGGCCCCGCCATCGCCAGCTATCGCGAAGCGCTGGCGCGCAGCGCCTTCGACCTGCCGGGCTCCGTCTTCGAGAAGGCCGAGGCCGCCGAGCAGGAGAAGTTCGACGCACTGCTCTCGCAGAACCAGGACGCGAAGAACCCGGAAAATCCCTTCCGGCTGCACCAGGAGCTGGGCGAAACCATGCTGCGCGACTGCACCATCGAGCGGCACAACGAACGGCTGGTCGAGGTGCTCGGCAAGCTCGACGAACTCGACGAGCGGCTCGGGCGCTCGAAGCTCAGCGACCAGTCGCTGCGCATGAACCAGAGCGCGCAGTTCCTCCGCCACCTCGGCAACATGCTGGTCCTGGCACGGGTCATCGCCCAGGGCGCGCTGAACCGCGACGAGTGCCGCGGCGCGCACTTCAAGCCCGAACTGGAAGAGCAGGGCCGCGACGACGAGAACTGGCTGCGCACCACGCTGGCCGTGCACGAAGAGCGCGGCGAGGTGAAGTACATCCGCGAGTTCGACTACGAGTGCGCCGGCAAGCCCGCGCACGTGACCGACGCGGTCGACACGAGCCTCGTCAAGCCGCGCCCGCGCCGCTACGAGCAGGCAGGCGCGGCCAGCGCCGAAGCGGCGAAGAAGGCGGACTGACCATGGCCGACGACGACAAGAGCACCGAAAAGAGCGCGCCGGCAGCAAGCGGCCGCAAGGTGCGCCTGAAGATCCGCCGCCAGGACGCCCCCGACAAGCCGCGCACGCGCCGCTGGGAGGAGTTCGAGGTCGACTACCTGCCGCGCATGAACGTCATCAGCGCGCTGATGCAGATCCAGAAGAACCCCGTGACCGTCGACGGCAGGGAAGTCGCGCCGGTGGTCTGGGAGTCGAGCTGCCTCGAGGAAGTGTGCGGCGCCTGCACCATGGTCATCAACGGGCGCGTGCGGCAGAGCTGCAGCGCGCTGGTCGACGTGATCGCGCCCAGAGGCCAGACCATCGTGCTCGAGCCAATGAAGAAGTTCCCGCTGATACGCGATCTGGTCGTCGATCGCTCGCGCATGTTCGAGTCGCTCAAGCGCGTCAAGGCATGGATCGAGATCGACGGCACGCACGCGCTCGGTTCGGGTCCGCGCCAGTCGCAGGAAGACCAGGAAGCCATCTACCCGCTCAGCCGCTGCATGACCTGCGGCTGCTGTCTCGAGGCATGCCCGCAGTACGGCGAGCAGAGCGAGTTCGTCGGCGCCGCCGCGCTGAACCAGGTCCGGCTCTTCAATTCGCACCCGACCGGCAAGCTGCAGAAGACCCAGCGCCTCGAAGCCGTGATGGGCCCCGGCGGCGTCGCCGACTGCGGCAAGGCGCAGAACTGCGTCGAGGTCTGCCCGGTGAAGATCCCGCTCGTCGACTCGATCCAGCACGTCGCGCGGGATACGTCGAAGCGGCTCTTGTTCGGGTGGCTGCTAGGCTGACGCAGCAGCGCCTTCGACAGGCTCGGACACAGCTCTGAGCTTCACCGGTGTGCCTCCACGGCCACGTTCATCAGTTGCCCGTGAACGACTCGCACTGGGCGTCGGTGGCGCCGCACACGGTGGCCTCGCAATCGATGTAGTTGCCGGGCCAAGGCTCCGTCTTGCAGTCAGCCACGCACTGGTCGTAGCCGCTCTGGGGGACAGAGCCACAGCTCACCTTCTTCTGGCACGCGTCCACGCACGTCTTGACGCCGAACTTCTCGCACTGGGCGTCCGTGAGCCCGCAGGTGCCGGCCTTGCATTGTCGGTAGTTGCCGGCCCACGGCTCCGTCCTGCAGTCCGTCACGCAGGCGTCGCGCGTGGAAGTCGTATCGCCGCACGCGATGGTCTTGTCGCAGGCCTGTTCGCACGTCGCGCTATACAGCGTGCCGGCACCGCCGGACGCCGTGCGTCCAGAGCTGCTGCACCCGAGCCCGGCAACGGAAGCCCCAGCCAATACCAGAAACGAAACCACGGCCTTCCCAACGCCCATCCAGACCTCCCGCGCTGATGATGCCGCCCTGGGAGCGTCAGCGTCCATGGTCAATGCGTCCGCGTTCTGCGTCTCGACCATGACGAGCAGCGTCCGGCCGACCCTAGCGCAGGGGCATTCCGCAACTGATGCCGCTCACTGAACAGAACCGCATCAAGCCCCCGCGCCGGCGCGGGCAAAGAACACGTAGCGGAGAGGTGTCGGTCAGAGCGATGCGCGTCGCAGTGCTATTCGCCCTGGGTCTGGTCGCCTGCTCGAGCGGGGCCACGCAGGCCGGCGGCCAGCCCCGGCTGGGCGGCGGACGGCGCTGGCTCCCCGTCCCGCCCAAGCCGGGCGCGAGTATCACCGACACGCGCCTGTGCTCCTGCCGGAGCTGCCTGCCGGCGAGCTGCTGCGAGGGCCCCGACGACTCGCCTTCGAACGGCAGCGCGTGCGACAGCTATGACTTCAGCTCCTGCGGCATGAGCGTGCAGAGCTGCACCAGCCGCTGCTTCCGGCACGTGTGGCGCGTGAAGTCCAGCGAGAGCTGCAGCGCGCGGCGACCCGACGAGTGCTGCTACGGAACGTGATCGCCGGAGTCTAGCGGCTTGCCGTTCCGTGCTGGGCGAGGAAGGCGTCGATCCTGGCCACCGCCTCTTCTCGAAAGCGGGGCGGGAGCGCGGGCGCAGCGCTCTCGAGGCGCGTGCGGTAGTCGAGCAGACGCGCCGTGTCGCCGAGCTGCATGGACGTGCCTATGACGAGCACCCACGCCTTGTCCACGGAGGACGAGCGACACAGGACCTGTTCGGCCGTGTGCCTGGCGGCCGCGTAGCGCTTCATGGCGGCGAGCACGGCCGCTTGCCGGAGCAGAGCCTGGATGTAGACGGGCTTGTCGCTGACGACCTCGACAAAGGAAAACTCCTTGTTCGTGGAGGGCGTCCACGGATCCAGCGTGCCCAGCCCGGCGAGCACCGCTCCGATCGCCGTGGTCGTCACGAGTCCCGCAGCAACCAGCTGCCGCAGGCGCACGCGCACGCGCACCATGAAGATGCCGGTCATCGCAGCAACGAGCGGCGCGGGCGTCGCTTGCCAGCGCACGCCGTAGGACCAGCCCGAGTAGTTGTTGCTGAATCCGAGAGTCAGGACGAAGAAGGCGAGCATTCCCACGCACACAGCCACGAACAGGCGCCGGTCGCGATCGCTGCCTCCTACGCCCGAAGCCAGCGCCGCCGTGCACAGCGCTCCCAGGGCCGCAGGCGGGCTATAGAGCGCGGCTCCGCGGTAGCCCACGAGCGAGTGGAACGCGTACACGAAAAAGCCGTGCAGGCTGTGGTGCGCCCAGCCCACCCCGCTCAGGTTCTTCTTGGTGTGCATCGAGCCGGCGAACTGGAAGTGAGCGGGATCGATGTTCGGCAGAAGCAGGCTTCCGCTGAGGTGATGGGTGATCGCGATGTGGGGAACGAGCGGCAACAGGCCGCCGAGCACGACCCAGCCGATCCTGGAGCGACTCTCCGCATAGGACAGGGCCGCGATCAGCAGCGGCGCGCTGAACGCCACCGAGAGCGGCTCGACCACGGCGCCGAGCCCAGCGAGCAGCCCCATGCCGAGAGCGCGCGCTGCGGTCGGATGCCCCGGGCGCCTGCGCTCGCCGTACACGAGCACGAAGAGCCACACGACAAACGGCGCTCCCACGGCGTGGCTGCTGATGACCGTCGAGTACGGCAGCATCAGCGTCGCCGCGCATGCGCTCGCCGCGAGCAACATCGACCACCCGATCTCGAGCCCGGCCAGGCGCGACAGCCGGTAGACGCCGAGCAGGCAGAGCAGGAACGAGAGCCCCGACGACAGGAGCGCGAGCACGAAGTACAGCGAGCCGAGATCGCGAGCCACGGTCCAGTGGGTGAGCGGTTGCACCGCCGCCAGCACCCCCGCCAGATACAGCGACTGGACCGGAGGCTTGTCGGAGTAGAAGTGCCCCGCGACCTTGATCTTGTCGCAGGTGTACGAGAAGTACGAGTGATCGATGACGAACGTGCCGTGATTCGCCAGCGAGTCAGCCGCGGCCAGCCGGCTCGAGTCGTTGCATAGCCCCGGCCCGTGATGGGTTGTCAGCAGCAACAGGACGGCGCCCAGCAGGACCAGCGACGCGGCGGCGATACGGTCCCGGCCAAGGCGTCCCCGGAACGACAGCGGCTCGCTCACCGTGCAGTCCACCCGTACGTGTGCTTCGCCTTCCAACCGGGTGCCGGCGGAACTTCGAGGCGCGGCAGGACCACAGGCTCTAGCGGCGCCTCGGCGTCCTGGGACCGGACTTTCGATTCCATCCGCCCGCTGACCCCTGCGTCCACGGCCAGAGCGTGCATGCGTTGCTTCAGGGCCTCCACCTGGGCGGCGGTGCGGCGCATCTCGCCCTGGCGCGCGAGCTCTGCGGCGCGACGCGCGGCCTTCTCCTGCCGGATTTGCTCTTCGGCGCGCGCGGCGCGCCGATTGGCCACGACCGCATCGGCCAGCGCGCCGGCCACCAGCACCGCGGCGAGCACGCCGACGACGACGTTCCGTCGCACACGCTGCGCTGGCGGGGGCGGCGCGCTCGCGAAATGCTGCGGATGGGGCGGAGGAGCGGCCACGATTCGAGCTTGGCCGAACGGCGCGCGCGCGTCGAGCGCCCAACCGGAACCCTCACGCTACCAACGTCAGGTCACGACTAACGCACGCGCCGAATCCGTGGTAGCGGGCATTCGATTCGAGGTGTGTCGATGCGCTGTTTCCTTCTCAATCGATTCCATCGTGCCGCCGTGACGGTTGCGGCGCTTGTCCTGGGTGGCTGCGCACAGGCCGCGGGTGTGCCGGCGACCGGCTTCGGCGGAAGTGGGGGCTACGCGGGGACGGGCGGCGCCGCGGCCGCGGGCGGCAGCGGCGGCGGCAGCGGCGGTGCCAGCGGCAGCGCGGGCACGGCTGGCGCTGGCGGCACCGGAGGGACAGCGGGAACTGGCGGCGCAGGCGGAAGCGGCGGAGGCGCGACGTGCGGGCTGTCTCACGTGGTGATCGGACAGCTCCGCACACGCGGACCCGCCGGGGGCTCGGACGACTTCATCGAGCTGTACAACCCGACGGGCTCCGCAGTGACGCTCGACAGCAGCTGGACAATCGTGGCACGGAGCGACACGGGCTCGAGCTTCACGACGCGCTGGACCGGTGGCGGAAAGACAATTCCCGTGCATGGTCACTTCCTGATCGGGGGCTCCGCCTTCACGCAGAGTCCCGCAAGCGACGATCTCCTCACGTCTGGTATCACCGACGCTGGCGCCGTGCAGCTGCAGCACGGCAACAGCATCGTGGACGCCGTCTGCTTCTACTTCGATTCGACGACGAAGTCCCATCTCGACTCGAGCTACCAGTGCGAAGGTGCGCCGGTCGACAACTCCCCGCACGACGACAGCACCGCCGGCAACGCCGATGTGGCACTCGAGCGCAAGCCCGGCGGCAGCGGCGGCAACTGCCAGGACACGAACAACAACGCGAGCGATTTCGCCAGCGTGACGCCAGCGGCTCCTCACAACACCTCGAACGCACCGGTGCCGTAGGGACCCGCGCTCGCGCCCCACGCTGTGAGCCGGGAACGCACGCCCGGATCCCGGCTTCACCGATAGGCGCGTGCGCTTTCGGGCTAGAAGTTGTAGATGAGGCGGCGTGCCTCGTTGCTATCTGTTGACGCTGTGCAGCGGCTCGTCCGTGGATCAGCACTCGAACAACGTGACGCTGTTCAATCTGGTCGAACAGCTCAACGTGCCGCCGAATGCGCCGCCGCCCCCCGGCGGGGTCATCCCGCTCGAAATCCACGCCTACTGGGAGCTCTCGGCGGGCGAGCTATCGACCGACTTCGAGATGCGTTTCCTGCTGATCGCGACGGCCACCAGCCTCGAGACCGTCAGCGACGTCCTTTCCCACCGGTCCGTGACGCCACGCTACCGGACCCGCACCATGGGCCTGCCGATGCCGCCTGTGCTCGGACAGTACGATCTGCGCGTGGAATGGCGCCACACGGGCGGTGGAAGCTGGAGCCGCGAAGAGGTGTCCTGGCCGGTGGCGTTCGTGGAGCAGTCGCAGCAGCCTGTCGTGACGCACTAGCTGCGCGGCAGGAATAGCGCGGAGGCCCTGCGGGTTGCCCATGCGGTGGCGTGTGGAATGCTCCGCCACGATTCGACATGACTGCGATTGCCCGAATGGAGCCTTCCCATGGGTGGTGAGTTCAGCATTGAGCACATCCTCGTCGTGCTCGTGGTGGTGCTGCTGCTGTTCGGACCACAGAAGCTGGGGGATCTCGGCGGCGGCCTGGGCAAGGGGATCCGCAACTTCAAGAAGGGCATCGCCGGCGATCCGGATCCTCCTCCGCGGCGCCGGAAGAAGAAGAAGAAGAAGCGGCCCGCGCCCGAGCTCGAGTCCGATCCGGTGGCGGAGCTCGACGAGCCCGCGCCAACCCACCAGGACGCCTGAGCGCGCCGGCGCCCGCGCAGCCGTCGCCTACGGGCAGGGGCAACCGGCCTGCTGCGTGCAGGCGTACAGCTGGATCGCGTTCTGCGCCGAGGAGCCCGTAGGACCGCCGAAGTTGTCGATCACGCCCTTGCAGGTGCCGGGCAGGTAGCAGTTCGGACCGGTGCACCCGGTCTTCCGCACGCACTGGAGGATCTGCGGGCAGCCAAAGTCCGCGATGCAGGCGCCGAGCTGGGAGAAACACGACTGGCAGGCGCACGCGCGACAGGCCGTCTTCGACTGCGCCACGCATTGGCCGACGCCGCCGGTGCCGCCGCCACCCGAGACGCCGCCTCCGCCCGAGACGCCGCCGCCGAAGCCGCCGCTGCCGCCGGAGCCGGGACCACCCGCTGCGCCACCCGCGCCGCCGCTGCCGGCGCAGGCGCCGCAGTTGAGCGAGCTGATCTCGTTCACGCAGATCGAGTCCCAGCGCGTCTTGCAGCAGAAAGCGTCGGTTTGGCAGACGCACTTGTAGACGCCCGGGTCGTTGCAGCCCGGTCCCTGCTGCTGCGTGCAGCAGTCGCCTGTGTATCCGCCTGTGCCGCCGGCGCCGGCAACCGCTCCCGTTCCGCCGAAACCAGCGGTCCCGCCGAAGCCGCCGCTGCCGCCGAAACCAGCGGTCCCGCCGAAGCCGCCGCTGCCGCCGACGCCCCCGCACTTCTGCTCGGGCGGTCCGCCGTAGGGCGAGGTGTCTACGCAACCGAGACCGAGCGGGCCCATCTGGTTGCCACACAGCCCGCTGGGCTTGCAGCAACCGGGCAGTGAGCCGTTACCTGGGACAGACATCGGCGGACACGAGGGGTCCGGGAAGCCGGGCTGGTTGCGCAGGACGCATCCCTTGGGAATGCCGGGAGCGAAGCCGGCGATGGTGGTCGTGTCCAGCCCGCAGGTGTTCGGGTTGACCGGCGGGCAACAGGCCGGAAGCGTGAAGCCCCCGATGCTGAGCGACGCGCAGAGCTGCCCGCCACACACCACGCCGGTGCCGCCGCCGACTCCGCCGGTGCCGCCGCCGACTCCTCCGAATCCAGCGACGCCGCCCATGCCGCCGACTCCGCCGCTACCGCCCACGTTGCACGTGCCGCAGCCGAGCGTGTTGACCTCGTTCACGCAGGCAGCGTCCCAGGTGTTCTTGCAGCAGTACGGATCGGACTTGCACACGCACTTGGCTATGCCGGGATTGTTGCAGCTCTTGGTCCCGCTCGGCACGCAGCAGTCACCTCCGCCGCACTTCTGGCTGCAGATGGCGGGCGAACCGCCCAGGCACAGACAACTGTCCATGCAGCTCTGGCAACCGTTGCAGGCAGGCGGCCCGCACGTCGGCCCCCCGCCGACGCCGCCGAAACCGCCGCCACCGACACCACCGACACCACCGGTGCCCCCGCACACGCTGTTGCACACGGAGCTCGACTCGCCCTTGCACAGGCACAGGCTCATGCAGCTGTGGCAGCCGTTGCAGGTGGGCTGCGCGCAGACGGGCGCCCCTCCTGTTCCGCTGACGTTTCCTGTCCCGCCACCACCGATGCCCGCGGTGCCGCCGACACCCGCCGTGCCACCGGCGCCGGAACCGCCGGCGCCGCCACTCGCCGCGTAGGGGTCGAGCATGCCGGTACGTGAACCACAACCGCCGCCAGCCAGAGCGACTGCGACAAGCACGAAGAAAAGTCTGCCCCGACGGGTCATGGCGACAGTGTAGAGGACAGACGCGAATCCGGCTAAGCGGAGCGCTGCGCAGACAGCCTTTCCGCTACGGAAAGCGCAGAGTGCTGAGCAAGCGAGCAGTGCGGGTACGGCGCGCAGACGCTGGCGTCGGCTTCGGCCGCGTGGGATGGTCGCGCCGCGCCGGCCTTGCCGCACGGCAGCAAAGACCATGGATCTCATCCAGATCGTCGGCCTGGAGCTCGAGTGCATCGTCGGCCTGCGGCCGCGCGAGCGCCGGCGCAAGCAGCCGGTGCGGCTCGACATCGACCTCGGTCTGGATCTGTCGACGGCAGGGCGTAGCGGTCGCATCACGCAGACCTGCGACTACGATCGCATCGCCGAGGAAGTGACCACGCTGCTGCGCTTCCGCGAGTACCGGTTGATCGAGGTCGCCATCGAGGAACTGGCTGCCGCGCTGTTCGGCCTGAACGGCGTCGCAGAGGAGGTGGGGATCCGTCTCGAGAAGCCGGCCGCGCTGCACGGTCGTGCGCGCTCGGTTGCCGTGCAGATCCGGCGGCGTCGCGCCCAGTATCCACCCGAGAAGCGGCCGCAGAGCTGGGGCGCGATCGAGGTGTTGTTGGAGACGCACGAGGCCGGGCTGTATCTCCTGCACATCGAGCCCGGACAGGAGCTGCCGCCGGATCACGATCCGCCGCGCCGCCAGCTCGAGTGGCGGGTGGCCGGCGAGTTGCTCGACGACGGGCGCCCGATCCGCGACTGCAGGGTGTGGCCCGAGGGACGACCGATGCCCTACCAGAACACAAGCGGTCACCGCGCGACGCTCTTCGCCTGCGCCTGTCCGCCGCTGCCGCAGCGCCAGTAGCGGCGCGCCGCGTCGGCGCGCCAAGTCACTGGAGTCGTGGTGCTATTTGCGGCCGGCCGGGCCGCCCGGTTTGTGGCAAGCCCGTTTCGTGTACCATGACCCAGGAGCCGACCACGGGGTCGGCCTGTCTTCATGAGCGACGAGCACCCCACCAAGAAGAGCCCCGCCGAGAGCACAGCGACGGCGAGCGAGCCACGCATCCAGATCGCGCCCGACTCGCGCGAGGACAAGGACAGCGAGCCCCGCGCAACGCTGCCCGACATCGATCCCAAGAAGGCGAAGCTCGAACAGGACGGCTACGCGCACGACACCATCCCCGCTCCCCCCCTCGCCCTCGAGGAAGAAGACGACGAGCCGGATACCCAGCAGTCCTGACCCGGGTGGCTGACTGGGCTAGTTGCAGTTCTGCGCGCCGGGCTGGGAGCAGCGGTAGGCGCGGACCTTGGTGTAGACGGGATACGGCGTCCCGTTCGTCTGCACCCAGGCGAAGTCGTTCCAGCTCGAGTCGCGCAGGATGAAGGGTGTCACGGCGAGGATGTTCGGATCGGTGAGCCACACGTTCTGGTAGGCCGAGACGGTGTAGTCGGCGACCTGGTCGCGCGACCACGTGTACGGCGCATGCGAGATGGTCCAGCCGGTCTCCGTCATGATGACCTTCATGTTCGGCTTGCCGATGGCGGATAGTTCCTTCTTGAAATAGGTCAGCCCCGGCATCGCCTCGCTGTACGCGCAGAAGAAGCCGTACCCCTCGCCGTTGGCTGGATACGAGTGCGCGGCGAAGGCGTCGATCTTGTCGAACACGCCGGGCACCGCGCTCTTCATGTAGCCGAGGAAGGTCGCCGACAGCGTGCCGGGCGGGCCATCCTGCGTCGAGCAGTCGCAGGAGTTCACGCCACCCGGTGCGAGCGCGCCGTTCAGCACCTTGATGCGCGGGTCGCCGATAGCGTGCACCGCGTCGGCTACGTCGGACAGCATGTGCGCATACTCGCTCGCCATCTGCTGCGCCGTCAGCGAGCCGCTGTCGCAGGCCCACTCGTAACAGAGGTTCGGCTCGTTGTGCACCTCGATGTACATCGGCCAACCCGCGCGCTTCGGCAGATCCTTGATCACCGCGACGTAGGCCTGCGCCAGCGCCTTGTACGAAGTCGGGCTCTCGCCCATGTTGCGCACGCGGCGGTCGCCCCACGGCGGCGCCATGCGGATCACCGGGATCAGATCGCGGGAATACAGATCGGAGATCGAGTTCTTCCACGACTGATCCGCGTTCGTGCGCCCCGGTTTGATGTCGGCAAAGATGACTGTCACGTAGCCGCCCGGCCCGGTCAGCTTCGCCGACAGCGCGTTGTCCGACGCGTTCCCCTCGTTGACGTAGCCGATGCCGTAGCGGTTGACCGGCGGCGCACCGCCGCTGCCACCCGAACCACCGGTTCCGCCGCTGCCGCCCGTTCCCCCGCTGCCACCGGTCCCCCCGCTGCCGCCGCCACCCTGGTTCGAGTAGATCTGGCAGGAGGCGACGGGCGCTCCGGCCGTACCGTTGGCGTCCTTCACGAAGGTGAAGTCGAGCACGCCCGCGCCGTGACCCGACACCGTCCAGCTCCAGGTGTGCGGCGTTCCGGAAACGCCCACCCACGTCGTCTTCGGCGAGCCGGGCCCGCTCACATTCATGCCCACGTAGGAGTAGCCGGGCGCATCGGTGAAGCTCGCCGTAAACGGCACGCCGACGGTCGCCGGATTCTTGCTGAACGAGAAGCGCGAGTCGCAGGGCAGCGGTGCCCCGCCACTGCCACCCGAGCCGCCCGTCGAGGTGCCGCCGGTGGAGGTGCCGGCCGTGCCGCCCCCGCCGTCGGGCCAGGGGATCGAGCCTCCGTTGCCTCCCGAGGCCGCTGTGCCTGCACTGCCGCCGGACGCCGTGCCGCTCTTGGTCGAGACGGAGCAACCGGCCCAGGAAAGCGCGAGCAGCGCGCCAGCAGCCAGTATCGCGGAGCGTCAACGTCGAAGCATGAAGGCGATTGTACACCGGTTGACCGGGGCGCGAACGCGCTACGCTCCGTGTCGCTGCTATGCGCCGTTCCGAACCGGGGATCGATCTGTTCCGGGCCATCGCCGTGCTCTTGATGTTCGAGGCGCACGGGTACCGGCTGCAGACGGACGTGGCGCAGGGCGCGCCCGGGCAGCGGCTGCTCCACCTGCTGGTCTATCTGGAACCCTACACGGCGGGCGCGTTCCTGTTCATCGTGGGCTTCAGCCTGGTGCTGTCCCGGCGGCGCTTCGCGGAGCCGGGTCCGTGGGTGCGGCTGATCGTGCGTCGCGCAGCGCTGCTGTATGCGATCTCCGCCGCGCTCTTCGTCGCGCACTACGGCTTCGAGCTGCCGGATCTGGTCACGTCGTCGGGGATCCTGTCGGTCATCGCGATCGGGATCGTCACAGTCGGGCTGATGCTGGCTCTGCCGCGCCCGATCACGCCGCTCGCTGGGTTCGCGGTCGCGGTGATCGCCGTCACACGCCTGCTCGACGTGTCCGGCGCAACGCTGACCGGGCTCAACGCGGGTCCGGGCGGAGCCTTCCCGTTGCTGGCGCTGACGGCGACGGGCGCCATCGCGGGGCGCGTGTACTCCGACGGCGGCCTACGCGCTCTGGGCTGGCTGACGGTCGGAGCCGTGCCCATCTCGGCGCTGGCCGCGCCGGCCGGGCCGTGGGTCACCCTGCGCGCGTCGCACTACGCCGCGCACGCCGGAGAGCTCGCGCTCGCCGACCTGTTCTCGCACCCGCCGGGCACCGTGGCCGTCGTGTTCTGGAACCACTCGGCAGTGGGTGCGCTCGCGCTGCTCGCACCCCTGCTCGGCAGCGCGCTCCTGCTTCTCGCGACGCAGAACGCCATGTGCCGCCCGCGCGCGATGACGCCCGTGCTGTGGCTCGGACAGCACGCGCTCGCCGCCTACGTCGCGCACCTCGGCGTGCTGGGCGTGCTCGACTTCGCCGGCGTGATCCCGCACAGCGCGGCCGGCGTGTGGGCGATGACGCTCGCGCTGTCGCTCGGAGCCGTGGCGCTTGCGGCGGGGCTCGAAGCGCGGCGCGCCGGCCGGAAACGCGCGGCGGTCGCGCCGGCGGGCTAGCCGCGGTCACGCCACGCGGCCGAGCGCGCGAGCCAGCGTCGCTTCGTCCGCGCGGACCGCGACGCTCTCGAACAGCTCCCGCAGCGGCCTGCACGCGCTGCGCTCGGCGGCGCGGCGGAGTCGCTCGAGGTCGTCCGCGTCTCCCGCCGCGCCGAGCATGATGGCCGCTTCGGCGCGCACGCGCGGCGGCAGGGTCGGCTCGTCGACGGCCTGCCGCAGAGCGTCCGCATCCGGCGCATTGAGGCGGTACACGTCGCCGCCCTGCTCCTTTTTCGTGAGCGCGCGGACGCGATCGGCGGGGGAGCCGGTAGTGCGCGCCGAGAGCGAGAGCGGGAGGACAGGGGCGCGCGCCGCCCTCATGCGGTAGCGCTCCAGCGCTGCCTGGACGCGCTCGAGCACGGCCTCCTCGCCCTTTTCGAGGCCGACGCGCCGGCGGAGGTCTTCCGACGGAGCGAGCCGCACCTCCCTGCCCGAGCGGAGCGCGATGCACACATGGGGTCCAACCGCCATTTCCCGGAACCCGACGCCCTGGATCTCCGCGTACGACGCGAACCGCTCACGCCAGAGCGTGCGAAGGGCCAGACCGTCGTCGCCCACGACGAGCCTGGCGTGCCAGTTCGAGACGAACACGATCACGGCGGTCAGCACCACCAGCCTCGGTGCGCGGAACAGCCACGCCACCAGGATCGCGACGACAGCGACAAGCATCAACGTCAACAGCCGGGTCCCGACCCCTACGCGGAAACGCACTTCAATACGGCGATGCACGGCGTCGAGCTGGAGGGCACAGAGCAGGTCCTCCGCAGTGCGGAGCTCGTCGGTTTCGACGAGCACAACGTCCGATCCGCGAAGCAGCGCCAGGACGGGGCCGTACGAGTGGTGTCGACCCGTCAGCGCTGCACGCACCTGGTCGCGCCCCACGATCAACCGCTCCCCTTCGTACAGCCCCTCGCGCGCCGCCGCGATCGGCTCGCTGCTGCGCAGAGCCAACATTTCGGTCGATCGCCCCACGACGAAACCCGCCAGGCCCAGCCCCACCAGGAGCACCGAAGCGACCAGAATCTCCGGCCCCAGCTCGATCGCTGCGACTCCGATCAAGAGCCCCACGACCACCGAGCCCCACGACAGCGCCCTGATCCGTGGGTTCGGTCGATACGCCCTCGCCCCCTCGAACGTGGTCTTCATCGCGGCCCCACCGCGTGGTCTCAGTCGAGCGACAGCGTCGCGCGGTACACCGCGAGGATGTACAGCGGCACGTGGTAGCCGTGCAGGCCGTAGGTGTTGTCGCCGGGCTTGCCCAGCACCTGCAAGAGGAACAGGTCGCTGTTGTGATGCCGCGGCGAGACCAGGCCCGGGCGCGTGCCGTACACCAAGCCGACGTGGAGCTCCGTCTTGCGCGTGCCGTCCTTGGGCAGATCCATCACGCGCAGCATCGGGCCGATCGCGCCGAAATCGCGGTGGCGGTAGAAGAGCGTGGTCTCGTTCTTCACCATCGTGCCGCGATCGTGCACCGTCGCGTACAGCCAGTCGAAGGAGTTGTCCTGCCGGCCTTCCCAGCGGACGGCCGTCTTGTTGATCAAGAACAGGAAGTCCAGCGGCACCACCAGCTGGAAGCGTCCCTCGCCGTAGGCAAAACCCTGCGTGTCGAACTGTCCGGCCTTCTCGCGATCGAGACGCGCCTGGAACGTGCGCGACTCGCCGGACGAAAACCTCAGGTTCCGGTACACCCAGCGGTAGCCGAGGCTGCCGCCCAGCGTGAACAGGAACACGCGGGCATCCATGTTGATACTGCCGTCCGCGTAGGGGTAGCTCAGGATGCCGCTGGCACGCGTCGTCAGCATGCTCATCCCGGGCTCGAGGTCGGAGCGGTTTTCCAGGCTGAGCTGCGTGCCGACGGTGTAGGCGTCGAGGTGTGCGTAGTTTCCCGGCCTGGGCGCGTTCAGGAAGTAATCGCGCGGCGCTTCGGCGCGAGCCGGCAGCGCGACGGCCCAAACCACAACCCCGATCGCCCACGCAGCGGCCGCCCCGATTCGCATGTGCCCCGAAGGTATTCGCTCCGGGCGTGGATTGCTACCTCGCACGCTGCACCACGCGGAGCACGATCGGCCAGCGCTGCCCGGCGCTCCGGAAAGCCGGCCTGAAGCCGTAGCCGACCGGATCCAGACGTTCCGGCGAGATCCGGTCCTTTTGCCACAGGTAGCGGAAGACAGCGTCGGCTCGCGCCTGGCTCTGTTCGATCTCGCGCCGCACGTGCAGCTTCTCCCCGCCGGGATCGTGCGAGCTGTAGGCTTCGATGCGGAGCAGCTGTAGCCCGGGATGCGCGCGCAGAAGCCCAGCTACGGCGTCGAGCAGGCGGCGCGTCGCCCTGGGCGGCGCCGGGCGCTTGGGGGGCGCGATGATCCGCCCGCCCAGCAGGATGCGCGTGCGATCGCACGAGACCCGCGCGAGGTGTCCACCCAGCACGTCACGACACGCGGCCGCCTCCCGCGCCGCGGCGTCGACGCGTTGCTCCTCCCAGTCGACCGCGATGCCCCCGTCGGTCGCTGCGGTGCCCGCTTCTGCACCCGTGCCGGAACTTTCCGGCATTGCTTCAGCGAATGATGTGGCCGGCACTGCGGGAGCCGCGGGTTGGCTGCGGGGAACCGCACGGGTGGAACATCCGACCGCCACCGCCGCGCCGGAAGCGAAGACCAGCGAGGCGTGACGAGCTGACAGCATTCCGGCTAGTATCACTCGCCTCCTGGTTCTAGCCCCGATGCGCTCGGGAACGAAACCCCCACCCGCGCGAGGCCGCATGCCGTCGCGCCGGAGAAACGCATGCCGAAGAGCCCCTTTCTACGTTGGTCCCGTCTCCTCGCCGCCCTTCCCTGCCTGTTGGCAGTGCTGCTGCTCTCGACAGTGGCGCGGGCCGCCGGGCGCGTCGTGTGGAACAACAAGCACCCCCAGGAACGTGATGATCACTCCTGGCATCTCGGGGTGAAGATCTACATGAGCCACCCGCCGAGTATTCCGCACATCCCGGTGAAGTTCGAGTTCACCCCGAAGGCGTACTACGAGCGCGACCTGGTCGACGGCGACAAGATCGTCGAGCGCAAGGTCCCGCTGACCAACAACCCGGCCATCATCGAGGACGTGGACATCGGCTTCCTCGATCCCGGCACCGGCAAGATCCAGAAGCGGACGAAGTTCACCTTCAAGATCACACGCGCCCACGACTTCAAGGCCGGCGAGTACCAGGTCAAGATCCGCGATTCGCGCTCCGGTCACCTCATCGGGCGCCCCATCACGCTGATCCTGGGAGGCAAGAACAAGCCGATCGACCGCCGCACGATGGTGTTCAGCGGCAACGTCGGCAAGAAGAAGGCGAAGAAGAAGGAGGACATGAGGCACGTCGACAAGAACGGCGACGTGTCCGACGACGGCAGCGGCTCCGGCGCTGACAGTGCTTCATCCGACAAGGCCTCCGACGACAGCTCCGGCGGCGGAGACGACAGCGCGGGTAGCGGCGATTCAGACAGCGCCGGCGAGCCCTCGGGCGACGACACGGAACCGAGCGGCGACAACGGCGCCGACGACGCGCCCCCGCCCATCAAGGAGAAGCCGGGCTGCAACTGCCGCATCGAGGCGAGCCACACTCCGGCCGACCCGGCGCTGCTGTTCGGCGCGCTGGCGCTGCTCGGCGGCCTCGTCCTCCGCCGACGCTATCGCTAGCGGGGGGTCACCCCGCGTAGCTCAGTTCGTTCCGGGCTGCGCGGGGTTCAGGTTCCAGACCCAGTTGTCGAGCAGGAGCAGCGAGTCGTAGACCGCGTCGCTGGTGTCCCAGAGCGCGATGCGGATCTTCATGATGTCGCCGGGCTTGGCGTTGCCGGCCGTCGTCAGCCAACCCGTGCCGCCTCCGAGCAGCTGGCTCGCGTTGGGCGGCGTGCCGCAACCCTGATCGGCAGTGTCGAAGCCGGTTCCGCTGAGCAGCGAGGGGCCGGACGCGCAGGTCGCCGTGCCGGGAACGCCGCCGGCGCAGCCCGTCGGGCCGCCATCGCAGACGGCGAACAGGTTGGTCCCCTGCGCCAGGTTCACGCCGATCGGGTAGCGCTTGAAATCGGGGGCGATGTAGACGGCCAGGTTCTTGTCGGGCGGGTTGTTGTTCACGCCCGCGTCGACCAGCGCCACGAAGAAGTCGTTGTACGGCGTGCACACGTACTCGGGGAACTCCGCCGACAGGAAGAACGAGTTGAACGAGAAAGAGCGCGCGTTGGTCGGCACGCGGATGCGCAGCGTCAACATCACTGGATCGTTGGCCTGGCTGCCCGTCGGACCGGGACAGCCCGGCGAGTTCGGCAGCTGGCCGCCATGCGCCGCGAGCCAGTCCTGCGGGAAGCCGCTCGCCGTCCCGTTCTGTCTGCCGGGCTGGAACGCCGTGTAGGACGGGTTCGTGTCCCCGGGAGCTGCCGCCGCGCCGGTCGACAGGATCGCGAAGCGCTGGCCCTTGATCGGATACAGCCCCTTGCCGAACTGCGGGCGCACGGCGTGCGAGACCGCCGCCGGCGTGCCGCTGCCGTCGGCAAGCGTGAGCTGACCGTCGATGACGCCCCAGGTCCGCTTCGGCAGCGGCTCGTTCTGCTGGGTGAACGTGCAGAGATCCATCGCCCGCGCGTAGTCGAGCGGATCGCTGCTGTCGGTCTGCGTGACCTTCACGTCGCAGGGCGGGTTGACCTCGTCGATCATGCCGTTGCAGTTGTCGTCGACGGCGTTGCCGATGTACTCGATGGCGCCCGGGTTCACGAGCTCCGGCGTGAAGCTGCACGGCCCCGGCTTGTCGCAGCAGTCGCCGTCCTTGACCATCCAGCCGTCGCCGTCGCAGTCGGTCGTCGCGCTGTTGCAGCTGCCGCCGGTGCCCCCGCTCCCCGCGCTGCCACCAAAGCCCGCGCTGCCACCAAAGCCCGCGCTGCCACCAAAGCCCGCGCTGCCACCAAAGCCCGCGCTGCCACCAAAGCCCGCGCTGCCACCGAAGCCCGCGCTGCCACCGAACCCGGAGCTGCCGCCGAAGCCGGAGCTGCCGCCGAAGCCGGAGCTGCCGCCGAAGCCGGAGCTGCCGCCGAAGCCCGCGCTGCCACCGAACCCGGAGCTGCCACCGAACCCGGAGCTGCCGCCGAAGCCGGAGCTGCCGCCGAACCCGGAACTGCCACCGAAGCCGGAGCTGCCGCCAAAGCCGGAACTGCCACCGAAGCCGGAGCTGCCGCCAAAGCCGGAACTGCCACCGAAGCCGGAGCTGCCGCCAAAGCCGCCAAAGCCGGAGCTGCCGCCAAAACCCGAGCTACCGCCGCTGCCCGCGGTGCCTCCGGTCGCGCCGCCGTCGGTCGGCAGGCACTGCCCGTTCACCAGCACCGTTCCCGGCCCGCATTGGGTCTCGTCCAGCAACGGTCCGCGACCGCCGCAATGGGTTGTTCCCAGCGCGGCCACCGCCGCGCCCACCAACACCGGATACCGGAGATTCACTGCTGCCTCCCTACGCCGAGCCGCGAGCTTGCGCCTGCGCGCGCGCAGAAGCAAACGCCGTACCCCGTTGCCCGGAAGCGTGCCTCCGGTCCCCCGGCGCGCCTCGTCCCGCTCGACGCGAGCTCGCTGTCGCGTGTCCAAGGACCTGGAGATGGCCCAGGCCGGCACAGGGCGCGACATCCCCGTCGCTGCTGGCCGTCAGGCCGGAACCGCGACGCAGGCTGCCAGCCGCGCGGCGCCGTCAACAAGCTCCGGCCCCGGCGTCAGAAGACTGACGATCACGACGGGTTCCATCTCGAAATCGTAGAACCAGCCTGGCTGCACCAGCACGCCATGCTGCTCCAGGAGAGCGAGCACCCACTCTTCCTCGCTCTGCGTCGCAGGCAACCGCACCACCGCGTACCAGCCGCCCTCCACGTGCAGCACCGTCGCCGCGCTGCCGTCAAGCGCCTGGCGAAGCGCCGCGAGATTGTCACGGCCGCGCTCGCGGATCGCGTGCTCGGTCCCCTGACGGCTGGCGAGCAGCCCGGGCAGGGCGAGCTGCACCGGTGTGCCCACCGACAGGTACGCATCCGCAATCAGCTCCAGGCGCCCGAGCGCCTCGTCCACCAGAGCCGCCGGCCCGCCGAGCGCCGCCCAGGCGAGCTTCATCTGCGGCAGCGCGGCCAGCTTGGACAGGCCGCCCAGCGCCAGCACCAGCACGTCGCGAGCTTCGAGCGCGCTCGCCGCGCGCCGGGGATCGTCCGACAGCGGATAGCTGGCGAACACCTCGTCGGAGATCACGGGCAGCCCGAGCCGTTCCAGAGCCTGGAGCTCGTCCTGTTTCAGGTACGAGCCGGTCGGATTGTTGGGGCTCACCACGATGATCGCGCGAGTACGTTCGCTCACCCGCCCCGCGAGCTCGTCCAGGTCGATGTGCCACGCCCCGTCATAGCCGAGCGGATAGCGCGACAGCTGCACGCTCTCGTAGCCGGCCAGGTGCTCCAGCAGCGGATAGCTCGGCGCGGGCACCAGCACCTCGTCGCCCGGATCGCACAAGAGCTTGAGCGCGAAGCCGTAGGCCTCGCTGGTGCTGGCGGTGAGCAGGATGCGCGACGGCGGCACGTCGAGACCGCGTTCGGCGAGGTGCACCGCCACCGCCTGCCGCGCCGCCGGTAGCCCGAACGGCTCGGGGTCGTAGCCAAGCGCTCCCGGGTCGGTCAGCGCCTGCTGGATCGCACCCTCGGCATAGGGCAGCCCGGCCCGCGTCGGATTCGAAAGCGTCAGGTCGAGGATCGTCCGCCCGCTCCGCCGCATGCGCTCGAGCGCCTCCGACAACTGATTGGGCTGTCGATCCGTACCGCTGCGCGAGGAGAACACGGCCGCGATTGTGCCCGAGCCGGGGCGCCCGCGCAGCAAGCGACTGGAACGGCAGGCGGTTGTCGGGTAACGCAGGTGCCAGATGACCGACGAGCACGTCACGCGGATCGAGCACGAGGGGCGCGAGATCTTCCTCGTCGGCACGGCGCACATCTCGCAGAAGAGCGTCGACGAGGTCCAGCGCATCATCACCACGGAACGCCCCGATACCGTGTGCGTCGAGCTCGACCAGACCCGCTACGACGCCCTGCACGACGACAGCCAGTGGCAGAAGCTCGACCTGTTCCAGGTCATGCGCCAGAAGAAGCTGCTGTTCCTGGTGACGAGCCTCGCGCTCAGCGCCTACCAGCGCAAGATGGGCGAGAAGCTCGGCGTGCGGCCCGGCGCGGAACTGCTCGCCGCGGTCCGCGCGGCCGAGGAGGTCGGTGCCGAGGTCGTGCTGGCCGACCGCGACATCCAGGCCACGCTCAAGCGCACCTGGCGCAACGTCGGTTTCTGGAGCCGCATGAAGCTGCTCGGCAGCCTGCTCGCCGCGCCCTTCGCGGCGGAGGAGATCACCGAGGAGCAGATCGAGGAGCTGAAGGACCGCGACACCATCAGCGAGATGATGGAGGAGCTCGCGCGGGTCATGCCACAGGTGAAGGAGCCGCTCATCGACGAGCGCGACCGCTACCTGATGAGTCGCATCCAGGAAGCGCCCGGAAAGCGCATCGTCGGCGTCGTCGGCGCCGGCCACGTCAAGGGCATGCTGTCGCACCTGGGCGAGCACGTCGACCGCGATGCGCTCAGCGAGATCCCGCCGCCCGCGCCCTACGCCGGCCTGTGGAAGTGGATCATCCCGGCCATTGTGCTGTTCGCGTTCTACTGGGGCTTCACGCAGCACTCGGGCGAAACGCTCAAGCACATGCTGTTCGCCTGGATCCTGCCGAACTCCGTCGTCGCCGCACTGCTCAGCATGGTGGCCGGCGCCAAGCCGCTCACGGTCGTCACGGCCTTCATCGCCTCGCCTATCACGTCGCTCAATCCCACGATCGGCGCCGGCATGGTCGCCGGCATGGTCGAGGCGTGGCTGCGCAAGCCGCGGGTGGAAGACGCCCACAACGTCAGCCGCGATGCGCTCAGCCTGCGCGGGATCTACAGGAACCGCGTCACCCGCGTGCTGCTGGTCGCCATCATGGCCACGCTCGGCTCGGCTATCGGCGCCTGGATCGGCGCCGGCTGGGTCGTCTCGCTGATGTAGCGCCGCGGACGCCGCCCCCAAAAGCGCCCGCCGACGCGGTATCATCCGCGCCGTGGAAAATTCGTCCGACCAGCACTTCGACCTCGTCGTGATCGGCGCCGGCCCCGCTGGCGAGAAGGGCGCCGCCCAGGCGGCCTATTTCGGCAAGCGCGTCGCCGTCGTCGAGAAGGCACTCCAGCCCGGCGGCGCCGCCGTCCACACCGGCACCCTGCCGAGCAAGACGCTGCGCGAGAGCGCCCTGTACCTGTCCGGCTATCGCGCCCGCGACCTGTACGGCGTCGCCGTGCACCTCGAGCCGGGCACCACCGTGCCGCATCTGATGGCCCGCAAGAACGCCATCGCCGAAGCCGAGTCGCTCGCCATCCGCCACAACCTCGACCGCCACAAGGTCAGCTACGTCGCCGGCACGGCGCGCTTCGTCGATCCGCACACCGTCCACGTCATCGGCCCCGACGGCGAGCACATGATCAGCGGCGAGCACTTCCTGATCTCCACCGGCTCGCGCCCGTACCGCCCGACCGACATCGACTTCGAGGACGAGCTCATCCACGACAGCGACGAGGTCCTGCACATCCACAAGCTACCCGCGTCGCTCACCATCCTCGGCGGCGGCGTGATCGGCTGCGAGTACGCCTGCATGTTCGCGGCGCTCGGCGTGGAGGTGCAGCTGGTCGACGCGCGCGACGAGATCCTGCCGTTCCTCGACCGCGAGATCATCGAGCGGCTGCGCACCGCGATGAAACACCTGGGCATCCGGCTGCTCCAGGGCCGCCGCTGGAACAACGTGGAGCGCCGCGGCGTCAGCGTCACTACGACGCTCGACGACGGCACGCGGCTGCTTTCCGAGCAGCTGCTGTTCAGCGCAGGGCGCGTCGGCTGCTCGCACAGCCTCGGCCTCGAGAACATCGGCATCGAGCCGAACAAGCGCGGCTACATCCCCGTCGACAAGCAGTACCGCACGAGAGTGCCGAACGTGTGGGCGGCGGGCGACGTGATCGGCTTCCCGGCGCTGGCGTCGGTTTCGATGGAGCAGGGGCGCGTTGCCGTGTGCCACGCCTTCGGCTTCGAGTACAAGCAGGCCGTCGACGACCTGATGCCCTATGGCATCTACACCATCCCGGAAGTCAGCGCCGTCGGCGAAACGGAGCAGAGCGCCGCCGAAAAGGACATCGACTTCGTGGTCGGCCGCGCCCTGTACAAGAACAACGCCCGCGGAAAGATCACCGGCGACCTCGAGGGCATCACCAAGCTGGTCGTGAACGCGGAAGACCGCCGCTTGATCGGCGTCCACGTCATCGGCGAGCGCGCCACCGAGCTCGTCCACATCGGCCAGGCCGCGATCCACGTGGGCGCCACCGTCGATCTTTTCATCGACATGGTCTTCAACTATCCAACGCTCGCCGAGTCGTACAAGTACGCCGCGTACGAGTGCCTCGGCGCGCTGGCGAAGAAGAACGCGTAGCGGGCGCGGCGCGGGAATCAGTTGACGTTGAAGTGGCCGGTCTTCTTGTACGAAGCCGCCGCTTCGCAAGCATGGGAGACGCCGGCCTTGCAGGCGTCCTGCCTCCGGGCGCTAGCGGGCCGAAGCCTCGCGCACTGCCATCATCGTCTTTTCGACCTGCTGTCGCGCCCTGGTGCAAGCCAGGCCAGAGGTTCACGGCGCGTTCCGGTCGGCTATCGCTACGGCGGCCGGGCATGCCGTGGCTTTCGTCAGGAATCCTCCGGACTGGAGCGTCGCGAGGCTGTGCAGCGTCTGATCCACCGCGCGCTGCCCCTTTTCGTCGAGCCTCGCCTTCAGGATCGGCGCCAGGCGCTGGATTTCGCCGAGCCAGCGCCCGGTCGGCGCGCCGGCGGTGCGGCGGGACAGCGCGGCCGAAACGAGCATGACGTAGCCGCTGAAGCGCAGCGCGAGGGCCTTCTCTGCATCGACCCAGGGCTCGATCGCGCTCGCGTCGGTGGGCAACCCCTGCCCGCTCCGCACCAGGTCGCGCAGACGATCGGGAGCGGTGTCCGGCCCTTCAGGGACGAAGAAGTGTACACGCAGCGGCACGCGCTGCGCGATGGCCAGAGGATAGTGAAATCTCGGATCGCTGACGCCGGGTGACCCGCCACCCGGCTGCACCAGGATCTCCGTCCTCACGCGCTCGCGGCGCGTTCCCACCTGGCGCGGCGCCTGGTGCGCGCAGGGCCCGCGGCATTCCGCCTGCTTCGCGAAGACCGCCACCTCGTACCAGCCCGTCACGCGCACGACGGCGTAGGTCGGCAGCGGAGTTGCCGGAGCCAGCCGCGCAAGCAACGCGCTGTCGCCGACCTCCCAGTCGTCGTTGATGTCGCGCCCCAGCGCGCGGAGCAGCGCCGCGTCGGCCGAGCGATGCTCCACGCGGAAGCAGGCGAACAGCGCTCGCGCGTTGACCTTGTAGCCCGCGTTGAAGCAGCGGTGCGCTTCGGCGTTGCACTGGATCTGTACGAAGCCGACGCGCGCCCCGCGCGCGAGCGGCGCTCCGCCGCCGAAGGCCGTGTCGAAAACCGCCACCTCCGCTCCGCCGAAGGCCCGCGCGCGCGCCGTCGGCGGGGCCGCGGCACGCTCCGCCGGCGGCTTGTCCGGCGCGGTTGCGCTGGAGACGGCAGGCGCGGCCGGCGCACTGGACGCAAGCGCAGCATCGGGCGCAGCTGTCGCCGCACGGGCCGACGCACTCCCAGCCGGCGCAAGCGCAGCCGACCGCGGCTGCTGCACTGGCCCGCACGCCCCCAGCGCCAAGAGCGCACTCCAACCGATTCGTCGCATCGAAGCTCCGACGTAAGGTGTAGCAGATCGATCTGGAGCGGGGGCTACCGTAGTGCCCGGGCGCTCTTTGGGATAAGCCCGGCGCATGCGCCCCGTGTTCACCCTGCTCGACTACGCGCCCTGGATCGCGATCGGCCTGGTGTGGCTTGTCGGAGCCGCGCTGTCGAAGCGCAGCGTTCGCCGGGAGTCGCTGCGAGATGCCATCTCGTATCGCGTGCCGCTCGTGCTGGGAGCGCTCGCCATCATGGCCCCGCGTCTGACCGGGCACGTTCGCTGGCTCCAGAGCGTCGTTGTCGCGCGCGGCAGCGCTTCGCACGTCCTCGGGTTCGCGCTTTCGGTCGCGGGCGCCGCACTCGCGATCTGGGCGCGCGCGACGCTGGGCCGGCTGTGGAGCGGCTCGGTCACGCTCAAGGAGGGGCATCGCCTGGTGCAGTCCGGCCCATATCGCCTGGCGCGCCACCCCATCTACACCGGCATGCTGCTCGCCCTCGCCGGCGACACGCTGATCGCCGGCACGCTCGGCGCGCTAGCGGGCCTCGTGCTCGTCATCGCCGGCCTGGTCGTCAAGACCTCGATCGAGGAGCGCTTCCTCGAAGACCAGTTCGGTCAGGAGCTCCGCGACTACCGCGCGCGGGTGAAGCGGCTCGTTCCGTTCGTATGGTGAGGGTCCGCGAGCCGCGATCGCGGCTGCGGACGCCGCCACTCGAGCAGCAGCAGCAGGCCGGCCCAGAGCATCACCGCTGTCGAGGCCACCGCCCCGTACATGCCGTGACCGGCGGCAGTCGCCGTCGTGACGTTGAACAGCGTGTGCCAGAGCGCGACCGCCAGCACGCTGCCGCCCGTGCGCTGGAGCACGCGGGCCAGCACGACCGAGCCTCAGCAGATGCCGAGACCGAAGCCAGCGACGATGCTGATGGCGCCCATGCTCCGGTAGCTCTCGACGAACCCGAACGCGGGCGCGTGCCACAGCGCCCACAGCACCCCGAGCAGCAGCGTCCCCTTCACCGCTCCGAAGCGCTGCTGGAGCGGCGCGAGGGCGAACCCTCTCCAGCCCGCTTCCTCACCCCAACCGTTGAACACGAACACCAGCGCCAGCACGAGCCAGAGCGGCAGCGGCGGCAGTCCGGAGTACAGCGCGAAGTCGGCGGCGCCCGGCGCCGGCATGCCGGCGAGCCAACCAACCAGTAGCGCCAGCGCAAGAAAAGCCAGCGGGCTCAGCGCATAGGCGAGGAAGCGCCCGCGCTCGGGTGGAACCTGGACCATCCGGCGCAGCAACCGCCGCACGCCGGCGCGCCCTTCGCTCAGCCACACGATCGCGAACGCGGCGCCGGCCGGTCCGAGCAGACCCGGAAAGTGCGTCACCGCACCGCCCGGCGAAACGCGCGCGCCGCGAAGCAGAAGCGGGATCCAGTCGGCCCACGTCAGCGCGTAGGCGAGCACGAAGAAGCAGAGCAGACGATGCTGCTGGACGAACGCGCGCAAGAGAACCTCCCTCGACCTGGAACCCCCAGGCGCAAGGCGCGTGCCAGACGCGCGAGCGACGATGCTCCGCTCGCGACCGCCGCTTTCGCGCAGCGCGTTCCGGAGCGGCGTTCCGGAGCGCTCGTTTTTCGCGGAGCGCGGTGCGCGTAGCGCGCCGCGCGCGACGGGAGTATCCCTCGCACAACATGCGCTCGACGGCTCGACGGTGTTCGCTTCTGGTAACCCTCTTCGCGGTCGGATGTGGTGGCTCGACCACCAACACCGCGGGCTCGGCGCTGCCCGATTCCGGCAACGGCGGTTCGGCAGGCACTGTCGCCGATTCCGGCAATGGCGGTTCGGCAGGCACTGTCGCCGATTCGGGCAATGGCGGTTCGGCAGGCACTGTCGCCGATTCGGGAACGATCACCACGGGCCGTGCCTGCACGGGCAACGCGGAGTGCGGCGCGGGCTACATGTGCAACACGGAAGCCCCCGGTGGCTACTGCATGCAGGGCGACCCAGGTGGACCGACCGCCTGCCGCGAGCCCGACGCGCCGTGCACCGCGCCCGGGTCTACCTGTTCTCCGCTGCCCCACCACCAGATCCCGGGCGTGTGTCTCCGCACCTGCAGCTCTGCGTCCGACTGCCGGAAGAACCAGATCTGCGCCGTGGTCGAGCTGTTTCCCGGCGACCCGAGCTCGCCGAAAAGCCCGACGAAGGTCTGCTGGACGGCGTGCCAGCCCGGCATGGATCAGTCCTGCAACGACAACCCCGTGATCTCCAGCCTGCACGGTGTGTGCGAATCCGACGGCACCTGCACCTGCAAGGCGGGCTTCGCCAAGAACCCGGACACGGGGCGCTGTTTGTGAACGGGCTCCGAGCCCGCTGCGCGTCCCGACCTCGTCACGGTGCGCGACAGCGCCCTGGCGGAAGCCGGGGGCGCGGGATACGTTGGGGATGACTGGGCCACGCGCAAGCGCGATTTCCTGCGGAATGTGCGCGTCGGTCGGGGCGGCATGTTGCTTGCCCATGGAGGGTTCGTGACAGGCGAACGGTGGATGCAGCGGTTTGCGACAACGCGGAAGGCCGGAGGGTTCCCCGCGTGGCTCCTGGGCACGCTCCTTCTTGTGGCCGCGTGCGGTTCGCCGGGCCCGGACGGAGCGGGAGGGGCCGCGGGAGCATCTGGCAGCGCTGCGGGCGGAGCCGGCGCAGGCGGGATGGGCGGTACAGCGGGAAATGCGGGCACAGGCGGCGCCGGCGCAGGCGGTGCCTCGGGAACCGGGGACGCTGGAAGCTGCGTGACGCCGGAGCCGTTCCGGCCGCGCCTCGGTATCGGCATGGAGCATGGCTGCGCGCTCGAGAACGACGGGAGCGTCGTGTGCTGGGGGACGCCCGTGGCTGCGCAAGACTACGGACAGGAGACCCCACCGCCAGGCGCGTTCACGGAGCTCTCCGCCGGCGCCCTTGGCACGTGCGGGTTGTCGGCTGGAAAGCCAATTTGCTGGGGCCAATATCCTTCGCTCGCACCGTTCCAGAAGCAGTACGCGCACTTCGTAATGGGCTTCGGGGGCGACATGTGTGCGCTCGATAGCTGCGGTCGTGCGACCTGCACTCTGGCGATCAGCGCGCCGAACACGCCGTTCGTGCAGGTTGCCGTGGGCGAGGCATTCGCCTGTGGGCTGACGGCGGGCGGCGCGCTGCAATGCTGGGGCATCGACAAGTCTGGAGAGTCATCGCCCCCCACGGGCACCTTCACCTTCGTTGCCGCGGGCGCCGAGCATGCCTGCGCCATCCGCAGCGACCAGTCGATCGCGTGCTGGGGCATCGGCAAGACCACCAGCGACTGCAGCCAGCTCGAGTGCGGCCAGGCCGCTCCGCCACCCGGCAAGTACAAGTTCATCAGCGGCGGCTACGCGCACACCTGCGCCATCAGGACGGACGGCAGCGTGGCGTGTTGGGGAGCAGGTACCGTAGCAGGCAACTGTGCGACCACCCTGGACTGCGGCCAGTCCATTCCGCCCGCTGGAACCTTCACTGAAGTCCGCGCCGGCTTCACGAACAGCTGCGGCATCCAGCAGGACGGCCACCTCGTCTGCTGGGGCTCCAACACCGACAACCGTTCCACGCCACCGACGAACTATCCGTAGGCGGTGGCGGCCAACGGCCGCGTGCGGCCCCCTCGGGCATGAGGTACGCTTGACGCCTTGGGTGTCCCCGGGAGGGTTTCCATGGGGCGTAGTGCATTTGTTGCTTTCATAGTGTCTGTAGGGCTGCTCGTTCAGTGCACGAGCGGAAAGCCGGTCGGGACGGGCCACGTCGCGCGCGTCACCCAGGCGCTCAGTCCGCCGGCGTGGGCGGAGAGCCAGGTTATCGAGCCAAGCGACGCGCAGACCGATGACGACTTCGGCAATGCGATCGCCATGTCGGGGAGTACGGCGCTGGTGGGTGCGCCGTGGCACGACTCGAGCTGGGGCGCCGCGTATGTGTTCGAGCGATCGGGGTCGAGCTGGGCCGAGCAGCAGAAGCTCGTGCCCAAGAACCAGCAGTCGAGCGATCTGCTGGGCACGGCGGTGGCGCTCGACTCGAACACGGCGCTGATCACGACGTACCGGTGGACCGCCGGAGCCTCCGTGTTCGTGCGCTCGGGCAGCACGTGGACGGAACAGCAGAAGCTCTTCCCCGGCGACGGCGGACCGGGCGGAGGTTTCGGCGTCTCGGCGGCGCTGTCGGGCGACACGGCGATCGTGGGCCAGGCAAACCAGCAAGCCCAGACCGCGCCGGGCGCGGCGTACGTGTTCGTGCGTTCGGGCAGCACGTGGACCGAGCAGCAGAAGCTCGTTCCTGACGACTCGGCAGACTGGGACCAGTTCGGCATCGCCGTGGCGCTCTCGGGCGACACGGCCCTCGTCGGAGCCTGGGCTCCCTTCACGAACCCTGGAGCCGTGTACGTCTTCACGCGTTCCGGAAGCGTCTGGACCCAGCAGCAGAAGCTCTCTGCCAGCGACGCCGCGACCGGCGACGAGTTCGGGACCGCGATCGCGATTGACGGCGACACGTCGATCGTGGCAGGGCAGGCCCAGTACGTGCTGGTCCGCTCGGGAACGACCTGGAGCGAACAGCAGAAGCTCCTTCCAGGCGGGGCCCAGGCCCGGCCCGGCTTGGCGGTCGCGCTCGCGGGCGACACGGCGCTGGGCGGAGGCTTCGACAACTCCTCCCAGGGTACGGCGTTCGTGTTCGAACGGACCGGCACGACCTGGACGGAGCAACAGGCGCTCGCGCCGGTCGAGAGCTACGCCTCGTCCTTCGGCAACTCGGTCGCGCTGCAACCGGGCCTCGCCCTGGTCGGTGCCACGAAATACGAAGCCGGGGGCAACCACGACATCGTCGTGGCGTTCGATCTCGGTCCGCCCAACGGCACCGCGTGCACCAGCGCCGCCGACTGTGCGAGCACCCACTGCGTGGACGGCGTGTGCTGCGACACGAGCTGCAGCGGCGCCTGCGACGCCTGCTCGATCGCGACGGGAGCGGCCCAGGACGGCACGTGTTCCGCGGTGCCGAAGGGCTCGCCCGGGTCCCCGTCGTGCGCGCCCGGGACCTGCAACGGGTTCGACGCGGACTGCCCCTGCGTGAAGAACAGCGACTGCGCCACCGGCGCGTGCGTCGTCGCGACCGGACGCTGCGCTGGCGCCGGGAGCGCGGGCACGTCCTGCACCAACGGCAGCGCATGTCTGAGCGGCTACTGCGCCGAGGGCATCTGCTGCGATTCGCAGTGCGACGGCCCCTGCGAGACCTGTTCCGGAGGACAGGACGCTCTGTCCCTGGGCACATGCACGCCATTGCCCCGCGGCGCGACGCCTTCCTCGTCGTGCGGCCGATACCTCTGCGACGGCCAGTCCGGCCAGTGCCCTGACTACTGCGGCAAAAACGACGCGTGCGCACCCGGCTTCGCCTGCTCGTCGAAGGACGAGTGCATTCCGCCGGTGGGCGAGTGCTCAGCGGACAGGTCGCAAGCGAAGAGGCTGCAGGGGGACAGCTATTGCGCCCCGTACTACTGCGACCCTGCCACCAACTGGTGCGCGTTTGTGTGCCACGACGACACGGACTGCGTGTCCGGCTACCACTGCAGTCAACAGCGCTGCGCGTCCGACTACGTGCCCAACAATCGCCCCTGGGACTTCAGCATCTGCGACTGCCGCACCGCGGGTCGCCGGCAGAACAGCGACGCCCCGCTCGCGCTGCTACTCGGCCTGCTTGTGCTCGCACTTCGCCGTTCGCGCTGCTAGCGAGCAACCGTCCGCCGCGTCGGAATGTTCCCCTACGCTGGCGTGCTAGAACCAGGATGCAGAAAAAATCCTTCCTTCTCGGCGTCGGGGCCACGGTCCTCGCGCTGCTCCTGGGCGCGTTGGTGGTGGTGGAGTTCGGGCTGTTTCCGGCCAATGCCGACGCGAAGCCGTCGGCACTGGAGGCCTGGGCGGCGCACAAGTCGCTCGACGCGACGATCGGGCGCGACGCGCCGAAAGGGCCCAACCCGGTCAAACTATCCGACGCGAACCTACTCGCGGGGATGAAGCTCTACAGCCAGGACTGCGCGACGTGCCACGGCGGCGCCGACGGGTCGCCTTCGGTGATAGCGCGCGGGCTGTACCAGGAGGCGCCGCAGCTCGCGAAAGACGGCGTGGAGGACGACCCGCCGGGCGAGACGTTCTGGAAGGTCGACCACGGCATCCGCCTCACCGCCATGCCGAGTTTCGGCCACACGCTGAAGAAGCAGCAGGTTTGGCAGATCGTCCTCTTCCTGAAGCACATGGACAAGCTGCCGCCTGCAGTGGCGAAGGCGTGGCGACAGCCGACCGTGACTGCCGCGGTGACTCCTTGAGCGGCAGCGACGAATAGTCGCCGCGCGCGGGCAGGGTTGGGCTAGCCTGCATCCGTGCTGCGGGCCTCCGTCTCGACCCTCGCCCTGCGCCTCGCGGGCTGGCAGGTCGACGGCCGGGGCCCTGCCGAGTCGAAGTACGTCTGCCTCGCGACTCCCCACACCAGCAACTGGGACGGCCTGCTGCTGGTACTCGTCGCGAGCGCAATGGACCTTCGCATCTCCTGGCTCATCAAGCAGGAGTGGATGGTGGGACCGGCTGGGTGGCTGCTGCGCCGGCTAGGTGCGATCCCGGTCAACCGGCGCTCGCCGGGCGGGCTGGTTGCGCAGCTCGCGTCGTCGTTCAAGGAGCACGACGCGCTGGTGCTCGTCATTCCGCCCGAGGGAACCCGCGGCCGCGCCGAACGCTGGAAGTCGGGATTCTACCGCATCGCCCGGGAGGCGGGCGTCCCGGTGGTGCCGAGCTACCTCGACTTCGGTCGCAGACGTGCGGGCCTGGGCCCGGCGATCCATCTGACCGGGGACGTGAAACGCGACATGGACGTGCTGCGCGCCTTCTACGACAAGATGCAACCGGTAGGGAGATTTCCCGGGAAGTCCGGACCGATCCGCCTGCGCGAAGAAGACTGAAGCTCCGCCTGCGCGCGCACGCCGGAGTGCGCCAACGCCCGCTCACACCTCGATGATCAGCTTGCCCAGCTTCTCGCCGCTGAAGAGCCTGAGGAAGGTCTCCGGAAAGGTCTCGAGCCCCTTCACGATGGTCTCGCGGTGGACGAGCTTGCCGGCGGTGAGCCAGCCGGCCATCTCCGTGAAGGCCTCGGGGTAGCGGTCCCGGTAGTCGAAGACGAGGAAGCCCTGCATGCGGGCCCGGTTGACGAGCAGCGACATGTAGTTCGCCGGCCCGCGCATCGCGCGGTCGTTGTACTGCGAGATGGCGCCGCAGATGACCACACGCGCCCCCCGTCGCAGGCACGCCAGCGCGTCGTCGAGGATCGACCCGCCGACGTTGTCGAAGTACACGTCGACTCCGTCGGGGCAGGCCTCGCGGATCGCGTCGACAACCTTCTGCGTCTTGTAGTTGATGGCGGCGTCGTAACCGAGGTCTTCGACGATGTGACGGCACTTCTCGTCGCTGCCCGCGATCCCCACCACGCGGCCTGCGCCCTTGTTACGCGCGACCTGGCCGGCGATCGAACCCACCGCGCCGGCCGCTCCCGAGATCAGGACGGTGTCGCCTTCCTTCAGCGCACCCACATCCAGGAGCCCGAAGTAGGCCGTCATTCCGGGCATGCCGAGCGCACCCAGGAAGGCCGGCAGCGGCGCCAGCGCGTCGCTGACCTTGGTGAGCTCCCGCCCGTTCACCAGCGCGTAGGACTGCGCGCCCGTCATCCCCAGCACCTGGTCGCCCTCGGCGAAGTCCGGATGTCTGGACGCCACGACAGTGCCGACTCCGCCCGCGCGCATCACGGCGCCGACGGCAACGGGCTCCACGTAGGACTTCCTGTCCTCGATCCACCCCCGCATCGCCGGATCGAGCGAGATGTACGAAAGCTTCACCAGCACCTCCCCGTCCTGGGTGGGCTCGGGAACCGGGGCCGGACCGATGTTCCAGGTATCAGCCGTCGGCAAGCCAACGGGACGGGCTGCGAGTCGAACCTGCAGGTTGCTGTCGTCAGTCATGGGTCACTCCGCATCGGGTTGTCGTGTGCGTTATCATCCTCCCCCTTTTCGCTCCGTGGCCCAAGGAGGACGCATGCCGGACCGGCGCATTCGCTACTCGCTGGACGATCGCAAACGCTTTGTTGTCGAAGACTACAACTGGGCGATCCCCTTTTCGAACTTCTTTCCGGGCATCGCCGGGCTCTGGGGCATCCCGCTGTGGATCTACTACGTCAGCCGCGGTCAGGCCGTGTGTTCGATGGGTGTCAGGGACAAGGACCACCAGAATCCTCGAGTTCCAATCCTTCAACCGCGCCTGCCAGGCTGTCCCTGACGAAGGCTTCCGGACCTTCATCCGCCTCGGCGACGGAAGCGTGCACGAGCCCTTCGTGCGAACCGAACGCGTGGAGGTCGAGCAATCCCTGGCCATCTCCGCTGGCGAGGTCGAGCTCTGCGAGCGCGATCCGGCCACGGGCCTGACGACCACGGTCGTGTACTTCCCCCTGGTCAATCTCCCGGTCGCCGGGCTCGTGCGGCAGGTCACGCTGAAGAACGAGTCGAAAGCCCCCATCGAGCTCGAGTGTCTCGACGGCGTGCCGCGTGTGCTGCCCTACGGCATGAACCAGCAGCACATCAAGTTCACTGCCCGGCACATCGAGGCGATGATGGGCGTGCAGCACCACCGAGGCGTGCCGCTCTTCCGCCTCAAGCAGACCGCCTCGGACCGCGAACGCGTCGACAAGCTGTCGGGCGGCAACTTCTACCTGACTGTGCAGGGCGGCGAGCTCTGCGACGGACGCTTCATCGTCGATCCGGAGGTCGTCTTCGGCGATCCCTTCCAGCACCATCGCGCGTGGGCCTTCGAACGAGGCGGAGCACAAGCGCTCCTGGCCGCGCGGCAGCTCACGGAAAACGCGACCCCCTGCGCCTTCACCGCCCTGTCGGGGCGTCTGGAGCCAGGGCAAGCCATGTCGTGGACCTCCGTGCTGGGCAACGTCGCCGACGACGCAGAGCTCGAGCGATTCTTGACTCTGGCCACGCGCGCCGGCGCGCTGGAAGACAAGCGCTCCGGGAACCGCGACGAGATCGAGAGCATCACGGACATGGCCTTCACGGCCAGCGCGGAAAATCGCTTCGATCAGTACTGCGGTCAGGACTTCCTCGACAACGTCATGCGTGGCGGCCTCCCCGTCGTGTTCGACGGCGGCAACAAGCAGAGCGTGTTCTACGTCTACGCCCGCCAGAACGGCGATCTCGAGCGCGACTACCACTACTTCGTGCTCGAGCCGACCTACCTATCCCAGGGCACCGGCCACTACCGCAGCATCTACCAGAACCGTCGCACCGACACCTGGTTCTACCCGGAAATCCAGGACGCCAACATCCGCTGGTTCATGAACCTCATCCAGCTCGACGGCTACAACCCGCTCGAGGTCCGCGGGCTGACCTACTCGGTTCGCGACCGCGAAGAGGTGGACCGCGTGCTCGGCGAGCTCGCGGCGGGGCCAGCGCTCGACAAGCTGGTCGAGGTTACGCGCCGCCCCTTCACCCCGGGCGAGCTCGTCATGGCGTTCGAGCACGGTCAGCGAAAGAGCCCCGAGCGCTACTTCGAGCTCGTCGGGCGCGTGCTCGCCGCCTGCGACGAAAACGAGATTGGCGGCCTGCACGAGGGCTTCTGGGTCGACCACTGGCTCTACAACCTCGACACCATCGATGTGTACCTGATGGTCTTTCCCGACCAGCTGCGCGAGCTGCTCGTCGAGCGGAACGACTACACCTTCTTCGACGATCCCGACGTCATCCTGCCCCGCAGCGAAAAGAGCGTGCGCCGCGACGACGGGGCGGTACGTCGCTACGGAGCGGTCGTGCGCGATCCGGAAAAGCGCGCCGCCCTCGAAAGCCGCAAGGCAAACGCCTTCCAGGTCCGGACGAAGCACGGACAGGGAGAAGTCTACCGGACCAGCCTGCTGGTGAAGCTCTTGTGCCTGGTGGCCAATCGCATGGCGACCCTGGACCCCGCGGGCGTGGGCATGGACATGGAAGCCGACAAGCCGGGCTGGAACGACTCGATGAACGGGCTTCCGGGGCTCTTCGGCTCGTCGCTGTGCGAGACGCTCGAGCTCGAGAAGGCCTGCCGCTCGCTCGACGGCTACCTCGAGCGGCTAGGCGATGTGTCCGTGCCGGTCTACGAAGAGCTGGTCGAGCTCGTCGACGCTCTCACGCCCGCGCTCGATGCGTACGGCGGCCATCGCGAGCGGGCGCTTTGCTACTGGGAAGCGGCGAACGCGGCCAAGGAGCGCTATCGCGCGGCGACGAAGCTGGGTGTGTCGGGCGCGGAGAAGCGCCTGGATGCAGCGCGATTGCGGGGCTTCCTCGCCCGGTGTCTGGGCGCGCTGGCCCCGCTCTTCGACGGCACCCGGAAGAGCGAAGTGCTCGACGAGAGCGGCGTTCCCTTCACCTACTTCGTCAACGAGGTGACGGCGTCCGACGACACCGGTCAGACGAGCCACCAGGGCCTGCCGCTCGTTGTCCCCACAGAGTTCGAGCAGCGTCCGGTTCCGCTCTTCCTCGAGGGACCGGTCCACTACATGAAGGTCCACCCGGACCAGGCCAAGGACGTGTACGAAGCAGTGCGCAAGAGCGACCTCTTCGATTCGAAGCTCGGGATGTACCGCTCGTGCGTGGACATGTCTCACGAGAGCTTCGAGCTGGGCAGGGCGGTGGGCGCCTACCCGCGCGGCTGGCTCGAGAACGAGTCGATCTACCTGCACATGGAGTACAAGTACCTGCTCGAGATCCTCAGAGCGGGTCTCTACGAGGAGTTCTACCGCGACATCAAGACCGTGCTGGTCCCCTTCCACGATCCGGCCGTGTACGGACGGAGCACGCTCGAGGGAGCGTCGTTCATCGTCAGCAGCTCCTACGCGGATCCATCGCTCCACGGTCGCGGCTTCCAGCCTCGCCTGAGCGGCATCACCTGCGAGATGTTGCACGCCTGGATCCTGATGGTCGCCGGCGAGCACCCCTTCCGCCTGGACGCCGACGGCAACTTGCAGCTGGCGCTCGAGCCGGCGCTTCCAGGCTGGCTCTTCACCGACAAGGCGTCTGTCGTGCCCTACCACGATCCGGTGCGTGGCCGGCTCGAGGTGGAGATCCCCGCGAGCTCATTCGCGTTCAAGCTCCTGGGCAAGACGCTCGTCACCTACCGGAACGAGGCGCGCCTGGACACATGGGGGAAGAAGGGCGCGAAGCCCGTGCGCTACGCCTTCACCTTCCACGACGGAAACAAGCGCGTCGTCGAGGGTTCGAGCGTGGACGGCGAGCTGGCCCGCGCGGTTCGCGACGGCCAGGTGGCAGAGCTGGTGGTCACGCTGGCGGGCGACTGAAAGGCGAGGCAGCGGTGCTGCGCCTACACGCCGACCAGTTCGCCGCGCAGGGCCAGGTACAGAAAGACGATTCCGGGTGCGGCGAGCGTGGCGAGGACGGCCGTGGCAGCGACGGTGTGCACCATGCCGGCGATCATCAGCAGTACCACTCCGTAGACCACCACGGCCTTGACCTGGCGTCGGGTCAGGCGGGCGCTTTGTGCAAGCGCCCGTAGCGGCCCAGCGTCGCGATCAACGATGATCACCGGCGCCAGCGCGAACCGAGCGAACGCCGTGGCACCGACCACGAAGAACGCCAGGATCAGCAGCCCCGGCAGCACCTTGCTGATGTGGTCGGCGCGCTGCGCCAGCAGCACCAAGCCCCAGAGCACGCCGCCGGTCGCGGCATAGACCGTCAACTTGAGCCCCACGAGGGCCGGCACCCCCCGCGGCCAGACCCAGACTTCGCGAAAGCTGTACGGTTGCCCGCGTGCCACGCGCAAGCAGAACCGCACCATCGCTGCCGTGGTGTAGCTCGAGATCGGCAGCCACACCGCCAACAGCGCCGCGACCGCCACCCAGCTGTGGAACCCCACAAACCCCAGTGCGAGGGTGTCCAGGCTGCCGACCAGAGCTGCTGCGAAGAGCGGGCCCACGATGCCCAGGAAGTCTCGCTCGAGCACGCGGAATGTAAAACCGATCGCGGAGAACCCCGAGAGTGGCGCCGCCGGGCCCACTTGCAGGGGGGGCTCGGTCGGCTCGGGCTCCGGCGTCGGAACGTTCACGGCTCGCATTGTCTCATGCATCGACTCTGCGTGGCCATCGGTGCTCGCGCCGGCGAGCAGCGTTGCGTTCATCGATCGACGAATCGAACAAGATAATGGGCGCGCTCTCGGCCCCTAGTCGGAGATGGGTTGTCACCGTTTTGGGGGTTGGGCACACTGCCACTCATGAGCGCACTATTGGTTGCCCTTCAAGGCGTTAGCGGGCTGCTCGGGCTGGCGAACCTTGTACTCGCCATCATCGTGCTGATTCGCTTGTACAACAACGAGGGCGCCGGCCAGATGGTGCTCGGACTCATCTGCGGGCTCTATCTTTTCATCTGGGGGTGGCAAAACGCGCCGCGCCTCGGCTTCGCCCGTCAGATGAACGCGTGGAAACTCGTGGTCCTCGCCCAGATCCTGCTCGTTCCGATCTTCTTCGTCGCGATCTCGGCAGCCGGCCCCAGCGCGTTCCACTAGGGCATGCGGCTCGAGCTCGGTGGCGCTGCCCGGGCGTCGCATTCAGCGACGCCCTGAACCACGCCATGCTGATCCCGATGTCCAGACTGAGCCTCGGTGAAGTCGGCGAGCGCGGGCGCGGCGGCGACGAACCTGCGACGTCGGCGCGGCGCAGGTCGATGCTGCGCGGAACCTCTACAACGGGCTATGCTCCCCGCCCCGAAACCAACGAGAGGGACCCAGCATGCCAGCCGATACGATCCCGGCCCGACTCTTCGAGCAAGCGAAGATCCGTCCGGGCGCGCCCGCGTACTACGTGAAGTCGCCAGGCGGATGGCAGATGAGCACGTGGCGCGAGTACGCCGGCGAGGTGCGTCGCGCGACCCGGGCGCTCATCGCGCTGGGCTTCGAGCCGAAGCAGTCCGTGTGCATCCTCGGCTTCAACCGCCCCGAGTGGACGCTCATGGATCTGGCGTGCATGTGCGCGGGCGGCGCACCGGCGGGGATCTACACGACCTGCTCTGCTGTCGAGGTCCGGTACATCCTCCACCACGCCGAGGCCCCCGTCGCGCTGGTCGAGAACGAGGAGCAGTGGAAGAAGATCGACGAGCAGCGCGAGAACCTCCCGCACCTCCGCCACGTCGTCCTGATGAAAGGCGCAGAGAAGGTCGACGACCCGCTGGTTTCGAGCTGGGAAGAGTTCCTGTCGAAGGCCGAAGGCGTCGATGACGAGAAGGTCGACGAGCGCGTCGAAGCGCTCGAGCCGGGCGGCCTCGCCACGCTCATCTACACGTCCGGCACGACCGGTCCGCCCAAAGGCGTGATGCTCTCGCACGAAAACCTCGCGTGGACCGCAAAGGTCGCGCGGGAGATCACCGACGCTCGCCCCGAGGACTGCAGCCTCTCCTACCTGCCGCTGTCGCACATCGCCGAGCAGATGTTCACGCTGCACGGTCCGTGCACCTACGGCGGCTCCGTCTACTTCGCCGAGTCCATCGACAAGGTTCCGGACAACCTGAAGGAGGTGCAGCCGACCATCTTCTTCGGCGTGCCGCGCATCTGGGAGAAGTTCCGCGCGGGCATCAGCGGCAAGCTCGCCGAAGCGACCGGCGTGAAGAAGGCGCTCGTCGACTGGGCGATGCGCGTCGGCCAGGCGGTGAACGACGGGCGCATGCGCGGTCGCGGCGAGCCAACGGGGCTCTCCGCCGTGCAGTACAAGCTCGCCGACCGCCTTGTCTTCTCCAAGCTCAAGCCCGCCGTCGGCCTGGGCCGCACGAAGGTCTGCGTGAGCGGCGCCGCCCCCATCGCCAGGCAGGTGCTCGAGTTCTTCGCGAGCCTCGACATCCTGGTGCTGGAGGTCTACGGACAGAGCGAGGACACGGGGCCCACGTCGTTCAACCGCCCGGACCGCTTCCTGCTCGGCAGCGTCGGGCCCGCCATCCCCGGCGTCGAGGTGAAGCTCGCCGATGACGAGGAGATCCTCGTGCGCGGCAAGAACGTCTTTCTCGGCTACTACAAGGAGCCCGAAGCGACGGCCGAGACGCTCGTCGACGGCTGGCTCCACTCCGGCGATCTCGGCCGCCTCGACGACAAGGGGTTCCTGCACATCACCGGCCGCAAGAAGGACATCCTCATCACGGCCGGCGGCAAGAACATCGCCCCGAAGAACATCGAGGCGTCGCTCAAGAACCACCCGCTCATCAACGAAGCCGTGGTGATCGGCGATCGGCGCAAATACCTCACCGTGCTTTTGACGCTCGACCCCGAGGCGAGCGAGAAGTGGGCGAAGGAGCGCGGCGTCGCCCCGGAGACACTGCACTCGAGCCCGACCCTCCGCGCGGAACTCCAGAAAGCCGTGGACAGCACGAACAAGGACCTCGCGCGCGTCGAGCAGATCAAGAAATTCGAGGTTCTCGATCGCAACTTCAGCGTCGACAGTGGCGAGCTCACCCCCACGCTGAAGGTCAAGCGCAAGAAGGTCTACGAGCACTTCGCGGACACGATCGAGTCGATGTACGCGGAGTGAAGCCGCTCGAAGCGCTTCGCCGAGCACCCAGCGCTCGAACCGCAACCGGAGCTGGAGTACGCTCTGCCTTTGGAGAGATCATGACCAGCCAGGAACCCGAAACCCGGCTGTACCAGCTGCGTGCGGCGGCGGAAGCGACGGAGCACTGCTTCGGACGCGAGGCCAGGCAAAGCGTGACCGCTTCCGTCTCGCCCGAGCTGAGGTCGGCGCTGGAATCCGTCGCCACCGGCATGAGCTGGACGCCGGTGCGCCACATGATCGACTGGAACATGGCCGTATGGGAAGGGCCCGCCGACTACGACCGCGCCGCGATGGTCGAGTTCACGCAGCGCCAGGTCGACACGGGCTTCGGTCGACTCCGCCGCGCGCTCATCGCGCTGGCGTCGCCGCGCCGGTTGCTCGAGCGCGCGCCCGACCTCTGGGAGAAGGACAACCGCGGTGGCCAGGTCAGCATCGACATCGGCGATCACCGGGCCGCATGGCGGCTGGTCGATCATCCGTACTGCGCAGTACCGCAAGCACGCGCCTCGATGGCCGAAGTGCTCCGCTACGTCGTCGAGCTCACGCGCGCTCGTGACGTGACCGAGAGCCACGGACTCTCCGACGGCGCACTCGAGGTGATCGTGCGCTGGAGGTGACGGTTCCGCGCCCTCACAGCCCCGCGTACCGCACCGGGGGCCGGTCCCGGTTTGCAGCCTTCGCCGCTCGGCGTAGGCTTCGGCGAGCATGCTCTACGCCGTGGTGATCGTCGGGGCGCTGGCGGGCAGCTTGCTCGTGTTCTGGGTCGCGGCCGTGCCGGTCTGGCTGGTGCTTGGCGCAGCGAAATGGGCGCTGGGAAAGGCCGGTGTACCTTTCGACGACGACAAAGACGACGATCCGAACAGTCTGCGACTGATCGCGGTCGCCATCGGGCTGAGTGCGGGGCTCGGCATCGCGCTCGCCGTGGCCGGCGGCGGCTGGCTGGTGTTGCACCGCACCCCGTGGGCGGCCGCGGTCACGGCTTCGCTGGTCGGCGGGATCGTCTCGGCGCGGCTGACCCGGCACGGTTTCGCCGGCATGTCTGCTCTGCCAGCGCTGGTCGCCGCGGGCGTTGCGGGTGCGGCGCTCGGATGCGTCGCGGCCTTCGGCGGCTGCGACCGGAAGCCCGAGATCGTAAAAGCGTTGCCGCCGTCGGTGACGGACGTCGTCGTCTCGCGAAAGGACGCTCCTGGCAGTCCCGAAGGCGACGCTACGCTCGTGGTAACGGCGAGATTCCCGGATGCGCCATCGTGTCGCGCCTTCATTGCCGGCTATGCGCCCCGCGAGAAGCTGGCTCCGGCGGCAGGCGGCTGGTCCCGGGACGATCCGGGCCGAGAGTCGAGGTCGCTTCGCTGCGACGACGCGCAGATGCGCTACGAGGACATCCTCTATTGAATTTGTTCAACGTAGCCGGCGTGGTCCTCACGAGCTAAACGTTTCCCGGCACGCGCGCTATCCAAGCTGACCCTGGTGCCAGAACGGTGTCAGCAGGGCTGTGCGACAAGGTCTCCATCAATGCCGGAGCAGTGTTCCGGCCCACCGGGTGGAGAATTCCATGAAGCTCGCATCGACGCGTCTAGTCGCCGCCGACATCACGCAGATGGTCGCCTTCTACGAGATGGTGACCGGGCTGAAGGCCGAGTGGCTTGCCCCCGTCTTCGCCGAGATCGTGACGCCGGCGGCAACGCTTGCCATCGGCGCCGTCGAAACCGTCGCTTTGTGGAAGGAAGGCAGCGCCGTGCCCGGCGCCAATCGCACCGCCTTCGTCGAGTTCCAGGTGGATGATATCGACGCCGACTACGCGCGCCTGAAAGACAGGGTGGCGCTTGTCCACGAACTCAAGACGATGCCCTGGGGCAACAGGACCTTCCAGTTTCGCGATCCCGAGGGCACGGCCGTCTCGCTCTACACGCCTGCCACCGAAGAGGCGAAGAAACGCTTCGCTTCACGCTGAGTGTCGGCAACAGGGTCGGCGCTCGGCCAAGATCGTGTCGGTCGCTCGGCTGATCGATCTTCGGCAAGAGCAGCTCCCACGTCTGGTCGGGGAGGGTGACGCGTTCGTCGATCTTCATGCGGCCGAGCGTGCCACAAGTGCCGAACGTCGCGACGTCACGTCGCCTGCAATGGTATAGCCACCCGACCAACATGGAGGCCCACGTGACCCAGCTCCGAGAAGCCGCACAGATCCTTGTCGACGCGCTCCACCTGGAGCAGCCGCCCATTGCCGTGTCCCTCGCCGAGGCTCCGCCGGACGGCGTCGCAGAGCACGAGCGCGCCGTGCCCGCTGGGTGCGTGTTCTGGCAGCAGGCCGCACACGGCAGCTTCACGACCAGCCCCGCCGATCACGCGGGCTGCACCGTCGGCATGCACACCCACGGCATGGCACCCCAGAACGACATGCAAGCGGAGGATCTGAAGGTCTCGCTGAAGGTGTTCAATGATCTAGGCTACGTGCGCGAGGAGGATCTCGCGCGCATCCCGACGCTGCCGGCGGGCACGCGCCACGTGGTCTACGCGCCGCTCTCCGATGCGCCGCTGCCGCCCGACGCGGTTCTGCTGTTCACCGACGCGCGGCAGGGTCTGATCGTCACCGAGGCGGCGCAGCAGGTCGAGGGCGGAATGCCGCCCGCGCTCGGGCGTCCCGCGTGTGCCGTCGTCCCGCAGACGATCAACACCGGTCGCGCCGCGCTCAGCCTCGGTTGCTGCGGCGCCCGGGCCTATCTCGACGCGCTGCCCGACTCGCTCGCGCTGTGGGCGCTACCCGGCGCCCGCATCGCCGAGTACGCCGAGCGCATCCAGATTCTAGCCAGCGCCAACCAGACGCTGACGAAGTTCCACAAGCTACGCCGTCAGGATGTCGAGGCCGGCGGCGGTCCGACGATCAGCGAGTCGCTCGCGCGCCTGGAGGCGTCCTCGTAGGCGCCGCCAGTCCCGGAAATGTAGCGCGACATCCGGACGCCGCACTAGCAGGACGACGCGCAGGCCTTCGCGACGCACGTCAGCAGCGCCTGGGACGCCGCCCAGCACGGCGCATCCGCACAGCTCTGGTAGCAGGCTCGCGTGCCGACTGCCGTGCTCGAAGCCGCGACGCGCCTCGGATTGGACCCAGCGCTCGTATCGGCGCGCGAACGCGCGAGGCACGGCCGCGCGATAGCGACGAATGGCCCGGAGGGCGGCGCGGCGCGACTTGAACGAACGGGAGACGACGACGATCGGTTCGCGGTCATCTCTGGCCAGCCAGGCGGCGATGTAGCTCTCCGTCGCCAGGCCGCGCCGGGCGACGACCCGTGCCCTGCGGTCCGCAGCGCGCTCGTGGTTGAAGAGGCCGAGCTGGATGCGCCATTCGTAGCGCGTCGAGCGGCCCCACTCGCCGGCAAGGCAGACGCGCGGGTCGACCAGATCGTACGACGGCAGCGGCGACGCCATCGCAGACGCGCTCACCAGCAGCAAGACGAACGAAACGACCACCGCGCGACGCATGCCCCCGGCAACGCCACGATCGGCGCACGCATTCCCCCCGGCGGCTCCACCAGCGCGCGCTATCGGCGCGCGCTGTCGTTCTGCCCAGGAGCTCGCCGTGCTCCGCCGGCAACGACAGCGTTTCGACGGACTCGCGCGGCGCGCTGATGGGCGCAATGGAAATGTCGCCGCGTCGCGATTTCCCGCTTGACGGCTTTCGGGGCGCACAGCGTTTCGATCGCGCCGCTCGCTCGCAGAGTCTGCCCCGACGACGCGACAACGCGCGCTGACGTTGTTTCTGCCGCGCGACGAAGTTCGAAGCGATCGAGGGCGCGAAAGCGCACCAGGAGCGCTCCTCATGGGGCTCGAAACCCGGGTGTACGGTGGCTGCATGAACGCGCGTCTCACCAGTCTTGCGACAAGCCGCTACGATCTCGCCGGGCTCTCCGACGACGCCGTCGCTCGCGGCGAGCTGCATCTGACGGGTCTGTTGCTGCTCGGTCCGCATCTCACCGACGACAATTGCCGCGAAGTGCTCGCCCGCGCCAAGCATCGCACCAAGCACGAGATCGCCAAGCTGGTGCGCGAGCTCGACCCGCTGCGCGATGTGCCGGCGCGCATCGAGCCGCTCGGGCCCTCGCTCATGGCGTCGCCGCGGAGCCCGACGTGGAGCGAGTTTGCTGCGTCATTCAATCCGGTGCGCGAGCTTCCGCCCGGCGAGCGGCCGGCGGACTCGACCGATGACGAGACAGATGTCCGCCACGCGCACCCTGATGGCGCCGACGATATGGACAAGCCCCAAGACGAGCCGAGCGCACCCGCGCCGGCGCGGCCCCAGCGCTACAAGCAACGCGCTGGCTGCGGAGGAAGACTTCGGGCGGGGGTTCATGCAGACGAAGCGGCCGGTGGTGCGGGACGGTTAGCGTCGCACCGCGCCGGCGCGGGAGCTACGCCCCCCGCGAAAGCCCCCGGTGCACCCGCACCAGCGACTCCTCCGCGACGCCACTCACCGAAAGCCGGATCCGCCGCGTCGGATTGTTCCCCTGCGCCGCCTGGATGTCGCGGCGCAGCTGGTCGATGTCGTCGATCTCGGCGAGGGCTAGCGGATAGCTCCGCCCGCGCAGCTCGAGTCGTTCCCCCGACACGGAGCGCGTCCACAGCTCCGCGCGCTGCAGCGTCGCTCCGAGCACCGCCAACCGCCGCAATAGCAGCGCGAGCCCCTCGCCGTACTGCGTATTCCGGGCAGCGCGGCTGCCGGCGGTGCCGCCGCGGGATTCGACAATGACGGCGTAGCCGCCTTCGCTGCGCTCGGTGGTGAAGTGGGCGTCGAGCTCGCTGCCCTCGTCGTCGAACACGGCCTCGATGCGATCCTGCCGACGGCGATGCAGGTACTGCGCAAGCCGCCACTCGGCGAGCTCGCGCAGCATGTCGGTGAACACGTCCGACGAGTCCGGCGCCTCCGCGGAGAGTGAAAGCGCGCCGTCGAACGCGAACAGCCCCGTCGCCACCCACGCTTTCACGGGATTGTCCCGCACCAACCGCTCGACCGCGCGCGCATCCCGCAGATCGACGCTCACATCCAGCGCCAGCGGCCCGGTCCTGAGCGCGAGCCGCGAGAACGCGCGCCCCAGCTCGTCGAGTCCGATCGGCGACGGAAAGCGCCCGCTCGCAATCCACGAAAGCAGCAGCACCATCTTGTAGCTACGCGTCATCGCCGTGGTCTGCAGCAGCTCGAACAGCTCCGGAGCCGCGCCCGCCACCGCCGCCTCCTCAGCGGACAGCGCCCCCAATTCCCGCAAGCCCGCAAACCACGGCCGCAATGCCGGCGGCAGCTGCTGCGGATCGAAGCCCTCGTGGAACGCCTCCACCGCCCGCGGCCGCCGCTCGTTCCGCTCGCGGAAGTCGTCGAGCCAGGCGCGGAACGCATCGGCCTTGCGCGGCACCCGCGCCACCTGGTCGAGCAGCTCCAGCGCTTCCAGATCGTACGTGACGGAGCAGCCGCCGGGCAGCTCGCTCCGTCCACCCGCCTCCCGCAACCCCGCGATGCACCTGCGCGCGTTGAGCACGCTGCCGTCCAGCCCGAACAGCGTCTGTAGATGCCGCAGGAACGCGCGGTGGTTGCCCACGTAGTCGATCACGCTCAGCCGCTTGCCCGGCCTCTTGCGCAAGCCGCGACCGAGCTGCTGCAGCCACACCACCTTCGAGTCCGTGGGCCGCAGCATCAGCACCGTGTCCACGGCGGGGATGTCGACGCCCTCGTTGAACATGTCGACCGTGACCACCACATCCAGCTCGCCCTTCTCGAGCAGCTGGATGGCCTCCTGGCGCGGCGCCGACTCCGGCCCCGAGTGCACCGCCACGGCGCGGAGCCCCCGCTCCGAGAAGAAGCGCCGCATGAACTCCGCGTGCCGGATGGAAACGCAGAACGCCAGCATGCGCCGCCCGCCGCGCACGCGCAGCTGCTCGTAGGCGTTCTCCGCGCGCGCCTCCGTCGCCACCAGCCCCGTCAGCTCGTCATCGGTCAGCCGCCGCCAGGGAATGTTGTCGTACTCGACCGGGTCGGGCACGCCGAAGTAGTCGAAGGGGCAGAGCCGCCCGCGCTCGATGCCCTCGAACAGATCCGCGCGGTAGACGACGTTCTCGCCGCATAGCGCCAGGAGGTCGCCACCGTCGGTGCGCTCGGGCGTGGCCGTGAGCCCGAGCAGGAAGCGCGGCTCGAAGTGCTCGAGCAGCCGCCGGTAGGTGTCGGCGTGGGCGTGATGGAACTCGTCGACGATCAGGTAGTCGAAGGCGTCCGGCGCGAACGCCTCCAGGTGCGCGGGCTGCCCGAGCGTCTGCACCGACGCGAACAGGATGTCCGCCCCGGGGCTCTTCTCGCCGCCGTGGTAGAAGCCGAGGCTCGCCCGCGGCCTGACGCGGCGGAAGGTGCGGCGCGCCTGCTTCAAGATCTCCTCGCGGTGCGCCACGAACAGCACGCGCGAAAACTCCGCCGAGTCGAACGCGCCCAGGAACGTCTTGCCCATGCCGGTCGCGAGCACCACCAGCCCCGCCGCGTTGCCGTCGGCGCGCGTGTCGGCGAGCGCGTCCAGCGCCTCCCGCTGCACCTCGTCCGGCAGCGCCGGCCCGAGCGGCTCGTCCTCCACCTCCAGCGGCTCGCCCGCGTCGTCTGCCTGCTGCAACGCCGGGCGCAGCGCCGGCCGCCGCGCGCGGTAGCGCTCGATCCACGCGGCATCGAGCGGCACCCCGGCCTCGTCGTCGAACAGTCGCTCGAACGCCGCGCAGACCGCCGCAAAGCCCGCGCGGTCCTCGTGCGACACCACGCGGTAGTTCCACTCCACTCCGAGCGACAGCGCCGCGTGCGACAGGTTCGAGCTGCCCACGAACGCCACCCCCGCGCGCCCGCCGCGCCTCAGGATGTACGTCTTCGGATGGAAGCTCCGCGCCCTCGCCTCGTACACCCGCACCGCGAGCTCTGCCGGGTACTCGTCGGCCAGGTCCAGCAGCGCCAGCAGCGCATCCGGATCCGTTGCCCCCAGGTAATCCCCCGTGAGCAGCCGCACCCGCCCCCCGCGCTCCAGCAAGTCGACCAGATGCCGCTCCACCTCCGCCACCCCCCGCCCCATCACGAACGCCACCGCCACATCCAGCGCATCCGAGCGGTTCATGTGCGCCAAGAGATGAGGCAACAACGGATCCGCCTCGCCCCCTGTGACGAGGGACTGTCGGTGCGGCGCGAGTCCGAAGATGGCGGCATCCAGGGTGCGGAGATAGGGCACCGTGGCCTCGGCCGTGCGCAGCGGAGGGGCGGCGTCGGTGCGCGGCGCGGTGGCGTTGGGCGGCGCGGCGTCTGCCAGCAGGTAGTTGCCGCGCGCCGGGATCACGTGGCGCACCCCGCCGCGCGGATCCGGCACGTCGCCGGCGTAGCGCGGGATCACGTGCACGTGCAGGTGCATCACCGTCTGCCCGGCGGCCTCGCCGGCGTTCACGCCGATGTTGAAGCCATCGGGCGAATGCGTTTCGAGAATGCGAGCGCGCGCGATCTCGATGCCCGCCACGAGCTCGGCGCGCTCTTCGTCCGTCGCGTCGAACCAGGTCGGAACGTGCCTGCGCGTGATCAGCAGCGCGTGGCCTTCGCTGGCGGGGAAGGCGTCCCAGACGCCCAGCGTCAGGTCTCCCTCGTGGAAAACCCGGTCTCGATCCGGGTGGCAGAACGGACAGCGATCCGGCACCGGCAGCGACGATACCGGACGGCAGGCCGTGGCTCGAGGGGAAAGGTCCTGCCGCCAGCGACGCCAGACGAACCTTGCGGTCCCCTCCGGGCCTAGGTCGGGCGGCATCGCGGCGCGCGCCGCGGGTCACCGACGATATGATCGACGGATCGTCTCGGGGTCTTGGCGAAGGTCCATCACGGCGAGCACAGTGTCCTGCTGATCGCCGGGTTCGTAGAACACCCCATAGGGGAACTGCTGGAGCAGCACGCGCCGGACGGGCTCGTCAACAAGTGTGAACAACAACGGGTTGTCGCGAATCGACGCCAGCGCGCGCTCGATCGCGTCGAGAAACGCGAACCCAAGACCGGCCCGCTCCCCTTCGTAGTACCGCGCAGCTTCGAGGATGTCGGCCTGCGCATCCGGAGTGACGTGGGGTTCGCTTCGCATCAGCGCGACGGGCGCTGCCGTAGAAGCTGCTCGATGTCACGTCGTGCTTCAGACCAGGGTCGTGCCGCTCCAGGATTGTCGCGGTGGGCAGCCAGCCGGTCACGCAGAAGCGCTCGCTGGGCCTCGGAAATAGGGAGCTGGGACTGCTCGGCGGCGATCCGGTCCCAGAGCGCGGCAACGTAGTCCAGCTTCTGCTCGGGCGTCAGCTCGTCGAAGCCGGGCGGTGGGATCGGGAGCGGTTGAGCCATGTTGCAGAAATAGCGCTGGAACCAGCCGCCCGCAACGGGGGCGGCCTGAGGTGCCGCAGGCGCCGCCACGCCGCCTCGCCGGCGTTCAGTCCACGGCCCGCTACGCGCCGGACGACTTCGGATCGAAGCTCCGCGCCGGCGCCTCGTACACCCGCACCTCGAGCTGCGCCGGATACTCGTCGGCAAGGTCGGAGAGCCGCACCAGCGCATCCGGATCCGTCGCCCCCAGGTAGTCCCGCGTCCGGCTGCGCATCTCGGCCAGGAAGTCGTGGCCGAGGCCGGCGACAGCCTCTTCGTAGCGAATCGCTGCCTCCTCGAGCTCCGCCTCGGCTTCGGGCTCGATGACGAGCCGACGTGTCATCGCGACGGGAGCTTGCGCTCGAGACGATCGAATACCTCGTCCGCGGGCCGGCCCTGCGACACGCCTCCACGCACGCGGGCGGCGCGGCGCGCGATCTCTGCCTCCCACTCGTCAGCGAGCTGGGCGGTGGAAGCCGCCGGCGCGATGGCGTCCACGACGACACGCCGCTCTTCCTCCGAAAGACCGGAGACGTGCTCGATGATCTTCTGGACAGCGACACTGGCCATGCCGTGATCGTATCGCTGCGAGTGGCGATGTCCAGTTCGGGAGTCGCGTCCCACGAAAGCGGGGACGATCCGGAGCCGGTCGCGCAGTAGATCGAGAAAGTCGGCGTTCACCCCGATGTTCGAGTCGTCGGGCCTACCGGAGCTGCCGGCGCGTAGGTTGTCCGAAGATGCCGCGTTCCGCCGCGCGAAGGCCGCGCGGCTGTGCCGGAAGTTCCCGGCGCTCTACGACGCGGTCGCTCGCGGCGAGCTTCACCTGACGGGTCTGTTGCTGCTCGGCCCGCATCTGACCGACGACAATTGCAGCGACGTGCTGGCCCGCGCGAAGCATCGCACCAAGCGCGAGATCGCAAAGCTGGTCCGCGAGATCGATCCGCTGCCCGCCGTGCCCGCACGGGTCGAGCCGCTCGGCCCCGAGCTCGCCTCGCCGCGCAATCCGACGTGGAGCGAGTTCGTCGCGTCGTTCAATCCGGTGCGCGAGCTTCCGCCCGGCGAGCGGCCGGCGGATTGGGTGGATGGCGCGGGCGATGCGGTTGGCGGAAGCGGGGATGACCACCAAGAGGCAACCGCCCCCGCGCCGGCGCGGCCCCAGCGCTACAAGGTCCAGTTCACCGCCACGCAGGAATACGTCGAGTTGCTCGAACGAGCGCGCGACCTGCTCTCGCACGCCGCGACGGATCGCTCCATCGAGGCAGTGCACCTGCGCGCGCTGCGCGAGCTGGTCGAAAAGCTCGAGAAGCAGAAGTACGCCGCGACGGACAAGCCGCGCCAGGGCGGTGCGGAGCGCAAAGCCGCGCCGCCAAACGGCAAGCCGCGCCAGCGCGGCACCTCCGCGCCACAAGGCGGAAGCGCGGTTCCGCACCGGCGCGACAACAACCTCCAGGCCGGAGACGCCGGCGACCCGCGCCGGCGCGGCACACCGAGCAACGCGGACGACCCGCGCCAGCGCGACCACGCCGGCGACCCGCGCCGGCGCGGCACGGTCCCCGCAGCCGTCCGCCGCGCCGTCCGCGAGCGCGACGGCGCCCGCTGCAGCTACATCGACCCCCGCGGCCAGCGCTGCCGCGAGACCGCCCGGCTCGAGCTCCACCACGAACAGCCCTTCGCCCGCGGCGGACCTACCAGCGCCGGGAACCTCACGCTGCGCTGCCGCGCGCACAATGCACTGGCTGCCGAGGAAGATTTCGGGCGCGGGTTCATGCAGGAAAGGAAACCCGCGGCGCCGGACGGGTGACGACAGTCTTTTTGCAGGCTGGTCCCGATGCCCGCGCACCGAGACCGATGGCGGCCTCTTCGTAGCGAACCGCCTCCTTGAGCTCCGACTCGGCTTCGCGCTCGATCACGAGCCGACGCGTCATCGCGAACGGAGCTTGCGCTCGAGACGGTCGAACGCCTCGTCCGCAGGCCGGCCCTTGGCATCGTCCTGTTCGCGAAGCGTGTCGCACGAGAGCGGGGACCCTCGCCAACGCGCCTAGTTCGGCGCCCAGTTCACCGTCCCGGCGGTGTAGTCCATCCAGTAGACATTCGTGCTGTCCCCGCGAACCCGCGCCGGCGCGACACCCTACCCGCCGCCATCCGCCGCGCCGTGCGCGAGCGCCATCGTGGGCGCCCTGGGCGGCGGCGGGCAGGATGACGGGATGGCCGCGGCCTGCGAAGGACCCTTGCGCGCGGCATTGCCGGGACCCATCTGCTGTAGAAGGGGAATTTCCGGCGCGGCTGTGGAGCGCGCGCCGCATGGGGGGAAATGGGCGATGCGGAAGGTTCTGTTGTATTCCTTGCTGCTGTTCGCGGGGCTCGGGCTTTCGCAGCTCCTGCCCGCTCTGCTGGGCGGCGCGCACGACCCGGTGGCGGCCGTCATCCGCGTGCTCACGATGACGGGCCTCGCCTACATCATGATCCACGTCGGGTTCGAGTTCCACATCGACAAGAGCCGGATCCGGGAATACGGCTGGGACTACGTCGTGGCCTTCACCGCTGCCTCGTTCCCCTGGCTGCTGGTGACGGGCTACTTCGTGTTCGTGATGCTGCCGTCGCCGGCGTGGGGCGACTTCGCTGCGTGGAAGGAGACGCTCCTGGCCGGGCGCTTTGCGGCGCCCACTTCCGCCGGCGTCTTGTTCAGCATGCTCGCCGCCGCCGGGCTCGGTGCGACGTGGCTGTTCAAGAAGGCGCGCATCCTCGCCATCTTCGACGACCTGGACACGGTGCTCTTGATGGTCCCGCTGAAGATGCTGATGGTGGGGCTGGCCTGGCAGCTGGGTCTGGTGGTGGTGCTGATGGCGCTCTTGCTCGGCGTCGCCTACGTCTTTCTGCACCGCGTGCGCATGCCGGTGGGCTGGGCCTGGGTGCTCGCGTACTCCGGGGTCATCGTAACGGTAAGCGAGCTGCTCTACGCCGGCAGCAAGCTGGTCGACCCCTCGGTGCCCATCCACATCGAGGTGCTCCTGCCCGCGTTCGTGCTCGGCTGTCTGGCGCGGCCGCGCGACGTTGCGCCGGGTTCCGACGCGGAGAGCGTCGAGCACGCCCTGCACCGGTTGCTCGAGCGGCCGGCGGAGCGCCGCGCGGTCACGGCCGTCTCGGCGGCGTTCATGCTGCTGGTCGGCCTGAGCATGCCGGCTATCTTCGGCGGGCCCGACCTGCAGCATGCGGCACCGACGCCGGCGGCGCTTCACGCCGCGGCGCCCCCGAGCGTCGTCGACAATGCGGCGGCGCTGGGCGGACAACAGGCGGCGCGCTTCACCGCGACCGTCACCGCCAGCCAGCCCGATTCTCGACTGGGGCACGGTGGCGCTGCACGTGCTGCTCATCACGCTGCTCGCCAACCTCGGCAAGATGTTCCCTGCGTTCTGCTACAGGAAGGAGGCGCACTGGCGGCATCGGCTGGCGGTGGCCATCGGCATGTGGCCGCGGGGCGAGGTCGGCGCCGGCGTGCTCGTCTTGAGCCTCGGCTACGGCATCGGAGGCCCCATCGTCACGGTGGCGATGCTCTCGCTGGCACTGAACCTGGCGCTGACGGGCGTGTTCATCGTGGTTGTCAAACGCCTCATCCGCGACGTGCCCGAGCGCGCCGCCGAGAGCGAGCAAGCGGCCGGCGCGGGCCTGCTGCGACCCGCGCCGCACGGCTGAAGCCGAATTACGCGCCCTTTCGAACGGCAGGGGGTGGCGGATCGCTGTTGTTGCGGCGGCGATGGTTGTCGAGCGCGACGAAGTGGAGCAACGTCCGCCGACAACGCTGGAGGCGTGCGATGAAGTGCATCCTGTTCGGAGGAAGTGGCGAGGTCGGCGGAGCGGTGGCGCGCGCGCTGATCGAGAGTGATGCGTGCTCCGGGCTGACGCTGCTGGGTCGCCGGGCCGTGGCCAGCGTGGAGGGCGAACCGAAGGTGGAGCAGGTCGTGGTCGATACGAGCGCGGCCGACTTCGCGGCGGTCGTGCAGGACACCGCGCGAGGTCACGACGTGGCCATCAGCTGCGTCGGGATAGGAAGTGGCACGAACTCGATGACCGAGGCAGAGATGCTACAGGTCGAGGTCGATCTGGTGGGCAGCTTCGCCAGGGGCTGCAAGGCGGCCGGAGTCGAGAGCTTCGAGCTCTTGACTGCCGTGGGCGTGGACGAAAAGAGCGCAAACTCGAGGATCAAGTACGTCCGGGTGATGGGGAAGAAGCTGGACGCGGTGCTCGCGGTTGGCTTCGAGAAACTGGCCGTCTTCAAGCCCGGGATGATCGTGGGCAACGCGCACACCCCCGGCTGGATGGCGCCCTTCACCGCCCTGATTCCGGATTCCCTCGGCTGGGGGAACATCCGGCAGGACGAGCTCGCGCGGGCATTCGTGGCCCACCTGGAGAAGCGACTGGCCGTGCAGCACGAGCCCGTCGTTTCCTACGGCAACAAGGCGATGAAGCGGCTGATCCGGGAGTGACGCCTACCAGGCGCGCGCCTCACATGGTGCCGATCCACAACCGCACGCTTGAGGTGGCCCGCGCTCGTGGTACGACCTTGGGCATGTCGCGTGAAGAATTCGATCGAGCCCTCGAGCCCCTGATCTCCGCCCTGCTCGAGATGAAGCCGGAGCAGAGCGCAGCCGAGGTGCTCGAGCAGCGCTTCCCGGTCGACGGGGACGATATGCGGGCCCTGGCCGGGCTGTTTGCAGAGGGCGTTGCCGACGGCTGGCTGTGCTCGCGCGAGGGCGGCCCCGGCGTGCGCTACTCGCGCGTGCGCAAGGCGAGCACGGAGAGCGAGCTGTCGATCGATGCGGTGCGCATGGATCGACCGGGTCCAGGGCACAGGCATCCGAACGGCGAGTTCGACCTCTGCTTTGCCGTGGACGGCACGCCGAGCTTCGACGGGCGCGCGCCGGGCTGGACCGTCTACGAGCCCGGCTCGTGGCATGTGCCGACCGTGGAAGGCGGGACCATGAACATCCTGTACTTCCTGCCCGGCGGCGCCATCGAGTTCGGCCCTCGCTGAACAAGCAGAGTCCGAATCCGCGAGCTACAAGCCCTGGGGAAGCTCCACCCGGTACGTGGACACCGAGCGCTGGATCTTCGTGCTGGGCCTGACACGTCGCTGGTCGGACTTCGCGCCGCTGTAGGGCGGCCGCTGGCCTCGCCGAGGATGGCTACATTCCGTCCGGGCGCCGGGAGGCAAAAAGCCCACCAGCCTGTGCTACGACAGCGCCATGGGGCTCGACACCGCCTGGCGCCTCGCTCTGCCGCTGGCTCTGGCGCTTCCACTTGGAGCCTGCGTGGTCAACCACCCCGAGGGCTGGCCCTCGGACAAGCGGAACACGGTCGTGATACGCGCGACGCCGGGGCATATGTACGGCTTCGCGCCGACGAGCTGGGACGTGCCGGGCGGCGGCACGATCCGCATCGAGCTGGCACGGGCCTACGTCGCGTCGGCAGCAGGGGCGTACCGCGCCGACATCGCCTTCACCGCCGCGCTCGACGGCGAGGCGATCCACTGCGAGACCGACCCAAAGGGAGCGCACGTGCCCCGCACGCGCTTCGGCTGCTGGTCGACCAGCGGCGGCAAGGACCGGATCGCGTTCTGGATGAACCCGGGAGCGGCCTGCGCCGCCGACAGCCGCTCGTACTTTTCCATGATGACAACGCCGGGTTGCTGGCGCGGCGTGGCGACGCTCGGCGACCGGCACGTGCTGCTCGAGCACGGCTACGAGGAAGCCACGGACGCGCGCGTCGGCTACATCTCGTGGACCGCTCCGGGCGACCGGCTGCTGCTCGCCGCCGACATCGTCACCGACATGCAGGTGCGGCTGTACCTGCCCGCGCAAGCCATCCCCCCGAGGCTCCAGCGCCGCCTGATGCTTCTGACCGTGGCGCTGTCCTGGTGGGAGCACGCCTCCGAGCCGGACTGACGCGCGCCCTGCCGCACGGTTTGACAAGGACGGGGCGGCACCTAGACTTGGTTCTTCGCGCTGGAAGCAGCGTTCGGGTGTGGGTCGAGACGGGAGCCTTGATGATGTCCTCTGGCATGAGCTTGCTCGGTAGACGTTGGGCGCGGCCTTCGCCGCGTCGCGTCTCTGGCGCGGGGCTGTCGCTCGCGGTGGCCGCTCTGCTCTCCGGCTGCGGCGGCATCGGCACGCACAGCTCGACGCTCGCGGAAGCGGCATCGACAACCCGCGTCGCGCTCGAGGTCCGCGACGACGCCATCGAGGTGACGCTCGAGCCCACCGCACACCAGAGCAGCTGCCTGCGCGTCGACGCGAACGCCACCCTCGCGGGTCTGCCGATGCGCGTCGTCAGTCCCGGCAGCAGCCATGTCGGGACGGGCACGGGCCCCGGAAGCGTGCACAACCAGTGCACGCCACCGGCTTTCGAGCTCTCCCGCAGCGACAAGCTGCCTTCGCTCGACGGCCCCGTCGCGCTCGAGATCCGCGACAACACGGCGACGTATCGCGTCCAGGTGAGCGATGCGCTCGCCACGCGGAAGCCGGCCCTGACCGCTCCGGCCGACGGCACGCTGCACTCCGGCGGGCAGGCAACGATTGATCTCGGGCTCCAGAGCGAGAGCATCGACAGCGCGATGCTCGTTGCCACGAGCAGCACGGGTGAGGAACTCTTCAGGCTGGGACAACCGACGGGCGTCGACATCAGCGACAACACGATAAAGTTCGTGGCCCCGACGGACGTCAAGCCCCAGAACCTGCGCGTCGAGGTGAATGCGACGCTGGTGCTCGTCACGTCCGGCTGCAAGGGGCCATCGGCGTGCAGCGCCCGGCGCGTCATCGGTTTCGACACGAAGCCGCCCGCTATCTCGACGGCACTCGTGAACTGACGCCTCCGTCACACTCGCGCGGTCGACGGCGCCGGTTATTGGGTTGGGTTTTTGCCGGTGCGGCGCGGGCACGCGCGGGGCGATCCGCGGCGTGATAGCGTGAAGGGGTGCGTGGACGTGACGTTGCATTGCTGCTGCTCGCGCTCCAGGTCGCCGCCTGTGGCGCGCGGAGCGACCTCGGCGCCATCGCACCGCGGGACGCCTCGGCGCCGGACGCCCCAGCGCACGACGCCCCAGCGCACGACGCCGAGGCTGTCGACTCCGGCGCGGTCGCGTTTCCGCTCGGAACGTACACCGACTGCGCGCAGGGTCTCCACAACCCCGACGGCAACATTTTCATGAACAGCACCGGCTTCGAACCCGGCGCAACGCTCACGCTGGAGCAGAGCGGGGCCACGCTGGGCGCGAGCTACGTCGACCTGGGCGGCACGACCAGCTCGTTCGACTTTGCGGCGACCTCCGCCACATCGGCGACGCTCGCTCACGCCGCGCAGGTGTCCTCTGGCTTCAAGGCGCTCTGCGTCCTCGGCGTGGGCGTGTCCAACGAGCAGATGTACCCGGCGGTGCTGCACGCCAGCGCCGGCGCGCTGACGTACGACTCGGGCAGCGTCTTCCTCTCCGTGGCGGGACAACTGAAGGCCGATACGGGAACGTGCGGCCCGCAAGCCATTCCCGCCGGCTTCTGGATCGTCTGCCGGCAGGGCCCCGCGGCGCAGCCTGTCGACGCGGGGCCGCCGCCTTCCGTCCCGTCGCTGCCCGTCGGCAGCTACGCCTGCAGCTCCCAGGTCGAGACCCGGTACCAGAGCGGCGGCCAGACCCAGATCGTCTCCGGCGGCAGCAGCGGCACACTCGTGCTGTCGCAGAGCGGGGCACAGCTCACCGCCAGCTACAGCGGCGACCCCTCCGTCGCGGGAACGCTGCAGCTGGGCGTCACGACGGCCAGCACGGCCAACGCCCTGGCAACCCAGAGCCTGACCGTGCCCTGCGACGTTCCCCTCGGAACAGGCGGCGCGCCGCCGCCCCCGAAGCCGGAGCAGCTGCCCATCGCGGCCGCCTCGCTCGCCGTCGACGGCCCGACTCTGTTCCTCTCCTTCAGCGGCGCGCTGGGCGCGGGCTCCTCGTGCTCCGGCGCCGAAAAAGTGGGCAGCGTGATCTGCTCGCTGCAGTAGCGGCATGCTCGTCCTGGCGGAGCGCGCGCAGCGCTGCGCGCTGCGGCGCGGCGCGGTACTCTCCGCTCGTGCCTCTACGCCGCTCCGCGCCGGTCCTTTTCCTGTTCGCGCTGCTGGCGCCGGGCGGCCTGGTCGCACTCGGCGCGGGCTGCGATCGGCACAAGGCGCCCTCCGCTGCCGACGCGAAGCCGGGGCGCGCGGAGATCGTGCAGGTGCCGGCGGCGCTCCGGATCGCGCGCGGGCTCGACACGCTCTCCGTCGAGATCGATCCGGATCTTCTGGCAGACAAGACGGTGCGTGTGGAGCCGGGGCGATCGATCGGCGTGGCGTACACGGCGCGCGTGCACGAGCGGGGGCGGCCGCGGCTCGAGAGCACGCGACGCGGCTACGTGCCGGGGCGCGGCTTCGACCTGGGCACGCTGGTGTGGCGCACCGGCAAGGACGGCCTCCCGCGGGCGGGAGAGAAGTACCAGGTGGAAATGCAGCTGGTGCTGTTCGAGACCGACGTGAGGCCCGGGCCCGACTGGAACCCGCACGCCGGCCACTTCCGCGTCCTGCTCGAGAAGGCGCTCAGCCAGGCGGAGGAGTGAGCGCGCGGGCTCAGTCCCTGAGACAGGGCAGGTGCAGGCCGGGCAGCCAGCGCCTCAGGAACGCCACCGCGACCGCCACGCCCAGGGCGCAGACAGAGAGCGCAGCGGCGCGCTGCCGCGGGTTGTCGGAGCGCGCGAACAGGGCGAGCAACAGCCCGACCAGCGAAAGCAGCATCGCAACGGGACGCGCCATGAACAGATACGACTCGAGCTGCATGCGTCCGATCGAGCAGGCGTGCGGCTTGAACAGCGTCACCTCGAGCACGTTCGCGAGCCAGACCAGCAGGGCAAACGCGCCGCAACCGATCGCGACGGACGAGCGGGCGCGGCGCGGGGGTCGCGCGCCCTTCATCGCCTGCTCCGGCTGGACCAACCCATCTCTAGACCTACGCGCACACCTCCGCGATCTTCCCGCGCGACCTTGCGCTGCTGGCATGTTCCGGCAAGGATGCCGCGCGTATGGGGTGCAGGAACTGCGGCACACCGCTGCCCGGAGACCAGGCCACGGGAGCCTGCCCCGCGTGCGGCACGCTCTACGGAGAACGCGCGGAGCTCGAGGAATACGCCGCGGCGGTCATCTCGGGCCTACCCGTCGAGCGGCCGAAGGCGATCGCCACGCCGCGATTGAAGGTCCGCTTCAAGCGCGGCGCGAGCGACGGCACGACTCCGCTCGGCGACGGCTCGCTGGACATCACCCTGCGCTACTTCAGCCCGAGGACGCTTCTGGCGTTCCTGCTCGGGCTGCTCGCCCTCGCGGGCCTCGCGTACATCTGGCAGCTGGCGCTGACCAACCACTCCTACGTGGTCGCGGGGCTGGTGTCGGTGCCCGTCGGCTTCTACGTGTGGGTGCGCGTCACCGCGCTCTTCGACGGGCTCGTGGTCCGGCTGGCAGGTGGCAAGCTCCAGTGTAGCCAGAGCCGTTTCTGGCCACGCACGCAGGTCCGCCTGCCGACCGCTGACATCGTGCAGCTGTTCACGGTACAGGCGGGCGGCGCGTTCTCGCTGCTGGCGCGGACGGCGAACGGGAAGTCGAGGCTGCTGGTCCGCAACATTGGCGACGCGGAGCTCGGCGTGTATCTGGAACGGCAGCTCGAGCTCGCGCTCGGCGTGGCGGATCAGCCGGTGCAGAGCGAGCTGCCCCGGGGCGCCGCCCTGCCGAAGCGCGCCTCGCGGGTGCGGCCGTTTCTGGTGGAAATCGGGCTCCTGGGGCTGTTCGTCGTCGCACCCGTCTTCGGCATGAGGGCCTGCGGCGTGTCGATGGCGGAGCTCGCCGTCGGCGACCAGCCGAAGGAGGCCAGCTTCGTGCTGGATCGTTCCGGGCCGCTGTTCTTCACCGCCAACATCCACCTCGTGAGCCACCACTTTCGCGGCCGGAGCCAGGTCCCACGCGTGATGACGTTCCAGATCGAGATCCTGCAGGGCGACCGATCGGTCACCACGCTCAGCTGCGACCCGTTCGACGTGGACGTGTGGACCTCGGGCGGCGGCAAGTACTACGTCGACAGCTTCTGGGGCCCGATGAGCCACTGCACGGTGAAGCTCCCCGCCGGCCGCTACACGCTGCGCGCCGTGCGGCGCTGGAAGCCCGGCGCGAAACGCGTCGTGTTCGAAGAGTCTGTGCTCGAGCTGCGCAGGGAGTAGCTGTCCCGCCCGGCCCGGCGGGCGCGATGCAACTTGAAGGCGAAAGCATCGAGGCGGCGCGTGTCCATCGGCGAGCCGTCGGCGTACAGGAAGAGCATGGGGATGTCGCGCTGGCTTCTGAGCAGGCTCTCGGTGACGAGCGCCGGCGCGCAGCCCCAGGGGCTGGCGACGACCACGCCGTCGCAGGCCTGGTTCTTCCAGGCGTGCAGCACGCTGCCGAGGGTGACCGGCGCCTCGCCCTGCGGGTGGCGGTGCAGGAGCGGGTCCGCTGCCGCCAGAATCTCGCTGCTCTCCACGTTGGAGAGCCACGGATGGAGCCTGCGCGCGCGGGCGTAGAGCTTCTGGCGGATGGTCTTCATGGCCGCCTTGGTGACGGCGTTCCTGAAGAACCCGGTCGGCAGCCCGAGCAGCTCCGGCAGGCGTTCCTCGGCCATGTACTCGGACAGGGTCCAGCTCGGCTCGGCCAGCACCTTGAGGCCGCGCTCGTTCAGACGCTCCACCAGACCGCCGTTCGAGAAGCCGTCGATGCGCACATAGATGTCGCCGCTCAGGAGCACGGTGCCAAGGCGCGCGGCATCGTGCTCGTCCCTCACCGCGGCGCGGAACGCGCTCGAGGCGCGGTCCACGAAATCGAGAGCGTCGTCGGCGGCGCGTTTCATCGCGAACGGCGCGCGCAGTCCGCTGCCGAGCGGCCGCGCGGTCCAGCGCTCGACCTCGGCGCAGAATTCGTCGTAGAGCCGCGTCACGCTGCCGGGATGCTTTTCCAGCGGCCGGTAGTACGACGCCAGCTGGAACACGAGATCCCACAGCGTCATGCCGGTCCACACCTTGTAGGTGACGGCCGGGCCGAGCTGTTCGTCCGTGCCGAAGTGCCTCAGGGCCACCGTGTGCGACAGCCCCATGCGCTCCACCGACAGCTGGTCCTTGACCGAGAATAGGCAGTTGCGGCACTTCGCGTCGCCGGACACCTGGACGAGCACGGTGCGCCGGTCCGGCGGCGTGCGCTCCAGGTCCTTGCGGAACGAGCCCCAGATCAGCTGGTAGGGCAGGCATTCCTTGCCGGAGCAGTCGCGCCGTCCGAGCGTGAGCGACTCGGCGTCCGGCGCGTCGGCGGGCACCGCGTCGTAGCCGAACGACCGGTACGCCGCCGCCAGGATCGGCGAGATGTGGTCGGCGAAAGCGAACATCACGAATCGCGAGCTCCGCTCCTGTTCCAGGGGCGGCTTCTCGAGCGGCTCCAGCAGCCGCAGGCGCGCCGGACCGATCGGCTCCGGCCGCCGGTCGTGCTGGTCCACCGTGTGCAGGAAGGCCTGCACCCGCGTCACGTAGCCGGCGGCTCCGCCGTGGCCGTCGCTCTCGAGCACGGTGTGCGGGTAGCCCGCCATCAGCGCCGTGAAGATCTGCTCGCCGAAGGACGCCGGCCCGCAGCCGAACGCCGTCAGCATCAGCGGGTAGACGCCGCCGCGGGCGCGCGCGGCGATCGCCGTGCGCAGGGCGCGGTTGGCGTCGGCCCAGCCGACGCGCGGCAGCGGGTGCACGCCGTCGGGGATCGGATAGCAATCCATCGGCAGCGGCAGCGCGCCGCCTTCCCGGAGCAGCCGCGGCACGCCGGCGTTCACGGCCGGGTCGTGGATCACGTGCAGCGCTCCGCACAGCGCCACGACCGGGATCTCGTTCAGCGCCGCGTACGCGAGACAGCGCCGGCCGATGCGTTCGAGCTCGTCCTCGTACGCCTGCTGCGCACGGCGCGCGGCTTCGAGGGCAGCAGGCAGCCGGGCCGGGTCGCCGCCCAGCTCGCGGATCGCCGCGAAGAGCTGGAGCACCAGGGCGGGACTCGACAGCCCGCTGCCCAGCGAGAGCTCCGGATGCACGATCCGCACAGAGCGGCCGCGGGCGCCCAGCGACTCGCGCACCATCTCGGGCAGGGCCTGTTCCATGGGGCAGGAAGCTCCGCCGGGACCGTCGCGATGGGGAAGCGTCAGGAGCTTCGGGAAGAAGACGGCGTCAACGTCGGTGTCGAGCACGCCGTGGACGATCTTGGCGGGTGCGCAGGCGTCGAACGACGAGCAGCGCTCCTCGCCGCGCGCGAGCGACGCGGGGCCGGAGCGGAGCACGCGGGTGGAAAGGCCGACCTCGCGGAGCAGCGTCGAAAGCCACGGCAGCATGCCGAAGCAGGCTCCTACCAGCGGCACGCCGACGACCGGCGCATCCCCCGCGTCCGCCGCGAGCAGATACGGAGCGAGCGCGCGCTCGCGCTCCTCGAACGCATCCGGCACTTCCTTCGGCAGCTTGCGGGACCTCGACGGGATCTCGTACTTGGGGCAGGCGCCGCCGGACAGCACGCTGTGCGTCTCGCCGCTCACGGCGACTGTCGTCTTGTCGATGGTGCAGAGCGTCTGGCACTGATTGTCGTGGCAGCGGAGCTCCTTCCGGCCCACGACCGACGCGCGGCAGACGACGTCGAGATCGAACGCGGGCGCGTCACGGAGCTGTGCCGCGTCGAGCTCGTCGAGCGCGACCAGCCCGATGCCCCACGCGCCCATCGCGCCGGGATCGGCCGGGACGATCACGTCGCGATCGGCGACCTCGGCCAGCGCCCACGCGAGCGAGGGCGAGCTGGCGGGCTTGCCCTGGAAGAAGATGCGCCGGCCGAAGCTGCGCTGGCCCATCACACGGTTCTTGTAGTTGTGGATGACCGAGTACTGGAAACCCCCGAACAAATCGGGCAGCTCGAAGCCTTCGCCGTGCGCTTCGGCCGCGGCGTCGGCAACGAACACGGTGCACATCTGTCCGAGATCCGGGGGCCGCTCTGCTCGTTCGGCCAGCTCCGTGAACTCCTCGATGGCGTCGATGCCGTAGAACGCCGCCTGTTCCTCGAGGAACGAGCCGGTGCCCGCGCTGCAGGCCTTGTTCATGTCGCTCTCGACGATCTGGCCGCCGGCGATCTGGATGAACTTGGCGTCCTGGCCGCCAATCTCCACGACCGACAGGCTCTCGCCGCCGGCTTCGTCCGAGCGGATGGCCGCGGTGGCGTGGGCCACGATCTCGTTGACCACCACGATGCGGTCGGAGAGCTCGGGATACGCGGCGCGCAGCACTGTGGCGACCGCTTCGCGCCCGGAGCCGGTCACGCCGACGGCGCGCACATCCGGTGTCGTGGCATCGAGCACCGCGCGCACCAACCGCTGCGCGGCGTCCACCGGGTTGCCGCGCGTGCGGTCGTAGACGCTCAGCACCGGCTCGCCGCTCGCCAGCGAGGTGAGCACCGCCTTGCTGCCGGTCGAGCCGAGATCGAGCCCGAGCAGCGAGGGCTCCTGCATCAAAGCTTCGGGAACCTCGGCGGCTTCGAGGCGCTGCACCCGTGCGCGCGCCCGGGCGGGCGGCTCCAGCACACGGAAGCGCGCTTCGCGCCGGCGTACCAGCTGCTCGGGATCCGGCGGCAGCGCCGCGGGGCTGTGCTCCGCGGCGAGCGCGAGCGCGCCGATCGCCTCCAGACACTGCGCGTGCTCCGGCACGATCACGGCTTGACCGAGTGCGCGCTCGAGCCCCGCTCCGAGCGCGCCGAGACGGCTGCCGCCGCCGACGAGCAGCACCGGCCCCGGCACGCGCGTGCGAGCGAGCAGCGCTGCGGCGAAGCCCGCGATCGCGTCGAAGTAGCCGCGGAACAGCTCGGCCGCCGGTTTGCCCTGGTTGCCGAAGTGCGTCATCTCGCTCTTGGCGAAGACCGAGCAGCGCGCGGTGATGGGGATCGCCGCCCCGGCCGAGAGTGCGAGCGCGTCGGCCTCTTCGATGCCGAGACCGAAGCGCCCGGCGATCTTGACCATGGTCTCGCCCGTACCGGACGAGCACTTGTCGTTCTGCAGGAAGTGGTAGCGGCCGTCGTCGCTCCGGCTCATCACCGAGTAGCCGCGAGCGCCGACGCGAACCAGGTTCAGCGGTCCGTCGCCGAGCTCGAGCAGGGCCAGCGCCGCCTCGAGACACGCATCCTCCGGCAGGCCGGCGATCGCCGGCGCCGTCAGCATCTCGGCGCCGATGCCCGTCGCACCGAGAGCGTCGAAGGACGCGATGCCCGAGCGCTCGTACCACGACGCGAAGACTTCGAGCGGCTTGCCCTCGTGCGTGACAGCTTCCGTGGCGTCCAGCCGCAGGCGCCCGTCCGCGTCCAGGCTCCCCAGCGCGAACCTGGCAGAAGCCTTGCCGATGTCACAGCCTGCTACGCGACGTTGCTCGCTCATGTCGTGCTCCAGCCTCTCAATGCCAGCTTCGCCAGCGCCGAAGGGTCGCGCCCGGTCTGCCGGGAAAGCTGGACGCGCTCGGCGCCGAGCCAGCCGGAGATCGCCGCGGCACGCCGCGCGTCCTTGCCCGCCTCGGTCGTGTCGAGGAACAGCACCCGCACCGCGCGCATCCCGCCGATGGCCGACGCCGCGGCCCTGACCTCGGCGAGCATGCCCGCGTGGCCCGGCGCGGCTCCGACGTTGGCGCGCCCGTCGGAGATCAGGATCAAGGTCGGGCGCGCGCCGCGATCGCGCGAGATCTCGCGCTCGAGCGTGCGGCGGGCCAGGTGGAGCGCAGACGCCAGCGGCGTCGTGCCGCCGAGCGGCAGATCGTCGAAGGCGCGGTGCACGCGATCGATCTTCCGCGTCGCTCCCACGATGAGCTCCGCGGACTGCTCGCGGAACACGATCATCGCGACCGAGGCCCGCTTCATGTAGGCGTCGGACAGCGCGCCCGCGGCCATGCGCCGCGCGTAGTCCGTGAGCTTTCCGCCCATCGAGCCGGAGCCGTCCACGACGAACAGCAAGAGCTGCAGGGGGCGGCGGACGCGCACTTTCTCGAACAGCTCGTCCGCGCGGATCGCGAGCGGCAGCTGCCGGCCCCCTTCTGCGGCTCGGCGCAGTGTCGCGTCCCAGGCCACGTCCCGCACCGGATCGCGGGCAGGGCGCGCGCGGGCGTAGCGGCCGCGATAGGGCGCGGGGCTCTCGACAGCCCGGAGCCGCGATTGGCCTGTCCGCGCGGCAGCGTCGCGCGGGCGCTGCCCGGGCGGGCGGGCTTCCGCGTCGTCCGCGTCCTCGTCGATCTCGTCATCGGCGCCCGACCACAGCCCGATCCGGAGCAGCCCCTTGCGACCCGGTTCGTGCTCTATCGAGATCTCCGGGCTCGGCGGGTGCGCGTGGCCCATGGCGGGAGCGATGCCTCGCGGCTGCCGGCTCTGACCCGGCGTCATGGCTTTTTTTTTTCGCCGGAGCGGAGCTGGAGCGCCCGCTTGACGCGACCCTGCAGGGCAGCCGCGGAACGCGCGCGCGCTTCCTGCTCCTCGCCGACGGGCGCCGCGCGCTCCACCAGCCGATGCGGCAGCACCACGGCCGCGGCGCGTTCCAGATTGTCGAGGCGGAGCGCGGCGCGCCCGTCGAGCGCCGCCAGCGTGACCGCGCCCTTCACGAGCAGCACGTCCGCGCGCTGCCCGTCCACGCCGAGCTCCAGCGAAAGCTCCGCCGCGGCGAGGCAGAAGGCGCGCTCCACCGCCACCTGGCGGAGCAGGGCGCGCGCTGCGGCGATGCGCCCTGTGATGGCGGCCTGCTCGTCCTGCCACTGTGCGCGGAACGCATCGGGGTCAGCGTCGAACGCGAGACGGCGCATCACGACTTCGGCGCGCTGTTCGGGATCGTCGAGCGCCGTCACTTCCACGCACAGACCGAAGCGGTCGAGCAGCTGCGGTCTCAGCTCGCCCTCCTCGGGGTTCATCGTGCCCACCAGCATCAGCTCGGCGGGATGGCTCACCCGGATCCCCTCGCGCGCCACGCGGTTGACGCCCATGGCGGCGACGTCCAGCAGCAGATCCACGATGTGATCGTCGAGCAGGTTCACCTCGTCCACGTACAAGACGCCCTGGTTCACCCGCGCCAGGATGCCGGGGCGGAAGCGCTGCTCGCCGCGGCTGAGCGCGTGCTCGAGATCCAGCGTGCCGAGCAGCTGGTCCTCCGTGACCCCGAGCGGCAGCGTTTCGAAGCCGGCCTGTCGCGGAGTCGTCTCGTGCTGGTCGCGCTCGAGGCATTCATCGCACCAGACCGACGGGCGATCCGCCGGGCAGCCGTAGCGACAGCCGGCGTTCACGCGCACCGGCGGCAGCAGGTCGGCCAACGCGCGCGCCGCCGTGCTCTTCGCGGTGCCCTTCTCTCCGCGGATGAGCACGCCCCCGAGCCCGGGATCGACGGCCAGCATCTGCAGCGCCAGCTTCAGCCGCTCCTGCCCGACCAGCGCCGAGAACGGAAGCACGCCGGACATCAAGCTCACCGATCCCCTCGGGCAGTGCGGCGTCGCTCGGCGTCGATTTGCCGCAACACTTGCCCGCTTCGTGTCGAAGAGAGGAGATGCACCAGGAAGGCGGGAAGGCGGGAAGCTTCAGGGATGGGTCCGATGAGGTCATCGCAGCGTGCATCGAGGTGCACCGCCATGTCGGACCGGGGCTGCTCGAATCCGTCTACGAGCACTGCCTGGCTCACGAGCTTGCTCTTCGGGGGCTGCGCGTGGAGCGGCAGCGCATCTTGCCGGTGATCTACAAGGGCACCGTGCTGAAGCACGGACACCGTCTCGACCTCGTGGTCGACGACCGTTTCATCATCGAGATGAAGGCGGTCGAACACCTGCTGCCGGTTCATGAGGCCCAGGTCGTCACCTATCTGAAATTGACGGGCTTCAACACGGCGTTCCTCGTCAACTTCAATGTTGCCGCAGTCCGGCAGGGTATCCGACGCTTGATCAACAAGAACGCCCGCAAGCGATGCCTCCTCCCTTCCCGCCTTCCCGCCTTCCTGTAGAAAACCACGCGCTCTTGGCCAGCGTGCGGCCCCAGCATCGGTGGAGACGGGCATTCTAGAACCCGAAGCCGAGCCAGCCCTGCTGGATGCGCTCCATGAGGTAGTCGTCGATGACCGGGTCGCTCTGCGAGCGGCGGGTGAAGCGCACGGCCTTGAGCGACGCCGAGAGCACGGCTCCGGTGACCTCGGCCCGACGCATCTTCGTGCGCATGGCTTTGGACGGCTCGGACATTTCCGTGGTGTAGGGGATGGCGCTGCCGCTGCGCCCGTTCTTGTCGTAGTGGTACTTCTTGCAGGGCTCTTCCTTGGGATGGCGGTTGAGCGGGTCGAAGAACGCCCTGACCTTGAACGCCGCCACCAGCCGCTCCATGTTCCCCCCCAGCGTGCGCATGATGGGCGTGGGCTCGCCGAACAGGGCGCGGTACTGCTCGTCCGCCTTGCGCACGCGGCGACGGACAACGCCGTTCGGCGCGAAGCGGTCGAGCGCCGGCAGGTTCGTCCACAGGATGCCGCACTGCCGCTTGAAGAACAGCGCCTTGTGCCGGCGCAGGAGGGGGTTTTCCGAGCGGCGACAGTAGTCGTAGCCCGCCATCTGCACCTCGAGGCGGCGCAGGATGGACGGCCCCCAGGTCTTGTACAGGAGGTCGTAGCCGTACTCGGTCAGGTTCAGCGTCTCGTGCGCCTCGAGCGCGACGTTCTTCTGCGCTCCGCTCCAGAAGTGCACATCTTCCCACGGCACGTCGCGCACGCGTCCGTCCTCGCGCAGCTTCTCCCACAGTGGCGTGCCGGGGAACGGCGAGACGCGCGTGAGCTGCTGGTAGGTCGGCTTCAACGAGACGAAGTAGTTCAGGTCCTCGTACATGTTGGTGTGGTTCTGGAAGTCCCAGCCGCACATCCAGGCGCCCACCGTGCGGATCCCCATGCTGTGCAGCTTGTCGAACACGACACGCGCGTCGATCTCGTCGCGCTTGTCGTAGCCGTGGTCGCCGGCGAACTTGGACTCGACGCCGATGAACACACAGCCCAGGCCCAGCTCGCCGATGGCGTCCCAGCCGTAGTGCTTGGCGAAACGGCCGATGTAGTCCACCGAGCCGAAGCCGAACCAGTCGAGCGACTCGATCACATCGGGGTGGTCGCGCCAGTACGTGCGCACGGCATCGAGGTACTTCGGCTGCCGGAAGTGGTCCTCCTCGATCACGAACACCTGGCTCACCGAGGGGAAGTTCTGGTGGTAGAGCTCGATGTGCTCGACGAGCTCGGAGGGGGAGAGCAACTCGAGGCGCTTGCGGTTGAACAGCGCCGTGGTCGAGCAGAAGTCGCAACCGCCCACGCAGCCCAGGCCCGAAACGAGGAATCCGATGTTGCCGCGCGGGAAGCGGCTGACGTAGGGCGGCGCGCCTCCGGCCTTGGGCATCAACGCCTGCTTCACCGGGCGCCGGGTGTCCTCGCCCAGATAGCGCCTGAGCCAGCGCACGCCCTCGCCGGCGACGATGTGATCGACGTACTGCTTCTGCGTCTCCTCGTCGTACGCCGCCTGGAACGCCTGGCCGCCGTAGGAGCCGAGCAGGATCTTCGTGGCCGGCGAGCGCTGGCGGATGTAGCGGCACATCTTCATCACGCCGTCGAGGTGCGGCGGATACGCGCTGATGCCGATGATCGGGTAGCCCTTGTCGACCTCGTCGGTGAAGTCGTCCCAACGCGGGTACTCGAGCACCGTCGAGGGCACGTCGATGTTCTGCGCCAGGATGTGGTTCGCGTAGCAGTGCGTGTGGCTGATGATGGTGAAGACGTTGTCGCCCTTGGTGAAGCGCTGCCCGGTCGCGTCGGTCAGCGAGTCATTCGCCGGCAGGGTCGGGTACGGATACGAGGGCGTCGTGAGCAGAATGCGGTTTTCAAGCATGGCCGCCTCCCATCACTCCGCGCTCGGCGCGTCGCCGGCGACGGGCAGCCGCTTGGGTTCCTGGTGCTCGACCGGCTGGACGCGCCCGGACAGATGCAGCGACAGGAACGAGCCGATGATGGCGGAGAACTCCGAGGGGCGCTCTTCCTGCCAGAAGTGTCCGCAGAACGGCACCAGCTCGAAGCGCTCGGCACCGGGAATGTCCTCGAACAGCTTCTTCCCCCAGGAAGGCGACAGGTAGAAGTCGTCGGCGGCCCAGACCACCAGCGTCGGCTTGTCGAAGCGCTTCAGATCCTCGACGGCGAGCTGGGTGTAGCGGGCATCGCCGGCGAGCACGAACTTGCGGAAGCGCTTTCGCTCTTCGGGCCCTTCGGACATCGGCCTGAGGTACTCGTGGATGGTCTCGTCCGTCAGCTTGCGTGACTCGAACACGCCCTTCCTGAAGCTTGAAAGCCGCGTCTTCGTCTCCAGCCACTCGGTGAAGCCCAGGCGCCCCAGAACCTCCGGCACCACGGGCAGCTGCGCCATGCGCTGCAGCCTTCTTATCGCGGGCACCGGCCAGTTGTCGTAGCAGACGCAATCGGTCAGCACGAAGCACGTGACCTTCCCGGGCAGACGCGCGGCGATGATCTGCGCGGCGGCTCCGCCCTGGTCGTGGCACACGATGGCGAACTCGTCGTGCCCCTGCTCGTGCATGAAGTCGACGAGCATGTCGGCCTGCGCGTCCATGTGGAACTCCGTCTTCTCCACGTCGACGCGCGTGTCGCCGAGGCCCATCAGGTCCGGCGCGTAGCAGTGGAAGTCGTTCTGCAGAAAGCGCAGCACGTGCCGCCACAGGTAGCCCGACGTTGGGATCCCGTGGACGAACAGCACCGGCGGGCGATCCGCCGAACCCGTCTCGAGGTAGGCGATGTCGCCGAACGAGGTGCTCACAAACTTCTTCTGCGGAGCTTTCATGCCCCAAATGATATACGCGCTCGTATGTGAACGACTTGACGGAGCGCAAGCCGTTCGACAATGACGTTGGACCTCCGCGTGGAACTGACGTTCGATCACGTCGCGACGACGCGTTGACGTAGGTCATGCGTCCCGCGCCGTCGCCTGGGCGCCCAGGCATTGTCGCTCCGGCCCAGGCCAACGCCCACCGCGCGCGGAACCGGGTGTTGTTCCATACCCCCGGACGACGCGCAAGCTATCGGAAATAGGTGACATTTGGGGGGCACGCCGGATACCTTGCGACGATGCGTTCTTTGGCTTCTCGTCCCTGGCAGGCCCTGTCCGGGTTTGCCCCCTTCTTCCTGTTGGTCTTCTCGGTTGCGCTTCTCGGCGGCTGTGGCTCCGGAAACTCGGCGTCCTCGCCTTCATCCAGCGGCGGCACAGGCGGCACGGGCGGCGCGGGCGGCACCGCGGGCACGGGGCCGACCGATGCAGGTGGCCCGACCGGCCCAGCGGCCGGCGTGCTCCGCGTGAACATCGGCGGCCTGCCCAATGGCCAGAAGGCCCTGGTGGTCGTCCGTGGCGCGAACCTGCAGCGCGAGCTCACGGCCAGCACCGACGTCCCGCTCCCGCCCGGCGACTACACGGTCGAGGCCGTGGCAGTCGTCGACGGAAACACGCAACAGAACATCGGCTTCGCGCCCGAGCAGGACACGCAGCAGGTCACGCTCGCGAAGGGCTCCGGCGCCACGGTGGACGTGACCTACAAGGAGCTCGCCCCGCAGATCTCGGCGGCAACGAAGGTCGCCGGCACCGACACCGCCGCCGCGCTGTCGAGCGTCACGACCGACGCCAACGGACAGAGCACACTCACCTTCTCCAAGGCGACGAGCGAGACCTCGGCGTGGAAGGCAGGCGACATCGTCGTGTTCGGCACAACGCAGCAGACGCCCAACGGCCTGTTCGGCAAGGTCGTGTCGAGCGACGGCACCACGGTCGTGATCGAACCGACCTCGCTCGACAGTGTCCTCCAGCAGGGCGTGCTCTCCTACAACCAGAGCTTCTCCGCGGCCGACGTGCTCGGCTCGACCAAGATCGACTCCGGCACGCTGATCTCGCCTGCATGCGCCACGCTCACCGCATCGCTGCCCGCCACCAAAGGCGCAGCGACGGTCGCCCTCAAGGTGACGGGCACGCTGTGCTTCTCGCCCAGCGTCACCTTCAAGGCCTGGATCGACTGGAAGTTCCACAAGCACGCCTACTTCGATGTGGGCGCCGGCGTCAGCTCCAACCTCAGCGTCGAGGGTGCGGCGACCGTCGGCATCAGCGCCGACTACCCGATCCTCAGCGTGAACCTGCCGCGGTTCACGGTCTGGACGGGTCCGGTGCCGTGGGTCATGTTTCCCAAGCTCGTGATCAAGGTGGGCGCGAGTGGCGAGGTGACCGCGGGGGTAACTGCGGGCATCGGCGCTTCGGCCTCTGCGCACGGCGGCTTCTCGTACGACAACGGGAGCTTCTCGGGCCACAAGTCGCACAGCGAGTCCTTCACGACGCAGTGGCCGACGCCCGTCGCAACGGCGCAGCTCAAGGGCTACGGCGGGCCGGAGCTCAGCGTGCTCGTCGACGACCTCGCCGGGCCTTTCTTCAACCTCGAGGGCTACCTGAGCTACGACGTGAACTTCACGCAGCAGCCGCTCTGGAAGCTGCACGCGGGCTTCGACCTGAACGCTGGCCTGACCACGAACAAGCTCATCGGCAAGTCGTGGTCGGCGAATCTCTACAACTACGACAAGGTCATCGCCCAGAGCACGGACACGCCACCGGTGGGAGCGGCGACAAGAACCATGGCCGGGGCGGGCACCGACACGAACCTGGCGCTCGGCCCGAACAGCACGGTCTACGCGGCGGTCGGCAACGACATCCGCGCCATCGACATGTCCAGCACGCCGCCCAAGCAGCTGTGGGCGTACACGGGTTCGAACTTCATGTTCGGCGTGCTCCGGGCGGCCGACGGCAACATCTACGCGACCGACTTCTACGGCAAGGTCTACGCGCTCACGGCAAACGGCACCGAGCGCTGGACCAGCACGGCAGTGGCAGGGCGGAACCTTGCGTCGCCCAGCGCCAACACCCTGTACGTCTCCACCGACACGGGCGTGGCGTCGCTGTCGACAGCCGATGGCAGCGTGGTCTGGAACAAGACGCTCGGCGGCCAGGCGTGGAACGTCGCGGTCGCCAAGGACGGCACGATCTACGCGCCGCATGACAACGCCCTGACCGCGCTCACGCCCGCCGGTGTCGTCAAGTGGAACGCCTCGTGGACCCCGCAGACGTCGGGCGGCGCCGCCATCGGCCCCGACGGTACGGTCTACACCGTCTCCGACAACGTCCCCGGGGCGACAACCGCAATCGCGGTCCTGGCCGTCGCGCCGAACGGCCAACCCAGGTGGGGCAACGTCCCGCTGACCAGCGACGCTTCGTCGGACCCGAGCGTCGGCCCCGACGGCACGATCTACCTGTGCGGCACGAACCCCGACGCCAGCGCGGTCGCACTCGATCCGGCCACCGGCGACATCAAGTGGAAGCTCGGTCTGGGCGAAAACTGCAACGCTTCCCCCACGGTCGGGGCCGACGGCAAGCTCTACCTCCTGACCGGCGACAAGATCCAGGCCCTCGACGCCAAGACGGGCCACGTCATCTGGACGAACAAGACGCTGGACGGCGGCGGCAGCCCCTGGGGCTCGCCGCTCTTCCTCCCGGGCGGCATGGCCGTCGGCGCCAACGAAGGCGGGCTGTACGTCTTCAACACGAACACGTCGCTCGCCACCTCGGGCTGGCCCCGCACCGGCGGCACCGACGAGAGCACGGGGGTGCAGCAGTGAGCCGCGCAAAGGCTGCGAGCTGGCTCGCCGTTTCCCTCGTAGGGCTCGCCTTCGCCGTCGGCGCCTGCTCCAGCGACAACAACGGCGGCGCCAACACGAAGAAGGACGCCGCGCCGGGCGACGCCGCGACCACCGACGGCGCGGCGGGCTCGACAGGCGACGGCGCCAGCACGGACGCGCCGCCGCTCTACGACAGCGGCGGCGAAGCCGGACCGGTCAGCTGTGGCAGCGCGACGTGCCAGCCGGAGGACTTCCGCGGCCTGGCCACGCTGCACGCTTGCTGCACCCAGGACACCAGCTGTGGCCTCGATCTCGGGCCCGCGCAGAAGTACGTCGCGGCTCCCGACGGCTGCGTCGCGCGGGACAACCCGGGCATCGCCGACACCGCCTGCCCGAGCTACGACGCGCCGTCGCTGGGCCAGCTCGCGGGCTGCTGCCGCAGCGATCACACCTGCGGCGTGTTCGTGAAGCTCTCGTCGTCGCTCGACCTCGGCTGCGTGGCAGCCGCGGGCTTCGCCGAGGAAGCGGGCAGCCCCGCTTCGTGCAACCCGGATGCCGGCAACGACTCCGGCACCTTCGACGCCCACACGACGCCGGGCGACGCAGGCGACGCGGCCAGCTCCGACGCCCAGACGCCAGGCGACGCAGGCGGCGGCTGAACGCGGCGGGCGCGTCCCGACGGCGGCCTGCTCGAATAGCTACTCCGCCGCCTTCTTGCAGCCGTCGGCGTCGCCCCCTGTGCAGGCTCGTCTGTACAGCCGCCGCGCGGCCTCGGGATCCGCCGCGCCGCCCTGGCCCTGTTCGAGTAGGCGTCCGAGGTCGTAGCAGGCGGTCGCGTCTCCGTCTTCGCAGGCTCGCTCGAAGAACTTCCGGGCCTGGGCCATGTCCTGGTCGCCGCCCACGCCCTGGGCCAGGGTGACCGCGAGATTGGTGCAGCCGCCCGGGATGCCGGCGTCGCACGCCCGTCCGTAGAGCTGTCGCGCGCGCACCGGATCCGGCGCGCCGCCGCTGCCGGTGCGGAGCATGTCGCCGAGATCGGAGCAGCAGGCTGCACTCCCGGCGTCGCACGCGCGCTGGAAAAGCCTGCGCGCGCGGCCGGAGTCGTGCCCCACGCCCGCGCCTCGCTGGTACATCCAGCCGAGGGCACAGCAACCCGCACCGCTGTCGCCGTCGCAGGCCCGCTTGTAGAACTGCTGCGCGCGGCCGAGGTCCTTCGCGACGCCCACGCCACTCTGGAACAGGTAGCCGAGATTGTAGCAGCCGAGCGCGCTTCCCCCGTCGCACGCCTTGTCGAACAGCTGGCGCGCGCGTGCGAGGTTGTCCGCTTCGCCGCCTCTGATGACCAGAACACCGAGGTTGGTGCAGCCGAGCGGGCTCTTGCCATCGCATGCCCGGCGGTAGAGCTGTCTTGCGCGGTCCTGGTCCTGCGGGCCGCCCTTCCCCTTGGCAAATAGGACCCCGAGCGTGTTGCAGGCGTCCGCATATCCGCCCTCGCAACCCCGCTTGAACGACCGCCGAGCCTGCTCGTAGTCCTGCGCGACGCCCGCCCCCCTCGCCTGGAGCTGGCCCAGGCTGTTGCAGCCGAGCGCGTCCCCCGCGTCGCAGGCCTTCTGGCAGCTCGCGGCGTCGCCGCCCTTGCAGCGCTCGCGATCGTGCTCCGCCTGCGCGGCCTTGTCTTTCGTTGGAGCCGGCGCGGGCGCGTGGAGAGGGGCCGTATTCGTTCCTGCACCCGCGCCGCAGCCACCCGCGACGAGAAGCCAGGCCACCGATGCGGTAGCGCGTTTCCATGATCGGCGCGTGATGGCCATACCCCTGGCTTTCGCGTACAGGGCCGCTGCCGCAACGTCAACGCCGTCACGGGCGACGGGAGCGCTATCCCGTCGCCCGGACGTGCTCTGGACGCGAGCTCAGCCGAGCTGCGTCAGCATCGTCTCGGCGTTGCTGACCTCGAACTTCTTCGGCTCCTCGACGTTCAGCTGCTTGACCACGCCGTCGTCGAGCAGCATCGAGAAGCGCTGCATGCGCTTGCCCATGCCGCCGCCGGTCAGGTCGAGCGCGAGGCCGAGCTTGTCGGCGAGCTCCGCGCTGCCATCGCCGAGCATGCGCACCTTGCCGCTGGCGTCGTGCTCGCGGCCCCAGGCGGCCATCACGAAGCCGTCGTTGACGGCGACGCACCAGACCTCGTCGACACCCTTCTGCTTGAGCGCGTCGAGGTGCTTCACGTAGCCGGGCAGATGCTGGGCGGAGCAGGTCGGCGTGTAGGCGCCGGGCACGGCGAAGAGCACGATGCGCTTGCCCTTGGTGGCCTCCGCCACGCTGACCTTGGCGGGCGGCAGCGGACAGGCATCGCCGAACTCCGTCGACTCGTAGAGGGTTGCGTCAGGGATGCGGTCGCCGATCTTGATCGTCATGGGGTTCCTCCGGTAAGGCGCGCAGATTACCTGGAAGTGACGTAACGTAAAGGCGGTCAGCGGGCCGGATCGCGGCGAGCTGCGCCGGGGCGGGCTAGTGGCAGCAGGTGCCCGTCGACCACAGCACCGTGCTGCCCTGGTAGATGACCATGTTCCCGTCGGTCTGGACGCGCAGGAAGGCGCCGGAGTGGTTCGCCGTGTTCGAGTACCAGTACGCGGTGCTGCCGCCGTAGACCACGAAATTGCCGTCGGTCTGCATCACGGCGACGTTGGCAGGCGTACCGGTGGTCTTCGCCGACCACAGGGCGGTGGAGCCGAAGTAGAGGACGAGATTGCCGTCGGTCTGCATCGTGAGCCGGAACCTGCCGTCGCAGCTCTTGAGCGAGTCACCCGCAGCGAGTGCCTGGGGAGCCCGGAGCTCGGCAGTGCACGCGCAGGTCGAACCGCTACACTTCGTCCCAATCCCGCAGCTGCCGCACGAGCCGCCGCACCCATCGCCTCCGCACTGCTTGCCGCTGCAGTCCGGAACGCAGACGCACGCCCCGCTCTGGCAGGTCGTGCCCGCCGCGCAGCTGCCGCACGAGCCGCCGCACCCATCGCCTCCGCACTGCTTGCCGCTGCAGTCCGGCACACAGACACAGGACCCGCTCTGGCAGGTCTCGTTGGTGGCGCAGCTGCCGCACGAGCCGCCGCACGAGTCGGACCCGCACTGCTTCGTGCCGCACTGCGGGTTGCACGCGCACTGACCGCCGTTGCAGCCCTGTCCCGAGGGACACGTACCGCAAAGCCCGCCGCAACCGTCGGAGCCACAGCTCTTGCCTGCGCATGCCGGCGTGCAGCTCGCCTGGCAGGCTCCGGTAGTCGTGTTGCACACCGTGCCGGCGGCGCACGTGCCGCACGTGCCGCCGCAACCGTCCGGGCCGCAGCTCTTGGCGATGCAGCTCGGGGTGCAGCTCGCGTTGCACTGCCCGTTGACGCAGGCCTGCCCCGGACAGGTGCCGCACGAACCGCCGCAACCATCGTCCCCGCAGACCTTGCCCTTGCAATCGGGCGTACAGGCCGTGACGCACTTGCCCGCGGCGCACTGCTGCGAGGAGCTGCAGGTACCGCACGGGTTGCCGCAGCCGTCGTCGCCGCAGGCCTTGCCTGCGCAGGAGCCGTTGCAGGTCGCCGTGCACTGCGTGCCGTCCGGACTACAGAACTGGTCACCCCAGCAGATGTTGCAGAACTGGCCGCAGCCGTCGGGGCCGCACACCTTGCCCGCGCAGTCGGGCTGGCACGCTCCGCTCGAGTCCGGCCCGCCCGCGTCCTGGCCGCCTGGGTCGTTGTGGGCCACCGATTGCGACGGTGAAGAGGCGCAGCCCAGTGCCAGGCACAGCACCAACAACACCGCCATCGGGAACTTCAGCACGTATACAGGCTACGCTCCATGGGTGCCCTTGCCAATTCTCAGTCGTGCACGTTCCTGCGCGCGGTGCGTCGCCGGATGCCGATCCACCTGAGCGTCGGGTACGTGCCGATCAGCAGCCCGACCGCGATGAAGGCCCACGCCCAGCCCTCGATCCAGTGCGCCGCCAGCAGGGCCATTCCTGCGCCGAACATCCACCCCGAACCCACCCACAGGTCGACATCGACCACGCGCAGTTGGCCGAACGCCGGATCGCGGGAAACGTAGAAACGCGTCGCCCGGCGCACCAGCGACGCGTTCTCCGCGAAGGGCGTGCGACCGTCGATGACCGCTTCCACGTCCTCCGCCAGCGCGCGCACGCAGTCGTAGCGATCGGCAGGGTCGAGCGCCATTGCCTTGTCCACCACGGCCGACAGCGACGGCGAGATGCCGGGCGCGCTCTTCTCGAGCGGCGGATACTGCCCCGCCAGCGCCTGCACCAGGATCGCCCCGGGCGTCGGACCGTCGTAGGGGCGGCATAGCGCCACCAGCTCGTACAGGATGACCCCCAGCGTGTACACGTCGGAGCGCACGTCCAGCGCTTCGCCGCGCGCCTGCTCGGGCGACATGTACTCCGGCGTGCCCGCGCTGTTGTCCACCATGCCCTCGGGCATGACCGTCCTGAGATGCTCGCCGTCGTCGCCGGGTAGCGGCACAGCTAGCCCCCAGTCCATCAGCAGCACCTCGCCGTGCTCGCCGAGCATCACGTTCGCCGGCTTGAGGTCGCGATGCAGGATGCCGCGCGAGTGCGCGAACGTGATCGCGTTGCACAGCTGCAGGAACAACCTCAGCCGGCGCGGCAGCGGCAGGTCGCGCTCGAGCTCCGCATCGCCGGCCGCCAGCTTCTCGACCACCATGTCGAGCGCCGTGCCGCGCACGCGCTTCATCGTGAAGTACAGCTGACCGTCGCCGGAAACCCCGAGATCGTGCACGGGTACGATGTTGGGATGATCCAGGTGCGCGCTGACGCGGGCTTCCCAGAGGAACTGGCTGACCAGCGGCGGCCGCGCACACAGCTCCGGGTGCATGTGCTTGACCGCCAGGTCACGCATCAGATCGGCATCCCACACCAGCTCCACACGGCCCATGCCGCCCTCGCCCAGCACGCCGCGCGGCCGGTAGCGAGCTTGCTCGCGCGACGGAACCGGGGCCGCGGGAGCGCTGTCCTTGGCGGGCGCGACCAGCGTCGCCGCCTCGCTCTCCGCCTTGGCCGGCGCCGCGAGCGTGGGCGCGCTTGCGGCGTCGCTCCGCAGCAGTGTCGGCGCCTCCGGAGGCTCGACGACGTTGCCGCCGACCGCTAGCACCGTGCTCGCCGCCCCCAGCATGCCGCGCCGCTCGCCCATCACCCTCCAGAGTAGCGCATCATCGACGCGATGCGTGCGCCGGACGGCGTTTGCCCCTATCGTCCGGCACCTTGGCGCCCTCGTCTGGAGCCGGCCCCGCCGATCGCCTCGGCCGCACCCTGCCCGCACTTCTCGGCGTGGTCGTGGTGCTGGTCTATCTGCCTTCGCTGTCGGGCGGCTTCCTCAACCTCGACGACCCGTGGCTCATCCAGCACAACGCGTTTCTCGTCGGCGGCGGGCACGCCCTCGCGCGCATCTGGACCGACCTGTCGCGCGGCACGCGCCTCACGCTCGGTGCCGAGTACCTGCCCCTGCGCGACACGAACCTGTGGCTCGAGGCACACCTGTGGGGCCTGGTTCCCCAGGCGCTGCGCGCGAGCCAGCTCGCGCTGTATCTCGGCGCCGTGTTCCTGCTGCGCGCCGCCCTGCACCGCACGCTCGCCGACCGCCGCGTCGCGGAAGTCACCGCGTGGGTGTTCGCCCTGCATCCCGTGCACGTCGAATCGGTCGCCTGGCTCGCCGGACGCAAGGACGTGCTGGCGCTGCTCTTCATCAGCGCCGCGCTCTTCGTCCACGCGGGCCGCTCACGAAAGCGGCTGTGGCTCGTCCCACTTTTCTGCGTGTGCGCAGCGCTGTCCAAATCGATGGCCGTCGTCGCCGCGGTGCTGCTCTTCGCCGAGGATCTGCTCGCCGGGCGCCGCCCCGACTGGGTGGTCTATGCGCTGTCGCTCGCCGGCGCCGCGTGCGTGCTCGCGATCGATCTCCACGTCGGTCACCTCGTCGGCATGGTGCAGAAGCCGCCCGGTGGCACGTGGCTCACGACGCTGATGACCATGGGCCCGGTGTGGCTCCGCTATCTCGCCGAGCTCGCCTGGCCACCGCTCTCGAGCCTCGTCCACGACGTGCCCGTGCGGACCGCCTGGAGCGCCGCCGGCGTGGTCGGCTATCTGCTGCTCGCCGCGTGGCTGGGCGCCGGGCTCTGGCTCTGGCGCCGCAAGCGCCCGCTCGGTCTGGTCACCTTCCTGTGGTTCTTCGTGCCGCTCTTGCCCGTCAGCCAGGTGCTGTTCCCGCTTGAAAACCTGATGGCCGATCGCTATCTGCTGCTGTCGGTGATGGCGCCCGCGCTCGCTCTCGGCGCCCTCGCCGTGCGCTTCCACAGGCCGGGGACGCTGACCGCCGTGGCCTGCATCGCCGGGCTCGCTCTGTTCTCGGCCCGGCGCGCGTCGCTGTTCGCGTTCAGCGAATACGTCTTCGCCGACGCCACGGCGAAGACCCGCTCCTCGACGCTCGCCCCGTACCAGCTCGGCATGGCCCTGAACGAATGGCACCAGCGCGAGAAGGCGAAGCAGGCGTTCGAGGAAGTGCTGCGCCGCGCCGGCGACCGTCCGACCGAAGCCGCGCGCCGCTCGACCAATAATCTCGCCCTGATCCTGGCGCACCAGCACCGGCTCGGCGAAGCCGAGCGCCTGCTCCGCCGGGGGCGGAAGCTGTGGCCGGACGATCCGGAGATCCTCGGCAATCTCGCCGAGATCGTCGCGCGCCGCGGCCGGGAGGCCGAGGGCCGACGGCTGTACGAAGAGCTCGTCCGGCGCTTTCCGGACGATGCCGCAGCCGTCAGGAGCTACACCCACCGCTACGGTCACCCACCTCGACAGCCCGCACCCGGCGGGGTTAATACTGCCGCTCCCGCGAAGACCACGGAGGGACCGAAACCATGACTCCACCGCTCGAAGCCGAATGGCCTAGCTTCCACGGCGTCCCCGAAGAAGAAACCCTGCCGGTTTCGCGCCCGCAGGGCCAGGAGCTCGCCAAGTGGATCTGGTGGGACGGCGAGATCCGCGAAGCCGAAGCGCAGAGCGTGCACTACTACTCCAACGCGCTGCACTACGGCACCGCCGTGTTCGAAGGCATCCGCGCCTATCCCACCGAAAGCGGACCTATCCTGTTCCGCCTGCGCGATCACATCGACCGGCTGCTCGCCTCAGCGTCGCTCTACGGGATGAAGCTGCCCTACAATGCGGACCAGCTCTTCCAGGCGGCCATCGACATCACACGCAAGAACGCCATCGAGAACGGCTATCTGCGTCCGCTCGCCTTCTTCGGCCGCGGCCCCATCGACCTGAAGCCGAAGCGCGAGTGCGACGTGCGCGTTTTCATCGCTGCGCGCGGGCTCGGCAGCTTCCTGGGGGAAAACGCTCTGCGGAACGGCATCCGCGTCACCATCTCGAGCTGGCGCAAGTTCCACCACACGATGTTGCCCACCATGGCCAAGGCCAGCGGCCACTACGCGAACAGCGTGCTGGCCGCGCACGAAGCGCTCGACCGCGGCTTCGACGACGCCATCCTGCTCAACCAGGACGGTACCGTCGCCAACGCCACCGGCGAGAACATCTTCTTCGTCAAGAACGGCACGCTGTTCACCAACGACGAGAGCTCGTCCATCGTGCCGGGCATCACGCGCGACTGCGTGCTGACCATCGCGCGCGAGAACAACGTGCCCGTGACCATCCGCCCCTTCACCCGCGAGGAGCTGATGCGCGCCGACGAGGTGTTCCTCACCGGCACCGCCGCCGAGGTCACGCCCGTCCGCGAGATCGACGGCCGCGAGCTGTCCACCGGCAAGCGCACCTTCGGCGCCCTGTTCCAGCGCGCCTATCTCCGCGCCGCCTCCGGTAACGACGAAAACCACAAGGACTGGCTGACGCCGGTCTGAGACGCCTCCGCCCGAAGGAGCGTGGGTCCGCACTGGAACCTGGCGGCGGGCGGCGGTAGCATGCCGCCATGCTCGACAACCTGAACCGGGACGAGCGGCTGCTCCTGATGAAGTTCGTGTGCGGGTTCGCGTGGACGGACCTCGAGATCCGCGACTCCGAGCGCAACTTCGTGCACCGTCTGGTCGAGCGCCTCGAGCTGGACCAGGAGGAGCGCGATCAGGTCGAGGAGTGGCTGAGCGTGTCGCCCGCGCCCAGCTCGCTCGATCCCGCGGGCATCCCCGCCGAGCACCGCCACACCTTCCTCGAAGCCGCGCGCGCCGTGGTCTACTCCGACGGCGAGGTCGACGCGGAAGAGCGCGAACAGCTCGACAAGCTGCGCGCCGCGCTGGGTGGCTGAGCAGCGCTAAGCCGCTTCGTCGACGAGCACTGCTTCGGCGCGCGCGTTGTCCGTGAAAAGCGTCACGACAACGTGGTGCCGCACGCGGCGACCGTCACGCTCGAAGATGCGCGGAACGCGGGCGGCGTTGATGTAGAGGACGCCCTCCCGTTCGAGCTGCCAGCAGCGCTCGCCGCCGCCCTTGATGGCGTGGTGCATGTGACCGGCCAGCACGGCCAGCACACGGCGGCCGGAAGCGCGCGCATGCTCGATCGCCAGGCGCAGATCCTCGTCACCGAAGTCGCCTTCTTCCTTCCTGAAGTCGCAGCCCCAGATATCGGCGCGCCCGCTGCCGAGCCCGCTCGGACCGTTGTGCGCGAGGAAGATCATGCGCTCTGACTCGCAGGCGTCCACGAGCTGGCACAGCCGCGCGGCCGAGTGCTCGATGCTGGAGACGCCGAAGCGATGCCGGATGTGCGACTCGAAGGAAAGGTACGAGCCGCCCATCGAGTGCGGGCGCGCCGCGACCAGACTGACGCCTTGCCCCCGCAGCTTTAGCTCGTGGCGGCTGTAGCCGCACAGCGGTACCGGCGACAGCGCGTCGGCGAGCTCGTTGCACAGCCGGTTCTGTCCGACGCCGAGGACCCGTGCGAGCCGCGGGCGGCGCACCACCTCGGCCGCCAGGTGCGCGAGGCGCACGGCGTCGTGGTTTCCGGGGATCACGAGCGTGGGAAGCTCGAGGCGCGCAACGCGGCGCGCCACGTCGAGCGCGCCCTGGTGCGCGTAGCCCGCCAGGTCGCCCACGAAGAGCAGCTGGTCGTACCCGGATTCGTTGAACCAGGCGACGTCGTCGTCGGAAAAGCGCAGGTGCACGTCGCCGATGACGGCGATGCGAAGCTCGCTCGACATCACCCGGATACTAGCGCCCGCCGTGTTTCGAGCGGATATCGACTGGATTGCGCCGCGCTACTTCTCGGCGACAGCGTGACCGGGCGCGCCGTGGCCCATGTCGATGATCTCGGCGCGGTAGAGCAGCTTGCCGTCGGCGCCCTGGAGCTCGCCAGCCACGGCGCGGCCGGGCACGGCCTTGCTCGTGACAACGCTCAGCGTGGCGGGCTTGTCGCCCACGATCACCTTGTAGCGCGTCTTCTGGCAGTCGAGCTCCTTCTGACCGACCAGGCACGTCTCGGCCTTCTCGCCGAGCGAAGCGACGTTCTCGTCCGCGGCGAATACGGTCCGATCCATCATCGCGTCGTACGCCCTGATGTCGCTGGGGATGGCCTTGTTGCCGTCGTAGCGGATGACGCGCGCGATGCGCCCCGTGTTCACGTCCCGCTTGATGCGCAGGTGCTCGCTCTTCTTGCCGGCGTCGAGTGTGAAGTCGATGACCTGCAGGTTGCCCTTCTGCGCCACGATGCGCTCGGTGAGCGTCATCGGCTGCTTGCTGAACGAGCCGGAGAAGCGCTGCACGAAGTAGTCGCCGACGCTTTGCTCTAGCGCGGTCTTCGCGCTCGCGTCGTCGTCGGATTTTCCGGCCTTCTTCTTCTTGGCGTGGGACGCGGTCTTCGACTTGGCGCTCGCCGCGCTCTTCGGCGCCGGCGCGGCCGCGCCGCCGCAGGCCGACGCGAGGAGGGAAACGGTGGCGATGAGAGCGAGCTTGTTCATGCCTTCGCTCCTGGTCACAGCTGCGGGCGAACGGCCAAATTACCCGGCCTATATGTGACATTTTGTCACACTCTACACGCCGAGAACGTGTCAAAGTGTGGCATATTGCTACACTACGCCAGCGCGACGGGTGAGCCCCCTGCTGGAGCTCAGCCGTCGGGGAGACGGCCCGTCCGGCCAGGTGCCAGGACCTCGGGGTCGGCCATCACGATCTCGCCGAGGCGCAGGCGGCTCAGCACTTTCTCGGCCAGGCGCGGCGCGCCAGCGGCCGCACCCGTCGCCGCGACGGAGGCGCCGAGGGCGGTGGCCCAACCTAGCGGACCGAGCGGACGGCAGCCGAAGAAGTGGCTGAGGCCGGGGGTCTGCACGATGCCGGCCAGCAGCGCGGCCGAGCCGACACCGGTGACGACCACGGGTCGGCTGAGCCCGCCGGAAGCGATGGTCTGACCGAGCTGGGTGCCGACCAGCGCGATCAGGCCGATGGTGCGCGCCCGTTCGGCGCTGCCGGTGAGACGCCCGACGAGCCACGCGCCGCCCGCGCCAAGCGCGGTGACGGTGGCGCGCGAAGCGATGTCGCGGTTGAGCGGATTGCCTAGCGAAGCGTCGGGACCTTCGGTGGCGAGCGAGGCGAGCGTGTCCCGCGAAGGCGGGCGCAGGGCGATAGCCATCGCCGGCGCCACGTCGGTCAGCAGATTGACGAGCAACAGCTGGCGCGCGTTGAGCGGCGAGCGGCCGTCCACCAGACCCGCGGCGAGCGTGAAGCCGATCTCGCCCAGGTTGCCGCCGATGAGGATGGAGACGGCGTCGCGCACCGACGCCCACATGGCGCGCCCCTCGACGATGGCGTCGACCAGCGTCTCGATGCGCTCGTCCGTCAACACGACGTCGGCGGCGCCGCGCGCCGCAGCGGTGCTGCGCTCGCCGATGGCGACGCCCACGTTGGCGAGACGGATGGCCGGGGCGTCGTTGGCGCCGTCGCCCACCATCGCCACGACGCGTCCGGCGCGCTGCAGCGCACGGACGACGCGCACCTTCTGCGAAGGCGTCACGCGCGCGAACACGGACACGCGATCGATGTGATGATCGAGCTCCTCGTCGTTCATGCGGCCTAGCTCGGCTCCCGTGAGCACCTGCTTGCCGCGCAGAAGATCGAGATCGCTGGCGATGGCCTCGGCGGTGCTCGGGTGATCGCCGGTGATCATCACGGTGTAGACGCCCGCCTGCCGGAGCCGTTCGAGCGCCAGCGCCGCCGAGGGGCGAACCGGATCGCTGAAGGCCAGAAAGCCGAGGAAGGACAGCCCCATCAACCGCGAGGGATCGAGGCGGTCGTCGGGGCCGACCGAACGCTCGGCAACGGCGAGCACGCGCAGTCCGCGACGTGCAAGATTGGAAGCGGCGGCGTGCAGCGCGCGCTGCGATTCCTCGTCGAGGGGCGCGCGCTCGTCGCCGCGACCCCATCGCGTGCAACGCGGCAGGATGGCTTCGGGGGCGCCCTTGACGCTGAGCAGCGAGCCGCCCTCGACGTGGCCGAGCACGGCGTGATAGCCGCGGCCGGCCTCGAAGGGCAGCTCCGAGGCGCGCTGCCAACCCTCGGCGCCGAAGCCGGCGCGCACCATCACGACCCCCGCCGCGCGCAGCAGGGCGGCGTCGGTGGGGTCGCTGCGCGCCTCGGCGTGACGCGGATCCGGCGTGGCGCGCAGCGCGGCGGCGAGCACCTCGCGCCGCGCTGCGGTCAGCTCGACAATGGGCTCCTCGAGCTTGCCGTCGGACACGCTGCCGAGCTCGATGCGACCTTCGGTGACGGTGCCCGTCTTGTCGACGCAGATGACGTTGACGCGCCCCAGGGCCTCGATGCTGCGGGCATTGCGCACCAGCGCACCGCGGCGCGAAAGCCGTTCGGCCGCGGCGAGCTGGGCCGCCGTGGCCAGGAGCGGCAGGCCCTCCGGAACCGAGGCGACGGCGAGGCTGACGCCAGCGCCCACCAGCTCGTCCAGGCGCCGGCCGCGGAGCAGTCCAGCGCCGACCAGCCCTACGCCGGCGCCAAGCGCGACCGGACCGGTGAGGTCGATGAGCGAGCGGAGCCGCTGCTCGACACCGCTCTGCACGGGGTTGGGGCCAGATGTGCGCGCGCCGCGCCGGACTTCCGTTTCATCACCGACCGCGATCACGACGGCAACCGCGCGACCGGCGGCGATCGACGTGCCCTCGTACAGCATCGAGGTGCGGTCGGCGACCTCGACCTCGTAGGAGGGCGCGGCACTCTTCGGCACGGGCAGCGACTCGCCCGTGAGGCTGGACGCGTCGACTTCGAGTGACTCCGCCTCCACGATGCGGCAGTCCGCAGGTACCAGCTCGCCCGGCCCGAGCAGGACGACATCGCCGACCACGAGCTCGCCGGCGTCGATGTCGCGCTCGATGCCGCCCCGCCGGACGTGCGCGCGGCGTTTGGCGGTGCGCGCCAGATCGCGGATCGCGCGCTCGGTGCGGAAGCGCTGCACGCCACCGACCAGGGCGTTCAAGACGACGACGCCGCCGACCATGGCCGCGTCGGCCATCGAACCGACCACGGCGGACAGACCCGCGCCGGCAGCCAGGAGCGGCGCCAGCGGGTTGAACAGCTCGTCGGTGATGGCCTCGCCCAGCTCGACCAGCGCGGGCTTTTCCGGCGTGCCCGGCTTGGCGCGCTCGGCCACGCTGTGACGGGTGAGGCCGCGTTCGGAGCTCTCCAGACGGCGCAAGACGCCATGCGGATCCAGGGCGTGCCACGGCGTGCGGTCGCGAGGCGCCGGCAACGCTCTGCGCGCCAGCGAGGACGAGCCGCGCACGCCATTGGCCATGGACACGAGCGTCGCCGTGTTGACGACCATGATCACGCGGCGCGTGGTCATCGGCAACAGCCCGCCGGCGGACACGATGGCACCCAGAGTGGCGGCGCCCAGCGCGATGTTGACGCTCTGCTTGGCGATCTGCCGCGCGTTGACGCAGGCGCGGATCACGAAGCGGACGTTGGTCAGGTCCTCGCCGCATACGAGGTGCGCGCCCCACGGCACCGGCTCGCCGGCGCGGATCAGGCCGATCGACACGTCGGCGATGGGCAGCCCCGGCGACGAGCCCGTGCCGACCAGGCACACGGTGCGTCCCTCGCGCTGCAGGCGGCGGAGACCGCTCCGGAGGCCTTCGCCCTCGGGGATCACGTCGTCGGCGTTGAGGCCGTGCAGAACCGACTCGTCGCCGGCGGCGATCACGACGCGCATCTGCGCCTCGTGGGCGGCGCCGATCAGCTCGTCGATGCCGGTGCGGGCGATCAGGTGGATCTCGACGAGTGCTGCCACCTCGCCCGCGCGACTCAGCCCGAGCACGAGCGCTCCGCCGCGAGCGAGCCTGGCGCCCTGCTCGTCGAGCCCGTCGTCCATGATCGCGCCCAGCATGCGCGGTGGGCCGAGCGACCAGCCGTCGCGGCGCCTGACCTCGATCGGGTGATCCGAGTCGAACAGCGACTCGGCCAGACGCCGGGCTTCGCCCGCCTCGACGGCGTCGGTGGTGAGCACCTCGCCGACCTTGAACTCGTCGCGGGAAACCGAGATCCCCCTGCAGAACCAGGCAGTCGAGGCGATCCAGACGCCGGAGTGCGCCGGAATCCCGGACCAGGACGCCTCGATTGCCGAGCACCCGGCCGAGCTCCGCGGCGAACACGTCGCGACCGTAGCGGGCGGGCTTGGGCAAGCCGCCGAACAACGCGGCGACCGCACGCTGGAAGCTGCGGGTGGTGAGGAAGCTCACGCCGAAGCCACCCAGCGAGACGATCCAGGCGCGATCGGCGTACTCCTCGATGGGGCCGCGCGGCAGCGGGCAGGGCCGCGGCTCGGCGCCGACCCGGTCGGAGCCGTGATCGACAGGCTCGCTGCACAGCTCGGGCTCGCGCTGTTCCCACACGCGGCGCCGCGAGCGCGCTTCCAGAAGCAGCGCGCGCTTGTGCACCACGTCCACGAACGAGCTGACCGGGCGCTGCGCGAGACCCTGCGCGAACGCGAGCGCCAGGCTCATGGCCAGATCGGCGCGCTGCGGGCCGAGCCGCTCGTCCAGCCCCCGGCGCAGCCGCGGCGAAGCGCGCAGGATGGCGAGCAGGGCGGCGCTGTTGCTGGCCACCGACGACGGGCTCAACACCGACAGCCGCAACGCCATGCCGATGGCGAAACCGGCCAGGTCGGAGGCCAGCTGGACCAGCAGCCGTTCTTCCGGCTCGCTGTCGGCGGGATGCTCCGTCGTGTCATCGCCGAAGCCGGCCTCCTCGATGCGGGCGGCGCGCTCGGCGTCCTCGACCACGCGCGTCAGGTGGGCGAGCGTGTAGGCGTTCTGCTCGAAGGCGATGACCACGCGACGCGTGTGCGGGTTGACCTCGACCCAGCGCGCCTTGGGCATGCGCCCGACGGCGTCCTTGATGCGGCGCGTGAACTCTCCCAGCTCCTCGCCCGGGATCTCGCGGAATTCGATGTGCGCGCGCGTGCTACCGGCCCACGCGCGCCGGGTGCGGTCTCCGAAAAGCTTGACCGCGGAACCGAATAGACTGCCGAGACGCATCCCTCTCCTTATTCGCACAGATTTCGAGCCGACGGCGACGACAATCAGCCGTCGAACCACTGCAACCGGCTGGCCACCGCCTCGTGCGCCGCCCCCCGCGGCCACGCCACGGCTCTAGCCTAGCGCAGGCTTCCTTCCGGAACCAAAAGCGACCGGATCCGCGCGCCGGGTTCGCTGTGTCCCGCTCAGCCGCACACCTTGTAGGCGGACAGGAACTGGCTCGAGTGACAGGTCCGCCCGCCGGTGCACTGGGAGGTATTGTGGCAGAACTCGCGTTGGTACTTGCTGTAGTCGCAGGTCTGGGCGCAGCGTACCTCGTTATAGACGGTCTTCTGGCCGTTGCTTGTGCTGACCTGGACCAGCTGGCCGCAGCACACCGAGCCCGCGGGGCAGTCCTCGGGGCCATCGCAGTATAGATCGGTGCTGGGGGAGCACTTCGTCCCGACCGGATTGCACGCCGGCTGCTGGGCGTCCACGTAGTAGCAGCAGAAGTCCGGACCGGCCGTGCACGTGGAGGAGCCGCAGGCGACCGACCCGCCACCGCTGCCACCGCTACCGCTCGTGCCGCCGCCACCGCTCATGCCGCCGGTGCCGCTGCCGCCGGCGCCGCTGCCGCCGGTGCCGCTGCCGCCGGTGCCGCTGCCGCCGGTGCCGCTGCCGCCGGTGCCGCTGCCGCCGGCGCTGTTGCCGGAGCTCCCGCCTGTTCCCGTGCCGCCCGCTCCCTGGCCGCCGGTCGCGCCGGTACCGCTACCGCCCGTCGAGGTGCTGCCCCCGGCATGGCTGCCCCCGGCGTTGCTGCCGGCCGCACCGTGGGCCTGGCCGCCGAACAGATCGCCATTGGACGAGCCGCCGCAGGCTGTCGTCGCCGCCAACACGAGCGCGGATCCGGAGAAGACGGAAATCAGGGTTCGACATTTCATGACAAGGCTCCTGTGCGCAGCGCCGGCCCCCCGGCAGCGGAAGCAGGATGTCCGCAGCGTACCACGCTGCAAACATCGCTGACGCATGTGCCGCGCGCCCGAAAATGTGCAGCCGCGCGATAACCGGCGCCTAGGCAGGATAGGCCCAGGTGTAGATGTGAGAGCCGGAAAATCGCCCACTTCCAGGCTCCCGACCCTCGAGGGGCTCCCGCGACGCGGCATCGAGGAGCGCGAGGCCTGCCGATGGACCGTAGGACACGATGTAGTTCTGCTTGTCGAGTGTCAGCGCGACGCCTCGTACGTTCGGCAGCTCGCGCGCCTCGACCAGCGCGCCGTCCATGCGCCAGAAGCTGAGCAGGCTTCCATATGGATTGGTCACCGCGACGACGCCCGTTCCGGCGTGGATGCAGACGCTGAGCGACTCGCCGAGCATACGCGAGACGACCTCGGCCGGCTCGCGCACGTGCGCCATCGGCGCCTGCCCAACGCGGAGCGACAGTCCGCCGGGCTCGGTCAGCTCGGCAAGGCCGTCGCGCGGCGCCGAGACCACGGCGAAGCTCCAATCGCTCTCGAATGCGATGTGGCCGGTGTTCAGCCGCGGGTTGTCGACCGGATAGCGGTCGAGCAGCTTGCGGCTCGCTACGTCCACGAAGGTGACGCAAGGCATCCGCTCGCTGTCGTCGATCGGGCCGCCTCCGTTGGTGATGGCGAGCGTGCGGCCCCCGTCGACGAGCACGCAGTCGTGCGGGCGCGCTCCGAACGTGGGAAAGCGATCGATGACGGCAAAGGTCCTGCCGTCGCGGACCGAGATCACGCCCTCGCGGCTCGCGAGGTCCATCTCGACGCCAAGCACGATCTGGCCGCTCTTGACGTAGCTGCCGTGACCGTAGAACGCATGTCCCGGCATCGGCTCGATCACCGACAGCACGCGGCGCTCGACCAGATCGACGCAGCAGGCGCCGGGGCCGCGCTTCTCGAACAGCGCTGCCTGGCCTGGCCGCTTCGGGTGCAGCGCGAAGCCATGGGCGAGGAAGTCGAGCTCGATGCGCTCGAGCGACGGCGCCGCGGCGTCCAGGTCGAGCAGATCGAGGAAATGTCGCACGGCGCCCGCACCGTCGCCGAAGCGCGTGCCGCCCACCACCACGCCCAACCGGGTGCCCGGGCGGCGCACGTAGTCGGCCCCGAGCGTCGAGGCCGTCGCGCCGCGCTTCTTCGAACGCCTCGGCTTCCACTTCGCGCTCATGCCGCGACAAACATAGCGCGCATCTCAGTTCGCAGCGGGCGCAGCGCCGCCTTCGAGAAGCCGGGCCGCGTCCGCCGGCAGCTTGGTGCTGCCGACGAGCAGCCGGCCGAAGGTCTTCTTGCGCGAGCGGCCCACCTGGGCGTGACAGGTGGAGCCGCTGCCGTACATGGAGAACATGCCGGTATCCCAGGGCACCGCCGCGCGCGAACAGGCGTGACGGGCCTCGTTCAACATGCGCATGCCGACCTCGAAACAGTGACCGAGTGCCTGGTGTGAGTCGCCGAGCAGGGTCTTCGCGAACGCTTCGCGAGCCGAAGCGCTGGCGCGGATGCGATCGCGCTCTTCCTCGGGCAGCCACAGGGCCTGCCGCGGCCCCTGGTCGAGCGCAACCTGCAGCAGGCAGGCCTCGCCCGCCGGGCCGCGACCGAGCGGTGGGTAGCCGAACTGGACGTCCTCGCGCAGTCCGGATTCGTGAAGCGCCACGGCCAGCGCAGCGATCGCCAATTGTCGTTCGCTGCCGGGCCAACCTATCGGCTTGCAGTCGGCGAGCGGTGCCCCGTCGGGCGCCTGGCAGCGGGCCAACCGCCGGGCCGTGCCGGCCAGCTCCTTCGCGATGCGCACGTAGCGCTGGATCGCCGCCTCGCGCGTCTCGACGCGCACCCACGCATGGCGCGCGGCGTTCCAACGCGGCGCGCGGCAGAATGCGCTCGGGTCGGCGCACACCGGCTCGAGCTTGCAGGCCGGGTTCTGCGGATCGGTGCCGCAAGCAGGCAGCGCTTCGTAGGAGTACGGCGAGTGACCGGGCGGTGCGTGCGAGATGGCAAGCGCCAGCACCGCCCGTGCCAACGGGCCCAGTGTCACAGCAGGCATGGTTGCTTCGTGGCTTCTGGTCGGTCCCCCCGACGCGACCTAGACGAGCCGCTTGGCCCACCTGAGCTTGTCGCCGCCGTACGGCGGGTAGCGCAGCGACGGATCCACATAGGTCGGCTTGTCGAGCACGCTCTTCTTGTGCGTGAACGTGTCGAAGCTGGCCTTGCCGTGGTAGGCGCCCATGCCGCTCTCACCCACGCCGCCGAACGGCAGATCGGGCGGCAGCAGGTGCGAGACCGCGTCGTTCACGCACGCGCCGCCCGAGCTCGTGCGCTCGAGAACACGCGCAGCGTGATCCTTGTCCTTGGTGAACACGTACAGAGCGAGCGGCTTGGGACGCTCGTTGACGAAGGCGATCGCCGCGTCCAGGTCGGGCACCGCCAGCACCGGCAGGATCGGTCCGAAGATCTCGTCGGCCATGACTGGCGAGCCGGGGTCCACGTTGCGCAGCACGGTGGGCGCGATGTACTTGTTTTCGACGTCGGTTTCGCCACCGACGACCTTCTCGCCGCTGTCGAGCAGGCGCGAGAGCCGCGCGTGATGGCGCTTGTTGACGATGCGCGCGTAGTTCGGGCTCTCTTTCGGGTCGTCGCCGTAGAAGTCGCGGAGCGTAGCGCGCAGCCGCTCCAGCAGCGCCTGCTCCACCGACTCGTGCACGAGCACGTAGTCCGGCGCCACGCAGGTCTGCCCGGCGTTGAAGAACTTGCCCCAGACGATGCGGCGCGCCGCCACGTCGAGATCCACGTCGCGATCCACGATGGCCGGGCTCTTGCCACCGAGCTCGAGCGTGACGGGCGTGAGGTGCTTCGCCGCCGCCTCCATCACGATGCGGCCGACGGTGCCGTTGCCCGTGTAGAAGATGTGGTCGAAGCGCTGGGCGAGCAGCGTCGTGGTCTCGGGCACGCCGCCCTCGACCACGACCACGGCGTCGCGGTCGAAGTACTTCGGAATCAGCTTCGCCATCAGCGCGGAAGAGGCGGGAGCCACCTCGCTCGGCTTGATCACGGCGCAGTTGCCGGCCGCGAGGGCACCGACGAGCGGCGCGAGCGCCAACTGGATCGGATAGTTCCAGGGCGCGATGATCAGCACCACGCCGAGCGGCTCGGAGTAGACGCGCGCCTTGGCCGGCTGCGCCGCCAGCGGGGCCTTCACCTTCTTCGGCTTCATCCACTTGTGCAGGTGCTTGATGGCGTACCGCACGTCGCCCATCAGAAAGCCGGTCTCGCCGATCCAGGCCTCGAACTCGGGCTTGCCCAGGTCCTGCTTGAGCGCCTCGAGCATCGCCGGCTCGTTGTCGCGGAGCATCGCGGCGAACTGCTTGAGCTGCGAGAGCCGCCACTCGAGCGGGCGGGTGACGCCCGAATCGAAGGCGCGGCGCAGGCGCGCGACCGTCTCGACGATCTCCTTGCCGTCGGGCTGTTCGGATGGAGTGGTAGTGGTCGTAGGCTGGGCGAGCGACATTGGCGGTATCATAACCACTGGGCCGTGCCTGAACAGGAAGCGAATTCTTTCGTGGATCCGGCCACTTGCGGGCAACCACTGAACGACCGGGCGGTATCGCTCTACAGCGAAAGCGCAAGGCCGGCCGACACGCTGCGCTCCCCGAGAGCGGACCCGTCCACGCGCACATCGAGACCGAGCGGCAGCGACACGCTGACGCCGCCGCCGAGCGTGTAGTGGTGGCGATCGGTGCCGGTGTACGGGAGCCCGGCGTGGTGCCACGCCACCGGTCCGCCGAACCCGCGCACCGCCGCGTAGGGGCTCACGCGCTTCCACAGCGTGTAGCCGAACATGACGCCGACGCGCAGATCGGTGGTGGAGAACGAGGTCCGCTCGCTGCCGCCGCGCTGGGTCGAGTGCGTCCCGGACGTGCCGAAAGTGAGCGTCGCGACGAGGAACGGCACACGGCCGGGATCGCCGAAGAGCTGGTACGAGCCGCTGACCGCAACAATCCAACCGGGCGCGAGATCGTAGTCGTAGCCCTCGCCGCTCATGTGTCCGCCGAGCAGCGCGCCGGCCGAGAGGCGCAGCGAGACGCGCTTGTCGAAGCGCCGCCCGAAGGACCCGACGATTGAATCCTGCTGGAGCTGGTAGTTCTCCGCGCCATTGAAGCGCAGGTCGGACCACACGTGCGCGTAGCCGGCACCGACCATCCACGCGGCGCCCTGGTCGTTCGCTCCACCCTCGCAGCCCGTCGGACCGACGGGCGCCGCGAGCCCTCAGGCGTGGGCCGGCCGCGCCGCGCCGATCACAACGAGCGACAGGCCGGCCGAGGCGATGAGAGCCGTGAGACGGATCACGGACCCATCATGCAGCCGCGGCACCGCAAGCGGAAGCCCGCTCGAGACCTCGAGCGGTCGAGAGACGGGCCCCGGAAGCCTACTTCTTGCCGGCGCACTCGCGGACGGTGCTGGAGAACGTCTGGTCCTCGGCCGAGCGGATGGCCTGCTCGCTCATCGTGCCTTTGAACTGCAGGTGGTAGTAGCGATCGTAGAGCTTTCGCGCTTCCTTGCAGCGCCCGGCCTTGCCGACACACACCGCGGCCTGCATCAGCACGGCGTTGGCCATGTTGCGCGCGTTCGGGTTCGGTTTCGTCGGGATGCGCGGGATGAGCTTCTCGATGCGGCGCGCTTCCTCGAGGCACGCCTCGGCGTTCTTCTTCTGCGCGGCCTCCGCGATGCGCGCCATGGCGCGGCGCACCTGCTGGTCGGGCTTGCCTTCCGAGCTCGGGCACTTCGCGTCCGCCATCACCTTCACCGACTGGTCGAGCTGGGCGTCGGTCTGTGCATGCTCCTTGTCCTGGGCCTTCAGGTAGTCGCGCAGGAGCTTCTTGCCGTCGTCGCACTTGCCGACGCGCATCTCGCACAGCGCACGCGTGTACGCGACCTGGGGCGCGTGCGAGCCGCTCGGATCGATGCGGTCGGCGCGATCGAGATCCGCCAGGCAGCCGGCGCCGTCGCCGGCGTTCTGCTCCTTGTTGCGCGCCGAGGCGCGCAGGGCCGAAGCCTGGCCCTGCGGCGTGTTCTGGTAGTTCGGCGGCGGCGCGGGAGCCGCGGAGCCCGCCACGTCGCCGCCCTCGGCTCCGCCCTCGCCGATCTTGCGAAGCACCAGCCGGATCGGCACGCGACAGTGGGTCTGCGAGTTGGTCTTGCAGCTTTCGAGATCGCCCCCCTGCTTGAGGTTCTTCGCCTCGTGCTCGTGCTCGGCACCGCCGCCGATGTTACCGAAGCCGGCCTTGACGGCGGCCTTGGTGTCGTTCACCGAGGAAAGATCGAACGCGCCCAGGTTGTAGGCCCACACGAAGTAGTTGGCGCCCTTGCACTGCGGGTTCTTCGCGATCGTGTCGTGCGCGACGGTGTCGCGCGTGGCGGTGACCATGCCGGTGACGTAATACGACAGCTTGAGCGCCTCGCCGTGCTTCACCTTGGCGCCGAATGCCGCCGCGCCGAGCGGCAGGTTGGCGTACAGCTGGTCCTCGTTCTTGATGTCGAAGCCCTCCAGCGTGCCGCTCGTGAACTGCGGGGGCTGGTAGGTGCCGTAGCGACCGGGGATGGAGCTGTCCGAGCAGCCGTCGAGCACCGTCAGGTCGCAGCCCTCGTAGTCGACGAATACGATGTCGCGCGCGGCCTTCGCCTCGAAGTCCGACAGGTCGGTTGCGTCCCACTCGACCACGAACGGCTTGAGCTGGTGGTGCTTGGCGTCCTCGCAGCGCGCCTTGCCGACGGCGGTGTCGTTGATCAATCCGCTGCTCGAATGCGAGCCGCCAATCTGCGGTCCTCCGCAGCCCGACCCCAGCGCGAAAAGACAAACCAACGGGACCGGCAGCACCCAGCGAAGCCTCATGGCCGCGGAGCATATCCGAAGCCGGGGCGGATGGGAGCCTGCTCCGGCCGGGGAACTCTGCGGCCCGGGAGCTGTCTGGTCGGGGCATGGGCGTGTCCTCCTGGGTCCTCGCGCTTGCGCTCGGCGCCTCGCTAGGCGGCCCAGCGGGGCAGAAATGCCGCGTCCACAGCCGGGCGGGGCGCATCCACGCCGTGACGGTGCACCCGAAAGGCGTCCAGACGTTCGACGTCAAGCTCAGCGGCGTCCCGCTGAGCGTCGCTCCCCCGACGCAGCGCGGTGCGGCGTCCACCGTGCACGTCGTCGCACCCATCGAGTTCGAGGGCGAAGCCGCCGAGGTCGGCTACGTCGCGCGCTGGCGGGTCATCACGCCCGGCGGACTCGTGACGCTCGTCAAGGGCACCGTGGTGGATCACCTGCGCACCCAGGGCGGGCACGCAGTCGGCAACGTCGTGTTCGAGCAGACCCAGAAGCTCGACAAGAAAAAGAAGCCGTACGTCATCGACCAAGTCGTGGCGACCGATCAGCCGCTGTCCTGCGCGGCGCTCAACGTCTCGGATCGCGCGCGCGCGCACAGCAACATCCGGCTCTCCCCGAAGACGAGGTACGTGAGCCCGCGCGGGCACGAGCTGTCGCTCTTCCAGTGGCCCGGCGCGGGCAGGAAGGTCGTGCTGAAGCTCGGCGACCCCACTTCGATCTATCTCCGTCTGCTCGCCGAGCGCCCGACCGAGCTCTCCGTCGAGCTCCGCTACAGGAGCGGCGCCAGGGTCACCGGCTGGGTGCCTCGCACCAGCGTGGAGCAGGTCGAGCCAGTCCACCTGCTCTCGCGCAGCGGCTACGGCAGCGGCTGCGGCGTGGCACGCGACTTCATCGGGTCGTCCGGCACCTTCGAGGGACCCGTTGTCATCCAGCCGGGGGCACGCATCTTCGCCGAGCGGGGCCGCGGCGTCTGGGCGACTGTTCCCCGCGGAAAGCCGCTCCGCGTGCGCGTGCTGCACCGACTTGGCCAGCAGTACGCCATGATCCTCGCGCTGCCGGGCATCGCCGACCACTGCAACGTGATGGACCACGCGTTCGTCGACAAGCGCGACGTGCAATTCCCGTCGTACGTCGGCCCGCGCTGATCGAACTACCCGGCAGCGAGCTGGTACAGATAGCCGAGCGTCGAGAGCGTCCATTCCAGCGTCTGGACGTTGAAGCTCGTCGCGTCGTACATCTGCGCTGCCATGCCGCCCGGGCGCGTCTCGAGGATGCCGCGCCAGTTGTACTGCAGCAGGTGCTGGCGGAGCGGCATCGGCAGCGCACGGTTGCCCTCTTCGCGGGACGGGGTGGAGACGTCGAAGCGGCCCTCGAACGTCGGGTCGCCGAGCACGCCGCCGGCGCTGCCGCTCGAGAACAGCGAGCCGAAGCCGCTCTTGATCTCGTTGACCACGCCGCCGCCCGTCTTCGATCGGATGGCCGCGCGTGCGGCGAGCCGCTGCGACATCACGAAGGAGCACAGACAGCGATCCTCGCCGGCCGCCTGCTTGACCGCGTCGGCTTCATAGCCCTCGACAATGAAGGCGCGCGCATCGCCCATCTCGACGCGGAGCTCGCGCCCCACGCGCGCAAGCCGCGGCAGATACACGAACGGAGCCCAGCCCTGGTACCAGGCGAGGTCCGGGGTGTTGCCGAGCGCGTAGCCCTTCGCCTGCGCCCACTCGTTCAGCGCGCGCTCGGCCGCGTAGGGGTCCTGCGCCTGCTGCGGATAGCCGCCGCCGGCAGGAGCAGGCGGATAGCCGCCGCCCGGCGGAGGCGGCGGATAACCGCCGCCGGGCGGTGCACCCGGCGGGCCCGGAGGGTTCTGTGCCATCGATCAAGAGTTCCCAGTCAGTGCCAAAACGGCCGCTCCATGGCTATCTGCGCCGACCACGTCCGTCAAGCGCCGGCGCCTGCCTGCTCTGGGCGGGCAGCGGGTACTGATATCGAGAACCCGGCTCGGAAACTCCTGGAGGCTCCCTTGCGCAGAATCCTCTCGTCTCTCTTCCTGTTCCTCGGCTTTTCCCTCGTGGCATGCGGCAGCTCCGGATCCGGCGGCATGGGCACGGCGCAGCCGGGCGGCGGCTGCGCGAGCGGCGGGGACTGCGCGAGCGGCCTGTGCGCCAAGAGCCAGGACTTTCCCGGTGGATACTGCACACAGGGCTGCTCGCTGACCGATCCCAACAGCTGCCCGGCCGGCTCGGTGTGCATCGACGACGCGAGCGGCGTGCCGCCGAACTCGGGCATCAGCGCCGTCTGCTACCAGACGTGCAACAGCAACACCGACTGCACCCGCGCCGGCTACCAGTGCCTCGAAAAGTCGAACCACATGGTGTGCCGGAACGGGAACTAGGCCGGGCAGGCGCGGCCGCTTGACGGCGTCGAAACCGGCGGGTAGCCCGTCGGCATGCACCACTCGATAGCGTGGCTAGCGCTCCTGGCCGTTGCGTGCACGCCGCGCGGCGCGTCGCAGCCGGCGGCCCAATCGCCCAAGACTGCGGCCGTCCTCGAAGTGCCGCCGCCGGGCGCGGACGCGAGCGCACCTCCCGCGCCGGCAGGCGACGGCGGCGCGCCCCGCGTCGCCGAGGGAGTGCAGCCGCAGCGTGCACCCGATGCAAGTGTCGACGGCGGCGCGCGAGTGTCGTTCAGCGGCTCGTCGCACTTCGGCACCGGCGACGCCGGCGTGACCTTCGGTGGCTCGGTGACGTTCGGGAGCGGCTCGTCGTTCGCGACGCCGTCGCCCGCGCTCGTCGTGCACTCGGCGCTCCTGGTGCCTTCAAACGCGCCCAGCGGCCACACGCTGATCCTGTTCGAATCGCAGGTGGATTGCACGACGCGCCAGGGTCGGCACACGAGCGTGTCCGTGGACTGGAAGCGCGGCTCGAAATCGCCCTTCACGAACCTGAGCCTGATCGACGGCCACGCCGAACGCTACACGGGCCACGTCGAGGTACTGAGCGCTCCAACAGCCCCGGGCTCGACCGGCGCCATCCAGCTCGACCCTGTCTCCGGCGGCAACGTCAGCGGCGGCAAGGTACCCGTACACGTCTGCCCGTGACCGCGTCCGCGTCCGCGTCCGCGCTCTCGCGCGAAAGGCGGCGCGAAATCACCAAGGCAGCGCCGGACCTCGGCATCCCACAGCGTCCGGTCTAGGCTCGCCCGCGCATGTCCGCGGACGACTTCGACGATCTTGTGATCGGTGCCGGCATGGCCGGGCTCACCGCGGCCGCGCTGCTGGCGCGGCAGGGACGGCGCGTCGTGGTGCTGGAAGCGCACGACACGCCGGGCGGCTACGCGCACACGTTCCAGATGGGGGCTTTCCGCTTCTGCGCGCAGGTGCACTACATCTTCAACTGCGGCGAGGGCGAGCCGGTGCACGAGCTTCTGCGCCAGCTCGACCTGCACGAACAGGTGCGCTTCCACCGCCTCGACCCGGAAGGCTTCGACCACGTCGTGGTCGCGGGCGAGCGCTACCGCATTCCCAATGGCCTGGAGAAGTTCCGCGACCGGCTCATCCGCCGCTTCCCCGACGCCGCCGAGCCGCTGCGCCGCTACTTCCGCACGATCATGGCCATCGGCAGCGAGCTCGACGCGATGCCGCACACGCCCGGCTGGCGCGACTACGCCGCCGCGCCGCTGCGCTTTCCGCACCTGCTCCGCTACCAGGGCTGGACGCTGCAGCAGCTCTACGACCGCGTGCGCATGCCGCAGCGCCTGCAGGCCGTGCTGGCCGGGCAGGCCGGCGACTACCTGCTCCCGCCGGCGGACGTCTCGCTGCTTCTGCACGTCGCGCTCGTCCGCGGCTACGACCGCGGCGCCTACTACCCCGAGAAGCACTACCAGCACTTCATCGGCAGTATCGCCGATTACATCCGCGAACAGCCCGGCTGCCGGCTGCTGCTCGAGACCGAGGTCGAACGCATCCTGGTGGAACGAGGTCGCGTGGTCGGCGTCCGCACGAAGGCGGGCGAGACGTTCCGGGCCGAGCGCTACATCTCCAACGCCGACCCACGCCAGACGGCCGCGCTCGTCGGCGAGCGCGCGCTGCCGGAGCGCTACGTCGAGAAGCTCGACTACGCCTACTCGTCCAGCACCGTCACCGTCTACCTCGGCCTGCGCGGCCTGGATCTGCGCGACCACGGTTTCGGATCTTTCAACGTCTGGCACTACCCGCACGATGACCTGAACGTCCTCTACCGCCGCCAGCAGGGTCCCGGAACGCTCGATGACCCCTGGCTGTTCATGTCGACGCCTACGCTACACACCGGTGAGCCCGGCCTCTGCCCGCCCGGCACCCAGAATCCTCGAGCTTGCCACCAGTGCCGCCTACGCCCCGTTCAAGGAGCTCCGCGACCGCGATCCCCGGAGCTACCACCGGGAAAAGAAACGCATCCGCGACCGCATCGTAGGGGTCGTCGAGGACTGCTACGTCCCCGGCCTGTCGCGCCACATCGTCAAGGCCATCACCGGCACCCCCGCCACCAACGAACGCTACTGCTGGGCCCCTTCCGGAAATGCGTACGGCTCGGCGCTGACACCGCTGAACGTGCGCAAACGCATCCCGTTCGAGACACCGCTCGATAACCTGTGGGTCGTCAATGCCTCGGCAGGGTTTCCGAGCATCGCTGGAACGGTGGGAGCGGGGATGGAGCTGGTGGACGAGCTCTTGTAGCCGAGCCGGGGCGCGCTCAGTCGCACAGACCCTGGGCGCGCAGGATCCGAACTACCTGGGACACCGAGGAAGGCCCGCACGCCGGACGCGCGGCCTCGCGCGCTTCGTCGAGGCGACCCTGGCCTTCAAGCGCGAGACCGAGGAGGGCGTGACCCCGCAGCGCCAACTCGGGCTTGAAGTACCCGGCGAGCAACTGCTTCTCGCGGAGCGCGGCGCGCGCGTCGCGCTCCGCCGCCCCGAAGGCCTGCGCGTCGATCTCGCGTCCAGCGCGCATCACACGTAGCAGCGGATCGTGGGGATACTTGGCGATCAGCGCATCTTCGCGCGCCTGCCATCCGGCCATGGTCTTCGGCAGCTCGTTCTGGGGGGCAAGCTCCTTCAGGAGCAGATAGCGCGGCGCCGCGCGGTGCGCGAACACGAGCCCGACGGCGAACAGCGCTGCGCCCGAAAACGAGATGCCACGCGCGAGCAGCTCACCGGGCGGCTCTGACCGCTCGCGCTGCCACGACTTGTAGAGCACGTAGCCCGCTACGACGCCGGCGATCGCGCCACCGAAGTGCGCGCCGTAGTCGATCTTGCCGATATCCGCGCCATGGCTCGCGAGGGGGAGCAGCGACGGTACCAGCACCTGCCCCAGACGCATCTGTACGCGCGTGCGCACCGAGCCGGCGGGAAGGCGCATGGCGACGACCATGCCGGCGGCGAACAGCGCCATGATCGCGCCCGAAGCGCCGACCGAGACGACGTGCGCGGGACTGACCAGTACCGAGAGGAGCGAACCGCCGAGCGCGCCGATGACGAACAGCGCGAACAGCCAGACGCGCCCCACAAGCCGCTCCAGGAAGAAGCCCGCCATGGCCAGCGCGATGCCGTTCAAGAGGATGTGCATCACGCCGCCGTGCAGGAGCGGCGCGGTGAACAGCCGCCACCACTCGTGGCTCACGACGACCAACGAGCGCATCACGCCGCCGTCTGCCACCAGCTGCTGTGGTTCGAATCTGCCGCTCCAGCCCGCCCGCTGCATCTGGAACAGAAACACCACGAGCAGCGCGATCAAGAGCCCGAGCGTCACCACCGGGAAGCGCTGCCCGCCGGGCAGAGGCGGCGCCGCCGCGGAGGGGGCGCCGGCCGCGGCGAGCAGGCGCTCGAGCTGTTCGCGGCCGTACGTCATGCCGCCGAGCGGCGCGTTCGTCCACAGCGGCGCTTCGGCGTCGAGCGTCCACGCGCTGAGGAAGGGCTGGCCGCCGCGCTTCTTCAGTGGTGCGAGGCGCGCGTGGTCGTCCGGCGAGCTCTGCGCGCGCCCCACTTCGTAGACGCACACGTGCAGCGCGCGCATCATGCCGAGACGCTCTTCTGCGTGGTAGCGCCTGCCGATCTCGACCAACTCGTCCCGATCGAGCGGGCAGGCGCGCGCGGCATCGCGGACGCATTCGACGATGCACACGATCTGCTGCGACGCTCCGAAGCGCCGCACGAGCACGTGATCGAAGGCTTCGTGCAGCGGAACGAGCGCCTCCGCATCGCCGCTCAGCGTGCCGGCCTCGGTGAGAGCCTGCACCAGGCGCTGGGCGAGCGTGGGTTCACTTGCGCTCGCGCCGTCTTCCGGCGCTGCCTCGTCCACGTGGTCTTCGCTCACCCGACGCCCTCCAACAAAGGGCGCGTCCATTGTACAGCGCGAGGCCCCGCCTCGACGCGCCACGCGCAGCCCAGCCAGCCACAGCCACTTCCCATGCTCCTGCAGGTTCGCACAGTCCCCCGGCCATGTGAACGGTGCCCCAATCGGCCGTCGAGACGGCCCTTGCGTCGCCTAGTCCTGCCAATCCACGTCGAACCAGATCCGGCCGTGGATGAGCTCTTCGTCGTGAGCGGTCACGCTGCCCTGACGCGCCAGGTACTCGAGGATGGCTTCGCAGTTGCCTGCCATCGAATCGACAATCCCCCCACCCTTCCGCAGCACGAACGGCAGGTCGTCGAAGTGGACGCGGTGATCGCCTTCCAGATGGATCCGGCCGCCGTGCCGTGACACCAGCGACCACGCCTGTGGCGTGCGCCTGAGCAGACTGGTCGGAGCACGCCCGTACAGGCGAAGCGCGCCTTCCACCAGCGGCTTCAACAGCTGGCGCTCGAAACTGCTCACCATCGTATCGCGCCAGAAGTCCCGCGCACCGCGGCTGCCGAGCGCGCTGCGCGTCGCATCGACCAGATCGGCATAGAGGCGCATGGGCGTCCACGCCAGAAGCCCCGCCGAGCGGATCTCGTCCCGCGTAGCGCCCAGGACCTTGAACACCGCCTCACGCTCCGGCTCGGGCAGGGTCTTGACGCGCACGATGGCGTACTTGACGTAGTTCGCGCGAACCCTGCTCTCCGCCATATCTGCCAGATATACGCCGACAAGCCGCGGCGCGGAAGGTGCCCGGCCGGAAGCGCGCCGACCGGAGCGAAGCCGATGCGGTCTTCGGGAGGCGGCGTGCGGAGGAACGCGGAGTCGCTCAGCAGGAGCCGCCGCACTCGTCCATGCACACAACAGGACGGCAGCCCGTGGCATGACGACAGGCAATTCGAGCACGGGTCGCCGCCGCCTCCTTACATGTCAACGTTCGATGCGGTGGTTGTAGCTGCTCGAGGTCCAGACGAACACGGCGAAGGGGTCGCAGCTCGGCCTGGTGTCGCGATGGGGCGCTAGCATGCCTGGAGCGCGAGAGCCGGCTCGCCCTCCACTCCACAGGGAGCATCGATACGTCCACCTGCTGCACGTTGCCGGACTTGTCGAGCAGCCGCCGCTCTCCGGCACGCAATCGCGCGAGGAATCAGTTGGAGTGCGCGAGGGCCAACGCTGGGCAGCGCGGAAAAGGGGACGCAATTCTCGGCCCGATGACGTTCACAGCGAGCCTGACCAGCCGCGCCTTGCGCACAGAGCACCGGCAAAGTAGCCTTTTCATCAGGCAAGACGTGAGGATGCCCGGAGTGATGCCGGTCCTTGTGTCCTGATACTGGGAGAACAGGAGCTACTCATGCGCAAGACACGGCTGACACTCGCGATTGCGTCCATCTGCACAGGCCTGCTCATGGTGGAGTGCGGGAACAGCAGCTCCAGCAACCCTTCGAACAACAAGACCGACGCTGGCGGTATCGGAGGAATCGGCGGTAGCGCCGGTGGGGTGAGCGGTGGCGCCGGTGGGGTGAGCGGTGGCGCCGGTGGGTGAGCGGTGGCACCGGTGGGGTGAGCGGTGGCAGCGGCGGCATGGCGGGAGGAGCCACCGGCGGCAGTGCGGGCAGTAGCGGGGGCGACGCATCGGCGGACACGGGTGGGACGTTCCGGCAGTGGCGGGACCGCGGGCGGCAGTGCGACCGACGCCGGCGCGGATGCCGACCCGGCCTGCGCCCAGTACGCTGGCACCAGCGCCGACACCGCCTGCACAAGCTTCGCGAGCGCCTTCTGCAACCTGTACTTCAATTGCATGCCGGCACGGGCCCCCTTTGCGACCAAGGCGCTGTGCCTGACGCGCGAGCAGCTCAGCTGCACCAACGAGCTCGCAGCCCCGGGAGTCGCAGTCCTGCCGGCCGACATCGCGGTGTTGGCGAGCGAGGTCAGCGCGCAATCCTGCGCGGACGTGTACCAGGGCAAGCTCACCCAGGTATTCCGCAACTGGCAGGGCTGTGGCGGCACAGCCCAGTTGGCCAACAGCAGCGGTTGTTTCGATTCAGCGCAGTGCCAGTCGGGGCGTTGCGACGTCGCGAGCGGGGCCGCGTGCGGCACGTGCCAGGACGAGGCAGCGAGCGGAGCCAGCTGCCAATCCGGCTCCGACTGCCAGAGCGGCAACTGCTCGAACAGCAAATGCGCAGCGCCGCGCGCGACGGCCGGGCAGAGCTGCACGTACTCGAGCGATTGTGCTGATGGCCTGTACTGCGACTCGAACAGCCAGTGCGCGGCACTGCGCCAGGTCGGCCAGAGCTGCACCAGCACCGGCGACTGCGACTCGGGTCTACGCTGCGGCTCGAGCCAGGTCTGCGAAGCGCCGCCGTTGGGCGATCTGGGCGCGAGCTGCGATCCGGCGGATCCCCTCGGATGCAACTGGGTGAAGGGGCTGCTCTGCGACTCGTCCACCAACAAGTGCACCCAGCAGAAGGTCACCGCATCCGCGGGGGAAGCCTGCGGCCTCATCAGCGTGGATGGCGGCTACAGCTGGCTCTACTGCGAGCCCGGCGCGTCCTGCGTCACACCCCAGGGCAGCAGCCAGGACAAGTGCGTTGTCGACGCGCAGGATGGCGCCGCTTGCGACGAGACCACCGGTCCGCACTGCATTTCGCCCGCCGTCTGCGCTGGCGGCAAGTGCACGGTGCCGTCGGCGTCGGCGTGTCCTACGAACTAGGAGCCGATCTCGTCGAGCACGTCCTGCCGCGCGGGCTGGCCGACGGGAGCGCCTGGCGTCCTCCAACGCCGGACGAGTGCTAGCGGATCAAGGCGCGATCACGGCGGCGGCGCGCACGGAAGAGTATCCATGCGGTCGCCAGCGCTGCAGCGCCCAGGAGCAAGACCCCGACGGGACGGAGCCAGGGTGCGACGAGCGCAGCGGTGCCGGCGCCCACCCCGAACACGGCGAGGTAGGCCGCCAGGCACATCGGACATTTCGGCGCGAGCATCAAGAGCAGGCCCGGCACGATCGACCAGCGGGCGGTCCTCGCGGCGCGGCCCTTGCCACGCCGCGAGGAGCAGCACTCAGTCTTCATAGCTGTCCCTCAACCGGAGCCAGCCCATGTTGCCAATCTCGGCCTCGTCGCGACCCTTCGGGACCAGATCCAGGTAGTGGTAGGCCGCGTTGTAGATATCCAGCCCTCGCCCGTAGGTGGAGTACGTGCGGTACACGGTGCCGTCGGCGTCCTTGTGGAAGACGCTGATACCCGGCAGCTCCTCCACGAACGCCTTCTGCTGGGCAAAGTTGTACTCGATCCTTCCCGATTCCATCTGCTCCGGCGTGAACGACACGCCGAAGTCGAAGTTGAAGTCGCTCTCGAGCGAGCTCGCCCACTCGAAGGTCCAGCCGAGGCGCTTCGCGAACCCGTCGAGCTTTTCGAGCGGCGCGCGCGAGACAGCCATCAGCTTCACGTCGCGGTGCGCAAGGTGGATCACGTTGCGCTCGAAGTTGTCCGCCCAGAAGGAGCACGACTTGCAGCCGGCCTCCCAGGTCGGCCCGAACATGAAATGGTAGATGACGAGCTGGCTCTTGTTGTCGAACAGCTCGGCGAGCGTGCGCTTGCCGGAGCGCGTGTCGAAGCTGTAGCGCTTCGTCACTTCAACCCAGGGCAGGGCGCGTCGCGCCGCACTGAGCTCGTCGCGCAGGCGGGTGAAGTCCTTCTCCTTTTTCAGGAGCGCCTTGCGCGCCTGGAGCCACTTGTCTTGGCTGACCTTGGTGTGGTCTTCGAGTTTCGTGTCCTGCATGAAAACCTCCTTCGCCCGGATCTGTACGGCCCTGGAGCTGCTCCCGGGGAGTAACAAGTCTGTCGGGATTGCCGATCGGGCTTGTTCCAGGCCAGGATCGCCGCGCGATGGACTCGCTGTTGAACGCCGCCGCGCGCCGGCTCTCGGTGGGCGATCCGCTCGGCGCGCTCGACCGGGTGGCGCTGCGCGACGATGCACCAGCGCTGGCCCTGCGCGGCATCGCCATGGCGCAGCTCGGCGACCTCGCCCGGGCCGACGAGCTCCTGAAACGCGCAGCACGCGGGTTCGAGCCGACCGAGTCGCTGGCGCGCGCGCGCACGATTGCGGCGCGTGCCGAGGTGCTGTTCGCGGCGCGGAATCTCGCGCCCCTGCGCGGAGCGGACGCGGCCCTGGCCGTGCTCGAGCGGCACGGCGATCGCGTCAACGCGCTGCACATGCGCCTGCTCTCGATCCGCCGTGGCCTCCTGCTCGGAAACGTGGACGAAGCCGACAGGGCGCTGGCCGATTCTCGACCTCGGCTCGGCGCCGCCCATGCTCGCGGCCATCGGCGAGCTGGCGAGAGCGGACGTCGCGCTCCGGCGCATCCGGCCGAAGCGAGCGCAGCTGCACCTGTCCGGGGCGCTCGAGGATGCCCGGCGTTCCCGCATCCCGGCACTCGTCTCGGAAGTCGAGCACGCGCTCGGCATGCTGGACGCTCCCGCCGCGCGCGCCGTGTCGGAGGGGACCGAGCGCGCGCTCACGCTTTTCGAGGTCGAGCGCCTGCTCGCTTCGCGGGCGCTAATCGTGGACAGCTGCCGGCGCGTCGTGCGCGCGCCGGGCTCCGTCGCCCGGCTGCACACGCGCCCGGTGCTGTTTGCCCTGGCGCGCGTGCTCGCCGCCGCCTGGCCCGCAGCGGCCGAGCGGGACGAGCTGCTTCGAGAGGCCTTCGGCGCGCGGCGGGTCGACGAATCCCACCGCGCCCGCCTGCGCGTGGAGATCGGGCGGCTGCGCCGCGCGCTTTCGGACGTGGCGGCCATCCGCGCCGCCCCCGACGGATTCCTGCTGGTCCCGCATCGCGCGCGGCGCGTGGTCCTCCTCTTGCCGCCCGTGGCGAGCGACGCAGCGGCGCTGCTGGCGCTGCTCAGCGACGGCCAGGCGTGGGCGGCGTCCGCGCTGGCGCTGGCGCTCGGCACCAGCCAGCGCAGCGTCCAGCGTGCGCTCTCCGCTCTGGAGAGCGAAGGAAAAGTGGAGCGCGTCGGCCGCGGCCGGTCCCTGCGCTGGCTTGCCCCGCCCATGTCCGCTTTCGCGACAACATTGTTACTCCCGTCGCAGGTCGCCGGCGGCTAGGGATCGTTCGTGGCGAAGAAACCGGAGACAGACCAATGACAAGGAAGCAAGGCGCCCAGATCGTGAACGAGTACGGACCGTTCGAAGGCGCGCCGCACGTGGGCGGCGTCAGCTACGATGGCGAGCACGTCTGGCTCGCGGCCGGCGCAGCGCTCGTCGCACTGGATCCAGAAAACGGAAACATCGCGCGGCGGCTCGAAGTAACCGCGGATGCCGGCACCGCCTTCGACGGCACGCACTTCTACCAGCTCGCCGACGCGCGCATCCAGAAGATCGATGCCAGGACCGGCAAGGTCGTCGGCAGCATTCCCGCGCCAGGCCAGGGCAAGGACTCGGGGCTCACCTGGGCGGAAGGCACGCTGTGGGTTGGCCAGTACCGCGACCGCACCATCGTGCAGATCGATGCGGACAGCGGCAAGGTCCTGCGCACGATCACTTCGGACCGTTTTGTGACGGGCGTGACGTTCGTGGACGGCGAGATGTGGCACGGCACCTGGGAGGGCGAGAAGAGCGACCTGCGCCGCATCGATCCCGAAAGCGGCGAGGTGCTCGAACAAGTGGAAATGCCCGACGGCACAGGTGTGAGCGGTCTCGATTCCAACGGCGCCGATCTCTTCTTCTGCGGCGGCGGACAGAGCGGCAAGGTGCGCGCGGTGCGCCGTCCCAGGCGTGGCTGACACGCCAACCGCGCTCAACGGGTCGCCCGTCTCGCGCATACGAAGTCGATCTGGAGCTATCCTGGCCGTGCTGAAGAAACGCGCCCTCGGCCGACGTTCGGGCATTTGCCCGGATCAGCCGCGTCCCGGTAGATGAACGTCGGGCACATCTGCTGCAAGTGGTCGAGGAGGATCAGAATGTCTGGTTGGTGTCGGCGCGGAATCCTGGGTGTCGCCGCTGCGGCCGCCGTTACGGTGGCCTGCGGCGACGGCGGCTCGTCAGGCGGCGGCACGGGCGCGACCGGCGGCACGGGCGGCACGGCGGGCACGGGCGGCGCTTGCGCTCTCACGCTGTGCAGCGGCGCCTGCGTTGACACGCAGACCGACGCTACCAACTGCGGCACGTGCGGCACTGCGTGCCCGCAAGACACGACCTGCCAGGCCGGCGCCTGCAAGCCCGCGCCCGGTTCCTTCGGCGAAGCGTGCACCAAGAACGACGACTGCACCTCCCAGCTCTGCCTGCCGGGCGGGCACTGCTCCAAGCAGTGCGCGAGCGCGAGCGATTGCCCGCCCGCGCCGGAGTGGACCTGCGCGCCGCTGCCGAGCTACCCGGACATGTGCCAGTGCACGTCGAGCGGCGCCGAGCAGTGCGACGGCCGGGACAACGACTGCGACGGCGTGGTGGACAACGGCGCCACCTGCCCTCAGACCGGCTATACCTGCCAGAGCGGGGCCTGCGCGTGCGACCCCGCGAACCTGTGCGGCGCGACGTGCGTAGACAAGCAGAAGGACGTGAACAACTGCGGCGGCTGCGCGACCCAATGCGCGGCGCCGACGAGCGCCTGCATCGGCGGCACGTGTAGTTGCCCCGGCGGCGGTATCGTGTGCGTGGGGACGTGCGTGCCGAACGACGCGACGAACTGTGGCGCGTGCGGAAAGTCGTGCGCGACGGGCGAGGTGTGCGACGGCGAAGGCTGCGTCAGCCAATGGGCGGACTGGCGCATGCCGAACCCTGTCGCCGCGGGTCTGCCCAACCCCGCCAGCTACGACACGACCACACCCGGCGTGGTGCTCGACAAGGTGACCGGCCTGATGTGGCAGCGGGCCGTGGACGCAGGGAGCTACAACTGGGCTGAAGCCAAGACGTACTGCGCGAACCTGGCGCTCGCGGGCCACAGCGACTGGCGCTTGCCCACCGAAATCGAGCTGCTCTCGCTGGTGGACTACACCAAGCACGACCCTGCTATCGACGCGACGGCGTTTCCGGGGACGCCGCCAATGCACTTCTGGTCCTCGGTACCTGCTGCCGGGCAGCCGACCGGCGCGTGGTACCTCGGCTTCAGCCTCGGCGACGCGGACCACGGCGACCTGACGGCTGGGCTTCGCGTGCGTTGCGTGCGCTAGAGGACGGATTTGCTCGACGCTCTTGACCTTCGATCTTTGTTCCGGGTGACGATGCCCAGCTACTACGAAGCTCTGCCCATCTTCCGCACCGCCATGGACTCGGCGGTGCGCGTGGACAGGGCAGTGCTGCGCTTTCCCAAGGGCCACGAGAACGCCCACGGGCGCGAGCTCGCCAATCGCTTCGAGCACGTCGCGCTCTCGAAGCTGGAGGAGACATGACCCATCGAATGTTCCGCTCCGTCCTTGCCCGTTCCGGCGCCCTCGCGCTCGGCGCCGCCTGCGCGCTCGCCCTGCCGGCGTCGAGCGCCCGCGCCAACGCGCCTGCGGGCCGCTACGCGATCGCGGGCGGCACCGTCACGGACACCGCGACGAAGCTCGTCTGGCAGCAGGCCGTGGACCCGGCCCAATACACGTGGGCGCAGGCGCAGAGCTACTGCGCGGGCCTGGCGCTGGCCGGCGGTGGCTGGCGCGTGCCGAGCGTGAAAGAGCTGATGACGCTGGTCGATTTCAGCGTGGCCTTGCCCGCGCCGGCCATCGACGCGACGGCGTTCCCGGGCATGCCCTCCCCCCCGTTCTTCTGGTCCTCATCCCCGTTGGTCGCGGCGCCGTCCAGCGCGTGGTACGTCTACTTCGACTACGGCTCCACGAACGCCACCGTCGTGACGACTTCGTATCACGTGCGTTGCGTGCGCTGAGGACGGGCGTTTTCGACGTTTCGACTTCTCGACATTTTCTGGTCCAGCGCGCGTTGACGGCTGCTGAAGCGGCCAGCCCCGCCGCATGGTCGCGACTGTGACATGTGTGGTTGCCAAAGGGATATGTGGATCTGTTTGCTCAACCGCCTTGCACGAGAAGCGTGTCGCCGGCGCTCAGGCGGTCGAGGCGGGCCTTCCACCAGCCGCGAGCGGTCGCCATTGTCTCGACGACCCGGGACAGTCCCCGTAGCCTGACCCCACTGGGAACAACTGTCGGAGAGAAGCCATGAAACACCAGAGCGTCAATCTGATCTTCCTCGTGGCCGCGCTGCTCGCGTGCAAGCACCCCTCAAAGCCGGGGACAACGTCGGCGCAAGCTGCACCCGGCGCGGCTCCAACTGGAGCCGCGTCGACGACCGGTGGCGCCCCGGCGCCGGCAACGGGTGCCGGGGCGACGCCCACGCCAGCCGGCCACGGGCCCCTGGTATCACTGCCCTTTGTCGTCGGCCACGCACGAACGGCAAACGGATACGTGAAGATCCCGGGCGAGATCCACAACAACACGAAGGAATGGATGCGCTTCGTAGAAGCGCACGTCACGTTGCTCGACTCGAGCGGAAAGCCGATCAACGTCAAATCAGTCGCTGCAGCCATGGGCAAGGGCGAAGGCGTGTACAGCGCTCGATCGGTGCTGCCTCCCGGCGAAATTGCTGTCTTCGAGTACACGCGCGACATGGAGAAGCTCGCGCGTCCCTACGCGTCGTACAAGGTGAGCGCCGACGCCGTGCCTACCGACGGTAGCATGAGCGCGAAGGTGGAAGGCGTGTCGACCAGCCACAACGATCTCGGCTTCTACTCGGTCGCGGGAACCGTGGTGAGTACCGGCCCGGCGGGCTGCCGCTCGCCGCACGCCGTCATCGGGATGTACGCCGCGGACGGCAAGCTGTGGGAGGTCGAGGCAACGACCATCGACACCTGGTTCCAGAAGGTAATGCCCAAGGGAAAGTCGGTCGCTTTCAAGCGGAAATCGCTCCCCGACGGCGACGGAAAGGTGAAGACCGTCAAGGTCTGGGGCGACTGCGAACTCTAGCCAGAGGTTGAAGATCGGGTATGCAGGACGATGACGGCCGGCCTGCGGCTGAGCAGTGCCGGCGGCGCGGGCGGCGTCACCGACGCGGGCACGAGCGGCTGACAGCGACTCGACCGGTGGATTGCACGGCGTCGGAAGCGACGACGCCGTCGACCATCGCCCGCCTCGCCCGATCACGCCCGGCACCCATGTCGCGCCGTGGTTCACGCCATCGTACTGGGAACCCAGCGAGCCGGAGTTCTTCGCGCCGCCGTCAAGCCTGTACCAGAGCAGCGGCAGCGGTCCGGCGGGCGGCGCGCAACCAAGGTTCGAACCGTCGCATGCCTTGGCGCACGCGCACATCCATAGGCTCGGCACAGCGGCTCGCCTATCTGTGGACGGCCGTGATCATCACCTTGTCGCCGGGCTTGGCCTTGGTGTCCGGGGCAGGCCGCTGGCTGAGCACGATGCCTGTGGCCGTCTCGGCTCGTGCCGTCCACATGACCTGGGCTTCGAGCCCAGCCGCTTCGAGCGTCTCCTTGGCCTTGCCGACCGGCTGCCCGAGCACCTTGGGCACCACGACTTCGCTCGGCCCAGACGACAGACTGACCACCACCCGCGCAGGCTTCTTCCTAGCAGGACCCGCCGGCGGATCCTGCAAGACGACATGGCCTTCCGCAACGTCCTTGCTGGCGACGGGTTTGCCCTCTTCGACTCCGATGCCCTGCTTCGCCAGGAGCTGCTTCGCTTCGTCCAGGGTATGGCCGACGACGTCGGGCACCTTGGGGGGCGCCTGCGCGAAAGTGACCGTGATGGCCTGACCGCGCGGCAGGGTCTGCCCCGGTGGTATCGATTGAGCAATCACGGTGTCGGGTTGCACGTCTGGAGTCGGCTTGCGAGCACCGACCAGCAGCAGCAGGTGGAGCGCTTGCAGATTCGCTCTGGCATCCTTTTCAGAGATCCCCACGAGCTTGGGCACCGTCACTCGAGCTTCTTTTTTTGGTGAGAAGCGCCCCGAGCGCAAAACGTACACGGTGGTGCCGAAGGCCGTCGCCGCCGAGACCACGATGACCGAGAGATAGAGAGCGAAGCGATTCACGTCCCTGGTAGGTCAACCGCGCTGCGGCTCGGCTGCAATCCGTTTTTCGCTGGTCGACTCCGGTCGCGCTTCACCCCCTTTCCGTGGGTGTACGACATCAACGATTCCGGGGATATGTGGGCCACAGCCTGGTTTTCGCGCGTGTCGAGCGCGCCGGCCGCGGCCGAGCTACGGCGTCTGCGCGTAGCTATCGATCTTGACCGACTCGACCTTCACAACGAGCGGCGCGGGTTGCGCGTCGTAGTCAGCCGGAGGCTCGTTCCAGTCGCTCGCCGTGAAGCAGTAGCCGGGATCAGCGAACGTGACCGGCCCCGTCACGGCGGTGGTCGCGCCGTTGAAGGCGATGCTGCCGTTCTTTGCGGGCAACTTGGCGACCCACAAGCCGTTGCCGGTCGGCGTCAGCGTGTCGGTGTATCCGACGAGCAGCACGCCGCCGTCCCGGGTCAGTGTAGCGCCGGCACGCGTGTCGGAGCGCCTCGGCACGTTCGCCTCGATGCGGCTCCCGCCATAGCGGTTCAGCCACAGCATGTGCCCGACCGAATCGGTGGCGCCGAGGAACAGGTCCTGCTGATCGTCGCTGTAGGTGCCGTTTTCCGAATAGCCGAGCGTACCGCTGAGAAGATAGCCGCTGGTCGGCAGCTCGGTGATGCGCACGACGCTGGTCCCCGTATCCACGTCCCGGCTAGACCCGCCCGACGCGGACCACGCGAGCGTCCCGTCGGGCTTCATCTTGAACACGAGCGTGTAGTCGTGCGCTTCCTCGATGGTGCCGGCCAGGACCGCGTCGCCGTCCTTCGCGACGAGCCCGCTGGTCACGAAGGCTGAAGCCTCGTAGGTGGAGCCGCACTTGCGGGCGTCGTAGGTCTTCGACCAGAGCTGGTTGCCGTCGCCGTCGAAGCGCGTGGTCCAGGCGCGCCAGCGGCTGAGCGAGTCGACCCAGGTCGCGCCGCCCGCGACCACACCGTCCTGCCACGCCAGCACGGTGCGGAGCGTCTCGCCGTCGGTCGCGTTGCCCCAGCGCTTCGACCACAGCACCTTGCCGCTCTTGTCGAGGCGCATCAGCCAGGCGTCGACCTTCTGCGCGTAGATGCGGTTTTCTCCGGCGGTTCCTCCGACGAAGAACCCGCCGTCGGGCGCGGGCGCCACGCTCGTCAGGCGCATCGTCGAGTCGCGATAGACGACGCCGAACTGCTCGGCCCACAGCACGCTGCCGTCGGCTTCCAGCTTCATCAGCGTGTACGGATGCGCGACCGCCAGCATTGTTCCGTCTGGAAGGTTCAGCACGTTGGAAACGAGCAGCTCCGGCGTCAGCGTGTCGTTGTAGAACGAAACCGGTCCGAGATAGCGCTTCGACCACACGACCTTGCCGTCGGGATCGAGCTTGACCAGGGCCTTGTTGCTCGAACCGGACAGCACGAAGCGCCCGTCGATGGTGGGCGTCGCGTCGACCCACGCGATCTGCCCGCCCGGCCCCAGATAGGGGTGCTGAGCCACGGCCCCCGCATAGGTCTTCGACCATGGGGTGAACGTCGGGTTGGCAAATGCGGCCGCGTCGGGGTCGCCTCCGGTCGGCGACGGCCCGCTGCCGCCGGGCAGCGGCTTGCACGCGCCCGAGTCCGCGAGCTGGCTGAAGAGATCGTACTTCTTCTTCCAGTCCGCGAGCGTGACGTGGCCGAGTAGCGGCAGATCGGGCGACTGGATGTCGAAGCCGAAATTGGCGCTGACGCCGGCGTGCAGCTCGTAGCAGGGCGTGCGGGTCTGGTCGGCCGACAGATCCGCAAACGCGGACAACCCGGCGTACGGTCCCGCGATCTTGTACAGCCTGAGGTGCAGCTCCGGTCCGACGTCGACGCGGCCGCCCGCCTGGAGCGTCGCGTCGACGTTGGCGGAGTCGAAGTGGAAATCCGCGTGGGGCGGCTCGACGTTGGGGCCGTGCTTACTCGAGAACGTGACCCCCATTCCGGCACTCGCGTGCGCGCCCAGGTCGAAGGAGAACTGACTCGTCGCATTGCCCGAGAGCGTGGCCTTCACCTCGACGGTGGGGAAAAACCACAGCGGGCCGATCTTGAGCGCGTCGAGCTCGGCCACGCCGATCGTGTAGGGCGCCTCGTAGGGCAGGAAGGCGACGCCCTGCATATGCATCGAGGCATCCGCGCCCGCCGAGACCCCGTAGCCGACGATGACCTCGGGCAGCAGGTCCTGCACCGAGCAGCTTGTGAAGAGACTCTTGGCGCAGTCCTTCAGTGCGCCGGGAAGACCGAAGACGTCGCCCCAGTCCACGTCGATGCCGAACGTGTAGTCGAAGCCCCCCGACAGATCGCCGACGGCGTGGACCTGGTCGTCGGTCGTCGTCGGATCCCCATCGCCGTTCTGGGCGAAGAAATCGAAATGCTTCGACTGCCACTTCGAGTTGTTGGCCAGCACGCGCTGGGGCGCCCAGTTCCAGGCCACGTCCGGCGCACCGAGGTCGGCAATGTGGCGCGTGAACTTGACGTGCAGCTTCTGGAACGCCATCTGGATCGGCGCCTGCGCCGTGTGCAGCACGAGCCCGCCCGCGTCCGAGCCAGTGGACGTGACGAAGCGCAGGAAGCCACCCGGAGATGCCGGCGAGACGCCGCCGATCACGACTTCCGGCGGCTGGATCCCCTCCAGCACGGGCGGAGTTCCGGAAAAATGCAGCGTGCCGTCCTCGTCGTAGGCGGACAGCGCCTGCATGGCGTCGGCGTCGAGCACGTGCGTAGTCGGAAACAGCTTCGCGTCGTACTCGTCGCCGCTCGTGTGTTTCACATCCGGATTTCCGCCGCAGCCCAGCAGAGCCACGACGGCAAAAGCGCACACCCATCCCAGCGAGCGGCCCATGCCGGAAGGCTAAGGCTTCGGCAGCGTTTGTCCACACTGCCGCTCGAGGCGATGCAGGTGTCTGGCCCGAGCTGCCGCACCCAGGTCCGACGCGGGGCTCGCACCCATGATGACGGTCATCCGGTGCGCCCCGCCGCCACGAAAGCGCGCCTCCCGCAGAGCTGGGTGCTTGGCGCCACCTTCTGCGGCCGGCGCAGCAACGCCGTTCACCTGGCGTGCGGGAGCTCGAGGGCGTGTCCTCCCCACACCACCCGCTGGTGTCCGTCGCTGTCCTGCACCCCCCAGCGTCCGTGCTCGTCGGTGCTTGCCAGCTTGACCCGCTGCCACTTGCCCTCCTTCTGCACCAGCAGCGTCTGCCAGGGCCCGGGGGGTGAAGACGGCGAGGCCAGCTGCAGCAGCAGCGTGTTCTGTGCGCGCCGCGTGGGCGTCGCGTCCTTTTCCGGCGCGAACGTGCCGTGATCGAGGTAGCCGGGCAGAAGCTCGAGCCGGGCGCCGTCGATGCGCGTCACCTTGCCGCTCTTGATGACCCCCGCGTCGCGATAGCCGACCACGTCGCCGACTGCGAACGCCGCGCCGGCGGGTGGCGGCACCCACCGGAACCCCGCGCTGCTGCCGTCGTGGCGCCACACCACGCGCAGCGCCTTGGGATCCACGCTCTCGCCGTTGCCACCGAGCAGCGGTTCCACGCGCACGTGGCCGCCCGCGTCCAGCCCCACCACCACGAAGCGTTGCCATCTGCCGGCGACCCTCCAAAGTACGACGTCGTCCACGGCGGGCTTGCGGAACGAGTAGGTGTCGAGCGTCAAGAGCGAGCGCGCCGCGGACAGCGGGCTGTCGCCCCCGCCGCAGTCGGCCACGCGCACGCGGCCGTCCCCGAGCAGCGCCGCGACGTAGCTCTGGCAGGAGTGGTTTTTCGTGGTGTGCACCGTCACGTCGTCGCCGATCGTCAGCGGCGTGTCCGCGGTGACGGGCGCCTCTCCGCTCCCGCCGCGCGCACCCTTCGACCACATCAAGATGCCGGCGACCACGCCCGCCGCGGCCAGCGCCACCAGCACCGCGCCGCCGAGCAGCAGCCACTTGAGCGCGCCGCCCCTGCCGGCGGGCGCCTGCTGCACCATCCATCGGCCCTGTTCGCCACTCGACTGCGGCGCCACCCACATGTGCGGCTGTCCGCAGTGGTCGCAGCGCACCACCGTCGACTCGGCAGGCGGGTTGATGGGCGCGCCGCAGTTGTTGCACTCCAGCTCGTGAAGCCCGGGCGTCATGCCGGCCACGCTAGCGGACTCGCGCCCGCACTTGAAGGCGACAGGCGCTGCATCGACGGGCCGGCGGCGGGCGCCAGCACGATGCACCACTCCGTGGGGCCCCCGGCCGGGCGGAGCCCGGCCTTGGCGGGCCCGCGGCGCGCGAGCGTTGCGAGCCGCCGCAACGGCACGGCGCCGCGCAGAACGAGGGGCATCCCATCACCCCTCCGCGCCGCCCGCCGCTTCAGGGAGCGAGCGGCTTCATCAGCAGATGCCGCGTGGTACCGACGGGGTAGTCGGGTACCGAGCCGTACTCGCGCTTGCCATCGCGGCCTCGCTCGGCTGCAACAAGCCGCCCCACGCGGGCAGCGGTGCGGCCGCGAGCGCATCCTCGACGGCGGGCAAGCAGATGTGTCGAGCTAGCGAAGCGGAGTGCAAGGCGTTCGGGCGCTGTACCGGCACGCTTGGCAACTGCACGGCCACCTCCGACGAGGACTGCAAGAAGGCGTCGGTCTGCGCGCAGTCGGGTTGGTGCGTGGCCAAGGACGGTCGATGCGTGGTGCCGGCGGGCAGCTCCTGCAATAGCGCTCGCTGCCGCGAATATGCCGAATGCACGAAGCGCGGGAGCGCATGCGTCGTCGGATCCGCCGCGGACTGCAGGCAATCCGGGATCTGCCGTCGCGGCGGCCAATGCTCGTTCCGCGACGGCACGTGCGTCATCGCTTCCGACGCGGATTGTGCCGGATCGTGGCGCTGCACTCGATACGGCTACTGCAAATACAAAAGCGGCAAGTGCGTACGCGCTGCACCGTGACGGCGCCGGGTGTGGCACGAGACCGGGTGCAACGAGGAGCGCTATGGACGTTCGGGCTCAGCCCTCGTCGAGCGCCGCTTGCCAGCGCAGGCGCGTCTCGAAGCGCTCACGCACGGTGCAGAGCGTGCGCGCGGCGATTGCGATGTCGCGCGGTGAGAGTCCGCGGCCCACGGCGGCGAGCACGCGTGCCGTCGTGCGATCCCACTCGGCGACCAGCTCCGCGCCGCGCGGCGTCGCGACCACCAGCGGCGAGCGCGCGTGGCGCGGGTTCGGCGAAAGCTCTGCCAGGCCGTCGGCGACCAGCGCGTCGATCACGGGCTGCACGTTCTGGCGCGTGACGGAGCGGGCACGCGCCAGCGCGGGCACGGTCTGCGCCCCGTAGCGCACGAGCCCGCGGAGCAGGCCACGGCGCGTGCCGCGCTTGCCGTCCTCGCCGTAGATGCGCTCCGCCACCCACTGCATGCGCTGGTCGAGCAGAACCGTCTCGTCGACGAGTGCGGCCAGCGCGTCCGGTCCGTGCGGCTTGCGCGATCGCCGCGGCGCCTTGCGTGCCATGCGTTCAAGCGTGGTCGCCGCCCGGCAACTTGACAAGTACCTTGTCGTATTTCCGCTCCGCGGCCTTTCCGCGCCGCACCGACAAGACAATTATTCCGATCATGCTCGACCTGAACCGCGTCATTTCCCGATTGTCGATAGAGTTGACGGAGGAGCAGCAGCTCGCCTTCTCCACCGCCCGCGACTTCGCCGAGCGGCGACTTGTGCCCCGGGCCGCCGAGCGCGATAGGAGCGGCCACTTCCCGGTCGAGGAAGTGCAGGAGCTCGCCGGGCTCGGAATGCACGCGATGTGGGTGCCGGCGGAAGAAGGCGGCGCGGGCATCGACCACGTGGGCTACGCGCTGGCGATGGCGGCGATCGGCTCGGCCTGCGCGTCGACGGCGACGATCCTCGCGTCCAGCAACCTGGTGGCGAAGATCCTGGCCGAGCACGGGAACGACGAACAGAAAGCGCGCGTGCTCGGGCCGTACCTCGAAGGCGAGACGGTGCCGGTGAGCTTCGCGCTCAGCGAGCCGGGCTGCGGCTCCGACGCCGCCGCGCTGACCACGACGGCGCGCCCCGATGGCGACGCGTTCGTGCTCGACGGCACCAAGATGTGGACGACCAGTGCGACGCACGCCGCGTTCCATCTGGTGTTCGCCCGCAGCGATGGTCCGGGCCCCGAAGGCATCAGCGCGTTCGTCATAGAGAAGGGCACGCCCGGTCTTTCGATCGGAAAGGAAGAGGACAAGATGGGCCAGCGCGCGAGCGGCACCGCGGCGCTCCACCTCGAAGGCTGCCGCGTGCCTGCCGAAAACCTGATCGGTCGTCGCGGTGGCGGCTACGCGGTGGCGCTATCCGCGCTCGGCGCGGGCCGCGTGGGGATTGCGGGGCTCTCGCTCGGCCTCGCCGAAGCCGCGTTCGCCGCCGGTGCGGGCTACGCGGGCGAGCGGCGCGCCTTCGGCAAGGCGCTGACGGAGTTCCAGAACACCCAGTTCGTGCTCACCGACTCCCGCATGGAGCTCGACGCCTCGTGGCTGCTCACGCTGCGCGCCGCGCGCCTGCTCGACGGCGGCGACCGCGCCGTCGCCGAGACCAGCATGGCAAAGCTGTTCGCGACCGAGACGGCGGGCCGCGTCGTCGACCGCATGCTGCAGCTGCACGGCGGCTATGGCTACAGCCGCGACTACGAGATCGAGCGCCTCTACCGCGACGCCCGCGTCACGCGCATCTACGAGGGCACGAGCGAGGTGCAGCGCATCGTCGTCGCGCGCGAGCTGCTCCGCACCTTCGTTTGATCGCCAGTCCGAGTGGCGTTCGCACGCTCGAGCGCAGGCCCCGGATGAGTGCGCCGGCGCGCAGCCAGGACAAGCGCCCCTGCGAGGCGTTGCGGCGTGCGGGTGGGAGCCTGGGCGGGGCCCGCCCGCGCTATTTCGGCGTGAGCTTCATGGTGGCGCCGGTCTTCAGTTCATCGTCATATCTCACCCAGTAGACGCTGGCGGAATCGACGACGATGTCTCCTGCGCCCCACACCCCGGATGCCAGCGTCGCTGGCGTGCTGTCGGGAAGCCGCCAAGCGGCGCTTTCATCACGGTTCCGATCACGGAGTCCGACGCGCCGCTCCCCCCGTTGGTCCAGTAGACGTTGGCGGCGTCGACGGCAATGTCGCAGGGGTAGGCCTGTCCGGAGGCGAGCACGATGGGCGTTCCCCCGGAGAGCGAGAGCTTCATGACGGACGCCGGATTCGACGCTCAGGCGGAGACGGGGGTTGCGAATGGAGGGCATCGACTACGGGCGGGCGGGTGCGGTTACGCGGAATGTCCAGGTGTAGCGGAGCTTGGTCCGCGAGCCGCGGGCGTAGTGTGGATCTCCGGGGGGAACGGCGACCTCGTCGACGAAGGTGGCGCCGAGGCGCTCGATGGTGCGCCGGGAGGGGGCGTTGCCCGGGTCGCAGGTGAGGGTGACGCTGCCCGAGACAGCGCCCACGAAAGGGGCGAGTGCGCGACACGCTTCGAGCGCGTAGCCGTGGCCGCGGAACAGCTCTTGCACCTCGAAGCCGACGTGACCGGCAGCGTGTCGCACGTGCTCGCTGTCTCCCACGCGGAAGTTGATGTGCCCCGCGTCCGAGCCGTCGCGCGTGACGATGCGGAAATGGTAGAAGGGGACGAAGCCGCATGTCGGATCCCCGGGCACGACGCGTACGAAGCGCAGCGTGATGTCCCCCGACGACAGCACGTCCGGCGCCGGCGGGAGATCGCGGGGCTCGATGTCGAACTGCGTGGTCAAGTCAGCGGTTGTCGGTGTGCTGCCCACCTGCCGCGAAGGTACCGGTCGCGGGTCGTGTTGGCCAGCGCCGGCATCGGTTTCGCTCCGGCGTCGAACGCAGAGCTGCGAGCCGAGGTTGCGCGAGCTGGGCATGAACGCTCCGGCGCGCTAGATAATCGGCCTCGACGCCCTGCCGAGATACAAGCGCGCCGCCGCGAGGGCGCAGGACCTGGCGGACGTGACCGCGAACATCGCTCGAAGTGAGACCGGTCGCGGGTCGTGCCGGCCAGCGCCGGCGCCTGGGGCGACGCGCGACGGAGAAGATGTCCACTTCGGCGGCCCGCACCCATGGAGGCGTCACCTAGTGCGACGCGCGACGGGCGAGCACCTTTGCGATGCCCAGGGCGCGCAGCATTGGACCCTCGATCGAGGGGGCGAGCGCGCGCAGCGCCAGCAGCGGTCGCATCGGCGACGGTGTCACCAGTACCTCGACCCGACCACGGATCACCGCGAGCACAGCGTCGGCAACCCGCTCGGGTCTGACCTCGCGCATGGCCGCGGGCGCGGTCTGCCCGGTGTCGGCCCACATGCCGGCGTCGGCGACGAAACCCGGGCACACGACGCCGACGTGCACGCCGGTTCCGTGAAGCTCCATGTCGAGCGACGAGCTGAGACCGACGAGGCCGTGCTTGGTGGCGGCGTAGACACTGTTGTACGGCGTGGCGCCCTTGCCCGACATCGACGAGACGTTCACGACGACGCCTCGGCCCCGCTCGAGCATCCGCGGAAGCACCTGACGTGTGAGCTCGATGGGCGCCACCAGATTGGTCTCGATCTGCGAGCGTACCGCGTCCTCGGACTGGTCGACGAGTCGCTGGGTGGTTTCGACGCCGGCGTTGTTGACCAGAATGTCCAGATCGCCGGCCTCGTCCAGGATGCGCCGGCGATCCTCCGCCCGGCACACGTCGGCGCCGATCAGCTGGACGTCCGCGCCGAGAGCCCTGCACTCCTTGGCGACCGCGTCGAGCTTGGCGCTATCGCGAGCGACCAGGACGAGATCGACGCCCTCCCTCGCGAGGCTGCGCGCAATGTAGACCCCGAGACCGCGCGACCCTCCGGTGACGAGCGCGCGCCTGCCTTTCAGTTGATCGAACATTTCCGGACGCTACCGCAGGAAGCGCCCGGGCGCCTCCGGAACCGCGCGCGCCAGCCCGTCATGCGCGCAGGGCCGAATGCCACGCCAATGCGCCTCGCGCAGAGCTCGATCGATGCGCGGACTGTCCAGACGAGGCCGCGAGAGTGATGCGGGGCAATGAGGGCCAACGAGCAGAGGGCGTTCAGGTTGCCTACGCGCCTCGCATCGCCAAGCATCTGCTGCGATAGCTTCGCCTCCGCACGCGGCTAGGCCGGATTGTTCCGGATGTCTCCCACCACCCATGTCTCGTCGGGCAGGTGCACCGCCGCGCGCTCGGGGTGGGCGGAATCCAACACCAGGCAGCACTCGGTACCTACGTCGAAGCCCGGGAGCTGCCCGGGGACCTGGACGTGAACGCTGTGCTGCGTCCCCCCGTGCGCGAAGCAGAAGGTGGTGAGCATGAGCGGGTTGCCGGCGACAGAGACGGTTCGAATCTCGCTGACGCGAGCGAAACCCAACGAGCCGTCCCGCAGGAGGCGGCGCGCATCGCGCGAGCCGGACCGCACCCAGAGCCAGGTCGGAAACAGCAGCCACAAGGCCATCAGCGCGCCCGCGATGAGCGCGCCCTCCGTGGCTCCGACGAGCCCCTGCGGAGAAACACCACCAGCGAACACCATGATGCCCATGATCACGAGAATCACGGCCGCCAGCAGCTTGAGGGTCAGCCTCCGGCGACGCGTGGTCTTGGCCAGGAGCTTTTTGACGGTGGCCCGCGGCCGAGGCGGATCGGAAAGCCCTGGAGGCACATTCGCTGCGCGGGTAGGCGGTTGTCGAGGGTCCAGCATCGACGCTTGTGCGACCATTGTTCCAGATCGGTTCCGATCCCGCCCCAGAAACCGATCGAGGCCCCCGCCCGCGACCCGCAGACTGTCCAGACGAGGCCGCGAGAGTGATGTGGGGCAATGCGCGACGGGTTGCCGCACCGATGCCGACTGCGGCGTGGGGCAACTCTGCTATTGCGGCGATCCGATCGGGCAGTGCGTGCAAGCCAGCTGCCGTACCGACTCCGATTGCGGGAGCGGATACCACTGCATCAGCTACAGCACGTGCGCCGGCGGTGGTGAGATCGGCTTCGCGTGCCAGACGGCCACCGACTTCTGCGCGAACGATTCCGACTGCTTCGACAATGGCTTCGATCCCTTCTGCGAGTATGTAGCCCCCCCGGCTACCGTGTCTGCCAACGACCAATGACGTCCCCTTTTGCCCGGACAGTGGCGTTGGCAGCAGCGGCACTGGCGGCAGCGCCGGCATGGGCGGCAGGGTGGTACAGCTGGCAGCGGCGGCCTGGGCGGCACCGGTGGTGCGATGGACGCCGGCACTGGCTGAATTCCAACTGGTACGGGCCAAGGGGAGCTTCGATGATGGGCTTCGAGGAAGCCGCGCCGGCGCGGGGCGAGCGGGCGACGACATGGCTCGGAACGCGCGAGGTGGCGCTCGAAACGCGGCAGCGCGTTCAATTTGCGCTTGACACGTTTCTGGAGACATCGATTCTCGATTCCGCTACTCGCGACACAAGACTGGATTTTGGCGACGAGGCCGCTCGCTGCCGGCTTTTCGGCGCCGCCAGGTGACCTTATGCGATTCGCGGCGCGAAAGCGCGCCCACGGCGCCCCTGCGAGCCGTCAAGGACGGGGGGTAGCGTAATGGGCATGAACGCGCTCATTACGAGTCTCCCAACTGATCACTACAATCTCGAGGAGCTGCCCGACGACGCGCTGCTCGCCGGCACGCGCCGCCTCGCCGCGACGGCGAACCACACGCTGGCGGCGCTGCTCGCGCATCTGGCCGAGGTCGAAGCGCGAGGCATCCACCGCACCCGCGCCTGCTCGAGCCCGTACACCTACTGCATCTACGAGCTGCGCCTGTCGGAAGACGCAGCCTTCCGCTGCGCCAAGGCCGCGCGCCTGTGCCGGAAGTTCCCCGCGCTCTACGACGCGGTGGCCCGGGGCGAGCTGCACCTGACCGGCCTACTCCTGCTCGGCGCGCATCTCACCGACGAGAACCTCGCCGACGTGCTCGCCTGCGCGAAGCATCGCGCCAAGCGCGAGCTACAGAAGCTCATGCGCGAGCTCGATCCCCTGCCGGATGTGCCCGCGCGCGTCGAGCCGCTCGGCCCCGAGCTCACCTTGCCGCGCAATCCCACATGGAGCGAGTTCGTCGCGTCGTTCAATCCCGTGCGCGAGCTGCCGCATGGCGAGCGGCCAGCGGATTGGAGCAGTGAAGATGGTGGCGGCGCGGAAGAGGCTGACGCGACCGAGGACGGCGCAGGCGCGCAAGACGGCGCCCGTGCGGAAAGCGACTGGACCGCGGCGCGCCCCGCGCCAGCGCGGCCCCAGCGCTTCAGAGTCCAGTTCACCGCCACGCAGGAATACGTCGACCTGCTCGAACGAGCCCGCGATCTGCTCTCCCACGCCCGACTCGACCGCTCCATCGAGGAAGTGCACCTGCGCGCCCTGCGCGAGCTGGTCAAGAAGCTCGAGAAGAAGAAGTACGCCGCGGCGGACAACCCGCGACAGCGCGGTTCACAACGCGCCGCGGAGCACCCGCGCCAGCGCGTCGCTGCGTCGCCGAACACGCGCACCGCTCCGCGCCAGCGTGACGCCATCCCCGCCTCCGTCCGCCGCGCTGTCCGCGAGCGCGATGGCGCGCGCTGCAGCTACGTCGATGCGCGCGGACAGCGTTGCCGCGAAACGGCGCTGCTCGAGCTCCACCACGAAGTGCCGTTCGCCCGCGGCGGCCCCGCCACTGCCGAGAACCTGCGCCTGCGCTGCCGCGCGCACAATGCGCTAGCCGCGGCGCAGGACTTCGGTCGCGAGATCATGCAGCAGCCGTAGCCCGCCAATGCGCCGTCGCATTCGCCGGCCTCCTGGAAACACGCGCGGGGGTCTCGCGCTCACGCGCGAGCAGAGCGTCCCTGTCCGCCTCGGCCTCTCCGGCGTCGGAGGCCCGGCGTCGGATCACGGCGAGGTCACGTAGAGCACCCAGTCCGCGTTCGAGGGAGCCGTGAAGGTCGGGCCGTTGCCCGCGTTCGAGGTACCGCCGTTTTTCGGATTGAACCAGCTTGCGGTCCGTGATGTTGGCAGCCCTGAAAGCGTCGTGCTCCCCCCGCTCTGGAGATACACGATGTACTCGTTGCCCGGCTTGGCCAGCACCCACGCGCCGTTGGTCGCTATCGAGTCCATGGGCTTGGTGCCGCGCAGGTCGACGTTCTGGCTCTCGATGAACGTGCGCGACAGCCCCACCCACTTCATCCCGTTGGCAGTGTTCGCATCTCCCAGCACGCTCGCCTGGTAGAGCTCGTTGTTGAACACGTCGACGTGCGCGCCGGCGGTGAGGGCAGCCCAGGTCTTCTTGCGGATGAACGCGGCGTCCGGCTCGCCGGCACAGCAGTCGTTGTCGCTGATAAGCGGCGCGCCCCACGCGAGCTGGGTACCTGTCAGCCGGCTCCGCATGGTGGGAATCGATTCCTGGTTCGACGCTCCGTTCGTGGGCGTCCTGTGGCCAGCAACCGTGCGGTGCTCGGGCAGGTCGACGGGCATCACCAGATGGCGTTCCAGGCCCAACTGCTTTTCCTCGGCGTGAATCGCCTTGGCGACCGCGAGGTGGAAAGCGTCGGCGGCAGTGGCGGCCAGCGTCGAATGATCTCCCTGCTTCTTCTCGTTGCAGGTCTCGAAGACCACGTTGTCCCTATCGCCGATCGTAGCGACAACCTTCTGGACGAACTTCTCGTTGTAGCTGAACACGGCCCCGTTCGGGTCCAGCCATTCCGATTCGGTGCTCCAGTCCACGCCGTTGACGTTGTTCTGCGCAGCAAAGTAGTCGAGATCGTGAAAGCCGTAGTTCAACCCGTAGCCCACGTGCCAACAGTCGAGCAGCATCGCCTGCACGACCATGCCTTTCGAGCTGGCCAGGTCCACGACCTTCTGAAGCAGCGAGAAGTATTGCGGGTTGAACTGGCTGACATCGAGCTTCGGCTTGCCATCGCTCGCCTGGCCGGGGCCCGTGCGCTGGTAGGGAGGCAGAACGTACTTGTCCCACGTCCCACCGGCGCTCGGCAGCGCGCCCCAGTTGAGCCAGATCCTGAAGTAGTTGATCTTGAAGCTCGCCGCCTTGTTGATGAAGTCCGTCATGTACGCCAGGTAATCGCCCTTGTAGCCAGGCCCGGTCATGTTGATCGCTGCGCCGGGGTAGTAGCCGGCGGGGTACCAGGGCTTTCCGCCTCGCGACAGCCGATGCGGGTCGGACGGATCGAGCGCCGGCAGCATCGAAACGGCCGCGCCGCCTGCTCCACCGCTGCCGGCCGTTCCACCGCTGCCGGCCGTTCCACCGCTGCCAGCCGTTCCACCGCTGCCAGCCGTTCACGCTGCCGCCTTCCACCGCTACCGACTGTCCCTCCACTGCCGGCCGTCCCCGCCGAGCCCGCTACGCCCCCTGCTCCGGCGCCTCCCGAGCTCACGCTACTCGTACCGGATGTGCCGGTACCCGAGCAGCCCACCAACAGCGTCAGCGCGAGCAGCGCCAGCCACGTCATCGAGGACGCTGCTTCTCGCAGGCGCGCGTCTTCGGGTTCTTCTGGTAGCCCGCCGCGCACAGCGTGCACATGCCCTGCGAGTCGTGCGCGCGCCCTTTCGGACGGGCGTCGAAGCACTTGCCCAGGATGAGCTCCTTGCCCGCCGGGCAAGATTTCGTTTCGGCCTGCGCCACGAGCGCGACCATGCAGACCGCGAGTCCCAGCTGAATCAGGTGAAGAATGGATCGGTGCACGCGCAAACTCCTCCAGCCGTCACGTTGGACGAACCCCAGCCGGGTGATCATGCAGCGAGCCACGTCCTCCGTCCACTTCGACCGGTAGACCCGCGGATCGATTGCGCTCCTGGCCGGGCTCAGGCTTTCGACACTGACTCTGGCCTGTGCCCTTGCCGCCTTCGAAGTTGTTCCGGGGCTACGCTGGATTGCCGGCCCTGGGTCAAGGGATCACAAGCGCGTGGATCGCTCCTGCCATGTGATCGATCCACAGGCTTCGGTCGGCGGCCGCGCGACCGAGGCTCCGGCCCGAGACAGCGAGCTTGCCAGTCTGCGGCTGCACCAGCAGATCGCGGTCGCCAGAGCCGAGGACCACGCGCCCGTCGAAGATGCGGATGCGGTCGAAGTGGGCGGAATACTGCCAGCGGACGTGCAGCGCGCGATCGACCGAGGCAACGGCGCCGTCCGTGGCGACGAAAAGGCCCCCGTCGGACGGCCAGATAGTCCGCGTTCCGGGTGGGAGGAGCAGCACCCCCAGCGATGTGCCGGTGGCGGAGAACCGTTCGACCAGGCGCTGCGAGCCGACGGTAACGGATGTCGCCGTTTCGTTGTCGAGCACCGCCAGGCCCTTCGCCTCGGCCATCCATCGCGTCGCGCCGGAGGTCGTGTCGAGCAGCGCGACGTGCTGGCACGCCTGCACCAGCGCACGGTCGGGGTATGAGCTTCGGACGCGCACCGGTTCGGAGCACGCCCGCGCCGGGATGGGCCAGTGGAACGCGTGCACCCCAAAGGCTTCGTCGTCCTCGACGCGCACCAGCTCGCCGCCGCTGGACGCCGTGACCGGCAGGGCAGCGTACAGCCTCGGCTCCAGCTGATCGACGACCTGCCCCCCGAGGGCACGATCCCGCTGCACGCCCGCCGCCGTGACCTCGAGGAGGTGCACGCCGTCGTCACGGAGCACGCTGACGGTTGCGGTCCCGTGGGCGATGTCCTGGAGAGCAACCGTAGTGGTGCACTCGGGCGCCGGACGGCCCTTGAAGTCGCGGAGCTTCTTTTGCGCGCCGCGAATCGGAGCTCCCAGTGTCTTGCCGGTTACTACGTCGACGATAGTGATCTCGCAACGGTCGCGATCCCGCAACGCGAGGCCGCCGTGCACGCCTCGCTCGATCTCCACAGCGGGATCGATTTTCCGGTGCCCGACCAGCTTGCCGGTCATGTAGTCGAGCCGCACCAGCCAATGATGCCCGTGGTGGTCGACGCTCTCGGCGAACAGGAATGGGCTGAGATCTTCCGTTACGGCGTCGAGCCCCCGCCAGCGTTCGCCTCGGGCCGCTTTGCGCTCCCAGCGTACCTTCCCGGTATCGGCGTCGACGAGCTCGGCGCCGGCTTCGCCGGGCAGGGTCGCGACGATCCCGTGAGCGAACGCGCCGAACGCTGTACGCCCCACGGGCACCGACCAGCGCACCTCGGGGGCGGGCAGCGAGGCGATGTCCACGCGAACCGGGTGCAGCTCGATCGTCGGCGGCTGCGACGGGGCGGGCGCCGGAGCCGCGCTCGCCGTGACCGGCGGCGGTGCAGCGAGCACTGGCGGCGGCGTGGACGGCGGCGGAGGCGCCGCGCAAGCGGTCGCAGCCAGCGCGCACAGGGCGACCGTGCTGCGCCACGGCCTTCTTATGCAGCGTCGCCCGGCCCCGCGTGCGCCCGCGGCGCGTCGTGCGCAATCGGCTCGATTGGCCGTCTCGCCGACTTCGCAGGCTGGCTTCATATGGGGAGCCTGCCCGGCGTCCCAGCTCCCAGGCAGCGACGCGTCGGCAGAGTAGATCTCGTGGACGCGTTCGCCGCCGATGGTCGGGATGGCTGACATGGCCCGCAGGTTACACGGCCGAGGCAAGCGGTCCAGCGCCGCACCAAGGCGAGCGAGGCTTCGGGCGGCGGGCGCTACTTGGCCACGGACACGTACTCGAGGCGGAGCAGGATGTCGTCGACGTTGTCGAGCTTGAGCCCCGGGCTGCCCTTGTCGCTCAGGAAGTCCTTGCTGATGAAGATCTTGTACTTTCCGTACAAGCCGCGCGCCGCAAGCTCCGAGGTGTTGCCGTCGGCGTAGCTGTCCTTCTCCAGGTCCGCGCGCGAGACGTTGAGGAACGCCCGCATCCGCGCAGTACTGAAGGCGGACGCCGGGTCCTCGCTGCTCTTCTGGATGCCGGTGGGCGAGCCCAGTGCCGGGTCGGCAAACAGGTTCACGCTGGGATAGATAGAAGCCTGCTGGAAGGGCTGCCCGGCCGACGGCGTGCCGCACCACTGGCTGAAGAAGGTGTTGCTCTTCTGCAAGTCCAGGCGCACGAAGCTCGACGGATCGTTGCCGACCCACAGCTTGTCGCCGGTCACCGATGCGCTCACCGACCAGAGGCGCTCGGCGCAGTCGCTGTTCGTGAAGATCTTGATGGAACCCGCCGGCGCATTCGGCGACGTTGGCGCGAGTGTGAACGGAACCGCGACTCCAAGGTAGTTGCCGCTGTCGTCAACGACCTTGTGCGCCGCCAGGTAGTCCGCGAAGCGCTGGTTCTGGCTGTAGCCGCCGCCGCCCGCCAGCTTGAGCAGCTCGTTCTTCAGGCTGATGACCAGAACCAGATCGGAGGGCTGTTTGCCCTGCACGGATCCGGCACCCGTCGTGATCAGGTTGTCGAGCACCGATCGGAGTTGGCTCGGACGCTGCGCGGCCAGCACCTGACTACGGGCCGACAGGCTCTGCTGCAGCTCGTACTCCACGACGCGCACAGCCAGGTAGGTCATGCGTTGCGCCAGACGGAAGTCGTGTTGGTATTGAGTGACCGCTTGGTTGACCCAGCGCTCGTCGGTGAGCGGCGCGCGGGCATTGCCAGCCAGGGTGATGCGCGCTTCCTCGGCGGCGACCGCCGCCTTGCCCTCGCGGACCGCGCGGTCGAGAATCAGCTTGTCGCCGCCGACGCTGGATACGGCGTTCTGGAAGTCGTAGGCGGCCTTCTTGGCTTGTAGCCCAGCGGACTTGGCATCCGCGAGCACCGCATCGGCATCATCGAAGCACTGCTTGATGTCACCCTGCCGCTCGCGCTGGCTGACGGCCAGATCGAAGGAGTCCGAGACGGTGTCCATCTCGAACTGGGTGATCAGTGAACCCATGTCGAACTGCCCGGCTGCAAACTTCAGGGCCTCGCTTGTTTCTTCCCCTGGGCCGCTGAGCATCGTCGCCAGACTGAATTCCTTGGAGAGTTCGGCGGAGGCTTTGAGCTCGGTCGACGTGATGTCCATCGCGAGCTTGACGCTGCGCAGCGTGGTCATCGTGGCGAACTCGGCCGTCTCGAGCTGCTTGAGGTCCTTGTCGTCCTGGATGAGGTCGTTGCACTTGTTGACCTGGATCTGGAACTTGTCCTTGATCGTGGCCAGATCCTGACGGGCGATGTCCAGATCCTGCTGCGCGCTGGACACCGCGACGGCGTCGTCGCCCAGCGCGCCGGGCTGGACGCAGTTCGGGTCGATCGGCGTGGTGAGCGGTGAGTCACCCAGGTCGAGCGCGGTGGGAAGCGATGCGCGTCCGGTCGGGTACTTCGCGCGGCAGGCATCCAGGATCGGCTGCAGGATCTGGGCGGGGACCTGCGAGTAGTCGATCTGGTAGAGCTGGCTGATGGGCACATTGACGCCCTTGCCCTTGGTCGTCGTCACCTGCGCAAGCCTGGAGTTGCCACTTCCGTTGACCGCAACGGCCGCCAAGCCATCCTTCAGGACCTGGTTGATCGCAGCGTTCGGGACCATCCCCTGGACCGTGCTCCCCACCTGCTTGCGTGCCTCGTAGCCGACGCACAACGCCACTTCCGCGTCGGCTTCCGTCACCAGGTCGTAGACCTGGGCGGACCGCTGTGAGTCGGTGGCCAGGATCTGGCATTGCGGGTTCGAGGTGTCGATGAAGCAGCTATTGGGCGTGTATTCGCCGACGCCCGTCCAGTTGTCGATGATCGTGTCCGCGTTCCACGACTGGTTGCCGCACAGATTGATGATTTTGTCGCCGTACTCCTTCTTGATGCCGTCGAGGCGGGCAGCCGCGTCGTTCGACGACAGCACGGCCCCGAGCTGGCGCGTCCGCAGGGCAATCCACTGTGATTGCGCCGCGTCGAGCAACGTCTGCGCGCGCGCTACGGCTGCGGGCGCCCACGCGGAGTTGCCGCTGCTGCTGCTGAGCGTGTGGCCGAGCAGGAAGTCGCTGATCGCGGAGAAGCGGCTGCCCGGATCCTGCGGATTGCCGAAATAGTGAAGGGGCAGATCATCATCCGAGATGCCGAGAGGGTTATCGCCGTTCTTCAGATGCTCGGCTTCGTCGAGCACGGACTGCAGCGCGGCGTAGGCGCCGGTTTCCGCGGCGGTCCACCGGGTCCACCATGCCGGCTTCACAGGCTTTGCCCGCGCCGCCAGGGCTTCGCTCAGCGCCATGACCGCGACGGCGTAGCGCGCCGCCTTGTTGGCGCTCTTCAGGGCCGCGTCCTGGCCACCGCCGGTGTAGCGCGCGCGGCGGATCAACGCCTGTGCGCTCTTGAGCTGCGGGACGAGCGCCTGGGCAAACATGACCGGCAACCCGACGGGTTCCTCGTGTTGCGGCAGCGGCACGCCGGGTAGCTTCTGCTGTGCGACCCACTGGCGATAGTCCGGTTTCGCCAGCACCGTCGGGCTAACACCCATCAGCGCGGAGGCGATTCGCGGGTGGAGCACCAGGTTCCAGCCTTGCAGCGATGCGTCCAGGTACTTGTCGAGTGTGCGCGAGTTCTTGCTGATGGGCTTCGAGCCACCACCGAGGACATAGGTGAGGTTGTCCGACGCGAGGGCCTCGCGGGCGACGAACGCCTGGACGGACGCAAACTGGTACAAGAGCCTCAGCCCGATCGCGGAGCCGGTGTCGTCGGACGCGCCCGACACGCCCATTCCAGCGGGGAGGTCGAGCGAGAGCGCGTGGGCCAGGGCAGGCTCGAAGCGGCTGCCGTCGATGCAGCCCTTGCTCCCCGCGGCAAGCGACGCGAGCTCCGCGGCGCCCGTGCTGCTCGGAGGAGTAGCAGGCCCGGCGAAGTAGCGATCGAGGTCTTCGGCGCAGGCGTCGAGCGTCTCCTCGGCATTCTTCTTGTTCGAGTCGAAGTTCTCGAAATACCCGAGCGCCGCCGTCCCCGACCCACTCGCGCAGTGCAGGTCGCCCGAGACCGTGTAGTTCGTCGAGGTAAGGCTCGGGTTGAAGAGCGTGTTGGGGAGCTGGGACAGATCGGTGTCGCTTGGAGTGCCCGGCGCCGTCCAGCACAGGTAGCCCTGCGCGCACTCCGACGGCGCCTTCGCCGGGTCGAGGGGGGTCCACAGCGCGGCTGCGAAGTCACACGCGGTCTGGGTCGAGTTGACCGTGCAGCCATAGTTCGACTGCAGCGTGGCGCACGTAGTGGTCGAAGTGGTCGAGCAGGGGATGGAGCCGCCGTCTACCGAAGCCGTGTTGCAGGGACTCTCACCCGCCGACGAGCACAGCTTCCGGTAGGGGTTGTCGGTCGATTCGCACTGCCAGAGACCCGGACCACCGGACAGCGTCCCGAAGGCGGTATTGAAGCTCGGAGCGAACGGCGTCGCCAGCGCGGCGTGCGCTGCCGCTTCCCAGGGTAGGGGCGCGAGCGCCGCCGTTGTTGCATCCGGCATCGCCGCGTCACTGGGGTACTGCGGCGCGACAGCGCCCTGGGCGAGATCGCCGGTGCGCCTCAGCGCCAGTTGATAGCGTCCAACTAGCGCACCCGGGTCGTACCCGTTGGCGTGACCCAGGCTGCCGTCGAGCTGCAGGTCGAACCCGGCGTTCAAGGCGTCGTCGAACGATACCGACGTGAACACCGGCGCCACCACGATCTTGCTCCCCGCGCCATCGAGGTACGGTCGCGTCGGAGCCGTGGCCTGCCAGCTGGCACCGGACTTGCTGATCTTGAAGACCCAGGTGTCCTCGTCGCCGAGCAGGTGCAACGCGTCGTCGACCGCGACGAGATAGCCACTCGACCCCGAGAACACCTTGGCGGTGACGTGCTCGCCGTCCCCTTGAATCGTCACGGGCTGGTCGGCACCGGCCCGCTCCAATCCGGCAGCGTCGATCTCCAGCGTCCCTTTGAAAACCCCGGCCTTCGGTCCAGCAGGCGTGGCTGCGGGCGGCGCGGAAAAGCCCACTGCCAAGCGCTGGACCGCGCTGATCAGTTTCAGATCGAACTGCTTCTGTCCCTTGGGCGCGCTGGCCGGGTCCGACTTCGCGTACACCGTGTTGGGGCCGGGCTTGATGTTGTCGAGCTCGCAATCCGCCGCGAACGTCCCGGTCGCCCCCTTGCAACTCACCAAGAGCCCGGGATCGGCCTGCACGCGCAGGTGATCGATCGGCTTGCCGAGCACGGTGAAGTCGACGCGCCGCGCATCGGTAGACAGCTGGCCGGTCACCAGGGGTAGGTTGACGTTCCCGATGTTGCCGCTCGGCGGCGGAGCAACGTTGCTGGAGTCATTGGACGCGCGGCAGCGCCCGTGTAGGTCACAACGCTGTCCCGAAGCGCAGTCCGGGTCAGCGATACATTGATGCGCGCACACGCCCAGGTCGCAGTAGCCGCCGCACGGGCAGTCGTCGTCCTGGACGCAGACGCTGGCCAGAGCCAGCGCCTTCGTGTCCTTCGTGCTCTGCGTGCAGGTCACAGCAGAACTCGTGGTGGCCGTTTGCTTCTTGCTGCTGCACCCGATCAGGGCGCAGGCGGCGATCCACACCGCCGCCTGTGCCCGGAGACTCCAGATCGTCTTCATGTCTGTCCTACTTCCGCGCTAGTGGCACTGCGGCGCGTAGCCATCCAGCCAATTGGTCGGCGTACAGGCTGTCCACTGGTGGAGCCAGTGCCCCTGGGTCTGGCCGCAGTCCTGCGGATGCGGAAAGAGCGTGTCCCAGCCAGGCTTGTGGGTGCAGTTGGTGGCGTTCTGGTTCCACGCAGTGCCGGAACCGTCAGGAGCCTTTCTCTGGAGGGAGCCGTCGCAGTTGAAGTCCCACTGACTTGTCCGGCTGGTGCCGCACGCCGAGGGCAGCGGATTGTCGCCGCCGCTCTTCTTGGCCTGGTAGTAGGTGGTCTGCCCCGGTTTCGCTCTGGCGTCTGCGTCGCAGCAGTCGAAGCCGCTGTTGGTCCCGTTGAGCAGCTGGTGCTTCGGATCCGCCGTGCGCTGGGAGGCGATCCTCCAGTCGTAGTTGCTGGTGATCCACTTTGCGCCGGAGGGGGCGCCGCCCACCACAGTCGGCCTGAAGGTGGTATCCGTCGTGCAGTACGGCCCGGGGTTGTAGCTGTGCAGCGTCGGTCCTCTGAGACCCATGCCGGGCAGGGGCTCGGGGTATCCGTCGCCATCCGCGTCCAGATAGAAGTAGAAGGGGAGCGTGCCAGCAGCCGGACAGACCCAGGAGCCACTCGCGCAGACCTCCGGCACTGTCGTGACCACGTTGCCGTTGGCGTCGCAGTACAAGCCGCTCGGGCTGGTAGGCGTGCAGGTCGGCGCACTGGCGGGCGAATAGTCGTCGACCACTCCGTTGCAGTCGTCGTCCTTTCCGTCGCACGTCTCTGTCTTCGGGCCTACGTAGCCCGTGCAGGTACCCCACGCGCCGCCACTGCACGTCTGCGTTCCCTGCTTGCAGATACTCGCCGCCTCGGTCGACTGGTACGTGAGACCGGGCTTGTTCGGGACATCGCACGCCTGCGGGGCGATACCGTCGTCGATCTTCCCGTTGCAGTCGTTGTCGATTCCGTCGCAGATCTCGGTGCTGGCTCCGGCCTCGGCCTGGCAGACCGGTGTGCTGCCGAACGCCGGACACGCCCAGACCGCACTGCAGCCAGTGCAGGGGTCACCGGTGTGCAGGCCGCCGTCGCCCACGGCGACGTTGTCGTCGGTCTTGCCGTTGCAGTCGTTGTCGATGCCGTCGCAGATCTCGACGCCGCCGTTGGTGGGTTGGCACGACGCGTCGGTGCCCGCGTCGGAAGCAGAGCTGTCTGGTCCGGCGTCGGTGGCGCCCGCGGAGCCTCCCGCAGCGGAGCCTCCCGCACCGGAGCTGCCAGAAGAGCCACCGGAGCCACCGGAGCCACCAGCGAAGCCACCGGAGCCTCCCGCATCGGCTCCAGAGCCGGCTGCCCCCCCGTTGGACCCCTGCGTGCTCGTGCTCGAGCTGCCACCGCCGCATCCCAGCGGCATCGCCAGACCAACGGTCAGCAGGACGGAAATGCCGAGGCTACGCGTGCCAAGGATCGAACGGTTTCTGCGAGATTTCATGTACTCCTCGTGTTCAAGCTGCTGGCCCCCGCGGCGTGGCCACGGGGACAGGCTTGGGACAGGCTGTGTGTTTGACCGCCGCGGGACGCACTCGGCGTAACGACGGACAAGGTGGGATTACGAAATTAGCTTCTTGAGCGCAGTCAATGCCAGTAGGCAATTTCGAACGCAGTCATCGAGAATTTCGATGGTGGTGCAGGTCATTGCGCGGCTTCGAACGCGCACATCGATCGTCCGGCGCAACCTGTCAGTCGTCGTCGCGTGCAGCGTTGGCGAACGACCGGATCAGACAGCAAGCAGCCGCACCGGGTGCACGCTCACGGGCGTGGATGGCGAAAAACGGTACGAGCACTTCCGGCGCAGGGAGGGTCGTGAGGCCGGAAGCGCCGTCGACATCGGACGTCACGGATTCCGGAGGTACGTAGGCCCACCCCAACCCGGCAAGGACCAATGCCTTGACTGCCTCGAGGGAGCAGGCGGACAGCGCGCCCGGTGCGGACGTGGTCTGGCTTGCCAACTCGATCTCGTCGTACCGTCGCAGTTGGCGCGCCGATACGCGGGTCGAGGAACGGGCGAGGGGATGGTCTTGCGAGGCCACCGCAACCAGCCGGCGGCGCGGTAGTCGCGCCGCCTCGAGCTCGGGCTGCATGGGCTCCCGTCCGACAATGCCGATATCGACCGCGCCGCCGAGAACGAGCGAAATAACCTCGTCGGCGGGGCGCGCCCGCCAGCGCACCACAACACCGGGGTGATGCCGGCGCAGGTCCACAATCGCTTGCGCCACCGCTACCGGGGAGAAGCGTGGGTCGATGGCCGTCCGGACGACGGGCTGCTGTTGCCCACTGTACGAGGACACGAGCTCCCGCAGGCGCGTCTCGCTGCCAACGACATCTCGCGCCGCATCGAACATGGAGCGCGCCACTGCGGTCGGCACGGCTTTCGGGCCGGACCGATCGAAGAGCCGGACGCCCAGAGCTCTCTCGATCATGCCGACCGCGTAGCTGACCGCCGAGGGGGCTTTGCGCAGTCGGGCGGCGGCGCGCCCGAAGGAACCCTCCTCCATGATCGCAACGAACACATGCAGCTGGTCGAGCGTCAGCGGAGCCGCCAGATGCCTCGCGTAGCTGCCCGAAGGTCGATCAATTGCCGGCGTCGCGGAGTTGGCGTGCGCAGGAGGCGCCTCCGGTATGGGACCTGCCGGACCTGCCGAGGGGGATCTGGTCAATGTTTGTGGGTTCCACTGTCCCCCAGCTTGTCGGTGCGTTCCGCACCTGCCGCGCAGAGCCTTGCACTCTGCACGCAGAAGGCGGGCACGTCAATTCGCGGCGGCGCTTGCTACTCGGCAATGGACCGCTTCTTGACGCGAACTTCCGGGACTCGAAACGCTCCGTTGTCCAAGGCGACGGGATGCAACGTCCTGTCCCACATTGCCCGCGGCGTTGCCCGGGGCTTCGAGCTACCGCGCGCTCAGCTCTCGACTTCCGAGACGCGGAGCGAGACGACCGCGATGCCGCCCTTCGCGCGGACGGCGAGGCGGATCTGGTCGTCTTCGGAGTCGGGCACCCACTCGACCTCGCGCCCTTCTCCGATGACCTGTCCCGACGCTTCCCAGCGCGTGGTGACATTCTCGGGGCCGCCCTCCATGCGCACCCGCACGCGATCTCCGGCGCGCTCCGATGCGAGGCTGAACGTGGGCGGAGCGTAGAGCGGCAGATCGCGCGTGCGCAGTGCACGGCGCGGCGAGGTGTCGCGCCAGTGGTCGGCGGCAGGCGGATCGGTCCTGGCCGAGCCGCCGTCGAAACCGCCGTCCGGCGGCGCCTGGTCGACGACCGTCGTGTCCGGCGCCGCGTCGGATGCGTCGGATGCGTCGGTGCCCGCGTCGTAGGGCAGCGCGTCGTACACCGTCGCGTCTTCCGACACGTCCTTGCCGCCGTCGTACGGCAGCGCGTCGTACACAGTCGGCTCTTCCTTCACGTCGTGGGCAGCGTCGACGCTGGGGTGATTCGTGCTGGTCGAGCCTCCGCAGCCCACGGTGCCCACGCTGACCGCGCCGAGCATCGCGACGCCCTGCAGCGCCTGACGCAGCCGCCGCGTGGGAGCGCCGCCGCCCTTGCGCGCGCCCGCGCGCCGCGCCAGCGCCCGCATGTCCTCGTTGAGGTCGTCGATCTGCGCGTGGCGCACGCGATCGAGCGCGGAGATCTCGAGCCCCAGAAGCGCCGTCTTCTTGAGGATCAGGTCCTCGTCGGCGAGGTCGGCGGTCTCGGCGATCTCGAGCGCGCGCCCGAGCAGCTCGGCGTTCTCGAGCGCGATTTCACGCGTGAGGTCCGCCGCTCGGCGCGACAGCGCCGCAACTGCAAGCCGCTGGTCGTCGTAGAAATACTCCAGCAGCTTGGCGGAGTAGCCGAGTCCCATGTAGCGGTTGGCCACGCCCCAGGCAGCGAAGTTCCGCTCGCGGAAGGCTGCCGAGCAGATGCGATACATGAGCTCGGTGCGGTCGTCGGCGATGCGGTAGTCCCAACCGAGGTGGCTTCCCGTCAGGATCCCGCGCGATTCCAGCAATTGGTGCAGCGGCGTGCCGTGGTACGGCTCGACGCGACAGAAATTCACCGGGTGCTCGGGGTGGTTCTTGATGAACTCGATGTTCCGGCGCACGTCGTCGAGCGTGGCGTCGGGCTCGAAGATCAGGAGGTTATAGCAAGTGAAGATACCCGCCTCGCGCATCGCTGCGAGCGCCTGGCCCACCGTCTGCGTCTGCGTCTTGCGGTTCAGGTGATCGGCCGAGGCCTGCGACGCGTTCTCCACGCCGACGTAGAGCCGCACCACGCCGAGCTTGGCGAGCTCGCGCGCGAGCTCCGGAGTCACGGTGTCGGGCCGGCACTTGCCGACGAGCGCGGCCTTGCCGACTCCGAACTCGTCCAGATGCCGACGCATCTCCGTCACCCGGCTGAGCGTGTCTTCCGGGCGGGGCATCAGGAAATTGTCGTCGTGGAAGCAGAACACAGCAGATTTGCGGCCGGCCGCGTGCCAGAGCCCGGCCATCTCGGCGGCCACGTTCTCTGGCGAGCGGCGCCGGAACTTCGCGCCCTCTGCGCCGCGTGCCTTGGCATCGCGCGAGGCCGTGGTGATGGCGCAGAAGGAACACGCTCCCCAGCAACCGCGGCTGCCGCTCATGGGAATGAACGGCACACCAACGTGCGAGGTGTGGCGGCGGTAGCGCCGCGCAAAGGGCAGCGAATCGAGATCATTTTCGAGCGAACGCGGCGCCGTCTGCATCGGCTGTCCGTTCGCGCCTCTAAGCGCGAGTCCGGCGACGCCTTCGAGATCCGTCCGGGCGCCGAGCGCTTCCAGCAGCTCCACGATCGTCTGCTCGCCTTCGTGCAGCACAACCGAGTCGAGACCCGTATTCGGGCCGAGCGCCTCGCGCCAGGCCATGGTCGGCCACTGGCCGCCCGCAGTGATGTGGCCGCTGAATCCCGCCGCGCGCAGCCGGCGCGAGAGGCTCAGGAACTCGTGTGCCCGGTGCTGGAACTGGATACCCAGACCGACGACCGCCGGCTTGAGCGACAGCAGCTTCTGCACGAGGGCGTCGATCTCTCCCCGCTCGTTGAATCCGACGACGCGCACGTCATGGCGCGCTCCCGCCGCGGCCGCGGAGATCATGCAAAGGCCCAGGTTCTCCTCCATGTCTGCGCCAACAAGAACGACTCGCATGGTTCCTCCCAGTCTCCGCACCACCAGTACGGAATATTGATATCCGTCAAGCTCCCCGTCCGGGCCTGATCGATCCGCCCGAGCATGGCACAGCTGTGCCGCGGATGTGCTCGCGCTCTCGCGGGAAACGACTCTTCGCATGCAACGTCGATGCGCTTCGCAAGTGCCGTGCCGGGGATCACGACCAGGTGATATCGATGGGATCCCAGTGTCGCGGACGCGCCCGTACGAGCGTCGCTGCCCTACCCGATCCCGAAGAACTCCCGCGCCGTTGTGCCGAGGATGTCGGCCAGCGCTGGCTCGGCCAGACCGCGCCGGCGACGCCGCGATTCACGTCATCACGACCGCGCCAATCTGTCATATGATTGCCTCCTATGGCCCATTTGCCCCTGATCGGTCGACGAACCTTCACCATATGGCTGGGCGCGGCGGGGGGCGCGGTGGTGCTCGGCTGCTCTTCCAAGGACGCAGCCGCCGCGAAACGCACTCCGACGTCGCTGCCGCCGCTGGGCAGCGTCAAGCTGACAACCGACCGCACGATCGTGCCCACCAAGGTGCGAGCGTCCGCCCTCGACGCTCGCAGCCCGCTCGTGCCTGCCGATCGGAAGTCGATGCTCGCCGACGGCTTCGGCGAGTACAGCTTCGGCGCCGGCGAGCCTGTCGTGGCGCGCATGCCGGACGGCTCGGCAGCGCTGGCTTCGGGCAAGAACGCCGCTCGGCTGGTGCGCTTCGTCCACCTCACCGACATCCATGTCGCCGACGACGAGTCGCCGGCGCGACTCGAATCGTTCGACGGCGGGCCTCCGTTCGATGGTTCCGCGCGGCCTCAGCAGGCCTACATGGGGTGGATCCTGAACGCCGCGGTGCGTTCGATCAACGCGCTGCACGCAGCCGATCCCGTGGACTTCGCGCTGGTCGGCGGCGACCTGACGGACTCGGCGCAGAAGAACGAGATGACGTGGGCGCTCGGCGTTCTATCGGGCACGGGGACCGTGACCTGCGACTCGGGCAAGGCGAACGATCCGGTGCGCGGTCCAGGCAACGACCCGAAGGATCCGTTCGTCCCGAACGGCCTCGCCATGCCGTGGCTGTTTTCCACGGGCAACCACGACACGCTCGTCATGGGCATCAGCGCCATCACCGACCAGGCGGTCCAGAACGCCATGGGCGACGACTCGAAGGGCGGCACGACGGACTGGTCGGAGCCCGGTGGCGTGGTCGTCAAGGGCACGGTCGTCCCCGATCCCGAACGTCAGCCGCTGAAACGCGACGAGATGCTCGCTCTCGTCGCCGCCGACGCCGACTCCCACGGGCTTCACAACACGCAGCTCAAGGGCAAGTCCGACTACGTGATGGACATCGACGGCACGAACCTCCGCTTCATCGCGTACGACACCGCCTGCGAAGGGGGCGGAGCCGACGGCATCGTCCGCAAGAGCGACGTGAACGCGTACCTGAAGCCCGCCCTCGACAAGGCCAAGGCCGACGGCAAGTGGGTCGTCCTGGTGTCGCATCATCCGCTGGGTTCGATCGGCGATGGCTCCAGCGGCACCGCCGCGGACAAGGCCGACGCAATGGCGCTGACGGACGTGCAAGCGCTGTTTCTGTCGTACACCAACATCGTCTTCGCGATCACCGGGCACACCCACCGCAACATTGTCAGCTGGATCGGCCCCGACCCGACGCAGGGGTTCTGGGAGGTGCAGACCTCCTCGCTGGTCGAATTCCCGAACCAGATGCGCGTCATCGAGATAAACGACGAGGACAACGGCTACCTGTCGGCCCAGCTGGTCGGGCTGGAGTTTTCAACCGAAGGCGACGCGGTTTCGGAGCAAGGGCGGAAGCTGGCGATCCTGGACTACGTGTCGGGCTGGGGCACCGACGGCACCGGCCAGCTCTCCGATCGGAACGTGAAGCTCTACATCAAGAAGCCCGCGTAGGCAGCCCACCGCGCGCCGACGCCGCCGACGTGCGCGCCGGTGTCGTGCAGCGATACGAACGTGCCAGGGTCCGGCGTGACATGCCGCGGGATCACCGCGCGAAGCTCTCCCCGTACACCCGCTGCGCGAAGAACCGCTCCAGCGCCTCGTTCAGTTGGTCCGGATACTCGAGCGGCGTGTAGTGCGTGCCGCGCTCGACGAGGACGTAGTCGCTCTTCGCGATACGGCGGTGCAGGCGCTGCATCACGCTGGGGGGCGTCGCGACATCCTTTGTGCCGGCGGTGATCAGCGTCGGCACTTGCACCTGGTCGACGACGTGGTCGCACGAGTGGCGATCGAGCTCGCGCAGGATGGCGAAGTAGGTGCCTATGTCGAGGCTCGCGAGCTCGTGGGTAACGGCGGTGACGAAGGCGGCGTTGGCGGTGATCACCGCAAGGCGATCCATCACTGTGCCGATGCGCCCTGAGCGGAGCAGCTTGCGCGCGAGCGGCGTGAGCACGGGCGACGCGAGCACGGTGCCGTCGAGGGCGATGCGGAACAGGGGCGCCGTGAGCGACGGGCCGTACGCCGTCTTCAGCACGTTCTCGAACGCGCCGTTGATGAGCGTGAGCGCGCGGATGCGCTTCGGTATCCGCTCGTACAGCGCGAGGCCGAGCTGCACACCCATGCTCCAGCTGCCGGTGACGAAGGGCTCGTTCCAGCCGAGCTCGTCGATCACGGCCAGGCCGTCCTCCACGTGACGATCGAAGGCCAGATCGCCGCGGCGCTTCGGCATGCCGGAGCCGTAGCAGCCACGCTGATCCCACGTCACCATCGTCATCCGGTCGCCGAAATGCTCGAAGATGTGCTTCCAGCAGAGCAGCGGCGTACCGAGACCAGGCGGAATCAACCAGTGGTGCGGCCCGCGGCCGGCCTTGTGCGCGCGAATGGTCAAGCCATCGGCCGAGCGCACGTCGAACGATTCGACCGGAGCCTCGATGCGGAAATCGCCCATGATGGCGCGCATCGTAGCGCGTCGGCGAAAGCAGCGCGGCCGGGAACGCCCGCCGCTCGACACCTTCCAGGACACCGGCGCGGCCGGACCGGATATGATGCCGACCGTCAAGAGGGACGGCCGGCAGACGAGGAAGGGAGCGGAGCGGAATGGATGGGCTGACGTTCGCAGCGGAAGTCATCAAAGCGCTGGCCTGGCCGGCGTCGGTGATCGCGTCCGTTTTGCTGCTGAAGAAGCCCCTGGCCAACCTCCTGCCACGGACCAGCAGCGTGAAGTACGGCGAGCTCGAGGTCGAGTTCGGGCGCGAGATCGGCGAGCTGCACGACAAGGCGGCGACCGCCCTGCCGGCGGCCACCGCGCCGGCCACCCCGGCTCCGGGTCTGGAAGATCGACTGGTGGATCTGCTGGCTGTGTCGCCGAACGCCGCGGTCCTCGCCGCGTGGCGCGAGGTCGAACGGGCAGCGCTGCTGCTGGTCGACGCGCGGGGTTCCGCGGTCGATACGGACACGGCCACTCCCTACAAGACGATCCAGGAGCAGCTGGCGCGATCAGACCTTGTACAACCGGAGAAGGTCCAGATCTTCGACGACCTGCGCCGCCTCCGGAACAAGGTCGCGCACGCGCCCGGGCTCCGGGTCTCGACCGACAGCGCGCTCGAGTTCATCGAAGTCGCGCTAGCGCTGGTCGCCTACCTGCACAAGCGCGTCGAGCAGGCCGCCGGCTAGCTCAGGCCAGCGCGGCTTCCACGGCGCCCCAGGGCTCGCCGACAACCTGGCGGCCGAGGCCCATCATCGACTGGAACACCTCGGGCGGGGCGTCCTGCTTCATGCCAGCGAACATGCCGACGCGCTCCTGGTGGTTGAGAGCGGGTAGCATCAGCGCCATCCACTCGGTGAAGCGCGGCGGCGCGATGGAACCGAGCAGCGCGCCATGCACCTCCAGCAACTTCTCGTCGGAATAGGCCTGCCACAGGGCCGCGTTGGCGAGGGTCTCTTCCTCGTTCATGTGCTCGACGTGCTGCGACAGGAGCGTGTTGAACGCGTGGCACAGCTCGGGACCGCGGCCCATCGCCACGTCAGCATCCGCCGCCGCGATCGCAGCGACCAGGCTCTCCACGTGCGCGCCGCCCTGCTCGACGCGCTGGTGGGCGTCGGCGAGGCGCCGGCCCAGCTCGACATTCGCGTCGGCCAGCCAAGGCTGCACGAAGCGGTCCTCGTGCCCGGCGTGCTCGTCCAGGAACGCGAGCGTGGTGCGAACCTGGGCGAGGACCTCGTCGCGGGCCAACGCGTCGGAAAAGTCGCAGCCGGAGAGCTTCGCTGCGGTGTCGAAGAGCCGGGCGCGGAGCCCCTTGTGGACGGCGGTGTACATGTCGTGGCGCGGTTGGGTCATGTCGACTTCCTCCTCGGGTGGGTGGGCAATCAACCTACGGATCGCGCCGGAGACCCGCTGCTACTTGTTCCCTAGGCGACTCCTATTTGTTTGCTAAGCGGCGGCGCGCACGCTGCCTCCGCGGCGCCCGCGCGTCCCGCGCGCTATGCTCCGGCACGATGCCGCCGGGGGCTCTCGCGCTCGAAGAATCCGTCGTTCGACTCCTCGGGCGAGGCGTAGCACTGGTGGTGGGGACCGCGAGCGAAGCGGGCGAGCCCGAGATTTGCCGCGCCTGGGGTCCAGCGTGGAACACGGAAAGCGGCGAGCTCTCGGTACTGGTGCCGCTGCCCGCGGGCCAGAGCTCGCTCGACAACCTGGAGCGGGCTCCGGCCGTGGCCTTCACCTTCTCGATGCCCACCGACTACCACGCCTACCAGATCAAGGGCCGCTGCGCGGCGATCCGTCAGCCGGGTGCTGGTGATTGGCGGCGCGCGCGGAATCATTTCGATGCGTTCCTGGCGGAAGCGGCGCGGGTGGGCCTGGAACCGAGCACCTTCGCCCCATGGTTTCCGGGGGAGGGCCAGCTCGTGGTGGCCGCCATCGACGCCGCCTTCTGCCAGGCGCCCGGAGTCAAGGCGGGGCTCGCGCTGTGAACGCCGACATCTTCGACGTCCCGCTCCGGATTCTCGACGGCTGCTTCGAGGGCGGCGTCCCCGCCACGCTGTGCACCGCCTCGGCGAGCGGAATCCCGAACATCAGCTTCTTGTCGCTCGTCCGCCGGGTGGACGACGAGCACGTCGCGCTCTCGTTCCAGTACTTCCGCAAGACGAAACAGAACCTCGAGGAGAACCCACGCGCACGCCTGCTCGTCATCGACCCCGCCACGGCCATCGAATACCGCCTGCGCCTCCAGTTCGTCCGGACCGAGACGGAGGGCGATACCTTCGATCAGCTGGCCGCGGGTCTCGCGGCCATCGCCTCGCAAACGGGCATGGAGGGGTCGTTCAAGCTCAGGGGAGCCGACATCTACCGCGTGACCGAGTGCCGGCGCTTCGACAACGGCGTCACTGCCTCCCTGTCTGCGCCTTCTGCCGACTGCATCTCGGCGCTCGCCCGCTGCAGCGCCGCGCTGGCAGGCTGCCCGGACCTCGAGACGCTCCTCGGACGAACGCTCGCGGAGCTCGACGAGGGGCTCGGCTACCCGCACGCCTTCGTCATGGCGGCAGACGAAGCGGAGCGGATACTCTTCTCCATCGCGAGCCGAGGCTACTCGCCCTCGGGCGTCGGCGCCGAGCTCAGGATCGGCGACGGGCTGATCGGCATGGCGGCCGAGCGGCGCGTCCCCGTATGCGTAGCGAACATGAGCCGGGAGCGCATCCTCGCCGAGACGGTGCGGAGCCAGGGACGCGACGATGGGTCACCACCGCATGCGATTGTCCTGCCCGGCCTGCGCCGGACCGAGAGCCAGCTCGTGCATCCGCTGCTCGCCGAGGGGCGACTGCTCGGTGTGCTGGTTCTGCAGAGCTCGAAGCCGGCCGCGTTCGGCCGCGTCGACCGGGAGCTCACCAGCGTGATCGCCCACCAGCTGGCAAGCTCCATGGCGCGCTTTGCCGAGCTTGCGGCGAGCGACGAGCGCGGCGAGACCGCCTCGAAGGGAAGAACCGGCGAAGGCCCGGATCTGTGCATCCGCCACTACGCGGAGGACGACAGCGTCTTCGTCGACAACGAGTACCTCATCAAGGGCGTCGCCGGCCGCATCCTGTGGCTGCTGCTCCGCGCGCACGAGGACGACGAGCGCCGGAGCTTCTCCAACCGCGAGCTCCGCCTCGACCCGAGGCTCGGGCTACCGCCGCTGCACGACAACCTCGAGACGCGGCTCATCATGCTGCGTCGGCGCCTTGAAGAGCGCTGCCCGCACGTCGCCATGCGCCGCACCGGCCGCGGCCTCTTCGAGCTCGAGGTGAGCCGCAAGCTCCGACTGGAAAGCGCGTAGCCGGCGCGCGCCAGAGCCGAGCTACGTCAGGGGCTCGGGCAAAGGATCAGGAACGGAGCCAGCCCGCTGCACTCGCCCTGGACGGTATGCGCGCCGCCGCTGTTGCACGTGGCGCCCGCCGAGCCCACCTGGCCGACGCACGTGACGAATCCGTTCCACGCGGAGCGGCACACACCCTGGCTGTTCAGTCCGTTCGTCGCGTCGTTCACGCAGGTTGAGCCGCAGCCCATTGCCACGACAAGTCCGAGCGCGGAAACCGCCAGCAGCGAACAGGATCTTTTCGCTACACCCGGAGCAAAGGCAATCCGCGTCGACATCCTGCCTTCTACTCTACGGAATCTGCCGGCACCTGGAAGGCAAGGCGCGCAGGGGCGACACCGTGCGCCTGATACGGCGGCCTGCGCTCTGCTATCTGCTAGACTTTTCCCGGACCTTGCAGCGCAAGGCCGTTGGGAGGCTCGATGTCGTCTTGGTGGCTCGTCTTGCTGTGCGGCGCCGTCGCCGCTGCGTGCTCTTCAAAGTCAACCTGCGACCTTGCCGCCGACCTGCGCACGCGGGCCGGAAGCGGCGCGATGGACTGCGGCCATGCGGCCCTCGGCGGCGATGCAAAGCCCGTCGACGACTGCGTCGCGAACGCTTTCAACGGCGGCAAACCGTTCATCGCCCGCTACGACCGTCAGGGTACGGACTCCCAGGTCGTGTTCGGCGTCGCCAGCGACGGCAAGGGCAACGTCACGTTCCTGCTCTACGACAGCGACCCGAGCGGCGGCTCCGGTGCCGATCCCGTCATCAGCGGTGACGAGTGCGTCGGCCCGTCTCTCGACACGACGCCGAACCGCAATCCGTTCACCGCCTCACCGATAGACTGCACGTCCACGAATTCGCTGGGGCGGACCTGCGGCTGATGCGGTCGCCGGGCGGGCCTGCTATGTCCGCCTCCGTGACGACCCTGCGCCTCTCCATCGAGCCCGAGCTCTGCGGCCCCATCAGCGTCGGCACCGTCGCGGTCATCAGGCTCGTCAGCGAGCACCTCGGCGTATCGCTCCGCGAGGCGATGGCGCATGTCGATCGCTGTGTGTTCGCCGGCGAAGAGGTCGAGCTCGACGTTCCGTCGTGCGACGTCGCAACGCGCTTCGCGAAGGCCATTGCAGCGTTGCCCGCGCATCCGCGAGTGCGCGCAGAAGTCCAGCGCTGACTTCGAAGCGCACACTCCCCTTCCATGCGCTCCGGAACAGGGGCACGATGAAGGGCATGACGTACCGCGAACGGCTCGAGCTCGTGGAGCTGGAGCTCGATGGGGAGACAGCGCGCGCGCTCGATCGCGTGGCCCAGTACTCCGACGGAAAGCTCGACCGGGCAGGGGCGGCGCGGTTGGCGCTGGCCCGCGGACTGCCGGACGTGCTGCGGGAGGCAGAGCTCCATGCCGCGCAACACCTTGTGGTGTGTCCGCGCTGCAAGACAGAGGGCATGTTCCCCGCGCAGGCGAACGAGCTGCTCCTACAGGGCTGCGGCGCGTGCGGCGGCGTGTGGATGGACGACCCGTCCTCGCGCCGCCTGGTCGCAGAGCCCAGCGAGGAGGCCGTTCGCCTGGCGGACCTGGCCGCGCACAATGCGAAGCGCCCCGTGTCCGTCGAAGCGACCCTTTCCTGCCCGGTCTGCACCGAGCCCATGAAGCATCACGACTTCCCGAATGCCCGCCTTCGCCTGGACGTCTGCGCGACGCACGGCACGTGGTTCGACCGCGGCGAGCTGCCGGTGCTGGTCGCGCTCGTCGCCGACGAGCAGCGCAAGCGCACCGAGCTCGCCCAGGCCATCACGAGCGCCGAGGTCGACGCCGAGATCCGCCAGGTGAAGGATCTGTACCAGTCCGGTTTCGAGAAGGGCTACGGCAAGGGCTACGCGCGCGGCTCGAATTTCAACATGTACTGAGCGCCGGCCGCCGCCAGGGAGGGGCAGAGGGTACGTGTCGGGCCGGCTCCTCGACGCGCAGCGGCTGCCAGGACCCCCAGGAAAATAGGCGGACCCGCGCGATGCCGCGCTGCGCCAGGGAGCGGCATTGACGCGCCCGCAAACGGGTGCGTCATACTTGGTGGGGATGGCGAGCAGCGGGGCATCCGTCGAGGAAGCGCGAACCGCGAAGGCGGCAGCGCCAAAGCGTCCTGGGCCACGGCGCAGTGCAGCGCTGACAAGCATCTACAGCACCCTGTACTGGCCGTACCTGCTGACGACCTGCGCGCTGCTGTTCTTCCCGGCGCTCGGCATCTTCGTGGTGACCGCGCCCTTCGACAAGAAGCGCAAGCTCCTGCATCGCTACACCAGCTGGTGGGGCGGCCACTATCTGGCGTGGGCGCCACTGGCCGGCGTGCGCGTGGAGGGGCGCGAGCGGCTCGGCGCAGGGCCGTACGTGTTCGTGTCGAACCACCAGTCGATGGTCGACATCCTGGCGGTGTTCGCGACGAAGCTCGACTTTCTCTGGGTGAGCAAGATCGAGAACTTCTACGCCCCGTTCCTGGGCTGGAACATGGCGCTGAACGGCTACATCCCACTCAAGCGCGGCTACCTGCCGAGCATCATGCGCATGGTGCGCATGTGCCACGAGAAGCTCAGCCAGGGGCACAGCTTGTTCGTTTTTCCGGAAGGGACACGCTCACCCGACGGCGAGATCAAGAAGTTCTATCGCGGGGCGTTCCTGATCGCGGCCCGCAACAAGGTGCCGGTAGTGCCGCTGGTGCTGGAGGGGACGAACCACGTCCTGCCGAAGCACAGCTTCCGCATCAATCCCCAGCAGGTGCTGGTGCGCATCCTCGACCCCATGGACCCGGCCGAGTTCGACTTCGATCACCGGCGTCTGCACGACGCCGTGCGCGATCGCATGGTGGCCGAGCAGCACCGCCTGCGCGGGCGCTAGTCACGGCGCCTTGCACGAGAGCGCCAGCAGCTTGCCGTGCGAGACAACGTACACGCGCCCGCCCGCGATGATAGGGCTGTGCAGATCGCCCAGGAGCGAATCCACGTGACCCTTCCACTGGACGTGCCCCGTTTCGAGCGACAGCACGGCAAGCTCGGGCCCCGACGCGGCCACGAGTGTGCGGCTGCCGAGCGCGGCTGCGAGCGCCGTGGAATAAGCGGGGCGATCCTTGCCCGGCACGATGAGCCCGACCTTCCACAGGGACTTTCCCGTCTTCGCAGCGCGCGCGACGATGCCGCTCTCCGGCCCGAACGTGACAACCTTGTCCTCGGCGATGACCGGCGCCTGGTGATCGGTGTCGTCGACCGGCACGGACCACAGCGCGGTGCCGTCGCTGCCCTTGCGCGAGAAAAGGGCCCGTTTGCTCTGCGCGTCCATTTCCACCAGGTAGATACGACCATGCTGTGCGCTGATAGCGCTGTCCGGGTAGACACGCTGCGCCCAACGCTGCGCGCCGCTTCCGGGGTCCAGCGCGTACAAGCCGGACAGCGCCGCACCCTTGAAGAGCGCTGCCTGGTACAGCGTTCCGTCGTCGAGCGCGATCGCGCCGAGCACGTCGAGCCGACCGCGCTTCTTGATGTACGTGTTCGCCTTCCACAGCGGCTTGACGGATCGGTCGAACGCCCCGACGTAGACACCAGGGCCGTCGAGGTGCAGCTCGTTGACCACGTAGAGTCGCTTGCCGTCGCCGAGCGTTTGTCCCCACGTATCCAGCCGCTGCGGACCGAAGCGTTTTCCGGAACCCGGCACGAGCCAGAAGAAACCGTCGTCGTTCAAAATCACGTGCCCGAGCGCCGCATCGGGCCAGCGCCCGCGGGTCACATCGGCATGGCTATCGAAACTCCAATCGAGCTTGCCCGAGAGGCTGACGCGGTAGACCGCGGGCGAGTCGCCGGCCTGCCCCGAGACGTAGACGGCATCCTTCGTCGCGATCGCGTGCGTCACGGTGGCGGCCGACGGCGGCGAAAAGCGCCACAAGAGCTTCAGCGGCCCCTTGCAGCCGTCCCGCGTCGCGCCGGTGCGTCCGGGGTCGTGGCCGTAGCCGGGCCAGACACCGGGCGGGCGCTTCGCGTGCAACGCCTGGACCATGTCGGTGAGCGGCGGCGTGGAGTGCTTGCTCTTGTCGTGGCAGCCGGACGCGGCAAGCGCGACGCCGAGCGCAAGGCCCAGTGCTGTGCGGGTCGAAGCAGTCAAATCAGCGCGTAGTCTGACACAAGCGGCGGTCCTACCGCCCCGCAAACCTGTCCGTAGCGCTCACCAGCTCGTGCACGTTGCCGGGTTCGTAGGCGGAGTGGCCTGCGTCACGCACGATGCGAAGGTCCGCTTCGGGCCAGGCGCGATGTAGATCCCAGGCCGTCTGGGCGGGGCAGACGACGTCGTAGCGCCCCTGCACGATCACGCCGGGAATGTGGCGGATGCGGCTCACCTCATCGATGAGCTGCGTCTCGCTCTCGAAAAAGCCACCGTTGACAAAGTAGTGGCTCTCGATGCGCGCGAAGGCGAGCGCGAACTCGTCGCCCGCAGCGTGCTCGATGTACGCCGGGTCCTGCAGGAGGAAGCTCGTGCTCGCTTCCCACACACTCCACGCCTTGGCCGCCTGCTGCCGCACGCGCTCATCGGGACTGGTCAGCCGCTTGTGGTACGCGGAGATCAGATCGCCCCGTTCCGCTTCCGGGATCACCGCGAGGTACTTCTCCCAGGCGTCGGGGAAGAGCAGGTGCGCACCCGCCTGGTAGAACCATTCGAGCTCCCAGCGGCGCAGCATGAAGATGCCACGCAGCACCAGCTCGGTGACGCGATCGGGGTGCTTCTCGGCGTAGGCCAGAGCGAGCGTGCTGCCCCACGAGCCGCCGAAGACCTGCCAGCGATCGATGCCGAAGTGTTCGCGGAGCTTCTCGATGTCGGCGACGAGGTGCCAGGTGCTGTTCTCCTCCAGCGAGGCGTGCGGGGTGCTCTTTCCGCAGCCACGCTGGTCGTAGAGCACGATGCGGTAGCGCGCCGGGTCCCAGAAGCGGCGCTGCTTGGGGTCGGTCCCGCCGCCGGGTCCGCCGTGCAGGAAGACGGCGGGCTTGCCCTCGGGGTTGCCCGACTCCTCGTAGTAGATCGAGTGCAGCTCCGAGACCTGCAGCCGGCCGCTGTTGTAGGGCTCGATCTCGGGATAGAAGCTGCGTCGCGCGTCGGTGCTCATGGCCGGCGAGCTTGGCAGAGCGCGCGTGCGTGCGTCGAGGCGGGAGCCGTGATACGGACCGCGCGTGGACACCACGGGATCCAACGGCCGGAGCCAGGCCGGCGACATCACGAACGCGATCGAGACAGCACGGCGCGGCCTGCGCCGCGACGTACAGGTGCTGATCGACGCACTGGAAGACGGCGAGCTGTACGTACCGCTCGCACGCTCCATCCCCGACACCGACTACGGGGAACGCATGGAGATCGGCGGCGATCTGGAGCTTTCGCCGCACCTGCTGGTCGACGAGGACGAGCGACCGTACTGCGCGGTCTTCTCGCGCGCCGATCTGCTGGAGCCCGTTGGCGAAGAGCTCGGCTGGACCACCGACGGCGGTCCGCTCGAATACTGCGCGCTGCCCGCCCCGATCGTCTTCGACATGACGCTGTCGGTGATCGACGAGGAGACCGTGTTCGGCCTGGTCTTCAACGCCATGTCGGGCTCGGAGCTGGTGCTGCGCCGGGACGAGGCCGCGAGCATCGCACAGGGCAAGGCAGTGCCGCTGGTCGGCTACGTGCAGGAGATCCCGCCGCAGGAGTTCGAGGAGACGCTGGTCGCCGAGGGCGACCCGCCGCCTGAGGAGCTGGTGCAGGCGATCGAGCGCTGCGTGGCCGGCATCGACGGCATCAAGGGCTACCGCCTCGAGCGCACCTTCAACGCCGAGCGCGATCTGGAACCACACCTCACGCTGACGCTCGGCACCGATCCGGGCGACCTCGACTTCGCGGACATCAGCCGCCGCGTGGTCGCGGAGATCGAGGACAAGCTACCGCCTCCGGGCTACATCGATATCCTGTTCGACGAAGCACCGAACTGAGATGGCGCTGGTCATCGAGGGAGTCCACAAGCGCTACGGCGACACGCCAGCGCTGTCGGGCATCGACCTCGAAGTCGGCGCAGGCGAGGTGCTGGGGCTGCTTGGACCAAACGGCGCGGGCAAGAGCACGCTGATCCGCATCGTGATGGACATCATCCGCGCCGACTCCGGACGCGTGCTGCTGGAGGGCAGGCCGATCACCTGGCAGGTGCTCGACACCCTCGGCTACCTGCCGGAAGAGCGCGGCCTGTACAAGAAGCAGACGGTGTCGGAGGTGCTCGTCTTCTTCGGCATGCTCAAGGGCCTGTCGCGGCGAGAAGCGAAAGAACGCTCGGATCGCTGGCTCGCGCGGCTCGACCTCGCCCACACCGCCGCTTGGCGCGTGGAGCGGCTGAGCAAGGGCATGAGCCAGAAGGTGCAGCTCGCCTCGGCGCTCTTGTGCGAGCCGGAGCTCTGCATCCTGGACGAGCCATTCTCGGGGCTCGATCCGGTGAGCCTCAGGCTCGTGCGCGAGCTCATCCGCGAGCGGCGCGCCGCGGGACGCACCACGATCCTCTCGACGCACCAGATGAACGAGGTGGAGGGGCTGTGCGACCGCGTCGCACTGATCCACAACGGGCGGCTGCTCGTATACGGCACCGTCGACGACGTGCGGCGGCGCCACTCGCAGCCCGAGCTCCGCGTGGTCTCGCCCGACGAGCTGCCCGCACTCGACGGCGTCACCCGCTGCCGCGAAACCGACGGCAGCTGGCTCGTCCGCATCGAGGATGGGCGCGCACCGGCCGAGCTCCTGGCCGAGCTGGTACGCGGCGGAATGCGCGTCGAGAGCTTCGAGCCCGTGGTCGCCAGCATGGAGGAGATCTTCGTGCGCGTGGTGGCCGAAGCCGACGGCCAGGAGCACGCCGCGTGATCCGCCCGGCCAAGGTCCGCATCATCGCCAGCTGGGAGCTGTCGTCGGTGGTGCGGCGCGTGCCCTATCTGGTGTTCACCTTCGTGATGCCGCTGTTCTTCACGCTCTTGTTCGGCGGCGTCGGCGCGCTGCAGGGCCAGGCCATGCAGAGCCACGCCGAAACGCCCGCGCTGTTCGGCATCGTGGACCAGAGCGGCGCGCTGCACCTCGACCAGCCCGCCCGCCAGCAGGCACCCAGCAGCCGCACCGCGAAGCTGCTCCATCGAGCCGGGCTCGCGGCTACCGGCGCGCTGGAGCAGGGCCAGGTCGTGTTCGTGCCGTTTGCCTCCGGCAGCGCTGCGCGCGACAAGCTCCGCGCCGGAAAGCTGCGCGGCTACTTCGTGTTCGAGCCGGACTGGCTCGAAAGCGGCAAGGTCAAGGCCGTGCGCGCAGAGGACGGACCGCTGGACGGCATCGGCCGCGCCTCCACCGAGCGCGCACTCGGGGCGCTGGCCAGGCGCCAGCTCCTGACCGGCCAGGTCAAGGGTCCGCTGCTGTCGCGCGCGCTCGATCCGGTACGCGCCGAGCGCCGCACGCTGCCCAGCACGACGGGCGTGGAGCGGCAGGCCGCGAACGACAGCGAGATGTCCGCGCGCCTGCTGGTCCCGCTGATCCTGGCGCTGCTCCTGATGATGTCGCTCGTCAGCACGTCCTCGTATCTGGTGCAGGGCGTGGCGGTAGAGAAGGAGAACAAGGTCGTCGAGGTGCTGCTCGCGTCCGCCAGCGCCGACGAGATCATGGCCGGCAAGCTGATCGGCCTCGGCGCCGCGGGGCTCCTGCAGGTCGGCGTGTGGTCGACCATGCTTGCGGGCGGCGCGCTGTCCGCGCCCGTCGAGCTCGGCGGCGCCGCATCGGCCCTGCCCTGGACTGCGATCGCCGCGGCCGGCCCGCTGTTCCTGCTCGGTTATCTGTTCATTGGCAGCCTGATGCTCGCGACCGGTTCCTTCGGCAGCAACGCGCGCGAAAGCCAGCAGTTCGGCATGCTGTTGGCGCTGCCGGCGATGGTTCCCGTGATGCTGATGACGGTGCTGCTATCCGACCCGCACGGTACGCTGGCCCGCGTGCTCAGCTGGATCCCGTTCACGGCGCCGATCACCATCGTGACGCGCCTCAGCATCGATCCCGGCGGCATGCCCGGCTGGCAGCTGGCCGGCTCGCTCGCGGTGATGCTGGTGTCGATCGTCGCCGCCATCGCGATCGGCGCCCGGCTGTTCCGCGTGGGACTGCTTCTGACCGGCTCGCGCCCCCGGCTCGGCGAAATCCTGCGCCAGGCGCGGGTCGGGCGATGAACCGCCAGCTCCGGCTGCTGCTCGCCGGCCGCGCGCTCAGGAGCCTGACGCTCGGCTATCTCGGCGTCATCGCGCCCCTGTACCTGGCGCGGCTGCACTACTCCGCGGTCCAGGTCGGCCTCGTGTTCACCGCAGGCGCCGTGGGCGGCATGCTGCTAACGCTCGCGGTCGGCGTGCTCGCCGACCGCTTCGGGCGCAAGCGCCTGCTCGTGATGCTCGGCCTGCTCACCGCGCTCGGCGGGCTCGGCTTCGCGCTCGGCACGAACCTGTACGTGCTGCTCGCCGCGGCCGCTGCGGGCAGCATCGGGCGCGGGGGCGGCGCCGGTTCGGGCGGCGCGTTCGGCCCGTACTACCCTGCCGAGCAGCCGCTCATCGCCGAGCACGCCGGCGACGAGAACCGCACGCGCGTCTTCGGCGCGCTGGCGCTCATCGGCACGCTGAGCGGCGCAGCCGGCTCGCTCATCGCGATGTCCCCGGGGCTACTGCAGAGCTGGGCCGGCGTGGATCCGCTCGTCGGCGATCGGCTGCTGTTCGGCCTGACCGTGCTGATCGGCCTCGCGATGGTCGCAGTCGTGCTCCCCGTCACGGAAAAGCCGCGCCCGCCGCCCCGCAGAGCGTTCGCGCTCGAGCCGGCAACGCGCCCGGTGCTGTTGCGCTTTTTGATCACGAACGGCACCAACGGGCTGGCCGTCGGCTTCCTCGGGCCAGTGCTGGTCTACTGGTTCCACGTCCGCTTCGGCGCAACCTCCACGGAGCTCGGCGGTCTGTTCCTGCTGGCGAACCTGGGCGCGGCTCCCTCGAACCTGCTCTCGGGGCGGCTGGCGCGACGCTTCGGCTCGGTGCGCGCGATCGTCGCAGCGCGCTTCGCCGGGCTCGCGTTGCTCGCGACCATGGCCCTGATGCCGACCTTCTGGCTCGCGAGCGCGTTCTTCCTGATGCGAACCGGCGTGAACACGCTGTCCAACCCGATCCGCCAGTCGTTCCTGATGGGAGTGATCCCCGAACGCGATCGCAGCACCGCCGCGGGCTTCAGCAACCTGCCGCTACAGGTGCTGTCGAGCCCCGGACCGACCATCGCCGGCTCGCTGATGCAGAGCGTCTGGGTGGGCTTGCCGCTCGAGCTCGCCGCGGGCCTGCAGGCCGTCAACGCCGTGCTCTACTACGCCTTCTTCCGCAATATACGCCCACCTGAAGAACGCGCCGGGGCTCCGGAAAAAACCCCGTAGCTGCTGCATTTTCCACAAATCGGGCAGCCGGTGGGGAAGGTCCGGGCCGGCTACAACGTACAACATCCATGACTCGCTCCCGGCCCAGCCCCCACCCCCCTTGGACCGGTGCAATTGAAAGATTACGCCCACGCGGCAGTCCCCCACTCCGGCTTGCTCGTCGCGTCCTGATGGACAAGAGTGTGCCCCTCGAAAGGAGATACGACATGCGCCCTCTCTTGCTTGCGACGGCCGTCGCAGTCCTCGCCACCGCCGGTACCCTCGTCTCCCCCGCCCAGGCGGGCCGAACTACGACGTGCACACCGCCAAGGGCAAGGTGACCGTCACGACGCACGCCGGCTGGCACGTCAACAACAAGTTCCCGTGGAAGCTCACGGTGGGCAGCATCAAGCTCGACAAGAGCCACTTCTCCTTCTCGCACACCACGGCCAGCGTCAGCGGCGCGCCCTCGGGCGCCGGCAAGCTCCGCGGCGCCATCTGCTCGAAGAACCAGTGCATGCCCTTCTCGGCCCAGGTGGTCGTCAAGTAGCAGCCTGACCTTGGGGGGTCCTGGCAGCCGCTGCCCGACGGGTCGGCGGCCCGGTGCGTACGCCCTTTTCGCCCCCGGACGCGCAAAACGGACGCGGCTGCGCACGCGGCTACGCGGGAGTTCGGCTCGCGCGCCCAGCCGCACGTCTGCTAAATCGCAATCGTGGACCGTCCCAATCTCCTCGCGGCCTCCGAGAGCCGTCTGGGCCGCACCGAACGCACGCAGATCGCCCTCATCCGCCGGAGCTTCGAGCCCGGCAGGCTCGACCAGTTCCATCCGCTTTCTGCAGAAGAACGTCGGCGCGAACTGGATTCACGTCTGCACGAAGAACCTGCGGCAGGTGCACGGGCTCGAGCGCCTGCCGGAGTTCGACCCGCGGCAGAGCTTCATCTGCGTCGCCAACCACCGCAGCTTCTTCGACCTGTACGTGGTCACGAGCCACCTCGTGCACGCCGGCATGCTGCCGCACCGCATCGCGTTCCCGGTGCGCGCGAACTTCTTCTACGACCGCGCGCTCGGCTTCGTCGTGAACGGGGCGATGAGCTTCTTCGCGATGTACCCGCCGATCTTCCGCGAGCGGAAGAAGCTGCACGCTCAACGTGCTGAGCCTGGACGAGCTGGCGTGGATGCTGCGCCGCGGCGGTACCTTCGCCGGGCTCCACCCCGAAGGCACGCGCAAGAAGGACGACGACCCGTACACGCTTCTGCCGGCGCAGCGCGGCGTCGGCCGGATCATCCACGAGGCCAAGGTGCCCGTGATCCCGGTGTTCATCAACGGGCTCCTGCAGGAGAACCTCGGGCGCCAGGTGACGAGCAACTTCACCGGCACCGGGCAGACCGTGAACATCGTGTTCGGTGCTCCCGTCGACTTCGGCGATCTGCTCGACAAGCCGCGCTCGCCGCGCGTGCATCGCGCCGTGGCCGAGCGCGCGCTCGAGGTCATCAGCGAGCTCGGCCAGGAAGAAAAGCGCATCCGCGGGGAGCAGGAGCGGCGCCTGAGCGCGAAGGAGCGCGGCCCCCTGGACCGCGCTACCCGCGCTCTGGAACTAGTCGTCGTCGAAGAAGAGCGGATCGCGCTGCTTGAGGAAGGCCTCGATGGCCTCCAGCGATCCCGGTTCCAGGTGCACGAAGCGCACGCCCATGCCAGGCGGCACGTTGCTCTGCTCGGAGTACTCGCGGATCCAGCGCACCTCGCCGACGCCCCGCACCAGGATGTCCCTGTCGGGAAGGTGGATGGAGATCTCCAGGCTCTCGCCGACCGGCTTGATCATGTGAGTAGCGACGAACACGCCACCGGAGGACATGTTCTCGATGAAGCCGGCGTAGAAGTTGTGCTCGCTGCCCAGGCTCACGTCGAGCTCGACCCCATAGCGCGGGTTCTCGCGTCGCTGGGGAGGGGTCGTGGGAACGGCTGCGGAGTCGAGTCGGGTGATCGTCGCCTCCTGGCGTTCCTCGCGCTTCGGCGCCGCGACTTGCTTCGCTGGATTCATCTGCTGGTCCTCTCGGCTGGGGGCCCGCGCCAATGCGCCGGCCTATCCTGCACGACGGCAGAACTCGGCGAAGACTTAACCGGAAAATAGCAAATACTGTTTATTTCCGGGGGGTTCGGCTCCAGCTCTGCCAGCCGCACGGAAGCCGCGGGCGCTCGTTCGACCACCTGGGTCGGGCCGGGCGGATTCACGCGATCGGCGTGATCGAGGCAGCTGCCCCGCGTCGCGGACAGCAGCAGCCCTGGCGCGATACCCAGCAGCACGACCAGCACCGCCAGCGGAACGAGCGCCGTCACCTCACGCTGCTCGAGCGGCGGAACCCGTCCGCCGTGCGCTTCGAGGTAGGGCCCCGCCGGAAGCGCTCGGGAAATGTCACCGGACAGCACGCGCCCGAACACCCGGACGTGCGCCAGAGCCGCGATCACCAGCCCGATCACGGCGAGCAGCATCGGCACGCGCGCCAGAGGAGTCGCTCCGATGAGCACGAGCAACTCGGCGACGAACCCGGTCGTGCCGGGCAGCCCGAGCGAGGCCAAGAGCGCGACCGCGAGCAGCAGCCCCAGCTCGGGCCGCTCGCGCGAAAGACCTGCAGACGCGTCGATGCGGGTCTCGTGCAGCCGCTCGCCCAGCGCACCGATCACCCCGAACAGCAGAGCCGCAACCAGCCCGTGGCCGAGCATCTGCATCACAGCGCCCTGCACGCCGATGGCTGTCAGCGAACCCAGCGCCAGCAGGCACAGGCTCATCTGGCTCACCGATGCGTAGGCGGCAAAGCGGCGGAGGTCCGGCTGCGCGAGCGCTGCAAGCCCAGCGTAGACAACGCCCGCGGCGCCGAATGCGGCAACGGTCTGTGCCGCCCAGGCGGCGCCCTGCGGCAGCACGGCGTAACCGACACGCAGAAGCAGGTACGCGCCGACCGGCATCACGGCGCCGGCGACGAGCATCGCCACGCCGCTCGGCGCGCGACCGAGCGCGCGCGGCAACCAGGCGTGCAGCGGCGGCGCGCCCAGCACGCAGCGCGCAGGCGACGAACAGCGCGCTGTAGAGCAGCTTGACCGCGTTGTGGCCGGCGATCAGAAGCCCCCTGTGGGCGAAGTCCACGTGCGACAGCTCGATGAGCGAGAAGGTGCGCGGCGACGGCGAGCCATCGAACAGGTAGCTCGTCCCGGCGTGACCCGACAGGTACACGAACACGAACACGAGCAGCAGCACGGCCGCACCCAGGTACATGGCCGCCGGCAGAGCCGCCCGCTTCTGCCCGCCGGAGCCCGCGACGAGCAGCACCGCGGCAACCAGCGCGACCACCAGGAAGCCGACCAGCAACATCGAATCGAGCGAGGCGAACACTCCCGTCAGGCCCGCGTCGAGCAGCAGAAGCAGGAGCCAGTACGACTTGAGCCGGCGGCTCACCGAGTAGCTCATCAACGAGGCCGCCAGCGCGAGCAGCGGCACCATGACGAGCAACCCGATCGAGATGCCGTCGATGCCGAGCGCGTACTGGATCCCGAGCCCGGGCAGGAGCCGGCCCTGCTCGATGAGCTGGTAGCCCGAGTTGCCGTCGAGCCGGCTCAGCGCGGGGTCGAATCGCACCAGCAGGCCGAGCGCCAGCGCAAGCTGCACGCCGCTGGCGACGATGCCGATCCAGCGCAGATTGCGCAGCTTGCGATAGCCTGCCAGGTGAGCGGCGAAGAGCGCCACAATGCCGATCAGCGGAATCAGGATCAGCCAGGTGCAGGCGTGACCGAGCAGCCACGGGATCGCCATGGGCAGCTGTGCGTGCACGCCGGCGGAAGCGCTCGGCGCCGCGCTCTCGCCTGTCAGGACCACCACCTCGCCCCACAGCTGGCGCACACGGATCCGTCGCGGCAGCGTCCAACGCACCTCGACGCGCTTGGACGCGCCGGGCGACAGCACCGCGCTCGTGCCGCCGTTCTCGAACGCCGCCGTCACCCCCACGGGTAGACGCGGGTTTTCCGCGCTGCCCCCCCGCATCTCCAGCCTGCGCACCGCCACGTCGGCGTTTCCGGTGTTCTGGAGCACGAGCTGGCCGGCGTAGCCGTTGCCGGCAGGCCTCAGCTCGAGCGGTGCGGTACCGTGCGCCGGCCTGAGCACGAGCGCGGGCGCCGCCAACGCCGGCACCGCGACCAGCACCGCCACGACCAGCGCCGCGAGCATCGCAATCCGACGCTTCACTTCGCGCCCTCCTTGCTCTCGTCGTCGTCGTCCGGGTCGTCGTCGTCCGGGTCGTCATTGTCCGCGTCGTCGTCGTCCGCGTCGCCGCTCCCGCTCTCGCTCTTCTCGTCGTCGTCCGCGCTCTCGCTCCCGCCTCCGAACGCCAGCACGTCATCGAGCCGCCCCAGCGCCGCCCCGAGCGCGATCACACCGCGACCCACCGGCGCTGTCAGCCGCGGCACGGGATCGCCGCGCTCCAGCCAAGCAAACAGCTTCATCCCGCGCTCGGCCTCCAGCCAGTTCTTCTCGCGCCCCGGTCCGTAGCGGCGGCGCGCCGCCGACCACGCCAAGAGCGGCACCCCGAACCCGACCAACAGCAGCCCGAGCCGCATTCCCGTGCCGAGCGGCGCGAACGAGAGATTCCCCGCTCTGATCAGCGGGGCGAGCCAGGTCGCCATCAGCGCAGGGAACGCCGGCTGCGCGCTGTCGAGCACGCTGTCCGACGCCCCCAGGAGCCCCACGAGCAGCGACAGCCACGCGAGCCCGAGCAGAATCCGCGTGCGGATCTCCGGCGGCGGGATCTTCACGCGCGGGCGCTTCTTGCCGGCGCTCTTGCCCGTGAACAGCAGGAAGTACGCGCGCCACACCGCAAAGCACAGGGCCGTGCCGCCGAGCACACCGAACACGACCAGCACCGCGCCGGGGACCGGACCCGTGTTGCCACCGGTAAACGCGCCCCAGAACAGCGATTCCCGCGACCAGAAGGCGCCCAGAGCCGGATAGGGCGCGGCGGTGGCAGCGAGCGACGCGATGAACCAGGCGCGCGCCGTCCGCGGCAGCGCCGTCCCCAGCCCGCCCAGCCTCGCCAGATCCGGCGCTGTCCCCAGCGCGTGCTCCACATCTTCCGCCGCGCGCAGCAGGACCACTGCCGCCGGCACCACCACGAGGAGCTCCAGCACGCCCGCCGCCAGTGCGCCCGATCCAATTCCGATCAGAGCAAGACCGACCTGTCCGACCGCAAAGCCCAGCGCGATGCGCCGCGGGTCTCGCGACAGGAGCACGAAGAGCCCGACCAGGAGCGCCGTGATCGAGCCGAACAGCGCGAGCAGCCCGCCCGCCGTCGGCGCGAGCGGCAGATAGAACCGAAAGCGCGCCACCAGATACGCGCCGGCAACCAGACCTCCTCCGCCCGTCAGGAGCGCGGCATCCCGCTCGCGCGAGCCACCGCCCAGCGGCCACTGCGCGCTCTTCGCCAGCGCGGCCAGCACGATCAAGAGAAGCGCCAGAGTGAGCGCGGGCAGACCCCAGAGCTTCTTGTCCAGAAGAGCTCGTTTGCAAAGCGTAGTCGCCCGCCTTGTCACGCATCGCGAGCTGGTCGCGCATCTCGCGGAAGTCCAGCGTCGAGCCCGCCACCGCCAACTGGATCTGCGCATCCGGCTGGACGCGTACCTTCTCGACCCGCAGCGGGTTGGCCCCGGCTCCCAGGTCGATGTGGAAATCCTGGACCGCCAGGGGCACCGGCACGCGCTCGAACGGCGAGTGCGCCGCGACGCGACACGGCCTGGACGGCACGCCCAGCCCGCCGCGCTGGCCGTCATCGCCGATCTCGCAGAGCGTCGCGCCGCCGATGCGCACCGTGGCGCCGGGCAGCGCGTTGAAGCTGAGCTTGCCGCTCGCCTCGATGCGCGGCGCCTCGCGCTGCTGCTTCTCGCTGGGCTTTTCCAGCTGCTGATCGGTGAGCGGGGCGAGCTTGCCCTCCACCGCGACGACCCGCGCGCGGAAGTCCGGCATGTACTCGCCCGAGCGGCTCCAGGCGCCACCCAGCGTCCAGAACAGGAGCGCCGCACCAGCCAGCAGCGCCAGGTCGGCGAAGCGCCCCAGCGCGAACGCCACACCGCCACGCCCGGACAGAAGCAGATAGCCGGCCAGCGACGCAGCACCCCAGCCAACCAGCAGCATCGCCAGGTTGGACGCGAGCACCAGGAGCAGCATCGATCCGAGCCCGAGCGACAGCGCCTCGAGACGCCGCGCTGTCGCCGGCTCCGTCTCCTTCTTGTGGGGCAGCGAGATGTGCGCGATGGCGACCGCCCCGCACACGGCCACCAGTAGTCCCGCCACGGCCGAGAGCGGATCGAGCGATAGCGACAGATCCACCTCGAGCGATCCGATGCGCAGCACCGAGCCCAGCGTGTCCAGCAGAAAGCGGCGGTGGACCGGCAACGTCAGGAGCTCGAAGAGCTCGAAGCCCAGAAGCGCTAGCGCGCCCAGCGCCGCCTCGAGGTGCCAGTGGGCCGACAGCGGCTGGGGCTCGTCCTCGTCGGGCGCCGCGCGCTTCAGAGCCGAGAGCGCCGCCACCAGTAGTGGCAGAAGCGGGATCAGCCAGAGCGACGCGGAGAGCTCGATGGCCTGGAGCGAACCGGAAAACTCGGTCATGCAAGCGACCCGTGGTGAAAAAGAAGCCTTTGGAAGAGCCGCCGAGCCACAGCCAGCCCGCGATGGGCGAAGCAAGTCACGTCGGGGAACCCGGGGCGGTGAGCCCCGGCGGAGGATTCCGGAGGGGTGGGGAGAGTGGGGTGCAGACGGGTTAGCGCCGGACCGCCAACACTTCAAGCTGCGTCACAGCCAGGGATTCACGTTCATCTGCCCGCTCGTCGTCCGCAGGCTGGTGAGCACGCGCAGCGTGAAGTAGCCGACCACGAACACCGACAGCGCGAAGAGCACGTAGCGCACGCCCCCCTGCACGGACCTGAGAACCGGGCTCGCGAGCCCGGCCAGCCACGCTCCGGAGAGCACGATCGCCAGCACCGACAGCGGCACCAGTACGCGCCAGCACACGCCCAGCATCTGCTCCACGGAAAGCCTGGGCAGCGCCCAGCGGATCCACAACACGAACAGCACCAGCGCCCAGCACTTCAGCTGCAGCAGCAGCGCGCCGAGCGCCTGGTAGCCCACGCTGCTCTGCTGGGAAAGCGGCGGGACGAACGGCAGGCTCCAGCCGCCCAGGAACAACGTCGCAGCCACGCCGCTCAGCAGGAACACGTGGCCCCACTCCGCCAGGAACATCAGGCAGCGCGTCGCGGGATGCGTCGCCCGCGCGCACGGCTCCGCGCTGCCGGCACCCGCGGAATCCGCCTCCGGCAGCTCCAGGAGAGCGCGGTTCGCCTCGGGTAGCGCCGTCACCATCAACAGCATGAAGCACAGCAACAGGACCGGGCTCGCAAACACGAACCAGTGCCACGGCGCGGCGCCCTGCGCCTCGACGATGTCCGACAGCCGCGTGCTGCCCGCCGTCATCACCACGCACGCGATCGCGGCCAGCGCCGGCAGCTGGTAGCTCAGGATGGACAGCGCCGCTTTCACGCCGGACACGAGCGACCAGCCGCGACCGGAGCGCCAACCGCCCAGCATCAGTCCGATCGTCGCGAGCGCGGTCAGCGACGACAGCACCACGATGGCCAGGTCGAGATCGGGCGCTACCAGCGCGTGCCCGAACGCGATCATCGTGAATGCAGCGCTCGCCCCCAGGAAGATCAGGTACGGCACCAGGCGCAGCACCGGGCGGTCGACCATCGATGGCAAGAGGTCGTCCCCCAGCATGCCCGACAGGCCGGACAACACCCACCCGAAGAAACCGCGCGCACCGTGGCGCTTGCCCTTCGCGCTCGCCTTGAGCCGCTGGGCCACGCGTCGCTCGGTCCACGTCAGAAGCCGCGACAGCGGTCCCATGAACAGGAGCAGGATCGACACCGCGAGGCCGATCAACACGGCCGAGACGGCCAGATCCGACGGGGCAGCGTGCTGGAAGCCCTGCACGTCGATGCGGCGCACCACCGGCTCGCGGAGCCGCCCACGCTGCACCGAGATGGTCGCGAAGCGCGTCGCGCCCGACGGGATCACGTCGCTGGCCGAACGCACGCTCACGCCATCGAAGTCGAGCAGCACATCGCCAGGTTGCAGGCCGGCGCGCGCCCCGCGCCCCTTCTTGTCGACGCCCTTGATCGTGAGCGCGCTCGTTTCCGCGTTGGCTTTCGCGTGCAGGCCGAGGAACGACAGGGCACTGTGTCCCTCGGCCTCGCGCTCCTTGACGACGCTCTCGTCCAGCGTCGGCGACGACACGTCGAGCACCACCTCGTGCACCGTGCCGGTGACGGGCGGAGCGCCCGCGTTGCGCGGCGCGAATGCCGCGACCACCTCCCCGCGGAACGTCGTGTGCTTCGCGTCGTCGCCCTTGCCGCAGAGCTCCGCCTGCAGCGCTTCGTCCAGCACCACCGAGATGCGGTTCGGGCTCGTGGCCTGCGCGGGCACTTCGAGATCGATGTCGCGCGGCTTGTCCCCCGGACGGTACAGCGTGCCGTGGAACCCGAGCGTGGCCGGCTTGCCCTCGGGGAAGCCGGTGCCGATCACCTCGAGCCGGTCGCCCACGTCCACGTCGCGCGGCGCGACGTCGAGCACGTTCAACAGGTTAGGCGGCGACTCCGGCGCGCGGCAGCCCACCACCGCGCCCAGCAACGCCATCACGATCAGCAACGCCCACGCGCGCATCACCTTTGCGTCTACCGCGCACACCCGGAACTGGACGAAATCGCGGCAATTTCTGCCCAATTGTTGACCGCGCCCCCGCGAACGTGTCTGCGGCCGCGGCGCGACGGGCAGCGCGGCGCGACGGGCAGGGCGGCGCGACGGGCAGGGCGGCGCGACGGGCAGGGCGGCGCGACGGGCAGGGCGGCGCGACGGGCAGGGCGGCGCGACGGGCAGGGCGGCGCGACGGGCAGCGCGGCGCGACGGGCAGGGCGGCGCGACGGGCAGCGCGGCGCGACGGGCAGGGCGGCGCGACGGGCAGGGCGGCGCGACGGGCAGGGCGGCGCGACGGGCAGGGCGGCGCGACGGGCAGGGCGGCGCGACGGGCAGCGCGGCGCGACGCGACGGGCAGCGCGGCGCGACGCGACGGGCAGGGCGGCGCGACGGGCAGGGCGGCGCGACGGGCAGCGCGGCGCGACGGGCAGGGCGGCGCGACGGGCAGGGCGGCGCGACGGGCAGCGGCGGCGCGACGGGCAGGGCGGCGCGACGGGCAGGGCGGCGCGACGGGCAGCGCGGCGCGACGGGCAGGGCGGCGCGACGGGCAGGGCGGCGCGACGGGCAGGGCGGCGCGACGGGCAGGGCGGCGCGACGGGCAGGCGCGGCGCGACGGGCAGGGCGGCGCGACGGGCAGGGCGGCGCGACGGGCAGGGCGGCGCGACGGGCAGCGCGGCGCGACGGGCAGGGCGGCGCGACGGGCAGGGCGGCGCGACGGGCAGCGCGGCGCGACGGGCAGCGCGGCGCGAGAATGGATTATGTGAACTCCAGAGCACGAGAAGCGCCTCTCGCGGGCATTTCGCCCTCCAAGTTCGAGCTTGCCCCGCCAAATGCCCGTCGCACGGGAGCTTGCCACCCCAAATGCCCGTCGCGCGGGCATTTCGCCCTCCAAGCTCGGGCTTGCCTCCAAAAATGCCCGTCGCGCGGGCATTTCGCCCTCCAAGCTCGGGCTTGCCTCCAAAAATGCCCGTCGCACGGGAGCTTGCGCATCAAAATGCCCGTCGCACGGGCATTTCGCCCTCCAAGCTCGGGCTTGCCTCCAAAAATGCCCGTCGCGCGGGCATTTCACCCTCCAAGTTCGAGCTTGCCCCGCCAAATGCCCGTCGCACGGGCATTTCACCCTCCAAGTTCGAGCTTGCCCCGCCAAATGCCCGTCGCACGGGAGCTTGCGCATCAAAATGCCCGTCGCGTGGGCATTTCGCCCTCCAAGCTCGGGCTTGCCTCCAAAAATGCCCGTCGCGCGGGCATTTCACCCTCCAAGTTCGAGCTTGCCCCGCCAAATGCCCGTCGCACGGGAGCTTGCGCATCAAAATGCCCGTCGCGCGGGCATTTCGCCCTCCAAGCTCGGGCTTGCCTCCAAAAATGCCCGTCGCACGGGCATTTCACCCTCCAAGTTCGAGCTTGCCCCGCCAAATGCCCGTCGCACGGGAGCTTGCGCATCAAAATGCCCGTCGCGTGGGCATTTCGCCCTCCAAGCTCGGGCTTGCCTCCAAAAATGCCCGTCGCGCGGGCATTTCGCCCTCCAAGCTCGGGCTTGCCTCCAAAAATGCCCGTCGCACGGGCATTTCACCCTCCAAGCTCGGGCTTGCCCCGCCAAATGCCCGTCGCACGGGAGCTTGCGCATCAAAATGCCCGTCGCGCGGGCATTTCGCCCTCCAAGCTCGGGCTTGCCTCCAAAAATGCCCGTCGCGCGGGCATTTCGCCCTCCAAGCTCGGGCTTGCCTCCAAAAATGCCCGTCGCACGGGCATTTCACCCTCCAAGCTCGGGCTTGCCCCGCCAAATGCCCGTCGCACGGGAGCTTGCCACCCCAAATGCCCGTCGCGCGGGCATTTCGCCCTCCAAGCTCGGGCTTGCCTCCAAAAATGCCCGTCGCACGGGCATTTCGCCCTCCAAGCTCGGGCTTGCCCCGCCAAATGCCCGTCGCACGGGAGCTTGCCACCCCAAATGCCCGTCGCGCGGGCATTTCGCCCTCCAAGCTCGGGCTTGCCTCCAAAAATGCCCGTCGCGCGGGCATTTCACCCTCCAAGCTCGAGCTTGCCCCGCCAAATGCCCGTCGCACGGGAGCTTGCGCATCAAAATGCCCGTCGCACGGGCATTTCACCCTCCAAGCTCGGGCTTGCCTCCAAAAATGCCCGTCGCGCGGGCATGCCGTCGCGCCGCGCTGCCCGTCTTGCGCCGCTTCCCGACAGCCCTTGTGCTTCTGTCCCCGCCCCCCACGCCGCTGGGTGAAGGGCTGCCCCCCAGATAGCGCCGCGCTCCGCGCGCCGCCGCACTTCCACGGCGCGGCGTGCTCGCCCGCCGGGCTGCGCGCGCCGCGGGCCCCCAAGGCCGGGCTGCCGCCCAGCCGGGGGCCCCACGCGGCCCTAGACCGTGCCATTTTGCCACATATTTGTAGCATTTTGACGCAGTTAGCACCTGGGCTGCGGGGACGGAGGGGGTGCGCCTGCTCTGGTACCTGGTTGGGTGCGCCACCCGCAGAGGGAGTGCCTGGACGGAGATATCGGCGGCGCCCATCCGGGCCCCACAGCAGAAGACGCGAACCCAGCCCACCAGACGCGAGGAGGCACCCATGGTCCGCTCTCGAGCCCACGGGTGGAAGCCGGGGCGCGCCCTATCCGGCCCCTGCAGCTAGCCGCCGAAGACCTTGATGTAACTCTGGAGCAGTCCCGCGATCTCCAACAGGTCTGGATCCGTCGTCGCGTTCTTGGCGGCTTTCACGTTGTCCAGGGCGTTCTTCAGGAGCTTGATAGAGCTCGCCGGGTCCGGCGCCTGCCCAGCCAGACCGACGGCTTCGGCGTAGCCGGTGATCGCTGCCGCTTTCGTGAGGTTGGCGTCGTCGCCCGCGAGAGCGTTGAGCGTCGTGTAGATCACCGCGTCGCGCTTTTCGCGGGTGAAGGGGACCTGCCACGTAGCTCGCAGGCGGATGTGGTCGTCGCCGTGGAGCAGGGACGGATCGCAGGCCTTGAGCACCTGGAAGAACAGCATCGCGTCGTTCGGGCCGAGGTGCTGCGGCCGGACCTTGGCGGGGTTTTTCGACATCTGCTCGCCGTAGAACTTCGCCACGCCGAGATACCAGGGGAGCGTCACCTCGAGACGCACGGACCGCGCCGCCAGGTCGATGACCGACAGGAAGCGACGCCCGAGCATCTTCTGCGCCTCGGCAGCACTGTCGAGGTAGACGTACGCGCCGCGGCCGACGTCGGTGACCTTGTTCATCAGCGTGTCGTTCACGCCTTGCCCCACACCGATGCCCGCCAGATAGATGCCCGCCTGGCCCTCCTCGTCGTCGGCGTACTTGCCGATCAGATCTGCGTCGGTCACGCCGACGTTGGCAATGCCATCACTGATCAGCACGACGCGATTGATGCGATTGGCAGCGTAGCTCTGCTTCGCGAGCTCGTAGCCGCGCACCAGGCCGGCGTGCAGGTCGGTCCCGCCGCCGGCGGTGAGCCCCTGGGCCGCCGAGACGATGGCGGGGTCGTCAGGACCGGTGACCTTGTGTCCGACGAGGATGTTGTTCTGCGTGGTGCTCCACGTCACCATCGAGACCACGTCGTTCGTGCGCAGCTGCCCGGCGATGGCGAGCACCGCGTCGCGTTCGAGCTCGATCGGCTGCTGACCGGTCTGGTTGCCGCCCCCCATCGAGCCGGAGGTGTCGAGCACGAAGGTGATGTTCAGCGGCGCGCGCTGGGCGGGCGATCGATGTTCGGACTGCAGCGCCACCTGGAGCGACAGCTGGCCGTTGACCGGACACGACGACAGCTGCGGAATGATCCGCACCTGGCCCGGCTGGGCGGGCTCGAAGTTGAACGTGTAGTAGTTCAGGAACTCCCACGGCCGCACGATATCCGGCGGCACGTGCCGTCCCGCGCGGATCAGTGCGCGCGCGATGACGGGCGAGGCGGTGGAGTTCGAGTCGTCCGCGGATTCATACAGCGTGTACGGCTTCGACGAGTCCAGGCTCTGGCAGGCCGAGGCCTGCGTGGAGCGGGGCGGCGTGGAGGACGTCGCGTTGCTGGTGCTGGCCGGAGGCGGCGCAGCGCCGCCCTCGGTGGCGCTGCCTGCGGCGCCCGCCTCTGTGCCGCCGTCGCAGCTGGTGATGCCCGCCTCCGGGTCCAGCTTGCATCCGCCTGCGTCCACGACCGGGCCGGCGTCGTACGCCGGAGCGGCGCCGGCGCCGGCGGCGCCAGCCGAACCGCCCCAGCTCCCGGCACCGCTACCGCCGTAGCTGCTCCCGGCGTCATAGCTGCTGCCACCGCCATAGCTGCCCGCACCGCTGCCCCCGTATCCGCTCCCGTATCCCGCGCCTGCGGCCCCTGCGGAACCGGAGTTCAGCCCGCCGCCACTCGAGCTGGCGCCGCTGCCCGCGCACCCCGCCGGATTGGCGCAGTCCTTGTGCGTGCCGTCGCCCCCGCACAGCCCGCCGGGGGCGGGCAGCAGCGCGAGCGGCTGCGTACCGCCGCTGAAGCCACCCGCAGCCGGCAGCTGCCCGCGCTGCGCGCTGCTGCATGCACCCACAAGGAAGAACGCGAAACCCACGAGATGACGCCGACGCATGGCAAGGGGAGAGCAGCAGTCGTGCCAACGCGGAAACGAGCAGTTTGCCGGGTTGCTGCAGCTCACCGCGGCGCCGCTGCGCCAGCGGCTGGCACAGCCTGGCACGACCTGGCAGCTCTATTCCGCGGCTGCAGTCGAGCGCGGCGGCAGGAAGTAGCGCGCGCCGTCCTCGGGATCGGTGCCGACGCGCAGCGCGATGCCGAACACCTGTTCGAGCAGATCGGGAACGAGCACCTCGTCGACGCGCCCCTGCGCGTGTACGCGGCCGTCCTTGAGCAGCACGGCGCGGTCGCCCCAGCGCGCGGCAGCGTTGAGATCGTGCATGACGGCGATGCACGCCACGCCTCGCTCGGCGGCTTCGCGGCGCGCCATGTCGTACAGCACCACCGCGTGGCGGATGTCGAGGTGCGCGGCGGGCTCGTCGAGCAGCAGCGCTTCGGGCTGTTGCGCCAGCGCGCGGGCGATGACCACGCGGCGGCGCTCGCCGCCGGAAAGCTCGGCGACGGGGCGATCGGCGAGATCGTCGAGCTCGCAGTCGGCGAGCGCGCGGTCGACCGCAGCGCGATCGGCTTCGCCGGCGATGAGCAGCCCGCTTTGGTGCGGCGCGCGGCCCATCAGCACCACCTCGCGCACGCTGAAGCCGAACGCGACATCGCTGTCCTGTGGAACCACGGCGAGCTTCTTCGCGATCTGGCGGCGTGAAAGCTTCGAGAGCGGCGCTCCGCCGAGCCGCACCTCGCCGCGTTCGGCTGCGAGCGTGCCCGCCAGCACGCGCACCAATGTCGACTTGCCGGCGCCGTTGGCGCCCACGACGGCGACCAGCTCGCCCCGGCGCGCCTCGAGCGTCACGTCATGGAGCACCGGGCGGTCGCGGTATCCCGCGTCCACTCCCCGCGCCTCGATCCAGACATCGCTCACGCCGCGAGCCTACTCCACCTCTCCGATCCCCGCTCCTGGCCACACCGATACCCGCTCTGCGCGCGCATCCACGAGCGCCCGGGACCCGCCGTTTTCTGGGCCCCCGCACAATGCCGCGCGTAGGTTCAGCCCGGCTCGAACAGCGAGGTATCGATGGCCAGGTGGCAAACGCTTCTGAAGGACATCCGGCAGCACCAGACGGAGATCATGCGCATCGCGCCGTTCCGCGATGTCGGGCTCGTGCCCAATCCGCCCGCATCGAGCGTGGCGATTGCTGCGGCGGAGAAGCGCCTCGGACGCGAGCTGCCGCCGAGCTACCGCGCCTTCCTGGCCCAGCACGACGGCTGGCCGCGCTTCTTCGAGGGCGCAACGCTGCTCGGCACCGCCAACCTCGGCAAGCGCTGCTACGAGGAAGCGGCCCGCGCCACCTTCGACGCCGCGGAGACGCCGGTGGCCGACCTCACTCCGCCGTCGCGGTTCCGGCCCCGTGTGCTCATTCCGTTTGGAATCGATCTGCAGGCGACGACGCTGTTCGCGTTCAACCCCGCGGTGAGCGACGCCGACGGCGAGTTCGAGGTGATCGCGTGGGTGAACGAGATCGGCCTGCGCCGCAGCAGCTTCGAGGACTTCCTGGAGATGGTCGCGGAGCTGTGCGACTCGGAGCTCCACGCGCGCAGCGACGAGTCGGCCCTGCTGCGCACCGCCTGAGCAGGACTTGACATTGGACAAGTCGCGCAAGCCGGGTAGGCTCGCGCCATGCGCTTGTTCCTTCCGGTTCTGTTTGCGACCACCCTGGCTCTCGGCTGTTCCTCCGGAAACGGCAACAACAACAGCGGCAGCGGAGGGAACGCCGGCACTGGCGGTGCGGCCGCTGGCGGCTCCGGCGGCTCCGGCGGCTCGGCAGCGGGCGGCTCGGCAGCGGGCGGTTCGGCGGGTTCCGGCGCGGGCGGAGCCCCGGGAGACGCAGGCAAGGCCGACACCTACGCGAGCTTCGCCAAGGGCTTCTTCGACAAGTACTGCGTCGGTTGCCACGACTCGAGCGACCCGAACCGCGACTACAGCAGCATGACCGACATCACGCGCGACCACGCCGAGATCGCCTGCGGCGTGGCCACGACGAAGCTCGCGGGTTGCGCGTCGTTCCCCCCGCCGGAGAAGTTCCCGATCGGCACCGGCCCGAAGCCGACCAACGCCGAGCGCGACCAGCTCGTGGCGTGGATCGCGGCCGGTCTGCCGCAGTAGAATACTGCGGTCCTCATAGCCTTCCGATTCCCCTGGCGTCCCTTGACGCTTTGCAGCATTCTTGGTCTCATCATGGGAAGAGCGGAGCCGATGAAATCGGTCCGATCCCGCGGGACCGCTGGCCGGACCGACACCGGCCGAAGCGACGCCGGACCGGGGGCAAGAGGGTCACATGGTCACTGATAGCTCGGAGAGCAGCATCCCGCCCGGATCGCAGCCGCCAGCCGAGCGGCGGGTGATCAAGCGGTATTCGAACCGCAAGCTGTACGACACCAAGGACAGCCGCTACGTCACGCTATTGCAGATCGCGGACATGGTGCGCGAGGGCGAAGAAGTCCAGATCATCGACAACGCCACCAAGGAAGACAAGACCGACGTGACGCTGGCGCTGATCATCTCGGAAGAGCTGAAAGCGCGCCCCCGGGGGATCCCGCTCGCCACGCTCAAGTTCCTGATCCGGCAGCGCGGGGAGAAGATCCTCACGCAGCTCCGGGAAGGACCGATCGGGCGGCTGATGCCGCAGGGCCAGCTCGAGGGGGAGATCCATATCCCGATCGCGCCAGAGGACGAGGAGGACGACTTGAACCAGAGCAAGGATGCCCAGCACAAGGGGTTCCGCGCAACGCTGGAGCAGTTCCAGAACAAGATCGACGAGCGTATCCGCGCGGTATTGCCGAACTTTTCCATGTTCCGCGAGCTGCAGAACGACGTCAAACGGCTGTCCGAACGGCTGGACGCACTCGAGAAGCGGCTCGGCGAGGGCGGGAGCGGCGCACCCAAGGAATAAGCCCTATATTCTGGGGGTTGTCCGGGCAAAGCAGAGGTCCCCCAGTGCGCCGCAACCAGAAAAGCCATAATCAAGCCGCCGCCAGCCAGGACTTCGAGCAGGAAGCGCTGAGCCACCTCGGCGCGCTGCTCGCCGTCGGTACGCGGCTGACCAAGAACCCGTCCGAGGCCGAGGATCTAGTCCAGGACACCTTCGTCAAGGCGATGCGGGCCCGTCACCAGTTCGAGGCGGGCACCAACATGCGCGCCTGGCTGCTGCGCATCCTCACGAACACGTTCATCAACCGCTACCGCCGCGGCGGGCTGGAAAAGAGCGTGCTGGAGGGGCCGGACGCAGACCCGCTAGCGGATGGCTGGGTCGGCACCGCCACGATGGAGGCGATGCGCGATCCCGAGTCACTGGCGTTGCGTCCCGTGCTCGAAGCCGAGATCAACGAAGCGCTCGAGGAGCTACCGGACGAGTTCCGGCTCGCCGTGCTCCTGGCCGACGTCGAAGAGCTGTCCTACCGCGAGATTGCCGACATCATGGGCTGCCCGATCGGCACGGTGATGTCGCGGCTGCATCGCGGGCGGCGTCTGCTCAAGTCGCGCCTGTACGAGCACGCTTTGGCTATGGGCATCGTGAGCCCGGAGCCGGTCGTCGGCAACAAGGACGACGCGCAGAAGGACGACGCGCAGAAGGACGACGCGCAGAAGGACGACGCGCCCGCCCCCGTCGACCTGAACGAGTACCGCGAGAAGAAAGGGGCAGTGGGATGAACGCCTGTCGTCGCGTCCTGCCTCTGATCGAAACCTTTGTCGATGGCGAGCTGAAGGCCAGCAAGGTCCTCGAGCTCGAACAGCATCTGGCCGAGTGCGAGCTGTGCTGCGAGCGGGTCCGGTTGGTCCAGGCGATGCAGGTCAGCACGCGACGCGCCGTCCGTGACGACGCGCAGCCGTCCGCCGCGCTCTCGGCCCGCATCCGCAATGCGCTGGCCGCCGAGCGCGAGCGCGAGGAGCTCGTCGAAGCGAGCTTCGACGAGCACAACCGCGTGCTTCCCTGGCGCGCGATCATGCCGATCGCGGCGGCTGCCGCGTTCATCCTGGTGTGGGCGGCCTCCGTCAGCACTCCGCCGCGTCCGCAGCAGAACGCAAACGACGAGGCGAGCCTCGCCAGCAGCACGACGGCCAACGTCGAGCAGCTGATCGACGAGTTCGTCAACTACCACGCCGACGATCCGCCGCCGCAGGTCACCGAGCCGTCGCAGGTGCTGCGCTTCGATCGCGCCGTGGGCGTGCCCGTCAGGCTGCCGAGCCTGCAGCAGTACGGCGCGCACTGGGTGGGCGGCAGCATCGTGCCCGTGCACAACCAGCGTGCCGCCTCGCTCCGCTACAAGCTCGACGGCCACCGCGTCACCCTCTACGTCTACAACTCGCACCGCTTCCCGCTGCGCGTCACGCTCGAGCCGCGCGTCGTGCGCAACGTGCCCGTCTACGTCGGCAACCGCCACGGCTATTCGATCGCCGCCGTGGAGCGCCGGGGCGTCGGCTACGCCGTCGCCAGCGACCTGAACGACCGCGAGAGCGCCGAGCTGGTCGCGTCGATCCGGTAGCGGCTGCGGCGCGGCGAACACCGCAGCGCAGCGCGCGATGGTAGCGGGCGTCGCTAGTCCGTCTGGCGCGCGCGCTGCCATTCTGCGGCAAGGCCGAAGCGCGCCGTCCACTCTTCCACGACTTCCGTGCGCACGAGCGCACCGGATACGCGGAGGATAGCCGCGATGTCGCGGAGATGCTTTTCCGAGCCGCCTTCGCGGAAGAACTCGAGCTTCCGGACGATGACGTACTCCGGCGGCGCGAGCCACACCTGACCGCCTTCCAACTCGATGGCGCGGCGCTCCGAAAGCGCCCAGCGGTGGAGCGGGTCGCGACTGGCAATGTAGATGTCGGCCTTGAACCCGCTCTCGTGGTGGATGAGATTGAAGTGGCCGCGTTGGGGCCGGAGGCTTTCCTCGAGCAGGACTTCCTCGGGCGGACAGTAGAACTCGTCGATGGGAAATGCTGCCGCGAAACGCTGGACGTCGTTCGGCACAAGCGCGACGACAATGTCGACGTCGTGCGTAATGCGAGGCTCGCCGTACAGCATTCCCGCGACGCTGCCGGTCACCATGTACCGCAAGCCGAGCGCGCCAAGCTTCTCCGCGTAGAGGAGGAACAGGTCAGCGGAAAGCGCGTCAGTCGTGGACATACATGAAGGCGCGGCGGACCTCGCATTGTACCTCCGCCTCCGTCCAATCCGGGTGCAGCTGGCGGAGGTACGCGGCCTTGAGCCGACGCGCCGACGCATCGAGCGCTTTCGCGGCCCGCCATCGCTCCGCATAGGTCATCCTGCGCAGCCGCTGGACCTGCACGTCGTCCTCCGCCGCCATAGGGCGACTGTAGCACCAAGCCGCCCCGCGGGGCCGCGCCGGCGGAGCGCGCACATGCGCAATCCCCGGCCTGGACAGCTCCGAGCACGGCGGCATCCCGAGAGAGCCACGAGCGGCCGGACCCGCCCACGCGCTCGCACTCGCTCGTGCGGGACCCCCGTGCGGCGGAGCCGCGCCTTGGGGGACCCCGGCCGCGCGCAGCGAAGCGAGCACGGACGGTCGCGCCCGCGTCGTCCCCCGTTGGGGAGCAGCCCTAGCGCGCCAAGGCGCTGCCGTGCTTGCGTGGATCGGCCGCCGGGTGCTTCGCGCCGTTCCTGTCGGTCGCGATCATCTGCACCGCGCTACTCGTAAACGGCATGTTGCCGACGATCTCGCCGCGCCAGCCGAGGTCCTTCACGACCTGCGCCGGGACGCCCTTCTCCAGCAGCATGGTCCGACCGTGCGTCGGCGTGTAGAAGCGGCGCGCGGCCAGCGCTTGCGTGGGTGTGTGACCGAACACCAGCACCGACAGCACCATCTGCGTGACGTTCGTCGCGATCGTCGTGCCGCCCGAGCCGCCCAACGCGAGCACCGCGCGGCCGTCCTTGACGACGATCGTCGGCGTCATGCTGGAGATAGGCCGCGCACCGGGGCGCGGGCGGTTCGGGCTCTGTTTCAGGCCGAACGGCGCCACGTCCTTCGACTTGGTGAAGTCGTTCATCTCGTCGTTGAGCACCACGCCGCTGTCGGCGCCGGTGTACTTCGCGCCGAACACGGTGTTCACCGTTGTGGTCAGCGACACCACGTTGCCCGCCGCGTCGGCCGTAACCAGGTGGTGCGTGCCGTGCTCGTCGAGGTCGAAGCGCGGGATGGCGTGGGTGCGGTCGAGCGCGATACGCGCGCGGCGCTTCTTCATGCGCTCGGGCGAGATGAGCGCGTTCATGTCGACCTTCTGGAACGCCGGATCGCCCAGGAAGCGCATGCGGTCGGAGATCGACGCGCGCAGCGCCTCGGCGATCATGTGCTGGTAGGCGCCGCTGTTGAAGCCGAGCTTCTTCAGGTAGGCGCGTGGATACATCCGGAGCGTCTGCGCCAGCATCATGCCACCCGCGGACGGCAGCGACATCGTGTACACGTCGTAGCCCTCCCACTTGACGTGGATGGGCGTCCGCACGACCGGCTTGTACGCCGCGAGATCGGCGAGCGACAGCGAGCCGCTGTGCGCGTGCGCCGCCTTGACCAGGTCGTCGGCAACCGGCCCCGTGTAGAGCGCCTTCGGCCCGTCGATGGCGACGCGTTCCAGCGTGGCGGCGAGCTTCGGATTCTTCACGCGGCGCCCGGCCGCGGCCGGTTTGCCGCCGGGAAAGAATACGCTCGCAATACCCGGGTCCTGCTTCAGCTTCCCGGAGAAGTAGCGAAGCATCTCCGCGACGTGGCGTTCCACCGGGAATCCGAGCTTCGCGAGCTTGATGGCCGGCGCGACGTCGTCGGCCCACTTCTGCTTGCCGAAGCGGCGGTGCAGCTCGTAGAGGCCACGGAGCTCGCCGGGAACGCCGGTGTAGCGCCCGCCCTGGGCGAGCGGGAAGGGGCGCTTCTCGTAGGCCGCCACGTCGATGCCCCGGGGCGCCATCTCGCGGAAATCGATCAGGAACGGCTGCTTCTTCGTGGCGTCCCAGACCAGGGCGAATCCACCGCCGCCGATCCCGCTCGAGACCGGGCTCACCACTCCGCCGACCAGGGCGGCGGTCACGGCGGCGTCGATGGCGTTTCCGCCGGCGCGCATCTGGGCGATCGCCGCGCGGGTCGCGAGCGGATTCTCTGTAGCCGCGGCCGCGCGGCCGGCGGCCTGGGCCTGCAGCGTCGGGGCCAGACCGACCAGCGCGAGCGCCAGGCCGATCGCGACCAGCAGGGGAGCAGTGGAACGCCAGGTACGGGGCGGAGACGGACTAACGCGCATGGGCGCCTTGTTCGTATCACGGATGCCGCGCTGCCGGGACCATGGCGGATCCGGTCCCGCAACCCTACGATGGGCAAAACGCGAGGAGCCTGGACCGTGCGCTTTCTGTTCGTGATGGACCCACCCGAGAAGATGCTGCCCGACAAGGACACGAGCTTCGCGTTCATCCGCGCGGCCCAGGCGCGCGGGCACGAGTGCCTGCACTGCCTGGCGATCGACGTGTTCAACATCGGACAGGACGTGTCGGCGAAGGCGCGCGCGATAGCGGTCAGCGACACGCCGCCGCACAGCACGCTGGGTGAGGCCCAGGTCGTCGGGCTCGAGGCGCTGGACGCGGTGTTCATCCGCAAGGATCCACCCTTCGACGCGGAGTACGTGCACCTGACACAGCAGCTCGACCTGGTGAAAGCCCGGACGCTCGTGCTCAACGACCCGCGCGGGCTGCGGGACGCGAACGAGAAGCTGTTCGCCTTCCACTTCTCCCAGTACATGCCGCGCTCGCTGGTAACGGCGGACCCGGCGCGCATGCTCCAGTTCCTGGAGGAAGTGGGCGGCAAGGCGGTGCTCAAGCCACTGGACGGCGCGGGCGGGAGCGGCGTGGTCGCGCTCGAGCGCGGCGACCGCAACACGCGCGCGCTCATCGACCTTCTGACGCACGAGGGGCAGGAGCTCGCTCTGCTGCAGGAGTTCCATCCGGGCGTGCGCCAAGGCGACAAGCGCGTCCTGATGCTGGACGGCGAGCCGCTGGGCGCGATCCTGCGGGTGCCGCGCGAGGACGACATCCGCGCCAACATCCACGTCGGAGGCATGGTGAAGCAGACCCGGCTCACCGACGAGGAAGAGGCGCTGGTACGGTACATCGGCGGCAGCCTGCGCGACTACGGGCTTTGGTTCGTGGGGCTCGACCTGATCGGCGGCAGGCTCATCGAGGTCAACGTGACCAGCCCGACGGGCATCCAGGAACTGGGGCAATTCGACGGGGGCGACCCGGCCGGCAGGGTCGTCGAATGGGTCGAGCAGCGGGCGGCGCGCTGAGCCCCGGAAAACTTGGCCCGGCGGCAGCGGCAGAGCCAGCTTGGGCACATGTCAACGACCTGCGAGGCCTGCGGCCGCGCGCCGACGGCCACGAACCGGATCCGTCGGGTTCTGGTGGACGAACGCATCGTCGCGCTGTGCGACGAGCACGCCGCGGAGTACCAGCTCTCCGGTGCCGGCAGCCTCGAGGAGCTACGCGCTCTGTTCCCCGAACCCCACGGGAAGCGCTCGCTGATCTCCCGCCGCGCCCCACTGGACCGCCGGATCTTCCCGCCCCGCCCCGAGGGGCGCCGCCACAACGACGGCCGGCGCCAGGACGACACGACGGACTAGTTCGCTCCGATCCGCGATCGCTCGTATGCTGACGCGGGTCACGAGATGGAGAACGCCGGGCGCGAGAGCGGGGTGAGCCTGCGTACGTTGCATGGGCTCACGTTGCTGGGGCTCATCGCGATCGCGGTGACCGTGTTCGTTCTCGGGAAGCGGACGCCCGGAACTCCTGTCCGCCCTGGGCTCTCCGCGCTCGACGCGCTGCCGGCGGACAACGCCTTCGTCGCGACGGTCGACCTCGTGCGGCTCAGGCAGAGCCCCGTCGGCGCCGTGCTCGCTGGCAAGGGCCGCGAGCTGCCGGGGGTCGGACGGCTCGACGACGTGTGCGGCTTCGATCCGACGCTCGAGATCCGCGAGCTGGCGATTGGCGTGCCCGCCTCGGCCGACCGGGGCGAGCCGCGCGATTTCGGCATCGTGGCGACCGGCGATTTCTCCGCCAAGCGCATCGCCGCGTGCGCCTCGCGCGTGATCGAACGACGCGGCGGCAGCCCAGTGGAGACCCGGCTGGGATCGTTCATCGACATCCGCGACCGCCGCCACACGGGCGGTGAACTGGCCGTGCGCGACGGCGGCCCCGTCCTGCTCGGTGGCGGAAGCTACCTGCGCGCGATGGTCGATGCGAGCGACAAGCAGGGGCCGAGCGAGCGCCGCGACAAGCTGCACGCCGTGCTCAGACGCTCGGTCGGCGAGCACAGCACACTGGTGGCCACGTGGGTCCTGCCCTCCGACTGGTTGGAGCAGCTGAGCGGCAGCGACCTGTCACGGCTTTCGCCGCTGTCGAGGGTGCGCGCCGCGGCGCTCGCGGTGGATGTCTCGCCGCGCGTGGAAGCGCGCGCGGTGGTCGGCTGCGCGAAGACCGCGGCGTGCCAGGCGGTCGCGGCACTGCTGGAGGACCTGGGGCACACCACGGTCGGCCCGCTACTCCGCCGCGAGCTCGGAACGGATTCTCGCGAAACGCATGCGTATCTCGACCGAGCCCCACGAAGTCCACCTGCACCTGGCCCTCTCCTCCGAGGAGGCCGCGTTGCTCGTTGCCCGCGCCGTGTCGCGGCTCGAATCGGCGAGCGCCCCGCCCGGGGCAGGCCCGGCTTCGAGCGCCCCGCGGACACCCGCGCCGGGCGCTAGTCTTCGTCCGGGCTCTCGCCGAGCACCGCACGGCGCACCAGACGCCGGAGCTCCTTGAGGTTGAACGGTTTCTCGATGCGGAGGTTCTTCACCTTCGAGAGAAACCGTGTCGCGTCGGGCGTGAAGGCGCCGCCGGTCATGAAGACGAGCTTCTTCTCCTCGCCCGGTCGGTTGAGCCGGAGCGCATCGAACACGTCCATGCCCGACAGCTCCGGCATCATCAGGTCGCAGAAGACGATATCGTAGCCGTCGTCCCGAAGGAGCAGCCGGAGCGCTTCCTGCGCCTCGGTCACGGAGGTCACTTCATGCTCGTCTTCGAGCATGATCCTGAGCGCGCTGCCGACGCCGGGATCGTCATCCACGACCAGAACGCGCGCTCGCACGCTGCGCGGCGAGGACGGCGCCGAATCAGGACGCGGCTCCGGCGTCGAGCGCGTGCGCTCGCGCTCCGAGCTGGGCAGCGTGACCCGGAACGTGGTGCCGCGCCCCGGCTCGCTGTCGACCCGCATGGCGCCGCCCAGCGCCTCGACGATGCCGTAGCAGATGGACAGCCCGAGTCCGGCCTGCGCCTGCCCCCGCTGGGAGAAGGGCTCGAACACACGTTCGAGCTGCTGCGGCTCGAGCCCTGGTCCGTTGTCGGAGACCTCGACGACAACATGACCCGGAGGCTCGTACCTCGCCGTGATCTGGACCTTTCCCTTTCCCGCCTCGCCCTCGGGCAGGGACTGCGCCGCGTGCACGAGCAGATTGAGGAAGACCTGTTCCAGCCGGGCCTCGCTGGCGAGCACGGGCGGCACCTCTTCGTATTGGGTGACCAGGCGACCGCGGTGGCGGATCTCGTTGCCCACCATGCCGACCGCTGCGTCGAGCACGCGGCGCACGTCGACTTCGGTGGTCGCGTCACCCTCCGAGCGCGAGAACGCCCGCATCTGACGCACGACGCTGGCCACGCGCTCGGCGCCGTGGTGCGCCTCGCGCAGACGGACCATCGCTTCGCCCAGGTAGCTTCTGTCGGCGGCGAGGCCGGGAAGACGACGCCCCAGGTGCTCGAGGTTCAACAGGACATAGGTCAGCGGGTTGTTGATGGCGTGCGCCATGCCTCCTGCCAACATGCCCAGCGCGGAAAGGCGGTCGGCCTGCAACAGCTGCATCTCGTACTGCTTGCGCTCGGTTACGTCGCGACCGAACGACAGCACGGCTCGACGACCTTCGTACTCCGTGCCGATGGAACTGACTTCCAGCGTCATCAGCTCGCCGTCGCGCCGGTGGACGCGATACTCGTGCGGAGGAAGCTCCTCCCCACGCTCCAGCATGGCGCGAGTGCGATCCTCCACGGCCGGCCGGTCCTGGGGGTAGACGAAGTCGACGACCGGAACTCCGCTCACCTCGTCCAGCCGCTCGTAGCCGAAGAGCTCGATGGCGGCCGGATTCGCGTAGGCCAAGGTCTTGCCGTCGGTGATCCACACCGCTTCGGGCGCCGATTCGATCAGCATGCGGAAGCGGTCTTCCGAGCGCTCTAACGCTTCCTGTGTCTGCCTGCGCCGCGAGACATCGAACAGGAAGGCCACCGCCACCGGCATGCCTTCGAGCTCGACCTGGCTGACCGCCAACTCGAGCGGAATCCGCGTCCCGTCCTTCTGCACGATCGTCGACTCGAAGGCGGGCGTGAACACGCCTTCGATGTTGTGTTCGGCCAGCGCCGTGACGTCGGCGAGCGCTTCCGGCGCGACGAGCTGGAAGGTCGGCATCCCGACAAGCTCCTCACGGGAGTAGCCGAAGATATCCACCGCCGCATCGCTGACGTAGATGGTGCGGGGCTCCAGCGTAAGACTCGTCGCGATCAGGAGGCCGATCCCGGCGGCGTCGGCCGCTTCCACGATCGCCTCCGCCAGGGTCTCGAGCCGCTCGTCCCCGATCTCGTCCTCGCCTGCGCTCTCCAGCATTGCGACCACCGCAGCGTAGCGCCGATCGCGGGCGCGTGGGCATGAGGAGTGGCCCGCTTCGCGACTCTAGTGCCCGGCTGACCCTGATACCCAGGCGAGAATGCGGTCACCGACCACGGCAATATGCGGAGCGCGGTCGACCTCGTTGAGCACCTCGTGGAACAGGCCGTCGAGCACGCGGAGCTCCTTTTCCCGACTGCCGGCGAGCTGGAAGAAGCGCTCCGTCGTCGGCGTCGACGCCACTATGTCTTCGCCGGCGGCCAGGCAGAACAGCGGCAGCTCGAGCTGCGGGGCCGCAGTCAACGCCCGCTCCTGGGCCTGTTCGGTCTCGGTAAACCAACGTGCCGTGACGTTCTTCACGCCGAGCGGATCGGCGTCGTAGCGCTCCGCTATTTCGCGATCGTGCGTGAGCTGGGCACCGGACAATCCAGATGGCTGCGCGAAACGCGGGAACAGTCGGCTCATGCCCCGCCCCAGCAACTTCTTGATCGCCGGCACCTGCAAGGCCAGGCCGAAAAAGGGCGAAGTCATTGCGAGCCCACGGAAACGCTCCTGCCCCGCCAGCGCCACGTGGGTCGAGATCAATCCGCCCAGGCTGTGGCCGAACAGCACCGGTTTTCCCGCTGCCTTCCAGCCCTCGTCGCCGGCGAGATGCGCGAGCAGGTCGTCGGCGTCGCGCAGATAGTCGTCGAACGACTCGATGTGTCCGCGTGGCCCCTCCGAGCGGCCGTGCCCGCGGAGGTCGTAGCTCGCGACGATCAGCTCGCGCTCCGTCAGCGCCGTGATCACCTCGCCGTAGCGGGCGCTGTGCTCGCCGAAACCGTGCGTGAGGAGCACCGCTCCGCGCGGCGCACCGCGCTCTGGGACTGCGAGCTGGTAGGCGAGTCGGGGCCCACGACCAGCGGCGCGCTCGACGAACGCGGATGTCATTGTCATCTCGACAGCGCTTCTAGCACGACGTGACAACAGCGACCCGGGCCCAGTGGCACTGATTCATCTTGCAATTACAGCACTTTATGCTAGCGATCGGCACGCGACCCCGTCCGCGTGAGGGGGCGACACCCGACCCGTTCCAGCCCGCGCCCACATGGTATCATGATGGGATATGGGTGTATCCGAGCCGAGCATCGGGCCTCCCCCGGGAGCCATGGTCGGGCGGTTTCGCTTGGAGCACGCGCTCGACAGCTCGGCAAATGGGCGCTTCGCAGGCGAGAGCGTTGACGGCACCCGCGTCACGATCGAACTCGTGCAGGTCGGGGACAATCCCGACGAGCGGGTTCAGCACCTCGAGTCCGACCCGGCCTTCGCAGCACAAGAAGGCGCACACCTGGTTCCAGTTCTGGACTTCGGTGTCGCGGCCGGCCGCGTGTTCGTCGCAATGCCGGAACTACAAGGCACCGACGCACGACGGTTGATAGCGGAGCGGGGCCCGGTCGAATCCCAGACGGCAGTCCGCATCATCCTCCAGGCATGCCGCGGGGTGATGGAGCTCCAGGCCGCCGGGGGACGGCTGGCCGAGGTTCGCGCGTCGGATCTGTGGCTGGTCAGCGGACCGGGCGACGAGGTCACCGTGAAGGTCGCTCCGCTCGGCAGCGCGCGGGAGGTAGTCCCTGAAACGGACGGGCTCACCGGAACCGACGTCGTTCTGCTCCGGAGCTTCGTTGCGCCGGAGCGACGCAGCGCGCCGGAGTCGCTCGACGAGCGCTCGACGGTCTGGAGCCTTGGAGCGTGCCTGTACTGGCTGCTGGGCGGCAGCTCGCCGGGATCCGAAAGCAGCGTCCAGGACAACGTGGTCTCGATCCAGGACGTCGCGCCCTGGGTGACTCCGGGCCTCACGATCGCGTTGCACCTGGCCCTCCAGCCCGATCCGGACCAGCGCTGGCCCACGGTAGAAGCCTTCGCCAGCGCCCTTCTGCCGTACTCCGGCGATAGCGAACAGTTGTACGCCGGCTCGCTCGTCGCGATCGATCCAGTCCAGCGCCGGCGCGTCGCCGAGCGTGCGGATCCGCAGGCTCTCGGCAGCCCCCCGTCGGAAGTCACCTCGTCGGACGCCGGTACCGCCTCGTCCACGGGATTGTTCGGCAAGGCGCAGCACGAGCCCGCGCGCCTGGCATCGCTCATCGGGCACAAGCTCGGCGGACGCTGGAAGATGTTGCGCGTGATCGGGCGCGGCGGCATGGGCGCGGTCTTCGAGGTCGAGGACCCCCATGGCAGCCTGGCAGCCGCCAAGGTCATCGATCGCCGCCACATCGGAGAAGACGAGGAGCACTACAAGCGCTTCTTCCGCGAAGCCAAGTCGGCAGCTCTTGTCAACAGCCCTCACGTGGTCCGGACCATCGAGGGCGGGGTGGATGAGGAGCTCAAGGCACCGTTCATCATCATGGAGCTTCTGCGCGGCGTGGACCTGAAGAGCGTGCTCCGCGAGCGAGGCGCTCTCTCCGCCCAGCCGGCTCTGCGACTCTTCGTACAGGCCGCCCGCGGCATCGCCGACGCTCACCACCAGCAGATCATCCACCGCGACATCAAGCCGGCAAATCTGTTCCTCCACGAGGGGGAGGACGGACGCGTGACGGTGAAGGTCTGCGACTTCGGCATCGCGAAGCGCGCCTCGGAGGTGGACGGCGACCAGACGGGATCGCACGAGCTTACGCGCACGGGCAGCATGCTCGGCTCGCCCATCTACATGTCACCCGAACAGGCCAGCAACGCGCGGAAGGTGGACCGCCGCACGGACATCTGGAGCCTGTGCATCTCGCTCTACGAGGCTCTGAGCGGGACCAAGCCGTGGGCGGGCCGCTCGGCGCTCGGCGAAATCATCGTCGCTATCTGCACACAGGCGGTTCCTCCGCTCACACGCAGCGCGCCATGGCTCGATCGTCAGCTTGCGGAAGTGGTCCATCGCGGCCTTCGTCCCGAATTGGCCAGACGCTACGCGAGCGTGGACGAGCTCATCGCAGCCCTGGAGCCGTTCCTCGGGGGAAGCGAGGACTTCACGCTGGCGGACCTCGAACCGGTGCCGCCGGAGCTCCGTTCGATGAAGGCGTCGTCGCTCCCACCTCCGCCGACCGACGACGAGTCCGCAACGGTCATGGGCGGCGTATCGGGTACCAGGGCGAGCGAGGACGTGACGGTGGCGGCGGGCGAGCTCGAACGCGGACCGCGCAGGTCCTCGATTGCGCTGGGCCTCGTCGCGGCCGGAGCCATCGCGGTGGCCGCGGTTGCCCTCGGCGCGCGTCACACGCCGAAGAGCGCGGTGCCCCCGCCGGTGAAGTCGGTGACGGTGCCGGTACAGCCAGAGAAGAGCGCCGCTCCCCCCGCGCCGACTTCGCACGCGAGCGTGAAGATCCAGCCGCCCACGGCCGAGGTCACGGTCAACGGCAAGCCCGCCCACATAGAGGACGGCCAGATCGTACTGAGTGGGCCGCCCGGAACCGCATTCAGCGTCGTGGCAACGCTCGCGGGCGGCGCGAAGAAGAGCGAGAGCGTCGTGCTGGCACGCGACGGCCGCGCCATTCCCGACTCTGTGGTGGTCGAAAAGGAACAGGTTTCGCACAGCACTCACCACTGGCAGACTGCGAAGCACACCGCCCCCAGCGCAAGCTCCAGGGCGAAGGCGAACCCGCCGCCCAGGGCGAGCAGCGAGCCCAGCCAGCAGCCACAATTCAAGACCAAGTGGTGAGACGGATACGTCGGGACGTAGCGCAGTGGTCGGCGGCTGCCGCTGCAGCTTGTGTGCTCTCGTCGGCACCGGCAATCCGCGCACAGACGCCGGCGCCAGGTCCGGGCCACAGCGCTGGCACGCCGAGCGAACCGGCAGGACCCGGAGACGCCGCACCGGCTGATGCCGATGCGGCGTCTCCCGACCAGACCAGGAAGCTCGAAGACGCGAAGGAACTGTTCCGCAAGGGCAACGAGCTGCGCTCGGCGGGTGACTACCAGGGCGCGCTCGACATGTACCTCGCTTCCCGGCGCGCGCTTCCTTCCATCCCGAACACGCTCAATGCAGCGCTGACCCTCGATCATCTCGGCCGCTTCGACGAGGCACTCGAGATGTACGAGGATCTCCTCACGCGCTTCACACACCTCGACAACAGGGATCGCCGCGGCGTTGCCAATGCCATGCGCGTCCTCCGCGGCAAGCTGGGTTCGCTGGATGTCTCGTCCAACGTCAACGGCGTGCTTCTGGTCGACGGTCGGCAGCGCGGCAAGCTTCCGCTGACGTCACCCGTACCCGTGCTGCCGGGCCGGCATGTGGTCCGGGTGCTCAAGGACGGCTACGACGCATTCGAGGAAAACATCAGCATCAAGGTGCGGCAGAAGAAGCTGATCGACGCGCGGCTCAAGCGGCTGCTGCATGTCGGCAAGCTACGTGTCGACGACCCGGCGCTCGCCGGTGCGGATCTCTTCATCGACGGCGGCAAGGTCGGCACCCTTCCCTGGGAGGGCACGCTGGCACCCGGAACGCACCGCTACCGGGTGCGCAAGGGCGACATCGGCACCGCACCGCGATCAGCCGTCGTGGTGGAGGGACAGACGGTGCTGGTCGAGGTGAAGGCAGGGCCGTTGAGCGGCGACCTGCGTTTCGCCGTGGACCCGCCCACCGCCGAGCTCTACATCGACGGCGTCCGGGTGGGCCACGAACAATGGCAGGGACGACTGCCTGTGGGCGAGGTCCAGGTCCTGGCGCGCGAATACGGCTACCATCCGGAACAGCGGACACTTCACATCGAGCCCAATCGCGGCAACACGATAGCGCTCAAACTGCGCGTGGACAGTGACAGCCCTCGCTGGGGTCGCCCGGAACCGGGAAAGCCCTGGGCGGAGGCGTTCGCGGGCTTTGGCCTGTTTGGCTCCTTCGGCAGCGACATGGAGGCGGGCTGCAACCAGGGTGCCTGCTCGAAGCAGGGCATCGCGCATGGACCGGTGGCCGGCCTCCGCGGCGGCTGGCAGTTCCCCTTCGGCGTCTCGGTCGAGCTGGGCGTGGGCTACCTGAGCCTGTCGAAGACGCTCACCCGCACGCTCCACGACACCTACGACGGCGGCAATGGAGACAGCGTGGCGGTCGCGTACGAGTACACCGACCATATCCGTTTCCAGGGTCCGTTGGCCCTGGTCGGTGCAGGCTACCCGATCGAGCTGTCAAAGCGTATTTCGCTCGCGCTGCGCGCCGATGTCGGCGTCGTGTTCGCCGGCGTGCGAGACGTGCTCGATGCCGAGGCCTCCGCGCTCGGCAAGACGGTACCCGCCGAGGTCCAGAACTCGGGCAAGACCGTGCGCTCCGCGGCGGTCTTCGTCGACCCGGAGGCGCGGCTTGTCTGGAAGTTCGGTGCGCTCCACGCCGGGCTGGGCCTGGGGGCGTTCATCTTCCCGGTGACCGGGCCCCGCCTCGAGACGGGCGATACGCGCGTGGTCGGTACCGACAGCTGCGATCGCAATCCGCCCCCGCCCAACCAGACAAGACCAGTCGATTGCGCGAAGAACACGGCAAAGGTCGCCGGCGAGCGGGGCTACGCTCCCTTCGTCGTCTTCGTTCCTACGCTGGTCGCCGGCTATACCTTCTAGCTTCGACCAGCACGAGGCCGAACGCGACGAGCTGCCACGGGGAGTTGCGCGGCGAGTGCCGCCCGGGGACCGTGCACCCACAGCCGTTTGGCTGCGACACCGGGAACGGCCTGGCGCACCGACCGTCGGAGTTGCACTCGTATCCCGTCTTGCAGTCCGCCGCGGAGCCGCAGCTGGTCCGACAGGTGCCGCTTGACGGGTCACACAAGAACGGCGCGCAGTTCTGCTTGCCATTGGTGTTCTCCGCCTCGTCCTCCCGGATGCAGATCCCCTGGCCTCGGGGCACGCAGGTGTGCTTCTGGGCGTCACAGCGGAACAGCGCAGCGCATTCGTCGTCGACCAAGCAGGTCGTCAGGCAGGCAGTCGGGCCGCACTTGTAGTTCCCGCACGAACTCGGCTCCTGCTGGCCGCAACTACCCCTGCCGTCGCAGAAACTCTTGAGTGCGGTACTATGGTCCTCTCCGTCGAAGCACGAAGGCTGACCACACTCCGTGGTCTTGTCGTACAGCTCGCAGCTGAACGCGCCGCTGCAGCTGCCGTCCTGTCCGCAGCTAGTCGCGGCCTGCTTGTCGCACTCGTTGTTCGGATCGGTCCCGGACGTGACCGGCGCGCAGAGCCCGTCGGCAACGCCCGTTTTCGCCTTGGTACAGGCGGCGCATGTCTGATCGCACGCCGAATTGCAGCACACGCCGTCCACGCAGTTGTTGCTCAGGCACTGTGCGTTGACCACACAGGGCTCACCGGGCTTCTGCAGGGCCGTACAGACGCCCTGCTTGCAGAAGCTGTTCGGCGCACACTCCGACTGGTTGACGCAGCTGGAACCGCAAGCCGAAACTTTGCCCGTCGTCTTGCACAGGTTCGGGCTGCAGTCCTCTGCCTTGGACGGTGAGCACGTGCCCAGCCCGTCGCAGAGGAATGCGGGTGACAGCACAGGGCCGCTGCAGGACGCCGGGAAGCACACGGTGTCCTTGGCAAACAGCTCGCAGGCCCCCGCGCCGTCACACTCGCCGGTCGTCTTGCAGGTCTCCTGGGGGGCCGCGAGGCACTGGTCCTTGGGATCCGTGCCCTTGGCGACAGGGCCGCAGGCGCCGTCCGCACCCGATCCCTTGAGCGCCGCACTGCACGCCTCGCATTTCTGATCGCAGGCGGAATCGCAGCAGACCCCGTCCACGCAGAAGCCGCTCTGGCACTGGGAGCCAACGGTACAAGACGCCGACGGCTGTGCCGGACGCACCGTCGAGGGCTTTGCGGTGCCCGGAATCCCGGCGGTTGCGGTGAACAGCCAACCCGGGCCCGACAGCGCCGTGGGCGGGGGAGTCCAGGACGCGCCCGTATCCGACCACGCCACCAAACGCCCGACCGTCCCCCAACCTCCCTGGACCGGCATCCACAGCGCGACCGGATAGTCGGTGGTCGAGCTCTGCGTGCTGCCGTCACCCGCCTGCGAGATGCCGGTCAACCCGGAGCCCGCGATGACCGCTGACTGTCCAGCGGTGACGCTAGCCGGGACCGAGGTCAATTGCGCACGCCAGCTCGCGTTTCCAACGCTGCCGGCGTCCCAGGTATCGGCCGACGTGAGCGAGCTGCCGGCCGCCGCGCCACCGGCGATGAGCACGTCCCCGTCGGGCAGCAGGCTCGCCACGTGGTCGGAACGCGCCTGGCCCAGACTGCCACCGGGAATGAAGCCGCCGTTGGTGCCATCTCCCGGGTCGAACACCTCGATACTGGCCAGCACCGTGGACGCCTGACCGCCCGCGAACAGCACGTCGCCCGACGGCAGCATGGTCGCCGAGTGGCCGGAGCGCGCATTGAACATCGACGCGGTCTGGGTGAACCCGCCGGTCGCCGGGTCGTACAACTCGGCGGTGGCCAGGGGCGTCGAACCGTCCGTGCCTCCGGCAAGCAGCACCTTGCCCGAGGACAGCAGCGTCGCCGTGTGCTGGAAGCGCGCACGCGTGAGGTTGCCCACGGGCGAGAAGGCGCCCGCGCCGCCGTTCGCCGATCGGTCGTAGAGTTCGGCAGTCAGGTTGCCCGTGATTCCCGCGGCCACCAGCACCTTGCCCGAGGGAAGCAGCGTGGCGGTGTGACCGAAACGCTGTGCGGTCATGTTGCCGGTGGTCTTGAATGTCCCCGAGGACGGATCGTAGAGTTCGGCGCTCGAGAGTATGGCGTTCCCGCTCGTCACGCCGCCCACGATCAGCACTTCACCCGTCGACAGCAGGGTCGCCGTGTGGGCGTCGCGGGAAACCGTCATGGCACCAGTGGGAGTGAAGGTGCCGGCGGCTGGATCGTAGAGCTCGGCTTCGGCGGTTTGATCGCCGCCGGTCGACTCCCCGCCCGCGACGAGGACCTTTCCGGACGCAAGCAGCGTCGCGGTGTGCTTCGAGCGTGGGGTGGGCATGGACGCGGTGGCGGTGAACGTCCTCGTGACGGGATCGTAGAGCTCCGCCGTAGCGAGCGGGCCTGCGGACGTTTGTCCTCCGGCCACGAGCACCTTGCCCGAGGGCAGCAGGGTCGCAGTGGCGTAGCGACGGGCGTCGTTCATCGAACCCGTGGCGGTAGCGGTCCCCGGAGCAGCAACCGGGTCGAACAGGTCGGCGACCGTGCTGTAGGGTCCGCCCGCGACCAGCACCTTGCCGTTCGGCAGCATGACCGAGTTGTGGTGGACTCGCTGGACGGTCATGCTCGGCGCAGCACCGAAGCTGCCGCTCTGCGGGTTGTAGAGTTCCGAACTGAACAGCCCGACGCCGCCTGTCTCGCCACCGGTCACCAGCACATCGCCGCTCGGAAGCAGCACCGCGCTTGGCCAGGTCCGCGCCGTCGTCAACGAGCCGGTCGGAGAAAAGCTGCCCGACGCCGGATCGAACAGCTCGGCGGATGCCAGCGACCCGCTTGTCCCGGTCCCAGCAGTGACCAGCACCTTGCCCGACGGCAGCAGCGTCGCGATCTGCCGTGCGCGCGCCGCCGACATCGAACCCGTCAGCGAAAAGGAGCCGGTCGCGCCCGCAGAGGGATCGAAGATCTCGGCGGTCGCGTTCGGCACGACCGAGGCGCTCGAGTTGGTGTGGTAGCCGCCGGCGATCAGCACCTTGCCCGACCGCAGGCGCGTCGCGGTATGGCCGTAGCGTGCGACGGCAAGACTTGCGGCGGCGGCAAACGTGCCGCTCGTCGGGTCGTAGAGCTCCGCGGAGCTCACCGATTTCGACAGCTGGTCCTTGCCCCCTGCAACGAGGACCTTCCCCGAAGCGAGCATGGTGGCGGTTTGATCGGCGCGGACGGTGCTCATGCTGCCGGTCTGCGTGAACAAGCCGGTCTGCTCGTCGTAGAGCTCGGCTGTGGCGTGGAACCCGCCGACCGGCCCTGCTCCGCCTACGATGAGAACCTTGCCCGAACGGAGCAGCGTGGCGGTGTGATAGATGCGCTGCTCGATGATGTGTCCGGTCGTAGTGAAGGTCCCGGTCTTCGGGTCGTAGAGCTCGGCAAACTCCAGGTAGCCCGCCGCCGCGGCGGTTCCGCCGGCGAGCAGCACCCGACCGGAAGGCAGCACCGTGGCTGTGCCGTGCTCGCGGATGCTGGAGAGAGCTGTGCTGGACTCCCACTCCGGATCGATCACGACGGGCAACGTTGCGTCCGGAGCGATACGCACCTGGACCGAATTGCCGGCCACGACGAGCTCGGGCCTGAGCTTCCGGCCGCCGGCGTCCCAGGCGCGCCGCGCCGTGAGACGCATCCACGCCGTCCCGTGCGCATCCCGGAGCTCTATCAAACCCCGTGATACCGAGTGCAGCGTGGCGCCGGGCGGAAGGTCGAGGTGATAGCCGGGCACGGCCCGCCGCGTACGCACCCGCCAGAGCTCCTCGACGGAATCGCCGTGGGCAAACCAGAGGATGTCGACCCCCGGGACGGCATCCCGATAAACCAGAGCCCCGTGATCGAGCGTGGCCTTCGACGCAGCGGCACCCGGATGCCGCACACCGACGGCGAACTCTCCGCGAGCCACTGACAGCCGCACCGTGCCGTCGGCGGTGCCCGGCAGCTCGGCTGTCACATCGGGGTGCTGCGCCCGGCGCCGGAGGGCCAACCGAGCGGCCGCCTCCGGCGGCAGCCCACGCGGTACTCCGGTAGCCGGCCCAATCCGGTAGTCCGGTCCGACGCTGCGCACCGGCCGGACCCGAGCCTGCTCGAACGGGGTGGCCAGACCCGGATGGCTCCGGCTGATCGCCTCGACGACGGTCGAGCCGGGTGGTTCCGGAGTCCGACCGCAGGCAGAGCCCAGCATGATGACGGCCGCCAGGAAGACGCCCGTCAGCGCCAAGGCGACGAGCGAGCGGGAGGGGCCGCCAGCACCCGACCAGGCGGCCCCGGACCGCGACCTCGTTGGACGCCTCACACTGCGATGCTACATCATCCTCGATCAACCGCGCACGCGGCGTGATCGGGTTGGTTGGGGTGCCGGGCTCGTGGCAGTATGCTCGCGAGATGCTGCGCGCGCGCCTGGGAGCCCTGGCCCCGCTGGCCCCGTGGGGATATGCGCTTGCCCTGGCGGCGAGCGTGCCGGCTGCCGGCTGCGGGTCGGGCGGCTCATCCGGCCCGGGCGGTGGTGGAAATGGCGGCTCCGGTGGCGCCGCCGGGGACTCCGGAACGGACGCTGGGCCCGTGTGCGGCGACGGCACCATCAGCGGCAACGAAGAGTGCGACAACGGCGCGAGCAACGCCCCGGGCAGCGGGTGCGAGCCCGACTGCCACACGAGCTGCCACGCGGACGCCGACTGCGACGACAGCGAACCGTGCAATGGCGTGGAGACGTGCCAGAGCGTCCCCGGCGGCCGCGCGTGCAAACCAGGCACTCCGCCGGCCGATGGTTCGGCGTGCGGGACGGGGGGTTACTGCAAGAACGCGGTGTGCACGCAGCCGCAATGCGGCAACGGCGCCGTCGAGCCGGGAGAAGACTGCGAGCCTCCGGGCACCGCGACCTGCGCTCTAGACTGCAAGACCGTCGTGTGCGGCGACGGAGTCATCGCCGGGAACGAGCAGTGCGATGACGGCAACACGAAGAACCTGGACGGTTGCGACTCGAATTGCCGCTACGAAACGGTCATGCGTCTCTCGAGGTTCGAGATCACCAGGGACCCGGCACCCGGGTTCTGCACCCACCAGGGCAATGCGGTCGGGCAATCCTTCTCCACCGAGGTCGCGCAAGCCTTCGACGACAACATCACCGCGACCATCACCGGCGGCGCGTACAACGAGTTCTTCTCGTTTGGCGGGCTGGATGACCTCACCGGCACCGACGCATCGAACTTCGAGCTCGCGATGGTGTCGGGTTCGCTCGATCCGAAGTACTTCGGTACGTGGAGCCCGACCACTCCCGACGAGTGGTACCTGGCCGACACGGACCTGCTGGATCCCAAGACAGACAAGCCCACAGAGCTTCTCGCGCCCGCAATGATCAAGTCGAACGAGCTCACGGCGGGGCCGAGCTCGCTGCTGATACGGATTATCACGGGCACGACGGTCTCCGAGTTCGACTCGCGCGACACAAGCATCGACGCGAGCATCGACACCTCGCCCGCGCCGAATGCGCCCAAGCCGCCACCCTCGGCGCTCGCCTCGGGGCTCGCGGTATTCCAGAGCCTGACTGCAACGGCTACCGACCAGGGCTTGTGCGGCGTGGCAACCGTCGCGTCGCTCGCGACGACTCCGTTGCCTCAGGATTTCTGCCTGGGACCCAACGCTTGCCAGGATTCCACGACATGCACGTCGGGCACACGGACCTACACCTACTGCGGAGCCGGGCTGCCGGTGGGGCCGGGCTGCAACTCGCTACTGGATGTCATCGTGGGCGGCTGCAAGGTGACGTCGCTCTGCGTGGAGGCGGTCACCCCGACGCAGCCCGACGTGGGCACCGGCGGCAACGCTCCGGCCAAGCTCACGCTCGGCACCAGCAACAAGGTCACGCCGAGTGTTCCGACGGACGGCTATACGTTCTTCGCGCACTTCGCGGCCAGCCGCGCGCACCTCACGAACAACCTGCCCTAGGCGCGGATCGCTTCCCAGAACGTCGCGGGCGGACAGATGAGGGTCGTGATCCGCCCGAAGCGGAGCTCGTCGCCGGAATCGAGCGGGCAGAGGTCGCCGCCGACCACGCTCACGCCGTTGACGCGCGTGCCGTTCTTGCTCTTGGCGTCGCCCAGATAGAACTTGCCGCTCTCGTCGCATTCGAACCACGCATGGAACTTCGAGACACTCTCGTGGCGCAACACGATGTCGCTGTTGCGGGCGCGGCCCACCGAGATATGCTCGACAAACGCGCGCCCCGTCTCGCGGCGCCTGAGCGGAACGACGAAATACGTATTCCGCACGCAGAGCGTCTCCAGCGTGGTGGGATCGAAAGAGCGACCGAGCGGACGCCAGCTGGGACGAGCGTCATCGGAAGCCGAGTGCAGAACGGTCGCGAAGCCGATGCCATCGTAGGTGGGCTTGAGCCGCACGCCGGATACCGTGGATGCACCGTGGAGCCCCTGGGGGAGCTCGCTGTCGAGCTCGGGGATCTGCACCAGCAGAAGCTGCGTGTCGCCAAGCTCGGAAAAGAACGAGTCCCGGTTCTTCCGCCAGGCGGCCACGAGTTCCCCCGGGAGCAGATGCTCCTGGATTCGTGCCCGCGCGCCCCGTGACTGGTCCACGAAGTCGATGGTAGCGCGACAATCAAGCGATAGGCGAGCCGCTAGGGCAGATTGTTGGTCACGTGAGCGCGATTCGCAGCGAAGCGGAAATAGGCGGAATAGGCGTCCGTTGCGACACTGGGAGTCACCTTGTTGCCGCTTCCGAGCGTGAGCTTGGCCGGAGCGTTGCCGCCGGTGCCCACGTCGGGCTGGGTCGGAATGAATGCCTCCTTGCAGTCAGGAGGATTGACGACACAGCCGCCTATAATGGCATCGAGCAGCGAGTTGCAGCCGGATCCCACGGGGTTGGAATGGCAGTGGTCGGCGGTGCACGAGGAGCAGCCGTTCGCGTCGTAGTCCGGGTCGCCGGGGTTGCCGCAGTGCTCGCCGCACCAGGTGTACGCGTGCGAGGTGATGCTGGGCGTGCTGGAACAGGAGCCGAACGAGGAGGAATCGATGCACGCGCTCAGGCCCCCGGTGGCGAAGCTCTGTGGCAGAGGGATCTTCGCGAGCGACTCCACCGTCGCGTTGCCGCAGAGCCCCTGACCGGCTCCCGTGGCGGTGAGCGTGCGGAAGACCGCCAGACCCGTCGCCAGCTGGGAGGGTGGCGGTGCGGGCACATCGGGCGCCGGCGACGAGTCGACGGTGGCTCTGAGATGCGCCGCGAGAAGGTCGAGGGTGGAACCGGCGAACGGCATCGAGATCTTGCTGGGGTCCACGACGAGTGCGCCGGACGTGATCGAAGCCCCCGGCAAGAGCTCGGTAGGCTGACCCTGCGCATCGATGGTGCCCGGGTCCGCCAGGAACCAGAAGTCGATGGCCCCTGCGCTCCAGGCGCCCGTGTGCTTCGGGTCCAGCTTGCCCGACAGGACCCCGAGCGAGAGCGAGGCGTCGTTCTGTCCCGTGAGATCGTCCAGGCCCGAGAACCCCAGGACGAGATTCAGAGTCCCGTTCGTCAGGGAGTCGGAGAGCTCGTTGTTCAGTATGTCCACCACTCCACCTGGAAACACGTTCCCGAAAGTGTTCGTGCCAGGGGCGCAGAAGGCCGGCCCCGTTGCCGTCTCGATGCTGAGCGAGGTCATCCGTGTGAACACCTCGTACCGGCAACTCGAGGCGCAGCCGTCGAGGTTCTTCGTGTTGCCGTCGTCACAATCCTCCGTGCCGCCGATGACGCCGTCGCCGCAGACCACCTTGCACTTTCCCGCCGCACAACTCTGTCCGGCGGTACACGCGTTGCCGCACGAGCCGCAGGTCGCGCTGCTCGAGAAGTCCGCTTCGCAGCCGTTCTTGGCGTCACTGTCGCAATCGCCGTAACCATTGTCGCAGCTGATGGTGCAATGGCCGGCGCTGCATCCCGGTGTCCCGTGGGTCGCGTCGCACGGCTTGCAGTCGGGCGCGCCGCAGCCGTATGCCGGATCGTCCGGCGCGGCGTCCGCGGAACAGCCCGCCCCGCCCGCGCCGGCACTGCCGCCCGCGTCGCTCCCCGCGTCGTTGCCAGCCACGCCGCCGCTCCCCCCAGCAGCAGCGCTGCCGTCGACACCCGCGACACCTCCGCCACCCGCGCTCCCGCCGGTTGCAGCGCCGCCGCCGCCAGCGCCGCCGCCGCCACCGCCGCCGCCGCCGCTACCGCAGCCGCCGAGCAGGCCCAGCCCCAAGCCCGTCGCCGCCAGCAGCAGCGAGAAGTACCTCCCTCGCGTACGCCTCATGGGAGGTTGTTTGTAATGTGGGCGCGCTGTGCCGTGAACTGGAAATACGAGGAGTAGGCGTCGTTCGGCTGCGACACCGACACCTTGTTGTTGGTGCCGTTGGTGAGTTTATTCGGGGGGTTGCCGCCCACGCCCACGTCGGGCTGGGTGGACGTGATGACTCCGGCGCAGAGGAACGTCACCTTGCATCCGCCGACGAGCACGTCGAGCAGCGAGTTGCAGCTCGGCCCGACCGGGTTGCCCGCGCCGCAGTAGGTGTACGAAAGCGAGTTCTTGCAGCTCGAGCGGCAGATATGTAAGGAATTGGTCGAGGAGGTCGTCAGATCCTGCGGCGCCGGGATCGCGGCGAGGGACCCCACCGTGATGTTGCCGCACAGGCCCTGCCCTGTCTGGCTGGCGTCCAGGGTCTCGAACGTCTTGAGCCCCGAAGCGAGCGCGGAGGGCGGCGGCGCCGGCAGACTGATCGCCGTGCTGGTCTGGGCCTTCACGTTCGCGCCCAGCATCGTCAACGGCGAGCCACCGTAATCGAGCACGACCTTGCTCGGGCCACCGGTCAACAAGTTGCTGGCGATGGCCGCAGGCGACAGCTGATAAAGCGGAATGCCGCTCGCATCGATGTCGGCCACATTGGCCAGGAACCACCAGTCGATCGCGCCTGGTGGCGACCATGCGCCCTTTTTCGGGTCGAGCGTGCCGTTGACCACGCCGACGGTGAGAGCTGGATCGCTCACTCCCGTCAGGTCGTCGAGGCCGAGGAAATCCAGCATCGTATTCAGGTCGCCATTGTCGATGTCCGTCTGGAGCGACGAATTGAAGCTGGTGGCTGCGCTCGACGACAGCGCCTTGCCGAACTGGTTCGTGGTGGGCGAACAGAAGCCTGGCGAAGGCGCAGTCCGGCTCACTGTCAGCTGGGTCACACGCTGGATCTGCTCGTACTTGCAGGTGGAGCTGCAGCCGTCGAGATTGAGGAGGTTGCCGTCGTCGCACTGCTCGCCGGTCTCGATCACGCCGTTGCCACAGACCACGCTGGTGCTCTTGCAGGTGCCGTTCACGCAGGTCTGGCTCGAGCTGCAGGCGTGCCCGCAGGAGCCGCAGTTGTTCTGGCTGCTGGTCAGATCGGTCTCGCAGCCGTTGGTCTTGGCGTCGTTGTCGCAGTTCCCCCAGTTCGCGGCGCAGGCAATCGCGCACTTGCCCGTGCTGCAGCTCGCCGTCCCGTTGTTGCTGCTACACTGCGTGCCACAAGCACCGCAGTTGTTGGCATCGTTCTGGATATCGGTCTCGCAGCCCGGCGCGCTGCCACAGTCGGCCCACCCCGCGTTGCACGTTCCGACCTGACAGGTGCCGGTCGAGCAGCTCGCGGTGGAGTGAGGCAGGCTACAGGTCGTGCCGCAGGCTCCGCAGTCCGACAGCGTGGTCAGGCTCAGTTCGCAGCCGTCGTTGGGGTCGCCGTTGCAGTCGCCCCAGCCGCTGTTGCACGTGGGCGCACACCCCGTGGCGCCGCAGCTGGTCGAGCCATGCGGATTGGTGCAGCTGGTCCCGCACGCGCCGCAATTGCTGTTCGTAGAGAGGCTCGTCTCGCAACCGTCGGACGTTCGCGTTGTTACAGTCGCCGAAGCCCGACAAGCAGCTGACGAACTGGCAGCTGCCGGTCGAGCAGCTCGTCGTCGCGTTGGGCAGGCTGCAGGGCGTGCCGCAGCCGCCGCAGTTGGCATTGGTGTTCAGCTGGGTCTCGCAACCATCGGTCTGTGCGTTCTTGTTGCAGTCGCCAAAGCCCGAGCTACAGGCAATCGCGCACTGACCGCCAGTGCAGCTCGCCGTCCCGTTCGCACCGCTGCACACCGTTCCGCAGGCGCCGCAGTCGCTGGTGCTGGTCTTCAGGTCGGTCTCGCAGCCGTTGCCGTTGTTCTTGTCGCAGTTACCGAAGCCGGTGTCGCACGATGCGATCTGGCAGCTGCCCGTCGAACAGGTCGCAGTGGCGTTCGTACGGCTGCAGCTCGTACCGCACGCGCCGCAATTGGTCAGCGTATCGAGCGGCGATTCGCAGCCGTCGCTCTGCGGGTCGCTGTTGCAGTCGCCCCACCCCGCGGAGCACGCAATCGAGCAGTTGCCGCCGCTGCAGCTCGCCGTCCCGTTCGCGCCGCTGCACACCGTTCCGCAGGCGCCGCAGTCGCTCGTATTGTTCTGGGTATTGGTCTCGCAGCCGTTGCTCGACTGGCCATCGCAGTCAGCGGTCCCCGCGCTGCACTTCGAGCACCCGCAGCTCCCGTTGACGCAGTTCGGCGTCCCGTTCGGGCAGGAGCACACGTTTCCGCAGGCGCTGCAGTTGTTGGTGCTCTGGTCGAGGTTCGTCTCGCAGCCATTCGCAAGGTTGTTGTCACAGTCACCGAAGCCCGCGTTGCAGGTGGGCGCGCACTTGCCCGCGGTGCAGCTCGCGCCTCCATTCGCGTTGGTGCAGGCCTTCTTGCACACGCCGCAGTTGGTGGTGGTATCGAGGCTCGTTTCGCAGCCGTTCGTGACGACGCCGTCGCAGTCGCCGAAGCCCTGGCTGCAGGTGATGCCGCAGGTTCCGCTCGAACAGGACGCGGTACCGCCGCTGCTGCTGCAGGTCTTCTTGCAGCTGCCGCAGTTCGCCGGATCCGTCCCTATGTTGACCTCGCAGCCGTTGCCGGCCTTGCCGTCGCAGTCGGCATAGCCGGCGCTGCACGCGACAACCGTACACGCCCCGGTGGCGCAGCTGCCGGTCCCGTTGCTCGGGTTGCAGCCGACGCCACAGGCACCGCAGTTGGTGTTCGTGTCGAGCTGGGTCTCGCAGCCGTTCGAGGGATCGCCGTCGCAGTCGCCCCAGCCGGCCTTGCAGGCAATGGCGCACTTTCCGGAGACGCAGCTCGCCGTACCGTTCGTCGAGCTGCACGCATTGCCACACGCTCCGCAGTTCAACGGGTCGGTATCGGTGCTGGTCTCGCAGCCATTCGAGGCGTCGCCGTCACAGTCCCCGTAGCCCGCGCTGCAGGTGGGCACGCACGCCGAGGCCTTGCAGGTCGTCTGCCCGTGGGCGTTGGTGCACGCTTTCCCGCAGCCGCCGCAATTGGCAACACTCAAGCCGAGGTTGGTCTCGCAGCCGTTGGCCGGCTTTCCGTCGCAATCGTCGAACCCGGAGTCACACGAGGTGATTTCACACTGCCCGGTGCTGCATGCGGCGCCTGCGTTCGGCAGGCTGCATGCGTTCCCGCAGAAACCGCAGTTCTTGGCGTCCGTCCCCAGGTTGGTCTCGCAGACGGTCTTGGGATCGCCGTCGCACTCACCGGTTCCCGCGGGGCACTTCGAAATCCCGCATTGTCCAGAACTGCAGATCGGACTGCCGCCGGTCGCCGGGCACACGTTACCGCAGCTTCCGCAGTTGGTCGGGTCGCCGTCCGTCTTCGCCTCGCAACCGTCGCTCGGATCCTTGTTGCAGTCCGCGTATCCAGCGTCACAGCTTCCGATGCCGCACAGCCCCGAGCTGCACGCGGGGGTGGCGTGGGGAGTGACGCACGCGTTGCCGCAGCCACCGCAGTTGCCGGGATCGCTGTCCAGTTGCGCCTCGCACCCGTCGCTCGGGTCCGCGTTGCAGTCGCTGTAGCCCTGGTCACACGTGTCGATGCCACATGCGCCGCTCGCGCAGGTCGCCGTCGCGTTCGCCGGCGCGCACGGCTGGCAGGAACCGTCACCGCAGCCGTATGCCGGATCGTCGGTCGAGACGCATTGCCCGCCGCAGCGCTGGAAATTCGCCGGGCACCCCGCGTCGGAGTCCACTCCCGCGTCGCTGCCCGCTGCGGCGTCGCCTGCCCCGCCTCCTACGCCGCCTCCTCCGGAGTCGCCCGCGTCCTTTTGACCCGAATGGGAGGAACCACTGGGACTCGACCCACAACCGAGGACCAGCACCGAAGCGAGCAACGCGACGGCGGCGCCCGAGAACGCCCTGGGCAAGGACATGGCGATACGCCTCCTTATCCAGCCATGCTATCCGAAACGCGGCGCGTTCGTCCAACGACGCCGCGGCGCGCTTCGTCGATGAGCGCGTAGGGAATGCTCCTACAGTGTCGCTACGCCAACGTTAGCCGCCGGCGTAGTCGATCGTGTAGTACGTCGTCGGCACGCGCAGAGTCTTTTCGGTGCTGCCGCGCGGCGCGATCTTCCGTCCGCCGTCCTTCTCGACCAGCTCGACGGTGAACTCGACCGCCACGTTGGCCTGCTCGGTCGTGCGCAGACCGATATCGAAGCCGGTGAGGGCCGGAATCGCCTTCGGAATGTACTTCTGGATGAGCGGATCGTCGTAGGAGCGGTTCTCGACGGCGAACGCGTGGTTCACGAGCGTGACCGGCCCGTTGTAGTTGTTCATGTCGCCCATGGCGGTCACCGGCTGCATGGGGACATTCTTGATGATGTTGATCGCCGTGGCGAAGTCGATGGCCAGCTCGTTCATGTCCTGCACGGTGAACGTGCCGTGGCGCCGCGACTTGTCGCCAGCTCCCTTGCCTTCAAGGTTCAACATGATGTCGATGCCCGACAGGTTCGGAACGACCTGCTGGCGCTGCGGATCCTGGACCTGCATGCCCGGCCAGTAGCGGCCGAACTCGTTCCACGGATCGACAAGCAGCTCGACGTTGTGGGCCTGGGCGTCCAGGTTGGAGAGCGTCCAGGTCACCCGCACCTGCTCGTCGTTGTTGCTCAGCCACGGCGAGCGACCGAACGGCTGGACGTGGATCTTGCGCAAAGCGCTCAGCTCGCTCTGGCCGGGAGCCACGATCGGGAACTTGACCGGCATCCGCGCCTCGTAGAGCTGCGTCTCGCCGTCGTCGAAAGTCGGTGCCATCTTCGAAGACATGCCGAGCTGCTGCGGCTCGAGCGTCTGCGTCTGATCCGTCTTCGAGCTGCAGCCCATCAGCGCGACCGCCGCAGTGCCTGCAGCTAGCAGAGCAAGAAATCGGGTGGGGTGCTTCACCCCCACGAAGGGGGTCGAAGCCCCCAGGACGGTATCAGTAGGTCGCTGCGTTTTCGCCATGTTTCCCAGCCTGGGCAGAAGGTGACCAGGGAAACCATGCCATTGGCGTGCCAGCGAGGCCCCTACTTCTTGCTGGGACGGAAAGCGAAGGTCCAGCTGGCGCCCGTCGGCTTGTCGGCGACCGGGAAATGCAGCCGCCGGAACTGCCGGAGGATGCAACCCTCGACGCGGGGATTGCTCAGCGAGGAACCACCGATGCTCGCACCGGACACGGAGCCGCCGGGCGTGATGCGCCAGCCCACGCTCACGCTGCCCCGGAGGTGCGGGTCGCGCGCCGCCGCCATCTCGTAGCAGGCGCGGAAGGCGCCGTAGCGGGAGTTCACCACCCGCGCGATCTGCGCCGGCGACAGACCCTGACCGGGCTTGGCCTTGTTGTTCCCCGCGACCTTGTGTTCCGAGGTGCCCGTGCCGTTGCCCGAGCCCTTGCCGCCGCCCTTGCCGCCACGTCCGTATCCGCCGCTGCCCTTGCCGCCCGGACCGCCACTGCCGCGACCGTAGCCGCCGCCCTTGCCAGGTCCCCAGCCGGTGTCGAGCGTGCCCGCGCCGAACGGCACCCCCGCACCCTTGCCCCCGCCGCCGGAGCCGGAGCCGTGCAGCCCCTTGCCCGGTCCCTTGCCGAGCACGATGCGGTCGGAACGCAGTCCGCCAAGCGCATCCGCGACAGAGCTGATGGTGCCGAGCGTCTGTTTGACCTCCTCGCCCACGTCGCTGTTGAGCGCTTCGGCCATGCCGCCGAGGCCGTTCTTGATCTCGCCGGTCTGCTCGGTCTTCTCCTCTTTGCCCTGGCGCCCGAGCGACCCTTCTTTGCCGGCCATCTTGCGGCCGCCACCCATGTCCTTCTTGTCCTTGGCGCCCGGATCCTTGATGCCCTTGCCCTTTCCTGGAATCGTCCGGGCCCGTTCTGCGGCGGCGGCTCGGGCTCCTGCTTCATGTTGAACTTGAGCATCAGCTCCTGCCGGCTGGTCAGCTCGAGCGGCTTCGGAATGCCGATGGGCGTGGTGATCGCCCAGAGCAGCAGGAGCCCGCCGACGACCGCGATCGCCGAGAACAGGAACGCGAACACCAGCGGCCACTCGATCCGGCGCCGCTGCTTGATGATGGGCGGCGCGTTGGAGAACTGGAAGAAGACCGAGTAGTTGCCGTACTGGATCAGGCCGTGGTCCCCCGCGACGATCGGGATCGGCGCGCCCGTCTGCGCGAGATGCACCGGATCCTCCTCGCGGCCACGCACGATGCAGCACGCCGCCGGTCGCACCGCGGGCGTCGAGCTCCCAGTGCTGGCCCACCGCGCGCACCGGCATCTCGCTGATCGGCACGCCCTCCGGCATCGGCACGCCGTCCTCGCCGGGCTGACCCAGCTGGAACGACTGGCCCGGATCGAGGTTCTTCACCGCGAGCACGGTGGTGCCCCAGACGGCTGCAGTGCGAAGCTGGACGGGAGTCTGTGCGGGTAGTGCGCTCATCGGAAAGCAGGGTCGCGTCGCGTGTCGGACAGCTCGCGCATGAACGAACGATGCCCCAGATCGCCGGCCGCGAACTCGGCGCGTACGCGCCGGAGGAAGTAGATGATCTGCGGTGACTTCAGCCGGCCTTCGACCGCCTGGGGACCGAACTTGTAGGTCTTGATGGCCTTCTTGCCTTGGCCCTGTTTCTCCGTCTCCACCACCTTGGGCACGCCCGTCCCCTTCGGACCCCTTCTTTGCCGGACCCCTGGCCTTGCCGGGCTCCGTCACGTCGTGCTCGGAATCAGCTTTGTCCTTGGCATCCGTGGCGTCGCCCTTGTCCTTGACCTTCTGGCCCTTCTTGGCCTTGGTCTTGGCGTAATGGTGGTGGGGCGCCGCCGCGCGGTGCTTCGGCCGGGCCGCGGCCGTCGCTGAGGCCATCCCCAGCGCGAAAACCAGCGCCGTCGCCGTGAAAAAACGCACCACGCGGGGAGCATAGCGAGAAATCGCCATCGCGTCAGCACTGCACAAAGAAGCGCCAGGCGCGCCGCAGTGCGGCACGCCTGGCGGAGCGGGCGACCGGACCGACGGCGTCAGACCCGCTTGAACAGCGCGGCCTGGTTCATCGCCGCGCGCGTCTCCTCCAGCCGATCCACCATGTCGAGGGCCTTGTGCGCCACGTCGCGTGCGTCCCTGTCGTTATCGCGGATGTCGTCGAGCGTGCGCTTGTCCGCATCGGCGCGATTGCCGGCAGCAGTCGCATCGGCGCTCTTCTCGGCGCCCTTGTGATCGTAGTAGCTGCCGACGATGTCGAAACCGGAGCCTCCGACCTGGCCGGTTCCTGTCGACATCGCCTGCGCGGCTGCCTGGTCGTTTGTGCCCAGGGCGAACCCGCCAGCGGTGATCTGGCCGGCGCCCTCGCACATCTGCCCCACGCCTTTCAAGACGGCCGCCGTCTCGATCGCGTCGGCCTGGTCGCGCATCGACTGCACCTGCTTGTGCTCGGAAGCTTCCAGGTGCTTCTCCGCGGCCTGGCGGGCCTGATGGAGCGACTTCCGCTGTTCGTGCGACGAGACGAGCATGAGCGCGGCGATCTGCGCATCCACGTCGCCGCCGAGCTCCGCGGAAACCTTCTCGTAGGAATCCATCATGCTGACAGGCGACTGGGTGGGTCCTCCGACTCCATTGATAGCCATCTTCTTTCTCCTTCCGGGGTGGTTTGGTTCCTGGTGTTCGTCTGTTGACTACGCGCGCATGATTGCCGCGGCCTGGACGGCGCCCTGCGTCTGCACGAGCTTCGCCGCCCCCTTCACGAACGACTTGTGCTGGTCCGACTTCTCCTCGAGCACCGAGATGAGGTCGTCGATCATGCGTTGAATCTGCTGCATGCGATTCAGCGCCTGTGTCACGTCCGCCTGCGCGCGGATCTCGCCGGCCTTCTGCTTGGCGGCATCGATGGTCTGGACGCCCTGGCCCACGGCCGACACGCCGCTCGCGATGGCCGATGCAGCCTGGATGGCCTGCATCGCGGCGGTTCCCTGGGAAGCCATCGCGGCGCCACCCGACAGGGCACTGGCCGCGACTTCCATTCCCAGTTTGACCCAGGGCCCTGCCTTCGGGCCGAACGCCTTGTTGATGAAGTGGGTGTGGTTGTCGACTTCGCACACCAGGATGAGACCGACGGCCAGGAACGCGAGCGCACCACCGGTCATCACGGCCGCAGCGACGGCAACCGCAGTGGCGATGGCGCCCGTCACCTTCCAGAAGTCCTTGTTCTCGAGGATGTTGGTCTTGAGGCTGCTCCACGCCTTCTTGCCGGCGCGCTCGAACGCTTCGCCTACCGAGCGCCCGGATGCGAGGTCCGTCGCGATGCCGTCGACCGCGTCCTGCAGATCTCCGGCGAAACCGACCACGCCCTCGGTGCAGTTCTTGACCGTGTTGGCCCAGTCACCATTCGTGAGCAGGTCGTGCATCTCCGACTGCATGACGTTCGAGAGGCTCTTCCCCTCCGCCAGACCGACCGTCATCTTCACCGGCGCAATGACGGTATCCTTGGCGAAGTCGATCAAGGTGCCGAGCGCCTCGCCGAGCGCGTCACCGACGGCGTGGAAGATGCTGCCGAAGAGGCCGTGATGCTGCTTGGCGTGTTCCTGCTTGCGGATCGCGTCGGCGATCTTCTTCAGGAAATCCTTGCGGGCCTGCTCGAGCTCGTTGTGCTTGGCCGAGAGCTGGTGCTCGGTGTTCGAGGTCGAGAGCTGGCTCGTCTTCTCCATCATCGCCAGCATCTCGCCCATCAGGTCGCCGGGACTTGCGGCCGTGGCCGTGGGCTCGGGCAGCCCGGAGAGGGTTGCGTTGTTCGTAGCCGTGGCGGCCCCGGTGGGAGCACTGCCCGTAGCCGCGATGTGGTTCGTGCCGGTTGCGGCGACGGAAGTCATGACGGATTCCTTTCTTCTTCGATCGCGTCGAGCAGGGCCACGTCGCTCGTGGCTTGCTCGGCCAGGTCGAGCTCGCGCAGCGCAAGCGCGCGCTCTCCAATTCGGTTGAGCGCCCGACCACGGCCGAAGTGGCACCAGGCCGAGCGCGGGGCGAACCCGCTGCCGACCCCGTACAGGCCAGCAGCGGCGTCCCAGTTCTCGCGGCGCTCGCACACGGTCGCCAGCCCGATCCACGCCCTCTCGTCCTTTGCGGACAGCAGAGCGAGGATCCCGAACAAGCCGAGCGCGTTGTCGAGGTCGCCATCCGCGAGCGCCTGGTAGGCGCTCGCGTAGCAGCGCTCCGCCACTGCCGCGGGCGACGGAGGAACGTGATTCGGGCAGGCGAGAGCGGACATGATCACTTCCCCATGTTGGCGGCGATGGCGTCCGCGCTGTGACCCAGCGACTGGATGAGGTTGGTGGAGAGCTGGACCGCCGTCTGGCGTGACGACATCAGCGACTGGAGGTGGATCATGTCCAGCTGCGCACCCGAATTCAGCTCCTTGCTGATATCGTCCAGGTAGACCTCGGACGCTTTCACGTCGGATGCCTTGTAGGCGTTGTCTCCCCCGTCGAGAATCTGCCCCGACTTACCGAGCTGGTCTGCCACCTGTGCCCCGAGGTCGGGGGCGACAGCCTTCAGGTCGGCCAGCGCTGCCTTGATGTCCGCTACCAGGTTGGGTGAAGTTTTCTGGTCGTCTTTCTGGTTCAGACCCGCGAGGATGGTCTGGAGCTTCTGCAGCGCGTCCTGAACAGCTTGGTTGTGCTTCTGGTTGTCGAAGATCTCCTGGATCTTCGTGTCGAGACCCTTGAGACGGCTCTTCAGGTAGATCATCAGACCTTCCGGCGTGAGCCCGGTCAGGCCCGCTCCGGGCGCATCCAACGGCGAGGCGAACGCGCCGTACGCGCCGGGAGCCGGGCCATTGTTCCCGACCGCGTTGCCGCCGCCCATAGGTGAGTATCCCATCGTTCCTGTCCTTTCCTTGATGACTACGCGCGGATGCCCACGCGAACCGCGTTGTCTTCTGCGCTGCGCACCGCGCAGCCGTCGTCGATCTCGTCGAGGACAGCCTGCGGGACGGACAGCTCCACGCTGTCGCCCAGGCTGCCGAGGGTGTTCCAGACCTGGTCGAGCTCGGCGTTCTGCTCGTCGAACCGGGCCCGGAGCTCCTTCAGTTGTTCGGTCCAATCACGCATCGTTTTCCTCGCGGGTTGTCGGGGCGGAAGCGCCCTGTGCCGCACCTATCGGCGCGCCCGTGGACCAGATGCGTGATTTCTTCGCCGGAGCCGGATAACGCGGATATCCAGCGGCTCTGGCGCCCCCGCACGTGCCTCGCGCCGGCTGTCTTCAGCGCTTCTTCGTGCGCCCGAGGCGGCCCGATCGCGTCGCGTTCCGTCGCACGCCGACCTTCCGCAACTGCACCGCGAGCGGCCGCTCGGGGCGCAACAAGATCGCGCGCAGGCACTCGACGATTCCGAGCCGCCCCTGCTCCAGCATCACGTACAGGTCGAAGAAGTCGCGGCGTGCACCTTGGTCGCCAGGATGCCGTCGGTGGTCAGCGCCAGGTCCTCGACGAAGCGCTCGAGGTCCGGCAGGTGTGCCCCGACAGCTCATCACGGCCCCCAGCAGAGCAAGGCTCTTCGGCCGCCATCCGGACTTGTCCGCCGCGCGCGCCAGGCACGCCCAGGGCATACCGGCTGCGAAGCTCAACGCCCGCGTGTCGCCGTAGTTGAACGCGTGGACGACGCGAGCCAACGCGTTGTACACGGTCGCGCGCGACGGGCGCGGAAGGCCGTTCCGGCGGCAGTAGGCGGCAAGCTCGACGCGAACGCGAGCCACGTCCTGGCGCTCGCGCGTGGAGAGCAGCTCTTGCAGCTTCGCTTCCACTGCCGTCGGCAGTCGCGAGCGCCCTGCGTCGGCGCGCCGGCGACGGCCGACGCGCCGGTCGGCCCGGGCGAGCGGCGCGGAAAGCTCCGGAGCCATCGAGATTGATTCTGGGCGTATCCATCAGTCCACAGGACGCGCAGGGGGTACGTGCGGCGCCGCCTCCACGACGCGGAGCGGCTGCCAGGACCCACCAACACACTGGTGCACACACCGCGCGCATTTCGGTGCTGTCAGACGCCCCACGATGCGGAAATGCGCGCGTCACGCGCATTTCCATGCTGTCAGACGCCCCACGCCACCGAAATGCGCGCGTCACGTGCATTTCCATGCTGTCAGACGCCCCACGCCACGGAAATGCGTCGGCCGCCGAGCGCGCACATCGCCGCCGCCAGATGTCCGCCCCGCGCACATCTATGCGCCCCGCGCACGTCTACGCGCCCCGCGCACATCTACGCGCCCCGCGCGCACATCGAGCCGCGCGCACTTCAACGCCGCACGCAGCGCGCCAAGTACGTCGCGCAGCGCGCCGCTCGGAGCGCGCGCTAGAACCCCTTCAACCCCGTGACGAGCCGCTTGCTGATCACGATGCGCTGGATCTGTCCGGTGCCTTCGAAAATGTCGTAGACCTTGATGTCGCGGAACCACTTTTCGAGCAGGGCGTGGTCGGTGGCCAGCGTTCCGTGCGCGCCACAGATCTCGATCGCTTCGATGCAGGCGTTGATCGAGGCCTTGCCCGCGAGCGCCTTGGACATGCTCGCTTCCTTGGCGTTCGGAATGGAATGGTCGGCCATCCACACGGCCTTCCAGACCAGGATACGCGCCGCCTCGAGCTGGCGGTTCACGCGTGCGAGCCGCTCGGCGATGGCGGCGTAGCGTGGGATGGGGCGCGACAGGACGTAGTTGTCCTTCACGAAATCGCGCGCGTACTCGTACGCCGCGCGACCGATGCCGACGGCCATCGCGGCAACCAGCGGCCGGGTGTTGTCGAAGGTCTTCATGGCGGTCATGAAGCCTTCCTTGGTCTGGTACTTCTCCTCGCCGCCGAGCAGGTTGTCGACGGGGACGCGGCAGTCTTCGAGCACCAGCTCCGCCGTCTCGTTGGCGCGCAGGCCCATCTTGTCCTCGAGCTTGCCGACGAAGAAACCGGGCGTGCCCTTTTCCACCACGAACGCGCGGTGCCCCGCGCGCCCGAGCGCCGGATCGACCGTGGCGAAGATCACCACCCACGACGCGCGCCCGCCGTTGGTGATGTAGCACTTGCGCCCGTTGAGGATGTAGTCGCTGCCGTCCTTGACGCACGAGGTGCGGATCGCGGCCACGTCGCTGCCGGCACCGGGCTCGGTGAGGCCGTACGCGCCCCAGCGCAGCTCGTCGCTCATGTCGCGGAAAATGGAGAAGAAGCGCTCCTTCTGCTCCGGCGTGCCGCTTGCCTTGAGCGGCGGCCCGCCGAGGCCCGGCCCCGGCAGGCTGAGCATGATGGCGGCGTCCGCCCAGGCCAGCTCCTCGGCACCGATGGCCGCCATGCGGTTGGCCTGTAACGGCTTGTCGGGGTCGCGCTTCTTCGAGCCCTCCTGGAACTCCTGCATGGGATTGGACTCGCCGCGGAGCGCCTGGCTCATGTTGTAGAACGTGCGCAGGAACTGCTCGTCGACGGTGTGCTTCGCTGATCCCAGGCGAGGCTCTGCGGACGGATGACGTTCTTGCCCAGGTCGTGCAGCGCCTGCTTGAGCGTGTGCTGTCGGGTGTCCAGCTCGAAGTCGATCATGGTGCTCTCTCGTCGGGTCAGGTGAACACGGCCTGGGTTTCGGGCGTGGGGAGGACCAGCGCTGGGTCGAGCGCTGCGCCGAGCTCGACGGCTGCAGCGAGCTGATCCATGTGCTCGGCGGTGGCGCCGCTGAGAGCGCGATCTGCTTCGCGTCGCGCATCATCTTCTCGACGATCACGTCGCGCATGAATCCCGCGCCGCCGTGCAGCTGCACGGCGTCGTCGGCGCAGCGCATCGCGTTTCGTGCGCGTTGCGCGACGGCCGCCGCCGTGTACAGCAAGCGCCCGGTTCTCGTCCTTGCCCGTGTCCCAGGCCCACGCTGCGCGACGGCACAGCTCGCGCGCGCTCTCGGCGTCGATGTGGCGATCGGCCAGCGTGAACGCAATCGCCTGGAAGTGTCCGATGGGTTTGCCGAACGCCTTGCGGATGTCGCAGTACTCGCGCGAGACGTCGAACGCCGCACGCGAGAGGCCCACCTGCCGCGCGGCGACGAGCAGCGCGTACTTCGCGAAGAAGCGGAGCGTCGCACGCACGATGTCGCCGCCACCCTCGAGGCGATCCGCCGCTCCGACCCTTCGCGCCGCTCGAGCGTGAGCTCGCCGAACTCCGCGCAGCCCAGACCGAGCGTGTCGTGGCGCGCGCCAACCGTCAGCCCCTGCTTGTCACGCGCGACGGAGAAAGCGCCGATGCCGCTCCAGCCCGCGCTCTCGTCCACCTGCGCAAACACGATGAAGCGGCGCGCCGCCGCCGCATTGCCGACGAAGCTCTTGCCTGCCCGCTGATCTCCCAGCCGTCGCCGCTCTTCGTCGCCAGCGTCGAAAGCCCGGGCCGCTCGCGGTTCGCCGTGGAGCTCGCTCCACGCGACGGCGCCGAAGTGATCGTGCGCGCCGGGGTCGGCGAACGGCGCAAGCAGTGCGCGCGCCTGCTCCTCGCTGCCGAGCTCGAGCGCGGCCAGCGTGAAGGGGCCGAAGCCGGGCAGTCCGAACGGCGCGGCGGGGTCGCCGTAGGCGAGCTCCTCGTTGATGAGCACCGCCGTGAGCAGCCCGAGTCCCTGTCCGCCGAGCGACTCGGGAACGGCCGCCATCGCGAGCCCCATCTCCTGGATGGCTTTCTTCACGTCGTCGCTGACCGCCCGCTCCTTCTCGAACTCGCGGGCCCGCGGCGAGAGCGCGGTCTTGGCGAGCTCGGCCACGGTCTGGACGATGAGGCCCTGGTCCTCCGAGGGCTCGAACGAGATCATCCTGTGCTCCTCCGGGGCATGTGCCCGGCTTCAGGCCGCAAATCCGCGCGATCCTAGTGCGCGAGCCGATTCCGCATCGAGACAGAAACGAACCGGCCGGCCGATTATGCCACACCGCGCCAAGCGCGCCAGGCGCTGAACACCCGTTCAGGCGGAAATGATCGGAATCTCCCTTGCGATACGAGGCCCCTGGGACTAGCTTCCGCTCCCCTTTCCCATGAAAGCTGCAGTCATCCGCTCAGGCGGCAAGCAATACCGGGTCTCCGAAGGCGACACCATCAGGGTGGAGAAGCTGCCGGGCGCTCCGGGCGACAAGGTCGAGTTCGGCGACGTTCTGCTGGTCAGCGGGGACAAGCCCAGGTCGGCAAGCCGACCGTGAGCGGCGCCAAGGTCGCCGGCGAGATCCTCGCCCAGGACCGCGCCGAGAAGCTCGTCGTCTTCAAGTTCATCCGCCGCAAGAAGCATCGCCGCAAGGCGGGGCATCGGCAGGCGTTCACTGCGGTGAAGATCACCGGCATCACGCGGGCCGTCGGAGCAAGAATGGCACACAAGAAAGGCGGCGGGTCCACCCGCAACGGGCGCGGTTCGAACGCGCAGTACCGCGGCGTCAAGGTCTACGGCGGCGAATCCGTTCGCGCCGGTGGCATCCTGGTGCGCCAGGTCGGGCAGACCATCGACCCCGGTCGCAACGTGGGCCGCGGCAAGGACTTCACGCTCTACGCGCTGATCGACGGCACGGTCGCCTACGAGCACGCGAGCCGCACGAAGAAGCGCGTCTCTGTGTATCCGGCAGACTCCGGGACTCCTAGGGGCACGCTGAAGCTACCGGCTACTGGTCACCGACCTCGACGGCACGTTGCTGGACGGCACCGGTGGCGTGCACGACGCCGACCGCGAAGCCATTGCGGCTCTCCTCGACCAGGGCATTGCCGTCTCCATCTGCACGGGGCGCATGTACTCGGGCACGCGCGAGATCGCGCGCAGCCTGGACCTGACGGGGCCCGTGGGCTGCATCGACGGCAGCCACATCGTCGACGCCAGGAACGATCGGGCGCTCTTGTCGCGCACACTGCACGCCGACGCCGCCGCTGCACTGCTCGGCGTGCTTGGCGAGTACCGGCCGGTCACGTTCGTCTTCGCGGAAGACGTCGTGTTCCACGACGAGCAGGGCGCGCCGTTCCTCGGCTATGTGCGCACCTGGTCCGACCGCATCCAGCAGCTCGACGACGTGATTCGAGGAGCCTCGCTGGTCTGAACGAAGCCTGCGTCTCGGCGCTGGTATCGCTCGGCACCGAGGAACAGATCCGCGGAGCCGAGCGGAGCCTCCTCGCCTCGCACGCACGACCACCTGCAGACCACCAGCTTCGAGGTGCGCCGCGGCGGATTCGACGGCGTCTGGGGCATGGTGGTGCGCGCGGCCGGCGTGACGAAGGGCACCGCGCTGGAGTGGATTGCGGAGCATTACGGCGTCTCGCCCGTCGAAACGGTGGCCGTGGGGGATTGGCTGAACGACATTCCGATGATGCAGGCGGCAGGGCGCGCATTCGCGATGGCGCAGGCGCCCGACAACGTGAAGGCCGCCGCCACCGATCTGCTCGAGGCGGATGCCTGGAGTGGCGGCGGGATCGCCGAGGCCGCGCGTCGAGCAAAGCTGCTCTAGCGGCTTCCACCCCGCCTGCCCATCCCCACCGGAGTCCTTTGCCGGGGGCGCGCTGTCGCTTCGTCGAACTGCCTGCTTGACGATTCGCACGCGCCCAAATGCCCCGTGAACCGCGCGCGCGCGGATGGCATGCTAGAGAGAGCGAAAGTGCCTGAAAGTCTCCAGAGCGGGGGCAGGATGCGCCGCCCCGTCTACCTCGTGATCGCGCTGGTCGCGATGTGGCTGATCGGCATGAACGCCGCGGCGGAGGGCTACGTCGCGGTGAGGGCGGTGCACAACCCGCTGTCGACGGCCACGTCCGTTCTCGGCGGTGACCGCAGCGAGGTGGTGGTCTCCGCGTTCATCGAGGCCATCAGCAAGCATCCGCACGTCAATCTGCCGCTCGGCATCGCACAGATCCTGCTCGGCGGCTTGATGGTGCTGGTGAGCATCAAGGCGCTGGTGGGTCGGCACGCCTCCACGTCGTTTGCGCTGCAGGTGGTGGCAGCCAACGCGCTGCTCATGATTGTCGGCTACGCGCTGCAGCTGCCGGTGCGCGGCGGCATCGTCAACGCCGTCGTCGCGAGCGGCATCGCCAAGCCGCCGGACGGCATGACGCTCGCGCACTTCCAGCGCATCGAACGCATCCAGCTCTGGTGGTCGTTCCGGCTGGGCCTGGCGATGAAAGTCGGCGCACTGGCACTGTGCGCGTTCGCGCTCACCCGCCGATCCGCGCGGCGCGTGCTGGCGCCTGTGGAGCCGCACCCTGAAGAGCGTTGACGCTCATGCCGAACGTCCGCGTCCTGCCGCCCGAGCTCGCCAGCCAGATCGCCGCCGGCGAGGTGGTGGAACGCCCGGCGAGCGCGGTCAAGGAGCTCGTCGAGAACGCTATCGATGCCGGCGCCACGCGCTGCGATGTCGAGATCGCCGGCGGGGGCGTCACGCTGCTCTCCGTCACCGACGACGGGGCAGGCATGAACGAAGAGGACGCGCAGCTGTGCATCGAGCGGCACGCGACGAGCAAGCTCGCGACGCTCGAGGACCTCGGACGCGTGCACAGCTTCGGCTTCCGCGGCGAGGCGCTGCCCAGCATCGCGTCGGTCAGTCGTTTCACGCTGCAGACGCGCGCAGAGGACAGCGACGCGGCGCTCGAGATCCGCGTGGAGGGCGGCGGGCCGCCGCAGGCCAGGCCGGTGGGTGCCCCCGTGGGCACGACGGTCAGCGTGCGCGACCTTTTCTACAACGTGCCCGCGCGCCGCAAGTTCCTGCGCTCGAGCGGGACCGAGTCCGGTCACGTCGGCGCCGTCATCGAATCGGCCGCGCTCTCGCGCCCCGAGCTCAGCTTCACGCTCGTACGCGACGGCCGCAAGGTACGCGAGTGGCTGCGCGCTCCCGATCGCGAGGAGCGCGCGCGACAGGCGCACGCCGACGACGTGCTGTCGGCGTGCCGCGGCGAACGCGGTCCGCTCCGCATCGAAGCGTTCCTGTCCAGACCGGAGCGCGCGCGAACCGGATCGGGCGGGCTCAAGCTCCTGGTCAACGGTCGCCCGGTGCGCGAGCGCGCACTGCTCGTCACGGTCGCGCAGGCCTACGGCAGCGTGCTCGAGCGCGGGCGCTATCCGCGCGGCGTCGTCTATCTGGATCTGCCGCCCGAGCTGGTCGACGTGAACGTCCACCCGCAGAAGGCCGAGGTGCGCTTCGCCGATCCACGCGCAGTGAGCGACGCCCTGTACAGCGTGCTGTCGCGCGAGCTGGCCAGCGCTTTCTCGCTGCCGGCACCGTCACGCGGCGCCTGGGGGCGCCCGGCACCCAACGTGCAAAAGAAGCCCGCCGCTGTGCCTCCGGCGGTCGCCGCGAGCGAGCCGCGCGATCCCTGGGGACTCGCTCCGGCCGCAGAGCCCCGGGAGGCCGAACCCGCCGGGACCGAACCGCTGCTCGCCGTCCGCGATTCGTCCCCCATCCGCCCGCGTCCCGAGGTCGAGTGGTCGAGCCTGCGCTTCGTGGCACAGCTGAGGCAGACCTATCTCGTGTGCGAGGGCAAGGACGGCATCTACGTGCTCGACCAGCACGCCGCCGCGGAGCGCGTCACCTTCCACCGCCTGCGCTCCGAGTACAGAAGCCGGACGGTGCCGTCGCAGGCCATGCTGTTCCCGATCACGCTGGACGTGACGCCGGCAGAGGCCGAGCTGGTGGGCGAGCGCGCGGACGAGATAGCCGGCGTGGGCCTCGACCTGCGCGTGCGCGGACCGGAGACACTGAGCGTGCACGCCGTGCCGCGACTCCTGCAGCGGGCCAGCCCCGAACGGCTGGTGCGCGACCTGTTGTCGGAAGTGTCACGCAGCGGCGGGCGCGGCTTCTCCGACGCGGTGGACCTGGCACTGGCGACGATGGCCTGCCACGGCTCGATCCGCGCCGGCGATCCGCTCTCGGCCGAGGAGGCCAGCGCGCTGCTCGCCGCGCTCGACCAGGCCGACTTCGCCGGGCATTGCCCGCACGGGCGCCCGGTGGTGACGTTCACGAGCTGGGCAGAGCTCGAACGCCGCGTGGGCCGGCGCTGAGCACAATGGCGAGCGACGCACCGACGGCCGAGCCGCTGCTCGTCGTGGTCGGGCCGACGGCGTCCGGCAAGACCGCGCTTGCGGTGCGACTTGCCGAACGGCTCGGCGGCGAGGTCGTGAGCGCGGACAGTGTGCAGGTCTACCGCCGCTTCGAGATCGGCACGGGCAAACCGACGGCGGAGGAGCGAGCGCGCGCGCCGCATCACCTGATCGACATCGTCGATCCGCTCGAGCCCATGGACGCCGCGCGCTGGGCGGCGCTCGCCGACGAAGCCATCGCGGACATCGTCGCGCGGGAGCGCCGCCCCATCGTGTGCGGTGGGACGTTCCTGTGGGTGCGCGCGCTGCTGTTCGGGCTGGCCGACGCACCCCCGGCCGACGAGGCGATCCGCGCGCGCCACCGCGAGCACGCCGAGCGCGAAGGGCGCGCCGGGCTGCACTCCGAGCTCGCGCGCGTGGACCCGAAACTCGCCGAAAAGCTCGCGCCCAACGACTTCGTGCGCGTCAGCCGCGCGCTGGAGGTGTTCGAGCTGACCGGAGTGACGCTGAGCGCCTGGCAGGCCGAGCACGGCTTCCGCGAGCCGCGCCACGCTGCTCGCCTGCTGGGCGTGCGCCACTCCCGCGAGGAGCTGGACCGCCGCATCGAAGCGCGCGCCCGCGCCATGCTCGACGCAGGCTGGGTCGACGAGGTGCGCGCTCTGCTCGACCAGGGCTTCGGACAGGCCCGCGCCATGCGCTCTGTGGGCTACCGCCAGGTCGCCGAAGCGATCGAGTCTGGCGAACCCGTCGCCGAGGCATCCCTGATGGAAAGCATCGTGCGCGCGACCCGCGTGTTCGCCCGACGCCAGCGCACCTGGCTCCGCGAGGAACCCGTGGAATGGCTGGAGCCCGGGGAGGCCACGGCGTTCCGGTTGGGCGACCGCTGACGCCGCGGGATGCGGAAGGCAGGGCATTTCTGCGCGGGTCCGGCGGTATGCCGGCAGAGTGTCCTTTATCGAGCCTTGCCGTGTGACTGGAACAATCACGGTCAGGTGAAGAAATCGCCGGACCCCAGACCGGATCCGCGCTAGGAGCTGCCGCCATGACTTGTAGGATGAAGTGGGCAAGTGTGTGCTTGATGGGCTGCGTCGTGCTCGGAGGCTCGCTCGGCGCGTGCTCGAGCAACGATTCCACGACGAGCAGCACCGGCGGCAGCGCGGGCACCGGCGGCTCGGGCGCAACGGGCGGCTACGGAGCGACCGGCGGCTCGGGCGCAACGGGCGGCTACGGAGCGACCGGCGGCGGCGCCGGCACGGCGGGCACCGGCGGCTCGGCGGGCACCGGCGGCAGCGCGGGCACCGACGGCGGAGCCGGCACTGGCGGGCTCGACGGCGGCGCGGGCGCGGGCGGCGGTGATGCTGCTGCGGACGCACCCATCGAAGCGGGATGGCCCACCTGTGACTCGCAGCCTGCCGGCGCAGTTGCCAAGACGATTCCCGAGCTCTGGACCGACAATCCGTCCTCGCCCACCGAGGTGTGGGTGTCGGGCGTGTACATCACCGCCATCAGCGGCAACGGCTGCCAGGCCGGCAGCTCGTGCCAGATCTTCCTGCAACAGGACCTGACCTACGCGAGCTGGGCCGCCGGCGCGCAACACGCCATCAAGGTCCGCATCTCCGCCGCGGCAGCGACGCATTTCGTCGGCCTGGCCGTGGGCGACCAGGTGGACGTGCTCGGGCATGCCTGGCGCTTCAACCTGGGCGGCGAGAACGAGCTCGTAATCCAGGTGAACAGCCTGCTTGCTGGCTGCGCGAAGAAGGTCGGCACCGGGTCTCCTGCACCGATCCCCGGGGTCACACTCGCCGACCTCGGTGTTTCTGCCTACGAGGACACGCACGGTCCGCTGCTCATCCAACTGGCCAACGTCAGCGGCAAACCCGGCACGCCAACCGCGATTTTCGGCATCTGGGACACAGGCGTCGGCATCGGCGACGCGGGCACGGCCGGGCTGCACAGCATCAGCCCGTATTTCCTGCCCTCGCACAAGTTCGCTTCGCTGCCCACCGACGGCGGGACCACCGTCGATTTCCAGACGGTAACCGGCGTGTTCGGATTGTACGTGCCGTTCACGGAGGGCGGTTCCGCGACGAAGTACGTCGTGGTCTATCCCCGCAGCATGTCCGACCTGGTGCAGTAGCCTTTGCAGCACCGCTGCCGCATGCCGCCCGCTTTGCGCTAGCATGCGGCAGCTATGAGTCGCTGGGACGACCTCTACAAGGAAGTCACCCGCATCGAGCAGGCGGAGCGCGAGCGCGCCGCGCGCGAGCTCGAAGCGACCGCGTCGCGCCGTTCGCTCGAACAATGGTCGGATCGCGTCACGACGGAGGTGATGGACCGCTTCCGCGACGCGGCGTTGGAGCGGGCGCGCGAGTTCGGGAAGCGGACGGGCAGGAACGTCACCGTGCACTATCCCGCGCGCGAGCCGATCGACTGCGGCCCCGAGGGACCGTGGATGACGTTCATGACGCTGCAGACGGAAGGCTCGGAGCTGCAGGTGTACTCGTACCGCATCGTCGACGAGCTACCGAGCGTCTACTTCCTGCCCATGCCGCCGCGCGGCGACGACGCGCCGCCGAGCCTGACGCGCAGGCGCCACCGCTTGATCAGCGTTCCGGGAGCTTTTGCCACGCGGAATCCCGACGACAGCTACCAGCTCATGCAACCGAGCTCGCCGGACGAGGGGCCCGCTAGACCCATCGGCGTCGACGAGCTCGTGTTCGCCGCCTTCGATCTATTGATCACGGGTCTGCGCAAGGACTAGAGAGCTCAGGTTCCCTCAACGTCGAGGTCGGTGCTGAGGAACACCTCGTGCACTTCCAGCACGTTGGGGCCGGCGAACATCTCCTTCGGCGCGCGGTCGCGGTGGGCTTCGGCGAAGGCGGGACTCTTCGTCCACGCGACGAAGTCCTCCATACTGCGCCACCATGTCTTGACCTCGTAGTAGCCCTGCTTTTCCTGGTCCTCGACGAATGTTCCCTGATGAAACTTCATCGGACGCGGGCGGTGCACCTCGTTGCGGACGAAGCCCGGCGCCTGGTCGACCAGGTGCACGCGGCGCTTGAAGCGATCCTCGAAGTCGATCTGGTGGCCGTCAGCGACGGGTATGCGGTTCGTAACGACAATCACGTCTGTTCCTTTCCGTGTGCTGTGGGCTCGGCGTCGATCCACTGATCGCGCCTGGGTGCCTTGTCGCGCTCCGGAGAACGACGCTATTCGCCAAGCGATAGCGACGCGTCGAGCAGCTCGAGGAAGCTCTCGGGCTTGAACTCGCGGTGGGCAGCCAGAAACTGTGCGGCTGGGCCGCTCGCTGCCACGGCCGGGCGCTGCACGATCTCGGGCTTCACCTCGCCGGGCGGTGCGGGCGGCGGAGCAGACGGCGCGGCGGGCGGCTCGGCTTCGCGACGACGCCGCGCTTCGAGCTCTGCGCGCGCCTCGGGCGGCGGCGCAAGCCCGGCGCTGTAGCTCCCGTGCGCTTCGCGCGGCGGCAGCGGCGCTTCCAGCTCTTCGGCCCGGGTCGGCTCGGGCGGTTGCACCGGAGCATCCAGCTCCAGCGGCACGCCTGCGCCTTCCTCGAGGTCGATGGTCTGCCCGAGCTGTTCGGGCGTGGGAACGGCGGGCTTGGCGTGCTGTGTGCCCGACGAGATATCGGCTTCGAGCAGGTCGTCCACGTCCGAACCGAAATCGGCGGGCGGCGCGGGCTGGTGCAGCCCCTGCGGCGGCGGTCCAGCCACCTGCCGGCCCGACTCGGGCGGCGGCGTCTTGAGCGGCACCTCGCGCCCCTGGTCCATTTCCAGCTCGGCGGCACCCGCCAGCGCCTCGTCCATGCTGGCCGCCACCTTGGGACGGCGCGACGAGGCAGGCGGTTCGATCTCCTCCTCGTCCTCGAAGAAGATGTCCTCCTCCAGCTCGGGCCCGGTAGCGGCAATCTCCTCTGCGCCGATCTCTTCTGCGCCGATCTCGTCGGCCGTGAGATCCACGATGTCCTCGTCGAACAGGTCGACGTCCTCGACCTCCTCTTCTTCGGACAGGTTCCTCGACCGCCGGCTCCGGCGGCGCCGCGGCTATCGCCGGAGGCGGCGCCGCAGGACGAGGGAGCGTGGCATTCCTCTGCACGCGCTCCAGCAGGCCCTGCAGCTTCTCGATCTGCTGCTCGACGCTCACGCGTCACCTCGCGAGTGCAACCGCGCCAGCGCATCGCCCCAGGCGACGCCCTCGGCGAGCCAGCCGCGCACCTTGGTCGCGGCCTTGTCGCCCACCACCAGCAGCCGCGCCCATTGTCCGTCTCGCGAAAGCGGCACCACGCTCACGTCCCGGCCCAGTGCGCGCTGGAGCGCGCCCTCCAGCACCGCGGCCAGCAGCGAGTCGCCGGCCGCACCTAGCGGCGAGTCGCGTCACCGTCATGACCAGCGCCCGACCCCAGCGCTCGATCCCCAGCGAGCCGAATCCCGCCAGCGCGAGATCTCCGCCGAGGTGTTCCAGCACGTCCTCCAGGCCGGCCTCCGCGGCGGTTCCCAGCCGGCCCGCGGCGCGGCGCCCCACCTCGGTGCCGATCTTCCGGCCGAAATCGCGCGTGGCCTCGTCGCCGGCGCTGCTGCAGAGCGCGAGCAGTGCATCGGCGGGCACGAGCAGCCGATCCGCCGAGCCGTCCAGCTGGACGACACCGCGACCGAGATCGAACTTTACCGCCTGGGACGGGTCGAAACGGGTCTGGGCCATGGCGCTCGCAATCGCTCGCTGTTCCGGAACCGGCCGGAAGGTATGACAGTATAGGGCCGTGACGCGCGAAAGTGTCAAATGCACGTCTGTTTCCGACGCCGCCGGCTAAGCCCAGGGCTCGGCCCAGCCCATCCCGGCCGCCAGCTGCTCTGGCTGCTGCTCGTCGCAGGCGTTCTGTGCAGCGCCGGCGCGGGGGCGGAGTCGCGCCATCGCCAGAAGCTGTTCGAGGGACCGCTTCTCTACGGCGGGGGCTCGGATCTGCCGTCGCTGCCACCCATAGCGCACGATCCCTGGTTCCCCACGGGTGCCCCGGTCGCCCCCGGGCTGGAGCGCCCAACCGACGGCGCCGAGCCGCCGGCCTGTTCGTTCCGCAATCCCGTCTGCATCCACCGCGGCGCGGGAGTGGCGCCCGACACGGCGCTCGCGGCGCTCGCAGCGATGAACCAGGCCTACGAGCGGCTGGTCGGAGCGATGCGGCTGCCCGCGCCTCTGCCCGATCTGGGCCGGGGAGGCAGCGACGCGCTCGACCTGTACCTGCGCGCCGACGGTGACGGCGGCTTCCGCAGCGCTCACGATCTACCGCTGCCCGGCCGCTTCGACCGCGCCTCGGCCTTCTGCGTGCTCGACAGCGCAGCCCGGACACCGCTCGACCGCGCCGCCACCCAGTGCGTCGGCGAGGCCATCGCCTGGCGCCTCGACGCCGGGCTGACCCCGTTCGAGCGCCGCGCCTACGCGACGGATCTGTGGTGGATCGCCGGGCATCCCACGTCCCTCGATCTGCAGGCGGTCGACGATCTGCAGGCCAATCCCCAGAGCGGCATCGCAGGGCGCGATTTTTCGCCGCTCGCCGAGGGCGCCGCGCTCTTCTACGAATTCCTCGACGTGACCGAGGGCGTAGGCGGCCCGGCACGCCTCCCGACGGCGCTGGTCGCGACGGCCGCGCAGAAGACGGACCCGCGGGCGTGGGAGTGGGACAACGAACCCGACGTGTTCGACATCCTGCGCCACACGCTCGGCGACAGCGCGCGGCGTATGGCCGACCTGGTGGGCCGCCTTGCCGTGGACCGCGCGTTCCTCGGCGACCGCGACGACGGCACGCACCTGCCGTCGATGATGTGGGCGGGCAGCTTCGGCCGCGTGCGCTTCGCGTGGAGCTTCCCCTATTCGTCGCTGCCGCGACGCGTGGCGCCCGCGCATCCGGTGATGCCGACCGGTTCCGTCTACGTCTGGTTGACCCTGGACAAGGTGCCCGCACAGAGCTCGCTGGGCTTTCGCGCCGATTGGGAGCCCCCCGTGGGATTCAAGTGGACGCTGGTGCGCGTCGGCCACGACGGCAGCGAACTGTCACGCATCGACGTGAAGTACGAGGAGAGCGCCACGCACGCCGAGAAGGAGATCGTCAATCTCACGGGCGCTGCGGGCATCCTGATTATCGGGACCAATATGGGTGGTGCCGACCTCACGCATCCGTTCGATCCCGATGTCGCGCCCTACGAGCCGCACTCGCTGACCGTATACCTCGCGTCGATGTAACGAAGGTCAGTCAGCGGGGGAGATCGCCCAGGAGGCGGCGTATCATGCGCCACCTGGCTCACGGCCTCACGGCCCCTCGGAGGAGATCCCATGCAGCAACAGCCCATCCCCCAACAGCCCTATCCGCAGCCGCAGCAGGTCGTAGCGCAAGCGCAGGGCACCGCCCTCGCCGCCGGTCCGTTCGCGCATCCGAACTACACGGTGAAGCGCTCGTACTGGTCGTTCCTCGGCCGCGTGACGCGCGTCTACGCGCCGGACGGCATGCTGGTCGCGTACATCAAGAAGCCTGTGATGAAGTGGAAGGAGGAGATGACCATCTTCGCCGACGAGGCGCAGACGCAGCCGGTCATGGTTGTGAAGGCGCGGCAGGCGATCGCCATGAACCTCATCCGCGACGTGTTCGACGCCGCCACCGGCGCCCGCGTCGGCATCATCCGGCAGAAGGGCCTGAAGAGCATGTTCCGCGACACCTGGGAGCTGCTCGACGAACAGGAGCAGCCGATCGGCCTGATGCAGGAAGACGGCTCGTCCTTCCTCCGGCGCATGTTCCCGCTCCTGCTCGGCAAGTGGCACATCGAGATCGGGCAGCAGCACTGCGCCTACGTCAAGCAGGTGTGGCGCTTCTTCGCCAAGGAGTACACGCTCGACCTGTCGCCCAACCAGGGCCGGATCGATCCGCGCTTCGCCATGGCGTGCGCAGTGCTCGCACTGATGGCCGAAAGCCGCCGCGAGCAGGCGAACTAGTCGTTCTACGGCGGGAGCGGGGGCTCGCTTCGCGAGCTCTACGGCGCGGGGCGGGGGCTCGGCGGCTATGCGTAGAGGCCGCGGAGCTCCGAGGCTTTCACGACGCGTTCGATCGAGACGATGAACGCCGCCGTACGCATCGGGACCTTCTGATCGAAGCTCGTTGCGAGCACGTGATCGAAGGCGGTGTTCATCATCTGTTCGAGATCCTCGATCACGCGCTGCGCCCGCCAGTAGTAGCCCATCCGGTTCTGCACCCACTCCAGGTACGAGACCGCGACGCCCCCGGCATTGCACAGGATGTCGGGGATGATGAAGACGTTCTTCTTCTCGAGGATGTCGTCCGCCTCGGGCGTGCAGGGGCCGTTGGCGCACTCGGCAATGATCTTCGCCTTGATGCGCGAGGCGTTCTTCTTGGTGATCTGGTTTTCCAGGGCGGCTGGGATCAGGATGTCCACCGGCATCTCCAGCAGCTTCATCGGGTCGGCGAGCTTTTCCACGCCGCGTCGCTTGTCGAAGCCCTTGAGCGTCTTGTGGCGCGCCACGTGCTCCATGGCCGTCTCGGGGTGGATACCGTTCTTGTTCACGTAGGCGCCGTCCACATCCGAAATGGCGACGATACGGCAGCCCTGCTCCGCCAGCAGCTTGGCGGCGTAGGACCCGGCATTGCCGAAACCCTGGATCGCGACCGTCGCGCCGCCCAGCTCGAGCTTGAGATACGTCGCCGCGCGCCGCACGCAGAACACCATGCCCTGCGCCGTGGCGGACGAACGGCCCAGCGAGCCGCCAAGCTCGAGCGGCTTGCCGGTCACCACGCCCGGTAGGTAGTCGCCACCGTGGTGCATGGAATACGTGTCCATGAACCACGCCATGATCTTCGGGTTCGTGTTCACGTCCGGCGCGGGTACGTCGCGGTCGGGGCCGAACATCTCGATCATCTCGGCAAAGTAGCGGCGGCTGAGGCGTTCCAGCTCGCCTTCGCTGAGCTTCGTGGGGTCGACGATGATGCCGCCCTTCGCGCCGCCCATCGGAATGCCGATGGTGGCGCACTTGAACGTCATCCAGAACGCCAGCGCCTTCACCTCGTCGAGCGAGACGTTCGGATGGAAACGCACGCCGCCCTTGCCCGGACCGCGCGCGATGTTGTGCTGCACGCGGTAGCCGCGGAAGCTCTGGATGCTGCCGTCGTCCATGCGCACCGGCAGCTTCACCTCCACGATCCGCCGCGGCTCGCGGATCATCGCAAGCTGGTCCGGACTGAGCTTGATGATCTCGGCGGCGCGGTTGAACTGCACCAGCGCGTTGTCGAAGGCCGAGGCGGGCCCACGGATCAGCGCCCGCGTGTGATTGGACGACTTCTTCCTGCCCGATGCTCTGCTGCTGGACACGATGGGGACTCCTTTGCACGCCTGCCGGAACAAGAGGGAGCACGGCGGCGATGCATTTGCGGCGGCTCCGTAGCACGGCCAGCCGCCGTCGTGGCGAACCAGGGGCGTCGATCGCCGTTCTGCTGACGGCAATCATCGCCCTGATTCCGCCGGGTCAGGAGCGCTAGAACCGTAGCGAAATGCCACAATAACGTGACATTTTGCTACGGTTGCCGCCTAACCTCGCTTCGGGAATCGGACGCCGGTTCCCTTCTCGATCACGGCCATGATCCGCTCCTCGGTGGGGTAGCGGATGGCCATCAGCAGGAAGCCCACGGCAACGAACGGCAGGAACTCGACCGGATCGAAACCGAGCTGGGCGAGGATGACGCCGTTGATGGCCACCGCTTCGCTCAGAGCGAGGCTCAGGATGAACGCGGTCTGGTAGCGGATCAGCCCCGCCTTGAAGGCCTTTCCGGGGTGCTTGAACACTTTCTGCGTGGTCGCCTGGCCGCCGAACATCGCCGACTCGTCGCCCGGCGCGGAGCGCTCGACCGTTTCGGCGCTGAAGGTCCGGAACCCGGTCTTGAGGCCGTTCGCTGGCAACACGAAGCTCATGACGGCCTCGGCCACCGCACTGACGCCCAATCCAATCAGCATCGCGAACTGGGGCGAATGACCCTGCCCGGACACCACGAAGGACACCACACCCAACATCACGACCGAGGCCATCAGAGCCGCCCAGAGAATGCGGATCGTCTGCATGCGACAACCCTATCCGGGAAGGCTACCGACTGGCCACGGCAAGCCGACTTGCCCGGCGGCGGCGCAGCACGCCGACCAGACCGAACACCAGCACCGTGACCCAGGCGTCGCTGCGTCCAGGCGAGGGGGAGAGCGAGCAGCCGCCGCGCGCTTCGACTCCACCCTGCGCCACCCAGCGATCCACCGCGATCTGCAGCGTGCGCTGGGCGATCACGCGGTCGTGGTAACGGACAGTGAGCTGGGCGGTGTTGCCGCCGCTGCCCGCTGGCGCGCTCAGCGCAAAGCGCCAGAGCCCGGGCGCCACGCGCGCCAGCTTGTCCGTCACCAGCGCGCCGCGCGCCGCGATCGTGAGGTGCGAGGCCGGGAAGCCGTCGGCGATCGCGCCCGAGTTGTCGCGCAGCTCGATCACACCGCTGATCGACCAGGCCGGATCCGGATGCAGGTACGAGGAGGCCATGTCGAGCCAACTGCCGGTGGCGGTCGGCTCGACATGGATCGGCGAATTGTCCGCGATGCGCGCGGCCAACGCGCCCTCCAGATCGAGCGCGCCGGGCCCCTGCTGCTGCTCGTACGGCACGGCGCCCTCGAGAGGTCGCGCCCCGGCCTGCAACAGCGCCCGGACCTGGTCCTGGGTCAGCGTCGGATCCTGCTGGAAGAGCAGCGCGACCGCGCCGCTCACGATCGGAGCGGACATGGACGTGCCGCTGCTGATGGCGTGGTAGTTGTCCACGACCAGGCAATCGGCATCGGTGTGGCAGATGCCCTGACCGGCGAACAGGCCCGAACCACCGCTCTTCGACGGGTCGGCCAGATCACTCATCGCGCCGATGACGAACACGCCCGGCGCGACGATGTCGGGCTTCATCCAGCCGTTTTCGGTCGGCCCGGCCGAGCTGAAGTACGCCATCGAGTCCGGCTCCGGATTGTCGACCGAGCCGAGCGACGAGACCTTCACGATGTGGCCGGAACGGTCGGGCCAGCTCAAGCGGTTCAACGTCGCGCCGACCGCGATCAGCGCGGGGCTCGAGCCGGGCACGTTGATGGTGCCTTCCTTGGTGGCGCGCGGGAATAGCGCGCCGATGCTGCCGAGCTCGGGCGAGATGTCGCCCGAGCTCTGCGCCCAGACCTCGGCGGTGCCATGCCCCTCGAGCCGAAGCGCGAAGACGCGACCCGACTGCCACTTGCCGTCGAGCACCACGACGGCGCCGTCCGGGTTGGATCCGAGCGGACTGTCCTTGCCCGTAACGCCGTCGAAGATGTTGACGGTCAGGCCGCTCTTCTGGAGGCTGCCCGACTCCCCCGGTCCGAGCGGATCGAACCAGCGCCCGTCCTGGTCGTCGAGCCCGACCTTGAGCTGGTCGCCGGGGCGCGTGGCGATCCAGACGTAGACGCTGCCCTTGGTGGTGCCGTCCCGCGTGGGCGGCGTGAGCAGGGGCACCCGCACGCTGGAGCGCCGCGGCACGTGCACCTCGGTGTGCACGCCGAAAGGCTCGGGATAGTCCTTGCTGACGCCGAGATAGATGCCGGCGCTGTTGCCCGCCGCCACCACGATGGCGCGCCCCGGATTGCCCTCGCCAACGAACGAGGCCAGACCCTGTTCCAGCGCGGAGCTGCCATCGTGCGGACCGAAGTCGCTGCCGAGGCTCAGGTTCTCGACGGCGGGCATGCCGAGCTCGGCGGCGCGGTCGAACACGAAGCTCGTGGCGACCAGGATATCGGAGTCGTAGATGTCGCCGCCGCCGGCGCGCGTGACGCGCGCGACGACGAGCGTGGCCTCCGGGGCGACGCCGACGTAGCGTGGCGGGTTGGCCGACAGCCCGTTGCCTGCCGCGAGCGACGCCACATGCGTGCCGTGGCCGTACGAGTCGGTCGGCAGGTCACCCGTGATGTTGTCGCCCAGCCGCTTGTCCAGATCGGCTGCATCGAAGATGGCGCAGCCCGGGTCCTGGGTGCAGCCGTACTGCTGCTCGAGCGCGGGGTGCAGGCCGGCTGGACCGCGCGAGAAGTCCAGCAGCCAGGCGATGCGGGTGGTGCCGTCGGCGTTGCGCAGATCCGGATGCTCGACCTCGACGCCCGTGTCGACGATCCCCACCACGACGCCCTGTCCGGAATCGCCCGTCTGCTTGCGGAACGCACTTCCGTGAACCCAGCCGTCGACCCTGTCGAGAAGCACGTGCCGCGGCGGCGCCCAGCTCACGCGCGCGCCGGGGTGCGCTTCGGCGAACGCGTCGAGCTCGGAGAGCGGCGCACTCATCACGGAAAAGCCCGGTGAGACGTGGACGAGACCAGGGCCGGAAAGCGGCGCAGCGCTCCTCACGACGACCGGAACGCGCTGGCTCCCCGCCGCGCGGAACGCCGGCGGGACCGCGCCGGACGCGAACGCCCGCGCCATGGACCGCACGTCCACCTGCGCGCGCGCCGTCCCAGCCGCGACGAGCAGAGCGGCGGCCACGGACAGCAGGAGAAGGCGTCGCACGAGCGGAGGGTAGCATCTCCGGCTCGGCTCGCGCCTACACCGGCGGGACCAGGTGTTTCTTCGGCGGCCGCGGCTCGTTCTTGACGGCGTAGTCGGCGAAGCGGCGCGACAGATCGGTGCGCAGGCGCTCGAACGGGACGACGTCGTCGATGACGAGCTCGCTCGCGAGCTTGGAGAGATCGACGTCCTCCTTGTATTCCTCGCGGAGCTTGGCGACGAAGGCGTCGCGCTCCTCGCCTTCGGGGACGGCCTGGATCTTGTTGAAGTAGACGGCGTTGACCGCGGCTTGCGGGCCCATCACGGCGATGGACGCCGTGGGCAGCGCGAGGCAAGCGTCGGGCTCGAAGGCGGGGCCGCACATGGCGTACAGGCCCGCGCCGTAGGCTTTTCGCACGACAACGCTGATCTTCGGCACGGTGGCTTCACTCACGGCAGCGATCATCTTGGCGCCGGCGCGGATGATGCCCTGGCGCTCCACCTTGGTGCCGATCATGAAGCCGGGCACGTCGGCCAGATAGAGCAGCGGAATGTTGAAGGCGTCGCACAGCCAGATGAAGCGGGCGGCCTTGTCCGCGCTGTCGACGAACAGAACGCCGCCGAGGTAGCTGCGGCTGGTTGGCGACGATGCCGACGGCGCGCCCGTCGATGCGCGCGAAGCCGGTGATCATTTCCTTGGCGAAGCGCTTCTTGATCTCGACGAAGCTGCCCTCGTCGATGATGGCGTCGATCACCTGCTTCATGTCGAACGGCTTGTTCTCGTCGCGCACGATGACTTCGCTGATGGGCTTTCCGTGCTTCGGCGCGCGCGCTTCGACCAGCGGCGTCTCGCCGCGGAAGTTCTGCGGCATGTAGGCGAAGTACGACTTGGCGAACTCGATCGCCTCCTGCTCGGTCTTGACGAGCACGTCGCCGCAACCGGAGACGGACGTGTGCATCTTGGCGCCGCCCATCTCCTCGAGCGTGACCTTCTCGCCGATGACCATCTCGGCCATGCGCGGCGAGCCGAGGTACATGCTGGCGTTCTTGTCGACCATCACGACGATGTCGCAGAAGGCGGGGATGTACGCGCCGCCGGCCGCCGAGGGACCGAAGAGCAGACAGATCTGCGGCACGCGGCCGCTGAGCTGCACCTGGTTGTAGAAGATACGGCCCGCTCCGCGGCGACCCGGGAACATCTCGACCTGGTCGGTGATGCGCGCACCGGCCGAGTCGACCAGATAGAAGAGCGGACACTCGAGGCGCATCGCGGTTTCCTGGATGCGCAGGATCTTCTCGACGGTGCGCTTGCCCCACGAGCCGGCCTTCACCGTGGAATCGTTGGCCATGACGGCGACGACACGGCCGCCGACGCGGCCGATGCCGGTCACCACGCCGTCGGCGGGCAGATCGCGCGCGTTCGTGTTGGCGAGCAGCGCGTCTTCCTGGAACGAGCCCACGTCGAGCAAGAGCTCGATGCGCTCGCGGGCGAAGAGCTTGCCCTGCGCGGCGTTCTTCTCGTGGTACTTGTGGGCGCCACCCTTCTGGGCGCGCTCGATGGCCTGGTCCAGCTGGTCGTCCTTCATCAGGACGCACGGTTAGTCCGGATTTCGAGCGAATGCGAGGGCGGAGCCGCGAGCAAAGCGAGCGCGAAGCGGCGCAGCGCCAGCAAGCCCGCGATGAGCGAAGCGAATCGCGTGAGGGGGGCTCGGGGGGCGAAGCCCCCCGGGAGGACTCCGGCGGGGGTGGGCGGGCGGGACACAAACCAATCCCACGACGCCTCACGACGGCAGCGCAGTGCGCCGGACTATCTCTCCGCCACCAGCCGGTCGACCTCGGCTTCAAGCTCGTGCAGGCGCGGCGAGGAATATCCGACCAGCACGTCGCGCACGATGCCGCGGCGGTCGATCACGAACAGCGTCGGCAGCGCCGTGGCGCCGTACGCCTGGGTCACCGCTCCGCTCTCGTCCGAAGCGATGGGGTAGCTCATGCCGATCTGCGAGGCGGCCGTTGCCGCCTGCTGCACCGGCGTCATCGTGACGCCCATCACGGCCACGCCCTGCGCGCCATAGCGCTGGGCCCAGTCGTTCATCGTGGGCGCCATCACGCGGCAGACCATGCACCAGGGCGCCCAGAACTCGAGCACGACGACCTTGCCGCGCAGCGCGCCCAGCCGCGGCGTGAGGCTGCCCTGCACGCTCTTCAGCCCCGTGAGCGGCGGCGCGGGCGCGCCGACATAGCTCATGCGCATGATGGTGTCGTCGTCGGGCAGCGGCGCGAGCGTGACGGCGACGAGCCGATCGCCCAGCGAGCGGCGGAAGGCGACCGCGATCCGCTCGCCCGCGCTGTGGGCACGGACTGTGCGCACCACCTGCCCCGGCGATCCGACCGCCTGGCCGCCGATCCGGAGCAGCACGTCGCCCTGCTGCAATCCGGCGCGAGCCGCCGGCGAGCCACGCACGACGTTCCGCACTCTCACGCCCGGCTCGCCCTGACCCGTCGCGGCGAGCTCGACGCCCAGCCACGCCCGGCCGTGCGCCGGTTCGTCGTCGGACGCGAGGCCACCCGAGGTCGGGGTGATCGGGCCAGGGCTCTCCACCACGCGCGGCGGCGGCAGCGGCTCGGGCGGCCCGAGCCGCGGCGGCGGCGCCGGAGGAGCCGAGGAGCACGCCACGACCAGAGCGGCGAAGGCGGCGGGCAGGAGGGCGTGCGCGCCGGAGCGACCCATATGCCCTCGTGGTACCATGCGGGCCTGCATCGCGCAGCCTATCCCCGAGCCGTTCTGGCGGCGGCGCTGCTCACGGCGTGCGGTGCCGGACCCGCAGCAGACTACTACCCGGGCGCTTCGAGTGCCGCGCAGGGCGGCGGCACTGGTCCGCCCGCGACCCCGACCGCCAGACCGGCGCCGCTCTGGCCAGCGTTCGAGAAGGTCAAGAGCTGGCCCGCCCTCGGGGCTCCACGACCGGCAAGGGACCACGGCGGAGGCCGCTATCTGGGGACCGTGCGCGTCTCGCCCGAGGCGCGGAAAGCCTACCTATCGCTGACGCGCGGCGCGGCGCTGCCCGTGGGCAGCATCGTCGCCATGTTCCACGAGCAGGCCGAGGGGCATGCCCCCGGCCCGGTGTACGTGATGCACAAGCAGTCGGCAGGCTGGCAGTACCTGGTGCTCGCCCCCGACGGGCACATCCGCGCCCAGAGCGATATGGCGCTGTGCGAGCGATGCCACGCCGAGGCCACCGCCGACCATCTCTTCGGCTGGCCGGCAGGCAACGACCCACGATCAGGGGGCGGGATCCGGGCCCAACCGGAATCCACCCAAGCGCCCGGGCGTTGAATCAGTCGGAAAAGCCAAGAAGGGGTCCCAAACCGGAGGCTTCGGCCCCACAAAGCAAGAAGACCCGGCGGGGGGGACCGCCGGGTCGGAACAGTTTTGGCTCGAAAGCCCAGGCAAGCTCGAAAGCGCGGCCGTACAGTCAGAGGGCCAAGGAAAAGAAGAGGAAGTTAAGAAGGTTAAGCCAAGCTCCTGTTTTTTCAGTGCCCGGGTAGGGGGCACTCGAAGCTCAACGAAGGGAGCCCGAAGGCTCAAGCAAAGTCGCCGGGTCGTTTGCCACGGCGGCAGAAGATGCCCGACCAAAAGCAGCCTTCGTGCCACTTTGACAACCGGACGCTGAAGACCGCGGACTCTGGCGGTTTCCCGACCCCGTCCCGACGGGGGGCAGCGCAAGGCCTGGCAGCCGTGTCAGACCCTGGCACGCCCTCTGAAAAGTTTGCAGAGTTGGCACGGATGGAGCGATCGGGCTCTCAGCCGATCGCACGACGCAGTGCGCTGTCCATGGCCTCGAGCGGCGCTTCGCGCCCGGTGTACAGCTCGAACTGGCGGCAGGCCTGGTAGAGCAGCATGCGGCCGCCGTGGACGGTCTTCGCGCCGCGGGCGGCTGCCTGCTCGAGCAACGGCGTGCGGATCGGCTTGTAGACGATGTCCATGACCACGAGATCAGGCCGGAGGGCAGCCGCAGGTACGGGGCTCGGTCCGTAGCCGTCCATGCCCGCGGAGGAGCAGTTCACCAGCGCGTCGAAGCCGTCGAGGTCACCCAGCGCGTCGAGCCCGCCGGCGCTGGCCACGTCGCTCCCGAAGGCGGAAGCGAGCTCCGCAGCGAGCCGCTCGGCCTTGTCGCGCGTGCGGTTGACGACGCGGACGCGCATCCCCTCCGAACAGAACGAGAACGCCACCGCGCGCGCCGCGCCGCCGGCCCCAATCAAGACAGCGCGACGGCCGGCGAGCGGCAGGGCTTCCTCGAGCGCGCGCGCGGCACCCCAGGCGTCGGTGTTGTGACCGGCGAGCACGCCGTCGTCGTTGACGATGGTGTTCACGGCGCCGATACGCGCCGCCAGCTCGTCGATCCGATCGAGCAGCGGCATCACTTCGAGCTTGAACGGCATGGAGACGCCGTAGCCCCGGATGCCGAGCGCGCGCATGCCGGCGAGCGCGCCGGGCAGGTCGGCGCTGGCTACGGCGAAGGGCACGTAGGTAAAGGGAAGACCGAGTGCGGCGTAGCCGGCCATGTGCATGCTCGCACCGAGCGACACGGGATGGAGCGACAGCGAGCCGCACAGCGTGATGGGAGCCGAACGCGTCACGAGGCGCGAGCGTAGCGGGTTTGTGTCGCGCCGCTGCGAGTGCCGATAAACCCCTGTGTATCCGGCATGTTGAATGCGCGAGAGGGCTGCGGATCGGGGGCCGGTTTTTTGGATTGGACGGTGCCGCCAGCGTGCTATGTATGCGGCCCCTTTGCGCCCGTAGCTCAGCTGGATAGAGCGCCGGTCTACGGAACCGGAAGTCGGAGGTTCGAATCCTCCCGGGCGCGCCAGGCCACTGGTGTTCCGCCGACGTACGGCGCGCTTTTCACGATGTCCGACGAAACCTGGATGCGCGAAGCGCTGGCCGAAGCGCGGCGGGCCCTCGAGCACGCGGACGTGCCGATCGGCTGCGTGATCGTGGACGACAGCGGCGTCGAGCTCGCGCGCGGGCACAATCGTCGTGAGGTCGACGCGGACCCCACTGCCCACGCGGAAGTGCTCGCGCTGCGCGCCGCGGCAGAGCGAAGGGGGCACTGGCGCCTCACGGGCTGCACCGTGTACGCGACGCTCGAGCCGTGCCCGATGTGCGCCGGCGCGCTGGTCAACGCGCGCGTCTCGCGACTGGTATACGCGGCGCGCGATCCGAAGGCGGGTGCCGTGGACACGTTCTACACGCTCGGTCGCGACGAGCGGCTGAATCACCGCTTCGAAGTGACGTCGGGGCTACTCGCGGACGAGTGCGCGGCGGAGCTGTCCGCGTTCTTCGCGAAGCTGCGCGCCGCCGGCGAAAAGTAGCTCAGGGGTACGTCGCCTCGTCGTGAACCGGCACGTTCCCCGGCGCTCTGTTGGCATGGGTCGCTGCGTTGCCGGGTGCCCCGGCCTGGTCGGCCAGGGGCTGGCCGCCGGCGTCCACGTCGTTGCTGCGCGGTGAGTACGGCACCCCGAACGCGACCTGCTCGGTCAGCCCGTCGGCGAGCTCGTCGTCGTCGATGCGATGGATCCTGTGCGCGATGTGCATCAGCTTGCGGAGGTACGCGCTCCAGCCGGGCGTCACCTGTCCGTCGGCGCCGAAGTGCTGGCCCCTGGGGTTCGGCAGGATGGACGCCAGGTACAGCGACTGCCCGAGCGAGAGCCGGTCTGCGGTCGTGTCGAAGTAGTGATGCGCCGCGGGACCGATGCCATAGATACCCGGTCCGAACTCGATCACGTTCAGGTAGAGCTCCATGATCTGGTCCTTCGTCAGCTCCTGCTCGAGCAGCATCGTCAGGACGGCTTCCTGAAGCTTGCGGGAGAGGGTCTTCCGGCGCGACAGGTACAGGTTCTTCGCCAGCTGCATGGAGATGGTGCTGGCGCCGCGCACGAACTTCCCGGCCTTGAAGTTCTCGCGGATGGAATTGCGGATCGCTTCCTGGTCGAAGCCGTGGTGGATCCAGAAGTGCGCGTCCTCGCACACGAGCACCGCGGTCTGCATGAACTTCGAGATGGCGCCGCCCGGCACCCAGTCCGCTGAACCGGGGCCGCTCTCGATCGTCATCGGGGCGCCGTCGGGTCCCTTGACCTGCCGGACCCAGCTCTGCTGGAAGCGCCGCGGCGCGATGTTGGCGGGCACGGCCGTGACGCGGCACTGGTTCTGGATGTCCCAGCGCGTGACCATCTTGCCTGGATGCCGCGTGTCGAGATCGAGATGGCCGTCCAGCGAGAACGTGCCGCTCATGCGCATGCCGCCGAGCAGCGGCGTGAGCCCCGCCGGACTTGAATCGAGCATGGACTGGCACGACGCCAGCGGGATGCCGCCGTCCGCCTTCAGACGCACGTAGCCCTGGCCGCGCTCGAGCTCGCCGCGAGCCTGCATGCGGACCTTGCCGAACTCGAGCTCGCCTTCATCGATGTGGAGCCGCGTGCCGTCCAGCACCGCCTCGCCTTCGCCCTGCCACGACAGATGCATGCCGCGCACGGGACGGGTCGCCAGCCAACGCTTGTGCAGCGCGAGCTTGTCGAGCTGACCGCGCCCGTTGAACGCCAGCGTGCGGCCATCCGCCGACAGCCGCACCTGGAGCTTGGCCTGGAGCTCTGCACGGTCGACGTCCAGAAGGCCGAGGTCGCCTTCGTGAACGCCAAGTGTCGCGAGACTGACGGGGCCGCCCTTCAGCGCGAGCGAGACCGGACCGGTGCCGAGCGGCGCCTGCAGGCGCAGCGTGAGCGGCGTGCCGCCATGCCCCGCACCCGGCTTGCCGCTCGGCACGAGATCCAGCGCGACGTGCTTCTCGGCGCGCCCGAGATGGAGCCGAGCAGGTCCGACGTTCAGCGTCTGGCCATTGTGGCGGAGCTCGAGACGGAGCCCGTCCAGGTCCAGCTTGGCGCCAACCGGCAGCAGCGCCTGTGCGGTCGCGGCGAGCCGCGCGAACAGCGCGCGCAACTCCGGACCCCTGCGCTCTGCAGCGGGTGACGGGAACGGCGCGTCGGGCTTGCCGGCATGCTTCGCGTGCCGAGGCTTTTCGGGGGTGGCGCTGGGCGGGGTGGGGCGCGACGGCTTCGCCGGGTCGTGCCCGCCGAGCGCGTGCCTGAGCGCGTGGCCGTCCAGATCCAGCGTCGCAGCGACCGCGTCGGCCACGACCTGCTCGACGACGCGGTGCCCATCGCGCCGCGCCAGCTCCAGCCGACCGCCCTTCACGCTGAGGTCCGCGCCGTGCCAGGACAGCCGCGCCAGATCCGCACCCAGCCGCTCGTGTCCGTCCGGATCGCGCTGGTAGCTCGCGCCCCACAGCTCGACCGGGTCGTCCGGCGCGGACTTCCGCCAGACCACCCTGAGCCCGTCCACCGAGTAGGTCTTCTGCGCACTGGCAGAGCCCCGCGCGTGGGTGTGCCGGCTGCGCCAGCGCTCGAGCTCGGTCGCTAGCTCCTTGGGACTGCCGCTGACCACGACCCGCCCACCGTGGGCCGCGACCCGCTTCACCCCGAGCGTCGGCGAGACATCCACCTCGACCGACTCCAGATGGACCGCCAGCGCGGGCACCGCCGGGACTTTCACGTCCAGCCCCCTGAGCCACACGCGGCCCCAGCCGGGACGCACGGCCCCGATGCTCAGGGCCAGCCCGCGCCGTTCCGCCTGGCTCCGCGCCTTCGCGCGGACCATCGGTCCGAACGCCACCACGCCCAGCCCGGCCATGACCGCGGCTGTCCCGAGCGCGACTTTCAAGCCCATCCGCATCGGCGAAGTCCGGAGAGTAGCGCCTTCGGCTTGCCCGGGCCCATCCGACGGACCCCACGGGTCGGCGCTCTTCCGGAAACGCCCCCGGCCGGCATCCAGTTCCCACGCCAGCCGCGTATCTGCCGGCGCGGGTCAGAGCCAGTGCAGATCCAGGGCCACAAAAAGGCGACGGGGTTCCCGCCTTGCGGCGGAAACCCCGTCATTAGCCCGGCAGCGTCCTACTCTCCCACACAGTTGCCCGTGCAGTACCATCGGCTCCGAAGAGCTTGACTTCCGAGTTCGAGATGGGATCGGGTATGGCCTCTTCGACAAAACCACCGGAAAAGTTCTTGCGTCTGTACTAGCGCTGCTGCGCTGTTGGCTTGACTTGCTCGAGCCTGCTGTGTGCGTTCTGCACGCAGCCGACGAGCTCGTCTGCCCGGACTCCGGGCACCAACTCGAATGTTTGCCTTAGCGGATAGGGTCAAGCCGCACGGCCTATTAGTACTGGTTAGCTCCACGCATTGCTACGCTTCCACACCCAGCCTATCACCTCGTAGTCTCCGAGGGGCCTTTAGTGCCTTGCGGCAGGGACACCTTATCTCGAGGCCAGCTTCCCGCTTATATGCTTTCAGCGGTTATCTGTTCCGCACATGGCTACCCGGCTATGCCAGT
>CAWDXG010000004.1:0-4645000 GCA_963806225.1 uncultured delta proteobacterium | reverse complement strand
CGCCGCTAACGTTCGTTCTGAGCCAGGATCAAACTCTCCAGTTTGAACCTTTCGGCAAACGTCCAGCCGAAGCCAGGCGTCGCCATACTCTTCACTTGACTGCACTCACCGACTGCTCGACCCAGGTCGGGATGACCTGGATGGCCGCCGATGGTGCGGGACCCGCGCGATTTCTCGCGGGTATAGAACTCAGTTTTCAAGGACCGAGGGGAGATATCTCCCGAGCGGGCCGTGGAACCTAGGACCAAGCCGCGCCTCTGTCAACGAGAATTTCGGAGGGGCTCCCGGTTTTGGGAAACCCTTGGAATCTCTCGACTTTCGCGCAGCCGTTGCGGCCCTTGTCCGGCTCGTTCCCGTTGGGTGACGGGGGGCGGATTAATGGCCCTTTCTCGGCCGCCGCGCAAGTCTTTTGTCGGCGTCGCAGTCGGAAATCTGGAGCCGTGCGTCAACCTGCCGGAATCGATGGACTTTCTGCAATGTGTGGGGCGGCTGGTGCCTGCCCTGCGAGACGCTCGCGTGTATGATGGGCGCGATGCCGCGCCGGGGCCGCCACGCACTGCTTGTTCCGGCGCTTGTCTGCGCCTGCCTGGGCGCCTGGGCCGGGGCTGGACGGGCAGACGACGCAGCCTGCGGCAGGCCCGGGAAGCCGCCCTGCCCCCTCCAGCGCTGGATGCGCACCCACATCGCAGCGCCCATGGCGGAAGGGGATCGACAGACGCTCGCCCGAAACCTCGAGCGGCTCGTCCGCCTGAACCCCGACCCGGAGAAGTGGTCGAACTGGAATCGCTTTGCGCGCGAGGGCGCAGAGAGGGCGCGCAACGGCCGTCACGTGCAGCCGTCGTGCACGAGCTGCCACCGCGTGTACCGCGCCGACTACAACGAGAAGTACCGCAAGCGCCCGGTACCGCCGCAGCCGTAGCGTCGCTCAGCCGGACGGCGTGTCATCGGCGTACCAGATGCCGAGCCGCTCGCGCACGAGCGTGAGCTCGGCCCCCGTCGACAACCGCGCGCGGTAGCCGACCTCGTGCGATCCGAGATCGGCGTCCGTGTAGCGACCCAGGATCTCCAGCGAGCGCCACGCTCCGCCGTGCCACAGCGCTTCGGCGCGCCGCGCGTCATGCGGGCTTGTCTGCACCTCGACGCGCGTCCAGCGCTCGCGCGTACCTGCCAGGAACGGCGGCGGCGACAGTCCGCTCTCCCGGCAGAGCTCCCGAACGGCCTCGGCCAGCGCCCGTTCGGGAACCTCGAAGCAGTACCGCGTCAGCGTGGCCACGATTGCATAGCCCTCGCTGAGCGGCACGATGGAGTAGCTCCTGAACCGAGCCCGCACGACGAGCTCATGCGTCTCCCGCCAGGCCGGCACGCGCGACTCGCGCAGCACGCCGACGACGAGCTGCCATTCGGCGGCCGCAACCTTGATGTCGAACGGGTCGAGCCCTCCCGCGTAGTCGACGGTCTCTCCTTGGGCGTCGACCAGAGCGGCGCCGGCGACGCCCGTGCCTTCGCACAAGCGCATCAACGCGGCGCTGAATGCGGACGCTGCCTGATCGCGCCCCACGAACGTGCCGCGGCGGCGACTCATTGCTCGACCCGCACCCTCGAAGTCAAGTCGTCGAACGACCGCACGACCTCGACCGGCGTCGATGCCCGGAGCCGCTCCAGAAGCGCCTGTTCGGCAGCCTTGGCGCGGTCGTCGATCGTCTCGTCGGCAAGCTTCTTCCTGCGTTCTTCCAATGGCATGCGCTTCGCGGGTAGGCGCTTGTCGAGCAGGATGACATGGTAGCCGAAGCGTGAGTGGACGACGGGGCTGTGCCCGCCCACGGACTCGATTGCGTTCGCGGCCGCAGCGAACTGCTTGTCGAAACGATCGGGCTTCGCGCCCGGAGCCGGTGGCTCGTCCGGAATCACGCGCCCGTCGGCAGAAACCGGCGGCAGCGTCTCGACCTTCACCTCCAGGCCGCCGGTCGGGACCGACTCGACCTGCTTCTTGAACGCGGCAGCATCGTGGGCACCATCCACCGCCTGCAGGATGCGGTGGGCAAGCGCCTTGGCCGGTGCATCGTCAGCGGGCTTCTTGACGAGAACGACCGCGTGGGTGGTGCGAGCGCTCGACGGACGATCCAGCTCGTACCAGTGGCGCCGCGTGAGCCGCGCGACCTCGGCGTCGGAGGGCGGTCCCTGGGCGATCGCCTGCGCCTTCAATTGCTCGAGCATCCGTCGCGCGAGCACGGTGTCTTCTGTGAGCCCCACGCGCCCGGTGCTCCGCAGGCGGGCGCGTGCGCCCGCAGCGAACAGGGCATCCTGCACGGCGAGATTCCGCGCTTCGCGCAGCGTGACGTGCTCGGCCCGAGCGATGCGCCGGACGGTTTCCACACCTACCGCATCCGTCCCGACCGTCGCAGCCACACCGGCGGACAGCGTGCCGCGCGCCGGCGCCGGCGCGGACGTCCGGTTCCCGCTGCAGCCACCGGCGAGGAGCAGCAGGGCAAGGCCCAGGCGGTCGACAGCAACCCTCATCGCGAACTGGACTTGGGGCGCAGGAGGTCGGTCGCCGCGCGTAGCACCAGCGCGCCGATCACCAGCCAGTACAGCGCAGCGAGATCGTGCCGCGCGCCGAGCGAGTGGATGCCCAGCCCGAAGGCGACAGCCGCAGCAGCCAGAAGGAGCACACTGAGTAGGTCGATAGCTCGGGCCACGTAGGAGCCTCCACGCTAGCGCAGCATCAGCCAGACGAAACCCAGTGCCATCAGCAGCAGCGCCGTCGCGAGCGGGCGCGCGGCGGCGTTGAGCCTCGGCTGCGGGGCGGGGAAGGTGCGCGCACGGCCGCGCTCGACGGCGACACGGGCGGCCACCCCGACCAGCGCAATCGCCGCCACCACCGCCACGGCGTGGGCCAGGAGCGCCTGCGCGGGACGGGCCACCTGCCATGCGAGTAGCAGCACCACAACCGCGCCAACCAGTCCGATCGAGTACACCCAGAGCGCGCTCCACGGCAGCTGGCCCCGCGCGGGCAACGGCTCGCCACGGATGACGTGCGGATCCTCTTCCGGGATGCTGCCGGCCCGCCGCACCGCGCCCCAGCCGAAGGCGAACAGGGCCCAGCCCAGGGCTCCCAGGCTTGCCCGGACCGGCTCCAGGTGCTGCACGCCGATGACGGACCCGAGCAGCAGCCACGTCGTCACGGACAGCGCCACGAAGAGCAGCACGCCCAGCGCGCGACCCAGGCGCGGCCGCTCGAAGACCACCACGGGCCCCGCCACCAGCGCGATCAGCGCTGCCATCGCCGTGACCCGGGCCGAGGCGGGCGCGCTCCGCTGTGCGGCCGGGAACGCCACGGTGGTCACCCAGGCGTACAGCCCGGGCAGCAGCATGTTCGCCCGCGCAACGAGCTTGTGGCTCGGGATCTGCGACTCGGCGCCGACCATCCCCGCTACCGTAGCAAAGATGCGGCATCCCGGACGGCGCTAGCCCGACACGGGCGGACGCCGGCGGCGCAGACGGCCCCAGACCACCCACAGGCCCAGCACGAGCGCGGTGACCAGCCCCAGCGGAACCAGACCCCCCGTCCGGCGCGGCGGAGGCCACTCGGCGACCACCACACGCGGTCCCGACGGGCGGCTTTTCTCGGTCCAGCCGAACTGCGTGCTGACGCCGGGGGTCCTCTCGTCTCCGGCGCGCAGCAGGCGCTTTCCAGCCGGAGCGTGGATCTGTACCTCGGTGATCTGGACGCCGGGAGCGGCGTAGCTGTCCTCCAGGCGCAGCGCTCCAATCTGGTCGGCGCTCCGGTCCAGCTTCAGCGTCCAGGAGAAGACCAGATGCCCCGTCGCTCCCGGTGTCCAACCGTCGGCCTCGACGCGCTCGATGTCGCGCAGCGCCAGATGGCTGCAGCTTAGCGCCTTCAGCGTGCGGCCCGTGCACACGCGGAGGTGGGCGATCAGCGCCGTCGAGCGCGCGTCCAGCGCTGCGTTGCCCTCTCCGGCGCTGACGTCGAAATCGCCGTTTGTGTCGGCCGCGCGCCGGATCGGCCGGGCCAGCTCCATGCCGCGGCCGACGCGGTATTGGATGCGGATCGGATCCTCGTCGAGCCGGAGGACGATGAACCGCTCGCCTTTCAGCGACGGAAAGACGAGATGCGCAGAGGCGGCGCCCGCCCAGAGCAGCCCGACGGCGAGCAGGAGTCCACAGAGGACGGCCGTCGGGCGGATGCGGGCCGTGGGCGCCTCGTGTCGCTACGCGCTGTTCTCGACGAAGCGCAGGAACGTCAGCACGGCGTGCCCCGTGCCGCCCTTCGGCGTCACGCCGCGCGCATTGTCGGACAGCGCGGGACCCGCGATGTCGCAGTGGATCCACGGCACGTCACCGACGAACTCCCGGAGGAACAGCGCCGCGCTGATCGAGCCGCCCCAGCGCTCGCCGGTGTGTTTGAGATCCGCCACGTCACTCTTGAGCTGCTCGCGGAGCTCCTCGATGAGCGGCATGCGCCAGAGGTTCTCGCCGGCCTCGGCGGCAGCCTTGTCGACCTGACGCGCTAGCTTGTCGTCGCCGGTGTAGAAGGCCGACCACGTCTTGCCCAGCGCGACCACGCACGCGCCGGTCAGCGTCGCGGCGTCGACGATGACATCGGGCTCGAGCTTACGCGCATACGCCAGCGCGTCGGCAAGCACCAGCCGCCCCTCTGCGTCGGTATTGATGATCTCGACCGTCTTGCCGTCGAGCGAGCCGAAGATGTCGCCCGGACGGTATGCAGCGCCATCGGGCATGTTCTCCGCCGACCCGATGATGCAGTGCACCTCCACGTTGGGGCGCAGACTGGCGACGGCCACCATCAGCCCGAGCACCGCCGCCGCGCCGCCCATGTCGCTCTTCATCTCGCCCATGCCGGCAGCGGGCTTGATGCACAGGCCACCGGAATCGAAGGTCAGACCCTTGCCGACGAAGCAGAGCTTCTTCTTCGGCTTCTTGGGCGTGTAGGACATGTGAATGAAGCGCGGCTCGTTCTCGCTGCCCTGGCCGACCGCGTAGTGCAGCTTCATGCCGGCCGCCTTGATGCCCTTCTTGTCGAGCACGGTGAGCTTGAAACGGTGCTTCTTCGCAAGCCGGGCGGCCGTGTCGGCCAGCGCCGCCGGCGTGAGCTCGTTCGGCGGCTCGTTGACCGCGTCCCGCGCCACAGAGATTGCGTTGGCAACCGCGCGGCCCGCGTCGAGCGCCTTCTTCTCCGACGGAGAAGCACGACCGGCTGTCTTGTAGACAGTGACGTGGCCGAGCACCGCCTTGGGAACGCGATCCCCGGTCAGATACTTCGTGAAGCGATAGGCACCAAGCTCCAGCCCCTCGCCGGCCGCGCGCAGGCTCGCACCCGACGTCTTCTCGGGCAGCGCCAGCGCCATCGCACGCACGTTGTACGCCCCGGCAGCCCGCGCCGCTGTCGCCGCATACGTGCGCAGCCGCGCATCGTTGAAGCCGCGCTTCGCCCCGAGACCCACAAGCAGAACACGCTTGGCAGGGATGCGCCCGAGCGTGAGCACGTCGAGCGTCTGGCCCGCGCTGCCGCGGAAGTCCATCTGTTCGATGAGCTGCGTTGCAGCACCTTCAAGCGCGGCGTCGACCTGGACGAGGAGCTTCTGCTTGTCGAACGACCCTTCGGTAACCGGCAGCACAAGCAGGTCGGATTCGGCGGCGGTGATATCTGCGGAGGACAGCTGGATCTGCAAGGACATCGCGAGGGTCTCCTGGGCTCTGGGAAAGGCGGGTGGCGGGCTGCGCGTCATGCAGCCGGAGCTGAGAGCGCGCATACTGCCACCCTGCCCGGAGCGGCATCAACCCCGCCCTGCGGGCGTGACGCCGGAGCACCCCGGTCCCGGAACAGGCCTTGGCCCGTCCGGCGGTTTCCCGCGCGGATCCCGCCGGAAACAGGCTTTCCTGCGGGTCAGCCTTTGTAGATGGCCATGATCTGCTTGAGCAGGTCGATCGCCTCGGCATGCGGGCGCTGGAAGGCGTTGCGGCCCACGATCGAACCGAAGCTTCCACCCTGCTTGATCTGGCGGATCTCGTCGAGCACGTCCTGGGTGCCCTTCGCTGCGCCGCCGGAGAAGATCACGATGCGCTTGCCGTTGAACGCGGCCTTGATGCAGTAGCTGATGCGGTCGGCAAGCGTATCGATCGGGATCTTCGCCTTCTCGAACGCCTTTTTCGCCTCGGCCTGCTCGAGGTGGGCCGTGGGCGGCTTGATCTTGATGATGTTGGCGCCGAGCTGCGCGGAGATCTGCGCGGCATACGAGACCACGTCGATCGCCGTCTCGCCTTCCTTGCTGATGCCATTGCCGCGCGGGTACGCCCACACGACCACCGCCAGGCCCTTCGACTTCGCCTCGAGCGTCAGCTCGCGCAGGTCCTCGTACATCGCGTTGCGGAAGTCCGAGCCAGGGTAGATCGTGTAGCCGATCGCCACGCAGCCGAGGCGGAGCGCGTCATCCACCGACGCGGTAATCGCCGAGCAGGGCTCGACCTTGCTGAGCGAGTCGCTGTTGTTCAGCTTGAGGATCAGCGGGATCTGCCCGGCGAACTTCGAAGCGCCTGCCTCGAGGAAGCCCAGCGGCGCCGCATAGGCGTTGCAGCCCGCGTCGATCGCCAACTGGAAGTGGTAGTCCGGGTCATGGGCGTCCGGATTCGGGGCAAACGAGCGTGCCGGCCCATGCTCGAAGCCCTGATCGACCGGAAGAATCACCAGCTTCCCGGTGCCGGCTAGCGTGCCGGTCATCAGGAGCCGTGCGATCTGGGTCTGCGTGCCGGGGTTTTCCGACGAGTACCAGGACAGAATCTCCTTGACGCGATCCGTGGCGGCCATGCTCTCTCCCTCTGCTAGATGACGGCGCTCAGACACCGCAGAATCTGCGTGATTCCCGGGTGCCGATGGACTTGAACGCGGGGCCCGGGAAAGTAGATCCTATTTTCCGGGTCCGCAACGAAGAGAGGAAGCCGAAAATGCCGAACGCCTCGTGGAGCCCGCCTGACATGTCCCAGGCCGGCGTAACTCTCGAAACCTTCATCCTGGAGGGGATGTTCCAGGTGCCCGGCGCCACGGGGACCTTCACCTCGCTTCTCAACCAGGTCGCGCTCGCCGCCAAGCTCATCACCGGTCGCGTGCGCCGCGCCGGCCTCGCCGACGTGCTCGGCTACACCGGCGACACGAACATCCAGGGCGAGAACGTGCAGAAGCTTGACGTGATCGCGAACGAGACGATGATCGCGTCGCTGAAGCGCCGCGGCCACTGCGCGGCGCTGGCCTCGGAAGAGCTCCAGAAGCCGGTGTTCTTCCCGCACGCCACCGGCGGCTACCTGGTCGTCACCGATCCGCTCGACGGCTCCAGCAACATCGACGTCGACATCTCGATCGGCACCATCTTCGGCATCCTCCGCTACGATCGCAGCGAGGGGCCGCCTACCGAGCAGAGCTTCCTCAAGACGGGGCGCGAGCTGGTGTGCGCGGGCTATTGCATCTACGGCTCTTCCACGGTGCTGATGCTGACCACGGGCAAGGGCGTGCACGGCTTCACGTGGGATCCCGGCGCCGGGGAGTTCTTCCTGTCTCACGAGAACGTGCAGTGCCCCGAGAAGGGCAACACGTATTCGATCAACGAAGGCAACTGGGCCCGCTGGGACGAGAAGGTGCGCCGCTGGAACACCTTCATCAAGGAGCCGAACAAGGAGGACGAGCGGCCGTACACGCACCGCTACGTCGGCTCGCTCGTGGCGGACGCGCACCGCACGCTCTTGCGCGGCGGGATCTTCGCCTACCCCTCCGACACCAAGAGCAAGGGCGGCAAGCTCCGGCTGCTGTACGAAGCGAACCCGATGGCGTTCATTTTCGAAGCGGCGGGCGGCAAGGCGAGCACCGGGTCAGCGCCGATCCTCGACGTGGAGCCGACGGAGCTCCACGCCCGCGTGCCGCTCATCGTCGGCTCGAAGAAGGACGTCGAAACCTTCGAGCGCTTCATGGCGGAGTGAGCGGAGGCCGGGCCGGGGGCCGATTTGAACGCGCGGAGCCGCCAGTTCGTCGAACTGACGGCGGGGCTCTCGCCTCCGACCCGGGACGACCTTATGATTTCCGCCATGCGCGTCTCACCCGCTCTCGCCGCGGCAGCTGCAGGCACGGCCCTCGCCGTCCTGCTCGCCCCGACCAGCGCTCGCGCCCAGCAGCAGCCGCCTCCGCCGGGCTACCAGCAGCCGCCTCCGCCGGGCTACCAGCAGCCGCCTCCGCCGGGCTACCAGCAGCCGCCTCCGCCGGGCTACCAGCAGCCGCCTCCGCCGGGCTACCAGCAGCCGCCTCCGCCGGGCTACGGCTACGGCTATAACCCGCCGCCGCCGCCCCCGCCGAAGAAGCCGGAAGACAGCGGCTTCAAGATGCCCGACCTGTCCGTGCGGGTCGACCCGTTCAACCTGCTGATCGACGGCCGGCTCGGCATCGAGCTCGAGTCGTCCGTGTGGAAGTTCATCAGCGTCGAGCTGGTGCCGGTGTTCGTGGTCAACGGCACACCGCCCACCTTCAACTACTTCAACGGCCGCAAGGACCAGCTGTCGCAGCACTCGAACGGGCTCGGCGCGCTCGCCGGCACGTCGATCGATGCGGGCTTCTGGCTCAACGGCAAGCCGTTCAAGGGCTACGTGCTGCGCCTCATCTTCACGAACTACGGCTACACCTACAAGACGTTGGACGACGCCGGCACCATCGATCAGGTCTCGCACACGGAACGACGGCTGTACGGCTTCTTCGGCTCGCACGCGAAGTGGGGATTTTTCACGATCGCCGGCGGCATCGGGCTTGGCGTGGAGCTGAACAAGCAGAAGCGATGCTTCCCGAGCACCGCCACCTCGCCCGCGGACGCGACGTCCAACTGCGACCAGAAGGGCCTCGACATCGCCCTCGATCGCAACCTGAACGAAATCGCCAACCTGAACGGCGCGCTCTACCCCGTCGACATCATGGCGCGCTTCTCGCTCGGCGTCGTGTTCTAGCGCGGGCGAGCCGAGGGAACCGCGGACGGCTGCGCCTTCTGCATCCCGCGCACCTTGCGCAGGCGCTCGGGCAGGGCGCCCTGGCGCATCACGTCCTGGTTTTCGGGGATCATCTTCGTGTCCTCGGCCTTGGCGCCGGCGTAGTGGCGGTACTCGTACACGGCAACGACGAACATGACGATGACGGCGAGGACAATGAGGGCCATTAGACCGATGAGGTACCGCTTGACGTCCTGCCAGTCGCCGGGCACCCGGTCGTCGCTCGCTTCGTCCTCGCTGGCGCCTGGCTCGCGCTCGTCGCTCGCTTCGTCCTCGCTGGCGCCAGGCGGCGTGTTGCTTTTATCGTCGTCCGGAGCAGCATCGGGGGGCTCGCGCCCGGTGGGGTCGGCCATGGCCCCGCCGTCCTAGCGCAGTCCGACCCGGCATGCACCGCACTGGGTGCGTCCCGGCCGGGAACGACCTATGGACGACGGATGACGGATTCTGGACGATTGACGGTAGTCACGGGCGCTGCCGGCGCCCTCGGTTCCCACGTGGTAGCGCGGCTGCTCGCTGGCGGGCGGCGCGTGACGGCGGTCGATCTGCCGGCGGCCGCCGACCGCCTGCAGAAGCTGTCGGACGACAGCGGCGACCGCTGTGTCGGGCTCCCGCTGGACGTGAGCTCGCCGACCGCGTGGGAAGAGGGGCTGGCCCACGTCGGCCGCGAGCACGGCGCACCGGACAGCGCCGTGCTGATCGCGGGCGGCTGGAACGGCGGCAAGCCCTTCCACGAGAGCGACGAGGCCGTGTGGCGTTCCATGATGAACGCCAACCTGGAGACGGCACAGCACAGCCTGCGCGCGCTGTTGCCCGGACTGGTGTCGGCAGGCAGAGGTAGCGTGGTGCTGATTGGCTCGCGCGCCGCCGTCAGGCCGTGGGAGAGCACCCACGCCGCAGCCTACGCCGCGTCCAAGGCGGGGCTGGTCGCCCTCGCCCAGGCGGTGGCCGCGGAAGTGCTGGAGAGCGGCGTGCGCGTGAACGTGGTCCTGCCGAGCACGATCGACACGCCCGCCAACCGCCGGGGCATGCCCGAGGCGCCCCACGATCACTGGGTAACGCCCGACTCGCTCGCCGAGGTCATCGCATTCCTGCTCTCGGACGCCGCGCGCGACATCTCCGGAGCGGCTATCCCGGTCTACGGGCGGGCGTGACGCTCGTGATATCCTGGGGAGGATGAGCCAGCGGAAGGGCGGGAAGCGTGACCCGGCTCCCACGATGTGGGACGACGAGCCCACCATCGTCTGGTCGCCGCCGGACTGGGATCCGGAGGACGGAACCGACCCGGGTCAAGCGCCGGCAGCGCGCGATTCGCAGATCCCGGCGAGCACGCCGGGCCAAGAGATCGAGGTGGAAGTGCGGCGGCTCTCCGGGCCGGCCGCGCTCGGGCCACACGCGCGCCGCACCTACGAGATCTGGACGCGCAATCGCGTCTACAGCGTCGACAGCCGGCTCGAGTGCGTGGAGGTCATCGATCTGGCCACGGGACAGAGCGATCCCAACCACGCCTTTCTCGGAGCGCGGCTGGTGGGCGGGCAGCTCCACGACGACGGCAGCAACGAGCTGACGTTCCCGCTCCCGACGCTGGGCTCGGAAGCCGTGTTCCAGAAGCAGGACCAGCAGCGGAGGATCCGGCTCTCGGTCACCTCGCGCGTGACGCGCGTGATCCTCCACGTACACCGCGTCAAGGTCGGCAGCGACGAACGTGACGGCGCCTGGGGCCAGATCACGCGCAAGTAGCTCTACCAGTATTTCTCTATGGAGATGTGCCCCGGATTGCGCACGCGGTGCTTGCGCAGGCCGCGGCCCTTCAGGAGCTCGATGGTGTCGGCGATCATGCCGGGGTTGCCGCAGAGCATCAGGTGCGAGCGCTCCGGCGAGAGCGTGAGCCCGGCAGTGCGCTCGATTTCGCCCCGTTCGAGCAGCTCCGTGATGCGCCCGTGCAGCACGCCCTCTGCGTCCGGTTGTCGCGTGACCGCCGGCACGCGCACGAGCCTGCCGCCGTGCGCGCGCGACAGATCGGCGAGCTCGCTAGCGTAGGCGAGATGCGCCGCGATGCGCACGCCGTGCACGACCACGATGCGCTCGAAGCGCTGCCACGGCTCCTTGGTGCCCAGCATGGCCATGAACGGACCCAGCCCCGTTCCCGTGGCCACCATCCACAGCTCCCTGGCCGGCGGCACGTAGCCGAGCGTGAAGAACCCCTGCGGCGTCTTCTGCACCTGCACGCCTGCGCCCAGTGGCAGCTCGAACAGCCGCGGCGTGAGCACGCCGCCCTCCACCAGATTCAGATAGAACTCGAGCGGACCGCCGGGCGGCGAGGCGATCGAATACGAGCGGCGCACCAGCGTGCCGCCGATGTCGAGCCCCAGATTGACGAACTGCCCCGCGGCGTACGGCTCGATCTCCGCGTCGAGCCCGAGCGTCATCAACCCCTCCGCCCACTCGCGGCGCATCGTGATCGTGCCTTCGATCCAGCTCATCCGCTGACGGCAATAGTGCATCGACGAGCGACGGGCCAGCACCACGGCGCCCGGACCCGGCGGAAGCGGGCGGATCCGGCGATGGAACGTCGGATCCGCTTCGTGCGTGGATGGCCGCCCCAGGCGGCGCTGACGCTGGATCACGTCGAGGCATAGGCGCGGCCATCACGTCGGCGCCGACGGGCCAGGGTGACCGCGCGTCTGCGTGCGCGCTGCCGCCCCGGAGTTTCCCGATGGATACCCATACCGGTCCAGACGTCCGGAAAGCGGACATTTCACCTCCCCGCGACCGGTCATGACGGGCAGAATGTCCGCTTTCCGGACAAGACCAGGGCCATGGTTGACCACAGGGAAGCCCAGGCGCGCCAGGACGAAGCCGGGTGCCCAGCGCGGCGCGAGGGTGGCGTATCCTTGACGTGGAGCGGCTGCCAGGACCCCCAACCTCAACCCGGGTCGAGCGCTTTGCCTGTGTGGAGGGCGCGCCAGCTGCGGTCGAGGGCCTGGAGGGTGAGCATGTTCCGCAGATTGAAGCCGTAGCCGAGCCCCTTGCCGCTGAAGTCGCAGGGGCTGCGGCCGAGCGGGCCCTTGTAGACGGAGGGGTGGATGCCGTCGTGGCCGAGGCCGTGGTGTGGGGCGGCCATCAGCGCGTGGTGGTAGTCGACCAGCGGGATCTGGCGCGCTTCGGCGAGGTGGCGGATGGCGGCGTCGTACTCCGGCACGAGCGCGTTCCGGTCGTGGCGGTCGCCACGCGGCGGGATCGTGGAGAGGATCGGGACCACTCCGCGCTTCACGAGCCGGTCGACGATGTCCGCGAGGTCGCGCGAGAAACGCCTGGGCTTGCCCATCTCCATGTCGTTGGTGCCGAACATCACCACGGCAAAGCGCGCGTTCAGCGCGTTCTCCTCCGCGATCATGACCGGCGGCTTGCCGTCGAGCGCCTGGAACGCGCTCCAGCCAACGCCCGCTGCGTGGCTGCGGCGCGCGAAAGGGTCGAGGCCCGCGTCGGCGCCGGCGTGGAAGTGGAGCAGCGTCTTTTCGAGCGCGGCGTACTTTCCGAGATCGACGTGGTCGCCGGAGAAGCAGTAAAGGAAGTTGCCGCTCACCGTGATCGAGTCGCCTATCTTGATGAAACGGTCGTCGTGGAGATCGGGATTGCGAGCGGCGATGCGGCGCAGGCTGTGGGCGACGAATTCGGTGATCGGCGACTGGACGCGATCGGCGGGGTACTTCGCGGGTACGAGCCTTCGGCTGGGTTTCGGCGGCAGGGGCGGCAGCGTGTTGTGGACCGCGCTCGTCGGCGGCTTGGCTGACGGCAGCTGCGCGGCCTGGGCGCTGTGCGTGTCGTCGCAGCCCGCCCCCGCGGCAAGGCAGAGCGCGCACAACGCAAGGAGACGTAGCCGCATCGGGCTCCAGCATAGCGCGCCCAGCAGCGACGTCAGCCGCGCGGCGAGCGGGGCGGCGCCACCGGCTGCGACAGCGCTCCGTCGAGCTCGAGGGTGAAGAAGCTCGGGGTGCCGAAGCGGAGCGCGCCCAGATCCACGTACGACCAGCCGAGCAACAGGGTCGGATCGCCCTCGTGCACGGCCACGATGGGGTCGCGCAGGCGGTTGGTGAAGGAGAGGCCCGGGTTGCCTCCGAGACCGTAGTCGATGACCAGGCCGCGGTTCGCGGGTTTCGGCATGCGATAGCCGGCGGGGTCGACCACGCGATAGTGCCCGAAGCTGAGCGGCTCGCCGCGCTTGTCCTTCATCGCCACGCAGGGCGCGTCGATGCCGTGTTGCTCGAGGCGCACGTTCCAGCCGCGGAGGTAGCCGCTTTGCGGGTCGCGGTGGAAAGTCTTCTTGAACGTCTTCCAGCTCAGCCGGTCGATGAATCCGGGCAGCCCCAGGCTCACGCCCTTGTACTCCGTGTCGTCGAGCGCGGCCGGGTCGATGGCGTGGCCCGCGCACAGCGCGTCGAGCAGCTGGCGGCGGCTCATGCCGAGGAAGTCGCTGGCCTTCACGCGGCTCCCTGCACACCGTCGGGGACGCTGTAGCGGCCGGCGCGCCACAGCATCCAGGTTTCGGCGGGCGTCGCGGGCTGGGACGCGCACCAGCGGAGATACGCAACGAAGGAGATGTCGGGGTTGTCCGCTTCGTCGGGCGGCAGACTGAAGTCGCCTTCGAGCGCGCGCTCCACGGCGGCAACGAGGTTCTCGTGATAGCGCTCGTAGACCACGAGATCGCGGAGCCAACGGCTGCGCGGAATGTCCGCTTCGACGACGTGCCGGGCCAGCCCACACACCTGTTCGAGCCTGCCCGGGTAGGCGGAGAGGAGCTCGAGGTCGTACACGAACTGGTTTTCGTCGTGATGCGCCCCGAGCAGATGGGTCACGATGCGGGAGGGCGAGCTCACGAGGCCAGAGAAGTCGAACGGCGCGATCGCCCTTTCCCTCACGAGGAACGGAAAGCGCAACAAGCGGTAGTGGAGCAGGCGTGCGCGCCAACCCGGACGCACGGGGTTCGAACGACTGGTGCCGATCGAATCCGGGCGGAACAGCACGCGGTGCCACATCCGGAGCACGCCGAGCTCGATCTGCCAGAGGTTCGGCAGGCGCTCCACCAGCCCGGCCTCGCCGACGCGCTCGAGCCCTTCGAGGATCCGCGCCGGCGAGAACAGCACTGCGTACGCATGCCAGGCGACGGGCTCGCGCGGCGCGACCTCGTACTGCTCACGGCGGGGCACGGCGGCGGCGGGTACGGACTGGACCTGGGTCATCGGCTATTCTTCCTGTTGCTGGAGCGCTGGAGGCGCGAGAGCGTGGCCGCGTCGCGGCGCGCGAGCTCGCCGACAATGCCGTCGACGAGATCCGCGCGGGGCGCTTCGAGCCACGCGAGGAGAGCGCGGTAGCCCTCGATGCTCTGCTCGGGCTCGGCGTAGATGGCGTCGCACAGCTCCGGCATCTCGCTCACGACGGCGAGCACGGGGTTGTGACAGAGCCGCAGCACGGCACTGTGCGTTGCGTCGAGGATCGCCGCGACGACGTCGAGGTCGGCGCGCGCGACCTCGCGCGTATCCGCACCGCGCTCGGCGATCGAGCTGAAGCGCTCGACGGCCGCGCGGATCGCGTCGCAGGCCGCGTCGTCGTGGCGCTCGGCGAGCCGCTCGAGTACCGCGCGAGCGAGCTGGCGGCGGACCAGAAGCAGGTCGCGCGCGACGTCCGCGAGGTCGGCGGCCCCGGCCAGCTCGGAGAGCCCGGGGATGAGCTCCGGGCCGCCCTCGCGGCGGAAGTCGAGCACGAGGTACCCACTGCCCTGACGCACGCTCAAGAGGCGCGCCGTGGCCAGCTTTCCCAGGGCGCTGCGCACCGTGACGCGGTTGACGCCAAAGCTCGCTGCCAGCTCGCGCTCGGGCGGCAAACGGCTGCCGACAGCGAGCTCTCCGCCCAGGATCGCCCGGCGGATCGCGGCGGCGCAGGCGTCCACGGCGGACTGCCGGGGCTCGAGAGGACCGAACGACATTGGGCGAATGGTCCGACCAATGTCGTCTGATGTCAAGCGCCGCCGGGACGCCGTTCGCCGCGCATGACATCAGTGGGTGCCGGCGCGGGAATTTTCCCGCACAATCGTAGAGTCGTGGGTAGCCTCGTCCTCCCGCCAGGGTGCTCCGGCGCGCGCCGGAGGTGCCATGCCTCGCGCCGCGCTGCGGCGGGAAGCGAGGTGGCGCGGTGGTAGCTGCGCTCGGCGACGTCGAGGCGGGCCATCTGCTCGGTCGCTACGAGCTGCTGCTGCCGATCGCCGAGGGCGGCATGGGCTCGGTCTGGGCGGCCCGGCTCAAGGGCACGCGCGGCTTCCAGAAGATCGTCTCCATCAAGACCTTGCTGCCGACGGTCAGCAACGACCCACGCTTCGAGCAGATGTTCCTCGACGAAGCCGCGCTGGCTTCGCGCATCCGCCATCCGCACGTGGCGGAGATCCTGGACCTGGGCGAGCAGGACGGTCTGCTCTACCTCGTGATGGAGTGGGTCGACGGCGAGCCGCTCAACCTGATCCTGCGCGCAGCCGCGCGGCAGGGGGGGATGCCGCTCGCGGCAGCCGTGCGCATCACCAGCCAGGTATGTCGCGGACTGCACGCAGCGCACGAGCTCCGCGACGACAACGGCAAGCCGCTCGGTCTCGTGCACCGTGACGTATCGCCGCACAACGTGCTGGTGTCGTACGAGGGCGTGACCAAGCTCGTGGACTTCGGCGTAGCCAAGGCCACAAGTCGGCTGGTCGAGACGACGGGCGCCGGCCAGATCAAGGGCAAGATCGCCTACATGGCGCCGGAGCAGCTGCGCTGCGACGAAGTGGATCGACGGGCGGACATCTTCGCCACCGGTATCCTGCTCTATCTGCTCACGCTCGGGCGGCATCCCTTCAAGGGGGGGACCTCGACCGAGACCGTTCGGCATATCATTGGCAGCCGCCCCGCGCGTCCGCGCGATCTCGAAAGGCGACTACCCGCGCCGCCTCGAGCAGGTCGTGCTCAAGGCGCTCGCGAAGGATCCGGCGGATCGCTTTGCGACGGCCGACAAGATGGCCCAGGCGCTCGACCGCGCTCTGCCCGCGGCCGGCACCAGCAGCGACGAGGAGATCGCGGCGTTCCTGCGCACGCTCTTCTCGGAGCGGCTCGACCGCCGCCGCGCGGCGATCCAGCGTGCGCTCAAGCTGGCCGACGCGCGCAGCGGCGAGCGGCCTGCGCACGACGCCGGCACGCTGGAAGGGCACGGGTGGTCGCCCGACAAGGAGAGTCACTCGTCGCTCCGGGCGGTGTCGATCGGCGACGGGACCGGACCGCGACCGGCGTCCGCAGGCGGCGGGAGCACGGCGCACGGGAGCCAATCCGATCTGGTGGCGGTGCCGGCGGGGCCCGCCGCTCCGCGGAAACGCCGCCGCCCCGCGCTGATCGGCGCGGCGGTCCTGGCTCTCGGCGCGGCTGCCGCCGTCGGTGTGATAGGAAGCCACGCGCTGCGCGACGACTCGGGCAGCTCCGCCTCGGCAGCGCGCCCCGCGCAGCCGCTTCCTGTCCCTGCGCCCAGCGCACCGGCCGCGAGCGCGCCGGCGCCCGCACCGGCTCGGCAACATGGCGTGGCTCTGTCCGAAGCCGGTGCGGCGACTGCGCAGTCGGCGGATGCCGGCGCCGCGCGCGCGGCCAAGCAGCGCACGGCTGCGAAGCCGAAAGCGACGCAGCCCCACGCCCGGCCCGCTCCGGCAAAGAAGAAGCCGCGCACTACAGGACTCAAGGACCCGTACGACGACCTCGGCTTCTAGTCTCAGTTCGGTCTGAGACGGCGCGCAGCGGCGCCCACGATCGCTTCGAGCGCCATGGCGTCGGCGGTACGGAAGGGATGGTCGGTGCGCCCGAGCTCGATCATCGCGAGCAGCTCCCGACCAGCGCAGATCGGCGCCATCAAGACGCCGCGGAGGGGGCGATCGTCACCGTCGAGGCGCTCGGACGAAGCCCGATGCACGGCGCTCTCGTCGGGTCGCCCGATGACGATGCGGCGAGCGCGCGCGGCGCCGAGCATCAAGTCGGCGTCGGGAAGCGATGCGCTCAACAGGCCGTGCATGCCCGGACCGTGCGCGCAGCTGGTGATCGGCTCGGACCAGGGTCCGATCCACCCGGTGCAACAGTCCCACGCTGGCCCCGGTGCGCTTCACCGCCACGTTCAGGGAAAACAACAGCGCTTCCCGCGCATCGCCGGCACGGCGCAGCACCAGATCGGCGTTCGCGGCGTTGGGCGGCGCCGGCGTTTCCGCGGAGAGGATGCCCCACGCCTGACGCTGCCGGAGCGCGCGGACCTCGCGGATCTGCGCCAGGCCGCGCCACGACTTCCAGCGCAGCTCGCGGATCAGGCATTCCTCCGGAATGCGGCCGTGGACGACGCCCCTGAGCAGCAGCCCGGTGCGTACAGGTCCGACCGTGATCTCCCCGTTGGTCACGAACCACAGCGGAGGGGGCTGTACTCTCCGGGCACCGGCGATGGATAGCTGCATGATGGGCTCCTTGGCTCTCTGCTCGCCGCGCACGGCGGCTCGGATGGAATTATCCGGTGAGCCGGAGCGGGCGGGCCAAGTATCGGGGACGCACTCAGCCGCTGCGACGGCGCCGGAACGCCAGGAGCCCGATCATCATCAGCGACAGCGGAGCCCCTCCGGACGCCGGATCGCTGCTGCCGAGCCGGCAGGCGCAGCCCGAATTGCTGCCGACCACGCGCGAGTGCTGGCTGGCGGGACTGCCGTCGGCGCCCGCGTCGTAGCCGGGTGCCGCGTCCGGCAACGGGTTGCCGCCGCCGGAGCCACCGGCAGCAGAGCCGCCGGTGCCAAGACCGCCGGAACCGCCGGCGCTCGAGCCGCCCGTGCCGCTGCCGCCGCTGCCGGCGGTCCCCGCGTCGCCCGGGTTGGTCGAGAAGCAGTACGAGGTGTGCACCTGTCGCTTGTTGGAGCAGTCCGTCGGCGAGGCGCAGCTCGGCTCGGGAAGCGCCGGGGGCGAACCGCTGCCGCCCACGTTGGCCGGGTTCGGATAGGCCAGTGCCACGCTCTTCCAGTAGGCAGGATTGCCCGGCGGATGCTCCACCCAGCCGAACACCGTTCCTGGTACGGCGCGCCGCCACCGGCACTTCGGATTCCACACGCCGCGACTGGAGCTGTAGGTCGGGTTCGAAGGGTTGTTGACGTAGGCGAGACCGTTGTACGCCCACACGGCGGTGTACCAGTCCTCCACGATGCTGGGCTGGTTGTCACCGACGCAGTTCGTGGCTTTCCACTTGCTGGCGAGGATCTGTGTACCGGTGGCCAGGTTGTAGGTGGGGTCGCTGGCCACGCGGGAACGATCGAACGAGGGCGACTCGCCGGTGTGCATGCCGCTGGTCACCTGCCCGATGCCGTAGCCGCAGTCGAAGCTGATAATGGTGCGGGACGCGCCGCCAACCTGATCCGCTGGCGTGCTGGGAACGCAGAACTGCTTCCACCCCGATTCCTGCATCGCAATCGCCTTGAGCACCTCGCAGGGAAAACGCGCGGCGACGCTGTGCAGCGGTTCGGGCTTGCCGCAGCCCTGTCCGATGTCGCTCACCGAAGGCCCCTTGCTGCCCCAGACGCTCGGCCCCTGCGCGACCAGCGCGAAGATGGGCTGCCACTGGTCGGGCGTCGGGTTCGTCCCGTTCACCGCTTCCACGCCGCAGTTGTGTGAGTTGTACGAGCTGGACGCTGTGTAGGAGGGACAGTACGCCGAGGCCACGCCGGAGACGGCGAGGAGCGCCGCCGCGACACCGAGCGAGAGCGAGCGCCTCACTGCACGAACCCCGCGATGTCGGCGCGCTGACCCGGCGCGACGGCGATGCTTTCGACCTGGCCGGTCGCCGTGTCGAGCGCGAACGGCTGGGGAACCCTGCCCGGCAGCTCGTGCGAGACCAGCGCCCACTTCTGGTCGGCGCTGAAGGTCCGCACCTGGTCGATGCCTGCGCCGAACGGCCGCGCGACGGCCGCGCCGCCACCGCATCACCCGGGTGAGCCCCGGCGCACCCGCCGGGTTGAGCACGACGCCCGCGCCGGGCCAGACGTGGGGAACGAGCGCCATGCGCGGCGACACGGCGAGGCGCGTGCGCGCGCCGCTGGCGATATCGAGCCGCTCGACGACCCAGCCCGCGGGCTCATGATTCGTGTAGAGCAGCGTCCGCGCCTGTGCGTCGACCGAGAAATCACGCGCGAAGGCCGGGATGTCCGGCGCCAGGACGCGCAGCGCGCCGTTCGTCGCGTCGATCGCAACCAGATCCGCGTGGTGGAAGCCGACGCGGTAGACCAGAAGCTCGTTGTCGAGCGCGCCGGCCAGGTACGTGATGTAGCCCTGCCACGAGTAGACCTGGCGTGCGCTGCCCGTTGCCGGATCGACCTCGTCGATCTCGAGATCGTCGCTCCGCAGCTCGCCGGCCTTCGCCTGCTCCGGCGTGGGCGCCGGACCGGCGCGCCCGCGCTGGACGAACACGCGCCCGTCGTCGAGCACCAGCGGGCGCGTGGCGTGGTAGACGCGGTCGACGAGCTTGTGCGGCGCGCTGCCGGGCTCCAGCCGGAACAGCCACGCGCCCCACGAAGCATCGCGCCGCTGTTCCATGTCGGCCACAACGACCACCGAGCGCGTCCGCGGCAGCACTGCGCCGTGCACGACGGCGTAGGGCGGATGCGTGAAGCTGGCCGCCGGAGACGCGGGCGCGGGGGCCCCCACCGGCTGCAGGACGAGGTCGGTCTCGCGGGAGCCCGGCGTGGTGGTCAGCAGCGCGACGCTGCGGGTCGAGGCGACGGGGGCCTGCTTGGTCGCCGTGGGCGGCGCGCCGCCGCTCTCCGAGCTGCAGCTCGCTGCCAGAAGCAGGCACCACGCCAGCGCGCGTCGCATCGACGTCGCAGTGTACGCCGATTCGCGGGCTGGCTGCCGGAAAAGTCCGGGCCGGCGTGCCAAGATGCGCGACATGCGCCGGCCTACCGCGGCAACGTTGGCGTTCGCCCTGTTGGCGGCCTGCTCGCACGGCAGGCACGACTGCGACCCGGGCGCGGCTGCGTCGAACAGCGCAGCCGCTCCGTCCGCATCCACGAGTACGGCGCCGCGCACGACGGCCAGGCTCCGCTTCCTGAAAGACGGCAAGCTCGTCCGCGAGCTGTCGGTGGCGGCGCTGGAACGATCGATGCGGCCGAAGCGCGTCACGCTCTACGAGCCCGACTACGCTGCCACCAAGCACTATCTCGCGTTGCCGCTCGGCGCCGTTCTAACCAAGGGCTTCGGCCTCGACACGAAGGCGCTCGCCGACCAGGAGCTCGTGCTCCGCGCGCGCGACGGCTACACGGTCCCTGTCAGCGGCCGGCGGCTGCTGGAACCGGGTGGGCTCCTGGCCATCGGGGATCTCGACCAGCCGGGCTGGCAACGCGTCGGACCGGAGCACGCCGACCCGGGCCCGCTGATGATCGTCTGGAGCGGCCGGGACCAGACCGACGGAAACCTGTACCCCAGGCCGTGGCAGCTCGCCTCCATCGGGATTGCGTGCGACCGGAGTCGGTGTTCCCCCACGCCGTTCCCAACGGCGAGCCGGCGGGCTCACCGGCTAGACGCGGCTGGTCGCTGTTCCGCACCGACTGCATCCGCTGTCACTCCATCAACGGCGAAGGCGGTCACGTCGGCCCCGATCTCAACGTGCCCCGGAGCATCGTGGAGTACCGCCCCATCGCGCAGATCCGCGCGTACATCGAAAACCCGCTCGCCTTCCGCTACACGCGCATGCCGCCGCATCCGGGACTATCGCGGACGGATCTGGACGACCTCATCGCGTACTTCCAGCTGATGAAGACGCAGAAGCACGACCCCGGGTCGGCGCAACACCCGGCGCCCTAGCCTTCCTTGGGCTTGCCCTTCGCTGCGGGGGCGGGCTTGGCCACGCTGGACGCTGCCGCGGAGGTGGGCGCGGGCGGCGACTGGTGGTTTTCCGGCAGATCGAACATGCCGACAATCCGGTGCGAGAGCACGTTCGTGCCGTCCTTGCGGCTGATCTCGTTCACGCCGGTGAGGATGCCGCAAACCCGGCCCGTGCTGCCCTCGACCAGCTTGTCGGTGTTGCGCACGGCGATGGCCGAGATCGTGAACGGCGGCCCGGCGTCGGAAGGATTGCCCTTCTCGTCGTGACCCGCGACCGTCAGCACGGTGAAGAACACCTTGCCCCCGGGAACGACCCACGGGTCCGGCGCGCTCGTTCCGAGCGCGCCGTTGAGAAGCGGCCCGGCGTCTCCCAGGGCGCCCGCGTCGGTACCGCCGAGGGAGAGATCACCCCCGATCTGCACTGCGCCGCCAGGCGGGGTCGCCGTGACGTCGGGCAGCGGCGCCGCGTGGTCGCTCAGCAGACGGCGCGCCAGGGTCGTCTCCGCGCGGATCTCCGTGATGGTGCCGGTCGCGCACATGCGCCGCCCGCGCTCGGCTGCCGGGTCCTTGCGGAACAGCGCCGGCGAGGTCTCGGGCAGAGCCGTGAGGTCGTCCCAACCGAGGTACTTCGACGCCCAGAGCGTGAGCAGCGCGGAGCCTTCGTCGAGCTTGTCGAGCGTATCGTCCATCTCGGGCTTGGCCGTCGCGATCGCCTTGTCCAGCGACGGCTGCGACATGATCTGCGCCGGAGAAGCCACTGCACTTCCGGCCGAGCAGCCCGCTGCCCAGCGGCGCGGCCAGCGCCGAGGGCGACGCGGACGCCGAACCGTCGGGACCGACGCTGGGCCCGTAGGCGCTCCGCAGATAGCCGAGGAAGCCGACGGCGAGCACTGCGGCCACGGCGCCGCCGACAATCCAAGTCTTCCTCGTCTTCACACGGAGCTCCTGGGACAGGTAGAGGGGTAGTTTCCCCAGTTCCGTGATCCGTTCAAGGGCGCGATGCACCGCAGCATCCCGGAGCCGCATTTGGACGGCAATTGCGGCCACGGGTGGGCGCGCACCGCGCTCCGGCTGGCTAGGTCGCGCTCCGGCCGGCGAAATAGCGCGCCGGCCGGGCGCCCAGGGTGCGCGGCTAGAGGTTCTTGGTCCCGCGGTCCTCGAACTTGCGCTCGCGCTCGCCGACGTAGATCTGCCGCGGACGATGGATGCGGTAGCCCTTCGGGTCGTTGCGCTGCTCCATCCAGTGCGCGATCCAGCCCGGCAACCGGCCGAGCGTGAACATGACCGTGAACATCTCGGTCGGGACGCCCATCGCCCGGTAGATGAGGCCGCTGTAGAAGTCGACGTTCGGGTACAGCTTGCGCTCGACGAAGTAGTCCTCGCTGAGCGCCGTCTCCTCGATCTTCTTCGCAAGGTCGAGAGCGGGATCGTGGATACCGAGCTCGTTGAAGATGCCGTCAGCGGCCTTCTTGAGCAGCCTCGCCCGCGGGTCGAAGTTCTTGTAGACGCGGTGTCCGAAGCCCATCAGCCGGGCATTGGGGTCGCCCGTCTTCACGCGCTCGAGGAACTTCTTGTAGTCGCCGCCCTCGGCCTGGATCCGCTCCAGCATCTCGATCACGGCCTGGTTCGCGCCGCCGTGGCGCGGACCCCACAACCCGCAGATGGCGGCGGAGATGGAAGCGAACAGGTTCGCCTCGCTGCTGCCGACCATGCGCATGGTCGAGGTGCTGCAGTTCTGCTCGTGATCGGCGTGCAGGATCAGGAGCAGATTGAGCGCGTCCTCGAAGACCTTGGGAACCTCGTAGTCCTCGGCCGGGACGGCGAACATCATCCTGAGGAAGTTCGCCGGCCAGGACAGGTCGTTGCGCGGATAGATGAAGGCCTGCCCGACCGACTTCTTGTACGCGAAGGCCGCCAGTGTCTTCGACTTGGCCAGCACGCGGATGATGTTGAGGTCGAGGTGGTTGTCCTCTTCGGGATAGAAGGTCGAAAGCGAGGCAAACATCGCCGCCATGATCGCCATGGGATGGGCGTGCGGCGGGTAGCCCTCGTAGAACTTCTTCATGTCCTCGTGGATGAGCGTGTGCAGCGTCATCTCCTCGCGGAACTTCGAAAGCTGCTCCGCGTCGGGACGCTCGCCGTAGATCAGGAGGTAGCAGACCTCGGTGAAGCGAGCGTACTGGGCGATCTCCTCGATCGGGTAGCCGCGGTAGCGCAGGATCCCCTTCTCGCCGTTGATGAAGGTGATGGCGCTCTGGCAGGACCCTGTGTTCCCGTAGCCGGGATCGAGCATGATGAGCCCGGTGTCCTTGCGCAGGTTCTTGATGTCGACGCCCTTCTCGCCCTCGGATCCGGTGACGATCGGAAGCTCGTAGTCCTTCCCTGCATAAACGAGTTTCGCGTTGTCCATGCTCACTCCTCGCTGATTTGCGTCTGGAAACGTTCCGGATTTGTCGCCCCCGGCCGGGGACGCAGCGCTACCCGGGAAACGACGGGAAGCGCGACGCGATGTCTCGCGTCAGGGGGCGGCTGGCGGGGAGCGACAAGCTACAGGGCCAGCGCCGGGAGCTCCGCGTCCTCGTCATCCTGCTAGTGATCTCTGGTAGCAGATCATTGCGCACGATGGCAGCCGCTAGCACCCGGAATTCATCGAAAAATCCGCGGCACCTGCGCCCTGTCATGGATCGGGCTCCCGGTCGGCGGAAAGAGGGTGAGCGTCCGTCTAGTGCAAGTGCGCCACGAGCCGTTGCGAGCATCGAGACGCCTCGTCGCGGCAGAGCCCAGCCGCTACGCTTGTGACCGTGATCATTTCACGCGGCGCCTGTGGCCTCGCCAGCTGGACCCTGTTCCTGGTGGCCTGCGTGTGGAATGCCGGCTGCAGCAAGCATGACTCTGCGTCCGCGCCGGCCTCGGCCTCGGCGGCGGCGCGCGCGCCGGCGCCGGAGCCGGAGCAAGGCGGTGGATCCGCGGATAGATGGGGAGCCGAAGCAAAGCGCGGACGGCTCGAGCCCGCTTCGGATCCGCGCGTGGCACAGGCCAGGGGTCTCGTGTCCGCACACTTCGGCGGCAAGCTGCCGGCGGAGCTTTCCTACCAGAGCGTCTCGCTGGAGCACGGCGCGGTCGCGCTGCTTCTCGATGGCAAGACCGCGGCATCGGGCCCTCTCCTTTTGGCACTCGGCCCGCATCACAAGGTGCTCTGGACAAGGAAGCGCCCGCTGGCGGGGATCGTCCCGGGGACCCATGCGGTGACGCTCTCGCGGGGCCCGCGCGGCGACGTAGCCCTGTTCTGGTTCAACGAACCGAGCGCGACCGTGGCGACCCGCATGTGGGACGTCGAGGGCGGGCTACTCATGGACGCCCAGGTAATGGAAACCGACAGCTGCGAGGCCCTGAGCGTCTTCTTCTGGCCGCACCGCGGCTGGGTGGTGGTGGCGGCGAGGCAGAGCTCGCTCCTGGTCCAGCTGCTGGGGGAAAACGGCGATCGCGACTTCGGAGCGCGCGGCAGGACGATCGCAACCCGCTGGCGTGCCGCGGCGCCGGTCTCGATCGTGGCGGATACCCCGGACTCGGTAATGCTCTTCCACCTCGGCTATCTCGCGCTTTCGCCGAATCCCACCTCGGGCGATCACCTGTTTGCGCACCGCTACGACGCCCACGGGGTCCCTCTATGGCGAGGGCCGCTCGACGCGGGGCGCCTTCCAGCGCGGGTCCACGACGAGTCCGTGCGCGTCGCGGTTCGCCATACAGCTCCGGGTAGGGTGCTCGCCTCGCTCCCCGCCCAGGTGGCAGGCGGCCATTTCGAAGTCGAAGTGCGCTCGACAGGCACCGCGGACCTGCGCTGATCAAGCGTGCAGCGCCGCGTGACACCGGCGGGGCGCCGCGGTATCGAGCTGCGCGAAGGGGCCGAACGCGGCATAGACTAGAACGTGTTTGCTTAGGGCGCCGGCCAGGCGCAGAACGTCGAGCGGCTCCCCGCATGACGTGAAGGACAGGCTCATGACCTATCGGCTTCTCGTGGCTTCATCCAGCTCCGGTCGCGCTCTGCTTGCTTGCGCGGCTTGCGTCTCCCTCATCGCCTGCGCCGCCAGTTCGGCCCCCGCCAACTCCGGCATGGGCGGCGGCGGCGGCGGCGGCAGCGGGACCGACGCGGGCGGCGCCGGCGGCAGCGGGACGGCCGGCACCGGGGGCAGCGGCGGCATCGGAGTCGGCGGGCTCGACGGCGGAGGCGGCGGCACGAGCGGCCCCACGCTGCTCTATGCACACACGAACACCAAGCTGTTCAAGGTGGACCCCACGTCCCCCACGCTCGCAGCGACGCCCGTCGGCGACTTCGACTGCATCGGCGGCACGAACCAGGACACTTCGATGACCGACCTGGCCGTGGACCGGAAAGGCAACCTGTGGGGCGTGAGCCAGACGGCGTTCTACGAGCTGTCCATCCAGGGTTCCAGCGTGCACTGCGTGAGCACGACGCCGCTCAACAACCCCAACGGTGTGAAGTTCTACGCGTTGACGTTCGCTCCGAAGGGCGTGCTCGACCCGAACAGGGAAGTTCTGGTCGCCGGCAACTCGGCCGGCGAGCTGTGGGAGATCGACCAGGCCGGCAATCTGAGCCAGCACGGCACCTTCGGCAACGTGCCGGCAAACGACGGACACGGCCACAGCTACGACAGCAAGAACGTCGGCCAGCCCTGGGAGCTCTCGGGCGATATCGTGTTCCTCGAGAACGGCGGCAGCCCGGTAGGCTTTGCGACTGTCCGCGACTGCCCGACCCCGCCGTATTCCTCCAACTGCGACGCGGCCGACACGCTCATCGAGATCAACGTGCCCAAGCTCGGGCACACCAGCACGGGCTCCGTGCTGCAGTCGGTGCGCGGACAGATCGTCAAGCGCGCCGGCTGCAACGACACCAGCGGCACCAGCTACGGGAAGATGTACGGCATCGCGGCGCTGGGCTCGAAGGTCTACGGCTTCTCGCACGACGGGGCGATCGTGGACATCGACAACACCGACGGCGGGGCGTGCCTGGTCAGCTTCGACGCGGCCAACCTGTGGTCCGGCGCGGGCGTGACCACTGCGGCGAAGGTCATCGTGCCGCAGTAGCGGCCGCTGGAGCGCCGCGCGAGCTGACCAGCAGAGCGACCGCGCGCGCTCCCGAACACGACAGCGTTGCTGCACTATTCCGCTGGCGCCGGCCCACGCGATGCGCGCGGCCCCAGCGCCTCCCACGCGCACGCGGGGTCATGGCATAGTCGCCCTCCCTGATGAGCTTCTTCCGCGCGCTCGGTCCCCTGGCGCTACTCTCGGTTTCTGCGTTGGCAGCAACGCCGGCGAGGGCGGGCAGCTTCGACACGCGCGGCGTCTTCTCGTTCGACAAGCAGGCCGTCATCACGGAAAGCTTCGAGAACGTCTTCGTGGGACGGGACGGCAGGCGACAGCGGCGCTGTCGCGAAGGCTTCTGTTCACGCTCTGGACGGCAAGCGCGTGCTGTCCGTCGACCTGAAGACCGACGGCTACCCGATCGCGCTGCTCGTTCCGGCCAAGCAGGGCTCATACCGGCTTCGCTACTGGGTGCAGGGGGACTGCGAGGGCGGATTCGCGGTCGACTATGCCGACGGCTCACCGAGCACAACGTCGCGCGCATTCCCCACGGGACGCGTGACCAGCGACGACTGGCTGGAGATGGAGACCGAGCCGGTCAGCGTGGACGGCGCCGCGCAGGGCGTGAACGCGCGCATGTTCCTGAGCGCATACGATGCGAACACGCCGACCTCGGTCGAGGTCGATGCAGTGGAGCTGGTCCCCGACGGGAGCTACGTGGGAGCGCAGACCTGTGTCGGGCTGGACGAAGCGGGTGCCTGCGGGCCGGGACTCGTCTGCCTGGGCGGCGAGTGCCGCGACGCGCGGGGCTGGTATCCGCCGCTGCCGGACGCAGCCGAGCGGACCAAGCTGGTCGCCTACTGGAAGCAGAAGCTTCACGATACGTTCGGACCCTACGCGCTCCGGCACACCACGCTTTCCAGCGCCGAAGCCACGCTCGACACGATGAGCGCCGCGAGCGACAACGTGGAGTTCTGGTCGCGCTTCACCGAAGCGATCCGCCGACTTCGCGACGCGCACACGTACGCGCGCCCGGCACTGTCCGACGTCAAGCCGCGCCGGCCGCTGGACGCGTGCTTCTTCGAGGGCGATGCGGACGCCAGCCAGAACGCTGCACCCAGCCAATCCGGGCTGCCGGACATCCTGGTTTCGCACACCGGCCCCGACCACACCTGGGGGCTCTCGCAGGGGGACCGGCTGGTGGCCGTCGACGGCGAGCACCCGCTGACCTGGGCGAGGAAGCTCATGGGCCCGAGCCCCTGGTACTGGGAAGCGGACGACCCGGATCAGATCGCCAACATCATGTCGCTGCTGCGCGACGTGATCGCGCGGCATGCGAAGAGCATCACGGTCGTGCACTGCGACGCCTCCGCGGGCACCTGCAACGACAAGACGGAGACCATCGAGGTCTCGAGCATTCCGGAAGTGGACGCGGCGGACAGCCCGGCCCTCGTCGGCTGCGACAACCGCCCGTTCTACGAGGTCGCGGGCGCACCGGCGGATCATCACTTCGGCGACGGCTTCTACGATCCGGCGACCATCATCGAGGGACAGGTGCTCGGCACCACGGACGCCGAGAAGGTCCAGGGGCTCATCTGGAACACACTGCTCGGCGGAACGTCGCAGAACGACCCGGTGACGCAGGCGCTGAACTCGGCAGTGCAGGCCTTCCAGCAAGCGCGGGGCGTGGTGCTCGACCATCGGGAGGGACACGGTGGCGACGCGCCGACCGCCAACATCCTGATCAGCTTCGCACGCAAGCCGTACACGCCGTTCATCGGCTACGTCCGCACGCGCGCCAATGACGACGGCCCCAGCGACGCCGCAGCCGGTACGGTTCTGTTCAACAAGTACCAGTCGCAGAACGACATCTTCGGCTCCGACAACGCGCGCACCGACGTCCCGGTGGCGCTCCTGACCACCTGGGACGTGTCGGCGAGCGACTATCTGCCGAAGATCATGAAGGGCGGGCCCAAGGTGAAATTGTTCGGGCCGGGACCGAGCATGGGCGCCTTCGGCACGTTCATGCAGTACTCCGAGTGGGGAGTGCTGCGCTGGTCCATCGGCATCGAGGATGCCATCGCGCCCGACGGCACGACGCTGTGCACGCATGGCGTGGACCCGGACGTGGTCGTCAAGCCGAAGCAATCCGACCTTCTGGCGGGCCGCGATACCGTCGAACAGACTGCCCTTTCGTGGGTGCGGACGGAGCTGCCATGAAGCGCAGCAGCATGAGCCGCACCCCGATCTTCTGCTGCCTTCCGGCAGTGCTGCTCGCGCTTCTGCTCGGCGCCTGCGGCTCGGAGGAGACGCCCGCCAACGCCGTGATCCCCGCTGCCACCGATGCCGGCGGCGGGGACGCCGCGACGACCGACGCGACACCCGACGCGCAGAATCCACCGCTGGAAGCCGGGCCTCCGGTGCGGACGGTGGAGACGCGCCCGCGCTTCGGTACGCTCGATCCCGGAAACCTGCTGCTCGACGGCGACTTCGAGCTGTCCGGCCCGGATGCGCTCCAGTATCCCTGGTTCCAGTTCACGGCCGCCAACGTCGCGCTCGGCATGCAATGCCACTCCGGACTGCGCTGCGCGCATCTCGAGCCGGGGGAGCTGATCGCCGGCGTGTTCATGTGGCCGGACGGGCCGGTCGAGGCCGGCTTCTACGCGCGCATCCAGGGCAAGAGCTGCGACTCGGAAGCGGTCGGCTACATCACCCCCATCCAGAGCTACCTGGGCGCGCCGAACCCCACCCAGCTCAAGCCCGTGAGCTCCGGGCCGGACAAGGACGGCTACTGCCACTACACCGCCAGCGCGTCGGTGCCGTTCGACACGGGCAACAGCTTCTGGACCTTGATCATCGGCGATCACAAGAGCGCGACGGGCTCCATCACGGTGGACGACGCGGTCATCCGGGCGCAGAAGAGCGGCGCGGCGAGCGCGCTTTCGGCGAGCGGTCCCCCGACCGCCGAGACGATGGCGATCGTCGAGAGCGCGCGCGACGCCTACGCAAAGCGCCCCCCGGTTCCCCCGCGCGCCACGCCGGCTCCGGTCTTCGACAGGACCGGTCGCCTCCGGGCGACCCGGGGCGCGCTCAGTGCTCCAGCGGGAGCTCGAGGGCCAGCCCGTCCTCAGCGACCGTGATCTCGCCGCCGAACGCGCGCTTCGCTTCACCTCGCAACACGTGCGGACGGGTGTCGTAGCGGGTCGACAGGTGTGACAGGACGAGCTGGCGGGCCCCCGCCGCTGCCGCAACCTCCCCCGCCTCGAACGCCGTGCTGTGACGCGTCTCGACGGCGCGCGCCTGCTCTTCGCGGCTGAACGTCGAGTCGTGAACCAGCAGATCGGCTCCGCGCGCGGCATCGATGAAGGACTGGCAGGGGCGCGTGTCACCCGAAAGCGCCAACTTGCGGCCGGGGCGTGGCTCTCCGAGCACTTGTTCCGGCCGGACCTCGCGCCCCTCGCGCGAAGTAACCACGCGACCGGACTGCAGCGCGCTGTACAGGGGGCCGGGCTCGACGCCGAGCGCGCGGGCAGCGGCGACGTCGAACGCGCCGGGCCGTGGCGGCTCCTCCAGCACGTACCCCAGCGCCGGCGTGCGGTGATCGACGCCCACGGCACGTATCCAGTAGCCGTCGCGCGCCACGACGTCGCCCTGCGCCAGAGCTCTGAGCTCGACAGGATACGGCAGCTCGCCGATCCCGACGTGGATGAGCTCGCGAAGCTCTCGCGTCACGAAGGGCGACGGGCCGTAGACAACCAGCGGCTCCGTTCGCCCACCCATGGAGAGCGTCCTGAGAAAGCCGATGATGCCCAGATAGTGGTCAGCGTGGAAGTGCGTGAACAGTACGAGGTCGAGACGGAAGCCCGTTCCGAAACGCAGCATCTGCCGCTGCGTCCCCTCGCCGCAGTCGACGAGCAGACGGTCACTGTGTGCCCGGATCTGGGTCGCCGACAGACCGCGGCGCAGGGTGGGCTGTGCCGCTGATGTTCCGAGGAACGTGACCCTGAGTACTGTCATGGCGTAGGCCGCCGCGCCCGCGGACCGGGATCAGTCCGGCTTGGGCACGGTGGCACCGTGATAGAACTGGCTGATCTCGGCCTCGTCCAGGAAACCGATGATCTTGCCGGTCTGGTCGGTCACCAGCACTTCCCGTGCCCCGTGGTGCAAGAGCAGCTCGAGCGCCGTGTGCAGGTCATCGTCCGTGTTGACCGACACCGGCGCGGTCATCATGTCATCGGCAAGGGTGAACTCGCCGATCGTCGGATCCGCCGCCATGGTGCGCAGGATATCGGAGCTGATGACGCCCACCACCTTGCCATCCTCACCCAGCACCGGGAACGCGTCCTGCCACTCGGTACCCGCCAGCTGCTGGATGACCTGACGCGCCGGCGTACCCCGCCGGAAGGTGATGAACGGCCGATCCTGCACCACCACGTCGCCGATACGGATGTCCTTGAGCACGTCCAGGATCAGCTCGTCTCGATGGGCGGGCGAGTCGCGCTTGGTGTTGACCTGCGAGTGATAGAGCGCGCGGTGGCGTAGGATCACGAAGGCGATGCCTTCAGCCAGCATAAGCGGCACGAGCAGATCGTAGCTGCCCGCTAGCTCGCACACCATCACGAGCGACGCGATCGGGATGTGCGCGAGCCCGCCGTAGAACGTGCCCATGCCCACCAGGGCGAACGCTCCGGGCTGGATGGTCGGATCGTGCAGAAGCAGCTGGGCGGCGCGACCGAATGCACCGCCGAAGATGCCACCGATCACCAGAGAAGGGCCGAAGTCGCCCGCGCTGCCGCCGCTACCGATGGTGAGCGAGGTCGCCAGGATCTTCGCGACGCCGAGCACCAGGAGCAGCTGCACGCCGCGCCAGCCTTCGGCAAACCACGGCGCCCCGGTGATGGCCACCTGCGCCAGACCGTAGCCGCCGCCGAGCAAACCCAACCCCTGGCCCTTGCCGCCAATCAGCGGCCCGATCACTACCAGCACCGGGACGGTGAACAGCCCGAGCAACAGACCGCCGATGCCCGGCTTGCACCATTCGGGAAGGCTGATCCGCGCACTGAGCTTCTGCACGCCGTTCAGCGTGAAGAGGAAGAAGTTCGCCGCGAGCGACACCAGCACCGCCATCAGCGCATACAGCGGCAGATGCGAGGGGATGAACGGATAGCGCGGCGCGTGGCTGAAGAGCGTGGCCTCGCCGAAGAACGAGATGAACACCGAATACGCGATCACGCTGGCCAGCACGCTCGGCACCAGCGCGTCGGACTCGAAGTCGTCCCGGTGCATCAGCTCGACGCCGAGCAACGCCGCGCCGAGCGGTGTGCGGAACACGGCCGCCATGCCTGCGGCGAGCCCGGCAACCAGCAGGATGCGGCGCTCCCGCTCGGTGACGCGCAGATAGCGCCCAACGAGTGAGCCCAGCGCGCCGCCGACCTGCATGGTCGGGCCCTCACGACCTCCGGAGCCGCCGAAGCCCAGCGTCAGGATCGAGGCGATCAGCTTGATCGTGGGCACCCGGCGCCGCACGAAGCCGGCGCGCAGGTGGAAGTCCTCGATGATCTGGTCGGCGCCGCCTCCGCGCGTCTCCGGGGCGAACTTCCAGGAGACGATGCCGCCGGCCAGAGCCCCCACCGCTGGCAGCAGCACGAGCACCCAGAACCGGAACGGCGTGCTGCCGTGATCCGAAACGATGGCTTCGCCGCCGGCGCGCAACAGCTCGTAACCGGCCAGACCTTCCAGCACCAGCCGCTCGGTCACCTCCAGCCCCCAGAAGAACAGCGAGCCGACCAGACCCGCTGCGGCACCCACCAGAGCCGAGTGGAGCAGGGTCCTACCCAGGAGCTCGAACTCCAGTGGAGCTGCACTACGCCGGAGCAGCGATCGCAGCCGGGTGACTCCCGGCGGCGGGGGCTTCCCCGGGCTACCTTGTGGGCTCGATGTCATCAGAACCAGGGCGGGGGCGCGGGGCCATACCTAGCTCTTGATTGTCATTAACGCCAGCCGCTTCTTGCTGCGTCGAGACCCGGGCGCCGACGGCCGGCCGGCGTTCAATTGGGCGGTGCCAGGTCCAGGATCCTGCGCGTGCGCTCGAGCTCGGCCGGAGACATGCGATGCAGGTTCGCGCGCAGGATTTCCTGGTAGTAGAAGAGCAGCTCGCGCTCGACGAGCCCCGGCGTGCGCGCCAGCTGTGTCAGCTGCTCGACCGCCTCGGCACGCAGCGGCCGCTTCCCGAGCAGGTTCAGCTCGATGGCGAGATTCACCCAGATCGGGTCCTTGCCCAGGGCGCCGAGCTGGAGGGCGTAGTGCGTGGTCGCGTCGCGCAGGTCCGGCGCGATCTGGTGTCCGGACCGCGCTGCGGCGAGCACCTCCTTCAGGTGCCCGCCGATGAGCTGGGCGGCGCCGTCGGCGCGTCCCATGGCGAGCATGCGATCCGCAACGCGGCCGACGGTGCTGAAAGCATCGCGCCGCGTCGTGGTCGGCATGCGATGGCTTCCGGTCTCGACGCTCCGCTCGTCGCTGGACAGGTCCGGCTCGTCGCCGGCATCCGCGTGGCGGCGACGTTCCGGCAGCTTCCGCGCCAGGATCGACAGCTCCGCGGGGCCGACCAGGACGCGGTCTCCATGGTCCAGTGCGGTGGGCGTGACAACGAGGCGATCGTTGACGTACACGCCGTTGGTGCTCGAAAGGTCCTCGATGATGAGCGACACGTCCGAGATCAGCAGTCTGGCGTGCTTGCGCGACACCAGCATGTCGTCGACCACAAGCTGGCAGGAAGGGCTGCGTCCGATAACAGCCGTGCCCTCCTTGAGTGCGATTTCCTGTCCGTTGAACAGCACCGAGTACCTCCGCCGCCGCGATTGTTCGCGCGGCCTCCGCCCCGGCCAGGTCTGGGGTGTGTTCGGCATGCGTTAGATGTAACCTAGCCCCGCAGAATGGTCGAGAGGGCGGAGCTGTGATGAAGCACAGGAAACAGGTCGGCGTCCGCAGGCCGGGCTCGCGAACGCGCCGTCCAGGGCTCGCGCGCTGGGCCGCGCTGGGCGCGTGTCTGGCTTTGATGGCCTGCGCGGCGGAGCAGCCACCGCCCCGGGTCGCCATGGGCAACGCCGCGCGGCACATGCAGGACCGCATCGGCGCGACTTTCCAGGACTGCGGGGAATTCGACGAGCCCCGCCGCGACCAGAGCTGTCGCTTGCGGCGCGTGGAGGAGTGCATGATCTCGGCGCTCGACGCCTGCCGCCCGGCCCACGGCGCGCACGTGTTCTGGACGGAAGAGGGCGATCCGGTACGCGTCGACTACTTCTCGTACACCGATCGCGGCGCATGCCGGCTGATGCTCGTGGAAGACCGCTCCGCCGACCCGATCGGCAAGACCGGAGTGAGCGAGAAAGTGTGCGCGGCGCACAGCTGGCAGCCGCAGCCGGGCAGGGACTCCTGCGAGCTGCTCTCCGTGTCGAACTGCTCACCGCCGGAGCGGTAGGACCTGTCGATCAATCGTCGTCGGGCGCGCCCGAAAGGCCGAGCTTCTGCCGGCGTCTGTTGCGGGCTCGACGTAGCTCGATGTCCAGCTTCTGCTCCGGCGAGAGTCGCGTCAGCTGCTTGTCGCGCATCCATCGCATCACCTGGGCGTCGAGCCCCGGTTGGTTGTCGACGCGGTCATAGGTCCACGACGAGGTCAGCTGTCGTTCGGCCCGGGTCGCCTTGCCGCCGCATTCGAGCGGCCAGCCCCGCGGCTTGTACGTGTACGGCGTGTAGTCCGGCGTCGAAGTGAACAGGTCGAAGGGCAGCGCCGCGTTCTGGACCTGCAGGTTGGGATACGGCAGGCCAAGGATATGGGCGAAGATCTTGTGGACGCCCGACACGGACAGGTGCGTCTTCGAGACGTAGCCGCGCTTCACCCACGGCGAGACGACGACGAGCGGCACCCGGTGGTAGTCGACGTGGTCGGCGCCCTGCTGCGGGTCGTCCTCGGTGATGACGATCAGCGACGACTCCCAGAGCGGGCTGTGCGACACCGCGTCGACCAGCATGCCGGTCGCCTCGTCGTTCACCGCGACCATCACTTCCGGCGTCGGGAGGCTTGGACCCACGCCGTCGGTGTGGTCGTTGGGCAGCGTCATGTAGATGAACGACCCGAGGTTGCACAGCACGCGCGCGCGAGCCGCCACGTAGCAGGCCTTCTCGTTGTCGGGGTACCCGATCGCCTGGAACGCCCCGCCCGGATACTGGTGGTCGACCGGGTCGTAGCCTGCGGGCTTCTGGTCCGGCACGCCGACGAGCTCGCCGAGCAGGTCATAGCGGACGTTGTTCTCCCCCAACCAGACGAACAGCGATCCCTCGGTAGGCGTGCTGGGCTTCGAAATGCCGCAGCCCGGGATATCCCGAGCGTGGGTGGACCAGTTGCGTTCGCAGTAGTCGGTCACGCGTGAGTAGGTGGTCCAGGCGTGGCCCTCGATGCTGGCGTCGGCTTCCGTGTACGAGTTGTCGCTCTGGGCAAAGGTGCGGGCGAGCTCGCGCAGATTGCCCCAGATCTTCTCCATGTCCGCGGGGTCCTTCTTCATCGTGCCCTTCGGCTCGCCGTTGACGCCGGGCAGATCGCCGAGCAAAGCGTCGAAGGTCTTGTTCTCGCGGACGACGTAGAAGATGTGCTTGATCTGCTTCGAGGGCCCTTCGGTGTTCGTGGCGGGGACAGGAAAGTCTTTCACACCGGCGGGGCACTTCACTTGCGGATAGCCGGGCAGCTTGGCGACCTCTACGGCGTGCAGCGCCTGCTGCTCGCCGCTGACTAGATCCTGGGCGCTGGGCGCGAGGATCTGCTGCACGCCACCACGCTGGCCGGCCTGTTGCGGATTGTCGGCGATCGGCGTCGGCGTCGGGACGGGCCCCGCGCCGTAGCCGCGCATCGTGGTGACGGTCAGCGAACCGTCGGGATGGACGACAAGACCGCTCGGCCACCAGCCCGTCGGCAGCCTTCCCAGAGGCTTGAACGACGGCGTCGAGGTACTCGTGTCCACCTGATAGGCGCCCACCATGTTGATGCCGCTCAGCGTGACGTACAGGCGCTGCGACGCCGCATCGTAGGTCGCCCCGGACACATCCAGCCCGTGCAGGCCAGCCGCGAAGTCGACCGGCACGGGCGTGACCTGCCCGGAGACGCGATCCACCAGCGAGAGCGTCTCGCCTAGATCATTGGCGACGACCATCCAGCGCGCATCGAGGAAGGCGATCTGCTCGGGGTCCTTTTCCGTATCGAACGTGCGCGAGAGCGCGGGGCCCGACTGGGCGCCGAGATCGATCTCGGCCACCTTGCTGTCGGCCCAGAGGGAGACGTACGCGTAGCGACCGGAAGGGTCATTCGGATCGAAGTACACGCCGAAAGTGTCGGCACCGCCGATGCCGACCTCTCCCAGCACGGATCCATAGCTCGCGGGCGTCAGGTCGACCGCGACTGCGCGGCCGTCGTTGACTGCGCTGACCACGAGTCGGCTGCCGTCTGGAGAAACTCCGAGCCCCGCGACGAAATACGGGTCGCCGTTCGTAGCATCGGGCAGCGTGATCGAGCGCGAGTCGTCCAGAGTGAGCTGGCCCGTCGTGGTATCCAGCTTCATGCCCTGGACCTTGCCGTTGGCCGTGGAGACCAGCACCAGGTCGGGCGGCACGAAGGCGAGCGAGCTGTTCAAGAGCTCGGGGCGATCGATGCGGACGTAGCTCTTGACCGGGCTCTTCTGCCCAATCAACGTCGTGTCCACCACGCGCACGGCGTGCGGCCCGTTCCCCGAGTCGACCGTCAGCACGTACGGGCTGCCAGGAACGTCGATGAGCCCGGTGGTCAATCCCGCGTCTAGATCTGCTTCCTGGAAGATCGAGAGCTTCCCCATCGGGTGCATCAGTCGCCCGTCGGGCAGCACGCGCCCCCCCGGTACGTCGGGGTCCGCACCGGTGTACTTGAGCGCTTCGCCGCTCGGCGCGCTGGCCGTGCACTTGCCCTGCGTCGGGTGGGGATACTTCCCGTCCCAGCCTGCCGCAGGCCTGGACGTGGGGAAGGGTGTTCCACTTGGCGAGGCCCGGACACTGGTACTGCCGGGTCGCCTCCTCGCAGGTGGTGGCCGCTCCAGGGCACTGGTACGCGCACGAATGCGGTGGGAAGACAAAATCTGCCGGGTCGCCACTGGCGCCGCCGCTGGCCCCCGAGCCGCCGTCGTGCGACCCGCAGGACAGGAGCAGAAAGGCAAGCGCCGCGGAGACCAGCCACCTGGAACGTCCCATCGAAGTGCACTCTACGCCGGATGGGGCTTTGCTTGAAGCGCTCGTCGCTTGCATGCGGCGCGTGGGCAAAGCAGAACGGGAGCATGGCCGATGTAGAGCTCGCCGTGGTCACGGGCGGAAATCGCGGGCTCGGGCTCGAGACATGCCGCCAGCTTGCGGCAAGACAGATGCGCGTCGTGCTCGCCAGTCGCGATCCGGAACGGGGGCGGCGCGCGGCAGACCAGCTCGCAATCGAGGGGCTCGGCGTCGTGGCCATGCCGCTCGATGTCTCGAGCGCGTTGTCCGTCGAGAAGTTCGCCCGGCAGATGGCGGAGCGCTACGGCCGGGTCGACGTGCTCGTGAACAACGCCGGCATCGCGCTCGATGGCTTCAACGCGGAAGTTGCGCGCCATACGCTGGTCGTCAATTTTTTTGGCGCGCTCCATGTGACCGAGGCGCTGTTGCCGTTGATCGCGACGAAGGGACGGGTCGTCATGGTATCGAGCAGCGTGGGACAGCTCGACGGCTTTCCGAACGCCCTCCGGCGCAAGCTCGAGTCGCCCCAGCTCGATCGCGGTGAGCTGGCGACCCTGATGCAGTCCTTCGTCAACGACGTGCGTGCCGGACGCCACAAGGAGCGCGGTTGGCCGAGCTCGGCCTACAAGGTGAGCAAGGCCGGGTTGAACGCGCTGACGCGCGTGTTCGCCCGCGAACTCGCGGGCCGCGATATCCGCGTCAACGCCGTGTGTCCCGGCTGGGTGCGCACCGACATGGGCGGCAAGAGCGCGAGCCGCGGCGTCGACGAAGGCGCCAGTGGCATTGTATGGGCCGCCACGTTGCCTCCCGACGGACCGAGTGGCGGCTTCTTCCGCGATTCCGAACCGATCCCCTGGTAGCGCGGCGGCGCACGCGCGGCGGCGTGCTAGCTTCCGGCACCATGCCGAACGAGGAGATGATCCGCCACTGGAACGAGCAGTCCGGGCCACGTTGGGTGCGCGTGCAGCCGCGCCTGGATGCGCAAATCGCGCCGCTGGCCAAGCCGCTGCTCGATGAGGTGGAGAAGGGCGAGGCGGTGCTCGATGTGGGCTGCGGCTGTGCACAGACCACGCTTGAGCTCGCCGAGCGCGTGGGTCCGGAGGGCCACGTCACCGGCATCGACATCGCACGCCCCATGTTGGCGCACGCGGAAGAGCGTGCCCGCGAGCGCGGCGCAGGGAACATCCGCTTCGTGGTGGCGGACGCGCAGACCCATGCGCTGCCCGAACAGGCCTTCGATCGCGTTTTCTCGCGCTTCGGGGTGATGTTCTTCGAGGACCCGGCTGCCGCTTTCTCGAACGTGCGCCGCTCGATGCGCCGGGGAGCGCGGCTCGGCTTCATCTGCTGGCAGGGGATGAAGAAGAACGACTGGCTGCGGGTCCCGTTCGAGGCGGTCGCAAGCTTCATCGATGTTCCGCCAGCGCCGGCGCCCGGCGCACCGGGCCCCTTCGCGCTGGGCGACCGCGATCGGCTCTTTGGGCTGCTCGCCGAGGCCGGCTTCAGCGACATCGAGGTCGAGAGCCAGGAACGGCCTGTCACCATCGGCGGCATGCCTGGCCTCGACAACGCCGTCGAGTTCGTCCAGTCGATCGGGATGATCGCCTCGCTGCTCGCCGAGTCCGCCCCTGCCACGCGCCCCGAGGTCGACGCCGCGCTGCGCCGCGCCTTCCAGCCGCACGACACGCCCGAGGGCGTGAAGCTCGAGACCGCGAGCTGGCTGGTGCGCGCGACTGCTTGATCGAGCTAGTTCGCGTTCTTTTTCGCCGCTCCAACAGCCAGCGTCAGCGAGACGCCACCACCGGCCCAGGCGCGCCGGCTCCCCGGTTGTCCGTAGCGGATCTCCGGCATCTGGCCTGCCGCCCCGTAGAAGGCGACACGCGCGCCATGCAAGGCGCCCAGATGTCGCGCGAAGTCGAGGCTGGCTCCCCCGAAGAACGCCGGGAAAGCGCCGTCGACCTTTGCGGAGGTGTCCGCCGTGCCGCCGTCCGGACAGTCCGTGGCCCAGCCGTCGGAGCCCCTGCAGTAGCCACCGGAGGCGAACACGCCCGACACCGACCCACCCGCCTGCACGTGCAGCTCGATCCAGTTGCTGGTCGGCGTGAGGCGGCCATCGAACGCGACCTCGCCGCCCGTATGCGTCATGCTGTACGAAGCTCCGCTGTCGGAGCTCGACGCGTGCGTTCCGTAGCCGACGACGGCGAGCGCCAGGCGATGTTCCGCGCCCAGCCAGTGCCGGTAGCGGAGCATCGGTTCCAGGTAGCCGTCGTTCCCTCCCCCGTCGACCCATCGGGCACCGGCACCCAGCCCCGGCACGTGGATGAGCTCGTTGGGTTCGATCATGCCGGCGACCTGACCCGTCGCACCGTTGTCCTTCTCCTGTACCGCGTCACTGAGATAGTAGCCGGGCACGATCCCCACCTGGGCTTCTACGTCCGCACCCGGCGCTGGCACCGCGTTCACGGCGGTCATGCCGGGCACCGGCCCGAGCGTGGTGCAGCCTGTGCCGGCGACAAGGATGAGAACTGCGAAAGGAGCTACGCGACGTAGTGTTGTCTGCATTGCGCGCTCTGGCTGTGCAACGCGCGTGCCGCGCGACAATCCCAGGGCAACGAGCGCAGAAGCGCCCATCCCGCGTACCTGCTGGACGCCACGTGTTGCGCGCGCGGCACAGTGCGGGGGCGACGCTGCCGGGGACGGCCGAACCGCCCTGGCTTCAGAAGTCGAAACGCCCGGCGAGCGTCGGAGTAATTGCGAAATAGGTACCGAAGCCATTCTCCCGCGGAAGTTTCAAGAGCCCTACGTTGACCGTCTGCCCGTTCTGCGTGACCGGCGGCGCTATCCAGCGATCGCCGCTGCTCCCGAGACCTGTGATGCCCGTCCGCGGCGTGTCCGGCGGGAACATCAGGAGAAGCGCGGCTCCCAGATCCACGGACAGGTGCTTGTTGAAACGGTAGCCGATACGCACCTCGGGGCCGCCGAACGGCATCCACAGCCGGGGAGTCTGTTCCGGAACCTCGAGGTCGGTGCTCGCCTGGACGTCGTTGCCGCCCGGATCCCTGGCGGTTCCCGTGTAGCGGCCGCTGTTAGTGAAGGTCGCTTTCACCCGCGCCACGCCCGCCCAGATCCTGAACGTGAGCGGCGTCTTGTCGAAGAAGCTGTAGCTCGCCGAGACGGCGGCGGCAGGACCGAAGAACTGCGTCGTGTCCTGGGCCGCGTCCGAGGTCCACGAACCGTATTCGCCCTTCGCCACGACCCGGCGCGTGCTCTTCTCCTTCATGTAGATGGCGCCCAGGAACAGCTCGAGACCGAGCCCTTTCGTGACCTCGTAGCCGCCGCGCGCACCAGCGAGGAAGCCGAGCGGGGCCGAGCGACTGCAGTTCGAATCCTTCGAGCAGCTCTTGTCGGCGTCGCCGCCCAGGCCCGGCGCCCAGGCCGCTCCACCCACGAGCTCGACGTAGATGTGCGGTACGAAGCCCGCCTTCCACATCGGGTTCGACAGATCCCGATCGAGCGAGACGCGCTGCACTTCGCGCTCGCTCGCCCGCACGTCGACATTGCGACGGTACGGGATGAAGCCTTCGGCTGCGATCTCGATACGATGCCGGCCGCTGGTCAGACGCCCCTCCCAGATGCCGTTTCCAACACTCACCCCGTCGATGTCGACCTCGGCGTTGGACGGCGTGGGCTCGATGCGGATCGACGCATCGAGCTTGACCGCACGCAGCGTGAGCGCTGTGGCCTTGTTCTGCTTCAGAACAGCCGAACTCGGCGGCGTTCCCACGTCGCCATCGCCGCGCAGGAACACCGTATGCGTCCCCACGGCGAGCGCGCCCGACCACGGCGTCTTGCCCACCACCGCCCCGTCGACCACCACGTCGAGCTTCTGCCCCGCCGCTTCCTTGACCGTCAACGTGCCGGTGGCGCGCAGCGGCGTCAGGCGAGCAGCGACCGACTTCGTCTGCCGGCCCGCCACGAGCACCTGCTTCTCGTAGGTCTCGTACCCCTCCTTGGAAACACGCACCGTGTGCGTGCCCGCGTTGACAACGATCGGCTTCGAGAGCGGGGTCTTGCCCCGCTCCTGCCCGTCGACGATCACGTTGCTTTCCGGCTGATCGGCGCTGACGGAGATCCGCCCCACGTCGCCCTGGAGCTGCGTGATGGCGTTCTTTGCCATCTTGAGCTTGTCCGGAGGAAGCGACTTGCCGAACTTCTGCAGGAGCTCCTTGTACATGTCGAGCGCCTCTGCGTAGCGCTTGAGCTGGCGCAGACAGATCCCGGCATTTTCGAGCGCCACGCGCGTCGGGTACAGATCGCGCGAAGCCAGAAACTCCGCGAGCGCGGCATCCCAGTTCTCGTTCTGTACGAACTCCAGGCCCTTGAGGAAGTGCTCCTTGGCCTGTTGTTTCTTCTGTTCGAGCCCCTGGTCGGCGGAAGGCGTCGCGCTGCCGGCCGCGGGCGGCGCCGCCGAGCCCGAGGGGGCAGGCGCGGCGGATGGCGGGTCGGCCGTGGCGAGGCCTGCAACCAGTGCGAATGCAACAAGCAGTGCGAGAGCGAACAGACGTGCCCGCACCCCCGGCGCGGGCGGCTTGAAGACGGTCATCCGTGTCTCCCTGACAACGGGTAGGTGCGAGCTTGCGCGTAGGCGCATCAGTTGCCGAACTCTCCGAGGTCCTTGGCGATCTGGGGTGTGTTCTTGTGCGGCGGCTTGGAGGTGGCGGGCTTCGGCGCGGTCTTGCTCTTCGAAGCGACGTGCACAGGATTAGCGGCTTTCTCCTTGTGCTCCATCTCGAGCTTCGGCGGCAGCAGCCCGGTCTCGGTGATGGCGACGACCTGCTCGATGCTCTTCTTTCCGAGCGTGAGCTTGACCTTCCGCGTAGCGCCGGGGATCCGGCGAGCTCCACCGTGTGCTCCGTCACGTCGCGCTTCTCGCCGTCGACGCTGACGGACACGTCGTCCGGGCCCACCTCGAGCTTGAATTTCTTGATGGTGGGCGTGGCGGGCGACGCGCTCGGCAGATCCGACTTGAGCACAACCGGAGGCGGAGCCGACGCCGACGGTGCAGCCCGCGGCGGCGGCCGTGTGAGCTTGTAGGCCGCTGCTCCGCCGATGCCGAGCACGGCGAGCCCGATCACCGACGCAACCACAGCGGGCACCGCGGACTTCTTCGGTGGCGGCGTGTGGGCCGTGGTGCTGAGACCGGTGCGCGTCGTCGCACGGAGCATGCCGTCGTCGGTGAGCTGGAGGCGCGGCGCTACGTAGGCACGATGCTGATCGCCGACCGACTGCATCATTGTCGGATCGATGCGCGGGCCGTCGGGCACCAGCGCGCCGAGCGCGTCGCGGAACGCGCCAGCGTTCGCGTAGCGCATGTCGATGTTGCGCGACATGGCGCGGTGCGCGATCTCCGCAAGCTCGGGCGGCACCCAGGGTGCGAGGTCCTGCAAGAGCGGGATATCGGCCGTGATGATGCTCACCATCAGTTCGCCCAGCGAGTTCGCATCCGGAAACGGCAAGCTCCCCGACAGAAGCTCGTACATCACGACGCCGAGCGACCACACATCGCTGCGAGCATCGATGCCCGACGCGCCCTTGGCCTGTTCCGGCGACATGTACAAGGGAGTGCCGAGCATCGACCCAGTCCGCGTCAAGCCGTGGGAGGTCTCCGCGAACTGTTCCATCACGACCTTGGCCACCCCGAAGTCGAGGATCTTGAGGACGAGCTCGCCCGAGTCGCGCTGGGTCAGAAACAGGTTTGCCGGCTTGATGTCACGATGGATGATCCCGGCCTCGTGCGCCTTGGCCAGGCCCATTGTGGCCTGCAGCACGAGCTTGGCCGCGACCAGCGGATCGAGCGGCCCCATGCGACTCAGCGTGCCCTCCAGATCCTCGCCGGCGAGCATCTCCATGACCATGTACGGGTAGCCCGTCTGGGGGTCGGCACCGGAGTCGAAGATCTGGACCACGTGATCGCTCTCGATCACGCTGCTGGCCTTCGCCTCGCGGAAGAAGCGCTTGACGATCTGCTCGTTCTGACCAAGCTCGGGCGACAGCAACAGCTTGATCGCGCAGCGCTTGAACGTGACCAGGTTCCGCCCCTCGTAGACCGCGCCCATCCCGCCGGCGCCGAGCAGGCGCACCAGCTCGTATTTTCCGGCAACGGTCTGGCCTTCCATGCCGCCTGTGGAGGCGCGTCCGGTTCCCTCGGTGCCGTCCGTCGTCATGTTGCGAGCCCGGCCGCGGAGTCTAGCGCAGCTTCGGCGGGATCGGTAAGGTCCTGCGAACGCAGCCCACGGAGTACTCCGGCCGCTCGTTCTCCATCACCGGATCGCTCATGCGGATGGCGCGTTCAGCCGACCAGCCACATTGCTCTCGCACACCCGAGCCGCCCGCGAGTGCGATCAATCCAATTTGTGTCTGGGCAGCATCGTGAACGAAAAGGGACGCGAAGAGAGGGTCATGAATGGCCCTCTGGCAGCGAGCGTGCCAGCGACTGTCCCGCCCGGACGGGCGGAGCCCGGCCTTGGGGGGGACCGGCGCCCCGCAGGGGCCGGAAGGCCCCGAGGAGCGACGAGGGGGGGCAACCGGGGAGGCCTACGCGGAAGAGCGTGCAGGCTCTTTCGCACGGCGCACCGCGGCAGTGTGATCGGACCTGTGACGCGAGCTGTTGCAGGGAAGCAACAGCAACGATCTCCCAGCAATGCTGTCCCGAAGATGGCCCGGTTTTCCCCTCGAAAACGCGGCCGGGCGGCTGGGTGGACGAAGCTGTCTCGCAAACGATAGACTAACCGACCCGGAGTCTTCCGAATATGCCTGCCTTGTCGCAATCGTCGCCGCTCGTTCTAGGGCGCTACGCGTTGTACGGCGAGATCGCGACCGGGGGCATGGCCACCGTGCACTACGGCCGCCTGCTGGGTTCCGCGGGCTTTTCCCGCACGGTCGCGATCAAGCGGCTGCACCCGCAGTTCGCCAGGGACCCGGACTTCGTGCGGATGTTCCTCGACGAAGCGCGGCTCGCCGGCCGCATCCGGCACCCGAACGTCGTCCCCACGCTCGATGTGGTGGCCATCGACGACGAGCTCTTCCTGGTGATGGAGTACGTGCAGGGCGAATCGGTGGCGCGCCTCGTACGGACTGTCCTCTCCCGGCGGCAACAGATCCCACTCGACATCCTGTCCGCCATCCTCTGCGGAGCCCTGCACGGCCTGCACGCTGCGCACGAAGCGACGGACGAGCGCGGCAACCCGCTCGACGTGGTCCATCGCAACGTCAGCCCCCAGAACATCCTCGTCGGTGCCGACGGCGTGCCGCGCGTCCTTGACTTCGGCGTCGCGAAAGCCGCCGGACACAGTCACCACACGCGCGACGGGCAGCTCAAGGGCAAGCTATCCTACATGTCGCCCGAGCAGCTGCGCGCGGAAGGGGTCGACCGCCGTACCGACGTGTTCGCGTCGGGTGTCGTGCTCTGGGAGATGCTCACACTGAGGCGGCTGTTCGCCGGAGACAATGCCGGCTCGATCGTAACGAGCGTGCTGCAGCAACAGATCCTGGCGCCGAGTGAGTTGGTGCGGGGTCTGCCGCCGGCGCTCGACTCGATCGTACTTCGCGCGCTGGCTCGCGATCGGACACGGCGGTTCGAGAGCGCCCGGGCGATGGCGAAGGCGCTGGAGCAGTGCATTCCGATCGCCAGCCCGTCCAGGGTGTCGGAGTGGATAGAGGGGCTCGTCGGAGATCTGCTGGCGGAACGGGCGCAGACCGTCTCCCGAATCGAAAGCGCTTCTCTCGATGGTATCCCTGTCGAACGCGGCGGTTCGATGCCGAGCATCCCCGACACGGGTCGGAGCACCGCAGCCGTGGCCAGCGACGGAACAGCCTCGCAGCTGTCGACCATCTCCGTTTCGACGGCGAAGGCTCCCGGCCGCGCCACGAACGTGCCGCGGATAGCCATCGCGGTCGGGGTGATCGGCGGGTTCGTGGCGGCCGCCGCGGTGCTCACGATCCTGCTGCTTCATCGCACTGGTGCAAGCAGTGTAGCGGCGACGCCCGCTGCGGCCGCGTCCGTCACCGCCGAAGCGAGGCCCGTTTCGTCGGCTTCGACAGCGAGCAGCGTTCCCGACACCCGTGAGCCCCCTCTGGCAGCCAGCGCGGCGGAGCCCGCGGCGCGGAGCGGCGGCGCGGCATCGGCAGAGGCGGCGCATACGGGCGACGCGGGCGTGTCGCACCCCGCTCCGGCGGTCCAGCACCAGGCCGCGCTGCATGCTGCGCACCGCGCAGCTCCAAAGTGCTGGATCCGGACCTACAAGGACTCGGCCGGGATCGAGCATTTCCAGAAGGTGTGCCAATGAAAAGACGAACCCGGAGTCTGCGGATCATTGCGACGCTCTTCGGCACCACGCGCGCCGCAAGCGCGTTCGCGCAGGGTCCGTCGGGATCCAGCGCCGCGGACCCGTGCCTGTCGACACCCGTTGCAGGGCGCCTCGGAACGCAACCACCACAGGGCGGCCTTCCCGTGCCCGCACTCTCCTGGGCGGCGTAGGCGTGGCGGCACTGGCCAGCTTCGCGACCTTCGGCATGGCGCCGTCGCCGCCGTGGGGGCGACGTTCTGGAGATTCCGCTCCGATGCCGCGGCGAGAGGTTCGACATGTTTCGTAGATCCGGATTTGTGCTGGCCGTAGCTATCGCCATGCTGGCCCTGGTGCGCTGCGAGCTGGCCTTCCCAAGGCAGACACAAGACCACCGCGTCGCAGCCGGCGGCTCGGGAACGGGCGGAGCCGGAGCGGGAGGAACGGATGCCGGCGGCACCAGTGGCGCCGGCGGCACCGGCGGCGCCGCCGGCGGCCCATGCTTTCCGGCGCCCGGGGAAAAGTTCTGCGGAGGCCACTCGTGCCCGTCGGTGAAGAACCCGGCGTTCGGATGCGCGCAAGCGTCGTGCGCTCCCTGCAACCTTGCCAACGCCGCTGCCGATTGCGCAAACAGCGGCGACTGTGGAATCCAGAGCTGCAACCCGGGATTCAGCGACTGCAACAGCAGCACAAGCGACGGCTGCGAGGTCAATACCGCAAGTGATCCGAAGAACTGCGGCAGTTGCGGGAACGACTGCTTCAGCAACACGAGCGCCAGCAACTGGGACTGCGCCTCCGGCAACTGCAAGGTCAGCAACTGCCCGGTGGGCAAGGCGGACTGCAACCAGGATTCCTCGGACGGTTGCGAAGTCAGCGTGACCAGCGATCCGGTGAACTGCGCTTTCTGCGGCAACGACTGCAGCAGCACGGTTCAGCATGCGACGCCCAGTTGCACCAACGGCAAGTGCGGCATTTTGAAGTGCAACCCGGGATGGGCTGACTGCGACGGGGATCCATCCAATGGCTGCGAGCAGGACATCGCCTCGGATCCGAGCCACTGCAGCGGCTGCAACGTCTCGTGCAACAACATCGACGGAACGCCGGCTTGCGTCAGCGGCAACTGCGCCATCAGCTGCAACAGCGGCAGGGGCAACTGCGACGGCAACCTGGCCAACGGGTGCGAGACAAACCTGGGGACCACGACCAACTGCGGCAGCTGCGGCGTCAAGTGTGGCACCAACCATGCGTCGCCGAGCTGCTTGAACGGCCAGTGCTCGTTGCTGTGCGAGTCGGGCTACGCGAACTGCAACGGCGACGCCAGCGACGGTTGCGAGGTCCTTACCGCTGGGGATAACAACAACTGCGGCAGCTGCGGCCTCAGCTGCACCGCTTCGGTCGTGCACGCGATCGGCGTTTGCATGGCCGGCATGTGCTCCTACACCGGAGCCTGCGCCTCGGGCTGGGGCGACTGCGACGGCGGAAAAAGCAATGGCTGCGAGACAAGCCTGACGTCGAACTCCAACTGCGGAAGTTGCAACTTCAAGTGCGGCGGGGGAAAGCAGTGCGTGGGCGGTACTTGCAAGTAGCGTGGGAACGCGAGCATCCGGAGCCGGCGAGCAGGAGCCCGGACTCGCTGGACAAGCGCCGAGCCTAGCGCGCGGCGCGCAGTGCCGCTTCGACGTTGCCGGCGTGCTTCGAGAGATCGAGCGACGCGCAGGGGACGTAATCGTCGACGCGCACGACCTTCTCGGGGGGCGAGCGGAACGGGAGCTGCGGGGACGAGAGCGCCGTGCGGCCGACCAGTTCCGGGTCTTCGCTCGGGGCCTCCGACGCCGGACCGCTGTACGCATGGCGAGCAGCGGAAACGCGTTCCCGGTCGGGCCTGCTCCGTCCACGGACTCCGATGTGATACGATCCGGACCCCGCGCAGGAACGCGTTGCTGTGGCCTGGCTCACCCCCGACTGGTCGGACGACGATGTCACCCGGACCCTCGTGCGTCCGCAGCCGGACTCGGCCGATCCGGAGTGGACCGCCCCCACGCTCGAGATCCTGCAGGATCCGGAGTCCCGCAGCGACTGGGCCCTGACCCTGCCCCGATCGGTGCCGCAGGGACCGGCCGCGCCGCTGCCGCTCCCGCGTGTCGCGCTACCGTCGCGGGTAGCGGTTCCCGCCATCTCTCCTTTTCCGCGGGTCGCGCCGCCACCTCCGCGCGCCGCAGCGTTGCCAGCGCTCGCGCCGCTGCCGCGGCCGCCCTCAGTGCCGCGGATCGCGCCTCCGCCGCCTCGGCGCTCGGCGCCTCCGCCGCCTCGGCGCTCGGCGCCTCCGCCGCCTCGGCGCTCGGCGCCTCCGCCGCCTCGGCGCTCCTCCCTGCCGTCCGCGGGGTCGCTGCCGCCGCTGCCGACTTTCGCCCAACAGGCTGAAGCGCATTTCCCTCCGCCATCGCAGCGGCTCCCCGTCGAACCGGCGGTGGTCGTGCGCCGCACATCCCCTCCCTCGAGACCTGACCGCGCTCGCTCGGCCCCCACGTCTCCGCCGACGGGAGGAGTCCATCCTTCGGCGCCACCGCCGCCGCAGGTGGTGCATGCCTCGACACCACCGCCGCCCAACATGGTGCATGCCTCCGCGCCGCCGCCCCCTGGGCCCGTGCACGCCTCCGCGCCGCCGCAGGCCCCCGCTCTGTTCAGCCTGCCTCCGACCGCCGAAAAGCGCCCCCGGCTGTCCAACGTCGCGCTGACCTTCATCGCCTTCTACCTGGTTGCGGGCGCCTTGCTCGCGATCGTGCTGGTCGCGAGGCACGGCTCCAGTCAGGCGCCGACCGTCACGGCGTCGGACATGCAGAAGCACTCGATCAGCATCGCTTCGGTGTTCGTCGACGGCCACGAGGTGTGCGGTGCACTGCCGTGCGAGCTGCCGGAGAGCAGCGGGAACCACTGGGTGTCGATCCGCGCAGCCGGCTACGCCGCGCCCGACCCTGTGCAGGTGACCGGAAGCGTTCCTGTCCACTTCACGCTGAGAAAGAAGCCAGCTTCGCTCGCGACGCCCGCGCCACAGGCACCCGCGACCTTACCGGCAGCCTCGGCGACCACGAACCCGACGCCAGCCGCCACCGAAGTCGCCAAGCTGCCGGAGGAGGCGCCCTCCGCAGCCGCGCCCGCTCCGGTGCATCATCCCGCGCGGACGTACTGGCACGCCCCGGCGAAGCTCAGCTTCTACTCGCGCCCCTCGGCGCTGGTCCTGCTCGACGGCCGTCCGCTGGGCTCGACGCCGCGACTGGGCGTGAAGGTCTCGCCAGGACACCACAACGTGCTGTTCGTGCACGGGAGTCGCCGGGTCGCGCGCAGCGCCTACGCCGCCCGAGGCCACACCAGAACCGTTTCGGCGCACTTCTGAGCCGGGCCCACCGGGGGCGATGCCCCCCAGGCCGGCGCCGGTAACCACTCTGCGTCCAGGCCGTACGGATCGGAGATGAGGCTTGATCTGCGTGCGGGCTTGTGGAACTGGTTCTTCGGCATCCTGGCGATGACGGCGCTGGTCGCATGCGGCTCTTCGCCCCCGGCCCAGCACTCCACGCAACACAGCACGGACGCCGGATCGGACGCCGGCGCGCCGCTGGGCGCGCCGATCGCCATCGCGGGCGACCCCGTCGGGTCCGCGGTTCCGGTCACCGGACCCGCCCCCGTCGCGCGAAAATACGGCAATCCCATCCAGCTGACGCCCCCGGACCAGCGCGCCCTCGCCCCCGCCTCCGGCCTGACCCACGTGGGCGGGTGGCTGAACACGACCCGCGCTTTTACCGGCAAGGAACTCACCGGACACATCCTCGTCATCGACTTCTGGACGGCCGGTTGCATCAACTGCATCCACGTCGCCGCTACGCTGGAAACATTCTCGCACGAACACGAGAACGACCCGGTGCTGGTCATCGGCGTGCACGCGCAGAAGTTCACCGCCGACTCGCCCCCCGACGTGGTGCGCGCCCAGATGATCGAGATGGGCGTCACGCACCCGGTAGCGATCGACGCGCAGCACCAGGAGCTGCACGACTGGGGCGCTCCCGCGTGGCCGACCTTGTACGTGCTGGATGCGCACGGTCGCATCGTCAAGCGGTTCGTCGGCGAGCCGTCGCTGAAGGATCTCGACGACGTTGTCGAGTCCGCGCTTCACGAGCAGGCGCTCGAGGGCGGCCTGGCGACCACGCCGCTCGGGTTCCTCGGCCGCGAGAAGGACGCCGCCACGCCGCTGGCGAGCCCGGAGAAGATCATCACGACCCCGACCGGCTACGCGATCGCCGATACCGGTCACAACCGCGTCGTGTTGACCGATGCCACTGGCGCGGTCAGCGACGTGATCGGGGACGGGACAGACGGCAGCGCGGACGGTCCATACGCATCCGCGCGCTTCTCGGGGCCGAAGGGCCTGGCGATGATGGGCAGCACCCTCTACGTCGCAGACACCCAGAACCATCTGCTCCGCGCCGTCGACCTCACCGCCAAGACCGTCACCACCGTCGCCGGCACGGGCGTTCGCGGCCACAAGCTGGCCGCCGCGGTCAAGGCAACTGACACAGCGCTGGCCTCGCCGTGGGATCTGCTGGCGGCAAACGGCACGCTGTACATCGCGAACGCGGGCACCCACCAGATCGCGACCTACGACCCCACCGCCAAGACCCTCGCAGGGTTTGCCGGCACCGGCGGGGAAGGGCTAGAGGACGGCGCCGCCACGGACGCGCTGTTCGCGCAGCCGAGCGGCCTGGCCACGGACGGCACGTCGCTCTACGTCGCCGACGCCGAGTCGTCGAGCGTGCGCAAGGTCGATCTGAAGACAGGAGACGTGACCACGCTCGTCGGCCAGGGGTTGTTCAAGTGGGGCGACGTCGACGGACCACCGGACAAGGCGCTGTTGCAGCACGACCAGGGGCTCGCGATCGACGGCACGACGCTCTACATCGCCGACACCTACAACTCCAAGGTCAAGGCCTTCGATCTGACAACGCAGGTGACCTCCACCATCGCCGGCGACGAGACGCCGCCAGCCCTTTTCTATCCTGGCGGACTGGCCGTCATGCCGCCGAACGGAAGCTCGACGCGGCTTCTGGTGGCCGACACGGACCACGACCAAATCGTGATCGTCGACACCAGCGGCACGCCGGCGCCGAAGCCCTGGCCCATCTCCGGGCTCTCCGCTCCGTAGAGAGCGCTACTGCGGAATCGTCGGCTCGATGCACACGCCGACCTCGAGCAGCACGTACATCAGCGCAGCCTCCTGCGGCAGGAGCGGGGAGCTGACCGTCGCTCCGCCGGATTCCGTGTGGTACGTGCTGAACATCACGCGGCCGCAGGCTCGCGGGAAGCTGACCGTGGTGGGCTTGTCGCCGTAGTTCGGGACGGCGCCCTGCACCCACACCTTGGGCGTGACGGTCGTCGGCTTGCCGTCCAGATCCGTGGTCTTCACGGGATTGACCTTGTCGACGATCGTCCAGCTCTGCTTGACCTGGAACGAGGTCACGCCCGACGCGGCCAGCCAGGCCTTCATGCCCTGGTCGAGCACGGTGGCGTTGGCGTCGTATTCGCTGGAAAGGCACGCCGAACCGATCGCGCTCGTCTCGTTCGCCCAGTCCATGTAGCCGGGAAACGGCTGCCGCACGTAGTCGTACGAATAGTCGGTGACGTAGAGTTTGCCGCCGGCCGCCACGAACTTCTGGATGTTCTGCTGCACCGTCACGTCGCCCGATGTGAGGTCGTCGCAGGTCGTCCCGCCGCTGTTGTTGTCGCAGGGCAGAAACACGATGTGGTACTGCGACAGCCGGCTGTAGTCGGACAGGAACGCCTGGCGGCTGTCCTTTATGATGTCGAACGAAGCAGTGCCGGGCTTCACCTGCACGCCGAGGTTGAACAGCCCGGGCTCCAGCTGACCGAGCCCGAACTTGGCGAGGGTTACCTCGATGGCATCCCACGCTCCCTGCAGCACGGCCATCTTCGGGATCTCGTCGTGGACGGTCAGGTCCGTCTTGCGCGGCAGCGTCGTATCGTCCTTCGGCACGTTGACCGTGCCGGCGGTCACGTTGACGTCACGCACGCGGCGGAACTGGCCCTTTTCGACCACCAGCTGGAACTTGCCCGTCGAGTCGACCCCCAGATCGAAGCTGCCGTCGGGGTTCGAGAACGTGTACGGCACGCCCTTGTTCAGCGTGACGCAGCGGTCGCAGAACACGTGATCGGGAAACGGCGCTGGGGGCGAGTTGGCCAGGTACACCAGCGCGCCCGAGATCGGCAACACGCCCTGCGGCGAGTACACCTTGCCTTTGAGATGAGCGACCGCCGGGGGCGGCTTCGCGTCCCCACCGCCGTCCAGCGAGAGTCCGCCACCGGTGCCGGCCAGGCCGCCCGACGCTCCGGAGCCGCCCGATGCCGCGGAGCCGCCGCTGCCGTTGTCGTGGTTGGCCGTCCCGCCCGCGGAGCAGGCCGCTGCGACGGCGACCACGGCGGAAAGCGCAAGGACCAGGCGTAGAAGGTTCTTCACGGCGTCTTGTGGATGACACATCCAGCTCGCCGCGAACAGCCCCAGAGCTGCGATCGGTCACGACGCGCCGCTCCATCGTGCGACGCATTGCATCACCTTGTGATCAGGGAGCAAGCCCCGGCAACTTCGGCAGACCGTTCAGCCCGGCCGAGAGCAGCTGTGCAGAAGTGAGCTCGCCCTTGATGCTGAACGGCACCTCGATGTTGAGGCTCTTCCCACCCACGGTGGCGTGCCCGTCGAAGCTGTACGGGACCGGCTTTCCGGACACCGCGTACGGCAACAGCTGGCTCAGGTTCTGCCAGGACACGTCCAGATCGCTGGCGACGCGCTGCGTGCCGTTGGCGGGGATCGATACGCCGCTCGGCACGCTGGTCGAGCCCATGTCCACGTTGTTTGCGACCGTGAGCTTGCCGGACACCTTGCGGACGATGAGGGGAAAGCCGTTGGGATTGTGCACGTCGAACTGCGCGTGGAGCACCAGCGCCGTCGGGCTCACCGACTTCACCTCGACCGAATGGGGCGTAATGGTCGGAGGCTTCGGCTTCGCGCAGGCCACCAGGAGGACGGAGGCCAGCAGAGCTACGAGGAGAGGTCGCATCGGCTCATCATGGGTCGGTCATGCCAGCTGGGCAATCCAGTTCAACTGTGCGCCGCGGATCGGCTATTGTGCCCCCGGAAGCATGACAGGCGACGGTTTCGGGGAGCCGGACATGCGGGCGCCGCTCGAGCTCGACGCGCGGCTGCAAGCGCTGCCGCGCGCGGCGACGGTCAAGGGCATGTTCCTGTCGAACATCGCCGATCTCGTGGAGCAGCGCTCGGGACAGCGCCCGGGCCGCAAACGCTACGTGGCGTTCACCAACTACCCGCTCAGCGAGATGATCGAGCTGCTCCCCCAGGCAGCGAAGCTCGCCTATCCGGGTCTGCCGGTGCGCGAAGGCATGCGGCGACTCGGTCGGCTCGCGTACCCGACATTCTCCAGCTCGACAATCGGCCGCGTGGTGATGAGCATCGCCGGCGATGACCCTCGTTCGGCGCTGCACGTCGCGCCGAAGGCCTATCGCCTCGTCGGAAACACGGGCACCGCCCGCGTCGTGGACACGGGCGACGGCGAAGCGATCCTCGAGCTGCGCGGCGTGTGGGGCTGGCCGGAGTCGTACAATGTGGGCGTGCACGAAGGTGCTCTGGACGCGCTGGGCGTGGACGGCGAGGTGCTGGTCCGCATCCACTCGCTGTGCGACGCGGATCTGCTGGTGCGCTGGCGACCGCACGGATGATCCGCGACATCGCTGTCCATCCCACGCGCACCTGGCACAGCCTGACACTCGACAAGCCGCGCGAACGCGCCGATATCTCGATGGCACGGAGCATGCTGTAGGCTGCTGCCCATGACGGCACGACTTTCTCTGTTCGCGCTGGCGCTTGGCGCCGTCCTGGCACCGCTCGCCCTGGCCTGCGGTTCGACCACACAGAACCCGGCGGGCTCCGACGCGTCCGCCGATTCCGGGTACGACGCGACGGGAGGACAGGACGCCGGGTCCGACGCGCAGTCCACCGACTGCAACGGCACGACCTGCAAGGCCGGAGAGGTCTGCGTCGTCACCACCTCGAGCGGCGGGGCGTGCCAGCCGCCAGACGACGCGGGCCTGTGCCCGGGCGGCAAGCAAGGCACGCCCGGGCAGTGCTGCGACAACACCACGGTCACGTACGCCTGCAAAGCCCTCCCCCCCTCCTGCAACGGCAAGCTCGCCTGCCCCTGCGCCGATTCGCTGTGCCAGTGCGATTGCCAGATCTCCGACCCCGGCAAGCTCGCGTGCACGTGCCTGTATCCGTAGGTCACTCCCCGCGGTACTCGACGGACACGTCCGGCCCCGACCAGAGGACGGTCTTCTCGACGGCGCTCTGCCTCGGCGAGGCCAGCGCCGCGAGCCGTGGATCCCCACGGTAGGCGTCGAAAACGCTCTGCGACGGGAACGTGAGCACGTGGATCTCGTGAGGAGCGTCGGCAGCGCACACGGGCCGAACTGCGCGCTCGAGCCGGCCTCCGTGTTCGTGGAGGATGGCAAGCGCCTGCTCTTCGAAATCCGCGAACACTTCCTCGGCGCCCGGGCGGACATACAGCACGGCGACAACGACGAGCATCGCGTCAATGTCGACCGCACCGCGCATGCCGTCAACACTTGCCCGCGCCCGCGAGCATGTGCACCTTGCACGGGCTCATGCCCTGTCTAGTCGGCTGCATCGCAATCGCGTTTCCGCGTCTAGCTCTGTTCCTCGTGTGGTTCTTCTCGGGGGGCTATCTGTCGCGAGCGTTCGGGGGTTGGCTCTGGCCGCTCCTGGGCTTCTTCTTCCTACCGCTGACCACGCTCGCGTTCGCCTTCGGGATGAATTCGCTCGGCGCGCCTGGGCAGATGCCGCCACTCGGTTGGCTGCTCGTGCTCATCGCGCTCCTGATGGATATCGGGCTGCTCGGCGGGGGCGGGCAGAGCGCGCGGCGATACCGACGGGAGCGACGCGGCGCGTAACAGCGTGGGCGTCTATCGGGTGGATTTCATCGGTGGTACTCTTGTCAGCGTGTTGCTTCGCAAGTGCATCGCTTCCCTCGTCGCCGGCGTCGCGCTGCTCGCCTCCAGGGCCGCGCTGGCAACCACTACCGAACCGAACGGCATCGTCGTTCCGCGAGATTCGGCGAACGGCGAGATCCAGCTCTACACGTTCTTCCAGCAGCGGGGCGAGGCCATCCAGTGGCAGAACGACGCCAGCCCCAAGCCGGACGTGTTCTCCCCGCTCTGCAACTTCAAGGCCGCGTACCTCCTGAACCAGGCGGGCTCGCACTTCGGGCTCGCCTGGTACAACGTGGACCCGACGGCCACGACTCCGCCTACCGGCGGGCTCCTCCACCAGATCGTGGCGCCGAATAGCCCCCTGGGCACCGTCTTCACCGGTACCGACATCAAGAAGGATCCGGCGTACGCGGGCGGCCTTATCGGCTTCGCGCTGATCGGCGGGCAGACGCACTATTCTGAAGCCAAGTGGAACGTCGTCTGCTCGGGCTGCAGCTCGCCGGGACCGTGGATCCTCTCGGTCACGTACAAGTCGAGCGTGCTCCCGGACGCCTACTACCTCGCGTTCGAGGATGGAAACGTCACCTCCAGCAGCTACGCCAACGACGGCGACTACAACGACGACGTGTACCTGCTCCAGGGCCTGCAGTGCGTGGGCGGCGGCCAGCCGTGCGACACCGGGCAGCAGGGCATCTGTGCACAGGGCGTCACGCAGTGCTCCAGCGGCGGCGCCACGAACTGCACGCAGACCGTGCAGCCGAGCGCCGAGAAGTGCGACGGGCTCGACAACGACTGCAACGGTCAGGTCGACGACGGCCAGGGCCTGTGCCAGACGGACTACGTCTGCGACAGGGGCACATGCGTCAAGGCATGCGGCTCGGGCGAGTTTTCCTGCTCGGGCAACAAGGTCTGCTCGAACGGCTACTGCGTGGACCCGAGCTGCGCGAGCGTGTCGTGCCCGTCGGGGCAGGTCTGCGTGAAGGGCCAGTGCAAAGCGCCGTGCGATGGCGTCACGTGTCCGACGGGGCAACAATGCCGGGTCGGAGCCTGCGTCAATCCCTGTAGCGGCGTCACGTGCCCCTCGGGTCAGGTGTGCAACGCCGGAGCCTGCGGGCCGCCTTGCACCTGCGCGCCCTGTCCGACCGGCCTTTCGTGCGACAGCGCCAACGGCAAGTGCGTGGACCCCGGCTGCGAGGGCAAGCAGTGCGCGTCGGGACAGGTGTGCAAGGCCGGACAATGCGTCGACCCGTGCGCGGGCGCCGTCTGCCCGTCGGGGCAGCTCTGCCAGAGCGGCCAGTGCGTGGACAATCCGAACGGCAGCGGTGGAGCCAGCGGAGGATCGGGCGGTGACGGCGGGCTCGTGATCGGCTCCGGTGGCACTGGAGCCAGCTCCGCCGGCGGGAACAGCAGCGGCGGCAACGGCGCCGGGGGCCAGCCCTCGCGCGGCGACACGAGCGCCGGTTCGAACGGTGGATGCGGCTGCCGCGTGGCCTCGACCGACTCCTTGCCGCGCGGTGGGCTCCTCTTGTTCGGTCTGCTGGGCTTCGGCTGGGGCTGGCGCCGCAGGCGGCGGAGCTAGCCCGCGCCGCCGCGAAGTCCACGCGGCCCTGGCCGCACCGCGGAGCGAAGCGGTAGGCTCCCGGGGTGGCCGGGAGAACAACGATGAACCTCTTCGCGAAGTCGGGCCTCGTCGCCCTGGCGCTCTGCGTCGCAGCCTGTGGCGGCAATACCAGCACGGACGGCAGCGGCGGCTCCGCGGGCAGCGGAGCTTCCGGCGGCAGCGGAGCCGCCGGCGGCAGCGGCGGCAGCGGCGGCAGCAGTGGTTCGGGCGGCAGCGGTGGCACCTCGCCCGTCGGCTGCCCGGCGAAGGCACCGGCATCGGGTCAGGCGTGCAGCGCGCCGGATCTGCGCTGCACCTACGGAGACGCCGTGCGGCCGGAGTGCCGCTACGAGTGGCTCTGCAGCGGCGGCAAGTGGACGCCCACCCAGTCGGTGTGCTCGCACTACACGGGCTGCCCTGGCGCGCCGCCCGCGAACGGCGTCGTGTGCAGCACCGAAGCCCAGGTGTGCGACTACCAGGACGGCACGTTGTGCCTGTGCACATCGTGCAGCGCCGGCCCGTGCGCGGCGCCGCCGCCGAAGTGGCAGTGCGCCCCGCCGCCGACTACCGCCGGATGCCCGGCGATCGTGCCGAACGACGGTAGCGCCTGCAGTGCGCCGGAGGGGACCGAGTGCCGCTACGGCAATCCGTGTGGTCCAAGCGGCGCCGCGGTGACCTGCACCGGCGGCGCGTGGACCTGGCAGAAGAACATCGCCTGCCCCGCCTAGCGCGCACGTTCGCGCCGGCGTCCGCGCCCGAGGCCGCGACGTTGCAGCAGGCGATACAGCGTGACGGCATCGACGCCGGCCAGGCCGGCAGCCTCGCGGACGTTGCCCTCCGTCTCGGCGAGCAGCTCCTCGAGATAGCGCCGCTCCAGGGGCGCCAGCCACTCGTCGCGCAGCTGCTTGAGCGTCTTGCGCTTCGCTGGCGCCGACTCGACTGCAGGCGCGTCGACCATGGATCGCGGCAGGTGCTCGGCGCGGATCTCCTGGCCCGCGCTCAGGATCACCGCGTGCTCCAGAGCGTTCTTCAGCTCGCGGACGTTGCCAGGAAAATCGTAGCTGGAGAGCGCCGCCAGCGCTTCGGGTGACAAGCGGCCTACGGGCAGCTGGTGGCGTTCGGCCGCGAGCTTGGCGAACACCTGCGCCAGCACCTCGAGGTTGTCCTTGTAGCGACGCAATGGGGGCAGCTCGAGCGTGATCACGCCCAGCCGGTAGTACAGGTCATCGCGGAACTGCCGCGCCTTGACCATCGCCGCGAGGTCGCGGTTCGTGGCGCAGATCAAACGCACATCGACGCGTTCCGGCGCGGCGTCGCTGCCCAGCGGCTGGACCTCGCCGTACTCGACCGCGCGCAGGACCTTGGCCTGGAGCATCAGGGGCAGCTCGCCGATCTCGTCCAGAAACAGGGTGCCGCGATGTGCCTTCTGGAACTCGCCGGTCTTGTTGGCGGTTGCGCCGGTAAACGCTCCGCGGCGGTGGCCGAACAGGATGCTCTCGAGCAGATTCCCGGGCACCGCGGCCGAGTTGACGGTCACGAAGGGTCGCTCGGAGCGCCGGCTGTTGAAGTGGATGGCGTGCGCGACCAGCTCCTTGCCGGTTCCGCTCTCGCCCTGGATGAGGACCGGCGCGTTGGTGGGCGCCGCGTACTCGATGCGCCGCTCGACCTCGGTCCATTCCGGCGAGAGCCCCTTGATCAAGAACGGCCGGCCCGCGGCGCGACTGGCCCGCTCGAGCGCCGCCCGGCGGAGGAAGCGCGCGGACGAAGCTGCCAGCGCTTCGAGCTCGTCGATGTGCCCATCGTCGAAGGCATTCTTCTCGCGCGAAGAGACGCTCAGCACCCCGATCACGCGCCGCTGGTAGCGGATGGGCACAGCTGCGATCGACTGCACCTCGAGGAAGTAGGGCGCGTATTCCGGGTCCCGGGTCACGTCGCCCCCGAGGTACGGAGCGGCCTGCTCGAGCACGCGGAACGCGATACCGTTGGGCCGCCCGTCGTGACGCCGCCGGAGCACGGCATCGGGCAGGTTCACGACCAGCCCTTCGACGACGTGGAAGTGGACGACCAGCGCGTCCTGCTTGGCGTCCCGGAGGAACAGCGCGCCGTTGCGGGCGCCGGTGCGCTCCAGCGCCTCTTCCATGAGGCGCTCTTCGAGGGTTTCCGCTTCCGCAGCGTGCAGACGCTGCTCCGATCGGCCCGCCATGAGTATCCAAGACTTCATCAATAGTTGCAGAATTGCAACTCCTATATGTGTTATTACAGCAGCTGAACGCTGGAATCCGCCAGATTCTCCGGAACGACGCGCGAGGCTGGCCTGGCACGCCGCTTGTACAGGGGACGCGCCATGAAGGTCGCCGTCGTTCTCGAGCCCAGCACCCGGACAAGACGGGTGCGCGCCTACTGCCCCGATCTACCGGGCTGCTCGGCCGTCGCCGACTCCGAGCCGGATGCGCTGGAGCTGCTGCGCCGGCGCATCGCCGAGTACTTCGCGGCGTCGGTGCGGCGCGCAGCGCCGGGAACGCGCACGACCACCGTCGAGGTCTGAGACCCATCGTTTTCAGGAGCTAGCCATGTACCAGCGGATCACGTTCTTGCTTCTCGCCTTGTTGGTTCTTCCGACAGGCTGCGCCCTGAACGCGGGAGGCGACACCTCCCCGGAGGGCACCTCGAGCCCGTCGGGCCATGCGCTGACGCTGTCCCCCGCCGATGCAGCGAGCCTGCTGGCGTTCGTCAACTACCCGGGCACCGACGAAGCCACGCTGGACGACGCGGTCGGACTCGATTCGCGCGCCGCCGCCAACATCGTGGCCTATCGCAACGGGCAGGACGGCGCCTGCCCGTCCAGTGACGACGTGGAGTTCGCGGACATCGGCGTGCTCGACGCGATCCCCTACGTCGGGGACACGGCGTTCCAGAAGCTCGAGACGTATGCCGCCACGCATCCGGCTCCGGCTGCCGAAACCGTCGAGAGCGTGTACTTCCAGGGCTGGCAGGCGCAGACGGTGGTGTGGGCGGTCAATCACCTGGACTACGACGCGCTCGACGCGATACTCGACTCGCGCGCCGCCAGCGGCCTGGTCGCTGGACGACCGTTTTCAAGCGTGACCGCGATGGGCCCGGTGTCGTACGTGGGACCGAGCGCGCTCGGCAGCCTGCGCGACGCGGCGACGGACTGGTGGCCGTTGATGCGGTCCGGCGAGACCCAGAGCCTGGGCGGCAGCTTCGACGGCGTGGACTTCGACGAAGCCACCGCGAAGACGGCGCTGGCCATCGCCAACGACGCCAGTGTCGACGAGCTGACCGCGCACGGGATGACGACGCATCCGGCGAACCTGATCATCGCCGCGCGCCCGTTCACGACGGTCGCCGCGGTCGCCGATGTCGCGGGCGTGGGCACGCAGACGATGACGGCGCTTCACGACTACGCCGCGAGCGGACAATGGAACGCCGGCTCGGGTCAGGATGCCTGCATCGACAAGTTCGAGAGCGCCGTGTCGCCGCACCTCCCCGATCTGCTCTTCATGAGCGAGAGCGATCGGCCGCTCGACGTGGTTTCGTTCGCCGGTGCCGGCACGACAGCGCCGACGGCGGACTCCGTGCTGGCACTCGTCGGCGCGCCCTCCGGCAGCACCGCGGAGCTTCGCCCGGTCGACAACTTCGGCGTCGCGTTCGAGCCTTCGAGCAGCACGGCCGATCAGGGCGCCTCGGCGGCGGTCGAGTCGGCCGTCGCAGACCAGCTCAGCGACGTGCTCTACGTCGCCGTGCACGCGCCCGCCGGCAGCCCCAACCAGGCCGAGGTCAACGTGTACCTCGTAGGCCGCACCAGCTGCGGCGATCTCGTGGGGCTGCACGCGATCGCGATCGAGACGTGATGCGCGCCGGCTCCGCGTAGGGAAGGTCGCGCGCGGAAGCGGATAGCGCTTGCCGGTCAAAGCCACCGGCTGCAGCACCGAGCTGCAAACTTATTGTCTATTATTGCAATTTTTCAACTCTGCTATGTCTAGGTTCAATAGCAGCGTCGCGGTTTCCGGCGACTTTGCCGGCTCGGCGTGTGGCGCGGACCTTGCTGGAGGGGCGGTCATGGCACAGGGAGCAAGGTTCACGGGACTGTTGATGCTGGTCGCAGCGCTGCTCGGAGGTTGCAGCGCGAAGGTCGGGGGCGGCGGGAGCACCGAGCCCGTCACGGCGGTCTCCACCGACCGCCAGGCAATCGTCGAAGGAACGCCGGAAGCCTACGGCGTCCTCGGGCTCGTCAACGACCCGAAGACCAACTTCTACGTGCTCGACGAGCTCGTTCCTCTAGACAAGCGCGCCGCGAGAAATCTGATCGCGCATCGCAACGGCCCGGACGGCGTGCTCGGAACGGCCGACGACGACCTGTTCGACGACGTCAGCGAGGTCGACGACGTGAGCTACGTCGGACCCGTGGCGCTCGCCAGCCTGCTCGCCTACGCCGAGGCGCAGGGCTACGTGCCGACGGGCGGCGACGTGCTCGGCGTCTTCGACGACGTGGCCTTCACGGTCGACGAGGCCACGGCAACGCTCGCTCTCGTCAACACCGCGAGCTACGACACGCTGGACAACGACGTGGGGCTGGACAAGCGCGCCGTGGACTCCATCGTGGCGGCTCGCGATGTGGAGAGCATGCTCGAGCTCGAGGGCCTGTACTTCGTCGGTCACTCGGCGATGCTGAAGCTGCGCGAGTACCCGAAGACGGCTCCTGCGCCGGCGCCCACGGGCGGCACGCCCAACGGCATGGAATGCGACGCCTACAGCGATTGCCAGAGCGGGTTCTGCGCCGGGCTGCTGGTGCCTTGGCTGTCGCGCGGCTTCTGCATGGACCCTTCCACGGCGGGCACGTTCACCAGCACGGCTCCCGTCGCGATCAACGATGACGGCAAGGCGGTCGAGAGCACCATCCCGGTGAGCGGGCTGGCCACCGTTCCCCTGGACGTCGTCGTCGATCTCGATATCGATCATCCTCGCAAGCAGGATCTCGTGGTCGTGCTGCACCAGCCCGGCGGCGCCGAAGCGGTGCTCTGGAACCACCAACAGAACCCACCGAGCCACATCGTCGCGCCTTCAGGTATCGAGAGCGACAACATGGTCAACGGCGACTGGGTGCTGGAAATCACCGACACGGTCAGCGGCGAAAGCGGGACCCTGAAGAGCTGGCAGATGTGGCTCAGCTCGAACTGGGACTGAAAGAACGACTGGTTCCGGGCTGGCGGCGTGCAGGTTGGGTCGACGCTGCCGTCGGCGCCCGGCTATGCTAGGCGTTCGCTCGATGGCCCGGCTCTTCGATCACCCGTACGCGGCATTCCTCCACAAGGTGGAGAAGCCGACGCGCTACACCGGCGCCGAGCACGGCTCCCGGAAGAAGGACTGGTCTGCCGTCGAGGCGCGCGTGTGCCTCGCCTTTCCCGAGATCTACGACATCGGGATGAGCCATCTGGGCTACCGGATGCTCTACCGCATCCTGAACGACGACCCCCGCACGCTGGCCGAGCGCTGCTACGCGCCCTGGGTGGACATGCAGCGCGAGCTCCACGCGCACGGGAAGTTGCTCTGTGCACTGGAGAGCGGGCGGCCGCTGTGCGACTTCGACGTGGTCGGCTTCAGCCTGCAGTTCGAGCTCACGTTCACCAACCTGCTCGGCATGCTGGATCTGGGTGGGATCCCGCTCAGGAGCGAGCAGCGCAGCGACGATGACCCGCTGGTGATCGCCGGCGGCCCGGTAGCGACGCACGCGGAGCCGATGACGGCGTTCTTCGACGCCATCCTGATCGGCGACGGCGAAGAGGCTGCGACGGAAATCGCTCTCGAGTGGGTGCGGGCCAGGCGCGAGGGTCTGCCGCGAGCAGAGCGGCTGCTGCGCCTGTCACGCATCACCGGTGTGTACGTGCCCTCGCTCTACGACACCGAGGTGGATCCGGACACCGGCTTCGAGGTGGTGACTGGAGCGCGCGCGGGCAGCGGGGCGCCCTTCCCGGTACAGCGGCGCCTGCTGGAGGACATCGATCGCTTCCCCTTCCCCGAGGATGGCCCGGTGGGTGGCCCGGAGGCGATCTTCGATCGCATGAGCATCGAGGTCGCCCGCGGCTGCACCGAAGGCTGCCGTTTCTGCCAGGCGGGGATGATCTACCGCCCGGTGCGCGAGCGCGATCCGGAGAAGGTGGTCGAGACGGTTGTCAGAGCCCTGGAGAAGAGCGGACAGGATGAAGTGAGCCTGACGGCGCTCTCCACGGCGGACGTGAGCTGCATATCGCCGCTGATCAAGACGCTCGTCGAGAAGACCGCGCCGGAGCGCGTGAGCCTGGGCGTCGCGTCGCTGCGTGCGTACGGGCTTGCCGAAGATCTGCTGGACGACATGCGCAAGGTGCGCGCCAGCGGCCTCACGTTCGCGCCCGAGGCGGGCACGCAGCGCATGCGCGACGTGATCAACAAGAACGTGACGGAAGAGCAGCTGCTGGAGACCGCCGAGCGCGTGTTCTCCCGCGGTTTCGACAAGATGAAGCTCTACTTCATCTGCGGGCTCCCGACGGAAGAGCGCGAGGACGTGCTCGGGATCATCCAGGTCGGCAAGAACGCCCTGGCCGTAGGCAAGCGCGTCGGCAAACGCCCCAAGGTCACCGTCAGCGTCAGCGTGCACGTGCCGAAGCCGCACACGCCCTTCCAGTGGTGCGCGATGGACACGCTGGACCAGATCGCCGAAAAGCAGGACATCCTGCGTTCACAGGCGCGCGGCATCAAGGGGCTGACGCTCCGCATGCACCACTCCGAGGCGAGCGTGCTGGAAGGCGTGCTGGCGCGGGGCGACCGGCGGCTCGGTCCGGTCATCGAGCGTGCGTACCAGAACGGAGCGCGTTTCGACTCCTGGGACGATCACCTCCGGGTCGACGCGTGGCAGGAGGCGTTCGAGCACTTCGGCGTCGACACGTCGATCTATCTGGGAACGATCCCGGTGACGGCCCGTCTGCCCTGGGATCATTTCCACATCGGGCTGGCGGAGGGCTTCCTGGCGCGCGAGTACCGGAGGGCGCTCAAGAGCCGGCTCAGCCCGCCTTGCGGCAAGGCGGTCGGAAAGTTCATCCACGAGACGAACGTCAAGGACGCGCTCGAAAACACCAGGAAGCTCGTCTGCTACGACTGCGGCGTCGCGTGCGACATGACGCAGATGCGGGAACAGCGCGTCGAGTTCTTGACGAAGATGGGCGCGTTCGAGCCGGGGCAGCGCGCGCGGCTTGTCGTGGTGCGCGCCACGCAGCCCGGCCCGATCCCGGATCCGGAGCAGCCGCCCGAGGATCCGATGCATCCGCATCCGCATCCGGTGCCCGATCCGGAGCCGATGCCGGAGAACCCCGATCCCCTGCCGGAGCCGAACCCGACGCAGCCTGCGCGCGGGGCCGCCCCGGAGCGGTACCGCCCGCCGCGCCCCGGCAGCCCGCCGCGTCGCTGGCGGCTGCGGTTTTCCAAGACCGGCCCAGCTGCGCTGCTCGGTCATCTCGACCTGATCCGCGAGCTGCCTCGCGTGATCCGGCGCGCAGGCGTGCAGACAGCGTACTCGCAGGGCTTCCACCCGAAGCCCGACATGACGTACGGGCCTGCGTTGTCGCTCGGCATCGCGAGCCTGGACGAGTATCTAGACGCCAAGCTGATCGACGCGCCCGACGCGGAGACGCTCGTCGAGCGCCTGAACCAGGCAGCTGCCAGCGGGCTCGCCTTCCTCGGCGCCGTCGAGCTCGGTCCGCACGATCCGGCACTGTCGCGCATCATCACGGGCGCCCGCTACGTGATTGCGCTGGCCGAAAGCGCGCTCGGCGATCTCGACGGGCGCGCGGGCCTCGAGGCGCGTGTACGCACATTCCTCGAGGCGGAGACGGCGCCGGTGCGCCGGAATATCAAGGGCATCGGCAAGATCGTCGACGTGCGAAGCTACGTGAAGGCGCTGTCGATGGGCGACGACGCGGCGCGCGCCCTGCTCGCCGAGGCGGGCCTCGTCGGCAGCATGGTGCCGCTCGCCGTCGAGGTGCGCCTCGGGCCGAGCGGCGCAGCCAAGGTGTCCGAGATCGTCGAAGCCGTGACCGGCGACGCGGCGTTCCCGCACAAGGCGGTGCGCACGGCCCTGCTCGGGGGCAGCGCGAGCCCGCTCGAGATCGACGTGCACCGCCGGCAACCCGCCCAGCGCGTCGAACCCGCCGCCGAAGCCGCGATCTGACAAGCACAGCGCTTCACGACCCGAGCGCGGCGGCGAGCGCGCGGGCGCCCACTTCGAGACCGCGACGGCCGACGGCGAGCAGCGGCGCGGCCGACACGAAGCCGTGCAGCGCCGACCGCTCCACGAAAATCTCGACGCTCACGCCTGCTTCGCGCAGACGATCGGCGTAGGCGATACCCTCGTCGCGCAGCGGATCGAAGCCGGCCACGACGACGCACGCCGGACACAGCCCGCTCAGCGAAGGGCTGAGGAGCGGCGAGGCGCGCGGATCGCGCTGCATCGACGGCTCGGGAGCGTAGTGACGCTTGAACCAGCGCATCGAGCGCGCCGTGAGGAAGAATCCGCTCTCGAACAGCGCGTACGACGGCGCCTCGCGCGACAGGTCCGTGACCGGATAGTTCAGGAGCTGGAACACCGGAGCGTGCTCGTCGCCTGCCAGGGCGACCGAGACGACCGCGGCGAGGTTGCCGCCCGCGCTGTCGCCCGCCAGCGCGACTCGACGCGGATCCACGCCAAGCTCTTCCGCGTCCTGAACGATAGCGCGGAACGCCGCCAGCCCGTCGTCGACGGCGGCGGGGAACCTGTGTTCTGGAGCGAGACGATAGTCCACCGAGACCACGACGGCGCGCGTCTGGCGACTGAGCTCCGCACACAGCGCGTCGTGGGAGTCGAGGCCGCCCACGACCCAGCCGCCGCCGTGGAAGTACACCACCGCGGGCGCCGGGCGCGCCGCGCCGTGCGGCCGATACACACGCACCGGCACGCCACCCAGCCGGCGATCGCGAACGGCGGCGAGGGGCGGACGCGGCGGCGCGAGCGAGGTCAGCTTCGCGAAGTGCGCGCGCGCCTCGCTCACCGTCAGCTCGTCCAGATCGCGCCCGTCGAGTCGGTTGGCGAGCGCTACGAACAGCTGGCTCTGCGCATCGAGCAGCTGACCGTCGCGCACGGTGCGGCCGCCGCTCAGAGCCCGCAGCACGCCGGGCGGCAGGCCCATCACGGCTCGCAGTGTGGTCGTCATTACACCCATGCGCCCAACGTAGACGACGGCCGCCCGGTTCGAAACCATGCCCATTGACGTCCATCAAGCCTATCGGGCGAGCCTTATCGGTAACGCATGTCTGGTCGTTCTACTGATGTATTCCCGGGATCCGGCAGACGCGCTGCTGGCCCAGGAAGGCTAGAAGCGATCAACGAGGGCCACGTGCGGGGAGAGCGGAGCGACGTGTCGGCGACCCGCCGGACACCGGTTCTGGAAGCCGCAAGCGAACGCGACGAACAGGATGTCGTCGCCGACCGTTCGCGGCTGGTCGGGATCGGCATGGCCGCGGTGTTCGTCGCCTGCGTCTCGTTCGGCGTCGTGCGCTACGTCGTGCAGGCCGAGACCGGGCTCGCGACGCCGTGGTGGGGCAATGCCATCGGCGCCGTCGCGATCGCGCTCCTGTTCCTGTGGTACCGCCGCGACGCCGCACAGCGGTCCGGGCTGGCCGTTCACGGCACGGCGCTGGTGGCGACAGTGGCGCTGCTGGTCCCGGCGGCGTACGGGATGCCGTCGTCGAAGTGGTGGCTGTCGCTGGTCGGTTTTTCCGTGCTGCTCCTGGGGCGGCGGCGTGAAGCCATCGTGTGGGCAACCCTCACGCTGGTTCTGGTCCCGCTGGTCGCCCTTGTGGAACCGTGGATCATCATTCCCCACGCGATCGGCGAAGGCACCGCGGAGCGGAGCCTGGCCGGGCTGTTCTACGTCGCGCTGCTGCTGGGCATGACGGCGGCATTCCGGCGCGTCGCGCAGCGACGTGCGCGGGAGCTGACGGAAACGGCCGCGTCCCTCGAGCAGTCGAACCGCGTGCGGAGTCGCTTCCTGGCGCATATGAGCCACGAACTGCGCACGCCGCTGCAGGGTGTGATCGCAATGACCGACGTGGCACGCATGGGCGACGTGTCGCCGGAAGTGCGCGATCAGCTGGATACCGCGCACGCCTCCGCCCGCACGCTGCTCACCTTGCTCAACAACGTGCTGGACGTGACCCGGGCCGACGCTGGCGCACTGGAGCTGTTCGCTCAGCCTTTCTCGCTCCATGGCGTGCTGGCCGACACGCTCGCGCCGTTCGTGGCCGAGGCCAACGACAAGGGGTTGGTACTGTCGGCGCGGGCCGATGCCGGCATCGATGCACACCGCATCGGCGACGGACTGCGGGTCGCGCAGATCGCCCGCAACCTGGTCAGCAACGCCATCAAGTTCACCGACGCGGGGTCCGTGGATGTCCGGCTGACGCTACGGAACGATGACCCCGATCGCATCGTGCTTGCTGTGGTCGACACCGGTCGCGGCGTTCCAGCCGATCAGCTCGAACGCATTTTCGAGCCGTTCGTCCAGGCGAACCCTTCCGACGCGCGCCTCGGCGGAGGCGCGGGGCTCGGCCTCGCGATCGTGCACGATCTCGCCCAGCACATGGGCGGGACCGCGCGGGCTACCAGGAACCAGAAGGGCTCGACGTTCGCGGTCGAGCTCGGTCTGCCGCGCGAACGTCCCGACAGTCCCCGGCCCGGCCCGGTCAACCTGCTCGAAGCGCGCACGCGCGGTGACGCTACCGCGACAAAGAGCGGTCCCGCGCTGCGCATCCTGGTCTGCGAGGACGACCCCATCAATCGCAAGGCGATCCGCATGTTGCTGGCCCACAGCGGTCACGAGGTCGTGCTCACCGCGAACGGCGAAAGCGCCCTCGAGAAGCTTGCCGCGGCGTCGTTCGACCTGCTGCTCACCGACGTGGAGATGCCGGGTATCGACGGCATCGAGCTGATCCGGCGCGTGCGCAAGCTCGAAGAGCGCGAAGGCGCCGCTCACCTGCCCATCGTGGCCACGACCGCCCACGTGGGCGAAGAGCATCGACACGTGCTGCTCGAGGCCGGTGCCGACGGTCACCTGCCGAAGCCGTTCGCGTACGCCGCATTGATCGAAGCGGTGGATCGCGCGACGGGCATCTCGCCCGAGCCGGTCACTCCCGCACCGTGACGCCGCCGCGCCGGGACGGTCCGTTCGGCCACCGCGGTAGCCCGGAATTGCCCTGACGTCGAACGACGCGGCGACTCTCCCATCCATGATAGCCTACGGGCCAGCTTCTGCAGGAAGGTGGTGATTGACGTGTCTTGTCGGCTGGCGGCTTGTCTTGTCGGTTTTTCCTGCCTCGTCACGAGCACGGCGTTCGCGTTTCCGGGGCCCGCCTCGGTGGCCGTCGTCTACAACAACAGCGTTCCGGAAAGCGAAGCGCTGGCGAACACCTACGTGGCAGCGCGCGACGTTCCCGCCGAACCAGGTGTGCGGCGTCGCGACGACGGCTCAATCCGACATCCCGCTTGCGGACTACAAGACCCAGATCCTAGGGCCGCTGCAAGCCTGCCTGACGAGCGGCGGATCCATCGCAAGGATCGAAGCGCTCATGGTGATCCGCGGAATGCCGCTTCGCGTGCAGATACCGACCGGCGCGTCGTCGAACGAAGTCGTGTCGCTCACTGCGGCGCTCGGCGTCTGGGACTCGACGCTTGCGGACGGGGTGACGCCGCTGCTCGGCCAGGCGCCAGGCGTAACCATGAGCTGCGCGAACAACACGCCCTGCCTGGCAGCCGCTTGGCAGAACCCGCTCCTGGGTCTCCAGACAGCGTTCGCGCCGAGACGTCCAGGTCACGCTCGGCGGGGCGGTCTGGCACCCGAAGCTGGTCACGATGCTGCACGGCCGTTCCTACGCCGACGCCGGCAAGTTGCTCACCAGCGCTCTCCAGGCGGAAAAGTCCGGCGGGGCGAGCAGCGAGTTTCTGTTCATGGACGGCGCCGACCCGGCTCGCGGAGTGCTCGACAGCCAGGCTACCTCGGCGATCGCAGAGCTGCAGGCGCTGGGCTTCACCGCCAACCGCGTCCCGTTCGACAGCAATCTCACCGGAAAGACGCTCGCCTCCTTCGTGACCGGCACCGCCTCGCTCGGCACCACGATCGAGGGCAACACCTTCCGTCCCGGCGCAATCGTGGACAACCTGACGAGCACAGGCGCCGCGCCCACCAACTTCACCGCCACTGGCCAATCGCAGGTGTCGATCGCGCGTTGGGTGGCGATGGGCGTCGCGGGCGTGCAAGGCACGGTCGCTGAACCCCTGAACAACGCGTTTCCGGCGCGCCAGTTCGTGGTCGACTATGCCGAGGGGGCGCCGCTTTCGGAAGCCTATCTGCGCAACATGCCGTTTGCGTACTGGCGGAACCTGGTGCTCGGCGATCCGCTGGCCGCGCCCTACGCCAAGCGGCCGGTCGTCACCCTCGACGGCCTCACCGACCAGCAGGCGATCGGCGGGTCTGTCGATGTGACGGTCCACGCACAGGACCTCGCCGGGACCGGCATCGCGAAGATCCGCCTGTACGTAGCGGGCGTGCAGGCAGCTGAAGCCAGCGCGGACGTTCTCCATACCTGCATCGCTCTGCCGGCACAGAGCAGCGTGCAGGTGCTCGCGGTCGCCCAGAACGCCCCCGGCAGCGGCGCGCTCGCGAAGTTTCCCCCCAAGGGCTGGGTCGCCGCCACGGTCGACGCGACAAGCGCCAACTCGACCTGCGCGCAGGGGGGCGCCGACGGTGGCGTAGAAAGTGGCGCCGGCGGTACGAGCGGTGCAGCCGGTGGCGGCGCCGGCACGAGCGGCTCGGGCGGGAACGCGGACGCGGGCCACGGAGCTTCTGCCTCGAACAGCGCGGGGTGCGGCTGCACGGTAGCCGGCGACGGTGGCAACGGATCAACAGTCGGATGGCTGGTGCTGTGTCTGGGATTTGCAACGTGGCGCCGCCGCAGAGCGCGCGCACGATTGCGACGCGAAGCGCGAGCGCCGGCGTAGTACGCCGGCGCGCCACTGGATCTTCCTGCGCCTGGATCCGGAGCGTCCGACAAGCCACGCGGCTGTGTGGCCTCCGACACGCGCTCGGCCTCTGCGCTTGGGACAATGCCGCGAAATTCAGCCATCTCGCGCTTGGCCCTGCGCTTGCTGGAACACACAGCACACGTCGCTGTCACGAAATGAAGACCCCACGCGATGGGATCCATGACGGGGCAGCGGCTCCGTCGATAGCTCACGGAGGACTCTGATGAAGACGAAGCTTGGTCGGTCGATGTTGGTGTTGCTGGGCGCTCTGGCGATCGGCGGCGTAGCGCGCAATGCGCACGCCTGCGGTGGAGCATGGGTGCCGTACCTGGAAGAAAACCAGGTGGACTACCGCGTGGGCGGCGTGGCCCGCGCCGAGAAGGCGTTCAGCCAGGGGAAGATCAACGCGTCAGCGGCCAGCGTAATCCGCATGATGCCCGAGGTGCGCCACATGAACGCGAAGAAGAGCAAGCTGGTCGCGCGCGCGCAGCGCATGCTCGCTCTGGCCGTCGCCCGTTCCGACGGCGCGCTGCCCGTCGGGCGCGGGATTCCGGAGTACATCCAGGGCTCCTGGCTCGGCAAGACCGCCAGGGAGCGCAAGGCGAACCTGGCCTGGGCGGTGAAGGTGCTCGGCACGATCGACAAGACGAAGAAGGACAGCCCCGCCGCACAGACCGATCTGGCCGAGGCGATGGCGCACGTGGACGCCGACAAGGCCCAGGCCCGCCGCATCCTGGAAAAGCTGGCCAAGAAGGATCTGGTCGCAACGCCGGAAGGCTACGCGGCACTGGCGTCGTTGCGCGCCGAGTCGGGCGACAAGAGCGGCGGCCGCCTCGCGATGAAGCGCTGCAAGGCCATGGCCGGGCATCCCGAGGCCTGCCGCATCGACGCGAAGGGCTGAGCCATGGCGCGGGCGTGGCACAAGCTGGGTCTTCTGTGTTGGACGGTGGCGATCGCGCTGGTCGCGATCGCCTGTACCGGCCGCGCAGACCCGTCCGGAAAGGCCACGCCTGCGACGTCCGCGAAGCCTGCGGTAGCAGCGGCGAAGAGCTCCGCCGACACGCTGCCGGCTGCCGTGCTCGCCACCCTCCACAAGGCGGGCGATGCAGCCAGCGGCAGGAAGCTGGTCCAGAAGTTCGAATGCAACCGCTGTCACGACGGCACCGGGCTCGGCGTCGCGCGGCTCGAGATGAACTGCGTGCACTGCCACCAGAAGATCCTGGCCGGCACGTACAAGGACGCGCCGGCCTCGGCCGTCCGGAAATGGAAGAAGCACGTTGCGATCATGCAGGTCGTGCCGTCGCTCGAGTCAGCGGGCAAGCGCCTGAAGCGCGAGTGGATCGCGCGCTTTCTGCTGTCGCCGCACGACCTGAGACCGGGACTCGCGCCCACGATGCCGCGGCTCGCCATCAAGCCTGCCCAGGCCCGCGACATCGCGACGTATCTCACCCGCGGCAGCAAACGAGCGCCGGCGGCGTCGCTCGACGGCGCCGATGCGCAGCACGGACGTGCGCTCATGGTTCAGAAAGCGTGCGGCACCTGCCACCGCTTCAGCGGCGCGCCGGCACCGAGCGTCACGCCGGCGCCGGGCGCGGGCCTCGCTTCGCGGGCGGTCGCACTGGCGCCGGATCTCCGCTGGGTGCGCGACCGCTACGCACCCGCGGCACTGGTCGCGTGGCTCGAGAATCCAAAGCAGGTGAAGCCGGACACCTTGATGCCGACGTTCGGTTTCAGCAGAACGGAGGCGCGTGACATCGCCGCCTACCTGCTCGGGGCGAAGCTCGCGCCGCCGGCACAGAAAGCGGTGCCGAAGCGGCTGCCCCTCCTGACGCGTCGCGTGACCTTCGAGGAAGTCGACAAGCGTGTGTTCAGTCGCACCTGTCACCACTGCCACGGCAACCCCGACGTGGCACTGGGCGACGGGGGACCGGGCAACACCGGCGGCTTCGGCTTCTTCCCGCGCGGGCTGGACCTATCCAGCTACCGCGGCGTGTCGGGTGGGCTGCTCGACGTCCGCGGCGAGCGCCACAGCATCTTCGCTCCGATGAAAGACGGCACTCCGCGACTCGTCGCCGCGCTCCTGGCCCGGCAGCGCGAGGAGGCCGGCCACGTGGATCCGGACCTGCGCGGCATGCCGCTCGGACTGCCGGCGCTGTCGTCCGCGGACATCCAGATCGTGGCAAGCTGGGTCGCCCAGGGGCGCCCGCGCTGAAACCGCCGACGGAAAGCGCCTGACGGCGACCCGGGAGCTCAGGAGACGAGCTCGACGCAGCGCGCGGCGATTTCCTTGGGGCGTGCGGTACCGCTGAGCGCAAGCCAGCTGGAGGTCGACGGCGCAATGTCGGCCAGCTTGCTCATCAGATCGGGCGTCGCCGCAACCAGCACGACGTGTGTCGAGACCGGTAGCTCGTCGGCGAGCGCAGCCAGTGCGGCGGGGCGCATCGAGGGCTGGCGGCAGTCGAGCACGATCACGCTGCGCGCGTGGGCCGCATCCTCGATCCGGTGCAACAGGTCGATCACGCTGCGTACGCGCATCACCGCTGCGCGTGGATCGAGCCACACGGTGATGCGTCGCAACATCGCGGGATCCCGCGTCGCGACCAGCACGTGCGGCAGCGAGCGCTGCTGGCCGGGGCGCGATGAGGGCAACGCGCCAGACATGCCGATCGACCGCGCCATCGCGCTGGGGTACTCGGCAGACGACCAGGGTGGCGTCTTGACGTCGTCGGGATGGCGTGAGCCCGGACTGCTCCCGTGCGAGCTGGAGCCGAGCGTGAGCTTGCGGGAGCCCGGCGCGCCGGAAGAGGCAGGCTGCTTCGTACTGGGCGGAAACAGATCGGCCAGTGATCGGGCGCGCTCGCTGTCGGCCAGCGGATCGTCGACGGGCGGTGCGCTCTCCGTGAGCCCGGGCAGATCCTCGAAGTCGATGTCGCCCAGGACTTCGGAAACCTCGAGCTCGGGCGCGTCGTCCGCGTCGAACCGAGGTGCCGGCCTCGAAACCTGGCCGGAGTACGGCGGCGGCGTGAGGCCGCGCGCAGCCAACGAGCGCAGGGTTGCGGGGCGGGGACTCTGGCTGCGCCGCGGCGGAACCGGGGATGGCGTCCGCGAGCGGGGCGGCGGCTGCGATCGGCGCGGCGGCGTCGCCACGGCCCTGAGCTGGCCGCTGCTGCGCGACGCCCGGCGCGGCGACTCGCTGCTCGGCGCCGCCAGATCGAGCATCCTGCCGATCTCCTCGGTCAGCGTCTCGGCCAGCTCCTCGCCGAGGCCCTGGACCAGCGCGCGGCGCAGGGGACCGTGAGTGAAATCACGTAGGCGCGCAGGGTCGCGGGGCAGCTCGGCTTCCGAATACTCCTCCAGCGCGGAATGCAGCAACGCGTCGCGAACGCTGGGAGCGACGACGCTATCCAGAGCTTCCAGGACTGCTTGGGGGATGTGTTGTTCGGAGCCGCCTTTGCCAGGCGTCATGAGTGCTCCTTACTCGCGCGCAACAAGTCCAGTGTAGCCCATGGAGGCACCCATCCGCCGCCGGGATCGGCCAGGCCCTTGTCGTTCTTCACGGGCCGGCCAATCGACCTTGGTCATCGATTCCACTCCGCCCGGAATGAGGCTGAGCGTGCGCGCAGTTCCCCGTGACCCGGGCCGCTCGCGTGTCCGCTGTTCCGCGGATGGCCGGTCGTCTACCTTGGCCCGGGCGTGCGCAAGGTCGTCATCCACAAGCCGGGCAGCTACGACGCGCTGTCGCTGGAGACGCATCCGGTGCCCGTACCAGGGCCCGGGGAGGTGCGCGTGGCGGCCGAGGGCATCGGCGTGAACTACGCCGACTGCATCGTGCGCATGGGGCTGTACGAATCGGCGAAGAAGTACGTCGGTTGGCCCATCACTCCGGGCTTCGAGGTGGCCGGCAAGGTCAGCGCGCTCGGCCAAGGCGTCAGTGACCTGCGTGTCGGCGACGCGGTGATCGCGGTCACGCGCTTCGGAGGCTACGCGACCGAGCTGTGCGTGCCGCGAATGCAGGTGTTCGGGTTGCCCCCGGGGCTCAGCCCCGGACAGGGCGCAGCGTTCCCGACGATCTTCCTCACCGCCTGGTACGCGCTCTCGGAACTGGCGCGACCACGGCGCGGCATGAACGTGCTGGTGCACTCGGCGGCGGGTGGCGTCGGCGGTGCACTGGTGCAGATCGCGCGCACTGCCGGCGCACACGTGGTCGGCGTGGTCGGCGCGCCGCACAAGGCCGACACTGCGCGCGGCTACGGCGCCCACGATGTCATCGACAAGAGCAGCGAGCCGCTGTGGCCGGCGGCGGAGCGCCTGGCGCAGGACGGCTACGACATCGTGCTCGACGCGAACGGCGTGGAGACGCTGCGCGGCAGCTACGCGCACCTGCGCCCGACCGGTCGGCTTGTCATCTACGGCTTCCACTCCATGCTGCCCAGGAACAGCGGCCGCCCCAACTGGGTCAAGCTGGCGCGCGACTACGTGCGCATGCCGCGCTTCAACCCGCTCAAGCTCACCGGCGACAACAAGAGCGTGCTGGCGTTCAATCTCTCGTATCTGTTCGACCGCACGGATCTGCTGACCGAGGGCATGAACACCCTGCTCGACTGGCTCGCTGCGGGTCGCCTGCGCGCGCCACCGGTCACGAAATTCCCGCTCGAACGCGTGGCCGACGCGCATCGCGCGCTCGAGTCCGGCACCACCGTCGGCAAGCTCGTGCTGATGCCCTGACAACGCCCGCGCCCCGCGCTAGACTTCCGTCGATGTTCTTCTTCTTCGTCGGCACGACCGAAAAAGAAGCGCTGCGTGGCGTGGTCGTCGACTACTGCCCCGTGTGCCGCAAGCTGAGCCCGCTGTCGGTGCTGGACCATCGCCGCACGCTGCATCTGTACTTCATCCCCCTGGGCAAGGGCCGCTACCAGGGCTCCACGCGTCGCTGCGTGGAGTGCGGGCAGTACTTCGACTTCGATCCGCAGCGCTACTCCGAGGTGCTTCCGGCCGAGGAAGCCGAACAGCTCGACGTGGAGCAGGGCCTCCGCCGGACCACGCCCTGGCTCGCCGAGCGCTTCGAAGCCATCGACGCCATCGAGCACATCGCGCGGGGGCCCGCCTATCGCGGAGCCGCCGACGAGCCCCGCGAGAGGCGCCTGGAGGAGGCCGCCGACGGGCTCCGGGAGCTCGAGCTCCGGGGCGTCGACAGCACGCGTTTCTGTCGTCGCTTCGCCCAATGGGAGCGGTTCGGCGAGAGCGAGCGGCAAAGCCTGCTGGCCGAGCTCAGGGGCTACCTGGCGGCTCTGGACGAAGCGCCGCGACACGCACCTTGACGCGCGCTCTCTTCGACGAAAAGAACAGAGCGGACCCCGCGCGTCGGGGACGCATGCGCCCGTGCTGTACTACCTCTTCGCGGTTTTCTACATCTGGATGATCGTCGACGCCTTCCGGCGCCGCGCGGAGTTCTACTGGTACCTGATCATCATCTTCGTACCGTTCGGGCCGCTCATCTACTTCTTCGTCGTCAAGTTGCAGGACCGCCGACCCGGCGGCGGCGGCGGCGCGATCAGCCGGCTCACGCACCGCGAGCCGTCGCTCTCCGACCTTCGCTACAGGGCCGAGGAGACGCCGAGCGTGCTCAACAAGCTGGCGCTGGCCGACGCGCTGCACGGCCGTGGCGAATATCCGGAAGCCGCGGCGGTCTATCAGGATGTGCGGTCGCACGACCACGACAACAAGGAAGCCCTCTACGGCCACTCGCTGTCGCTGATGGGCATGCATCGCCATGCCGAGGCCGCCGAGGAGCTGCACGAGCTGATGGAGGTCGACAACTCCTACCGCGACTACGCGGCGGCGCTGGACTACGGCGAGGCGCTCTGGCAGAGCGGCGAGCACGAGGACGCGACCGACCTCCTGCGCGGTCTGGTCGGCGTGGACGGCCGCATCAACCACCGCATCGCGCTGGCCCACTACCTCGGCCTCTCGGGTAGAAAGGACGAAGCGCGCGAGCAACTCCAGACCGCGCTCGGCGACTACGAGCACCAGCCCGCGTTCGTGAAGCGTCGCGACGCAAGGTGGGCAGCGCAGGCCGAGAAGATGCTGCGCGATCTTCACTGAGGCGCGACGCGCTGGCAGCGCCAGGCGATGTGGTTAGGTTGGTCGCGACATGGAGATTCTGCTTTCGTGGCTGGTGATGAGCATTGCGGTGTGGCTGACCGCCGTGCTGCTGCCGGGGTTCGAGGTCCGCGGTTTTGGAGGCGCCATAGTCGTGGCGGCCGTGTTCGGTCTGTTGAACTGGCTGCTCGGCTGGCTCCTGTTCGTGGTCATCGGGCTCAGCACGCTCGGGATCGGCTTCCTGCTGGCGTTCCTCACGCGCTGGCTCGTCATGGCGCTGCTGCTGAAGCTGACCGACGCACTGCTCGACAGCCTCAAGATCCGGAGCCTGGGCATGGCCTTCATCGGTGCCGCCGTGATGAGCCTGCTCGGGACAGCCGGGCAATGGGCGGTGCATCTGATCGTATAGACGACGCTCCCCTCGTCGAACCTGACGCTACGTCGGCGGCGCTGCCGCCGCGGCCAAGAGGCCCGTGGGCAAGCCCGCGATGTCGTGTGTTGCGGCTGGTCTCCGACAGGCCTATGCCATTGGGATGCTCCCACTGCTGCGCACTGCGCTCCTCGCCGGCACGCTAGCCTCGATGGTCGCCTGTACGACACCAGGCAAACTGCGATCCAGTCAAACGGACGCTGGCACAGGAGGCAACGGCGGCGCCGCGGGCAACGGCGGCATGGCCGGTAGCGGCGGCATGGCCGGTAGCGGCGGCACGGCCGGCACCGGCGGCACGGCCGGCAGCGGCGGCAGCGCTGGCATGGCCGGTAGCGGAGGAGCAGGCGGCAGCAGCGTGACACTCGCCGGCGTCGGAAGCGCCAGCGACAGCCTGACGAAATATCCGCAGACGGGAGCCGTCACTACCGGCGACTACTACGTCGACCCCAACAACGGCAACGACACCAACAGCGGCACGACGGTCAACGACGCGTTCCGGACGCTCGGCAAGGCCCTGTCGGCAGTGGCTGCGAATCCTCCCGCGACCGGCACCGACAAGACCATCCTGGTGCGCACCGGGGTCCTCCGGCCTTCCTCGAGGTGGAACCTGGACGTTCCAGGATCCGGGCGAGTGAACATCTACGGCTACGGCACGGAGCGGCCGATGGTGGACTGCAAAGACCTCGCTCCGGGAGCCGGCGGCCGCGTGTTCGACATCTTTTCTGGTGGTGCCACCTGGCACATCAAGACGTTCTGGATCGTCAATGGCAACGGCGACCCCGGCAACATCTACATCGGCGCCAACGCAAGCGGAAACGTCATCGAGGACGTTCGGATCAGCCACTACGGCTCGGGCGGGCCGTCAACCGGTGTCTACATCTACAATGCCAGCAACAATCTCGTACAGGACTGCGCGTTCTTCCACATGGGCGACGGCTCGAACCATGGAACGAACGTCGGCGACGCAGTCGGCATCGGGGCCAGTGCGGGCAACACCTCGAACGGCAACAAGCTGGTCCGCAACTTTGCTGCAAACCAGGGCGATGACGGATACGACACATTCTATGGCCAGGGCACGTTGATGCTCGACAACGTGTCGTATCAAGCGGGGCTGTACTGGAACGGCAACGCCGCCTCGGACGGCAACGCATTCAAGTGCGGCGGCAACAAGACCAACGACCCGCACGGCGGGGGGACGACCGCAACCGGAAACCTTGCCGTGGGGTCGACCCAACAGGGCTTCGACTACAACGACGGCGCCCCTGCCAACACCTACGAGCACAACACCGCCGTCGACTGCGGCGGGGTGGGCTTCTATATGGACGTGTACAGCAGCCGCGTGGAAGTAGCGCGCAACAACATCGCCTACAACAACACCAAGAACAACAACAGCGGCGGCGCGTTGGACGACTCCTCGAACACCTGGAACCTCGGCATCACGAATCCAGATTTTGCCGACCCGGCCCACGCCGACTACTCGCTCGCAGCCGGCAGCCCCTGCATCGGCGCTGGGACGAACGGCGGCAATCTCGGCGCGTCCACCGTCGCGCTGGAGATCGCCAAGCGCTGGATCGGCGATCCCAAGCTGACGGCTGGCTCGCCCGCGCCGTGAGCGCTGGAGCCGAATCGTCGACCGGCGACGGGGGCCATGGCCCGTTCGCCCCGCGTCGTGCGGAACCCTTTTCGTGCTGCCAGGCTCGAACCAGGAAGATGCTTTCGATCCAGCCCTGAAGGAAGGTACGCGCATGGGTCTCCTGTCGTCCCTCTTCGCTCCGAAACGCGAAGTCCTCCCCACCCACATCGGCAGCGCCGATGACTTCAAGCGCGAGGTCGAAAAGAGCGAGCTGCCCGTCATCCTCGACGTTCTGGAGCGAGAGCTGCGCGCCGTGCCGCCAGCTCGCTCCGGTCCTGACGAAGGTCGCGACCCGCTACGAAGGCCGGATCAAGGTAGCCGAGGTGACCACCTCGGGGCCGCTGCCGGTACTGCGAAAGCTCGGCGTCACTGCGACGCCCACCATCTTGATCTTCGACCGCGGGCAGGAGCTGGGGCGTGTCGTCGGCTACCACCCCCCGAGCTGGTTCGACGAGATGATCGAGACGGAGTTCCCGGAGAGCGACACCGCCGATTCCGGCTGAGCGCGCATCCCGTCCCCGCGCCGCGCTTGCCGGCGGGGACGCCGCGTGGTTCGCTCGCAGCATGGCTTGGACAATGCGCGGGCTTGCGGCCTGGCCGTTGATCGCGGCGCTGGCCCTGGGCAGCGGTTGCAGCGGGAGCAGCGGGAGCAGCAACGGCGGCGGACAGGCGGGCAGCGACGCGGGAACTCTCGACTCGGGGGGCAACGGCGGGGTCGGCGGAAGCGACGCCTCCGCCGCGGGCAGCGGCGGCATGGACGCGGGAACCGACGCGCCCACCGACGCTCCCCTGACCGACGGCTACGTGCCGGTCCCGACCGCCTCGTCCATCCAGTTCGCGGCGAAGAACCCGTTGCCCGCGGGCGAGCAGATCCTGTTCAACGACTGGAACAAGCAGCCGAACCGGGTGATGTCGATGAAGCCGGACGGCAGCGGCGCCACGGAGATCTTCGATGCGTACCGCGTCTGGAGCATGGGCGTTTCGCACAGCGGCAACCAGGTCGCGTTCGCCTGCGGCGATCCGGAACAGGCGCAGCACTACGGCATCACGCTGGGTGACGCGATCCAGAACAGCTTCCTCTACGACGCCACGACCCAGAGCGTCTCGGTGCTCGATTACGGCAACATCAACGACGAGTGCCACAGCTTCAACGCCGCGGACGACCGCGTCTACGTCTGCCGCCGCTACGACTTCACCAGCGGCTCGCCGCCCACGAACAAGGGCTACCGGCTCGGCAGCATCGACATTGCTTCAAAGAGCTTCGGCTTCATCACGCCCGACAAGCAGTACCAGATGGATCTGTATCCGCAGCCGACGGCGGACGAGTCGGAGCTCTACTTCACGCGTATCGTCATCACGCCGCCGAACAAGCAGACGCGCACTATCATGAAGATGGCGCTGCCGAACGGTGCTCCCCAGGTCGTGCGCAACACCGCCTCGGGCAATACGCTGTCGCCCGACGGAACGCACTACGCCTACGCGGACTGGACTGACAAGTTCAAGCTCTACGTCTCCTCGCTCGACGGAAAGAGCGTCGTCAAGGTAGCCGACAATCCAGGCACGAATCTGGTGTTCTCGCCCGACGGCACGGAGCTCGCCTACCTGCGCGACGACGCCACTGCCAATTGCTCACACGTGGAAGTCGTCCATACCGACGGCTCCGACGCGAGCTCTCCCACGCGCATCCGCGACTGCAGCACTACCGGCGAGCTCATCACCGGGCTCGCCTGGATCAACCGCAAATAGCGCCGTGCCACCCGGCCCCCGGCGGCGCGAGCCAGCGAGCGCTTCGACGAAGCCGGGCGCCTGTGCTTGAATTCCCGGCGATGGCCGAGCTCTATCTCAAGCAGCTCCTGATGGGTCGCGACCTGGGCCGCGAGAACCAGATTGCGGCGCAGATGCAGAACTTCACGTATCTGGTCGGCGATCGCGACAGCGGCGAGTGCGTCGTCATCGATCCGGCGTGGGACGTACGCGGCATCATCGACGTGGCAAAGCAAGACGACATGAAGCTCGTCGGCGCTCTTGCCACGCACTACCACCCCGATCACGTCGGCGGCAGCATGTTCGGCTTCAGCGTCGAGGGCCTGCCCACACTCATGGAAGTTTCCCCGTGCAAAGTGCACGCGCACAAGCTCGAGGTGCCGGGGATCATCAAGGTCACGGGGCTGTCCGATTCGGACCTTGAAGGCCACGACTCGGGTGACACGATCCGCGTGGGCGACATCGAGATCGAGCTTCTGCACACGCCGGGGCACACGCCGGGCTCCAGCTGCTTCCGGCTGAAGAGCGCCCTGCTCGCGGGCGACACGCTGTTCCTCCAGGGTTGCGGCCGCGTCGATCTGCCCGGCGGCGATCCCGAACAGATGCGCATCACATTGACTCAGCGCCTGTCGACCATCCCCGGCGACACGGTCCTGTATCCGGGCCACGCCTACGGCGGCGAGCACGCGCCGATGGACGAGGTGCGCCGCGAAAATCCGTATCTGTCCGGCGAGATGATCTAGCGGACGAAACCACCAGGAGGGAAGAAGACCATGTCCAGATTGCGCCGACACCGACCCGTGGACCTCCGCACACTTTCGTCTCTCGGCGCCGTGTTCGCCTTCGTCATCGCCAGCTCGGGCGGCTGCGGCAGCAGCAATTCTGTCGCCGACAACGGTGGCAGCGGCGGCAGCGGGACGGGCGGCAGCGGCGGTGTCGGCATTTCGCTCGGCGGCAGCGGTGGCAGCGGTGCGGACGCCGGCACGTCCAAGCCGGGCCCCTACAAGCTACCCGCCGGCTTCACGAAGACGGAATCAGGCGGCTACAAGCTGGGCCCGGCCTTCAATGGCAACACACCCCCGAGCCTGGACGGCGGGGCCGCGACCTCGTCCGGCTGCGGTACGACGATCCTGGCCGTGGTCCGCGACTTCAAGGGCAACAACGAAGCCGGAGGGCACCCGGATTTCGAGCACTTTGGCGGCGGCGGGCCCACCCCGGGGCTCGTACAGAACGACCTGGGTGCCGACAAGAAGCCCGTCTACACCGGCATCTGCGAGGCGAGCCAGACGGGCCCCTGCCCGTATGGACAACAGACCACGAGCAAGAGCGCGTTCGACCAGTGGTACCGGTACGCGGCGAACGTGAACAAGCCGTACGTCGTGTACCTGTCGCTGCAGCCGAACGGCAACGTGCTGACCTTCCAGAGCGACCTGTTCTTCCCGCTCGATGGCGCCGGCTTCGGCAATTCCGGAACGGGCACGGACGGGAAACAACACAACTTCGGCTTCACGACCGAGGTGCACACCCAGTTCAAGTACCAGGGCGGCGAGCACTTCACGTTCATCGGCGACGACGACGTTTGGGTCTTCATCAACGAAAAGCTCGCCGTCGACCTCGGCGGCCTGCACACGCAGCAGACCGGTTCGGTGGATCTGGACGCCCAGGCCGCCGCGCTCGGAATCGTGAAGGGCAAGACCTACCCGCTCGATTTGTTCCACGCAGAGCGGCACACCGTGGAATCGCACTTCCGGGTCGACACGAACCTGCAGTTCACCAACTGCGGAACCATCGTCCCCGAGCCGCCGCCCGCCTAGCCAAGCCTCTAGCGGACGAGCTTCCGGTACTTGATGCGGTGCGGCTGATCGGCGTCGGTGCCGAGCCGCCGGTGCCGATCCTCCTCGTACGCCTGGTAGTTGCCCTCGAACCACACCACCTCGCTGTCGCCCTCGAAGGCCAGCATGTGGGTGGCGATGCGGTCGAGGAACCAGCGATCGTGGCTTACCACCACGGCGCAGCCCGGGAACCCCAGCAGCGCTTCTTCCAGCGCGCGGAGCGTATCCACGTCCAGATCGTTGGTCGGCTCGTCGAGCAGGATCAGGTTGCCGCCCTGCTTGAGCAGCTTGGCCAGGTGCACGCGGTTGCGTTCGCCGCCGGACAGGCTGCCGACGAGCTTCTGCTGGTCGCTGCCGCGGAAGCCGAACCAGGTGCAGTAGGCGCGTGACGCCACCTCGCGCTTGCCGAGCTCGATCTTGTCCTCGCCGCCGCTGATCTCCTGCCACACGTTGTGGTCGCCCTCGAGCGCTTCGCGGCTCTGATCCACGTAGGCGATCTGCACCGTGTCGCCGACCACGAGCTCGCCCTCGTCCGGCTTGTCCTCGCCGACCAGCATGCGGAAGAGGGTCGTCTTGCCCGCGCCGTTCGGTCCGATCACGCCCGACGATGCCGCTGCGCGGCAGCCTGAAGTCCAGGTGGTCGATCAAGAGCCGTTCGCCGAACCCCTTGGTCAGTCCCTTGGCCTCGATCACCAGATCGCCCAACCGCGGCCCCGGAGGCATGCTGATCTCGCTAGCATCGGAGATGCCCTGGTTCGACTGCGCGAGCAGCTCCTCGTACGCGTTCAGGCGCGCCTTGCTCTTGGCCTGGCGGGCCCGGGGCGACGCGCGCACCCAGTCGAGCTCCTGCTTGAGCTTGCGCTGGCGGGCGCTCTCCTGCTTCTCCTCGACGGCAAGCCGCGCGGACTTCTGCTCGAGCCAGCCCGAGTAGTTGCCCTTGAACGGGTAGCCGCGGCCGCGATCGAGCTCGAGGATCCATTCCGCCACGTCGTCGAGAAAGTAGCGGTCGTGGGTGACGGCGACGACCGTGCCCGGATAGTCGTGCAGGAAGCGCTCGAGCCAGGCCACGCTCTCGGCGTCGAGGTGGTTGGTCGGCTCGTCGAGCAGCAGCATGTCGGGGTTTTCGAGCAGCACGCGGCACAGGGCCACCCGCCGCTTCTCGCCACCCGAAAGCGTGTCGATCTCCGCGTCCGCCGGCGGCAGCCTCAGCGCGTCCATGGCGATCTCGAGCTTCGAGTCGAGGTTCCACAGGTCCGCTGCGTCGATGCGATCCTGAAGCTCGCCCTGCTTCTCGAGCAGCTGGTTCATCTCGTCGTCGCTCATCGGCTCGCCCAGCTTCATGCTGAGCTCCTCGAAGGCGGTGATGAGCGCGCGCTGCTCGGCCACCGCCTGGTCCACCGCTTCCTTCACCGTCTTCGCGTTGCCGAGCTCGGGCTCCTGTGCGAAGTAGCCGACCTTCGTGCCGGGATGGGGCTTCGCTTCGCCGAGGAACTCGCTGTCCACGCCGGCCATGATGCGGAGCAGCGAGCTCTTGCCGGAGCCGTTGGCGCCGATCACGCCGATCTTCGCGCCCGGGAAGAACGCCAGGGTGATGTCGGACAGGACCTTCTTGTCAGGAGGGTGGACCTTCGTCACCTCCTGCATCGTGAAAATGAACTCGGGCATCGGGGGCGCAGTCTACCCGGGAGAGCGCCGCTGGCCAGCGCCCTCGCCGGAGCGCCCGAGGACTGCCATGTACTCGCCCAGGCGCGGACTCTCGATCGCGAGGTGCTCGGGTGCGGGGCCGGCGGTCGTCTCGCCGTTGGGTCTGATGCGGAGACAGCGCTTGTTCGCTTCAAGCTGGACGCTGATATGCGCCGGCGAAGTGGCGAAGCTCACGTAGCCGTCGGTCCAGGCGTTGCCCACGGCGTCCGGCAGCACGCCACGGTGGTACACGGCCCAACGCATTCGCGTGATCGGCCCCATCGGCTCCGCCACGATGAGCCGCTCGGAAGTCAGCCGCACCACGGCGCGGCGGAAGGAGGGCGCCTTTCCGGTGTGCCGGTTCTTCCCGACGGCGGCAAAGCGCGCCTCCTCGTCATCGAAGCACAGCTCTTCGCCTTCCTTCAGGCTCAGCCGGTCGAGTCGCGCATCGCGGTGGCGCCAGGCCAGGTACAGCCACAACGCGATCACCACGCCTACCACGACCCAGGACAGGGCGAGATAGCTCATCCGGAAACGACCGTAGCAGAACCGCCCGCGCATCGCAGGGCGGCGGCACGGCTAGGTGATCCACTGCCCCGACATCGTGAAGTGCCAGCCCTGGGCGGTGCGCTCGGCGTTCCAGTCCCCCCCGACCCAACCGAAGCTCACCGCCACCTTGGCGTGGTCCTTGTCCTTCATCTTCACATGGACGTTGAACGTGACCCTGAAACCGAAACGCTTCTCGTACGCCGCGAGCTCCCCGGGGCGCAGGGTGATCAGCCGGTATTTCACGCCGCGCACGTCGAGGCGCGGCCCGGTCGACTTCTGGATCAGCAGCTGCCCCTTCACGAAGCGTCCGACGATCTGCTCGTAGGCAGCTTCACGGACCTCGTCCTCCGGCGTGGCCGGTTTGTCCGCCCCGAGGGGCGCCGGGTCGACGCCATCGGCGAGACCGTCGTGATCGGTGTCCGGGTCGGCCGGATCCGTCGCCAGACGGGCTTCCTCGAGGTCGGTCAGACCGTCCTTGTCGCTGTCGCGCCGGAGGTCGGCGAGCGGGCAGCGCAGCATCAGTCCCTGCTTCTGGCGCTTGGCGTGCAGCCCGACCGGCGGAAACGTGATGCTCTTGTCGTCGATCTCGCGCACGTCCGCGGCAACCTGGAGCACGTCACCGTCGAGGAGCGGCAGGTGATCGTTCTGCACGATCACGTAGGGGCGCATCTGGCTCAGGCCGAGCGACAGGTCCTCCGTCTTGCCGTGTCCGTCGGCGATGGACACGCGGTAGCCCGCGTCGCCGATCTCCGAACGGGGATCCAGCTTGTACGAACGGTAGACGACCACCTTGCGCTTCTTCACCATGCCGCCGGTCACGCCGGTCGGAGGCAACCTGATGGCCAGCCCCCGCCCCAGGTTCGGACCCACCGCGTGCGGCCCGGTGCGATAGGCCGCCGGCAGCTCGCTCTCCACGCACGGCGAGGCGGCCGCGCGCTGGATGCGAGCGAGCACGCGGGGTTCTGCAGGCTGCGGGTGGGGCTGCGCGGGAGGGGGTACGGCGGACGGCGCCGCAGATGCCGATGCCGGCACGGGCGGAGCAGGCGTCGAGCGCGCGACGCGCGGCGCAACGCGCGGGGCAGGCGGCGGCGTCCCGCAACCGAACACGCATCCCAACCCGAGAACAACCAGAGACCGACTCCGCAAGGTGGAACCTCCTCCTTGCTTGGTACGATGCGCGTGCCGGATGTTCCCCCGGGCCTGCAGATTTCTGCGGGCGCCGGGCCCGCCGCTAGTTGGCGACCAGCACCATCGACGAGCGCGCTGGCAGATTGGGCGCGGGGCCGCTGACCTGGCTGCCGTCCAGCAGGTTCTTGTAGTTGCCGGCGGGCAGGCCGCCAACAGGCGCGGCACTGTCGCCCCGGTTGACGAGCACGTACACCGTGTCGGAGTTGTACGTCATGCTGTAGGCGAAGGTGTTGTCGCTGACGGACAACGTCGCGCGCTTGCCGTCGCGCAACGCCGCGTGCGCCGAGCGGATCGCCGTGAGCTTCTTGATGTGATCGCGCAGCTGGGTCTGGTTCTGCGTGAGGCCGCTCCACTGCATCATGCGGCGGTTGTCCGGGTCGCCGGCGCCGGCCATGCCGATCTCGTCGCCGTAGTAGATGAGCGGGATGCCGCGCAGCGTGAACAGCACGGTGTATGCCGTCGCCAGGCGCTCGTAGGGCGAAGCCGAAGTGGGCGTCCCCGGCTGGTTCTGCCAGGCGCGGTCCTTGCCGTCCGCCCATTCGTTGTTCCACATCGGCGTGTCCAGGGCGAACTCGATCACGCGCGGCACGTCGTGGTTGCCGATGAACGTGCTCATGATCCCTGAACCGTAGAAGTCGTCGTTGGTCGAAAGGAAGCCGCCCAGCTCGGACAGCGGCGCGCTGCGCATCAAGAGCGTCCTCAGCATCTCGGAGCGCAGCGGAAAATCGAACTGCCCGTCGAGCATGCTCGGCTTGACGTAGTAGCGGATGGCGTTGCGGTCGCCGGTGAAGGTTTCACCGACCATGTAGAAGTGCTGCTTGCTCGTCGGCTCGATCTCGCTCGTGACCTTCGAGCGCAGCTCGATCACCCACGAGTCCTCGATGTGCTTGACGGCGTCGAGCCGGAAGCCGTCGATGCCGGTGTTCTTGATCCAGCTGATCGCATTGCCGACGGAGAAGTCGCGCGCCGCCTGCACCGTGAAGTTGAAGTCGGGCAGATAGTCGGCAAACCAGCAACGCTTGGCGTCCGGCCCGTCCCACGAGCAGCCCTGCCCGCAGGTGCAGTTGGTGCTGCCCTTCATCAGCGGCCAGAACCAGTCGTTGTGCTGCTGGTAGACGGGCGAGTCGATGTACACGTGGTTCATCGCGTAATCGAGGATCACCTTGAGCTTGTGCTGGTGCGCGTCGTCGACGAGCGCTTTCAGCTCGGCCAGTGTGCCGAAGCGTTCCTCCGGCTTGTCGAGGTTCATCGGCCAGTAGCCGTGATAGGCGCTGTACTGCTTGCCGTCGGAGCCGAGGCCGGATTTTTCCGGGTTGTCCATCGGCACGGTGAGCCACAGCGTGTTGACGCCGAGATCGGTGAAGTAGCCCGCGTCGATCTCCTGCTTCACGCCGGCCCAGTCGCCACCCTGGTAGTTCGCCGCCTGTGCGACGCCGGACACGGGCTGTCCGTCGTTCGACGGATCGCCGTTCTTGAAGCGATCCACGAACACGAAATACAGAACCGCGTCGCGCCAGTCGTAACCCAGGGTCGGCGGCGGCACGCAGCTCCAGTCGGAGCAGGTCACGCCCTTGAGGAGCGAGTTCTGCCCGCCCTGGCCGTCCGGGGCGGTGTTCGGGTTCGACGGATCCGTTACCCAGTTCGTGCCGTCTATGACGAACTTGTACTGGACGTTGGTTCCATAGGGCAGCGCCACCGAAGCCGCCCAGTTGGAACCCTGCTTCGTCATGGGCACGCCCTTCGTCCAACCGGTTGGCGCGAAGTCGCCGCGCAGCTCCACGGTCTGCTCGCTGCCCACCGGGTAGTCGAACTCGTGCGAGCAGCGCTTGAGCGAGTCGGCGCACTTTGGCGGTCCCGCGTCCGGCGCGCCGCCGCTGCCCCCGGGACCCGTGGCACCGGCGCCGCATGCGCCGCTGCCGGTCGCGCCGCTGCCGGTCGCGCCGCTGCCGGTCGCGCCGCTACCAGTGCCTGTACAGCCGGAGTCCGCGCCGGCGGCGCCGCCCAGGCCACCGTCGGGCTGATGGAAATGCGACGTGGTCGCGTCCGTGACGGCGCAGGCTGCGAACCACGGCAGCACGAACAGAGCACATCCGGAAAGCAGGCGAAGCAGGCGGCGCATGCGGCAAGCGAACGCGCGCGCGCCGGCACTGTCAACGCCAGCCGAACGCAGTTTCGTAGCAAAATGCCACATTTCGCCCAGAAGTTTGTGGCATTTTGCTACAAACTTGCCCCTTGTGCACATCTGACTGACTTGCTATCAGTGACGTAGTGTCACTTAAAAAGCCTTCGCGGACCAAGCGTCAGCAGCAGAAAGCGGACACGCGCGCGACCCTGCTCGGAGCGGCGCACGACTGCTTCGCCGAGCAGGGCTTCGTCGCCACGCAGATCGGCGACATCGCGCGTCGCGCGGGCGTAGCGCACGGCACCTTCTACGTGCACTTCGACAGCAAGGAAGCGGCGGCCGACGAGCTGCTCGCCGCGTTCAATGCGGAGCTGATCGGCAAGCTGGAGAGCGCCTGGCCCCCCGAGGTCGAGCCCCGGACTGGGGCGCGTGCGCTCGCGACGGTCTGTCTCGACCACTGGCAGGCAGAACGCGGGCTGGTCGCGGCCTTCGCCGAACGTGCGGGGATCGACGGTAGCCTCGCAGGGCTGCGCGACGGCATCAGCCCACCCATCGTGGCGTTCCTCGCCGGGCGCCTGCGCGCGCTCGCCGGCGACGGCTTGACCGACGCGGAGCTCGTGGCTCACGGCCTGCTCGGGCTCTGGACACGCGTCGGCCTTCAATTCCTGTTCGGCAACACTCCGCGCGAGCGCGCCATCGACACGCTCGCCGCGATGTCCGTCGGCGCGTTGTCCGCCGTCATTTTGGCCCTGCAACAGAAAGGCTGAGCCATGGAACGTCTCGTCTTCTCCCGCTACACGCCCCGCGAAGGGCATCCAGACTGGAACGCGCTGTCTTCCGAAGCGCACGAGCTCGCCGCGAGACTGCGCCCCCGGATCGAGACGCCGCGCACCGGTCCCACGGAATGGCGCCGCCGCGCGCAGAGCTGGCGCACAGCCGCGCAGAACTACGCCGGCAACCTGCGGCGCACGCGCGCGGGTCGCGAGGACCTGTGGCCGCTCTACTTCATCTGGACGACGCTCAGGCCATGCAACTTCCGCTGCAGCTACTGCGACGACCACCGGGGCGCGCGCTATCCGGAGCTCGACGGCCACGGCCGGCTCGACACCGCCGCCGGCAAGCGCCTGCTCCGTGTGATGCGCACGCGCACCCCCAGCGTGTACTTCGCCGGGGGCGAGCCGACGCTCCGTCGCGATCTGCCTGAGCTGATTCGTGAAGCGCGCGACCTCGATTACTACCCCATTGTCGTCAACACCAACGGCAGCCTCTTCCATCGCCTTCTCGAAAGGCCCGAGTGGCGGACGTTCCTGGCCGATGTCGACCTCCTGGTGGTGAGCCTCGACGCGCTCGAGCTCGACACCCTGGAGCGCATGTGGGTGACGAAGCATCCCGAAGACGTGATCAGGAATCTGCTGATGCTGCGCGAGCTCGCCGACGAGATGCACGTCAAGCTGATGGTCAACACGGTGATCCAGCCGGGGCTCGTGCAGGAAGCGCGCTCGGTGCTCGACCTGGCCGATGATCTCGGTATCTGGTTCTGCCCGGTACCGCAGAACAAGGGGCCGCGCATCGACCCGGACGTGCTGGCGGATCCTGACTACCAGGAGCTTGCGCGCACCATCGTGGAACGCAAGCGCGCCGGAGCGCGCATCAGCGGCTCGGCGCGCATGAACGACCGGCTGCTGCACGCCGCGCCGCTCGACTGCCGCAACACGCTCAAGCCGCACGTCGACCACGACGGGAAGCTGGCGTGGCCGTGCAAGGCGAGCGCGAACGTGGAACCCGTGCGCATCGACGTGCTGGACTTCGACAGCGTCGACGCGCTGTACGCCCACGCGCGCCGACGCATCGACCCGACGCACTTCCACGGACCACGCCCCGACCAGTGCGGCGGCGACTGCAACTGGGCGCAGAACTACACCACCGACGAGTACGCCTGGGGGCTCCGCCATCCGGCGCATCTGGCGCGCGAATTGGTGTCGCTCACGCGGCGGTAGCCATGGACGTCGATGACAGAGCGTTCGCGCTGGATGCGGCGGCCATCGTCGTGGTCAGCGTGGCGATCTGCGCGGCGGCGCATCACCTCGCGTTCATGAGCGCGTTCGTCCCTGCGGTCGTGATCGCGCGCTTCGCTCTCTTCCGCGGGCCGCGTGGCCGCGAGCTCGCCTTCTTCGCACTGTGCACCGTGCTCGGCGCCTTCAACGACTGGAGCTCGGTCACACGCCACCACATCTACGCCTACACGGTGCCGGTGTACTTCCCGTCCGTGTCGCTTCTTCCCCTGTGGATGCTGCTGTACTGGGGGCTCATCCTGCGCTTCATCGCGACGCTCTTCCGCTGGCAGCGCCTCCGGCTCGGCGCGCCGCCAGACACGCTGCACCTCGGTCGCCGCAGCGTGACGAGCGCCGCGTGGCGCGTCGGCGTGCTCGTCGCGATCGTCGTCGCCACGCGGCAGACCATCTACCGGAGCTTCCTCGATCCGCTCTGGTCGTGGCTGCCCTTCGCACTCGCACTCGTCGTGGCGCTCGCACTGCTCCGCCCCGATCGTCGTCGCCTGGCCGTGCTCGGGGTCTTCGTCGTGCTCGGCCCGCTCGTGGAGGTCGCGTACATAAAGCTCGGAGGACTGCACCACTACGCCCTCGGCTGGTTCGGAGGTGTGCCGCTGTGGATCGTGCTGTGGTGGGGGCTCTCCGCTCTGATCTGGGAGGACCTCTCCGCGCGCGTCCTCTCGCTGCTCGAACCGCACACGACGATCGCTACCGCAAGCTAGGCAACTCAAACACCCTTGCGGCTGAGGGCAATGCGCTTGCGCTCCAGATCCACGGACATCACGCGCACCTTCACGCGCTCGCCCGCCTTGATCACATCGCTGGGCGTCTTCACGAAACGGTCCGCGAGCTGGGAGATGTGCACCAGGCCATCCTGGTGCACGCCGACATCCACGAAGGCGCCGAAAGCCGTCACGTTGGTGACCACGCCTTCGAGCAGCATGCCGGGCGAGAGGTCCTCGAGCTCGTTCACGTCGTCGCGAAAGCTCGGCGCCTCGAAGCTGTCGCGCGGATCGCGGCCCGGCTTGGACAGCTCGGCGATGATGTCCCTGAGCGTGGGCTCGCCCACATCGCCGCTCACGTAGCTGCGAATGTCGATTTTCTTCGCGGCCTCGGCGTTGCCCACCAGGCTCGAAAGCGACACGCCAGAGATCCTTCGCCATCCGCTCCACCAGCGGGTAGCGCTCCGGGTGGACCGCCGAAGCATCGAGGGGGTTCTTCCCGTCACGGATGCGCAGGAAGCCGGCGCATTGCTCGAAGGCCTTCGGGCCCAGTCCTTTCACTTTCAGGATGTCGGTCCGGCGCGAAAAGCGCCCGCGGCGACCCCGCTCCTCGACGATCGCCTTCGCCAGCTTCGGGCCGACGCCGGCCACGTACGACAAGAGGGACGGGCTGGCCGTCGATAGCTCCACCCCCACGCGGTTCACCGCACTCTCCACGACCTCGCGGAGCTTCTGCTCCAGAAGGCCGGCGTCGACATCGTGCTGGTACTGGCCCACGCCAATGGACTTCGGATCGATCTTGACGAGCTCGGCCAGCGGGTCCTGCAGTCGCCGCCCGATGGACACCGCGCCGCGCACGGTCAGGTCCAGATCCGGCATCTCTTCGCGAGCTATGTCCGACGCGCTGTACACGCTGGCGCCGGCCTCGTTCACGCTGACGACCAGCGCGCCCGCGCCGAGGGCTTTCCTGGCGAAGCGCTCGGTGTCGCGACCACCGGTGCCGTTGCCCACGGCGATGGCGTCCGCGCCGTGGCGGTTCACGAAGGCGGCGAAGTCCTTTTCGGCGCGCTCGCGATGGGCGTTGGAGCCGAGCGGGTACACCGTGGTGTGGGCCTTGAACGCGCCGTCGGGGCCGAGGGCCGCGCATTTGCAGCCGGTGCGGATGCCGGGATCGACGGCAACGACGGGACGCGCGCCGAAGGGTGCCGCCATCAAGAGCTGCGTCAGGTTTTCCGCGAACACGTCGATCGCGGCGCGCTCGGCGCGCTCGGCCACGTCGCCGCGGGTCTCCTTTTCGAGGGATGGGTGAAGGCGCTTCTTGTACGACTCCTCGACCGAGTCCTGTAGCAGACGCGCCCAGGGCGAGCGCGGCCTCAGGCGCATGATCTGTTCCAGCCTCGCGAGGCAGCGCCTGTCGTCCACGGCGACCTTCACGCGCAGCACGCCCTCGGTCTCGCCGCGGCGGATGGCGAGATAGCGGTGCGAGGGCACCCTGGCGAGAGGCTCGGAAAACTCGTAGTAGTCCTCGAATTTGGTGCGCTCCTTCGTCTTCGACTTCACGGCCCGCGTCTCGAGCAAGCCCTGCTTGGAAAGCGTCTCGCGCACGTGGGCGCGGCAGTCCGCGTTGTCCGCGACAGCCTCCACCACGATGTCCCGCGCGCCGGACAAGGCGTCTTCGATGCCGTGCACTTCTTTCGACGGGTCCACGAAGGCGCGCGCGTCGTTTTCCGGGTGACCGCCGTCGGGCTGCGCCAGGATGCGCTCCGCCAACGGGCCCAGGCCGCGCTCCAGAGCGACGGACGCCTTGGTGCGCCGCTTCGGTCGGTACGGCGCGTACAGATCTTCGAGCTCCGCTCGCGTGGTGCACGCCTCGATGCGGCGCCTGAGCTCGTCCGTCAGCGCCCCCTGCTCGTCGATGGTGGCGAGGATCGTGGTGCGGCGCGCGTCCAGCTCCCCGAGGAGCCGGGCGCGCTCGGCCACCGCGCGGATCTGCACCTCGTCCAGAGCGCCCGTCGCCTCTTTGCGATAGCGAGCGATGAAAGGCACCGTCGCCCCCTCGCCGAGCAGCCGCACCACGGCAGCGACGCCTGCAGGTGGCAGCTTCAAATCACGAGCGACTCTTTCGGGAAGGTCACGCACCGGGCGCGGCATCGTAGCGCAGTCAGCGCCGGTGCGCGGTAGCTCGTGGCGCGCCCGGAAGCGCGCAGGGTGCGAAGCTGGAGAAGACGCCGGCGCGCGCGAACATGGACTCGTCTCTCCTTACGTTGGCGCAATCGGCGACGCCATCCGCGTGGGCTGGCTCAGCGGTTCTTCTCGCCGAAACGGTGCTCCACCCCGAAGATCAGCTGGCGCTGGTCGAATCCGCCGTCGAGGATGGGAAGCGTGGTGGCTGGCTGGTCGGCTTCACCGCGGTCGATGACGGAGTAGGTGCCGTACAGATCCCAGCCCTCGCGACTCACGCTGAGCACGCCTCCAACGCTGAGCCCGGTCCGGACGCGAGGCGCGAGGTAGCCGCGTGGGGGCCCTGCCGCGCTCGAACGCGGACCCCAGCCGATCGGCACGGCATAGTCGATGCCGAGCCACAGTGCGCCGTGCCGGTCGCCCCACTCGGCCTGGCCCCCCACCCCAAGCTCCTCCAGCCAGGCGATGCGCGGCTTCCGTTCGAGCACGGTGAACGAGTCGTTCGCGTGGACGGCGAAGCGCACGAGGTCGCCGATACTGGTCTTCGCGAGCAGGCCGGGCGATGCCTGCCAGTACCATCCCGCGTGGTCGAGCAGGGGGCCGCCGCCGCCGGCGATCTGGGCGGCGAAGACGCGGCTGAAGGCGAGCGTCATTCCGCCGTTTGCGCCCTGCCACACCGGCTCGTCGATGTCGGCGGGCTGCTTCGCCAAGAGCTCGGAGCCCAGGAACAGCTCCAGGCGGTTCGACAGCGCCCGGCGCGCGCGCGCGCGGAACAGGGCCAGATCGGTGAAGCGGATGCCCGCGTGCGACAGCCAGGGATCGGCTGTCAGGAATGCCATCTCGCCGGCCACCTCCATCTGTCCGGAGGGCATGACAATGGCGTTGGCAGTCCTGCTGCTCGGGCTGGAATACGACGCGTCGCGCACCACCGGGGCGCCGCTGAGCGCGCCGGTGAGCTGGACTTCCTGCGCCTCCGCACCTGCGGTTACCGACAGGACAAGGGCGGCAGCGGCGAGCACCGCCAAAAGGCGCGACTGGAGCATGGCACGCGAGCGTACGTCCGCGCGCCGGCGATGCTTCCCTGTCGCGGGCTCACGCTCGAGCAGCGGACCCGGCCTCCACGGACTCGAAGAACTGCCGAAGCGCCGCGTGCAGCTCGGGGCGGGCGGGTGCCTGGATGTGGTCGGCATCCGGAATCACCGTCACGGCAAGATCAGCGACGACGTCGCACATCGCCCGGGCGCTCTCGATGAGCGGATCGCGACTGCCAACGATACTGCACAGCGGAACCGTCACGGCGCGGAGCTCCGCCTCGCTCACGGCGAGCCCGGGCACCGAGCGGATAACCCCGATGAGGGCGCGCTGGTCGTTGAAGTAGCGGGTCATCAGCTTCACCCACAGCCGGTGGCCGAGCCCGGGCTTCTTGCGCTCGCTTCCGAGATTCCCCGCAACGGGACCGATGCCGCGCCCCGCTTCGAGCGACTCGGCCAGCCTGGGCAGCGCGTCGAGGAGCGCGCTGTTGTCCGGCGGCTCCCAGCCCGCACCGAGGATCGACGCGCTCAGCAGCCGCTCGGGGGCGAAGACCGCCAGCTTCAGCGTGACGAAGCCGCCCAGCGAGTAGCCGGCAACGTGGGCCCGCTCGAGCCCGAGGTGATCGAGCAGACGCACGATGTCGAGCGTCAGGTTGTCGCCGTAGGCCTCGAGCGCATGCGGCTTGCCGCTCCGCCCGTGTCCGCGCAGATCGACCGTGATGACCCGGTAGTCCCGCGCGATCTTCCGGGTGACCCCGGGCAGCCGCCAGTTGAGATCACCGCTGACCGCAAAGCCATGAACGAGCACGACGGGCGGCCCGTCGCCCACTTCCGTGTAGTGGATGGGGACGCCGTCCGACATGAAAGAGCGACTCGCCGGCCGCGCCTCGGCGAGATAGCGCGCGGCCGTGCGCCCCACGCCCAGAGCGTCTTCGAATCCGCGGGGGAGAGCCATGCCCAATCGTAGACGCGAACCCGGGGATCGGTAGGGGCTAGCGGACACGTTCGGCGCTCGCTGGGCTAGGCTGGGCCCATGGGCTCCGGAGGCTCCCAGGACGATCAGGCGGGGGAGCTTCATCCAGGCGGCCGCTTCGCCCGGGCGCGGGCGCTGCTCGCAGGGCCGCGCGCAACGCTCGTGTCACTCGTGGCGGCGGCGATCGTGGCGTTGCCGTCGCTGTTCGCGGGGCTCGCAGCCGACGACTACTGGCACCGGATCTATCTGACCCACGCGGCACGATGGGCGCCGGCGCTGAAACCGGGGTTCGCCCTGTTCACCTTCTATGACGGCGATCCGGCGCGCAGCCAGTGGCTGCTCGATCAGGGCATCGGCGCGTGGTGGGCCGATCCGGCGCTCAGGATCAGCTTCCTCAGACCGGTCAGTGCGGTGACCCATTGGCTCGACTACCAGCTGTGGCCCGGCACGCCGCTCTTGATGCACGCGCAGTCGATCGCCTGGTTTCTGCTCGTTGTCGCCCTTGCGGCGGCGCTCTACCGCCGCACGATCGGAGCTGGCTGGGCAGCGGGCTTCGCCGCGCTGCTCTACGCCCTGGATCACACGCACGGCACGCCCGTCGGATGGATCGCCAACCGCAACATCCTGGTCAGCGGCGCCTTTGCGCTCGCGGCGCTGTGGCTGTACGTGCAGGGACGGGCGGGCCGCCGCGTCGCGGCCTGGCTGTCGCCGCTCGTGCTGGCCTTGGCGCTGCTTGCGGGCGAGGCGGCGCTGGGGATTACCGGCTATCTCGCGGCCTACGCGCTGTTCCTCGACCCGTCCCGCGGGCGCCGCCGTGCATTTTCGCTGGCTCCGCACGCCGCCGTCGTGGCGGCGTGGGCCGCTATCTACCACTTCGGTCACTACGGCGTGCGGGGCTCGGGGCTGTACTACGACCCCCTCCGCTCGCCGCTGTTGTTCGCGCGCCATCTGCCCGTGAACCTGTCGCTGCTGCTCGCCGCGGAGCTCGGCGCTCCGACGCCGGATGCCTACCCGCTGGTGTCCGGATCTCTCCAGCTCGCCTTGATCGCGATCGCGGTCGGCGTGCTGGCGCTGGCCGCATTCGCGATCGTGCCGCTGGTTCGACGGAGCGCGGTCGCGCGCTTCTTCCTGCTCGGCGCGGCGCTGGCCGCTGTTCCGATCTCGGCAGTCGCACCGTCGGCGCGCACGCTTCTGCTCGCGGGGTTCGGTTTGATCGGGCTGGTGGCGTTGATGGTCCACTCGGTGGTCGAGCGGAGCCCCGCTCTGCCTTCGCGCCGAGCGCTGCGCGCGCCTTTCGTCGCGATCGCGGTCTGGGCGGGCGGGGGGCATCTGCTGCTCTCGCCGCTGGTGTTCCAGGTGGGCGCGTTCCAGTTCGCCTTCATGCAGCATGTGGCGGACCAGCTCGCGGCCACTTTTCCGGAGGCGCCGGGTCTCCCGCAGCGTCGCGTCGTGCTGGTCAACGCACCGGACGGAGCCTTCACCGGGTATCTACTGGTCACGCGCTGGGCCCACGGCCAGCCGATACCCGCCAGCCTGTTTCCGCTCGCGGTGGGGACGCGTGCGGTGGACCTCTACCGCACCGGCCCGCGAACACTGCTGGTGCGATCCGCCGGCGGATTCATCCAGGGAGGAACCGAGCTGCTTGTGCGGGATCCGCGTCACCGCATGCCGGTGGGCACGAGCGTCCGGGTCGACGGCGACAACGTCCAGGTCGTCGAAGAGACTGCGGACGGCCGCCCGGCGCTGGTCCGCGTCACGTTCGACCGCCCGCTCGAGGCCCCCGGGCTCGACTGGATCGTCTGGACGCGGCACGGCTTCGCGAGCTTCAAGCCGCCCGCGATCGGCGCGTCGGTGCACATCCCTGCGGTATCGCTCCTGCGCTGGCCGTAGCGTCAGAGCCCGACGCTCGACAGATCGACACGCCCGCCCGCGACCGGCGGGCACCAGTAGTAGCTCCCTGTGGCAGGACGGCTGAACCGGAACAGACCATCGACGATGCCGTCGTCGAGGCCGGCCATGCGCCTCAGCACCCGCTCGTAACGATCGAGACTCTCGCCGTAGGCGATGAACAACAGCCCCTTCTCGCGCCGGTTGATGTACGGCATCGAGCGCCGCACCATGAACGCCTCCGGATCGAAGCTCTCCTGCGCGGCACGTTTGACGTGAGCGTAGTCCGGCGCATCGTCCAGCTCCTCGTTGTCGCTGGCACGGCGGCCGAAGACGTGGTCCCGCTCCTGCTCGGGCAGCCGCCCGAACCACTCGAGGTCGTGAGCCCAGCGCTGCACGGCCACGAAGCTCGAGCCGTCGGCGGCGATCGCGGCTTGGACGGCAGCCTCGTCCGTCGGGTTCTCGGTTCCGTCCACGTAGCCCGTCAGATCCCGCCCGTCCCGGTACTTGAACAGTTCCACGTCGTCGGCAACCTGGTAGGCGTCACCCAGCACGCTGCGCGCGCGACGCACGCGGTCGTCCACAGCCCCGCGATCGGCGCCGCGCATGAGCAGCCACACCGCACCCTGGGTGGACGGCACGTGGACCCCCGGACCCGGGAGCGCTGGGAAGGCGCGCAAGCCGGGGACCTCCGCGCCGAGGGCCGCCACCAGCGGCGCACCGAGACCGAGCACGGTCATCCCAGGCTGGACAGCGGCGGCGAGAGCCGTCAGACCCGCGCGCGGATCGCTTGCCGCGCGCAGCGTGAAAGTGACGGAACGCGCCGTCGCGGGGACGGGTGCAAGCACGAGGGGCTGGGGAGATGCCATCGACGGGCAATCTAGCAGCTACTCGCAGTCGGGGAACACCTGCTTGTAGAGCGCGTCACCGATCAACTTGTGGCCGCGGCGCCCCCAGTGGACGTCGTCGTTCACGAAGCGGCGGTAGCTCCGACAGAGCACGTTGGGGTCGCCGCAGCTCAAGAGCGGATAGGTGTCGAACACGGCATCCAGCTTGCCGAGCTTCTCCTGCTTGAACATCCACGTGTTGAGCCTGTGCGTCGCCTCGACCCGACGGTCGACGACCCCGCGCAGCCGTCCCCAGGGCGGCACCGTCATCGCGATCACCTTCACACCGTGCTCGCGCGCCGTCCGGTACATCCACGACAGATTGTGTTCAGTGCGGCGGAGGCGTCTCGGACCGACCAGCAATCCCGCGAGCAGATCGTTCACGCCGCCGAAGATGATCACGTGCGTGTAGTGCGGCTTGTTCCGCGACAGGCGGCGCGGCAGCCCGACGCCGAACAGATCCTGCATCAGACGCCAGCGCATCTGATCGGTGCGCTGACCGCCGACGCCGTACGCGTCGAAACGGCTTTTCGGGCAGCGCTTCTGCAGCTCCACCAGATAGCGCCCACCGCCGACGCGCGTGTCCGTCAGCGAGTCGCCGATGGCCGCCACGACGTAGCTCCGCTTTTCGAGCTTCGAGGGCCGCGACGGCGCGTGCTCCGGGCTGCTCCTGGTTGGCGTAGGGGCCGTGGCAGCCGCTGGAACGACGTGCCGGTGCCCAACTGCCAGAGCCAGTGGGGCCAGAAGGAGCATCCCTGCCCCGACCAGAAAAGGAACAGCGCGCCGCACGATCAAAAAGCGTAGCGCGCCGCGCTATCTGTCGGCAACGACGCAGCGCGTGCAGGCATTGCGGCTTCGTGCGCTTTTCGACGGGCGAATCACGCGCCTCGACGGCGGCGCCACCCCACGAGCAGCGCAAGGGTCGCCGCGAACAGCGCGCCCGCTCCGCCACGCCTCCCACCCACGCGACAGCCGCACCCGCCCGCGTCTGCGACGGTGCTGCCGCGCGACGGCAATCCGCCGTCCGCGGTGCCGCCGGTGCCTCCGCTCGCAGCGCCGTCGCCACTCGCGCCGCCGCCACTCGCGCCGCCGCCACTCGCGCCGCCGCCCGCGGTCGTGTCCGGGCTGCCGCTGTCCACCGTCGGTGACCCGCCGGAGCCCGCGCTGCCGCCGCTGCCCGCGTCCGGCGGCACCGGGCTGCAGACCAGCGCGCTGCCCTGGGTGCCGCTCACCGACACGTCGCTGAACACGATGCCGGTGGGCATGCCGGAGGTGCCGACCGCGGAAGCGCGCGCCGTGCCGAGCGAGAAGTGCTGCTCACTGGGACCGTAGGTGAGCCCGCTGCCCGAGTAGTCGATGTCGAGCACAACGCCGCCGTTGCGGAGCAGCCGCGCGTGGCCCGAGCCCCACTCGATCCGGATCCGCTGCGGCGAACCGTCCCAGTTCCCGTCACCGCCGAACGGTTCCTCGAAGAACGAGCTCGCACAGGGGCACGTGCCGTAGCCCGGATCGCCACCGTTGCAGAGCCCCCACATCAGCTTCTGCTGTCCGAGGCGCGATGCATCCTGCGGGCCGTACACGCGCAGCATGCATTTCTCGAAATTGTTTCGCAGCGCGGGGTTGTACGCGATCGGCTCGCCCATGCCGTAGCCGTCCTCGTACATGGCGAACAGCTCGTTGTCGCCCGGGAAGAGCCCTGCCGTCGTGAGGTTCGTCACCGTGAACTCGATCGACCCCGAGACCAGCGTCGGGATCGAATACCAGAGCCGATCGGTCCGGCTCGTCACCGTCCAGCCATTGGCGCCGATCGATCCGCCGACAGGGTGCCCCACGGTCGAACCTTTCAGCGAGTCGTCCAGCTGGAACGCCGCCGCCGGCGGGCTCGCAAGCACCGCCGCCAGAGCCAGAACTGCACCCCACCGCATCCTGCGATGGTACCCGAATCCTCCCGCTCCGGATGCCGGGTTCCCCGGCGCGCTCGCCGCCGGGCTATTCCGCTGCTGCCGCGGCACCGCTGGAGGCGCGGAGCTCGGCCAGGATGGCGTCGACGTTCTTCTTCGCGTCGCCGAATAGCATCCGCGTGTTGTCCTTGTAGAAGAGCGGATTGTCGACGCCCGCGTAGCCGGTGGCCAGGCTGCGCTTCATCACGATAGTGGTCTTCGCCTTCCACACCTCGAGCACGGGCATGCCGTAGATGGGGCTCGAGGCGTCGTCCAGCGCACCGGGATTGACGATGTCGTTCGCGCCGATCACCAGGACCGTGTCCGTTTCCGGGAAGTCCTCGTTGATCTCGTCCATCTCGAAGACGATATCGTACGGGACCTTCGCCTCGGCGAGGAGCACGTTCATGTGCCCGGGCAGACGCCCGGCGACGGGATGGATCGCGAAGCGCACCTTCGCGCCAGCGTCGCGAAGCATGCGCGCCACCTCGTACAGCGGGTACTGCGCCTGTGCCACCGCCATGCCGTATCCGGGCACCACGACCACGCTCTTCGAGCCGCGCAACAGGTCGGCCGTTTCAGAAGCGGTGACCGACACCGCTTCACCGACCGGGGCCCCGCCCGGGGCCGGCGCTGCGCCCTCGGCCGCTCCAAAACCGCCGAAGATGACACTGACGATGGAGCGGTTCATCGCCTTGCACATGATGTAGCTCAGGATGGCGCCACTCGAGCCCACCAACGCGCCCGTGATGATGAGCAGATCGTTGTCGAGCATGAAGCCCGCCGCTGCCGCCGCCCAGCCGCTGTAGCTGTTGAGCATGCTCACGACGACCGGCATGTCCGCACCGCCGATCGCCATCACGAGATGAACGCCCAGGACGCTCGCCAGCGCCGTCATCACCACCAGGTCCACCAGGCCCAGCGGCGAAGCGACACCGAGGAAGCGAGCACCCAGGAACAGTGAAGCGCCGACGACCGTGAGGTTCAGCCAGTGCCGCGCCGGGAGCGTCAGCGGCTTGCTGCGGATGATGCCCTGCAGCTTGCCGAACGCGACGACCGAACCGGTGAGGGTGATCGCGCCGATGAAGACGCCGACGAACACCTCCACCGAGTGGATAGTGGCCTCGGCGCCGGTGAAGTGGTGGTCTGGATCGAGGTAGCTCGCGAAGCCGACCAGAACGGCGGCGGCGCCGACGAAGCTGTGCAGCGCAGCCACAAGCTGCGGCATGGAGGTCATCGCCACGCGCAGAGCCATCAAGGCGCCGATCACCGCGCCGATCGCGACCACGATCGCCAGCATGCCGTAGCCGGTCACACGCCCACTGGCTGCGGTCGCGCCCAGCGCGATCAGCATGCCGATGATGCCGAACAGATTGCCGCGGCGCGCCGACTCCTGGGTGCTCAGCCCGGCGAGGCTGAAGATGAACAGCACGCCGGCCACAATGTAGGCAACTGTGAGGAGACTCGCGGGCATGGCTACTTGTGGAACATGCGCAGCATGCGCTGCGTGACGAGGAAGCCGCCGGAAATATTGATCGTCGCCAGCAGCACGGCGGCAGCGCCGAGGATCGTGACCGACGAAGTAACGTGGCCCGAGATCTCGAGCATGCCGCCGATCAGGATGATGCCGCTGATGGCGTTGGTGACGCTCATGAGCGGCGTGTGCAGAGCCGGCGTCACGTTCCAGACAACCTGCCAGCCGACAAAGCAGGCGAGTACGAACACGGTGACGTGCGAGAGCAGCTCCTTCGGCGCGACCATTCCCAGGCCGACCAGAGCCGCGGCTGCGATGATCGAGAAGACCGCCGTGCGCACGCCGTGGACGCTGGCGTCCTCGCGCGGCGCTTGCGCGGAAGTGGCGGCGGGTGGAGGAGCGGGCTTCGAAGGAGCGGGCTTCTCCGCGGGTTTCGCTGCCGGCGCCGCCTCCGGCTTGGGAGGCGGCCACATCAGCTCGCCGTCCAGCAGCACCAGGACGCCGCGAGTGACCTCGTCTTCGAGGTCGATGTGCCAGCCCTCTGCGCCTCCCATGTCCGAAAGCAGGTGGCACAGGTTGTTGCCGTATAGCTGGCTGGCCGTCGGGGCGAGACGGCTGGGCAGGTCGGTGTAGCCGACGATCGCAACGCCCTTGTGGCGTGCGACCTCGCCCGGCTTCGTCAGCGCGCAGTTGCCACCCGTCTCGGCTGCCAGGTCCACAATGACCGAGCCGGGGTGCATGCTCTCGACCACCTCCTCGCTGAGCAGGCGGGGCGCTGGCCTGCCCGGGATCAGCGCGGTGGTGATGATGATGTCTACGTCCTTGGCCTGCGCGGCGAACAGCGCCATTTCGGCGGCAATGAACTCCTTGCTCATCACCTTCGCGTAGCCGCCCTGGCCCGCGCCCTCCTCCTGGAAGTCGAGCTCGAGGAAGTCGGCGCCCATGCTCTGGACCTGCTCCTTGACGGCTGGCCGCGTGTCGAACGCGCGCACGATGGCTCCGAGTCCGCGTGCGGCTCCGATGGCGGCGAGGCCCGCCACGCCCGCGCCGATCACGAGGACCTTGGCAGGCGGAACCTTGCCGGCCGCCGTCATCTGCCCGGTGAAGAAACGACCGAACAGGCCCGCCGCCTCGATCACCGCGCGGTAGCCGGCGATGTTGGCCATGGAGCTGAGCGCGTCCAGCTTCTGGGCGCGCGAGATGCGCGGCACCTGGTCCATCGCAAGCACGGTGACCTTGCGCTGGGCCAGCCGCTCGATGAGCTCCTTGTTCCTCGCAGGCCAGAAGAAGCTGACCAGCGTGGCGCCCTCGCGGAGCAGGTCCGCTTCGTCGGGTTCGGGAGGCGTCACCTTGAGGACGATGTCCGACTGGCCCCAGAGCTCGGCGGCTCCGGACACCAGCGTGGCGCCGGCCTTCTCGTACTCCGCGTCGGGGAACGACGCTGCTTCGCCGGCTCCGGATTCGATGAGCACCTCGAATCCGAGCTTCTTCAGTCGGGCGGTGGTGTCCGGCGTGGCGGCTACACGTCGTTCGCCGGCATGCACCTCTCTGGGGACGCCTACTTTCATGATCCAGCAGCTGTCGGGGAGGCCTGGACGACCCCGCTCCGGCGGGGGGGCGCGGTCTCCAGGCTGGGGTCTCCATAGCTCAAATCGAGCCGGAGCGGTTGCGTTCCGTGGAGATTCATCTGACGGCGATCACATGCGCCGCGTGTCATGCGTGCAGATCGCTTTTCGAAGGGCTGCCGGCCGCGCTTCCAGCGGCGGGACCGCGGGCCAGGGCCGAGCCGGCGGTCGAGCATGAATACGAGCTGCGCGACGCGGACCTGCAACTACCCGTAGCCGCTATTCATTCATCGGCTGGGCGGATCAGGAAGTGCGCGTGCGCCGTTGCGATGGGTCGGCTCCGGTCTTCCTGCCACGCTTCGACGCGCACGCTGGCGACGCGACGCCCCTGCTTGGTGATGACGCCGTGGGCGAAGGTGTCCACTGGGCGACCCGAACGCAGATACTCTATGGTGACGTTGATCGTCTTCGGCAGGATGACGCTCTCGGCCTCCCACATCAGCTGGAAAATGGCGGTGGATTCCAGCAGCGCACCGATAGTTCCGCCGTGCAGCGCGGGGAGCACCGGATTGCCGACCAGGTGATCGGCGAAGCTCAGCTTGCCGAGCATCTCGCCCGACGAGTTGTCGAGCGAGATGCCGAGGAAGCGCGCATACGGGATCGCCTCGATCATAGGCTGGTAGTCGCCGGTCTCCTTGGCGCGGGTCACCAGTTCGATCAGGCTCATGGCACCGTCTTCTGGCCCTGCATGGCCGACTTGCCGCCCTTGCGGAAGATGATGAACGTGCCAGCAGCCGAGGCGATCGGATCGTCCTCGTCGTCGTCGTGGAAAGCGAGCGCGCGCACGAACGCGACGTTGCTCGTCACCTTGTAGCACTCGGCCCGGCACACCACGTCCTTCGGCGGCGTCGCCGGTTTGAGGTAGTCGATGCGCAGATCCAGCGTCGCGATGGGCGTTGGCACGCCGAGCTTGAGAAACACCGCGGCGCCGCAAGTCGCGTCCATCGTCGCGGTAATGGCACCGCCGTGCAGCACTCCGCTCTCCGGATTGCCGACGAGGTGAGCGGCGTACGGCAGCAGGATGCGCGCCACGCCCTTGTCGTAGTCGACAAACCTCAGGCCGAGCGCGCGGTTGTGCGGAACCGCCTGGGCGAAGCCCTGATCCAGCCGCTCGAGGTGCCGGGCGCGCTGCTCGGGGTCGTCGTGTTCTTCGGCCATGCGGCCGGTAACCTAGTCCAGACGCGGCGGGCCGGCCAGCGCCGAGGCTTAACGCCGACCGGCGAAGCGGCATGTGCAGGTTGAAGACGCCGCGGCGCACCGACGCGACCCCGGCACCGTCCACAAGGAGCCTCATTCATGCGACCGATCAAGACCCTTGCCGCCGCCGTCCTTGCCGCTTCGTTCTTCACGATCCCCGCATTCGCAGAGCCGGCAGGCCGGACCCCCGCAGCAGGTCACGGCCACGCCAAGAAGAGCCCCGCGGAGCGCGCCAAGCTGCGCCAGGCGCGCCGCACCGCAGCGCTGAAGAAGGCCGGCGTCGACGCGAAGCGGTCCCAGCAGGCGCTGACCACGATGGCTCGCTTCGACGCACAGCGAAAGCCGATCCGCGCCGAGATGCGCAAGCACATGTTGGCCCTGCGCGCGCTCCGGAAGAACAAGAGCCAGGACAAGGCCGCGTTCAAGCGGGAGCGGGACGCGATGAAGGCCTCGAGGGCCAGGCTGAAGGCCATCCGCGCGCAGGAGCGCTCCGCCCTCGACAAGATCCTGACCAAGGCCGAACAGGCGAAGCTCAAGGCGATGCGCAACGAGCGCAAGGGCCGTCACGGGCACCACGGACGCCGCCACCACGGCCAGCGCAAGTGAAACCGTTCCTCCCCCTGCCCCGTATGCAGAAATAGACGCTAGCGATCATCCGGGATCCTCCTCCCCCACCCCGCGCGCCCGGCTGTCAGCACCCGACAGCCGGGCGCATTTCTTTGTCGGCTCCCGGCCGGCGCCGCGTTGACGCCGCGCGCTCCACGCCGGCATGCTCGCCGCAAATGGACGAGCCCGTGGCGCTCGAGGATATCCGCGAGGCGGCGGAACGCATCGCGCCGTACGCCCACCGAACTCCGGTGATGACGAGCCTGACGCTCGACGCGCTGTCCGGCCGGCGGCTGTTCGTGAAGTGCGAGCAGTTCCAGAAGGTCGGTGCGTTCAAGTTCAGGGGTGCCTGCAACGCCGTGATGAAGCTACCGCCGGCGGTAGCCAAGCATGGCGTCGTCACGCACAGCTCGGGCAACCACGCCCAGGCGCTGGCGCTCGCAGCCAGACTGCGGGGGATACCGGCGCACATCGTGATGCCGACCAACGCGCCGGCAGTGAAGCGCCGCGCGGTCGAGGGCTACGGCGCCCACGTCCATCCGTGCGAGCCGAACCAGGCTGCCCGGGAAGAGGGCGCCGCCCGCGTCGTCGCCGAGACCGGCGGCACCCTGATCCCGCCCTACGATCATCCGGATGTGATCGCCGGGCAGGGCACCCTGGCTCTGGAGCTCATGCAGCAGGCGCCGGACCTCGACGTGATCGTGGCCCCGGTCGGCGGCGGCGGCATGATCTCGGGCATCGCCCTGGCCGCGCATGGCGTGAGGCCCGAGCTCCGCGTCATCGGCGCGGAGCCGAGCGGCGCCGACGACGCGGCACGCTCGAAGCGTGCGGGACGGCGCCTGCCCCAGGACGATCCGCGCACGGTCGCCGACGGTCTCCGGACCAGCCTCGGCGAGCTGACCTGGCCCGTTGTCCGCGACCATGTGGAACAGATCCTGACGGTCGATGACGAGCAGATCCTGGCGGCAATGCGCTTCTTGTGGGAACGCATGAAGCTCGTCGTCGAGCCGAGCGCTGCGGTAGGAGTCGCCGTCGTGCTCGGCGAGGCGTTCCGCGCCCTGCCCGACGCTATGCGCGTGGGCGTGGTGCTGTCGGGCGGCAACGTCGATTTCGACACGCTGCCCGGCTTGTTCCCGCCGGCGGACTGAAGCGCGCTCGCGAGCTACGGCTGCCCGCCGGGAGCGAGGGGACCCTGAGCGGGCGCGGCCGACGCCGGCGGAGCGAGCGGAACGCTGGGCGGGCCGCTCACGCCCAGAGGGTCGTGTGCGCCCGGATTCGCGAGCTTCTTCGCGCTGCCGGGACCGAGCAGCACCGGCTGGAAACTGCCGTTGTCCGCCGGCGGCTCCTGGGCGCCATGCTGCGCGAGGTCGCCCGGGCCGCCGTCCGCTCCCGCGGCTGCCTGCGCCTCGTCTGCCGTTGTTCCGGCTCCAGGGGCAGGAGCTCCGGCATCCGCGCTCTCGGCATCGCCGCCGCCGAGCTTCGGCGCGCGGTGGAACGGCACATCCCGGTCCATCGCCGGCGTGTCCCACGCTCCTTCGATGATCGCGAGCGCCGGCGCGAGGTGCTCGAGATGGGCGCAGTGCGCGTCCTCGTTGGCGCCGAGATACGACCAGAGATGGAAGCCCTTCACGTCCACGCGGCCCACCATGCCGAAGCGTTGGTCACCGGGATCTTCCGGCGTGAGCTCCAGGCCCAGGTCCGACAGCAGCAGATTCGCCGTCACGGTGGTGGACGGATAGGTCACCGGATCCACCTCGGAGTGGGTGAAGATGAAAATCCCGTTGCCTTGCGCGGCACGCCGCGCGAAGTCGAACACCGGCTGGATGTAGGCGCTGCTCGCGTTGGCCGCGTCCTCTTCGTGGCGGCGGCCCGGCTTCCATCCAGCGTGCAGCCCGTCGAGCAGCAACACGGCGTCGATGCCCCGGTGTCCGTGCTTGAGGATCTGGTTCACCGCGCCGTAGCCCGCGCTCCACGCCGACAACGCCAGGTGACGGATGTGCGCGCGATCGTCGCCGGAGTACTCCTTGAGCTGCGCAGTGATCGAACGCAGGAGCCTGGGGAACGCGCCGGGCGCCTGGAACGCGTCGGCATACGGCCCGCTGCCGAGGCCCTTGTCGAGGCCGACATACACGATGCCGCGCGCGACCTGGACCAGCATCTTGCGTGCCGCCTCGTGACCGTGGAAGTGCACGATCACGTCGTATCCCATGTCGGGCGTGTGGCCGCCCTTCTGCGGGATCAGCATGCGCGCGCCCATCGCGATCGTGCGATACGACGCGTAGGGACCGAGCCCGAGGGGATCGGGCGGGTTGCACTCATGGTAGCCCCGCGCTCTGAGCTCCGGCGTCAGCGGCTCGAGCTGGAGCTGCTTGTGCTTCGCCCGCTTCAACTGCGGCGCTGCGGGCGCCACGAACGAATCCAGCGATGGGCCGGGCGGGGACGGAACGCTCGCAGAGGCCTTCTCGAAGAGCACCAGGGCGAGCAACAGCAGCACGCCGACCAGGCCGACGCCGAGCGCGCGCCGGAAGATCTGCGCGTCGGTCACCCCCTGTTCTGGATTTGCGGACGAACTTGCCAATGTGCCGCCGAGAGTCTAGCTGCTACGCGCCGGATGGAAAGTGGCTCCCGCGCGTTCCTGTTCCCAAAAAGCCCAAAAAACCGGCGGCGGGCCTGGAAGAAACTGCTCAGGCTGAAATCGACCCCAGGGCTGGTGGGGGCTCGAGCGCCCAGTCGGTCGCCGTAGCCTCTTCCGTCCGGTCCCGTCCGCCTCGCTTCGCCCTATAGAGTGCGGCGTCCGCCGCTCGCGTCAACTCCTCGGCCGCGAGCACCTCGGCCTGTGACGTCGAGGCCACACCCATGCTCGCCGTGACCTTCAACTGGCCCATGGGAGCGTTGATCGAATGCGAGCGCAGCAGAGCTCCCAGCCGCTCGCAAACACCAAACCCGCTCGCAAGGTCGCATTCCGGCAACACGACGAGGAACTCCTCGCCGCCCAGGCGCCCCACCGAGTCATACGGACGCACCCCTGACTTGAACACGCTCGACACCCCCCGCAGTACGGCATCGCCGGCGGCATGGCCGAAGTCGTCGTTGACGCGCTTGAAGTGATCGAGATCGACCATGACCACGCTGACCGGCTTTCCGGTGCGGGCCGAGCGCGCCAGCTCCTCGTCCAGCCGCTCGAGGATCGCTGCACGATTCGGCAACGAGGTGAGCGAGTCGTGCATGGCTTCGAAACGCAGCTTCTCCCGTGCGCGCACCAGCTGCTCCTGCAACTCGATCACGCGCTGTCCGCTGCGCAGACGCACCTGGAGCTCCAGCCGATGACACGGCTTGATGATGTAGTCGTCCGCTCCCGCCTGCAATCCAGCAACGATGTCGGCCTTCTCGTCCCGGGCAGTCACCAGGATGGTGTAGACGTAGGGCTCCTGGTCTCTCGCGCGGATCCAGCGGCACACGTCGATGCCGTCGAGCGTCGGCATGACCCAGTCCACAACCGCCATCCGCACTTCAGGGTCGGTCTGCAGGACCTGGATCGCGGCCACCCCGTCGCCCACCGTCACCACCTCGTAGCCCCATTCCTCCAGCCAACGTTTGAGCAGCAGTCGCCCGACGGGCTCGTCATCGGCGAGGAGGACCTTCACACCCGCACTACGGCGGGAGCGACGGGATCTTGAGGGCAGCGAAGCGATCTAGCGAGCGGAACGGGAATTTGCCGGGGATCCGGGCTTGACGAACGCGAGCGTCATGCGGTCGCTCTCGCCGATCGCCTGGTATTTCGCCCGATCCTTGTCCCCGAGCCGGAGCGTCGGCGGCAGCGTCCAGACACCGGCCGGGTGGTCCCTGGTGTCCTTCGGGTTCGCGTTGAGGTCCGATTCCCGGGCCAGCTTGAAGCCGACTGCCTTCGCTTCCTTCTTGATGTACGCCTCGGTCACGTAGCCGCTCCGCTTCATCTGCTCGAGGCTGGTGCCCGGCTTGGCGCGATGCTCGACGACCCCGAACACGCCGCCTGGCTTGAGCGCCTTGTACGCCGCCTCCACCACCTGCTTGTCGTAGCCGCCCTTGATCCAGTTGTGGAAGTTGCGGAACGTGAGCACCAGGTCCGCCTGGCCGTCCACGCCGAGGTCGAGCTTCGCCGGCGGCTCGACGTGGGCTACCTGCACCTTCCCGAAGAGCTTGGGTTGCTCGTGCATGCGCTGCTCCAGCTTGCGCGCCAGGCGGTTGGGCTCCTTGTCCTGGGGACCGTCGGGATTGAAATTGGTCACGACGAGCCGGCCGCGGTGCGCGAGCACCTGAGCGAGGATTTCGGTGTACCAGCCGCGGCCCGGCCAGAGCTCGACCACGGTCATGTCGGGCTTCAGTCCGAAGAACTCCAGCGTCTCGCGGGGATGACGATAGCGATCCCGTTGCCGGTGCTTGTCGCTGCGGAACGACGACGCCAGTGCCTGGGCGACCGTCACGTCGCGCGCGGCCGGGGCCTCCGGAGTGGCCTCGACCTCTTCCGGGTTTGGCGCGGGAGGCGTGGGCGCATCGGCCTGTGCGGAAGCAGCAGGTGGCGGCGCCGTTGTGGAGGGCGCCCGGGCCGGCCCGGCAGCGTGCGGGCCACAGGCAGCGAAGGCGGCCAGCGCAGCTAGACCGAGGGCGAAAGGCAGGGTGAAACGAAGCATCTGCCGATGCATAGCCACGACCGCTCCGGGCCGCCAGGGGCGCCACCGTCAGGGGTGCTAGGCTGCCCCAGCCGTGATCCGCTCACTGCGTGCCCTGCTGATGTTCTGGACGATCTTCGCGTCCTACGGAATCCAGTGGCTGCTCACCAGGCTGTTCGGCCGGCGCCGCCTGAAGGCGCGGCTCGAGCGCGTGAACCGGGCCAACGCGCGCCGGCTCACCGACGGGTTCACCCGGCTGCGCGGCGTGTTCATCAAGATGGGCCAGGTGCTGAGCGTCATGGGCACCTTCCTGCCGCGCGCCTTCGGAGAGGAGCTGGAAAGGCTCCAGGATCAGGTACCGCCGCGGCCGTTCCGCGAGATCGAGGGGCGCCTGGAAGAGGCGCTGGGGCCGGATCCGCTCTCCCGGTTCAAGAGCTTCGAGCGCGAAGCACTCGCCGCCGCCTCGCTCGCGCAGGTGCATCGCGCCGTTACCAAGGACGGCAGCGCCGTGGCCGTGAAGGTGCTGTATCCCGGCGTCGAAAAGCTCATCCGCCGCGACCTGGCGGTCATGCGCTCGGTCATGCCCATCCTGCGCCGGCTCGTCGTGATGTCCCGGATTGAACGCGTGCTCGACCAGCTGAGCGCCATGCTCGCGCGCGAGACGGACTATGCAAACGAGAGCCGGAACATGGAGCGCATTCGCGAACTGTTCAAGGATCGCGAGGACGTGGTCGTCCCGACGACAGTCGACGAGCTGACGCACAAGGGCGTGCTCACGATGACCTTCGAAGAGGGCACGAAGATCAGCGACCAGGTTACCCTCCGCAAGCGCGGCATCGACACCGAGGCCATCGCACGGCTGCTCGTCGACTGCTACTTCAAGATGCTCTTCGATGCCGGCGTGTTCCACGCCGATCCGCATCCCGGGAACTTCCTGGTGCGTCCTGGGCCTGTCCTGGTGATTCTCGACTACGGCGCAGTGGAGGAAGTCACCGAAGCGCTCGGCGAAGGCATGAAGACGGTCGTCATGGGCGCCATCACGCGCAACGACGAGCTGATCCTCTCCGGGCTCGAGCGCATGGGCTTCATCGCCGAGGGAGGCGACCGCGAGCTGCTCGCCGATGTGGGGCGCGAATATCTGCAGGTACTCGCCAACGTCAAGATCGAAGACTTCTCGCGCATCGATCGCAAGGCCGTCGAGCAGCTCTCCGGCTACGAACAGACGCGCGGCCGCTTGCGGGACATCATGCGCAGCGTGGAGTATCCCGAGGGCTACTTCTACGTGGAACGCACGCTCGTGCTGTTGTTCGGTCTGGTTGGCCAGCTGGCGCCCAAGGTCGGTCTGCCCGGCCTTGTACTGCCCTTCGCGTCACAGGCCTTTGCGCGGAGCCTCGCCCGACCCAAACCGAGTGGAGACGAGACCCAGGCAGCGTCATGAGGCTGCGTGCAGCGTACCTGCTCGCTCTGACGGCGTTGTCCGGCTGCACGCGGGCGCGCGCGCCCGCCGCAGAGGCCAAGCACGCACAGGTCGCGTCGTGCAACTACGACGTCACGGTGCGGCCGGGCCGCCCGCTCGGTCTCGACGTGGACGCGCGCTGCGGGGGCGCGAACATCGGCGGATTCATCGCTTCCGAGCGCGCGTCGATTCCGCATTTCAGCCAGGTGCGCGGAGCCGACGGGGGCGCGCTCGTGCACCACGGCGCACGCTGGGCCCTGCCTCACGTCACTCCGGATGCTCACATCCGCTACCACCTGGATCTCGATTCGATCGCGACCGACGCGCAGGACTTCGACGTGGCCGAGCGCGTGGGCGACTCGCTCGTCGCGCCGGTATCCACGTGGATTCTCCGCCCCGATCCGCTGCCCGACGCCGCGCCCGTGACGATAGCGGTGCACACGCCGCCCCACACCCGGTTCATCAGCGGCCTCACACCCGCCGGTCCGGTCTACCGTCTCGAGACGCAGGAGATTCGCGTCGGCGCGTACTCCGTGTTCGGAAACTTCGATCTCGCCCGCTTCGAGCTGCCGGGTCCCGGCGCGCTGTCACGCGGCACGCACGCCACCACGGAGATCACCGTCGCGACGCTCGACGCGCCATTCGATCCGTCACACGCACTGGTCACGCGCTGGGTGCGGGACTCGGCAATGGCCGTCGCGCGGTTCTGGGGCGGCTTCCCCGTCAAGCATGCGCTGGTCATCGTCATGCCCACCAAAGGGCGAGCCAGCGTTGTGTTCGGCAAGCTGCTGCCCGACAGCAGCCCTGCCATCGTCGTGCGCGTCGGACAGCACGCCGACTGCGAATCGCTCTACAAGGACTGGGTGCTCGTCCACGAGCTGTTCCACACCGGCTCGCCGTCGTATCTCGGTGAAGGAAAGTGGTTCGACGAGGGCCTCGCGACCTACTACGAGCCGCTCATCCGCGCCCGGGCCGGCTGGCTCGATGAACGCGACGTGTGGCGGGAATTCGCGCACGCGATGCCGGAGGGTTTGCCCTCGCTCGCAAGCAAGGGACTCGAGAGCGCGAGGAGCTACAAGGGCATCTACTGGGGCGGAGCCATCATGGTGCTGCTGGCCGACATGCAGATGCGCCAAGCCAGCGGCGGGCGGCGCGGACTCGAGGACGGGATGCGCGCGGTGCTCGGAGACGGCGGAGATGCGACCAGAGTCTGGGGCCTGTCGCGCACGCTGAGGACGGCCGACAATGCCGTCGGGACGCGCGTGCTGGAGCGGCTCGCCGCCGAGCACGCCCATCGCGCCGACCCCGTCGCGCTGGACAAGGTGTTGCGACGACTCGGCGTCATCCGCCACGGCCGGAACATCGAGCTCGACAACTCAGCCCCGCTCGCCAAAATCCGCCAACAGATGATCTTCGGCGGCCACCCCACACCCAAGCCGGTAGATCGCTGCAGCGACGGCGCGCGGTGACGAGATGGGACGGGATGGGACGGCGCGCGCTGTGACGGGATGGGACGGCGCGCGCTGTGACGGGATGGGACGGCGCGCGCTGTGACGGGATGGGACGGCGCGCGCTGTGACGGGATGGGACGGCGCGCGCTGTGACGGGATGGGACGACGCGCGCTGCGACGGGATGGGACGGATGTGGGCTGCGGCGACGGGCGGGGTGGGCCTGCTTTGGGACCTGGTTGGGTGCCCCAAAAGGAAAGACGAGCTGGGGGCGCATGGGTTTCCATCAGGCAACACCCGGGCTGGTTTTTGTCCGGATTCCGGACATTTCAGGGGCCATGAGGGGTCATGGGCGTCCAAACGTCCGCTTTCCGGACATTCCGGGGGGCATGACTCGCCACATGGAAGCCCTCGCCGCGCTCGCCGCGCTCGCCGCGCTCGCCGCGCCGCCCCTCGAACTTTTTACGCCCGCGCCGTCAGCCGAACAGGGCGGTGGAGATTGTGAAGGAGATCCCCATGTTTCTGCGTAAGGCCATGAATTTCGTGCCGATTCTGCTGCTTTCTGCGACGGCCTGCGGGGCGCCGGGGGGCGCCGGCAACGGCGGCTCGTCAGACCCGCTGGGCTCCTCGGCGTATCCGTCGGTGCTGCTCGGGACGTGGGAGAGCAATTCCGAGGGCGTCAAGTTCGCAGCGGACGGCGCCTGCATCCAGAAGTACTGGGGCGACGTGTCACATCCCTGCACGTATCTCGTCTCGACCGGCGACGTTGACCAACCCTCGGCCGATCACCTGTGGGTGTTGCAGGTCGACGAGAAGGAAGACACCGGGGGTGTCCGGGCCTGGTCCGCCGAAATCGTCGCCCTGGGCCCAAGCAGTTCACGATACGACTGCAGGATGGCAATCTCGACCCCTGGCAGCGCGGCGCCGACGAGGACCTTGGCGTCTGCGTTGGCACTCTGCAGTGCGACGCCGTCCCGGACGAAGCCACCTGCAACGCGGTTGGCTGCGACTGGTACGACGGCGCCTGCGACAACAGCGGCTGTGATTGCGTCGACCTGGGCGTCGACACCTGCGATCAGGCGCCGGGGTGCCAGCTGAAGTAGCGGCCCGCCGGAACCGACACGATCTGGCCATGTAGTGAAATGGCGCTCGGTGATCTAGTGTGAGCGCATGGGCCCCGGGGTGTGGGCGGAGTTGATGAGCGACGAGCAGGTGGCGGATGCGCTGCCCGAGCTCGCGTCGCGCGGACTCCGGCTCGGCCTGCACCTTCCCGCCGGGCGGGTAGGCGACGCCGGGTTCGCGGCGCTCACGCGGCGCGCGGCCGACGCGGGCATTCCGCTCAGGCTGTGGCCGCTGTTGCCCGAGGCCGAAGGGTACTGGATCGGCGAGAGCAACGCGGAGCAGGCCGCCGAGCTGCTCGCTGCGATCGTTCGCTGGCGCGCGGCGCCCGACGGCGTCGTCGCGGACGGCGTGTCGATCGATCTCGAACCGGCGTACGACTACGCGGAGGCGCTGCGCGCCGCGCAGAAGCTGAATCCGGCGCGCTGGCTCGGCCTGTTGCGCTCACACATCGATCCGGCGGCCTTCGAACACGCGCGCGGCGAGCTCGGCCGCGCGGTGGATGCGACGCGCCGCGCGGGCCTGGCGGTGCACGCCGTCACCTACCCGATGGTGCTCGACCAGCGCCGCGGCTCCACGCTGGTCGAGGATGCGTTCGACATCCCGGTGAGCGGCATCGACTGGGACGAGGTCTCGTTCATGGTCTACCAGACGGGCTTTGCGCAGCAGACAGGGCACTGGTTCGGCCCGGCGCTGGTGCACTCCTACGCTCGCGAAGCGGTGGCGCGCTTCGGCGAGCGCGCGGGTATCGACCTCGGCGTGATCGGCAACCACGGCATCGGGCTCGACCCGGGCAATCGCTATCCGGATCCCTCCGCGCTCGAGGCCGATCTGGCCGCGTCGCTGTCGGCAGGAATCCCGCTCGCGCGCACTCGCCTGTATGGCCTGGCGGGCCTTCTCGGCGAGGGCGGTCTCGAGCGCTGGCTCGCCGACGGCCAGCCCGAACCGTCCGCGCCGGACAGCGACCGCGCGGTGGACGGCCTGCGCAACACGGTGCGCGCGCTCTCGCTGGCGCTGGGCACCGCGACGCCGCCCCCCGGCGCAGTCGCACTCAAGTCGCGCTAGGCCCGCGCGCCCCGCCGCCGCCCGCCTATTCGATCCCGAAGCGCGCCTTGTGCTCGGCGACGTACTGCACGTAGTAGCCGCTCTCCTGGTAGCCCTCGATCTCACCGGCTTCCACGCAGAGCTCCAGCGCGCGCTTGATGTCGCCGATGAGCCGCGACGGCGGCAGACCGAACGCTTTCATCAGTTCGTTGCCGACACCCTTGGGCAGCGGCGGAAGCTTGGCGTCCTCGGCGGCAAGCGTGCTGATGCGCTCGCCGAGCTCGTTGATCATCGAAACGCCGCGACGCTTCTTCTCGGGGCGCTTGGTCGTGATGTCCGCGCGCGACAGGCAGAGCAGATCCTCGAGATACGGCCCCATCTCCCGCGCGAAGCGGCGCACGGCGCTGTCCGTCCACTTGCCGTCGTACTGGCTGGCGCGCAGATGGTGCAGCACCAGAAAGCGGATTTCCGCGCGCAGGGTGTCTTCCGCGGAGAACAGCTTCTGCCGCCGCTCGAGCTTGTCGAACATGCGCGCGCCGACCTCGGCGTGGCCGAAGAAGTGCACCTCGCCGTCGGGCGAGATGCTGCGGGTGCGCACCTTGCCGATGTCGTGGAAGAGGGCGGACCAGCGCACCTCCAGCCGCGGCACCGCCTGGCGCACCACCTGCTTGGTGTGCTTCCACACGTCCTTGTGCCGCCACTCGCCGTCCCCGAAGCCGACCAACTCCTTCACCTCGGGCAGCAGCACGTCGAGCACTCCAGAGCCGAGCAACGAGTCGAGCCCCTCGTCGGCATGCTCGCCCATCATCACCCGGTCGAGCCGGGTGCGCAGGTCCGCCGCGTCGAGGGCGGCGATGTCCTCGGCCGTGGCCAGAACCACCGGACGGTCCGCGGCGCCCCGCTCGGCGCACACCACGGCGCGCTCCAGCGCATCGACGGCGCGGGCCGGGTCGGGTCGGGAGGTGGACGGCTCGGGCGGCATGGGTCGAGTGACGCCGCGGATCCCAGGCGCGGCCCGGCACTTCGGCCGGGCCTGCTCCCGAGCGGCGGACGGCTCCTCTAGCATAGCTTGCCCCGCGGGCTTACCCCTCTCGCCACGGGGGGAAAAACAAGCCAAAGTGGCAGGATGCGACTTCGCCTGCTGGTCGCCCTCACCGTCCTGCTCGAAGCGCCGGCCTGCGGTGGCGGTCCGAACCTGAACCCGGGCGGCGGAGCCGCCGGCAGCTCGAGCGGGGGCAGCGGGGGCGGAACGCAGGAGGCCGCCACGCCACTGCCGGTGCGCGTCGTCAACTGGAACGTGCGGAACTTCTTCAACGACAAGGTCGACAGCCCGGAGATCCAGGGCGAGACGGTGCTCTCCACCGCGGACTACGACAAGAAGCTGGGCCAGGTCACGAGCGTGCTGTCCAGGCTGGATCCGGACATCGCGGTGCTCGAGGAGATCGAGAACGAGAACGTCACCGACGCGATCGCGAAGAAGCTCGGCGGCTATCCGAACCGCGCGACCACGCTCGGCAACGACCCGCGCGGCATCGACATCGCAATCCTGAGCCGCTTTCCGATCGACAAGATCGTGTCGCACAAGGGCGAGTTCTTCTCGCCCTCGACGGACCCCACGAGGACGTTCATCTACGCGCGCGACGTGATGGAGGTGCACCTGACGATCAATGGGCGACACGTCGTGCTCATGGGCGTCCACTTCAAGGCCAAGGGCGACGCGACGAGCCAGGTCAAGCGCCTCGCCGAAGCCGAGCACACGCGCAAGATCGCGCTGCAGATGGGCTACAACGATTCATCCGCCGCGGTGATCGTGCTGGGCGATTTCAACTGCACACCCGACTCGGCGCCGATGAAGGCGCTCGTCGGAGCGCCTCCCGCCCAGTACGCCACGGTCGGCGATCTCGATCCCGGCCGCCCAGCGCTACAGCACGATCTATTCGGGCCAGCACGAGCTCATCGACAACCAGGTCATGAACGACCAGGCCCAGTCGCTGATCGACAGTGCGTATCCGGCCTCCGTGTCGATCTTCCGCAACGCGACCGTGAGCGCCACCAGCGACCACGACCCGGTAGTGGCGACCTACGACGTGAACTAGGCCGTGGCGGTCCGCGCGGCGACACCGCTCTGCGTCGTGGCCGTGATCTGGAACTGCGGCGGGTTCTCCATCACCCGCTTGACGGCGCACTTCGCTGCCACGCGCTCGAGCGCCGGCACGTACTTCGGCGGGAAGTTGTCGGGCACGGTGATCTCGATGCGGACGCCCGCGAGCCGACCGGCCTCCATGTCGAAGTCGTGGTGCTGGACCATCTCGATGCCGTCGGTGGGGATGCCCCGCGCCTGGCAGAAGCCGAGCACGTAGATCCCGGCGCAGGTGGCCAGCGACGCCAGGAACAGCTGGAAGGGCTCGGGCGCGCTGCCGTCGCCGCCGCCCTCGGGGCTCTGGTCGGTCTGGACGACGCGACCGTCGAAATGCGCATCGACGCGCTTGCCCCCGCTGAACCCGATACGGATATCCATGAGTGACCTCTCTGTCCGGCCTCTGCCGGTCTCGCCAGGTATGAGCCAGACTGGCGGCGGGCGGTTCAGGCGCAACCGTCACACCTGACAGATGTCATGCGCGGCAAGTAAGCGGAGATGACGCCCTGGACCCCGCCCTAGCGCCCGGGCAGGCCGCTCACGAGATCGCGCTGCACGGGAGTGACCGGCAGCGCCTCGCCCTTGTGGCCGCTCAGGCGCGTGAGCGTGGCGTCGAGCTCGGACACGAGCTTCACTTCCTTCCGCAGGTCCAGGTCTCCCGACTCGGCGAGCCGCTTGTGCAGGGCGCGCACCAGGCGGTAGGCCTGCTCGGTCTTGTTCTGCTCGCGATGCAGGACGGACGCGCGCTTGAGCGTCGTGATCTCGTCGACCAGCAGGCGCCCGCGCGATAGCCCCAGCGGGAGCTTGCCCTGCACGAACGGGAACGACAGCGCGTCGCTCTGCCGGTGCTGCTGCGTGTCCACGTAGGCGATCCGCGCGCTCGCGACCGGGCCGGGTTTCGGCGGCAGTGCGCCGGCGCCCGCCGGCGCAAATGCGAAGTAGATGCCGCCCTTGTCCTTGCTCAGAAACACCGTCTCGAGCTTCATGGACAGGCCGCCATCCTTGGTGCGGTGGACCAGATCGCCCGGTAGTCCGTACAGGCCGACCAGCTTGTAGCCGGCGTTCGGCTTGATCACGAGCTTCATGTTGTGCGCCAGCTCGGTCACCATAGTGTCGAAGTCGCGCGCGAACCGATCCTTCATCTTGCCCACGTTCGGGAAGAAGAAGAGGTTGCCGCCGCGGACGTTGCTGATGGCCGTGGCCAGCTCCGCTCCGAACTGCTCTCCGACGCCGATCGTAGTCAGGCCGACGCCGCGCTTCGACGCCGCGCGGGCCATGCCCATGAAGCTCTGCTTGTCGGTCGCACCGACGTTGGGCCGCTCGTCCGTGAACAGCATGACCCGCGTCGTGCCGGCGAAGTGCGGCGCGGTGTTCATGGCGAGCCCGTAGCCGACGCGCAGCCCGTCCTCCATCGCGGTGCTGCCCGCACTCTGTATCGCGTCGATAGCGCGCAGCACGCGCGACTTCGCCGAAAGCCGCGTCGGCTGGAGATGCACGTAGCTCCTATCGCCGTACAGCACGATGGAGATCTGGTCGCGCGGCGTCATCTGCTTCGCGACCTGACGCAGGCTGGCCTTCACCGTCTCGAGCGGCGTGCCGCTCATACTGCCGCTCTTGTCGATGACCGCCACCAGGTTCAGCGGCCTGCGATGCCAGGTCTTCGGGTCGAGATTCGAGGCGAAGCCGAGCTGGGCGAGATAGCGCACGTTGGGCTGGGCGATCGAGATCGGCTCGCGTGGCCGCCGCGGTCAGACAGATGATCTGCTTGCACGTGCGCGTCGCCTGCAGCGGCAGATCGTGCTGGCTCAGGAGGCCCTCGGCGGTGAACGTCTTGGCGTGGGGCACCTCGCCGGCGTGGATCCGGTCGCGAGCGTAGTCGATGTCCTGCGCTCCGCCGGGTGTGGCGCCCATGCGCGCGCTCGGCATCGGCATGCGCATGACCTTCGGCGCTGGAGCGAAATCGAACTTGTGCTTGTCCCTGTCGTCCTTCTTGTGGCCGCGCCCGAGTGCGCTTGCCGCCGTCAGCAGCACCAACCCCGACACAAGCCAACCCGTCGCCCGGAAACCGCGCATTTTCATCCTCCTGGTCTCCGGTCTGGTACGGACGCCGCCCGCGATCGATCTGCCCCGCACGCAGGTCGGAGGGCCGGAAATGGGCCTTCGGGGGACCCGCGGGGTAACCTAGGGGGGCGAAAGCACTGCGCTCCTGGCCAGTAGGCCGGAACCGGAAAGCGATCGCCCCCCGTTGTCGTCTAATCTGGAGTGATGCCCCGCCGCCCCCAGAAGCGGGTGTCCCATCGCCGCTGGGACCCCGGCCGCATCCTCGCGCAGTTGCTGTGCGCGGTGTTCGGGCTCGTCGGCGGGCTGCCGCTGCTCGGCGGGATGCTGGTGCGCTCGCAGCCTATCCAGCGTTGGGCGGCGTCGGAAACAGCGCGGGTTCTCAAGGAACAGCTCGGCGTCACGGCCAGCTACCGCGTGGAGATGAAGCTCTGGCCGCTCCAGGTCTCGGTCCACGACCTCGTCGTCCCTTCAAACGACGGTGGCGCGCCGGCTCTGCAGGCCAAGCGCGTCGCCGTCACGCCGCGGGTGTTCTCGCTGCTCGCCGGAAAGCTCGATGTGGGCGACATCGAGATCGACCAGCCGAAGGGGCGCATCGTCCTGCGCGACGGCAAGATCGTCAACGTCAGCTACCGGCTGCCCAAACGCAAGGGGCCTGCGCCCAAGCTGAAGCGCGCTCCCTTCTCGTCGCTTTCGGTCACGGACGCCGAGGTCGAGCTGGACGTCGCGAAGATGAAAATCAACGCCGGCCCGATGGACGTCGACGTGTTCGCCGACCGCGGTCCGAGCTTCGAGGTCAGAGTCCGTTCCGACCACAGCGCCGTCACGCGCCATCGCACGATGCTGGTCAAGGCGGAAAAGGGCTACGACAAGCCCGACCTCCAGATCGACAAGAAGGGGCGACGCTGGAAGCCAGCCCCCGCAGTGGACGAGGACGTGCTGTGCGGCCTGGACCTGCGCGCGCACTTCGAGCCGGGCAGCCTGCTGGTACGGCGCTTCTCCCTGCTCGGCGAAGCCGACCACGACCCGGCGCCCGGCACCCGACCCGCGTGCCACCCGGCGGACAACGGCGACGATACCGATCAATGGCGCGTCGCCGCCCGGTTGTCCGAAGTGCGCGTCGTGCGCCGCGCCAACAAGCCGCCGCTGGTCGACGGTCACGTGATGGTGCGGGGTCCAACCGCGATCGTGAACCGCTTCGTGCACACCGGCACGCTCAGAGGCTGGGCGGGACTCGTCGGCGACATCCGCTACGACGGCCGCACGCGGCTTCCTGAATTCCACGGGAAGCTTCGCGGAGGCGGCATTTCCATGGCGGGCTACGTGCTCGCTCACACGCTGGCGGTTTCACTCGACATCGACAACGACGAGGTGCGGATACCCCGGTTCGACATGGGCTTCGGCGACGGCCAGGTCACGCTCTTCGACGGCCTCGTCAAACCGTTCGCCAAGGGCATCCCCATCACGGCGCCCAGGGCGGTGAGCGAGAACCTGAAGTTCGAATCGATGATGCGCGACTTCAAGGTCACGCCCAATACCATCGTGCAGTGGCATCTGAAGAAGAGCATCCTCCAGCATATCCGCGGCACCTTCTGGCCGATGCATATCGACGGCGACCTGGTGAGCCACACGCGCGACTTCGAGGTCTTCGACCGCTCCTACCGCGACCCGGCGCGCCGCCACATGATTGGCGTTCCGGCAGCCACGGTGCACGCGCGCGTCGGCCTCCGGCCGAACGCATTCGAGATCTACGACGCGCACGTCACGTTCGGGCACAGCTTGATCGATCTCCCCGATCGTCTCCATCGGCTTCCACAACGAGATGCTGATCACCGTCGACAAGAGCTCGAGGCTCGACCTTGCCGACGTGAGCCCGCTCATCAACATCAAGATGTCGGGCAAGGCGAAGATCGACGCCAAGCTCGCGGGGCAGTCGGGCAATCCGCTGCTCACCGGCCACCTCGCCGTCAAGGGGCTCGTCTTCGGCGGCTTCCCGATCGGGAACATCGACAGCGCCAAGATCCGCTTCCGGCCGCTCAAGGTGGACTTCCTCGAAGCGCACGGTCAAACGGGACAGAGCCCGTTCTACGTGTCGAGCGCACGCTTGAACTTCGATACCCGAAACGGGCTCGTCGCCGACGCGAACGTCTCGAGCTCGCGCCTGGACATCCGCGACTTCATGGCCATGTGGCTGTTCGAGGACGATCCGCGCTTCAAGGACATCAAGGGCCAGGGCAAGCTCGAGGCGCGCATACACTACGTGCTCCACGGGCCGGACGACCCCTGCGGCGGCGGCAACCTCACCGTGGCGGGCAACGCCAACTTCAACAGGCTGGATCTATTCGACGAGCGCTACGACTCGGGCAAGGTCGATTTCGACTTCCGCTGGCCCGACGCGAAGGCGGGCTACCTCGGGCTCGACATGGACGTGCCGAGCATGACGCTGACCAAGGGCACCGGCACGATGCTCGGTGCATTCAGCATCCACCGTGGCGGCATCGTGCGCGGGCACATGATCGGCAGCGGGTTGCCGCTGTCGCGCATCGACTCGCTCGGCAGCCTGGGGCTTGCGCTCGACGGCCATGCGAGCGCAGTAGCCGAGCTCGGAGGCACCGTCGACGCGCTGAGCGCCGACGCGCACGTGCGGATCTCGCCGGTGCGCATCGGCAGCGCGCACCTGCCGGCTTCCGAGCTCGATGTGCGCCTGGAACCGAAGCCGCCGAAGCGCCAGATCATCGGCCACTCCAAGTGCGGACAGCCGATCACGGCTCCCTTCGACCGCACGGCGTGGAACCAGGACAAGGCCGACGGCGTCTACCACGTGGACGGCGACCTGTTCGGCGGTCAGGTGGTGTTCAACGACGTCACCGCGACCCGGCAGCGCAAGAAGACGATGCGCGGGGACGTGACCTTCAACAAGCTCGACGTAGGCGCGCTCGCCGAGCTCTCGCCGGCCGTTGCGCTTTCGGACACGAAGCCGAAGGGGCGACTCAGCGGCAAGCTGCATATCGACGACATGCCGCTCGACGACAGCGCCGAGACGCGCGCCACCGTCCGCTTGAGCTCCATGTGGCTGTCGCAGAGCGGCTTCAAGGTCGACCTGCAGCCGGGCGCGCGCCCTATCCAGATCGAGGGCGGGCGAGTCCAGATGCCGGGACTGGCGCTGGCCGTCGATACGCCCCGCGGACAGCGCGGCGTGTTCGACCTGCACGGCGGGGTCAGCGGCCTCGGCAAGAAGCCCAACGTCGACGCCACACTGGCGTTGCGACCCGCGGACCTCTCGGGCTTCGTCAGCCTGATCCCGCGCGCGGAACGCGCGAGCGGCACCATCCAGGGCAAGCTCCGTGTGACGGGCCCGCCGTCCGCCCTCCGCTATCAGGGCGGCTTCTCGCTCGACAACGGCGAGGTCTCGGTACGCGGATTGCCGAGCCCCGTTTCCGGGATCCAGCTCGCGGTGGCGCTCGACAACGACGAGCTCCGGATCACGCGCGGTCAGGCACGCATCGGCGACGGCACCTTGCGGCTCAGCGGCAGCGCGCCGCTGCGCGGCTTCAAGCTCGGCGCGGCGCGCGGCGTGATCACGGCCCGGCGCATCCACCTGCCGCTCGAGAGCGGGATTGCCGCCACGGTCGACGCCGACCTTGTCGCGAACTGGCGACCACCTACCGACACCGCGGAGGGGGAGGAACACCGCTCGCTGCCTCACGTCACAGGACAGGTCACGCTGCGCTCCTTCAAGTACTCGCGCCCCATCACCATGACGGCGGACATCAGCCGTCTCGCCCAGCGCGGCAAGCGCACCAAGTTCGATTCGTACGACCCCGCCGACGACACGGTGGATTACGACATCACGCTCCTGGCTCCGCGGCCGCTGAAGATCGAGAACAACCTGGTCGACGCCGAGCTTTCCATCGACAAGGACGGGCTGGTGCTCGCCGGGACCAACCAGCGCGTCGGAATGCGGGGCACGTTGCGGCTGAAACCGGGCGGACGCATCCGGCTGCGCCGCAACGAGTTCGAGATCCGCCAGGGCTTCGTACGCTTCGACGACCTGACCCGCATCGCGCCGCAGGTCGACGTGACCGCGGTGACCGACTACCACCGCTATTCCGAGTCGGCGACCGGCGCCCAGGGCGGCGCTGCCGCCACCGCTGCCGCCGCCGGCTCCGGAACGGAGACGAGCGCGCGGGGCGGCCAGTGGCACATCAAGATGCACGCCTACGGTGACGCCGACAAGCTGCGTATCGACCTCACCAGCGAACCGCAGCTGGCGCAGGACGACATCTTCCTGCTGCTCACCGTGGGACTGACCCGCGCCGAGCTCGACCAGGCGCAGTCGGCCAGCGTGGGCGAGAGTGTGGCGCTCGAAGCGCTCGGTACGCTGTCGGGGGCGGACAAGGCGGTGACCGAGGCGCTGCCGGTCATCGACGAGTTCCGCTTCGGCAGCGCCTACTCGTCACGCACGGGCCGCACCGAACCGACGGTCACGATCGGCAAGCGCCTGGCCCACCGCATCCGCGCCAATGTCACGAGCGGGCTTTCCGACTCGCGCGAGGTCCGCTCCAACGTGGAGTGGCGGCTGAGCCCCCGCGTCAGCGTCGAGGGCTCCTACGACAACGTCAACGACATCTCCAGCTCGTCGCTCGGCAACCTGGGCGCCGACATCCGCTGGCGGCTCGAGTTCGAGTAGGCGACCGCGCAGCGCCTCTCGCGCCCGCCGCCATCGCCGCCCCGGGAGCGGCCCGACGGCCGGAATCGACCTCGTGCAGGTGTGCAGCTCCGGCGATCGCGCTAGCCTGGATGCTCCGGATGGCTGTCACCGAGCACATGCCGCAGGGGCAGCGCGTCATTGGGCGCTACGTGCTGTACGAGGAGATTGCGTCCGGCGGCATGGCCACCGTGCATTTCGGCAGGATGCAGGGGCAGGTGGGCTTCTCGAGAACGGTCGCCATCAAGTGCCTGCACGCGCAGTTCGCCAAGGAGCCGGACTTCGTCTCGATGTTCATCGACGAGGCCCGGGTCGCAGGCCGCATCCAGCATCCGAACGTCGTGCCCATGCTCGATGTGGTCGCGCTGCAGGGCGAGCTGTTCCTCGTCATGGAGTTCATCCAGGGCGAATCCCTGTCGCGGCTCCTGCGCGCCGCGCGCGCGACGGGCGAGCTGGTCCCCGTGCCCATCGTGACCAACATCGTGGCGGGTGTGCTCGACGGTCTGCACGCGGCGCACGAGGCACTGAGCCAACGCGGCGAGCCGCTGGGCATCGTCCACCGCGACGTCTCGCCACAGAACGTGATCGTCGGCGCAGATGGAGTGGCGCGCGTTCTCGACTTCGGTGTGGCGAAAGCCGCCGGGCGTCTGCAGACGACGCGCGACGGCCAGCTCAAGGGCAAGCTGGCCTACATGGCGCCGGAACAGCTGCGCGGTGAAGCAGTCGACCGGCGCACCGATATCTACGCCGCCAGCGTCGTGCTGTGGGAAGCGCTCACGGGCAGACGTTCTGTTCGACGCCGACAACCAGGCAGCGTTGTTCGGACTGGTGTTGGCGGGCGCGACCGAGCCGCCGAGCCGGCATAGGCCGTCGCTTCCCGCCGGGCTCGACCGCGTTGTGATGCGCGGCCTCACAGCGGACCCGGAGCAGCGCTACGCTACCGCACGCGAGATGGCGTCGGCTCTGGAAGAGGTCGTCGCGCCCAGCTCGCCTCGCGAAGTGGCAGCCTGGGTCGAACAGTTCGCCGGCGAGAGCCTCAAACGGCGCGGCGAGCGCCTCGCCGAGATCGAGAGCATCTCGGAAGTGCACCCGGGCGTCGTTTCCGGACAGCCCTCCACACCCTCGATAGCGCCGCCGCCTGCCGAGGGCGCGCTGCCACCGACCCGTCCCGAGGTCGATCGGGCGTCGCTCGCGCCGGCGGCTCCTGCGCGACCCGGATCCGGCGAGTTGTCCGAGCGATCGCTGACCAGCCTGTCTACGGCGCAGTCGATTCTGCCGCGTCTGCGCGGGGGCGGGCGCGCCCGGAATATCGCGGTAATGGCGCTTCTGGGGGTGGTGGCGGTCGTCGGGCTTGTCTGGCTGTTGCGTTCGTCGCCCGCTCGGTCCCCGGCCCCTGTATCATCCGTCGGTGTGCTCGCTGCAACCGCGCAGCCATCGGTAGCTCCCTCGCTGACGCCATCGGCGCGGACGACGGCGCCCACGGTCTCGGCGAGCCCCGCCCCGGCCGCCTCGACTTCGGCGCCTCCCCCGGCTCGACACGTCCATCACTACCGCCACTACCGGTCGCCCAAGCACGCCAGACCTTCCCGTGACTGCTCCCCTCCCTACACGCTCGATCCGCACGGCATCAGGATCCCCAAGCCAGAGTGCCTGTGACGCTGCACCGCGCATGAGCTCCCCGGCGCTCCGGCGCGGAGCGGGTGCCGGACTGTTGGCGTTTGCGCTGATGTGCACGGGGCTTCCGGCGCGGGCCGGTGACCGTTCCGAGAAGCAGCTCTGCTCGCAGGCCTACGTGCAGGGGCAGCGCCTGCGCAACAAGCATCGTCTGGTCGAGGCGAACAAGCAGTTTCTGGTGTGTGCCCGCGACGCCTGCCCGACGGTGCTCCGCAAGGACTGCGTCCAGTGGAGCGTCGAGGCCGCGAAGGCCATCCCGACCGTCGTCGTCGAGGCCAGTGACGCCAGGGGACGCGACCTGGTCGATGTGCGTGTCACGCTCGACGGCCGGTCGTTCGTCGAGCGCATCGACGGGCACGCAATGCCGGTCGACCCCGGTGTGCACACGTTCACATTCGAAACGGATGGGACGAGCCCGATCTCGCGCCGCATGGTGATCCACGAGGCGGAGCAGAATCGCCACCTGCACGTGACGTTTCCCATCGGCAGGAAAGCGCCTCCGGAACAGCCGCACGTCTCGAGCGGCACGCCGCTGGCCGTCTACGTGCTGGGCGGAGTGGGGCTCGTCGGTCTGGGCGGATTCACCTACATGGCCGTGAAGTTCGACCACCAGGTCGGTGAGCTCGACAAGTGCAAGGGCCATTGTGCCCAGAGCAGCGTCGACGCTGCGTCCCGCACACGGACCCTGTCGTTCATCCCGCTCGGGATCGGGGTCGCGTCGCTCGGCGTCGCCGCCTACCTGTACTTCTCGCACCAGGGCTCCGCGCAGCGCGACGCGGAGCAGGGGCGGTTGCCGCGCCTCGACGTGGAGCCGGTGCATGGCGGCGCGGTGACCAGCCTCTGCGGCCGTTTCTAGGCCCCGAGCCGGGGCTAGTGGAGAATCGCCCGGCTGGCTTTCCGCACGGAGCCGCTGCCCGGCACAGCCGGATTCGACCCCTGCTCGGTCCAGTAGATGCCGGTCGAATCCGTCGCGACGCCCTGGGGGCGGTTCGCGCCGGCCACCGGCTGGGGTGGGTCGCCCGCCAGGGCTGCGTACACTCCGCCGTTCGACTGGTAGTTGTTGTTCTGGGTCGTGCCGTAGTCGGTCCAGTAGACACCGTCCGCGTCCGCCGTGATCGCCGAAGGACAGGCCTGGCTCTGGGCGATCTGCGTAGCAGGAGTGGCGGGATCGGAGTTGGCCGGCATCTTCCAGATGGAACCGTTGGCGCCGGCGCAGTCCCCCGCGTCGGCCCAGTACAGGCTGCTGCCCTCGACCGCGATGGCGACCGGGTTCTGCTGGCCCGTCGCCAGGGTCGACACGACTTTGGTGGTCTTGTCGTATTTCCTCACGCGCCCGCCGGTCTTGTCGGTCCAGTAGACGGCGGCGAAGTCCGCGGCGATTCCCCAAGGCGTGTTGCTGGGGCCATCGGAAGCGACCAGCTGTGCGGGCGAAGTACCCAGATCCTGCGTGCGAGCGCCGATCGTGCCGTTTCCGGAGTTGGTCCAGTACACCTTGCTGTCGTCGCACGCGACTCCGCGCGGGCTGTTCGCGCCCGCGACCTGTACGCCGCTCGTGCCCTGGTCGGTCTTCTGGCTCGTCAGGATGTTGCCGCCGCTGGTGAAGTTCGCCCAGAACAGAGCCGTCACGGCCTCCGCCAATGCGACCGGTTCGGACTGGTTGCCCGCAATCTGTGTCGCCGCCGCGCTGGCAGTGGGTACGATCGGCACGGACATCACGGCGCCGGCGCTGACGCCCCCCTCGCCGAATTCGGCGAAGTAGACGTTGGTCGCGTCGACGACGAGCTGCGTCGGGCGGTCCGCGTCCGCCAGCACGCATACGGCGTGATCGCACCTGCCCGCGCCGCAGTCGAAGCCGCACCCGCCGCAGTTGTGCGGGTCGTTCGTCGGATCCGTCTCGCAGCCAGGCGTGCCGTCACAGTCGAGGCAGCCGCTTCTGCACGTGCCGCCGTTCGCACATTGGAGGTTGCCGCCGCCCGCGCCTCCGCCTGCGGAGGCATAGCCGTCGAGCGAGGTCGTGAACCGGCAGCCCGGCGCGGCGAGTGCCGCGACCACCAACGCCCCGATCAGGGCCGTGGACCAGGCCGCAGCGCCGTTCATCGCGGGAACGATTCAAGCACGCGGCTGGACATCGAACAAGCGGGCGCTCTCTGCCCGCGGCGTCATGGCTGCGAAGCGCGAGTGCCGAGCGCAGAGCGTGGATCGCGCTTTGCCAGTGCTACCCGCAGCTGATCCAGCACAGACCGGCCGTCTGTGCTCCCGTCGTGCACGCCGTGTAGCCGCTGTCGCACAGGTTGGTGTCGCCCTTGCACTGCCACTCGCCGTGCCCGCCGCATTCCTGTCCCGTCGGGCAACTGGCGCGCGATGTGCAGCAGTCGGCCTTGGGCACGCACTTCGTGCCGCAGCGTCCGAAGGGATCGCTGCACACGACACTGGAGCACGGCGCTTCGTTGAAGCCGCCGCATTCGCCCGCCGGACAGTTGAGCCAGCACATGCCCGCGGCGGCGGCGTTGGTCGTACAACCTTCGAGGGTGAGCGCGCAGGGATTGATGTCACCCGTGCACTGCCACTCGCCGTGCCCGCCGCAGTGCTGCCCGTTCGTGCATTGCGAACGCCGGGTGCAGCAGCTGTCGCGCGACGTGCAGATGCTGCCGCATTTCGCGAAGCCCTGGTTGCAGTGGTCGCCGGAGCACGGTGCTTCCCCGAAACTGCCGCACTCGCCTGCCGGGCAGTTGATCCAGCACATGCCCGCGGCGAGCGCGTTCGTGGTGCAGGCCTCCAGCCCCGAGACGCAGGGATCGGAGTCGCCCGTGCATTGCCACTCGCCGTGCGCGCCGCAATGCTGTGTGCCTTTGCAGGAGGACAGCGACGTGCAGCAGGCGGAGCGCGGCGTGCAGTACGGGCCGCACTTGGCATAGGGCGCGTTGCAGCTATCGCCCGAGCACGGCTTCTGGTTGAGACCGCCGCACTGGGAGCTCGACCCGCCGGTGCCGCCGGTTCCACCCGAGTTGCCGGTGCCGCCGGTTCCACCCGAGTTGCCGGTGCCGCCGGTTCCGCCCGAGTTGCCGGTATTGCCGGTTCCGCCCGAGTTGCCGGTATTGCCTGTTCCGCCCGAGTTGCCGGTGTTGCCTGTTCCGCCCGAGTTGCCGGTGTTGCCTGTTCCGCCCGAGTTGCCGGTGTTGCCGGTTCCGCCCGAGTTGCCGGTATTGCCACTGCCGCCGCTTCCCGTCGCGCCCGTTCCGCCGCTGCCGCCCGTGCCGCCCTTCGTCGGCACGCCGCACGTGTTCGCGTGTCCGTTGGCGCCGCACACCTGGGGCAGCGTGCAGACGCCACAGTCGAGCGCCTTGCTGCAGCCGTCCGACACGAAACCGCACGAGGCGCCCACATCGGCGCAGGTCGTGGGCGTACACGTGCCGGTGCCGCACAGGTTCTTGCCGCCGCCGCCGCAGGTCTGGCCCGAACCGCATTCGCCACAATAGACCACGCTGGTGCAGCCGTCGGGTGCCGAGCCGCACGTCGCGCCTAGGTCCGAGCAGGTGTGCGGAACGCACGTGTTCGTCTTCGGCGGCGTCGAGGCGCTGTTGCCGCCACAGGCGCCACCGGCAGCCACAGCGACGATCGCGCCCGCGATCATCCGCCGCGACCATACCCATGTGGAGCTCATCTCCGTAGCATCCCAAGAACGAGACGCGGTGTCCATGCGGGGGTCGCCGCGGGTCTACGTGTGGGCCCTCCGCGCTCCCCGGCTCCACTACGAAGCGGCAGCATCGCTCTTCACGGCCCGGGTGCGAGCAGGGATCACAAACCACCCCAATGTCGTGAACACTGCGCGCCGTCACGCGCGGGGCGCCTCGCCCAGGCGCGGCGATGACAAGCGCCGCTTCACACTTCTTCACAATCTCCGGAAACGCCCTTCACAACCGGGACCCAGCTTCTCCTTCATGAAAGGAGAACGCAAAATGTTCGGTTTTCTACTCGGAGGGGCCAGCCTGGCTGGGCTCCTGTACATGCTCCGCGGTCATCACCGCTGCGGAGGCTACGCCTACGCCGGCCACGGATGCGGCGGCCACAGGGAAGCCTGCGGTGGAGGACGCTCGTGGGGACGCCACCAAGGCCACCATCACGGACCGCCTCCGTGGGCACGCGGCGGGTTCCGCGCGCGGCGGCGCTTCTTCCTGCGCCGGTTGTTCGAGGAGCTCGACACCACCCCGGGGCAGGAGAAGGTCATCGGGCGCGCGGTGGATCGCGTCGCGGAGGCTTTGCGCGCATTCCGGAGCGAGCTTTACGATTCACTCGGCGGCCTGGCTGAGTCCGTGCGTGCGGACACGCTCGACGACACGGCGCTCGACGCCCTGTTCGCCGAGCACGACGCCGCGCTCGCGGCCTTCCGCAGCACGGCCACCGAGGCTCTGAAGGAGATCCACGACGCGCTCGACGAGCGCCAGCGCGCCGAGGTCGCCCAGTTCATCGAATCGCGCCGCCGCCGCTGGGGCGGTCCCTACCGCACGCCCGAAGAGCCAGGAGACGAGTCATGAGACGCAGGCTGCTGATCGCGCTCCTGTCGGTGGGCACGCTGGTCGGCTTCGGCTCGGGCTTCGCCCACCTCTGCTGGCACGCGCACGCACACCACGCCCGCTGGCACGCCTGCGCCGACAAGTCAGCACCGCCGGCAAAGAAGCACTGAGCGGCCGCTCCCCCGGCGACGATTGCCGCCGGGGGAGCGGCGCCCCATGTTCCATGTGCCCCATGTTGCTCAAGGTGCTGGCCATCGACGACGACCGGAAGCTGTTCGAGCTTCTGGCGGACTACCTCGCGAGCAGCGGCGTCGAGCTGACCCACGCGCCGAGCGGGCAGGACGGCCTGAGGCTGCTCGGCGAGAGCCCGTTCGACGCGGTGCTGCTCGACGTGATGATGCCGGGGCTCGACGGCCTCGACGTGCTCCGGCGTATCCGCGATAGGAGCGCGCTGCCGGTCATCATGCTCACCGCGCGCGGCGACGAGGCGGATCGCGTCGTCGGCCTGGAGCTCGGCGCCGACGACTACGTGGCCAAGCCCTTCAGCCCGCGCGAGCTCCTGGCGCGGCTGCGCGCCGTGCTGCGCCGCGCGCACCCCGACCCGGGCAGCGAACGGGTCGGCGCCGGCGGGGTCACTCTCGATGTCGCCTCGCGCACCGCCGAGATCGACGGAGCGCCCGTGGAGCTCACGGGCCTCGAGTTCGACATTCTGCTCGCACTGGTGCGCCGCGCTGGCCGGGTCATTCCGCGCAGCGCGCTGCTCGCCGAGGCGGGCCGCAGCGACGTCACGGTGAACGATCGCACTGTCGACGTGCACATCTCGCGGCTGAGGAAGAAGCTCGGCGACGACTCGCGCGCGCCGTCCCGAATCCGAACGGTGCGCGGCGTCGGCTATGTCTTTTCGCGGGAGCCCGCGACATGAAGCACGCGGCGGACGGCCACGACGACCGCTGCGGACCGCACCGCGGCGACTGGCGCACACGCCGCGCGTACTGGCGCATGCGCGGTCATCTGCAGCGGATGATCTTCGTGTGGTTCGGCGTGGCGATCCTGCTGGCGGGCCTCAGCGTCGCCGCCCTGCTGACGCTGTCGCACGCCGAACATCACCCGCGCTGGCTGTTCGTCGTTCTGGCCGGGATCGCGCTGTGGGCCGTTTCAGGCGTCATCGCGCGGCGGCTGGTGTGGCCCTTGAGGCAGGTCGTGGGAGTCGCACAGGACATCGGCTCCGGCAAGCTGGACAGCCGCGTGCAACTGGGCCGACACCGGCACGGCGAGGTCGGGGTACTGGCCGACGCCATCAACGACATGGCCGACCGCATCGAGCAGCAGATGGCCGATCAGCGCGAGCTGCTTGCGGGCGTGTCGCACGAGATCCGCTCGCCGCTAACCCGGCTTCGTGTGCTGCTGGAGCTCGGCAACGAGCGCGGCGTCGACGCGCGCATGCTCCGCGAAATGGAGCAGGAGCTGCTCGTGGTGGACTCGCTGGTGGGCGAGCTTCTGGCCAGTGCCCGTCTGGACTTCTCGGCGATCGAGACGCGCTCGCTCGACGCCCGCGACGTGGCGCGGCGCGCCCTGGAGCGCGCAGGGATCGACGACAGGCTGCTCGACGCGCCGGCCCGGCCGCTACCCGTCGAAGCCGATCCGACGCTGCTCGCGCGCGCTCTCGGCAATCTGCTCGACAACGCGCGCAAGCACGCGGGCGGAGCCCGCGCGCTCCGCGTCCGGAACGAACAGGCGGAGCTCGCCTTCGAGGTGGAGGACGCGGGACCCGGTTTCAGCGACGCGGACCTGCCGCGCGTGTTCGAGTCGTTCGTGCGCGGCGAGCGGGGCGGCGCATCGTCACTGGGGCTCGGGCTGTCGCTAGTGCGGCGCATCGCCGAAGCGCACGGCGGGCGCGCCTGGGCGGAAAACCGCGACGGCGGCGGCGCTCGCGTGGGTTTCTCGGTGGCCCGCCCTGCCTAGGCCGAGCGTCGCCGCCGCGAAAATGCGAAGCCCAGCACCGCCGCGCCCAGCCACAGCGGAGCCCTCCGCGCCGGCGCGCCGCTCTGCCGGCATCCGCAACCGCCGCTGTCGCCCGTCGTGTGCGACCGTTCGGAGGTCCCGCCGTCGACGGATGCTCCGCCCGTACCGCCGGCAGCGACGCCGCCCGTTCCAATCTGGCCGCCCGCGCCGCCCGAGCTGCTCGCCCCCGCCGCGCCGCCCGCTCCCGCCGCACCACCGGACGACAGCGAATCATCCAGCACGTACACCTTCGGCCCGCTGCCCATCACCAGGAAAGGCTCCGGACGGAAGTCCGTCGATTGCGGATGGGCATACACCTGCGCGGCGGGCATCTTCGTCGGTGCGCCGAAGCGCCAGGCCGCCAGCGACGCCGGATTGATCACGTGCCGCCGCACGTTGCCGTCGATCACCCACACCTCCGGCGTCCCGTCGTCGGCCTGCACGACCTGGGGCGCCGCGGGAAAGTCCGGCCCGTCCGGGTACGCGTTCACCACGCTGTCCGGATAGTGCGCGACGTTGTACGTGTACGAGAACTTCCAGGCGCTGAACACGCTCGGCCCGGTGACCCAGCGCTTCACGCCGTGCGCGGGGTCGAGCGGCGCCGCGGGCGGCGGACAGGTGAAGGTGAGCGGGCTCTTCGACAGCTCCGCATTGGCGCCGCCGGCCGAATCGATGCCGTAGGCGTGGACGGCGTGCGGCTGGTTGTCGAGCAGCCCGCGCGGCGTCGAGAGCGAGAAACCATGGTTGCACGAGCCGATCGCGCTGCACAGATCCGCGCGATTGACATCGGCGGTGAGCGGAATGCCGAGGGCGTTCGGATCGCCGGCGGCCCCGTTCAGATACACGTGCACCGCGATCGATTTGGTCGGCTCGTCTTGATCCTGCGCCCAGCCGGCGATCGCGTTGCAGTCCGCCGAGTCGAGGTAGCCGCGCGGCGGCTGGTTGGTCACACCGAGATTCCGGAGCTGGGCCAGCGTGCCGTTGAACACGTCGTGGTCGAGCGTTCCGCCGCCGTCGCTGTACTGCCACGCCGTCCAGTTCGACCAGTTGTCCGGGATCAGCGGGCAGCTGACGCCGTAGTGCGCGATCCAGAGCGGATAGTTGGCGAACGCGCTGCTGTTCACGTTGCTCTGCCAGAAGTACGGACCCGTGTAGATGATGGGGCGCTTGCCGGTTCCCTGTTCGACAGCATCCAGCCACTGCTGCATCTTCGACGTGATGGTCGCAGCGCTCTGTCCACCCGTCGTTTCCACGTCGATCATCGCCGGCAGGTCGCCCGTGCCGAGCTTCCCGACGGCGTTCACCACGATATTCGCCTGGGCCACCGCACCCTGCCCTGGCTCGAAGAACTGGTAGACGCCGCGCAGCACGCCGGCCGCCTTCATCTTGCTCCAGTTGTTCGAGAACTGCGGGTCCATGAACCCGGTGCCATCGCTCACGCGCGCATAGCCGAACTGGACCCCCGCCCCGGCCCAGTTGAAGTTGCCCTGGTAGTACGAGACGTCCACGCCCTGCACCGGCCCGTTCGAGGCCGCCCCACACTTCGTGTGCACGGCCTGCTCGGTCATTCCAATCTCTTCACCCGCCCCCGCGGCCTGACCGTGGTAGCCGCCGCTGCAGGCCGGAACCAGCATCAGGAACCCGAGACTAGCCAAGCGTCGCATGGCCTCATGCTCTCACCTCTCCGACCTGCTTGGGAAGGAGGGAGTCCTGGCTCAGTAGATGAAGCGGCGGATATCGTACAGGGCGATGGGCGCGCTGACACCGCAGTTGCGTAGGCGGGCGCGCAGCACGTGCCCTTGTTCGGCAAGCTCCGCCGACGAGAGCGGTTCCAGGGCGTCGTCGCGCAGGCGCGCTTCGTAGGCGGAGCCGGGGATCACGTGCAGCGGGGATAGATACACGCGATCGCGCGGACCGAGCTGCATCGCTTCGATCGTCGCCGTTGTGCGCTCGACGTGCTCGCCCGCGAGGCGCCGTCCTCCCGCTCCAACCAGCACGATCACGCCGCGGCGGATACCCGCCTGGCCGACGCTGCCGACCAGCTTCACCGCGTCGTCCACTTCCATCGGCTTGCCGAGCCCCGTGAGCACTTCCGCGCTGCCGCTCTCGAGCCCCAGGGCAACGCTCTCGAGACCGAGCGCGCCCAGCTCTGCGAGCTCGTCCGCCGTCTTCGGCCGCGTGAACGAGTCGATGAAGGCGCCCAGCGGTCCCTCGCCCAGCTCTTCCCGCACAATACGGATGAGCGCAGTCAGCTTTTTCTGCTCGACCACTAGGGCGTTCGCCTGTCCCAGGAACACGCCGCGCCGAAGCAGAAGCGCGCGACCGAACAGCTCGCGGACCTCGCGCACATGTGCGCCTAGCTCCTCCGGTGTGCGCAGACGGAAGCGCACGTCGTGATACAGGTGACAGAACGCGCAGCGGTTGTACGAACAGCCCTCGGTGAGCTGCACGACGACGGCGCGGTTCTGGTCCGGCGGCAGGATCGGGATGGGGCGGTACACGCGGCGGAAGTGCGCCAGCTCGTCGCGGTAGCGTGCGAGCTCCCACGCCGCGGCACGCTCGAGCGGCTCGGCGATGGCGGGCGGCAGATCGCGATCGGCAGCGAGCGCGGCGGCTTCGCGCACCGCGTCTATCACCTGCTCGAGGACCGGCTCGGCCTCGTCCGGACCGAGCACGTCGATGTCGAGCCAGCGCGGCGCGCCGGGGCCGCGCTCGACGTGCACGCGGCGCACGCTTCCGTCGATGCCGCGCTGGAAGGAATCGCCTGCGAGCCAGGCGCGGTGCAACCGTCCTTCCAGATCGAGGTGCACCCGGTCGTCGCCGCTGAACACACTCAGCATTTCCGCGCGCCGAGCCAGCGTGAGCGCGCCGAGCTCGGCGACCGAGGTGTAGGCCTGGCCTATCTCGCGCGTAGCGCTCATGCCGGGATGACGAGCCCTCGCGACAGCGGCTGCACGAGCTCGATCGCCCGCCGCCGGAGCCGAGCCCGGAAGTCGTGGTCGTAGGCCTGCGGCTTGGCGCGCGACAATTCCTGCACGTCGTAGTACCCGCCGCTCTTTCCTGCGAGCCCTTCGAGCACCACGTGGCGGATTGCACGCGCGCCGGTCTGGGGCCGGCCACGCACCGGCATGTCCGACTCGCGCACCATCTTGGTGTCGAGCAGCGTGCCTGGGTGCAGGGCGTTCACGCACAGGTCCGCATGCCGCTCGGCCAGATCGAAGGACCAGGCGATGAGCGCCAGCTTGCTGCGCCGGTACGCCAGCCAGCCACCGTATTGGCGCTCGAGCATCAGGTCTTCTAGATCGACGGGCTCCTGGCCGATGGACGCGACGTTGACGACCACCGGAGGGCAGCTACCTGCTGCGATCAGCCACTCCGTCAGCGCGAACGGTGCCAGGAAGTTCACCTGGAGCCTGAGCTCGTGGCCGTCGCGGCTGAGCTCGCGCTCGTCAGCCGACCCCGGACCCGCGCCCGCGTTGTTCACCAGCACGTCGACCCGCTCTTTTTCCAGGCGGTCAACGAGCCTACGCACTTCCGCGAGCGACGAGAAGTCTGCCAGCAGCATGCCGACGGCGCCGACGCTGGCCGCCACTTCGCGAAGTCGCTGATCGCGGCGTCCGTGCAGAACAAGCCGGGCGCCCTCGCGCGAGAGCAGCTCCGCCGTCTCGAGCCCGATGCCATCAGTCGCGCCCGTCAGCGCGATGCACGTTCCGTCCAGGTTACCGGTCGAAGCCATGCGGGGAGTGTAGTGACACCACGGGCGCCTAGCAGCCCCCTCCCTTCTTCACCGCGCGTTTCACGGCCGTGGGCTCTGCGGTCACGACCGGCGCGGCCTGCGCGTTGGCCCCGGCGAAGTGGGCGTGCAGCGCGGCGCGCTCGCGATAGGCCTGGACCGCAGCGGCCGTCGGCCTATGCGGAGGCGCGGGCTTGTCCAGCACAGAGGCCTTCCACGCCGCGTAGCCGCCCGCGAGCACGCGCACCTGGCCCTTGTAGCCGCTGGCACCGGCCGGAAGCCCGTGGAGATCGGCTGCCGCGTAGATCACGAGCGATCGCGTGCTCGGCAATTTGCCGATGAACGCGCCAACCGGGTCCTTCTGCGTCAGGCACATCGCGCCGGGGATGCGCGCAGCCGCGCATTCCTTCGGGCTGCGCGCGTCGACGACGTACAGCAACGCGCGATCCGCAGCGATCTGTCTGGCCAGCTCCGTCACCGTGATCGGCGTCGTGCGCGGCTCTGCCGCGATCGGTGGCTTCTTCGCCGGCAGGAGCAGCGTGACCAGCGAAAGCCCCGCAGCAACGGCCAGTCCGCCGAGCACGCGGTTGCGCGTCGGGGCATTGCCGGGAGGTGGCTCGGCTGCGTCCTTCTTCGCGAAGACGCGCTCGACCTTCTCGGCGAGCAGGAACGAGCCCAACGCAACGACCACGATCAGCGCAGCCAGCACCGCCCACGGCAAGCCGGTGAGCTTCGGCAGCGTGGCCACGCCCATCGCGCTCGATTCGTAGAAATGGGCGAGCGAGGGATACGCGAAGCCGAACACGATCGACCCCACGATGACGCCCACGAGCGTGAGCAGGCCATCACTGTAGCCGGAACCTGCGGCGACCAAGGACGTGCCCGGGCAATAGCCCGCCATGATGAAACCCATGCCGAGCAGCACGCCGCCGACCAGCTGCGGCCACAGCCAGGTCTCTGGGATCTTCAGCGCCGCGAGGTCGACCCAGCCGATGCCGCCGAGCAGCGCCAGGCCCACCGCCGTCGTCGCGATAGCCGTGAACATCACTTTCAGGACGCGCATGTCGCGGCCGTAGAACTCCGCGGCCAACACCGGAGAGCGGCTGAAACCGGCGCGCTCGAGCGTGTAGCCGAAGCCGATGCCGAGCAGCGTGGCCAGCGCCATCGCCACCGGATAGCCGAAGGCGTCGAGCTGGTAGAACGGAGCGGTCGCCGCCAGAACTCCGGGCATGAACGGAGCGGTCATCGCCACATCCTCCTGATGAAGGGCGCCAGCATGTAGCCGCCGGCGAACACGGCGAACATGAACACCCACGAGCCGACCGACAGCACCGCGCCGCCGGTGAGCGCCTGGCCCGAAGTGCAGCCGCGGGCGAGCCGGGCAGCGAAGCCCATCAGCGCGCCGCCGCCCAGGGCGAACGCGATGCGATACCCCACGCTCGCGCGCGGTCCCTTGAGCAGCGTGGGCCGGCGCATCAGCCGTCCGCCCGAGTAGGCCGCCAGGATGCCGCCGAGCAGCACGCCGATGACCTCGAACACCATCCAGTCCTCGAACGGGTTGCCGGCCACGTACGGCGCCATGTACGCGTTGTGGTCGATCGCGGCAGGCGCGACGGCGTGAGCGGCGGCGTAGCCGACCCGCGCCGCCGCGGACGACGCACCCAGCCCGAAGCCCATCAGTACGTACGAGGCGAGCAGCACGAGCCCGAGCGCGATACCAGCGACGTACGGGTTCCAGTCCGCGCGCGAGGTGTCGTCCGCGTCCGGTCTGTGTGTCGTGGCCTCGAGAGGCTTTGCCGTGTCTTCCATGGCGCTTCCTTTCAACCGCCGAGCATGTGGAACGCGGTGGCCTGCCCGGATGCGACCAGCACAGCGCGCAGCGCCAGGCCACCGACCAGCACCAGGATGGGGGCGACCACGCTCGCCCGCGCGCGACCGCGCACTTCCAGCAGATTCATCGTGAGCGGCACGATCAGCCCGCCGACCACCACCAGTGACCAGAACCAGGGTGTGAAGCGCCCGCCCATCAAGTTGTGCGCGGCAATTTCCCCGGTCGCACCGCCGGTGGAGAACGACACCAACAGCGCGGCGAGCAGCAGGAGCTCGACCGTGATGGCCACCGTGTCCCAGCGCAGCATCAGGTGCTCCTCCTCCTTCTCCAGGTGGAAGAGCATCATCAGCGCGGCACCTGTCGAGACGCCCGAGGTGAGGAACAGCGGACCCATCACGCCGCTGTTCCAGCCGAGCCGCGCCACCATCGTGCCGAGCAGCAGCCCGGTGTACGCGCCGAGCCCGACGCCGAGCGCGAGCGAAGCCCACACCATGCCGCGCCGCGTGCCGTCGGCCAGGCGGAAAGCCCAGGCCAGCGGCCGCGAAACGGGCTTGAGCGGCCGCCACTTGCCGAGCCACTGCCGCGTCGAGTCGTCCAGCGCGCCCAGCCCGAGCAGCACCAGCACCGGGTAGACCGCGATCAGGATCCACGCGCCCCAGCTCATCGGCGAGGTCGGCTCGAACGCGGCGTAGAAGCGATAGACGTGCGCCTTGAAGTCGAGATCGAGAAACAGCGCGCCCATGCCTAGCGAAAGCAGCGCAATGGCCACGAAGGGCATCCACTGGGCTGCCGGCGAAACCGGGCGCCTGCGTCGCCGGAGCTCGAGCAGCGCGAGCAGCACCATCACACCGGCGACGACTCCGCCCAGGAACAGATAGACCGGGATTTCCCAGCCCCAGATGTGCAGCCCGGGGTCGACCAGGTGGTTGTGACGGGTACTGAGGACTTCGGTGTAGACGGGGTTCATCGCATTTTCTCACTCGAGGAAGAAGACGTTGGGCTCGGTGCCCGCTTCGGGGTGCAGCACCTTCGACTTGCGCGTGCGCAGGAGAACCGAAACCTCGCTCTCCGGGTCGTTCCGGTCGCCGAAGTGCAGGCTCCGGGTGGGGCACACCTCGACACAGGCCGGCTCCTTGCCCGCCTGCACGCGGTGCAGACAGAACGTGCACTTGTCGACGTAGCCGGCCGGGTGCACGTAGCGCGCGTCGTACGGGCAGGAAGCAATGCAGGCCTTGCAGCCGGTGCACTTGTTGTGGTCGACAAGCACCACGCCGCCTTCGGCGAAGTGGCTTGCACCGGTCGGGCAGACCTCGACGCAGGCGGCGTCCGTGCACTGGTTGCAGCGCTCCGAAAGGAACTGCTGCCTCAGCTCGGGAAACACGCCGCGGGTCTCTTCAACGACCCAGCTCCTCGTGAAGCCCTGCGGCACGTTGTTCTCGGCTGCACAGGCAAGTGCACAGGCCTTGCAGCCCACGCACTTCTTGGTGTCGACCACCATCGCGTAGCGCTTGGTCATGCCGATACCCTTTCGATCCGGACGAAGTTCACGTTGACCGCGGTTCCGCCCATCACGGGATCGATTTTGGTCTTCGTGCACACGTCGGTGTCACACGCGCCGCGCCCGCGCGCGAACTTCAGCCCCTTCGACGTGTGGCCGTAGCCGTGCACCATGAACACGCAGTCGGGCCGGATGCGCTCGGTGGCCCGGAGCGGCAGCGGCGCGGTGCGCGCCCCGTCCTGGTTCACGAGCACGACCATGTCGCCGTTCGAGAGACCGAGCTCGCGCGCCCGGCCTGCGTTCACCCACACGTCGTTCGTGTCGTAGACCCGCGCCAGGAAGCGGTTGTTCGTGGTGCGGCTGAACGTCTGCGTGGGCGTGCGCCCGGTCAGGAGCCGGAAGCTCCCGGGCGGCCCCGCGTCGGGCCGCGTGTAGTTCGGCAGAGGGTCGAGCCCAGCGTCGGCGAGCTGCTGCGAGAAGAGCTCGATCTTCTTCGACGGCGTCGCAATGTCCGGCACCACACCTTCCTCGATGTAGATGGGCTGCTTCGGCGCCGTGAGCACACCCTTCACCCGGATGTCGTCGAGCGACGAGCCCATCAGTGACAGGCGCTTCTGCAGGTAGTCCTCGACGCGCTCGAACGGGAAGTAGTCACCCAGGCCGAGACGCTTGGCGAGCTCCCTGGCAATCCACCAGCCTGGCTTCGAGTCGTACATGGGCTCGATCACCGGCTGCCGGAGCGCCGTGTAGCTCGGCTTGAAGGGCGCCACGTGCAGATCGTCGAAGCGCTCGAGGTACGTTGCTTCGGGCAGCACCACGTCGGCCCAGCCGGTGATCTCCGTTGGCAACACATCCACGGACACCACGAAGTCGAGCGCCTTCAGCGCCTCGATTGTCTTCTTCGGCTCGGGCAGCGCCATCGGCAGGTTGGTGCCGTAGACGAACCAGGCCTTGAGCGGATAGGCAACCTTCGCACCGGGCAGGCTGGCGTCGCGCAGACCGTGGGCGAGCCCCTCGTCCGCGAACGGGAACACCTTCCCGAGCGGCATGTCGACGGGGTCCTTCGGCTTGTACGTCGGCTTCGGAATGCCCGGGTAGGCAGGCACGCTCATTGGCGCCGGCAGGTAGAAGCCGCCCTTGCGGCCCCACGCTCCGAGCAACGCGTCGAGGATCGCAATGGCGCGGCCACGCTGCGTGTCGTTGCCGTACCACGCGGCGCGGCGTCCGGGGTGGACCAGCGACGCGGGCCGCGCGCCCGCGATGAAACGCGCCGTCTCCACAATCGTCCCTGCCTCGATGCCCGTCTCGACCGCGGCCCACTCGGGCGTCTTGTCCAGGAGGTGCTCGGCGAGCTTGTCGAGGCCGACGCTGTACTTGTCGACGTAGTCGCGGTCGTACAGCTTCTCGCCCACGATCACGTGCATCCACGCGAGCAGCAGCGCGATGTCGGTACCCGGCTTGATCGGCAGCCAGTAGCGCGCCTTTCCCGCCGCCACGCTGAAGCGCGGGTCGACGACGACCAGCTCCGCACCCTTGTCGATAGCGCGCGCGAGCTCCTGCACCTGGGTGTTGTGCATGTTCTCGCCCAGGTGGCTGCCGATGAGCGTGAGCACGCGCGCGTTCTCGATGTCGGTAGCCTCGGGAGAGCCGACGGGGCAGCCATAGGTGAGCTCCCACGCCACGTCGCGCGAGCCGCGGCACTGCGCGTAGCCCGGCGCGCCCGTGTTGCGCGTGCCGTAGGCGGCGGCCAGCTTGTTGAACCACGAGCCACCGAAGCCGTGCGTGAAGACGGCGAGCGCCTCGGGACCGTACTTGTTCTTGATGCGGGTGAGCTGCTTGGCGACGTGGTCGAGCGCTTCGTCCCAGCTCACCTCCTCGAAGACCTGCTCGCCGCGCTTGCTTCGCCGGATGAGCGGCTTCTTCAACCGGTCGGGGTCGTAGAGCAGCCCCGTCCCGCCCGTGCCGCGAGGACACAGGTGCCCGCGCGAGAGCGGGTGCTCGGGGTTGCCGACGATCTTGGTGACGCGTCCCTGCCGCACGTGCGCGAGCACGCCGCACTTCCAGAAGCACATCTCGCAGAAGGTCGGGACGATCTCGTCGCCGTCGGTGCCAGGGTCGAGCGCGAGCTCGCGGTGGCCGGCGGCATGCTGGGCAACGAGGGGAATGCCGACGGCCGCCGCGCCCGCGGCGACTCCGCCGATCTTGATGAAGGTGCGCCGGTTGACTCGCATCGTGGGCCTCCAGGCAGCGCGGAAGCGCGTTCCACCTGGAGCCACAGCAAGGCCCGGGCCAGTCTAGAAACACCAATTATATCAATATATTAGACTTATCTGTCCCAGAACCAGCTGGGTGACCGAAACGCTACGTTTCATATTTGAATCAATTCGGTTCATGTACTGGAACGCGGTGTCGCGGACCTGGAACGCGCCGTTTCACCCAGGCCCATGCGTGGCCCTTGCAGGTTGTCCCACCGGCAGCCAAGCGCGTGATGGAAGCCTGGAAATCCCGCCAGATCGGGTCCGCGGCCCGCGCGTGGCAGGGCAGGCACGCGCCGACCCGCAGCACCCTCCGCTGCTCGCTCGCGTCGAGCCCACGGGCGCCGACGCGGGTGGCTTCTGCCGGCTTGTCCGGAAAGAGCCGCGTCCAGCCATCGGCGGCGTAGCGCGGGTCGCGCGGATCGGGATGCGCCGGGTGGAAGCGGGGCCCCGCCGCGCCGAGGTCGAGCGCGCCCGTGCCGAGCCCCAGCGCGCGCGCCGAGTCGTGGCACGAGGCGCAGTCGCGCGCCTTCTTCCCCGTGGTGTGCGGGTCGTAGCTCGAGAGCAACCGCAGGTCGCGCGAGGTTCCTCCCGCAGCGCGCGCGTCGAGCTCTGCGATCATCCCCGGTGCGGCGGGCGCGATGAGTCCGTCGGCGCGCACGGCAAGCCCGGGCACGCCGTAGCCCATACCGTCGTTCTCCTCGATCCACTTGCCGGGCGCGACGGCGGCGCGCCCGAAGTCCCACTGCTTTGCGCCGGGATCGAAACGCGTGTGGCAGGTAGGGCAACTCGGCATCCACGCCGCGTGGCAGGACGTGCAGGTCAGCCGCTCGTGACCGGGAAGCCGGTGGTTTTCGTCGCGCGGCGTCGGCTTGACGGGCCAGGGTCTGCCGCCGGACTTGGGAAACAGCTGCCAGCCCTTCGCGGACGGGCGCAGGTTCCACAGCGGTGTGCCACGCTGGCCGAGCCGCACCTTCTCGCTGGGCGCGCGCTTCTGCTTGTGGATGCGCAGGAGGTCCTTCGAGATCGGATCCTTCGCGTCGGACCAGCGCGCGTCCTTGGCCGGGCCATGGCAGGTCTCGCAGCCGATCTCGACCTGCTCGGCTTCGTGCTTGCGCACGACGCCGTCGCCCATCAGCTCGGTGTGCAGGTGACAGTCGGTGCAGCCGATGCCCGCGGCGTGGTGGACGTCCTCGTCGAGCCGACATCCCGCGCGCCCATCGAACAGCTTCGTCGGGTTCTTGCAGCTGTCCGCGTAGGGTCCGGACGCCTCGGCGAGCCCCTGGTACGACAGGCTGATGCGCGCGCTGCGCGAGTGGCAGCCGAGGCACTGCCGGTCGGGCACGCTCTTCAGGATCTTCGGGTGGGGGTTGTCGGGCGAGTGCGTTGCGACGTGGCAGGAGCTGCAGCCGGTGCCGATGCCCTGCACGGCGTCGTCGCGGTTGTCCTTGCGCACGCCGATGTGGCAGCCGCCACACAGCCGCCCGAGGTGATCCTGGGCGGGCGTCGGCTCTTTCGCGGTGATCGCCTCTTCCATCGTCTGCACGCCGTTCGGTGTCTTCTGCTCGCCGAACGCCCAGCGGTCGACGGCGACCACGCCCCGCGCGGCTGCCATGAGCGATGTCTTCACGGTCGCGGCTTCGCGCGTGTGGCACTTGCCGCAGGTCCGGTCCACGGTCGACAGCGCGCCGGGCTCGGGCTCCATGCCGGAGTGTGCGGCGACTCTAGTCGTGGCCTTCGCGTTGCCGAGGTGACAGCTCGCGCAGCCGATCTGCGCCGCCGCGTGGGAGCCGCCCGGGTCGTCGGCGCGCGTCTTGTGGCAGACGACGCACTGGTCGGGCGGCTTCGGCGGCTCGTCGGCGCTGGCCACCGGTCGCTGCGGATTGCCGAGCATCACGCGCACCGTCAGCGCGATGATGACGAGCATCGCGACGCCGACCCCGGCGACGATCTTCAGAAAACTCCGACCGGATGGTTCCGGGGCGTGCATGGCTCTGGGCGGCCGCTACTCGAGCCCCAGCGCCCGCATGCGGCGCCACAGGGTTGTGCGGCTGATGCCTAGCGCCTCTGCCGCGGCCTGGCGGTTCCAGTGGTGGGCGTTGAGCACCTGGCGGAGCGCTTCGGTCTTGTCCGCGGGCGCGAGGACCGGAGCGGCGGGAGCGGCGGGAGCGGCGGGAGCGGCGGGAGCAGCAGCCGTGGGAGCCGGAGCGGCAGCCGGGCTCGAGATGAGATCGTTGTCGGACACGCTCTGGCGGACCTCGGGCGGCAGGTGCTCGACCTGCAGCGTCTGACCCTGGCAGAGCGCGACGGCGTGCTCGAGCGCGTTGTCGAGCTGGCGCACGTTCCCCGGCCAGGGGTAGCGCACCATCACGTCGAGCGCGTCGGGCGAGAGCACAAGCGCGCGCCCCGCGCGCTGGGTGACCCGCGCGAGCAGGTGCCGCGCGAGGGGGCCGATCTCCTCCGGCCTCTCGCGCAGCGGCGGAATCGCGATCGGCACGACGCGCAGGCGGTAGTACAGGTCTTCGCGGAAGCGTCGCTCCTGCACGGCACGCTCCAGATCGACGTGCGTCGCCGCGATGATGCGCGCGTCGACCGGGCGCGCGATGCTCTCCCCGAGCCTTGCATACTCGCGCTGCTGCACCACGCGCAGGAGCTTCACCTGCAGATCGAGCGGCATGTCGCCGATCTCGTCGAGGAACAGCGTGCCGCCCCTGGCCAGATCGATCGAACCGCGCCGGTCCCGCACCGCGCCGCTGAACGCGCCGCGCACGTGGCCGAACAGCTCGCTCTCCAGCAGCGGGCCGGGGATGGCGCCGGTGTTGACGGCCACGAACGGCCCGGCAGCGCGCGGCGAGTGCGCATGCACCGCGCGCGCAACCACTTCCTTGCCGGCGCCGCTCTCGCCGGTGATCAGCACCGTCGCCTCCGACTCGCTGAGCGCCTCGATGAGCGCGACGATCTGCAGCATTCCCGGCGATCGCGCGATCAGCGCGTCGTCGACTTCCTCGGGCATGCCGAGCGCGTCGGCCGGACGGATCACCACCAGAAAGCGCGCCTGCTCGTGCAGTGCGCGCGCCTGTTCGCCGGGCAGCGGCGCCACCGTCAGCGAGACGAGCTGCGCGCCGGTATTCGGGCACTTGATGAAGGCGCGGCGGCCCTCGGCGCGGCGCCCCTGGCTGAGCGCGCGATGCAGCGCCGCGCCGGGAACGAACAGACGACTGCCGAGCAGGTCCGAGACGGGGCGGCCGAGGATGCGTGCGCACGTCCCGCCGCACACGAAAGCGTCGAGGTACGCGCTCGCCTGGAGCACGTGATAGGAGGCGTCCAGAACCAGCACCGCGCGGCCCAGCGCGCCGAACGACGTTCTCGATCGCGCGCCATGCGACCGAACCGGTATCAGCGGGGATCTCTTGATTCACTCTGCGCTCCTCGCCGGCGCCGCGTCCACGCCGCCAGCAGAGCCACCACACCCGCAAACCCGGGGTACAGAGGATCTGGGGCCGGGCCCTCCACCCTGCAACCACATCCCGATCCCGCACTGACATCCGTCGTCGCGCCGGTGCCGGCTCCGGCCCCGCCGCCCGCGCCGCCCGCGCCGCCCGCGCCGCCCGCGCCGCCCGCGCCGCCCGCGCCGCCCGCGCCGCCCGCGCCGCCCGCGCCGCCCGCGCCGTTGCTGCAGGTGGGCATGCAGCCCGTGGCGCTGTTCGATGCGCAGGCCTGGATGCGCGCCAAGAGGGCATCGAACGCCGGCTTCTTCTGGAAATTGTCGGCATACGTCGCATCCGGCCCTGCGGTGCGCAGCGCGAGACCCCAGTGGATGTCGGGCCACATGCCGTTCGGATGTTCCTCGCTGAGCTCGTAGAAGAACGTGCGCTTCCACCACGGGCGGCACAGCATCGCGTCCACCACGCGGCCGACGTACTGCTTCTGCTGGTCGAGCGCTGCCGGGTCGCCGACGGCCGCCTCCTGCCCCGTCTCGGTCATCCACACGGGCTTCCTGGAAAAGCCAGTGTCGAGCAGCACCTCGCGAACGGACAGCGGCCCCTCGTACACGGTGGTGTTGCCGAGCTTCAACACGCGATGGCTGTCCAGCTTGTTGTAGAAGCTGTCCTTCGTCTTGCCCGCGGCCGGGTCGTCCTCTGGAAACGATGCGTAGTCGTGGAAGCTCACCGCGTCGAGCTTGCTTCCGCGCGAGGCCAGCGCGGCGCGCAGGTAGTCCTCGTACTTGCCGCCGATGGTCGCGAGCTCCGGGCCGACCACCAGGCAACCGCTGCAGTTGTTCTTGACGGCATCGACCGCGGGCTCGAACGCGTCCTTGATCCACTCGTCGCGCGTGCCTTCGAAGAAATCGCCCAGGTTCGGCTCGTTCCAGGTGCCCCAGGCCGCGACGCGACTGGAGTAGCGCTTCACGGCGTCGCCGACGAAGCGCGCGTACTTGACCGGGTCGGGTACGTCGTTCTTCGCGCCGTCGCCGTTCCGGTCGTTCGAGATGGAGGCCCACGCCGGCGTGTAGCCGATGGTCGCGTATACGCTCAGGCCGCGCGCGTCGGCGGCGTCGATGACGGCGTCGAGCTTTGACCAGTCGTAGTTTCCCTCGGTCGGCTCGGCCACGTCCCAGTTGAAGTCGATGCGCACCCACTCGCTGCCGAGATCCCTGGCGAGATCCAGCGTGTCGGCGGGCGGGAGGTGCACGTTCATACCCAGGGCAGCAGCCAGGGCAATGGCGGGTACGGGCATGCGGAGGATGCTCGCACACGGCGCACGCGCTGTCAGCGCGTGGCTCCGCCTGCCGCCGCGGGCTTTCAGTAGCGGTGGGTGAGCTTCGCGATGAGCTTGTGCACCGAGTGGTACGACGGGCCCCGGTCCAGATACATCACGGCACAGGAGCCGGTCAGTACGTTCAACCCGCGCTCCTGCGCGATCGAGAGCGCCTCGGGCGTGTCACGAAGCATGTGGACCCACACGTTCCTGACGCCCGCATCCGCCGCTTTCTCCACCCACTCGGCCGTCTCGGCGCGGGGCACTTCCAGCACCACCGACTCGACCTTCTCGGGCAGCTCGTCGAAGCCGTGGTACGCGCGATCGCCCTGGATGCGGTCCGCACCCGGATCGATCGCGAACACCTTCTTGCCGAGCTTCTTGCTCTTCTTGTAGCTGAGCTCGGGAAAGCGTTGGACGGCGGAATGGCCCACGAACGCAAAGCTCGGGCTCTTCCAGAAATCCTCGTGCGCACTCGGCATGCCGTACCTCCCTTGGCCTGGAGGCTAGCAGCGGCGTGCTCGCGTCCACCCGGCGCCGGTCAGGGCACTGGTTGACCGCAGTCAATCTAGCGCTTCCGCGCGGCGCCCTCGCGCTCCGCCCACTCCTCCACGTCGAGATGCGTAGCGACAAAGGTCGCAAGATCCGGCGCCTCCACCCAGCGCTCGGGCGAGTCGTGACGGAAAGCGATCACCTGTCCCGGCGTGCCGCCTTCTGCCGGATCCAGATCGATGCAGAAGTAGTTGCCGGCGCCGTCGCTGGCGACGGGCAGCCAACCGCGATTGTACCAGTCCGCCTTGACCGGGCCGCGCACCTGCTCGACTGCGCAGTCGTCGAAGCGCCCTTCGTCGAGGAGACCGGTCAGGCTCCGCCAGTGCTCGAGCATCTCCGCGAGCGGCAGCAGCGCGGAGGCGCGCGTCCGCGATTCGAGCACCGCGGGCACGCCGAGGCCATCATGCACCAGATAGACGGCCACGACGCTGTCCGGCAGCTCCACTCCCAGCGCGGCTTCTGCGCGCGACAGAGCCTGCGGCGAAGCGGGCGGCAGCAGGCGGGACGTTAGTGCCGGCGCCCGGGAACGGACTTCCGCTTCGATCTGCTGCCAGACCAGCACCGCGTCGTCGGCTGCCGTCATCGCCTGCGTGGTACCACTTCGCGGCCCCACAGACGATTGTCATCCGCACGCGGAGCGCGCTCGACAGCCGGCCAGGACGGCCGAATACTAGGTAACCAGAGTGATACGAGGGGTGGAAGACCAACTCGCCGCGCTGCGGCAGGAAAACGCCGAGCTGCGCGACGAGCTCCGGGCGCAGCGCGAAACCGAGCAGGCGCTGCACGAGAGCGAAGAGCGGCTGCACCTCGTCATGGACCACTCGGCCGACGGCATCTGGGCCATCGACGCCGAGGGCCGCACGACCTTCGGCAACCAGCGCATGGCGGAGATCCTGGGCGCAACGCTGGAAGAGCTGCTCGACTCGACGATGTACGACTTCGCCGAAGAGGAGGCACAGCTCCGGGCAGAATCGAACCTGGAGCGCCGCTCGCGGGGCGTGACCGAACGGCACGACTTCACCTTCGTGCGACGCGACGGCAGCCTGGTCGTGACCAGCATGTCGAGCAGCCCGGTGTATGCGCCGGATGGCAGCTTCACCGGAGCGCTGGCTATCGTGCGCGACGTGAGCGAGGAACGCCGTGCCGTGCAGGCGCTGCGCGACAGCGAAGAGCGGCTGCGTCTGGCGCTCTCGGCGGCGCGCATGGGCACCTGGGAGTGGCTCGTCCACGAGGACAAGGTGACCTGGTCCAGGGAGCTGGACGAGGTCCTCGGCGCTCGACTCGACGAGACGGAGAGCGGCTACGAGCTGTTCGTGCAACTCATCCACCCCGATGATCGCGACCGCGTGCACAAGACGGTCGAGGAAGCCCTGAAGCGACCGGAGGGCGACGAGTTCGCATTCGAATACCGGATCGTGCGTCCGGACGGTGAGATGCGCTGGGTGCACAGCCAGGGGCGCGTGCTGGACGATGAGCAGGGACGCCACGGCCGCATGGTGGGCACGCTCATGGATGTGTCGCTGCTACGCCGCCTGGAGGCTGATCTCCTGCAGGCGCAGCGGATGGAGAGCATCGGGCGGCTCGCCGGCGGAGTCGCCCACGACTTCAACAACCTGCTCACCGTCATCCTCAGCTCGGCCGAGCTCGCGCAGCGCAAGGTGGATCCCGACAGCGGCCCGGGGCGACACCTCGAGCAGATCGAGAGGGCCGCGGGGCGGGCCGGCGAGCTCACGCGGCAGCTGCTCTCGTTCGCACGGAAGCAGGTCATCCAGCTGCAGATCGTCGACGTGAACGCTCTCGTCGCCGACGTGGAGCAATTGCTCGGGCGCCTGCTGGGCGAACAGGTCGAGCTCGTCTGCGCAACAACGGAGCAGCCTCTGCCGGTCAAGGCCGACCGCGGGCAGCTGGAGCAGGTCCTGATCAACCTGGCAGTCAATGCGCGGGACGCGATGCCGGATAGAGGCACGCTATGCATCGAAGCCGCGCCCCTCGCACTGGACGGGAAGCAGGCGGCGGCCCCCGGCGGCCTGCCGCCGGGCGACTACGTCAGAATAACCGTCACCGACACGGGCGTCGGCATGGACAAGGAAACGCTGGCGCACGTGTTCGAGCCGTTCTTCACCACGAAGGAGCTGGGCACCGGCCTCGGGCTGGCGAGCGCGTATGGCCTCATCAAGCAGTTGTCCGGCGACATCAGCGCGAGCAGCACCCTTGGCAAGGGAACCCGCTTCGAGATCTACCTGCCACGCCTCGAGGAGAGCGCGAGCGCACCCTCCGCGCGCACCACGCCGCTCACGCGCCGGGGGGTCGAAACGGTGCTGGTGGTGGAGGACGAGCCGCTGGTCCAGAGGACCGTGGTGGGCGGCCTTGGAAGTCGCGGCTACACCGTGCTTGCAGCAAGCGGCGCGAAAGAAGCACTGGAGCTGGCGTCTGCTCGCAAGGAAAACATCGACGCGCTCATCACGGACGTGATCCTGCCCGACCAGAATGGACGGCAGCTCGCGCATGCCTTCCGCGAGTACCACCCGGAGAGCAGCATCCTGTTCGTATCCGGCTACCCTGACGCCGCTCTCGACAGCGCCGAGCTCTCCAGGGCGAGCTTCCTGCAGAAGCCGTTCACCATCGACGCGCTGACCGCGGCGCTGAGGAAGCTGCTCGAAGAAAGGTAGCCAGCCGCATCGGCGCGCGCGGTGCCCGGACTTCAGTGGCCTACCGGGGTTTGCCCGGCCGACCGGTTGGGCTACCCTGGGGTAATGGCTTTCCGCAATTCCCTGCTGCTTGCCCCGCCGCTCGCGCTGGCGCTCTTGTGCGGATGCTCCGGCGCCGATTCCGGCTCGAAGGCGCCGAGCTCGATAGCGAAGTACGGCCCCGCCGCGCAGTCGGACCTGACGCCGTATCCGTCGGATCGCTACACGGTGCCCGACCCGTCGACCCCCACGGGGCTCCGCGTCGACATCACGTCGGCCAAGACCGCCGACCAGCTCGTGGCCGCCTATCCGGACACGGCCAAGGAGCTCGACGCGATGGACGGCTTTTCCACGACGGGCGGGGTCCTGATGGAATTCACGTCGCCCATCGATCCCACCGGCCTCGTGGATCTGCCCGACGCTAACCCGCCGGTGACGGGCGCGGTGCTGGACGCCAACGACTACAAGAAACCGGACTCGCCTCTGCTCCTGGTGAACGTGGACCCGGAGTCGAAAGACCAGGGCAAACCCGTCGGGCTCATCCCGACGTGGTGGGAGCAGGCCAAGGACGATTTCTACACTACCGACGAGTTCACGCTCATCGCACAGCCGGCCGTCCCGCTAACGCCCGGCACCCGCTACGCGTTCGTGGCGACGAAGAAGCTCCACGCCAAGAACGGCACGCCTGTCGGTCGATCGAAGGACATGGACGCGCTCATCCACGGAAAGTCCGGGGACGCGTATGGCAAGGAGATCTCCGACGCGCTCGACGTGATCGAGAACAGCGTGGGCGTCGCCCGCGGCGACGTGGTGTGCGCAACCGTGTTCACGACCGCAACGGTGAAAGACGGCATCATTGCGATGGCCAAGGCCGCGCGCGCTGCTCCTCCGCCGGCGCAGGGCGACCCGTGGTCGCTGGTGAAGACGGACAAGACCGAGGTGCGCTTCCGCGCCACCTTCGCCGCGCCCGAATTCCGGAAAGCCCGCCCAGCGGGGCAGCCGCTCGCTTTCGACGACGGCAAGTGGCAGACCGGCAAGGGCGGCGCGCCCGTCGCACAGAGCACGGCAGAGCTCGAGACCTTCCTCGACTTTTCCGACTCGACGAAGGGCGGCAAGCGCCCGGTCGTGATCTTCCAGCACGGCCTGGGCGGCGACAAGGACGGTGCGTGGGGCACGGCGCAGCGGCTGGCCTCGCTTTCCGCGAGCGGCGTGGCCGTGTTCGCGATCGACTCGCCCGAGCACGGCTCCCGCGCCCCAGCGGGCTCCACGTCGACGCTGATCTCGAGCGTGTACGGCTTCTTCGGCATCGACCCGAAGACGCAGGGCTTCGACATCGAGCGCGCGCGCGACAACTTCCGCCAGATGAGCTCCGACCAGCTGGAGCTGGTGCGCTTCATCGAGTCGCTCGGCCAGCTCGACCTGCTTCCGCTCGACGCCAACGGAAAGTCCGCGCCGGACGGCGTGCCCGATCTGGATCTATCGCACATCCTGTACATCGGACATTCCTTCGGCTCGGTGCAGGGCGCGACCCTCTTCGCACTGGCACCCGAGATCACCGACGCCACGTGGAACGTCGGCGGAGACGGCTTGACCACGCTGCTCCGCGATTCAGGGCTGTTCAACGTGGTGGTCAAGGGCATGGTGCCGAATGGCACGCCCTACGGTGCCGTCGCCCGCTTCTTCGCCGTCAGCCAGGTGCTGGTCGATCCGGGCGACCCGCTCAACTTCGCGCCGAACGCCACGCTCGAGCCGCTCGACGGCGTGAGCGGCTGGAAGCCGCGCGACGTGCTGCTGCAGGAAGTGCAGGACGACAACATCGTGCCCAACAGCTCGAGTGAAGCGCTCGCCCGGGCGCTCGGCCTCGAGCTCGTCCACCCGGTGCACGCGATTTCCGGAGTGAAAACGGTGAAGGCACCTGTCACCGGGAACCTTCCGACCGGCGGAACGGGCGTCGTCACGCTGTTCGATCTTATCGAGGGCGGAAAGCCCGCCACGCACGGCGAGCTCATTTTCAGCCCGGAAGCGCAGCAGCAGTACGTCGGGTTCTTCAAGAGCGGGCTGACGAATGCGCACGCGACCGTGACTTCGCCGTACTAGAATGGCCACATGCGCATGAAGTCATGGTCCGGGCTCGCCGCCACGCTCGTTCTGGTGGTCGGGGCGTGCGGTGGAGTCGTCGAACGATCCGGCGGCGGCGGTGGAGGAAGCGGCGCCACGGCGAGCGGGGGAACGAGCACGGGCGGCGGCAGTGGCAGCGGCGCGACCGGCGGCACGACTCCGGCTGGTCCCTGCGATCTGTCGTTGGTCGCCTCGGGTGCACTGCCGCGTCGAGCTCAGCGGACGGTGGACAGCGTCGCCGTCGCGGCTTCGGCGAAGGGCTTCACCATCGCGTACGTCGAGATCGAGCCAGGCGTCGCTCTCTACGACAACGCCCTGGCCAATCTCTCCGCCAGCGGACAGATCGGCAACGTGGTCCAGATCGACGCGCCCGGCTGTCCCGGTCCAGCCCCATCCAGGGGGGCGGCGGTGAGCTTCGACACGACCGGCTCCGCCGGCCTGGCGGCTTTCGCCGTGGGCAACTGCGGGGGCGGCGGGGCCGGGGCGATGTTCTTCCGGCTGTCTGCCGGCGGCAGCCCGGCCTCGCCGAAGACGGCCCGGAACCCGGACGCTTCCGCGATCACGGTCGGGCCGCATGCGCTCGCGCCCCTGGGAGTGGACAGGTACGCCTTCGCCTACCCGATGACGACGTCGCTCGCGTCCGGCGCCCAGCTCGCGACCCTGACGGGGGACCAGTTCGATGGCACCGTCACCGCGTTGTTCGGCGCTCTGGATGCGGACAACGCGGCGATCGCAACGTCCGGGAGCGTGCGCGGGATCCTCGGCCATCTCACGACGGGTTCGGAACTCCTCGAGATCGGAGCGCCCGACGCCGATGCGGGAGCCGGCACCCAGAAGCAGCTCGGGGTCCAGCCGTGGGGCGCTGTCGCCGCCCTCGGAAGCCGCGTGGCGGTGGTGCTCCCGTCGGCCATCGGCATGCAGTACCGGCTGTTCGCCGACAGCTCCAAGGCGGCGGTCGCCAGCGGCACCTTCAAGGGAACGATCTTCTCCCTCGGGGACATTGCGGCGCTCGGTAGCCGCTTGATCGCGGCGGGGGTGAACGGCAACAGCCTGACTCTGTATCGCATGGACAACGCGACCGGCACGCCCGCGACCAACCTGGAAGCCGTGCAGAAGTTCAGCGGCCAGATCGGAGCCGAGCCCCTTTTGGACCTCGAGCACCTCGCCATCGCCGCCGCGGGCAGCACCGTCGCCGTCGTGTTCGCCGGAAAGGGCACCCGCGGCGGCTGGGCGCTCTTCTCCTGCAACGGCTGACGTCGGGGAGTACGCTCCCCGCATGCAGAAACGCCGCTTCTGGGGCTGGGGCTACGAGCACGAAGGGCCCGACGAGGCGCAGCTCGCCGGCGTGCGCGCCGCGCTCGGGCCGATGCTCGGCATGGAGCACGTCGAGCGCCGTCCGGCGCCGACCCTCGACGAAGTCGAGCTGCGTGCGCCGCGCGTGAAGGCGCCGGATGCGATCGCGTCGAAGACCAGCGTCGCGCCGTTCGATCGTGCGTCGCACAGCTACGGCAAGTCGTACCGCGATCTGGTGCGCGCCTTCGCGCGCGATTTCGAAAACCCTCCCGATCTCGTCGCCTTTCCGGAGACAGAGGCGGACATCGTCGCGCTGCTCGATTGGTGCAACGATGCGCGAGTCGCAGCGATCCCGTTCGGCGGCGGCTCGAGCGTCTGCGGTGGCGTGGAGCCGGTAGTCGGCGGCGACTACAAGGGCACGCTGTCTATCGACTTGACGAAGCTCGATCGCGTGCTGGAAATCGACCCCGTCTCGCGCGCCGCACGCATCCAGGCCGGCGCGCTGGGCCCGGTGCTGGAAGAGCAGCTCCGCGCCGAGGGGTTGAGCCTGAGGCACTATCCGCAGTCGTTCGAGTTCTCGACGCTCGGCGGCTGGATCGCGACGCGCTCGGGCGGACACTTCGCGACGCTCTTCACCCACATCGACGAGCTGGTCGAGGGGCTGCGCGTGGTCACGCCGCACGGCATCGTCGAGTCGCGACGGCTGCCCGGCTCCGGCGCAGGGCCGAGCCCGGATCGGCTGTTCATCGGCTCCGAGGGCATCCTCGGCGTGATCACCGAGGCCTGGATGAAGGTGTTCACGCGGCCCCGCTTCCGCGCCTCGTTCAGCGCTGGATTCCCTGATTTCCTGGCGGGGGCGCGCGCGGTCCGGCGCATCGCGCAGGCGGGGCTGTATCCCGCGAACTGCCGGCTGCTCGATCCGATCGAAGCGATGCTCAATGGAGCGGGCGGCGGGGACCAGGCGGTGCTCATCGTCGGTTTCGAATCCGACGACCACCCGCTGGACGCGTGGATAGGTCGCGCGGCGGAGCTCGTGCGGGATCTCGGCGGCGAAGTGCCGGACAGTGCGATCCGCGTGAAGAGCGACGAAGGCACACTGCGCGAAGGCGCGAGCGCAGCCTGGCGCCAGGCGTTCATCCGCGCGCCCTATCTGCGCGACGAGCTGGTCGCACTCGGCGTGTTCGTCGAGACCTTCGAGACCGCGACGACGTGGGATCGCTTCGATGAGCTGTACACGGCCGTCGGCGCGGCTGCACGCGAGGCCGCGAACGCGACGGGGGGCGCGTCGATCGTCACCTGCCGCATCACGCACGCGTACCCGGACGGCGCAGCGCCCTATTTCACCGTGATCACGCCGGCGCGCCGCGGGGCGGAGCTCGAGCAGTGGAACACCATCAAGGGCGCGATCACCGACTCGATGCTCGACCACGGCGGCACGGTGACGCACCACCACGCGGTCGGGCGCGACTTCCGTCCCTGGTACGACCGCCAGCGACCGGAAGGCTTCGCCGCCGCACTCGGCGCTGCCAAGCGCGCGCTCGATCCGGCGGGCGTGCTGAACCCCGGCGTGCTGCTTCCGGCGCCGGCCAGGAGCTGACCCGCGGAGCCACACGCTGGTCGAAGCAGCGGCCCTGCACTACGCTTGTCGGCGTGAACGTACGTCTGGTGAAGGAATACCGCTTTGAAGCGGCGCATCGCCTGCCGAAAGTCCCTCCCGGGCACAAGTGCGAGCGACTGCACGGACACAGCTTCAAGATCGAGCTCACCGTCTCGGGACCCGTCGATCCAGAAACCGGCTGGTTCATCGACTACGGCGAGATCGACGGGATCTGGGCGCCGCTCTACGACGCGCTCGACCACCGCTACCTCAACGAGGTGGAGGGGCTCGACAACCCGACCAGCGAAAACCTCGCCCGCTGGCTCTGGGAGAAGATCCGCCCCCAGCTACCCCAGCTCTCGCGCATCACCGTCCACGAAACGTGCGACGCGCGCTGCGAGTACGAGGGAGAATAGACGGCAGGCGCTACTCCCAGTCGGGGTCGAGCGCAGCCAGATCAGCGATAGGCGTGGGATGAAAGGGCGGCCGAGGGGTGATGCCCTTGCCGGGATCGCCGCCACGTTCCGCGAGCAGTCTGGCGCACAGAGCCAGGCACGACTTGCCCTGGCACCAGCCCGTGCCGAAACCCGTGTAGCGCTTGATGGACTCTATGTCGCGATGCCCGAGCTCGATGGCGTGCTCGAGCTCGTGAAGCGTCACGTCCTCGCAGCGGCAGACCAGCGTTTTCACCGCTCACTGGACTACCACGTCCGGTCCGGCGCCGGAGCCTCTGACGGCGGCGCGGCCAACCACACCGGAAACTTCCGTTTTCGCGACAGAAGTAGGCCCGGAACTGGGCCCGATAGCACCCGGACATCCCTGGCCGCGCGCGCCGCGACGAGCTAGGTTTCGAGCGCGCTCGTAGCGCGCCACTTGCCAGCTTCACGGAGGCACGGATGAACCCCCGCCATGCGCTTCTCGCATTTCTAGCACTTGGTCTCGGCCTGACGGTCGGCTGCGGCGGCAGCAACAATGGTGACCTGCTGAACGGTGGTGGCGGCCAGAAGACCGGCACGGGCGGCAGCGGCACGGGCGGCAGCGGCACGGGCGGCAGCGGCGCCACCGGCACGGGCGGCAGCGGCGCCACCGGCACGGGCGGCAGCACCGGTGGAACCGGAGCCACCGGCACGGGCGGGAGCAGTGGCGGCAGCGGCGGTGGCAACACCGGCGGCAATGCCGGCAGCGGCGGAGGCAACACCGGAGGCACCGGCGCTAGCGGCACCGGCGGCGGCAATACCGGCGGCAACGGCGGGAGCGGCGGCGGCAACACCTCCGGCGCAGGTGTGGTTTCCTGTAGCGGCAGCCCGTGCGACGTGTCGCAGGGCGGGTCGTGCTGCGCCTCGCAACAGGGCTACTCCTGCTCACCCGGCGGATGTCCGACGCTTTCCGCCCCTATCAAGTGCGATGGCCCCGAGGATTGCCCGGGTCAGTTCTGCTGCGGCACGATCCAGCAGTACGGGCAGTACCACTTCTACGGCCACGTCGAGTGCCAGAGCCAGTGCAGCCAGTCGAACGAGCGCATCTTCTGCGGCAACCACCCGGACGCTTGCACGAACGGCGGGAAGTGCGTCGACAGCCAGCTCCTGCCGACCTTCAAGGCGTGCTCGCCCTGAGCAGCGTCAGTTCGCGATCCCTACGTCCTGGCAGATGCCGGCGAGCTTGCCCATGGCCCGGCCGCGGGAGAAGCGCAACGGCTCCGGATCCATGAGCCCCGTGCTGCAGCTGTTCTCGACCTCGAAGCTCTTCGCCAGGTCGATCGGCAGCGCGGTGTTCCAGTCGCGTGCTCCGTCGAAGCGCGCGCGGATGACGCCCTTCGGGTCGATGTACCAGGTCTCCGGGTAGAGATCGGTCCCGAACTTGCCGGCCACCACGTCGGAGTCGGAGTCGACGAGAACGTCGAACGGCGGCGGTCCGGCCAGGACCGACTTGAGCGTGGCCTTCACATCGGCAGCGCTCGAATCGGTCGACACGGTCACGACGCGCATGTCGCTGCGCTGGTTGACCACCTGCGCCAGGGAAGCGAGGGACGGCATCTCCTGCAGGCAGGGCCCGCAGTTCTTGGTCCAGAAGTTGAGGATCACGACCTTGCCCCGGTAGTCCGAGAGCTTGACGTTCTTGCCGTCGATGGACGGGAGCTCGAAGTCGGGGGCGAGGCGGTTGGCGTCGGCGTAGTTCGGCTGCATCGCGCACAAGGGCGTGCAGAAACGCCTGAGCTCGGCGCTCTGCGCGGTCGAGACAAAGGAGTAGACCGCAAACGCCGCTAGGACGATGAATACCAGCTGTGCGACCTGTGCCAGCTTCACGGCCCCGTTTCTAGCACCAGCTCGGGGCGAGGCGAGAGTATTCTAGTGTGGCATGACGCCGACAGGCTCCAGACCGGGCGGAGAGCCCCTGAAGGCGGTTGCCAGAGCCCTCCTCCAGGCGGCGACCCAGGCGCGGATAGGTCTGGTTGTCGCCGTGGCCGACGGTCCGGGCGGGCACCGCGAGTTCGTCAGCGAGGCCGCCGCCAGCATGCTGGGCTACAGCCGGGAGGAGATGCTGGGGCTCCCAGTCTACTCCCACTTCCGCCCGGAAATGGTACCGGAAATCCGGCGCTGGCGGGGCCGCCTGCGCCGCGGCGAGAACGTCCCGCGCGTACTGGAGACGGAGCTCATCCACAAGAACGGCACAGCGATACCCGTCCGCCTCACAGCCAGCGACACCACGCTCGACGGGCAGCCAGCTACCGTCAATTTCTTCTTCGACACGGCCGAGCGACGACGAGCCGAGCAGGCGCTGCGCCAGTCCGAGCAGCGCTTCAGGCAACTGGTCGAAGCTGCTCCCGACGCGGTCGTGGTCGTCAACATGGAGGGTCTTGTCTACGTCAACCCCGCCCAGCTCAAGCTGGCGGGGTACGACCATCTCGACGAGCTGGCCAAGCTATCCAGCCACGACCGGATCCACCACGACGACGTCGACAAGGCCTACACGCGTATCCGCGAGACGCTGGCGGGCAACCGACTGCCGCCTGGAGAGCTCCGCCTCAGGCACCGGGACGGTCATTTCGTGGCGGTGGAAGTGGTGGACCTACGCGTCGAGTGGGACGGCGAGCCGGCGGTGCTGTCGTTCGTGCGCAACCTCGAGAATCGCCGTCAGCTCCAGACCGAGCTGGTCCAGGCGGATCGCACCACGGCCATTGGTACGCTCGCTGCGGGCGTCGCGCACGAGATCAACAACCCCCTGGCCTACGTGCTCTTGAATCTGCAGTACCTGCTCCGCGAGCTTCCGCGCTTCGAAGGCGACGAGGAACGCCTGCAGCATCTGATCGGTCGCCTGGACGAGGCCCGCCACGGCGCGGAGCGGGTCAGCACCATCGTGCGGGACCTCAGGGCATTTTCCGGCACCAAAGAGGAAGACGAACGCAGCGCGGTGGATCTGCGCCGGGTGCTCAGCTCGGCCATCAAGGTAGCCCAGAGCCAGATCGCTCCTCGCGCCCGGCTGGTGGAGCAGTTCGAGGACGGCGTTCCAACGGTCTACGCCAACGCCGCCCGGCTCGAGCAGGTGTTCTTGAATCTGCTCATCAACGCGGCGCAGGCGGTGCCCCAGGGCGAGAAGGACCGACACACCGTCCGCGTCTCGCTCGGGGTCGACGACACGGGAAAGGTCGTGGCAGAAATCGGGGATACGGGCGCAGGCATCCCGGGCGAGCTGCTCGACCGGGTCTTCGATCCGTTCTTCACGACCAAGCCCATCGGCATCGGCACGGGATTGGGGCTTCCTATCTGTCACAGCATCGTCACTGCACTCGGCGGCGAGATCAACGTGGCCAGCGCCGTCGGCAGCGGAACGGTGTTCCGCGTCGTTCTGCCGGCGCATCACAAGAAGGACGATCAACCGCGACGCTCGCTCACGCCGCCCAGACCGATCCCCGGCGAGCGGCACCCCCGGGTGCTGGTCATCGACGACGAGCTCCCCGTCGCTTCGATGCTCGGACGCGTGCTGGGCGACGAATACGACGTGCAGCTGTCGACAAGCGGACGCGAAGCGCTGGACCTGCTCCTGGGAGAAATGGGCTTCGACGTGGTCCTATGCGACCTCCTGATGCCCGGCATGTCTGGCATGGATCTGTACCGAAAGCTCTCGACCCAACGTCCGGGCGCGGAGAAGACGCTCGTGTTCATGACCGGCGGCGCATTCACGCCGCGCGCGGCGGAGTTCCTCGCCACGGTGCCCAACCCGCGCATCGAGAAGCCGTTCGACCTGCACAAGATGCGGCGACTTGTCCGCGACCTGTGCAAGCAACGCACCTTGCTCAGCCCGAAGCAATGAAGCTCGAGATGAGCTCGACGACGCGCTCCGGAGTGTCGACGTGGCAGAAATGCGAGCTCTGTCCCAGCCACACGAGGTCCGTGTCGGGCAGCAGTGCGTGCAGACGCCGCCCGACCCCGGGTGGCACCATGGGATCGGTTTCGGCGTAGATCATGAGCAGCGGTACCGGGAACGCCCTTCCGGCGGACGACAGCGCCTGGAGCTGCCGGACGAAGTCCCGGAGCTCGGCGGGTGCCAGGGCGTCGGCCAGATAGCGGACGAACGCCCGCGCGCCCGCCGGATCGGCCAGAGCGGCCCCGTACTCGCGGGCTTCCTCACGCGACTTCAGGGTCTCGTCGAAATAGTGCACGTTCGCATGCGCCCAACGCTCCGGATTGCGCCGCACCCACCACGAAAGAGCAGCCTGTACGCCGGGAACGGCCAGGGCACCGTGAAGCAGGGAGAGACGCGCCTCGGGAACGCCGGGCGAGTGCAAATCGACAAGCCGTCCGAGCAGCCCCGCGTCGGCTAGCGCCGCGCGCATGCACAGATAGCCCCCGAGCGAGTTGCCGACCGCTGCCGTGCCGCGGATATCCAGTGCGTCGACGAGCTCGCCGATCCACGTCGCAAGCGCCGTGCCGCTGTACTCCGCATCTGGCTTGTCGCTGCGACCAGCGCCCGGCAGATCCGGGACATACAGGTGGAAGTGTCGTCCGAGCGGCTCCATGACGTAGCGGAACGAGTAGCCGCTGGTCATGAGCCCGTGCACGAGCAACAACGGCGGCCCGTCCCCGTGCTCGCGCAGCCGGATGCGGAGCCGTCCGAAGGGCCTGGAGTTCATCTCCAGAGTGCGCTCCCGGGTCTGGAAGTAGACGTGGGAGCGGCGAGGCGCGGCCGGAAGCACGTCGAAGGGGAGTCGCTGGAAGGGGCCGTCCGTCGGCACAACGGCTACCCTACCGCTTTGCAGCTCACACCGCAGGAGCGGGCAGCTGGCCGCCGACCTCGAATGCGTCGCGCTGGAAGACGAACTGCCGCCTCCTGAACACGTCCTTCTTCACCAGCTCGACCCTGCTGCGGCCGGCCGTGCACACCCAGCTCTCGGGGACGGTCGGCACATCCGAGGAGAATACGGGCACGAGGAGCCCCACATTTGCCCCGTGCTCCGGATCGCGCGCGGACGAGTAGACGAACGCCTCGACGCCCGCCGCGCGCATGTCGCGCCCCAGCGCCTGGGACGACCGGTAGCTGGTTCTGGAGCGGATCGCGTCCGCATGCGCCGCGAACGGCGGGCGCGTCAGATCCACGGCCCGACGCGTGCGCACCTGGGCCCGGAACGCGGACAAGACCACGGTTATCGAACCCAGATCCGCATCGGTGCCCTCGAGGAAGACCAGGCGATAGTACGCAACCTCGGCAAACGCCGTCCGGAGCTGGCGCGAGCCGTACCAGATACCCGACTCGAAGCGCGTGCCGAAGCGCGAGCCATGCCGGAGCGGCGGATGCCGGAATGGCGTGTACAGGAGATAGTGCAGGCGCGAGAGCCGCGGCCAGGGCGGAAGCGGTGGCTTCACGCCGTCGATCATCTGTTCGATAAGCTCCTGTTCCTCGACCGAGTCGACAATCTTGCGCGTGGAGACCATCGACTGCGATTCCACGACCCGCCACGGGCGCGTCTCGAGCCGGCGCAGGTGCGACGCGCCGTCGCACCTATTCCACAGCGAAGCCGCCATCTTCGCTCACAGCTTGCCGCGCATGGCATCGAGATATCCCGCCACCTCGACCAGCCCCTCTACGCTCTGCATGCGCTCGGCGGGCACCCCGCCCAGGTGCGTGTTCGCCGCGCGCATCCACGCGCGCACTGCCTCGCCGCTGCCGCCGAGCAACGCGTCGACGCTGCGGAACACCCGCACCACAAGCAGGGCCAGCTCGCCCTCCTTGCTCGCTGGATCGAGCACGCGCTGCCCGTGCGAGAGCCGCGACAACGATGCCGCGCTCGTACCGATCGTCCGCGCGAGCTCCCTGGTCGACAGACCCAGCTCTGTCGCGGCGCGCAGCACCGCCTTGCCCAGTACCTGGCCGGGATCGAGCGAAGGGGCGGCGTCGACGGTCATTGCACATGCAATCATAGTCACATTCTATTGCACCTGCAACATCGGCGCCCACGACTTTCCCTGGCGGGCGCGGTTGCGGGGAGCGTGATAGCGTGGCGCCTCCCATGTCCCGACTCGAGAAGCGTCTGCTCTCCCAGGTCGCCCGGGCCAGCCACGATTTCCGGCTGATCGAGCCCGGCGACCGCGTGATGGTGTGCGTGAGCGGCGGCAAGGATTCGCTGTCGCTGCTGCACCTGCTCGGGCGGATCCGGGACAAGGTGCCGTTCGACCTGTCGCTGGTGGCGGTCAATCTGGATCAGGGACAGCCCGGCTTTCCCGCGCACGTCCTGCCCCGACATTTCGAGACCGGCGGCCATGAGTACCGCATCGTCACGCAGGACACGTACTCGATCGTCAAGGCGAAGATCCCCGAGGGGAAAACCTACTGCTCGCTCTGCTCGCGCCTGCGGCGTGGCATCCTCTACAACGTCGCGCAGGAGCTCGGTGCCACCAAGATCGCCCTCGGCCACCACCAGGACGACCTCATCGAGACGCTGCTCCTGAACCTGCTCTACTCCGGCCAGATCAAGTCGATGCCCCCACGGCTGCGCTCGGACGACGGGCGCAACGTGGTGATCCGCCCGCTCGTCTACTGCTCCGAGGCGGAGATCGCCGCCTTCGCCGAGGAGCGCGCCTTTCCCATCATCCCCTGCGATCTGTGCGGCTCGCAGGACAACCTGCAGCGAAAGCGCATCAAGCGCCTCATCGCCGAGCTCTCCGCCGACAACAAGAACGTGCGCGGCAATCTGTTCGCGGCGCTCGGCAATGTCCGGCTGACGCATCTGCTCGACCTCGAGCTCAGACGCGCGGCAGGGGTCGAAGAGGCGCGGGGCGCGGATCCGTCGCTGGACGGCGATGCCAACGTGGAAAACTCCGGCAAGTTGACGCTTCCGCTGGCAGGACTTCCGAGCGGCGCGGAAGCCTGAGGGGCGCTACTTCGGTACTGCCACCGGCTGCGCTAGTCCGGCGTCCGCCGCGCCGTCGGCGAGCGCTTGCAGGAGCGCCGCGCGCTGGGCGGCTTGATCCGGGGTGAGCGCGCGATCATGCAGCGCGGCGATCAGCCGCGACGCTCGCGCGGTATCACCGGCAGCGACGAGCCAGGTCGCGCCGGCGAGCAGCAGCGAGGCATCCCGACCGCCGCCGCAAGCGTACGCGGCCTGGGCGTAGGTGGCCGCGACCTCCGCCAGGTGCGCGCGCCGCGCGCGCTCGGCCAGCGGCACAAAGGCTCTGCACTGGATGGCGCCGAGCTGGACGGCGCGTCCGAGCATGGGCACGGCCCGCCGGGGCTTGCCGTTCTCGGCGAACGTCAACCCCACGTCGAGCGCGACCTGGGCGTGGCTGCGCGTGTCCCGCGGCGGATGCTTCGCGAGCTTGGCTGCCAGCGGCTCGCCGTCGCGGAAGCGTCCGAGCTCGACCAGCGCGCCGAGCCAGTTCGCCAGGACCTCGGGCTTGTCGCCGCACACCGCCACGGCCTTCGGAGCCAGTGCGACAACGCGCTCCGGCTCCTTCTTCATCAGGGCCCGGACGACCTTGCGCTCGCGGAATCGACAGCGGTCCTCGTCGGTGCGGTAGCGCTCCGGCACCGCGGCGTAGAAGACCCGATCCTCGTTTTCGAGCATCGCCAGATCGCTGGCAAACTCCTTCCGGTCGGCCTGCGAGCGCACCAGGACAAGCAGCGCCCAGACTCCGACGCACGCCAGGGCGACCGCCGGCGCGCGCTCGTACGACAGGCGCTCGAGCGCGCGCTTGGCCAGCAGCACCCAGACCACAAGCGCTGGCCCGAGCGAGCAGGCCAGCCAACGGTCGGCCAGAGGGTACTTGCCGGTGACGTTGATCACGCTGATGTCGCGCGCAACCAGCACCGGCAGGACGCCCGCCACTACCCAGAACAGCAGAGCAACCAGCTTGCGCTCGCGATGCCGGAATGCCCAGACCAGAGCTGCCACGAGCCCGACCCACGCGACAGCTGCGCGCGCCAACGACAGACCCCCGCGCGCTTCGGCGAAGGACACGTCGCGCACGCCCGAAGACAGGGAGAGCGGAAACGTGTTCCACAGATAGGCACCGAGCCCGGTGAAGATGCGCACCGCGTCCAGCGCGAGCGTGGTGCCGGCGAGTCCCTTGGCTTCGCCCTCCAGCAACGCGCGCCGCACGATGAAGTAGATGACGCCCAACGCCAGCGCGGGCGCGACGGTCCACAACCGGCGGCGCTTGTCCGCGGCCAGATCGCCCTCGAGGACGCTCCAGGCGGCAAGGACGAGCGGCAGCGTGATCGCGCTTTCCTTGCTGCCCAGAGCGAACAGCGTCGCCACGACGTGCAGCGCGGCCCACGCGCGGTGACGCGACCCGCCCTCGCGCCAGGCGAGCCACGCCACCACCGACCAGGTCATGCACGCCGCGACGACCACGTCGGAGCGCGCCATGATCATGCTGACCGGCGCGACCATCACCGGGCTCACGGCATAGAGCAGCGCCGCCACGAGCGCCGCGACACGCGACAGCCCCAGGCGCCGCGCGAGCGCGCCGACGCCCGCCACGCCGAACGCGAACCACGCGAGGTTCACCAGCGCGTAGCCACCGGCCCAGTCGTGGAACAGCTGCCACTCGACGAGCCAGGACAGCTTCGTCAGTGGCCGCCAGTACGGAATGATGTTGCCCGACGACGACCAGAAGTAGTCGTGCAGGAGCGTGGCCTTCCAGTAGCCGAGGGAATGCGCGAAGCGGTTGTCCGCGATCAGGAAACGCGCGTCGCCGACAAATCCGAAGTGCGCAACGTCACGGAACGCGAGCAGCGCGACGATCGGCGCCAGCAGCCACCACCAGCGCTTGAAGAGATGCCCGGCGCGCGAGTCCACCGCACCAGGGCGAGCGGGCGCCTCCGGCTCCCCACGCGAGCGCTTGCGTCGCTTTCGCGGCATCGCCGGGAGCATGCCACGGTCGCGCGGCTCACGGCCCTCGCACGTTTCGCATGGCGCGCGGTGCCAGCCGCTACGCCGCCCAGAAGGCGCCGATGCGAAGCCGTCCAGGCTCGATCACGTACGGTCCGGCGTGCGTGCCTATCACGGACCAGCGCGCGCCCGGCGCGTCGAAGGCACCGCGAACGCGTCCTTCACCCCCCACAACCACACAGCGGCCGCGCGGCGGCGCCTTTTCGTCTGGCAAAAGCGGTTCCTGACTGGAAAGCACTGCCGCATCGCCGAGCGTCGTCTGCACCTCGTAGCGACCGTCGAGGAACACCTCACGCTGCCGACCGTCCGGCGACACCACCAACACGGAATGATGATCGGTGACCGCGTAACGCGTGCCGTGCCGGTCGGAGGGCACCGGACTCGCGGCGAGCCCCAGCTCGACGGTGACCTCGCCGCTCGCGGGATCGAGCATTACGCCACGTTCGCCTATCCACACCCGGAGCCCATCGGCCTCCGGGTCCATCCAGACCGAGGGGGTTTCTACGGGGAAGCTCCAGCGCTCGGCACCGGATAGATCCCACGCCACCAGCGCGTTCTTCGCGTCGGGGACCTGGGCCACCACGACATCGCCCACGACGCGGAAGGTCCGCGCGCCCGACAGCCGCGCGCGGGGGACCAGCGCAGCGTCGTCTCGCGAGAAGATCTGCAGCGTGCCGAAGGGGCGAGGCTCCGACCAGTGCACTACGAACGTCTGCGGGTCGGCCGCGACGACCGATTCGACCAGCGGCTCGCCCGGTTCGCTCTGGGCGATGACGCCGGCTCCTGGACGCCACAACACGAGCGGGCGGACGGGGCCGCCGCCGGGTGCTGCGTTGGCGACGAGCCAGTCCTCGCCCACCGGCTTCGGCGTCGGGACATAGGAGACACGGCGATTTTCGCCGATGAGCAGGGTCGATAGCGGCGCCAGACCCGTCGATCGGAACTCGAGGGCACGCGGACCTTCCGGCGCGCGCTCCACGAGCACCCAGCCCAGAGCGCTGGACGCGACCGCTACCAGCGGTGCGCTCGCTTCCGCCGTGAAGAAGCCGCCATCTGGATCGATCTGCATCAGGCCGCGCCCGGCAGGCGTGTCGACCGAGATCAGGCACGCCCCGTCGTAGCGCCGCCCGACGTACGCCGGTTGGCCCTGGAGCGGGTGCCCCACCACCCGCTCGACGCTCACCTGGTACAGCATCGGGGACGCACCGCCCTTGACCAGCCATAGGTGATCGCGCGACTCGTGCCATAGGTCGACGCCCTGGAGATCCAGCGCAACGTCGGCAGAGAACGGATACGGCGAGGCGTGGAAGCTGCGGGCACGTGCCGCCACGTTGCGGCGCAGCCAGGCGAGCGCCTGGCTCCAGCGAGGCGGCAGGGGCGACTCGGCTTCGAGCGCCTCGATCATCTCCGAGGGCGCGCCGCCACGCGTCAGCTTCGCGAGCAGGTCGACCAGCCACTTGGCCTCCGTCCAGATCGGGCCGTAGGGCAGGCCGTCCGGAGGGTTGTGGCGCACGAGCAGCCGCACGAAGTCGGCCGGGGCGCGCGTGCGGGCGGCGCGCGCGGCCAGCGTCCTGTCGAGCTCCCACAGGTTCCAGTACTGGAACCTGCCATCGTCCAGGACCATCCAGAACCACGTGTCGCAACCCGTGCAGTGCAGGAAGCAATCCGACGACTCGCTCGCGATCACCTCGAGCCGCGGGTCGAAACCTTCGTAGACGTTCGCGGCGGTGGGATGGGGGACGGGGCAGGACATGCCGGCGTCACCGCCGCTGGTCGAGCGGCGACGGCCGTTCGCCCTGGCCTGGCAGGTCCGGCAGCCGCGGCGCGCGCTCACCCGGCTGGAGCGAGCTCGGCGGTCGCTCCGGGCTCCGCTCCGCGCTGCCGCTCGGCGGCGGCGCAGGTTCAGGGTGCGGCGCGGCCGTTGGCGGCAGCGGCACCGGCTCTGGGCGGCGCTCTGCCGGGACGCGCATCGGACGGCGCGGGACCATCCCCGGCGCTGGCGCGCCTGCCGGCGGATTCATCAGCCATGTGGAATCGGAGAGCTGGACGTAGGTCGCGCGACGGCCGCAGCCCTCGACGCCGTAGCTCGTGATCGTCCCATGACCGTTTCGTGAGAGCGGCGCGATCACCAGCGAGCCGCGCGGGCATTCGAGGTCGAACGCCGCGCGGGACTCGAGCACCGTCCTGCCGCGCGCGTTCTGCGCGGCGGGGCTGCACCCCCAGGTGAAAAGCGCGAGCATCGCCGCGGCGGCGTATCCCCTGCCCATCACGGCACTATAGCCGCGGACGGGCGGCGGCGCTTCAGCCGTTCCGGCGCTATCGGCGCCTCGACATCGAGATAGCCCGCGCCGTCGGGCTTGTGCCCGAGCTTGCCGAAGGCGCGCTTGAAGTCGGCGTAGCGACCGCCAGCGCGCACGGCCTCGGCAACGGCACGGCCCTCCGCTTCGCCGCCCTGCGCGAGCACATACTCGATCCAGGTCCACTTGGCGCTCGTCGCGCGCACGTCCGCGCGGCCCTGGAGCCCGCGCCGGAGCCGCTCCAGCCGCTTCTGGACGCGGGCGACGCCCGCATAAGGCATGTTGTCGAGCGGCGTGTTGCGCTTGGAGCAGAAGGGAGAGATGCCGAGAGCGATAGGCACGATGCGAGACAGCTCGCCGACGAAGCGCGCGCACTCGTCGATGTCCTCGTCCGTCTCGCCGGGCAAACCGATCATCAGATAGAGCTTCAGACGATCCATGCCGTGCTTCTTCGCGCGCTCGGCCGCTGCGACGAAGTGCGGCTCGCGCCCGCGCCGTTCGATGATGCCACGCATGCGCTCGCTCGGGCCGTCGAGCGCCGTGGTGAGCGTGCGGTAGCCGACGCGCTTGAGCGCCGCGATGAAGTCGTCCCTGAGCTTGTCGGGCCTGAGGCTCGAGAGCCCGACCTCCGCGCCGCGGTCGGCCAGCGCGTTGACGATCTCGACGATCTTCGGGTGGTCGCTGACGGCGGCGCCGACCAGACCGACCCGGCGGACGTTGGCGGGGATCGTCTCCAGCACGACATCTTTCGGCACGATGCGCATGCCGCCGTTCGTGGAGCGGCGCATCACGCAGTACGTGCAGCCGCGGGAGCAGCCGCGCTCGACTTCCGTCAGGAACATACCGCTGAGCTCGGTGTGCGGCGTAATGATGGTGCTGTGGGCTGGGAGCAGCGCGTTGTCGGCCGCGCCAATCGGCGGGAGCGCCGCGCCGTGCACCGCAGGCACGTAGATGTGTGGGTGGCGCGCGAGGCGCGAGAGGGCTTCGTCGCGGCCCGGCGCCTCGGCGGTCGTCTCGAGCGCCCAGCCCACGACCTCTTCGCCTTCGCCCATCACGATGGCGTCGGCAAACGCCGACAGCGGCAGTGGGTTGGAGTTCGTGAGCGGACCGCCCATCAGAACCAGCGGCTGGTCCCTGCGCTGCTCACGCTCGGGCGGAATACCGGCGGCATCGAACATGCGAACCAAGCCGGCAATCTCGATTTCGTAGGCGACGCTGAACGCGATCACGTCGAAGTCATCGAGCGGACGCAGGTTCTCGTAGCTGACCGGACGCTCCAGCGTGGCCCCGGGCCGATCGCCCGCGTCCTCGAGGAAGACGCGCTCGCACGAGTAGCCCGCCGTTTCCTGGATGGCCCGGTAGATGCGCTGGTAGCCGAGCGAGCTCATGCCGACCGCGTACGGCGACGGGTAGCAGAGCGCGACCCGCCTCGGCGCGTCCCGATCCATCCGCCCCACCTCGTCGGCGAGGCGGCGGCGGATCACACTGGCGAGCTCTGCCGAGACCATGCGAGGCGGCAGTATAGCCGTCTATCGCCAGTATGCCCGTTCAGGGCACGTACGTCGTGCAGACGTTGTTCTTGCAGGCGACCTGCACCTGCTTGATGTCGGTGACCGTGTCGCCCGAGTCCGTCTTCATCCCCTGTGGCGCGCAGCCGCACCCTGGATACTGGCTTTCGCAGATCTTCTCGGCCGCCTCGTAGGCGGTCTTCTGCGAGTGGTTGATGCCGGTGGCGACCATGGTGCCGCAGCAGTCGGTCTGGTGGGTCACGATCGCACACGACGTCGAGCCGCCGCTGCACGCGCGCACGAAGTCGGGGAACACGATCGGCTGCTTGCTACAGTCGACTTTCGCTCCGCCCGCTCCACCGCTGCCGCCCGCACCGCCCGTGCCGCTGCCGGCCGAGCCGCCGCTGCCACTCGCACCGCCCGTGCCGCTGCCGGCCGAGCCGCCGCTGCCACTCGCGCCGCCCGTGCTGCTGCCGGCCGAGCCGCCGCTGCCACTCGCGCCGCCCGTGCTGCTGCCGGCCGAGCCGCCGCTGCCGCTCGCGCCGCCCGTGCTGCTACCGCTCGAGCCGCCGCTGCCGCCCGTACTACCGGAAATGAAGGTGTTCGAGGTGCAGGCGCCCGTGCAGGCCGCCAGGACAAACAGAAGGGTGATGCTGGAGTGCAAGCGTCGACAAGCCATGCTGCAAGCGTACGCGACCGGCGTCGAAGCCGCCATCACCGGCGCCGGCCGAGCATCACGACCGCCGCGACGCACTGCGGCATGACAAACCCGGGGCGCGGGACTGCGGGCCGTGCCGTATACTCCCAGCATGCCGTTTTCCGCCGCCAAGAACTCCGAGGGGGAGCTCATCTACGACTGGAACGAGGTCGCCCGCAAAGGGCGCATCATCCCCAGGACAGTCGAATTCCTCGACGAGACGCTCAGGGACGGCCTGCAGAATCCGTCGGTCACCGATCCGAAGATCGAGTCCAAGCTCAGGCTCCTGCACCTGATGGACAAGATCGGCATCGACGAGGCCGACATCGGGCTGCCGGGCAGCTCCAAGCGCGCGTTCGATGACTGCCTGCGCATGTGCCAGGAGATCACGTCCTCCGGGCTGAAGATCAAGGTGTCGTGCGCCGGCCGCACCGTGGCCAGCGACATCACGCCCATGATCGAGCTGTCGCAACGCGCGGGCATCCCCATCGACGTGTATGCCTTCGTCGGGTCCAGCCCGATCCGGGCGCTTGCCGAGGATTGGGACCTCGACCTCATCAAGAAGCGCAGCGCGGAAGCCATCGACGTCGGTGTCAAAGCCGGACTGGATGTCGCGTACGTCACCGAAGACACGACACGCTCGCGCCCGGAGGTCCTGGCGGAACTGTTCAAGCTGGCTGTGGATCACGGCGCGTCGCGCCTCTGCCTGTGCGACACGGTGGGGCATTCCACACCCGACGGCACGCGCAACCTGATCCAGTTCACGCGCAGCGTCATCGCGGGCATGGGCGCGAACAACGTGAGCATCGACTGGCATGGGCACAACGATCGAGGCCTGGGGTTGGTCAATGCGATCTACGCCCTGGAGTGGGGCGCCGACCGCGTTCACGGCACAGCCCTCGGCATCGGCGAGCGCGTGGGCAATGCCCAGATGGAGCTCATCCTGCTCAACCTCAAGCTGCTCGGGCTGCTGGAAGACCAGGATCTGTCGTATCTGCTCGAGTACTGCCAGGTAGCCGCCGAAGCCGTGGGTTGGGACGTACCGATCAACTATCCGCTCGTCGGTCGCGATGCTTTCCGCACGGCAACCGGCGTGCACGCCGCCGCAATCATCAAGGCCCAGGCCAAGGGCGACGCCTGGCTCGCCGACCGCATCTACAGCGGCGTGCCAGCCGGCATGTTCGGGCGGCATCAGGAGATCTGCATCGGCTACATGTCCGGGGCTTCGAACGTGGCCTACTGGCTCCGTTCCCGGAACATCGAACCGAACGAGACGCTGGTGAAGACTATCCTCGCGAAGGCGAAAGACAGCGATCACATCCTCCACGACGAGGAAGTGATGGCAGTCGTGAACGCCCACGCCTAGACGTTGCGTTCCATGCCGTGGGGCCTATGGTGGTCGGGCTCCCGGCCCGGAGCGTCCAGCAGGAGGTAGCCCAGCATGGCGATGAGCGCGACCGACACAACCAACCACTACCTGCACAACGCCTTCGAACTCCTCAAGCTCGGCTCGCGCTACGAAACGCTGCTGCTTACCCCGAGCCGCGAGCTCCGGGTGGAGCTGGTCATCGAGCTCGATGATGGCACCATCGGCAACTTCATCGGCTACCGCATCCAGCACGACGACTCGCGCGGACCGTTCAAGGGCGGCCTGCGCTACCACCCGGACGTCGACCTGGACGAGGTGCGCTCGCTCGCGAGCCTGATGACGTGGAAGACCGCGGCCGTCGGTATCCCGTTCGGCGGCGCCAAAGGCGGCATCCAGGTCGACCCGCACCAGCTCAGCCGCAGGGAGCTGGAGCGGCTGACCCGGCGCTTCGTCGACCAGATCGCCGTGCTGATCGGACCCGACACCGATATCCCCGCCCCGGACATGAACACCACCGGCGCGGTGATGAGCTGGATTTTCGATCAGTACAGCAAGCGCTACGGCTTCACCCCGGCCGTGGTCACGGGCAAGCCCGTCGACCTGCACGGCTCCTACGGACGCGAAGCGGCGACGGGGCGCGGCTGCATGCTGGCTATCCGCGAAGTGCTGGGCACGGCCGGAAAGAAGCTCGAAGGCACGAAGTTCGCGGTCCAGGGGTTCGGCAACGTCGGAAGCTGGCTCGCCAGGCTACTCCACGAACGCGGCGCGCGCGTCGTCGCAGTCAGCGACGTGCGCGGCGGCATCTTCAACGGCGACGGGCTGGACATCCCGAAAGTGCTCGAGCACTCCCACGATACGAGCAGCGTCGTCGACTACGAAGGTGCGGAGCCGATCTCGAACGAGGCGCTCTTGACCTGCGACTGCGATGTCCTCGCGCCCGCTGCGCTGGGGCACGTGCTCACCTCGTCGAACGCACGTGACGTGAAGGCGAAGTACGTGCTGGAAGCCGCCAACGGGCCCACCGCCGCGGAGGCGGACGAGATCTTCCAGAAACGCGGCATCACGTGCGTTCCGGACATCTTCGCCAACGCGGGCGGCGTGACCGTCAGCTATTTCGAGTGGACCCAGAACACGCAGAAGCTCCGCTGGTCCGAGGAGCAGGTCAACCGCATGTTGGAAGAGCACATGACGGCAGCGCATCGGTCGATCGTCAAGACGATGGATCAGCACAAGTGCTCGATGCGCACCGCCGCGTTCATCCTGGCAGTCCAGCGCGTGAAGGAAGCGACGGACCTGCGCGGCCTCGGCTGAGCCACACTCGAGAGAGCCATGGCACGGGTCCGGGCCTGCCTCCTGTTCCTGGCACTGCCCGCGCTTGGGGCGTGCGACCACGCGGCGGCGGCGCGGGCCGAGCCGGCTCGCAGCGCGGCGCCCGTCGCCCTTGCCGTACCCGCCGCGTCCGCGCCCACGACGCCGCCTCGCGTCCCGCACCAGCGACCGATCGATCGCAAGGCGTACGCCTGGCTAACCGACCCCGGCGCGCACGCCCCCGCGCCGGTCGACACGCTCCAGGCGCGCTTCCCCGCTCCGCAGGGCTTTTCGCGCGTGCGGCTTTCCGCCCGCAGCTTCGGAGCGTGGCTGCGCGGGCTGCCGCTGGCCGCGCCTGGCACACCCGTGGTGAGCTACGCGGGCACGGTGCTGCACCCCGCGAGCGATCCGCGCATTGCAGCGGTCGTCGCCATCGACGTGGGCAAGGCGGATCTGCAGCAGTGCGCCGACGCCGTCATCCGCATGAACGCGGAATGGCAGTGGTCGAAGGGGCGCCGCGATATGACCTACCGCGCCGCGAGCGGCACGTTGCTGCCCTTCTCGCGCTGGGCGCGCGGCGAACGGGTCAGAGCGAACGGCGCCAACATCCGCTGGCAGCCCGCATCGAAACCCGCGAGCGATCATCGCGCCTTCCGCCACTACCTCGACGCGGTTTTCGCCTGGGCCAACACGGTTAGCGTCGCGCGACAGGCCAAGCGCGTGAAGCCCGCTGATCTCGCGCCCGGCGACTTCTTCATCATGCCCGGCAATCCCGGCCACTCCGTGCTGGTGCTGGATCTCGCGCGGGACGCCCAGGGTCGGCGCGTCGCCCTGCTGGGCCAGAGCTACATGCCGGCGCAGAGCTTCCAGGTGCTGCGCCCGGCGCCGAAGGCGGTCTGGTTCGAACTGAAGACGGGCGACCCGGTGAAGACCCCGTTCTGGCGGCCTTTCCCCTGGACAACGCTGGAGCGTTTCGACAACTAGCGGCTAGCCGTGTCCGTGCGACGGGGCGTCCATTTGCTTCATGTGCCGCATCATCTTCACTCCGCCGGTGCTGGCAAATACGACGACGAGCAGTACGCTCACGGTGCCGAAGACCAGGTCGAGCACTGTCGTGTAGTTCCAGCTGATGCTGGCGGTGACGACGGTGGCGTGGCGCACCGATGGCGTCCAACCGGACAGCGCGAAGACCCCTTCCACCACCAGTGCCGCCACCACCATGGTCGCGTAGGAAGTGATGAACAGGAAGCCCGTCATCCAGCCGCCGTAGTACTTTCGGTAGATGAGCAGGATCGGGACGATGATGAGGTCGCCGAAGATGAAGGCAACGACCCCGCCGAAACTGATACCGCCGTTCCAGAGCACCGCCGCCAGAGGCACGTTGCCCACCGAGCACGTGAAGCTAATCAGGGCGATGAGCGGACCGATGACAGCCCCCCAGATCGGCGCCAGCAGCGGATGGTGCACCAGGAAGAACGACTGCCAGAAGGCATGCGGCACCCAGCTGCCGAGAGCCCCGGCGATGAGAACGCCAGCGAGGATGTCGCGCCACAACATCGACCAGTTCATGACGTAGTCGTGGCTGATGGCGATCCAACCCTGCTTCGACCTGAGCCGGTCGAGCCAGCGGCCCTGGCGGGCGCTCATCGCCATCTGGGCGTGGCCCTCCATGCTGCTGCCGACGACCCCTTTGTCGGCCTGGGCGCGGGCCGCTTTCACCTTCGGCGCCGGTAGCAGCAGACGGAAGAGCATCGCCAGGCCCACGATCATCACCGCGCCTCCGAGGAACTCGGCGGCGGTGAACTGCCAGCCCAACAAGAGCCACAGCAGCACGCCCAGCTCCAGCACCAGATTGGTAGCCGCAAACTGGAAGGCGATGGCGGCGGTGAAGTCGCCGCCCTTGCGGACGATGGACCGCGCCATCGCCACCGCGGCGTAGGAGCACGAAGAGGACGCGGCGCCGAGGACACTGGCGAACCCGAGCGAGCGCGGCGAGGCGTCCGGAAGAAGCCGCGACATCTCGTCCTTGGAGACCAAGGTCTCGATGATCGCGGATATGGTGAAGCCGAGCGCAAGGCCCCAGAAGATCTCCCAAAGCATGCGGAACGCGAGCCACAGGGCTGCGACAAGGGCGTGAAGGACGAACATGACCAACCGGTTGGTCTGCCAACCTGGAGATGAACGCATAGTCGCGCAAGGGGCGTGCTATTCGCCGAGCCACGCCCCGGCGAGCTCGAGCGTGCGCGCGTTGTCGCGCACGTTCTCGAGGAAGCTCTGGCGCAGAGAAGGATCGCGGATCCTGGCGGCGCGGTCGAGCAGCCGATCGCGTGCGGTGGCGATCGCGCTCCGGGCTCCGGCCTGGTCGCCGAGCGCGTGGCGTGTTTCGGCCAGCACCAGGTGCAGCAGCGAATCGCCGCCTTCGATCTCGCCGCTCGAGCGCGCCTGCTCCAGCGCCGCGTTGATCGCGTCGTGCGCGTCGCCGGCGCGGCCCTGCGCGAGCCGCGCCTGGGCCAGCGCCGCAAGCGCCATGGGCACAACCGGCGGGGCAGCCTCCCTGGCAAGCGCGACGCCCTCGCTCGCCTCGTGTGCCGCGAGCTCGTGCTGCTCCGCGAGCAGGTGGATGCACGCGAGGTAGATGCGCCCCGCAGCTTCGAGGCGTACATCCTGCTGCTTCACGAACGTGGCGATCGCGGCGCGCTCCGTCTCGACCCCCTCGTCGACGCGTCCCAGATGCGCCACCACGAGGCCCAGGTTGTGCCGTGCCGCCGCCGCTGGATGCGCGAGGCCACTGCGCTCGGCGGCCTCGAGCCCAGCACGGAGCGCCTCCTCGGCCTCGCGGTACGCGCCCAGCTCCATGTACGCATAGCCGACGCTGACCGACTCGTTGAGCGCGCGGCGCAGATCGCCGGCCTGCTCGTAGTGCTCCAGCGCAGCGCGCTCCTGCTCGAGGTAGCGGCTCAGGTCGCCCGCGTGGAGCGCTTCGATCGCGTCGAAGATGCAGAGCCACGCCTGGGTGACGGGGCTCTCGGGCTCTGCCGCGCCGCGCTGGCGGACCGCGCCGACTAGCTCCGTCGCCAGCCCGCGCTCGCCCGCAAGGAGCAGACCCACCGCCGCTCGCAGCGCCGCGATGGCGAGCGCATCCGGCGCTTCCACGTCGCGGAGCTCCAGAAGCTCGCGCGCTATCCGCTCGAGCTCGGCAGGACGACCCAGGCGCTGGTAGAGCAGAGCGAGCTCGGCTAGAGCGTGGCAGAACCGCGCGCCGCCACGTGGCAGCAGACGCATGGCCTGCCGCGCAGTTCGCTCCGCATGGTCCGGCGCGCCGCGCCAGCGCTCGGCTTCGGCCAACACGAGCAACAAGGCGCCGAGCACCTCGCCCTCCGCGTCGCACCCGACGCCGCGCTGGGCGTGCTCCGCGGCCGCGTCGAAATCGCTGGCGTCGAGCGCGCTTTCGGCGGCGGCCAGCCACCAGGGGACGGCGCGCTCCCGCTCCCCACCTTGCTCGAGATGCTCGGCGACGAGCGACGCGTCGCTCTCGCCTGCGCCTTCGAGCCAGTATCCGGCCAGGCGATGACCGAGCACGCGATCGGCGTCGGTGAGCATCGCGTACGCGGCCTCACGCACCAAGGCGTGACGGAAAGTGTATTCGGTTTCACCGGAGAAGCGCGACGCGCTGCGCCGGGAAATCACTTCGCGTGTTTCCAGCTCCGTCAGCCACTCACGCGCTTCGCCGACATGCCCCGGTCCGCCGAGCAACTCCGCCACCCCGCCGAGCCAGGACACCTGACCGAACACGCTGGCCGCGCGGAGCACTCGCCGCGCTTCCTGCTCCATGGCTTCGAGCCGGCTCTGGACCATCGCCAGCACCGTTTCCGGCAGTGCGGCGTAGCGGCCCTCGGCGTGAGCGCGGATCAGCTCCTCCAGGTAGAACGAGTTGCCGCTGGCGCGCTCCACGATGCGATCGATCTCGGCGTCGCTGGCGCTTTCGCCGAGCATCCCGCGCGCCAGCTCCACGCCCGCCCGACGGCTCAGCCCACCGACCGTGAGCTTGTGCAGGCTGCGGTCGCTCCACAACCCGGGGAACACGTCGTGCACCTCGGGACGCGCCACGCCGAGCACCATCAGCGGCAGCTCCTGCGCGCTGCGCAGCGCGCCGCCCACCAGCTTCACGGTCGGCAGGTCGCCCCATTGCAGATCTTCGAGCACGAGCAGAACGAAGTGCGCGCGGCACTCGGCTTGTACGAAGTCCTCCCATGCGCGGCGGATCTGGTCGCTCATCAACATCGCATCCTGTCGCGCAGCCCTGAGCTGGACGCTGACATCGCCCACGAACGGCACGCCGCACGGTTCGGCAAGGAATTCCGCGACCCGGGCGCGGTCGCCCTGCGGCACGTGGCGCGCCACGCGCAGCGCGAGCTTCAGCTGCTGCACGTCGAGCGGCTCGTCGTTGGCCATGTTGCAGGCGCGCCGGATCGTCTGCGCGAGCAGGCCGAAAGGAGAGCCGGCGCGCATCGAGTCGCCGCGCGCTATCCACAGCTCGGCGTCGCCGCGAGCCTCGAGCCTCTTGACGAGCTCGTAGCGGAGCCGCGATTTCCCGATGCCGGCGGGGCCCGTGATCAGCACAGCGCGCGACACGGGCTCGCCGGAGCACTCGGCTGCGATCGCTTCAAGCGTCCCGAGCTCGCGCCGGCGGCCGACGCAAGGGCTCGGCTTGCCCAGCAGCAGGCGGGCCGGCGCGGCCACGTCGCGCTCGACCAGTAGCGTCAACCCGCCCGCGTCTCCGCTCACCTGGAAACGCGAGGGCAACAGACCCGCAGTCACGTCGTCGATGCGCACCGCATCCGGTGCGGTCTCGAACGCGAGCAGACGCGCCGCCTGATCAACGACGTCGCCGACGGGCAACCGGCCCGCTGCGACACCCCAGCCGGTCGCCAGCGCCATCTTTACATCGGGCAAGGCGGCGCGGAAGTCGAGAGCACAGCGCGCGGCACGCGATGCCTGGTCGCTGGCAGCCTCGTGCCCCATCAGGGTCAGCACGAGGGAGCCGTCGGCGAGCGGCTCGAGCCGCGCGTCGTATGCGTCGGCGCGCGCACGCAGCCCGAACAGGAGGTCGTCGAGCGCGGCGGCAGACAGCGTATCGTCCGACAGTCCGTACGCCTGTCCCACGAGGATTACGCTCAGCACCACGCGCTCGTCACGGGTCAGACCAGAGGGGCGGATCGACGGAGCTGCGCCCGCTGCGAGCCTGTCCCCCAGGGCGGACAGCGCGGAGAGAAGCGACGCGCCGTTCGCAAAGCGTGCGCTGCACTCTTTCTCGAGCATGCGCTTCACGAGCCGATCCACGTCCCTGGGCACGTCGGGGCGGAGCTCGCGAACACGCGGCGCGTCGTCGAGCACGATCTTGGCAAGCACGGCGAGAATGTGATCGCCGCAGAACACTTCCCGCCCGGTCAGGCACTCGAACAACACGCAACCGAGCGAGAACACATCCGCGCTGGCGTCCACGTCACCCTGGCCGCGCGCCTGCTCGGGCGCCATGTAGCCGAGCGTCCCGATGGGCACGCCATTGCGCGTCAGGGTAACGGCCTGCTCCGCGTTCAGACGAAGCCGTGCAAGCCCGAAGTCGAGCACCTTGATCCGGTCGACACGACCGTCGACTAGAAACAGATTGGCCGGCTTGAGATCGCGGTGCACCACGCCCTGCGCGTGTGCGTGCGCCAGCGCTGAAGCGGCCTGCCGCGCGACACCCAGGCTTTCGTCGACGGTCAGGCCCTCCCGCTGCAGTCGCGCCGCCAGGTCCTCGCCCTCGAGCCATTCCATCGCCAGGTAGTAGCGCTCCGCCTCGTCGACTCCGTGCGCCACGTACTGCACCACGTTCGGGTGGCGGAGCTCGGCAAGCACGCGCGCCTCGCGCGCGAAGCGGCTGCGGCGCGCCTCGTGCCACACGGTCTCGTCGCGCAGCAGCTTGAGCGCGACGTCCACTCCCCTCTGCCTGTCGCGGGCGCGGAAGACCACCCCCATGCCGCCCTCGCCGGCTAGCTCCAGGAGCTCGAACCTGTCCGCGACGAGATCGCCGGCCCGCATGACTCGTGACATGCTAGCGTCAAAGCAGCGCGCGGTGGAGAGGCGGCGGGCGATCTGCGCGCGGGGTGCAGCCACCATCGTCCGATCGCTCGGCCGCGTCGTGCCCCTGCCCTTCTCCTCGCTGGAAGCGATCCCCGGCGAATCGTTCGACGGAAGGACCGCTACCGCGCGCGAGTGCCAGGATGCACTCGATGCACTACCGCAAGAGGTCAGCGTGCGCCGCTGATCCAGCCGGCACCGAATTTCCTCGGGACTTTCCCCGAGTGGGCAGTACAACGTGCGAGCCGATGGCCACGCGCAAGCGCAAGACCGCCCCCAAGACCGAACCCGAGCCGCAGGAACGCGCTGAACGCCGGGCGTTGAGCCACGTGGGCGGCAAGGTCGAATTCCGCGGCGGCAGCGAGCAGGAGAAGAGCGCGCTGGAGCAGGCGCTCGACGTGACGCCGGACGAGAAGGCGGTCATGGCGCACGTGCATGGCTTCCACAGCTATCCGGCGCGGTTGCACCCGCTTACGGCCTCGCGCTTGATCGAGAAACTGACCCGCGCCCACGCCCGCGTTCTCGACCCGTTCTGCGGCAGTGGCACGGTGCTCGTGGAGGCGCGGCTGCTCGGACGGCAGGCGTTCGGGGTGGACGCCAACCCCCTCGCGGTCGAGCTCGCCTGGCTCAAGACCCGGAGCCTGCCTCCGCGCCGGCGTGCGGAGCTCCTGGCCGCCGCGCGCCAGGTCGCGGAGCACGCCGAGACGCGGCGCAAGGCGAAGGCCGGACCGACACGGCGCTACGACGCGGAAGATCGCGAGCTGTTCGAGGTGCACGTGCTGCTGGAGCTGGACGGGCTCAAGGCGGGCATCGACGCGCTGGCCGGGAGCGAGGATCTGAAGCGCGCGCTCCGGCTGGTGCTCTCGGCCATCCTCACCAAGGTCAGCCGCCGGCCGGGCGACACGACGGCGCGGCGCGTGACGGGCCGGCGGCTGGCGAGCGGCTACACGATCAAGCTCTTCACGCGCAAGGCGGAAGAGCTGGAGCAGCGCATCGCCGGCTTCGCGGAGCGCGTGCCCCGGCGCACCCCGGATGCCCGCGTGGCGGTCGGCGATGCCCGCGATCTCGAACACGTGCGTCCCGCCTCGATCGATCTTGTGCTGAGCTCGCCGCCCTATCCGGGCGTGTACGACTACATCGAGCACCACGCTTCGCGACTCGCCTGGCTCGATCTCGACGCCCGCTCGTTCTCGAAGAAGGAGATCGGCTCGCGCCGGAATCTGTCACGACTGCCGCACACCGAAGCGCTCCGGCGCTGGGAGCGCGAGTTCGGCGCATGCCTGACCGAGATGGCCCGCGTCGTGCACCCGGACGGGAAGATCGCACTGGTGATCGCCGACTCGGTTCTGGGTGGGACCGCGGTCTACGCCGACGAGTTGCTCGAACGCCTCGCGCCGCGCGCGCAGCTGTCGCTCGCCGCCGTGGCGTCCCAGGTCCGCCCCTACTTCCACGCGCCGACCGCTTCTGCGTTCCGGAAGAAGCCGCGCCGCGAGCACGTCGTGCTGCTCGAGCGCGGAGCCTAGTCTTTCTTCGTCGGCGCGTAGCGGAGCACGCGCACAGGCTCCATTGTGACGAGCCCTTCGCCGACCATCTCGTCGAGGATCGGCAGGAGCTTTTCGTCGATCATCTCCTGCGTGTCCACGACCTCGATGAGTACCGGCAGATCCTCACTCATCCGCAGCACGTGGGCCGTATGAAGCACGCTGCGCGCGCCAAAGCCCTCCACTCCGTGGAACACGCTCGCGCCGGCGAACCCCTCCTTGCGCAAGCGTTCGATGAGCGCCGTGGTCAGCGCTTGATGGTGCCACCTGTCGCTCTCCCCGATGAAAATCCTCACCAGAGTCTGCATCCCATCCAGGACTCTCATCGTGCCCTCCTTGGAACCCGTCTCCATCCCTAGGTTCCCACAAACCAGCGTCCCACAACAAAGCCGAGCGCGCCTCCGACCAGGCACAGCACAACCGTGATGGCGATATTCACGGCGGCCAGCATCGCCGCGCCATTCCGGTACAGCTCCAGCGTCTCGTAGTTGAACGTCGAGTAGGTCGTCAGACCTCCCATCATCCCGGTCGTCAACAGCAGCCGGGTGGTCGGACCGATCAACGTGGACGTGAGCCCGACGGTCATGATCGCGGCGATCAGGAACGAGCCCGCGAAGTTCACCGTGAGCGTCCCGAAGGGAAACGCGGGCCCGAACAGCCGCCCCATACCCAGCGAAACCAGATAGCGAAGTCCCCCTCCCATCGCGCTACCCAGGCAGACCCACAAGAACCTATCCATCGCTTCTCCCGTGCAGGCGACGAGGACGTTCCGGGGGACTCCTACGGCGCCACCAACCTTCCCGGGGAGTCATTGGCTGGCCGGTGCGGGCGGCGATTGCCGGCGGACTCCACCGCCATCGGCCCGGCAAGCTAGACCAGGAGCGCCCAGAGCGGCAACACCGCGTTGTGGCGATCCTGCGGCCACGGCGCCCCTTTGTGGCATTGCACCACACCCCGCAACAGCGCGGAACCGCCCTGGAATCGGGCAAACAGACGGCGCCGTATCTGGAACGCTTCCTGCTTCATGGCCGACCGAGGACCAGGTGGCTCTGCTCTTTTCCGATGCGGCGCGGCCGTCCGGCGACGCCGGCGCGCCTACTCCGACCGGCGACGCCGGCGGGCTGGATCCGACCGAGAAGGCCGGCGCGCCGATGCCGCCAACAAGCAGGCGCAGGCGCGCCATCGTCGCCGACGACGACCGTGAGCTCAGGGTGCTGCTCGCGAGCGTGCTCGAGCGCGACGGCTTCGTGGTAGCGGGAGTAGCGGACGGCGACGAGCTCGTGCGAGCCGTCACGGAAATGCACGTGGCCGGTGACGTTCCGGATCTGATCGTTACCGACGTGGACATGCCGCACCAGGATGGGCTTGCGGCGATCGCGGCGATGGGCGGGACCGAGCTCGGGATCCCCGTGATCCTGATCACCGCTTTCGCAACCGACGACGCGCGCGCGCACGCGGGACGGCTGGGCGTGGCCGCCGTGCTGAGCAAACCATTCGGGTTGGAGCAGCTGCGCGCGCTCGCCGATGACCTGACTCATCATGCCATGACGCGCGGCGCGACCAGCTTGCGGCATGGATGCTGCATAGCCGACGCGGGGAGCAATTCATGAACGAAGAACAGTTTGTACAGGAAGTCGCCAACCGGGCCGTTCTGCCGCTCGAAGGGCAAGCAGAGGGCGCCATCGAGCTCACGCTCGAGGTGCTCGGCACGCACCTTCCCGATGCGCACGCGAAGGAGGTAGCGCGCCACCTGCCGGAACGCATCGCGCAATTCCTTCGCCGCGAACGCTTCCGGAACGACGTGGAGCCCGATGTGTTCTATCGCGAGAATCGCACATCGCGCGGGCGTTCCCGTCGGCTTCGCGCGGGAGCACGCGCAGGTCGTCTGCCAGGTGCTCTCCGAAGCCGTGGGCGTGGAGGGGCGCCAGCATCTCCGCGTGCATCTGCCGCGCGCCATGGCGGACCTTTTCACTCCGCGCGCGACGTCCAGCCCGCCGCCGACGCACATTCACCCGCACCACGTCGAACCCGGCGAGGGACGCACGCTCGCGAGCGGCCGCCCCGGTAGCACGAATCCGCTGTCCGGAGCGACGAGCGCCGCGCACCGGGATTCCATCGCGCGTTCCGACGATCCGCATGCCGACACCAAGCTGTCGAGCGCACACGGCCTGTCCGCCGAGCAGCACAACGAGACGCTCGCGGGCGGCCGGCCCGGCAGCAAGCGCTCGCTCAGCGACGCGAGGGGATAGGCCTGCCCGCACTCCCGTTGCGGAGAGGTTCGCGGGATAGCAACGCTCTCAGTGGCGCTTGCGCCGCCGTACGCGCCGGCCCGGCTCCCGGGTTCGCGGTGCCAGCTCGTCGGGCTCGAGCGCCGAGCTCGTCTCGATGAACGGCCCGCCGATCTCCTCGGACACCAGCTCGTTCAGGGCTTCCTCGCCGCGCTCCTCTCCGGACGTTGCCGACTCGAGGTACTCCTGGGCCAGGTTCTCGGCGAGCGCGTCGCCGGTGTGGGGCGAGCTCTCGGGGAAGAACGCGTCCGCACCGTCGCGGCGGGCATGACGCTTTACGCTCGGCGGATTGCGCTTTTCACGATCTGCATGAGTCATGCTTTGACTCCTTGCGGTTTTCGTACCACCGCGTGCGCCGCACGCAAGCCGCTACCAGCTGACGACAGGAAACGGCTCGCCAGGTCGTGCGAAGAGGAACCCCTGGAACAGATCGCAACCCCGTTCCAGCAACGCGTCCCGTTCCGCCGGTGTCTCGACGCCCTCTGCCACCACCAACGTGCCCAGATCGCGACAGACCGAGACAATGCCTTCGACCAGCTTGCGCTTGATCGAGCTCTTGTCGATGTCGCGCACGAGTGACGTGTCGAGCTTGACCATCTCGGGGTCGAGCAACGAGAAGCTGCTGAGCCCAGCGTAGCCGGCACCCAGATCGTCGAGCGCGATCCGGTAGCCGCGCTCGCGCAGCGAGGTGATGCGCGCGGACACGTTCGGTATCGAATGCAGCGACACGCGCTCGGTCACTTCCAGAAATACACGATCGGCGATGCGGGACAGCGGCGCCGCGCGGTCGTAGAGCGCGTCGTCGTCGAGGTCGCTGGGGTGCACGTTCAGGAACAGCAAAGGGTCGTCCACGCCCATCAGCGGCTCCGGAGCGAGTCGCCGGATGGTGCGCCCCAGCTCCTGCACGCGCCCCAGACGCTCGGCGGCGTGGAACAGCGCGCCCGGATGCGGCAGCTTCGGCTCGCGTGAGCGGACGTAGCCCTCGTAGCCGAACAGCGAGCGCTCCGCGTAGCTCACGATCGGCTGGTAGACCATGAACAGCGATTCCATCGCGCGCGTGAAGTGTGTCTCGAGCCCGGCGCGATCGCCGACCTGGCGATCGCCGGATCCAAGCTCGACCATGGCCTGGCGCTTGAGCGAGGCCAGGCGGTGGATGCGCACAGCTTTCTCGACAACCTGGACGAGCTCGGCGTTGTCGACCGGCTTCACGAGATAGCGGAACGCCCCATATTCGATCGCGCGGATCGCCGAGTCGACGCCAGGCACGCCGGTGACGAGGATGACGGGGCAATCCAGGCTGGTATCGCGGAGGGCGCGGATCAGCTCGATGCCGTCCATGCCCGGCATGCTGATGTCGGTCACGACCACGTCGGGAAGATCGCGCCGGAAACGCTCGACCGCGTCCGCACCAGTCGATGCGCTGTCTACCTCGAGGCCAGCGCGCTCCAACGTGCGGCGGAAGGCGCGCAGCACCGCGGGCTCGTCGTCCACGACGAGCACCCTCCGGCGCGACGCTCCGCCCGCTGCAGCCACTTCCGGAGTCTCCGCGTCCCCGCCGAGGGCTGTCAATCACCCCTGGGGGTGATCGCCTTGCTGTCGCCGCCCGAGGGGTGCCGTCCGGAGCATCAACCACGCCGCGTAGACGCCGCCCAGCACCAGGCCGATGGTCGCGTGCCCGACCAGCAGATGCGCCGGGTCGGTGATCGGGCAGTGGAACTGGAGCACCAGGTTGCCGATCAGGCCACCGATGGCCGCCGCCAGCAGCGCAAGCCGGAAACTGCGGTGGCCCACGCGATCCGCAGCCCAGAGCAGCGCCAACGCCGGCAGCGCCAGCGCAGTGCCGAAGGCGAAGCAGCCGAACGCCAGCTGCCCGAAGCTCTTGCCCGGCGGCGCATAGGCCAGCGGCGCGTGGTGGGCCTGCGGCAACCACACGAACAGCACGGGCAGGGCGAGCGCAAGCGTCACCAGGACCGGCCTGAGCCAGGCGGGCAGCGGCCGCAGCTCCAGCGGGCGCAGCTCCAGCACGACCGCTGCACCGATGAGCAGCGCATAGAGGGCCACAGCGACGCCGAAATCGACGGGCAACCAGCTGCCGACATCCGGACGCCGCTTGAACAGGAGGACGTAGGTCAGGACCAGCAGCACCGCCGCCAGCGGCAGCCCCACCCGCACGAGCATGCTCCGGCTCCGGAGCCAGGCGCGCATGCCCCGCTCCTTCTCGATCGAGCCGAGCACCCCGCCGAGCAGCGCGGACGCGTCCAGCTCCGGCGGCTGGCTCGTCGCGAGCGCCTGGCCGAGTTGCCCGTCGTCGACCAGGAGCTCGGCGCAACCGGGACACGCGGCGAGATGCGCATCGACGTCCGCGCCCAGGGGCGCTTGCCCCTGCACGAGTGCGTCACGGATCTCACGGCATTCCAAGGTTCTGCCCTCCTTGGGATATGCCGGAACCGCCTTCCGGGTTACCGGGAAGCTTGTCGCCGAGAAGCTGCCGCAGCGTCACGTACCCGCGGTGCGCTCGCACCTTGACAGCGCTCACGCTGGCGCCCACCAGCTGGCTCACCTCCGGGAACGAGAAGCCCTCGAACCAGTGCAGCGCGATCACCTCGCGCTGGTCCTCCGGCAGCTTCTCCAGTGCGGCCACCAGCGCCCGCCGGGCGTCGCTCTGCTCCTGCCCGCGCGGAGCGACGGCGGGGTCGGCGCGTCCGTCCAGCTCCAGCGGCGACTCGGGCCGGCGCTTCTTGCGACGGAAGTGCTCGCGCTTGAGGTTGAACGCGATCGTGAACAGCCACGGCCGGAGCTTCGCTCCCTGCTTGAAGTCGAAGCGCGCGCGGTGCAGCTGCAAAAAGGTCTGCTGCACCAGATCCTGTGCGTCGGTCGGTGAGCGGAGCTGTCGCATCATCACGCGCAGCAGCACGGGCGCGTAGCGCTCGAACAGCTTATGGAAAGCGGCCGAGTCGCCCGCCACGTAGGCGCTCATCAGCTCCTCGTCGGTCGCCTCCACGGCCGGCATCGTACACCGCTGGCCGGCGCGCGGGGGGCTGCGAACGAGGCCCGACCTTGCGCCGCTCCTCCGGGCGCCCTACGGGACCAGTGCGATGAGCAAAGCCGATCCAAAGCACGAAAACCGCCTGGCCGGGGAAACGAGCCCCTATCTCCTGCAGCACGCACACAACCCGGTGAATTGGTACCCATGGGGCCCGGAAGCGCTGGAGCGAGCCCGCACGGAGGACCGGCCGATCCTGCTCAGCATCGGCTATGCGGCCTGCCACTGGTGCCACGTGATGGAGCGCGAGAGCTTCGAGAACGACGACATCGCGCGGCTGATGAACAAAAACTTCGTGTGCATCAAGGTCGACCGCGAGGAGCGACCGGATCTGGACGACATCTACATGACCGCCACGGTGGCGCTAAGCGGCAGCGGCGGATGGCCCATGACGGTGTTCCTCGCGCCCGACCGGCGGCCGTTCTTCGCCGGGACCTACTTCCCCCCGGAAGACAAGTACGGCCGTCCCGGCTTTTCGACCCTGCTGGAGCGTATTGCCGAGCTGTGGAAGAACGACCGCGACGCCCTGCTGCAACAGGCCAGCGAGCTGACACAGCACGTCCGCGACGTCTCGAAGGCCGCGCCGCCCCTGCCCGTCGCCGACGACGCCACCACGGCGGCCGTGCGCCAGCTCGCCCAGGCTTTCGACCCCGCGTTCGGCGGGTTCAGCGCTGCCCCGAAGTTCCCGCCCTGCTCGTCGCTGTCGCTGCTGCTCCGCCAGCATCGCCGCACCGGCGATCCGCGCGCGCTGAGCATGGTCACCACCACGCTCGACGGCATGAAGAATGGTGGGATGTACGACCACGTCGGCGGAGGGTTCGCGCGCTACTCCACCGACGAGCGCTGGCTCGTGCCGCATTTCGAGAAGATGCTGTACGACAACGCCCAGCTCGCCAGCGTGTACCTCGAGGCCTTCCAGGTCACTGGCAACGCCGAGTACCGGCGCATCGCCACCGAGACGCTCGACTATGTCCTCTGCGAAATGCAGGCACCAGAAGGGGGGTTCTACAGCGCCACCGATGCCGATAGCGAGGGCGAGGAGGGGAAGTTCTTCGTCTGGCAGCCCGACGAGGTGGAAGCGGTGCTCGGCGCGGACGACGCGCGGCTCGTGTGCGCCTTCTACGACATCACGAAGGGCGGCAACTGGGAGGGCAAGAGCATCGCCCACACGCCGCGCACCCTGGCGGACGTGGCGAAGGACCTGGGCGTCGGTGAGGACGCGCTCGCCGACGCGCTGACGCGCTCGCGCGAAAAGCTCTACGCCGCGCGCGAGAAGCGCGTCCACCCGCTGCTCGACGACAAGATCCTCACGAGCTGGAACGGCCTGATGATAGCCAGCATGGCCGAGGGCGCGCGCGTGCTCGGCGAGCGGCGCTATCTCGACGCCGGCGTGCGTGCCGCGCGCTACATCCTCGATTCGATGCGACGCGCAGATGGCGGGCTGTTCCGCACAGCCCGCAAGGGGCGGGCTCACCTCGACGCGTACCTGGAGGACTACGCCTTCCTCGCCGATGCGCTGATCAGCCTGTACGAGGCCGGCGCGCCGGCGCGCTTCCTTCAGGAGGCCCAAGCGCTGGCGGAGCGACTGCTCGCCGACTTCGGCGACGACGCGGGGGGCGCGTTCTTCCACACCGCGCACGGACACGAAGAGCTCATCGTGCGCACGCGCGAAGGCAACGACGGCGCCATCCCGAGCGCCAACGCCGTGGCGGCGCGCGCGCTGGCGCGTCTGTCGCATCACTTCGACCGCGAGGACTTCCGCAGTCGCGCGTCCGACGCGATCCAGGCCTACGGTCGGCTCATCGAGCGTGCTCCGAGGGCCTTCGCAACTTCGCTGGCGGTGGTCGACTTCCTGCTGGAAGGTCCGCTGGAGCTGGTGCTTGCCGGCACTCCCGGAAGCGACGACTACGACGCGCTCGCCGCCGCGGTCGGCCGGCACTACCTGCCGAACCGGATCGTGGGGCACGTTGCATCGGCGGAGGACGCGAAGGGACTGCCGCTCTGTGAAGGCAAGGAACCAGTCGGCGGCAAGGCGGCGCTCTACGTGTGCCGCAACTTCACCTGCAAGGCGCCCGTCACCGATCCCGCGGCCGTCGGCGAGGCGCTCGCCGAGGGCAGCCGCCGCGCGGATGCCGAGCGCGGCAGCGAGATCGGGCGGGAGCGCCTCGCCGGACGCGCGACGGCAGAGGGCACCGCGGCGTACGCCGCGCGGCACGCTGGAGCCGCGTTTGAAAAACTCGGGGAGCTGTCCGTCGGCCGCCTCGGCTTCGGCGGCTACCGCGTCGACGACGGCGCGCCCGAACACCGCGCCGCCCTGGTCAAGGCGTTCGGCGCCGGCGCGAACCTCGTGGACACCTCCACCAACTACACCGACGGCCGCAGCGAACGGCTTGTCGGCGAGGTGCTCGCCGAGCTGGTCGCCAAAGGCGAACTGTCGCGCAGCGAGGTCGTCGTGGTTTCCAAGATCGGCTACGTGCAGGGCGAAAACCTCGACATCGCGCGGCAGCGCCGGACCGACAACAAGCCGTACGCCGGGATGGTCGAGGTCGGCGACGACATCTGGCACTGCATGCACCCCGAATGGCTCGGCGATCAGCTCGACCGCTCGCTCGGCCGGCTGGGGCTGGAAACGCTCGACGTGTGCCTGGTGCACAACCCGGAGTACTTCCTCGCCGACGCCGTGCGTCGCGGCGAGGGACCGCTGTCGAAGATCCGCGACGAGTTCTACCGGCGACTGGAACAGGCGTTCGCGCATTTCGAGAAGGAAGTGGAGCGCGGCCGCATCCGCTTCTTTGGCGTTTCCAGCAACACCTGCACGCGCCCGGCCGACGATCGCGAAGCTACCTCGCTCTCGCGCATGCTCGCCGCGGCCCGCGCGGCCGGCGGAGAGCAGCACCACTTCCGCGTGCTGCAACTGCCCATGAACCTGGTGGAAAGCGGCGCGCTGTTCGAACAGAACAACGACGACAAGACCGTGCTGGAGCTCGCCCGCGACGCGGGCATCGCCGTGCTCGTCAACCGCCCGCTCAATGCCATCGTCGGCGACGGCCTCCTGCGCCTCGCGGATGCGCCGGGCATCGAGGGCGCGCCGCCTTTCGACGCGCAGCTGTCGCGCGTGCAGAGCCTGGAGCAGGAATTCCGCCGCAACATCGCCCCGCATCTGCAGACCGCCAAGGGCAGCGCCCCCGCGTCGAGCCTGTTCAACTGGGGCGATCAGCTCGCCAAGCTCCCCGCCCGCATCGAGAGCCTGGAACAGTGGCGCGACATCGAGCGGCAGGTGATCGCCCCGCGCGTCGGCCACGCGCTTTCGATGCTCGACCAGGCGCTCAAGGGCGAGCTAGCCGAGCAGTTCCGCGATTTTCGCGTGCGCTACCTGCCCGAGCTCGACAAGCTCCTCGGCGCCTTGCGCGGGAAAGCCGCGGAGAAGAGCCGGGCCCGCACCGCCCGCATCGTCCACGCGATCGATCCGCTGCTGCCGGAGCAACAACGCGGCGAGACGCTGTCACGCAAGGCGCTCTGGTCGCTGACAAGCGTGCCAGGCGTGACCACGGTGCTCGTCGGCATGCGCCAGCCGGAGTACGTCGACGACGCGCTGGGGATTTCCGGCTGGGAAGCGCTCGGGAATGTGAAGGCGGTGTTCGAGGCGGTGCGGGGGGTCGTCGGCTAGCCTACGGCCTGCGCCACGACGGACGCGTGACGTGCAGTGTGGCGCGCACGACGGTGCGCTTGGGCCTGGAGTTGAAGTGCAAGCGGCCGAGGTGAACGCGGACGCACTTCTGGAACGTGCTGCTCTTCGGTGAGCTCGCGATGACGCGCGAGCGGGTCACGGCACCCTTGTCGATGACGAGCTCGACCGTGGCCCAGGCGTTGCCCGTGCGCTGGCAGAGCTCGACGGCGTAGCTGTAGCGCAGTGCCAAGCGCACCCGGGTGCGCGAGAGCGGCCCGCTGAACAACGTCAATGTCTGGCTACGGTTCGCGGTGAGCTTGCCGAGCATCCCGCCGACGACGCCTCCGCCCCCGGCGCGCCCGCTACCGTGCCCCACGACGCCGACACCAACGCCGCCCCTGGTTCCGAGCCCCCCGAACCCGCCGCCGCGGTAGACGGCAGCACCGGACGCGGACCCTTGCAGCTGTCCGAGGATCCGGCTGTTCGAGAGCGCCTTCTCGAGCTTCTTGCGGCGCTCGGCCTGCTCCCGCTCGTCGTCGAGCTGGGCCTGGTGCAGCTCGGCCAGCACACGCCGGGCCACCACCGCCCGCGGCTCCGGAGCACGCGGGGCGGGCGGCTTGTCGGCACGCGGCGGGCTCCGCTTCGGCGCTGGAGCGCGCTCTGGCGGCTGCGTCGCTGCGTGCTTCTGCCCTCCCGTCGCGTCCGGGGCTTCGTCACCGCCGCTCTCCGCCTTGGCTTGCGGCACCTCGACCACCGGGCTCTCCGGCGGCGGCGGCGGGTTGGCAGCACAGCCCGCGACGACGCCGCACACACCCAGCAGACACGAGATAGAATCGCCGCACAACTCCTCCGGGGCGGTCACGCTAGCTGATCAGTGTGACGCCCGCCACCGCACCGGTTGACAGCGTGCGCGCGCCGGGCAAGTTCCGACCCATGCGCCGGTGGCTGGCGGTGGTGGTGTGTGTGCTCTCGGCGTGTGCCGGGCCAGCGGCCGCGCCCCCTCGTCCGCCACCGCCCGCTCGGCCCGCTCCAGCGTCGGCATCGCCATCGACATCGGCGTCGGCGGCTCTACCCGTGGCGTCCGCCGCTGCATCCGCCGAGCCGGCTCCTCCGCCGCTCGTCGATCCGCTAGCGCCGTTGCCGCCCGGCGCACGCTCGCGCTGCGGCACCACACGCATGCGGTTCCTCACGACTCCTCGCGACTCTGCCATCGACAACAGCGGCCACATCCGCTCGCTGGAGAGCGTCCGCAACGATCTATTGCTGCGCGACGTCGAGAGAGGCTCGGTCGTCCGCCGGCTGTCGGGCGTGCGCGCGGCCCGGCTGTCGACCGACGGCACCCGGCTGGTGGCGATCGTGCAGGGGAAGAAGAAGGGACACGACGCGATCGTCGTGTCGAGCGCAGAGGGAAAGGAGCTGGGGCGCGTCGACATCACTCTCCCGAAGCGCAGGAGCTCGATCGGCAAGCGCAAGGTGTTGTATCCGGTTCGGCTCGGCCGGCTTCACGTCGGCCTGCGCGGCAAGCGCGCCTGGGCCGTCGCAGACGAAACGGTGTTCAGCGTCTCCCTCGACGGCCCGCGTCTCCTGTTCAAGCGGAAGCTCGCCGGCTACCTCGTCGAAGCATACAGCGGCAACGGTTCGCGCGTCGCCGCGCGCAAGCTACCGAAGGGTCACGGGCTCCTGGGGATACTCGGCAGCAGGCGGTCCCGCGGCACGCTCGAGATCATCGATCTGAAGAGCGGGCGCAGGCTCCGCAAGCTCGGCACGAAGAAGAAGCCCTTCGACTTCGTGGACGTCGCGCTGTCGTACGACGGCAGCCGGCTCTTTTGCATCAACCAGAATAGCCTGGACGCAATCGATATCGCTCACGGCTCATCGAGACAGCTTGTCCGCCTCGACACGGCCAAGACACCCGGCTTCGCACTGTCGCTCGGGTGGACCGCGGCACGGCTCCTGCCGGCCCCGGACGACAGCCGTCTGGCGTACACGTACGGCGCGCGCGTCTTCGTACTCGACCTGGCGAGCGGCAGGGTCGAGGAGCTGCAGCGGAGCGGGCGACCCCAGGCGTTCTCGCCGGACGGGCGGTTGCTGCTCAGCATGAAGGCTCGAGCGGCAATCGTGCACGGCAAGCACTACGACGTGCCCTCCGGTCACCTCTCGCCCGTGACGGCTCTCGCCTTCCTGGACGGCGGGCGGCTGCTCGCGTCCGCGGGCAATCTACTCCGGCTGTGGGATCCGCGCACGGGGACGCCGCTTGGCTCGAACGCGGAGGACAGGTTGCACCTCGGCTCGGGCGTGCAGCTGGCGGCTTCGCACAGCGGAAAGCAGCTGGCGATCGGGACAAGCGACGTCAAGATAGTCTCGACAGCGCAGAAGAAACTCGTCCGCATCGACAGCTCGCGTCGCGCGACCGCGTTGGCGTTCGCTCCGGACGGGACGCTGCTCGCCGCCACCCACAAGGGCTACTCCGGGTACGCCAGGTCCGGGAAACGACGACGACTCCCGGGCAATCGCACGCTCTTCCACCTTGCTGCGGATGGAGAGCTTCTCGCTTCCACAGCTGCCGGGAACGTGACTGCACTGGCGGCGTCCCCCGACGGCGAGCACGTGGCCGTGCACAGCTATCGCTACGATCGCGGTCACCGGACCGAGCGAGCCGAGCTGCGCAACGTCGCCACGCTGCAGCGGGCCGTGGTCCTGCCGGGCCTCGAACGCTACTCGGCGGCGCTCCGCTTCGCCGGGGCGGATACGCTGGTGGCGGCCGGCAAGTCGAATGGTGCGGTGACGTGGGACATCAAGGCGCGGCGGGCGACGCGGCGTTTTGCGCTCGGCGGCTGCTGCAGCGCGATCGCGGTCTCGCCGGACGGCAAGCTGCTGGCGACCGCCGCCGGCACCGACGTGCAGCTGTGGGAGCTCGGGACGCGCAAGCTGCGCGGCGTGTTCCGTGGACACTCCGCGGACGTGGAAGCGCTGGCGTTCTCTCCCGACGGACGCTGGCTCGCCTCGGCGGGGCGCGACACCAGCGTGCTCGTGTGGGACACGACCAAGGCGCCGCGGCCCGGACCACTGAAGCCGGAGGTCGAGATATCGCTTGGCGCCCATTCGCTCGCCGACCTCACGGAAGGTCGGAGCGTCGAGCACGTCGCGTTCCTGTCGGGCGGGGTGCTGCAGTCCGCGGGCGAGACGCTACCGAAGCTGCCCAGGCTGCTGTCGATCGACCGCGCGCATGGCACGAGCTGCGGGGTCACGTCCGCGCACAAGGTGCTGTGCTGGGGACTGGGCTCGCGGACGCTGATGGGCCTTCCCCTCAAGCGTCGGGCATCGCAGCACGGCACATCGCTCCTGCCCGTACCGGGCGTGACCGATGCGGTGCGCGTCAGGCTCGGGCTGGTGTACGGCTGCGCCCTCGACTCCCGGGGCGGCGCCACCTGCTGGGGCTCGCTCGGCAGCACGATCCGGCACCAGGCGCCCGCGCCGCTGGCGGTGACCGGACGCATCCTCGACATCGGGCTCGGCATCCACCATGCCTGCGCGCTCGCAACGAGCGGCCACGTGCTGTGCTGGGGTGACAACTCCAGAGGGCAGCTCGGTACCGGTCGCAGCAGCAGCACGCCCGCAGCAGTGCCCGGGATCAGCGACGCCGAGGCGATCGCCGTCGGCGACGACCACAGCTGCGCGCTCCGCCGCACGGGCACCGTGCTCTGCTGGGGCGACAACGCCGCAGACCAGCTCGGCAATGGCACCGGCTTGCAGGCAGACCGACCCGGGCCGGTGCGCGGGCTTGCCAACGTGCAGTCGATCTCGGCTGCCGGCAGAGCGACCTGCGCGGTGAACAAGAAGGGCGAGGTGCTGTGCTGGGGGCGGCTTGCCGGCTACGGCCAGAGCGAAGTGCACCTGGTGGCGCCCACCGCGATCGACACGCTGCGCAAAGCCAGCAAGGTGCGCCTCGTCGACAACCGCGTCTGCATCTTCGATAGTCGCGGAACCATCAGCTGCGGTCGTTTTTCGACTCGCTAGCGATACCGCACCGACTGACGCGACACCTCGCGATTCGCAGATCGCGTCTGCTTTGCATCGCAGCACCTGGCGGCTTGCGGGCACGAGAAATGCAACACACGCCGGGACGAGGGGGGGTCCATGGAACAACTCAGAGCGTTCGCGATCGAAGGTCTACCCAAGCTGATCATTCCTGTCGGGATACTAGTGGTCGGTTGGATCTTTGCCATTCTCCTCGGCGCGCTGGTGAGAGCGGCTCTGCAAAGAACGCAGCTCGACGACCGGATCGCGCAGAAGGTGCTGAGCGAGGAACGCGCGAAACACGTCGACACGGCGCGTTGGGTCGGCAAGGTCGTCTACTACGTGGCCCTCGTCTTCGTCCTGCTGCTGTTCTTCCAGTCGCTCCAGCTCACGGCGGCCACCGAACCCATCGGCGGATTCCTGAACTCCGTCTTCGCGTACGTTCCGCGCCTGATCGGCGCGGGCGCGATCCTGGTCGTGGCCTGGCTCGCCGCTTCCCTGTCGCGCCGGCTGGTGTCGGCCGCTATGAAGCGCTTCGACGTTGACCGCCGTGTGACGAGCGAGATCTCACCGCCTCCTGAAGGCGAACCCGTCGAAAGCCCCGTTGCCAAGCCGATCGGCGGATCCGTCGCGGGCATCGTCTACTGGCTCGTTCTGCTGCTCTTCGCCCCGGCATTTCTCGGCGCGCTCAGGCTCGAGGGGCTGCTCGCTCCGGTGCAGCAGATGGTGGGGCGGACCCTGACGTTCGTGCCCAACATCGTCAGCGCGGGCGTGATCCTGGCGATGGGCTGGTTCGTGGCGCGCATCCTCCAGCACCTGACCACCAACGTCCTGTCGGCCGTGGGTCTGGACAAGCTGAGCGAACGCACGGGGCTTTCCAAGGTCATGGGCAAGCAGCGGCTCTCCGGCGTCATCGGCATCGTCGTGTACGCGTTGATCCTGATCCCGGTGGCGATCGGCGCGCTCAACGCACTGCGCCTGGAAGCGATCTCCGCACCGGCCAGCAGGATGCTTGGGACCTTCTTCGGAGCGGTCCCCGTGATCTTCGGCGCAGCGCTGATCCTGCTCGTGGCCTACGTGGCGGCACGCCTCCTGGCGGGCGTCGTCCGCAGCGTGCTCAGGGGCGTGGGCTTCGACCGCATCCTCGGGAAGATGGGCTTCTCCAAACCCATCGAGGGAGAGCAGACACCCTCCGACGTCGCCGCGTCGTTGACGGTGGTTGCCGTCGTGTACTTCGGCGCCGTGGAGGCTGCTCGACTGCTCGGCCTGACCGCCATCGCGGCTCTCGGCGTGAGCGTCGCGGCGCTCGCCGGGCGCGTGCTGCTCGGGCTCATGGTGTTCGGGCTCGGTTTGTATCTCGCGAACCTCGCAGCCAAGGCGATCCGCCAGACCGGCGTAGCGCAGGCGGACCTGCTCGCCATGGTGGGGCGCATCGCCGTGCTCGCGCTGACCGGCGCCATGGCGCTCCGGCAGATGGGCATCGCCAACGAGATCATCGAGCTCGCCTTTGGCCTGACCCTGGGCGCCGTCGCCGTGGCTGCCGCCATCGCCTTCGGACTGGGAGGTAGAGAAGCGGCCTCGCAGACCCTGGGCGACATGCGCCGCCGCATCCGCGCCCATCACGGCCCGGGGGAGCAAGAGCAGCATCCGGCGGAGTGAGGGCGGGGGTTCGGGGCGACCGCTGTCGCTAGCCGCACTTCCCGCTCGTGCACTGCTGGCCCGACGCGCAGACCGTGCTGCAGTCCCCGCAGTGCTGGGGGTCGGCCTGCAGGTCCGCGCAGCCGTCCGGACAGAGCGTGTATCCCCCCCCGCACTGACACTTCCCGGACAGGCAGTAGGGCGTCGAACCCTTGGGGTCGTACGGCGGACAGACAACGCCGCACGCGCCGCAGTTCGATGGATCATTGGCCAGGTTGGTACAGGTGCCGTTGCAGTCGCTGTGGGGCGGAGCACACGTGCACGCGCCTGAAACGCACGTCTCGTTCATGGCGCAGCTGTGCCCACAGCTGCCACAGTTCGCGGGATCGAGAGCCAGAGCGCGGCAACCCGATGTGCACTGGTCGAAACCCGACGGACAGACGCAGCTTCCGCCGCTGCAGATCGCGCCCGTGTTACACGTCGCGCCACAGGCTCCGCAGTTGTTCGGGTCCGTCCCCAGGAAGACACACTGGTTGCCGCAGTGCGTCTGGCCTGCGGGGCACGCGCATTTCCCGTCGACGCAGATCAGCGACGCGGAGTACGTCCACTGGCACTTCGCGCCGCACTCGCCGCAGTGGTTCACGTTCGTAAGCAGGTTCACGCAGGCGTTTCCGCACTCCGTCAAGCCGGCAGGACAGGCGCACTTCCCGTCGATGCACTCGCCGCCCTTCGGACACTTGGCGCCACAGGTTCCGCAGTTGTCGGGATTCGTCAGCAGATCGGGACACACGTCGGTCCCGCACAGGGTGACGCCCGGCTTGCACTTGCACGCCCCGTAGACGCAGGCCTGCGTGGACTCGCACGCGGTGTCGCAGCTCCCGCAATGCTGCGGATCGCTCTGGATGTCGACGCACTCGGTGCCGCAGAGATCCTTGCACTGGCAGCTCCCGCTAGCGCACTTCTCGGTGAGGGCGCAGGCGTTTCCGCACGAGCCGCAGTGCTGGGGGTTGGTCCGGGGATCGACGCAGGAGCCGTCGCAAGCCAGGAGGTCGGAAGGACACGAGCTGACGCACTTGCCGTTCGCGCACTTCAAGTTCGGTGCGCAGACCGTGCCGCAGTCACCGCAGTGCTGCTTGTCGGTCTGGAGGTCGACGCAGCCGTCGACGCACTTGGTGGAGCCCGCCGGACAGGCAAGCGAGCAGGTGCCGCCGTTGCACGCGTCTCCCGGCTTGCACGCCGCGAGGCAGGCGCCGCAGTTGGCGTCGTCCGAGTCGAGATCCACGCAGTGACCGTCGCAGTCCTTCAGTGGCGCCGGACACGACTTGGCACACACGCCCTTCGCGCACAGCTGACCCGACGGACACGCGTTGTTGCACGCCCCGCAATCCTTGTTGTCCCAATCGGTGTCGACACACCCCAGGCCGCACTGCGTCGTGGAGGCGGGACACGACACCACGCACACGCCGGCCGCGCACACCTTGCCCGCCGAGCACTTCGTACCGCACGCGCCGCAGTTCTCCCCGCTCGTCCCGATGTCGACGCACTTCCCGCCGCAGCTGGTGGTCCCGGCGTGGCACGCGAGCTTGATCGTGGCGCTGGGCTTGACCGTCACACAGGCAGCGAACCCACCCAGCAAGAAGAAGCACGCCGTCACGATCAGCGCCCGGCTCCAGCTCATCGCATGCTCCCCTCACCCATCATTCCACCGCACCCATGGTCTCACCGCAGCGCGCGCGGTTCAACAGCGCGAGGGGCGCTCAGCGCGCGCACCCTTGCGCGCGCGGCTCAGCGCGCCTCCTGCGCCGCTGCGGGGAACGCCACTTCGCCCACGGAGCGCTGGCCGGGTTCGTCGAGATACGCGGGTTCTAGTTGCGCCCTGCGCACCGCTACCGTATCCATTTCTTCGGGATGAGCACGCTTTCGATCTGTCCGGGTTGCGGTGGTTTCGTTCCGGCTGCGCACAGTGAGTGTCCGCACTGCGGCGCGCGGCCATCGAAGAAACGGCTGGGGCGTGCGGCGCGCGCGTGTCTGAAGCTCGCGACCGGGGGCGCCATGGCGATGACGCTGATGGCCTGCTACGGCGGTCCGCCGCACGACTTCGGGCCTCCGCCGGCGCCGCCGCCCCCTCCCGGTCAGTGCGGAAATGGGACCGGCGCCGCACAGGGGTCGCAGGCGCAGGGCGGCCCCAACTGCACCCAGGGCAACCAGCAGCCCACCAACACCATCGCTACCGGCGATCCGGCAGGCCCGGCTCCGCCCTCGCCGTGAGCCACCGGCGGCTCGACGTTGTCGGCGAACCGCTGCATCCCGCCTACGTGGTCTGGGAGCTCACGCTCGCCTGCGACCACGCCTGCCACCATTGCGGATCACGCGCTGGGGTCGGGCGCGACAGCGAGCTGGATCACGCCGCCGCACTCGACGTCGTCGGACAGCTCGCGGCGCTCGGCACGCGCGAGGTGGTGCTGATCGGCGGCGAAGCGTACCTGCACCCCGCGTTCCTCGACGTGATCCGCGCGCTTCGCGATCGCGGCATCGCGGTCCAGCTCACCACGGGCGGGCGCGGCGTCACTCCGGAGCTCGCACGGCAGATGGCCGACGCGGGGCTCGACGCCGCGTCGGTGAGCATCGACGGTCTGGAGGCGGCGCACGATCGCCTGCGCAACGCGAGCGGCAGCTACCGCTCGGCCATGGCGGCGCTGCGGTCGCTGCGCGACGCGGGCGTGCGCATCGGCTCGAACATCAACCTGAACCGCCTCAACCGGGGCGACCTGGAGCCCTTGTACGCGCGGCTCCGCGCCGTCGGTATCTCGGCCTGGCAGATCCAGCTCACCGCGCCACTCGGGCGCGCGGCGGATCGCACCGATCTGCTGTTGCAGCCGTGGGACCTGCTGGATCTCGTGCCCCGCATCGCGGAGCTCAAGGAGCTCGCCTTCGGGGACGGCATCACGCTCATGCCCGGCAACAACCTCGGCTACTTCGGGCCGGAGGAAGCGCTGCTGCGCTCGGCGGAGCGCGGCGGAACGGATCACTTCGCGGGCTGCCAGGCAGGGCGCTTCGTGCTCGGCATCGAGTCCTCGGGTGACGTGAAGGGCTGCCCGTCGCTGCAGAGCGCGTACTACGTCGGCGGCAACCTGACCGAGCGTCCGCTCGCCGAGCTGTGGCGGGACGCGCCGCGCCTCGCGTTCGCGCGGGAGCGCAGCGCGGACGATCTGTGGGGCTTCTGCCGGAGCTGCGCGTTCGCCGAGCCCTGCCGCGGCGGCTGCACTTTCACCGCCCACGCGCTGATGGGCCGCCCGGGCAACAATCCCTACTGCCACTACCGCGCGCGCACCCTGGCCGCACGCGGTCTGCGCGAACGCCTCGTTCCCCGCGATCCCGCGCGCGGCGACCCCTTCGACAACGGCCGCTTCGACCTCGTGGAAGAACCGCTCGACGCACCGGATCCCGGCGCACCGCTGCCGGCCGACGCGCTGGTACGCGTCACGCGACGGGCAGAGCGCGGAGCACAGACGGGCGGGTAGCGAGGTCGGCACCCGCGCTTCCGTCCAGCGAGGGAACGTCGCGGGCATGGCGCACGTAGATCCCCGTATGCCCCGACGCGCGTTCCTTGCAGTGGTCATGGCCGGGGCCATGTTGGCGTGCGCGTCGGAGCCTGCGTCGCGCGTGGTGGCCGTCGCTTCGCCGCCGCCGCCGGTGCCGCGCGTTGCGGATCCGCCCGCGCAGCATGCGGACGACGCCGCGCCCGCGGATCCCGCGCCGGAGCACGCCGCGCCCGCACCGGCACCGGCCGTGCCGCCGCCACTCGCCTGCATCGTCCGCTACTACAAGGCGACCGCTCGCCACGAGGGCGGCAAATGGTTCCTCGTGCTGCCCGACGGCACGGAGATCCCCTACGCCGGCCGCCGCATCCCGATCGGCAACGGCTACTACTGGCCCAACGTCACGGATCTCTACGAGCAGCGCTATCCGACAGGGCCCATCCATGCCCCGCCGGTCGACTTCGAGCCCGGGGCCATGCGCCTCGATCCCCTGCTCGACGCGACGTACGGCAGCACGAAGAAGGAGGTGCGCGCCGCGCTGGTCCGGGTGCACATCGGCGGCACGGTGTTCCTCGTGCATCAGAGGGTCGCCGAACCGTTGCGCCGCGTGGCGGTGCGCATCCAGGCTGCCATCAAGAAGGACCCGAAGCTGGTCCGCTTCTTCCGGTCAACGGGCGGCTCATTCAACTGGCGCCACATCGCCGGCACCCACTTCCGTAGCTCGCACAGCTGGGGCATCGCCCTCGATCTCGGCACGAAGCGCGCCGACTACTGGCGCTACCAGACCACCAACCCCGACGGCCACTTCAACTGGAAGAACCGCTACCCGCAGGCGATCGTCGATGCGTTCGAAGCGGAAGGCTTCATCTGGGGCGGCCGCTGGTACCACTTCGACACCATGCACTTCGAGTACCGCCCGGAGCTGCTCGACCCGACGTGCTATCCGCGGTGATTCCGCGGCCACGCACCGGTCATGGTCCCGGCTTGGCAGAGGCGTCATAGCGTGTAGGCTTGTTCGAGGGCCATGCGGCTGCTGGCACAGGGCGTTGGATATCTGGGCTGCGGCGTGCAGGGAGAGCGGCTGGCAAAGCGGTTCTTCCGCGGGCGGCTGGTGCGCCAGGTGTTCGCTACGTTCTACGACAAGTACACGCGCAGCTCCGCGCGCGCGTGGCTCTACCTTTGCGAATACAACGTGCTGTTGTTCACCAACTCGCTGAACGGCACGCCGCGCGTGCTGCTCGAGATCGAACCGTGGGACCAGGTGCGGGTGCAGCCCATCGACAACAGGATCCTCGGCGTTATCCTCGGCGGCACGCCCGGGGCGCAGCAAAGCGTTTCCATCCGGACCACCGGCCCCGTCTGCGTCATCGAGATCGGCCCGCAGTACGCCGTACTCGAAGGAATCCAGCCCAAGGACGGGCAGGGCTCGTTCAGCTGGCGGACCACGTATCTCACCGGCAAGGACTACATTCCCAAGGTGCAGAATCTGGTCCAGCAGATCTGGACGGTGCAGCGCGGCGGCACGGCACGTGCTGCGGGAGCGCTGCCCGGCCTCAGCCCCGGTGTGATGACCGCAAACATTGTCTTCGTGACTATCGGCATCTTCCTCGCCCTGCTCTTCTTCGCGTTCACACTGCTGCACGCACTGTTCTGATCGTGCCCTAGCGTTTTTTGCGCTGTTTCCGACGCGACGCTGCCCCGCGCGGCGCCCGATCCGCCGACGCCATCAAGAGCTCGCGCAACGCCGCGGCCGCGGGCGGCAGGCGATCGACGCCGCGGTGCTCGAGCACGATCTCGCGCGGGATCGGCACAAGCGGGTGCCGGAGCTCGACCAGGCGCCCGGCGGCCAGATCGCGCGCGACGGCGGCGCGGCTGATGAGCGCGATGCCGATGCGCTCGCGTACGTGGCCCTTCACCGCGGCGATGCTTCCGAGCTCCATCACGATCTCCGCGTCGGGAAACCAGCGATCGAGTGCCGCGCGCGTGCTGCCGCCCGGCACGAACGTCACGAACGGGCCGTCGAGCGACGCGCCGCGCGCGCCGACGAGAATGAACTCGTCGCGCCGCCACAGCTCGCCCCCCGGCCCCGTCACGACACCGAGATCGATGTCGCCGCTCTCCACCATGTCGTCGACAACGTCCGGAACCATCTCGCGCAGCACGATGCGCACGCCCGGGTGACGCTTGCGGAACTGCGCCAGCTCCGGCGGCAAGAGGTACGTCGCCGCCGTCGCGCTCGCACCGATGTGCACCTCGCCCGCCGCCAGCCCCGCGATCTCGCGCACCGCGCGGCGCCCGTCCTCCAAGGCGGCGATGGCCGCGCGCGCTCGCGGCAACAGCGCCTCGCCCGCCGCCGTGAGCACCGCACCGCGGCGGCTCCTGTGCAACAGCTCCGCCCCGAACGACGTCCTCGAGCCGGTGCATGGCGGCCGTGAGCGCCGGTTGCGACAGGTGCGCGTGGCGCGCCGCGCTGGTGAAGGTGCCGTGCTCGGCGATCAGGATCAGATAGCGCAGATCATCTATCACCGATGCTGATGGTAACACGATAAACAATTGATTGGACCAATCGCCCGGGGAGGCGCAGATCGATCTGCATGCACAGCGCGACGCTCCTCCTGCTCGGTGCCGGGGCCGGCCTGGTCACCACCACGGCGGGCCTGGGCGGCGGCATGCTGCTGCTCGTGGCCCTGTCGCTCACGTTCGGCCCGCGCGCCGCGCTCGCGTGCACGGCGCCCGCGCTCTTGCTCGGCAACCTGCACCGCTTCTACCTCTACCGCCGCGCGCTCGACCGGCGCATCGCACTCCGGTTCGCTGCGGGCGCCGTGCCGGGCGCGGCGCTCGGCGGGCTGCTCGCCGTCGCGATCCCGCCGCGCGTGCTGGGCATCCTGATCCTGCTGTCCGCCATGCTCGCCGTGGCGCGCGCGCTCTTGCGCTGGAACTGGCGCGTCACACCGCGCGCCATGACGCCGGCCGGCCTCGTCACTGGCGCACTGACCGCGGCCTCCGGCGGCGCGGGCGTGCTCGTCGCGCCGCTGTTCCTGTCGGCGGGCCTCGCCGGCGACGCCTACGTCGCGACCATTGCGGCGTCGGCCACGGCGCTGCATCTGGGGCGCATCGTCGGCTACGGCGCCGGCGGCCTGCTCGACCACACCGCGCTCGTCCGCGCCGCCCTGCTCGCCCTCGCCATCCCCATCGGGAACCTTCTCGGCAGGCGCCTCGCCCTGCGCGAACGCCTCCCGTCCGGCGTCGTCGAACACGTGACCCTCGTCGCGTGCGTGGCCCTGGCCGTGATGGGCGCCGGGCGGTAGCCGCGCGACCTTGCGGCATGTCACCGCAGACTGGCGGCCACCGGCGAAGGGTGGCGATCGCCACGCCTCCGGTCGGTTGGATGCCTGTCCGGCGTGGAAAATGCGCGCCCACCGCGGCCCGCACGGCTGGCACGCGGTTCGCGCCCGCGGCGCCTGTGCGTCTTCTAGACGAGGTCCGCCACGCCCTGCGCGTGCGGCACTACAGCCCCCGGACGGAGCAGGCCTACCTCGCCTGGATGAAGCGCTACTTCGCCTATCACGGCATGCGCCACCCCGCCGAGCTCGGCGCCGAGCACGTCAACGCCTTCCTCGGGTGGCTCGCCAGCGAGCAGCACGTCGCCGCATCGACGCAGAACCAGGCCCAATGCGCATTGCTGTTCCTGTACAACATCGTGCTGGGCCAGCCGCTCGAATTCGATGCGGTCGTTCGCGCCAAGCGCCCGAAAAGACTGCCGGTCGTCATGTCGCGCACCGAGGTCGCCGCGCTGCTCGCACGGATGGAGGGAACGCCACGCCTGATGGCGGCGCTGCTCTATGGCTCGGGCCTGCGCCTGCTCGAATGCGCGCGCCTGCGCCGGCTTCGTCGAGCTCCCCTCCGCACTGCGCTTGAAGCTCCCCGGAGCATCCCGCGAGTGGTCCTGGCAGTGGCTCTTCCCCGCCACCCGCCACTACACCGACGCCGAAACCGGCGAACGTCGCCGCCATCACTACCACCAGAGCGGCCTCCAACGCGCCGTCAAGAGCGCCGCCCTCGCCGCCGGCCTCTCCAAGCGCGTCTCCTGCCACACCCTCCGCCACTCCTTTGCCACCCACCTGCTGGAAAGCGGCTACGACATCCGCACCATCCAGAAACTCCTCGGCCACACCGACGTCAGCACCACCATGATCTACACCCACGTCCTCCGCCGTGGCGCCCTCGGCGTCAACAGCCCCCTCGACCAGCTTCCCCTCTAACGCACCGTTTACAGCGCTACACAGAACCGCCCAACACCCTCCCCACGATCAACTCCCAGCGGAAACGGCACCAAGACCGCCTCTATGCAGGGCCGCGCGGAACGCGCTATTGTGAACGTCGAATAGTAGTTGGGCAGACATGGAAACCAGATGCGCTCGCGTGAAGATCAAGAACGGCAGTCTTGAAGCCGTTCGAGAATGGGCCCGCACGATCAATGGCCGTCGCGAGGAGGCCCTGGAGACTCTTCGCGATGAGTCGGTTCGCGTGGAGTCCGTCTTCCTGGAATCCGCACCAGACGGCGACTTCTTGATCTACTACTTGCGCGGCCCGGACCTCGCGCACAGCGACAAGGTCGGGGCGGCGTCGAAGCACCCCATTGATGCGTACCACTACGCCTTCATGCGCCAGCACACCGAAAAGGGCATTCCGCTCGAAATGCTGATCGATCTCGAGACGTAGCGACCTGGGGCGGCGCTGCCCAACAGGCCAATGAACCCGACGGCGGCGGGGGCGACGCGGTCTTCGAGGTGTTCCGTAGGGCAAGGCGCGGTATGATCTCTTCCACGGCCGCCGCAGGTTATCGGCGGTCCGTTAGGCGGACCCGTTGGTGTGGCCCAATTGCGTTGGTCAGAGTCTGGAACAGACGAGGATCTTTCCTCTGCCGATGACCTATGCCTCCGCCTTCGGGAACTCAACGGCCACGCCGGACCGCCACGCATGGTCGAGATCGACGACGTTCACGGGTTTCACGTGTACCTGGCGCTAGGCGGCGCTGAGTCTGTTCTCCTTGTACAGCGCCTTCGCGAATCCAACGACGGCTGCTGGGACGAGTGGATCAGCGTTGGTGATTCGAACCGATCAGGTCTCACGGCGTACTTCCTACTAGGCAAGCATCACACGGAACTGCCCGACTACTACCGCATCCCGACTTCGCAAGCGCTTGAGGCCGTCCGCGAACTCTTCGAGACCGGTGAGCGCCCATCGAGCATCACGTGGGACACGAACTCCTTCTGAGACGTGAGCCGCCCAACCTACGCCCGGAGGCGGACCGGGGCGTCCCCATGCGGCCGCGGACCCGCGGCTGCCGAACGGGACTTGCCTGGCAGCTGGCGCACTGGGGCGCGCGTGGCAGAATCTGTGCGTACCGATGACGCTGACTATCGAATTCGAGCAGGAGGTGGACGGTCGCTGGATCGCAGAAGTTCCCGAGTTGCCGGGCGTGATGGTGTATGCCGACACGCAGGACAAGGCTGCCCAGCTCGCCCGCGCGCTCGCGTTCCGCGTCCTCGCTGATCAGATCGAATCGGGCGAGCTCGAGGCATCGTCGCTCACCAGCGTTTCCTTCGCCGCCTAGCCCGTGCCGAGCTGGGGGTCCGCCAAAGCTTCCCCTGACCTGGCAGCGCTCGAAAGGATCGGCTGGCGCGTCGTCCGCCAGACTGGCTCCCAGCTGCCAGGTTCATCCGTCCCGCGCGGGCCACGCGGCGCCCTGCTGAAGTGGTAGCCTGCGCAGAGGTACTGCTGCGCCTTCGCAGCTGGATTTCGATTCGTTGGGCGGACGTCCTCATGCGCAAACCAGTCGCCGCGAGATCCGACAGTGAGCTCCGACTGGAGTTTCCGATAGATGACCTGGTGCCTGGTTGGTTCTTCCGGGTCCAGGAAACGTCGCCGGGGGGATACAGGGCCACTGGCGTCGACAGGTGGAGCCGTGTGGTGGAGGTTTCCAGTGACGACCCTGACCGAGCTCTGCGCGAATGCCGGGAGGCGGCCGAACGCATTCAGGCAACCGTGGGTTCCAAGTGACTTGCATCGCCATGATCTTGCTCGTCCTGCCATGGGCCGATTCGCCGCAGGAACCCGTCGCATCGCGAGGCGGGCGATCGTAGTGTCGCCTTCGTGAAAGTCCGTGAGGTCATCCGGCAGATCGAGGCCGACGGCTGGACGCAGGTCCGCCAGCGCGGATCGCATCGGCAGTTCAAGCACGCGACAAAACCAGGGCTCGTCACGATAGCGGGAAAGCCCAGCGACGAGCTGGCTCCCGGCACCCTGAACAGCGTGCTAAAACAGGCAGGGTTGAAACCATGAGGTACCTCGTCATCGTCGAAGCGACTGCCACGGGCTTCTCGGCGTTTTCGCCGGACCTTCCCGGGTGCGTTGCCACCGGAGCCACGCGGGAGGACGTTCGAGCACGAGATCGCGGAAGCGATCGCGTTCCACATCGATGGACTGCGCGCGGAAGGGTTGCCGGTGCCCGAGCCTCACGCCTCGTCGGCGTACGTGGACGTGCCGGCCTGACCGAGCCCAAGCCGCCCAACAAACTGCTGAATCAGCCGGTCGCGCGTCGTCCTGACTGCAGGGTCCTTCCGTGCGCCCGTGGTGGACTACCACGGGCGCGGTCATCGCCACCTGTTGCCCCGTGGTATTCTGTTGCGGCCGCTGCTTAGCAGCGGTCCGTTGGGCTGACCGCCCTAGCTGACCGAACCTTCGCGGCGGTCGTACCAGCGACGCAGCCAGCGGGCGATGCGGGGCTGGAAGCTGGCGCGAACGTCATCTGGGGCCCCAGCCAGCATGCGATCCCAGTCCAGGGCGCGAATCACGTGGCCGATCCGCATAGAGGCACGGAACGCTTCCTCGAGCACCGGACGCGGAGCGAACTGTTCCCACACGGGGAGGTACGCGTCGCGCAGCGCGAGCGCAGCGCTGGATCCGGGATCGAAGTCATCACCCTGCATGACGTGAAGCGTGACCAGCAGCGAGCAGAACGGATGCGTCAGCGACGAGTCGGCCCAGTCCACCAGCCAGACCCGGTCGTCGTCGACCAGCACGTTGCCGTCGTGAAGGTCGCCGTGATCGATGCCTTCGGGAATGCCGACCGCAGTCAGCCGAGCGCACTCCGCCTCCAGTAGGGGGACGGCCTCGAGCAGCCCGTCGCGTTCCGACGAGGCAAGGCCGTCGGGCAAGTCGAGGCGGATCGCGTCTTGTCGCGCGAGCAGATCGCGCAATAGCGCCGGCAGTCGCTGCAGGCGCCGATCGGGCACGCCGGCGGCGAGCAGCAGCTCGACATCGTCTGCGGAAGCGACCTGGATGGTGGCATACGCCGGCAGTAGCACCGGCCACAGGGCGGCGGGGTCCCTGCCCGACCGACGTGAGGGCAGACCGGCATCGCGCATCAACGTCCAGCCGAAATCCGGCTTGGCCGCAATGGGCGTGATGACGACCCTGGGCCACCTCCCGGATAGGTACTCGAGCAGCGCCGACTCGTGAGCGCCGCCGGACGCGCACGCCTTGAAATAGAACGCGCCTCGATCGGTGTCGAAGCGCTCCACGATCGACCACGGTCGTTCGCGCACCACCTCCTTTCCGCTCACCGAAGCGTCTGCACGAGCAGCCAGCTCCCCGCACGCCCAGTCGAACACCTCCCCGAGCCAACGCTCGCGCGAGGCGGTCATCCACGGAGCGCGTGTCGCGACGCGGCCAAACACTCCCCTTGCCTACCCCGACGAGGCGAGGATGTCGCGGTCCTTGAGTACCGGACCTCCACTTCGCCACGGTCCCGCCGCGCCCAACCCGCGCCCAGGGGCGGCAGACAGCGTACGCGGGCAGGCGAGCCGGCCGCCACTGCGCTATACTGTCGCCATGCACAACGAGTTCACCGCCATCTTCGAACGGGATGGCGACTGGTTTATCGCGTACTGCCCGGAAGTGCCCGGCGCGAACGGCCAGGGCCGGACGAAGGACGAAGCGCGCGCGAGCCTCGCCGAGGCGATTGCACTCGTTCTGCAGGACCGCCGTGAGGATGCGCTTCGCGGTCTGCCCGACGACGCTGTGCACGAGACGGTGACCGTCGGTTGAAGCGCAGTACGCTGCTACGACACCTCCGCTTCCACGGCTGCTACCTCAAGCGCGAGGGTGGTTCCCATTCCTTGTGGTGCAATCCCGCGAACGGCGTCGTCGAAGCGGTGCCGCGTCACACAGAGATATCCAACCGACTCGCGATCAAGATCTGCCGCTCCCTGGGCATTCCCGATCCGCCGGTTGAGCCGACGCCGCCTAACAGGAAATTGCAGCAGGCGAAGGCGGCCTCGTTGCCCGCTGCGTGATTCCGCTCCGCGCCGCGGCGCGCGAGCCTGGTGAAGTGGTACCCTCCGGGGAAGTCATGCTGCGCCTTCGCAGCTGAATTTCGATTCGTTGGGCGGACGGAAGCACTACGCGGGGGTCCGGCGCCGGTCTGCCGCCGCGTGATGCTTGAGCTGCCAGCTCTAGCCGTGGTCGTGGCACTATCTCGATCGTGAAGTTCGAGTGGGATGACAAGAAGGCGGCCGACAGCGTTGCCAAGCACGGCGTGTCCTTCGCGGAAGCTGCAACGGCGTTCGGCGACCCGCTATCGATCACGATCGACGATCCCGGCCATTCGGTAGAGGAACGCCGTTTCGTGCTGCTCGGCCAAACGTACTCGGGCAGGCTTGTCACGGTCGTCCACGCCGAGCGCGGACAGACGATCCGCCTTATCAGTGCTAGACTCGCCACAAGACGTGAGCGCAAGACCTATGAAGAAGACCCGCAAGCGTGAGGACCCGGACATGCGGGCCGAGTACGATTTCTCCGGAGGCGTCCGCGGCAAGTACGCCCAACGCTTCGCGCGCGGGTCCAACGTTGTCGTGCTTGAACCCGACGTCGCCAAGCGGTTCAAGACGTCGCGCTCCGTAAACAAGGTTCTGCGCGAGCATGTGGGGTCTGGCCGGGACCGCAAGGCCAGCGGCAGCTGAGTCACGCGACACGGGACACCACGCCGCCCAACAAGCTGCTGAAGCAGCCGGCCGCGCGTCGTTCTGGCTGCAAGGTCCTTCCGCACGCCCGTGGTGGGGTACCACGGGCGCGGTCATCGCTACCTGGTGCCCCGTGGTATTCTGTTGCGGCCGCTGCTTGGCGGCGGTCCGTTAGCCAGACCGGGGCGGGACATCCAGGTCCTGGCAGATCTTCTTTGCCAGGTGCTCGTTGATCTCTCGATGCCGGGGGACAGAGGACGCCTTCCGCGCTTTTCGGTTCACGTAGACCGAATGGCTACCGCCCTCCCGAAGCAGCTCGCATCCGTGCTGTTCGCGGTGTCGGATGAGATCGCGACGCTTCACCCGTTGGCGATCCTGAGCGACTCGCGGATCACGTCGTCCCCAGCGTCTTCCCGGGCGAGCTCGCGATTGGCGTCGATCACGAGCTGCACGGCTTCGCGGAGGTTCTCCCGCGCCTCGTCGAGAGTTGCGCCCTGCGTGTTGGCACCGGGTAGCTCCTCGACGAACGCGATGTAGCCTTCTGGCACCTTCTTGAACACTGCGGTGAACGCGAAATCCACGATGGCCTTCGCCAAGTCTAGCGCGACGGTGCTGGCTATCAAGGCCCTGCAGCAGCCGAGCGCCGTCGTCCCGCCTGGCCGCGTGATCCCGTTTCGCGCGGCTCGCGCGGCGACCATCGAACGAAGGCAGCGTCGCGAGCCGCGCCTGACAGGTGCTACCATCGGGAGAGGTTTGGGCTGGCGCTCGCAGCTGAGGGCCGGTTCGTTCGTTAGCCCGACTGCTGGGTCCGCCCTTGACTGACTGCGTCATTGGCTTACTATGGACTGGTGGAGGTCACATGGGACCCCGCCAAGAACGTCGCCAACCAGAAGAAGCATGGCGTCTCCTTCGAGGAGGCCGCCGAGCTGTTCACCTCTGGCGTCGAGTACCTCGAGCTATTCGACGACGCGCACTCGGTCGACGAGGACCGATTCATCGCGATTGGCCCGGTCAAGCGTGGCCTTGTGCTCGTCGTCCACACCGAACAGGACGAGGACACCGTGCGGATCTTCAGCGCCCGCTGGGCGTCCAAGCGCGAGCGCACTCTGTTTGCTGCGTACCGGAGGAGTACTCATGAGTGATATTCCCGAGTTGAGCGACCGCGACTTTGCGAGGGCGATCCCTGCGCGCGTCCGCCGTCGGCTGGTGGCTGGCGTGTTCGAAACCGGCGACGATGTGGTCGCGTTGCGCAAGTTCGTCGGGCTGAGCCAAACTCAGTTCGCGCGGGCTGTCGGCATCAGCGTTCACACCCTGCGGAACTGGGAGCAGGGACGGCGGCGTCCCGAGGGGCCGGCGATCGCGCTTCTCCGGATCGCAGCCCGTCATCCGCGCATCATCCGCGAGAACCTCAGCTCCGCAGCGTAGTAACAGTAGCGGCCGTCCCGGGTGTTGCAGACAGTGGTCTTGCTTGGGAGCGGCCAGCCCGGGTGCTTCTTGGCGACGAGCCACAGCAGCTTCTTGGCTCCCCAGGTCGGATGTCGGCGCCGGGCTTCGAGCAGAGCCTCGACGACGGCCGACCGCAGTCAGCCGGGCGCACTGCGCCTCCAGTAGGGGGACGGCCTCGAGCAGCGCGTCGCGTTCCGACGAGGCAAGGCCGTCGGCCAAGTCGAGGCGGATCGCGTCCTGTCGCGCGAGCAGATCGCACAATAGCGCCGGCAATCGTTGCAGACGCCGATCGGGCACGCCGGCGGCGAGCAGCAGCTCGACATCGTCTGCGGAAGCGATCTGGACGGTGGCATACGCGGGTAGTAGCGCCGGCCACAGGGCGGCGGGGTCCCTGCCCGACCGACGCGCGGGCAGACCGGCATCGCGCATCAACGCCCAGCCGACATCCGGCTTGACCGCGATGGGCGTAATCACGACCGTGGGCCACCTCCCGGAGAGGTACTCGAGCAGCGCGGGCTCGTGAGCGCCGCCGGACGCGCACGCCTTGAAGTAGAACGCGCCTCGATCGGTGTCGAAGCGCTCCACGATCGACCACGGTCGTTCGCGCACGACCTCCTGTCCGCTCACGGAAGCGTCTGCACGAGCAGCCAGCTCCGCGCTCACCCAGTCGCAAACCTCCCCAAGCCAACGCTCGCGCGAGCTGGCTCTACCCGGCCATCCTCTGGAACGCGCGCGTCGAGGCCCTGCTCGGGGCGCTCGGGGCGGTGTGGCTCGCGGCGGCGCTCGGGCCCGGACGGGAGCGGAGGATGGTGGCCGCCGCGGTGCCGGCGTTCGCGGCGTCGGTGGCGGCGTCGTTCGCCGTTTTGCCTTTCTACGCGTGGGCCGCGCGCGTCGCGCTCTCGGCGGGCTTCCTTCTCGTGCTCATCGGGGCGGCGCGCCGCGCGGGCGCGCGACTCGTGGGCGGGCGTCGTCATCACCGGCGTCGCCTCCATCGGCGTTGCGGGCAAGGCCACGCTCGCGCTGCTCGATCCCGTATCGTTCGTGGGCTGGACGCTGCCGGTCCTCGAGGCCGCGTGCTTCGCGGGCGCCGCCCGTCGCCACGGGGACCGCCGGCCGGTAGACTACGCACCTCGTACTTCTTGCAAAAGCCACGCGCCGCCGGCCTAATCGTCGAATGAGTGGGGACCGTCGGGGGTCGGGCTTGGCCCGTCTGGTACCCGACGCTGCGCGCGCTCCAGATCGGTCCGGACGGGGGCGGGGACCATTTGCGATCCCAACGACACCCATCCATGTCCGGTCGAGTTCACCCCACTGACCTGCAAGGACGCCCCCTCCTGGCTCCCCGGCTACCACACCTGTCAATACTGAGTCATCGGACTGGATTGCTGCCGCCCGAGACTCTGGCGGCGAGCTCCGTGCGAGACCCCACGCCAAGCTTCCGGTAGATGGATTGGATCTGGTTGGCGATGGTGCGCGGGGACGTGCCGCGCTGCTCCGCGATGCTGCGGTTGGAACGACCCGCGAGCGCGAGCGCCGCGACTTCGCGCTCGGAGCTCGACAGTGAAGAAAGCGCGGCGCTGTCCGGCATCGGAAGGCTGATCACCGCGAACTCTTCCGGACCCAGGCTGAACCGCGCGATGCGGAAATCCCGGGCCGGGGCGCTGTCGCTGCGGGCAGCCACGCGTTTCGCCGCACGACGGCTCACGGCTCGCCTCCGCCCGTGCTGCCCGACTGGCCCAGGGACTGCAGAAGCTGCACGAGCTCGGCATTGCTGCGAGCGCCCAGCTTCTGCCGGATCAGGGTCAGCTGTGACGAGACGGCAGAGCGGGAAAGCCCCAGCTGGTAGGCGATCAGCTTGGCTGGATATCCGCGCACGACCAAGCGCGCGATCTGCCTCTGACGCGCGCTGAGCCGGCGCACGTCGACGACGTCGGGTGGGTTCCTGTGCGCGACCAGGAAACGACGGCCGTCGGAGTCGAAGCGATCGACGAGCGACCAGCGCCCGGACACCAGACCGCGCCACAGCTCCAGCGACTCTTCGGGCGCCTCGCGCCGGAGCCGCCCGCGCGCGCGATCGATGCGGCGCGCCGCATCACGCAGCGCGTCCCGCATGGATCGACTCTTCGTCTCCCCTTCCGCGTGCTCGACGCGGCCGTCGGCGCGGAGCACCGCCTCACCGTCGGCCGGGCCACCGTCGTCCGCAGCCAGGAGACGCCGGAGCCTCAGACCGAGAGAGATGTGCGAAAGCGTACGCCTCCACATGGACCGCGTACGCAGCGGAACGCTGGCGCGAGTTTCCGCGTAGCCGCCGATCATGATCCCGAAGCCCTCGCCTGCGGGAACCGTCGCATAGCGCGCGTCGCAGAGGCCGGTCGGCGCGCCGTACCGCGCGAAGAGCTCGTCGTAGTCGAGGTTCTGCGCACGAAAGCGGTCCATCGCGGCCCCGCAGTTGATCTGCTCGCCGCAGAAGGCGCGCAGCTCCTCCCGCGGACAGTTGCGGATCATCGTCTCGACCATCTCGCCAAGCTCCGGCGGGAGACCCGTCCCCGTGATGACCGGCATCCGCTCCGTCTGCGAGCGCAGGTCGTAGCAGAACGCGAACACACCCAGACCCACGTCGAACGACGGCGCAGCCTGGTCGCAGATGCGCGTCAGCCACTCCTGGTCGCCACCCTCGAGCTGATAGCTGGCCTCCACCAGCGCGACGTAGTCCGACCTCGGTTGTTGGCCCGTGCTCGACATGGAACGTCTCGACAACGGTGACGCGGCGCGCGCTCTTCTTCATATCGAGCGCCTGCGGGCAGGGGTCAAGGGGAAACGCGGACGCCGCATGATTTGGCGCAGTTGTCCGCCGCGCAGGCCACCCTGCGTGAGGGGTGCGCCGACGCAGCCTGTCCGGGGTCAATCCGGGTGTCGGGGGCGTAGCTCGCTCGGCGCGCAGCCCACCTGCCGGCGGAACGCCTGGGCGAATCTGCCGAGATCGCGGTAGCCGACCGAGAGCGCTGCTTCCGTCACCCCGTGCCCGCGGCCGAGCAGCTCGCGCGCGCGGTCGATGCGCACGCGCTGGAGGTACTGGTACGGGCTCAAGCCCAACGCTTCGCGGAAGCGGCGGCTGAAGTGCGCGCGGCTGATGCCGGCGATGCGCGACAGGTCGTCGACGCCGAGGGGTTCGGCGTAGCGGCTTTCCATCAGTGCAACAGCCGCGGAGATGCGCGGAATCCCGTGGCGCGCCCGCGGCACGGGGGGGCGCGGCGCGCAGGATGGCCACCACGAGCGCTTCCGCCAGCGCTTCCACCGCCACCAGCCGGCCGGCGCGCGGCTCGGCCGCTTCGGTCTGGAGCAACGCGCCGATGCGCGCGACCTGTTCCGTGTCGGCCAGCAGCGTCGGACGGCTGAACGCGCTCCGCCCCATGCTGGCAGCCACTCCACACACCAGCTCGCTGGCGATCCACGCCGAGCCGGCGCGCGCGCCGGGCGTCACACTGGTGGCGTGCTCGAGCCCAGCCGGCACGACGATGCCGGAGCCGGCGGGCACCTCGTACGTCGTGCCGACGATGCGGTAGCTGGCCGCCCCCTCGAGCGTCCAGGCGACCTCCACCTCGCGGTGCGTTCCAGCGGAGAACGACGTCGGACCCCAGCGGTGGTGCCAGCTCCGCACCCGCACGCGCGGCGTCACCGGAACATCCTGCACGGCAAACCCGGAGAGCAGCATGCCCGTCGGGATGCAGACCGCGTGCCACGCCCTGGCCCCGGAAATCCGGCCCGTACGCAGGGATCGTGAGGAAGCTGACGCGCTCCGGGCGACAGAACCGTTACGGCGTGGGCGCCACGTGCACCACCACGTGCGAGCTCGGGGAGCTATTGTCGACGAAGGCCGAGTAGTAGCGCCCGTCCTGCCACACGAGACCCATGTAGTCGCCGAGCCACTGCGCCGTGGTCCGCTGGAGCTCGTAGAGCAGCGGCTGCCGGACGGCGGAGCTCGGCGCGAAGCTGTGGCCGCCGTTGGTGGAGCGGGCAAAGCGGTAGCTCGCCTTCACGTCGCCCTCGTTCTTGCCGGCATAGTAGGTCAGGTCGAGCACGCCGCCGCCCTCCGAGGCGAGGCGCGACAGGAGGTAGTGCGAGCCGGCGGACTTGTCGCCGACATCGGTCCGCGACGCGATGCTCTTCCCACCGTCGGCCGAGTGCGCCAGCACGAGCCGGTTCAGCGGCGCCACCTGGCCGTGGCTCACCTGGCTCAGGTCGTCGCTCAGGCCGTACAGGATGTACACGTCGTTGCCGTCCGCGACGCAGTTGCCCTCGCGCATGTAGGTGAGCGCGCCCTGCTCGCCGTTCGCTTCCACCTGGACCGGCGACGACCAGCTCTTGCCTCCGTCGTCGCTCGTCCACAGGGCCAGCCCAACGTCGGAATCGACCGCATACAGATAGGCGCGATCGCCAGACGGCGGCCGACACAGCTGCACGCCGTTCATGAAGCCGAAGGGGCTCTTCGGCGACAGCGACGACACCGACCAGCTCTTGCCGCCGTCGGGGCTGAAGCGCGTCGTGAGCTTGGCCGTCGTCAGGTCCTTCGAGAACTCGCCGTAGCCGAGGAACAGCCCCTGGCTGGTGACGGCAACGAAGGGCTGATCGTAGACGCCCGCCGGCGCGCCCGGGTCGGTAACCTCGACGGGCGCGCCGAACTTCTGTGCGCCGGGGTCGAGCGTAGCGAGGTACACGCCCACGCTCGAGCGGTTGCCCGAAGCGTCCACGTGCTCGGCACCGTAGGCGAGATACACCGTGCCGTCGTCCGCCGCGGAGAGGGACGTGTTGGCGGCGATGTTCTGGTCGCCGTCGAGCGGCAGCAGGTGGATGTCGCCCCACGACTTGCCGTCGTCGGGGGAGACCCGGTACGCGATCTGGTAGCTGGTGGGCTCGAAGGCGATCCACGCCGTCACGACACGGCCGTCGGGCGTCACGGCGATCGACGGCTCGTGTTCGCTACCGGACGAAGCCGGCGTCGAGACGACCTGGTCGATGACGGCTGCCGGCGCGCCGCCCGCTCCGGCCGCACCGCCCGCTCCCGCAGTGCCGCCCGCATCCGCCTGCCCGCCGTGCCCCCCGTGCCGGCCGTGCCCGCTCCTCCCCCCGCCTGCGCGCCCGCAGACGAGCCGCAACCTGCTGCGAAGAGCAGCAGAGCGAGCGCCAGGACCGTCGTGTGCGTGTCCGTCCGCATGAAGCACCTCCCGCGCAGCGTCCTCGCGCCGCAATGAAGGCGTATCCGCGCCGCCCTGCGCCGTCGCCGGCAATCGTGCTCTTCGGCATGCCGATCGTGCTGCCGGTGTACGCGAAAGAACCGCCACCCACTCCGCGGCTACAGCTTCCGTCGCATCAACCAGTGCCGGCGGGCGTCCAGCCAGTACAGGTCTGCCCCGTCGAAACCGAACGCATCGACGTTCTTCGCGCCGGGCGAGTGATTCGCGAGAGGGCCGCCCGGCAGCGGGCGCGACATCAACGCACTCTCGACGCTACGCCATCGACGCGTCCACCACACCTCGCCATTGCGGAGCTTGAACACGCCGTCGATTCCGTCCAGCTTGCCGTACTGCTTCAGCGCACCGCCGGCGACGGGCGACGACACCAGCGTGCTGTCCGCCGTGACCCACCACACCCGGTCATCCGCGATCGCGACGCCACGAGCTGCCATCGCGTCGTGCCCGACGGTGCGGGCTTTGTCCTCGCCCGCCGCCAGCACGGCAACGTCACTGTGCGGGTCGATCAACGCGAGCGCCCCGCCCCCCGCGCCGAGCGCTCGTGCCGCGATGTCGTCCAGTGCGCGCTCCACCTTGCCGCCGGTCCGTGGCACGCGCGACACGCCGCCGTCCGCCGCAAAGTAGAGCGTGTCGCCGTCGAGCGCGATGCCTTTGCCCAGGTACGAAGGCATGCTCGCGAGCGCCACCGCCTTGCCGTCGGGGGTCACGCGCAGCAGCTGTCTATCGAGCTCCAGATAGACCGCGCTGGTGTCCGCGAGCATCGCGCGCACGTGGTCCACCCCTGTCGTCCTCCAGATCCGCCGCTGATCCGTCGCGCCCTGCACCGTGTACAGCGCGTCCGAAAAACCGATCACGAGCACGCCGCCCGGCCGCGCCACCAGCTGCGGAACACCGCGGTCCTGATAGGTCAACACGCGCAGCGGCGGCTTGTCACCGGCCAGGCAGCTGCCGACGACCGACTTCGATGGCGGGTAGTCGCCCTCCCGCGAAACGAGCTGGATCTGGTTGTCGTCCTCCCGCAGCGACGTGCGGTACACGCGCTTGACCTTTCGAGCGAGCCCGTCCTTGTCCAGCACCGTCAGCCCGGTCAGCTGCTTCACCCCGATCGGCTTGAAGCTTCCAGGTGAAAACCGCGCGCGCGGCGCTACTCCAACCGGCGCCGCATCCTCGAAATCGTAGGCTTCGACGCCGCCCGGATAGTGCTGGATCAGCGCCAGGCACTTCCCGCGCGGTGTGTCGACCGCGACGTACTGCTGCGAGACGTCCGCCGGCTTTTCGTGCATCTCGAGCCCCATCGCAACCGCGAACCCGACGAACATCACGAGCACCGGCGCTGTGGTCCCCACCAGGAACACGAGCAGCGTGGCATTCAACGAGCTCGAGCCGGCCGCTTGCGCCCGCGCGCGCACCGCCTGCTCGTAGCCGCCGAGCACGACCTGCTGTTCGGACCAGCGCCGCTGCATCGCGCCCTGGGAGACGACGTTGTCCGCGCCGCAGAAACCGCAGCGCTCGACGACGGCCCCCGGCGCCGGAGCGAGATCGCCCCCGCACACCCGACAGCACGCCGGACGCCCGCGCACGGCGGGTGGCTGCGCCGCGCACGCGAGCTCCAGCGCCCCCCGCGAGCGCCGCATCCACCACCAACCGAAAGCACCCGACGCCAGCAACATGATGAGCGGCCCGAAACCGACCAACAGGAGCACCCAGGTGTCGAGCTGATCGCGCATCGCGGTGCAGGCCGCGGCGGAGACCGCGAAGGGCAACGCGAGCGCACCGAGCAGCACGAAGAACAGCGTCATCGAGCAACCCATGCGCCCGAGCGTGCGGTGCTGGAACTGTGACAGCTGGCGACGCTGCGCCTGCATGCGGCCGAGCACGGCAGCGGCCGCGCGCAGGCTCGCCTCCACGTCGGGCGGTGGCGGCCCCACGTACGAGCAGTACGCGCAATCCAGGTGGTCCGGCCTCGCCGCACTCACCGGCGTCGGTGCACCACATTGCGGACAACGTGCAGCCAGCATGTTCCACCCGCCCACGTCGCGAGCTACTCCACATGTACCGCGTCCGCGCGCTGGGTGGGGGGCACCCAACCAGGTCCCGAAGCAGGCCCACCCCATCCGTCCCCGCAGCCCCCTGCCGGAAACGTGTCAAATTGCCACATAGTTGTAGCATTTTGACACAGTTGTCGGTGCTACGCGGGCCAGGACGCGTGTGTGCGACACTCGGCCGAGGCGAGTATGGCTCTCCCGATCCCGTCGCTCCCGTCGCTCCGCTTCCTCGGCCGCAAGCTGATTCCGGTCCGGCGCAGGACGGAGCCCGGCGCGCCGCCCGGCACGATCACGCCGAACCCGGAGGCGCCGAAGGCCGAAGTCCGGGTCATGGCCTACAGCGAGTCGGAGTTTTCCGAAGGGAAAGTCGACGACCCGGTCGAGCTTCGCGACTACCTTGCGAACTGGCCGGTGACGTGGGTCGACATGGACGGTCTTGGCGACGTGAAGCAGGTGCAGTCCATCGCCGACGTACTCGACCTGCACCCTCTGGCGCTGGAAGACGTGTTCAGCAATTACCAGCGCTCGAAGGTGGAGCAGTACGAGGACTACAAGTTCATCGTCGTACGCATGGCCGAGATCGAGGATGGCCAGCTCGTCACGGAGCAGCTCAGCATGTTTCTGGCACCCAGGTTCGTTGCCACCTTCCAGGAGCGGCCCGGCGGCGACTGCCTCGGTCCGATCCGGCAGCGCCTACGCCAGGGACGCGGGCGGATCCGCAGCGGAGGCACGGACTACCTCGCCTACGCTCTGGTCGACGCCGTCATCGACCACTACTTCCCGTTGGTCGAGAGCTACGGCGACGAGCTGGAGAAGCTCGAGGTCGAGGTGCTCGCCAGCCCCAGCAAGACCACGCCGCGGCGCATCCTCGGCGCGCGTCATGATCTGATGCAGTTCCGCCGCGCCGTCTGGCCGCTGCGCGAAGCGCTCAACGCGCTGTTGCACGACGAGACGGAGCTCATCACCAAGGAGACGCGCGTCTATCTGCGCGACTGCTACGACCACACCATCCAGCTCATCGACATGATCGAGACGTACCGCGAGATCGGCAACGGACTGATGGACGTGTATCTGTCCAGCGTGTCCAATCGCATGAACGAGATCATGAAGCTGTTGACCGTGATCGCGACGATCTTCATCCCGCTCACGTTCGTGACCAGCCTGTACGGGATGAACTTCGACCGCGCCGCCTCGCGCTACAACATGCCCGAGCTCGGCTGGCGCTACGGCTACCCCGCGGCCTGGGCGCTGATGCTGATGGTGGCGCTCGGGCTGATGATCTTCTTCTGGCACAAAGGATGGCTATCCGGCGACGACGCGCCGGATGTCGACGACCCCGGGCATCGGGACCCGCGAAAAGGCTAGACGCCGGTCGACCCCGGAGCAGGAGGCCGGCCAGTCGACCTAATCCAGGCATCGGCTTTCGTTCCCCGCATTCCTGGTCTATACGTGCCCCGCCCGTTCCTGCCCGCCGCCCCTGCCGCACCGCGGCATGCGCCACGGCCCGCCTCGACGGCGCGTACGCCCCGGACGGGGCACTTCCGACGCCATCCGAGCCCACACCACCCGGAGCACCCTCCTGATGGAATACCTGATCTACGCCGCCCCCGTGTGCGGTCTGGCCGCCCTGCTGTTCGCGTTCTGGAAGACGAGCTGGGTCAACAAGCAGGACGCCGGCACCGACGAGATGAAGAGCATCGCCCAGCTCATCCGCGAGGGCGCGATGGCGTTCCTGGCGCGCGAGTACAAGGTGCTGGCCGGCTTCGTCGTGATCGTCGCCGCCCTGCTCGCATTCGCGAACCTGAAGGACGACCCCACGCACAGCCCGCTGATCGCCCTTTCCTTCGTGGTCGGCGCGTGCGCGTCGGGCCTCGCCGGCTTCTTCGGCATGCGCGTGGCGACGGCTGCGAATGTCCGCACCACCGCCGCAGCGCGCAAGAGCCTGCCGGCGGCGTTGGCCGTGGCGTTCTCCGGCGGCTCGGTGATGGGCATGAGCGTGGTCGGGCTGGCGCTCGTGGGTCTCGGCGGCCTGTACCTGCTCTACACCATGGTGCTGTGGCCCGGGGCGACCGGGCTGGTCACCTCCGTCAACGTCATCACCGGCTTCTCCATGGGCGCTTCGTCGATCGCCCTGTTCGCGCGCGTAGGCGGCGGCATCTACACCAAGGCGGCGGACGTGGGAGCGGACCTGGTCGGCAAGGTCGAGAGCGGCCTGCCGGAGGACGATCCGCGCAACCCCGCCGTGATCGCCGACAACGTCGGGGACAACGTCGGCGACGTGGCCGGCATGGGCGCCGATCTGTTCGAGTCGTACGTGGGCGCCATCGTCGGCGCGATGGTGCTCGGGCTCGGCTCCGACGCGATCGCCAAGGGCCACTTCGGCCCGGTCACGCTGCCGCTGGTGATCGCCGCGGGCGGCATCCTGTGCTCGATTCTCGGCACGTTCGTGGTGCGCACGAAGGAGGGCGGCAACCCGCAGACCGCGCTAGACACGGGCGCGTTCGGTGCGGCCGGTGTGATGGCCGGCGCGACCTTCGCGCTGGCGAAGATGCTCTGGCCGGCAGGCGGCACCGAGATGGCCGGACAGCACGTCACCTGGCTGAACGTCGGCGTCGCGACGGTGATCGGCCTCGCCACCGGCGTCGCGGTCGGCCTGATCACCAGCTACTACTGCTCGCTCGGCAAGGGCCCGGTCAACAGCGTCGCCGAGCAGTCGAAGACGGGTCACGCCACGAACATCATCGCGGGCATCGGCCTGGGCATGCAGTCGACGGCCATCCCCATCCTGTGCATCGCGGCCGGCGTGGTCGGCAGCGCGTACGTGGCGGGGCTCTACGGCGTCGCGATCGCGGCGCTCGGCATGCTCTCCACGACCGGCATCCAGCTCGCGGTCGACGCCTACGGTCCGATCGCGGACAACGCGGGCGGCATTGCCGAGATGAGCCACCAGAAGCCCGAGGTGCGCGAGCGCACCGACAAGCTCGACGCGGTCGGCAACACCACCGCGGCCATCGGCAAGGGCTTCGCGATCGGGTCGGCCGCGCTGACGGCCCTCGCGTTGTTCGCGGCCTTCGCGCAGCAGGCGCACATCACGGGCATCGATATCTCCAAGCCGCTGGTGATGGCCGGCGTGTTCGTCGGCGGCATGCTGCCGTTCCTGTTCTCCAGCATGGCGATGAGCGCCGTCGGCGAAGCGGCCATGGACATGATCGAAGAGGTGCGGCGCCAGTTCCGCGAGATCCCCGGGCTGCTCGAAGGCACAGCCAAGCCCGACACCGCGCGCTGCGTGGACATCTCGACCAAGGCGGCCATCAAGAAGATGCTCGCGCCCGGTGCGCTGGCAGTGGTGACGCCGGTCGTCGTGGGCTTCGCGGTCGGGCCCGAGGCGCTCGGCGGGCTGCTCGCAGGCGTGACGGTGAGCGGCGTCCTGCTCGCCATTTTCATGAGCAACGCCGGCGGCGCCTGGGACAACGCGAAGAAGTCGTTCGAGGGCGAGGGCTACCAGATGCGCGACGGCAGCCTGCATCCGAAGGGCAGCGACGCGCACAAGGCGGCTGTGGTCGGCGACACCGTCGGCGACCCCTTCAAGGACACCGCGGGCCCCTCGCTGAACATCCTGGTCAAGCTGATGAGCGTCGTCTCGCTGGTCATTGCACCGCTGATCGCCATCGCCCGCTGAGCTTGGCGAAGGCTCGCCCCGCCGCTTCCGCCGGCGTAGGCTGCCCGCGTGACTCCGGGGAGACGGCGGACCCTTGCGTGGGGGCCAACAGCGATCGCGTTGGTCGCGGGGCTCTCGGCGTGGTTCGCGGCCATGGCGGATCGGGACGCGCTGGCGACGCCGCTCCTGAGCGTGTTCGTGCTGGTGGCGGTGCTCGCGACGGCGCTGTCGTGGCTGAAGTCCGGGAGCTGGATCGGCTTTCTCGTCGCGACGGCGATCAAGACGGGCGTGTTCTTCGCGCTGGCGCCGGCGGGGCTGTCCACGCTGGCGCGCGGCTACGCCGAGGTGCGAGGCCACTACGCCGTGTGGCAGGACTACCTCGCCTATTTCTGGGCGCTGCCGCCGGCGCTCTTGATCGTGACGCTGGGCGAGGGCTGGCTGATCTCGCTTCGGCTCGCGGAGCGCCGCCTTGTCGACACGTGGCCTGCGCGCCACTGGCGCATCGTGGTGCCCGTGGTGGCCGCGGTGGCGCTGACCGGAGCCGGATGGCTCGCGCTGCGCACGCAGTACTACATCTGGCGCCTGCGCTCGGGCTATCCGACCGCGCAGTACCGGCTTGTCAAAGTGGGTCCGCACGCGCTGCCCGCCATCGAGCGTGAGATCGCATCGCTTGGCCGCCAGCACGCCGGCAGCTACCGCAGCGAGCTGGCCGACGCGCTGGTGGACATCCGCCACGACGTGGTCGCGAGGCGCATCGGAAGCGGCAAGCTGACCCGGGTCGAGGTGGCGCTGGTCGACGTGGACCCGGCACTGCTCCGCGCACTCCGCACGGCGCTCCTCGACGAGCCTGACTCGACCGAGCTCGGCCACATCGCGCTGTCGGCGCAGCGGCTCGACTTCAACACGTGGATGACGCTCTGGCGCGCGACCGCGCCCTTGCTGCCGATCGAAGGACAGGCAGAGATGATCCACGCGCTTTCGAGCCGCGTGTGGCTGGCGACGCGCTCCGACGCGGGCCCGACGAACCCGTGGCAGGGGATGGCGGCTGCCGAGGTGCGCGCCCACCGGCGCGAAATGCGCGCGCGCCTCGCGCGCCTGACGCCCGGGCTGGTCGACCTGCTCGAGCAGCACGCGTCGGGCTTCCGGAACGATTCGTTGCCGCTCTGGGGGTCGCAGGCGCTCGACGCAGTGGAGGCACTCGGCCCGCTGTCGCACGCCGAGCAGGAACGACTGGCCGCCGTGTTGCCGAAGCTGCAAAGCTCGTATTTCGTGCGCTCGATGCTTGAACATCTGGGCGCACGGCTGACCGGCGGCGATCACCGCGCCTTCCTCGAGCTGCTCGTCGATGCCTACCGGAAGATCCCGGACCGCGACGCCCGCACTGCGCTCGCGTTCTGGGTGCGCAGCGACGGCTTCCGCCAGGGCGTGTCCGCCGTGGAGTTCTTCTGCGCGGCCTTCGACAGCGCCGACTCTCGCGATCGGCTGACCCTGCAGAGCGTGCTCATGGATTGCGACCGCGGTGCAAAGTGCGTGGTGGAGCGGCTCGGGGAGAAGTAGCGCCGCTGGACAGTCGTGGCACCGGCGCGGGGTAGCCCGGTGCCGGGGGCCGTGCTACCCGCGTTCGGGGCGCATGCTTGCTTGTCGGTTAACAGCCCGCTCCGCCCGCCGCACCCCGACAGTTCTTCGCCTTCGTTGCGAACGCGGGGGATCTGGACGGCGACGGCTTCGCGGATCTGGCCGTCGGTGCACCGGCTCTACCGAAGGGCGGCGCTGTGGGACGCGTGTACGTCTACTTCGGCAGCGCCGCGGGTCTCGGGGCGCACCCCTCGCTGGTGCTGTCCGCCCACGACCCGGAGACGCGCTTCGGCGGCGCGGTGGCCGGCGTGGGCGACGTCAACGGTGATGGATACGGAGATCTGCTTGTCGGCGCTTCGCACGAGGACTCGAAGCAGGGTCGCGCGTACCTGTACTTCGGCGGACCGCACGGACCGGCGCACCCGGTGACGCTGACGCCGCCCAAGGCGCCGTCCAGCGTGCCGGCACAGTTCGGTGACGCCGTGTCCGGCGCCGGCGATGTCGACGGTGACGGGCTCGACGACTTCGTCATCGGCGCGCCCGACCAGGGCGCCTGGGGCGAAGCGTATCTCTACCGCGGCAGCCGGAGCGGCTCGTTTTCGATTGCCACCCAGCTGACCACAGCCACGACCGGCGAGGATCCGCTCGTCACCGACTCGTCGTTTGGCGCGGTCGTCGCGTGCGCGGGCGACGTGAACGGCGACGGCTACGCCGACGTCCTGGTCACCGCGGGCTGGACCAACGACCGTCGAAGCGGCAACGTCGACGTGGCCAGCAACCACGGACGCGTGTACGTCTACCTGGGCAGCCCGTCGGGCTTGCCCGTCGCTCCCGCCACCGAGATTGAAGGCCCCGGCACCTACGCATTCGGCAGCCAGGCCGCCAGCGCGGGCGATGTCGACGGCGACGGTTACTCCGATCTAGCGCTCGGCGCTTTCGGCGACGGCCACACCGCGAGCGTGATGGGCAACGCTTTCGTGTATCGCGGGGGCCCCGGCGGCGTGGCTTCGATTCCCGCGGTCCAGCTCGACGGACCGGACGGACCGGGCGGCTTCTTCGGCGTCGTTTCCACGAGCCCGGGCGACATCGATGGCGACGGCTTCGCCGATCTCGTGGTCGCCGCCTACGAAGCCCTGGAAGCAACCGGGCGCGTGTACGTCTTTCCGGGATCGAAGAACGGGGTCGCCACGCTGCCTGCGGTAACGCTCACCGGTGCACAGGATGGCAATTTCGGCGCGACGCTCGCCGTTCGTGGCAGGCCCCGCCGCGCAGGGCGCTCGTGCGCTGCGCGCGGCTCTGCCGGATGACGGGGCAGCGCGGCACAAGAACAGCGGAGAGTGGCTGATCTACATGGGCGGCAGCGTGGGCTGGGCATTCTGAGCGACGGGCTCGACACGTGGGGCCGACGGCACATATACGACTGTCATGAGCCGATTGTTCTCGCCACTGAAGCTCCGGGGGATCGAGTTCAGAAACCGCGTGTTCGTCTCGCCGATGTGCCAGTACTCGAGCGAGGACGGGCTGCCGACGGACTGGCATTTCGTCCACCTCGGCAGCCGGGCCGTGGGCGGCGCCGGCCTGGTTCTGGCGGAAGCGACGGCCGTGTCGCCGGAGGGCCGTATCTCGCCGCTGGATTCCGGGATTCTGGTCGGACGCGCACGCCGAGGCGTTCGGGCACATCACGCGCTTCGTGGCGGAACACGGTGCGGTTGCCGGCGTGCAGCTCGCGCACGCGGGACGCAAGGCTTCGACCAATGCACCGTGGCGCGGGGGCGGAGCGGTCAGCGACGCGGACGGCGGCTGGGAACCGGTCGCACCGAGCGCTGTGGCCTTCAGCGACAAGACGAAGCGGCCGCGCGCCCTGACGAGCACCGACATCGAGCGCATCGTCGACGACTTCGTAGCCGCGACGAAGCGCAGCCTGGCAGCGGGCTTCCGGGTCATCGAGCTGCACGCCGCGCACGGCTACCTGATGCACGAGTTCCTGTCGCCCCTCGTGAACCAGAGGAGCGACGAGTACGGCGGCAGTCTGGAAAACCGCATGCGCTTTCCGCTCGCCGTGGCGCGCGCGGTGCGCAGCGCGTGGCCCGACGAGCTGCCGCTGTTCGTGCGCATCTCCGGCAGCGACTGGGTCGACGGCGGCTGGGACGTCGAGCAGTCGGTCGAGCTCTCGCGACGCCTGAAGGAGATCGGCGTGGATCTGGTGGACTGCTCCAGCGGCGGCGCGGTGCCGGGCGCCCGCATTCCGGTGGGGCCGGGCTACCAGGTGCCGTTCGCCCAGACGGTGCGCGAGCGCGCGGGTATTCCAACGGGCGCCGTCGGGATGATCACCGAACCGGTGCAGGCCGAACAGGTCGTCGCCACCGGCCAGGCGGACGCGGTGCTGCTGGCCCGCGAGCTGCTCCGGAATCCGTATTGGCCACTTTCCGCAGCGCACAAGCTCGGAGCAGACGTCCAGTGGCCGGCGCAGTACCTGCGCGCCAAGCGCTGACACACCCGCCGAACAGGTTCCCTATTTCCGGGCCGGCCTCGCTGGTCCAGTATCGCCGCGGGGAATTGTCCGTGATGCGCCTCCGTGAAAATCGCCGTGTTGCTCGCGGAAGCGAGAGCCGCGCATGAACCTCGACCCGACAGGTTTTCTGGAGCTCCACCCACATGGCGGCTTCGCCGCCTTCGGCGGCGTCGGCATCGGGATCGCGCTGCTACTGCTGATCGCGCTGCGCGTGCTCCTTCCGAAGAGCGAGCGCCACAAGATCCGCGCTCCTGCCTGGCTTCTAGCGCTGCACCTGCTGCTCACCGGCCTGCGCGCGCTGATCCCCGTTCTGTCCAGCTCGCAGAAGCCGCTCGGCGTCGCCGCAATCTTCTTCCTACTCGCCTGTCTGGCGCGCGGCGGCTTTCTGCTCGCGGTCGATTGGTTTCTCGGCAAGCGCAGGGCGCGCCCGCTTTCGAAAATCTTCCGCGACATCATCCAGGTCTTCGTCTACGTCGGCGTGGCGCTGCTCACGCTGCGCGCCATGGGCGTGGCGCCCGGCTCGCTGCTCACGACCTCCGCCCTCCTGACGGCGGTCATCGGCCTGTCGCTCCAGGAAACGCTGGGCAACCTGTTCGCCGGCCTGGCCATCCAGGCGCAGCATCCGTTCTCCGTCGGCGACTGGGTGCAGTTCGAGTCCGACGAGACGTGCATCGGTCAGGTCACCGAAATCAACTGGCGGGCCACCAAGGTGCTGACGGAGGAGATGGTGGAAGTGATCGTGCCGAACGGCACGCTGGCCAAAGCCCACATCCGCAACTTCACGCAACCGACGCTGGTCAGCCGCCGCAGCGCAATCGTGTCGGGACCGTACGAGGCGCCGCCTGCCAAGGTCGAGGACGCGCTCTTCGATGCCATCCGCGGGGCCAGGAACGTGCTCGCCGATCCGCCGCCGAGGGTGATTCTCAAGAGCTTCGGCAATAGCGGCATCGACTACCACCTGCAGTATTTCATCGACGAGTTCGCGCGGCGCCACGAGATCGACGCGCGCGTACGCTCGCGCATCTGGTACGCGTTCCAGCGCGCGGGCATCAGCATCCCGTTCCCGATCCGCGATGTGCGCATGACCGACGCCGCGAAGGTCGCCACGGAGCTCCAGGAGCAGGAGCTCGGCGAACGCGAGGCGGCGCTGCACCACGTGGATTTCCTCGACGCGCTGCCGGACGTGACGCTGCGCGGGCTGGCGGAGGGGTCGGAGGTCCGGCTGTACTCCGCGGGCGAGGACGTTATCCGCCAGGGCGAAAGCGGCGACGAGCTGTTCATCGTACTCCGCGGCGAAGCGACGGTGCTGGTCGCCCGGGACGGGCGCGAGCCCGGCGAGGTAGCGCGCCTGGCCGCCGGCAAGTTCTTCGGCGAGATGTCGTTGCTCACGGGCGAGAAGCGGACTGCCACCGTGCGCGCGGGTCACCGGCTGGAGCTGCTGGTGGTCGGACACGACGCCTTCCGCCGTATCCTTGCGGACGCGCCGGAGCTGGCCGAGCGCATCAGCAGCGTGTTGGCGCGTCGTCAGGCCCAGCTCGAAGAGCACGAGGCGGTCGACACCACGACCGCCAAGGAACCGGTCGCGCATCGCGATCGCGTGCTCCTGACGCGCATCAAGGCCCTGTTTTCACTGTAGCCGCTACTTGAACAGCCCCATCTCGGCCTGTCGCTCCGTGAGCGCGGCGATCTCCTCGGCGTAGGCGTCGATCTTCTCGTCGAACTCGACGGCAATCTTGTGGCCCCAGACCTCGCGAGGACCCGTGCGCTTCTCGGAGCGGACGATCTTGCCGTCGACCGGCCGCGACTCGGTGCCGTCTCCGGCGAGGTACAGGTCCAGATGCACGCGCGCGCCTTCCGGCAGCGGTTCCTGGACAAAGAGCAGCGCACCCGACGGGCTCACGTCCCGGATCAACGCGAGGTGCTGGTCCTCGGTCTTCACGTAGGCCGGGATGCAGGACAGCTTGCGCACTTCGCGCCTTCGCTCGGATTCAGGGGCTTCGCTATCGCTCATGCCGCAAAGCCTACCAGAAACCGGCCACCCCTTCACGGCGCTTCAGGGCGGCCTTGCCGCCGATCATGCCCCGGGCGATCGTCGACCGGTGCTGCAACCATTTGCCGACGGAGTATGGACTGTGGCGCAGCCGCTCAGGTTCTGGGGCGTCGAGACGGGGACGCGGATGACCCTGGTGCGACTGTCCGGCGGGGGGCTGTTCGTGCACTGCCCGGTAGCGCTGGATCCTGCAACGCGGCGTGAGGTCGACGCGCTCGGTCCGGTGCGCGCTGTCGTCGCCGCAAGCCTGTATCACCACATGTTCGTCGGTCAGTGGATGGCAGCGTATCCGGAGGCGTCGTTCTGGGCGTGCCCCGGACTGGAGCGCAAGCGCTCCGACCTCGGATTCACTGGCGTGCTGGGCGACGTGCCGCACCCGGTCTGGTCGGAGGATCTCGACCAGGCGTCGCTCACGGCGCGATTCGAGCACGAGATCGTCTTCTTCCACGAGCCGACCCGCACCCTCGTGTGTGCGGACGCGCTGCTCAACCTGGCCCGCCATCCGTCGCCTCTGACGCGGGCCGCAGCCTGGTTGATGGGCAACAGCGCTCCCGGCAAGGGCTACCTCGAGTACATCGCCGTGCGCGACCGCACGCTCGCTCGACGCCAGGTCGACCGCATCCTCGAATGGGACATCGACGGCGTGGTGTTGGCCCACGGCGATCTCATCGCGCACGGCGGGCACGACGCCCTGCGCGAAGCGTACGCCTGGCTCTGACCTCAGCCGCCACCCGCGTCGCCGGACCCGCCGTCGGGGACGCCGCCGTCCACGGTCGAGGGCGGCGCGAAGGCGTGGACCTGGATGTCGTTGTTCTGGCGTTCGAACAGGTAGAGGGCTTGATCGGGGAGGATGACGCCATGGTCCAGGTTGCCGCCGAGGCTGCCCTGGTCCCACGGGCGGTAGGGCTGCGCAGGATAGCCGTCCAGCCGGAGGCGGCAGTCCCGCGTTTCGAGCGGCGTGAACGAGGGATCGGAAAGGAAGGCCTGCTCGATGAATCCCGATGGATCGAATCCCAGGGCTTGCCCGGACCCGTAGCAGTACTTGTCGATCAGCGTCGACGGCGGCAGCGTGACCACACCCGCGTCGCCCGGATTGCCTGCCGGTACGTCGATCAGGATGATGGAGTCATCGCTAACGACCGCGAACTGGTTCTTGCCCGGCAGGTAGATGGTGCGCGAACTGTACACGTAATCGTTGACGGCGGTCGTGTACGCCGCAAGCGTCTGGCCAGTCGCCAGATCGATACGTTCGAGATCGATCGACGTGACGTTGGCGGAGATGAACCACACGTCGAGATTCGAGAGCGGCTGGGCGGCCGACCATCCCACCTGCGGCACCGGCACGATGTCACCGCTGCCGGTGACGGCATACGAGCCGGCGACTGGCTGACCGACGCGCTGGCAGGTAGCGAGGTCGTAGGCGCTGAACTGGTCTCCAGCTGTCGCGTTTTCCGCATAGAAGAGCTCGAGGCTGCCGGAGATGTTTCCGGCGATGTAGTAATTGTACGTGACACCGCCGTCCACCGGGGCCACCGGGCTCGGCGAGAGCGTGCAGTTGCCCGAGGGTACGTATAGCGGATCGCGCGGATCATCGACGATCGCCAGGGCGTCGACGTTGTAGTCAGTGCCGAGCGCAAAGCCGGTGGCGTCCACGGCAAGATGATTCGTGTTGTCGCCGTCGGAGTAGAAGATGTCCGCGCGATAGGGGTTGTATTGACTCTGCGTGTCCCCGTTGATGTCCGTGCCGGCGGCACCGACGGTCGTCGCGTCGACCGAGAAGTAGACACGGGTACCCGACCCCGTGTCGACGACGGCCAGGGCGTCCACGTTATCGCCGGAGGCGAGCCCGATCTGCGCGCAGGAATAGACGACGTGGTTCTTCCCGTCGCGACCCGAGGCGTAGATCGTACAACCGCGCTCGCCCGCCGCCGTGGACGCCACCGAGCTGCCCGCCGCGCCGCTCGCGCCCGGGTCGACCGAGAAATACGCCGTGCCCGCGTTCGCGGGGGTCACGCCGATTTCGAGCGCATCGAGGTTGTCGTCGACAAGCCCGGGGCCCGCATCGGTGCCCGTGGCTGCGTCGGTCGCAGCGTCGGCACCTGCTTCCGTGCCCGCATCGCCGGTGCCGGTCGAGTGCTGCCCAAGACCGACCGAGAGCCCGGTGGAGTACAAGCCGTTGAAGCCTTCGGTGCCCTCTACGATGTCATGGACGATACCGTCGGAGAGGAACACGTCGCCGCGCTGCGTGTAGTGGTATGCGGCCTGGTCGACGTCCGTTCCCCGGTAGAAGTGGTACGCGTCGTCCACCGAGAAGTAGTAGAAGGGATGCGCCGGCATCGGCTTCCTGACGCTGACTGCGTCGATGTCGTCGAGAGGGTCGAGGCCGAGCTCCGACGGCTTGGCTACGAGCACGTTGCTCCCCGCGCTGGGCGCGCTCGCCGCGGTCGCCGATCCGTACACGACGCTCTGCGGGCTCGTCTGCTGCGCGACACCGCTTCCCGTTTGACCCAGCGCGCCGGGCGACACCGAGAAGAAGAGCGGAGGCGGAGGTGGCGCCGCTTCGGGCTGCGCTTCCGTCGCAACGTCCTTCGACGCGTCGACGACATCGGGGCCCGCGTCCAGACCGGCGCTGCCGCCCGTGCCCCCCACGCCTCCGCCGCTGCCGTCGAGGCCCCCCTCGAAGGCGCCACCGGCGCCGCCGAGCGGCTTCTTCTTGGGTTTGTCGTTGCTGCAGGCGGACGCGGCTAGAAGCGCGCACCCCGCGATCGAAGGAAATCGAAAGCCAACGCATCGCGCCGAACCGTAGCCCGACCTTGCCGGGCAGAGTGCATCCGGCGCCACACCGCGTAGTGGTTAAACCACTTGTGAAGCTGGCTACGCGGCCCGGGCTTCGCGCCACGGTCGCAAGTGGTTGAAATTACTGATCCCGGCTTGTGGCATGTCTCTCGCTCTTGGGGTTGGGCATGTCGAACCGGATCCTGCACAGGCTGGCCGTGCTCGTGCGCTCGATGGGCGTCGGGGTGTTCGCAACCGCGACGGACCTCGGAGTGCTCGCGCTGCTGGTGAGCGGCCTCGGCCTCTCGCCGCGCGCGGCGAGCCTGCCAGCGTTGGTGCTCGGGATAGTGGTGCAATTCCTGGGCAACAAGCTGGTCGCGTTCGAGGACCGGCGACCCGAATGGCTGCGGCAGGGCGCGCAGTTCATGGCGGTGGAAGCGCTCGGGTTCGTCGCCAATCTGGTGTTGTTCGACCGCGCGATGGCGCTGACGCACCTGCCGTATCTGGCCGTGAGACTGGCCACGACGTTGCTGGTCTATTTCGCCATCTGTCTTCCGCTCTGGACGCGGATCTTCCGTACCGGAGCTGGGCCCATGGAAGGACAAGCATCATGATCCCGATCGCCGCACTCGCCGTCGTGTTGTGCACGGCCTGGACCGTGCTCGGCTTCTTCAACGTGGTGCGCATCGCGCGCCGCGCGCAGAGCCGACGCATCGAGCCCTCCGTGCACCGGCCCCCGCTGTCAGTGCTCAAACCGCTGTGCGGGGCGGATGCCGGGCTCGAGGACAACCTGGAAAGCTTCTTCAACCAGCAGTATCCCGACTACGAGCTCGTGTTCGGCGTGCAGGACCCGCACGACCCGGCCATCGCCGTCGTCGAGCGGCTGCAGCAGCGCCATCCGCACGTGCACGCCCGACTGGTTGTGCACACCGGCGGAGGTGGCATCAATCCCAAGGTCAGGAACCTGCGCGGCATGCTGCCGCATGTCGGGCACGATCTGGTCGTGATCAGCGACAGCAACGTGCACGCGCCGCCGCACTACCTGGCCGAGATGGTCGATACGCTGCACAGCCGGGACAACATCGGCCTGGTTACGAACCTGTTCGTGGGCGCGGGAGAGAACACGCTGGGGGCCGCGCTCGAGAACGTGCAGCTCAACGGCTTCTGTGCCGCTGGCGCGGCGCTGCCGACAGCGCTCGGCGATGCCCTGGTCGTCGGCAAATCAATGCTGCTGTCGCAGTCGACGTTCGAGACGCTCGGCGGTTTCGAGCGCGTCGCAGACGTGCTGGCCGAGGACTTCGTGATGGGCAAGATGTTCCAGCACGCAGGCTACGGCGTGCGCATCGCTCCCACGGTGCTCGAGAACGTCACCTCGAGCATGCGGGTTACCGGCTTCATGCAGCGCCACCTGCGCTGGAGCATGCTGCGCTGGCGGCTCAGGCCCGCGGCCTACCTGCTCGAACCGCTGACCAGCCCCCTGGCGACGCTGCCGCTGGCCCTTTTGTGGCTCGGACCCGCCGGCGTCGCCGCGACGTTCGGCCTGTTGGCGCTGCGCGACGTCGGAGGCTGGGTGGCGCTGCGCGGCTGGAAGCGCGCGTGGCTGCCGGCGCTCCTGTCACCGCTGCGGGAGATCTGCGTACTGTTCGTCTGGGGCCGGGCGCTGTTCAAGCGGCACATCGAGTGGCGGGGCCACCGCGTGCGGCTGGGCGCCGGCACGCTGCTGTTTGCGGCCGCGGAGAAGTAGCCGCGGTCACGACCCCGACGCTGCCCTGAGCTCGCCGCTCCCGGGCGACAGCACGGCAGTGACGCGTTCGAACTCCGCCCGGAGCTCGGCAATCCAGCGGTGGGTCGCCGCCTGCCCGGGCGGCATGTCCGAATGCTCGATGCGTTCGGCGATCTCTGCCATTGGCATCGCCCCCATATTGCCGGCCGCACCCTTGATCGCGTGGCCTGCGCGACGGAGCTCTTCCAGATCGCGAGCGCTTTCCAGCCGGCCTAGCCGCACCCGCATGTCCTCCACGAAGATGGTCACGAGCTCCGCGATGATCTCGGGTCCGGCCTCGTCGCGCAGCGCGGCAAACCGACGCTCGTCCAGGGGCGGCTCAGTCGGGGAGGGCGCAATGTCCGCGGCGTCGTCACAGGTCGCCGCGTCCGGCAGCACCACCTGAACCGGTGGAGCCAGCCACCGCTTCAAAGTGGAGCGCAGCTCCCTGATGAAGAACGGCTTGGCTATGTAGTCGTCCATGTCCGCAGCGAGACACTTGTCGCGGTCGCCGACCATGGCGTTGGCCGTCAGCGCGATGATCGGGACCCGGTCGGCGTGCGGCATACGGCGGCGGATATCGCGGGTCGCTGCGAAGCCGTCCATGTCCGGCATCTGGCAATCCATGAGCACGGCGTCGTAGCCGCCGCGCACAACCGCCTCGACGGCCTCGGTGCCGGTTCCCACCACATCCACCGTGCACTGGAGCTGTTCCAGCGTCCGCCTGATCAGGACCTGGTTGAGCTCGTTGTCCTCGGCGACCAGGACGCGCCGTTCATGACCGCCCCGGCGCGGTACCGGCGACAGACATCGCGCTACGAGACTGGTGCTGCTCTGCCGGCTCGCCGCCGCCTCGGACCCCCGCGGGAGCTCCACGGAAAACCAGAATCGGCTGCCCCAGCCCGGGACGCTCTCCACACCGATTTCGCCGCCCATGAGCTCCACTAGCTGGCGTGCGATAGCCAACCCCAGACCCGCACCGCCGTGGCGACGCGAGAACGATCCGTCGCCCTGGACAAATGGCTCGAACAGACGCGACGCCTGCTCCGGGTCGAAGCCGGGACCCGTATCGCTGACGGCAAAGTGCACCATCCGCGAGCCCTTGTCCGCGGCCACCGTGATCGCCACCTGCCCCTGTTCCTCGGTGAACTTGACCGCGTTGTCGAGCAGATTCCGGATCACCTGTTCCAGCCGCACCGCGTCGGCCTGGACCCAGCGAGGCACACTTCGTCCGATTTCCACGTTCAACGTGAGGTTCCGCGTCCGCGCGCTGGGGCGGAGCGCGTTGACCGCCATCCGGAGCGTCGTGTGGAGGTCGAAATCCCGCACGTGGAGCTCGCGACGTCCCGCTTCGATCTTCGAGTAGTCCAGGATGTCGTTGATGAGGCGCAGGAGGAGCTCGCCGGAACGTCGAACGCTTTCGAGCAGCTCGCGTTGCTCTGGATCCAGCCTGCTTTCGAGCAGGAGCTCGGTCGCTCCGATCACGCTGGTCATCGGCGTGCGCAGCTCGTGGCTCATGTTGGCGAGAAAGAGGTCCCGTGCACGGTGCGCAGCCTCCGCAGCCTCCGCAGCCTCCGCAGCCTCGATTGTGCCGGCTGTCATGCCGCACCTCGCTCCTCTCCGAGCGTTGCCAGACGCCGGTAGAGCGTCGCCCGGCCCATGCCGAGCAGCTTGGCAGCCTTGCCGACGCTGCCGTGGGTTGCCTTGAGCGCACGCTCGATCGCCTGGCGCTCCAGCTCACGGAGCGGAACGATCCGGTCCGGCTCGGCACGGCCATTCGAAGCTCCCGCTCTCGAGTCCGGCGGAAGGCTGGGCAATGCCAGAGCGCGGATGTCCGGGGGGAGATCGGCCAGCGCGACCTCCGCGCCGGCGCAGGAAAGCAAGCTGCGGTGAACGACGTTCTCCAGCTCACGCACGTTGCCGGGCCAGGGATAGCGACCTAGCGCCTCGAGCACGTCGGGCTGGACGCGGGTCACGTCGCGACCTGCATCCGGTCCGAGCTTCCTGAGGAAGTGACCAACGAGCAGCGGAATGTCCGCCGGGCGCTCACGCAACGGCGGCACGCGGATCGGATAGACGACCAGACGGAAGTAGAGGTCTTCACGGAAACGCCCTGCTTCGACTTCGGTCTTCAGATCGCGGTGCGTCGCGCACAGGATGCGCACGTCGACGGGAATCTCCGCAAGTCCCCCGACGCGGCGAATCGTCTTCTGCTGCAACGTGCGGAGCAACACAGCCTGCGCCGACGGGCTCATCTCGCCCACCTCGTCGAGAAACAGCGTCCCGCCCGCTGCCTGCTCGAAGCGACCCCGATGGGTCTGCGTGGCGCCGGTGAACGCTCCTCGCTCGTGTCCGAATAGCTCCGACTCCTGCAACGAGTCGGGAATCGCAGCGCAGTTGATCGCCGCGAAGGGGCCGCGACGCCTGGAACCGCCGGCGTGGATGGCATTGGCGACGAGCTCCTTGCCGGTACCGCTCTCGCCGTGGATGCAGACAGCCACATCGCTGCCGAGCACCCGCTCCACCTGGCGCGCCAGCTCCTGCATGGGCGGACTCTGTCCGACAATGCCCTCCATGCCGTTCTTCTCGCTGAGCGCGTTCTCGAGCCGGCGCACGCTGCTGAGCAGCTCGCGCCGTTCGATGGCACGCCGGACGGCGTGCACCAACCGGTCCCGCTCCAGCGGCTTGGTCACGTAGTCGTAGGCGCCCGCCCGCATCGCCGCCACCGCAGTCTCCAGCTCTCGCTGCGCCGTGACGACGATCAGGGGCATCGCGTCGTCCCGGGCCTTGAGATGCTGGAGTACCTTCAACCCCGGCACGTCGCCGAGCCCCAGGTCGACGCAAGCGGCCGCGGGCAGCTCGCCCGAGTCGTCGAGCACCGCGCGCCCGCAGTCGTATTCCACCGTGCGATAGCCCTGCCGTTCCAACCAGAAGCGCATCAAGCGCCGGGCGGTCGGGTCGTCGTCGATGATGGCCACCAAGCCCTGATCGGGCTGTGGCCCCGGATTCGTGCTTCCAGCTCGTGCGTCCATGGTGGTCTTCACTGGACGAACGGTCGCTTTACGTCGGGACTTAAGAGGCAGACGTCCCAAGGCGGGACTGGGTCCCGACCCGGGACGCCCGGATCCGGGGCGATGCGCACAAACTCCTCGAGATCCGTACGTGCCGGACCGGCCAGGCACGCGGCGCGACGGCACGGGTGTTGCGTCCAGGTGGGGTGACGACCGTGAAACCCGAACGCTTCACAACACCTCCCCAGCGGAACGCGCGTAATCGCAGCACCACCGTGCCTCGGCACCCCGAACGGCCGCGGACAGATGGGGCAATATTGCCGATGCAGCGAGGGATGCTGCAGGTCAACGGAGCAACGCTCGAGGGCGGGGCGCTCCGGACGGACGCCTTCGACGTGGTCGTGGACGAGGCGGGACGCGTCTCGGTGTTGCTGCTTGCCGCCGGCGGGCTGCACCGCGGCGGCGATGTGTCGCCCGACGCGATCCGGAACGAGCTCGCCCATGAGCTGTTCGCGATGCGGCCGATGAAGGACGTTGCAATCGTCCTGAAGCGCTACCTCGCCGCGCGCGCCGCGCTGCGGGCCACCGTCGCTCTGGGCGTGGCCCGCTTCTCGCCCATCGACGGCAGCATCGAGCTCCTGAACGCGGGGCTGCCCCCGATCCTGCGAATGTTCCCGACCGGCAGCCCGCTCGCGTTCGCCGCCCGTTCGCCGGCGATCGGGGCCGTGGGGGCAGCCGTCCACCCGTACGAGCTGGCGCCTCTGGGCTGGGGCAGCCTGTGGGTGTTCGCTACCGCAGGTGCGACCCCGGGCCTGGCGGATGCTGAAGCCATGACGGATCTGGGCGAGCGGCTCCGCGCAATCCAGAAACGGGGAGTCGCTCTGACCAGCGCGCCACCCGGGCACTTGCGCTCGATCATCGGCGAGCTGCTCCAACCGCTCACCGCAAGCGACGCCACGCTGGTCCTCGTGGGCACGAACCCGAACCAGAGCCCGGCCGGAGCAGCGTAGCCTGGAAACCCCCGCTGGATCGGCACGCCGCGAGCGTGTAGCTTTGAGCCATGAAGCTCGAGACTACGACGATCCGCCGCCTGCGCGACGCCCTGCTCCAGAGTGGCCGTAGGCCCAGCGTCGTGATGTCCAGCGCCTACGAGACCCTGGCGCGCCAGGGCATGCTGAGCCCCGAGGAGAGCGCAGCTCTGACCCGCGTGGACCCGCTGGCCGAGACGATGTTCCTGATGATGTCCGCAGACGGCAAGGTCGAGGACGCCGAGCGGGACGCGGTGCGCGGAGCCATCCGCGGACTGACGGACAACCTGCTCAGGAGCGGTACGATCAACGTGATGCTCGAGAACTACGAGAAGCGTCTGGCGGAGCAGGGACGCGACGCGCGCCTGCAGGAGATCGCCGACGAGATTGCCGAGGAGCCGACAGAGGCCGAAGGCGCGTTCGCGCTGGCCGCGGCGGTGGCCCTCGCGGACGACGAGATCGACGACGCCGAGAACGAGTTCATCAACCAGCTGGCCGAGTGGTTCGGCATCAGCGAGGATCGCGCGAACGAGATCCTCGACCAGCTCGACGAAGACCAGGACGAGGACGAGGACGAGTAGCTAGGCGGGGTTGCGGACGCAGCGGAAGCCGAGCCCGCCCACGCGGTAGGTCCACTTGGAGGCGGCGCGCACCCAGGGGTGCATCGAGTGGTTGCTGCGGTTCCACCCGCCGCCTCTCAGGGAGCGGACGTAGCAATCGCCGTGCAGCCGCGGATGCGTCTGCGGGCTGGGATCGACCTGGGGCGTAGAGGGATAGGCGACGTAGCAGTCTGCCGTCCATTCCCAGACATTGCCGCCGATCTCGTACAGATCGCCGTCAGGCCAGTGGTCGATGCCTTTCAACGACTTGACCGGGCTGGTGTCGCCTCCGAAGCAGCCGACATCGCCGGCCGGGTCGCTCTTCGGTGCGCCGCCCGGAGTGAAGTCGGCATAATGGTTTTCACAGGTCGGTGCCGGCTTGTTGCCCCAGGGCCAGGTCCGCCCGTCGCCGTGTCCGGAAGCCCACTCGAACTGGGCTTCGGTGGGCAGCACCTGCCCGCGGCTCCCGCAGTAGGCGGTCGCCTGCTTCCAGTTGACCATGTTCACCGGATGGTTGTCGCGGTGATAGGCAGGCCGGTAGTTCGAGTTGATGTCGCGGAGCTGCGGAATGGTGCAGCCGCCGGCCTCCACGCAGCGACGGTAGGCGGCGACGGTCACCTCGGTCTGGTCCATGCAGAACGGATGGGAAAGCACCACCTTGTGCTTCTGGTCGAACTCCCCCGGCTTGCCGCGTCCCATCATGAAACCGCCGGGGCCGGTCGCGGGGATGTAGACCTCGCCTCTTGGGCAGCTCGGGACGCAACGACCGCTGTCGCAGCGCTCGATGCTGTTGCACCCGGGGCGGCAGGCCCTCGCGACGCTGGCGGCCGACGCGACCGGCGCCGCAGCGCTCGCGCTCGGCGGTGCCGCCGCCGATTTCCTGGGCGACCCATTCACTCTCTGGCAGCCGCTCGCGCCCTGACAGAGCAGAAACAAACCGGCTGCGGCGGAGGCGATGCGGAGCGTCATCGGGCCGCGTCCCTGTCTGCCAGAGCCGTACCGCCGGGTCCAGTTCCCTTCGGTCGCGGCGAAAGGGGCATGCAGCTGAAGCGCCCGGGAGGGCCAACCGTGGTGCCGCCAGTCGCTGCCGACAGTCGCTCCAGATGGCGGCGGAAGACGCGCTCGCGCGCCGCCTTCGTCTTGCCTTCGAAGAACATCGGGGTGTGCCCGAGGATGTGATACGGGCACGCCTCGACCTCGCGTCGCCCGTCCTTGAAGAAGCGGATCTTCGCGAAAAAGCTCGTGCCCGTCCACGGGTAGTCGCTGTGCATCGCGAACACGAGGTTGCCCAGGCTGTAGAACGCCGGGCGCCCGGCGAACCAGCCCACGCCGAGCGGCACATGGGGATGGTGGCCGATCACGGCGTCCGCGCCGGCGTCCATCACGGCGCGCACGAACCTGCGCGTCCATTGCATCGGCACGCCGACGTACTCGCCGCCGCCGTGATAGCTGACCAGGACCAGGTCGCTCTCGCGACGGGCGCGCGCGAGCGCCTTCTCGAGCCGATCGAAACGGGCCCAGGCAACGTAGAAACGTCCGGGGTGCTTGTCGAAAGGCGGCTGGTTCCAGATCTGGGTAACCGCGAACAGGGCGATCTTCCAGCCTTTCACGTGCAGGATCAGCGGCTGGTACTGATGGCCGGGCACCCGGCTCGCACCCGCGTAACGCACGCCCGCGCGGTCGAGGTTGTCCATCGTCTCGAACAGCGCCTTCCTGCCGTAGTCCCAGCAGTGGTTGTTCGCGATGGAAACGACATCGATACCGGCGTGAGCGAGTACCTCCGCGCCTCCGGGCGGTCCGGTGAACTTCAGGTGTTCGTAGGGCGATTGGGTCTCGCCGTGCTGATCGCTGAGCTGCGACTCGAGATTGACAAAACGCAGGTCGGCCGTGGACATCAGCGGCGCGACCTCTGAAAGCGGGTCGTACGAAGGGTCCTTCAGGATTTGCTGGCCCGCGCCGCGCCCGAGGTTCACGTCGCCTCCCGCCAGCAGCACGATCGAGTCGGCCCGGCGCGGGGCCGCGGCGGAGGCCACGGGCCTGGGTGGGTGCGCCGGGGGCCGGGTGGACGGTCGCCCCGGAGAAGCCGAGGCGGAGGCGGACGCGGACGGCCGTGCTGGGCGCTGCTTCTTCTCCGAGCGACAGCTCCACGAGAGAGCTGCGAGCACCAGCAGCGCCAGGCGCCACAGGCCGGAGCGGGCTTTGGGGGTGGCCGGCACGCGAACGCGGAGTGTTGCAGATCGGGACGCGGGAGGCCCGTTTCCGGCCGGACGCGCCCGGCATGGGTCGACGCCCAGCCGGATCGGCGCTACGCCGCTGGGCCGTGAGAATCGCTATTGTCGGAACGGGCTACGTCGGACTGGTGGCTGCAACCTGCTTTGCGGATGCGGGCACGCACGTGACCTGCGTGGACGTGGACGAGGCCAAGCTCGAGCGCCTGCGCAAGGGCCAGGTGCCCTTCTTCGAGCCGCGGCTGGAGGAGCTCCTCACGCGCAACTGGCCGGCGCGCCTTGCGTTCAGCTCGAACCTGGCCGAATCGATCGACGGCTGCCAGGCGGTGTTCGTGGCTGTGGGGACTCCCCCCAGCGAAGACGGCTCGGCCGATCTCTCGCACGTGCTCAAGGTGGCCGAGGACGTCGCACGGACCGCCAAGCACGACCTGGTGCTGGTGCTGAAGAGCACGGTTCCGGTGGGCACCAACGAGCGGGTGCGCGAGGTCGTCGCGCGGCACACGAAGCATCGAATCTCCGTCGTCAGCAATCCGGAGTTCCTGAAGGAAGGCGATGCGATCAACGATTTCCTGAAGCCCGACCGCGTGGTCGTCGGCACCGAGGACGACGAGGCCTTCAAGGTGATCGCGCGCCTGTACGCTCCCTTCACGCGCCAGCAGAACCGGATGCAGCGCATGAGCCCGAAGAGCGCCGAGATCGTGAAGTACGCCGCGAACGCGCTTCTGGCGACGAAGATCTCGTTCATGAACGAGATCGCCGCACTCTGCGAGACGGCGGGCGGGGACGTGGAGCAGGTGCGTGTGGCGCTCGGCTCCGACGAACGGATCGGGTTCCAGTTCCTGTATCCGGGCCTGGGCTTCGGCGGCAGCTGCTTCCCGAAGGATCTGCGGGCCCTGGCCCGTACCGGGTCGGAGCTCGGCGTGCCGCTGCGCGTAGTCGAGGCGGCCATCGTGGCGAACGAGGACCCGGTCGAACGGCTGCTGGGTCACATGGAAAATGATCTCGGCGGCGTGTCCGGCAAGACCATCGCCGTATGGGGCCTGGCGTTCAAGCCACGCACCGACGACGTGCGCGAGGCGGCAGCGCTGAAGCTGATCGCCGGGCTGGTGCAACGCGGCGCGGTCATCCGTGCCACCGATCCGCAGGCGCTCGAGACCGCGAAGGCCCGGCTCGAGGTCATGGGCGTGGCCGATCGGGTCGCGCTGCTGACCAACGAGTACGAGGTTTGCGAGGGCGCCGATGCGCTGGTGGTGGCAACGGAATGGAACGAGTACCGCTCGCCCGAGTTCGATCGCCTCCGGAGCCTGATGCGCGGGCGGCACATCTTCGATGGGCGCAACGTGCTGGTACCCGGCGCCGCAACCGACGCTGGATTCATCTACCGCGGCATGGGCAGGCCCCTCGCCAGCGCATAGCTGGTCCCGGGGATCGCGAGGGCGTGCGCCGGGCCGCGTCCCCGGTGTATGCTCGGCCCCACGATCATGGATTGCCCCAGAGACGGAGCCAAGCTCGAAGCGAAGATCTACGAGGCCAACATCGAGGTGGACGCCTGCCCGCGATGCGGCGGCATGTTCCTCGACAAGGGCGAGCTGGAGCAGATCCAGGCCGCCACCGAGCACGACTACGCAAAAGCCCTCGCCGAACAACCCGATTCGCTGAAGGAAATGTTCGGCGCAGCGAACCAGGAGCTCGCCGGCCCCGCCAAGTGCCCCCGCTGCAGCACGGAGATGGACATGCGGCCGTATGGTTTCGGCTCGCAGATTCTCATCGACGCGTGCCCGGAAGATTGCGGAATCTGGCTCGACGCCGGCGAGATCCAGGCGCTGGAAAAGTTCTTCGAGCGCAGCCAGGCCGAGGCGAAGATCCCGATCACCTGGCGCATCTGGGCAACGCTGCTCGGAACGTTCAAGAAGCGCTAGCGCGGCGTCAGGATTCGATGCGGCCGCGCGCGCGCAGGCCGGGCTCACGCACGCGGCACAGGTAGGAAACCCTGAGCGGCAGCCAGGCGAACGGAATCGCGCGCTGCTGCTCGATGCGGAAACGCTCGAGCAGCAGCCTCCGGAACTCGTCGGCGGTCCAGTGATGCAGCTTCTGCGGCCCCGCCTCGGGGTCGACGCGGCTTCCAACGGCCCAGCGCGCGGGTGAATAGCGCAGGAAGCGCTTCACCCCGAGGCTCAGCGGCGCGTTGCCCGCCGTGACGATGGCGCGCCCACCGGGTGCCAGCAGACGCGCGATCTCGTCGAGCACGCGCGCCGGATCGGCGGTGTGCTCGAGGACCTGCGTGCAGATCACGCGGTCGAACACGCCGGCGGGGAGTCCCAGCTCTGCAACCGGGCCGACATGGAAGTCGACGTCGTAGCCGTCGAGAGTGCGGCGCGCGGCTTCGATGTTCTCGCTGGATTCGTCTACGAGCGTGAGCCGCGAGCGGCGGAACATCCGGAGCACGTGACCGGTGCCGCCGCCTATCTCCAGGATGCGGTGGCCCGGGTCCTCCGCTGCCATCTCGCGGATGGCACGCAGACGCTCGCCCTCGAACCAGCGCACCGCTAGCGGCGCGTCTTCGAGATAGCTGCCGTGGTTGGGACTGCCGTTCGCGGCACTCTCCGCGGCACCAGCCGCTCTGCCGGGAGCCTCGCTGTCGCGCGTTGCTGCATCGACCATGGGGGGGACGGAAGATAGCGCCTCGCGAGCTCCTTTGCGACCTGCCGGCGTTCCGTCCCGGCTGCGCTTTTCCCACAGCAGTGGACCTGGGCTGCTTGCCGGGCGGTTTTGCTTTGCTCGCAGGCGACGAGGTCCTATCGAAGTGGGGTGAGACGCGCCCTATCATCCTGGCTCGTCCTGGCAGCCTGTCTGGCTCCACTCTCGTGTAGCTCCCCGGACGCGTGCCGTCGAAGCGGACTGCCGTCGACTCCTCGCGGCTGACCGGCTCGAGCGACAGCGTCCCGGTCTACGTGGTGCTCGACGGTCCAGCGGCCGCGGATCTGCTCCCGACCAGCGGTGCCGTGTCGACGGCGACACGCTCTGCAGTACGCGCACGCCTGCGCCGGCTGTCGGCCGAGCACGCCGCGCTGAGACCGGCAATCGAGGCGACCGGTGCCGTCGTCACCGCCGATCTCGAACGCCTCGTCAATGCGATCCAGGTCCGTGTCGATCCCCGTCGCATCGGCGACCTCGAAAAGCTGCCGGGAGTCGTCCGGGTCGATCCAGTCACGGTGGTCACCCCCGCTCTGGGCCAGGCCGTTCCGTTGATCGGCGCACCCCAGGTCTGGCAGCTTTCCACGCCGATAAGGGGACAGGGCGTCCGCATCGGCATCGTCGATTCCGGCATCGACTACACGCATGCCGACTTCGGCGGTCCGGGCACTGTCGCCGCGTACCAGCAGAACGATCCGAACGTGATCGAGCCGGGCACGTTCCCCACGGCCCGCGTGGTCGGAGGTTGGGATTTCGTCGGCGACACCTACGACGCGTCGAACGCGTCGACGGCGATCCCCAAGCCGGATCCGGATCCGCTCGATTGCGATCACGCCGTGAGCCAGGGCCAGGAGATCAGTCGGCGGCCACGGCACTCACGTCACGGGTATCGCGGCGGGCAACGGCGTGCTCACGAACGGAAAGGCCTACACCGGCCCCTACGACGCGAGCCTCGACCCGTCGGCGTTCAAGGTATTCCCGGGCGTAGCGCCCGAGGCCCAGCTGTACGCGCTCAAGATCTTCGGCTGCACGGGCTCCACCGACCAGCTCGCCGCGGCGCTGGAGCGCGCGTCGGATCCCGACCAGAACGGCGACTTCAGCGACCACCTCGATGTGGTGAACGCATCGCTCGGCACCTCCTACGGCCTCGGCTCGCCCGCCGAAGCGGACGTGATCAAGAATCTCACGAAGGTCGGCACGCTCTTGGTGGTGGCGGCCGGCAACGACGGCTCGGCGTTCTACTCGGCGGGCTCGCCCGGGGTGTACCCCGAAGCGCTCTCCGTCGCGGCCAGCGCGTCCGCCGAATCTGCTGGCCATGACCATCGACGCGCCGACCTCGATCCAGGGCGACGTGGCCGCAGCGGAAGGCAGGTTCACGACGCGGCTGTCGAAGACTGGTCCGATCACCGGAACACTCGTCTACGCAGAGCCGCACGACGCCTGCGCAACGCTCACGAACGCCGCGGCGCTCAAGGGCCACATCGCGCTCATCGATCGCGGCACCTGTCCGTTCCTCGACAAGTTCAACAGGGCCGTTGCCGCTGGCGCCGTCGCCGGCGTGGTCATCGACAACGTCGACGCAGCCCAACCGATGACCATGGGAGGCGCCCAGCAGTCCTCGGTGTCCATCCCCGGCGTGCTGATCCGCAAGACCGATGGCGCGCCCATCCTGGCAGCCCTCAGCCAGGGCGTGACCGTCACCCTCGACGCCGGCCACAGATACACGGGCCCCGGCAGCGAGACCCTGGCGTCCTTCAGCTCGCGCGGACCGAGCTCGAGCGACAATCTGCTGAAGCCCGAAGTCAGCGCACCGGGTCTCCAGATCAAGAGCGCGGGCGTTGGAACCGGCTCCGACTCGCGCAACATGTCCGGCACGTCGATGGCATCGCCGATGGTCACGGGGGCGGCGGCGCTCGTGCGGCAGGCCCGGCCCGGTCTCTCGCCTGCCGGCGTCAAAGCGGCGCTGATGAACAGCGCGGCGCCGATCGACGATCTGTCGGGCAACGGCTATCCGATCTCGATGCAGGGCGCGGGGCTTATCCGCGTCGATCGCGCCGTGGAAGAGCACGTGACCGCAGCAGGAACCTCGACGAACGGCTCCGTAGGGCTGTCCTTCGGCGCCGTGATCACGGACAAGCCGTACACCGACACCCGCGAGATCACACTCGAGAACCACAGCAACTCGCCGGTCGACTACCAGGCGTCGATCGCCGTCGGCTATGCGCTGCCCGGCGTCACGACCGACGTCCAACCCAAGACCTTCACGCTGGCGGCCGGGGCGACTGCGAAAGCGACGCTAACGCTCACCGTGGACCCGCAAGCGCTGGGCGCGCCCGGCCCGGACCCGGAGACCCCGCCGACGATATCGCTGGGCAACAACGGCGACGAGCCCCGCCAGTTCCTCAACGAGGCCAGCGGACACGTGGTCTTCACCGACCAGAACCAGGGCGCCGAGACCGTGCGCGTGCCGTACGAGGCGGTGGTGCGCGGCGCGGCCGACCAGCAGGCGGGTTCGCTCACGGGCTGCGCGCCCGCCGCGGGCTCCGACAAGATCCTGCAGATCCCGATCGAGGGCAGCTCGGCCTATCCCGACCCGGTGGTGACGGCTTTCCAACTGGGCGACTGGCACCAGCCGAAAACCGGCGAGACCGACGCCGAGGCCCTGCTCGACCTGGTCGCGATCGGCGCCGCCACGGACACCGCAACCAAGGCCCCCGCGGATGCTTCCGTCTACTTCGGCGTGGCCATTGCCGGACAGTGGACGACCCCGGCGCTCGGACAGCTGAGCCGCGTCGCGGTGCTCATCGACACCAACTTCGACAAGAAGGCAGACTACGAGATCGCGGTCTCGCCGCTGACGCGCGATGGGCCCTACGCCGACGTGCTGGCCGCGACCACCTACGACCTCTCGACACAGCAGGCGACCGACTCGGTACGGTTCGTGAACATGGTGGGGGCGGACACGCTGCGCACCGCGCCGTTCGACAACAGCGTGCTGGTGTTGTCCACGTTCCTGCACTCGATCGGGCTGGACGCGAGCAACGCCCACTTCGAATACTCGGGGCTGACCCAGTCGGAAACGCTTGTGCCGTCGGGGCAGCAGACCAAGTGGATCGACTACGATGCGCTGCACCCGTGGATCGACACGGCCCAGGGCGGGATCGACGGGCAGCCGATCTACAAGGACGGCGACCCGGTGGTGGTGCATACCGGCAAGACCGCCGCGAAAGATCTGCCCCAGGTGCTGCTCCTGCATCACATGAACGTGCAGGGCCAGCGCTGGGAGCGCGTGAATCTGGCCAAGCAGGTCGCGGGGCTGGAGAGCGGCAACCTCGAGCTCGTCGCTTCGGGCCCGGCGGAAGCGAGCCCCGGCAGCCACATCGCCCTCGAAGCCAAGCTCGTCAATAGCAGCAAGACCGAACGGGCCGGGGTAACGCTCACCGGAAGCGTGACCGGAGCGACGCTGCTTTCCGCCACCCCCAGTCAGCGGCAGCTGCACGGTGGCTCCCGGTCTTTCCTGCGACTTCGCGACGATGAAGGCCGGCGAGACGATCAACGTGAAGCTCGACGCGAAGGCGCCCGAGCAGGGCTCGAGCCAGGCGGAGCTCCAGGTGAAGGCTACCTCGACGCGCGCCTGCGAGACTACGCTGGACGACAACCAGGCCAAGGTCGACATAGCACTGCCGGCGGCGCCCGTGGCCTCGACACCAGTCTACGAGCCGACGGGGGGCTGCTCGGGTTGCCGCGTCGGTGCGGAAACCACGAACCCCGCCGGCGCGGCGTTCACGTCGCTCATGCTCTTGATGGGTCTGGGGTGGCGGCGGCGTCGCCGCTAGCAGGGACGAGCACGAGCGCTCCCAGCGGCGGGAGCCTCAGCCGCAACGACTGCTCCCGCCCGTGCATGGGCGTGGGTTCGGTGTCGACCGTCGGCAGCGTCTCGAACTGGCTGCCGCCGAAGCGCACGTCGTCGGTCGAGAGCCGTTCGACGTAGCGCCCCGGAACAGGCGCGCCGATGCGGTAGTCCTCCCTGCGGCACCGGCGTCAGGTTGAGCACCACAACGCCAGCTCGCCGTCGTAGCGTCGCACGAAGGACATCACGGAGTTTTCCCGGTCGCTGCAGTCTATCCATTGGAAGCCGAAGGCGTCCGGGTCGCCGCGCCATAGGCACGAGAGCTCGTGGTACATGACGCCGAGCTCCTGCACGATACGCGTCGAGCGCCTTCCGGTCGGGACTGTCGGCCAGGTGCCAGTCGAGGCTCGCGTCGTGATTCCACTCGAGCCACGGCGCCGAGCTCGGTCCCCATGAACATCGAGCTGCTTGCCGGGCCGCGTGTACTGGTAGGCGAGCAGCAGGCGCAAGTTGGCGAACTTCTGCCACTGGTCGCCCGGCATCTTGTCGAGCAGCGAGCGCTTCCCGTGCACGACCTCGTCGTGGGAAATCGCGTTGATGAACCGCTCGGTATACTCGTACAGCATCGAGAACGTCAGCTCGTCCTGATGGTACTTGCGGTGCACCGGATCCTGGCTGAAGTACTAGAGCGTGTCGTGCATCCAGCCCATGTTCCATTTGAACGTGAAGCCGAGCCCCCCGGTCGACGCCGAATCGCGTGACGCCGGGCCAGGACGTGGACTCCTCGGCGACGGTGAATGCGCCCGGTACTTCCTCGCCGATGATGTGGTTGGTCGCGCGCAAGAATTCGATGGCTTCGATGTTCTCGCGACCGCCGTAGGGGTTGGGCATCCATTCGCCTTCCTTGCGGCTGTAGTCGAGGTACAGCATCGAGGCGACGGCATCGACGCGAAGCCCGTCGATGTGGAACTCCTGGAGCCAGTAGAGCGCGTTCGCGACGAGGAAATTCTGCACCTCGGGGCGGCCGTAGTTGAAGATGAGGGTGCCCCAGTCCGGATGCTCGCCGCGTCGGGGATCGTCGTGCTCGTACAGGGCAGTCCCGTCGAAACGCCGCAGCGCGAAATCATCCTTCGGGAAGTGCGCGGGCACCCAGTCCATGATGACGCCGATATCGTGCCGGTGGCAGTAGTCGATGAGATAGCGCAGATCGTCCGGATTGCCGTAGCGCGCGCTCGGAGCGTAGTAGCCCGTGACCTGGTAACCCCACGACGCGAAGAACGCATGCTCCGCCAGCGGCAGGAACTCGATATGGGTGAAGCCGAGCCTCTTCACGTGGTCAACCAGACGCGGAGCGATCTCGCGATAGTCGAGCGAGCGGTTGCCCTCCTCCTGAACACGCATCCACGACCCCAGATGGCACTCGTAGACGTTCACGGGCTCGCGCGTGATGTCCTTCTGGGCTCGCGCCTCCAGGTAGGCTTCGTCGCCCCACTCGAAGCTCGAGGCCGTGATGCACGACGCGGTCCCCGGCGGCAGCTCCATGGCTTTCGCCATGGGGTCGGTCTTGACGCGTAGGGCGCCCTCCTGTGTCTTGAGCTCGTACTTGTACAGCTCTCCGATGCGGACACCGGGAACGAACAGCTCGAACACGCCGGAGCTGCCGAGCGAGCGCATCGGCATCAGCCGGCCGTCCCAGCCGTTGAAATCCCCGACAACGCTCACGCGCCGGGCGTTGGGCGCCCAGACCGCAAACGAGACTCCCTCGACGCCGTCCAGCGTGCACATCCGCGCGCCCAGGGCTTCCCACAGCCGGCGGTGGTTGCCCTCGCCGAACAGGTACAGATCCATCTCGCCCACGCTCGGCTGGAAGCGATAGGGGTCGTCGCGCTCCCAGGTCTCGCCGTTGTCGAAGGAAAACCGCAGGCGGTAGGACAGCGGTGGCTGACGGTCGGGCACGAACAGCGCGAAGATGCCTCCTCCGAGCGACTGCATGGTCGCGCTCGAGCCGTCGATCAGGCACTCGACCTGCTTCGCGTCGGGGTGGTAGGCGCGGATGATCGTTCCGTCCCGCCCACCGGAACGTGCTGGGTGCGCGCCCAGCACGTTGTGCGGGTCGTGATGGTTCCCAGCCTGGACGCGCTGGATCGCGGCCGGATCCCCGGCGAGCGTGCCTGCGTCGACTTCCGCGTTGCGTCGATTCATGAATATCCTCTTCTGGTGCGTCGCCGGCCTCCCGGCCTTCCGCATCCGATCCAGCTTGACCATCGACTCCGGGAGTTCAACCCCCTCGAACGCCGGCTGCCGACGGATCCAGGGAAAAGACCTGCTGTCTTCAGGTCTGATAGCAGAGCAGCACCAGCGAATGCGGCGCCACGTTGATGCCCTTGCCTTTCGGCGGCCGTCTGCCGGCGTGGGCGGTGTTGACGATCTCCTGCCAGAAGCCCCTTTCCGGCAGATCCGGCAATGCGAAGTGGCGTGCGCGATTGCTGGCGTTCAAGACGAGGAGCAGCGTCTGTCCCAGGTTGGGGCGGCCCCGCTCGTCGATCTCGTCGGACGCGTCACCGTGGATGAGCATGCCCAGGACGCGGTTCTTCGAATGGCTCCAGTCGTCCATGCTCATCTCGGTGCCGTTGGTCCTGAGCCACTGCACATCCTTGATGCCGCCGCTCTCGACCGGATCCCCGGCGAAGTAACGCCGCCGGCGGAACACCGGATTCATGCGCTGGATCCGGAATACCTCGCGCGTGAACTCGAGCAGCTCACGCCGCCGATCGTCGAGGTCCCAGTCGATCCACGCGAGCTCGCTGTCCTGGCAGTAGGCGTTGTTGTTGCCGTCCTGCGTGCGGCCGATCTCGTCGCCGTGTGACATCATCGGCACGCCCTGAGAGAACGCCAGGGTAGCGATGAAGTTCTTGACCATCCTGTCACGCAGCCGCTGCACGGCAACGTCGTCGGTCTCGCCCTCGGTGCCCCAGTTGCGGCTCCAGTTGTCGTCGGCACCGTCGCGGTTGTCTTCGCCGTTCGCCTCGTTGTGCTTGCCCTCGTAGCTCACCAGATCGCGAAGCGTGTAGCCGTCGTGGCAGGCGACGAAGTTGACGCTGGAGTACGGGCCGCGATCGCTCGGCTGGAAGATGTCGCTCGAGCCGGAAAGCCTCGATGCCAGCTCCGGAACCTGCCCTTCGTCTCCGCGCCAGAAGCGCCGCACGGTGTCGCGGTAGCGCCCGTTCCATTCCGCCCAACCCGGAGGGAAAGCGCCGAGACGGTAGCCTCCCGGACCGAGATCCCACGGTTCCGCGATGAGCTTGACCCCGGAGAGCACCGGGTCCTGCTGCACGGTGGCAAAGAAGCGCGCGAAGCCGTGGAACTCCAGTGGATCGCGCGCCAGCGTAGGCGCCAGGTCGAAACGGAAACCGTCGACGTGCATCTCCTGCACCCAGTAGCGCAGGCTGTCGAGCACGAGCTGCAGCGCGCGCGGATGAAGCACGCCCAGGCTGTTGCCACAGCCGGTGAAGTCGAAGTAGTGGCGCAGGTCGCCGCTGACCAGGCGATAGTACGAGGCGTTGTCGACACCACGGAAACATAGCGTCGGCCCCATGTGGTTCCCCTCTCCCGTGTGGTTGTAGACCACGTCCAGGATGACCTCGATGCCGACGCGGTGGAGGGCCTTGACCATGGTCTTGAATTCGTTGACCTGTTGGCCGAGCGAGCCGGTCGCGTAGCGCGGGTCGGGAGCGAAGAAGCCGATCGTCGCGTAGCCCCAGTAGTTCACAAGCCCCATGTCCCTGAGCCGTCGGTCGGTGACGAAGTGATGCACCGGCAGGAGCTCCACCGCCGTCACGCCGAGGTCGACCAGGTGATCGAGGATCGCGTCGGAGGCCAGGCCCAGGTACTTTCCGCGTAGCTCCTCCGGAACATCGGGGTGCCGCGCCGTCATGCCCTTCACGTGACACTCGTAGATCACCGACTGGCTCCACGGCGTCTTCGGCGGGCGGTCATCGCCCCAGGTGAACGCGGTGTCGACGACCACCGACTTCGGAATGAACGCCGCGCTGTCCTCGTCACTGAGCGACAGGTCCTCCTCGGAATCGCCGATGCGGTAGCCGAACATCGCGTCCGCCCAGTCCACGGTGCCGTCGATGGCCTTGGCGTAGGGATCCAGCAGCAACTTGTGCGGATTGAAGCGATGCCCTTCCGCGGGATTGTAGGGGCCGTGCACGCGATAGCCGTACAGCTGCGCGGGCCGGACATCGGGTAGATAGGCGTGCCAGATGCGATTCGTGCGTTCCTTGAGCGGCACGCGCAGTGTCTCGCGCGCCGGGTCGTCGCGGGCAAAGAGGCACAGCTCCACGCGCGTCGCATGCTCCGAGAACAGCGCGAAGTTCACGCCCTCGCCGTCCCACGTTGCGCCCAGCGGCGTGGAGCGCCCCGGCCAGATACGCGGGCTTGTCATTCTGCCTCCACCATGCTCACGCGATCCGCTCCATGTAGCCTTGCGGCGCCACCGCTCGATACATCCGCTCGACCACGGCGGGCACCGCGGCCGCGTCGACCTTCACGTCGCGCCCGCCGCGCAGGCCGAAGCGATAGCCATCCCGGTCGTCGTAGAAAAAGCCGCCATAGGTTTCCAGATAGCCGATGCAGTAGCCGTGCAGCGCGAGCCGGAACAGGAAGCGCGCCAGCCAATAGCGCGGCACTTCGGCACTCGTGCCGCCGATTTCCACGCGCAGCAGATCCGGCGACGCCGCCTCCAGATCGAGCCCAGCGATCGAAAGCGGCAGTGGCACCGGATCGCCCTGTTCGTACTCGACGAAGGGCGCCTCCGGAGTTGCGTCCCAGCTCCGGGGAGGCGGCTCGGGCGCGCTGGCAAGAGAGGACACCACCAGCGCGCGCTCGATCCCCGACGCGTCCAGCGCGCTGCCCGGGGGAACGTAGACGAGATCACCGGGGAAGTGCGGCTCGTCCGCGTCGAGCACGACGACGTACCCGCCCTGCGCCGGCTCGATGCGCCTGGGCGAGACCGCGAGCTCGAGTGTCGTGTCACCCACGCTGCCCAGGACACGCGCGGCTTCGCTCCGCGTGTCCGCGAGCAGAAACGGCACGCTCCGCCCTCCGTACGCCTTCACGTCGGCCTCGTGCCCCTGGCTGACGAAGAGCGGTCGTTCGCCGGGTGGCGTCGGCCGGCTCGCACAGAACACGAGCGTGTAGCCGGTCCGCCGCTCACCGGGTCCGAACCGGAAGGGCGAGTACGGCGCGCGTAGACGCCCCGGCCAGTGCAGAAGCCCGTACGGGTGCAGCACGAGCTCGCGCGTGCGGTGGTTGATGCGTCCCACGTCCTCGAAGCTCGCGGGATCGGAAAGGAAGGTGCGGTACGGAAAGCCGTCGACCAGCTCGTCGCCGGTGGTCATCGCCATCGCGTACTCGTCGGAGATGTTCGCGTGCGCGAAGTACAGCGGTTCGGACGCGGTGGCGACCTCGAGCTGCGCGGCGCCCACGCGCGCGACGACCATCAGGTGGTGCTCGAAGCGAGCCAGGCGCGCCTCGAGCGCGCGCAGGTTGGTGCGGCGGAGTCCGCCGCCGAGCGGAGCGCGATCGGCGGGCGGAAATGCCCAGCTCTGCGCGGTCGGATGCCGATCGGTCACGCGAAACGCTCCTCTATCCACGGCACCACGACGTCCATCAGGGATTCCACGTCCGGAGCGACCTTCTCGCCGGGCTCCGGTTCGAAATAGTGCCGGGCCGCGTCGAACGAGTAAAATGTCCGGTCCTCCGCAACCACGGCCTCGAAGATAGGTCGTGCGTCGGCTTCCGGATAGATCTCGCGGTCACGCCCGGCATTGACCACCAGAGTCGGCTCGACGATGTGCCCGAGGTTCTCGACGAGGTCGGCGTTGGAGCTCAGACCGGACCAGGTGCTCAACCAGGCGCGCGGCGTGCACATGCGCGAGAAACCGAGCAGCTTCATGTTCATCAGGTCGGGGCGCTCGCTCAGGAGCGAACCGTAGTCCCGCGACGAAGGGTCGAGGTGACGGTCGACGTAGTGCAGGTTCGCCATGGTGCGGTAGATGACCATCACCGGCTCGAACACCTTGTGCACGAGAACGCGCCGCTGCTCCTCGAAGGCGAGGTCCTCGAAGCCGGGCTGGGCGGCGCGCTCGGCCGCGTTTGCCGCGTCGGCCAACAGCTCGCGCGCCGTGGCGTCCAGCCGCCGCACCCGGGCGCGCTGCGCCTCGCGGTAGCGCGCCACGAACTCCGGATCGTATTCGCACCAGGCGGGCGGCGGGAGAAAACCGTTGTCCTCGGCGTACATGTCGAGCGCGGGGTCTGTCGCGAACGGATCGCGCTCGTCGACGACCGAAGCGTCGATACAGTCGAGCAGCACCTTGCCCTGACCGCGGTGCGCGGAAATGTAGATCATGCCGTCGGCCGGGCTCATGCGCGCCTGTGCGAGGCGCGTCGGGTGCCCCGCAGGTGTCGAAGCGAGACGCTCTTCCGGCGGCAGTCGCGCCTGGGCCTGGTAGAACGCCGAGAGCGAACCGCCCCCCGAATTCCCGAGCAGCACTACCTTGTCGACCCCGCGCTTTTCGCGCAGGTAGCGCACGCACGCCGCAACATCGAGGATGATCTCCTCGTGCACCGTATCGGTGTCGTTGTTCGGGCTGCGCGTGTTGGCCGCCAGCACGCCGATGCCTGCAAGAACGAGCCGCGGGATGGAGTAGTGATGCGTGAAGTCTACTCGCGGGTGCATGCACACCACCGCGACGCGCGGCGCCGGCTTCCCTGCCGGCGTCCAGTACAGAGCGCGGCACTGCCGGAAGTCGTCCGCGCGCAGCACCAGCGACTCCACGCCCGCATCCCGCGGAGGCTGCCTGAAGTCGAACGGGACACCTGCCCAGTAGGTTTTCGAAATCAGGATCAAGCTGCCCCTCAGCGGCCCGCTTCGAGCACGTCCAGCACGCCACGCAGCGGGATCCCCACCCAGTCGGGGCGGTTGTTCAACTCGTAGCCGAGCTCGTACAGGCTCTTCTCGATCAGGTGCACGTCGAGCAGCAGCGCGAGGTCATCCGGATCCTCGGGAAGCAGCTCCGCGGGCCTGGCCGTCTCCAGATACGCCTCGAAGAACGCGCTCGACACCCAGCGGTACCAGACCGGCGCCCAGGGCTCGAGCAGGGGCACATCCTCCGGGCGCACCTGGCTGCCCGGGATCTCCGAGCTCAGCACGCCGTGGACCGCGTAGTGGAAGGAGCGGAGCAGCCCGGCAACGTCGGCGAGGGGCGAGCGCTTGCGGCGCCGCTCGGAGAGCGTGCGCGCCGGCTCGCCCTCGAAGTCGATAATGACGAAGTCCGCGCCGGTGTAGAGGATCTGCCCGAGGTGGTAGTCGCCGTGACAGCGGATGCGGCTCCCTGCGGGTTTGCGGTCGAGCACCTGCTTGAGTCGCGCGCGGATTTCCTTCTCGTGCGACAGCACCGCCTTGGCGTTCGGACGGACCGCTTCGGGCAGCTTCCCCGACTGCTCGCGCAGGCTGTCGAGCGCGCGGGACGCCAGATTCCGCACGGACTGGTAGTACGAGCGGCGGGACAGCTGGTTCATCCGCTGCGGCGCGAAGTCCGGATCGTCGTGCACCGAGGCCAGAGCCACGTGCAACTCCGCCGTGCGCCGACCGATCAGCTTCGCGACCTCGAGATAGCCGCCGATGCGCTCCCGGACCACCTCGGGAGGCGCGCGTCCGAGACGTTCGAGCATCTTCCCGGTCACCTGCGGAGCGGGTACGTCGCTATCCCGGTGCACCAGCACGCGCTCGAAGTAGCGCTGCACCTCGTCCACGGTGAACGTCCAGGCGTCGCCCTGGTTGGGGACGAAGGTCTGGAAGATCCCCAGCGTGGCCCGCCCGCTCCGCCCGTAGTCCAGCTCGATGTGCCCGGCCAGGGCCGGCACGCGGCTGTACGCGGCCTTCTTGCCGATGAAGCGCAGCACTTCGAGCTCGACGCTCTCGCCGCCTTCCACGCGGCGCAGCAGCTTGCCGATCACGTGGTCGCCATAGATGTACGACGTATTGCTCTGCTCCACGCCCACCGCGCGCGGCGGCGGCAGCGAGCCGAGTAGCGGCCGGAGCGCTTTGAGCGGCTTGTCGGGCACGCCCACCAGCTCCACGTTCCTGCCCTTTATCCGCCGCCTGCGCACCGCAATATCGAGAAGCGCCGCAGCCACGCGTGGATCTCCCGAGGCGTCGACCAGCGCCCCGGAGTACTCGCCGCGTCGCGAGCGGGTCTTGATGAGCGCCAGGGCGGAGTCCGGGGCCTCCTCTCCCGCCACGAAACGCAAGGGCAGCACGTACGTCTCGGGGTCACCCTCCTCGTACGCCACTTCGATGAGGAGCAGCCGCGCCTCTCCCGCGGCTCTCAGCGGCACGGAATCGGTGACCCGCGCGCTCTTGATCGAGCGCGCCTTGCCACGGAACCAGCGCCGACCGCGCAGGTAGCGGGCGAGCAGCCGCTCGAGCGGCTTGTTGCGCGCGTTGAAGACGTCGTCCCACGCGCCCGCCACTTCGAGGACCAGGTGCGTCGACTCGTCCTGGGCCTCGACGGGTACGTCGCGCCGGCCCGCCAGCGAAAACCAGAAGAAGTTGTGCGGACCCAGCGTGAGCCGATACGGCTGGTCGTCGATGCGCGGGAAGACGATGTGCCCGAACAGCTCCATGGGCTCGCGCCCCTTGAATTCCGAAAGATCCAGCTCCACGGCCTGCGAGAAGCGCGAGAGGTTCGCGACCACCAGCAGCGTCTCGTCGCCATAGCGGCGGATGAACGCCAGGATCTTGCGGTTCTGCGGGGTCAGCGGTTCCAGCGTGCCGCGACCGAATGCCACGTGTTGCTTCCTGAGAGCAACGATGCGCTTCGTCCACCACAGCAGCGAGCTCGGGTTGTGCTGCTGCGTCTCCACGTTGACGGCTTCGTAGTGGTATTCCGGGTCGACGATCACCGGCAGGATGAGCTTCTGCGGGTTGGCGCGCGAAAACCCCGCATTGCGATCCGGGCTCCACTGCATCGGCGTGCGCACTCCGTCGCGGTCACCGAGATATACATTGTCGCCCATCCCGATCTCGTCGCCGTAGTACAGCACCGGCGTGCCCGGCAGCGAGAACAGCAACGCGTTCATCAGCTCGATGCGCCGGCGGTTGTTGTCGAGCAGCGGCGCCAGCCGCCGGCGGATCCCGAGGTTGATCCGCGCCTGGCGATCGCGCGCGTAGGCGCCCACCATGTAGTCGCGCTCTTCGTCCGTGACCATCTCCAGCGTCAGCTCGTCGTGGTTGCGGAGGAAGATCGCCCACTGGGCGCCCTCGGGCGGCTCCGGCGTCTGCTCGAGGATGTCGAGAATGGGGAAGCGGTCTTCCATATGCAGCGCCATGAACAGGCGCGGCATGATCGGGAAATGGAAGGACATGTGGCACTCGTCCCCATCCCCGAAGTACGTGACGGCGTCCTCCGGCCACTGGTTGGCTTCGGCCAGCAGCATGCGGTTCTTGAACTTCTTGTCGACGTGCGCCCGGAGCTTTTTCAGCATCTGGTGCGTCTCGGGCAGGTTCTCGCAGTTCGTTCCCTCCCGCTCGTACAGATACGGGATCGCATCGAGCCTCAGCCCGTCGACGCCCATCTCCAACCAGAAGTCGAGCACCTGCAGAACGGCCTTCTGCACCTCGGGGTTGTCGAAATTGAGATCGGGCTGGTGCGAATAGAAGCGGTGCCAGTAGTACGCCTGGGCGACCGCATCCCAGCTCCAGTTCGAGGTCTCGAAGTCCTGGAAGATGATCCTTACGTCCTGGTACCTGCTCGGCGTATCGCTCCAGACGTAGAAATTGCGCCAACGGCTGCCCGGCGGAGCGCGCCGGGCGCGCTGGAACCACGGGTGCTGGTCGGAGGTGTGGTTGAGCACCAACTCCGTCACGACCTTGAGGCCGCGGGCGTGCGCTTCGCGGAGGAAGCTCTTGAAGTCCCTCAGCGTGCCCGTATCCGGGTGCACGGTCATGTAGTCGGCGATGTCGTAGCCGTCGTCCCTGAGCGGCGAGGGATAGAACGGCAGAAGCCACAGCGTCGTGACGCCCAGATCCGCGAGGTAGTCCAGCTTCTGCGCCAGGCCCTTCAGGTCGCCCACGCCGTCGCCGTCGCTGTCGTAGAACGAACGCACGCGCAGCTCGTAGAATACGGCGTCCCGGTACCAGAGCTTCTCGTCGGTCATCGCTTGTCTATCCTTGACGCCGCCGGCATCAGGCGCCCAGCGGCGAGCGGCGGCCCAGCTTGAACACGTGCCCGACGCGCTCGCCCGGATCGAGACGCACGTAGTTGTCGGAACCCCGCCAGCCGTAGCGGTGACCCCCGAGCAGATCCTCGACCTCGAAGGGCTCGTCCGCACCGATGCCGAGATCGTCGATCGGCAGGTGCAGCATCGTCTCCTGCGGGTGATGGGGATCGAGGTTGACGGCGATCACGAGGTCGCCCTCGGGCGCGCTCTTCAGGTAGGCGAAGATCTGTTCGTTGTCGGAGCGGATGAAACGCAGGTTGTCGATGCGGTGCAGCGCCGGATTTTCCCTGCGGATACGGTTGAGACGCGAGATGTCGTGTTTGATGTTGCCGGGCGCGCTCCAGTCGCGCACGCGGATCTCGTACTTCTCCGAGTGCAGGTACTCCTCGCTACCGTGCCTGACGGGCGTGTTCTCGCACAGCTCGTAGCCGCTGTAGATGCCGTAGGTGGGCGACAGCGTCGCGGCCAGAAGCAGTCGAATACGGAACGCGGGGCGACCGCCGGTCTGCAGGTACTCGTGCAGGATGTCCGGCGTGTTGGCGAAGAAGTTCGGCCGGTAGCACTCCGCGACCGGGGTGGAGGCCAGCTCGGTGAGGTAATCGCGGAGCTCCCACGACGTGTTCTTCCAGGTGAAGTACGTGTAGGACTGCGTGAAGCCGAGCTTGGCCAGCCCCAGCATGCGCTTCGGCCGGGTGAAGGCCTCGGCGAGGAAGATCACGTCCGGATGTTGCCGTTGCACGTCGGCGATCACCCATGCCCAGAACGCCAGCGGCTTGGTATGTGGGTTGTCCACGCGGAAGATGCGCACGCCCTGCTCGATCCAGTACAGGAAGATGTCGCGGCAGGCGTTCCACAGCCCCTCGCGGTCCTCGCACCAGAAATTGAGCGGGTAGATGTCCTCGTACTTCTTCGGTGGGTTCTCGGCGTAGCGGATGCTGCCGTCGGGCCGGATGAAGTACCACTCCGGATGTTCCTTCACCCAGGGATGATCGGGAGAGCACTGCAGCGCGTAGTCCAGCGCTATCTCGAGACCGAACTCGCGCGCCGCACGCACCAGCGAACGGAAGTCCTGAAGGCTGCCGAGCTCGGGATGGATGGCGGTGTGTCCGCCCTCTTCGCTGCCGATGGCCCAGGGGCTGCCCACGTCGTCCGGCTGCGCGACCGTCGTGTTGTTCTTCCCCTTGCGGTGGGTGTGGCCGATGGGATGTATCGGCGGCAGGTACAACACGTCGAAACCGAGTGCGGCTAGCTCCGGCAGGCGTCGTTCGACGTCCGCGAAGGTGCCGTGCTCGCCCGGCGCCGTCCCCTGCGAGCGCGGGAACAGCTCGTACCAGGCGCCGAAGCGGGCAAGCTCGCGATCGACGAGCACCTCGAGCACGCGGTCGTAGCGCACCGCCTCGTCGGGATGGATGGGCCCGTGGATCAGCTCGAGCACCTCGTTGGAGAACGCGACCTGCAGTCGCTGTTCGAGCGTCACGTGCGCGTCGCCGAGCGCGGTCGCCAGCGCCTTGGCGCGCGCCGCATCCTTCTTCCCGAGCTGCCGGGCGCCCCGCCGGATGAGCTCGGCGCCTTCCAGAAGCTCCGAGGTCACGTCCTGGCCAACCGACAGGCGCTTTTCCAGGTCCGAACGCCAGCTCCGGTAGTGCGCCGGCCACGCCTCGATCGTGTACTCCCAGCGGCCGAGACGGTCGGGCGTGAAGCTGCCGTGCCAGCGGTCCGGGTCGAACTCGTAGCGCATCGGGGAGCTCAGCCACGTGTCGTCCCCCCGCGGGCGATACAGGATGCGCGCCGCGATCAGGTCGTGGCCGTCTTTGTAGATGTCTGCGCCGACGTCGACTTCGTCACCCACGCTGCGTTTGATCGGGTGCCGCCCGCCATCGAGCTCGGGGCTGACGCTCTCGATGACGACGTGCGAAAGCCTGCTCTCGGTCCTGGCACTCTTCACGTTCGTCTTTCCGCACGGCGCGCGCGCTCGGGTCAGTGTCGTCACGCGCTTCGGGAACGTCAAGCGCGTGACGGGCAGCGAGGGCAGAGATCAGCGCCCTCTCTGGAGCTCTTCAGGTGCCTCGTCGCTCTGGTCGATCCACTCCACCCAGCGCCGTACACCCTCCTCGAGCGAAACGCGAGGCGCGTAGCCGAACGCCTTCGCCGCGCGCGACACGTCCGCAGCCGTTACTTCCGACTCGCCGACCTGCAACTCGCCGAGATCGACCTCAGGCTCGACTCCCAGCGCTTCGCCGAGCAGCTCGATGAGCCTCCGCACCACGACCGGCTCGCTCCGCCCGAGGTTGAACGTCCCGAAGCCGCGTCCGTCCAGCACCCACTCTGTCGCACCGAGCACGCCGTCGACGATGTCGTCGACGTAGGTGAAGTCGCGCCGGGTGGCCTCGCCGTGCAGGCGGATCCGTTCGCCGTGGAGCAGTGCGCGGCTGAAAGTGGCAAAAGCCATGTCCGGACGCCCGCGCGGGCCGTACACCGTGAAGAATCGCAACACCGCCGAGGGCAGCCCGTACACGTGGTGGAAGGCGTGGGCCATGAGCTCGCCGGCGCGCTTGCTCGCGGCGTACGGCGTCAGCGGTTCGGCTGCGGGGTCGTCCTCGCGGAAGGGGATCTGCCGCGTGTTGCCGTACACGCTCGAGGTCGACGAATAGACGACCGGCACGTTGCCGCGGCTCTTGCACTCGGCGAGCACGTGCAGGCCGCCCAGCTCGTTCACCTGCACGTAGCTCAGTGGGTCCTCGACGCTGGCCCGCACACCGGCCCGCGCCGCCAGATGCACGACGACGTCCGGCCGGGCGGCGTCGAAGGCAGCAGCAAGAGCGGCGGCATCCCGCACGTCGCACTCGATCAGACGATAGGCGTCGTGACGCAGCGCATTAGCGATGTTGCGATGCTTCTGTGCGGGGTCGTAGTACGGATCGAAGTTGTCGACGACCGTGACGTGCCAGTCGAGCGACAGCAGACGATCCGCCACGCTCGATCCGATGAATCCGGCGCCGCCGGTGACGAGTGCTCGCATTGCCGGCGATCCTAGAACAGGTCGACCCGCCGTGCCCGGGGCCGCGCGCCAGGGCGCCGGGCCTCGCCCGGAAACAGCTACAAAACGGGACGATTGGCGCTTCTCTCGCGCCGCTGCTTCCTGTACTGTTCCCGGCCATGAGGCGGTTCCGTGCGCTGCTGCTTGGCGTTCTGCTGGGCATGTCAGCACATTTGACGAGCACGCGGGCATCGGCAGAGCAACCCCCCTACGAGCCGTGGTCGGACTACGACGGCATGGGTCCGCACAACCGGTACGAGCTCGGTGACTTCGGCTTCCGGGGTGGCGCCGAGTACCGGGCGAACTGGTTGTATGTGCGCCCACTCAATCTGAACGGCACGCGCAACCGCAACGCGAGCTGGATCGAGCATCGACTCAGACTCGACGGCGCCATCGACTACGAGGACAAGGTCCGCATCGTCACCTCCATCGACGGGCTGGAAGGCACGCTCTGGGGCGACAACGGCATCTACGGCGGCAGCCCGTCACCAAACAGCGGCGTGAACGCCTCCGCGTCGATCCCCAACAACGCGACCATCGGCGTGGCCTACAAGGGGCACGGCGACGAGCTCGACCCGCAGAACTACGGCTACGTCCTGGTGCCGGGCAAGCCGCTACACATCCGCCGCGCCTACGGTGAAATCGTGACGCCGGTGGGAATGTTCCGCATCGGCCGCCAGCCCACGATCGAGGGCACGTCGATCCTGGCCGCCGACGGCGACGGCCGTCCCAATCGTTTCGGCTACAGCAACGAGGGCGACAGCTCCGACCGCATCCTGTTCGCCACCAAACCGCTCGAGGGCCTCAAACCGAAGAACCAGCGCGACACCTCGCGCAATCGCGGTTTGTTCCTGATCGCCTTCTATGACCGCGTCACCACCAACCAGGTGCACCTCTTCGGGGACGACACGCAAGGTGGGGGCGTCGGCGTCCGCTACCTGAAGCAGGATCCCGTCCACCAGCAGTCGGTGCAGCTCCTCGGCGTGTATTCCAAGCGCTGGGAGGCCAAGTACGACACCGACATCAACATCATGACCGCGCGCGCCATCGGCCGCTTCGGCAAGCTCTCCGCGGGCGTGGAGGGCGCCGGCATCCTGGGCGCAACCAGGGAAGTCAGCCAAGCGCTCTCCCTCATCAACAGTGACCCCATCGTGCGGCAGAAGGTCCAGCAGTTCGGAGCGCGCGCGGTGGTGCGCTGGGACGAGCCGACCTGGACGGCCTACTTCGAGAGCGACTTCGCCAGCGGCGACCACAACCCCAATCCCGGCACTCCGCTCACGCAGCTCTACTTCGCCGAGGACAACAACGTGGGCCTCCTGATGTTCGAGCGGACGCTGCACTTCGCCAGCCAGCGCTCGGCGGCGGCCGGCGTGGAGCTGCTCAGGCGCATCGGTGCCCACACCTTTCCGGCCGAGCGCGTCGACTCGGAAGGCTCGTTCACGAACGCGATCGCCATCTTCCCACAGTTCGGTTTCCACCCCGAAAAGGAGCTTCTTTTCCGCGGCGGCGTGCTGATGGCCTGGGCGCCCGCCGGTGTCGTCGACCCGACGCGCAGCCTCTACCTCAGGGACGGCAACAGCATCGAGGACGACCTGGTGAACTTCAACGGCGGCAAGCCGGGCACCTTCTACGGGACGGAGTTCGACGGACGCTTCTCCTGGCGCTATCTTGATCACTTCATCTTCGACCTCGAGGGCGCTCTGTTGATCCCGGGCGACGCGTTCTACAACAAGAACCGCCAGGCCGCGCGCAGCGGCATGGTCCAGGGCCGGACCACCTTCGTATTCTGAGTCCCGGGGAGGAGACGACCATGAAGGCCTTCGCACTCCGCATTCTGCTCTTCGCAGCCGCCGCCCTGGTGCTGCTGCCCGCCAGCTCCTGCCAGACCTTCGACCCGGCTCCCGACGCCACACTGGTCGGCGACACGAACGGTACGATGTCGCAGGGTCCCGGGGAGCCGCTGGTCGTGAACCTGTCCGAGCCGGTGAAGGCTTCCAGCATCCGCGTGAAGTGCGTCTCGTTGGCGGTTCCCGGCGCGCTCGACGGCGAGGGCAATCTGCTCGACGAACAGAGCCCGCCGGACGCGCAGGCCTTCAAGGACAGCATCGTCTTTGCCTACGATGGCGCGAACCCTGACGACGAGACCTTCAGCTACGGCGCGAAAGTGGAGCTGGACGGCACCAAGCTGACCATCGCGTCGAACAGCACCTTCAACGTCAGCGTGCCCTATCTCTTGATCATCGAGCCGGGGCTCGAGGACCTGGCCGGGCACGCCACCGCCGTGCGCATCCGCATGCCGCTCACCTACAAGCTCACGGGCGGCGGCCCGACGCGGCTGCCGAGCGGCTACTACTACTTCATCATGAACGTCCAGTACCTGTCGCAGCAGCTCAGGCTGTACGCCGACATGGACGTCGATCCCAAGACAGGCATCTGGCGCGGCAAGTTCACTGCCGCCACGCGACAGACGCTCACGAACACTCGCCCCGGGTGCCCGTCGAGCTGCCCCAAGGACAAGCCCATCTGCCAGCTGCTCAACAGCGCCCTGCCCTCGTGCGTGGTGCCCTCCGACAAGCAGAGCGACCTGACCCAGTTCCCCGACTTCCTGCCGGATCCGAACCTGCCGGAGGGCTACACCTTCTCGACCGAAGGCTTCGCGAAGGATGAACCCGACGGCACGATTGCCTTCGGCACCGCGCCTTTCGACATCGACATCCAGGTCGGGGCGGGCCACATCGAGGTCTACGCCAAGTCCACGGTCATCAACGGCCAGTTCGTCGAATCGAAGACAGAGAAGGGGCGCTTCGTCGGCAAGGGCAGCTTCTCCGTCGCGCTCGTCCAGCTCAACGGCAACGGCAAGGACCCGACCAATGGCGACCTGACAGCCATGACCCTGCTCGACAGCGAGGTGAAGCAGGTCGAGTCCTACGGCGAGCCGATCCCCAAGCTCCCACCGAAGTAGCCGGCAAGCGTCAACGCGCGGCAGCTTGAAGAGCGCCGATCCGGTCGCGACCGACGGCGGCACCGAATAGGGGCGGCGGTCGTCGCCGCCTACTGCATCACGGCGGGAGCTTCGTCGCGCGGCTCTGTCCCGGGGACGGCAGCCGCCGCGGCGCCGGGTGAATCCATGGCCGGCGCATCCGGTGGAGCCGCGCTGCCGACGCCGAGCGTGAGATCGAAGCGCTGGCCCTGCCGTTCGAGCAGCGCGACCAGCTGCCGCTTCTGTCGCGCCGCTTCGAGTGCCTGGAGCGCGCCGTCGAAGGTGGTGCAGGGCGAGCCGTTCAGCTCCAACACGACGTCGCCGGACTGCACGCCCAGGCGATCGAGCAGCGAATCGGCCGGGATGCCGTTCAGCGTGATGCCCACAACGTGCTCGTTCCTGCGCAGCGGCTCGATGCGCGTTCCCGCCAGGAGATCCGCCGCCGCGTCGAAGATCGGCTTCAGCGCGCTCTCCGCAATCCTATACGCGGTCGGGGAGTCCTGCGTGATGGCGCTGGCGATCACGTCCGGTACCTGCCACACGGGCGCAGGGTCGTCCGCCGGCAGAAGGGTGTTCTTGCCGCCCACAGGCGCCATCACCGGATCCGCGCGGGTGGGGCGCGCGCCCGCGTGCATGCCGACCGCGCAGCGCGCTCCGCCGCGCTCGAGCCACACGCGGTCCCAGTCGATCTTCGCCACGCGGAAACCTTCCACCCGGTCGCCGACACGGCGCATGTGCGCGGTCTTGTCCGGCCCCGTCGCGATCGAAGCAAACGACCACTTCGGGTCCTTGCTCGCCGTGATCAGGCGCACGCGCACGTTCCCGCACGGCCCCTCGGTGAAGCTGTCGGAGTCGTCGTGGTGGTGTTTCGCCTTCGCGTGCGGCGCGGACGTGACGGCCGGAGCCGGACCCGGGCGCGCCGGCGGAAGATCCGCCGCGGCCTGGGCGCGCCGCTCGACGGGCGGCGCGCTGCGCCGCGGTCCATCGACGAGGTCCGCCCGCTGTCCCGTGGCTGCCGGCAACGGCGGCAGTCCGTCGCCCAGAACGGGCACCGAGGCCGAGGCTGGCGTGGCGGTCTCGTGCGGCGCGGGCGCCGGGCTCCTCAGTAGCCAGATCGCCGCGGCCAACGCCGGCAACGCGGCGAGGCTCCCGTAGCGGATGAGGCGATCGAGATCCATCCGCCAGGGCTGTCAGCGAATCCCGTGCCATGCGGGATTTCCCGCGCGACCGCGATCCGCCGGAGCCCCGGCATGACAATGTGTCAGGTCGTACAGCAACCCGGCCAAGGCGCGTGACAATCTGCCAACCGCGCCCCGGGGTGAGAGTGAGACATTTTGCTACAATTTCGCGCGTCTACTTCGCAGGATTCGTGGCATTTTGCCACGGATCAGGCCTGTGGCGCGTGCTGACTGGGCTTCACCGACGACGTGCTCCACCCGAACAGGGTGTAGAGCGGGCAGGTCCCCGCAAGGCCGGTCAAGAGCGGCACCAATCCCAGCAGACCCCAGAGCGTCTGCGGCCCGATGAAGACCAGAGACAGCAGCACCAGCCCGATGACGACGCGCAGCGCGCGTTCGATCGCGTGCTCGTTGTGCGGGAAGAACCTCGACATTGGCGGATCTCCTTTCACTGTGTTGGAGCCGCCCGGCGCCGCGAGGGTTCAGCCGCCGTGCGAGCTCTCCGGCGAGTCACCCGCGCTGTCCGCCGGCGCTGTGCGCGGGTCCGCGCAGCAGCGGAAGCCGGTCGAGTAGTCGTGGTAGTCGAAGGGGTGCCCGGTGGTGCGGTACTCGCAGCCCTGGCCGTTCTGGAAGGTATCCATGAAGAAGCCACCGAAGAACGTGCCGTCCGCGTCGTCCACCCACTCGTGCAGGTTGCCGACCATGTCGTACACGCCATAGGCGTTCGTACACTGCTTCATGGCGCCCGCCGGCTTGACGCTGTGGCTCATCTCGAACAGGCGCGGGTCGTTCATCCAGCTGGGTAGCCACTTGTCCGCCGCGGGCGTGCCCGGCGGCGCATACTTCCGGAACAGCCGCGCCACCGGGTGGTGGTCGAGCACCTTGTAGCGGTCGTTGCACACGTTCGGCTTGCGGACGTTTCCATACGGATAGGTCTGCAGTTTCGGCCCGCGGCAGGCCAGCACCCACTCGTCGATTTCGCACAGCCGCTTGCCCGAGTGCGCGCACGCCTTGGCCGCCTGTTTGCCCGAGATGTAGCCCTGCGGCAGTCGCCCCGGAACGCTCACCGCGCGCACCTCGTCCTCGATGCCGTCGACGGGCTTGTTGCTGGGCCAAAGGTGTTCCGTACCGTCCGCGTCACGCTTCATGATCGACGCTTCGTAGCGATCGATGCAGTACGCGCCCTCGACGCGATGGAGCAGCACCATGTCTTTGGGACAATCGCTGCGGACGGCAGGGGCTTCTTTGCGAAGCGAGGCCCCCACTTCGCGGGGCCCCCCCTCTGCAGGGCCTCGGTTGGGATTTCCTCGGGTAGCGGCGGTCTGCGGAGTTGTCGCGCTCTTGACGCTGAGCGCTCCCGCTCCCGGAGCGCAGCCTGCAACAAGTGCAACGGCGAGCAGCGCCGCCCGCTTCACGCGGGCTCCCAGTGTTCCTTCACGTCGAGGCCGCGGGCACGGACGGCTCCGGCGAAGGAGCCGAGCGGAACGGCGAGCTCGCCGGGCAACACGCCGCGCTTCTCGACCGCGCCGGCCGCCAGCATGTACGCGACGGCCGCGGCGGAGTAGGCGGTCGTGCGCGCCATCGCCGAGTGACCGGTCTTGGCGTCGTGGTGATCGATGAGCTCGAACACGAGAGTGCCGCGCTCGCCGTCACGCGTGCCGCTCACCGTGACCCGCATCAGCACCACGTCCGTGTCGTCATCGGTCAGGGCGCGCTCCAGCAGCTTCTCGGTGAAGACGCGCGGCACCACCGCGTCCACCGGCTCCTCGGAGAGCAGCCCGATCTGCTGCATGCCCGCAAACGCCGCGACGTGTCCCGGGTAGCGGATCGTCTTGTAGTCGAGCTCGCGCACCTTCCCTGCGAAGCTGCGCGGCAGCGTCGACGAGCCGCCCGAGGTGTTGAACGCCTCGAGCTTGCCGAACGGATAGGGAAACTCCAGTTCCTCCACGTCCGTCAACGACGCGACCCGCGCGGGCTTTCCGTCGTGCAGCACGTCGGCCGGCTCCAGGTATTCGTTCGTGAGCCCGCGCACGCTGAACACCAGCTTGTAGCCGAGCGGCGGCTTGGGATGGGCCGGCAATCCGCCGACGCGCAGCTTCACGCTGTCCACCGACTGCATCCGCTCCACGCCCCACGCCGCAAACAACCCCGCCATACCCGGCGCCAGCCCGCAGTCGGGGATCACCGTGATGCCGCGCTTCTCGGCCGCTTCGCTCAGGGCGATCTGGCGCTCTACAACGAACAGGTTGCCGCCCAGGTCACACAGGTGGACGCCCGCCTCGATCGCCGCGCGGGTCAGCGCCTCGTTGAAGCGGTAGTCCGCGCTCGATAGTACAACGTCAGAGCCTTCCATCATCGCCGGCAGGCTCGCCGTGTCGTCGAGATCGCCGCGCGCGGTCTCGATGCGCGCCGCGCCGCCGCCCGTGGTACCCGTCAGCAGGCGTTCCAGCTCGCGCGCGGAGTTGGCCAGCGCGTCGCCGTCGTGATCGACCAGCTTCACCGCGCCCACACCGGGCTGCCGCGCCAGATCCCACGCCGCAGCCCGACCCATCCGCCCCGCACCCAGAACCACAGCCCGCATCGCCATGCTCCGCGGTCTACATCACCACCGCCCGCCGGACCACCGCGCCAGTCCGAAGCCACGGCCCTTGCCGTTTTCCGGGGGTCCTGGCGGCCGCGCCACGGCGGGGATGCGACCTCCCGTCACGTCCGGGCGCGGCGCGCCGGCGGCTCAGCCGACCGCTTCGAGCTCGGCAGGGCCGGCGACGGCGCGACGCGTCCGGCGCGGCGACGCATTGTCCGCGTCGGTCGCACCCTGTGGCGTGTCGCCCGCTCCGGCGTCGGCCAGGCTTGGCTTCGCCGCGCGGCGCTTGTGCGGTTTCGGGCCTCGCTTGGCGCGCGCGTCCAGCCGGATAGCGTCGAGCTGTTCGGCGAGCTCGGGGTGACGCTCGGCGTACAGGCGAGCGTAGGCGAGCGCTTCCCTCGCGCGGTCGAGCAGCACGGACTGTGCGGCTGCGAGCAGTTGCTCGGCGGCGGCGACATCGGCGCGCAGCAGGTCGAGCCGCGCCTGCTGGGTGGTGACCTCGGCGGCCAGACCCTCGAGCACCTCCCGGTCGATGTCCGGAAAGCGCACCCCCTCGAGCTTCCCCCGGAAGAGCTCGAGCAGGCTGTAGATGCCTGGATTTATTGGAGAATTGGTAGGCATGGCTGGTTTCCTTGATGACTGTGTATCTGTTCAGTATCAAACCGGGACCAGCGGGTCAAGGTTCTCGCGGTGCGGGAGCAGCGATTCGTCTTCGACGAGGTGGCGGACGAGTACGCGCGGGTGCGGCCTTCGTACCCGGCCGAGCTGGTCGAGGATCTGGTGAGGGGAGCCGGGCTGCACGAGGGATCGCGGGTCCTCGAGATCGGCTCCGGACCCGGCAACGCGAGCGTGCTTCTCGCGGGGCGCGGCTACGACATGCTCTGCCTGGAGCCCGGTGTGCATCTCGCCGAGCTGGCGCGGCGCCGGCTCGGCGACGCGGCGCGCGTCGAGGTTACCACCTTCGAACAGTGGCCGCTCGAGCGAGCGGCGTTCGATCTGGTGTTCGCAGCGCAGTCGTTCCACTGGGTCGATCCGCGGCTCGCGTTCGGCAAGTGCGCGCACGCGCTCGCGCCGGGCGGCACGCTCGCGATCTTCGGCAATCGCCCACAGGTGGACAACGACACGCGGCTCCATAGGGAAATCCGCGAGGCGTATGCCCGCCACGCGCCGGACATGGCGCACAACCGGACGGCGTACAACTCCAGCGACAACCTGTGCGAACTCCTCGACGGTCCGGGCCTGTTCGAGCCGGCAGAGAGCCGCGAATATCCCTGGCAGCGCGCCTACGGCACCGACGACTACCTGTCGCTGCTCCGCACCCAGTCCGACCACCGCATGCTGCCTCCCGCCCAACTCGAGTCGCTGCTCGCCGCCCTGCGCGCGATCGTGGATCGCCACGGCGGAGTGCGGCCGGTCGAGTACGTCGCTGCGCTCGCCTGGGCGCGGGTTCGCGACGCCGACTAGCGTTGCCTCCGCTCCCCGCCGCGCTCATGCTCGACGCATGCGGCCGCTCCTTTCGAGGTCGCTCGTCCTACGTGGCTACGCGAGCTCCTGCGCGAGCGCCATGGACGCCACGGTGCCGTCGGAGACAGCGGTCGTCATCTGGCGGAAGCGCTTGCTGACGATGTCGCCGGCGGCAAACACTCCCGGCACATTTGTGCGCATCTCCTCGTCGACGACGACGTAGCCGTGGCTGTCCACCTTGAAAATGCTGCCGAATGCGTCGAGGTTCGGGCGCATGCCCGCGAACACGAACGCCCCGTCGCAGTCGACGCGGCGCCGGGTTCCGGTCCGGAGATCCTCCACGACCACGCCGTCGACGGTCCTGCCATTTCCGGCGACGAACTCGCGCGGTTCATGCTCGAACAGGAAGTCGAACTTGTCGTTCTCGAAGACGCGCGCCTGCGCCTGCTTGTTCGCGGACAGCTGGGCAAACTGGTGGATCAGCGTGATCTTCGCCGCGAACTTCGCGATGAAGAGCGCTTCCTCGATCGCCGAGTTGCCGCCGCCGATCACCACCACGTGCTTGCCTTCGTAGTACTTGGCGTCGCAGGTCGCGCAGTAGCTGATCCCCTTGCCCTTGTACTCGCGCTCGCCCGGCACGCCGATGGGCCGCGGCGACGAGCCGGTCGCGACAACCACCTTGCGCGCCCGGATCGTTTCCACGCCGTCGAGCACGATGCGGCGTTCGTGCAGGTCCGCCACCGTGAGCTCCGCGGCGAAACGCGACTGCACGCCGGCCTCCCGGGCGTGCTCGAGCAGGTAGTGCGCCAGCATGTAGCCGGGTTGGGGCTTGGGGAAGCCCGGGAAGTTCGAGACCTGGTGGGTGATCGAGAGGTTTCCGCCGCCCAGACCCACGTCCACCATGATGGTGCGGAGCTTGGCCTGCGCCGCGTAGATGCCAGCCGTCACACCGGCGGGGCCGGCGCCCAGGATCAACACGTCGCACTCGGTATCGACCGCGCGCTCGCGGGCCCGGAGCTCGGCAGCGCGCTCTTTTGGGATCATCGCTTCGATGCCGGCGCGGAGCGCGGAGCGTTTGATGGCGCCGGTGAGACGCTCGCCAACTTCCTTCCCACCGTCGAAGAACAGCACGGTGGGCGAGCCGCGCACACCGAGGCGCTCCGCCAGCTCCCTGTTTTCCTGACGGAATACCTTCAGAAAGCGGACGTTTTCTCCGTAGATCCGTGCCAGCTCTTCGAACTTCGGCGCGAGCGCCTCGCACGGGGGGCACTCGGTGGAAAAGAAGTCGAGCACGACGGGCGCGCTCTGGGCGAGCACCTCGGCTTCGAAGCTCTGGCTGTCGATTTCGGCTGACGTGTTCCGACATGGGTGTCTCCGGACTAGGGATTCGGCATACAGCGCTCCCCCCAGCGCCAGGAGCTCGGGAACAGGACGGCAATCGGGGCGGTCGACGCTTCCCTCGCGGTTCTTCGCGACCGCGCCGCAGCCGCCGCCGCACGCCAGCTGGCGCGAGCACGAGCGGCATGCCGCGATGCCGAGTACATCGCGCTCCTCCCAGCTCTCCACGCGCGAGCGGTCGAGCCGGACCTCGGGGTAGAACGTGCCGACCTCTTCGCCGGCTTTGCCCACGTTTGCGGTGCACGGGTAGATGTGCCCGGTGTAGTCGAACGCCCACTCCGTCTTGCACGCGGGGCACGAGTCGAAGAGCGGCGGCGGGAGCTCGCCATTTTCGAACAGGAAGCGCGCCACCGAGAACGCCGGCTTGTGGAAACGCAGGATCTCCGGGTCGCGCCTTATGAGTTTGGCGAGGTCCTCGTAGAGCGAGAGCCGCGTGTAGAGCCGGTTCGACTCGACCTGGCACGAGTGGAGCTCGTAGTTGCGGCCGATCTGGGTCTTGAACAGGGGATTGTCGGTCCAGCCGCGGTCGATAGCGAAGTGCGCGAGCTCGGCAAAGCTCTCGAGATTGTCGCGATCGACGACCGAGCGCAGGTTGACCGGCAGCTCCTGGCGGAGACACGCGTCGATCCCCGCGACGATGCGCTCGAACGTCGACCCACCGCCCTTGAGAGGGCGGCGCGCGTCGTGGATCCGCTCGATGCCGTCGAGCGTGACCTGCACCTCGCGGATCCGCCCACTGGCCAGCAGGGGTGCGTAGGTTTCCAGGTTGTAGCCGTTGGTGACCACAGCCAGGTCGAGACCCCGGCGCCCGGTCTCTGCGACAAGACGCCGGACCACGCGCACCGACGCCGCATTCGGCAGCAGAGGTTCGCCGCCGAACAGCGTGACGTACTTGCGTCGGCCAGCGAAGGCGTCATCGACGTAGGCGAAGAAGGCGTCCAGTACTGCGTCCTGGTCGCCGCGCTGCTCGGGCTCGTATCCCGCCTGGTAGCAGTACGCGCAGTCGAAGTTGCAGGCGTACGACGGAACGTAGAACAGCTGCACCTCGTCGGTCGCGCGCGACTCGACGAAGTCCAGGTAGGCGCGCTTGTAGCGCCGCGCCTCCTCCTCGGGCTGCACCAGGTAGCCCTTGAGAGTCAGCTCCGCCGGGTTTTCGTACTCCCCGCGGGAGAGGCGCTCGCCTTCTTCGGGGTCGAGCAGATCCGCCTCGCCGCTCAGCAGGTTGACGAGGAGCCAGCCGGACTCTTTGCCCAGCCGGGTAAGGATGTTGTGCTGGGAGAGCTGCATCGGCTCGCGTCAGTCGTGGCAGCCGGCGACAACCTTCGAGACCTTCGCGCAGCACTGCGCGACGGTCTTTTCCCTAGCCGGCTTGTCCTGCTTCGGCTTCGTTTGGCACCGGCAACTGTCTTTGATAAGCGACTTCATCCTCTTCAACCTCGTTTCAGCGAAAAACCCCCGAGCTCTCAACTACAGCAGCGGATGCGACGTGGGCGCCGCCCTCTGATCGTGAAGCTGGCCACCGTCGCCTGGCCCTTCTCGTAGGGTTCGGTTTCCTCGACGACTTCCACGTCGACCAGTCCGGCCGCGACAATCTGCTCCAGGTACTCCGGCTTCGACACCGCGCCAGCCCAGCACTCGGCGACGGCTGCCGGATCGTTCCTGTACTCCTCGGCGATCTCGCCGACGGCGTAGATGTCGCTGATCATGAACTGCCCGCCGGGCTTGAGCACGCGGGCGATCTCGCGCCACACGGCGACCTTGTCGCCGGCGTGGTTGAGCGTGCAGTTGGAGGTGACCCAATCGGCGGTCTCGTCCGGCAGCTCCAACTGCTCCAGGCCGGAGCGCACGAAGGTCGCGTTCTCGATGCCGAGCTTCTCCGCGGTCTTCCTGGATTTCTCGAGCATGGCATCGGTCACGTCGATGCCGTAGGCGTGCCCGTCCGGCCCCACCGCTTCCGCCAGACGCAGCACATCGGTGCCCCGCCCGCTGCCGAGATCCACGCACACCTGCCCCGCCTGCGGCTCGCAACGGATCGCCGCCGTTCCACACGACAGACAGCAATCCGAGCCCGCCAGCGTTCCGTACCTCTGCTCGATCGCGTCGACCATCTTCATGTCTCCAGGCCGTTCGAGCCCCGGCGCGGCGGAAGGATTCGGTAGAAACAGCGCTTTGTGGACACAGTCGCCGCACAGTTGACGACGATCAATAATCAGCATCCACGCGACACCGCCGCGCGCGCGGCTGCGGGTCTACTCTGCGGCGCACCCTGCGCACGTGGGCGGAGAGTCACCGCGTGAATCCAGTTCCACGTCATGCCTTACCACTCCAAGCCCTCGATCGTCGTTCGCGGCCTGTGGTACCTGGCGCTCGCGCTGGCCGTCGGCGCATTCCTGTTCCAGCTGCTGCGCGGATCGGTCGGCGCGATGGAGGTGGGGCAGGTCGCGCGCGCGTATGTGGCGCTGGTTCGGCAGGGCAAGCTGGACGCGGCCTACGCGATGCTGTCGACGGCGACGCAGCACAGCGTGCCGCGTCGGAGCTTCGAGGGCGCGCTCGGCAACCTCGACATCCACCGCGCACGCTCGGTGTCCTTCAGCCGGCGGCCGGACCGCCACGACGCGAACCACGCCTGCCTCGCCGGCACACTGTCGACGGACAAGACGAGCCAGCACCTGGACGTGTTCCTGCAGAACGAGTCGCGGGCGTGGCGCGTGGTGAGCGTGCGGGTGTACGGCGCAGACGCGCCGCCGGGTCCGTGGCCCTGCGGCGGCCGCTGACCGCCGGGTTTGCGCTGGATCAGCCCATCCCTTGCCTCCAGCACGGCAAAGCGGGAGGCTCCGCCGCATGGAGACCAAAGAGCAGGCAGGCAACCTTCCCAAGACCCTGGTCGTCGACAACTGGATCGGCGGCGAGCCGCGCAGCTCGAAAGAGACGTTCCAGCGACAGAGCCCCGAAAACCGCGAGGACGTCGTGACCGTCGCGCCGCTCAGTACGCGCGACGAGGTGAAGGAAGCGTGCCAGAAAGCGCGCGCCGCACAGAAGCGTTGGGCGCGCGTCCCCGCGCCGCAGCGCGCGCAGGTGCTCGGCCGCCTGGCGCAGCTCCTGATCCAGGACAAGGAAAAGCTGTCGCGCTTCGTCTCGCGCGAAATGGGCAAGCCCATCCGCGAGGCCCGGGGCAGCGTGCAGGAAGCTATCGACACCGCCGAGTTCTTCCAGAGCGAAGGCCGCCGCCTGTACGGGCAGACCGTACCGAGCGAGCTTCCCGACAAGGAGCTGTTCACCTACCGCCGGCCGATCGGCGTGGTCGGGGTCATCACGGCGGGCAACTTCCCCGTCGCAGTTCCCTCGTGGAAGATCATCCCCGGCCTGCTCTGCGGCAATGCGATGGTGTGGAAGCCGAGCGACGACGCGCCCGGCGTGGCAGCGCTGTTTGCGGATCTGTGGCGCCGCGCGGGATTGCCCGAAGGCGTGCTCAGCATCGTGCACGGTCGCGGCAAGGACAGCGCCGGACAATTCATGGTCGATCAGGTCGACGCCGGCCTGCTCGACAAGATCTCCTTCACCGGCTCGACCACGGTCGGCCGGCACATCGGCGAGGTCTGCGGCAGGAACCTGCAGATCCCGTCACTCGAGCTGGGCGGGAAGAACCCGCTGGTGATCCTGGCCGACGCCGACCTCGAGCTCGCGGTGGAAGGTGCGCTGTGGGCGTCGTTCGGCACGGCGGGCCAGCGCTGCACCAGCTGCGGCAACATCATCGTCGACAAGCGCGTCATGCCCACGGTGCGCGAACAGCTGGTGCAGCGTGCACGCGCGCTGAAGATCGGCGACCCGCTCGACGAGAAAGTGGACTACGGACCGTTCATCAACCCGCGCTTCCTCGAGGCGTGGATCGCCCAGCGTGCCGTCGGCCTCGACGACGGAGCCGAGCTCCTGCTCGACGGCAAGCGCATCGTCGCCGGAGAAGAGCCGAAGAACTTCAGCGGTGATGCGACGCGCGGGCTGTACGCCACGCCGCGCATCTTCGACCATGTGAAGATGGACATGCGCATCGCCCAGGAGGAGTGCTTCGGTCCGACCGTGAACCTGGTCGAGGTCGACGGCCTGGACGAGGCGATGGCCGCGGCCAACGGCACGCCCTACGGGCTCTCCAGCGCCATCTACACGCGCGACGCCAAGGCCATGCTGCGCTTCAAGGAAGAGATCTCCGCGGGCATGACCAGCATCAACAACTCCACCACCGGAGCCGAGGCGCATCTGCCCTTCGGCGGCAACGGCTGGAGCGGCAACGGCACGCGTGAGAGCGGCATCTGGGTCATCGAGGCCTACACCCACTGGCAGTGCGTGAACGTGGATCTGGCCGGCAAGCTCCAGAAGGCGCAGATCGACATGGAAGACACGAAGCCGCCGGAGCCGCCGGACTGGTCGGCGATCGTGCCGGGCTAACGGGCCCCGACCGGCTTCCGTTTGCAGTAGAAAATTCCACCAGGCCCACCCCAGGCCAGGCCGGCGCGAGGGACGCTGCGATCGCGGCGTGTTTCACAACTGAACTTCCAGATCTGCACGGCGGTCCGCAGGTTCGCGGATACGCGGCGGGATATCGGAAGGTTACGTCACGAAACGGTTGGCATGTGGCGTGCTCTAGGCACTCCCGAGCCTTGAGTGCATTCCGCGACAGATCCCGCTTTGCGCCGGACTATGAAGCCGGCGGTTTCATGGGCGGGATTCCGGAGTCCACGCCGCGCGCCAAGACTGTCGGGGGGGCAACCCAGAGCGCGCGCCGCGCCACGGTGCCCATGCCCCCGCCCCGCATACTCCTTGCTGATCGCGACGCTGCCGTCAGAAACCAGATCAAGCCGATCCTCCGCGGCCTGCACGCCGAGGTCAGCGAGACCGACAGCGGCGAGCACCTCGAAGCAATCCTGCGCCAGGAGGGCCCCTTCGATCTGGTGATCACGAACGCGCAGCTGCCGACCCAGAGCGGGCTCCAGGTGCTCGCCCGCTGCCGCGCCGTCGGTGTCCGCACGCCCTTCATCGTCATCACTTCGGTGCACCAGCTGTTGCTCCGGGTGTTCGTGAGCGACGCGGAGGGCACGGTGCTGTCGAGCCGCATGGTGGACGGCGACAACCTCGCCACGCTCGCCGAAAACCTGATCGAGAACGGCAGCGGCCCCGCGTCGAGCCGCGGCGGCTGACGATCCGGCAGTAAAACTGCTGCGATCGACCTCGCCAGGCGTCGAGGCTACACTGTCCGCTGGATGGAGCCGAAGACGCAGGTCGAGATCCAGCTCGGCCACATGTGCAACAACCGTTGCGTCTTCTGCGTCAGCGGGCAGGAGACCGGCCTCGGGCGCGCCCGGGCGCTGCCGGTCGAGCCGCTGCTCGACAGCGTGAGCGAGGCCTACGAGCGCGGTCACCGGAAGCTCACGCTGCTCGGAGGCGAGCCGACGCTGCAACCTGGCTTCAAACAGGTCGTGCAGCACGCGGTTTCCCTCGGGTTCGAGGAGATCGTGCTGTTCACCAACGGCGTGAAGACCGCTCGCGAGGGCTTCATCGACGAGGTCATCGGCCTGGGCGGCAACTTCACCTGGCGCATCTCGATCCAGGGCGCCAACAAGACAGCGCACGAGCGCACCACGAAGAAGCCCGGCTCGTTCGATCGCATCCTGCAGTCGCTCGAGCACCTTCGCGCAAAGGGCCAGCGCATCACGATCAACATGTGCGTGGTCCGGTCGAACTTCGAGTCGGTCGACGAGTTCCCGGAGCTGGTCACGCGCTACGGCGCGACGCAGCTGCACCTGGACATGGTGCGGCCGATGGACGCGGGGTCGCGCACCGACGAGGAGTTCCGGGAAATGATCCCACGCTACCCGGACATGGTCGGTCCGCTGACGCGCATGATCGATGGGTTCCCTGACGATTTCGACGTCAACATCGGCAACCTGCCGTACTGCATCGCTCCGCACCTGGCGCGCTGGATCCACCACGACGGCGAGCAGACCGACACCATCGCCATCGACGGCGAGCAGACGCTGAGCAGGCCCTGGAACAAGTACTTCGTCAAGCGGCGCGACAAGCTCAAGCCCGAGAGCTGCCGCGAGTGCGTCTTCGACAGCCGCTGCAGCGGCGTCTTCGAGAAATACCGCGAGCTTCACGGCACCGACGAGCTGGTGCCGATCACACCGGCGATGTTGAAGCGTGCGGATCCGGATTTTCATCTGCTCGCCGTGCACTTCCAGTCCGTGGTGGACGAGCTCGAGGCGTGGACACCGCCGCCGCCTTTCGATCGCGTGACCGGGCTGGTGTTGAGCGACCTGGAGGCGAGCGTCACGCTGCACGCGGGCGAGCGGCGCCTGGTCGTCGGGCTGGGGGCACCGGGCGACGGCGCAGCCAGCTTCGATCTGTTCAGCTTCCGTGTGATCGAAGTGCCCGACGATCGCGAGCTGGTGCTGGGTGGACTCGACGCGCTGTGGAATCGTCTCGCCGAGGGGCGGCGCGTGCTGCACCCCTTCGGTGCGGACGCCCTGGTCGGCAGCGCAACGCGCAGCATCGCCGCGCGCCTGGTCCGCCTGCGACGACGTGCGCCCTTCGGCGATCTCGAATGGCGAACGCTCGATCTTAGCGAGGCAGGCCACCGGGCGGAGCTCGGACTGCAGAGTCCGCTCGGCGAGAAGGCCACCGTGTGGTTGACGGAGGAGGACGGCCGCGCGCGGGGCGGCTACGAGCTCGAGTCGCAAGCTCCATCGCCGGCGCTCGTCGAGGGGCTACGCGAGCTCATGTCGGCGCTGAAGCCTGGAGCATCCGGGGCAACGCCGGACGACGCACGACGATAGCTGCTATTTCGGCGCTGCCGGGGCCGTCGGCTTCGCGGCACTGGACTTCGGGGCGGTCGGCGCCGGGCTCTTCACCGGAGCACCCGCTTCGCGGCGCCGTCGCCCGGCGTCGCTGCTTCGCGTAGTCGGCGCAGCGGCCTCCGCATGCCGGGCGCCGGCGTCCGCCGGCCCGGCCTCGGCGCGCCCCGAGTCCACTCCCGCCTCCGTGGCAGTCGCCGTGGCGTCGCTCGGCGCGTCGCGCGCCGCGTCGCCGGCACCCCCATCCTCCGCACCGTGAAGCGCGCCGAGGTGCGCGAGGTGCCGGGCGCCGGCCTCGCTGCCAACCGGTGCGTACTCGGCTCCGCCGCCGGCGCCCACGTCCGGAAGCGGTCGATCTTCCGGGTTTGCGTGATGCCCCAGCACGATGAACCCGCCGACGAGGCCGAGCAGAAGCGCCCCTCCCGCCACCGCAAGGATCGCACCCGCGCGCGATGCCGGTTGCTCGGGCTGGCGGACGGCCGGCGCGGGCTCGTCAGCATCATCCGCGCGGTCCCGCTCCGCCGCCTGGGCGTCCAGCGCGGACGGCCGGAAGGAGGGCGAAGCCGCCACGGTCGCGGCGTGGGCGCGCGCCTCGGCCTTCGCCGCTCCGGCGTCACGCTTGGTTGCGACCTGGGAGGACGGCTCGGCAGCCGCTCCCTCGTCGTCGAGCGTCTTCGCCACCTTCTTCGCCGACCCACTGGCTGGCGGGCGATCCTCGTCGCTCAACGTCACGACGGTCTCGCGCGTCTCGCCGAGCGCCTCGCGCAGCGCTTCGGCCATTTCGCGCGCCGACTGGAACCGTTCCTCCGGATCGCGCGCGCAGGCGTGCATGAACCAGGCGTCGAACTCCGGGGGCAGCGGTGCTAGCTCGCTCGGCACCGGCATGTCACGCACGCAGATCTGCAGGACCAGATCGCCGAGCCCCTCGCTCTCGAAAGGACGCTGGCCCGTCAGGCACTCGAACGCGATCACCCCGAGCGCCCACAGGTCACTGCGGAAATCGACGTCCTTGTTGCCCTGCGCCTGCTCGGGGCTCATGTAGTACGGCGTGCCGAGCAGCGAGCCGGTGCGGGTGCGCTCGCCTTTGGGCCCGAGCGTGGCCTTTTCGACCTTCGCCACGCCGAAGTCGAGCACCTTGGCGATCTCCGCGTCCTCGTTGTGGACGATGAATACGTTCTCGGGCTTGAGGTCGCGGTGCGTGATGCCGGCGTCGTGGGCGCGATTGATGGCGCGGGCGACGTGCGTGATGAAGCGGGCCGTTTCCGCGGGCGTGAGCCGCCCGGTGCGCTTGAGCCGCTCGGCAAGCGTCTCGCCCTCGAGCAGCTCCATCACCATGAACGGCGTCTTGTCGTCGACGCCGTAGTCGAGGATCTGCACCACGTGCGGGCTGCGGAGCGAGGCAGCCGACTGCGCTTCGCGCATGAAGCGCGCGAGCGTTTCCTCGTGGCCGGCGATCTCGGGGTCGATCAGCTTGATCGCGACGGGGGCGCACAGCACCAGGTGCTCGGCGCGCCAGATCGCGCCCATGCCCCCCTCTCCAAGTCGTACTTCCAGCCGGTACCGGCCGGCCAGGACTCGACCGGGCTGCGAGGGTTCGTCTCCCATGTCCCGTCGGGGCCCACCATAGCCCCCCGGGGTCAGCGGGTCGACCCCGTCCCGGCGTCCCGCCGCAGAACCCGCGGCCGGCCTGATCCGGCCGCCCGACGTGTGACCAGGGGGACGATCTCCGCCATCAGCCGCTAGAAGTGGCCCGCCAACTCGGTGATGGCTTCCAGCGTGGAGGCCTCTTCGAGCAGCAGCGGCAGGCGCACCGCCGGCGCATCGACCGCGGCCAGCCGCTCCAGGGCGTCGGCCTGGACGCGCTCGCGGATCGAACGCCGGACGCCGCAGGCCACCGCCTCGTCGCCCGCGGCGCTCCGGTCGAGATCGCGGGGCGAAAGCAGCGCCTTGCGTTCGGGCTCCGAGAACAGGGGTTCGAGCACCGCGTTGATCACGAGCCGGGCCAGCGGCAAGCCGAGCTCGGCCTTGAGCGTGGTGACGAGCTCCAGCGTCTCGTTCGTCGGCATGTCCTCCGGGAGCGTCACCACCACGACACCGCTCTCCGCCGGATTCCGGAACATCTTCCAGGCGCGCTCGGCGTCGCGACGCAGGATGCCCGGCGGGACGATGTCCACGATCACCTTGGGCACGCGCAGCATGTCCAGCCCGTGCCCGGTGGCCGGCGCGTCGAACAACACCACGTCGAAGCGCGGCGACCCGTCCGGCAGCTCCTCGGTGGAGTGATACCAGGCCTTGCCGAGCACCGCCCATTCGTACAGGCCCGGAACGGCAGCGAAGAAGCTGCGCACGTACTTGTTGTCGAACACCGCGTCGTAGACCACGCGGCTCTTGAGGATCATCTCGCCGTACTCGCGCAGCGCGCGCTCGGGCGTGATGCGCACGCCGAACACGTTGGTCGCAATCTCGGAAATGTCGGGCCCCAGCGGCTCGACCTCGAACAACGACGAGATGCGTTCCTTGGCGTCGGTCGCCGTGATCAGCACGCGCTTTCCGCGCTTCGCCATGGCCAGGGCGAGGGCCGCGGTCACGGTCGTCTTGCCGACTCCTCCCTTGCCGGTGATGAACAGGAATCGGCGCTGGTCCAAGGCGTTCATCGGAGCAGGCTCAGGCATAGAGCGGATTGGACAGCTGCGGCAACCGCCATTTCCTGCGCTCCACGGGCTGCGGGGTGCCCTTGGCGGTCGGAAATGGGTTGCCCGGAGGCCATCCGCTATCTACACCAGGCGAGCGAGATGAGAAGCCCCCAGCGACGATCCTCGATGCGCGGTGCCATCCTCCTCACCGCGCTTGTTGCGCTCGCGCCGGCCTGCAAGAAGCACAACAGAACCGGCCCCGCCGCCCGTGCATCCGCCTCTGCCTCCTCGGCAGGTGCAGCGCGCGCCGCCCCGGCGGAATGGCATCCGCCGGTCCCGAGCGGCCCCGTGCTCGCCATCCTCGCCGGCAAGGGCGTGGGACCGATCCGCATCGGAGCGACCGTCGCCACCATCGAGCGGCAGATGCAGAAGAAGTGCGACGTCAAGACCGACAAGATGTGCCGCTACATCGATCGCGCGGTCGAGTTCGACCTGGAGAACGGCGAGGTCAAGACGATCCGCGTGGAGCGCCCGGGACGCCCGGCGGGCAAGGACCAGAGCGGGAACGAGCTCCACTACGGCATCTTCCACGGCGCCATCCCCCCCGACATCAAGGCCGGCATGCTGCCGTGGGCGGTGCAGCGGGTGCTCGGCCCTCCCACGAAGGTCGAGAAGCGCGACGGCAGCGGGCCGAACCACACCGTCGAAGTCGCCCACTACGACGGCATGACGCTCGAGTACGACAAGCTGCCGAACGGCAAGCTGGCGCTCGGGGAGATCCGGATCCCCGAGTAGCGCGGCACCGACCGGAAAGCCTCAGCTTCCGGTCGGCACGACCGCATCCTCCACCGCCTCCGCAAGCTCTCGCAGGATGTGGCGGCGGTGGATCTCGTGAACGAGGCGGATGGTGGGCTGGATAGCGAAGAACACGCTGCCTACCAGGAACATCCACGTTGCCGTGTAGACGGTGCTTTCGCTGAAGAACAGCCAGCTGCCGACCACGAACAACAGTCCCGCTGCGAAGTCGGCGAATAGATGGGCCCAGAAGTACATCTTCCGGATGCGCTCGAGGGTCGGGTGCGAAACCCGATCGAATGCCTGGAGGTCTTCAGTCATGCCCCAGGGTAACGCCGCACGCACGGCATGGAGCATGCCAGCGGGAACTTTTTTTCCGCCCTGTCAGCGCCGTACGCGCCGGCGTTCCTGGATCATGTGTTGCGTGATGGAACGCTGCGCCTCGAGCGGCTCGACCAGCGTCCACACGTCGTGTTCCTGCCGGCCACCCACGCTCTCCAGCAGCACGTCCGCTGCGCGCTCCGGCGCTATCGCGCCGAAATGCCGCCCCGGCAACTCGACCACGGCGGTGCGCGCGCGCAACCCTTCCAGCGTCGCCAGCATGCGCTCGACCACCGAACGGAACACGCGCTCGTTGAACGCCGCGCGAGCGCCGACACCGAACAGCACGATCTTGTCGAACGGCAGCTTCGGCTTGCCGGGCACCAGCAGCACCTCGCCGACCTCGCCGGTGGCAAACCCCGACTCGATGATGCGCGAAATGCGCCCGGCCAACCGCCAGTCCGCGAGCCCTGCCACGCCCTGCGGCGGGCGCTCGTCGCTCGCGAGCGTCGCCACGAGCACCTCGGTGCCGGCCAGGTCGAGCTTGCGCAGATGCGGAGTCGTGAAGCGCAGATCCATCGATCAGCCGGTCTTCTGGCTCCCCTCGGTCGACCCATCCGGCCCGCCGTCGCCGTCGGCGCGTCCGCAGTCGTCGGCGATGCGATCGAGCACCCCGTTGACGAACGCGCTGCTCTCCGAGGCGCCGTAGCGCTTGGCGAGCTCCACCGCCTCGTCGAGGATCACGGCACGCGGCACGTCGGGGCGTCGGAGCAGCTCCCAGGCACCGATCCTGAGCAGGTTGCGGTCGACACGCGTCATGCGCTCGAGCCGCCAGTTGCGGCTCGCCGCCCGGATGCGCTCGTCCGTCTGCTCCAGCTCGGAGTGGACGCCGCGCACGATCTCGTCGGCGTACGCGCGCCCCTCGGCGTCGCCGGGCAGCTCGCGCCAGAAGTCACGAATCACCTGCTCGGACGGCGCCCCACCCGCTTCGAGAGCGTAGAGCATCTGCAGAGCCGCCTCGCGGGCTGTGGTCCGGGCACCCATATCGGCGCGAATCGTGGAGGCGAACCGCCGGGCGCGCAAGGCCTGCCTGCATCGAGCGCGGCGGGGGCGCGACATCCTGCGGCAAGGTGGAGCAGCGACGGACCGGGACGGGCGCCCAGCCGTGTGCGCTCAGGCGCCCGGCGTGACCAGAAGCGTGTGCTGGCTGGTCCAGTCGACGCGGCCGCTCTGGTCGGCGATGTGCAGGACGAGGCGCACGTGCAGGGTGTTGTGCGGCGCGTAGAAGGACAGCGGCAGATCGGCGGGGATGGGGATGTCTTCTTCGAGCGTGGTGTCGCCGGCGAGCTTTCGACCGGGTGTGCCGGCGAAGATGTGCTCGTCCTTCTGCACGGTCCAGCGGCCGCGCACATGGCTTTCGCCGCTGTCGCTCTTCACGTTCACGGTGCGCGCGAGCGTGCGCTCCTCGACTTCGAGGCGCGAGAGCACGTGCTTCAGCTCGATGGGCTCGCGGACAGGCAGATGGATTCGGCAGTGCAGCGGCGCGCCGGGCGCGGCGCGATCGGGGACGCTTACTTCCACATGGCCAATGGCGGCGGTGGTGGCGTAGCGGCGCAGGATCGTACGCAGGCCGAGCGCGCAGCCGACGGCGAGACCGCCGGCGAACAGCGCGTACATGCCGTCGGTCAGCTGCGTCACCTGATCGGTCGCGGCCAGGATGGCGCGCACCAGGTAGGCGAGCGTGACGAGCGCGGCGGCGATGACGACCAGGAAGCAGCCGACGGAGCCGCGCTTGCTGCCCGGATTGGTGGTATCGGGCTCGAGCTGCGCGCCCGGTTCGGCCAGTGGCGTCGCGTCGTAGTAGCTGCTGTCGTAGGGCGCGCCGGCTGCCTTCAGGATGAAGCCGCTGCCGGCGACGGGGTCCTTGTGGCGGCCGGAGCCTTCCGCCGTGGCGACCACGGACCAGCCGACGTTGAAGTGGGTGCCCGCGTAGCTGGCGGGCGAGCGCGGCGCTTCGAACGAGAAGGGAAACGTGCGGCGCTCGCCGGCGGCGCAGTCGAGCTCCCCGGCGAGTACGATCGATTGCGGCTCGCCGTCGTCGTCCAGTGCGTCCTCGGCGATGGCGTACCAGCACCACGAAAGCCGCAGGCGGCAGTGCAGGTCCTTGCCGGGGTGGATCAGCACGTTGCCGCTGACGGTCTCACCGGCGCTGTAGCTGCGGTCGGCGCGGTCGAGCGCGACCTCGAGGTCTTCGGATGCGCTCATGGTTGGGCTGGCTGGGGCGACGCGGCGTCGCTTCCGGGTGCGCCGGAATCGGGCGGCGCCGCGTCGGGCGGCGCGCCGGCGTCGCCTACCGTGAAGACCAGCGGCAGGGCGACGTTGACGCAGCCGCCGCCGGGCGCGGGGAAGCGGGCGCCGAGGAACAGGTTCTGGATGCAGCCGACGGCGTCGGGGTTCTTCAAGGTGTCCTGCACGATGCGGCTGGCGCAGACGGAGCCGTCATCGGACAGCTGCAGGCCGAGCACGACCTTTCCACGTAGCGACGCATCTCTCTTCAGCGCCGTCTCGTAGCAGCGCCTGGCAGCCAGGGCGCGCTCGCGCAGCGCGGCGGAGAGTGCGGCGTCGACGCTACCCTGGCAGTCGTGCTCGCAGCCGAAGCCGGTAGTGGCGGTGAGATTGGCCGGCGGGGGCTCGGCAGGGCGCGCGCTGGGCGCGGGGCGCGCGGGCGGCGGCGGCGCTATCGGATGCGTCCCGGCGCACGCGGCGAACAGCGCGGCCGCGAGCGCCGCGGAGAGCGCGCGCTTCACGTCGTTCGCTCCGTCACAGTCCGGCGTCGGACAGAGCGCGGCCGAGCGTCACCATCTCCAGCGCGGCCATGGCAGCGTCGAAGCCCTTGTTGCCGGCCTTGGTACCGGCGCGCTCGACGGCCTGATCGATGCTGTCGGTGGTGAGCACGCCGAAGGCCACGGGTACGCCGGTCTGCATGCTCACGGTGGCGACGCCCTTCGAGACCTCGGCAGCGACGTAGTCGAAGTGCGGTGTTCCACCGCGGATGACCGCGCCGACCGCGACCACGGCGTCGAGCTTGCCGCTCTTGGCGAGGCGCGCGCAGGCACCGGGGATCTCCCAGGAACCGGGCACGCGCACGACAGTGATGTTGGCCGGAGCGACTCCGTGACGGGTGAGCGCATCGAGCGCGCCGTCGAGCAGACGCTCGGTGATGAAGCTGTTGAAACGCCCTGCTACCACTGCGAAGCGCGCGTCCGCCGGCGCAACCAACGAGCCTTCGATCGACCTGGGATTTCCTTGGGACATCGCGCCTACGGTATTCGAAAAGCCTATGCGGGAGCCAGAGGCACGCTCTCCACCACGTCCAGACCGTAGCCGTGGATGCCGGCGATCTTGCGCGGATTGCTGGTAATCAAGCGGATCCGGTGGAGCCCCAGCTCCCGCAGCACCTGCGCTCCGAGGCCGTACTCGCGGAGCGTGCCGCCGTGGGGGCGGGTCAGGCCGGCGTCGGTGGCGGCCGGCGAGCTCTTCAGCTCGGCGCTGGCGACGGGCGAGCTCTTTTCCTCGTCGGCCAGCTCCTTGAGCGTCGCGAGCTCGTGGCGCAGGTCGCCCTTCGGCGGCAGGTACACCACCACACCGCGGCCCTCCTGCTCGATGCGGTCGATGGCGAACTGCAGGTTCTTCCCGCCTTCGCGCCGCGTGGAGGCGAAGGTGTCGGCTAGCGTGGAGCCGCTGTGCATGCGGCAGAGCGTGGCCTCGTTGCCGCAGGGCTCGCCCTTGACCAGCGCCAGGAACTGGCGGTGCTCGAGCGTGGCTTCGTAGACGATGGCGTGCCAGGACGTGCCGGTCTGGTCGAGCACGATGTCGTGCTCGTCGAGGCGGCGCACCAGCTTCTCGGTCTGTAGCCGGTAGGCGATGAGATCGGCGATGGTGACGATGCGCAGCGAGTGCTCCTCGGCGAAGCGCTCGAGATCGGGCATGCGCGCCATGGAGCCGTCGTCGTTCATGATCTCGCAGATCACGCCGGCGGGGGCGAGGCCGGCGAGCCGCGCCAGATCGACCGAGCCCTCGGTCTGCCCGGCGCGCACCAGCACGCCACCGCGGCGCGCGCGCAGCGGAAAGACGTGGCCGGGCGTGACCAGATCCTCGGGCTGCACGTCGGGATCGATCGCGACCTGGATGGTGCGGGCGCGATCGGCGGCGCTGATGCCGGTGGTCACGCCGTCGCGCGCTTCGATACTGACAGTGAACGCGGTGCCGAGCGGCGCTCTGCCGCCCTTGGGCGCGGTCATCATCGGCAGCTCGAGGCGGTCGACCTGCGCTTCGGTCATCGTCACGCAGATCAGCCCGCGGCCGAACTTGGCCATGAAGTTGATGGCCTCGGGCGTGACGGCGCTGGCAGCCATCGTCAGGTCGCCTTCGTTCTCGCGATCCTCGTCGTCGACCAGGATCACCATGCGGCCCTGGCGGATGTCGTCGATGGCCGCCTGCATCCGCTCGAGCAGCGCGGGCTGGATGTCGAGAGGACGCGGCGGAATGCTGGGGCTGGGTTTCGGCATCTCAGGGTTCCCGGAGCAGGCCGGCGCGTTCGAGCGCGGCCTTCAGCGTGGAGCCACCACCGGATCCAGGCGCGCCGCCACCAGGGGTGGAGCTGCCGCCCTGACCCGATCCGCCGCCGGCGGCCTGCAGGTAGTGCACGACGTAGCGCGCCAGGAGATCCACTTCCAGATTCATCTCGGTGCCTGGAGCGAGCCGGCCCAGGTTCGTGACCTCCTGCGTGTGCGGGATCAGCATGATCTCGAGCCCGGCGCCGTCGACGGCGTTGACGGTGAGCGACACGCCGTCGAGCGTAACCGAGCCCTTCGCCGCGATGAACGGCGACAGCTCCACCGGCGCGGCCACCACCACGCGCTGGGCCTCGCCGACCGCGCTCACCGAGCGCACGACAGCCACGCCGTCCACGTGACCACTGACCAGATGACCACCGAGCCTGTCGCCCAGCCGGAGCGAGCGCTCGAGGTTCAGCGCGCTGCCCGGCGCGACCCGGCCGAGCGTGGTCTTGTCCGCGGTCTCCAGCGAGACGTCGGCTTCGAACGCGCCGTGGGTCATGGCCGCGACGGTCAGGCAGGCGCCGCTCACGGCGATCGACTCGCCCAGCTCGAGCGGCCCCAGATCCGTCGCGATGTCGAGGCGGTAGCCCGGCCCGCGCCGGGAGCGGCCGCGCAACTTCCCCGTGCCTTCCACCAGGCCCGTGAACATGCCGTTCACATAGCACCGTCGCTTGCCGGGCCGCACAAAAGCCGGCACGCTTGCCCTGCCCCGTGGCCCGACTTGTCTCCGTCCTGGTTTTCCTGGGCCCGTGCGCGGCGTTGTCCGCTGGCTGCGGGCCGAGCGTGCAGTCGATCTACGAGGGAAACGTCCGGTTCGAGCATTGCTACCGGCTCGACATCGATCCGCACATCGCGCCGACCCACCGCGAGGCCTGCTGGAAGGAGTGGAAGGAGACCTACACCTACGGCCAGACTCGCGACCGCGTCGAATACGCCCAGCGGCGGATCCGCGCGCTCGCTTCGGGTGACTTCCGGCGCCCCGTGCTCGAGGCGACACCCGACAAGCTCCTGGCAAAACCGCCAGTTGCCCCGTCCGAAGCGCCCATCCCGACGAGCCTGCACGCGCCGCCGCCTCCGACGGCACCGGCGCCCGGCACGAGCGACGCCGGCCCCCCCGACGCCTCGCTAGAGGACAACGACGAGCCGCCCGAGCGCCCCGACGGCGAATGCAGCAACAGTTGTGACGATGCCTGGGACAGCTGCGCCGACTCGTGCAGCCCGCCGGCCGGCAGCAAAGATGGCGGAAAGGCGGCCCATCTGGACAAGAAAGCCCGCAAAGCGGAGGCCGCACGGAAGAAGCAGTGCAAGACCTGCCGCGCGGACTACCGCAAGTGCATGCGGCGTTGTTTCAAGTAAGCTGCCCGGTTCTGGCTGCGGACGAATCCCCGGATAGTTGACGCGCCGATGGAAGCGGGACTACCGAAATAGGCTACAGCGATGACCCTCCAGCACTCCGCTCTGCCGCCCTCCCTCGCGACTCCCCTGCCGCGGGTACTCAGGCCGCAGCGGGCGGTGCCTTCCGACGCGGTCCGGCCGACCCGCGCCGAGGTCAACCTGGCCAACCTCCGCCACAACCTCCGGGTGCTGCAGCGCATGGCGGGCGGCGCCGAGGTGTGGAGCGTGCTGAAGGCCGACGGCTACGGCCACGGCGCCAAGGCCGTTGCCCGCACGCTGGAGCGCGCCGGCGCCAACGGCGTGTGCGTCGCGCTCCTCGAGGAAGGCATCGAGCTGCGTGACGCCGGCATCAAGGCGCCGATCCTGGTCATGGGCGGCTACTACGGCCGCGCCTGGAGCGAGCTGCTCCGGCACAACCTGACGCCCGTCGTCTACGACGCCGGCCAGATCGAGGCGCTGGCCGAAGAGGTGCGCTACTCCGGCTCCGAGCCGATCCGCGCGCACCTGAAGATCGACACCGGCATGTCCCGGCTCGGCAGCATGCCGCGCGACGTGGCAGAAATGGCCGCGGCGCTCGCGCGCTTCCCCGAGGTCGAGCTCGACGGTCTGATGACCCACTTCGCGTGCGCCGAGCGCGACGCCGCGTCCATCGACCAGCAGATGGATCTGTTCGACCAGGCGCTGGGCAGCCTGCGCGCGATGGGGCTCGAGCCGCGCGTGAAGCACGCCGCCAACAGCGCGGCGCTGCTCTCGAGCCCGCGCGCGCGACTCGACATGGTGCGCCCGGGCGTGGCGCTCTTCGGCGTGGATCCGACGACCCGCATCGCGCCGGAACTCCGACCCGTGATGTGCGTCAAGAGCCAGGTCATCTCCGTGCGCGAGATCGAGCCCGGGCAGTCGGTGGGCTACGGCGCCACCTGGACGGCCGAGCGCCGCTCGCGCATCGCCACCGTTCCCATGGGCTACGCCGATGGCCTGAGCCGCGCGCTGTCCAACCGCGGCTACATGCTCGTGCGCGGCCGGCGCGCCCCCATCGCGGGCGTGGTGAGCATGGACATGACCATGCTGGACGTGACGGAAATCGACGACGTGCGCGTAGGCGACGAAGCCGTGGTGATGGGCGAACAGAAAGGTCCGCTCGGCCACGACATCATCCGCGCCACGGAGATCGCCGACGCGCTCGGGACCATCCCCTGGGAGGTCCTGACCAACGTGTCGCGTCGCGTACCGCGCTTCTACCGCGAGCCGTAAGGCGCGGCGCTCGCCGTCGGGCAGCGGGTCCACGAGCACTGGCGGCGCATCTGCAGCAGGACGAAGCAGGCGGACCAGAAGGAAGTCCTGCTCGACGTGCTCCGCTTCGCGCTCGACGCCGACTCCCGGCTGGACGTTCGGGACAGCGAGCGTTCTCGCGGTTGAGCCTGGGCGCGGGGGAACCAGGACCTGCTTGCTTCCACACTGAACATCCGACTGTCATTGCCAGCGCGACAAGGACGACGACTAGCCACAGGGAAAGACGCCAAGGCCGCGCCCGCCCGCGGCGATAGTCCGGGGCGGGCGCGCCATGCCGCAACGCGCAGCTGTTGCGGCGTCCGCCGCCCCGGGCGCACCGGATGCTCTGCTAGTTGGCGATCTTCGTCTCGAGCTGGTTCACGCCTCCCTGTTCCATGTGGAGCCGCGCCGCGCAGTCCCGCGCGCGGCCCCTACTGGCGTTCGCGACAAGGGTGCGAGGCACATGCCGTCCGCCGCCGCCCATCGACCGCGAGCCGCGCCGAGTTGGCGGACATCTGGCTCGCGACGCCGAGCTGCGCCGAGCCGCGTCGAGTTGGCGGACATCTGTCCCGCCACGCCGAGCCGCGCCGAGCCGCGCCGAGCCGGCGGACATCTGGCTCGCGACGCCGAGCCGCGTCGAGCCGGCGGACATCTGGCGAACCGCGCACCCCCGCCCGGCCGCGTCCAAGCCACGGCTGCAGCAGAAAACATGCAGGTATCCTAATGACTACTGAACACGTGTCAAGTACCAGCCGAGACAAAGTCGTCGGACCTACCCCGGCTCTTTCGAAGGCGCATGCGCAAGCACACACCCGGGGACCGACGCCCTCGCGTGCGCCGTCGCTCCGCTCGGGTTCCGAACGAAAGGGGCTGCCCCCCACGCTGCGCGTCGCTCCACGTCGCGCCGCGCTTCGCGCGGACGCGGGCCCGCCAAGGCCACCCCATACTCCCGGCCGGGGGCCCCACGCGACCTCTACGGTGGCGTGTCGCTACACTCCACGATCGCAGGCCGTCGTCGGTGCCGACTGCCGCCCACTTCGTAGCGGTTGAAGGCCAATCCGTCGGTGTCACGCTGCGCACGCTTCCGTCGACGCACCGCAACCCGCCACGCAACCCTTCGGGCGAACGCACCCGACGAGCAGGCACCCCGCCGCTACGGCGACCACGGCACACACCCCCAACCCCGATGTCCGCAACGTCTGCGGCAAGACGCGCCCTCCCGTCGACGCAGAAGCAGGATCGATATCGTAGCCCCCGAGCCGCATCTCCGCAAAGCGGCGGCTGGCCGCAACGCTGGGCCAGAAGCCTACCGCGAGCCCGCGATCGGCAACACTCCGCTGCGAAGGCGGGGGCGCCTGCGCGCGGCGGCACGAGTAGACCGCTGGCACCAGCACCAAGCACAGCACCCCCGCGCGTTGCCTCACGTCAACATCGTCGCGCAATCACAGCTGCGTCGCCAGCCCTCCGCGAGCGTGCACGTCCGCCGCGTGCGTTGACAGCTCGTGGCGTTGGCGGGTACGAATTTTCCATGGGTATGGCTCGGGGGAGCTGCCTCTTCGTCACGTTAACCGGACTCGCCATGGTTGCTGTGTCCGGGTCGAGTTGTGGCGGGCAAAGCGCGCGTGGTGCCGCAGGCAACGGTGGACGCGGCGGTGCAGCAGGGAGCGACGCCAGCGCGGGCACCGGGGGCGTTGCGGGCACGGCCGGCAGCGGCGCAACCAGTGGAAGCGCCGGCGTCGCGGGCACAGCCGGCACGGCGGGCATTGGCGGAAGCAGCGGAAGCGCCGGCACCGGCGGCGCGGACGGCGGCGGCCTCGATGCCGGTGGAACGAGCGGAAGCGGCGGTGTGGACGCAGGCGGCGTGGGCGGCGCGGCCGGCACCAGCGGCTCGGGAGGAACCAGCACGGCGGACGCCGGCTGTGCGCTCACGGTGTGCAGCGGCGCATGCGTCGACACGCAGACCGACGCGAACAACTGCGGCGGGTGCGGCGTGAGCTGCGCGGGGAAGTGCACCGCGGGGCGATGCCTGGTGACGCTCGCGACGGGGCAGCTCATGCCGTATGCCATCGCCGTCGATGGGACGAACGTCTACTGGACCAACCTGGACTGCACCGGCTCGAACGGCAGCGTGGTCGCCGTGGCGGTGGGAGGCGGCACACCGGTGACCCTGGCCTCGGGCCAGGATTGCCCCCGGCGTATCGCGCTCGACGCGACCAACGTCTACTGGCTGGACAGCGTCCTCGGTGGAAATGGCGCCAGTGTGATGAGCGTGCCCCTCTCCGGCGGCACGCCGGTGACGCTCGTCTCGGGGTCGGACTCCTGGGACGCCTTCGCTATCGACTCCGCCCGTGTCTATTGGACCGACATCGGTACCGCAGCGAACAACTACACCGATGGCAGCGTGATGAGCGCGCCCCTGTCCGGAGGTACGCCGGTGACGCTCGCCTCGGGGCAGGGCTATCCGCGGGAGATCGTGGTCGACGCCAACAACGCGTACTTCGTGGACGAGGGGACCGCCGTCAACGCCTTCGCCGATAGCGGCTTGATGAAAGTGCCGCTCGGCGGGGGGACGCCGGCCGCCCTCGTTCCCGGGAGCATGGGAATAGTGCACGTCAACGCACTCGCCGTGGATGACACTGGCGTCTTCTGGACTACCGCGGACGGCACCTTGCAAGGGGTTCAGCTCGGCGGCGGAATCCCCATGACCTTCGCTTCACACTACTCGGAGCAGTTCGAGGGCCTCGCTGTCAACGCGAACAGTCTCTACTGGACAACAGATGCCGGCACGGTGGAGAAGCGGACGCCCTACAGCGGGACCTGGGCAACGCTTGCCACCGGGCAGTCCGCGCGCGCCATCGCCGTCGACTCCACCAGCGTCTACTGGGCCAACCAAGCCGACGGCACCATCATGAAGCTCACGCCGAAGTAGCTCGCGTCGGCGGTTTGGGTCTGCGCAGCTGGCCGCGGCGCTGACTTGAACGACAAGCTCGCGGCGCGCCCGCGCCCTCCACCTCCGCACTTCCTTCCATGATAGAATCCCAGGACATTGTGAGGGCATGCGAGCAGGTCACTTCGTTTCGGGTCCTGCTGCCGCTGGTGGCGCTACTGTGGTGCGTCTCCGGCTGTAGCAGCAGATCTCCCATGCCCGGCGGGCCGGTAGGTGGCGGCGGCGGCGGCGGTACGACGGGCGCGACGTGTCACAGCGGGCGCTGTCTGGTCGCGCTCGGGACGACAGATTATGAAGTGCCCGACGAGATTGCCGTTGGCGACCAGAGCGTCTACTGGAGCGCCGCCTCGCAACAGGTCATCAAGGCCGTCGACAAGAACGGCGGCGCGACGTGGGTTGTCGCATCCGTCCCTGGGGGAAGCTGGGGAGTCGCCGTGCACGGCTCCGACGTGTTCTGGACCGAGGACGTATCGGGAAGCGTGGTCAAGCTGCCGCAGGGTGGCGGCACGCCGGTCACGATCGTGTCCCTCGTCCCCTCCGCCCGCGCGCGGCGCGCGGAGCGGAACCACGTGGAAGTCCCCGCACGACCTGACCGGCGCGCCGCGTCCGGGCAAGGAGGGGACCGCGGAGGCGAAGCCGACGCGAGGGGAGGCATCCCCATCACCCGCGCGTGCCGCGTACGATCTCGTCGAGGCGTGCAAGGTGATCGTCCGTCTCGAGCGCAGCGCTCAGGCGGGAGACGACCTCGCGTACGCGCGCCAGATCGAGATCCGGCACGGAGTCGAGGATGCCCTCGATGTCGGCTACGTCGCGCGGTCTCATGGCGAGGGCCTTCATGATCACGATGTCCTCGGGAGAAGCGAGCGGAAAGCGGACCGGGCCGACGTCCTTCATCGCCGCGCGCTGGACGACTTCCGCTTCGAACGGCAGCATGCCGAAGCTCACGTCGACTTCGATGTGCGACGGCCGATGAACAAGCAGGAGCACGCGCGTGGTCCGGGCAAACTCCAGCGCATCGGGGATCCGCGGATGGAGGCCGTGCTGGGCGCCAAGGGCCAGCAGCCGGTCCCACGAGTCGTCCTCCGTGATCACCACCACGTCGACATCCTTGGTGACGCGAGGCCGGCCGTGGAGCGATGCGGCCACTCCGCCCACGATGGCGAAGCCCACGCCCGCGTCGGACAGCCACGCTGAAACGGCGCGGATCGCCTCCGTCAATCCGCCGGGGACGGCTGGCGCGCGGCGCGCGCTGCTCTTCTTCTTCCGGCTAGCCACGTGTCCCGGCGGCGCGCAGCTTCATCCAGAGCGCGCGGACGCAATCGTCGTCGGCGCCAAGCTTGTCGCGCCAGCCGAAGTCGTCCACCGAAGCCATGAGCGAGGCGAGCTGCGCGAGCTTCTCGTCGTAGCCAGCCTTGGCCGACTCGAGTCTCTCCCGCTCGCGCACCAGCGCCCAACGCTTCGCCGGAGACAGAGCGCTCGCGCTAGCCATGAACCAGGTGTACCACGACCCGCAGGCACACGGCCGCCATGCGGCCGGTCGGCGTGACTTGGCCCGCCGCCTCGACCTGGGACAAAGTCGTCCCGATGCGCCGCCTGCTCGTTGTCGTCGCCGTCCTGGCGCTCGCCGCCTGCTCGAAGAAACACGACAAGTCCGCGGCGCCCGCGCACAGCGCTCCGTGGCGCGCGCACCCGGCGCCGAGCGCTGCGCGGCCCAGCTTGACGGTGCGCTACACGATCCAGCCCCAAGGGCGCGCGAGCTTCACGCTGAAGGCGAAGAAGGCCGCGCCGAGCGGCACGCTGCGGGTCGCGCGGGGCGAGCTGCAGGTCGACCTGCTCGATCTGACGAAGACGCGCGGAACCGTGAGCATGGATCTGGCGTCGGTGCTCATGAACGCCGACGCGGACGCCGGCGACGCCGAGGAACCGACACGACAGGCCAGGAACTGGCTCGACGTGGGCGACAACGTTCCCGAGGCCGCGCGCGCGCGCCGGCGCTGGGCGACCTTCCGCATCGAGTCCATCGAGCACGCGACGGCGGACGCCGCGTATGAAGGGCGCCGCGTCAAGGCCAGCGAGCTTTCGCCCGACGGCGGTGCGACGGCGGAGAGTGCGGATGCCGGCGAGGGCGGAGCGGCTCCAGGCGAGATCCGCAGGCCAGGCTGGTGCTCATGAGGGTTCCTTCGCAGCGCCCTTCTTCCTGGTTGCAGACGGACGCCTCGGCGGGCTCATGGCGCTCTTCCAGCGCCGCACCGCTCCTTCCAGAAAGCCCTTCACGAAGAAGGTGTTGGTGGAGACGTAGGATTCCTGGGCCTGCATGAACGGAAGGATGCTGGGATACGCGGGAAAAGAAGCGCTCTGCAAGTACATCCTGCGGCCGCCGATCTCGCAGGAGCGCGTCCAGCTCGCCGGCGACGATCTCGTGCGTCTGGTCCTCAAGCGGCCGTTCAGTGATGGAACAGTCGCGCTCGAGATGGACCCTCTGTCCCTGCTCGCGCGACTCGCGGCGGCCGTGCACCCGCCACGGTTCAATACGGTGAGGTACGGCGGCGTGCTCGCTGCACACAGCAAATGGAGAGCGCGCATTGTTCCGCCGCCGCCGCGCGACGACGACGACGACAAGAACGACAACGACGCGCACTGCGCCACGTGCGCGAACACGAAGGACAAGTCGCCCACGCATCGCTGCGGGTATCGCCCATGGCGCGAGTTGCTACGCCGCAGCTTCAAAATCGACGTGGAGCGGTGCGAGCACTGTGGCGGCAGGATGAAGCTCCGCGCCCTCGTCGTCACCGCCGCCGGCATCCGCCGCTACCTGCGCTGGCTCGGCGAGCCGACCGAGCCGCCCACTCTCGCGCCCGCGAGGGGGCCACCCTTCTTCAAGAGCCGCGTCATCCGCCGCCGGCTCGGAGAGCCCGTGCAGGCGGAGCTGTTCGACGTGCCCTGAACGCGCGCTCGCAAGGGCGGGGATCCGACCGGCGGCAGGGTGGTCGTGCGCGGGCCACGCGCGGGGGGCCGGATGCCACGCCGGCGCGCCTTCCGCGGAGCTCGATCGAGGCGTAGTCTGTCCGGCAGAGGCAGCGAGAGCGACGTGTGGCAACCAGGAGCAACGAGCAGAGGGCGTTCATCCTACCTACGGGCTCTGTCCGGCAGAGGCAGCGAGAGCGACGTGTGGCAACCAGGAGCAACGAGCAGAGGGCGTTCATCCTACCTACGGGCCGGTGAGATACGCCGGAGTGCTCGCTGCAGCGAGCGCGTGGCGATCGCGCGTCGTGCCGCCACTGCCGCCGGCGGACGGACGCAGCGACGACCACGTGTGCGCGACATGCACGGCAAAGCACAAGCCCGCCACACACCGCTCGGGCTATCGCCCGTGGGCCGAGCTCCTGAAGCGCACCTTCCACATCGATGTCGAGCTCTGCAGCAGCTGCGGCGGCCGGTTGAAGATGCGCGCCCTCGTCATGACCGCCGCCGGCATCCGCCGCTATCTGCGCTGGCTCGGCGAGCCCACCGAGCCGCCCATCCTCGCCCCCGCCCGCGACCCGCCCTTTTTCAAGAGCGTCGCCATCCGCCACCGGCTCGGCGAGACCGCCCAGGCGGAGCTGTTCGACGCGCATTGAACGCGCCGTCGCGAGCGCAGGGGTGTGTCCGCCGGACGGCATCGGCGCCCGCAACGGCTCGAAAGAGCCTCGATACGTCGCTGCGACGCCCCGGGCCGCCCTCTGCAGTCCGGAAAAGGTTCCCGTTCGCGGTCCACGCGCACGCCCCGCCGCCTCGCAGGGGCGCTTGTCCTACCTACGCGCCGGCGACGGCATCAACGACGCCCCCGCGCTCGCGCAGGCCGACGTGGGCCTCGCCATCGGCACCGGCACGGACATCGCCATCGAAGCCGGCAACGTCATCCTGATGAGCGGCGATCTCGGCGGCCTGGTCAACGCCGCGCGCCTCTCGCGCCGCACGCTCCGCACCATCCGGCTCAACTTCTTCTGGGCCTACGCCTACAACGTCGCGCTCATCCCCGTCGCCGCCGGCGTGCTGTATCCGGTCATCCGCCTGCTCCTGAATCCGATGTTTGCCGCCGCCGCCATGAGCGTCTCCAGCATCTTCGTCGTGACCAACAGCCTGCGCCTGCGCCGCTTCTCGCCGCGTACCGTGTAGGGTTGCCCCCGCGCGGCGCGTCGCTGCGCGGTGCGCCGTGCTCGCTTCGCTGCGCGCAGCGCGGGCCCGCCAAGGCCGGGCTCGCGCCCGGCCGGGGGCCACCAGCCCGGTCACCCCCGACGCCGGCCCGCGCTGACCCGCGGAAGAGCCGGGCGCGTCGGGGGCAAGAATGCAAAGCGCCCAGACCGGCGTTGACCTCGCGCTCTACGCTTCCGATCCGGTCGCCCGCGCGTGGAACGAGGTAGTCGATCGCGTGTTGGACGATCCGACGCCGCTGTCTCCGCTTGAGAGCGTGCCCTACGTCGCGAAACTCCTGGCGGCGATGCGGGAAGATGTTGGCCGCCCGGGCACGACGCTACGGGCAGAAGACATCGAAGCGGCGCTCGGATTCCGAGAAGGTAGAGACATGCTTACAGCGCTCGCCAAGTTCGGGAGTGACGAGGTGGGCCAGCACGGAGAAAACGGGGGCGAGAAGCCCACGGCCGGCCCCAAGCAACCGTAAGGCGTTGCCCTCGGTCGCTAGGGAAGCGTCTCGCCCTGGTTCGCCAGCGTGTTCGCAAAGGCCGTGTCCGCTTTCAAGTAGCTGGCAGAGAACACACGCAAGTACGTGCCGACTGGCGCGAGTTTGACCCACGCGTGCCAGCCCGCGAGCGCGCCGCCGGTGAACTTGCAGTGGAACAAGGTCGAATCCGCCGACGCCCAGCGCCACTTGCGGATGCGCGTGGCGTCCAGGCTCGCGCAGGAAAGCTGAAGGCCACGCGGTAGCGCAGCGGATTCGAACTTGGCCACCGAAGCGTCGGCCTTGCGCCACTTCACATACCGGGAGCCGGCGCTGACGGAGGTGGTTCCAAGGCACCAGCCCGCGTCGCTGTCGCCCGGGCCGTAGCATTCGCGGTCGGTTGGTGCCTTCTCCGGCGCGGTATGGTTCGCGCCGACCCAGCCCAGGAACGCTTGCACGCCTTCGGCGGGCGCTGGGTGCGCTGCCGGCGGGCTGCTGGGTGGGGAGGCGGTCGCCGCAGCGGCGGACGCGGTTGTCGTTGCAGGCGTTGGGGCGCTCTTGTGCTTGTTGCATCCCGCCACGGCGACGACACACGCCAACGCTGCCCCGAACCTCGTGCGCCGATTCATCGCGCCACCCTCGCATCAGCTCGCAGAAGCCGTCAAATCCGCCGGGCGCCCCGACCGGTCAGCACCGTCAGCGCGTAGGTGAGATGAACGCCCCCGCACCGCCTGGGGGGTGCGCGGGATCCCGGTCCGGAGGATGCTGTCCTGTTGGCTGGCGAGGCCCGGTAGGCTCCCGGAGGAAGGGTTTCGCGCTCCCGCGGCGCCCGGTAGCGCTTCGTGGCGTCGCCGGCGCGCACCAGTGCGTCGCGACAGCGCCGCTCAATGCGCGTCGAACAGCCGCCTGGTGCTGAAGCGGCCGTTCAGCGACGGCACGTTCGCGATCGATCTCGATCCGCTCTCGCTGCTCTGCCGGCTTGCGACGGCGGTGCCGCCCCCGCGCTGGAGGCGTTCCAGGAGGTACTGGAGACGGCGTACACGCCCACCATCAAGTAGCGGAGCCCGCCCGCTGAACTCGCGCTCGGCGCAGCTGGTGGTATCATGATGTCGATGGCCCAGCCGAAGCACATCCCGGAGCCGCTGCCCGCCGCGCTCCGGCCGCTCGTCGATCAGCTGGCGAAGCTCCCGACCGAGCAGCGCCGCATGGTCATCGAGGCCGCTGAGCACGCAGGGGCGGCCCATGAATTCACTGGCCTCTCGACGGAGGACATCCAGCGGCTCACCGGCGTCGTCGACATCGGCGGCAACGCGCTCGAAGACTGCGACGCCTTGTACGATGGCTGACGTTGTCCTGGATGCAAACGTGCTGGTCGGCCTGCTCGACCGGAACGACACGCTCCACGACGCCGCCACCGGGCTCGTGAAGCGCATCGCGGCCAGCGGCGACATCGTGGTGCTGATCGATTTCTGTGTGGCCGAAGCCCTGTCTGTCCTCTGTCGCCGAGGCCGCGAGCGGAAGTCGAACCCGCCCGATCTCACCGCCATCTTCGAGCAGGCCCGCGCGCTGTATGACGCCGGCAAGATCGCCCGCATCGAGGACCAGCCCTTCAACGATGTCCTGGACGTGATGCAAGCCACGTCGGGCGCGCTCAACTACAACGACGCCCTGCTGGTTCTACTGCAACGACGTGGAACGATCGGCGACGTGGCTTCGTTCGACGTGCGCCTCGATGTGGCTGACGGTTTCCGGCGTCTCGCGTAGCCAGCGGGCTCAGCACCGGCCCTTGGCGAGCGACCGGCCGATCTCCATGCCTTCTGCCGTCAACTGCCGAAGCCGGTCGGTGTGGATGTACAGCAGCCCCCGATTGACGAGTGGGTTCTCGATCACCGTGCGCACATACTTCGCGTCGAACCCGAACGCGCTGATGATCTGCTCGGCACGAAGCGGTGCAACGGCCAGCATCTTGACAAGGCGTTGGTGATGGGGCGTCAGCCGGTGCTGGTCGTGACCCAGGTGGCGTTGAAGCATGTTCTCGACGTGACCCTGCGTGATGCGCTCGGGGTGAGGCATCGAGGCGATCAGCGTAACCAGCTGCTCGATGCCGAGGGCCAGGCAAAGCAACGCCGCTCGGGGAGCGTAGCGCCCGCGGAAACGAGTGCGAGCTGAGCGTGCGCGTGCGACGCCGATCGCGGGCTACAGCAGCGCGACTGCGTCCAACCGCCGGGAATCAGAGGCCATAACGCCCAGACTGCGAAGTCGTTCCGGGGCTATGATGGGCTAGGTTGGGAAAGGATCGCGCCGGAAGTAGGCCCGCATCGTAGCGCGCGCTGCAGCGCGATGCTGACGTGAGCGTCGATGAGTTCATCTACCAGGGAGGAGCCGCACTCCCTCTCGGACATTCCTGATGAGCGTCAACCCTCGTTGGCACCTAGCACAAGTTCCGCGCTTCCACATGGTCGCCAGCGCAACCACGTGTAACCACGCGGAATCGCACCGGTCGGGGTGGAGGAATTCCAGGTTCCACGCGGACTCGAACCACCTCTTCACGCCCAGGGATGGTTGACTTGAAGCGCTAGTACCCTCTAGTGATTGGGCTGGAGGCTTGGGCAGAACACGCTAGTCGACAATTCCGCAGTGAAGGGCCCCCCCAATGAGCAAGAGAAGCCCATCGAGCTGGGCGCTGGTCGTTTCCGCGACCCTGGCGCTGGTAGCCTACACGGAGCAAGCCAGAGCGCAGGTCGCTGTGCCCATCGTGGCCGCAGATGCGTCCGGCACGATCAGCACGAACCAGTCGGGAAGCTTTTCCTCGTCGTTCTCCTCCAAGGGCAGCCTGGCCGCCGCGGACATGAACAACGACGGCCTGGTCGACATCATCGTCGGTCAGGCAGGTAGTACGAGCGGAAATATCACGATCTATGGGTTGCGCGATGGCGCGCAGCCCTATTCCACCGCTGGGACTATCGCTTCGTTCAACACCTCGTACGCCCTGGGTGGTGCCTTCACCACCGTGGACGTCGACCACGACGGCTTTCCCGAGGTCGTTGTTGCTTCGCCAGGCATCCCGGGCGCCATCACGGTCTACAAGAGCAACGGGAGCCAGGTCTCCTCGTTCACGACCGAGTTCGCCCCCGATTCGGCAATCGCGGCGGTCTCGACCGGTGGAGTCGCGAGGATAGCTGTCGCTACCGGCTCCGGCATGGATCAAGGAAAGGGTGTCCATCTTCTCGCCTGCTGGCTCCGTCGAGAAGACGCTCTTCACGACCTATGTCACAGGCGCAGCCCTGGCCATGGGTCACGTTGGCGGATCGACCGAGACCGACGTGGTCGTTGCGGATCCATCCGACACCGTGACCGTGTACGACATCGCAGGTGGACAAAGCAGTTTCACTTCGAGCTTCGGCATCGGCGGCGAGCTCGCAGTGGGCGATGTCGATGAAGACGGAACGGACGAGATAGCGACGTCCAGCGGTACCGGTGTAGATATCTACGGCAGCAGCGGCACGCAGTCCGTTTCGCTGGACCCGGGGCTGAATGGCGCCCTGGCTATCGGACGCCGTGGCCGTGATTCCGACGGCGATGGCCTACTGGACATCTGGGAAACTTCAGGTCTGGACGTCAACGGCGACGGCGTGATCGATCTCGACTTGCCGGCTCTGGGCGCGGACCCGCACCGGAAGGACGTGTTCGCCGAGATCGACTACATGGACTGCAACGTGCCGGGCAGCGATGCCTGCGCGTCGCAGCCTGGGCACGATCACCGTCCAAGCATCGCGGCAGTCCAGGCTCTGACGAACGCATTCGCGAATGCGCCCATCCCGATCCAGATCCACATCGATGTCGACGACGCCATTCCGCACAAGGACATCTGTCGCATGGACGGCTCGTGCTTCTCCGGGCTGAAGGCGAGCTATCTCGGCACTGCTGCGGACCGGGCAAGCCCCAACGCCGCGAACATCATCGAGGCGCGGCGACGAGTGTTCCACTACAGCGTCTGGGCGCATCACGAAGCGGCGTCCTCGAACATCATCGGTCTGGGCGAGCTCGGTGGCAATGACACGATGACGTACCTTGGGGACCCGAAACGGGGGCTTCCCGCATTCCAGACGCTTGAAGCCGTGAACTACATGCACGAGCTCGGGCACAACCTCGGCCTGGGGCATGGCGGTGCGGACACGATCAACTGCAAGCCGAACTACCTGAGCGTGATGAACTACATCTGGAGCAACTATGGGCTCCTGCCGGGTGACGTTGTCGACTACTCGCGAGCCGCGTTGCCCACGTTGAATGAATCGTCCCTCAACGAAAGCGTCGGCGTGGGTGGCGGCGCATTCCAGACCGAGTTCGGACCGTGTGTGTCTGGCGCTCCGGTTTTCTCTCCAGCATCGGGCCCTATCGACTGGAACCAGAACGGCAAGACCAACGATGTAGGTGTTGCGGCGGATGTGAACGACCTGGATTGCGCCATTTCGGCCTGCAAGGCCTCGCCCGGCCAGGTGCTCAACGGGTATGACGACTGGCACAATCTCAAGCTCGACTTCCGCAACACGCTTGGCTACGACGACAACGATTTCTCGACGGTGGTGCCTGAATCGCTCACGCTCGACGAGGTCCAGAAGGCATGCGGGTTCCGCCACCAGGCGCCGGTGATTACGGGCGTGCAGGTGTCCCCGGCCTGCCTCTGGCCGCCGAACCACAAGTTCGTGCGCTTCGCTGTGGGAAGCGACATCAAGGTCTCCATGACGCCCGCCCTGGACCCCTGCACGGGCCAGGCGCCGACTGTGAAGATCCTGAAGGTCACCAGCAACGAGCCCGCCAATGGCCAGGGGGACGGCAACACCACGCCTGACTACGTGTATGGGCCTGGAGGGGCCTGCCTGCGCTCGGAACGGAGCGGCACGGGCAACGGCCGCGTCTACACCGTGACGGTCGCGGCAACTACGTCGTCCGGGACGAGCACGCGCACGGTCCAGGTCGCGGTAACGCACGACCAGGGTCCTGGTAGCTGTCATCCCGGCAAGCTCGACCCAGCACGCATCGTCGCCGATGCCAACGATTCCCGGTGTTCGTTCCCCGCGGGAGCAGCAGGTGCTTCGGGGACCAACCAGGCACAGAAGCCCAACGCGCCTGGCTGTGCGCTCTCGTCGCCGGGCTCCGGACCGCGTGGGTGGTGGCTGTTGCTCGCGGCGGGTGGTTTTGCGGTATTTGTTGGTCGTCGTCGTCGGCGGCGGGGTGTACGTCGTTGCACATGAGACGTGCACTGGCCATTGCGCTTCTGGCCTTGTCTGCGGGCTGCTCGGGGGGGAGAGCAGCGAGCGGCTCGCCGACGTGTCAGAATCCAGCACCCGTTGCTTCCAACTGGTACTGCTCGCAGAGCAACGACAAGTCCACCTGCGAGTGCATCGGAAACTACAGCATGCCCAATAAAGTTACGTGTGCGGCGACCAAGTGCTGTCTGCTCACGGGGACGACCTGTGACTGCTCCACGTACCGGAGCGACTGCGCCGACCCCAGTGCTCATCCGGGCTCGACCTGGGTCTGCCATTGTCCACCGTGAGGACGCGCAACCTATCCCTGGCGTTGCTGTTCGCCTTCTGCCTGGGTGGCAACGCCTGCACCTCGGGCGATGGAAATGGCGGGCGGATACCGGTCGATTGCCAGCGGCAGCTGGCGCCGCAGTGTGGCACGACCTGCGCAACGGAATGCGGATGCTATGCGTGCCCGATGGTGGATCCGAAGACGCCGCTCAGGTGGTGTCAGAGCGGCGCGGATCTGGCGGCGTGCCGGGATGACACGGTCTGCTACGACGTGAGCCCGTGTCCTGCAAACGGCGGCTGCGTGGAGACGAGCGACACGAGCGCAACCTGCGTCTCCACCCATGCCGACTGTCCGACCATCGCGAAGGCCTATGCGTTCGCGGTCTCGAAGGCGGTGCTGACGGCAACGCCCGGGCAGGTCGGGTCACAGGCCGTGTCCAACTGCATCTCGGACAGCGACTGCAAGGTGATCGCGGGGCACTGCGATATCGGCCTCGGCGCCTGCTGGTACGTCGGCGCCGAGCTCGACCAGACGACGCTCGACCAGCTGGCATCCCTCTACCAGAAGCTCGGCTGCACCACCGCCACCGACTGCAGCTCCTGCCAACCCCAACCCGCCCAGTCCACCTGCGATCGCAAACCCTCCGAGAACCTCGGAACCTGCCGCGTTCCTTGAGAGCTACCTCCCCGCGCTGTCGCTGACCCTTTCCCGCGTGCGGCGCCCCTGCCATCATCACCGCCCAGCAGATCCGGACGTGCGGAATTCCGCATCCGGCTCCCCTCAATCAAGTCGCACCTTCTTCGGCTCGGCGCGACTACAGCGCTGCAGACCAGGCCGCGACCGGCTACCTCGGAGCGGCCCTGCTCGGGTTCTGGTTGGCCGACGTTGCCACGGACAGGGCTCACGGCCGCGACCGATACCGGGAAGAATGGCGCATACGACCCGCATCGATTGCGGTCGGGTTCGAGTGGAGTTCATCGCACGGGCGGAGCCCGATGCGCCGCCTGCTCGTTGTCGTCGCCGTCCTGGCGCTCGCCGCCTGCTCGAAGAAACACGACAAGTCCGCGGCGCCCGCGCACAGCGCTCCGTGGCGCGCGCACCCGGCGCCGAGCGCTGCGCGGCCCAGCTTGACGGTGCGCTACACGATCCAGCCCCAAGGGCGCGCGAGCTTCACGCTGAAGGCGAAGAAGGCCGCGCCGAGCGGCACGCTGCGGGTCGCGCGGGGCGAGCTGCAGGTCGACCTGCTCGATCTGACGAAGACGCGCGGAACCGTGAGCATGGATCTGGCGTCGGTGCTCATGAACGCCGACGCGGACGCCGGCGACGCCGAGGAACCGACACGACAGGCCAGGAACTGGCTCGACGTGGGCGACAACGTTCCCGAGGCCGCGCGCGCGCGCCGGCGCTGGGCGACCTTCCGCATCGAGTCCATCGAGCACGCGACGGCGGACGCCGCGTATGAAGGGCGCCGCGTCAAGGCCAGCGAGCTTTCGCCCGACGGCGGTGCGACGGCGGAGAGTGCGGATGCCGGCGAGGGCGGAGCGGCTCCAGGCGAGATCCGCAGGCCAGGCTGGTGCTCATGAGGGTTCCTTCGCAGCGCCCTTCTTCCTGGTTGCAGACGGACGCCTCGGCGGGCTCATGGCGCTCTTCCAGCGCCGCACCGCTCCTTCCAGAAAGCCCTTCACGAAGAAGGTGTTGGTGGAGACGTAGGATTCCTGGGCCTGCATGAACGGAAGGATGCTGGGATACGCACGAAGCAGCCGGAGCCAGTTGTCGTGCTCGAAGTCGGGGATAACCTGCTCGTGGATGATAGCCGCCATCTCGCTCAGGTCGGCAGCATGCTGGGCCCAGCCATCGCCATACTCCTCCCCGAGCGCGTACTCGGCACTTCTGCGCCCCTCGCTGCGGGCTTTCCATGCTCGGAGTTGATTGTCCCGCGCTTCCTGCGTCATAGGCTCCTGCAAAGGCCGCTCCTTGTGTCCCTCGTGCCTGGGCCGCCGCATGGCGGCCGGCCGCGTCCGCCACCCCTTCCGCGTCGTCCAACCCCCGCAGACCAAGCCGCCGGGCCTTGGCGGCGCTACCCAGCGCGGCGAGCTGCCGTTCGACCAGTACGGCAACTACACGGGCGACGGCACGTCCATCGACGACTTCGGCGGGTGGCGTGAAGGGGTGATCGTCTTGGGCTTGCCCGCCAAGGCCGGGCGAAGCGCCCGGCCGGTACAGGGGGCCCCACGGAGCCGAGCGCGTCGCGCTGGCGGCCGCCACCGGCGGACCGCCGTGTCGCCACCCCGCCGCGCGCACGAAATAGCGCGAATCACCGCTCCGCCGTGCCGGCACGCCGCTTGCGCAGGCGCGCGGTGTGTCCGCCGCGTCTGCCGCGTTCGCCGCGTCTGCCGCGTCTGCCGCGCGCGCCAAGCCGACGTACTCGCGCCGCCATCCGGAAGCGACCGCCCTGTACCGCGTGGTGCAGGGCAACCTCTGCACGCTCTACGCCGCCGCCGAGCAGGGCTTCGCCGCGCCGCTTTCCGGCTTCGTCAAGGACGAGCTCGAGCGCTACATCGACTGCGGGGTCCTGGCGCGGGGATTTTCCGTGCTTGCGTGCCCCGACTGCCAGAGGCGGAGGGTCGTCGCGTTTTCCTGCAAAGGCCGCTCCTTGTGCCCATCATGCCTGGGCCGCCGCATGGCGGCCGGCGCTGCGGACCTTGTGGAACACGTTCTGCCGCCGGGCGTGCCGCTCAGGCAGTGGGTGCTCACCTTGCCGTTCGAGCTCAGGGCGCGGCTCGCCTACGACGCCGGGCTGCTCGGCGCGGTCTGCCACGCCTTCGTCGACTCGGTGCTCCGCTGGTACCGCCGCCGCCTGCGCGAGCGCGGCATCGACGGCGGCAGGAGCGGGTCGAGGACGCGGACGGCGAGCTCCGCTTCCATCCGCTGCCCTTCCTGACCAACGACGATGTCGCCGACGTGCTGCAGATCGCCCGCGCGCGCATCCTCGCGCTCTTGCGACGCAAGCGCGTAATCACGGACGCCGACGAGAGCGGCAGCGGCAGCGGCGCGAGCGTTGTCAGCGCGGACGCAACGCTCGCCGAGAGCGAGCCCGCGCTCGCCCAGCTCGCCGTCGCCTCCACGCTCGGCACCGTGCCGGCAGGCCCCGCGCTGCGCCGGCGCGATCCCATCACGCTGCGCGGCGAAGCCAGGCTCCTCCACACCAAGGCGCTCTGCGCCACCCTGGGCGGTTTGTCGCTGCACGCCTCGACCACCGCGAGCGCCACCGACGCCGCGGGAAAGGAAGCGCTCTGCAAGTACATCCTGCGGCCGCCGATCTCGCAGGAGCGCGTCCAGCTCGCCGGCGACGATCTCGTGCGGCTGATCCTGAAGCGGCCGTTCAGTGATGGAACCTATGCAATCGATCTAGACCCTCTGTCCCTGCTGGCACGACTCGCGGCGGCCGTGCATCCCCCGCGTTTCAATACGGTGAGGTACGGCGGGGTCCTCGCTGCACACAGCAAATGGAGAGCGCGCATTGTTCCGCCGCCGCCGCGCGACGACGACGACGACAAGAACGACAACGACGCGCACTGCGCCACGTGCGCGAACACAAAGGACAAGCCGCCCACGCACCGCTGCGGATATCGTCCGTGGCGTGAGTTGCTCCGCCGCAGCTTCAAAATCGACGTGGAGCACTGCGACCACTGTGGCGGCAGGATGAAGCTCCGCGCCCTCGTCGTCACCGCCGCCGGCATCGTGCGCTACTTCCGCTGGCTCGGCGAGCCGACCGAGCCGCCCACTCTCGCGCCCGCGAGGGGGCCACCCTTCTTCAAGAGCCGCGTCATCCGCCGCCGGCTCGGAGAGCCCGTGCAGGCGGAGCTGTTCGACGTGCCCTGAACGCGCGCTCGCAAGGGCGGGGATCCGACCGGCGGCAGGGTGGTCGTGCGCGGGCCACGCGCGGGGGGCCGGATGCCACGCCGGCGCGCCTTCCGCGGAGCTCGATCGAGGCGTAGTCTGTCCGGCAGAGGCAGCGAGAGTGACGTGGGGCAACCAGGAGCAGCGAGCAGAGGGCGTTCATCCTACCTACGGGCACGGCTCAGGACTTCAGTAGCACCGGGATTGCCGCCATCGAGACGAGCCACGACAAGGTGACGTGGACCGAGTACAGCGCTCCTTTCACGTATTCGGACGAAGGCGATACCACCCTCTACTACCGCGCCAAGGACAACGCGAAGAACGTGGAGTTGGCCAAGAGCGACGAGTTGAAGATCGACACCCGGTCGCCGGTCATCTCTGCCGTCGCACGAGCCGACTACACGCGTGTCGACCCGTTCGTCGTCGACTTTTCGGCGAGCGATCCGGCTCCCGGGTCCGGCCTCTCCAGTGTGGGCGGGACCCTCGACGGATCTGCCGTAGCGAACGGAGAGAGCGTCGATCTGCTTTGGTTCACTCTAGGCCCCCACACGCTGGATATCACGGCAAAGGACGTGGCGGGGTGGACGACGAGGCGCTCGGTTACGTTCAATCTGATTGCGACCCGGGAGAGCCTCCAAGCATTGGTCACCGAGCTGGTTCAGCGGGGCGAGATCGATTCCGCCGGCTTCGGCGAGAGCCTGATCCACAGCGCCCAACACAACCTGCAGGCGCTCATCCGGGAGATCGATGCACAGGAGGGCAAGCACATCTCCGTCAATGCGGCCGATCTCCTGCGAGGCGACACGGAGTACGTGCTCGCGCACGGAGCATGATACGATCGTCCGCATGAAAGGGTCCCGGTACCATTGCATTCAGCGCGCGCTCGTCGGCGGCCTATTTGCGGTGGGCGCGCTGTTCGGGACCCGGTGCGCCATGGCGGGCTGCGAGAACCCGTGCGACATCACGGTCGAACCCGCACAGGTGGATCCTGCGCTTCCGGCATGCGTCAGGATCGTAAGCGGCGGGAATGGCTGTCAGTGCCACGGCTTCCTGCAGATCTTCAACAACTGCACCGACGCGATCGAGGTCCCCGACCGCTCAGTGTGCATTCAGGACCCCGCTTGCCACACGGTCGACGCTGGCGCGCCAATGGGGCTCGTGACGTGGATGACGAGCACCACGGGCGACAAGATCTGGACCGTGCACCTTGTCACCAGCGACGGAGTGACCCACACCGTGACGGTCAAGGGGCACGTGTCGTCCTTCGGCGGCGGCTGCAACTGCTATCCGGTCATGGGCGCGGCGGTCGGAAGTGCACCGCTGTTCGGGTTGCTGATGTTTCCGGTGGTGTACGTCGGCCGCAGAAGGCGGCGGAGGCGCGCGTGAGACCGGGGTTCCTGGTGGCGCTGCTGCTCGTCGTGGGCTGCTCGTCGTCTCCCTCGGGCGTCACCACGACGCGACAGCCAGGCGCTACTTGCGGCTACTGGTCGGGGTCGCCGCAACCGAATGATATCGAGTGCGGCGATGGGATGAGCTGTGTCACGCAGGCAGATGGCGTGGGGCCCCTGCACCAAGTCGGGATCTGCACGCAGCCCGACGCCGGACTTTGCTTCGGCGGCGGTGCGTGCCCGAATGGTTGGACCTGCGACCAGGCAGGAACCTACTCGGTGCCCTCGAACCCCCACTGCCTGGTCAAGTGCTCGTCGCAAGCGGACTGCCCGTGGGCCTACCAGGTCTGCGACCTGGCCGAACACGCCTGCCGCATCATCTCGTGTCCCGATCCCCGCGTGTTGGATGGATTTTCGGGAGACCCGAACAGCTACTGTCCGACGGGGTCGCACTGCCAGTTCTGTCCCAAGAGCGAAAGCTGCAATCGCGGGATCTGCGTAAAGGACTGAGGCCATCCGACCATGCATGCGTACCGGAATTGGAGGTTGTCGCTCCCACTTCTCGGCGCTGTTCTGCTCGCATGCAGCGCGCATAGCAGCGGCGCTGGAGGTGGCAGCACGACGGGGGGCGCGGGCGGCGCGGGCGGCGCGACGGCGGACGGTGGCGGCGCGGGGAACACCGGCACAGGGGGAAGTCCGACAGGCCAGGATGGCGCAACAGCGGGCACCGGAGGAGCCAGCAACTGTTTCCCCTCGACCACCGACGCCGGGGCGGCACAGGTCGACGCGGGCTCGGACGCCGGCGCGCTCACGGCCTGCGAGCAGGTATGCAGCGATCCGGCAGCGCTGTCGTGCCCGAACGACATGACGTACGCCCAGTGCGTGCCCGACTGCGAAAGCGGGCGCGCGAAGGTCCCGCAATGCACGGCCGAGTTCGACGCCTTGCAACAGTGCGCCGCGTCCTACGGACCGTGTGGGTTCTACTGTGACTCGCATGGTGTCTCCCAGCTCCAGCCCAACCTGTGCCAGCAGGAGTGGGATGCAGTCAACAACTGCATCCTCGGCCACTGACGACCTGCCGACGATCGACGCCGGAGCTTTCTCGGGACGCTTGCCCGCCTTTCTGACCGAGAAGGTCGTCGGTCAGCCCGTGCCAGCAGCGCTCCGCCAGACGTTGTTGACCGGCGGCACGAAGACCGCGAAGAAGACGGTGGGGCTCAAGGGCTGGAGACTGGAAGTCGTCGTCCCGCCTGTCGGGAACGGGTACGGGTACACGATCTACGCGCAGTGAGCCGATGTGCAGTCGGAGAGCACTCGAACGAGCCCATCATGCCTGACCCCGAAACCTTCGAACGCTACTTCCACGAGCGTGCTGATCTCGCCGAGCATCTCTACCGGGACGGATGGCGTCACGAGGCGGTGCTCATTGCCACCGTTGCCCTCGATGCGCTCGCCAATATCCGAGAACACGACCACAAGCTCAAACGCATCAACGGGGCGGAGCGTCTCTCGCAGTTCGTCCAGCGCTATGCGGGGGACCCGGACACGAGGAAGATTGCGGTGGTCTTCCTGGCGGAGGACATCCTGGCAATCGGGCCTGCTCGGCTCCACGAGGTCGCGAGGCGGCTCCTTCTCGCGAGGGACGTGAACCCCGCACAGGAAGCGACCTCCTCGTTCGAGTTTCAGGCCAGCCCCTTTGCTCACCTGGACTGCGAGTGGGACGAGCTTGTCAACAAGGAGCCTGCTCTGGCCCCGGAGAACGACATCGAGAAGTTGGCGAGGGAACGATACACGTACCCCGCGCTGCTCTACTCGCTGACGAGGTGCGCCGTCGTGCATTCGCTGACACGTGGCACCCGGACGTCCGACTTCTCTCGTGACGAGCCCGACGACGAGATTTCGTATCTCCCGCCCTATGAAGACGCTGGAAGAATGCGACCGATCAGCCAGAAGGTCGGTCTACGTCGGATCACGACCTGGCTCCGAACAGCCACGACCAACTACGCCGCCGAGTGCGAGCACCATGGCATCAGGCCCGCCGATGGCTTCGATGCGAACGCCAAGTCCCTCGACCAATTGTATGGCGCTTGGAAGAAAGTGACGTAGCTGCTTCGACGTTGCCAAGTGGTATCATCTGTCACATTCCATGTCGCTTTCCCCCGACCAGCAGGCAGTACTCGACGACCTGGCCACAAGAAAGAGCGCCAACTTCTGGTCGTCCGTGTCGGGCATCGATCTACGAAAAGCCGCGCCGGGCGCAAGTCTCGAAGAGAAGAAGCGGATCGTGGAGTCCCTGTGCCCCGAGTTCGCCGTGAAGGTCAACAGCAACCTGAAGGACCAGTACGGCATCACACTCACCGGACTTCTTGCGTCTTCCCAAGGAGAGGCCGTGCGGCGGTGGTTCAGGTTGGTTCTGCGCCTGCTGCACGACAAGTACGACGCTGAAGGCGCATTCCGTTATTACACCTGGCGCGAACTACGAGAACGTGCGGACTCAGCTGACACCAAGCCTCCGGCGCTCGTGGACGCGGTTATTGACCTCGGCAAGCTCGCGAACGCGAAGTTTTCGGATCAAGGCGATGACATCGTGCAGTGGAACCGACCGGACGACATCGAGCTGCTCCGAGATGTAGACGATGTCGACGAGCTGCTGGCGCTCCGGAAAAAGCAGGCCGACGCCGAGGCTCAAGCGGCCGAGGACAAGCTGAACGTCAACTTTCTTGCGCGCCGCATCTTGCAGGTCTTCGGACAAAGGTACGAAGCACACGGCAAGCGCGACTTCTGGCCGGCGGGCTCATGGCGCTCTTCCAGCGCCGCACCGCTCCTTCCAGAAAGCCCTTCACGAAGAAGGTGTTGGTGGAGACGTAGGATTCCTGGGCCTGCATGAACGGAAGGATGCTGGGATACGCACGAAGCAGCCGGAGCCAGTTGTCGTGCTCGAAGTCGGGGATAACCTGCTCGTGGATGATAGCCGCCATCTCGCTCAGGTCGGCAGCATGCTGGGCCCAGCCATCGCCATACTCCTCCCCGAGCGCGTACTCGGCACTTCTGCGCCCCTCGCTGCGGGCTTTCCATGCTCGGAGTTGATCGTCCCGCGCTTCCTGCGTCATGGGCTCCTGCAAAGGCCGCTCCTTGTGTCCCTCGTGCCTGGGCCGCCGCATGGCGGCCGGCCGCGTCCGCCACCCCTTCCGCGTCGTCCAACCCCCGCAGACCAAGCCGCCGGGCCTTGGCGGCGCTACCCAGCGCGGCGAGCTGCCGTTCGACCAGTACGGCAACTACACGGGCGACGGCACGTCCATCGACGACTTCGGCGGGTGGCGTGAAGGGGTGATCGTCTTGGGCTTGCCCGCCAAGGCCGGGCGAAGCGCCCGGCCGGTACAGGGGGCCCCACGGAGCCGAGCGCGTCGCGCTGGCGGCCGCCACCGGCGGACCGCCGTGTCGCCACCCCGCCGCGCGCACGAAATAGCGCGAATCACCGCTCCGCCGTGCCGGCACGCCGCTTGCGCAGGCGCGCGGTGTGTCTGCCGCGTCCGCCGTGTCCGCCGCGTCTGCCGCGTCCGCCGCGTCTGCCGCGCGCGCCAAGCCGACGTACTCGCGCCGCCATCCGGAAGCGACCGCCCTGTACCGCGTGGTGCAGGGCAACCTCTGCACGCTCTACGCCGCCGCCGAGCAGGGCTTCGCCGCGCCGCTTTCCGGCTTCGTCAAGGACGAGCTCGAGCGCTACATCGACTGCGGGGTCCTGGCGCGGGGATTTTCCGTGCTTGCGTGCCCCGACTGCCAGAGGCGGAGGGTCGTCGCATTTTCCTGCAAAGGCCGCTCCTTGTGTCCCTCGTGCCTGGGCCGCCGCATGGCGGCCGGCGCTGCGGACCTTGTGGAACACATTCTGCCGCCGGGCGTACCGCTCAGGCAGTGGGTGCTCACGCTGCCGTTCGAGCTCAGGGCGCGGCTCGCCTACGACGCCGGGCTGCTCGGCGCGGTCTGCCACGCCTTCGTCGACTCGGTGCTCCGCTGGTACCGCCGCCGCCTGCGCGAGCGCGGCATCGACGGCGGCAGGAGCGGCGCCGTCACCGCCGTGCAGCGCGTCTCGAGTGATTTCCGGCTCAACCCACATTTCCATTCGATCGGTCTCGATGGGGTGTTCACCGAGGACGAGAGCGGCGAGCTCCGCTTCCATCCGCTGCCCTTCCTGACCAACGACGACGTCGCCGACGTGCTGCAGATCGCCCGCGCGCGCATCCTCGCGCTCTTGCGACGCAAAGGCGTGATCGCGGACGCCGACGAGAGCAGCGGCGGCAGCGGCAGCGGCAGCGGCAGCGGCGCGAGCGTTGTCAGCGCGGACGCGACGCTCGCCGAGAGCGAGCCCGCGCTCGCCCAGCTCGCCGTCGCCTCCACGCTCGGCACCGTGCCGGCAGGACCCGCGCTGCGCCGGCGCGATCCCATCACGCTGCGCGGCGAAGCCAGGCTCCTCCACACCAAGGCGCTCTGCGCCACCCTGGGCGGTTTGTCGCTGCACGCCTCGACCACCGCGAGCGCCACCGACGCCGCGGGAAAGGAAGCGCTCTGCAAGTACATCCTGCGGCCGCCGATCTCGCAGGAGCGCGTCCAGCTCGCCGGCGACGATCTCGTGCGGCTGATCCTGAAGCGGCCGTTCAGTGATGGAACCTATGCAATCGATCTAGACCCTCTGTCCCTGCTGGCACGACTCGCGGCGGCCGTGCATCCCCCGCGTTTCAATACGGTGAGGTACGGCGGGGTCCTCGCTGCACACAGCAAATGGAGAGCGCGCATTGTTCCGCCGCCGCCGCGCGACGACGACGACGACAAGAACGACGACGACGCGCACTGCGCCACGTGCGCGAACACGAAGGACAAGCCGCCCACGCATCGCTGCGGATATCGCCCATGGCGCGAGTTGCTACGCCGCAGCTTCAAAATCGACGTGGAGCGGTGCGAGCACTGTGGCGGCAGGATGAAGCTCCGCGCCCTCGTCGTCACCGCCGCCGGCATCGTGCGCTACCTCCGCTGGCTCGGCGAGCCGACCGAGCCGCCCACGCTCGCGCCCGCGAGGGGGCCACCCTTCTTCAAGAGCCGCGTCATCCGCCGCCGGCTCGGAGAGCCCGTGCAGGCGGAGCTGTTCGACGTGCCCTGAACGCGCGCTCGCGAGGGCGGAGATCCGACCGGAGGCGGGGTGGTCGTGCGCGGGCGACGCGCGGGGGGCCGGACGCCACGCCGGCGGGCCTTCCGCGGAGCTCGATCGCGGCGTAGTCTGTCCGGCAGAGGCAGCGAGAGTGACGTGGGGCAACCAGGAGCAGCGAGCAGAGGGCGTTCATCCTACCTACGGGCTCGATCGCATCGCCGAGCGCAGCCCTCGCCGTCTGCGTTCGTAGCCCAGCCTTGCGCCCGTGGACAGTCCGGCTGGGGCGCGACGGGTGAGTACCTTCATCAACGAGCGCGCGTTGCTCGCCGCCATCTGACGATGTCGGGCCGGTCATCCCCAGCCAGGAGCCGATCGATGACGGCTATGGCGGTTTCCCGCTTCACTGTCCGGTCGATCGCGACCTTGTCGACCTGACCGTTGTCGAGGCGAAACAGTACCGTTGCCCCGTGCGGCGTCTTGCGCCGTGTCGCCTTCTCGATCGCGATCCATCCCCGCTCGTCGGGTTGGATGCCGACGTAGCCCCTGGTTGGTTCCAGCAAGCAGAAAACCCAATCGCCCTGCGGCCGGTTCATCGAAACCTCGCACGACGGCAACTTCTGCAGCGACCTGATGAGACGTTGCCGCTGTCGTGCATCCGAAACGCGCCGTGTCTCGCCATCGAAGGTTACCTGCCAGCCCTGGTATCGACCTATTCCCCAACGCTTCCACTGCTTCGGATCCAGCGCCGGGCTCAACACCATCGTCTGCTCACGCACCCACGCGGCAGGATGCATGCTGGTGCGACCGAGGTAGGTGAACTTCTCGTCCTCCTCCAACTTGCATAGGAGCGAGATGTCGCCCAGTGCCGTGTCGGGAGGCCGGCGGACCCGGCCGCCGGGCTTCATGCGCCACTCGAACTCGCCGGTACGCTGGAAGTGGCATACCTGCGTGCTCCTACCAACCGTCGCGAACAACGCGCTGACGGTGCCATCCGTGAAGAATGCGCCGCCCAGGTAGGCGGGCCTCTTCGGCAACCCCAACTCCTCGAGCACCTGCTCCCTGTCGTACCTGGCGTACAGGGTCAACCCGGAAGCGCGCTTCCTCCTCACCCGCCCCTCATACCACCGATGCCGAACCCGCCCCTGCCACGGCCCGCTCCGCGTCGGTCGCGGCCTTCGCGTGCTCACGGGCCATAGTCCTCGTCTCCGCATTCGTGTGCGGCGTATCGACGCGAAGCACGGCTGGGGCTCCGCCTGCGGAGGCCCGCTCCGCCGCGAAGCCGCGACCGCCGCTGCGCTTGGGGCGGGGCGCGTGTGCGGGCAACCGTCGTCCGGCGCCGCGCCTACGACATCGACGCGCTCGCCTACCACTGCGCCCGTACCCTGCAGAGGCCCGCTCCGCCGCGAAGACCGCGCCCGTTGATGGTGTTTCGAGCACCATCGATCCGGCGACCTAGTCCGTTTCCGCCGGGAACCGCCAGCTCGGACGCCATTCCGGGTGGCGGCGCGCGTGCCCCAGTGGGATCCTGCCACCCATGGCTGACAGGGGTGGCTTTCGTTGGGACGTTGCCGGCCTGGTCGCTCTGGTTCCCGTCGCGGCGTACATCTCGGCGTGGCTGTACGAAGTGGCCTACGCTTCGCAATTCCACATCCCTCTTGTTACCGCTCACCGTGGTCGCGCCCAGCGCGGCCGAGTGAGGCAACGGGATGTCCATGACCCGTTCCGGCAGCCCGCTTCCCGTTCCGGGGCGCAGCGTGCGCGCGGAGCTGCCGGAGCGGGTCGTGGTTTTCCTGCGCGCGGTCGGCACCCGCGCGCCGATCCGCGCGCTGATGGCCGAGGGGGGCTACACGCGCGCGGACCATGTGGAAGGGTGGGAGCTGCTGGGCGCGGTGTGCGCGTTCGGCGAGAGCCGCTTCGACCTGTTCGCCGACGCACCGGCGCGCGCGGCCACGGCCGCCATCGAGCGCTGGGTCGCCACGCACTTCTCCCGCTTCCAGGCCGCGCTCGAGCGCGAGGTCGGCGACGCCCGCCTGTTCGACGGCATCGAAAGGCCCGCCGAAAAGCAGGCCGTGCTCGCCCTGGCCACCCTGCTCGCCCGCCTCGACGATCTCCCCGCGCGGAGCAAGGTTGTCGCGGTCCTGGCGCGCCGTGGCCTCGACAAGAGCGAACGCCAGCGCCTCGCGGAGCAGGTGGGCGCCGCGCAGAGCGCGCCCGCACCAACCCACGACGGCCCCGCCCACGAGGAGCGCATCGACGAGCTCACCGCTCTGTACCGCTGGTACAGCGACTGGGCGGCGACTGCGCGCGCGGTGATCGCGCGGCGGGATTATCTGATTGCGATGGGGTTGGCGGAGCGGGTGCGGCGCAGGGGGGCGCGGGGGGCAGCTGTGCCCTGACACATCGCAACTTCGACTCGGTCGAGCCAGGCGCTGGGCTCGGCCGCGACGGCTTCAGTCTCCGAGCACCATCCCAAGCCCCTCCTTGAATGCCTCGACATCCGCAGGGGAAATGACGAGCCGCCGGCGGTCTGTCTCCAGGCAAATGGCATGGTCCCAATCGGTGGCCAGAACGAGCAATGACTCGCGTTGCTTGGTCCATGCCCAACCCACCAACCCAAACGCCTGACCTATCCCGGCGCTAGCGACAAGAGCCGGAACTGGCTGAGCTCGAGCACTGGTCACGCGGAACTTCGGGCGACCGCCGAGTCGACCAACCACCACAAGCTCACTGTCTGCAAGTTCGTACGCGACGGGCGCAAAAACCGCCGTGACCAGCAAGGACAGCGCCGCAGCACCAGCAATCAGCGAAACGACCAACACGCCGGCGCCAACGATCGCAAAGCCCGCCACCACCATCCCGAAGACCACAAACACCGTAATGGTCCCAGCAGGTGACGGCGTAGCCGCGTCGTAGCGCAGAACCCTCTCCACGAGTCACACAGCCGCGCTTCGTCTCAATTCGAACATGCGAGGATCAGTCTTGTCTCCTCGCCAGCGCGGACGGGAATCCGCGCGACCGCCTGCCCTGTCGCCGGCCATCCGTTGAGTCCGCGGGCGCACTGGACTCCGGAAGGACCGATCGAAAGGTCGTACGTTCCGGGTCCGACGTTTCCCCAGGTGACAAGGCTCAACTGCGAGGTGGAGGTGAGTGCCGGGTCGGGCACCCCTGTCGTGCCGTAGTACACGGGCCCAACTCCCGAGCTCGGAGACAGGGTTGCCGTGGCGCTGGCAAATCCGGCAGTCGCCCCCGCCGCGTTCAACTGCACCAATACGAACCCGAGTTGGCTGGAGGGAAAGGTCGCACCCGCTTTCGCGTAGCTTGACGTTCTGGTCTGCAAGTAACGGTAGCGCCAGCACGAGGGCGTTGTCGCTGGTACTCGCGGTGCGCAATGGGAGCAATACCGTGCCGTAACCGGAGCGACTCATGGCGATCCCGGTGTTCGCGAACGCCGGTACCTCTACCGCGAAGCTGCCGTCGGCGGCCGTCTGCACGCAGGGTTTGCCCTCGAACGCGCAAACGGACGCACCTGCGACCGGCTTGCCCCCGGAATTCTGCGCGATGACGGTCCCGCCGATGGCCACAGTGGACGTTGCGTGATCAGTCATCGCGTCGCCCGAGTCGTCAGCACCGGCGTCCGACGGCATGGCTTCACTCACAGCATCGTGGGCATTCGACTCGTGCAGACCGGCATCGGAAGGGCTAGAGCCCGGCGTTGCGGATCCGCCGCACCCGGTGAGCGCCAGTACCACTGCACACGCGCTCGTGACTCTTGTCATGCGGCCTCCTGTTCTCGCGTCACAATAGTCTCGACCTGACCTTCGCTGTCGCGCGGGCGTTTCCGAAGCGATGGCAGGGATGGCAGGGACGGCAACGGGATCGGCCGCTCCAAAGGCCACAAGAGAAACAGTAGCGCCCCCCACATCGTTACCGCGAAGCTCGTCAGACCCATGAACACCAGTATTCCAAAATGCAGCATGAAGCCAAGTCCCAGGAGCACCATCCGGTAGCGAAGCTTCGCCATGAGCGATGCTGCAAGCGCGAGTTCGAGCACGATCGTCCCCCAGCCGATCATTGCAGGCACCGGCGCCGCATTGAGAACTGGCCCCAACCAGCGGAGCTCGGTGGGATTCATTCCGAATGTCGGCTGGTGGAGCCAGTAGTACATCGCTGTCCCATCCGCCCACTCCGTCACCCGCAACTTGGCCATTCCAGCATGAAAATAGATGGCCGCAACCTGCAAGCGGAGGGCCCATGTGGCCACGATGGCGGGCCAGCTAGCGAACACGCTGAACTGTTCCGGCGCCGCGTTCCAGTGCCAACTGTTCCCGCTCACACCAGGCGATGGGCATCCGCGCGTGACATTCGAGGGACATCACGGGGACGGCGGGAGTCGCTCATCGGCTCGATGGGCATCAAGGCGTGCCGCGCCGGCTCCCTCCGCGCCGGCGCGGTCGTGTAGCGTGCGGGTCAGTCGGCTCCGACAACGTCCTGCACGAGCTGGCGGTCGACCTTCTTGAGCTTGCGTCGCGCGGCGCGTTTGAGGGCGCCGGTGGCGATGCGATCGATGTCGCGGAGGCGGCCTCCCGAGGCCTCGTGGAGCAGCGCGAGCGCGTCGGAGCTGAAGGTGTCCTGTTTGCCGCTCACTCGCTCGAGGCGGTAGCCGACGTACTCGGCGGTGTCCTCGGGAGTGGCTTCGCCGAGGTGCAGGCGGGTGTGGATGCGCGACCAGAGCGAGCGGTTCCTGCGCAGGTGCATGCGGTCGTGCATCTCGGGCAGGCCGACGAGCAGCAGCGAGAGCAGCGCTCGGCTGTCCCACTCGTAGTTGGCGAGGATGTGCAGGTGATCGAGCACGTCCTGGTGCAGCAGATGGGCCTCGTCGAGCAGGAAGACGGGGTGGATGCGCTCGTGACCGAGCTGCTGCACGTGGCTGCTGACCTCGAAGAAGACGCCGGCAGCAGTCGCTTTCGGAGATAGCCCGAGCGCGAGGCAGAGCTGGCGGTAGAAGTCGCGCCGGCCGAGCGTCGCGTTGTGGCAGTAGGTCAGCCGGAAGCCGGCGTCGGGCAGACGGCTCTGCAGCGCGCGCAGGATGCAGGTCTTGCCGACGCCGGGCTCGCCGGTGAGCAGCACGTGTCCGCGCTCCTCGCAGCCATCGACCAGGTCGTCGACGACAGCCTGGCGCGACGACGGCACCCACAGCTCGGCGGCCTCGGTCTCCTTGGAGAAGGGAGCGTCGTCGAGGCCGAAGTGGTCGAGCCAGCGGGCGCTCATTGCTGCGCTCCCTTCCGGCCAGCGGCCTCGTCGAGCAGCGCACCGGGTGGATCGAAGGGCACGGCATCGATGCCGCGGCGGACGCGCGGTGCGGGCCTCCGGCGGCCGCGTCGCGTCGGCTCGACCCGCTCGAGGACGTGGCGCTGGTCCTCGTGCTCGAGCCACGGCGGGTCGGTGGGCACCAGCAGCGAGCGGCCGATGGTCACGGTGCGCCCGGCGAGGAAGCCCTGCTTCACCTCGAAGTCGGTGCCGGCGATGCTCACGGTGCCGTCGCGGCGCACGCGACGGCGTCCGCGCACGACGAGCGCTTCGGAGAGCATTGCGTCCGGCAGGGGCTCGCGGCGTCCGGTCTCGTAGACCTCGGCCGGCGTCTTGCCGAGCAGCGAGGAGTGCGGCGTCACGTGGTAGTGGCGATCGAGGTAGGCGATCAGCCGCACCTGCGCGTCGTGCAGCGAGCCGAGGCCGGCGAGGTGGTCGAGGCACTGCTCGCGCAGCGTGCGCCAGAAGCGCTCCATCTTCCCGCGCGCCTGGGGATCGTAGGGCTTGGCGTGGACAAGGCCGACGCCGAGCCGGCCGCAGGCCGTGGCCAGGGCCTCGCCGACGTAGGTGGGGCCGTTGTCGGCGTAGATGACGTCCGGCGCGCCGTGGAGCCGCATCGCCTTGACGACGAGAGCGAGCATCTCGCTCTCGCGCTCGTCGAGCAGGCCTGGATGGCCACGACGTAGCGGCTGTGGTCGTCGAGCAGCGCGTGGATGCGCAATGGAACGGCCCGACCGTCCACCCGCAGCGCAGGACCGTGGCACACGTCGGTGTGCCACAGGAGATTGGGCGCAGCCGCCTCCCAGCGCCGGCGCGGCTGGCGATCACCGGCGGCGAGCGTGCGGCGGTCGAGGCCGTGCGCGGCATACAGCCGCCGGAGCGTCGGCTCGCTCACCGCGCCCCGCGCCAGCCGCCCGTCCCGCTCGAGCGTGCGCAGGATGAGCGCAGTGCTCACCTGCGGGTGCTCGCGCCGGATGTCGAGCAGCAGCTTGCGCTGCGCCTCGTCGAGCATCAGGGCGTAGCCGCTCGCGCGTCCCTGCGGGCGCAGCGCCTCGATGCCGCCCTTCCTGAAGGCGTAGTACCACCGCTCCAACGTGGAAACGGCGAAGTAGCGCGTGACGTTGTAGCCGGGCGGGCGCACGGGCTCGGCCGCCAGCTCGCGCAGCGCCTCGGCCAGCTCGCCGTGCGAGTCGTACTCGCGACACAGCAGCGGCCCGATCACCTGGGCGCGGAACAGCGCGACGGCCTCGGCCGGGTCCTTCGGTTTCAACGATTCATTCATCGATGGGCTCCTTCCAGCGCCCTTTCGTGGCGCGGCGAGCACTCCGCCAGAGCCGCCGCCGCCGGGCCACGGACACGCCTGGTGGATCGCGGTTGGAGCCAGAGACACGCTTCATGCGCATCAGCTCCGGAGCGCTCCCTCGCACGCCAGAGCGAGCACCGGTCCGGTCGGCGTCGCGGCGCGAGCCGCCAGCTGCGTCACCACGCCGAGCGCGCGCTGCCGCCCGTGACCTGCGCCGGACTGGAGCCAGGTCCACCATCGAGCAGCGCCGCTGGCCCAGCGTCGCAACGAGCGCCAGCCGTGCCACCGCTCGTCGCCGTTGCTCGACCTCGCAGCGATCTGCTCGCGCACCCGCCAACCGGCGAGCCCATCGGCCCATAACCCGAGCGCCAGCGCGACCGCGGCAGCACCATAGAGAAGGCCGCGAAGCACGCCCCTCGGTGCCGAGACCACGACCGCCCCACAGCCACGGCACCGGTAGCGCCGCAGCAGCAAGCTGAGCTGCTCCGGCCGCCTATCCGGGCCGGGAGGACCGAGCAGCGTCCGCTCGCGGGTGCCGTGGCCGACCAGCCCAATCGGACCTGCCGCTGGCGCGCCCGGATGCTCGCAGCACGGGCACCTCGCCGGCCGCACCGCCGCCACCGCGGGCGGATTGTCTGCCCAGAATTTCGACGTCCAGCTCGAAGTAGACGATGCGTAGGGCGCTCCGCTTCTTTTCGATAGGGTCCGGAGCACGACGGGGACGTTTTCCACGCGCGCCCCGTCACCTATTTTGTGCGGCCGGCTACGCGCCGATGCTCCGCCTCCGGAGCCGCGCGAGCTACCCGACAACCACCGATCCGGGCGAGAAACCCGCGATGGACATCGACGTCCCGCCGCCCCCGAACCCCTCACGCTGCGTGAACGAAAACGGCGCTACGTCCGGCGTCCACGGTGAGCGGTAACAGATGGGGCGGCGGGTGCTCTACGGTATTTCGGTATAATATCTACATCGATGTTCCCGTCGGCCACGACGCTCCGTGCGACGTCGATCGCGGGCAGGACGCTCATGTTACCTACGCGCCGAACTGCCGGCGCGCTCCACACTTGCGCGCGCATGAGCGACGGTACGGTACGGTACGTTGCTGGGGCAATGACTCGAGTGGCCAGACCGCAGGCAACTCGCCCACAACGCCCGTCTCGATGTGACCCGAGCACTCCCGCGAGGGCATCCAGACCCAATCGCGGCACGCCGCTCGGCTTTCGGAAAGGCGAGCGCTCCCCCGGCACATCACCCCTAGGGGTGATACGGGAAATGCCAGATCAAGACTTTTTTCGCCGCCCCCGATCCCGTAGCTTTCGGGATCGTGCCAGGCCGCCGCGATCTGATTGCCGTTGTGGAGTCGTGCTACGACCTCGGCGCCTCACAGGACGCGTGGCTCCAGGGCGTGGCGGACACGGTGTGCAACGTGGTGCGGCCCGAGGTGGGGCTGCTCGCCTATCACATCGACGTGGACGAGCAGGGGGACTACGCACTGACCAATCCGGTGCAATCCGGCGACCCGCCGCTGGACATGGTGCGGCGGAATCAAGTGATCGCGGACCTGCTCAGGGCAAAGCGGCGCGAGAAGTTGGGGTTGTTCCGGCGCGCGCAGGCCACCTTCGCCGACCGGGCTGTGCGCGCGGCACTGCGCGAACCCGCTGAACACATCCTGCAGTCGGAGTTCCACCGTGTAGCGCCGAACTGGGTGTACACGCTCGGCGCGCCGGTCGACGACCTGTTCGTGCTGATGAACCACCACATCGACGACAACGGAGCGACGGCGATCTTCGCCGGGTTGAAGGGCAAGCGCACGTACCGGTCGATGGAGCGCCAGATGTTCCAGATGCTGAGCGCGCACATCAAGGCAGGTTTGCGACTGAGGCGGCGCCTTCAGGAACGCACCGGAGGGGTGGACGCGCCCGAAGACGGCGCCGTGCTGGACGCCTCGGGTCGCCTCGTCCACGCCGAGGGCGAGGCCCGCGACGGCGCCGGGGAACTGACCGAAAATGCACGCCGCATCGACCACGCGCGCAGCGCGAAGTCCGGGCGTCAGGAGGACGCGTTGAGCGTCTGGCAGGGGCTCATCCAGGGCCGTTGGTCGCTGGTGGAGCAGTGGGACACCGACGGCAAGCGCTTCATGCTGGCCCACAAGAACCCGGAGGATGTGCGCGACCCGCGTGGGCTGACCGCCATGGAGACCCGTGTGGTCGGGCTGGCCGTACGTGGCTACGCCGACAAGCTCATCGCGTATCACCTCGGTCTTGCCGAGGGCACGGTGTCGTCACACCTGGGCAGCGCGCTGCGCAAGTTGGGCATTGCCAGCCGCATCGACCTCGTGCGCCAGCTCGGCACCCGCTACCCACAGACCGACCTCTGAACGACGACCACCAGCCCTCGAGCTTGCCCGCAGACGTGCTCGCTGGGAGGGACCACTCGTGCTAGGAGCCCGCGCGTGGAGCACGCCGCGGAGAGTCTCGAGGCGCTGCGGGCCCGGATTGCCGAGGCCCCCGCCGCGCTCGTCTACTTCAACGAGCCGAGTTGCAGCGTGGGCGCCGCGGTCGAGAGCAAGGTGCTCGACCTGGTGCGCGAGGAGTTCCCGCGGCTCGAGCTGATCCACGTGGACACCGTGGCTGTGCCCGAAGCCGCCGGGCAGTACGGCGTGCTCAGCGTGCCCACGCTGGTCGTGTGTTTCGACGGCCGCGAGACGACGCGCTTCGTGCGGACCTTCGGCATCGACCAGGTGCGCCAGGCCATCGAGCGGCCATACGCGATGCTGTTCGAATAGGCGCATTCCTCGTGCACCCTTCGGCGCTGGGCCGGCTCCAATCAGATAGGTACGGATCCCGCCGGCCCGGCCCTCTCCCCCGGGGCCGCGGCCGGCCCAGCTTCTGGAGATAGAGCATGCCTGCCCTCATCGACTATCGCGCGTGTGACGACTCCCCCTATTGCAGCGCCGCGCGGCTCTGCCCGTCACGGGCCATGAAATTGACGGATGGCAAGTGGGTGGTGGACACGAAGGCCTGCGGCAACTGCTCGGGCGTGTGCACCAATGTCTGCCCGGCCGGTGCCATCCGCTACGCGCCGACCCTTGCCGGGCTCGAGAAGATCCGGCTCGAGATCGAGAACAGCGCCGAGACGGCCGACGACATCTTCGAGAAGCGCTACGGCGTTCGCCCGGGGGACCCGCACGAGCTCGGCGACAACCTCTTCCATGCCAGCTGCGACGGCTTCGGCGACGACGTTCTGCAGTCCGATCTGCCGGTCGTGGTCGACTTCTGGGCCGAGTGGTGCGCACCGTGCAAGCTGATCGCGCCGATCTTCAAGAAGCTCGCCGCCGAGTACGAGGGCCGCATCAAGTTCTACAAGCTCGACACCGAGGAGTGCGGCGCCATCGCCGCACGCTTCGGCATCAACAGCATCCCCTCGCTGCTGTTCTTCCGCGGCGGCAAGGTGGTCGCCCACGAGATCGGCGCCGTGCCCGAGGCCCGCCTGCGCCAGTCCATCGACGCCGTGCTCGCATCGGGCCCGCCGGCGAACTAGGGGCACCTGTTCCGGAAAGAAGCGTTGCAGAGCCAAGCTACGGATCGGTCCCGGCCGTGCCCTGCACGAAGTCGGATGCTGGCCGCTCCGTCATCGCGTAGGCGAGCCCGCTCGGCGTAGTCGCGCCCAGGCACGAGCCGCCCGGGGTCTGGTACCAGACCTTCGACACCGAGCCCTGGTACGCGCCGACACTGAAGACGCGCACCGGCTCGGATCCCGGCGTGTAGGGGCAGACGGCGGCGGCCTTGTGGTTCCAGACGTACTTCGGCACGTACACGGAGCAACCGGAAGGTGGCGTGGAAAGGAAAGTGACGGGCTGCGTGCAGGACCCGTCCAGGAAGTACACGCCGTTCTGCAGGCTCGACGGCGACAGCACGGGCAGGCAGCGCGAGTTCCCGTCCGAGGCGATGTGGAACGTGCATTCCACCGACAGCTGCGAGTCGTACATGGCGTTGGCGTCGAAGAGCTTGGAGCCGTCCGCGCCCGCGATGTAGGCGGCTTTGAGCCGCGTCCCGCTGGTATCGGCGAGCGCGGCCGGTACGGGGCTCGGCAGCACACTGGCGAGCGAGCCGCGGGTGTGCGGCGAATCGGCTGCCACGGCGGCGAGCGCCACGTAGACGCCCAGGCCGAGTGTCAGAGCCTTGAGGGTCGCGTTCAGGTGCATGGTGTGCCTCGCTGTGTTGGTCCGATGGCGATGCTCTTCATGAGGCCTCTCAGGGCAGGTGCGTGCGGGTGCCTGCGACGAAGCTGTTGGCGGACAGCTCCGCGCCGAGCGCCACGGGGATCATGCTCGGGTAGCTGACGTTGGCGTTGCTACAGGTGCCGTTGGTAAGCTTGTGCGGCGTGGGATTGGTGATGATGCTCTGCACCGGGTAGATGTGGAAACGCTGCTCGCCATGGGGGCAGCTCTGCTGTCCGGAGTAGACGTACTTCGGCACGTACGGGCTGCAGCCCACCGGCGGGTTGGTTGAAACGAAGGACATGGGCTGCGTGCACGACCCGTCGCTGTAGTAGATGACGCCCTGCATGGCCGATGGCGACACGATCGGCAGGCAGCGCAGCTGTCCGTCGGACGCTGCGTGAACGAAAGCGGCGCTACGTCCGGCGTCCACGGTGAGCGGTAACAGCCGGGGCCTGCATCCGCCCCCGCGCTGCCCGCGGTTCCGCCGACACCGGCGCTTCCACCCGGCCCGGCGTCGCTGCCGCCCGTGCCCGCGGTGCCCGCGGTCCCGGCGGTGCCGCCCGTGCCGCCAGCCCCGCACGCCGAGTCGGCACAGCCTGCGCCTGCGCCGCTTCTCGCCGCGCGCCGTGTAGGGTTGCCCCCGCGCGGCGCGGCACTCCACGGTGCGCCGCGCTGCCGCGCCGCGCGGGCCCGCCAAGGCCGGGCTGGCGCCCGCTCGGGCTATCGCCCGTGGGCGGAGCTCTTGAAGCGCTCCTTCCGCATCGAGGTCGAGCGCTGCAACAAGTGCGGCGGACGCTTGAAAATGCGCGCGCTGGTGATCACCGCCGCCGGCATCCGCCGCTACCTCCGCTGGCTCGGCGAGGCCAGCGAGCCGCCCGCGCTCGCGCCCGCGCGGGGGCCGCCGTTCTTTTCGAGCCGCGTCATCCGCCGAAGGCTCGGTGAGCCCGTGCAGGCGGAGCTGTTCGACGCGCACTGAACGCGCCGTCGCCGGCGCACCGGTGCGCCTCGAGCGCGCTACCCGCCGCGACGCAGGCCCGACCGAGCGCCGAATGGCCACGCCGCAGCCTTCCTATCCGCCCTGGCAACCGCACCTGCTCCCTTGCCGCCCGGAGCCTGCGCGCCCTGGCGTCGCGGGCAGGACGCTCATGTTACCTACGCGCGAAGGACGGGCTGCTCACGCCGAAGCCCTTCGACGAGCCCATCGAGTTCATGGCGTTCGACCTGTGGCACTACTTCGGGCGCACGACGAAACACGGCGCGTTCATGGGCGGCGCGGACTTCGTGCAGTGGCACGGCAACTACGAGCTACTCCGCCACAAGGTGCAGATCGAAGCCGCGGCGCGCGAGATCCGGGCGCGCGCTGCGGCCGGAAACAAGGAGCAGCATGCGGCTCCTTGAGCGACTGCGCGACCTGTCGCCGCACTGGCTGGTGGAGGTGTTCGCCACCAGCAACATCGGGTTCCTTGCCCTGGACATCTACCTGGCCCATCTGGAAAACAGCTTTGCGCGCCGCGTGGAGTGGCTGCCGGTGTTCTTCTCTTGCCTCGCGCCGCTGCTGCTCGTGCCCGGACTCTTTGGCGGGCGCTACCAGCGCGGCGTGTGCCGCCGGCTCGGCTACGTGGTGGGCGTCGCGGCGGTCATGATCGGCGTCGCCGGCATGCTGCTGCACCTCCAGAGCGCGTTCTTCGAGCTCCGGACGCTGAAGAGCCTGGTGTACACCGCGCCTTTCGTCGCGCCGCTGTCCTACGTCGGAATCGGGCTGCTCTTGATCCTGAACCGCATGGAGCCGCGCACGTCGCCGGGCTTCGGGCCGTGGGTGCTGCTTCTGGCGATGGGCGGCTTCATCGGCAACTTCGCGCTGTCGCTGCTGGACCACGCGCAGAACGACTTCTTCTCCCCGGCCGAGTGGATCCCGGTGGTGGCGGCGGCGTTCGGCCTCGCGTTTTTCTCCACCGCGCTGTTCCGGCGCGGACGGCAGTTCATCAAGCTGTCGCTGGGCGTCGCGGCGCTCGAGGCCGCTGTGGGTCTGCTTGGCTTCGGGCTGCATCTGGCGGCGAACCTCGCCCAGCCGAACGTGCCGCTTCGCGAACGCCTCGTCTTTGGCGCGCCGCTCTTCGCGCCGCTGCTCTTCACCGATCTCGCGGCGCTCGCAGCGCTCGGCCTGTGGAAGATGTTGCAGATCACCAGCGTCGGCACGCGCCGGACCATGCGGGTGTCGACGGCAGGCGCCGCACCGGTTCCTTGCTCCAGACCAGGCTCGGGAGCGCGCGGCTGATCGACGTTCTATTTGCCCCGGGCGTTGGGCTCGCGAAGCATGACGAGCAGCATCCGCGTTGGCTCGCGCGCCTGTAGGGCATGCGGAACGTTCGCGAGCATGAGCACGACAGTGCCCGGCGTGGCCTGGACGGGCTGTCCGCCGACGGTCAGGTCCAGTGCTCCCTGCTGAACGAGGACCAGCGCATCGAACGGCGAGGTGTGCTCGCTCAGATCCTGGCCCGTATCGAAGGCGAACAGTGTCACGCTGCCGCCGCCGGTCTTGGCAAGCACGCGGCTTGCGATGCCCTGCTCGGTGGAGGTGACGAGCGTCGACAGGGTGAGTGTTTCTGCAGCGGGTAGCTTTGTTGGTATTGACATGGTTTCACTCCTTCAAGATGGCGCTCTGGCCACGATGGCGATGGCGCGCAGGTGGGCCTGGTGGCGATGGAAACTGGCGCGCACCGCGGCAAGGCGTCGCAGGGCGCCGGGAGTCCGCAGCGTGTTGAAGACGAAGCGCGCCGTCCCGCTGATGCCCTCGTCGTCGATCAGGCGATCGACCTCCAGCAAGCGCATCGGCGCGACTCGCGTGGCCTCGACAACGAGCCCCGCCTCCTCGAGCAAGTTCGCCCACTCTGCGGGTGTTTCTATCCGGACGCCGACGTGGATGGTCGTGGACAGGTCACGCTGGATCTGCGTCAGGCGTTCGCCGTCGATGTCGTTCGGGACGACCGCGAGCTCGTGGATGGCGTAGCGTCCTCCAGGGCAGAGCAGCCGTCGGGCTTCGTCGATGATGAGCCGCTTCTTGTCGCGGGACTGCATGCTCAGCATCGCCTCCCCGAACACCAGGGACGCCGAGCTGTCCGGCAGCGGCACGTCCGCCGCGTCGCCCTTGAGCACCGTGGTCGCGGGGAACCCCGCGCGCGCCAGGGATCGCCGGGTCAACGCGATCGCCTCCACGTTGCGCTCGATACCCGAGTAGCTTTTGGGGCGGCGCTGCAGGAGCTCGCGGGCGGTGACCCCCAGGCCTGGTGCGAGCTCGACCACGTCGTCGGACTGGTCGATGCGCGCGCGGTCGAGCAGCCAGCGCGTGGTCTCCCGCCCGCCGGGGCGAAGCACGCGCTTGCCCAGGTGCGCCATCAACCAGTGGGCTGGCATCTTCTGGACGTCGAGGTGGTTCTCGAAGGGTTTACCGTCGAATCTGACGGACTGGGTGGTCATGGGCGCCTCCAATGCAATTGAACATGATTATCATTTGCAACTACCGCGCCGACTTGGCCATGACTTTTGTCAGCGGCACGGCCCGCCGGAGCCGCCACATGAGGCTGGCCAGTGTTGCGAACGCCAGCGTCCACGCAGTGGCCGCGGCCAGCAGCAGATCGAGACGCGGCGCGACCAGCACACCCGCGGCGAGCCGTAGCAGCGCAACGAGGTTCACCAGTACGGCCGCCACCGCGAGCACTGCGGAGCGCTCCGGATCCAGGCCGCGGGTCATGGCGCGCGTGCGCCCCATGACGAGCAGCGTCAGCGACCCGAGCGCGCCCACCGTGAGGCCGTGCAGCGCGTCGACCGGAAGGACCCACACCCGTAGCGAGCGCGTTGCCCTGAGGCCCAGCCCGATGGCCAGCCACAGGTAGCCCACGCCCAGGGCCGTCAGGTTCCACCAGTCGAGGCAGGTCCAAAGGCGCCACCGTGACCACCGGATCAGGAGCAGCACGGACGCGACGACGGCAACGGCGCTGCACACGACCTCGGGAGCTGCCACGAGATCGCACACGGCCAGCACCAGCAGGCTCGTCAGAAGGGCGGCTTCGAGTCGCGGTTGCACGCGCTGCTCGAGGTTTTCGCCGCGGCGGTAGAAGTGGCCCGCCGCGGCTGCGGCGATCAGCCGTCCACCCATGAACGCGAGCAACACGACGTACAGATCCAGCGCTACGACGAAGAGCCGCAGACGCAGCGCGCCAGCGAAGGGCGCGAGCGCGGCGATGGCACACAGCGCAAGGACGACGGGCGCAAAAACCCGGTTGCGTGCCTTGGACGGGCCACGGAACAGCTTCGCTGCCAGAAGAGCAGCGACCGACAGCGCAAAGAGCGCGCTGGCGATCGAATGGACCGGACCGAACGGCGCGACCAGCGCTCCAGCGCGGGCCACGAACCACACGACGACAAGCCAGGCTACGGCCCCTCGCGGAACAGGACCCATCAGAAACCCGGCGACCACGGCGAAGGCGTATCCGAAGAGCATCTCGTAGCCGTGCCAATCGCCGGAAGTGAAGCGCGCGGGGAAGGCGGGCGTCTGCAGCTGCCGGGCCAGCACCCACAGCGGTAGCGCGACCATTGCGTACAGGGTTGCCGCGCCGAACAGGACTGGCTGCGGTCGGATTCGCTGCGGGCGAGCGGTCATTTTTCATCGGTCATCGGTGCGTCGGGTGGCGGATAGGTGAGGTTCCCGCCCTCGACGTGGGCAAACGAGGTCAGCCGGTGAGCGGCAGCGCGCGACCGGCTCGTGATGTGCCAGACGCTGGCCCCCCGCACCACAAGGGCATCGGCCACCAGGCTTCGATGGCAGCGCCACGGCACGGCTTCTGCGCACATCAGCGCGAGCCGCTCATGCAGTGCCGTTTGCGCGAGCGCGGACAGCGCATGCGCGAAATCTGGCGTCTGCATGTAGTCCGCAAAGCCCCGGAAGCTCGGGTTCCGCCAGCCGGCGTTGTTCGAGTCCTTCCACGCTCGGCGCAGTCCTCCCAGAGCGGGCAGGTGAACATAGCGGATGCCGGCACGGGCGAGGTGTTCCGGCAACATGTCAAGGTTGAACTGCGGGTTCCGCCGCGACCGTGGAATAGTGCGGATGTCCGCGACGCGCTCGATACCGTGCACCTGCAGGAGATCGACGAACTCGTCGATGGACCGCGTGGAGTGACCGATGGTCCACAGCTCCGGCACGACCGTCAGGTCAGTGGTGCTCATGACGGACTCCGGTCAGGCTCATGCACGATCCGAGCCGCATGGTACCGCTCCTGGTCTGGTTCTTGCTGGATGGGATAACATGTATCTCCAGTGTGCAGACGGCAGCGGGCCCGAAACGACACGTGCCACGAGTCGGATTGCCGCAGGCGAACGCGTCGACGACGCGGGTGCGGCCTCGTTCCCTGCGAGCGATCCGCCAGGCGGGACGCTCGGACCGCCGACGGAGGCTGAACGAGCGGACGGCCGCTCCCGATGCGCGGCCTTTCTCCGCGAACATCAGCAGATGCGGACTCTGCTCGAGCTGCTGGACGCAGAGCTCGTCAACGTCGCGAACGGCGGAGCCCCCGACTACCAGCTGATGGTGGACGTGCTCCACTACATGACCACGTACATTGATCGCTTCCATCATCCGCGGGAAGAAGCTGCCTTCGCGCTTTCTGCGATGCGTGACGCGGAGCTTGGAGAGGCGCTCGAGGTGGTGTCGCGCCAGCATGGTGCCATCCTGTCGGGAGGCGGCACGGTTCGTGACCTGCTGGAACGCGCACAGGCGGACGTGCCCGTCGCGCGAGATACCGTCGTCGAAGCCGGGCAGCGGTACACTTCGGACCTGCGCAGCCACCTCGATTTCGAGGAGGCGTCCCTGTACCCGGTGGTGAGTCGCGTGCTGGATGGCGACGACTGGCAGTCGCTCGACGCGGGGTTCCGGACTCCCGACGATCCGTTGTTCGGAGCTGTCGTCGATTCGCGGTATCGGTACCTGTTCGAGAAAGTGTCCAGCCGCGGCTAGCGCTGCTGCTCCTCGTTCAACACCGTCAGCGAAACGGCCGAGTGTGCGTAGGCGCCGCCCGCCCGCATCTCGGCAGCCACCCAGATGGCTTCCATGATCTCCTCGGGCGTGGCGCCACTTCGGCGGGCCGCCTTCGTGTGCCCGGTGATGCAGTACGGACACTGCGTGACATGCGCGACTGCGACCGCGATCAGCTGCTTCGTCTTGGCGTCAAGCGCGCCGTCGGCAAACACGCGTTGGCTGAACGCATCGAAGGCGTCCTGGATGTCGGGCGTCAGCGCGCGGCGCGTCTTGGCGATATCGCGCGATGGAGGGGGATACACGGCATGGGTCATGGTGTTCCTGTGGGTGGTGCTGCGATGGCTAGCCTGGGTCGTTCATGTTGCGCCTCGACCACGCAACTTCTGGACCAGCGCGGACTGCGAGTAGACGGTATGGGGTATGCATCGGCATCGTGGCGGAGGTTGCCATTCCCGGGCGCTGCGGCCCGTGAGCCGCTGGGTACTACCGGCGTGGAGATAGGGGCAGCCCACTCGGCTCGCTTGACGAAGCCTCGACGCGGAACTCGCGTATCTTGCGCCAGAGCGTGGTCCTTCCGATACCGAGAATGCGGGCGGCCTCGGCCTGATTGCCGTTGCAGAACTCGAGCACGCGCAGCAGATGTCGCCGCTCGACCTCTGCGAGCGTATCCAATCCCCCTCCCGAGGTCTCCGAGCGGCCCGAGATGACCTCGTCCGGCAGGTGCGCGACGTTGATGTCATCACCCTGTGACAGGACCGCTCCGTGGTGTACTGCGTTCCCGAGCTCGCGCACATTCCCCGGCCACGAATAGGCCTGGAGCACGGCTTCAGCGTCCGGCGTGAAGCGCTGCGAGGCGTGCGGAATGCGTTCGAGGAGTACGCGAGCCAGGGGCAGGATGTCGTCGCGCCGCTCTCGAAGGGGCGGGACCACGAAGCCGAAGACCCGCAGCCGATAGTAGAGATCGGCGCGGAAGTGCCCCGACGACACATGCGCACGCAGATCCACATTCGTTGCACATAGAACGCGCGCGTCGACCGAGAACGAGCGCGTCTCGCCGATGCGGCGTATTTCACCGTCCTGCAGAGCGCGCAGGAGCTTGGCCTGCAGGGCGTGAGGCATCTCCCCGATCTCGTCGAGAAACAGGGTGCCTCCCGCGGCCTCCTCGAACAGTCCCTGCTTGGCGCCGGTTGCTCCCGTGAACGCGCCCCGCGCATGCCCGAAGAGCTCGGACTCGAGCAGGTCGGCGGGCAGCGCGGCCACGTTCACCGCGACAAAGCGACCCGACGCGCGGGAGCTGTTGGCGTGCAGGGCGCGGGCCAGCACCTCTTTGCCCGTGCCGCTTTCCCCCTCGATGACTACCGGCGCGTCGCTGGCGGCGACCAGCGCTACCTTGGAGAGCAGCGTGCGCATCGCGTCGCTGCGTGCGACCAGCCGGCTGCAGCTCCGCACGCCGTCGACCATCGGCCTGAGGCCGCATGTCTTGCACAGCCGGCCGCGCTCGAAGGGGTGGTCGCACGGCGGAAGATGTTTCACTGGATTTCGATCTGGAACACTGCGACCGCGGGCGCAAGGCCTCCCGCTCCGTGTCCCGCGTCGACGCGCTCGTTGCTCATCGGCCGGGACATTCTGACGCTTGTTTTTCCGTGCCAGCCGCGATCGTGACATTTGTCATGGACGATTCCGCATGGGTGCATGGGACGAGGCGCTGAGCATGACCTCCCACGCAATTCCGGTCGGACCGCTCCGCGCGTCAGGGCTCGCCGACGGCCGTCCTGGTGTTCACGGCAGACCGCGCACCAGCACGACGCCCAGCGCCACGGCGGCGAGAGCCAATACCACGTTGATCCGGCCGATGGCGCGCGCCAGGTTGCGGTAGCGCTGGGCCTGCGCGGAATCCGGCTGCTCGCGTAGCAGTCGCGTCGCCAGCGGACCGACCTTGAAGTCGTGCACCGCGCTGATGACGAGAATGGTCGCCACGATCGCCAGCTTAACCGCCAGCGTCTCGCCGAAGTCGCTGTGCCAGAAGTCTCCGCTGTGGAGATCCGCCCAGCGGACGCCGCGGGCGTACAGGTTGAAGCCGCCGGTCACCACCAGCACGCCCAGGCTCGCCCAGCCCACGCTGCGGAAGCGCACGCCGATCCAGTGGATGAGCAGGCCGGCATTGGCCCCGACCGCCTTCGACCGCATCAGCGGCACCAGCACCAGCATGAAAAACGCCATCCCGCCCACCCACACGGTTGCGGCCAGGATGTGCAGCCAGACGGAGACGAGATACAGAATACGCATGCTCGAGCGGGAAGCGTGGGTTCCTACCACGTGGTAGGGCGATGACCAAAGTCATCGCCACCCGGCAGCTGGCGACGCAATCTATCGAGGCGCCCATGTTGTATCCGTCACTCCGTTCACGCGAAGCCGAGCCTTCCGACGCGCTGTCGCTGCTCAGCGGCTGTCACGCACGCATCCGCCACTTCAGCAGCATGGCCGTCGCGCTGGCCGGGTCGCCCGGAGCCCCGGCGGATGAGGTGGCCGAAGCGGCGCGGCAGCTCGTGCGCTACTTCACGCTGGCCCTGCCGCTGCATACCGAGGACGAGGAACTGGACTTGCTTCCGCGCCTGCGCGGCCTGAGCACCGAGCTGGACGCGCGACTCGAGACGATGCACGCCGAGCACGAGCGCATCGACGCGCTACTGGCGCCGCAGGTCGAGGCATGGCAGGCACTGGCCGAGGCGCCGGGCGGCCTGGCCGCGCGCGCAGCCGAGCTTCTGCCCCGGGCGCGCGAGCTCCAGGAACTCTTCGAGCGGCACCTTCTGGCCGAGGAAGAGCACATCTTTCCCGCGCTCCGCACCGAGCTCGACGACGAAGCGCTCGACGCCGTCCGGGCCGCGATCCGCGAGCGTCGCCGGGACCAATACCGGACGTGAACGGCGGAAGCCCGGACCGCCCTCCCTGAAGCATTGCGCGAGCAACTGCGGGCGGGCGCAGAATGCAGCGGACGCCGCCGCGACCCGGTCGCTGTGGAGCAGAACGAGTGCGAGCGCAACGCGGACGCGTTCCGCCATGTTTCGATCCGGAACGCTCGATCGCCATAAGGGCCCGCCGTTCGCAGGCGACTCTGCGCGGCACGGTACTTGCTCTCTGCCGGGTCACTCTGCAGGCGCGGTCCCCGCCCAGCTCCGCCGGAACTTTCCATGTGCAACCGGCTGGAGGGGATGTGCCGCCCACCCACCATGGCTACCAACCAGGCGATCCACGTCGCGGCTCTCCGTCCAGCTGCCTCGCTGGCAACCGCGGACTCGCCGCCCTTGTCGTTGCCGGGGAGCTTCTTCGTGGCGGCGATGCTGTCGTTCGTTCCGGGAGCGCTGGGTCTCGTCTGGGTGGCTCCGGGCCTTGCCGCTGGCGCGTTCTATGTGCCGGCTGTGATCGCAGTCACCCATCTGTTCACGCTCGGGTTCCTCACGCTGACGGCCATCGGCGCGCTGTGCCAGTTCCTGCCCGTCGCCGTCGGCACGCCGCTCCGCTGGCCGTCGCTCGCGCGCTGGACGCTCGGGCTCGTCGCACTCGGGCTAGTGCTCTTCGAGCTCGGCTTTCTCGCGTCGCTGACGACGGCGCTCGAGGTCGGGGCCGGCGCCCTCGCGTCAGGGCTACTGCTGTTCGCGTTCAATCTGCTGGCAACCCTCGCGCGTGCGCGCATGCGCGACACCACGTGGTGGGCGCTGCTAGGCGCTGCGCTCTGTCTGCTGGTCACGCTGGCTTGGGGTTTCGCGCTGGCGCTGGACCGGACGCGCGGCTTCGTCCCCGACCGTTTCGAGGCCGTCTTCGTGCATGCCCACATAGCGCTGTTCGGCTGGCTCGGCCTCGTCATGATCGCCGTCGCCGGCCACCTGCAGCCGATGTTCCTGGTAGTGCACGGGGTTCCGCGAACAATCGCGGCGGCGGCCGTGGCGTTGATCCTGTCTGGCGTCGCGTTGGCGGTGCTGCCGCTCGGTCGCGAAGCCGATGCAGCCGGGCTGGCACTGATGGAAGCCGGAATGTTCGCCTTCCTTTTGCAGTCCGCGCGGCACTACCGGTCGCGCCTCAAGCGGAAGCTGGGGCCGGGGCTTGCGCTCGCGACGGCGGGCTTGTTCGTGCTGGCGCTGGCGCTACCGCTTGCACCATACGCAGCGTGGAGCGGCCTCGAAGCGCCCCGCTGGCCGCTCGCGTATCTGCTGCTCGTGCTCGGCGGTATTGGCCTGTTCGTCGCGGGCCACTACTACAAGATCGTCCCGTTCTTGGTCTGGTTCCACCGCTTCGCACCCTTCGTCGGCGAGCGTGCGGTGCCGAACGTGGCCGAGATGTTCTCGGCGCGCGTCGCCTGGGTTCCTGCCGTTGTTCTTCCCATTGGCCTGGTCGCGATGGCCTCGAGCGTTCTGCTGGGCTCACCCGCAGGTGTCCGCGCCGGAGCCCTGGCCTTCGCCGCAGGAGCCGTCGTGGAGGCGCTGCAGCTCTCTGCCCTCGCCCGGAGGACCACCGCATGACCACCGTTGACGACATCTACACGGCGCTCGCCCGAGTGATCGATCCCGAGCTGGGCGTAGACATCGTCACGCTCGGCCTCGTCTATGACGTGCGCTTCGTCGACGGCAAGGTCGGCGTCACGTTCACACTCACCACCCGGGGTTGCCCGCTCGAACATGCGATTCGTCGCGGCATCCACAAGGTGCTGTCCCCGCTTCCCGATGTAACGGAGGTCGCTCCCAGACTCGTCTGGTCACCTCCCTGGGACCCCCGAAGGGTCAAGGATGGTGTCTTTTGATCGCTCCCGACGAACGACTCGTTTCAGTTCTCGCCAGAGACGAAAGTCTCCTCGAGGTACTGGCCGGACTCTCTGACCAGCTGCGAATGCTGCGCTCGCCCGCGGTCCGCGAGGTGATGGCGAAGCTGGTCACAGTGGAGGAGGCCGCGGGCATGGCCGGCATGACGTCAGCGGACCTCGTGTCCAGACTGGAGGCCGCGCTTTCCGACCATTCCCAGGCCCAGAGCGGCGGGCCAGCCAGCCCAGCAGGCGTCCGTCAGTCTCGACCGGAGCAGCTCGACCGGATCGCGCCCGAGCTGGTCGACGAGCTCGACGTGCGGGACGACCTGCGTCGAGGCGAGGAACCGTTCCACAGGATCATGGGCGCCGTCGCGGGACTGCCGCAGGATCACGTGCTGCGGCTGCGTGCCACGTTCGACCCGTCACCGCTGAAGAGCGTCATGGAGCAGCGCGGCTTCGCAGCCTATACGGAACGGCTCGGCGAGGAAGACTGGTGCGTGTGGTTCTATCAGGTGGGAGCCGCCGGGAACGCAACACCAAGAGCGCGGGCTGTCCCTGCGTCGACGCCAGCCGATGCGGAACCCGTTGTCCTTGACGTGCGTGGCCTCGAACCCCCTGAGCCGATGAGCCGCACGCTGGCCGCTCTGTCCAGGCTTCCGCCGGGAGGCAGGCTCGTGCAGCTCAACGTGCGCGTGCCGGAATTGTTGTTGCCGCTGCTCACCCAGCGCGGTTTCACCTACGAGATCCGCCAGGTGGAACCAGAGCTGGTCGAGGTCGTCATCGAAGATTCTACAAGAAAGGAAACGTAAGTGGCTGATCAGGACTCGACTATGCAGCTGGACGTTCGCGTGATCCCGCCGCGGGAAAAGCATCCCGCCATCTTCTCGACCTTCGACGGTCTGGCGCCGGGCCAGTCGTTCACTTTGCTCAACGACCACGATCCGTTCCCGGTCCGGCGTCAGTTCGAGGTCGAGCGCGCCGGCCAGTTCGGGTGGGAGTACCTGGAACAGGGACCCACGGTGTGGCGCATCAAGATATCGAGACGGTAGCGTCATGCGGACATCCCTGAGCGCAAGCGCGGATCCGGACTATCGGATCGTCGAGCTTCTCGACGCCTGCCACCGCAGGGGCCTTCGCGGGATCGAACTGGTGAGCGACGCGGAGTGTGACCTTCCGCGCGCGCTCGCTCCCGCCGACCTGGGGGAGCTCGCACAGCTTCTTTCCAGACACGATTGCCCGGTGACCGGCCTGTATGTGGCTGACCTCGACGAGATCTGCAGCCTCGAGACGGCGCAGCTGTCCGCACGCGTGGCGGCGCCGGTCGTCGCTTCGCCTGGCGTGATCCCGGCGGCGCTTCTCGACGATCTCGACGCCCTGTACGCGGCAGCGCGCGGCCGGCTTCTCGTGTCGCACCGGACTCTTGCGGGCGAGGCTTCGGCCCTGCTCGAGACCATCGAGAGGCAGCGACTGGAGCGTGTCGGGTTGGCCTGGGAGGTGCGCCCGGCTGGAGAGGATCTCCGCGAAGCGCGGTCGCTGGTGGAGCGCTTCACTGGCCATCTGGAATATCTCCGGCTGTTTGGAGCCGGCCCGGAGCAGCGAACGACGGACGGGCTCGGGCTCGGGCCGTTGGTCGTCGAGCTGACCCGTGTTCGCTATGCTGGACCCTTCGTGCTCTGCCCAAGCGATCGCAGCCAGCGAGCGGTGTGGCAGAAGTGGATGGAGTCCTCCAAGCCGACAGGCTGCGGGTCAGCCGCACACAAGGAAGAACGCCGCCGGGAACGCGCGCAGCGGCAATGGCTAGACGTGCGCGACGTGGAACCGAAAGACCGTATCGAGCACGTCCTGGGAGCGTACTCTTCGCTGCCAACCGGCGTGCCGCTGGAGCTCACGCTCGATCACGACCCGCGCTGCATGTACTACACGCTCGAAGCAACGCACCCCGGCGCGGACTTCTCGTTCGACTACCTGGAACAGGGCCCCACGGTGTGGCGCGTCCAGGTCACAAAGCGCTGAGCCCGGCAGCGGAAGGGAGACAGTCCATGCGACGACCGCTAACGGTCGCCAAGGCGCCGATCGACGAGGTAATCGACAACGATCGGCAACTGACTCGTCTAGTGTTCGGCTACCTCGTCGGCGCGGCGTGGTGGCTCGTCTTCGGCACGCTCGTCGGCTTGTATCTAAGCCTGAAGTTCATCTGGCCCGAGATCGACGCCGTGAGCTGGCTGTCGTTTGGCCGCCTGAGACCCATCCACACCAACACCGTGTTCTGGGGCTGGGCATCCCACGGCATGCTCGGGCTCGCCTACTACGTGGTGCCGCGCACCTGCCGAAAGCGCCTCTACAGCTACCGGCTGGGCTGGATCGCGCTCGGCCTGATGTCATCTTCCGTGGTCGCCGGCGACATCTGTCTGGCTGCCGGGCTCAACAACGGCGGTCAGGAATACCGCGAGTTCGTGTGGCCGGTCATGGCGCTGTTCGCCGCCGGGCTCGCGCTCACACTGTACAACTTCTACAGGACCGTGGCGCAGCGCACCACGCGCGAGATCTACATCTCCAACTGGTACGTGCTGGGTGCGCTGATCTGGACGCTGACGCTCGTCACCATTGCCTATCTGCCGTTCTACCAGCACGGGCTCGGGGAGACGGTCATCCAGGGCTACTACATGCACCAGGGCGTCGGCATGTGGTTCACGCCCATGGTGCTCGGGCTCACCTACTACTTCCTTCCCAAGCTGCTGAACAAGCCGATCTACTCGTACTCGCTGGGCGTGCTCGCGTTCTGGACGCAGATGCTCTTCTACACGATGATCGGCTCGCACCACTTCCTGTACAGCCCCCTGCCCTGGTGGCTGCAGACGGTGGCGGTGCTGTTCAGCGTGGGGATGATCGTGCCGGTCGTCGCGGGAACGGCGAACTTCCTCTTGACGATGCGCGGCAGCCGTCACGCGCTCAGGAGCAGCTACGCCGTGCCCTTTCTGCTGGTCGGGGTCGTGTACTACTTCGTGGGTTCGATGCAGGGCAGCTTCGAAGCGCTGCGCTCGCTCAACGTGATCTGGCACTTCAGCAACTACACGGTCGGCCACTCGCACATCACCATGTACGGGTTCGTGACATTCCTGATCTGGGGCGGCGCGTACGGACTGTTGCCGCGCCTCTCCGGGCGTGAAGCGCCGCAGCTGTCGATCGGTATCCACTTCTGGCTGGCGTTCATTGGCCTGCTCATCTACGGCGTGTCGCTGAGCATCGGCGGGACGCTACAGGGGCTCAGCTGGAAGCACGGCGAGCCGTTCCAGAACTCGGTGCTGCTCATGGCCCCCTACTGGCTGTGGCGCGCCATCGGCGGAACGTTGATGTTCGGCTCGCATCTGCTGTTCGCCTTCAACGTGTGGCGCATGCTGCCGGCAAGGTCGCGCGCAGTCGCGCCGGTTGTCGAACCGGAGGCAGCCGGTGCGGCTTGACGTCTACAACCGACCGGCGCTGTTTTTCGGCGCCGTGTTTCTCGGTTTCTTTGCGCTCAGCATGCTGGTCGCGGTGGGCCCCGCCGTCGAGGTCCAGCACAGGTACCAGCCGCTACCAGGCTCGAAGCCGCTGTCGGCCGCCGAACAGCGCGGCCTCGAGGTCTTCGTGTCGGAGGGTTGTCCCGTCTGCCACACGCAGCAGGTGCGACCGCTCCCGATGGATTCCGTATGGGGGCGCCCCACCGTGGCGTCCGACTACGCACGCCTGCACCCCATGACTTGGTGGCAGCAGACGCCCGGATTGCTGGGCTCCGAGCGCACCGGTCCGGATCTATCGAACATCGGCAAGCGGCAGCCGAGCAAGGCGTGGCAACTGATCCACCTGTACAACCCGCGCGCCGTGTCGCCCTGGTCGATCATGCCCAGATTCCACGACTTGTTCCGGACCGTCGACACGCCCGGCGACAAGGCGACTGTGGTTCCCGTTCCAGCAAAGTTCGCGCCGAGCCGCGGCAAAGTCGTGGCGACCCCGCGCGCGCTCGATCTGGTTGCCTACCTCCTGTCGCTGCATCAGACGCCGCTCGGGAACAAGCAACACGCCACGAAGCCAGCGCCCAGCGCTGGCGGACAGGGCGCAGCCCTGTTCGCCACACACTGCGCCTCCTGCCACCAGGCCAGCGGCGAGGGCGTCACAGGCACCTTCCCCCCGCTCAAGGGTGACACCGTCGTCAACGCATCGGATCCGACCGAGCACATCTCCACGGTGCTTCACGGAGCGCACGGGCGCGTGATTGGTGGCGTGAAGTATCCGGTTACGATGCCGCCGTTTTCCGGACAGCTCGACGATGGGCAGATCGCGGCCATCGTCAACCACGAGCGTTCGAGCTGGGGCAACCACGCGCCCAGCGTGACCGCCGAGCAGGTGGCGCAGGTGAGAAACAAGGGACCCACGCCATGAGCCTGAGCATGACGACGGCAAACCTCGGCGTACTCTGTGCCGCAATGGGCCCCGGGTTGCACCGAGGTGGCCCCGATAGCAGCTGGGAGATCGCCGTGGTCATAGCCGGCCTCGTGATCGTCGCGATCGCCCTGGTACTGGCCGTCCGGTTCCTCTTCTGGCCCGGCGAGAAGGCTGCCGGTCACATCAAGCGCGCCGTGCTCGACGACTCGGCGCCGAACGTGAAGGTGCAGCGGTGAGTGAACCGGACGAGCGCGACGGAGGCCAGTGGAGCAAGCAAAGCCCGGGCGACGGAAACCGCTCGAGCGAGCCAACCGACCGCGTTGTCGCCTATCTCGATGACTCGGAGAGCCCTCTCTTCACGGAGCAAGCGCCGGTGGGACTGAACCTCGACACCCGCCAACTGACGGACGGCGAGCACGTGCTGCGCCTCGAGGCGTGGGACCAGCAGGGCAACAAGGGCGTGCACCGCATCCCTTTCACGGTACGGAACGGCCCGGACATCTCGGTGCAGGGACTGTCCGCTGGAGATGTCGTTGGAGGGCAGATCGCGGTCGTCGTTCACGCCTTCGGCGGTGGTCGCGAACAGAACTGGGAACCCTCGCAGGCCGAAACCCCGGCGCCCGTGCCGACCTGGGCGTGGGTCATCCTCATCAGCATCATCGCCTGGGCCATGTACTACGCCATTGCCTTCTGGCGCCCCGGGAAGGACGTTGCCGACTCGCCCACGTACAGCGTGTCATACTCCATGCAGCGGAGCGTCACAGCGAGGGGAGGCTGACCATGAACGGAATGGGCGCGGCAATCGCGACGATGGCGCTTGCTATCGCGTCATGCCGGGCAGACCAAGGGACGGATGCGGCGGGCAACCGAGCTGCCACCTCGACGCAAGCGGTCGGAAACCCCGTCCGCAACGAAATGCGTGCGCTGCACCAGGCAACGCGGGACTGGGTGACCGCCATCTCCTACAACAACCTCCGGGCGATCCCGGCTAGCGTCCGGAAAGTCCACCAGGCCCGCATGGTCACCGAGGCTGCGCTTGCAAAAGGCGCCTACGCGCCACCGAAGAACGCCGACAAGCTCGGCGAGTTCAAGGAGCTCGACGAGAAGTTCCACGCACAGCTGGTGCGCCTTGTTCGGTCTGCCGAGGCCGACGACTTGCCCGCGACCACCCGACAGCTGGGTGTCGTACTCGACGCATGCACCAACTGCCACATGAAATTCCGCTTCTGAAGTCCCGCCGTCGTGCCGGTGACCAATGTCATAGGCAAAGAACGGCGCGGGAGTATCACGGGCATGGAAGAGCCGCCCTCTGTCCAGCGGGCAAGTCGGCGGAAATGCATGGAGGCCAAGATGTGTGCCAACGCATCTCGCGTTGGCGCGGTTGAACGCCCGCGCCCGGAGATCTACACGTCGACCCCACCAACGGTCGGCGGCAAGCGACCGTTGATTCCGAGTGGAGGGACCAATGCCGGATGAGCGCGAGAGTGCACCGAGGTGGGCCGGCGCAACGCGTGTGTTGTGCGTGGTGGTGGTCGTGCTGATGCTCGTGGCGATCGTCTATGCCGGCGGCATCGTGTGGAGCGACTGGGGCCACATCTACGTGTAGACCACGGGGTTCCACCATGACGAAACGACAGACGCGTCTTTTCTTCTACGTCTCGACGGCACTGTTCTCGGCCGTCTTCATCGTGCTGACGATCGATACCCATCGCGCGGTACCCGCGTTGACGCACGAGAACAAGCTCACGCCGGATGTGATCGCCGGCGAGCACGTCTGGCATCGCGAAAACTGCACCAACTGCCACACCCTGCTCGGGGAGGGCGCCTACTACGCGCCCGATCTCACCAAGATCGCACAGCAGCGCGGCAAGGCCTACCTCCAGCAGTTCCTGAAGAATCCCTCGCGCTTCTACAGCGAGAAGAAGAACCGGCGGCTGATGCCGAACCTGCACCTCAGCGACCAGGACATCAACCACCTGATCGCATTCTTGACCTGGGTGTCGCACATCAACACCAACGGCTGGCCGCCACGCCCAATCCTCGTTTCGGGGGCGGCCTCTCCCCAGGTCAGCTCCGAACAACCGGGTGCGGCATCGAGCGATCCGGTGGCACTCGGCGAGGCTCTCTTCCGATCCACACCGCCGGGCTGCTCTAGCTGTCACTCGGTCGCGCCGGGGGTGAAACTGGTCGGCCCATCGCTCGCCGGCATTGCCACGCGCGCGGCAAAGACAATCAAGAGCCCCGGCTATCACGGCAGCGCCACGGATGCCGAGGGCTACATCCGCGAATCGATCCTGCATCCGAGCGCCTACATCGTTCCGGGCGCGACCTTCTCGGCCGGAGGACAGTCGCTGATGCCCGCCAACTTCAACGAGACGTTGAAGCCGAAACAGGTCGACGAGCTCACAGCCTACCTCATGAGCCTGGAGTGAACCGATGCGGTACAAGAGCCAGCGTGTCGCCTATCCGTACTTCGTCGTCGCCCTGCTTCTGTATGGCCTGCAGATGGTGCTGGGCCTCCTTTCCGCCGCGAAGTACATCGGCCCCGATCCACTGCTGAACATCCTGCCCTTCGATGTCACGAAGGAGATGCACACGAATCTGCTGATCGTGTGGGTGCTTACCGGGTTCATGGGTGCGGCCTACTACCTGGTGCCCGAGGAGTCGCGCACCGAGATCTACAGCGAGAAGCTCGCCTATTGGCAGATCGCCATCTGGACGCTGACCGGACTGACTATCATCGTCGGTTACTTCTTCGGCTGGACCACGGGAAACAAGCTGCTCGAACAACCGTTCCCGATGAAGCTGATCATCGTCGGCGTGATGTTGCTGTTCTTGTTCAACATCCTGATGACGATCAAGAAGGCCGGGCGCTGGACCACGACCGAGGGCGTCCTGGTAGGAGGGCTCATCGCCAGCGCCTTGCTCTACCTGCCCGCCCTCATCAGCTGGAACAACTACACTATGAGCATCTTCTACCGCTGGTGGACGGTGCATCTCTGGGTGGAGGGCGTGTGGGAGCTGATCCAGGGCGGCATGCTGGCCTTCCTGTTGATCCGGCTGTCCGGAGCGGACCGCGAGGTGATGGAGAAGTGGCTTTACGTGATCGTGGGGCTCACATTCATCTCCGGCATTCTGGGTACTGCGCACCACTACTACTGGATCGGCGTGCCACACTTCTGGCTGCCCATCGGCGGCATCTTCAGCGCATTGGAGCCGCTGTCGTTCCTGGGCATGGCCATCTACGCCTACTTTGCCCTGAGGCGCTCGGGCTTCTCCCACCCGAACCGGCTGGCACTGCACTGGACCATCGGCAGCGCGATCTACTCGGCGCTGGGTGCGGGTGTGCTCGGTCTGGCGCACACGTGGCCCTCGGTCAACAAGTGGACCCACGGCACGCTCATCACGCCCATGCATGGTCACATGGCATTTTTCGGCGCCTACGTGATGATCGTGCTCGCCCTCATCACCTACGCCATGCCCTCGCTCAGCGGCAGCGACGACGAGAAGGGCAGCGCCGTCGGTATGTGGGCGTTCTGGCTGCAGGTGGCCGGCATGTTCGGCATGACGATGGCGTTCGCGGCCGGCGGAATTGCCCAGACCTACCTCGAACGCATCATGGGGATTGGCTATCTGGATGTGCAGGCGAAGATACGTGTCCACTTTGTGATGCTGATCGCAACCGGTAGCCTGTTCACGCTCGGCGTCGCGCTCTACCTGTTCGATTTCTTCTTCATCATTCCCCGTCGCGCGCAGGCTGGCCTCGGAGGAGTTGCCGAGGCCGCCGGGGCGGAGCCCGCGTCCGAGGCCTTGCCGGAACCGGGGGAATAGATGGCCGACGGGGAACCCAGACACCCGGTGGTCGCGCGAGTGCACGCCGACGGGCTCAGACGCTACGAGGCCGAGCCGTACTATCTGCCGTCCGCCGACGAGATCCGCATCTTCGAGATGTGTCATGCGCGTGGGTTGGCGGTGATGCTCAAGGGCCCGACCGGTTGCGGCAAGACGCGCTTCGTCGAACACATGGCGTGGCGGCTCGGTCGTCCATTGATCACGGTGGCCTGTCACGACGACCTGTCCGCGAATGATCTGCTCGGCCGCTACCTGGTGCGCGACGGCGCGACGGTGTGGCAGGACGGTCCGCTGACTCTGGCGGCCCGGCGCGGGGCGATCTGCTACCTCGACGAGGTGGTGGAAGCGCGGCAGGACACAGTCGTCGTGATCCATCCCCTCACCGACGACCGGCGCGTGCTGCCGGTAGACAAGACCGGCGAGCTGATCGAAGCAGCACCCGGCTTCCAGCTAGTCATCTCCTACAATCCCGGCTACCAGCACGTGCTCAAGGATCTGAAGCCGAGCACGCGCCAGCGCTTCGTGGCCCTGGACTTCGACTTTCCCGGGCCCGAGCAGGAAGCGGCGATCGTCGCACACGAGGGCGGTGTTGCTGGCGACGTGGCGCGCATGCTGGTCCAGTTGGTGCGGCGGGTGCGACGCCTGCACGAGCGGGGTCTGTCCGAAGTGCCCAGCACGCGGCTGCTCGTTGCGACTGCACGGCTCATCGCCAGCGGGATCCCGCCGCGGACAGCCTGTCGCTCGGCGCTGATGGCGCCGCTGGGCGATGATCCCGAGCTGCTTGGAGCGGTGGGCGATCTGATCGACGCGACGGTGTAGCGTGTCGGAACCCGAGGAGCTGCTCATCCAGGCGGCCATCCACGCCACCTCCGCCGCACAGAAGCTGTGGCGCCGCTACTCGTCCGAGCCGGAACGGGTGGCGCTCGCGGATGTGCGCAGGCGCATCGAGCTCTTGCTGACCTTGCTCTACGAGGCCGCTCCCGCGGTGGTCCCCGCCGACCCGCCGGCGCCGGCAGGCTTGTTCGCACGTCTGGTGCGTCGCCTACCGCGGCACCTGGTCGATCAGCGCACGCTCGCATCGACGGACGGTCGCGTCGTCCGCTTGCCGCCTTCGCTCGAACCATCGGGTGTACGGGAGCACGACGCGCGACGCTATCAACTGCTGGCGCTCCAGCAGGCGGCGCGCGTAGCGCGAGGCAGCGCGCGCTACCAGCCACCCCACAGCGATGCGCTGGCCCGCGATCTATTCGTGCTGGCGGAAGCCGTGGCAGTCGAGGAGAGCCTGGCCCGGGAGCTGCCGGGCTTCGAGGCAGCGCTCGCACGAGCGCGCCTCGACGCTCTCGAGTGCCGCCCGCATCCCGAAGCGCTGCGCCCGGCCGAGCGCGAAGTGGAAGCATTGCTGCGCGAGATCCTGCGCCTGCCGCCGAGTAGGCCACCCGCGTGGGCTCCCGTGGAGGGCGGACCGGTTGCGTCCAGGGCATGGGCTCTCGAACGCGCCCGGCAGATCAGCGAAGCGGCCGCATATCGCGGGCTTGGCGCTGTGGAGCTGTGGGGGCGGCTGGAAACGAGCGTCGAAGGCTGCACGCCGCGGCTCGTTCCTTGCGATGACGCCGACAAGCCCACGACGGCACCGCGTATCGCTCGCATGCGGCGGCGACCGCGCGTCCGCCAGGCGACCGACGACGAGGACGACGACCGGCCCGGCACGTTCATCGTCAAGGCAGACGACGCCGAGCAGAGCGTCGAGGATCCGATGGGCCTCCAGCGGCCGGCCGATCGCGACCTCGACGCCGACGCCGACGAGCTGGCCGATTCCCTGTCCGAGCTGGCCGAGGCGCGGCTCGTGCGCACACAGCAGCGCGCACGCGAGATCCTGCTGGGACAAAGCCTTCCCGAGCGCGCCGCGCCCGCGCCGGGTCCCGCCGCGTCGGCGTGGGGCATCGTGTACCCGGAGTGGGACTACCAGCGCGGCTGCTACCGCGAGCGCGGCGCGGTCGTGCGCGCGATCGAACCCGCGGCGGGCGACGAGCGCTGGGTCCGCGATGCGCTGGCGCGGCACGCGGGACTGGTGCGTGAGGTCCGCAGGCGCTTCGAGCGGTTGCGCCCGGAGCGACTGCGGCTCGGCCGCCAGCGTGATGGCGACGACGTTGACGTTGATGCTTTCGTAATGGCGTACGCGGATCGAAGTGCTGGTCTGCCGGATGATGGCCGGCTGTATCAGTCCGTCAGACCGAGGCGCAGGGATCTGGCGTTGTGCCTGCTGGTCGATGCGAGCGCGTCGACTGACAGCTGGGTCGCTGCCCAGCTGCGCGTGGTGGACGTCGAGAAGGAAGCGCTGCTGGTGGTGTGCGAAGCGCTCGAGACCCTCGGCGACCCCTACGCGATCCTCGCGTTCTCCGGGGAAGGCCCCCTGGCAGTGACCACGGCGGCCCTCAAGCAATTCGACGAGCGGCTGAGCGGCGCCGTCCGGCGGCGCATCGCCGGGCTCGAACCCGAGCGCTACACCCGCGTTGGTGCCGCGCTCCGGCATGCGACCGCACTCCTCGCGGGTCGACCGGCGCGGCATCAGGTGCTGCTGCTGGTGTCGGATGGCAAACCAAACGACGTGGACGAGTACGAGGGTCGCTACGGCGTCGAGGACACGCACCAGGCGGTGGTCGAAGCACGCCGGCAGGGGATGCACGTGCTGTGTCTCACCGTCGATCGCGAGGCGCCGGCCTACGTGCCACGGATCTTCGGTCCCGGCGGCTATACAGTGCTCCCTAGACCGGAGCTTCTACCACGTGTTCTTGTGGAGCTGCTGAAACGCGTGGTGATTCGCTAGCCGTTCAGTCGTCGTCATCGCCGACTGCTGCGGGAGCAGCCGCGACCGGATGGGTGTAGGCCTGCGCAGCCCCGTGCTCGTACACGAGGCTGCCGCCCGCCTGCCCTGTGCGATAGCCCAGCCCGAGCACGGCGACAGTGCCCAGGGTCGCTGCCGCGGCGAGCGGGCGGCCCGGTCGGCGGGATGCGAGGCCAGCACCGAGCGCCATCAGAGCGAGCACGGCGCCGCTCGCCCACATGAACACCTCCGCTGCTTCCTCGTGCTGCTCGATGGCGCGCTCGGCCACCACCTTCTCGACGCGCGGTTCCTGCGCTTCGCCACTCCTCATGGCCAGCAGGCCCGAGCCGACCAACACGGCCTGGAGCACGACGGCGATGATCCAGGTCCGGCCCGGTAGCCAGCCACGCCACCAAGCGAGCAGCAAGCCGCCTGCAAGAACCGGCATCAAGACGGCCAGCGCCATCGGCACATGGACCAGTTTCGGGTGGAACAGAAGAGCTTCCATTTCGGGCTACCTCCGGGTTCGGGAAACGCCTGGAACGTGGGTGCCGGGCGCTGGTCGAGCCATCCACCAAACGTGATATGCAAGCATTCCAGGCGCTTGGAATCCCAACGGCTCACATCCGAGGGACGGATCCTGGTCGGTGCTCGCGGCGTTTGCGGCGGTGGCCGTGCTCGCCGCGCCGAGGTGCGCTCGATGAGCGAAGCCACGGCGCACAAGCGCGGGCCGTGTACCGGAAGGACGGGCTAGCCGGTCGGGCCGAGCTGACGGCGTTGTTCCTCGAGGATCTGCTGCTGCCGCGCGAGCGATGATGAGCGACGCCCGAGCCTATCGGCGGAGCTTCCGCGCCGCCGCGATCTTCTCCGCGCTCGCCAGCGCAGAGGCGGCGGTCCGGTGCGCCTCGGGTCCGTCGTAGTAGCGCGACACGGGCACCTGTTTCTGGTCACGAGCACGCGCGCAGAGCGCTGCGCTCTCGTCGACGAGCGCTGCCTCGCATTCGGCGTACACGCCGTCCGGCCCCTCTTCCTGTGCGTCGTGTCGCGTGAGCAGACCGCGGATCTCGGTGCACAGCGCGCGGTCCGGGGACGGCACCATCAGCGACGTGAGCGCAGCGTGCTCCACGCGCAGGCGGGCAGCGCGTTCGAGCGGCTGGCCCAGGCGGCGCTTCACCGCCGGGAAGAGGATCTTCTCCTCGATCCCGATATGGCGCAGCAGCCCGCCGCGGAACGCAGCGTACGCTTCGGCGTCGAAGGGCTCCGAGTCCGCCTTGTCGAGCAGAGCATGCAGGCGCCGGTGGTCGTCGACGAGATAGTCCGTGATTCGCATCATCGCGCTCTACAAGATGGGCAGAAGCGGTCCCTCTCGTCTAGATGTCGACGCGCCGCATGACCGCTCTTGGCATCAGGCGGATGGAACCAAGGATCCAACGCCAGGCAGCCGGAGTGTAGATGACCGGCGTACCTCGATCGATCGCTCTCAGCACGTCTACAGCGACCCGATCCGGCTCACCGGCAAACGGCGGTACGCGTAGCCCATCGGTCATGCTCGTCTTGACGAAGCCGGGCTTGACGCAGACGACCTGGAGACCCTCCCTTCGATACCTGTGATCGAGCGCTTCGAGATAGCACGCGAGGCCAGCCTTCGCAGCGCCGTATAGTCCCACGGGCCGCCGCCCGCGGTCGCCGGCAACCGATCCGAACACGCACAATGTGCCCCCTCCCCGCGCCAGTAGCCGGTGGCGAGCTTCTTCGCAGAACAGCACGGTCGCGCGAAAATCCACGTCCAACAGCCGGGCAGTGAGCTCGGGGTCCTCCTCCAGCGCCTGCTGAGTCGCGAACATGCCTGCGGTGACCACGACCGCGTCGAGTGCTCCGAGCTCGTGTTCAGCATAGTCCAGCGCCGGAGCAAATGTGTCGAACCGCTCCAGATCGCACCGGAAGGTGCCGACCTGTACGCCGGGATTCAGCGTCTCCAGATCCGCGGCGCTGCGCTCCAGTTCCTGCTCGTCGCGACCAAGCAGCGCCAGCGCATCGCCGCGCGCCGCCATCTTCCGCGCCAACGCGCGTCCCATGCCTCTGGTGGCTCCGAGAAATGCGACTCTCATGCTGGGTCTCCAAACAGTCGAACCGACTGTGCGCTGCGCAGACGGCGCTGTGGGTCATACCGATCGCGGATCTCGAGCCAACCATCCAGCCTCCGCTCCATGCGCTGGAAATGCGACGGCCGGCTGAAGGCGTCCTTGGCCAGATAGATGCGGCCGCCGTCTGCCGTCACCTGCTGGTTCAACGCGTCGATCAGCCCGGACGTTGTGCTGCGGATCGGCAGGTCGAGCGCGATGGATGTCCCCCGTAGCGGAAACGAGAGCATGCCGAGCCCTTCGTCGCCGCAGTCCTTGATGACCGCCAGGAACGAGGCCCCACCGCGCTCGGTCAGAATCTCGAGCAAACGCTCCACGGCTTCGCTACCGGCCGCGCGCGGCAGAACGCATTGGTACTGGGTCACACCGCGCCGCCCGTAGAGTCGATTCCAGTGGCCGACCGCGTCGAGCGGGTAGAAGAAAGATTGCGGATGGACGATGCCAGCTTGGCGACGACCAGAGTGTGCGTAGTAGTAGAAGCGGTTGAACGTGGCGACCGCGGGTCGGCTCATCAAGAAGGATGGGGCGCTGAAGGGCATGGACGGCCGGCGGTACGGCTCTGGAAATTCCGGGGGTGCCTCCTCTGGTAGCGCCCATCTGCCGCGGAAGAGCACTCCACGCCCGAGATGGGGCCCGCCCGCCAGGCAGTCCAACCAACCGACCGTGAAGGGCCAACTCCGGGCCGAGCGCTCCAGCTCTTCGAGGAACGTCCGCAGGTCGGGGATGCACCGGCTTTCCGCGTAGATCCACGGTGAGGGGACCTTCTCGAGCTGGACCTCCACTTCGAGGATGTGACCGGTCAAGCCCATACCGCCGAGGGTTGCGCGGAAGAGGTCTGGATGTGTTTCTCGTGAGCACTCGACGAGCTCCCCGCTCGCCAGAGCCATCCGCAGGCTGACCACGTGCTCGCCGAAGGTGCCTTGCCGGTGGTGATTCTTGCCGTGCACGTCCGCCGCCACCATGCCGCCGAGCGTGACGTTCCAGGTGCCTGGCGAGACAGGCGTGAACCAGCCGCGGCGAAGCAGCACCTGGTAGAGTCGCTGCAGCGTGACGCCAGCTTCAGCGCGCAGCAGGCCGTTCGCTGGATCGAAGGCCAGAATCCTGTCCGCGAATGTGCTCTTCAGCACGATCGGCGAAGACGGAGGCGGAAGCGACGAATCCCCATAGGAACGGCCAAGGCCGCGCGAGAGCGGCACGTTGGCGGTGGCCCTATCCAGCCGCTCCGTCCGGAGCTCGCGCGCCAGGACCGGTCGCCCGCCCCAGCCGGAGATGGCAGTCCGGGCCCCATTCGAAGTTCGCGGAGGCATGAGAGTACTGATACCGAGCAGCCGTTACGTAGCGGAACCTTATGCCTCTCCGCGTCGACATGAATTGATCGATGTCATGGCATCTGAATCGTTCCCGTGCCGGGGTAGGTCCACGCCGCAATCCTCGGCGACAACCTCGCCGGGGCTTGCGGGAGCGTCGCGCGTCAGTGCGATCCGAGCCGCTTGTCGAAGCCGCGCACATAGAGCAAGAGCGCCCCGTTGACACCGACCAGCACCAGCGATGCGACGGCGGCGGCCGCAGCAATGCCAGAGTCGCCGCCGAGCACCGCGTCGAGCGAGGTGGCGAGAAGCCACAGCTGGATGATGACCAGGATGCCGATCAGCGCTGCGATAGCGGTAAACAGCTGCTGTCCTTGCTTGCGATAGCTCATGGCCCGCGCTGGCAGAGCTCGCCGTCGCCTCGACGCTCGGCAGCGTGCCGGCAGGACCCGCGCTGCGCCGCCGCGAGCCCGTCCGGCTGCGCGACGACCGCGGCCTGGAAGTCACCAAGGGTCTGTGCGCCGTGGAGGGCGGCTTCTCGCTCCATGCCGCCACTACCGCGAGCGCCAGCGACGTCGCGGGAAAGGAAGCCCTCTGCCGCTACATCCTCCGCCCGCCGATCGCCGCCGAGCGCGTGCAGCTCGTCGAGGGCGACCTCGTCCGCCTGGTGCTGAAGCGGCCGTTCAGCGACGGGACATTCGCCATCGATCTCGATCCGCTCTCGCTCCTCTGCCGGCTCGCGACGGCGGTGCCGCCCCCGCGCTTCAACACGGTGAGATACGCCGGCGTGCTCGCGGCGGCGAGCAAGTGGCGCGCGCGCATCGTGCCGCCGCTGCCACCGGAAACAGGCAGCGACGACGAGTGCGCGAGGTGCACCGCCAGGAAGGCCAAGCCGGCCACCCACCGCTCGGGTTATCGCCCGTGGGCGGAGCTCTTGAAGCGCTCCTTCCGCATCGAGGTCGAGCTCTGCAACAAGTGCGGCGGACGCATGAAATTGCGCGCTCTGGTCATCACCGCCGCCGGCATCCGCCGCTACCTCCGCTGGCTCGGCGAGGCCAGCGAGCCGCCCGCGCTCGCGCCCGCGCGGGGGCCGCCGTTCTTTTCGAGCCGCGTCATCCGCCGAAGGCTCGGTGAGCCCGTGCAGGCGGAGCTGTTCGACGCGCACTGAACGCGCCGTCGCCGGCGCACCGGTGCGCCTCGAGCGCGCTACCCGCCGCGACGCAGGCCCGACCGAGCGCCGAATGGCCACGCCGCAGCCTTCCTATCCGCCCTGGCAACCGCACCTGCTCCCTTGCCGCCCGGAGCCTGCGCGCCCTGGCGTCGCGGGCAGGACGCTCATGTTACCTACGCGCACGCCCTTCCACCAGCTTGTCCGCGCGGATCCCTGCCGCCGACCCGGACTCCACTGTCTCGCGTGGGCCGCTCGGCGTACACTTCGGCGGTGCGGTTGGAATGCCTGGCCTTACGGCGCCGCGCGCGGTGAGTGCAAGCGAAGCGACGACGAGGGCGAGCTGGGCGCGCATCACTGCCGCGGTGTGACGTGGATGCGGATGGGGCCGTAGCCGTGAAGGTTCGACTCCCCCAGTGGCGTCACTCCGCTCGCGTAAGCCAATCCGCGATGCAGGTCCGTCGGATCGAACGCGCAGGGTGTGCCGTACCCTTGATCATACCCAAACTCGTCAAATGCGCCGCGCTCTCCGCTTGGAGGCAGTTGGGCGAGCGCTGACGCAGCTCCGAACAGACCCAGCTGGAGCGAGACGCCGTCGCCAGCTATGCCACAAGAAAGCCAGTCGTTGCCGACCCGGGTCATGCGAAGCGCGGTGGCTGTGGCTGTGGCGGTAGAAGTGAGACTGAAACTTCCCGGTGAGCCATCCGAAGAAGACGCGACGTGCAGCAAACCCACATTATCAAACACAACCTCATGTCGCCCGCCGGTCGGACTCCGCGTCGAAATGCCGTAGCCCACCGCTTCTCCCAGGGACTTTGGGTCCGGGAACATTGCTCCGTCGTCGCGCCACGGCCCATAGCAGTCCGGTGCACTTACCAGACGCGGGGTACCACACTGGTGAGGCTGGGTATCACCGCACGCGGACTGAACCACGCCGCGCAAGCGACTCGCGACCGGATCCCACGCCAATGCAGTGATCCACGCTCCGTCGCTGCTCGACCCTGCTGAGGCCCACTCGGTGTGCGCGCCATTCGCGGCAGGGTGTGCAACCAGCGTGCGGTCTCCCATTGCGGCGCAGATGTCCCCATCAGGCAGCCAGGCCAACGCGTTCGTCTCCGCGCTAAGCCCGGACGAGGGTGTCCATTCGCCGCAGCGTTGGAAGTCAGGGCGGGATACCGAAGCGGAAACGATCCCACTCGCTGTCGGTGGATAGGAAAGGTCCGCCCAACGCAAGCGGAAAGATGTGGACGCGTTCCAGCCGACCAGAGGCACAACCGAGACCGGGCGACCATCGATAGAAACGGCGACGGTGGTACCGTCATCGCCGAACACCAATGCGAGATCGAATGTCGTTGGACACCCGACAAATGGTTGAGGGTACTCGTTGCCTAGATCAGCGTCGAGATAAACGGACTTGTCCGACACCTCTACAATGACCGGGGTCGCGGCATTGTCAGCGGCGAGCTTCAAGAACTGCCAGCTCCCGCCGGAGCACGAGTCATAAAGGCGCACGTGGACGATCGTACTGGCTAGTTGCCCCGTCGCCACGACGCTGGATTCTACTTGGTCCTCTTGGTTGACTGCGTTGGTGGAGAGTGCAGACGTGCCGTCGGCAAGCGTCCATTGGATAAGTTTCGTCTCCGGGTCGATGACGTACCAATCCACCCCCGCCGTTGCCCCGATCTGCGCGTCCGTCCCCGGCACGGTCGCGCAGCGCTCCAACGTCACGTCGTCGCGCGTGCTCCAGCACCCCGCGTCGTCGGCGTCGACGAGCCCGTCGCCGTCGTTGTCGCGCCCGTCGAAGCAGAGTTCGCCTTGTTCGTCGCATTGGCCGTCGCAATCCGGGTCCGCGCAGTCGATCTTGCCATCCAGGTCGTCGTCCACGCCGTTCGTACAGTCTTCCTGACACTCGGACTGCCCGTCGCAATCCGGATCGGCGCAGTCGATCTTGCCGTCCAGATCGTCGTCCACGCCGTTGTTGCATACCTCCGCAACAGGCGTCGGATAGTCGAGGATCGAGCCGCAGCCCGCGAGCAGCAGGGGCAAGAGCAGGATGCCGGTCCGGCGCGGTATCCTCATGGCCGGAGCTTTCGCAGGGTGACGTTGACGAAGGCGGTCTTGCCCTTTTCCACGCGGATTGTACCGCGCCAGTCGTAGTAGCCCGTCGCTGCGAGCCAGACACGATGCTCGCCGACCGCGATGGCGTCGAGGGTCGCGGGTGTGACGGCCTTCGCGCGGCCGTCCACGAGCACGCGCGCGGCGACGCCCGATGTGCCGACGACAAGGCGTCCGGTGGGGACGGGGAGCGCGGGCGCGGCGAGGGCCAGCTGGCTGGTCGCGCCATGCCGAACAGTGACATCGCCGTCCACGGGGGCGTGGCCCGGCGCGGTGACACGGACGTGGTAGCGACCGACCGGGACGTTGACGCGTCCGTGGTCGGGGAGCGCGACCTGCTCGCCGTTGCGGGTGGCGTGGACGGTCGCGCCGGGCGGTTCGATGTCCAGCGACAGGGAACCGAGAATCGGCTTCATCGCAAGCTCGACGGTCGCGCTCGTGCCGATCTTCGCCGTGACCTGCTGCGACTGGTCCGCGTAGCCGGCGCGCTTCACGATGATGGTGTGGTCGCCCGGGTCGACCACGATGCGGCGCGGCGTCTGTCCGAAGCTGCCGAGCTCGGCGCGATCGACGACGATAGTCGCGCCGGGCGGGTCGCTCTCCACGCGCACGACCGCCAGCTTGGCTTCGAGGGCGTGGAGGCGCTGCGCGGCGTCGCTGCGCCGGGCCGGGTCGGTGTCGGTGCCGCGCAGGTACTCGTCGAAGTAGGCGAAGGCGAGCGCGGGCTCGTGGGCGAGCTGGGCGCACAGCGCGATGTTGTACAGGGCGCGCGGGCTCGGAGTGACGGCGTTTGCCTGGAGGAAGGCGTGGAGCGCCTCGCGATAGTGCCCCTTCGCGTAGGCCTGACGCGCCATGGAGTCGAAGAAGCGCGTCTCGACGGCCGTGTCCGCGTGGGCCGTCCGCGCGGCCAGCGCGCCGAGCCAACAAACCAACAACCACACGCGCGTGCGCCGACTCATCGCGCCCCTCGTGATACCGTGGCCGACGACGGACGCTCCTCGTTGTGGGCGGTCAGGAAGTACAGCGCGGTCGCGGCGCCGGTGACGGCCACGCCGCCCACGAGCAGCACGGTGGTGGCGGTGTTCAGGGAGTGGCCGCGGTCCACCAACGTGGTGCGGTCGGTGCCGGAAGGCGCGTTCTCGAAGTCGTTGTGGTTCGAGATCGCCATGGCGCCAACCACGCCGCCCGCGACGAGGAGTGCGACGCCGACACCGCCGGTGACCCAGGTGACCGGTGAACGCGTGGTCCTCGCCGGGCTCTCGAGGCTGACGGTGACCCACGACCGCTCGTCTTCGTGCACCGGGACCACGCCGGTCCAGGGCAGGAGCCCTTGGCCTTCGACGTGCAACTGGTGCGTGCCGGTGCCGAGGCGCGGAAGCACCGTGGGGGTGAAGCCCGCACGTTGGCCGTCGAGAGTAACGATCGCGCCGGCAACGTTCGACGTGACGGTCACGTCACCGGTGGCCGCGGGCAATCTGCTGAGGGCCGCAGTGCGCGTCGTGGTCTTGCCCTCGCTCACCGACGCGACGCTCTTCGCGGGCTGGTAGCCCTTGGCGCGAACCACGACCTGGTATGCGCCTGGCGACAATGTGGCGTCGAAGGGCGTCTTGCCGGTGGCAACGACGACGCCGTCGGGGGTCGTCACGTCGACCGCAGCCGCAACCGGCGCTTCCACATGGAGCTTTCCGGTGATGCGCACCGGAGCGAGCTTCGCCTGCACGAGCTTGCCCGCCTTGACGTTGATGGTGCGCCCGGCCTTGTGGTAGCCGGCGCGCTCGACCCAGACCTTGTGCTTGCCGGGCGCGATGGCGATCGCGCGCGGCGTCGTGCCGTAGTCGCCGAACTCGCGTTCGTCCACGTAGATGCGAGCGCCCGGCGGGTCGCTGGTGACGTTCACGCGGGCGACCTTCTGCTCCAGCCGGCTCAGCGCCTTGGTTGCATAGTCGCGACGGCCGGCGTCCTTGTCGTCGGAAGCGAGGTACTCGCCGAAGGACTGGTAGGCGTCCTCGCTCCGCTTGAGTTGCTCGAAGCACAGCGCGATGTTGAACGTGGTGTGCGGGTTCGGGGCGAGACGCTGCTCGAGGAAGAACTCCTCGAGCGCTTGCCGATCGTGCGCGTGCTCGTAGGCCTTGCGGGCGAGGTCGTCGTGGAAGCGCGCCTGGGCGGCGGCGTCGGCGCGAGCATGGCCGGCGAGACCAAGGACGGCCAGGGCGCTGGCCAACCGGACAACGGAGCGATTCATCGAGGAGCGAGTTTGGGAGCGACGGGATGGGTGATCGGATGCGGGACGCGCTTGGGCTTCGGCGCGACGCTGGCGACGGGCGCTGCGCTGGCGACGGGCGCGACGCTCACCACCGGCACCACGCTCGCGCTTGGAGCGGCGGGTATGCTGCTCGCTGGCGCGGTCGCGGACACGACCAGCGGCGCGGCGGGCTCGGGTGCAGGCGCGACGGACGCGGCGGCCGCCGGCGCGTGGTTGCCTCGCATGGCAAACACAGTCGCGCCGCCGAGGATGACGATCGCGACGCCGGCGACGAGGGGCATCATCCGCGAGGACGGCTTGCGCAGCTCGCTGGTCACGGTGGAGCTCGCGCCGGCGTACGACGCCTGGAGCGGCGTCGCCGCAGATACCTTCGCGGGGGGCGCTTTCGACGGTGCCGGTGCTCCGTCGAAAGCGTGCGAAAACAGGATGTGCGTGCGCTCGTCGGCGAACTCGAGCAGCGCGGCGCCCAGGGCCGCCATGTCCGGGAAGCGATCCGCGGGGTCGCGGGCCATCGCGCGCCGCACCAGCGCGTCGAACGCTTCCGGCAGCTCCGGAACGACCCCGAGCGGAGGCTTGAACTGCCCTTGGACGATGCTGCTGAGCAGACTGTAGAGGGATTCGTCGTTGAAAGGGCGCTGGCCGGTGGCGGCCTCGTACAGAATCACTCCGAAGGAGTACTGATCCGTGCGCGCATCGATGTTCCGCGCGTCCTGCGCCTGCTCCGGTGACATGTAGAACGGCGTGCCCAGCATCGCCGACGTGCTCGTCAGTGCCGCTCGCCCTTCGCTCTCCACCATCTTCGAGATGCCGAAGTCCACGACCTTGGGCTTGGTGCCGCTCCTGTCCCGGCACAGAAATACGTTCTCGGGCTTCAGATCGCGATGGATCACGCCCTCGGCATGTGCCACCACGAGAGCCGCGGCGACAGGCACCATGATCCCGGCGATCTTCTCGACGGGCAGCCGGGTTTCGCGTTCGATCGCCGCGGCCAGACTCTCGCCCTCGAGGTACTCCATCACCAGATAGGGGATGTCGCCTTCGACGCCCACATCGGAGACGTCCACGACGTTGTCGTGGTGAATCCGCGCGGCGGCCTGACCCTCGCGCATGAAGCGCGCTCTCACTTCCGGCGCGCCGGCAATGCGGCGATGCAGCGTCTTGAGCGCGACGCGCTTGCCGAGGTCGCGATGGGTAGCCTCGTAGACGGCGCCCATGCCGCCCTCGCCGATCAGGCGCTTGATTGAATATCGGCCAAGGCGCTTACCCGGAATCAAGATGTCGACGCGATCCGGCGGCGTCCGTGCGTCGATGGTGTCGCAGTTGGCTTCATCCGAATCGCGATTCGCAGCCACGATCCGTCATGCTACAGGGTATCGAGAGAGGGTCAACGGCTGCGCGGCTGACCGCAGTCAACGAACTGCGAGCCGCCGCGCAATTGGCAATCGCGCCAGCGAAAGCGCGCCGACGGCCCTGCGCACATTTCCGTTCCCAGCCGCGGACGTCGGGGCTAGGGGTGGCGCATGACGACTTTCGACGAGCTCCTCAGCATAGGCCCGGGGACGACTTCGCAGTCTGGATATTATGTAGTCTGATTCCCGGTGGTTACGCGCTGCGGCGAGCCTCTCCAGGCTGTTCCGTGCCACTCCACTGTCCGGCCATCGACCGTCGGCGTACACTTCGGGAATGGGGTTGGATTTCCTCGCCTTAATTCGTGCGTTACCAACTCCGGTTTTGATGGGCGTGCTGGTGGCGGCGTGCGGCAGTTCCACCTCCTCCACGCCCCCAGACGCGGGCAGCGGCGCGAAATGCGTCATCGGCTCGAACAAGAGCGTTCCCGGTGCCGACCCAGTGCCCGCGAGCTGCAACCCGGCGTGGAATCCGTCGTGGCACTCGTGCGGGCCCAATCACGACCAGGACTGCTGCGCCAGCAAGCTCGTTCCCGGGGGCACGTTCTTCCGCGACTACGACGGCGTCGACCACCTCAGCAAGGCGTATCCAGCGACGGTCAAGCCGTTCCGGCTCGACACGTACGAGATCACGGTCGGGCGCTTCCGCGCGTTCCTGGAGCACGGCTGGTCCACGCAGCAGAACCCGCCCCCGGAGGGAGCGGGGAAGAATCCGAATACGGCGTGTACGGAGTGGGACAGGAACCTCGACTCCGAACTGTGGGAAGACACGTCCCAGGGAGCCGGCTGCGAAAGCACAATCGCAATGTGGGACGCCGGGACGCTGCCGGACGGGGGCCTGCAGGACACCATGCCCACGCTCTGTGCCTTCTACTATGCCGAGATCATTGCGTTCTGCGCGTGGGACGGCGGCTTCCTTCCCACGGAGGGGGAGTGGGGCTTCGCGGCTTCGGGCGGCAGCGAGCAGCGCGTGTACCCGTGGTCTGTCCCACCGACTTCGAAGCTCGTGGACGCCCAGCACGCCGTCTACGGCGGCGTGGCGCTAGCGCCCGTAGGCTCGCGCTCGCCGCTCGGCGATGGCCGCTGGCGGCAGGCGGATCTGGCGGGAAATGCCGCGGAGCTGGTACTCGATGTGACGGCGGAGGGCGAGTACCAGATGCCGTGCGACGACTGCACGAACTGGGGCGAGGGGGCTGCGAATACCTACCACGGGGGCAGTGCCATGGACTCCGCCAATGCGGTCGAGTCGGCCCCGCGCACGTTGAAGGCCAACACGACACCGATTGGGGCCCGTTGCGCGCGGGCCCCCTGAGCTAGCAGAAGAGGAGCCAGAGCATGACACGATCCACCCGCAGCCGGCTCCACCTCCTTCTGGTCCTGCTGCTGTGCCTGGTCGCAGCCAGCGCCTGCTCCAGCGCGGGCCGTCCGGATCCCGATAGGCGTGCCACGTCGAGCGCGATCACGCAGGGCCAGGTAGATACCGATGGGAGTTTTCGCTGGATCGCGCGGGTCGATACCCCCACGGGCATCTGCTCCGGGACCTTGATCTCGCCTAGCGTCGTGCTGACCGCGGCGCACTGCCTTGAAAACTACGCACAGGGATGCGGAACGTTCAGGTACCGCCAGCCCGCGACGTACGAGTTCCACCTCGATCCGCCACACACGGCGGACTTTCGCAGTGTCATCGGCTACCTGCCGTCCGCAATCCGCGTCGAGTTCGCACAGTTCGGTCGTACTCTTCAAGACGACGATCACCACTCGCTCGCCATTCCAGTGGACGCGATCCGCATCCATCCGCGTGGCTACCAGGTCAACCTCGACCAGTGTTTCGGAAGTTGCGGTGGCCCAGAGGACTACTACGGTCTGTTCACGCCGTTCAACGTCGCGTTGATGCATCTGGCGGTACCCCTCGACGACTCTCGGTTGGCGGGCGTTGATGCCATCGCGCCTGCCAAGTACATCGCGGGCTTTGGCCAGGACGAGCCGTACAACAATCGCTACGATTTTGATCCGTTCTCCGCGATGAGACCGGACCACACGCGCGTGCTGGTCGGTGGTACTTCCGAAAAGAAACCCGCCCCTCCCGCCGCACGGGAGATCGCCTACGCTACCTTCACAAGGTTTTCTGCCGGGCTTCCCAATGGTCGCACCACCTGCGACCCGAAAAGCTGACGCCCTGGAGCGTCGACAAGTCAATCATGAACGTCGAGCCGCTCCACAGCGGCGACGGTTGCCCGAACACCGGCGATTCAGGGGGGCCCATCATCTTGAACGCCAGCGGCGTTCCCGAGACCTCCGGCGCATCGAGCATTCCCGGCCTCCCAGACGGGCAGCCGCTCGTGGCCGGTGACTATAACTCAGGCGCTACCGGCCTCGGCGCGACTGCTTGCGATCCGAGCGAGTCGCTCTATGCCGCCAGCTGGGACGCCTACGAGACAGACGTTGGCCCGAAGAATCCCGTGTACGGCGACACCCAGACCGGAACGTTCCTCAACGCCTCCAACAACGACTGGGATCAGGATCAGGTCGACGACGCCGACGACAACTGCCCGATCGCGTGGCAGCAGGATCAATCGAACTGCAACGCCATCGCGGAGCTGGCTCTCGGGTACTCGAAGCGGGGCTCGACATCACGCCTTCCGTGTCGGCGATCACTGTGGACGGCGTAAAGACAGACATCCGCTTCTGTCAGGATGACCCCAGCATTGGTCTTTATTGCTCCAACCCCGCGCTGGTCAATGACGCGCTCCTGGACACGGCACCATCCGACCATCCCGACGCGCAAAATCCCTGGCTCCCGGTCACTACTGGATGGGGGCATGGGTCTTGGGCCGTGCTTGACTACGACGGGCGCAAGATCACCGTCCACTGGGACTATAAAGCGGACGCGAAGCGCTGGGAGCAGAGCGGACAGATCAATCCGGCGTCAGCTTGCAGCAACGGTTGCTGCAGCACGGGCCTAGAGGGTCGAATCTGGATCCATACGGAGACTCCAGTCGGCACCTATCCAGCCCAGGTTGTGGACGGCAAGCGTGCGGACTACCGGATCACGAGCCTGGGCGCGGCGGACGGAAAGGGGCTCGCCAACAGCTATCTTCACCTGCTCTGGGTGCTCGACGACGAGCCGCACGCCGCGGGTCATGGGGACGACTTGATGCGGCTTGTGCGAATCGACCCGCACCTGGGTGTCGCGATGCCTGTCGCAAAGTGGCGGCGCGATGGCTACGACGCGTACTACCTCGACATCGACCACGATGGAAACGTGCTTTTCACGCGCGCGTCGAGCCACACGCCGCGCTACGTCGTCGTCCGCTATTCGGCCCGGCCGTGGGAGAGCAACGCGACGCCGACCGTTGCCGAATGCGTACTTCGCGCTGGCACCTTGGTAGGCTCGCCGTTGGTCGATCCGGGCGGGTACACGTTCGTCACGCGAGATCACGGCGCGCCGCACGTGGATCGGGTGAGGGCGCTCGCAGATGGCGCGCTGGCGACTCCGCCGGGGCTGTGTCGGCTATGACGAGGAAATTCAGGGGCCGCCCGTTTTCTTTCCAGCGTTTCCGCCGCCCGCCCGACCACCGACGCGTGTCCCCACGATCTGTAGCCGCACGGGCAGGGATTCACCGCGCCGATAACGAGCGGCCCACGCGCACGACCACCCCGCCTCCGGTCGGATCCCCGCCCTTGCGAGCGCGCGTTCAGGGCGCGTCGAACAGCTCCGCCTGCACGGGCTCGCCGAGCCGGCGGCGGATGACGCGGCTGAGGAAGAAGGGCGGGTCGCGAGCGGGAGCGAGCACGGGCGGCTCGGTGGGCTCGCCGAGCCAGCGGAGGTAGCGGCGGATGCCGGCAGCGGTGACGACCAGCGCGCGGAGCTTCATCCTGCCGCCGCAGTGCTCGCAGTGCTCAACGTCGATTTTGAAGCTGCGGCGTAGCAACTGACACCATGGGTGTAGCCACCGGTCTGGTTCGGTCCCACTTCCACCGGTATCACCGGGCCCCGGGGACCCACCCCGGTGGACGTGATCGCACGGGTGCGGCGCCGCCGGTCCGGCAGCTACAAGTCCGGGCTGGGTGATCTCGCCGGAGTCGAGGACGGATGCGGCTTCAGCGCTTCTGGATGCGGTAGCCCTTTCCGTTGAGCACGAAGTGCTCGCAGCGCTCGGTCAGTCGCTCGGCGATGACCTGTGCGTTGAGCGCGTCGGGGAACACCTTGGGCCACTCCTTGAAAGGCCGGTTGGTGGTGATCGCTGTCGCGCGTCGGTAGTCGTAACGCTCGCTGATGACCTGGAACGCGAGCTTCGCCTGCGCACCGTCCATCTCCAGGCAGGCGAAGTCGTCGATGACGAGCAGGTCGGCCTTGACGTACTTGCGCAGCACGCGGTCGAGCCGCCCGTGCAACTCCGCACCGTGCAGCTCGTTGAGCATGCGGGGAGCGGGGACGAAGACGACGCGCTTGGTGCGTAGATGCCGAGATCGGGCTCGCGCAGCGTGATGCCGTCGAGCGCGGGATTGCCGAGCTCGAGCGGGGTGTAGCCCGGGTCGAGGCGACGCTTGTGGCGGAGCACGTACTCGACGTACTCGACGCCGACGTGAGCGGCGCGCTCGGCCAAGGGACGGGCCATTGTCAACTTCATCGGCATGGAGGAGGACGAGCGGATCCAGGCCATCACGCCGGTGCCCGGCTTCGTGGAAGACGTCTACGTGACGACGCTCACGCGCCGCGGACAGATCAAGAAGACGAGCATCCTCGACTACCAGAACTACCGGCAGACCGGCATCATCGGCGTGAAGGTCGCCGACGACGACCAGCTGCTCACCGCGACGGTGACCGACGGCACGCGCGAGTTCCTGATCGCCACCAAGAAGGGCAAGAGCATCCGCTTCGACGAGAGCCAGGTGCGCGCCATGGGGCGCAACACCGGCGGCGTGAAGGCCATCGAGCTCGACGACGACGACATGGTCGTGGGCCTGGCCACCACCGAGCCGGAGCGCGACCAGGTGCTAGCGATCTGCGAGCGCGGCTACGGCAAGCGCACCAAGCTGGAGGAGTTCCGCCAGCAGAACCGCGGCGGCAAGGGCATCATCCTGATCGACGCGAGCGAGCGGAACGGACCTGTCGTCGGCATCTCGCTGGTCAAGCCCGAGGACGAGGTGATGCTGATCGCCGCCCGCGGCCAGACCATCCGCACGCAGATCGAGGAAATCCGCGAGACGGGGCGCAACGCGCAGGGCGTCCGCGTGATGAACGTCGGCGAGGACGAGCGGGTGGTCGGCTTTGAAGCGGTGGGCGAGAGCCGCACGGACGAGCTCGACGACGACGAAGAAGGCAGCAGCCTGGCGCCGCCCGCCGATGACGACGCGGAGCCCGAAGCGCCGGAGGGCGACAGCGACGACGACGGCAGCAACGGCGAAGATGGCTAGATCGCGCGCCGTCGCCGCGGCGCCGGCTACCTTCCAGGCCCTCCGGAAGGCGCACCCCGACGCGCACTGCGAGCTCGATCACCGGAGCCCCTTCGAGCTGATCGTGGCCACGGTGCTGAGCGCGCAGAGCACCGACGTGGCGGTGAACCGCATCACGCCGGATCTGTTCAAGCGCTGGCCCGATGCCCAGTCCCTCGCGAAGGCGCCGCCCGCGCAGGTGGAAAAGGCTCTGGCCAGCATCGGCATGTTCCGCCAGAAGGCCAAGAACATCATCGGGCTGTCGAAAGGGCTGGTCGACAATCACGGCGGCAAGGTGCCGCAGAAGCTCGACGAGCTGGTGAAGCTGCCGGGCGTGGGGCGCGAGACGGCCAACGTGGTGCTGGGCGTGGCGTTCGGCGCGCCGGAGGGCGTGGTGGTGGACACGCACGTGCAGCGCATCACCCAGCGCCTGGGCTGGACCAAGCACGACAAGCCCGAGGACATCGAGCGCGACTTGATGAAGCTGTTCCCGCGCGAGCAGTGGGACATCCTGTCGCACACGCTGATCTTCCACGGCCGCCGCATCTGCACCGCCCGCGCCCCCGCCTGCGCCGCCTGCCCCGTCAGCGATCCGTGCCCGAGCGCCTTCAAGGCCGAGAACGTCGGGCGCAAGCCACCGCGCAATCGCAACGGAAACGGCAAGCCGGCGGCGAAGAAGCGCGCGGCCAAGGCGAAGCCGGCGAAGAAGAAGACCGCGCGCAAGGCCCGCTAGAGAGACCTCCGAGCGGCGCCCGCGCCTTCGCCTGGTGCAGGGAGCGCGTCAGGCCGAAACGGCAAGCTTGAGCGCCTTCACGGCCTCTGTCTGGCTGTCCAGCTGGACCAGCCGGACCAGCATCTTCAAGTCGAGGTTGGGGAAGACGCTGCTCGCCGGCGAGAGCGAGTAGCCGTTCTTGCCGAGCAGATAGACGCCGAGCTTGCCGCGCTTGTAGAGCCACACCTCCGGCACCCGCAGGCCGCGATACAGCTCCAGCTTGTCGATGCCGCCCGAGGCAACGATCACCTCGATGACGAGGTCGGGGATCTTGCCGACCCTGCCGACGAAGTAGCATTCGTCCGGCTCCGCCCCGCGCTCGACCGCCTTCGACCGGAACGTCCTCGACCCGCGCCCTTCGAGTGGCATGCCCGTCAAGTCGGCGTAGGCCTCCAGCAGGCGCGCAAGGTTCTTCTTTTCTGCCTCGTGCCTGTCCGACGGGCTCATGATCTCGAGGGTCCCTTCCAGATAGTTGATCCGGGCGTGGGTGACATCCTCGAGTGCGGCCTGCAGCGCGACGTACCGCTCCCATGGCACGTTGTAGAGGACGACGCGCTCGTCGCGCGCCTCTCTCGGGAGCGGCATGTCCTCTGCCAGCGTCATCGAGGTCAAAGTCTACTCCTGGCCAGTCGCTGAACCACCTGACCGCCGCCTATCGGTTGCCTGCGCGCGTCGGTTGCTGGGTTCTCCCTCGCTCCAGCGCGGAACCGCGGGACTCTTCCGTACGCCAATCTCGAGCGCGAGGCTTCCGGACTCCAGACGCGGGCGCGGGCGCTCCGGTTCGACCGGGTGCCTTCCAGGTCCCCGTCCGGAAACACTGATCATTTGTTGACTTCCGGATGCAAGAAGCGCTAGCGGAATAGGCGTTTCGGGCGCCCATGCCCGCCCGCCGGAGCCGCCCCGGGGCCGAGGTGGACGCCCCGGCGCGGAGGAGCATTGGCCACACGACAGAAGACGAGCTCGAAGCCCTCGAAGCGAGGCAGCCCGAAGCCGTCGAAGCGCGGCGGTGCGGGCGGGCGCGGCGGATCGAAGCAGCCGCCGCGCGGGGGCAAGGGCGGCGGGGGCGCGGGCGACGGTCGCGAGCTCGATCTGCCGCTGCACGAGATCGCGCAGAGCCGCTACTTGAACTACGCGCTCAGCGTCATCACGAGCCGCGCGCTGCCGGACGTGCGCGACGGCCTGAAGCCGGTGCAGCGCCGCAAGGGTTGCTCCCCCGTGTAGCGCGACAGTGTGCCGCCCGTCCGTCCTCGCTGGCGCTGCGGGCGGGCGGGGTCCCTCCTGCACGTGCTCGCCCGGCCGTCGCGTCGCGTCAAGACAGCGCACGCCGGGCTGCGCGCGCGCGACGGGTCCCGCAGGCGAGGACCGCACGCGGAATCTTCAGGTACAGCCATTCGAAGTGCACTTGCCGGTGCAACACTGGTGCTCCTGGTCGCAGTAATGGCCCGGGTCCATGCACATCTTGCACTGGTGATTGGCCCCGCACATGCCGTAGTCGTAGGGGTGCGTTGCGTTATAGTTGGTGCTGTTCGGATCGTACCACACGCAGCAGGTGCTGTCGTCGGTGCAGGTGCCTTGGAACAACGCTCCCCATTGACAGACCACACAGCCCCCCTGCCCGTCGCAAGCCCCGCCTCTCGCTCCCGCATCCTCGCCGGTTCCCAGCGGACAGCTGCATATCACGCCCGCCGGAGGAAACACGCACTTGCCCTCCTGGCACGTCGCGCCGCACTTGGCGGGCACGCCCGTCGGGCAGTCCGACTCGTGCGTGCATGGCATAGCAGCGTCGGCCGAGCCGGCTTCGGCGTCGGCTGCGCTCGTCTCGGCGGGAACATCAGGGCCCGCGTCCCAGGACGCGCTCCCTCCAACGTCCGCCCCTGCGTCGGACAAGCGCTGCGCCTGCGTGACCCCACCGCACGCTGTCAACGCGCTGAGCGCAATGGCGAGGGTTGCTGGGTGACGCACGCGCATCACTCCACAGAGGGCGTCGCCGTGATCGTCACGGGCGTTCCCAGGCGCTCCACTGCGATGCAATAGGGCCCGTGAAACGCCGTGCCCGGCTTCTTGCGTGGCTGCTCGCCGACGGTGACTGTGAATTGTCCGTCCTTGGTGGCCGCGGACGTAACAGAAGTTGGCAGCGTCGCTGTGCTTCGCGCCACACGCGGTGTCGCGGGCCCCCGGACCTCCAGTGTCGCGCGCCCTGTGGCATTCGAACCCGCGGCAGCCTCGAGCGCCACGTGCAGCACGTCGCCCGAGTGCACATGAAAGGTGAAAGTATCCCGATCGAGCCTGGCGGCTGGAGTAGCGTCGCCGAGCGCGGCGCAGACGATCGCCGCGGGCTCGAGCGGGTGGGCGTCCACGCCGTCGGGGATCCCGTCGTTGTCGGAATCGGTGTCGAGGTAGTCCGGAATGCCGTCTGCATCCGTGTCCACGGTGCCTTCGACGGCGTCGGGCAAATCGTCACCGTCCGCGTCCTCGTCGCAGCAATCCGGAACTCCGTCGCCGTCGGTATCCACCGTGCCCTCGACCGAATCGGGGATGCCGTCGTGGTCGCAGTCTCCGCCGGGCGGCAATCGAGGCTGGTCCGGCAAATCGATGAAGACCGTGGTCCGGATCTCCCGCTGGAAGGGCACCGGCGCAATCCGTGGCGCAGGTCCGGAGCGCGGTGGATTGTCCTCGCCGGGGTCCAGGAACGAGTCCTCCGTCGCATCGCAGCTGGTCCAGATGTCGTAGAAGCCCCGGCCCGCGAGATTGTCGTCTGGTACCGTGGCCTGGACCATCGCGTCCGCTGAAGCCGAGAAGGCAAGTGGCCGCACGGTCCCGTCGGGCTCGACCAGCGAGCCGTTGAACAGGACGCCCTCGATGTCCGTTGACTGGCGGGCGGCGATCGAAACGTGGATCCCCCGGCGGTCGTGCGTGGCGCCGGCGAGGCAGGTGGATGCACCCGACAGCGTCGCTTCGATATTGAACGGCACGCTCCCCGCCGACGAATCGACGGACACGGTCCAGGCGCCAGGTTGGGGGTTCGGGATGTCGACCAGCGTGTACAAGGGATCGCGAAGCACGACGGCGTCGGGCGGCAAAGTGCCGCCGCGAGGCGCCACTTCAACGTCCACGTTCCAGTTGTCGCTCGCGCCCATACCGCGGGACACCACGACCGTCAGCCGCCGCGCGCCCTGGTCCACATTGATGGGGTAACCGAGGGCAATCGGCGCCAGTCCGCCGCCGGTGGAGCCCGGCTGCGACGGGATAACGGACGTGTCTCCCAGGACTTCCGAGAGCGTCTGCGCGGTCTCTGTGACGACCTCGTCGCCTTGCGGCGCCGGCGCGATGGGCGCGTAGGTCGAGCCCGCGACGCCGGCCATCAGGACGTGGTCGGCCATGGATCCGGCAACCACGGGAGCAACGCGAATGGGTGACTCGAGGTCGTGGAGCGGTGGAGCGACGTCGCCGGGGCTCGCGCCCATGTCGCGGCTCTGCTCTCCGTCGGACAGGAGCAGGATCGTCCGGGTGCTGCCCTCTTCGGTTTCAAGAAGATCCGCGGTAGCGGTCAGCGCATCGCCGACGGCGCTCCGGCCTTGCGGTTCGACGGCTGTTAGATCGGTCTTCAGTGCCTGCACTTCCGCCCCGGTCCGCAGCGTCGCATCGCCGACCAGTGAAATCTCCGCGTGCGGCACGGGATCCACTGACGATAGCTGGCCGCGCAGCGTGACCACCCCGAGCCGCGCCTGCCGGACGTCAGCGAGGTCCACGGCGAGCCGTGCGGCGGCCTTTTCGTAGTCGGCACGGTCCGCAGGATCGGGGTGCGGCAACGGTGCGAGCGCGCTCCGGCTGAGATCCATGAGGAGGAAGAAGATCGGGGGTTCGCTGGACTGGAAGTGGAAGACCGGAGGCTGTGCGCAGTTCGGCGGGGGATCGGCGACGGGGAGATCCAGGGGTAATTGTAGGGTGACGCCGTAGTCGGTCGAAAGAGTGAGCACGGCAGTTTCCCAGTCGGAGAGCACCGGCGGCACCGCGCCGGGCGGTGGGACGGTGCTCACGCTGGCAGCGCTCTGGAAGGTCCCCTCGAACACCTGCCGCTCCGAATTCCAGATCGCCGCGCAGCGCGCCTTGCGCAGGTCGTAGGTCGAACCGTCCGGCGATTCGTCCGGGCGAAGGACCCGGGCGGCGGACGCGGCAGACGCGGCGAACGCGGCAGACGCGGCGGACGCGGCAGACACACCGCGCGCCTGCGCAAGCGGCGTGCCGGCACGGCGGAGCGGTGATTAGCGCTATTTCGTGCGCGCGGCGGGGTGGCGACACGGCGGTCCGCCGGTGGCGGCCGCCAGCGCGACGCGCTCGGCTCCGTCAAGTGACGCAGAGCGCGCGCGCAACGGGCGTCGGCTTCGCCCTCTCGGCGATCCCATCGCGCTCGAAGCCCTGGTCGACGACTCCGTCGCCCTCCCCCTCGCAGAAACCCGGCAGATGCGCTTGACAACTCCGGGGGGGGGGGGGCGCAGGCTTTCATGATGAGGTGGGTCGCGGGATTGGGAGTCGGAAGTTCCATGATGGCGTTGACCGCCTGCGGCTGCGGGAACGCGTCCAGCCGGCCTAACCAGCTCGGGAGTAGCACTCGCACGACGCACCAGAGCCTGAGCGCGAACGGGTCGGAACGGATCATCCCGGTCCGCTTCATCCGCATGCTGGACAGCCCGAGCGCGTGCGACAATGCCGCAGGCTCTGCTGCTGAACGTCCAGGACGCGAACCAGATATGGAAGGCGGCCGGCGTGCAGTTCTGGATCCGCTCGGTCGAGTCGTACGTGATGCCGGATTTCTACGACATGACACCTTGGGGCAGCCCGCATTCTTGGAGCTCGGTTGAAGCAGAGCTTGCCCACAATCCGAACGCAGCAACACCGTTTCCCGGCGCGCCGACAGACGCGTGGCTTGCCGGAAAGCAGAAGAGCAAACCAGACTGGCTCCGCGCCGTCGCCGCCGTCTACGCGGAGCCCAACGAGATTACGGTCTGGCTCAAGCAGGCGTACGGAGACAACACCTGCAATTTCCCCTCGGAGGGCCGCAGCTGCATCTGGAACGAGCCGCCTCTCGCCTACCACCCCTACTACGCCGCCCACGAGATCGGGCACTTCCTCGGCCTGGCGCATACCTTCCAGTTCAACGACCACAATGACCCGAGCACGCAGCAGCCCTGGAAGCGTTCCGACCGTTGGGACCTGGTCTACAAGTGGGGCACCAGCCCCGCCAATCCGAACAAGTACTACGACGATCTCGGCCAAGCGGAAGCCGACGAGGGTTCCCTCCGCTTGATCAACAACAGGCCGTCCAGAGCCACTCCCGGAGACGCAGACAACTGCAGCATCGGCGCGGCCGGCATCATGACCTGCAGGGTCGGGGCCTCCGCAACCTACTACGAGACCCTCCAGACCGGCCACGCGGGTTTGAAGGGCCTGAGCTTTCCGCAAGGCAATGCCGACTACGGCGAGAACATCATGGCCTACACCAGCAACACGGCGGCGCGGCCCAAGAACATCAGCGACTCGCAGGTCGAGATCGTGCGCAAGTTCCTGCGCTGGGAACAGCAGTTCACGACGGCCAACTACAACGCAATCTACGATGGCTTCAACTACCCGGTGCCCACCACTGGCGGTCTTCGCACGCGTCTCGGCAGCTGGCGCCAGCGGCAGCCGGGCGCCAAGCTGGACTTCGATGGCGACGGCCTGCGCGATATCGGGGTCTGGATCCCGCCGAAGACGCTGGGTGTGAGCGGCGAGTTCATCGTGCTGCTGAGCGGCAATGGCTACAGCCAGGTCTCCGGACAGGACATCGACGTGGCCTTCGGCGGGCTGGGGGACACGCCCGTCCCGGCGGACTACACAGGCGACGGGCATACAGATCTCGCCGTCTACCAGCCCGGCGGCGGCATCAACCGCGACGACCCAACCGATCATGCTGGCTACTGGCGCTGGTGCCCCACCACCAGCTGCTCGAGCCCAACCGTGACCCAGTTCGGGTGGCGTGAGGACGCGCCCGAGCCCGGCCTCGATTTCGACGGCTCGGCCCCCGACGCACTGGCCGTGTACCGGCCTTCCAACGGCGCCTACTACTTCAAGGAACTATCCTGGTCGAACTACACGAAGGTGACCATCTCCAGCGCAGATTCTGGCGCCGTCCCGCTGCCAGGGCAGTACGACTGCGACGACGAGGCGGATCTGGCCGTCTACGAGCCGATGACGGCGCAGTTCAAGCTGGTAGGCTCGATGCAGAACTGGGACGCATCCCAGATGATCACGCGACAGTTCTCGACCAACTTCATCCCGCACATGAACGGCAGCCTCACGGATGTCGCCGGCGTGGTGCCCGTGGCGGGCCAGCGCTACGTTCGATGGTGCTGGAATGGGTCGTGGTATTCGCTGAAATCGCGACTGTCCGCCGTCGTCTTCTATCCGCAGGACGGCACGTGGAACATGATGATGAATCCGGTGTCCTCCGCGAGCGTGACCGGCGGCTGTATACTGGGAACCCCCGACTCGGCACCGATTGGCGGGATAGACTGGAACGGCGATGGCCAGTCCGACATGTTCATGTTCGACGGCGGAAGCTATAGCGGATGGCCGTTCACGCTGTACGAGAAGAACACGACTTGGTCCGACTGCAGCGGCGCGGAGCACGTCCTGGACACGACCGCCGGAGCCCAACGCCGTCGGACAGCTGTCTACAGCGTGTCCGACATGGACGGGGACGGTCTGAACGACCTGCTGATCGTCGATCCGGACCAGGGCATCGTGCGCTGGCTCACTTCGAGCAGCGGGTTCCAAACCGAGCATAGCCGCACGTTCGGCGACCCATGGATGGAGGTGTTGTGATGAAATCCCCGACAGGACATTCTTGGATCGGACGTGCACCGCCCTGGCTGGCCATCGTGGCCGTGACGCTGGCGACCGCCGGCGCGTGCAAGGAGGAGACGTCCGTTTCACCCGAACCCGCGCCGGGCAGCACAGCTGACGGCGCGGGCGGGGTAGCTTCAGGACCGGAGTGCCCGTCCGGCGAAGGCCCCGCCATGGTGCTGCTGCCGGCTCCCGACGGCTCGAAGTACTGCATGGACGTCCGCGAGACGACGCGCGCCGAGTACGATGCGTTCGTCAAGGCGAGGGCCGGGGATACCTCGGGCCAGCCCAGCGCGTGCTCCTGGAACACCAGCTTCACGCCCGCGCTGCAGACCGCTGACGCCGACACCCAGCCGGGCACGCCGTTCTTCTGCCGGGAGGCGGACTGGAACAGCATGCGCCCGAACCAGGCCGTCGGCTGCGTCGACTTCTGCGATGCACTCGCCTACTGCGAGTGGGCAGGCAAGCGGCTTTGCGGCCGGGTGGGCAAGGGCTCCGAACGCATCGACAACCAGTCGAAGCTGACCCCGCAGCAGTGGGGAACCTTCGTCAAGACCGTTGCCGAGAGCCCGCAGAGCGAATTCATGAACGCATGCACCCAGCAGGGAAAGACGACCTACCCCTACGGCAACACCTACCAACCCGGCCGCTGCATCGACCAGACCTGGGTGCAGCAGCACGGTGCAGGCGCCCTCGACGTGACGGACACTGCTGATCGTCAGTGTCGCGGCACCACTGGGCCCTTCGATCGCGTGTACGACGTGAGCGGCAGCGTTGCAGAGTGGCAGAACATGTGCAGCGTGCCGGGCGAAGGTTGCGTTTCCAGCGGAACGGCATGGGACCAGACGCTGGGCTGCGCCGAGAGCGTCGGTTTCCCGTCCATGGAGCAAGTTGCTGTCGGACTTGGCTTCCGTTGCTGCGCCGACCCATCGAGATGAGCGAGACTGCGCGCGGCTGGCCAACGCGCGGCCGGTAGGTAGGATGAACGCCCTCTGCTCGTTGCTCCTGGTTGCCCCACGTCACTCTCCCGGCCTCGCCCGGACAGTCTACGCCCCGATCGAGCTCCGCGGAATGCCCGCCGGCGGGGCGTCCGGCCTCCCGCGCGTCGCCCGCGCACGACCACCCCGCCTCCGGTCGGATCCCCGCCCTTGCGAGCGCGCGTTCAGGGCGCGTCGAACAGCTCCGCCTGCACGGGCTCTCCGAGCCGGCGGCGGATGACGCGGCTCTTGAAGAAGGGCGGCCCCCTCGCGGGCGCGAGCGTGGGCGGCTCGGTGGGCTCGCCGAGCCACTTCAAATAGCGCACGATGCCGGCAGCGGTGACGACCAGCGCGCGGAGCTTCATCCTGCCGCCACAGTGCTCGCACTGCTCGACGTCGATTTTGAAGCTGCGGCGGAGCAACTCGCGCCATGGGCGATACCCGCAGCGATGCGTGGGCGGCTTGCCCTTCTTCTTCGCGCTGCACGTCGCGCAGTGCGCGTCGTTGTCGTTGTCGTTCTTGTCGTCGCCCGGCGGCGGCGGCGGCGGAACAATGCGCGCTCTCCATTTGCTGTGTGCAGCGAGGACCCCGCCGTACCTCACCGTATTGAAACGCGGGGGATGCACGGCCGCCGGCGCTCGACGAGAAGGTCCAGGCAGCCATCGACCCTCTGCTGGCTGTGCTGGGTCCGCTTCAGCAACAGCTCGCTGCCGTCGAGCAGCAACTGCAAGAGCTCTGCGCACGCGAGCCCATTGTCTCCCAGCTCGGCACCGTGCCGGGTGTCGGTCTGATCGTTGCGGCGCAGTTCGTCTCGGTGATCGACGAAGCCGGCCGGTTTGGCAACGCCCACCAGGTGGAGTCCTACCTGGGGCTCGTGCCTAGCGAAGATACGACCGGCGGCAAGCGTCGGCTGGGCGCGATCAGCAAGCACGGCAACAGCTACCTGCGCGCGCTGCTGGTGCAGTCGGCCTGGGTCATGCTGCGCCAGCCCGGTCGGACCGACCCGCTGCAGCGCTGGGCACTGGCCATCGCCGAGCGCCGGGGCAAGCGCATCGCCGTGATTGCACTGGCGCGCCGCCTCTCGGGAGTGCTGTGGGCCATGTGGCGCGACGGCACCATCTACGACCCCGAGCTTGCAGCCCGCGCCGGAGCACGCGGTTTGCGCAAGGCTGCACAGGACACCGAACTCCGTGCGGCAGCGCTCGAGCGCGCGGCAGCGAAATTCCGGCGGCACCGCGCACGGCCGCCAAAGACAATGGAGGTGAGCAAGATCCAGTAGGTCTTCCCCCCAGAAACCAGCGCCGCAAAGCGCGACAGCAGAGCGGTCAAGTTGGTGGTCGGTGAGCGCGACAAGGCCGGTGCCCTCAGGACGGTCATTCACGCCGCACTGAGCAGCCTGTGTGCGTCAGACTGCGCCCCGCCTCCTCTTCGAACCCCAAACTGCGCCGCCGGGCCACAATGGCAAACACATGCCGGCCCTCACCGAGCGCGAATAGTCGACCGACAACACCTCGTAGCTGCCACCGCAAGCCCCGGCGCCCGATTTCCACGCCGTCCATAGCGACGGAGAGGGGGGAGAACTGCCCGTGCGAGTGGCTCCTCCCGACCCAATGACGAACCAAACGCGAAAATGCCTAGAGAAAAAACACAGAAACGGTTGACGTTGGTGCCGCCTCATAGTCGGCCTTGGCGGGCCCGCGGCGCGCGCGTTCGCGCGCCGCACCGTCGAGCGACGTGCAGAGCGCGGGGCAACTGCATCAGCCCTTCACGCCGGCGAGCCGACCAGGCCGCCGCCGGCCGCCGACGACCCGCTCGCCGCGCCGCTGCGCCGCTGGGCGGCGGTCGCCTTCGGCCTCGCCGCGCTCACCCGCCCCGAGGGGAACCTCTTCTTCGCGCTCGCGTGCGCGCACCGCTGCCTCGGGATGATCCGGCGGCGGCGGTTCGTGCCGCGGCGCGACGAGCTTCTGTGGGTGGCGATCTACCTCGCGCTGGTGGTGCCGCACGTGCTGTGGCGCCACCACTACTACGGCTGGTGGCTGCCCAACACCTATTACATCAAGTCTTCCGGCGGCGCCGGCACCCTGCAGCGCGGGTTGCACTACCTGTGGCGCTACATCGACACCTTCTGGCTCTACGGCATGGCCGCGCTCGCCCTCGCCGGCCTCGGCCAGCGCGGCGCCTCGCGGCACGCGGTGCGGCGGCTGCTCGGCTGGACGGGGCTCATCTGCGCCGTCTTCTGGGCCTACGTGGGGGCGGTGGGCGGCGACTTCATGGGGCTCTACCGCTTCGCCCTGCCGGTCGTGCCCACCATCGCCGTCGCCGCGACGCTCGGGCTGCGCGCGCTGTGTGCGCGCGTCGGCCGCGCGCCGTTCGCGCCGCTGGCGGCGGCGGCGCTGCTCGGGCTCTACGCCTGCCAACGTCGCATAAGGACAATTATGTTAACCATTTCCAGCTGTTAGGCCACAGCCCCAGCTTGGCTCGGCTTCGCCGGCCTGTCCACCGCCGCGCCGCTCCACCCCCTGCCGCCACCGCGTTGCCCCTGCGGATGCAGGTTGGTTCGCCTGGCCTTCCTCGATGACGCGCCGCGCCTCCCGGGCGCACATGTGCCCACCTATCTTCCGCCCGGACGGAATCCTCCTTTGTAGTTCCACCGAGAAACCGGCATCATCATTCCAGGCGCCGGACTGGGGGCGCGGAAGGGAGCGGGACATGGCGGGCAAGGCGTCGGCGATCAGCGATTCAGCGATTCAGCGATTCAGCGATTCAGCGATCAGCGATCAGGATAGCACGGCGCGCGCTGCTCTGGTGCGCGGGACTGTGCGCGTGCCTTTTCGTGCTCGCCGCGGCGCGATCGGCGGCGGCATTCTGCTGGGATGCGGCGTTCTCTTTTCGATAGTCGCGTGCTCCTCTGCCGGGAACCGTGATTCCAGCGCCCGCGTTGAACGCACTGGGCTCGCTCAAGCCGCAGACGCAGGCACTGGTGACGCCGGAAGTACGACCCTCCCCAGCAGTGACAAGTTTGCACAATGCAAGGTGATCCGGGATCCCGTCGGAAACTGTCGCGGCGTGACGCCCGTGAAGATCCAGTGCGGGCCGGGGCGCATCGTTATCCCGCAAGCGTGCGACAGATCCGGCGAGGACCGGACGGATGGATTTTCGACTTTCTGCTGCCCGGGTGGAACTGACTCCACGGCGTTTTCGTCCACGTTCACCGAACCCACGAATCCGACGTACTTCTGCGCCTGCGGTCGAGGAAACTGTGACTGTCAAAACGACATGGTGTTGATGGACTCGTCGGGGACCGTCTTGCACCACCCGAGGATCTACATCGACTGGTGGGGCTGGGGTTCGCCCCCTGTCGATCCTGACGGGGAGATCCCGAAGTGGAAGGACTTTCTCCAGAATCTCGGCGGGTCCAGGTGGCTGGCAGCCGTCGAACAGTACGACGACGGCACCGGCCAATATGCCGGCAATCCGAGCGATCTCTTCAGTGGAGTCGAGTGGTTCGACGAAACGGACCCTCTCCCGGCAGGCTATCCGACGCGTGATCAGTTCGTTGCCGAGACCAACGCTGCGGTCGCCCATTTCAACCCGCCCGACGACGCAATCATCCTGATCGCGCTACCGCCATCGATTCCGGATCCGGGGTACATGAGGCACGATCACACGGCGCGCACCGGAGGCCACAATGACGCCATCTGGATCGAAGCCGCCTATTCCGCCAATGCCACCGGGGTGATCGAACACGAGGTCGCCGAGTCGATCACCGATCCGATGTATCCCGAACACAAGGGCTGGCAGGGCGGTTGCCACTGCGAGATAGCGGACAGATGCGCCCCGCCTTCCTTCGGGACAACGCCGGGCAGCCTGACGGTGGGCGAAAGTCCGACCGCCGACTATACAGTCCCGGCCCTCTGGAGCAACGACAGGAATCTCGATGTGGGTGGCGACGCCTGCGTGATCTCGCACCCGAACCACGAGGACTACTACTTCGTGGACTCGGCCGGCAACCTGGACTGGATTCCGTATTTCGGGGGAGGCGTGTACAATCTGGGACACCTGTCGGGCTATCCCCTGAAGACGGGAGGCTACTACGTCTGGGGGCCGGGTGCCGCGGCGTGGGGCAGGGGCCACGAAGACATCTTCGCAATCGGGACTGTCGGCAACGTCGCGCATTACCACATGGATCTGTGGCCCCCGACCTCCGGGGGCTGGGACAGCGCATGGGGTAGGCCGTCGAATACCACGATCCCGTACTCCCCCGATGCCTTCTCCTACCGTGCGGGCCGCGTCGACGTGGTGGTTGTTGGTCAGGATGTGACCACGGGCGCGCGCAGCATCTACCACAGGCACTTGAAGAACGGCACGCTCTATGGCTGGGACGACTGGGGGGCGCCGTCCGGGATCAGCATCGATTCACGCCCCACCACGGCGTCGGAGGAGGTCTACTGGGCCGATGTGTTCTTTGTTTCCCATTCCGAGGACCCACCGCACGTCTGGCACGGGTACACAAGCAACGTCGATGGGGCGGGCATCCAAGGCTGGAACGACTGGGGTCATCCGCCGAGCACCGGGAACGTCGTTACAGTGGACGCTGCGTCGCGCGGCGCGCACCGGATCGAAGTCTTCGCACTTACCACGGACGGGAGCATGTGGCACAACTGGTACGATCACGGAACTCGCTACGGATGGGAGAGCTGGGGGAATCCGGGGTACAGTCTCGCCATGGGAGTGGGGGCCGTCGATCGCGGGGACGGCTACGTCGACGTGGCATCGGGCCTGTCTCCGACGCTTGACCACAAATACTGGAACAAGGGCCAGTCGCCTTGGCTCGCACAGTCATCGGTGTACGAGTACACGCGACCCGACATGGACAGCTGGTGAGCGACATGACGCGCAAGGAACATTCCAGCGAAAGCGAACGAAGCGGCGTGCATCCCATGCTCGCGGTGCTCCTCGGTCTTGCCTGCGTCGCTGCGGTCCTGTCGGGATGCCAGCCGTCGAAAGGCGCCGGGCACGCTCCGCAGGTGGACTCCGGCGCGGATGGAAGCGTGGATGCGACGGACGCGCCCGCAGATGTCGGGAACGAGATCGGCAGCGATGCCCCCGGGCCGGTCTGCGACGCCAGCCCCTATGGGCCCGGGTTCGTTTGCTGGACCGCATGCCAGGAGAGCGTGCCCGACTGGTGCGCTTCGGGTGGCGACTGTATGGCCTGGCCTGCCGATGTGACGGCGTTCTGTTCCGTGTATCCGCCGGGAAAGGTCGGCTCTCTCCAGTCTGCTGACACTTGCGGCGCCTATCATGTGCTTCGTGCGGACGGCGCCGATTTCGGGACTAGCTACTACTTCGACGCGGTGAAGGGGAAGCTCCTTGCGGCGGTCTTCCACGACTACGTGCAGGGCATTGCCACGTGCATTGCCGGCGCTCCGGACTTCGTCGAGCCGGACTGCCATTCGGCGGCGTTCCAGACGGTGCCGTGCGCTGACGGGGGGGCGGGCGGCGCCGACAGCGGCGCGGCGGGTGCTCCCGACGCTGCGCCGTGAGCGCTCGTGCTTCGAGCGTGCGGCGACGAAGCTGGGCGCGGCGGCGCGGCCCGTAGGTAGGATGAACGCCCTCTGCTCGTTGCTCCTGGTTGCCCCACGTCACTCTCCCGGCCTCGCCCGGACAGTCTACGCCCCGATCGAGCTCCGCGGAATGCCCGCCGGCGGGGCGTCCGGCCTCCCGCGCGTCGCCCGCGCACGACCACCCCGCCTCCGGTCGGATCCCCGCCCTTGCGAGCGCGCGTTCAGGGCGCGTCGAACAGCTCCGCCTGCACGGGCTCTCCGAGCCGGCGGCGGATGACGCGGCTCTTGAAGAAGGGCGGCCCCCTCGCGGGCGCGAGCGTGGGCGGCTCGGTGGGCTCGCCGAGCCACTTCAAATAGCGCACGATGCCGGCAGCGGTGACGACCAGCGCGCGGAGCTTCATCCTGCCGCCACAGTGCTCGCACTGCTCGACGTTGATTTTGAAGCTGCGGCGGAGCAACTCGCGCCATGGGCGATACCCGCAGCGATGCGTGGGCGGCTTGCCCTTCTTCTTCGCGCTGCACGTCGCGCAGTGCGCGTCGTTGTCGTTGTCGTTCTTGTCGTCGCCCGGCGGCGGCGGCGGCGGAACAATGCGCGCTCTCCATTTGCTGTGTGCAGCGAGGACCCCGCCGTACCTCACCGTATTGAAACGCGGGGGATGCACGGCCGCCGCGAGTCGCGCCAGCAGGGACAGAGGGTCCATCTCGAGCACGACTGTTCCGTCACTGAACGGCCGCTTGAGGACCAGACGCACGAGATCGTCACTAGCGAGCTGCACGCGCTCCTGGGAGATCGGCGGCCGCAGGATGTACTTGCAGAGCGCTTCCTTTCCCGCGGCGTCGGTGGCGCTGGCGGTGGTCGAGGCGTGCAGCGACAAACCGCCCAGGGTGGCACAGAGCGCCTTGGTGTGGAGGAGCTCGGCTCCGCCGCGCAGCGTGATGGGATCGCGCCGGCGCAGCGCGGGGCCTGCCGGCACGGTGCCGAGCGTGGAGGCGACGGCGAGCTGGGCGAGCGCGGGCTCCTGGTCGGCGAGCGTCGCGTCCGCGCTGACAACGCTCGCGCCGCTGCCGCTGCCGCTGCCACTCTCGTCGGCGTCCGCGATCACGCCCTTGCGTCGCAAGAGCGCGAGGATGCGCGCGGCGCGTCGTCGTAGCCGAACACGCTCAGCATGCAAGGCCAGGCATTCCAACGCTCGCCCGAAAGCGTAACCGAGCACGGCTCGGCGGTCATCGAGCAGTCCCTGCAGCCTGCGCAGCAGCGCCGAACCTTCGGGAATCAGACGACATAATCGCTACTTCCGCGCAGTCGTCCGGGTTGTTCGCGGGCTATAAACCCGTCCTCAACGCACACAACGCACGCGGAGCGTATACGTCACGCCGTTGTAGCCCGTGCCGCCGATGCTGAAGAAGACGAGCCACGCGTAGGACGACTGGCCGGCCAGCGGTGACGAGGACCAGAAATAGTCCGCCGGCGTGTTCGGGAACGCCGCTGCGTCGATGGTCGGCCCGGGGGGCCCGACGCTGAAATCGACCAGGGTCATCAGCTCCTTCATGCTCGGCACGCGCCAGCCGCCGCCGGCGAGCGAGAGGCCCGCGCAGTAGCTCTTGGCGCCAGCCCAGGTGTACGTGCCCGGGTCCACGGCCTGCTGCCACACGAGCTTCGTGGCGGTGTCGGTCACCGTGCCGTTCGCAATGCTGTAGCGGCCGGGCGGGGCGTTGGCCCGGGCGTTCGAGGCCGGCAGGCAGAGCACCGAGGCTGCGCCGAGGGCGAGGGCCGCCAGATGAAAGCCGCGACGAAGACCGGATGGACGCAACGTTCGATGACTCATGACTCCTCCAGACTCGAGCCGGCAATCGGCTCGAGGAGATAGGCAAGCTCGCGGCGCTTGACGTTGCCGCTCGGCTCGCTCCGTTCCAGGGCGACGGCGACCGGATGTCCGGCGCGCAGGATCCGTTCGATGAGGCGGTGCGCGAAGCGCCAGGGCAGGCGCCAGGCGCGACGCCGCCCGCGCGAGCGGCGCAGGCCGAAAAACGAGCCCGCTCCGCTCGCGGTCGGCCCGGGCGTTCGTGTGTCCGTGTCGAGCCTCGGCGCGAGCCGCGGTCCGGTGCGCGTTGAGTTGCTGCGCGCGCGGGTGCTGCTCGAGGTGACGATGCGCTCGCGCGCGGCCTCGAGCCGCGCCGGGTCGGGGTGGAGCAGGATGAAGTCGTCCACGTACCGCACGTAGCCGCCGAAGCCGAGCGTGCGCTGCACGAAGTGATCGAGCGGCGTCAGGTACACGTTGGTGGCCCCGGTCATCCCGTCCTCAACGCACACAACGCACGCGGGTCGTAGTCGTCACGCCGAGGCTGCTCGTGTTGCCGTAGCCGAAGCCGACGAGCCACGCGCCGGACGGTTGGCTGGCCAGCGGTGACGAGGACCAGAAATAGTCCGCCGGCGTGTTCGGGAACGCCGCTGCGTCGATGGCGGGATTGCGGGTCGTGTAGTCGACCAGCGAGTACAGCTCGATTTCGGTGGGCAGGCGCCAGTCGCTGTGGCCGGCGAGGGCGAGGCCCGCGCAGTAGGTCTTGGCCTGGGCCCAGGTGTAGCTGTTCGGGTCGACGGCGCGCTGCCACATCAGGCCCGTCACCTTGTCCACGACAACCCCCGGCGTGCTGGTGTCGTAGCTGGCCGGGTTGGGCAAGCTGGCGGCAACCGGATTCGGCATGCGCCAGCCGGCCCATTCGCTGCCGCAGTCACCGTTCGTGCAGAACCCACCCGTTGCGCACGCGTGGCCGCAGGTCCCACAGTTCTTTGCGTCTGTCTTGGGATCGACGCATGACGCGCCGCACAGGACGGTGCTGTTCGGACACGTACACGTCCCGCCGATGCACGCCGCGCACTGCGTGCCACAGGTCCCGCAGTTGTTCACGTCGGTGCCCGTGTCCACGCACGCGCCGTTGCACACCGTTCCGCCGTTCGGGCAGGTACACGTCCCACCCTGGCAGCTCGCCCCGGTCGCGCACTTCTTGCCGCACGCGCCGCAGTTGTTCACGTCGGTCTGCTTGTCGACGCAGGTCGTGCCGCAGAGATTTCCGGGCGCGCAGGCGCAGGCGCCGTTCTGGCACGTGTAGCCGGTCTGCGAGCAGGTGGCGCCGTTGTCGACCAGGCCGTCGCAGTCGTTGTCCTGGCCGTCGCAGACTTCCTTGCCGCTCGGCGTGCACTGGCACATCTGCGGGTAACCGGGCAGCGGCGCGCAGCTCCACTCGGGGGCGGGCGGGCAGTCGCTCGCGCTCGCGCATTTCTTCGAGCAGTGGCCGCTCTGCAGGCAGAGCTGGGAGGTGCAGTCGCCGCTCTTGGTGCACGCGTCGCCAAAGGCGCCGGGCACCGGCTTGCACGCGCCGGCCTGGCAGGTGGTGGGCTGGGCGCAGGCCGTGCCGCACGCGCCGCAGTTCGCGCTGTCCGTCTGGGTGTCGACGCACTTGCCGCCGCAGACGGTGAGCGAGCAGGTTCCGCCGCTGCCCGCGGTCGCGCCTGTGCCACCGCTGGCGCTGCTGCCGCCGGTCGCCGCGGCGCCGCCGGTCGCCGCGGCGCCGCCCGCAGCGCTACTGCCGCCGGTGCCGGTCGTGGCCGGCGATCCGCCTCCGCTGCAGGCGACGGCTGCCGCGAGCGCGACGGCGGCGGCGAGCAGGGGGATCCCACGTCGATAGAGACAAGCCATCGTCATTTCTCCTTCAGTAGCTACAGCAGGTCTGGCCGGAGCCGCACTGGGCGGTGGTGGTGCACGGACACACGTCGCAGCGACCTGCGACGCAGCATTGTCCGGCCTTGCAGTCGAGCTTCGTCTTGCAGCAGGGCGCGCACGCGCCGCCGATGCAACACTGGCCCGCGCCGCACACCGCGTCCGGCGCCCGTAGGTGCGATGAACGCCCTCTGCTCGTTGCTCCTGGTTGCCCCACGTTGCTCTCGCTGCCTCTGCCGGACGGTCTACGCCTCGATGGAGCCCGCGCAAGGCGCGCCGGCGTGGCGTCCGCCCGTAGGTAGGATGAACGCCCTCTGCTCGTTGCTCCTGGTTGCCCCACGTCACTCTCCCGGCCTCGCCCGGACAGTCTACGCCCCGATCGAGCTCCGCGGAATGCCCGCCGGCGGGGCGTCCGGCCTCCCGCGCGTCGCCCGCGCACGACCACCCCGCCTCCGGTCGGATCCCCGCCCTTGCGAGCGCGCGTTCAGGGCGCGTCGAACAGCTCCGCCTGCACGGGCTCTCCGAGCCGGCGGCGGATGACGCGGCTCTTGAAGAAGGGCGGCCCCCTCGCGGGCGCGAGCGTGGGCGGCTCGGTGGGCTCGCCGAGCCACTTCAAATAGCGCACGATGCCGGCAGCGGTGACGACCAGCGCGCGGAGCTTCATCCTGCCGCCACAGTGCTCGCACTGCTCGACGTCGATTTTGAAGCTGCGGCGGAGCAACTCGCGCCATGGGCGATACCCGCAGCGATGCGTGGGCGGCTTGCCCTTCTTCTTCGCGCTGCACGTCGCGCAGTGCGCGTCGTTGTCGTTGTCGTTCTTGTCGTCGCCCGGCGGCGGCGGCGGCGGAACAATGCGCGCTCTCCATTTGCTGTGTGCAGCGAGGACGCCGCCGTACCTCACCGTATTGAACCGTGGCGGGTGCACGGCCGCCGCGAGTCGCGCCAGCAGGGACAGAGGGTCCATCTCGAGCGCGACTGTTCCATCACTGAACGGCCGCTTGAGGACCAGCCGCACGAGATCGTCACTAGCGAGCTGCACGCGCTCCTGGGAGATCGGCGGCCGCAGGATGTACTTGCAGAGCGCTTCCTTTCCCGCGGCGTCGGTGGCGCTGGCGGTGGTGGCGGCGTGCAACGAGAAGCCGCCCAGGGTGGCGCACAGCGCCTTGGTGTGGAGGAGCCCGGCTCCGCCGCGCAGCGTGATGGGATCGCGCCGGCGCAGCGCGGGGCCTGCCGGCACGGTGCCGAGCGTGGAGGCGACGGCGAGCTGGGCGAGCGCGGGCTCCTGGTCGGCGAGCGTCGCGTCCGCGCTGACAACGCTCGCGCCGCTGCCGCCGCCGCTGCCGCTGCCGCTCTCGTCGGCGTCCGCGATCACGCCCTTGCGTCGCAAGAGCGCGAGGATGCGCGCGCGGGCGATCTGCAGCACGTCGGCGACGTCGTCGTTGGTCAGGAAGGGCAGCGGATGGAAGCGGAGCTCGCCGCTCTCGTCCTCGGTGAACACCCCATCGAGACCGATCGAATGGAAATGTGGGTTGAGCCGGAAATCACTCGATACGCGTTGTACAGCGGTGACGGCGCCGCTCCTGCCGCCGTCGATGCCGCGCTCGCGCAGGCGGCGGCGGTACCAGCGGAGCACCGAGTCGACGAAGGCGTGGCAGACCGCGCCGCAGAGCTTGCCGTCGTAGGCGAGCCGCGCCCTGAGCTCAAACGGCAGCGTGAGCACCCACTGCCTGAGCGGTACGCCCGGCGGCAGAACGTGTTCCACAAGGTCCGCGGCGCCGGCCGCCATGCGCCGGCCCAGGCATGATGGGCACAAGGAGCGGCCTTTACAGGAAAACGCGGCGACCCTCCGCCTCTGGCAGTCGGGGCACGCGAGCACGGAAAATCCCCGCGCCAGGATCCCGCAGTCGACGAAGCGCTCGAGCTCGCCCTTGACGAAGCCGGGAAGCGGCGCGGCGAAGCCCTGCTCGGCGGCGGCGTAGAGCGTGAGGAGGTTGCCCTGCACCACGCGGTACAGGGCAGTCGCTTCCGGATGGCGGCGCGAGTACGTCGGCTTGGCGCGCGCGGCGGACGCGGCAGACACGGCGGACGCGGCAGACGCGGCGGACACGGCGCGCGCCTGCGCAAGCGGCGTGCCGGCACGGCGGAGCGGTGATTCGCGCTATTTCGTGCGCGCGGCGGGGTGGCGACACGGCGGTCCGCCGGTGGCGGCCGCCAGCGCGACGCGCTCGGCTCCGTCAAGTGACGCAGAGCGCGCGCGCAACGGGCGTCGGCTTCGCCCTCTCGGCGATCCCATCGCGCTCGAAGCCCTGGTCGACGACTCCGTCGCCCTCCCCCTCGCAGAAACCCGGCAGATGCGCTTGACAACTCCGGGGGGGGGGGGGCGCAGGCTTTCATGATGAGGTGGGTCGCGGGATTGGGAGTCGGAAGTTCCATGATGGCGTTGACCGCCTGCGGCTGCGGGAACGCGTCCAGCCGGCCTAACCAGCTCGGGAGTAGCACTCGCACGACGCACCAGAGCCTGAGCGCGAACGGGTCGGAACGGATCATCCCGGTCCGCTTCATCCGCATGCTGGACAGCCCGAGCGCGTGCGACAATGCCGCAGGCTCTGCTGCTGAACGTCCAGGACGCGAACCAGATATGGAAGGCGGCCGGCGTGCAGTTCTGGATCCGCTCGGTCGAGTCGTACGTGATGCCGGATTTCTACGACATGACACCTTGGGGCAGCCCGCATTCTTGGAGCTCGGTTGAAGCAGAGCTTGCCCACAATCCGAACGCAGCAACACCGTTTCCCGGCGCGCCGACAGACGCGTGGCTTGCCGGAAAGCAGAAGAGCAAACCAGACTGGCTCCGCGCCGTCGCCGCCGTCTACGCGGAGCCCAACGAGATTACGGTCTGGCTCAAGCAGGCGTACGGAGACAACACCTGCAATTTCCCCTCGGAGGGCCGCAGCTGCATCTGGAACGAGCCGCCTCTCGCCTACCACCCCTACTACGCCGCCCACGAGATCGGGCACTTCCTCGGCCTGGCGCATACCTTCCAGTTCAACGACCACAATGACCCGAGCACGCAGCAGCCCTGGAAGCGTTCCGACCGTTGGGACCTGGTCTACAAGTGGGGCACCAGCCCCGCCAATCCGAACAAGTACTACGACGATCTCGGCCAAGCGGAAGCCGACGAGGGTTCCCTCCGCTTGATCAACAACAGGCCGTCCAGAGCCACTCCCGGAGACGCAGACAACTGCAGCATCGGCGCGGCCGGCATCATGACCTGCAGGGTCGGGGCCTCCGCAACCTACTACGAGACCCTCCAGACCGGCCACGCGGGTTTGAAGGGCCTGAGCTTTCCGCAAGGCAATGCCGACTACGGCGAGAACATCATGGCCTACACCAGCAACACGGCGGCGCGGCCCAAGAACATCAGCGACTCGCAGGTCGAGATCGTGCGCAAGTTCCTGCGCTGGGAACAGCAGTTCACGACGGCCAACTACAACGCAATCTACGATGGCTTCAACTACCCGGTGCCCACCACTAGCGGTCTTCGCACGCGTCTCGGCAGCTGGCGCCAGCGGCAGCCGGGCGCCAAGCTGGACTTCGATGGCGACGGCCTGCGCGATATCGGGGTCTGGATCCCGCCGAAGACGCTAGGTGTGAGCGGCGAGTTCATCGTGCTGCTGAGCGGCAATGGCTACAGCCAGGTCTCCGGACAGGACATCGACGTGGCCTTCGGCGGGCTGGGGGACACGCCCGTCCCGGCGGACTACACAGGCGACGGGCATACGAATCTCGCCGTCTACCAGCCCGGCGGCGGCATCAACCGCGACGACCCAACCGATCATGCTGGCTACTGGCGCTGGTGCCCCACCACCAGCTGCTCGAGCCCAACCGTGACCCAGTTCGGGTGGCGTGAGGACGCGCCCGAGCCCGGCCTCGATTTCGACGGCTCGGCCCCCGACGCACTGGCCGTGTACCGGCCTTCCAACGGCGCCTACTACTTCAAGGAACTATCCTGGTCGAACTACACGAAGGTGACCATCTCCAGCGCAGATTCTGGCGCCGTCCCGCTGCCAGGGCAGTACGACTGCGACGACGAGGCGGATCTGGCCGTCTACGAGCCGATGACGGCGCAGTTCAAGCTGGTAGGCTCGATGCAGAACTGGGACGCATCCCAGATGATCACGCGACAGTTCTCGACCAACTTCATCCCGCACATGAACGGCAGCCTCACGGATGTCGCCGGCGTGGTGCCCGTGGCGGGCCAGCGCTACGTTCGATGGTGCTGGAATGGGTCGTGGTATTCGCTGAAATCGCGACTGTCCGCCGTCGTCTTCTATCCGCAGGACGGCACGTGGAACATGATGATGAATCCGGTGTCCTCCGCGAGCGTGACCGGCGGCTGTATACTGGGAACCCCCGACTCGGCACCGATTGGCGGGATAGACTGGAACGGCGATGGCCAGTCCGACATGTTCATGTTCGACGGCGGAAGCTATAGCGGATGGCCGTTCACGCTGTACGAGAAGAACACGACTTGGTCCGACTGCAGCGGCGCGGAGCACGTCCTGGACACGACCGCCGGAGCCCAACGCCGTCGGACAGCTGTCTACAGCGTGTCCGACATGGACGGGGACGGTCTGAACGACCTGCTGATCGTCGATCCGGACCAGGGCATCGTGCGCTGGCTCACTTCGAGCAGCGGGTTCCAAACCGAGCATAGCCGCACGTTCGGCGACCCATGGATGGAGGTGTTGTGATGAAATCCCCGACAGGACATTCTTGGATCGGACGTGCACCGCCCTGGCTGGCCATCGTGGCCGTGACGCTGGCGACCGCCGGCGCGTGCAAGGAGGAGACGTCCGTTTCACCCGAACCCGCGCCGGGCAGCACAGCTGACGGCGCGGGCGGGGTAGCTTCAGGACCGGAGTGCCCGTCCGGCGAAGGCCCCGCCATGGTGCTGCTGCCGGCTCCCGACGGCTCGAAGTACTGCATGGACGTCCGCGAGACGACGCGCGCCGAGTACGATGCGTTCGTCAAGGCGAGGGCCGGGGATACCTCGGGCCAGCCCAGCGCGTGCTCCTGGAACACCAGCTTCACGCCCGCGCTGCAGACCGCTGACGCCGACACCCAGCCGGGCACGCCGTTCTTCTGCCGGGAGGCGGACTGGAACAGCATGCGCCCGAACCAGGCCGTCGGCTGCGTCGACTTCTGCGATGCACTCGCCTACTGCGAGTGGGCAGGCAAGCGGCTTTGCGGCCGGGTGGGCAAGGGCTCCGAACGCATCGACAACCAGTCGAAGCTGACCCCGCAGCAGTGGGGAACCTTCGTCAAGACCGTTGCCGAGAGCCCGCAGAGCGAATTCATGAACGCATGCACCCAGCAGGGAAAGACGACCTACCCCTACGGCAACACCTACCAACCCGGCCGCTGCATCGACCAGACCTGGGTGCAGCAGCACGGTGCAGGCGCCCTCGACGTGACGGACACTGCTGATCGTCAGTGTCGCGGCACCACTGGGCCCTTCGATCGCGTGTACGACGTGAGCGGCAGCGTTGCAGAGTGGCAGAACATGTGCAGCGTGCCGGGCGAAGGTTGCGTTTCCAGCGGAACGGCATGGGACCAGACGCTGGGCTGCGCCGAGAGCGTCGGTTTCCCGTCCATGGAGCAAGTTGCTGTCGGACTTGGCTTCCGTTGCTGCGCCGACCCATCGAGATGAGCGAGACTGCGCGCGGCTGGCCAACGCGCGGCCGGGCTAGCGGCGCGAACGGCGGATTGCGAGCACAAGCAGGCCGAGTAGCAGCGCGAGCGGGGCGTTGCCCGTAGGTAGGATGAACGCCCCCTGCTCGCTGCTCCTGGTTGCCGTGCCTGGGCCGCCGCATGGCGGCCGGCGCTGCGGACCTTGTGGAACACGTTCTGCCGCCGGGCGTGCCGCTCAGGCAGTGGGTGCTCACCTTGCCGTTCGAGCTCAGGGCGCGGCTCGCCTACGACGCCGGGCTGCTCGGCGCGGTCTGCCACGCCTTCGTCGACTCGGTGCTCCGCTGGTACCGCCGCCGCCTGCGCGAGCGCGGCATCGACGGCGGCAGGAGCGGCGCCGTCACCGCTGTACAACGCGTATCGAGTGATTTCCGGCTCAACCCACATTTCCATTCGATCGGTCTCGATGGGGTGTTCACCGAGGACGAGAGCGGCGAGCTCCGCTTCCATCCGCTGCCCTTCCTGACCAACGACGACGTCGCCGACGTGCTGCAGATCGCCCGCGCGCGCATCCTCGCGCTCTTGCGACGCAAAGGCGTGATCGCGGACGCCGACGAGAGCAGCGGCGGCAGCGGCAGCGGCAGCGGCGCGAGCGTTGTCAGCGCGGACGCGACGCTCGCCGAGAGCGAGCCCGCGCTCGCCCAGCTCGCCGTCGCCTCCACGCTCGGCACCGTGCCGGCAGGACCCGCGCTGCGCCGGCGCGATCCCATCACGCTGCGCGGCGAAGCCAGGCTCGTCCACACCAAGGCGCTCTGCGCCACCCTGGGCGGTTTGTCGCTGCACGCCTCGACCACCGCGAGCGCCACCGACGCCGCGGGAAAGGAAGCGCTCTGCAAGTACATCCTGCGGCCGCCGATCTCGCAGGAGCGCGTCCAGCTCGCCGGCGACGATCTCGTGCGTCTGGTCCTTAAGCGGCCGTTCAGTGGTGGAACAGTCGCGCTCGAGATGGACCCTCTGTCCCTGCTCGCGCGACTCGCGGCGGCCGTGCACCCGCCACGGTTCAATACGGTGAGGTACGGCGGCGTGCTCGCTGCACACAGCAAATGGAGAGCGCGCATTGTTCCGCCGCCGCCGCGCGACGACGACGACGACAAGAACGACAACGACGCGCACTGCGCCACGTGCGCGAACACGAAGGACAAGCCGCCCACGCATCGCTGCGGGTATCGCCCATGGCGCGAGTTGCTACGCCGCAGCTTCAAAATCGACGTGGAGCGGTGCGAGCACTGTGGCGGCAGGATGAAGCTCCGCGCCCTCGTCGTCACCGCCGCCGGCATCCGCCGCTACCTCCGCTGGCTCGGCGAGCCCACCGAACCGCCCACGCTCGCGCCCGCGAGGGGGCCCCCGTGGTTCAAGAGCCGCGTCATCCGCAGAAGGCTCGGCGAGCCCGTGCAGGCGGAGCTGTTCGACGTGCCCTGAACGCGCGCTCGCAAGGGCGGGGATCCGACCGGCGGCAGGGTGGTCGTGCGCGGGCCACGCGCGGGGGGCCGGATGCCACGCCGGCGCGCCTTCCGCGGAGCTCGATCGAGGCGTAGTCTGTCCGGCAGAAGCCGCGAGAGTGACGTGTGGCAATCAGGAGCAACGAGCAGAGGGCCCGCGCGCGGCGCGCGAGGCGGATCCACGTGGAAGTCCCGGCACGACCTGACCGGCGCGCCACGTCCGGGCTTGGCCCAGCAGGTTCCGTGCCTTCGGCCATCAGCCGGACGCCGTGGGGCGTAACGTACAGGGTCTCGACGTCAGCGTGCTCTGCCGCCGAAGTGCGCTTTCCGGCTCCGGACGATCTCGTCATGGTGTTCCTCGACCAATCGCTGTGCGTGCTATCTTCCTGGTGATGGCCGATCCCGCCAAGCGTCGCGCCACGTACGAGGATGTGCTGGCTGCGCCCGAGAACATGATCGCGGAGATCATCGACGGGGAGCTGTCGCTTTCGCCGCGGCCGGCCAAGCGGCACACGGCGGCGGCCACGGCGCTGGGTGAAGAGCTGGGTCCGCCATTCAAACGGGGCCGCGGCGGACCGGGCGGGTGGATCCTGCTCGACGAACCCGAACTGCACTTCGACGACGACGTGCTGCTGCCGGATCTTGGCGGCCGGCGGCGCGAGCGGATGCCGGTCATGACCAACGACGAGCCCACTTCACGCTGGCGCCGGATTGGGTATGCGAGGTGCTCTCGCCCAGCACCGAGGCCTCCGACCGTGCGCGCAAGCTGCCGATCTACGCGCGGGCGGAGGTAGCCCACGTGTGGCTGGTCGACCCGCTGCAACGCACGCTCGGTGTGCTGTGCCGTCAGGGCCACGAGTGGCCCATCGGCGTCACTGCCCGACGCGGGTTCTTCGGCCGAGCGTGTAGATGTCGACGTTAACGCCCTCGGCGTAGTGGACGAGCGGGGGCGGGTCGTCGGGAGCCGACAGCCCCGTGGCGGAAATGAGCTGCTCGTCGAGCGACAGTAGCTGGGCGCTCTGCACCGGGTACGGAGTGTGGTGGACCTGGCCGGACCAGATCGCCCCGCTTCGCTCCACGTGCAGGAAGTAGCGTTCCACCAGGAAAAATTGCAGGCTGCCCGGCTCGCTCGGACCGAGCGGCTCGCCTATCTGGTAGCGCACATCGAGGCGCGGCCGATCGCCCGCGCGCCGGTCGAGTGAATAGCGCACCTCGTCGCCGTCGCGCTCGAGCTGCATCTTCGAGTAGAAATACGGCAGGCTCCAGCCGGCGCGGGCCAGCGTCACCGCGATGCGCGACGCCGCGTCGAGGGAAAAGAAGAACACGCCCGGGTCGCGGCCGCCGACGTGCACGTAGGTGCGCACGTTCGTCTCGAGGAAGTCGAACGACAGCGCTTCCGGCGCCCAGCGCGGACGCACGCCCTGCATCGCGAACGGGACCAACCCCACGTAGGCCTGTCCTTCGAAGGTGTCGATGTCGAGCGCGCCGGGCACGAGCGCGCGAAGGGCCTCCACCGGCACGGGCCAGTGCACGAACAGGAGCGTCCGCCAGCGCTGATACCCGCGTACCGCACCGGCCGGGCGCCGGGTGGGGGCGATGCGATCGATCTCCACGGCCGCGGAGGATACCGCACGCAGGCGCCGGTCACGAAAGCAGCGCGATCACCTTCGCTGCACAGATGAAGTCGTTGTCGGTCAGGCCGCCGGCGTCGTGCGTCGAGTAGTGCACCACGCAGCGGTTGTACGACACCTCGAGATCCGGATGGTGGTCCTCGCGGTTGGCCATCCAGGCGATCGCGTTCACGAACGAGATGGTCTGGTAGTAGTTGTCGAACTGGAACGTCGAGTGGACGCTGCGCTCGTCCTTCGACAGCTCCCAATCTCCGAGCTCTTCCAGATACCGGCGGACCTGTTCCGCCGGGAGCTTGTCCGCACCATTTTTGCAGTGTCGGCTGGCAAGGTCGCTCATGGGTCCTCCTGGCTGTCTCGCTCCTTCAACAGCAGGCGGTCAACGTTCAGTCCCGCCGCGACCGGGGCAACCCGGGCATCCTCCTGGATCAGCTCGACGAGGCCCCCCATCGCCTGGAGGTAGGCTTCGCGCTCCAGTTCCCCACGCAACAGTTGCACGCGCAGGAACACGCCCGCCGTCTGGGCCACGTCGCACAGGCAGTAGTCGCGGACCTCGCTGAGCCGGCCGGCGTGGACCAGCGGGCCCACGTCCTTGCCGTCGACTCCGACCTTGCCGGGCAGGCCGCACAGCTTGGCTACGATATCCAGCTTGCTGGGCTTAGCGGCGCCGAAATCTGCAACATAATCCATTAGATCCAGATGCCCGTCGGGCGAGAAGCGATAGCGGACGTCGCGCGAGCGGTAGTAGTGCCGGAGCGGGATGCCGTGGCGCAGGCAGCGGGCGGCGATCACCGGCAGGTCGAACCCACGGCCGTTCCAGGTCACCAGATCCGGCCGGCGCTCATCCATCAACCTAGCGAAATCACTAAGGATTCCGAACTCGTCCTTGTCTTCGCCGATCACGCCGAGCTTCTTGGCCTTGTAGTCCGCCCCGAACCAGAGGGCGCCCACAACCACCACCTTGTGGTGGGGCGGAGCCGGCAGCCGTTCCGCCTCCGCGGATTCTGCGATAGGCAGCTCCGCATCGAGAACGGTCTCGATATCCATCACCAGGAATGACCTCGACATGACGCCCGAGCATCGGCGTCTGGCAGGGCCAGGTCAATCGGGCTGGCGGTCCCGACAATTTTCGGCTATTTCCGGGCAGTTGACATGCCGCAGCAGGTCATGCTGACCTGGCAGCGGGAAAGATTACGGGGGAGCCCTCGCTCCACCCACAAGACGTGACACCTGGACGGTGAGGCCCGCCCCACGCGGCGGCACAAGGGCTTGAGTGAAGCCGCCTCCCGCCGAGCGAATGGCTCGAAATCTACTCGTTATCAATTGTGACCTTCGGGAAACCCGCGTCGCGCTCATCGAAGACGGGGTTATCGCAGAGCTCCAACTCGAGCGTGCTTCGGCTCGCAGCACGGTAGGCAATGTCGTGCTGGGCCGGGTCTCGCGCGTGCTGCCGGGCATGCAGGCGGCGTTCATCGAAGTCGGCATGGAGCGGGCTGCGTTCCTCCACGTCGAGGATTCTGATCCGCCCCGACGACTTCGAAGCGTACCTGCACGGCAACGCACGCGAGCACGACGGTGATCCGTCGATGCGCGGCGAAGGCGGGCGGCGCCACAACTGGGGCGTCGAGCCGACCGAAGGCGACGAGTCCGTGGAGGCCGGCGACGAAGCGCAGGTCGAGCAGGCCGCGCCGGCCGACGAGGAGACCGCCGAGGAAGGCGCGGCGCCCTCACGACGTGGGCGACGACGGCGCGGCGGACGGCGCCGCGGCAGACGACGCGGACGCGACGAGGCGACAGCCGGCGACGGGTCGGAGAGCGAAGTCGCGACCGAGGCCGCGGCGGAAGGCGAAGGCGAAGCCCCGACCGAGGCCGCGGCGGACGGCGAAGGCGAGACAACCGCAAGCGCGGAACCCGCCGAGGACGACGAGACGATCGAGGTCGCGGCCGAAGACGACGACGACGCCATCGAGGTCGCGGCCGAAGACGACGACGACGCCATCGAGGTCGCGGCCGACGACGACGACGACGACGACGCCATCGAGGTCGCGGCCGCCGACGACGACGACGACGAGGAAGCGATCGAAGTCGCGGCCGAAGACAGCGAAGACGACGAGGCGATCGAGGAAGCCGACGAGGAAGCCGACGACGGTTCCGTCGCGGCCCGAGCTGGCTCCGCAGACAGCGAGGTCGACAGCGTCTGGGACGACGACAGCGAAACCGAGGCGGCTGCCGACTCTGAAGACGCCGCGGAAGCGACGGCCGAGGACGAGAGCGAGCAGAGCGCAGCGGGCGCAGCCGAAGCAGAACCGGGCAGCGACGACGAAGCCGCGGACGACGCCGGCACGCGCCGTCGCGTGAGCGCCCGCGCGCCGAAGGCCGACGACGAGCAGGAAGAAGAAGAGCCGCGCGGTCGTGGCCGCCGGCGTCGCCGGCGTCGCCGGCGCCCCAAGGGCGAGGGCGACGCCGAGTCGAACGGCTCCGCGGCGGCCGCTGCAGAGCCGGCCACCGGCAGGAACAAGAAGCGTGGCGACGAGCGCACGCGCGGCAACGACAGGGACAAGCGCAAGAACGCGAAGACAGGCACCAGCCGGGTGTCGCGTTCGGTCCCCATCACCGAGGTGGTCAAGGAAGGCGACCAGGTCATCGTCCAGATCTCCAAGGAACCGATCGGCACCAAGGGCGCGCGCGTAACCAGCCATGTGTCGCTGCCCGGCCGCTACGTCGTGTACATGCCGACGGTGGAGCACATCGGTATCTCCAAGCGCATCGGCTCCGCCAAGGAACGCGGCCGTCTGCGCAAGGTGATGGAAGCGCTCAAGCCGCAGACGGGTGGGCTCATCGTGCGCACCGTCGCCGAAGGCCTGACCAAGAAGGGGCTCAAGGCCGACGTCGGCTATCTGATCAAGCTGTGGGCGGACGTCGCAGCCAAGCGCGAAGGCGCCAAGGCGCCGACGATCCTCTACAGCGAGCTCGATCTGGTGCTGAAGACCGCGCGCGATCTGTTCACCGACGACATCGAGAAGATCGTCATCGACGACAAGGATCAATACGCGAGGCTCGTCCGCTTCATCGAGATGTTCCTGCCCGAGCGGGTCAAGGACATCGAGCTGTACAGCGGCGACGAGCCGATCTTCGACGCCTACGGCATCGAGGACGAGATCGGCCGCGCGCTCAGCCGCAAGGTTCCGCTGCCGAGCGGCGGCTACCTCATCATCGACCAGGCCGAGGCGCTCACGGCGATCGACGTGAACACCGGACGCTACGTCGGCAAAGGCAGCAAAGATCTAGAGGAGACCGCGTACAAGACGAACCTGGAAGCCGTCGACGAGATCGCCTACCAGCTACGCTTCCGCAACATCGGCGGGCTCGTGATCCTCGATCTCATCGACATGGAGATCGCGGGAAATCGCGAGAAGACGTGGCGCGCGCTGGTCCAGAAGCTGAGCAAGGACAAGGCGAAGACCACGCTGAACCGCATCAGCGAGCTGGGGCTCATCGAGATGACGCGCAAGCGGACGCGCGAGAGCCTGAGCCGCGTGATGCACGAGCCCTGCTTCTATTGCGACGGCACGGGCCAGATCCAGTCACGCACCACGATCGCCTACGAGATCCTCCGCCAGATCCGCCGCGAACGGCACACGCTGCCGGGGTACGTGGTTCTGGTCAATGCGCACCCCGCGATCGTCGATCTGATGAACGGCGAGGAGAAGGAAGCCGTCACCGAGGCCGAGCGCCGCTACTTGCGGCGTATCGAGCTCGTGCCGCGACGCGAGTACCACATCGAGCAATTCGACCTGCAGGGGAAGTAGCGATGTCGAATGGTCGGCAGGAGGAGCGGGTCACGATCAACAAGGAGTTCGACTCCTTCGATCAGTTCATCCAGGAGTACGTGACCAACATCTCGGCCAGCGGCGCGTTCATCAAGTCGAAGACGCCTCTGCCCATCGGCACCGAGGTGAACCTGCGCTTCACGGTCATCATGGACGACATCGAGACCATCGAGGGCATCGGCGAGGTGGTGCGGGTGGAGAGCGATCCGCCGGGCATGGGCGTCGTGTTCAAGGAGCTCAGCAGCTACTCGCAGGCGCTGATCCAGAAACTGCTCACCACGCACCACGGCTCCTAGTTCGGCTGCGTAAGGTACTGGAATCACAGGATTTATCCGGCGCGGCCGCGCGCGACCTTGCGCGAGACGGCACCCCGGCCTAGAACGCCCGCCCCATGTATCTCGCGAAGACCAAGACCCCGCGCAAGACGAACCGCAAGCGTTGCATCCGCCTCAAGGCCAAGCAGCGCGCCAAGAACCGTCGCCGCCGCCAGAGCCTGAAGCGCTAGCTGCGTCGAACGCTGGCGCGCTCAGCACGCGCCGTTGACGCAGAGCTTGTTTCCCTTGCAGGCGTTTCCGCAGCTGCCGCAGTTGTACTTGTCGGTGAGCAGATTCACGCAAGTGCCGGAGCAATCGGTATAGCCGGAGGCGCACACGCAGCTGCCGCCCTGGCAGACCTCTCTGCCCGTGGCGCAGGGCTGGTTGCAGCCGCCGCAATGCGTCTGGCTGGTCTTGGTGTCGACGCAGTTGCCGTTGCAGTCGGTCTGCCCGGCGGGGCACTGGCACTTGGAGCTGATGCACACCTGGTCGAGCCGGGGACAGGTGTGCGAGCAGGCGCCGCAGTTGGTGCGATCGCTGGACTTGTCGACGCAGACGCCGTTACACAGGTCGGGCAGCCCCTTCGCGGGGTCGCACACGCAGCCGGCGGTGGTGCAGATGAGGTTTGAAGCGCAGACGTTGCCGCAGCCGCGGCAGTTGTTCGGATCGGTGTAGCTGACGCAGCCCGAGTTGCAGAGGATCTGGCCCGTGTCGCAGCCGCAGACTCCGTTGCTCTTGCAAACGCCTTGCGAGCAGCCGGCGGTGGACGTGCACGGTCCGCCCATGCCGAAGATGCAGGATCCGCCCTGGCACGATCCCCCGCTGCAGCAGTCACTGGTGGAGCTGCAGCTGTCGCCGCCCTTGCCGCAGGCCGCGCAGGTGCCGTTCTCGCAGCGCGTCCCCACGCAGCAGTGGTTGATGCCGTTTCCGCACTTGCCGCCGGCTTTGCTGCAGGCGACGTAGCAGCTCTCGGAAGGGCAGCCCACCTCCAGGTAGAGCTTGCCGCCGCTGTTGTCCCACGCCAGGCAGGTGTCGTCGCACAACGCCACCTCGTTGCCGATCCAGAACCAGCCTCCTTGCGGCCCGCAGTTGTTGGAACCCTGCCGGCAGAGCTCCCCTCCCATGAGCACGTTGACCTGGTTGTGGTCGACGGTCGCCGGCACCGGGAACGAACACGCCGAGGTGGTGCCGGCCTGCGCCAGGAAGATCAGCTGGGGCTGGCAGGAAGCGTCCGGCGCGGAGCCGTCGCCGCCTGGGGAGCCGTCGTTCGCCGCATCGCTCGCGGCGTGGTCGGCCGCGGCGTCCATGCCCGCCGCATCCGAACCGTCCGGCGGCGGCGCGGAATCCACGCTCTGTCCGTCCGGCGGAGCGCCGTCGAACAGCCCGGCATCGCCCCCGGAGCCGCCCGACGCCTGGTTGCCGCCGTTGCCGCTCGAGCCGCAGCCGCTCGTGGCCAGCGCGACACCGAGAAGAAGCCCGGCTGCCAGGCGAGCCCAAGGGCGGGGGTACGCGCTGACTCTGCCCGCGCGTCCGCCGCCGGGATCGACAATTCCGCCCGCCAGCATCGAGAGCTTGGCCACCGCCCTTGATGATACTCCGTCTACAGCTCTTCTTCCACGGCGCCGTCCGGAACCTCGAGCGCGCGGCGGGCGACGTTGAAGCTGAAGCCGGCGCGGGCGAGCGCGGCGAGGTCGCGCTGGTAGCGCTCGGCGCGCTGGTGCTCGGGGCGATGCGGCCCTAGGCGACGACGGCGCACGAAAGCCCGCGCCGCGTCGAGCTCGGCGTCGTCCGAATCGCGGCCGGTCGACGCGATCGCTGCGTCGATCGCTTCGGCGGAAACGCCGCGCGCGCGCAGCTTGTGGCGGACGCCGCGGCGCGAGGTGCCTCGGGCGTGGAGCCCGCGCGCGAGCGACTCGGCGTAGCGCGCGTCGTCGATCAGCCCGGATGCCTGGTAGCGCTCGAGCAGCTCGTCGACGAGGCGTTCGGCCGCCGGCACGTCGAGCTCGGCGTGGGCACGCGCCGCGCGCGCCACGTGCCCGCGCAGCACGCGCCGGAGGTTCGCGGCCGAGCTGTCGAAGCGCTCGAGATAGCGGAGCGCCGCGCGATCGAGGTTGTCCCGCGTCGGCAGCGGCGGCGTCTTCTTCGCCTTCCGCTTTCCGCCACCGGACTCCATGTCCGATGACGTGCCACGAAGCGGCCCCGCCCGTCCATCCGGCGCGCTCTGCCCTGCCCGGACCCCCGACTAGAACGGGCAGGCCGCGGGCGGACAGGTGCCGGTGCGCGGAGTGGCGCTGCCGGGACCGATGCCGCACCAGGACGGGTCGGAGGCGGGCAGCCCCTGCGAGACGTAGGGCGAATAGCCCTTCGGCAACCAGTACGGGTGATCGAGCACGAACTGCCAGAGCCCCGCATAGGTGGTGTAGCCCGACGGCGGATCGAACGGCGGCTCGGCGTGCCCGCAGTTGTGCACGCACTCGGCGAAGAACGATCCGTCCTTGATCAGCGCATTTTCCAGGTTGTGGCTCAAGCCGGCGAATTGCTGCAGCACGCACTGATCGCCCGGCCCACCCCACAACACCATACCGGGGATGGGGTGCTTCCATTCCGTCCAGGGCTTGATGGTGATGGCGCCCGTGCCGCCCGGCGTACCCACGCCGCCCGACAGCGACTCGAAGCTCGACAGGTACTCGCTGCGCTGCCCGATGAGCTGGTCGGTCCACAGAGCGCCGGCGCTCACGCCTACAGTCGCAACGCAGTTCTTGTTCACGTTGTACTGCTGGGACACGCACGACAGCATGTCGTCGAAGAACGTCAGCTCTTCGTTCACGCGCGCCGGGGTCTGCGTGACGTTGTACGGCCACTTCATGTCGGCGAACGAGAGTCCGAGGATGTACGCGCCTTCGGATTCCGGGAGCAAGGCGATGAAGCGCTGCGCGTTCACGGCATTCTGCACGTCGCCCTTGTCGTAGAAGGACTTCGCGCTGCCGCCGAGCCAGTGCCAGAGGAAGATGATGGGCAGCTTCTCGCCGGGCTTCATGTTCTCCGGCAGAACGAGCATGAACGTTCGATCCTTGCCGGAGCTCTTGAAGGTGATCTCGTGGTTCGGGCCGGCAGCGTCCCAGGTAGTCGGCAGCGTCGGGCAGGTGCCACCGCTGTACGGCTTCGGGTCCGGCGCCTGCGGCGCGCCGGCAGGTGGATCGGCACTGCAGCCGCCGACGCCGAGCGCGCCCGCGTCGGAGAGAAAGCCGCCGCTGCCGCCGGTGCCTGCGCTTCCGTCAGGAACGCTTCCGCCGCTGCCCGCGCTCGCGTCGACCACGCTTCCACCCGATCCGCCGGTCGCGCTGCCGCCGGTCGCGCTGCCGCCGGTCGCGCTGCCACCGGTCGCACCGCTGCCACCGGTGGCGCCGCTGCCGCCGCTGCCCGCCGTAGCGCCGGCACCACCCGCACCCCCCGCGTTGTGGTCGCTGCTGCTGGTGGAGCCACCACACGCCGACGCTCCGATCAGCCCGGCGCACAGCAGCACGCCCCATGTGCGTTGCCTCATATCAAGCCTCCGCTTGGCTGGACCGGCCAGCCGGTCCCTGTCCAGAGGATGCGCCATTTTGCTGGCCGGATCACGCACCTTTTCAGGCATTTGCCGTCAGCGGAACTGTTCAATCCGCGCGGCACGCGCGGCCCTGCCGAGCAGGCGTCGCCAAGGCGCGAAGGGGGTCCGTCCAGGGACCGATCAGCGCCGCAAAGCGGCTGCCAGGACCCACCCGGAGCCCGGAGCCTTCCGCCAGAACGCCGAGCCCGGGCTCAACCGCCGCGCTTGAGCTCGGTGAGCACGAGCTTGCTCACCGCCTTGAGCGTGTCGAACACGCCGCCGCCGGAACGCGCCACAGCCTCGAAGTCCGGCACGCGCATGGGATTCAGGAGCTCACGCAGCTCCTCCACCGGCACGATGTTCGGCAGGTCGCGCTTGTTGTACTGCACGACGTACGGGATCTTCTCGAGCGAGTAGCCCTGCTCGGCCAGGTTGGTGCGCAGGTTCTCCACGCTCTCCTGGTTCGCTTCGAGGCGCTCGATCTGCGAGTCGGCGACGAAGATGACGCCATCGACGCCCTTGAGGATCAGCTTGCGGCTGGCGTCGTAGAAGACCTGGCCCGGCACCGTGTACAGGTGGAAGCGGGTCTTGAAACCGCGGATTTCACCCAGCGACAGCGGCAGGAAGTCGAAGAATAGCGTGCGCTCCGTCTCCGTCGCCAGGGAGATCATCTTGCCCTTGGCGTCCGGATTGGTCCGTTCGTAGATGTACTGCAGGTTCGTCGTTTTCCCGCAGAGGCCGGGACCGTAGTAGACGATCTTGCAGTTGATCTCCCGGGCCATGTAGTTGATGAAGCTCATCGCCCGGCGCCTCAGTCGTTGAACAGGTTGTCGATATCCTCGTCGGTGATCTCTGCGAACGGCGAGTCACCGCCCGGCTCCTGGACCTTGCTGAGTAACGATTCGAAGATCCGGTTCAGCTCGTCGCTGGCTTTGCGCACCCGGAGCCTCACCAGACCCAGGCTCGACTTCGAATCGAAGATGACCACCAGGATGACCCGGTTGCCGACGAGCTGGATGTGGATGTTGGCATTTTCGCCTTCGTGGAACTGCGTCGCGAACTCGTTCTCGCGGAGGAGCTTTGCTATGCCCCCGGTTGCGGCGATGTTGCCGGCAGTGAGCGAGGCGAGGGACGTGGTGTCGATGTTGTCGACTTCTCCACTCGCCGCAATGAGCTGACCGTTCTTGTCGACGATGAAGACGACCTTGGCGTTCGCTTCCCTCACCAGACGGTCCACGACCGCCTGGATCTGGTTGAACTCCTCTTCGTACATCACCATCTGCGGGTTGACCATCCGAGCCTCCAACGCTTCCTCGATAGCCCGAGCCGGTAAAGAGGTCTCTACCGAGCCCGGTCCACCCGCCTCTTCGAGTCTGGCCAGTCGGGCGGAGCGGACAGCCCCTGTCGACAACGCCTCTGCGCGCGAAGGGGATCGAGTTCGCTTGACGTCAGACTCTTCTATATGAGCGCCACGAACCCAGCAAGCGCGGCATGGAATTTCCTGATCGGACGAGGCGAAAGGTCGGGCGCCCGGCCCCGGCCGGAGGGCCCGCGGAGGCGGGCTCACTGGACGCGCGCGCCCGAGCGTCGCTCCCGGCGCCTTTCTCGTTTGCGGGCGCAGTCCCGACCAGCTAAGGAGGGAGCGGGCCGGTCGTGAAGTACTCCGTTCTGGCGCTCCTGGCGGTGCTGCTCTGCCTGGCCCCGCACGCGGGGGCCCAGGTCGCAGAATTCGACCACGACCTGAATCAGGCCGTGACTCGGCTGGATGCCGCCCGCGGTCCGGAAGCCTACGCCGCACTCCGTCGGGTGTGGGGCACCTGGAACCACGCCGATCCCGCTCACGTGGAGGAGGCGCTGCTCGCCGCGTCGCAGGATCGCCGGCTGTCACCGCCGGTCCGGGCGTACGCGGGGCTGCTCGCTGCCTACGGCAAGAACCGTCGCGGCGACCTGCACGCCGCGCGCGAGCGCATCAAGGAGCTCGGCTTCGTCGACCGTTGGCTGGTGGTGGGGCCCTTCGACAACGACGGCAAGGCGGGGCTGAAGACGCAGCTCCCACCCGAGCTCGACTTCGACAAGGCGATCGTGCCGGGGCGGGCCTACACCGGCAAGCAGCGGCCGGTGCGCTGGCGCGCGGTGCCAGATGCGTTCCCGTACGGCTGGCTCGACACCGGCGCGCTGGTCCGGCCGGTCGAGAAGGTGTGCGTGTTCGCGACGACCTTCGTGCGGGCGTCGAAGGGGTCGCGCGCACCGCGGCGCATCAGCGCCTGGGTGGGCACTTCGGGCGCGTTCAAGCTGTTCTGGAACGGCGAGCAGGTGCTCGAGGACAAGGCCTACCGGGGCCACGACGCCGATCGCATGGCGGCAACGGTCCAGCTCGAGCCGGGGCTGAACAACCTCACCCTCAAGCTATGCGGCGACAAGACGGCCCCGATCGCCTCGCTCCGCCTGGGAGACGCGCGCGGAGCACCCGACGCGAAGCTCGAGCTCTCGAACCGGATCACGGACAGCGTCGCGGCGGCAAGGCTGGTCAAGAAGCTCCACGCCGGCAAGCACAAGCCGAAGGCGATCGCGCACGGCGTGCAGGGTCCGCTGCAGGCATTCCAGCAGCGGACCTCGAAGAAGCACCCGGCCGCCGGTGATCTGGAAGACTTCTCCCGCTACCTGGTGGCCACCAGCGGGGACGACCCCACCGTGCACGAGGCCCGGGACCTGGCACGACGTGCGGCGGAGAAGGCACCGACGGTGCGCCGCCTGCTGCTCGCCGGTCAGCTCGCCGAGGATCACAACCAGCGCGCGGAGTGGGTCAAGAAGGCGGTCAAGCTCGCCGACAAGCAGAAGGTGGCGGCTCCGGAGCGGGTGGAGGTGCTGCTGGCACAGGCGAGGCTGGCGCGCGAAAGCCCCAACTGGCAGAGCGCCTTTCCCTTCTACGACAAGGTGCTGGCGCTCGAGCCGGACAACACGACGGCCATCCACGGGCGCGTGGAGCTGTACAACGAGGCCGGCCTGAAGCGCACGGCGCTGGCCACGCTCTCGCGCGCGCTGGAGCGCCGCCCGCACTCGGTGAACCTGCTCAACATGTACGCGTCGCAGCTCCGTGCACTGGGGCGCGACACGCACGCCGCCGAGGTCGAGGACCGCTACGCTTCACTGCGCTTCGACGACCGCAGCTTCATCGACCAGATGATCGAGCTCGGCGTGGCACGGCGGAACCGCCCGGCGGCCGAACGCTGGACGGCGCGGCTGCTCGACGTGGCGCCGGACAGCCTGTGGGCGCTCGGGGTCGCGGCACGGACCTACCGCCGGTTCGGCGAGGGCGAGCGCGCCGTGGCGACGTACCAGCGCGCGCTCGCGCTGGCGCCCGAGGATGTGGGCACGCTGCGCACGCTCGCCGACCTGCAAGGAGAGCTCGGCAGGCGCGAACAGCAGCTGGCGCTGCTCCGACGCATTCTGGAGATCCGCCCGCAGGATCGCGACGTGCGGGAGTACGTCGAGCACATCAATCCGCCCAAGGCGCGGCAGGACGAGGCCTACGCCTGGAAGCCGAAGCGCTTCCTCAAGCTGCGCAATGCTCCGGCGGCGGGGGAAAACCGCCGCACGCTGCGCGATCTGACGGTCACCACCGTCTACGAGAACGGGCTCTCCAGCAAGTTCCGTCAGGTCGTCTTCCAGCCGCTGACCGACGCGGCGGCGGCCATGGGGCGGCAGTACAGCTTCCAGTACCAGGCGGATACGCAGGTCGTGCAGCTTCGCGGAGCGAAGGTGTTCCGCAAGGACGGCCGCGTCGACGAGGCCATCGAGTCGGGCGAGGCCGCTGCGAACGATCCGTCCATCTCGATGTACACCTCCGCGCGCAACTTCTACGTACAGCTGCCACGCCTGGAGCCGGGTGACGTGGTGGAGCTGCGCTACCGCATCGACGACGTGACGCCGCAGAACGAGTTCGCGGACTACTTCGGCGACGTGCACTACATGCAATCGAGCGAGCCCATCGGAAGCTCCGAGTACGTGCTCATCACGCCGAAGAAACGCTCGTTCTACATCGACGAGAACCTGCACGGCCTGAAGAAGACGGTCCAGCTCAAGGACAGTCAGCGCATCTACGACTTTTCCGCGACCAACGTGCCGGCGGTCGAGCCCGAGCCGGCCATGCCGCCCTGGCCGGAGGTGCTCGGCTTCGTCCACGTTTCCACCTACAAGACCTGGAAACAGCTCGGAAAGTGGTACTGGGGCCTGATCAAGGATCAGTTCGACCTCGACGACGCGACGCGCAAGCTGGCCAACGACATCATCAAGGGCAAGACGACCGACGCCGACAAGGTCGAAGCGCTCTACGACTGGATCGTTACCAACACGCGCTACGTGGCGCTGGAGTTCGGCATCTACGGCTTCAAACCGCACCGCTGCGTCCAGACGGTCGCGCGCGGCTGGGGCGACTGCAAGGACAAGGCGACGGCGCTGTCGACGTTGCTCGAGGCGGTCGGCATCAAGAGCACGATCGTGATCGTGCGCACCCAGCTCCGCGGCGACTTCCACTCCAAGGTCGCGAGCTTCGCGCCCTTCGATCACGCGATCGTCTATGTCCCGTCGCTCGATCTGTATCTGGACGGAACGGCCGAGTACACCGGCTCGACCGAGCTGCCGAAGATGGATCGCGGCGCACTCGCTCTGCAGGTCAACCAGGGGAACGCCCAGCTGGTCCACCTGCCGAAGGCGGATCCGGCGAAGAACGTGATCGAACGGGACGCGACGGCGGTGCTCTCGCAGAACGGCGACGCCCGGCTCGACCTGTCCTACGTGACACGCGGAACGAGCGCCGCGGAATGGCGCCGGCGCTACCACGCGGACGCAACCCGCCGCGAGCGCATCAACAACGACCTCGGCCGCGAGTTCCCCGGGTTCACGATCCAGGCGGGCAAGCAGGGTATCGTCACCAGTGATCTGCAGGATCTCGAAAAGCCCGTGAAGCTCGGGGTGCGGGGCAAGGCGCAGGGATTTGCCCGCAAGGAAGGCGATCAGCTCAGCATGGCGGTGACGACCAAGTTCCGCCTGACCCCGACCTACGCGTCGCTGTCCAGGCGCAAGCTGGACGTGCGCATCCTCGCTTTCCCCACGCGCGACGACACGTTCGTGGTCAAGCTGCCGCCCGGCGCGAAGGTCGTCTCCGCGCCGCCGGCGGCTTCCGGCGATACGCGCTTCGGTTCGTACTCGGTGAAGGTCGAGCAGAAGAACGGCCAGGTCACCGTCAAGAGCCGCGTTGCCATCAAGGTGAACCGGGTCACCCCGGCTGAATACGCCGCGTGGAAGAAGTTCTGCGCGGAGGTGGACCGCGCGCTCACACCGCGTCTGGTGGTGAAGCCGTGAAGAGCCGGGCAACGTGCTGGCGTCTGCTCGCCGTGATCACGCTGGCCCTTCTGGCGCTGACGTTGGCTTCCTGCGGCGGCACGCGCGGAGCAGGAAGCGCGCAGCCGGCGCTGTCCTCGCTCAGGGACAAGGGGCAGTCGAGCCGCGATCCAGACGTAGTGGCCCGCTGGCTGCTGGGCGAGCTGATCTCCCCGGGGGGTGATGCCAAGCAGGCGGTGCGCGCGCGCAAGCGGCTCGACCAGCTGGGCGGCAAGGGGATGCTGGCGGAGCTGGCGCGCGGCCTCGACGACTCGACCCACGGCCGGCTCAGGAGCGCGCCCGACCACTTCCTCGGCGCGACCAAGGCGGCCCGGGTCTCGAAGGATTCCGCGCGCGCCGTTCATCGCGTGGTTCGCCGCACACAAGGCGATGGTGCTGCGCGACAACGCCCCGGACCTGTACAAGCGCTGGAAGCCGTTCGTGGCGGACGCGATGAAGGCGCCGCTCGGTATGGGCTGGCGCGCCCGGGGCGAGCTCGTCGACTGGTGGGCGAACGAGGCCTACGAAGCAGCGAAGAGGAACGTCGAGGACCTGTCCGCGGAGCAGTTCGGCTGCGTGAAGAACCTCCGGCTCGCAGGTCCTTTCGGTCGCGGCGCCACGGCGGATGCGTACCGTCATTTCCCGGCCGAAGAGCCCGGCCCGTGGCCGGCCCAGTGGGACCCGGAGCCGGGCATCGGGCACGCGCCGCACGTGCTCACGACAAAGCGCCACGGCTGCTACGTAGGCGCCGACGAGCCGGTGACGGGCGGCATATTCTACGCGGAAACCTACGTCGACCTGGCGTCGGCCCAGGAGCTCATGCTGGCCGCGCAGGGCATGCTGGCGATGTGGGTGGACGACAAGCTGGTGGCCGATCGCGATCCGCGCGTCTGGGGCAACTGGCCGCACTTCGGCACCCAGCTCTGGCTCGACAAGGGCCGGCACCGCATCCTGGTGAGGCTCGCCGATCCCGAAACCTCCATTCGCGTGCTGTATCCGGACGGGCGACCCTACCGCGCCGAGGGCAGCACGGACGCGTCGGCGCCCTACTCGATCGTGCCGCCGCGCGTGACGCGCGATCCGAACATTGTCGACCGCTACATCAAGGACGATAACGTCGTCGACCCGGACGACGACCTGCTCCGCTACATCGGCGCCTACCTGACGGATGTGGAAGGGCAAGGCGATGTGGCCTCGGTCTGGATCGAGCCCTTGGTCGAGGATCCGCCGAGCGCCACGGGCGCGTCGCTGAGCCTCGCAGCCAGCTTCATCGACGACGATCCGATTTTCGATTCGACGCAGGCCAAGGACCTGGTGCGCGCGCTGCATGAGCGCGCGGTCGCCAAGGATCCCGGGCTCTGGAGGCCCGAGCTGGCCCTGGCGCTGTGGGAAGTCCAGCGCGCCGGAGCGGCGTCGGGAGTAGCCCGGGTCAAGGCACTGGTCGATTCCTTCCCCGAAGTGCCCGCGGTGCTGAGCGCGCTGTCCAGGCTGTACGCCCAGCTCGGATGGGAGACCGAGTACGTCAGCGCGGTCAAGCGCATGGTGAAGCGCTTTCCGCGCGACGTGGACGTGCTGGGCGTCGGCGTGGAGGTCTACGACTCCATCGGCGAGACGAAGAAGGCCGACGAGCTCGTGCGACGCATCCACAAGCTCGATCCGGACAACGAGATCGTGCTCACCCGCGCGCTGGCCCGCGAGGACTACACGACGGCCCTCGCCGAGCTCAAGCGCATCGGCAAGCGGCGCCCCGAGCGCAAGGACATCGCCGAGCGCGTCTACGACGTGATGGTGCGCGCGGGCAACGCCAGCGAGACGTGGAAGAAGCTCGAAGAGGCCATCAAGCAGAAGCCGAAGAGCGGCAGCGCGCGCCTGGCGCTGGCCGATGCCGAGTATGCGGCGGGCAAGCACGGCGCCCTCCAGAAGGCCCTGGTGGAGGCGGTGGTGAAGGGCGCGAACAGCGCGCAGCTCAAGGACGCCCTCGACCTGGTGGAGGGCATGAGCGAGCTGGCTCCGTACCGGCTCGACGCCATGCCGATCATCCACGCCTACGAGAAGAGCGGGCGGCACATGCCCGGTACCGCCGCCCGCATCCTCGACTACTCCGCCGTGTGGGTCCATTCGGACGGCTCCAGCCGTCTGCTCGAGCACGAGATCATCCGCATCCAGAGCGCGGAGGCCGTCAGCAAGCTGAGCGAAGAGCGGCGACCCGCAGGCCTCATCCTGCACATGCGCGTCATCAAGAAGGACGGCCGCATCCTGCAGCCCGAGCTCGTCGCGGGAAAACCGACGGTGACGTTCCCGCATCTGGAAGTGGGCGACTACATCGAGACCGAGCACATCACCAGCACGCAGGGTGACGGCCAGCACGGCCAGCACTACCTCGGTCCGCACTGGTTCTTCCGCGAGCAGAATATCGCCTACGCGCGCAGCGAGTTCGTGGTGATCACGCCTGAGGACAAGAAGCTCATCGTCGAGACGCACGGCAACGTGCCCGCGCCCGCAGTCACCCGCCAGCCCGGGCTGGTAACGCGCCGCTGGCGGGTGGACTTCAGCCCGGCGGCTCCGGTGGAACCGAACAGCGCGCCGATCACCGAGTTTTTGCCCAGTGTGCAGGTCGGCTGGGGCATCGACCTGGAACAGCGCCTGAGAAGCCTCGGCGACTCGGTCGCCGTGGTGACGCCGGTCGATCCCCGCATCACGCGCATCGCGCACAGCATCACCAAGGGAGTGCCGGCCACCGCGCGCACCGAGCAGGCGCTGAGGTTGTATCGCTGGGTGCTCGCCAACGTGGAAACCGGCGCCGAATCCGACGGACGCCGCGTCGTCATCGGCAAGCATGGCAATCGCTGGCGGGGCTTCATGACGCTGTGCCGCTCGCTCGGCATCCCGGTCCGCTACGCCATCGCGAAAAATCGCCTCGTTTCTCCGCCCGTGGGTCCCATCTCGAAGGCTGGACAGTTTACCGATCCGGTCCTGCGTCTGGAAGGCGACAAGGGCCCGGTATGGCTCACCGTCAGCAGCAAGTACGCGCCCTTCGGCTATGTCCCGGCGGAGCTGCGCGGCACGACGGCGTACCTGCTCGGCAGCGACCACCCGAAGGAGCTCACCACGCCCGCCAGCGGGACGCAGGATAGCGTCGTCTACCAGGGCACCGTCCAGCTCGCCGCCGACGGCTCGGCAAAGATCCAGCTCTCGCAGAGCTTCTACGGCAAGTACGCCATGGCGCTCAGGAGCGTCCTTTCACAGCTGCCGGAGGGACGTCTGCACGACGTGATCGAGTCGCGACTGCTCGGCCGCGCGCTGCGCGGTGCACGCCTCGACCACTACTCCATCGAGCACCGCGACGATCTCGACGCGCCGCTGGTGATCCAGACCCAGGCCACGATGAGCGGGTTCGCGCAGCAGAGCGGCAACAGCCTGGTCGTCTCGCCTCCGTTTGCGCCGCGCATCAGCCAGCTTACGACCCTGCCCGCGCGCCAGACGCCGCTCTTGATCGGCGAGGCCACGCATCAGGAAGTACGACTCACGATCCAGCTGCCGAAGGGCGCGCGCATCGAGAGCACGCTCGCGCCGGGCACGCTCAGGAACGCCGACCGCTCGGTGGTCGTCAAGGACTCGTTCCAGAACGGCGCTCTGGTGCTCGATCGCGTGATCGACATCCCCGCGGGACGCATCCAGCCGGCGGACTACCCGGCCTTCGTGCAGTTCGCGCGCCAGGCCGACGACGCCGTGTCGAGCAACATCCGGATCCGCGCGCGCTAGGCGCGCCGGCTACTTGGCGTTCTTCTTCGCCTTGGCGTCGGCTTCCTTGAGCCGCTCTGCGATGCGCTTCTTCACCGCCCCGTAGTCGGTGAGCATCTTCTGCCAGGTGGCGATCACCTTCTTCCGGTCCTCGGCGGACTCGGGATAGGTCTTCACCTTGGGGTTTTCCTTGGCCAGCGCCTCGTACTTGTTCCAGATGTCCGTCGCGTCGTCGTACGACCCCTGCCGCTCCCTGAGGTCGGCGAGCACGAACAGGATCTTGGCTTTCAGCGCGGCGTCGTTTCCGGCAAAGCGCAGCGCCGAGACCCACGAGGCTTCGGCTTCCTGCGTGTTGCCCTTCGCAAGCTGCGCTTCGCCCATGCGGTAGTGGCCCATCGCGTTCTGCGGCTCCTTCGTGATCGCCTCGCGATACGCCGCGATGGCGCCGTCGAAGTCGCGCGCGACGTACGAATCGTCGCCCTTCTTGAGCGCCTCCCAGAACGGGCTGATGCCCTTGATCCCGTTCGGATCGCGTCGCACCTTGCCCGCGCTGCCGTTCGCGCTGTTGCCCTTGGCGGCGCTCGTGCCCGCAGCGTTGCCCTGGGCAGAAGCGACGGACGGAAGGGCCAACAGGCAGAAACCAACAGGGATGGCTAGCCAGCGTGTGCGCATGAACCGGAAACCTCCGGCGAAAACGCTACCACGGTAGACCGGCCCGCCGCCAACAGCGGCGCGTGGGCCCGCGCACTCCCTGCAGAATCGCTCGGAGCCTGGCGCGGAACCCATGGAGATCACGCAGCTATCCACACGTGGGGATTACCTGTGGACAAGTGCCCGTTCCGGGATCGGCCGCCGCCGCTGATCCTGCGGAAAGTACTAGGTATATCCCGGCAAGCGCGGCCGCCCGCGACAGCCCGGCCTGGCCCGTTTCGATGCCCCGTGCGGCTGGGACCTGCCGGCAAGGCCGGCTAGGATTGCCGGCCCATGCGCCAGGTCTCGCCCTATCCCTGGGAAACGCTCGACGTTGAGAGCCGCGCCTCGGTCCGCACCGGCGCCGCCGCCCGCCGGCGGCTTGCGCGCGCGATCGATCCGGGGCGGCTCGGCGAGGCGCTGGCCGGGGTGCTCTCCGCCCGGACCGCGCTGGTGGTGCGCCGGATCCGCACGCGCGCCCAGCCGCCGTCGCGAACCGGCGTGCGGATCGGGCTCGAGCCGGTCGATGGCTCGGCGGAGCTGTACCTCTACCTCGATGGCGATCTGGCCGGAGCCGTGCTCGCCCGCGCGCTGGGCCGGCCCGTGCAGCTGGCGCCGCCGGACGCACCGCTCGACCCGGCGTTGTCCGGCGCACTGTCGGCACTGGCCCTCGAGGTCGCCCGCCGTGCCGGAACCACGCTGCCGCTTGCCACAAGGCGGGGACCCCCGACCCAGGCGGCGGGCATCGAGCTGGACGCCACCCTGCTCGTCGACGACAGCCCGTACGCCGTCTCGACGTGGATCCGGATCCCGCCCGAACCCACGCGGGAAGCCGTCCGACCGCGTCCCGAGCGGCTCGCCGGACTCGAGGTGTCGCTGTGCCTCGTGGCCGCCCGCTCGCTTGCGTCGCGCGCCGAGCTCGCAGAGCTTGCGCCCGGCGCCGCCTGGATGCCGGGCGACGGTTGGTGGATCGACGCTACGGGGACCGGCTACGGTGCTCTGGCAGGCCCCGACGCCGAGAGCGGCTACGGAGTGACGTTCCCGCCCGGAGGCGGGATCGTGCTACGGGGCGAGACCATCGCACTGGGAGCAGACGCGACAATGGCCGAATCGGACGACACCGGGGTCGACGCGCTGGGCGAAGCGGCTCTCGACGCACCCGTCGTGGTTCGCGTGGAGATCGGAGCGGTGACGCTGAGCGCACGCAAGTGGGCGGAGCTCGCGCCGGGCGACGTGATCGAGACGGGGCGGCGGATCGGCGAGCCGGTCGTGCTGCGCGTCGCGGGACGCGAGCTCGCGCGTGGCGAACTGGTCAACGTGGAAGGCGAGCTCGGGGTGCGGATCCGCGAGCTCTCCGGGGAGAGCTCGGGATGAGACGCGCTGCATTGGTTGTCCTGTTCGCCCTCGCTCTTGCCGGCTGCGATCACAAGAAGGAAACGCCGCGACCCACCGCGACGTCGGCCTCGGCGAGCGCGGCGCCGAAGCCGCCACCCCCCTGGTATCCCGGTCACTGGTCGGGCACCTATGCCTCGGTCAAACACTACATGGACCCGATGATCGGTCCCGAGATCGCCTGGAAGAAGGACGAGGGCGGCACAGCGCACGGCTTCGGGAAGCTATCGCTCGACATCGACAAGGACGGACACGTCACCGGCAAGGCCTCCGGACCGCTCGGGGACATGACCGTGCGCGGCACGCTCGACGGCGACACGCTGCGCGTGCGCCTGCTACCCGTGGAACAGGACATGGGCGCCTTCAAGGGCATGCTCATCGCAAAGCGCGAGGGCAAGACGGACAGCTTCGAGGGCAAGCTGCACGCTTCGGGCGGCAAGAGCCAGATCGTGCGCGGCGCGCCGGTGAAGATCCAGAAGGGCGATACGGCTCCCAAGGTCACGATGCCGACGCCCAAACCGCCCGAAGGCGGCGTGGACCTCACGTCGCAGGCCTCGCCGCACAAGAAGCGGCATGCCAAGCCCAGCGCGGCAAAGTGATCCCTTGCCCACGGCTCTGCTCGATCTGTCGGTGCTCTCGACCAACACGCGCACGCGTGGCATCGGTCGCTACGTCGCCGATCTAGGCCGGGGTCTCTCGTCCCTGGCGCGCGGGAGCGACGACCTGCGCGTGCTCGGCCTGGAGCGGCTGTACTGGTCCGGCAAAGCCGACGTGACCGAGGACATCGGCAGCGCCATCGAGCGCTTGACGCGCGGTAGCGCGCGACGCGACGCGCACAAGACATGGGCCTACCGCACGCGCGTGGCACTTGCGCGCGCGGTGCGGGCTCTGCAACCCGATCTCGTCCACAGCGGACACCCCAACGCCACACCTCTCGGCCGCCTTCCCTGCCCGCGCGTGGTGACCTGTCACGACCTGATCCCGCTGCGCTTTCCGGACAAGTACCTCGACCTCGGCGACGGCTACCGGGTGGGACGCGAGCGACTCGATCACCGTCGCTACCATTCGGCGGATCACGTCATCGCCGTCAGCCGCACGACGGCGGACGACCTCGTGAGCATGCTGGGCGTGCCCGCCGAACGCATCACGGTCGTGCACAACGGCGTGGATCTGTCGCGCTGGTCGCCGGAGCCCGACGAGCACGACGCCTCCGTGCGAGCGCACTACGCCCTCGACGACAGGAACTACGTGCTCTACGTCGGCGGCGCCGACTGGCGAAAGAACCACGAGGGAATGCTCGCCGGAGTGGAGCGCGCCCGGCGCCTCTCGCCCGGGCTCAACGTCGTGCTCGCCTGGGCGGCGCGCCTCGACAGGGACGAGCGCCGCGAGGTCGAGCGCACCGCACGCCGACTGGGCGCGAAGAACGCGCTACTGCTGCTCGGCTACGTGCCCGACGCCGAGCTTGCCGCGCTGTATCGCGGCGCCACGGCGCAGCTGTTCGTGTCGCGGGCCGAAGGCTTCGGCTACCCGGTGGTCGAAGCCATGGCCGCGGGCTGTCCGGTGATCACGAGCAACGTCTCCAGCACCGCGGAGATCGCCGGCAACGCGGCGCTGCTGGTCGACCCGGAAGATCCGGAAGCGATTGCCCAGGCGGTCGTCGATCTCGCCTCGAGTGCTTCGAAGCGCCGCGACCTGAGCCGGCGCGGCACCGTACGCGCCGCCGGCTTCAGCCTCGAGCGCATGGCCGAGGGCACGCTCGAGGTCTACCGGCGCTTGCTCGGCTCCACGCGCCACGGCATCTGAACCCGTCCGCGCGCCAGCCGGCGGGGGCCCCTTGTAGTAGGCTCCGCCGCATGCAGACGGTGGCAGAGCGACTCGCCCAGGTGCGCGAGCGCGTCGCCCGCGCGGCGACGGAAGCGGGGCGCGATCCCTCCAGCGTGCGGCTGCTCGCCGCGTCCAAGACCAAGAGCCCCGAGCTCATCCGCGAGGCGTACGCCGCCGGCCAGCGCGACTTCGGCGAGAACTACGTGCAGGAGCTCGCGGACAAGGCCGAGGCCCTCGCCGATCTGCCGGACATCCGCTGGCACATGATCGGCCACCTGCAGAGCAACAAGGCCCGCCACGTCGTGCAGCACGCCAGCGCCGTGCACACCGTCCACTCCGAAAAGCTAGCGCGCGAGCTCGGCCGCCGCGCCGCCGATCATCCCGTGCCCGAAGCGCGCCGATGGTCGGGCGACGCGCGCCTCGTGGTCCTGGTGGAAGTGAACGTGGGCGGCGAGGCGCAGAAGAGCGGCTGCGCCCCGGAGGAGATCGGCACCGTGCTCGACGCCCTCGACGCCGAGCCCGCGCTCGCCCTCCGCGGCCTGATGACCGTGCCGCCGCACACCGACGACCCAGCGGGCGCGCGTCCCTTCTTCGACGAGCTCGTGCGCCTGCGCGACGCCCACGGCGGAGTCGCGCGCCTGCCCGAGCTCAGCATCGGCATGACGCACGATCTCGAGCCCGCCGTCATGGCCGGCTCCACCATCGTACGCGTCGGCACCGCTATTTTCGGCGCACGAGAGCGCAAAGAGTAGCGTCATGGCCCGCCGCGCGCCCCACCCCGATCAACCCACGCTGCTCTCCGCCGCCGCGCGGCAGGGCAAGCTCGGCGGCCCCGCAGCGCCGCTCGCCGATCGCATGCGCCCGCGCTCGCTCGACGAGGTGGTCGGCCAGAGCACGCTGCTCGGCCCCGGCAAGCTGTTGGCCTCGTCAATCCAGGGCGACCGCGTCCCCTCGATGATCCTGTGGGGCCCGCCCGGCAGCGGCAAGACCACGCTCGCCCACGTCGTCTCGCACGCCACGCGCTCGGAGTTCGTGCCCTTCAGCGCCGTGCTCGGCGGCGTCGCCGAGCTGCGCGAGATCATCGCCGCCGCCAAGGAGCGCCGCGCCTACCAGGGCAAGAGCACGATTCTGTTCGTGGACGAGATCCACCGCTTCAACAAGAGCCAGCAGGACGCGTTTCTTCCGCACCTGGAGAACGGCACCGTCACGCTGATCGGCGCCACCACGGAAAATCCGTCCTTCGCCGTCAACGCCGCTGTGCTCTCGCGCTGCAAGGTGTTCCGGCTCGAAGCGCTCTCCGATACCGATCTCGCCACGCTGCTGCGCCGGGCGCTTTCCGACAGCGAGCGCGGACTCGGCGCGCGACAGCTCGAAGCCGACGACGACGCGCTCCAGGCCATCGCCCGCTCCGCCCGCGGCGACGCACGCCGCGCTTTGGGCCTGATGGAAACCGCCGTTTCGCTCATCGAAGGAGACGGCCGCGTCGATCTCGCCCTGGTCGAGCGCGCCAGCGAGGAGCGCACGCTGCTCTACGACAAGAGCGGCGAGGAGCACTACAACGTCGTGAGCGCGCTCATCAAATCGATGCGCGGCTCCGATCCGGACGCGGCCATCTACTGGCTGATGCGCATGCTGGAAGCCGGCGACGATCCGCTGTTCATCCTGCGCCGCCTGATGATCTTCGCGAGCGAGGACGTCGGCAACGCCGACCCGCGCGCGCTCGGCATCGCCGTCAACGCCGACGCCGCCTTCCGCCGCATGGGCATGCCCGAGGGCCTCTACCCCATCGCGCACGCCTGCCTGTACCTGGCGAGCTGCCCGAAATCGAACAGCGTCGGCCGCGCCTTCAGCGCCGCGCGTGCGGCCATCGCAAAGCGCGGCGCGCTGCCCGTGCCGGACAAGCTCCGCAACGCGCCGACGAAGCTGATGAAGGAAGCCGGCTACGGCGAGGGCTACCAGTACGCCCACAACTTCGACGAGGGCTTCGTCCCCGGCGAGACGTACCTTCCCGACGAGCTGGCCCGCACGCGCTTCTACGAGCCGACGGATCACGGTCTGGAAAAGTCGATCCGCGAGCGGCTCGAACGCATCCGGGCAGCAGGAAAGCCCGAAAAGCCGTAGACTTGTAGCAAAACGCTACGGCTTTGTGACATTTTGCTACACTTTGTGCCGATCGGGCGCACCCAACCAGGTACCACAGCAGGCGCGCCCCGCCCGTCCCCGCAGCCCCCAGGAATGCTCCAGAGGTGCGTCGTGTTTTCCGCCGTGCCGGCAAGCTGGACCCTTCAGCGTACCCGGCCCGGCGGCCTGTGGCGAACGGCCATAACGAACGGGGCGGGCACCCACTCATCCAACGGCGCTATCGCCTTGACCATTTTTCTGGAGATCGACGATGCGAAATTTCTTTCTTGTTCTGGGCCTGACAGGGCTTGCGCTTGGCGTGGCAGCGGGATGCGGGTCCAGCAACAGCAGCCCCGCCGGCAGCTCGGGCGGAGCAGCGGGCACTGACGGCGGCAGCACCGGAGGCACCGGCGGATCGGGCACCGGCGGAACCGGCGGAACGGCAACCGGCGGAACCGGTGGCACGGCAACCGGCGGAACCGGTGGCACGGCAACCGGCGGAACCGGCGGCACGGCTACCGGAGGAACCGGCGGCACGGCCACCGGAGGAACCGGCGGCACGGCGACCGGCGGCACCGGCGGCACGGCGACCGGCGGCACCGGCGGCGGAGCAGGAGCGTCGGGCGACGCCGGATTGGCCTGCGCTATCGACTCGAGCGCGTGCACGACGTGCGTCCAGAATCACTGCTCGAGCGAGAGCTCGGCGTGCACGAGCGACAACAAGTGTAACGGCAAACTGACGGCGTGGGACGGCTGCGTGTGCGCCAACCAGGCAGCCAGTACCGGCATCACGACCTGCAACACCGCGTTCACAGCGGGCAAGAACAAGCAGGCAGGCGACCTGTTGACCTGCGAGCAGACGAACTGCAAGAGCCAGTGCGGCCTGTAGCGCGCGACTCCTGACGCGATACTGTCAGCGTGGGCTGGTAGAGCTCCGTGGGTCCACACGAGGAGGGCCCGTGGAGCGTCTTGCCATCAACATGGAAGACCTCGACTTCCAGCCGTGGGGATGCGGCGTGGAGGCTTCGGTCTAGACGCGGCCGGCGGCAACGCCGTGAATCGGTTCCAGGAGACGCACCATCTCGGCGTGCAGCGCGCCGCCCGAGGAGACGAGCACGTCGCGCGCGTCGAGGGCCGTGTCGCTGCCATCGGCGCGCGAAACGCTGCCGCCGGCCTCGCGCACCAGCAGCATGCCTGCCGCGACGTCCCACGGTGCGAGGCCGAGCTCGAAGAAGGCGTCGTAGCGACCCGCCGCCGTCCAGCACAAGTCGAGCGCTGCGGAGCCCCAGCGGCGGATGCCGGCGACCTGTTGCATGACGCGCTCGAGCGCCACGAGGTACGGCGCGTGGTGACGGCCACCGTGGTGCGGGATGCCGGTGGCGATCACGGCGCGATCGAGCGGACCGGGCGCGGAGACGCTCATGGGCGCGTCGTTCAAGCGAGCGCCCTGTCCGGCTTCCGCAGAGAACATCTCGTCCTTGGCGACGTCGTAGACGACGCCGGCCGTCACGGCTCCGTCGACCTCGAGCGCAATCGCGACGGCAAAGTGCGGGATGCCGTGCAGGAAGTTCGTGGTGCCGTCGAGCGGATCGACAATGAAACGCGGGCGGGCGCTGCGCTCGGCGTTCGGAGCGCTCTCTTCCAGCAGCAGATCGTGGTCCGGGTAGGCGGAAGACAGCGCCTCGCGCAGCACGGCTTCGGAACGCAAGTCGGCACTGCTGACGAAATCGGAGGGCTTCTTCTCCGTCACGCGCAGGCCGGCGAGCGCGCCGAAGTCGCGGCGCAGGCTCTCCGCGGCCTGGCGCGCGGCGTCGGTCATCACATCGATGGGGCGGGGCATGTCCGCGCTCCTAGCACGCTCAGCCGAGAAAACACTGCCGCATGCCGCGATAGGTCTGGGCGCGGCCCAGCACGCGCTCGCCGCGAACCAGCAGATATTCGTTGAAATGCTCGGCCAGCTCGCCCGCCTTGGCGTGGCGGAAGAACACGACATCGCCCACGGCGAGCGACGTGCCTTCGGGAACGGACAGCGGCGTCTGCACCTCGCCCGCGCCTTCCAGCGGGAGCAGCTCGAGCCCCGGGGGAAGCGCCGGGATGGGCAGCCTATCCGCGCCCGCCGCGCCCGAGGCGACGAGCCCGCCGCCGTGACACGTCACGATGCCGTCTGCCGGCGCGCGCACGACGGACAGTGCGAAATACGCGGCGGGAGCGAGCTGGAGCGAGCGGTAGTTGTCGAACAGGTGACTGCAGAGGAAGCCCGAGCCCGCGGTCACCTCGGTGAGCGCGCTCTCGGCGCTGCACCAATCGAGGCTGCCGCTGCCGCCGCCGTTGAAGAGCGCGGGGCGGATCGCGTCGGCGAGCTCGCGGCGCGTCTGTTCGACCTGCGCGCGGGCGCGCGTCTTCATGAGCCGCGTGGCGGCGTTGGAAAGCCGCGCGCCGGGCGCCGAATCGCCGAGCCCGGCGATGTGCGCCTCGTACGCCATCAGCCCGCGCATCTCGAGCCCGGGGAGCAGCTCCGCGCGGCGCACCAGCGCCTGCACGTCGTCGACGCGGCGGAGCGGGCTGCGGCGGACGCCCACGTGCAAGCGCGCCCCGAGCGGGCGGTACGCCACGTCGACCTCGACGACGATGGGGATGCGCGTCTGCTTGGCGCGCGCGGCCTTGTCGAGCAGGGCGAGATGCTGCGGGCAGTCGACGACGACCGCGGCACTGCCGCCGCGCGCGTTGATGTCGGCCAGGAGCGCGGCATCGGACGCCTGCACGGTCGGATAGGCGAGCAGCAAATCGTGGTAGCCGGCTTCGAAGAGCCACGCGGTCTCGCGCGCGTGGTAGGTCATCAGCCCGCTGATGGCGTCGCCGCCGCGCTCGGTGATGTGGCGCAGGAGCTCCGGGCAGCGCACCGACTTGGTCGCAAGGCGTAGCTTCTTGTGGTGCGCGCGCACCGGCTCGAGCAGCGAGTCGATGTTCCGGTCCAACGCGTCGAGATCGACGAGCGCACAGGGCAGTGGCTCGTCGCCGAGGGCGCTTGTGTAGCGGGCGTAGAGTGCGGCCGGGGCCATGCCGGCTCAGCCGTCTTCGACGACGCCGATCATGGGCAGGTTGCGGTAGCGCTGGGCCCAGTCCAGGCCGTAGCCCACGACAAACACGTCTTCGACGGTGAAGCCGAGGTAGTCGATGCCCACATCCATCTTCTTGCGGCTCGGCTTGTGCAAGAGCGAGCACACCTTGACGCTCGCGGGGTGGCGCGCCTCGAGCAGGTCGGTGAGGTAGTGCAGCGTCAGGCCTGTGTCGACGATGTCCTCGACGACCAGGATGTCCTCGCCGTCGACGGGCTTGGTCAGGTCCTGCGTGATCTGCACGACGCCGCTTGACTCGGTGTCGTCGCCGTAGCTCCGCACGCCGAGAAACTCGATCCGGAGTGGCAGGTCGATGGAGCGCGCCAGATCCGCCGCGAACACGAAGCTGCCCTTGAGCACGCAGATCAGCACTAGCGAGCGGCCGTCGTAATCGCGGGTGATCTCCGCCCCGAGTTCCTTGACGCGCTGCTGGATCTGCTCGGAGCTGATGAGCGTGCGGATCCGGTCCTTGGGCGATGCGTTCATGGCGAACGCCGGTAGCGGTGCGCGCGGCGGGGGTCAATGCAGAGCGCCGCCGTGGCCGGAAAACGCCGCTCAGTGCGGCGCGCTGAAGGTGCGGGCGCCGAGCGTGCTGCCGTCGGTCTCGAAGGTGACGGAGCCGACGCGGTCGAGGCGGAGCGCGCGGATGTGCGCGGCGGCGAGCTTCTCGAGGGTGACGCCGTGCGGATGCCCGTAGCGGTTGCGCACGCCCGAGCTGATGCTGGCGAGCGCGGGGCGGACGGCGCGGAGCAACGCGGGCGTGCTCGACGTGCGGCTGCCGTGGTGGCCGACCTTCAGCAGATCCGCGCGCAGGCCGCGGGGGTGCTTCGCGAGGATCTTCGCTTCTTCGGGCGCCTCGGCGTCGCCCATCAGCATCACCGCGCGGCGGCCGTAGGCGATGCGGAGCACGATGGAGTTGTTGTTGGCTCCGATGTGGGGCGTGTAGTCGGGACAGGGCGCGAGCGGTTGCAGCGTGGCGCCGCCGAAGTGCAGCACGCGCCCGCACAGCTGGGGCGGCCGCAGGATCGGCACACGCCGGCGCCGGAGCCCGGCGACGAGCCCCGCGTAGGTCGCACCCGCGCCCTCGTCCTGACCCTGCCCGTCGTCCCAGAACTGCCCGACGGCGAGCTCGGGCAGCGCGCTGGCCAGACCCGTGAAGTGATCGGGGTGCGGGTGCGTGAGCACGACGATGTCCACGCGCGATCGGCGGCGCGCGCGGAGCAGCGGCAGGATCACCGACTTCCCGGGGTCCACCGGGCTGCCGACGAAGCCTCCGCCGTCGACGAGCATCAGCTGGCCATCGGGCAGGTCGACCAGCGTGCAGTCGCCCTGCCCCACGTCGACGGCCGTGACGCGCAGCTCGCCGAGCGGGCGGCCGGCGCGGCGAATCGCAAGCTCCAGGACGAGAAGCGCGGCCGCCATGGAGAGCGCCCACAGTCCGCGGAAGCGCCCGCCGAGCGCCACAGCGACGCCGCCGACGACCAGCACGGCGAGCTGCCACGCGTCGGGCGGCGGCACGTGGAACGCGAGCCAGCGCGCGTCGGCGCTCAGGTGCGCCACGCGTTTGACGACCAGCAGCGCGCCGGAAGCGACCAGCGCTGTGCCGCGCTCGAGCACGGGAAAGGGCGAGAGCACGGCGTGGGCGAGACACAGCGGCAGCGCCGCGGCCTCGCCGAAGGGCGCTGCCACTACATTGGCCGCGATGCCGGCTGCGGTGAGCGTCGGCGAGATGAGCGCCAGGAGCGGCGCGCAGGGCAGCATGGCCGAGCTCGTCGCTGCTGCGCTCAGCGCCAGGTAGCGCAGCGGCTTGAACTGCAGGCGCATGCAGCGCGCCGCGAGCGGCTGGCCGATGACGATGAGCCCGACGGTCGCCGCAGCAGAGAGCAGGAACGAGATGTCGAACGCGGCCAGCGGATCGGAAAGAGCGCCGATCAAGAGCGACGCGGCCAGCACGCGGCCCGCGCGCGCACGCCGCCCCAGAGCGCGCGCCGTGAAGGCCGCGGCGAGCATCCACGCCGCCCGCCAGGCCGAGCCACTGCCGCCGGCAAAGTCCGCATACACGAGCGCCAGCAGCACGCCGGCAGCGGCGGCCAGCCGCGCCACTTCGATGCGCGCGGCGAGCCGCTCGAAGCGCACCAACACGAAGCCGAACACCGCCACCAGCGCCACCACCGCGAACACCAGGTGGGTGCCGCTGACGGCCAGCATGTGCGCGAGCCCGCTCTTCCTGAACGCCTCGTCGTCGCGGGGATCCAGGTCGTTTTCGCCGAGCACCAACGCGCGGGCCATGGGCGCGGCGGCCGGAGCGAAGGTAGCGTCGATGCGACGGCGCGCGTGCGCGCGAGCGGTGTCGATGATGCGGCGCCAGCCGCTACCGCGGTGGATCACCGAAAGCGAGAGCACCATGCCGCTCAGGAGCGAGCCCTGGCGCGCGGCGCGCGGCGTGGGGTCGGGCAGACCCTGGTCGTGGAAGAGCCGCACCGGCGCGAGCTGCGCGACGATCTCCACCACGTCGCCGCGGCCCAGATGCTGCGGACCACCGTAGAGGCGCGCGCGGACAGGGCCGGGGATCTTCCGCCCTTCGCAGTCGAGCCCGCGGAAGTCGGCAAGGTAGCCGATGGCGTCGTGCGCCCAGACCGGGGAGGTGGCCACCACGCCGCGACCCGCGCAGCGCGCGGGCGGGCCAAGCTCGTCGCGCACCTCGACGCGCCGAGCCTCGAAGCGCGACACCGCGCGCTCCGCCCTCCACGCGCCGAGCCCGAACGCGGCGGCCGAGACGAGCAGCGCCGCCGGACCGAGCCGCGGACGCAACAGGAGCGCCAGCGCCGCCGCCGCCATGACGGCCGGCAGCGGCGCGACGGCACACGCGGCGCCGCCGAGCAGCGCGGCGGCCATGACGAGCGCCGGATCGATCCGCACGCCCGCGGCACTGCACGCCGCGCGCCGGGCGCTAACTCCGTGATTTCACTACGTCAGGGGGTGGCGAGGCGACTGGCGGCCGGTGGCGGCCGTCAGCGCCTCAGCCGGCGCACTGCGTGGTGCAGTTCGTCGGGTCGCCGCCCGCGAGGCAGGTGCACTGGCTGCAGGCGTCGGCGCAGCCCACGCACTGATCGCCGCTCAACGTGCACGTGTTGTTGTTGGGCGTACCGCAGACGCTGTCGCAGCTCGCCCCGCCGCCAGTCTGGCACTTGCACTTGTCGCAGTCGTTCTGGCAGCCGTCGCAGCCGATGCTGGGATCGCAGGACCCGCCCTGCTGCTGATCGTTGCCGCAGGCGTCGACCGTCGCCTGCACGTACTGCGAGCAGGCGGCCGTTGCCGCGTCGGTGAACTGGGGATCGCCTCCGTCCGCCGGACAGCTCACGCCGCCTTGCGCATCGGCGCACTTGAACATGACCAGGGAAGCCTTGACGCAGTCCAGAGAAGCTCCAAGGCCACCGTTCGCCAATGCCGTCTCGCACTGCATGACGCAGTCACCCGCGGGCAGGTCCATCACGACACAGGGGTACTTGGCAGCGAGCGCGCACGCCGTGGAACACACCCCGGCCCCGCCGGGCGTGGTGCTGGCGTTCTGCGGCTGGTTTGGATTCCCCGGCACCGTGCTGCCGTTGCTCGGCGGCTGGCTGCCACTGGCCGGCGTCCCGGTGCCACCGAACGACCCCACCGACCCCGACCCCGCGCTGCCGCAGCCGATGGCCAACGCCGCCGCCCCGATCATCGAAAAGCTACGAAACCTCATGGCGCACTCCCATCGCCGAAGGATCGACCTTCCGGGGCGCGGAGGACTTCCGCACCCCGGAAAAGCCCGAGCTTCGAGTGTATCAGAAGTAGTACAGAGCGGCGACGTTGCTGGTGAAGATGTTCCAGGGGTTATCGTTCACCGTCGTTGCGAAGCGCCAGGTCGAGTGCTTGACCGACTGCTCCGGGTTATTCTGGAAGGCCTTCTGCGTCACCTTGACGCTCTGCATCTGGTAGAGCAGGCCGATGCTGCCCTGCAGCGAGAGCTGCGGGATGCCCATGAAACCGAAGTGGATTTCGGCGCCGGCGCGCGCGCCGATGTCGAACAGGAAGCCGCTGTAGTCGACATCCGCCTGCGCCGGCGGAGTGCCCGGGGCCTTGTACGACGAGCTGCCGAAGCCGACGTTCAGCTCGGGAACGATCTCGAAGCTGAAGTGCCCGGCCGACGCCAGCGACAGGGGCAGACCGCCGTGGATCAGGAACGCCGTGGCCCCCTGGTCATCCACGCTGTTACCACCCGGATCGGTGGTCACGCTGCCGCCCGCCATCCCCATGCCGAGGCCCACGTCGAGACCGATCATCTGGTCGATCCAGTAACGGACACCGATGGTCGGCGCGTCGATGTTGGTCGTCGCAACCGTCGCGGGCGGACCCGCATTGAAACCGGTCGCAACCGGAACCCCGACCCGTCCCATGTAGCCGACGGCGAGCCGACCGACGACCTGATCATGGTCGGAATCGCCCGTGGTCGCAGCAGCCTGGGGGGCTGCGCCGGGAAGGGCCATGCCCGCCTGACCCGACGCGCTGGCGGTTCCGCCGGCTTCCTGCGCCGACGCCAGACCGGCCGTCATCACACACATGAGGGCGGCAGACGCCGCCACGCTGAGCTTCAACGCTTTCACCATTGCCTCCTCCAATCAACGACGCATCGCGGGAGCCCCGGCAACCAAGCAAACCTCTGTCAACGGGCCCCAAGCCACTTGGACGGAACAGCCGTCCTCTCGGAGCGCATGCTGGCGCATCTTCTCGGAGCAGGTCAACCAACTTGTGACGCGATGCGTAACGCTGGGTCTCCACGCTTTCGTATCCCTGCAACCCACGCTCCTACGCAGCTTCGGTCGGGATCTTCCCTCCGCACGCGCTGTTTTCCTTTCGGGGATGCTACGCGTCGGGCGTGATGCGCCGTGCCGTTCTGCTTGTTTTCGCGTTGACGGCAGTCATGTGCGCGTTCGCCGGCTGCGATCACCACGCCGAGCGCAGCCATCCGGCGACGCCGCAGCGCATCATCTCGCTGTCGCCCAGCACAACCGAGGCGCTGTTCGCGCTCGGGGCAGGCAAGCGCCTGGTCGGACGCTCGCGCTTCGACGACTACCCGCCCGCGGCGAAGAAGGTGCCGTCGGTCGGCGGCTTCATCGACCCGAGCTACGAGGCCATCCTGGGTCTGGCTCCCGACCTGGTGATCGGCGCGCAGGGACCGGGCGGTCACGAGGTCGTCGATCGGCTGAAGAAGCGCGGCATAGCCACCTATTTTCCGCCCACAGGGTCGATGGCACAGATCGACGCGATGCTTCTCGGCCTCGCCAGGCGCGTTGGCGATCCGGCCGCAGGGAAACGCCTGGTCGACCGCGTCCGCGCACGGCGGAAGCAGGTGCTCGACGCGGTCAAGGGACTGCCGCAACCGAAGGCGCTGCTCGTGTTCGGTGTCCGGCCGATCGTAGTAGCTGGGCCAGGAGGCTTCCCTGCGGAGATCCTGCGGCTCGCCGGCGCGCAGAACGTCGTCACGAAGGGCACGCGCTATCCGACACTGGGAGTCGAGCGCGTGCTCGCGCTCGATCCCGACGTGGTGGTCGACGCGACGCCGGCCGATGGCGCCGAGGCGACCGGCGGCGGAGTCAGCGCCGACGCACCAGGATGGAAGGATCTGCGCGCGCTGAAGCAGGGGCACCTGGTCCGCATCACGGACGACCGCGTGCTCAGACCGGGGCCGCGCATTGCCGACGGGCTCGCGGTGCTGGCTCGCGCGCTGCACCCGGAGGCGAAGATCCCGTGAGCGGGAAGAAACGCGCCGATCTGCTGCTGGTCGAGCGCGGGCTCGCGGAGTCGCGCGCGAAGGCCCAGGCTCTGCTGCTCGCGGGACGCGTATTCTCCGGAGAGCAGCGCATCGAAAAGAGCGGCACGCTATTATCCGGGGACATCGAGCTCGAGGTGCGCGGCGGAGAACGCTTCGTGTCGCGGGGCGGACACAAGCTGGAGGGCGCGCTCGCGGAACTGGCGCTCGATGTGACCGGGCTCGTGGCGATCGATGTCGGCGCGTCCACCGGCGGTTTCACCGATTGTCTGCTGCAGCATGGCGCCGCGCGCGTGTACGCCGTCAACGTCGGACAGGGACAGCTCGCACAAAAACTCCAGGACGACGCGCGCGTGATCGTGATGGATCGCACCAACGCGCGCCACCTCGAGCCGGCACAGTTCACCGAGCCGATCGACTTGATCGTCATCGACGCCTCGTTCATCAGCCTCGACAAGCTGATGCCCGCGCTCGGCCGTCTGCTACGTCCCGGCGGGCGCCTGCTCGCGATGGTCAAGCCGCAGTTCGAGGCCGGCCGGGAGCAGGCGCGGCGCCACCGCGGCGTGATCAAGGATCCCGCTCTCCGCGAGGCCGCCATAGAACGCGCCCGCAGCGCCATCAGCGCGGAAGGTCTCCACATCACCGCCGAGTGCGACTCGAGCGTGCCGGGTCCGAAAGGCAACGTGGAACGGTTTGTGTTGGCCGGGCAGAGCTAGACCGCGCGCCACGCCCCTCCGCGGCAAGCACTGCGGGGTCGGTGCACGCAGTGTCCACTCTAGGCGCGCGCGCATCGCGCGTAGAGCTCGTAGCGGCTCCGGACGTCCAGCTTGCGGAAGATGCCAGCGACCTGGTTGGCGACCGTATGCACGGAGGTGCCACGCGCGTGGGCAATCGCGGCGTTGGTCGCGCCCTCGAGCAACAGTCCCAGGACGCTCTTCTCGGCGGCGGTCAGTGACGCGAATGCGCCCGGTGCCTCCGGCCTGGGCAACGGTATCTCGAACACGGCGAACTCGTCGCCGCCCGTGTCGAAACGGTAGGCGCGAAGATCACCCGGCGGCGCGACCTCCAGGGCGGCAGGAGAGCCGCTCCGTCCGTTTCCAGCGGGCGTCTCCGGGTTCCGGCGCCGACGATGTCTACGTGATGCCATTCGCAGCGCATCCCTGAACAGAGTGTTCCATGCGCCCGCCGGGCCGCTCCATGGTCAATCGTTGGAGCGTTTCGCCGTGCTGCCCACCACCCGGGAAAGCTCCGACCGATCGCGCAGGCGGAGCTTGCGAAGGGCGCTCTTCAGATGGGCGCTGACGGTGGACGGGGACAGACCAAGCTCGTAGCCGATGAACTTGATCGAATGGCCCAGGGCGGCGTAGGCGACGATCTGGCGCTCGCGCAGCGTGAGCGCCCCCGGGTCGCCTACCGCTGGGCGATTGCGGCGCGCAAGCAGCAGGCGCTTACCGTCTGTATCCACGTGGTCAACGACGCTCCACTCGCCCTGCAAGAGCGCCTTCCACAGCTCCACTGCCTGTGCAGGGCTCTCGCGCCTGAGCCGACCGCGGGCCAGCGCACGGCGTTCGACGAAGCGGGACAGCGCCGAGCGCGCGGTTGTGGCTTCCGGCCCGGCAGCGTGCAGCAGGTCACCATCGGGGCCCAGCACCGCGTCGGCAGCTTCCGGCTCGGTTCGCTCGAGACTCCCGGGCGCGGCACCCGGAGCGTAGTGCAGGCGAAACCCGGCAGCCACGTGCGCGCCCACGTGTGACAGCGTGCGGCGCAGCCGCGGAGAAAGCCGGATAGGCTGCGGCGACGGGAACGTGATGATGCAGCCGACGCCAGCGGGATCGCCGGCGCCAACGCCCAGAACGTCGTGAATGCCGTGCCGACTGAATGTCTCGCCAAGAACAGGGGCGAGTCTGATGCTGGTCTCGCGTGTCACGCGCGGAACCAGTTCCCTCACGGAGTGCGTTCCGCCCGGCGCGTGGTAGGCGTGCGCCACCTGCGGAGGAAACGTGCGGGTAATGGCCTCGATGGTCGGCCCATCCACGGGCGAATTCCCGGTGGTCGCGCAAGCGCTCACGCGGAACTCCCCGGGACGCCGCATGTCGTACGCGTACACCTGCGCGCCCAGTCCCTGGTCGCAACAGGGTCGCACCACATCTGCAATGCCGCAGAACCACGACTCGCAGTCCGGCGCGCTGGCATAAGCGTTCTCGATGACGCGAACGAAATCGCGCTTCACCATGAACCCAGGATCGCGCCGGGGCGGACGGCGCGTCAAGGGCCGCATCGGACATCCCTGAGAAGCGATACCTAGAGCACCATCACCCAGATATCGTACAGCGCGTGCGTCCACACGGCGGGGGCGAAGCCGCGGAAGGCGTAGATGGCGACGAAGGCCATGCCGCACACCCAACGGAACACGAAGGACTGCAGCTGGAAGGGATCGCCGAGCGGGCCGATGTAGTGCCAGGCGCTGAACAGGCCTGCAGCGATAACGCCCCAGCCGACGGTCAGGAGCTTTTCCTTGAACGGCACCGGCATCGGAACCAGGATCTTCAGGAGCTTGGCGCCGAGGCCGAAGAGGACAACGCGGAAGGCGATTTCCTCGTAGAAACCAGCTCCCAGAGCCATCACGAGGCCGGTGAAGCGGTCGTGCACGACGCCTGCGCCGCCGAGGTGCAGGCGGCCCACGACGTACGCCGCAGCCATGCGCATGGCGATCGCGTACAGAACGCCCTCGGCCGCGACCATGCCAAAGCGGCTCCAGCGCAGCGTGTGACCGCGGCCGAGCACGAGCAGGATGCCGACATAGACGGCGCCGATGGCGAGCGTGAGGCCGCTGTAGGCGAGGATGCTGTGATCGGCGAGGGTGACGAGCTCGCGGGTGACAACGTCGGCGGCGTTGCGCACCGGCAGGAACACCACGCCGAGGTGGTAGGCGACGAAGATGGGCAGCGTCAGGCCCAGGTCCGCCCACGGCCCACTGCCGCCCTTGACGATGGCTCGGGCGTCGGGCGCGCCCGCTTCAACAGTGGCCATGGGAAAGCTTTGCGATCCCGGGGCTGCGCGCGGGCATCAACCGGGCCTGAGGTTATAGACCATCCACATCACCAGGATCACCCAGCCGAGCATGATGCCGACGAAGGGGCCGTCCTTGAGCATCTCCTGCGTCGGGCTCTCGGCCTTGGGGCGGGCACGAACCAGATGCAAAAAGCGCAGCACCCCGAGCACCACGAAGCCCGTGCTGACGAACAGCCAGTCCGAGTGGAAGAAGGCGCGGGTGCGCGGGTCGAGCGTGTAGCTGAAGTAGGTGACGATGGTCGCGATCGCCGTGACGATGAGCGCGGTGTCGATGCCGCGCTGCGTGTACGACTCGAGCGCCGCGCGCGTCTTGCCGAAGCCGGCCTTCGCCAGCGCGAGCTCGTGGCGCCGCTTGCCGAAACCGAGGAACAGCGCGAGCAGCGCCGTGCAGACCAGCAGGTAGTCCGAAACGTGGATACGCGTGCCGTAGCCGCCCGCCATCACCCGCAAGACGAAGCCGGCGGAGATGATGCTCACGTCAACGTACGCGACGTGCTTGAGCTTGAACGAGTACGCCAGGTTCATCAAGAAGTACGCGAGCGCTACGGCGAGGAACTGCGGCGGTCCGTACGCAGCGCCGGCCAGCGCCAGCGCGACAAGCCCGACGGCGAGCCAACGCGCCGCCGGCACGGGCACGCGACCGGAAGCGATGGGGCGGAAGCGCTTGACCGGATGCTCGCGGTCGGCCTGCACATCGGCAAGGTCGTTGATGGTGTAGACCGCGCCGGCCAGGAGGCAGAACACGCCGAACGCGCCGATCGCCCGCATCAGGAGCAGCGGATCGAAGATCTCCTTCGCGAACACCACCGGGGCGAGGACGAAGACGTTCTTCACCCACTGGTGCGGGCGGATGGTCTTGATCACACCGGCCAGGCGCCAGGACAGCGGGCCTTCGCTGCGCGGCTCCGGTGGCGACCCTTCGATGACCTCGGGCTCGGAGTCGGCCGACAATCCGCCGTCCCCGGCAGAGCCGTTCGGTGCCCTGCCGCCATTGCCCGCCGACGACTCTTCGGGCTCTTCGCCGTCCGTGGCGGCAGCGAATGCGGTTTGCTCGGTCGAAGGGTTGGTCACGTCCTGAATGCGGATATCGGGAGGCCGGCAGTGGCAGCCCGGCGGGAACATAGCAGAGCTTCGGAGCCTGCAACGACCCTGCACTGTCGGCTATGTTCAGGGGGTGTTCCCATCGATAAGCTACCTCGATTTCGCCCAGCGGTGGTTTGGCCAGGTGCGCTACGACCTGGCCTCCAGCGGGCTCCGGCCCATCCCGGCGGCCGAGCTGGGCCCGGCGCCCGCCGACGACTACGCCGCGCGGGGGCGCTTCGCGGCGGCCGTGGCCGGGCGCTACGGCGTGGCTCCCGGCGAGGTCGCGCCGTGCCTGGGCGGCTCGGGGGCGCTGTTCACGGCCTTCGCGACCCTGGTCGGCCGGGGCGGGCGCGTGCTGGTGGAGGCGCCCGGCTACGAGCCGATGTGGCGCGTTCCGGAGGCGCTAGGCATTGGCGTGGACCGCTTCGAGCGGCACTGGGACGACGGCTACGCGCTCGACCCCGGACGCATCCTGGCCGCCCTCTCGCCCGACACGCGGCTGGTCGCCGTCACCAATCCGCACAATCCCACCGCGGCGCTCGCCGCCGACGACACGCTGCGTGCGCTCGCCCAGGCGCTCGCCCCGCGCGGCGTGGGGCTCTTCGTGGACGAAGCGTACCTGGAGCTTGTGCGACCGGAGCACACGGCGCGCCACCTGGCGCCGAACGTCGTCACCTGCTCGAGCACGACGAAGTGCTGGGGCGTGCCCTGGGCACGCGCGGGGTGGCTCTTGATGCCGGAGCCAGAAGCGCGCGAGGCGCGGCGTATCGAGCAGCACATCTGCGGCACTGCGCCTCCGGGCTCGTGGGCGTGGGGCGAAGTAGCTCTGGGGAGCGTGGACGATCTGGTAGCGCGCCGCGAACGGATGCAGATCGGAAAGCGCGCGTTGGTCGAGCGCTGGCTCGACCGCTACGCCACCTCCCTCGAGTGGCACGCGCCGCACCCGGCGAGCCTGTACGGCTGGCTCCGCGACAAGCGCGGTCGCGACCTGCTTCCGCTCATCGAACAGGGCATCGCCGAGCGCGGCGTGATCGTCTCGCCGGGCGCGTTCTTCGGCGATCCGACCGCCTTGCGCATGAGCTGGGCCAGCGATCTGGAAACGCTGGGCGTGGGGCTGGAAGAGCTGGCCAAGGCGCTCCGGCTCGATTGACGCAGCAGAGCCACCGGACAACACCTGCCGCGTGGGCGCCCCGGAAGACAAGCAGAAGCGGCACGCGGAGCTGGTGGAGGAAATCCACGCGCACGACTACCGCTACTACGTGCTCGACGATCCGACCGTCGGCGATCGCCAGTACGACACGCTGTACCAAGAGCTCGCACGACTGGAAGAGAAGCACCCGGAGCTCGCCACGCCGGACTCGCCCACGCCGCGCGTGGGCGGCGAGCCGCGCTCCGAGCTCAGGACCGTCGAGCACGTGGTGCCGATGATGTCGCTGGACAACACGTACTACGGAGGACGAGCTCGCCGAGTTCGGGCGGCGCGTGAAAGATGGGCTCCCGGACAGCGCGGAAGTCGAGTTCTGCGTGGAACCGAAGCTCGACGGCGCGAGCGTCGAAGTGCTGTACCGCGACGGCCGCACTTCCAGGGCTCCACCCGCGGTGACGGCAGAACGGGCGAGGACATCACCGAGAACCTTCGCACCATCCGCTGCCTGCCCACGCGCATCGACCACAAGGGGCCGCTCACGCTGCGCGCCGAGGTCGTCATCTACCGCCGCGATCTGGAAGCCATCAACAAAGAGCGCGACGAGAACGGCGAGCAGCCCTTCGCCAACCCGCGCAACGCCGCGGCGGGCAGCCTGCGCATGCTCGACCCGCGCATCGTGGCCAAGCGGCGCCTGCGCGCGCTGCTCTGGCAGGTGGTCGAAGGCCCGGAGCTCTGCGATACGCACGCCGAAGCGCTGGATCTGGCGCGGAAGCTCCACCTGCCGACCCACGGCAAGCACCGCGTGTGCCGCTCGCTCGACGAGGTGCACCGCGCCATCGAGGAGATCGGCCGGCTGCGCAGCGACTACCCGTATGAAATCGACGGCGCCGTCATCAAGGTCAACTCGTTCTCGCAGCAGGACATCCTGGGCGCGACGGCGAAGTTCCCGCGCTGGGCCATCGCCTACAAGTTCAGCGCCGAGCAGGCACAGACGCGCCTGTGCGAGATCGTCGTGCAGGTCGGACGCACCGGCGCGCTCACCCCGGTCGCGGATCCTCGATCCGGTGCAGCTCGCCGGCACCACCGTCTCGCGCGCATCGCTTCACAACGCCGAAATCGTGCAGAACCTCGATGTGCGCATCGGCGATCTCGTCACGATCGAGAAGGCCGGCGAGATCATCCCGCAGGTCGTCAGCGTCGACACCGGAGCGCGCGGCGGCAGCGAGAAGCGCTTCCACATGCCGAAGAAGTGCCCGGTGTGCGGCACCGCCGTGGAAAAGCGCGAAGGCAGAAGTCGCCATCCGCTGCCCCAATCCGCGCTGCCCCGCGGTGGTGAAGGGCGCCATCTTCCACTACGCGCGCCGCTACGCCATGGACATCGACGGCCTGGGCGAAGTCGCTGATCGAACAGCTCGTCGACAAGGGCCTCGTGAAGAGCGTCGCCGACCTCTACGACCTGACGGCCGAGAAGCTCGAAGGCCTCGAGCGCATGGGCAAGAAGAGCGCACAGAACGTCGTCGACTCGATCGAAGCGTCCCGCAACCAGACCCTCGACCGCCTTCTCACCGGCCTCGGCATCGAGGAGGTCGGCCAGGTCGCCTCGCGCCAGCTCGCCGAGGTCGCCGGTTCGCTCGAGGAGCTACTGGGCTGGAGCGAAGAGGAAACCGTCGAGCGCGTCTCCAGCATCTCCGGCTTCGGCCCGCGCATGGTCGAGAGCGTGAAGACGTTCCTGTTCGACGAGACGGAGCGCGCACTGCTCGAGAAGCTGCGCGACCACAAGGTGTCGCGTCCGATGCCGAAGCAGGCGGTCGTCGAGGGCGGAGCGCTGTCCGGCATGTCGTTCTGCGTGACCGGCGTGCTCACCCGCAAGCGCGACGACGTGCACGCCGACATCCGCGCCCACGGCGGCGAAGTGCACGACAAGGTGAAGAAGGGCACGACCTATCTCGTCGCCGGCGAGAAGGTCGGCAAGAGCAAGCTCGACACCGCGAAGAAGTACGGCACCGAAGTCATCAGCGAGGCGCGCCTCGGCGAGATGATGGAAGGCGGCTAGCGCTTCCTCAGCGCCGCCCCAGCTCCCACTTCAAGTTGCCCGCGCTTCCCGTCACTCCCAGACGGCCGCCGTGTACACCCTCCAGGTGACACCAGGTGCACAGGGCGATGACGTTCTCGTCGTCGTCGCTGCCGCCCTGTGACCGGAACCGGACGTGGTGCGGCGTGACATCGTGGCGCGAGCACACGGGGCTCACGCACGTGTAGCGGTCGCGCGCGTAGATGTGGGCGTACTTCTCGTTTCGCTCGGTGAGGTGCCGCCACGCTTTCCAGAACGTGTCGCACAACAGGCGTGCGAAGCTGGCGTCGCGCGAGAGGTGCTTCTGCATCACGCCGGCGAGCGCTCGCCGAGAGCGTGCTCCGCGAAGCGTCGCGTCCACTGCCACAGCCAGGCATCCGCCGGGCTCAGCGTCACGCCGAGCGTCACCATCTCGACATCCGCGGGCTGGACGCGACTCTGCGACAGCACATCCACGGGAAGATCGCTCGAGCCTGGCTTCGCGACCCGTCGCGCGCGCATCTCGCGCACGGTCGAGCGCGTGGCCAGCTTCGTCAGCTCCGCGTCCGTCTCCGCGGTCGCTTGACGCGCGACGAGCTCCGCCATGCACCAGCCGATGGCGCCGCCCGACAGCGCCGCGCGAAGCTGCGGCAGCTTCGCCACGCGCTCTGCGAGCAAGCGCGACTCGTTCGCCCAACGAGCACTCCGCCCGCAGCGCTCCCGCGCATAGGCACCCAGCGACGAGAACCCGAGCTCGTGATGCCCGCCTCGCCGCGCCAGAAGCTCCAGCAGCTCACCCAGCACGAGTCGCGTCCGGCTCTCGCCCCGCACCAGCTCCGCGAGCCGCGCATCGAGCCGCACCGCCTCGTCCGGCGGAGCCGCACGCGCTCCGCTCGCCACCACGCCGGTCGGCCGCGTCGACGCGACGGCTACCCCAGAAAACATGCAGGCAACCTAGTGTTAGCTGAACATATATCAAGTACAGGACAAGAGATTCCGCGCGATCGCCGAGGCCGCCCGCGACGCCGTCTCCAGCCGGGTGCCGTTGCCTGGCGATGGCTCATCGCCAAAGGCAGTGAACAGGCCTCAAGCCTCCGGCCGAGGACCTACCAGTTGCCGATGTACGCGTTGCCCTGGGCGTCCTTGTTGGGCGGTGGGCTCGCGCTGGTCGCGATGGCGAGGTCGTCGACGTAGCAGTAGTTGTCGGGCGGCTGCTCGTTGTTCCAGTAGGTGAAGAGGTAGAAGTAGTCGATGCTGCCGCCGCCCTCGGTGATTGTCGGCACGTCGGTGCGATTGAAAATGAGCTCGTCGTTGCGCCAGATGCGCACGCGCCCGTTGCCGCCTGCGTCGACCGACTTGTCGTCGATGTACAGGTACATCTCGTAGCGCTCCCAGGTGTCGCGCGGAAGGCTGGGTCCGTCGTAGACGGCCCACTTGTTGTCGATCTCCTTGATGGTGCGAAGCACACTTGTCGTGCTGTCCGCCTGGTCGACGTACAGGTCGTTGTAGCCGCCGTTCTTCCCGTCGAAGGTGCGGTTGTGCAGCCTCAGGAACTTCATCCACGGCGAGGCGCTGAACTGGAAGCTCTTCGGCCACATCACCCACAGCCGCACCCAGACTTCCTGGCCCTTGCCGAGATGGGGCTTGATCGGAAGGATGCCGCCCCACTTGCCGAATCCGCCACCGTCGCCCGCGTGGATCTCCATTTTCGCGGACTGCTTTCCACGGTGTGCCTGCTCGCTGGAGGCGGAGCTGCGACCTGCCGCGTCGAACGGCTTGTTTCCGGAGAGCGAGTCGCCGTCGGCGTAGCTCTCGAAGCCGTCGAAGAAGTACGGCGTGAAGGTCGAGCTCGGCGAGCCCCCGGCGCCGCCCGTTCCTGCACCACCGTCGACGCCCGCGCCGCCCGCGCCGCCCGCGCCGCTGCCGGCGCTTCCACTGCTGCCAGCCGTACCGCCCGTCGCAGCGCTGCTTGCACCCGACCCACCGGCGCCTGTGGCGGATCCTGCGGACCCACCGGATCCGTTGGATCCTGCCGCTTTTTTGCCGGAACCGCAGGCAACGACGGACAGCGCTGAAAAGGCGCAGAAGAACAGGGCGCAAGCTGGCTTCATGTCACTCCGACTAGCAACGGCCGTGCCCGCGGCTCTAGGCTAGCGATCGATGTCCCGCTTCCGGTGGTTGTCTGCAAGCGCTGCGATCGTCGCGCTTCTTGCGGGCTGCAGCGTGGGTGACATCGACTACTCCGGCAAGGGCTGCTCGGTCGAGGCTCCTTGCCCCGACGGCTTCGCGTGCGTCTCGAGCAAGTGCCAGAAGAGCGCGCAGCCCCAGGCCTGCACGCCCGCGTTCACCGTCACCGGCTTCAAGCGCGTATGGGAGACGCCGCACACCGTGCGCTGGGGTTGGACGCCACAGGGGAAGGCCGACGACTTCGTGCAGTACAAGCTTGTCCTGGGCACTTCTCCGGGCGCGCTCGATTCGGCCATCCAGCTCGCGCAGTCCGGCGGCAACGACGGCCCCGGCGGCTCGGTGTGGACCCAGGCCGATAGTCCGGAGCTCGGTCAATACGAGCTCCGGCTCTCGAGCGGCACCGATCCGATCACGGCGACCACGACCGACGGGCTCACGCCAGGCACGGAATACCAGGCGCGCCTGCTCGTCTACGATGCTTCAGGCTGCGTGTTCACGACGGATCCCGTGCACGCGCTCACGAGCGAACCCTCGGGGTTTTCCTACGCTCTTTTCGACGATCAGCCGCACCCGAAGGGGCAGGCACGACCACCCGACGCCTCGCTGCAGACGGACGCGACGCAGGCGTTCGACGGACAGCGCTACATCTACTGGCCCGGCTGGCCCAACGACGGAAGCGTCACCAGCGGCACCTACGAGAACGTCGGTATCTTCTCGATCGGTACCGATCCGGCGCAGGACTACCCGCTCATGGATTTCAGTGCGGCCTACCTGGAGCTCGCGGTAGCGGTCAACGGTCCTGCGCTTGCGGCGTGGGGCGAAGTGCGGCTCATCTCGGGCCCGGCGCCGGGCGACTGCAGCAGCATCACGACCGCCTCCGTCCATCCGTACGTGTTCCGACCCGGGTCCGGCTACCAGGTGCTCGAGCTTCCGTTGGACCAGTTCCAGACGGGGAGCGGCAACCTCGATGCGGCGACGATGAAGTCGACGAGCATCTGCGAGGTCAGCGTTGGACGTTCCTGGGCGATCGGCGAATCAGTGCGCGTCGATGGGATCCGCCTGCGCTGGTAGCGCTGTCCGGATCCAGTGGATCCCGTCGTCCGCGTGCAGCAGGATCCAGCCGTTCCCAACCGGCCAGGAACACGTTGATTACGAGGCGGAATGGACCTTGCACAGCGGGGGGGCGTGATGCGCCATCCTGCTCTTTCGTGTGCTTCGGTCCTGGTTCTGGCGGCAGCGTGCTCATCGGGGAGCAGTGGCTCCGCCCCCGGCACGTCGAACGGCGGCACGTCGAACGGGAGCACATCGCACAAGCCGGGTAGCTCGACGGGCGGCAGTGGCGGTGCCGATGCCGGCAACAGCGGTGGGACGAGCGCTGGCGGCAGTGGAAACGCCAGTAGCTCCGGCGGCAGCGGCAACACCGGGGCCGGGGGTAGCACGTCCACAGCCTACGACTGCCAGAACCCCGGCCCGGGCTGGCTGTTCTGCGAGGACTTCGAGGGGATGGCCGCCGGTTTCGACGCCTGGAAAGCCAACTGGGGCTGGACCGACTCGATCGGCGCGAGCGATCCCGGACGCATGACCTCGTCGACGGATGCGCACACCGGCAAGTACGCCGTGTACTACCCGGCCGCGGCGAGCTCCGGCTACAAGGGCGCGGATCTCATCTACCGCACCTGCGACGGCGCGAACAAGGCCGGCTGTGCGCTGAAGAGCTACGACCAGCTCTACTTCCGCACCTACGTGAAGCTCGCCGCCGATCACGAGCGAGTTCATCACTTCCTCAACATCAGCGGCAGCCAGCAGTTCTGGGACGCCTACGGCAACGCCGGCTGTCGCCCGAACGGTTCGCGCGCCATGGGTACGACCGTCGACTTCGCCGCGAACACGCACAACACGTTCTTCTACACGTACTACCCGGAGATGAACTGCGACCCCGGCGCGACCTGCGACAAGTACGCCGACTCCCAGGCCATCTGCGACGGCTGCGCCAAGAAAGGCATGCCCTGCAGCAACGGGCCCGAGTGCTGTTGGGGCAACTGGTTCAAGCCGGCGCAGGACGTGCCGATTCCTACGGGGAAGTGGGTGTGCATGGAGATGATGATGAAGGCCAACGACGTGGGTCAGAAAAATGGCGAGATGGCCTACTGGGTGGACGGCAAGCTAGCCGACCGCGAAACCGGCATGCACTTCCGCAACACTGCGGATCTGGGTCTCAACATGGTGCGGCTGCAGCACTACCTCGAGACCTCCGACGCCAAGAGCCACTCCAATCGCGTGTGGTTCGACGATGTCGTCGTGAGCACGCAACGCATCGGTTGCATGTGAGGTATGTGATGCGCTCTGTTGTCGCTCTTCTTTTCGTTCTGCTGTTCGCGGCGCCGGCGGCGGCCGCGGAGTTCTTCGTGGCGCCCAGCGGCAGCGATTCGAACCCGGGCAGCCAGGCTGCGCCTTTCGCTTCCTTCCAGAAGGGGCTCGAAGCGGTGCAGAACGGCGATACGCTGACGATCCGCGCGGGCACCTATCGGCTGACGGACAACCCGGGCAGCACGAAGCTCTATCGACCCGACGCCACACCCTCGAGTCACGTGACCATTCGCGCGTACCCGGGCGAGAAGGTGACGTTCCTCGGTTCCAGGAGCACCGAGGGAAAGACATGGGAAGCGAGAAGCGGAGGGCTCTATCGCCTCGACGCGAGCTTCCTGCCGAACGACCCAACCGGGCTCTTCACGGGCGACACGCGCATCGAGCACGTGATGAAAACGGTCAGCGGCACGCGCTCCCACGCCGATATCGTCGACTTGAAGAACCCAGGTGAGTGGACCAAGGCGGACGATAGCGGCGCCGGCTGCTCGAAGGATAACGCCGGCTGCTACATCTACATGCTGCCGCCCGCGGGCATGGACCCGAACCAGAAGGTGTTCGAGCTCTCCCAGCAGCACTTCATCTACGCACTCGGCACCTCGTACCTGGAGATCCGCGGGCTCGAGATCCTGTACACCCAGAACACCGCTATCAGCATCGAGGGCGGTCAGGGGCAGCTGATCGAGAACAATGTGCTGGGTCACAACTCGAACGGCAACGACAATTCCTATTCGATCTTCGTGTCGTACGGCGCCGGCGTGACGATCCGGAACAACCGCGCCTTCGACTCGAAGTACTGGGGCGGGTTCTCCAATTCCAAGGGCATCACCTTGATGGATATGGACCCCACCGACCCGTCGCTGGTCGAGGGCAACGAAGTCTACGACATCGTGGGTCAGGGCATCACGACGAAGGACGGCGTCGCCAATGTCGTCGTGCGTGGGAACTACGTTCACGACGTGGGTGTGTGCGTCCAGCCCGCCAGCCGCCGCTGCCACTGGAAGAAGCCCAACTGCGCCACCAGCGATCCGGAGAACTACCCGGGCGGCGGTTGGACGATAAAGGAGAACGCGCTCGTGCGCTGCGGTGTCGGCGTCGGCTTCGCGTCGGGAGACCAGAACGAGAACAACCGCATCTTCAACAACGTGTTCTTCGACTGCGACTCGGGCGTGGACGTGACGCTCGCGCACCCGGGCACGTTGATCGCCAACAACATCTTCACGGGGAACACGCGCGGGGTGTTCCTCGACCACGGCGCAAGCGGCAGCAAGGCGACGTTCGCGGACTTTCTGCCGGTGTTCACGGCGCACGACAACGACTTCTCCGGCAACGACAACGACTACCTGCTGCGGCCCGACTGGACCGGCCCGGGCGGCTCGGGCACGGGCTACACCGTTGTCGACGTGCAGAGCTCGAACGCGATCGAGGATGGGTCCATCTCTGGCGATCCGCTGTTCGTCGACGCTGCCAAGGCCGACTTCCACCTGCAGGACGGCTCGCCAGCGAAGGGCGCGGGCGACGGTAGCCTGTACAAGGTCGCTGCGGTGGACATGGGGCGCTACCCGCTGGGGGACATGTCGGGCGGGTCTGGCGCCGGAGGAGCGCCGGCTGCTGGCGGAGCGCCCGGCGCCGGCGGCGTGTCGGGAGCGGCGGGCTCCACGGCCGCTCTGGATCCGGGCACGGGCACCGGTGGCGCGGATAGTGGCTGCGGATGCCGGACAGCGCGCACGCGCGATGGCTCGCCGCTGTCGTGGCTCGCGCTGCTCGCAGGGCTCGTCATCGCTTATCGGCGCAGGTGCTATGCTGCGCCTTGTGGGCGAATCGAGTGACGATCTCCGCACCGTCGCCAGCCAGCGCTACGAGCCTGAAGCGCCGCCGGATGCCCGGTTCGACGTGGTTGTGGTCGAGGGTCCGGACGCCGGCAAGACGTTCGTTCTGCAGGGCGACGAGCCCGGCTCGGTATTCATCGGCCAGAGCGAAGTCTGCGCCCTGCGCATCAAGGACCGCGAGGTCAGCCGCCGCCACGCGGCGCTGGACGTAGAGGGACGTCGACTGCGCATCACCGACCTGAAGTCCACGAACGGCACTTTCGTGGACGGCGTGCCCGTGCTCGAGGGATTCCTCACCGGCGGCGAGGTCGTGCGTCTCGGCAGCAGCGCCCTCAGGATCGACCGCTACGAACCGGAGGGCCGCGTTGCGCGCGCGCCGCGACGCACTGGCTTCGGTCGCTTCGTCGGGCAGAGCCCCGAACTGACCCGTCTGTACCCGCTGGTCGAACGCCTTGCCCAGAGCGACGTGTCGCTGGTGATCGAAGGCGAGACAGGCACGGGCAAAGAGGTGCTGGCCGAGGCCGTCCACGAGCACAGCTCGCGGCGCGGCGCGCCGTACGTCGTGCTCGACTGCACGGCCATTCCGCCGAACCTCGCCGAGAGCGAGCTGTTCGGTCACGAGCGCGGCGCTTTCACCGGCGCGACGGCCAAGCGACTCGGGGTCTTCGAGCAGGCGGACGGTGGCACGCTGTTCATCGACGAGATCGGCGACCTCGACGTGAGCCTGCAGCCGAAGCTCCTGCGCGCGCTCGAGCGCGGCGAGGTGCGCCGCGTCGGCGGCAACTCGCTCATCAAGGTCGACGTCCGTGTGATCGCCGCGACGCGCCGTGATCTCGATCGGGCGGTCCAGGAAGGGCTCTTCCGCGACGATCTGTTCCACCGCCTCGCGGTCGGGCGCATCGCGCTGCCTCCGCTGCGGCGGCGCCGTGGAGACGTCGCCGTTCTGGCGCGCCACTTCTGGTCCGAGCTGGCGCCCGGCACGCCGCTTCCCCACCATCTACTGCAGCGCTGGGAGAGCTACGACTGGCCCGGCAACGTGCGCGAGCTGAAGAACGCCATCGCGCGCCAGCTGGTCGCGGGCGACACGACCGTCGAGGACGAACAAGCCCCGCCCGGGGACGCGGAAGACGCGCTTGTCGGAGCGGAACGCGCCATGCGTGATGTGCTGCACGCCCGGCTGCCGTTTCCGGTCGCGCGGCTGCGTGTGCTCGAGGCACTGCAGAAGGCCTACGTCGAGCGGGCGCTAGCCGAGCACGACGGCAGCGTCGAACGCGCCGCCGCCGCCCTCGGCATCGGCCGCCGATACTTCCACATCCTCAAAACGGGCAAGCGCAAGCGCTAGAACCGACCACGGATCGTGATGCCGCGCGCCGTCGTCGGCGCGCCTGACGACGACTGCGCGACGACGCCCCAGCTGACGCCACCGACGACCGCCGCACCGCCCACCGCAAACGACACGTTGGCGAGCAGCGCGTAGGTCTTCGCCCGGCTGTTCAGATCGGCGGCATCGCGGGCGAGCGCCGCGCTCTCGGCGTCGCCGTGCAGCGAGTGCGCGTGCACACCGAAGTAGACGCCGCTACCGACCACCGCAGCGCCGATGGCCGCGACGATCCATGGCACCACGCTCGGTTTGCCGGCGGGCGGCGCGCTCTTCTCTTCTTCTTCTGCGCGCGCGGCTCTCCGGCGGGCTTCAAGGGCGCGTCGGGCGGCCAGGTCGCGCTCGCGTTCGAGCGCCGCTTTCTCGCGGATCTGCACTTCTAGCGTGGTGATGCGGTGTTGCACCGACCCGCGGTCCCGCGCTTTCGGGGCGTCGTCGAGGTACTTCCGGTAGGCTTCGACCGCGCGCTGCAGCTCGCCCTTGCCCTCGTAGGCGCGAGCGAGGTTATAGAGAATGGTCGGGTCGGGCTCGATCGCGTAGGCCCTCTGCAGGAGCTCGATGGCCTGATCGAAGCGCCCCGCTTCGTAGTGCCGCGCGCTCCGGCTCACTAGCCGGACGACCTCGTCCCGGCTCTTCTTGCTGGGGGCCGCCGCGAGCGGTGCGGTCACCAGACACAGCGCGACGAGCAGCGGAAAGAAGCGGAAACGCAACGTAGCGGATGCGAATGTAGCACGGCCCGGCGGGTCGGTTATCCTCCCTCTAACTGAAGATCGCTGGCGTCTGCTTCTGACGATTCACGCTCAAGGAGAACACGTCGGGGCGGGCGTAGTGACCACTCACGTCGAACTTGCGGCGCGATGCGGCGGCCACCTTGGGGTCGAACTCCGTGATCAAGAGCCCCTTCTCCTCGTGCATCGGCCCGGCGACGACGCTTCCGAAGGGCTTGTAGACGACGGCATCACCGGGGTTGATCCACTCGTCGTCATTCGGGAATAGCTCGTCCCGGTAGGGCACGTCTTCAGGGATGTCCGACGCCTTCAGAGACGTCGCGCATCCGATCACCCAGCAACCACCCTCGCGCGCGATGTGCTGCATGGTGGCCTGCCAAGTCGCGCCGCTATCCCACGTCGGAGCGACGTAGATGTCGATGTTCTGCGCGTAGAGCGCGAAGCGAGCCAGCGGCATGTAGTTCTCCCAGCAGATGAGCGCGCCGACTCGGCCCACCGCCGTCTCCACCACGTTCAGCCCCGAGCCGTCCCCGAATCCCCAGACCATGCGCTCGGGATTCGTGGGCATCAGCTTGCGGTGATTGTTGGCCAGGCGACCGTCCGCGTCGATGATGGCGCAGCTGTTGAAGATGGTACTGCCGCTGACTCCGCCGTCGACCTCTTGATAGCCCATCACGACCACCACACGGTGTTCGCGCGCAGCTTCTCGAATCGGCGCCATGCCATCTCGACCGAGGTCGACGGAGTTTCCGAGGAGCTTGGCGAAGAGCTCGTCCGTCTTGCCCATGTCGCGGCCCGGTGAGAGTCGCCAGACGAAGGTGGGGTATCCCGGCAGCCAGGCCTCCGGAAAGACGATCATGTCGCAGCCCCTGGCGGCGCATGTGGCGATCAATTCGACGGCTCGCTCCATCGACCGCTCGAGATCGAGATAGACGGGCGGCTCTTGAACGACGGCTACTTGGGTCATGACATCTCCTCGTGCTGCAGCTGGTTTGCGGAAACGCCTGGGCTACTTCGTGCCTGCGGCGACGAGTACCTGGCACGGCCCCTCGAACTTGCCGTCGACTTCGTAGGCTCCGAGCGCCTCTTCGATCTCGGCCCAGGCCTCGTCCTGCTCGGACGGCGAGAGTCCCCTCAACATCTGGTGCAACGCGCCGAAGGACTCCTGCTCGAACTCGAGGCACTCGAGTGCCGTGTCCAGGCGCACGGGCGCGTCGACTCGCTCGACCTCGACGTCCTTGAACCCGGCTTCCTTCAGCCTCGCGGCCAGCACATCGGGATCTCCGAGGCTGAACGGACCGGGTTGTCCCCGCAGCGGCGCGGGCAGCGCGGCTCGACGCCGGATGATGCCGACCGGCACGGAGAAGAACGCGTTCAGGTCGGCGGCGGCGTAGGTGATGGCGCCCACGCGACCGCCGGCGCGCAGCTTGTCACGCATGCCGCGCATCGCCTTGTGCTGGTCGGGGAAGTAGATCAACCCCACGCGCGAGATCACGGCGTCGAAGGGGTCGGCCTCGATCTCCGCCAGCGCCTCGCCGTCCTTCACCACGGTGTCGACGTGGCCATAGCCTGCAAGCTTCGCGTTGGATGCGGTATACTCGAGAATGCCGGGTGACAGATCGCTGGCGAGGACGTAGCCGGTGGGGCCAACGCGGCGCGCTGTGGTCATGGTCTGTTCCCCAGCACCCGCAGCAACATCCAGAACACGGCTCCCGGTTCCGATGTTGGTCATGTCGAGCATCCTTTCGGTCGCAGGGCCCAGCCAGCGCGACAGCAGGGGCGACCATCGATTCCAGGCCTCGGCGGCGTCATTCCATTGTTGGCGCGTGGTCTCCTTGAAGGCGTTGGGCTCGAATACTTTTTCAGTCGTGCTCATGGCTCACTCCCTCGTGGTTTCGGTTGATGAACTGACCATGTGGTGCGAACGCGCTCGCGACAATTAGCGATAAGTCGAAGTCTGATATGCAAAAATGCACAACGAGGGAGAGCTCTGATGCAGTGGGATGACTTGCGAATTTTCCTCGCAGTGGCGCGCGAGGGGTCGATCAGTGGGGCGGCGAACAGGCTCTCGGTTCAGCACTCGACCGTGTCCAGGCGCCTGCGTTCGCTCGAGGAGAAGCTCGAGACTCGACTCGTCGAGCGCAAGAAGTCGGGCTTCGAGCTGACCGAGGCTGGCGAAGAGATGATGGCTGCCGCCTCCAGGATCGAGGTCGAGATCCTCGGGCTCGAGGGCGCCTTGGGTGGTCAGGATGCGGGCGTCGCGGGCGAGCTGCGCGTGTCGGCCATCAACAACATGGCGTCGACGATCCTGATGCCTATTTTCGTCAGCTTCAGCGAGCTACATCCCAAGGTCGATCTGCATGTGCAGGTGACCAACAAATTCGTGAAGCTCGCCCAACGCGACGCCGACATCGCGATTCGTCTGACCGACGCGCCGACAGAAACGCTGATCGGCACCCGGCTCGCGACCGTCGCGTCCGCGGTCTACGGCAGCCGTGACTACTGCACCCGAGTGAGTGCAGGCGCGGCTGACGAGAAATGGTTGGGCATCGAGTGCTGCGGGTTTCACGTCGCGTGGACGAAGGACGCCTGCCCCGACGCCGACCATCATCTCTTCAGCGATGACACCCTGCTCACGCTCGCGGCCGTGAAGGCAGGCGCCGGGCTCGCCTACCTGCCCTGCTTCATGGGAGACAGCGAGCCATCGCTCACGCGTTTCCGTCCGCCCGAAGAGCAGCACGAACTCGGCCTGTGGCTGGTCTACCACCGACATCTCAAGCGCGTGAAACGCGTGCGCCTGTTCCGCGAGCACTTCGTCCGTGAGGTCGCAAAGGTGATGCCACTGCTCGACGGCTCGCGTCCGGTCTGAGCCCCTCCGTTCTGCCGCGCGCTCCGGGTCACCAGCCGGACGACCTCGTTACGGGCGAAAACGTAACGCAGCGGATGCGACCCTGGCACGGCCCCGCGGGTCGGTTATCCTCGCGGATACGTCCGCCATGGTCGCTCCTACCGTCTCGCGTATCGGTCGCTACGACATCGTCGGGCTCCTCGCAACCGGCGGCATGGCGGAGATCCTGCTCGGACGTTCTGGTTGGTCCGAGCGGCTTCGAGCGGGCGATTGTCGTCAAGCGCATTCTGCCGCACCTGGCGCGGGTGCCCGCCTTCGTCGACATGTTCGTCGACGAGGCGCGCATCGTCGCGGGGATCCGGCATCCGAACGTCGTCGCCGTTCAGGAGCTCGCTCACGAGGGCGACGAGCTGTTCCTCGTCATGGAGTATCTCGAGGGCGAGAGCGTCGGCGGTGTGGCCCGCCGCCTCGTCACGCGCGGCGAGAGCCTACCGCGCAGTCTGGCCGCATTCGTCGTCACCGAAGCGTGCGCCGGGCTGCACGCGGCCCACGAGCTTGTCGACGACGAAGGGCTGCCCCGCGATCTCGTCCATCGTGATGTCTCGCCGCAGAACGTCTTCGTGACGTACTCGGGGCAGGTCAAGGTGCTCGACTTCGGTGTTGCGAAGGCGGCGAACCGCAGTACCCAGACCGAAGCGGGTCAGGTGAAGGGCAAGTTCGCGTACATGTCGCCCGAGCAGTGTCTCGGCAAGCCGTTGGATCGGCGGAGCGACATCTTCGGGCTGGGTATCGTGCTCTGGGAGCTCTCCACCGGGCGTCGGTTGTTCAAGCGCGGCAGCGAACACCTCACGTTCAAGGCGATTTGCGACGAGCGCATCCTGCCGCCGAGCGAGCTTTTGCCAGACTACCCCCCCGCACTCGAGCGTGTGGTGATGAAGGCGCTCGCGCGACGGCGGGAGGACCGCTACCGGACGGCGCAGGAGATGCGCCGCGAGCTGCTCGCGGTGGCGCGTGAGCTCGGACTCGCCGAGCTACCGGAGGAGGAGCTTTCCAAGCTCATGCACGGGCTCTTCGCCGAGCGCATCGAGGAAAAGCAGGAGATGCTGCGTCGCTTCAAGAGCGGCACTGCGCCCACGAACATTCCTGTCGCCGAGGCGGACGAGAACGTGGACCTGCCGAGCGTGGTCGAGGACCTGTCGACGGTGCAGACCTCCTCGGAGATCCCACCGTCGTCTGCGCCGGCGCGTCCGTGGCGCTGGCCGCTTGCGGTGCTCGGTGTGGCCGCGGTGGCTGCGTTTGCCGTCGTCGTCGGCCGGCGCCCGGTCGAGACGAGGCCAGCGGCTGCGGCTTCCATCCGCGCGGCTCCGCTGCCCGCGCCATCTCCCGCTGCGCCGAGCGCTGCTCCCGCCCCACGCGTGCTCTTGCGCATCGAGACGACGCCGACGCGTGCAAGAGCGGTCGTGGACGGCAAGGCCGAGGGCACGACGCCGGTCGATGTGCGCCTCGACCGGAGCGACCACCCCGTCACGGTGACGTTGACCCACGGCGGCTACGCGCCGCGCAAGGAGCAGGTCGTCCCGAACATGAGCCAACGTCTGGTGCTGTCGCTCACCCCGCTTCCGCGCAGGGCTCCCGCGCGCCCGCCGGAAATTCCCAAGTTCCGTTGAGCGCTACGGCGTGCAGCGGTGGATGCGGCTCTGGGCAACGGAGCCTAGACCACCAGAGATCAGAAGCCGCCAAGCCAATGCTGCCAGCTCAGCCAGGCTGCCAGCATCGCGATCAGGAGCAACGCACCACGCACGACGGCGACCTTCAGGCGTCGGTACAGGCGCAGCCTCGCGTCCGCCTGCTCGGCCAGAACGATGCGTTGCTCGACATCGACCATCAGCTCCACGTTGTCATGCAAGGCGTCAAGACCGAGGCGCGACGACTCGCGCGCGCGTTGTTTCCTGTAGGCAGAGAGCACCTGCTCCTCGCGCCGCCGTCGTTCGGCTTCATTGCGACCAGCGCTCCTGACCGCCTGGTCGCGCAGCTCCTCCCAGCGCCTTCGCTCGGCGCGGTCCTCGAGCGCGGAGCGAGCCCGCTGAAGCCCCCGCAGCCTGCCCACAATGCCGAACACGCCCCGACGGTGGACTTCCACGATGCGCCGTCGATAGGCTCGCTCGATCTCGTCGGGCGAAGCCCCGGGACGCACACCGAGCATGTCGTAGGGATCGGGCATATCGGGACTCCGGGCGAGAGCCAAACAAACCACTATACCATTCCGAAGGGCGGTCTCTAGCCTCCAGCGCTACTTGCCCAGGCGCGCGGGAATTCCGTGGATCGCGATCTCGTCGTCGGCGTCCGCGAGCGTGTGGCGCGCCCAGAAGATCGTCGCCTTCTTCGTTGTGATCTTGCCGGGGGTCTTCGCCGGCCAGGCTGACGCATGGGGACGCATGGGTCGGCGGCGAGCATATGTTCCCTGAGGACGCGCGCTTGGATCTTGGTGTACGCTCGCTAGTGGCCTTGCCGACCACCGCGTGCGACACGAACGCGGGCGCCGAGGCCATCGGTTGGTACTGCGGAAACTCGGGCGGCGCCGGAAACGCCGTCATACAACCCGGCGGAGGCAAGGCCCCCAACGGCTGGGGACTGTTCGACATGGCAGGCAACGTGGCCGAGTGGTGCAACGACGAGTATCTCGGTGGCTACGTGCCCGGCGCCCCCAAGCCGCCGCCGACGCTGACCGACCCGTGGGGCCAGAGCGCCGGTCTGCCGAACGGCAACCGGGTGTATCGCGGCGGCTACATCGGGAGCTCGAACCCGGACATCCGGGCCGCCGTTCGGCGTCCATTGGCCCCCGGGAGCCACGGCGCGTTCGGCTTCCGCGCCGTGCGCACGCTGCCGTGAGGAGCGGGGGCGCGGACGCGAACCGGGACTGGGCGTACTGGGTCGCGCCGTAGCGGGAGGGCCAGAAATCAGGGCCGGGCGGTCGCGACGACCATGTCGCCGACCCAGAAGGTCTGCGCGATCGGCGAGCCGTCGCCGATGTAGGGCAGCATGGCGAACTGGTTGAACTTCATGGACGCATGCGCGCCGCTGCGCATCAGGATCTTGTCGTGCGAGATGAGCGTCTTGCCGTCCTGGACCCAGCGGATCTTCCCGTCGGGGACGGCCACGCCACCCTGGATCGAGTTCATGGCGAAGTAGACCTCGACGTGGTGCCAGTCGCTCTTGTAGTTCGGGCCCTGCGTATCGACGAAGGCGTTGCTACTCCACCAGCTGCGGTCGCTCGACCACGTCCCGTCGCCGTTGGAGTAGCAGTCGTGTCCCTGCACGTCGCCCTGGACCCCGTTGCAGGAGCAGATCGACCGACTTTCGGTGAACGTGTACGAGTTGAAATCGCCGTTGCAGCCGACGAACGAGTTGTCGTTCTTCAGGATGCAGTTCAGGTCGACGTTCGCGCTGTCCTGCAGGGATAGCTGCGCCTTGTTCGCGACGACCTCGGTGTACGTCGTGAGGTGGGTGAACGACGGTCCCACGTAGTCGCTCTCGAGATCGTTGATGAAGTGGAACATGTGCGGGTGATACGCCTTGCCCGAGCCCACCCAGTTGGTGCTGAACTTGATCCAGAAGGACAGATACACGGTGGGCGTCGCCGTGATCTTGTGACGCGCGGGCGTGCCGCCGGTGCAGTGCTGCGCGCCCGTCGCGAACGCGCACTCGAACGCGCTGGTGCTACCCGGTGCGTGCTCGCTGGTCGTCACGCTTCCGCTCCCGTCGTACCAGCCGCGGCCTTTGAACTGGGTGTCGTCGAAGTGTTCCTTGAACAGCACCGTACCGCCGCCAGGTATGTCGCCCGAACCGCTGCCGGCGCTCCCACCGCTGCCAGCGGTGCCGCCTCCGCCTCCGGTCCCGCCGCTTCCGGCCGTGCCCGCGGCGCCGCCGGTCGCGCTGCCGCCGCTGCCCCCTGTTGCGCTGCCGCCGCTCCCGCCCGCAGCCGCGCCACCGCTTCCAGCCGCGCCACCGCTTCCAGCCGCGCCTCCGCTCCCGCCCGTCGCGGCGTTACCTCCGCTGCCGCTGTTTCCGCACGCCGCGGTCACTCCGAACAGCAGCACCCCCAATGCCCCCAGCAGGTTTCGCGTGAACATGCTTCGAGAGTACCCGCTTTTGAAGGGAGGCGGACCCAACGGCGAAGTAGGTGTTGGATGGACACGTTCCCTGGCTCGGATGCGGTGCGCATGACTTCGCGTTTCCCCGCGATCGTACGGGTTTTGCTGGCGTCTTCGGTGCTGGCCGTGCTCTGCACCTGGTCGAGCGGCTGCTCGCTCGGGGCGGGCGACGGCGAGGGCACCGAAGCGGAGGGCATGGGACACGTTCCCGTCAGCAGCGCCGTGAACACTGCCGGGTTGCCATGCGACATCGCAACGCTGATCGCCACGCGTTGCATGACCTGTCACTCCGGGCTCACCGGAATCCAGATCGCATCGTATGCGGATCTGCTGGGGCCGTCGCACAGCGACCCCTCCATCACGATGGGCGAGATGGCGGCGATGCGGGTACAGGACCCGATCACTCCCATGCCGCCGGCGCCCGGCGCGCCGCTTTCGCAAGAGGAGATAGCGGCGTTCGTCGCGTGGGTGCAGGGCGGCATGCAGAAGGGCTCCTGCAGCTCGCTCCCGCTCACCTGCTCGAGCGGTAGGAGATGGGTGCAGTCGGGCGACGACGACGGCAGCGGCAGGATGCACCCGGGCATCCCGTGCAACGCGTGTCATGCCTCGGGCGAGGCGCGTCGCTTCGGCATCGCCGGCACCGTGTACCGGACCGCGCACGAGCCGGACGACTGCATCGGCGGCACGCTGGGTGCAACCAGCGCGGTCGTGATCATCACGCCCGCGACCGGCCCCGAGCTGACGCTTCCCGTGGGACCGACCGGCAACTTCTACACCTACCAGAGCATCGCGCAGCCGTTCCACGTCCGCGTCCGCAATGCCCAGGACGTTGAGCGCGCCATGCTCTCCAGCCCACCCAGCGGCAACTGCAACAGCTGCCACAGCTGGACCGGCTCGAACGGCGCGCCGGGGCGGGTCCTGTCGCCGTAGACGGGCAGCGACTTCGCCCATCGCTCCCCCGGACCCTGTACGACTGGGCCAATTCGGCCTTCGCGACAGCGCGTAGTCGAAAATGAGCGCCCTTCCGAAGAAGGGTATGCCAACAATTGCAAATGGTTGGCTTCCCATTGTCGCCGCGGCTTCTCGCAAAGCAGCGTTGCTTGTTATTCTCCATGAGCGGTTTCAACGCGGAGGAGGGCATGGGCACACGGCGACTCGGGACTGTGGCGTTTGTATTGGCGGGATGTCTGCTGTTCGGATGTGACGGTGGTTCGAAGAAGCGCCCCGCCGGCAGCGCAGGATCCGGCAACGGCGGCGCTAGCGGCAGCGCAGGCACGGGCGGCAGCGCAGGTACCGACGGCGGGGCAGGCACGGGCGGCAGCGCAGGTACCGACGGCGGGGCAGGCACGGGCGGCGGGGCAGGCACGGGCGGCAGCGCCGGTACCGGCGGCGGCGCAGGCACGGGCGGCAGTGCGGGGACCGCGGGCAGCGGCGGCGCTGGGGGCGCGGGAACCGGGAACATCATCGTGGTCTCGCGCGGCAACAACGGGAGCATCGCGAGCTCCGGTGCGAACGACCCGCTCGCGGTCAGCAACGACGGCCGCTACGTGCTCTTCGAAAGCGCCGTGAAAGACCTTGTCTCGCCGACGCTGACCCGTACGTGGAACTTTTTCGTACGTGACATCACCTCCGGAACAACGAAAGCCGTGCACCTGACGAGCACGGGCGCCGAGCCGAACGGCGATCTCGTCAACTCCAACGGCGCTGGACTGAGCGACGACGGCCGCTACGCGGCGTTCATGTCCGCGGCCACGGATCTCGTCGCGAACGACACGAACGGCTACACCGACGTCTTCCGCAAGGACCTCCAGACTGGAGCGGTCGTCCGCGAGGACGAGAGCGGCGCCGGCGTCGAGGCGAAGCTCGGCGCCTACAAGCCCATCGCCATGACGGCCAACGGCGACGCCGTGTTCTTCGACACCGATTCGACCAACATCAACGACTCCGGCGCGGATAGCAATGGCAAGACGGACATCTACGAGAAGTCGTCGTCGGGGGGCTGTATGCTGGTGAGCCTCGCCAACGATCAGTCGCAAGCCAACGACTACCAGGGTGCCTTCAGCATCAGCTCCGACGGTCGCTACGTAGCCTTCGAATCGGCCGCGACCAACCTCATTGCGAACGACACCACCACCAGCCTCGACATCTACCTGCGCGATACCTCCGCCAACTCGACTCGCGTCGTCTCGACGGACGCGTCGGGCACGCAAACACCCGACGGCCCCACGAATCCGGTGGTGAGCGACGACGGTCGCTACGTCGCCTTCCTCCTCTTCACCTACAACGGCTTTGTCCAGAACTGCGACGGCGGCCCGCGCGTGATGCTCAAGGACCTGAGCACGGGATCGATCACCTGTGTGGACGCCCGCGCCAACGGCACCACCGACGGCAACGCCGCGAGCCGCGACATCTCGATCTCGCGCGACGGCCGCTACCTCGCCTACAGCTCGACCGAGCAGGGCATCGTTTCCGGGTGCGACAACAACCACAATCAGGTCTATGTCGTCGACATCGCCAGCGGCAAGACGGTGTGCCCCGTGAAGGAGCTCAACGGCAATCCCGTATTCGACGCCAAGCAGCCGATCTTGAGCGGCGACGGGAAGTACCTCGTCTTCTACGCGGGCGACCAGAACCTCGTCACGGACACCATCCCCACCTCGAGCGGGCAGTCGTTCCGGATCGACAATCCCTTGTGGGTACCCTAGCGCGCCTGCGCGGCATCGCGGGGGCCCCGCCGGGCAAGGTCCGTGCGACTCGTCACGGGCACCGCGGGCAAATGGAGGTTCCGCCCCTACTCCGCACTTCGCGGCATCGTGCCTGCCGTCAGCTGTGGGCCGCTGGTATCGGGCCGGAACGTGAGCGAGACGCCGAGCCACAGCCAGGTGTTGTCGCCGTAGTGGCGCGCGGTCCCACTACCGAGTGACGGCGGATCGCTGAACGCGGTGAACAGGCCGCGCGCTTCCACACCGAGCGACACGAGTCCGAACACGAAATCCGTTCCGAGGCCCAGACCCGTTGACGGCGCGTACTGCGTCACCGAGCGGTCGCCCGTCGCCGGCGCCTGGTCGAGCGTGTCGGTGGCGGCCATCACGCCCGCGACCGCGCCGGCCCAGGGCTCGACGGATCCTTCACCCCACGGGCGAAAGCGCGCCTGTGCCATCGCCTGCCACAGCGTGTGCGTGGCGCCGTCGTTCTCACCGGACCAGTCGAAGGCCGCGATGGCGCCGAGCGACCAGTACGGCGAGGGGCGCCACGCAGGTGCGAGCTGCATGCCGGTGAACGCGGGGTTCGAGCACCCCAGCATGTCCACATAACGCCGGCACACCTGGCCCGCTGCAAAAATGAAATGCCCGCCGACGAGCAGCTCGAGGGGCCGCGGCGATGCTGCAGCAGCGGCGCCACGGTCCACGGCGGGCGCCGCATCGCCCGGGGTCTCGGCCGCCGCCCGGGGAGCGACTAGCCCGAGCAACGCCACGGCGGTGCCCACAGCAAGCCAGCGCATGCACCCAGCATACGTCTCCTCCGCGCTGGCCGCGACAACGCGGCGCGCAACGCTACTGGGTCTTTACGGAATCGACGATCACGGCCGTCGGCACCGGAGCGGGCACCGGACCGCCGCCGCCGCTGCAGTCGCCGGGGCCGAGCCCAGCGAACAGGGAAAAACCGACCTCGGAGCCGCCGCTCGCCGGCAGCGTGAGCGTCTTCTCGTCTGTCGTCCACACCAGGTTGCCGATGGGGTTCGGCAGGGCGTGGTAGTCGCCGCTGGCAACCTGCACGCTGTGATAGGTCGCGGCGTTGCCCGGCGTGGCCACATCGACGGAGAATGGCGTGCCGCCCCAGCTGGGCGGACCGGACGCGCCGGGATAGTCCTCCCCGACGAGCACGCGATAGCGCACGACAAGGTGCGACCCGGCGTTCACCCTGCCCGCGATGCCCGTGCGCGGCGCCCCGCACACGGTGTTGTCGTAGGGCCCGAGCACCGCACAGGAGCCGGACTCGCACGTGTACTCGGTCGTGCACACGGCTCCGGGCGGGCACGGCTGCTGGAAGAAGACCTTGCCCCACGAGGCGGCGCTGGGCGAGCTGAAGTCGAACGCCGCGTGGGGCTGCCCGAGAGCCAACCAGTTGAACATCGTGCTGAACGAGTCGGCGGCGTGGCCCGCGTGATCCTTCACTCCGGCCTGCACGTCGAGCGCGAACGCGCCGCCGTCCATCGACCAGTCTGTAATACGTGCGGTCGCCGTCGTCGCGCCGACCCAGCCGAGCTTGTCCTGCGACGGAGGGAAGAACTGCCAGTCCACCGGGGGATAGGCAGGCCCGCCCGAAGGGCCGCCCGCCGTGCCGCCGCCCGAGCCGGCGGCCAGCGCAGGGTCGATCGAGACATGCGCCTGGAGCGCGCTCTGATCCACCCCCTCGGCGACGTGAAGCGCGATCGGGTCCCAGGGCAACAGCATTCCCACGGGGCCGTGCGAGGAGCTCGGCTTGCTCTTCAGCTCGGGCGCGGTCAGGTCGGGACCGACCTTGCCGCCACCCGTGATGGCGAGCGTTTCCATCACGTCCCCCATGGAGACCGTTTCCTGACCCGTAGCGGAGATGACGCCAACCAATCGGCCCTGCGCATCGCGGGGCAGCACCAGCTTGGTCCAGGCATCGTTGGTGGAACCGCCCGAGATGCTCACGCTGCCGGTGAGCGTCACCTGCTTCGAGGTCACGCTGATGGACAGCGCTGTGGGATCGCCCCAGCGCGGCGTCGCCGCAGCGAGGTAGCCGCCGGGGGTCTGTTGGATGTCGATGCGCACGGCCGCGTTCTCGGACGGCGACGCCCCCCCGTTCGCGTTCGGCGACGACTGGATGTTCTGCAGCGTCAGGTCGTGCGAACCGGTGATCCCGCTGTGGCCGCCGGAACCGCCGGAGCCGCCCCAGCCTCCGCTCCCTCCGGTGCCGCCTGTGCCGCCCGTGCCGCCTGTGCCGCTTGTGCCCCCTGTGCCGCCTGTGCCGCCCGGGGAGAACGCCACCGAGCCTCCGCAACCGGTCGCCAGCACTGCCACAATGCCCATCAACATCAGCGTTCGCATGCCCGGAAGCCGAGCAAGCACTGTGCCAGGCGCTCTGGCACGCCGGTGGCCGGGTTGGAGTAGCTGGATGGCACACCATGACACAGCATCGGGACCTGGCCGTCGCCCGATCCGCGGGTTCGGTGGTACACGCGGAGGATGCGCTTTGCCCGGATCCGCACCGCCGACGGCTCTCCGACCTACGCCCGTGTGGAGGGCGACCGCGCGCTGATCCTGTCCGCGGCGCCCTGGCTCGGCGGCAAGCCAACCGGCACCGAGCTCGAGGGTCCGGGTCTGCTCGCACCGCTCGCGCCCAGCAAGATCATCGGGGTGGGCCGGAACTATCGAGCGCACGCCGCCGAGCTGGACAACGAGGTCCCGCGCGAGCCGCTCCTGTTCCTCAAGCCGCCGTCGTCGGTGCTGGAGCCGGGCGGGTCGGTGCTTCTGCCGCCGGAGAGCGAGCGGGTGGACTACGAGGCGGAGCTGGGCGTCGTGATCGGACGGCGCGCTCGTCGCGTGGACCGGGCCCACGCGCTCGACCACGTGTTCGGCTACACGCCGGTTTGCGACGTGACGGCGCGCGATCTGCAGAAAAAGGATGGGCAGTGGGCGCGCGCGAAGGGCTTCGACACCTTCTGCCCGCTGGGGCCGTACGTGGTCGATGGCGTGGACCCAGCAACGCTCGGCATCCGGCTGACGGTCGACGGCGAGCTGCGGCAGGACGGCAACACGCGCGACATGGTCTTCGACGTGGCGACGCTGATCGCCTACATCAGCGCAGCGATGACGCTGGAGCCCGGCGATCTGATCGCGACCGGGACGCCCCACGGCATCGGCCCGCTCTCGGACGGGAACCGCGTGCGCGTCGAGATCGAAGCGCTTGATCCCCTGGAATTCGCGGTCGCGACGGAGCATCCTCCTTCGCGACCGCCAGTATGAAACGCCCCGTCCTGATCCTCGTCGCAGCTGCCGCGCTGATCGCCGGCGGCGGCGCGATCTTCCTTGTCGTGAAGTTGGCGGGCCGCCAGCGGCGACAACCGGAGCGGTGCCCGCCCGGCCTCGTCGCCCTGGGCCCGCGCTGCTGCGGAGTCGGCCAGCGGATGCACGACGGGCGATGCACGGGCCAGCCCACGCAGTGTGCCGCGGACATGACCCAGAGCACGCTCGCCGACCACCCGGGCTGCGTCGCGACGGATCGGCGCATCGACTACAGCGGCGGTACGCTGCACATCGGCGCCAGTGACTGGGAAGCGCCAGGCGACTCCCGCCCGCGAACCGTACACGTCGAACCGTTCGAGCTCGACGCGGCCGAGGTGACGGTCCACGAGTGGCAGACGTGCGTGGCAGCGGGCACCTGCCGCGCGGTCGACATGCGCGAACCGGGGCGCCCCGTGACCAACGTCTCCCCGACGGAAGCGCAGCGCTTCTGTCATTTCGTAGGCGGTCAGCTACCGACGGGTGACCAGTGGCTGTTCGCGGCGGAGGGGCCAGAGGGCCGACGCTATCCGTGGGGCGCCACCGGATTGGTGTGCCGGCGCGTGGCGTTCGGTCTGGTCGAGGGCCCGTGCGCAAAGGGTGCAACTGGGCCGGAGCTTGCGGGCGCGCGCCCGGATGGAGCCTCGCCCGAGGGCGCACTGGACCTGGCGGGCAACGTGGCGGAGTGGACGGCCGAACCGGACGGACGCTTCGTCGCACGCGGCGGTTCATACCGTTCGCGCGTCGCGGCAGACCTGAAGAGCTGGTCGGTGGAGAGCGGCTCGCGCCCCGAGCCCTACATCGGCTTCCGCTGCGCGTACGCCGCCGGACACTGAGCGCGGCTACTGTCCCTTGTCCGCGGATTCGGCCAGGACCTTCTGGAGCTCGGCTTTCGGGTTTCCCGACTCGCCCATGTAGATGATCCACAGGAGCTGGCCGCCCTGACCCGATTTCCGCGGAAGGACGGCGATGATGGATTGGCTGGCATTCGGTCCGGCAAACGTCTTGCCGTCGAAGCTGAGCTGCATGGGGCCTTGCTTCGACGCGACGAGGAAGAAGTGCTGCTTGGCACGGAACGCCGCGGGGCCTCTCGAGCCGCCCTCCAGTGCGCCGAGGTATCCGAACTGCACCGGTATGACATCGCCCGGCTGGAATTCGTACCAGACGTTGTCCTGGTTCTCGGCCGCCTTCAGCTCTGCCGCCGGCGCATTGGCGACGCGGATGTGGGGCCCCGTCGCAACTCCGCACGCCCCCAACAGCAAGGTCGATGCCACCACCAGACACAATCCCGCGCGGTCGAGGATCTTCATGGGCGACAATCAACGGCCGCCGCCAGGAGACGTTCAAGCGCGGCGCGAGGTGATGCGGATCAACCGCGCGACCACGGGATCGCGCTACGGACAACCCGGAAATTGCGCGGCGCCGGCGACCTCCGCTGCAACTTTCAGCGGGATGTTCTGGTCCGTCAGCACGTGGCCCTTCACGTCGGCAACGCGGAAGCTGTACGGGCCCGGGCCCATGCCAGAGGCCTCGACGAAGTAGTTGTAGCTCTCGCGAGGTACAGCCACCCACTTGCCGGCTTTCTGGTATTCGAACTTCGCGATCGCGTAGCGGTGGTTCCTGACCTGGACGGCCGTCCACCACTGGTTCGCACCTTCCTTGAAGCGATAGCGGATGGGCCCCTGGACATCGCACGCGACCGGCGTCCAGTGGATGGTGACGCGTCCGAGCTTGGGATCCGCGAGCTTCGCGAACGCCTGCGGGCTGAGATCGAGATCGCCGTGCTTGCACTCGGGGCAGCGATCGACGATGCGCACCGTGACCTCGCCGCTCGGTCCCTTGACGTGGACGCACTCGCCGCACACGGCGGAGCCCGCATAGTCCGGGTCGTTCATGGCGGCGACCATCAGGTCGTTCGGGCTCGGGTCGAAGCCGCAGTTCCCGCTTCCGTCGGCGGCGTAGTAGGTGCCGTCACCGGTCTCGCTGGCTCCGACCGTGCAACCGCCGCCCGACGACCCGCCGCTGCCGTTCCCCGCACCGCTGCCGCCGCTGCCGGTGGCCGCGCCGCTTCCGCCGCTGCCGCTCCCCGCACCACTTCCACCGGCGCCGCTGCCTCCCTGACCGCTTGCACCGTTCGAGCCGCTGCTGCAGCCCGCGAGCGCGACCGCGAAAAGCAGCGCTGCGGTGACACGGAAGACCTGCATCGCTTCGTGGTATCCGATCCACGGCGAGGGAGCGAGACGTGGCAGGCGTGCAGTGTGTCGATCTACCCAGGCTGGAATGCGACACGCCCGGCAACGCCGCGGGAACACATCGGTTCTCCGCGCTACCATGCCGCGCATGACCGCGGCAGTGCTGTGCATCGGAACAGAGCTCACACGGGGCGAGATCGTCAACACGAACGCGACCTGGCTGTCCGAAACGCTGACCGGGCTCGGCTTCGAGGTGACGGAAGTGGAGTGCGTCGACGACGACCGCTCGCGTATCCAGAGCACGCTCGCGCGCATGGGGAGCGAGCACGAGGTGATCGTGTCGACTGGCGGTCTCGGTCCCACCACCGACGACATCACCAGCGAGTGCGCGGCGGCGGTGCTCGGCGTGCCGCTCGAGCGCGATGCGGAGTCGCTCGCCGCGATCAGGAAGCGCATGGAGCGCTTCGGCCGCAAGATGGCCGCATCGAACGAGAAGCAAGCGGATTTCCCGCGCGGCGCAAGCGTGCTGCCGAACCGCAAAGGCACCGCGCCCGGGTTCGCGATCCGGCTACCACGCGCCCACGCCTTCTTCCTGCCGGGCGTGCCGCGCGAAATGAAAACGATGTTCGGCGAGCTGGTCGCACCGGAGATCGAGCCGCTGGTGGAAGAGCGCTTGGTCCAGGTGCGGCTCAAGACGTTCGGCATGACCGAATCGGGGGTCAACGACCGGCTCGCCGGCATCGAGGACGAGCACAACGTCGTCATCGGCTACCGCGCGCACTTTCCGGAGATAGAGGTCAAGCTGCTGGCACGGGCCACCTCGCGCGAGGAAGCGGAGCGGCGTGCCCGGGGAGCCGCCGACGAGGTGCGCGGGCGCCTGGGGCCGGACACTGTCTACGGCGAAGGAGACGTCACATTCTCCGAAGCGCTGGGCGGGCTGCTGGAAGAGCGTGGCTGGATGCTGGGTCTGGCCGAATCGTGCACGGGGGGACAGGCAGCAGCGCTGCTTACCGAGCGCTCTGGAGCGAGCGCGTACTTCGCGGGCGGCGTCGTCAGCTACGCCAACACCATCAAGCAGCAGGTGCTCGGCGTTCCGCCCGCGCTGATCGAGTCGAAGGGCGCGGTCAGCAGCGAGGTCGCCCGCGCCATGGCCGAAGGCGCGCGACGGCTTCTGGGCGTGGACATCACGCTCGCGCTGACGGGGATCGCCGGCCCGACCGGCGGCACGCCGGAGAAACCCGTTGGCCTCGTGCACTACGCGGTTGCGACAGCAGGCGGCACCAGCGATCGCCGGATGGTGTGGCCCGGCTCCCGCGCCCAGGTCCAGCGCATCAGTGCCTTTGCCGGACTCGCGCTGATCCGCAGCGTGCTCCTGCACGGGCACCAGAAATGAGCGAGCGCATCCGCGCGTTCTTCGCGCTGCCGGTGCCCGACGCGGCCATCGATGCCCTGCTCGAGGTGCAGGCGCGGATGAAACGGCGCGCGGATCGCTCGCGCCTGCACCCGCGCTGGACGACCCGCGAGCAGCTGCACGTCACGCTCAAGTTCCTGGGCTCGATCGACGAGGAGCACGTCGCCGCGCTCTCGTCGGCGGTGGAACAGCTCGGCGTTGGCACGCCCGCCGCGAATACGCGGATCGACGAGCTCGGCGCGTTCGCCAGCGTGCGGCGCGCGCGCGTGCTGGTCGCGCACGTTGCGGACGAAGGCGGGATCATCGTTGCGCTGGCCGAACGCCTCGAAGCCGTCGCGGAGGAGATCGGTGTGCCGCGCGAGACCCGCGACTTCCGCGCTCACGTGACGCTGGCCCGCATCAAGCGCCCGGGCGACGCGAGCGATCTCGTCGAGGCCGCGCACTTCGAACCGATCGAGCTCTGCTTCAACGAGCTCCGGCTCTACCGCTCCGTGCTCAAGCCCACAGGCAGCGAATACGGCGTGCTGGCCAGCGCCCGCCTGGGCAGCTAGTTGCGCCTCGGCGCGGCGTGCCCGGCACTCCCATCACAGGCGCTGCGATACTATGGGCTGCGCCGGCCGCACTCACCCGCCCGGCGCCGCGGGTGCTCGCGGTCGGTACCCTTGCCGGAGAACAGAACCCCGGAGCCGGGCCGCGGCGCGGAACGGCTCGCCGTGAGCAGCGTAGAGCGCGTAGGCTTCGCGGGCGCTGATCCTGCTCGAGGGCGCAAGCCCGGGTGTCGCCGAATGGTCCGCGGTCTCGTGCAAGCGTATCAGGTTCAGCTCGTGGCCCTTGAACCCGCAGGTGTCGGGTGTGACCATCCGCGGGCTAGACCGTGAGTGATCTCTCCACGCTGCTCGCGAAACTTGTCGATCGCTTTCCCCCGGAGCACGCGATCGAGCTACGTCCGTCCGCTGGCTCAGACGCATGGGCGTCGCTCGAGGACCGCTTCTCCGGCGGGCATGCACGGCGGTGGTTCGCTGCTACCAACGGTCAGGCGAACACCCTGCCTGCCGTTCTCTCGCATTCGTTCTGCTCGCTCGCAGACGCCCGTGATGCCCTTCGCATCGCCGACGAGATCCGCGCCGAGCCGGACGGATACTGGGTCGAGCCCGAGTGGATTGCCATTGCCGGCGATGGCGCGGGCCAGCACATCATGATCGACGACCGTGACGGGCGCGTGCTGATGGTCGCCCATGACGACGACTATGTGGAAGTGCTCGCGACCAGCGCCGACGAGTGGCTTGCCTCGCTGCTCCGCGATTTCGACCGGGGGGTGCTCACCTGTGATCGCACGTTCGGGCTCATCGAGACCGAAGAGCTTGCCCGGATCCACGCACGCCAGGAAGAGCAACGATCCCGCCACCAGCCCCGCCCACTTCCCCTGAAACACAAGCCCGGCCTCGCGCTCACCGTGATGGTCTCTCTGGCTCTCATGGCGCTGTTCATCTGGTACGCCGAGACCCACCGCTGACATCGTGACCGCATCCCGCTCGTTGCCTACACCTCGTCAGGCTCGAGCTGGAGCGGCTGTTCGACGATGGGACATTCGCAACGGGCGGAGCGGTTCGACGCGCATCGACAACGCCCTCGCGAACGCAAGGGTGTGCGGGAGCAACGAGCCACACCAAACCTGGGCGGGCTCGGTGTCGAGTCGCGCGCGGCGGGCTCGGTGTCGAGTCGCGCGTGGCGGGCTCCGTGTCGAGTCGCGCGTGGCGGGCGCCTTCGAGATGCGGGGGCGGCGCCGCAGGGTGTCGAGTCGCGCGTGGCGGGCTCCGTGTCGAGTCGCGCGCGGCGGGCGCCTTCGAGATGCGGGGGCGGCGCCGCAGGGTGTCGAGTCGCGCGTGGCGGGCTCCGTGTCGAGTCGCGCGTGGCGGGCGCCTTCGAGATGCGGGGGCGGCGCCGCAGGGTGTCGAGTCGCGCGTGGGGGGTTGGGCCGGTGTCGAGTCGGGGGCGGCGGGCGCCTTCGAGATGCGGGGCGGCGCTGCAGGGTGTCGAGTCGCGCGTGGGGGGTTGGGCCGGTGTCGAGTCGGGGGCGGCGGGCGCCTTCGAGATGCGGGGCGGCGCTGCAGGGTGTCGAGTCGCGCGTGGGGGGTTGGGCCGGTGTCGAGTCGGGGGCGGCGGGCGCCTTCGAGATGCGGGGCGGCGCTGCAGGGTGTCGAGTCGCGCGTGGCGGGCGCCTTCGAGATGCGGGGGCGGCGCCGCAGGGTGTCGAGTCGCGCGTGGGGGGTTGGGCCGGTGTCGAGTCGGGGGCGGCGGGCGCCTTCGAGATGCGGGGCGGCGCTGCAGGGTGTCGAGTCGCGCGTGGGGGGTTGGGCCGGTGTCGAGTCGGGGGCGGCGGGCGCCTTCGAGATGCGGGGCGGCGCTGCAGGGTGTCGAGTCGCGCGTGGGGGGTTGGGCCGGTGTCGAGTCGGGGGCGGCGTCAGCTCCGTGTCGAGTCGCGGGTGGTGTCGGGCTCGTTCGAGCCGTGGGTTGCGGGCGCCTTCGAGAAGCCGGGGCGCGGCCCCGGGCTGGCCCGGATGATTTCTTCATCTTACACTTGACAAGTGTTCAGTACTCATTACGCTATTCTCATGTTTTCTGGGGGCGCCGTCGCTTCGGTGCGGCCGTCCAATGCGGGGGTGCGCCGGGCGCGCGCGGCACCGCCGGATGGAGTTGTGCGGTCGACGAGTGCGGGGGTGCGCCGGGCGCGCGCGGCACCGCCGGATGGAGTTGTGCGGTCGACGAGTGCGGGGGTGCGGTCGACGAGTGCGGCACCGCCGGATGGGATGGTGCGGTTCGACGCGCGGCCGTCCAATGCGGGGGTGCGCCGGGCGCGCTCGGCCGCGCCGGATGGGGTCGTGCGACTCGACGCGCGGCTGGCCGAGCTGGTGCGGGGCGAGAGCCGGACGCGGCTCATGCTGGGCGAGCTGCTGGAGCTGCTCGCGCGGCGAAACGGCCATCACGAGCTCGGGTTCTCCTCGCTCGGCGCGTATGCGCGCGAGCGCTCTGGCCGGAGTGCGCGCTGGGCCAACGAGTCGCGCCTGCTCGCCGAGCGGGTGGCAAAGCTGCCGCAGCTCCGCGCGGCGCTCTCGGGCGGCGCGCTCGGCTGGTGCATGGCGGAGCTCGTCGCGCGCCACGCGACGCCGAACACGGACGCGGGGCTGACGGAGCTGGCGCTCGGCTCGACCGTGCGCGAGATGCGGGCGTTGCTGGTCGGGTCGGGCCAGATGTCCGCGGCAGATGTCGCGCTCTGGAGCGATCGCGTCCATTCCGGTGATCTCGAGAGGGTAACGCTCGGCGTGACACTGGGCGCGGCGGATGCGTGGCTCTGGCAGTGGACCCGACGCTTCGCCGAGCACGCTTTCGGAGAGCACACGACAGAGGGCTTCGTGCACGCGCTGCTTTCGGAAAGCTTCAGCTCGCTCTCGCATGTCCTGCCAGCAAACGACCTGGAGGTCTTCGATTGGAGCGAGCGCGAGGCAGACGCACAAGCCAGATGGCGACAGCAGCTCGGCGCCTGGCGCGAGGAATCGGAGAAGCGCTGCGAGAAGAACTTCACCGAGCGCGGTCCCGGGGGGGAGAGCGCCGCGGCGGTCTTCGAGCTGCCCGGGAGCCTGCACGCGCTGGATGCGCGGATTGGTCAGCTTTCGCGAGAGCTCGGTCAGCGCGAGGTCGAGCTGGGCCGCGCGGCGCGGGCGTTCCACGAAGCGGAAGGCTGGCGGCGGCTCGGCTACGCGAGCGAGTCGCAGTACGTCCGTGAGCGACTCGGGATTTCGCCGTCCAGCTTCAAAGCGAAGCTCGCGCTGGCGCGGCGCTGGTGTGCGCGGGTGCGAGGCGCACTGGGTGCGGGCGAGATTGGTTACGAAGCGGCGCTCTTGATCTCGCGGGTTGCGACGGCGGAGACGGCCGAAGCCTGGATCGAGCGAGCCAGGGCGCGCACGGCGAAGCACCTCGAAGAAGACGTGCGCGCCGCGGAGCTCTCGCGGGACATCGGCGGGCGGGTGACGCCGCCCTCAGAGGAGACGCTACGGGAGATCCGTCGATTGGAGTCGCGGGTGCTCTCGGGCGACCGCGACGCAGTGCTCGAAGCACAAGGCCAGATGTCTGCCAGGCTCGGCGCCGGCGCGGCGGGCGTGCGGATGGATCTGCGGGTGGCGCGGGACACGGCGCGCTTCTGGCGGACGCTCGCCGGCGTGATGCACAAGCACCTGCCGCGCGGCACGAGCTTCGCGCGCCTGCTGTGCGACACCTTCTGGGAAGCGTGGCGGCACCTCGGCGAGCGAAGCGAGAAGTACGCCCACATCTACGCGCGCGACCGCTACACGTGCTCGAGCCCCGTGTGCTCGCGGCACGATGTGACGCCGCACCATGTCCGCTTCCGGTCACACGGCGGCAGTGACGACGACGACAACGTCATCGCCCTGTGCACCTGGTGCCACCTGGAAGGCGTGCACGGCGGCCGCCTCGCAGTGACGGGAACCGCGGGCGACCTGGAGTGGGAGCTGGGGAGGCGGCAGCCGAGCCGCGCATTCGCCGTCAGGCGTGCGCGTGTGCCGGCGGCGGCTCGGGTGGCTCGGCTTGCTCCGGTTTCGGCGCGCGCCGCTCGAAGCGGAGCTCGCCGTCCGGAGCGCGGTCCACCACGATGGTGTCGCCAGGCATGAACTCGCCGGCGATCACGTGGCGTGCGAGGTTGTCCTCCAGGTGCTTCTGGATGGCGCGCTTGAGCGGCCGCGCACCGAACTGCGGATCCCAACCGACCTCGGCCAGGTAGTCCTTGGCCCCGTCGGTGACCTCCAGCGACAGCTCGCGCTGCTGGAGCCGATCCACCAGATAGCCGAGCTGGATGTCCACGATGCTGCGGATCTGATCGCGTCCGAGCCGGCGGAACACCACGATGTCGTCGAGCCGGTTGATGAACTCGGGGCGGAAATGCTGGCGCAGCGCGGACATGGCCGTCTTGTGCGCTTGCTCGAGCTTCTGGTCGTCGTCCAGGTCGCGGCGCTCTTCGATCTGCGCGATCTCGGCCGAGCCGATGTTGCTCGTGAGGATGACCACGGTGTTCTTGAAGTCGACCGTGCGGCCCTGACCGTCCGTGAGCCGTCCGTCATCGAGCAGCTGCAGCAGCGTGTTGAATACGTCGGGGTGCGCCTTCTCGATCTCGTCGAACAGGATCACGCTGTACGGACGGCGGCGCACGGGCTCGGTGAGCTGTCCGCCCTCGTCGTAGCCGACGTAGCCGGGCGGCGCGCCGATCAGCCGGCTGACGGCGTGCCGTTCCATGTACTCGCTCATATCGATGCGGATCATCGCCCGCTCGTCGTCGAACAGGAACTCGGCAAGGGCACGCGCCGTTTCCGTCTTGCCCACACCCGTCGGGCCCAGGAACAGGAACGAGCCGATCGGGCGCCGGTCGTCGCCGAGCCCGGCGCGGGAGCGCCTGACCGCGTTCGCCACGGCGACCAGCGCGTCGTCCTGCCCGACAACGCGCTGCTTCAGGTTGTCCTCCATGTGCAGGAGCTTCTGCATCTCGCCCTCCAGCATCCTGGAGACCGGGATGCCGGTCCACTTCGAGATGATCCCGGCGATGTCCTCGTCGGTCACCTCCTCCTTGAGGTACGAGCCGTTTTCCTGCACCCGCGAGAGCTCGGCGCGGTGCTGCTCCAGCTCCTTCTCGAGCCCGGGCAGCTTGCCGTACTGGATCTCGGCGGCCTTGCCGAGATCGCCGGCGCGCCGTGCCTGTTCCTGCTCCACCTTCAGGTCTTCGACGGCCACCTGCTTGTCGCGGATCGCGGAGATGATCTCCTTTTCCCTGAGCCATTGCGCGCGCATCGTGCCGCGCTCGGACGTGAGCTCGGCCACCTCGCGCTCCAGCTCCTTGAGCCGCGCCTTGGACGCCTTGTCACGCTCGCGCTTGAGCGCCTGCTCCTCGATGCGCAGCTGCAGGAGCCGCCGTTCGACCTGATCGATCTCGAACGGCATGCTGTCGATCTCCATCTTGATCTTGCTGGCCGCCTCGTCGACCAGGTCGATGGCCTTGTCGGGCAGGAAGCGTTCGGTGATGTAGCGGTTCGACAGCACAGCCGCGGCGATCAGCGCGGAGTCCTGGATCTGGATACCGTGGTGCACCTCGTAGCGCTCCTTGAGCCCGCGCAGAATGGCGATGGTGTCCTCGACGGAGGGCTGGCTCACCATCACGGGCTGGAAGCGCCGCTCCAGGGCGGCGTCCTTCTCGATGTGCTTTCTGTACTCGTCGAGCGTGGTTGCGCCGATCGCGCGCAGCTCGCCGCGCGCCAGGGCCGGCTTCAGCATGTTGGCCGCGTCCATGGCACCTTCGGCGGCACCGGCGCCGACCAGCGTATGCAGCTCGTCGATGAACAGGATGATGTTGCCGCCCGAGTCCTCGATCTCCTTGAGCACCGCCTTGAGACGATCCTCGAACTCGCCGCGGAACTTCGAGCCGGCGACCATGCTGGCCAGGTCCAGCGCCAGGATGCGCTTGTCGCGCAGGCTCTCGGGCACGTCGCCGCTGGCGATGCGCTGGGCGATACCCTCGGCGATCGCTGTCTTGCCTACGCCGGGCTCGCCAATCAGCACCGGGTTGTTCTTGGTCCGGCGGCTGAGAACCTGCATCACGCGGCGGATCTCCTCGTCACGGCCGATGACGGGATCGAGCTTGCCGCGATTCGCGAGAGCCGTGAGATCCTTGGTGTACTTGTCCAGGGCCTGGAACTTCCCCTCCGGGTCCTGGTCGGTGACGCGCTGGCTGCCGCGGATCTCCGCCAGCGCGTGCAGCAGCTTGTCGTAGCCGAGGCCATGGCGGTCGAAGACCGCCTTCACGTCGTTGTCGTGCTTGGCCGCGCTCAGGACGAAGTGCTCGACCGAGATGTACTCGTCCTTCAAGCGCTTGGCCTCGTCCTCGGCCTTGTTCATCACGGGCAGCGTGCGGCGACCGAAGTGCGGCTCTGCGCCGCCCGACACGTGCGGCAATCCCTCGACCCGCTGCCAGAGATCGTCGCGGAGCGACTGCGCGTTCACGCCGGCCTTTTCGACCAGCGGGCGCCCGATGCCGTCCTCCTGGTCGAGAATCGCCACGAGCAGATGCTCGGGGATGATCTCGGGGTTGCCGCGGCGCGTCGCTAGATCGCCGGCGGCGCGCAACGCTTCCTGGCTCTTGGTGGTCAGTCGATCCATTCGCATGAGGGGCTCTCCGTCGTGGCACGTTTCGTGCTTTCGATAAGTTAAGTCCGGGCGTGCGCGGATCAAGGGGCAGTGGCCCAGATTGCCTCGCAACGTGGCGCTTCACTGACCGGCGGTAGGCACAAAACGAGACAGGCCGTGACAGCAGAGCTGCCACGGCCTGTGACGAACGGAGCGCGTGCTCGTCAGTCGGTGCCCGCGTCGCTCGGCGCGCCGGCGGTACCGCCGGTGCCCGCGTCGGTCCCACCCGTACCGCCCGTACCGCCGGTGCCGCCGCCGCCCGGCGTGCAGCTCTTCACGCCGCCCTCGGGCGTGAAGCCCACGGAGCTCGGATCGACGCAACCCAGCCCGACGCTAATGGGGCCGAGGTCGTTCAGGAGATTGCCGCAGGTATTCGTGTCGGGTTTGCAGCACCCCTGCAGCGTGAGCACTCCCTGGATGGTCGTCGGAGGACATTCGCTGTCCAGATCGCCCGCCTGGTTCTTCTCGATGCAGCCCTGGCCGCCGAGCGATGACAGGTCGAGCCCGCACTTGTCTTTGGTCCCAGTCGGGCAGCATGCAGCTAGCTGTCCGACCCCGGTCACCGCCAGACCCGAGCACGTCGCGGTACCGCAGGTCATCGTGGAGCCGCCGGTGCCACCGGTGCCCGCCGTGCCGGCCGTTCCGCCCGTTCCCGCAGTGCCGGCCGTGCCGGCGGTGCCGCCCGTGCCGCCCGTTCCCGCAGTGCCACCCGTGCCGGCCGTGCCGCCACCTGTGCCGCCGCCGCCGCCGGTGGTGCTACTGCTGCACGCCGGCAGCCCCCACGCTGCGATCGCCAGCACACCAAGACCCATTGTGAAGAATTTCGAACGCATGATTCACCTCTCGTAAAGCCGCGACATGAAACCACGGTTTTGATTTCCGACAAAGCGGTTTCCGGCCATCAGGCCTGTACGCTGCCATATCGAGCGCACCCGGCAAGCGAATCCACACTCCCCGCCTGCGCCCGGAGCTGGGCCCGTCAGATGTCGAGGTTCCGCACGTTCAGCGCGTTGTCTTCGATGAACTGTCGGCGCGGCTCGACCTGATCGCCCATCAGCACGCTGAACAGCTCGTCGGCCCGCACCGGGTCGTTGACACGCACCTGCAGCAGCGTACGCGCGTCGGGATTCATTGTCGTCTCCCACAGCTCCGACGCGTTCATCTCGCCGAGACCCTTGTAACGCGTGATGTGCGTGCCCTTGCGTCCGCGCTCGTCGATGAAGCGATCCAGCGCTTCGGCATCCTGCAGGGTGGCCGATTCGCCCTTGTCCAGCGTGGCCGTGTACGGCGCGGGACCGATGGAGCGGATGTCCTCCTCGATCGACAGCAGCTCTTCATATTCCGCCGACTCGGCCAGCTCCCAGTCGACGACGGCCGGCCTCGACGAGGCGCCGGGGCGGAACTTGACCACGATGCGCCCGGCACCGTGCTCCTTCTCCCACTCCACCTCCACGCTGAGCGGCGTGAGGTCCGGGTAGCGCTCTTCCAGCCAGACGCGGAGCTTGTCGGCCGCGGCGTTCACCTTGTCGGCGTCGCGAAAGTCCTCGAGCCCCAAGCCGTTGGAACGCATCAGCCCGGCGATGACGCGCGCGTCGCAGCGGCGGTCGATCTTCTCGAGGATCTGCCTGAAGGACTTGAGGCGACCGGCCAGGTTGAACAGGGGCATGCCACTGAGCGCCGGCCCGCGAGACGCCTGAACCGTGAGCCCGTCGATGCCGCTCTCGATCAGGAAGCGATCCAGGGCGGCCTGGTGCTTCATGTACAGGTCCTTCTTGCCCTTGCGCACGCGGTACAGCGGCGGCTGCGCAATGTAGAGGTAGCCCTTCTCGATGAGCTCGCGCATCTGGCGGTAGAAGAACGTGAGCAGCAGCGTGCGGATGTGCGCACCGTCCACGTCGGCATCCGACATCAGCACGATCTTGTGATAGCGGAGCTTCGACAGATCGAAGCCGCCGTCGTCACCGATGCCGCAGCCGAGCGCCGAGATCAGCGTCGCCACTTCCTGGGAAGAGAGCATGCGATCCAGGCGGGCGCGCTCCACGTTGAGGATCTTGCCCTTGAGGGGGAGGATGGCCTGGAAATGCCGATCGCGCCCCTGCTTGGCGCTGCCGCCGGCGCTTTCACCCTCGACGATGTAGAGCTCGCTGATCGTCGGGTCCTTGCTCTGGCAGTCGGCGAGCTTGCCGCTGAGCGACGTGTTGTCGAGCACGCCCTTGCGCACGACCTCGCGGGCCTTGCGTGCGGCTTCGCGCGCCTTGGCGGCCATCACGGCCTTTTCCACGACCTTCTTCGCCGTCTGGGGATGTTCCTCGAAGTAGCGGCCGAGATGCTCGACGACCGCCGACTCCACGATGCTCTTCACCTCGCTGGAGACGAGCTTGCTCTTCGTCTGCGAGTCGAAGGAGGGGTCGGGATGCTTGACGTGGATAACGCAGATGACGCCCTCGCGCGTGTCGTCACCGGTAAGCCCGTTCTTCACGTCCTTGAAGAGGTTGGCGGACTGCCCGTAGTTGTTGAGCGTGCGCGTAAGCGCCGAGCGCAGCCCGGTCAGGTGCGTCCCACCGTCCCTGTTGTGGACGTTGTTCGTGTAGCAGAGGATCTGCTCGGCGTAGCTGTTCGACCAGCGGATCGCGAGGTCGACCTCGATGCCGGCCTGCTTGCCTTCGGCGGGAGCCGTGGTCGTAAACGCGATGACGTCCTCGTGGACCGGCTCCTTCTTCTCGCTCAGCAGACCGACGAACTCCTGGATGCCACCCTTGTACTCGTAGGTTTCCTTCGTCCCTTCGCCGCGTTCGTCCTCGAGATTGATGATGAGCCCGGAATTGAGGAACGCGAGCTCGCGCAGGCGATTGGCCAGGATGTCGAAGCTGTAGTCGGTGGACGTGAAGATCTCGTGATCGGGCTTGAAGGTGATCTTCGTGCCGGTATCGCTGCTCTCGCCAATCGGCTTGATCGGCGTGTTGGGCACGCCGCGCGTGTACTCCTGGAACCAGACCTTGCCCTCGCGCTTGATCTCGAGCCTCAGCCACTCGCACACGGCGTTGACGGCACTGACTCCGACGCCGTGAAGCCCGGCGCTCACCTTGTAGCTCGAGTGATCGAACTTGCCGCCGGCGTGGAGCACGGTCATCACGACCTCGGCGGCGCTCACGCCCTTGTCGTGCATGCCGACAGGAATGCCGCGGCCATTGTCTTCCACCGTGATCGAGCCGTCGAAATGCACGGTGATGCTGATGGCGGTGCAGAAGCCGGCAAGGTGCTCGTCGACGGCGTTGTCCACGGCTTCCCACACGAGGTGATGCAGCGCCGAGCCGTCGTGCACGTCGCCGATGTACATGCCGGGGCGCTTGCGGACAGCCTCGAGCCCTTCGAGAATCGTGATGTTGCTCGAGCCGTACTCGTCGGTCGAAACGGGAGCTGCGTCTGTGGTCAAATTGGCTTCCTGGATCTAGCCCGCGGTGGCTTCGCCTGCGCGAAGGAGCACTGCGGAAGAGGCGTCGAAACGTTGGGTCCCCGGGGCTTCCCGGCCCGCCTTCGACGCGACGGATCGACTGGCGGAATGGTCCGTGAACAGACCCGTTTGGTATAGCCATTCCCGAGGCCTGCGGCAAGCCGGAAGCGGCATCAAAACAAGGGTTTTCGTCCCTTCGTGGGGGTCTTCCAGGGGGCCCCGATCCGGGGCCTTCGCAGGGGGTGGATTGGGGCTCTTCCGGGGTGGGCTCGGCTCCCCTAGCCGGGGCCCACCAGCTGGCCCCCGGCGATGGTCCAGTCGGCGCGCTCGTCGCCCACGACGTCCGGCGTGGTGAACAGCTCCGGGCGGGTCGTGGTGACGAAAACCTGGCTCCGGGTCTCGCGTAGAAACTCGTACACCGCACCGGTGCGGGTCGGATCCAGCTCGCTGGAAACGTCGTCGAGCAGCAGCACTGGGTGGGCGCCCCTTGCCTGTCGCACGCAATCGAGCTCGGCAATCTTGAGCGCCAGCGCGAGGATCCGCTGCTGACCCTGGGAAGCGTGATGGCGCGCCGAGCGGCCGTTGACAACGAGCTCCAGTTCGTCGCGTTGGGGCCCGAAGCTGGCCTTGCGTCGGCGCAGATCCTGTGGACGCCGCTGTGCGAGCTCGGTCTGGAACAGCTGCGGGTCGTCGGAGCCGCCGGGGAGGTAGTGGATCTCGAGCGGTAGGTCCGGCGCGGCCATCCGGGAAAATGCGGGGCCGAGCGCGTCGGCGATGGCGCCGGCTGCGCGGGCGCGCGCACGACTGAAGCGCGCGCCATGCTCCGCCATCAGCTGCTCGAAGGCGTGGAGCTCGGGCGCGGCCGTGCCGCGCTCGTCGAGAGTGCGCTGGCGTTCGCGCAGCGCACGCGTGTAGCGAAGCCGATCGTCACCGCTGGTAGGATCGAGAAACAAGGCGACGCGATCGAGCAACGTCCGTCGGATGGCTGCCGATCCGCTCGCGAGCTCGAGATCACCAGGGTGGAACACGACGACCGGAGTGCGCGTGGCGTAGGCTGACAGACGCGCCGGGCGCTTGCCGTCGATCTGGAAGGACCGACTCCGCAGCCCGGTACTGGCGCGCTGTTCGCGTCGCAGGCCAGCCTCGTCGATCCAGGCGCGTACGACGCCGTGCTCGGTGCCGTCCTGGACCAGCTCGCGAAGCCGGTCGGCCCGAAAGCTACGGCTGGTCGCTACGAAGTAGAGTGCTTCGAGGAGGCTCGTCTTGCCCTGCCCGTTGTCACCCGCAATCACGTTCAGTCGCGGCGCGGGTTCGAAGTCCAGCGTCGCGATGTTGCGGAAAGCGCGCACCGCCACGCGCTCGAAGACGATACGGGCGGCGGATGTCGTCATGGCCCGCGACCGAAGCGGCGAGCGCTAGATGCGCATCGGCATGATGACGGACAGATAGCTCGAGGTCGCGCTCTCCGTCCCGGGCCTGAGCACCGCGGGGTCGAGCTCGCCGCTGACGCCGAGGATGATTTCCTCGTCGTCAATCGCTCCGAGGACATCGAGGAAGTACCGCGCGTTGAAGCCGATGGTCACGTCGGGCCCATCGTATTCGACGAGCACCTCGTCGAAACCCTCGCCGCTTTCCGGGCTCTCGCTCTCGAAACGCATCTTGCCCGAGCCCAGCGTCAACTTGACGCCGCCCGTGCGATCACTGGCAGCGATCGAGACGGCCTTCAGAGCGTCGGCGAGGGCCAGCCGTGGCGCCCGGATGGCACGTTCCGAACGTCTCGGGTATCACCTGCTGGTAGGGCGGAAACTGCGCGTCTACGAGCTTGACGCTGAACGACAAGCCCGCGAGCTGGAAGAAAGCGTTGGGGCCGCTCTGGATCATCTTGATGGGCGGAGCAGCTTCATCGCCCCTGCCGCCCTCGCCGCGAGCCTCGTCGCATAGACGCTTCAGCTCCAGCACACCCTTGAGCGGAATCAGCATGGTGGCGGTCGCCTGCTTGCCCGGCACCTGGACTTCCATCTTGCTGAGCCGGTGGCCGTCGGTCGTGACCATCCGCACGCGCTCGCCGTCCCACTCGAACAACGCACTGTTCAGGTGCAGGCGGGTCTCGTCCGTGGAGATCGAGAAATGCGTCGAGGAGATCAGGTTCGAAAGCGTGTCGGCGTCGAGAGCCAGCACCGGGGCGTTCTCGTCGGGCTGGGGCAGGCTGGGAAATTCTTCACCGGGTATGCCGTGCAACGTGTAGCGCCGCGCGGAATCCAGTGCGCGGATGGTCGTCGCCGCACCTTCCGTCGTGGAGATGCTGATCTGCCCTTCGGGCATCATCCGGACGCGTTCGAACAGATCGCGCGCACCGACGGCAATAGCTCCGCCCTTGTCGACGTCAGCGTGGATTCGTCCGCTCACCGCGAGCAGCAGGTCGGTTGCAGCAAGCTTGAGCTGATCCGGACCGTCGACCTCGAGCAGCACGTTTCCGAGCACCGGCATTGTGCTCTTCTTGTCTGCAACGCCCTGGCAGCGGCCCAGGATACGGAGCAGGTCCTTCTTGCTGACAACAACGTGCATTGCATGACCTGTACCCGGTGACGGCGGGCGCCGCTAGGGGCCCTGGAAGCTTCAGCGATCATCTGGCCAGCAGGCCGGAACAGGGACCAGGACTCTCCGATCAGATCCTCTATATTTAAGAAATATCGTCGTAGACGTAGGGCCTGTGGACGGGGTGGAAAACTCGCTAGGTGTCTGTATCTACAGTTGAATAGGGTCTCACCCCCTGGGGATGCGAGAAGGTGTGCAACTGTAGGTGCATTGGGTACAACTCTCCCCCTGCCGCCTCGTCCCCTGGCCACACCGATCTCATCCGCAGTCTTTTCCCGAGGTTGTCCCCAGGCTGTGGAAGACACTATTCCGGTGACGCTGGATCCGTAGACCCGTCCGGCTAGCGCTCCACCGCGGCACGGCCGCTGTGCCGCGTACCGCCTGGCTTGCGCTTCGAAGCCTTGTCGGACCCCCGCATGGTCATGGCTTCGAGACGGGCCAGGGCATCGAGCAGGGTGCGGCGCGTGCGCTCGTAGGTGCGGGGACCTATCTGTTCGCGTCGCTTGGCGTGTTCCAGCGCGACGAGCTCGTCGAGCAGTAGCTGCCGTGACTGTTCGATATCGCGCTGTGCGACGGCTGCTGCGCGCTTCGTCTCGTTCTTCGACCGACCCAGCGCAATGCCGAGACCGACCAGACCGAGCGAAAAAGCGATGACCACCGCGTACCAGCGACCCGCGGGCGGTGTGGGAACGCCCGCCAGTGTGATCGACAGCTGGTTCATCTGCGGCTCGCCCTGCTGGAGCTGGCGGGCGGCGACCAGCACGCGCTGCCCGTTGTTGTTGGTTGCCGGTTGGGCAGGCCCGAATCCCGCAATGTTCATGCTCATGCCCGGAGCGCTCTCCACCACCATCTGCATCGAGGCCATGTGCGGGGGCATGCCCATGCTGAAGCTGGTGGTCGCATCGTGGTCGTTGGGCACCTGGAAGCGGAAGCCGATCTGGTGCTGCCCAGGTGAGAACGTCCCTTCCAGCTTGATGCCGGAGTCTCCGTCGGCGACCACGCGCGTGTCGCTCATGCTCTTGTCGGCAACGAACGCCTTCCAGCCGTGAGGCAGATCGATATGCACGTCCTTCGGCACCCAGGTAATGGGACCGATGTTGTAGATCTGGAACATGAACTCGAGCTGGTAGGCATCGTCGCGCGGCTGGATGTAGCCGAAGCCGCGCATGCCCACCATCGCTGCTCGGATGTCGTCGGTGGACGGATACACGTGCAGCACCACGCGCTGCCCCATCGTCTTCTTCAGCACGAAGGGATCGGTGGCGTAGGTGGCGCGGCCCTCCGGTACGCTCACGCGGTAGCTGATGCCGCTTGCCGCCTCCAGACCGTCGAACTGGATATGGCCTTCCCGATCGGTCGTGCCGGACCTGGCGGCGTGCGATTCGCCCTCGGCGATGCTTTGCTGGAGGATGCCCAGCTTGACTTTCGTGTTCGGTACCGGATGGCCGTCCTTGTCGAGGATCTGCACCTTGATGGTGTCTATCGGTACCTGTGCGTCCGGTTGGGCGATGTCGGGAGGCGGCTGGAAACCGGACCCCTTGGTCGCCTGGGTTCCGGGGGCGATGCTGGGGTGACCGGGGGGCAGGTCCTGGGTCGAGCCGGAGTCGTCGTCGGCCGAGTCATCCGCTGCGGGTGCCGGCGTCTTTGGCGCGGCCGACCCAGCGGGCGCCGGCGCGGGCTTCTTCTCCAGGTGGCCGTTGATGGCAGAAGCCGTCGGCGAAGCGGCCGGAGCCTGCTGGGCGGCCGCGGGCAGCGCGGCCATGAACACCAACAGCACGGTCCTGGCCTTCCAGTGGTGTGTCATGCGTCCTCCCGGGGAACGCCGCAGTCGGGGCAGGCGTCGAGTGACTTGTCGTAGAGCGCCGGGCAGGAGCTGCACAGCGCCTGGTCCTCCGCTGCCATGGCGGCTCCGCAGCCCTTGCAGAAGCGGGCGTCGAGGTCGTTGCGGGTCTCGCATTTGTCGCAGCGGCGTGTGGGTTTGCGCGCGGCGGGGGTGCCACTCGCCGCCTCCGGTTTTTCGGCAGGCAGCTCGGGCTCGGGGGCGCTCGTGGCTTCCGCCTCTTCTTCCTCGTCGGGGATGTCCGCTGCCTCCGGCTCTTCGTCAGCCGGTCGCGATTCCTTGCTCTTCTTCTTCTTCTTCTTTTCGGCGCGTCCCCGGCTCGGCGTGCCGCCCGGCGTTTCCTCCGCCAGCCTCTGTTCGAGCAGCTTCTCGGCGAGATCGCGGTTCGGGGCGAGGTTCTCGTCGAGCGATCGCAAGAGGACCTTCGCTTCGGTGCGGTAGCGCGAGGTCAGAGCCGTGTAGTCCTCATCGCTGATCTTGCCCACGCTGCGCTCGTACTCGAGGTCCTTGAGCGCGCGCAGTACCGCTCGCTTCTGCTCTTCCTCGGCACTGGGCGCGCCGAGTCCCAGCGCTTCCTCGAGTGACATCGGGGTTTCGCCCGTCAGCCCCTGCAGGCTGTTCCAGAGCAGCCAGATGACCAACAAGAGCATGCCGCAGGCGAGCACCAGCACTGCGACCGGCAAGCCGCGATACTGGCCCACGACGATTGCGATGAGCACAACGACGGGCGCCGCGAGCCAGCGCAGAATTCTGCTCTGGAGCAGGCGTTCGATTCTGTCGTTGATGGCGCTGCCGTTCTGGCTAGCCGTCGTCTCGTCCGGCATCCTGGTCGTCATCTGGTGCGGGCTTTCTCTTGCGCCTCTCGACGCTGGCCGCGATGCCAAGCATCGCGCCGATCATGGGTGCTAGACCCGACCCGAACAAGATCCCACCTGGAACCTTGCCCCCCCGCATCAGCACGCTGGGCTGCCCGCGGATCGAGCTGGAAACCTGCCGGTTTGTGGTCGAGGCGTAGGCGCTCGACGGCAGTGCCGCGATCATGATCGCGATCATGATGCCGGTGGCGACACCCGCAGCGCCTCGCACGTACGCCCAGGCGCCCACCTCCCGGTAGCCGAGTTCGGGCCAGAGCGAGATGGCCGCGCCGCCGATCATGATCATCACGCCGAACCAGATCCAGTCGGTGAGCGGATTGACGTGCATCTGGAACGTAGTCCGTTTCGTCTGTGGGTTCGCGTTGCCCACAACCGTGTACAGGTCGTCACGGAAGCCGCGCAGCATGCTGACTTCGGTCGTCGGCTGGTGCGACTTCTTGTAGATGAACTTGGCCGGGTGCAGCATGCCGTAGGGCTTCCCGTTCTTCTCGATCTGCAGGTCCGCGAAGATCATCCGCTTGGTCTCGTCGACCTCCATGCGCGGGCCCTTGTAGGTCACCTTGTATTCGCCGATCGTCGTGCTCTGGCCGGGAAGCAGGCTGGTTTCCTTGTCGATGCGCCAGGAACGGCCCGTGAAGCCGAGGAACAGGAGAACGATGCCGAAGTGGACGATGTAGCCGCCGTAGCGCCGTCGGTTCTTCTCCACCAGGTGGAGGAGAGCTGTCAGGACGCCCTCGGACTCTTCACGCTTGGCGGCGGCGGAGCGCCGCGCGCGAATGCCGCGCCAGAACTCCTGGACAATCACGGCGACGTTGAAGCCCGCTAGCACGACCACGATGAGCGGCGCGATGGAACCGAGCTGCTGCAGGACCGTGCCGACGAAGCCGGGATAGAAGCGATCGTTGGGTACCCATGCAGGCAGAGCCAGCGCCTTGCCGAACGCGATGTGCAACAGCCCGGCAGTGACCGCTGCCGCGAGCGGGAAGATGAAGGCCTTCTTCAGGGCGGACTTGCTGGTCTTGCGCCAGCCGAACAACGGCGCGAGCCCCATCAGGGCGAAGATCAGCAGGCCGATGGGCGCCATCCAGCGGTTGAAGAAGGGCGGCCCCACGGTGACCGTCTCGTGCCAGAGCCACTGGCTGATCTTGGGGAAGAGCGTGGCGCCGAGGATGAAGGTGGCGGCACCGAGCAGCGCCCAGTTGTTGACCACGAACATCGCCTCGCGACTGGCGACCGTTTCGATGTTGGCCTGGTTCTTGTTCCGGAGCAGCGGCAGCCGCCAGACGATGAGGCCGGCGCAGGCGGCGACGATGAAGCCCATGAACCACACGAAGTAGATGCCGATGCTGCTCTGCGCGAACGCGTGCACGCTGGCGATGAGCCCGGATCGCGTCAGGAATGTGCCGAGGATGGTCAGGAAGAACGTGATGCAGATGAGCACCACGTTCCACACCTTGAGCATGTTGCGGCGTTCCTGGATCATCGTCGAATGGATGTAGGCGCTGGCCACGAACCACGGCAGGCAGGCGGCGTTCTCCACCGGGTCCCACGCCCAGTAGCCGCCCCAGCCGAGCTCTTCGTAGGCCCACACCATGCCCAGGCAGTTGCCGATGGTGAGGAAGATCCAGGCGAAGAGCATCCACTTGCGGACCGCGTTGATCCATTCGTTGTCGAGCCTTCCGGTGACGAGTGCCGCCATGGCGAAGGCGAACGGGATCGAGCAGCCAACGAAACCGGCGTAGAGCGCCGGCGGATGGATGATCATCCAGTAGTTCTGCAGGAGCGGATTGAGGCCTTCGCCATCGACCCGCGCGCCGGCGACGCTGGTCGCGAACGGGTTGGCCGCGAACAGCATCAGGATCGCGAAGAAGCTGACGATCACCATCAGCGTCGCGATCACGTAGGGCTGGAGCTCCCGGTAGCGGCCTTTGAGCCAGCGCACGCAGGCGGCGATGTACAGGCTCATCAGGAACAACCACCACAGGATCGATCCGTCCTGTCCGCCCCACAGCGAAGCGAACAGGTAGCCCGTGCTCATGGAGCGGTCGCTGTAGTGCGCGACGTACCGGATCCGGAAGTCGTGCGTGACGAACGCGTACGCAAGAAGCAGCACGCCCAGGGCGACCAGACCCGATGTCGCGTAGGCGCCGCGACGAGCGGATTCCAGTAGTCGTGGGCGGCCCTTCCCAGCGGCCAGAGCGACCGCAAAAGTGTAGGCTGCAACTACGAGGATCGCATAAAGGATCCCCGTTCCGAGGTCAGGGATTGAGTCCCACATACGGCTCCGGGCAGGTTAGCACCTAGGTTATCGAGATGTTGGGGCGACCATGACAAGGGTCAAGTACTAGACCGTCGACTGTCATGCCGACAGCGCTGGTCCAGGATGGCGTGCCGATGCGGCGCTCAGCCCTGCGATACCGTGGTGCCCACGTTTTCTCCGAGGCAGACACGCTTGATGTTGCCGGGGACCATCTTGAAGACGCGTATGGGCATGCCATTTTCCCGACAGAGCGCCACTGCTGTCGAGTCCATCACGCCCAGGTGGTCCGCCAGGAAGCGGTCATAGCTGACCCGTTGCAGCATGGTCGCGGTGGAATCCCGAGCTGGATCGCGGTCGTAGATGCCCTCGACCTTGGTGGCCTTGAACAAGCCGTCTGCGCGGATCTCCATGGCCCTGAGGGCGGCCGCTGTATCGGTCGAAAAGTACGGATTTCCGGTGCCGGCGCCGAATACCACCACGTGCCCGCGCTCCAGGTGCCGCATGGCACGGCGACGGATGTACGGCTCGGCGACCTGACGGATCTCGATCGCGGTCATCACCCGGGTCGGCACGCCCGAGCGCTCCAGAGCGTCCTGCAGCGCCAGAGAGTTGATGACGGTTGCGAGCATTCCCATGTAATCGCTCTGGGCACGGTCCATGCCTTCGCTGGCGCCGCGCAGACCGCGGAAGATGTTGCCCCCTCCGACCACGATGCCGATCTGCACACCTGTCGAGTGGACCTCGGCGAGCTCGGTCGCGGTCGATTTGAGTGTGGCGGTGTCGATGCCCGATCCGCCTTCTTTGCCGCAGAGCGCTTCGCCGCTCAGTTTGATGACCACGCGCTCGTAGTGGAGGCCCGAGTCTGCGTCTTTTTTCACGCGGGAGGCTTACCCTCCCGACCCTTCGGCCGCAATGGGCCTTGCTGTCCTCCTGGCATGCTCCGGCCGGCCGTAGTATTCCGCCCGCGATGACGCACTCCGCGCCCCATCTCCCCAGGACGGGACCGCGTCCGCTCCGACCGCAGCGCCGCGGCCCCCGGATCCGGGCCGTGTGGCAGGCGGCGCTCGTCGCTCTGGCCGTGGTTGGGCTGGGGGCGTGCAATGACAAGCCTCTGCAGAAGAAGACGGGGCCGGCCGCGTCCGCGAGCGCAGCGGGCGGGCTCAGTCCGGAGTTGGCGGGCAAGGTGCTGGCGAAAGTGGGCGACCACGAGATCACGCTGGGCCAGTATGCCGCGACGCTCGACCAGATGGACCAGTTCGAACGACTGAGGTACCAGTCGCCGGATCGCAGGAAGCAGCTGCTCGACGAGATGATCAAGGTCCAGCTGCTGGCGGATGAAGCGCGTCGCCGCGGTCTGGACCAGCAGCCCGAGACGAAGGAACGGATCCGGCAGCTGCTGCGCAACGAGCTGCTGCGCGAGGTGCGCGCCGGGATGCCCGCTCCCGCCGACATTCCCGACAAGGAGCTGCACGCGTACTACGACTCGCATCGCGCCGATTTCCGCGAGCCCGAGCGTCGCCGCGTGGCGCATATCGCGTTGAAGGACGGGCCCGAGGCCAAGCACGTGCTGGAAATGGCGCTGAAGGCGACCCCCATGGAGTGGGGCAAGTTGGTACAGAAGTACTCGCTCGACGCGCCCAAGCAGCCGGCAGCCACTGCGCCGCTGGAGCTGGCGGGGGATCTTGGCATCGTTTCGCCGCCCGGCACCGGTCGCGGCGACAACCCGCGGGTACCCGATCCTGTGCGCGCCGCCGTGTTCAAGATCGACAAGGTCGGCGACGTGTACGACGGCCTCGTCAAGCTGCAGGGCAAGGTCTACATCGTGCGCATGACGGGCAAGACCGCCGCTCGTGATCGGACCTACAAGGAAGCGGAGCGCACCATTCGTGTGGCGCTTGCCCAGCAGAAGATCCGGGACGCCGAGGCCAAGCTCGAGAAGAAGCTCCGCGCCCGCTTTCCCGTGAAGCTCGACGAAGCCGCGCTCGACAAGCTCTCGATTTCGCGGAAGGACGCCCATGCGGCCGGCGCCGACGGCGGCACTCCGCACAAGTAGCGCGGGTTCGCTGAAGCTGGCCGATTGGCGCTGGCAGCTCAGGAACTCGGTGCGCACCGCGGAAGGGCTCGCGCAGGCGCTGGAGCTGACCCCCGGCGAGCTGACCGCAGCGCGGGCTGCCGAGGCTGCCGGCTTTCCGATCGCGGTGACTCCCTACTACCTCTCGCTCTGCGATCCGCGTGACCCGGATTGTCCCGTCCGCCGTCAGATCGTGCCGCGGCTTCCCGAGGGTGACGAGGTGCGGGGCGATCTTCGCGATCCTCTCGGTGAGGAAGCGCACGAGGTCGCGCCGGAGCTGATCCAGCGCTACCCCGATCGCGCGCTCCTTCTCGCTACGGATCGCTGTGCGGTCTACTGTCGCTTCTGCACGCGTAGCCGGATGGTCGGCGCTGGCGGCGGCCCGCGCTCCCTCGAGCGCCTGGCCCCCGCGCTTTCGTATCTGCGCGCCCACCCGGAGGTCCGCGACGTGATCGTCAGCGGAGGCGATCCGCTGGCCATGGCCACCGAGAGGCTGGTCCGCTTGATCGCCGCGCTGCGCGAGATCCCCAGCGTCGAAACCATCCGCCTGGCCACCCGGGTGCCGGTCGCGTTGCCCCAACGCATCACGCCGGAGCTGCTCCGGGCGCTGGCTCCGCACCATCCGCTGTGGGTGATGACCCACTTCAACCACCCGAAAGAGCTCACGCCCGAGGCTCGCGCGGCGCTGTGCCGCATGGCCGACGCTGGTTTCCCGGTGATGAACCAGAGCGTGCTGCTCAGGGGCGTGAACGACGACGCCGCGGTGCTGACGGAGCTGTTCCGCGGCTTGGTGCGGCAGCGGGCCCGGCCCTACTATCTGTTGATGGCGGATCCGGTGCGCGGCACCGGGCACCTCAGAACAACGCTGGATACGGGTGTCAGGATCATGCGCGAGCTGACCGGGCGCCTGAGCGGTATCGCGCTGCCGAAGCTGATCGTCGACACACCCGGCGGCTTTGGAAAGGTCCCCGTCGGGCCCGACTATGTCGTTGCCCGCTCGCCCGGCGTCACGCGGTTCGCGAGCCCGCGCGGGGTGGAAGTCGACTATCACGACCCGCCGGACGCGCCTTCCGATGGATGACGCAGCGCGCTCTACGTGCTAGCCGAGGGCGCTATGTCGGCGGAAAAACCGGACCAGTTCGCGGATCTCGACGCGCTCAACGACAAGGCGCTCGAAGGCGGCGGCAACGCCCGCATCGAGAAGCAGCATGCGGCGGGCAAGCTCACCGCCCGCGAACGCATCGATCTCCTGCTCGACCCCGGCAGCTTCGTCGAGATGGACCGTTTCGTCACGCATCGCTGCGCCGACTTCGACATGCAGAGCCAGAAGATCCTCGGCGACGGCGTGGTCACCGGCTACGGCACCATCGACGGCCGCAAGGTGTTTCTGTTCGCCCAGGACTTCACCGTGTTCGGCGGCTCGCTCAGCGCAGCCTACGCTTCGAAGATCTGCAAGGTCATGGACCTGGCGATGAAGGTCGGCGCGCCCGTCATCGGGCTCAACGACTCGGGCGGCGCGCGCATCCAGGAAGGCGTGGAATCGCTGGCCGGCTATGCCGACATCTTCCTGCGCAACACGCTGTCCAGCGGCGTCGTCCCGCAGATCAGCGCGGTCATGGGTCCGTGCGCCGGAGGAGCCGTCTACTCGCCCGCCATGACCGACTTCATCTTCATGGTGGAGGAGAGCAGCTACATGTTCATCACCGGCCCCGACGTGATCAAGACGGTCACGCACGAGGAGGTGACCAAGGAAGAGCTGGGTGGCGCGCTCTCGCACGCCTCGAAGAGCGGCGTCGCGCACTTCACCTCGCACGACGACCGCGAGTGCCTGGCGAAGGTGCGGGAGCTGATGGGGTTTCTGCCCTCGAACAACACCGAGGACCCGCCGCGCAGGAGCACCGGCGACGCGGTGGAACGCGAGGTGCCGGAGCTCGACACCCTGGTCCCGGCCGAGAGCAACAAGCCGTACGACATCAAGAAGGTGATCGCGGCGACGGTCGACGACGGCTATCTGTTCGAGGCGCACGAGCACTACGCGAAGAACATGGTCGTCGGCTTCGCGCGCATCGGCGGGCGGCCGATCGGAATCGTCGCGAACCAGCCGGCGTACCTGGCCGGCGTGCTCGACATCGATGCCAGCATCAAGGCCGCTCGTTTCGTGCGTTTCTGCGACTGCTTCAACATCCCGATCCTGACGTTCGTGGATGTGCCGGGTTTCCTTCCGGGCGTGGATCAGGAACACCACGGCATCATCACGCACGGCGCCAAGCTCCTGTATGCGTTCTGCGAGGCGACGGTGCCGAAGCTCACGGTCATCACGCGCAAGGCGTACGGCGGGGCCTACAACGTCATGAGCTCCAAGCACATCCGCGGCGACGTGAACTTCGCGTTCCCCACGGCGGAAATCGCGGTGATGGGACCGGACGGGGCGGTCAACATCGTCTACAGGAACCAGATCCGCGAGGCCGAGGACAAGCAGGCTGCGCGGGCCAGCTTCGTCGAGGAATACCGCGCGAAGTTCGCCAATCCCTACAAGGCTGCCGAGCTTGGCTTCATCGACGAGGTCATCTATCCCCGCCAGCTGCGCCGGCGCCTGGGCGTGTGCCTGGAGCTCCTGGAGACCAAGCGACTCGGCAACCCGCCGAAGAAGCACGGCAACATCCCGCTCTGAGCGGGTCGGTCTTCAAGGCTGCCGCGGCTTTGCGCCCGCCGCGCGCACCAGCTGCTCGAGCAGCTCGTACGGCTGTGCGCCGACGATGCCGCGCGCTTCGGCGATGTAGGTGGGCACGCCGGTCACGCCGAGGCCGCGCGCCTGCTCCCAGTCGCGGTCGACCGTCGGCGCGTACTCGCGCTCCTCGAGCACCCGGCGGGCCTCGTCAGCGGGGAGCCCCACTTCACCCGCAATGCGCACCAGCTCGTCCGGATCGGCGACGTTTATGGCGTCGACGAAGTAGGCGCGGAACAGCGCGTCGTGGATACGGTGCTCGCCGCGAGCGACGGCCCACGCGGCGAGCTCCTGTGCGAGCCGCGTGTTGTAGGTCATGCTGCGGTTGCCGTAAGGCAACCCCTCGGCTTCCAGCAACTCGTGGAGGCGCTGGGTCATCGCCTGGATCTGCGCTTCGCGTCCACGGAACATCTCGGCGATCGAACGCCCCTCGGGCGGCGTCTCGGGATGCAGCGGGAAGTGCCGCACGACGAGGTCGAGATCGTAGTTCTTCCGGAGCTTTTCGGTACGGACCGTACCGAGATAGCACCAGGGTCAGGCGTAGTCGGAGAAGATTTCCAGCACGACCGGTTCCGGCATGTGATCCAGCATAGTGCGGGAGGTCCGGAGCGCCAGGGTCACAGCGTGACGGCGAGCACGATCACGATCACGACCATCCCAGCCAGTGCGACAACCAGCGTGAAGCCGCGCCGCACGGCATCGCGGTCGTGGACGTCCAGCGCGCGCAGCCGCGTTTCGGCCCGCCGTGCGAGCCGGTCGACGTTCTCGTCCGCATTGCGGATCTGCGCCAGCACGGCGGGGTCGAGCGGGATGGCACCGCGGGCGGCGAGCACCGCACGCCCGGCGTCGCCCAGAGCGCTCTCGCGCTCGAGCTCGGCCCGCTCTACGTCGTGGGTCTGAGTTTCCAGCTGCGAGCCGAACTGCTGGTCGAGCGCTCGGCGGCGGCTGTCCACGCCGCGGAGCGCGCGTTCGAGCTCCGCCAGCTGCCGCTCTGCGGCCGTGAGCCCGGCCTGCGCCGAGGCGCGCTCGTTCTGGCGCTGCTCGAGCTCGGGTTGGATCGAGGCGGCTTGCGCGTGGATCTGCTGGATGCGTGAGGCGTGCTCGGGCGGCACGGCTGTGCCGGGCCCCGACGCCTCGACGGCCTTCATGGCGGCTTGCTGGGCGTTCCTGAGCTCGATCTGGCTGCGCTTGAAGCGGGCCTCGACCCGGCGGAAGGCTTCGTCGCGCTGTTCGAGTCCGGCCCGGTGCTGCTCGACGACGGCCCGCTGCGCATCCGCCTGTTGCTGGATGGCGGTCCGTTCGGTGTCGAGCATTGCGACCTGCCGGCGGTACTCCGCGTCGGTGCTGGCCAGCGTGGCGCCCCGCTCACGCGCGACGGCGTCCAGCCGGCGCACTGGTTCCATGACGCGGCCCATCCGCTCGTCCGCTTCCAGCGCGGGAGCGACGGTTTCGACCATGCCACCGAGGAGCCGGTTCCGCGCCCGCTCGGCGGTCGAGAGCTCCGCTTCCACGCGTTCGAGGTCGGCGCGCAGCGCTCGCTGGCGCGAGAGCACCCGCCACGCGTAGGCCGGCGCCAGATACAGCGCTTTGGGTGGCGGGCCGTAGCCGGCGACCTCGGCCAGCTCCGGCGCGTCGATGGCGAGGGCGCCCCGCTCCGGCGAGCACCCGCTGGGCCAGCGTTCCTCCTCCCGCGGCGCGCCCGCGACGCCGCCGGTTGGAATGTCGGCCAGGTCGAGCAAAGCGGCGCCGTCCTGTCGGGGGTCGTCGAAGTCGTCCGCATCGAAAGCGCCGTGGCCGAAGTAGTCGAGGCTTCCAGGGGCAGCCGCTCCGCCCGCCGCCGCGCCGGCGGTCTCCAGAGGGCCGGGAGCGTCGGCGACTGCCGGCGGTGGCACGGCGTCAGGCGCCGGGCGGGACGGCAGAGCAAGGTCCAGATCCGGGATATCGAAAGCCGGGGGCGGCTTGCCGTCAGGAGGATCGGCCATGCTCGATGGCTCATCCTACATCAAGCTGCCGCGCTCCGGATCGTCCGCGCGGACCGGGGATCGAGCGCCGTGACCCGCTTCTACACGGACGCGTGCTGCACGAGCTCGGCGTGGAACGCCTGGAACACGGAGGCCTCCGGCCACTCGGGTGCGCCTTCGAGCAGCTTGCGTGCCCGGTCGGGGCGGCCTCGGTCGATGCAGGCAACGGCGGCGGCATAGCGCATGGCCCAATGTACGAGTGGGTTTCTGCGCGCAGCCGAGCGCAGCACGCCCAGGTCGGCCTTGTCTGCGGTGTGGGCGAAGGCGCGTGCCAGAGCGCCCGCAGCGCTTCGGAGCAGCGACACGCGGGCGCGCACGAACGGGCTCGCATGGGGGAGCGGCAGCTCTGCGAGTCGCTGTGCGTTTTCCAGAGCACGGCCGCGGTCTCCCTCGAACGCGTCCGCCAGTACCTCGATGAACAGTCTGTGCTCGAGCGCCGCGTCCCAGGCGGGCCCCTTGTGTGCGCGCGACAGCATGCTGCGCGCGCGCTCGACCATGCCGTTCGAGACGAGTGCGGTGGCGGTTATCAGCGGCGCCATGGTGTCCCGCTCCGGAATGTCGGCGAGCGCCGGCTGCCAAGCGCCGAGCATGGCGTCCACGTCGCCCGATTCGAGAAGTCGCCTGACGCGACGCCGCGCCCGGAACTGGGGCACGAATGCCAGCGCCGCCAGGGCCAGCAGAACCAGCGAGAGCCTCGGCGAGCGCACCGCAAGTTGCACGCCCAGCGCCACCAGGGCGGCCGAGGCGACGAACGGCCCCCAGGTCATGGCGCGTTCGAGCAGGTTCGGCCGATACGGGGGATGCATGTGTCTGCTGGTACTGGAACGTAGATCAGCGCCCGGGGCGCCGCCAGCGCTGGACAGGCAGTCCGCCGTGCGTTAAGTCCCCTTCGAAGGCTCGTTGTGGGCCCGTCGACAGCGCAGCTCGAACCCCGTCAGGCCCGGAAGGGAGCAGCGGTAGGGAAAAGCGGGTGTGACGGGCCCTTTCCCTTTTTGTGCTCCGCAGCGCTCTAGGACGGGTTTCCGGGCCTGGTCAGCAGCGCTTGCTGCACCGCCAGAGCCTCGGTGCACAGTCGGACGCGCGCGCCGATGTCCAGCGCCTCGAGCACGCGCTGCCGATCGCCTGGGTCGATGATCAGGTAGTTGGCGCAGCTGTCTGCCAGAAGACCCGGCTCCCGGACGCTGGGCAGCTCGATCTCGAAGCCCGCGTGCTGCTCCTTGACGTGTGCCGCGAAACGGGATGCGGCGTAGGCGAGCGCGGCCACGTCGGCGCTGCTCGCCGTGCCGCTGTCGTCGAGCAAGGTGACGCGTGCCCGTCGGTACGGGGGTACGAAGGGTAGCTCCTCGAGCCTGGCGCGGGCGTGGCCGAGCACCAGGATGTTGTAGCGGCCGTCGGGAAGCTCCTGTTCGTCGATGATCTCGCCGACTCCGGCGACCGGAGCAAAGGGAGGATGCTCGTGCTCGTCCACCGCCGGACCCTCTTCGATCAGTGCGACCGATAGCTTCCGGGTGCCGGACAGCGCGTCAGAGGTCATCTTCCGATAGCGCGGTTCGAAGATGTGAAGCGGCATCAGCGTGCCCGGAAACAGCACGGCTCCCGGCAACGGAAACACGGCAAGCTCGAGAGTGCCGGCGTCCGGGGTCATGTGCCGAACATCTCGATGACGCCGCCGTTGTGGGCGAGCGGCGCGTCCAGCGCGTAGTGCACGAGCGTCGTTGCGATCTCCTCGACGCCGATGCGCGGCGCGAAGCCGCTGTCGTCCAGCATGCGCGTGTCGACCGAGCCCGGCAGCACCGCCACGGTCATGAGCCCGGAGTCACTGAGCTCCTCGGCCAGGCTCTTCATGAAGCCGACGAGTCCCCACTTCGTGGCGTTGTAGGCGGCCGAGCGAGCCGTCCCCAGCGTGGACGAAATGCTTCCGACGTGGACGATGCGCCCCTTGCCGGCGAAGCGCATCGCTCCGAGCAGAGCGCGCGTGAGCAGCATGGGCGCCCGCAGGTTCACCTCGAGCTGTTCGTCCAGCTGCTCGAGGTCGGTCTCTTCAACCGTGGCGCGGTGGATGGTCGCGGCATTGTTGATGAGCGCGTCCGGTGCTGCGTAGGCCTCGAGAACGAGACGCGCGGCCGCCTGGATGTCGCGCGGTGAGCGCAGATCACAGGCGATGCTCTCGACGCGGACGCCCAGCGCGCGGGCTTCGTCCACGGTTCTGTCGTGCTCGGGCGAGGCGCGTCCGAGCAGCGCCAGCTCGACGTTGCGTTCGGCAAGCAGGAGGGCCGTCGCGCGACCGATGCCGCGGCTGGCGCCCGTGAGCACTGCGCTTGTCATGCGCCGGGTCTGCCCGATCCCGGCGCCGACAGATCGGCGACGGCGCCCGGCGCCGCCAGGGTTCCCGAGCTGGCGACGCTCTCGACGAGCGCCTCGCTCTGCCGCGCGCCCCGCGCGCTGAGGCAACTGTGCCGGAGCTCGATGCGGCACCACGCACCCCGCGCTTGTGCGTGCTGCATCAGTGCCTGGACGACGTTGTGGCTGATCGCTTCCTGCAGCGTGAGACGCCGACTGAAGGCGTCCACAAGCGCCGCGAGCGTGCCCAGACCGAGCAGTCGAGGGCCTGGCTGGTAGGCCACGGTAGCCCGGCCCAGTGCCGGAAGCAGGTGATGTGGACACAGGGTTGCCACCGCGATGTCGCGCACCGCGACCAGTCCATGGTCGGCGCTTGTGGGCATGGAGCCGCCCGCGACCAGCTGGGCGATGTCGACGTTCGCGCCGGCGAGCAGATCGTTTGCGAACGCGTCCACGACGCGTGCCGGCGTACCGGAAAGCTCCGGATCGCTCTCCACGTCGTGTCCCAGCGCCGCCAGGAACTGGGCGACGGCGCGCTCGGCGGCCTCACGGTCCATGGGCATCGGTATCCAGCCGCGTCACCAGGTCGATAACCCCCGCGGTTCAGTTGAGCAGCTTCTCGCGGGTCTCCCGCGCCAGAGGTCGTCGCCCGGCGAAACCGGCTTCGAGCTCGTGATAGTAGCCGAGCGCTTCCTCGCCGTAGCGCCAGCACAGGTAGACCAGTCGGCCGTCGATGCGCCCGTAGAAGTCCAGCAGACCGATCTGTGGATCCTTGATCAGGACGCCCATGCGCTGCACCTTCCGCCAGCCCGCCTCGTAGCGCCCGATCAAGTCGCGCAGATCGGCTTTCATCTGGCCCACCTCGCCGTCGTCTTCCGGTGAGGCGTCCAGGGAACGCGGCAATTCCCCCGTCGCGCGCGCCAGCTCCCCCAGGCGCTGCTCGATTTCGCTCTGCTGCACCAGCTGCACGCTGACCGCACGCGACAGAGTCGGGATCAGTGCATCGACCTCTTCGAGCGTGAAGATGCGCGGGTTTTCCCGGGCGATGGCCATCACGACTACCTCGCCGCCCGCGTCAGCGCTCCACGCGCCACAGCACGCCTGCCGCGTTCGGAATCTCGGCGTCCGACATGACTTCGCATGTGCTGCAGCCATCGGGAAAGCGGTCGCCGTCACTGCAGGTCTGACATTCGGCAAGCAGCTGGCGTGTGCGCTGGAGCTCGGCGAGCAGGCGCTCGAGCAGCGCGATGCGCTCGCTCATGGATCCAATGTGGCGATCAAGTCGCTCCACGACGCCGCGCGAGGCCGCGGCACCGGAGCTGCTGCTCTGCTTGACCTCGAGGACCTCCTTGATTTCCTCGAGCGAGAAGCCCGCCGCACGCAGGTCGCTGATGAGCTGCAGCTTGCCGAGCTCGCGGCGCGGGAAAAGCCGGTGCCCGCCGTCGGTGCGCTGGACGGGCGTCAAGAGTCCGCTTTCCTCGTAGAACCGCACGGTCCGCAGCGTGTTGTTCGAGAGGCGTGCCATGTCGCCCGTCGTCAACAGGCCGTCCTTGCGGCGGCTGCCGTTTCCGGATCGTCCTGGCTGTTGTCTCGTCTGCGACAAAGGGTCCCCTAACGGAAGGTTAGATAGCGCATCCGGCCCGGTCAAGCCGGCGCAAGCTGCGCCCGCGCTCGTCCGGGTCGTCGCGCCCGCGTTGGGCGTTGATTCGCGTCAATCCACCGCAGCGTCGGCTGCTGCATCGCTCGCGGCGTCACCGCCGCCTTCAGTCGCGGAGGCGTCCGACGGCGCTTCGCAGGCGAGCGCCCAGCGGCCCTGCTGGCAGACGGCGACGACGGTCCGCGATCCGCATGCGCCGGCCGCCCCCGCTGCCGGAGCGCCCGGCAGCGGGCAGCGGAGCCCGTCCGCCGCGCAGTTCGGAATGCCGCCGTCGATGTGGATCTCCTTGCCGGCGATCTGTCCGTTCTGCAGATCGGGGCAGCTGACGGGGTTGTCGACCGCGTTCCCCTTGAAGGGCGGCGGCAACGGGTTCTTCTTCGAGGAACAGGCTCCGAGCAGGAGCGCGAGGATGGCCGCGGCGGATGCCGTCCAGAAGGCTGGAGTGCGTTGCATGTTGGAGCTGGAGCCGGGACTCAGAAGGTCGGCCACACTGCGATGGCCAGCTTGGTGAGGAAGAAATCCGCGATCAGGATCGTGATCGAGATCACGACGACGGTGCGCGTGGTGCTGTTCCCGACGCCGGCCGTGCCGCCCGTGGTGGTCATGCCGAAGTGACAGCCGACGAGCGCGATGATCGCGCCGAAGACCGGCGTCTTGAACATACCGCTCAGGAAATCCATCATCGACACCGTTCCGAGCGCGCTCCTGAAGAAGAACTGCGACGGAATGTTGAACTGGATGTCGGTGATCATCATCGCGCCCCCGAACCCGAGCACGAGGGCCACGACCGCCAGAACGGGCATCACGATGACCGAGGCCACGAGCCGCGGCCAGACCAGCTTCTTCAGCGGGTTCGCACCGAGCGCGCGCACGGCGTCGATCTGCTCGGTGACTGCCATCGAGCCGACTTCGGCGGCCATGCCCGCGCCGATCCGCCCGCCCACGATCACGGCCGTGAGCGTGGGTGCCAGCTCGCGCGCAAAGCTCAGGCCCACGACGCGGCCCGTGTACTCCATGCCGCCGAACTTCCTGAGGCCGAAAGCGAACTGCACCGCCATCACCATGCCGATGAAGATGCTGGTGACGACGACGATGCCGAGCGACGCGACGCCGAGCGACTCGAGCTGGTCGACGATGGCCCGCCACTCGAAGGGGCGCTTGATGCCCTGGCGCAGCGTGCCGAGCGTCATGCGCGTGATCTGTCCCATGTGATCGAACAGAGCGAGGACGCTTGCGCCGATGCGGGACACCGTGCCGGGGGGCGGCGGCGGCGCCATGCTCGGCCTGCCCGGCAGGGAAACCCTCTGTTCGTCCTGGGTCGACATCTCGTCAGCTCGACGTGGCAAAGCCCTTGACGAAGCGTTCGAAGGCGGTGGTGCTCGATTCCGGCGCATTGACCGCAGCGATGTGGATGAAGTCGTAGACGCAGCTGTCCTTCTTGAGCACGTAGACAATGAAGCGCTTTGGGACGCCGTCCAGCTCTGCCACGAGCTCGGTGCGCATGGCGCGGCGGCCGTCCATGGGCAACGTGCGCTGGTTGATGATGTTGCGGTGGGTGAACATCAGGAACAGGTGGTGCGTCAGCGCCGAGAGTGGGACATCGTCGCCGTCCTTGTTGCAGCGCCCATTGAGCGCGATCGTGGCCTCGGCGTCGTCGTCGCGGAACGCGACCAGCGCATGACCGACGTTGATCCGGCGCCAGCCCGGGGGCACGGGGCCGACCCTGAATGCCATGCCGTTGCCCTGGAACTTCTGGCCGTTGAAGCTCGCCCCGCCGCACCCCGGCAGCAGCAGGAGAGCCCCGACCAGCAGAGCCAGAGCAGCGGTCGCGGATTTCCAGACGGTCATGGCTTCGTCGCACGGACGCTAGCACGCCAGGCGCAGGGGAAAACCGGCCCCCGGGACCCGCCGGAAAGCAACACCTTCCGGTCGCCGCTCGGGCCGGCAGGCATTACCCTACCGGCCTGGCTCGATGATTCCGATCCGTGACATCAATCCGACGCGGACGACGCCGTATGTGAACTACGCGCTGATCGCGGCCAACGTCCTGGTGTGGCTCTGGGAGTACGCGCTGATCCAGGCCGGCGCGTCCTGGGTCATCCCGGGCTACGGGATGGTGCCTGCCCGGCTGGTGGCGGACCCCAGCGGCGAGGCGTTCACGATCCTGACGAGCATGTTCATGCACGGCGGTTGGGCCCACATCGGGTTCAACATGCTGTTTCTGTACATCTTCGGGGACAACATCGAGGATGCGGTCGGGCACTATCGGTACCTGCTTTTCTATCTCGCGGGCGGCCTCGCCGCGGCGCTGGCCCAGATGGCCATCGATCCCGGGAGCCACATTCCGATGGTGGGCGCGTCGGGCGCCATCGCAGGCGTGCTGGGGGCGTATCTGGTGCTGTTTCCGCGCGCGCCCGTCACGGTCGTCAATCCGATCTTCCCGCTCTGGTTCGTGTTCGGGTTGTTTCTCGAGTTTCCAGCGTGGCTGGTTGTCGGCGAGTTCTTCCTGCTGAACCTCTGGGGCGGGCTCAGCGCGCTGGGCGGCGGCGGGGAGGGTGGCGGCGTGGCGTTTTTCGCCCACCTCGGCGGTTTCATCACTGGCCTGGTGACCATCCGGGCCTGGATGCTCGGTCGGGCGCGGGTGGAGCCCCGGCGCTGGGAGGGTTGGCGACCACCCCCCCGTCCGCCCCCGCCCGGAGGTGGCTGGGGCGGGCCGGGCAGCCGCTTCCACGAGCCCGGACAGCACCGTGACCCCTGGTTGCCGCCGGACCGCTGGAACTGAAGCCCTTGCAGCTCCACGATAGACTCCAATAAATTCAACGGTTTGAGTATGCCCCCGCTTCGGCTCTACAACACACTCACGCGCGCCACGGAACCGTTCGAGCCGGTTGAACCCGGCAAGGCCCGCATCTACTGCTGCGGCCCGACCGTCTACGACGTCCCGCACGCAGGGCACGCGCGCGCGGCGCTGGCCCCGGACATCCTGGTCCGTCATCTCCGCGCCCTCGGCTTCGAGGTGACCTACGTCCGGAACCTCACGGACGTGGACGACAAGATCCTCGCTCGTGCCAAGGACAACGGCGAGCCGCCGCTCGAGCTGTCGAAGCGCATGGCCGCGGTCTACCAGGAGCAGATGCGACTGTGCGGCTGCCTCGATCCGGATCAGGAGCCCCGGGTCAGCGAGCATCTCGAACAGATCTTCAAGCTCATCACTGCTCTGGTCGAACACGGCAGCGCGTACGCCGTGGAGATGCCGGGCGGCACCAAGGACGTGTACTTCTCGGTGCGGAGCTTCCCTGGTTACGGCAAGCTGTCGCGCCGCAAGATCGACGAGCTGATGGTCGGCGCGCGCGTGGAAAAGGACGAGAGCAAGCGCGATCCGCTCGATTTTGCCCTGTGGAAAGGCGCGAAGGAGGAGGAGTGGGGCTGGGACAGCCCGTGGGGTCGCGGCCGTCCTGGGTGGCACATCGAATGCTCGGCGATGAGCACGCACTATCTCGGGCACGGCTTCGACATCCACGCAGGCGGCATGGATCTGATCTTCCCGCACCACGAGAACGAGATTGCCCAGAGCGAGGCAGCGGCGCCGGAGCGGGGGCCCATGGCGCACTGCTGGATGCACAACGGCTTCGTCAGCATCGACAAGGAGAAGATGAGCAAGTCGCTCGGCAACTTCGTGACCGTGCAGGACGTGCTCGATTGCAACGACCCGGAAGGCTTTCGCTGGTTCCTTCTGGGAGTGCACTACCGGGGCCCGGTGCAGTTCGACACTGAGAAGCTCGAGAGCGGGCGGGTGATCTTCCCCGGTGTGGACGAGGCCGAGCGGCGCGTGGACTACATGTACGCGACCCACGCGCGGCTGGAGGAGCTGGTCGCGCGCGGCGTCACGGCGCCATCGAAGCTGCCGCCCGAAGCGGCGAAGCTGCGCGACGCCGTGCGCGAAGCGGCGGAAGCGGGCCGTGCCGGTCTCGACGACGATTTGAACACGCCGGTTGCGCTGGCCTCGCTGGGCGAGATGGCCCGGCTCGGCAACGAGCTCTGTGACCTGGCCCACAAGCGGCGCAAGGACGCGGCGTTCGTCGGCGCCGCCGCGGTGGCCGCGCGCAGCATCCAGAGCGACATCGACAAGCTCGCCGACGAGCTGGGGCTGCTCCAGGCCGAACCCGACGACTACGCCGAGCGCACGCGCGCCCGCCGCCTCGCGCTCCGCGGGCTCACGGTCGAGGACATCGACGCGAAGGTCCGGGCGCGCACCGAAGCCCGCAAGGCCAAGGACTTTGCCCGCTCCGACGAGCTGCGCGACGAGCTCGCTGCCCTCGGCATCAGTCTAAAAGACACGCCCGACGGCACCGACTGGACCATCAACGTCTAGCCAACCAGCCGAAGCGGGGCCGCGCGGAGCGCGGTGGGGTCCCCGCCCGAGGCGAGCGCCCCTGCCCCCGCCGCGAGCGATCACACCCCGATAAACAGGCGGTGGGCGAAGTTACGCTCGAGCTTGGCGCGCAGCACCTTGTCGGCGGCCGTTTCGATGTCGTACTCGACGCGTTTGAACTCGAACGTCTTGTTCTCCGTGTCGAAGACCGTGTAGCTGGCGCGGTTGTCGTAGTCGCGCGGCTGCCCGACCGAGCCCACGCTGCAGATGTACTTGCGGTCGGGGGCGAGCTCGAAGTCCACCGGCGGCAGCTCCTCGACCGTGGTCGGCGTCAGTGCGAACACCTTGCACAGATGCGAGTGGCCGATCAGCGTCAGGTGGCCGAGCTGGTCATAGATGGGGAGGCATTCCCGCGCCTGCTCCGGAGCGAAGATATATTCGAACTCTTCCAGCCGCACCGGCGACCCGTGGCACAGGTTCAGCGCGTGTTCATCGAGCTCGACCTGGTACGGCAGGCTCCGGAGCCACTGCATGTTCTCGGTCGAGAGCAGCTGTGCGTGGGTATCGAGCGCGTGCCGCGCCGCTTCATAATAGTACGAGTAGTCCATGCGCCCGGCCACCGCGGCGTCGTGGTTGCCGAGGATGCACGCCTTGGTCCGCTCGCGGATCAGGTTGGCGCATTCGTTCGGCGAGCCGCCATAGCCGACCGTGTCGCCGAGGCAGAAGTACTCGTCGACATCTTCCGCCTTGTACGCCTCGAGCACAGCGCTCAATGCTTCGTAGTTGGCGTGGATATCGCTCAGGATCCCGAGGCGCATCTGGAGACTGCGAACAATAACACGGCCTCGGGCGAAGTGACGGAACGTGATCTACGGACGGTGGTTTTGTGCCCCCCGCCCTCGCGGACGGCAGCGGCGCAGCCGAAAAGCAGGGGTAACCTGGGGGATGAGGCACCGACCGGCGTGCCGTACTAGGCTCCGGGCGTGACCGGGGACGAGCCCGACAAGGAAGAAGGCATCGATCCGGAGGCGCCGCCCCCGGGGATCGCGGAGCTTTCGGAGGCCTGCCGCCAGTACGTCCAGCGGGCGACTGGGCTCCTTCCAGACTATTGCCCCGAGACGCTGCCACTGGTCGACCACTACCTCGACCTGGTGCGCGACAGCATGAGCGAGCGTCCGGAGCTGCTGCCGCTGGTGGCGCGGGCGGTCGGCGCCTACTTCGGCGAGGTGGTGCGAAGGCTGGTTCCCGGTTTCTGGAGCATCCCCTCGGTCGATGCCCACGAGTGGCGGCTGTGCGCGCGGCCCGTGTTCCTATCCCTCAATCCGATCGGTGTGGCGTACGACGCCATCCACAGGAGGAGCGAGCACGATGGACCGTCGTCGCAGTTGAAGCTGGCGCCCGAGGAGCGCGAGGTGGTGGATCGGCGCGTTGCCGAACTGCCACCTGTCCGCGAAGAGGAGTACTTCCTGCTCTCGACCCGGCTCGAGGTCATCGAGATAGCCGCCGATGCGCTCAGAGCCCAGATGCTCGAAGGTGGCCAGGCTGGCGTGCAGTTCGACGAGGACGACTACGCCGAGCAGCCGCAGCGGCTGGGGTGACGCGCTACTTCCTGCCCGTGCCGGCGTCGGGCTGTCCGCCGAGCTCGACGCGGGCTGGCAGGTCGATGGACCGTGGCGGCTCGAATCTCCGTGCCGAGGAAGTCGCGCCAGCCGACGCTGTAGTGGCCGGCGGGAGGCCCGATGACGTACTGCTGCGAGCGCGGCCGTACCCATGCGATCGGAATACCGTCGAGCAGCACGTAGCGCAGCGTGTCGGTGTGGTTGACCGCCATGAGTCCTTCGCCCGGTGCGCCCTTTTCCGGGTGGGGGCTCTTGGCCGCCCCGGTGCGGAGCGCGGTGAGGTCGCTCTTCGTCAGCAGCACGCCGGAGGACTGGGGCGGCAGCTCCCCGGGCTTGAACAGGGCGCCGACGGGTGGAACGAAGATCCCGCCGATGGGCAGATCCTGCCGCCGCGTGAGCGAGCTGACCGCGAAGCCCAGCCGACCCCCGTCGGGCCAGGTGAAGTCCGCGGACAACGGCACCGTCTCCGGCCGGCACGCGCTGGAGGCCGGCTGGATCGCGACCAGCTCCACGAGCAATCGACACAGGAGCTCGCCGCCCGATCCCGTACCGGGCACACGCGCCTGCTCGAGCAGGAGCTTGCCGGTGGGGCTCGTCAGCTGGAGCTTTTCCGTGTCGAGGCCCAGCAGCTTGCCCTTGCCCCGGTGTTTCAGCTTGCCGGCGACCAGCGGCACCACATCCGCGCGCCGCTCGGCGAACATGGCGCGCAGCGCTCCCGGCTCGAGCACCCGGTAGGCCTGCCCGTTGGGCCACACCAGCACGTTGCCGTAGTGGTCGCGGCGGGCACGCAGCTCGCTGTGGACGGGAAGTGGAAATGTCACCGAGTCGAACGCGAAGCGCATGCGCCCGGCCAGCGCGAGATCGATGGTGACGGTCAGCGCGGTCTTGTCCCGGGCGCGCTTCTCGCCGTCCTTGTCCAGCTCGGGGACCGCAGCGGGCGCCGGCGTTTCGAACCACTTCCACTCGGCCTGCAGCGTCGCGCCGATTCCGTCGCGCTGTGTGAGCGTGTCGCGCGGCAACGCCTGGTCGCCGCGGAACGCGCGCGGTGGCGGAGGTCCCGCGTCCGGCAGGATCAGCCGGCCAGCGGAATCCGCGGGAATGCCCACCCTTCCGCCGTCCAGAGCGGCGGCGTGGGCCTTCGTGACCAGCTCGGCGCCCGACGCCAGGGGAGCCGGAAGGATGCTGGCGTTCGGGCTGGGCTCGTTGGGCGTGTCCTTCTGCGCTGGCGCTTTCTTGTGTGACCGGCAACCGAGCGAGATGAACGCCGGCAGCAGGGCCAGCACCAGCCCGGCGGTTCTTCTCGGCTTTCGGCGGTGCGGTGTCATCCGGAAAGTGAAAGATCTTCGATCACGTGGACGTCGGGACGGAGCTCGGGAGCGCCGGGCAGGTGCTGGGTGTCGACGAGGAAGGACTCGACATCCGGAAACACGCTCTTGAAGATGTTGCAGTTGCCCGGCTCGTTGTCGAACGCGGCAACCAGATGGCCGCTGCGCCGCAGAGCCGGCATGTAGTCGCGCTTGAATTCGTCGTCGCCCAGCTGCGCATCCGGCTTGAGCACGAGCTGGGTCCCCGGCACACCGATAGGAAAGCCGAGGTCGCGCAGGCTGGCCAGGCTGCCCAGCGCCATGTTGGGCAGGTCGCGTCCCGTGAAGTACACGAGCGTCGCGCCGGCCTCCCAGCATTGAACGGCGTACTTCACCGCGCCGTCCACGGGCTGGTCATGCAGCAGGAAGTCGTCCGTGAAGAAGCGGTCCTTCCAGAACGTCAGGGCTTCGTCGAGCAGCCGCGAGTCGCGCACCCCCAGCGCTCGTAGGTTGTCCTCGAACAGGTAGGCCAGCGTCTCGGCATCTGCCTCGCGCAGCAGCTCCGCTTCCTCGGGATTGTCGGTCTCCCACTTGGCCGCCAGCTCGTGCATGATGGCTACGCTGCGCGGGCGGTTGTCGAGCAGGGTTCCGTCGAGATCGAAGACGACGAGCTGCGGATAGCGATCCGCCTCCTCGCTGACGCGTTCGATCACGGCTGACAGGAGCTCGATCTGGCGCTGTCGTGGAACTCGCGGGTGTTTCGGGCGGTGCGGAACGTCCATCGTCGGGTTCAGGGGCCGTCCCCCCGGGAACGACCAAGCCACCGATCTAGCACGACGAGCCCGATTTCGTGCTCGGCCCGGCGCAAAAACCCCCGGATTGCCCGCCCGGGAGGCCTACCTGGGGTGCGCGCGCCCGATCACGTCGCTGACGGACAGCTCCTGCTGCCGGCAGTATTCGCGGATCCCGTCGGCGACTTTCAGCGCGGCGCAGGGGTCGGAGAAGCTCGCGGTGCCGACCTGCACGGCGCTGGCGCCCGCGAGCAGGAACTCCAGGGCGTCGCGGGCCGTGGAGATGCCGCCGATCCCGATAATCGGGATCGACACGGCCTCCACCAGATCCCACACGATGCGCAGCGCGATGGGTCTCAGGCCCGGTCCGCTGAAGCCGCCGGTGCGGTTCGCAAGTCGCGGCCTCATGCTCGCGGTGTCGATCGACATGCCGCGGATGGTGTTGATCGCGGTGAGCGCATCGGCGCCGGCGCTTTCGCAGGCCCGCGCCACCTCGGCGATGTCGCCCGCTTCCGGGCTCATCTTGACCCACACGGGTCGCTTCGTTGCGGCGCGCACGGCGGCCGTAACCTGCGAGGCCAGCTTCGGGTCGCGCCCGAACTCGATGCCGCCGTGGGTCACGTTCGGGCAGGACACGTTGAGCTCGATGGCGTGCACGCCCTCTTCGCTGTCCAGCCGTTCGGTGATGCGCACGAAATCGTCGACCGTGCTCGCGAAGATGTTGGCGACGACCGTGACTCCGCGCTCGCGGAGTATCGGCAGTTTCTCGCTGCAGAAGTTCTCGACGCCGACGTTCGCCAGGCCGATCGCGTTGAGCATGCCGGCCGGCGTCTCGCAGATGCGCTCCGGCGGATTGCCGGGCCGCGGGTGCAGGCTGAGCCCCTTGGTGCAGATGCCGCCGAGCAGCGCCACGTCGAAGAAGTCGTCGTACTCCAGCCCGTAGCCGAAGGTGCCCGAGGCGGTGAGCACGGGATTGTCCAGCTCCAGCGAGCCGATGCGTACAGCCTGGGAGGTCATGACGAGCGCCTGCCGGCGGTGAATGCTCCGCGGGGAGCGTGATCGGCCGAGCTCCAGTCCACGCGCCGGGCGTCCACGCACGGACCCTGCGTGCAGGCGTACAGGTAGCCGCCGCCCTCCACGGGCACCGGGCAACCCAGGCAGACGCCGTAGCCGCACGCCATGGGCGTCTCCAGCGAGACCTCGCAGGGGACGTTGCGCTTCGCGCATATCGCAGCGACGGCAGCCATCATGCGATCGGGGCCGCACGTGAACACTTCCATGTCGTCTTCGAGCACCCGCTCCATGAGGTCGGTGACTCTGCCACGGGTGCCGCGCGATCCGTCCTCGGTCGATAGCGAAAGCTCGCTCACTTCGCCCAGCTCGTCGTCGAGCGGTAGATCGCGGCCGCTGCGGCCGCCGTACAGGCAGATCGGCCGCTTGTCGCCGCGGCCCAGCTCACGCGCCAGGAACAAGAGCGGTGCCACGCCTACGCCGCCCGCGACGAGCAACTGCCGCTTTCCCGGTGTGGGTGCGCGCCAGCAGTTGCCGAGCGGGCCGAGCAGCGAGAACGGCTCGCCGGGCTCGGCGCGCGCCATGCGGATCGTCCCCTCGCCCACGACCTTGATCAGGATCGACGGCGTCGCGCCGGCGGTCAGGTAGCTCATCGGCCGTGGCAGAAGCGGAGAATCGCCCCATTCCGCGCCGCGCACCATCGCGAACTGTCCGGCTTGTGCGTCCACGCCCTCCGGCACGTCGAACGTGAGCACGTGATACGCGTCGCCGATGCTCTCGCGCCGGAGAAGCGGCGCGGTGATCGGACGTCGCGGCGCGAGCGGTCGGGGTTCGGGGCTGGGTGCCACGCTGGAGTCCTCAGGAGGGGTCGTTTAGCACGATCTCGTCCTGCGCCGGGAGCACGCTGCCCGTTTCCGGGTCGATAGACAGCATCATCTCGATCGCGTCCTCCGAGTTGTCCGGGTAGTAGGCGCGCCGGACCCCGATCGCGGAGAAACCATGCGCCCGGTACAGCCTGATGGCCGCGCGGTTCGAGCGCCGCACCTCCAGCAGCACCCGGCTCCGTCGTTCCTCGAGCGCGGTCTGGATGAGCTCCGTCATCAGGGCGTTGGCGACGCCGCGGCGGCGGCGTTCGGGGTGGGTGGCGACGTTGATCACGTGCAACTCGTCGGCGACCGACCACGCCAGCAGGAAGCCCGCCGCGGAGTCCTTCGGTGCGAGCCGTCCGATCCAGATGCGCGCCCAGCGACGCTGGAGCTCCGCCTGGACGTCCAGCTCCACGGCGGACAGCCGCGCGATGGATTCGACCGCTTTCCGGTCGCTCGGGAGCATCGGGCCGATGAGCATCGACGCTGGGCCTGGAAGGCTATCGCGCGCAAGCGGGGCTGCAAGCGCTTTCGAGGTACGGCGCCTTTTCGCTGATCAGGAGACGAGCGACCAGGCACGCGCCGCCAGGAGCGCTGCATCGAGCGCGAGCCTGAGCGAGCCGTCGCCGCGCAGGATCGCACCGCTGTACGGTCCCGCAGCCGCGATCAGCGGCGGTACCGGTCGCACGCTGACTTCCTCGATGTCGTACGCTTGGTCGATGCCGATCGAAATCGGTTGCACGCCGCGGATCTGGAGCTCCAGCGCAAGCTTTGGCGGCCCTTTGTCCGGCAAGCCCAGGCACGCCGGGAGAGGCACGTTGCGAGCCGCGCTCGCGGGCGCCAGCCGCCCGGTGAAGCCCACGGGCAGGGCGAAGCGCAGATCGCCCGCCTCCAGCCACAGCACTTCCACCATTCCGCGCTCGCTCGGCACTTCAATCGTCGCCGCAAGCCCTCCGCCCGCGCGTCCCGCCAGACGAATGGCCCCGCCCAGGCGCCGGATCGTGTCCTTGGCCAGGTCCAGTCCGACGCCGCGTCCCGCCAGCAGATCGGCCGCGTCGCGTGTGGTCAAGCCGGGCAGGAAGAGCATCGCGAGCAACTCGTCCTCGTGAGCGCTGCCTGCTGCTTCCCGGGTGATCGCACCCGACTCCACGGCAAGCTTGCGGATGCGCTCCACGTCCACGCCGCGGCCGTCGTCGCTGACGACGATCCTGACCCAGTCGCCGATGCGTTCCGCGTGCAGCGTGACGTTGCCGATCTTGGCTTTCCCGCTCCGTGCGCGGTCTTCGGGGGACTCGATGCCGTGCGCGACGGCGTTGCGCGCGAGCTGCATCATCGGGTCGAGCAGACGCTGGGCGACTCTGCGGTCGATGGGCAGGTTGGCGCCGCTGGTGTGGATCTCGACCAGATGTCCCTCGCGCGCTGCCAGCCGCTCGATCCCGTGGCTGACCCGGTCGAAAAGCCAGCGCACCGTCGTGCGTCGCAGGGTCGAGACCGTGGCGCGCATCTCGGTGGTGCGGCTGTGCAGCACCTCGGCATTGCGGCGGCAGACCATGCCGCTGCGATCGGCGCTGTCTGCGGCGGCGCCCAGCGTGTGAGCGGCGTTGTCGATGTGCGCGAGCGCTGCGGCCGGCGCGCCCCAGGGTCGGGGCGGACCGATGAGCCTGAGCGCTTCCAGCAGGCTGGCCCGGAGGTCGCGCAGGCGGGCTGCGATCTGCCGCACCGACTCGGCGGTCCCGCTGAGCTCGTCCTGCACGAGATCAATCCGCTCCAGCCGCTCGAGGAAGCGATCCGCGGTACTCGACGGAACGTGCAGGAGCTCCTCCGCTTCCTCTTCATCGTCGTCCGGTGGAGGGCGGGTCGGTGGAGGGCTCCCGGGAGCGCGGCTCGAAGGAGGGCGGCTCGACGGCGGCTTGTCGGGCATCGCCTGTCGGCCAGCCAGGGTTCTGAGCGTGGCGAGCGCGCGGACGGGTTGTTCGAGTAGGAGCGCGATGATGGCCCGGTGCCGCGCCAGGTCCACCAGCGCGTCGTCGGGCGCCTGCTCCCCCGCGAGCACCCTCTTCAATCGCGCTTCCAGGCCGTGGCAATACCACGCCGTCGCGTCGTCGCCGACGGCGCCGGCCGCGCCCTTCATGCCGTGGACGCTGCGATAGGCGCGCTCGACCGCCAGCTTCGGCGCGTCGTCGCTGGCGAGCGCGCCGTCGATCTCGCCTAGCCGATCCCGCATCGCTGCCAGGTATTCGGCGCGGAAGTCCGGCTCGATGCTGGCCGCGCCGAGCATGGGCGGTGGTTCGGGCCAGCTTGTCGGAAATGCGCTCTGGCCAGCGCGCAGGCGCACAAGCGCCCTGCCGAGGAGCTCGGCCGCAGCGGACCGTGCCGTGTCGTCTCCGCCGCGCACGCGCGCGCCGAGCTGTGCGACGACCAGCGCCAGATCGTTGAAGCCCGCCATGCCGGCCGAGCCCTTCAGCGAGTGGAACGCCGCGCGCACCTCGCTCTCGTCGGGCCTCTGTGCTTGCAGCGCCGGCAGCCGTCGCTCGATTTCTCCCGCGAGCAGGGCGTAGAGATCGGTCTCGTCGCTCACTTTGCGCGCTCCCGACTTCGATCGCTACCCGCTGCCGTTCTGCGCCCGGGCCCCCTGGTCCAGATCGCGCAGCAGTCGGAGCAGCGGCTTGATCGTGGGTGCGAGCGCCCGCCACATCAGGCCGCGCTGGGAATGGCCGGACAGCGTCGACAGCGCGGCCAGAAGCCCCCGCGCGTGCTCGGCCGCCGAGGAGACCGCGCGTGCCATCTGCGGGTCCGCGCCGGTGCTGCGCTGCAGCCCCTCGCCGAGCTTGGCCAGCGCCGCGCTCGCTTCGCGCAGCGCAGCCTGCGAACGGAGCAGCTCCTCGGCCAGGCTGCCCGCACGCTGCCCCGCGTGCTCGACCTGTTCCTGCAGCTTGTCCCGCTCGCGATCCACCTGCGAAAGCAGTGTCAGGTGTTCTTCGAGTGCCTCCAGTCCGCGCCCGACCAGGCTGCGCATCTCGTCGGCAATCGCGACCATCGCCTTGCCCACCGGCTCGCCCAACCGTGAGCCTTCCAGCCCGGCGTTGAGCGCGACCAGCTTGGCCCGTTCCAACGATTCGCGGACCTGCTGCGCCGTCGCCCGGAGATCCCGTCCCCGTGCGACCAGCAGACGTGCGTGATCCGACGCGGCGTCGAGTGCGCCTCGTTGCTGCGCGGCGGTCGCGCCGGCGGTTTGGCACGTGCTGGTAGCCGACTGCGTGGAACGCGTTGCAACGTCGTGCGAGTTGAAGAGCAGCGCTCCGTCGAAGCCGCTGTGGCTGCGCGCAGGCCGCGTTGTTTCCATGCGGTCCTTGAGCATCTGGTAGAACCGATCGGCGATGCTCATGAGCGGAGATTCCTCGTTCCCCGTCTCTGGGCCCACAGCTCGAGCTCGGCTTCGAGAAGCGCAGCCTTCACGTCGAATCCCGGCACGAGCTGGTCGTCGACGCGGACCTGGTCGCCTTCGAGCGAGTAGAAACCCGAGCCGCACACCGAAAGACCCGACAGGGCGAGCGGCTCGCCCTCCACCTCGCAGAGCAGCAGCTCCTCGCGCCGCGGTCCGACGTTCGATGACCGTCACCACGCGTCCGCCGATCAGCGCCATGCCGATGTGGGTGCCGGGAACTCGCGTGACGACGGGGCGCTGGACGATGCTTCCGGCCATCTCCGCAGGCACGAAGTACAGCTTCTCGTCGAGGCTGACGACCACGCCGGCGGTGTGTGCCGCAGCGCCGGCACGCCCCGTTTCCGCGGCGTCCGGGGCCATCAGGCCGCCTTGCGCCGCACCAGGCGCGAGTTGAGGAACTGGTAGAGGATCTTGCATAGCTCGAACGAGCTGCCCTCCATCTCGTCGACGATTTCGCGCACGGTACGTTCGCCGTCGATGGCTTCGAGCACCGCACGCTCCTGCTTGGTCAGCTTGGATTCGTCTCCGATGCGTTCGATCGCCACCTGATCGCGGTACAGGACCTCGTCGAAATCGAACGTCCCCTCGATCAGGCGCCACTCGTCGACGCGGCGGAAACCTTCCATCACCAGCGCGCCCGTCGTGAGCCCGAGCCGCGCTTCGGTCGGCGCTTCGGCTCCGGAATCGACGCCGAAGGCGAAACGTCCGGTCTTCCAGCGCACCACCTCGTACACCAGCTCGGCGGTCTGCCGCATCAGCGCGTGCTGGATCTGCTCATCGGTGACCAGGCCGAGCGACGTCAGCGACTCGCCCAGCATCTTGTTCGATGCCTTGGCGCTCTCGAGCACCGACTGCAGGTCCTCGCGCGTCACCGCTCCGTCCTCGACCAGGTAGCGTCCCATCAAGAACTCGTCGCGCAGGCCGCTGGAGGTCGCGAAGTCGACGTTGCCTTCGCGCACGTACAGCGTGATCTGTCTGCGGCGCGAGTTGATGGTCAGCGCGCCTGTCTGCCGTTGCAGGTGCAACAGCTGCAGGATTTCCGCGATCGAGATGACGGCGATGTCGCCCGCCAGCACGTCGCTCTTGCGCGTGCCCTCGTCGAAGGACGCCAGGAGCGGCGCCAGCTCGCGCAGTGTGTTTTCCGTGAGGTGGTGCTGGATGATGTCGGCGATCTTCCGCTCGGCGTGGTCCGCCACCTCGGGCAGCCTGCAGATCTCGGGAACGAGCAGCTTGATCAGGGTCTGCCCGACCTCCAGGACCGAGCGGACGCGCGCGTACGCGGGGTCACTCGACAGGCTGACCGAGCTGGGGCGCAGGCTGTCGGCGAGGGTCTCCTCGTCCGGCATGGCCGCCGCGTCGGGCACCGGGCGGGCGCGCCCTTCTTCCTGGCGCTTGAGTGCCCCCTCGACCACCGCGATCAAGCCGCGCGCATCGAACGGTTTGGTGATGGCATCGATGGCGCCGGTCTGCTGGACGAACTGCCCGCGGATCTTGTCGCCCTTGGCGCTCATGAGCACCACGGGGACGTTCTTCAGGCCTTCCTTGGCGCGGAGCTCGCGGCAGAACTGGTAGCCGTTCATGCGCGGCATCACGAAGTCGAGCAGGACCAGATCGATCTTCTCGCCACTGCCGAGCATTTCGAGCGCGTGCTGCCCGTCCTCGGCGGTCAGCGCCTCGTAGGCTCGTGTTTCGAGAATCGTCGCGACCACCTTGCGGATGGTGGAGCTGTCGTCGACGACGAGGATGCGTGCTCCCATGGGGGCGAAGATCGTGCCGGGTGAGAGAAAGCTGCGTCAAGTCGCCGCCTTACCGGGCGGCGGGAGGGGCGCATTCGTTCAGTCGAGAATGCGGCATTTCAGCCGCTTCCGAGGCTCTTGATGCCGAGCTCGGCGAGCTGCCCGGGGCTGACGGCTCCGGGCGCGTCGCTCATCAGGTCCGTCCCCTTCTGCGTCTTCGGGAACGCGATCACGTCGCGGATGCTGTCCGTACCGGCGAGCAGCATCGCGATGCGGTCCATGCCGAGGGCGATGCCGCCGTGCGGCGGGGCGCCGTAGCGGAGCGCGGAGAGCAGGAAGCCGAACTTCTCCTGCGCCTCCTCGTCGGAGATGCCGAGCACGGAGAAGACGCGCTTCTGCACGTCCGGGTCGTGCAGGCGGATCGAGCCGCCCGCGATCTCGAACCCGTTCAGCACGAGGTCGTAGCGGTAGCAGAGCACCTTGCCCGGATCCTGTTCCAGCAGTGCGACGTGCTCGTCGTGCGGGCGCGTGAAGGCGTGGTGCGCCGCGACCCAGCGCTTGCCGTCGTCGTCGTGCTCGAACAGCGGCGGGTCCACGACCCACAGGAAGTTGAAGTCGCCTCCGTGGCCGACCTCCGGGATGAGCCCGAGCTTCTTGCCGAGCTCGACCCGTAGGTTCGCAAGCACGGTGTGCACCAGCGACGTGCGCCCGAACTGGAACAGGATGAGATCGCCCTCCCCGGCTCCCGTCGCCTCGTTGATCGCCGTGCGCAGCTCGGGTGTGATGGTCTTGGCGAGTGGCGACTGCGTCCAGCTGCCGTCCGCGGCGACCTTGGCGCGTGCCAGGCCCGCAGCGCCCATGCCCTTGGCGATCTTCTCCAGCTTGTCGCCGTCGGCGCGCGACAGGTTGGCGCTCTTCGGGACCACCAACGCCTTGACGATCTCGGTGGGCAGGTCGCGGCGGTAGGCGCCGCTCCGGAACTTCTCGGCGATGGGCTGCCAGAACGGCACCGCCCCGCCCGTGTGTTCGATGATCAGATCCGTCAGGTCCACGTGGGCCATGTCGAAGCGCAGGTCCGGCTTGTCGTTGCCGTATTTCTGCATCGAATCGTGGAACTTCATGCGTGGGAAATGCCCGTCCGGATACTTCTCCGCGAGGTCGATACCCAGCCCCGCCTTCCAGATCGCGAAGATCAGCCCTTCCACCATGTTGAAGACGTTGTCCTGGTTCACGAACGACAGCTCGATGTCGATCTGCGTGAACTCGGGCTGGCGGTCGATGCGCAGATCCTCGTCGCGGAAGCAGCGCACGATCTGGAAGTAGCGGTCGAAGCCCGCGACCATGAACAGCTGCTTGAACAGCTGCGGGCTCTCGGCCAGCGCGTAGAACTTCCCCGGGCTGAGCCGGGCCGGCACCAGGAAGTTGCGCGCGCCGCCCGGCGTGTACTTCACCAGGAACGGCGTCTCGATCTCCATGCAGCCCTGGCCTGCGAGATAGTTCCGCGTCGCCTGGTTCACGTTGTGGCGCATGCGCAGCGCCTGCTGCAGCGGGGTGCGCCGGAGGTCGACGTAGCGGTGCGTGAGGCGGATCTCCTCCCGCGTGTCGAGGTCGTCCGCGATCTCGAAGGGCGGCGTCTCGGCACGGTTGAACACCGTGGCCTCCAGCACCTCGACCTCGATCTCGCCGGTAGCGAGGTTGGGGTTCGCGGCGCTGACCATCTTGTTTTCTTTCTTGCTCCACTGCTCGCCGCGCGAACGGACGCGCCCACGGATGCCGAGCACCCACTCGCCGCGCACGCTCTCGGCGAGCTGGTGCGCCTGGGCGGAGATGTCGGGGTCGAAGACGATCTGCGTCAGGCCCTCGCGGTCGCGCAGATCCACGAAGATGAGCGAGCCGTGGTCGCGGCGGTTGTGCACCCAGCCGAACAGCACCACCTCGGTGCCGATGTCGCCGGCGCGGAGGGCACCGCAGTCGTGGGTTCTCTTCAGCTCATCGATGAAACGGGCCACGGGGGCTCCTTGTCCGGGGACAGTGGAAAACGGAGCACCGCATCTAGCGCGCGGGGGCCGGGCATTCAATGCCGGGCAGTAGGGGCGGGCTGATGGGGATCGCCGGAAATTGGCCCGAAATCCGCGGACATGGCAGGGCTGGGCGCGTGCAGGAGGCACCCCGCGATGCGGCCGCGCCGTCCCAGCGCCACTGGCTCGACCCGGTGTGCGCCTGGCTTTCGCTCGGCGTGCCGCTGATTGTCACGGCGCTCCGGGCCAGCCCGGCGACCCAGTGGCGCGACGATTCTGTCCATCGTGCGCGGTCTCGGCATCGTGCCCATCGGCGGCGAGGGCACCCTGTCCAGCCTGCTCATGCAGCTCTCTTCACTGCTGCCTGTCGGGGGGCGGCTGCTCAGGGCGTCGCTGGTCAGCGCGGTGGGCCTCGCCCTGTCGGCACGGCTTGCCTACGCGCTGGCGCGCCGCCTGCTGGACGACAACGCCCACACCCCACGGCTGACGCCTCCGCTGGCCCTCGCAGCCGTGCTGATTGCGACGCTCTCGCCGGTCTGGCAGCTCGAGGGCACGATTGCCGGCGGCGCCACGCTGTCGGTGGCTCTCGTGCTCGGCGGGCTCCTCGTCCGGCCCCGCGCGGAAACGCGCGACGCGCGCGTGTGGCTCGGCTTCGGTGCGCTCATCGCTCTGACCGTCTTCGAGAGCCACGTGGCCGGTCTGGCGCTGATGCTGGTGCTCGGGGTGCAGGTGGCCGTGCTCGCCGAGGTGCCGCCGCGTCGGAACGTGGTGCTGTGCGCGGCGGGTGCCGGCATTGCAACGCTCCTGTGTCTGGTCCCGGCGCTGGTGCGGCCGTTGTCCGGTCGCGCGTGGGTGGATCTGGGCTACGGGCTATCGACCGCGCCGCTGGCCGCCGTGGACACGGCTGCGCGAAAGGCCGGCGCGTTGACCGCGTGGCTGCGCGACGTGGGCGTGATCTCGATGGGCCTGGCCGTGATGGGTGGCGCGTGGGGGCTCCTGCGCGCACGGACGCGCTGGCTGATGGCGCCGCTCGGAGCGCTGGTGCTGGCCGATGTGGTCTTTCCCGCGAGCCGGGCCGGCGTGCTGTCGCCGGATCCGCTCTCGCCGCTCAGGCTCTCGGCCGTGATCGCGCTCGGCATCGCGGCCGCGCTGGGCGTGCACACGGTCGCGCTCGGCCTGCGCCGCGCGAACATCCCCATGGCGCGTCCCGCCGCCGTGCTGCTCGTGGTGTTCAACTTCACCCTGGTGCTGGTGACGGCCGAGGACTCGTCCTACGTCGCCGACCGCCGCTCGCAGTACGGCGCGGAGGTGTGGACGGACGAGGCGCTCGGCGATCTGCCGCCGCACAGCATGCTGCTCATCCGCTCGCCCGCCGTGGCGTGGCGCCTGTGGGCGGCGCGGCTGGTGCGTGGGGAACGGCCCGACATCGTCGTGGTGCCGCTGCCCCTGCTCGACCGCGGCAGCATCGCCAGCGAGCTGCTCGCCCGGGAGCCGAAGCTCGCGCCGCTGGTGCGCGACATGGCTATCCGCGGCAGGCCGACCGAGTACTCGCTCTCCACGCTGGCCGACGCGCGGCCGCTGTACGTCGAGCTGGATCCAAACTGGGACCAGCGTCTGGTCGATCACCTCACGCCGCGGCCGCTCTGGCTCGGCTTCGCGCCCCACGCGCTGGGCCGCTCCGACCGCACGCCGGCGCTGGCCGAGGAGCACAAAGCCTTCTCCCGCGTGCTCGCCGCGGCGATCACGCCCCAGCACCGGGATGGTGCAACGCTGGCTGTGCTGGCTTCGCGCGCCCAGGAGCAGGCCGTCGCTCTGGCCGCCCTCGGCGACCGCGACAGCGTGCGCGCCATCCTCGCCGATCTGGAGCGGATCGATCCCGATCAGCCCTTCGTTGCGAAGATGGAGAAGCGCTTCGAGGCCGACCACCGCGGGCGCGTCGACGTGGCCGGCCTGTTGCCGTGATCGGCTCCGCCGCACCGATGCGCTAGATTACGGGCCGATGCCGCCCCGCTTCGCTCTGATCACGGCCCTCCTGCTCGTCGCCGTGGCGGGTTGCCACTCGACCGAAGGCGGCGAAAAGACGCCCGATCCCGAGCTCGCGCGCCTGCACCAGCGCGTGGCCGACTTCGAGCATCGCCTCGCCGCGATCCGCAGCGCCGCGCCGGACGCGCAGAACGTCGAGGACCAGGCGTGCCCCGACGACGCGATCGAGAAGCAGCTGCACGGCAAGACGGGCAGCCTGCTCCTGGCCGAGTACCAGGTTCTGGGTCGCTACGCCGGAAAGAGCGCCGACGATCGCGGGCGCTGGAAGTTCCTGACCACTCCGGCGCTGCGCGTCGTGCCGCCGCTCGCCGAGGTGCACACGAAGAAGCAGACCATCGATGCCCTGTGGAACATCAAGAAGGTCCAGCGCGACTACGCCTACATCGCGGTGCTCAGGAGCTCGCACCGCGAGCTGCCGCGCATGGACGGCAGGAAGTACCACCCCGGCGCGTTTTCAGGCGGCTTGTTCATCTTCGATCTCGAGAGCGGCAAGCCGCTCTGCCGCGCGCGCGTGGACGCGCACAGCGACAACCAGGTGGCGGGCGTGCAGGGCCAGCCCCCGGCCGAGGCGCTGTGGAACGACTTCGAGCTGCAGCTACGCCATGAGCTGGACCGCGCGCTGTCGCGTGTGAGCCGGCAGCTCGAGCTCGACTTCGGGTGACGCAGAACGGCGCCCGCGCCGTGTCAGAGCCGGCAGCCCAGGTCGAGATGGATGTCGTCGCCGCGCTCGGCGCATTCCCACTTCACGCTGTTGATGCGGCCGACCACGCACTTCGAAAAGCCGAGGGTGTCGCCGCTCGTGCCGAGGTTGAAGTCGACGCTCACGTTGTCGCTGCCCGCATCCTTGCCGGCGGCCGTGTGCAGCACGAGATCCCCGCAGATGGAGCGGCTGCTCTTCCGGCAGGCGTCGACGATGCTCTGCAGCTGCTTCTTCAACGTGTCCTTCGTGCACGGCGGCGCGCTCTTGGCGGCCGCGTCGCTTTTGTGGGCAAAGGGGTCGGTGCCCTTGCCGGCGCGCAGCGGCAGCGGTCCGGCGTCGGCTCCGCTGCACGCCTCGTCCTTGGTGCACTCCACGGCGGTTGGCGCAGGCTCCGCCGGTGCGGGGGTCGCGGGAGCAGACGTTGTTGTGGGTTCGCTCGGCGCGGGCTCCGCCGCGCTCGCAGCCGGTGGGCTCGATGCGGTCTCTGGCCCAGCCGCGGGCTGGCCGGTCATCTGGGGACCGCACGCCACAGCGAGGGCGAGCGGCGCGAGCAGCAGGGACAGAGCGATCGGAAGCGAAGCGCGCATGGCCCCTCTGTCGTAGCGCGGACCGCAGGCATTCAGCCGAGCAGACCAGCGCAGTCGCTGAATCATATTGAAACTACTACGCTTTTATGGCGATGATGTCAGGAGTGTGGCAGGAAGTCCGGACTACGGACACACCGGCGTGCAGTTGCGCCGCACGCACAGCCAGTCGTTGCAGCCCTGCGGCAGGGTGAGCCCGCTGCAGTCGGTGCTCAGGTTGCAGTCGTACTGCTGGCAGTCCGCGGGGCAGCCCGTGGCGGACTCGCCGCCGAGCACGTCGCAGGCGCCGTCGCCACAAGCCGTGTTGTCGCACACTGCCTCGCACGCGCCGGCGGGATGCGAGCACGCCCAGTGGCCGCCGCCTCCGGTGCAGTTCTTCTCGTACCAGCGGTAGCCGAGGCAATCGACGGTGGTGTCGCACGGTCCGCCCAGGCAGTCGATGAAGCACGACTCGGACTCTTCGCCGAGAGGATCGTCGCAGGTTCCGTTACCGCAGCCGTTGCTGTCGCAGGTCTGCTGGCACTGACCCATGAAGCAGGTGTGCCGCCCCTGGCAGATCTGCGTCCACTTCTCGTAGACGCAGTCGCTCGGCCACTGGCAATGGTCGAGACAGTCCGCCGGGCAGCTGACCGCGTCTTCGCCGGCGCTCGCGTCGCAGGTGCCGTCTCCGCAGGTCGAGTAGTCGCACAGTGGATCGCACACGCCGCTGCACTCCCAGCGGCCGGCACAGGGCGGTTCCCACACGTCGCCGCTGTTCACGCAGTCGGCGTCGTCGCTGCACGGCGTCTTGCAGTCTGCAGGGCACGAGTCGCGCGTTTCACCAGCGGCGACAGCGCAGTTTCCGTCGCCGCAGCTGACCGGGTCGCACACCGGCTCGCACTGGCCCTCGGTGCAGTCCCAGTTGCCGACACAGACCTGGTTCCACTTGAAGGTCGCGCAATCGCTGTCCGTGTTGCATTCGGGATTGCACGCGGCGACGCACTGCCCGGCGGTGCAGTCCCAGTAGCCGTCGGCTTCTTCGCAGGGCACTCCGCCCGGCCAGGCCTTGCCGCTGCAGTCGGTGGCAGTGCTGCATCCACCCTGGCAGACGGCGTTGCAGAAGCCATGGCTACACTCCCAGGCTCCGTCGGCTTCGTCGCAGCCGGCGTCGGCGGGCCACGTCCTGTCGCTGCAGTCGCTCGCGTCGGTGCACTGGGGCCCGTCGCAGTGAGCCGTGCACATGCTGTTATGGCACGTCCAGTAGCCGCCCTGCTGCGGGCAGCCGACCATGAACTCTGGCCACGTCTTGTCGTCGCAGTCGCTGTCGATCTGGCACATGGGGTTGCACTTGCCGACGCAGCGGTTGTATTCGCATTCCCAGCGCCCCTCGTCCTCGGAGCACAGGCTCTCCGTCCAGTCACGCCCCGCGCAGTCGTCGGCCTCGTGGCATTCCATGGGGTGCGGACTGCTGCACGTGCAGCCGGCGAAGGTCGAGAGCACGACGGCGCCTGCCAGGAGCGTCAGAACGCCCAGCAGCGTGCGATAGAACATTGGAGGGCCTCCTCGCTTGAGCTACGTCAAGAAGGGAACCCGTGGGCGCTTCGAACGGCGCGCGATCTCCGTCTCGTCACGTCGACGAACGCATCGATTTCGCTTCCGTACCCGCACCGGCAGGCCTCCCCACTACCTGCGGGGTGTACCTGCATCGGCTGTGCCGTGCGTCGCGCGAGCTAGCGCCGACCGAGCCAGCGCGCATCGACGCTGAAGCGGCCGGGCCCCGCGACGAGCAGGGCCAGCGCGACCGCGCCGTAGGCGAGAGCCAGCTCCTTCTTGCCGAACGGATCCGCGCCGTGCACCTGGAACGCGGCGACCATCATCACGCCCAGCACCCACGCGGCCCCCACACGGCCGAAGATTCCGAACGCGAGCATCAGCCCGCCAAAGAACTCGCCAAGGCCCGCGAGCGGGCCGAGCAGCCAGGGCAGCGGAATGTGCTTCGTCGCCACGTTCGCGGTGAACGCGCCGAGGTTCATCAGCTTGCCGTAGCCGTGGTGCAGCGCGAGCACGACACCGAACCAGAGCCGCACGACGAGCAGCCCGAGGTCAGCGGAGAGCGGGGTCGTCCTGGCCAGCTTCTTCAGCATCGGTCGAGCCATCGGCGGAGGAGCAGGGATTCGAACCCTGGGTACCCGTAAAGGTACGGCGGTTTTCAAAACCGCTGCCTTCGACCACTCGGCCACTCCTCCGGAGCCCGGGGTCTATCCCCCGGGGTGGTCGGATTGTCAAGCGCGGTGCGCGCTGGAAGCACGCGCACCGCGATTGCGAGCGTCGACTACTTCTTCCCGTGGTGCGGCATGCCGCCCTTCGCGGTGTGGCAGCCCCCGCAGCCGAAGCCCGTCTTGGTCTTCGGGTCGAAGGGCTTCATGCCGAGCAGCTTGGCCATCTCGGGTTCGACCTTCTTCGCCATGAACTCCAGCATCTCCGGATGCTTCTTCTTCTCGGTGGCGAGCTTGTTCTTGAAGTCGAGCTTGGGAAGCTTCGGGTTGGGCATCTTGAACTTGCCCTGCTTGGCCGCCTTGCCGTGGCAGGTCTGGCAGCTGAAGTCGGAGTAGCGCTTGGCGTCCTGCGCGATGAACAGCGGCTTCATGTGTGGAACCACCGTGTGCTTCATGTACGCCTTCTTCTCGTCCGTCGACATGTCGTCCCAGGGCTTGGGCGGACCTTCGGAAGGTGCGGCTTCGCTGGCCGCAGGCGCAGCGCTCTCGGCGGGCGGAGCGCTCTCGGCGGGCGGCGCGCTCTCGGCGGGCGGCGGCGCGCTCTCGGCGGGCGGCGGCGGCGGCGGGGGAGACTCGGTCATCGGCTTGGCACCACCGCATGCGGCGAATCCAGCGGCGGCGAGCAGGGCAACAGGGAAGAGATATCGGGTGATTTGCATGGGAAAGGTTCCTCCGGAGGCGCGAGCATAATCGATTGTCGGGCGCATGCACCACAATGACCAGCCCGGCTCCGGGGGTGGTCCGCCGGGCGGCCGCTATTCCGCTCCGGCGCCGGAGAGCGCTTCGGCGCCGGAGGATTCCCTTGTATCGCTCTCGATACGGCCGTCGACCAGCGTGATGATGCGGTCGCAGCGATCCGCCAGCCGGTGGTCGTGCGTCACGATCAGGAAGGCCGTGCGAAGCTCGCGGTTGAAGCGGCGCAGGAGCTCGAATGCGTCGTCGGCCGTGTGGGTATCGAGGTTGCCGGTCGGCTCGTCGGCGAGCACCAGTGCCGGCTCGGTGATCAACGCGCGCGCGATAGCGACGCGTTGCTGCTGACCGCCCGAGAGCTTGTTGGTGTGCGCCTCCGCGCGGTCGGCGAGGCCGATACCTGCCAGCATCGCGCGAGCCTGCTCGAGCATCCCGGGGCGCACGCGCCCCGCGTCCACGCAGAGCGGCATGGCGACGTTCTCGACCGCGGTGAAGGCCGAGATCAGATGATGGAACTGGAAGACGAAGCCGATGCTGCGGCCGCGCAGGGCGGTGAGCTCGGCATCGTCGAGGCCCGCGGTGTCCCGGCCCTGGATGAAGACGCGGCCGGTCGTCGGGCGATCCAGCAGGCCGAGGATGTTCAGCAGCGTGCTCTTGCCTGAACCGGATGGGCCGACCAGTGCCGCGAACTCGCCGCGCTCCAGCGTCAGGTCGATGCCGTGGAGCACGCGCGTGACCACCTCCTCGCCGTAGTTCTTGACCACGCCGTCGAGGTGCACCACCGGGCTCGCGTCACTCATAGCGGATGGCCACGGCGGGATCGAGGCGGGCCGCGCGACGCGCGGGCAGCGCTGCCGCGACGATGCCGGTGAGGGTAGCGATCAGGGCCGAGCGGCCGAGCAGCGTCGCGGTGAGCGCCACCGGGAACAGCGGCGAGCCGTCGGGCGCCACGGCCAGCTGCTGGAAGAACAACGCGAGGCCCGAACCGAGCACACCGCCCATGATCGATCCGGAGAGGCCCACCAGCGCCCCTTCGATGAGGAACACCCTGAGCACGCGCGCCCGTGGCGTGCCCATTGCGCGCAGGATGCCGATCTCCCGCGACTTCTGCACGACCGAGACGATCAGCACGCTGGCGATGCCCATGGCCACAGCGACAATGACGAACACCTGGATCATGGAGCTCGAGCTGCTCTGCGAGCGGAGCGCGGTGAGCAGCTGTGCGTTGGTCTTCATCCAGCTGTCGCTCACCAGGCCGGTGCGCGCGGCGATGCGCTGGGCGATCGCGTCGGCATCGAAGATGCGCGCGACCTTGATCTCGATGTTCGACACGCCGCCGACCAGATCCAGCAGCGTCTGCGCGCTGCGCAGGGAAACAAGCACCCAGCGGCGGTTCACGTCGCGGTTTCCCAGGTCGAACACGCCGCGCACCGTGAACAGCTCGCTCCGCCCTTCCGCCGTCTGCACGCGGAGCTTGTCGCCCACGCCGAGGCCCAGGTCCTCCGCGAGCTCGCGGCCGATGACCGCTTCCGTGCCGGACAGCGAGTAGCGTCCGGCGACCATGTGCCCTGGCACGTCGATGATGCGCGCGTAGTCGGCGGCGTCGACGCCCATCAGCGCCACGGACTTGTTGGCGTTGCCGCGCACGGCGAACGCCGAGCCGGCTGCCATGGGCGATGTCGCCAGGACTCCCGGTGTGGAGTCGATGGCGCGGCGCACGTGCTGCCAGCCGTCGATGGAGCGGATGCGCTGCGCGGGTTTCTCCACGCGCGCCGCGACCAGCGGACCTCCGGGCGTGTGGGTGCCGATGAGCTCGCGTGCCTTCTCTTCTTCGGGTCGCACGACGATGTGCGGCTGCACGCCGAGCGTCTGCTCGATGAGGCTCTGCTGCAGCCCGGTGATGAGCGCCGAGAGGAACACCAGCACGCCGACGCCCACGCCCACGCCGGCGATGATGAGCACCGACTGCATGCGCCCCTGGCGCAGGAAGCGCAGCGCGATGAACCACTCCAGCGGCATGCTCAGCTCCCCGGGAGCCGGGGCCGGACCCGCGTGCCCGGCTGTATGCCGGTCTCGCCCGGCGGGATCACCAGCGCGTCGGGAGCCACGCCGCCCGCGATCTCCACCCGGCGGTCGCCCCGCAGGCCGAGCTTCACGTCCGCCCGCTGTGCCACGCCGTCTTTCGCGACCAGAACCCAGGGGCGATCGGTCGAGAGATCCCGTACCGCGCCGGCGTCGAGCACCAGTGCGTTCTTGCGCTTGTTCACTTCGATCTCGACCGAGACGGTCATCGCCGGACGCAGGTAGGCGGGCGGCTTGTCCACGTCGAGCTTGACCTTGATGGTGCCGCGGCGCGCATCGACGCTGGGTGCGATGAACGCCACCTTCGCGGGAAAGCGCTGCGACGGAAAGGCTTCGGCCGAGGCGACTGCGCTCTGGCCGACCTCGAGCAGGGCGAGGTTCTTCTCGTCGGGTTCAACAACCAGCTGGGTGCGGCCGCTGCCGGCCACGACCAGGAGCTGGGCGCCAGGCTGCACCACGTCGCCGGGCTCCACGCTGCGCGTGAGCACCACGCCGTCGCTCGGCGCCACGACCCGCGCGCGGTCGAGCCGCGCCTGCGCGGCCGCGAGCTCGGCACGCGCCTGGGCGATCGCCGCGACGGCCGATTGTGAATCGGCGCCCTGCGGCGAGGAGGCCTCGGCCTGTGCTTCCGCGGAAGTGTACGCGCTGCGCGCCAGGTCGAGCGCCGTCTGGGCGTCGTCGAGCGCGGAGCGTGTGGTCGCACCGCCGGCGAACAGCTGCTTCTCGCGCTGGTACGCCAGCTTGGCCTGGTCGAGCCTTGCCCGCGCCTGTTCCAGGCTCTGGCCGGCGACTTTCGCCGTCAGGCTATGCACGCGCCGTCGCTGGGCGCGCGCCCGCGACAGAGCCGCCTTGGCCTGGGCCAGCGCCGCGCCGGCTTCGGTTGGATCGATCTGCACCAGCAGCTGTCCCTTGTGGACGGGGTCACCCTCCTCGACCGCGACGCTCTGGATGTCACCCGGCACCAGGGCCGAGAGCGTGATCTCGGCGGGTGGCAGCACGCGCCCGCTGGTCACCACGGTCTGCACGAGCGCGCGGTGCTCGAGCTGGACCACGTGGACGCTGCGGCCCAGGACGCGAGGTGCGAGCGCCAGAGCGACGGCGCCCAGCACGACCAGCACCAGCAGCAGCCACGCGTAGCGCTTCAACCGGCCTCCGGCCCGCACGCGTTCCTCCGCCTTTGCGCCCGCTCCGGGACCGCGGTTTTCGGCTGCATGTCCCGGCACGTCCCGGCTCGCCATGATCAGGTCCAGCTCGCTGGCCCCAACCTAGGTCCGCCCACTGTCGGGCGCTAGAGAGCGGCTGACGGCGGCTTGTTGCGGCTGTTTCCGCCGGGTACCGTAGCGCTGGCGCGTGCGTCACATTGGTGCGACCCTCGCGAAACGGGTCGCCCCAGGCCCGTAGCCGTGGGGATTTCTTTGTCGGACGTGCCGAAGCGTTCCTGGTCTGCTTCCCGCTTTGCGGGGGTCGACTACCACCTGCTGTCGGCGGCGCGGCGCGTGGTCGAGGGATCGCTCGGGTGCGTGCCCGGCGAGCAACTCGTGATCATCTCGGACGCCGAACGGGCGCCGATGCAGAAGGCGCTGGCGGAAGCGGCCGAGTGGGCCAAGGTCCGCGTGCTGTGCTTCGCGCTGGAGGATTTCGGGCCGCGCCCGCTCGCGGAGCTGCCCGGAACGATCGTCGAAGCGCTTTCGGAGGCACAGGCGAGCATCTACGTCGCGCGCGCGGGGCCCGACGAGCTGACGCTGCGCCGGCAGCTGGTGGAAGACGTGCGGAAGTTCGGTCTCAGACATGGACACATGGTCGGCGTCACCGCCGAGCTGATGGCGACCGGGCTTTCCGTCGATCCCCACCGCATTGCGAACACGGCACGAGCCTTGCGCTCGCGGCTCCGACCCGATTCGCGCGTGACGGCGCACACGCCGGCGGGCACCGAGCTGGAGCTCTGTTGCGACCCGCGTTTCCGCTGGGTGGACAACACCGGCATCATCCGCCCCGGCCGCTGGCAGAACCTCCCCGCCGGCGAGCTCTTGACCGCTCCGGGCCAGGTTTCCGGAGTGTTCGTGTGCGACGCTTCCATGACCGTGCTGCCGGGCGCGGAAGGCGAGAGCCCGCGCGCTTCGCCGGTCAGGCTGGAGCTCCGGGACGGGCGCGTGAAGGGGGTGCAGTGCAGCTCCAGAGCTCTGGCCGAGGCCGCGTCGGCTTTCCTGCGCGCAGGCAGGAACCAGGATCGCGTTGGATTGTTCAGCTTCGGCACAAACATGGGTCTGAGCGAACCGACCGGAACGTTGATCGTCGACCAGACGCTGCCGGGGCTGCACATCGCGCTCGGCATGAGCTACCCCGATTTGACCGGAGCGGACTGGGACGCCGCCGCGCAGTGCGTCCTCACGGCCGCGGGCTCCGACATCGAAATCGACGGCGAGCCGGTGATGCGTTCGGGACGCTACCTGGTCAGCTAGGCGGGGTCAGGGTTCAGGCCCAGCTCCAGCTCCGGCTCGTAACATATTGTAATCACAGTTGATTTATGCCAGCTTGCGGGCTGCCCGGGGTTCGGGTAGGTTTCGCGACCCCCGACGGAAAGGATCTCCGCGAAACATGGCGCGCGTCACCGTTGAAGACTGCCTGGAGCAGGAAGAGAACCGCTTCGCCCTGGTGGTGCTGGCATCCAGCCGCACCCGCAACCTGATGAAGGGTGCGCCGGCGCTCGTCAACGCGAAGAACAAGGCGGCTGTCATCGCGCTGCGCGAGATCGCGGCGGGCAAGGTGCACTTCCACCGCGACAGTCACGAGGTTGTGGTCGAGTACATCGACGAGATCACGCACGCCGCGCACTGAGGCGCGTGCCACGGAAATCAGCGCCGACGCTCGACGCGCTGGGTCGCGCAGGCGACGCCGGTGCGCAGGCGCACTACGCCGACCCGGCGTACTACGAAAAGACGTACCGCTCACGTCGCTGGGACGTCGAGTACTACGTGAGGCTGGCGCGGCTTTCGGGCGGTCCGGTGCTGGAGTACGGCGCTGGCAACGGTCGCATCGCGATCCCGATCGCCCGCGCCGGAGTGGACGTGGTGGCGGTGGATCTCTCGAAACCCATGCTCGAGGATCTCCGGGCGGCGCTTCTGCGCGAGCCGGCCGAGGTGAAGCGGCGCGTGCGCGTCGTGCACGGCGACATGCGCAAGGTGCGGCTCAGCCGGCGCTTTCCGCTGGTCATCGCCGCCTTCAACACGATCCTCCACCTGTACACGCGACAGGACATGGAGCAGTTCCTGGCGCGGGTCCGCGCACACCTCGCTCCACGCGGTCGTTTCGTGTTCGACTTCTCGGTGCCGCGGGGTGACGAGCTGGTTCGCGACCCGGGCCGGAGCTACGGCGCACCGCGCATCCGTCACCCCACCACCGGGCAGCTCGTGCGCTACGCCGAGCGCTTCGAATACGATCCCGTCCGGCAGGTGCTGCTCGTGTGGATGGACTTCAAGCCCGAAGGCGGCGGAAAGCCCTGGAGCGTGCCGCTCACGCATCGGCAGTTCTTTCCGCGCGAGATCGAGGCGCTGCTGCACTACAACGGTTTTGGCGACATGGTCTGGACTGCCGACTTCAGCGACCAGCCGCCCGACGAGAGTGTCGATTCGATGGTGGTAGGCTGCAGGGCGAGGGCAAGAGGTGCGTCAAGGCCGCGCGCGCGGTCGCCCAAGGGCTGAGCGCCGGCCTTGCCGCAGTGTGGCGGCGCCCTTATTTTCCATAGCGGTACGCAACATGGCCCAGGACTTCTACAGTGAGCTCGGCGTCTCGCGCGACGCCAGCGCCGACGACATCAAGAAGGCGTACCGCAAGCTCGCGGGCAAGCTGCATCCGGACAAGAACCCGGGCGACGACAAGGCGGAGCAGCGCTTCAAGCAGGTCAATCGCGCCTACCAGACGCTGAGCGATCCGAAGACCCGCTCGCTGTACGACGAGTTCGGCGAGGATGCGCTGCGCGAAGGCTTCGACGCGGATGCAGCGCGGGCTTACAAGCGCGCGGCCGGCGCCGGAGGCCGGGTGCGCTTCAGCCGCGGCGGCGGTGGAGGCTGGGAGGAGGTCTTCACCAACCAGGGGGGCGTCGGCGGTTTCGGCGACCTGTTTGGCGACCTGTTCCGCGGGCGCGGCGGCGGGCGGCGCACGGCGATGAAGGGCTCGGACGTGCTGAGCGAGGTCACGGTGGACTTTGCTTCGGCCATCATGGGTGCATCGCTCAAGCTGCGCGTGCAGGACGGCAGCGAGGAAGTGACGGTGCGTGTCCCGCCGGGCGCCGGCGATGGCGACAAGGTGCGCGTGCCGGGCCACGGGCAGCCGGGCATGTTCGGCGGGCCGCCGGGGGATCTGGTGCTCGTGATCCGCGTCAAGCCGCACCCGCACTTCGAGCGCGACGGGCTGGACCTGTACCTGGATCTGCCGGTGACCGCGCGGGAGGCGTACTCGGGCGCAAAGGTGCGCATCCCGACGCCGAACGGCGACGTGACGCTGACCGTGCCGGAGCACGCGCAGAGTGGTCAGGTCGTGCGGCTGAAGGGGCGCGGCGTCAAACGCCAGAAGGACACGGGCGATCTCTACGTCCGCTTCCTGGTGAAGCTGCCCGACGTGGAGTCGGAAGAGGTCGACAAGGCCATCGAAGCGCTCGACCAGGCGACTACCACCGACGTGAGGGCGGGGATCAGCTTCTGACGGTCGCCCAGCTAGCGGCAATCACGGTGTGTCGCTGAGCTCGGCGCTGGCGCGGATGCGGCGCGACGGCTCGGGCGTGGTCGGGTCGACCGGCGTGTTGATGAGGTTGCCCTCGTCGTCGTAGCGCGACAGTTCCGCGGCCACCTTGCGCAGTGCCGCCTGTTTCTCGTGGAAGGGCTGGAAGCTCGACTTGAAGCCGGCCACGACCATGCTGCGGACGTCGCGGAAGGGCACGTGCATCTCCGTGTGCACCAGCCACAGTTCCTTCGACACCGAGGTATCGGTGATGAGCCGGTTGTCGGTGTTGATCGTCACGCGCAGGCCCAGGTCGAAGTAGAGCTTCAACGGATGCGACGCCAGGTCGCGTACCGCGCCGGTCTGCACGTTGCTCGAGGGGCAGCACTCCAGCGGGATCCGGTGATCGTTGACGTAGTGGAGGAGATCGCCGTTTTCGCGCAGGCGCACGCCGTGCCCGATGCGATGCGCGCCGCAGACGTGGATCGCCTGCGCGATCGACTCGGGGCCGTAGGCTTCTCCGGCGTGGATGGTCGAGTTGATGTTGTTGTCGCGCACCAGCTGGAAGGCCTGGCGATGGTGCTTGGCCGGGTGATCGTACTCGGCGCCGGCCAGGTCGAAGCCGACCACGCCGCGGCCCTTGTACGCGACGGCGAGCTCCGCCATCTCGTAGGAGGATTCCGGCGAGATGTTGCGGATCCCGCAGATGATCACGTTGGCCTTGATGCCGTAGGTCTCGCGCGCGCGGCGCAGGCCGGCGAGCACGGCCTCGACGACCTTGGTCAGCTTCAGGCCGCGCTGCGTGTGCAGCATCGGCGAGTAGCGCACTTCCATGTAGCGCACGTTCTCGCGGTGCGCGTCTTCCGCCAGCTCGAAGGCGATGCGCTCGAGCGCTTCCTCCGTCTGCATCACCTTGAGCGTGATCTCGAAGCCGCGCAGATACTCGACGAGGGAGCCGAACAACCTGCCGCAGCCGATGACTTCACGCAGGCTGTCGACGTTGTCCGCGGGCAACTCGATGCTCTGCTGCTCGGCGATCTCCAGGATCGTCTCGAGGCGCAGCGAGCCGTCCAGGTGGACGTGAAGGTCGGTCTTCGGCAGAGCCCGGAAGACCTCGATGGGAACGTTGAAACCAGGCGCGCCGTTCTCTCGCGGCGCCGTGTGCTTTTTCCTTTTCTCCATAGCAGAGCATAACACCCCGCCCGGCGCTCGGGTACCGGATGCTGACCGGTGTCAGGCGGCTCGAGCGCGTCGCCGGCGCTCCTGGGCGGCCCCCGCTCCGGCCAGCCCCAGCGCCAGAATCCCGACGATCACCAGGTACAGCCAGCCCGGCATGCCCTGCGCGTTGTCGCCGCGGGCCGCCTGTTCGAAGGCCTTGCGGAAGACATCGTCGGGCTGCGCGCCGACGACCTTGTCGGCACCGACGAACGTCGTCGGCAGCCCCGAGAAACCGGCGTCGCGCAGCAGCTTGCCCTGTTGGTCGATGCGCTTGTCGGTGGCGGCGTCGGCGACGCACTTATCGAAGCGATCCATGTCGAGGCCCATGCCGACGGCGATGCGGCGGTTGGCCTTGAGCGATAGTTCCTTGGCCTCGAACAGCGCGTCGGCCATCTCCTCGCCCTTGCCCTGTTCGGCGGCGCACACCTGTGCCCGCGCGGCGTCGCGTGCCTGGGGATGGATGCGGTCGAGCGGCAGGTTGAGCCGCACGAAGTTCACACGGCCCGGATAGGCGCTCATGACCTGCTTCAGGCGCGGGGCGAGGCCGCGGCAGAACGGGCACTCGTAGTCGGCGAACTCGACGACGTTGATCTTGCCGGGGACGTAGAAGGCGCGGATGTCCGCCGGCACGGGTGGCTCGGGGCGGACGTGCGGCCACACCAGCGGCGCGGCGATAGCGAGCCCGCCCAGGGCGGCCCAGGACCAGCGTGCCATGTGCTCGCGGTTCTGATCGGAGGGCGTGCCGGCGATCGCCTGGCGGTGGAGGACCGCGAACACCGCGATCAGCAGTGACGACGCGTCGGCGGCCATGCAGTATTCGCAGTAGCGCTTGATGACGAGCGCCTGCAGCGCGAACAGCAGCAGACCGATCGCGGCGCCGCCCACGGCGAGCGGCGCGAGCAGTCGCTTCCTCAGACCTCCGGCGGGCAGCAGCGAGACGACCAGCACGGCGCCGAAGCCGATGAGCCCCGCGAGCGGCACCGGGATCATCCCCAGCAGATAGCCGTAGCCGCTCGCGCGGACGGCGCCGCAGCCCGAGTTCGTGGCGGTGCAGAACGTGGGGCTGTAGCTGGTGTAGTCGACGAACAGCGCCGCGCTGGCCGCGAGCGCGACCAGGGTGAAGAGGCGGACCAGCGAGATGGAGTGAGCGGGGCGCACGGTGGGGGGAATCTATGCCGGCTCGCGGGAAGCGTCAGCTTTCGGGGGACGGCCGGGACCCCGCTGGGGTATGACCGGCTCCGCCATGACGCAACCTCTGCCCACCCGGGGCGACATCATCAGCTGCCTGTCCGGCTCGCGGCGCGCACTTCACGCCCGGGAGATCGCCTCGCGCTGCAGTGTCGAAGAGGCCTCGTTTCCCCGCCTGCTGGAGCTTCTGGATCAGCTGAGCTTCGACGGAACCATCCGCCGGCTGGCTGGCCATCGCTTCAAGGCCCAGCCGCCGGAAGAGCGGGATCGGGGCAGCTGGGAAGGCGTGCTCAGCGTCAATCCGCGGGGATTCGGTTTCGTGACCGCAGCCGGCCAGGACGACGTGTACGTGGCCCCCGACGGCATCGCGGCGGCCATGCACGGCGATCGCGTCCGCATCAAGGTGGTCGCGCGCACCTCCCGCGGCGTGGAGGGGCGCATCGAGGAAATCCTGGAGCGACGCAATCCGCGGCTGGCGGGCGTGCTCAGGCGCAAGGGCAAGAGCTTCTGGCTGGAGCCGGACGACACCCGGGTGCGGGGTCCGATCGTGCTCGAGGGCGGCACGCGGGAGGGCAAGGACGGCGAGGCGGCGGTGGTGACCATCACCCGCTTTCCGAAGTTCGCCGACGAAAACCCGGAAGGCGAGCTGGTCGCGGTGTTGGGGCTGCCGGGCGACCCCAAGGCCGAGGTCGCCAAGATCCTGGTGCGCGAGCAGATCGTCGAGGATCACCCGCAAGGGGCAGTGCGCGAAGCGGAGGCGATGGCGGCGCGTGTCCATCACATGTCGCTGGAGGGGCGGACGGATCTGCGCGAGGTGCCGCTGCCCACCATCGACCCCGAGGACGCTCGCGACCACGACGACGCGGTGTGGGTCGAGCGCAATGGGGAAGGCTACCGGGCCTGGATCGCGATCGCGGACGTGAGCGAGTACGTGCAGCCCGGCTCGGAGCTGGACGAGGAAGCGCTGGCACGTGGCTGCACCATCTACCTGCCGGATCGCGCTCTTCCGATGCTGCCGGCGGCCCTTGCGGCGGATCTCTGCTCGCTCCTGCCGGATCGTGATCGCCTGTGCCTGTGCGTGATCGCGGATCTGGACAAGCGCGGCAAGGTGTCGCGCTTCGACGTCGTGGAAGGCGTGATGCGCTCGGCGGCGATGCTCACCTACGGCGGCGTTGCGCGCGCGTTGGGTTTCACCGACACGCCGCCGAAGAGCGCACAGGCCGAGGGGTTCAAGCGCGACCTCAAGGTGATCGACGAGCTGACCCGCAAACTGCGTCGCGCGCGCATGAAGCGCGGTGCGCTGGATCTCGATCTTCCGGAGCCTCGCGTGTACATCGACGCGCAGACGGGTGCGCCGGTCGACGTGCAGCGCCGAGCCGAAGACGAGGGCATCAAGCGCGCCTATCACATGGTGGAGGAGCTGATGCTGCTGGCCAACGAGCTGGTGGCGGAATGGCTCAGCCAGCGTCGGGCGCCCGCCATCTACCGCGTGCACGGCAAGCCCGACGAGAAGAAGCTCGAAAGGTTGGGCGAGGTCGCCCAGAAGATGGGCGTCGAGTTCGATCTGAACGAGATGCTCGAGCCGAACGGCGTGTCGCGCTGGCTCAGGCGGATCGAGGATCACCCGAAGAAGTTCGTGCTCGAGATGCTCCTGCTCCGTTCGCTGAAGCAGGCCGTCTACGATATCGTCAACATCGGGCATTTCGGTCTGGCCTCGGACGCGTACCTGCATTTCACTTCGCCGATCCGCCGCTATCCGGACATCCAGGTGCACCGTGCGGTGAAGCACCTGCTCCGGGGCGGCAAGCCGGACACCAGTGCCTCCGGCATCGAGACGCTGCGCGCGAGTGCGACGGCGTCGAGTGTTCGCGAGCGCTCCGCCATCGCCGTCGAGCGAGAGGTCGTCGACCTGTACCGGACGCTCCTCATGCGCGATCGCATTGGCGACGTGTTCGAGGGGACGGTGACGGCCATCGTCGGTAGCGGCATGTTCGTGACGCTCGACCACCCGTTCGTGGACGTACTGGTGCGCTACGAGGCCATGGGTCCGGACTACTACGAGATGGGCGAGGACGAGATCAGCGCCGTCGGGGTTCGCTCCGGCGACTCGGTCACGATCGGCGATCGCGTCGTGGTGGGCATCGAGGACGTGGCGATCCTGCGGCGCCAGGTCTACGCGCGGCGCGTCCCGCCCAAGCGTGTGGTCGAGCAGAGCGCGGAGCGCGCCCGAGGGCGCGGACGCAGCAAGGGCGGCCGCGGCGCGCCGCCTCCCGTGCGAAAGGCACGCGGCGACAAGCACCCCACGACGACGGGCACGCGGCGGAAGAAGCCCCCGCGCCGCAAGCGATAGGCGAGCCGAGCAGCCCCTAGCCCGCGACGATGCGGTCTGAGCCCATGAATGGGCGGAGCGGCTCCGGAATCGTGACGCTTCCGTCCTCGTGCTGGTACTGCTCCAGGATCGCGACCAGCGTGCGGCCGACTGCGAGTCCGGAGCCATTCAGCGTGTGGAGCAGCCGCGGCTTGGCTTTCGCTTCCGGCCGGTAGCGGATCCTGGCACGCCGGGCCTGGAAGTCGCCGAAGCAGGAACAGCTGGAAATCTCGCGATATGCATTCTGCGAGGGAAGCCAGACCTCGAGGTCGTACGTCTTCATCGAGGCGAAGCCGAGGTCTGCCGTGCAAAGCTCCACCACCCGGTAGTGCAGCCCCAGTCGTTGCAGCACCTTCTCCGCGTGCCCCGTCAGAAGCTCGAGCTCTTCCAGTGACGACTCCGGCTTGGCGAAGCGCACCATCTCGACCTTGTCGAACTGGTGCTGGCGGATCAGCCCCGCGAACGTCCTTGCCGTACGAGCCCGCTTCACTGCGGAAGCACGGCGTGTACGCTGTGTACGCGATGGGCAGCCTTGCCCCGTCGAGGATCTCGTCCGCGTGCAGGTTGGTAACCGGCACCTCGGCGGTAGGGATGAGGTAGAGCGGGCTCGGGTCGTCCTCGCCGCTGCGCCGCGTCTTGAACAGATCGTCCTCGAACTTTGGCAGCTGCGAGGTGCCGCGCAGCGCCTCGGCCTTGACCAGAAACGGCGGGTAGACCTCGGTGTAGCCGTGCTCGCGGGTATGCAGGTCGAGCATGAACGCGATCAGGGCACGCTCGAGCCGCGCGCCCATTCCCCAGAGGACGGCGAATCGCGCGCCGGAGATCTTTGCTGCGCGCTCGAAGTCGAGAATGCCCAGCGCGGTGCCGATGTCCCAGTGCGGGAGCGGCTCGAAATCGAACCCGGGCTTTTCGCCCCAGGTGCGCACGACCGGGTTGTCCGCTTCGCTCTGCCCGACGGGGGACGAGGCGTGCGGTATGTTTGGCACCTCGAGCAGGCGCTGCTCCATCTCTGCTTCCGTTTCCGAAAGCCGGGCCTCGAGCTCTTTGACCTCGGTGGAAAGCGCTTTCAGCTCGTCGCGACGCGCCTGGAAAGCGGCCCGGTCGCCGCCCTTGGCAAGCTTGCTCATCTCCTGGTTCGCGGCGTTGCGGCGGGCTTGCAGGTTCTCGGTCTCGCCGATCAGTTCGCGGCGGCGCGCGGCGATCGCGGCGATCGGTTCGATCGCCTGTGCCGCCTCGGGCGAACGGCGCCGGAGCTGGTTTTCGACCTCGTCGATGTTGTCGGTGACGTACCGGACGTCGAGCATGTCTCCTCCGTGAACGCTGGCTAATAGCGCGACATCGTGAGGCCGTCGACACCCGGAGCGCGGAGCCGGACGCCGGAATCAGAGCCCGATGCCGATGCCCACGCCTACGGAGGGGTTGGGTCGGTTCGCGTACGACTGCACCAGCAGGATGTGGGTGACCAGCGTGCAGGTGCGCATCTGGGGGCCGTTGCAGCCGTGCCAAACGCCGGCGTTTTCGCGATCGCCGTCCGCATCGAACCGCATCACCTGTCCGTTGGGCAGGATGGAAACCCATGCCGTGGCCGACCCGGGCGGAGCCGCGTTGGTCACGCCCACCCGCCCGAGCAGGCGGTTGTCGGTGCCGGCGACATAGCCGTCGGGAAGCAGGATCGCGACCGGCTCGTAGCTCTCGTCGGTGACGCGTCCGGCGCGGTCGATGAACAGCACGGGATCCCCGTTCTCGAGTACCTGGCCGTTCGCGTTGATCTGGACGTGATCGCCGTTTTGGCGATCCCAGCGTGCCGGCGCGATCAAGAGCGGCGCGCCGCCTTCCTGCCACCTCGGGGGCGGGGTTGCGGAGCAGGCGACGCTCGCGAACGCCACGGCGATCAGCAGCAGGGCCAGGGCTGGGCGTCTGCGGCGCTGCCGGCAGAGCGAAGAGGCGTGGACGCGGGCGGCCATCGAGCGCATGCCGGGAGGATACCCTGCCCGCGCGATGGAGGCCGGTCTTCCCGCCATCGGCGGGGCCGGGATTTGACATCCGCGGGCTGCTTGCCCCAGATGGCCACCCGGACAAAGGAGCAACAGCATGTATTTCGGTCGGGAAGCAGTGCGCTGGGCCGCGCTGGTGGTCGGTCTGGTGGTCGCGGGCTGTGCGGGCGGTATGGGCGCGTCCGGTCCCCAGCTGGCTTCCGCGCGGCAGCAGGCGCCCGAGGGCGCGGACGTGTACGGAAGCCAGTGCGCCGACTGCCATGGCAAGAACGGAGGCGGTGGGCCGCACGCGCCGCCCTTGATGGGGCCGAAGGGCCTACCCCTGCACGGCCACGACGGCGACTCCGGGCCGTTCGCTACGGCGCAGGACGTTTTTGGCTACGTGAAGGCGCAAATGCCTCTGCCGAAGAGCCACGCAGGAACCCTGAGCGACGCGCAGTACTGGGCTGTCACCAACTACATTCTCGCTGGAAAGGGCGTAAAGCTTCCCAGCAGCGGGGCTACTGCGGCCAACGCCGCAAGCATCGTGGCGAACGCGCAGTAGCAGCGTTTCCCGCGGCTTTCTTGGCCGTTCGGCTGGACGACGGATACGGGATCGGTGGAGGCACCGATCCGTGGAACACCGCCGTACGGCTTCTGCCGAGTTTCCGAACGACAATCCGGACCTTCACGACGGAGCGTTGTGGGTCGTGAGCCGGCCGTGTGCGCGCGCGCAGTTGCTGCTGCGGGCTGTGCCCCGCAGCGAGCCGCCGCCCGAACCGGCCGAAGCCGAGTTCGATCTGCCCGACGAGGGTGACGACGGGCTGCTCGACATCGATATCGACATAGAGCTCGCCGAGCAGCCCGCGCTCGCCGAACAGGCCGAGGCGGCGCCGGTCGAGCTGGCCGCCGAGCTCGTCGAGGAAGCCGCGGCTCCAGAGCCCGCGCGGGCGGAGCAGGCGTCCGCGGCGGCGGAGCCACCCGAGGACCTGTTCGCCGTTTTCGTCGCGGCGCTCGTCCGTGTCGCCATGGACGCGGGGGCGTCGCGCATCGCGGCCGGGCTTCCGGGCTTTCTCGAGCGAGGCACGCTTGCCAGCGACGGGCTCGCGCCGGAAGTGGTCGAGGCGCTGGTCTCGCGTGGCTTCGCGGAGGTCCGCGACGCCGGCCTCGTCGCCAGCGCCGCGTGCGCCGCCACTTCGGGCGCATGGAGCCACGTGCTCAGAGGCGAGAGCGACGACCTTTCCGCCTGCGGCACGAGCACCCTCGACGGCTGGGGCGCCGAGCTGCTCGCCGCGTCCCTCGGCGCGCCTCCCGACGCCGTCAAGAAGCTGCGCCGCGAGCTCCGTCGTCTCGGCGTTGCCGCGTTCGGGATCATCGCGCAAGCGGCGTAGAGTCGATCCGTGCGTCCGGCGCCTGGCGCTGCTGTTCATGGCCTGCGCGCTGTGACGCAGTATTCGAAGAGCTCGCGCTTCGAGGTGCGCTTGCGCAATACCTCGATGTCGACGTCCACCAGGCCCGCGCGCTCGAACAGGGTCGCGAACAGCTGCTCGACGGGCAGCAGCGTGTCGTAGAACTTCGAGTTGCCGACGACGTAGGCGAGCGTGCCGCCCCGAGCCAGTCGCGGCACCAGGCGTTCGACATGGCCCGCCATGTCGAAGAAGTATTTCCGGACGTAGGCTGCGAGCAGCGGGCTCTGCTCCGCGATTTCCGCCGCGATGCGCTCGAGCTCCGGCAACTCCCGGCGTGAGTGCGTGGGCTTCCAGGTGGAAAGACGGCTGGTCGCCGCGCCCCAGGTTCCGCCGATCGCCTGCCAGTCGAGCTCGCCCGCGCTCGAGCGGTCTTCCAGGTAGCCGAGCCAGTACATGTAGGGCCGGAGCTCGCGGATGTAGCTCATGCGGTTCGGGTAGGGCGGCGACGTGATGACGGCGCCGTAGCGCCGCCTGGGCAGCGCCTTGTCGAGGCGCCGCGAGTCGCCGAGCACCACGCGGCGCGGGCCGCGTCCCAGCGGCTCGGCCGCCGCCGGCAGCACCGACTCGAGCGCGCGCTCGAGGGCGAGGGCGACGCGTTTCTTGCCGTCGGCTGCGGCGTCGCCGCGTTTGAACGACATGGATTGGTGCCCGAAGCTGACGTTGGCGCAGTCGATGAGCGCGCGGCAGAACGCGACGCGGGCCAGGTCGCGCGCGCGGGGCGGCGCGACCGCCTCGCCCAGGGCGGCGAAGGCCCGTCCGAGTGCAGCCAGCGTTTCCGGCTCCCACCAGCGGTCGATCCGGTGGAGCGGCGGGAGCCATGGCTCTGCCGGGCTCCGGCCCAGCGCCGCGCGAACCATCCGCGCGACGAGCTTTCGCGCCTTCTCGCGTGCCGGCGCCGGGTAGCGTGCGAGCTTGGCGCGCGCGAGCCAGACCAGAAACGGATTCAGATCGACTGCGTCGCCCGGCAGCCCCTGCTCGGCACAGGCCAGGAGCGTGGTCCCGGTGCCGGAGAACGGGTCCAGCACCGGCATGCGATCCGGTTCGAGCTCTGCCAGCCGCTCGCGTACCAGATGCACGGAATAGGCGGGGGTCAGCCTGAGCCAACCGTGACGGGTGTCCCGGAGGTTGCCCTGGAAGGTGAAGCGTCGGCGGTTGCCGAGCGGAATGGCCGGGGAAGGCTGGGACACTGGCCTAGCTGGAGGGCGGGTCGGCGACGGCCGCGGGTGGTGCGTCGCCGAGGCGACGGCCGAGGAGGTAGATGAGACAGAACGTGGCTACGATGCCGAGCCCGTAGGATAGCGGCGCCGGGGCTCCGAGCGCAGCAGGAAGATATCCGGCGAAGAGCGCGATCAGCATCGCGGAGACGGCGTACGGCAACTGCGTGTACACGTGGTCGAGGTGATCGCTGCCGGATGCGATGCTCGACATGAGCGTGGTGTCGCTGATCGGCGAACAGTGATCGCCGAAGATCGACCCGTCGAGCACTGCGGCCATGCTGATCAACATCAGCGGCTGGCCGCCGACGTGATGCGCCAGGGGTACCGCCGTCGGGATCAGGATCGCCATCGTGCCCCACGAGGTGCCGGTCGCGAAGGCGACCGCGGCGGCCGCCAGGAACGTTACCATCGGCACAGCCACGGGCGGTATGGAGCGGCCGATCGCAGCGACGAGCACCGGTCCCGTACCGAGATCCTTGCACACCGCGGCGAGCCCCCATGCCAGGATCAGCACGACCACGGCATACAGCGCTGCGCGCACGCCGCCCAGGAAGGCACCCAGCGCTTCGGTGGGCGTGAGGATGCGCTGCACGAGCGGCAGGAGCACCGCCACCGCGGCGCCAGCAAGCGCGGCGTAGAAGAGCACGGCGACGTTGTTCTCGCTCGCGCCCAGGGTGTCTTGCCAGAAGCCGAACGACAGCAGCGAAAACGGGTGCGCGCGGAGCCGGGCGCCACCGCCCCCGTCGACGATCAAGCCGCCGAGCGTCCCTACGATCACCGTGACCAGGGGCAGTGCCGCGTTGATCCAGCGCCGCGGCTTGCCGGGCGGTGGCTCGGCGTAGCGCGTGTCGACCTGCCCCAGCGGCCGGGCGCCGTCGCGGGTGGGCTTTCCTTCGAAGCGGGCTCGGCGTTCGGCCTCCAGCATGGGTCCGAAGTCGCGGTCGGACGCCGAGGATATGAACACGAAGCAGATGGTGAAGACGCAGTAGAAGCGATAGGGCAGCGCCGTGAACAGGAGCGCGTAGCCGCTCTGGTGCACGCCGAGGTCGCGTGCCACGTCGCCGAGCAGGCCTGTCTCGTAGCCAATCCATGTGGAAATGAGCACCAGCCCGGCGATCGGCGCGGCCGTGGAGTCGACCAGGTAGGCCAGCTTCTCGCGCGAGACCCGCCAGCGATCGGAAAGCGGACGCATGGTCGGTCCGACCAGCATGCAGTTGGCGTAGTCGTCGAAGAACACGAGCACGCCCATGATCGCCGTGCCAAGCTTGGTGGATCGCGCCGAGCCGACCCAGCGGGCGACGGACTCGACGATGCCGCGTGCTCCGCCGGACCTCGCCGTGACCTGCACCATGCCCAGCAGCGCCAGCGTGAATCCGATGATGTAGAGATGCGAGCTCTCCAGCGCGTTGTTCCACAGGTAGTCGCGCACGCCGTAGGGCACGCCCAGGGCGAGCCCGTGGTGGAGGAGCGCGCCCGCGAGCACACCGCCGCCCAGCGAGACGAGCAGTCGGCGCGTGGTGAGGGCGAGGAAGATCGCGACCAGCGGTGGAAGCAGCGCTGTCCAGTCGTAGTGCCGCCCCGCGGGCGTGGTGGTGCCCGGCACCAATGGAAGCAGCGCCAGCAGCACAAGGCCCACCGCCCCGGCGATGATCCTTCCCCTATGGTTCAGCCAGAGCTGGCGCAAGTTGGTCGGCCCGACGACAGAGGCGCGGCTAGCGCTTGCCGAGCAGTCTGAGGATGCAGAAGACGTTGACGAGGATGACCACGCCCCAGGTGGTCAGCATCATGACCCAGCCACCGGTTGTCATGTCGCTTCTTCCTCCACCTTCACGCCGCCGACCTCGGCGACTTCGCCGTCCAACTCCTTCTCTTCACGGGCCTTCCAGATCACGCGCACCATGATCACGAACAGGGCGACCAGACCCAGGATGAGCCCTCGGGCGAGCCAGATGTACGGAGTGGTGTACAGCCCCTCGATCACCATCTGGCAGTGTCCCGCGTGGGGGTCGCCGTCTTCGGTGTAGTGGAAGCGCTGCAGCTCCAGCATCTTCGCGAGCTCGTCGGCGGGCATCGCCTTGACGAACAGCGGGTCGCCGTCGAGCTTGGTGACGCTGACGGCGCCCTTCTCGTCGACCGTTATCGTCGCCCAGGCCTTGAGATCGCGTCCGGCGTTGGTGATCGCGCCCATCAGCGCGCCCTCCGCCTGAGCGTGCGCCTTCTTGTCCTTCGGCTTGGCTCCCGCCGATTCGAACTCGCCCTTGATCTGCTGCTCGCCGAGGATGGACGTGACGAGCTGGGGCTTGGGGGTCAGCTTCCCGCCGACGATGACGTCGTTGTAGACCCACCCCCCTAGTATCAACATCAACGCGATGGGGGTGACGTAGCGCATCATGAAGCGGAAGATCCGCGGCACCTTCATGAGTGCGCCGCGGTGCAGCTCGTCCCAGCCCTTGCCGATGCCGAACACCCAGGAGAACAGCACTGCTTCGATCGCGCTGAACAGCACGAGCCCCAGGGTGCCGGCCCAGAAGTCCAGCTCGTCGAGGAAGCCGTACTTGAGGAAGAACACCACCGGGATGCTGCCCAGGAGCCAGAACATGCCGACCAGCGCCGCCGATGTACCGCGGCCGAGCTTCGCCTCGTCCTGGAAGAAGGCCATCACCGGCTGGCACACGCCGACCGACGAGGTGAACGCTGCGAAGAACAGCAGCAAAAACCAGATCGTGCCGAAGATGTGCGACGAACCTGTGGAGCGGAGGATCTCCGGCATGCTCACCATGCCGATGTCGAAGGTGCCCTTGGAGGCGACCGTCGGGATGGCGGCCGCGCCGAAGAACACCGCTGCCGCCGGAATGGCGATCATGCTGCCGAAGATGATCTCGACGAATTCGTTGGTGGCCGCAGTGGTGAGGCCGCTGACGGCGACGTTGTCGTCCTTGCCGAGATAGCTCGCGTAGCACTCCAGGGCGCCGAACCCGATACTGAGTGTGAAGAAGATCTGCCCCGCGGCAGCCAGCCACACGTCCGGTTTGAGGAGCGCGGAGAAGTTCGGATTCCAGAGGAAGGCGAGCCCGTCGCTGACCGATCCCTTGGCATCCGGCAGCGTGAAGATCCGGATGCACATCAAGAGGCAGAAGACGAGGAGCAGCGGCATCGCGATCTTGGCGAGCAGCTCGATGCCGCCGGCGACGCCGCGGTACAGCACCCACACGTTGAGCGCGACCGTGATGAGCAGGAAGCCGAAGGCGACGCTGACCGACGAGAAGTAGTTGCCGCTCGACATGACGCCCTGGAATTCGTAGAGGAACGTCGTCAGGTGCGCGTGCTCGTACGTGCCGTGGAACGAGAACCACGCGTAGCCGAGGCACCACGCTTCGAGGTACGTGTAGTAGAAGCAGAACACGAGCGGGATCGCGACGCCGAGCGCGCCGAGGTACTTCGCGCCCTTCCAGCTCGTCATCTTGTCGAAGATGCCGGGCGTGGTGCCGTGGCCGTGCCGTCCGCCGAGCCGCCCGATGGTCCAGGCGATCCACATCATCGGCAGCCCGAAGATCACCAGCGAGATCAGGTACGGCAGGATGAACGCGCCGCCGCCGTTCTTCGCGGCCTGCCCGGGAAACCTGAGCAGGTTTCCGATGCCCACGGCGTTGCCGGCTGCCGCCAGGATCAGCCCGAAGCGCGACTTCCAGGACTCCCGCATTCCCTGCTTCCGTTCTCCCGCACGCTTTCGTGCGCCCAACCCGCGCATGTTTCCTATCCGCGCGGCGTTCTCCAGGTCAAGCCCGGGTGGGAGACAAACGACCCCGCGCCGGTCGGCGAGGCAGCTACTTGCAGGGTCGCAGGATCTTGAGCCCGTCCACCATCACCTCGCACATCTTCGGGGTTTTCGGCTGGTGCGGGCGCGGGGCTGCCGGGGCGATGAGCTTGATCTCCACCGTCTGATCGCGCTGTGCGAGGACCTTGGCCTTGCCGTGCAGGACGCCCTTCGACGCCTCGAGCTCGAGCGTCTCGTCGGGGTGTGCGTCGACTTCGCAAGGCGTCTTGTCGCACACCTGGAAGCCGTCCTTCTTCACCACGGCGCCGGCCGGTGTCGTCTGGACGTGCAGATGGATGGCGGTGGCCGCGGGACTTGCCGATCGACTGGCCGCCGGTGCTGCGGCAGTGGGGGCGGCGGGGGCGGCGGATGCCTGGGGCGGCGGACTGCTTGCCGCGACCGGTGCTGCGCTGTCCGCCACGGCGGGAGGCGGCGCGGGTACCAGGCGCGGCTTGATGAAGACCAGGGCAGCCGCAACGCCGCCGCCGCCGAGCACGAGCAGCGTGAGGATCAGGCCGATCCGCGAGCGGCGCGTGGGGACGCCCGGCACCGACCCGGAGGCGTCGAGGCGCGTCTGTGCCGGGGCGCCACTGGTCCGGTGCTGGAGCGGGAGCGGCTCGGATTCCGCGCCGGCGAGGCCGGGACCGGAGCCAGGGAACTGCGCCGCGGTGCCCGCGTGCGCGGCGGCGCCTCCGCCGAACTGCGCCGAGGTGGGCGTGCCGCTCGAGACCTGGGCGGGCGCCATCGCGTTGCCCGCCGAGATGAATTGCTGGGCCGGTGCGTCCGGTATCGAGCCGTGGCGTCCCACGGTGGCGCCCTCGGGCGTGGCGAGGATCGCGGCCGCGAGCTCGCCCATCGACTGGAAGCGCTCGTCCGGATTCTTGAGCAGGGCGCGCACGATAACGTGCTGCATCTCGACCGAGACCTGCAGGTCCGGGCACACCGTCGTCATCGGCGGCGTCGGGTTGTTCAGGTGCGCGGCCAGCACGGCCATGAAGGTCTCGCCCGTGAAGGGCACCGCGCCGGTGAACATCTCGTAGAGAATGATGCCGGTGGCGTACACATCGACGCGCAGGTCGGCTTTCTTCCCGGCGGCCTGCTCGGGCGCCATGTACTCGGGTGTCCCGAAGATCATTCCGGTGCGCGTCAGCCGGCGGCGTTTCGGTTCCGAGGCGGCGGCTTCCTCCGTGCTTCGCAGCTGGGCGATGCCGAAGTCGACGATCTTGACGATTTCCTCCCCGTCGCCGATGTGCTGCAGAAAGACGTTCTCGGGCTTCATGTCGCGGTGCACGACGCCGCGCGAGTGCGCTGCGGCGAGCGCGCGGCAGATCTGCAGTGCGATGCGCACGCCCCGCTGGGGGTCGATCAAACGATGGCGCGTGAGCTCGTCGGCGAGGTCGTTCCCTTCCAGGAACTCCATGGCCAGGAAGAAGCAGCCGTTGTCGAGCTGCCCGAAGTCGAACACATCGAGCACGTTCGGGTGCTTGATGCGGGAAGCGCTGACGGCCTCCTGCTGGAAACGCGCGACGATGTCGGGCTTCTCCGAGTACTCGCGCCGGAGCACCTTGACGGCGACCTTTTTCTCGATAGCTTCGTGCTCGGCCAGGTACACCTGGCCCATGCCGCCCTCGCCGAGCGGTTTGATGATCCGGTAGCGTCCGGCGACGAGGGTGCCGAGCACGGGATCGGGCTGGGTTTCGGTGGGTTGCACGGGGGCTCGCGCTCGGGGTTCGAGTTTCGCCACTACACCATAGCGGCGTCGCCTTGAAGCGGCCAGCAGCGACAAGCCCCGGGAAGTTCGCGACAAAAACGCCGCTGGCGCTGGCGGGCCGGAGGCCGGCATCCGGCCTGGTCCGGGGTCCGGGAGGGCGCGGGACGATAGCCCTCCCCGTCGGGCTGGGTTTTGCTACCCTCGTCGGTCCCATGATCGTCGTGATGGAGCCCGAAACGCCCGAGGCGGCCATCGAGTCCGTGATGTCGTACCTGGTCGGCGCAGGCTTCGACGTGCATCGCTCGAGCGGGCAGAGCCGCACGATCCTGGGCGTGGTCGGGGACGTGACCCAGGACGACATGGCGGTCGTGCGGGAGCTTGCCGGCGTCGCAGAGGTTGTGCGCGTCAGCGAGCCGTTCCGGCTCGCGTCGCGCCGTTTCCGGAAGCACTCGAGCGTCGTCGAGGGAACCTGGGGCATCATCGGCGGAGAGCGACCGTGGATCGCTATCGAACCCATTGGTCTGACGACGCAGCGGAACGGTTCACTCGTCGAGGGTGACAACGGGCCGCCGTCCGCGGAGCTGCCGTACGAGGTGGCGGCGGGGAGGCCGTTCGACTCCGCGGTGACGCGTTCGCGGCTCGCGCCCGAGACCATCGGATCGCTGGCCTGCCTGCCGCTGCACCCGCAGCCGGCGGAGCCGCGCTGGCCCGTTGTGTTCGTCGAGCGCGCCCCGAGCTGGGGTGCCAACTCGTGGATCGGCGCAGCCGAGAAGGAGCTCGAGCGCCGCGAGGGCAGCGTGGTGCTGCTCGAAGCGGGAGGCGAGTATCCCAACGGTGCCCGGACGCTCGAGATCGCCGCGATCGCGCGCGCCAAGATCCGCACCCATCTGCCTATCGTGGTCGATGTGCCGACCATCGCGCAGCGCGCCCGCTATTCCACGGCGGTGGCCTGTGCGGCGATCGCGGCGGGCGCGGACGGCGTGATCCTGCGCGTCTGGGTCGGACGCGAAGGCGACCTGCCTCGCGTGCCGGCCACACTCAGCTGGGAAGACGCCGTGGAGCTCGCCGAGAAGCTGCGCGCGGTGGGTGCAGCCGTTCGGGGATGACGCGCGCCCCGGAGTAGCGATGACACGCCTGGTAGTGGTCGGACTCGGCCTGATCGGCGGCTCGATCGCGTTGGCGCATCGCGCCGCCGAGCCGCACGGCGAGCGGGTCGGGATCGACGTTGCGGAAGTGATCGGCTCGCCTGCCGCCGCGGCTGCAATCGAAGAGCGCATCGACGCCGCGGATCGCGAAGCCGTACGCGCTGCGCTCGCCGACGCTTCGCTGGTCGTGCTGGCGATGCCGGTGCAGGAGATCGTGCGGCAGCTCGGTGAAGCCCTGGAGCTCGGCGACGTTGTTACCGACTGCGGCTCTACGAAGCGCGTGATCGCTGAAGCCGCGCTGCGATCTCCCCGCGCGTCGCGCTTCGTTCCGGGACACCCCATGGCGGGCGCTCCCATTGGCGGCCTCGAGCAGGCGAGAGCCGATCTGTTCGAGCGCCGTCGCTGGATACTGTGTCCGGAGGCCTGTGATGCGGAGGCGCTGGCTCGCGCGGAGGAGCTGGTGCGGCGAGTGGGCGCCGTGCCGGCGCGGATGGGCGCGGCCGAGCACGATCGGGCCGTCGCGTTGACGAGCCATGTGCCGCAGCTCCTGGCGAGCGCCATGGCCGTGCTCGCGGAGCGCCGCCAGGCGGGGATCGCAGCGGGGCCGGCGTTCTCGCGTCTGACCCGCGGTGCTGGCGGCCCCGGGAGAATGTGGGGCGATATCTTCAGCTCGAACGCGGACGAGATCGCGGCTCTACTACGCGAGCTGTGCGGCGAGCTCGAGCAGGTGGCGTCGGAGCTCGAGCGAGCGCCTGCCGGGATGGATCGCGCGTTAGCGCTGTTGGCGGCGGCGCGCGCGGCGCTGGATTCCGCGGGCTGAGCGACCCCGCGCTCGCCGGGTTCCCCGGATTGGCTGGGATATTGCTACACTCCCGGTACGGAGCGTTCCGGGTATGCGTGGCACAGGCTTCTTGTTGGTGGGGTTACTGGCCCTGGGTGGAGTGGGCTCCTGCGTGCTCAATCCGCAGCCGGAACCGCCCAGCGACACCGGCAACAACGGTACGGGTGGAGGCATCGGAGCGGACGCCGGCGGCGGTGGCGGATCGATGAACACCGGCGGCAGCGGGGGTGGCGGTGCGTTCGGCGGCGCGGCGGGCGCCGGCACGGGTGGGTCCGGTGGGGGGACTGCCGGCACTAGTGGCGGAACGGGCGGAGCAGGCGGCGCCGGCACCGGTGGCACGGCCGGCGCGGCTGGCAGCGGTGGAACGGCCGGCGCGGCCGGCAGCGGTGGCACGGCCGGCGCGGCTGGCAGCGGTGGAACGGCCGGCGCGGCTGGCAGCGGTGGAACGGCCGGCGCGGCTGGAAGCGACGCGGGCAGCGATGCCATGTCGGACGCGGGAGCCGTCGGCGACGCGGCGACGGATGCCCCGGGAGATGCGCTGACCGACGGCGCGCCAGGCGACTGAGCCCCTCGTCCCGTCTGGGCGACCGCGTCAGCGACGTCCAGTTTTGTGCCAGGTTGTGCCATCCGGCGCTGGCTGCGGCGCCGCAACGTCGCGTTTTCATGCGTCAATGGCCCGTGGTGCCGGTCGGGCGCGGCATGGACCGCGACGTGCTACGAATTCGCGACATGGGGCGGAATCTCCGCACGCTGGCCGCACTCTCGCTTGGCTTGATGCTGGGTGTGGCGGCCTGCGCGTTGAATCCGCAACCGGAGCCGCCGTTGACCCCGGGCGGAACTGGCGGTCACGACTACGCAACGGGCGGTGCGGGCGGGCTGCCCGGGCTGGGCGTCGGCGGGACCGGCTACGCCACGGGTGGCGCTGCCGGAGGCAAGAACGGCGGCGGCGGATCAGGGGCCATGGCCGGTGCGCTCGACGCTGGCGGTGACGCTGCGGCGATCCCGAAGACCGAGGCCGGGTTGCTCGACGGCGCCGCCGGGGACAGCGCTCTCCACGCGGACGGCGCGGTGCGGGATGGCGCCGTCAACGTCGACGCAGCGGTCCTCGACGCCTCCGACGGGGCGACCGGCACCGACGCCGGCCCTGCAGACGCTGCCGCCGAGTGAGTGCAGGCGTCAGCCGTCAGGCCGCGCCAGGTAGCTGTCCATCAGGTTGGCGATGAAGTCGGCCAGGATGCCGTCGGCGACCCGCAACCGGCGGCTCAGCTCGCGCGCCAGGTTCAGCACGATGAGCGAGTACGCCTTCACATCGTAGCGATATAGCCCGTCCAGATCGGCAGAAGTGATGCGGAGCAGGCGCGACGGCGCAAGCGTCCGCACGGTTGCCGAACGAGGCTGCACGTCGAGGATGCTCATCTCGCCGAACCAGTCGCCAGGACCGAGCAGTGCCACGCGTGCGTCGACGCCGCGCTTGCTGCGTTTGAGGATCTCCATCTCGCCGCTCAGCACGACGAACATGTCCCGCGCTTCCTCGCCCTCCCGAAACACAACGTCGCCAGCCGACGGCGTGACCGGTTCCAGGGTCGACGCGAGGTGCGCCAGTGCGTTGTCCGGCAATGCGCCGAACAGTCCGATGTTGCGCAGCTCCGCCGGCCCTATGTCGACCGGCGCCGAGGCTGTCATTGGCAGATTCCGTAGGTCACGCCGTTGATGACGGGCGGCGTCTGCAGGTTCGCGCAGCTTCCGGTGGGGCAATCGCTCATGCCGACGCGGCACCAGTGCGCGCAGCTGTTGTCCGTCAGGCAGACGTAGCCCGGCGCACAGGTTGTGGGATCAGTCTGGCTGCACCCGCTGGCGCCCGTTCCGGTGCCGGCAGGACCGCAGTCCGTCGCCGAGCTGGTCTGCGATGCCTGGTAGCAGTTGAGTCCCGAGCCGCAGACCGCGCCCGGATTTTCCAGAGCGCAGCCGGTCGTGCACACCTTCATGCTGGGGATGGGAGTCGAGTTGCCGCTGCTGTCGGTGACCGACACCTGCACGCAGTCCTGTCCGCCGCCGCAGTCGGTCGCCGAGTCGCAGTACTTCTTGCACGCCTGCCCCACGCAGTCGTAGCCGGCGATGCAGGTGCTGCCGCTCGAGCAGTTCTGGGCAGGTTGGACACTGCCGGCCGCCACGCAGCCAGTCGAGCCGGTGGTCTGGTTGACGACGACGCAGGCCTGACCCGAGTTGCAGCCGCACTGCGGCGACGTGTCGCACGCACCTCCCGCTACCGGCGGCGTGCAGTTGCCGCCCCCGGTGCCGCCGGCTCCGGTACCGCCCGTGCTGCCGCCGGCTCCGGTACCGCCCGTGCTGCCGCCGGCTCCGGTGCCGCCCGTGCTGCCGCCGGCTCCGGTGCCGCCCGTGCTGCCGCCGGCTCCGCTACCGCCCGTGCTGCCACCGGCGCCCGTGCCGGCGCTGGCACCCGTGCCGGCCGCCCCGCCGCTGCCGCCGTATGACCCGTACGGGTTTCCTACCGACTGGGATTGCGCGCAGCCGAACGCTGCCGCGCCCGCTGCGACCAATGCAAGAATGGATCTGGAAGTGCGCATCTCGTCCTCCGGACAGCTGCCCGCGAGCCGCAGGAACCTTATCGCCGATTCAGCGACAATCAATAGGCGGACCCGAGTCGGTGCCGCCGCGCCCCCTCACGTTTCGTCGGCGGAGTCGTGATAGATGGGCGGTCGCGCCTGGCAAAACCGCGTAATCGCTTGCAGGTCGGCCGGATCCAGCTCCGAGAAGGCGATGCCCATCCCCGGCGGCGAGTCCTCGCTGGCTTCCCGCGTCCAGCGCACGATGCCGGCGGCTTCCACCTCGTGGCCGTCGGGCAGCACGAAGAAGATCGACACCGTCGTGCCCGGCGGTCTGGGCTCGTAGGTGGCGACGAATAGCCCCCCGTTGGACAGGTCCTGCGACAGCCCCGTGTAGAACGTGGAGTCGCTGAAGAGACCGATGTCCGTCTCGACGAAGACGCGGCTCCCGCCGCTCGAGCGTTTGTCGGACCCCGAGAACGGCGTGGGAAGGCGCGGACGGCCGAGCGGCTCGGGCGCGGGAGGGACGTGCGACGCGCGTTCGCCGCTCTCCTCGGCCGGCATCACCACTTCGCGGCGCTGACGCTGCTGGGCTTTCGCGATCGGGTAGAGCAGTGCGAGCGTGCGCGCGATGGTCTCCGTCGCCGGGTGCACGGTCGAGCTCTCTGCCTCGTACTCCTGCAGCGCCGTCAGCGCCTCGCCCAACTGCTCGATCGCGATGCGCACTCCCGAGTACGACGCCTGCAGCGTGGCGGCGTGGGTCTCGGCCTCGTACAGCGCACTCGACGCCGCCGCGGCCGCATCCAGCGCACGCGCCGCCGCGCCGCTTCCCGTGTCGAGCGATTGCAGGATCTGCAGCGCCTCGACCAACTGGACCCGGGCCTGCCGTGCGGGGCGTGACGCCGGAAACGAACCGGGCTCGCCTTGGGTCATCTCAAAGCGTCTTCTCGAACACGATGCGTGGCCTGGCGGGACCCGCGTAGTCCTCGACGAGGGAGACGCTCCATCCGAGCGCCCGGTGGAAGGCAATCGAACCCTCGTTGCCGGTCGTCGTGATCGCCTTGAGACGCGTGCATGCAGCTGCACGACAGTCGTCCTCGAAGGTCTGGTAGAGCACCTTGCCGACTCCACGGCGCCGGTAGTCCGGGTGGATGCCAACTAGATGGACGTAGCCCGTCGGCGGCGGTCCCAACGAAACGAATCCGAAGAGGAACCCCACCAGCACGCCGTCGTGTTCGACGACGCGCGCGAGCGTGCCCAGCTCGTAGAAGAACATGGGATGAGCCAGGGCGCTGGTCGGCCCTCCCCACCAGCGGTCGATGACCTGGACGATGTGGTCGTAGTCCTGCTTGCCGAGTGGACGAGTGAGCATCGGTTCGAGGGCCGGCGTGAGCCCGGCTTCGGGGAGGGTATCACATGCTGCCAGGCGCGAATCCAGCGGCATGCAGAGCGAGCCGCGGCCGGTTTTCGTGCACGGTCGGTGGTGCTGGCCGCGGGCCCGGCCGTCGTGTATCCCCTGCTCCATGCCGACAGCTGTTCGCGTTGCCCCCTCGGTCCTGAGCGCAGACCTGGGACGCCTCGCCGAGGAGGTCCGCGAGGTCGAGAAAGGCGGGGCAGATTGGATCCACGTGGACGTGATGGATGGCCGCTTCGTGCCGAACATCACGCTCGGTCCCGCCATGGTGAAGGCGATCCGCCGCGCCACCGCATTGCCGGTCGACGTGCATCTGATGATCGTCGAGCCGGAGAAGTACATCGAGCAGTTTGCCGAGGCCGGCGCCGACGTGATCAGCGTGCACATCGAGGCGTCCGTGCATCTGCAGCGCACGCTCGCGGAGATCCGTCGTCTCGGGAAACGCGCGGGTGTCGTGCTCAATCCGCATACGCCGGAAGAACACCTGCGCTACGTGCTGGGCGACGTGGACCTGGTCCTGGTGATGAGCGTCAACCCCGGCTTCGGGGGCCAGGCATTCCTGCCGGAGGCGCTGCCCAAGCTGGCTGCGCTGCGTCGCATGATCGACGCCGCCGGACTCGAGATCGATCTCGAGGTCGATGGCGGAGTTTCGCCGGAAACAGCCCGGCAGGTCGTCGACGCCGGGGCGCGCGTGCTGGTCGCGGGTTCGGCCGTGTTCGGTGAGTCGGATCGCGCGGGCGCGATCGCCAGCATCCGCAAGGCCGCGGCCGGCTGACCTACCCGCCGCGGGAGTGGCTCGTCACGCGCCCGCCGGCTACGCTCCGGGTGCGCATGAGGATCCCGACCCTGGTCGTACTGGCGGCGCTTTCCCTTTCCGTGGGTTGCGGTCGCAGCGAGGCTCGCCCCTCCGTTGCGGCTCCACCGAACCGGCCTTCCCCGTCGCCTCTGGCGCGGAGCGCGGACCCCGCCCGGCCCGCGCCAGCGGTGCAGGACCCCGACAGTGCGGCCGACATGGTCGTCGCGCGCGCTCTCCGCGAGGTGTCGCGTCTGCGCCAGCTGCCGCCGAAGGGTCCGGTGCGGGGCAAGCTGGTCAGCCGCGCCGAGATGGTTGCGCATGTGCGTCGCGACATGCTGAGCGAGGTGCCGCCCGATGCCATGGCGGGGCAGGCGGAGATGCTGTTCGCGCTCGGCACCGTTCCGCCGGATTTCGACTACGAGCGGAGCCTGATGGAGCTGATGACCGCTCAGCTTGCCGGCTTCTACGAGCCGAAAGACAAGACAATGTACCTGTCCGCGGATCTGGCTCCGTCGGAGCGGAAGATCACGCTCGACCACGAGCTCGTCCATGCGCTGCAGGACCAGTACTTCGGTCTAGGATCGCTGCTCGAATATCGCGACGACGCATCCGATGCACAGAGCGCGGTGCACGCGCTGGCTGAAGGCGGCGCTACCAGCGCCATGCTGGACGCCATGCTCGCCCCGAAGGGAAAGCGCGCCACGGATCTTCCCGACGGTGCGGTGGGGATCGAGGCGCGCGGCTCCATCGAGCTTTCTCCTGCCGCGGCCAACGTGCCCGACATCCTCAAGCGCTCGATCGTCTCTGCGTACGTCGACGGGATCCGCCTCGTGCACTGGGCGCGCCGCCGTGGCGGGTGGGCGGCCGTGGACGCGCTGTGGGCACACCGGCCCACCACCACCGAGCAGCTCCTGCATCCAGCGAAACTGGTGGCGCACGAGGTGGGCGACTCGATCGCGGTGCCGCTGCCAGATCCGGCAGGGCCGTCGAAGGTGCTCTATCACGACATCGAAGGCGAGCAGTCGGTGCGACTGGTGTTCGAGGGCTGGATGCCGCGCGGCAAGGCTGCAAAGGCGGCCAGCGGTTGGGACGGGGATCGCGGCGCGGTGTTCCGTGATGGCCACCGCATCGCGTTTGCCTGGCACCTCCGTTACGACACGCGGGAGGCCGCCCAGCGGGGGCTCGAGGCGTTCGCGCGCGGGGTGTTGGCGATGGCTCGCGCCGATCGCACCGGGCATCCGGATGCCGTTTTCGTTGGGCCCAAGGCGGCCCACGCAGCGGTAAAGGGTGGGAGCGTGTGCCGCGCCCGACGCCTCGCGGGGCCCTTCGCCGTCGTTCGCAGCGGTCGGGACGTGGCCGTCACCGCGGGTCCGTATCTGCGCAACCCGGCGGGGCCGCGGTCCGATGGGGCCTGTGCTGCCGCGCTGAAGTGGGCGCGTGCGGTCGTGGCGCAAGGTGACAGCTGACCGCTACAGGTCACATGTGACCCACCCCGACCCGCCGGCGAGGCGCGAATGTGCGATCTTCTACCCACCACTTGTGGTGGCACGAAACATGCTTATGTCTCGGCATGCGGTCGGGACGAGTTCACTGAAAGAAAATCGCCCCCCCAACGTTCATTGGATCGAAGAGACATGGCCCAGAGAGCACAACCAAGGAAGCGCGGAGTGCGCGGAGCCGCCGGGAAGGCAGCGGCTTCCGTTGCCAGCGGCGCTTCCTGGATGGCGCTGGTTGCGGCCACCACCCTCGGTCTGGGGCAGGTCGGCCGCGTACGCGCAGAGATCTCGGGTGACCAGCTAACGGTCGATGACGGTGACGCCAGCGACGCTTACCGCCTGATCGTGCAGTCGTATGCGCCGGAAGCCGTGGGGGCGGATCATCTTCCAAGCGAGCACGCGCGGCCGCTCGGCTCCATCCAGCGCGCCATCACCGCCGAGGAGCTCCAGCGCGGTATCGCGGTGGATATCGTGCAGATCGGCGACGATGCCCAGGCTATCGAGGCAGCGCCGATCGTGGTGGCATGGGTCGAACGTGGCCAACCCGACCTGGATTTCGACGGACTCGAGTTGCGACCACGTAGCGACGGTTTCTACGGCGTCGCGCGCTCGCCGCTCGGTGAGCGCACCCCGGATCAGCCCGCGCGCGTTGTGCTGAAGCGCCATCGCGCTTGAGCTCCGTCGGTTTCGCGGCGTCCACTGCGCTGGGCGGTGCGCGCTGGTGCAAGTTATGCGCCTTTGCCTTGGCTTATCAACAGGCCTTGAAAAAGCTGTGGATGGCTTCCGAGTGGCGAGACGCGCAATTCATGCGGTTGTTGCTCTGGTGCCACAGGCCGTGTTGGGGAGGGTTGGCAGAATGACACGCGTGGCGTCCAGGTGTGACACTTCGCGTCTGGGGAAAGCCTGGGGACAGCGGAGGGTCAACTGGGTCAATAGTGACCCGGTGCAGTCGGACTTACGCCGCTTCCCGCCGTGCCAGGAGCTCCTGCCGATTGGCCTGGCGCAGCGCGCGGACGCGGCGCGTGAACTCCCGCCGCTCCCCCTCGTCGATCGGGCGTTCGCCGAAACGTGCCTCGAGGTAGCGCTCGGTGAGCGCCAGTACTTCGCCGCCGATGGGGTGCCCCATCTCGACGAGAGCGCGCGCATGGGACAGCGGCGGCGTGCTGGCGGGGCGCACCACGCCGTGCGCGGTCATCGCGTCCTCGAGTGAACGATACAGCCGCACCGCCTGCAGGGTTGCCACTTCGGTCGGAGATCGCGTGCGGGTTGCCCGGGGGCCTCCGCGGCGCTGGCGTCTGAGCCACACCACGCCGCCCACCATCAAGAGCAGGCCCAGGAGGAGTGTCGCCAGGCGTCGCGGTGACTTGAGCGCGCCGATCACCGCGCTTGGACCGTGGAGTCCGGAATAGCGGCTCTGCACGCGGTGGAAGAGCCGCACCTGCTGCTTGAGGTCGTAGCCCACCACGTGGCGGTTCCAGCGCTGCGCAGTCGCCTCGATGAAGTCCCGCACGAACGCCAGGAATCCGGTGACCTCGCTCTGCGGCGCAGCGTCCGCCGGGGGAGTCGGGTCGAAGCGCGTCCACCCCTTGTTGTCGAGGTAGGCCTCGACCCACGAGTGCGCGTCGCCCTGGCGCACGGCGTAGTAGTGCCCGAAGCGGTTGTAGGTACCGCCGATGAAGCCGGTCACGTTGCGCGTCGGGACGCCCAACGTACGAAGCATGATCGCCATCGCGGTCGAATAGAACTCGCAGTGTCCGCGCTTGCTGTTGAAGAGGAAATCGTCCAGCGGGTTCTTGGCGGCACCCGAGGGCGAATCCAGATCGTACTTGTAGTCGTGGCGCAGGTGCTGCTCGATGATCTTCGCCTGCTGCGCGGGATCCGCCTTCGTACCGACCCAGTGGTGCGCGAGATCGGCGATGCGTTTCGGCAGGTCCGCGGGCACTTCGAGGTAGCGCATGCGGTTGTCGGCGCTCAGCGGCGTCGGCTTGTGGTCGGTCGGTCCGGCCAAGAATACGTCGTAGCGGATCCCGCTGTCCTCGGTGCTCGCGTACTTGTATTCGCCTTCGGGCCCCTTGTAGATGGTGGGCAACGCACCGAGCAGTGGAGTGCCGCGTGGCAGCAGTCTGATGGCGACGGCGTGGGGCGGCAGGAACAACACGGGCGGGTCGATCGGCTCCAGGTCGATCGTCATCTTGCGATCGTGTCCCGGGTTGCCGAAGCGGCGGATACGTACGTTGGTTCCGAGATGGTCGGCCTTCACGCGCTCCGTGATCGTGCGCGACCAGCTGCGTCCGTCGTAGCGATCGAACGCGGTGCCGCGCAGGTACAGAGCCAGGCGCTCCGGGGGAGGGTCGCGTAGCTTCGGATACTCCACGCGCATCGCTATCGTCGGATCGCTGCGGAGCTTGCCGACTCCTCCAAGGTCGACCTTGTCCGAGAACCCGATCATCCGCTCGGGCCGCGCGTGGTTGAGCAGCAGAAGCGAGAGACCGACGCGCGGAAAGAGCACGAACAGGAGCGCGGTGAAGACGAAGATCGGAACGGACAAGAGGCACGTGAATGCCAGGAACGGCTTGCCGATCACGCGGCGGCTGCGCAGGATGCGCGGCACGTCGACAGGGAGCCCGGTGCGGTCGCGTGCTCCCTGGCGGTAGTTGCCCTCTACTTCACGACGCAGATGGCTCAGCACCAGCGCGCCGGGCGCCACGATCAAGAATCCGACGAAGCAGAGCCCATACGCCAGTCCGCCGCCCAGAACGGTGCCGGCGATCAGATGCAGCAGGGCGAGCACGATCACCTGCTGGTCGTGAGCTGCGCCGCGGCGCGTGGCGAGTCGCACCACCTGGAGGGCCGCGGCGAACTCCACAGCAAGGACCAGCACGCCCGCGCCGACGAAAAGGCGCCCGACCTGCACCGTGAGGAGCACGATCGGCGAGAGCACTGCGAACTGCCGCAGCACGGCCTTGTCCTGCCAACGTTCGGGAATGGCCAGAGCCAGCGCGAGCCCTACGAGGAGCGAGACGCTGACCCAGCGTCCGAGCTCGCCACTCGTCACCAGCGCGAGCAGGCCGAGCGTGGCGAGCGCGTCGGTCATGATCCGGTGGATCAGACCGAACCTCACGCGGCGCCTCCCGGAAGTGCGGGCTTTTCGGGCTTGCTGTCGTAGCGCGGCTTGGGCAGAGGTGCGGGCGGCTTCGAGTTGTCGGTGCGCGTAGCGGCCCCGTCCGAGGGAGCTGCCTGGAGCAGCGCCAGGAACCTCAGCAGCGGGTCGGCGCCGACGGTCGAGTCCGCGCGGGCGGATTCGCCGCGAGTGGCGCTGAGCGTGACGGCATCTCCGCGCTTCAGGTGCGCGACGGCGCGCGACGCTACGTCGCGGATCCGGCGTTCGAACTGTGCGGACCAGCGCTCGTCGGGTTGCTTGTCGGGGTAGCGGTTGTCGATGCTGAACATCACATCGCGGCGGGTTTCGCGGGCTCGCTCACGGAGCACGAACTGGTTGGCGACGGTGCTCTTGCGCCAGTAGATGTCGCGCGGGTCGTCGCCGTCGCGCATCGGACGCACACCGACGATCTCGTCGCCGTGGCCGCGGCCGAGCGCGCCGTCGCCGCCGAGCTTTAGACCGGGCTGTTCGGGAGGCAGGCGCACCGGGTCGACGGCGGGGTAGATGACGAGGTCGCCGTCCGCTGCGAGCTCGCGCGACTTCTCGAACAAGCCGAAGGGGAAGCGCGTGGCGATGCGGAATCCGATGTGGCGGTCGCGGCCGCGGCGGGCCGGCGTGCGTCTGTAGGCAGCTACCTGCGCCGAGCGTGGGCTGATCTTCAGAAAGAAGCAGCGCTTGTCCGCGGGCTGGCCCGCGCGCAGATCCTCGATCTCGATCGCGTACGACGGGGTGCGCTTCTTGTGGTTGTAGACCTCGATCTCGACCAGGTGCGGGCGGCTGACCTGGGCGCGCGGGGGAAGGCGGCGGATGACGGTGAGGCTGCGCAAGCTCAGGTCGCTCATCACGCCGGAGACGACGATGAGCGAGAGCAGCATGCCCAGAAGCAGGTACAGAAGATTGTTGCCGGTGTTGATAGCGGCGAAGCCGACGCCGATGGTGATACCGATGAAGTACTTTCCCTCGCGCGTGATCTTCAGCTTGCGCGGTGGGCGCAGCCGGCGGCGGATTCGGCCGAACCAGCTGCTGGGCGGGGGCGAGCGGTCCAGGGATTTCTGGCGACGCGGGTGGACGGCGATTCGGACCGCGGGCACGGCGCGGCTCTCAGAGCGGCACCGGAACGCGCGCCACGATGTCGCGCACGGCGGTTTCCGCTTCCTCACGGCTCGGAACGTAGCCTTCGGCGTGTGCGGCGAGCCGCACACGGTGCGCCAGGAGCGGCACGGCGAGGTCGTGGATATCGTCCGCGATGCAGTAGCGTCGTCCCTGCACGAGAGCGCGCGCGCGAGCCGCTCGCGATAGATTCATGCCCGCACGCGTCGAGGCGCCCAGTGCCAGTGCGGGAGTTGTCCGCGTCGCCGAGATGAGCGCCTGCAGATAGGTGCCGAGCGAAGCGTCGACGTTGACGCGATCGACGTTGCGCTGCAGCGCGACGAGGGACTGCGGGTCGAGGACGGTGGGTACGTGCTGGATGCGATCCGACTCGGGTTCCAGCATCAGTCGCGTCTCGACGTGGGCGGGGGGATAGCCGATGCGGACGCGGACCATGAAGCGATCGAGTTGCGACTCGGGGAGCGGAAAGGTGCCGGTGAAGTCCTGTGGATTCTGCGTCGCGATCACCAGGAACGGCTCGGGGAGTGGAATGGTCTTGCCGTCGAGGGACACCTGGCCGTCGTTCATCGCTTCGAGCAGGGCCGATTGCGTGCGGGGGCTGGCGCGGTTGATCTCGTCGGCGAGCAGCACGTTGCTGAAGATGGGCCCGTGCCGCAGCACGAAATCGCCCGTGCGTTGGTCGTAGACGGATACTCCGAGCACGTCGCTTGGAAGCAGGTCGCTCGTGAACTGCACCCGCCGCATCTCGCCGCCGACGGCCTTGGCAAGGCCCCGCGCGAGGGTCGTCTTGCCGACGCCGGGGACGTCCTCGATCAGAACGTGGCCGCGGGCGAGGAGTGCCACCAACGCCAGCTCGACGGCGTCGGGCTTGCCTTCGAGGGCGCCTTCCACGGCGCGGCGGAGCTCGACGAGGCGCTCGATGCGTTCGGCGTCGACCGCGACGGCAGACGAGGACATTGTGGGCATCGTAGCATGGCGTCGGGGCGTGTCTCCTCGCCGGCGGGGCAGATCGCGCGGTGACGGGCGCGCGCGTCCGGTTTCGGCTTGCGGGCCAGCCGGCTCTGCGGCATCGGGCCGGCGTGGTGTGCTATCCAGAGCGCGTGGAACTGAACGGGCGCATAGAGCGGATCGAGGTCCGGGGCGTGACCCGGCTGTTCGGCGCCACGCCCGCTCTTCGCGGCGTCAGCACGCGCTTCGAGGCGGGCACGATCAGCTTCCTCGAGGGGCCGAATGGTGCCGGGAAGAGCACGCTGCTGGCGGTGGTCGGAACGGTGCTCCAGCCCACTTCGGGGAGCGTGGTGTATGCGCCGTTGGGGGAAGACGTGGAGCAGGTGCGCCCGCACATGGGCTGGGTCGCGCACGACAGCCACTGCTACCGGGAGCTGACCGCACGGCAGAACGTGGAGCTGGCCGGCAGGCTCTACGGAGTCGATGGCAAGCAGGCCTGGGAGCGCGTTGCGGGTCGTGTGGCTATCGAAGCGCTCGAGCACCGAGCGGTAGGGACGCTCTCGCGTGGTCAGCGTCAGCGGGTGGCATTGGGGCGGGCGTTGGTGCACGACCCGTCGGTGCTGCTTCTGGACGAGCCGTGGGCGGGGCTGGATGCGGCCAGCGCCGAGCGTCTAGAGCAGGTGTTGATTGAGGAGCGGGATCGCGGCGTGCTCGTCATCGTTGTGAGCCACTCCAGCGACCTCGCGGCGCGGCTTGCCGGGGTGCGCGTGCGTCTTGTGGCGGGTCGTATCGCGGGCGGTCCGGCCAAGCGGGGCTGAGGCGCTCAGGCGCTCGCCGCGACCAGGGCGTCGACGAGTGGCTGGAGCCCGGTGGGTTCGCCGGGGGCAAGGACCGCGATGGGGTCGGCGATGCCCAGGTGGCGTAGCTCGTCGGCGTTGGTACCTGTGGACGCGTCTTGGCCGCGCGAGGCGCTGAGCAGTACATAGTCGGGTGCGCGGGCTGATGCGCGCAGGACGCCGAGCGTCGCGGAGAGATCATGCAGGACGCCCAGGGCGTCGGGGGCAACCAGCAGCAACAGCGCCGGCTGTAGCGCCGCGGCGAGGTCGAGGTTCGTGATGCCGGGTGCGAGGGGGCTCAAGGCGCCCCCGGCGGTTTCGATGATGGCCACCCCGGGTGTGGTGTATTGTATTGTATTGGCGTGCATCCACCTGGCGATTGCTGCTGTGTCGATGGCGGTGTTCGCGCGGCGCGCCGCGAGGTGCGGCGAGATCGGATCCTGGAAGCTGTACAACGGGTGCGGGTGTGGGGCGGGGGCGGAGGCGGCGCTCTCGAGCCGTGCGCAGTCGCTGTCCGGCGTTGGGCTGTCGCCCTGGGGTCGGAGGCCAGTTTCGATCGGCTTCAGTCCCACGGTGTTCACGCCTCGGTGGCCCAGCTCGCGGAGAAGGGCGGTGCACACGAAGGTCTTGCCGACGCCCGTGCCAGTGCCCAGGACGACTACCCGCAGCATCTGGTCCCGGCTACGGCCGCGAGGGCCTGTGCGATCAACGCGATGTCCCCGGGTTGCAGCGCGGCGTCTACGGTGATGCGGAGGCGGGCGGTTCCGTCGGGGACCGTTGGAGGGCGTATTGCGCGGGCCTGGATCCCCTGCTCCGCGAGGGCCTCGGCTGCCGCTAGAGCGGCAGCGTTGGTGCCCAGGACGACCGGAACGATGGGGCCATGGCTGGCTACCAGTACCGGGACTCCAGCTGCGTGCAGCGTTTCCCGCAGCTGGCGGCAGCTTTCGTGGAGTCGTGCCCGCTCCGACGCCGCTGCGCGGGTGCGACGGACCTGCTCGAGGGTCAGAGCAGCCAGTATCGGGGAAGGCGCGGTAGAGAAGACCAGGCTGCGGGCCCGGTTCCAGAGGTAGGCGCGCAGCTCCGGCGACCCTGCGACGAACGCGCCCTGTGCGCCGATGGCTTTGCCTAGCGTCCCCACCAGGACGTTCCGGCTTGACGCCGGCGGCGCGCGCAAGACCGGCGCCGGCGGGGCCGAACACCCCAAGGGCGTGGGCTTCGTCGAGGATGAGCGAGGCGCCGTGTCGCTCGCCGATGGCGGCCAGCGCCCCGAGGTCCGGGGTGTCGCCGTCCATGCTGAAGTAGCTCTCCGTCACGATCCAACGGTGGCCGGCGACGTGTGTGGCGAGCTGGCGCTCGAGAGAGGGCAAGTCGCCGTGCGGGTAGACGCGGATCTCCGCTGCCGAGAGGCGGCAGCCATCGATGATTCGACGTGTGGTTCAGGGCGTCTGAGAAGACCACGTCGCCTGGCCCCGCGAGTGCGGCCAGGGTTCCAACGTTCGCGGCGTATCCGCTGCTGAACAGTAGCGCGGCGGGCTGTTGGACCCAGTTGGCGAGCTCGCGTTCCAGTTCGAGATGGGCGGCGTGGGTGCCGAAGATGAGGCGGGAGGCCCTGCCGCCCGGGGGCGCGTGGCGGATGGCGTCGAGGGTTTCACGTGAAACGTTGCGCCGGCCCAGGCCGAGGTAGTCGTTCGACGAAAGGTCCAGCCGGCGATCGACAACCGCTGGCCCGCTAGCCTGGCCCGAGCCCGCTTCGGCGTCCGGTCGGCGTAGCGACCCGGCGGCGTCAAGCGCGTCGAGCCTGCCTCGAAGCAAAGAGCGCATCGGCCGATCCACGAAGCGTAAGTAGCAGTAGTCAGGCGCGGCGTCAGCGACAGGATTGCGGGCGACTCCTGGCAAGTGGGACCGCGTTCAGGCGATAACGGGCAGGGACGTTGGACACACAGCCACGCTCGCCCTGCGACACGCCCCAAGGGCACGCGCGTTTCGGGTCGTTGGGTCGCCGTCCGCCCCGCCGCAAGCTGGAAACACCGGGGCGAAGACAGCGCGCAGCGACCCCGACGCGTCACGCCCATCCGGCTCGACCCGCCTGACAAGCAGCGGCGGCACTACCGGGGGCACGTTCACGAAGCAGGGGCCAAGGGCGGGCTTGCGGCGGCGCGCTACTGGCGGCCAGCCGCCGAGACGCGCGCTGGCCCGTGAGCGCCGCGGCCGCGGCGGGTCGCGTCCTGCTCCCCAGGCCGCATCGCAGCGCACCGCTCCGCGCCGTCGCCGACGGCGCTGCGCGCCCTCGCGCGGACCGGCTCGCGCCCCGAGCGAGGTGGCCTCGCCGGGCGCTGGATCGCGCCCCGAGCGAGCCCCCACCGCCGGCGACGCAACGCTCCAATCGCCCGGCAGCAGCCCCGGAAGCCCATCCCCCGACCCGCTCGGCACCATGTTGCACGTGAAACCCCGGAAGTAATACGCAGTAGTTTTTATATCTTCGCTAATAATTCCCGCCTGTTATGGCGGCGTTCTGCCCCCGGAACCGCCCGGAAATGGCGCCCCCAAAGGACCACGCAAAAAGCCCCGAATAATAATATACTAAAGTTTCTATGCCACGCCGTGTCGAACCGGCGCCGCCGCGAGGCCGCTACGACCGGACCCTGCCGGGCCCGGCGCGCCGAGCCCGACAGCACGAACGCCTGCTGCAGGCGACGACGCAGGCCTTGGCAGACCACGGCCAACACGCGACCGTCACACACGTCGTCGCTGCAGCACGCATCGGACGAAACACGTTCTACGAACACTTCGATGACTTCGACGCGGCCATCCAGGAGGCGACCGCGCGCGGCGCGGCGCTGCTCAGCGAACAGCTCGAACAATCCCTCACAGAAGCCTGGACGCCCCGCGAACGCCTGCGCGCCGCGCTCGGCGCCTGGACCGCGTTTGTCGAAGACCAGCCCTTCGTCGCGCGCGCCCTGTTGCGAACGCCGTCGCGCCAGCCGCACTCCGTGCTCACGTGTGCCGGCGAACCGCTGCGCGACCTGCTGCGCGCTCTGCTTTCGGACGCACTGCGAGATGCAGTCGTCTCGACGCGACCCGACGAGCTCCGTCTCGCCGCGGTGACCGCAGCGCTGGAAGGCATCGCCCGCTATCGTCTCGAACATCCGTGGACACACACCGAGGATGCGGCGCTCGCGAGCGACCTGGTGCTGCGCGTGTTCCGATAGGCCACAGCTACCTAGCTGCCGGAGCTCGTCGCCTACGACCACCAAGCGCGTCGCCCCGGAAGTCGATCCACACGTCGAGGCCGCGCGTCGGGACACGACCTTTCCACCCACGTCAAGCCCCAACTGGAGTGAGTCCAGACGCGAGCAAACCAACAGCAAGCAGCGCCGACCGCGCGCCGCCTGCGGGACGCCCTCTGTGCAACGCGCGCCGTCATTCGAAGTGATTTCGCGGCACACCGGATGACATGACGCCTACGAACGCGCGAAGCCGAGCACCCTCCGCGCCGGGGGCATTTCCATGTACGCCCCGTGGTGGTACCGTGGCGCGCATGCATCGCTCTCCCGTCGAACTGCGGGTTGGCGGACAGACCTACCGCGTGGTCGCCTCCGCTGAAGAGGCGGAGCTGCGTCGTCTCGCCGATCTGGTCGACGCGCGCCTACGCGCGCTGACCGGGCCGGGGCGTCCCATATCGCCGCAGGCGATGCTGCTTGCCGCGATCGCGCTCGCGCACGATCTCGAAGAGGAACGGGAACGCCGCCGGCACGTCGAAGCGCGCTCCCGCGAGATGCTCACTGCGCTGCTCGAGCGCATCGACAACGTTCTCGAAGAGACCGGCGACGCAAAGCCGGCACACGACGGCGAGCCCGCGTCACCGGAACATTGACGCTCCGGCTGCGTCGTCAGTGGTCGGCGGACGGGGGGCCGCGCAGCCACTCGTATCCGATGATGAAGGGAAGCGCGAGCACGAGCCCGTCGATCTGCGCGGCGATGACGATCGTGCGCTCGCGGGTGCGGCCGAGCCCGTAGTTCAGACCGACCAGGAGCCCGCCGGTCATGATGTAGCTCGAGTGATAGTTGTAGCTCTTGCTGCCGACGAAGAGCCACCCGGACAAGCCGGGCTCCCAACCAGCTGCGCTGTGCCGCGCGTAGCCACCAGCCGAGAGCCCAAGCGGGAAATAGGGATGCACCGGCAGTAGCGTCGTGACGCCGCCACCGAGTCGCACGTCCTCGAACCCCGCCGTCGTCAGATGCAGGTACGGCCCGACGCCGACGTCCGTGTTCTGCGAGCGGCCGAACAGCACGTCCGAACGCAACCCATTGAACCAACAGGTGTGCTGCCAGTAGGCGTGCGAGCCGGTGCCGCACACGCCGGTCAGCAGGCTCGCGTTCCACTGTGGGTCCGCGTGGGCGTACGCCGGGAGCGCGAGCAGAAACGCGGCGACAGCGCCGGCGAAAAGCCTACGGCCAAGTCCCCCGACGGCGCGCGGCGCAAGCGGCATCAAGACCTTACGCTACTACAGCAAGCCTCCGCGTGCAGGGAGACCCCCGCGCGCCGGCGAACACTCAGCCCGGCGGGACGCAGGCCGGATTCTGGGTGCAGAGCCGGCAATCGATGGGCTCGTCCTGGCCAGGATAGCAGGGTTCTGTCGCACTGCCCGGATCGCCCGTGCAGCCCGCGCTCGGGTTCGCCGGGTCGTAGGCGTTCGACGGGAAGCTCACCAGACACCCGCTGCAGACGCTGATCGGGTAGCTCAAGTCGCCCGACTCGATGTAGCGCCCGCCGAGTGTGTCGCCGAAGACGTGGACCTTCACCGTGAGCTGCTGGCCGGCTGACACCGATACCGAGCTCGGAACCAGGCGGACGAAGACGACGCCGTAGCTTGGCGTGTTGCCACTAGCTGGATCGACGAAGCCGGTTGCGTCGGTCGTGTAGCTGCCGCCACTCAGCGTGCCGCCCGACGAGTTCTGCACGTCCACCACGGCTCCCGTGAGCGAAACGCGGTCGGTCTCCGTGCGGACCTGGTCGCGTGAGCCGCGCTCGGTCAACTGGTTGCCGACCAGAAGCGCTGCCCAGTACTCGCGAGTGAGTGCCACGTCCATAACGCCACCCCCGAGCATCGTCGCGGACGGATCGGCCTTCGCATCGCAGCCAGGGGACTGCAGCGCAACCACGCCGCGGATGAACAGCGCGGTCTTGTTGTCCGCGCAGCCGGAGGCGGCAACTAGACCCGCTCCGAGCAGAATCGCAGCCGTGAAGAAGTGTCGGGGCAGCCAACGCATGATGACCTCGAAAGCGAACCGGGGGCGGCCCCGAACAGCGACGAGGCGTCCCGACTCTCGAATGGAAGTCTATCGGGGGGAGCCCCCTCCCGCCAACAATCGAGCGCCCCTGGCGACTACCACTGAAGGCCCGCGCAGTATCAACGGCGTCTAGCCGAGGCTACGGACCCGCTCCCGCAGCCCCGCCACGGGCAGCTCGACGGCTTCGACCCGGCCCATGCCCCGCACCGCGATGAAACGCAGCTGGTCTCCGGAGCGCTTCTTGTCGTAGCCGATGAGCTCGGCGGCCTCGGCAAGCGGTTCGCCTCGAAGCGAGGCCGGCAGCCCGAGCGACCGCAGAAGCTCCACCGTGCGCGCGACCAGCGCGGCCGGGGTCTGTCCGAGCTCCTCGCCGATAGCCAGCGCTGCGACCAGGCCCAGACTCACGGCTTCACCGTGCGTGAGCCGCGTGTAGCCACCCTCGGCTTCCAGCGCGTGGCCGACGGTGTGGCCGAGGTTGAGCGTCGCCCTGGGTCCGCTCTCCCGTTCGTCCAGCCCCACGATCCTGGCCTTCACCCGGACGCTGCGCCGGACCAGCTGCGCGAGCAGGGCCTGATCGCGTCCGCGCACCGCCGCGCTGTTCGCCTCCAGCATGGCGAAGAGTTCCGGATCGCCGATCAGCGCGGTCTTCACGACCTCGGCCAGTGCGCCCACGTAGCCGCGCTCCGGCTCCGTCGCGAGCGTCGCCGTGTCGCAGACGACGCCGCAGGGCTGCCAGAACGCGCCCACCAGGTTCTTTCCCGAGTCGAGGTCCACAGCCGTCTTGCCGCCCACGGAGGCATCCACCATCGCGAGCAGCGTGGTGGGTGCCGCGACCCAGCGGATGCCACGCATCCAGGTCGCCGCTGCGAAGCCGGCCACATCGCTGACCACGCCTCCTCCAACCGCGACCAGGACGCTGCTGCGATCCGCGCCAGCTCCGAGCGCTGCCTGCCAGATGCGCTGCAGGGCCTGGACGTTCTTGTGCTGCTCGCCGGCGTCGAGGACGACGCGCTCCACCGTCGGCAGCACGGCCGCCAGAGCCTGTTCGACCGGCGCGGCGTGCAGCGGGGCGACGTTGGAGTCGGTGATCAGGAGCGCCATCGACGCGCCCCGCACCAGCTCCGCGACCCGGCCCGGCGCGCAGGCATGCCCGAAATCAACCGCGTAGGAGCGATCTCCCGCGGCCACGGCCAGCGGATCCCGCCGCCACACCTCGGCCACCCGGTCCGCCACCCGGGCAGGCTCGACCCCGGCAGTGGCAACCCGCGCGTGCGCTTCGAGATAGCCCACGCGCCGCTGCTCGAGCAACTCTGCGATGCGGTCGGCTGGGTCGGGCACGTCGAGCAGTGGCCGCCCTCCGTGGAGTCGCGCCCTTCGCAGGATCTCCTCCACGGGCGCCTCCAGCGTCACCACGACGCTGCGATCGAGCGCATCCAGCCTCGCCGTACGCCGCGACAGCGCGCCACCGCCCAGCGCGACCACCTCGGCGCGGCCCGCGTCGAGTAGCCGGCCGAGCTCTTCTCGCTCCAGCGCCCGGAATGCCGCCTCGCCCCGTTCGTGGAAGATACGCGCAACGCTCGCACCGGCGCGCTGCTCCACGAGCGCGTCGAGATCGACGAACGGCACGCCCTCGCCTTCGGCCACGAGCCGCCCCACGGTCGACTTGCCGGTTGCCATGAAACCGCCGAGAAGGAGGGGTCGTCGCATCGTCGTGCTCAAGGGATGACACGCCGCAGGGCGGACTGGAAGGGGGGCCGCCGCCCGGAGCCTTCGCGGGCGTTGTCGCGCCCCGGGAGCGGCGCGGTGGCCCAGCACGGCGCGCCCGCGCCCGGCCCCCCGCGTCTTGTGCCTGCTTCCGGGCCCGCGCCGGGCTAGGATCGCGCCGTGACCGAGCTCCAGATCGAGGAACGCGGCGGCGCGCTCCGCCTGCGCGTCCACGTCAAGCCGCGCGCGTCGCGGAGCCGGGTCATCGGCGTGCGCGAGGGCGCGCTCGACGTGGCGGTTGCCGCACCGCCGGTCGACGGCGAGGCGAACAAGGAGCTTGTCTCCACGCTGTCGCGCCGGCTCGGTGTGGGGCGGAAAGCGGTCGACATCGTGTCGGGGACGACCGGCCGCAACAAGCTGGTCAGTGTACAGGGCCTGCGCCGGGCGGAGCTGCTCGCCCGGTTGGGTGTCGACTGAATGGCTCGTGGCGCCGCTGGTTTCCGCGCCGTCGAGTCGCGACTAGGCTAGCGGCGGATGACGGCCTTGGTGTTCGACAAGTACGAGGGTCTCGGAAACGACTTCATCGTGGTGGAAGCCGACACCGCGACCGCGATCGAATCCGTCGCAGGCGATGCGGCTCTGTGATCGCCATTTCGGTGTCGGTGCGGATGGCGTGCTCCTGGTGACGCCCGCGACCAGCGCGGAAGCCCGCGCCCGGATGGTCGTGCTCAACGCCGACGGCAGCCGCCCCGAGATGTGTGGCAACGGACTGCGCTGTGTCGCACTACATCTGGCCCGCAAGGACTCGTCGGTTGGGACCAGCTACGTCGTCGACACGGACGCCGGACCGCTGTTGTGCGAGGTGGAACGCGACGGCGCGACGGCCCAGGTGAAGGTCGGCATGGGGCGTGGACGGGTCGACGGTGAGCACGCGACGCTATTCGACGGCGCCGAAGTCCGCTTCTCGCGTATCTCCGTGGGCAATCCGCACGCCATCGTCTTCGATTCCGGTTTCGATGAAGCCGCCATCGACCGGCTCGGTCCCCAGGTTTCCAGCGAGCTGCCGGGCGGGTCGAACGTGGAATTCGCGGTGACGCGTGGCGGCGGCGCGTTCGACCTCGTGGTGTGGGAACGCGGCGTCGGGCGCACTCTGGCATGCGGCACCGGTGCTGCGGCCACCGGGGTGGCGGCCGCGCTCTCCGGGCGCGCCGCCTACGACGAGCCCCTGAGCGTCTACTTGCCCGGCGGTGCGCTCGAGATCACCGTGGAGCCCGAAACGCTCGAGGTCACGCTGCGTGGGCCGGCGCGCCACGTCTTCGCCGGGGAGGTTTCCGCGCCGTGAGAGACCACGACGCGGTGCCCGGCGTCTCTGTTCTGGCGATCCTCGATGATGCCGAGACGATCGAGCTGATGGAGCGCGCGCTGGCGGGCAGCGGCGACGAGCTGGCGGTGGCCACCGACCTGGCGGAAGGCCTGGCGCGCACCGTCGCCGAAGGGCCGGACGTCGTGCTGGTGGACGTGGCGCTCGGGAACAATGCGGGTCTGGCCATCGTGCATCACCTGCGCGCGGTCGCGCCGAACGTAGCGGTGTACGCCCTGGCGCGCTCCGACGCGGTGGAGCTCGGTACCCAGGCGGTGGCGCTCGGCGGTGCGGGGCTCTTGATGTTGCCGAGCTCCGGCGACGAGCTCTTGACGCTGGTCGGAGACGTGCGCGCGCGGCTCGCCGAACGCGAGCAGCGTCGGCGCCTGGAGCGCGAAGCGACCGAATCGCGCCGCGGCGTATCGCTGGTGGCGCGCGTCGCCGGCATCGCCGAGGCGCCTAACCGGCGGTCTGCAGCCGAGCAGCTCGCCCGGATGCTGGAAGAGGACGCGGGCGCAAGTCCAGTCCTGGTGTACCTGCCGGCAGGCGAGGGCTCGCGACAGCTGATGCGCGCTGCAGCGTGCGGGGATATCGCGGGCGCACCCAGCTTCTGCGACGAGATGGAGCTCCTTGGCTACGCGACGGAGCGCGGGCTCGAGGTGGTGCGCCTGTCGCTGCTCAGGGAACAGAGCGGTCTGCTGCTGATCGGTGGCGTGCGCCGCGAGGGCGCGGGGCCCCTGCCGCTCGTCGACCTTGTAGCGGCGCAGGCGGCGACGTCGCTCGCGCTGCTCGGCGAGCGCGAGCAGTCGACGCGCGGCGCGATGAAGGACCCGAGCTCGAGCGCCTACACGTTCGCCTACTTCGTGGATGTGGCGGGGCGGGAGATCGACAAGGCGAGGCGGCACGGGCGGCGCTTCGCGTTGGCTACGCTCAGCATCGACCCCGGGCCAGAGGACGAGCCGCCCACGCGGCGCTTCGACAGCTCCGCCTACGCCGCCGCGGCCATGACCGGAACGCCCCCGACGGCGCCGCCTCCTTCCAGCAGCGCGGGCCAGAGCGTCGAGGTGGCCGAGCGCGTGCTCGGCGCTGTGCGCGACACGGACGTGCTGGCGCGCGTCGACGAGCACGAATTCTACCTGCTCTTGCCAGAAACCGGCGGCATCGGCGCCCACACCTGCCGCCGCCGCGTGATGCGTCGGCTTTCGGGGCCGGGTGGCCAGAGGCTCGGCGGCGCGGCGGGTCTAGACGCCACCATCGGTGTCGCCACCTTTCCGCACGACGGGCTCGACCTGTCCCATCTCCTTCGCGTTGCCAAGCACCGCCAGGAGGTGTCGCAGAATTCGGTCGTCCGCCGACTAGCGCTCGATCGCCTGCCGCTCGGAGAAATCCTCGACACGCTGCTCTGGAACGTCGGCGAGCCGGACGGTGCCGGACACCCGCGCAGCATCGAGCTGCCGGCGATGGACCTGATCGGGTTGGCGCTGGGCGCGGTGTCCGAAGGGCTCCGCGGAGGTGCCGCGCGCATCGTGGCTACCCAGCGGCCCGGCGTCAGCATCGGCGCAGCGGTGCGTTCCGCGCTTGGACGTGACTCCGAGGAGCTGGGCTTCCGCGCCGTCGACCTGACCGGCGTATCCGGTTGCGACGATCTCGAAGCACTGACCATCGTTGCCGAGCATGGCGTCTACGCGCTTCTGGGGCGCGTGGACCGAAGCGTGGTCCGTGCGGTCCACGCGAGCGATCCGCTGTTTGCCGATCTTGTCATCCGGCGTCTTGGCGACGCTGTTGGTATGAGGCTTTCGGACTGATGTCGCGCTCCGTCCTGCTGGTCGAACCCGACGTGGACGCTCTGGGCGCGCTCGCGTCGGAGCTGCGCTCGCGCGGCCTCACGGTCGCTCTAGCCGACGCGGCCGACGGCGCGCTGGATCGGGCGCGCAACAATCGACCGGACGCCGTACTGCTGTCGTCCGCGCTGGACGACGTCGACGCGGTGATCGGCCGGTTCAAGGCCGATCGAGAACTGGCGGAAGTGCCGCACTTCGTGCTGGTAGAGCCGGCAGGAGCCGACGCGCTCCCGTCGCACCAGCTGCCACGCGGGGACGCCGATCTGATCGCGCGGCGGATGTATGCGTTGCCCTTGCACTCGGCTCCCGTTGCGGCCGACCGGGGTGACTTCCGCGGGGACCTCCGACAGGTCAGCCCGGTGGATCTGCTGCAACTCCTGAGCATGAATCGCCGCAGCGGGGCGCTGAGCATCACGACGCCGTCAGGTGCCGGCGAGGTGCGCCTGGTCGAGGGCGAGGTGGTCGACGCGGTGTACCGGAGACTGGAGGCAGAGAAAGCCCTGTTCCGGCTGTTGGGCGAGACCGAGGGCGCGTTCGCCTTCGCCGGCGGCAGCGGAACGCCGCTTCGACGTATCCAGACAAGCACCAGCATGTTGCTCATGGAGGGGATGCGGCGCATCGACGAAGTGAAGCAGCGACGCTCGAGGCTGGCTGCCGACGAGGACGCACTGCTGGCGATCGCGGCGGCTCCGGAGGAGGCGCCCGAGCTCGATCGCCGGGTGTCCGAGGTTCTGGGGGTGCCGTGTACGGTCGACGAGCTGCTCGACGATGTGCCGTTTGGCGATCTCGAGATCATCGAGGCCGTGGGCAGGATGATCGAAGCCGGCGTCGTGCGGCGCATCGCCAAGGGAGCCGAGCGGGTCGAGCTCGCCGATCCGGAGCAGATGACGGTGCTCGGGGCTCTCGCGAAGCGCCTGCAGCACGAGGGCTTCGCGGGCGCGGCGCGGGTGCTTGTCGCCGCGGCGCCGCGACGGCTTTCGACCGTGATGCACTCGGTGCGACGCATCCACGACGCCGTCGCGCCCGCGGAATCGGTTCCGGCGGCACCGGTTCCGTACCTGATGGCGACGCTCCGGCTCGCCGAGGGCGAGGAGCTGGAGATCGTCGGCCTGCCGACCATCGATGCGTATTCGCCCGTGTGGCCGCTCACCCTGGCGGGTAGCGCTATCGCGGTACGTCTGGAATCCGCCGAGGCCTCCGCGCTGGAGGCGGCATGCTCGGTGGCGGGCGTGCCGGTGATCGACGCCGGGGTGCTACTGGGCGACATCGACGAGGCCGATCCGGCCCAGATGGCCGCTCTGATACGGATGGCGCTCGATTCCGTGTCCGCGCGCTGAGCGCGACGACCCCTGGACCCCTTCCCGAGGTCCCGCTAGAACCGGTAGCCCGCATGACGAAGAAGAAGATCGCGATCATCGGGGGGGACGGCATTGGGCCCGAGGTCACCCGCGAGGCGACGCGCCTGCTCGACTGGTACGCGAGCGAGCGCGGGCTGCCGATCGAGCTGTGGCACCTCGACCTGGGCGCCGAGCGCTACCTGCGTGACGGCACGACGATGCCGAAGGAAACCCAGGTGGCGATCCGGCGCGAGTGCAGCGCCGTGTTCCTGGGAGCGCTCGGCGACCCTCGCGTGCCCGATATGGTGCATGCACGCGACATCCTGCTTGGCATGCGCTTCACTTTCGATCTGTACGCCAACATCCGTCCGGTCCGGGCGCTCGCTGACCGGCTCGTGCCGCTCAAGGGACGCACGATGAAGGACGTGAACTTCGTCGTGTTCCGCGAGAACACCGAGGGCATCTACGTGGGTGTCGGCGGTCAGCTCCGGCGCGGCACGCCGGACGAGGTGGCGATCAACGAGGACATCAACACGCGAAAAGGCGTGGAGCGCATCATCCGCGCGGCTTTCCAGTACGCGAAGCTCACCGGCAGGAAACGCGTGCACATGGCGGACAAGTCGAACGCCATGCGGCACGCGCACGAGCTGTGGCTGCGTGTGTTCGACGAGGTGCGCCGTGAGTACCCGGGCATCGAGGCCAAGCACGTGTTCATCGACGCGCTGTGCCTGTACCTCGTCGAGGACCCGTCGCAGTTCGACGTGATCGTTACCAACAACCTGTTTGGCGACATCGTGACCGACCTCGGCGCGGGGCTGCAGGGGGGCCTCGGCATGGCCGCTAGCGCCAACGTGCACCCGGCGGAGCCTTCGCGCGTCGGGCTGTTCGAGCCGGTGCACGGCTCGGCTCCGCCGCTTGCGGGCAAGAACGTCGCCAACCCCTTCGCCGCCCTGCTCACCGTCGGCATGATGCTGAGCTATCTGGGCTGGACGGAGGAGGAGCCGCGGATCGAGCGAGCGGTGGCCCAGGCGCTCGAGGCCGGGCGCTGCACCCGCGATATCGGCGGCACGCTGGGCACCGACGAGGCGGCTGCCGCAGTGCGGGAGCTGCTGGCCGCGGAATAGGGGCGTTTCGAGCGGCGTGCGGGGAGCGGCGCTCTGCCGACCGGCGCAATCCTCCTGCGCGTGGCATATCCTCTCCGAACGGCGGGCCGGGCAATCCCCGAAAACTCTGCCATTCGAGATGTTTGTGATAGGGCCGGCCTGATGATCGAGGCGCAGGAGGCACACGAAGAGCGTGCCCGCACCGCGGGGGCGCGCGCCGATTTTGTCGCGAACCTCGGGCGGCGTCTGGACGCCCTGCGGGGCGCGCTGGCGGCGCTGGAAGAGGAGCCGCGTTCCCTTTCGCGGCGCAACAACCTGCAGCGGCGCATCCACGCCATGGGGGCGGCGGCACATGTCCTCGGCTTCGACAGCGTGGCCGAGTCGCTATCCGGTGCGGAACAGGCCTTGCAGCGTTCGCTCCGGGGCGGCGCGACCGGCGCCGCCGAGCTGGCGGAAGTGTCGCGCGTCTTCGATCTGCTGCCGTCGCTGGCGTGGGGGGCTCCGGTCACGGTGCGGCCGCCGGCGTCCACCACCGAGACGGCTGTGTCGGGCAGCGCCGAACGCACCTGGCCTCTCAGCGTGTTGGTGTTCGGCGGCGCGTCGCTGGCCAAGGCCCTCGAGCAGGACAACGACCGCGACGAGCTCGAGACCGAGCAGACCGAGGACCCGTCCCAGGCACGCCAGCTAGCGAGGGTGCTGGGGCCGGATGTGATCGTCGTCGACAGCGATCACCGGGGCGCCCGCGAGCTGGTCGAGACGCTGGTTCACGACCCGCTGGTGGAGCCGGTCCCGCTCGTCGTCACCGGCAGCTTCGAGCATCCGGAGTCGGCATCGGCCTACGTGGGGCTCGGCGCCACGCGGGTGCTTCCCAAGCCGGCGAGCCCGGACACGCTGCGGCGCACGGTGCTGGAGGTGAGCCGGCAGAGCGCGCTGGGGCGTTCCGTACGTGAGCCCATCGGCGAAGTGAGCGTCGACGCGCTGGCCGAACGCATCGCCTCCGAGGTGCGCCGCGGACTGATCGACGCAGTGGAGCCCGGCGGGCGGGGACGAGGCGTGCCGCTGGGAGAAGGCACGGATGTGCTGGCTGCCGTGTGGGGAGCGGTGGCGAGGGTCCGGGAGCTGGTAACGCTGCGTTCGCGCGGTCTAGTGCGCTTCGATCCGGGCGGGCCCGAGGGCGCCATCCCGGTCGCGGCGTGGTCCAGCGTGGAGCGCCGCGACGAAGAGCGCACCGGTCGCGGCGGGCAGGACCTGTCCAGCGTGTCGCTCAAGGGGCGGCGTTTCGTCGTGGCGGACGACGATCCGGCGGTGGTGTGGTTCATGAGCGGTCTGCTCAGGGCCGCGGGCGCCGAGGTGCTGGAAGCCCACGATGGCAAGAGCGCGCTCGCGCTGGCGCGTGACGGCTGGCCCGACGCGGTGATCAGCGATGTGCTGATGCCGGGGCTCGACGGTTTCGCCCTGTGCCACGAACTGAAACGCGACGTCGCAGTGCGCGACATTCCGGTGATCCTGCTTTCCTGGAAGGAGGATCTGCTGCAGCGCGTACGGGAGCTCGGCGCGGATGCGGACGCCTATCTGCGCAAGGAGGCCACAGCGTCCCAGGTGGTCCAGCGCGTGCGGGAGGTGCTCGGTCCGCGCGCCCGCGTCGAGCAGCGGATGGCGGCGGGTGGGGAAGTGCGCGGGCGCCTGGACGGTCTGACGCCGCGCCTGGTGCTCGAGCTCGCGTGCCGGATCGGGAAGAACGTGCGCGTGAGCGTCCGCGACGCGGCGTATCTGTACGAGATCGAGGTGCGGAACGGGCGGCTCTGCTGCGCGACGCGCACGGCCAGCGACGGCAGCTTCGAGCGCGGAGAAGTTGCGATCGCGGCGCTGCTCGGGGTCAGTGCCGGCCGCTTCGTGGTGGCGCCGGCCACCGACAAGGCCCGCGCGGATTTCGAGGGCACGCTCGAGCAGGTGCTGGCCGGTCCGATCGGGCGTGCGCGCGCCGCGCAGGAGCTTCTCGGTGCCGAGGCGCTGCTGGATGTGGAGCGCGTCGAGATCGACGCGCCAGCCATGGCGGGCTATCTGGCCGGCACACCGGAGCCGGCGCAGAGCCTGCTGCAGCGTCTCATCGACGGCGCGTCGCCCCGCGAGATGCTGCTCCGCGGCGAGGCCTCGGCGCGGCTGCTCGAGGGAGTGCTGTCGGACGTGGCGCGGCATGCGGCCGTGCGCCGCGTCGTGCAGTCCGGTGGACACGAGCTCGACACGCAGACTGCTCCGCCTGCCCCCGTGGGTGGACCCCACGTCGAGGCCGCACTGCACGCCGAGCCCACGCCGCCGCCGCCCCATCTGGCGGTTGCGGCCTTCGATCCGGACGCTTCGCACGAGGAGACCCCCATGTTCAGCTTCCAGTTGTCTCCCCTGCCGCCGGCAGCCGGGGAGAGCGCCCCCGAGTCGGAGGGGCGCCTGCCGCCGGTGATGGTGCCCGAAACAGTGGACGACGGCTGGGACGCAGCGCCGTCGCCGGTGCCCTCGCCATCCGGACCTGTCGAGGGCGATCTCGAGGAGTCCGCGCCCGATCTCGGCGCGGCGGTGGTCGGCGAGGTTGCCGAGGTCGAGCGCGATAGCGACACCCGCTCGCCGGCACCAGTCGATGCGTCGATGGAGGACGAGGCTCCGGCGGGGATGCAGAGCGCCGGCGCGGACGCCGGCGCGGGCGATGACGAGCCCGCCGCGGAAGCGTCGGTCGCGACAGGGGCCGCGCGCAGCCGTGCGAAGCCGCCGCCGGATGCGCCGATCGTCGTGCGGAAGGTCGTGATGCCACCGCGGCCCCGCGCCGAGGCTCTAGCCGCGGAGGATGCCGACGACGAGCAGAGCCCGCCGGCGCAGGCCGCCGCGGAAGCGGACGAAGAGCCTGCCCGCAGCGAGAGCGGTGCCGACGAGCCGCGCGCCGATGAAGAGCGCGCCGATGAAGAGCGCGCGGACGCCGAAGTCGACCACGCCCCGGCGGAGGCCCCCGGGGCGGAAGTCATCCCCGCACCATTGCCGCCCAGAAAGAAGAATCGAGTTCCCGTCCCGCGCCGCCCGTCGGGACGAAGCGGAGCCGCGCCGCGAGAAGCTGGATTCCGATCACGCCGCGGAAGCCGAAGCGCGCGGCGCGCGGGTGGAGCCCGAGCTCGAGCCCGAAGGCGAGATGACGCCCGGTCCGGCCGCGCAGACCACGCCCGCTGCGGAACGTCCGCTCGGCGCATTGCGCATGGCGCTGATCGCCGCAGCGGCCGGTGTAGTGTCGTTCGGCGCGGTGCGCTTGATCACCGCCCCGGCCCGGAACGCGGCCAGCGTGCCGGCGGCGAAGGTTGCCCCGTCGGCGGCGCAGGTTGCGCCCTCGCCGGGCAGCGCCGCCGCGGTGCACAAGGCGTCCCCGCCGCCAGTCAGCGTGAACGTCGAGGACATGCCGCTGCCTCCGGGTGTTCCGATCGCCAAGGACAAGGGCCTGCTCGAGGTCGAGACCGGCGGGCGCCAGGTGATCTACGTCGACGGTGTCTTCGTCGGGCATGGCCCTCTCAGGCGGATCCCGCTCGCTCCGGGGGACCACGAGGTCAAGACGAAGCAGGATGGACAGGAGCGGGTGGATCACGTGACTGTCGCGCAGGGACGTAGGGCGCGTCTGCCCCTCGCCAAGGCGTGGAAATAGCCGCCCGACCACTGCGCCGGACGGCGATCCGCGCTAGACCCCGCCGCTGAGCCGGCTGCCGCCGCTCCTTTCCGCCATGTCCCGGGTCTGGTCGCTCATCGTCGCTTTGCTCCTGGTGCTCCCGTGTGCCGGCTGCTCGTGCAACGATCACGACAGCGGCCACCAGCCGGCCGCGTCGTCGTCGGCCCGCTCCAAGCCGCCCCCGCCCGGTGCGAACACCGCCGGCGCGCCCCGGAACCCACCGCCGTTCTACGATCTGGTGGCGCACCTGTCGGCGTGCTCCATCTACCATCGCGGGCTCTCGATCGATCTCGGGAACAGCGCGGCACGTTCGCGCCGGGGCTTCTCGATCGGGCCCTTCGATGACGTGAGCTACGTCGATCGCGAGGGCGCGAGCTTCGCCCGCGTCTTCACCAAGCGGATCAGCTACGAGTTCTGGCTCGACGAGCCGGAGGAATCGGTCTTCGTTGGTCTGCGCCTGCACACCGGCATCGCGTCACGACTCAGCACCTACATCGACAACAAGAATGCGGGGTCGGCGCGCCTGGGCCCCGACGAGACCCGCGTCGTGACCCTGCCGGTGCGACGGCACAAGCTGGCGCCGGGGCGGCACACCCTGCTCCTGCGCTTCTGGGGCGCACGACGGCTTCCCCAGGGCTCGAAGCGCGAGCCGTACGCCGAGATCGACTGGTTGCGCGTCGGCCTGGAGGATGACCTGTCGGCGACCTATGCGGCCCCGACGTTGAAGGACATCGTGGCCGACGAGGTGCTCGACGGTCGGCCCAAGCGTTCGATCGTGCTGCGCGCGCCCAGCACCGTGCGCTGCCCGATGCGGGTCGCGCCGGATGCGAAGCTGCGCGTCAGTCTGGGTTTCTGGGGTTCCGGCAAGGGCCAGGCCGAGGTGCGGGTGGTGGCGGACGGGCAGCCGCCGGTGACGCTGAAGCAACGCAAGGTGACCGGTGGCAGCGGTGCGACGTGGACGCCGCTCGATCTCGATCTGGGCCGCTTCGCTGGCAAGCTGGTCGCCCTGGAGCTCCGGGCTCTTGACGCCACGCGCGGTGGCCGCATCGTGTTCGGCGAGCCCGCGATCGTCCATGCCGGGCCGGCGCCTGGACGGACGCCGCACACCGACACGGTTGTTCTCGTCATCGCTTCAGGGCTCGATCGCAACGGCATTCCGCCCTGGGGACCCATCGGCGAGCTGAGCGCTCTCGGCGAGCTGACGCGGCAAGGCGTCGCGTTCGACCACTACCGCGCTCCGACGACCGTACCCGCGGGCGTGGTCGCTTCGATGCTCAGCGGGCTCCCCCCGCGCGCGCATTCGCTGGAGGACCACGCCGCGCGCCTGCCGGCCTCGGTGCGCACCATCAACTCGATCGTCAAGGAAGCGAGCGGTCGCACCGCCATGTTCACCGGTGTGCCGACGACGTTTCCGGCGTTCGGTTTCGATCGCGGTTGGGACCGGTTCAAGAGCTTCTCGCCGGTGAAGGATCTGCCCGCATCCGCGCCGATCACCGAGGCGGCGGACTGGCTCGATCACGAGCTGTCAGAGGAGCCCGCGCTGAGGCTCGTGGTGATCCACACCCGCGGCATGCACCCGCCCTGGGACCTGACACGCGACGAGATGACGAAATTGCCACCCCCGGAGTACGGCGGTGTGCTGGATGCGCGGCGGGCCGGCATCATTCTCGCGAAGATCCGCGCGCGTCGCAGCCGGCGACGGCGCCGGTTGACCGACGACGACTGGTCCCGGCTTCGCGCCGCCGAGAAGGCGGCCATGCTGAAGCAGAACGCGGCGCTCATGAAGCTCGTGGCGGTTCTGAAGAACAAGGGCGCGTGGGATCGAACGCTGTTCATGTTCGTTGGCGACGTCGGCGCCGGGGCGCCGCCCAGGATACCGTTCCAGCCCGCCGGTTCCCTCACCGAGGGCCGTCTGCTGCTGCCGCTGATCGTCAAGTTCCCCGGCAACGCGCGGGCTGGCAAGCGGACGCAGGTGCCGGCCACAGCGGTCGATATCGCACGCACGGTGCTCGATGCGCTGGGACTCGACCTGCCCGAGCACGTCAGCGGAATCGACCTGTATGCCGGCGCGTCGGGGGTGCTGCCGGTGGTGGGCCGCCCGCTGATCGCCACGCTCGGCGAGCACTACTCGACGCGCTTCGGCTCGTGGCGGCTCCAGGGGAGGCTCGGCCGGACGCCGAGCCTGTGCCGGCTCGACATCGACCCCGCCTGCGTCAACGACGTGCTCGATGCCGAACCGATCGCTGCCCGCTCCGCCTGGCAATGGACGTTCGACGCGGAGACGGCGGCGACCGTGGTGCGCACGCCGCGCGAGCCGGCGCGCATCAACGTCGACACGGCCAGCGCGTTGACCGTGTGGGGCGACATCCGCTAGCCGTTCCAGAACGGGCTCGGGTTCCGGGCTACAGCGGCTCGCGCTGGATCACCGGTGGCGAGCGCAGTAGCTGCAGGATCGGGTCGACCGTGTCGTGCTGCACGTTGGGCCCGACCGAGTTGGTCTCTTCGTAGTGATCACCCGGTGAGGCCTCGCTGAAGTACGGGTCCTGCGGGTCGAGCTTGTAGTCGTATTCCGGAACCACGTAGCCGAGCTCGTCCTGCCCGAGGCCGATCACCCAGCGGTACTTGGCGTCCGGATCGCGGGCGAGGTCGATGACCTTGCTGCGGTCCATCCTGGAGATGTCCGGTGGGCCGTCGTCGCAGCGCGAGTGGCCGTCCTGGCCGCACTGGGGGTTGTGCTGCGGGTCGTTGAGCACGTGGTACGGCTCCGGCGTGAACGGGTACGGCTTGTCGAGCGACGTGGTGCCATCGCGCGTGGCGAGCAGCAGCTCGGCATCCAACTCGCCCGGGACGCTGACCAGCTCGGCTGGCCCGACGTCGAGCACGAAGATCTGTGAGCGGATCTGGGGCTCGTTGCCTTCGCCGAGCGGCACCGTCTTGTCGTAGAGCTCGCCGTCGCGGTCGAACAGCTGCTGGGCGATCGCGATGTGGAACGCGGCGTTCTTCACGGTGAGATAGATCTCGCGCGACCTGAAACCGAGTGCGGCCGTCTCGCGCGCGTCCACGCCCTTGTGCAGTGATTCGAGCGCATACGCCGCCAGTAGCTGTCCGTCGTTGTACGCCCGCTGGATGCCTTCGGGCACCGGGTTGCCTTCCCAGTCGACGTGCTGCACCTCGCCGGGGCCGACCTGGCCGCCCAGCGCGCCGTTGAAGAAGACGGCGATCCCGCCGACGCCATCCGCTTTGTAGATCTGCTTGCCGGACGAGTCCTTGATGTCGAGGCCCTTTTCCACGCCTTCGCGCAGCGTGTGCACGTAGTCGGCCGTGATCATCATGTTCTTGTCGTCGGAGAACTCCGGGTGGCTGCACCAGTTGATCATCGTAGCGACGGTGGAGCTGTCCTTGGTGGAAACGAAGCGGATCGTCCTCAGCTGGTTGTCGAGGACCACCGGATCGCGCACGTCGCTGACGAACGCCGCGGTCTTGTTGCCTGCCGGGTCCGTCTCCTTGATGTGGCCGTCCACGGTGCTGGCGCCGAACTCGAGGTGCACCGGCTCTAGCGCCTTGTCCGCCTTGTCCAGCGCTGCCGCGGTCTTCTCGCGGATCATGGCGTTGTAGTCCTTCTTGACGCCGCTCTGCCCATCGACCGGACCCCACTGGCCCATCACGTCCTGGGTCTCGTGATCGTGCTCGGCGGCCACCGCGAGGTAGTCGAGATCGAGATCCGGGTACTTCTGCTGGATCAGATCGCGCGTGCGCTGGACCTCGTTGTAGAACCAGCCGATCGCGTCCACCGAGCACATGCCGAGCTTGGTGTTGCCCTGCTTCATCACGATGCAGCGCACGTTGGTCTGGTCCGCGACGCCCTCGGCGGGGCGACCGATCCCGAACCCGGCCATCCACGTGCACTGCGTGGGATCCACCGCAGGGCAGCTTGCGGGATTCGAGAGGTCGCAGGTCGCCTTCTCGACGCACTTGTCGCCGAGCTGTGGGTTGAACGAGTTCTCGTTCTCGCGCCCCGGGGCCCAGGCCACGACGTAGTCGACCTTGGGCGTGATGTCCTCGATGGCGGCGCCCGCATAGAAGGTCGGGTCGCTGCTCTTCGCGCAGCCCTTGTCGCCGGGGCAGCGCTGGTCGCAGCCGAGCTTGTCGTTGTAGCTGTCGCCAGCAGGCTGCTTTTCGCAGTAGCCGCCGCTCGCGCTGCTCGTGCTCTTGCCGGACGAGCAGCCCGCCGCCAGCCCCAGGCAAGCCAGCGCCACTGCCCCCGCGCGCACCATCGCTTCCCACATGCCGTCGAGACTACGCGAGCCGGCCCCGCCTGAACAGGCCGTCCAGCCGGCGGGTGGGTGCAGCCCTACGGCAGTCGCTGCGGCCTCGGCCAGGAGCCGAGCGGGATGTGCCACGATCGGCCGACATGAGAGTCTTCCTACGGCGTCTCTGGTGCCTGCTTGTGCTGGCGCCGCTGCTGTGCGCTGCCCCGGGCTGCCACCGCCACGACAAGACGGAGCTCCGTCTGTTTGCCGCTGCGAGCCTGCAGGACGCGATGCACGAGCTGGCCAGGCGCTACCAGGCGGAGCATCCCGACGTGGCCGTCGAGCTGAACTTCGCCGGCTCGAACGCGCTGGCTCGACAGATTGCCAGCTCGCGGGGTGCGGACGTCTACTTCTCGGCAGACGAGAAGTGGATGGATTACCTCGAAAAGAAGCAGCTGCTCGTTCCTGGCTCCCGCCGCTCGCTCCTGACCAACGCGCTGGTCGTGGTGGCACGCAGGGAAAGCAAGGTGAAGATCGGCAAGCCCGTCGATCTGGCGACGGCGCGCTACGAGCATCTGGTGCTGGCCCAGCCCGATGCGGTCCCGGCGGGCCGCTACGCGAAGCACTACCTCGAGGGCATCCGCTATCAGGGCGGCACGCTGTGGGATGCGGTCAAGCCGAAGCTCGTGCCGGCGCTCGACGTGCGCGCGGCGCTGGCTGCGGTCGCCGCCGACCCGCGCCGGCTCGGCATCGTGTATTCGTCCGACCTGGTGCAGAGCCAGGGCGTCAAGGCGCTGTACCGGGTGCCCGTCGACCAGGGGCCGCCTATCCGCTACCCGGTAGCGCAGATCGGCGGTCGGCCGCACCCGGGCGAAGCCAAGGCGCTGCTCGCCTATCTGGAGACCCCGGACGCCGCGGCCGTATACAAGCGCTGGGGTTTCGGCATGCTGCACCCGGTAGCGGAGAAGTAGCGGACCGGGACTGGATAACGGCGGGGTAGGCAGGAGGCGTAGCTGCTCGACATGGCGGATCCCGGCACGACGCTGCTTCTGACCCTGCAGATCGCTTCCAGCGCGATTCTGCTGATCGCCGTGCCCGCAGTGCTGGTCGCGTACCTGCTCGCGCGGCGCAGCTTCTTCGGAAAGAGCGTCGTGGAGACACTCGTCGCGCTGCCACTAGTGCTGCCGCCGACGGCCGTCGGCTATCTGCTGCTCAGCACGCTGGCCGTAGACGGCCCGCTCGGCGTGCAGACGCTGGGCTTCGACCTGGATCTTCTGCTCACCTGGAAGGGCGCGGTCATCGCGTCGTCGGTGATGGCATGGCCACTGGTCGTGCGTACGGCGCGGGTCGCGTTCGAGGGGGTCGATCCGCGGCTCGAGAGCATGGCGCGCACGCTCGGCTTCGGCGCCGGGGAGACCTTCGTGCGCATCACGCTGCCGCTCGCTGCGCGCGGCCTGCTTGCCGGGCTGATCCTCGGATTTTCGCGCGCGCTCGGCGAGTTCGGTGCGACCGTGATCGTGGCCGGCAACATCCCGGGCAAGACCCAGACGCTGTCGCTCGCCATCTTCAGCGCGGAGCAGGCGGGTCGCCCCGGCGAAGCGCGCGCGCTCTTGTGGATCGCCGTGGCGCTCGGCTTCGTCGCCGTCTTCATCGTCGAGTGGCTCTCGCGGCGCGGTCCGCGCGGCAAGCTGGGCGCCCAGCGCTAGGTTCCGCGCCGGCCGTCGTACAGCTCGAGGTGCAGGCGCGGCGAGAAGCGATAGCCCGTCGCCACGCAGGCCGCCGCCACGTCCGGCGAGCGCTCTCCGAGCTCCTGTCGGTTCTGTGCCTGGGGCATCAGCATCACTCGTTCCCGTGGCCACCCGCTCAGACCCACCACTGCTTCGGCCTCGCCGAGGTCCTGCTCGCCGCGGATGACCAGCTTGAGCCACGCGCGGCCGGTGTCGCGCAGGACCCGGAGCGCCGCCGGCTTGATCCGCAGGCGTTCCACGTCGCCTCCGTTCGAGAGCTTGGGCGAGACGTTCCATTGATCCACGCGCTCGATCAGCTCGGGACGCGGCGCGAGCGTCCCGTTCGTCTCGACCTCCACGAAGACGGTCCCCGGCATGTGCGACAGAAGCTCGAGCAACGCGGGTTGCTGCAGCAGCGGCTCGCCACCAGTGAGCACGAGGCGGCGCGTGCGCGCCGACGAAAGCCGCGCCGACACTTCGCTCACGCTCTCCAGCTTCACCTCGGTATCGTAGTCGTAGCTCTGCCAGTCCCAGGTGTACCGGGTATCGCACCAGCTGCAGCGCAGATTGCACGTGGCGAGCCTGACGAAGACGCACGGTTCGCCCGCGCTCGGCCCCTCGCCCTGCAGGCTCTCGAACACCTCGGAGAGCTTCAGTGGAGGGACCGCGGGCGCCGGGTGCTCGCTCTCGCTCTCGGTCGTGGCCACCTCCTCGATATTGATTCCCGACCCGCATCGGCGCAAGCAGTAGAACCTCGCCGCCGGTTGCAGCCGTCGGGCACGCTTCGTGTTATGGGCCGGGGGCTATGGCCAAGGACAAGCGCGGAGGACGCGACCTCAGGATCATCCGCCCGGTGGAAGTCACGCCGGGCTTCCACCGGCTGAGTGAAGGCTCGGTGCTGTATCGTGCCGGCGGCACGGTGGTTCTGTGCACCGCCTCGATCGACGACTCCGTCCCCGAGTTCCTCAAGGGCAAGGGGCGCGGCTGGGTCACTGCGGAATACCAGATGCACCCGCGCGCCAACCCCAAGCGCCGCGAGAGCCGCGACGGTCGCAACAAGCCGCTCGGTGGTCGGGCGCGGGAGATCCAGCGGCTCATCGGGCGCTCCCTGCGCGCGGCGGTCGACCTCGACAAGCTCGGCGAGCGCAGCATCGTCATCGACTGCGATGTGCTGGAGGCCGACGGCGGCACCCGCACCGCCTCGGTCACCGGCGGCTGGATCGCTCTAGCGCTCGCCCTGAACGAGATCCGCCGCCAGCGGCGCCTCGACCGCGCAGTGATGCGCGACCAGGTCGCTGCCGTGAGCGTCGGACACGTCGACGACGCGTACGCTCTCGACCTCTGCTATGCCGAGGACAGCACCGCGCGCGTCGATCTGAACGTAGTCGCCACGGCGCGCGGCGGTATCGTCGAGATCCAGGGAACCGCCGAAGGCGAAGCCGTGCCCCGGTCCGACATCGATGCGATGACCGACCTGGCCCTGGAAGGCATCGAGGAGCTGTGCAAGGTGCAGGATTCGGTGCTCGAAGCAGAGGGAATCGACAAGACGAAGCTCTAGGAAGGGGGCCCAGGATGGGCAAGGTCAGCGAACTCGCCGAACGGCTCTGGACCGGTGACGACAGCACCGAGGGGCTACACCCGTTCACGGTGCTGCTCGGGCTCGAGGAATTTGCGCCGGGGCTGGCTTTCCTGTCGAGCTTCGCCAACGTGACCGCGGTCGAGACCGGCAGAGGGCTCGTGCTCATCGACACGGGCAGCTTCTTCCTCGCCGCCAACAATCACACGAACATCCGCGAGTGGTCGAAGGCGCCGGTGCACACGGCGGTCTACACGCACGGCCATGTGGATCACGCCTTCGGTCTCGATCCCTTCGAAAGCGAGGCGCGCGAGCGAGGCGAGCGGTTGCCCGAAGTGATCGCGCACGAAGCCGTGCCCGATCGCTTCGAGCGCTACCGCAGGACCGCCGGCTACAACGAGCACATCAATGCGCGGCAGTTCGGCATGGCCACGAAGTGGCCGACGGACTACCGCATGCCGGACGTGACGTACCAGCGCGAGCTGTCCGTCGAGGTGGGCGGCGAGCGCTTCGAGCTTCATCACGCGCGCGGCGAGACCGACGATCACACCTGGGTGTGGATGCCGGGGCGGAAGGTGCTGTGTCCGGGTGATCTGTTTATCTGGGCATCGCCGAATTGCGGCAATCCGCAGAAGGTGCAGCGCTATCCGCGCGACTGGGCGCTCGCCCTGCGAACGATGTCGGCGCTCGGCGCCGAGACGATGTTCCCCGGCCATGGTCCACCCATCGTCGGTGCCGACCGCATCCGCCAGGCGCTTTCCGAGACGGCGGAGCTGCTCGAGCTCCTGCACGACCGCACGCTCGAGCTGATGAACCAGGGCGCGCGCCTGAACGACATCCTGCACGAGGTCAAGGCGCCGGAACGGCTCTTGACCCGCCCCTACCTCCGCCCGGTGTACGACGAGCCGGAGTTCATCGTGCGGAACCTGTGGCGCTTGTACGGCGGCTGGTACGACGGCAATCCGGCGCACCTCAAGCCGGCGCGCGAAGTCGAGCTGGCACGCGAGCTGGCAGCGCTCTCGGGCGGAACAGCGCGGCTGGCGGACCGCGCCCAGGAGCTCTCCGCAGCGGGCCAGCACCGGCTGGCGTGTCACCTGGCCGAGACCGCAGGGCTCGCCGCGCCGGACGACGCGGCCGTCCGCGATGTCCGCCGCAAGGTGTACAGCGCGCGGGCCGAAGCGGAGACGAGCCTGATGGCGAAGGGCGTCTACAACGCCGCGGCGCGCGGCGACTAGCGACATCATTCCGGATGGTTACATTGTCCGGACCATGAGGGAGGAACACATCGACCCCACGGCTCCGGGCTACGAGCCCGGCCGCTGGGAGCACACGCTCGACGACGGGCGCATCCAGTGCGACCTGTGCCCGCGCTACTGCCGCCTGCACGATGGCCAGCGCGGCTTCTGTTTCGTGCGGCAGCGCATCGGCGAGCGCATCTACTCCACCAGCTACGGCAAGGCGACAGGCTTCTGCATCGACCCTATCGAGAAGAAGCCGCTGAACCACTTCTACCCCGGCTCCAGCGTGCTCAGCTTCGGCACCGCGGGCTGCAACCTGGGCTGCCGCTTCTGCCAGAACTGGGACATCTCCAAGGCGCGCGAGATCGAACGGCTCAGCGACAGCGCCACGCCGGAGCAGATCGCGGATGCCGCCGTGGAAGAGGGCTGTCGCAGCGTCGCCTTCACCTACAACGACCCGGTGATCTTCGCCGAGTATGCCATCGATACGGCCAACGCGTGCCACGACCGCGGCGTGAAGACCGTTGCCGTGTCGGCCGGCTACATCACCCCCGAGGCGCGCAGGGACTTCTACTCCGTGATGGACGCGGTCAACGTCGATCTCAAGGCGTTCACCGACGAGTTCTATCAGAAGCTCTGCTACGCCCACCTCGATCCGGTGCTCGACACGCTCCGGTACCTGAAGCGCGAGACGGACGTGTGGTTCGAGGTCACCACGCTCGTCATCCCCGGCAGGAACGACTCGGTCGAAGAGATCGATCGCCTGTGCGACTGGGTCGTCCGCGAGCTCGGACCCGATGTGCCGCTGCACTTCTCGGCGTTCCATCCCGACTTCAAGATGTTGGACGTGCCGCGCACGCCGCCCGCCACGTTGGCGCGAGCGCGCCAGCAGGCCAAGACGCACGGCATCCATCACGTCTACTCGGGCAACATCCACGACCAACCTGGTCAGTCGACCTACTGCCCGAAATGCGGCGAAGTCGTGATCGAGCGCGACTGGTACAGCCTCGGTGCCTACCGTCTCGACGGCAACAAGTGCCGGAAGTGCGGTGCCGCCGTTGCCGGTTGTTTCCCCGCCAGCGGTCCCGAAAAGTGGGGCCCCCGGCGCATGCGCGTCGCGATCGCCTGACCGCGTTCAGCCTGGTTTGCGCGACGCTGCTAGAATATCCGCGCCGTGACCGAGGCCGTCAGCTTCCGCGATCCCGAGCCGCCCCACGATCGCGCGCAGGAGATCCGGCGCGACGTCGCGCGTGTCCTGGTCCGGGCCCCCGAGCTGCCCGTCTCGCTCCCCCATTTCGCGCTCGAGCTGGTGGACGTGAGCACCGAAAACGGAGCCTTCGCCCTGACCCTGCGCGAGCCGGAACGACAGAGTGACCACATCCTTTACATCGAATGGGATGCCGAAAGGTCGCGCGCGCGCACCACGGTGCGGCATCGTGCTCGCGATCAACGTGTGCGGCGGGCCCTGGAAATCCTGAGCCGGCGCCTCGAGGTTTCCGTGACGAGCGAGCGCTGGAAGGCAGCTCGCGCTGCAGCCAGGCCGCTTGGAGCTCTTCCGCTCGACATCCCGCTCGAGTTTTTCCGGCAGGTGATTCCGGGTGTGGAAAACACCGGGCTCGTGCGGACCGGATTCCGCTGCAACCAGGACTGCGGATTCTGCTGGCAGTCGCGGCAGTGGGGCGACTTCGGTCCGGAGCAGGTGCGCCTGTGGATCGAGGATCTAGCGCGGGCCGGTGTGGAGCGGCTGAACATCTCCGGGGGAGAGCCGACGCTGGACAGCCAGCTCGCCGGGCACATCCGTCACGCGCGCGCCCTCGGCATGAGGCATATCTGCCTCGAGACGAACGCCGTGCTCCTGGCGCGGGATGACCGTGCGGGGGAGCTCGCGCAGAACGGACTCGACGCGGCGTTCGTTTCGCTACAGAGCTCCGACCCGGCGGTCTCCGATCGGCTCACGCGCGCTCCGGGCACGCACCAGCGCACGGTCGACGGGATCCGTGCGCTGCTCGCCGCGGGCGTCCGCGTCCAGCTGAACGCGGTGCTCGTGCCTGCGTCGTTGTCCACGGTGCCGACTCTGCCCGGATTCATCGCGACCGCGTTCAACGCCCACCCGCTTCTCTCCGGCTTGTCGCTGTCGTATCCGTCGCGGCCTTTTGCGCCATCACCCGAAGAGGACCCGTCCAACGTGCACCCCGACGTGGTTCGCGATGCGCTCATGCGCACCCTCCAGGCCGCTGTGGAATCGGGCGTGGCGGTGCAGGGAGTAGCCGACCCGTGCGGCGCGCCTCTGTGCGCGTTCGACGCCGACCCCGGCGTGGTCGACCCGATGCGCGTCGTCGAGCCCGTTCCCTTCAGGCGCTACCTGGCGGGTTGCGAGGACTGCGCGGTACGGCGCGCCTGCTTCGGCGTTCGACACGAAGACGCCGAGCGCTGGGGCGCGGCGTGCATCCGTCCCCTACCGACGCAGCGCTGAAACCGCGCCGCGCCGGCATCGGGGCGTGTCCAGGCTCGTGTGCTCGCGCTACTCGGTGCTCAGCGGAACTTCGTAGATCTCGTTCGGCTTGTGTCCGGCGCGCTCGTGGACCCGCTGCACGGCTTCACGATTCGGTGCTTCCGAAAGGCAGAAGACGCGCCCTGTCTTCGGGTCGGCCCAGGCCTTGATGAAGTGCACCTTCTCTGCCTTCTCCAGCTTCTGGTCGGCGCGGTGCGCCTCCTCGAGTTGCTGCTTGGTGATGCCTTTCATCTCGGTATGAACATCCATGAAATGCGGCATGACGCCCCCCTCTCTTGACGTAGATCAAGCTAACGCGTGCACCCGCACGCGCCAGGGATTTTCCAGACTTCGCAGAGTGCGCGAAAATCGCGATCCGCGAGCTACTCGCCGGGCGGCACTTCCTCGGTACCGAACACGTAGCGGTAGATCATGTCGGCGAGCGCGTTGCGGAGCGCCTGTGCGCGCTCGGGGGACGCTCGAGGACCGCGGCCGCCGGTGGTTGCCGTCGCGGCCTCCTCTGCGGCAAGCTGGATCACTTCGGCTGCTGCGAGAGGATCGGGGATGCGCTCGCGTGGCACGACCGCTTCGATGACCGCAGCGAGCGCCTGCCTTCCGCGCTTCTCGAAGCGCAGCCGGATCTCGGCGACCTCGGGATCGCGCATCGACATCGCGAGGAACACGAAGTGCAGGTCGGGGTGCTCGGCAGCGTTCTGGAACAGCACGTCGATGACGTGATCCACCGTCGCGCGCCTGTCGCGCGGCGTGCGCGTCGCAGCGAACGCGTCGGGCGTGAGGTTGCCCATGACGCTCTCGTAGGTCTCCTCGAGGTATTCAGTGATCATCTCGATGAAGACCTGCCGCTTATCGTTGAAGTAGCGATAGAACGTGCCCACGCTCACGCCGGCGCGGCGTGCGATGTCGGGCGTCTGCGTCGCGTCGAAGCCCTTTTCCGCGAACACCTCGGCAGCCGCGCCTACCAAGGCGTTGTAGGTCGCGCGCGCCCGCTTCTGGGTGAAGCTGCGGGTGTAGCGGGTGGGTGGGGGCACGCTGGCGTGCTCGGTCCGGGCCGGATCCAGCGGCACTACTACTCTCTGTTGTCCGGCAGCTCGAGCCATCGAAATCCCCCTTGAAGATAGCCCCGCCCGGACGAAAAGTGAAACGGGTTTCGGATTTAACTTGACCAGGATCAAGAAGGGAACAAACCTGAACCAGGTTTCAGTTTTAGAGGTCGCCCGTCCCCCGGTAGGAGCCAGCCATGTCCGAGAGCGCACACCGTCCGCTGAACATCGAGCGCATCGAGGTCACCCTCGATGTCAACTACAACTGGGGCTACGAGGAGACGCGCCATGACCTGCGCGAGCTGTATCGCAAGGCGAAGAAAGCGCAGTGGAACTCGGACGAGCGTCTCGACTGGTCGATCGATGTCGACCTCGACAAGGACAACATTCCCGAGTTCATGCACCCGCTGTACGGCTCGGAGATCTACGCGAAGCTGACGAAGAAGGAGCACGACCAGCTGCGTCGCGAGATGCCGGCGTGGACGCAGTCGCAGTTCCTGCACGGCGAGCAGGGCGCGCTGCTTGCGGCGTCGCAGCTCGTCAACTCCGTGCCCGACATCGACTCGAAGTACTACGTCGCGACGCAGGTCGTCGACGAGGCGCGCCACGTCGAGGTCTTCGATCGCTACCTGCACGAGAAGGTTGGCGACTCCTACCCGATCAGCCCACACCTGAAAAAGCTGCTGGATCTGATTCTCACCGACTCGCGCTGGGACATGAAGCTGCTCGGCATGCAGATCATGGTGGAGGGTCTCGCGCTGGCTGCATTCGGTGTGACGCGCCAGACGGTGCTCGAGCCGCTGCTCAAGGACCTGACCACCTACGTGCTGCAGGACGAAGCGCGCCACGTCGCCTACGGCGTGCTGTCGCTGCGCGACTACTACAAGGACATGAAGGAGTCCGACGTGCAGGAGCGCGAGGACTTCATCTACGAGTCTGCAGTGCTGATGCGCGACCGCTTCCTGTTCCAGCAGGTGTGGGAAAAGATGGGCCTGCCCATGCAGGAGTGCATGGACATCGCGCTCAACAACGAAGGGCAGCGGCAGTTCCGGCAGATCCTGTTCAGCAAGATCGTGCCCGCCGTGAAGCGCATCGGCCTGCTCAGCCAGCGCCAGCGCGAGCGCTTCGCCGAGCTCGACATCCTGCAGTACGAGGACTGGCAGGATCCGTTCGAGGCACTAGAGGAGAGCGAAAGGGAGCTCGCCAAGGATGGCTTCGACATGAGCGCCGCCGAGTAGCACCCCTCGCAAAAGCCTGGACACCCGTCCGCGTACGCGGCTGCGCGCCGCGTATCGTCCAGGCACACAAGTGGTAGAACCACTACGCAGCCGTGGTGCTGGAGTCACACTTGATCGGCGGGATTTCCAGCGTATTGGCTGATTTCCGCCCTGGTCCGGCGCTTGCAATTGCCCTGCGCCGTGACGCGGAGGGTTCGACATAGGGCGGTAGTCGGCGCACTTGCGGCTGTCCTGGCACTGGGCGCCGGCGGCGTGAGCCAGGCACTGGGCGCGCCGCCCAAGGCGGCCCAGGACCAGCCGCGGTCGGTGCACGGCTACGTGGTGGAACTGTCTCACGGCGACATCGTCGTGGACATCGCGGGAGACCGCGGCGCCCACGACGGTGATGAAGTCGAGCTGTGGCGGCCGCTCAAGCTGAAGCACCCGGTGACCGGAAAGATCATCACCGATCGCTTCCGGATCGGATCGCTGAAGCTCACCCAGGTGCGCGACAAGCTTTCGCTCGCGAAGCCGGAGGGCTCGCTCCAGCGCAAGCCGCAGCCGGGCGACGTGGTGATCCTGTGGCGCATGCCGGCGGCGGTCTCGCCTTCCCCCTCTAGAAAGCCCGCAGCGCCGCAGGCGCCGCCCTCGTCGGCCGCACAAGGAAAACCGCTGGATCCCGAAGCCGCCGAGGTTTCCGAAATGTTCGAGTCGCTGCGTGGCGCCAACCCGACCACGCGCATCATCCGCTGCGAGGACTACGTGCGCAAGCACCCGCACAGTCGCTTCGCGGTGGTGCTGTACGAGGAAGCCCAGCAGCTCCGCAAGCTCATCCAGCTCGAGAACACCAGCACTTCGTCCGCCGCGCCGCGCCCTCGGCTCGGTGGTTTCAAGCCGCCGGACGAGGCGCTGGATCACCTGCCGATCTCGTTCGGAGTGGAAGTGGCTGGGCCCGCGACAGGCGCCGTGTTCCATTCGCGCAACCGGGGCGAGGTAGCCTACGGCTCGACGCCCATGCAGGCGGTCGGCAAGGGCTACTACACCGTCACGATCCCGGCGGATCGCGTGCGGGCGCCGGAGCTCGAGTACTTCATCGAAGCGACGAACGCGGCCGGGGTCGCGATCCCCATCGTCGGCGATGCCGACACGCCGAACAAGGTGACGGTGCACGCGATCCCGACGCCGAAGCCTCCCAAGCGTCACGAAGCGAACGTGACGATCCTCACCGACTACGCCGACTACAACAACTGGAAGCACAACGACCACGCCTGGCAGACCGAGGGCTCGGTCGGGATGCGGCTCGATGACGTTGGCGTGCGTGCGGTACGCACGGGCTTCGGCGTGTACCGCGGCGTGGGCGGCTCGCTCGACGACCTCGACAACCTCGGCAAGACCGCGCGCAAGGTCGGGCTGACGTACGGCTACATCGAGGGCGAGTTCGGCATCAGCTCGTTCGTGTCGCTCATCGGACGGGGAGTGATCGGTCTGGAAGACCAGGGCGTGACCGGCGGCACCCAGGCGCTGATCCGCATCGGCAACGACAAGAAGACCAATCTGATGATCGGCGGCGAGATCCTCGGCGGGGTCGGCCTGCGCGGTATCACCGAGCTCGACCTGAACAGCTTCGAGAAGGTGCCGATCATGTTCCGCACGGAGGTGACCAACCAGCCAGCGGGCTTCGCGCAGCACGACGAGGCCAAGTTGCGTCCCGCGGTGCCGGGCACCGCGCCCGCCGACATCTCCCAGTCGCAGAGCGACGTAGGCGTGCGCGCCATTGCCCAGGTGGGATACCGCGTCCTGCCCGGGCTGGTGGTGGCAGCACGCGGCTCGTACCAGGGCCGAACCATCAACCACGCGGGTCCCGGCCTCGGGGGAGCGTTGAGCTACACATGGTGACGCCGCACAAGCTCGTCTCGAGCGCAGTCGTCGTGGCACTCGTCTCGCTGCCCTGCGTGGCTCTGGCCCAGCCGAAGTCGCACGACAAGGCCGCCCAGGCCGCGCCTGCGGCCGCTCCGCCAGACGCAAAGGCCGCGGCGCCCGCCGCGGGAGGCGCCGCACAGCCTGACGCCGGACAGAAGATGAGCGACGAGAAGTCCGCTGGCGTGCCGGCGACGCCGGAGCCGGACACCGAAAAGCAGCAGAAGGCGCCGGCGCCGCTCGGCCCGCGCCTGCACCACCACCCGGTCTCCGTTGCGCCCGCGCACAAGCCGCTGGTTGTCCGCGCCTCCATCGACAACCCGCAGCTGGTCAAGCAGGCGCTGCTCGTCTACCGCATCGGTGCCGATCCTGCGCTTCACCAGGTGAAGTTCCGCCGCGGCTCGGAAGGTCCGTACGTGGCGATCATTCCCGCGTCCGACGTGCGCTGGCCGGCGCTTTCCTACACGATCGAGATCGAAGAACTCGACGGCAGCCGGCAGACGGTGTTCGCGTCGCGCCCCAACATGCACCGCGTCGAGGTCCCCGAGGATCTGATGGACGTGCGCGAGCGCGCGCTGTCCCAGCGGCTGGAAAACCGCCGCTCCGTGTTCAAGGCCGGTGCCGAGTACGTGTCCTTCGGTCAGAGTGACGCGACCGAGACGGATCCGACCACCGGCATCACGACGCCGGTGCAGGTGAAGGACTACTACTACCGCATCGAGGGCTCGTACACGTACCGGCCGCTGCGCGTGGTGAGCGAGTTCAGCCTGCGTGCGGGCGTGGTGCGCGGTCGCTCGCCGGTCGCGATCGACACCGAGGCGAACAAGGGCAAGAGCCTTTCGGAGCGCTCGAAGGTCGGGTTGAACTACGGCGCACCGACTGTGCAGTTCCGCCTCGCCGACAACTGGCACCTGGAAGGCGAGTTCCTGACGAGCGTTACCGAGGTCGGCTTCTCCGTCGGCGGCGGTGGCGCGCTGCTCATCGGCGACCCGTATGGCTCGAAGCTCAAGCTCGGATTCGAGGCCATCCAGGTGTTCGGCACGCGCTTCTACAGCGAGCTCGATATCCGCGCCAGCGACCGCGTTGTCATCGCGCCCATCGTCGAGGTGAGCGACATGCCCCACGCAGACAAGTACGGCGTGCGCCTGATCGGGCAGATCGGCGTGAACCTCGGCCAAGGCTTCACCGTGGCGGCACGCGGCGGCTACCAGGCCCGCAAGTCCACCAGCGGCGGCCCCAGCGGCGGCGGCACGCTGTCGTACGCGTTCTAGGGCGGCAGCCGGCTGTCGGGAACAAGCGGTTCCCGGTTCTAGTCACAGCGGATCCGGGCGTGGCAACGGGCGGGTCTCGTTGCAGGCGCCTGATATGCTCGCCGGCCATGGCTTGGCGCATCCTTCCCCGGGCGGCTCGTGTACTCCTCCCTTCGGCGGCGGCGATCGCGGCAGCGTTGGGGATGGCGCACAGCGCGAAAGCGCAGGTGCTGCGCTTCTCGACCACGACCAACGGCGGCATCGTCGCGACGGGCAACACGCTCGGCCTGAGCAAGGCCTACAACGAGAATGGCCCGGGCACGCGCGACTCGATTGGCACGTTCATCGCGCTCGATTCAAGCAGCGTCGACAACAATCCTCTGGATGGTGCCAACCCGTGGCCGGCCGGTACGACCTGGGACTGGACGAAGAGCGGTTCGAAGAACACGCTCGCCCTGCCGCAGTACTCCCAGGTGCGCTACGCCGAGCTCGTCTGGGCGGGCAGCTACAACTACATCGAAGACGTAACCGCCTACCTCGACAACAAGGTCACGCTGAGCGCCGGCGGGCAGTCCGTCCAGGTGTCGCCCGATCCGGCGACAGCGCTCACTATCGCGCAGACCTCGGTCAAGGGCTTCGCCGTCAACTACTACATGCGCTCCGCTGACGTGACGAGCTTCGTCAAGCAGCACGGAGCCGCCAGCTACGCGGTGCAGGGCGTACCCGCGACCCAGCACATGAACATCAACAGCCTGAATGCTTCCGGCTGGACATTGGTGGTCGCCTATTCGGGCGAGGGCATGCCCAGCCGCAACCTGAGCATTTTCGTCGGCGGCTCCTTCGTCGACGAGAACGCCCAGCAGGACTACTCGGTCAGCGGGTTCTGCGCGCCGGCCTACGGCCAGGTGGACGGCAGCGTCGTCATCAGCGCGCTCGAAGGCGACGCGAACCTGACGGGCGACCAGCTGGAGATCGGCGCGACGGCGAGTGGCTCGTTTGCCCAGCTGTCCGGCCCCAACAATCCTGCGGACAACTTCTTCTGCTCGCAGATCAACGACGCGAACGGCCAGCTCGATACGGGTGGCAGCTTCGGCAACAAAAACCAGGACGCGAAGAACGGCGCCAACGTCAGCGGCGGGCGCCAGGGCTGGGATCTGACCACGGTGCCCGTCAGCTCGGCCAAAGGGCAGCTCTCCAACGGTCAGAAGTCCGCCGTGATCCGCACGATCACCACTGGCGACTCCTACGTGCCGGTGCTCGCGGCGTTCGACATCGACGTGACTTCGCCGGACTTCGGGCAGACCTCGGCCCTGGTCTCGAACGTTTCCCAGCTGAAGGCCGGCGACAGCCTGACACTGACTGCGACGCTGAAGAACGCCGGCGACGTGCCGGCGGATCTCCAGTTTGTGCTGCCGCTGGATCCGGCACTCTCCCTGACCGGGTTCACGAGCGACGGCGGCACCGGCGACATCAACGGGCAGCCTGTCACTGCCAGTTCGCTCGGCACGGGCGTGGCCGAGGGAACTCTCGCCGTCGGCGCGCTGCGCACCCTGACGATCACGCTGCAGGCGAACGGCACGCCGCTGGACAAGAGCGACTTCGTCTTCAACGGGTACTGGGACTACAGCTACGTCACGTGCCCCGGAAAGTCCGCGGTCAGCGCTCAGTGGAGTCTGCCGCTGTTGAAGGTGGCGTGGCAGGCGGGCGTCGACGCAGGCACCGGGGGCCAGGGTGGGGCGTCGGGCGCGGGCGGCGCGTCGGGCGCGGGCGGCGCGTCGGGCGCGGGCGGCGCGGCGGGCTCCGGCGCAGGCGGCACGGCGGGCTCCGGCGCGGGCGGCACGGCGGGCTCCGGCGCGGGCGGCACGGCGGGCTCCGGCGCGGGCGGCGCCGCGGGCACGGCGGGAGCGAGCGCCGGAGGCGCCACCGGTGACGCCGGAGTGGCTGGGTCGTCGGCCAGCGGCGGCAGCAGCGGCAATGCTGCAAACGCCGGCGACACCGGCGGCTGTTCCTGCGAGCTGCCCGGATCGCGGCGAACCCCAGCACCGCTCGCGCTGCTGCTGGGCGCGCTAGGCGCGGCCGGTCTGGTCCGCCGGCGCCGCCGCTGAGCGCGGCCCGCCGTGTGCTAGGAGGCTCCCATGTCATGGTCCGGAGCTTCCCCGTGGCGGGCGACGGCCGCGTTCGCCGCCGTCGTGTTCATCGCGTCGACTGCCAGAGCCCAGGTGAACGTCGAACCGCTGCGCCGGCAGGTCAAGGCGCAGGGTTTCAGCGGCAGCGTGCAGGGCTCCATCGAGGGCAGTACGGGCAACACCGAGGGCATCACGGCCGGGGCTGGAATGCTGTTCGGGGTGGGAGGCGGGCCGCATCTTTTGTTCCTGAACGCGACCGGCAACTACTCGCGCATCAACGGATCGCTGCTCGTCGACAAGTCCTTCGCGCACCTCCGCTACAACTACGAGATCCTGAACTGGCTCTGGGCCGAGGTGTTCACGCAGATCGAGAACGACAACTTCCGCCGTATCCAGGATCGCGAGCTGGTCGGCACAGGGCCGCGCTTCGGGCTCCTGCAAGGCAAGCAGGTGAGTATCTACTACGGCACCGCGTACATGCTCGAGCGGACGCGGCTCAACGCCGAAATCGCCGGCAGCAGCCGCTCGACCATCGCGCATCGCTGGAGCAACTACGTCGCTCTGGGCTACCAGGCGGGCCAGCGCGTCCAGCTCACCAACACCACGTACTACCAGCCGCGCTTCGACGATTTCAGCGACTACCACCTGCTCAGCGTCACCGGGCTCGATTTCAAGGTGACCCCGGTCCTGCACACGCAGATCTCCTCCAGCGTGCGCTACGAGAGCCGCGTTCCCCTGGGCGTCCGCACCACGGACGTTGACGTGAAGAACTCGATTGTCCTGAGGTTCTGACAACGACAGCGCGAGCTCGAAGCGCCTTCGCGCGTCGCGGAGTCAGCGCGGCGGCGGCTGTACGTACGCGATGCGCGCGTCCTTGATGGTCCAGGTGTTGCCGGCGTGGTGCCAGTTTCTGGAGTCGAACACGATGATGGCGCGCTCGCCGCGCTGACCGGTGAGGGCCGCGGCGTCGTCGGCGGGCACGTGGACGACGAGGTTCGCGCGCGGAGCGACGAAGCCGTGCTGGTGGCAGCGCTTCACGTCGAAGTCGCTGCCGCCGATGCGCGCGGTGCCGACCTTGTTGCATTGCTCGTAGCTGTCGTGCGCCGTCTTGCCGTCGATGCGCACGATCGCGCGGCCCTTGCCCGCGCCCTTGCGCGACGTCTCCTCGATGGCGATGGCGACGTAACCCTTCATCGGCTTGATCATGCGATCGTTGACCGCCATGAGCAGCGTGTCCAGATCGCGCGGGTACGGCCCGCTCGTCGTCGCGATCTCGACGTAGTCGGGGCTGTGGATCACGTTCGGGAACGTTTTCGCGAGCCACTCCCCGTAGTCGCTGCAGCGATTGCGGATCGCGAGCGGGCAGCTTCGCGGATCGTACTTGGAGGGGCCCAGCGCGAGCAGCGCTTCGATATCCTTGCCGGCCGCGTGCGCGGCGCTGCCCTGGAGCATGATCGCGAGCGCGTCCACCCGACGCAGCGCATCCGAGACCTGGACCGCATGGGTGGGCTCGGCGCGATATTCCTCGTCGACCTTCTTCCGCGCCTGGGTGGCGAGGTCCAGCGCCTTGTCCTCGTCACCGGCGGTCAGCGCCGCGTCGGCCTGGTCCAGCAGCTTCGACGACTCGCCGAAGTACTCGCGGTCGAGGCGATCTTCCATCTGCTCCTGGGTTTCGGGAGCATCGCGGGGGGCCTCCACCGCGGCGGCCTGCTTGTCCTTCGGATAGGTGATCTTCACGATGCCGCACGCCGGAAGCAGCGTGATGGCCAGCAGGATGGCGCGCGATAGAGACATGACCCGGACCGGTGACCGCATCTACGCACCTCCCGCATCGGCTCTTCCCTGGCTCACGCGGCGGATCCTATCAGGTGGACCGTCGCCGCGCCCCGGCGCCATTCGGCAGCGGCGGCCCCGGATCCGCCGTTCCCGCCCTCACGACTTGACTGCCGACGACAACGGCGTTGAATGCCGCCCGTGCAACGGCATCACTCGATTCTCGCCTTCTCGCTCGCCCTCGGCCTGACGGCCTGCGGCCCCCACCCGAACAGCAGCGTGCCCCCCGCCAATCCCGCTCCCCCGCCCGCCGCGTCCGCGGCCTCGGCCCAGGCGGCGGCCGCGCCCAAGCCACACGAGAACCCACTTCTGGAGCCGAGTCCTCTCCCGCTCCACTTCCCCCAGTTCGACAAGATCAAGGACTCGGACTTCGTGCCCGCGTTCGAAGCGGGGATGGCGAAGCAGCTGAAGGAGGTGGCGGCGATCGCGAGCGACAAGTCGCCGCCGACGTTTGAAAACACCATCGTCGCGATGGAGAAGACCGGCCGGCTCCTCACGCGCGTGGAGCGGACGTTCGACAACCTGAACGCCTCCAACACCGACGACGCGATGAAGAAGATCGACACCGAGATGTCGCCGAAGCTGTCGGCGCACGAGGACACGATCCTGCTCGACCCCAAGCTGTTCGCGCGCGTGGACGCCGTGTACAAGCAGAAGGACAAGCTCAAGCTCGACCCCGAGTCGGCGCAGCTCCTGAATCGCTACGAGGAGATGTTCGTGCGCGCCGGCGCGAAGCTGTCGCCCGCCGACAAGACCAAGCTCAAGGACATCAACAAGCAGCTCTCGTCGCTCCAGACGAAATTCCGCCAGAACGTGCTCAAGGCGACCAAGGACGGCGCGGTCGTGGTCGAGGACCAGAAGCAGCTCGACGGGCTGTCGCCCGAGCAGATCGGCGCAGCCGCCCAGGCCGCCAAGGCGCGCAAGTCGAGCGGCAAGTGGGTGATCACGCTGCAGAACACGACGATCCAGCCGCCGCTCGAGCAGATGAAGAACCGCGCGCTCCGGAAGAAGATATTCGACGCGTCCAGCTCACGCTGCCAGGGCGGTGACGCCGACAACACGTCGGTCATCTCGACGATCATCAAGCTCCGCGAGCAGAAGGCGAAGCTCCTCGGCTACAAGAGCTACGCGGCGTACTCGCTGGCGGAGGAGACCGCCAAGACGCCGAAGGCGGTCAACCGTATCCTGCGGCAGCTCGCTCCTGTGGCGCTCGCGAAGGCCAAGAGCGAGGCCCGCGAGATCCAGCAGCAGATCGACAAGGACGCGAAGGCCGCGAAGGAGAAGCCGATCAAGCTCCAGCCGTGGGACTGGGCGCACTACGCCGCCGAGGTGAAGAAGGCGAAGTACAACTTCGACCAGGCCGAGGTGAAGCCGTACTTCGAGCTGAACCACGTGCTGAAGGACGGCGTCTTCTACGCAGCCCACGAGCTGTACGGGCTCACGTTCAAGGAGCGGCACGACCTGCCCGTCTACCAGCCGGACGTGCGCGTGTTCGAGGTCCACGACGCCGACGGCTCGCTCCTCGGCCTGATCCTGCTCGACTACTTCAAGCGCGACAACAAGAACGGCGGCGCCTGGATGGACGCTTTCGTCCAGCAGTCCACGCTGCTCGACGAAAAGCCCGTGATCATCAACAACCTCAACATCCCGAAGCCGGCGCCCGGTCAGCCCGCGCTCCTGACCTTCGACGAGGTCACCACGGCGTTCCACGAGTTCGGGCATGCGCTGCACGGCCTGCTCTCGAACTGCAAGTACCCGCTGCTCGCCGGCACGGACGTGCCGCGGGATTTCGTGGAGTTCCCTTCCCAGTTCAACGAGATGTGGGCTCGCGAACCGGCCGTGCTCAAGCACTTCGCGAAGAACGTGAAGACCGGCAAGCCGATGCCCAAGGCGCTGCTCGACAAGGTGATCGCGTCCGAGAACTACGGTCAGGGCTACGCGCTGCTCGAGTACCTGGAGGCGGCGATGCTCGACCAGTCCTGGCACCAGCTCAAGCCCGGCACGGAGGTCGCCGCCGCGAAGGTGATGGACTTCGAGAAGAAGGCGCTGACGAAGGACCGCGTAGCGTACGCGCCTGTTCCGCCGCGCTACCACTCGCCGTACTTCTCGCACATCTTCACCGAGGGCTACCAGGCCGCGTACTACGCCTACATCTGGAGCGAGGTGCTCGCGCGCGACTCCGGCGCCTGGTTCCACAAGCACGGCGGGCTCAGCCGCAAGGCCGGCGACGAGTTCCGCGCGAAGATCCTGTCACGTGGCCGCACCGAGGAGCCGGACGTGCTGTTCAAGGACTTCTACGGCAAAAAGCCGGATATCAAGCCGCTGCTCCAGTACCGCGGGCTCACGCTGCACGGGCACTGAGTCCGGAGGGGGCGTAGCATTGCAGACGACCATGCCGCTCTGCCCCCACTGCGGACAGCCGCTCGATCTCGACACCGACCCGGGCGGCGGTGAAGAGCAGGACTACATCGAGGACTGCTCGGTCTGCTGCCGCCCTGTTCGCGTGCACGTCGTCTACGACGAGATCGGAAACGAATACCGCGTCGAGGTCTCGGCGGACGTTCAGCGGTACGCGCCCTTTTCCAGGCGCTCGATCCGCTCCATCGCGCCGCGCACGCCGAACAGCGTGGAGCGGTCCTCCGGCATCACGGGCCCGAGGCCGACCGACGCGAGCGCGCCGCACAGCGTGAGCGTCGCCCGCTCGACCTCGTCGCCCTCCGGCTCGATCTCCCACACGAAGCGGCAGCGCTCGGCGAGCAGCGCCATGCCCGAGGCGCGGCTCGCCGCTTCGGCTGCGTTCGCATATTCGTGGTCGTCGTGATTGGCAGGGCGCGACGCGATCGTGAAGCGCGCGCGCCAGCCATGCCGCTCGCTCGACAGCTCCAGGCGGACGCGGCTCCCCTCCGGCGGCGAGAAGCCCGGCGGCAGGAGCTCCTCGCCCAGCACCTCCACCGAAGCCTGGAAGAAGCTCCGCGCGTTCTTCAGGACCTTCGCGAGGTCGATCTGTCCGCTGTCCGCCTGTGCGAAGACCACGTAGCCCACGGCCCGGATGCCAACACGCCCGCCGCGGTCGCACAAGCTGTCGTTTGCGCTCCGCGCTGGGCGATCTACCTATGAGCCATGTCGAAACGAAAACCGTGCGGGGTGCTGACACTGCTGACCGACTTCGGGCTCGAGGATCCGTTCGTCGGCGTGATGAAGGGCGTCATCCTGGGCCGCTTTCCCGACGCGCGCATCGTGGACCTGTGCCACGGCATCCGCGCGCAGGATCTGGTCGAGGCAAGCTTCTGGATGGAGCGCAGCTACTCCTGGTTTCCCGACGCCACCGTGCACGTTGCGGTCGTCGATCCCGGCGTGGGCAGTGGCCGCGGCACGCTGGCTATCCACGCCGATGGCCACTACTTCGTTGGCCCGGACAACGGCTTGTTCAGTGGCGTGCTCGCGCGCGCGGGCGACGTGGAGGTGCGCGGGATCGACGCCGACGGTCTCGGGCTGCCCGAGCCCAGCCGCACCTTCCACGGCCGAGACGTGTTCGCACCCGTCGCCGCGGAGCTTGCCTCGGGCCACATCGCCTTCCACGACATCGGTGCCGAGAAGGCGCCCGAGATCAGCCTCGACATCCCCCTGCCGCGCCGCGTCGAGGGTCGCGTCGAGGGTCGAGTCATCACCGTCGACCGCTTCGGCAACCTGATCACGAATATCGACCAGGCGCTTCTGTCGGACTTCGACGAGCCGTGGGTGTGCGTGGGCAAGGTGGAACGGCGCCTGTGCTCGACGTACGCCGAGGCGGAGCCGGGCGAGTACGTGGGCGTCATCAACTCGTTCGGGACGCTGGAGCTGGCGCGCCGCGATAGCAGCGCCGCCCAGGCGCTGGGCGTCGGCCCCGGGTTCGAGGTCACCGTGCGCCGCGAGCCGGGCCCCCGCCTGGATCCGTAGCCGCACCGCCGCCGGGTCGACGTAGCGGCTCTTCCCAAGCTGGCACCGTCTGGCCTTGTCGGACAAGATGCGCCTCATGAAGTGTGCCTGGTTCTCTGCGCCGCTGGTTCTCGCGACGCTGCTTTCGGCCTGCTCGCCGGCCGTCGCTCGCCCGGCCGCGCATCCACGCGCTGCCGGGCATGCGCGTGCTGCCGCACCGCGCGTGAGCCCGGCAGAACGGCTGAAGAACGCCAAGCAGGAGTTCGAGGCGAGCAAGTACGCCGAGGCGGAAAAGGACTTCAAGCGGGCTGCTGTCGGCCGCCAGCGCGGCGAGGCCGACCTCGGCCTCGCGCAGGTGATGATGGAGACCGGGCGCTACCCGAAGGCCATCCAGACAGCGCGCCGCGTCCGCGAAAAGAAGCTCCGCCCCCGGGCGGCGTGGCTCGAGGGCGAGGTGCTCAGGCGTCAGGGCAAGCTCGCCGACGCGGTCAAGGCCCTGCGCAAGGTGGAAAACGATCCGGCGGCGCGCCGCGCGCGGCTCCTGCTCGGCGAGATCCTGATCGAGCAGGGCAAGCGCAGCGACGCCGAAGCGCCGTTGATGACGATTGTCGACGACTACAACAACGACCGCATCACCGAGAACGACGGTGACGGCCTTTCCATGGTCGGCCGCGCCGCGTACCTGCTCAGAAGCCCGCGCGACGCCAACGACGCGTTCAACCAGGCCGAGCGGGCCAAGCCCGGGGATATCCAGACGCTGCTCTGGCGCGCCGAGCTGTTCCTCGAGAAATACGACCCCGGTCACGCCGAGGAGGTGACGCGCGAGGTCCTGAAGAAGGCGCCGAACAACCCGGAAGCCCACGTGTGGATGGCGCACGTCAAGCTCGACCAGGCACTCGACTTCGATGCGGCCGAGCACCACGTCGACGAGGCGCTGAAGGTCAATCCCAGGCTGGCCGGCGCCTACTTCGTGCTCGCCGGCATCCGGTTGCGCGACGGGGAGTTCGACGAGTCGGACAAGGAGGCCGATGCCGGGCTGAAGTTCGACCCGGAAAACCTCGATCTCCTGAGCATGAAGGCGGCGGTGCGCTTCCTCGCCGATGACAAGCCCGGTCTCGAGAAGGCCGAGGCCAAGGTGCTGGGGCTCAACTCCGAGTACTCGCGCATGTATCGCATCATCGGCGACTACGCGGACTGGGAGCACCGCTACGACGACATCGTCAAGATGATGCGGAAGGCCGTGCAGATCGATCCTGACGACGCCAAGGCGTACGCGCAGCTCGGCCTGAATCTGATCCGCGCCGGCGACGACCCCGATGCGCTCAAGGCCCTGCGAAGCGCCTTCGACAAGGACCCGTACAACGTCCGCGTCTTCAACACGCTGAACCTGTACGAGAAGGTCATCCCGCGCGAGTACACGACGGTGAAGTACAAGCTCTTCACCATCCGCTACAAGAAGGACGAGAAAGCGATTCTCGAGCGCTACGTGCCGCAGATGCTCAGCCACGCCTGGCACGAGATGGTCAAGGAGTATCGCTTCACGCCGAGCCACCCCATCGGGGTCGAGCTGTATGCCGAGCGGCAGAACTTTGCGATTCGCACCAGCGGTCTGCCGCAGACCGCCATCCAGGGCGTGTGCTTCGGCAAGACGCTTGCCTCGATGAGCCCGGAAATCGAGCACTTCAACATCGGCATGACGCTGTGGCACGAGCTGTCGCACGTCTTCCACATCCAGATGTCGAAGAGCCACGTGCCGCGCTGGTTCACCGAGGGGCTGGCCGAGTACGAGACGCTGGAGCGCCGTCCCGAGTGGAAGCGCGAGCAGGATCTGGCGCTGTACCGCGCCCTACGTGCGGACCGGCTGCCCAAGGTCGGCAACATGAACCGCGCCTTCACCCGCGCCTCCCAGCTGAGCGATGTGGCCATGGCGTACTACGCCTCGAGCCGCATCCTGGTCATGCTCGCCGATCACTACGGCATGCCGAAGGTGGACCAGATGCTCACGCTCTGGGGTCAGGGCAAGCGCACGCCGGAGGTCGTCCAGACGGCGCTCGGCGTCAGCACGGCCGACCTCGACGCGGAGTTCCGCAAGTACATCGAGCGGAAGCTCGAGCGCTACAGGACGCAGTTCGTCCCGCTCCAGCGCGCCGGCGACTACGACAAGGCCAGGGCCGCGGCTGTGAAGGCGCCGGGCGACGCGAAGGCGCAGATCGAGTACGCGCTGGCCGCGCTCGCCCAGCGCAAGGGCGAAGAGGCGGAGAAGGCCGTCGCCGCTGCACTGGCGGCCGATCCAGCCTATCCCGACGCGGTGTGGCTGTCGGCACGCATCGCGATGGCCAAGCACAACGCGGCGGGCGCGGCGGCGGCACTGCACAAGCTCGTGGCAGCCGGTCACGACGGCTACGTGGTGGAGATGGCGCTGGCCGATCTCGCCGAGGCGAAGAAGGACGTGGCGGGCATGAAGGCCGCGTTCGAGAAGGCCGCCGCCTTCGACTCCTCCCAGGCGGAGCCGCTCGAGGCGCTGGTGGATCTCGCGCACAAGCAGCACGACAAGGACGCGGAGCTCGCGGGCCTCAGAAAGCTGGCGCTGCTCGAAGAGCACGACGGCCGTGTCTATCGCCGGCTGGTGCAGGCCCTGGTCGAGAAGAAGCTGTACAAAGAGGCCGTGAAATTCGGCGATATGGGCATCTATGCGGACATGGAGAACATGCAGATGCACACGCTGTTCGCCCAGGCGCTGATCGGCGCGAAGATGTACCCGCGCGCCATCTACGAGCTGGAAACGGCTGTGCTGTGCAAGGGCACCGACAAGCAGAAGGCCGACGCCTACGCCCTGCTAGCCGAGGCCTACGCAAAGGTGCCCAACCGCCCCGCAGCCCGCAAAGCCGCCGCCCAGGCGAAGAAGCTCGATCCGACGAATCCGCGGTTGAAAAAGCTCAAGCGGTAGCGGCGCCTCGGCGCTACTTCGGAGTGAGCTTCATGATCGTACCGTTTGCCGCCACTGCCCGCGCCGCCGCTCAGCGCGCTGCCGCTCGCGGCATGACCTCCGCCTCCTCGATCGGCAGCAATGTCTCGATCCAGGTGGCGAGCGTCTCGTCGGGCGTGTCGGCGCCATAGATCTCGACGAGCGCGAGTGCGATGGGGACGCGCAGATCCTCCTTCGCCCGCTCTTCGCCGCCCCGCTCGTAGAGCTGCACCGCTGCGCGGGCCATAGCGGCCTGCCAGCGGCGCGTGGTGCGATAGGCGTCGCCTTCGCGGCGGAGTAGATCATCCGCCGCGAAGCGACCGAGCAGCATCGGGTCAGGCGTGGGGTCTCTGCTCACGCGAGGCCTGCTTTCCGCTCTTGGCCATCTTGCTCTTCACGTACTCGACGGCCTGGAGCGTCTCCCTACGGAACTGCTCGTAGTCGATCTGCTGCGCGTTCACGAACGTGCTCGCGTTCATCGACATTGCCCCCATCATGCTCGCCTCGGCGATCTCGTCGTCCGTTGCGCCGTGCACCCGCGCCAGCTCCGTGTGGAACACGGCGCAGTAGCGGCAGCGCGTCGCGCCGGAGACCGCGATCCCGATCAGTTCCTTGTACTTGTTCGGGACCTTCGTCTCGGCGAGGTAGAACTCGCTCATCTGGCCCCAGAGCCCCGGCAGCGCCGTGGCCGGAACCTGACGCAGCCACTCGGGAACAAGGCCAAATGTGTCCTTGATCTCGCGCAGGGCGTCTTCCCTTGTGCTCTTTGCCATGGTTCCCCTCCTTCGATTCGGCAATGCGCCATCCGGTTGCATTGCACGACACTCCTGCGTCCCCTCTTCGCGCCAACCTGGCCCGGAGCCGGGGCGCACGAATGGCTACTTGAGCGCGATCAAGATGGGGCTGTGGATCCGCGCGCGCAAGGTCCGGCGCGGGCCCGCGTCGTGACGCGATGCGAAAATGGGGCGTCGAAAGAAAGAACGCAACCGAACTGCGCAGCGTCCGAGTACCGGGCATGAACATCACGAAGCTCGTCCCATTTGGCCTCGCCTCCATTCCCCTGTTGTGCCTCGCTCTGCCGGCATGCGGCGGCGCCGGCGGCAGCGCGTCCAGCAAGCAGAGTCTGGTGGGCGCGTGCTCGGGCACCTACGTCTGCACGTACGACAGCGACAGTGTGACGGGCTCGATGCAGCGCCAGAACGGTGCCTGCTACCTCGGCCAGATCCGCATCGACCCGGGCGGGCAGGCCGAAACCAGTGACGGCACGCTCACCTGGTCAGGGAACAGGGAACAGTTCCAGATGTGCGCCAGCGACGGCTGCTTCCAGTGCCAGCGACAGTCGACGGGCGGTCCGTCGGCCGCCAGCTCCCACGGGAAGTCCTGTCAGGGAATTCCGGACACCTGCCCGCTGTACCCACCCTGTCCGGACATCATTGGCTGCGACCTGCAGATCGGATACGACGCCTTCGGCAATCCCGACGACAGCTGCACCGGGATGCCGCGCGCCTGTGACACCTTCACCGGTCAACAGTTGTGCGAGGAGCAAGGCTGCACCTGGAAGTGAGCGCTCCCTGTCCTCCTGCACCTGGTCACCCATTTACACTTGACTGACTTGCCCAGTCAGTTATAGTCCGCGGCCATGTCCCGCCGGCGCCCTGCCGATCGCTTCGACCGGCTCGTGACCACCGCGACGCGCGTGTTCATCGAGTCCGGCGGCTTCGCGCGCACGCAGATCGACGACGTGGCGCGTGCGCTCGGCGTGGCCAAAGGCACGGTGTATCTGTACGTCGAGAGCAAGGAGGCGCTGTTCGATCTGGCGCTGCGCCACGCCGATCGCGTCGAGGCGCTGTCCGAGCCGGCGGAGCTGCCCGTGAAGACGCCGCCTCCCGGCGCCACGCAGGAGCTGGTCGCCGCGCGCATCCAGGGCCGCGGGCGCTTCCCGGCGCTCGCGCGCGCGCTCAAGACCGACGAGCCCGACGACGTCCGGGTCGAGGTCGCCCGGGTGCTCGCCGAGATCTACGACACGCTCTACGCGGGCCGCGTGCGCATCAAGCTGATCGCGACGGCGGCACGCGACGTGCCGGAGCTCGGCGAAGCGTGGTTCGTCAAGGGGCGCCGCCAGCTCAACCGTCGGCTTTCGCGCTGGATCGAGCTGCGCGTCCAGGGCGGTTACTTCGCATCGCAACCGGATGCCGTGGCTGCTGCGCGCATGCTGAGCGAGACGCTCACGTGGTTCGCGGTCCATCGCCACTTCGAGCCGGCGCCCGAGTCGTTGGACGACGCCGCCGCGCGGCAGACAGCTCTCACCGGCGTGCAGCGCATGCTGCTCGGCGCCAGTGCCTAGCCTTTTTCAACAGGGAAGAAAGACATGCACGATCTCGTCATCAAGGGTGGAACCATCGTCGACGGCAGCGGCCGCGCGGCGTTCGAGGGCGACGTGGCCGTCGACGGCGACCGCATTGCGGCCGTCGGAAACGCAGGCCCGGCGCGCCGCGAGATCGACGCGCGCGGCAAGCTCGTCTTGCCCGGCTGGGTCGACGTGCACACGCACTACGACGCGCAGGTAACGTGGGACCCGTACGTCACGCCCTCGAGCTGGCACGGCGTGACCACGCTGGTGATGGGCAACTGCGGCGTGGGCTTCGCTCCCGCCAAACCCGACGAGCACGACTGGTTGATCGGGCTGATGGAAGGCGTGGAGGACATCCCCGGCGCAGCCATGACCGAGGGAATGCAGTGGGAGTGGGAGTCCTTCCCCGAGTACATGGACGCGATCGAGAAGAAGCCGCGCGCGCTCGACATTGGCGCGCAGGTCCCGCACGGCGCGCTGCGTGCGTACGTGATGGGCCAGCGCGGCGCGAAGAACGAAGCGGCGACCGAGGACGACATCGCGAAGATGGCGGCCATCGTCGAAGAGGGCATCCGCGCCGGCTCGCTCGGCTTTTCCACGTCGCGGACGCTGATCCACAAAGGCATCGACGGCGAGCTCGTCCCTGGCACGTTCGCCGCGGAAGACGAGCTGTTTGGCATTGCAGAGGGCATGCGCCGCGGCGGCTCCGGCGTGTTCCAGATGACCAGCAACCACACCGATATGCCCAAGGAAATCCCATGGATGCGCCGCATGGCGCGGGAGCTCGGGCTGCCGGTGAGCTTCAACCTCGTGCAGTCGGATCCGGCGCCGGAGCTGTGGCGTGACGTGGTGCGGGAGCTGGAAGCAGCCGCCGCCGCGAACGAGCCGCTCTACGCGCAGGTCGCCGGCCGCCCCGCAGGCGTGCTCATGAGCTGGGCGGGCACCGCGCACCCGTTCCTGGTCCATCCGACGTACATGGGCTTGCACTGGATGCCGGTCGCCGAGCGCCTGGTCGAGCTGCGCAAGCCGGAAGTGCGCGCGAAGATCGTCGGCGAGGATCCGCTCTCGGTCGGCGAGTTCGAGGACTTCATTGTGCGGAGCTACGACAAGATGTACCGCCTCGGCGACGACCCCGAGTACGAGCCGGATCCTTCACAGAGCGCCGCCGCCATCGCCCAGCGCGAGGGCCGCTCGCCGCGCGACGTCGTCTACGACTGGCTGATGGAGAAGGACGGCTGGGGCATCGTCTACTTCCCGATCTTCAACTACTCGCACGGCCACATGGATCACCTCGCCGAGCTGCTCGAGCACCCGCGTACCTGCCTGGGCCTCAGCGACGGCGGCGCGCACTGCGGCGTCATCTGCGACGCCAGCATCCCGACGTACCTGCTCACGCACTGGGCGCGCGATCGCTCGCGCGGGCGCAAGCTCGCCCTCGAAGCCGTCGTGAACACGCAGACGGCCAAGACGGCGAAGCTCTACGGCCTCGAAGACCGTGGACAGCTCGCTCCCGGCCTGCTCGCCGACATCAACGTCGTCGACCACGCCGCCCTCCGCCTCGAAGCACCGCACATGGCCTTCGATCTGCCCGCCGACGGTCGCCGCCTCGTCCAGCGCGCGCGCGGCTACGACTTCACGCTCAAGAACGGCCAGGTCATCTTCGAGAGCGGCGAAGCGACCGGTGCGCTGCCCGGCAAGCTGTTGCGCGGGCGACGCAGCGCGCCGGGCGCCTGACGTCGGCCGCGTTTGCTGCCTCCCGGGACACCAGAGTAGAATGGCAATGTGCCTCTAGCTTGGTTCCACCGGTTGAGCGTTTCTGCGGCGCTGGCCGCAGGAGTCCTGTCCGGTGCGCTGGGCGGCTGTCAAATCCTGTACCCGACCGACAACTTCGAAAAGCCCGCCGGCTCCGACAGTGGGGCCGCCGGTTCTGGGGCCGCCGATTCCGGCGCAGACCACAGCCTTCCGGACGCGTGCTCCGCGGCCCTTTCGGACTCGGCGCAGGCGGACTTTGCGCTCGGGAAGTTCCAGGACACTACCTGGAGCGGCGACCATGTCGCCCTGGCCCCGGGCAAGAGCAGCGGCGACTACGTCTCGCGCGTGTTCGACCTGTGCAAGCCGACCCAGCTTTCGGCGCTGGAATGGACGCCTGGCGCTCCGTACGACAAGCCTCTTCCCGACGGGGCCGCCGCCGAGACCGGGTATTCCGGCGGCAACGTCGACATGAAGAACAACGTCTTGCTGCTCCACCTGGACGACGACTTCGTCGACAGTTCCCCGGCGGCGATCAACGTGAAGTTCGACGCCCCATCCGGGGAGGGCGCAGTCTTCGACCCGGCGGTGTTCGGAGTCGGCTACGAGGATTCGATCACGTCGCGGGCCTATACGACCGTGCCGCCCGGCGGCCCGCTCGAGCCGGGAACGACGGACTTTACGTGGGCGCTCTGGGTCAAGACAACGCAGGACTGCACGCAGAACGTCGTCTACCTCGGGACGCAGGACGCCGCCCCCGATGTGCGCCCGCACTTCTGGCTGGGTTGCGCGGCGGCGTTCAGCGAATGCCCGAACCAGGACGGCACCGGGCGCGTCGCCGGCTACGTCGCGAGCACCAAGGGCGATGGCGCCGGATTCTGCGGGACGAAGCCGATCGACGACGGCAGGTGGCACCACGTCGCGATGGTCAAGCAGGGTCAGGCGCCAGCGACGCTGAAGGCGTACGTCGACGGGGTCCTCGACGCGAAGGGCACCACGAACTTCGCCGCGCCGTTCACGTTCGACCAGCCGTCGGAGCTCTCGCTCGGGGCGTTCGCGGACAACACAGAGACGCAGTACCAGGCATCCGGCGAGTTCGACGACGTGGCGATTTGGCGCCGCGCGCTGTCGGACGCGGAAATCGCGGCGCTGGCGGCGCGCGGCCGGCTGCGCCTGTCCTTCCAGGTGCGTGGCTGCGCGACGCCCAGCTGTGCGGCCCAGCCCGCCTTCGTCGGACCGGGCGCCCACGCGGCGCAGTCGTTCGACGATTCCGGGCTCGCGCCGCCGGTGCACGTCGCGCTCGATGCCCTGCCGTCCACCCGCTACGTGCAGTACCGCGCGCATTTCGAGTCGGACGACCCCGGGGCGTCCCCGGAGCTCCGCGGCGTCTCGTTCGTGGCCCCCCCGTGAGCCGCGCCAGCCCGGAAAACCCTCGCGCGGCGCGACTTTCGCGCTCTCGGGAGACGAGCTACGCTGTGATTTCCCCATGCACGAGGGGCAGCCACCCGGCGCAGCAGCCATGCCTCGAACCATAGGACGCTACGCGCTGTACAACGAGATCGCGTCCGGCGGAATGGCATCGGTCCATCTGGGGCGGCTGATCGGGCCGGTCGGTTTCGCGCGCACCGTCGCGATCAAACGACTGCACCCCCACCTCGCGAGCAACGAAGACTTCGTGACGATGTTCGTGGACGAGGCGCGCCTGGCAGCGCGTATCCAGCACCCCAACGTCGTGGCGATGCTCGACGTGGTGCTGCTTCCACCCGAGCTCTTCCTGGTGATGGAGTACGTGCACGGCGAATCGCTGTCGCGCCTGGCGCGAGCGGCGAGGAAGCGCCGGGAAGCGATTCCCGTGCGCGTCGCGAGCGCTGTGATGATCGCCACGTTGCACGGTCTGCACGCGGCACACGAGGCCAAGAACGAGCGCGGCGAGCCCATGCACCTGGTGCACCGCGACGTCTCGCCCCAGAACGTGCTTGTCGGCGTCGACGGTGTGGCGCGGATTGCCGACTTCGGAGTCGCCAAGGCCTCCGGCAGGCTCCAGTCGACGACGGACGGACAGTTGAAGGGCAAGGCGGCGTACCTGTCGCCCGAGCAGGTGGCGGGCGACACGCTCGACCGGCGCACGGACGTCTACGCCGCATCGGTGGTGCTGTGGGAGCTCTTGGCTGGTCGGCGCCTGTTCCACGCCGACAACGCGCTCGCGACGATGCGCCTGGTGATGGAGCAGAAGGTCGAGCCACCGAGCCAGCATGCGCCCTCGCTGCCGGAAGGGCTGGATGCCGTCGTCCTGCGGGGGCTCGCTAGCGATCCGGAAGCGCGGTTCAGCAGCACGCGCGAGATGGCGATTGCGCTCGAGGAAGTTGTTGCGCCGGCGACGGCGCGCGAGGTGGGCGACTGGGTGCAGGCGGTGGCGGCGGACGAGCTGGACAGTCGGGCGTCGCGCGTTGCCGAGATTGAGAGCGCCTCGCTCACCGAGGACCCGGAAGGGCTGGAGTCGCTGCGCGGCAATCGGGACAAGCCGCCACGTGACCAGATGCCGACCGTGCGGGAGGGGACGCCGCCCCAAGGCGTGGGCGTGGAGCCGAGCAGCGTGTCGCTCGAGAGTCCGGGCGGGCTAGCCACAGAGGGCAAAGCTCGTCGCCCGCGCCGCATGCTGCTGCTGCTCGCGGCGGGCCTCGCGGTCGCCGGGCTCGCAACCTACGGCCTCGTGTCAGAGAGCGCTCGCCGTAGCGGGCCGGCGCCGGCGGCGCGCTCCGCCGTACCGGCGCCGGGGTCCGTGGCGCTGCCCTCGGCCGAGCGCCCGGCGGCGTCCGGCGCTGCCTCGGCGGAAAAGCCGGCTGGGAGCGCAGCTCCGGCGGCGTCGGCGTCTGCTGCCGAGCCGAAGCCCGCGCCCAAGCCGGTGGCGGTGCACCGCTACCGGCCGCGCGCGAAGCCCAGAGCCAGACCCACGGTGAAGAAGCCCAATTGCTCGAACCCCTTCACGTACACCAGTGACGGGAGGAAGATCCCCAGACCCGAATGCTTCTGACGAACCGCGCTCGTAGTCTCTTCGTCGCGTGTCTGGTCGTCGCGGCGCTCCCGGCAGAGCGCGCGGCGGCGCAGACCAAAGCCGCGTGTCTGTCCTCGTATACGAAGTCGCAGGATCTCCGCAAACACAGCCAGCTTCTCGGAGCGCGCCAGCAGTTGCTCGTGTGCGTGCGTCAGGCGTGCCCCGCGCTGCTGCGCAAGGACTGCACGCGCTGGCTTTCGGAAGTCGACCAGCTCACGCCGAGCCTCGTGCTCGGTGCGAGCGACGGGGCGGGCAACGACATCGTCGACGTCAGCGTGACCCTGGACGGCCGCGTGCTCACGCAGCAGCTCGACGGCAAACCGATATCGGTCGATCCCGGCGTGCATTCGCTGCACTTCGAAGCAGCCGGCCATGCTCCGGTCGACAGGCGCGTGGTCGTCCGCGAGGGGCAGAAGGCCCGCGCGGTCGTCGTGACCTTCGACGCCCCTGCTCGATCCCCCGCGGGAAGCCAGGCGTCGAACGCGAGCGGGCAGGGCGAGCCGCAACAGCACGCCGGCGTTCCTGCGGGCACGTTCGTGTTCGGCGGGGTCGCCGTGGTGTCGCTGGGGGCGTTCGGCTACTTTGGCGCGACGGGCCTGTCGCGCTGGAACAGGTGCCACGACGGAGGCTGTACCAAGGCCGACGCGAGCTATGTCAACGGCCGCTGGATTGGGGCGGACATTGCCCTCGGGTTGGCTGTGGTAGGTGCGGGCCTCGCCACCTGGTTCTACCTTTCCCGTGACCATTCGGCAGCCGCGCCGCAGGTCGGGGTGGCGCCAGGCCTCGCCATGGCGCGGTTCTCCTTCTGAGCCGCGCCCCAGCCCCGAGCCGTCGCTAGAGCCGCACCACCGCGTCTTCGAACACCAAGGGTCCCGTCGCGTCGAGCATGCGTGTGCGCATCGTCGCGGCGAGCGCGGCGAGGTCGAGGCCGCGAAAAAGTCTGGCGCGTTCGAGCTTCTCCACGCTGCGCGCCGCCAGACGCCGCGCGCCGCGCTCGTTTCCCTGTTGTAGCTTGAGCAGCGCGGCGGAAAGCTGGATCAAGCCCTGGAGCGCCAGCCGCTGGTTGGAATCGCGCGCCGCGTCGCGCCACAGGTCCTCCCAGGCTTCGTGTGCTTCAAAGTACGCGCCGGCGTTGAACAGCTCGAGGCCCCGCGCCCAGGCGTCGTCGCTCATCGCGCGCGGCTACTCGTCCCCGCCGCCGCGCAGGCCGAGCGCACGGGTCTTCTTGTACAGATGGCTGCGCTCCAGGCCGAGCGCGCGGGCGGTGGCGGCCATCTGCCCGCCGTGGTGGCCGAGCGCTTCTTCCACAATGGTGCGTTCGGCTTCCTCGACCAGCACGCGGTACGGCACGCCCGGGCGGTATAGGCCCGCGGCGCTGGGGGAGCCGCTCATGCCGAGCGCGCGCTCCACGTCGGCCGCGGCGATGGCGTCGTCGGGGCACAGGATGACAAGTCGCTCGATCAGGTTCCGGAGCTCGCGCACGTTGCCGGGAAACGAGTGGCGTCCGAGCGCCTCGATGGCGCCCTCGGCGAGATGCACGCCCGGGCGGTTGTTCGCGCGCGCCGCGATCTCGATGAAATGGTGGGCGAGCTGCGGGATATCCTCGCGGCGCGCCCGCAGCGGCGGCAGCTCGAGCGGGACGACATTCAGCCGATCGTAGAGATCAGGGCGGAATTCGCCCTTTTCGCAGGCGGCGACCAGGTCGCGGTTGGTGGCGGCGACGACGCGCACGTCGACCTTGAGCGTATCGCTGCCCCCAACGCGTTCGATCTCCCGCTCCTGCAGCACGCGCAGCAGCTTGGCCTGCATGGTGAGCGGCATGTCGCCCACCTCGTCGAGGAACAGCGTGCCGCCGTGCGCTCGCTCGAACTTGCCACGGCGCTGCTTGGTGGCGCCGGTGAAGGCGCCCGCTTCGTGGCCGAAGAGCTCGCTCTCGATGAGCTCGGCCGGCACGGCGGCGCAGTTCAGCTTCTCGAGCGGGCCCTTGGCGCGCGGCGAAGCGCGATGGATGGCGCGTGCGACCAGCTCCTTGCCGGTGCCGCGCTCGCCGGTGATGAGCACGCCCGCCTGGGCGCGCGCCGCGCGCGTGATCTGTTCGCGCAGCTCGCTCATCGCGCGGCTGTCGCCGATCAGCTCCTCGAACCAGCCCACCTCGGCGCGCAGCTCGGCCGCCTCTTCCTCGGCCCGCATCAGCCGGAAGGTGTTCTCCAGCACGACGAGCAGGCGATCGGTCGAGAGCGGCTTCTCGAGGAAGTCGAGCGCGCCGAGCTTCGTGGCGCGCACCGCGGCGTCGATGGTCGCGTGGCCGCTCATCATGATGACCTGCGCGTCGTTGCCTGCGGCGCGCAGTCGCCCGAGCAGCTCGACGCCGTCCCCGTCGGGCAGCGCAACATCGAGCAGCAGCACGTCGTAGCCGCGCTTGCGCAGCCGTTCCTCGGCGATCCCGACGCCGCCGGCCACGTCCACCGCGTAGCCCTCGAGCGAAAGAGCTTTCTTCAGGGTGTTCAGGATGGACGGCTCGTCGTCCACCACCAGCACATGGCCACGCGGCATGGCCGCAAGGTACCGAGGATCGCGGCGTTGTGCCACGCGCCGGGCCCGCTGCCACCGGGTCTGGTGCAGAGTCCGGCCCGAACGCGTCGAAAGCACGCTGGTCCCGGGCACCTGCTGCGACGCCGACCCGCCTGGTGCTAGTCTTCTCCCGGGATGACCGAACCGAAGCCCACGGCGACGGGCACGCTGCAGGCTACGCCCGTCGCGCACCTTCTGGTGTACATGCTCGACCGGCGGCTCGACGGTACGCTCGTGGTCGAGACGCCTCTGCACGAGCGCAGCGCGTTCTGGTTCGAAAAGGGTGCGCCGGCGAAGGCCAAGACCGCCCAGCCGGTCATCCATCTCGGGCGTTTGCTGCTGGAGATGGGCGCCATCGACGAGGCAACGTACAACCGCACGCTGGCCGAGGTGGCCAAGCAGCGGCAGCTCCATGGGCGACTGCTGGTCCGCGAAGGCGCAATCCAGGTCGGGACGCTGAAGGAGGCGTTGCGCGAGCAGGTGGCACGGCAGGTCCTATGGCTGTGCACGCTGCCGCCCGAGACGCTCTACGGTTTCTACGAGGGGCAGAACCTGCTCACGCGCTGGGGCGGACCCGACGCGCCACGCGCCACGCCCCTGGAGCTCTTGTGGCGCGTGGTGCGGCTCCACGCTTCGCCGGCTGCCTTGGACACGGGCCTGTCGCGGGTTGCCGGGCGGGAGCTGCGCTTCCACCCCGACGCGCAGCTCACCCGTTTCCACTTCGGCTCGCGCGAGCAGGCGGTCATCGACGTGCTCCGGATGAAGCCACAGCGGCTGGACGCCTTGCTCGGGTTGGGCCTGGCCGAAGAACAGCTGGTGAAGCGGCTGGTGTACCTGCTCGTGATCGCGCGTCACCTCGACCTCGGTGTCCCGGGCTCGCTGCCGGTGGGCGTGGACGAGCCGCCCTCGTCGTCCCGCATCGCAATACCGAAAAGCAAGAAGACGAACGACGGCTCGAGACGCCGCCGCTTCGCGACCGGCGCAAAGCACTTCTCGACCGGCCAGCGTCCGGCGCCTTCCTCCGGAGACGCTCCGGCGGCGCAGGCCGAAGCGGCGGCAGCATCGCCCGCGAGGGACTCCGCGCCCCGGGCCGCCGAAGTCCAGGGTTCGTCCACGACCACCGCGCCACGCATCAGCCAGGCGCCGCCTCGTGGCGAAGGCCCGGAGGTCGCTGCGTTCAAGACGGAAATCCGCGAGCGGGCCGAGGCGATGGCGGACCAGGACTACTACGTGATCCTTGGCGTGCCCCGTGATGCGGACGACTCGGCGATCCAGGCCGCCTTCTTCCAGCTCGCCAAGCGCTGGCATCCCGACCGGCTCGGCGCGGAATACGAGGACGTCCGCGAGCATGCGACGCGTGTCTTCTCGCGCATGACCGAAGCGCACCACGTGCTGACCGACGCGGAGCAACGGCAGGACTACGACGGTGTGCTGGAGGACGGTGGCGGCAGCGCCCAGGAGCAGGAGCAGGTGCAGCAGGTGCTGCGCGCGGCGACCAGCTACCAGAAGGCGCAGGTGCTCCTGAAGAAGCACGACCTCGCCGGCGCGGAAGAGCACATCCTGCGCGCTCTGGCGGATGACCCGGCGCAGGCCGACTACATGGCGCTGCTCGCGTGGATCCGCTCGCAGAAGCCCGACGCCGGCGATCAGCAGATCGACGAGTGCATAGCGACACTGAACCAGGCAGTGAGCCGCGAGCCCAACAACGAGCGCGCGCGCTTCTACCGCGGCCAGCTGCTCAAGCGCCGGGGCAAGGCCGAGGGCGCCGTGCGCGACTTCCGCTGGATCGTCGGGCACAACCCCAAGCACGTCGACGCGCAGCGCGAGCTCCGGCTCTACGATATGCGGCACTCCACGCACCCAAGGGAAAAGAAGAGCGAGGTGCCGAAAGCGAAGTCGGATACGGGCGGACTGTTCGGCCGTTTTTTCAAGAAGTAGCGGTCAAGGCATGCTGCGGCGCACGGTGATGCCGCGGATCACGCTGTGGCGTGCGGACCCGCCGGCAGCGAGCGCCACCGTCACGCGATCGACCCCGAGGCTGCAGGTCTCCGTCCTCTGGCCGCGCTGGAGCTGCAGCGTCGCGCCGTTGCGGATCAGCACGAGGGTATCCGGACCCGCCGCTGGCCATGGGCAATCCGCGCCGCCCACTTCCCGGCTGCCCAGTCGCACGCGCGGCGGCGAGCCTCCGCCGAGCGTCATCTCCAGGCGCAGCGGAGCGTAGCTGGTGTCGGTGAGCAAGGCGGTCGCGTAGTCGCCGTCCAGCACCAGGCCCTGTGCCGGGTCGAAGCGCACCTCCGCGTTCGCGCCGAGCGGCGAGCGATCGGGCGCCAGGTGCCACGCCGGCGAGTCCGGAAAGCTGCCGGAGGGAGGTACGCCGCCGAGCAGCGGCAGCAGATCGAAGGCGAAGCGTTCGCGGGTGCCGTGCCGGAAGCCGCCGAGGGTCGTGTGTTGCCCGTCGCTCGAGAGCCACACGAACGCCCCGGGATCGATCGCGACCGGTGCGGGCATTCCGGCATCCGGCCCCGGTGCGAGGTCGGGTGCGACCGGGACGAAGCGCGCCTGCCACGGGTCGAAGCGCAGCCAGCTCCGGGCCCGTGCGCTCCACAGCCACGGAGCGCCGTTCTCCGCCGGCACCAGCTCCGGGTGAGGGGCGTCCACGGGCAGGTCCGGCAGCTGCTCGGGCACACCCTCGGGCGTGATCCACCAGGCGTCGTAGCCCCCGCTGGGCGGGCAGCCGCGCTCGCACGCGCTGCAGTCCTCGCCTGCGTTCTTCGGGGCTCGATCCTCGCAGCCGCCCACGGCCAGCGCGCCGCCGCCGGGCATCGCCACGAACGCGCGATCGAAGCGCGGCGGCAGCTGGGCCGGCGTGAAGTACGCGGAAGCCGCATCCGCAGTCAGCCACTCCAGCAGACCGATGGGTTTGCCGTTCGAGTCGGTGCCGCCGCAAATCAGGATGCGTCCGTCGTCGAGCCGGAGCGCAGCCGGATCGATCCGGCCCACGGCCGGCGTTGCCAGCCCGGTCACCCTCGCCGTGCCGTCGGCCGGCGAGACCGCCTCGAGCGGCACCAGCGCTTCGCCGGCGTTGCCCATGCCGCCGACCAGCAGGGTCTCGCCCGACGGCAGAACCAGCGCAGCGTGGTGCGCGCGTGCCCGCGATAGCGCGATCGGGTCGGCGCGGTCGAAGCGGCCCTTCGCGATGTTGTAGACGAGCGCGCTATCCAGCGGAGGTGCCTTGCCGAGGTCGTGCGTCGCCTGGGTGTCGAGCCCGCCCGCCACCAGCAGGTTCCCGCCGAAGGGCGTGATCGTCGAGTAGGCCCGGCCCTGCAGCATGCCGCCGGGCACGCGCGAGGCTTTGCCGCTCTGCAGGTCGACACTGACCGCCTGCGCCGAGCTCGAGCTCGCCGACAGCTCGCCGGCGATCAGCAGCGTGTGCTGGGCGGGTGCCCAGCCCATCGCCTCTCCGGGCACAGGCCCCGGGTAGCCCGGGCTGTCGTCCAGCGGAAACAGTGGGCAAGCGCCGTCTGCAGGCCACAGCGGCAGCTGGACGGCGTCCCTGTCCCGCTCCGCGACACCCAGCCAGTGCCGGTTGCCGGTGTCCAGACGAGCCTCCACGGCGCGCGTGAGCGGCGGAAACGACAGCTCGCGCCCGCTTTCGGAAGCGCTGAAGGCCTCGGCCGTGACCGGCGAGGCATCGAAATCGCCCAGCGCCGACAGCTCCACGGTCGCCCCCTCGTTCGCGTCGCCGGCGCAGCCTGGCAGCCAGTGCAGCGACAGCGACAGCACGCGCTCCGGCTGCTTCTGCGGCGCGCAGCCCGAAAGCAGCAGAAACAGCCAGACGGCGCTACGATACCGGCGCGACATGTTCCCCCAGATCTTCGGCAAGTATGTGCTGGAGCGCGAGATTGCTGCGGGCGGCATGGCGCGGGTGTACCTGGCCACGCTACGCGGTGCGGTAGGCTTCGAGAAGCGGTTGGTCGTCAAGCAGATCCGGCCCGAGCTCGCCAGCGACGAGGCCTTCGTGCGCCGCTTCGTCGAGGAAGCCAAGACCGCCGTGGAGCTCGGTCACCCGAACATCGTGCCCGTGTACGAGCTCGGGGTCGAGCAGGGCGTCTACTACATCGCGATGGAGCAGTGCGAGGGCACCACGCTGGCCGAGCTGCTCTCGGCGACCGGCCCGCTCAGCCCCGGCGAGGGCGCCTACGTGGGGGTCGAGATTTGCCGCGCCCTGGACTACGCGCATCGCCGTGCCGGCATCGTTCACCGGGATGTGACGCCGCGCAACGTGATGGTCGACGAGGAAGGCGCCGTGCGCCTGATCGACTTCGGCATCGCCGCGCCAGCGCTGGTGCCCGGGGAGGAGGCTGCCGGTCGTCCGGAGATCTTCGGATCGCCCGGCCACATGCCACCGGAGCAACTCCGCGGTCGACATCTGACGCCTGCCACCGATGTGTTCGCCGTCGGCGTGCTGCTGATGGAGGCCTGGACGGGGCGGCCGCCGTTCCGGCGCGCCACAGCCGAGGAATCGGAGCGCGCGCTGGACACGCCGCCGGCGCCGCTGGGTGATCACGATCCCGAGCTCGCGTCGCTGGACGAGCTGATCGCCTCCACGCTCGCACTCGATCCGGAGGAGCGCCCGGCGCGGGCGGAGCTCTTGGCGCGGCCCCTGCGCGAGTTCCAGAAGAGCGCGGATCTCGGCGACATCGCCCGGCGCCTCGGACAGCGCGTGCGCGAAACGCGGCGGCGCGCGCGCAGCTCCAGCCCCTGGTTGCCCGGCGACGGGCTGGAAGCGACAGCAGACGTTGGCGCGGCGGGCGAGGCCACGCCGCCGCTGTCCGCCACTCCGTCAGCTCCCGTGACCCGCACCTTCGCGGCCCGCAACGACATGGCCGAGTGGACGCGCAAGCTGCCGAGCGAGCCGCCTCCCGCTCCGGAGCCGGGCGCGCGCCGTTCCGACGACGATGCTTCGCCGATCACGGCGAGCGGGCCGCCCGAGTCCCGCGCCGCGGCGAGCTGGCGGCTGCCGGCGCTGCTGGCGGGGGTGGTAGCCGTGGCGGCGCTGGTCGGCGTCCGTTTTCTCGCTGCGCCCCCTGCCGGGCCACCCGTGGTCCGTTCCACGGCCGCTCGCGCCATGCCTCCGGCCAGCGTCGCACCCGCACCGAGCGCCCATCCCCAGGTCACATCATCGGCGTCTGCGCCGCCGCCTGCGCCCACGCACGTGCCGGCGCATGCCGTCCACGCCGTCGCGTCGGGGCACGCGGCGGAACCTGGCGTAGACAGCCGCCATGCCACGCTCAACCTTACCGCCGACCCTCCCGCCCGGGTGACGGTCGGCTCGCACGGCTACGGCACCACGCCGGTCGTGGGCGTCAGCCTCGCGCCGGGCACGTATCCGGTCACCTTCCGCAGCGGCGCGCTGGGCGAGCGCGTCTCGGCGCAGGTGACCCTCTCGCCGGGCCAGACCCGGGGCATCCACGCCGACTTCACCAGCGCCAGCCCCCGCATCATCCTGCGTTAGCCTCCCACCCGCCCACCCCCACCGGAGTCCTCCTCGAGGGGGCTCACCGCCCCTCGAGCACCCCGACGCGCCTCGCTTCGCTTGGCGCGGGCTCGCTCTCGCTCGCCGGGCTAGAGCCCGCTGCGTTCCGCGTCGACCTCGAGCCCGCCTGTCTGCCGCAGCGCCTCGTACACGGCAATCGCCACCGCGTTGGACAGGTTCAGCGAGCGGACGCCGCCGAGCGTGGGGATCCCCACCACCTGCGCGCCCCGCTCTGCCAGAAGCGCCTCCGGCAGCCCTACGCTCTCCTTGCCGAAGACCAGCGCGTCGCCCGGCCGGAAGTCTGCCTCGAGGTAGCTCTGCCCGGCCTTGCCGCTGAACAGCCAGGAGCGAGGCGCGGGCCCGCCCTCCGCCGCGTCCTCGATGGCATGCTCCGCAGCGGCCAGGTTCTCGTGCTGGAGCACCTGCACGAGATGCCAGTAGTCGAGCCCCGCCCGCCTGACCGCGTGCTCGTCGATGCGGAAGCCGAGCTGGCCCACCAGGTGCAGCGGGGAGCAGGTCGCCGCGCAGAGCCGCGCGATGTTGCCGGTGTTGGGCGGGATCTCCGGCTCCACCAGCACGATGTGGAACGGCCGCGCCGGGGTCAGGCCGCGAAGTCGCTTCTGGCTCGATGTTTCAGGGGCCACGAGCTGCTCCGGGCCGGACTGTAGCAGCGGCTTGGCGTCTGGAGGCGTTCCCGGCGCAAAACGGCTTGCGACGTGCGCGACGCGCCGCGAAAATCACGTTCCGGAGCCGGCCCCGCCCCTAGGCCGAGCCATGCTCTCCTTGACGTAGATCCCGGGCCCCAAGTAGCCTCGCCCGGTCGGAGATTGGATTGGTAATGAAGGCACGCTTCGCAGCGCTCGCTGCTGGGTTCCTGGCGCTCACGGTGGCTGCAGCGGCTGCGGCCGAGCCGATGGACCCGGCGTTGGAACGCCTGGTCGTCGACCAGAGCTGTCACGACCAGATGGGCCACTACTCGGATGGCACGTCCAATCTCGACCAGCTCGAGAAGGCCACCGGCGCCCGCTGGTGCCTGCCCGATCACGCCGCCTTCGCCAAGCTGATGAACCAGTACGGCTTCGCGCTGGCGCCCACGGCGATGCACTCGGCGCGCACCACCGGCTTCGGCGGCTTCCATTTCTCGATCGAGGCCGACTACACCAAGATCTCCAAGGACGCCGACTACTGGCACAAGGGGACGCAGGGCAACGTCGACACCTCGACCAACAAGGCGTCGATCGTCAACAACGGGCCGCCCTCCGTGCTGCAGCTCTACTCGGCGAAGATCAGGAAGAGCTTCGGTTTCGGTCTGGAGATGACCGGCATCGTCGGCTTCATGCCGCAGACGAGCATCCTGAGCGGTGGTGCCGACGTGCGCATGTCACTGCTCGAGGGCTTCCGCACTGGCTTTGCCGGTATCCTGCCCGACGTCGCGGTGGGAGGCGGCGTGCGCACCATCACGGGCACCCCCGAGTTCCAGCTCACCATCGCCAGCCTGGACGTGCAGATCTCCAAGCCGCTGCCGATCGCCGACTCGTCGATCATCACGCCCTGGGTCGGCTACCAGTACGTGTGGATCTTCGCCGACTCCGGCCTCATCGACCTGACGCCGGCGACGGACGCCGTCCAGTACTGCAACTACAGCGGCAAGAACGTGCCCGGCAACGCCGACACTGCCAAGACGGTCAACGGCAACCAGGTCTACGACGGCCAGCCGGTGTGCAACGGCGGCTCGCCGCTCGACTTCAACAACAACGCCGTCTTCAACAAGGCGCGCATCCAGCGCCAGCGGCTCATCTTCGGCCTGAACTACCGCTACGAGATGGTGATGTTCGGCGGCGAGTTCATCACCGACATCGTCAACCCGGGCGATACCCAGTCGAAGGCCGACATGAAGGCGGCACTCAAGAACGAGAAGCGCCAGTGGACGATCGCGCTCGAGCTCGGAACGATGTTCTGAGCGGGCGCGCGCTGTTCACCGCTTCAGTCGTTGCTCTGCTCGCGCCTGGCTGTGCGCCTGCGCCGCGATCCGTCGCGCCTTCGCCTGCCGCTGCGGCGCCGGCAGCGACGGCCGCGCCGCCCGCACGCCCGCCCGCCGCGGAACGCGACTTCCCCGTGCGTCCTGACTACGCGGCGCACCTGACCAAGCTCGGCGCGTTCGAGTCGCGGGGCCATGCCGGCGGGCGCTACCGCATGCAGCTGTTCGCGAACGCGGCCGGGAAGAACGCGTGGCAGAACCACGCGCAGGCGATGACCGCGGGTGCGTTGTTCGCCGCTGCGCACACCGAGGACGGCCGGGCGGGTCCGCTGCTGGTGATGCAGAAGCGCGCTGCCGGCTACGACTCCGGACACGGTGACTGGTACTACGCCGTCGCCGACAGCGCTGCCCGGCGCGTGCTGCGCCAGGGGCGTCTCGCCGATTGCGCCGCCTGCCACAGCATGTCGCCCACCGACTACGTCTTCCTGTCGGAAAACCCTGCCGTGCAGAGCCGGTAGCGTCCCGCGCAAGCGGCGCGGCGATCAGCCTCCGAGCAGTGCGTAGATGACCGCGCCCGTGAAGGCGAAGATACCCATCGTGCCCACGGCCAACGTGGTGAGCAGTGCGGCGAAGCGCCCGGCCGCGCGGGCGTGCTCTTCGTCGAGGCGGTGCACCCCGCGCAGATACGACATGGCCGCGCGCGCCGGCACCGTCATGCCGAGCGGCGCCGTGCTGAACGCCGCGCGCGGTCCCTCGCTGAGCGCCACGACGAGCAGTCCGAGCGGCAGTGTCACCAGATCCCAACCGCAGGCGTAGAGGCCGAACCTGAGGCCGCGACCGCGATGCCCGCGCGCGCCCTGGCGCCGCGCACCGATGTCGAGCCCCACGCCGTGCAGTGTGTGCAAGGCGACCATCGCCAGCGCAACGATCGGCACTCCGGCAAACACCGCGCGCACGAGGCTGTGACGGAGCCCCGCGTCCTTTACGGCCGCATCGAGCAACCAGGGTGCGATCGCAAGCACGATTGGCACGAACGCGAGCAGCACGCTTCCCACCGCGAGCAGCTCGGCGGTGACCGCGAAGCGCAACGCCGCGGTCAGATCGCCGTCGGGCAGCGCGCCGAAGAACGAGCTGTAGGTGCGCGTCGACAGCCGCGCCGTGCTCCACAGTCGAGCGAAAAAACCCAGCCCAGGGCGTTCCCACGGAACGATGGCGACCACGCCGGAGCCTTGCGTGAGCTCCTCCATCTCCAGACAGCCTGGGCAATCCGGGTCGCCGCAGTTGGCGCACACGACGGCAGCCGGCACCTCGACGAGCTCGGGCGGATCGGAGTCCGATGCCCGCCTGCGCGCGTCGGGCGCCGCGGCTCTTGCCTCCGCTCTCGCCCTCTGCCCCATGATCCAGCGCTAGCACGTTGCGCGGTCTTCGGCGATAGCCGGCGCCGGGACATGCCGGCCCGGCTAGTGGAGCGTGTGCCCCGCGCTGGTGTCCGTGTGGACGGTGTCTTCGGACTTTTCCCAAGGCAATGCGGGGAGATCGTCCAGCTTTCCGCCGAAGCGCGCAGCGGCAATGACGCCCAGCGTCGCGATGATGCCACTCAAGTACAGGCCCCACCCCCAGGAGAAGTCCACCGTCACGAAACGGCTGGATGACGGCGGCAACGACATCAGCATGCCGACCTCGCCCAGCGTCATCGCAGCGAAGAGCACAGTGATGATGCGCACCCCGCGCATGCGCGAGATCGTCCGACGCGTTGCGACGAGCGGGATCATCACGAACCAGGCGACGGCGCCGCCCCACAGCCACCCGCCGCGACCGCGTGCCAGGTCGAAGCCGCTGAAGGTCGCGACTTCGGGCTTGCGCATCACAACCCAGGGCAGGAAGAACGCGATCAGTCCGAGCACCGCCAGCACCAGCAGCGCGCCGCGTCCCCGCGCCAGGTACGTCCAGGGCAGCGGCCGGTCCTCGGGAAGCGTCATGTCGCCTTCCAGCGCTTCCTGGTGAAGCTGCTCCAGGGACGGCGGCAGCTGGTCCATCGGCTGCAGGTTGACGCCGCACTCGGGGCAGCGCCGCGTCTCGTTCTCGGCGTACAGCTCGCGGCAGAACGGGCATGCGAGCAGGCGCGCCATCGAACCAGCATAGCTCACCAGGCGCGGGGTCACCGTCGGCCTCCCGCGTCGCCGGCCGTCCTCTCGAGGGGTCTGCAGGCCATCGTATGGACCCGACAGCAGCGAACCGCTCCGGGTTCCCCCGGCCGACCGTTGTGGCATTTTGCTACGCTTATGTGGCAAAATGACACACAAGCGGGGTACTGATCGCAGGATCGGCGTGATTTCCGCGCCGGGTCCGCTAGCCTAGCCCGGCTTGCCATGCCGGAGACCATTGCCGAGCTGTTCGGGCTTCCGCCCGACGCGCCGCACCTCGTCCAGGCGTTGACGCACCCCAGCTACGCCAACGAGCAGCGCTCGGCGGCGGACAACCAGCGCCTCGAGTTCCTGGGTGACGCGGTGCTTGGCTTCGTCACCAGCGACCTGCTCTACCAGCGCTTTCCGGGGGCCAACGAGGGCACCCTGACGCGCATGCGGGCCGACCTGGTCAACGCGGACGCGCTCGCCGCCTGGGCGCGCAGTATCGACCTGTCCGCTGCGCTCCTGCTGGGTCGGGGGGCGGAAGCGGGGGGACTGCGCGACAGCAAGAACGTGCTCGCGGACGCGGTGGAAGCGCTGATCGCGGCGGCGTACCTCGACGGCGGCCTGGAGACGGCGCGCAGCGCGTGCAGGACGGTCGTAGGCGGCGCGCTGGAGCGGCTACGCGACGACGGCGCGCGTGACCCGAAGAGCGAGCTGCAGGAGCGCGTGCAGGCGCTGGGCGGCGAGCCGCCAACGTACCGGGTCGTCGACAGCGGCGGACCGGCCCACGATCGCTGGTTCGAGGTCGCGGTGTGCGTTGGCGGCGAGGCCGTGGCGCAGGGTCGCGGCAGCTCGAAGCGCAGCGCCGAGCGCGCCGCGGCCCACGCGGCTCTCGACAGCGGAGGCTGGAAGCGCGCGCCGGGCCTCAGCCGTGAAGACGAGGCACCGGACGCGCCGGGCGAAAAGGACGAGTGAACATGCTGCATCGACGACGTTCGCCTTTCATCGCGCGCGGCAGCCGCCGCGCGCTGCTCGCGCTCGCACTTGCGCTGGGCGCCCTGCTGGTTGCGGCGCCGGCCTTCGCCGGGACGTACATGGATCGCGCCGCGCTGCTCATCTCGCAGGCGGACCGCGAAACGAACTATCTGAAGAGGCGCTTGTCCGACCGCGAGCTCGCGCACGTTGTGCACGAGATGGCCTCCGCGCGGCTGGAAGCGGCGAGCACGATGCAGGTGCCGAAAGAAGTCCGGCAGGCGCATCCCCACGTGCTCCTGGTGCTCGAGAACTACGAGCGTGCGGCGAAGTTCGCGGCGGAGGGGGACCGGGCCCGGTTCTTCGTGTACCTGCAGAAGGCCCAGAAAGAAGAGGCCATCATGCGCGGCGTGTTCAAGGAGCTCGGCTGGCCGCTGCCGAAGGTGCCGTAGCGCAGGCGGGCTAGCGCAGCCCGTGCTCCGACGCCTTGGGGACGGGGCTGCCGCGCGGGTGGCGGCGCGGCAGCAGGCCGGGCCGCTGGCGCGTGCCCACGTCCCCCACGTCGCTCACGTCCACGTACTGGAGCAGCTTGTCGTTCCGCTCGCTGACGTGTTCCTTCTCGAGCTTGGCCAAGAGCCCGCTGGTCGCCGCTTCCATCCGCTTCCGCCACAGCACGTGACGGATCGACGAGGATTCGTCCTCCAGGGAGCGCTGCACGGCGGGCATGCTGCCGCGCCGCCACACCACTGCCCACTGCTTGCCTTCGGCGACCGGTTCGGGGACGAGCTGCCCGTCCTTCACCTTGTCGGCAGCCGCGAACAGCGCCGGATCGACCCGTACGCGTGGCGTTCCGGTGCGGCCATCGGGGCGCACGAAGCCGAGATTGCCGTTCCTCATGGAGGTGGCTTTGTCCACTGACTCGAAGCGCGCGATCTTGCTCCAGAGCTGGGGGCCTTCCGTTCCCTGGACCTGCTGGATGATCTTCTCGGCGGCCGCCTTGTCCGCCACCAGGATGCGCCAGATGCGGATGCGCCGGGGCGTGTTGAACTCCGCCTTGTGTGCCCGGTAGTAGATGCGGATCTGCTCGTCGGCGATCGGGTCGCTCTTCTGGACCTCCACCTCGAGCGCCTTGATCATCGCCGAGCGCAGCACACCGCGGATGCGGGTCGCCACTTTCGGCTTGTCGTCGAGCTTGCGGCGCCGCGCCTCCTGGGCGTAGAGCACCTCCGGGATCATCACCTTCTTGACGAAGTTCTCCCGGATCTCGCGGGGCGTCTTGCCGTAGGTCTTGAGCTGGAACGTCGGCACGCGTCTCAGCCGGCGTTGCACATCCGCGACGGTCAACTTCGCGTTGCCAATCGTCGCGATCACGGCGTCGCCGCTTTCGGCGACCGCCAAGCGCGGCGGAACGAGCAGCGCGGCGGCAAGCAGCGCTGCGATCAACGCGATTCGACCCGGACGCATTGCCCGGCGTTCTAGATCAACGAGCGGGATTCGCAAATAGCGCCGGATCAGTCGGCGCTCTGCCGCCGGTTTCGCCCGCTCGGCGGCAGCACGCCCGCGGAACGGAGCACGGCGTCGTCCAGACCCAGAAACCGATAGGCCTCGGGGCGGAACCCGTACGCCTCGTGCAGGCGCTTGAGCACGCCCACCAGCGCACCCGGTTCGGCGGGAAACTGGCGCGGCTTGAGCACCTTGCGCAGCGTGGCGGGCGACTCGCCGAGGCCGAGCAGCTCGTCGATGCGCGTCAGGAGCTCGACGGGCTTCAGCTCGCGCTTCGAGCCGCGTCGCCGCCCCGCTTCAAGCTCGGAGAGGAGGCGCCGGCGCCGCTTCTCGGTGCGGCCGTCGAGCCGCCCCGATCCGGACGGGTCGAGTAGATCATTGAAGGCGCGCGCGGCGCGGCGCTTCGCGATCGCCTCCGGGCTGGCGCGACGGTTCGTCGGGGCTTCTGCGCGTGACGGCTTGCGCGGCACGACAGCAGGGTAGTGTCACGCCGACCGGCCCGCAACGCGCTAGCCCGCGGCGCGCCGCGCCCGCGGCGCGCTGGCATGCACGCCGCTCTTCGCGTCTGCTTCGACGACGCGTTCTTCCAGCGGACGCACGCCCTGGGCGCGCAGACGCTTGCGCGTGATGCGCGAGGCTTCCGGGCTCTCGTCGATGCCGACCACGCGGCGTCCGAGCTTCGTGCACACGGACAGCGTGGTACCGCTGCCGGCGTACGGATCGAGCACGAGATCGCCGGGCTGCGTGCACGCCTCGATCAGGCGCGTCAGCAGCGCTTCGGGCTTCTGGGTAGGGTAGCCGGTGCGCTCGCGCGCGACGGGGGCGACGATGCCGATGTCCCAGACATCGCCCATCGGAGTGCCCGGAGTCGCCTCCTCGGTGCGGCTGGAGCGCGAGCGACGACCGTCTTCCACGACGGCGCGTTGCTTCCTGTCTCCCCAGGTGGCGAGTGTGGACGGCGCCAGGGGCTCGTAGAGCTGGTGGAAGCGCGGCTTTACGTCGGGGTCGCGCACGTAGCGCAAGAGCACGTCGTGCACGCGCTGGAAGTTCGGCGTGCGCGACGGCCAGCGCCGGTACCGCCAGACGATCTCGCTGGCGAACGCGCGCGCGCCGAACACCTCGTCGCACAGCACCTTGGCGTAGTGGCTGGTCTTCGGATCGATGTGCAGTACCAGGCAGCCGTCGGGAGTGAGCAGCTCGCGCGCGGCCACCACGCGGTCGTGCAGCGCCGAGAGATACTCCTCGAGGTTCTCCCAGCGGTCGTCGAACGCGGGGCGGAGCTCGCGCACGATGCGACCCTCGCGATCGCGCCCGCGCTTCACCCGCGTGTGTTGGCGGCCCGTGAAAAAGGGCGGATCGAGATAGGCGAAGGTGAACCGCGCGCCGCGTTCTACCAGCGCCCGCATCGCCAGGAGGTTGTCGCCGTGCAGCAGCATGCACGATGGATGGCCGTGGCGGTGGAGCCTGAGATCGCCCGCCGGCCCGGGGTTTGGCCCGGAGCGGCCAGTCCAGTGGAGTCGGATCGACGAGGCCGGCGCTTTCATTCAGATGAAATCGTAGCTGGGGGGCAAACAGGAGGGCCAAATTCGCGGGCCTTGCCCGGCTCCCGGCGCGGGGCTAGTCACAGTGCCGACGTGGTGTTCCGTATCCATCGGCTGGCGCTGCCCCTGGTGCTGCGCGTCGCGGTTCCGCTCGCCGTCGCGGGCGTAGTCGTGTGCGTGGCGGGCTGCGAGTCGGAGCCGGTGGATGCACAGCCGGACACGGTGGTGAAGGAATTCCTCGAGCGCATGAAGCGCGTTCACGGAGATCCCCACGCGGCGCGCGCCGCGTACGACCTGCTCTGGTCCGAGGCGCAGAAGAACCTGGCCGAGCGCGCCAAACGCGCCAGCGCGGTGGCCGGTCGCAAGGTGGCACCCGAAGAGATGATCGCGCCGTCGCGCTTCTCGCTGCGCTTCAAGCCACGTCACGAGACGATGCGCATCGATGGCGACTGGGCGGTCGTGACCGTGACCGGCGAGGAGCCGGACGCGCAGCGCGCTGACATCAAGTGTGTGAAGGAAGACGGCCGCTGGCGCGTCGTGCTCGAGCTCCCGCCACTCCCGCCCATCGAGAAGCGCGACACCATGGAAGACTCGAAGTAGTCGCGCGGCGCACACAAAGAAAAACGGCGCAGGCTATGTGGGCCTGCGCCGTTTGCCTTCCGGGTCGCGCGCTGTCGCGCGAGCGCGGCTAGTTGCTGAAGAAGATCGCTTCGATCTCGTTCTTCACGTGTTCTTCAGTCTGCTCGCGTGCGATCGCGATCTCCTTGACGATTAGCGAACGCGCGGTGTCGAGCATGCGGCGCTCGCCGAACGAGAGCTGCTTGTTCGCCTTGAGGCGATACAGATCGCGCAGCACCTCGGCCACGTCGTAGATCGAACCGGTCTTGATCTTGTCCATGAAGCCGCGATACCGGCGATTCCATGTCTGCGTGTCGAAACCGATCGTACGCTCCTTGAGAATGTCGAAGATCTCGCGGATCTCCTGCTCGCTGATCACCTGCCGGAGGCCAACCGCGTTCGCGTTGGAAACAGGGACCATGATCTTGCGGTCGGTATCCAGGATGCGCAGCACGTAGAAGCGCTGTCGGTTGCCGGCGATGTCCTTCTCATCGATGCTGATCACCTCGGCCACTCCCTGTGCGGGATATACGGCCTTGTCGCCGACCTTGAACTCGATTTCCTGGCTTGCCTGCATGACGTCTCCTTTATGGGACCGCGGTGTTCCGGTCGGCGCTTCACGAGCGCCACGACGAACCGGCACCTTGTAAACGGGTTAAGCTCGAAAACCGGCCAGATGGCGCTGCGAGCGCAGCAACAACAACGTGCCGGACAAGTCGTTCATTCCGAGATGCGGCGCCCTGCCGCGCAACAGACGGCGCTGGCCGCGGTCTGCGACACCCCCGGGAAGCGGCGCTGGGAGCCGATCTCAGGATATGAGTCGCCAGGCGCGGCACTCTAGTCAGCGCGTCTCGAACTGTCAACAAAACTGTTTTTGTGTCCTCCCCGGTGCGCGGCCGCTGTGCTCTCTCGCATGCCCAGAATCCATCAGGAAGGGCGCCGCTGCGCCCGCGCACTCATCAACCAAGCTAAAAGATATCAGAACCTTACGCGGCGGTCAAATAAAACTGGCCGAGCGTCCGGAATTGCAGACGAACAGCGCTCGTGCGCCGCTCGCGACGCGCCCCGGAGCCCCCCGCTGCGGCGTGGATCAGGCGCCGAACAGCTGCTGGACGAGGCCCCAGCGCACTCCGCGATCCGAGACGGTGAGCACGGCGGCCGACGCCCAGCGCATCACCTCGCCGACGATCAGCGCTCCCGTCACGATCACGTCGGCACGCTCCGGTTGCAGCCCGGGCAGCATTTTCCGCGAGGCGAGCGGCTGCGAGGCGAGGCGCGATGCGAGCGCGTCGACGCTGGAGCGGGACAGCGCCGCGCCGTGCACCAGCCCCGCGTCGTAGTCGTCGAGCTTCTGCTCGATCGCGGCCAGCGTCGTCACGGTTCCGGCGACACCGATGAGCCGGGCGCCGGCTACAGGTCGGGGAGCGTCGGACAGCGCGCCGACGACGTCGGCGCGCGCTTGCTCGAGCTCGGCCTCTGCGGGTGGATCGCTCGTGACGTAACGCTCGAAGAGCCGGACGCTACCGATGTCGAGACTGCGTTCCCGCTCGACGTGCGGCAGCGAGCCGAGCGCTGCGTTGCCGACGATGATCTCCGTGCTGCCGCCGCCGACGTCGAAGACGATCACGTCGCCGTCGACGTCCAGCCCCGACAGCGAGCCGATGAAGGTCAGTCGCGCTTCCTCGCTGCCCGCGATGACGCGCGGTGCGCGTCCCAGGATGCGCGCGGCGTCGCGGACGAACTGTTCGCCGCCAGACGCGTCGCGCATCGCGCTGGTGCCGACGACGTTGAACCGATCGACGCCGCTGCGCGCGATGTCCGCGGCGTAGTGCGACAGGCAGTCGAGCGTGCGCTGGCGCGCTTCCGGCGCCAGCTGGCGGGTGCGGTCCACGCCCTGGCCGAGTCGCGTGATGGTGGCGCGTTCGATGAGCGGACGCACGCCGTCGGCGGTCTGCTCTGCCACGACCAGCAGAACCGAGTTCGTGCCGATGTCGATGGCGGCGACGCGCGTCATGTTCTCGAGAGCCCCCGGTCCGCCGCGCACTCAGCCGACGGCCGGAAGCTCACGGCCTCACTTGCCAGCGAGGCTGTTCAAGTTGAGCATTTCCTCGACGTTTGGCTGGACGACGAGCTCGACGCGGCGGTTCTTCTGGCGTCCTTCCGGCGTGTCGTTGCTCGCAACCGGATCGGTGTCGGCATAGCCGGCGGCGCTCCAGTTCTTGGGGTCGAGTCCTCCGCCACCCGCGTCCGTCGGTCCAGTCAGGTAGGTCAGCACCGAACGCGCGCGCATCGCCGACAGGCCCCAGTTGTCCTTGTAGGGCCCGCCCTTGAGCGGCTTGTTGTCGGTATGCCCCGCGACCTGGAACTCGCGCTTCGCGAGGTCCGGGTCGTTGCGGATCACGTCGGCGATCTTGCCGAGGATGTCCTTGCCGTTCTTCTTCAGCCGAATCGATCCGGAGTCGAAGAGCACGTCACCCGGCAACTGGATCAACATGCGGTTGTCGCGCACCTCGACCTTCAAGCCGAGCTTGGTGAGCTGCTGCAGCTTGTCGCGCAGGAGCTCGAAGCGCTTGCGGATCTGGTCGAGCTGCTCTGCGCGGCGCTTGTACTCTTCGAGCGCCTTCTTCTGCTGCTCGAGACTGGCGCTCAGGTTGTCGAGGTTGACGCCGCGCTCCTTGAGCTTGCGCTTCAGATCCTCGATCGAGTGCAACGCGTCGGCGTAGTCACCCTCGCACTTCTTGTGCGCTTGCCGTTGTGCCGCGAGTTGGTTCCGGAGGCTTTCGTTCTCGCGGACCTTCTGGTCCCATTCCTCCTGCGAGTAACCGCAGCCGATCACAAAAAAAGATACCGCCACGGCGATGAGTGCCCGGCCGGTCTTGGTGAGCCCGTAACTACGCATCTTGTGCTGTCCGATCGTGGGTCCCGAGAGGGAGCGGTGGTTCGCCTATCCCGACCGCGGGGTGCGCGTCAAGTGTCCGAGGTCGCGCCACTTTTCGCCGAACGCCCGGCCGGCTCCCGGTCGGCGGAGTGACTCGATCGGGCCGGCTCCCGGAACCACTAGACAGGTGCCCCGTCCGCACCCGTTGCGGCCCTCCAATGGCTCCACCGCGTCTTCCCGCAAGAGTCATGTGAACTTTTTTCGTTGACACATCACAATAGGTGGCAATATACGTCGTGCAACATACCTCGGGATGGGCTTCATTGTCCGATTCCCATGCTCGTAGGAGGCAAATAGAAAATGGCCGCAAAGAAGACCAAGTCCAAGACCGCCCGGAAGCCCGCTGCCAAGAAGGCCCCCAAGGTTGCCAAGAAGCGTACGGCCAAGCGCCGCACGAAGAAGGCCGCCAAGAAGGCCCCGAAGCGCAAGAAGACCGCCAAGCGCGCCAAGAAGGCCGCGAAGCGGAAGACCCGCGCGAAGAAGGCCTGATCGGCCTGAAGCAGTGGGGCAGGAGGGCGTAGGCCCAAGGCCGGTCCGGAGCCGGGTCCACGAGACCCGGGGTCGGACGTAGCCGGAAGGCCCGCCCCCCGCTCTCCTGGCAAAGGGGGGCCCGGTGCTGGAAGGCACCGGACCCGGCCAGGCCCTCGGGCCTGGTCGACCCTTGCTGCCGAGGCGGAACCGACTCCGGGCTGTATCCGATGTCGAGCTTCCGCGCGTTCGCGCGTGGGGGCTGGGCCGAGGGGAGACCGGGTCATCCGTTTCGGTCGCGAGCACGCGGACGGGCGATAACCCTGATTCCATGGTTCCGTCCGTCCGCGTGCTCGGACAGAGCGCAGCCCGAGTTCGCGCTCTGCCCTCACTTTTCCGCCACCCGCCCCCCGGGTGACGGCTTGTCACTTGCTTGTCGCTTGAGCCCACGCCGGACTACCGGCGTGGCGCGTGCGACCCGGCACCAGAGCAGCGCTAGTCGCCGAGGTAGAGCTTCAGGCTCTCCGCCGCGGCGCGGCGGTCGAAGCGGATACCTTCCAGCACGTCCCGCTTGGAGATGTCCTCGAACAGCTGCTGCAGGAAGCTGTGGAACGCGACGCACTCGTCGATCGCGTCCTCCAGGCGCGACGGATCGACCAGGTCCGTATCCTGAAGCCGGCTCATGGCCGCCATGAACGCGTCGAAACGCGGGTAGTCCGTGCTGCGGAGCAGCGGGTAGCCCATGGCGCGGAAGTAGGCGAGGAACTCGCGGACGTACTGGAAGCCGTGCAGGGCGCTCCAGCGGTCATCGGCGGGCGAGTGCTGCGCCTTCGTCGAAAAAGCGCGGACGATCTGTCCGAACATCCAGACGTCCCGCCGAAGCCGTTCGCTGGTCTCGCGTCGTGCTGCCTGGTCGTCGAAGACGCCGCCCTCCTCCAGGCTCACGCCGAGCGCCTTGCCGAGGAACAGGATCGCGTTGCGCAGCGCGGGGCGCAGGGTGCCGACGCTCGCCTGCAGCGCGGCACGGAACTCGTGATCGCTGGGCATCGCGTCGGGCGCTGGCAGGTCATGCTGGAACGCGCGCCGCATCTCGAGTCGTAGATTGCCGGCAATGCCTTCGAGCGCGCTCTTGATGGCGATCAGGCGATGCCCGGAAGCCCTGAGTGAAGCCGAGCGCTCGCGGATCCCGCTTGCCGGAACGAGGAACAGATCGCGCTCGAAGCTCTGGGCGAGCAGGCCGCCGGAGCGGCGCCTGAGGTAGTCGCTGAGCGCGCGTGCGTCCGAACGCAGCACCGACAGCACGAGGTAGGCACGCCCTGCGGCGCGGCGCCGGCGCCCGCCCGATTCCACCGAGATGCGCGTGAGAAGGCGCAGGTAGCGCAGCATGCGGAACAGCGACAGAAACGTCAGTGCGACCAGCCGGTGGGCTTCGTCTCCGGGGACGCTGCGGATCAGCTCGAGAACCTGGCTGGACTTGATGCGATCGAACTCCGGGCGGAATTCGAGCGCAGTCAGCGGATTGAAGAAGGCGTTCCGCCCGACCTCGCGCTGCATGGTGGACAGCACCGCATAGAACAACCGGAACGGAACGCGCTGCGCGCGCAGTACGCCCTCCACCACCTCGTTCAGGCTGGACAGGCCATGTCTAAGCGCGATCAGGCCCTCACCGGGCGTGGACTGACGGCTGCCTTCGCGGGCTAGCTGCGCGCGCAGGGTGTCCTCGGGCAGCATCGTCTCCAGATAGCGGTGGAACACGAAAGCGCGATCGCGCGGGCCGAGCAGCTGCCGTCCAAGTGCGAGGGCGCGTTGCGTTCCGTCGCGGAAGATCAACGTGGCTTCGCGGAAGTCCTGCGCCACCACCGGAGTGCGGCGCGGCGGGCCCGGGTGATTGCGGGGATTGGCGAAGCAGGCGCTGGCCTTGAGCAGCACCTCGAGCTCGAACAGGATCTCGTCCTTGCCGTCGACGTTCAGCGCCTGGAACCACTCGTCACGCGCGGCGCGTTCTTCCCGGCGCAGCGCACGCGTGCCGCTGAGCAGGACGCTGTACGGGTCGCTGGGCGGCAGCGAGGACAGCGCGCGTCCCCTGAGCGGAGCGTCGGACATCGGCTGCTACTCGCCGTCCCGTGCGGCCGCCGCGCGCCGGTGGTGCGGCCGGAAGGAGTCCGGCACGACGCCGTCGGGCAGCGTCGCGATCGGCACGCGCTTGCGTTTGGCGCGCCAGAACAAGAAGGCGGGAAGCACCAGCATCGCGGCGGCCAGGGTGGTGACCTCGCCGACCGCGGCAGCCAGCCCGAAGCTCCGTACCGCGCCGTTGATGGACAGCGTGAGCGCGATGTAGCCGAGCGTGGTGGTGAGCGAACAGAGTACGACCGCGCCGCCTGTTTCGACGAACACGCGGTAGAGTTGCGAATCGCCCTCGAGCTGCCGTCGCTTCATCACGTTGACGACGTAGTCTGCTCCCACCCCGATACTGATCGGGAGTGCGACAAAGTTGAGGAAATTCAGCTTGATGTCGCGTAGCGCCAGGAACGCGACCAGCCACGACAGGCCGATCAGCAGCGTCCCGAGCGCCAGCCAGCCCGAAGCCCGGCCGCGGAACGCCACCAGCACGACCAGGATCGTGCCGAGCAGGCTCAGGAAGATCGCCTTGGGTGCGTCCTGCCCGATGCTGATCAGCATGTCGGAGAAGATGACCGGATCGCCGGTGCCGCGGATCACGTCGCCGTTCGGCAACGTGACCTTGCGGAAGCTGTCGGCCCACTGCATCAGATAGTGCGCGTCGTAGATGCTGCGACCGTCGGACGGCACGATGTACACGATGCGGCCCCGCGTGCCGTCCGCTTCCTGGAAGGGGCGGGCGACCTGGTCCGGCAGGTCCGCGAGAGTGATCGTGGAGAGCTTCGCGGGCAGCTGCTTCTGCAGCTTCTTCCAGTCGGCGTCGTTGATGAAGCCGTGTTTGCGTGCGCGGTCCATCCGGTCGCGGATGGTGTGGAGCAGCGCGAGCTTCTTCTGCTGCTGGGTCGGCATCAGATCGAAGATGCTGACGACCTTGTTGAATGGCTTCTTGCCGGCCGGCGCCGCGTCGCGACGCGCATCGAGCACCTTGATCAGCGGTTTGACCTGATCGAGCCGCTCGGTGAGGATGGCGCGCCCGTCCTGGCCGAGCCGGCCGATGATCGCGTCGACGCGCACCGACAGGCGCCCCGCCGACGTGGGCGAGTGGTGGTCGTTCCGCACGTTCCGGAGGTTGTATTCCATCGGGTCGTGCAGGAAGTAGCGCGCTGCAAGCACGACAGAGACCGCGCCCAGCACCAGCCCGAGGCTGGCGATGGCGCGCGGGAAGCGCCGCGCCACGAAGGCGAACGGATAGCCGTAGATCCCCTTGAGCTTGGCGCGCCAGGCGGGCCCGCTCTCGAACATGGGCGAGTAGCGCTCGCTGATGACGAGGATCGCGGGGAGCAGCACGTACGTTGCTATCCAGCACAAGAGCATGCCGGCGCCGCCGATGATGCCGAAGTGCTTGAAGCCCCTGAAGTCCGTCACCGCCAGAGAGCCGTAGGCGATCATGGCGGCACCGGCGGCAGCCAGTGTGGCGGTGTGGGTGTCGCGGTGCGTCTCGCGGATCGCATCCGGCACTTTCAGCTTCTCGTCGCGCCGCGCTTCGATATAGCGCGCCATGAAGATGATGCCGAAATTGATGCCGTTGCCCGCGATGATGCTGACGAGGAAGCCCGTCGCCATGTTCAGGTAGCCGACGGTCAGATACGCCATCCCGAACGACCAGATGCAGCCGGTCGCGATGGTGAACGTCATCGACAGGAGCGTGCGGACCCTGAGGAAGAACAGGAACACCACGCCGAGGATCAGCCCCACGCCCCAGATGCCCACGTGGGCGAGATCCTGCGTCACCGCGCGATGCTCCTCGGCGCTGGTGATCAGGTTGCCAGTGAACTCGACCTCGAGTGTCGGGTCCCAGCTGTGCGGATTGATCTGTTTGACGAGGCCGCGGATCTTCTGCTCGAGCTCGAACGCCTTCGGATCACCGCTGCCGAGCGGAGTGCGCACCAGGATGACGCCCAGGTGATCGTGCTCGCCGATGTAGTAGCCGTCGACTCCGCGCTCCTTCTTCTTCGCCTCGTCGACCTTCTTCTGGAAGCGCTCCTTCAGGGAAGACGCGGTGATCTCGGGGGGCTCGGCTGCGTCGCCCAGCCCGAGGTCGAAGCCAGACTTCTTGCCGACCTCGTAGTCGTAGCGGGCCACGACGTCGTCGCGGAGCTTCTGGAGCTCCGGGAGGCTGGCGTACAGATACTTGTACTCGTTGAAGAACCGACGCACCGCCCGGGTGCCGTCGTCCACGCCGGCGACGTACTTCGGGCCAAGCTTGCGCAGCCTCGGCGACATCTCGTCGATGAAGCGTTCCAGCGACTTCTTGTCGCGCCCCTCTGCGACGATGGTCAGCGTGGACATGCCGGCGAGCCGCTTGTTCACGCGTCGCATTTCGACGACACTCGGCTTCGAGTCGGGCAAGAGCTCGCTGAAGCCGGTCTTCAGCGCCAGGTGCATCGTGCCCCAAGCTGCCGGAATCAAAGACAGAAAGACCGCCAGCACGACGAGCCACGGCCGCCGGATCTGGTAGTCGGCTAGCTTGAGGAGGAGGGGTTCGAGCGGTCTTTTCCGCATCGTCGGCCTGGCTTGTGCAGCGCGCATGCCAGCGGGGCGCCGGCCCCGTCATAGCGCGGCAGCGCCCCGGAAGCATGCGCTCCCGGGCCCTTCAGTGCGGCTTGAAGTTGAACGGGTAGTTCACCTCGGACTGCATGCCCCGCGACGAAGCCGGGAACTCCAGCTTCTTCAGCTCCTTGATGGCGCAATCCACGGCAAGAGGGGCCTTGATGTCGCTGCGCTCGATGTTGAGCTCCGCGCTCTTCACCTTGCCCGCGGGGTCGAGGACGAAATGCAGCGTCATGTTGCCCTTGAGGTTGGGCAGCTGCTTGTGCGCCTTGTCGTAGCAGGCGCGGAACGGCTTGCGGTGGTCCTTGATGATCTGCGCGATCACCTCGGTGGTGCGGGTTTCCTTGGTGTTGCCCTTGCCCGGCTCGGGTGTCTTGCCCATGCCGCCACCCGCGCTGTCGCCAGCTCCCTCGTCCGGCGCAGTGGAGTCGTTGCCAGCGGCGCTGTCGTCGGTCGCCGCCGGCGCGTCGGCAGCAGGCGCAGCGGAGGCGGACGAGGCGGGCGCGTCGGCCGGCGTCGCAGGTGGCGCAGGCTTGTTGCCCGCGCACGCGGCAAAGCCAAGGACCAGGAACAAGGCGCTTGCCGCGCCCAGGTTGGTGTAGGTGCAGACCTTCATGGCCCGCATACTACCCCAGGGCCTCGCTGTGGATTGCGCCGATCTGCGCCCGCTCTGCCGCCGGGCTCCGGACTAGCCGGCCTTGAGAAAAGGCTGCCACTCCATGAACGGCTCGCGGGTGGCCATCAGGATGTGGGCAGTCGTGGACCAGCGCGGCTTGTGGGGTGTGCGGAGCAGCCGCATCCCGGCTTCCTCCGGGGTCCGGCGGCCCTTCTTCAGGTTGCAGCTGCGACAGGAAACCACGAGGTTTTCCCAGCTGTCGGCGCCGCCCCGCGAGCGGGGCAGCACGTGATCCACGTTCAGATCGCGCAGGCCCGGCCGCCGCCCGCAGTACTGGCACTGGTGGTCGTCGCGGAGCATCAGGTTGCGGCGCGTCAAGCGGATCGCCAGCCGCGGCGAGCGGTCGTAGCGAAGCAGGTGCAGCACGCGCGGAATCCTCAGCTCGCCGCCGACCAGGGGCAGCCTGTCGTCGGCGTCCCGCACCGGCAGCTCGCGCCAGGTGCCGAAATCGTGCGGCTCGCCGAGCTCGTCGAGCGCGAGCGCCGAGCCGCCGTACAGCAGCACGACAGCGCGCCGCGCCGTGGTCAGGCAGACGGGCGCGAAAAACCGGTTCAGGAGCAGCACCGGGAGCGCCAGCACGTCTTTTCGCCCCGCGTGCCGGGGCCTTGGGGCGCTCGCCGACTGCTCCACGAAGAGACAGCTTAGCACGCGGTCGGCGGGTTGGGACCGGCCGGGGATCCGGTGCGATCCCGCGGGGGTCAGCGGCGCAGGACGACGCCTCGCCATCCCGGGCAAGCACGCCCGGAAGGCGCCGGCCGGGTGGGGCCCGCCTGGCCCTCGACCTCACGCCGACAATAGGCTATCCCGTGCCGCGTCGCGGCGGAACGCCGCCACGCCCGCCCGGCGTGGCCGAGCAGCTTCCCGCGTACCAGGCATCGATTGACGCAAATGCAGCTGCTTTCCAAGCCCCGCGCCGGCCATGCATCGCGAGCTCTGCTGCTGGCGGTGTTGGGCGCTCTCCTGCTGTCCGTCACGGCTTGCGGCGGCGTCGGACCGGGCGAGGCGAGCTGGCCGCCGATGGCGAAGAAGTGGTTCGACCGCGCCGACGCCAGCTACCACCGGGTTGATATCGACGACGCGCAGCAGGCCGTCGACAACGCGCTTCGCATCGATCCGCACCGCACGAAGATCCGCCTGCTCGCTGCCCACATCGCCCTCGCCCGCCTGCAGTACGATCGCGCCATCCAGCTCCTCCAGGGCCTGAACAGCGGCGAGGCCCGCGGTATCCGCGGTCGTGCGCTCTGGTACTCGGGCAAGCTGGACGCGGCAGCCGACGAGCTGGAAGCGTTGCTGTCCGATCCGGACGTGCGCGACCCCTGGGCCCAGCAGGTGGCCAAGCTGGCGCGCCTCGGTACGGGCCGGAAGCCGTTCAGCATGAGCGGCGGGCTGGTTGCGGTCACCGAGATGCCCCAGGTGGCTTCGACCTCGCTGGTCGTTCCGCTCGAGGTCAACGGCGAGCCGGGCCTGGGCTTGATCGCGACGGGTACCGCGGAGGCCTTCCTCGACAGCAGTGGAGGCAACGGCGAGCCGTCCTGGGTCTCGCTCCGCTTCGGCAGCAAGAGCAGCATCGAAGTCAAGGACGTACCCGCGCTGCCGAAGGATCTGAGCGGAATTTCCCGGCAGCTGAACGCGCCGATCAAGATGCTCATCGGGGTGAATCTGCTCCGGCACCTGCACTGCACCTTCGACTTCGCGGGCAGCCAGTTCGTGGTCCGCACCTTCGAGCCGCCACCCCCGCCGCATGCGACCACGGTGAAGCTGGCCTACGTGCGAGGCGGCGGCATGGTGATGCGCGGCGGTTTCGGCCAGGGCGAGTCGCCGGAGCTGGGCTCGCTGCTTGTCGACACGTCGATGACGTTTCCCGTTGCGCTCGACAAGGCCGGTTGGAAGAAGGCTGGCGTGGCGCTGTCGACGCTCCAGCCGGTGCCGGATGCCGGCGGCTTGCGCCACGGCGTGCTGCCGCTGCTGCGGGTGGGTGCGTTCCAGGTGCCGAGCGTGCCTGCGGTGTACGGCGCCCCGGTCAAGGAGCTCGAGGACGGTCTGGGCGTGCATCTCGACGGGCTGGTCGGCTCGGGCCTGCTGGCGGCGTTCCGCGTAACGCTGGTCGACGACGGGCGCACCATGTGGTTGGAGGACAATCCTGCGGCGCTCGGCGCGCGTCGCCGGCCCCCGCCGCAACAGGGTGGCCAGCTGCAGCTGACGCCGCCCTCGGGGGCTCCGCCTCCCGGCGAGGCTCTGCCCGGCGAGGAGAAGCCGGCGGCTCCGGAGCTCCAGGCTCCCAGCCTGTCTCCGCCCCCCGCCGGCAAGGCGCCGCAGCCGCATCACGGCAATCCCGGCCCCTCGTCGAGCCGTAGGTGAAAAGCCCGGGCTTGGTCCCGGCCCAGGATTGGCTAAGCTGCCCCTGACATGAGCGGCGACCAGCCTGCAATCTACGCCGGGAGCTTCGACCCCCCGACCTACGGACACCTCGATCTGGTGGACCGCGCTTCGCGCCTGTTTCCCCACGTCATCGTTGCGCTGGGGTGGCATCCGACCCGCAGTCCGCTGTTCACGGTCGCCGAGCGGATCGCACTCCTGGAAAAGCTCTGCGCCCCGTACGACAACGTCACGGTGCGCTCCTTCAACGGGCTGCTCGTCGATTTCGGCAACGAGGTCAACGCGCGGGTGATCGTGCGCGGCCTGCGCGCCGGTACGGACTTCGAGTACGAGCTGCAGATCGCGCACGCCAATGCCGACCTCCGGCCGGAGATCGACACCGTGTTCCTGCCGACGCGCGCGAACTACGGCTTCATCTCCGCCTCGCTGGTGCGCGAGATCGCCAGCCACGGCGGCGACGCGAGTCGCTACGCGCCGCCGGAAGTGTGCGAGGCGTTGAAGAAGAAGTTCGCGGACTAGCTCTCGTCGCTCTCCCGCCGCCGTAGCAGCAGGAGACCGGCCAGACCCATCAGCATGAAGCCGAACCCGCTGGGGTTCGGGCCGCCGGCGGTCCTGCAGCTGCAGCTGCCCGAGGCCCCGAAGTTGTTGTTGCTGCGGTTGGTGGCGCCAGCGGCTGCGCCGGTGCCGCCCCCTGCGCCCGCGCCGCCCGCGCCGAAGCCGCCCGTGCCGCCCGTGCCGATCGCGCCGCCCGTGCCGCCCGTGCCGGTCGCGCCGCCCGCACTGCTGCCCGCTGCGCCCGCCGCGCCGCCCGTGCCCGTGGCGCCACCGGCGCCGCCGGCGGAGCCACCGCACTGCGAGCCGCAGTTGTTCGAGACGCACGTGGTGAAAGCCGCCGCCAGTGCGTTGGAGTTGCAGCTAGCGGGCGGGTTGGCGGAAGTGACGCACGAGGTGCAGGTGGCATCCTTCGAGCAGGCCTGCGCTTCGCTGCAGCAGCTGTTCTCGAAGCACGTCTGGCAGGTCGCATTCGCCGACGAGAACCCGCACTTCATCCCGCACTGCGCGGAGCACTTGCCCTTGTAGCACTGCATGAGCGCCGTATCGTTGGCGTTGGAGCTGCAGCTGGCCGCAGGAGTCTGCGAGGTGACGCAGGTGACGCAGGCCGAGTCGCTCTTGCAGTTCTGCTCCTCGGTACAGCAGTTGTTGGTCATGCAGGTGCTGCAGGTCTGGTCGCTGAAGCTGAAGCCGCAGGCGGCCGCCTGGCACGACGGATCCGACGCGCACTCCGTCTTGCAGCCCGTGCTGCACACGCAGTCGCCGATCTTCTGGTAGATCGCGGCGCCAGCAGAGTGCTGGCTCGCGCAGTTGTCGATGCAGGTCTGGTCGCCCTGGGCGCAGCCGTTGAAGCACGTCAGCAGAGCCGCGCAGTCCGTGTCGTTCTGGCAGTCGGTGACCTTCTGCGAGCAGGACCCGACGCCAGTGGTGGACGCCTGTTGGCACTGGGCGCAGGTCTGCGTGCCGCCGCTCGTGCCGTTGATGTAGGGGTTGATGAAGGTGTCCACGACAGCGGACACGCGGCCGCTGATGCCGAACTGGCTGCACGTCTTGTCGCCGCTCGACGTGACCGCGGCGACGTACTGGGTGCCGCTCACCGTGTACAGCGCTGGCCCACCGCTGTCGCCGGAGCACGGGCCGCCGAGGCCGCCCGCCTCGCTGTACGTCACGGTCAGCGCGCTCACGGCCGGGCCGGCAACGGTGTTCGCGAGCGTGTTGTTCACGTGCATGCGCGTGCCGCCGTCTTTCAGGCCCGAAGCGGTGATGCCGTAGCCGACGAACTCGACGGGGCTGCCGGCCTTGAGATTGTCGAGGGACGCCGTGAGTAGCTTCATGCGCGGCGTCGACGTGCCCGCGCCGTTGAACTTCACCATGGCGAAGTCGTAGATGCTGGCTTTCGGGTCGTAGTTGGGGTCGGCTTTGAAATCGACGACCGGGTAGACGATCTTGCTGGTCTGCGAGTCATTGCCCTGGATCACGACCAGATCGCTGATGGACGGCGCGGGGATGCCCTTGCTCGGCTCGCCCAGCACGCAGTGCGCAGCCGTGAGCAGGAAGCCGTAGGTGTTCTTGACCGCTACGACAGAGCCGCTGCACGCCGCGCCGTGCGTATGGTCAAGCAGGTACATGACGCCCTGGTGCGTCGTGTCCGGGCTGCCGTTCGTGATCGCCTGGTGCGAGAGGGCGGTCGGGGGAAGCTTGCCGGGACCGCCCGACGAGCACCCCACCGCGACCACGATTCCGAATGACGCGAGTGCCCCCCAGGCGAGCCTATGCATCTGGACCTCCGATTGGAGAAAAGCTGGAGACAGCCGGCAACCCGGCCGCTCGAACAGCAGTGTACGGGGGTCGTGATGGAAGGCTCAAGCAACACCGCTCGGAGGCGATAATTCCACTGGACATGTCGGACAGCAGGCTGACCCGGCAGGTTGGATTTGCCGCGGAGATCGCTAGAACGACACCCAGGGCGACGGCATGAACAGGAGTACGAAGAGTGCGAGCGTTGCTGCGGCAACGATGCGGCGCGAGGGCGAGAGGGTGTTGTCGTCGACGGGCGGATGCGACGAGCCGGAGGCGCGCTTCATCCAGTAGAGCAGCCCGAACAGCACCAACCAGTTGACCACGGAGCTGATGCCCGGCAGAAAGTCGTCGATGCCGAGCGTGCCGAAGCCGTGGCCCAGGCCACGGGCGATTGCGGGCCAGGCGTACTTGACGAAGTTGTAGACGACCAGCGCCAGCGGCACGTACAGCATCCAGCGTGCGAGGCGGTTCTGGCGATCGCCGGCCAGGGCGAAGGCGACGTGTCCGCCGTCGAGCTGTCCGAAGGGCAGCATGTTCAGGAATGTGACGAGGAAGCCGACCCACGCCGCGAGTGCGGTGGGGTGCAGGTACACGTCCTGTCCCGCCGGAATATGGCCGAATACGGCGTACTTGAGCCCCCAGTACAGGAGGCACTGGCCTTCCTGGATGTAATTGTGCGTGCTGACGGGGCCGAGCGTCGAGAGCGACAGCCCGTACAGCATCACGGGCACCGCGACGATCATGCCAGCAAGCGGACCGGCCGCGCCGATGTCGAGCAGCGCGTTGCGCGAGCGGATGCGCCCCGGCATCAGGATCACCGCGCCCAGCGTGCCGAACGGATTGAGGATCGGCAGCGGGATGAAGTAGGGCAGCGAGGCCGGCACCCGGTGGATGCGCGCGGCGACGTAGTGGCCCGACTCGTGCGCGATCAGGATCGCGAGCAGCGGCACCGCGAACTCCCACGCCCTCGTGCCGAGCCCCCACATGGTCGCGCCCACCCAGAAGACGCTGACCACGGTCAGCACGAACAGGACGGCGTTCTTCCACCACTTGAAGCGGACGCGCTCTTCCTCCTCGCGCTCGCTGAGCGCGCCGGGCACGGCCGTGGCGGCCAGTGCCTCTGGCGGCGGCCCGGGCGGCGGGGGAAAGCGGCCGTAGTCGGAATCGCTGGAGCTCATGTGTTCGGTTGGGGAAAGTCGTTAGCCGCGGTCGAGGGTTTGCCGGAGCTTGAGTGCCAGGCGTTCGAGCTGGGGGCTGAGCTCGGCGTCCAGTACGCCGATGTCGGTCTCGAGACGTAGGTTGCCGCGTGCCCGTGTCGTATCAGCCTGGATCCGGCTGGTGGCTGGGTCGAGCCCGAGCGCATCCAGGCAGCGCTCGAGCACTGCGAACATCTTCCGGATGGGCAACGATCGTGACCCGGCGTGAGCCGCGGGCCTCGGCCAGCGCCTCGCGAGCGAGGGCGACAACCCGGCCGGGATCGAGCTGGAGCTGCTCGCCGAGCAGCCGCTCGGCCAGGATCCGGGCCAGCTCGACCGCGCGGTCGAGCTGCCGCTCGTCGGCGCGTGCCTCGTGATCGGCGAGCGCCAGAGCGCGTGCGGCGACCTCGGCGGCTGCCTCGGCGCGGCCCTCTTCCTCGGCGCGCAGCCGGACCTGGGCTGCTTCGCGCTGGGCTTCGGCGAGGATCGTCGCGGCCTGCTCTTCGGCCGCCGCCACGATCTCGCGTGCCCGGTCGGCCGCGTCGACGACCTCGCGCGGGGCGACGCGCCCGCGCGGCAGACCCCCGCGGCGGCCGGCTGCGACGGGAACGGCGTTGCCCAGCTCGCTCGCCGGGATCACCCGACCTCGCGACAGTGTCACCGGATCCTCCGCTCCCCGAGCGCATGGACGAGCCGTGCGAGCTCGGCGGCGAGCACCTGGGCGCGCGCGCCGCGCTCGGGATGCGCCAGCGCCTGGCCGAGCGCTCTTGCGGACAGCGACGGCTCGCCCAACGGCTCCAGCAGCGCGTCGCCGCGCTGGCCGAGCGCGTAGCCCATGGCCACGAAACCCCGCTCGAAATCCGCGTCGGTGCCGCCTTTCACGGGGAAAAGTACCTTTTCCCGTCGGAGCGCGCTGCCCCGTCGTGAACCAGCTTGCCCAGATGGGCGGCGAGGCTGAGGACAGCGAGCGGCCAGGCCTGCTTCGGAGTGTCGCTGTAGGCGATCGGCACGAGGTCTTCCGGTCTAGCACCTCCGCTGCCCGCTGTGCGCAGCGCTTCCAGCACCTTGCTCTCGCGCTCCAGCCGATGCGCGACGTAGTAGCGGAACAGGGCCGTTGGGTCCTCGATCGGCGCGCCATGGGCGGGCAGGGCTCGCTTGGCCCCGAGCGCGGCGAGCCGTTCGAGCTGGGCGAGGTAGACCGCCATGTCGCCATCGTTCGGCTCGATCAGGATGGTGCCCTCGCTGGCGACCATGTCGCCGACGACGAGATGGCCGCTCTGTCGCTCCAGCAGGCACAGGTGCCCCGGCGCGTGGCCCGGCGTGTGCAGCACCTCCCAGCGCTGCGGCTCCTGGCCTTCCAGCGTGATCACGTCGCCGTCCCCCAGCCGCCGCTCGAACCGGAGCTTCGGCAGCCGCTCGGCGGTGAGCTCGTGGCCCCACAGCGGCACGCCCAGCTCGCTGGACAGCGCCGCCGCGCCGCCCACGTGATCCACGTGGTGGTGCGTCACGAAGACCGCGCGGAGCTGCCGCCCCTGCGACACCAGCGAGCGCGCCCAGTCGAGCCACGCGCGCTGCTCTTCTGCGTACGGCGTGGCGGGCTCCACCAGCAACAGCTCCCGCGCACCGAGCGCGTAGCTGTTCGTGTGCGTCGCCGGCGGCAGGGTAGGCGTGCGGGCGGCAAAGCCCTCGACGCCGGGTGCTATGGAATTCGGGCGCAACACGTGCGCTAGTGTAGCCGTGGTACCGCCCGAAGCCATGGCATTGCTTCCCACCACCGTTGTCGGCAGCTACGTCCAGCCCGACTGGCTCGTCGACCGCATCGATGGTGCGCGGCGCGGAAATCGTGCGCCGCGAGCTCGCCGGCTGAGCGGCGTCATCTCTCCGCAACCGGGCCGCTTGGAGCGGCAGGCTTGCGGCCGTACCTTGCGGTCATGTCCGACTCGCTGGAAGACCTGCGCGGCGCCAAGCTGATCGAGACCCGCAAGGCGGGGGTGTGGCTGCTCTACAAATCCGTCCACCAACCAGGGCACGGCGTTCGACCGCGCGCAGCGCGACCAGTTGCGCGTGCGCGGCATGATGCCGTACCGCGTGACCTCGCTCGAGGAGCAGGCCACGGCCGCTATCGGGCAGACCCGCGCGAAGGGCACGGCGCTCGAGAAGTACATCGGCCTGGCCGCCCTGCACGACCGCAACGAGGTGCTGTTCTACCGCGTGCTGGTCGACCACGTCGCCGAGCTGATGCCCATCGTGTACACGCCAACGGTCGGCGAGGCATGCCAGAAGTTCAGCCACATCTACCGCACTGCGCGCGGGCTCTGGATCACGCCGGACGACGTGGACGACATCCAAAGCGTGCTCAGGAACTCGCCGTACCACGACATCCGGCTGATCGTGGCGACCGACAACGAGCGCATCCTCGGGCTCGGCGACCAGGGTTGCGGCGGCATGGGCATCCCGATCGGCAAGCTGGCGCTGTACGTCGCGGGCGCCGGCATTCATCCCTCGAAGTGCCTGCCCATCAGCCTCGACGTTGGCACCGACAACCCGGAGCTGCTCGCCGATCCGCTCTACCTTGGCTATCCGAAGAAGCGCCTGCGCGGGCGCGAGTACGACGAGTTCATCGAAGCCTTCGTGCGCGCGCGTGCGCGAGGTATACCCGCGCGCTATCCTGCAGTGGGAGGACTTCCACAAGGATCGCGCCTTCGTGCTGCTCGAGCGCTATCGGCAGCGTCTGACCTCGTTCAACGACGACATCCAGGGCACGGCGAGCGTCACCGTGGCGGGGATCCTGGCGGCGCTCCGCGTGACGGAGCAGCGCATGGCCGACCAGCGCGTGCTGTTCATCGGCGCGGGCGCGGCGTGCACGGGCATCGCGCGGCTGTGCGCGCTGGCGATGCGCGCCGACGGAGCCGACGACGCCGCCATCCGCCGCGCTCTGATCGCGTTCGACAGCCGCGGGCTCCTGCACGAAGGTCGCGAATTCAAGGCGCCGCACAAGCGCGAGCTGGCGCTGCCGCGCGAGGTGATGGCCGAGTACGGTATCGAGCCGGACGCGACGCCGGTGGACGTGATCAACGCCGTGAAGCCGACCGTGCTGGTCGGCGCCACCGCGCGCGCCGATACGTTCACCCGCGAGATGATCGAGGCCATGGCGAAGCACGCCGCACGGCCCATCGTGCTGCCGCTCAGCAACCCCACGAGCAAGGCGGAGTGCACGGCCGAGCAGGCGATCAGCTGGAGCGAAGGGCGCGCCATCGTCGCGACCGGCAGCCCCTTCGACGATGTGGAGTTCGGCGGCCGGCGTCACGTGATCGGCCAGGCGAACAACGTGTTCATCTTCCCTGGCGTGGGGCTCGGCGCCGCCATCGCCGAGGCGCGCGAGATCACGACGGAGATGTTCCACATCGCCTCGGCAACGGTCGCCGGAATGGTCGGCCCCGAGCGGCTCGCGCTCGGCGCTATCTACCCGGACCAGAGCGAGCTGCGCCGCGTCAGCTTCGCGATCGCCTGCGCCGTCGTGCGCTACGCGAGCGAGAACAACCTCGGCCGGCGTTTCCGCCCCGACGAGGTGGAAGACGTTGTCCGGAACATCGTGTGGGAGCCGGCGTACGTGCCGGTGCGGACTATCGGGGGCGAGCCGATGAGTCTGCGCTACTGACGGTGCGCCCGCACAAAATCCCCGCAATCCCCCGCATTGCTGCGACGCCCGGCCGCCGCTGCGACGCGCAGCGGAGTTGTTGGGCTGGCAGACGCGTGTGATACTTCGATCGTGCTTCGTCGGTTCTGCTTGCTGGGATTGTTGGCTCTGGGCTGCAGTTCGAGCGTCGGCCCGGTCGGGACGGACGCGGGCGGGGCCGGGCATGCCGATGCCGCGGTGGACGGATCAGGGGGCGCAGCCAACGCCGAGGCGGGTGCGGACGCCAGCGGCGGCGTTGATGGCCACGGCTGCACGTCCGAGGACCTGCAGCTTGCCTGCATGGACTGCATGTGTCCCTGCGACGTCCGCTGCGAGAACGGCAAACTGGTCGGCGACGGCTGTGTGTGCCCCTCTCTCGACGCGGGCGAGTGAGCGTCGCGCTCTGTGGTAGGTCCGTCGGCTCGATGACGCGGACGCAGTCGGTGAACCTCGCCCTGAGGGCTCTCATGGAGCTCGGTGTCGTGGTGGGGCTTGCGTACTGGGGCTACCGCACCGGAGACGGCGCCGGCATGAAGCTGCTGTTGGCCGTGGGCGCGCCGCTGCTGGGTTTCGGCTTCTGGGGGGCGGTCGACTTCCGGTTTGCCGGGAGGTCTGCCGAGCCGCTGCGTCTCGTGCAGGAGCTGGTCGTCTCCGGCCTGGCGGCGCTGGCCTTGTACGCCGCGGGCGCGCGCCTGCTGGGTGCTCTGCTGGCCGCCCTCTCGGTCGCCTACCACGCGCTCGTCTACGCGAGCGGCGATCGCTTGCTGCGGAAGTAGTGCGGGACGCGCTATCCTGCCGGGCAATGGACATCTTCGGGGATCTGGCAGACGAACACCACACCATCACGCGGGTCATGGACGCGTTCATGGCGTACCTCGACTCGGTCGAGGCGAAACACGACGTCGACCGGCACGACCTGTTCCGGTTCGTGACATTCTTCTCGGACTACGCCGACGGCATCCACCACGCCAAGGAAGAGGCCGTGCTGTTCCCGGCGCTGGAACGCCACGGCTACGCGAAGAACATGGGGCCGCTGGCGCACATCCGCGAGCAACACAGCCACGAGCGTGCGCTGTTCGCGCGGCTGAAGCGCGCGGCGACTGACAAGCACGCCTGGAGCGACGAGCGGATCGGCGAGCTGCTCGCGACCGGTCGCGAGCTCGTCGAATTCGAGCGCGCGCACATGAAGAAGGAAGACGAGCTACTCTACCCCGAGGCGAAGCGCGAGCTGGCGGGCGACGCGACAGAAGCCCTGGACAAGGCGCTCGTCCGCTTCCGGCGCATCCACGACATCGAGGGCTACGCCGACTACCTCGGCCAGCTTGCCCGCGAGCTTTCGGAGTAGTTGGCGGCGGGCGGAGCGCCGGGCTCCGCCCATGCCGGCTTTGCGCTAGTCGCGCTCGACGACCACCGCGACGGCTTCGCCGCCGCCGATGCAGAGCGTGGCCAGGCCGCGCTTGACCTTCTGGTCGCGCATGGCGAAGAGCAGCGTCGTCATGATACGCGCGCCGCTCGCGCCGATGGGGTGGCCGAGGGCGACCGCGCCGCCGCGCACGTTGACCTTCGCCGGGTCGATGCCGCTAAGCTTGTTGGTCGCCATCGTGACGCAGGAGAACGCCTCGTTGATCTCCCAGAGATCGATGTCGTCCACCTTGAGGCCGAGCTTCGGCAGCGTGCGCTTCGATGGCCTTGGCCGGCGCCGTCGTGAACCACTCGGGCGCCTGCGCGGCGCCGCCGTAGCCGACGATTCGGGCCAGCGGCTCGAGCCCGTGCTCGCGCACGGCTTTCTCGCTCGCGAGCACCAGCGCCGAGGCGCCGTCGTTGATGCTGGAGGCGTTGGCTGCGGTGATGGTGCCGTCCTTCTTGAAGGCGGGGCGGAGCTTCTCGAACTTGGAGGGATCGCCGCGGCCCGGCTCCTCGTCTTCGGCCATCATGACCGGGTCGCCCTTGCGCTGCGGCACGGCGCACCTCGACGATCTCGGACTTGAACAGGCCTTCCTTCGTCGCGGCGAGCGCGCGACGGTAGCTCTCGCGCGCGAACTCGTCCTGCATCTCGCGCGTAAACTTGAACTCGGCCGAGCACATCTCGCCGGCGTTGCCCATGTGGAAGTTGCTGTACGGGTCCCACAGCCCGTCGTAGATCATGCCGTCGACGAGCTTGCCGTCGCCCATGCGGTAGCCGGTGCGTGCTTTGTCCAGGTAGTAGGGCACGTTCGACATCGACTCCATGCCGCCGGCCACGACCAGCTCCGCGTCGCCGAGCAGCACCGTCTTGGTTCCGAGGATGACCGACTGCAGGCCCGAGCCGCACACCTTGCTCACGGTCGTGCAGGGCACGGTGTTCGGCACGTCGGCGAAGATCGCCGCCTGGCGCGCCGGCGCCTGGCCGATGCCGGCCGACAGCACGTTGCCCATGAACACTTCCTCTATCTGGTCGGGCGTGAGCTTGGCGCGCTCGATGGCGGCCTTGATGGCGGTGGCGCCGAGGCGGGGCGCGGGCAGCGACGACAGCGCGCCGAGATAGGAGCCGATCGGGGTGCGCGTAGCGCTGACGATGTAGACGGGCGGATGCGACATCTCTCTGCCTCCTCGGGTCGAGTGGGACGACTCGAATACCGCTGTTGCCCCGTCTCGACCACCCCTGCGGCGTGCCGCACTGGACAACCGTCATGTGGGCGTTGACCGATGCCGCGCCGCGTCGTGTGCCCCGAATCGAAAATTCCGATCCGTCCATGAAAACCAGCGCTTGCGTCTTCCGACCGGGTGTCCGGAAGCTGGTTTTGTGGTATGCGGAAAACGCTTGTCGGCAATTCCCGCCGTCTGGCGGGAGCGCGAGGGACTATCGATGCGACGCAGCCTGGGTGTGCTTGGGACTCTAGCTTCTCTGCTTTTCGTGTGCGCTTCGGCGTGCAGCAGCGCGACCGGGACGAGGAGTCAGGTCGGTAGCGGCGGCAGCGGCGCTACCGGCGCGGGCGGCAGCGGCGCCGGAGCGGGCGCGGGCGGTTTCAATCCGGGCGGGGGTAGCGGCGGTCTTCCGCAGGGCTGCGCCAAGGACAAGTACACCGGGGAGCTCCTGCCGCTCGACATGTTCGTGATGCTCGATCGTTCCGGATCGATGAAAGACGACACGCCCAGCAAGTGGTCGGCGGTGACCGGCGCGCTCAACAACTTCGTGAGCCTGCCCGGGATCAGCGGCCTCGGCATGGGCATCGGCTTCTTCCCGACCAAACCCGCCGTTCCGCCGCCCGCGGCCTGCACCACCGATCCGCAATGCGGTGTGTACGGACCGTGCGTACCGGGCTTCAACACCTGTACCGGCGGGCTGTCGCCGAACGACTCTTGCGTCGACACGGACTACGCCAAGCCCGTTGTGGGCATCGCGCCGCTTCCGGGCGTGGCCGGTGCGATCACCTCGGCTATCGGTGGACAGAGCCCGGACGGCGCCTCCACGCCGACCGATGCTGCGGAGCACGGCGCGATCGAGTACGCGCAATCGTGGGCCAAGAATCACCCCGACGACATCACCATCGTCGTACTCGCGACCGACGGCGAGCCGAACAACTGCAACCCGAACAGCGTCGCCACGGTCGCCGCGCGCGCCGAGCAGGGCTACACGAACAAGCCCTCGATCAAGACGTTCGTGATCGGCGTCGGCAGCGCCGTACCGGACCTGAACCTCATCGCCCAGAAGGGCGGCACCACGCAGGCGGTCATCGTCAACGGCAGCAACGCCGGCCAGCAGTTCCTCGACGCGCTCAACCAGATCCGCGGCTCGGTCGGCTGCGTGCTGAAGATCCCGCAGCCCACAAGCGGCACGCCCGACTACGGCAGGGTCAACGTGGCCTTCACGCCCGCCGGCGGCCAGCAGCAGTACTTCCCCCAGACCCAGGACGGCAAGCAGGACGGCTGCAAGGGTGACAAGAAGTGGTACTATGACGACCCGAACAATCCGACTCACATCGTCCTGTGCCCGGCGGCCTGCGATCTGATCTCGAACACGAAGGGCGAGACCGACGTCGTCGTCGGCTGCCTGACGATCGTGCACTAGCTACGCGACACCGAGGTTCTTCCCGATCCGCGCGATCGGCTCGTCCAGGTTGGGCTCGAACGGCGCGCCGGTGATCTGCTCCACCGCCTCGATGTAGCGGCGCGTCGCCTCGACGCGCACGTCGTCGGGGATGTGCGGGATGGGGCCGTCGCCGCGGAAGCCCTCGGCGGCGAGGAAGCGCCGCACGTACTCCTTGTCGAAGCTCTCCGGGTCTTCGCCGGCGCTGAAGCGCTTCTCGTAGCTTGCCGCGTACCAGAAGCGCGACGAGTCGGGCGTGTGGATCTCGTCGATGAGCACGACTTCTCCGTCCGGCGTCTTGCCGAGCTCGTACTTGGTGTCGACCAGGATCAGGCCGCGCGCGGCGCACACGCGCTGCCCTTCAGCGAACAGCGCCATCGCCAGCTCCGCGGCGCGATCGAAGTCCTTCTCGGGCATATGCGTGAGCGCCAGGATCTGCTCGCGCGATGCGGACACGTCGTGGCCGCCCTTGGCCGCCTTGGTGCTGGGCGTGAGGATCGGCGCGGGCAGCTTCTGGTGCTTTTTCAGGCCGTCGGGCAGCTTGTGGCCGCAGAACTCGCGCTCGCCGCGCTCGTAGTGCACCCAGATGCTCGTGGACGTGGTGCCCGTGAGATACGCGCGCACGACCATCTCCACAGGCAGCGGCGTACACTCGCGGACGAGCATCACGTTCGGGTCCGGCACCTCCAGAAGATGGTTCGGCGCGATGCCTTTCGTGTGCTCGAACCACCACGCCGCCACGTGATTGAGCAGCTGCCCCTTGAGTGGCAGCGTTCCGAGCACGCGATCGAACGCGCTGATGCGATCGGTGACCACGATGTAGCGACGCCCATCGGGCGTCGTGTAGTTGTCGCGGACCTTGCCGACGTAGCGCTTGCCCAGCGAGGGAAAGTCGGTGCCTTCGAGCGGATGGGCGAGCGCGGCGCGGATGATGTTGGGATCGACGGGCACGGCGCGAAGCTATCATGCGTCCGCGCGGCGCAAAATGCGCAGCGCGGGGCGGTGATCCGCCGTCAAGGATGCCCGGAAAACCAGGCGGGCACCTCGTCCGGCGCGGCGGCGATCCAACCGTGGCCCGCCGGGTTGTCGATCACGGCTTTCGTTGCGATGCCCTGCTTGTCCAGCTGGGCCTTGTAGAGCTTCATGGTCGAGATGGGCACGATCTGGTCGGCGCCGCCGTGCAGGAACAGGGTTGGCGGATGATCGGAAGGCAGCGGAGCGGGCACCGTGCACTGCGACGCCAGACACGTCGCGTACGACGCCGATTCGATGGCCAGCGCGCGGAAGCGCCCCGCGTAGCTGACGGCCATGCGACTGGTCATGTAGCCGCCGCTCGACAGGCCAGCGGCGTACATCTCCTTGTCGTCGAGCGGCCCGAACTTGCCGCCCGTGATCGCCTGGAAGATGGCGAGCATGTAGGCGTTGTCCGGCGCGCTCTTCCAGTTCTGGTCGTACGGCGAGATGTTCGTGTCCCAGTAGCCGTTCCCGTTCTGGTTCGCCTCCGGCGCCAGCACGGCAAGGCCCCCGTCGAGCAGGCGCTTGACCACGAGCGTCTGGTAGTAGCCGCCCCACGGGTCGCCCTTGTTGCCGGTGAAGGTGTGCGCCGCGGAGTAGTAGGCGCCCTGGAACATGATCACGACGGGCCAGCCTGCGGCGGGCGCACTGCCGAGCGGCACGTTGTAGTGGATCGTGCGCTTGCCGCCGTTCTGCCCCATGTCCAGCACGAGCTGCTGCTCGGCGCACGTGACCTGGGAGGACGTTTCGGTGCAGCGCGACGGCCCGGCGTCGACTGGAGCCGGCGCGTCGACGCCCGCGTCGCCCGCACCGCCCCCCGTAGCGACTCCGCCGCTTCCGCCCCCCGCGTCGACTCCGCCGCTTCCGCCCGACGAAGTGCCGCCCGTGCCGCCCGACGAAGTGCCGCCCGTGCCGCCCGACGAAGTGCCGCCCGTACCGCCCGACGAAGTGCCGCCCGACGATGTGCCACCCGGCGACTGCGAGCTCGAGCCGCAGCCGAACGCGAACAGAAGCAGGACCAGGGCGGCGCGGCGCATGCGCGGCAGCCTACGCGCTGCCCCCGCGCCCTACAACCCGAGGTCGCTCGCCTTCACCCAGAACTGGTGGCCGCCATAGGGCGCGATGTTCAGCGCTTTCGGCAGCACGTTGGCCCAGCCGGCCACCGTGTCGATGACGTAGGTTTCGGTGTCCTTCTCGATCAAGCCGACGACCTTGCCGTCGTCCTTGGCCTCGATGCGCAGTGGGACTTCCTTGGTCGTCTTGACGACCTGCGGGTTGCTCTGCAGCTGCAGGCGCGGCGGATTCGGCTTCGTCACGGGGCCCGCCAGCTCGTCCATCGTCTCGCCCGGCGGTAGCGCCTTCAGGTCGCGAGCACGCGCCCAGGCGTTGAGCGTGATGGCGCCGTGGTACTCGACGTGCACGAAGGCGCCCCGGCGCTTGTCGCTCCAGAGCAGAATCCCGTTCCCGCCCGGTGCGCGGTTGAGCGCGGTGACCTCGCTGCGACCTGGATGCCAGTCGTCGTAGAGCGTGACCTGGTCCTGCTTGACGACGTATCCGCGCGAGCGGCCGGGTACGCTCCAGCCCGGAGGCGTGCTGGTCGTCAGTGTCAGCGTGCTGCACGAAGCCCAGGCCGTGAAGGTCTGTTGGATGGGCTTCTTGAGCTGCTGCTGGATCTTCAGCCGACCGGTGCTGGCGGCGATGACGTTCACCTTGCGCTTGGCGCCGATGTACAGGTGCCCCGACACGATCGGGATGGCCACGTCCGTATGCACCGGGATGCGCGTCGCGTCGGTGTAGCCGGCGACGCGGAAGCTGCCGGTGCCGGTGCCGGTCTGGATCTGGGCGCGACCTTTCTTCGGGTCGGCCGGGAAGTCGCTAGCGGCCAGGGCTGTATCGCTGCCCGTGAAGCGGGCGAACGCATCGCCGCCGCTGGACTTGTCGTAGATGGGCAGATTGGCCGGCATTCGCACCACTCCGCGCAGCACGCATTGGCTCCCGGCGCCGTTCGAGGCCGCCGTCTGGGCCCGGGCCGGGCCGCCCGAGAGCGCAAAGGCCAGTGCGGGCAGGGCCAGCAAACCGCCGGCGAGGGCTGTGCGCAGTCGACTCATGCTATCTCCTTCTCCTTTCCGCCTTTCTCTCCAGAATACGGCGTCTCGCGCGCCACACAACCGTTGGACGGACCAGGTCGCCAGGTATGCTAGCTCCCGCTCTCTCCTTTGCGACGCCTCGCAAGTTGCCGAAACCAGGGCAGGTTTCTGGTCGGGTGGCGGTGCTGGATATCGCCTTCGCTGGCGCCGGCAGCGGCGGCGGCTTCCCGAAGATCACCCAGCCGTTCATCGACGGGTTGGGCGAACGGCTGCGCGTCTGGGTCGATCACCACGACCACGAGGAGCACGCCCGCTACGCCAGCGATCCCCGCTTCGTGCTCTCCACCAAGGCCGAGCACGGCGCCTGTCCGGAGATGATCGATCCGCCGCTGGTCGAACGCATCGGGGCCGTCGACACCATCGTCTGCCACACGGACTTCGACGGCCTGGCGAGCGCCGCCAAGTGGATGCGGGGCGGTCTCGAGCCCTACGAAGGCTGCGACGCGGATTCCTACGCTATCGATACCCGGCTCGGAAAGCCGAGTCGTATCGCCGAGCGTATCGACCGCGCGCTTCGCGGCCGCCCGCGCGACAGCGGGCTGTTCGGCGTGATCGTGCGGCACCTGGCTACGGGACTTTCCGACGCGGCACTGTGGGAGCCGATCGACGCGGCCGCTGCCGAGCTGGTTCCGATCGAGGAGGAGACGCGCCGCGCGGCGCAGCGCTACGCGCGCCTGCCGCCCAACGTCGCGGTGGTCGACGTGACCCACGGCGTCGGCAGGATCGACAAGACCTTGCTGCTTCTGCTGGGTCAGGAGCGCGAGACGGTCAGCATCGTCATCGACGGCAACACCGTCAGCGTGGCCGCCCGCTTCGACAGCGGTCTGGACTTCCTGAAGCTGCTCGGCCTCGCCGGTGGCATGCCGACCCGCGTTTCCGTGCCTCGTGCGCGCCTGAGCCAGGTTTTCGACGCGCTGGGCGTCGATCCCTCCGCGCTCGAGGCGTACGAGTAGGCGCCGCGGCCTCCCTCAGTACCTCAACAGCTGCGAGATCGCGTGCGTCTCCCGGGCGCCGAGCAGGCCGAACTGGATGCCGAAACCGCCGGGCTTCGTCCAGCGCACCACGCCGGGCAGGCGGGATTCGCTGCTCGCCCCAGGCAGGCGCCCGACGATGGTAAGATCCGTCCCGAACGGCGGCGCCTGCTCCGACTCGATGAACATGCCTCCCAGGCTCAGATCCTTGGCGACACCGGTCACGGCGGCCCCGTCCTTCATCTCGCACGACACGTCGACGTTGATCGGGATTCTGGGGTGAACGCGCTTTTCTTCCACGGCATCCTCGGGAGCAGGGCCCCATGACGGGCGCGGACGAAGACCGCGCCGCACGGACAGAAGGCCCATCGTGGCGACGGCGCGGCGATCGTGTCAAGGCGGGCGTTGGGGGCGCCGCGCGACAGCCTGAGAGCGGCTGGAAACGTCACCTGGAGGGCTGGCAGCTGGCGGTCGTGTCGGTGGGGATTGCGCTCGTCGGCGCGCTGGTCGCGGTGCCGCGGGCGGCGGCGCCCGACGTGTTGCCGCGCCCGGTCGTGGATCACCCCGAGGTGGAGCGCGAGCTCCGCGTCGAGGGCGAGCGCGCCCTCCAGGCTGAAGAAGAGATCCTGCCCTACGACGTACGCGCCGCGGGCGAGCTGATGCGGCGCTACGGGGACGCGGCAGCCGCCGACGAACCGGTCCGCGCCGAACGCGGGCTCGGGGACCTGCGCGTGCAGGCCGCCGTGGCCCGCCGTCGCGCCGGCGACAAGCTGCTGCTGCGACTCAGGGCGGTGCAGAGCCGGCTGTTCCAGCGAGCGCTTCTCCGTTGGGAAGCGACAGGCGCGGCCGACGACGATCTCCGGCAGCTCGGCGGGGACTTCCTGCGCAAGGCGCGTGCGAGCGGCTGGATCGCGCCGCCGCATCGATTGCTCATGAGTCGCGCCGAGCGGTCCGTCCTGTACCGCATCCGCTGGTCCGGCCTTTCGGGCCTGCTCGAGACGTATCCTTTCACGCCCACGCTCGACGACTGGCGCGTGTACTACGGCTTCCTGCTCCAGCACCCCGAAGGTCGCGACGAGCACGAGCGCACCAGAAACCAGCTCTCCTACGTCACCACTCTCGAGGAACACGACCCGTCGTACCTGTCGGCGCTTGCCCGCGGCGTGCTCTTCTACCGGCTCGGGCACTACTCCGCTGCGGCCCAGGCGCTGCGCGCTCACCTCGACAAGCACCCGGACGGCGCCTGGACGCTGCGCGCCCGGAACTACCTGGCTGCGGCGCTGCGCGGGGAAGCCGATCGCGCCGGTGACGAAGACGATGCGCAGGGGCCGCGCAGGGTCGCACCGGCCTGGGCGAAATCCCTGTGACAAGCAGCCAACCAGGTTGACGCCGCGTACGGCCGGTTGACGGTTTCCCCTGGGCGGAAGCGCTGAATCGGCCGGGTTTCACTGTGGCGCGCCGCATGCGACTCTTGTCGTCATGAGTGGGGTCCATCGGTTGTCGCCGCGCTGTGCCTGGGCTGGTTGGGCGCGTCTGTTGCCGCTCGCGCTCGCTTTGGCGCTGGCGCCCGGGTGTGGAGGTCGCACCACGGGGCAGGGGTCCGGCACTGTCACCGCTCCGTCCTTCACGACGGTCCGATGGCCGTCGGTCAACAAGCTCGACCTGTTGTTCATGATCGATAACTCGACCTCGATGGCGGACAAGCAGGCGCTGCTGGCCCAGGTCGTTCCAGAGCTCGTGGACCGTCTGACCAACCCGATCGAGGTCTGCACCGACTCCGTTGGCCACGCCACGCCCGCCAACGGCCAGCCATGCCCAGCCGGCAGCTCTGGGCCGACGCCGGAGTACCAGCCAGCCAGTGACATCCACATCGGCGTCATCTCCTCCAGCCTCGGCGGCCACGGTTCACCCGATAACTTCTGCAACCCGCAGGCCCCGGGCGGATCGAACCCCGACAACAACGACCACGGTCACCTGCTGCCGAAAGTGCGCGCTGGGCTTTCGAGCTACCAGAATCTCGGATTCCTCGACTTCGACGGCACCCACGGCGCAGAGGTGAAGACGGACTTCACGAACTACGTGACGGCTGCAGGCGAGCAGGGCTGCGGCTTCGAGTCGTCGCTGGAGGCGTGGTATCGCTTCCTGGCCGATCCGGCTCCGCCGCTCGACGTGAAGGTCACCAACAACTACTCCACGCCCACCGGCGTGGACCAGGAAATCCTCTACGAGCGCGCACACTTCCTGCGCCCCGACTCGCTTCTTTTCATCGTCATGCTTACGGACGAGGACGACTGCTCCATCTCCGACACGGGCCTGGGCTGGCTGGTAGCGCGCCAGGATCACATGCCGCGCGCGACCGCCGCCTGCGCCACCGATCCGAACAGCCCGTGCTGTCGTTCCTGCGCACTGCACGAGAGCTCGCCACCCCCGGGGTGCCAGGCGATCAAGGTGGATCCGTCGTGCAACCAGGGCGCCTTCACCAACAAAGAAGACGCGCTGAACCTGCGCTGTTTCCAGGAGAAGCGCCGCTTCGGTCTGGATCTGCTCTACCCGACCCAGCGCTACGTCAACGCGCTGACCCAGCGGCAGCTCTGCCCGGACAATCCCGACCTTTCCTGCGGCAAGAACGACACGCCCGAGGCCAACCCGATCTTCGCGGATTTGAGCCAGAGCGGGAAGATCCCGCGCGATCGGTTGCTGGTGTTCCTGGCGGCCATCACCGGTGTGCCGTGGCAGGACATTGCGACCGACGACACGCTGAAGGACCCGTCGAAGCTCCGCTACAAGACTGCCGCGGAGCTGGGGCAGGAGGGGATCTGGGACGACATCGTCGGCGACGTGAACAAGTACATTCCGCCGAAGGACCCGTTGATGCAGGAGTCGATCGACCCGCGCAGTGGCAAGAATCCCATCACTGGCGACGCTATTGCGCCGCCCGGCGCGGGCGTGGGCGCGAATGCCGAGAACGGTCACGAGTACGACATTCCCGGTCGCGATGACCTGCAGTACGCCTGCATCTTCCCGCTGGCTACGCCCCGCCCGAACGGGGTGGACTGCGCCCAGTACGGCCAGCCCTACGCCTCGCCCAACAAACCGCTGTGCCAGAACCCGACCACCGGCGCCTACGGCACGACGCAGTACTTTGCCAAGGCGTACCCTGGCCTGAGGCAGCTGCAGGTACTGAAGGACTTCGGCGACAATTCGATCGTTGCTTCCATCTGCCCGAAGGTGGCAACGGGCTCTGCTGCGGATCCTGTCTACGGCGATAACCCCGCCGTCGACGCCATCCTCGGGCGAGTGGCACCGCTGTCCGACTCCTACGGGCGCCTGGATACGCTGTGCCTCCCGCACGAACTCACACCCGATCCGGCGACGAAGCAGGTGGCCTGTGCGGTGCTCGAGGCGACGCCAGTCAGCGTAGGCAACACCGACTGCAACAAGCCGGGCCGCGCAGCGCCCGCGTACAAGCTCGCTGCCGCCGCGCGCCTGACGCTCGGCAAGGAAGGATTGTGTGGCGGCTCGGGGCAGCCCGACTGCACCGAGATGAACCTGTGCCAGATCGAGCAGCTCACGGACCAGACCGGGCTCGAGAGCTGCCTCCAGGACGATACGGTCAAGGCGGGCGTGAACGGCTTTTGCTACGTCGGCGGTCAGCAGGGCAACCCAGCGTTCATCAAGTCCTGCCCACCTGATCGACACGACTTGCTCCGCTTCGTTCCTGTGAACGTCACCCCGATCCCGGGCGCCACGGTTCTGATCGCCTGCAACTGGCAGTAGCCGAGCTGGCGCTATTCGCCGAAGCGCCGAAAGTTCCAGGAGACAATCCGGGGCTTTCCATTGTTTCCGGTGGGCGCCTATTGCGGCGACGCCCGCATTGCGCTCTCCTCGTATCTTGCGGCTTCGTGCCGGTTCGATAGTTCCGGACGCAGGGGGATGCATGGGTAGAGCAACAAGTCTGGAAGAACTGAGGCAACGCGCCGAGACGTTGCTCCAGCACGAGAGCGTCAGGCGTGCTGTACCGCGCGAAGCGGACCTCCGGCGTCTGATCTACGAGCTCGAGGTGCACCGGGTCGAGCTGGAGCTGCAGAACGAGGAGCTGAGGAACGCGCAGAGCGAGATCTCCGCCAGCCTTGATCGCTATCGCGAGCTGTACGACCTTGCGCCCGTCGCGCACCTGGTCCTCGACTCTTCAGGGAGGATCTGCGATGCCAATCTGGCCGCGGCGGCGCTTCTGGGCATCGAGCGTGCGCGCCTCGTCGGCCGGCCGCTGGGTTCCTTCATGACCCGCGATGACGCGGACAAGTTTCATCTGCATCTAAGGCACGTGTTCACCAGTCTGATGAGGCAGGGTTGCGACCTGGGGATCACGGTTGGAGGCCGCGGGATCCCCGTGCGCATCGAATCGGTCGCCTCTAGCGGCGCGACAGCAACCCGCGCCACGTGCCGCGCTGTCGTTGTCGACCTGTCCCGCGTCCACGAGGCCGAACAGGCGCGGACGAAGGCCCAGGCTTCGAGCCGTGAGAGCGAGGCGAGGTTCCGCCAGATCGCCGAGCGCGTGGACGACGCCTTCTTGCTCGCCCGGCGCGACACGCGGAGTGTGAGCTACGCCAGCCCGGCGTTCGAGCGGATCTGGGGCATGCCGGTCTCCGACCTGTGCCGCTCCGGCGCGCAGTGGCTCGACCGGGTCCATCCGGCGGATCGAGAGCGCGTTGGCGAAGCCTATGAGCGTTCGCTCGAGGGTCGCCCGTTCGACGAGGCGCACCGCATCCAGAGGCCCGACGGACAAGTCCGCTGGCTGCGCGCGCGTGCCTTCCCGATCGCCGAAGAGGATGGCGGCACCGCACGGGACGCGCTCGTCTTCCAGGACATCACCAACGAGCGTGATCTCGAAGAAGGGTTGCGCCATGCACAGAAGATGGAGGCTGTCGGCGCGTTCGCAGCCGGCGTTGCGCACGACTTCGGCAACGTGCTCCAGGCCATTGTGGGATGCTTGAGCCTGGCCCGTGCCGATAGCATCCCGCGTCCGCGCGCAGATGACCATATCGACCGCGCAGCAAACGCCGCGAAGCGAGGCAGCAAGCTGGTCGGGCAGCTGACGTTGTTTTCCTACAAGCAGGACGTTGACTCCAGGCCGATTCGTATCGACGACTTGATCGAAGTTGCGGGCGCGCTCGTCGAGCGGCTCGTCCCGGCGTGGATCACGGTCGAAATCGAGCTCGGCGCGCCCGGGTGGATCGTCGTCGCCGACGAAGTGCAGCTCGAGCAGATGCTGCTGAATCTCGGCGCCAATGCCCGCGACGCGATGCCGGGGGGCGGCACCTTGTTGATCCGGACCTTCCCGTCGGACGAGCTGCCGCCGCACCACGATTGCCGCGCGGAAGCCCACTACGTGCGCCTCGACGTGAAGGACTCGGGTGTCGGGATGGACAAGCCGACGCGGTTGAGGATGTTCGAGCCGTTCTTCACGACCAAGGAGGTCGGCAAGGGGTCCGGCCTGGGGCTGTCGACCGTGTCCGCCCTCGTCCGTCAGCTCGGTGGCGCAATCGAGGTCGAGAGCGGGATAGACCGTGGCACCCGCGTCTCGGTCTTCATCCCCGGCAACCGAGAGGCCGCCAGCGTGCCCGCGAAGTGACGCTGCCGGGCCGCGGGAGGACCGTCGAAGAAGCGCGCTTCGATCGACTCGGTGCCATTTCCGCGTGGGCCAGCTCTACGCGATCCAGACGTGACAGGGGCCAATGAGCGTGCCCCAGGGCCTCCCCGGCCACCGCGCTCGTGCTACCGTCCGGCAGCATTTCGCGCGCTTGCGGGCGCAACGCGAGGCCCGGGTGCGAGGCCGCGTCGAATCGATGCGCGCCGCGCTGCCAGAGCTGGTGCAGATCCTGGTCGAGCGACACGGAGCGCGCGAGGTGTGGCTGTTCGGATCGCTCTCGGGCGGCACGCCGCACGAGCGGTCGGATCTGGACCTGGCCGTGCGTGGCGTGGCACCGTCCGGGTACTTCACGGCACTTTCGGAAGTCCAGGAGCGCGCGCCGGTGCCCGTGGATCTGGTGACGCTCGAGGACGCGCCGCAAGCACTCGCCACCGTCATCGCAACAACGGGAGCGGCTGCATGGCTGAAGCGGCCGAGCTCCTGCGCCTGGTAGCGGAGATCCGCGCGGACCGCGCGGCGGCGAAGCGCCAGCGCGACGTGGTCGCAGGCGCGTTGGCAGGCGCGGAGTGGACCGGGGGCGATGCGAGGCTCGCCGTGGCGGCCTTGGCGTTGCACCACTACTACTCCGCGCTCGAGAGCGCCTTCGAGCGCATCCTTCGAGGGCACGCCGAGCCGCTCGGACCGCTGGCACCAGGATCTGCTGCATCAACTGGAGCTGGACGTGGATCGCGTACGGCCGCGCGTGCTGTCGCCCGCGACGGCGGCGCTGTTGCGCGAGCTCTTGCAGTCCCGTCACTTCCTGCGGCACGCCTATGCGGTCGACATGGATCCGGCCAAGCTGCGCCGCGTCGCCGACGACGCGCTGCGCGTGGATCCGCTGGTGGCGGACGATCTCGACCGATTCGAGGGCGTGCTACGCGCTGCGTCGGACTAGCGGGCGCCTGCAAGCCGCTTCCTGCCCCGTCGGTCAGTGGTTCGCGTCCCGCCGACGCCCGGCGCGCTGGCCCGGCTGATGTGCTAGGTGGGGCTCTCGCCGATGGCCGACTCCGAGCCCCCGATCGACGACGTCACGGAGCCGCTCAGGCTGCCCGGCGATCGTCCGATCCTCACCGCAGCGGACGCCGCAAAGCGCGCGGTCGCGGGAGCCGCCGTGCAGCACGTGGTGGGGGCGGAAGGTTCGGCGCCGGCGCTGGTGGCCCGCGCGCTGTCGCGCGTGGCGCCGGTGCTGTACGTGGCGGCCGACAACGACGCTGCGCGCCGCGCCGCCGCGGATCTCGCGTACCTCTCGCGGGGACTGCCGTTCGGCGGCGCTCTGGGCGACGCCGTCGAGGGCGACACACTGCTCCTGGTGCCGTCCGATTCGAGCCCCTACGCCGAGGTGCATCCCGATCGCCGCGCGGCCATGGCGCGTTCGAGCACGCTGTTCCGGCTCGCGCGGGGCGAGTCGTGGCGCTTTCTGGTGACGACCCCCGCGGGGCTTCTCCGTCGCGTGCCGCCCGCGCGCGTGCTGGCCGAGGCGGCGCCGCGCCTCGTTGCCGGCGAGGAGCTCGACACGGCCGTGCTCTCGCAGAAGCTCGTCGCGGCGGGCTACCTGCGCGTGCCGGTCGTGGAGGACCCGGGCAGCTTCGCGCTGCGCGGCGGCATCGTCGACGTGTGGGGTGCGGAAGCAGAGCTCCCGGTGCGCGCCGAGCTGGACGGCGACCTCGTGAGCTCGCTGCGGGCATTCGACCCCGAGGACCAGCGCACGCTCGATGCGGTGGAGGCGCTGTGGCTGGCGCCCGCGCGCGAGGCGATCGTCACGCCGGACACCGAGGATCGCGCCCTCGCCGTGATGCGCTCGCTGTGCGACGCCGTGAACTACCCGTCCACGAAGGCGCGGCGGCTTTCTGGCGACGTGTCGAGCGGGACGGCGTTCTTCGGCGCGGAGGGCTACCTGCCCGCGTTCTATCGGCTCGAGCCGCTGCTCGACTCGCTGCCCGCCGACGCGGCCGTGGTCGTCGAGGACCCGGTGGCGGTGCTGCGCGCGCTCGACGAGGAGCTGGAGCGCGCGCACGAGGCGCTGGCCGCGCGCGCCGGTGCGCCGCATTTCCCGATCGATGCCCTGTACGTGGAGCGGGCCGAGCTGGGCCGCGAGATCGCGCTGCGCAGTGTCGTGGCGGCGCATCGCGCCGGCATCGCGGGCGCGCCGCCCGACGAGGAAACGGGTCTGGAGCGGCTCGGGGTGGTGCCGCCCGACGCGCCTACGCTTGCCATGCGCGACCAGGCCGACCTGCAGCGCGCGGTCAAGACGGCGCGGCTCGCCAGTGGGCGGCAGGGGGCGCTCGACCCGCTGGTGCGCCGCATCGACGCCTGGCACGAGGCCGGGCTGTCCGTCGCGATCACCGCTCGCGGCGCGACGCAGGCCGAGCGCGTCGGAGCGCTGCTCTCGCACCGCGGCGTGGCCGTGGACGTGCGCGTCGACGACGGCGGGGGACGCGACTCCGCGGCCGCGCAGATCGTCGTGGGCGAGCTTTCCCGTGGGGTAATCGCACCGGCGGAGGGCTTCGCGCTCGTCACCGAGGAGGAGATCTTCGGCCAGCGGCGCCATCGCGCTCCGGCGCGCAAGCGCTCGGCGCGCGCCGTGCTCGAGGATCTGCGCGCGCTCGCACCGGGCGATCACGTGGTGCACGTCGAGCACGGCATCGGCCGCTACCTGGGGCTCGAGCGCCGCACAATCGGCGACGTGAGCGTCGAGCTGCTCGTGGTGGAGTACCAGGGCGGCGACAAGCTGTTCGTCCCTGTCTACCGCCTGAACCAGATCCAGAAGTACTCCGGCGGAGAAGGCTCGCCGCGCATCGATCGGCTCGGCGGGCAGTCCTTCGCGAAGACCAAGGCCAAGGTGCGCCGGCGCGTCCGGCAGATGGCCGACGACCTCCTGCGCCTGTACGCCGAGCGCGCGCTGATGAAGAAGGACCCGCTGCCGCCGCCCGACGACGAGTACGCAGCGTTCGAGGCGGGCTTCCCCTACGAGGAGACGCGCGACCAGGTCCAGGCGATCAGCGACGTGATGCGTGACCTGTCGGACGAGCGCGTGATGGACCGCCTGGTGTGCGGCGACGTCGGCTTCGGCAAGACGGAGGTCGCGCTGCGCGCCACGTTCCGCGAGGTGATGCACGGTCGTCAGGTCGCGCTGCTCTGCCCGACCACGGTGCTGGCGCAGCAGCACTACCTCACGTTCGGGACCCGTCTTCAGGACTATCCGGTCGACGTGCGCGTGCTCAGCCGCTTCGAGTCGAAGAAGGAGCAGCAGGACACGCTCAAGGGCCTGAAACAGGGCAAAGTCGACGTGGTCGTCGGCACGCATCGCCTGCTCAGCAAGGACGTGCACTTCAAGAACCTGGGCCTGCTGGTCGTGGACGAGGAGCAGCGCTTCGGCGTCACGCACAAGGAGCGCATCAAGCAGATCCGCCAGAGTGTGGACGCGCTCACGCTGAGCGCGACGCCCATCCCACGCACGCTGCAGATGGCCGTCGCGGGTCTGCGCGACATGTCGCTGATCACCACGGCACCGGTCGACCGCCGCGCGATCCGCACCATCACCTCGCGCTTCGACGAAAGCGTGGTGCGCGAAGCGGTGGAGCGCGAACTGTCCCGCGGTGGACAGGTGTTCTACGTCTACAATCGGGTCGAGGGCATCCACGAGCGCGCGGCGCGCCTGCAGTCGCTGGTGCCGACGGCGCGCATCGCGATCGGTCACGGCCAGATGAGCGAGAGCGCGCTGGAGCGCACCATGCTCGACTTCGTGGCCGGCGAGTACGACATTCTGGTCGCCACAGCCATCATCGAGAGCGGCCTCGACATCCCGCGCGCCAACACCATGGTCATCGACCGCGCGGATCTGTTCGGTCTGGCGCAGCTCTATCAGTTGCGCGGTCGTGTCGGTCGTTCGAGCGAGCGCGCCTACTGCTACCTGCTGGTGCCGCCGCCTGGACAGCTCAGCGACGAGGCGCGGATGCGTATCGAGGCGCTGGAGCGCTACACCGAGCTCGGCTCCGGCTTCCACATCGCCACGCTGGACATGGAGCTGCGCGGCGCAGGCGAGCTGCTGGGCGCGGAGCAGAGTGGCTTCGTGGCGAGCGTGGGACTCGACCTGTTCGTGCAGATGCTGGAGGACGCGACGCACGAGCTGCGCGGCGAGCCGGTGACGCAGGACGTGGACCCGGAGTTGTCGCTGGACGTCGACGCGCTGCTCCCGGACGACTACGTCGACGACGTGGGCGTCCGGCTCTCGCTCTACAAGCGCCTCGCCAGCGCCGCCGACGAGGCCGAGGTGGACGAGATCGCCGCTGGCATGCAGGACCGCTTCGGCCCGCCGCCCATCGAGGCGCGGCGGCTGGTCGAGCTGATGCGGCTGAAGACCGAGCTGCGCCGGCTCTCGGCGCTGGGTCTCGAGGCACGCGCCCGCAGCGCGACCTTGCACCTGCGCGACGACACGCCGCTCGATCCCGTCAAGGTCGGCGGGCTGGTTGCCCGCAAAGGCTCACCCTACAAGCTCACTCCCGACGCCCGTCTCACGCGCCGCGCCCTCGATACCGAAGCCTTCCCCGACGGCCTGGGCCTCGCCGACCGCATGCTGAGCGAGCTCGGCGCGTGCCTGAAAGCGGACGCGGCGTCGTAGCGTTCGAAAAGGGCGGCCGTGCGCCGCGATCACGGTGCGCAGCTGCCGTATCCGCCGGGCAGGCGCTTGTCGGCGACGCAGGCCTTGCCGTTCGCGCAGGTGCCGGAGGCGTTCAGGTGACAGACCACGGCGGCGGTGGTGCCGATGCCGCTCTGGCAGGTCTTGCTGCAGAAGAGGCGATCGAAGTGTGAGCCGGTGACGCCCTTCGTGGCGCAGCACACCTGGCCGGTTCCGCAGTCCTCCGGTCCATCGCAGTCGACGACGGCCTTCTCGCAGAGCAGCCCCGTGCACTTGCAGCCGGCGAGAGCGTCTTTCTTGTAGCAATAGGGCGTGACGTTGTCGCCGAAGCAGCAGCTCTGCGTCGAGACGGCGCAGAGCTTCAGGCCGCACTTCACGTTGCCCGCGCCGGACATGCCGCCCGTGCCGCCCGTTGCGCCACCTGCGCCACCGGTTGCGCCACCTGCGCCACCGGTTGCGCCGCCCGTGCCGCCCGTTGCCCCCCCCGTTCCGCCGGTCGCGCCACCTGCGCCGCCGCTCGTGCCGCCCGCGCCAGCGGCCAACCCGCCGCTGCCACCGGTTGTCGCACCGGCGCTGCCCCCGGCGGCGCTGCCGCCGCTGCCAGCCGACGCGTCCGCGTGCGAACCGCCGGTACCCGATGTCAAATCACCATTGCTGCTGCCGCCGCAGGCGACGAGCAGCGAGGCGGCGAGCACCCAGGTCAGTCGAACCATCTAGCCGCATGGTGGGCTGGCCGGCCGCTGCTGGCAAGGAATGACAGGCCTCCGCCCGGAGTAACGGCCCCCGGGGCCTGACACGGCGCGCTAGCGCGGCTCAGCTGCCGGTGAGGTCCCCGTCCTCGGGCGGCTGGCTGTGGAAAAGCGCACCCTGCGTCGCGGTGGAGAGCGACGGATCGAAACAGCGCCGGCAGCGCGCCTCGTAGGCCTCCGTGCCGCCCACCACGACGGTGGCTTCACGGCGCACCAGGCGCTGCGAGCGGTCGGCGGGATTGCCGCAGCGCATGCAGATCGCCAGGTTCTTGGTGACGTACTCGGCGATCGCCATCAGGTGCGGCATCGGGTCGAAGGGGCGCCCGAGGAAGTCCTGGTCGAGACCGGCGACGACGACACGCTTGCCGTCGTCCGCCAGCCGCTCCGCCACGGCCACCACGTGCTCGCCGAGGAACTGCGCTTCGTCGATCCCGACCACGTCGACGTCGTCGACATGCTCGAGGATGTCGTACGGGTCATCGACAGCGAGCGCGCTGAGCTCCTGCTGCGAATGGCTGACGACGCTGTCCGCGGCGTAGCGTGAATCGATGCGCGGTTTGAAGATGCGCACGCTCTGCCGCGCATAGCGCGCGCGGTTGAGACGACGGATGAGCTCCTCCGTCTTGCCGCTGAACATGCAACCGGTGATGACTTCGATCCATCCGGTGTCGTGCGGTACGTGATGCATCGCCGCGCACAGTAGCAGAGCCCAGCGCGGTTCGCTGCATCCCCCTCCGGCTCGACGCCTAGCCGCGACGCGCTTTGCTGAGCCAGCCCTCGACCTCGGCGCACAGCGCCTGCTGTTCGGGGCTAGGTGGCAGTGCGCGGAGCCGTGCGAGGTACGCGTCGGTCAAGGTCGCGTCGACGCCTACCTGCTCGATAGCGGTGGTCAACGCGCGGGCGCGCTCGAGCTCCAGCGCGATCCCCAGCGAAGCCAGCTCCACCACGAAATCGACCCAGCGCGCTGCGGGCCGGCCCGAGGCACGCTGGACGCCGAACTGCATCGCCGAGCGCCGCGTCCGGCCGTCGTCGAGCTGACCTGCACGGGCCGCGGTCAGCGCGCCGTCGGCCCAGCCCTCGATCGCGTGTTCGGGGCCTTCGTCGTCGCTTGCGCCGATTGTCGCTTCGTTCGTCGCATCCTGCGGAGGCGGGACCGTGCTCCGCGGGCGGAGCACCTCGGCGCGCGGCGCGCCCTCGTCCGGCTCCAGCGAGACCTCCAGCGCGCCGGCGCCGACCCCCAGGAAGTCCTGGTGGTGGAGCTCCTGCCGACCCTTGATGGGAATGCCGTTGACGTGCGTCCCGTTCGCGCTCCCGAGATCTTCCACCCAGGCGGCAGACTCCGTCACGGTGAGCCGCGCATGCCGGCGTGACGCGCGATTGCTAGGGATCACGATGTCGCAGTCCTTGCTGCGTCCCAGCAGATACGTCCCCGCCGTCAGCCGTCGCCAGCCCATGTGCGAGTGAAGAAGCACGCGCGTCTGTCCCATTTCCGACTCTCGGATATACCAGATACGGCGGAAAACGGGCAGGCCCGGAAGTCTACGGATGCCTCGTGCATGGGCGCGAAAACCGGCGCGCTGCGCCCATGTCCAGGTCCCGCAAGTCGAGGCTGGATGCCGGGGGAGCGCCACGCGCGGCGCCCTTGCGTGCGCCGCGCCAGAGCACCACGTTCTCGCGTCCACGCGGACGCGCCCCGGCGCGCCACGCCCTTCGAACCGATGAGGTGACCCATGAAGTACACTCGACTTGGCGCGACCGGCCTCGACGTCTCGCGCATCTGCCTGGGCTGTATGAGCTACGGCGACCCGGACGCCAGCGTCGACGGTTCGCCGATGCGCTGGCAGTGGGCGCTCCGCGAGGACGAGTCCCGCCAGTTCTTCAAGCGTGCGCTCGAGCTCGGCATCAATTTCTTCGACACGGCCAACGTCTACTCGTTCGGCGCGAGCGAGGAGATCACCGGCCGGGCGCTCGGCGACCTGGCCCGCCGGGACGAGGTGGTGATCGCTACCAAGGTCCACGGTCGCATGCGCCTCGGGCCGAACGGCGCGGGCCTCTCGCGCAAAGCGATTCTCCACGAGATCGACGCGAGCCTGAAGCGCCTCGGCACCGACTACGTCGACCTCTACCAGATCCACCGCTGGGACGATTCGACGCCGATCGAGGAGACCATGCAGGCGCTGCACGACGTGGTGCGCGCTGGCAAAGCGCGCTACCTCGGAGCTTCTTCCATGTACGCCTGGCAGTTCGCCAAGGCGCAGCACGTGGCCGAACAGAACGGCTGGACGAAGTTTGTGTCCATGCAGAACCACCTGAACCTCTTGTACCGGGAAGAGGAGCGCGAGATGAACCCGCTGTGCCTCGACCAGGGCGTCGGTCTCATTCCGTGGAGCCCGCTCGCGCGCGGCAACCTCGCGCGTCCGCCGCAGACGGAGCCGACCCGGCGCGCGGAGACGGACGCGTTCGCGAAGCGGCTCTACGCAGCGATGCCCGAGCCGGACGCGGCCATCGTCGCCGCCGTCGACCAGCTGGCGCGCGCTCGCGACATTCCGCACGCACAGGTTTCCCTGGCTTGGCTCCTGCACAAGCAGGGTGTCGTGGCGCCGATCATCGGAGCGACCCGGTTGAAGCACCTCGACGATGCGGCCGGTGCGGTCGACATCCAGCTGTCCGCCGACGAGATCGCCGCGCTCGAAGCGCCCTACGTGCCGCACCCCATCGCCGGTCACAGCTGAGGCCGCCGGGCGGCGTCGCGGGCGCCGGGCAGCGGGTAGGGCGCTCAGCCGCCCTTGTGCTCGCGGTCCTTGATCTCGTCGAGCAGCGTCGACGTGACCTCCGCGAGTCCCCGCTCGCGCGCCACGGCTTCCGCGCGCCGCTTCACGAACGGCCGGATGAAGAACGGGACCTTCTTGAGGCGCTTTTCTGCTTCGGGGTTCCAGCGCAAGCTAGGCATGGGCGGATGATAGCTCCACGACCCCGGGGCGCCGCCGGGTGAAGCTCGCCCGCCCACGCATCGCGGGGGCCGCTTCGCCGGAAAACCGGGCCCGCCCAACACTCGCCCAGGGAAGACCTCGCTCGTCGCGCCGTACTAGGGCTGACCCCGGCGTTCCCGGGGACCCGGCGGCGCGAGAGGGCGAGCAAAGTGTCGAATCGATTGAAATGGTTCACTGTCGCGGGTCTGTGCCTGGCGGCGTCCGCATGCTCCGGCGCCGGCGGCAGGGGCATGCTGCCCGGCCAGGGCGGCGCGGGGGGCGTCGGCGCGGGCGGATCCAGCGGTACCGGGGGAGGACCCGGCGGAACCGGAGGCTCGGGTGCAAGCGGCGGAAGCGCGCCGTCGTGCACGCTGCCGTCCGGCCTCTCCGCGACGCCGACCGCCTTCGCTTTGCCGGCGCCGCGCTGCGGCGTGCAGTTCAGCGGGGCCGCGAGTTCGTCGAGTTCCCTCTCCTACGGAATGCTCGACCTCGCCTCCGGCGATCGCCAGGACCTGGTCGTGTTCCACGACGCGTGCGACACCGACGTGGGCGAGTCGCGTTGGGACGTCTACCCCGCGTCGGAGAGCGGATTTGCCGCCAAGCCGGCTTCGTTCGCGCTGCCCGCTGCGCGCTGCAACGAGCCGTTCGAGGCTGCCGCACGCTACACGGGGAACGTGTCGTACCAGACGCTCGGGCTCGTCTCGCCGGCGCGCCCGGATCTCGTCGTCACACGCGACAGTTGCGACCCGGCCGTAGGGCAGTCGCACTGGGACGTGTACCCGTGGTCTGCGACGGGATTCGCCCCGACTCCCGTCGCCTACAGCGTTCCGGCTGCGCGCTGCAATGCGCCCTTCGACGCTACGGCATCGAGCAGCGGCGGCACCAGCTACGCGGCCCTCGCTCTGGTCTCGGACCAACCGGATCTAGTCGTGACGCGGGACACGTGCGACGCCAGCGTCGGCACGACGCACTGGGACGTCTACCGCGGGTCGGCGTCCGGGTTCTCGGCCAAGCCCGGGTCCTTTGCGCTTCCGGCAGCGCGCTGCAACGTGAAGTTCGACGCCACGGCCCACACCGGCAGCGTCAGCTATGCGCTGTCCGCCCTGAGCTCCAAAGCCGATCTCGTCGTGACGCGGGACGCGTGCGACGCCAGCGTCGGCGCCACACACTGGGACGTGTACCCGTGGTCGGCGTCCGGGTTCTCGGCGGCGCCCCACTCCTTTGCGCTTCCGGCAGCGCGCTGCGGTGCGGCGTTCGATGCCCTGGCGAGCGAGACGGGTGCCCTGGGCTACGCCGTTGTCGATCTCGCGTCGAGCGGACAGCCCGATCTCGTGGTCTTCCGCGATGATTGCGACACCAGCGTCGGCACGACGCACTGGGACGTGTATCCGGGCTCGCCGTCGGGATTCGCTTCGAAGCCGATTCCGTTCGCGATCCCCGCGGCGCGCTGCAACAGCGCGTTCGACCACAGCGCGAACAGCTACGGCGACCTCGTCTACTTCACGGCTGACCTGGCGAGCGCGTGTGGCCCGGACCTGGTCGTCACGTCCGACGCCTGCGACTCGAGCGTGGGGCAATCGCACTGGGACGTGTACCGGCCCTTGAAATGAATCAACCCGACCTGCGCGGGAACGAGCCCGTCGGCTCCCGCCCCTGGATGGTGGACAGCATGAAACGAATCCTTCAAGTTCTGGCCGTTCTGGCCTGGTTTGCTCTCCCCGGCTGCGGGGGAGGCTCGCGCGGCTCCGGTACGAACTGCGCGACGCCCCAGACCTGCATGGACCGCTGCGTGTGCGGCGGCGGCTCGTTTGCCGATTGCTCCACGGCGTGCGGCTCCGGCTCGGGCGGCTCCGGTGCAACGGGCGGCTCCGGCGCGACCGGCGGCTCCGCGACCGGCGGCTCCGGTGCGACCGGCGGCTCAGGTGCAAGCGGCGGTACGTCCAGCGGTGGCTCGGGCGGCGGCCCATGCACCGTGTGCCCGAAGGGGTGCATGGATCTGATGAACGACCCCAACAACTGCGGCAGCTGCGGCTACAAGTGCCCCGTCTCCGTGAGCGGGGCGAAAGGGGTGTGCCAGGCGGGACAGTGCGAGCAGGCCTGCATTGCCGCGAAGGAGACCATCTGCGGCGGCTCGTGCGTGGACACGTCGACCGACCCGAACAACTGCGGATCGTGCGACCACTACTGTGACTCGCCCTACGGCGGCAGCGCGAGCTGCGTCGGAGGCGGGTGCCAGGGCAGCTGCTCGTCCGGCAAGACCCAATGCGGTTCCGAGTGCGTCTCGCTTGCCACCGACAACTACAACTGCGGCAAGTGCGGCAACGACTGCTCGACGCTCACGCCGCCTTCCGGCGGAAGCCCGTACAGCTGCCAGTCCGGCCAATGCAAGACGAGCTGCGCCGCCGGCAAGACACTGTGCACCGACACGTGCGTCGACCTCCAGTCGGACAACCTGAATTGCGGCAGCTGCAAACACGTCTGCAGCGGCAACTACGCCTGTGATTCCGGCAAGTGCAGCACAAATTCGTGCGCCTACGACACCTGCACCGTCGACGACACGTACGACTCGGGCAAGCACACCGAGTGCTGCGACCAGACCCAGAGCTGCAAGTACTTCTGGGGGACCGACATCAACGGCAATTCCGTAAAGCACTACTACTGCGGGTAGGCGAGCTGCATTCCTGCCGCCGCCGCGCGGCTATCCCGCAACGGGCAGGATCAGCCGCGACGCGCTCAAGTCGATCTCCCAGCGCACGCCGTCTGGCGCCGGCGGTGTGGTGAAGTGATCCACGTCGGCGGCGCCGAGCGACAGCCGCAGGCGATGCCCGGCACGGAGGCGCATTCCAGTGGGAACGAGCTCGACGACGTGGCTCGCGGTTTGCCCCGGCAGAAGCCCGCGCGCGTCCTTGCGCAGGAAGCTCGCTTCGCGCCGCGGCAGCGCGTCGGCGCCGTCCACCAGACGCGTGCCGTGGAGCATGCGAAGCGCGCCCTCGCTGACGAGCCGCGCTTCGCCGCCGGCGGTCACGTCCCCCAGGTAGGCCACGATGGCGCCGTCGCTCGCGCTTGAACGGAGCGACAGGACGAGCAGGGGATGGCCCGCGATCACGAGGTCCAGCTCCAGCGGCGCGCTCTCGTAGACCAGGTAGCCGTGATCGGAGCGACCCTTGCCGTCCGCGTGCAGGTACGGGCAGAGCAGCGTGCGCCAGCGCGTGCGCTTGCCGGAGCCGACGGACAGGTCCATCTCGGCTGCGTCCGTCGCGTCGGCCCCGGCGGGCTCCCGCGCCAGCCGGCGCCCGGGTGCAAGGTGGAAGCTCTCGGCGCGCGTGCCCGGAGGTGGCCAGCTCGGGCTCTCGCGCCAGGAGCCCGCGCCCATCTCGAACCACCTCACGCGCGGCTGCTCGCGCCCGGGCGCCTGCTCGGGCCAGAGCTCGCCATCGAAGAAGCGCAAGAGCTCGGCGGCGTGGTCGAACGCGGCGTGCCGGCCTGGGGCGTCTGGGTCCATGTCGAGCTGCCCGCCGTGGATCCAGGGCCCGATGAGCAGCCGGCTGTCGATGCCGCGGGCCGTGAGCGCGGCGTGGCGGGCAAGCGCGGAGCCCGCGTAGCCGCCGTCGAACCAGCCTCCGTAGGACAGCACCGCGACGTCCTTCAGCCGGTCGACGTAGCTGTGCGGGCTGAAGTTGTCGACGGTGTGGCCCGCCAGGGGCGCGCTCGGCGGCGAGTCGTCGCGGAACGTGGTTTCGAGCGCGCCTTCGTGGACGTTGAAGTTGTTCGAGTGCGACGCCAGCGCCTCCACGAGCAGGCGCGCCCCACGGTCGCCGTCGACGGGCGCGACGCCGGCCAGGCCAAAGTTCGCAATACGGGACAGGAGCCCGGAGATCGCCGGCCGGTCGAGGCGGCGGGCCAGCCGCGGGTCGAGCATGCCGTGGGTCTGCAGCATGTAGATGAGCGCGACCATCTCGCCGGGCGCGTTGCGATCGAGCGCCGCGTTCGCGCTCTCCCAGGCCTGCGTGAAGTACGAGTTGTGCAGCCCGCCTGGGAACGCCACGTCGGCGTAGGCGTCGAAGAGCGAGAAGCGCGGCGCGACCGCACGCACCGCCGGGTGCGCCGTGATCGCCAGGAACTCGGCGGTCGTCCCGTCGTAGGAGACGCCCGTCGAGCCCACGCGCCCGTTGGACCAGGGCTGCTTCGTCACGAACTCGGCGATCTCCGCGCCGTCGGCCACTTCCCCGTCCAGCCACCAGGGACACGGCCGCTCGCCGAACGACGCCCCCGAGCCGCGCGCGTCCACGTCAATCCAGGCGTAGCCCCGCGAGGTGAACAGCCGCCGCATCGAGGCGTTCATCGGGTCGAGCGTCTCTTGGCCGAGCAGCGGCTTGAGCGCCGGCTGCAGCCGGAAGCGGCGGAAGTAGCGGGTCTGCCGGATCATCGCCGGCACGCGCTCGCCCGCCGCGAGCCCCCGCGGCAGGCAGATGTCCACCGCGATGCGCACTCCGTCGCGCATCTCGAGGTACCGCGAAGTGCGCTTGAAGCCGCGGTAGCGCAAGGGCCGCGCGCGGAGGTAGTCGTCATGGCCCGGGTCGGCGTCGCGCGAAAGTTTCACGCGGTGCGGCATACCACTATTCGAGCCGCGCTCGCTGCGCGCCGCCGCTCCCCGCACGACGCGAGGCCTCGCGCCGCCTGCCGACGCTATCCCGCCAGGTACTCGCAGGTGCCCGGGCCTGCGGCGCAGTAGCCCTTGACGCACGCGCCGCAGTCGCACTCCGTATCGTGCTGGCACGACAGCCGGCTGCAGCCGTGGTTGCCCGTGCCGGGTTTGCAGCGCGTGTTCTCGGGGCACATGTACCCCTGGTCGCAGGGGATCGGCTCGCAACCGTGCGCGTCGGTGGAGACGTTGCCCGCCGCGCAACGCCAGTCGGTCGGGCACGCGTAGCCGGTGCTGCACGGTGCCGGCTCGCACAGCCCGGTGCTGTTGTTGCAGCGCTGGTCCGCGCTGCACGAGGTGTTGCTGCACGGAGCGACGCACTTGCTCGACAGCTCGCCAGTGCACGAGCACGGCGTGTCGTACTCGACGCAGACGTTGCCCTTCGTGCAGTCGGTGCTCGTCTCGCAGTCGCGGTTCGGCATCAAGCAGGCGCCGCAGTTCGGGAAGCTCTCGCCCGGTGCGATGCACTCCTGGCCAACCTGGCACTCGGATTGCGAGCGGCATAGCTGGGAGTTCTTCGGGGGTAGCGAGTAGTCCGGGCAGTAGGCCGTTGCGCCGCCTGCGCCACCACTGCCGCCGACGCCGCCGCTACCGCCTGCGCCACCACTGCCGCCGACGCCGCCGCTACCGCCGACGCCGCCGCTTCCGCCGACGCCGCCGCTTCCGCTCGCGCCGCCGCTTCCGCCTGTTCCGGCGCCGTTGCTTGAGACGGACACGCCGCCGCACCCCGCAGCCAGCACGCATGCCGCAAGCCAACCCACACAAGCCACGCATCGCATGCGCTCGCTCGAAGCATGAAGCATGCCGGCACCTCCCCCGCCGAAATGCGCCCTTCGACAGCTAGCGTTGCGCCAGACTGTGCCGCGGGTAGGGCAAGCGTTTCCGGGTGCCCTGCCGTTCCCCGCCCTGCGTCGGCGCGCTCGATGTAGCAACCCCAGGAGGCGCAGCGCCGGAACGCTAGAACCACGACTTCTTCGCGATGGCCTCCGCCATGAAATCGCGGAACACCCTCACGCGCGCCGTGGTGCGGAGGTCGCGGTGCGTGAGGATCCAGAGCGGCGCGGCGAGCTCGCGCACCACCCGCACGCGCTTGGCGTCGCGCAGCGCCGCGCCGAGCGCCGACGGTATCACGGTGACACCGAGGCCCGCCTCGACCGCGTCGCGCAGCGCCCAGCCGCTGGTGACGCGCAGCGCGACGCGAGCGTCGGGCACGTGCTGGCGCATCCAGCGCTCGAACACCATGCTCGAGTCGGCCTCCCAGTGGATCCAGTCGAGCTTGCCGAGGTTCTTCGTGTCGCGCCCTGTGAGATAGCCTTTCGTGCCGTACACGCCCACGGACGCCTGGCCGATGCGGCGTCCCACCAGATCCGGTGGCGGCTCGGCGGCGATCCGGATCGCCACATCGGCTTCGCGGTGCGCGAGGTCCGCGTAGCGGGTCCCGACATCCAGCACGAGCTCGATGTCGGGATAGGCGCAGCCGAACGCTCCGAGCTCGGGCATCAGCGCCGGCAGGAACGGATCGGGCAGAGTGACGCGGATCGCGCCTGAGAGGCGCACGTCGCTGCCGGTCACGCGTCGCTCGAGTCCGACCACGAGCTCCTCCACCTCCTTGCTCGTGTCGAACACGTCCTGTCCCGCCGGTGTCAGCTCGACGCCTGCCGGGCTGCGCTCGAACAGGCGCGCTCCCGCGGCGCGCTCCAGGGCGGCGATGCGTCGCAGGACCGTGGAGTGGCTGACGCCGAGCGCACGCGCTGCGCTGCGCACCGAGCCATCGCGCGCGAGGAAAAGCGCGGTTCTCAGGTCGTCCCATGCGAGCGGTAAGCGGTCTGTTTTCCGACCAGTCATTTGCATTTTCGCAGACTATCGGTTCGAAAACGGTCCGGCTACAACAAGCGTGTCCCCGCACGAAGGAGAGCGACCATGGAACACGCAGAACCTGTCGGAACATCGAAGCGCGAGCCCGTCATCCTCGGCCCGGGCGAGGGCGAGAAGGTGTGGTTCACCGACCATCTCGTCACCGTCAAGGTACGCTCGCGCGACGCATCGCCGTTCGGTCTGATCGAGGTGCGCCTGCCCGCCGGGTCGCGCACGCCGTTCCATCGTCACCTCGAGGAGGACGAGGCGTTCTACCTGCTCGAGGGCGAGCTCACCGTCGTGCTCGAAGACCGCAGCATCCCCGTCGTGCCGGGTGGATACGTCCACCTGCCGCGCGGCGCGGCCCACGGCCTCGCGACGGACACGGGGATCCGCATGCTAGTGCTGTGCGACCCAGGCGGCTTCGTGGAATTCGCGCGCGAGGCCGGCGTCGTCGCACCGCGCGACGAGCTGCCACCTCCCGCGCCGCCGGACGTCGACCGCCTGGTCCGTCTCGGCAAGAAATTCAAGAATCGAGCTACTCGGACCTCTGCCCGGGTAGCATCGCGCATTGCGCTACGCTTCGCCGTGCTTGACCTGCAACTTCGTCGGCTCTGTCTCCCAGCTCCGCGGCAGCCTCACCTTGGGATTGGCCATCGGCACCGTCGAGGACTGCGCGGGAAAGCCCGTTGCGAGCGCCCACGTCACGGCGACCGCAGGCGGCCAGGCCGTCCCATCGTGCGTTTCCTCGGGGACGCAGCCGGTTCCGTGTCTCGCCTACGTGATGTTCAGCACCGACATGGTTTCCACGATGACCGAGACGGGGCCGACCGGGCAATTCGCAGTCCTGGGCACCGCGGGCAGCGTCGTCACGGCCAAGGCGACGGGAGTGCAGGCGGGCAGCACGCAGCCCATGTCGCCAGGCTCGACGACCGTGCTCCTGTTCCAGGAAAGCGTGTCGCTCGGAACCGTCCGGCCGCGTTGAGGCCGGCGCGCCGGGCATTGCGCTGCAGCCTGGCCGTCGTCAGCGCGGCGCGATGTGGAGCTCATCGCGCAGCTCCTCGATCGGCCGGTCGAAGTCGTCCCAGGGCTGCCAGTCGACGCACACGTCGCGCGTGACGTGGGTGCCGCGGACGAAGGCCGCGAGCAGGAGCTCCGGATCCATCACCAGCTTCTCGGGCGCGGTCACGGGCGTGATGGCGACGCCGAGCTGGAACTGCGCGAGCCCGAAGAGCAGACCGAAGAGCGGATCCTTCTTCATGGTGCCGGCCTGGAAGGCGGCAATCAGTGTCTCTTCCAGCGATGTGGTCTCGTAGCCCGCGAGCACGTGCAGGCAGTCGTGGAACACGATCGGCTCGGGCGCCGAGTCCTTCTCGCCGGGGAAGGAGAACTCGTGCGAGGTGACGAAGTCGTAGTACCCGCGGGCCAGCGTGCCGGCGGGCTTTTCCGCGAGCGCGCGGTAGCGCGCGGCCAGTGCCGGATCCTCGCGACCCATCACGCCCTTGGCGACGGCGACGAGGCCGCTGAGCCCGCGGCGCTTCACGAAGTCCTTGATGCGCTGCCCCAAAAACGAGCGCCTGAGGACGTCCATACGGAAGCGCAGCATCTGCTGGTCGACGAGCCGCTGCGTTTCCTTCACGCCATCGCCCGGGAGGCCCATCGCCTTGGCGAACGCCTGCAGGAGCTCCGTCTCCGCAGCGCTCGCTTCGCCGTCGATCAGCGACACGATGATCGCGCCGCCCAGCACGCGCTCGGCGAACTCCGGCGGGATGGCCTTGGCGAGCTCTTCGGGCGCGATCGGTTCGAGCTCGTCGAGGTCGAAGTCGGTCTGGAGCAGGTGCTTCTGGGCCGCGTTCATCAGATCGCGTTCCAGGTCCTGGAACACGCCGTCGGCCGCGGCGACCATCTTGATGCCGCGAAGCCCAGCGCGCGCGACGTCCGGCGGGGGAACAGGGAGTTGCATGGGATCAGAAGCTGTCACTGTCGCGGCGGCGCTACAAGTGGCAGCCCCTGCGCGACGGCGATGCAGCCGGCTCAGCGCGCCGGCGCGTCGGGCAACGTCCAGAGTGCGCATTGCGCAGGGCGTTCCGGATCGTAGAGCACCACCACGCTCTCGCCGACCTTCACAGCAGGCTTGTCGCCCCAGAACGTTTCGGTGCCGCGCGTCGCGCCACCCTTCGACGCCCAGAAGCTGTAGTCCACTTTCCAGGGATGCTGACCGTTGACGCGCACGGCGAGGTCCTGACGTACGTTTACGACCTCTCCGCTGGCCTCCAGCCCGTCGCGGAACACGCGCATTCCGGAGCGCTTGCGCGACCAGCCCGCCAGCCACAATCCGAGCGCGACCATCGCTATGCCGCCGCCCACACTTGTTCCGATCAACACCTGGGTGACTCCTGTGGCGGGCGCCACGACCGCAGCGCCGCCGCCGATCGAAAGCCAGATCACCCCGAACAGGCGCAAGAGCTGCCCGCGGTAGCCGCACCGCGAGCGCTTCGCCTACCTCTTGTCCGGCACGAGGAATGCCAGAACCAGAAAGCCCACCACGTTGCAGAGTGCGCACGTACTGGTGCAGCGTCACTGCTCGCCAGCCCGACGCGTCCCTCGTCACCGGTCGGTGGCTCTACTTGGTGGTCGCCATCAAGTTGCCGGCCTGCTCAATCCAGTACACGTAGGTCGGACCGACGGCGATGTCGCCGAGCCCGTTCGACGGGCGTCCGGATGCGAGCGTCTCGGGCGTTCCACCCGCGACCGGAACGCGTAGGATGCTCGCCTGGTTCGACACGCCGTGGGGTCCTTGCGCCGTGAAGTAGACGAAGCCCCCGTCGACGGCCAGGTGCCTCGGGGCGGGCAGGTCCTTCGCCAGCGTGGTCGGCGTGCCGCCGGAGACCGGCACCGAACCGATCGCGTTGCCCTCGAAGCTCGTGAAATAGAGCGTGCCACCGTCCACGACCATCCGCGTGACGGGTCCGGCGTCGAATCCGGCCACCTTGGACGGCGCGCCACCCGCGAGCGGCACCGACTCGATCGTGCTCGATTCCGCTAGGGCGTAGTAGACGGCGCTGTCGTCGGCGGCGAGCGCGCCGAAGTACTGCGTCGGGGACGTCGCGAACGTCTGGGTCGCGCCTCCGGACTTCGGCACCGTCATCAACGAGGCCTGGGCCGCGCTCGGGTTCACCTCCCAGAACACGCTCGCACCGCCCTTCACGATGGCGTAGTCCTGATCCTGGTTCGTCGCAAGCACCACTGGCGTGCCGCCCGATGCCGCCACCTTGGACACGGTATGATCATCGAAGTTCGTCCAGTACGCGGCCTGTCCGTCGACGGCGAGCCCGTAGCAGTTGAACACGCCGCCGCCGGCAATCGTGGTCGTCGCGCCGCCGGCGAGCGGCGCGCGCACGATGCCTTTCGCACCGACCCAGTAGAGGTAGCCGGAGTCGCGCGCCAGCGGTTCGCCGACCGCCTTGCCGAACTCGAAGAGCCCGGTGTGGGTCGCCGGTCCACCGGACGATCCGGAGCCGCATCCGAGCAGCAGCAGCGGCAAAACCAGAACGGCGCATCGCTTCCGCATCCGTCCATCCTATCATCGAGACACGCGAGATGGTGCGGCGTGGAAGCGGACGCCGGCTTGTTGCGGCGCATGAACGCGCGGCGCCGCGCCCGGCTGGGCAGCACGGGCGTCGAGAGCACCTACTCGAACGAAGCGTCCAGGACGATCAACTGTCCGTGAACCAGCCCTGCCCCGCCTGCCCTCAGTGACAGGTGCCGTCGCCGTAGCACGAACCGCTGCAGCAGGTGTCGACGATGGAGCCGCCCTTGGTGGTGCCCGCGGTGCAGCTGGTGTTCCGGCACGCGCAGAACCCATTGACGCAGTTGTTGTTGCAGCAATCCGAGGCGCTCTGGCAAGGCGAGCCGTCGTAGCCGCAATGGCACTGCCCGAAGTTGCACCAGCCGGAGCAGCAATTCTCGTCGCCGGTGCAGTTGGTGCTGTTCACCGCCATGCAGGCGCACTTGCCGCTGGCGCAGTCGTTGGACTGGCAGTCGGCCGGGTTCTTGCACTGCCCGCCGATGGGCGCCGTGGCGCACTTGCCGGTGGAAAGGTTGCAGCTGCCGCTGCAGCACTGGGTGTCGACCGAGCAGGAGCCGCCCGCGCCCTTGCACGCGCAGACGCCGTTGGTGCAGGTCCCGCAGACCTTGCCGCAGGTGGAGCAGTTGTACGGGTCGCTGGAGAGGTTGGCGCAGCTGGAGCCGCAGAAGGTCTGCCCCGCGGGGCACTTGCAGACGCCGTTCACGCAGCTCTGGGTGCCGTGACAGACCGCGCCCCCGGCGCCCGCGCAGCCCCCGCAGTTGTCCCGGTCGGTCTTGGTGTCGGTGCAGGCGGAGCCGCAGGCCACCGTGCCGCCGGTGCACACGGTCGAGCATTTGCCCGAGCTGCACACCGCTTTCATGTTCGCGCCGGAGGGAGCGGGGCACTGGTATCCGCAGCTCCCGCAGTTGTTCGCGTCGTTGTCCAGATTGAAGCAGCCCTTCGGGCAGACAGTGCATGGACCGCCGCCCGAGCCGCCCGCACCGGAGCCGCCGCTCGCACCGGAGCCGCCGCTCGCACCGGAGCCGCCGCTCGCACCGGAGCCGCCGCTCGCACTGGAGCCGCCGCTCGCACTGGAGCCGCCGCTGCTGGAGCCGCCGCTCGCACTGGAGCCGCCCGAACCGCTACATCCCGCGTCCGTGCAGGGAAGGCTGCCGCGCCCGCCTGAGCTACACGCCGGCAGGCCGATGCTGGCCGCGAGAGCCAGAAGCTGGAAGATACGTTTCATGCTGTACACCCTGGGTTCTCCCCTCGTACGGAGGCAGCGCTTCAACCCTTCCCTGTGCGCGAGGATGTGCCAGATGTTAGCGTCGTCGCGACATGACGAGACGCAGGGTCCCTGTCACGCTGTTGTCGTTCCTCGCGGCAGCAGTACTTCTCTTGTCGTGCAAAAAACACGAGAACCACGCGCGGCGGATCGGCCTAGGGCAGACGTTCTCGTTCGATCGCTCCATCGGCGGTATGAAGTGGGACTGCGTAGTCATCGACGGGAAGAATCTAGGCAAGAAGATCCGGCGTATCGCCGTCCTCGAGGGCGAGAAGACGCCCGTCGCCATGAGGGCCGACGAGGGCTATCACTTCGAGCGGCTGCATCTGAAGATCACCAACCGCGGGACGCAGAGCGGGAGCATCGCTCCGTCTATCCTGAGCATGGCCCTCCGGAACCCGGACGCCACATATGCGCGCAGCATAACCGTGCCGGCTCAGAGCAACTCCTATCTGGACCCGGACAAGACACCTCCGTTCCTGACCAAGGACTTCCAACCGGTACCAGCCGGGACCACGCGCGAGTACTGGGAGATCACCTTGATTCCCGACGCGCTTCCCATCATTGCTGTGAGCTGGGGAACCCGCGGCGATCGAGAGGTCCAGCTGGTTCACCTCCAGTGATGGATGAACCAGGGATGCTCCCCCGCAGAGCGCGACGTTCGAGCGCCCGTCCGTGCTCGCTGCGCTCCGCGCGGGCGGGGTCCCTCAAGCGCATGCTCGCCCGGCCGGCGCAGCGCACGCGCTACGGCTTGCCGGGCTGCGCGTGCGCGAGAGGTCCCAACGACACGGCGGCGCACTGGCTGCTTGGTGCCGCCCCGCGCTCACCCGTCCGGCGGCGGTGTCCGCAGCTTGCATGAACCCGCGCCCGAAGTCGCGCTCGGCCGCCAGCGCATTGTGCGCGCGGCAGCGCAGGCGGAGGTTCTCCGCCGTGGCCGGCCCGCCGCGCGCGAACGGCACTTCGTGATGTAGCTCGAGCAGCGCCGTCTCGAGACAGCGCTGCCCCCGCGCGTCCACGAACGTGCAGCGCGCCCCGTCGCGCTCGCGGACAGCGCGGCGGACGGCCGCCGGAATGCCGCGCCGGCGCGGGCCCGCGTTGGCGCGCCGCAGTGATTCCGCGCTGTTGTCCGCGCCGCGCCGGCGCGGGTTGTCGCCACCGCTCGACTTCGACGCTGCCGTCTTGTCGCCGTCCCCGCGCCGGCGCGGCTTGTCCGTCGCCGCGTACTTCTTCTTCTCGAGCATCGCGACCAGCTCGCGCAGCGCGCGCAGGTGCACCTCCTCGATCGACCGGTCGGGCACGGCGTGCGAAAGCAGATCGCAGGCCCGCTCGAGCAGCTCGACGTACTCCTGCGAGGCCGTGAACTGCACCTTGTAGCGCTGGGCCGCCCGCGCCGGCGCGGGTGTCGACTCGCTGCGCTCGTTCGCGCCGTCGTAGTCCGCGTCGCCGTCCGCCGCGCCATCGATCCAATCCGCCGGCCTCTCCCCCGGCGGAAGCTCCCGCACCGGATTGAACGACGCCGCGAACTGTCCCCACGTGGGCGCGCGCGGCGTTGCCAGCTCCGGTCCGAGCGGCTCGACGCGCGCCGGCACATCCGGCAGCGGATCCAGCTCGCGCACCAGCTTCGCGATCTCTCGCTTGCTGCGGAAGCGCGCCCGCGCCAGCACCTCGCCGCAGTTGTCCTGCGTGAGGTGCGCCCCCAGCATCAAGAGCCCCGTCAGATGCAGCTCGCCCGCGGCGACCGCGTCGTACAGCGCCAAAAAGCGCCGGCACAGCCGCGCCGCCTTAGCGCGCCGGAACGCCGCGTCCTCCGACATGCGCAGCTCGTAGATGCAATACGTGTACAGGCTTGAGCACGCCCGCACCCGGTGGATCCCCCGCGCCTCCACCTCCGCAAGATGCGCCAGCAGCGCGGCGAGCGTGTGGTTCGCCGACGCGACCAGCCTGCGCGTCCCCACGAGCAGCGCCTCGTCGGAGAGCGCGGCGAGATCGAAACGGCCAGAATCCGTGTGGGTGACGAGCGCATTCATGACTGCACCCTACACCCCGCTTTCGACGCTTCGCTGGAGCGAAGCAGGCGCGCTTTCGCGGCTCCGATCGTTTGAATTTGCCTCCCGCAAACGCCAGCGCGTCAGTGCGCGATCTGGCTCGAGCAACCGCGCTCTTCGCTCGAACCCGCGCAATCGAAACTTGATGCCCCCGGAAACCTGTCAAGCACGAAATCCACATTTGTCAGAGCAACGTGAAAATGTCACCCCTCAACTGCTCTGTGAAACTGTCACCCCACCTCGTCGTTCCTTGGCTTGTCGTGTTGTCGTTTGGTCTTCCTGCCGGCGCTGAGGTTGCCTTCGGTCGTTCGCCACGAGCCCACGCGATGCACTGTCCGTCATGGAAGACGCGGTAGTCGTCGGAGAGCAGGTGCTTCACGATGACCCCCTTGCCCGCGTACGTTGCGTAGCGAGCATCGGGTCGTCTGGGGATGTCGACGACGCGACCGTTGATATGCACGGTGTGGTTCTTGTAGACCTTCCGGACGTAGTGCAGAGCGCATAGGTCCAGCACCTTCGTGTGGTGGGAAGGCGCGCTCCTGCCGGCCCGCCGACTCCTCCTCGAGCGTCCAGTGCTTGTCGTTGCGTTTCAGGCTGCTGTGGCGATCGCCGTACACGGTGTGGGGAATTCCCTTGTGCAGCAGGATGTCGCGCAGCACGCGCAGATAGCCCACCGTGCACTCCTGCTCGGTGAACTGGGCGCCTGGCAGCAGCTCCCCCGTAGCATCGTCGATGGCGCCCATCAGGCTTGCGAGGCCAGCCAATCCCCGCTTCGCGCAGTATGCGGCGAACCGTCTCCCGTGACAGCTCGAGCCCCTCCACTTCCACCAGCTTCTCGGTGAAGTGCTGGTCGTTGAAACCAGCGTACTTGCCCCGGCGCAGCATCACCACCTGCTCACGGAGCTCCTGCGGCGTCCTGTGCTTCGGCGCCCTGCCAGCGTTGCCATGCACGAGTCCGGGAGCGCCCTGCTGGGCCAGACGCTTGCGCATCCGCTGCACCTGTCGCCTCGACCACCCCACGCTCGCTGCAACCTCCCCGACAGTGACTTCGCCTCGCTCCAGCCGCTCCAGCAAGCTCAAAATACGCCATTGCCGCTCGCTCATCTGCGTCCGCCCTTCCTAGGTGGAAGGGGGTGACATTTTCACTGTGCAGTAAGGGCGACGGAGTCACTGACCTGCAACAGCACGAAATCCACATTCGACGCGCCTGCGCTGACGGCTTTCGCTTCCACATTGCCCGCACCAAAACCCGCGCCGGCGCGGTCCGCGTTGCCGCGCCGGCGCGGGCTGCCAACAAAGGATGCTCCCCCGCGAAGCGCGACGTTCGAGCGCCCGTCCGTGCTGCGCGGGCGGGGCCCTCGGGAATGCGGCTCCACGGTGTAGGTGACGGTCGTGACTCGCGGAGACGGAGTCAAGGCGGCCCGCCTCTGCTATCTTGCCGCGATGGCTGAAGACGCACCGGGTCTGCTGCCGTGGGAAGGCCAGTGTCGCTGTGGCGAGGTCGGCTTTCGAGTGGCGGCGCCGCCGATTGCAACGGCCGTCTGCCACTGCCGCGGATGTCAGCGCATGAGCTCCAGCGCCTTTTCCCTGTCGCTGATCCTCCCCGCGGGCCGTGTGGAAGTGACACGCGGCGAGCTGGTGCGCGGAGGCGTTCCGGATGGCGACATCCGCCACATGTGCTGCGACCGCTGCAAGACGTGGGTGCTTACGCACATCGACCAGTTCGGTATCGTGAACGTGCGGGCCACGCTTCTGGACGATGCGAGCTGGTTTTCGCCCTACATGGAGACGTACGCCGCCACCAAGCTGACGTGGGTGACCACGCCGGCGGTGAAGCGCTACGACGAGTTCCCGGCGAACGAGGACTACCCCGCGCTTCTGGCGGACTACGCCGCCTGGGCCAAAGCCCGCGGCTGGCCCGTGGCCAGCTGAAGCGCCGCGAAGCCACAACACACGAGCGTGGAGTCATGCGCCAACAAGGCGTCGCGGCAGCCCTCGAGCGCTATCAGAAATACCCCGCCACGATCGGAACCACGAGCTGGCGATGGGCGCCGGGTGGATCAGGCAGGAAACCCTCCTGCTTCCGGACGGGCGCGTGCGTGCTGCCGCTATTGTACTGGTCTGCAAGGCGGACCGCTTCGTTCGAGTCGATAGGCAGCGGCGATTGCGCACCACGGATGATTCCGATCGTGATCGCACCGGCGGCCGCACCGCCCGCGGGCCACCAGTACGTGCTGTTGTTGCCGAATACGGCGACCGCCGCAAAACCGAAGGCGCCCACGGTGAGCGCCAATTGGCTCCAGAAGAGGACCGTCTCTGTCGTGTAGCGGCGATCTTGAGAGGCCAGCAGGTCTGGGCGCCCGACGGCCTTGTAGTAGTCGGCGTACGTCATGGGCATGCGGTTCCGACTGCGACAGGGCCGCCACATGTCGTGCGTGGCATAGGTCACGAACAACAGCTTCGACGTGTCGGGACTCTCCTGGATGATGCACAGCGAGGTCGGTGGCCCCGAAGCGGTCTTGGCATCATCGTCCGTGACGACCTCCTCCGGGTTGACGACCTCCTCGGGGTTGACCACCTTCCCCGGCTTTCGGGCTCCACTACCGCCGCCTTTGGCATCCGCGAGCGCGGGTCGGCACAGGCACAGCAGTGCGAGCGCTCCGGCAGCGACCGCGGCGATCCGTGGTCGACTCGGGCGCTGGATACGAGCTAGCATTTCCTCAGAGATACTATCATGGGGAATGTCACAAGCTCTAGTCAGTCTCTCGTGGGCCGGTTCTCGAGCGCGGTCGCGGTGGCTCTGCTTCTCTTTGCGAGTGGATGCGCGGAGTCGATCCTGCAGCGGCCTGCCTCCGCCAGTGCGGGCGCCTGGAACATCGCGACGAAGGACGTCCTCGACGGCGCGAATGCGTACAGCACAGGGACCACTACCTTCGAGCCCCAGGACGGGCAGCGCTTTCTCTGGGTGGAGGTGGAACTGACCAACACGAGCCCACAGAAGCGGCGCTTCAACTGGGACCGATGCGATCTCGACGACGGTGCCGACGCCTATCTTCCCGGTGTGGTCGTAGAGAGGACGGGGCTCGGTTCGGCGCCCGTCGCGGGGGTCGAGATCCTGGCGCCCGGCGACAAGCTCGACCGCTGGCTCATCTTTTCCTATCCCGAGAAGAAGTGGCCCACCCGCCTCAAGTGCGGAGACGTGGTCGTCCCCCTCGCTCTCGCCTCCGGCAAGTGAACGCCGTGAGATAGCGTGATCGCCCAGCGCGGTTGCAGGAACTTGATCGCGCCGCCGCCGTGCACCAGGGATGCTCCCCCGGCCGGCGCAGCGCACGCACGACGGCTCGCCGGGCTGCGCGTGCGCGAAAGGTCCCAAGCGGCGCCCGCACCGCAGCATGCGACTCTCGATACCATGTCGAAGCGCGTTCTCGCTTCGCTGTGTCTTGTGCTTCTGGCGTCCTGTGGCGGGCAGCCTCCCCAGGGCACCGTGACGAGGGGCGACGCTCCCGGCTACTCGACGGTGCTTGCCACGGGGCAGGATGCGGATTTCCTTGCCGGTGCGCGGCGGTTTCCGTGCGGTGCGCCGACGGCGTAGAGTGCGCGCCGATGAAGTGCCGGCCCCCCGTCCTCGCAAGCCTTGCCGCTGTCTTCCTGCTCTCGTGCGCCGCCCCGCCGAAGCCAGCCGCCCCGACGAAGCCAGCCGCCCCGACGAAGCCAGCCGCGACGTCGCCGAGCGCCGCGTTCGCGGGCGGGCGGGTCTTCGTCGTCGAGCCGGTGGAGGGTCTCGGGCTCTACGCGGCCGGGGAGAAAGCGAGCCTCCAGTCGATCGCTGCCTGGGCGCGCGGGCGCGGCCTCCGGGTCGTCGACCCGGCGAAAACCTGGCAGGTGCTCTCGCGGGCGAGGGCGGGACGATCGGCGGCGACGGGCGCTGCATGTGGAAAACCCATGCTGGACTTCGAGACCGTCGTCCGCTGGCAGCGCCTCCTCGGAGCGAACGGGCTCATCGCGCCGGGCGTCACCTGCGACAAGAAGGGCTGCACGCTGTCGGTCCTCGTCCTCGACCGCGTCGACTTCCTCGACGGCAAGCGGCTCGCGGAGTTCGACGCGCCCTACAATCCGCAGGCGCCGGAACGGCGTGCCCTGGCCGCAGCCATCGCCCACCTCGCGCCCCCGCCGCCCGAGGGCCCGGGTGCGTCCGATCTTCTCGGCCTTGGCTCCCTGGGCTCGCAAGCCCCGCGCGCCCCGCTTCCCGAGCGGCTCGGCTGGGACCCATTGCTCGCCGGGGTCGCGGGCTTGCTCGTTCCCGCTGGCGCCAGGACGCCCGGCGACGGCGTGCATCTCGCCGACGTGCTGGAAGGTGGCACCGCGAAGCTGCGCGCCTGCTTCGGCGCCGGGAGCGCCACCGCGCCGGTGCTGTTCACGGTGAGCGGGGACGGTCGGGTGTCCCACTGCGAGCGGGAGGACGAAGGACCGCGGGCGTCGTGTGCCTGCCGGGTGCTCGCCGCAGACGCGCGGCTGCCCGCCTCGATGCGCGGCCGGCGCTTCCGCGCCGACATCCGCTTCCGCGCCGCCGAGACGGTCAGCCCGGGCGGCTACATTGTCGACGCGACGGTGGGCGCTCGCCGCAAAGCGTCGCGCGACCGCGACGGGAAGCCAGTCTTTCTAGTCCAGACCAGCGACCCCAGCATCCGCGACTGGTCTCGCCCCGACGCCTCGCTGGTCGCGCGCTGCTACGCCAACGCGCACGGCGCCGCGAAGCGCGCGTTCGCCGTGCAGGTGAGCTTCGATTCCGGCGGTCAAGCGACCAGCGTGCACTTCGACGCGGCCAAGGGCCCGCCGGCGACCCCCGCCGAGCTGCAGTGCCTGCGCGCCGCGTTCCTCATGTCCCAGGCGCCGTGCCCTGCGGTGCCCGAGAGTACCGCCTACGCGACCGTGCAGGTCCAGTTCCGTCCGACGCCGAAAACCAAGCCGACGCACTGACGGCGCTGTCAGCGCACGCGCACCTGCACGTCCACGACCCCGTACTCGCCCGGCAGATTCCAGCCTTCTTCGGCCTGGGTCTCGAGGCAGAGTTGGATCGCTTCTTTGATGTTGGCGAGGGCTTCGTCGCGCGTGTGCCCTTGACTGATGCAGCCGGGAATCACCGGGCACTCTGCGACGATCCAGCCGTCCTCGCCAGGGACGAGCACAACGGGAAAATCACGCGTCGCCATGCACGCAAGGGTACTGCTTTCGTTCCGGACCTGCCAGGGAGTTCGACGCTCGCGGCCTCAGTGCCGGTTGCAGGAACCTCATCGCGCCGCCGTCCCGAAGCTGCCCTATCGACTGCTCCACGAGGCGCTCTCGACGCTCTCGGAGATCGGCTACACGCAGCTCTACGTCGCGACGCGCTTGCCCGTCCCGTCCACGTCGACTCCCACGGGTATCCTTCTGTCGTTGCGCCAGCGCTGGCAGCTCGCAGTCATCGCGCGCCGCGACGGCTTCCATCTGCGGGGGCCCCATTTGGGGGTTGGCCCGCGCTGCCCTGGAGAGAACGAGCCTGCCGCCGGTGCTGCCGACCAGCCGGCGACGCCGCGTGGCCTGGACTTCGCAGGGCTGAAGCGCTGCGTCGACGCGCTCGCTCCGGCAGGCTCGGCGCTGTACCTGGGCCCCGAAGCCGACCTGCCGGTGCAGAGTGCCATCACGCTCGCCGGCACGCTGGCTGCCGACCGACACGTCACGCTCGCCGTTCCGCCACCGCGTTCGTACAATCCCACCAGCAGCGCCGCGTCGGGTACCGTGTCCAACGCTGCGCGGGTTGTCGAAGGAATGCGCTCCGACTTCCGCCGCTGCTACAACGCGGACCTGGCGACGAACCCGCACGCCGAAGGTTCGGTCAAGCTCACGATCCACGTCGGCTCGGACACTTCCGTGAAGGCAGTGCCGAGCGGATATCTCCGAAGCACGACCGAGTGTGTCCACATGCGCGCCGCCGCGGCCCGCTTCGCGCCGCCCGAGGGAGGCAGCGCCGTCATCGACCTGCCGCTCACGTTCGTCTATCACGCCGCCGGCCACCAGGGGCCCGCCTGCACACCGGCGAGGTGACGCTCCAATCTCGCGCCCTTCGCCCGCGGGCGCTTCCTATGTCGCTGTTCACGCCTTCCGTGCTTGCCCGGCCCGCGTGTGTGCTTGCGCCACTTCACGCTACCCGCGCCGAACCAACAAGCTCCCCCGGCGCGACGCCAGCGAGCCGCAAGATGGACCGCAATGTTCCACGCGGCACCGTGCCATGGAGTGGCACGGTGACCGGACGGCGGCCGGGGCAGTGCATGCGGACGTGGCTGCCGCGCTGGCGGAGCTTGGTGTAGCCGACGCGGCGCAGGGCCTTCACGCACTCGGCGCCGGAGAGGACGGTCACGCGGCCTTCTCGCCGCCGCCGTCGTTGCGGCCGTCGTTGTCCCTGCGCTGTTCCCAGCTCGCTCGAGCCCTCCGCAATTCCCCCCGCGTCATCGGTCCGCGCATCCACGACATCGCCCAGCGCGGTTGCAGGAACCGGATCGCGCCGCCGTCGTGCACGTCGCGCATCACGAACCACCTCGGCGCCAGCCGCTGCACCAGGTCGTCGAGCTCGCGTGCCGGCGCGCCGCTCTGGGCCATGCCCTCGATCACGCGCGCTCGATCCGCGTTCGTTTGAAGGCGCCCCAAGCACCACACCCCGGCATTGCCCAGCGCGCGGTAGTCGAGATCCATCGGGTTCTGCGTCGCCAGCACGACGCCCACTCCGAATGCCCTCGCCTGCTTCATCAACGAAACGATGGGCTTCTTGGTGGGCGGATTGGCGGGATAGGGCGGGAGGAAGCCGTAGACCTCGTCGAACAGCACGAGCGCACGCAGGCGCTGGCTGCCCGAGAGGCCGCGCGTCCAGGCCAGCAGCTCCTCGAAGATGACGCCCAGCACGAGCGCGCGCTCCTCGTCGTCGAGGTGCGCCACGCTCACCAGGGATGCTCCCCCACAAGAGCGCGGCGTTCGAGCGCCCGTCCGTGCTCGCTCCGCTGCGCGCGGGCGGGGTTCCTCAAGCGCATGCTCGCCCGGCCGGCGCAGCGCGCGCGTTACGGCGCGCCGGGCTGCGAATGCGCGAGAGGTCCCGACGCCGCGGCATCGGTGTGCCTCTCTGTGCGAGAAATCGACCATTCGGCTGCGCCCGCTGCCGAGCTACACTGGTCATGTCGTTTCCGCGCCAAGCCACCGCCCATGCTCCCACCAACCCACCATCGAACCGCTCTGCTCGCCCTGACCCTCCTTCTCTCCGCCTGTTCGAGCAGCAACAACACCAGCAACTCGAAGCCCGGCACCGGCGGTACAGCTGGCGCGTCCACAGGCGGCAGCGGAGGCGCCTCAACCGGTGGCTCAAGCGGTAGCGGAACAGGCGGCACAGCCGGCACATCAACCGGCGGCACGTCCAGTGGAGGCGCTGCGGGCACAGGCGGCACTGGTCCCACCTGCACCGCCGCCACGCAGACGGAAATCACCCGCGTCTCGACGTGGCTCACCGACAAGACCAGCGGTCTTCCGGACTACGCCTACACGAACATCCAGAAGTACTTCGGCACGAAGGCGAAGTTCGACAATCTCGCGTGCTCGATCGCCGCGAGCTGCGCTGCCTTCGCTCCGAAGGAAACGAACTGGCTCGAGTACTGCGAGGCGGTGGTGACGTCGGCGATTGTGGCGGAGAGCTCGTACAACCCGACGTCGGTGAACCTGGATTCGTATGGGACGCGGGATGTGAACGGGACGAAGGCGAATGATCCGACGGTGGGGCTTCTGCAGATCCGGTTCAGCTCGACGGTGAACGATTTCAACTACTACGGGCCGCTTTCGAAGATGGCGGCGATCGGCTGCGCGTGGCCGAAGGAGCTGCCGGGGCACGCGAACGACGCGGTGTTCTGGGCGACGGCGGGGGGGACGACGTACACGAGCTGGATGCAGACGCCGGGCTGCAACATCGCGCTCGGGACCTGGTACTACTTCGAGAACGCGACGGGGAACGGCGGGCAGACTCCGATCTACACGTACCAGTACTGCCAGGGGCAGGGCATCGCGGGCGACATGGTGATCGGGCTGCTCTCGCACCTGGAGGGCCCGGGCTTCCCGCGCCCGCCCGACGCCACGAACTCCTACGTCACGGGCATCAAGTCGCGCTTCGTCTCGCTCATCGGCGGCACGCTGCCGAGCCCGGATCCGTTCGGGGTGACGCTGGTGCCGGAAGTTTCGAAGTACTGCAAGTAGGGCGGGGCGCCGCTCCGCGCTGCGCGGTTCCCGGCGATGGTAGGCTCGCCTTCGCCATGAAGGGCATGTTCACCCAGGGGGCGGTCGTGTTGCTCGAGCGTGCGGTCGATGTGGAGGCTCTGGCGCGCTCGCTGGAGGCGTTCGGCGTTGCGGGGGTGCGGGAGGGATCCGACGGCTGGATGGGGCGACCCGGTGTGTCATCGAGAACGGCGACACCATGGACGGCCCGGGCGGTGTGCGCTGGCAGGGGTTTGCCGTGGAAGAGAGCCTCGCCCAGCGTCCGCGCAGCGTGCTCCGCTGGTTCCCGCTCGACGGCAGCAAGGCGCCGCCCACGCTCGCGCCGTGAGTGGCCCGGGGGCGATAGCACGCAGCGTCATGTCGCTGCTTGGCGGCGCGCTCAGTGCGCGGCGCGGCGGTCGTGCGGGCGGAAGCCAGTTGGCTCGCAGATCACCGTGGAGCCGGTCACGTCGACGGTGTGCGAGGGGGCGCCGGTCGAGAGTGCGTCGATGCGCAGCAGCGTTGGCGAAACCCACGCTGCGCTCACCCCATCGCTTCGGTAGCCGACGGCGACTTTCCGGCGGCGGCCATCCTCCTCGATGCACACCTGCGCTCCGTCGGCGACGGTGGCGCCGCCTCCCGTCGTGAGAAAGACGAGCGCGCTGCGCCTGTGGTCGGGCGAAGGAACCGTTGCGCGAAGCTGGGTACACTGGCCGATCCTGCAAGGTCGATCGCCGTCGCACGTGTGATCGGCTGGCCACAGATCGAACTGGAACAGGCCACCGAGAAAGCCCACGCTGATCCACGCCAGGGCCGCGAGCAGCAGCAGGCCGGACCATGTGAAAAAGCGTCTCATCGCCGGACCTCCCGCTCTCACAGACTTGCGGCCGCAAAGCGCTCTGCCGCCCCTCGCTCCACGAAGCGTGCGCATACGGGGGCAACGCTGTCCGGGGGAAGCCGATTCCACAGAAGATCACGCAGCGCCGACCCGCTGCCGCGACGTCGGTCGCTGGTCCGTCGCGATCGCGGAGCTAGAGTAGCGCCATGCGCTTCTGCCTTGTCCTGGGTGCTTGCCTCGCGCTGGTGGCTGCTTGCGCAGCGCCGGGGCAGCAGCGGTCGGCGTCGTCGCCGGCTCCGGTAGGGACTGCGACGGGGTCGGGCGCGGCGGCTGCCCGGCTTGCGCCGGACGGGATCGAGTGGGACCGGGCGAGCGGCGAGATCCGGTGTCCGACGGGAACGAACCTGGCGCTGCCCGCGGACCTTGCCGGGCAGGTGCGTCGCGTGGGTCGGTACGAGGTGCAGGTCCTCGTTGGCAAGGGGGCGAACGCACGCGCTCTGCTCGTGAAGGCTTCCGCCAGGGGCAAGCCCGTGGACCAGTTCTTCGACGACTGGGCCGAGCTCGTGAAGCTGGTCGCGCCGGACATGCCGACGAAGACGATCGAGGCGAAGGCGCACATGCGATCGGGGCATCTCCTGGTCGACTACTTCGCGCCGGAGCAACAGCCCGAGCAGCACTACGAGCTCGGCTACGCGATGGTGATACGGAACGACCAGACCTGCCGCTTCGCCGCGCTGCAGCCCGCGCCGCCCGTCGAGCCCGCGCCGGTAGCGCTGCTCGACCGCATTGTCGATGCGCCAGGCGTACAGCTCGCGCCGCACCCGCCGAAGCGCGAAGACGGGGCGTGGGCCGTGCTGCGCCTGCTGCTCGATCTCGGCTCGCAGATCAGACTCCGCTGAGCACAGGCGAGTCGCCGGCGGTCGCGGGGTCTCACAGCCATCTCACGAACCGGCATCAAGTCGCGATTCGTCTCGCTCATCGGCGGCACGCTGCCGAGCCCGGGTCCGTTCACTAATGGGGTATGATCGCCGCATGGAGGCCCCGCGGCGCGTTCTGGTCTGTCCCAAGTGTGGTGGTCCGTTGCCTGCCGCGGCGGCGCACGAACTCGTGACCTGCAGGTTCTGTGGTTTTGCCAGCGAGCCCGAGCCCGCGCCCCAGCGCGTCATCGTGTTCAAGAACGTCCAGGTGGCGTCCCCGGCGGTTGCGGCGTCGCCTTCGCCGGCGAAAGCCAGCGAAGAAGGGCACGCGACGACGCTTCCTTGCCCGCGCTGTCCGCAGCTGCTCTACGAGATCCGGGTCGACAGCGTCGAGCTCGCGGGTTGCGGCGAGTGCGGCGGGATCTGGGTCGACTCGAAGTCGATCCCTCTGGCGATGGGGCGCGTGGACAAGCGCATCGAGGAGCTCGCGGGGCGCGCCGCCGAGCACGCCGTGTTCCGGGCGGACACATCGCGCACTGCCGCCTGCCCGGTGTGCCACTTTTCGCTCCAGCGCGTTCCTCTCGCTCGTGCCGGCATCGTTGTCGACTTCTGCGCCAACCACGGCACCTGGTTCGACCGCGCGGAGCTCGGGCGGGTGCTCGAGGTCGTGCACCAGCGACAGGCGGCCAAACTGGACTCGCTTTCACCCTACCCGCCCCCAGCTGCCGCGCGCGGCATCGTCGCACTGGTGTCGCACCTCGTCGCGCCGGAATAGCTCCGGGGGGGCACAGTTCCTCGAGCGAAGGTGCGCGTGGCTGCTCACACCGCCGGGCCCGGTCCGTTCACGCCGCCGCGCGTCAGGTTCAGCGAGCCCGCTCCAGGCCCACGCCCAGCCAGCGTTCCAGGCCGGCGCGGGTGCGGATTGCCTGGGGCCCCACGTACAGGATGCCTTTCGAGGGGCGGCCGCTGAAGTCGAAGACGCGGGCGTGGGGCTTGGCCAGCGCCGCGGCGTAGCGGTCGGGGCCGACCCGCACGATCAGGTCCGGCCCCAGAACCCCGCAGCACATGCCGCCGCCCACCATGAAGCAGATCCCGCCGAACATCCGGCGCTCGGTCACGTCCTCCGTTTCTTCGGCGAGGATGCGGCGGATCCTGCCTGCGAGCTTCTCGTCGTAGGCCACGGCGCTCGAGCCTCAGGTGCTGAAGGGCGCGCTGTCGAAATAGATCTCGAACGAGTCGATGTGGTCGTCCTTCACCGCGAAGTACTCGGCCACGTCGCAGGTGAAGGGACTGCCCGCCGGTGGCTTCAGCGCGTAGCGCGTCAGCGCGCAGGCGTGCTCGCCATCGACGATCAAGCTGCGCACCTCGAAGCTCTCGATCATGGAATAGAAGCCGTGCGTGGACTCGATGTACGCGTCCTTTCCGGTGACGCGTTTCGCGGGCGTGCTGTAGCTGGCAAAGGACATCCCGTCGGCTAGCAGCGCCTGCCATCCGCTCTTGCCCGACAGTGCCTGGAAGTAGTGTTCGATCGTTTCCCTGGTGGTCATCTGCTTGCTCCTTTCTTCTGCTGCGCCCGGGGCGGACCGGAAGCGGGCGCGAGCTCTCTTTGCATCCGCTCGGGATCGACAACCCACGGATCGGGGCCCGCGACCTGGCCCGCTGCTGCAATTGCCAGGCGCGGGAGATAGTGGTTCCAACCCCGCGAGTGCGACCCCGCCGTTGCGAGATTGGGCAGGTCGCGTTGCGAGAGCCGGAGGCGGGTTCCCTTGCCGGCATCGAACAGCTCGTAGACGACGACGGTCGAGCCGGGCGGGACCGGCGCATCTTCACCGAGCTGCCAGCCCCAGGTGTGGACGAGCCGGTGCGGTGGCTCGATGTCGAGGAACTCGCCCGCGGCGACGAGACCGGGCAGCACTTCCACCTGGTAACGTCCCCCCTGCAGGACGCGATCGACGTGGAGCTGACCGCGCGTCGGACCGACGATGCCCATCGCGAAGATCCTGCAGACCCTGGTCGCCCACGACGTTGAGTTCATCGTCGTCGGAGGCATGGCGGCCGTGCTCCAGGGGGCTCCGGTCCGCACGCTCGACGTGGACGTTGTCTACTCGCTCGAGCCGGCGAACGTGAGTCGCATGCCAGGCGCCCTGGGCGAGCTCGAAGCCCGCTTCCGCGACGACCCACGCGGGCTCCGTCCCGAGCGCGGTCACGTTGCGAGTCGCGGTCACAAGCTGCTCGTCACCGGCCAGGGTGCGCTGGATCTGCCCGGCACTATCGAGGACGACACGACGTACGAAGATCTCCTGCCCCACAGTGTCGGCTTCGAGGTCGCCGGCGTGCACGTGCGCGTGCTGTCGCTCGAGCGGCTCGTGCAGGCCAAGCGCCACCTCGATCGTCCCAAGGATCGCGCGATGCTCGACGTCCTGGAAGCGACGATCGAAGAAGCGAAGAAGCGAGGCTAGCTGCGGCAGTCGAGGTCGAAGTACTGCAGGTGACGGGGATCGGGAGCGCGGGCGTTCCCGGGGTGCGGGGCGATCAGTAGCCTATCCTGAGCCCGACGACCGCGTAGTGAAGCCAGGCGAAGCTGTACACCTCGTCGTTGTCGGCGCCTCCCTCGAGCATGCGGTAGCCCACGCGCAGCTCGAGATGGTCGTGGAAGGACCAGGTTGCCGCCAGCAGCACATCCTCGGCACGCCCTTGGGGTGCGGCCAACGCGTCGACATCGAGCACGCCCCCGAACGCACCGTTCCCGGGACGCCATGCCACGTGGGCGTTGAGCAGCGGGACAAAACCGGTGTTGGTCTTCCGCCGGGCATGGACCCCGTAGAGACTGGTCTCGGCGTCGCGGATCTTCCCGGTGACACCGAGCGCGACGTCCAGGTCATCCGTCCAGACGATGCTGTAGCGATAGGTCAGGCGGTACGAATCGAAACGGTAGATCGCAAGCAGCGGGGTTGTCGCTGGATAGGTCGCGTCCATGAACCGGACGTCCCGGCCGACGCTGCCGCGGGCATCGAGCTGCAGCGGTGCGTAGAGTGCCGTGATCAGGTGACGGTCTGCGATGCGATAACCTAGCCGTACCCGGAAAGCCGGTGCGGGCGACGTGGAGAGATCGTGGACGAACGAAAGCTTCGTGCCGCTGTCGCCCGGGATGCGCGTGTCGATGCGGCTCGGGACCACGACCGAGACCTCGACCTCTGCCTCGACGCCGGCCGACGCCTGGCCAGTCGAGAGCGCAAGCGTCAGCGCCGTCGCTAGCGACAGCGAAAGCGTCCCCCAATGACCGCCGGTCCGGCGTGTCTCGATAGCCATGCTCCCCCGTCCGGGCGGTTGTTCGCGCTCAGTGCTGGGGACGCCGCTTCCCCCCGGACTGTGGCGTGCACGGCCCGTGCCTGTGCCCGGGTTGTCGCCGATTCGCGCTGCCGCGCGGCGGGCGACCGCGCAGCCGCGGCGCGAACGGCGTCCCGACCGGCAGAGACTGCGCCGGGGGCTGGCTCAGTCCGCCTTCTGCCTCACGTAGCCCCACCGGAACAGCGCATCGGCCGGGGTGGAGGCGAGGACCCGTGCGGCCTCGTCGCCCGCGTCGGCGACAGCGCGCTCCAGCCCCGCGTTGCACACCGTGATGGCGTGCTCGAGCGCTTCCACGGGGCGGGGGCGGCGGCCTTCGTGGGAGCCTGCGGCTACCCAGACGTTGGCGAGGTATGCCAGCTCCTCGAGCCGGGTCGACGCGAGTACCGGGTCGGTTTGGCGAAGCTCGGCGAGCGCTTGCTCGAGCAGGGTGGGAGTTCGCGACGCCGGCGGCGTGGGCGCTTCCGCCCCGGCGGCCTGTTCCTGCTTCGAGGGCAGCAGCAGTCGGGAGAGCTCGGCCGCCGCGGCCTCGCGCTCGCGAGTCGCGGCGCGTTCGTCGGCGACTCCGCGATGCGGCGCGACCTCGCGGAAGTACGCGCGCGTGATGGCGTCGCGGCCCTCTGGACCCTGGCCGCTCGCTGCCAGCTCGAGGAACGCCCGCGCGTCCGCTGGCGCGACGTAGCCTTCCGCAGCGCGGCGGTCCGCGCGGTCCGCAGCGAGATCTCCTTCCAGCATCTCCCCCGAGGTGAGGACAGCGTAGAGCCCGCCGTTGTCCTCGATGTACTCCGCGTCGATCGCCGCGCAGCGCTCGAGCAGATCGCGCACGAGCTCGTGGTCGTCGCGGTCGAGCGCGAGCAGCGCCGACCACAGCACGTCCCACGCTTCGGCATGTCGGGCGATCAGGCGGAACTCTTCCCACTCCTCGTGCGGGCTGGCTTCGAGCGCCTTCTCGGTCAGGTCGTCGGCGCCGCCTTCCGACATCTCCACGGCCAGCGCGTCGATGTCGATGACGAGCACCAGACGATGCACTGCGAGCTGCAGCAGATCGCGCGGCATCGCTCGGAGACGCTCGGCAACGAAGTCATCGCCCGCCTCGGCCAGCACCTGGAGCCACAGGCCGAAGCGCCGCGGCTGGAAGTCCTCGTCGCCGCCGACGTGCTCAGCCCGCCACAGATCCTCGTCGAAGACGCGCGAGAGTTGTTCGGTGCTGGCCAGCGCGACGATCTCGCCGGCATCCTCCAACCCGATGCGATCGATCAGGCGTGCCAGCGCCTCGCCGGGCAGCTCCCGCACAGCGGCCACCAGCTCCGGGCGCTCGAGCACGTGGCGCAGGAGCTGGGCCGACGACGGCGTTTCGTAGCGGCGGATCTTCGTCATCATCTCCCCGGCGAGACACGCGATCTGCGGCGCCGGTCCACTCAGCGCCGGCGGCGCCGGCGCAGACCCAGTGCGAGGCCGAACCCGAACAGGAGCGACCACCCGGTCGAGCCGCTACGCGAGCCGGCCACGGTGCAACCGCAGCCGCCCTTGGATCCGGAGCCCGCGGGCGCGCCCGCATCCGAGCCGCCATCTGTGCCGTAGCCGCCGGCTGCGCTGGCGCCTCCGTTGGCGTCGGTGCCTGCATCGGTGAACGTGTTTCCGGCTGTGCCGCCACTCGCGCTGCCTGCTGCGCCTGCGGTTCCACCGGCGCCTGCACTTCCGGCTGCGCCTGCGCTGCCGCCTGTGCCCGCGCTGCCGCCTGTGCCCGCGCTGCCGCCTGTGCCCGCGCTGCCGCCTGTGCCCGCGCTGCCGCCTGTGCCCGCGCTGCCGCCTGTGCCCGCGCTGCCGCCTGTGCCCGCGCTGCCGCCTGTGCCCGAGTCGCTTCCGGCGTCCAACGGCGTGGAGGGGGTGCAAGATGTGTCGCTGCCGGTCGCGTCGTCGCCGGCGGGGTTGGTCTGGCCGTTCGGGCAGGCGACGCAGGCGTGGCTCACGACGTGCTGGTCGCTGGCGCACAGCGTTGCCGTGCACTGCGTATCGGCGCCCGTGGCGTCGTCACCCGCCGGGCGCGTGGAGCCCGCGGCGCAGGCGACGCAGGCGTGGCTCTGCACGCGATGGTCCGCGGTGCACAGGGTGGGCGTGCACTGCGTGTTGGCGCCGCTCGGGTCGTCGCCCTGGGGGTTGGTGCTGCCTGCCGGGCAAGTCACACACTTGTGGCTCGCGACGTGCTCGTCGGTGTCGCAGATCGCCGAGCCGTTGATCACGAGCCCAACGGCGCCCGTGTCGAGGCTGGGCCCGTCGATGTAGGCCGTGGGCGTGACGAAGCTGCTGCCCCAGAAGTACAGCCGGAACGTCGTCGTGCCGTTCTGCGTGCCGAGGCTCGAGAACGTCGAGCGTCGTCTGGTGCATCTGTGCGTCCTGTGGATGCGTGCCGGTGGCCAGGTTCGCCGCGAAACCGTCGGCGCTCGACCGCACCGCGACCGCGTTCACGTAGCTGCTGTTCGACCACCAGCTGAACGAGACCGACTGGAAAGTCACGATGCCGGTGACGGAGAACTGGATGTAGTCCGACGTGTCCATCGCCAGCGGCCACATCTTGACGGCGTAGCTGCCGGAGATCGAAATGCTGCTGAGCGGGGCGCCGGAGTAGGTCATCGCGCTCGCGGACACGAGGCTCGCGGTGGCGGGGAAGTTCGCCTCGTCGACCTCCGCGTTCGGGGGAGTCCAGCGCGCGACGGTCGCGGCCCGCGCGGGCGCGGCCCACGAGGCCAGCAGCAGTGCCACGGGCAGAAGGGCACGCTTTGCGGCGGGCACAGCCCGGCGTCGAGGAATAATCGGCATGGTCTCTTTCGTGTTGGGCCGCGAAGACCGCGGCGAAGCAGGTGCGAACCGGCAATGATAGCGCGCGCAGGCGCCCCCGCACCAGCTGAATCCGCGGCGAGCCGGGCGATCACATCGGGGTCGGCACCGGCTTCGTCGTGACGGAGACGCCGGGCGCTGCGATCCACTGGAAGTTATCGATCAGTACGGTCGAGTCGTACTGCTGGTTGCCGGTGTCCCAGATGGCGAAGCGGATCGTGAACTCGGAGCCGCCCTTCACCGGGGCCTGGGACTCGAGCCAGCGCGTGGCGCCCGCCGCCGTGGGCTGCTTCTCGAAGCTGGTCTGCTTCCAGATGTCGAAGCCGGTGCCTTTCAGCTCGCCCGCGCCCAGTGGACGGTAGGGGTTCGGGAGCGACGGGCAGCTGCCGCCGGCATTCTTGCAGCGATAGGCAAACACCGACGCCGTGCCCGGGTCGCACACGTCGAAGTAGCCCAGGTCCACACTGACGGGGACGTTCTTGCTGTCGAACGAGATGTTCCCGTTGATGGAGCCCTTCGGCGCGGGCGAAACGAGCGCGATGAACTGGTCGTTGTATTTGTCGCAGACCGACTCCGGGTACTCGAACGAGTAGAGCTTGAAGTTGAACGAATAGCCGGTGGCGTTAGTCGGTGCGCGCAGCTTCACCTGCAGCGCGACATCATCCGTGATCGTGCTCATGGGCGGGCAGGCGGGATTGGCCTGGGGGAAACCTGGCGGCGCCTTGCCCGTTGCGTTCTCCGTGCAGGTGAGCGAACCGCACGCGCCGCTCTGGCCGATGCTGCGCGCGTGACCGGTGGACAGCACGAGCATCGTCTTGCCGGCCTGCACCTTCACGTTCGGTCCCCAGCCCGGCTCCAGCCCCACCTGCAACCCCGGGCTCGAGAAGGTGCTGCCGTCGGCGCGCACGTAGGCCGCCGACAGCACGCCGAAGTTCTTGTCGGTGGGTTTGGCCGCGTGACACAGCTCGATCGCCTTCGCCGCGTCGGCAGCGTTCACGTCGCCGAGCGCAAACCCCTGATCGCAGGGCTTGGCCGAGTCGCCGGGAGTGCCGTCGCAATCCTCGTCGCCCCACTTCGGAGTTCCGCCGTCCTGCGTGTGCAGCACGTAGATCGCGCCCGGATTCACGTTCGGGTCGCAGTCGTTGCAGTCGCCCTGTGCGATCGTCCAGCCGTCCTTGTCCTGGTCGTCGTTCGGCCCCGCGTTGCACGTCATCAATTGCGAGAAGGCGAAAGTCACCGGCATCTCGCACGATGGCGGCTGGGCCGAGTACGCGGTCGTTCCGGCCTCGTCGTTGGCGCGCCTCCCCGAAGGCGTGTCTGCCGTCGATGCCGGGCCGCTGCTCTGCGCCGGGATCACCACGTACAACGCGCTCCGCAACAGCGGCGCGCGCGCCGGCGACACCGTGGCCGTGCAGGGCATCGGCGGGCTCGGCCATCTGGGCGTGCAGTACGCCGCGCGCATGGGCTTCCGCACCATTGCCGTGTCGCGCGGCAGCGACAAAGAGAAGCTCGCGCACGAGCTCGGCGCGCACGAATACGTGGATGCAGCCAAGGGCGACCCGGCCGAAGCGCTGCAGCAACTCGGCGGCGCCGACGTCATCCTGGCGACCGCGCCGAACGCCGGCGCCATCGAGTCGGTCGTCGATGGGCTCACGCCGCGCGGCACACTGCTCATCGTCGCGGCCGCGCCCGAGCCCTTCAAGGTTTCCGCGTTCTCGCTGCTCAGCGGTCGCCGCATCCAGGGCTGGCCCAGTGGCTCCAGCATCGATTCCGAAGACACGCTGCGCTTCAGCAAGCTCCAGGGCGTGAGGCCCCGGACCGAGGTGTTCCCCCTGGAACGCGCCGAAGAGGCCTTCACCAGGATGCTCGAGAACAAGGTGCGCTTCCGCGCCGTTCGGCAGCCGTAGGCGTGCCGCTACCGCGAGAGGGGAGCGGGCTCTGCACCAGGGCAAGTGCGGAGCGCCGACCGCCTCGGCTGCGCTGTGCGGCGCATCGGCCGCTCAACGCCTGCCGGCGGACGCGCGGGGGTGCCGGGCACGAAATTGACGACGATCAAGCGCAGGAGCCCAGATCTGGCCCATTCTGGCCCCGTGGGCCCCCGTTTTCGCCACAAGGATTGACATCCGGTCGACCGAGCGGCAATCGCGGGTATCGTTGCCGGACAGCGAGGCTCCCTATGCTGCTTGTCAAACATCGCGCCGACTACCGTACGCTGCTCTGGGTCGTCATCCTGACGCCCGGCGTCGCCGTCCTGCAATACCTCCGCCCTGACCTCCGTTGGGTGCTGTTCCCGTTCAGCATGTACTTCGCGGTGAGCTGCGCCGTCATCGCGCACAACCACATGCACCGCCCCACGATGAAGACCAAGCGGGCGAACCGGCTCTTCTCGCACTGGGTCTCGATCTTCTACGGCTACCCGGTGTTCGCCTGGACGCCGACCCACAACCTCAACCATCACAAGTACATCAACAAACACGGTGACGCGACCATCACCTGGCGCATCACCAACAAGCACAACGCGCTGGTCGCCAGCACCTACTTCTTCGTCTCGGCGTACTACCAGGGGTTCTGGATCAAGGACTTCATCCGCACGGCGAAGCAGAAGAACCCCGCGTTCTACCGGCGCATCATCTCCCAGTACGTCGTGACCTATGGCGCCCACGCCGTCCTGGCGGCGCTGGCCGTGGTGCTGTTCGGCGTCAAGGCGGGGCTCGAGACGTACGCGCTCGCGCTGGGCATCCCGGCGTTCTTCGCGCTGTGGACGGTGATGCTGTTCAACTACTCGCAGCACGTGCACACCGACCCGTGGTCGGAGCACAACCACTCGCGGAACTTCACCGGCAAGTTCCTGAACTTCCTGCTCTTCGGCAACGGCTACCACACCGTCCACCACAACCAGGCGAACCTGCACTGGGCTGAAGCCGAAGCGGCGCACAACAAGATCAAGGACCAGATCGATCCGCGCCTGTGTCACTGGAGCATGTGGTGGTTCTTCTTCCAGCAGCACTTCCTGGCGCTGTTCATCCCGAGCCTCGGCACCGTGCAGGTGGGGCGCGCGCCCTTCGATTGCCCTGAAGAGGAACGGCCCGCAGACGCTCCGGAAGCCTTCGATGTCCAGTCGGTCGCGGCAGGCGGGCAGATCTAGATGGGACTCTTCGACTTCACCGACGAGTTCCACGAGACGATCGCGCGGTGGGACGGCACGATTGGCGCGCCCAGCCTCGAAAACCGCAAGATTAACCGCATCCGCGTCTACAAGAACCCCTTCGTCGAGCACGTGCTCGCGAGCTCGCATCCGATCATGCCCGCCGTGTGGTTCGGCTGGGCCATTGTGTACGGTGCCATGCTCGCGCTTTCGTCAGGGCCGCGCAGGCTGGCGTACATCGGGCTGTTCGCGGCCGGCGTCCTCGGCTTCACGCTGCTGGAATACCTGCTGCACCGCTTCGCCTTCCACTGGGATCCGGGCACGGACGAGAAGGCGCGCATCCGCCTCTTCCTCATGCACGGGCTCCACCACGAGTTCCCGAACGACCGGCTGCGGCTCGTCGCGCCGCCGCTGATGAGCTGGCCGATTGCCGCGGTTCTTTTCGTCCTGTACTGGCTGCTGCTGCCGCATGGCCAGGCGTTCATCCTGTTCGGCGGCACGTGCGCGGGCTACCTGTTCTACGACTGGACCCACTACTACACGCACCACTTCCGCAACCCGAAGACGCGCATCGGCAAGCTAGTGAGGCGGGCCCACGCCGTGCACCACTTCAAGCTCTTCCATCTGAACATGGGCATCAGCTCGCCCCTGTGGGACTGGGTGTTCGGAACCTTCGCCTGGTCCGAAGAGACGATGAAGGCCGCGCTCGTGGAAACGAGAAGAGTGGAAGCCGAGAGCGACGAAGCGGAACGCCGCGCGCGCGCGATCGAACGCGGCGCGACGTAGGCGGCGTCCCGTGGTGCTGCTGCGGGCGTCGCACACCCGGTTGGTCGCAGCGTCAGCTGAGCCAGGACTCGAGCTGTGCGCAGACCTCGGGCCGATCGACCAGGTCGATGTGACCCGTGCCGAACGCGATCCACTGGTGGGTAGCGGAAAAGGCGAGCGAAAGCTCCGGTCGGTCGGCGCGGCCCAGCGCACTGTCGACCGGGACCAGGCCGTCCCCCGGGAGCTTGTCGCCGGGCGTCGGGGCTGTGGTGCCGGCGATCGCGTAGCAGTCGACGCCCGCCGGTAGTGGAAGCGGCGTGCGTGGATCGGCACCGGACTCGAAGCGGTCCCGACCCTGCCAGTCCTCGTCGAGCACGTTGCCGAACCTGAGGTCGGTGACTCCGGCGCTGCGGATCTGTCCCAGGCGGGCGAGCGGAGCGCTGTAGCGGCTGAGCCCGAGCATCGCGTCGATCCAGTTGCCGCCGCGCTCGAGCGGCGCGCCGTGGTGAGGCGAGCCCACCGAGATCAGCTTGCCGAGCCTGGGCCGCCAGGCGTGGCCGGCCAGCTCGCCGTAGTGGCAGGCGCTGCGCGACACGAGCCCGCCCATGCTGTGTCCGAGCAGCACCAGCTCCTCGACCGGCACGGGCCACTCGGCCACGAGCTGTTCGAGCAGCTCCGCGAATGCGCGGCCGTTGGTCGAGACGTGGAGCCCGCTGTTGTAGTTCAGGTACAGCGTTGACAGCTCGAGGGCGCTCGCGAGGGCGGCGCCGGGATCGCGCCCGCGACGATTCCATTGCACGTCGCTCATGCTCGAACCGTGTACGAGTACCAGGAGCTTGCTTCCGGCCGCGGGCACGGCAGCGCGGAGCGCCTGCTTCTCCAGCACGAGTGGCCGACCCCCTTTGCGCAGGCGCATCTCGATCGCGAGCGGATTGTTGGTTCCCTCGAGGTAGTCGCCGAGGACGCCGTTCAGTACGGCGAGGACCGCCTCGCGCTCGGGCCCGGGTGCGCTCTCCCCGAGCAGTGGCGAGAGCTGTCCGAGCGCCAGGTCGATGCCTGCTCCGACAAGGTCGGTCACGGCGTGGATGCTGCCGTAGACGGGCGCGGTCAGCACGCGGAGCGGTCCCTCCAGGGGTCGACCGAGCACGTCGGGACCGCCGCCGATGGTGTGGTGCATCGCCCGGACGAGATCGACGACTCCCTTGGCGGCTCCGACGGCGAGGCGGGTCGCCCCCCGGAGATCGTCGACGTGGTTTCGCTTGCCGGTCACTGTCCGCCATTGTTGGGCCGCCGGGCCGCTCACGCCACCTCCACGTCAGCGGAACCGCTGCCCGCCGCGTCAGATCAGATCGAAGCCTAGACGCAGCGTGAGCGTTGGCAGGTAGCCGTGCTTTTCGAGCAGCTCGTCCACCGTGGACGCGGTGGACGGATCCACGGCGGGCAGGCGCACGCTGCCGGCCTGCGTGCTGATGGTGGTGTGCGCGGCGAACGTGCCCATCACGCCCCCGCCGACCGCAAGCACGACGTGATCGCCGACATGCGCCTGGTAGCCGAGCTCGATGAGCCACATATGCAGTACGGCGTCGACGCTGTACCCGCCCTGCACGCCGAGCGCGCCGGCACTGGGAACGGCACGGCTGTCGAGTGAGCCAGCCAGCGCAACGCGCGCGTAGCCCGCGTCCAGGTACAGGCCGAGCTTCGAAAACGGACGGATCCCACCCTGCACACGCCAGGTGTAGCCGCCCTGGAAGCCGTCGGTGATCAGCGCTGTGGCGAGCGGATCGGCGTTGCTGGCGTTGCGGGCGGCGCGCGTGACCAGTCCGAGATACGCGCCCGGCACGCGGCCGTAGCCGCCGGACACGCGCACACCTGGCCGCGCTTCGAAGCCGACCTGGAACCCGATGTCGAGCGGCGCGTGCGTCACGGCTTCCAGCGCCAGCATCCAGTCGTCGGAGACGCGATGGCGCTCGCGCGCGTCGCCGCCATCGCGCGCGGCCGGCGGATCGGCAAGCGGTGCACCTGGCGCAGACCAGCGCAGATCCTGCGCGCTGGATCGGGTTGCCGGAGGGCGCACCTCCTTCGAAGCGCCAGCGCCCGGAGGAGGCGCTGCAACGCGCGCCGGCAACGTTTCCGGAACAGGTGGAAATGCGGCGTGCGACGCCGCTGCGGGATCGGCTAGCGCGTGGCTTGAAACGATGAACGTTGCGATCGCCCAGAGCGACGAGATGACGATGCGACTCACTTGCTCTGTCAGGTGACGCGTCGGTGCGCGGCGTTCAGGTGCTGTCGCTTCACGTCGGCGCAGACGACGGATACCCGGGACGGACCAACAAGCCCCTGGCGGTTGCGCCGCGCGGCCCTATGTTGGCGGTGGCGTTTCTAGCCGGGGGTCTGTTGCCGTGGGCAGGTGGGGCAATGGGCAACGCTCATCATCCGCTGCCGACATAGGGGGGAAGCCGTGCGAATTGCCAAAGAAGACGTTGACGTCAAGATGCAGATACCGGGTGCCGTGGTCCGCCAGCACATGGACTTCGGGGACGCAACCGGACTCGGCAAGATCAGTTGCGAGTTCTTCAGTCTCTCGACGGGCGTCGACACCGCACCGTTGCTACAGGGCCTGCAAGGCGATGCGTGCCAGTGCCCTCACTGGGGCTATGTCCTGCGCGGGCAGCTCAAGGCGACCGACAAGAATGGCGTGCAGGAGACCGTCAACGAAAATGATCTCTTCTACTGGCCGCCGGGTCACAACGTCAAAGTCGAGTCGGACGCCGAGATCGTGATGTTCAGCCCCCAACACGAGCACGGCGTTGTCATCGACCATATGATCGACAAGACCAAAGGGTGAGGGCGCTGGGCGATCGCTACCCTACCCACCCTCGTCCGATCACTGGCACCGCTTGCCGGCGGTCTTCGTGGAACTCTCCGTGACTGCGAAGAATTGACCGGGGACAGGAAAGCGTATGCCCGATCCGCGCAGAGCGAATAGCCACAGGTACTGCGACTACTCTGTTATGGTGCGTGGATGAATCTACGGGCTCACGTTCACTCCTCGTCGCTTCGCGCTGTCCCTGCTGTGAAAGGGCTGTTCGCCTCGCCAGTGCGCACCGCCTTGGCGCTGGCGATCGCAGTGGCGCTGGCTGCTTGCTCCAGCGGCTCGACTAGCGGGAGCGGGGGCGGCGGCGCCGCGGTGTGCCCCTCGTGCGACGCCTGTCTCCAGCAGAACTGCGCGAGCGAGGGCCAGGCGATGTGCGGCTCCGGCTTTTCCGGCGCTTTCAAGTGCCCCGGCGGTCCCTGCGCCGCCTACCAGCAGTGCATCATCACGTGCTCGGAGAAGGACAGCTGCGGCTGCGCAAGCTGTGGCTGTATCGATCTCGGCTGTGGGTCGAACTGCGCTACTCCCTGCCAGAGCAAGTTCACGACGGACTGCCATACGGCCACTACGGCGTTCACCCAGTGCAAGCAGTCCAAGTGCGCTACCGAGTGTGCGGGGCCGCCGACCCGCTCGTAGCGCCGCGAGGAGCGAACGAACCCCGCACCGGGGGGGCCTTCAGCGCACGCAGCGCACGCGGTAGGTCGTCGCCACGCTCTTGTAGTACGTGTAGCCGTGGTAGAAGTAGACGCTCCAGCCGAAGGACGGATTGGCGGCGAGCGTGGACGACGTCCAGAAGTAGTCCGCAGGCGCTGCGGGGAATGCCGTCGTGTCGATGGTGGGTCCGGGCGCAGCGACGCTGAAGTCCACGAGGGTCATCAGCTCCTTCACCGTGGGCATACGCCAGCCGCCGCCGTCGAGCGCAAGGCCCGCGCAGTAGCTCTTCGCTCCGGAAAACGTCTGCGTCGCAGGAGCCGCAGTCTGTTGCCAGACGAGCTTCGTCGCGTTGTCGGTGACGGTACCGTTGGCGATCGTGTAGCGGCCCGCCGGCGCGTCGGCGCGCGCGCTCGAGACGGGAAGCGCGAGCGCAACGCCCAGCACGAACGCGGGTCGCAAGCGGCGAAGGACGAGAGGTTGATGCGGGGTCCGGTGATGCATGGCTCCTCCGGACCTCAGCGCACGCAGCGCACGCGATTGGCAACCGACGCGACGCCGCTGCCGGTGCCGCCGTAGCTGAAGTAGACCCCCCAGGCACTGGCCGGATTGCCGGCGAGCGGCGACGACGACCAGAAGAACGCCGAGGGCGTGCCCGGGAACGCGGCCGCGTCGATCGCCGGGCTGGTCGCCGTCGAATCGACCAGCGAGAACAGCTCGATCTCCGTCGGTAGCCGCCAGTCGTTGTGCCCGGCCAGCACAAGACCAGCGCAGTAGGCCTTGGCGGCGATCCAGTCGTAGCTGCCGGTGTCGACAGCGAGTTGCCACATCAGACCGGTGACCTTGTCGACAACGACGCCGGGTGTGCTGGTGTCGTAGCTCGCCGGGTTCGCGGCGCCCGCCGCCGGCGCGTTCGGCATCGGCCAGTCCGCCCACTGACTCCCGCAGCCGCTGCCTGCGCACACCTCGCCCACGCTGCAGGCGTTGCCGCAAGCACCGCAGTTCGCGCTGTCCGTTGACGTGTCGACGCAGGCTCCGCTGCATTCGGTGAGCGCGCAACCGGCATCGGCGTCGGCGCCAGCGTCGGTGGCTCCAGCGCTGCCGGACACGCCACCCGCGCCGCCCGCGCCTGCTGCGCCCGCCGTGCCGCCCGTGCCCGCCGCGCCTGCTGCTCCCGCCGCGCCTGCTGCGCCGCCCGTCGTGCTGCCAGCGCTGCCGGCTTGACCTCCAGCGCCCCGTGTCCCGGCATGACCCCCGTTGCAGGCGATCGCGATGCCACTCGCTATGAGCAGCGCGATCCCGCGGCGGTCGCCCGGCGCCTTCCTCCTCGCCCGGACCTTCATCGTGGTACGAGTGTACTGGACGCTAGTACCTGATGCAGGAAACTTCGCTCGACCGGCCGGCGATGGCGTCCCACAGCGCTCCACGGAAACCGAGCCACGGCGCATCGAACAGGCAACCCGGACCGCGTCAGGACGGGCATGCCGCCGGAGTGGTTGTTCCTGAACGGGGTGCGCTCGAGCGCGCGGCGACCGGATCACCGACGACGCGATTCCGACCCGTGCGTTTCGCGACGTACATGCGCGCGTCCGCGCGCGACAGCAGCGCCTGGGCATCGTCGCCTCCGGTGGTCGTCGCGCAGCCTATGCTGGCCGTCGCTGCGATGCGCTCGGCGCCGACGACGAAGCCGTGCGCGGCGATGGCAGCACGCAACCGCTCCGCCACGGTCCGTGCACCAACTGGCTCGGTCTGTCGCAGGAGTATCAAGAATTCCTCACCGCCGATGCGCGCCACCGTGTCTTCCTGACGAATGCTGGCGCGCAGAATGTGGGCGAGTTCGACGAGGACGGTGTCACCGCCGGCGTGGCCGTACGTGTCGTTGACGCGCTTGAAGTGGTCGACATCCAGCGACAACAGCGACGTGAAACTCCCGTGACGCCGCGAGAACGCAAGCTCGTTCTTCAGTCGTTCGTCGAAGAAGCGCCGATTCAGCAGGTTCGTCAGCGGGTCACGAATGGTGGCGTCGTAGAGCGCGTCGGCCAGCGCGCGCGATCGGGCCTCCGCGGCCTCGCGCTCGCGCTCGTAGACGTAGGCGATGGCCGCGGTGGTGCCAATGTAGGCCACTCCGAGCATCGCCCGGAGCGACAGCGGCGTTTCGTGCGGCGGGATCCAGCCGAGGTGCGAGAACACGCCAAGGCCGATGGTTTCGAGAGCGAGCAGCACCGCAAACACCAGGGCGACGCGAAATCCGGCGAAGAACGCCGCGATGATCGGCAACGCCGGCAGCATCATCATGCTGGCCGCGGAAAGTCCGCCGGTCCTGCCGAGCAGCATCGGAAGGAGCAACGCGAGCGCGCCGAGGGGCAGAAGCGCGGCACGCTGGACGGATTGCGTCCTCTTGAGGACGAACGGCGCGAAGAACAGAGCCAGACCCAGCGCAGAAATCGCGCCGAGATAGGCGAGCGAAGGTAGTGCTCCCGACACCGTGCGCAACGTTGTCGCGACGAAGGTGAGCAGCGCACCCAGGTGGCTGGAGATGACCAGCACCTTGGCGCGACTGCGGCAGTTCAGATGTTCCGCCTCGTCCAGAGGCGCAGCGCAGAAATACGCAAAATAGCGGCTAGTTGGGCTGGCCGAGTGTTGCCCGGGCTCGGAAATCTGGTCCACGATGGTACCAACGGCCGGTCGCGCGATTTCCGAAGTGCGCGGAATACCCAGCCCATCTTCCCTTCATCGTGATGCGAGCCGTTCGACGGCTAGTACCTGATGTACGAAGCTTCGCTCAACCGGCCGGCGATGGCGTCCGTGAGCCACAGCGCTCCGCGGAAACCGAGCCATGGCGCGTCGAACAGGGCGTGCCGCACGTAGCAAGGGTAGGAGATCTCGACATAGGGGATCCGCAGTGGCTTGGCGGCGTCGCGCGCGCTGCCGGAGCCGACGATGACGTCCACTGGCGCAGCCTTCGCCAGCTCGGTCAGTGCGTCCTCCACCAGCGGTACGGTGGGATCGACGAGGATCTCCGGTTCTTGACCGCAGCGGCGTAGGCGCTCGCCAATCTGCTCTCCGTCCGCCTCGCTGCGGCTCTGGACCAGCACGAGTCGCACGACCAGTCCGAGCTCTGCCAAAAACTCCGCGAGTTCGGCCACGTAGTGCGGGCCGCCCGCGACCACGACACTGCGCCCGAGCAGGTCGCGCCGCACGGCGCGCTCGATCCTGGGTACGATCAGTCCGAGCTCCTGCTCGATGAAACGAGCGGCGAGGTCGGCGCAGCCCAGCGCCTCGCCCACGCCGGTCAGCCAGCGCGCCGTGCCGTCGAGCCCGATGGGTAGGCCGCATTCGACGACGCGGGCGCCACCTCGTCGCGCGATCACTTCCGCCGCCCGTCGACCACCCGGCATCGAAAGGAGCGTCCCGGCGCGGCCGATGGAGCCGAGCTCCTGCGCCCGCGCACCGTCGAGCCATACCGCGGAAACCTCGCGGTCGAGGCCCCGGAGCAGGCGCCGCAGTTCGCGGACGTTGGCCCGCTGGTCCTCCTCGAACCGCTCGAAGACATAGCCGACGAGCCCGACCTCGACGCCGCCATCCGCTGGCGCCTCCAGGACGACCTTGTTCGCGAGCGCCTCGAGCCCGACCTCGAAGCCCTCGAGGTAGTCCCCGGACAGCGGTCGCGCGGAAACGGCGGCAACCGGCACGCCCAGCTCCTCTTCGAGATCGGCGGCGATGGCCGGCAGGTCGCTCGCAAGCAGCAACGCGACGCTCGACGGCACGAGTAGAACGAGCTTCGAGTGGCGCTGGCGGACGAGAGCGCGCACCGCCTCCGCCACTTTCGACTCGGTGCCGAAGACCATGTCGTGGGCACGCAGGTCGCTGAAGCGCACGCGGTGACCCGACGAATAGTCCGTGAGCGAAGACATCAGGTCGTGCTGCAGTCCGATCTTGGCGAACTTCTCCTCGCCGCAGTCGGCGCAGTCGATGATCATGCCCAGGTCCGGGACCGCGTTGGCGAGCGTGAGCAATCCGTCGATCACGGTCGCCGTGGTCGGAAGGTGCGTTCGCGCCGTCATTCGCCCCAGTCCGGGCAGGGGATCTTCGAGCCGTACCGCCGGAAGAACGGCGTGCGGCCTCGTTGGACCAGACGTTCGAGGGAGCGCGTCGCTCCCTGAAAGCCCATGCTGAAGTCGGTGTAGTTGAAGGGCACCATGCCTGCGGAGAGGACGCGCCGATCTTGTGGGACCTCCGTGTAGCAGAGCTGGCAATCGGACTCGAGCAGGCGCTCGCGCAGCTCCTGCATGGACTCGACCCAGGTCACCGTGTGGCCGCCCTCGGCCTCCAGCAACAGGCGCACGCCCGAGAGCGCCCGCTCCTGATGCTCGGATGCGACCGTCTGCCCGGGTGGCGGGATGACGAATACGTCGAGACCAAATCCCATCTCGCGCACCAGATCGAACCAGGGAACACCGCCGCGCTCGAGCGGCGCGAGGCCCCCGAAGCGGTCCGACCGGAGCACGACCGCAATGCGCAGCTCGGTTGCAGCACGAACGAGACGGGCCCACCGCCCCTCCAGCGGGCCAAAGTGTCGGGCCATCCATTCATCCGTCACCGGCTCGCGATCGAAGAACTGCAGCGTCGCATCGATCCAGGCCCGCGTCTGCGCAATCCCGAAGGGCGGGGGGGCTCGAGCAGCGGTGCCTGCATTCTGGGCCCTACCCACGCCAGCGAGTCGCGAACGTGGTCCGCCGGTAGGACGAGGTTTACGTCCGCGTCACCGAGGTGCTTCAGCTCCGCGATGTCGAACGTGGGGATCAAGCTCGCGTTGCGGCGAATCCCGACGCTCGCGAGCAGGTTCTCGATCTCCGCATGGTCCTCATTGCGCCAGTATCCATACCCCAGGAGGTTGACGGCGGGACCATCGTCGTCCGTGCGAGGCGACTGGAACATCTCGCAGAGCCGCACCCACAGGGTCCGCGCCTGCTGGTCCTCCGACGCGGTCGCCTCCAGCCACACGGTGCGGACGCCGGCCTCCGGCGCGCCGCTGTCCTGCACCGCCCGCTCGACTTCGTCCCCGATGACCCGCGATACGCAGGTTCCAAGCACCAGAAGCAGGTCCGGCGGCGGATCCCTCTGCACCTCCTCGCGGGCCAGGGATGTGAGCCTGCCCTCGCCTCCCGTCATGATCGCGTCGAGGTCGTTCGTGTCTACGATGCGAAGGCGCCGCACGTAGTCGCCGGTGGGCCGGACACCGAGCCGCGAGAGCTGAGGTGTCTCGACCGTTCCGCCGAGATACGAGGTGAAGCCAACGCACTCGCGGTCCGTGTGCATGACGGCCACGACGCGCCCGCGGCTCGCCGAGATCGCGGACAACAGCATGGCCGCGCTGTTGAACCCGTCATAGAAGAACGGGTTGGCCCTGTCGTCGTCGGGCTGGCGCGGGTCGGGCTCCCGCGCCGCCTTGTCGTCGGCCGGTGACGCGACCGGAGCCGCGTCGGCGTCCGGGCGCGCAACGAGCTTGACGTCCGGGGGCACCGAGAGCGCAAGCACGTAGCCGACGTGGTTCAGCACGCGGTCCGCGTCCTGGCGTTCTTCGATGCCGGTCGGCATAACCAGCGCGAGGGGCCCATAGGTGTTCACCACGCGGCCGTCGTCCACCGGGGAACCGACCGCCTGCACCCGCAGCTCGAGGGGATCGGCAGGGCCGCCGAAGCAGAGCGTCACGCCCGCAGGCGTCGAGGAGGACTCCTGAAAGCGCCATGCGCCGCAGCGGGTCTTGCCAGGCGAGAGCAGCTCGCCGAAGACGGAGCGGACGAAATGGTCGCCCAGCTCTACAGTCCGGAGCTCGCGGTTGCGCCGGTCGAGAAAGCCCAAGCGCCATCTGGCGAGGATCGCATCGAGCGAACGCGTCACCTGGCCCATGGCGGCGTCGGGGATGGCGGGCTGCAGAGGATCGCTGCCTTCGATCGAGATCGAGCCATCCCGGTACGGAAGTTCGTCGGGTCGCGGCGCAGCGACCCGCCAGGACACCGCGACCTCCTGCTCTCCGGTCCAAAGCTCGAAGGTCAGCGTGCCGTCGAGATCGCATTTCACGCCGCGGCAAGTGAATGGCCCGCGTGTGCCGACTGCCCGACCGAGCCAAGCAAAGAACTCGTCCGGCTGGTTTCGATGAACTTTCGCCATCGCGGGGTATCGCTAGTAGTTGCGCGTCTCGGCGATGAACTGCTCGAACCCATCATCATCGAGAGGATGGGGCGCGGGGATCGCCGTCGCGTCCGTTTGGTGGAGCGCCGCGTAGACCTCGCGGTAGCGGCGCGCCGTGGCCGAGTCCGGCGCGTATTCGATGATCGTCCGCGCCGCCGTCTCGGCCTCCTGGACCAGCGGGTCGCGGGGAATGCCCGGCAGGAGTCGCACGCCTGTTGCTGCGGAGAAGCCGGTGAGCACCTTCTCCTCGATGGGGAGCCCTCGCAGATTCGGCACCAGGCCGCGCAGGCGCCCGCCCGAGCGCTTCAAGTTCTCGACCGCGCGGCAGATGTTGTTGGCGGCGTAGAGAGACATCACCTCTCCCGACGCGACGACGTAGACCTCCTCGGCGTGGCCGCCGCGGATCGGCGCCGCGAACCCGCCGCAGACCACATCCCCGAGCACGTCGTAGATCACCACGTCGAAGTCGTCACCCGGCAGCCCGAGCTCCGCCAACAGCTCGAACATCCGTGTGATGCCCCGCCCCGCGCACCCGACACCCGGCTCCGGACCGCCCGTCTCGATGCAGGTCAATCCCGGAACGCGTGCCGGGACGAGCACGTCGCTCCGCGCCACGGATGCGCCGCCACTCCGTCGGAGCAGGTCCATGACGGTGCGGACCGGGCGTTCCTCCACCACCTTGTACGAGGTGTCGTGCTTCGGATCGCAGCCGACGAGGAGCACGCGGTTGCCATCCTCGGCGAAGAGCACCGCGAGCGTGGACGAGACCGTCGACTTGCCGATGCCGCCCTTGCCGTAGAAGGCCAGATTACGGCTCATCGCGCTGACCTATCGGGACCTCGGGCATCTACGCACAGTCGACTATTTCTACGGGACCGCGCCCGTCGCGTCAACCAACGACAGTGGCGGCCGGCGGCGACTCCGATCACCCCTTCACGCCACCCGCCGTCAGTCCGGCAACGAGATGTCGCTGGGCGACGTAGAACAGCGCCATCACCGGTATCGATACGACGAGGGAGCCGGCGGCGAACGCGCCCCAGGCGGCATCGTGCTCGCCGACGTAGCGCTGCAGCACGACGGGCAAGGTGAGCGCGCTTTCCTTGCCGAGGATGGTCGCGGCGAGGATGAACTCGTTGTACGCGCTCATGAACGCGAACAGGGCCGTCACGGCAATGGCCGGGCGCGCGGCGGGCAGCACGACGCGGCGGAAGGCGCCGAAGCGCGTGGCGCCGTCGACCATGGCCGCTTCTTCCAGATCGCGCGGGATGGAGTCGAATGCGCCGCGCATCTGGAAGATGGCGAAGGGCACGGCCGTGGTGGCGTAGCAGAGGACGAGGCCGGTGCGCGTGTCGAGTAGGTGCAGCGTGGCGAGCACGATGTAGAGCGGCACCGCGGCGGCGACCATGGGGAACATCTGCGTGGCGAGCAGGACGCGGATGCCGCCTTCCTTGCCGAGGAAGTGGTAGCGCGACAGCGCATAGCCGGCGGGCAGTGCGATCAAGACGCCGACCAGGGCCGTCGAAAGCGACACCACCAGCGAGTTCATCACCTGGATGCCGAACGACGGCGCCGTCAGCACCTCGATCAGGTGCGCGAACGTCGGGTGCGACGGCACCGGCAGGATGCGCCGCTCCGGCGCCACACCGGACGAGAACGCCGTCGAGAGCACCCACAAGACGGGGTACAGGGCGAACACGACGGCCGCGAGGATCACCGCGTGCGTTGCCACCGACTCGAGCAGGCTGCCCTCGCGCTCGTGTGGCAGGGGCTTTTTGCCTTCGGCCAGGTGCGCGCCTTCGGCGATGGCCGCCTCCGGCACCGACGCCGAGCCACCAGCGGGCAGATCCGAGTGGATGTCCGGAGCCTCGCGCGGGTCGCTCATATTGCTCCCCCCGCCGATGTGCGTCCGATGCGGCTCATCATCTTCGAGCCGAACGCAAGCAGGACGAAGATGAGCACCGAGTACGCCGCGGCGTAGCCGTACTGCGCCTGGCGCGTGAACGCCCAGCGGTAGGCTTCGCTCACCAGGATGTCTGTCGTGCCGTCGGGCTCGCCGCCGGAGACGAGGAAGACGACGTTGAACATGTTGAAGGTCCAGATGGCGCCGAGCAGCACCGCCGGCAGCATCATCGGCAGCACCATCGGCACGGTGACCTTGCGCAGGCGTTGCCAGCGCGTGGCGCCGTCCACCTCGGCGGCTTCGAGCACGTCCTTCGGCACCGCGGTGAGCGCGCCGAGCGTCACCACCATCATGAACGGAAAGCCGAGCCACACGTTCGTCGCGACGTCCGCGGCGAACGCCGTGGGAAAGCGCGCCCACCACGAAAACGGCTCGATGCCCATCGCTTTCAGGAGCGCGCTGACCGCGCCGAACTGCCGGCTGAACATGCCTTTCCACGCCAGCGCCGTGACGTACGAAGGCACCGCCCACGGCACGATCAAGAGCACGCGGTACAGCGGCCGGAGCCTGAGCCCGGGCCGCGACAGCAGCATGCCGAGGAAGAAGCCGATGAGGACGTGCAGCACGATGTTGGCCACCGTCCACAGGAGGGTGACGAGCAGCACCAGGTAGAACGAGCCGTGCGCGAGCAGCGGGCCGCCGCGCGCCGTCAGGATCGACCAGAAGTTGGCGAAGCCGACGTAGTACATGTGCCCGGGCTGCCCGGCGTAGAGTGCGGTCGCGGCGCCCACGCCGATGGGCAGGAGCACCAGCACGCCGACCGCGATCACGGCGTGGGCGACCCAGGCGTAGGCCGGCATCGACTTCCTGAGCTCGGGCCCGAGCCGGCCGCTGCGGCTGCGCTGCAGCACGAAGCCCGCGCCGACCAGGCACAGAAGGCCGATCACGATCAGGATCGGCGTTGGCGACGCGGGCGGAGGCGGCGGGCGCATCACGTCGTCGAAGCGGCGCTGGGCTTCGTCCAGCGCGGGCTTGGCCGCGACGCCGCTGTTCAGCACCTTCTTCAGAGCGCGTGTGGCAGGCTCCCAGGTCGCGCGCATGCGCGCCGACGACGGCATCACCACGGCCGTCTGCGCCTGGCGGGCGAAGGCCGCGATGAACTGGTTGTCCTTGATGGCGGCGGGCAGCTCGGCGCGCGCGACCACCTGCCGGCCGATGCGCGCGCGGACTTCCGCGGATTTCTCGCCGGCCAGGTAGTGGAGGAGCGCGAGCGCGCGCGGGTCCTTTGCGCCGTTCGGCGTGAGGGCCGCGGCTTCCACCGTGAGGTAGGGCTGGAGCGGCTTGCCCGTGGCCGCGAGCTTCGGCAGCTCCACCACGCGGTAGGGCACGCGCTTGCCCAGATCGCTGGCGAACCACGGGCCCTCCATGGCCGTGGCCGCGTGGCCGCTGACGAACAGGTCCTTCACCAGCGAGCCGGTCGCCTCCTCCGGCACCACGCCGCGCTGGATGAAGGAGTGCACCAGATCCACCGAGCGCACCGCGGCGGGCCCGACGAAGCCGAAGCTGCCGTCGGGATTGATCTGCCGGCCGCCGAATGCGTGCAGGAGCGTCGCGTGGAAGTACATATCGCTCGCCTCGTAGACGAGCGGGTACGTGCCCTTCGGCAGCTTGCCCTTCAGCGCGGCGATGCCCTCGAGCGTGTCGGGGACGTGCTCTACGAGGTTTTCGTTGACGTAGAGCGCGAGGCATTTCAGCGCGAGCGGCAGGCCGTACAGCTTGCCCTTCTGCTCCACTGCCGAGAGCGCGCGCTCGGGGAACTGGGCGCGCAGCGCGGCGTTCACACCGGGTACGGGCGCGACGATGCCGCGCTCGAGGTAGTCGCCGAAGCGCTCGTGCGAGTCGATGAAGACCTCGGGACCCGCGCCGCGCGGCACGGCTGCGGAGAGCTTGGTGGCGTAGGCGTCGTGCGGCACCTGGAGCAGCTGCACCGGCGTGCCCTTGTCGCGCGTGAAGTCGCGCACGACCTCTTCCAGCGCCTTCTTCTCGTCGCCGCGGTAGGCGTGCCAGAGCATCACCGGGTCGGCGCGCGCGATGCGCGGTAGCGCCACCACCAGCAGCGCCGCGACGAGCTGGACGAGCCGGCTGCCGCGGACGATGCTGCTCATGCTCCGTCCTTCCGCCACAGCGCGTCGCCGCTCTCCGGGTCGAACAGGTGCGTGCCGCCGGGTGCTGGTGACAGAGCGAGCTTCTCGCCGCGCGCGGGCTTCGTGGTGCCCTCGAGCCGCGCGATGAACGGCACGCCGCCCACGGTGCAGTGGGCGAATGATTCGCTGCCGAGCGCCTCGACCACGTCCACCACCGCTTCGATCGCCCCGCTCCCGCCGGACGGCTCCACGTCGTGCGGGCGCAGCCCCACAACGACCGATCGCTCCTTTTCGAGGTGCGCTTCGCGATAGGCCGCACCGAGCGTGCCGCCGACCTCGACGGGCAGCTCCAGGCCGTCGGCGCGCGCGAGCCAGCCGTCGCCTTCGCGGATCAGCTGTGCTTCCAGGAAGTTCATGGCAGGGCTGCCGAGGAAGGCGGCGACGAAGCGCGTCGCGGGTTCGGCGTACACGTCGAGCGGCGAACCGGACTGCTCGACCCGGCCGTCCTTCATCACGAACAGGTTGTCGGCGAGCGTCATCGCCTCGACCTGGTCGTGCGTGACGTACACGCTGGTCGCGCCCAGACGATCGTGCAGCTTGCGGATGTCGACGCGCACCTGCGCGCGCAACGCAGCGTCCAGGTTGGACAGCGGCTCGTCGAACAGGAACAGCTGCGGCCGTCGCACGATGGCGCGGCCCATCGCGACGCGCTGGCGCTGCCCACCGCTGAGCTCGCGCGGCAGGCGCTCGAGCAGCTTCTCGAGGCCGAGCATGCCGCTGACCTCGTCGATGCGCTGGGCGATCTCGCTCTCGGCTGTTTTCCTGAGCTCCAGACCGAAGGCGAGGTTTTTGCGCACGCTGAGGTGCGGGTACAGGGCGTAGGACTGGAACACCATCGCGACGTCGCGATCGCGCGGTGGCAGCGACGTGACCTCGCGCTCGCCGAACACGATGCGCCCCGAGTCGCACTGTTCGAGGCCGGCGATGGTACGGAGCAGCGTGGACTTGCCACAGCCGCTCGGCCCGACCAGCACCGCGAAGCCGCCGTCGGGCACGTCGATGTCCACGCCGCGGAGTACCCGGGTCTGCCCGAACTGCTTTTCTACGCCGCGGATGGTGACCTTCGCCACGGCCGGCTAGCCTAGCCTGGATCTGCCCGGATTGTGGCTGCTTTCCAGCGCATTTTTCGTCGGCTACTCTGGGAGCATGTCTTCGCTTCGTCGGCTCGCCTTCCTCCCGCTCATCTGGCTCTGCGCGTGCAGCTCGAAGCCCGCCGGGTCGCCCTCCACTGGCGGAAGCGGGGGAGCCGCGGGGGCCGATGCGGGGAGCGGCGGAACGCCGGGCGACGCGAGCAGCGACGCGCCGGCAGCGCCCTACACCATCAACGCCTTCGACAACGTCCGCATCGGCAGCGACAGCAGCAAGCCGAACTTCCAGAACGCCACGGCGGACATCGACCTCGAGGACGGACCGTTTGCATCCGTCAAGTTGATCATCGACCTGGGGACGACCTGCTACCCGTTCGATAGCTGGCAGAACGATCCGCCGCCAGCGGGGCAGAACTGGCCGGCCGACTGCGACGCGTTCGATCGCAACTTCGAGTTTTCGCTCGACGATCCCGCGGATCCGAAAGTCGGGCCTCCCGCGATCGAGCTGGTGCGCGCCATCACCCCGTTCGGCGGCCCCGAACATCTGGAAGTCGACATCACCGACGTGGCGAACGGCCTGCCCGGCAAGCACACGCTGCGCACGCACATCTCGACCTACTCGGACGCGGCGGGAAAGGTGAGCGGCTCCAACGGAGGTTGGAGCGTCACGGCGAAGATCGAGGTTGTGCCCGGCAAGGCCCCGCGCAACGTGCTGGCGGTGGTGCCGCTCTACAACGGCAGCGAAGGCGCGACCGACGTGATCACGCCGCCCGGCTTCGACGTGCCCGCGGGCACAACCAGCGCGCGTATCGAGTACCGCGCTACGGGTCACGGCGGCGCGGCCGGCGATCTACCGGCGTGCCAGGGGCCGGCGGAGGAGTTCTGTCACCGGACCGATACGATGTCGGTGGACGGAGCGACGGTGTCGTCGTTCGATCCCTGGCGCATCGACTGCGACAAGCTGTGCACCCTGAAGCACCAGAACACGTCGGCGGGCGGCTTCGACTACTGCCTGGAAAATCCCTGCGGAGCGATCGCGAGCGTGAAGGCGTCGCGCGCCAACTGGTGTCCGGGGAGCATGACGCCGCCCTACCTCGTGACCAGCAAGGCGGCGCCGGCGCTGATTGCAGCCGGCCAGCACACCTTCAGCTGGAAGTTCTCGAACATCGCCGACGGCGGTACCTGGCGGCTCTCGGCGACGTACTTCGCGTTCGGCGATTGAAGCGGCCTCGCGCCTGCCGAGCTCGCGCCGGCGCGATTGCTGCCTCCGACCCGTGTCGCCGGCACGGCGTTACACCGCGCCGGTTCGTTTTCATCCAGGCTGTTCTTGCGGGTAGCGGTCGTGAATATGACTCTCGCCGGCTTGCCGGAGTTCGCGTATGAGTTGTGGATCATGGACACGCAAACACCGCCGATTGCCGAGCCGGATGACGGCGATGATGTGCGTTGGGCGCTCGAGACAGCCAACGCCGTCTGGTCGCAGGGTGACCGCCGCGCAGCGCTCTCGTGGCTCCGCCGCGCAGCGGAAGCAGCCGCCGAAGCGGGAGCGGACAGCCGGGCTCTGCAGCTCGCGCGCGCTGGAGCCGATCTGCGCAGCGCGCTCGAGATCCCCCGCACGCTACCGCCGCCTGCGCGTCTTCCCAGCGTGCACGACACAGAAACGGTCGCGGCGGAATCCGTCGCGCCGAAGGAGCCGAAGAAGCGGGTGCGTCACCACGCTGTGCGCGTGGCGGTCACGCTGTCGCCCGACCACGACGGAGCGTTCTTGGCCTGGCCGCTGAAGCCGAAAGAAGTTCCCCCGCCGAACGCCCACGAAGCGCTGTTCGTCGCGACCGATCCCGACGCGGATCTGTTCATCTTCAAGGGATAGCCCGGGCCCGATCGCGGGCGTCGCCCGCCGCGCGATCCGTGCGCTGGCTTCACAGCGGGTGTTGCAAGCGCCACCACGCGGACCGAAAAAGGGCGACATTGCCCGGCGCTGCGTGCCCTGGAGCGCGCGCCGATCGTGGCCTCGCGTTTCCACCTGCGTAGTGGCACGCGCCGTGCACTGCTCCCCGGCAGCATCCCGCGGAGCAGCGTGTCGACAGCAGTGCGAGACGCGCCGGCGGGCTTCTCTTCGACGGAGCTTCGTCCATGATCACTCCTGCATCCAGTCCCGTTCGTCGTGCGCTCATCCTCGCCGCAGGAATGGGCCGCCGGCTCATGCCGCTCACCGCAACGCGACCCAAGTGCCTGCTCGAGATAGACGGGTGGCCGCTGCTGCGTCAGCTTCTATACGGGCTCCGCTCTCTCGGGGTCGACGAATGGGTGATCGTCGTCGGCTATCGCCGCGACTTGATCCAGGCCGAAGTCCCCGCCTACAAGCTCTCGCCCCGTTCGCTCGAGTGGGTGGTGAATCCGGAGTACCGGAGCACGAACACGCTGGCTTCGGTGGCGATGGCCGCACACAAGCTCAGGGGCGAGCCGTTTCTGCTCCTGAACGGCGACTTGTGGATCCAGCCGCACGCACTCGACCCACTGATCCGGCGCCCGCATCAAACTGCGATGCTCGTCGACCGCTCGGTGCGCCTCGACCCCGAGGCGATGAAGGTGATCCTCGACAGTCGCGGTCGAGTCTGCCGTCTCGGCAAGAAGCTTCCGATCGCTGCATCCTCCGGCGAGTCCATCGGTGCGTATCGTTTCGATGCCAACGGGGGAGCGCGCTTTCTCGACGCGGTCGTCACGCGCGCGACAGCGGGCGACGTCCAGGCGTTCTACGAAGCGGCGCTCGACGATCTGGCTGCGCACGGGGTGCGTCCCGCGGCGGTCGACGTCCCGCCCGGCACCTGGGCCGAGATCGACGACGCCCACGACCTGGCGCGGGCGAAGGCGCTCTCGCCAGAGCCTTTCCGGGCCACGGGGAGCTGAAGTGCCCGCGCCCCTCACCGGCGAGGTCCCAAAGCTCTCGCGCCCGACGCAAGGATGGACCCTTGCCCAGGCTCTCAAGGACCCTGCGGTCGAGGAACCGATCAACCGCTGGGTCCACCGCCCCATCGCGTTTTCGCTGATCCGGCCGCTCGAGCATCTGGAGCTGCCCGTCACGCCGAACCTGATCACGCTGCTGTCCGGCGTGGCGGGGCTTGCCGCCGCGGCGTGCTACTACCACGCGCTCGAAGGCGGGACGGCATTCACACTGGCCGGCGCGTTGCTCCTTTTCGCGTCGGTCATCCTCGACTGCGCGGACGGCATGCTCGCGCGCCTCACCGGCGGTGGCAGCCGGTTCGGCATGCTCCTCGACGGATTCGTGGACACCGTGGTCGGCATTTCCGTGTGGTACGGCGTGTCGCACACGTTGTGCGGGCAGGTCCACGCCTGGTGGGCGTGGCCGGCGTGCGTCCTCATCCTGCCCACGATCCTGGTGCACTGTGCGCTCTACGACGACGCGAAGAATCGCTATCTGCGCGCCGTCGGTCCGGCCCGTGCCGCGACGCCCGGCCCCACGGGCAGAGTCGAGCGCGCGTTGGATGCCGTCTACCGCACGGTCTACGGCGGTATCGCCGCGGGCACGACCGCTCCACGCGCAGCCGCACGGGTAGACCGCCACCTCGCGCGGCGCGAGCTCGCCTTGCCCATGCGCCTGACCGGTTTCATCGGGCTCGGGAGCCACCTGGTCGTCATCTACACGACCACGCTCTTGTCCGCGATCGACCCCGGGCTCGCCCTGGAAGTGATGGCCGCTGTCATCCTGTTCGGTTCGAACGCAGTGATGGTCTTCGCACTGGCGGGCTGGACGCGGGCCTGGCGCCGGATGGGGGGAAGCTGATGCTGCGCGCGGTGATCCTGATCGCGCCCGGTACCGATCCACTGCGGCAGGTGGCCGGGCTCGATCTGCTCCGCCGCTGCATGCTGACCGTGCGGAGCTGGGGCGCCAGTGACGTCGTCGTGATGGCGCCCGGTGATGCCCTCCCTATGCGCCGCGATGCGGATCTGCTGTTCGTTTCGGCGTCGACCGTGTACGACCGGCGTACCGGTGCCGCGCTCGGCGACCCCCCGGTGGGCGGAGCCTGTCGAGCCGGCGGCGCAGTCCGGGTCCACGCGTCCGCTGCGCGGCAGCTCGAGCTCACCGGCGCGACGCAGCCGGAAGAGGTGGTTGCCGGGCTCTGCCGCCTCGGCATACCCATCGAGGAACGCTCCGCGCAGGGCCTGCTCTACCAGCCCGCTCTCGACGACGCCGAAGCGCGACTCGCAACGCGTCGGCTGTTCGAATCGTGCCGCAAGCCGATCGACGGGATCGTCTCCAGGAACATCAATCGCCACGTGAGCCTGTGGTTGAGCCGCCGGTTGGTCGCGACGCGGGTCCATCCGAACCACGTCTCCGTGCTCTGCATCGCGCTCGGCGCCCTGGCCGCGCTGCTTGTTCTCGGCGGGAGCTACGGCTGGGTGCTGGCGGGGGCCGCCGTGTTCCAGCTCAACTCCATCCTCGACGGCGTCGACGGCGAGCTCGCCCGCGTTCGCTGGCAGCAGAGTCGTCTCGGCGAGCTGCTCGACTCGGCGGGAGACAACTTCTCGAACTTCGCCTACTTCACGGCGCTCGCGTGGGTTGCCGCGCACCGAGGACACGCGCTGCTCGCAGCGCTGGGCGCTGCGGGCCTCGCTCTGTGGGCCGCCTACCTGGTGTTCCTCTACAGCCGGCTCTACGGCACGGGTCGCGGGGACGTGATGCTCGTGACGGAACCCGCCAGCGGTTCGCCGCTGTCCGGATTGATCCGGCTCGGTCGCACCCTCCTGCGCCGCGACAGCTTCGTGATGCTGGCGCTGCTCCTGGCGGCAGCGGGTCGTCCGTTCTGGATGCTCCCGGTCATGCTGCTGGGCGGCGCTTCCGTGTTCGGCTACGCGGCGAGCCAGTGGTCGCGCGCTCTGGTGCGGCGCTTCGCCACCGAGCCCGGTCCCGATCCGCGGGCGGTGTCCCGAGCGCGCGGCTAGGTGCCGCCGACGGCGCGGCCTTCTGCCGCCCAGCGCAGCCAGTGGTCCGCCAGCACCAGCGCGACCATGGCCTCGGCGATCGGCACGAAACGCGGCAGGAGACACGGGTCATGGCGGCCGCCGGTGCGGATGCTGGTTGGCGCGCCCGCCCGCGTCACCGTGGCCTGTTCGCGAGGCAGGCTGCTCGTCGGCTTCACCGCCGCGCGCAGCACGACGGGCATCCCCGAGCTGATGCCGCCCAGCATGCCGCCGTGACGGTTGGTCCCGGTGACGATGCGGCGCTCGTCGCCCTCGCCGTCGGTCGTGAAGAGGTCGTTGTTCTGGCTGCCGCGCAGCGTGGCGCAGCCGAAGCCCACGCCGTACTCGACGCCGAGTACTGCCGGGATGCTGAGCAGCGCCTTGCCGAGGTCGGCCTTGAGCTTGTCGAACACCGGCTCGCCGAGCCCGGCGGGCACACCCGTTGCGACGATCTCCGCCACGCCCCCGATCGAGTCCTGGTCCTTCCGCATGCGTTCGATGAGCTTGACCATCCGGGCTGCCGTTTCGTGATCGGGACAGCGCACGATGTTTGGCGCTCCATCGGAAAGCGCTTCCACGTCGTCCAGCGTCACGTCGGCCGGCTCGGGCACGCTCGCCACGATATCGCCCACCTGCTTTACGTAGCCGACCACGCGTCCGCCAAAGGCCGCGGCAACGAGCTTCTTCGCGACGACGCCGGCTGCTACCCGCGCGACCGTTTCGCGCGCGCTCGCCCGCCCTCCGCCGCGATAGTCGCGGAACCCGTACTTCGCGTCGTAGCTGTAGTCGGCGTGCCCGGGGCGGTACTTGTCCTTGATATCCGAGTAGTCGCCGGACTTCTGGTCGACGTTCCGGATCAGGATCGCGATCGGCGTGCCCGTCGTGCGGCCCTCGAACACGCCCGACAGGATTTCCGCCTCGTCCGCCTCCTGCCGCTGCGTCACGATGCGGCTCTGCCCGGGCCGGCGCCGCGCCAGGTCGCCGACAAGGTCGGCCGACGATAGCTCGAGGCCGGGCGGACAGCCGTCCACGATCACGACGTTTCCCGGGCCGTGCGACTCGCCCGCCGTGGTGATGCGGAACAGCTGTCCAAGACTATTTCCGGCCACGCGACGCCAGTAGCACGTTGTCGGCCGGCGTCACGCAGGGATCCGCCGGGACCCCGGACGCCGGCGCTCTTCGCCTACTTGCGCAGGTAGGGGTTGTTCTCGAACGGGACGCCGGTGCCCGTGTTCGACGGCGGCTTTGCGGTAGCGGGCGGGGGCGCGCTAGACGGCTTCGGGGCCGCGCTGGCAGCGAGCGTGGTCTTCTGGGTCGTCGGCTTCGCGTGCCGGTGCAACCGCGCGACGTGCCGGGGCTTGTGTGCCGGCTCGGTCGTCGACTCGACCGGTGCCGATGACTCGGCAGCGCTGGCGGGCGCGGGCGGCTCGGCGTTCTCGCTCGCTTTCGGCGCGGGCTCCGGGGGGGCTGTCTGGAGAGTGGCGCTGCTCGAAGTCTGGGCCGCGCTGCGCTCCTGGTCCGACGAGCGCGTGGCCAGCCACGTCGCGCCGATCAGGAGCGGGACGAGCAGCGCCCCACCGACGATCAGCGCGCGCCGACGGCCTGCGCGCAGGCCGGGCATGGGTTCGACGTTGAGCGAGTGGATGGTGGCCGTCGGCTGCGTCTGCGACACCGGAGTGGCTGGCCGGGTCGGCACCTCGAGGCTCGCGGCGGCGTTCGGGTAGGTGGGGCTGAGTGACCCGGCGGACACCGGCCCGAGCGTGGGCAGCTCCGGCAACGACTCCATGCTTCCGAAGCCCTGCGAGGGCGACGCGACCGTCCGGATGGCCTGCCGTCGGGCCTCGAGCTCGTCGCCGAGGGTCTCGCCGACCCACGAAGCGATGGCCGAGTGCGAGCTGACCAGACCGTGCGCGGCTGCAGCTCTGCGCAGCGCGTCCGCCATTTCCAGGGCGCTCTGGAAGCGCTTTTCGGGGTCTCGTTCGAGCGCGCGCAGGCACACCGCGTCGAACGCGGCGGGCGGGTGGAACCCGACCGTGCTCGGCGGCGGGACCTCCTTGCTCAGCACGTTGTGGACCGTGGCGGCGTCGTTCTGTCCGCGGAACAGCGACCGGCCCGTCAGCGAGCCCCACAGGACGGCGCCCGCCGCGAACACGTCCGCACGCAGATCGATGTTGTCGCCGTCCTCGATCAGCTGTTCCGGCGCCATGTAGTGGATCTTGCCTTTTCGCATCCCGGGTCGGGTGCTGGTAATCCGCGCCTCGGCTTTCGCGATGCCGAAGTCCGTGATGCGCCCGATCCCGTCGGCGCCGACGAGAATGTTCTGCGGCGAGACGTCGCGATGGACCAGATGCAGCGGCAGGCCGTCGTCGTCGGTGAGCGAGTGGGCCGCCGAAAGACCCTCCAGCGTGTCGATCATGATCGGCACGATCAGCTGCGGCGGGCGCGCTTCCTTGCTGCGCATGAGCAAGACGGAGAACGCGGCTCCATCGACGTACTCCAGCACCACGAAGTGGCGCCCCTCCTCCAGCCCGAGGTCGAGGATGGCCACCACGTTCGGGTGGTGGATGCGCGCCGCGATGCGCGCTTCGTCGAGCAGCATGTCGACGAAATGGTGGTCCTCTTCCAGATGCGGATGCATCAGCTTGATGGCGAACAGCCTCTGGAAGCCCGCCTCGCCGGCGCGCCGCGCCAGATAGACGGTGCCCATTCCGCCGCGGGCAATCTCGGCCACGACCTCGTAGCGGCCCAGTCGGCGCGGTGCGCCCGCGGGCCAGTCCGACATCAGAACCTTCCCTGCACGAAGAGCTTTGCCCCGTCCGGCGACGCCGCAACGCTGGTGGCGACGCCCTTGTCCTTGTCCGGGGAGCTTCCGCTGAAGTCGGTGAACAGCGCCAGCGTCACCGTGGCTGCGGCTGCGACGCCTGTCGCCGCGAACAGGATGTTCGAGCGCCGCTCGCGGCTGAGCCCATCCTGATAGCCCGCCTCGGTCTCGTGTTGCTTGTACTTGTCGTGCGCCTTGAGCGTGTCCAGCCCGGACCAGATGCTGACGCCGCCCAGTGCAGCCGTGATCACGGCACCGGTGCCGAAGTACCAGGGCGACAGCCCGCCCGATGCCGGCTTGTGACCTGCGCCCTGGTCATGTCTCGGCGGTGTCTGGCCAGAGCTGGGCGGAAGCACGCTCGGCGTCGGCTTCGTGGGCGGGGGCGGAGGCTGGTGGAAGGTGATCTTGGCGTGTTCACCAGCCTTCTCGGTGACCTTGTCCGGCGCGGTCCGCCGGTCGCCGAAGACCGCCACCAGGCTGTGCTCTCCCGGTTCCAGGTAGACGACGTGCTCGCGCTTCGCCTCCGTGCTGGCTGCCGCGCCGTCGACCACCAACTGGCAGTCGACGGGTTCGCAGGTGACCTGCTGGCGCGCCAGTTTCTTCTTCGCCTCGCTGATGATCTGGTCGGCGAGCTGCGCGGACTTCTTGTCGTCGGGATAGCGGCGCTTGAGCTCCTCGGCCTCCCCGGCTGCCAGCGCCAGCTGTCCCGCGGCCTGCCGCGCGCTGACTGCGCTGCGCACGGCTACCGGGCTTGGCGCAAGGCTGTCGGCCAGATCGAACAGCTCCGCGGCGCGCGCGTAATCGCCTTTGAGCGCGGCGCGCTGGGCACGCGAGAAGGCGTTGGCCGCCGCGGCTACGTCGCTCTTGTCTCCCTGTGCGTGCGCGCCGCCCGCGAACAACAGCGCCGCCGCGACCAGCGCGCCGCCTGCCGCGCGCCTCAGCGTCCGCGTTCCATTATCCGCCATCGACGCCTCCTTCCGGCATCACGCAGGGCCCGCCGACCGTCGGGTCGGGACACACACAGCCCTGCCGCGGCGCGTTGGGGTTCCGCGGCTGGGGGCAGTCCACGGGTTTCTGGACGGTGACGAGGTCACTCGCGTCAGCCGTCGCTTCGAGCGCCTCGAAAGCGATGCCGACCGACAGGCTGTCGCACGGTGTGTTCGGTAGCTTGGCGTCGGTGTTCGAGAGCGTGTCCTGGTTGGTGTTCAGGTACCCCTTGACGTTGTCGTAGTCGGAGCACATGTTCTCGCAGAACCCGAGCTCCCTGAACGAGCTGAGGATCTCCGAGGGCAGCACGACGCCGCCGATGGTGCCGTCGGAGATCTTCCAGGTGTTGTTCGGCCGCAAGAAGAGCTTGCCGACCAGCAGAGCGCGGTGCAGCAGGATGCGGAAACCTGGGACGTGGCCGCGCTCGCCGTCCAGCCAGATCTCCGTGCCGGAGGGCAGACTGGCGAAGAGGTAACCATTCCTGACGAACGCGGCCGGGTCGGCGTCCTTCGAGTTCGGCAGCTCCGTGCCTGCGTCGCCGGCGTTCAGCGCGATGGAACGCTTGGCGACGGTCCAGTGCTTGGTCTTGAGCCACTGGGCCTGCTTGTACCAGTTGTCGGGCACGCCCCCGTTCGTACCGCTCGTGCACGTCCAGCTGGGCAGCCCCTGCAGCCCGATCGACGTATAGACATCGAGGCGCACCGAGTCGTCGTTCGGCTGCCCGTTGTACCCGCTGACCTTGAGGATCACGCTGAACTCGCCCCGCCACAACGAACAGTTCCAGTCCAGCTCCGAGATCCCGAACAGATCTCCCACCTGCGGCGACAGGGCCGCGATGGGGAACAGCGCTCCGATCTGGTTGTCGCGGCAGTCGTTTCCGTCGAAGGGCAGAAGCGTGCTGTTCTTGCAGGCTTGTTCCTTCACCTTGCCGCCGTCGACCACGCAGGTCGCGCTGCCCGTGCAGCTGCCGTCGAGATCGAAGCCGATGTTCTGCCAGGCGGTTCCGTCCTCGCTGAGCTGCGGGTCGTCCTTCGCATTGCCGAAGCGCATGCGCGAGATGGCCAGCGTGATCGTCTCGTCCGAGCCCGAACCGGATTGTGACGGTCGATCCTTGCTCGTCGGCACGCCTTCGCTCTGGCAGCCGTTGGCCGCCTGGTGCGGCCACCACGGTCCGGTCGTCCCGGTGCCGCCGGTTCCCGCTACGCCGCCCTTCCCGGCGGAAGCGTCGGCGCCTGCCGTTCCTGCCGTGCCGCCTGTGGAAGCGTCGGGGCCTCCATCGCCGGTGGCGCCGCTGGGCGGCTCGAAAACACTGCATGCGACCGCGACAGCGGCAGCGCCTACGAGCAGCGAACGGAACAGGTCCAAACGCCGGGTTCGGCGCTTCCCGGTTCCACGCGCGGCCCCATTACGTTTGCATCTATGCATTGCAAAAAAAGGGGGGCGGAATCCTGGTTACAGTCTAGGGCAGCGCGAGCGGTTGGTGAACTTGTAAACACGCATTTCTGCCGCTCGCGCCGAGCTGAACATACGTGACCTACGACCTCTGCACGGGCCTGCCTGCCGCTTTCCAGCCTTTGATGCCAGCAGGCATGATGTACACATTGGTATAGCCGAGCTTCTCCGCCGCGACCGCGGCGGTGTGGCAGGCGTGTCAAGCCTTGCTGGCGCAGTAGAAGATCAGCATTGCGCCGTGATCTGAGGGCAGATCCGCAGCCGTGACGGCATCGTACTTGACCCACTCTGCCCCGGGTAGGTGCCCGCTGTCGTACACATCCTTCGGGTTGTTGTCGTAGATGTGCGTGCTGCTGTCGTGCGCGGCGATGCGCGCGGCGACCTGATCAACGGTCAACGACTTCAGGTGTGGGCCGGCGCAACCGATGCCCATGAGAGCGAGGAAGCAGAAGACGAACCAGAACGCGCTCCGTGTCATGACAGAGATCATCCTAGCGCGCCGGGGATGGGGTGCCCCCCTGCAGTGCGTCGAGGCACGTCCCGCCGTGCTCGGCCTCCGGCCTGCGCGCGCCGGGAGCCCCCAAGCCTGGGCCTCCGCCCAGCCGGGGCCTCCACGCTATAACCGTAGCAAAATGTCACAAAGCGACGCTTTCTAGCGTAAAACTGTGGTATTTTGCCATGCTTCCACCCGTCATACGAGCTCCCGAGCGGACGTGGTAAAGGGGCGCCATGACCGCTCTGACGCTGCTTTCCGAGGAAGAACGCTTGTTCCGCGACTCCGTGCTCGGCTTCGCGCGCGGGCGCGTCGCACCCCTGGTCGAGGAGATGGACCGCGCCGGCGCGGTGGATCGCTCGCTGCTTCCAGAACTGTTCGATCTGGGCGTGATGGGCGTCGAGGTGCCGGCCGAATACGGCGGCGCCGAGAGCAGCTTCTTCAACGCCATTCTCGCAGTGGAAGCGATGGCCGAGGTGGACCCGAGCATCAGCGTGCTCATCGACGTGCAGAACACGCTGGTGAACAACGCCATCCTGCGCTGGGCCAAAGACGAGCAGAAGCAACGCTACATGCCGAAGATGTGCGAGGGATGGGTCGGCTCCTACGCGCTCAGCGAGTCCGGTTCCGGTTCGGACGCCTTCGCGCTCGCCACGCGCGCGGAGAAGAAGGGCGACAGGTGGATCCTCAACGGCCGCAAGCTGTGGATCACCAACGGCGCCGAGAGCTCGCTCTTCATCGTGTTCGCGAATGTGGATCCGTCCAAGGGCTACCGCGGCATCACGGGCTTCCTGATAGAGAAGGAGTCCAAGGGCTTCACCGTCGGCAAGAAGGAGGACAAGCTCGGCATCCGCGCGTCGAGCACCTGCGAGCTGGTACTGGAAGACGCCGAGGTGCCGGCGGAGAACGTGCTGGGCGAGGTCGGCAAGGGCTACAAGATCGCCATCGAGACGCTCAACGAGGGGCGCATCGGCATCGCGTCGCAGATGCTGGGGCTGGCGCAGGGCGCCTTCGACTACGCGATGCGCTACATGCACGAGCGCAAGCAGTTCGGCAAAGCCATCGCGGATTTCCAGGGCCTGCAGTTCCAGTACGCGCAGGTGGCGACCGAGATCGAGGCGGCGCGGCTGATGGTCTACAACGCCGCGCGGCTGAAGGACGCTGGGCAGAGCTTCGTGAAGGAAGCCGCGATGGCCAAGCTGTTCTCCTCCCAGGTGGCGGAGCGCACCGCGAGCATGTGCGTGGAGTTCCTGGGCGGCGTCGGCTTCACCAAGGACTACCCTGTGGAGAAGCTCTACCGCGACGCCAAGATCGGCAAGATCTACGAGGGCACTAGCAACATGCAGCTTTCGACCATCGGGAAGCTGCTCTCGGCCGCATACGCGCAGGGGTAGGCAGGGGTCGAGGGAAGGTCGCGGACCCGGTGCCGCTGACCGGCTAGGAGCAGGCGGAATTGTCGCCATTGCTACGCTCGGCGGCGACCTCGAGCGCCCACTCGATCGCGCCAATCAGCTCCTCGCCGCTGGCGGGCTTGGTGACCGCGCGGTGGGCGAGCGGGGGATCGAGGCCGGGCGGCAGCGAGTCCACGTGCGCGGAGTGGATGACGCGCACCACCCGCGGATGATGGAAGCGGACCAGCTCGAGCAAGGTTCGCCCCTGCATGCCGATCATCCTGAGATCGGTGACCATCACGTCGAAATGCTTCCTGCCGAGCGTCGCGATTGCGTCCTCCCCGCTCAGCACCGTGACCAGCTCCCAGTCCGGATGCGAGCGATTGATCAGCCGCCGGATCGTTCGCAGCATGATCGGCTCGTCGTCGACGACCAGCACGCGCGGCCTGCGCCGGACGGGCTTGGAGACTGGGGGATCGGAGCGGGAGCCCGGCATGACACGGTTCGTTGCTGCAAGACCCCTGCCGGGTTCGAATTACAGAAGATCCCGGGAAAGCCGCGCCGTCAAGTCCCGGGACGAGACAGGTGAGACGATCTCGTCCCGGAGCAGGCCGGCCCTTGTCCGCTCCTGGACGCAGCTGCTACAGGCCCGGAACGAGGTCCTTCTGGCGGACCAGGACCACGCCCGAGGTGGCCGGCACGGTCACGTGGAGAGCCCCGCCGGTCTCGACCGTGAGCGGAGCGCTCTTCGGGTCGAGCACGTTGACCAGCTTGGTCCCCGCGGGCAGCGAGGTCGTCATCGGGGTGCCGTTGAACTCGGGCGAGCTCGGGTGCTTGGCGTTGGTGTTGATGACCACCAGCGCGTAGGCGTTGCCCGCGTCGCCGCCCGTGCGCTCGAACGCGATGATGCCGGCATCCGTCGCGGGGTCGGGACGATCGGTGCTCCAGACGATCTTCAGGTCGCCGTGCGTCAGCGCCGGGTAGGCGCGACGGATGTGTGCCAGCCGCGAGACCCACTTGTAGTAGTGGCTGGACTCGTCGAAGTGGCTCTTCCACAGGTCCTCGCGGTTGGAAGGGTCATTGCCGCCGTCGAAGCCCTGCTCGGTGCCGTAGTAGACGCAGGGGATGCCGTCCTCGGTGAACAGGAACAGGAGCGCGTTCTCCAGTGCGCCCTTGTCGGGACGGTCGAAGCGGAACCGGGCGACGTTGTGGTTGTCGATGAAGTTCACCAGCGCCTTGTTGGGCGGCACCCCGATGCCGCCCTTCGGCGGTGTGGTGCTGTACAAGGGGTTCGGCCCCAGCCGGTTGTTGAAGAGATCCTCGATCTCCTTGGTGGGCTTGCCCTGCTGGAAGACGTCCCGGAACACGTTGAAGTGCTGCGGGAAGTAGAAGACGCTGTCGACCTCGTTGTTGAACGTGAACGAGCCGTCCAGCTGGTCGTCGCCGTCGAAGGACTCGCCGAACATGAAGAAGTTCTTCTTGCCCTCGGCGGCGAGGCGCTGGCGCACCTGGGGGCAGAACTTCTGCCAGAACGAGTGATCGACATGCTTGAGCGTGTCGATGCGGAAACCGTCCAGATCCGTCAGCTCCACCCAGTGGACGAAGACATCGATGAGCGCCTGACGGACATCGGGATCCTCGGTGTTGATATCCTTCAGGCCGCCGGGGAAATCGCCGTACTTGACCTGATCCGGGTCGTTCCAGTCGTAGACGCGACCGCGGCGGTGGTAGGCGCGTGGCTCCTGGAAGATGGCCGGCTCGGGCGGCATGTGGTTCGTCGCCGGGTCGTAGCTGAAGATGATGGGAGCCGGGCCGGCCAGGCCGAGAGACGTCCACGCCTGCACGCCGCGCGGGTCGTAGTCCGGGTCGTACTCGTTGATGTGGCTGACGATGCTGGTGCCGATCGGTGTGCCATCCGGCAGCGTCTTCTTGCCGTCGGGTGCAACGACGGGCCCCTCGCCGCGCACGCTCTCGTCGGGCTGCCCGTTGAGATTGATGTCGTAGTAGAAGAGCTGCCCCAGGTGATTGACGACGATGTCGAGGATCACCTTCATGCCGCGGTCGTGTGCGGCCTTCACCAGGTTCCTGAGGGCCGCCAGGTTGCCGAAGTGGGGATTGAGCTGGGTGAAGTCCTGCGCCCAGTAGCCGTGGTAGCCGTCGACGCCCGCGTCGGTCTCGACGTTCTTGACGATGGGCGAGATCCAGAGCGCGGTGACCCCGAGATGCTGCAGGTAGCCGAGGTGGTCCTCGATGCCCAGCCAGTCGCCGCCGTGGTAGCGCGCAGGCGCCGTGCGATCGACGCGATAGTCGTTGCCGCGGTCGCCGTCGGCGAAGCGGTCCACCATGATCTGGTAGATGACCTCGTCACGCCAGTCGGCGACGTGCGTCGATATCGGCTGGTCGCCCTCGACGCTCTTGAAGTCCATGCAGCCCGAGGTGGCGGCGCCAAGAGCGAGGCAGGTGCTGAGCAGCAAGGCACGGCGGAACATGCGCCGAGGCTACCGCAACTCGCCGGCCCGGGGTACGTCCGGAAATCCGCCTAGGCAGCCTTTGCCGCGGTTTTCAGCTCGCCGACCAGATCCTGCAGCACCTTCTTGGCGTCGCCGAAGACCATCAGGGTGTTGTCGCGCTCGAACAGCTCGTTCTTGATGCCGGCAAAGCCGGTACCGAGGCTGCGCTTGATCACGAATACGGTGTGCGAGTTGTAGACCTGCAGCACCGGCATGCCGTGGATCGGGCTCTTCGGATCGGTCTCGGCCGCGGGGTTCACGACGTTGTTGGCGCCGATGACGATCGACACGTCGGTGTCCACGAACTCCGGGTTGATCACGTCCATCTCGACCAGCTCGTCGTAGGGCACGTCGGCCTCGGCGAGCAGCACGTTCATGTGGCCGGGCATACGGCCGGCCACCGGGTGGATCGCATAGCGGACGACGACCCCGCGCTTCTCGAGCAGGCCGGCCAGCTCCTTGACGGCGTGCTGCGCCTGCGCGACGGCCATGCCGTAGCCGGGGACGAAGATCACGCTGCGGGCGTCCTCCAGCACCATGGCCGCTTCCTCCGCGCCGACGGAGCGCACGTTCGTGTACTCGCCGCCGCCTTCCGGTCCGCCGCCTTCCGGTTCCGCGCCGAAGCCGCCGAAGATGACGTTGGTCAGTGAGCGGTTCATCGCCACGCACATGATCTTCGTCAGGATGAGCCCGGAGGCGCCGACCAGCGCGCCGCTGATGATGAGCGCGTTGTTGCCCAGTACGAAACCGGTCATCGCTGCCGCGACGCCCGAATAGGAGTTGAGCAGCGAGATTACGACCGGCATGTCGGCACCGCCGATCGGGATCACCAGGAACACGCCGAGCACCAGGCTGATGGCGCCGAGCACCAGGGCAGCGAGCTCCGCGTCGTGCGGCACGGCCGAGAAGAACGCCAGGTAGCCACCGACGACCAACGCGCCGAGCAGCAGGAGTGCGTTCAACACGTGCCGGCCCGGCAGGAGCACCGGCTTGCCGCCGATCTTCCCCGAGAGCTTGAGGTACGCGATCAGGCTGCCGGTCAGCGTCAGTCCGCCAACCAGGATGGACAGCCCGATGGTCGTCGCGACCGCGGGGCCACTGGACCTGGATGAACCGAGCACCACGGCCAGCGTCCCGACCTTGCCGGGCTCGACCACGTCCAGCCACACGACGGAAGCGCCCACCAGCATGGACGCGCCGCCGCCGAAGCCATTGAACAGCGCCACCATCTCCGGCATGTCCGTCATCGGGACGGTCATGGCGGCGAAAGCGCCGATGGCGCTGCCGACCACGACGCCGATCAGGATCCAGCGGTAGTCGATGCGGCCCATCTCCACGAGCGTGGCGACGATGGCGAGGAGCATCGCCAGCGCGGCCAGCGCATTGCCGCCCCGCGCGGTGTGCACGCGCGTCATGCGCTTGAGGCCGAAGACGAACAGGATCGCCGAGGCCAGGTACGTCAGGTTGACGACGGCTTCCGTGAGGCTTGTCATCAGTGCCTCCGGAACATCTTCAGCATGCGGTCGGTGACGAGGAAGCCGCCGACGACGTTGATGGTGGCGAAGATGATGGCGATGCAGCCGAGCACGTTGCTGACCGTGATGTTGCCGGTCGTGGCCGCCTCCAGTGCGCCGACCAGCGTGATGCCGCTGATGGCGTTGGCGCCGCTCATCAGCGGCGTGTGCAGCGTGGGCGGCACTTTCGCGATGATCTCGACGCCCACGAAGATCGCGAGCACGAACACGTAGATGCCGACGAGCAGCGGCCCCATCATCCCGAAGCCTCCTTTTCCGCGGAACCGGCGCCGGATTCCGACGCCGCGGCTGGTGTTTCAAGCTTGCCCGGCTCGACGCCGAGCCGCTCGGCCGTGGCGGCATGGACGACCTGGCCCGCGTGGGTCAAGAGCGTGCCGGCGGTGATCTCGTCGCCCGTGTCGAGCTCGAGCGCGCCGTCCCGGACCAGGTGCTGGACCAGCGCCAGCACGTTGCGGGCGTAGACCATGCTGGCGTCCGCGGGCACCGTTGCCGGCAGGTTCGTGTTGCCGATGAGCAGCACGCCGTGCTTGCGCACGTTCCTGTCGGCCTCGGTCAGCTCGCAGTTGCCGCCCTGTGCGGCAGCGAGATCGACAATGACCGAGCCGGCGCGCATGCGCTCGACGGTCGCCGCCGTGACCAGGCGTGGGGCGGCGCGACCTGGCACCAGCGCCGTCGTGATGACCACGTTGGCGGCGGCGCAGCGCTCGGCAACGACCTCCTGCTGCTTCGCCAGATACTCCTTGCTCACCTCGCGCGCGTAGCCTCCCTCGGCTTCGCCCGCTTCTTCCGATGCAGGAGGCTCGATGAAGCGGGCGCCGAGCGACATCACCTGCTCCTTGACTGCAGGGCGGATGTCGCTGGCCTCGACGACCGCGCCGAGCCGCCGCGCTGTCGCGATCGCCTGCAAGCCCGCCACGCCGGCTCCCAGGATCACGACATGAGCCGGCTTGATGGTGCCGGCGGCCGTCATCAGCAGCGGGAAGTAGCGTGGCAGCTCCGCGGCTGCCGTCAGCACGGCCTTGTAGCCCGCGATGTTCGCCTGCGAGCTGAGCGCGTCCATCTTCTGTGCGCGCGTAATGCGCGGCACTAGCTCCATCGCGAGCGACGTGACGCGGCCGTCGGCCAGGCGGCGCACCACGTCCGCGTTCTCGAACGGCGAGAGGAAGCCGATGACGGTGGAGCCCGGCTCGAGCAGCGAGACCGTGTCGACGTTGTCGGTACCAGGCCCGCGTACCGTCAAAACGAGCTTTGCGGACTTCCACGCAGAATCGGGATCGCGCTCGATGGTCGCGCCCGCTGCCTCGAACTCGGCGTCGGAAACGAACGACGCCTCGCCGGCGCCGGCCTCGACGACCACCTCGAGCCCGAGCTCGATGAGGTGTTTCACCGTCTCGGGTGTTGCCGCAACGCGCGTCTCACCCCGGGCCCGCTCCCTCGCAACCAAGAGTTTCATGAATCGTCGTCTCCCCTGGGACCGCAGCTATCGCACGTGGAGTGGCAGGGAACTTCAAGCCAATAGAGCCCCGGAGCCCCGGAGCCGTGCAACATAACCACCTAACGCAATGCGTCAAGCGCCCGTCGGGCGCGAAAGCGGAATCGAGCGTCCCGTCCCGCGCGCGGCTGCCTCCAGCGCTGGCGCGACCGAAGCCGCGGACGATATGCTCGCCGCTCTTGCGGATGCGCGGCGGCCGGACACGCGGGTGCAGGGGTAGTGCGTCTGGGACAGGTGGCAGCGCTGCTGGGGGTGGCTCGGCCGGCAACGGACGGGGCGGAGGTCTGCTCCTCGGCTTTGGGCTTCTATTTTCGCGTCGTCGTCGTCACGCGGGCTGAAAAACGGAGATCTCCATGTTTCGTCGCATCGCCGTAGGTGTCGGTCTTGCTGCGTCTGCACTCCTGTGCGCGCCGGGCGCTCGTGCCCAGACCCGCGCGCAGGGGTTCAATCTCGATCGGTTCCAACCGTCGGAGCGCGGCAGCGAATGGTTCGTCGCCGACTCGCTCGATCTGCGCGGCCATCAGCGCTTTGCGGCGGGTCTCGTCGGCGACTACGCCGAAAAGCCCCTGGTCATCTACGACGCGAACGGCAACGAAGTCTCGCCCATCGTGGCGCACCAGCTGTACGCGCATCTGGGTGGGACCATCATCCTGTGGAATCGCGTCCGCTTCGGCGTGAATCTGCCCATTCTGCTCTACCAGGCCGGCGACGGCGGCACCGTGCAGGGGCAGAGCTACGTTTCGAGCAACAAGACGACCGTCGGCGATCTGCGCGTCGGCGGCGATGTCCGCATCGTTGGCCAGTACGGCGATCCGGTGACGTTCGCCGGGGGGCTCTGGCTGATCGCCCCCACCGGTTCGCGCAAGAGCTACACGGGCGACGGCGCGGTCCGCGCCATCCCGCGGCTGATGGTCGCCGGTGACGTGAAGCCCTTCGTGTACGCAGCGCAGCTCAGCTTCGACATCAGGGCGCAGAGCGACACCTACGCCGGCAAGAAGCGGGGCAGCGCCGTGGGCATCGCGGCCGCAGCGGGAGTCCGGGTTGCGGACAAGAAGCTGGTTGTCGGCCCGGAGCTCTACGGCTCCACGGTGGTGACGAATTCGAAGGCGTTCTTCGGGCGCACCGAGACGCCGTTCGAGCTTCTGTTCGGAGCGCACTACACCGCGACGAAGGTGTGGCGCTTCGGGGCGGGCATTGGGCCAGGCCTGACGCGCGCCTTCGGCACACCGGTGATGCGCGTGCTGCTGTCGGCGGAGTGGGTGCAGCCGTTCGAAAAGCCGGCACCGCCTCCGCCTCCCCCCGTGAAGCCGTCGGATCGCGATCACGATGGCGTCTTCGACACCGACGACGCCTGTCCGGACACGCCGGGCGTCAGGACGGACGACCCGGAGACCAACGGCTGTCCGCCGCCGAAGGATCGCGACAAGGACGGCGTCCTCGACGATGACGATGCCTGTCCGGACACGCCGGGCGTCAAGACGGACGACCCGAAGACCAACGGCTGTCCGCCGCCGAAGGATCGCGACAAGGACGGCGTCCTCGACGATGACGATGCCTGTCCGGACACGCCGGGCGTCAAGACGGACGACCCGAAGACCAACGGCTGTCCACCGCCGAAAGACAGCGACGGCGACGGTATCCTCGATCCCGACGATGCGTGCCCGGACGCGCCCGGGCCGAAGAACGACGACCCGAAGAAGAACGGCTGTCCCGTCGCCCACATCGAGCACGGACAGATCAAGATCCGCGAACAGGTACAGTTCGCCTACAACAGCGCGAAGATCCTCAAGACGAGCGACTTCATCCTGGCTGCCGTGAAGAAGATCCTCGCCGACCATCCGGACATCACGAAGGTCAGCGTCGAGGGCCACACCGACAGCAAGGGCAGCGATGCCTACAACATGCGGCTCAGCAAGCGGCGCGCTCAGTCGGTGGTCAACTGGCTCGTCGGGCACGGCGTTGCCAGAAAGCGGCTCCAGTCGCACGGCTACGGCGAGACACGACCCATCGATACCAACGACACCGAGGAAGGGCGCGCCAACAACCGCCGCGTCGAGTTCCACATCATCGCCGGCGCCGAGAAGGAGACCGCCGCGGACAAGGCAGCCGGGAAAGCACCGGCGGACGCGGCTGCAGGGAAGACGAACGCCGACAAGAAGTAGCGCGCTCCGGCGCGCTGCCGCGCGGTCGGGCTACTTCGAGTAGCTCGTGGAGTTGAACCACCACTCGGCGCCGATGCCGAAGAACTGCTCGATGCGGCGGATCGCGAACGGGTCGTCCTGCGGGTAGAGGGCGCGCGCGTCGTCGTTGCGGCGGGTGACGGCCCAGATCAGGCGCAGCTGGGGTCGCTTGAAATCACCGCGACCGGCCGGCGACAAGAACGGGATCACGCCGAAGCGCCAGAGCTGGGCCTCGAGCGGCTTGTTGGTGGCAACGTTGAGCGCCCCGCGCTGCTCTGCCTGGTACGAACCTTCGATGGCCACGCCCGCGTGATCGCCGATGAAGAAGTGCGGCCGCGCGACGATGATGCCCTCGTCGAGGTTGTTGAAGTCGAACTGCTCCGGGGATTCGTTGCGGAAGCTCCGGAAGTAGCCGCCCAGCATCACGCCGATGGGCCCGTACTCCCAGTTGCCCGAAAGCCCGACTAGCGCTTCGTGGGCGCCGGAGGTCGTGTGGTTCGGCGCAACGCTCCCGGGCGTTCCGAATTCCCCGTACGCCGCGAGCCCGCGCGCGTAGCGGAAGAACAGGTTCACGAACGTGTCGCGCACGCCCGTGAACATGCCCAGCTGCGCGCCGATCACCACGCCGCTGTCGCCGGGGACCGCCTCGGTTACCCCCGGCTTTTTCTCGTGCGTGCCGCTCGGCAGCCGGTGAACCTCGCCGTACAGGACGCCTTTCAGCCCGCCGTGCTCGCCGATGACCGGCAGGATGCTCGACACCTTCAGGCTCGAGACCACGCGCGGACGATCCAGCAGGTTGACGTCGGTCGTCCCAGGCTGGTTCTGTGCCGCGGGGCGCTGGACAACCTGGAGCTGGAACGGGTTGTTCATGCGATTCATCCCGACGTGCCACGCGACGTACGTGTGGTTGTCGCGGGTGTCGAAGCGCACGCCGCCGCCGACGGTGTTGAGGTTGTCGAGCGGCCAGTAGTCGAGCAGGTAGATGTCGTCGCCGCGATACATGCGCGAGCCGACCCAGGCGCTCAGTCCCTTGTCGCCGATCCCCTTCTCCTCGACGTACAGGTTCCTCAGCGCGAGCTTCGCGTCGAACTTGCCGTTGTAGTGGAAGATCGGCCCGCCGATGGCGAGCGTCGTGACGACGCGCGAGGAGAGGTCCCGCGACCAGTTGTCGTCGCGCCGGAGCTCGAGCTCGGCGTAGGTCGATTCATCGATGCGGGAGCCGTGTGCCACCACGTCGGCGTTGCGGCCCTCGCCGCCGCGTCCGTCGGACGCGACGACGACGCGACCGTACGAGCCGAACGAGAACCCGCTCTTCGGATACTCTGGCTTGGGCGCGGGAGCCGGCTCGGCCGCGGCCTTCGCGGCCGGCGCGTGTTCCGCGCGAGCGCGCGCGGGGGGAGCGGCTGCCGGTTCGGCGGGCGCGGCCGTGGTCCTGCCGGCGGCGTCGGCGTCGTCCCTGGTGGCCGGTGCGCCCTTGTTGTCGGGAGCCGCGGCTGGCTCACCCGCGCTGTCGTCCGGGGCGGGTTGGGCGGCGTTGCCGGTTTCGGGAGACTCGCCAGCGCCCGCTGCGGGCTGCCCGCTGTCCGCCGGTGGCGCATCGGTCTGCGCCGCGGCGGTCCGCCCCGCGGCTGCGATCGCCACACAGGCCAGAAGGCCGACACCAGTACGGACACCGGACCGCCAGAGCACGTCGGGCGGGACCATATCACTGTCGTCCGCCGCGCATAGCCGCTTGGCGCGCCGCGGGTGATTTCGCTCGCGACCGCTCCGGCGCAAAGGGTCTTGCGCCGGCCAATGGACCGGCTATGGTGCCGCCGTTATGTGGTGGCCCGTATCCGCCGAACCGTACATGGTGACCCTGGTCAAGGTGGTCGGCCTGCTGATCATCTGTATCAGCGCGATCCCTGTCCTGTTCATGGTGTCGCCGGGGGTTGAAAAAGGCGAGCCGGAAGAAAACGCGTACGGCTACGACAAGATCGACTTCTAGGGCGAGTCAGGCGCTCGGTCGCGCCGTGGTACCCTAGGCGCCTGCGCTCGTCGCGGCGCAGCGTCGCCATGTTGTCTTCCAGCTACCGCCGCTTCTCCGTCCCGCTCCTGGCCGGAAGATCGCTCACGGCCGTCGCGCTGGTTGTCGGGAGCCTGTGTGGTGCTGCGACCGCGCGTGCTCTGCCTGCGCCCCACCGTTCGGCGACGCAGCTCGTGTCGTCCAACGGGCGCGCGCTGGTGCTCTACGACACGGCGAAGAACCGCATCACGCACTTCTACGAGCACCCCTACAAGGCCCGGAGCGACGGCAGCCAGACGCGCAACTTCGCCTACGATTGCTACCCCGGGCTCCGGCTGGGTGGGCCGGGTCAGGCGGGCACCTGGCTCAGCGATGTCGCGCCGGACAAGGTCGAGTACGAAGCCGGCACCGGCATCATCCACATCGCACGCAGCTGGTCCGGCCTGAGCGTCGACGAGTACGAATTTTCGCCGATCGACCTGGCCGAGCACGCCCTCTTGAGCCTGGTGCGCGTCGAGCGCAAGAGCGGCAGCGCGGCGCCCGTGGACGCGTACATGATGTTCAACTTCCATCTGGGCAGCGGTGCGCCGGATCCCGATCCCTCGGGCGAGACCATCACGTGGGATGCGACGCGCGGGGCCTGGATGGAGTGGGGGCCAAGCGGTGCGGCGATAGCCTACGGCAGCATCGGCAGCGCGTCGCATCACTCTGCAAGTCCCGACAACCCGTATCAACTCCTGGGATCGGGCGCCGACCTGACCGACAACGCCGGCACGGGCGGGACATACGACGACGCCGCTGCGGGTCTCCAGTGGTCGCTCGGCAGCGTCGCCCAGGGCAGCGTTGCCTGGTCCGGCTCGTTCGTGGTGCTCGACTCGGGCGGCGACGTGGCGCCGCACATCGATGCGGTCGAGAGCTGGCTCAAGGGTCGCAGCGCCGAGCAGCTGCTCGCCGACGAGCGCGCGGCGTGGAAGAGCTGGCACAAGCCGGAGCCGAAGGGGCTGTCCGCAGCCGAGAGCGCGCTCTACCAGCAGTCGATGGCCATGCTGCGCATGGGGCAGGTGTCAGAGCCCGGCAAGAGCGACGGACAGATCCTGGCCAGCCTGCCGCCGGGTCAGTGGAACATCGCTTGGGTCCGCGACATGGCCTACGCCGTCGTAGCGCTGTCCCGCGCGGGACACGCGGCGGAGGCCAAGCGAGCCATCCAGTTCCAGCTCGGCGCCGACGCGGACAAGTACGAAAAGTACGTCGGCCATCCCTACCAGGTCTCCGTTACGCGCTACTTCGGCGACGGCGTGGAAGAGAGCGATTCGAACCAGGACGGCCCGAACATCGAGTTCGATGGTTTCGGATTGTTCCTGTGGGAAGTGTACGAGTACGTGCAGGCCACCAAGGACACGGCGAGTCTGAAGGCGTGGTGGCCGGCGCTCGGCAGCAAGGTGGCGGACGTACTCGTCGATCTGCAGGAACCGAGTGGGCTTATCGCCCCGGATTCGTCGATCTGGGAAGTGCACTGGAACGGCAAGCAGAGGCACTTTTCCTACACGACCATCGCGGCGGCCCACGGTCTGTGCGCCGCGGCCGATCTGGCCGAACAGGCCGGCGACAGCGCTCGTGCAGACAAGTACCGCGCGGCGGGAAAGCTCGCCCGCGACGCGATCACCACACAGCTTGCCGCGCCGGACGGGACCATCGCGCAGAGCTACGAGGCGCTCCAGCTGGGGAGCGGCTTTCTCGACGCCGCGGCGATCGAGGCCGTCGCCTCGGGCCTGGTCGATCCGGCGGGGCGCTCGGCCAAGGCCACGGTCTCGGCGATGAAGCAGGCGCTGGTGCCGCAGAGCGGACGCGGCTTCTTCCGCAACCAGGACGGCGGCTGGTACGACAGCCAGGAGTGGGTGGTGGTGGACCTGCGCACCGCCGTCGCGATGCGACGGATGGGGGACCAGGCCGCGGGGCCCCTGCTCGATTGGGTCACCGAGCAGTCGGCGGACAACTACAATCTCGTCTCCGAGCTGTACGACGCGAAGACCGCCGACTACGCCGGCTCCGTTCCCATGATCGGCTTCGGCGCCGGTGCCTACGCGCTGGCGTTGATGGACCGTTCGGCGGGGGTGCCAGTCGAACCGTGTGGAGGCTACGCGGTCGAGAACGTCGGCGGTGCAGGCGGCGCGGGGGGAGCCGGGGGCAGCGGGGGCACAGCGGGCAACACGCCGCCTGACAAGAGCGGCGGTTGTGGCTGCCGCCTGGGCACGCGCGGCAGCACACCTGCCGGTGCAGTATGGGTACTTCTGGCGGCTCTTGGTCTCACCGGGTGGAGAAAGCGCTCGAAGAAACAGTGACGAGCGTCCGGTGCGTTGCGTCTGTGGGTCTTGCGGTTGTGGCTGGCGCCCGCGATTCTGGCATCGCAAGCGCTACATCACCGACTTCGCGACCGCGCTGCCGCAGACCATGGTGAGCTCCTGCGACGGCGGCGGGATCGGGATCACGTCTGCGGGCTCGCGGCACCGACGCGTTGCTCTGCACAACCGTAGGCGCGCCCATGTGGGGCGCACGCCGGCGGCGCTAGGCTCCCGGCGCTGACCTGGGTATCCTGTGCCGTCGTCGCGAGAGGAGATCAGCGTGACCAGTCACGAACACGATGCCCGCAACATCCCGCTTGCCGAGCGCGTCGCCTACGCGACTGTCGTCGGGTCGATGGCGGCGGCCGACGACGTCGTCGCGCCGGCCGAGCTCGACAGGATCAAGTCCCTCTGCAAGGAGCTCGGCTTGCCTGATGGCGAGACGCAGAAGGTCGTGGTTACCGCCGAGAGCCGGAACGGCGTCGCTGCCCAACGCGCTATGACGCGGCTGGCTGCTTCCGATCTGCGCTTCACGCTGTACACGGATTGTCTGCTGCTTGCGTACGCCGATGACACCGTCGTGAAGCAGGAGCGCGAGATGCTCCAGGGCATTGCCAAGGCCCTGCGCATCGACGACGACAAGGCCAGGCTGCTCGAGGAATACGTCACGGTCGCGCGCGACGCTGCGCGACCCGGAGCGGACCAGCATGCGGCCAAGGCCCGTGCCGAGGCACTCGCCGGCAAGCTCGCCGCGCTCGGCATTCCTGTCGGCGCAGTGGCGCTCACCTCGGCGGCGTGGCTCAGCGCAGCGGGCATCACCACCGGGCTGGCCGCCGTGGGCGCCGGTCTCGGCATCGTCACTGGCTTTGGCGCCGTGGTCGGCCTCGGCGTGGGCACCCTGTACGGCGTTCGCTGGCTCCACCACAAGCTGGTGCAGCGCGCTCCCGGGGAAGTCAAGCACGGCTACATGCATCCGGACACGACGATGACCCTGCGGGAGGGGGAGGAGGAGTTCCATTCCACCATCCCCGGGCTTTTGACCGAGAACAAGATGCACTCGGAAAAAGTCAAGGAGCTGTTCCGACACCATGATTGCTGCCACGTGGTGTTCGGTTGCGATACGAACATGGCGGACGAGGGCTTCGTCGACACCTGGACCATTTTCGGCTCCGACATCGACGTGAAGGTCTACTTCGACTACCTGAAGTCGCCGGAGGTCAAGCAGCTGTTCGAGGAGCTCGGCTTCGTGCGGACGCTGCTCGAGTCCATCAAGAGCAGCCCGCGGCTTTTCGAGGTGTTCATGAACGCCCGGAACATGAAGAAGCGCTGGCCCTTCTTCGGGAGCGACGCGTATCTGGATACCTCGCTCGAGGACATCCGCGAGGAGTTCGGTATCGTTCTCGTATGAAGCTCTACACCGGCGTCATCGAGACGCGGACCCGCGCGGCCCGCGAACTGGTCGACATCACCCGCGAGGCGCGCACGGAGGTCCAACGGTCGGGCGTGCAGAACGGTCTCTGCTCCCTGTACGCGATGGGTGCCACCGCCGCGCTCATGATCCAGGAAAACGACGACCCGAACATCCGGCTCGACGTGCTCGATTGTCTTTCGGAGCTCGCGCCTCCTGGACGCTGGCGCCATGACCGCGTCGACAACAACGGCGACGCGCACATCCAGGCCGGCATCGTCGGACCGGGCGAGACCATCCCCATCCGCGAAGGTCGCCTTCTGCTGTCGACCTGGCAGAACGTGTTTCTCTGCGATTTCGACGGACCGCGAGCGTCGCGTCAGGTGATGGTGACGATCATCGGCGAGGACTAGTCCGCCTGCCGCGCGGAGACAGCTCGTTCGTCACGGCGAGCCTCTCGACGAGATAGTCGCGCAGCACCTCCACGCGCCGCGGCAAGAATGCGCTGGCCGCGTGAAGAAGGTACAGCCCGCTGCCGGTCAGGCGCCAGCCCGGCAGCACTCGTTCGAGGCGTCCTTGTTGCACGAGCACTTCACAGCGGTGAACCGGGCCCAGACCGATACCCATGCCGGCCAGGCACGCATCCACGACGAAGCCGACGTCGTGGACACTGATGAAGCCGGTCACCTCTACCTTGGTGGTTTGCCCGCGCGGCCCGGAAAGCCGCCAGACTCCGCGGCCCTCCCTTGCCCGGAACGGTACGCAGTCGTGACGCGCGAGATCGGCCACCGTGCGCGGCCGCCCGCGCCGCTCGAGGTACTCCGGGGAGGCGTAGAGCCCCATGTCCGTGGCAAAGAGCTTTCGCGCCATCAGCGTCGAATCCTCCAGGCGCCCGGCCCGGAGCGCCAGGTCGATTCCTTCTCCGACTAGATCCAGGCGGCGCGCCGTGAGCACGAGTTCCACATGGACCTCCGGGTAGAGGGGGTGGAAGTTGGCCAGCGCGTCCAGCAGCATGGGGCCGGCGTCGGGCGGCGCCGTCACGCGCACGACGCCGTGGGGATCGCGTTCGCGATTGCTCAGACAGGCGCTGGCCTGTTCCAGCTCCGCAATCGCACCCCGCGCGCGCTCGAACCATTGTCGTCCCTCCTCGGTCAGCGCGAGCTTGCGCGTCGTCCGCTTCAGCAACGTGACGCCGAGCTCCTGCTCGAGGGCTGACACGCCGCGGCTCACCGAGGACTTCGGCATGCCCAGCGCCTTGGCAGCGGCCGTGAAGCTTCCGCGTTCCATGACCTCGACTGCGACCGCGATCCGGTTCAGATCGACTGTTCTTGCCATGGCACAAAGAGCTAGCAGAGAAATCGATCTGTGCCCTGGCGACAACGCCGGTCGCGGACCGCCGCAGGCTTTCGCGCGGGCTCAGTCCGTGGGTTTCACGAAGCGCAGCACGAATCGATCGGTGGTCCCGCGGCGCTTGCCTGCTGCGCCGGGAGAGGCGCTCCAGTCGTGGTGGTCGTCGGGGTTCTTCAGGAAGTCGGCTTCGGCATCGAGCTTGAAGCCCGCTGCTTCGACCTCGCGCTTGACGACGCTCTCCTCGATGCGATGCAGCGTCTTCGCGTCGTCGACGCCGTGGCCGGGCGCGGCAGCGTGGTCGACGATGCCGAACACGCCGCCCTTCTTCAGGGCACGGAACACGGCCAGGTTCATCTTGGCGCGGTCCGTCTTCATCCAGACCGTGTCGTGGTAGAAGAGCACCATCAGCACCGCGTCGAGATGCTGCACGTCGTCGGGCAGCGGGCTGTCGAACTCGCGGTCGACGCGCACGATGTTGGCGTTGATCGGTTTCTTCAAGCGCTCGCTCCACGGCTTTTCCGCGAAGTGCTCGAGGATGAACGGCGAGTTCTGCCCGTAGACCTTGCCCTTCGGGCCTACGACGCGCGCGAGCAGCTCGCTGGTGTAGCCGCCGCCGGCGCCCAGCTCCGCCACGTGCATCCCGGGTTTGATCTGGAAGAAGGCGAGGTACTCGGCCGGGTGTCTTCCTGCATCCAGCGCGCGATCGGCTGCGATGCGGTCCGGAGCGTCCACCGCTCGCCGGATAGGATCCGGGATCTTGATGGCTGGAGCGGGGGCGGGTGCCGATGATGTCGAGGCGACCGCCGCCGGCGCTGCAGCGGGGGGCGCAGGGGCAGGCGAGGCGGGAGGAGGGGCGGGGTGTCCGGAGCAGGCCACGGCCAGCCCGGCCAGGACCGCGAGAGAAAACGAGCGCATGGCCGCGATGCTACTCCGCGCGGGTACGTCCGGTTTCCGGATTCGCCGGCGGCGAACGGCTGGAGAGCGGCCCGCGGGCCGGGTGCGCAGGTTGAGCAGGCACCCCCGACAATTGACGGCGGTCAATTGGCAGATAAGGGTAGTCCGCATGAAATCCTTCAGTGGCTTGGTAACGACGACTTTCCTTGGTCTGACACTGGCGCTTGCAGCGACCACCGGTTGCAGCAGCGACTCGAACAACGGCGGCGGGGGCAGCGGCGGTTCGACGGGCGGCAGCGCCGGAACCGGCGGTTCGACCGGCGGCAGCGGCGGTTCCATGGGCGGAACCGGCGGTTCCATGGGCGGAACCGGCGGCTCGACCGGCGGCAGTGCCGGGACCGACGGCGGGTCCACAGGTGGCACCGGCGGCTCGATGGGCGGCGCCGGCGGCAGCGGCGGCTCGACGGGCGGCGCCGGCGGCAGCAGCGGTTGTGGTGGCAGCACGCCCGTGGCGCTCACCGTGAAGAACTACCTGAGCTGGTGCTCCGTTTCCGTGGGGAGCGGGACCGCCAAGTCGGCGGCGGAGCAGACGGTGTGCGTGCCGGCCGGCCCGGTCGATCTCTCCGCGACCGCGCTGTCGGGCTTCGAGTTGGGCTCCACTCCCTGGCACGACACCGACGGTGACAGCGGCAACGGGGATCCGGGCACGGTGACGGGCAGCGGCCAGTCGGCAATGAGCAGCACGAAGGAGACGACCAGCGGTACCGCGGATTGCGTCTGGGTGTGCTGTCCGACCGTGGGGCAGTCGGACTGTCCGACGACCGACCAGTGTCCGTAACGTGCTGGGCTCAGAAATAGAGCTTCGCGTCCAGGTGGTACATCTCCGGGTACAGCCCGAACTCGCTCCGCGGGGTCGGGCTGAAGCCTGTGTATCGCGCTGATCTGCCGACAGGGATGAACGCGCCCGCGACGAGCAGGGCGTTCTGGGCGATGTTGTAGTCGAGCTCGGGCGCGAGGAGCGCGCTAGGGTCCTCGAGGTTCACGATCGCGCTCGCCAGCGCGTGCAGCAGCGGGTGCACTTCCCAGTCGGCGGCGATGCCCGCGTACAGCCGTCCCACGTTGTACTCCTCGCCGACCGCGAAGCGCGGGCTGGAAAACTCCGCGAGGTAATCGGAAGGCCTGGGCGCGCCCGAGCCGTTGAAGTACATCTCGGCGGTCAGCAGAAGCTTCTTCACCGGTTGCGTAGTGGTGCCGAGCACCGCGCGGTTGAAGGCCGCACGACCGTAGCGGCGGCGCGAGCGGTCGGGCACGTAGGTCACGGTGCCGGAACCGTGCAGATCGCTCTGGTGACCGAGGTCGACGAATAGGTCGATGCCGCCCACCGCGTCGCCGCGCACCATCCCGGCAAGGGCGCCGAGGCGCAGCTTGTCGAGCGATAGCTCGAACCGCGTAAGCGCGGCCGAGCCGTCCTTCTTCACCTGGAAGTCGTGCCCGGAATTCCGTGCACCGAGCGAACCGACCACGAGCAGCGTCGCGCGATCGGAGATCGTCCAGTCGACGCGTGCCGCGTCGACGCCGGGCTTGTACTCGGTGTTGATCTGCAGGGGCGAAAAGGGAGCGAGCAGATCCTCCGGAGTCCAGATCTGCCCGCGGCCGATGCTGACGGGCTGGCGGCCGATCTTGAGGCTGAAGTCGCCGAGCGTGTAGCCCACGTAGAGCCAGTCGACGCGATCGCGGAGCTTGTAGCTTGCGCGATCGACGGCGGTCCACTGCAACGGCAGCCACGAGGGTGTCTCGGCGCCCTGCCCGATCGAGAGCGCACTGCCGACGAGCGCGGTGGGCAGTGTGCTGGCGGTGGAGACCAGCTCGTCGTGGACGGTGAAGTCGAACTTCGCGCGCTTCAGCTCCAGCTTGGGGCGCACGGCCACGATCGAGAGCGAGGCCGGATTGTAATCCTTCGGTGCGAGCGGGTTGTCCAGTGGCCCGCCCCTGAGCACCAGATTGTAGCTGCGCACCGCGCCGCCCACCGTGAAGGAGTTGCCCTCGAACGGATCCTCGCTCACCACGAAGGCGCGAGCCGGCGCCGCGAGCAGCAACAGCGCGAGGATGAGCAGGGCAGAGCGCATCACGCGTGCTGTTCGTCCACGATGCGCCCGTCCTCGAGATGGATGACGCGGCGTGCACGGGCCATGACGCGCGGGTCGTGCGTGCTGAACAGGAACGTCAGGTGGTGGCTCTGGTTCAGCTCCACCATGATGTCGAGCAGCGACTCGGCGCTCTTCGAGTCGAGGTTCGCCGTCGGTTCGTCGGCGAGCACCAGCGTGCGCGCTGCGGCGATCGCACGCGCGACGGCGACCCGTTGCTGCTGCCCGCCGGACAGCTCGCCGGGGCGACGGTGTAGCATCTCGCCGAGACCGACCGCCTCCAGCATCTCGACGGCCTTCTTCCGGCACTCGGCGCGCGGCATGCCCTGCAGCTCCAGCACCAGCTCGGCGTTCTCCAGCGCCGAGAGCACCGGCAGCAGGTTGTAGGCCTGGAACACGAAGCCGATGTGGTCGCGACGCAGGCGCGCCAGCTCCGCGGCGCTCAGCGCGGCGAGATCCTGTCCTCCGACCTTGATGCTGCCGCCGCTCGGCCGGTCCAGCGCGCCGATCAGGTTGAGAAGCGTGGTCTTGCCGGAGCCCGAGGGTCCTGCCAGCGCCGTGAACTCGCCCGGTTCGATCCCGAGATCGACGCCGCCCAGCGCGTGCACCTCCACGTGCCCCTGCGTGTAGACCTTCTGGAGGCCTTTCGCTTCCACGGCCAGGGATTCTTCACTCATGGCGGATCGCCTCCACGGGCTGTAGCCGCGCTGCGCGCAGCGCGGGGTACACCGCTCCAAGCATCACCAGCCCGAGGATGATGCCGGAGCTCCAGAGGATTTTCGACAGGTAAAGGTGTGCGTAGAGGTGCTTCGGCAGCATGATGCCGCCCATCTCGGAGCCCGAGCCCATCCACTGCTGGATGTCGATGCCAACGGTCGCGAAGTGGTGGTTGCCGAGCAGCCCCAGCCCCAACCCCACTGCGGTGGCGAAGAGCCCGAGCAGGAACGCTTCGCTCATCACGACAGCCAGGATGCGCCCCGGAGTGGTGCCGAGCGCCAGCATCACCCCGAACTCCCGCGTGCGCTCCATCACGCTCATCAACAGCGTGTTCAGGATGCCGGCCGCCACGACCACGAACACGATCGCCATCATCACGTACAGGCCGCCTTCGTCGACGACGATGAAAGCGTAGAGGTCGGGAGCCGCCTTCATCCATGGCAGCACTTCCACGTTGTTTCCTGAAAGTGCCTTCTCGATCCGCGCGGTCGCCTGCGGCGTGTCCGAGATATTGCCGAGGATTGCGGCCAGCATGGTGACGCCGTGCCCCGCCGCGGCGAGCCGCTGGGCGTCCGGAAGCGGCACTTCGGCCCAGAATGCATCGAACTCCTGGACGCCGGTGGAGAAGATGCCGTGCACCTCGTAGGCGCCGCTCCGCGTGTCGCCTCCGCCCGCCGGGCGCAGCGTGAGCGTGACGCGATCGCCGACTTCTACGCCCAGCGTGTGGGCCAGTTGTTTGCCGATCACGACGGGCGGCAGGGCGCTTCTCGGGCGTGGGCCCTTCCGGGGCGCGAGGGCGCGACCGGCGATCATCGCTTCCGGAGTGTCGATCTTCGAGACCTGGCGTTCGACGGCCGGGTCCACGCCGGAAAGCGCGACGCCGACGCTGGTAGCGCCGGCGGTGAGCAACGCATCCGTGCGCAGGCGGGGGGCGACGTGCAGCACTCCCGGCACGCCGAGCATCGCCTTTTCGATCGCGTCGGGGTTCTCTACCAGGCGATCGAGGGTGGGGTCGTCGCTGTAGCCCTCGGCGTGCACCACCACGTCGCCCAGGCCCATGCTGACGCCGATCTCGGCCATCTTCTCGTGCACGCCGTCGCCGATTCCGAGGAAGACGAGCAGCAGCGCGAAGGACAGCGAGATCGCGATGGCGGTGAGCAGCGTGCGGCGCCGGTTCCTGAGCGAGTTCCTGAAAGCCAGCCGGAAGACCATCTTTCTACCGCTCCCTCATGGCAACGACGGGCTGCGTGCGCGCCGCGACGAAGGCTGGCCAGAGCGCCGCCAGGAGCGCCATCAACACCATCATGACCAGCGGCAGAAGCACGCCCTCCGCTGTAATGGTCGCGTGCAGCACCGGCGGAATGGTTGCGCCGGCCAGGGTGGTGCTGCTCAAGCCGCCGAGTGGGATGCCGTAGTGCCCGATGTACAGGTCGATGCCGACGCCCAGGAGGAGCCCCGCCAGCGAGGCGCCCAGCCCGAGCAGGAAGGTCTCGGTCGTCACCATCAGCACGATGGACGCTGGGCGCATGCCGACCGCCTTGAGCATGCCGAGCTCGCGGTGCCGCTCGAACACCGCCATCAGGATAGCGTCTGCCACGCCGATGGCGGCGATCGCGAAGATGATCGCGACCATCACCGCAGTCATCACGCTGTTGGTCTGCACCATCGCGACCACGTCCGGCCGGAGCTCGGTCCACGTCTTTACGTCGAGCCCCTTGAAGGCAGGTTCCGCCGCCAGGGACTGGGCCACGGACGCCGCGGTCGCGGGATCGCGCAGACGGATCGCCAGCTCGTGCGCGCGGTCGCCCAGAGCGAGCAGTCGCTGCACGTCTGCGAGGTTGCCGACGGCCCGGACGCTGTCGAGCGCCCTGTCGCCGGTGTGCAGGATGCCGACCACGCGGAATTCGACGTTCACCGGATCACCGTCGAGGTTCTGCGCCATCAGGCTGACGCGCGTGCCCGGCTTGGCCTGGAGCTTGCGGGCCAGCTTGTCGCCCAGCAGGAGCGGAGGTGGCGAATCGGGTTTCGGCGCCACCTGTTGGAGCAGCTCCTGGGTGCTGGTCCGGAGCTTCTGCGCGCTGGGGAGCTTCTCGCCGGGCTCGTCGGTAGCCCCGCCGCCCGCCAGCGCCTCGATCTCGGCTTCAGCCCGCTCGGTCTCGCCCTGGGTCAGCTGCTGGTCGAGCTTTCTCTGCTTCCGGTCCAGCTTCCTGGCTGCCGGCCAGGGCGTCGCTGCTTGGGGCAGGTAGCGCCCCTTCGAGACACGCCGATCGAGCTTCGTCAGCTTCGCCTCGCGCGCGGGATCGACTCCCACGAGCTGGACGCCGGTTGATTGCCGCCGGGTGCTGGCGAGTGCCCAGCCGAGCACCCGCGGGCTGACCGCCTCGACGCCGCGGGTGTGCTCGGCGGCGCGAGTGCGGCCGGTCGCCTTGTCGAACGCGAGCTCCAGTTTGGGGCGCGCCGAGAAGCCGGGTTCGTGCACCTGGATGTGGCCGAGCTGCACGTCCGTGATGGAGCGCACCATGTCGGTGCTCATGCCGTCCATCACGCCGAAGCTCGCGATGCACATGCCGACTCCGAGCGCGATGCCCGCACCGGCGATCAGCGTGCGCCGGCGGTTGCGGCCGAGATTGCGCCACGCAATCGCGAGCAACAGGCCAAGACTGTTGGTCATGCGACCCTACTGGCGGAGTGCCTGTTCGGTGAACTTGCTTGCCGGAACGTTGGCGTCGAAGCGGACCTTCTTGTAGGAGAGCTCCGTATATTCGCCGGGCTTGGCCGCGACGTGCATCACGAGCTTCGTCGGTACCAGCCTTCCGCCCATGTCCTTCACGTCGCTCATGGTGAGGGTGCGTGTGGGTGTCTTCTGGCCGGCGCGGCGGTAGTATTCCTCGCGAGTCGGGATCACGTGCGAGCCCTGTTCGTACAGCTGGACGGTGATGTGGTTCCATGCGACGGGGGCCCGCGGCGTGGGGTCGAGCTTGACGCGGTAGTAGCGCGCCGGTTTCCCGTCCGCGTTGGCCACCCACGTCTTTTCCATGTGGGCGACGTAGTCCTTGGCCAGATCCGTTTCCTTCACCAGGTCGTCGTTGGTGAAGTGGCTGCCCATCCAGTTGTCGCCCAGCATCGAGCTCGACAGCACCGTGACGCGATCGCTGGACGGATCATAGAGCGACAGGCGTCCGCCGATCTTGAGCGTCCCGTGACCCCGCCAGCGCGCCGGACCGAGCACCTTGATCAGAGCACGGCTCTTGCTGCTCCGCTCGTCGCCCCAGTACACCATGCTGTAGGTCCGGTCGTAGCTCTTGGTGTGCACGTGCATCGTCAGGAGTGCTGCGGTGGTCTTGCCGCGGAGGACGTGGTCCGCCCGGTGGACCAGCTCCGTGATGGACTTGGCGGCCGAAGCGGGCGCCGCGACCGCGAGCGCCACGAAGAGCGCCACCACGGCCAGCGCCCAGCCGCGGACCTTCTCGACGCGGGGGCTCGTTTCCAGCTGCATGTCGACAACCTAGGTCGCCCGCCCGCCGCTGGCACTGATGATCCATGCCAAAAGGGCTGATACTCTGCGCCCCGTCATTTATGGCGTCGGTTTCGAAGCGAGGAGCAGCCACCGGGCCCACGGCGTGGGCGAGGCTGGCCGCGCTGTTCGTCGACTACGTGGAGAAGCGCGGCACCGTCCGCGAGGTCATGCTGGAAGCCGCCCGGCTGAGCGAGGCTGATCTGGCCGATCCGGACGGCCGCGTCCCGCTGACGGCCGTGTACGACGGGATCGAAGCGGCTCGCGAAGCCACGGGCGATGCGTGCCTCGGGCTGCACTTCGCCACGAGCCTCGAGCTCGAGGACATGGACGCGCTCGGCTTCCTCATGATCACGAGCCCGACCTTCGGCGCGGTGCTCGACCGGGTTTTCCGCTACCAACGCATGTGGGCCGAGGGCGAGCACTACGAGATGTTCGTCGAGGGCGAGCGCGTCCGTGTGACGTACGAACAGTACGGCCCGCCGCGCCCGGCCCACGTGCAGATGGCCCAGATGTCGTTCTGCGACTTCGTGGTCAACGGCTCGCGCTACATCCCGGGCCTCGAGTTCGAGTGTGTGCGCTTCCGCCACGAGCAGCCGCCCGAAGCGGCCGAGTACGCGCGCGTGTTCGGCGTGCCGATCGAATTCGGTGCCGCGTTCGACGAGGTGCGCTTCCCGGCGCGTCTGCTCGAGTTGCCGCTGCCGGACGCCAACGCGGCGCTGTGCAGCTTCTTCGACCGCTATACCCGCGACAAGCTCGAGCAGATCCCCGGCGAGAGCAGCGTCGTCGGCCGGGTGCGCGCGCTATTGAGAAAGCAGCTGCCCGAGGGCCGGGTGTTGCTCGAGCAGTTGGCCCAGCAGCTGCACATGAGCCCCCGCACGCTGCAGCGCCGCCTCGGGGAGGAGGGCACGTCGCTGCACGCGCAGTTGGACGAGGTGCGCCGACAGCAGGCCCTCTACTTCCTCGAAGCGGGCGTCGCCATCGCGGAGCTCTCCTGGCTCCTGGGCTACTCGGATCCCAGCGCGTTCCATCGCGCATTCAAGCGTTGGACCGACACGTCGCCCGAAGCCTGGCGCAGCGCGCGGCACGCCGCCACTGACCGTCAGCCTCGCTGAGCGTCCAGCGAGTGGCCCCACAGCTTGACGATCAGTTCCGCGCGGCTCCTGGAGTGGGCCTTCTTCAGGATCGCCGAGACGTGCAGCTCGACGGTCCGCACCGAACAGTCGAGATCGCGCGCAATGGCCTTGTTCGAGATGCCACCCGCGAGCCGGCGGAACACGCGGGATTCGGCGCGGGTGAGCTGCCAGCGATTGGCCGCAGCTGCCACCCGACGCTCGCTGTCGCTGTCGCTGGAGCGCTCGACAACGACATAGGATCGCGTTGCCGTGCCGGCGCGGATGGGCGAGACCTGGAACACGTCATCGTCTCCGGGCTGTCCGGCGGAGCTCACGGCTGCCGCGAGTAGCCCGGTCAGCTCGTCCGGGCTGGACGCGAGCCACTCCCGGCCCCGGGCGTTGGCCAAGAGGACGTCTCCGGTGTGGCGTGTGACGAAAGCCGCTGTCGGGATCGCATTCAGTGCGATCACCAGCGCTCCGCGCAGCAGCTCGATTTCGTCGTCGGATACTTCGCGCTTGTTCCGGTCGGCCGGCGGGTCGGGCTCGATATGGCGTAGGGCAAGAACAGTCATCATCCAGATCCTCTCCGAGACAATCCAGGCCGCAATAAGGGAAATCCGAGGGGTCGTCACAACCTCGACAGCGGAGGCGGCGAGCTCCGCTCCGGCCCCCGCCGGGGCGCCGGTGTCTGGCCCGGGTTTGCGGTAATCTAGCCTTCGTGCCTTCTCTTGCTTTCCCCACGTGGCGCCGCGCGCTGGGGTCCACCGTGGTCGTGCTACTGGCCCTGCTTCTGGGCTTGGGCGCCGGATGTTCATCCGACGCGCCGCCGCAAGGCCCGCATGGCTTCGCCGGCTCGGGTGGCACCGGGTCAGGGGTGCTGTGCCCGACGACCTTCCACTACCAGCCGCCTGCGGGAACCACCGTGGCCAGCGTCGCCGTGGCCGGCGAGTGGAACAGCTTCGACAAGACCCAGGACGAGATGCAGGGCCCCGACGCGAGCGGCGGCTACGACATCACGCTGAAGCTCGAGCCTGGTTTCTGGGGCTACAAGCTGGTGCTCGACGGTGACAACTGGCAGCTCGACCCGGAGCAGGGCTACCGCAAGTACGTCGACGGCACCGAGAACTCCGCGGTCGAGGTCCCAGACTGCACGCTACCTTCGCTGAAGGTGGACTCCCACAAGACCGAGCGCAGCGCGGCAGGCGCCGGACATTTCACGGCAGAGGTGAGCTACGTGCCGCCCGTCAGCGGCACCGCGCTCGACCCGAAGAGCGTGAGCGCCACGCTGCGCTACCAGGACAAGACGAGCCCCGTGGACGCCTCCGCGCTCTCGATCGACGCGAAGAAGGGCAGCATCGGTATCGACGTGGGAACGCTTTCGGACGGCAAGTACACGATCGAGCTTACAGCCGCCGATACCAAGGGCAAGAAGGTGGCCGAGCCGCTCAGGCTGGTGTTCTGGGTCGAGGCCGACGCCTTCGAGTGGCGGGACGCGCTCATCTACATGATCGTCACCGACCGCTTCAAGGACGGCGACCCGTCGAACAACGCCCCGCCCACCCCGGGCGTGCAGGACCCGCGTACGGACTGGAAGGGCGGCGATCTGCAGGGCGTGCGCGCCAAGATCGCCGACGGCACGCTGGACAAGCTCGGTGTGCGGGCGCTGTGGCTGACGCCGTACCAGACCAATCCCCAGGATCCATACCTGGCGTCGGACGGCACGCACATGGTCACCGGCTATCACGGCTACTGGCCGATCCGCGCGCGGGCGGTCGATCCGCGCATCGGCGGCGAAAAGGCTCTGCACGCGATGGTGACCGAAGCGCACAAGCACGGCATCCGCGTGCTCATGGACTTCGTCGTGAACCACGTGCACAAGGAGCACGAGTACTTCTCGGCGCACCCGGACTGGTTCCGCACTGGTTGCGTGTGCGGCACGTCGGGTTGCGACTGGACCTCGCATCGACTCTCCTGCCTGTTCGCCGACTACCTGCCCGACGTGAACTGGACGGTGACCGACGCGGCGCACCAGATCGTCAGCGACGCGGTGTGGTGGCTGGACACCTTCGACCTCGACGGTCTGCGCGTGGACGCGGTCAAGCACGTCGAGGAGGTTGCGGTGACGAACCTCTCGACGAAGATCCACAACGAGTTCGAGGCGGCTGGCACGCGCTACTTCCTCACCGGCGAGACCGCGATGGGCTGGAACGACTGCGGATCGGTTGCGTGCAACTCGAACCAGTACGACCCCATCAGCTCGTACATCGGCACGCACAAGCTCGACGGGCAGTTCGACTTCGTCCTCTACCACTCGGTGCCGTACCGCGTCTTCGCTAACGACGACCACGGCCTGATCCACGCCGACTTCTGGACCAAGGCGAGCCTGAGCGAGTACCCGAAGGACGCCATCATGACGCCGTTCATCGGCAGTCACGACACGGCGCGCTTCATCACCCTCGCCACCTATCGCGGCCAGCCGGGCTACGACGGCAGCATCCCCGGCAACCAGTGGACCAACGTCGCCGGTCCGCCGCCGGACATCGAGCCCTACCAGCGCGAGGAGCTCGCGCTGTCGTGGCTGCTCACGCTGCCGGGTGCGCCGCTGCTCTACTATGGCGACGAGTACGGCCAGTGGGGCGGCGTGGACCCCGGCAACCGCGCCATGTGGCGGGGCGACTCCGGTTCGCTGAGCGCCAATGAGAAGATGGAGCTGGCCCACACGCAGAAGCTCGGACAGGCGCGCGAGCAGTTGGTGGCGCTGCGCCGCGGCGACTACGAGACGTTGCTCGCGACCGACCCCTTCCTGGCGTACGCCCGCGTCACCACCGACAACAAGGTCGCGATCGTCGCGCTCAGCAAGAACACGTCGCAGTCGACCACGGACGTGCCGCTGCCCGCGAGCCTGCCGCTCGCCAACGGCACGACGCTGCACGACCGTCTGGGGGGACCCGACGTGAGCGTCAACGGCGGGAAAATCAGCGTGACGCTCGGGCCGTGGGGCTCGGCGATTCTGGCTCCCTGAGGCCGGCTCCGGGCTCGAGGACGCGCGCTCCCGGGCAGAACGAGGGGCTGAAACCATGTGCCGCGGCGCCCGTACTACGTGCTGAGCAGCGAGGAGAGACGATGCGGAATGGCAGCATGAAGTGGGTGGCGGTGGGGCTTTCGGCCGTGGTTGGGCTCGGTATCGCCGGATGTGACGACAAGCCCTCCGGCAATCTGGCGCCGGTGTCCTCGTCGCTGGCTCCCGCCAAGCCGCACTCCAAGGTCTCGGCGAAGTTCGAGGTCGAGACGAAGTCCAGCAATGTCGACTTCCTGATGGCGGCGCCGATCGAGCGCATCCACGGCAAGGCGCCGGCCTCGGTTTCAGGCGACTTGTATCTCGACCTGTCGGACATCACCCGGAGCAACGGCCTCATCAAGGTGGATCTCGACAAGCTCGCCCTCTACCACGCAAAGCGCGAGACCGATCACGCCAAGTTCGGTGACGAGACGAAGAACGACCGGCAGAACGAGCACATGCGGACCTGGCTGCAGATCTCCGACGACGCGCCCGAGGCGATGCGAAAGTCGAATCGCTACGTCGAGTTCAAGCTCGACAAGGTGGCCAGTGCCTCGCACAAGAACGTGCTCGCCATGAAGGGCAACGAGAGAAAGATCACGCTGACCGTGACGGGCGACTTCCGCCTGCACGGGCGCAAGGTGAAGAAGACCGCCAAGCTGGCAGCGACATTCAAGTTCAGCGGCGACAAGCCCGTCGGGGTCCACGTCGAGACTGCGGCGCCCGTCGAGGTGGGCCTGGAAGCCCACGACATCAAGCCACGCGAAACGTTCGAGAAGCTCGCGGCCAAGACCCTCGGTGCGCTCGGCCAGAAGGTAGCCCCGAACGCCCCGGTCACCTTCGACTTCGACGCGGCGCCGGCGAAATAGGCGGCCGTTCTGGACCGTGCGTCCGCTGTCTGCCCCGGACACGGCGCCTAGCGCCGGTTCACGTGATGTTGCTCGATACGGCGGGACTCGTCGATGACGCGTTCGAACAGCCGGCGAACCGTGTCCGCATCGAGCGGAGGCTCGGTGGCGCGGCACAGGCTGTCGAGCAGACTTCGCTCGCGCTCCGGGTCGTAGACCGGGATGCCGCGGGCGCGCTTGTAGTCGCCGACCGAGAGCACGGCGCGTACGCGCGCCGCGAACAGTTCCAGAAGCTGCTGGTCGATTCGATCAATCTCCCGGCGCAGCCCGTCGATATCCGGCTCGGAGGTCACGCTGCTATGCTAGCCGCCACTGCTGGTAGGCGCGAGCGGCGTGTCCCCTACCGGACGGTTGTGGGGCATCCGGCGACGACCTGCACCTGCAGCACTGCGCCACTCAAGAGCTCGTCGCAGGCGGCCCCTCGCAGCTGGATCGACGTGCTGTCCGTCCAGACCCAGCCGTCGGTCGGACTCGACGGCACCAGCCTCTGGTCGAAATAGACGTTGACCAGGTTCGGGTCGGGCGGCGCCGAATCGAGCGAGATGTCGCAGCTGATGGCAACGTCCACGCCGATTTTCCTTAGCGTGTCGGTCAGGTCCGAGGTGTTCTTGACGGGGTAGTAGCGCGGCGAGCCGGGGCGCGCTTCGCCCCCGGCGACCGCCAGGCTGTCGAGCACGGACGAGAAAAGCTCGCTGCCGGGCATGCCGATGACGTAGGTCTTCACGCCCGCGGCGGCGAGCTTCTGGACTGCAGCGATGCTCGCCGGTCCGTCCACGCACTGCAGCTGTCCGTTCTGCACATTGGCGGGGTCGCAGCAGTTGAAGCTGGCGTCGCACTGCTGCGTTCCGATCGTCGTTCCGGCCAGGTTGAGCATGCACTCGTCCGTAGCGCAGCTCGCCTGCGCGTCGCAGTTCGGCGCGCCGTCGGTCGCCAGGACGACGTAGGTGTCGCCCTGGAGCCCGAGCAGCGTCGGGGCGAGCGCTTCCAGCGTCGAGGACACGGGCGTCCCCCCGTCCGGCGAGTACTTTGCAAGCCGCGCCAGGAGCGAGGACAGCACGGGACCTATCTCGCCGTGGGCCGCGTAGCTCGGTGGATCGCCTGCGCGGGTGGAAAAGACCTCGGCTCCCGCTGAACAACCCGCCGGCGACGCGCCGGGGGCGGGGAACACAGCCGCGCCGTACTGGACCCGGTGGCCGACGGCCAGCAGCAGATCCTTGAGCGCAAGGCGCGCGTTGACATACTTGTTGTAGATGCTGCCCGGCAGGGGGTCGGCCATGCTGCCCGAGCGGTCGAGAACGAAGTAGAGATTCGGCCGGCTCTGCACGGCCGGGATAATCTGGTTGCCGCACAGATCACCGGCGTCGAGACTGGGCGGCCCGTCGCGCCCGCCGGCGTCGAAAGACGCTCCGCCGCTGCTTCCCCCGTCGAAGCCGCTGCCCGCGCGCGGCGGGTGCTCGGGCGACGCCCCGCAGCCCGCCAGGGCGGCGGACAGGGACGCCACGCCCAGCAAGCGCGAGCGGAGGATCGCACGCATCCTGCCAGTCTAGCGCCGCTTGCCCGGAGCCACCAAGCCGGTGGGGAAGCGCTTCTCCGGCCCAGGCGTTATCGTCGCGGACGTGAACGCACGCCGGGCCACTGACCGGATCACCGTTGTCGCAGCGGTGATCGCCTGCCTGGCCTTCGTGGTGGGGCTATCCGACGTGGCGCTCTCGCCGTGGAACCCGGGTCCCTCCGCGCCGGCGCCGCCGGTCCGCGCGTCGGCGCGCGACGCCCGGCTCACCGTGCGCGTTGGAGCGCGCGCGTCCGGACGCTGCAAACCCGCGGCGGACGGCGGTACCGCCCCGGGATGCACCCCGGCGCCGCTCGAGGGGGCGACAGTGCGCATTTTCTGGGAGCAGCGCGGACGCTACTACCTCGCGGGGAGCGGACGCACCGACGCCGCGGGACGCGTCGTCGTCGACCACCTGCCGCGCGGTGCGACCTGGGTGGTCGCCGACGCGCCGGGGCGTGCCCGCAGCTCGACGCGACTCGTGCTCGGCGGCGAGGAGCGCACGGCCGAGGTGACGCTGCCGGTGGCCCACAAGCTGACGGTCAGCGTGCGCGACGACAAGGGCCAGGCGCTGCCGCGCGCCACCGTGCTCGTCACCGCAGCTGATCCACTTCCGTTCGGCGCGCTCACCGGGCTCGACGGCGCCGCGCATCTGACGCGGCTCGGCGCCGCGCCCTGGGTCGTCAAGGTGAGTGCGCGCGGCTACGAGTCGGTGACCCGTCCCGATGTCACGAACGACCTGACGATCACGCTGCGCCGCCTCGGCTCGCTCGAGGTACGCGTCGAAACCACGACGGGTTCGCCGGTCGCCGATGCGTCGGTCATCATCGCGGGCTCCAACCTTTGGCCGGCGCGCCGCGCGACCACCGATGGCAAGGGCAGTGCGCGTATCGCCGGGCTGCTCGCGGGCACGTACGATCTGAAGGCCGAGAAGGGCAAGCTGGTGTCCGACACGTTGGTCGGCGTCGAGCTCGAACGCGGGCAGCACCAGACACTGGTGCTGCGCGTGTACGAGGGGCGCGTGGTCACCGCGGTCGTCACGGACGGCGCGGGCGACCATCCCGTCGTCGTCCCTGACGCCGACGTGGTGCTGGTCGAATCCGGCATCAGCTCCTTCCCCATTCGCGGGCGCACCGGTGCGGACGGCACGGTCACGCTGGGTCCGCTCGCGCCCGGTCCCGCCATGCTGGCAGCCCGAGCGGACGACTTCGTTCCACACTCCGGCGTGCCCGTCCCCGAGCCCCTCGACGGTCCTGTGCAGATCCCGCTCCTGAAAGGCGCCACGCTCGAGGGGAGCGTCGTGGATGCCAAGGGCGATCCCGTCGACGGCGCGACCATCGAGATCATCGGCACGGACATGCAGGGCTTCCCGGTGAGCGAGACGCCCATGCTGATGTCGTTCCGGCGCCGTCATTTCGAGTGGGCGCTGCCCGGGCCGGTGCCGCTGATCCCGGCGGGCGAGCTGGGGGTGATGCCGGGCCCGGTTCCGCCGATTCCGCCGGTCGGGGGCGTCGCGGCCCTGCCGTCGACCGCGAACGCCGCTGGCGACGACAAGGACAGCGACGAGAACGCGATCGCACCCTGGGTCACAGGCTTCGACGGTACTTTCACCGCGCACCCGGTCACGCCGGGGCGCATGCGTGCGCTGGTGCGTCACCCGGCCTACGTGGAAGCGGTCAGCGACGCGGTCACGCTCGCGCCCGGCGGCAAGGCGACGGTCAAGATCGTGCTGCTCGCCGGCGGCGCCCTCGAAGGCCGCGTCATCGACGATGACGACCAGCCCGTGGGCGGCGCGCGCGTCGACCTCACCGCCGTCAAGGGCACGCGCCAGGAGACCACGATCACGGCGGAGGACGGCACGTTCGCCTTCGCCGCCGTGCCCGACGAGGTGCAGCTGTCGCTCGCGCGCCCCGAGGACCTGTCGCGCATCGTGATGAAGAAGACCATCAAGGTGAAGGAGGGCGAGCACAAGGAAATCGAGATCCAGCTGCCCGCACCTCGCGACGCGGTAGAGATCAAGGTGACCGACGACGAGGATCAGCCCGTCGATGCGGCCCAGGTCACCGTGCTGTCGCTGGAGCCCGATACGCCGCTGCGCCGCACGCTGTTCACCACCGCCGACGGGTCGCTCAGCGTGCCGGATGCCAAGGGCCTTGCGCTGCGCGTGCTGGTCGAGGCGCCGGGCTGGGCGCGCACGGCTGTCACGACCGACGAGGCGCCCGCCGAGCTCGCCGTGAAGCTCAGCCACGGCGTGCTGGTGCACGGAACCGTCACGGGCGTGCGCGGCCATCAGTACCTCCAGGGTGCCAGTGTCACCCTGGTCGCCGACGGTATGCGCAAGTCGGCCCTCACCGACAGCGAGGGTGGCTACACCCTTCGCGATGTCACGCCAGGTCCGGTGCGGCTGGTAGTGAGCCACCCCGAGTACGCGACGCGCAGCATCGACGCCAAGGTCGAGCGGACAGGTCGCAGCGATCGCCCCTTCGAGCTGCCGGGCGTCGATCTCTCGCCGCCGGCTACCGTGGAGGGAACGGTCGTCGATGCCAAGGGCCAGCCTGTTGCTGGAGCGCGCGTCGCGGTCGGCGTCGCGCCCGCCTACTTGCCGGCGGGGGCGCTTCCGCCGGGCATGGCGGTCAGCGACACGCACGGGCACTTCAAGCTGGAAGGCGTCGATCCTGGCAAGGTCGATCTGGGAGCGTACGCCGCTGACGTGGGGCGCGGCCGCGCGCGGGGCGTGCAGGTCGATCCCGAGCGGCCGACCACCGGCGTTACCATCCGGCTTTCCCCGGGTGCGGATGACGACGAGCCGGCGAGCGGCGGCAGCATTGCCGTGACGCTGGGCGCGCGCGGGGCGGGCGAATCGCTCGAGGTCGTCATCGTCCAGGTTGCGGACGCCAGCGAAGCCGAGCACGCCGGCCTCCGTGCGGGCGACGTGATCACGGCCGTGGACGGCGTCCCGCCCCGAATCCATGCGCGACGCCCGCATTCGCTTGAGCGGCCCCGTCGGCAGCGACGTTCTCATCGACCTGGCGCGCGGCGACAAGACGAAGCGCCTGCGCGTCGTGCGCGAACAGGTGCGGCGGTAGCGCTGCCCACGTGGGGCGGGCAACGCTGCGCGGCGCGCTTCGCGTCGGCCGGGCCTGCGCGTGCTCGCGGGGCCCGGACAGGTTCGCCCGTCAGTGCAGCGTGTGCCACTGGCCGTCGTGCTCGACCTTGGGCACGGCGGAGTCGGGCGAGGAGGGACGCATGTCGGGCGAGCTCGAGCGCTGGCTGTGGCGGGCCAGGACGATGTGCACGCGCGCGTTCTCCTGGTTGGCGAGGGCGATACGGCGCTTGAGGTCGTCCTCGGCCGCCTCTTCCTTCGCCCAACGCTCGAGCGTGGCCTTGTCGCGGCGGCGGCGGCGCTTCCAGCTCCAGATCACCAGCCCCACCACGCCCATCCAGATCGCGCCCCCGCTGAAGAACACCGGCCAGAACGTGTAGCGCTTGGCGACGTCCTGTCTCCAGTCGTACTCGAGATTGGCGATGTCGGTGTCGTACGCGTTTTCCATCGCGGGCTGGAAGCGCTCGCCGTTCTTCATGCGCTGGATCATCGCCACGAAGCGATGGTGGTCCTGCTGCCGGAGCAGGTAGCGTACGACGTCCGCCGACTCGGCATAGGCCACCGAGGCGTCGACCTCGTTCGCCGGGAAGGTGCGATCGAGCTTTCTCAGCGGGATCAGGTTGTTGGCGAGCGTGGCGGTCCACAGCGTGTGCAGGCGAACGAACGAGCTCTCGCCCGAAGCGAACACCGCGAAGCCCTCGTTGAACCAGCGCGGCACGGGCTGCCCGTTCACCGCGTCGTGCAGCGCCACATGCGCCAGCTCGTGGCGGAAGATCTCGCCCAGGTCGTGATTGTCGTTCGGGTGCACCGGGTTGATGCTGAGCAGCACCAGGCCGATCTGTCCGTAGGCGACGCCCGCCGCGTATTTCGGGAAGGGCGCGCCGTCAGGAGCCAGAGTGGCCATCTCGCCCGGCGTGCGCGCCACGTACACGCTCACGTGGTCGAGCACCGCCTCGCCCAGCCGCGCCGTGAGCTGGGCGCGGGCCTGGTCGGCCTTCGCGATCAGCGGCTGCACGCGCTCGCGCACCGACGGCGGATAGGCGAAGTGGATCCAGCCGCCGTCGTACGTGTTGTAGCTGGATGGAGCGTGCGGCACGCGCGGCAACTCGCCGCTCAGTCGCGGTGCGTCTTCCGGAGGCGTGTGCGCGGCCTTGGGGGCGCCCTTGGCGGGCGCGCTCTCGATGGACGTCGTGCCGGTACGCACGGTTGCGGCGGGAGGCGCCGGCGGAGGCGCTACAGCGACCGACCCCGCCGCGGGCAGCTGCGCCCAGCCCATCGCGCTCAGAAGCATGAGCCCGACGATCATCAGCAGGGCGAGTGTGCGGCGCAGCCCGCGTCGCGCACTCGGCGCGACCGCGGAGGTGCTGGCCGCTCGCAGCGCCTTCGGGAGAGCCGCGTGACGCCCCGGCCCTTGCCGCACAACGCGACGCCCGACGCCGGGTCGGCTGCGGAGCGGCTCACCGGGACCAATACGCATCGCTTCTCGTTCGGGCCGGGAGCGGCCCACCGTGAGCTGCTCCACCGCCCGCGCCAGACCGGCCGGGCGAAGGTTCAAATCTAGGAATGAACCCAGCTTGCGTCAACGCACGGCGCCGGCCGGGGCCCGTGTGCGACACGCACTTACAGAGGTCCGATAGACGAGCACAACGCCACGAGCCCCCGGCGGAGGATTCCGGCGGGGGCGGGCGGGCAGGATGTAGGTGCGGCTAGTTGCGGCGGCTGCTCAGGATGCTGAGCAGGAAGATGAACAGGTTGAAGAAGTCCAGGTAGAGGAGGATCGCCGCGCCAACCGGATTGTCGTTGCCCGAGCGAAGGATCTTCGACGTGTCGTACAGGATGAAGCCGCCGAACAGCAGCACGGCCACGCTGTCGATGGCGAGGGCGAACACGCTGCTGTGCAGGAACAAGCCCAGAACGAGCCCGCCAAGTACGACGAAGAAGCCCATCGACAGGAACCCGCGCAGGTACGAAAAGTCCTTCTTCGAAACGAGCGTGTACGCGCTCAGGCCTGCGAAGCCGACGGACGAGAGCAGGAACGCGTCGCGCACTGGCGAAGCCACGAGCGTCTGTCCCTGCGAGGCCATGAGCAGAGCGAAGAAGATCATCGGGGCGACGAAAACGCCGCTGATGAACGCGGCGCCGTGCAGCGCCACCAGGTTCACGCCCGGCGTCCGGCTCACGGCGCTGGCGCCGTAGAACGCGCCGAAGAGCACCGCCATGATGATGATCCAGGTGATGAAGCCGCCGCCCGAGAGCATGGCGACCAGCGGTGGGATCGTGCGCACCGTGCCGTCCGAGAGCTGCACCGTGGCTGCCGACGAGCCCGCGCCCGCATACAGCGCGAACATGGCGCCTGCTGCCGCTGCCACGACGCTGGTCGTGAACAGCGCATAGACCTTGCGTAGGAATGCGAGCTTGGCCGGCCCCGCCTGGGCGTAGCTGCCTGCGTAGGCCTGCTGCTGGGACGAATACTGCTGGGGATACATGTCAGCTCCTTGTTTCCTGGTTTCCAGGGCAGGCGGCGTTGTCTTTGAGCTAGCGCCGCCCGGCAACCAGGACCCACCTGATGACAGGAAACCTAGTCACCGGCTTTGCCCCGGTCAAACCACCCTTGAAACCAGCGGACGGCGCCGATTATGCCCGGCCGATCAGCCGAGCCAGCCAGCAAGGCCCAGCAGCACCGGTGAGCGAGCCGAGCATGCGGCGCGGATCGCCGGCGCGAAATGCAGCACGCTCGCGCCAGCAAGCACCAGCACCAGCCACACGATGGGACCGGCGAGCCTCGCGCGCGGCGCGGGCAGCCATTCCGACGCGCCGGGTAGCGCCGCCGCGAGCCCTAGCGCGACGGCGAGCGCGCCGTCGAGGACCCCCGCGCGCAGGCCGCCGGCTGCCACGGCGGGCGCCGCCAGGGCGAGCCCGATCAACGCGGAAGCAGCGGCGAGAACGACCAGCAGCCGCTGGGCCACACGGCGCCGCGAGCCCGAACGCGACGCCGCTACCAGTCGTCCGCTCAGCGCAAAGCAACCGAGCAGCACGCCCGTTGCCACGATCGCGAACGTCGCTCCGCCGAGCGGGCGGTAGTGCGTCGTTGCCTTCAAGAGCCGCGCGAAGATCACGAGGGGTCCGGTTGCGAAAAGCAGTCCCACCAGCAACGTCGGAAGCGCGCGTGGCATCGGCCGCGCCGCCCTGAACGCACCCACCGCCGGGGCGAGCAGGAGCGCCGTGGAGCCGGCCAGCGCGATCCAGCAGCCACCGAACGAAGCGCCGGCGTGGGACGCACGGAAGGCCGCCGGTAGCGCTGCGACGCCGGCCGCGACGCTTCCCATGAGGAGCCCGCGCCAGAGCTCGGCGAAGACGTTCGAGTCGCGCACGGCTGTGGCCGCGCTCACGCCTGCCTGAGCTCCAGCCGCACGCGGCGCGCGGCCTTGTCGGGCACGTAGCCCTTCTCGAGGTACCAGCGCACCGAGCGCGCCAGTGCCTCGCGCGCCGGGCGGTGCGTGTAGCCGAGCTCGCTTTCGGCCTTTTCGCTCGTGACCCAGGCGTAGGCACAGGCGTAGTCGCGTGCCATCCGCCGCGTGAGCATCGGCTCGCCGCCGCCCAGGCTCGCATTCAGCTCCATCAGCGACCCGGCCAGCGACACCAGCCCCTGCCCCAGCGGCTTGCCGGGAGGCGCCAGGCCGGTCAGCTCGCTGAGCGTCGCGAACATCTGCTCGAAGGTGACGTTCTCGCCGCCCAGGATGTAGCGCTCGCCGGCGGTGCCCTTGTCCATCGCGAGCATGTGGCCCTGCACCACGTCGTCCACGTCCACGAAGTTGAGCCCGCCCTCGGTGACCGGCGCGCGCATGGCCGGCGACAGCTTCAGGTACTGGATGATGCTCGCGCCCGTCGGCGTCGGCTTCCAGTCGCCGGGGCCCACGATGCCGCTCGGCAGCACGACAACCAGGGGCATGCCCTCGGCGGCGAACTCGTGCGCGACCTGTTCGGCCTCGTGCTTGGAGCGGATGTACGTCTCCGGGTCCTTCAGGTTGAACTCGTGCGTCTCGTCCATGGGCTCGGGCTTCGGCTCCGCGCCCAGCGCCGCGACGCTGCTCGTGACCACGACCTTCGAGAGCTTGCGCTTCTTCGCTGCCTCCAGCGTGGCGCGCGTGCCTTCGATGGCGGGCTTCAGGATGTTGTCGGGGTTCGAGTCCCACATCTTGAAGTTGCTCGCGACGTGGTACATCCGGTCGCACCTCGAGAGTGCCCGGTAGACGGTGTGCATCACGGTGATGTCGCCGAACGCGAGCTGGAAGCGATCTTCCGGTAGCCCCTCCAGCTGCTTGAGGCTGGAGCCGGCGCGCACGAACCCCTTCACGCGCTCGCCCCGATCCACCAGCGCCCTCACCAGGCGCGACCCCACGAATCCGGAAGCTCCCGTTACCAGCGTCCACGGCTCGATCATGGCCGGCTACTATAGGAGGCGACGCAGGGCGGCAACAGTGGGCTGTCGGGCCTAGCGCCGCGCGCCGCAGGCGCCGCGCTTTTCCAGCGCCGCGCGCGCAGCGAAGCGGGCGCCACGCGGCGCCTTGCGGCTTCATGAGCGGGGCGAGGCGCTGGGCGAGATCCGGCGGGTGGAGGCGGCCAAGGGCCACGATGGCGGCCGAGCCGATCGATTGCAGATCCGCGGACGCGAGCCGGTCGCCAGCCTTCTGCGCGTAGCTCGTCAGAGCGTCCAGCGAACCCTGATCGCACATCATCCCCAGCGCTCGGGCGGCCTGCATGCGCACTTCCACCGCTTCGTCCTTCTTGTCCAGCTCGTCCCGGACATCCTCGGCGTAGGCACGGGCACGGCGCGCGCCCAGGGCGCGGATCACCGGTGCGCGCACCGCCTTGGACGAGTCGTCCAGCGCGTCGTCGAGCGCCTTGTCGACGGCCGGGTCGGGTCCCATCCTGCCCAGCGCGTCGGCCGCTGCGGCCCGCACCAGCGGCCAGCGATCCTCGTCCAGCCGCCGGGCGAGCGCCTGCGCGGCGAAGCTGGCGCGCCCCGCGCCGAGCGTCTGTACCGCGGCCTCCCGCACGCGCACGCCGCTGTCGGCGAGGGCGTGCAGAAGCTCCTGACGGAATGCCGTGGCCCGATCGATCACGCGCGCCGCCTGTGCGCGGACGTGCGCGTCCGGATCGCGAGCCAACGCCTGCTTCAGGAACGCGGTGGCCGTCGGGTCGCTCCGGGCCAGCACGGCTGCCGGCTCCAGCAGCAGGTAGCGCGTGCGGAACGACGCTCCTGGGCGCGCCAGCCTCGCGAACTGCTTCGACGCTTCGGGCTCATACGCGCTCAAGCGGTTGCCCAGCGAGCGCAGCAGATCGATCGCAGCGACCTCGGGTAGCTGGTCGTTGCGCAGCATGTCGCGCACCGCCGCGGTCGCCTTCCGCGAATCGGAGGCGTGCGCCAACGTGGTGCGCAGCAGCCGGCGCTCGACGCTGCTCTTCGAGTCGAGCAGCGGAACGATGACGCGCACCGCCCGGCCGGGGGCGACCAGCGCGAGCTCGCCGGCGATCAGCGGACGCGCGCGCGGCGGTCCGCTCTGTATCGCCTTTTCCAGGATTGGCGCGCTCTTCTTGCCGCACTGCCGGATGTGATCGCGCGCGTGGATGCGATGCGCGCGGTAGGGGCTGAGCAGCGCCTGGAGGTACACTGGTACGCTCTTGTCGCACGGCGCGTGATCGATCACGTCGAGCGCTACGCGCCGGCCTCCCTCGTCGAGCGAGCCGAAGCGCTTCGACACCGCGTCGAAGGCCGGGCCGCCGAGCGCGCCGAGTACCGAGCCCGCCGCCACGGCGCGCTGGCCGCCGCCGGCGAGCGCGCCGACCAGCCCCTCGAGCTTGCTCGCGTCGAACTCGGTGCGTGCTTCCAGCTCGGCGAAGCTGACGCGCGAGTCGCGCTTTGCGCCGTAGGCGCCGCCCGTCACGAGTGCCACGCAGTCCGTGTGCAGGGGCTTTTCGAGCGTGATGCGGTAGCGCGCCCCGGGATGCTGCCAGGCGTCCTCCGGCATCATGACGTGCAGGAGCCGCTTGTTGGTGGCGATCCAGAAATCGCGCGGCGCCACGCCGTGCTCGGGCGCGCTCTTCGCGGGGCGGAGGATCACGTCGAGCCCGGTGATGGGCAGGTTTCCCGGCGCGTTCATCAGCACGAACTCGCCGCGGCCGTCACCGCCGCGGTTCTCCGCCCAGGTCGTCTCGGGATCGCCGTCGGTGAGCGCCGCGGGCTCTCCCACGGCGCTGGTCGCGGCCACCGCGCGCAGCAGCGGGTACGCCTTGCCGTCGTCGCCCTCGACGCGCTTTGCGGTCACCCTCTCCGCCCGGTCGCGCTCGTCCTGGCTCAGCCGCTGCACCTTTGCGGGGTGCAGCGCGAGGTCCTGGGAGAAGAGCAGCTCCGGTGCCAGCACAGCGGGCCTCCCGCACAGCTGCATGTCCTCGCGCTGCTGTCCGATGACGACGCGCCGCGACCCGTCCCGCGCCGGCTTCGAGACGATCACCATCGGGCCGTGGCGCAGGCCGTACTGTCCTTCCACCAGGCCCGTCCAGCCCTGGAAGACGATGTCCGGCTTCTGCCCACCGAGCGGCGCGACCACGACTGCTTCCCAGCTCCGCTCATGGGCCTTGTCGGGAACGCTGACGACGATCGCGTGCCGTCCCGCGCCGAGCGGCACCACCGACAGCCGACCGTGCGCTACCAGAGCCTGGGCCGCCGCCGGGAACGAGAGCTTCTGCCCGCCCGCGAGCGAGCAGGGCTTCGACGCGCACACGTTGGCCAAAAGCTTGCCGGTGCCGTCGAAGCCGACCGAAAGGGCGGGCTGACCGCTGCCCGCCGCCGCGGAGGCGACGACGGCCCGTGCAGCTGCCCGCGTGGGAACGGAGGACAGGGCGACGACTGCAGCAGCCGCCAGCGTCGTAGAGCGTGCGCGGAACACCGCCCGACTCTGTCAGCCGTCGGTCGGCAATGCCAGCTTCCGCGACCACAGGAAAGCGTCGCTGCGCTCGCCCTTCACCAGCAGGTGCTGGCCGAGCAGCCCCGTCCGGCGGAAGCCGTTCATCACGAAGGCCGCCCCCAGCTCGAGATCGTCCACCGGCGTGAGCGAGAAACAGCACACCACGCCCTGCTCGAACAGCTCGTCGCACAGCTGCCGGATGGCCGACGTGGTCAGCGCCGCCTCCTTCGGGGTGCGCGGCGCCGTCAGGAGCTCCACGAAGGCATTGTTGAAGCAGGCTTGCGTCTCGACCGAGGTCATCAACGAGAACCCGCCGCGGGCCGTGCAGGCGTAGGCCCGACGTTCCACGTCCCGGCCGAACGGCTCGAAGCCGGTCAGCGCCCGGCCGCTGCGCACCGCGTTGGACAGGGCCTTCTTCAGGTCCGGCTCGCGGGCAGGTTGCACCTTCACCTTGGGGAGCGGCTGCTCGGCCCGTTCCTTCGCCAGTTTGCGGATGGCCTGGTACTGGCGCTCGGCCGCCGCGCTGTTGCCCTTGTCGGCGATCGCGGGACGGGTCCCCGATTCGTCCGGATCGTCGGTCTCGCGCGGGATCACCGCGCCCAGGATCCAGGCGTCGCTGCGCTTGTAGAAGCCCGGGATGCTGCCTTCGCGCTGGAAGCCGAGGCGCGACCAGGTGCTCACCTCGTCGCGCTCCACCAGCGTGACCACCCGCTCCACACCCTCCCGCCGGGCCAGGCTCATCACGAAGATGCGCTTGGCGGGGTTCGGCCCCGACCGGAAGTCGATCACCCGCAGCGTGCGGGCCCGCCGGTTGACCAGCAGGCACAGCGAAACGCCGTCATTCTGGAAAAGGATCTCGTCCGAAGCACTGGACGGGTTCGAGGCTCGAGTCGCCATCTACCCCCCGGTTGCCAAGTAGCGACGCTGCTAGGCAGCGGGCGTGAAGTCATGCAAGTACGCGCACTTGATAGCAAGTATGCGATGCACTGGTTTCAGAACTGAAATGGCGCGTACCATTTCAGGTGGGGTCTGGCAACCACATTCGCGTACATCGCCCCCTGTCCGGCTATGAGGCCGGCAGGCTACATCGGGGTGCACTCGCCGACGTGAGCCGGGTCGCGATTGTAGTGGATGCAGGTCCCCTCGCCCGATGCGCATGACGGCTCGCCGCCCCCGGCGACCGCCTTGCACAGCCGGCGGCAGGTCTTCGCAACGCAGGAGAAGCCGGCCGAGCAGTGCACGGTCTCGCTGCAGGCCGCGCCCACGCCGGCCTGACCCTCCGGCGCGCAGGCCACGTTGCCGGTCGGGTCCACGATCTGGCAGGAACGCCCCGGCTCGGACTGGCAGCTCGTGGGGTCGAGCACGTCGCAGTTGTTCACCGGGAAGCACAGGTACGCGCCCGAGTCGACGTCCTTGCCCGCCACCTGAACCAGCAGTTGCCGGGTGCAGCTCTCGCCGCTCGGGCAGGCCGACCAGTCGCCGCCGCAGCAGAGCTGGTGGCACTCACCTCCCGCACATAGGTAGCCGTGCGCGCAGTCGTTCCAGCTGGTGCAGGGGTCGCCGCTCTTGCCCGCACCGACGGGCTGGCACAAGGGCTGGGTGCCGGTGGTGGGGTCCGGTCGGCACGACTGGTTTGCGGTGCAGCCCGATTGAGTCTGGTAGTTGCACGCGCCTTTCGGGCACAGGTTCGCGCCGTCGGGTGGCGCTTGGATGGTGCCGCCGCCGTCGAGGATCACGCCGGGCAGGCCGCCGGCGCCGCCCGTTCCGTTACCGGCGTCCGACTTCGGCCCGCGGTCGCCGCTGGTGCCGCACGCGGCGACAGTGCCGCACAGGGTCGAGATCAGGGCGATGCGGCGGAGTAGGAAAAGCATGACGACCTCACAGAGTATACAGCCAGATCCAGCCCGCGACCCCTGCCAGCACCACCACGACCCCGATCGTTGCGCACGCGAAACCGAAGATTCGAAGGCCCTTCCGGGCAGCTGGCGCAAGCTCTGGCCGGCGTGTCGCGCGCGCGGCGCCAATGCACCACGGCAGTCCTGCGATGTGCACGGCGAGCAGGATCGTCAAGCCGCCCCACATGATGAAGCCGAGCACGATCTGCAATTGGGCCGACTCCGTGGGCGACAGGGCGAGGTTGTGCGCCGCGTCCTTCACCAGGCCCACCGTTGCGCCCGTCGGGCCGGCGTGCAGCAGCTCTTTCTGGCGAGCCCAGATCGCGATCGGCATCTGCGCGACGGCCGATCCGAATCCGACCGCCCACGCAACGAAATGCACGAGCATCAGGCGGCCCAGGAACGCGCCGGTCGGGCTGCCCGCACGCGGAGACGGTGCATCGGCGCGTGCCGCGGCAGTCGTGCTGTCGACGGCCAACGCCGGGTCCGCTCCGCCGTGCCCGGGCGTGGCCATGTCCCTATCGTGGTACACTTCCGCACGTCGGGCCCGCAAGGCTCGCCTGGCTTGGAGAGGTGCTTGGTGGGAAAGCGACACTGGTTACGCGGCTCCGCGATCGCGCTCTCCCTGGGCGTGGCCGCGGCGTGGGGTTGTGCTGCATCCCGCGGCAGCGCGCCATCGGGTTCCGGTGGCAGCGGCGGTTCCAGCGGTGACGCCAGCGCAACGGGTGGCGCGGGGGGCAACCTTTCCGTGCCGGACGCCTCCGACGACCACAAGCTCACGCCGGATGGCGCCTGCGCGGCGCAGACGTACAAGGCCAAGCACGCCCCCGCCGCGGTGCTGATCGTGCTCGACCGCAGCTCCAGCATGTCCACCAACGGCAAGTGGAGCGCCGCGCAATTGGCCATCGCGCAGGCGATCGATCTGGACAGCTTCGACAACCTGGCGTTGGGGCTCCTGGCCTATCCTGCCTCCCAGGTACCGGGCCCGGCGTGCTTGTTCGGTCTCAGCGTTTCGTGCGGCATCACGGCGCTGGCCCAGGTGCAGCTGGCGGACGCCGGTACCGACAAGTCGAACGCGACGACCGGCGTGCGCCACCAGATCTACAACTGGCTCACAAGCCATTTCCCGGACAAAACCGCCACCGACGCGAGCCCGGGCTACGACGCCATGAATGCCGCGATCCAGGCGTTGCAGGCCTACAAGATCAACGGCAAGCGCGTGATGGTGTTCATCTCCGACGGCGGCTTCAGCTGCACGTCGCTTTCGTCGCGCGGTGGGTATTCCGACGGGCAATGCCCCGACTGGGAGTACCCGTCGAACGTGATCCAGCTGTTGCACGCCGCGTACACGGATCCGAAAAAGCCCGTGACCACGTTCATCATCGGTGTACCGGGCTCGGACAGCACCGGACAGACCCAGGGTGCCTACGCGACGGCGCCCTACCACATGCGCCTGGCACTCAGCGCCTACGCCTACGCGGGTGCGACCAAGGAAGTGCCGGCGGGCTGCGACGGCGTGTTCTCCAAGACGGGCGCCGACCCGACCACTCCCTGCCACTTCGACATGACCACCGGCGCCTTCAACGCCCAGGCGCTGGCCGACGTGGTGGACAAGATCCGCGGCAAGGCGCTCGGGTGCGTGTACGAAGTGCCGCAGCCGGAGAGCGGGACGGTGGATCCCAACTCCGTGAACGTCGACCTCACGGCAGATGGCAAGTCGAGCTCGCCCAAGAAGCGCGCGGACGCCACCGACACGTGCACGACCGACGGTTGCTGGGACTACACCGATGCCAGCCAGAGCCAGATCGAGCTCATCGGCAAGGCCTGCGACGACGTGAAGAACGCCACGACGGCCAAGGTGCAGATCCTGGTCGGCTGCCCGACGGTCATCAAGTAGCCGTATCGGTCTTCTTCTGCGGCTGCGCTCCTCCACTCGCGCGGAGCCTTGCGGTCATCTCATCTGACCACTATGGTCAGCTTATCTGGTCATGCCCAAGCGCGTCGCTGCTACCGAGTTCAAGGCCCACTGCCTCGCTATCCTCGACGAGGTGCAGGCGACCCGCCACGCCGTCACCGTGACCAAGCGCGGCAAGCCGGTGGCGCGCGTGGTACCCGTGGCAGCGCGGGGTGCGGCGCGTTCCCTCGAGGGCAGCGTGCTGGAAGAGGACGACATCGTCTCGCCCATGCACGACGCGTGGAAGCTTCGCTCGTGATCGTTCTCGACACCCACGCCTGGATCTGGTGGGCGAGCCACTCGCGCAAGCTGCCCGCGCGAGTGCGGCGCCGCATCGACGGCGAGGACGAGCTCGGCGTCTCGGCTATCTCGTGCTGGGAGGTGGGGATGCTCGTGATGCGCGGCCGCCTGAAGCTCGACCGCGACGTGCGTGCCTGGGTCCGCGAAGCACTGTCGCTGGCGCGGGTCGCGCTGCTCCCGCTCGAGCCGGAGGTCGCCGTGCTCGCCGCGCAGCTCCCCGACTACGGTGGCGACCCCGCCGACGATCTCATCGTCTCCACGGCGCGCTCGCTCGAAGCGCCACTCGCGACCGCGGACTCGCGCATTAGCGAAAGCGGCCTGGTCCACGTCGTGTGGTGAGCCGAGCTACGCCGCCCACCCGCTGGATGAGCCGCACTCCCCGCCCCATCACTCGACCCCAGAAACCTTTCCGCCTTCCCGCCTTCCTGGTTCCCGCTCGCCCAGCGACGAGCTGCGACCAGCCGGCTACGCGAAGTGCCGCACCTGGATGCTCGTCGTCGTGATCGACTCGCCGACGACCACGTCGGAAACAACCACGACGAAGTCGCCCGGCAACAAGCGATTGCGCTGCCTGAGCCGGTCGAAGGCGAGGCGCAGCGTCGTTTCCGGGTCGTTGTGCAGCTCGCCGACGAAGGGGACGACGGAGCGGATGAGCCAGAGCTTGCGGCGCACGCTGCTCATGTTCGTGAAGGCGTAGATGATGGCGCGTGCAAGGCCGGTAGCTGGCGACGAGCTGTGCGAGCAGGCCGCGCCGCGTGATCACCACGATGGCCGGGGCGCCCGAGGAATCGGCGAGACGGCAGGCCGCGCGGGCTAGCTCCTCCGGTGCGCCGTCGGGATGGCGCTCGAGATGGAACTCGAGCCCCGGTTCCTTCTCGATGCGGCGGATGATGCTGTCGAGCATCTGCACGCAGCGCACCGGATGGCGGCCCGCGGCCGTCTCGCCGCTGAGCATGAGCGCGTCGGCCTGCTCGTAGACGGCGTTGGCCACGTCGCTGACCTCGGCGCGCGTGGGCAGCGGGTTCTCGATCATCGGACTCGAGCAGATGCGTCGCGACGATGACCGGCTTGCCGGCAAGCGAGCAGGAGCGGACGATACGACGCTGGATCACAGGAAGCTCGCGGATGTCGACCTCCACGCCGAGGTCGCCGCGCGCCACCATGATGCCGTCCGACACGCCCAGGATGCTCGGGAAGTTGTCGACGCCCTCCTGGTTCTCGATCTTGGCGATGAGCTGCGTGCGGGTCTTCGCCTCCTCCACCATCGCGCGCGCTTCCAGCACGTCGTTCGGCGAGCGCACGAACGACAGCGCGATGAAGTCGGCCTCGTTCTCGAGCCCGAAGCGGATGTCGCGGCGGTCTTTGTCGGTGATGCTGGGCAGGTTCACGCGGATGCCGGGCAGGTTCACGTGGCGGCGCGAGCCCAGCTTGCCGCCGTCGATCACCCGGCACTCGAGCCGCCGGTCCTGGATGGCCAGCACTTCCAGGTTGATGATGCCGTTGTCGACGGTGACCTTGTCGCCGACGCGCAGGTCGTTGACCAGATCCTCGTAGTTGACGTGGACGCTCTTGCACCTCCGGGTCTTCCTCCGGGCTGACCGTGAGCCAGAGCGTGTCGCCGACGTTCAGCGCCAGGCTCTCGCTCAGCTCGCCGGTGCGGATCTCCGGGCCCTGCAGGTCGAGCAGGATGGAGATCGGGTGATTCAGCCGCTTGTTCAGGCCCTTGATGCGCTTGATGACCTCGAGGTGCGACTCGTGCGTGCCGTGCGACATGTTCAGCCGCGCGACGTTCATGCCCGTGCGCGCGAGCTGCTCGATAGTCTCGTACCCGGCGCTGGCCGGACCCAGCGTGCAGACGATCTTGGTGTGGCGGAAGTCGCGCCGCTCGGGCTTTTCGCTCATCGAAGCAGCATCTACCACGGCCGGGGCGACGGCAGCAGGCGGGCTCAGGCGAACACGCCGCTCAGCGCCATCGGGATCTGCGCGTTGCCGACGATGCGGATGCGACCGCTCATGGCGAGCTGCAGCGGCTGCTGCTTGCCACTCTGCATGTCCATGAAGTCGTTCATCGCTGCACTCCAGCCGGCAGTCGGCGTCCTCCAGCTTGGGCGCGGCCGTGCCTGGCGTGATGATCAGCTTGTGGAAGTTGTCGCCGTCGGCCACGACGAAGGCCACGCTGCCGACCACGTCACGCACGAGCTTGGCGCGCTCGGAGTCGATGGTGAGCGCCTTGAACGCCATCACCTGGGCCTCGGGCTTGATCGGCTCGCCCTCCTGCTGCACCGCGCTCTGCACGAAAATCGGCTGGAAGTCCTGCCCGGAGACGGTGATCTGGATGATCGCGTCGTCCTCCATGCCCTCGCTGATCGACAGCTCGCCGTCCGTGAGGCGCAGGCTCCACTCGCCGCCGTCGAGCACGCGGAAGGTCATGCACCCCGACGACGACTTGCCCGCCAGCCCGGCCTTCACCGCCTCGAAGCGCTGGGGGATGTACTGCGTGAAGAACTCCGCGGGACTGTCCGGTACGCTCATCGACTCTGCTCTCCTGGTATGGGCGCGGCCCGGCCGCGCCGCGGAGACAACGTGCTTACGTGATCCCGGCGGGCGGTCAAGGGCGGGGCGCGCCGGACGGGCGAAATACTACGGCTGTGCCGACTTCGGCGGCGGCGGCAGGGCGTCCCACCGGAGCGACTGGCCGTACTGGCGCGTGAGGAGCTGCGTCTTCCAGCGCTTGAGCGACATGAAGTACATGCCCTTCTTGCCGCCGCGGGTGGAGAAGAAGGCGAGCATGCGGCCGTCGGGGCTGCACGCGGGGTAGCTGTTCGAGCCCTGGTGCTGGGTGAGCCGGGCGATGCCGCCGCCCGTTTCGCCGCTCATCACAAGGTCCTGCCGGTTGCCGCGCGACTTCCACGGCGTACACGAGCCGGATGCCGTCCTCGGTGTCGCAGAAGGTCGGCGCCGCCGCGGTGAATCCCCTGGGCGAGATGGCCCTGCCGTCGACGTACACGCGCTGCGTGCCGTTCGTCGCCCCGCCGCCGATCCAAGCCAGCTTGCCGGAGGGGCTCCACACCGGATGCGTCGCCAGCGGCGTGGTCGATACCTTCTTCATTCCCGAGCCGTCGGGCTGGCCGACGTAGATGGCGCTGCCGAGCTTTCCGGCAACGGCGACGGCCATCTTCGTCTTGTCCTTGTTGAAGTCTACGCTGTAGATCGACGTCTTGAACGGCACGTTGATGGCCTTGGGTGTGCCGCCGCGAAAGCTCCATCAGCTTGAAGGGCGCGTAGTTCTTGCTGACGGTGTACAAGAGCTTCTCACCGGGGCCCCACGTCGGTGCGATAGCCGTCACGTCCGCGCTCGTGACCGGCTTCAGGTCGTTGCCGTCCGAGTCCATGGTGAAGATGCGGCGGTTCGTTCCCCACTTGCCGGAGAACGTGAAGTGGCTGGCGAAGCCGCCGGGCCGCCCGGTGATCGCGCCGAGCAGCGCGTCGGTGATGCGATGCGCCGTCACGCGCACGATGGAGCGGTCGACGATGAGCTGCTTCTGGTAGACCGGGTCCTTGCCGACGTTGAGGAAGTAGCAGAGCCCGTAGACCTGGACCTTCTTCTTGTCCTTCGGCACCGCGCGAGCCGCGAGCTTGACGATCACCTCCGCGCCCAGCTTCTTCCAGGCGTTGATGTCGACCGGGTCGTTGAAACCGTACAGGCCTTCCGGCGCCTTCTTGTCGGCGATGAGGTCGAACATCCCGGTGAGCTGGAAGTCGCGTCGCACGACGCCGCGCACGATCACGTCCGCCATGTCCGGCGACAGCGACGGCAGGATCGCCAGCCGCGTGATGTGCTCGTGCGGCGTTCCGGTGACGACGAACTCTCCGAGCGCGCTCTCGTCGGCGGGCGGTTTCTGCTCCTGCGCGAGCGCGACGGCCGGCACCAGCGCGAGTGCGAGCGCCAGGACGACGCCGCGAGCGACGAATTTCGGAATCACTTGCATTTCGCTCCTGCTCCCGAGAACCGCGGGTGCACCGTGGAGCCCAGGATGTCGGGGTAGAGGGGCGGCGGCGGGGGCAGCTGTTGTCCCACGATCGACTGCATGGTCGAGCGGACCTTGGCGTCGAAAACCGGATTTCCGCTCGATCCGTTGATAGTGAAACCCGACACGCTCCTATCTCCTCCGACGTTCGCGGCCACGCCGACACTCAATTTCTTGAGCTCGGCGCAGGGGATCTTGCCGACCGGCGGGCGGAAACGCGCGTTGAACCAGCCAAGGATCTTCATCGTGTACATGCTGACGGCGCGCGCCTTGAGCGGGTCGGTTTCGGTGCCCTGCTTGACGCCGTTGGGCGAGCCTGCGCCCTCGACGGTCGGCGCGTCGGGCCCCGCGTCGATGAGCTTGAGGTTCTCGTCGACCTGCTTCACGACCTCGGCGTCGGGCGGCGGCGCCTCGGCGTCGGCCGTGGCGACCGGCGCGCTCGTGATCGCGTCGGGTGTCTGCTTGGCGTCCGGCGAGGGCGCGCTCTTCTCCTCGTACTGCTTGACCGGAGCCTGCTTCTTCCACATGTCGGGCAGCTTCGCCTTGACCTTCTTGCCGCCGAGCTTGAGCAGCGGCAGCGGGTCCATCACGGGCTTGACCGCGATGGGGATCTCTTCGGGCGGCGGCTTGTCGCGCGACTGGATGTGCAGGCGGCTGGTCCCGGCAAAGCCGAGCAGCAGGAAGAAGCCGATCTCGACCACGACCGCGAGCAGCGCGGCGACCAGGACTTCCCCAGGCGCGAAGGTGCGGGTGCCGCCATCCATCGGGCTACTTGCCGGGCGTGGGCGCCCCCGCTCCCTGCGCAGGTGTGCCGATCCCGCCCGCCGTGCCGCCGGCCTTGGCCGGCTTCGTCTTGGCACCCTGGGGCGCTTTCGCCTGGGCGCCCTTGCCGGCCTGGCCCTTGTCCGTGTCGTCCGCTGCTTCGATCTCGGGCTGGACCAGCAGGTTCAACGAATCCACGCCGCTGTTGCGTGCGGCGGCCACAACGCGCGCGACCACGCCGTAGTGGGCTTCCTTGTCCGCCCGGATGTACAGCTCGCGCTCTTTCTGGACGCGCGCATTGTCGCGCAGCGCCTGGGCGACGTTGTCGGTCACGTCGCGGTCGCCGAACAGGATGCGCTCGTCCTTGGTCACCGTGACCAGCAGCCGCGCGTCCTTCACCGGCGTGTTGGCCGCCTTCACCTCGGGCAGGTTGATGCGGAGCCCCGTCGTGAGCAGCGGCGCGGTCACCATGAACACCACGAGCAGCACCAGCATCACGTCGACCAGCGGCGTGATGTTGATGTCGCGGAAGCCGCTGCGGCCGCCCGAGCGCCCTCCGAGCTTCACCCCCATTGGTTCAGCGCCCCACTGCGCCCATCGCGGGTGGGCGATTCGATTCTCTCACCAGCGGCACAGCGGAGGAGGGCCCGGCAGGATCGGCCGCCAGTGTCTGGGCCCAGGCCTCGCTCGAGGCGTGCAGCTCTTCCAGCAGGTCGCCGATGCGCCGGTCGACGTAGTTGAAGCCGATGGTGGCCGGGATCGCCGCGATCAGCCCGAACGCCGTCGCGATCAGCGCTTCGCCGATGGCCGGCGCCACCACCGGCAGCGAAGCGCTCTTCTCCACGCCGATGCGGATGAACGCGTCCATGATCCCCCAAACCGTGCCGAACAGGCCGACGAACGGAGCCGCCGACGCGATGCTCGACAGAGTGGGCATCAGCGTGGACGCCTTCTGCTGCTCGGTCGCGATGGCCCGATTGGCGACAGCGAGCAGCAGGTCCGCGCTGAGGTTCGCCTGGTGGTGACGCTTGGCCAGCTCCAGCACCACCCGCGCGCCGGGCGCATGGCGGTGCTGGAGCGCCAGCGAAATGAGGTCGCTGGCGCGCTCGACCGTTTCCGACTCCTTTTCGAAACGGTGCTGTGCGAGGCGCAGGCGGTTCAGCTGGATCGACTTGAGGAACCAGATGAGCCAGACCGAGACCGAGGCCGTGATCAGGATGAGCAATACCACCAGCACCACGCCGGAGGAGTTGAGCATCAGCTGAAGTGGGCCCAGCTCGGGCGTCTCCGGCGTCGCTTGTGGAGCGAGATACATGGGTTGTCGCTATAGCGCGAAAGCCCGGCCCACGTCAGTTGGCCAGCATCACGTCGACTTTGCGGTCCTTTGCCCAGCTCGCTTCGTCCGTTCCGGTGGCGTCCATCGCGCCGCGGGAGCTTGTGTCGATCTGGCCGGACTTCATTCCCGCCTTCACCAGGTACTGTTTGACGTTGCCGGCGCGGCGACCGCCGAGGACCATGTTGTACTCCGGCTCGCCGCGCGGGTCGGCATGGCCGACCAGACGCATCTGCTTGCCTGCGAGCGGCCCGCTGGTGAAGCACTTCGACAGCTCGCCGAGCACGCGCTGATCCTGCGGTCGCAGCTTGGCGGAGTTGAACGCGAAGAACGCGTCCTCGTCGGAAATCCCGCACGCCTTCCGGATCGCATCGGAGATGTTGATCTGCGATTCGTTCGGATTGTCGCCCGGCTTCGGGTTGTCCGCCGCGGTGGCGGACGCGGCGGGCTGTTGGGTGCCGCCGGTCGGGGCGGCCGGGGGCTTCTTCGGGTCCGAGCCGCAGCCGATGGCCACGGCAGCGGACAGGAGCAGTACAGCGGGTGCGAACGATCTCATCGTTTCGTTACCTCCTGAAAGGTCTCGTTGGTTCGGAGCGTGTCTCGTGGACCGGGCTCGTCGCTTCCTGGGGCGGGGCCGGGCCGGTTCATCTCGAAAGGGGGGCGAACAGCACCGTGGCAGGTCAGCTTCGACCTCAACGTATGCCTCCCCAGGGGCATTCCATTCCTAACGATGATGGACCTGCATTTCAACGGTCAGTAAGTGACTGGAATCATTGATGTCGACGCGGTGGCTTTCCTGGGGAGGACGCCCCGGCGCGCGGATCGGGACGCCTAGCGGCTGCCGGCGAGGTACAGGAGAAGCCCCAGCGCGGCCAACAGGAACAGCAGCGCCACGAAGAGAGTGACCCGCCGCGTCTCCGGTTCCCGCGCGCTGGAGCGCGAGGCTTCCAGTTGCGCCATCGCCAGCATCGCCACGCCCTGAAGGCGCTTTTCCGCGACCTCGCCGCGCTCTCGATCCCCCTTCATGCCCCGGTAGCGCACTGCGGCTTCGACGAGCTGGTCGCTGCGCTGGCAGTGCTCGAGGAACGCGCCGTGGGCCTTGTCTTCGTCCCAGTTGTCGAGGACGTTCTTCCACAGAGCTTCGAGAGCAGGGTCGCTCATGCCGGCGCTACAGCCCGAGCTCGCGTGTCAGGCGCCGTGTCAGCGCGAAGTATTCGTCGCGCGCGTACGGCTCGTTGAGGATGTGGAAATCGCGGCCGCTCAGCCCGACGCAGCCGAAGCAGTAGCTGCAGTGTGTGAGCGAAATGCTGCGCACGAGATACGAGCTGGACGCGCAGCTCTCCGACTCCACACAGTGCATGCACCCGATGAGCCCGCGCGAGCCGCGACAGTGCGAGCAGTCGGTACACATGCTGCAGCGCACGCAGTAGTGGCAACGCACCAGGCGTTCCGAATCGCGACAGAAGGTGCAGCCGTTGCATGCGCGGCAGCCGGCGCACTCGACGCATCCGTCGTTCTTCTGATCGCGACCGAGCTCCGAGACCAGCTCGCGGAAGCGCGCTTCGAACTCCCTGCCGGACAGCTCGTTCGCCATGGCACGGTGGGGAAGAATTTCGATCCGGGGATCAGGAACGAAGGCTGCGGCGCAGCTGGGCAGCCGCTTCGCGGGTTGCCGGCTCGTCGGCGTACTCCTCGAGACGCCGGAGCCGCTGCTCGAGAATCGGCTTCTTGATCGGAGCTTCTACGGACAGGAGGCGCTCCAGTGTCTGCACGGCGTCGTGAGCCTGACTTTCGTCGAAGTGCTCCAGCAGCTGGAGCTGCACTTGCTGCTCCTCCGGGAACGCGAAGCCGGCCTGTTGGTATTCGGTTGCCGCACGCGAGATGGCCCCGCGCCCCTCGGAACACATCAGCCGTTCCAGCAGACGTAGGCGCTGCTTCTCGCGCTCGTCGCCCACATTCGTCGAGAGCTGCACGATGCGCGCGCTGCGTTTCGGGGCTGGAGCTGCTGGCCGGGCAGCCTGCTGCCGCTGCTCGCCGTTGCCGCCGCCGCGATCCGCCTGCGCCGGGCTCGCGGAAGCCGCGACCAGCGACTTGTCGTGCCCGTTCGTCTTGTTGATGCGCGGCGAGTTGGGGCGCCGCGCCGCGATCATTACTGGTTCGGCCTGGACGCGGGCTTCGCCGCGCGACCTGCGCCTTCGCTTCCGGCCGTTGCCGGACCTCTGGCGTTGTCCATCCATCGTTCTTCCTCCCGATGCGGGCACTGCCGGTCAGCGTGCTACCGCAACCGGTCTGGTGCGCCCTTGCCGCTCCCCCCGAGCCCGTGGGACGCCGGGGGCGTCTTCCGCAAGGCTCGCGCCACCAGACGGCTAGCCAATAGCACAGGATTTGCCAGGGTCCGGGAAATTTGTCGTGGGGTGAGTCTCGTCAGCGTGCGAACGATTCTACGCAGAGGGCTGGATCCAGCTCGCGCTCGCCCGCGGCGTATGGGAAACCCCTCCCCCGTGCTCTACCGCCGCTCCCGCCCGCTGCGTCTGCGCTGTGCCGTTGCGGCAGGGCTGCCTCTGCTTGTGGCTGCAGGTTGCGCCGCTTCCAGCCGTCCGACGGCCGGCGCCTGCTCGTCTGCTGCTGCCGCGTCCGCGGGCACGCGGCGAGAGGCCCCGCCTCCGTCGCGCGGTCGCGCATCGGCTGCCGGCCTCCAGGCGCGTGGCTGGGGCGAGGTCCTGTCGCTGCGCTTCTCGCTCGTCGTCAAGCTGCCGCAGCGGAGCGCATGGACGGTCGACGACCAGACCAATCACTGGCTGCTGCTCCGTCATCCTCCGAGCGAGTCCGAGCTCCGCGTGCGCACATGGCGCGCCGCGCGGCTGGTCCGTCCGGATGACTGCGAGCGTCAGGCGAGGCTCTGGCGTCCGGAGATACCGATGCCGAGCGCCGACACCGCGCTCGATCGTCGGAAGCTGCCCGAGCCCCGGGGCTACACCACCCGTGCCGTCGTGGCGGTGCGCCCGGTCGGGCACGCCGGCGCGCTCGAAGGCTTCGTGCTGGCGTTTGGCTCGAGCATCGGCCGCTGCTTCGCTTTCGTGTACACGACCCGCGCGCGCGGAGCCGGGGCCGAGGCGGCCATCGGTGACCGGCTCGCGGTCGTTGCCGACGGCGTGCTGCCGGCTGTGCGCATCCGGTCTATCGACGACCGCGTGCGCTAGCGCTGCCGGCCTCCGGGGCAGCACTACCCGAACGGCATGTGCGGTCCTATGTTCCTCTAGACGGGGTTAGGGGCGAGTGGGTTTCCCGGCGCTGGATTTCCGGCGATGGGGTGACCCAAAGGTGGAGAAAAATGGCAATGTCATGCGTCGCAGCCGGTCAGCAGGACTGCCGGCGCCCAGGCATCCAGGGCTTGAGCACGCCCGGTGGGGCCAAAAGTTTTGCAGCGCACGTTTCTGCGCAGCCTGCTTGTACCTTTTAAGTCCAGACGCACACTACTAATGACAGTTTTTCCAGATTTCGTACCGTACCGGGCGTTGGCTCCATTGGGGAACCAGCCAGATCAGGCGGCTCTCGAACAGTGAACGATATCTCGATCCGACTCGCCGAAAGGGTGCGCCAGCTCAGGCTGGAAGGGCGGCTGACGCAGGCCGAGCTTGCCTCGCGCGCTGGTGTCACAGTCGAGACCGTCGCGCGGCTGGAACGCGTGCTGCGCGGTCGCTCCTCGGCAAACGCGAACCCGTCCCTCGAAACGCTCGCGCGCCTGGCCGGCGCTCTCGACGTGGAAGTCGCGGATCTGCTGCGCGCTCCGTCGCGTCCCCGGCCGCGCGACGATCGCATCGCGGGACTTCTGAGGGGCGCTAGCAGTGCGACGCGCCGGCGGGTGCTGGCTGTCGCGCAGGCGCTGGTGACCGAGGAACGGGCCACTCCGCGTCGCGCTGCTACCGCCGCCCGCCGCAAGCGCAAGGGCTGAGCGCGAGCGCGGCTCAGCCGAAGTCGTGCGTGCGGCGCGCGAGCGCTTCCTGCGCGCGCCGTGGCAGGAGCCCGACGGCGACCACTGAGAGGTTCGGCCGGCGGAAGATCCGCTGCGCTGCGGCGCGCACGTGCTCGCGGGACACGTTCGTCAGTTGCTCCAGCCGCTCGGCTGGCGTGCGGGCCACACCGGTGAGCTGGCCCAGCGCGTAGAAATCCGCCGCTTCGCCGGGATCGTCGAGCATCTCCGTGAGCTGCCAGCCGTAGCGCTGTTTTGCCCGCGCGAGCTCTTCCCCGGAGGGCCCCTGGTCTCTGAGCTCCTCGACCACCTTGAACAGCTCGTCGAGCACCTGCGTGGCGCGTTCGTGCGCGGACTCCGCGGCGAGATCGACCAGCCCCGAGTCCGCGTACGCTTCGTATCCTGCCGACACGTCGTAGCAGAGCCCGCGAGCATCGCAGATCTGGTGATAGAGCCGCGTGGACATGCCGTCGTCCAGTATGCGCAGCAGAAGCTCCGTGGCGGGTTCGTCGGCATCGGTCTCGCCCGGCGCGCGGAAGGAGACGCGGAGGTCGGTCTGGCTCGATGCAGAGTGTCGCACGAACGAGAAGCGGGGCTCGCGCTGCTCGTCCGGAGCCTCGGCGCGAGGCGCCGCGCCGCCGCCTAGGCCCTGGAAGCAGTGCTCCACCTGGGCGAGCACCCGATCCGGATCCACCGGTCCCGCGACGGCCAGCACCGTGCCGCGTCCGCGATAGTACGCCGCGTGGTGTTGCTTCAGGAGCGGCACGTCGAAGCTCTCCAGCCTATCGATGTCGCCGGTGATCGGATAGCCGAGTGGATGGCTTCCGAAGGCGAGAGCCCGCAGCAGGCTGTCCGCGTCGACGTCGTTGCCTTCGTCGTCGAGGCCCTCGAGGATTTCCTCGCGCACGATGCCCTTCTCGATCTCGATGCCGTCGAAGATCGGCTCCCGGTATACGTCCGCGAACAGCGGAAGCACGGCGTCGAGGTTTTCCGGCGGCACGGAGATCGCCATGGACATGTGGTCGATGTAGGTCGCCGCCACCAGCGTTCCCCCCAGCCGCTCGAAGGCAAGAGCCTGTGCATGCGCGGAGGGATGCCGCGGCGTGCCGCGGTAGAGCATGTGCTCGAGGAAATGGCTGATGCCATTGTGCGCGGGGCTCTCGTAGCGCGGGCCGACGCGCAGATGCGCGTCCAGCACCACCCGGTGCACGCCCGGCATCGGCACGACGACGACCGTCAGTCCGCTTTCGAGCGTGGTGGTGTGGTGCTGCAGGGACGAAAGCGCCATCGAGAGATCGATCCGGAGCCGGCTGGCGGCGATGCGACAGCTTCCAGCCGTGTGCCCCGCCTCAGTCCTGGTCCTGGCCTTTCGGCGCCTCCAGTAGCTGCGGAGCGACCTTGATCTTGTCCTTCGCCTTGGCGCGGAGCTGGCTGATGTAGCGCGCCAGCGCATCGGCCTGCTTGGCGGAGCGCATGGCCGAGAGGATGCGGTCCTTGTCCTTCTCGAAATCCGCGCGCTTGGCCGGGTCCTTCTCCTTCAGCTGCATCACGGCCAACCCGGTTCTGGTGGGGATGGGGTCGGAAACCAGGTCGCCCGGCTTGTCGAGCTCGAAGGCCTTGGCTGCTGGGTTCACGGCCGGCAGTGCATCCGGCAACGGATTGCCGCCGATGTTGAACGGTGCGGACACAGCAAACTTCGGACGGTCGTCGGCGGTGAGCGCCGGGGGCGACTTGTCCTTGCCCTTCGCGGCGCCCTTCGCCTTCGCACCGTTCGCGTACTGTTTCACCAGCTCCTGGGTTGCCTGCTCGAGCTTCTCTCCCGCCTTGGCCTTTTCCATGAGGTCGGCCGCGAACTTCTTCACCATCTCTTCTGCGGCGAACTTCGCCTGGAGCCGGCGCGCGATCACACGGCGTCCGACCTTCTCGAGGTCATCCGCCCCGACGTGACGCTCGAGCTCCACCAGATGGAACCCGTCCGGGGTCTCGATCACCGGTGACAGCTGACCCGGCTTGAGCGACTTGACCGCGTCCGAGATCTGCTGGAAATCGTCTCCGTAGCGCTTCGTCAAGCAGCCGACTTCGCCGCCGATCATGGCCGTCGGCCCTTCGCTGTTCTCGCGGGCCACCTGCGGGAAAGGTTCCCCGGAATCCAGCAGCTTCTTCGCGGCGTCGATCTTGCCGCGCAGGATCACCTTGTCGTCGTCGGTCGTGTCTGCGCCGAACGGAATCACGATCTCGCGGATCTGCGGGCAGTCCTTGTTCCAGCTCGACTTGGCCGCCTTCCACGCGGCGTCGACCTGAGCCTTGTTGTCGGCGGCCCACGTGTCCACCGCCTTGTCGGAAGTGTCGACCAGATACTTCGCGAACCACGAGCGCTTGATGTCGACCGTGCGCACGGTGTCGCGCGAGCGTTCGCGCGAGTACTGGGCGAAAGCGACGCTTTCGGGGACGCGGACGCGGGAGCGTACGAGATCGCGCATGCGGTCGGCGATCAGCTCCTTCTTCTGCATCTCCTTGAACTCGCGCGGGCTGCGGTTGGTCGTGTTGCGGACCACGCGCTCGTACTTCTTGTAGTCGAACTCGCTGGTCTTCGAGTTCTTCACCGGCAGCATCCGGATCATCTCGGTGCCGGGTTCGCAGCGCTGCGCCGCCATGTTCGGGACGCACAGCCCGAGGCGGTAGCTCCACAGCCCGGCTTCGCCCGCGGACAGCGAGACATGAGCGCGGCCGGAGGCGAGCTCGTCGTTGATCGATTTCTCGCTGACCGAGATGCCGAGCCGGTCTGCCTCTTCGAGCAGGAGCTCGCGTTCGACCAGGCCGTTGGCGATCAACTTGCGGAGTCCCAGCGTCCGGACCTTCTTTGCCGTCAGCCCGGGCGGCACGATGAGGCCGTAGGCAGCGTAGAAGTCCTTGACGCTCACGCAGTGGTCCAGGACCTCGACCGCGCAGTCCTGCTTCAGACTGGCAGCAGGTCCGCGGCCAGCGCGGAACTCCAGCACGAAAACGATGATGATGGCGAAGACGACACCGCCCACGATCAGTTGGGCAGCACCGCCTTTTCGGAAGAAGCTCAGCATGCGAGCGGGTCCTGCGGCAGGCTGGCGGAATCAGTCAAAATCAAGGGGCACGGATGCCGGCTCGCCGGGCCCGCGCAATTACCATGCTCGCCCGCGCCGGTCCACGGCCGTCGACACAAGTCCCCCCCGAAGGCGCTAGTCGTGGAGGCCGGCGGTCTTCTCGACAGCCAGGGCGTAGCGCAGCTCCTCGTAGAGCTCGGCGAGGTCGCTCACGCTGCGCTGGAACGAGACTTCATGCCAGATATCGAGCGTGCGGGTGCTATCGCCGGGGTCGTGGATGGGGACCACGGCGGTCTCGACCTCCACGTAGCCGCGATCGATGCTCTTGTGCGCGAGGCGACGCGCGCGATCGAACAGTTCTTCTTCGGATTCCCCTGGAAAATCATGCGCTTGCGCACGCACAACCAGCTGGACCGCGAGCTCTGGATCGGAAACAACCGAGACGCCGCTGTCCATGATCAGGTTGTCCCGCACCCGGTCCGCCAGCAGGATGCGGTCGCCAAGTGTACGATATACCTCGAATCCCTGCTGCATCAGGGTCTTCTTCAGCTTGCTGGGCGTCGGAGTCGGCATGTCAGTTGAGCGAAGCCACGACCGACGACGCGGTCAGAGATTGGTAGCGTCCGGCGAGAACGATAGTCAGCAATTTCGACCGATTAGCCTGTTCCCCCTGGTGGCCCGAGCGCCCTATCAGGTTCGCAGACCCGCCCACCAGCGTCAAGCCGGCGCGTAGGCAGGCGCACTCTCCGGGTCGCTTCGCCGACAGTTTGCTCTCCGGCTGCCCGGCCAGGCGCGTGCGGGCGGACGTTGTTCTGGAGTTTTGCTATCTTGCAGCGCACCGTGTCCCGAAGAAGCTACACGCCGTCGCCGCCTCTTGCGGCTCCCGATATCCACGGCACCCGCCGTCAGGAGGGAGGCGCCCGGCGCGAGGCTTCCGAGCGGATTCTGCTCAAGCGCGAGGGCTTCGAGACGTCGGGCTGGACGCTGAACCTGAGCCGCGGTGGCGTCCGGGTCATCGTCGAGGAAACCGTCGAACCGGGGGTGGAATACCAGATCGTCATCGGTGACGACGAATCCGCCTCACGTCGTGCCCGGGTTATCTGGGTTCAGGACGAGGCTGACGGGCAGATTGCGGGCGTGCAGTTTCTCGATGTGGAAGGGGAGCCGCCCCCGCCCCCGCCCCCGCCCCCGCCGCCTCCCGCCGACGGCTGAAGCGCGACGTGTGAACCCGGTCCCCCGGCTTCTAGGTCCCGAAGGGCCGCTTGCGGCTGCGCTGCCCGGCTACGAGGCGCGCGCCGGCCAGCTCGAGATGGCCGTCCAGGTGGAAAGGGCCCTGGCGGAAGAGCGCGTGCTCCTGTGCGAGGCTGGCACGGGCACCGGCAAGACGCTGGCCTATCTGGTTCCCGCAATCCTGAGCGGGAAGAAGGTCGTGGTCTCCACCGCCACCCGCGCCCTGCAGGAACAGATCGTGACGCGCGACCTACCGCTGATCGAGCGCGCGCTCGGTCTGGAGCCGCGCGCAGCACTGATGAAGGGTCTGTCGAACTACGTGTGCCGGCGTCGCTACGCGGAATTCGGCGCCAGCGCCGAAGCGATGCGCCCGTCGTGGGCGCGATCGCTCGGTGTCGTCAGAAGCTGGATCCCCGAAACGGAAACGGGCGACATCGGCGAGCTCGCCGGCCTCGCGGAAGGGGATCCGATCTGGCGCGAGATCACCTCCTCGAGCGATACGCGCGTCGGTGCAACTTGTCGCTTCTACGACGAGTGCTTCGTCACGCAGATGAAGCGCGATGCCGAGGCCGCGCGTCTGGTGGTTGTCAATCATCACCTGTTCTTCGCGGACCTCGCGTTGCGCGGACCGCACCCCGGACACGTGATACCCGACTACGACGCGGTGATCTTCGACGAGGCCCACCAGCTCGAGGACATCGCGACGGACTTCTTCGGCGTGCGGGTTTCCAGCGCGCGCATCCAGCGCGTGCTGCGCGACGCGGAACGCGCCTTCGTGATGGCCGGCAGCGACGGGCCGCTGTTCGGCGCGAAGAGCGCGGTGAATCTGGCGCACGAGCTGGACGAGGCGTCCGACCGTTTCTTCAAGGCGCTCTTGTCCGTGTCCGGCTCGCGCGAGGGCCGCGTCACGCTCGAACATGATGCCTGGGCAGGTCCGCTCGAGGGCGCCTGGCATCGTCTGGATACCGCACTCGAGGCGTTCGGCGCGCTGGCGGAAACGGCGCGGGGAAAGCTCGCATCGGCCGCGGCGCCGGCTGCCAGCACCGAGCCGGTGGGCGATGCGCTCGAGCTTGTGACGCGCCGGTCGGAGCAGCTCCGCGAGCAGCTCGCTGCCATCGCACAGGGCGCGCCGAATCGCGTGACATGGGTCGAGAGCAACGGCCGCAGCACGGTGCTCAGCTCGTCTCCGATCGACCTGGCGGGTGTGTTTCTCGAGCGCGTGTTCGAAACCATTCCGGCGGTCGTGTTGACCAGCGCGACGCTGGCTAGCGTGTCCACGAGCTCCAGCTCGTCTCTTCCAGAGGGGCCGTTCGGCTACCTGCGCTCCCGTCTCGGTCTGTCTGGAGACGACGTCGACGTGACCGAGCTCATCGTCGATTCGCCGTTCGATTTCGAGAACAACGCCTTGCTCTACGCGCCCCGCGATCTGCCGCCGCCGAACGACGCGGGCTTCACCGATGCGGCGGCAGAGCGCATCGCCGAGCTGGTCGACATCACGGGCGGTGGTGCCTTCGTGCTCACGACGTCGTTGCGCTCGATGCGGGCGCTCCACCGCCTTCTGGTCGAGCGGATGCCGGGGCGCAAGGTGCTGGTGCAGGGTGCGGCGCCCAAGAGCGCGCTGGTCGGTGCATTCCGGGCGGCGGGCGACGCGGTGCTGGTGGCGACCTCGAGCTTCTGGGAAGGCGTCGATGTTCCCGGCCGCGCACTCCGTCTCGTGGTTCTGGAGAAGATCCCCTTCGCCGTGCCCAGCGACCCGATTGTGCGGGCTCGCGGGCAGGCCATCGAGTCGGCGGGCGGCAATGCCTTCGTGGACCTCAGCGTACCGGCCGCGGCGATCTCCCTCAAACAGGGGTTCGGCCGCTTGATCCGCACGCGATCGGATCGCGGCATCGTTGCCCTGCTCGACGAGCGCGTCCACCGCCGCGGATACGGCAAGAAGCTCCTCGGTGCGCTGCCGCCGGCGCGCCGGAGCGAGAGCCTGGAGGAGGTGCTCGCGTTCTGGAGCCTGGAGCCATCGTCATGATCCCGTTTCCGCAGGCGCTCGAATCGCTGGGCCTCTCCGAGCACATCAGCGTGCTTCCGGTGCAGAGCGGCTATCCGAGCCCCAAGAACATCAATCTCGTGCTGCGGCGCCACCGAGGGACCACGTATCTGTTCGAGTCGAGCGCGGCGCGTCCCGACATCGTCGACGAGATCCGCGGTGCATTGGGCTCGCACTCCGTCAGCCGGCTCGATGCGCTTCTGGTCACGCACTGTCACGGTGACCATGCGGGAAGCTCCGGCATCGTCGCGGGCTTCGGGCGTCCCGATGGAGAGCGCGCGCCCATCTATCTGCACTCGGCGGGGTATCGCTTTCTCACCCATCCGGAAGCCGCGTTTCTCAACGAGACCTACGAGCTGTTCCTGACGCGCTCGCACTGGGGGCTGCTCGAGTACAACCAGCTCAGCGACGAGGAGATGGTCGACAACGCCATCCGCAAGCGGTTCGCCGGCTACTTCGCCAAGACGCCGAAGAGCGCGTTGCGCTTCGTCGACAAGGGGCAGCTGCCCGAACCGATGCTGGCCGTGCCCACGCCGGGTCACTCCTGGGACTGCGTGCTCTACTATGACCCGGAGCTCGAGATCGCTGTGCCCGGGGACACGATCATCTGCACCGGGCTTGTCGATCGACCCGAGACGCAGAGCTTCGTCATCCCCATCTTCACCGTGGCGGGTCAGAGCTACTCGATGGCCTGGGAGCGCTACACGCAGACGATCCGGTTGCTCAGGCGTTTCTTCAGCACGCATCGCGTCCGCGCGGTGCTGCCGCCGCACGGGAAGTTCGCCGTGACCGAGCCGAGGGCGTGGGTGGAGTTCGCGGAGAGCTACTTCAAGGGCATCTACCGAGCCCTGTGCGACGAGTTTCTGAGCGACTCAGACGCGGCGCGATCAGCCCTTCTACGCGAAGGATCTGAACCCCTACATCCCGAACGCCGGCTCGCACCCCATCTCGACGCCCAGCCACGTCTTCGGAATGCTCTGCGCCCTGGCGGACGAGGGCTACCTGGGCCTCGAAGAACACCGGCGCACGCGCCAGATTTCATTCCACCTCGAGCAGATGCCGCCCGAGGACTATGTGGAACGGCGGCTTGCCGAGGACCCGGGCCCGGTGCCCGTGTACCGTCCGGGCCGTCGCATGCCCGCTCCCGCGTAGCGACTACGCCTTGCGCGCGCGGCGCGTGACCTTCTTCGCGACCTTGCGCTTGGCCTTGCGGGCTGCCTTCTTCGCAGCTTTGCGCGTGGGCGCCTTGCGCGCGAGTTTCTGCGCCGCCTTCTTCACCCTGCGCGCGGTCTCCTTCGCGGCGCGTTTCGCGGTGCGTGTGGCCTTCTTCGCGGCCTTCTTCACAGGCTTCTTCGCTGTCGTCTTCTTCTTCGCCTTGCTGGCCTTCGCGCGCGCTTTCTTCGCGACTCGCGCGGCCGACTTCTTGGCGGCCTTCTTCTTCGGCGCAGCCTTCTTCTTGGCGGCCTTCTTCTTGGCGGCCTTCTTCTTGGGCGCAGCCTTCTTCTTGGGCGCGGCCTTCTTCTTGGGCGCGGCCTTCTTCTTGGCGGCCTTCTTCTTGGCGGCCTTCTTCTTGGGCGCAGCCTTCTTCTTGGGCGCAGCCTTCTTCTTGGCGGCCTTCTTCTTGGCGGCCTTCTTCGGGGCGGCGGTGGAAGAAGTCGGGGCTGCGGCTTCCGTGCGTGCCTCCGCAGCCTTCTTCTGGGCCCTCAGGGTGGCGCTACGTTTGCGCGCCGCCGCACGTCGCACGTCCGAGCTCTTCACCGGCACCTCGGAAGGTTCCGTCTCGGGGCGCGTGCTTGCGGCAGCGGGTGCGCTCCCGGTCGTGGCGTCGGCGCGGCCGAACGCTCCGACGTTCCGCCTCGCGAGCGTCTCCTTGATCTTCGCGTCGAGCACGGAAAACTCGAAAGGCTTGTCGACGTAGGCGTCCGCGCCGTACAGCGGCGAGGTCATCTCGTTCAGGTTCTCGCCGATGCCCGTCAGCATCACGATGCCGGTGTGAGCGAGCGAGACTGCTTCGCGGATCTTGCGGCAGACCTCCCAACCGCTCATGCCGGGCATCATCACGTCGAGCACGACGAGGTGCGGCAGGTGCTCGTGAGCGAGCTCCCATGCTTCGTCACCGTCGGACGCTTCGATGATCCTGTAGCCCTGGCTTCGCAGATGACCTGCGACCAGTGCGCGCGTGCTGGGTTCGTCGTCGGCAACCAGCACAACTGTGCTTCCATCGTTCGGCATGTTCGTGGACTCCAGGGGGGCGGGGGGGGCTATTCGAGACCAGTGCGCGCTCGGGCGTCAACCACGGGAATCGTCATGGCCAGGCGTCGCGGGTGCCGTCAACGGGAACACAGCTGCCGGCCGGCGCGTCGGAGACCTCGCGTCCCGACCAGACGGAGTGCCCAAGGACGCCGCGCCCAGGGTGGTCCGATGGCTGACACCTGCCGCCGCCCGAGCCGCAGTGCGGCGCCGGGTTGGCATGCTAAACTACGGAAATCACGCACGCTTGTTGGAAGTGCCGGCGCGGGCTCCTGTCCGCATCCAGGGGTCGAGCCGCGCCAGGGCGCGCGCTACCATCTGCTAGCTTGGGGCGAAGCGAAAGGCGACGGAACTTTCGCGCGTTAGAAGCGTCAGGTCCGTAGGAAGGAGCAAACGAGAACTTGCCGGAGCGACAAGCCAACCTGAAGCGCCTGGCACGCGCTGCTCGCCGGACGGCGCTGCGGCAGCGCGTTGACGAAACGCTGGCACGCGCCGCTCTGCTCCTGCCGCTCCCACTCGTCTACGCGATCGGCTTCCTCACCTGGGTCAAGGTGGTGCGACCTACGCCCGAGCTCCAGCAGACGGTGCTGCTTCTCGGGCTCCTGCCTCTGGCCGTGTTGGTCGGGGGCACGCTGCATGCGTGGCTCAAGGCGCGACCACGCCACCATGGAGCGCTGCTGCTCGACCGCCACCACCGCCTGGACGACCGTATCGCGAGCGCGTTGAGCTTCCAGGAGCTCCCCGCCGAGCAGCGCACGGCTCTGATGGACGCCGCCATCGACGACGCGGTCGCCCGTGCTCCGGACCTCGAGCCGCGCCGCGCGGCGCCGCTGCATCTGCCACGGGAGCTCGCAGTGGCGGCCGTGCTGGTCGTCGCGCTCGTCGGCGTGTCGTTGCTCGAGGTGCGCACCGCGCGGGTGATCCCGCCGCCGGACGACTTCAATCCCCTGGTCATGAGCCCCGACGACGTCGAGTTGTTCCGCGGCATGGCCAGGGAGATGAAAGACAAGACCCAGGACCCGGAGACGCTGGCCGCGGTCCGCCGCTTCAACCAGCTCATCGAGGACATCGCTCACCGCCGGCTCGATCGCCGCGAGGTGTTCAAGCGCATGGAGGCGCTCGACCGCCAGCTGCTCGAGGGAGCCAAGGCGGATCGGGATGCGCGCGAACAGGGCCTCAAGGGCATCGCCGAGGAGCTCGAGAAGGCCGACCTCTCGAAGCCGATCGCCACCCCGCTCAAGCAGAAGAACCTCGCGGACGCCGAGAAGGCCATGCGCGATCTCGCCAAGGCGTTGAAGCGCAAGGGCAAGAAGCCAAGCAAGGCCCAGCTCGACCAGCTCCGCCAGGCGATGAAGAAGGCCAGCAAGGCGCAGAAGAGCCGGCTGGCACGCATCGAGAAGCGCCGCAAAGAGCTCGAAAAGGAGCGGAAGAGCCTGCTCAAGAAGCAGAAGCAGGACGGCGGGATGAGCAACAAGCAGCGGAGCTTGTTGCGCAAGAAGGAGCGCCAGCTCGAACGCCTCGACCGGCAGAAGGACCAGGCAAAGCGCGCCCAGCGGCAGCTTTCCCGGCTCGACCGCGAGCTGGCCCAGGCGGCCGAGGATCTCATGCGCCAGATGGGCATGAGCGCCAAGGACCTGGAACAGGGCGCCCAGGACATCAACCGCATGGCGCGCGAGCAGATGAGCGACAAGGAAAAGGAAGAGCTGCGCCGCCGTCTGCAGGAGCTACGCGAGCTGATGCGCCAGCAGGGCAAAGGGGGCAAGCAGCGGTTGCAGCGGCTGCTCAAATTTCGCCCAGCGCGCGCGCGGTCAGCAGGGACAGGGCGGCAAGCAGGGGCAGGGCAAGCAGGGGCAGGGTCTGAAGCCGGGCGGCAAGGGGGGCGACACGCTCGTGATGCGGCCGGGTGGTGGGAAATCGATCCTCATGCCCGGCATGGGCGGACAGCAGCCCGGAGCTGGGCAGCCCGGCGGCCAAGGTCAGGGAGCGGGCCAGCAGGGCAGCGGGGACAAGCCCGGTGGCGGTGCGGGCAAGGGCGGCGACAGCTGGGGGACGGGCCACGACGCGAACCTCAAGGGCGACAAGACCCACCTCAAGGGACAGACGAAGGACGTGACTGCCGCGGCCAAGGACACCGGTCAGGGCAAGGCATCGAGCCAGGTGATCTACGGCGCCGCGCAGCGCGGCTTCGTGGGACGCGGCTACCAGAAGGTCTACACCGACTACCACACCGTAGCCGAGCAGGTGATGAACCACGACCAGATCCCGCCGGGCTACCGCTTCTACGTGCGGCGGTACTTCCAGCTGATCCGGCCTCGCCAGTGAGGATAGCCGGTATCGACAGCGTCGCCTGCCCAGCTTGTGGATCAATCCGAGCGGACGCGCCCCAGGGCGCGAGCCATCGAGGGAGCCATGTCCGAAACAGATAACGCGCGCGAAGAAGTTCGAGAGTTCCAGAAGAAGATCGGCACGCTCCGCGAGGAGATCGGCCGCGTCATCGTGGGTCATCGCGAGGTCATCGACGGCGTGCTCACGTGCATGCTGGCGGGCTCGCACGCCCTGCTCGAGGGTGTTCCGGGCCTCGGCAAGACGATGCTCGTCAGGACCCTCGCGGAGAGCGTCGGAGCTGAACTTCTCACGTATCCAGTTCACTCCCGATCTGATGCCGGCCGACATTATCGGCACGACCATCATCGAGGAGTCCGACCGCGGCGAGAAGGTCTTCGAGTTCCGCAAGGGGCCGGTCTTCGCCAACATCGTCCTGGCCGACGAGGTCAACCGTGCGACACCCAAGACGCAGAGCGCGCTGCTGGAGGCGATGCAGGAACACCGCGTTACCGTCGGGCGCACCACGTACACTATCGAAGAGCCGTACTTCGTGCTCGCCACGCAGAATCCGCTCGAGATGGAGGGGACCTATCCGCTGCCCGAAGCGCAGCTCGATCGGTTCTTCTTCAAGCTGCACGTCCCGTTTCCCTCGCGGGAGGAGCTGCACACCATCATCGACCGCACCACGACGGGACGATCAGGCGAGCGTCGAACCCGTGCTCGGGCGCGAGGACATCCTGGCGATGCAGAAGCTAGTGCGCACCGTTCCGGTCGCGCGCCACGTGCAGGACTATGCCGTACGCGTGCTGCAGGCGACGCATCCCGATGGCGAGGACGCGCCCGACAAGGTGCGCCGCTACGTGCGGACGGGGGCGTCGCCGCGCGGTGCGCAGGCGATGCTGCTCGCCTCGAAGATCCGGGCGCTCTTCGAGGGCCGCTACGCCGCTTCCGTCGAAGACGTGAAGGCGTGCCGCTTTGCCGGCGCTGCGCCACCGCATGCTCCTGAACTTCGAGGGCGAGGCCGAAGGAGTGCGCTCGGACGACGCGATCCGGCAGATCCTGGACGAGCTGCCCGAAGCAAAGTCGTAGCGGACGGTAGGACCGGCTGATGAGCGTTCTCGACGTCTTCAAGCGGGCCACGGCGCCGGTTTCGCGGCGGATGGGGTTCGTGCGTCCGGAGCGTGCCGAGCTCTTCGACGACGAGTTCCAGAAGAAGCTGGAGACGCTCGCGATCGTCAGCCGTCGCGTGTTTGCCGGGCGGCTGCAGAGCCGACCGCCGCACCAAGAAGAAGGGCAGCGGCGTCGAGTTCGCCGACCACCGCGACTACGTGCCGGGCGACGACTTCCGCTACGTCGACTGGAATATCTACCAGCGCTTCGGCCGGCTGCTGGTGCGGCTGTACGAGGAAGAAGAAGATCTCAGTATCTACTTCATCGTCGACTGCTCCACGAGCATGGGTTTCGGCGACGGGCGCAAGTTCGATCAGGCGCGGCGGCTCGCTGCAGCGCTGGCCTACGTGGGCCTGGCCAACCTGGACCGGGTGACAATTGTCGGCGTGAGCGACGAGGTCGTGGCGCGCATGCCCACCACCCGCGGCAAGGGTCGCATCTTCAAGGTCTTCCAGTTCCTGCGAACGCTGGAGCCCGACGGCACCACGAACCTGGCGGACAGCCTCAAGACCTTCGTTGCCCAGCACAAGCGCCGCGGATTGGCGGTGCTCATCAGCGATCTGTACGACCCGGCGGGGTTCGAGGCGGGCATCAACGTGCTCCGCTACAACAAGTTCGAACCCTACGTCCTGCACATCATCGATCCCAAGGAGGCGCGCCCGAAGCTCAAGGGCGACGTGCGCATCTACGATTGCGAGACCGGCGAGGAGCGCGAAATCACCGTCACGCAGAAGATGCTCGAGAAGATGGCAGCGCGCCTGGAGCGAGTACCAGGCCGAGATCGAACGCTTCTGCACGACCCACCAGGTGCCGTACTTCCCTGCTGACGTGGAAGCGTCGTTCGACGAGCTGGTGCTCCGGGTGTTCCGGCGCGGAGGGTTCCTCAGGTGATCTTCGCCGGGCTTCCGCTTTCCACGCTGCTCGCGATCGGCGGCATCGCGGGCGGCCTGGTCGTCGTCTTGTATATCCTCAAGCTCAGGCGGCGACCGGTTGCGGTGCCGTTCTCGCACATCTGGCAGCGCATCCTGCGCGACAAGGAAGCGACCACGCTGTTCTCGCAGCTCAAGCGGCTGCTGTCGCTGCTGCTGCAGCTGCTGCTGCTCGCGCTGCTGGTCCTGGCGCTGGGCGATCCGCGCCTGTCGCGTTCGGTCACCAAGGGCCGGAACATCGTGGTGCTGGTGGACGCGAGCGCCAGCATGAAGGCGACCGACGTGAAGCCTTCACGCATCGCCGTCGCAAAGCAGAAGCTGGCGAAGATGGTGCGCGGCCTGGGCGGCTCCGACCGGATGCTGATTGCGCAGATGGACGCATCGCTCAGACCGCTTTCCACGATGAGCGGCGACGAGTCGAACCTGCAAGCGGCTGTCGACCAGATCCACGCCTCCGACACGCGCGCCGACCTGGCGCGCGGCCTGCGCTTTGCGCTCGACAGCTTGCGCGATCTGCCGCGCCCGGAGATCATCGTGCTCAGCGATGGCGAGGTCGGTGATCCAAAGGAGATCGCGCGGGGGCTCGACCTCCGGCGACGTCGACCTGAAATACGTGCCGATCGGGAAGAGCGGGAAAAACGTCGCGATCACCCGCTTTTCCGTGCGGCGCTACCCGCTCGACAAATCCCGCTACGAGGTGATGCTCGAGGTCACCAATACCAACGACAAGCCGGTGGATGTCGAGCTCACGCTGCTCGGCGACGGCCAGGTCGTGGACGTGACGCGGCTTCACCTGGCGCCGAACGAACGCCTGCCGCGGTTCTACAAGGACCTCGCGGGCGCCAGCCGCACGCTGGAAGCGACGATCAAGCTCGCCGACGGCGAACACGACGACCTCCCGGCGGATGACCACGCCTACGCCCTCATGCCCGAACGGCACCGCGCGCGGGTGCTCGCCGTCACGCGCGGGAACACCTATCTCGAAGCGGCGCTGCTGCTCGACGAGTACCTCGACGTGACCGAGATCGCGCCGTCGAAGTACCCGCCCAAGGAGAACTACGACGTTACGATTTTCGACGGCGTCGCTCCGCCGCTGGCGAAGAACACCGGCTCGGCGCTGTACCTCGACCCGCCGGACGACGCGAGCGCGCCGGTGAAGCCCGGTCACTCGATCGACGCGTTCGGCTTCGACGTGTGGGACAAGAAGAGCCCGGTCCTGCGCTGGATCGACATGGGCGACATCCAGGTGGCCGACGGCCACAAGCTCGAGCCCGAGCGCGAGGACCACGTGATCGGAGCCAGCGTGAAGGGTCCGATCCTGGTTGCCGGTCGCCGCAACGGCCGCAGGTTCGTCGAGCTCGGCTTCGATCCCCGGCAGAGCGACTTCGTGCTGCGGGTCGGGTGGCCGCTCTTCGTCCTCAACACCATCAACAGCTTCGTCGAGGAGGACACCGGGTATCTCTCGTCGTACCGCACCGGCGAGGTATGGCGGATCCCCGCGCCCAGCACCGCCGAGGTGGCGACACTGGTCGACCCCGCCGGACACGAGCACCGCGTGCCGGTCAAGGAAGGACGCGCGGTCTACCTCGGTGACCAGGCCGGCTTCTACAAGCTCATCGTGCCCGGCGAGCCACCGGTCACCAGCATGTTCGCCGCCAACCTCTCGGACGTATCGGAGAGCCGGATCAAGCCCGTGGACAAGCTGGAGCTCGGCGGACAGAAGGCCACGGCGTCGCTCGACTTCCACGCGGGCGTGCGCCGCGAGCTGTGGCTGTACCTCCTCTTCGGGGCGGTGCTGCTGTCGCTGCTGGAGTGGATCACGTACCACCGGAGGGTGACGGTATGAGCCCGCGCACGCGAAAAGTCGTGTGGGGGCTTTTCATCGCCCTGGTCGGCGTCGGCCTGTTCGCCGCCTACAAGCACTTCATCCTCGACGCGCCTACCGCGACCATCAAGTGGGTCCGCCACGGCGTGACCTACGAGTTTCTGCAGCCGCGGACCCTCGGCATCCTGCTGGTGGCGCCGCTGCTGCTGTTCGTGCTGGGGCGCTCGCTTGCCGACCTGCCCTGGCAGCAGCGTGTGCTGTCGGTTCTGCTCCGGATCGCATTCATCGGGCTGTTGGCGCTCGGCCTGGCGCGGCTTGCGCGCACGGCCGAGACGCAGAAGGTCTGCACCGTTTTCCTGATGGATGTCAGCGACTCGGTCCAGAACGCTTCGATCGAGGATGCGCGCAAGGTGGTCGAGCAGGCCATCAAGGCGCAGAAGAAGGACGACCTGGTCCGGCTGGTGACGTTCGCGCGCCGCCCGCGTCTGGTGGAGCTGGAGAAGAAGGACGGAAAGCTCGTGGTTCCGCCGGTCGGAAAGCTGCGCCACGAGACGCCGGACGACCCGAAGGATCCGGTCGACCCGGGTGCGGGCAGCGATCTGCAGGCGGCGCTGCAGCTCGCCTACGGCGTGTTCCCGCCGGGCTACCTCAAGCACGCCGTGCTCATGAGCGACGGTGTCGAGACGGATGGAGACGTGCTGGCCGAGGCGAACCGCGCGCGTGGCTTCGGTGTGAAGCTCTTCGCGGTGCCCTATCGGCGTCCGCCGCCCGGCGAGGTCGCGCTCAAGACCCTGCACCTGCCGGACAAGGTCGACATCGGGCAGCCGTTCGACATCACCGCCGACATCTACGCCAGCCGCCACGAGAAGGCGCACGCCCGGCTCTACCAGGGCGTGACGCTCAACGGCCTCGACAGCGTGCGGGATCTGGACCTGAAGCCGGGCAACAACGAGGTCAAGTTCAAGAGCGTGGTGCGCGTGGGCGGTCCCGTCACCTACTCGCTCAAGCTGGACCAGCTCACGAGCGACAAGTTCAAGCAGAACAACAGCTACAGCGCGACGCTCGACGTGCCCGGTCGCCCCGCCATCCTGTACGTCGAGGGGCAGCCGTCCCGTGCCAGCTATCTGACGAGCGCGCTGAGCGCCCAGCAGTTCGATGTCGACGTGCGCGCCCCCGCGGCCTTTCCCGCCAGCCTGAAAGAGCTCGAGCGCTACGACTTCGTGATCCTCAGCGATGTGCCGAAGGAGCAGGTGAGCCTCGCTTCGCAGGATCTGATCGAGAAGTACGTCCGCGACCTGGGCGGCGGCTTCCTGTTCGCGGGCGGCGAGAACGGCTACGGGCTGGGCGGCTGGGCGCACACCACGATCGAACGCATCCTGCCGGTGCGCATGGACGCGCAGCGCCGCAAGGACATGCCGAGCGTGGCCATGGTGCTGGTTATCGACCGCTCCGGATCGATGAACGGCCTGCCCATCGAAATGGCGAAAGCCGCCTGCAAGGCCACCGTCGGCACGCTGCAGGGCGACGATCTGATCGAGGTGATCGCGTTCGATTCCACGCCGAACCGCTACGTGAAGATGGGGCCGGCACGCTACAGGAGCCGGATCCAGAACGAGATCGCGCGGATCCAGGCGGGTGGCGGCACCGAGATCTTCCCCGCGCTCGACATGGCCTACCAGGACATCAGCGTGGTGCAGGCGCGGAAGAAGCACGTCATCCTGCTCACCGACGGCCGTGCCCCGTCGCAGGGCATCAAGGATCTGGTGCAGGCGATGATCGCGGAGTCGATCACGGTGACCACCGTCGGCCTTGGCGACGGCGCCGACGGGGACCTGCTACGCATGATCGCGGAGACTGGTGGCGGCCGCTACCATGCGGTTCCGGATCCCAACAGCCTGCCGAAGATCTTCACGCGGGAGACGGAGCTCATCGCGAGGCAGGCGGCGGTGGAAGAGTGGTTCCCGGTGCAGCAGGTCGCGCCGGCGGATTTCCTCAAGGGCATTGCCATCAATTCCGCGCCGCTTCTGCACGGCTATGTCGCGACCCAGATGAAGGGCCCGCCCGCGCAGCTCATCCTGGCCAGCGACCGCGGTGAACCGATTCTGGCGCGCTCGAAGGTGGGCCTCGGCACCACGCTGGCCTGGACCAGCGACGTGAAGAACCTTTGGGCGGTCGATTGGCTGCGCTGGCCGGGCTACAGCAAGTTCTGGGGGCAGCTGGTTCGCGACAACATGCGCAAGAAGCAGCGCCGCGAGCTGGACATGAAGACAGAGGTCGAAAACGGTGTCGTGCGCGCCACCGTCGACGCCTTCAGCCTGGACGAGCGATTCGACAACGACATGGAGTCGAAGCTGGTCATCAAGGGGCCGGAACCGGACGGCGACCGTCGAGAGGTCGACATGAAGCAGATCGCGCCCGGCCGCTACCAGGCACAGTTCAGGCTGGACAAGTACGGCTCCTTCCTGCTCCAGGCCAAGCACTACAAGCGGGACAAGAACGACAACCTGAAGCAGATTGCCGTCAGCTACGGCCACATCTCGAACCCGTATCCGCGCGAGTACGCGAGCTTCGAGCCTGATGTGGACCGCCTGGAGCGCGCCGCGCTGGCAGGGGGCGGCACGCTTGATCCGAAGCCGAAGGCTGTCTTCGACCCCGGCAAGGACAAGATCGTCTACCACAAGCAGCTGCACAACCGCTTCATCCTCGCGGCGATCCTGGCGTTCCTGCTCGACCTGCTGATCCGCCGCGTGCGGCTCTTCGATCGCAAGTTCCTGCCGAAGCGTCGCCGGCGCGCAGCCTAGCGCGGGCTCACGCTGCGTAGGGCAGGTTGCCCGCCGACCTTCTGAACTCCGCGCGAACACCTGGCCGCCCCAGGACGATCAGCGTGAAGACGCCCAGCGCGGTTCCGAGCGGCATGTTCAAACAGTCGACGGCCGCGACGACCATGCAGAACGTGCGGTGCGTATGGCGGCGCAGGAACAGCGCCCCCAGCGCGTTCAGGGCTGCAGTCAGGAATCCAAACAGGATGATCGCTCCGCCGATCACGATGAAGAACCATCCCATCACGGCCGGTGGCGGCCCGCCGGCGCTGCCGCCGGAGGGCCCCATCGGCAGGGCGCCCGAAACGATCGCCACGCCGAGCGAGACGTGGATGATCGGTATCAGCGCTACCAGCCCCATCAGCCCTGCGTAGACGAACTGGAAGATCGACAGGAGTCTGAGCTGTTCGGCGTCCTGCGCGGTCATGCGTGGCTCTGCCGACGCTCCCGCGTAGCCCATCATGTCCGGCTGCACCGGCCCGAGCTTACGCTTTTGTGGCCCGCGCGGCTCCGGTCATGGGACGATCCGCGGCGATGACGAGCGAAGCGATGGTGGTGATGGAGCGGGGAAGCCGCTGGCCGGGCTGGATCGACGGGCAGAACGGGCCGGACAGCAGCGTGTGGGTGCTCGCCCAGAGCGGCGACGAAGCGTACGACGGGTTCGCCGGGAGGGCGCTGGGGCGCATCCGCGGCATCGTGCGCGGAACTTCTGCACAGCGGGCCATGGTCGTGTGCAACGGAGAGGGCGGCGCGGCCATGATGGCCTCGCGCCGCACCCTGCTCCGCGCGCTTCTGTACGAGCTCTCGGTGTCCGGAGGCGGGCAGGTCGTGGTCGTTCTTGACGGTGCCGCCGCCCATCGACGCGAGCTCTGCCGGATCGTGGCCGGGCTTGCCGACGAGCTCGACGCCGACGAAGGCCTCACGCTTCGCGTCCGCGCGCTGCCCTCGGAGCCGCCCGCCTCGCTGCGCGCGGTCGCCTAGGGCGCACTCGCTACGGCGGGCTCCGCCTGCCGGTCGACGCGCTGCACGCCCGATGAGCGCTGCGGCTTCTCCCGCAGCACGCCGACGCGCTGGGTCAGCTCGCTGTCGGCGCTTACGCGTTGCGACAGAATCAGGAACGACATGTTGTTCGGCGCGGTCCAGATGGGGGCCTGGTTCGCGGGCTCCTCGAGCGAACCTGTCTTTCGCGCTCGTTCCAGCAGCTCGGGATCACGAGCCGCGTCCCAGTACAGAGCCCAGAGCGCGGTAGACAATGTCGGCAGTGCCTGCTCCAGGGCGCGGCGCGCCGGCAGCAACAGGGTGAGCGGGTCGGTCCGGGTGAGCACGACCAGGGCCTCTGCACGGCGGTCGTGCATCACCCTCAGGCGCGCCGCGTAGTCGAGGAAGGTGGCCAGCGACCGGCCGGAGCGCTCGAAGACACGCTGGAGGTCCCCGCCACAGAAGTGCGCGAGCGCGTCGCAGTGCTCCCGCTCTGCCTCCGTCGCCAGCCCCTGCGGATAGACAATGATTCGCCGCCCCATGTCGCCCCTCTTCCCGCGTCCTGAGGGGTCTGTGGGCGAGCCTGCCACTGTTTATTACTATCTGCGCATCTGTTCAGAGCTATCGCGTATCTGGCAGGGAAACGGCGGCCGATGGTCGGGCGTCATTCGCGCTATGACCTGGAGCCGGAATGGACCCCTCGCGTCTCGTGCTGCTCGCGCTCGCGGCGGTCCTCGCCGGCGCCATCAACTCGGTCGCGGGCGGAGGCTCGCTGATCTCGTGGCCTGCGGCCGTGGCAGCCGGACTCTCGCCGGTCACCGCGAGCGCCACCAACACGGTTGCTCTGGCGCCGGGCGTGTTGGCCTCCGCGTGGGCGTATCGCCGTGAGCTCACCGGCAATGCACGGCTCGCGCTCCTGCTCACGGCTCCCGCCGCGGTCGGGGGGCTCGCGGGCGCGACGCTGCTCCTGGCGGCGCCGCCGCGGGTGTTCGAGCTGGTGGTGCCGTGGTTGGTGCTCGGCGCGACCCTCACGCTCGTGCTCAAGGACGTGCTCTGGCGCAAGGCGGCGGCTGCCGGCGGCAGCTCGACGCGCGCTCGCGTCGTGGGGGTAGCGCTGGGCCTCGCCGTGATGGCGGTGTACGGCGGCTATTTTGGAGCGGGCATCGGCATCATCACGTTGGCGCTCCTGGCCTTGCTGCATCGCATGAGCATCCACCAGATGAACGCGATGAAGACCGTCATAACCGGCGGTCTGAACGGCGTGGCAGCCGTCTACTTCCTGTCACGGGGTGCGGCACACCTGCCAGCCGCGGGCGCCATGTTGGTGGGATCGCTGAGCGGCGGTTTTGGCGGGGCCGCGCTCGCACGTCGCGTCGATCCGCAGAAGGTTCGCTGGTTGGTCGTGGCGATAGGCGTCGTGTTGAGCGGCGTGCTGGCTGTTCGCTACTGGGGCTGAGGAACGCAGGAACGCAGCTTCTGGGTGAAATCGAGCTCCCCTACCGAAGACGCCGCGGCGCTGGCTTCGACGCGCTGCGAAATTGCCGCGCGTTGCGCGGAAGGTGATCGCCGCATAGTCTGGATCCCGTCCCGGCTCGGGCGACGAGGTGTTCATGCGTGCTTCAGCTCTCTTCTTCACGGCGCTCTCGGCGTGCGCGCTCGCGCTCTCCTGCTCGGCCACCTCCACGGGTAGTCACGTCGGAGCCAATGGCGGTACGGGCGCGGGCGGAAGCGGCAGCGGCGGCACCGGCGCCATCAATCCGGGCACCGGCGGGACCGGAGCCATCAACCCCGGCACCGGCGGGACCGGAGCGGGTACGGGCTCCGGTGGCAGCGGCGGAGCGTGCGCCGGTGTCACGCAGAAGGCGCAGAACACCGTGCTGCCGGCCGACGTCATCTGGACCATCGACACCTCGTGCAGCATGACGGAAGAGACCGCGCAGGTGCGCCAGAACATGAACGCGTTCTCGAACCAGATCGCGAACGCGGGCGTCGACATCCACATCGTGCTGATTGCCGAGCAGTACCAGCAGCTCTTCCCGGGGCTTCCCGTCCAGGGCATCTGTATCGACGCGCCGCTCGGCTCCGGGCAGTGCCCCGGCGACACGAACCTGCCGCGCTTCGCCCACATCTTCCAGACCGTGGGCAGCACCGACTCGCTGTCGCTCATCCTCTCGACCTATCCCCAGTGGAAGGCGCAGCTCAGGCCGAACTCGGCGAAGATCTTCGTCAGCGTCACGGACGACAATTCGGCGATGCCCGCCGCCGAGTTCACGCAGAAGCTCAATGCACTCGACCCGAACGTGATCAAGTCGAACCTGTGGAAGTTCGACGGCATCTTCTGCTACTCGCAGTGCCCCAGCGCGGCGACGGTCGGCACCGTCTACAAGGACCTGGTCACGCAGACCGGCGGAGTCTCCGGCGACCTGTGCCTGCAGAACTTCAAGCCGGTGTTCGACGCGCTCGCCAAGGGCGTGATCGGCACGGCGCTCACCTGCAATTGGGCGATTCCGCCGGTGCCGCAAGGGCAGACCTTCAACCCGGGCAAGGTCAATGTCGTCTTCACCGACGACAGCGGGACCCAGCACACGCTCTACAAGGTCAAGTCGCAGGCGGAATGCGGTCCGAAGGGCGGCTGGTACTACGACGACGACAACAAGCCCACCACCGTCATCGCCTGTCCCGCGAGCTGCTCCGAGATCAAGGCCTCCAAGAAGGGCGAGGTCCAGGTCAAGTTCGGCTGCGACACCAAGGTCATTCCGCAGTAGGCAGAGCGGATTTCCGCCGATCGCGGCGCCCGGGCTGGGTGTTGTCGGTGGCCAGGCGGCGAAAAATGCGGATACGCTATGGGACCCTCCAACTTCCGGCTTGGCCGGGAGGGGGCTGCCCCGCAACGACGCTGTGAGTTTCGACGCCATCCGCCATCGCCTCCGCCAAGGTCGTCCCCTGGTGGTGGACGCCGACACCTGTGCGGCATTCCGCGCGCGCGGGGTCGCGCTGGATACCCCCGGCTCGGTGGGGCTTCTGCTCAGGCAGCGCCCGGCTGACGTCCTGGCGCACTACCGTGCCGAGGCGCAGAGCAGGGTGGACGTGCTGAGCGCGCTGACCGCCGATACTACCCCCCGTGCACTCGCCGAGGTCGGCATGGAGCACCGCTCTGCCGCGCTCACGGGCCTGGCTGTCGAGCTGGCGTTGGAAGCGGCATCGGCCAATTCGAAACCCATCGCTGTGGCGGGCGTACTGGGTTCGGACATGGTCAGCTCGATTGCCGCCGACCGCCAGCGCGAGGAGCTTGCCGAGCATGCGCAGCGCATCGCCGCCGCGGGCGTCGAGCTGATCATCGCGCGGGGCCAGGGCTCGCGGCTCGACCTCATGGCCGCGGTGATCGCTGCCGCTGAAACGGAGCTCCCCACCTGGGCGGTGGTGGAGTGTCTTCCCGGGGGCGAGCTGGTGACGGGAGGCGACCTGGGCTCGCTCGTGGAGTCGCTCGAGCAGGCGGGGGCCGAAGCGGTCCTGCTCGAGGTCCCCTCCGTCGACAACGGCCTCGAACAGCTCCGCCATCTTGCGGCCGTCTCCGGCAATAGCGCGCCCGGCGTGCTGCTGGCCGGGGGACCCGGCAGCGTGCGCGGATTTCCGGACGCCTCCGATGCGGGGCACTGGGCCCAGCGCGCTCTGGAGCTTGACGCGCGAGGTGCGCGCATCATCGGTGGAGGAGCCGGAACCACCGAAGCGCACACGGCGACACTTGCGCAGGCGCTCGGCTCTCTCCATCCTTCCATTCCGGCTCCCCGCTCTGCCTGACAGGCGCCGGCCGGTCGAAACACGCGCGCTCTCCCGCATTTCCGCGAGAAATCCTCCTCGATGACGAGCATTGCTGCCTCTGCGCCCGGGTCGTCCGGCGACGTTCCCATCTCCAGCGAAGACGACCTTGTCGCGTTGTTCCATAGCTACGAGAAGCCACGCGAGGCCTGGCGCGTAGGTGGCGAAGCCGAGAAGTTCGGCGTGGATGCGACCACCGGCGAACCCATCTCCTACGAGGGTGCCCGCGGGGTGACCCGTGTCTTCGAATCGCTCATCGAGCGGCACGGCTGGGAGCCCGGGCGCGAGACGCCCGGGGGCCCCGTCATCGCGCTCGGCCGCCAGCGGGCTTCGATCACGCTGGAGCCCGGGGCCCAGCTGGAGCTGAGCGGCGCGCCGCTGGGCAACGTCCACAAGATCTGCGCCGAGATGCATGGGCACCTCGACGAGCTCCGGGAGATCTCCAGCGAAATGAACCTCGCGTGGCTGGGCGTGGGGTTCCACCCGCTGGCTCAGCAGGCGGCGCTGCCCTGGGTTCCAAAGAAGCGCTACGCGATCATGCGGGAGTACCTGCCGACGCGGGGCTCGGGCGCGCTCGACATGATGCGGCGCACGGCTACCGTGCAGGCGAACTACGACTACGACAGCGAAGAGGACGCTTTCAGGAAGCTCACGGTTTCGCTCAAGCTGTCGCCGATCATCCACGCCATGACGGCGAACTCCCCGTTCGTGGAAGGCCGGCTTGCCGGAATGAAGAGCGTGCGCGGCGACGTATGGCTACGCATGGATCCGCGATCGCTCCGGCCTCATCCCCTCGCTGTGGAACAGGGAGCGGGTGGGCTACCGCGACTACGTCCAATGGGCGCTCGACGCGGGCATGTTCCTGTTCAAGCGCGGCGACCAGTACATCGCGAACACCGGGCAGAGCTTCCGCAGCTTCTGGCAGAACGGTTTCAAGGGTCACCGCGCCACGCTGGCCGACTGGCAGCTGCACCTGAACACGCTGTTTCCCGAGGCGCGGCTGAAGAGCACCATCGAGGTCCGCTGCTGCGACTCGCTCCCGACGAACCTCGCCTGCTCCGTTCCGGCGCTGTTCACCGGCCTGCTCTACGACCAGCGCGCGCTGTCGGAGGCCGAGGAGCTGTCGCGGACGCTCGACTACGACGCCGTGATGGCCGAGCGGCCCGGCCTGGTGCGCGACGGGCTGGACGCCCGGTTTGCGGGGCGTCCAGCGCGCGAGCTGGCCGAGAAGGTGCTCGAAATCGCGATCGACGGCCTGGAGCGACGCGCGGAGCTGAGCCCACGCGGCCACACCGAGGCCGTGCACCTCGAGCGCCTCGCGCGTCTCGTGGGCGCCGGACGTTGTCCCGCCGACGTGTTGACCGAGGGGCTCACCAACGACGACCGGGATCTCCGCCTCGAGATCCTCGCCCGCTGCCGGATCTGAGTGACGCGAGTGGCTCCGCTCGGATAGCGTGTTCGGCGTGTCCGAAGGCGACGAGGCGCGTCTGCTCGCTCTGAGAAGCGAATTTCCGACGCTCGAACACAGCACCCATCTGGTCAGCCACTCGCTGGGTGCGGTCCCGCGGCGGGCGCGGGATTACCTGTCGCGCTATCTGGACGAATGGGAAGCGGAGTCGGTTGGCGCGTGGACGGCGCACTGGCTGCCGTTCATCGACGAGCTGGCGGATCTGATCGCACGCGTGCTCGGCGCTGCGCCCGGCACGGTCGTGCTGGGGCCCAACGTGTCGACGCTCGAGAGCCTGGTCGCCTCGTGTTTCGACTTCGCCGGGCCCAGAAACCGCGTCGTCTACACCGACCTGAATTTCTCCAGCGTGGACTACGTCTGGCAGGAGCAACGCCGGCGTGGCGCTGAAGTCGTCGTGGTCGAGGCCGATGATGGAGTCCGCGCGCCCACAGCGAGGCTGCTCGAGGCGATCGACGAGCGCACGCTGATCGTGCCGGTAAGCCACGTCCTGTTCCGATCGAGCGGAATGCAGGACGTGCGCGCCATCGTGGAGCGCGCGCACGCAGTCGGCGCGCTGGTGCTGCTCGACACCTACCAGTCGGCAGGGACGGTGCCGCTGTCCGTTGCGGACTTCTGCGTGGACTTCTGCGTCGGCGGATCGATCAAGTGGGCCTGCGGCGGCCCAGGCACTGCCTATCTGTACGTGGATCCGGATCTGTACGGCCGGTTGCGGCCCGCGCAGACCGGCTGGTTCGCGCACGCGCGTCCTTTCGGTTTCGAGGCGGGCCCGCTCGAGCCCGCCGAAGGGCGCTGGCGGTTCATGAACGGCACGCCGACGATTCCCGCGTTGTACGCCGCCCGCGCGGGCTGGGAGCTGCTCGCGGAAGCCGGCGTGGAAGCGATCCGGGAAAAGTCGCTGAGGCAGACCGCGCTACTTCGCGACGAGGTGGAGAAGCGGGGCTTCGTGGTGAACACGCCGCGCGCAGACGCCGAGCGCGGCGGCACGCTCTGCTTCGACCGCGATGGCGCCCAGGCGCTCAGCCAGGCACTGCTCGAGCGCGGCATGCTGCACGACTTCCGCCCGCGGTGCGGCCTGCGCGTCAGCCCGCACTACTACACGACCGACGAGGAGCTCCGGCGCTTCGTTGACGCGATCGACGAGCTCGGCTGAGTCCGGCGCGCGTCAGCGCACGCAGTGATCGATATCCTGTTCGGTCTGGATGTGCGCGATGCAGCTCGCTTCGCGGCGGGTGGTGCCGCGCTGGACGCACTGCTCGGTGCCGCGCTTGATCTGCTGTTGCATCTCCGGGCTCGAGAGCGTGTCGGCTTTGCTGTCGGCCATCTGCTTCTTCTTGGCGGGGTCGGTCTCGGCGTTGATCGCCAGGTCGATACCCAGCTCCTCGACATGCCGGGTCGCCTGCTCGCACTCCTTCTGGGTGGCGGCGACCTCTGGGACCGGCTTGTGCTGGGCATTCGGCGGGGTCCGGGGATCCGGTTTCGGCGAGGCGGCCCCGCTGCTTTCCACTCCGCCCTGGCTCATGTCCTCGCCGAGGATCTGGCGTGGATCGGCGGCCTCCTTGGGACCCCCTACGCAGCCGAGGGCGCTGCCAGCCAGTCCGAGCCCGCCAATAAAAATCAATAACTTCGGATAGATACCCACAGCGCTCCGAGGATAGCGCTTCTCGCTGGGTTGGGCGAGTCGCGTGTTTGCGCCGGGAGAAGTTTCGTGTACGAATCATTTCCGGCCGAAACACTTTCCGGCCTGATCGCGCCCGGGCGCGACCCGACCCTGAACCCGACAGGCCGCGGACAGGCGGCAAGCGAGGTCCCGTCATGTGGAACCCCTATACCGAGGAGCACGAGCAGTTCAGAAAGACCGTCCGACAGTTCGTCGAGAAGGAGATCGAGCCGTTCGCCGACGAATGGGAGAAGGCGAAAGACTTCCCGAACGAGCTGTTCAAGAAGGCGGGTGACCTCGGGATCCTGGGAGCGCACTACGCGGAGGACAAGGGCGGTTCTGGCGGCGACTACTGGTTCAGCGTCGTCAAGGCGCAGGAGCTGCCGCGCGGGCGCAGCGCTGGCATCACCATGGCGCTGCTCGTGCAGAGCGACATGGCCACGCCGGTCATCGCCGACCTCGGCACGCCGGAACAGGTCGACGAGTTCCTCAAGCCCGCGCTGGCCGGCGATCGCATCGCCTCCATCGGCGTCTCCGAGCCGGGGGCCGGCAGCGACGTGTCCGGCATCCGAACCGTGGCGCGGAAGGACGGCGACGACTACGTCATCAACGGTCAGAAGACGTTCATCACCAACGGCACCCGCGCCAGCTTCATCACCATGCTGGTCAAGACGAATCCCGACGGCGGCGCGCACGGCTGCAGCTTCTTCCTCGTGCCGACCGACACCAAGGGTTTCCGCGTCGGGCGCAAGCTGGAGAAAATCGGCAACCACGCCTCCGACACCGCGGAGCTGTTCCTCGAGGACGTGCGCATCCCCAAGCGCTACCTGCTGGGCGAAGAGAACATGGGGTTCATGTACCTCATGCAGAACTTCCAGTCGGAGCGGCTGATCGGCGCGGTGAGCGGTATCGCGGGCGCGCGTCTGGCCGTGGAGTACTCGAGGAAATACGGCGAGGAGCGCGTGGTGTTCGGCAAGCCGATCATCAAGCGCGAGGTCTGGCAGCACCGCTTCGTCGACATGTACACGAAGATCGAGATGGCCGAAGCGCTCAACGACCGCGCCGTCGATCACTACAACCACGAGCGCTACGTCGAGAAGACGAACGTCTCGTTCGACACGGTCAAGCTGATCAGCATGGCGAAGATCGTCGCTGGCGATCTGGTGGCCGAGGTCATGGATCAGTGCCTGCAGTTCCACGGCGGCTGGGGCTACGTGGAGGAGTACATGATCGCCCGCGCCTGGCGCGACGCGCGCCTGCTCCGTATCGGCGGCGGCACCAGCGAGACGATGACCTACTACCTGGCGAAGTTGATGGGGCTATAGGCCCCGGCGAACGCACGCTGGAAAAAAGCGAAGGGCCGCGCCACCTCGCGGTGACGCGGCCCGATGCCGGTGCGACCGATCAGTACGTGCCGGTCACGTGCACGCGCTGGGCGTGGAACTGCATCCACGACGAGTACGCGTTGGTGTTGCCCTTGGTGGTCTGCTGGACCTTGTTGTTCGAGTCCAGCGTCAGGCTTCCGGACCCGTTGCCCGCCACGTCGGGTTGCGTGGGGCTCACCGCGCCTACGAGACACGCGACAACCTTGCAACCGCCGACGAACACGTCGAGCAGCGAGTTGCAGCTGGCGCTCACCGGTTTGCCCACCCCGCAATAGGTGTAGGTGTGGCTCCCCTTGCACTTTCCGCAGGCCGTGGACCCGCCCTTGGACAGGCTCTGGGGCGCCGGGATCTGCGCCAGCGACTCGACCGTCGTGTCGCCGCACAGCCCCTGACCGCCGTTCGTGGCGTCGATTGTCTCGAATACCTTCAGGCCGGTCTGGAGCTGATTGGCGTCCGGCGGCGGCTTGGGCTGGCTCGTGGTCGACCCCATGCTGGCGTGGATGCGTGAGTGCAGCATCTCGAGCACTGCGTTGGAACCGCCGAGGCTCAAGAGCAGCTGGATGTTCGACGGGCCCGCCGTGAGCGCGCGGTTGGCGATGGCCGCCGGGCTGATGAGGCTCGTCGGGACGCCGTTCAAGTCGAGCGTGGTCGAATTGAGTTGGTACCACCAGTCGATCTGGCTCCCATTGAACGTTCCCTTGGCCGGATCCGGCTTGCCATTCGTGGCACCGAGCTGGAGGGCCGAGTCGCTCACGCCGGTGAGATCATCCAGACCGAGCGCCTGGACGATGATGTTCGTCGTGCCGGCGTCGATGTCGCTCTGCAGCGACTTGTTCATGTTGCTCGCGCCAGTCGTGGTGAGCGCGTTGCCCATCGCGTTCTTCGTGTGGGCGCAGTACGACGGTGCCGTGCCGCGCTGGATCGTCACCTTGTCCATGCGCGTGAACACCTCGTACTTGCAGCTCTTGTCGCAGCCGTCGAGGCTCGAGGTATTGCCGTCGTCGCACTCCTCGCCGGTGTCGACGATCCCGTCACCGCACTGGGCGGCCTTGGCGCACTTGCCGGCCTTGCAGGTCGCACCGCCCGAGCAGACCGTTGCGCAGTCGCCGCAATGACTGCTGTTCGTCTGCGTGTCGACACAGGCGCCGCCACAGACCGTGCCGTTGTTCGGGCAGGTGCACTTGCTGGAGACGCAGGTCTCCTTCGTGGCCGAGCAAGCGGTGGCGCAGTCGCCGCAGTGACTCTTGTCCTTGGTCGTGTCCACGCAGGAACCACCGCAGTTCGTCGTGTTGCCCGAGCAGGTGTTGCCGCAGACGCCTCCCGAACAGACCTGGCCGGTGGAGCACGGCTTGGCGCAGCCGCCGCAGTTGTTGAAGTCCGTGTCGGTGTTCACGCAGGTGCCGCTGCAGTCCGTCTCGTTGGAACCGCAGGCGCACTTGCCGGCCGAGCAGGTCTTCCCGCCGCTGCAGGCGTTGCCGCAGCTGCCGCAATTGCCGTTGTCCGTCTGCGTATCGACGCAAGCGCCGCTGCAAAGGTCCCCTTGCGCGCACGTGCACTTGCCGGCCTGGCACGAAGAGCCGCCGCCGCAGACATTGCCGCAGCTTCCGCAGTTGTTGTTGTCGGCCTGCGTGTCCACGCAGCTGCCGCTGCACTGCTGCTCGGTGCCCGAGCAGGGCCCGGCATCCGACGTGCCCGCGGTTCCGCCGGTGTTGCCACCGGTTCCGCCGCTGTTGCCGGTGTTGCCGCTGCCACCGCCTCCCCCGGTTCCTCCGCCGTCGGCGCCCGCGGCGCCGCCGCTGCTGCCGATATTCGCGTTGCCGCTCCCACCGCAGCCAGCGATCGCCGAACCAGCGATTACTGCGCCGGCGGCGAGCGCGACCAGAGCCTTCCAATGCTTCGTTGTCATCTGGACCCTCCTGGGAGCCGTCTCAAGAAACGGACTTTCAGGATAGCCGAGGGCCCCACCGCTAGGAAGGTGATTCCCGCATGACGCGCTTGTGCATCGCGTCACGCCGCGCGGGCGAGATGGATCTTCCCGGTCTGGCCCGAGCGATAGAAGCGCCGTAGTGTCCGATGCGCAGCGTTCGGCCCGAGCCGCAGGAAGGTACGCGTCACGAATCGAGCCGCCAGATCGTTTGCCAGCCGATACCGATCGCCGGCCTCGGTGCCTTCGGGATGCAGGAAGCGAACGTGCTCGTAGAGCCAGCGTTGCAGGTTCTGGACGTGGAAATGCCGGGGCCGCGCCGCTGGAAGGGCGCCCCCCTCGGTCGCGAGCAGCACGAACTTGTCGACCTCTGCTTGCAGCTCCAGCTCGAGGCGCGTGGCCGGTAGATTCGTCCGCGCGCGCTCCGCCAGGTACACGAAATGGCTCACGCCCTCGGCGAGCTGCAGCCACAGGTCGCTCGCTCCCGCAGCTGCGGCGTCTCCGTCGCTCTGGGGAGGCAGAACGACCGCGATCTCCAGCTCGCCGTCCTCTTCGCGCAGGAGCAGGGTTTCGCGGCTGTCTTCCGCACCCGTCCGCACGAATTCGACGATGTCGGGCGCATCCTCGAGAGCGTAGAACTGCTCGAGCTGCCGCTGCAGACCTCTGAGCACTCTGTGGCGGTCGCCGGCCTCGCGCGGGTGCCCGGAGCGCTTCCTCAATGCAGCATCCCGCTGCTTCGCACCGGCACGACACCGCGTGCTGCAAGCGCATCGGCCAAAGCGTCCGAACCCGTCTTCAGCCAGCGCTCGTACAGCTTGAGCATGCTGCCGTGCGTGCAGGCCGACTGCGCATACAGGCGCTCCGCGATACGGCTGACGAGCTGGACGAACATCCGGAAATTCCCCGCCAGTTCTGCGAAGACATCCGGAGCCGCGCTCTGCTCCTCTGCTGCTGTGCTCGACGCGTGCCGCAACATGGCAGCCGCGCCGTCGTACGCGCGAGCGCCCAGGGTGCTCACGTAGTCGAGCTCGACGCCGCGGGTCTCGAGGTGATCTCCGAAGAAGCCGCTGACGTACAGCACGCCGTCGCCCAGCGAGCGTAGGCGCTCGAAGCGTTCGTGCCCGGAGCGCCGCATCGCCTCGTCGAGCAGCAGCGTCAGCGGGCGGCGAAGTGTCTCGCCGCTCAGCTGACCGGGTTTCGCGTAGTCGGCCAGCAAGGCGACGACGTAGCTCTCTGCGGCGCCGGTCGCTTGCGAGCCCTGTGCCTTCAGGGCGTCGTCGACTAGCTCGCGGAAGAATCGTGTGACATTTCCGGACAGATCGATGTCCGGATGCGGGAGATCCGTACCGGCACTCATGCGCTGCTCCTTTCTGCCAAGGCAGCGCTGCTGCGTCCGCCGGTGGCAAGGTCGATGCGGAGCGCGCCGCCGGCTCTCCACCCCACCTTGCCGGGCGAACCGGCCAGGGACGATCTTCGGGAGCGGGACTCGGGGCGTGCCTTCTGCACCTATCCTTGTTGTACGGGCAGCGCGGGCCTGCCGCCAAAAAGCCGTGCCGTTCCGCGCCGTTTTCCTAGCCACCCCGCGTTCCGGCTGCCAGCCGCAGCTCTGTTGGGCTGAATAATAGTCTTTGATTCCGGAGTGTTGGACGGCTTGGCGCAAATCAACGCGGGCCCCTTGACACCTACATGTCGGTGGCTATTTTCCGCCTCGATCCTCTGTTAGCACTCTCGCTCGACGAGTGCTAAAGGGGCATTCCTCGTTATTCCAAGGGGTTAAACGCTAGCTCCACCACCGCCACGGGCCGCAGGGCCCGCTTTGTGCCCCCGCGCCGGCAGGTGGGGAGCCACCAGGAGAACCAGTCATGAAGATCCGACCGTTGCAGGACCGCGTGATCGTCAAGCGCGTCAAGGAAGAGGCCAAGACCAAGGGCGGGATCATCATCCCCGATTCGGCCAAGGAGAAGCCGATCGAGGGCGAGGTCATCGCCGTGGGCAACGGCAAGGTCCAGGAGGACGGCTCTGTGCGTGCTCTGGACGTGAAGAAGGGCGACCGCGTGCTGTTCGGCAAGTACGCCGGCACCGAGGTCAAGATCGAGGGCGAAGAGCACCTCATCCTGCGCGAGGACGACATCCTCGGCGTCATCGAGAAGTGAGCGGAGGCTAGAGCTATGAGTGCCAAGGAAATTGTCTACCAGGACGTTGCTCGCAACCTGATCCTCGCCGGCGTCAACGCGCTGGCCGATGCGGTCAAGGTCACCCTCGGCCCCAAGGGCCGTAACGTCGTGCTCGAGAAGAGCTTCGGCGCGCCGACCGTCACCAAGGACGGCGTCACGGTCGCCAAGGAGATCGAGCTCGAGAACAAGTTCGAGAACATGGGCGCCCAGATGGTGCGCGAGGTCGCTTCCAAGACCAGCGACGTGGCCGGCGACGGCACCACGACCGCGACGGTGCTTGCCCAGGCGATCTTCCGCGAGGGCTCCAAGCTTGTCGCCGCGGGTCACAACCCGATGGAGATCAAGCGCGGCATCGACAAGGCCGTCGAGGCCTGCACGGGCTCGCTGCGCAAGCTGGCCAAGTCGACCAAGGACGCGAGCGAGATCGCGCAGGTCGGCACCGTGAGCGCCAACGGCGACGAGACCATCGGCAAGCTGCTCAGCGAGGCGATGGAGAAGGTCGGCAAGGAAGGCGTCATCACCGTCGAGGAGGCCAAGAGCGCCGAGACCACGCTGGATGTGGTCGAGGGCATGCAGTTCGACCGCGGCTACCTCTCGCCGTACTTCGTCACCGATCCGGAGCGGATGGAGGCCTCGCTGGAGGACTGCTACATCCTCCTCAGCGAGAAGAAGATCAGCAACATGAAGGACCTGCTCCCGGTCCTCGAGGCGATTGCGCGTCAGCAGAAGCCGCTGCTCATCATCGCCGAGGACATCGAGGGCGAGGCCCTGGCGACGCTGGTCGTCAACAAGCTGCGCGGCACGCTGAGCGCCGTCGCCGTCAAGGCGCCGGGCTTCGGTGACCGCCGCAAGGAGATGCTGAAGGACATCGCGACCCTGACCGGCGGTCAGGTCATTGCGGAGGAGCTCGGCCTCAAGCTGGAGAACGTCACGATCAGCGATCTCGGCCAGGCCAAGACGGTCAAGATCGACAAGGACAACACCACGATCGTCGACGGCGCGGGCAAGAAGGACAAGATCAAGGCCCGTCAGCAGGAGATCCGCCAGCAGATCGAGAACACCACCAGCGACTACGACCGCGAGAAGCTCCAGGAGCGTCTGGCGAAGCTGGTGGGCGGCGTCGCCGTCATCAAGGTCGGTGCTGCCACCGAGACCGAGATGAAGGAGAAGAAGGCGCGCGTCGAGGATGCACTTCACGCGACCCGCGCGGCCGTGGAAGAGGGCATCGTCCCCGGCGGCGGTGTGGCTCTGCTGCGTGCGCAGAAGGCCCTCGACAGCCTCGACGTGAGCGACGAACAGCGCTTCGGCGTGCAGATCATCCGTCGCTCGATCGAGGAGCCGATGCGCCAGATCGTCGCGAATGCAGGCGAAGAGGGCTCGATCATCGTGCAGAAGGTGCGCGAGGGCAAGGGCAACTTCGGCTTCAACGCGGCCAACGGCGAGTACGGCGACCTCGTGGCCATGGGCGTTATCGACCCGGTCAAGGTCGTGCGCTCGGCGCTGCAGAACGCCGCGAGCGTGGCGGGCCTCATGCTCACCACCGAGGCGCTCGTTGCCGAGAAGCCCAAGGAGGAGAAGGCAGCTCCGGGCGGTCACTCGCACGGTCCGGGCGACTTCTAGTCGGCAGGCTCGAAAGAGCAGAAGACAAGGGCGGCCCCTCGTGGGTCGCCCTTTCTTTGTGCGCCCAGCATGGGCGCTGTCTTGCCGGTGGAAGTCCGGCCGAGAGGAGGTCATCCCGATCGAAGCGAACCGCAACTGCGGGAGGGCGACCGACCGTGGGAAGGAAGCGGGGAGCGAAACCGCGGGCCGATGTACAAGAACCGGATCCGAGGCGGCGGCGGGCAGGGCGAGCGAGCAAATGATCGCAAAGCTCTGGTGACCAAGGCCCGACGACGTAAGTCCGGCGGTCGTGCGGTGAAGGACAGCGTTCTCACCTGGGGAGATTCTCGCCTTGCGCCTGAAAGGGCGACGCGCAAGCGGCGCGAGAAGTCAGCAGAGGTCGTAGTAGCCGGCGACGGCGAAGGACCGAACGGAGAGGAGGGCGAGACGACCGTGGGTCTCGAAGGCAAACGGCCTCGGATGTCCGGGCAACTGGAGCTCCCGTCTGCGAGCCCACTGGTCCGTGCTCCGCGAGCAGTTGCTCGCGGGGACGTACCGGCCCTCGCCGGTGAAACAGCAGCTCATACCGAACAGCGGCGGTGGGATGCACAAGCTTGGCATCCCGACCGTGCTCGACCGCTTCATCCAGCAGGCCCTGCTGCAGGTCCTGCAACCGATGCTCGACCCGGACTTCTCGAAGCACAGCCACGGCTTCCGGCCCGGTCACCGTGCGCACGACGCTGTCGTCGAAGCGCAGCGGCACGTCCAACGCAGTCTGGCCTCCAGCTCGTCGCGTCGTGAGCGCGTCCGGGCGATGGCGACGACGTAGCCCGGGGCGCCGTGGGCGGCGAGCGGCAAGAGCTCGAATTCCGTGCACCGCTCGGGACGGAGAATTGCGTCGGAGAGCGCAGCCGTGGTCTCCCGAGCACGCTCGGCGAGCCTGCGGCGGCCGGCGGAGCTCGCCAGTTCGACGCGCCCGCTCGGGGAGACGACGAACGCCGGTGCACCCACACGTTCCAGGAGCGCCTGGAGTCCTGCCAGGTAGACTGGAGCGCCGGCCAGGCGCTGCTCGGCGGAAAAGCGCCAGCGCAGCGCCGGTACCAGCTTCCGCAGCATCTGCTGCTGGCGTCGGGTCGTGGGGCCCGGGTTGAAGATGCCGACCCAGGCCAGCAGCGCGGGGCCCTCACACACCAGCACGCGGAGCTGGGATAGTGCTGCTCTTGCGTTCAACCGATGAATACGTGTCGCGCTCGCCGCGACCCGGGGAACCTGCGGAAGCGGCGGAAGAGGCACTCGAGGTCTGGCAGGGGCTGATCGACGGGCGCTGGTAGCTGGTCGACGCGGTCGACACCGACGGCCGACGCCTCTTGTCGCGGACGGCGTGCTTCTGCTTCGCCGCGTGCCGTAGCGCGAAGCGATCAGCGAAAGCCCCGGACCACTTCGTAGAACAGCGACCCGGACAAGCTGAAGCAGGCACTTGGCGCGCGTGCGATGAGCGTGCGCCTGCGACATCGAGCAGTTGCTGCAGCTTCGCGGCAAACCCGGGGTTATCGCGGACGTGGCCTGAGCCCGCTGGGTCTGCCTCCTCGCTTTTTGTGGGCTGGTCACGGGGCCGGCTTCGGGCAGGGGCGGAAGATTCCGCTGGTCCTTGCCTGCCCTCGCTCTGCGGCGTACGTATGCGGGGCTTGGGCCCGTCTCGCGGAGGCCGGCCGCGTTCCGATAAATGGCTTTGCCCGACTTGCTGCGTCTGCTGCCGGCTCTCTGCACGGGACTCGCTCTCGTGAGTGCGGGGTGCTCGTCGTCGCCGCCGTCCTCACCGACCTGCCCGGGGCCGCGCGCTGCGTTCCACGTCATCATCACGGCCAAGAACGGACCGCTGCCTTCCGACACGGTGGTCAAGGTCGCGTACGGCGGTGGCACCGAGGAGTACGATCTCGCGTCACCGCCCGATCAGCCTGAAGTCGTGTTCTGCACGAAGGTCGACGCCGATGCCGGCGCGGGGTCGGGCGCGACGGATGGCGGAGTGAACGATGCCGGGACTGCCGACGCGGGAAGCGGGCCCGTGGCGGCCCTGTCGTGCGATCTGTGGACCAACGCAGCGGCGACGATCAACATCCAGGGTAGCGGCTATCCTGTCCTCGAACAGCAGCTCGAGGCCGAGAAGGACGACTGCGGTATCAAGACCGTCGACTACTCGCTGGTGCTCGGGGCCGGCGACGGCGGCATCTGACCGGAAGAGCGTGGCTCACGGCGGTTCGGCGGCAAACGCCAGCCCGGTGACGCTGCCATCCGCGTCGCCGGCGACATAGAACAGGCGCGTGCGCGCGCCGTCCACGCGGACGAAGGGCTCGCGCTCTCCCAGGTACGCGCGCAGGTTGGTGCGGCGCGCGAACACCGGCCCCAGCGGGAAGCGGGACAGCTTCACGAAGTCACGCGTAGTGACGAGCCCGATGCTGTCGTTGATTTCCGCCGGCAGGCGGTTGCCCTGATCCACGGCGTCTGCGCCTTCGGCGCCGCGACCGGTGAAATAGATGCGGACCACGCCGTCCACCACGATCGCATCGGGCGTTCCGACCGCGGTCACGTCGCGCCAGAATATGTCCTCGACCGTTGACGGTGCGATCAGAGGCTCGTTGCCGACGCGCTGGGCCTGCCCACCGGCTATCCGCGCGAGGCCGATGCCCGCGCCCTGTCCGCCCTCGTAGAGCAGGTAGGTCGTGCCGTGAAACGAGACGACGGAGGGCGAGCTGACCCGGCCCTGTTCCCACCCGCCCGGATCCGCGACCAGCACCGGCGTCGGGTCCCGCGAGAAGCCCGCCCCATTGCCGGAAGTGGCGCGCTCGATGCGTGCTCCCCCCGCGCCGGCGAAGTACAGCGTCAGCCCCGAGCCGCTCCGGACCAGGGCCGGCGCACCCACCTGATCGAGATCCGCGGCATCCGCTGCCAGCACCGGCTGATCCGGATCGGCGACCCAGCGCTCGGCGGTCTCGAGCCGCGCGCGGTAGATGGCGCTCTTCGTGCCGGTGTGGAGGGCCAGATAGGCGCGCTCGCTGTCGCCGGAACCGACGATGAACGGCTCGTGCATCTCGCCTACCCGCTCCTGGGGTTCGCAGCGCTGGCCCGGCCCGCACGACGTGAAGGCGTTGCAGAGGCTGACCCGGCACACCGAGTCGAGCGAGTCGCACAGCTCCCCGTACGGGCAGTCCGTGTCTTTCCCGCAGGGGCGGCCGCAGCCGCCGCCGTTGCACACCGAGCCCGCTGGGCAGTCGGAGTCCCCGGTGCAGCCTGCCGTGCAGCGGTTGCCCTGGCAGACTTCGTTCTCCGAGCAGCCGCGGCCGCTGCTATCGCAGCCGTGCACGGCGCAGCGCCCGCAGTAGCAGTGCTCGGGGGCCTCGCAGTCCATGTCGCTGCTGCAGCTCTGCGGTTTCCGCTTGTCGTTCACGCAGAACGCGACTTCAGCACCTCCAGCTACGGAGGGTGCGACCACGCGCGCGCCACCGACGCAGAATTCGACAGGCCCCACGGCTTCTAGCCCTGCGATACCATCGCCGCTGAACACGGGCGTCGTCTTGTTGCTCGGGGCGAGGCCGCACGACGCGAACGCCGCCGCCGCGGCGACCGCGACGAGAACGACGGAAAGCACATGGCGCACGCTCTGCGTCATCGCCAAGCTCCCTCCAGCGACAGGGCCGCATGGTAGATGCGCCCGTCGGCCGTGTAGTGCGCCATGGGCAGGGCGTCGCTCTGCTTGTCGAAATGGCGGAGCGCCAGCACGTGCAGGCCCAGCGCCGCGTTCGCTTGCAGCTCCACGCCCCAGGGTCTGCCGAAATGATAGCCAGCGCCGAGTGTGAACACCTGGCGCGTCGAATCGGCGTAGCTGGTGAACCCGGTCTGGTTCGGCACGGGCGAGGGATTGAGCGACCAGCCCGCCCGGATGGCGAGTCGAGCAGGTGGGCGCTCGCCGTCGCTCCGTTCGGCGACCGCACCCGCAGGCAGCTCCAGGGCACGCAGCTCGAGCCCCAGCTGTGGAGACAGCGTGTCGCGGAAGCGCGGCGCCACGAAGCGGGCCTCGAGCTCCTGCGGGGTAATCGCGAGATCCAGATTCAGCCGGATCGACGCGCTGGGCGGAGGCGCGGCACTCCAGCGCGCGTATTCGAGTGCGGCGAACACGCGCATGAACTTCACTGGATCCACGCGGGCTCCGAGCGCGACGGTGAGCGGCTCGTAGCCCGAGTCGCCCGTCACCTCGGCGTCCGTGACGCCGTTCAGCGGACTGCCCTGCACGTCCACTGTTGCCACCGAGTCGAAGTGCAGACCCAGCGACCGCGGGCCTTGCACGCGAAGCGCCATCCCCGCGGGCCCCAGATCGAGCCCCAGCCCGGCGACGGCCGTGAGCTGGTACGGCAGGTCGATGCCCGTCCGCGAGTCGACGTAGGTGCCCTGGGCATCCTGGGCCAGCTGGAACCTGGCGCCCTCGCCGCCGGTGCCGGCGATGACGGATGCTGCGACGCCGAGCGAGAGCGCCTTGTAGCGGAGCGCCAGCGCGAAGTTGGCGACCGTGCGCTGTGGCGAGGCGTCGTACAGCGGGTACTGCGGCTCGGTCGGGCTGCGGAACGCGATGCGCGCCTGGTAGCCGTCCGGCACGTGCAGCGTCAGGCCTCCGCCCAGGAACACCTGCGACGTTCCGAGCGAACCGCCCGTCTGCAGCCCGATGTCCGTTCCCGAGATGTCGCGCACGCCGGCATCGCGTCCCGAGATGTCGAGCGCGGCACGCCCGTAGCCGTATCCCAACAAGAGCCGGGTGCCGGGTCGCCACGCGAACGCGGGGTTGACGATCGGGGCGGCCGCGGGACCGGCATCGGCTACGTTGGCGCGAGCCAGTGCTGCATTGCGCCCGCCGAAACCGAGCACGGAGGGCGCGCTGGCCCGCGCCTGTGTCGGCGCCAGACAGATCGCGCCCAGCGCCGCCGCGCCGAGCGCCCGGGTAGCGACGGTCCGGCCGCGGCGCATCACAGGTCCACCCCCACCGACGCAGCGAACGCCCACACCGATCCCGAGCCGTGCAGGGTCGGATAGCCCGGGTTGTCGATGTTGGCTGACGGATGGTCGGGGTCCTTGCCCCAGACCTGATCCGGCCGGCACTGCCCGCGCGCGGGGCAGACCCGCTTGTCCTGCGAAGAGCCGCCGAGCTGCTGCGTCTGGACGCCGAGCCCGAGGCGCAGCGTGTTCGGCAGCACGTCGTGCAGCACGAGCGTGCCGCCCAGTCCGACGAGGACCTTGTCGCCGTCGAGCAGGTTCGTCTCGCCCTGCTGCAGGCTTTTCTGCACGCTGGGCTCGAAGCCGGCGCCCGCGTGGAGGAACAGGTCGTGCTTCGTTCCGACGCTGAAGCGGTAGCTGGTGCCGGCGCGGAGCGTCCAGATGTCGCGCCACAGGTGCGGCGCCTCGCGCGAGCGCAGGCTCACACCGGGCAGCGTGGCATCCGCCGTCATCGACGGGCCGCGGTACGCGCTCCAGCGCTCGTAGGCCACGTCCAGCTCGAGGCTCATGCGCCGCGCGGGCCTGGACGAGGCCGCGAGCACGAACGTGTCGGGCGTGAAGAACGCCTGCTTCATGTCGACGTTGACCACGAGCGGCACGCCGCCCACGTCCGACTCGGTGCGCGTCAGGTTCGGAGAAGCGAACTGCTGGTGGTAGACGAGCCCGAGCCGGAGGCCGTCGGAAGCCCGCGCCTGGACGCCCACGATGGCCGAGACCGTGCTCTTGGCCTGCTGATCGATGCGCTGCTCCAGCGCGTTGCCGGGACCGTGGCCGAGCCGTGACGGGCCCGAGACGCCTGCAAAGAAGTTGGCTGCTGCGCCGATGCCCAGCCAGTCGGTCAAGCGCACCGCGAGCGCGGGCAGCACGACCAGCCGCTGGCTGCGGTTCTCGTAGTAGGGGAAGACCGGATCGCTGCGCGCCGGCGTGCCGAGGTGCATCAGCTTGTCGGGCAGGATGTAGCCGCCGTAGCCGAAGCGCAGCACCTTCGCGAGCGGGCCGGTCAGTGGCACGTCGCCGTCGACGGCCATCGTGACGCCTGCCGGGTCGGACAGGTCGATCACGTGGCCCTGCGCCTCGAGCCCGGACAGCGCGTACAGGGCGCCCAGCTCGACGTGGTAGCCATGGCCGAGCGCCAGCCCGCCCGGGTTGTAGTAGCTGGCAGTGCCGTCGTCGGCGCGGGCGGCTACCGCGCCGACGTTGGCGACGCTTTGCGGACCGAAACCGTACAGCGAGAAAGGGTCGGCGCTTGCCTGCGACGCCCACAGCAGCGAGCCGGCCGCCGCCACGAGAACAGGAGCCATCCGCACGCGCCGCATTCCGCGCTGCATCATCGGCCGTTGGGCCGGCGCGCGCAATGAATTGTCACATCCGCGGGCGTATGCCGATCCGGTGGCAGAGGCGGCGTGGCATGCTCATGCTGGGGCGCTACACCACGCGGCGGAGGGAACCAAGATGGCAACATCGAGTGCGACCGAGCTCGATCGCGACAGCGCGCGCTATGCGCCGACCAGCGAGCTGACCCGGATCCGGGAGCTTGAAGCGGCGCGGGCGATCCGGAGTCACGGCGCGCGGCTCCGTGCGCTGCGCCACGGCGCAGAGGAACTGCGTGAGCGCTTTGCCGACGGGCCGCGCGTGGTTTCCGTCCGCACGCTGCCGGTGACGACGCTCGCGTATCCGACGAAGTACGCTTTCTGGAGCGCCGCCTATTCTCCGGCGCCGTACGTGATCCTCTCGCACCGCGCACTGCTCGTGCAGTTCCTGCAGCGCGGCGAGCTCAAGACACTGCTCTTCAATCCGACCGACGACGTTGCGGCACGCGCGACGCCATTCTTCGCCCGCATGATCGAGCAGGTGGGCGACTATGTCGCGTTCCGGTTGCTTTCTACGCCTTCGCGCCCTCTGGAGCAGCAGCTTGCCGGCTACGGTCTCTCGCCCGAGTCGATCGACTACGTGGCGTTCGATCACTTCCACACCCAGGATCTGCGTCCGCTGCTCGGTACGGACGATGGCGAGTACACTGCCCGGTTTTCGCGCGCGAAGCTGCTCGCGCAGCGCACCGAGTGGGAGGACTGGGACGACCTGCATCCGATGCAGCGCGCGTGGTACGTCGCGGACGGCAAGCGCGGCGTCGTGACCGAGCGCGTTGCGCTGACGAGTGGCGACCTGGAGCTCGGTGACGGCGTGCTGCTCGTCTCCACGCCGGGTCACACCTCCGGCAACCAGACGCTGTTTTTCAACACGCCGGACGGTGTGTGGGGTTCGAGCGAAAACGGCACCTGCGCGGACAGCTGGAGCCCGCTCGAGAGCCGCATCAAGGGGCTGGCTGCGCTGTGCCGCCGGCAGGATCTGGATCTGGTGCTCAACGCCAACACGCCCGAGCTCGGCGCCGAGCAGTACACCTCGATGTCCGTGGAACGCGCGCTGGTCGACCGCGTGGCCCGCGCGCCCGGGTTCTGCCAGATGTTCCCGTCCAGCGAGATCACGCCGTCCGCGCTCGCGCCGGGGCTCAAGCCGACTATCGCGCACCGCCGCATCGAATATGGCGAGGTCGCGCGCGCCGAAGTGCGCCCCGATTCCGAGCGTTCCAGCGCCAGGGCTGCCGCGCAGTGAGCCGAGGGTTCGCGTCAGTTCTCGGTGCCGCCAAGGTCGATGCGGGGACCGAACGACCTGAGCACGGCGCGTTCCACGGCGTACTGGCTGCCGACCTGCGCCTGCACCTGTAGCTGGACGATGCCCACATCGGGGCAGAAGTCGGTCGTGATGCGCTTGGAGCCGCGGGGCAGCGTGCGTTCCTCGATCGTCTCCACGCAGCCGACGAAGCTCCCGGCGGGGACCCTCATCGCCTTGTCCACGGCGGTGACGCGGACCTGACCGCCGGTACCGGGCCAGGTGGCGCCCAGTGTCAGCGGCGCCTTGAGCAGAAAGCCGCCGTCGAGATTCCGGATGGCGTTCTTCAGGATCTCGAGCCGCTGTACCTTGCCGCCGACGTTCAGCTCGACCAGGTCCGCCTGGGTCCGCTTGACGTGCAGCATCAGGACGCCCCGCTCGCCGGTGTCCTCGGCCACTGTGCGGTATGCGTACACGACGTCGTCTTTCAGCGGCATGTAGCGCTGGACGCTGCTCGCCAGCGCAGCGCTGTGATGCGGAGCGGCCTTCGGCGGCGGATCGCCGCCGCAACCCATTGCAAACGCCGCGGTCACGAGTGCGCCGGAGATGCGCAGTGCGGAGGAGCGGAAGGCGGCGATGGGCAACACGGACAATACTTCGTTGCGGCTGGGAGGCCTGGCGATCAGTGTCCCTGCTTCGCGTACACCCAGATGACCAGGAAGACGAGTAGCGCGACCGCCGTGAGCAGAAGATACCGCGCGAGCGGATCCGGATCGATACGTCGCCGGAGCTCCAGCGCCGCATCGCGCACGGCGCGGTCTTCCGTCCGCTCGGCGAGCCCGGGCGCTTCGCGGCGCACCGTCGCGTAGTCGCCCGCCTCGTAGGCCTCGATCAGCCGCTCCAGCTCCGGATCGCGCGGAAAGGCGAGCAGGAAGGCGGGGCGATCGCGCTCCTGCGCGTCGCGCGTCGGACGGAGCCCGGGCGTCGAGTGCCGCTTCTTGCGCTTCTTGCGCTTCTTCTTCCTCTTGCGCGGGCGTTCCGCGGCGTCTTCCGCCGGCGCCGGCTCGTCCGCGGCTTCCCGCTCCGCTTCGTCCGGCTCCGGCTCCCGGGTCTGTTCCGTGTCGGTCATCGCTCGAGCAGCTCTCGAACCGAAGCTACCAGCTGTGGCCCGCCGAGTCCCGTGCCTCGCGGTCCCGGGCCACAGCTAGAACTGGAAGTATACGAACGGCACGGCCTTGGCCGTCGCGACCTTGCGTAGCGCGACGGCGGCGCAGAAGAGGGCGAGGCCCTGTGCGGGCGCGGGCAGGCGGATGAAGGTCTGGCGCGCGGCGATGTACCAGCGCTCCGGCGCCCAGTGTGTCACGAGCCCCACGGCCAGCACGGCCAGCACAGTGGGCGCGAGGTTCGGATGGTAGTGCGAGAGCGTGCCGATGCGCGAGAACATCAGCCACGCTCTGGCGAAGCTCGGGGAGCGGAAGAAAATCCACGCCACGCAGACGAAATGGAAGGTGAGCAGCACCTTCACCACGTGGAAAATCTGCGTGCGGCCGAATCTGCGATCGGCGATGCGCGGCTCGGCGCGCATGCGTTCGCGATAGCCGTGCTCGTCCGCCGTCGCGGTGCTGCTCTCCTCTTCCGTGGCGGCCTGCCGGCGTCTCCGCCGCGCTTTCTTCCACTCCTGGTAGTAGCGCGTGACGGCGAGCAGCCCGCCGTGCAGCCCGCCCCACACCACGAACGTCCAGTTGGCGCCATGCCACAGCCCGCCGAGCAGCATGGTCAGCATCAGGTTGACGTAGGTGCGGCGCTTGCCCTTGCGATTGCCGCCGAGCGGGATGTACAGGTAGTCGCGCAGCCAGGTGGACAGCGAGATGTGCCAGCGGTGCCAGAAGTCGGCGATGTCCGCCGCCTTGTACGGCGCGTTGAAGTTGAGCGGGAAGCGCACGCCGAGCAGCAGCGCCGAGCCGATCGCGATGTCCGTGTAGCCGGAGAAATCGCAGTAGATCTGGACCGCGTAGCAGAGCACGGCGACGTAGCATTCGAGCGCGGAGTACTGCATCGGCGCGTCGAACACGCGGTCGATGAAGTTGACCGCCAGATAGTCCGCGATCGCGACCTTCTTCATCAGCCCCGTCACGATCAGGAACAGCCCCTCGCTGGCCTCGTCGGTGTTCCAGCGCGCCGGGCTTCCGAGCTGGGGCAGAAGGTCGCGCGGGCGCACGATGGGGCCGGCCACCAGGTGAGGGAAGAAGGCGACGAACGTGATGTATTCGAGGTAGCTCTTGTGGGGCTGGATATCGCCCCGGTAGACATCGATGACGTAGCTCATCGACTCGAAGGTGAAGAAGCTGATGCCGATGGGCAGCGCGATCCGGAGCGCGATGGGCGTCGGGTGGAACCCCATGGACCCGAGCGCGGCGAGCGCGGTGTCGACCCCGAAGTTGAAGTACTTGAAGATGCCGAGCACGCCGAGGTTCAGGATCACCGTGCCGGTGAGCCACATGCGCCGGATGCGGGGGCGCTCTTCGTGGCCGATGGCCCGGCCCAGCAGGTAGTCGATCGTCGACGAGCCCCAGATGAGCGGCAGGAAGCGCCAGTCCCAGTAGGCGTAGAAGACGTAGCTGGCGCCCAGCAGGAACAGGAGCCGGGTCTTCTTCGCGCGGATGATCGCGTAGGCCAGAAGCGGCCCGACGATGGAAAGCGGCACCGTCCACCACAGCGAGGTCCCGAGGGGAACGCCCAGCCCGCGGAGCGCGAGCGAAAGCGGATCGGAGCCGAACCTGCGCTCGGTCAGGAACGTGAGCGCGATGAAGTTGACGACGATCGACGCGGCCGCGAAGCGGGCCGACGGACCCTGCTCCTCGTCGACGCGCTGGCAGAGGGAGAAGGTCAGCGCGAAGGCCACGACGGTCAGCCCGGCGGAGAGCAGGGTCGGCTTGCCGGCCAGGGTAAAGAGCAGGACGCCGAACCAGGGCAGCAGCGGCTTGTAGCGCCGGCTGACCAGCACCCACGAGACGACGAAGACGATCCCGAAGAACTTCGCGTAGGCGAGGGTGTTGAAGAGCACGACGCAGGGCCTCGTACAGCCCTTAGAAAAGCTCGGGCCCCGAGTCGAGCGCTAACGACGCGATCGCTAGTCGGGACACGGTCGCGCGGAAGGGCAGTTGACGACCGCCCGCAAGTCCTCAAGGCTTCGGAGCGCCATGCTCAAACGGCTGCTCATCGGCCTCGTCAAGGGCGTGCTGCTCGGCGCAGTGCTCGGGCTCGTCCTGGTCAAGGGCCTCGGTGTGGCCACGATGGGGGTGTGGGCGGCGTATCTGCTCGCCGTGGTCACCGGCGTCCTGTCCGGGCTGGTGGCCGGCAAGCCGATCTGGGCGGCGGGCGCGCGCATCGAGGCGGGCCTCAAGGCGCTGGTTGGCGCTCTGCTGGGTGCGGGTCTGATGTACGTTGTGCGTCGCTGGCTTGGGCTCCACCTCGATCTCGGCCAGCTCGGCCAGGGTAGCGTCGGTCAACTGCCGATCGTGAGCTTGCCGCTGATCGCCACGGCGCTCTCCATGCTCTACGAGCTCGACAACACCGGCGACGAGGACGACGAAGCGAAGCCACCGGCCGCCGCGGAGAAGAAGCGCGTGGCCGCCGGGGCTGTGGACGACAAGGCGGAACTGGCGGACGAGCTCGAGCAGTCGTCGCGCAAGGCCCGGCGCAGGAGCTGAACGCTTGCCGCCCGCACGCATAGCGCTCTGGGTCGCCAGCATCGGCGGAGTCGCCCTGCTGGTGCGCTCGCTGCTCATCGGCCCCGTGCCCTGGTGGGCCGCTTCCGTCGCGTTCGGCGCCTACGCGACCTTCGCGGCGATGGGTGTGCTGTTCCCGCAGATGGAGATGTACGGCGACGTCGTGTGGCGCGGCGATCCCGGCGCGAAAGGCATCGCGCTCACCTTCGACGACGGGCCGCATCCCGAGACGACGCGCGCGATCCTCGCCATCCTGGAGCGGAGTGGACACAAGGCCACGTTCTTCGTCGTGGGGCGCAAGGTGCGGCAGCACCCCGACGTCGTGCGCGAGATCCACGAAGCCGGCCATTGGTTGGGCGCGCACGGTTTTCTGCACGATCGGCTCCTGTGTTTCAGGGCGCCGAAGTTCATCAAGGCGGACATCGAGCAGACCCAGGAGGCGATCGAGCAAGCGTGCGGGGTCCGCCCGGTGCTCTTCCGACCGCCCGTGGGCCACGTCAGCTCGCGCACCGCCCTGGGGGCGCGGCGCGCCGGCGTGACGATCGTCGGCTGGTCGGTGCGGGGGTTCGACGGGATGCCCGGAGCGCAGCCGGAGCGCGTGGTGGATCGCATCGAGCCGCGGCTCAGGGACGGCGCTATCGTGATGCTGCACGACGCCGCCGAGCGTGACGACTTCGAGCCGGCCGCCGTCGAGGCCCTTCCCCGGCTCCTCCAGGCCATCGACGAGCGCGGGCTCGAGACCGTCTCGGTGGAGGAGCTGCTCGACGGCGAGGAACAGGTCCCGGCTCCGGGTTGAGCGGTGCGCCGGACAGGCGCTACGGGTAGTTCTTCGACAGGCAACCCTGCGTCGCGCTGTGCTCCGCGGCGCAGTAGCTCGCGTGGAGCGTAGCGAAGCCGTCGACGTCGCAGAACCAGTGGTTCTCTGGCTGCGCCGCCGCGCACGCGTTCTCGGCGTTGATCTGCGACATGCAGAGCGGAAACTGCGCGACGTAGTCGCTGCAGCCGGCCAGGCAGGCGTTCATCTCGTCCTGGGCGCAGCCGATCGAGAGCGCGGTGTTGCACGAGTCGATGCAGGCGGTGCCCAGGCCGGCTTCCGCTTCGGCCGGAGCGTCGGTGCCGGCGTCGGTGGCTCCCCCGCCCCCGCTCTCCGGCGCGGCTTCGGGGGGCGGACCGCCTTCAGAGACGACGTACACGCCCTGCCGCCCCTCGCAGCCACAGGCGAGCAGCACGAACAGGAACGCCGTGCGACGCGTCACGTCCGCCGCCTACGGCGCGCTCCGCGGGTGCATGGCGCTCTCGAGTAGTTTCTCGAAGTCGTGGGCTTCGCCGCCGCCGGGGCGATCCTTCTGCCAGAACGCCACTTGGCGATTGTGGCGCACCTCGCAGCCGATCGCTTCGGAGAACGCCTGGATCTGCGGCTCGGGATTCGCCGCTTCCGATACCTCGGTAGCCAGGCCGTTGAGGACCTCGGCCATCGATTGGCAGCCCGCCGATGGTGCCGGGAGCTTGAGCGGCGGCGCGTCGAGGCAGCACGCGCCACGGAGCACCGCGAGCTCGGCCATTCCGTACCAGGTCAAGGGACTGAACAGCTGCATCGCCGGAGTGACGCTGTGGCCGTTCGAAGCGCGCACGATGTCGCCGTGCAGGTGCTGTGCACCGGAACGTGGATCGCCCACCTGGCACAGCCAGTCCATGTCCGGCGTCTTCATGAAGGAGAAGGCGGGCAGATGGCGTGCGACGCAGACCGCGACCGATTCGTCCGCCGGCGCTGCCGACGCGGTGGGCGGGGCCGGAGCGGCCGCGGAAACCGCCGGGGGCGGCGGGCGCTTGCGCACGCGGGCGGACGGTGCCCGGGGACCGATGCTGGCGGGCCGGGCGCTTTGGCGGGAAATGGCCCGGTGACTCGCTGCGGGCGAGCCGGTCTTGTGACGCGACACGAGCAGGGCGACGCCGCACACGACGACGGCGGCCACGGCCAGACCGAACCAGCGCTTGCCGGACGAGCTCTCGGGCGCTTGTCGCGTCACGTCGGCGTTCGCCGGGGCTGCCTCTTCCGGCGCATCCACGCTCGGCGCTGCGGCATCGCTTTCGGGCGGCGGCTCGCTCAGGTGCCCTTCCGCCACTTCGATCTCCGGCCGGTGGCTGTCCCGTCGCGCCGGCAGTGCCGTGCTGTCGGGCGGCGGTTCGCTGAGGAGCCCTTCGCTGACTTCAAGCTCGGGCGCCTCGCTGTTGCGCTGCGGCGGTGGTCGGCTCGACGGAAGCACCGCGCGGCTCCATGCGTAGGAGCGCGCGCTGCCCGGAGCCGACTCGGGTTGCTTCTCGTTGCGTTCCAACCAGCAGCTGAGCGGGTGGCGCATCGACGCGATGCGCGAGCTGCGGCGGTTGGGGTCCGCGGCCAGCGCCTGCGCCACGATGCCGCCCAGGACGTCCTCTTCGAGGCCCGCGTCTTCGAGCTGCTCGGGAGCGGACACGCCGCTTTCCGGCGGCGCCGCGCCGGTGAGCATCTCGTAGAGCAGGGCCCCGGTGGCCCAGAGGTCGTCCTCCGGCGCGAGAGCCTGGCCCTCCCTGTCGGGAGCGCGATAGCCGGGCGGACGCTGCGAAGCCGATCCCGGGACGAGCGTCGCAGCGCCGGGCCGCTCGGGCTCGATCACCACGTTGCCCGGTTGGACCGCGCCGTGGATGAGACCGCTCCGGTGCATCACGGTCAGTCCCTCGGTGACGCGAAGTGCCGCGCGCACCGCCTCGAATGCGCCGAGAGGGCCGGCCTCGGCAAGCCGCGCCGATGCGCGCGTCCCGTCGACTTCCTCGAACACTCCGAAGTTGCTGCTCAGCACGGTGAGCACCGCTAGCAGCTCGGCCAGCGCTGGATGCTCGACGGCCGCGGTGGTCCACGCGAGCGATCGCGACGCGGGGAGCTCGACGATCCGTACCCTGCGGCCGCCCTTGTTCTCTGTCGCGATGTAGCAGCGGTCCGGCTGTTCCGCGCAGAGCACGCGTTCGATCCGGTAGTCGGACGCGAACAGCGCGCCCGGTTCGATCCGGGCCTGGCCGCTCACTGGGCCTCCGGCGGCGGTGGCGGCCGCGAGCGGAGAGCGCCGCCCCTTGCCGACCTGTCACCGAAGTAGGCATCGCGCCACTGTTCGAAGTCCGGTACGTGCATGGGGCGCGCGTGCAGAAAGCCCTGCACCACGTCGCAGTGCAGGCTGCGCAGGAACTCCTGCTCGCCCTCCGTCTCGACCCCTTCAGCGATGACCTCGAACGCCAGGCTGTGGGCCAGCGCCAGGATCGAGCTGGTGATCGCCACGTTTTCCGCGTCGATCGGCAGTCCGCGCACGAACTCCCGATCGATCTTGATCGCGCTCATCGGGAAACGCTTGACGTAGCTGAGCGAAGCGTAGCCGGTACCGAAGTCGTCGACTGCGATCTTCACGCCGAGCTGCCGTAGCGACGCGAGCGCGTCGCGGATGTCGGCCGTGCTCTCGAGCAGCAAGCCCTCGGTGAGCTCGAGGCCCAGCAGTGCCGGCGGGAGGCGGGATTCGGCCAGCGCGTCCCGCACCAGATCCTCGATGTTCACTTTCTCGAACTGGCGCGCGGAGACATTCACACTGACGCAGATCGGGCGGTTGTCGCAGTTCCACACCTGGGCCTGGCGACAGGCTTCACGCAACGCCCACTCACCCACCTCGGTGATGTGCCCCGACTGTTCGAGCACCGGGATGAACTCCGACGGGGGCACGGGCCCGAGCTCGGGGCTTTGCCAGCGCAGCAGCGCCTCGGCTCCGACCAGCAGCTCGTTCTCCAGATCGATCTGCGGCTGGTACGCAAGGGCGAACTCCCGCCGCTCGAGCGCGCCGGCCAGCCCGCGCTGCAGCGCGAGGCGTCGCGACGCCTGGTGGTTGGGCGCGTGCGATCTGAAGCGGAACACCCGTCCGCCGGCGGCCCGGGCGGTCTGCATGGCGACCTTGGCGCCCCGCAGCACCTCGCCCGCTTCGGTGCCGTCGTCGGGCGAGAGCGCGATACCGATGCTGACCGTCGGTTCCAGCGTCCGACCGGCAATCACGGCCGGCGCGTCCATGCGCTCGAGGATGCGATCGGCCGTGCGAGCCACGGTGGGGCCGGACGCCGGATTCTCGAGCAGGGCGATGAAGCGCGAGCCGAGGCGGAACAAGCGGACGTCGTCGTCGAGCAGGCCCGACAACAGCCGCTCGAAGTCCGAGAGTGCGGCGTTCTGGTCCTCGAACACGGTGGCGCGCGGCGAGAGCTGTTCGACGCCCAGCGACAGCACCGCGAACGCGCTGTTCTCTGCGGTCGCGCGCATCAGCGCGTCGCGCAGGGCGCGGATCGAACCGCCCGCGCCGCCCAGGTCCAGCTCGCTGCCGTCGGCCGGATCCCGTGAGCGCCGCGCGAGCAGCCGCCGCACGGCGCGCTGCAGGACGCCCGGCCCGAGCTCCTCCAGGATCAGCACGTCGGCGGCGCCGCGCTGCAGCGCCTCGGCTTCGCGCTCCAGATCGAGCGTGTCCAGGATCGCGACCACTCGCGCTTCGGAGCCCCCGCTGGCCGCCTCGTCGAGCAGCGTCCACATCTGCGAGGGCTTCGGCCAGGCCACGAAATAGACATCGTGCTGTCCGGTCTTCAGCGCTGCCCGGCACGCCTCGAAGTCATTTTCCGGGTAGACGCGCTGGTCGCCCGATCCGCCGGCGGACAGCAGCGAACAGATGCGCTTCGAGGCCCGGGGCTCGGCGCACACGGAAATGCGGAGCACGCCCCATTATAGTCACAAGTCGCCAGCTGCTGCCGGCGGCCGGTCCGGCCGAATGGGCGACCCTGGGCAGGGGTACAGCTCACGTCGCCCCGGCGGCTGCCGGAGCTCGTTCATTTGCTCCGCTCAGCCCGCGCGCCTGTACAGCGCCAACCCCACGCTGATCCCGGCGCCGACCGTCACGAACAGGAGCTGCCTCGCTTCCGCCAGACGCCCGCTCCGCTCGGCGGCTTCCAGTGCGGCGATGGGCGCGGCGGTGTGGATGCCGGAGAGCTCGTCGGTCACGCCCGCGATGCGGTCTCTGGACAGCTCCAGGCGTCTGGCGAGTGTGTCGGGAAAGCGCCCGGGCAGCTGGCTCGACACAATCAGATCGACGTCCCGGGGACGCATCCCGAAGCGATCGAGGAAGCGCCGCGTGGAGGCGACGGCGCACTCGACCGCGCGCTCGGCGTAGCCCGGTGCCTCGTCGATCGATGAGCACGTTGTGGCCGCCCCTCAGCCGCCGCTCCTCCCAGCCGAGCTTGGCCGTGAACAGCGACTCGAACTCCGGGTAGTCGTCGAACGCGAAGCCGACGAAGCCCGCGTCCTCCCCACCCGGTACGAGCAGCATCGCTCCGCCGACGTGCGCGAAGGGGAAGACTGGTGTCACGGCGCCCCCGGGATGCGCGTCGCTGGCCACGACCAGTCCCAGGTCGATGCTGTCGGCGAGGAAACCGTCCAGCAGATACAGCGCCGTGATAACCCCCGCGCCGCCGTTCGAGATATCGAACGAGAAGGTGCCGTGCGCCTCGCGCGAGCGTCGGAGGTTCGCGCCGACATCTTCCTGGATCAATGCCGCCAGCGCCGGCTCGCCGAGGTTGTCGTCGCGGTAGACGCCGGCGTTGATCAGGAGGTCCAGATCGGTTGCCGAGCGGCCCGCGCGTTCGAGACAGGTCGCGATCGCTGCGTCGGCGAGCTTCAGCGCACCCTTGTGGAACGGCTGCATGGTGCCCGCGCACCGTCGCAAAGCTTTCAATCTGCGCGCCCATAGCGTTCCACCAATCCATCCATCTCGAAGATGACGACGCCGACTTCCAGCCCCGATGCGAACGAGATGAGCATGATCCGGTCGCCTGTCTTGAAGCGACCTTCCGACAGGTATTTGTAGAGGGCGACGAAATGGGTGGTGGAGGAGGTGTTCCCGAACTCCAGCACGTTGGTCACCACGTGCTTCGGCGAGACGCCGAGCTCCTCGCGAGATCTCCTTCGCACCGATGCGGATGGCCCGCGCCGAGGTCTGGTGAGGGATCACGTGATCGATCTGGCCGAAGTCCAGACCGCTCGCGTCGAGCGCCTCCTTGAGCAGGGGCGGCGAGTCGGCGATCGCGACCTTGTGGATGGCGCGTGCCTTCGTCACCATCGACGCTCCGGGCCCGACGTCGCTCGACGTGCCGAGGCAGAGCCGGCTGTACTCCGGAAACGTGGTGAAGCCGGCGACGCGAGATGGCTGGCGCTCCCTTCGGCGCCCGTTCCACGATGACCGCGGCGCCCGCGTCGCCGAGCGTCAGAGACGCCAGATGGCTGCTGAGGATGCTGCGGATCTGTTGTGCAGCGTTCGTCCCCAGACTCGAGATGTATTCGCCGCTGACGACCATGCCCCGCTGGATGACGCCGCGGCGGATGAAGTCGTGCAGCACGAGCACGCCGCTCATCATTCCGGCGCACGCATTCGACAAATCGAACGAGAGCGCTCGCTCCGCTCCGATGGCCTCCTTCACCGACAGGCTGAGCGGAGGTTCGAAGTGATGGTGCAGACCGCCCTTGTTCTTGCTGATGCTGCAGTTGACGAGCATCTCCATGTCGTGGGCCTGGTAGCGGGAGTGCTCGAGGCAGTCGCGTGCGGCGCCGACCGCGAGCGTGAAGGAATCCTCACCGTCCGAGCAGACGTGCCGCTCGTGGATGCCGGTCAGACGCTCCAGATCGATGTTCGGGTGGTGCCGGGTGCTCGCCATCAGCTCCGTCGGTGCCCAGGCGACGCTCGGGCAGCTTCAGTCCGAGACTCTCGAAGCGGGTTGGGTACGGGTGCACGCCCCGGTGACGCGCTGAAGCGCCTTCCAGCAGCATCCACGTCGCGGTCGTGCGTGTCACAACTGTCCCCCCGCTCCAGAGGAGCAAGCGCCGTGCCCGGCGCGCCATGCGCACAAATCGAGCTTCGTGGGCGCAACGTGTCGCTGCCCTTGTGCGCCCAGCGCGAAAATCCCGCGCGCATCTCCGGCTCGACCCGCGGCGTCCCATGGCACGCGGGATGCTTGGCATCCTCGCATGGCCCACGACAAATCCCGCATCGCGTCGCTACGCCGCGTTCGCGAGCTATGTGCTCGTCGTGCTCGGCATGCTCGGTACCGGACTCATGTACCTGTTCACGCCGCGCTTCCTGCCCTACCACGCGGCGGCGTATGGGCAGCAGTGGAGCGACGTGTCGCCGCAGCTGCAGTTGCTCTACCTCACGATGGTCAAGGCGATCGGCGCGCCGACGCTGGTCGCGGCGCTGGCGGTCGGAGTGATCCTCGCGATCCCCTGGCGGCACCACGAGCGCTGGGCGCTCTGGGCGGTCCCGCTGCTCGCGCTGGGCTGGGGCATCCCGATGCTGGTGATCGCACTGTACGTGCAGGGCGCGACCGGTGCAGTGACGCCCTGGCCGGCGCTGGCGTTCTTCGACGCGCTGATCTGCGCTGCCGCCGCGCTCTCCGTCTCGTCGCGGGAGCTTCGCGTGGGGCACGCGGCACATTGATTACGAAACCTGATCGGTCTCGACAAAGCCTGTAATCAATGCCGCCACGGCCGGTTCCGCTTCTCGCTGACGGTCTGGACCGCTGGCAGCTTGGCGCCGAACTGCTTGTTCGCAGCAGCCCAGCCGCCGCCTTGCGGATCCGGGCGGGCGTGTTCTTCACCACGGCAAACAGCAGCCTGGCGAATCGCTGGCGTCGGCGCCCCGCCCAAGGATCGACTCGACATCGAGGCCGAGCTCCTGCCCGATGCCCTCGAACGCCGCGAGCGACGCGTAGAAGTAGACTCCCGGCTGACAGATCGCGATCGAGCACGAAGCGGGACAGCAGCACCAGGGCCAGTAGCGGAGAGTCCTGCTTGCCCCGCCAGCTCGGCCAGGTAGGCGGACATCTCGTCGCGCGCGCGGGCGGCGAGCGAGCCCGGCTTCGCGTCGAGGGGGTTGTCCACGTGCAGCATCGACGCCAGAAGCGGCGGCACCGGCACCAGGCCGCGCGCGTAGTCGATACGGTGCTGGACCTCGTGGCGTTCGACCGACGCGGCGTAGCGATCGCGGAGGCGCTCGAATGCGTGCAGGGTCTCCGGCTGCTAGCAGGGCTTCGTGAATCTCGTCCCACTCGCGCAGCTGGTCGCGCGGAATCCGGAGCTCGAGCTCCTTGCGAGTACTTTGCGGGGGGATCAGGCGATCGGGAACGCTGAGCTCGAGCCCCTGGCAGCGCAGCGTCACCTGCCATTTCTCGACCAGCGCGCGCCGCCTCGCCAGTAGCTTCGCCGACGCGCTGGGCGTCGGCGCGCAGCTCCGCGGGCATCGAGGCGTAGTGGCGGCGGATCACCTTACCCGCGCGCGCCTCGATGGCCTTGACTCGATCCGGGTGCGAGAGCCGCGTGTCTACGTCGAACAGCTCCGCGGGCTCGCCCGCCGGAATAGCGGGCAGGGCGAGACGCACCAGCTCGTCCTCGATCTGGTCGAGCAGCACCAGCGCTGCTGGCATGCGAGCGCGTGTGTAGCCGAGGTAGTTCTGCCGGACGTTCAGCGTGTCGAGCCGCCACAGGTAGACCACGCGGATGTGCTGTCCGGCCACGGCGACGCGCTTGTCCCGTTCGACGTAGAAGGAAAACAGCAGCGGAGCCGCAGCGCCCGGCCGCGGCAGAAGGTCGGCATCGACGAAGTAGGGCAGCTTCGCCGCGTCCAGCGACTGGTCGAGCGTGTTCGTCGCGGAGAAGAAGGCGTCCGTCTTCTGCTTGGCGATCCGCCGGCGCCGCCTCGGCCAGCGCGCGCGCCGTGTCGAGCAGATGTCCCGAGCGTCGGCCGTACCCTTGCCCAGCGCGCGCTTGCGCGCGGTCGTCGCTCGCGGCATCGCGCAGCGCGTGCCAGCGCGGCCGTCGTCTCGGCGGCCTGCGATCGGCTACGACGATGAAGTCGACCGAGCGTGCGCGACAGCACGCGACCCGCGGGCGTTTTCGACTGGATCGAACGGGCGCGTGAGCACCACGACGGTGACTGCGGCTGCGACGCCGAGCACCAGGGTCAGCGCGGCGCCGCCCGACGAGCCACGGACCGCGGCGCGGCGGGGCGGGGGCCTCGAGCCGGGCGTACTCGCCGGCGATGGCGGCGTCGTCGTCGTACTCCGACTTCCGGAACGCGCCGGTCGAGCATGATCGCGGCGATGCGGAGACGATGCGCCTCGTCGTCGAGCTGCGTCGTGCGCGCCGCCTCCGCGATCACGCGATCCAGACGTTTGAGCGCTAGCACCTTGAGCAGCGGGTCGAGCCCGTCGGAGCGCTTGCTCGGCCGCGAGCACCGAGCCTGCCTCGACGCCGCGCGACAGCGCGAACCGGACCGCCCGCCCGAGCATGCGCTACTTCTGGATGCCGATCTGGCTGAACGGGATGGGTTGGAACCCGGGGATCGACAAGGCCGGCGAGCTCGACTTCAGCGTCAGGTCCAGGTTCGCCTCGTCGACGAACTGCGGGTCCTGGTCCTCGATGTTGTCCTTCTGTTCCGCGAAGAACGACAGCGGATTGCCGCTGCTCTCGACCGTCCACAGGTCGTTCTTCCAGCCGATGTTGCGCGAGAACACGTCGCCCTCGGGGTACAGCCAGTGCGAGCCGGCGATCTGCGGACCAGTTGTCGGGGATGGCGGCCAGCGCGGGATACGCGGTCTTCCACGGGTCCTCGGTATAGTTCATGTCCTCGGCCTTCTTGAGCAAGTCCCAGCTGCTGCCGTCGTGCTTGATGGCCGTGGTGCAGCGCATGTCGGTGTGGAGCGCCGAGCCGGACTTGACGATGATGTTGTTCTCGAAGATGTCGTCGCGTCCGCCGCCGTGCATGAGCGCCGAAGACGGCCCCGCCTTGTACAGCACGTTGCCGAACACGTGTTCGCCGCTCAAGCAGTCGTCGAGGTAGATGCCATGCACGGCGGGGCCCAGCGGGCTCTGGATGTCGTGGATGAAGTTGTAGCGGATCTCGGTGCCGCGATAGTCCCACGCGCGCCCGCCGTAGATCGCGCCGGCGTCCGACGCCCACTCGCACACGTGATCGATCACGTTGTACTCGATGTGGTGTTCGTTGCCGTTGAAGAGGATGCCGGCGTGCGGTGCGTCGTGGATGTGGTTGTGCGCGACGACGTTGCCGTCGCTGGCCTCGTGATTGCCGGCTGGACGGGTCGGTGATGGTCACCGCCGGGTGGTACGTCCAGAAGATACGGCCGAAGTGCGAGATGTCGCAGTTCTTCACGAAGTCGTTACCGGGCGTCAGGCTCTTGCGGTCGCCGCCCGAGAGGACGACGCCGTCGCCGCCCATGTCGTGCAGCGTGCAGTGCGAGAGGCCATTGCGCAGCCCGCTGATCCGGACGGCATCGTTGCCGTTGTTTCCGAGGGTGCAGCGGTCGAGCACGTCGTCCGAGCCGCCTTCGATGCGCACCAGCTCGCCGCGCCCTAGCTCGAGCGTGAGGCCGCGAAGCGTGACGTATTTGGCGCCGTTCAGGTGCACCAGGTCATCCTGCAGCATGCTGAGCATCAGCTCGCCGCTCGTGCTGTCGCCCGGCGGCCAGAAGTACAGCGTGCCAGTGGAACGGTCGATGTAGTACTCGCCCGGGACGGTGATCTCTTCCAGCAGGTTGTAGGCGAAGTACGGCTCGTGCGCGTTGATGCCGTACGGATTGCTGGTGACGGTGATGGTCTTGGTCCCCGTGTCGATATTCGTCACCGCGACGTTGCGCGCGTCCCAGAGGTACTTCCAGTAGCCCAACATGTAGATGTCCTTGGCGGCGCCCCAGCGACTCGGGCGCGTGCCCGAATACACGAAGTGCGTGCTGTCCGGCGTCGAGGCGATACGCGACAAAGCCGATGTTGTCGGTGGACTCGGCGTACGGCATTCCGCTCGGGCTGCCTGAATCGGGGTGGTACGAGCCGGTCGGGTACGAGCCGCCACCGCTCCACCAGGCATAGGTGCCGGCGCCGCCGAGCGCTTTCAGATCCGCGAGGTAGTACACGGCGTTCTGCGGCCGGAAGTAGATGAACCAGTTCTGGCCGGAGAGCTTGTAGTAGGGCTTGCCGTTGTAGGTGCCCGCCTGGCTGTACGTACCGCTCACATCCGGGTTCAGCCCGCTGCCGCTCACGTCGATGGTCTTCGGGTAGGCGGGGACGTCGCTCGCCTTGACGTAGTCCGGGTAGCGCGCCAGCTGCATCATGCTGTCGTTGAAGGCGAGCTCGGCGGCAGAGTTGTTGCCGCCCTTGTCCGAACGGCGCGTGTCGAGCGAGCCGTAGTCGGTCGTGTACTTCGACGAGATCGAGCGCCAGCACATGCCCCTGCGCGGAAGAGTCGAGGCGGCTCCAGACCGCCGAGCTCGAGTCCACCTTCTTGAAGTCGCTGCCCGACAGCTCGATGGAGCCGACGATGCGGGGCGTCTCGCCCTGGTAGGCGCGCCACACGATCGGTTGCGAAAGCGTGCCCGAGTCCTGGTCGGTCAGGTCGAAGGTCTTGTCGCGCGGATACAAGCCGCCACGCAGGCACACTTCGATGCCGCCTGCCGGCAGGCCCGCTCCGGCCTTCATGGTCCTGATCGCGTCGCGCGCGGCCTCCATCGTCTTGAAAGGCTTGGCCTCGGTGCCGGGGTTTGCGTCGTCGCCGCCCGGAGCGACGTAGAGATCGTTGGCGGCGCAGGGTGTCGTGAGCGTTCCGCCGGTGCCTCCGCTGCCGGCTGCACCCGCCGCGCCGGCCGCGCCCGCATTGCCCGCATTGCCGGCCGCGCCTCCAGTTCCCGCGTCCGTACCGCCGGTTCCCGGGGCGCCCGGGCGAGCGCTTCCATGGCTGCCACAGGCCGCAACGACCAGCACGACTCCAACCAGACCACCAACCAGCAAGAACCCGCGTTTCATGTGGCGAGTGTAGTCGATCGCGCCGCCTGTCGTCTCATCGATGCGGTGGCCCGTGTGCCCACCAGCCAGCGGGCACGACGACCCAGAACAGAAGCGCGAAAACCGCGATCCCGAGCACGATGCCGCGGTAGCGCGGCGAGCGCCGTCGATAGCCAGCGACAAGACCCAGAATGCCGGCCACGACGAGGCTGACCAGCACGAGCGGATTTCCGCTGGCGAAGTAGTCACCGCGCGTGGCGAGCCCCCACAGGATCCACACACCTGTGCAGGCCGTCAGCGCGCTGGCGGCCATGTTGACGCCTATGCCGAATCGGGAAGCAGCCATGCGGGCTGCAGGCTAGCACTGCTGTCCGCGCTCAGTGCGGGCACATCAGGCGCACGCCGCGATGCGCCTCGAGCTTTCGATACTGCCCGTCGACGCACGGCGCCGGAAGCACCTTGACGCGCGGCTCCACCGGCGCCGCCGCGACGCGGGCCTGGACGGTCGCGCGACGCGCGGGGAGGACGTGCCGGGACATGGCAGCGACGATGGTCACGTCGGCCAGCGTGATGACGTGTGTCACCGGCTCGGCCGGCGTCGGCGGCGTGACCGGAGCTGCCGGCTGCCCGATGGCTGCAGGCGTGTAACGGGTGAAGCTGGTGAAGGCGAATGGGTCGATCTGGATCTTCACCATGGCTAAAACCAGAAAAGCCCCGAATGCCATCGAGACGAAGCCGATGAGCGCCTTCATGACAACACCTCCGGTCGCACGCCCTCCCCGCCGGGTGAGGCGTCATGCTGCAATGTGCGCTGCATCGCACATGCCACCACCCCATGTGACGGAAAGCTGCGATGGGCGCGGAAACCGCCAACGGTGCCGGCCCTCGCGAGGAAAATCATGCGCCCGGCGCCCGCGAGCCCCGCACCGGTTTCGCTGCTTCCGGGCTCAGCGCGGCTCGTCGGATTCCGCAGCGTGCCAGCCCGGATTGCTGGCAAACGCCGCCGCGCAGGTCAGCGAGCAGAACCAGTACTCGCCGCCGTTGTAGCGGAGCCGGCCTGCTGCGCCGCGTCGATCCACCGGCGTGCGGCACACGGGATCGATCGGCGTCTCGGTTGCGCCGACCACCAGCGCCAGCGAGTACAGGGGGATGGAGCCGCGCACGTTCTTGAGCAGCACGCTGCCCAGATCCGCCACTGGGATGCCCAGGTCGCGGGCCGCGGCGGCGATGCGCGCCGTGCCCAGCACTTCGCCGGCGTGCGCCTCGCTCGCCACGCGCGCCGCCAGATTGACTGCTGCGCCGAACACGTCACCGTCCCGGTTGACGGCCTCGCCGTGGTGCAGTCCTGCCCGGAGCGAGGGCAGACCCGGTTCCGCCGCCGCGCCCGTCAGCAGCCGCTCCACCAGCTCGACTCCGGAGACCGGGTCCGGGGCCGTGATGAGCACGGCGTCGCCGATGGTCTTCACGAGGAAATCGCCCGGCCCGAGCGAGGCGCGCGCCAGATCGGCGAAGCGCGTCGCCACGTCCGCCGCGTCCTCGTCGCCCTGCGCTTCGGTCAAGGCCGTGAAGCCGGCCATGTCGACGAAGCAGAACGTTGCCTCGACGCGCGGTGCTGAGAACTGCTCTTCTCTCACGCGGCGCCAGTATACGCTACTTCGCCAAACCTACGCATCTGCCCCCACGTAACCCGAAACGAGCAACCCGGACGCTACACATGCAAGTCGATGGGACGTTCGGGATGCAGCGCGCGGCCCAGAGGGCTCACGCCTTGCCCGGCGTGACTCTCACGTGGTGCTTCTCCAGAAACCGCGTCAGCCTCGCGGCGACGAGATCCACGCGGCGGCCGGGGCTGAACTCGAGCCGCTGGTCACCGGCAACGAGGCGGATCTCGTAGTCCAGGCTGCCCGCGCTCTTCGCGTCCTGCAAGTGCAGCTCGACGCCGTCGCACACGTCGAGGGTGGCAAGAACGTCCACGTGTCTAGCTGTCAGGTGTTCGATTCGAAGCGTGGAGCCAGCGAGCGAGAAGCGCCACCTGGCTACCGAGCGCCCCGCGACCACCACTGCGGTGGCAAGAACCAGCGCAGACAAGACTGCGCCACCCGCCCATCTGAGTCGCGTTTCCCCGTGCACGAACAGGGCCACCGCCACGATCACGACCTCGGCGCTCCAGACCGCCCACAGCACGAATGTCGCGAAGGGCTCGCCGCGCACCACGAGAACGGCGCGCGACCGTTCGCGGTACGGCGCGTTTCTCAAGACGACTCCGCGCGCTCATCTGCGGCGGGCAGCTCGATCACGAAGCGCGCGCCCTTGTCGTAGGTCTCGTCGAGCACGATGCTGCCGCCGGCGGATTCGACGAGCCCACGGCAGACGGCCAGGCCGAGCCCGGTCCCCTTGCCGATATCCTTCGTCGTCACGAACGGTTCAAACAGGCGATCTTCCACTTCCGCCGGTACTCCGGGCCCGTTGTCCTCCACGCTCAGCCGTACACCGCCCGCGTTCGGTTCGGCGCTCACCTTCACGCGCCCACCCTCGCCGACCGCGTCGGCGGCGTTGAGCGCGAGATTGAGGATCACCTGCACGAGCTGCTCCCGGCTGAGTGCGACGGCGGGCAGCTCTGGATGGACGTCCAGCTCGAGCTCGACGTCGCTCATCGCCTTCTGTGGCCCGAGCAGCGCTGCCGTGTCGTAGACTGCCGATTCCACGTTGCCCGGGGCGGTCTCGCCGTCCGGGCCGGAGGTTGCGGGCCGCGCGAACTGCAACAGGTCGCGCAGGATGCTGTTGATGCGCTCCGTCTCCTTGCGCATCCGCTGGACGAAGTCCTTCTGCTGCTCCGGCTCCAGGTCGCCCTCGAGCAGCAGATCCTCCATGCCGATCAGCGCCGAGATGGGGTTGCCGATCTCGTGGGCCAGCCCCGCGGCCAGCCGCCCCACCGAGGCCAGTCGCTCCGAGCGCACCAGGCGGTGCTGCGCCTCCTTGAGGCTCAGCGTGGCGCGCTCCACCTCGTCCACCTTGCGCCGGAGCGCCTCTTCGTCGCTGATGAGCTTGTCGGTCATGGTGCGCAGGCTGCTGCCGAGCTCCGCGAGCTCGCGCGCTCCGGTCCGGGGCACCTCCAACCGCCGCGCCCCGCCCGCTACGCGCTCCGCCGCAGTCGAGAGCTGCACCAGCGGCCGCACGATGAGCCGCGTGAGGGCGAAGTACGCCAGCACCAGCAGCGCGAGCGCCACCAGCCCCGTGTACAGGCCCAGCAGCCGCACCAGCGGCGCGGCCTGCGCGGCCTGGTTGTCCGTGCGCAGCACGGCGATCACGGCGCCCCGCGAGTCCGGCACCTGGATGGCCAGAGCGCGGCCGAAGGAGCTGTGCACTTCGCGCACGGCTTCCAGCTTCGCATCGAGCTTTCGCGGCAGACCGTCCACGGCGACCGGTTCGCCGATGCGAGCCACCGGCATGCCGTGCTGTTCGTACACGCCAATCGCCTCGACGCCCTCGGTGCCCACCTCCGACTCGAGCAGGGTCATCAGCTCGGAGCGCGAGCGGTTCTCGCGGGCTTCGGCCACGTGCCCCGCAATGGCCCTGCCGAGCGAACGCGCGCTCGAGTCGCGCACCTTTTGCAGCGTGTAGCTTGCGTAGGTCGCCACCGCGAAGAACAGCGGCACGAACGCGAGCAGCATCGAGCCGCCGAGGAGCAGCAGGATCTGGAGGCGGAGGCCGGGCTTCACGCCACAAGTCTGCCCCCGGCGGGCGCATTCGGGAAAGCGCCGCGCAGTCGGGGTGGAGGGTTCTGGCAGCCGCTGCCCGCCGCTGTGGCGTCGCTGGCCGGACCCTCTCTGCCTCCCTGCCCCCCACGCCGTTCCGCCTCGAACTGGGCCGTCGGGCTGGCGTTCTGGTACGGGGTCGGGCTCGCATGGATCCGCTCGTCCGCGCCACCTACGCGGTGCAGCAGGGGCTCGCCCGACTGTCCGGGATCGCGATCAGCATCGCGCTCGGCGCCTACCTCGTGTTGTGGGCAGGGGACCCGCCGTCGGCTGCCTGGAATGCCGCCGCTCTCGGCCTGCTCTCGGTGTCGCTCTGCGTGAGGCTGTTCCGCCGCCTCAGGCGGCTCAACCCCGACGACACCGCGCGCCTCGACCTGGAGCTGTTTACGCACGTCGTGGTCGCGGTCTACCTGGGCATCCTGTTTGCACCGGGCCAGCTGGACGGCGCCTACTATCCGGTCATCTACGCTGTGATGATGCTCGTGGCCGGCTTCGCGCGGCCCACGGCGGCCGTCGGCACCGTCGCCTTCGCGATCCTGCTCGAGTCCGCGCTCCAGTATTTGTCCTTCGGCCGCCATGACACCGAGCAGCTCTGGCCGCACGCCGCGCTGATCGGCGTGTTCGCGTTCCTGAACCTGGCGCTGTTCCGCGCCGAGATCACGCGCGTGCGCCGGCTCAGCCGCCTGCGCATCGAGGCCGAGATCCAGCGCATGAAGGACGCGGCCCGGTCCTACCGCCTGCTCGGCGCTCCCAGCTCGCCGCGGCAGCCAGTGTCGCGCGGTCCGAGCGACGAGGAACGGTTGCTGCAATCCGGGGTGGAAGAAATCCACCAGGCCCAGCAGTTCGCGCTCGAGCTCCTGCGCCGCACGCTGGGGCTGAGGACCGCCGTGCTGCTCGGTCTGCGCGGCGACAAGCTCTACATCCAGGAGCTCAGCACCGAGGAAGACGCCATCAACCCAGGCCCCTTCAGCGCCCGCGACGGCATCTTCGGGGCCGTCCTGGCGCGCGGCGAGCCGGTGAGCCTCGACGGGCCGCGCGCCGGCCAGCACGTCCACCACTACGCCATCAAACCCGTGATAGGCGCCGTGTGCGCGGCTCCCGTGATGGAACACGGTCACCCGCACGGCGTGCTGGTCGTGGATCGCGAGTCGCGCGAGTCCTTCACCTCGCATGAGGAAGAGCTGCTGGTTGCGGCAACTCATTTCCTGCAGCGCTCGGTGGAGAACGAGCGCGTCTTCATCCAGCTCGAGCGCGCGAAGATCGAACAGGGCAAGCTGTACCGGGCTGCCGACGCGCTGTCCGCCGCTGCGACCGAGGCACAGGTCATCGAAGCGGGCGTGAACAGCGCGCGCGAGTTCGCGTCCTTCGACTTCGCGGTGGTCACGCTCTTCGACCGCGCTTCGGCGGAGCACGAGATCTGCGCCGTCAGCGGCGAAGGCGCCGAGGCCCTCGTCGGCCGCCGCTTCCGCCACAACACGGGGCTCGTCAGCATGGTCGTCGCCAACCGCCACCCGCTGCCCTATCGCGGTGACTACGACCCGGCGCGGCAGGTGGTCTTCACGCGGCGTCTCGCTCCGCCCGCCATGCCTTCATTGCTCGTGCTTCCGCTGGTGGTGCACGAGCGCGCGCTGGGCACGCTCGTGCTCGGTTCGGGGCGGCGCGGCGCCTTCGGCGACGCGGTGCGCCCGACGCTGGAAGTGCTGGCGAGCCACGTGGCCGTCTCGCTCTCCAACGCGCGCATGCTCAAGCGGTTGGAGGAGCTCGCCACCACCGACGGCATGACGGGCCTGATGAACAAGCGCGCGCTGATCGAGACCGCCGTGCAGAAGGTGAGGAGCGCCAAGCGCTTCCACAAACCGCTGGCCGCAATGGTGTGCGACATCGACCATTTCAAGAAGGTCAACGACACCTACGGTCACGACGTCGGCGACGTGGTCATCAAGGGCTTCGGCGAAGTGCTCAAGCGCGTCAAGCGCGACACCGACGTGGTCGGTCGCTTCGGTGGCGAGGAGTTCGTGATCGTCTGCGAGGAAACCGACGCGGAGGGTGCCGCCCTGCTCGCCGAGCGCGTGCGCAGCGAGCTGGAGGCGACCAGCTTCCACACCGAACTCGGGACGCTGAGCGTGACCTGCTCCGTCGGCGTCGCTACGTTCCCGCACGCCGGCAGCGACTGGGAAACGCTTTTCAAGTCCACCGACGAGGCCCTGTACGCCTCCAAACGCGGCGGCCGCAACCGCGTCACCATCTGGGCCTCCCGCCTGGCCGGCTGCGCCGCGTAGCTGCCGCCGCACGGCGGCGTCAACCGGGCTCGAGGCCGCGACGGCTCCACCCTCGCACAATGCCTGGTAGACTGCCTTGCCTTGGGTTTGCAGAGCGCAGGTGTTCTGGCAGGGTTTTGCCTCGCGCTGCTTCCGGCGTGTGCGGGTGGCACCTTCCACCTGGACAGCTCGCTTTCGAAGACGCCCGAGCTGCCTGTCTCCGGGGAGCTCGGTTTCAATGCCGTGTACTGCCCGGACTCCAAGGCGGAGCAGGCCTCGCCATCGGGGGAGTCGTGGCAGGTCAGGCGCGCCAACTACCAGCAGGAGGAGGAGAAGAAGAAGCAGAAGGCGCCTGGGCTGGCTGGCGACAAGTCCGCGGGCGTGGTCGTGGGGTCGCTGACCGGGCTGGCCAGCGCGCCGCACCGCCATCTCGACAGCGTGCTCTTGTTCGACGAGGCCGTGTTGCGCGACTACGAGAGGTTCCTGCGCTCCGTCCACGACGATGCCTCGCTCCGCGACGTGCGGGTTGCGCTCACCGGGCTCACGGGGTCCGGCGACACCCGGCACTTCCCCGCGCCTGTCGAGATGTTGCTGCACGACATCCACGGCGTGCTGCGGCTTCCGCGCACCACGACCGAGACGATGACGTTCACGGTCTTTGGCCGTCGCGACGGGCGGACGATCGCTGCGGCGTGCATCAGCACGGACACCGTCCGCCTGATCGGCTACTTCGACCCGCCGCACTTCGCTCTGGCGTGCCGCATCGTCCCGGCAGTCGATGGCGTGGCCCGTGATCTCGGCGTGAGCGGCTACGGGACGTGGGCCAACGCCAGATTTGCCGGCCGGCTCGGGTCGTCGGCCGGCGAGCGGGCGACTTTTTCTTCCCGGAACGTGACGGTTCTGGGGATGGGCGGGGTCCGGGGCTTCGACCTGCGCTCGCCTGGCGCCCAGCAGGTTGCCGCCATCAGTTTTTTCCAGGTCCGGGGCCGCAATGGCCGGACCGAACCGAGGGCCTGGGCGGCCGCCGTCCCCTCGACCGGATGGGGCGATGCGCTGCTGACCACACTGGCCATCGCATACGTCTTCCCCTGGCCCAGTTCCTGCGATACGGAGCACATCCGCGAGCAGGGCGTGGAGCGGGCGCTGGACGCCCCGTAGCCCGGGCGCGGCCGCCGGCCCTCCGGCGGAGGCACCCCAGGCTCGACACTAGCCAGATTTTGCGAATAATCCAGGCGCTTGCGCCCGCTCCAGGGCGGGGACCGACACCATTGCGAACAGGCGAACCCAAGCCCCCCCGCGTCCGAGCGGAGCGCCCCAGGCGCCTCGAGGGTTCATGACCGGCGACCACGACGACGAGACCGATCTGCCCGCGGACGACGGCGACACGGCGCCGGAGGACGAAGCGCGCCCGGAGCCCGCTACCAGTCCCGACCCGGACGCCGCCGACGAAGAGACGGGCGGCGACGAGGACGACGAGGACGACGAAGAGACGGGCGGCGACGAGGACGACGAGGACGACGAGGACGGCGAGGACGACGAGGACGGCGACAGCAAGAAGTCGCGCTCGCTCGGCTCGCGGCTCAAGGCGCTGGTGGGGCTCGGCGGCGGTGACGAGGAAGAAGACGAGCCGCCGGTGGTGCCGCGCGGCAATCCGCTGCATCCCGTCCGCGGCACGCTGATCGCCTTGATCGGAGCGGCCATCCCGTTCCTGATCATGACCACCGACCGGCACTGGAGCTTCAGTGTGCCGGTCGGGGTGGTGTGCTGCCTGCTGGCGGCGTGGGGGGTCCTCGATCTGCTCGGCACGTTCGACGACGCGCCGGACGTAGTCGTCGGACAGACCACGCTCCGCGATCTGCTGCCCAGGCTCGGCGAGCTGCTCGGCAGCGTGGTCGTCTTCATCGTGCTCTTGCGGCTGGCCGTTTCGGGTGTGCTGCCGAAACAGATCCTCACCATGGCCGTGCTCACGCCGGTCGTGTTCATGTGGGTCGTCATCGCGGTTTTCCGCACGGGCCGCCAGATAGGTGTCTGGACCGACGACGACGGACGCACCCTGCTAAGGCGGCACGGCTTCTGGCTGATCGTGCTGGTCGTACTTCTGTACCTGCCCATGCTCGGCAGCTACTCGTTGACCGACCCCTGGGAAACGCACTACGGCGAGGTGTCACGCGAGCTGCTCTCTCGCGACGACTGGATCTCGACCTGGTGGGCGCAGGACGGCTGGTTCTACTCGAAGCCGGTCTTCGACTTCTGGATCCAGGCGCTCAGCTTCTCGCTGCTTGGCGTCCGCTACATGCCCGACAAGATGTTGAGCGCGGCGGGGCACGGCCACTTCCCGCAGCCGGAGTGGGCCAACCGGATGCCGATCTTCATCCTGACCTTGATCGGCGTGTACTCGCTGTACAAGGCGGTGGCCAAGGTGTTCGGACGCCGGGCGGGTTTCCTCGCCGGCGTGGCGCTCACCACGATGCCGCTCTGGTATCTGCTGGCGCACCAGACGATGTGCGACATGCCGTACGTCGCGCCTCTGACTGCGTCGATGGCGCTGCTCCTGATCGGCTTCCACACCGATCCGGAGGCGCGGGCCAGGCAGTACGAGCTCAAGGTCGGATCGCGCACGCTGCGCTTTTCCGCCTATCACCTGATCTTCGCGGCGGTCATCATGACGGTGCTGCCGCAGGTGCTGTACCTGCTCAGCCGCAACCTGACGCTGCAGATCGCCGCCGCGCCGCATGGGTTCCGCCCGCACCTCGACGAGTTCTTCGCTGGGTCGGGCGGCGGCAACTGCGGTCTCCCCGGCAATGCGCCCTGCCGTCAGCAGCTACCCGTCGACCGGAGCTTCCAGCCCTGGCAGGCGGCGCTGCTCTGGTCGGCCGTGGCAGGCGTGCTGCTCTGGGTGAACCGCGGCGAGCGGCGCCTGCAACGCCTCTACTTCCTGGCCGCGTGGTTTTTCATGGCCATCAGCGCGTTGGCCAAGGGTGCGCCGGGGCTGGTCATCGCCTGGTTCGTAGCGGGCGTGTATCTCGGCGCGACGCGCCGCTGGAAGGACTTCGCACGGCTCGAGATCATCGGTTCGGTGCTCCTGCTCGCCTGCGTGTGCCTGCCCTGGTACGTGCAGATGTACGTGCGTCACGGCACGCCCTTCACCGACGAGCTCCTGTTCGCGGACATGTACAAGCGGGCGTTCGTGCACGTTCACGACACGAACGCGGGCGATGACGTGAGCTTCCGCTACTACGTCTGGCAGCTCGGCTATTCGCTCTTCCCGCTCGTGGGCCTCGGTGCGGGCGGCCTTCTGTGGGCGTTCCGCCGCGACAACGACAAGCGGGACCCGAAGGGCGCGGCCTTTGCCTTCTTCATGCTGTGGTTCATCACCGCATTCGGCATGATGACGGTGACGCTCACCAAGTATCACTACTACATCTTCCCCGCGATTCCGGCGATCGCCGCGCTGACCGGTGTGTTGCTCGATCACGCGCTCGGCAGCCCGCTTCCCGATGGTCCGCGCCTGGCCCGCTACCTCGCCGGTATCGGCCTCGGCGCAGCGTCGGTTGTCTACGGCCTGATGCGCTTTTTTCCTGGCGCGGTCAGCGGTTGGACGGACCTGAAGAACAAGCCGCCGCCTGCCTCCCCTGTGCTCGGCATCGTGCTCGTGCTGGTCGGGCTAGGGATTGCCGTCGCCGCCGTGCGCTTGTTCGGCGGGCGCGCGGGCGCCGCCGAGCAGCCCGGTTCCCGTCTCGCTGCATGGCGCCGCGGCTACGACGGGATGCTCCTGGGCGTGATCGGGGTGGCCTCGGCGATCGTCGTGGCGCGAACGGGCAGCGATCTGTTCATCACCCGCAAGGGCGACATCCCGGCCAACGTCCGGCTGATGGACCTCATCTCGTACAACTACTCGCGGCCCTGGCCGGAGTCGCTCGACTTCAGCGGGATCGTCGAGGCCTTCACGATCGCGTCCGCAGTCCTCTGCCTGCTTTTCGTCATACGGCGCTGGCGCACCCATGTCGTCACGATGCTGCTCGCGGTCTCGGTGCTGTGGGCCGGATGGGGTGTGAACGAATATTTCGTCAAGGCGGCGTCGCACTGGGGGCAGCGCGAGACGCTGCTCAAGTACTACCAGGATCGCCAAGGTCCCCAGCAGCCTTTCGTCGCGTACCAGATGAACTGGAAGGGCGAGAACTTCTATACCGGCAACCACGTGCCGGCGTTCGTCTCCACCGGCAAGAAGTTCCAGGACTGGATCAAGGAGCAGAAGAAGAAGGGCGTGAAGGTGATGTACTTCACGACCGAGTGGGGGCGTGTCACTTCGCTCAAGAACGAGCTGGGCAACCCCAAGCACTTCAAGGTGCTCACCAGTCGTCGGGTCGACAACAAGTTCTTCCTCGCGCGCGTGCGCTGGGATTGACGCGGGCGGCGGCCCGGAGCCGCTACTTTACCAGCCGGAACTGCATGCCCGCGGCGCGCGCGGCGGCGCCGTCGGCGTCGTCGCGGTCGCCGAGCACCAGGCAGCGCGCCGGCTCCGCGCCGAGGCGCCGCGCGGCGGCGAGGTAGCCGTCGGGGTCGGGCTTGAGCCGGCGCGGGCCCTCGGGTTCGCCATTGGCGACCACCACGTCGAACAGCCCGTTGTGCCCGAGCCGCTCGAGCTTCTCCGTCGCGGGGTAGTCGCTCACCAGCGCGGTCTTGCCGCCGCCGTCGTGGAAGCCCGCTATCTCGTCGAGCAACGCCCGGCGGCGGAACAGGCGGATCCACTTGCCGGGGCGGCGGAACATCCACTCCATCACGCGGCGTTCCACGTCCGCCGGGTCGCGTCCCAGCGTGAGTGCGGTGCGCTGGAGCTGCTCGTGGAAGGGGCTCGGCGCGTTGTGTTCGAGCTCGCGCTCCACGACGCGCTCGGCGCCCTCGGTGGCGAGCTGGCGCAGGTGTTCATGCTGCTTGCGGAAGCTCCGGAGCGTCGCGACCGAGCTCCATCCGAGCAGCGAGAGCTCGGCGGCCATCGCCAGCTTCACCCACAGCGGGTAGTACAGCGTGCCGTCCAGATCGACGAGCCAGGCGTCGTGCTCGCTCACGCCATGTGCTCCCGGGCGAGCGCGCGGAGCGTGGGAATGGCGAGGCCGGCGCGATCGGCATGCGCGATCGCGCGTGCCAGGCGGACGGGCGCAGAGCGACCGGTGCACTGGTGATCCGGGTCCGCTTCGATGGCGCGTTCGAGCGCGCGCACGAGTGGTGCGCGCTCCAGCTTCTGCTCTGTCAAGAACGCCTGGATGTCGAGTATCTCCCCGGCGACCGCTTCTGTCAGCTTGCGGTGGTTTTGCCACAGCTCGACAACCGTGCCGCCGGTTCGAAGGCCCGCGAGGTTCGTCGTCAGGATATACAGGTTCTTCTCGACCAGCGCCGTGAGCAGCGCGCCCTCATCCGCCACGCTCTGTGTCGGAATGTCGAGCTCGCCGAGCGCTGCCTCGAGCAGCGGGGCGCCGTGGCCGTACAGCACCGTCGGCAGCACGACGTTCACCGGGCGCCCTGGCTTCTTCTCGAACCACACCACCGCCACCGTGGGCGCCACAAGACCGTGCGCGCGCCAATCGCGCGGCAGAAGCTCGTTCTGCACCAGACCCGCGCGATCGCGGTACGCACCCGGCAGTTGCTCGAGAACGGGAGCCAGGTCCGCCTCGCCCACCGTGACCAGCACGAGCTCCGGATCCACCGTGTGCGCAGCCAGCGGCACGCGCCGGGTGACCGGGAAAACCGGGTGCCCAGCCCTCAGCAGCCCGCGCGCAAACACCCCGCCGAGCTCTCCCATCCCGACCACGACCACCGGCGACGGCATCGCTCTCCTCTAGCGCCGCATCACCCCGGGGGAAAGCGCGCCTCGCGGCCGGGCGCCCACGCATGGGCGAAAGTCAGCGCCTGCGTCGGCGCAGGGCGACCAGGCCGACTCCGGCGAGCACGAGCAGGGGCGCGTCGTCGCTGCGGCCGGGCGGGCTCCCGGCGAGGCGGCAGCCGCAGCCGCCTGGGTCGCTGCCCACGGCGTGGGTGGTTTCGGTCAAGCCGGCTTCGTTGCTGGAAGGCCCGGCATCGCCACTCGCGCCACCGCTGTCGCCGAGCAAAGTGCCGCTATCGACCAGACCGGCGTCCGTACCGCCGCTGGGTGGCACGACCACCACGTGGAGCTTGATCAGATCGTCGGGCGGTCCGCCGCCTTTCGGCGCATCGGCGAACCAGGTGACGCCTTCCTCCACCAGGCTGAAGGTCTGCGTGTAGTCACCGACGGCAGCCGCGTACAGTTTGACGGGGAAGTCGAACGAGCTGCCCTGGGGCACATCCGCCGAGACCGTCGAGACGCGCGTCGGGCTCTCCCAGGTGGGAGCGGCGAGCGGCGAGTCCGCGTCGCGCGGCGTTGGCGCGAGCTTGGTCTCCCCATTCTTCCAGCTCTGGTTGCCGACGTTCTCGATAGTGATGGTGCCGTCGAGCATCGTGCCGACCTCCATCGTGATCGGAGCGTCGGTCGCAGCCGGGAACGTCTGGCTCACGAACTTCCCCGCCCAGTCGGCTCTGACGACCTGGATCCACGCCTGTAGCTGGTTGTCCGGCGGCCCGCCTTGACCGGAGTCGGAAAACCAGTGCACGCCCTCTTCGAGCACGCCGAAGTACTCGTGATAGTCGCCGAGCTTGGCCGGGGCGTGCAGGTTGAACTTGAACTTGTAGGTGCCGCCGGGCGCAACGGTTCCGCTCACACCTGCCGGTCGATGGTCGTTGAGCCAGCTCGAGTCGGCGAAGGCGCTTGCGCGATCGCGGGGTTTCGTGGTGCCCAGTCGGGTCTTCGAGTTCCAGGTCTTCGTGCCGGTGTTCTTCAGCTTGATGTACGAGGCAATCGTCTGCCCCGGCACCATCTTCAGCGCGGTGCTGGCGAGTGGGAACGACTGGCCCACGTAGGAAGCGCCGTAGTACGGCGCGATCGACTTGCCGGCGAACTTCTTCAGCTGCGTGAGCGTCCCGTTGTACACGTCACGGTCGAAGCCTGCGCCGTTGGAGCAGTACTTGGTCAAGCCGTCGCAGTACTGCCAGAAGGTCCAGTTGCTCCAGCCGTTGGGGATGGACGGGCAGCTCGGCCCGTATGCCGCGATCCACAGCGGGTAGCTGCCGAACGCAGTGCTCTTCACGCTGCCTTCCCAGAAGTACGCGCCGGTGTAGATGACGGGCTTCTTGCCCGTGCCTTTCTGGACAATGGACAGCCAGGTCTTGATCTTCGACGTGATGGTCGACGCTGACTTCCCGTCGGTCGCTTCCACGTCGATCATGCACGGCATGTCACCGGCGCCGAGCATGCCGCCGACCTTCTTCACCATGAAATTGGCCTGGTCGGTCGCGTTCTGGCCCGGGCGGAAGAACTGGTAGGCACCGCGCAGGATGCCGTTCGCCTTCATGTTCTTCCAGTTCGCGTCGAACTTCGGGTCGATGAAGCCTGTGTTCGGAGCGCCGTCGCTGATGCGCGCGTAGCCGAACTTCAGGCCCTTGCCGCTCCAACCGAACGTGCCCTGGTAGTAGGAGACATCGGCGCCCTGCGGTCCGTTGTACTTGTTCACCCCGCACTTCAGCGTCATCGCCTCGCTGGTCGAGCCCACGTCGTAGCCCGCTCCCGCTGTCTCGCCGTCGTAGTCGCCGCAGCCGACGAGCGCTGTCAGAAGGAGCCCGCTGCAGCCGATGGCGAGCGGGAGACGCAGGCGAGGGCCAAGGCCGGGCAGGAAGCGCATCCGGAATCGTAGAGCAAGAGCCGGACCACGCCTGGACGTTGCGGCTCGCGCGGTCTCGAAGCGTTCGCCCGTGACACTCCGGGCTTCGGCGAAGGCTTCGAATAGCCCAGGATTCCAGAGACTTCGGGGCCCCGACGCGCGCGCCGCGGTGTCAGTGACATGTCGCGGACACTGCGTCCCCGGCCGCCTGGCTTGCCGGCGTCGGCCCGACATGCGGCGGCCGCACCAGCAGCGGCTTCACGAGCAATCGTTCCGGTGCAGATTTCGAACGACAGCGGACCTCGACGTGCCAGCACAGTGATGCCATGGCCGTGTGCAGCGACGGCGGTGCATCGAGCGGCATGTCTAGCGCTGCGGACCAGACGTTGGTGCCGCCATCGACAAAGCCCGGTTCCGGCTGCGCGTCGGCGATCTGCAACGCCGCGGTGTGGCTCGTGACGATACCGTGCGGCGCCAGCACCAGCGGCCGAGCGCGTCGAGCGTCCAAGCTCTCGGCCGCGGCCAATCGCACCTCGACCTCGCCAATGCGCGCGCGCGGCCCCCGCGGGAAGTGGACGCGAACGGTCAGCCGCTCCCCCGCAGCGATCGTGGACGGGCACTCCACGCGCACCGAACCGGCCTTGACCCGCGCCCAGGCGTTTCTGATGCGGGACAGCAGCGACAGACCAGGCGAAGCGGCCTGGTAACGACGCACATACCGGGGCGAGCCGAAGTCGTACCCATCCGGCGGCGTCGGCGGCGCGACGCGATAGCCCGCGTCGTGTTCCGGCACGTCTCCCGGCATCCACGGTACCAGCTCGAACGGCGTCGCTGCGTGGCTCCACGGCAATCGCCCGCCGGTCGTCGACAGCCACCACTTCGTACGAATGGCCTCGCCGTCGTACGACAATGGCCCTGCCGGCGCAGCGAACTCGAAAGCGATGCGGTACTCGGTGCGCGGCGTCCGGTCGTCGCCGTCGAACTCCAAGCTGCCCATTGTGCGGCGGTCCGGGAGCTCAGCGTACGGGCGGTAGCCCGACTTGGAGCGGCCGGAAGTATCCAGCCTTCCGTACCTGAGGTCCTGCGGGCGTCGGGATTCGACCACGCGGGTCCAGGTCAAGCCGAGGTGCCTGCACTCGAACGGCTCTTCCGAGCGGGCGCGGACGAAGCCGCGGATGGGCTCGCCCGGGCGGAACCGGGCGGAGGGCCGCTCGAACTCGATGTCCAGCTTCACGTCGCTCATGGCGCTCTCTTCGGCCCGCGCGGCGTCCAGTTGCGGGTTTCCACGCAACTCGCTGCGATCGCGTCCGATACGGGCGGCATGACCACGCACCGGATCGACCAGGCTTCCACGCCCCGAACATTCCACCCCGAGCCGGACGCTGCCGGCGTCGAGCACGCAGCCAAGGCCGGCAAGGCGGCCGAGGCGAAGAAAGCCGCCCCCGCGGAGCAGATGTCGAAGACGCAGCGCGCCGCCGTCGACGGGCTGGTCAAGCGCCAGACCATGAAGAGTCGCTTCGAGGCCACCCGCGCCGCCCTCACGAAGAACCCCGGCCTGGCCGACCACTACGTGGCCCAGCGCCTGCGCGGGCGGAGCTCGGTCGACCACCAGATCGTCCACGCCGTGCTCGCCCGCAGCGGCACCACCGGCATGCAGCGGCTGGCCATGTGCGAGTCCGCCCTGCGCCAGATCGCGCCGCTCGGTGTCTCGCAGCGCGCGGGCGTGATGGCGCTCGTCAAGACCGGCAGCAGCGTGCACGCCGCCGTGGCCCTGGTCCGCGGGGCGGAGGCCGACATCAAGGCAGAAGCCGCCGCGAAGACCGACAAGTCCATGGGCCACGAGCGCGACGCGGCCGTGAAGTCGCTGAAGCACGAAGCTGCCCAGTGGAAGAAGACAGCGGGCGAGGTGAACGCGCTGTATCGCAAGGTTCCGGTGATCACGCGCACGGCGGAGGCTGCGACGGGGTTCTTCGGTGCTACGGCCACCGTCGGAGACATGGCGGTTGGCGCGCTCAAGTCGGCCACCACTCTGAACGGTCGCCACATCTCCGAAGCCGTCGACAAGGCCGAGCGCGCGGGCGGCTACATGTCTGGTGAGTTCGATGACAAGGTCGACCAAGCACGGACGCTGTACACGCAATTCTCCAAACAGCACATCGCCTACGTCGAACAGAACAGTCGGATGCAGCGCGCCATCGGGGACGGCGACTTCAGGACGCAGACGGACGCCAGGGCGCGCATGGACAAGCTGGCAGCCGGCATGAAAAAAACGGTCGCCCGTTTCCGTCCGACCGCCGACAAGGCGATCCGCATGGATCGCCAGTTCAACGAGGACACGAAGGAGGCGGTCGAGCACGTCCTCGTCACTGCCGCGACGCTCGGTCAGGAAGGACCCGCCGAGGAGATCAAGTTCGCAGGAAAAGCGATCTACAAGGGGCTTGTCGGGTCGATGACCGACGCTGCCCTGACGCAAACAGTCGACTTGGGAGTGGAAGTCGCGCACGGAAGCTCCGCCGACTCCGACTAGCCTCCGCAGGTCCTGGCAGCCGCTTCGCGACGTTGCGCCGACGCGGTGGGGCGGACCCCCAGCGCGTCCCCCGGACGCCTACGGCCCAGCCGCATTTCCGCAGTGACTCGCCGCGGCCTGCATGCGCGGCGAGGCGCGCACGGCGGCGTCGCTCGCCGCGCGCAAGGCCTGGCACCCGTCCCGGAACCTGCCGACCGCGTTGTACTTGTCGACGAGGGCGGCGAGCATCCTCGCGGCGGTCGCGTCGTCCGGGGCCGCGTGGCGGAAGAACGCCCACGCGCGATCCGGTCGCCCCACGCCGACGTACGTTGCCGTCAGTCCATCGCGCGCGGCCTGTCCGAGCGCATCGGGGCATGGGCTGTCGGCGGCGGCCGCGAGGGTGCGCGCGTATCCGGCCAGCGCCTGGTTGGCATTGCGCTTCTGATCCATGTCCGCGATGCGGAGCAGCGCATACGCGTAGGCCGTGTTGTCCGACGGTGGGAAGGTCGTCACCTTGCGGTAGGCGCTGATCGCCAGGCTGGCGTGCGACGGCTCCTTCTTCGCTTGCTCGCGGAACAGGTCGCCGAAGGCCAGGTACGCGAGCGGTATGAACGGCGATGCTGGGTTCTGCTCGATCAGCTCGAAGTAGCTCCTGCGCGCGGCGGCCAGGTTGCCGGCGCGCTGCTCTGACAGGGCTCTTTCGTACAGCTCGCGGCCCGCGCCCGATGCAGGGAGGCCCCGGCCGTCGCGGATCTGCTCGGCGCACTCGTCGAGGTTCGATATTTCGCGGGTCGGCGGCGCCGCGTCGGCCGGCGTGTCGGCCTGTGCTGGAGGCTGTTTGGCAGGCGGCGGTTTCACCTCCACGACCGGCGGGTCCGGCGAGGGCGTCCGGGGCGGCGGGGTCCCGCAGCCGGCGACGACTGCGGCTACACATCCCACCCACCAGCTCGACCCGCTCAACCGTTGCATCCCTGCCAGTCTACGCTGCTGCTGCGCCGTACGGGGTCGGAGGCGGAGTGCCATGCTTCGGGTTGAAGATGCCGGCCCCGCGGGTGGCGACGACCACGCCCACGCTGGTGAAGAGCAACGCCACCGTGACGAGCCCCCCGAGATACGGAATCGAGCCCAGCACCAGCAGCAGCGCGCAGCCGACAGCGAGGTGGACGTACACGTTGTCGCTCTTGTGGCGCACCAGCGCGGAGCCCACGGCAGTGAGCACGGCGCAGACGCCCGCGTAGCCCGCAAAGACGGCCAGCAACGCCCCGATGATCGCCAGCGGGATCCCCACGATGGTCACGCACAGCGCGACGATCGCCAGCGCGCCCAGCAGGAGACCCACCACGCCCAGCGCAAAGGAGCGCATCGGTCGCGACGTGGCCTCCAGTTCGAGCGACTCCATGCGCCGCGTGGCCAGCGCGAACAGCACTGCGCCGAACACGAACAAGAGCGCCGCGCGGGTCATCGCGCCACCCACGTCGCGCAGAGCGCGCGTGAGCCAGCTGCCGCGCTCGTGGTCGCCGTGGCTTCCCACGCTGATGTTCAGCTTGTCCTGGCTGGCCTTGCCGCCGATCTTCGCGTCGCCCTTCCTGTGCAGATTGCCGCCCACGACGCCCGCGTCGCCATCCACCCGCGCGCCGTCGTCGACGGTCAGCGAGCCGCCGACGGTGGTGGCATCGCCGTACACATGAGCTCCGTTGTGGACGCGGGCGGAGCCGCCGATCACGACGAGATCCCCGGTGACCTGGCCGAACACCTCGGCCGAGCCGCCCATCACGACGAGGTCGTGGACAATGTCGCTCTTGTCGATGCGCACGCTGCTGCCCGTCACCACACGATCGTGGCCGCGCCGTGTCGGCTTCGTCTTTTTGGCGGCGCTCTCGCTCGCGGACGCCGCGCTTGCGACAGGAGCCGCGCTCGGAGCAGCCGCGGCGGGTGGAACCGCCGCGGCACCCGGAGCGGAAGCCGCGCTCGAAGCGGGAGCCGGTGGAGTTGCGGTGGCGGATGTCGCTCCAGCTGGTGCAGCGCTCGCCGCGGGCGGTGCGGCAGCCGCTTCCGGTGCGATCGAGATCAGGTCGCCGTCCCGGTCCGCTACGAAGTGCCCGTCGGCCAGCAGGAGGTCGAGCACCTTGTCGGCGGGTTGGTTCTTCACGGCCACCTCGACCGGCTCGTCCGAGGGCGAGCGCACGACCACGCTCCACCCCGCCTTCTTCGCCAGCTCGCGGATCGCCTGCGAGCGCGGCATGCGCTGGACGGAGAGCGTCACCTTCTTGTCGTGCTCCGGCCACGTCCCCGTGTGGCGCACCTCCGCGCTCGCGCGGACGGCGACCAGTGCCATGCAGAACGCGACGAGCCCCACGAGGGCGCGTTGCAGCTTCGGACTTCTCGAACGTTCGGGGCGGGACATCAGTGCTCTCCCTTCGAGGCGTGACGCGGCGCGACCCGCGCCACGACCAGACCGGCGGCCATCAGCATCACGGCGACGGCACACCACAGAACCGCCAGATGCGCGGGGTCGCCCCCGCTCTCGAGCACCACCGCCGCGGAATGGGCGACGGCGGGAATCGCATGCAGCAAGAGGCCCGGCGCCTGCAGCAGCAGCGCTCGGAGTATGGGCAGGCTCGGCACCACGCCCAGCACTGCGAGAAGCAGCGCTGCGGCGACCGCGGCGGTGGGCAGCGGGCGGCGGACCGGAGCCGGCGCTAGCTGCGCCGGTGCGAGCGCGAGAGAGGCCTCCTCGAGTGCTTCTCCCGCCTGCAGCGACACCAGCGCGGCGGCTCCTATGCGGTCCGCGCACTCGGCGCAGTCCGTTGCGTGCGTCCGCGCGCGCTCCGGTAGCAGTTGGAGCTGTCCATCGGCGAGCGATGTGACGGCGATGTCCGTCAGATGCCCGTCGTCGCGCCAGACGAGCTCGCTTTCGAGCGTGCTTTGGTGGCTCATCTTTCCTTCTCCGACAGCGCGGCGGCGAGGCTCTGCCGTCCGCGGGTAACCCAGGTCCCGACCGTGCCCACGGGCACGCCCATGCGCTCGGCGATTCTCGCGATAGCCAAGCCCTTCGATGTGGAAGAGCGACAGCGCCAGGCGCGGCTGCTCGGGTAGCTGATCCATTGCAGCCTGGACGCGGGCGACCCGCTCGCGATGTTCGGTCTGCGCGTCCGGCAGGGGCCCGGGATCCGCCACCCGCTCCACGATCGGGCTCGACGCCAGCTCATCCCCAGCCCCGCCGTCCCGCAGGTTCGCCCGCCGCCGCGCCCTGAGCGCGTCGAGCGCGACGTGGCGGGCGATGCCCAGCAGCCAGGGCCGGACAGGTGCGCCCTCGCGCAGCCGCTCGCGCCCCTCGAGCGCCCGACGGAAGGTCTCGCTGGCGCAGTCTTCCACGTCGGGGTGCCCTACGCGCTCGCGCAGGAGGTGGGCGGTGAGGCCACGCACGGCCGGTCGCAGCGCTTCGAGCTCGTCGAAACCCACCCGTTGCGGCGGAGATAGACCCGGCATCACGAAAGGAGCCCGTACATGACTGGCGAGAAGCATCCCTGCTGGTCCATTCGCGGCAGGGGGCCGGCGTATTTCAGCCGCCGGTCGATTCTGCCCGGGAACGCGGCTTCCGGGCCGGAAAACGCCGGAAACTCAGACGAACAGCGCCGCGGCCACGTTGAACCGGGCCTTGCCCGGCGGCACGATTCGTTGGATCGACGGCAGCGAGCCGCGTGGCCCCACGGCGAGATCGAGCTCCACAAGCTGCTCCCGCGCGCGTCCCTTGGTGTCGGTGACCACGCGGATCCGGGGCTGATCCGATCCGGGTCGGATCGGCCGGCGGTGCCGCGACGACCGCCCACTCACCCGTATCCAGCTCCACCACGGTACCGACGGGTACCGCCCCGAGCGCCGCGACGAGCAGCCGGACCAACACCGGGTCGGAGCCGGGCATCTGCGCCACGCCGTGCAGCGCATCGGGCGGGGACAGGCCCGGCTCGCCGCCCTGCGGAGCGATCCTGGAGAGCAGCGCGCGCACCATCACGATGAGCCGCGCGCCGAGCAGCGGGCCCATCGCGGAGCTGTTCAACGGGCCGAGCAGCGCGCTGCGCTCGAGCCACGCCACTTCGAACGCGGTCGTTGCGCGGACCTGCGCCAGGTCAGGCGTTGCTCCGCTTGCCGCGAGGCACACCGCGGCGGTCTTCGCGGGGACTTCTGCCTGCAGGCGATCCGGCAGCGAGCCTCCGGCGCTACGGGCCAGCAGCACGCTGCCGGAGTCGACCATCATCGCAGCCTCCGCCAGGCGCGATAGCGCCGGGCGGTTGTCGCTGACTTCCCGGGCGACGAGCAGCGCGAGCATGGCCGACTGCACCGCGCGCGCCGGCAGATCCCGACGCGCAGCCGCCAGCGCCACGATGGCCCTGAGCAGGGGGCTCCCGGAGGCGGTGGCGGAGGCGAGACGCTCCGCCACGCGCTTGATGGGTACGATCGACGGCACGTCCCCGTGGGCAACGCTCTCGAGGAAGCGGCCGACGGTCGTGATGGCACAGGCGTACAGCCCAAGCACCCCGTCCACGTCCAACGAGTCGCCTGGCGGTAGAGACGGGGTGGCGCTCATGACCTGTTCCCGTCCCCACCCGAGCTCGACTCGGTTGCGCGCAACACGGCCTCGAAGCGTGCCGCGCCGACCCGCTCTTCCGACGCCAGGCGTGCTGCAGTGGCCTCGCGCTCGGCGGGGTCCACTCTCAGCGCTGCACGTCCGCCGACGAACGTCTGTCCGTCCTCGTTCCGCCGCCGCCCGAGCACCAGCAGGAGCGACTCGCGCCACTGCGCTGGAGATGTGTCCCCACGTGCTTCTCGCCAGCAGTCCTCGAGCTGGAAGCTGGTGTCGAAGCGAACCAGCGCTACGGTCTCGCGCTTTTCCTGTTCGAAGCGGGCGCGGGCTTCCTGATCCACGAAGGGTCCGACCGCATGGTGCATGACGTGCGGCAGCGCTGCCTGCCACAACAGCGTGACCAGGTCGTCTTCTCGCGACGCCGCGGTGTCGGGGTCGTACGCGAGGATTTCCACCAGCCGCCCGAGCTCGCTTCGTTCGAGTCCGGGTAGCAGCGCGAGCAAGCGCACCCCATCGGAAAACAAGCGGGCCGGCACCCGTGCGAGCTCCCCCTGCGGCTGCCAGACGCTCTTGCCCGCAGCGGCGAAGCCCGTTTCGGTGACGTTCCAGTACAGCGCGGTCCGGGTGGTCGCAAGAAGCTCGTCCGCGTGCTCGCCCAGTGCCCGCATCCCACGCGCGGTTTCCGCGTGCTCGGCGCCGTGGGCGATGCTGCAGAGCAGCGTGCGCTCCAGCTGGGCGAACAGCTCACGCAGGCCGTCGATGTCCAGTTCGCCCTGCGCGCGCGCCGGGCGCTGCGCAGATGCCGGGGCGACGTCGGCGAGCACGTCGGCGTCGATCGCCGGCATCGTGTCCGCCAGGCCCCCGCGCCAGCCCGCGCGAAGGGCGGCCCGCTCGGCGACGCGCACCGTCGCGTGCCGCCCGGATCCGGTTCCGGGCGCGGAAGGGGGACTGAGCGGAGCGCTGAACGGTGCTCCCTGCCCGCTGTCGGAAGGGGCGGGCAAGGTGTTGCGATGGCTGAGCGGCGGCTCGCGGCTCACATCCCTGCGTGGCGTGGGCGTAGCGCGCGCGGGAGCGTCCTGCAGGCTGCGCAAGTTGAGCAGCTCGGGAAGCATGAGCGCCTGGTCCACCGCGGCACGCATCGCTCGCGCGTCCGGGAATCGTTGTTCGGGTGTGGGCGCCAGAGCCCGTTCGACGAGCTTCAACAGGCTGGGCGGTGCTGTCGGGGCAAACGTGACCAGCGACCGGGCGCCTCCACGCGCCCCTGGCTCGGCGCCGTCCAAGCCCGTCAGCAGCGTGTACAGGACCGCGCCGAGCGCAAACAGGTCGCTCTGCGCAACTGCCGTGCCGCCCCGCTGCTGCTCCGGCGCGCGGTACGACTCGGCGTCCGGGACGGTGTCCACTTCGAGAAGCTCCGCCGCCCGGCGCCTGAGCGCCGTGATTCCGAATCCGAGCACCTTGATCGTGCCGCCGTCCGTGATGAACAGCCGGTCCGGTGTGAGCTCGCCGTGCACGATGCCGTTCGCGTGTGCGGCGGCCACCACGTCGAGCGCATCCCTCACCAGCCTGAGCGCCTCGGCCGGATACAATCGTCCTCGCCGCCGTTGGACGAGCTTCGCGAAGGTCTCGCCTTCCAGCAGCTCCGACACCACGAACGGGTATCCGTCGTCGGTCAGGCCGTGTCCCAGCACCCAGACGCTGTCGGCGTGGCCGACCCGGGCCGCTTCCCGTCCGGCGGTCACGAATCCCTCGCGCAGCTCGCTGTCGGCGACCAGCTCGCCACGGAGCACGCTCGCCACGACGCGGCCCCCGGTCTCGTCGGTGGCCTCGTACACATGGCTCACCAGGCCGCTGCCGAGGAGGCCCACGAGCTGCCACCTGCCGCCAAGCACGCTGCCGATCCGGGACTTGCCCGGCGATTCGACGACGTCCCGACCACTCATCATGCCCTTGTTTCCCCCCCTTGCGCTCCTGTTTCCGGAACGCTCGACTCTAGCCGGAGCGCTGTGGGACGACAAGCTCGGCCCGGCCCTGCGATCAGTCCGCCAACCTGAGGCCGACCGGAAGCTCCTCGCCGAAAAATTCCGTCCGGTCGTTCTCCCGGACCGGGACGAAATGTTTCACCGACTGCGACCACTCGGGGGGCGCACCGGACTGTTCCAGCCGCTTCGCTACTTCCTCACGGAGCGTAGCGGAAACGTCACGCACCCGATCGTCCGTGAGCCGGACCAGTTGCATCGCCGCCCGCGGTGCACTGGGCATTTCTTCCCATTTCTCGCGTAGTAGATGGTCCACCCAGCGTTCGACGGTCCGGGGTGCCACCACATGGTGCACGCTGGCGTATGTAGGAACACGTGCGCCGATACGGCCTATCGCCGCCCAGAGCCGCGGATTCCGGTCGGTCCATGTGCGCTCGATGAGCCACCGGCCCAGCTCGGCGCGGCGTTCGGCCGGCACCCGCTCGAGCGAGGCGACCATCTCCAGCATCTCGTCGTGGGCCAGCGGCTTGAAGCCCTTCGGCTTTTTCAGCTTGAGCTCGCTCGGCGCAAGGAACGGATCGACCCGGTTCCGCAGGCGCACCTGGACCTCCTCGTCCAGACCGCCTGCGATGCGCCGCCAGGCAATCCAGTACTGCTGCCAACCCCGGGCTTCCTGTTGGAAGGTCAGGTGCTGCTCTTCGAGCGGAACGATCTGCCGGATGCGCTGGGGGTCCAGCGGATGGCCGTATCCGGGACGGAGGCAGTAGCCGGCGAGCATCCAGAACATGCGCTCGTGATCCGGTGAGCGGCGCCGGGCCTTCTTCTTCGGAGCGAGCACGTCGAACAGGGCGCGTGTCAGCTCGCCTGTCCAGGACGCGCGTTCGCCGAGCAGTCGTTCCAGCTCCCGCAGCAGATCCTTCACCTCGCGTGGGCGGACGTCGCCACGGCTCTTGCCGAACACGCGCTCGATCGCTTCGCGGGCCTCGTCGAAGCGGCGCCCAACCGATTTCGGTGAGTTGCCGCGGTCCTCCGGCGACGGCTTGGCCTCGCCTCCCCTGAGCTCGAAAGCGAGCCGGAAGCGTCGTGGTGCCTCGCCGGCGGGGTCGACCTCGACGCAGCCGAGCTCCAGCGTGCCGATTGCGCTGAGCTCCCCTTCCAGCACGACCGGGACCTCTTCAGGCTGCGCGCTTTCCGTCACGTCGAACCCGGCCGCCACGGGGGGCAGCGGACGGAAGTGCTCGTCGTCCAGCTCCACGATCTGCCCGGGCGCGTGCACCGCGGCGTCGTCGGACGCGTACAGCTCGAAGCGCACCGGCTGCCCGAGCTTGAGAGCGAGGCGTCGTGTCGCCGCGCTGTGTCGCTCGCCCTCCTGCGAGCCGCGTGGAACGACGCACACTGCGGCGCGGCCCCCGCCGTCGCCTTCGAGCCCGATGTAGTAGCCGTGCGCCGCGCCGCCGCCGATGCGCAGGCCGTGACCCGCGAGCGCCGCAGCATAGGCCACGGCGCCGCGCGCCACGGCCAGGTCCGGATCGGGAGCGGGCAGCACGTCGAGCGCGGCGTTGCCCCAGCTCTGGACGACGTTGAGCAGCCGCTCGGTGAGACGCCTGGCCCGGAACAGCCCGCCGTTGAGCAAAAGCGCCCGCGGCCCGCCGGAACTGGGAGCGTAGCGTCCGAAGAAATCGGCTACGTGGCGCGTGATCGCGGCATCCCGCTCGTACGGCAGACCAAAAGCGACCAGCCCGGCACGCCCCCTCGCCCCGGGGCGGGCGTCGCGTGGCGCAGGCGGCAGGAAGCCGTCGAGCACGACCCGCGCGACTTCCTCGCGGGACAGGTCGGTCGACAAGGTGCCGCCGACCAGGGCCGAGCCGGAGCCGAGCAGCCGGATGGGCACGCTGTCCGGGGGCTGGTCGCCGAGCAGTCGTTCCTTCGCGGCGCGGCAGGCGAGCACGAGCTGTCCGAAGCGCTGCGGGTCGAGGCGCGCGGGCGGCTCCGCCAGTCGTGCCTCGCACAGGTGCGCGAGTGCGAGGTCCATGTTGTCCCCGCCGAGCAGCAGGTGGCGCCCCACGGCGACGCGCGACACGTCGAGCGCACCCTGCTCGTCTCGGGCGACCCGGATCAGGCTCAGGTCGGTGGTGCCGCCGCCGACGTCGCAGACGAGCACCAGTGCTTCGGGCTCGCCGCCGCCGAGCAGCTCGCCGAGCGCCTCCGTCTGCCCGCTCTGCTGCATGAAATCGTAGAAGGCGGCTTGCGGCTCCTCCAGCAACCGCACGGCGAGCCCGGCCTGGTGCGCGGCCCGAAGCGTCAGCTCGCGCGCTGCCTGGTCGAACGACGCGGGAACTGTCAGCACGACCTGCTGGTCGGACAGCAGCGCGTCGGGGAAGGCGGCGTCCCAGGCGCGGCGCACGTGCGACAGCACGCGCGCCGCCGCGTCCACGGGCGAGATGCGAGGCACGTCCGAGGCCTCCCCCGAGGCGCCCCACGGCAGGATCGGCGCGGTGCGATCGACTGCGCCGTGGCACAGCCAGCTCTTTGCCGAGCTGACCACGCGACCCGGCACCTCCTGACCGCGGCGCCGCGCCAGCTCGCCGATCACCCAGGGCGCGTCGCGCCAGGGGTCGGCAACCTGCTCGCCCTGGGTTGGTGCGTACAGGAACGACGGCAGAAGCTCGTGGGCCTCGATCTCGCTGCCCGTGACCAGCTCCGGAATAGGGAAGATCCTCGGCGCCGCAGGCTCTCTCGCATCGGTGAAGGCGACCACGGTGTGCGTGGTGCCGAGATCGATGCCGACGAGGGTCCGGACCGTCACGCCCCCGTTATAGCGCGTGTTTTTCGCGGCATCGGCGTATCTGGGGCATGCTCCGGCGCCATGACGTTCCGGGGCAGCCTATCCGTCGCGCCGATGCTCGTGCTGTTCGCTGCCTGCAACAGCGGGCAGCATCCGGCCCCCGAGCCCGCCGCTCCGGTGGAGCCGGCCCCGGCGCAGACGGCCAGCTCGGCTGCAGCGCTGCCCCCGGGGGCCAGCGTGATCCCCGCCGAGGTCGTGGAAGCGCCGCCGCTCGACGCCGGGCCCGCCGACGCGGGAGCCGGCGGTGCGACGGCTGAAGCAGGCCCGCCGAGCGAGCCCGCGCTGCGAGGTCCCGATGGCGGCGTGCTGCCCCAGACGCGCGCTACGCCCGCGGTCGACTCGGCGCTGTTTCGCCACCATGTGGACCTGCTCTTCGAGGCGATCCAGAAGGACGACCCCTCGATCGGCATGCCGTTCTTCTTCCCCGTGCTTGCCTACCGGCAGGTCAAGGCCATCCAGAAGCCGGAGCGCGACTGGAAGTATCGCCTCGTTGCCGCGTACGAGCGGACCGTCCATCGCTACCACCGCCGGCTGGGCCAACATCCCGAAAAGGCGCGGTTGCTCGGTCTGGACGTACCTATGAAGCGCGCGCGCTGGATGAAGCCCGGCAGCGAGGGCAACAAGCTCGGCTACTACCGCGTGCTGGACTCGCTGCTCCGCTACCGCACCGCCGACGGCAAGGAGCGGAGCTTCGGCGTCACCTCGCTCATCTCGTGGCGCGGCGAGTGGTACCTGGTGCACCTGCACGGTTTCAAGTAGCAGCCGGGTACAGAGGCTGCGCAGCCACGTTTCCTGCGTCCGGCTGCCCGATTCTTTCGCCCTGGGTTCCGCGTGGAAACGCAGCGTTTGCGTGAACGGAGGCGCCATGGGCGCTTTCGCAAGGATTGATCCCCGTCAATTCCCGGGATTCGTGCAGTCGTTGCGCGCGGTGCGTCAAGACCTCGCACCCGCTGCGCGAATTTCGGCCGGTAATCCATCGAAATTACGCGAAAGTCTTGCCGGCACCGGATTTGCTTTAGGCCGTCCCGGCGGACGTGTCCTACGCCCGCGAACTCTCGGCTTGGAAGGAACGAACTCATGATGGGCAAGAAAGAATCACGCGTAGCGTGGCTCCTTGCGGTCGCTGCGCTGACGATGGGCTCGGCCCTCGGTTGCGGGTCGAAGGGTGACACTGGTCCCGCCGGCGCGTCGCCCGATGGCGGTGGCTGCACGATCGCCGATAACGGCGACGGCACGGCAACCGTGACGTGTGCCGACGGCACCACGGCGACACTCAAGAGCGGACAGGACGGCGGGACCGGCAATCCGGGCGCGGGCTGCACTGCGGCCTCGACCGACGGCGGCATCGTCGTCACCTGCGGCGACGCCAGCACCACGATCCCGAACGGCAGCACCGGCAATCCCGGCAATCCCGGGCAACCCGGTCTGAACGCCGGCCAGACGCCGGGCCTGACGGCCACGGCGTCGGCTGCGGCGCCGCCAAACGGCAAGGATTTCGTGACGGGCGACAAGATCGTCTTCACGGCGACGCTCACCACGGCGGATGGCCAGCCGGTGGACCTCGATTACTTCTCGACGGCCGCGCTGTACATGAACGGGCCGCGGGACGTGCTCAAGGACAAGACGGCGGTCAAGCTGCTCGGCTGCAGCACCGACCGCACGAAGCAGCCCCACTACTACATCGATCTCAAGGCCAGCCCGGCTCCCGCGGGGCTGGTGGTGAACGGCAACACGATCACGTTCACGACGAATGCCGTGAGCGACGAGGACCCGGGCACGTACACCTTCGGGCTGCGCCTGGTGCCGAAGGACTATCCCTTCGACGGTACGTTCGAGCTGACGGACGTGCAGATCAAGACGGACGTGGTCGAGCCTCTGATCGTCGGCGTGGACAAGGCCGACGGCACGGGCAGCTGCGCGGACTGTCACAAGGGCGCGGCCAACGGCAAGGAGTACATGCACCACATCGACCCGGGATACAGCCCGACGGGCAGCCCGGACCTCGACTCGGTGCCGGTGCGCACCTGCCTGATGTGCCACAACCAGGACGGCTACTCGGCCATCCAGGTGTGCGCGGACGGGACCAAGGCCGGCCACGGCGGCGTGTGCGGCGACGGCAGCACGCCCACCTACATGGTCGACCCGATCGTGCGCCGCGTGCACGGCGTGCACATGGGCGAGAACCTGAAGTCGAAGCTGGACACCGGCGCCACCGGCGACTTCGAGGCCTATGAAGGTCTGGCCTTCCCGGCGGACATCAAGAACTGCCAGAAGTGCCACAGCGGCACCGACGACGCCTGGAAGACCAAGCCGAGCCGTGAAGCCTGCGGCGCGTGCCACGACTGGGTCGACTTCTCGACGGGCAACTTCACCGTCAACAAGGAGACCAGCGTGACCGGCTGCACGGTGGACAGCGACTGCACGAATGCGGGTCCGACCGGCAGCAATCCGGTGTGCAACACCACCACGGGCGTCTGCGAGCTGACCCGGCACGCCGGCGGCGCGCAGGCGGATGACTCGAAGTGCACGACCTGCCACGGCCCCGGCGCACAGGCTCCGGTCGACGTGGCGCACAAGATCACGCCGCCGGACTTCAAGCTCACGGCCGATATCGCCATGTCCGCTCCGGCCAACAGCACGGACTACGAGGCCGGCGAGACGCCGACGGTCACCATCACCGTGAAGGACTCCAGCGGCGCCGCCCTTGACCCGACGAAGTTTACAGGAGCCAACAAGGATGTGGCCGAGCTCTTCGTTTCGGGCCCGCGCATGGACACCGAGCCGGTGCTCACGACCGCGGCAGCGAACCCCGATCCAAACGGCTTCTACGTGTACAACGACCTCCTGGCCGACGCGAGCCCGGCGGACCCGAAGTACACGGCCGACACCACGAACAACGCGTTCGTCTACAAGCTGGACGACGTGGCGGGCCTCGAGCCGGGCACATACACCGTGTTCTTCGTTGTCACGAAGGCCGGGGCACATCCCGAGAGCTGGGCCGTGAAGAACTTCCAGGTCGGCACGGCCACGGAAGAACAGATGGTGGCGACGAACTGCACGGATTGCCACGAAGACACCCGGATGCACGGAGGCTACTTCGCGGTCACGTTCAGCCCGGACATCTGCAAGAGCTGCCACGACTACCAGGCACAGAACTCGAACAACGCGGCGGGTTGGGGCAGCGCGAACTCGAACTACGGGTTCGGTGCGGCTCCGCTGAACCGGCGCGTCCACGGCGTGCACTTCGGCAAGTATCTGAGCCATCCGGAGCAGATCCACTCGACGGCGGACGAGTTCAACGATGTTGTCTTCCCGCAGGACGTGCGCAACTGCACGAAGTGCCACGACGCCACCGCGACTGCGGGGACCTGGAAGAAGGAACCCGATCGGCTCGCCTGCCTGGCCTGCCACGACAGCGATGCGGATCAGGCCCACGGTGCCCTCATGACCGTGGACCCGACGCCGGCCGCACCGTACAGCGGTGACGAGGTCGAATCCTGCGAATCCTGCCACGGAGCAGGCAAGCAGTTCGGCGTGGACAAGGTCCACAACATCTCCGACCCGTACGTCCCCCCGTACCCGAGGTAGCTCCTTCCTCGGTACGAACGCTCCGCGGGGAGCGCCCGGACGGCCGGGCACTCTCCGTGGGCGGGCCGCGAGGCCCCGACGACGCCGCGCCACCTACGGGTAGCGCGGCGTCGCTGTTTGCGGCTTTCCTGTGGCTCGCGCCGTGCTAGGCCACGCAGGCGAAAAGGAGCTCCTCCATGCATTCTCTCCGCCCCCTCGCCCTGACCCTGGCCCTGGCCAGTCTCGGTACCCTCGCCGCCTGCGTTCACAAGAAGGACAAGGTCGATCAAGCGCCGTCCGCTTCAGCCAGCGCCGCCGCGGCGCCGGATCCCGTCGCCGCGTTTCTAGCCGACAGGTCGCAGCGGTTGACCCCGCAGATCGAGGAGACACTGCTGCTCGCGCTCCGGAACTGCAAGGTCGACGACAACGGCATCCAGCCCCGTTGCCCCGACTACCGGAAGTTCAACCAGGCGCGCGTCCGGAAGTGGCAGTCCAGGGACCCCGCGGCGGAGGGTGCGGCGCTCGGGACGAAGCATCTCGCGGACAAGAGCCCTGCCGTGCGCCTGATGTCCGCGCGGATGATGGGCGCCAAGGCCGGGACGAGCGAGCCGACCCGGCAGGCCCTGCTCGCGGCCGCGCAGAAGGAGAAGGTGCCCGGCGTGCTGGTGTCCATGCTGCGCGCGCTCGGCTCGCACCAGCAGGGTAACGCCGCCATCGGCAAGCTCCTGATGCAGTCGGCCGACAGCCCCTCGCCGCGGGTGCAGATGGAGGCGCTGGGCTGGCTCCTCACTCCCGCGGGTGCCGCTATCGACGGCGGGTTCAAGAAGGTCACGGACAAGCTCGACAAGGATTCGTCGGTCCAGCTCCGCTCCTACCTGTGCAGCCGGCTGTACGGCAGCGAGAACCCGGCTGCGGTCGACGAGTTCAAGAAGTTCCTGCTCGCCAAGGACACGCCTCCCCAGCTCGCGCAGGGCTGTTTCCGCGGGCTGATCACCGCCTGGACGGGCTATCCGCTGCCGCCGAAGCCGCTGAAGCAGGCCTACGAGCTGACCCTGCAGGTGCTCCAGCAGACGCCGCGCACCCAGCAGGTTCCGCCCTACGCGGCGATCAGCAGCCTGCGCGCGGCGCGCACCGACTACGACAAGGCCCGGCACCCGGCTGGCGTCGCGTGGCTCGACCAGGTCAAGCCCTGGTACAAGAAGGACCAGCTCCTCAAGGCGCTCGAGTCGCTGGCCGGCGATCTGGACGCGCACTGGCTGGCCCGCTCCAGCGCACTGGACGTGATGCACGCGCTCGGCGCGCCGAAGGCGGCGTTCAAGCGAGTGCTGTCGCACTATGCGAAAGCCACCGGACAGGACGCCGCCGTGAAGCGTCGCATCGAGGCGATCGTCAACGGAACAATCGTGCCAAAGAGGCCCGCGAAGGGGCGGCCGGGAATGGTGCCGCCGGCTTTGATGCGCGGTCCGAGGGGCGCCATGATGCCGCCAACTGCGATGCACGGAGCGGCGGGAACGAAGGCTCCGCCCAAGCCCCCGAAGCCCGCGCCCAAGCCCTAGCCGGCGAACCGCGCGAGCACGTCGGGGGGCAATGCCCCGACGTGCACCTTGACGATGTGGCCGTGATCGACCTCGACGGTGCTCGGCGTGGCCATCACATGCAGCGCCCTTGCCACCTCGAGCTGGTGCGTCACGTCGACCACGAACACGTTGGAGTTCTTGCGGCTCAGCTCCTTCACCTTCGGAGTCAGCGGCCGGCAGGCGGCGCAGCCTGGGCTCATGAAGTAGACCAGTGCGCGGTTCGCGTGGGCGAGCTTCCTGCCGATGCTTCCCGGCACGTCCGGAAGGGGCTTGCCCTCCATCGCCTTGCTGCGCAGGCGGAATCCAGAGGTTGAGCCCGAAGAACAGAACCAACAGGATGGCGACAGCTACACCGACCACGCTCGTGATGCTCATGAGGGACCTTCGCTGGGTCCGAGCCGATGGCGACGGAAAGGGTTCGCGTGCGGTCCGCCGTGCAGGGCGGAGCGGTCAGGCCCTCAGCACGACGAGGCGCAGGCCTTCGCGATGCACGCCAGGTCGGTCTGGGCGGCCGCCCAGCACGCTGCGTCGGCGCAGGACTGGTAGCATGAGCAGAATGCCGCAGGGGTGCCACCGCTGCTGCCCACGCAGTTGTTGAAGCAGTTCTGCCCGGAACACGCGTTCGTCGCCGCAGTGCTCTCCGCGCCGCAACTTGCGGAGCCCGGCTGAAGACCGTCGAACACGCACTGACCGCATGGGCCGCTCGGGTTGGCAAAAGCTGCTGTCAGTACGGTTGCGGACTGCTCGCACGTCGAAGGCGGCGGAGCGGCAATGGCCGGAACCGGTGCCGATGCCTGGTGCCCCTGCTTGTCGTCGTAGTAGATCGTGGTCGCCTTCTGGCCGGTCGGTACTTCGAACACCAGCTTGCAGCTGAAGCTGCCGCCGGTTGCCACCGACGTGCTCGGCGAGCATTCGGGAGTGACCGAGCCGCTCAAGCCCGACGAGTTCAGCACGAGCGACTGATCGGTGCCGAGCGTGAACAGCGCGAAGTTCATCGACACGGGAGTCGAGCTCGACTTGTTCTGCAGGGTGACATCGAGCTCTGCGAAGGTGTTGCCGGCTGACGGCGACGAGCTCGCGACCTGGGACGGAGCCGACGCGCTGGGCACCGAGAGCGCAATGCTGCCGGCGCCCGTCGTCGACCCTCCGCTCCCGCCGGAGCTGCTCCCGCCGAAGCTGTTGCCACCCAGGCCGCCGTCCGGTTCCAGGTTGCCTCGCCCCGAGCCGCTGCTGCACGCGGCAATTGAAAACGACATCAGGAAGGAAAAAGCAAGTAGCCGCTTCATGGAGCGGACATGCCACGGCAATCTGCAAATTGCCACCACCCGCGATTGCTAGGATCGGACACTCAGTTCGATCTTCCAGCGCTCGTCGTCCTTCAGCGGCTCGATCGGGACGGCTTCGAGCAGCAGCGTGCCGACGGGGGTCACGCGCGCGTCGAGCTTCACGGGGACGACGTCGCCTTCGCGGCGGCCCTCGGCGGGCAGCGTGATCTCGATGGGCGACAGCTCTTCGAGCTCGCCGGGTGCCCAGCGCTCGAGCTCGGTGCCTGCCTGGTCGTCGCGCCGCACGCTGGAGCCGAAGAAGCGAAAGCTCACGGGCTCGCCCACAACCACACCGAGCTGGTGCTCCGGCAGCTCGACTTCGCTGCCCTCTTCCAGTCCGAACGGCGCCACGCAGAGGGCGTTGATGGGCGGCTCGACGCCCGGTACCGCCGGCATCGGGCTCTCGATGCCCACATAGTACGCGCGCGCCGTACCGCCGCGGATACGCAAGCCGCGCCCGCGGCGCACCAGCGCGTAGTACGCCGCGCCGCGCGCCACGGCCAGATCCGGGTCCTCGCCGGGTAGCACGCGCGCGGGCGCCGCGCCGTCGGCTTCGAGCCATGTATTCAATGTGGAAATGACGCGCTCGCGCAGCGCTGGCGCCTTGACCACGCCGCCGTTGAACAGCACCCACGTCGGGTGCAATAGCGAGCCGCCTTGCGCGCGTGCGCCCTCGAGCTGGTCCGTCGCGCCTGCCTGGCGCGTCAGGAAGTCGGCCAGGTGCCGCGTCACGCCCGGGTCGGCCGCGTACGGCAAACCGAGCTGCGTGAGCGCCGACCGCGCCCGCCGCGCGGGCTTGGCGCTCGCTTCCACCACCGGGAAAAAGCCTTCCACGATGACCCGCTCGACCTCCTCGCGCGTCAGCTCGCTGCGGATCGAGCCGCCCAGCAGCTGCGAGCCGCGGCTCGGCAGCACCACTGGCACGGCCGTCGCGTCGGGGCCGCCCAGCAGCTTTTCCTTCGCCGCGCGGCAGGCGTGCGAGAGCGCGCCGAGCTGCCAGCGGTCGAGCTCGGTGCCCGCTTCGGCGAGCTTCTGCTTGACGGTGTGGGCCAGCGCCAGGTCCATGTTGTCGCCGCCTAGCAGGATGTGATCGCCGACGGCGATGCGATAGAGCTCCAGCGAGCCTTCGCGCTCCACGCAGGCAATCGCCGAGAAATCCGTCGTGCCGCCGCCGATGTCGACGACCAGCACCACGTCGCCGGGCGACAGGTGCTTGCGCCAGCCGTCGCCGGCGCTTTCGATCCAGGCGTAGAGGGCCGCCTGCGGCTCCTCCAGCAGCGTGACATTCTCGAAGCCCGCAGCGTACGCTGCCTCGACCGTCAGGTCGCGCGCGGCCGCGTCGAAGGATGCAGGCACCGTGAGCACGACTTCCTGTTCCGGCAGCGGCGCGTCCGTGCCGCGCTCGTGCTGCCACGCTTCCGCCAGGTGATCGAGATAGCGCCACGAGGCCTCGACCGGCGAGATCTTTTCCACGTCGTCCGGCGCACCGATAGGCAGTACCGGTGCGCGGCGGTCGATGCCAGTGTGCGACAGCCAGCTCTTCGCGCTCGATACCAACCGCACCGGCGACTCCACGCCACGGGAGCGTGCGAACTCGCCCACCGCGAACGCTGCGGTCTCTTGTCCCACGGCAGCGATAGCGCGCCCTTCGCTCTCGTGCGCGAAGTACACGAACGACGGCAAGAGCGCCCGTGCTTCCACCGCCGCGCGCGCGACCAGCTGCGGCACCGCGAACACCTCCGGGTGGCCCTGCTCGCGCTCGAGCTCCACTGCTGCCAGCGCCGAGTGCGTAGTGCCCAGGTCGATGCCGACGGCGAAGCGCGCCTCGCTCACAGCTCGACCTCCGCCGGCGCCAGCACGGTCGCGTCGTACTCGCCCACCAGCTCCGGCAGCTCGATCGGATGCCGCGCGCCAGCCGCGATGCCGGAGCACGCCGGAAAACGGCGGCTTGCCCGAGACGTTTCCCGTCAGCTTCACCGCCGCGGCGTCGAAGCCGGCTTCGGAGCGTCACGCGCGCCCCCTCGTTCTCGCTGCGCAAGGGCTCGATCTTCGCGTGCGCGCCCAGCGCCTTGGCGCAGCCGTCGTGCACCACGCGCGCCGCCGCGCCGATGTCCGCGTCGCTGAAGTCGGCGATGTCCTGCTGCAGGAAGTCTACCAGCCGGCCCTCGCGCTGCAGCAGCGACAGGAGCTGCAGCGCCGGCTCCAGGTTCCGCTTCTCCTTGACGGGCGCGGGCTCGGGTTCCGGCTCCGGTTCGGGCGCCGGCGGCAGCTCGGGGGCTCCGCTCTTCAGCTGCTGCACCTGCGCCGCGAAGGCGCCGTCGAACAACACGGCGAAAAATGCCGCGAAAGCCAGGAAAAACCGCGCCCCGAAGGGCAGAGCCGTTTCAGTCACGCCGCGAGTCGTAGATCACCCGCGGCCGCGTGGCCACGTCCGTCCGCCGATCAGCCCTGCGGCGGCGCTCCGCAGTTCGGACACGCCTGGTTCTGGCTCCAGAGGTACAGCGAGCTGCAGTACGCGCAGGTCATCTTGTACATCATGCCCTGCGGCGCGGGCTGCGATTGCCCGGGCAGCTGGGCCGGGTCGATCTGTGCCAGGCCCCAGGCCACCTGCCCCATCAGCCACACGCCGCGCGCGACCTGGTTCAGCGGGTCGGGCAGCTCGTGCGCCTCGTTCTTGAACATCAGGAACTGATCGCCGCGTCCGTAGAGGTAGTAGTGCATGATCTGGTCGCCCGGCATGTAGGTGGCCAGTGACTGGCGCACAGGTTCGGGCAGCGACTGGTACATGGAAAGCTGGCGGTCGATCTCGTTCGCGTCGATGTCCAGGTAATAGCCCTTGGCGAAGAAGTACTTCTGCTCGTCGTCGTCTTCGGCCCAGTCGTCGGCCGCCTGGCCCTGGAACTGTCCCACGTTCGGCACCGCGTCCAGGTCCCAGTGCAGGTACAGCGTGGTATTCGGCGGATTGGTCGCCTTCATTTCCCATTCCAGCCCCAGGAAGGACATCTCCAGCTTCAGCCGCACCGGGTAGTTCTGGTAGCGGCCGCGGAGCTCGAGCGCCCCGTCGGTCTTGTTCTGGACCGTCTGGTGCCCCTGCAGGAATTGCCCGCCGATGGCCTGCGCGAACTGCTCGGCCATCTGCCACTTCTGCGGGTTCTCGTTGTCCAGGTTGTGCATCTGCGCGAAGTGCTGCTGCCAGGTCATGGTCGCGCATGATGCTTCGGCTGGCCCAGACCCGGCAACCCGGCAAGAGCATTTTCGCCCCCTTGTTTGGCCCCCCGGGGCGGCGTTACATCAGCGCCATGCCCACTTCGCTAGGTCACCTCGTCGAGCTGCTGGAGTCGATCGCGCCGCCCTGGGTTCGCGGAGGACTGGGACAACGTGGGGCTCCTGCTCGAGCCCGTGGCCGCAGCCGAGCCAGCTTCGCGCAGGGCTGCGCCGGTGAGCCGCGCACTTCTGACTATCGATCTGACCGAGGCGGTGCTGGAAGAGGCGCTGGAAGAGCGCGCCGAGCTCGTGGTCGCCTACCACCCGCCCATCTTCCGCGGGCTCAAGCGCCTCACGGCCGATGCGCCGCAGAGCCGCGTGCTGCTCACCGCCGTGCGCGCCGGCATCGCCATCTACTCGCCGCATACCGCGCTCGACGCCGCGCCCGGCGGCGTCAACGACTGGCTCGCCGCAGCGCTGGGCGAGGGAGAAAGCGCGCCCATCGAGCAATCCTTCGAGGGCGACGAATTCAAGCTCGTCGTTTTCGTGCCGGAGGAAAACACCAGCGCGCTACGCGATGCGCTCCACCGAAGCCGGCGCCGGATGGATCGGCAACTACTCCCACTGCAGCTACAACCTGGGCGGCCACGGGACCTTCCTCGGCCACGAGGGCACGAACCCCGCCGTCGGCAAGAGCGGGCAGCTCGAGACGGTCGAGGAAGTCCGCATGGAAATGGTGTGCGGCCGCCGCCAGCTGCCACGCGCGGCCGAGGCCATCCGTCGCGTGCACCCCTACGAGGAGCCCGCCTGGGATGTGTATCCGCTCGCGCAGAAGCCGCGCCCCGGCTCCGGCATGGGCCGGCTCGTCGCGCTGCGGGAGCCGGCGAAGCTCGACGTGCTCGTCGCCCGCATCAAGTCGCACCTCGGCCTCGAGCGCGTGCGCGTCGCCGCGGCGCCGGAGCATCGCTCGGGCGCGCCCATCGCCAAGGCCGCCGTGTGCGCCGGCGCCGGAGGCTCGCTGTTCGAGAAGCTCCGCGGCCCCGAGCTGCTGCTCACCGGCGAGATGCGCCACCACGACGTGCTCGCCCGCGTCGCGACCGGCACCAGCGTTGTGCTCTGCGACCACACCAACACCGAACGGGGCTATCTGCCCACGCTGGCCGAGCGCCTGGTGGAGCTCGGAGGCGGAAGGCTCAGCGCCGTCGTCTCGAAGCGCGACCGCGATCCGCTCGAGATCGTATAGCGGCCGTCACGGCTTGCATACGCCGTACTTGCTGTTCCCGACGTCGAGGCAGTCGGCGACGGGGCCGCAGTAGCTGGTGCCCAGCGGGCAGATGTTCGTGCAGGTGTGCTGGTAGCACTGGAAAAGGATGTCGCAGTCACGGTTGGTCGTGCAGTAGGCGCCGAGGTTGCCGCAGTTGTCGCAGGACTCGCAGCGGCCCGAGTCGGGCCCGGCGATGCGGCACACTTCCAGATAGCCGCAGCTGGTGCCGGAGCCGGGGGTCGTGCACGGACGCGCCGCCTGGGCCGGGCAGCACGAGGCCCGGATCCATGTGCACCGCCGCTTCCGCCGCTACCGCTCGAGCCCCGCGCTTCCGCCGCTACCGCTGCGAGCCGCCGCTCCCGCTCGAGCCGGCGTTGCCCGCATTGCCGCCGCTACCCGCCGAACCGCCACTCGCTCGCGGCCCGCGCTGCCGCCGGAGCTGCTAGAGCCGCCGCTCGCGGCCGTGCCCGCGCTGCCCCCCGTGTAGGCGGGATGTCTCTCGGGATCGATCGTCTGCGCGCACGCGGCTACGGCGAACGCGCTGCCCAGGCAAGCCACAAGCCCTCTCATCGGCGCCTACTTCACCACGGAGCGCATGCGGCCGCTACTCCCGCGCGCGGCCGAATATCTTGGAGCCCGGCGGTACCGACTTGACCAGCCACACGTTGCCGCCGATGACCGAGCCCTCGCCGATCACCGTGTCTCCGCCCAGGATCGTGGCGCCGGAGTAGATCGTGACATTGTCCTCCAGCGTCGGGTGGCGCTGCTTGCCGTTCGGGTGGTCGTGCCGGTCCGAGCGCCGCACGCTGAGCGCGCCCAGCGTCACACCCTGGTAGATCTTCACGTTCCTTCCGATGACGGTCGTCTCGCCGACGACGGTGCCGGTGCCGTGATCGATGAAGAAGCGCTCGCCGATCTGCGCGCCGGGGTGGAGGTCGATGCCCGTCTCGCCGTGGGCGTACTCGCTGATGATGCGCGGGATCATCGGGACGCCTTCGAGATGCAGCACGTGCGCGACGCGATGCGCCGTGATGGCCCCGATGTTCGGATAGCTGAAGATGATCTCTTCCAGGCTCTTCGCCGCCGGGTCGCCGTCGTAGGTGGCCAGGGCATCCGTGTTGAGCATGCGGCGGACTGCGGGCAGGGCGTGGAACAGCCTGAGCACGACCTCCGAGCTCCAGCCCTGGGGTCGCGGCGTGTCGCTGCGCCCCACGCTCTCCTCGTAGGTCACGGCGCGGTTGATCTGCTCGACCAGAAGCTCGTACGCCGGATACAGCTGCTCGCTGACCGTGTGGCGGAGGTTGTCGCGGTTCAGCCCTCGGGTGCTGAAGAAGCCCATGAAGAGGACGGGCTTGATGTGGTTGAAGGCCTCGACCACCGCCCGCTTGTTGGGCAGCGCGGCGCTCTCCAGGTTGTTGATTTCCTCCGGCCCGTCGTAGCTCGCGACGACCTCGTCGATGGCGAGCTCGAGGTCGCGGGTCCGGTCGTGGTCAGTCATGGAAGGTCTGTCCTTGAAGCGGCCGGGCCGCGGGACCCGGGTCGGCTAGGGATCTAGGGCATGCCGGGGCGTTCGGCCAGCTTTCGCCGGCGCTTGCGCCGGGCCCGGGGCGTGGCCAGACTCGACGCCCATGGCGGAAGAGCGCTCGACAGGCCCGGAGGAGCCCGGAAAAGACGCGGAAGCGCAGCCCGGCAACGCCCGCGAGCCGGTGGCCGGCGGGGAGCAGGAGGCCGCGTCCAGCGAGCCCGGGGAACGTGGACGCAGCGCGTCGGACGATCTCGCCGACGGTCTGGAGCTGATGCTTCGTGCCGCCCGCAAGGCGATGCGCGGCATCGATCCGGGGCGCATCGAGGAGCTCGGGCGCCGCGCCGTGTCGAGCGTCGAGAACCTCGACCGCCGCAAGGTGGGCGAGCTAGGTCGCAAGGCCGCGCGCAACCTGGACCCGCGTCGCATCGAGGAGATCGCCGAGGACGCCGGCCGAGAGCTCCTCGGCGTCGTGGAGCGCGTCGCCGATCGCGTCGAGAGTGTCGTCAGCGGCGCGCAGCGTGCCAGCCGCTCGCCCTCCGCACAGAAGCCCGACGACGCGGAGAGCTCCACCGGGGACGAGCCCGCCGAGCGGGGTGACGAACCCCGTTCGCGCGTCCGCGTCGACGATAGCGACAAGTAGCAGCCGTCGAGCGAGCGAACGGCGCACGCGCCCCTAGCGCGGAAGCGGTCGTCGAAATGACCATGTTCATCGCGGCGACACGCGGCGACGATGCGGACATGCGCGCATCCTTGCTCTGGGCTGGTCTGCTGGTTGCCGCGTGCTCGTCCTCCACCACGAACAGGATCGAGCCCTGCGGAGAAGGTGAGGTAGCGGCCTGTACGTTGGTGGACGGCTGCGTCGGCACCAAGGTATGCGCAGCCGACGGGACGTTCGGGCCGTGTACCTGTGGCGCGGCTGGCGCCGCCGGATCCGCGGGATCCGCGGGATCCGCGGGATCCGCGGGGGCCGATGCTTCTGCCGGTAGCGGGGGCATGGACGCTTCGGCCGGCAGCGGCGGCGTCGATGCCAGTGCGGGTGCCGGCGGGACCGCCGGCAGCAGCGGCACTGCCGGCGTCGGCGGTGGAGCTGGCCACGCCGGTACGGGCGGGACGAGCGGTACCGGCGGCAGCGCCGGCACGGGCGGCATCGCCGGTACGGGCGGCAGCGCCGGCACGGGCGGCAGCGCCGGTACGGGCGGCAGCGCCGGTACGGGCGGCAGCGCCGGTACGGGCGGCAGCGCCGGCACGGGCGGCATCGCCGGTACGGGCGGCAGCGCCGGTACGGGCGGCGGAGGCGTCTCGGCCACCCTGCTAGCAGAGTGGAAGTTCGACGACGCGGGTACCGTCGCTACCGACTCGTCGGGCAATGGCAACGACGGCGCGCTTCACGGCGGCTCGTGGGTTACCGGGCAGAAGGGGGGCGCCTTGAGCCTCTCCTCCGGCGACTACGTCGACGTCGGCAACAAGCTGAACGGGGTCAGCGTGCCCTTCAGCGTAACGGTCTGGCTGAAGCCCACGGTGGGGGGCCCGGCGGTTGTAGTGCGGTCGGATGTGAATCCGGGCGGGTTGCAAGCGGGTTGGGAGATCGTCACGCCCTCCGCCAACGGCAAGTTCCAGCTCTTGTACTTCGACGGAACTGGCGGGCCCTCCCGCGGCGGCGCCGCGAACTTCGGTCTGCTCGCCGGCAGTTGGCACTACTACGCCATCGTGGTCGAGGGACCCACTAGCATGACGTTCTATCGCGACGGCACCGACTACGGTACCAGCGGGTACTCCGGCAGCGGGGGGGCGATGGTGACCGACTCGAATCCGTTCTACATCGGATCCAACACGAACACCTCGTTCGACGGCGACATCGACGACCTCCGCGTCTACCAGGGTGCGCTCACGACCGCCGACGTCACGACCATCATGAACCAGTGAGTCGCTAGCCCTTGCGCTTCGGCGCGGGTTTGACGGCGTCGGCGAGCCCGGCCTTCACGTCGGGCATGGTGAGCGGATCGCTCACGGCCTGCTCGACCACCTTGCGACCGTTGTCGCCGCCGACGCGCACCAGCGTCTTGCCCGTCGCGACCACCGCGTCGACTAGCGGCTGCTCGTCGGCCGTGGCCCGATACAGCGAGAAGAACGTCTTCAGCGACTCGTATTCATCTGGCGTGGCGAGCTTTTCCAGTGCGCGCGCGGCGTGCTCGATGTCCGCCGGCGAGTCGGCGGGGTCGTTCAGGTGCTCGGCCAGAAGCGGCGCCGCCTCCTTGATGCCCATCGCCGCCAGCGCGTCGGCGAGCGGCGCCACCGGCGGAGGCCTGAGCACGTCCGACAGGTAGTCGTAGTGCCGCTTCAGAGCCTCCAGCATGTACTTTTCACCGTTCCGCCGCTTGGCGAGCAGCTCGTTGGCGTCCTTCAGCAGCATCGGCGCCGTGCGCGGATTCTCCGCCAGACCGATCAACACCTTGGTGACGATCGGGTTCTCGAGCGGCCCGAGCTGGTCCAGCAGATAGCGCTGGATCGTCACCAGCTCCGCGTTGGGCAGTTCCACGGCGCTGGCGATCTGCTCCGCCAACGGACCCGGCGCCTTGCCCCCGCTCACTTGGTAGTCGCCGCCCTGCACCACGCACGACTCGAGCGGCGCGCCCAGCGAGACCTTGCCCGCGTCGCTGCCGTCGGCGCCGATGCGCCACACGTCACCCTTGCTGTCGCATATCGCGAAGCCGGACGCGGCTGCCGCTCCGCCGAGCGTGTTTTCCGGCAGCGCGCGCACCCAGCGCAGCGAGCCGTCGTTTCCGTCCAGCCCGAGCACGACGCGGAAGTACGTTGCCGCGAGCCTGTCCGCGGCCAGTTTCGGCTTGCCACGGGTTCCGGTGGGGCGTGCGAACAACTGGATGCTGTCGCGCGCGTCGGCGCGGCGCTTCTCCACGGCCGTGCCGCTGTGGAACCACTCCGGGCTGCCCGGCAGCTTGGTGTCCGGCAGATCGACACGATCGGCCTGGTGGACCGCCGCCTTGTCGATGCGGCTGTCGAAACGCACGAGATTGCGCTGGCCGAAGTACAGCTGTCCGCCGATGGCCAGCGCGTGGCTCACCTGGTCGCGCATGAGCAGGCGTCCCGCCTCCTGGCCCGACGAGAGATCGATAGCCGAGACGTACTGGTCACCCCAGGGCAGAAACGCGACGCCGCCCAGTACCGCGGGCTTTCCGATGAGCGGCTTCGGCTGCAGGCGCCTGACGACGTGGCCTCGGTGATCGACGGCGAGCACCAGGCTGCCCGGGCTGTTCATTCCGCCCAGATTGACGACGGTCGTCTTGCCGTCGTCGCCCGCGCCGACCAGCGAGTGTCCCTCGTCGGAGAACGACCAGAGCTGCCTGCCGCTCTTCGCGTCGAGCGCGAACACCTGGCCACCGCCGGTCCCTACCACGACCTGCCCTGCGACGGCCGGACGCGTATCCAGCTTGACTGCGTGCTCCCAGCGACCAGAGCCGTCGAGCCCGATGCCCACCAGACCCTTGTCCGTCACGCCGACTGCGACCGCCGCGCCGGGCGGAAGCTTGGCGGTGGCGAGTCGCTGCTGCACCTGGGCAATCGAGCGGCCATTGTCGTTCTGCCAGTCGGTGGAGAATGCCGCGCCCAGGTCGTGAGAGGCGCCGCCGCAGGCGGTGGCGAGAGCAAGGGTCGGGAGCAGCGCGAGGCCGAGCAGCGGGCGCATCAGTTGCCCTCCACCACGCCGCCGGTGGCTTTCACCGCGGAATCCAAAGCCTGCTTGACCCGTTTGCTCCAGCCCTTCGGCCAGCGCCCGGCCACATCAGCGAGGTACTTGCCCGCTTCGCGCGTGCCGAGCTCGCGCAGCCGTCCAACGATGCGGATCTTCTCGTCGTCGGGTATCTGCTTGGCCGGGCGGAACAGGATCTGGTCGAACCCGCTGACCATGATGTCGAAGGGCTGCTTCTCCAGGCGTGATGCGAAGTTCTCGCAATCCGTGGGTTCGCAGATCTGGCCGATGGCCGCAGCGGCTTCCCCCACGTGGTGATCGAGCGCGCTGAACAGGTCGGGCAGCGCCTGCTTCGCACCCAGCGCTCCGAGCCCGCTGGCCGCGATGCCCCGCACCATCGCGTCGCGGCTGTGCAGCGCATGGCGCAGCGCCTTCACCGCGACCGGACCCTTGGTCTTGATCAGCGCCCGGACCGCCGCGTGCCGGATCTTCGAGCGCCGGTGGCGGACGTAGGGTGCGATGGCGGAGCTCGACGACTCCTGTTTCAGAGCGCCGGCGACTTCCAGCGCGCGCACGCAGGTCTTGCGCCGCACACCGCGGACGAGCAGCGCCTCCACCAGGGGCGCCGCCTTCGCATCCCCCGACTTCTCGATGCTGTCGAGGGCCGCCTGTATACGGGTCTCATCCCCGCTTTCGAGATCCGCCTTGAGCTTTGCAAGATCGAGCTTGGCCTTCGCGCTTGCGGCCGGACGCGCCTGGGCTGGCGCCGGAGGAAGCGAAAGGCCAAAGAGCGCGGCGGCGCCGAGCACCAACGCGACCAGGACTCTGGAGCGTGCCATGGATGGGTCGATACCCTGCGTCCGCCGCACCGGCAAGCAACGGCGGGCTTCTCCCGGCGTCGCGTAGCGGGTAGCATCGGGGCGTGAGATTCCGCCACCTTGGCGCCGTTTCCATCCTGGCCGCTGGGCTCGTCGGGGCGTGCGGCAGCGACTCGAAGAAGAAGCACCCCGCCGGGGACGCTTCGGCCGCCGAGGGCTCGGTGTCCGGCGGAGGCGCCGGAGGCGCGGATGCGGCACCCGATGTGACCGCCGACGCGGCACCCGATGTGACCGCCGACGCGGCACCCGATGTGGGCGATGCCGCGCCGGACGTGATCGACGCGATGCCCGACGCGGGCGACGCCGCGCCGGACGTGATCGACGCGATGCCCGACGTGTTCACCTGCGGTGCGGGGACGGTAAACCTCGTTGCCGGTGGCTGCATTGCGTGTCCCGCAGACGGCGGCACTCCGGAAGCCGGCGCGGCCGACAGCGGTACGGGTGGCACGACCGGTGAAGCCGGCGTCGACGGCGGCGACCCGTACAACCCCTACCTGACCTGCAAGACGCTCGCCAACGCCCCCACCGGCTATGACCCCGCGACGCACATCCTGACCGTCAACGCCGACTATCCGCTAGAGCTCGACAGCGTGGACTACAACATCGACCTGGCGGTGAAGAACACCTCCACCGGCGCCGTCACTTTCCCGACCATCACCGGCAGCCTGCCCCTCGTCGGCAATACGTTGAGCCTGGACCTGTCGAGCGCGGTCGGCTCGGGGTTCTCCATCGTCTCCGTCACCATCAACCAGCTCGACGCGCACGACGCCTGTGGGCGCACCAGCTCCTACGTCCACTTCGACTGCCAGAACCAGCCCGACGAGATCCTGTTCGGACCGGGCGATGGTGGTGTCTGGACCGCGAGCTGCGGCCCGAACTGCTAGGCTCCCGGCGCCATGAGCGCTTCCCACGGCAAGACCGCCCCGGCGCTGCCGGACATCCGCCTCGAGCTGGTCGAGGACATCTCGCCCGAGCAGCCGCCCGGGTTCCTCGAGCTGGTGCGTCGCCGTTACCGGGCGCACTACCCGGACGGCAGCGTCAGTCAGCCGTTCGTCTACGACGAGGTCGATCGCAAGGCCATCGACGCGGTGGTGATCGTGGCGCACTTCGCGCGGGAAGGCGCGCGCCACGTGTACCTTCGCAGCGCCATGAGGCCGCCCGTTTTCAATCGCGATCCCGCGCGCTCGCCGATGGAAGAAGCTGGAACCGGCGGGCTCTGGGAGGTGCCGGCGGGGCTGGTCGAGCCGGACGAGCAGAGCGAAGCCGGCGTGCAGCTCTCGGCCGCGCGCGAGCTTCACGAGGAGCTCGGCTTCGTCGTGCCAGCTGCTGCGCTCCGCCCGCTTGGGCCCAGCACCTTTCCCACCCCCGGCGTGATTGCCGAGCGGCATTTCTACTTCGAGGTCGAGGTCGACCCGGAGACGCGCTCGGAGCCCGGGCTCGATGGCTCCGCACTCGAACGCTTCGGTCGCGTCGTCTCGCTCGCGCTCGGCGAGGCGCTCGGGCTGTGCGCTGCCGGCGCGATCGAGGACGCCAAGACGGAGCTTGCGCTCCGCCGCCTCGCGGAGAGGTACACGTGAGCGCTCCCCGCGTCGTGGTGGTCGCCAAGCGGTCGGCCTACAGCCGCTACGTGGAGGAGGAGGGCGACCCGCGCGCGCGCGCGCTGCTCCGCCGCCGCGATCCGAGCGTTTCGCACTGGATGGAGGCGCACAAGGCGCACATGCGCACGCTGGAGGAAGTGGATCGCATCCTGGGCCGGCTCGGAGCGCGCGCCGTGCTGGTGAACGACGCGCACGCCACGTTCGATACCGCCGACGCGCGGCTCGTGATCGCCGTGGGCGGTGACGGCACGCTCCTGGCCGCGTCGCACAACGTCGGCTCGGTGCCCATCCTCGGTGTGAACAGCGCGCCGCGGCACAGCGTCGGCTTCTTCTGCGCGGCCACGCGCAAGGGGCTCGAGGAGATGCTGGAGCAGGCCTTCGAGGGGCACGCCAAGAGCATCCTGTTGACGCGGATGGCGGTGATCGTGAACGGCCGCGTGCGCTCGCGGCGCGTGCTCAACGAGGCCCTGTACTGCCACACCTCGCCGGCGGCGACTTCGCGCTACATCCTCAGACACCGACGCGTGCGCGAAGAGCAACGCTCCAGCGGCTTCTGGATCGGGCCGGCCGCCGGCTCCACCGCCGCGCAGCGCTCGGCCGGCGGCAAGGTGCTGCCGCTCGGCTCGAAGAAGCTGCAGCTGGTGGTGCGCGAACCCTACGCGCCCTTCAACCGTCGCTACCGCCTGTTGCGGGTGCTGGTCGATCCGGGCACGCGCGTCGTGGCACAGAGCCAGATGCAGGAGGCGTGCATGTTCCTCGACGGCCCCTACAAGGTCATCGACGTGCGGCTCGGCGACGAGACCGAGTTCCGCGCCTCCGACGAGCCGCTGCGCGTGCTCGGCCTGGGCCCGCGGCGGCATCGGGTGGAGTAGCGCTCGGCGCCGCGGGCTGCGCGCCGGGCCGGCGCTGTCGGTCGCAGCCCAGCGCGACGGCCGCAACAGCCTCGATCCAGTGCAAACTGTAGCAAAATGTCACAAAATCGTGGCATTTTGCTACATAATCGACCGGGCCGGAAGGTCTGGGGTTGCCCTCCACACTGCCCGTGGCGAAGCGGCCTGCCGTGCTCGCTCCGCTGCGCGCGCCAGGTGGTCCCAAGCGCGCGCCTCCGCCGCGCGCGGGCCCACCACATCGAGCGCATCCCGCGACCAGGCGTCGGTGGAGGTGCGCGGCGCGCGAAAATGCGCCCAAGCTCGAGCTTGGAGTCGAAAACAGGCGCGAGACGCTTGAAAAGGGCGCCAAGCGGAGCTTGGAGTCGAAAACAGGCGCGCGACGCCTGAAAAGCACGCCAAGCTCGAGCTTGGGGGCGAAAACAGGCGGGAGACGCGCGCCGTGCCCAGCAACCGCGCAAGCGCCGTCGCGAGCGCCGCGAGCCCTCTCGCGAGCGCGCGAAGGCTGCCGCGCTCCATGCGCGCCGCCGCGACCGCTCTGGCGCTCGCTCGCGCGGATGCGCGGCGCACCCCCGGACGTGTCTGCCGACGGGAACGGCTCGCGCATCCGAATGGCCTACGAAAGCTTGGTTGGCGCTCGCGGCGCGTTGCACGACGAGGCTGGGACGCGCCGCGCGGCGCGGGGGCTGCGTATCCGTGACGTGTAGCGGCTGCCAGGACCCACCCAGACAGCCGCTCTCGCGTCGTGGGCGCTCAGCCGAAGCGCTGGTACGGCGTGCGGCCGGAGTAGATCTGGCCGTCTTCGAGCTCCTCGGCGATGCGCAGGAGCTGGTTGTACTTGGCGATGCGATCGCTGCGGCTCAAGCTGCCGGTCTTGATCTGCCCGGCGTTGGTCGCGACGGCGAGGTCGGCGATGAACGGATCTTCCGTCTCGCCGGAGCGGTGCGAGATGACCGAGGTGTAGCCGGAACCAGCGCCGAGGCGCATCGTCTCGAGCGTTTCCGTGAGCGAGCCGATCTGGTTCAGCTTGATCAGGATCGAGTTGGCGATGCCGCCCTCGATGCCGCGCTTCAGGCGCTCGGGATTGGTGACGAAGATGTCGTCGCCGACGAGCTGGATCTTCTTGCCGAGCTTTTCGGTCATGAGCTTCCAGCCGTCCCAGTCGTCTTCGGCGTGGCCGTCCTCGATGCTCACGAGGGGGTATTTGTCGACCAGCGCGGCGTAGATGTCGACGAGCTCGGCGGGGCTGACCTGCTTCTTGTCGAAGGTGTATTTGCCGCCTTCGAAGAACTCGCTCGCCGCCGGGTCGAGCGCGATCCCGACGTGCTCGCCGGGCTTGTAGCCGGCGGCTTCGATGGCGGCGACGATGCGCTGGATGGCTTCCTCGTTGGAGCCGAGCCGCGGCGCGAAGCCGCCCTCGTCGCCGACCGCGACGACCAGCCCGTCCTTTTTCAGGAGCGACTTGAGCGTGTGGAACACCTCGGCGCCGGCGCGCAGCGCCTCGGCGAAGCTCGGCAGGCCGAAGGGCACGATCATGAACTCCTGCACCTCGAGGCCGTTGTCGGCGTGGGTTCCGCCGTTGAGGATGTTCATCATCGGCGTGGGCAGCACGCGCGCCCCGACGCCGCCCAGGTAGCGCCACAAGGGTAGTCCGACGGTGTCGGCGCCGGCGCGGGCGACCGCCATGCTGACGGCGAGGATTGCATTCGCGCCCATCTTCGATTTGTTCGGCGTGCCGTCGAGCTCGAGCAGTCGCTCGTCCACGCCGGTCTGGTCGAGCGCCGAGTAGCCGGTGATGGCCGGGCCGAGGTGGTCGTTGACGTTGTCGACCGCCTGCGTGACTCCCTTCCCGCCGAAGCGCTTCTTGTCACCGTCGCGGAGCTCGATGGCTTCGTGCTCGCCGGTGGAGGCGCCGCTGGGCACCGCTGCGCGTCCGAAGCCGCTTGCGGTGTGGACCTCTGCTTCAATCGTAGGATTGCCGCGCGAATCGAGGATCTCGCGCGCTGTGACCTCGAGGATTTCCGACATGACGGCGGGGTATCACGGATAGGCAGCCGTCGCGAGCATCGGGGATGAGCGGCGTCACCTTCGCCGGCTCCGCTGCTACTGGACGGCGACGTTTAGTACGTACGGGAAGGTCGGCGTGTCGGCGAAAGGCGAGGCCTTGACGCGGACGTAGTAGGTCCCGGCGGCCAGGCCGGAAGCTACGGCGTGGGCGCACAGTCCGGAACCGCTGTCGTCGTCACTCGCGATGACCGTCGTACCGTCGGTGCCGATGATATCGATCGCGCTGTCCAGCAGCTGCTTGTAGCACGCGCCGTCGCCGTAATCGAAAGTGTCCGCGGTGAGCGCGGAGCCCGAGCTGGGCAGCGTGACCTTGACCACGTCGACATCGCCGCTCGGCTTGATCTGCGCATGGAACTGGTCGACGTAGCTGTTCGCCTGGGCGACCGTGTCGTTCGGTTCTGTCTCGTCGCTTTCGATGGTGCACGTCGCGCTGCAACCGTCACCCGGATTGGGATTGCCGTCGTCGCACTCCTCGCCGCTGTCGCGGATGCCGTCCCCGCACTTCGGGACGCGCGAACCGAGGGACAGCGTGTACGCGCCGGTCTCGTTCGCATCCGGACCGGTGACCAAGACGTACACCGTGTTGCCTTTCTGGATGGAAACGCTGCTCTGCGGCAGGAAGCTGCAGAAAGTCTCGCTCGATGCATTGCTGCAGCTGGTCCGGACGGATATGACGAGAGGCGCGCTGCTGGTGAGCCCGATGTCGAGCACGCCGCTCTGGGCGGCGGTGAAGCTGTACGCGACCGCGGGCGCAGCCTTGCCCCCCGTGCGCCCGCAGCTCGGCAGTCCAAGCGTGGCGTGTCCGGCGGTAAAGCCCGACGCATTCCCGGGGTCGGACAAGGCGATCACGTTGGCGCAGGGGTCGGCGCACTTGGCCGTGCAGTCGGGGTCGGCGCAGTCGATCAGATGATCGCCGTCGTTGTCGACGCCGTCGGTGCAGTGCTCCTGCCCTGTGCAGCCGCTGGAGTCGAGCTTGCAGCTCTTGCAGGCGAGCGAGCCGCTGTCGAAGCCGAGCGTTTTGCAGGTCTGGCCGTTGAGGTGGGTCCCATCGCACTCCTCGCCGGACTGGACGACGCCGTCGCCGCACTTGCCGCCGCTGCCGCCGCTGCCCGCGCCACCGTCCTGGCCGGCGCTACCTCCGGCACCACCGCCTGCCGACCCGCCCGAGGCGCCGGTGCCGCCAGCGGCGCCGGTTCCCCCCGAAGCGCTGGTTCCCCCCGAGGCGCCGCTTCCGCCGGCGCCGCCGCGCAACGGCGCCGGATTCGGCGTGCTGGAGCAGCCCGCGCCGAGGCAGAGCCCCAGAGCGGCAAGGCCTACTGTGCGGGCGGACATGAATACGTGAGCTGCCAGTTGTTGACCGTCGGGCTCTGCGACTGGTCGCTAGTGGGATTCAACGTGACCGAAAGCTCCAGGTACGGGTTGTTGGCGTCGTACTGACCGAGCTTCGGGTAGAGATCCACCGGGCACGGGGACGGCCCGGACAGCGGGCAGAGCTGCGTGTCGGGTGACGCCTGGGCTGTGGCTGCGCCGACGTAGGGGGCCGAGGAAAGGCCGGCCTGCGTGCTGGCGGTGCGCACCCGGAAGCTCACGTTCGAGCTGACCGGGGTGGTGGTGTCGTACGCGAGGTATCCCCACTGCGGCATCGTTCCGGAAGGGCAGGTCGCCTGGTAGGTCTGCGTGTACGTGACCGGACCGTAGGCTTTCGGGCAGCCGAGCTGTACGGAGACCTTCGCGCCCGGGTCCGACTGGACCTGGGTGCAGGTCTGCGGGCACAGGGTGACGCTGATCGGGTTGGTGTTGTTGTCGTAGTACCAGCCCGCCCCGCAGGAGCCGGCGTTCTGCGCCTTCGGCAGCGTGGTGCTGGTGCCGCTGCCAGAGGTGTAGGACACGGTCGCGTCGTTCGGGTCGAAGGCGCCCTGGTTCGGCAGATCGAAGCTGCACGACGCGTTCTGTCCGGCGATCGACTGCAGCGCCGTCGTCAGCTGCTGCGAGACGTTGGTGGTGCCGCTGATGACGAATGCCTTGCCGGTGCCGCCCGCCTTGGCGATCTGGTCCAGCGCGCTGACATTCGCTCCGGCCATCGCGATGGTGTACGTGCGGATGCCGTTGTTGATGTAGGCGTTGTCTGCAAGCGCGGCGATGTCGTTGTTGTTGATGTCGCAGACCGTCGGCTCGCCATCCGTCACCAGCACGACGACGTAGATGGCGTTCGGGTTGGCTGCCTGGTTGGTCTCGGCCCACGACAGCGCGCCGTCGAGAGCCGGGTAGGTCGGCGTACTGCCGCCGGGCCAGACCTGGGCCAGGGCGTTCGCCAGCGCGTTCGAGGGAAGCGTGGAAAGCCCGACCATGGGGTTCGAGCAGGGAATGGTCGAACACGTGGGGTCGCCGCAGCCGTCGCCGTACGTGCCGCTCGACCACAGCGGGAAGAACTCGAGCGCCGCTCCGATGTTCGGGGTATTCGACGTGAAGAAGCTCTGGAGAGCGGAGGTGGTGCCGTCCCACTTCGCGCCGAACATCGAGCCCGACTTGTCCACCGTGAAGTAGATGTTGACCGGCTTGAAGGTCGCCTCGCTCTTCACTCCTGAACAGCTGGGAGGGCCGCACGTTGTGCCGCCCTTGTACAGCGACCAGTTGTCCTGGCAGCTGCACTCGGGCTTGTGCGTCGACCCCGCCGGATTGACCATGATCTCCATGTCGTTCAGCGGGAGACAGCCCGTCACGTTGATGCACTGGCCCGGCGGGATCGGGGCGTTCGTCGTGCACGTCGCCTTGGCTTTGGACAGATCGGGCGCGCACTGCGGATACTGGTTCGAGTTGGCGGCGAACGTGACGATCGTGATGCCAGCATTGGCTGTCTGCGTGCCGTGGTTGCACACCGGTATCGTACCGACGCCGCTGCTGTCGCACGCCACGCCGACGGACAGGTCGATGCCAGAACACGACGAATCGGTCTGCCCCGGCAGCCACGGGACGCAGGTGCCGTCGTCCGGCGACGGCGAGCCGGTCCCGCACCTGGCGTCGCAGACCGTGTTCACCGCGTCCACGCAACTCTGGTTCCAGTCGCCGGGAGTCGTGAGCGGGCAACCGCAGTAGGTGTCGGCCTCGGAGACGCAGAAGTTGTCCCACTTGTTGTTGCAGCAAGACGAGTCGTAGCTGCACACCTTCTGCGCGCAGGTGTCGCAGCCCGAGCCGAGAGCGGAGCCTTTGTCGCAGGGGTCGTGGCTGCAGCTCGTGGTGCGCGGCTGGTCGCAGCAGGATGGGTTGGCCGAGCAGATGTTCTGGATGCACGAGTTGGTGCTGTCGCAGGTTGCGTCGAGCCCGGCGCCGGTCTGGCACTTGCTATGTGTGCAGACCGAGCTCGTGATCGGGTGCTGGCAGTAGGAATTGAACTGGCAGTCCGAGCCGTCGCTGCAGGGCTGCTTCAGGCCCTTGTTGGCCAGGCCGGTGGGGAGCCCGCTCAGCGTGCCGCCGGACCAGGTGAACTTCGGGGTCGCTGCGTCGGAGGTGATGCCGGCGTCCGGCTGTTCGTTGAAGCTCCGGCAGGAAGGGTCGCAGGGGTTGTTCTGGCACAATGTCGGCGAGCTCAGCGACTGGGAGGAACGCCCGTTGCCTCCGCTGGTGCCGGCGCGGTTGTTCACCGTGCCGTCGCCGCACGCGCCCCAGCTGCCCCCGACGCAGGTCCGTGTTCCGTCGTAGCAAGTGAGCACTCCGTTGTGCTCGCCCAGGGTGACGCTGCAATCGCGCGTCTGGCCGTTGGTGCACGGGCCACCCGAATCGGGAGCAGTCCCGCCGGCGCTTCCCCCGGAGCCGCCTCCGGTCAGGTGCGGAGGCAGGTCATGCGGGCCCGAGCAGGCGATGGCGAGAGCGGCAGAGACGCCCAGCGCGGCGGCCAGCCGGGGCCAACCCTTGAAGAAGCGCGCCCTCACGCGCTGCCTTTTTCACAGCCACAGCACGCCCCCGGCGCACGGTTACCAATGCGCCGCAGCAAATAGAGATGGCCCCCCACCCCAGGGGTCAAGGGCAACAAGCGGACCACTCACTGCGGCGGGAAAAGGACCCGGCGCGATCGGCAGTTGTGCGGGGCACGCGGCGGGGGGTGCAACGCTTGCCGGTGTAGGCGGGGCCAAGGGAGTCGTTGCCGGCGGGGCTGGCCGCTGATTCCTGCTTGTCGCGTTCTGGGCTACGCTGGTCGGTCGTCGCTTGCCAAAGTCAGGAGGTCCCGATGCCACGGTGTCTGCTTGCCCGCTCTTTCCGTACAGCCAGCCGTCTGGGATGGACTCTGGGGCCGGTTCTGGCGTTGAGCTACTGCAGCAAGCAGCCCAAGCACCCGCCTTCGCTCGGCGGATCGGCCGCCAGCGGGGGCTTCGTCTCCAGCGGCGGAAGCAGCGGCCAGGGCGGCAGCGCGGGCGCCCACGACGGCGGGGGAGGAGACGCGGCGGCAGACGGCGGTGGCACGGCAGGAAGTGGCGGCTCTGCGGGCAGCGGCGGCTCGGCGGGCAGCGGCGGCTCGGCGGGCAGCGGCGGTGCGGCGGGCAGCGGCGGTGCGGCGGGCAGCGGCGGTGCGGCGGACGCCGGGCTCACCTGGGGCGTCCTCGACCAGTCCTGTGGAAGCGGGCTGTCCTGCGGCACCACGAGCTGTTGCCAGGAGCGCGACATATTCTCGGGCACCTTCGCGATGGGCAGGAGCAGCGGCGGCGGCGACGCCTATCCCTGCGCCACCTGCGCGGGCGAGCAGCCCGAGCACAACGTCACGCTGTCCGCGTACAAGCTCGACGCGTTCGAGGTTACCGTCGGGCGCTTCCGGCGCTTCGTGCAGGTGTACGACGGCACGCCGCCGCCCGTGGGCAGCGGTGCGCGCACGAGTATCGCCGGCAGCGGCTGGCAGGTGGCCTACGACGCCCAGCTTCCGGCGTCGCGAAGCGCGCTGGAGGCGGCGCTCGACTGCTCGCCTGGGAACGACACCTGGACGGCCCAGCCCGGCGCCAACGAGAAAGCGCCCATCGACTGCGTGACCTGGTACGAGGCGTTCGCGTTCTGCGTCTGGGACAAGAAGCGCCTGCCCACCGAAGCGGAGTGGGAGATGGCTGCTGCCGGCGGCGACGCGAACCGGCTCTATCCGTGGGGAGCCCAGACACCGGATTCCACGTTCGCGGACTTCAAGAACGGCGCGGCGTCGCCGACCGTGACGGTGGGCTCGACGCTGTCGGGTGCCGGGCGCTACGGGCAGCAGGATCTAGCGGGAAGTGTCGCCGAGTGGGTGCTCGATGCCTACGACGCCAACTGGTATTCGGGCGGGGGAGCGAGCTGCAGCGACTGTGCGAACACGGCGGCGGGCGGCGACCGGGGCGTGCGCGGCGGCTCGTTCCAGTCTGCGGGCATCGACCTCAGAGCTGCCGCGCGCGGCCACGCTGCGCCGGGCTCGAGGTCCAACGCCGTCGGCTTCCGCTGCGCGCGGACGCCGTAGCGGGCTCACTGGGCAGGCTGGCAGGAGACCTGCAGGTCCCAGCTGATCAACGTGGGCGGCTTGGTCTGGTCGCTCGACGGATTGAGGTACGACTCGACCTTGAGGAACGGCGCGCTGCCGTTGCGGCTGTGGGCGATCAGCGTCTTCTCGATGACCGCGCTGCCGTTTTCCGTGTTCGTGGCGGCGCGCGCCCCGATGGGCTGACCGGCGAGCCCCGCCGGCCCGGGCGGATTGGTGAACTGCAGGCTGTCGAGCGGCGCACTGGACAGGCCGGCGGCCGTCGAGGCCACGGCGACCTTGAAGTCGATGCCGGAATCGCTCGGCAGACTGGAGGACCAGGTCCACGCGCCCCAGTACGGGGCGGTGCCCGTCGGGCAGACGGAGCTGGCGTCGTAGGTGCGCGTGAAGACGCCCGGGTCGTAGTGCTGCACGCAGCTGTAGACGACGTTCACCTGCGCGCCGGTGTCGCCCTGGACGGTGCTGCAGATGCCGGGGCAGAGCGCCATGGTCGTCTTGCTCGCGTCGGTGAAGTACCAGGCGTTGCCCGTGCAGGCCGCCGCGTTCGCGACCTGGGTCATGGACGTGACGGTGCCGCCGCCGGAGGTGTACTGGATGTTGAGCGTCGAATAGTCGATCTGCTGGCCCACCGGTGGCGTGGGCACGGTGTACGTGCAAGGGAGAGCCGTGTTGCGGATGGCGTTCATTGCCGCGATGAAGTCGCTGGTCGAGTTCGCGTCGCTGGCGATGAACGCCTTGGTGGTGCCGCCGGCCGCGGCGACCTGATCGAGGTTGCCGGTGGAGGAGCCGCAGCCGATTACGTAGGTCTTGATCGACGGCGTGCCGCCGTAGCCGGCCGCTGCGGCCTGGGCGACGTGGTTCGTGAAGCAGGAAGCGCTGCTCCACCAGCCGCAGCCTCCGTCGCAGTCGTTGGGTTCGCCGTCGGTGGCGAGTACCACGGCCACGGTGTGCGTCGGATTCGCGGTCTTCCAGTTCTGCGCGAACTGCACTGCGCCCTGCTCTGCGGGCAGGGTCGGTGTGCTCGTCAATGCGTAGTGGTTGTTCAGCGACGTGGAGACGGATCCGGCGTTGCCGGGCAGTGCGCCCATGGCCACGTCGGGCGTAGCGTAGTGGCTCACCTGGCAGTACGGCGGGTCGCCGGCCATGCTCCAGCCGTACGAGTTGCACGTGTAGCTGTTGCACTCGCAGTCGTAGCCGTACCACCAGCCGTACCACGGGTAGTAGTGGTAGCCGGTGAAGCAATTTTGCGACGTGCAGGTCCAACTCGTGCACGTCTGCGTCACCGCCCCGAAGTACTGCACTGCGACGTTGATGCCGGCGGAGTTGGGGTCGTTGACGAAGCCTTTGAGCGCCGTCGTCACCGCTTGCCAGCGGGTCTGCGTGCTGTTGACGTACTCGTTCATCGATCCCGAGTCGTCCAGCATCACGTACAGGTCGAGCGGGATGGGCTCGGCCTTCTGTGTGACGCTGCCGCAGCCGAGCGTCGCGCCGTTGCCTTTGATGCTGAGCCCGGCGTCCGTGCCGACGACGCCGGCGTCGTTCCCCATCGACGGGTCCGGCGTGTCGTTCCAATGCATGCAGTACGGGTCGCAGGGATTGGCCGCGCAGGTCGAGCCGCCGCCCAGGGCTTGCGCGCTCCGAGCGGGAGCGCGGTAGGTCTGCGTGCTCGAGCCCGTGTCCGCGATGCACTGGCCCCACTGTCCGCCCTGGCAGGTCGAAGTGCCCATCTGGCAGCTCACCTCGTTGCCCACCTTGCCGAGCGGAATGCCGCATTCGGTCTTGAGTCCGTCGGTCGCGCAGGGACACCCTGCCTGGCCGCTGGAGCAGCCGAAGCATTCGTTGGTCGAGGTCGGGTCGTTGTCGTTGCAGTCGTTGCCCAGCGGACAGCCGACGCCGTAGCCGTCTTTGTCCTTGTCGACGCACTGCCCGGCGCTCGAGCCGCCGGCGCCGATGCCGTTCGGCAACGGATTCGAGCCGGAGCAAGCGCTGGTCAGCAGCAGCAGCGACGCGGCTGCGATCGCGAGCCGGGCCGGGAACGGGATCGAGCGCAGGGTCGACATGAGGGCAGTGCGCTTCACGGTGTTCCTCCCTGGTAGCTCAAGTACGTGGCCGTGCCGCTCAGCTCGATGTTCCAGCCCAGCCCCGTGGGCGGCCCGCTTTCGGCGCTGGCATCCGGCGGCCCGCTGTCCGGTGGCCCGCTGTCCGGCGGTCCGCTCGGGGGTCCGCCATCCACCAGCGGACCGATGTAGCCGGGTTGCCCCATCAGTGTGCCGACGGTCGAGCCGTGGAAGGCAATGGTCCCGGCGGTGTACGGGATCCCGAGCCGCAGGAAGTTGAAGTCCACCCCCTTGCAGTCCTTGTGCGGCGTGCCGTTGCCGGTGACGAACGACACCGGGATGGTCGCGCCGCCGACCACGAGCGCGAAGCTCGACGGCGTGGTCTCGATCTGCATGTGCTGGGTCAGCTTGAACGGGGCCGAGTCGTGCGGTGTTCCGAAGCCGTAGCCGCCCGAGACCGACTTCGGCGGTCCGAACCAGATCGTGTTGGAGGAGAACTGGATCATCACGAGCAGCGGGCCGGGAGCCGAGCCCTGGCCGTTCTGCACCTCGGCGTTGTAGGCGTCGCGGAAGGCCTGCGGCGTGTTCTGGTCGGCGGTCAGCTTCTGCGTGCCCAGGCCGAGCATCGGGTCGCACGTCGGCGGCTGACCGGCGTCGACGATGCCGCCCGTTCCGCCGCTCGCCGAGCTGCCGCCCGTTCCGCCGCTGGCAGTGCCGCCGGTGCCGCCCGCGCCTGTCCCGCCGCTTGCGGCGCTGCCGCCGGAGCCGGCAGTTCCGCCCGAGCCGGCAGTTCCGCCGGAGCTGCCGCCGGTGCCACTGCCGCCGGTGCCGGCGCTGGCGCCCGTGCCGCCCTGCGCGCCGGGCCCGCCGGGGTGGGTCGGGCTCTTCGAGCAGCCGCTTGCCAGGGCGAGCGCGACACCCAACCCTGCCAGCACACCTGGGCTGACGAACGGCGAACGCAAAAGGGACCTCAAGGCGGAAGCAACTCCATGCACAGACCGGGCCGACGGAAAAACGCCGCCTAGCCTTGAATAGTGCCTGATTTCATGCCGCGAGGCCACCGTCCCGGCGGCTCAGGTCTGCATTAAGTGCGGAGGGCCGAACTGCTTTGCGGGGTCGCCTGCGGGGGGGACCCAGTCAGGCGTTCAGTACAGCGCGCCCGTCACCTTTTCCCACGGCCGCGCCTCGGTGAAGATCCGGACCAGCTCGCTGTCGATGTGGTTGTCCTTCACCTCGAAGCCCAGGATCTGCAGCGCTTTCTCGACGGGGACGGCGCGCTTGTAGGGGCGATCGCTGGCTGTCAGGGCGTCGAAGATGTCGCTCACGGTCATCATCTTCGACTGCATCGGGATTTCCTCGGCGCGGAGGCGATTCGGGTAGCCCGTGCCGTTCAGCCGTTCGTGGTGCGCGCCGGCGATGACGGCGACGCGTGCGAAGCTCTTTCCCCACGGGATGCGCGATAGGAAGCGATACGTGTGCGAGACGTGGCTGCGGATCTCGTCGAACTCCTCCGGAGTGAGCGAGCCGCGCATCACGCTCAGTGACTTGACTTCTTCCGCCGTCAGCAGCGTTGCCGGGTCGCCGACGAGCGTGACGTAGGTCTGCCGCCCGAGCTCCTCGATCTTGCGGAAGTCGCCCGCGGCGAGCACCGTCGGCTCGTTGGCGGTCTCGATCACGCGCCACGCTTCGTCGACTTCGCCGAGTCGCTCGGTCAGCTCCCGGTCGAGATCCGCCAGCTCGCCCGAGGCTCCGCCGCGCTCGAGGACCCGCAGCTTGCGCGACAGCACGTCCGACTCGATGGTGCGGATCACGAAATCGAAGCGCTGGCGGATCGCCGACAGGTCGTGCGGATAGAGCTTCTTCGCCTTGACCAGCACGTTTTCCCGCACGCCAATCTTGCCGAAGTCGTGGAGCAGCGAGGCGTACTCGATCTCGCGCATGTCCTCGCGCGTCCACGCAACGTCGCGGTAGGGGCCCGCGTCCACGCGCTCGACAGCTTCGGCCAGGCCCATGGTCAGCTCGGCTACGCGACGCGAGTGGCCGCTCGTGGTCGGATCCCTCGCTTCGATGGCTTCCACGCTGGCGCGGACGAAGCCCTCGAAGATGCTGCGGATCTCGTCGTACAGGATGGCGTTTTCCAGCGCGATGCCGGCCTGCGCTGCGAGCGTCGAGAGCAGCTGCTCGCTGCGCTCGTCGAAGGGCACCACCAGCCGCTCGAAGTCGTCCTTGGCGAGCAGCTTCTGCGTCTGCTCACGCTTCTTGTTGATGAGCTGCAGGACGCCGATGACCTCTCCCTTGCTGGAGACGAGCGGCGTGCACAGCATGCTGCGGGTGCGATAGCCGATCTTCTCGTCGAAGGAGCGATCGAAGCCGAAGGACGAGCCCGGCGGCATGTCGTACACGTCTTCGATGCGGATCGTCTTCTGCTCGAGGGCGACGTAGCCCGCCATGCTGTGCGGGCTGATGGGCATCGTGAACTCGCTCGAGTCGAACGACACCGAGTCGTTCTGGCTGAGCTTGAAACGGAGCTCGCGACGCGTCGATCTCCGGCTCGCTGCCCTCGACGACGTAGATGCTGCCGGCGTCCGCGGCGGTGACGAAGCGACTCTTCTCGAGGATGAGGCCGAGCAGCTTGTCGATCTCGCGTTCCGTCGTGATGGCGCGCGCGATCTCGATCAGCTCGCCCAGCTCGTAACGGTAGCGGTTCAGCCACTTGCCGCGGCTCTCGCTCCTGGCCTTCACCTCCAGGAGCTCGAAGGCCTGGTGCAGCGCGACGAGCAGCTCGTCGTTCGAGGGCTCGGCCGGCAGGATGGCTCCGAGCCCGCGGTTGAGCGCCAGAGCCAGATCCGGATCCTTCGGGCGTCCCAGAACGATGAAGCGGGCCTGGGCGGAGGCGAAGTCCTCGGCGAACGGCTCGAGCAGCTCGCGTCCCCGGTCCCATACCGACGCGGGCAGCAGCAGTACGAAATGCGGGCCGCGCCGCACCATCACGAGCAGCGCGTGGGGTCGCGAGACGACGCCGTGGTCCAGCCGCGCGTCGGTGGCGAGCGAGTCGGCCAGGCGCGTCAGTAGCTCGATGCCGGCCTGGGTCTTCTTGCCGACGGATTCGGACCGGCGACTGGCCGGTTCCGGACTGGATGCTCATGGGTTCCCCTCCCGGGCGCTCGTTTCGCCGTCGGTTTCTGGATCTGCTCCGGCGGGCTGTCCGGTGTCGATGGGTCGCTCGACGAGGCTTTCGAGGCTTTCGTCGACACTGGCGTTGGCGTCGGGAGGCACGCTGCGGGCGCGCTCGACCGCCGCGCGCGCTTCTTCACCGAGGCGCCGGCGTTCGGTTTCGCGCTCGGCCTTCTCACGGGCGCGCTCGGCGTCGCGGCGCTCGTAGGCGACGATGATCTTCTGCACCAGGTGGTGGCGGACCACATCCGCGTCGCTGAACGCACAGAAGCCGATTCCCTCGATCTCGCCGAGCAGGTCGCGCGCTTCGCGCAGGCCGCTCTGTGCGCCCGTCGGCAGGTCGGTCTGGGTGATGTCGCCGGTGACCACGGCCTTGGACGCGAAGCCGAGCCGCGTCAGGAACATCCGCATCTGCTCGCTGGTGGCGTTCTGCGCCTCGTCGAGGATGACGAAGGAGTCGTTGAGCGTGCGGCCGCGCATGAAGGCCAACGGCGCCACCTCGATCTGTCCGCGCTCGCGCATCTGCTCGACCCGGTCGAAGTCGATCATGTCGTGGAGAGCGTCGTACAGCGGTCTGAGATACGGGTTGACCTTCTCGGCCAGGTCGCCGGGAAGGAAGCCGAGCTTCTCCCCGGCTTCGACGGCAGGGCGGGTCAGGATGATGCGCTTGACCTTGCGCTGCATGAGCGCGCTCGTGGCCATCGCCATCGCGAGGTATGTCTTGCCCGTTCCGGCGGGGCCGATGCCGAACGTGAGATCGTGGGTGCGGATCATCTCGATGTAGCGCCGCTGCGCGACGCCCTTCGGCGTCACCGGCTTGCGGCGCGGCGAGACAATGATGACCTCGTCGAGCAGCTGGGTGAGCGAGGCCGCGGGATCACGGCGCAGCGAGTCGAGCGAGCGCGCCACGTCGGCGGGCCCGAGCTCGTAGCCGCGGCTCAACAGCTCGGCCGCGTCGCTCAGGAAGCGGCGCGCTACCACCACGTCACCCTCGTCGCCGGATAGGTAGATGACGTTGCCGCGCAGGCTCACGTCCGCGCCACTCTCGCGGGCGACCGTCCCCAGCAGCGAGCCCTGCGGGCCGGACAGCGCCAGCAGCGTCGAGGTGTTTTCCACTTCGAGGTTCGCGCTGAAGGGCGCTGCGCTCGCGTCGGATTGGTTCTGTTTCTCCAAGGCCAGGGAGAGCCTCCAGGATCGGCGAGGCCCTGTCGCTCCGCCCTCCGTTCCGGCCAGCATAGACCCTCGGCTTGCGACGCGCATCACGCCCGGCCCATGCCTGTTGACTTCGCGGTACGGCGCGAGACAACGTCCCGGCGCCATGATCCTTGCCCCCGCCGCTCCCGCTCGTCGTCGCCTGTTCCTGCGCGCCGCTCTAGCTGCACTTCTGGTCGCCGCTCCCGCCGTGGCCCAGCCCAGGCCCGACCAGAAGAAGGCGGCCGCGCCCAAGGACCAGAAGAAGGCGGCCGAGGCCAAGCCCGATCAGAAGAAGCCGGCTGGAGCCAAGCCCGACCCAAAGAAGGCGGGCATCGCTGCGGCTGCGGACGCCGCCGGTCCCCAGGCCTCCCCACCCGGCGAAAAGCCCGCGGCGGAGCCTGCGCCGAGCGCAGCGCCGGCCCCCGCGAAGGCCTCGCCCGCACCGCCCGCTGCGGCGGCGCCGCCCGCTTCCCCACCCGGTGTCGACGTTGGGCGGTCGGCCGGCCAAAAGATTGAAGCCGGGCAGGCGGCGGTCTGGCCACCGCCGGTTACGGAGCAGGCCGACACTGCGCCGGTCACGGCTCCGGCTCCGGCGACGGCAGCTCCCGGTCCGGCGCTGGCGCGCGACGGGCATCCGCTGGCCGGATACCAGAACGGCCACTTCTACCTGCGTGACGCAACCGACAACTTCCGGGTGTACCCGAGCGCCTTGCTGCTGCTCGACGGGCAGGCCTGGGCGGGGCCGGGCGTGGGCGACGTGTCGGGATCCGCACTGAGCCCCCGGCTGCTGGTGCGTGCGGCCCGCCTCGGCCTGGGCGGTGAGGTGCTCCAGCCCATCTCGTGGCAGCTCACGCTAGCGGCGGATGGACAGCCTCTCGTGAATGGAGCCGGTACGAACGAGCTGGCCGCAGCTCCGCCGGGACAGGCGCCGGATAGCGCTTCCGCGCGCTACGCGCCCGCGCAGACGGCCGGCAACTCCGCGGGCGTGCTCGATGCCTGGATCAACTTGCGGCAGAGCGCGGTGCTGAACCTGATGCTCGGGCAGTACCGCACGCCGTTCACTATGGCGAACGCCACCCCGCTGTCCGCGCTGCCGTTCCACGAGCGGCCGCTGTCGACGCGCGCTTTCGGCAACCCGGAGGGCCGCGATATCGGCGCGACGGTATGGGGCGACGTGCAGGTGGCGCACGTATCGTACTGGGTCGGCCTATATGGGGGTGACGGCCGGAATCGCCCCGGCGTCGATCGGCGAGCGGACCTGATGGCGCGCGTCACCTGGAGTCCGTTTGCGGGTCATGTGAAGCTGCTCGAGCAGGCGCGGATCGGCGTCAGCGCCCGCACCGGCAACAGGCAGGGAGACCGCGTGAACTACGACTATCCCGCGCTGCGGACGCAGCAGGGGTTCGCGTTCTGGAGGCCCGTGTACACCGATTCGCTGGGGCGCCGCGTGCACGTGCTGCCGGCGGATGCGCAGGGAGCGCTCGCGTTCGAGCTGTGGGTTCCGATCCAGCGCTTCGAGCTGCAGTCGGAGGTCGTGCTCTTGAAGAACGAGACGCGGGAGGCGGTGGACGGCTACCAGTCGACCAATACCGAACGCATCGGTACGTTCAAGGGCGCGGCGGGCTATGTGCAGGTCGGCTACACGATCCTGGGCAAGCCGCACCTGGTGGGCGCGCCGGGCGGCGGCGTCCGGCCCCGCACGCTGGATTTCACCAAGCAAGAGCCGCTGCTCCCGGCGCAATCGCTGGAGGTGTTGCTACGGGTGGAGGCGCTCGGCGCGAAGTACCAGGGAGCGAGCCGCGGCGGGCAGCCGGCGGCCGGCGGCGGCGCCGACGGGAAGCTCAACGTGGGTTCGCTGGGACTGGGCCTGAACTACTGGGCGACGCGGCATGTGCGCATGAGCGCGAACTGGCTCATGTACTCGATGCCGAAGTCCGACACGTCGGACAACCGCGCAGTCTCGCCCGGCAACATCGCGGGGCACTCCGACGCGCACGTCCTGCACGAGCTGGGCGTGCGCGCGGGCGTGATGTTCTAGCGCCTACTTCCGGTGTCCTGGCCTGGGGTGATGGCCCGGCTGGTGGCCGTGCCCGTGCCCGGACGACTTGGCGCTCGGCTTGTCACACTGCAGTGCGATTCCGCGGAACGCGTTGGCTGCCTTGCCGTTCTGTCCGACTTCGACGGTGAGGCCATTGGCCACGGTGCCTTTGGGACACTCCACCTTGTTCTGCCAGTTGTTCTTGCAGTGCGTCCGCTGCTCCCACTCGAAGTCGTCGGAGCTCGAAACGCTGCCGCTATCGTAGTCGACCTTGCGAGCCCAGATCTTGACCCCCTTCAGCCGTTCGTCTCTGGACGCCTTCTTCTTGTCGGTACAGACCTGGATCGTGCTCACGCCGACGCCGTGGTCGGTGCCAGGAGGCTGGAGCATCACCGTCTTGACGCTCTTGTTGTTCTTCGGACAGATGCTGATCTCCTTCTGGACGAGTGCCTTGTCCTTCGGCACCGAGCTGCTCCAGAAGTATCCGCGGATCCAGCAGGGCTTGTCCCCGATCTCGCTCCAGCTGATCCCGTACAGGACGTAGCCCGGGCCGGCGTTCAGGGACTTCTCCGTGCCGGTCCGGGAGCCGCGCGCCCTGCCAGCGGGGATTGTGATGGAAATCCGCGTCAGGATCTTGGCCGTTGCCCGGCGTCGCCGGTAACTCCGGAGGCGATGCGACCCTGGAGCAGATGGATCGGCGCGGGCGCCGCTGTTGGCATCATTACCGCGCTGGTGCCGGTGGTGCGCGGGAAGATCGCGCTGCCGAGCCCGCTCGCCAAGCTGGAAAAGCGTGTTGCGATAGCCCACACGCCGTCCGCTGCGGCCAAGCCCGAGGGACCGGACCTCGAGGGGCTGGACCTGCTACGGCTCGAGATGCACCCGCGGCGGGTGACGGCGCCGCTTTCCGACGGTCGGGAGGCGGAGCTCACGCTCGACCCGTACCTCGAGCGCGAAGCGCTCTCCGTGATGAAGCGCTACCGCATTCCGGAAGCGGGCACGGTGGTGATGCAGGTGAAGACCGGCAACATCCTCGCCTGGGCCAGCTACGTGAACACGGGCAAGCCGTTCGACGTGAACGTGCGTGCCGAGGCGCCGGCAGCGAGCACCTTCAAGGTCGTCACGGCTTCGGCCCTGGTGGAAAAAGCCGGGCTGAGCTCGAAGACCGAGCAGTGCTACCACGGCGGACACAGCCGCATCCGCGCCGACGAGCTGAAGGACGACCCGGGGCGCGACAAGTGGTGCGCCACGCTGGCGATGGCGCTCGGCCGCAGCCTGAACGTGGTCTTCGCCAAGCTGGCGCAGAAGAAGCTCACGCCCGAGGAGCTCACGGCGATGGGCGGTGCGTACGGCTACGGCGCGCCAATTCCCTTTGCGGTGCCCAACGAGGCGCCGAAGATCGACATCCCGATCGAGCCGCTGGAGTTCGCGCGTTCGGCAGCGGGCTTCTGGCACACCAGCAACTCGCCGCTCGGCGAGGTCAGCGTTGCGCAGACGGTGGCCAACGACGGTGTGGCGCTGGCGCCGCGCATCGTCCGCGCGATCTACAAGGGGCAGAAGAAGATCTGGCAGGACGACGACGGTCCGCGCGTCCTCCGCCACGCGGTCAAGCCCAGCACCGCCCATGAAGTGCAGAAGATGATGCTGCAGACCGTGGCCAACGGCACGGCCTACAAGAGCTTCCACGATCACCACCGGCGTCCGTACATCCCGGGCGTTGCGGTGGCGGGCAAGACCGGGACGTTGACCCGCCACAAGCAGAACCGTCTGTACACCTGGTTCATCGGCTACGCGCCTGCCGATCACCCCGAGGTCGCCATCGCCTCGCTCGTAGTCAACACGCCGATCTGGCGTATCAAGGCACCCCAACTCGCGCGCCAGGTACTCCAGGCCTATTTCGCGAGCAAGGGAACGCCCGGAGTCGTCGCGCCGTAGAATCCAATGGGGCGCTGGCACACCGCGCCCTGACACGAGTGTCAGGCTCCCGCCGCGCCGTGTGCGCCAAGTGCGCGGATACTGTCAGAAGGCCTCGTGGCCCGTGGATTGCATCCCAATCCCCGAGCGCGCTTGGGGTTGTCCTCTGCGCGCCTGGAGGACGAGGATGCTTGACCGGAGGCTGACGCTCCTGGGCGTTCTGTTGCTGGCGCTCGCGCTCGCCGACTGCGCTGCCAGCAGCTCGAGCGAAAACGCTTCGGGCGGCAACATACCCGGGATTGGTGGCTCCGGCGGCGCCGCGGGCGGCTCCGGTGGCAGCGGCGCGAGCGGCGGCTCGGGTGGCGGCACGTTGCCACCGGAAAAGGAACTCGAAAGCTCGTTCCGCTCCCCGGTTGCGACGGGGAAGTACGTCTGGGCGGCGAATCCGGACAGCGGGCGCGTGGCGCTGGTCGACGCCACGACGCTCGAGGTGCACGTGGTCGACGCGGGCTTCGGCCCGACCTATCTGGCCGCGCTGCCCGATCCCACGAACCCCGACGCCAATGCGGCGATCGTCATCAACGTCGGGAGCCACGACGCCACCGTGCTGCGCGCCGACGACTCGGGCAACGTGGCCGCGCAGTCGGTGCCCATCCACCAGGATGCCAACAGCTGGGCCATCAGTCACAGTGGCCACTGGGCGATCGCCTGGACCGACGCCGCCAAGGTCAAGAATCCCGACCCCACCGACGGTCTGCAGGACATCACCGTCATCGACCTGTCGGGCAAGGACGTGCAGGCCACGCGACTGTCGGTCGGCTATCGCCCGACGCGGGTCGTCATCAGCCAGGACGACAAGCGCGCGTTCGCCGTGACCGAGCCCGGCATCAGTGTGATCGATCTGGGCGCGTCGGGGCCCGAGGTGCTCGACGACGTTCCGGTCACCGACGACCCCCTCGAGAACCCCGCCTCGCGTGACGTGTCGATCACGCCGGATGGCGCCTTCGCGCTGGTGCGGCGCGACGGCAGCCCGGATGTGAACGTGGTGTCGCTGTCCGACGGAACTCGCGTGAAGGTCACACTGTCCAGCAACGTGACCGATCTGGACCTCGCACAGGACGGCTCCCAGGCGATCGCCGTGGCGCGCGACACGTCCGAGGTGGCACTGCTGCCGATCCCGCAGATCTACACCAAGCCGGCCGACTACTATTCGGTGAACATTTCCGGCGAGGTGTTCGGCAGCGTGTCGACCACGGCGGACGGGGCGACCGCTCTGCTCTACACGAACGCGGTTGCCAACGATCATCTGACGATTCTCGTTGCCCGGCCGGGGCCCAACTTCCTGACGTACCGCACGGTCGCGTTGAAGGCTCCGATCCGGGCCGTGTTCCCGTCGCCGGATGGCGCGCACGCGATCGCGCTGCTGGATCCCGGGGCGGGCAGCGTGAAGCCTGGCGCATTCAGCGTGGTTCCCATCGCGAGCACGCTGCCGCCCCGGATCCAGGGGACGGACGCGCCCGCCCAGTCGGTCGCTATCGAGCCGTCGCCCAGCACGCGCGGCCTGGTCACGACGCGCGACGACGTGACCCGGATTCACGAGGCGTATCTCGTCAGCATGCCGTCGCTGCAGATCCAGCGACTACAAGCTGGCGAGCCCGCCGCTCGCCAGCGGGATGGTCCCCGAGGCTGGCGTCGCCTACGTCGCCCAGGAGCACCCCGAGGGTCGGATCACCTTCATCAAGCTCTCCGACGGTTCGGCGCGCACGCTGACCGGCTTCGAGCTCGGAGCCCGCATCGTGGACGGAAGCCAATGATCGGTGGAGCGGGACTCCGGGCCCTTTCCTCGCGCGTCGCTCTCGCCGGCGCGCTCGGCGGAGCGCTGTTCGCTCTGGCGCATTGCGGTTCCTCGGCGGACGCTGGCGGCGCGGTGCCGTTCGGGAGCGGCGGCCTGGTCCTCGGACGCGGCAGCCAGCGGCGGCTCGGGCGCGTATGCGGCGGGTGGCGCAGGAGGCTCGGCGCTTCCGCCCGAGAAGGAGCTGGAGGGTTCGTACCGGGCTCCGGTGACCACCGGCAAGTACGTGTGGTCCGCCAACCCGGACAGCGGCCGCGTCGCCTTGATCGATGCGACCAACCTCCAGGTGCACACGGTGGAGGCGGGGTTTGGACCGACCTATCTGGCGGCGATCCCGGGTCAGAAGGGCGCGACGGCGAACACGGCCATCGTGCTCAACGTGCTCGGCCACGACGCCACGCTGCTCCGCGTGCAGCCGGACAGCAGCATCGCGACCAAGACGCTGCCGACGCACGAGAGCGCGAACGCCTGGTCGATCGGCCCAGCCGGACACTGGGCGATCGCCTGGAGCGACGCGCGCAAGGTCAAGAACCCCGACCCCACCCAGGGCTTCCAGGACATCACGGTGATCCGGCTCGACAGCGGGAAGGAAGCGTCCACGGAGCTCAGCGTCGGCTACCGGCCCACGAGCGTCCGTTTCGACGCCTCGGGGACCCACGCCTACGCGGTCACCGATCCGGGCATCTCGGTCGTCTCGCTCGACGGCGCAGCCCCGCAGGTGACCGACCTGGTACAGGTCACCGACGATCCCGCCGACAACCCCGCGTCCCGCGACGTGACGATCACGCCGAACGGCAAGCTTGCGCTCGTGCGTCGCGACGGCAGCCCGGATGTGGGCGTGGTCACGCTGTCCACGGGCCAGCGCACCACCATCACCCTGTCCGGCAACGTCACCGATCTGGATCTGAGCCAGGACGGGACGCGTGCGGTGGCCGTCGTGCGGTCCGCCTCGGAGGTGGACGTGCTGCCCATCCCCGACATCGTCACGAGCTCCTTCTATCCCAGCGTCAAGATCGACGGCGAGGAGTTCGGAAGTGTGTCCCTGTCGCCGGATGGAAACGTCGCGCTGCTCTACGAGAACGCCGTCGACAACGACCACGTCACGATCCTGAGCCTCGACAGCCAGAGCTACCTCGACCACCGCACCGTGGCGTTGAAGGCCCCCGTGCAGGCCGTGTTCGTCGCCCCCGACGGCGAGAACGCCCTGGCTCTGCAATCGACGCCTGCCGGCAGCACCAAGGCCGGCGCGTTCAGCGTGATCCCCACCACGGTCGTACGTGCTCCCAGGATCGAGGGAACCGACGCGCCCCCGACGGCAGTCGCCGTGGCACCGCCGCCGAGCAGCCGTGCGCTGGTCACGGTGCGCGACGACCAGCGGAAGCAGTTCGGTGTCTATGTCGTACGCATGCCCTCGCTGCAGGTGGACTACCTGCCGCTCGCCAGCCCGCCGATCGCGACCGGCATGGTCCCAGCTGCGGGCAAGGGCTACGTCGCGCAGCTGAACCCGGACGGTCGCATCACCTTCATCGATTTGACGGACGGCAGCGCCCGCACGCTGACGGGTTTCGAGCTGGCCGCGAAGATCGTGAATTGACGAGGAGCCGATGAGAAGAGCCAAGCGAAAGTCTCGACTGTCTACCCGGTCGCACTCCTGCTGACCGCGACTGTTGCCCTGTTGCTCGCGGCCTGCGGTGGCCGCAACGACTTCTGGGACGCGAACGTACAGCTGCCCGTGCAGACGCTGGGACTCAGCGGCTCGGTGGCGGTCGTCGACCCGTCGCTCGACCGCGTCCTGATGATCAGCGCATCAGGACGCAAGCTGTCGGAGAAGGCCCTCGAGGTCGGCAAGAACATCGTCGCCGCCAAGACCTCGCCCGACAAGAAGACTCTGTTCGTGCTGTCGAGCGGCGTGCAGCCGCGCAAGAAGCCCGGGGACGAGCGGCCCAGCCTCACCGTGATCGACGGTGGCACCAAGCCCCGCGTCGAAGCCCGCTTCCAGCTTACCGACCCGCTGCAAGGGCTGGCCATCGATCCGGAAGGCGAGTGGGCGGTCGTGTACGACGCGGGGGGCGTCGTGGTGAACCCGAACGAACTCATCTTCGTCAACCTGAAGGACACCAGCCAGCCGCCCTATCCGAAGACGATCCGCAGCTTCGGCGGCCGACCCGAGCGGTTCACTTTCACGAGCTCGCTGTCGCTGCCCAAGGGTGGCTCGCGACGCATGCTGATCGTGGAGACCGATCAGGACGTGACGCTGATCGACCTGGCGCACCTCGATCGGGACGAGGTCACGGTCGCGATGCCGAAGACGCCGACCGGCGACACGGCGCAACCCGCCGAGGTTGCCTACAACGACGGCGATCCCAAGGACAACTCGGACGCCCGCATCGCGGTGCGCCTGGCGAACGACAGCAGCGTGCTGCTCCTCCAGCTCGGCCCTCCGAAAGGCAGCGCGAAACAGGACTACTTCCCGACGCCCAACATCGCCGACGTTGGAGGGGTGCCGACGGCCATCGACTTCGTCGAGACGGACGGTGGGCTGAGGCTCGCGGCGCTCGTTCCAGGGCTCAGGCAGGCTTCGCTGGTCGATCCGGCGACGACGGTCGTCGAGGCCGTGGATTTGTCCCAAGCCGTACACGCGCCTGACCCGCGTGACCCAGGACGTCACGAACAAGCCGACGACCAGCGACGTGGCGCTGCTCTGGAGCGACCAGACCAGCGGCGTGGCGTTCTGGTCGCTCGGCAAGACGACCGGCACGCCCTTCCGCAGTGTCGATCCGTATGACATCGGCATCGCGGTCAAGCAGGTCATCGATGTGCCGGGCGACAGCTACGCGCACCTGAAGATCCTGCAGAGCACCAGCGACGCCGAGTTCTACGTTCTGGACCTGGACAAGCGCGAGACCTATCCGATGTTGACGAACCAGGCGGGCTTCGAGCTGTCCATGTCCCCGGACGGCCAGCGCGTGTGGGCGTTCCGCCCCGGCTCGCCGGACTTTGCGCGCATCGACCTATCGGACCTGCACCCGACCTCGCTCACCGTCGAGCGCGACGTGTCCGCCGTCTACGACATCGAACGCCTCGACGGCGGGCGCGCGCTCCTGGCGATGCACGAGTCGGGCGACGGCATGGCGGGTGCGCTCGGGGCGACGGTGCTCGACGCGGTCAAGCCCGACACGGCGGATTCGAGTTTCTACGGTGGTCTGATGCTGGGAGGTGCACGATGACGAGGCGTGGAGGGATGCCCGCCCGGGGGATTGGAGTGCTGGCGCTGCTTCTGGCGCTCGGGCTGCCGGCGTTGGCCCGCGCCGAGCACCCCGCGCTGGGCGCAGCCGTGGCCGCCGAAGCCGACACCGGCCAGACGCCGTACTACTCCGCCGACGGCCCGCTCGGGTCCTACCAGACGCACTGGGAGGCGACCGCGGGCGTGCGCACGGCCTTCATCACCGACGGAGGTTTCGACCCCTACGCCACGGACAATGCCCTGACGCAGGTCAGCCTGGGAGGCGGGCGTACCCTGCTTGCGGAGGGCCGCTTCTCCCTGGCGGTGATGGCCCTGTGGGACTACGGCCAGCGGCAGGGGACTGCGCGCGGCGAGCGCACCCAGCTCGACGTGCACCGCCTCTCGCTCGGGCCGGAGATCCGCTACCACGTGATCCCGCGCTTCTTCGTGTTCGTGCGCGCGTCTCCGTCCGCGATCTACACGGACGCGCAGCTGGACGAGGCGGTCACCGCAGTGAACGTCTACTCGCACAAGTGGGCCGCCGGCTTCGACGCCACTGCCGGCGCGGCGTTCGAGGTCATCGGCAAGCGGAGCGGCGAATCGAAAAAGCCGCGCTTCTGGGTGGTCGGCGACGGCGGCTACAGCTGGGCCGCACCGGTCGACGTGAACCTGCGCCCGGCTTCCGACAGCACCTCCGCACCAGAGCGTGTCGCCGCCGTGCCGTTCCCGGCGTTGCGGCTCCGGGGCCCCATGTTCCGCGTCTCGGCAGCGATGACTTTCTGAACGGACACCGACACTTGCCGACAAATACCGACAGCCCCCGCCCCCCTCTTGACGGATGCTTCCCGGCCCGCGTTTGTCATGCGCCCGGGGGAGTTTGGGGTGGACGTGGGCTGTGGGGTTGCTAGAGTAATCTCGTGCAAGTCGTGCTCCGGAAACTGGGTCGGGGCTCTCGGGCTGTGACCGGGCGGCTCGTCCGGGCGCCACGCAAGGGCTCGGTGGTAGTGATCGAGTTTTCGGACGGTATGCACGAGTACGTGACCACTCCGGTCAAGCGCGTGCTCCGGCTGGCATCCCGGGATGTCTTCTATATCGAGACGGTGAACAGCCGTTATCGCCTCGAAGTCCGCGACCGGGAGCGCGCGCTCGAGGACGCTTCCAGCGGCTGAGTTCCGCTGCAGAGGACGCTATCCGCTCCGCGGGGGCTGGCGCCGGGGTCCGGAACGCTGTATCGAAGCGCGGACGGCTGGCACCACGCCGCCGTCGAGCACAACGACGACAGGACGAGTACTGACTGATGGCAAGGTTCGATCGCCGCAATTCCAGGAAGATGAAGCGCCGCAAGGCCCAGCGCCGTAAGAAGGAGCGCGAGAAGCGCCGCGTCGAGGAGGCGCGCAAGGCGCGCGCTGGCTCGTCGAAGAAGAAGAAGGGCTGAGCGCCGCTCCGCTGGCGCGGTCCGGCTAGCGGATCGTCTTGCTCGGGAAGTGCACGTCGTGGTGCTCGGGGTGCAGCACCTCGACGTTCTCGCCGAACAAGCCGAAGTCTCCCGCGATGCGCTTCTCGCGCACCAGCTGCCATCCACCCTTCTCGGTGTCGCGCCATAGCTGCGCCACACGTGTCTGGCGCAGCAGGCCTTCGTTCATGCGCTCCCACGAGATGTCCACGTGGACGGTGGCGTGCTGCTCGTCCTTGAGAGACAGGCTGGAGAGCTGCACGTCCAGCACGCGCAGGTTGTGCCCCCAGTCCGCGCGCCGCTCCAGAAAGCTCTGGCGCGCGCCGCGTGCCGCATGCTCGACCGCAATGTCCATGCGCCCGAAACGCGCGGCGATGTTCATCTCGCGGGCCGCGTCGGTGACCCTCTGCGATTGGGTAGGAGTCGCAAAACAGCCGCCGAGGCCCAGCGCGAGGGCCAGCGCGGGGGCTGCGAGCTTCATGGACGTCATCGCAGCCGGCGTAGCAGCCGTGGACGGATCCGGGAAAGAAACCGTCCGGCCGCAGCGGGTCAGAACGGCGTGGACGCAACGAAGTACAGCTGCCCTCCCGGGATGGCCTTCGAGTCGTCGACGCCGTGTGCGTAGCCGAGCCGGATATTGGCGTGAGCGAAGTAGCCCAGTACCAGGTCGATCCACAGCTCGCCGCCCACGCCGAGGTGGTAGCTCTTCAGCGGATCGGCGAGGTCCAGTCGGTTGAACGCCCCGCCGTAGTCGGCGAACAGGGCGCCGCTCAGGGTCCTGAGGAAGACCGGCAGCGTGCTGACGCCGCGATCCGCGTATAGGATCGGGAAGCGGTACTCGGTGTTCAGCAGGTTGAACTGCGAGCCGATGAACTTGACCGGAGCGTAGCCGCGTAGCACGAACGGACCCTGGTCGATGCCGTTCGTGTAGGCGTCCAGCACCGGCCTGTCGCCGAATCCACCCGTGTAGTACAGGCCGCGCCGCGGATAGGTACCCACCGCGGCGGCTCCGGACAGAGCCACGGCCAGCACGTGGTGCTCTGCCCATGGCATCGGCACATAGCCCTCCAGGCGCGCGCTGAACGCCGTCAATGTCGAGTCGCTGCCGAGCGCATGGGCCGCGATGTCCCCGCCTGCCACGAAAGAAAAGCCCTTTTCCAGGCTGATCCCGTCGGCTGTGCCTTCGGCGTTCGAGTATCCGTAGCCGAGATGCAAAAGCCCTAGATAGCCCCGGTCCGGGACGCGCGTCACCTGCGCGTACGGATCCGCGATCGGCCCCACCGGTAGCACCGAGTCGAACTTGGCGATCGTGTAGTTGAGCGCCACGCTCCCCACGTCGAACTCGCCGAGCAACGGGTAGGTCACCCCGGTGCGTATCCCTGTCAGATGCTCGGTGATGATCGGCGTCTGGTCTCCGTAGCGGAAGCCGGTGCGCGGCGACGCGGACCGGAACAGGCTGGTGCGGAACGTGAACGGCAGCTTGTGGTAGGCGTAGGCGAGGCGGCCCGACGGTTGTCCCTGCTCTGTCTCGACCGTGATGCTCGCGCTGAACGAGTGCAGCCCCACCGCGTCCGAGCCGGTCGTGGAGACCGTCAGCGCCTGGCCGAAGGTGCCAGGTCCGTAGTCCAGCTGGTAGGCGTGCGGACGCAGGGTGGGCAGCGGGTCGTAGCTGTGCACGGGCCACCGCTTCGTGAACCGCTCGGGGGGCGTCGCCGGCCTCTGGTCGACGTAGGGAAGCGCAGGCAGGAATCTCGACCTGTCGAGCGGCATGCTGAACAGGTCGAAGCCCCTCGAGGTGTAGCCGATGTAGAAGAGCGTGCGCCCGTCCGGTGTGACCTCGGGCATGTACGCGCCCATGATGACGTTGGTCACCTGGCTGAGCTTCCGGGAACGCAGGTCGAACGCGTACACGTTCGCGATACCGGTGCGGTCGGACGTGAAGTAGACGGTGTGGCCGTCGTGCGACCAGGTCGGTTGCTGGTCGAGCGCGCGGTCGTGCTGCGATCTCGAAGAAGCGGCCGGTCTTCACGTCGACGATGCGGATGTCGCGATAGCCGCCACGCGTCCAGGCGCTGTACGCCAAATGGCGCCCATCGGGCGAGAAGCGCGGCGTGTAGGCCTGCTCGTAGCGCGCGCTCGGCACCAGCGTGCGCGGGTGCACGATGCGGTGGCCGGGCGTGAAATCGGCGATCCGGAGCGTGCTCGTCCCGGCGTGGTTCGTGACGTAGACGATGTGCCGTCCGTCGCGGCTCACGTCCGGGTCGCGTGCGCGGCGCGACACGGTCAGTCGTTTTCGCGTCCGGCTCAGTCCGCGTGGCGCGCGCGTGCCGCGCGGCTGGCGGAACAGATCGTTGAAGTAGTACTGCCGCTGTGAAGGCGCGGTGCTGGAAAACACGACGCCGCAGTCGCTGTCGAACGAGAAGCTTGTGCCACTCATGCGCGTGATGATCTGCTCGTCGCCCTCGGCGGCGTGGCTGCGCGACACCAGGGGAACGCGGTACACGCCGGCGGTCCGGTCGCCGTCGTCGCTCACGTAGAACACTTCCTCGCGCGATCCTGCGCGAGCGCAGCGCGGCGCAAAGCGCGGAGTGGAGGCGACGCGTCCTCGATGCGTCAGCTGTCTGCCCCGCCGGAGGCCCCGGCGGCGGATTCGTGCGGCCTGCGCCTGGTATTTCTTCTCCAGGTACTTCTCCCAGCCGCGGTAGAGCTCGGGATAGGTGCGGCCGGTCACGCGTCGGATCGAACGATTGATGCCCCAGGGTATGATGTTCGAGCCGTAGTCGGCGGCGACCGCTGCATACGTGTTGGGTCCGTAGATGTGATCGATCCACTCGATGAATTCGGAGCCGTACAGGTACCAGAGGTTGCCCGACGGCCAGCGCCTTGCGGAATTGCTGATCTGGTCCAGCCGGGCCAGGCGGTGGTCGAGGACGTCTGCGCGTAGGTACATGTCCCACTGCGACGACCTGAGTCGCCCTCCCCCGGTGTGCTCCGTCTCCATGTTCACGGCGAGGCCTTCCAGGATCCAGCGCGGCTGGGCCTGGTTGGGCGCCACGGTCTTGCCGAGCACTGCGTTCACTACGGCGGGGATGCCGGAGATGTTGTCGACGTGCACCGTATGCGTGAGCTCGTGCGTCGTCAGCTCGAGAAGCCAGTCGTCGTAGTCCGCCAGTGGCGACATGTCGTCGGGGGCGGTGACGTACAGCTCGATCTCGTTGTAGGGAAGCGAGCTGGACGAACCGTTCGCCGAGTCGGTGCTGTCGGTCAGCAGCACTTCGGTCGTGTGAGGCGCCGAGCCCAGCTCCGGGACCAGACGGCCGTAGGCGTCCTCCAGCAGGTTGGCGGTGCGCTGCGCCTCGGGCTCCAGTCCGCCGTGGAAATGGACATGGAAGTGCGGCGTGTCGATCGTGTACCAGCGGAGGTACGGATCGCCGGCTCTCGCCGGCTCTGTCATCAGCAGCACCCACAGTGCGGCGAGCAGCGCCGCCGGCAGGCGGAACCTGTCGCCGCGCACCGACTGGACCCGGTTTCGATCTACAGATCGTCGTGGAACAGCGGCTCGCGGTTGCGCACGTAGCGGTAGACGAGCTGTCGTCCCTCCGGCGAGATCTGCGTGAACTGCGCGCCGAAGCCTGGCGACGAATCCGCGCCCGAGTTGGGTGCGTCGCGCGTCCAGCGGACGACGCCGCGCGCCTCGAATTCGTAGCCGCCCGGGAGCGAGACCTTGATGACCACGTCCTGTCCGATCTGCGGGATCTGGTAGGTGGCAACGAAGATACCGCCCGAGTCGATGACGTTGTTGCCGCTCAGTCCTTTGTAGAAGTTTGTGGCGCTGTGTGCGCCGAGCGCCGCCTCGACGCGTAGGGTGTTTCCACTGCTGGCCGGTGCGGCGGATTGGACGGCAGCCTGCGGAGCCTGGGGCGCAGCCTGCGGCGCAGCCTGCGGGGCAGCGGGCGCGGCCGGCGGGGCCCAGGGGGCGGGATTGCCGGCGGGCGGCTGCCACTGACCCGGCGGCTGCCCGTAGGGTTCTTGTGGGTTGGCCGCGCCGAAACCGCCCTGTTGCGGCTGCTGCGGGAAGGCCTGCTGCGGCTGCTGCGGGAAGGCCTGCTGCGGCTGCTGCGGGAAGGCCTGCTGCGGCTGCTGCGGGAAGGCCTGCTGCGGCTGCGCCGGCGGCGCGGGAGCCTGCGGCTGCCCAAAGGTCCCCGGCGCGGAAGGTTGGGTGGCTGGCATCGCGCTGGCCGGGTTGTTGTCCATCACGACGGTGCCACCGAAAGCGGCGGCGGGTTGCGGCGCGGCTGCAGGTGGCGGCGCGGCGGCCGGGGATTGCGGCTGGGCTGCCGGCGCGGCCTGGGTGAGTTGGTGCACCAGGCCCAGCGACCCGGCGACCGCTTCGACCGCTTGGTTCACGGCGGGATGCCCACCGGCCTGCGCCTGGAGCATCCCGAGAGCGCGGCGCACGGCGGCCAGCGCCACTGGACCCGCTTCCGCCAGCGCGCCGCCCTGGGTGGCCTCGATGCGGTGCAGGGCGCTCATCGCTTCGGCAACGGGTTCGGCTACGTCGGTCAACTGCTGCGGAACGCCAGGTGTCTGCAGTGCAGCCAGGCCCTGGGCCAGATTCTCACGTGCGCTGCGCGCGGCACTCACAGGATCGGTCATCCATTCCCTCCAAGGGGCCCGCAGTCTAACATGCTCCGCTCCGCGACGCGCGCGGCGACGCCGGCTCTGTCGAGTCGCTCCTCCCCGGGGACGGCAAGTGCCTGCTCGATCTGCAGCGCGCCATCTCCGGTCCGGATCACCAGCGCGGCTGGAGGATCCCCCAGGAGTGCGGCCTCGCCTGGCTGGAGCAGGGTCGGCGCCGAGTCGGCAGCCGTCGCCCGCGTCACGAACAGCTTCTGTCCGGCGACTTCGATCGGCACCCCTGGCACGGGTGACAACGCCCGGACACGTCGGAGTACGCGCTCGGTGGGCCACGACCAACGGACCCGGAGCTGCTCGCCGGCCGGCTCCGGAGCCCAGCTGGCCAAGCGCTCGTCCTGCGGCGTCCCCGGCAGCTTGCCGCCCGCGGAGAGCCGGGCGACCCCCTCGCGCAACAAGCGCAGGCTGGGTCTGTCGAGCGCGCGCGCCAACGCCCACGCATCCCGATCTGCCGACCGGCAGCTCTTCCCGGAGGAGCACGTCTCCGGCGTCGTAGTCCGGCGTGAGGCGGTGCAGGCAGGCGCCGGTCAGCTCGTCGCCGCAGTCGATAGCCCAGAAGAACGGGTCCGGGCCCCGGTGGCGCGGTAGCAGCGACGGGTGCACGCCGACGGCACCCAACGGCCCAGCGCTGAGCCAGCGCTCCGGAAGACGCCGCGTCCAGAACCAGCTGACCACCAGATCCACGCCGGCTCCGTGCGAGGGCAGCGTCCACGGCCGGTTCGAGCTCCCTGCCGAGCGCAGCGGCGTCCAGCAGCCGGTCGGCTCCGGGTCGACGAGCAGCCGCCGCCGGCCGGGCGCCTCGACCGGCGAGAGCGTAGCCAGCGCGATGTCGTGTCCGTCCCGGAGCAGTAGGCACGCTGCCAGGGGCAGCCCGAAGAAGGCCAGTCGCATCGTGACGCGGGGCCCAGCGTAGCGGCGCCCGCCGAGGCCGAAAAGTTGTTCGATCTCAGGCACGCCCTGCTACCCCGGGCGACATGGATACTGGCGCCAGGAGCCGCACTTTCCGCCCGGTGCTCCGGGCGGGGAAACCGCTTCGATCCCCTGGCGGCGCGCCGCCCGATTCTGGTGTTCGAAAACGTCCACAAGGCCTTCCGGGCCGACGCGCCTGTCCTGCGCGGGCTCCAATTGGAGATCGAGCGGGGCGAGTTCGTGTTCATCACGGGACCCTCCGGAGCGGGCAAGAGCACGCTGCTCCGGCTCCTGTATGCGGCCGACACGGTGGATTCCGGCCGGATCCTGTTCATGGGGCGCGAGATCGGGCGCCTCACGGACGGCTCGGTGCCGTTTCTGCGGCGCAACATCGGTGTCGTCTTCCAGGACTTCAAGCTCGTCGACAACTGGTCGGTGCTCGAGAATGTCGCGCTGCCGCTCGAGGTCCTCGGCGTTCCGCAACGGCTGGCCCGCCAGCGCGTCGGCGAAGCGTTGGATCGCGTCGGGCTCGGCGGGCGCGGAGTCCGGATCGCGCCGGAACGCTGTCCGGCGGCGAGCAACAGCGCGTGGCCATCGCGCGCGCCATCGTCGGCGAACCAGCGCTGGTGCTCGCCGACGAACCGACCGGCAATCTCGATCCGCAGCTCGCGGTCGACATCCTTGGTCTGTTCGAGGACATCCACGAGACCGGCGTGACGGTGCTGTTTGCCACCCACGACCGCTCGTTGCTCGACGTCCGTCCTCGCCGGGTGGTGGTGCTGGACGAAGGCAAGGCCACGGATGTGCCTGGTGGCCTCGATGAACGCCGATCGGCCCATCGCGCGACAGGTCGCCTAGGAGCGCGCCGAGATGCCGAACCGCTTCCCCGCTACACCGAACGCCCTCTCGAGCTCGAGGGGTGCCGCGTGACGCCCTCTCGAGCGCGCGTGGCGCGGCGGTCGCAATGACTGGCGCCTGCATCTGCTCAGCATCTTCTCCGTTGCGGTGGCGTTCGTCTGCCTGGCTTCGGCGTTGCTGGTCGTCGTGAACGTCGCGGGAGTGCGGGACCGCTGGGCGCGAACGGGTCGGATATCGGTCTTTCTTGCAGGCCGGCGTCACGCATGCAGCACATTGCCACGCATTCAGAAGGCTCTGCACGGCACCGATGGCGTCCAGAGCGTGCGCTACGTGTCGAGCGAGGAGGCGCGGCGCGAGGTCACCGGTGACAACGCCGACAAGGTGCTCGCGGCCTTGCCGGCCGAAGCGTTCCCGGCGTCGCTCGAGGTGAGCGTCGACGAGCACACGCCGGCGCGCCAGATCGATCGCATCGCCGCCCAGCTCGACAAGCTCCCGGCCGTCGACACCGTCGAGACCTACAAGGCCTGGAGCGATCGGCTGGGCACGCTGCTGGCGGGTGGCGTCTCGGCTGCCGGGCTGCTCGCGCTCGTCGTGCTTGGAGCGGTGATCAGCGTCGTCTCGTCGACCATCCGACTCACGCTGCAACGCCGGCGCATCGAGGTCGAGGTTCTCAAGCTCGTGGGGGCGACGGACGGCTATGTGCGACGCCCGTTCGTGCTGGAAGGCGCGGCGCAGGGCGCGATAGGCGCGGCGTTGGCGATCGGGCTGCTCGGCGTGCTGTACGCGATTGTCCAGAGTCACTTCGACGCGCAGCTCGGAACGCTGCTCGGCATGCGGCCGACGTTCCTGCCCTGGAGCGTGTCGCTTCTGATGGTGCTGACCGGCGCAGCGCTGGGCGCTGCCGCCGCCTACGCGAGTCTCCGCAGGTTGCTCGTCGTGTGACCTGATTCCTACAGGAAAGACGTGAGAATCCGGACGCTCTTCGCCGCAGCGCTGGTCACGGTCACCGCGGCCGCCGCCATGCCCGGCTCGTCAGACCCGCCGTCTGGGTCCCGCGGACGATCCTGCGGCCGGTGTTGCAGCCGAGCACGCCGAGCACGCCCGACGGCGTGGACCGCGCGCTCGCGAGACTCGACCGCGAGCAGCGTCGCGTCAAAGAAGGAGCTTCGCGCGCGTGCGGCGGAAGTCCAGCATGGTGCACCGCCGCGCGATCCTGCGGGGGCGCGCCTACGTGCGCATGGCGCGAGCAGGCCTTTTGCCGATCGGAGGCGGTTTCGATGCGCTCATCGAGCACGCTTCGCGGCTCGAGCGCCTGCGCCGGGCGCTGGCTCGCGACATCGATCTGGAGCACAAGCTCGATGAGCGGAGCGTGGCTCTCGGCAAGCGTCTCGACGCCATCGCCGAACGCCGTATCCCGCTCGAGGCGGATCAGCGCGCGATGGCGCAGGCGCGCACCGCGCTCCTGGCAGCGCGCGACCGCGCTCTGGCTTTCAAGCGGGCTTTCCAGAGCAGCGGTCCGGGTGCGCCGACCGCCATCTACGGCGCCGCCGTCGGGCCGAGCGATCCGGCCGGCGTGTCGGGCGGCTTCGCGTCGATGAAGGGCCGGTTGCCGTTCCCGGTCCCGGGGCGCACCGAGATCCATACTGCGGCGCGACGCGCCGCGGACGGCCCGGGTCTCGAGATGCGCGCGCCGCTCGGTTCCCCGGTGCGCGCCGTCTATCCCGGGCGGGTCGCGTTTGCCGACGTGTACGCCGACTACGGCAAGACCGTCATCGTCGACGAGGGCGACGGCTACTACACAGTGAGCGCCAACTTGGCAGAGATCAACGTCGAGGTCGGCGACGACGTGTCCCAGGGAACCCGCCTGGGGACGGTCGGCGATAGCGGCAAGGGTCCGGCGCTCTACTTCGAGATCCGGAAAGGCGCCGATACGCTCGACCCATCGGGCTGGTTCGGAATCTAGTCTCCCGTAGCCCGCCGTAACCCGCTATGCTCGGCGGCGATGCGGGGTGCTTCTTTCATCGGGTCCTTTTCGGCTATCACCCTTGTCGCGGCGAGCGCGGTCGCCCAGACCGCTCCGCCGGAAGCGCCCCAGCGCAGCCCGCGCCGCCAGCGCAGCCGCCAGCGGCTGCCCCAGCGCAGACTGCAGCGCCCCAGGCACCGCCTCCCGGCTATCCGCCGCAGGGCGCATACCCCGGGTATCCGCCCGGCAGCTACCCCGCGCCCGCGCCCGCGCCTGCCAAGCCTCCTCCGAAGTACCTCGCCTTCCACGCAGGGAAGTCGATTCCCGCCGGCTACCATCACGACACGAGGCTGCGCAAAGGCCCGCTGATCGCCGGGGCCGTCGTGCTGGGCGTGCCGTACTTGCTCGGGGCGGCCATCGCAGCGGGTGGGAACTACGCCAACAAGAGCGCCTTTCTGTTGATCCCCGCCGTCGGGCCCTGGTTGACGCTCGGGATCCGCGACCACAGCTGCGCGCCCGACGACGCCGGCTGTGACGCCTCCGAGGCTGTCGCCCGCACCTTCCTGGTGCTGGACGCCATCATGCAGACGACGGGCACCGCCTTCCTGATCTGGGGCATCGCCGACCAGAAGGACGTGTTGGTCCGCGATGACGTGGTCTTCAGCGTTGCTCCGACCAAGATCGGTTCGGGCTACGGCGTCGGACTATTCGGATCGTTCTAGGCTCTGCCGGCCCCCTGGCCGGTAGATTGTGGAAATCTCCACGCAACTGCTGGGCGGAGCGTCCGACGGGAAGGGCGTTCAGTTCCGTCGTATCGGAGGTACACATGACCACTCGAATCACGCCCAGTGGCCCTGCCACCGGGGTCCAGTCCACTGTCACCGCAGCTCGCGTCACGCCCGCCCCTGCGCGGCCTTTCAAGCAGGTCATGAGCGCTAGCGAACGCGCCATTGTCGGTGGCGCCGAGGCGGCGGTGACCCACCTGCCGGGCGGCCCGGTGCTCGCCGCAGCGTTCCGCCCGGGTGCGGGCTCCAGCGCTGCGGGATCCGGCGTCGACGGGGGCGTCCGCACGCTTGGCAGCATCACCAGCCGCGCCGAGGGTCCGACCGGTACCGCGACCGATCCCTCGGCTGGCGGCAGCTCGGCGCCGAACATGGACCAGGTCCTGTCCCAGAGCGCCGACCAGAACCTGTACTACCTACAGCTCCAGGAGCGGATCAGCGCCGAGAACCGCGCCTACACAGCCGTGTCGAACGTCCTGAAGGCGCGTCACGACACGGTCAAGAACGCCATCGCCAACATCCGCTAGACTAGGCACATGGGCATCGACGGTATTGGCAAGCCCGGCGGTCTCCCGCCGGGCGCCGGCGGGGTCGGAGGTCCGGCAGGGCCGGGCGCTGTCAAGGGCGACAGCTTCCGCGTTGACAAGAGCGCGGGTGCAGAACGCGTCCACGGGACCGAGCCGCTCGGCCAGCTGCAGCGCGGCGACATCACGTTCGATCAGTATCTGGACGCGCGTGTCGCCGATGCCGTCCAGCACCTGCAGGGAAAGCTGCCGCCGGAGCAGCTCGACTTCGTGAAGCAGAGCCTACGCGAGCAGCTGGGCAGCGATCCCGTCCTGGTCGAGCTGGTGCGGCGCACGACCGGTGCGTCGCCCGGCGACCCCGCCAGGTAGCGCGCTGGAGCGCCGGCCACGGCGAAACGCCGGGGCCGGTCAGGACGTTTCCGTCCAGCTGGGGGAGCTGCTATCCCAGCTCGAAGATGGCGCGCAGCCGGCGGAGCTCCACTCGCCTCGTGCCCCTGGGGGAGATCGCCCAGGGTGAGGCACAGCTCGACCTCGTCGGCGCTCGTGCAATGGCCCTGGTCGACGCCGCGGGGTTGGAGTTGCCGCTGCTGGATTGCTGGGTGTTGCCCGTCGGACGCGTTCGACGAGGCCGTCGAGACCCTGCTGCCTCCCGCTCACGATCCGGCATCGTTGCTTCGGGTCATCCATCGCCCGCGTGGGCTCGAGCGCGCGGCGCGGGCTCGCGACCGGCTGCTTTCCGCGCCACTGCCCTCACTCAGCGACGAGCTCTTCGCGTTCTGGGACGAGGTCGAGCCCATGGCCGAGTGGGGCCTCGCGCTGCGCGCCAGCCCGAGTCTCGCAGACGACAGCGTCGCGGCGACCGCCGGGCTCTCTGCCATCCGCGTGGGGGTCCGCGGGCCGGAGCAGCTCGAGCACGCCGTGCGCGAGATCTGGGCATCGGTGGTGCATGAGGACGGGCTCCGCTACCTGCGCGCGCAGCGGGTCCGCGAGCTCAAGATGGCGGTGCTCCTCCAGCCGCTGCCGCGGATGCGTGCGCGCGGTGTCATGCTGACCCGCGATCCGCTGCACGGGCCGCGTCGCGTCGAGCAACCCGGGGCCGGCACCGAGCCGCGCCTGGTCGCCGTGCGGGTCGCGAGCGCCGCGTTCGGGCTCGGCTCGCCGGTCCATGACGGCGTGGCCGCCCAGGATCTGGTGAGGTTCGCCGCAGACGGACGCGTGCTCGAGCGGCGTACCGTCGCCAAGGAGCATCGCCTCGTCGCCGGGGAGCGTGGGCCCAGGGCCGTACCCGTCGCGGCCCGGAAGGCGACCCGGCCCGCGCTGTCCCAGGACAGCATCGAGCAGCTGGCCGGGGTCGCCCAGCAGCTCGACGACGCCGGCCGCGCGCAGAGGGACGTCGAGTTCGTGGTCGTCGCAGGGCGACGGCGTCCGCATCGCCGACATACGTCGGAGCCACGGTCTGGGCTATCCGGAGGGCGGCTCGCCGACCACGGTCTGGTCGCGCGCCGGGCTCGGCGAGTCGCTGTCGGGTGTCCCGAGCCCGCTCACCTGGTCGCTGGTGGACGCCTTCTCGCGCAAGGGACTCGAGGAAGCGTTCGGCGCGCTGGGCTGCAAGCTGCCCCGCAACGCCACGCTGCTCAGCGCGTCCACGGCCGCTTCTACCTCAACCTCTCGGCGCTCGTACCGGCCGTCGCCCACGTGCCGGGTATCGATCCCGCGGCGTTGCTCGATCTGGTCCACGACGGGAGCTCCGGCGTGCTGGCGGGTCAGTTCGAGCTGAAGCGGCGTCGCGCCGCCCTGGCGCGCCTGCCGGTCACCGCGGCGCGGCTGTTCGCGCAGCAGTCGCGGCTGGCCGACGACTTCTCGCGCTTCGAGCGCGAAGCCACACAGCAGCAGGCGTGGCTTGCCGAGATGGACCTGGCAATCCTCCCCGACGATTCGCTGATCACGACGCTCAGGGAAACCTACCAGTTCTTCGAGCGCACGGCCGAGCTCATGCTCGGCTGCACGCTGGCCACGCTCGCTGCACACATCGGCTTGAAGACCGTGCTCAGCGCGGTCCACGCCCGTCGAAGCGGAGCGCCTGGCGCAGGCGATCACTGCCGGCGTCGGCGAGCTCGACAGCGCGGCTCCGGGCGTCGCGCTGGCGCACGTCACGGCGATCACGCGGCGGGATCCGGACGCGGCCCGGCTGCTCGGCGAGCGCAACGTGGGGAGCCTCGACGGGCTGCCCGACGGACCAGCGCGTCGCGCGTTGTCGCAGTTCATCGAGGCGTACGGCGATCGCGGGCTGCGCGAGAGCGAGCTGATGATGCCGCGCTGGAGCCAGGATCCGCGGCCGCTGTTTGCGATGGTCGCTGCGGGTCTCAGAGCCGCACCGTGTGATCCGGAAGAGCGCTTGTCCCGCGCCAGAGTGAGGGCCGACCGCGAGATGGCCGCGGTCGATGCGCGCGTTCCGTACGTGGAAAGGGCCCTCGTTCGCGCGTTCGTGTCACGTTGGCGGGTGCTTGCCCGGCTCAGGGAGAGGATGCGTGTCGCAATGGCCCGGACGCTGAACATGCTGCGCATCGTGGCGCTCGACGTGGATCGACGCATGCGCCGCATCGATCCCGCCCTGCCCGAGGCAGCCGCGTTCTTCTGCACGTTCGACGAGCTGCTCAGTGCGGTCGGCCGCTCGCGTGCCGATCTGGGTCCCATCATCCGGATGCGCCGGGCCGCCTACCAACGGGACGCGGCTGCGGGCGATCCCCCCGAGACCTTCGTCGGCGCGCCGCCCACGGTGTCGCTGCCTCCGGTGGGCAGCAGCGTGCTGCACGGCGTAGGCTGCGGTCCAGGGACGGTGACCGGGCGGGCGCGCCTTGTTGGAACGCGCGGTACGGGTGCAGCGGATCTCGAGCCGGGAGAGATCCTGGTGCTGCGCTCTCCCGACGTCGGACTCTCGCCGCTGTTCATGCTGTCGGCCGGTGTCCTCGCCGAGCTGGGCGGGCCGCTCTCGCACGGGGGCGTCGTTGCACGCGAGTACGGCGTGCCGGCCGTCGTCGGTGTGCGCGGGCTGGCTGCCACGGTCCGCAACGGCGAACGGCTTCGCGTGGACGGCGACCGCGGCGTCGTGGAGCGGCTGGACGCATGAGCGCCGCGCCGCGCACGCGCGAGGACCGTGCGCGGGTCTGGGTGGTCGAGCCGGGAGAGCGCCTCCGGTTGGCCGAGGTGCTCCGCCGCCTTGGACAGGCGCAGGCCGCCCTCGCGGAGGGACGGGTCTTCGTGGAAGGCAGGCGTGTGCTGGACCCGGCGCTCTGCCTCGAGCCCGGGCAACGCGTCGAGCTGTATCCGGCACGCCGCGGCTCCGCGGGCGTCGAGTTGCTCGAACAACGCGACGGTCTCGTGGCGGCGCTGAAACCCGCCGAGCTGCCCACCGAGCCCGATCACCACGGTCTGGACTCGCTCAGGACGCGGGTCGCGGGCATTGTGGGCATCGACGAAGCCCGCCTGCACGCCGTCTCGAGGCTGGATGTCGGAGTCACCGGCGTCGTGCTGCTGGCGTACACGGCTGCTGCACTCCGCCAGGTGGAATCCGCGCGGCGGCGTGGGGCGCTCAGGCGTCGATACGTCGGCATCGCGGAACGTGCGCCGCGCCCGCCGCAGGGCTCCTGGGACAAGCCCATCGACTCGTCCGGGCGCGGGCGCATGCGGGTGGCGGGCGGCGGCCGCGACGGATTGTCCGCCGAGACGCGCTACGCCGTGGTCGGTGAAGGCGCAGCCGGGCTGCGCTCGGTTGGCCGCCACGCTCGTCCGCTCGAGCCCGCGCTGCTCGCGTTCGAGCCGCGGACCGGGCGCACCCACCAGATCCGCGTGCACGCCGCGCACGCCGGGGCCGCGCTGCTCGGAGATCGTCTATACGGCGGCGTCCAGTCGCTGGCCCTTCCCGACGGCAGCGTCCTCGAGGTCGGGCGCATTGCGCTCCATGCCGCGTGGGTCGAGCTGACCGGTCCCGGCGAGCGGACCTGGAGGGTCGGAGCGCCCGCGCCACAGGAGCTGCTCGAGCTGTGGCGGGTTCTCGGCGGCGCGGGCGAGCTGTGGGAAACGGCCGGAAGTCATCAATACGCTGGCCTGGCACCGCGTCTGGAGTAGCTTCCCGGCCATGTCCCTCCGCGCCGGAACCGCAATCGGGCTCACGTCGGCCCTGGGGCTCGCGGTGGCCTGTTCTGCAGCGCGCTTTCCGCGCGAGCGAGGACCGGAAGTCGCGTTCCCGGCGCATGTGCTCGAGGCCCAGCCCAGGGACGGGGGGACGGCACCGCACAGCTCCGGCGACCCCAGCGCGGCCGGCGAGGGCGGCGCGGCACGAGCGCTGGTCCGTCCGCCCAGCGGCAGCCAGCCCGACCCGGACCCGCTCCGGCTCGCGCGGCAATGGCAGTACACGCTGCTCTACGACCACGGCAAGGTCAGCGTCCAGAGCGTCAAGGCCCTGCGCTTTCCGCATCCGGTCGTGACCGCGCGCAACATGGGGCGCTACGCGGTCGAGCTGTGGATTGGTCACGAGCTGGTAGAGCGCGTGCGCTTCGATTTCCCGTTGGTGGCGGCCGAAGCACCCCGGCGCGGACGGCGACAGCCGCTGCACGAGCCGCCGACACTCGCGGCCGGAGCAGTCGCGACACGCCAACTGCTCGTCCCAGCCAGCGCGCGCGCCACCCGTGCGGTTCTCGTGGATCGCGCCACGGGCGCACGCCAGCCGCTGGCCTGGCCGCCCGACCACCCCCTTCCGCCACCTGGTGTGCCCGAGGTCGCCCCGGTTCGGGACGACGCCGGGGCCTCCGACGCGGCCCCCGACTAGAGAGGAAGCCAGCCCCCGGCGCGAGGACCACGGCGCAGGCGGGAGGGCGGGATGGGAAGGTGGCGCAGCGGTGGCGCTTCGTGCGACGCTTACGCCGCCATGCACTGCGAGGCCTGCGGTCAGGAAAACATCGACGGTGCGCGCTTTTGTGCGAAGTGCGGCGCGCTCCTTCCCGTGGAGGAGCACAAAGAGGATCCGCTCATCGGACAGGTGATCGGCGGGCGCTACCGCATCACCGGCGTGCTCGGCGAAGGCGGCATGGGTATCGTCTACGTTGCCGAACAGCAGATGGGCTCGACGCTGCGCAAGGTCGCCGTCAAGACCCTGCACCCGCATCTGTCGCAGGACCCGTCGGTGCTGGCGCGCTTCCACCGCGAGTGCGGCACGGTCGCACAGCTCGAGCACCCCAACACGATCAAGTTCTACGACTTCGGCGCGACCGCGGACGGGACGCTCTATATCGCGATGGAGTTCGTCAAGGGTAAGTCCTTGATGGACGTGATCGAGGAGGGGCCGATTGCTCCGGCGCGCACCCTCAAGATCATGAAGCAGGTCTGCGGCGCTCTCGACGAGGCCCACAAGCTGGGCATCATCCACCGCGACCTGAAGCCCGAGAACATCATCCTCACCGACCGCGCGGGTGAGACGGACTTCGTGAAAGTGCTGGATTTCGGCATCGCGGCGCGCACCGAATCCAGCGACGCGCAGAAGGAACAGAAGCTCACCCAGCAGGGAATGGTGCTCGGAACGCCGCCGTACATGAGCCCCGAGCAGTTCACCGGCAAGGAGCTCGATGCCCGCAGCGACATCTACTCGCTCGGCGTGATGTCCTACGAAATGCTCACCGGGCGGCTGCCCTTCGAAGCAGACACGCCCTGGCAGTGGGCGACACAGCACATGACGGCGCAGCCGATCCCCTTCGACGCGGCGCCGAGCAGCAGCAGCAGCGTCCCCGAGTCCATGCGGTCGGCGATCATGCGCGCCCTGTCCAAGGAGAAGGAGCAGCGCCAGACCACCGCGCGGCAGTTCTTCGAGGAGCTGTCCGGTGGCGGCGGCATCACGGTGGACGCCCCGGCGGCGAGCGGCCCGGTGTCGCTGGGTTCTGCCGGTACCGCGGCGATGCCGGCGGCTCCGGATTTCGCCGCAATGGGTGCGGCCGCTGCGCCCGCCGTGGCGGCGGCGCAACCAACCCCCGGCGGGCCTCCGCCGGTGGCCGCCAACCTGCCGCCGCCTCCACCCCCTGCACGCGGCGGCGGCGGGGGAGGCAAGGGGCTCGTCATCGGCCTCGGCGGGCTCGGACTGGTGCTGCTGATCGCGATCGTCATCGTCGTGGCCCGGGGGATGAAGCCCTCCGAAACGGACCAGGCCCTGGCCAATCCGTTCTCGAGCTCCTCCAGCGGCGCGACCACCATCGCGCCACAGGTGGATTCAGCGGGGGAAACTGCGACCACCCAGGCGACTGGTACGGCTCCGGAGGACACCTCCACCGCGCCCCAGCCCACGCACACGACCACCCAGGCGCACACCGCGGCGCCGACGCACCCGACGGCCACGTCGAAACCGACGGCCACGGCCAAGCCCCCGGCGGCAGGCGGCGCCCAGGCCTGTGCGGCCTGTATTGCCGCGGCCCAGGGCGGGAACATCTCCGGCGCGGCTGCCAACTACTCGCGCTGCAACAACGCCAGCGCGAAACAGCGCTGCGCCGCCTTTGCCCGGGCGAAGGCGCCTGCGGCGGCCCGGGCAGCAGCGTTCAACGGCAGATGCCCCCAGGCCAAGGCCATCGCCGGCGCGGCCCGCGCCATGGGCGCGGGGAGCGGCGCGCTGAACGCCGCGGTCAAGACCTGCAAGTAGTCGCGGTATCCGTTTCCTTCCGCGAAATTGCGGTTGTGATCCTGGTAACTTCCGCTGGGTGTATATTTTTTGCCACACCCTCGGCTTGACGCTACGGAATAGCTGGGTCTAGATCCGGGCTGCCGTCGCTTTTCTGCTCCGGGGGCTTCGGACCGCTTCAATCGCTTCGCATCGGGAAATCGACCCCTCACGGGAAAACCCACCGCCAAGGTAGTCAAGTTGCGATGAAGACCAGGATGACCTGGCCCGAGCTCTGCCGCTCGGAGCAGTTCAAGGGCCTCTGGGTGGCGCTCGACAATTGCCGCCTCGACCAATCCACGCTGCAGCCCATCGAGGGCGATGTGGTGGACTCGGACGAGGATCTGGCGGAGCTCTGCAGCCGCATGCGCGAAGCCGGCCGGACTTCGTGCTCGCTGCTGTTCTGCGAGGACGAGGTGCTGGTGGAATCGCGCCGGTCGGCGCCGCCCTCCAGCTCCGAACGCACTGGCCTGGCGCGCTGAGCCCCAGGCCCTAGCGCACGATCGGCTTCACGACGGCTTTGCCGTCCTTGATCACCACATCGAAGTCGATCTTGCGGTTACCGTGCTGCTTGCGCAGCTTGGACTCGGCTGCCTGGAGGCTCTTCTTCAGCCCGTCGACGCTGATGTTGCGGCGATCGTTGGTTTGCTGCCGTGCGTTGACCAGCCGCGAGTGCAGCTCGCGCACCCGGTCGTCGCTCATGCCTGCCTGACCGGCCTCGCCGCCGGCCTTCCGCGGCGGAGGCCCAGGCGGGCGGGCTGCACCCGGGCGAGCTGCGGCTGCTGGCCGGGCTGCGGCTGCTGGCCGGGCCGGCGGTGCGGGAGGCTTGGGACCAGGCGCGCCGGCGGGTGGCGCGGGTCGGGCGCCAGCCGATGGACGGGCCGGCGGTCGAGCCGGGCTGGCCGGAGCCTCGCGCCGCGCTGGGGCGATCGGAGGCGCAGCCCGGGCCGGGGCTCGTGCGGCGACCGCAGCTGCGGGTCGGGGCCGGTTGCTGGCCGGGGAGGGAGGCGACGAACCGCCTAGCAGGTCGTCGTCCAGGTCGAGCTCCAGGCGCCCCAGCTGTTGTCTAGGTAGGACGCTCGGCGCGCGGGGCGGCGCGGGAGTGGGCGGAGGGGGTCGCTCGCGGCTCGGCGCGGCATCGGTCTGTCGGCTCCCGCCTCCGGAGTCTGTCCGGCCGAGCGCCGCGTCGACCGCGCGCTTGGCTTCTTCCAGCGGATCGTAGTTCTTGTCGTCCAGGGCAGCGCCCAGGTCTGCCGCCAGCTTGTTCTGTGCGTCGAGCGCCTTGTCGGCAGCCCTAGCCTCCGCCTCGCCACGTTTCTTGAAGCGCTTCCGCGCAACGATCGTCAGGGCCTGGTCCGGCCCGAAGTTCCTCTCGGCGCGCAGCAGGTGACGCTTGTACGTGCCGTTCTCGATTTCGCGGCAGATGCGCTGCCAGTACTGCTGGAAGGTGTTGTAGCGCTGGATGACCGTCTGCAGCTTGAAGCGCCGCGCCGTGTTGCGGATCTGCTCGCGTCGCAGCAGCCAGATGCGCCGGTCCACGTCCTTGCGCGCGACGGCCGGTTCGATCTTCTCGATGCCGAGGAAGTACTGTTCGTAGAGCGAGCGCAAGCGTTCGAGCCGGTTTTCCAGCTCATTGATGGCAATCTCTACTTCGTCGACATCCACGGCGGCTCAATGATTCGGCAGGGGCGTGATCTCCAGGTCGTCGAAGCACAGGGGCACGGCCCAGTTGTTGAAACCAAAGTGATCGTGCCCTGGGCCCTCGAGCGGTTTCGGATCGGTGTAGTTCAGGATCTCGATGTCGTTCACGTACCAGTGCAGGGTGCGGCCGTTTTCGCGCACGACCTTGAAGTGGTAGATGACATTGGGCCGGACCGGCTGCTTCTTCAGCTCGGTGCTGCCGGGTTGGATGATGACCTGCGGGCGGTCGGGCGCGTGCTCGTTGATCCGCGCGAGCACGTGATAGTGGTTCTTCCAGCCGCCGAAGATGGTCAGATAGCTCGTGGCGTTGGTGTAGGAGACGCCGGTAGCGGTGCTGTGGCCGTCGCCCCAGAACTCCGCCTTGATGTCGCCGTCGGGCGAGCCGGTGGTGGCGTCGAACTCGATGCGGGCGTTCACGGGGAGGCGCCGCTTCAGCCAGACCCCGTGGTTCTTGGCGCCCTGGCCGCAGAGCCGCCCTCGCTGGATGTGCCAGACGGGCGACGTGACGTTCCAGTCCGGTCCCACGTCCTGCCGGTTGAAGAAGTCCTGGAAGGGCTTCTCGAGCAGCGGATCCTTCTCCGGGGCCTGTGCGCCGGTCTTCGGCGCCCCGGCAGACGTTGCAGGCGGAGCAGCGCTGCCCGCGGGGGCCGCCGCCGAGGCCGATGCAGATGCCGGAGCCGCCGCCGATGCAGATGCCGGAGCCGCCGCCGATGCCGACGCCGCTGGAGCCTCGGGCGGCTTGAGCGGCCGGGCCCGCTTGCGGTTCGGCTGTTCGCGGAAGGGCAGGTTCAGCGCGGGCTGGACCTGCCGCTTCTGCACCGGACGCACAGCCGGATGGCTGGCGCCGGCATCATTCGTGGAGTTCTCGCGTTGAGATGGGACGCACGCGACCAGGGTCGCGGCGGCCACTACTGAGCCCATCAAGCGCAACACATGCGGCATGCTAGCACCCCTGCCCTGAACTTGTCGCATCGCCCCGTCGGCGAGCGCCCGGAGCCCTCCCGCACCCGGCGGCCACCCCTGGTCGGCTCGCCGTTTCGCGGGTAAGGAGAGCCCCCGATGCACCCTATCCTTTTCAGGATCCCGCTTCCCGCCTGGAACGTCCCCCTTTTTCCCGCGCTGCTCGGCGTGGCGGCGCTCGGCGCGCTGGTGGCGCTGTTCGGCTGGCGCAAGAAGGCCGCCGACCTGCTGCTCATCGGTGCGGTGCTCGCGGTGGGCTGCGCCGTGGCCGCGTTCCGGTTCAAGGGCCAGTCCTACGCACTCGGCAGCCTGCCCATCTACAGCTACGGCGCGATGTTGTGCCTGTCGCTCGTGGTGGGCTGGTACCTGACGCTCGGCCTGGCGAAGAAAGACGGCCTGCCCCGCGAGACGATGGCGAACTGCTACTTCGTCACCGCGGTTGGCGCGCTGATCTTCGCGCGCCTTCTGTACGTGCTGACCAACCTGGACGAGTTCCACGCGCTGGTGGACATCGTGAACATCCGCCGCGGCGGCATGGTCGCCTACGGTGGGTTCCTCGGCGGGTTCCTGGCGTCGTGGCTGTTCCTGCGCATGCACCGCATCCGGCTCATGCCGTGGGCGGACGTGGCCGTGCCGAGCCTGGCTTCGGGTTTGATGATCACGCGCATCGGCTGCTACATGTTCGGCTGCGACTTCGGCAAGCCGCTGTCCGCCGACGCACCGGCTTGGCTCAAGAAGCTCGGGACCTTTCCGCGCTGGCCCGACGGAACCCTGCCGCAGGGCGCGGGCTCGCCCGCGTGGATCCAGCACGTCAACCACCGCGGTCTGTCGCCCGACGCGAAGGCATCGCTGCCGGTGCATCCGACGCAGCTCTACTCTTCGCTGATCGGCGCGTTCCTGCTCGTGCTCCTTTTCTACATGCGCAGGAAACAGAAGTTCCGCGGCGAGGTGTTTTTCACGTTCGCGTTCGCGTACGGCCTCTTGCGCTTCCTTCTGGAGATCATCCGCGACGATCTGGAGCGGGGCTCCTACGGCCCCTTTGTCTCGCAGCACATTTTCATCCCGCTCGCGCTCCTGGTCTTTGCCGCCGCTTATTGCTACGGGCCGGCGCGGTCGATCGCCAAGGCCGGGCTCCGGCACGCGACCCAGCTCGCGAGCGTGGTGCCGGCCTTCGTCGCCTACGTGCTGCTCAAGCCGGGCCAGTTCGATTCCGCTACCCCGATCCAGCTTTCCACGTCGCAGTGGATCGGGCTGCTTACGGCCGTCGGTGTGGCTTTTGCGTGGAGCTACTACGAGCGCGCCGCCGAGCTTGATCCGGAAGGCGCGATGAGCCTCGGCCTGGAAGGCGCCGCGTTCGACGAGGACGAAGAAGAGGAAGAGGAAGCCGAGGACGAGGACGAGGAGCCCGCCGCGGAAGCGGAAGGCGACGAGGAAGCGGCCGAGCCCGACGAGGACGAAGAAGCCGAGCGCGCCCGCCGCAGGGCCGCCCGCAAGAAGCGCCGCGCGAAGCGCAAGGCGAAGAAGGCGGCGGAGGAACCTGCCGCAGCTGCCGACCAGGGCGACGCCGGCGAAGAAGAGCCGGCCGAGGACGACGAGCCCAGCGGACAGGAGCCGGAACCGGCCTGAGCCCGGGGCTGCCCCGCGCGCGGCATCCGGATCGCGGGTGCCGTCTGGCACACTCGATCTGGCACAGATAGCGGCGAAGTCGCGCCAGGACCTGCTGGACAGCCCGGCATGGGGATTGCTCGTCACCCGGGCATGTGGCGATCGACTTGGCCTCTGGCGTGTGCGCTCGCGCTGGCATTCGGCGGGTGCTCGGGAAAGTTCGAAGCTGGAGCGACGGACGGCGGCGCGGGACACGCTGGGACGGGGGGCAGCGGGGGCTCCGGCGCGACCGGCGGCTCAGGCGCGAGTGCCGGCACCGGTGGCGTCTCGAGCGGCGGGACGGGTGGCGTCTCGAGCTGCAGCACGGGTACGGTCGCGCCACCCGCGTGCGGCGCGGCCCTCTGCGGCAACGCCAAGGTCGACACGTGCAACGACTGCCCGGATGGCGGCTGGGGCGGCTACCCGCCGGGCGGACCGGGGGGACCACCCTGCCAGAACAACGCCGAAGACTGCGACGGCAACGCACTCGGCGGAGCGAGCTGCACGTCGCTCGGCTTCTCCGGCGGAACGCTCGGATGCACGTCCGCGTGTCGTTTCGACACCGCGGCGTGCGCGCGCTGCGCGCCCTCGGGCGGCCACCTGACCGCCTGCGACGAGTCCGTCGCCGGCGCCAAGGCTCCCGCGTCGCTCGCGATTGCTGCTACGGCGCAGGAGATCGGCCTGGCGTGGATCTCGCGGAGCAGCGGCGGTCCCCAGGTCTGGTTCGCGCGCTTCAAGCCGGATCTGTCGCTGATCGGCAAGAGCGGACCCGTCGCGGCGAACTGTCCGTCGCAGATTGCGCTGGCGGTGCGCCCCGGCGGTTGGGAGCTCGCCACCAGCGGCTACGGACAGGGCGTCGAGCTGTTCGCGATCGACGCGAGCGGGAAGGCGACCCACAAGAAGACGGTGTCGGCAGATGGACGTGGCGCCGTGTTCGGCGAGCGCCAGGGCGGCTCGCCGCTGCTCGTGTGGATCGAGCAAGGCTCGAAGTCACTGGCTGCGGCGGTGGTCTCGGCCGACGGCATTTCCACCACGCCGCCGGCCAGTATCCCGATGCCCGGCGGACTGGTCGACAGCTTCGTTTCCTCTGCGTTCGTCGGGGACGGCTTCCTCGTCGCGGCGCGCGCGTCCAACCGGGTGGTGGTCGGCCGCGTCGGCAGCGACGGCTCCACCACGGGCGCCGTCACCCAGCCCGTTCCCGACAGCACGGAGGTGCCGGCGCTCGCGAGCACCGGCAGCGAAGCGCGCATGGTGTACGAGCACTTCAATCAACCGACGATCACGATGGAGATGGTGCGCCTCGACAAGTCCGGCAAGGCGCTGGCGAGCCCGGTCGTGATTGGCTCCGCGCCCGACTACTACAACAACGCCTATCCCGTGGCCGACGGCGCGGACACGCTGGTGGTGATGGGCAACTACACGGGCACCGTGTACCAGGCGAAGCACCTGGACGTGGTACGCGTCGACGGATCGGGCAAGAAGATCTGGGGCCCGCAGACGATCGCGACCGACCCCACCCGGCTCACCGGCTACGGCGCGGTGATGAGCGGCACCGAGCTGGTGAGCGCGTTCATCGAAGGCGGCTCGATGTATCCGGTCGGGTTGGGCCTGGCGCGGATTGCGCCGTAGCGGCCAGGGGCGAAGCAGGGCGCCGCGCGCGGCGCGAGTGGGGCGTGTCTCTGCAGTGGAGCGGCTGCCAGGACCTGCCGCTACCGGGTCAGCGGCGTTGGAACTCGAGGCGGAGCTCGTGCTCGCCGCCGATGTACACGCGCAGGCTTCGTTCGTCGACATCGCACACCGCGTATGCCGCTGCGGCGCGTCCCGGCGCATCGTCGTCGAGGTTCTCCACCAGGCTCTGCAGCGTCACGTACGGGATACCGGCAATCACGTCGACGTGGTTCCAGTGCGCATGGCCGTTGAACACTCCGAGCACCTTGCCGCTCGCTTCGATCGCGGCGCGCAGCTTCCTGCGCTCGGCGATGCGGCAGATGTGCGGTGCCTTCTCGAACCAACGGTTGCCCTCGAGCGATTGATCACTCGCGGGGTGGTGCGTGAGCACGATCGCCGGCAGCGCCTCTCCGGCGAGATCGGCGGCGAGCCAGTCGATCTGTTCGGCGGGCAGGTGCACGGCGACGTCCTTCGTTTCTTCCGTCCTGAGGACCACGAAGTGCACGCCGCCGACATCGCGGCTGTAGTACAGCGGCCCCTGGCGTTGCCAGAGCGCACCGAGCGCGGCGTCATCGAGGTGGACGCTGTCGTGGTTGCCGGCGACGTGCAGCAGCGGCGCTTGTAGCCGGGACAGCACGGAAAGGAATTCCGTGTAGCGATCGCGGTCGGCCGCGGGTGATTCGTCCTCGATCGCGTCGCCCAGGTTCACCACCAGATCGGGCCGCACCGACTGGTTCATGCGCTCGACGAACCCGCCGAGCAGCCGCCCGGCCTCGTGTGAGAGCTTGCGCAGCCGCCCCTCGAAGTAGGCGGCGGGACCGAAATGAACGTCGGTGACCAGGGCGAATCGCACGCGAACACAGCTTGGCCCAGAGCCGCGCTCGCGTCAGCCGCGTCGCCGGATGGCTGCACGCAGGATCAGTATTGACGGCTTCGACCGCCGAAAAGGGTGATTGGCTGGACCCAGCGCGCCGTCCAAGTATAGCCTTCCGCGTCCGGGCGCCCGCGCGTTACCGAGCGTTCGAGTCACAGGAACAACGAGGCAACGAGGAGCTTTTCGAATGACCAGAGCGATGATCCTTGGGCTCGCGTGCGCAGTCGCTGCCACGAGCGCCGTGGGCTGCAAGAAGGACGAGACCCCGCCGCCGCAGCAGGCCGGCTACCAGCAGGGCGCCTACGGCCAGCCGGGCTACGGCCAGCCGGGCTACCAGCAGCCGCAGCCGGGCCAGCCGGGCTACGGCCAGCAGCCGCAGCCGGGCCAGCCGGGCTACGGACAGCAGCCGGGCTACGGACAGCAGCCGGGCTACGGACAGCCGGGCTACGGACAGCCCGCGCCGACCACGACCGCTCCTGCACCGGCCGGGACGGCTCCCGCTGCCGGCGCCGCCGGCGGAGCGGCACAGCAGATCGACCCGTCGGCGGCTGCCGCCGCTCAACCGATCCTGACCGGACTGGCGCAGAGCCAGATGGTGGCCGGATCGCGTCCCGTGGGCTCGACCCTGGCGGGCAACTTCCAGCAGGGCCAGACCCTCTCCAGCCAGCTGCAGCTGCAGCCGGGCAAGTGCTACACGGTCGTCGCTGCTGGGCTGCCGCCGGTCTCGGAGGTGAACGTGCAGTTCGTGGCGGTCACGCCGCTGCCGGGCATGACGCCGGTGATCGCTTCCGACCAGGACTCGGGTTCGCAGGCGGTGCTCGGCAAGAAGCCCAACTGCTTCAAGAACCCGGCCCCCTTCGCCTTCCCGGTCAAGGTGGTGCTCACTGTCGCCGGTGGGCAGGGCATCGCGGCCGCGCAGGTCTACGAGAAGTAGCCGAACGTCCGGGCTGCCGGACAGCCAGCGGGAGTCGCTTCAACAGGCGGCTCCCGCTCGGCGTTTGTGCGACGTGGCTCGACGCCCGCGGCGGGGCGGACTACCAGGAATCCGGGACGCGCGGGGATGAAGAAGAAGCAGAATTCGAGTCCTGTCCTGGTGGCGTGCCGCCGAGGGGTGAAGGTGGTCGCGATGATCGCTGGCTTGCTGGCCACGCTGATCGCGCTGATGGCGTGTGTCGGGCGCTTCACCGGCAGCGGTTGGATCCGCGTCGCCGTGGCGCTGCTGGTGGCCTTGGTGGTGCCGGCCGTCATCGCGGATCGCCTGCTCCCGGACGACGATCCGGTGCGCGCGCGCGGGTTGCCGGGTGATGTGTTCGCGCTGACCTGGCTCGGGTTCGGGCTACTCTTTGCCGTGGGGCTGCACGGTCTGACGCGGCCGTGGCTTTCGGATGAGGCAGCGCGCTTCGACAAGGCCGGGCTCGCCACCCCTGCGTCGGTGGCGTACCTGCTGGCCGGCGTGAAGCGACCCGCTCCGGAGAAGGCATTGCCCGCCGCGGTCGCGTCATCTTCCGCACGGAAATCGACGCCGGGTGCCTCCGCTCCCGCGCCTCGGCCCAGCGCCTCGGTACCGGTGCTCGAGACGGAGCCCGACGCGGGGCCGGTCCAGGCCGCGCCCGCCAAGAGCGGGGACCGGACCCCGGCCGAGCTCTTCAAGCAGCTGGCGCCCGCCGTGGTGACCATCGCCATCGAGCAAGCCCACGGACAGGAAGGTGGCGGCACCGGATTCCTGATCGACCGGCACGGCACAATCGTGACGAATCACCACGTGATTGGGGAGGCCAAGCACGTCCAGGTCCGTTTCATGGCAGGCGCGACATTCGACGACGTGGATCTGCTTGCCGATTCGCCCAGCGACGATCTGGCGCTCCTGAGAGTCGACCCGGACAAGCCGAGCCACGGCAAGAAGGTGGACGTCGAGCCGGTCCCGTTGGGCGATTCGGAGAGTGTCGTCGTGGGCCAACACGTCATCGCCATCGGCAATCCGCTCGGGCTCGATCACACGTTGACCGACGGACTGGTGTCGTCGCGACGGCTCTACCAGGGCAAGCGCTGGATCCAGATCTCGGTGCCGATTTCCCCCGGGAACTCGGGTGGGCCTCTGTTCGACATGCAGGGCCGGGTCGTCGGCATCACCACGGCGCAGTTCGCCGGGATGCTCGGCCGCGTGCAGAACCTGAACCTTGCCGTGCCCGCCAACGCGCTGAAGAAGCTGGTCCACGGCAACTACCCCGGGCGGCATCGCCTCGGCACCGGGGCGCCGTCCTCCCACTGGTGATCCGTGCGTTCGAATATCGTCTTTGCGGTTCTGGTCGTGATGCTCGGCACTTTTGTCGGGGTCCTCTTCGCGCGGCACCGCGTGCCTGCCCAGGGCGGCGCGCCCGTCCGGGCGGCGTCGGCGTCGGCGTCGGCCTCGGCATCCGCGCCGACATCGGTGACGGCCCGCGGGTCCGCGTCGGCCGCTCCGCACGCGCCGGCGGCGAGCGTGAGCGCGACGCCCTCGCTTGGCCGCCCCTTGCGCGTGGTGGCGCTCGGTTGGGACCTGGCCGCCGCGGGCCTGGTGGCCAACCACGGGCTCGCTGCCGGCGACAAGCAGAGTCGCTTCGGCGAGGCCGGTCTGGACGTGGCGCTTTCGGTCGTGGACAGCCCCGACGACGTGGAACGCGCGCTGGCGCGCGGCGGCGCGGACAAGGCGGGAGCCGACGTGGCGCTGCTGCCGCTGCCGCGCTTCGTGGCTTCGTTCGAGCACATCAAGGCGCTCGATCCAGAGATGTTCCTCGTCACGGGCTGGTCGTCGGGCCGCGAGGTGCTCGAGTCCAGGTACTCTTCGCTGGCCCAGCTGCCGGCGAAGGGTGCCGTGAAGCTCGCCGCGGCCCCGGGTTCGTCGGCGGCATTCCTCGGCTTGTTCGCACTCGACATGAACGGCGTCGATGCTGCGCGCGTCCAGCTCGTGTCGCCTTCTGCGACCGACGCCGATCTGGTGGCGGTCGAGCGCGGCCGGGACGAGCGCGACGCAGGCACAGCGAGGATGCTGTTCGGCACGGGCGATGCTCTGCACCTGGTGCCGTTCGTGGCCGTGGCGCAGCGTTCCCTGATCGAAAAGCACCGCGCCGAGCTAGTGAGCTGGTCGCGGATCTGGCTTGCCGCGACGAAGGACGTAGCGGCCGACGCGAGCGGTGCCGCGCGGCGCGTGGCGGCCGAGAAGGGCGCCCCCGAACCGCTGGCGCTGCTCACGCGATTGGGGCAGGGGAGCCGCGAGACGCTGGCCGGAAATGCCGAGCAGCTCGAGCTTTCTGGTCGTGGTGCGGTGACGCTGGACTCGCTGTTCCAGTTGACCTGGCGCTTCTGGCGCGGTGTCCAGCTGCTCGGCACCCCGGCTCCCGAGCAGGCGCCGCTGGATGGCGATGTCGTGGCAGCACTGGTTCGCTCCGCGAAACCCGGCGACCTGCAGGAACAGGAACGCCCCGCGTCGCCGGCCCTGCCGGCGGTCGATGCTGGCACGCAGCGCGCGGCGGCGGCCGCGCCGCTGCTCGTCTACCGGCAGCCGGGTACGAAGCCGGACGTGGACGCATTGCTGCCGACGGCGGGGCTCCTGGCTGGCGTGTTTCCGCGCTCGCCGATCCAGATCGCGCTGTATCGCGGCGTGCTGCCCGACAAGAAAGCGACGGAGACCGCCGTCGATCGGATCGCCGAACGCTACGGGATCGCGTCCGACCGGCTCTCGGCCGGACGCCTGCGCCACGGCTCGCCGTCCGCCGCCGCCGTGGCCGTCCTGCCGGCGGAGTGACGCGCTCGGGCCGCGCTATGCGAAACCGGTCGCGCGGTGCCGCGTGCGGTACAGCAGCACCAGGAACACGGGGCCGCCGATCAGCGCCGTGACGGCGCCCACGGGCGGTTCGGTGCCGAGCCAGCGAAACGCGGCGCGCGCGACGACGTCGCAGCCGACGAGCGTTGCGGCGCCGAGCAGGAGCGAGCCCGGGATCAACGCGCGGTGATCGGGGCCGATCAGGCGCCGGACGGCGTGGGGCACGACGAGGCCGACAAAGCCGATCAGCCCGGTCAGGCTGACGATGGCACCGGCTACCGCGGAGGCCGCGAAGAACACGCGCCGTTCCAGCCGCTTCACGTCGACGCCCAGGTGTTCCGCCGGCTCCCGACCGAGCGATAGGAGGTTCAGCCTGCCCGAGTCGGCAACGAGCAGCAGCGTGCCGGCCACGACCCAGATCGTCGTGATGACGAGCTGTCGCGTGGACGGCACGTCCAGAAAGCCCATCAGCCAGAACAGGAGCTCCTGCGCCTTCGCCGCGGAGACCAGCGTCTTGATGAACGTGATCACCGCCGCCGCGATCGCGTTGACGATGACGCCGGCGAGCACGATCGTGGTGCCGGACACCTCGCCCCCGGCGCGCGCGATGCCGTAGACGAGGAATGTGGCGAGCAGACCGCCGGCGAGAGCTGCGACCGGGACCAGCGCCGCTCCCAACAGCGACAGCGCACTGGCGCCTGCCAGCATCGCCAGCGTGGCTCCGGCGGCCGCTCCGCCCGACACGCCGAGCACGTACGGATCGGCGAGCGGGTTGCGGAGCAGCGCCTGGAACGCGACACCCACGACGGCCAGGCCGGCGCCGGCCAGCGCCGCGAGCATTACGCGCGGCAGCCGCGCGGCGAACAGGATCGTCGCGTCGAGGCTCTGCGGATCGGACAGCGCGCGGGAGATGCTGATGGGCTCCGCGCCGAAGCCGAGCGCCAGCCACACGCTGACCGCCAGAAGCACGAACAGCGCGAGATTGACGGCGAGCGCGCGGCCCATGGCGGGCTCAGTGGGCGGCTCGCGGGCGCGTCGGCTGCGGTTCGGTCTGTACGCTGTTGCGCTCGTGCAGGATGCGCAGACCTTCCAGCGTGAGGTTCTCGTCCACGGCCTCGATGCTGCCCGTGTGGCGCGCGATCAGCTGGGCGAGACCGCCGGTGGCGAGCACCGCGCATGGGAAGCCAAGCTCCCCCTTCAGCTTGTCGACCAGACCGTCGACCATTGACGCATAGCCGTATACGACGCCCGACTGCAGCGCGTGAGTGGTGTTGCGTCCGACCACCCCGGGGGGCTCGGCGATCTCGATGCGCGTGAGCTTCGCGGCGCGTCCTAGCAGCGCATCGAGGCTGACCTGGATGCCCGGCACGATGACGCCTCCCAGGTACTCGCGCTTTCGGCGAGATGCAATCGAAGGTCGTCGCAGTGCCGAAGTCGACGACGATGACGCCGCCGTGCACGCGCTCGTAGGCCGCCACGGCGTTGACGATGCGGTCGGCGCCGACTTCGCGCGGGTTCTCGTACAGGACCGAGATGCCCGTCTTCAGGCCTGGGCCGACGATCAGCGGCTCGCGCGCGAACGCATGGCGCAGGGCGTCGGCCATGACGTCGGTGAGCGGCGGCACCACGCTGGCGATGATCGCTGCGTCTATCCAGTCGGGCTCGTGTCCGTGCAGCTCGAACATCTGGTGCAGCAGCACGCCGTACTCGTCCGCGGTGCGCGTGCGCACCGTGGACGAGCGGAAGGTCTTTCTCAGCGTGGCGCCTTCGTACAATCCGAAGACGACGTTGGTGTTGCCGATGTCGACGGCCAGGAGCACGGGACGAGCCTAGAACAACGGCCCTGCGCCGGCCACCGGGACGCGCGGGCGCTTCAGCCCGCGACCACCGGTACCGGCTCCTGGCCCGTCAGCCTGAGGTACACGAAGACGATCGACAGCACCCACAGCGGACCCACCAGCAGCGCGCCCACACAGCAGGCCAGAAGGCCCACGATCAGGGCTACGAACAGCAGCAGCGCGAGGACGAGCAGGTTCATCTTCTGTCCGGTCGAGAGCTGCCAGCTCTGCTTGAGCGCGTCCACGCCGCTGGCGCCGCGCTCGACGATCATGATCGGATAGAACATCCACGCCAGGGCCAGGAATACGCCCGGCACGATGCACAGCACGATGCCGAACTCCACGCCGAAACCCTGGATTATCGAGGCGAGCAGCATCGGCCCGAAGAAGCGGCCTCCCTGGAAAATCTCGCCGAACTGTGGCTTCTGTCCGCGGGCGACCTTCAGCGCGAAGCTGACGATGCCGCCGAGCATGAACGCCTGCGCGAGCGCGTTGAACAAGAGCACGATCGGCGTCGAGCCGATGTTGATGAGCTGGATCGTCTGGAAATCCATGCTGTTGCTGGCCGCCATTGCGCCGACGACCGCGGAGCGGATACCGCTGACGATGCCGGCGGGGAGCCCCAGGATGAAGAAGCCTGCGACCAGAGGCAGGCCAACGTTGCCGAAGTCCTTCGTGATCGCGTTCCACGCGTATCCCAACGCTTCGGTCGCGGACCACGCGCCGGGGGCGCCGCCACCTGGCGCGCCCGCGCCCGGGTAGCCGCCCGGTGCGGGCGGCGGCGTGAAGCCTCCCGGAGGAGGACCGTAGCCGCCGGGGGGTTGTCCCGGAGGTGGGTAGCCGCCCGGCGGCTGTCCCGGCGGTCCGTAGCCACCCGGGGGTTGTCCGGGGGGTTGTCCGTATCCGCCCGGTGGCTGTCCGTATCCCGGCGGACCACCGCCATAGCCGCTGCTGGTTTCGAGCATGTCGCCTCCCACGAGGGCCCGATGCTGCCAAAGCCCCGGCGACAGATCCAGCACCAACATGGTTGCAACGGAGTTTCCGATGAAACACGTCAGGGTTCGCCGACGGTCGTCTTGTGGATGACATCGCCGACAGCGAGTCGATCCCAGTTCCCGCCAGCCCGGCCCACCAGCGGGTAGCTGCCGTCGAGGTGCGGGTAGGGGCCCAGCGTGACGAAGAGCTGGCTGGATCCGGTGTCCGGACCGGCCAGCGCCACGCCGACGCCCAGCGGCTCGAACACGCGGGGCGAGTCCTCGTTGGGCAGCGGCTGACGGCCCGCGCCGCCGTAGCCGTCCCCTTCCGGGTCGCCGAACTGCACGACAAACCCCGGAACCACGCGGTGCACGATCACGTTGTCGTAGAAGCCCGCGCGCGCCAGCTCGACGACGCGCGACGTGGTGACCGGCGCGAGATCCGGATCGAGCCGGAGATCCAGCGTGCCGACGTCGGTCTGCAGCTCGAGCTTCACCTCGTGCGCCGGCACGCGCGAAAGCTCCGGCGGTGCCTTCTTCGGCGGGGTGAAGCTGTCGCACTTCCGGCCTCGATTGCCCAGCTGCCGCAGTGCCTTCTGCGCGTGCTGCCGCAACGTTGGATTCGGGTCGTGACAGTACGGGTCGATCTTCGGCTTGAACGCCAGGAGCTGCAGCGCCGCAGCCGCGTCCATCAGCGAGCAGCGCACCTCTATCGCGTCCGGAGGTCGCTTCGCGTCGAACGCACCGGTCAACGCCTTCACCAGCGCCGGCGCCGGCTTCACGGCGACGGCCGGAGGTGCTCCGCCGTCCTCTGCGACCGGATGCTCTGGCCGTTGTGCCTGGGCGCGATCGGGGAACCCAGCCAGCACCTGGGCAGCGGTCGCGACCGTTCCCGCCTGCTTCGCGTCCAACGCGGACAAGAGCAGCTGTTCCGGGTGAGCGATCTCCGGGTGGGTCGGCATCAGCTCGAGTGCGGCCTGCCGCACGACCGGATCCCCGGACATGGCGAACGTCTTCCAGCGCCGGTAGCGCGCCTGGGTGAGCTGGCCCCGACCGAGCACCTGGAGCACGGCCAGCGCTCCGGTGCGTCCGTCCGGGTCCGGGTCGCAGGCTACCAGTCTCGACGCCAGGCTCGCGGTGCCCGCGAGCAACGCCGCCGAGCCGCAGCGTAGCTTCACGATGCGCCTCTTCAATGCGGCCGAGGCGTTGTCGGGTATGGGAAGCTCGGCGAGTCTCGACAGTTCGTCCTTGGCGGCGCGCGCGGGAAACTCGAGCGCGTCCAGAGTTGCGACCAGTGGCCCCCACCCGGGCGAGACGAGATGTCGCGCGTCGGCGGTCTTCGTCGTCGGAGCGAGCTTTGCCAGTGCGCCGGCGAGCGCCTTCTGTCCGCTGTCGCCGAACCGCGCGAGCTCACGCGCGGCGTCGGCGCGCGCGCCTGTCGCAGCGTGGGCGTCGACCAGTAACCTCGAGAGCGGCTCGACCGCCGCGTCGCCCGCGTGCCCCAGCGCGCGCACCGCGAACCGTGCCGCGGCGCCCTTGCTGTCGGCGAGCGTCTTGTCGGCGACCGCCAGGAGCCGGGTCTGGACGGGCTCGTTCAGCGAGCCGAGGCGGCCGATCGGGAACAGCGCGTTGTCGAGGGGTTTGTCCTTGCGGCTTGCCGCGTCCAGCAGGGCGACGACCGTCGCGTCGTCGAGTCGCTTCTTCTGCGCCGCGAGCGTACCCAGCGCGAGTGCCGCGGCTTCCGCGCGCGTCTTCGGTCCGTCCAGCCACGCGCGCAGGGTGCGTTCGGCTTCGCTGCTGCCGCAGCGGCCCAGCGCGTCGGCGATTGCGGCGACCGGATCCAACGGTGCTTCGCCGCTCCGCGGCTGCGCCGGCGTTTCCCCGAGCGCGGCGGCGCGCGACACCAGCTCGCGCACCGTCGTGCGTTCGTGTCCCCGGCAACCCCGCCCCAGACCGAAGGCTGCCCAGGCGACGACCTGGGGATCCTCGTCGGACAGCAGGGGGGAGAGCAGCTCTTCGGCGCGCGCGCCACCGATGCGGGCCAGTGCCCGGGCCGCGTGGCGCCGCACGTCGACTGCGCGGTTGCTCAGATCGCTGTCCCTGACGGCTTTCGAGTCGCGACGTGCTTCGGCGGAGAGCAGCGCCTTGATCCGCGCGCGCACTTCCGCCGGCGCGGGCTTCGCCCCGGCCGATGCCGCGGCGGACGCGGGAGTCACGGCGCTCGCGACCGACGAGCCGTTGCTGCGGCCGCAGCCCCGGCACGCGGGAAGCAGGGCGAACAAGAGCGCCAGCGCCGGCCTCTTCACGCCGATTCCGGGCCTCGCTTGGCGATACGGGTCAGCCACCAGCTACCGCGCTCCCTGAGGGCGCGCAGCAAGCGGCGCGTCACCGGCACTGGCGGTGATGCGGCGGGCAGCGCGGCCGCCTCGAGCCCGACCAGCCGGAAGCTCGCCAGCGCACGGGGCATGTGCCAGTCGCACGTCACCACGCCGATGCGCCGGCTGCCGCGCGCGCGCAGCAGCTCCGCCGAGTAGACGGCATTGCCGAGCGTCGTCAGCGATCGCCATTCCCCGATGATGGCGCCGGGGTCGACGCCCAGCGCGACCAGCTCCCTGCCGAGCGCTTCGGTCTCGGCCACGCCGTGCCAGCGGCGGCCGCCGCTCGCCACGATCACGGGCGCAACCCCTTCGTGCCAGGCGCGGGCTGCGCGCTGGGCGCGTCGCCGGGCGGCGGCGGCGGGTCTTCCGCCCGGACCGATACGGCATCCGAGCAGCACGATGGCGTCGAGCACGCGGCGAAGATAGCCTCCACGACCCCGGAAATCTCCCCGTTTTCCGCCGTAGGTTGCGGCCGGTGCTACCATCTCCGTTCCCATGGCCCGTCGCGCTCGTCTACTTTCGGTGGTGGTGCTGGCCGGCGCGGCGGCGTTGGGGGCTTTTGCTGCGTTGGTGCGGAATCCGGTCCCGCGGCAGCGGCCTCTGCCGAGCGGTTCCGTGGTGCGCGCCCCGGCCAAGGCGCCTCCTCTGGCCGCTCCGTCCTCGCGCCCCGATCCGGACGCGTTCTGCTCGGTGCGTCCGCTGAAAATGCCGGGTGGCACGCCCACCGAGCTCTCGTGCCGGGACGCGCGGCGGGTGATCACCCAGGTGCGCGGGCGCATCGCGGAGCCTGCGGGCCATCCGGATCCGGAGTCCTTCGCCCAGGCGGTGATCGGTTGGCTTGATCCGCACGGACTGTGGTCCGCGGCCCCAGATGCGCCCGCTGCGCGCAGCATCCGCTCGCTGGCGGCGCCCCTGATAGCGGAGATCGAGCGCTCGCCGCGCGACGCGGCTCCGTGTGCTGCGGCACGCGAGATCGCCGGCGTGACCCAGACCTGGGTCGAGTCGCTGCGCGGCGATTTCGATGCGGCGGAGAAGGCGGCTCCCCGGCTGTCGCGGCGGCGAACCTTCGCGCTCGACAGCCGCGGCATCTTCCAGGACGATCCCGTCACGCGTCCGGCTCGCCAGCTGGCGGCGGAGCTTGGAACCCGCGCAGGCAGCTTCGCCAAAGCCTACGGCAAGGCCGGCGAGAAGGTTGAAGGGGACGCTGCCGAGCGGCTACTGCCGACGCTCGGGATCGATCGCTGGACCGGCATCGTGCTGGCGGCCGCGGTGCGCGCCTACGTGCCCGCGATCGACGCGCACGGTCAGTGGGCTCCGCTGGACGAGGAGTGGTCGCTCTACGCTGCGGACGCGACTGTGGATACCGGTCCCCGGCTCTGGGGGCAGATGATGCGGACGCCGGTGGGCGTCCGCATCGTCGAGGACCCCGCTTCGCCGCTGCGCGTCGGCGATCTCGTGCTCGCGGTGGGAGGTATTCCCACCGCTGGACTGAGCGTGGAGCAGGTTGAACAGCTGTCACGGCTCGAAGCTGTCGGCGGCGAGAGCTCGCGCAGCGTCGAGCTCTTGCGCCGCGCTGCGGCCTCTCCGGTCAAGGTCGACGTCGAGCTTCCGGGCGCCGGGGACGACTCGCCGCCCGAGCCCCAGCTCGACGCCATTCGCGTGCCCTATGGAAATGGCAACGTGCTCGTCGTGTCTGTACCCGACGTGCCGGACGGTCTGGGTGACGAACTGGCCAGGCTGGTTGCTGACGCCAGGAGCGGGAAACCACCGCAGGGGATCCTGCTCGACCTGCGCGGAAATGGCGGTGGCTCGACCGACGGGGCTGCGGGTGCGATCGGCGTGTTCCTGCCCGGCGCCCCCAGCTTCCCGCTGCGTCATCGTGGAGGAGCGCTGGAAGTCCAACGGGCGCGCGCGTCTGCAGCCGACTCGCAGTGGCATGGCCCCGTCGCCAGCCTGGTCGACGGCTACACAGCGAGCGCCGCGGAGATGATCGCCGGTGCGCTCGGCAGCTACCGCCGGGGTCCGGTGGTGGGTTCGCGGACTTTCGGCAAGGGCTGCATCCAGGAGTACTTCGACGATCGCTCCGGGCTCGGTGTGCTCCGGCTCACCACGATGCTTTTCGCGTTGCCCGATGGCGCGCCGCTCCAGCACGTCGGGCTGGTCCCCGACATCCACCTGGGCCTGGCTCCCGTGCGCGATTCCGAGAAGCGTCTGGCCGACACCCTGCCCCGCTGGCGGGGTCCGGACGTGCGCCGGCGCAGCCAGGTCGGCGGCCCGGCGTGGCCGAGCGATCGCGGCCGGGTCGGCCCCTGTCGCGATCCGGTCGTATGTCGGGCTTTGCGGCGGCTTGGAGCCGGCTCGGCTCGCCGCAGCGCCGCGGCGGTCGTGCCGCGCGCTCCGCGTCGCGCTTCCAGCTTGCCGCGCTAGCGAGTCCGCGCACCTGGGGGTGCGGGCTGGTTTCCGGACCGGGAGCCTGCTAAACGCCTCGACAGAGATTTCCTGCGGCGGCATGGCGTGAGCTCCGCACGTGAGCTCCGCAGACGCCCGAGGCCAGATGGGACGTACGACGACGCCCCCTAGCGCAGATCAGAAAGAGCCTTCCAGCAGGCGAGAGCGCCCGGAAGAGCGAACCGCAAGGCGGACCACGAAAGCCCGGCCCAGCCGCCGGAAGGCCTCCGCGGAGGGGACCAACGAGGAACACATGACGCGCCGCGTCACGCCTGCTGACAATACCTCGCTCAAAGCGGAGGAGCGCCGCGCGGAGCGCCGCAGGGCCCGGCGTGCCCGCAGCGAGGCCGCCGACGCGCAACGCAGCGGGGAGTCGCGCAGCGAGCGGTCGCGCAGCGAAAGGCCGCGCAGCGAGAGAGCGCGCAGCGAGGCCCGCGACGGCGAACCGCCGCGGAGCTCGCGCCGGCCCGAGTGGCAGGAGCAGCCGGTCGTGTATCCCGTGGAGCTGGACGAGGAGCGCGTCGACGACGATGCCGCCAAGGTTGTCCGGCGCCTCACCCGGCACGGCTACGAAGCCTACCTCGTGGGCGGCTGCGTCCGGGATCTGCTCGTCCATCGTTCTCCGAAGGACTTCAACGTCGCCACCAGCGCCCGCCCGGACGACGTGCGGCGCCTGTTCCGCAACTCGCGCATCATCGGCCGCCGCTTCCGTCTGGTGCACGTGCTGTTCGGGGGCGGCAAGGTGATCGAGACGGCCACCTTCCGCCGCAGCCCCCAGCAGGATGAAGACAAGAACGGCGAGGACCTGCTGATCCGCAACGACAACGTGTTCGGTGACGCGCACGAGGACGCAGCGCGGCGGGACTTCACGATCAACGGTCTGTTCTACGATCTCGAGCGACGCCAGGTGCTCGACTGGGTGGGCGGGATGCCCCACATCGAGCGGCGCGCCGTGCACACCATCGGCGACCCCGTCGTGCGGTTCCTCGAGGATCCCGTGCGCATCCTGCGCGCGATCAAGTTCAGCGCGCGGCTCGATTTCGGCATTACCCCCGATGTGTACGACGCCATCGTGCATTGCCGGGGCGCGCTGGCGATGGCGGCGCGCCCTCGTCTGTTCGAGGAGCTCCTCAGGCTCATGCGCGGCGGCGCCGCGCATCGATCGATCTGGCTTGCCTGGGAAACGGGCGTGCTCGACGTACTGTTGCCCGAGCTCGCGGCCTACCTGTCCGACGTGGAAGAGAGCCACGGTCTGATGTGGCGTCTCTTGAGCCAGGTCGATCGCCGCACCGCCGAGCGCGGCGCTCCACTCGACGACGTCGTGCTCTTCACGATCCTGCTGCTCGAGCCCATGCGGGAGGCCTGCAGCGGCGTGCGCGATCGTCTGGATGCCGCGCACGACTTCATGGAGGTGGCAGTCGACCGGCTCAACGTGCCGCGCCGCATCGCCGATGCCGTGCGACGGATCGTAGCAGTGCTTCCGCGTCTGGAAGCCGGGCGCCCGGGGCGCTTCTCGAAGACGCCGCTATATCCCTTTGCGCACGAGGTGATCGAGTTGAGCCAGGCCGCGCGCGGCAAGGTTTCGCTGCTAGAACCTGCGCCCGAGGGTGTGGAGGGTGCGACCGAGCGCCCCGCTCGCCGCCGCCGGCGCCGCCGACCGCGCCGTCCGGAGTCGTAGCCGTGACCGGGCCGCGACGCTCCTCCGCCGACGCGCGTCCCGACGAGCCGGTCGCGGCCGCACGTCACGCGTTGCTCGAAGGCGTCGGCAAGGAAGTGGCGGCGTCGTTTCCTGGCATCACGCGCCTCGGCGGGCAGATCGTCGCCGCGCTCTACCTGGCGGACGAGCCGCGCTCGATGGATCAGCTCTCGGCAGAGCTCGGCCGCTCCAAGAGCAACATCTTCGGCAACCTGCGCGCGCTCGAGGAGGCCCGCATCGTCGAGCGCAGCCGCGAGCCCGGATCGCGCCACGACCTGTTCACGCTCCAGGGCGCCTATCCGGACGTGATCGTCGGGGCCTACATCACGCGTGTGCGCCGGGTTACCGCCGACAAACGCGCCCTCGTCCAGCGCGCGCTCACGCTGCTCGGGGATGCCGACGGACCCGAGGCGGCAGCGCTGCGCGGCCGCCTCGACGACCTCGGCCGCAAGTATGCGCTGTTCGGCGATGTGTTCGACCGCCTGTTGCCCGATCTCGAAGGGCCCATCGATCTCGAGCGACTCATCGGGCGCATCCCGCCCGAGGTGCTGTCGACCGTCGCGGCGCTCGTGCGCGCTGCGGTGGACATCGGCCATCGCTGGTCGAGCGCCGGCAAGCGCGGGCGCTAGCCGGGGTCGAGCTTGCCGCTACGCTGGCGGCGCGCCGGGGCCGCCCGGGTTTCCGCCGCCCTGGGGGGGATAGCCGCCCGGCGGTGGATAGCCCTGCTGCGGTGGTTGTTGCGCGTAGCCCTGCTGCGGCTGGCCCTGCTGCGGCTGTTGTTGCGCGTAGCCCTGCTGCGGCTGGCCCTGCTGCGGCTGTTGTTGCGCGTAGCCCTGCTGCGGCTGGCCCTGCTGCGGCTGTTGTTGCGCGTAGCCCTGCTGCGGCTGGCCCGCCGCACCGCCCTTGGGCTTCTTCAGGCCGATCACCAGCGAGATCACGCCGCCGACGCCGAACACGAACGAGATGCCGCCGAAGATCACCGCGCGCGTCATGCGCACCTCCGCCGCGTGCTCTGCGAGCTGGCGACCGAATGAGCCGTACCGCCCGGAGTTGAGCGAACTGGTCGAGAACGTGTACGCCCCGTACGCCTGCCACAGCGAGATAGCGCCGGGGATCAAGCTAAGCGCGATCAGGATCGCGCCGACGACCTTCAATGCACCCTTCACAGTCTTTCTCCTCCTCTCCCGCCCGACGGCGGGAGCTCCCAGCCGGCCCAGGGTATCACGCCGCCTTGAAAATCCGGCGGCGCGGGAAGCGAGGCTTCGCGAAAGGCCATGAAACAGCCCGGATGCGCGCCGTTCGACGCGCCGGGCCGTCAGTTCACGTTCGTCTCGACGCGCAGCAGCTTCTTTCCGATGAACACGTAGTCGCCGTGGGTGAGCTGCTGTTCGGTCTTGATGCGGATGTACGTGCCGTTGCGGCTGTCGTAGTCCGTCAGGACGAACTTGCCGTCCTTTTCCTCGACGGTGCAGTGCTTGGCCGACATGTACATGTCGCCGGGGAAGTTCAGGTCGCCGTCCTCGCGGCCGATCTGCAGCGTGTTGCCGCGCGCACACACGGTCATGCCGAGCGCGCCGCCTTCGAGGATCTGGTTCAGCCGGAACGCGCTCGGATACTTCGGCGACGAGTAGAAGAACGTGCCGTCCGGGTCGGCGCCATCGGAGGCCTTCGGCGTGGGGTCGAGCCGGAACAGCTGCTCGCCCGCCAGGAACGTGTCGCCCGGGGCGATCTCGACGCCGCCACGCACGCGGATGTAGACGCCGTTCAGCGAGCCCTCGTCGCGGACGATGAGCTTGCCGTCGCGATAGAAGAAGTTCGCGTGCTTCGGCGACACGAACGCATCGTCGGGGAACTCGAGTTGCCCGGTGCGCCCGACCAGATGCTGATCCGCCTTGAGGTGGTAGCTGAGGCCGTCCATGCCTTCGCCCCGGATCAGGATCAGGCGCGCCTTGTCCGGGTTCTGCATGTCGCTGAAGAAGTCGACCTGCAGGTTCAGGATCTGCTCCGGAACCGGCGCGCCGCAGCGACCGCAGAACTTGTGGCCGCTCGGGACCGGGGTCATGCACGAGTTGCAAACGTAGTACTTGGCTTGGTCCATCAGCTCCTCCTCCGAAAGCCCCTCCAGCGAGGGGCCCGGATGGGCATGTTCTCCGGTGTCCCCGGACCTTCGATCAATTTGCTCCGGATTGGAATGCTGTTCCTCGGCGGTCGCCGCGGCCGGGCTCGCCCGCTCCTCGCCCGGGGCCCTATGGTCCTCTGGGAAAAGCTGCAGATCGCGGTCGCAGGCCGGGCATCGCGACGCCCCCATGGGGCTGTAGGTGTCGCAGTGGCCGCAAACGATGCCGATCTCGAAGGCAGGCTCCGCCATCTAGCCGGTCGAAGCTACGAGCCGGAAGCTCCGGTGGTCAAGGCCGGCGGCTCGCTCATTGGACGAACATGAAGCGGTGCTTGGCATCGAAGAACCCCTTCCGCCCCACCAGCCGGAAGAACACCATCTCCTTGCAGCTGTCGCGGGGCACCGTGCCAAAGTCCCTGGAATCATAAGGGAAAAGCCGGTTATCGCTGACCAGGAAGACCTTTCCTGGAGCGACTTCGTGCTCGGTCTTCCTGGGCGGAACCTTGTGACCGCTGGTCGAGCCACGCATGTGGCTCTGGCCGGCCAGAGTCTCGATCTGGCAGTGCTGCTCGACCACCTGGTGGTGCGTCGAGGAGGGGTCGACCGCCTTGAACACCCGATCGTCGCAGGCCCGTTCGGTCTCGACCGTCTTGCCGTTGAGCGACACCTGATCGCCGTCCACGGTGACGGTGTCGCCGGCCTCCGCCATGATGCGCCCGATCACGATGCGGCCCGAGGCGCCGGGCTCCGGGCACATGACCAGGTCGCCGAAGCCCGGTTTGGTGAACCGCCAGAGAAGGATCAGATCGCCGCCCTCGAGCGACGGCTCGATGGACGCTTCCAGGTAGGGGTCGTTGAGCGGCACCCGCCACCAGCGGATGAAGAACGCGCGCGCGACGCCGATCATCACGCCGATCACCACGGCGCTCCAGAGCAAGAAGCGCATGAACTTTCTCATCGGAGCTGGTGCAGCGTAGCCGATCCCGGGCGCGGGGGCATTTTCCCCGGGGTCCTGGCAGCCGCTCCACGGCGGCCGCACGCAACCCGCGCGCCGTGCGGGGCCCCCGGCCTATTTGCTGGGGCAACCCGCGATGGGCGGCAGCTCGGCGGCGCTCGACCCTTCGGAGATCAGCTTGGCGTTGGCGAACACCGGCCTCCACTCGTCCACTCGTGTGAACTCGGAGCGCCCGACCGTGTGGGCGTCCCCGTCCATGACGCTCTCCGAGATCACCCCGACGACCTGTCCCTGACTGCGATTCAGCGCTGGGCCTCCGGAATCCCCCGGACAGATGGAGGCTTCGAACTGGAACGTGCTGCGACCGATGTGGTCGATGTGACCGCCGATGCGATCCTTGCGGCGGATGCCGTCGTTCGACAGCGCGCAGCGGCCGAAGCCGACCGGCTCCAGCCCTTCTCCCAGGTGCGGTGGCGCGTCCAGGCGCGGCGGCAGTGTGGCAACGCCGATCAAGCGGCGCTGCAGCACCAGCACCGCGATGTCGCCCGTCCCGCCCTTGTAGCCGCAGGGTGGCGCCACGATCGCCTTCACGCCGACCTCGCCCCACGGCAGGTAGTCGCCGCCCAGCTCGACCCGCACCGAGGACGGCTTTGCGTCCGTGTCCAGCACGTCGCCGAACTTGTTGCGGGCGCTGACGCAATGGTGGGCGGTCAGCACGCGATCCTCGTCGACCAGCGTACCGGAGCACGTCACCGTCCCGGCCACGATGCGGACCACGTAGTCGTCGTCGCGCGCCAGCGCCAGCGGCATCACCGGAGGCGGTGCGCGGCTGTCGTCATCCGGCGACGCGGCCGGCGTGGGCTGGGGTGCGTGTCGGCTCCGCAGCCGCGAGAGCTGGGCACAGGCCCCGCTCGCCGTCGCGGCGGCGAGCAGCAGCACCAGGGAGGCAGCGCGCTGCAGGCTCACCAGGGCTTTCCCGTGGAAGCCAAGCGCGGGGGGGCTTGTGTGGGCTCACCGCACATCGAGAGCGACCTCCCGAACCGAGCGGCGATAGGCGAGCATGGCGAGGCGGGGCTGGCGCACCGGATCCTGCACGCCCATGCGGACGAGCTCCTCCAGCCACTCCGCGCGCTGCGCGGCGTGGCCCACCAGCGTAGGCGAGCAGCGCGTCTCGCTGCAGCGCGCGAGCACGGAGCGCTCGAGCTCCAGCGCCAGCCGCGGCTTTCCGAGCGACGACAGCGCGCGGGCCCGCGCATCGGTGACGTGCGGCACATCGCGCACCCGGGCCGGCGCGCGATCGAGAGCCGCCTTGGCCAGCCCCGGCGCGGAACGTTCGAGGTAGGCGTCGGCCAGGCGGGCGAGGGCGTGCGCATCGCCAGGATGGAACGCCACGCGGGCTTCCAGTGGAGCGAGCTTTGCGCCGGCGCCATCGGCGACGATCAGGATGGCGGGCGTGCGAGCGGATGCGCCAAGCCAGCACAGCGCAAGCAGCGCGACCCCTGCACTCACCCACCGCCAGTCCTGCATGCCCGATCGACTCCCAAAACCTACGCAGACAACACGCGATCTGAAAAGTTCCGACCCATCTGCCGTAGGACGTATTGGGTACGAATCGCCATGCGTCCCGCCATGGTAGCAGCGACACCGCGTGGGAATCAGGGGGACGATGTGGGTGCAGGTCGCACCCATGCTGGGGTCGCGGCCCGGGTGCGAGGGCCGCGATGGGAGTCCGTGATGCACCCGACCTGTGACGCGACGCGGCTGCCAGGACCCCCCAACGCGCGACTCACCCCACGATCACCAGATCGTCCTTGTGCACCACCACGAGGTCGTGCCCTTGCGTTCCGAAGAGCAGGTCCAGATCCTTGCCTTTGAGGCCGGCGGCGCGGGCCACGTCGAGGGCGCCGAGGCGCGTCAGGCCGCGGCCGACCTCGGTGCCGTCGGGGGCGACGAGGCGCACGGAGTCGCCGGGGTTGAACTGGCCGCGCACGCCGAGGACGCCGATCGGCAGAAGGCTGCTGCGACCGCCGCGCACCGCGCCCACGGCGCCCTCGTCGAGCAGCACGGTGCCGCGCGGACGGAGCGTGTAGGCGATCCAGTGCTTGCGGGCGCGCAGCGCGCGCCCCACGCGCGGGAAGAGCGTGCCCACGTCGTGGCCCGCGAGCACGTCGCCGAGCACGCCCTCGCGCGTGGCCGATGCGATGACCACCCACGCGCCGGCGTGTGACGCTTTCTTGGCGGCGTCGAGCTTGCTGGTCATGCCGCCGCTGCCGACGCCCTGGCGATTCTCGAGCTGGCCGATGGCGGCGTCGTCGCTCATCACGCTGATGCGGCGTCCCTTGCTGTCGAGCACGCCTTCCACGTCGGTAAGCAGCACGAGCAGATCGGCGCCCACGAGCGGCGCCACCATGGCCGCGAGCTGGTCGTTGTCGCCGAAGCGGATCTCCTCGGTCGCGACCGTGTCGTTCTCGTTGACGATCGGCACGGCGCCGGCGTCGAGCAGCGCGGCTAGCGCGTCGCGCGCGTTGTTCACCCGCAGCCGGTCGGCGAGATCCGCATGCGTGAGCAGCACCTGCGCCACCGTCAGGCCCTCGGTGGCGAACGCCTGCTCATAGCGGTGCATCAAGACGCTCTGCCCGGCGGCGGCTGCCGCCTGCAGCCGCGCCATTTCGCGCGGGCGGTTCCTGTAGCCGAGCCGCTCGCAGCCGATGCTGATCGAGCCGCTGGAGACCAGCACGAAGGAGCGCTTGGCGTTCGAGAGAGCCGCGACTTCCGCAGCGATGCGTGCGGCGAGATCGCTGCCGTCCGCGAGTGCGCGCGAGCCGATCTTGACGACGATGCGGCGCGCCTGCGGCAGTGCCCGGCGTTGCTCGGTCACGAGGCCTCCCGGGTTGGTGCTGCCGCCAGCGGCACCAGCTCGAGGACCGGAATCGACAGCTCCAGCGCGGCAGACAGCACGTCGTTCGGCGTCGACTCCACGCGGAGCTCGACGATCAGACGCGCGGCCGTGGACGGTCCGTCTTCGCCCGCGGCCCGCACGCCGAGCCCCCGCGCTTCGAGCTGGCTCGTGAGCTCGCTGGCACCGCGTGCGACCGTGACCAGGTAGCGCGTTCCGGGGGCGAGCGCGTGGCCGGGCGGCCCCTCTGCTACCAGGCTGCCGGCTTCGAGCACGAGCACCTCGTCCATGCGATCGAGCAGACCGCGCGCGGCGCCGGCCGGTGCCGGAGCCGCCACCGACCAGAGCAGCCGCCGTCCCGCCGCGGCGCGATCGACGAGCGGCAGCAGTCGCGCCTGCGCCGCCGCGTCCAGGCCGTCGAGCGGCGCTTCCAGCGCCAGCACGCGCGGGGCGCCGAGCGTGGCGTGCGCGATCAGGAGCGCGCGCCGCTCGACGGGGTCCAGGCGGGCGAGCGAGCGCGGTCCGATCGCGGCGAGTCCCAGGGAGTCGAGCGCCTCGTGGGCGGCGTGGCGGCTCTGCCGCATCGACAGCCCGAGCAATCGCGCGCTTTCCGTCAGGTAGCGCGCGGCCGACCATCCCGGCGGCATCCCGGGCTCGTGGCGGGCCAGGCCGACGACGCCGAGCGCGGTGGCGCGCCGCGCATCGGCGCCGTCCACCTCGATGCGCCCGGCGCCGAGCTCCGCCTCGCGTCCGAGGAGCGCGAACAGCGGCGTCCAGGCGCCGACCAGACCGAGCCCGTTGCCGGCGCCGACGCAGGAGAGTCCCTGGAGCAGCGGAACGCCGCCGCTGTCGATGCGCGCGCCGTCGCACGAGAGTAGCGGCGCGGATTTTTGCGATGCATCCGTCATGGGCCGATGGGGACGAGCTCCATGCGGGCCATCGGGTGGTCGGGCGGGTGGACTACGAAGGGGCTCAGCGCCTGGACCAGGTCGAACACCTGCGGCGGCAGCGATTGCACGACTGCGCTGCCGGCACTCGCATGGATGCCCTCGATGCCGAGCAGCTTGCCGATGAGCGTCGTGTTCGGCGGCGGCAGCTCCTCGATGGGTGTGTCGCGCGGCATTCCGGCCTTGGCGCGGGCGTAGGCGAGCGCTTCCCTGAGGCCGCCGAGCTGATCGACCAGGCCGCGCGCCTGCGCCTGTTCGCCCGTCCACACGCGCCCGCGCCCCACCTTGTCCACAGCCTGCTTGCTCATGCCGCGCCCCTTGGCCACCCGCGACAGGAACGTGTCGTAGAACTGCGCCACCTTGTGCTCGAGCTCCTTGCGCTCGGCCTTGGTGAAGGGGCGGAAGATCGACTCCGCGTCCGCGCGAGGCGCGGTCTTGTAGGTTTCCACGTTCACGCCGATCTTGCGCAGCAGCTGCGCGATGTCGGCTTTGCCGTAGAAGATGCCGATGCTGCCGGTGACGGTGAGCGGATTGGCGAAGATGCGCGTCGCGGGCGACGCGATGTAGTAGCCGCCGCTGGCCGCGTAGCTGCCCATGCTGACGACCACCGGCTTGACCTTCGCGGTGAGCTCGATCTGGCGCCACATCACGTCGGCGGCCATGGCGGAGCCGCCCGGCGATTCGATGCGGAGCACCACGGCGCCCACCGACGAGTCCTCGCGGACCTTCTTCATGGTGTCGGCAATCGTGTAGGAGCCGGCCAGGCGCGTGCCGATGAGGGGGATGGTCTTGTTGCGGCCGTCGATCATGTCGCCGTCGACGTAGACCAGCGCGACGCGCTTGACGTTGCCGAAGCGCTCGGGGGCGCGGGGTGCGCGCTGGTCCTTGATGAGCAGCGTCTTTCGCCCCACAAGCCGGTCGACGGCGTCGCCGATCTGGTCGTCGAACGCGTAGCCGTCGATGAGCCCCGCGGACTTGGCCTCGCTGGCGACGAAGGGGCCCTTGGCGATGCTGGCGCGCAGCTTGTCGATTGCAAGGTGGCGCCCGGTTGCGACGCCCTGCATGAAGCGCCGCTCGTACTGCTGTAGCAGATCGATGGTGTCGGCCCGGGCCGTGGGGCTCGCGCCCTCGCGTGTGAACTGCTCCGGCGCGCTCTTGTGCTTGCCGATGCGCACGAAATCGGCGCGGATTCCGAGCTTCTTCATCAGGCCGGCGAAGTACATGTACTGCGTGCGCAGGCCGGCGAAGCGCAGGCCGCCGGCCGGGTTCATCAGAATGCGGTTCGCCGCCGCGCACATGTAGAGGGCGGAGCCGGTCGCGTCCTCCAGGTGGCACAGTACGCGCTTGCCCTTTGCGCGCAGGTGGTGGATGGCGTCGCGCAGCTCCTCGACGTGCGCCAGCGACGTGGCGGGCGCCGTGCGCAGCTCGAACACCACGGCGTCCACCGACGGCTCGTCGTCGGCGATCGACCACAGCTGCCGGAGCAGCGCCACGTGCTCGCGCGCGCCCGGCGTGTCCTCGATGCGGATGCGGATCGCGTAGCGCGGGAGCTCGGGACCGGCTGGCTCGCGGAAGCCCTTGAACGCGACCTCGGTCTGCACGCCGTAGCTGTTGTTCCTTCCGAGGCCGTTGCCCGTGACGCTGCCACCGGCCGCCTCCATCGAGCCCGCCGGCGCGTTCAGATAGATGGCGAGCGCCGCCGACGCGACCCAGGCACGGCCCTGTGGGTCGGAGGGCCCGTTCTGGGGGTTGCTCATCGAGAAGCCGCCACGCAGCCTGCCGAGGGGCGGGATGTCGATGCCGAGCGTGGCGCGCGGTACCCACACGCCCTTGCCGGAGTCGATGTAGCGGGCTTCCAGCCCCAGCTCGGCCGTGCGCGTGCCGAAGGGCCGAACGGCCACGCCCATGTCGAACGACGGATCCAGCCGTGTGCCGCCGGTGCTGACCGGACTATTGAAATCGTGCGCGACGCCGGACAGGGCGATCTGGTCGAAGGGGCGCCAGCTGAGCCCGGCGCTCCAGCCGCTGTAGCCGTCGGCCTGCAGCACGCGCGAGTACGAGTGCTGGTAGCTGATGCCGATCGACGCCGTGTCGGAGCTCCCCAGCGCAAGCCCCCAGGTCAGCCACTGGTAGTTGTCGGTCGCGAAGCGATCGGTCGAGCGTCCCGAGGACGGATAAGGCGCGAACGAGCCGGCGCCTGCGGGCGGCTCGATCATGTCGAAGCGCAGCCCGGTGGCGAGCGGCACCAGAGGCAGCGGGAAGCCGAGCGCCACGGCGTGCCCCTGCCACGGCACGCTGTTGTTCTCGTCCAGGTAGATGCTCGACCAGCGCAGCTCCGCCGCTGGCATGAAGGCGAGGTTGGCCGGGTTCAGCACCAGCGCGGTGGTGTCGTCATCGGTCGCGACGCTGCGCCCGAGGGCGGGCAGTGGACCGGGACGCCGGATGGGCTGCTGCGCGTCGGCGCCGAGGCTGGCGCACAACAGCGTCAGCGCGACCAGCAGGAACAGATAGCGATGTTGTTTCATGTGGAAAACCCGCGGGCTCGCGCCACGGCTTCGATCTCGGGTCGGCGGGCTTCGAGCTCGGCGGGATCCTTGACCGGCAGGAAGCGCGAGCTTCCGCCTTGCCTGGAAACGCGCAGAAAGCGTGTTTCCAGGTGGCTCGTCACCTCCCCCACCAGCCGCTCGAACTGGATCACGGGCTGCTCATCCACCTTCTTGTTCACGGCGAAGAAGGTCCAGTCCATGTCGAGGTCACTCAGGGCGCGGGCGTCGAAGTGGAACGTGTTGGTGTTGAACACGCGGACCTGCGCAGGATCGAACCCCTCCGGCAGGCGGAACTCTTCGAGCACCACCGGGCGCCCGTCGAGCCGCACGGGGACGCCGCCGCGATCGGAGCCGACCTTGTCGACCACCTCGCAGGTCACCTGCGTCTGCTGAGCCAGGTGCCAGCCGATCACCGCGGGGTCCACCGTGGCGCCCAGGTTGTCGAGGTTCGCCATCATCAGCATGCGGCCGCCGCGCTGTACGAAACGGCCCAGAAGACCGCTCTCGCGCAGCGCGTCGGGCAGGTCGCCGTGTCCGGGCGCGTGCTCGCTCACCTTGCCCGCAGCGTCGTGGAATAGATCGCCGCCGGGAGTGAGCCGGAGCGAGAGCGACTGCGGGAAGACCGCGACGCTCTCGCCGTCGATGTGATCGCCCAGCGCCTCGCGCAGCGCGGCGTCGGTCGCGTGGCTGCTCATGAGCCAGAGCGGCACGCGGCGCCCCACACGCTTTTCGAGAGCCTGCATCTCCGCCAGCCTCAGGTCGAGGAAGGTGCGGCCGGGCAGCGCCTCGACCAGCGCCTTGACCACGCCGCCCATCCGCGTGGCCATGCCGCCCGCCAGCACGACCAGTGCGCAGTGGCCATTTCCGAGTGCCTCGAGCCCCTTCGCCTCCAGGCGCAGCCACTCGCGCGAGCCGCTTGCGGGCAGATCGCTCACGTCGTCGGGTCGCGGCGGCTCGACGCTGCCGCGCACGCGATTTTCCGCAGCGTGATCGACGGGGCCGCTCCTCAGGCGCGCGGCCAGCCGTTCGAAGCGCGCCGGGTCGAAGTGGTGCCGTTCCAGCAGCGTCTGCATGTCCAGCGGGAGCTGCGCGAGCTGCTCTTTGATCGAAGCCATGGCCCGCGCAGCGTAGACACTCGGCCGCCGCGGCGCCACAGTCCGTCCATGCGCCTCGCGGCCCTGGTCCTGCTCGTCGCCCTGTGCGGCGGCTGCGTCGCGACGGCGCCCGCCCGTCCCACGCGCAGCGAGTCCCAGCACGGCCCGCCGCCTCCGCCCAGCGATCAACGCACGGCCGGTGGCCTGCTGGTGCCGGGCCCGCGTGCCGGTGCCGAGCCCGCGCCGGCCCCCGACCGCACCCTCCAGAAGGTCTGGGTCCGGGGCTACTGGCACTGGGACGGGGTGCGCTACGTCTGGGTGAAAGGGCACTGGGAGAGCGCGAAGCCGGGCTACGCCTGGCATCGTTGACATCCCGCGCTGGGGCTCGCTTCGCCCTACGGCGTGTGGCGGGGGGCTTGCTTCGCTTTGCCCTACGGCAATGGGCGGGGGCTTGCTTCGCTTTGCCCTACGGCAATGGGCGGGGGCTCGCTTCGCTTTGCCCTACGGCGGTGGGCGGCGTGAGATGGTTTGTGTCCCGCCCGCCCACCCCCGCCGTAGTCCTCCGCCGGGGGCTCACCGCCCCCGGACCCCCGACGCGCCTCGCTTCGCTCGGCGCGGGCTTGCTTCGCTGCGCCGGGGCTCGCTTCGCTTCGCCCTACGGCGTGTGGCGGGGGGCTTGCTTCGCTTTGCCCTACGGCAATGGGCGGGGGCTCGCTTCGCTTTGCCCTACGGCGGTGGGCGGGGGCTCGCTTCGCTTTGCCCTACGGCGGTGGGCGGCGTGAGATGGTTTGTGTCCCGCCCGCCCACCCCCGCCGTAGTCCTCCGCCGGGGGCTCACCGCCCCCGGACCCCCGACGCGCCTCGCTTCGCTCGGCGCGGGCTTGCTTCGCTGCGCCGGGGCTCGCTTCGCTTCGCCCTACGGCGCGGGGCGGGGGCTTGCTTCGCTTTGCCCTACGGCAATGGGCGGGGGCTTGCTTCGCTTTGCCCTACGGCGGTGGGCGGCGTGAGATGGTTTGTGTCCCGCCCGCCCACCCCCGCCGTAGTCCTCCGCCGGGGGCTCACCGCCCCCGGACCCCCGACGCGCCTCGCTTCGCTCGGCGCGGGCTTGCTTCGCTGCGCCGGGGCTCGCTTCGCTTCGCCCTACGGCGCGGGGCGGGGGCTTGCTTCGCTTTGCCCTACGGCAATGGGCGGGGGCTCGCTTCGCTTCGCCCTACGGCGCGGGGCGGGGGCTCGCTTCGCTTTGCCCTACGGCAATGGGCGGGGGCTCGCTTCGCTTCGCCCTACGGCGCGGGGCGGGGGCTCGCTTCGCTTTGCCCTACGGCAATGGGCGGGGGCTCGCTTCGCTTTGCCCTACGGCGGTGGGCGGCGTGAGATGGTTTGTGTCCCGCCCGCCCACCCCCGCCGGAATCCTCCGCCGGGGGCTCACCGCCCCCGGACCCCCGATGCGATTCGCTTCGCTCATCGCGGGCTTGCTTCGCTGCGCCGACTCCCGCTCGGCATGCGACTGGTCGCTGCGGCCGCGCGGGCCTACGCTCCCGGGGTGCCCGGACTGCGTACCGCGACCCGCCGACGCCACTCTGTGTGGCGCGCGCCGGCGCTGCTGGTGCTGCTGCTCGCTGTCGCGGTGCCGGCACAGGCGGGCGGACCCATCGAGCACGAATACATCAAGCCCGACCCCGCCGAGGATCTGCGCCTGAACGCCACCACGCGGAGCGGCTCGATGCCGGCCGCGCTGGAGACGCCGAGCGGTGTGGTGACCGCGCCCGACACCGAGCAGAACCCGGCCGGGAACGGGACGGCCTACGGCGGCGGCTCCACGCCGAACAGCGTCGACGCGACCTACCGCATCGATCGCGATACGACGCGTCCGGACGAGGTCGGCTACGACGACCCGTTCAGCCCTGCCATCACGCCATTCAAGCGGCTGTACGCTTTCGATGCCGTCGATCCAGAGCTCGAGCTGGTCGTCGCGAACAAGCGCCTGAGGCCGATCCCCGTCGGCGGCAGCGTCCAGGCGGGCGATGACCAGTTCTACGGGGACATGGTGGTCGACCTGACCGAGAACACGCCGGTCCGCATCCCGAGCGTGGGGCCCGGCACGCGCGTGCTTGCGGCCACGGTGGACCCTCCGCTGCGCTTCCAGTTGTACCGGGATGGCGCGGACAACTGGTTCATCAAGGCCGCCGTGCGCAAGCGCGTGCGTCTGACCCTGCAGCTCGCGATCCAGCGCTCGGTGTTCGGCAGTCCGTTCGCGGACGTGTCGTGGCGCACGCTCGCGGGGTCGCTGCCGAAGCTGCCCGACAGCGCGCGGACCGCCGCGCAGACGGTGCTCGACGAGCTCGGGGTGTCGCAGGCGATCACGCCGCGGGCCGCGGTGGCGACGCTGGTGGCGCACTTCCGCGATTTCCAGCCCTCGTCGGATCTTCCGAAGGGAAGCGGCGCCGCGCTCTACCAGGAGCTCGCGCTCTCGCAGAAGGGCGTCTGCCGCCACCGCGCCTACGCTTTCACCATCACGGCCCTGGTGCTGGGGCTGCCGACCCGCATGATCAGGAACGAGGCGCACGCCTGGGTCGAGGTGTACGACGGCAGCCTCTGGCATCGCATCGACCTCGGCGGTGCGGCAGGTCGTCTGGACTTGAAGCGCGATGACGCCCGCCCCGTCCACTCGCCGCCCCGCGATCCCTATCCGTGGCCGAAGGGCTCCGGGAGCGGGCTCGAGATGGCCGACCACGCGCGGACCTCGGGTAGCCAGCCCGGCGGCTCGTCCAGCAGCGCGGCGTCCAGCTCGTCCGCAAAGCCCGCCGAGCCCCCCGAGCCCGCGTCTACGCCGGCCGATACCGCGCCCTCGGCCGACGACAAGCGTCCTCCGGCAGAGCTGAGCCTGACCCTCGGCGAGAGCCAGGTGCGCCGCGGCGAACCGCTGAAGCTTCGCGGGCGCGTGGTCGCGGACGGCGACGGATGTCCGCACGCCCGCGTCGACGTCAAGCTCGCGACCTCGTCCGGACGGACCATCCCGATCGGGTCCCTGGCGACGGACGACAGCGGGCGTTTCTCGGGAGCCGTGGTGGTGCCGCTGGCGCGGGTCGATGTGGGCGACTACGACGTCATGGTCTCCACGCCCGGCGACGCACGCTGTGGCCCGGGCAGCGCCGAATAGCATGAGCGACGTCATCGTTCCCTTCATCTACGAGCTCCGCCACAGGAAGCTCAAGGTCGGCACGCAGGAAGCCGTGCAGCTTGCGAAGGCGATGTCGCTCGGCCTGCACGAAAGCTCGCTTGACGGCTTCTACTACCTGGCGCGCGCGCTGCTCGTGCACACGGAGACCGATCTCGACAAGTTCGACGAGGCTTTCCTCGCGCACTTCAAGGGCATCGTGGTCGAGTCGCAGAAGCTCTACGACGAGCTGGACGAGTGGCTGAAGGACCCGAAGGTTCTGGAAGGCCTCACCGACGAGCAGAAGGCGGCGCTCGAGCACTTGAGCCCGGAGGAGCTGCGGAAGCTGTTCGAAGAGCGGCTGCGCGAGCAGAAGGGCCGGCACGAAGGGGGCAACCGCTGGATTGGAACCGGCGGCACCAGCCCCTTCGGCACCGGCGGCTACCACCCGACGGGTATGAGCGTGCGCTCCGGCTCGCAGGGCAAGGGTGGCCGCGGCGGCGCGATGGGCATGGCGGACGCTCGCAAGTACCGGCCCTACCGCTCCGATCTGGTGCTCGACGTGCGGCAGATCCAGATGGCACTGAGGAAGCTCCGGAGCTTCACGCGCGAGGGCGTCGAGGAGGAGCTCGATATCGAGGCCACCATCGACGCGACGGCGAGGAATGCGGGCGAGCTCGAGATCATCACGCGCGCGCCGCGGCGCAGCAACGTGCGCGTGCTTCTGCTCATGGACGTGGGCGGCTCGATGGATCCGTTCGCCCACACCTGCTCGCAGCTTTTCAGTGCGGCAAAGCGCGCGTCGAACTTCCGCGAAGTGCGCACGTACTACTTCCACAACACGGTCTACGGGCGGGTGTTCTCGACCGACAGTCTGATGGAGCCTATCGAGGTGCCGAGGCTAGCCGACCAGCTCAACTCGCGCTGGAAGCTGATCATGGTGGGCGACGCGGCGATGGCGCCGGGGGAGCTGCTCGGCACCGGACCGTGGGGCTCGCCGGCCGGCGACCGCGCGCTCTCGGGGCTCGACTGGCTGACGGTGCTGAAGGAACGCTTCGAGCAGGCCGTGTGGCTCAACCCGGATCCGCCGCAGTACTGGGGCGGTGGCACCTCGAAGGTGATCGGCGAGGTGTTCCCCATGTATCACCTGACGCTCGACGGCCTGAGCGAGGCGATGCACCACCTGTCCCGCGGCAAGGGGCTGGTCCGGCGCTGAGCCGGCTCGCGGGCTTCGTGTAGGGCGCTACAGGCCGGGTGGCGTCGGCACGCGCGCTTCGGTGCGTTTCACACGCGCGACGATCGCGTCGAGCACCTTGTTCTGGGCGCCGTCCGGAATCGGCCCGCCATATGTTCTCGCCTCGCCGTCGGAGAAGTCGTACTTCTCCGTTTGTCGCGGCGCGAGTTGCTTGCCGCTGCCCTTCCGCGCGATCCAGACCGTGAAGCCCGTCTTGCCCTGCCACACGTCGATCGCGAGACGCTTGCCATCGACGATCCGCGTGCGGGCGATGCGCCAGCCCTCCACGCGGTCGCCGGGGCCGAGCCCGTCGAGCAGGGCGCGTGAGCCTTTCGCTTCCACCGGCGCGTCCGCCGGCGCGACGGGTGCCGAGCGCGCAGGCGCAGGCTCGGGCTCCGTGCGCTGCACGGTGCGCGCGACCGACATCACGAATAGGACCAGCACGACCCCCGCGCCAGCTACAACGAGGCCGCAGCCCAACCGGTCTTTCAGTGACGCCACGCGACGCACTCTAGACGCCTGCCGCTACTCCCGCCACCGCGTCCTGGTCCTGCTGCTTGTGCTCGGAGCCCTGCTGTTCGCCCCCGCCACGCGCGCGGCGGAGCCGGACGGCTTCCGGCCGTGCGACAGAGCCTTGAAGCCCAGCCAGGTGAAGCACCTTTTCGAGGAGCTGAAGGACCTGTCCGGTCGCGACGGTTGCAAGCTGGAGGACGTCCACACCCGGCTCGGCGCGACCCGTGTCACCTGGAGCCGAAAGGGCGCCATGCTGCCGCCGGTGCTCATCGCGCCGAGCGGTTGCCTCCGCTCGCCCAATCTGGATGGAGCTGAGCTCCAGGCGAGCGTGCCGCCCACTGTCGAACGCAGCTGCCCGACGAGCTACGCGAAGCTCCGCACGTTGATCGGGCGACCCGTGGGCACGCTGGTGCTGACGCGGCAGCAGGGCGCCAGCGGGGCAGAGACGCCCGTGCCCGCCGCCGGGCTGACGGTAGGTGTGTTCGCGCTGGCGCTGCTGCTGGCGCTGCTGCTTCTGCTCCGGAGTTTTCTCGGCCGGGAGCGACGCGAGCGAGGCGAGTACAGCTGGCTCTTCGTCGCGGCTTCCGGCCTTGGTATTGCGCTGCTCCTGCGTCTGTCCGTGCAGCCGGCGCTGGCCAACTGGTATGCCGAGGTGCTGCCGGCGTCCGGCGCGCTGGGCAGCCGCTTCGGTCCCGGGTTCCTGGTGCTCCAGCGCGTGGTGTCGACGCTCTTGCCGTGGAGCGACACCACGTTGTTCACGGTCAACGCCGTGATCGGGGCCCTGGCCGTCCCGATAGCCGTCGCCATCGCGCGGGAACGGCGGCTGCCCATCACGGTGGGTGCTGCGCTCGGCGTGTTGTTCGCACTGGCGCCACTGCACGTCCGCATCTCGGCGTCGGCGAGCCAGCACGTGCTGGCGTCCACGCTGACGCTCACCGCGCTGTGGCTATGGCTTCGCGCGGAGCGGCTCGGTTCGAAGCTGCACGCCGCGCTGGCTCTCGTGTTGCTGGCGGCGGTCGCGCTGACCCGCGCGGAAGCGTGGGTGCAGCTTCTTGCCATCGCCGTGTGGGGCTTTTTGCGCGATCCCGAGGAGCCCGCATCGACGGCGTCGCAGCGCCGGCGGTTGTCGCTGGTCTTTCTCGGTGCCTGGGCTGCCATCGGCCTTGTCTGCTACTTCCTCGTCGTGGTGCCTTCGCATCACCCGATGCCCGACGCGGACGGCATCCGGAGTGCAGCCTCCCAGCTGATCCTCCAGTATCCGGACGTTGCGTTCTCGCCGCCTCACTGGGTCTCGCCGCTCGCCGTGCTCTTGGCGGTGCCGGGTGGTCTGTATCTGCTGGTCAACCGCTGGCGGTTGCTCGCGGGCATTGCGATCTATCTGGCGTTGGCCTTCGTGCCGCTGGGTCGCACGTTGCAGCACGATGGTCTGCTCGGAGCGCGCTATTTCCTCGCGACCATCCCGCTGTTCCTGATGCTGTCGGCGTGCGGGCTGTTCGTGTGCGGCCGGAGCGTCGTATGGGCGCTCGGCCTGGTGCCGCGTCTGGCGCGCGCGGCGTGGTTGCAGCCGGCGCTCACGGCGCTCTTGTTCCTGGCGGCGGGGCTCGGCGATCTAGCGCTGGCCGCGCCGGCCTACCGCGCGCGCTACACCTTCCAGGACGAGTACGCTTTCCTGCGCCGCGATCTCGCGCGCGTGCCGGACGGCTGCAGCGTGGTCAGCCTGCCGCTGCGCGCCAGCCAGTTCAATCGTGACCTGGATTGCTGCCTCGACATCCACAAGAGCCCGCTGTCCTTGGCCTACCCTCGACTGCATCTGCTGATGGCTGCGTCCGCACGCGACCTCGAAGGGCCAGGTTGCCGCTACTACTACGAATCGGCGGCCTGCTCGATTGATCTGCCCCCAGAGAGCGCCAGCCCCGTGGATCGACCGGCACTCGAGTTCCTGCGTCGCGCGTGCGCCGAGGCGCGGAAGAAGACGTTGTCGCAGGTAGCCGGAGCGCGCGTCTCGCCGCGAACCACGAACAGATACTTCCGGCACGGCCCGCCCGAGGTGCGCCTGCTCCGGATGCGGCCGCAGCCACGCGGTCAGCGCTGAGGACGCCGGAACAGCAACAGCCCGGTGCCCGCCAGGCCGAGGACCCAGCTCAGGCAGACGAGCGTCAGGGCGAGCCCGCGCCCGAGCTCGATCGGCTGGGTCGTCCAGCGCGGGAGCGTGTCGCGCAGGTCGGTGCCGGCGATGACCCACGGCGTGCGGGAAAACGCCTGGTCGAGCAGCCCGGCGAGCCGCTGGAGTTCCGCGCGCTGTCCCCGCCACTCGTCGGCGTCGTACACGAAAGCGAAGTAGCGCGACTGCAGGCCGCGGTCCCCTGCGCCCGGGTGCACCAGCGCAAGGCTGTGGTGCTTGCCCAGAAGCTCGAGCTCTAGACGAACCTTCCGCGGTTGGATGGACATGTCCGTGATGCGCGCGGCCGCTCCCAGCCGATGCTGTTGATTGACGGCGCGCATCACCTGCTCGAAGCCGGACTGGGCGGATTCTGGCAGGACGGGCTGCCTGCCGCTGTGCGCGCCCACTAGCAGAAGCGCAAGCACGCAGCACAAGAGCAGCGCGAGCCGTCGCATCACCAGGCCTCCAGCGCGCGGCGAAGGCGCGCTTCGTCGGGATGTGTTTCCGCGATGCCCGGGCGCATGTAGCGCTCGAGCTGGCCGGGGCAGGCGGCCGGGTCGACCCGACGCGCCAGGGTCACGTCGCCGCTGTGGCTGCGCTCCAGCACGATGTCGCGCGCGGGGAGCCGGCCCCGGTAGGAAGCGCCGTGCACGCCGATGATCAGCCAGCGACAGCGCTGCGAGTGATCAAGCACGTGAACGAAGCGGCGCGCGTCGCTGTCCGCGGAGTGGAAGGGAATCACGAAGCGCTCGACGTAGGGCGGCTTGGTCCTGGTGTCGAAGAGCCTCGGGTAGCTCCGCGCGCGGAAGCGGAAGCCAGCGGCCTTTTCCGGGTGCGTGGCAATCTTCCTGCAGCGCGCTTCCGTGTCGCGCCTGGCGCGAGCGGGCAGGATGCAGACCTGTCCGCGGGTGACGTTCGAGCCAGGGGCGTATGCTCCGAACGAGCAACGGCGGGCGACCGGGCGGGTGGAGTATCGAACCGGGCCTGCTGCCGGCCGGTGGCGGCCGGAAGATCAGCAGATCCGGCGTGTCCAGCGCAGCCCGCGGCGCGTGCGGCGGCGGCAGGTAGGTCGCGAGCACCGTGATCAGCTCCCACGCATAGGGGCCCTGCAGGTGCCAGCGCACGGCATCGTACGAATACCCGGAAGTCTCGAGCCGCGCCGCGATGGTGTTCGCATCGCTGCCCGTCCACACCCGCGACCGGACTGCTTCGGGACTCGAAGCCCAGAGCAGCCCCGACACCAGCGCGCCGGCGAACAGCCCAGCGGCGCCCGGCCGCGCCGCGCGGCGAGCCAGACTCCGAAAGCCGCGGTCGAGGCCCACGGCCGCTACCGCCGCAGCCGCCGGCAGCGCGGCATACGCGTAGCGCATCGCTACCAGATGCCCGCGCAGATCGAGCCAGAGCAGCCCCGCGGACGGCGGGACGATGATCGCGGCCGCGAGCCATGCGAGCTGCGTCCCGCCCCGGGCCTTCAAGAATCGCGAGCGCCCGGCGGCCGCCGCGACCACCAGCACGGCGATGGCCACCAGCAACGGCACAGCCGCGCTGGAGCCAGCCAGAAACAACAGGTTCGCGCGGGTGGCCTCCAGCGAGGTCGGCAAGAGCCCCAAGAGGAACGTCAAGAGCATCGCAGGCATCGCGACCCACGGGCGGCGCGCCGCCAGCACCGCGAACACGATCCCGGCCGGAACCAGGATGCCGCATTCCACATGGAATCCCATGCCGAAGCCGATCCAGAAGGACGCAACGCACAGCGCCAGGGTGCGTCGGCTGGTCACGAACAGCAGCAACGCGCCGTCGGCCAGCACGACCGGTAGCGCGACGCCGGAGTGGTTCCAGAGCAACGAGTGATCGCCCAGGTAGCACAGAGCCACAAGCCAGATGAGCGCGGCCAGCGCCGAGACGAAGCTGGAAGCCCGCCGGGACAGGAACACGAACAGAAGCCCGCACGACAGAACTTCCAGCGCGATGACGGTTGCCTGGATTGCGCGGATGCCGCCGGAGATGGACTGCAGGAGAGCGATCGACTGCACCCACGCTCCACCCTGGTAGATGCCGTCCACCGATGTCTTGGCGCCGACCGTCAGACAGTGCCCGAGCTGGCTGCAATCACGCGCAATCAGCAGGTCCCGCGCGGTGTCAGCGATCAGATCCGGCGGACCTGAAACCAGCAGCAACCAGGCCAGCGACAGCAGCGTGACCGTGGCGAGGACGAGCCACCACTGGGTGCGTTTCGCGAGCGCCGCCGACGGCGCGGCCGTCATCGCTATTCCGCGGCTTTGCGCAGCTTCTCGGTATTGGTGATCAGCTCGCGCAAGGCTGCGTCCTGCGCCCGCGCTGCTTCCTCGATACGCGATGCCGAGCCCAGCGCCGACTCGGAGCCACGGGTCTGCTGGCGGTGCGAGGTGTTGAGCTGGTTGACCATGTTGCTGATGCTCTCGATGGCCTGCGTGATCTGGCGTCCGCCGCGCGCCTGCTCCTGGCTTGAACGCTCGACCTGCTGCGAGATGGTGCGCATCTTCTCGCCGCTCTTCATGATGAGCTCCGAGCCGCGCGCCTGCTGCGCCGTGGCGGCGGCGATCTGCTGCACCGTCTCGGCGATGCGCCCGATGGCATCGGTGACCTGCTTCGAGCCCTTGGCCTGCTCCACCGTCGCGCGCGCGATGGCGCGCACCATGTTCGTGCTCTTCTGCGAGCTCTCCAGGATCTTCTTCAGCGCGCGCTCGGCCTCGTTCGAGACCTCGACGCCGCGGTCGACGTTGAGCGCGCCGCGCTCCACGGCCTGGATGGCGTTCTTGCTCTCGGCCTGGATCGTCTTGATGAGATCGGCGATCTCCTTGGTGCTCGCACCGGCACGTTCGGCCAGATCCTTGATCTCGTCGGCGACGACCGCGAAGCCCTTGCCGTGCTCGCCGGCCTGCGCGGCGATGATGGCGGCATTCAGCGCCAGCAGGTTCGTCTGCTCGGCGACCTCGTCGATCACGTTGAGGATCTGTCCGATGGCGTCGATGCGCGAGCCGAGGTTGGAGATGACCGCGACGGCCTCCTGGCTGCTCTCCTTGATGCGGTAGATCTCGCCAATCGTCTTGAGGATGGCTTCCGCGCCGCGCTCGGCGTCCTGCGCCACCTCTTCACTGAGGCGGGCGGTCTCGTTGGCGTTCGACTGCACCTGGTCGATGGACACGTCCATCTGGTTCATGCTCGAGCTGGTTTCCTCGGCCGTGAGCGAGAGCGCGTCGACGTTCTTCGCGACCTCCTTGATGGAGAACGCCATCTCCTCGATGGAGGCGACCGTCTCGCGCACGCTCGCTGCGAGCTCGACGATGTTCTCGGCGACTTCGTCGTTGGTCGCCGTCATCTCGAGAATGCTCGAGCTGGACTCCTCGGCGCTGGCGGCCAGCACCTCCACGTGCTGTGCGATCTCGCGCAGCGCGGAGGTCATTTCCTTGATGTAGCGCGCGGTCTGCTCGCTGGCGTCGAGTTGGGTCGCGACGCCTTCCGTCAGCGAGCGCAGCGAGTCGGTAACCGCCTGCGCGGCGTTCGAGGTGAGCGTCAGGCGTTCCTGATCGCGCTCCTGGAGCGAGCCCAGCTCGTCGCTCAGCTCGCCGAGCTGCTCGTAGAAGCGCGTCGCTTCCGGGCTGGCTCCGGCGGGGGCTTCCACGCGCCGGCCGTCGGCGGCCCGCCGGACCGCGTCGGTGAGCGGCTCCAGAGCGATCCCGCTCGCCGCGGCCTCCTCACCGGAGAAGTAGAGGATGATCGCGGCCGCGACGCCGAGGCCGAGCGCGTAGCCGAGGAAGTCCCTCTGCACGAGCCCCACCACGGCGGCCGCCGCGATGATCCCGATTATGCCCATCAGCTGTCGCTGGGAGAGTCGATTCATCGTGTCGCGCCTGCCGGCGAAAGCGGCAGGCCCGAGCCTCCGCGTGCACGCCGCTCAGCCGGCAGCCTATTGGCGTGCCGCTCGGCGAACAAGCATTTGTACGCAGCCGGGGCGTCAGGTGCCCGGCACTTTCGGGACGCGCTTGGGCTTCCCGTCAGCCTTCCGGGGGTTGCCCGCCTTGTGCTTGGGGCGGGGGGCGCCCGCGTCCGGCTTGCCCTTCATCCCGGGGCCGGGCGGCGGTTTCGGCTTGCCCGGCTTGCCCTTGTCGGGCGTGCCGTGACGGGCGGGGGAGGGCTTCTTCGTCGGCTTCGTCGGCGTCGGCACCGCGGGGTGCGGATGCGGGGCCGGCCCGGGATGGGGCGTCACGGGCTTGGCGCCCGCGGGATGGTGCGCGGGCCTTGGGTTGCCGGGTCGAGGGGCCGGCCGCGCAGGCCGCGGACGGGTGCCAACTCCCGGTCCCGGGCGTGCCGGCCCCGGACGCCCAGGCCGAGTGGCCGGTGTTGCAGGGGCGTAGGGTTGGCGGGGGCCCACCTGGGCCGGCCGGGCTGGCTGACGAGGCTGCGCCGGCCAGGGACGAGGCCGCGCTGGCGCCGCGCGCCGCGGATCGTGCCGGTGGCGCTGCGCGGACGCGGGAGCGGGCGGGGCTGCGCCCGGCGGGGGCGGAAGCAGGGGCGGAGCCGCGTGCGGCGGCAGGCCTTCATAGGTGGTGATGACGCAGCCGCTGCTCATCAGAGCGAGAGCAAGAGCGGTCATCAGGCTTGCGGCTTTCATCGTTGCGGATGCCTCTTCCGTGCCAGGGGCTTGCGATATTAGACGGAGTCCCGCGGCTTTTCTTCCTTCGCGCGCCGGTCCGGGGACGCCGGAGCTGGACCGCCCGGCGCGCTCGAAGGCGCTTCGGTCAGCAGTGTCGGCCCCGCGACCGGCAGCGAGACCGTGAACACGGCGCCGCCGCCCGGGGTGTCCGAGTAGACGATGTCGCCGCCATGCTCGACCGCAATCCGCTCGGCGATGGCCAGCCCCAGGCCCGTCCCTTCCGGCTTGCTCGTGGCGTACGGTTCGAAGAGCCGGTCACGCATTGCCGGTGGAACGCCGGGGCCATTGTCCCTGACCACGAGCTCCACCGTGTCGCGTGCGCCGGGGCGGAGCTCGACCTCCACCTTCGGCTCGTCCGCCGAGCTGGCCGCGTCGATGCCGTTCACCAGCAGATTGGTCAGGAGCTGCACGATCTGATCGCGATCCGCGACGATCGTCGGGCAGCTCTGCGTCTCGAGCGACACCGCCGCGCCGCTGCTCGAATGCAGCCCGACCACCTTGCGCACCGTTTCCACGATGTCCATCGGCGCGGGCTCGGGCGGCGGCAGCCGCGCGAAGCGTGTGAACTGCGTGACGATGTTGCTGATGCGCGCCACCTCATCCAGCACCGTGCGCGTCGCTTCGTCGAAGTACTCCTCGAACGCCGGATCGCCCCGGGCATGCAGTCGCCTGAGCGTCTCGACCGCAGCGCGGATGGGAGCCAGCGGGTTCTTGATCTCGTGGGCGACGCGCCGGGCCACCTCGCGCCGCGCGGCGATGCGCTCGGTGGCGGCGAGCCGTTTGCGGAGCGCTACCAGATCGGCGATTGCCCTGTTGAAGGAATCGGCGAACTCCTCCAGCTCGCGGCCGCCGCCGCCTTCCACGGGTTTCGGTTCGCCCGTGACCACCGCGCGGGCCTGTCGCGACAGACTCACGATGGGCCGCGCCAGGCCGCGCGACATCAGCATCGCGACCAGCAGCGCCGCACCGAACACGGCGCCACCGATCAGCAGGATCGTCCAGTCCAGTTGCTCCAGCGCGCGGTGCAGCGGCACGCGGGAGCGGCTCGCGATTACCGTCATCCCGCCGAGCTCCGGCAGCCTCATCGGCGCGATCATCGCGTCCTTGTCGTCGGTCGGCCGCGACAGCGACAGCTTGACGCCGTAGCTCCGCCCGATCTCGTCGAAGAGCGACTGCACGTGACGCGCTGCGTACAGCCCCACCCACGGCCCTTTCCGGTCGGCCGGGCGCGTGCAGTGCGCTTCAACGGCCAGCGGCGATTCGCTGGTGCGCAGGCTGGCGGTCTCGCCGGGTGTCCGCATGCGGGCGAGCAGCTTCTGGTCCCGCTTGCCCACCAGCCCTTCCTGGCCTGCGCCCAGGATCTCGCCCCGGTTGGTGACCAGCAACAGCTCGTCGAGACGCAGCGCCTTCATCAGCTCCGGAACGCGCAGGCTGAGTGAGAGCCGCCGCGCGTCCAGGTCGCCCCGCTTGAGACCGACCAGAGCGCTGTCCACCAGCGGATCGTGATCGCAGACCGGATCGATCAGCGCCGGCAGGTCCACCATCTGCGACCGGAGCTCCTTCTGCAGCCGCTGCTTGACCAGCTCGAACTGCTCGCGGAAGCGTTGCTCTTCCGTGCGCCGCCAGGCTTCGCGCACTCCGAAACCGAGCGCGGCTGTCGTGGCGATCGTGAGGATCCCGATCGCGACCAGCAGGCGCTGTGCCAGCGTCACGCCGGCATCCTAGCCGTTTGCCCGGCCCGCGGTGCGGTTTGTGCTTGATCATGAAGGTTTTCGCTTCGGTCGGGCAATATCGGGAGCCGCCATGCGCCCGAGGTCCCACGCCCGGTTGATTGCCCTGGCCGTGGTGTTGACCGGCACGGCGAGATCCCGCGCCGCCGCGGCAGCCGGCGAAAAGCCGCGCGCCGCAAGGCCCGCCCGAAAGCGAAGCACGTCATCGTGTCGCCGCGGCTCCGAGCTCGACCACTACACCGCCAGCCAGCAGACCTACGCCGACCCCGACAATCTGGTGCCGGCGATGGCCCGCTATCGGGACATCGCCGGATCGTGCAGCGTGGGAGACGTGCCGTCCCAGGGCTTCTGAGCGGCTAGTTCTCGAGCGGACCGCGGCCGACGTCGACGCGCAGGTGTGCTCTGAGGGACAGGTACTCGCTACTGACCGCATAGCGGTACAGGTGCTTCAGACGTTCCGCTATCGGTACTGATGTCGCCTCGTCCCTGGAGCTCTTGACGAGCGCGAGCGCAGCGCCCAGGTCGTCGGAGAGCAGGAGCCCCGCGCGGTCAGCCGTCAGATCGACCGCGTTGATCCAGCGCGCCAGATCGACCGTTGCGCCGCGCCGCAACAGCTCGGAGACCGGTTCTGCCAGCTCGTCCCGCGCCGGCCCGACCATCTCCCGCGCCAGGATCTGGTGGGCCTCCTGGGTGGGCCCTTCCAGGTTGGGAGCGATGGGCAACCGCGGCGCGATGAGCTTGAGGGCTGCGAGCAGCCAGGCCTTGAGGGCGGTGCGGGTCGGGATCAGGTAGCGCGCGTACAGGCCGGGCCTGAAGTACGACAGATGCGCTGCGGCCACGAAAGCCGCCTGCCTTGGCGGCAGATCCCTCGACATCCCGGCGTTGCCGAGGGCGAGGGCACCCGGATTCGACCTCAGGAGCGAGATCGCTCCGCCCAGCGACGGGTCGTGCACGATCGGTGGCAGGCTCATGCCGAGCACGCTCGCCGCGTTGCCGAGCGCCAGGGCGAGGCCCTGCGCGTCGCTCCCGGTGTCGACGCGCTGGTCGAAGTGGTAGCCGAACTTCTCGAACGCCTTGGTGCGCGCCGTGACCATGGACGGTTGGATCAACCGGAACACCCTGGTGACCTGCGGGTCGGCGCCGGGATGCATGAGCAGCGCCCACCACTCGTCGTCGGTGACGTGCGCCGACGTCGCCAGCGGTCCGGGGCGGCGGTGGAGGCGGAAGAAGGTTTCCTGTCGCGGGGTGGCACGGTGCAAAAGGACGAGCGCCTGGCACACGCACCACACACCGTCCGGTCGCGACGCCTCCGAGTAGAGCGCATGCAGCGTCTCGTAGGGCTCGGGGCGATACGGGTCCTCGCGCAGGAGCTCCTCCTGTGCGTGAACGGCCTGCGATGCATAGCGCGTGGGCTCGGAAGCGTAGAGCTCGGCCAGGAGCTTGCCGCGGCGCTCGCTTTCGGGAGCGAGCTGTAACGCGGCTTCGGTCGCCGTGATCGCCTCCTCGATGCGGAGTTGCGACAGGTGCAGATCCGCCAGTTGATCGAGGATCGCGAGCGCCTGCTTCCGGTCGCCGTCCGCCGACACGGCGCGCAGCCGGAGCTCGAGGACGCGCACCGCGGCGTCCTCGTCGCCGAGGGACTGGTAGAGCTCGACGGCTTCGGTGGCGGCGTCCGGCAGCGCCGGGTCGAGCGCCAGCGCGCGCTCGAGCAGCTCGACCGCGCGCTTCTTGTCGTCGAGCTCCTGCGCCGCGACGCGGGCCGCTGTGTGGAGGTACTTGGCCTGCTGTCCCTCGTCGGCGACCAGCTCGGCGATCTCCAGGATGACGTTGACGAGTCTCGTCCAGTCCTTGCCCGCGCTGTAGAGCTCCAGCAGCTTGAGCAGGACCCGTCGCTCCTTCGGATGCTCCGCGAGTGCGGCGAGATAGCGACGCGCCGCCGCGTCGGCGTCGCCGAGACGCACGCTCGCGATCTCGCCGAGCTTCATGTAGAGCTCGAGCCGCGAGTCCGGCTCCACGCGATCCAGATTGCGCTCGAGCGTGCGCTCCAGCTCGTGCCATTCCTCCCGGTCCTCGTGGATGTGCGCCACGGCAGCGAGCGGTCGCGCGTCGTCGGGCAGAAGGCGGGCGGCCCGCTGCAGGGCCTCCCGGGCGCCGTCGCCGTCGCCGAGCCGTCGCCGGGATTCGCCGAGCAAGTATAGCGCTTCGCCGCGGTCGGCGAACTGCTCGCGCGAATCGACGCGGTCGTGCCAGGTCAACGCGAGCTCGGCCGCCCGCTTCCACACGCCGCACTCGAACGCCAGCTCGGCCCCGTGGTGCACGGCGTCGACGTTGTCGGGTGCGAGCGCCAGCCAGCGTTCGGCGACTGCGAGCGCCTCCTCGTTTTCGCCGAGCTTCGACAGTGCGTCGGCATAACGGGCGAGCACGGCGGGGTCTTCGCTCTGACCTCCCGCCTTGCGGTACAGATCGGTGGCCTGTTCGAAATCGTCCGCCTCGTACGCCATGTCGGCCAGCAGCGCGAGCGCAGCGGCGTTGTCGGGATCGTAGCCGATCGCGCGTCGCGCAGTCTTCCTCGCGAGCTCGGGGTCGCCGACTCGATCGCGAGCCAGCCATGCGAGCTCGGCGCAGACGCGAGCGCGCGCCCAGTCGCTGTCCGCGTGCTCGATACGGCGCTCGAGGACCGACATGGCGGCTGCGGTGTCGCCCTGCGCCAGATGTGCTGCCGAGAGCCGGTCGAGAAGCGCCGCGTCGCGCGGAGTCGCTTCCAGTGCGCGCTTGTAGCGTTCGATGGCGGCGTCGATTTCGCCGCGCTCTTCCAGCAGACGCGCCGCCTCGGCAAAGTGCCGGGCCTTCTCGTCGGGCGCGGTCGCCCTGGCGGCCATCGTCTCGATCGCGACGAGCGCGTGCTCCTGGTCGCCGAGTGTGGTGCGCAGCCGCGCGACCTGGCCGAGCGCGATGTCGTGGCCCGGATCCAGCTCGAGAACGGTGTCCCAGCGTGCGAGCGCGGGCTCGGGCTGGCCGAGGCGGTTTCCGTAGATTTCCGCGAGCGTCGTCAGTTTCTCGATCCGCGCCGCGCGAGCGAGCTCGAGCTCGAGCTGCCGTTCGAGGATGCGGATGAGATCCTGCCAGCGTTCCAGGGCACGGTAGTGCTCGGCGAGGGTCTGGAGCGTGCTTTCCCGTTTGGGGTCGAGCTCCAGCGCCTTTTCCAGCGTGTCGGTCGCCATCGCGCGATCGAGGAACTCCTCCGCGTAGATGGCGGCGATGCGCTCGAGCAGCAGGGTTTTCTGCGCGGGAACGACAGCAAGCGCGAGCTGCCGGTGCAGGTTGTCGACCAGCTCCGGATAGCGGCCGAGCCGGACGTAGATGCGTTCCAGTCCGCTGAGCGCGTCCAGGTCCTCCGGCGACTCCACCAGCACGTTGCCGTAGCGGCGCGCGGCCGCCTCGGCATCGGCCAGGGCGTGTTCCTCGATGCCGGCGATCTCGAGGAGCAGCTCGCGCCGCGCGTCGCTCCTGAGCGCGGCCGCACGTCGCTCGAGGATCGCGATGCACGCCCGCAGATCGCCTTCGCGTCGGAGCAGCTCCGCCAGACCGCGCGTCGCATGCTCGTGCGCGGGATCCTCCGATAGGACCTGCTCGTACAGACGTTTCGCCGCGGTAGCGTCATCGAGCCGCGCGGCGTAGATCTCCGCGGCCTCGGCACGGAGCTCGCGGCCGAGTGACGGTGTGACGGCCGCGTCGGCGCGCAGCACGAGCACACCGACGAGCTCCCGCCACAGTCTCGCCTCCCGGTACAGCGACGCCATCTCCCTGAGCGCGAGGTCGTTGGCGGGGTCCGCCTCGAGCACCGTCTGGTAGCACTGCACGGCGAGATCGGGCCGCTTCAGCCGGGACGCGTACCAGCGCCCCATGTAGCCCAGAAGCCGGCTTTTCTGTTCCGCGCTGGCGTCGTCGGCGATGGCCTCCGAGCAGCTCGCCTGGACGTCGGTCCACGCCTGCATGTCCGCCCCCGCGAGCCGCTCGATCTGCTCGGCAAAGTCGCTTTCCGTGGGGTCTGCGCAGAGCGCGTGGGTGTAGGCGATCAGCGCCTGTTCGGCGTCGTCCAGCTCGACGGCGAGCAGGTTGCCCATGCGAGCGAACGCGGCGGCGCGCTCGCGAGCGCCTGGGCTCTGCTCGGCCCGGACGAGCAGCGTCTCCACCAGGCGGTCGTGCTTGCCGAGGCGACGGTAGATCCGTTCCAGGTGCGCCGAGGCGATCTCGTCGGCCGGGTCGATGAGCAGCAGTGTCTGGTACGTGCGCTCCGCGGCGTCGAGGTCGGCGGCGGCGCGCTCGAAGAGCGCGGCCGCGCGATACAGAAGCCGCTTTCTTGCTTCCAGCGCCTCGGGGCGCTGCTCGAGCTCGTCGGCCGCCATCCGCAGCGCGTCGCCAATGCGTCTCGGGTCGGCGCCCTGGTCCACCGCCGCTTCCAGTGTGGCGGCGCGGACCTCGTCGTCGGGAGCCTCGAGCAATGCCTGTGCGCGATGATCGAGCTCGGCTTCGGGTAGCAGACTGTCGCGCCGGACCGACAGCTCCACCAGCGCTTCGAGTACCTCCAGTGCCACGCCTGCGTCTGCAGGTCGGTGCGACGGATCCTTGTCCAGAAGGCCCATCACGAACTCGTCGAGCTCGCCGGTGACAAAGCCGCGGGGCGCGTGGAAGCTTAGAGGATCGGCATCGTGGGTCAGCGGCAGCAGCCAGGCTTCCTGTCCGTTGTTTCCCGGGAAGACCGCGTGCCCGCTCATCAGCTCGTACAGAAGCGTGCCGAAGGCGTACACATCGGTGCGGGGCGTCGGCGTCTCGCCGCGCAGCAGCTCGGGGGCTGCGCGGCGCGCTTCTGCGGGCGGTAGATGCGCCCGCAGGAAGTCCGAGCCGGCGTCGAGCAGTAGCACGCGCTTGCTGTCGCCGTCGGGCTCGACCAGCACATTCGAGAGCGCGAGGTCGCCGTGGACGATGCGTCGATTGTGAAGCGATGCGAGTGCCTCCAGCGTGCCGCGCAGGACCGCCCACAGCTCGCGCAGGCGCGCCGGCCCCGTGCGCGGCAGGCGAGCGTCGAGAGTTTCCCCTTCGACGTAGGCCTGGACGAGCGCAATCCGGCCGTTGAACGCGAGCGACTCGAACCGGGTTGGAAGTCCAACATGCCCTCTCGCCTCGAGGCGCCGGTTCAACGCGAGGAAACGCTGCACCGCGCTGCGGTCGCGCGTGCAGTGTCTGTGGAGCAGCTTGATGCGGACGGCGTCGTCACCCCGATGTGCAACGTAGACGGTGCCGAGCGCGCCCTGCCCCAGGCTGCGCTCGATGGTGTAGGGCCCGAGCTTGTCCCCCGCCTCGAGGAGCCGTCCCTCCGCCCCGCCGTCGCGCAGGCGCGCGATCGCCGGGTCCGTGCCCTGGCGCAAGGCGAGGACGGCGTCGCACAACGCTGCGGTTGCGTCCTCGGCCGCGCAGCGCTTCGCCAGAGCCGCCGCGAAAGAGCCCCGTGCGCCGTGGCCGCCGACCTCGTCCGGTTCGACGCCGAGCACCCAGCGGCCGAGTTGCATCAACTCGGCGAGATCGAACAGTCGCTCCAGGTCCGCCCCTAGAAGATCTCTCTCCATGGTAGCGGACCGTGACCATGCTTTTCGCCGAAGGCAATCCGCACGTGTCCGGTGGCGGACGTCGCGGTTTTCCAGGGCTCGACGGGCTCTTCCGGCCGCATTTTGCATTCTGTCGACCCGGCCGTGGGCGCGCGGAGGGCGTCTGGTTGCGCGAGGCCTCCGGCTTTGGCAGGTTCCGGTGCCCGTGCTCCGACGCTTCTGTTTCGTCGCGCTCGTCGCGATCGGTTGCTCGCCCGCCTCCCAGGCGCCTCTTGCGCATCCGCACCCACATCCGGCCGCGTCGGCGGCCGTAGGCGATGCCGGCGCGACCGCGAAGCCGGCGGCCCTGCCGTCGGTGAAGCTCGCGGAGGTTCCGTCCGGCACGTACGGTCCCTACGTCGGCGAGCGTCCAGGCAGCACGATCGCCGTGTGGGCGGAGGTCCCTGGCAAGGGCAAGTCGCGCCGTTGGTTTACCGTTTCGCTGGGCACCCACACGGCAACGCCAAGCAAGCCGCTGGCGCTCACCGATGCTCCCGGCCAGATCGGTCTGGTCGCGGTCAAGCCGGCCGGAGGCCCACAAAAGGCGGCGCCCGCGGGCAAGCCGGCAAGGCTCGGCCAGCCGGGCTTTGTCGTCGTGAGCACGCGGCGCGGCTTCGGCAGCCAGCAGGTGGAAGCGATGGTGCTCGGCGTGCGCGGCGAGCTCAGCGGAGGCCCGACCGCGCTCGCCGAACCTGCGGGAGACGTGCTCTGGGTCGACGCGGTCCCCACTTCCCGCGGCACGCTGGCGATGTGGGCGGTCCAGCACGGCGATAGAGCGGACGTGCACGCAGTCGAGCTCGGCCCTGCTGGCGAAATGGTCGGAGCCGTGCACACCGTGCTCGAAAATGCGCGAGCGTGGCAGGCCGTGCCCGTCAACGGCGGCGCCGCGCTCGCCGCTGTCATGGCCGACAAGGGCCACACCGCCACCGGTCCGGTCGAGGTGGTCTTCCTCGATCCCGCCGGCAAGCCGGGCAAACCGCTGGTCGTCAGCAAGTTGCCGACTGCCGGGCTCGACCTGGACATGACGCGCGTCGACGGCTCCCTGCTCCTGGCCTGGTCGGACGAGCGCGATCTCGAGCCGCGCATCTATCTCGCGAGCATCGGCGCGTCCGGCAAGGTCGTCCACCCGCCCGCCCCGGGGACGCGGCGGGTCGGCGAGCAGGCGCTGGTGCGGCTGGTCCGTCCATTCCAGGGTCACGGACCGGCGTACATCGCCTGGGAAAATCTCAACGAGCGACCGGACCACGGCCGCGCGATCAAGCTGGCCGCCGTGAGCGCCGACGCGAAGCTCGGCGCGAACCGCGGCGTGCTGCTCATGGCTGCCGAGGACGGCAGCGTGCCGGAGATGCGGGCGACCCGCGCTGGAGTGGCAGCACTGACGCTCGCGCCCGCCTGCCACAAGGGCGACGATTGCCAGGATGCCGACAACCTGCCCACGTTCGTCGAATTCAACCGCACCCTGCACGTGGTGGGCGCCGAGCCCGCGCGGCTGTCCGCTCTCGGCGGTGCCGGCGTTTCCCTGGCATGGGGGCTGACCTGTCGCAGTCACGGTTGCACCGCGTTGGCCGCGCTCTCGAAATCGCCCGCGCCCATCTATGCCGTGGATCTAGCCGCGCACACGGGCGACTGGACCCCGCCCGGTCATCACGTCACTCCTCCGGCTCCGCCCTTCGCGCTGTCGAACTCCGCCGTGGCCGAGCTGGCGCCGCTTGCCGACGTCTCCGCGACCCGGGTGGCCACCACCACGCTCGCTGCCTGGGTCACCTACTTCGACCCCACTACGCCCTACAAACGCCTCAAGCATCCGGCGCCCGACGGCCGCTACGATCCGACGCGAGCGCTGCTGCAGGTGCGCGCGTTTCCCGATGGCAAGCCAGCCGGCGAGCCGCAGACGATCTCGCTCCGTGCGCGGTCGCTCGGCGGCGTCTCGCTTTCGGCCGGCGACCCATCGAAGAACGAGGCCCTGCTCGCCTGGGCGGCGATGGACAACAAGCAGCCCCAGATTTTCGTCACGCGCGTCGGTGTGGACGGCAGGAAGCAGGTGCAGCACGCGCTCACGCACCACAAGGGCGAGGTCAGCGACGTGGCGACCGCCTACGTGGGCGACGGCTGGCTGGTCGGTTGGGTAGACGAGCGCACGGGGGACCCCGAGGTCTACGTCACGAAAGTGAATCGCGCGCTGAAGCGCGTAGCGCCCGAGCAGCGCGTGACCAGCGTGACCGGCGGAGCGACAGGCCTGAGCATGTTGCGCCGGGGCGACCACACGCTTCTGGCGTGGGCCGATACGCGGGACAGCGCCGAGCCTGGCTGGGCGGACATCTACCTGGCACGTGTCGACAACGCCAATGGCAAGCCCCTGGCGCCCGAGCAGCGGCTGATGGCCACGCGTCCGCACTCGCACTCGCCGGTGCTCGCGCCCTTCGGGAAAGGCGCCGTGGTGGCCTGGGTCGAGGCGCGCCCGGAAAACCCGCTTGCCAGTGACAGCCCCGGCATCCGGATCGGCCAGCTGGATGCGGATGGACGCTTCGTGGCGCCCCCGGCGATCATTCCTGGCGACGGCGGTTCACCCACGTCGGTCGGCCTCAGCTGCCGCGAGGCGATGTGCGGCGTCGTGGTGGGTGTCGACGTGGGCCGTCACGCGGTGCTCCAGGCGTTCGAGTGGCACCCTGGCGCTGGTGCTCCACGCCTGTCCCGGCTCACGGGGCTGACGGGCCCAGCCGGCGAGTCCGTGTTCCCGGTGCTGCTCGGTCGCGAGCTGTTCTTCGCGGACCAGACCCGCGATCGCGGCGGCCGCGTCCGCCATCTACGCATCCAGTGGGACTAGCCACGCCTACGTAGGATTGCGGACAAAAAAATGCCCCCCGGCGGATGCCGGGGGGCGATCGACGTTTCATTTGCCGGGGCGCAGGACGCGCCGGCCTACCCACACGTTGCTCGCGGTGTCCTTTTTTTTGGTTGGACACTCTTGCTGCTGGGGTGGCTCGGGGAGGAGAGGCGCGCGGGAGCGGCGCGCGAGAGCCACAGCAAGAAACGTCGATACAGTCCTTCGATGAGCTTCCCGATGCCTCCTTCGCTCTCACCCGGCTCAACCCTCGCCTGTGGGGGGGTATTCCGCTTGGGTCCGGAATTTTGAAAAAAGGAATTTATGTATAGATGTCAACTACTTGTGTGCTAAGCGCCGCTGCAGTTGCTCGACCAGGGGGGCCTGCCCCGGATTGATGCGTCGGCCGGCCTCGTCGGGCGCGAAGAACGCGGCGCGGTCGACCTCGGGGAAGCGCTGTCTCCGGCCCGAGCGGGGCGGCCAATCGAGCTCGAACGTGTTGCTCGTCAGCTCCCCTGGATCGAGATCGCCTTCGACCGCCCAGGCGTGGACGACCTTGCCGCCCTTCTGCTGCACGGGGTCGAGCGGAACGAACGGACCTTCTGGTCGGACTCCCGTTTCTTCAGCGAATTCGCGCAGCGCCGCTTCAAGCAGGTCCTCGTGCGGCTCGACCTCCCCCTTGGGGATCGACCATGCGCCCTCGTCCTTGTTCTTCCAGAAGGGGCCGCCCGGGTGCACCAGCAGCACCTCGGGCTGCCCTTCGCGGAGCCGGTACAGCAGAAGACCGGCGCTCTTCCGTGCCATCGGTGACCAGCATAACGCCGGCCTGCGGGCGTGCTCCGGTTGTGACAAGAATCGCAGCGCATGTTCGAGGTGCGCTCGATTCTCTTCGCCACCGACTTCGGTGAGGCCGCCAAGGCGGCTCTGCCCGAGCTCGAGCAGGTTGCGCGTCGCTACGACGCCGAGGTGGTGTTGGTCCACGCGCTGCCTGGCTTCTGGAAGGATTGGCTCTCTTCCGGCCTCGTGGAGAAGCAGGAGCAGGAACGACTGGAGAGCTGGGCCAACAGGTTGGAGGAGAGCGGGATCCGCGCGCGCGCCGAAGCGGTGCTGCGCGGCAATCCCGCCGAGGTCATCGTGACCGTCGCCGACCGCATGCGCCCTTCGCTGGTCATGATCGGAGCGGGGGACGCGTCGCGGATCGAACGGCGCTTCATCGGCAGCACTGCCGAGTCCGTAGTGCGCCACGCGGCGGAGCCCGTCTGGGTGGCCAAGCCGAAGCCGGACGAGCCGCTGCTCGACGTACTTTGCGGCGTGGACGGGTCCGCCGCCTCGGGCGTCGCGCTCGCCGCCGCGGCCAGCGTGTGTCAGCGCTTCGACGGCAAGCTCACGGTGATCAGCGCGCTGCACGGCCCCGACTTCAACCCGATGGGCATGAGCAAGCACGAGATCGAGAGCGAGATTGCCGCCTATCGCGAGCAGCGCGAGCAGGAGCTGGACGCGTTCATCGAAGAACGCGAGCTCGGCGGCGTCGAGCCGACCCGCCTTTACGAGTGGGGGCTGCCCGCCGAGGTGCTCCTCTCGCATGCCGACGACGAGGAGTACGACCTGATGGTGGTCGGCCGCAGCGGCCGCACCGGCCTGCGCCGCGTGCTGCTCGGCGGCACCGCCGAGCGCGTCATGCGGCGCATCCCGTGCTCGCTCCTGGTGCTGCCCGCTCCGGCGTGAATCCCGACGAGGCAAGCGCCAGTGCGAGAGCACGCTGTCCGTCCGCCGACGAGCTCCAGCGCCTCCAGGTGCCCGCCGCGGCTGACGTGAATGTGGTGGAAGTGCCTACGTTTCAGCCAACTCCGCGTCGCGCGGCGCGTCATGCGCCGTGCCTCGAATTCAAAGCCGCCATCCGTCTGCTGGTGGGTCTACCCTGTCGGTCATGGCGTTGGGGGCTACTGTCCCGGGGGCGGACTCGCCCGATGCATCGCTACAAGTTGCGGCGTCGTCCCAGTCGCGCCCTCCGTCCTCGCACCGGGTCTACGGCGACGCACTGATTGTCGAAGTCAGCGCTGCGGTCGAGACGCTGCGGGAGCTGATGCAGCACGGCGAGCTCCTGGGCGATGAAGTGACGGCCGGCGTGGAGTCCGCCGCACACGACATCGAGCAGCGACTGGAGCGCACCGAGCTCAGCGTCGTCGTTGTCGGCGCGACGGGGTCGGGCAAGCGCACGTTCCTCGACGCGTTGCTGGGGGAGCCGGCACTCGGTGCGGCGCTCGGAAACACGCGGGCGATCGTGGTGCTGCGCTGCCGCGACGCGATCGACTTCCGGGCGCGTCTCGCGGATAGCAGGCTCGAGCAGTTCTCCAGCGAGGTTCCCGATCGGCGCGTGGAGCTCGACAAGGCGATCGAGGCGGCCGCCGAGGCGCTGGAGCAGGCCCAGGCGAGCGCTGCGACGTTGGAGTCGAACATCGAGCGCGCGACGGCAGAAAGCCGGCGCGCCGCGGACGCATGGGGTGAAGCCCTGGCGACCTTCGAAGGCAGAACGTCTGGATGCGGTCCAGCTGGGCGCCGATCTCGAAGCAGCTGGACTGAGGGTGGAACGCGTGGGCCGCGATCTCGCCGAGAACGGCGGGAACGTCCCCGCCCCGCTCCGCGAGCGATTTGCCTGGTGGGCGATCTGGTTGTGGCTGTGGCGTGCGCTGTTCGCCCTGCTTTTCGCCAGCCGCTGGCGCCGCCACGCAGAGGGGGTTCGCGAGCGCGACGCGGCTCTGGCCGCGTTCGAGAGCATGAAGAAGCGCGTGGAGGACAACGAGCAGGCGTGTCAGTTACTCGAGGCGGAGCTGGAGCCGCTCGGCGCCGCGGCCGAAGCGAGCCGCGCCGAAGCGAGCGACGCCGAGGATGCGCGTGCGCGGGGCTCGGCGAATCTGGAGCGAGCGCGCGCGGCGCTCGACAACGCTCGCGCGGCACTTGACCTCCATATCCAGGAGCGCCGAGCGCAGTTCGTAGGCCGGATCGAGGTGCTGGCCCGGGCGGGCGGCGGCAGGCAGCTGAGAGAGCTGGAGATCGATTTCCCTGCGAGCCTGCTTCCGGAAGACATCGCGCTGGTCGACATCCCGGAGCTCACGGAGGGCGCGCCTGGAGATAGTGCTCGAATCTGGAGCCTGGTCCGCGAGCGCGCCGACGCCTGCGTGCTGGCCTCGGACCTCGAACGCCCCGTCGGCAGCGCTACCAAGCGCTTCCTGCAGCAGCTGCGCGAGGTCGTGCCTCACGTCTTCCTGGTCCTGACGAAGATGGACCGCGTGTTCATGGAGGCCGCGCGCCGACGCAATCCCCAGCCGTGGGCGGAAGTGGAGAAGGCGAGGCGCGCCGGCACTCTGCGCTTCGCCGGCGAGATCGAGCGCGCGCCCGAGGAGGTGTTCAGTCTGGCGACCGCCGCTCGGGCCGCGTTGGAGGACGGTGACAGCGGGCTGGCGCGGCGCTTCAAGAGCGAAGTCGACAAACTGTTCCACTTGTTGCACCAAGAGCGCGCGATCGTCGTGGGCTCGTGGGCCACCAAGGCGATCCAGAACGCCATTGCCGGGCTCGGCGCAGTGCGGGAAGCCGCCCTCGCCAAGTACGGCGAACGTGTCGAGGAGCTCGAGACGCACCGGGCGCCGCCGCCGGAGGCGTTCCAGATGGACGCCCTCGCCGAGGCCGAACCGCGCATCGCGGAGGCACGCTCGGGGGCGCTGCGCGAAGCGTCGGATACGGCGCATGGCGCGCTCGAGGCACTTCGCGTCAATTGCCGGAACGTGCTCTCCCTCGCCCACAGCCGGCGGGAGGTGTTGGATGCCGCGCGGCAGATGCAGACCGAGCTGGACGCCGGGTTGCCTGCTGCCTGGACGGCGGCAGAGAAGACCCTCGAATCCTCGATCGAGCAACGCGTGACCACCATGGCGCAGGAGTTGTTTGCGGAGCTCCGTCGCCGCTACCGGGCCCTTCCCGACGTGCGCGGATCGCAGAGCTTGATTCCGCGGCTGGAAGCCAGCGACGACAGCACCACGCAGGCCATCGTGCTGGGCGCAGTCGAGACGGCGGCGAGCAGGCTCGGGCGTGTCCGGTTGGCGGCGTCGGTTGCAGGGGCCGTGATCGGCGCGGTCGCCGGTCGTCTGATTGCCCCGACGCTGTCGGGGGTGCTCGCCGACGCCCGGATCGATATGGCCGTGGGCGCGCTCGTAGGGCTCTCGATCGGCGCATTCGCGGCAATGATCCGCGCGGCGACCCGGCTGAAGCGGCAGGCGGGCATGTCGCTCGACGTTGCCATCGGTGAAGCCGAGCGCCGGATTGCCGATCGCCTGTACGATTCGGGCGGGGTCGTGTACCAGACGATCTTCGATGCGCTGGATGACTCGCTCGACGCCGCGATGAAGCGTTTCGCGGAACAGATCGCCGAACAGCTCGACGCGGAGGCCAGCGCGATCGCGCGCGCAAGGGAAGGGTTCTCCAGCCTGCAGCGGCTCGGACCCGCCCTGGGCAAGCACGACGACAAGCTTTTCGAGGCGATGGAGGCCGCCGTCGAGGCTTCGGTTGCGATGTGCCGCTGAGGGCCTGTCTGCTCGTGGCGTCCCGGGGCGGCAGCTGACGGCGAACGGCGACGTGCCGGAACTTTTTCCCCAGGAGGTTTACACTCGGGGCGGGGTCGAGCGTCTCCTGCATGACACCAAGGCGCGGGCCAAAGCCCCGCGCTGCTTCGACCTGGAGGATCACCCCATGAAACGCCTGGCTATTGCTTGCACCGCGCTCACGCTCGCTACCGCCACCGCCTGCGGCGGCCTTCCCGACCACGAAGGCGGCCAGTCCACCCTCGTCACGCTGCACGGCTCGGTCCAGAGCCAGTCGGGGGCCCTGGGCGGCGCTGGCGTGCACGTTGCTGTCATCTGGGAAAACGGCCAGGCCCACGCGCTCGCAGTGGACGTGCCGGTGAAGGCAGAGTTCCCGGCAGCGTTCAGCATTCCTTTGAAGAGCGCGCCGCCGGCTGGCTTCATCGTGCCTACGAAGGACATCGGAGGCGCCGAGGTGGCCATCGGCGGGTTCGTCGCCTACCAGGACCTCAACAAGAACGGCAAGCTCGACCTGCTCGACGAGAGCTCGACGAAGGCCATCGACCACGTCGTCGGGATCGACAAGACCCATCAGCTCGTGTTCATCAAGTCGGCGCCGAACGGCTTCGACAAGATGAAGGACGAGAACGGCGTGGTGCCGCGCCTCGGCTTCAACATCCTCACGCCCGACGAGAAGACCAACGGCTTCGTGTGGGATCCGATCTCGACCGGGCTCCTCCTGACCGAGGACGACTCGCCCGAAGCACAGATGTACATGTGCGCGAACGGCATGACGGAGTCCGGCGGAGGTGCCGGCAAGGTGGCTCCCGCCGGAACCATCGGCCCGAACGGCGCCTACCCCGCGCCGGACGATCCCAACCTCCAGTGCGACCCGACCAACCCCGATCAGTACATCTACAACGAGCAGACGCTCGTCGTCGATAAGCCGTGCGACAAGCAGTACACGCTAGTGGAGACGGTGTACTCGAAGCAGCCCGGCACTTCCCCCACCGGATGGCCCTGCCCGTAGAACCCGGAGTGGTGCTGCTTGACGGAAACCGGGCTCAGCCGTGAAGAAGTCGGTCGCATCTACGAGCGATACGGCTGCTTCCTCAGGCGTCGCGCGTGGCTCATCACGCGCGACGCCTCGCTGGCGGAGGATGCCGTGCACGAAGCACTGGTCAAGCTGATGAAGAGCGGAGCCGGATACCGGAATGCCGACCATCCATTGCGCTGGCTCCACGCCGTCGTCGACCGCTCGAGCATCGATCAACTGCGCCGCGGCAAGCGTCTTCGCACTGCCGCGGCGCTCGACGATCCTGCCGCCCGCCGCGCCGAGCACCCCAATGTCGACATCGAAGCCCGCGACAGCGTGCTGAAAGCGCTCGGGACACTCGGCGAGGTCGACCAGCGCATCGCGATCCTGTCGTTCATCGACGGCATGAGCCAGAGCCAGATCGGAGAAGAGGTCGGCTACTCCCGCGTTACGGTCAACAAGCGCCTGCAGGCCATCCGCGAGTCCGCGCGCGCTTTCCTTTCCCCCAAGTCCAGTCCCGAGGCGGCGCCATGACAGAGCATCCGCCCAGCCACCGCCTGGAGGCGCTTGCCGCGGGCGATCCCGATCCCGACGCCGAGGCGCACGTCGCCGACTGCGAAGCCTGCCGCGAGTACCTGGATGCGCTCCGCGAGGAGCTCGGGGCGTGGCGCTCGAGCCCGGAGCGGGAGCGCGGGCTCGAACGGCTTCGCGAGGCGCAGCCGGCGGGCTCCAACGTCCGCTATCTGCGCTGGGCGTCCATCGTCGCGGCGCCTCTGCTGGTCGCCGCAGCCGTGATGCTCTTCATAGGACGGAAGCCGCCGCCGGCCGGGGACGGGACATCTGCGGTCTTGCCGGCGACGGCTCCGTCAGGCGGCGGCCTGCGCTTCAAGGGCCCGCCCCAGGTCGCGGTGGTCGTCGAGCACGCGGGCGAGCAGCACCGCTTCACGGGGCCGGTGGTCGTGCGCGCCGGAGACCGGTTGCGCGTCGAGGTCAGCGTTGCCCGGTCCACGCCTATCGCCGCCGGCGTGCTCACGCGCGACCACCACTACGTGCCGCTGCTGCTGCCGGCCGAGCTCGACGCGGGCACTCACTATTCCGAGAAGGCCGCGCAGTTCGACGCGGAACCCACCACGGGCTGGGTCATCGTGGGCAGCCCGGACGCGGTCAGGGCCGCCCAGGCCACCGGCCAGCTCTCGGGCGTGACAGCGCTGCCCCTGAGCTATGCTTCCCGCCCCTGACCCGCGGCGCCTGCGACCGCAAGCCTCCGATGTCCCACTTGAAAGCTCTGTTCGCCGCCGTGGCCGTCTGCCTTTGGGCCGCGAGTGCCGGAGCGGCGCCGATCCGCGTGCTGGTCGCTGCCGGCGAGTCGCACGGGCTCAGCGAGCAGGGAGTGCTCAAGCACGCCAACCAGGACGCCGAGCGCGTCCGCAACGTGTTCGTGAGCCAGGGGCGCGTCGATGCGAGCCGCGCCTTCCTGGTGCGGAACGCCACCAAGCAGAGCCTGTTCGCTGCGCTCGATCGGGCCCGCGCCGCGGCACGCACGCACCCGCCGGACGAGGTCACGCTGATCTTCTACTTCAGCGGGCACGGCGACCGCGCCCACCTCGACCTCCAGGGCGAAGCCGTGCCCCTGGGCGAGGTCCGGCGTCGCGTCCAGCAGATCCCCGCCGGCCTTCGGCTGGTCATTGTCGATGCCTGTCGCACGGCGGATCCGATGCGGAAGAAGGGCGTCTCCGCCGCCGCGCCCTTCTCGATCGCCGTGAACCCGCCCTCTGCGACCGGCTCGGTGTGGTTGTACGCGACGGCTGACGGCGAGGCCGCCCAGGAATCCGACGCCCTGTCCGGCGCCGTGTTCACGCACTTCTTCGTCAACGGTTTGAGAGGCGCTGCCGACGAGAACCGCGACCACCGGGTCACGCTGAGCGAGGCGTGGTCCTTCGCCTACCACCAGACGCTGTACCGCTCGGCGCGCGGCTCGGGCGTGCTGCAGCGCCCGGCCGCGACGTACGAGCTCGCCCAGAGCGCGCCGCTGGTGCTCACCTACGAAAGCCGCCGGGCGGCCACGCTGACCCTGCCTCCCGCTCACGACACGCACTTCCTAGTGTACGCGACTGGCTCGAAGACCGTGGCCGCGGAGCTCTGGGCCGTGCCCTCACATCCCGCCGTGGTGTCGCTGCCGCCGGGGCAGTACGTGGTCCAGCGTCGCGGCGCGGCCGGCGCGGCGGCGGTCCGCCTGAGCCTCGGAAGCCACGAGAAGCGCACGCTGCACAACGCGGACTTCCGCCCCGTCGCGATCGAGGAGCTCGCGGCCAAGGGCGGCACGCTCGTGCTCAGTCCGAACGACGTGTTCGTCTCCGCCGGCGCGGTGACGGGCACGCTCGACCCTCTGATGCCCCGCCTCGGCGTCGGGGCGTCCAGGCGAATCGGCGACTTCGCGCTTGGCCTGCGCATGGCAGGCTCGATGGGCCGACACGTTGAAGGCGCGAACCAGGTGCGCGTCGTGAGCCTGGACAGCACGCTGGAGCTCGACCGCGTCGTCAGTCTCTCGCCGTTCGAGCTGCGCGTGGGGCTCGGCCCCACGCTGATGTTCATCGACGAGGATCTGCGCCGCCGTGACGCGGGCCTGGTGGGGCCGCTGGGCTACCCGGTCGACCAGGACTACCGCGCGGTGGCGGCGGGCGGCAGCGTGGGCGTTGCCGCCCGCCTCGGCGTCGGTGATGCGCTGTTTTTCGAGCTCGCCCTGCGCGGCAGCGCCCTCGGCGTCCGCCGCCAGTCGAACACGGCTCTCCTCTGGCTGGCGAGTGCAGAAGGGGACGGCGGGTTCCGGTTCTGATCGGCCTGCTGGTGCGCGGATCCCCGCTACGCGCCGGGATGCACGACCGTCGTGCCGACGAAGCGGCTCTGCCACTTCTCGCGCATCGCGTCTTTGATGCGCGAGAGCGGAAACACCTCGGCGACGTGCGGCGTGATGCGGCCCTGCTCGGCCCAGTCGAGGATGGTCGCGAGCCGCTTCTGGCGCATGGCGGGGTCGCGGTGGGCGGAGATGGCGGCAGGGCTGCCGAGCACGTCGAGCGACTTCATCATGATCAGGTTGGTCGGCAGCACGTTGGCGTTGGGCGCGCCCCGCTGTCCTTTGCCGCGCGCCACGAACGGCGTCGCGGCCCAGCCGACGATCACGAAGCGCGCTCCGAAGCGCACGCAGCGCAGGCTCTCCAGCGAGATGTCGCCGCCGACGCTGTCGTACACGACATCGACGCCCTCCCCGCCGGTCAGCGCCTTCACCTCGTCGCGGAAGCGGCGGACGCCGCCGCTCTCGTCCGCCGTGTGGATCACGTGGTCGGCGCCTTGTGCTTCCACCACAGCGAGTTTTTCCGGCGAGCGTCCCGTCGCGATCACCTTGGCGCCCACCAGCTTGGCGACGTGCACCGCGGCCAGGCCCGTCGAGCCCGACGCGCCGTGGATCAGCACAGTCTCACCCTTCTGCAGCCGCCCGCGATGGATCAGCGCGTGATACGCCGTCTCGTAGTTGCCCAGCAGGCTCGCGCCCTGATCGAAAGACAACCGTGCCGTGAGCGGGATCACGCCGTCCTCCGGCGCGACCGCATACGACGCGAAGCCGCCCCACTTCTGGTACGCGCCCAGCGAGCGCGGCCCGACGTGGAAGCCGTCCGCCATCACCCGGTCCCCCACCGCCACGCGGCTCACCTCTGCTCCCGTCCACACGATCTCGCCCGCGTACTCGAGCCCCGGCGTGTACGGCGGATCGACCATGTGCTGGTACTGCCCGCTCAGCATCAAGAGGTCGACCCAGCCCACAGCCGCGCTCTTCACGTCGACCACGATGTCGTGCGAGCCGAGGTCCGCCGGATCCGGCGGTGGCTGCTCGACCAGCTCGAGATAGTGCTCGACGGCATCCAGCGGAGTTTCCCCGTATTCCCGCACCACGACGCGCTGGCCTGTCTGCATGGACAGCGCATAGCGCCGCCGCGACGCGCCGCCAAATCGGCGTGTCGTGGCGGCGCGGATGCACTGTGCGCCGGGCTCCCCGCGCGGGGTTCCCTACATCACCAGGCCGCCGTCGACGTCCAGGCAGCGGCCGTTGAAGTAGTCGCACTCCAGGGCAAAGCGCACGGCGAGCCAGATGTCCTCGGGGACGCCGATGCGCCCGACCGGGATGGCGGCGACCAGGGCGTCGCGGGCCTTCTGGTTCATGCCCTGGGTCATGGGCGTCTCGATCATGCCCGGAGCGATGGCGCCGACGCGGACGCCGAACTTGGCGAACTCGCGCGCCCAGGTCACCGTGTTGGCGGCCAGGGCGCTCTTGGCGGCGACGTAGTTCGACTGCCCGCGGTTGCCGTGGCGCGACACGCTCGAGATGTTGACGATGACGCCCGGGCGCGTCTCGCGCTCGGCCATGCGTCGCACGAGCTCGCGCGACATGAAGGTCGCGCCGCTCAGGTTCACGCCGATGACGGCGTTCCAGTCCTCGGTGGACAGCGTCGTGATCTCGCCGGTCTTCCTGTCGCGCTTGACGAGCAGACCGTCGCGGATGATGCCGGCGTTGTTGACGAGCGCGTTGACGCCGCCGAGCGTGTCGTCGGCCCACTTCACGAACGCTTCGCAGTCCTCGGCGTTGGAGACGTCGAGCCGCCGCTTTTCGACGGTAGCGGGGAGCTCGGCGAGGCCGGCTTCGTCCACGTCGCCGGCGGCGACGCGGGCGCCCGCCTCGCTGAGCTGCCTGGCGAAATACGCACCCATGCCGCGTGCGCCGCCGGTGACGATGATTTTCAGATCTTCCAGTTTCATTGGGGGCCTTCTTTCGGGGCAGTTCAGCCGCTTGTGTTGATCTTCTCGCGCAGCCACTCGCCGAGCTTCGGGTAGAGCTCCTTCGATGCGCGCTTGCCTACCACGGCGCCGACGTGACCGCCGGGGATCGACAGCACCGAGGTGTCAAGCGAACCCGAGCTCTCGCCCAGGGCGCGCGCCGCGGGTGGCGGACAGATGGCGTCGCGTTCAGTGACGATGGTGAGCAGCGGGCATTTGATGTTGCCGAGGTCCACGCGCCGTCCGCCGATGTGGTGCTCGCCGCGTACGAGCTGGTTCTGCTGGTAGAGTTCGCGGATGTAGCGGACGTAGGCCGCGCCCGGGAACGGGATGTTCTCGCTCGCCCACTGCTCGAGCGCCTGGAAGGCTTCGAGCCGCTGCGGATCCTCGAGCCGCTCGAAGAAGGCGACCCACTTGGCGATCTGCGAGGTGGGACGCAGTGCGATGAAGCCGCTCTGCATCTGCTGGGCGCTGATATTGCCGGCCTCGGCGATCGCGTGCGGATCGAACCAGCGCGGATCGGTCATGGTGCCGAGGAAGCCCGCGTGCTCGAAGTCGATGGGACCGGCGAGGTTGACCAGTGCCGCGACGGAGTCGGGCTCGAGCGCGGTGTGGATGGCGGTGAGCGTGCCGCCGATGCAGTATCCGAGCAGGCCGATGCGCGACACTCCCGTCTCGCGCGAGACGCGCCGCACCATGCGCCCGACGCGGGCGACGACGCTATCCCACTCCAGATAGCGGTCCTCGTCGTGCGGGATGCCCCAGTCGAGGCAGTAGACGTCGAGCCCCGCGTCGAGCAGCGCCTCGACGACGCTGGCTCCGGGCCTGAGGTCGAGCACGTACCAGCGGTTGATGAGCGACGGCACGAGCAGCACCGGCGGCCGCTCCCCGGGCTTTTCCGGGGAACGGAACCGGTACAGCGCTGCAGTGCCCTCGCAGAACAGCGTGTCGCGGGGCGTGGGCGCGGTGACCATCCCTATCAGGCTCCTGTCACCGCGTCGGCGCTCTTGGAGATCGCCTCGAAGCCGAGCTTGCGCCACTCGGCGGACAGCTGGCTGGCGTAGCTCATCGACTCCTTCATGAGCTTGGCGGCCTCGTCCACGGCGTCGTGGGCGCGGGTGATGCTCTGCCCCTCGAGCTTGGCGAGCTCGGCGGTCATGGCCTCCATGCGCTCGACCTGCTGCTTGGCCAGCTTGGTCCAGGCGTCCATGAATTGCTGCGGCTGCGAAAAACCGAAATTGAACATGATCCTTCTCCCTTTCCGCACGATTTGCTTTGGTTTCCTTGTGCGGCGCCGCGAAGCTAGGTCCCGCCAGGGACCCTGTCAAGCCGATTTTGTTGCACCGCAACATTTTTGTTTGTGCGGCGCAATGCCTTTCCGGCCGAGCGACGCCCCGCGACCTGCAGCGCTTCGGGGATTCAGTCGGGTAGGCCCGGGCGGCAACGCCCGGGCCTACCCGACTTCCCCTCCGGCCCGGTGTCGGACGCTGGCGTGGCTGCGACGGTCAACGTGCGAAAGCGCGCGCGCGAAAGCCTGGGGTGGTGGTTCAGCGTTTGCGCTTGCTGCCGCGGATCTCGCGCTTGAGATCGGCCAGCTCGCGGCGCAGCTCGGCGATGTCGTCGGCTTCCTGGGCGCGCGAGACCGGTTCTTCGGCTTCGGGGGAAGGCGTGGGGGGCGGTGCGGGCGGCTGCTGGCCCCACAGGCGGTTCGACACCATGCGCGCGAGCGCGTCGCCGGCGCTGAACGGCATGGTTGCGAACGGGAAGTACGGCGCGACGGCCTGCGCCCCCTGCTTGGCCGACAGGTACAGTTCCAGCGCTCCGGTCATGTACTTGCCGAAGAACTCGCCGAGCGCGTCGTCCTGCATGCGGATGAGCTGCATCAGAAGCGGCACGGGCAGCATCCTGGCGGCCGGCGTCTCGAGGATGATCTGTGTCAGCATGGCCTGCGTCAGATCCTCGCCGCTCTTGGCGTCCACCACGCGCACGTCCGAGCCGCCGCGGATCTTCCCCGTCAGCTCCTCCTGCGTGATGTACTTGCTGGCGTCGGTGTCGTAGAGGCGCCGGTTGCTGTACTTCTTGACGACCACGGTGCTCATATTGCGATGCAGCATCATGACCCCCGCGACGAGCCATGGCAAGGCCGTTCTATGCTGCGCCGCAAAATGGCACTTGACGCACATTATGTCCGGGTATAGGTAGGTCGGCACGGCTGCGTGGTGCAGCGCAACAAGGAGGCGGGTCGATGCGCCGTCCAATCAAGCAAGCGGGACCGACAGCGGTCGCGGCCATGCTGGCCTTCACGCTCCTCGTTGCGGGCGGCAGCGGTTGCAGCGCGGCCGCCGGCGGGACCGGCGAGTGCAGCGTCGGGGCGGACTGTGCCTCCGGTGCCTGCCAGGCCGGACGCTGCGTGGCAGCGACGGGCGGCGCCGGCGGCAGCGCTGCGGCCGGCGCCAGCGGCGGCGCGTCCGGTGCTGCGGGCCAGTCCTCCGATGCGGGAACCGGCGGCACGGGCGGGACGAGCACGGGCGGCAGCGGCGGCAGCGCGGGCGCGGGCGGTTGCACGACCGCGTGCTGCCCGAACCACGACGGTGTGATCGAGCGCAAGGAAGTGCCGCTCATGGCGGGGCTCAGCGCGAAGTTCATGGCGGCCGAGAACGTGTCGGTCGACACCGCCGGCACGCAGTCCGGGGGGACCCTCACGTGGGACCTGAGCGGCAGCCTGCCGGGCGATCACCTGGCGCTGGTCGCGACGCAGTCGGTGAAGGGCACCTGGTACGAGAAGAACTATCCGGGAGCCAGCTACGCCTCGAAGCTGTCCGATACGCAGAGCCTGCTCGGCGTGTTCCAGATCAACAGCACGTCGCTCCAACTCATGGGCGTGGTGTCGCCGAACAGCGGGGCGACACGGACCCAGCTCAAGTATTCGCCTGCGGTGACGGTGCTCGCGTTCCCGCTGAAGATGGGCAAGACGTGGAACTCCACGTCCAACGTGACCGGTTTCGCACAGGGGCTTCCGGTGAACTACACCGAGAAGTACGCCTACAAGATCGACGCGGAGGGCACGATGAAGACGCCCTTTGCCGACTTCCCGGTGCTGCGGACAGCGGTCGTGCTGACGCGCACGGTGGGGCTCGTGACCACCACGGTGCGCACGTATCTCTTCACCACTGAATGCTTCGGAACGATCGCCTCGATCGTCTCGAAGGACAACGAGTCGAACGCCGAGTTCACGACCGCTGCCGAGGTGCAGAGGCTGACGCCATGAAGCGTGCGCTCTGGCTTCCAGTCCTTCTTGTCCTGCTCGTCACAGGTTGCATGCCAGCATTCCATCGCGGAGCCATGTCGGGGGAGCCGAAGCACGCGACGTTCGCCCAGGTCGACGGCGTGCGTGTGCGCTACGTCGATGTCGGCAAGGGCCCCGCTGTGGTGCTCCTGCACGGCTTCGCGTCGTCGCTCGACACCTGGAACGGCATCATCCCGGTGCTCGCGAAGAAGCATCGGGTGATCGCGCTGGACCTGAAGGGATTCGGCTGGACCGGTCGTCCGCCGGGTGACTACTCGCCCCGCGCGCAGGCCAAGCTTGTGTTTGATCTGCTGAGCCAACGCAAGGTGGATCGCGCCGCCGTGGTCGCCCATTCCTGGGGCTGCTCGGTCGCGCTGGCGATGGCGCTCGCCCACCCGGAGCGGGTGACGCGGATCGCGCTGTATGACGCCTGGGTGTACGAGGAGCAGCTGCCGAGCACCTTCCAGTGGGCGCGCGCGGACGGGCTCGGCGAGGTGCTGTTCGGCCTGTACTACAAAGAGCTTCCCGCCGAGAAGATGTCGGCGGCCTTCTACGATCAGCGCTACGTCACCCAGCAGCTCGTCGACGAGGTGAAGGCGGCGCTCGACCGTCCAGGCACCACGGCCGCGGCGCTGGCGGCGGTGCGCGGGCAGCGCTTCTACGCCGTACAGCGGAGCTACAAGAAGATCGACAAGCCGGTCCTGCTCCTGTGGGGGCGTGACGATCGCGTGGCGCCGGTCTCGGTTGCGAACCGGCTGCTCCGCGACCTGCCCGACTCGAAGCTTATCGTGTACCCGCGCTGCGGGCACTTCCCGATGATCGAGGCGGCGTCGGCTTCGACGCGCGATCTCGTGCACTTCATAGGCGACAGCGCGACCGCTTCGGCCGAACCCACGCCCGCGCGCCCCGCTCCGGCGCCAGCACCCGCGCCCGCGCCCGCAGCTGCGCCGGAGACCGAGCCGGTGCCGCCAGCAGCCAAGCCCCCGGAGAGTGGATCCTGAGCCATGCCGGGCGCCGTTGCCAGAGCAGCGACCAGGGTGCGGACTGCCGCACTCCTGCTGCTGCTCGCGGTGACGGCGGCGCCGCCCGCGCAGGCGACGGGCCTTTCGGATCACGGCGAGGACCTGCGCCACGCGCCGAAGCACATCGTCAAGGTCACCGGCTACTACCGGCTGCGCCTCGAGGCGCTCACGAACCTCGACCTGGGCCGTGGGCCTACGCCGTCGGGGCAGCTTCTGTACCCGGTGCCGCTGGCGGATCCCAACGCGCAGACGCTGACGCGCGGCGACATGCGGCTGCGCACCGACTTCGCGGTCTACGCGCCCGGTGGCGGGCTGGCCGTCAAGGCGCGCATCGACTCGCTCGACAACGTCGCGCTCGGCAGCGCGCCGGAGGGCATTCCAGCCGGCACGACGACGCAAAAGGCGTCGCCCACGCCCGTCCGCATCAAGCGCGTCTACGGCGAAGCGCTCACGCCCTTCGGCCTGCTCGCTGCCGGCCGCATGGGCAGCCAATGGGGGCTCGGTATGCTCACGAACGGCGGCGACTGCAGCGACTGCGACAGCGGCGACGCGGTCGACCGCGTCGCGTTCGTGACGCCGTTGCTCGGGCACCTGCTGGCGGCGGCGTACGACTTTTCCGCGACGGGGCCGGTCGTGCCGGGCCGCACCGGCACGCGGAGCATCGACTTCGCGCCGAGCGTCAACGTGCACACGCTCACCTTCGCCTTCATGCGCTACCACTCCAACAAGGCGCTCCAGCGGCGGAGCAAGGCGGGGCTCGGCACGTTCGACTACGGCGCGTACTACTCGCACCGCTGGCAGAAGAACGACATCCCCGCGACCTACCTGGCGACGACTGCGCCCGTGCCCATCGATTCGTCGCAGGTGATGGTGCGCGGCTACAATGCCGACGCGATCGACTTGTGGCTGCGGCTGGTGGCGCCCGACGTGCGAATCGAAGCGGAGGGTGCGTGGCTGCACGCGCGCGTCGCGCAGCCTTCGCTGATCCCCGGCGCGCTCCTGAACAGCCCGGTCACCTCCAACCAGCTCGGCGCGGCGCTCGAGAGCGACTTCGGCGATGCCGATGCCCCGGTGGGGATGGGGCTCGACGCGGGCTACGCGAGCGGCGACTCGGCGCCGGGGTTCGGTGCGTTTCCGGTGGCGGGCGCCGCGGCGCCGAAACCGGGTGATCTCGACGGCGCGCAATCGAACCCGCCCTACGACAACACCGTCAACAACTTCCGCTTCCATCCCGACTACCACGTGGACCGCATCCTGTTCCGCGAGATCATCGGCACGGTGACGGACGCGGTGTACGTGCGTCCGCACGCGCGGCTGAGCGTGTTCAACGTCTCCAGCGGCACGCTGGAAGCGCGGGCGGCGGTGATCGCGTCCTGGGCCGTCAACGCCCAGTCGCCGCCCGGGCAGAAGCGGCCGCTCGGCGTCGAGGTCGATCCCACGCTCGCCTACATGAGCAGCGACGGTTTCGAGCTCGCGCTCGAGCAAGGCACGCTGTTCCCGCTCTCCGGCCTCGACAATCCCGAGCTCCACAAGAAGGCGCAGCCCGCGCAGATCTGGCGGCTGCGCTTCACGTTCCTGTTCTGAGGGCTTCATGCACGATCTTCGCACTCTCGTCCTGTGCTCGGCGGCCCTGCTCCTGTGCGCGGCCTGTAGCGACGGCGCAGCCAATCCCAAGGCGCGCGGCGCCTACACCGGGCCGCCGCCCCAGAAGCTGAGCTGCGTGCCGAACCTGGACGGGCAGATCGACGCGACAGAGATCCAGCCGGCGATCGGCGTTACGCTGTCGTACCTCGTGTCGCCGCCGGGTACCGAGAGAGCGGTGAACGTGGCGGGGACGGTCGACTCGAAGGGCAACCACTACTGGGACATGTCGGTCGACTACGCCAGCGACCAGCTCGCCCACATCGAGCCGACGGCGATTGCGGGCAAATGGTACGAGGGGTCGTTCCCCAAGGGCGCGTTCGTCGCGCCTTTCGATGCGGCGGGCAGCATCGAGCAGATCCTGAGCGAGGACGACCAGGCCGTGCGGCTTCTGGGGCTCGCTTCGAGCAAGAAGGATCCCTCCGACGGACGCACACTGCTCGTCTACCAGCAGCCTGTGTCGCTCTTGAAGTTCCCGCTTTCGCCCGGCGAGAAGTTCGTGTCTACGGGAACCATCCAGAACGGCACTCTGCACGGCCTGCCCTATGCCGGCAAGGACATCTACGAGGTCAGCGACGACGCGACGGGCGAGCTGAAGCTGCCGCAGCTGACCTTCACGCAGGTGCACCGCGTGCGCACCAAGGTGACGAACCAGCCCTCGGTGGGCACGAGCACGACCGAGGAGCAGGTGTCGTTCTACTTCGAGTGTTTCTCGGAGGTGGCGCGCATCACCAGCCTGCAGAACGAGACGAAAGCGGATTTCACGACGGCGTCCGAGGTGCGGCGCCTGGGCATCGACCCCTGAAACGGAAGGACAGAGACAATGTTCGGTTGGGATATGAGCAAGAAATGGTTCGACCGCTGGGAGAACGCGACGGCGGAGTATCTCGAGCACTGGCTGAAAAGCCCGCTGTTGCTCGAGCCGGCGGGCGCCTGGCTCACGGCCATGATGAAGGCGAAGACCGCAGGCGACCGCGCCGCGGCCAACTGGTGGGGCGGGCTGGGTCTGCCCACGAAGCGTGACCAGGAGCGGGCTCTGCACGCGTTGAACCAGCTCGAGAGCCGTCTGAACGATCTGGACGAAAAGCTCGAAGCCTTGAAGAGCTGAAGCGGGGAGGAGTACCGCCATGTTGGACATCACGCCCTATATGGAGCTGAAGAGCGCGCCGCACGCCGTGTTCGATGCGCTGGAGGAACGACGCAGCCGGCCGCGCTTCATGGTGCCGACCGGCGACGGGGACTACCGCGCGGTGACGTGGGGGTCGTTCGCCGACAGCATCCGCCGTGCAGCGCTGTTCCTGGCGGCGGCGGGGCTAGAGCCGGGAGACCGCGCGACCGTCTTCGCTCCGAACCGCGTCGAGTGGATGGCCGCGGCGCTGGCCATCCAGGCGGCGGGTGGCGTGATGGTGCCGATCTATCCGGCCAGCACGGCGGAGCAGGCGGCCTACGTGGTGGAACACAGCGACGCGCGCTTCGTGTTTGTGGATACGGCCGCGCTGCTCGAGCGGATCTTCAGCGCGTGGCCGCGCTACGCGAACGTCGAACGCATCGTGCTGCTGGACGACGCCCTCGACGCTGCAAACGTGCTGACCGGGCTGCGCGCCGACGGGCGCGAGCTGCCGGGTGCGGCGGAGGTGGAGAAGAAGGTCGTGTCGTGGTCGCGCGTCCAGGCGCTCGGCGCCGCCCGCGACGCGGAAAAGCCCGGCGAGTTCGCCGAGCGGCTCGGCGCCATCTCGCTCGATGCGCCCGGCATGATGCTCTACACCAGCGGCACGACCGGCAACCCCAAGGGCGTCCCGCTGACGCACCGGAACGTGGGCGTCAACGGGCGCGACTGGCTGCGTTGCAATGCGCCGCTGCTCGACGAACAGGGCGTGGACCTGCTCTGGCTGCCGATGAGCCACATCTTCGGCTTTGGCGAGGCCTGCCTGGGCAACACGCTGGGCTTCACCACGTACCTGTCCGATCCGGCGAGCGCGCTTTCGGAACTGCCGCGCGTCAGGCCCAACGTGTTCATGAGCGTGCCGGCCTACTGGGAAAAGCTCGCGATGCAGGCGCTGTCGGAGAGCGACCGCGACCGGCAGCGGGCGAAGCTTTGCGAACTCACCGGCGGGCGGCTCAAGTTCTGTCTGTCGGGCGGCGCGGGCCTGAAGCGCGAGGTGAAGGAGCTGTTCTACAACTCGGGGCTCTTGATCATCGAAGGCTACGGGCTCAGCGAATGCTCACCGACGCTCACGCTCAATCGCCCCGGCGAATTCCGTTTCGACTCCGTGGGCAAGCCCCTGCCGTCGGTCGAGCTGAAGCTGGCCGAGGACGGCGAGATCCTGGCGCGTGGCGAGAGCGTGTTCGGCGGCTATCACAAGGATGCCGACGCTACGCGCGAGGCCTTCACCGAGGACGGCTGGCTGAAGACGGGCGACGTGGGGCGCTTCACCGAGGATGGCTTCTTGCAGATCATCGACCGCAAGAAGGAGATCCTGGTGACGGCCGGCGGCAAGAACGTGCCGCCCGCGAACATCGAGCTGCGCTTCGCGGACGACCCGCTGATCGCGCATCTGGTCGTGTACGGCGACGGCAAGAAGTACCTGGTTGCCGGCGTATGGCTCGACCCAGAGGCGGCCGATGCGGAGCTTTTGCAGCGCGGCGTGGAGCCAGGCGAACGGAACAAGGCCCTGCAGGCGCTGGTGCAGGAGCGCATCGATCGGGTCAACGCGGAGCTCGCACGCTACGAACAGGTCAAGCGCTTCGTCATCATGGACACTCCGCTCACCGTGGCGGGCGGGCTCATGACGACCACGCTGAAGCTCAAGCGCAAGAAGATCTACGAGGCCTTCAAGGACCAGCTCGAGGCCCTCTACGCATCATGAAGCGCTGGCTGAACCTTGCGACGATTGGAAAGCGCCAGCCCCGCGTAGGGCTGACGCCTTCCGATATCGTGCATCACGAGAACAAGTGGAAGCTGCTGCGCTACCGGCGCCGGCCGGACGTGAAGGCACTGGCCACGCCGATCGTGATGGTGCCGTCGCTCATCAACCGCCACTACGTGCTCGACCTGATGCCGGAAAAGAGCCTGGTGGAGTATCTGGTGGGGCGCGGACACGACGTGTTCATGGTCGACTGGGGCACGCCCGGTGACGAGGATCGCTATCTCGATTTCGACACCGTCTGCGACCGCTACATCGCCCGCGCGCTCTCGGTGGCTACGCGCGAGGCCGGGGCCGGGCGCGCGCACCTGTTCGGCTACTGTCTGGGCGGCACGCTGACGGCGATCCACGCGGCGGTGCGGCCGGAGCGCGTCGCGACGTTGATGGCGCTGGCGGCGCCCATCGACTTCTCGGACGACGGGCTCCTGTCGACCTGGACGCGCACGAAGAGCTTCGACCTCGACGCGCTGGTCGGCGCGCTCGGCAACGTGCCGTGGCAGCTGATGCAGGCGTCGTTCCAGATGCTCAGGCCGACGCTCGGCCTGTCGAAGTCGGTGCACCTGCTCGACCGCGCCTGGGACGATCAGTTCCTCGATGGCTTTCTCGCGCTCGAGAAATGGGGGAACGACAACGTGTCGTTCCCCGGGGAGTGCTACCGCCGCTACATCCAGGAGCTGTACCGTGACAACGCGCTCGTTGCCGGGCGCTTCACCCTGAGCGGGAGCCCCGCGCGGCTCGAGAACATCCGCTGCCCCACGCTCGCCGTCACCTTCGAGCACGACAACATCGTGCCGTGGAAGAGCGCGGCGGCTCTGGTCGAGCACGCCGGCGCCGAGGACAAGGATCGGCTGCACCTGCCCGGAGGGCACGTGGGCGCGGTGGTATCGCGCAAGGCGTCGAAAGGGCTTTGGCCGGCGCTGTCCGCGTGGTGGAGCGAGCGGGACGCTCTGGGTCAAGCCGCGTAGCGGGTTTTCGTGGCACGGGTGCGCTCGCTGCCCGCGCCGCCACGCGCGGCGGCGGGACAAGCGCGCGCTCTCGCGTCGTTACTCCTCGGGCGCCCAGGGCAGCGTCATGAGAAACGCCGCGTCGGTCAGCGCCTGGACGTCGTGCGGGACGTCGCGCTCGAGCGACATGAGGCGTCCGGTGCCGTGGTCGACAGGGCAGCCGGGCAGGTCGATGCGGATGCGTCCGCCGAGCACCTGGATCGAGACGGGCTCGGCGACGCTGTGCTCGGCGAGCTTCTTGCCGCGCGCCAGCGCCACCAGCACGATGCGCAACGTTGGCGTCTTGATCAGGGTGTGCGCGGCATGGCCGTGGTCGCGATACTCGGCGCTGGCGCGCAGGCTGTCGATCTGGCGCAAGAGGTCGAAGCTGCCGTCACGCGCCGGCGGATGCGGCTGGCGGCGCGATCGGGGCTCGGTGCTGGCTAGTTCTGTGGTGTGGTCCATGTGTCATTCCTCCACGTCGGGGCAGATCAGCACAGCGCGTGGCGCCGTCGGGCGCCTGCGTGCGTTGCTCCGCCCTGGTGGAAGAGTGCATGAACCGCGCCACAGCGCAGTCGGCTCGCGTTCAGAGCAGCGATTTCAGGTCGAGCATCTCCTCGACGTTCGGCATCAGGATCAGCTCGACCCGGCGGTTCTTCGCGCGGCCGGCGGGCGTGGCGTTGCTGGCGATGGGGTCCGTCGAGCCGTAGCCGGAGGCGCTCCAGTGCTTCGGGTCGAGGCCGCCGCCGGGGTCCTGCTTCGCGTCGCTCGGTGTGATCAAGAACACAAGGACCTGCCTTGCACGCATGAGCGACAGCCCCCAGTTGTCGTGGAATTCCTCGGCATGCTTCCTGAGCCGCTGGTTGTCGGTGTGACCGGCGACCTGGTACAGGCGGCTGTTCAGGGACTCGTCACCGCGGATCACTTCGGCGACCTTGAGCAGGATGCTCTTTCCGTTCTTCCGGAGCGTGTCCTTGCCGGACGAGAACAGCACGTCCCCAGGCAGCGAGATCACCATGCGGTTGTTGCGGATCTTCACGTCGAGGCCGAGGCTCGTCAGCTTCTGCAGCTTCTTCCTGAGCAGCTCGAAGCGCGCCCTGATGCGTTCCAGCGTCTCCGCGCGCTGCTTGTACTCGGCCAGCGCGGCCTTCATCTGATCGACGCTCTGTGAGAGCTGTTCCTTCTCCGTCCCAGCGGCGCTGAGCTTGACGCCCATCTTCCCGAGCTCGTCGCTGAGCTCCTTGACCCGGTCACGCTCCTTGTCGAGCTTTGCCTGGAGGTCCGAGTTCGTCTTGACGACCGCGTCGTACTTCGCAAGCTGGGCCTGCCACTCGTCTTCGGAATGGCCGCAGCCGAGCACCAGTACCAGCGGCAACAGAATCGCGAGGCGCTTCCACACGGTGGCTCTCCTTTCCTTGTCCCGGCTGCAAGATGCCAGAAAACCCGGACGGGGGCGAGGCGTCTGCGAAGGGCTCCGGAAAGCTACAGATCGGCGTCGCGGCTCCGCGGCGGCTCGTCCTTGTCGTCGGGCTTGGCATCGTCGAGCTGGCTCTTGTCGCGTCCCGGGCGCACGAGATCCTTCGCGGTGTCGCGTACGCGCTCCTTGAGGGGAGTCTCCGTGGAACCGGATAGTCCCTTGCCCAGCGTGTCCGCGACGACCGCTCCGCGCTCGCCCATAGGGCGCGGCGGACCGATGGTGGTGTCCACCAGGGTCTGGCGTTCGAGCTCCGCGTTGATCTCCGCACCGATCAGCACGGCGATCGCGGAAACGTAGAACCAGAGCAGCAGCACGATCATCGCGCCCAGCGCACCGTACGTGCGGCTGAAGCGGCCGAAGTTCTCGACGTAGAGCGACAGCAGATACGACGCGCCCAGCCAGATCGCCGTGGCCAGTGCTGCGCCGGACATCACCCAGGGCCAGCGTGCGGGCGTGCGGTTCGGCGCGTAGCGGTACAGGAGCGCCAGGCCGACCATCACACACGCCGCCAGGGCCGGCCAACGCAGCACCGAGAACAGCCAGCGCGTCTCGCTGGCGAGGCCGAGATGTCGCATCAGGATCGGGATCACGGTGAGCACGGCGACCGAGGCGACGACGAACAACGACGCGCCGACTGCGAAGCCTACCGCTAGCAGGCGCTGGCGCAGGATGCCGCGGGTCTCGCGTTCGTCGTAGGCGACAGTAATGCCGTCGATCAGGCCCAGCGCCCCGCTCGACGCGCTGAGGAGCGCCACCGCGACGCTGCCGATCAGGCTGAGCGTGAGCCCGGTGCTGGGCGTGCTCGCGATGCGATGCAGCTCTGCGATGATCAACTGCCGCGCCGTCCCCGGCATCGCGGCGCTGAGTCGCGCCACGGACCTCGCGATCTGGTGCGGATCGGCGAGCAAGCCGTACAGCGACACCACCGCCACCAGGGCGGGGAACACGGCCAGCGTGGCGTAGAAGGCGACGCTCGCGGCCAGCATGGTCACGCGGTCATTCGACAGCTCGGAGCCGACGCGCCAGAGCACCTCCAACCAGCCGCGCGGCGGGATGCGGATCGGCGAGCGGGCTTCGCGGCCGGTGCGGTTGCGGCGCTCCGGCGCGCGTTCCTCCTGCTGGCCGGCTTCGCGCTGCTCGGTTGTGGCTGGGTCGCTCATGGGCGAGTCCCCGACAATCTGGGGCGGATCGGCGCGCGTGTCACCAGCCCGATGAGCGCTGCGCGGCTGAACGCGGCCCCCAGCGGCTGCGCATCCCCTTCGTGCTCGAATGAGGATACCCTCCTCTCCCATGAACATCCGGTCGATATCGCCCGAGCTGCGTGAAAAGTGCGCCAACACGATCCGTTTCCTGGCCGCCGACGCGGTGGAGAAGGCCAAGAGCGGTCATCCCGGCACGCCGATGGGCGCGGCGGACATCGCGTTCGTCATGTGGAGCGAGTTCCTGCGCTTCGACCCGGATGCGCCGGACTGGCCGAATCGCGACCGCTTCGTGCTCTCGGGTGGGCACGCTTCCATGCTGCTCTACTCGCTCTTGCACCTGTCGGGCTATCCGCTGTCGATCGACGACTTGAAGAACTTCCGCCAGCGCGGCTCGAAGACGCCGGGGCACCCCGAGTACGGCCATACCGTCGGCGTGGAGCTGACGACGGGGCCGCTCGGCGCTGGGTTCGCGACGGCGGTCGGCATGGCGCTCGCGGCGAAGATGATGGCCGCGCGTTTCAATCGTCTGGGCGAGGCGATCATCGACAGCCACATCTGGGGACTGTGCGGTGACGGCGACATGCAGGAGGGCGTAGCCGCCGAGGCTGCGTCGCTCGCCGGCCACATGGGGCTCGGCAACTTGATCTTCGTCTACGACAACAACGACATCACCATCGAGGGCAACATCGACGTGGCGATGGGCGAGGACGTCGCGCGGCGCTTCGAGGCGTACAACTGGTACGTCCAGAAGATCGACGGCCACGATCACGAGGCCATCCGCTCGGCGCTCTACCTGGCGAAGAAGCAGACGATGAGGCCGTCGCTGATCGTCGCCAAGACGATCATCGGCAAGGGCGCGCCGACCAAGCAGGGCACCCACGGCGTGCACGGCTCGCCGCTCGGCCCCGAAGAGATGGCGCGCGCCCGTGCCGCGGCAAACTGGCCCGACGAGACGTTCTTCGTGCCGCCGGAGGTGCGCGACGTGTGGGCGGCGCGCGCCGACGAGGGGCGCGAAGCGCACGCCGAGTGGAACAAGCTCTACGCCAGGTGGCGGAGCGACAACCCGGACCTCGCCAAGCTCTGGGACGTGCACGACAAGCTCGAATGCCCCGCCGACCTGCCCGAACAGATCGCCGCGGCTGTGGACGAGAAGACGGAGGCGACGCGCGTGCTGTCGGGCCTGGCGATCCAGAAGGCGACGGCGCTCGCGCCGTGGCTCGTGGGCGGCGCGGCGGATCTCGAGCCGTCGACCAAGACCGGCATCAAGGGCGCGCCGAGCGTCATCAAGGCGTCCGTCGCCTCCGACGAGCTGCCGGACGAGGCGTTTGCCGGACGAAACCTGCACTTCGGCATCCGCGAGCACGCCATGGGCTCGATCGGCAACGGCATGGTGCTGTACGGAGGCTGGCAGACCTACTGCGCCACGTTCATGGTCTTTTCCGACTACATGCGCCCGCCGATCCGGCTTGCGGCGCTGTCGAAGATCCCGACCATCTTCATCTTCACGCACGACTCCTTCTGGGTGGGCGAGGACGGCCCGACGCATCAGCCTATCGAGCAACTGTGGGCCATGCGCACGATCCCGGACGTCGTCCTGTGGCGCCCGGCCGATGCGCTGGAGACGGCGCTCGCCTGGGGTCACGCCGTTGCGCGTCCCGACGGCACGCTGCCGAGCATCCTGATCCTGACGCGGCAGAAGCTGCCCGCCTTCAAGCGGCCGGCGGGCTTCTCGGCACGGGACATCTGGAAGGGTGCGTACACGGCTGTGGAGGCCGACGGCGGCAAGCCCGACCTGGTCATCCTGGCCACCGGCTCCGAGGTCGGCGCATCGCTCGAGGCGCGCGAGCTGCTCGCGAAGGGCGGCACCCGCGCGCGCGTCGTCAGCGTGCCGTCGGTCGAGCGCTTCAAGGCGCAGCCTCGGGACTACCGTGACCTGCTGCTGCCGCCGGGCGTGCCGCGGGTCAGCGTGGAAGCCGGGCGCACCGACGGCTGGTACCAGTTCCTCGGGGACCGCGGTCTCGCTATCGGATTGGACCATTTTGGTGCTTCCGCTCCGGGTCAGGAACTGTGCGAGGAGTTCGGATTCACCGGGGAGCGCATCGCCGCGCGTATCGGCGAGTGGCTGGAGACGTGATGCATGACCTCGCGCAGCATCTCCGGCGCTGGGTCTTGAAATCCGCCTTCACTTCCACTGAGCTAGCAACACGAGGTGCGGCATGAAGACAAGGGCCTGGACATTGACCGCTGGTTCGGCGCTGCTCATCTGCGCGGCGACGGGCTGCCATAGCGAGAAGAAGGCGGCCGCGAAGGCAGCTCCGAGCGCAGCCCAGCCGGCCGCGAGCGCGTCGGCGCCGGACGACACACCGAAGGGCTGTCAGGCTTCGGGTGACAAGCCGGTGCAGATCGGCAGCGTGCTCGGCGACGTGGAGGGCTTCGGCCAGGACTCCGCGATGCTCTACTACACGTCCTGGCAGCTGTACGGCAGCCGCGGCGATTTCGGCACCGTCCGCAAGGATGGCCAGGGTGGCCGCACCGTGGCCTCGCTCGCGCTCGAGCCGCAGAGTCTCGCTGTCGGAGACAAGAACGTCTACTTCACCACCGGCATCCGCCTGATGAGCATTCCCAAGACGGGCGGCGATGCCCACAAGCTCGTCGATGTGTTCTCGTCGAAGCACATCGCGCTCTTCGGCAAGGATGTCCTCGGTGTTCCCGGCGACTACGGGCCGTACGATCGCCTGGCGAAGATCGCGAAGACAGGCGGCGCCGTGACCGAGCTGGCTAGTGGGGATCGCCCCAAGGTGAAGGACACGCCGAACGGCTACAGCCGCGTGCGCGCTGACGATCACGCGGCCTACGTCACCGACTCCGGCAACGGCCGCATCCTTGCGTTTCCGCTGCCCAAGGGAAAGTACAAGGTGCTCGCCTCGCACCTGAAAAAGCCCTTCGATCTGGTGATGGGCGAGTCGACGCTCTACTTCAACCAGGCGCTCGATGGGCAGCTCATGAGCGTGCCCAAGAAGGGCGGCAAGGCGAAGAAGCTCGCCTCGGGCCTGGTGAAGAACGCACGTATCGCCGGCGATGCCCGCGGCCTGTACGCCGCCTTCGCCGGCAAGGACGAAGACGCCCCCGAGAAGTTCTCGGAAGTCTCCACCGAAGACGGCAGCGTCAAGCCCATCGCCACCATCCCCGCGCTGCAGTCCGTGTCCGCCGTCGCGGTCGACAAGGCCTGCGTCTACTGGGTGGTGCGGCAGGATGCGGGCAAGAGCGTGGTGTACGCGCGTAAGCGCTAGCCGCGGCGATCGGTAGCGCGGCGTCGCGAGCCGACAACGACCAGCGCACCCAGGGCGAGCGCGGCCAGCCAGGGCGCGTCGGCCGGCGCGCGCCCGGGCATGCTGCACGAGCAACCGCTGTTCGCGCTGGTGTCGGACGCTGGGTTGCCAGCGTCCGCGCCGCCCGCACCGAAGCAGTTGCAGGCGTCGTAGCCGGTGCCGTTGGCGTTGCAGAGCTGGTAGCCCGGATCGCCGCTTGGACACGCACAGTCCGCCGGCTTGCCGGGCGTGCACGTGGAGCCGGCGCCCCCTGCGCCCGCAGCCCCCGCAGTCCCTCCCGTGCCGGTCCCGGCGCTACCTCCCACGCTCGCGCCGGCCGTCCCGCCGCCGCCGCCGGAACCGCCCGTGCCTCCCGTCCCGCCGCTGCCTCCCGTCCCGCCGCTGCCGCACGTGGGGGGCTTGGCGAAGCCGCCGGCCGGAGATTTGGCGAGGCGTCCGCCGGTCTGCGGGCCGTAGATGCCGTCCTCGGTGATGAGGTCGCCGGGGTTGTTCAGGTTCCACAGCTTCTGGAACGCGAGCACGTCCTTGCCCTTCAGGTTCACTGTGCCCGGACCGCTGTAGTCGAAGTGCACGACGTCGCTGTTGCCGAGCCACGTGTAGCCCTGGGCCTGGAGCGGCGCCTTCCACGTGCTGTAGTTGCCCACGTCGATGGCGAGCCCGGACTCGTGGTTCGACGTGCCGGGCGTCGCTGCCAGCGAGATGCCGCACGTCCCCTTCTGGTACCAGCGGTAGAGCAGGTATTGCCCCGCGACCGTGCGCAGCATGGAGTTGGCGGTGAACGTCGTGCTGGAGTGGGCGTCGAGCGCCTTGACCAGCGCGTCCACCGCTGGCGGCTGCATCCAGGCCAGCGTGGCCCCGCCCTTCTTGAAGTTCGGGCGGGCCGGCACGGGCTTGAGCGCGCCGCCGGGGATCAGGCAGTTCATCTCGGTGATGATCTGCTGGTTCAGACCGGCGACCGCCGTGGTCGAGCAGCCGCCGCTCACGGCCTGATCCACGGTCAGACCGGACTGCACCGTGCCGACCGGTTCTGCCCCGTGGAAGTCGCCGTCCGTCGGCGGGGCGCCACAGGCGACCGCCAGCATTCCGCCCACCAGTGCCAGTGCCAGGACGACCGGCTGGGTCTGACTGCGAGCCGTACAATCCCCATGCATGGCCCGAGGGTGCCCGAGCGCCGCGCGGGGCGCAACGGGCGGCTACGGCCGCACCAATTCGGTCCCTTCGGTACCCAGGATCGGCGCGAGCCACCTGGCCTGCGGGTGTTTCGGCGCCATCTGGGCCCACTGGCTGTCGTCGAGCCGCTTCTCGTGCTCGGTGACGACCTCGTAGAAGGGGCTCGAAAAGCCGACGTAGGCGGCGGGGCCGTTGCAGGTATCGACCGTGACGACGAAGAGCTCGGGCAGGGCCGTGGCCACGTGCAGGATGCGGCCTACTTCGTTCCCCGCCGCATCGGTCGGCTGGGTGTGGATGTCGGCGACGAGCCACTCGGGGGAGAGCGGGTCGCCCTGGAAGATCAGCTTCGGATACCAGCCGTTCAGCGTGTGGACCGAGGTACAGCCCGCGAACTCCGAGTGCATCACGACAGCGTCGTTGATGAACGCGAGCTCTGCCTTGGTCGGTTCCTGTCCGTGCCGCTCGCGCTCGGCCATGCCCTGGAGCATGGCGAGGCTGTGGTCCAGCGTGGTCGCGTAGCCGGTGATGCTCTTGGCAAAGGCGGGCTTCTTCGCCGCCGTAGCGATGGGGGCGAGCTTTCCGACGTTCTTCGCGAAGTCGCGCAGCGTGGCGAAGAAGCGCGGATACGGGTCGACGTAGGCCGCCGGAAACTCGCACAGTTCCGCCGCCGTGTACGACTGCTTCACGTAGGCGACGGTGTCGTGGCGGAGCTCGGCCCAGGAGGCGAGTTGGGTGCCGAGGATGCGGCGGTTCCAGGCATCGCCGGTCGCAACCCTGGGCAGGCCTCTGGCGTTGCCCGGCGAGAGCTGGCGCAGCGCGCCGAACCACGAAGTGTACAGCGTGTTGGTCCAGTACGCGTCGCCGAAGCCGTCGATGCGCTGCCGTTCGCTGGAGAGCGCCTTTGCGTAGGCCGCATTCTGCAGATCATCGGCGAGCAGTGGCTTGGCGCCGTCGTTGCCCATCGCGGCGTACGCCACGTCGAGCGGTTTCGGCATCATGCGTCCGGGCACGCGATCCGCGACGACGTTCGCGAGCACCTCCGAATCCGCCACGTAGCGTTGCCCGAGAAGCGCAAAGCTCCGCGGCCTGGGGCGCGGCTTGCCGTTGGCGCTCGCCCGGCGGATGTGGCTGGCAATGCGCTGCATCCCGAACCCCGTCTTCTCGAGGGCGTGGGTCAGCTTCGCGTCGGAAAGGGCGAGCGCGGCGTGGGGTGTCGCCACGTGGAGCTCTGCGAACAGCCGGTCGACTGCGTCGGGGCCGGCGTAGTCGCGCGGCCCCACGAATGTGCCTACTGCGAAGTCGATGCGCCGGTAGCGCGCGAAGCCGGCCGGGTCGAGCAGCGCGCGCAGGAGCAGCATCGCCTCGAGCTGTCGGCGGCCGAGCTCCGCGCGCCCGCTCTGGTCGTAGTCGAGCACGCGCAGGTCGACGCGGCCGAGCCAGACGGTCGCGCGGAAGTAGCCTTCGAGGTTGCCGTCGGCGTAGTGACCGCGCGGCTTGAACTGCGAAAAGTCGACGTCGCGCTGTGCGCCGAAGAGCTGCACGCTGCCATGGCCGCTCGCGGCCTTCACCCGCTCGAACAGCTGCCGCATCGCAGCCACGTTGCCGCCGCCGAGCGCGCGGGGCGGTTTGTCGTCCAGCAGCGCTCGAGCCACGCCAAGATACTCGTTCACGTCGGCGCGCGCATGCCGGCTGAAGCCCGTTGCGGCGCCGTTCACCAGGCGCGTGTGCATGCCGACGAGCAGAGCGTCGAGCTCCGGCTTCAGCACCTGCTGCTCCGTCCACTTCAGGACGTTGCTGTAGGAGCGGTGCACGGCATCGAGGATCGCGTCCGCGCTCACGTACACCGGCAGGTCGTTCTTGTAGACGAGCGCGAACCCTGCGCCGAACGTGGCAACGCGGCGATGCGACAGCACGAAGCCGTCGCGCGAAAGCCGCACCCGCTCGGTGCCGTCGAGCGATAGCTTCGACTTCTGGATCAGATCCATGCCGTGCGCTCCGAGCGGGGCGTAGCCGAGCTCGGGCGTCGGCGCCAACGGCAGATTCGACTGGGTGCTGGCCGCCGTCGCGGGAAGCGGCTCCACGGCTCTGGGTTGGTTCGGCGCTATGACGCGCGGCCGACATCCGGCAACGAACCAGCAGGCACACGCCCCGGACAGCAGGATTTTCGACAGTCCGCGCATGCCGGCCAGCATACCGTTGTGCGCCTTCAGGCGCTGGCGCCGCGCATAGCGACCGACACGGCTCACGGCGGCGAGACGCCGTGGCTCTTGTTCACGACGATGCGCGCCGCTACGCCGTTCTGCGCGCCCTGCGACGACACCACGTCGTAGCCGTTCTCGAACAGCGCCTGCAGCTGGGGCTCGGTGGGCGCGGCGGCGTTGGTGTACGTGAACGAGCGGACTCCGGCGGGGTGCAGGCGCGTGGGCGTCATCGAGGAGACATCCACGCTGGGGTCGAACTCGTACATGAAGGCGCGCGGATTCTTGATGGTGTTCAGCAGCGTGTCGACCTCGGTCACGTTGGTACCGAGGTCCATCAGGTAGTACACGCTGTCCGCACCCTGGAGGGTCGGGATCAGGTTCTGGAGGTCCGACGTGGAGATCTCGAGAAAGGCGAAGTCCTCGGCGTTCTTTGCGTGCACTTCCTGGATGGTCCGCGCGATGTCGGTGCTGAGCTTGACCGTGAGCTCTACGACCATCTTGCCGCGCAGGTAGTCCAGCACGTCGTCGAGGCGCTGGAACTTCTCGGTCGTCGATGGGAAGCGATGGCACTGCGTGACCTGGGCCGCCGTCATCTCCTCGATCTTCTTGCCGCCGCAGTCGATGGATTCGTAGTACTGGAGCGGGCTCGAGTGGGAGATGACCGGCACGTTGTCCTTGGTGACGCGCACGTCGATCTTCACGCCGTCGCAACCGACCGCGTAGGCGGCGGCGATAGCGGCATTGGAGTCGTAGGGCGGACCCGAGACGTTCCAGGCGCCGCCGTGCGCGACCGCGAACACGCGCGGGCAGTACGGATCGGTCCAGCACACCGAGAGCGAGTTCCGGTACGTTCCGCCTCCGGTGCCCGCGTCGCTGCCGCCGGTGCCCGCGTCGCTGCCGCCGACCCCGCCCGCATCGCCGGCTGCTCCGCCGTTGCCGGCAGCGGCGTCTCCAGTCAGGCCGCCGCTTCCGGCGTTTCCCGCCGAAGCATCGTTCGTCCCACCCGCGCTGCCTCCGCCTCCCGCGTGTCCGCCCGCGCCGCCGCCCGCTGCCGAGCCCCCGCTACCCGCGGAGGCATCGCTCGTCGCCCCGCCTGCACCCGTCGCCGAACCGCCGCTGCTGCACGCGGCGGTGCACGCGACCAGCAGAACCAGGAGGGAGCCACGCATGTGGCGAGGATATCACGCGCGCCCCGCGCGTCGTGGCGCGCCGCGTCGGAGCATGGTTCGCGCAATCAGTGCAGCGCGGTGTACGCCACGAACACCATAGCGGCGGCGCTGGCCAGCAGCACCAGAGCTGCTCGCACCCTGTTGCGCGCTTGCTCCTTCTTGATCCGGTCCGCAGCACTGTTGATCTGCGCATCCAGTGCAGACGGGAGATACGTCACCGTTGCCATTGCTGGTCCCCCCTGTAGGTGCACGGAGCACATCTCGTGCCAACCTGGCCGCGCTTCGTGCCGCCGGGCAGGTTTGACGCCGCCCGACAGGAGAGCGACCCTTCACGTTGGAGGAGTCATGGAGCTTTCCAGATCGGGACTGTGGGTGTTGGTCGCGGCACTCCTGGTCTCGGCCTGCGGCGGTGCTCCTGACTGGGAAGACGTCGGTACGACCAGCGAGCCGTACAGCGCGCCGGTGTCCGCCTGCACCAAGGCAGCGATCCGCTCCGCCGCGCCGGCCTCGGCCCAGGGCATGCTCGACCGCGCCTATGCCTGGGTCGACGCCGGCATCATGTACTGCCAGTGCACCGAGGCCGGCACCAGCGGCTACCGCGCGGACTGCTCGGGTTTCGTCTCGTACGTCTGGAGTCTGCCAACGCCCGGTAACACCACCAAGATGTTCCCGAATGGGCCGTACGACAACGGTCGAGCCACGGCGATCACCTGGTCGGATCTGACCATCGGCGACGCGCTCAACTTCGCCGGCAGCGTCTCTGCAGGGACCGGACATGTGATGCTGTTCGGCGGCTGGCTGGACAGTGCGCACACCAAGTTCTGCTCGATAGAGGAGAGCCACACCGGCACGGCCGCGCACATCAGCAATCACTCGCTGGGCGATCAGGGCAGTTGGTGGGGTGGGTCGGGAACGTTCAAGAGCATCTTCCAGCCTATCCGCAAGGCCGGCTACACGCCGACGCTTCCGGACTCCCCGCCGAAGGGGTATCTGGACAGCGCTGCGTGTACGGCCGTCACCGGCTGGTCGCAGGATCCCGACACGCCGAAGAAGTCGATCAATGTGCACGTCTACTTCGACGGCAAGGCAGGGGCTTCGGGCGCCACCGGCATCAAGACGACGGCGAACGTCTCGCGCCAGGATCTGTGTGGCCCGCTGGGCTCGTGCAACCACGGCTTCTCGCTCGACCCGCCGCGCGGTCTGCTCGATGGGAATCCGCATCCCGTCTACGCCTACGGCATCGACAGCGCGGGCGGGCCGAACAAGCTTCTGACGAACAGTCCGAAAACGCTGGACTGCCCGCCGCCCGCCGCGCCGCTCCTGCCCGCACAGGGTGTGCTCCGCCACGTGACCGATCCGACGGTGTTTTCCGCCTGGCAGTTCTCGTACACCTACGACGTGGCGCATTATCCCGACAGCACCGTCAGCTCCTATCCGGTTGGCCCGGACTGGCCGGCCACGCCGACGGTCGTGCAGGCCGACGACGGGACGCCCGAGGTGTGGGTCATCGACGGCATGGTCCGTCGGCACGTCACCAACCCGGCGTCGCTCAAGGCGTGGCGCCTGGGCAGCGTCGAGACGTGGCCGGCGGCCCAGGTCTACAGCTACCCGCAGGCGGTCGACTTCCGTCCCGAACCTTTCCTCGTGATGGGCAGCGGCCCCGCCGTGTACGTGCTCGACGACCCGCTGGCTCCGCCGTCCGCGGGAGGCGCCGGCGGGACGACGGGCACAGGCGGCGTGGCGGGCGGAGCGGGTGCAGCGTGGTCCGTCGATGGCGGAGCATGGGGCGGCGCGGGCGGCAGCGGCACGACCGGCTCGGGCGAGCGCAGTCGCGTGATAGGGGATTCCTCCGGCGGCTGCAGCGTGCGCGGGACGGACGCGCCCGGACGGAGCACGCCCTTCTGGCTCCTCGCGGGTCTGCTGCTGCTTGTCGCCGAGCGCCGGCGCAGGACGACAAGCGGCGCGATCCTGCAGTGATTCCGCCGCTCCGCCGGCGCGATCGAGCTCCGGCCGCAATCGGACCTCGCCAGGCGCGATCTAGCGACTTATGTGTGCCGGGTTCGCGTGATCGTTCGCGCACGTAGCGGATTGGAGGTTCTGGATGCGCGCCTACGAGCTTCAGGGGCAGGGTTTCGATTCGTTGGCGATGGTCGACCGGCCGACGCCGGAGCCGGGGCCGGGGCAGGTGCGGGTACGCATCCGCGCCGCGAGCCTCAACTATCGCGATCTGTTGATCGCGCGTGGGGGCTACGGCCGCGGGATGCGGCCGCTGCCGCTGGTGCCGCTCTCGGATGGCGCGGGCGAGGTCGTCGACGTCGGTGTGGGGGTTACCCGCTTGAAGAAGGGCGATCGCGTTGCAGGCAACTTCTTCCAGAAGTGGGTCGACGGATCGTTCGACGCCGACAAGGGCGCCTCGGCTCTCGGCGGCGCCATCGACGGCGTGCTCGCCGAGGAAGTGCTGTTCGAGCAAGGGTGCGCGGTGAAGTTCCCCGCCGCGCTGTCCTACGAAGAGGCGGCGACGCTGCCCTGCGCCGGGGTGACGGCCTGGGTCGGTCTGATGGAGCTCGGAGGGCTGGCGCAGAACGAGACCGTGCTGGCCATGGGAACCGGCGGCGTCAGCATCTTCGCGTTGCAGATTGCGAAGAGCTTCGGCGCGCGAGCGCTGCTCACGTCGAGCCACGACCAGAAGCTGGCCCGGGGCGAAGCGTTGGGCGCCGACGGCATCATCAACTACGAGACGACGCCCGAGTGGGACGTGCGCGCCCGCGAGCTGACCGGCGGTCGTGGCGTGGATCATCTGCTCGAGGTCGGCGGCGCAGCGACGCTGGCAACATCGCTTCGCGCGCTTCGCGACGGCGGCCACTTGACGCTGGTGGGGCTGCTCGGCGGCCAGCGCGCGGATCGCGAGACAGCGGAAAAGAACGATCGCGGCATCCGGGTCGACTCGGTATACGTGGGCAGCGCCCGCCATTTCGAAGCGCTGAACGCCTCGATCCAGCGCACCGGCCTGCGACCGGTGGTCGATCGCGTCTTCTCGTTCGAGCAGGCCCCGGAAGCGTACCGGTATCTGGAGAGCGGCCGACACCTCGGCAAGGTCGTGGTCCGCGTGTGAGCGCGGCGGCTCGGCCCGCGGCCCGCACGCCCGCGCCCTCGCGGGTGGAGGAGCCCGGAAATCGAGCTACCATCCCCCGGTAGCCTTGCAGACGCTCGAACAGCGAGAGCGGCCCGCCGAGCCCGAACAGGCCGCGACGCAGGTGGTCGCGGAAGACGCAACGCGCGTCGAGCGGGTACGCCGCGTGCTGCGCCTGCGGCGCATCGCCGCCTGGGCTCTGCTCTGCGCGCCAGCGCTCGCCTCGGTGATCATCGACTTCGTCCGCCGTGGTCAGCGGATCGAGCAGCTCACCTGGAAGTATCGCGGCATCTACGCTCTTGCCGTCCTCGAGAGCCTCGTCGTGTGGGGCGTGCTGCTCTACGCGGCGTCGCGCAGGCGCGGGGTCATGCGCTGGGTCGCGACGGTGCTGTTCGTCATCGGAGTGACGTGCACGTTCGGCGGCCAGGCGTACTTCTTCGACCAGTACAACGTGTACCTGAACATCGACGTGTCGCGGTTCGCGTCGAACCTGATGGACAGCGTCTTCAACCAGCTCTTCGCCGACATCGGCAACTATCTGCTGGCGAATCTGTTCCCGTTCCTGCTGGCGATCGCGCTGGTCGTGGCGGCCCGCTTCGTGATCCGCTCGCGCCGCCGTCCGGCGAGCTACGCAGCGATCCTGGCGCCGCTGCTCGCGGTGGCGTCTTTCGCCATCCCGACGCAGCATCGCCAGCTCGAGGCCTGCACGCCCGACGTGCTGTACCTGAACGCGGTCGGCGGTCTGCTCGCGACGCAGCTCGGCTGGACGGACGAGTCGCACCAGCTCCGGCCGGCCGAGCGCCACTCGCTGCCGCTGCCGAGGCTCACGCCCCATCCGGCGCGGCCGCGCAACGTGCTGTTCGTGCTGCTTGAAAGCGTTCGCGCCGATGCGACGTGTATCGGCTACGACCCGGATTGTCGCCGCACGGAGAGCACGAACAAGCTCCTGCCCAGTCGCTTCCCGCTGACCGAGATGCGCTCGATGGACTCGACCACGGCGATCTCGCTGTCGGTGCTCTGGTCGGGCACCGGGCCGGAAGCGCCGCGCAAGGTGATGCTCACCTGGCCGCTCATCTTCGACTACGCGAAGGCGGCCGGCTACGACACCGCGTACTGGACCAGCCAGAACCTCATGTTCGGCAACTCGCGTCTGTTCGTGCAGAACCTGGGCGTGAGCCACTTCGTGAGCGCCACCGAGCTCTGGCCCTACTCGAACATGGACATGGGCGCGCCCGAGTGGTTGCTCGCCAATCGCGTTAATCACGAGATCGGAGAGCTCAAGGAGCCGTGGATGGCGGTGGTGCACTTCTCGAACGCGCACTTCCCGTACTTCGTCTCGGATCGCTACGACCGACCCTTCAAGCCGTATTCCACAAGCAAGGCGAAAGACGACAAGGTCGCCTTCTGGAATCACTACCAGAACTCCGTCTGGCAGCAGGACCTGCACGTGGCGGCGATCATCAAGCATCTGCTCTCGACGCCCGAAGGCAAGCGCACCGTCATCGTCTACACCAGCGACCACGCCGAGGCCTTCCGCGAGCACGGCCAGACGGGACACACCTTCAGCGTGCTGGAAGAGGAAACGCACGTGCCCGCGTGGATCTACGCGCCACCCGGAACGCTGAGCGAAGAGGAAGCCAAGAACCTCCGCGCCAAGAAGGATACCTACAACTTCCACGTGGACATCGCGCCCACCATCCTCGATCTTCTGGGCGTGTGGCACGATCCGGCCATCGGTCGCGAGAAGGAGCGGATGCACGGCCACAGCCTGCTCGGGCCGACCGTGACCGACCAGCCCCTGGCCCTGACGAACTGCGGCGGCGTGTGGAGCTGCGCGTACGAGAACTGGGGCTACGAGCAGGGGCCGATCAAGAATCGAGGCCCGCGCCTGGGACCGGAGCTGGCACTGCTACGACGACCTGGACGACCCGCACGAAAAGCACCCGATCGTCCCGTTCACGGCGACCTGCAACAGCCTGATTTCCGACGCGATGCACACGTTCGGGCGGCTGCCCGGGCGCCCCAGGCACTGACGCTAGAGCGCCCGCGTGAGTGCATCGAACAGCCGCTCTACGTCGGCGTCGGTGTTGTAGACGTGCGGCGTCACGCGCACCGAGTTGCCGCGCACGCTCACGTACACGTGCTCGCGCGCCAGCACTTCCGGCAGCTCTCGCGGCACGCCCGCCGGGAACTGGAGGCCGAGGTAGTGCCCGGCGCGCTCGGAGGGCGGCAGCGAACCGAGGCCGAGATCCGCGGCGCGGCGTGCGATCGCGGCGGTGCGTGCGGCCAGCGTCTCGGCGAGCGCTTCTACGCCCCAGTCGAGGATCTGCCGGAGCGCGGCGACGGCCATCGGCATCAGCACGAAATTGGAGCGCTCGCCCACGTCGTAGCGCCGCGCTCCCGGCTGGAACTCGTCCTGGTAGTTGACCAGCCCCGCGAAATCCTCCGAGCCGGCGCGCGCGATCCAGCCGTGCTCGAGCGGCTCGCCGCTCTGTCGCTCGGGTGCGGCGTAGAGGAAGCCGAGCGAGTACGGGCCGAGCAGCCACTTGTAGGCGGCACACACGAGGAAATCGGGGCGCACCCGCTTCACGTCGAGCGGCAGCGCGCCGAGCGACTGCGTCACGTCCAGCACCAGCGCTGCGGCCGCGTCCCGAGAGCGCGCGCCGATGCGCTCGAGGTCGAGCAACGCGCCGTCGGTCCAGCGGCAGTGCGGCAGCGCGGCGACGGCCGTCCGCTCGTCGATGGCGGCGAGCACGGCGTCCGTGAAGCTTCCGGAAGCGGGGCGCTCCACCGTGACCAGTTCGGCGCCGCGCTGGCGTGCGAGCTCGCGCCAGGCGTACACGTGCGACGGGAACTGATCGGCCAGCACCACGATCCGTTGTCCCCGCTCGACGCGCACGTTGCGCGCCGCGAGCGCGACGCCGTAGCTGACTGCGGGTATCAGCGCCACGTCGTCGGCCGAAGCACCGACGATCTCCGCGAACAGCGCGCGCGCCTGCTCCGACTCGTCGAAGAAGTCCGTGGGCGAGATCTTCCATGGTCGCGCCTTCTTCTCGACCCCCTCGCAGCCCGCCTCGGTGACGGCACGCATCAGCGGCGCCATGTACGCGCAGTTCAGGTACGCGATGTCGTCGGGGAGATCGAACAGATGGCGCTGACTGGGGATCATGACGACTCGGGGTGGGGGTGGCGGCGCCGGAAGGCTAGTCGCGATCGCGGCGGACGAGCCAGCATCCGAAGAGCGCCAGGAGCGCAAATGCCGGAGCGTTGCTCGAGTGCGAGCCGGCGGTGCGGCAGCCGCAGCCGCTACTGTTGTCGGAGCCCGCCGGCGTGCTGTTCGCGCCGCCCGGTCCGCCCGCGCCGTTGCCGCCGGTGCCGGTCGCGCCGCTATTGCCTCCACCCCCGGCGCCGCTGCCCGCGGCGCCCGCCGTCCCGCCGGCTCCGCTGCTGCCGCCGTTGCCGACGCCCTGCCCGTCGAGCGTGACCACGCCGTAGCCGGGTACGTCGACCGAGAGCTTGCCGCCGGTCGCGCTGAGCGTGGAGGTCTGCCACAGCTTGCCGTCGCTGGAGGTCACCACGTCGAAGCTCGACAGCTGTGCCGGATAGGCCGGCACGTCGATGCTCGCCGTCACGGTCTGCGCGGACGCATTCACCAGCTCGATGACCAGCGTTCCGTTCGCGTCGTGGACATAGGCGCTCGCGGCGAGCGACGTGGAGCCGGAAACCGTCGCGTCGACACGCACCGCGCCAGGGCGGATGAAGCGGAAGAAGTGCTTGGCCGCGATGTACTTCGGGCTGGTGTCCTTCAGCGTGCTGTCGGTGAGCGTCTGGGCGCTGATAGCCTTGCCGTCGCTCATCTGCCAGTACGCCCAGGCGCTCTCCTGGCCGGCCGTGAGCGCCTGCTCGATCTTGAGCGCGATGCTCCACGCGCCCTTGCCCGGGAAGCCGCTCGCCGGCGAGAGCCAGTCCGGCTGCTCGCCGCTCGTTTCGGTCATCCAGCTCTTCTTGCCGTAGCTCGCAAAGCCCTTCACGCTCGCCGGAAGGCCTGCGGCGGGGCTCGAGCTCCAGCCGTTCACCCACCAGTCCCACTGCTGGGGCGTCGCGCCGGCGGCATTGACGCCGTCGGCGGCGTAGCCGTGGATGCAGAAGAAATCGAGCGCCTTGTCGGCGTCCGGATCGGCGGCGATGTTCTGCAGGTACTGCAGGTTCTTGTGCGTGGTGTTGTTGCCGCCGCCGTACTCCCACATGCCGTAGCCGTCCCCGCCGAGCAGATCTTCCGGTCCCATGATGCGGATGGACTTCAGGTCCGGGTACTTGTCCAACTCGGCGCGCGCGGCCTTGAGCGCCTTGATATACGCATCCGAGTGCGGGTAGCTGCACGAGTTGTAGAAGGTCTCGAAGTTGAGCTCGTTCTGGATGCTGATGGCGTACAGCTTCACGCCGTACTTCTGCTGGAAGCCCCGCAGGTAGGCAGCGAGCCCGCGCGCGAACTGCGTGAGCGCGCTGGTGGGGCCCGTGCCGCCGAGCGACGAGTCGTCGAACTCGGCCCGCGGCGTGCCGGACGTGTCGAGCACGCCGCCGGAGAAGTTGCCGCCCCAGATGAACGGCCAGGCCGTGCCGTTCTTCGGCAGCGGATCGCTCTGGCCGCTGATGGTGCTGCCGCTCGAGAGCTTGAGCCAGGGTGCCGGCGACCACATGGACGCGAAGAGCTTGAAGTCGCCAAGCTGGGCTTGCTTGCTCTTTCCTATCTGTGCCAGGAGGCCGGCCGTCCTGGGGCCGTCGTCGTCGTAGTTGAAGTACTGGACGTTCTTGTCGATGTCCGGACCCATCACGGCGATCTGCGCCTTCTGCCCGCCGAAGCTATTCGTGTAGTCCGACGCGCTGGTGTACGTGCGCACATTGTTGCCGTCGGGCCCCGGCAGGTCCATCGGCGCGGCCTGGCCGAACCAGGGCGAGTTGTAGTGCAGGTCGGAGTACGGCGCCTTGAAGTGCGGCACGATGTCCATGCGCAGCATCGAGCACTGCATGTCGTCGAAATACAGCTGCTGGAACCACGCCTGCTGCCCCTCGGTGCCGGACAGGCAGGTGCCGAAGCCGTCGATCGTCTGCTCGCGCCCCGCCTGGGATGAGTCGATCGCGACGCTCTGCGCGCGCGCCGGTAGTGCGGCGCACAGCCCCGCTGTCGCGAACAACACCGCCCAGCCCTTGTGAATGCCCATGAGCCGCATGAAAGCGGCTCGGGACGGCCACGTAAAGAGGCGTCAGCGCTGTTCGCGTGCTGGCGTTGCTGCGAAGGGCTGATCCTCGTGAGCGCAGAGGATCTGCACGACCTGGCGACCGCTCGTCACCGCCGTGGGGACGCCGCCTCCCGGCTCGACCCACTGCCCAGCCATGTAGAACCCGTCGAGGTGGGGCAGCATCTTGTCGGCGTGGCCGAACAGCGACTCGCGATTCGGCATCCATCCCTCGTACGAGCCCCGCCAGGAGCGCGCCATGTTCCAGTACGTCAGCGGGGTGACGATGTCGGTCATGCGCACGGCCCCGGACAGCCCGGGCAAGTGCGGTTCGAGCAAGGCGAGTGCCTGCGCCGCGACTGCGTCCTTGGCCGCCTGGTATCCGGTGCCGCGCGTGGCCCACCACTCATAGCTCGTGGGCGCGATCAGCTGCACGACGGAGTGGCCTTCGGGTGCGAAGCACGGGTCGTCGTTCTCCAGCCGCAGATACAGCTGGTCGTTTTCATGACCGCCCAGCTCGAACGGCTCGACCCCGTCGATCATGAGCAGAGACGGGACTTCGCGGAACGGAAGCTCCACGCCGAAGCTGGCCATCACGATGGGGTCGAAGAGCTTCCACTCCCGCATTCGCTCGCGCATGGTGCTTGCGCCGTAGCGACCACCGAGCAGCCGGAACACGGTTTCGGGGCCGCTCGAGGTCGAGATCACCACGTCCGCTTCCAGCAGGGTACCGTCGCCGAGGCGGACGCCCGCCGCGCGATCGTCCTGCACCAGGATCTCGTCGACCGTCGTATTGACGAAAGCTTGTCCACCGAGCCGCTCGTAGCTCCCGATCAGCGCGTCGCGGAAAGCCGCCGAGCCGCCCACTGGTCGCGACAGGAATCCGCGCTCGAGATAGCCGAGCATCATCAACAGGAACAGCGCCGGAGCCTCCGGTGGCGCCATCCGCTGCAGGAAGCGCACGAGCCGCGGGCTCTTGATGTGGTCGTGGCACCAGCGCCCGAGCGGCTTGCGGAAGTGGACCAGGTTGCCCAGGTCGTGGCGCGTACTCCAGAAGAACGACACCGAGTCCCGGAGCGAAGCGAGCTCGCGCGGACGGTCCACGCGCGGGTCGAGCTCGGCGAACTCGCGCGCGCCGTCCACGATGCGGCGGATCTCGTCGGCGTCGCTGGGCGCCAGTCGTTCGAGATCCCGCGCCAGCGCGTCGAGATCGCGCGTGACGGCGACGTTGAGGCGCTCGCGCGCGTGCCGGTAGGTGGCAAAACGCTCCAGCGTGCGGAGCTCCACCTGCGGCAGAATGCCGAGCTCTTCGTAGATCCGGGCAAAGGGTCCGCCCGTCAGCCAGTGGATGCAGCCGTCCACCAGGTATTCGCCCCGCTTCCAGGCGGTGCAGACTCCGCCGAGCGACAGATTGTGCTCGACGATGGTCGTGGCAAAGCCACTGGCCTGTGCGTAGCAGCCCGCCGAAAGTCCCGCGAGTCCGCCCCCGATGATCACTACGTGCTTTTCGGCCATGCCCGTTTTCGAGCAAACAGCGTGCCTGGCGAAGCTCGCGATGGGCGGCTGCGACGCGCAGTGGTTGCGTCGGGCGTGCGGCGGGCAGCAGGGCGTGCCGGGCGTCGAGCTGACCCGGGTGCATCCGGCGCGGGGAGCCGCTACGTTCGAGCCCCCCATGAAACCCACGTCGCTGTTGCTCGCTGCCCTCGTCGCGCTGGCCGGCTGTGCCGGTGCCCCCTCTCCGGCGGTCTCCCCGCCTGCGAAGCCCGCTCCGTCGCCGGCTCCATCGACCTCCGCCGCACCGGTCAGAGCGCACCAGCACGCAGCCGATCCGTTCGCCTGGCTTGCCAAGGTCCACGGCAAGCGCGCGATGAGCTGGGTGCACGAGCAGGACGCGCGCACGAAAGCCCGCTACGCCAGCGATGCGGCGTTTTCCCAGCTGCGCGACCAGATCCTGCAGGTCTACGACTCCGATGCGCGCATCCCGTACGTCAACCACCGCGGGAAGTACCTGTACAACTTCTGGCGCGACAAGCAGCACCCACGCGGGCTGTGGCGGCGCACCACGCTGGTGGAGTTCAAGAAGCCGCATCCCAGGTGGGATGTGTTGCTGGATATCGACGCGCTGGACAAGACCGAGGGCAAGCGCTGGGTCTACGCCGGTGTGCAGTGCATGAAGCCGAAGTACAACGACTGTCTCGTCTTCCTGTCGCCCGACGGGGGCGACGCGCACGCCGTGCGCGAGTTCGACGTGTCGAGCCGGTCCTTCGTCAAGGGCGGGTTCCAGCTGCCGTCGGCGAAGACCCAGGTCGGCTTTATCGATCACGACCACATCTACGTGGCTACCGACTTCGGGCCCGGGACGATGACGAAGTCGAGCTATCCGCGCATCGTCAAGGAGTGGACGCGCGGCACACCGCTCGACAAGGCCAAGACCGTCTTCGAGGGCAAGCCGACCGACGTGGGCGTGGGCGCGATGCACGATCGCACGCCGGGCTTCGAGCGCGACTTCGTCACCGTCGCGAAGGACTACTACCACAGCGAGCTGTACCAACGCCTCGGCGACAAGCTCGTGCGGGTGAAGGTGCCGAGCGACGCGGACGCCTACGCGCATCGCCAGTGGCTGATGGTCCAGCTGCGCTCGCCCTGGACCGTGGGCAAGACGACCTACCCGGCCGGGGCGCTGTTGGCTGCTCCGTTCAAGAAGTTCATGAAGGGCGAGCGCAAGCTCGACGTGCTGTTCCGCCCCGACGAGCACACGGCGCTCACGTCGCAGAGCTGGACGCGCCATCACCTGATCCTCGACGTGCTCCATGACGTGAAGAGCCGCCTGCAAGTGCTCACTTTCCGCCACGACAAGTGGGACGAGAAGGAGCTCGAGGGCGCTCCGGGCCTCAGCACCGTGTCGATCTCGAACACCGATCCCGACGCCAACGACGAGTACTGGCTGAGTGTGACGGGCTTTCTGACGCCGTCGTCACTGCTGCGTGGCGTGTTGGGCCGGGAAGCGCCAAAGCCCGTCAAGCAGGAGCCCGCGTTCTTCGACGCATCGCCCTTCGCCGTCTCCCAGCATTTCGCCACGTCGAAGGACGGGACGCGGGTTCCCTACTTCGAGATCGCTTCGAAGAAGCTCCGCTACGACGGCAGGAACCCGACGCTGCTGTACGGCTACGGCGGTTTCGAGGTGTCGATCCTGCCGTACTACAGCGGGACGGTAGGCCGCGCGTGGCTCGACCGCGGCGGCGTGTACGTGGTGGCGAACATCCGCGGCGGCGGCGAATACGGTCCGCACTGGCACAAGGCTGCGCTCAAGCGGAACCGCCCGCGCGCCTACGAGGACTTCGCGGCGGTGGCGCGCGATCTGGTTGCGCGCAAGGTCACCTCGCCGGAGCATCTGGCGGCGGAGGGCGCGAGCAACGGGGGCCTGCTCATGGGCAACATGCTCACCGGTTGGCCGAAGCTGTTCGGAGCCATTTCCTGCGAAGTGCCGCTACTGGACATGCGGCACTACACGCACCTGTCCGCCGGGTCCTCGTGGATCGCCGAGTACGGCGACCCGGACAAGCCGGCCGAGTGGGCGTGGATCAAGAAGTTCTCGCCCTACCAGAACCTCGACAAGGGCACCGACTATCCGCCGGTGCTGTTCTACACGTCCACCAGCGACGACCGCGTGGGGCCGGTGCAGGCCCGCAAGATGGACGCGAAGATGCTCGCGATGGGCGACCAGAAGGTGTGGTTCTACGAGAACACCGAGGGTGGCCACAGCGCCGGAGCGGACCACAAGGAAGAAGCGTTCATGCACGCGCTCGCCTTCACGTTCCTGTGGGATCACGTGAAGTAGCCTGCCGTCTAGCCGCTTTCCGCCACCACGTCCGCAAAACAGAATCCGTCCCGCGCGACGACCTCGCCCACGCGGATGTCGATCTCGCGCGCGAACATCGGTCCGGCGAAGCAGAAGCTGTGGAACTCGCCGCGCTCTCCGCATGGGTCGACGCCCGGCGGGAGATCAGAGAGGAGCTCGGCATTGAACTCGCGCCCCACGAAGTGCTCGGGCAGCTGCTTCGGGTCGACGCACGTCAGGACGGCGCGCAGCCCGCTGTCGATCATCTGCCGCGCCAGCGCCGGCGTGTCGGCGGGTGTGCCGAACAGCGGGAACAGCGGCTCGACGCCCGTGCCGGCGAGCTTCTGGATGCGGTAGTCGCGCACGTCCTCGAGGAACAGATCGCCGAAGGCGGTGTGCGTCACGCCTTCGCTCCGCGCGCGCTCGATCGCGACGGCCATGCGCTCCTCGTACACCTCGTTCGGGCACGGCCAGGGTAGCAGTACCGGCCACAGCGGGAGCCCGGTCGCGGCGGCCTGCGCCTCGAGCAGCTCGCGGCGCACCGCGTGCATCGCCACGCGGTCGGCCGCCTCGTTGAGCGTCGTGAGCAGGCCCACGAGCTCGACGTCGGGCTGCTCACGCAGCAGGTGCAGCGCCCACGCGCAGTCCTTGCCCGAGCTCCAGGACAAGAGTACGCGGCGCGTCATAGCGGGACAGGATAGTGCACTTCGCGGCGCCGTGAAGGCTCTGCGGCGCTAGAAGCTCGCGGCGTACGAGGCGCCGGGTGCGATCACGAATCCGGTCGTCGGGAACAGCAGCCTGCCCTCGAGCTCGATGGCGAGCCCGCCGCGCGAGCCGAGTGGAAAGAAGCCGCCGACGCCGAGCCCGGCGAAACTGCGCCCCGTGCGCTTCCAGGCGTCTACGTTCTGGATCGCCGGGTTGGTCTGCCGGGATTGCCGGCTCCTGTCCTCCACCAGCGTGACGCGGTGTTTCGAGTCGGCCTCGGCGATGCCGCCCTCGGCGAGCACATAGGGTGAGAAGCGCTCCGTGGCGTAGGCGCGGTCGGCAAACCAGTATTCGAGCCGGCCCGAGGCGAGCAGCGGCAGCGAGCTGACGCCGCCCTGGATCGTGGGCGAGCCGCCGCGCAGCGTGAACCCGAGCCGCGCTCCGAGCGTGACCTTCCCGAGTGCGTAGTCGAGGCCGGCCACGACGCGGGTTGCGGACAGCGCGAAGCCCGTCGAGATCTCGTCGTGATCGCCCATGACCGGGTAGCCCAGGTACTGCTGGCCGTCGTCGCGGAAGCAGTAGAAGGCCTTCTTCTCGCCGGCCTCGCTGCACACGTCCTTGCCGCCGAGCACGGCCAGATCCTGAACGAGGCCGAGCTGGATCCACAGGCGCCGGAGCTTCTGTTGGGCGGGTTTCTTCGCGGGCGGCTCGCTTTCCGACGAACCGGAGTCCTCGCCGGTCGAGGACAGGTGGATCTCCGGCACCTCGTGCTTCTGGCACTTTCCGGGCGGGTCCTCGCCCGGTAGCGACGGCGGCGCGCCCTTCAGCGACGCCACGAACGCCACCGCGTACGGGTTCTTCTTCGAACCCTTGTAGGCGATGGTCCTGCCGTGCTTCCGGACGCGGACGTAGTACTCGATGACGACTTCGTCCCGCACGCGGTCGCAGGGAATGACCGCGCCATAGCCCTTGCCTACGGGCTGCATGGTCAACGCGTGCCAGTCCTCTCCGCTCGAGGGGCGGTAGCGGAGTTGCACCTCGGCGCCGTGCAGTTTGCCTTGGATCCTGACGAACACCGGCACGGGCGTATCGAGCGTCTGCTGCTTCACCGGCTTCAGCTTGATCCTCGGCGCCGCCCAGGCGTTCGCCGAAACCAGCACCACGCAAAGCAGCGCGGCGATGAAGCCTGATCTCGCTCGTACGCTCATTGAAGGCAGCCGCTGCCAGGCCCGCCGCACAACTCCGGTCGGGATTCGCGGGCCGAGAGTTCCCGCTCCCCCGCGCAGGCGTCAAGAGGGTGGCTCCGCGCGGGAGAAAACGCGCGGCAAAAAGCGTCGGAGGGCGCGGCCCGCCCGTAGGACGTTCGTCCTCGTCGCATCCACAAGGCCCGCGTCGAAAACGGTCGGCTTCGCCTCGACGAGCCGACGGAGCTGCCCGAGGGGCAGGTCATCGAGCCGGTCCCTCTCGACGAGCTACTAGCGACGAGCGGCGACGACCTTGACGACAAGGAGCGTGCCCTGCTTCATCGCTCGATCGACGAGAGCTCGGCGCGAGCGTGATGGAGGCCGCCGAGCTCGCGCTGAGGGGCAGCACCAGGCCGCCGAAGAACCGCGCGGCCACACGCACGTGGTTGGGCGCGTTTCCGGGAACTCCGCGGCTTCGTTGCTCGCCCCGCGGCGCTTTCGGGCCGCGTGGTCGTAGACGAGCAGCACTGCGGCCGCCAAGATCCAGAAAAGAACCAGCTTCCGTTTGCAACGTTTGCTTCGGTTTCCACGTATTGACGTGTGGATGGGCGCCCCGGACGATCTCCTATCCGAGGGACAACTATGATGTATGGGAGACGGGGGTTTTCGCGAGGTCCGTCTTGCTCTTCTGGGCGCCGCGCTAGCGGGCGGACGAAAACGAATGTTGCTGGGCTGATCGTGCGGAGTGCGCTCGCGCTCGCGCTCGTCGGCTGCGGGAACGGTGGCGCCGCGCGGGCACACCCAGCCGACGACGGCGGAGCAGCCGTGGAGCTGGTGCCGACTTCCCCGGCGCAGAACGCGCTGCGGCGAGTGCGCGCGGAGTTCGAAGCTCCGAGGGAGGGCACGCCGTTTGAGAAGCTCCTCTACCCCAGCACCATGCATGCGCGCTTCGAGCGCATCGGCGACAAGATCGCGGTGCACCGAAGCGATGCAACTGCCGTGCTGGGACTTCCGTTGCAGGCGGATGGCGAAGCTAGCGTTGCGGATGCACGCTCCGGAATCGCTGTTCAGTTCCACATGCTTGGCGCGAACGCCCATTCTGGCGCGGCAGTCTCGGAGGACGTAGCCGCGTATCCCAATGCCGCGCCCGGTGGTGGCGACGTCCTGCGACGGACGTTGCGCGATGGGGTGGAAGACTTTGTCGTAGTCGCACGGCAACTGGAGGAGCCGCAGGTTTCCTACCAGATCGACGTTGGTGGCACGGCCGGATTGCGACTTGTGGCAAACACTCTCGAGTTCATGGACGCCTCCGGGACACCACGACTCCGTGTTGCGCCTCCGACGATGATGGACGCGCAAGGCCGTCCCATCGCGGTCACGCTGGAGGTCCGCGGTTGTGACTACGACACGAATCCGGCTGCTCCGTGGGGGCGACCGACAGTCGCGCCGGGGGCCGACCGTTGCACGATGGCTTTGCGGTGGCACGATGACAATCACGCCTACCCGATGTTGCTCGATCCAGGTTGGACCACGACGGGCTCGACAGCCGCACAGCACGTCTGGCACGCGGCAACACGGCTGAAGGACGGTCGAGTGCTGGTGGAAGGCAGCCAGTCGCAGTCCTCCGGCGCGTCATCGGAACTGTACGACCCTGGCAGCGGGACCTGGGCCGCCACGGGCGCACTCGAGACGCCACGCTACACGCACACCGCTTCGCTGCTGCCGAATGGGAAAGTCGTGGTAGCCGGTGGCAGCCAGCCCCTGGTCGCGGGTGCCATCGCAGCGTCCGAGGTGTACGACCCGGCGACCGGCACCTGGTCGTATTCCGGCAACTGCGTGTCGCCACGCATCGAGGCGGTTGCCGCCATCTTGCCGAGCGGGAAGCCAATCGTCATCGGCGGCGCGGCCTTGGTCTCGAACAGCTACGTGCCCACCGCAGCCGCGGAGACGTATGACCTCAGCACCGGCACCTGGTCCGCCGTGGAGAGCATGGCATCCGCCAGGCGCGAGCTATCCGTGGCGGTGCTCGCGGACGGCCGGGTGCTTGTTGCGGGGGGCTTTGCGACATCGGAGACGACGCCCTTGCTGAACGCCGAGCTCTTCGACGAGTCGACGGGACATTGGTCGGCGGCGGGGACAATGCACAACAAGCGCAATCGAATGTCGCTGACGACTCTTGCCAATGGCAACGCTCTCGCTGTCGGGGGCTTCTACTCGTCGGGCGGGGTCCTGATCGAGGTCGCGACGCCGGAGCTGTTCTCGCCTTCGACCAATTCCTGGACGCAGCTTCCGGACATGCCAAGCGGCCGTCACAAACACGCTGCTACGCTGCTGCCCAACGGCCGTGTCCTCGTATCGGGAGGCGCAATCTGGAAGACCGACCCATTGGGCGGGAACACCGAGTCACCCGTGCTGGGTACCCTTGTCTTCGATCCGACCACGAACAACTGGATGAGCGCGGGCAGCATGGTCGACGGGCACGTCAACGGGACGGCGACCCAGCTTCAAGATGGGCGGGTGCTGGTGATGGGTGGAAGCTTTGCTCCGACCAGCACGGAGATCTTCGGGCTCGGGACAACCGGAGAAGCTTGCGGGAGTACTGCGGAATGCGATGTCGCGTGCGTTGATGGCGTGTGCTGCGACAGTCCCTGCAGTCAGCCCTGCGAGGCATGCGTTGCTTCCAGGACAGGCGGGACCGACGGAGTCTGCGCTCCGGTTTCCGCAGGTACGGACCCCGATGGTGACTGCCCTGACGACGGCGCCGCAAGCTGCGGAAGGACCGGCGCATGCGACGGCTCGGGCAGTTGCGCGTTCTATCCCGCAGGTCAGACGTGCCAGTCGCCAACTTGCTCGAACGGGCAGTTCACCAAGGCGACGTGCAACGGCGGCGGAAGCTGCATCCCGGCGTCGGGGACGTGCGCACCCTACGTGTGCGCGGACGCCCAGAAGTGCTCGACCTCGTGCGTCACAGACACTGATTGCTCCAGTGGAGCGCACTGCGTGGGCGGAGCATGTGTCCTCCAGCAGGCAAACGGCCACGCATGCACGGCGGACGACGAATGCACCTCGACGCATTGCAGCGATGGTGTCTGCTGTGACTCCGCCTGCAACCAGATCTGCCTGTCGTGCCTCGCCGCCGACAAGGCCAGCGGACCGGACGGAACGTGCGCTCCCGTCAAGGCGGGTACCGACCCAGCCGACGACTGTCCCGACGACGGGGCGGCAAGCTGCCAACGAGACGGACTCTGCGACGGCACGGGAGCGTGTGCGCTCTATTCCACGGCGACGGTATGCGCCGCGCCGGTCTGCGCGTCCGGAACGCTCACAACGTCGACCTGCAACGGCGCCGGGAATTGCGTCCAGGCGAACACGTCCTGCGGCAGCTACGGTTGTGCCGACGCCGCAAGCTGCGCTGTGTCATGTACGGTCGACGCGGATTGCCTGGGTGGCTTCCGTTGCTCCGGCGGCACGTGCGTCGTCAAGAGCACCAACGGCACGGGGTGCACGGACGCCGGAGAGTGCCAATCCGGGCATTGCGTCGACGGAGTTTGTTGCGATTCGTCGTGCGCCGAAACCTGCGAAGCTTGCGATGTGCCATCGCATAACGGGACGTGCACCGTTATCGCCACCGCGCCGGAAAGCGGCCACGGCAAGTGCAACGGCACCGGCGTCTGTGCCGGATACTGCGACGGGAGCAGCGCTGCGTGCACATACCCCGGCACCGGAACAGCTTGTGGCTCCACTTGCGTGGGCGGGCAAGAAACCGTGAGCGCCTGCCAGAACGGCCAATGCGTCCCGGGGACGCCACGTCCTTGCAGCCCATTCGTATGCAGCAGCAACGGAAGCTGCCTGCTGAGTTGCTCGGGCGACACAGATTGTGAGCCGGGCTATCGGTGCGCCAGCGGCGGATGCACGCCGACGGGGGGAGCGAAGTGCTCGAATGACAACATGACGTCGATCGGCGCCGACGGCACGATCGAGTGCGCCCCGTACCTGTGCAACAAGACGAGCGGGGCATGTTACGAGGTCTGCCGCACCAGCGACGAGTGCGTCTCCGGATACGTGTGCGACACTTCGACGAGGACCTGCAAGAAGAGTTCGAACCCCAAACCGTCCGCCAACGGTGGATGCAGCTGCCGAGCTGCCGGACAGAAGCCCGAACCCTTTTCCGGTTCTTGGGCCCTGTTCGTCGTTGCCGGAGGGATCCTGCTGCAGCGCCGACGAAGCCGTCGGCTGCGTAGGCGCTCGTCCTGACCCGCCGCGCCGCCGTCAGTTCACGTCAAGTTTCCGGCGGGCACGCAACGCGGCTGGGCCGGGCGGCGAGGCGCCGGATGCCCACGCCTGGTAGCTAGCGGCCGGCCTTGCAGCGGCCATCGACGCATGCAGCCCGGCAGAGTTGGGCGGCGCAGTTGACGCGGTTGTCGCAACGGCTCTTCGTGAACTCCCGCGTCAGCGTGGCGATGCGGCGAGCCGCTGCCACGTCGCTGACGCCGCCGCAGCCGGTGACGCCCGAGACGCCGCCGGAATAGCAGGTGCAGTCCTTGTCGGCCGTGCACGCCGAGGGGAGCTTCGCAAGCTCGGTCTTCAGTGCCTGCACGATGCGCTGACACTCCGGGTCCGCGGGCGCAGCCCGGGGAGGCGGCGCTGCGCTCGCATTTGTAGAGGCAAGAGATTTTGCAGTGGCTGCCGGCGCGGCAGTGCCGCCGGCAGGGCTGTTGCGGCTGCAGCTCGCGAGCGCGACCAGGGCGACCAGTACGAAGCGAGACACGCACCCGTCATATCGCGGCCGGAGCAGCGCGGAAACCGGATGCGGCATTCCGATGGGGACGTGTGAGCCGCTCCGCGTTAGGCTCGGCGCATATGACTCGGTTCTGCGTGGGGTGTGGCGCCTCGATACCGCAGGCGGCGGGGTTCTGTCCGCAGTGCGGGCAGACGGCGCCGCGCGGGTTCGGTGGCACGGTGTTGATGGACCAGAACAGCGGGGCGGCGCCCGCGCAGCCCCAGGCTCCACCCGTCGCCCCGGCACAGGCTGCGCCGGTCGCGCCGCCGCCCGCTGCACCCGGCATGATGCCGCCGGGCGCGCCCCAGCCGGGATGGCAGGGCGGTGCGATGCCCGGCGCACCCGCGGCGGCGCCTCCGTGGCAGGCCGGCGTCGGTGCGTTTGCCGCGGGCGCAGCGGCTGCTGCGATGCCGGGGGCCCAGCCGCCTGCCCAGCACGTCGCCCCGCCGCTCGTGCCCGAGCACGGTCCGCCGATTCCGCTTTGCCCGAGCTGCGGCGCGATCGCCCCTTCGCAGCGCACCACCTGCGCCGTCTGCGACGCCAGCCTCGCGCAGCAACTCGTCGCGCGCGACGGCGCTGACGGCTTCTGGGTAGGCGTCGAGTGCGGGTTCACGTGCAGCGCATGCGGGCACGTCTCGCCGCTGAACTACCTCGACAACGACGGCGACGTGCAGTGCCTGCGTTGCGGGACCGAGCAGCGTTTCGATAGCGATCAGTGGTGGGAGAGTCTGGCGCTCGCGCACGCCGTTGGCGATCTGGCGGGCCCCGCCCCGGAAGGGCGCTTCCCGCTGCCGGGGGCGTCGATCGCGGACGAGAACATGTTCAAGCCGATCGGCGTCGACAAGACCTTCGCCGACCACCAGCAGCGCGGGATGATCATCGACGGGTCCGGCATGCGCCAGCACTCGCTGAAGGTGCGCGCCATGCCCGGCCATCCGCTCTGCGAAAAGTGCAAGCAGCCGCGCCGCGTCACGGCGTGCGCGGGCGGCGAGCTGACACTGCAGTGCCCCGCCTGCGCCGACACGCGGACCTACCTCAGACCAAACGGTATTCCGGACAGCCTGAGCGCGCTTTCGGGCGTCGTCGCGATGGACCACGAGAAGGGCGGTCGTCACGCCGACGTGCAGCAGGACGCCAGCGGTGCAGTGGCAATCCGCTGCCCGAACTGCAGCGCGCCGCTCGATTTCGACGGCAAGAGCACGGTGATCCGCTGCAAGTTCTGCGAGATCGCCGTCCGCATTCCCTCGCACACGCTCAGGGGGCTCGGTCAGGAAACCCCCCAGCAGCTGCGCTGGTGGCTGTACTTCACCGGCGTGTCCGAAATGCGCAAGGAGCTCACGAACAAAGCCGGTGCTTCGGGCAACCGGCACGCGAGCGACCCGGACGCGGCTTTCCAGCAGTTGATGGGATCGTCTTCGTCGCCGAGCGCGTCGCCGTCTTCCGGGGTTTCCGCCGGCGCCGGCTACCAGCCCTACAGCGCGACGAAGCGGTCGGGAAACTCGGGCGCCATGGTGAGCATGATGATGGGGATAGGCATGGTGGCGGTCGGCGCGGGCGTGTTCTTCGCGATGTCCAGCTCCCACGATTCCTCGTCCTCCCACTCCCACTCGTCGGCCATCGCGACGAGCACCTTGGCGGCCCATCAGGCGCAGTTGAAGGCGCGCACCCGTGCCCTGCAAGACAAGTTGAAAGGCTCCAGCGGGCCGACGATCGCGGTGGAGTGGCAGGGCAGGGTCACCAAGGCCAGCGGTGTACAGGTCCGTCCGGGCCAGAAGTGCCACATCAACGCCCAGGTCCAGGGTCCGAGGGTGCGTTCGCTCGCGATCCGCTGCGGCACGCAGTCGATCTACGACTCGCACATGCGCGCCAACGGTATGATGTCCATCAACTACCACGTCGCCGAGGCGCCCGCCGACAACGCGCCGGGGTCCTTCACGTACGCGTTCAAGTATTCCATTACCGGGCAATTCACCGGCCGGCCGCAGGTGAGCATCGACACGTTCGTCGGGCAGGGCGTGGTGTTCAGCAACGTGCCGCCGATGATGCGCGTCGAGATGAAGCTTCCGGCGGCCAGTCTGCCTCGCGCGGGGGAGCCCATATTCGACACGCCGAAGAGCGCCCCGCACGTGAAGTGGACCGCTACCGTGACCGGCGCTACGCCGGGCGCCCCGGTGAAGACCGGCGCGAGTTGCTCGCTGGATGTGGCGTTCGGCAACAGCGAGGCGAAAGCGTCGGTCTGCACCGCAACACTCAAGTGCGGCCAGCGCTGGCTCTACGGCTCGAGGAAGAGCCCCGGGGGAGGCTTGTGCAAGGTCGACGGGTCCGGCACGCCGCAGACCATCAGCGACACCACGCGCGCCAGCGAGGACCATACGCCGATTTTCGACTACGACGCCTCGAACAGCACGGCCTCGGTCACGTCGAAGGACGACGGCTACACGGTGACACTGAAGTTGTCGCGGTAGGGTGCCTCCCCGCGTGGGCCCCAGGGGCCCGCAGTCCCCTCCAATCGCGGGATGCCCGGGGGGCGGCGATGCCGCACAGCGTGCGATGACGCTCGGCGAGCGCAATTGCGCTTGCATCTACTCCACCGCACCGAGCGCAATTGTTCGTCCGCGCAGCTCGGCGCGCTGCTCGACCTGGTGCAAGTGGGCGTGGCGGACGTAGGTGCGCGGGCCACGCGGGCTCTTACGTGAGTACGGGAGCGCGTGTCGAGGGCTCACAGGTTGCCTACCCTGGCGCCGTACGCGTCCGACCACGCGCACATCGCCGAAAGGCCCGCACCGGGCCCACGATACTAGCAGTGCTGGTCATCTCGCGATGGGTGCCATCAGCCTTCCTTGTGGTCACCCTTGTTCCGGCTACCTGAATCATCCGCAGTCATGGAAGCCCTGGCGTCACGCCGCTCGCCGGTAGTCGTGATGAAGCCCGTTCAGAATAGTGCGCCCAGTGGCCGCCCCGCTTCCTGCGCCTGCTGATGACGAACCGATCGGGACAAGCTGTCCGATGCCCTGATGAGGCCGCGCGCGGTTGAAGTACGCGAAGCAATACTCGCCCAGCACGCGATGCAGGTGCGCTTCGCCAAGCACGATGAGATGGTCCAGGCATTCCGGCCGCACGCTGCCGAGGAACCGCTCGCAGAAGGAGTTCATGCGCGGGGCCTTCACCGCGGTGCGGAGGACCCGCACGCCCGCTGCCCCGCTGCTCTTTCGAAGTCGGGCCCGAACTTGTCGTCGTTGTCGCGGATGATGAACCGCGGCCCGGCGGCGAACGGCGTGGCGCTCGGGAGCTGCTGGGCGACCCATGTCGCGCTGGGACTGCGCGTCACGCCTACGTGCACGACCCTCCGCGAGCCGACATCGACGATGAAGAACGCAAAGATGGGCCTGAACCAGCTGTCGTACAGTTGCAGGAAGTCGCAGACCCAGATCTGGTGCAGGTGGTTTTCGAGGAACGTCGACCAGCTCTGCCCCCACGGGCGCGGCCCGCGTGCCTGGCGCATGTACTTCTGGACGGTGCGCTTCGCCACGTGGACGCCGAGCTTGAGCAACTCGCCGCGGATCCGTTCGGCGCCCCAGAGCGGGTTCTCTTGGGCCAGCCTCCGGATGAGCTCGACCGTCTCCGGCGGCGTGCGTCGGGTCGACATGCCACGCGCGCGTACCCTGGACTTCCCCCGCCAGAACAGCCTGAAGCCTGCCCGGTGCCAGCGCAGGATGGTCTCTGGCTTCACGAGCAGCACGGCGTCGCGCCACCGCGGCACGAAATGGGCGAGCGCCACGAGAAGCCCGCGCTCGTGGGCCGTGAACCTCGGCTTCCTCACCCGCCGTGCCGCGACGACGAGCTGGTAGCGCACGAGCATGTTCTCGGCGATGGCTAGTGGCCAGTACAGAGAACGGGCCGAGCCGCTCGACCGCTGCACGTAACACCGCCAAGGAGCTATGTTCAAAGCATGGAACGCGGTGTGGTCGTGCGCGGTCGGATTCACGGGCGGCGCATCGATCTAGACGAACCTGTGGATCAGCTCGAGGGCGAGGTCGAGGTCGTCGTGCGCCCCGTCCAGGCACCGCACCCGACGGTCGCCGACATGCTCGCGCTCATCGCGACCTTCCCGCCGGGGACGCGCTCGAAGGAAGATATCGATCGGCAGATCGCCGAGGAGCGCGCGAGCTGGGATCGTGCCTGAGGCCTACCTCGACGCGTGCTGCATCATCTACATGAACGAAGGCGCTCCGGAGTGGCGCGCTGCCATCGCGTCGCGGCTCGGGGCGCTGCCGGAGTCGAGTGGACACGTTACGTCGCGCATCTCGCGCCTCGAGTGCCGCTCGAAACCGATGCGCGCCGGTGACACGACGCTCCTCGCACGCTACGAGGCGACGTTCGCGACCGCGCGCGTCGTCGACGTGACGGCGGCGGTCATCGAGCGCGCGACCGAGCTCCGCGCCCGCTACGGATTCCGAACGCCCGACGCGATCCACCTCGCGACGGCGCTCGACGCGTGTGTCGACGTCTCCTCACGGGCGACGCTTCGCTCGCGCGGTGCACGGAGGTTCAGGTCGACGTCCTCTCGTCGGCACCATGACGGCGCTGTCGGGGCTCGGCCGCGCACCGCTCCACACAGCCGCTGCCACGCGCGTCCGGCTGCCTCGCGCGCCACGTCGCGAAAGCGATGAATCAAGCCGTCGAGCACGAGCGCGATGTGCCCGATCGAGCCGCGCCGTTCAAGTCTTGTGCGTGGCGGATTCCCGATTCTGCGGCGGACGCGAGAAGTAGCCACGACAGGTCAAGCTGTAGCCGGGCAGCGGGGCCGCCGGGGCGACCAAGCGACGCCGAGACAACTGTCTCGGTTGCTGTCTCGGTTGTCTCGGCGGCCTTCTACGCGCCGCCACTTTCGCCAACGATCTCGGTGGGCCATGAAGGACTTGAACCTTCAGCCAACGGATTAAGAGTCCGCTGCTCTACCAATTGAGCTAATGGCCCCGGCACGCGCGCCCTCACGAGACACGCTGCGCGGACCGCCGCTATTACCATGGCGGTCGTGGAGGTCAAGTCCCTCGGAGCGACCCCGCGGCCCGGGTTATCGCGGGTCAACGGCTCGATTGGGGCGAGACTTGTCCTCGGCGCGATTTTTTGGGATGCCGGGGTCCTGATGCGGGACGTCCATGTCGAGCTGGACCGCCTGGAGCAGCGGGTGGCGGAGCTCCGCCGGAACCTGCCCGACGAGCAGATGCCGCAGGGTTGGCGCGAGGTGGTCGGGTCGATGCTCGACGAGTTCAAGCAGGTCGTGGAGGCGGAAAAGCGCGACCCGAACCCAGCCGAGGCGGAGCTCCTGCGCGAGGGGCTGGAGGTGGTGTCGTCGGCGGTGCGGCGCACCGACGAGTCACTGGCCCGCATCGTCAAGCGCGGGCGAGTGGTGCACCTCGAAGCGGTCCGCAGCCGCCTGGAAGGCCGCAAGGCCTGGGATTAGGCCAGGAGCGCGCCCCGCCCGATTCGAACGGGCGACCTGCGGATTCGAAGTCCAGGCCGTAGTCTGCCGCAGCCCGCACAGAATTGCAGGAAAAAAATCGATCGGCCGGGACGGGCGTTTGGCCCGGCGTGGACAGGAGGGGACACGACCGAGGCGAAGCGCCGAAGCGCCGCTACACCCTCGGATCCACCGGCATCTCGGATTCGCGCATGCGGCTATTGGGCTGCGCCGCAGCACTCGTGGCGGACATGACCAGCGCGCATCCCAGCAACTCAAGCCCGCATCCCATGGTGCCCGCTAGGGAATCGTGAACGAAGTCCTGCAATCGATACTGGCGAGATTCCCGAGAGTCGGGTCATTGGGATCGAAGGCCGTCGGGGAGATGTTGCAGCACCATGGACAAGGAGCGTGAACCTGTTGTCCGAAGCGATGTTGAACTCGTAGCGGTAGTCCCCGCCCGGCAGGACGAACGGCGTTGAACTCCGGGCACATAGGGCGCCAGGATGCCAACGATCCTCGTCACTTGAGTCGGCAGACGTTGTCAGAGCAATGACCCGTTCCCTTCTCCAAACGGAAGTGGCGCGGCATCACCCGTAGGGGTGATTGACAAGCCCTGCTCGCGTCCTGTTCCATGGTGCAAACCAGGAGGAGCCGGGGTGGCTCGAAGCGCGAGTGAGCGGGGCGGGGAATCGACTAGCGGGAGCCGCTCCGCCGCCGCCCCACCTCGCGCCGACCATGCCGAAGCGTGGATACGGCGGGTGAGGCCAGATTGCCCGTCCAAGGTGGCTCGAATGGCAGCTCGAAGTGTTCGGATTGGGCCCTGTGTGCGCGGGCGCAGCTTGCGAGCGTGCGCGGCGCTGCTCGCGACGGCGCTGGCGGTCGCGGTCGGAACCTGGTCTCGCGGGGCGCTGGCTATCACGGGGGAGTTCACTTGTCCCGTCCAGGCCAGCGGAGATTGCTCCGTGCTCCCACGGCGACTCTTCCTGATTCGCGGCAGCATGCCCGACGACCCCAACGACCCCTACCACCGAAGCCTCGAGTGCCAGAACGACGAGGACGGCAACGGGCTGGACGACGCAATGGAGCGGCGCCTGGCGTGCTGCTTCGCGCCGCGCTTCTGGTTCGACAACGCAGAACCGAGCGACTCTCTCCAGCCCGACGAGCCGATGCTCGTCTTCAACGCCCAGGTCGAGAGCGACACGACAGACCAGAGGCTGGTCCGTCTTGCATTCGTCGCGCTCTGGCGCAAAGACGGCGGATTCCTGACTTCCGGCCTCAACTGCTGGCCCAGGGACGACCACAAACCTGATGCGCAGGGCTTCCATATCGACATCAGCCGCGGTTCGCAGCCAGACCAGCCGTGGGCGATCCACGACTGGGGAGGAGGCGGGTTCAGTTGCGACTACCCGTTGGAAATCCACGCCGTCCCACGCCGACAACTTCCGGGTCCCGACGCGATTCTTTCACCTGCCGCAGATTTTCTCGGCCCATGGCAGCTTCGTAACCGCCGCTGATTCCGGCACCCTTCTCAACTTCTGCGAACTCACGCGCACCGGCAATCCTGTGCCCGCGGATAACCTCGGGCCCTTCTATCTCCAGCCGCTAGGCATCGATGGAAATATCCTCCAGCGGTACTTCATCCCCCCCAACGTGCTCGGAAAGAACAGGTCGACGGCGTCGCATCACAGGCCGATTTCGGCGGCATGGAGGACTTCGACAACGACACGCACTACGACATGTCAGGATTGACGGCGACCGCCGTCAATTGCGGCGGCGCCATCTACGGCAAGTGCGACAACCTGCACGGCGACGCGAAGCGACAATGTCAATACAACGCATGCCGCGCAGCAGGCCCGTGTCACTACATCAAGGACCCCGTCACCCATCACTATCGCTGTCGTGGGGAATGCAATGTGTATTCGCCGGGGCTGCAGGGCGATTGCTTCCATCACGATGTAAGCGTGACCTGGAGAATCGGGGCGCGCGCGCCGGATGACATGTGCCCCGATGCCGCGCCAGGCGAGGACGGCGACGGCGACGGCATCGAGGATGCCTGCGATCCGGACAGGTTCTTCAAGGAGACCTACGTTGCCGCCGGTGACAAGAGCGGCCGCTACCCGACAACCCCGCCGAGCAACATCATCGACGACGCCTGGACCAGCATGTACCCCTCGCACTGGGATCCGACGGTTCCGCGCCAGGGCTTCCTCGATGCAGACCGGGACGGCGTGCCCGAAGGCGAGGACTTCTGCCCGGTCGACCCGAGCGGGGGCTATCCGTACTTCGACGATAACAGCTGGGGCGAGGATCAGAACTGGCCTTGGACGACGGATTCGGCCGCGCCCCCGTTCCATACAGCCGGTGAGCTGCATCGCGGCAACCCCTGCGATCCGTATCCGCTGGGGATCACCGAAGTCGTCCCCGAGGCGAGCTCCGGCAGCGCCTGCTCCGACAGGTCCCGGCACGTGATCGCGGGAGACAATGCGCCACGCTACACGATCTACGAGGAGGCCGGCACGAGTGTCAACGGGGCCACGGTGAACGGGGAAGTGGACGGGCAGACGTATCGGTGTGCTTGTCGTGACAAGGTGACGTTGCAGCCAATCGCCGACTGTCTGGATTCCGAAAGGAGCGACTGCTTCCGGCGGGACGTGCAGGTCGTGACCGACCTCTCGAAAACGACTGGCTACGGAAACCTTCCTCTGGAGCGCGAATCGTGCAGCTACGATGCGAATGGCTTCTGCGCACCCTACCCGATCGACTCCGCCGAGAAGAGCTGGGTTTGGCACTACGAGCACTCCAACCACGACCCTCCCGAGCCTGCCCATTTCGGCACGAACGATTTCGTGACTGTCAAGGCCGGTGGCGTGAACGAGGAGTCATTCATCCAATCGCGCTACGAGTACGCGATCATGACGCTGACCTCGATCAAGAAGGCGCCCGCGAAAGACCAACAATTCGGCTCGGACCCATCGCCCTTCCCGGATCCGCGTTTTGTGTCTACCGACGACATCAACAAGAATCTCTGGGATCCGACAAGCGCCGAGAGCAAGCGCCTGCGTGTGAACTTCGCGGGCGAGCTGCAGCTTACCGAGGAGCACCGGGCGCTGATCCCGCCGCTCATCTGCAACGACCCCTTCCACCTCGGCTTCGACGCGGTGTGGACCCAGGTCAAGTGCATCGTCGGCTGCGATCCGCTGGATTTCTCCAAGTGGTGGGAGGACGGGGATCCCTTCCAGCTGGTCCGCAACGACACCACTCTCTCCGGCCTCGTGCTCGTGCGCCCGGCAGAGGGCTATACTTCCAGCATCGTGGCGGACGACATTGCGCAGGAGCTCCTGGGCAGCTCGTCGGTGCTGGCGGCGCCGATGCCGACGGGACCCGCCGCCGCCGGGCCCGATCTGATGGTGCTCGGCACGAACCGGGCGGGGACCTCGTGGTTGCGCCTGGCCCAGGGCTTTGCGCTGGGCGACGTCGGCGGCCTCCTGGGCGCGCCCACCGCGGCAGCTTTCGTCGCGCCCGCAACGGCGCCGTCGACGGGCTACTACACCGTGGACTCCGGACAGCTTCCCGTCCCGCTCGCCGAGGGCAGCCGCCTGCTGAGTGATCCGCGTAGCGACTGGGTAGGACTGTTCGTGCCGGGCTGGGGCGTCTGGGGCTACAATCCGCTCACCGGCAGTTGGCGCAACGCGGGCGCGCCGCCGGAGGTCGTCTCGCGCGGTGAGCCGGCGCTGGCGATGGTCGGCAGCGCACTGGTTGTGGCGGGCGGTGTCACCGAAGCGGGTGCCGCGACCGACGCCTGGGCCGTCAGCCTGGCGGGTCATGGCGCGCAACTCTTGAGCCAATCGCTCCCGCCGCGCCGGAGCGCGCTCCTCACCGTCAAGGCCGACGCCAGCGGCTTCGCGTATGAGGCGGCATCGACGACTCCGGCGTCGCGCGCGACGATTTCTGGAGCCTCGATCGCGAGCCGGCCGGCGCGCTGTCGGCACGGCTCGTGGCGGCCGATACAGGACGCGGCATCGCGCTCACGCCCGACACCGCAGGGCTCGAATCTCCCGCCGCTCGGCGGCCGGCCGCGGCTCTACCGGCTCGATTCGACCGAGGCCACAGGCGTGACGCACGAGCTCAGGACGCGCTCGGGCTGGGCGGAGCTCGGCCTCGACCGCGCGCCCATGCCGGCCTGTCCCGCGAGCGACGCGCACGGCGGCGAGGCCTGCCGGCTCGCTCCAGCGTGGTGGTCGGACGCCGGCACGTGGAGTTGCGCGTTGTCAGCGCAGCCCAACGTCTGCACTGGCGCGCGCGCCGAGCTGCTCGCGACCGAGCAGCTGCCGGCCGGACGCGAGCCCAACGCCGTGTGGGCGGGACACGACGCCGTCTGGGTGCTCGCTGGCAGGCACCTCGAGCGTTGGGACGCGACGACGCCGGGCGCGGCGGTGCTCTCCGCCGACGCCTGGCTCCCCAAGGCGGGCACGATGCTCGCAGGCCATGGCAGCGAGGTGTTGGTCGGCACGAAGGCCGGCGTGCAGCGCGTCGCACTGGGCGGAGACGGCCTGTCCCTGGGGCCCGTGCTCGAGCTCTGCGGCCATCCGCGCGCCGCCGCCGCCGTGGGTGACGACACGTGGGCCGCCGTGACGGAGTTCGGTCTCGCCACGCTCGCTACGCCGCCGGACGCTACGCCCGGGGTGCTCGCGCAGGCCGAGATCGGAGTGGACGGTGGCGCGACCGTGGTTCGTCCGGTCTCCGGCTGCGGCGGCTTCGGTCACAACCACGACGGCCCGGGTCAGGGCGAGAGCGGCATCGACGACAACGCGGTAGTCACCGTCGCGGATGCGGCGCACGTGTTCGTCGTGTTGAAGAGGGCGATCGCAGAGGTCGATCTCAGCGACCTCACGGCCCCGCTTGGAGCGCGCGGGCTATCGCTTCCGCACCGCATCGACGCTCTTCGGCTGGACCCCCTGCAAGGGCGTGCGTACGGCGCGGGCGCCCAGCTCCTGCCGATCGTCGACCTGCGCGGCGACGCGCTCTCCATCTCCGGCGAACACCAGCTGGCAAGCTGGGTATGGCGGAGCGACGCCACGCGCCACGACGGAACGCGGCTGAGCGCCCGCATCGACGGCGAACGCGTGGAGGTCGCATGGGTGGCGCCGTGACCTGGTCGCGCTTTGCCGTGCTCCTTGGCGCGCTGCTTCTGGCAGGGTGCCCCGGGACGGACAGTGCGCAACCGTCAAAAGACGCCGGAGCGACCGACGCAAAAGCGGACGCGCCAGGTAGCGACGCGGAGGCCGGCACGCCGTGGGATCCGATCTGGCACGACACGGCGCCGAAGGCCTGGCCGACGATCGGGCCGCAGGGGCAGCCGGACTGTGGCGTCGGGTGCAGGATGCTGTTGAACCACGCCGTCCCCATTGCGACCGTCCACGCATTCTCGTTCGACGCGACGCGCATTGTCTCCGAGGGTGTCCAGGTCGGTCCCATGGCAACGAAATTGGACTCAACCGAGACAACAGTGTTTGGTCCTGACCCCACTTTCAACGAGGCACAACTTGACCCCTACGTCGCCGGCCGTCGGGTAGCGTTCGTCCGCAATCTAGGCGTCGGCGACGGTCAGGTCGAGGTCATGGATCTGATCACTGGCGAGACGAAGATCGTCTACAGGTACACGCCCGCTCAAGCCGGCACGAACAACGCAACACGCACCGCCCTCAACTCCCGATACGTCTTCTGGGAAATGGACGGCAAGGGCCTGATGAGCCGCGATCTCCAGACCGGCGAGGTCAAGCTGCTCATGCCCGGCAGCTTCGTCTGCCACGACATCTGCGCTACCGAGCACGAGCTTATCTGCGCGGACCTCGGCAGCATCTACGATATCGATCTCGACACCGGCAAGGCCGGCTACCTCGACTACGGCGGGGCGATCCAGTTCGAGGGATTCTGTTCGCCTGACCGGACCCAGTTCGTGTGGATGGACTACCGCGATCCGCCTGGCCGGAACTCGGACTACAACTTCAGCCGCGACGGCGGCGAGGTCTACATGAGGGACCTGGTGGCGCACAAGACGCGCCGAATCACCTACGACTCGCCCAATTCACCGCACGGCAAGAATTTCCCCGCAGTTGACGGCGACTTCGTCTACTGGAACCAGACCCCCGACGGCCCCAACCAGAACCCGGACCAAGCGCAGACCCTTTATGGCCAGACCACTGTTCTGGTCCGCTTCGATCTGTCCACCGGCAACAAGTGCGAGCTCACCGGCGGACGTATCACCGGATACAAGGCCGCGTATGGCTCGAAGCTGGTGACGCTCTGGCGCGATCCCGTGAAGGACGAGATCCGCGTCGTGCTGTACAACCTCGACGACCCTGGCCTGAGCTGGCAGTGCCAGACGGAGCCCATCCCGCCCTAGAGACTTCCTAGCGCGCTCGCAGGGGGCCGTGGCGTCCCACTCGCCTTCGTGCGGATTTCGCCCACCATGATCGGCCGTTTCGCGCCATCGTAGCCACGTGTTCCGCGGAATCGTGATCGGAACGAAGCGACGTTCGGCTGGGCTCTTGGTCCTGGTTCTCCTTGGTTGGTGCAGGTGAGGGTATCGGTCGCCGGGAGGCCATTCAATCCAGCGCGGACCCACAGCCCTTCGAGCGACTGGCGGGCTTGCGTCTTGACGGCTGATGGCACGGCGAGGGGCGTTGCTGCGAGCTGTCCCAGCTGTCCCAGTTTGTCCCAGCCCGAGAGCCGAACACATCGTTTCTTGCGCGCCCCGCCCGATTCGAACGGGCGACCTGCGGATTCGAAGTCCGATGCTCTATCCAGCTGAGCTAGGGGCGCGGGGGCGCCGGAGCCGGCGCCGGACGCTGGAATAGAGGGGGAACCGGGCCCGGTCAAGCGCCGGCTGGCGGCGGCGCTAGCCAGCGCCGTGGCAGGTTCGCTAGCGTGTCGCCCCCATGCCGAGCACCTCGGTCCCGCCGCCTGCCGCGGAAGCGGTAGACGCGCTGCCGCGCCAGCGCGTGGCGGATCCGGACTTCTGGCTCACCGTCCTGGCGTGGGTGACCATCGCGCTGAGCTGTCTGCAGATCCTGCTGATGAGCTTCGGGCGGGACCAGGGCATCTACGCCGTGGTCGCGAACGGGCTCCTGCACGGCAAGATGCCGTACCGCGACCTGTGGGATTTCAAGCCGCCCGGCATCTATTTTGTGTACGCGCTGGCGCAGGCCGTGTTCGGCCGCAGCATGCTCGCGCCGCGCCTGCTCGAGGTCGCGGGGCTGCTCGGCATGGTGGTCGCGTTCCGCAGCCTGGCCGGCACCTTCTTCGGCCTGCAGCGCGTGGGCATCATCGGCGGCGCGCTGGCCGCGCTCATCCACGCCCAGCTCGGCTTCTGGCACACCGGCCAGCCCGAGGCCTTCGGCGGCTTCCTGACCGCGTACGCCGTCGTGCTCACCGTCAGCGACCCGAATCGCCGTCGCGCGTGGATCGCGTGGGCCGGCGCGGGCGCTCTGTTCGGCTTCGCTTTCCTGCTCAAACCGCCGCTCGGCGGAGGCGCGCTGGTGTGCGCCGCCTATCTCGCCCAGCGCGAATACCGGCGCACCAGCCGCCGCCTGGCCGCGCTGTGGCCCGTGCTGGTCGTCGGGCTCGCGAGCCTGGTTCCCATCGGAGCCGTGCTGCTCTGGTTCAAGCTGCGGGGTGCCTGGCCGGCGCTCTACTGGACCTTCATCCACTTCACACCCGGCTACACGCGGCTCGGCTGGCACCAGCAGGGCGCTGCCTCGGCGTTCTACTACGGCCTCGAAGAAGCGTTCTTCCACTTTTCCGCGTTGGCGGCCTTTGGCGTCATCGCCGCGCTCGTCATCCGTCCGACGCACACGCGCGAGCGGGAAGGCCTGTTCCTGCTCTTCGGCATCATCTCCGTGCACATCGCCGGCATTGCGATGCAGGGCAAGTTCTTCCAGTACCACTACTCGGCCACGCTGCCGCTCATCGCGTTCATCGCCGGCCTCGGGCTGTACAAGCTGTGGCGACGCTGTCTGCCCGGTGGTGCGGGCGGCATGATCGCGTTCGCGTCGTTTCTTGTTGTCGCGGCCCTCATGCGCACGGCGGTTCGTGACCTGCCCGGCTCGTTCTGGTGGCGGAGCATGGTGCGGATGGAGTACCTGCTCGGAAAAACGTCCTACAGCTCGCGCGAGCTCCTCGACCACGAGCTCTACTACGTGGCCGACTACAACCTCGACGCCGACCGCCGCGTGGCGATGGACATCGCGCAGAACACGCCGAAGAACGCCCACATCTACGTCTGGGGGTTCGAGCCGGTCATCTACTGGATCGCGCGCCGCAAGCCGTCGTCCCGCTTCATCTACAACGTGCCCCAGCGCGTCACGTGGCAGCGCTGGTACGCGCGCCAACAGCTCATGCAGGATCTCGAGCGCCATCCGCCGGATGTGATCGTGGTCGAGAAGAACGACGTGTTTTCCTGGGTGACCGGCGACCGCCGGGACTCGGCGCGTGCCCTCGAGACGTTCCCCGAGCTCCAGGAGCTGATTGAAGAGCACTACAAGCGGGACAAGCAGATCGAGGATTTCACGTTGTACAACCGCGTCCAGTCCCCGGACGACGGCGCCGGGGCGGGCCGATGACGCTTGCAGAGCCCGCCGCGCCGGCCCGCGCTCTGTCGCGCCTGGAAGGGCCTGTGCGCTGGGCGGTACGGCTGTGTGCACCGCTGCTGGTCGGCGCCGTGGCCGGTCTCGTCGAGGCGGTGCGTCTGGGTCATCGGTTGTCCAGCGGCGTGCCGCACTACATGCTGTTCGTTGCAGCGATCGCGTTCGGCATCGGTACGGCAGCTCTGCTCTCGCCGGTTGCACTCGCGTTGCGGCTCGGGGTGCAGGGCACGTTCGAGCGGCTGGAAAAGCCGCGCGCGCCGCGCCTGATGGCCGCGTTGCTTGGGGTCGGCTTCGCGTTCCAGGTCACGATCGTGATGGTGGGACGATTCCTGACGGCCGGCTTCCACAACATCGGTCTCGCGCAATGGACGTTCGCGTTGGCCGAGCTCGTGGTGTGGGCGTTCGCGCTTTCCATCTACGCTCTGTCGCTCCAGGTGCTCGCGGCCGTCACGCGGCGCTGGGAGCGGGCGGGTCGCTACCTGCCGTGGGTCGTGATGGCGGTGGTGGCAGTGACCTTCATCCGCGCGCTCTACGTGCTCGTGGCCGGGGTCGTGGACCTTCTGCCGATGACGATGCTCCTGTCGCTTCTGGCGTTCGGCGTCGCTGTACTGGCGGCCGGCTTCGTCGACCGTTGGGTGCGCGGTTGGGCGGGCGTCGCACTGTCCGCCGTGTCGCTGCTGTCGCTGGCCGTGATGCTGCCGATGGCGCTCGGGTACATGCAGTACGCGCCGGAGACCCGCGCGGCGCTGCTCGAGCATGGCGTGCTGGTCAGCGAGTTGCCCCGCCTCATCGCCCGTGGGGCCGACCACGACAAGGACGGCTACTCGTCGTCCTTCGGCGGCGGCGACTGCAACGACCACGACAAGCACATCAATCCGGCCGCCCTCGAGATCATCGGCAACAAGGTCGACGAGGACTGCGACGGGTCCGCGCTCCAGAAGGACCCGACGCTCGGCACGCTCGATGGCAGACTGCATGGGCCGGCGTGCCAGAGCAGCTTCGCACTGCCCAGGGGTACGAACGTGATCGTGCTGCTCGCGGACGCCATGCGCGGCGATCGCATCCGCGACTACAAGCGGGACACGGCGCCGCACATCAAGGCGATGGCGGACCACAACGTCGAGTTCTCGCGTTGCTACTCGCCGCACCCACAGACGGCGTTCGCTATCCCCGCGCTCTTCACCGGCATGCAGTCGCGCTGGGCGCGCGACCTGATGAAGTCGCAATACGCGAACATCCCGCCCCAGCGCAAGCTCATCCAGGACGCGCTCATTCCCCGCGGCTACCGCACGGCCGCCGTGTACGGCGAGGAGCTCGCCGGGCCGCGCCACAAGGTGACGCGCGGCATCAGGGAGCTGAAGAAGGACGGCGAGAAAGAGAGCTCGCTCCACGTGGCCCACGACGTCGAGCACTACATCGATGGCTTCGCGGGCCACCCGTTCTTCGTGTATGCGCACTTCTACGACCCGCACTGGTTCTACTTCAAGCACGACAAGCGCATCGCGCCCTGGGGCAACAAGGCCATGGTCGACCGCTACGACGGCGAAGTGCGCCTGGTCGACCTCGCCGTCGACGACCTCGTGCGCTACCTGAAGGACAAGCAGCTCTGGGATCACACGGTGCTCCTGTTCGTGGCCGATCACGGCGAGGAGTTCGGCGAGCACGGCGGCAAGTTCCACGGCAGCACGCTCTACGAGGAGCAGGTGCGCGTTCCCTGCATCTTTCACGTGCCGGGCATGAAGCCGCGCCGGATAGCCCAGCCGGTGGCGTTGTTCGACCTGTTCCCGACGCTGGTCGACCTGCTCGGGCTGCCCCAGCCCGGTCCGGTCCAGGGCAAGAGCCTCGAGCCGCTCATGCTCGGGCAGAGCTGCCAGCGGGGCCCGTTCGTCGGTGAGATGCAGCCCTGGAACCGTGGAGGCCACATCAAGCCCTGGCTCTGGGGTCTGTTCGACCGGCAGTACCGTCTCATCTACAACGTGCAGAAGAACGACTACAGCCTCTTCGATTTGACGAGCGACCCCGGCGAGCACAAGAACCTGATCGAGGTCGAGCCCGCCTTGTTCTCGCGGCTCAGGCCCGTGCTCCACCACCTGGTCGAGAGCTACGTCGCGCTCCCCGTGAACTCCATGGCGAGAAGGAAGCTGGAGTTCGGACCGCTTCCGCCGGGCACTCCGCGCTAACCCGGACAGTTCCGCACGCGGCGGCGGCTCCGGTGCCTCTCGCATCGCCCGCGCCGTCGCGGTAGCGTGGGTGACGACATGAACCGAGCACGAGCGACGCGCCTGGCCCCCATCGCCCTTCTTTCTGCGGCCCTGCTGCCGGCATGTCACGACAAGTCGAAGAGCGCCAAGCCCGCGCCGAGCGCCAAGCCGCCGTCCAGCGCGACGCTGAAGCCGCCGCCCACGCCAAAGCACGACGTTGTCGACCACTACTTCAGCGCGGCCGTGATGGATCCGTACCGCTGGCTCGAGAACGGCGATGCTCCCGCCGTCAACGACTGGATCAAGAAACAGAATGCCTACGCCGACAAGGTGATGGGTTCGTTCCCCGAGCGCAAGGCGATCGAGAAGCGGGTGCGGCAGCTCTCGCTCACGTCTACCGACCGCTTCGCCCCCGTGCTCGGGGCAGGGAAGCTGTTCTTCCTGGAGCAGACGCCGCCGCAGCAGCAGGCCGTGCTGGCACTGCAGCCCTGGCCGGAAGGCAAGGCGAAGGTGCTCTACGACCCCAACAAGTCGCGCGGCACGGCCATCACGCGCTACTGGCCATCGCCGGACGGAACCTACGTCGCGTACGGCACGGCGGAGGGCGGCAGCGAAGCCACGACGATTCACGTGGTGCGCGTCTCCGACGGCAAGCAGCTTTCGGACAGCCTGCCTTACGCCGGCGGCGGCACCACGCCGCAGGCGCTGGCCTGGGACCCGGACTCGAAGGGCCTGCTCTATGTCCGGCTGCCGCTGCCCGGAACGGTGAAGAAGAGCGACCTGCAGTTCAACGCCGCCATCTATCACCACGTACTCGCAAAGCCGGTCAAGGACGACAAGCTAGCGTTCGGCAAGGATCTCTCGCCGGTTGCGGAGTACTCCTTCGCCGTCTCGGGTGACGGAAAGCACCGCGCCATCCTCGTGCACTTCGGAGACGGCAATCCCACGCGCGTGTTCATGGAGAAGGGCGCCGGGTGGAAGCGCGTGTTGGGCCCCGACGCGAACGTACGCGCGGGCGGCGCGCCGCGGCTGAACGGCGGCGCCGCGTCGTGGCTGGGTGACAACCTGCTTGCGGTAACGCACCAGGGCGCGCCCATGGGCCGCCTGCTCTCGCTCGACGAGAAGGGCGGGATGCGCCAGCTCGTTGCAGAGCAGAAGTGGGCGATGCACGGCGTCTACGCGATAAAGGGCGGGTTCGTGCTGGTGATGGTGCAGGGGCCGACCTGGCGCGTGGACCAGTACGACGAGAAGGGCAAGCGCGTGCGCAGCGTGCCGCTGCCCGCCGACGGCATCTCCGTGAACGATGTGGCGTCGAGCGACCTGTCGGACCAGGTTCTATTCGAGTATTCGGGCTGGAAGATCGCCGGGCGCTGGGCGCGCTACGACGCCAGCGCGGGCAAGCTCTCTACGATCTTCTCGGTCAAACCGCCGGCAGACTATTCCAGGGTCGAGACCCACCTCGTGACGGCGGTGTCGAAGGACGGCACGAAGGTGCCGGTGACGGTGCTTTCGCTCAAGGGCGTGAAACCGGATCGCAAACGCCCCACCATCCTCAACGCCTATGGCGGCTACGGCGTGGTGGTCGGACCGCGCTTCCTCGGACCGTATCTGACCTGGCTCGAGCACGGCGGTGTGTACGCCGTGGCCAACATCCGCGGCGGCGGCGAGTTCGGCGAGGACTGGCACGCACAGGGGATGCTCGAGAACAAGCAGAACGACTTCGACGATTTCTACGCCGCGGCCAGGGCGCTGGAGAAGCACGGTTGGACCGACAAGAAGCACCTCGGGATCCTCGGAGGCTCGAACGGTGGCCTGCTCATGGGCGCCGAGCTCACCCAGCATCCGAGCGCGTTCCGCGCGGTCGCCAGCTTTGTCGGCATCTACGACATGCTGCGCGCCGAGCTCTGGCCCAACGGTCGCTACAACATCAGCGAGTACGGGACCGTGACGAAGGACAAGCAGTTCGACTGGCTGTACGCCTACTCGCCGCTCCACCACGTCAAGCCGGGGGCTGCCTATCCCGCCGTGCTGCTCGAAACCGGTGTGAACGACCCGCGCGTCGCTCCCTGGCAGTCGCGCAAATTCGCCGCTGCGCTCCAGGCCGCCACTTCGTCGAATCGCCCCATCGTGCTCATTACGCGCATGCATGCCGGCCACGGCGTGACCGCGTCCTTCAGCCAGCGCGTCGGCAACAAGGCCGCCGCCCTCACGTTCTTCGCCCACGAGCTCGGGCTCGACGTGAAGTAGCCGCTACTGGAGCATCAACAACGTACGCCGCACGCCGCCCTTCGCGGGCAGCGGCGGGGTGCCGCCGCGTACCGTGTGGAAGTAGCCGTAGTAGCGCTCGAGACCGGGGCGCTTTCTTATCTCGGTGACGGACGTGTAGATGAAGCCCTTCTTCCACAGGCCGGACGGGATGCTGAACGGCATGCCGACTACACGCACCTTTTCGTCCGCCGGGACCCAGGACCACTTCTTCTTCTTTTCCACTTCCGAGCGGATCTCGAACTCCATGTTTTTCTCGGATCCGCTCGCCTTGAAGTAGAGCGTCAGACGGGGTGCTACGCCCTTGTCGAAGCTCATTCCGAGCAGCTCGGTGCCGTCGTCGTAGCGAACCGCAACCGACCGATCGAGATCCGAAACGAGCTCCTGCTCCAGCTTGGCCGCCAGTGCGGTGTCGCCTCCGGCGAGGGCCATGTTGTGTGCGACGCGGCGTTGATCGGGTGTGAGCAGCGGACCCTGCGGGGCGGGGTTCGGCTCCTGCCCGTAGCTGTCGCGGAGCTCCCACGTGTGATAGGCGTCCTTCTGGATCGTGTAGACCGGGTCGTGCGCCTGGTAGAGGCACCACTCGAACCAGCTCGGCTCGCGCCGCTGGAACACGTAGCCCTCGATGGGCGCCTTCGGCTTGCCGCGATTGATCGTCCAGTACGGACCGACCGCCGTGACCGCGAAGCTGTCCGCGAGCGACGTCAACTCCTTGTCCGAGGACACAAAGCGCGTATCGACCAGGAAGTACTGGCGCGTGCCGGTCTTGCGGCGGGCAGGGGGAGGGCTGATCGGGTCGACCGGGCGCCGCAGCTCCCAGGCGAATGACCACTGGAAGCGCATGGCGATGTCGAAAGCCGCCGACGTGTGGCTCTCCATCTTCGGTTCGAGCCACTTCATCAGCGCCGCCTTGTCCACGTCCTGGTGGATGATGCGGCCGTTTTCGTTGAAGCGGCCGCCCGTGTTGCGCGCGTAGTTCAGGCCGTCGATGCCGTCGGGCAGAATCGCCAACGGCACCCAGATGAACACCGCCAGCGCCGACAGCGGTGGCACCAGCATGCCGCCCGCTCCGCGCACCCGGAGCACCAGCCAGCGCGCTGCACCCTCCGCGCTCGCCGCGATGGCGCCCACCGCCAACCCGAAGTACGGCGCGAAGTAGTGCGGCCAGAAGATGTGGATGTCCGCGCCCTCCTTGAACACCAGGTACTGCACCGTCGCCATCACCAGGATCGCGAGCGGGAACACCTCCAGATCCCGCCGCAGCAGAACGAGCCTGAGGACGAGCAGCGGCAGCGCGACCTTGCCGAGGAAGATCGCCAGCGGCGTGAAGGAGACTTCGATCCAGTATTTCCGGCTCTCCAGCACCTTGTCGAGCGACATCGAGGCGCCGCTCGCGCGGATTTGTCCCTGCGTCAGGAAGACGGCGAGCTGCTTCGCGTGCTGGAACTCGTAGATGTAGAACAGCAGCACCACCACGGCGATCGACGCCGCGATCGACCACCACTGTGCAAAGCGCCGCGTGTCGACCGGCGCGTACCAGAAGCGCCGGAGCAAGAGCCCCCGCGGCAGCATGAACGCGAGGACCACCGCCAGGAACATGAACCCGGGCCAGTCGCTGTTCACCGCCCAGAACGCGCCGATCAGGCTCGCTACCAGAAAGCGCCGCTTCCAGGTCTGGCTCAGCCGCACGTAGCCCCACGTGCAGAGCAGCACCCCGAAAATCGTCGGCACTTCGAAAGCGTTGAAGTCCGCAAACGCCAGCGCGATCGGCAGCACGACGAACGAAGCGGCCGACAGCGCTCCGGCAATCGGGCCCCATAGCGCACGGCCGATCCCGTACAGGAGCGGCGGCGTCGCCGCGCTGAGCAGCACTGGAGCCAGCCGGCACACGAGGTCGTGGTGCCCGAACAGCTTCACGAGCACCGCAGTCGTCCAGTAGATGCCCCACGGATGGTGGCAGTAGTAGAGCGCGCTGGTCGGCTTCCTCAGCGTGTACTCGAGTACGGGCCCGAGGATCCCCCAGTGGAAGATGTTCTCGCCGCCGATGCCGACGGATGCCGACGAGGCGTAGTGCCCGGCACCGAACGGGCCTGCGATCTCCCACGCCGCGGCTGCCAGAAACCACAGGCTCGTGATCGCCGCCAGGATGCGCCCGATGCGCTCGACCCGTGGATCGGCCAGCGGCAATCCGCGTGCGTCCACTCGCGGAAATCGTCCAGCGCCGGCCATGTGGAGCCGGACGGTACCACAGCGCGCCGCGCCTGCTCACGACTTGTCGCCCCCCTCGAAACCACGCCGCTCTTCCGGGGCAGCCGGATTCGCGGGCCTTTCGGCGCGCGCTCCGCGCCGGCCCGCGCTATAGGTGCTCCGCACGCCATGGCCTCGCCGTCCACCGTTCCTCCGCGGGCGCCGCTCGGAGAGCGCGCCCTGATCGTCACGCCAACCTACGACGAGCGGTACAACCTGCCGCTGTTCGTGCGGGCGACGCTGGAGGTGGCGCCGCAAGCGCACATCCTGGTGGTGGACGACAACTCCCCGGACGGCACGGGGCGCATCGCCGACGGTATCGCGGAGCACGAACCGCGCGTGAGTGTGCTCCACCGGGAGGGCAAGCAGGGCCTCGGTACGGCGTATCTGTCGGCCTTCCAGAAGGGGCTTGCCGAGGGTTACGACTACTTCTTCGAGATGGACGCGGATCTCTCGCACGATCCGAACTACCTGCCGGCGTTCTTCCGCGCGTTCGAAGAGGGCGCGGACGTGGTCGTCGGATCGCGCAACATCGAAGGCGGTGGCGTGGAAGGCTGGGGGCTCGGCCGCCACGTGCTGAGCAGGGGTGGTTCGCTCTACTCACGGGTCATCCTGGGCGTCGACGTGCGGGACCTCACCACAGGCTACAAGGCCTACACGCGCCGCGCGCTCGAGGCGATCGATCTGCCGAGCGTGCAGTCGAACGGCTACTCGTTCCAGATCGAGATGACGTACCGCGCGCTCCGCCGCGGGCTCGAGGTGGTCGAGGTGCCGATCGTGTTCGTGGACCGTCGCGCCGGCGAGAGCAAGATGAGCCGCCGCATCTTCGCCGAAGCCATCGGCATGGTGTGGAAGCTCCGCTACGACGCCATACGCGGCAAGCTGTAGCGCGCCGTCGCGCACTCATTTCGCGGGGTCCTTTCACAGGAAGGCGGGAAGCCGCTCCTCACGGATCCGGGGACGGCTTTCTCTTTTTTGGTCGAGGGCTGGGGCTCGCGGTGCGGCTCGTCCAGAGGATCCGCGTCGCGACGCGCCTGGCCGTCGTGTCGCGGGTGTAGGTCTCTGGATTAGCGGTACTGGGCGAGCCAGCTCTCGACCCCAGAAACCTTCCCGCCTTCCCGCGAACCCCCGCCCTACGTCGCCGCGTGCCGTGCGGGCGACGTTACTTCTTGCCGCGGTTCTTCCAGGCGTCGTTGAACTCGCGGATGGTGCTTTCGGTGCGCGGGTTCCAGAGCATCTTGCGCAGGATGGGGGGGGGCACGGTGACGATGTGCGCGCCGTCCATCAGCGCCTCGTTCACGTCCATCATGTGCCGCACCGAGCCCACGATGATGCGGCTCGAAAGCTCCTCGCGATCGAGGATGGCGCGCGTCTCGCGGATGACCGGACGCACGTCGTAGCCCATGTCGCGGATGCGCCCGCTGAACAGGCTCACGTACGTCGCGCCAGCCAGCGCAGCCAGATACGCCTGGTTGAAGCTCATCATGCAGGTGACGTTTGTCGGCACCTCTCTCTGCACCAGCTGGTGCAGCACCTTGAGCCCCGTCTCGCTGAACGGCACCTTCACGCAGATGCGCTTCGGGTTCCACTCGTGGTAGCCGAGCGCTTCGTCCAGCATCTCCTTCTCGGTCTCGGTGGTCAGCTCCACCGACACGTGCCCGGTCGAGACCTTGATGACCTCGTGGATGCGTTGCTTGAGATCCACGTCCCCGGCTTCCCGCGAGATGATGAGCGGGTTGGTGGTCACGCCCGAGAGGACGCCCCACGAGCTGATCTCCTTGATCTCCGCGGGATCCGAGCTGTCGAGAAAAAGCACCAGCGAGTCTCCTTCTAGCGGCACACCGGGGGCCGCCCGATGACGAACCATAGCCCAAAGCGGGCCGGGTGCGACCGCGGCGATTAGCGGGGATCGCCCGTTTCCACAAGCCCGTCGTCGGCGATCAGCAGCTTGGCGAGCTCGTCCAGCCGCGATGCCACCCGGTCTGGAGTCACGCTGGGGCCGCCCTTGAGCGGGCAGAGCTCGCAGCGGTTCTGGGGAAAGACCAGCGCGGAGCGCACGCCGGCCGCCTTCGCGGCCAGCACGTCGGAGGCCGAATCCCCGATCATCCAGGTGTGCGCGGCCGTGAGTCCAACGTGCTGCATCGCGGCGAGGAGCAGCCCCGGCTTCGGCTTGCGGCACTCGCACGGCCCGACGAGCGCCGGATCCCCGCCTGGACCGCCCTCGGGGTGGTGCAGGCACACCTCCAGAGAGGCGATCGAGATGCCTTCGGCGGAGAGCTGGTCGAGCAGCGCCTGGTTGGTGCGCTCGACGGCGGCCGCGGAGAACTGGCCCTTGGCCGGCGCCGGCTGGTTGGTCGCGATGCACAGCACGTAGCCGGCGTCGCGCAGCTGCTGCAGGCCCTCGACCACGCCGGCCAGCAGGCGGACGTGCGACGGGTGGAACGCTACCGACAGCGCACCGCTCTCCTCGTCGCGCACGATGTCGATGAGCGTCGCGTCCCGATCCAGGATGACGCCGCGGCGGTTCATGCCCACGCGGGAGGCATATCGCAGCCGCGCGTGCGCTGCCCGACAATTCTCGCGCTCAGCGGGTGAACCGTTCCGCGGGGCGGTACTCGGCGCGTCGGCCGCCCATGTAGCGCGCGAGCCAGCGCCGGCGGCGCGTGCGGGCGATCCGGTCAGCCACGTGTTCGAGTGGCGGGAACGCACGGCGCAGCGTCTCGGCAGTGAAGATGAACGGAGCCTGCGCCAGCGGATAGAGCGCCCACAGGCCGGCGCGCGGCAGGTCGTTTCTACGGTAGGCCGAGCGCGGCATGAAGAAGCGCGTGGTGCCGACGTGCGCGCGGTGGGCGAGCGACTCGCGTACGCGGCGGGCGAGCGGCAGCCCGGGCTCGGGCGCGAATGCCGAGGCGTAGGCCTGGCACAGCTTGCGGCCGTCCTCGCCGGCGCGGTGGGCGCCCTTGAGGAACGTGACGAAGGAAAGCTGGGCGGCTTCGCCGAGCGACGCCGGATACCAGCGGGGCCGCACGCCCATCAGGTGGCCGACGTAGCGCCAGAAGTGCATCAGCGCCTCGATCTCGCGGCGCGACGTGCGGTAGCCCAGCATGTACAGCGCGAGCCCGGGAGCGAAGCTGCCGCCCATCAGCGTGAGCAGCGCGTCGCCCTGGCTGATGGGCACACCCCAGTCGTCGAGCTTCCACTCGGGATGCGCGAGCAGCTTCGTGCGCACGAAGACGTGCATGACGCGCACGCGCAGCGCCGAAGCGCGGCCGGCTGCGCCCGGTGCGAGGCCACCTGGCTCCGAGACGGAGATCCAGAACGCGGCGGTCTCGAGGAAGCGGTGCCGTGCCGTGGAGCCGGCGTAGGCGCCGGTGAGCGCGAGCGGCTTGGCCACGGAGCTCTCGGTGTAGGCCGTCAGCGTGATGGCGCCCGCGAAGCGGAACACGTCGGTGCCGTAGCGGCGGAACACGCTCGCGCCCTTCGCGACCAGCTCGTGATCGACCCAGGCTGGGTCCTCTTCGATGTCCGCGAACAGGCGGCGAAGCGACTCCGGCGCGTCGGGCACGGATGCGACGCCGCCGGCGAGCGCCTGCTCGAGCATCTCGCGGCCTTCGGCCGGGCTCCGGCCGAGGTGCACTTCCTCGACGAACGCCTCGGCGAGCGGATCGGCGTCGTAGTACATCGAGGCGAAGGTGCGAACGACCTCGTCGGGCGGGGCGGGGTCGACACCGAACAGCGCGCGCGACACGGCGCGCAGGCGCCGCACGCCGGGACGGTCGAGCCGCTCGAAATAGCGGAACTCCGCCGGCGCGTTCATGTGCCGAGACGCTCGTACATGCGCGCGCAGAGCTCCGCCACGCGCAGCCCGTCTTCCAGCGTGGCGGGTGGCGGGCCCGCATCGGGGGCGCCTTGCCCGGTCCAGCGCGCCACGACGGCGCCGAGCTCGTCGACGAGGCTCGTGTCCTTCGCGCCGAGGTCGCGGACTTCCTCGGTGTCGCGTTGCGCGCGGCCGCTGCCGTCGTTCCAGCCCCAGCGCTTGCCGACGCGCAGACCGAGCGGGCCGTAGTTGCCGCCGCGCCCTTCGACAAGAGCGTAGGCATCCTCGCCCATCAGCTCGAGGCGGAAGGTGTTCACCCAGCGCACCAGCGACACGCGCACGGTTGCCAAGAGCGAACCGTGCGACATCACCGTGACCGAGATCCTCCTCGATGCCCGTCGGCCAGAAGCCGCGCGTCGCCTCCACGTGCGATAGCTCGAGCTCCGGGTCGATGCACAGCAGCAGATCGAGCAGGTGCACGCCCGGATCGATCAGCACTCCGCCACCGGCGCGCTCGGGGCGGAGCTTCCAGCCTTCGGCCGACTTCGGGTGGCCGCCGTGGCCGAGCAGGAAATCCACGCTCCGCATCTTGCCGAGCCCGCCCTCGCGTGCCTTGACCAGTGCGGCGCGGACGTTCGGGATGAAGCGATAGTTGTAGCCGACGAAGCTCGGCAGCTTCGCGCCCTGTGCCGCGTCGACGATCGACTGCGCTTCCACCAGATCGCGACCGAGCGGCTTCTCGATCAGGATGGGCTTTCCCTGCCCGAGCACGGCGCGCGCGACCGGCGGAGCGAGATCGTGCGGCAGCGCGATGACGGCCGCGTCGTAGCTTGCCTCTGGCACGTCCTCGAAGCGCTCGAAGTGCGGCGCGCTGCCGTACAGGGCCGCGTCGCGCCCCGCGGGGTCCACCGTGCCCGCCAGCTCCACGTCCGCGTGGGAGTGCAGCGCGGCGGCTCGCTGTTTCCCGATCAAGCCCTGTCCGACGACCAGCACCTTCATGGCCCCGGTCTAGCGCGAGAGCGCCGGTACGAAAAGGATCGCGGTCAGCGGCAGCCTAGCGGCCGTCGACGCGGCGGAGCTTGAAGAAGTCCTCGGACAGCGCCGCAGCGCTCTCGGCCGTCCACTCGTCGCGCACGTGGATGAAGCGACCGTTCAGGCCGCGCGTATCTTCGGTCAGCAGGCGGCGCACGGCGGTGCACGGCTCCGAGATGTCGACGGTGGTGCGCACGTAGCCGCCGGCCTTGCGCACCTCGGCGAGCATGTCCGTCTCGTTCGCGCCGGGAGCGATGATCGTGATGATGGGTCCCGCGTCGCCGAGCTCCATCGCCAGCGTCTCGGCGAAGCGCACCAGAGCGGCCTTGGCGGTGCCGTAGCTGGAGAAGTTCGGGTAGCCGTAGGCCGCTCCGCCGCCGGCGAACAGCACGATGCGGCCGGCCTTGTCGGCGATCATGCGCGGCAGCACAGCGTGGACGAGCCGCACCGCGCCGCCGAGGTTCTGCTCCATCGCCTGCCACCACTCGTCGATGGCGTTCTCCGCGAAGGGCCCGGTCGGTCCGAGCACGCCTGCGGCGTGGACCAGCGCGACGGGGCCGGGAGCCTTGGCGAGCGCCTCGAGCACGCGCTCGCGCGCCTCGCCGCTTTCCGACACGTCCCAGGAAAAACCCTGTGCCGCGCCGGCGCGTCCGGCGTTGCACGCTTCCGCCGTCGCCAGTGCGTTGTCGCTGCGGCTCACGAGCAGAAGCTCTAGGCTCGTGCTCTTCGCGAGCTCGAGCGCCGCAGCGCGCCCGATGCCGCGCCCGGCGCCCGTGAGCAGCACCGTCCTTGCCTCAGCCGGCGCGTTCATGGGCTCTCCGTTCATGTAGTGGACGCTTCGCCAGGACGACCATCTGCTCGCCCCAGCGCGACAGGTTGAAGTAGAAGAGCGGCTTGAGCGCCTTGCCGAACACCGTGTAGGCCTGCCCCAGCACACCGCTGACGACGCCGCTCTGCGCCTTGTCCTGCTTCGGCTTCGAGCTCCCCGGGATGGTGGCGATGGATGCGAACCGCACCGCCGTCCGGTACACGTTGTGGAACGGGAAGCCCCAGGCCAGCACCCGCTCGGTCTCGAGGCGATTGGTCCGCATCAGCCGTTCGAGATCGCGTGGCCGGTAGTGCCGGTAGTGACCTATGACCTTGTCGAAGCGTGACATGCGGCCCCCGGGCACCGTGATGATCAGGTGTCCGCCCGGTGAGAGCAGCGAGCGCAGGCGTCGCACCGCCAGCCCGTCGTCCTCGATGTGCTCGATGACCTCCGAGCACACGACCAGGTCGTAGTTGCCAAGCCGTTCGGCGTGCTTCCGTTCGAATTCGGCATCGGTCAAATCCATCACGAAAAGGTCGTAGTCCGGGTTCTTCTTGCGGCTGTCGGCTATCGACTGCTCGCTCAGATCCGCGCCGCTCACGCTCGCCCCCGGCAAGGCCGCGGACAGCTCCGAGAGCAGCTCGCCCTGCCCGCAACCGACGTCCAGAATCGCGCGGGCGCCGCGGGCGGCCTTTGCCGCGAGGCGCACCACGACGCGGCGCCGATGAAACGCTGCCGGGCTCACCGCGTCGAGATGCGCGTAGCTCCGCCACATCTCGTCGTAGAACTCAGCGGCGTCGCTATTCGTCGTCGTCATCGCTCTGCACAAGGGCGCGGCGAACCGGGCTCGGGTCCGCGATGCGGGAACGCACGAAGTGCTGCAGCCGCTTGTACGCCATGAAGCCGAGCACCTCCACGCCGGTGCGCCAGATGGTGACGTTGTGCGTGGGCCCCACGCGCTCGTCGTAGGGGACCACGAACTCCGCGAACTTGCCGGGCTGCGTGAAGAACGCCTCCAGCTTGATCTCGTTCGAGAAGCACCAGCCTTCCGTCTCGAGGTCCATCTGCTCCAGGAAGGAGCGGCGGAACACCCACATGCCGGACGAGATGTCGCGGAACGGATGCAGGTACAAAAGCGTCGCCGCCATGCTCAAGCCGACGTTGCCGTACTTGTTCATGACCGGCATGCTCTTCATGTCGGCGAGCGGGAAGCGCGAGCAGCTCACGAACTGCAACTTCTTCCGCTCGAGGAAGTCCGCTACGTGCGGGATCATCTCGACCGGGTAGGTACCGTCGGCGTCGGCCGTGGCGATGAGCTCGCCGCGCGCTGCGTTGAAGCCCGCCTTGTACGCTCTGCCGTAGCCGCGTCGGGGCTCGACGATCACCCGGGCGCCTGCCGACTCGGCGCGCTTGACGGTGTCGTCCTTGCTGCCACCGTCGACGACGATCACCTCCAGCAGGTCCTTCGGTGCGCGCTGGATGGTCGCGACGATCCCCGTCTCCTCGTTGAGCGCTGGGATCACCAATGATATCGTTGGTTTGTGCATCTTCGACGGCTGGGTGCGGGGGCGTCGGAAGATACATGAGGGGAAGGGGCCGGGCAAGCGGCGGTCCGCGGGTCGGGATTGCGCGGGCGCAATCAGAAAGGAACCTTCCCCACCACGCTGCCGGGGAGCTTCTGCTGCGCACCGGCGGTGTTCGCGCTGCTCGCTGTGGCAGCGGGCCGGGACGCGGACGCGACCGGCGCCGACCGCTTGGCGCTCGGTTTCGTCCGCGCGTGGCGTCGTGGCGGGGGCGGCTTGCTTGCCTTGCCGGCGTCGCGCTGCGACTTGGCAGCCGCCGCGTCCGGTCCCGCATCGCGCTCGGTGGTCGTGGGCACGACCAAGGGCGGCGCCGCGGCGCTTGCCACAGCGGCGTTCGCGCTGGAGTCCGAGGGGGCCTCCGCCGAGGCGGCCGCCGCCGGCACCCGGCTCCGGAGCCACACCGCGCCGCCAGCGATGGTGCCGAGAAGTAGCACGGCGCCCCCTGCGACGGCCGGCCAGAGCCGCCTGGTCGGCACGCGAAGGCGCTCGCCCGCGGCGGTCGACGTCCGCGAGAACGTACCGGCCGCGCTGACCTCCGCTCCGGGGACACCGGCTGGAGCGACGCCTGTGGCCTCGAACGCTAGATCGGGACCGGTGCTCGCGTCCGGTGACGACGTGATCACCTGCGCTGGCGCTGCGCCTCCGAACGAGATTGCCCGGGTGGAGCTGTAGCGGGAGAGGATGTCGTAGGCTTCCCGCAGATCCTCGGGCCGCTGTGCGCGGTCCGGAGACAGCATTCGGGCCACCAGGCGCGTGACATCGGCGGGTAGCTCCGGTGCGACCTGTTCGAGCGGTGTGATGCTTCCGGTGGCGATCGCCTTGAAGAGCTGTCCGTAGTTCTCGCCCTCCACCGGCCGCTGCCCGGACAGGCACTCGTACAGGATGACGCCCATCGACCAGAACGTCGGCGCGCTGGTCCAGATCCTTCTCGCCGAAGACCTGTTCCGGCGACATGTAGTAGGGAGTCCCGAGCAGCGCGCCGGTCTGCGTCAGGTGCGCCGTCGCCGCCGCTTCGCCTTCCTTCGAGCTGAGCTTGGCGATTCCGAAATCGAGCACTTTGGGCACCGCTTCACCATCGGGGCGCACGTGCAGGAAGATGTTGTCCGGCTTCAGATCGCGGTGGACTATGCCGGCCGCGTGCGCGGTCCCGACCGCAGAGATGACCGGCACCAGAATCTGCGCCAGCTCCGCGAGGGGGATCTTCCGCGCGCGAGCCAGCCGTTCGGCGAGCGACTCGCCGTGGAGCAGGTCCATGACCATCACCGGCAACCCGTCCGGCAGCTGGATCACGTCGTGGACCGCGAGCACGTTGGGATGGTTGACGGCGCTTGCGGCCCGCGCCTCCCGGAGGAAGCGGCGCAGGAGCGCCTCGCTGATCACGGCGCCCTTCAGGAACTTCAGCCCGACGTGCTTGCGCGTGATGAGGTGCGTCGCAGACCACACCGCCCCCATTCCCCCCTCGCCGATCAGGCGTTCGAGACGGTAGCGCTCGGAGATGATAGCGCCGGGGACGAGCGAGCTTGCCATTCTAGAACGACAATGCAGTTGGCTTGACGAGCCAGCCGGTGGAGCCGCGGTCGTAGGGCGGCGGGCTCGGCTTGGGCCGCGTCAGCGCATAGGTCGTCAATACGCCGCCTGCCACCACGGCCGCCGCGCCGGTCCAGAACCACCAGCGCTTGGTGATGGGGGTCTTCTCTACGACAAGGCGTGCCCTGAGCTTCGACTCCTCGCCCGCCTTGACGGCGACCTGGGCCTCGTAGGCCTCGTAGCCCTTCTTGGTCACCACGACGCGGTAGCTGCCGGCGGGCCTGAGCACGGTGACCGGCACCGGGCCGAAGTCCCGGCGATCCACCGTGACGATGGCGCCGCGGACGTTCGACGAGACCTCGATTCTGGCGGGCAGGTGCGCAAGCTCCAGATCCAGTCTCGTGTCGCTGCCGGGCGAGAAGGTCCTGTTGACGACCGCGTCGGTGTAGCCCTTCCGTGCAAGCGTCAGCACGTGCACTCCGGGATCCAGCTCCATGCGGAACGAAGGCTTGCCGAGCACCCTGCCGCGGCCGGGCTGCTCGAGACCGCCGACCCAGACTGTCTTCCCCTGCTCGGTGACGGCGCGTAGCGGCCTGCCATCGACCGAGATAGCCGCGGTCGACGGTTTCAGCGTGACGTCCACGCGCGCGAGCAGGCGGTCGATTTCCTCGACGAAGCCCTGCGCCTCGCTGACCAGGCTTTCGGCCAGCTCGCCCGCGTGGGCGTTGTTCCGGGCCAGCGCGGCCCGGAAATCCTCGCGCGCCCGCGCATAGCGCCCCATGGCACGCTCGCAGGCGCCGATGTTGAAGGTCGTGGTTGCGTGCGGGCGCAGCGCCGCGGACTGCTCGAAGGCGGACAGCGCCGTTGCCCAGTTCGCCTGCTTGACCCCCTCGACGCCGCGCTCGAACTGCTCCCTCGCCTTCAAGAGCTTTGGGTTCTGGGCGTCCTTGCTTGTGTTCGATGCTTCGGCGGCATCGTTGTTCGCGGGTGCGTCACCGGGCCCAGCGGCTGTTGCGGTGGTACACATCAGAAGCATCGCGGCGACCAGTGTGAGCGAGAAGGTTCGGGCTTGCATCGGGCGTGTCCTCACATCGAGCGGGCGCAACGGAAACCGCTGGATAGGTAGAACTTGTTGGGTGGGCCGGCGGTCCGCGCATAGGTTTTCGCCTGGGCTGCGGTCGAGCTCCAGGCCGCCCCCCTGATTGAACGCTCGTCGCCCCCCGAAGTCGCTGTCGGCGTTGCGCACACCGGGTCCACGAGTAGTCCCGGCCTGTTCCAGCATCCCGCCGAGTACGGTGAGAACCAATCGGCGACCCATTCGCTGACGTTGCCGGCGAGGTTCCGGATGCCAAGCGCTGTCGCGTCGGTCTTGTTGCCGCCGGCTGCAGGACCGGCCACGCCTCCGCTTGCAAATAGGCAGTAGCCTGGTCCCGTCGCGCCTGCCTCGCGCGCGACCACTGCCTTCTCGCAAGGGTTCTCGCCGTCCTCGCCCCACGGGTAGCTGGTTTCCTGGGTCCGGTTGGCGGCGGCAAACTCCCACTCCGCCTCCGTGGGCAACCGCTTGCCGAGTGTCCTGCAGGCGGCGTCCGCTTGGGCGTAGCTCACGCAGTTGACGGGCAGCGCGTCATCGGTGGAGTCATTGACGCCGAGCCACGTGCACATGTCGGAGCCGGCGTCGACGCCCTTCTTCAGGGGCGCGTCCACCTTTCCTGCCATGACCAGCTCCCGCATTGCCTTCACGCTGAATTCGTCCGCGTCGAGTGCGTAGGGGGAAAGCCGCACCAGATGCTCGGGAGTGGGCGCCCGGTCCGGATCGCCGATGAAGAGACGCGGGCTGCCCAGTAGAAACACCCCGCCCGGAACGCAGACCATCCCGTCGGGAGCAGCGCCCTCGCAGTCACGCTCCGTGGCTTTGGGCCAGCTTCCTGGTGCAGGCAGCGACGATGGCAACGGGCGCAGCACCTGCTCCGCGCCCAGCTTGCCCGTCTTCGGGTCGCAGGCCCGGTGCTTGGTGGGTGAAGCCAGCATGCCGAAGCAGTCCATGCCCAGCTTCAAGTACACGTGTGCGTCGCCGTGCGCGTCCGGCAGTGTCCCGAGTGCGTCGATCAACGAGTAGCCGAGGGGGAGCCCGTCGCCGCCCGTGGCCGCGCTGCGGTACAGGCGGACGCGCACGTGCATTGGAGCGCTCGACTTCAGCGGCATGATGCCGAACGAGATCGGCCAGTGCTTCGGGATGCCCAGTTGCCGGCGGCATCCCGCGCAGGCGGCGTCGCCCTGGTCGTCGAGCACTTCGATGAGTAGGCGATCGCCGAACTGTGGCAACGGAGCGTCCGTCGCGACGACGACAGTCCACTGATCGCGCGGTGCAACCGTCTTCCCCCCGCACGCCGCCCCGCTGCACAGGAGAAGCATCGGCAGCATTAGTCCGCGCCGGCGCACGCTCAACCTCCCTCCGCGTAGACGCACCGGAACCCCAGGTAACTACCGTTTTCGTTGTGGATGGTCAGTCGCCTGAGCACGGAAATGGCGAGCGCAGCACCAGAGCTCCAGTCGCCGCCGCGCGAAATCCGCGATTTGTTTCCTTTCACGTTGCATCGCGGATCCCGCAGGATCCCCGGAGTGTTCCAGCAGTCGGCCGAGTAGTCCTCGGAGTTGTCCAGCGTGAATTCAGTGAGACCTCCTCCGAGGTCCAGCACGCCATCGCGCGACACGTCGCCGAGGCCGCTGCAACTCGCGGACGGGAGGTGGGCGGCCACGGGCTCCGGTCCGGTGCCAGCGCAGGCTACCGTCACTCCCGACGAAGAATGCCTGGACAAGCTGGCCACGCAGCAGTCCGGAGGCTCGTCGCCCCACGGATAGCGGAGACCCTCGCCACGCCCCCGCGCTGCGTATTCCCACTGTGCCTCCGTCGGTAGGTCGCCTCCCGCCGCCTGGCAAAGGGCTCTAGCCGTTTCCCAGGTCACGCAGCTCAGCGCCATCTTGTCGTTCGCTGTGCTCGCCGCGCCCAGCCACGAGCACTCTGGACCGGTGCCCGGCTCCGCGCCGTTGTAGGCGCCGGAAGCGACGAGCCCCTTGTACCTTCCTACCGTGAACTCCGTGCGGTCCATGCGAAATGGCGCGAGCATCACCGGATGTGGAGGCCAGACTGCAGCGAACTCCGTCGGGTCAAGCCCCGTGCGCTCCTCGGTGCCCATCGCCAAGAAGCCGCCGGGAATGCAGACTCGGTCAGACGGGGGCGAGTTCGAACAGGGGGTATAGCGCGCGCCCGACCAACTTCCCGCCTGGGTCTCGTGTAGTGCATCGCTCGTCACCTCCTCCACGCCCGCCGTCGGTGGCCCCCTGAGCATGTCGCCGTCAACGCACGTGGTCTCGGGTGCGAGGAATCGCGGAGGCCGGCCGATGCAGTCTTCGTCGAGCGTGATTCTTACGATGCGCTTGCCCTCGGGCGGCAACTCGACCTGCACGAGCCGGTCGATCGCAAACTCGGGCAGCGGCTCCAGCGTGGTCTTTCCATTCAGCTCGCCCGGGCTGGCAAATCGCCCACGGAAGCCACGGATGCGCAACTTGACGCTGCTCTTGGCGCCGGCGAGCCCGAATGACAGTGGCCAGTCGAGCGGGCCGGGGACCACCGCGTCCAGGTAGTCCTCGACCGTTCCCCGGTCGCTGATGATGTCGATCCTGACGGTATCGATTGCAGCGTCCGGGGAGAGATGGTCCTGCGACGCGACCTGTTGTGCCGTCGGGGCGTTCGTGTCGACGATCACGAGCAGTTGGGGCCGCGCGAGCGCCGTATTGGTGCATCCAGGCGTCAGGGAGATCGTGCCGGCACACGCCGCGGTCAGCAGCTGCCGGCGCAATAATTCTTGGCGCACTGTCCCTCTGCAAGCAACGCATCCCTACTTCCCGGGTACTTGGCCGCGCAGTCGTCAAGACACTTCTGCGTCGAGCCGCAAGCTGCAAGGCACTCGGAAGCGCGGAAGCAATTCTCGTCACCTTCGCAAGCGACGAACTCCTTGGCGCAGTGCTGCGCCAAGCAATCGTAGCAGGCCGGCAGGGAGCAGGTCTTTGCGCAGCTCATGTAGCCGCACGCGAGGATCGGCGCGAATTTCGCGTAGCCGCCGGGCGCCTTCTGGTCGCAGAACTCGATGCACTGGGCTTCCGTGTAGCTGCCTGGGCAGTCGCTGAGCCAGCACTGTCTGAAGGCGTGACAGGCACTATCCGCTTCGCAGTTCGCGTACGCGTTGCAGCAATGCTCGTGTTGGCACTGCAGGCATGGATCTGGATCGGGAGCCGCCGGGCACTGCTCGCACAGAAGCGCAATCGAGCACCCCGCGTCGCCGGCGTCGGAGGGAGCCGCACCACACGCCGTGCAGCTCGCGCTCTGGCGGCAGCTATCGAGCGCGGTGGCCAGGGTCTGGCCCGTCGACCCGTTCGGTGTTGGGCAGCTAGTCTCGCATTTGGAGTCCACGTTGCCGTCTGTGCCCACAGGGCAAGCGCGCAGACAGGACAACCTCGCCGCACACTCCGGATTGGCCGTGCAATCGGTGATTTCGCTCGTGCAGCTCGACTCTACGCAGTTCCCGCAGTCGCTGGCTCCCCAGGTGCTGGAGTCCGTACCGGCGTCCTTCGTTGTCGAGGGACTCCCGCTGGAAGTGCAGGCCGGCAGCGCGGCCAGCACCAGCGCTGCGATCACGGCAACGTCCACCCGCCTGTTCCCCCAGTGCCTCACGCCTGCGATTTTCGCACCGACGCCCGGCTGTGTGAATAGTCAATAGTTCGGGCCAACGCGGCGGCTTCAGGCGCGCGCTGCCGTGTCCAGCAGCCCGGTCAGCGTCTCGTCGCGGTCGGCGATGGCGGCCTCTGCCGCGCGCGCGGCGCGGTCGAGCTGGAGGCGCACCGCGAGGCGCGCGACCGAGGGCTCGTCGGTGGGGCGGAGCAGCACGGCGAGGGCGGCGAAGAGACCGATCCACGCCTCGGCCAGCTGCGCCGACCTTGCCTGTTGCTCGAACAGCCGGAAACCGAAACGCTTTTTGAGCGATGCCAGGGCGGACGCAGCCTGGGCGAGCGTCGCGTGGAACAGCTCGGCCTCCTGGTGGAATGGCTCGAAAACGTCCGGTTCCCGCTCGGCGAGCGCGTCCGCCGGCCAGGTGAGCGACGCGGAAGCCAGGCTCAAGCGCAACACGTCGTTGGCGCCCTCGAAGATGCGGGTGACCCGCACGTCGCGCAGGCGCCGCGCCATGCCCGAGTCCTCGATGTAGCCCGAACCGCCCATCAGCTGCAGCGAGCTGTCCACCACGCGCCACGCGCCCTCGGAGGCCAGCACCTTGAGCATCGTGGAGGGCAGCGCCAGATCGCCGGCGCCGCTGTCGCCCAGCGCGCACACGAGGCGAAGCGTGCTCTGGATGGCGTAGACCTCTGCGCGCGAGCAGGCCAGCGCTTCGCGCACGAGCTGGAAGCGCGCCAGCTCGCGGCCGAACTGCACCCGGGCGTGGGTATGCGAAATCGCGGAGTCCAGCGCGGCCTGGGCACTGCCCAGACAGCCCGCTGCCATGAACGTGCGACCCCAGCACAGAGCCCGGTGGGCGTAGTCCAGGCCGCGGGACGGCTCGCCCAGCACCTGTTCGGGGGCGAGCTCCACGCCCTCGAAGTCGATCGAGACGGTGGAGGAGCCCTTGAGCCCCATCTTGTGCTCCTCGCGGCTCACGCTCACGCCGGGCGAGCGCGGATCGACGAGCACCAGCGTGTGGCCGGCGCGCGCGCCGCCGAGCCCCGGGCTCCTGGCGAGCACGGTGACCAGCCCGCACAGCCCGCCGTTGGTGACGAAGCACTTGGAGCCGTCGAGCTTGAGCCGGCCGTCGCTTTCCGACAGCGTGGTGTGTACCGCCGAGATGTCCGAGCCCGCGTTCGGCTCGGTGGCGGCGAAGGAGAGCAGGGTGCGCCCCGCCGCGACGCCCGGCAGGTGGCGTTCCTGCTGCTCCTCGCTTCCGAGGTGGAGCAGCGCGTGCATGGCGAGGCCCGAGTGCAGCCCCACGCAGGTGCCCAGCGAGCCGTTGTGACCGGCGAGCTCCGTCACGACGCGCGTCGCGGCAGCGAGCGTTAGCCCCGCGCCGCCGAAGCGCTCCGGCACCGTGAGACCGAACCAGCCCCGCTCGACGACGCCGGCGAGCAACTCCTCGCCGAGACGGCCTTCGCGGTCGATGCGCTCGCCGTCGACGTGGGACGCACAGAAGCTTCGCACCTCCGAGAGCATGGCAGGCAGCAGCTCGCGCTCCTCGATGGCATCGACCGCCAGGCGGGGCGCGAGATCGCCCGCGTGCTGGACTACGCTGGTGAAGGGATCGGTGGCCATCAGAACTGGATGGTGCGGGCGTGGTGCTCGCGGTCGCGGAGCTCTCCGCGACCGCGGTAGAAGTCGCGCCAGAGCTCGAGGTAGCCCCGCTGCAGTCGTTCTACGCTCATCTGCTTCGGCCGGAACACGACGTTGGCGTCGTTGTAGTGCTTCCAGCTCCGGTCGATGATGCGCTCTTCCGCAATCATGCGCTGCCAGGAAGGCGTCCCGGGGTACGGCGTGAAAACGGCGAACTCGCACTTGTCGACGTTGTTCTTTGCCGAAAAGTCGAGCATGCGGTCGAACACGGCCTCGTCGTCGGTGTCGTTGCCGACCAGGAACGACATGTACGGCTCGATGCCGAACTCGTGGCAGCGGGCGATGCAGCGCGCCGCCCGTTCAAGCTGTTTCGCGTTCCCCTCGCCGAAGGCTTCACGCGTGATCTTGTCGAAGCCGCCGACCAGGTAGAAGCGATCGACGCCCGAGTCGATCATCTCCCTGAGCAGCGTCGGATCGAGCGCGAGCAGCATCGGCATGCTGATGCCCACGTAGCTCACCTTGTCGTAGCTTGGGCGCGGGTCTTCTTTCAGGTCCTCGAGGAACTCGCGGAAATGGCGACGGGCCCCGGAGAAGAAGAAGAAGGACGTGTCCTCGGTGAGCGCCGCGCGCTTGCCGAGGCGCCGGAGATTGCCGAGCGCCGTACGCGCCGTTTCGCGAGGCACCACGCGCAGCTTCTTGCCCAGCGTGCCCGGCAGCACGCAGGCGTCGCACGCGAGCGGACAGCCGCGGGAAAGCTGCAGCGGATAGTCGTCCGGCTTGAGCGTTGGGGATTCGCCCTCCACGTAGAGGTCGACGCGCGGCGGAGGCAGGGCGGCCATGTCGAACGGCGCGCTGGCCTGGTAGCGAGGCTTGAGCTCGCCCCGCCCGAGATCGTCGAGCAGCTCGAGCCAGGCACCTTCGCCCTCGCCGACCACGACCGCGTCGAAGTGCTTCTGCGCCTCGTCGGGCATCATCGACGGAAAGATGCCGCCGCAGACGGTACGCTTGCCGGCGGCGCGCAGCTGGTCGGCGAGCTCGAAAGCACGTGTGGCCGCGGGCGTGAAGAACGACAGGGCGTACAGATCCGCATCGGAGTTTTCGACGGGAAACGGCTCCAGTCGATCGTCGTGGTAGGCGATCTCGATTCCAGGCGGTGTCACCGCGGCGATGCTGGCGATCCCGAGCCCTGCGCCGCCGAGGTACTCGTCGCAGGGCACGTATTCGAGCAGCTCGGGATGCGATTCGGCGTGCCGTTCGAACGCCGGGTAGATGAACTGGACCTTCATCACTGCTGATCCAGCAGCGCGGCCAGGAAAGTGACCACATCGGTGACCGTGCGGACTTCCTGCAGGTCTTCAGGGTCGACGTTGATCTCGTACTTCTCCGTCACCTCCGACAGCAGCTCCATCGAGTGCAGCGAGTCGAGGCCGAGGTCGTCGCGCAGGCGATCGTCGGGGCGGATCGCGCCGTGCAGATCAGGACGGATACGCCGGATGATGGTCTCGACATCGGTCTGGATCTGTTGTGTGGACATGGTCATGGCGGTCTCCTTGTCGGGGTCGCACGTAGCGATGACGGACGTACCAGTGGCACGCCTTGTCTAGGGTCGAGTCGAGCGGGGTGGGTGCAGGAAGACCGAGCTCGCGCTCCGCCTTTTCCGTGCTGACCCAGCGCCCGAAGCGCACTACGTCCACCAGCTCGCGGGAGATCAAGGGCCGGCGTCCGTTGTTCAGGGCCTGGGCGCGCATCTCCGACAGCGTCGCCACCACGCCCGCCAGGCGCGTGGGCAACCGCTGCACGGACTGGGCGACCCCCAGCGTGTCGGCGATGTGCTCGATCAGCGCGCTGGTCATGAGATTGTGCCCGCCCACGATGTAGCGCTCGCCTGGGCGCCCCCGCTCGGCGGCGAGGATGTGGGCGCGCGCGAGATCATCCGCGTCGACGACGTTGGTGCGCCCTTCCACGTAGAACGGCATTGCATCGTTGCCGAGCGCGACGACGAGATAGCCGGTCCCCGCCTTCACATCGAGCTCGCCGAAGATGGCGGTCGGGCAGAGCACGACCACGTCGAGCCCGGCGCGGCACGCTGCGGCGGCCTCGTCCTCGATGGCAGCCTTGACGGCGTGGTAGACGGAGCGGAGCGAGCGGGGTTCGGCGCGGTCCTGCTCCCCGGAATGGAGCCGCCCCCGGGCTGGCGGCCCCACTGTGGCCACCGAGCTGGTCAGTACGTAGCGCTGGACGCCGGCGCGCCGCGCTGCATCCAGCGTGTTGCGCACCCGAGCGCGCGCCACGCGCACCTCCGCATCGAGATCGAGCGAGTAGCGCGGGTAGTGCCCGGCGCACATGAAGACAACTTCGCGTCCGCGCATCGCGTCGGTCAGCGAGTCCGCGTCGTCCAGGTCCACATGGATCAGCCGAGCGCCTAGTCGCCGCGCGAACAGCGTGTTGCCATGCGGGCGGCGTGTGGCACCCACGTCGTGCCCCGCGGCAACCAGCGCCCGCGCGACGTTCATGCCCACGAAGCCCGTGCCGCCGACGACCAGAGCCTTCAAGCGGGCTCCTCGGGGGAGGTGGTGGCGTCGGGTTGTTCGTGTTGCGGCAACTTGCCCTCGAGAAAGCGAATGCGCAGCGCGGCGCGCCTGAGCTTGCCGCTCGTGGTGCGCTCGATGGTGTGCGGCGGCACCACCACGGTGACGTCCGGTCCCACGCCCACCGCTGCCACCAGCGCGCCGCTCACGTCGCGCGACAGAAGCTCCCGTTCGTGGGCCGTGTTCTTGCGCGTCTCGAGAACGAGCACGATCTTTTCGGTGCCTTCGCGTTCGTCCGGCGCGCCGAAGGCCGCCGCGCGCAGCACGCGGCCGCGCGTGACCTCGAGCGCGACGTTCTCCAGCTCGTCGGGCGTGTAGTTGCGACCGCGCTTGATGATGAGCTCCTTCTTGCGCCCGGTGACGAAGAGCTCGCCGTCGCGGATGAAGCCGATATCGCCGGTGTCGAGCCAGCCGTGCTGCAGGACCTCGGCCGTGGCGGCCTCGTTCTCGAAATAGCCGTCCATCAGCGATGGGCTGGACAGACGGATCGAGCCGGCGGCGCCGCCTTCTGCGGGACGGCCGCTTTCGTCCACCACCGCGACGCTGACGCCGGACAGCGGCGTGCCGACCGAGCAGAGCTCGCGCCCCGCGTGCTCGGCCGTGTGCCAGGGCCGGCCGGCCTCCGGGAAGGTGGCGGCGAGCGCGTTTTCGGCCATGCCGTAGACCGGCTCGAATGCGCTCTCGTCGAAGCCGAGCGGTCCGAAACGTTCGGTGAACGCGCGCAGCGTGCCCGGGCGAACGGCCTCGGAGCCGTTGAACGCCTTGCGCCACGCGGACAGGTCCAGACCCGCCAGGTGACGCTCGGCGACGCGGTCGACCGCGAACTGGTAGGCGAAGTTCGGCGCGACCGTGAGCGTCGCGCGCTTCTTGCTCATCCAGGTGATCCAGCGCCGCGGCTGGAGCAGGAACGACTCGACCGGCATCAAGAGCAGCGGGTAGTGCCAGTACAGCGAAGTGAGCAGAGCACCCACCAGCCCCATGTCGTGGAACAGCGGCAGCCAGCTGACGCCCACGTCTGCCGGGCTCATGCCGCTGCGCTCACCGATCATGTAGGCGTTGGCGAGCAGCGCGCGGTGCGACAGCATGACGCCCTTGGGCGTGCCGGTCGTGCCGCTCGTGTACTGGATGACCGCGGTTGCTTCGGGTGAGGGCGAAGGCAGCGTGACCGCGCCGACCGGCAGCTCGTGGGCCAGGTCCGCCCGCACGAAGTGCTCGAGGCTCGTGCCGTGAGCGCGGAGCCCGGGCAGGTGCGGCTCGATCGCGTCATTGCCGAGCAGGAAGCGCGCTCCGGCTGCGCGCATGATCTCGCGCACCGTCGACGCGTAGCGATCCATCCCGCCAAACGACAGGTTCGGCCCGAGAGGCACGGCAACCCCGCCAGCGAGCAGCGTTCCGAAGAACCCCGCCAGCCAGCCCTCGCTCGTCGGCAGCATCACGACCGCGCGCTCGCCCGGCTTCATGCCCAGCGACAACAGGTGCCGCGCCAAACGACTCGCGCGCTCGAGCAGATCGCGCATCGGCAGCTCGACGGCTTCCTTGTCCTTCGCGGCCAGCCACAGATGCGCGCCAGCGGCCGCCGCGCGTTCGAGCGCTTCCGGAAGCGTGTTGGTTTCGAGCGAGAAGGACGCTTCGTTGACGAGCAGGGAAGGCTTCACGTGACCTCGGGATGCGCGAATACCAGCGCGCTGTTGTGGCCCCCGAAGCCGAACGAATTGCTGAGCGCCGCCCGGATCGTGCCCTTCTTCGCCACGTGCGGCACATAGTCGAGGTCGCATTCGGGATCGGGTGTGTCGAGGTTGATGGTGGGCGTAGCGATCTGCTTTTCGATCGACAGCACCGTTACCGCCGCTTCGATCCCGCCCGCGCCGCCCATGGCGTGCCCCAGCATGGACTTCTGCGAGCTGACCCTGAGCTGCCGGGCGCGCGCTCCGAAGACCTGGTGGATCGCGCGGGTCTCTTCGCGGTCGTTCATCTTCGTGCTGGTGCCGTGGGCGCTGATGTAGTCGACCGCTTCAGAAGGCAGCCCGGCGTCGTCGAGTGCGCGCTGCATCGCGCGAGCCATGCCGCGCCCCTCCGGCGCAACTGCGACGATGCTGTGAGCATCGGAGCTCGCTCCCCAGCCGCGCATCTCCGCCAGAATGGGTGCGCCACGCGCGAGCGCGTGCTCGCGCTCTTCCAGCATCAAGAAGCCGGCGCCTTCGCCCAGCACGAACCCGCGGCGGGTCGCGTCGAAGGGGCGCGACATCGCGGAGGGCTCTTCGTCACGGGCGGTATTTAGCGCGCGCATCCAGGCGTAGGCGCGCAGCACGTCGCGTGTGATCACCGTGTCGACGCCGCCGGCGAGCATGCCGGTTACGCGCCCGAGGCGGACCTGGTCGAACGCCAGCCCGATGGCGTGAGCACCCGACGCGCAGGCGGTGCTCACGGCCAGGCTCGGACCCTCGAGGTGTTCCAGGATCGAGATCCAGGCGGCCGCGCCGTTCGGCATCACCTTGATGATCGATGTCGGGCCGACCTTGTAGCCCGCCGAGGGGTGCGGCACGCCGATGCCGACGCCCGCGAACACTCCGAAGCGGCCGGGAGCCTCGAGGTGCGGTCGTCCGGCGAAGTCCAGCGCTTCAGCCGCCGCCGCGCAGGCGAAGTGCACGAAGCGCTCGGTGCGTCCCCGCACGTCGGGAGGCAGCCGAGCCGCGAGTGCTTCGGCGATGTCCGGCGTCACTTCGCCGGCCACGCTCACCTTCTCGCCCTGTGTGTCGAAGCTCGTGATGCGGCGGAGACCGGAATGCCCCGCGGCGAGCTCCTCCCAGGAGGAAGAGGCGTTGGCGCCCAGCGCCGTCACCAGCCCCACTCCGGTGACAACTACGCGTGCTGGACTGCTGTTCGAACGATCGGGAGTCGGCATGGCGGCCCTGCGTCGCCGCCCTCGGCGATCACGTGGGACCGTAGTCCCTCGACCGCCGCCGCCTAGATGACGGATGTCAGGAGATGTCGCCTAAACGCGCACCCGATCGCGTACGGCTTGATGGGCGTCAACTCACGCAGGCTTCTGCAGGTAGGCGACCAGATCCGCGCCTTCGTTGCGCGCCGAGAGCTCCGCGGTGCGGTCGGCACCGAGGAAACCGACGAGAAGGTGCGACACGCTCGTGACACGCCGCGGCTCGAGCCCCGCGCCCTCTGCAGCACGGACCAGCGAGCGGGCCGTGAAGTAGACAAGGTGCTCGCGCTTTAGCGAGTGGTAGTGCGGACCGAACACGCGCGCTTCCGGGCAGCGGATGTTCGGCGTCTTGAGTGCCACGAAACCCCGCGGGCGCAGACAGCGTGCTGCCGCGATCAGAAGCGCCGTCGGATCCGCGACGTGCTCGAGCACGTCCCACAGCGTGACGGCGTCGTAGCGGCCGGCGAGCTCCGTCGCGTGGCTTTCAAGCGTGCCATCGAGCGCTTCGAAGCCGAAGCGTGCTTTGGCCGCCTCGCGCGCGTGGCGGCTGAGCTCCAGGCCGTCGTGCTCGAAGCCGGCGTCCGAGAGCGCCTTCTGGAAGTAGCCGTAGCCGCTACCGACATCGAGCACCCGGCCGCGCGGGAGGCCAGTGGCTTCACCTAGCTCCCGCACCTGTCGCGCGGCCTTCTCGAGCCGCCAGTCCTGCTGGGCGCCGTAGTCGCCGTAGCCGCCCGCCTGGTTTCTGTTGCCTTCGAAGTAGTCCTCCTCGTACGCCGGCGCTTCGGTCTCCCGCCGCCACAGGTCGCCCGAGAGCTGGATCAGCCATCCCAGGTCGCCGTCCACCGAACGCGCCACGCCGAAGGAACGGTTCTCCGCAATCGTTGGATGCCAGATAGCGCCGCGTTCGCCGCCGGGGCCCGGCTCCACCTCGGCCGTGTGCAGCGTCTCGGTGCGGGCGAGGGGGCTGAGGCGCGCGAAGCCGCGGCCGAGCTTCTCCAGCACGTCCTTGCCCTGCTGGCCTTCGCTGACCAGTAGCCAGTGTTCGAACGCCTCGCGGTCGAGCCCGAGTAGCCGCAGTACCCCATTTTCGAAGTGCTCGACGCTGTCGTCGTAGCGGATAGTGCCCTGGGGGCTCTCGATGACGAGACGATCGTTCATGCTACTTCTTGTCGCCGAAGACCTCGATTTCGCTCGCCCACATGTAGGCGCGCCGCTTCTTGACCTGGAGCCTCACGTAGCGGCCTACCGTTCCCGGCAGTTTCACGACCCAGGGATCGGTATCCGTGAAGACCTTCTTGCGCAAGGCGACCTGGGTGAAGTGCTTGCCGTCGGTCGACAGCTGCAGCGAAAGCGGCAAGATGCCGTCGAAGTAGCCGTCGCCGCGGTTGACGACCACGACCTTGTCGACGGCGTAGGGCGCCAGCAGATCGATCGTGACCCACGGGTTGTCGTGAAGGGCCGTGTGGACCCCGAGGCTGCCGTCCTTGACGCCGTCCACGGCATGCGAGGCGGTGGGTGTGCCGTGGAAACGCCCGCTGGCGGTGACCGGCTTGCCCAGAGCGATGTCCTGCGCCGAAAGCGCGCTGGCGACGCCGGCGCTGAGGAGCAGACCGAGGGCTGCGACGAGCGCGCCGATGCGGAGCACGCGCTGCACCTTGAGTTGGCGTGGCGTCCGCGACTCGTAGCAGCCGCGTAGCCAGCGCGAGGTCGCTTCGGCCGCCGCGCGCACGTCCCGAGCGGCGGCGGGCTGGAGCCGATCCACCGCGAGTGGGTCCGATTCGGCGAGCAGAGGGCGCGCCACGGACACCTCCTCCGGCGGATCCTTCAAGGCCCCCGCGTCCAGCAGGGCTGAAAGCCGCGCCCAGGCTTCCGGCGCTTCGAGCACGCCCTCGAGACCGTGTTCACCCCGCGCTACCAGGAGCGCGCTGATCATCAGCGAGGCGGCCTGCCGGTGTAGCTCGACCGCCGCGGCGGTGCTCCGGTCCTCGCGCAGCTCCAGCGCCGCGTTCTCGCGCCGGCGCGCTGCATCCGACAGCTCCGCGATGCGCGCGCGCTGTGGCACCGAATACGCCCTCGCCGTGCGCTCCGCATCCTTGAGGAGGAGCGGCTCGCGCAGCCGCTCACGCATGAAGCGCTTCACCGTCATGACGCAGTGATCCATACCGCGCCCGCCCCCCGCGTGCGAGGGGATCGAAGCCCGGGTGCGCTTGTGCGGCCCGGGGTGCGCCGATACCATCACACGATGAAACGCGCGGTTCTGCTCTTCGCTTCACTTTCGGCCGCTCTGGCCCTGGCGGCGCCTGCCTGCAGCTCGAGCGGCGGCACCGCCTCGAATGACCATCATCACGGCAGTGGCGGCACGGGGGGCGCGGGCATCGACGGCGGCGCGGGTGACGCTTCGTTCAACAACGACCACACCGCGAGCTGCACGGCTGGTCAGCCCTGTGGCGACGGCGGAGTCTGTGCCGGGGGGCAGTGCTGTGCTGCAGCGCGCGCGTGCGGAGACGCATGTTGTACGAGCGGGCAGGTCTGCTCCTTCAACAAGTGCGCGACGCCGGGCACGCAGTGCACCGATTCCAGCGACTGCGGCGCGAATGAATACTGCGAGTACGCGCTCGGCAGCGGCAGCGATGCCGGCACGCCCGCAAACGACGGCGGAAGCTGTACGGGCGGCAAGAGTGTGCAGACCGGGCGTTGCCTGCCGAAGCCGCCCATCTGCCCCGGTGGCGCCGACGCCGGCGTGCCGGACGGCGGGGCAGGCCAGAACTGTCTAGAAAAATGCGAGTACCATCCGCCGACGACCGCGTTCGACCCGGTGGTCAAGTACTCCTGGGGTGGCGATACCGCGTCGCCGTATTCGACCGACGTGATGATGTCGCCGATCGTTGTCGAGCTGGACGATGACAACTGCGACGGCAAGGTCACCGCGGACGACATCCCGGAGATCGTGTTCACGACGTTCAGCGGCGGCAAGTACTACGGGCCGGGTACGCTGCACGCGATCAGCGTCGTGGGCGGAAAGGTCGTCGACAAGTGGAGCAAGCCGAACGCCGTACAGGCGAGCGGCGGGCTGGCTGCCGGCGATCTCGACGGTGACGGCGTCGCGGAGATCGTCGGCTGCATGGCGCCGGCGCCGGGCGGCTCGAGCTGCTGCGACGCGCAGGCCCAGAATACCGGCGTGGTCGCCTACAAGGCCGACGGCAGCGTGCTGTGGACGCAGCCGGACACCACGAAGGTGCACTGCGGATACGAGGCCCCGGCCATTGCCGACCCGGACCACACCGGCCATCCGATGGTGCTGGTCGGCTCGACACTGCTCGACGGGCAGACCGGCAACGTAGTCAAGCAGCTCGACCCGTCCAGCAGCTACGGCGTCACCCTGAGTGGCTTTGCCGACATCGATGGCGACGGCAAACTCGACGTGGTGAACGGGCAGCGCGCCTGGCGCACGGATGGCACCGTGATCTGGGATCTTTCCAGCGGTGCGAACGCGATCAAGCCCGGCTACCACGCCGTGGGCGATCTCGACAAGGACGGCAAGCCCGAGGTGGTCGTGATCAGCTCGTCCGGACCGCACAAGGTGTACGTGCTCAGCTACGACCCGTCGAGCCCGTCGCACGTCAAGATCGTGCGGAACGGCATCGACATCAACAACGGCACCTCTACGGCCACCTTCTGCGGCGCGTCCAGCGAGTACGGCGGCGGGCCGCCCACCATCGCCGACTTCGACGGCGATGGTTTCCCGGACGTTGGTGCCGCGGGAGCAGTCGGCTACATCGTGCTCAGCGGAAAGAAGCTGATGAACGCGTCCGTGGCCGACAACCAGACCACGCTCTGGTTCAAGACCACGCACGATTGCTCCAGCGCCGTGACGGGCAGCTCAGTGTTCGACTTCAACGGTGACGGCAAGGCCGAGGTCGTCTACAGCGACGAGTTCCATCTGTGGATGTACGACGGTCAGACCGGTGCCAACCTGATCCCCGAGACCTGCAACACCACCGGCACGCTCTGGGAGTATCCCGTCGTCGCCGACGTGGACAACGACGGCCAGGCCGACATCGTCGTGGCGTCCAACGCCTACGCCGAGACGTGCAACGGCACGAAGCAGGCCGGGATCCGCATCTTCGGCAGCGCGACCAAGAGCTGGGTGCGCACGCGGCGGGTGTGGAACGAGCACACGTACCACATCACGAACATCAACGAAGACGGCACCGTGCCCACGAACGAGCCCACCAACTGGACGACTCCCGGGCTGGACAACTTCCGCCAGAACAAGCAGCCGGGCGGCGAGTTCGATGCGGCGGATGCCGTCGTGGTCGTGTCGCCCAAGTGCAGTGGCGGCTACGGGCTGATCGCGACCGTGCGTAACCTCGGGCAGGCGGTGCTGCCGCCCGGCGTGAGTGTCACCTTCTACTCGGGCAATCCGCCTTCGGGCACGCAGCTCGGCACCGGCGCTACCACGCACGCGCTGTATCCCGCGCAGGCCGAACAGGTCGTGCTGCCGCTGCCGAATCCGCCGCCGGACGTGCAGAGCGGCACCACACCGGTGTACGCCACGGTCTCCGTGCCGCCGCCGACGCACGAGTGCCGTACCGACAACAACACGTCCGCGCCCGTCAGCGCGGCGTGCAATATCCCGCAGTAATCGGCCGCGGCGGGGCCAGCGAATCGACCGGCGCCTGGCCGCCAGGTCAGAGGTCGAGCCGGGCGTCTGCGGCTAGCGGGCGGCGGCTTCCGCCCGGTCCGCCGCCCCGGGGGTTGTTGCGGCTCTCCCCGCCTTGTTCTAGACCGGTCGCCGATGTCGAGCCCCCGCCGACGGCACGCTTCCGGGCCTGCCGCCCAGGCAGAGAGCGCCGAAGAGGGCCGGCTTGCCCGCCTGAGGCGGCGCATGGCCGACGCCTGGCAGCAGCCGGGCGCGGGCTTCCGGCTGCTCGCGACGGTGCTCGCGGTGGCCCTGATGATCGGCACCACCATCGGCATCCTCGCGCCGATGCTGGCCAACTGGCACACGTACGGCTTCCACGACTGGGACGTGGAGACGGCGTTCCGCTACATCACGCCGCTCAGCATCAAGAAGTACGGGCAGGCGCCGTGGTGGCATCCGTGGCTATGCGGCGGTTATCCCGCGTGGGGACACTTCGAGGGCGCCACCAATTTCATCTCGCCCTACCTACCCATCTATCTCCTGTTCGACGTCCGCACCGGCATCCGGCTGGAAGTGCTGGGCGGCGCGCTCGTCGGTCTGTGTGGAACGTACCTCCTGGCGCGCCGCTTCACGCGCAGCATCGCGCTCAGCAGCTTCCTCGCGATCCTGTACGTGCTCAACGGCCGCTGGGCGCTGCAGGCGGCGGTAGGGCACACCTGGCACCTGAAGTACGGCTGGGTGCCCTGGGTGTTCCTGTTCTTCGATCGGGCGCAGGAGCCGGGGCGGTTCAGGAACGCGACGTACGCCGGCGCCGTCCTGGCGGGCATGGTCTACCTGGGCGCGATCTATCCGCTGCCGCAGACGGCGCTGGCGCTTGGCATCTACGCGGTGCTGCTGGCGATCTTCTCGCGGCGCCTGCGCCCGATCGCCACCGTCGCCGTGGCCGGCGCGACCTCGCTGGGGCTCTCCGCGCCGAAGCTCTTCGCCGTTTTCGACGCGCTCGAACGCGCGCCGCGGCTGATCGAGTCCACCGAGACGATCGGTCTCAAAGAGCTGATCGTGATGCTCACCGACCACTCGCAGAGCTACTCGTCGCGGCCGATCCGCGTGCCGGCCTACGGCTGGCACGAGTGGGGCATCTACATAGGCGTTGCCGGTGTCGTTGCGTTGGTGCTCGGCGTCCTGTTCGCGCGCGGCCCGCGCGAGCACGCCTTCAAGATCATCGGCCTTTTGTACGTTCTGATGGGGCTCGGCTCGTTCAACAAGCACGCGCCCTGGCCGCTGCTCCACAAGCTGCCGCTGTTCGCGTCGCAGCACGTGCCGTCGCGTTTCCTGTACCCGGCGGTGCTGCTCCTGGGGCTCTGCTTCGTGGCCTGGTTCGCTCGCTTCCTCGATCCTCGCATCCGCTACCACGCGTGGATCGATCTGCTGCTCTTGATCCCGGTGGTGTACTTCGCCGTGGACCTGGCGACGGTTTCCCATCGTCCCTTCGCCCAGGCGTTCTGGATGGAGAAGCCGGAGCACATCGCGCGGGCCGACATCTTCGAGCAGCACGAGAACCCGGCTACCCAATACGTCCGGCGCGACTGGGCGCCGCCGATCCTGCTCAGCATGTTCGCCAACAAGGGCGTCATCAAGTGCTACGGGCTCGACCCGAACTTCCACGGCATAGGAGCCATCGCCAAGGAGAGCCCCGACTACAAGGGGCGCGCGTACGTCGAAGAAGGCAAGGGGACGGCGAAGGTGACGAGTTGGTCGCCGAACCGCGTCACGGTAGAGGTCAAGGACGCGACGCCCGGCGCGCTCGTCGTCTACAACATGAACTTCAACCCGAGCTGGCGCGCCAACGGCAAGCCCGCGCTCGACTACGACCACGCCGTGGCGGCGCGCGTCAGCGCGGGCGGCTCGAGCACGATCGTGTTCTCGTACTTCCCGCGCACGCTGAAGCTCTCCATCCCGATCTTCCTGTTCACTCTGTGCTGCGTGATCGGTATTCCGCTCTGGTGGCGCCGGCGGCAGAAGAAGCGCGCTGGCGCGCCGGAACCGCGCGGGAGCTACGGCCTTGCTGGAGCGGGCGGCAGCGACGCCGAGCTTGCCGGCGCCGCCGCACCGACACCCGGCGCTGCCGCTGACGTTCCGGGCGCGGGGACGGACGAACCCGCCGGCGCGGATGAACCCGCGGGCGGCGCAGACGCCGGCGGGGCTGGAGCCGCGGGCGGAGCCGAGCCCGGGGCGGGCGGGGCGCCGGGGGGTGGCGAAAGCGGAGGCCCTGGCGGCGCAAAGCCCGGCGGCGGGTACACGTAGCGAGGCGCGCGCAGGCGTTCTTCGGCGTGGTCGTTGTAGATGTTGATCGCGTCTAACTGGTACGGTTGCGCTGTCGTCAGCAGCACCAGTCCGGTGATCTCCCCGGCCAGCGCGCAGATGAGTGCGCCACCGGCCAGTCCCTGGCGCTCCGAGCTCGGCGGCTGGTTCACTGCGAGTGCGCTCACCCCGCCGATCAGGCAGAGGACGCCGACCCCGGTTGCCACCAGGCCGCCGACGTTCCGGTGGAAGTACGTTTCGGCCGCTTCCCTGGCTTCCCGATCGTCGGTCACGGCCTCGACCAGGCCGCCGCCGAGCGTGTCGGGGTAGACCCGGCCATCCCGCTGATAGGCGATGTTGCCGCCCTGCATCACGATCGAGAGCCGCGCGGGGCTCCGAGGAACGTAGTTTGTCGAGCACCCTGCCAAGAGCGCCGCTGCCGTCAGGCATGCGGCTGCGCCGGTTCCCTTCATGCTTTGCGCTCCTCCGTGCCGACGGTATCACGTCGCCGAGTGCGCTCGCGACCCGTCAGTGTCCCGGTCTGGCCCGCTTCAGCAGCAGGACCAGGGGCAGCGTCACGAGGCAGCCGATGGCCATGACGTAGAACACGTCGTTGAATGCGATCATCCGTGCCTGCCGAAGCACGATGCCGTGCAGCGCAGCGAGAGCCTGCCGGTTGGCTTCCACGACGCTGCTGCCGGCTGCCACGAAGCGGTCGGCGGCGTGCTCCAGCATCTGCTGGAGCCGCGGATTTTCGCGCGTCAGGTGGGAGCCGAGGCGCGACTGGTGGAACAGCGTGCGGCGTGCGAGCCAGGTCTGCGCCAGCGCGATGCCGAACGAACCGCCGATGTTGCGCGACAGGTTGATCAAGGCCGAGGCGTTGTTCGACTTGTTTCCGGCGATGCCGATGTAGGCCACGCTGGTGATCGGGACGATCAGCAGGCCCAGACCCGCGGCCTGGAAGCAGCGGGCCCAGGCCACGTGCCAGAAGCCCATCTCCGTGTTGAATCCGCTCATGTGGAAGAGCGCGAGCGCTTCCAGTACCAGGCCCGCCGCGATCATGTATCGGGGCTGGATCCTGTTCACGGCCTTGCCCACCATCGGCATCATGGCGATGACCACGAAAGCGCCGGGTGTGATCACCAGGCCGGCCTGCATGGCGGTGTAGCCGAGCTGTGTCTGGACGAGCTCCGGGATGAGCTGCGTCGTGCCGAGCAGTGCCACGAACGTGCCGAACCGCACCAGGTTGGCGGCGAGGAAATTCCTGTTCCTGAGCAGCGGCAGGTCGACGATCGGTTCCTCGATCGACAGCTCGCGGATCACCAGGGCGATGAGCGAGGTCACCGCGATTGCACTCATCACGACGATGAACGTGGAGTTGAACCAGTCGTCGCGCTCCCCCTTGTCGAGCACGATCTGCAGTGCGCCGAGTCCGACGGCGACCAGCAGGAACCCGGCATAGTCGATACGCAGCCCCCGGGCCCAACGCGCCTCGCGCTCGCGCCGTTCGATCTCGGGCTCCACCAACAGCATGCCGCTGAGCGTGAGCGCGATGATGCCGACCGGGACATTGATCAAGAACACCCAGTGCCAGGAGTAGGCGTCCGTGAGGTATCCGCCGAGGGTCGGCCCGAGAGCAGGCGCGGCGACTACCACGACGCCGTACAGCGCGTAGACCATCCCTGTCTTTTCCTCGGGAAAGCTGTCGCGCAGCATGGAAAGCGCCGACGGCGCGAGCCCTCCACCGCCCAGGCCCTGGATCACCCGGAACACCACCAACCACCCGAGCGACGGGGCGAGGCCGCAGCAGAACGAGCTCGCCGTGAACAGCGCGACGCAGCCGAGATAGAAGCGCTTGCGGCCGAACACCCCCGCAAGCCAGCCGCTGATTGGAAGGATGATGGCGTTGGCGATCAGGTAGCTGGTCAGCACCCACGTCGATTCGTCGTAGCTGACCGACAGGTTGCCAGCGATGTGGCGCAGCGAGACGTTCGCGATGCTGGTGTCCAGCACCTCCATGAACGTCGCCAGCGACACGACCACCGCGATCAGCCACGGGTTGTGCGGCCCGGCCGGCGACCGGGGCATCCTGACGTGCGAGCGACTCACCGCCCACCTGCGGCCGAGCGCGGTCCGGGCAACGTGCAGCGCTGGTTCATGGCGATGGGACTTGCAGCGCGACGGGTGGGTCTGCCGACCTCGCCTCGGGATGGCTTCGGCTCCCCGCCGGCGCGGCGCTTGGCCCGTCAGCTCCGGTGCAGGTTCGCCACTATCCGCGCGCCGTCAAGGTCGAAGCGGAAGCGTAGGGGCTTGAGCCCGCGTTTGGTCATCGCTTCGTAGACGCGACGCTTGTCCGCGGGCCGCGTGTAGAACATGAAAAAACCGCCCCCGCCCGCACCCATCAGCTTGCCGCCGATGGCGCCGGCCTTGCGCGCGCTCTCGTAGTAGTCGTCGATTCGAGCGTCCGTCATCTTGCTCGCGAGCTTGCGCTTGCGCATCCAGTGCTCGTGGAGCAGCTCGCCGTAGCGATCGGTGTTGCCGTCCACCAGGAGCCGGTACACCTCGTGCCCGATCTCCTTGATGCGGTGCATCCCTTCCACCGTCGCGCTGTCCGCCTTCTTGACGCGCTTGCCCTGCTCGCTCAGGACCACATTCGCAGGTCGCTCGATGCCCGAGTACATGATGAGCAGGTTGTTCTGCAGCTCGTCCAGCACCTCGTCACGCGCGGGCACCGGCTCGACGTGGACGGTGCCGTCCTCGTCGAAGGTGAAGGCTGTCACGTTGCCGTATGCGGCAATGTACTGGTCCTGTTTGCCGATGGGCTCGCCGAGCCGCACCATCTCGAGCTCGCAGGCTTCCTCGGCGAGCTGCTTCGACGAGACGAACTCGCGCTTGTAGGTGTGCAGCGCGTTGAGCAGAGCAACGGTGAAGCTGCTGGACGAGCCGAGGCCGCTGTTCGAGGGCAGATCCGCGACGCTGGCGAGCTCGATGCCGTGACCGATATCCGTCATGCGAAGCGCTTCGCGGAAGATGCGGTGGCGGATCGAATCGACGTTCGGGACGATCTCGGTCTCGGAGTACGCGAGGCGGATGTCGTCGTAGAAGCGCTTGTTCGCGGTGACGTAGATGTAGCTGTCGATCGCAGCGCTGACGAGAAAGCCGCCGAATTGTTCGTAGTAGCTGGGGAGATCGGTGCCGCCCCCGCCCAGGGAGAAGCGCACCGGCGCGCGTGAGATGATCAACCGTGTGTCCTCGACAGATAGAGCTCGAGCTCGCGGAGGCCTTCCTCGGAGCCGATCTCGTAGAACCTTTCATGGGCTTCGTAGCTCCGCAAGCGGCCTTCGCGGGCCAGATCCGACTGCAGCGAATCGAGCCCCACCGAAGTGTCCGGAGGCAGTCGCGTCAACGCTTCCCGTCGGAGTGCCGTGGCGCCGTAGTCGATGTGACGGAGCGCTGGGTCGTCCGAGCCCTTCTCGTAGCGGACCACGCGGTCGCCTTCAACCTGGGTATTGCTCGCATCCCAGCGCCCCGCGTTCTCGAACACACTCATCGTGGCGAGGGCGTCGGGGTGCGCCTCGAGATCGCGGAGGGGTCCCGCGTAGTCGAAGGGCAGGTAGCTGTCGCCATAGGTGACCAGGAACAGCGGCTCCAGGCGCTCGACCGATCGGCGCAGCGCGCCCCCGGTGCCTAGCAGACGCGGCCCGTCGAACGTGTACTCGACCTCGAGATCGAAGTGTGCGCCGTCGCGCACGAAACCGCGCACCTGCTCGCCCAGGTACCCCAGGCACAAGAGCACCCGGGAGTAGCCGTACCGCGCCAGTTGCTCGAGCTGCCAGGCGATGAACGGTCGCCCCGCCACTTCCAGCATGGCCTTCGGCGTGTCCTTGGTGAGCGGACGCATCCGCGTTGCCAGGCCGCCAGCCAGGATCACCGCCTGCATCCCGCCTATCCTAGCCTCTCGCCCGGGGCTGGACGAGTCCGGCGGGACGATTATCGCCCGCTCCGGGTTCGGTCCGGGCCCACAGTGGTCTAGCCTCGGCCCCGTCATGCTACCTGCCGGTATCCGTCAACAGTTCCCGGCCCTCGCCGATCGGACGTTTCTGGATGCGGCCTGCGTGAGTCTTGCGCCGCGGGCCGCGACGGATGCGGTCCGGGCCTTCCTCGACCGCACCCTGTACTGCCCATCGGCTTCGAGCACGCTGCACCACATCGCGATGGACGAGCTCCGCAGCGCAGCGCGTCCCCAGGCTGCCGCGCTGATCGGCGCGAGCGATGACGAGATCGCGCTGGTCGAGAGCACGACCCACGGCTTTTCGATCGCCGCCCAGTCGCTGCCCCTGTCCGACGGCGACCGCGTGCTCCTGTGTGACCTCGAGTTCATGCAGGTGGGCGTGCCGTGGGTCCAGCTCGCGGAGCGGCGGGGGATCGGCATCGACGTAGCGCGCCATGAGGGCGGAACTGTCGGCGTCGATCAGCTCGCGCCGCTGATGGGGCCGCGCACGCGGGTGCTGGTGCTGAGCTCCGTGCAGTGGTCGAACGGTTTCCGTGCGGATCTCGACGCCATCGGCGCGCTCTGCCGCGAGCGCGGCGTATGGTTCGTGGTCGATGCGATCCAGCAGCTGGGCGCGATGCCGATCGACGTGGGGCGCACACCGATCGACCTGCTCTTGTGCGGCGGGCACAAATGGCTCAATTCGCCGTTCGGGTGCGGTTTCGCGTATCTCTGCCGCGAGCGGCAGAGCGAGCTCCGTGAGCCGCTCGCCGGCTATCTCGCGGTCGAGCCGCCCGAGGGGGGCTGGGGCGAGTACTTCCAGACGCCGTCCATCACGCCGGTTCGGGACTACGCCTTCACGCGGGAAGCGCGCGCCTGGGAGATCGGCGGCACCGCGAACTATCCGGGTGCGATCGCGCTGGGTGCGTCGATCCAGCTCATCCGTGACGCCGGCACTGCCGCTATCGCCGAACACGTCCGCGCGCTGACCGACCAGCTCGTCGAGGGGCTCGACCGGCTCGGTATCGACGTGGTCACGCCGCGCGCACCGGAGCACCGCTCGGGGATCGTCACCTTCAGCGTCGGCGACGCGGCGGCGAACGTTGCGCTCATGGAACGGCTGCTCTCGGCGCAGGTGCTCGTCTCGGTTCGCTACACGTCCGGCGTCGGTGGCGTGCGCGTTTCCAGCCACCTGTACAACAACGCCGACGACATCGGACGCCTGCTCGAGGTGCTCTCCGACTGGAAGCGCCTGGCCGTCTCCGGCTGACGGCATGGCCCGCGCCCCGTACAACTACGAAAGCGTGCGGCTCTATCATGCCGATTGCATCGACTGGCTCGCGAAGCAGCCGAAGACCTCCGTGCACGCGGTGGTCACCGATCCTCCCTATGGCCTGGTCGAGTATCACCCCGAACAGCAGGACAAGCTGCGCCGCGGCCGGGGCGGCGTGTGGCGCATCCCGCCCTCGTACGACGGGCACCGGCGCTCGCCGCTGCCGCGCTTCACCACGCTCCGTCCGCGCGACCGCGAGCGGCTTGGTGCGTTCTTCCGTGACTGGGCGGTAGCCCTGTCACCTGTACTGGTCCCCGGCGCGCACGTGCTGGTCGCCTCCAATCCGTTGCTCTCGTACCTGGTCAGCGCGGCGCTAGCCGAGGCGGGGCTCGAACGCCGGGGCGAGATCGTGCGGCTGGTCATGACCATGCGCGGAGGGGATCGTCCCAAGAACGCGCACCGCGACTTCCCCGACGTGAGCGTGATGCCGCGCTCGATGTGGGAACCGTGGCTTCTGTACCGCAAGCCGTTCGAGGGTCGTGTGCAGGACAACCTGCGCCGCTGGGGGACTGGAGCGCTCCGGCGCATCTCGGACGACAAGCCCTTCGGCGACGTGATCCAGTCGCATCCGACGCGCGCGGCGGAGCGAGCGCTCGCGGCGCACCCTAGCCTCAAGCCGCAGGCTTTCCTCAGGCAGGTCGTGCGCGCCGCGCTGCCGCTCGGAAGCGGCGTGGTGCTGGATCCGTTCGCGGGCTCGGGCTCCACGCTCGCTGCTGCCGCAGCCGTCGGCTATGAAGCGGTCGGCGTCGAGTCGGACGTTGAATACTTCCGCATGGCACGCGGCGCGATTCCGGCGCTCGCTAGGCTGGAAATACCTCGCGGACCAGCGCCTTGATCGCCGCCTCCACGGCCTCGTCGCTGGTCTTCGATACGCGCCAGCCCAGGTCCGCGAGCTTGCCGGGATCGATTCGCGACTGCGGCACGTCCCCCGGCCAGCCCCGCGTGCCTCCGGTGTAGCGGATCTGGGCGTCGCGGTAGGGCGACAGGGCCACACACAGCTCGGCGATGCGGCGCACAGACGTGTAGTCCGGCGGCGCGATGTTGAACACGTTGAGCCGCTCGTTCGCGTTGTCGAGCCCGAACAGCATCGCGTCCACGCAGTCCGTCACGAAAACGTAGGGCTTGGCCTGGCTGCCGTCGCCCAGCACTTCCAGCTCGCGGCCTTCCGTCGCCTGAAGCTTTTTCAGGAAGTCGAGCGCAGCACCGTGTGTGCCTCGCGGCCCCACCACGTTGCCGAAGCGGTAGATGTAGCCCTGGACGCCGAAACACTCCGAATAGGCGCTCACCAGCGCTTCGCCCGCGAACTTGCTGGCCCCGTAGAGCGAGATCGGCAGGTGCCCGAGGTCCATCTCCGCGCAGAAAGCGGCCGTGTCGCCGTACATGGTGCCCGACGAGGAGAACACCAGGCGCGGCGTCTTCGTGCGGTGCATGGCCTCGAGCACGTTCCAGGTCGCGATTGTGCCCTGTTCGAGATCGAGCCGGGGGTTGTCCAGCCCCCAGCGCGCCTCGGGATTGGCGGCGAGATGGAACACGACGTCGTGATCCCGCATCGCTTCGGTCACGGCATCCAGATCCGAAAGCTCGTCGACGACCAGCTTGCAGGCACCGGACTCGAGATGCTTGCCGATGAACTCGCGCTTGCCGATGCTCAGGTTGTCGTAGACCGTCACCGGTCCGCGCTCGACCAGCCTGTCGACCAGGTGGCTGCCGATGAAGCCGGCGCCGCCTGCGACGAAGTAGCGCGTCTGCCCGCCGTCGTTGCTCATGACGCCGGCATCGTGATCCGGCGTCGTCGATTTGGCAAGAACGTCCGCCCTACTTGACGCTTTCCCACTTCATCGCGTTCTTCTGCAGCGACGGGTGGGAGACCATCAGGTGCCAGACTACGGCCTGGAATGCTTCGGTATGCGGCGTCACCGATTCGGCATTCACCGTGGGCACGACCACACAAGCGTCGGCGACCTTGGCGGTGTAGCCGCCGTCGCGGCCCACCACGCCGCCCACGCTCGCGCCCACCTCCTTGGCGAGCCCCAGCGCGCGCACGAGGTTTGCGCTCACGTTCTTCTCCAGGTTGCCGCCGCCGACCGAAAACACGAGCAACATGTCCTTCTGTGCGAGGCGGCTGACCTTGAGCCATTCGCTGAAGCTGGACTCCCAACCGTCGTCGTTCACGCGCGCGGTCAGCTCCGAGACGTTGTCCGTCGGCGTGTAGGCCTCGATGCCGCAGATCTTCCGGAAGTCGTTGACCGCGTGGGAGGCGTGTCCGGCGCCGCCGCCGACACCCAGGATGAACAGGCGCCCGCCGCGGTCGCGCAGCTGGGCGAGCAACGCGACCAGCTGCTCCACGCCGTTCGCGTCGAGCTGTTCGAGGATGCGGGTGGCTTCGGCGAAGTACTGTTCTGCGTAGCTCATGGCCATGGGCGCGCGGCACGGCGCGACGCGGGCGGAAACCTACCCGGCGTCGCATCCGGCGAGGGCAAAAAGTGACATCCGGCCTTCCCGTTGCCCAGCCGGAGCACAAAAAAACACAGCGGCTACGACGGAGGGGGGGGAACGTCGTAACCGCTGTGCGGAGATTTCGGCAGTAGCTGGTCAGCTCTTGAGCCTTCCTTGGCTACCACCAGCCACTGATGGTGCAGGACCCGTTCCATACCGGATCACGCGCTGCGTCAGGCACTTGACTGCAATCAAGCGCCACAATCTTTCAGATCTGAAATTTCAGTACTGCAGTAACGAAATCCAGAAAAGGCGCGATTTGGGTTGGGACGCGAGCCGGGCGGGGGCCGGAGGGCGTGCTTCTCATCTGTACGCACACTCGAATCTATCCGCAAGTTATCCACAGCGATTGGGTCGGCTCAGGAGCAGCGGAGCCTCCGGAAGGCGTGATGCCTGTGTGACGCCGGGATTCACTCGAGCCGCGGGCGGCTCCAGCGCGCCGGCGTCGGGCTCCGGGCTGGTTCTGACCGGCTTGAACGGGTTGCCGCCCCTGCCGCCGTCGACCCCGGCGCTGTCCTCCGGCGAGGTGACCACGCCCAGCCCGGCCTGCACCACGCGCACGGTGAGTTCGTCGTATCGCATGGGTCCCCCTTCTGGTCGGGCAGTGCGGTGCATGGCGCGTGCCGGCCCTGCAAGGTCGCGCACTTGCCCGTCCGCGCTGCGCATCCGCTTCGTTCGCGCCCTGGGCGGGGTGCAGCGGCTGCGCCCGGGCGGTCGGCTATCTGCCGTGTTGCCGTTTCCGCCGGTACAGCCACCAGGTGCCGCGCTGGGCGACGAGGTGGATGCTGGGATCGGGATCGAAGAGTTGGTGGGGATCGATGTGGTGTCGCACCAGGAAGGTGTCGAACCAGACGCCCTGCTTCTTCACCTGGAAGTACTGGGGCGTGAACTCCCAGTCGTCCGGGACCCGTGGCGGAACCACGCCGCCCTTGCGGTAGCGGACGGGGTAGGTGCCCCACATCGCGAAATGGAAGCCCAGCCAGCCGCCCTTCTCCGCCTGCACCCAGGCCGGCAGATGGGTGAAGGGTGAGCGGATGCGGTCGGTGCCGCTGTGGTCGTAGACCAGATAGAAGAGCTTCGGCGCGGGCGGGACCTCGGCCATGATCGCCCGGAAGTCCCAGGTGAGCTGGTCGAAGTCATGCCACTGCCGCGCGACGAGGTAGCCCATGTCGCCGGTAGCGAAGGCGATGGCCGTGACGGCGCCGAGGCGCAGCCACTGCTGCGAGGGGAGGTCGGGCACGACCGCGACCAGGATGAAAGCCGTGCCGAGCGCTTCGCGCGGGAAGATGTACCACCACACGCCCATCCCCATCGGCAGCACGAAATAGGCGAACAGATGCCCGGCGGCGAGCAGAAGCGGGAGCACGGTGACGCCGACGGCCCAGCGGCGATCGGAGGCGTCGTGCTCAGTCGCACGCCAGCGCCGCACCGCCAGGATCGCCGAGATCAGGAGCAGCGCGATGAACACCGCGAGCATGCCGAAAGCGATGTGACGCTCCTCGGTGCCGGTGGCGCCGCGATAGTTCTTGAACAGGTAGCCCGGCAGCTCGTGGAAACGTTCCGTGTGGAATGACAGGTGCCCCAGGCCCGCCCTGAGCGCGGGCGGACGGGCGAGCATCCACACGCCGAACAGGGCCGTGGCCGAGAGCCAGGGGATGGCGACCGGACGGACGCGGCGTGTGGCCGGGTACATCACTGCGGTGGTGGCCACGATGGCGAGAAGCGCGAACGGAAATCGGTAGACGTGCGTGAAGAACAGGGCGGCGAGCGCCACACCGAGCGCGATCTGGTGGCGCCGCGACGGGCGATCGAGCGCGAGCAGCGTGCAGCCGACGCAGGCGGCATACAGCCCCGTCGCACCGACGAAGTTGAGGAAGCCGAAGTGCGACATGTTGCTCCACACGAAGCCCAGGCCCACAAGGCCCCACAGCGGACTCTTCCTCATGCCGTGGAACAGCACTGCCAGCCCCGCAGGCAGGAGCAGCAGCATGCTGATGGCCATGCCCTTGGCGGCCCACGTGACGGGCATGATGAAGGAGAGCGCCGCGCCGATCAGATAGGCGCTGATGTACGGCACCTGGAGCGGGTGCAGCGTGAACTGCTCCTGGAAGTGCCACGCCGGATCGTCGTAGTGCCGGAAGACGGACATCTGCGCCGCGTGGAACGGCAGATCCGTCATCGGCGGGAAGTGGACGACCGCGAACGGGTAGACCACGACGTAGACCGTGGCGATCGCCGCCACCAGCCAGCCCAGAGCCCTGATCGGGTCGGCATGCGCGCTCCTCAGGAGAGCGGCGAGTGCGGCGCGGACCCGGCCCGGCATGGTCCGCGGTTATACCTCACGTCCCGGGAATGATTCCCGGTGCAGAATTGTGGCAGGCTCGGCCCCGATGCCTCCCGCGCGCTATCTCTGGCTGGCCGTGCCCGTTCTGGGTCTGGCGGAGCTCGCGGGGCATTTCGACTTTGCGGGGCGTGCACCGCGGCAGGGCGACTGGCAGGCGCAGAGAGCGACGCTGGCCGGGCTGAAGCGACATGGCGAGTTGGTGGTGGTCGCGCCGCACTGGGCCGACCCGCTGGCGCGGCTTGCGTTCGGCCAGGGACTGATGCCGATGCGGGACGAGGCGCGTCCGGACGATACGGCGTACAGGCGGGCCATCGAAGTCGGCATCCTCGGCCAGCACGCGCCGGAGCTTTCGGGCTGGCGCACCGTGGAAGAGAAGCAAGCCGGGCGCTTCAACTACCGGGTGCTGGAAAACCCCAAGCCGGCGAAGGTGCTCTTCAACTTCGTCGACCACGTCGACTCGGGGCACGCCGAGTCCTACCAACAGCTAGGTGCGACGCGGCGGACGTGTTCCTGGAATCCCCGCGCGCGGCGCAGCACCGGCGGGCTGGGCGGCCACGTGGCGTTCCCTTCGCGCCGCTTCGAGTGCGGTCGGCGTGACAGCATGTTCGTCGGCGTCACGATCATCGACGACCAGGACTACCGCCCGCGGCGCTGCATCTGGGCCCACCCGGGCGCCGGCGGCCCGACTGTCGTGCGTTTCCGGAACGTGCCGGTCGGCCGCACCATCCACGGTTACGGCGGGCTGAGCTGGCTGCTCACGCGCGATGGGGCGGGCACGCCGATCGAGCTGACAGTGAAGATCGACGGCCAGACCATCGGCCGCGTCGTGCACCGCGACCAGCAGGGCTGGAAAGGCTTCGACCTGTCGACGGGCGCGCATGCCGGTCACACCGCCGACGTCCAGTTCGAGGTGCGCAGCGATAACCCCGATCAGCGCGGCTACTGCTTCTACGCGGACACACGATGAGTCGCACGCGACGCTTCCTGTCCAAGGCGATCGATCCGCTGATCGCGCTCTCGCTCGGCGCGGCCTACGTGTGGCTGCTCCTTTCGACGGTGAAGAACCTCGGCTATGCGCGCGACGAGGGGTTCTACTTCCAGGCGGCGAAGAGCTACGGGGCCTGGTTCGACCTCCTGACGACGCACCCCAAGCAGGCGCTCGAGCAGATCACGGTGGATCGCTACTGGTCGGCGAACCACGAGCACCCGGCGCTGATGAAGTCGCTGTTCGCCCTGTCGCACAAGTACCTGTACCGACACTGGCACTGGTTTTCGGAGGAGGGCACCTCCATGCGCTTTGCCGGCATGGTGGTCAGCTCGCTGGCGGTATCCACCACCTATCTGTGGGGGCAGAAAGCGATTGGAAGGCTTGCGGGCCTGGTCGCCGCCGTGCTGCTCGCGATGATGCCGCGCGTCTTCTACCATTCGCATCTCGATTGCTTCGACATGCCGGTGGCGTCGATGTGGCTGGTGACGGTCTACGCCTACTGGCGCTCGCTCGAGCGCGGCGGCTGGGCGTGGCCGATCGCGACGGGCATCCTGTACGGCCTTCTGCTCGACACGAAGCACAACTCGTGGCTCCTGCCGTTTGCCCTGATCGCGCATCTCGTCATCACGCGGGGCGGCAAGTTGTGGCGGGATCTGCGTGCAGGGCGTATTCCCGTGCCCAGCGCCCTGTTTGCCATGGCGACGATCGGGCCGGCTGTCTTCTACCTGGGCTGGCCCTGGATCTGGCATGACACCGGCAAGCGGCTGGCGGCCTACGTGGCCTTCCACATGGGCCACGTCTACTACAACATGGAGTTCCTCGGTCGCACGTACTGGAAGCCGCCGATGCCGCTGGGCTACCCGTGGGTGATGACGCTGGCTACGGTGCCGGGGACCACGCTGCTTCTGTTCGGGGTCGGGCTCGTGGCGAGCCTCCTGTACGCGTACGGCGGAAAGCTCGGTGCGCTGGGGCGCAGCATCGGGCTCGAGCCGCACACGCGCGATCCCCGCCGCTATTCGAACGACGTGCTCTGGGCGCTTTCGATCTTCATGAGCTATGCGCCCTGGCTCTCCCATCACACGCCGATCTTCGGCGGGACCAAGCACTGGATCACGGCGTATCCGTTCATGTGTCTGTTCGCGGCGCGCGGCTTCTCGCTCACGCTCGACAGGCTCCGCGAGCTCGGACGACAGCGGTTCGGCCCCGGCTTCGTGCGCTCGCGCGCCACCGAGGTCGTCCTGGGGGCGAGCGTGCTCGCGGCGCCGATCGCGATAACGCTGCACTCGCAGCCGTGGGGGCTTTCGGCCTACACACCACTGGTCGGCGGCGCACCGGGCGCGGCCACGCTGGGCCTGAACCGCACCTTCTGGGGCTACACGACCGGCGCGGAGGCCGGCTACCTGAACGAGCATGTGCCGAGGAACGGCGCTCTCTTCCTGCACGACACCGCGATGCAGAGCTGGGACATGCTGCGCGCGGATGGCCGCGTGCGCAGCGACATCCGCCCGACGCTGGACATCGAAGCGTCCAGCACCGCGCTCTACCATCACGAGCCGCACATGGAGCGCGTCGAATACCAGGTGTGGGTGGACTACGGCACCGACGTGCCGGCGCACATGGGCGTGTACGACGGCGTGCCCGTGATCTGGATCTTCGCGCGGCCGCTTCCGGCCGGCGGCGGCGGTTGACGCACCCCCGGGCCCGGCGCTACCGCTGGGTCATGAAGAAGCTGCACCGCCTCGACCTGTACGGCTGGTCCGTTTTCGACGAGGCACGCGACATCGATTTCCACAGCGTGCTGTGGGTGCGTGGCGGCGACAACGTCCTGTTCGACCCGCTGCCGCTGTCGGACCACGACGCCGAGCACCTCGACCGCCTGGGCGGCGCGGCGCTGATCGTGATCACGAACTCCGACCATGTGCGCGCCGCCGCGGCGATCGCCGAGCGCACGGGAGCACGGATGGCCGGGCCGCGAGCCGAACGGGAGAGCTTCCCGGTGAAGTGCGACCTGTGGCTCGGCGACGGCGACGAGCCGGTTCCGGGGCTCACGGTGTTCGAGCTCGAGGGCTCCAAGACGCCGGGCGAGCTTGCGCTCGTGATCGACGACACCACGCTGCTGACCGGGGATCTGGTGCGCTCGCACGACGCCGGGCGGCTGACGCTCCTGCCGGAGCAGAAGCTCGCCGACCCCGGGCGCGCGCGCGACTCGGTGCGGCGGCTGTCGCGGCAGGGGCCGTTCGACGCGGTGCTGGTGGGCGATGGTTGGCCCGTGTTCCGTGACGGAAGCGGCGTGCTCGGCGAGCTGGTGGCGGCGCTGGGCACCTGACCCCCATGCTGCAACGGAGGGATCGGGGCGCGCGGCGTCTTTCGGCCTGTTAGGCTCTTGCCCCTCCCGTGACCCGTCGCCCCGGCGTGCTGTTCGATCTGGTCTTCGCCGCTCTCGCGGTGCTGGCCGCCGTGCCTCTGTGGCTCGTCCAGCACCCGCCCATCGAGGATCTGCCCCAGCACCTTGCGGCGATCCGCGTGCTGCACGACTTCCACGACCCGGCGCTGCACTTCGCCCGTTACTTCGAGCTGCACCTGGGGCGCACCCAATACCTCGCCTACTACCTCGCCGCGGATCTGCTCGCGTACCTGTCCGGCGTGATCGTCGCGAACAAGTTGCTCGTCAGCGCGGCGATCATCGCTACGCCGTATGCAATGCGCGCGCTTCTCCGCGCGCTCGGTCGCGACGAGCGGCTGGCGCTGTTCGTGCTGCCGCTGACCTGGAACGCACATCTGGTTCTCGGCTTCCTGAATTTCATCGCCGCGATCCCGCTGTCGCTCGCCGGTCTGGCGCTCGCGGTCAATCTGCGACTTCGCTGGTCCTTGCGCCGCGCCGTGCTGCTCGCCGTTGTGATCGTGGTCACGTTCTACACGCACGTCGTGCCGTTCGGTTTTCTCGGTCTCGGCGCGGCGCTTGTCGGTGTGGAAGCGTTCGACCGCATGGCGTTCCGGCGCGAGGCCCTCTGGAGCACTGCCAGACGCTGGCTGCCGCTCCTGCCGGCCATCGTCGCGGTCGCGGTCTGGTTCAAGACCGCTCCGGCGGGCCAGTCGACCCTGACGGCGGCGCTCGGGAAGGCTGCGGCGGGTGGACCCCAGCCGAAGTACGCTGCGTGGCTCGATTCGCTGCGCGAGGCGCCCGACTGGCTCACCAACGTGCTGGTGGTCAAGGCCGACGACAAGTTGCTGGTGGGCTGGGCGCTGCTGGTCATGCTGGCGATCGGACTCGGAGCGGGCGCGCGCGACACCGACCGCGCTCCTTCGGAAGACGACGTTCTGCGTGGAACGCTCACGCGCCGCCTGGCCTGGCTCGCGCCTCTGGCGGCGTTCTTCTACTTCATCACGCCGACCGGCTACGGCTGGATCTGGCCGATCAATGCGCGCTTTCCGCTGCTCGCCCTGATCTTCCTGGTGCCGGTTCTGCCGGCCCAACGCCGCCTTTCGGGGACGCTCGTGTTCGCGGGCGTCGTGGCGATTTCAGTCCTGTCGTTCAACGCGGTGGGCTGGGCATTCCAGCGCTTCGAGAAGGACGAGGTGGGTCAGCTCGACGCGGCCATCGAGCAGATCCCGAAGGGCGAGCGCGTGGCCGGTCTGATCTTCAACAGCGGATCGCGGTACGTGCGGTTCACTCCCTTCCTGCACTCCGTCGCCTGGTACCAGGCGACCCGGGGCGGTGCGGTGATGTTCACCTTCGCCGATTTCCCCGAGTCGCCTTTCAGCTTCCGCGAGGACAATCGCCCGCCGCGGGTCCGGCCGCGCTGGGAGTGGGAGCCCGGGCGCGTCGATCCGGCGCGCGATCTCGGCTGGTACCAGTACGTGCTCGTCCGCGGCGGGCCCGGGCGCATTGCGCAAGAGCGGAATGTCTACCAGCGCATCTGGCGGAGCCCGCGCTGGAGCGTGTGGAAGCGCATCCGGGGCGGCGCGCAGGCCCCGTGAGGGCTCGACGTCGCGCTCCGCCGGCCCGATGCTAGGTTCCAGGTCCGCATGAGCCCGATACCCGACACCGCGCCCCCCCGCGACCGCCGCGGCCGGCCGCTGTCCGATCTGCGCGTGAGCGTGACGGATCGCTGCAACTTCCGCTGCCGCTACTGCATGCCGCGCGAGCACTTCGGGCCGGGGTTCCACTTCCTGCCGCGGAGCGACCTGTTGACCTTCGAGGAGATCGCGCGGCTTGTGGGCATCCTGTCCGGCGAGGGGCTGCGCAAGGTGCGGCTCACGGGCGGCGAGCCGCTGCTGCGTGCGGAGCTGCCGAAGCTGGTCCGCATGATCGCGGACACAGGCGTGGAGACGGCGCTCACCACCAATGGCTCGCTCCTGGCAAAGCGCGCCCAGGCGCTGGCCGACGCGGGGCTCGGCCGCGTCAGCGTGAGCCTCGATTCGCTGGACGACGCCGTGTTCCACATCATGACCGACGCCGATTACGGCCCGGCCGACGTGCTCGCCGGTATCGATGCGGCGGCAGCAGCGGGTCTGTCGCCCGTCAAGATCAACTCGGTGGTCCGCCGCGGCGCGAACGACCACACGCTGGTGGAGCTGGCGCGCCGCTTCAAGGGCAGCGGGCACATCGTCCGCTTCATCGAGTACATGGACGTGGGGCTGACCAACGGCTGGCGGCTCGACGAGGTCGTGTCCGGCCGCGAGATCGTCGAGCGCATCGACGCGGAGCTGCCCCTCGAGCCCGTCGACCCGAACTACCCGGGCGAGGTCGCGCGCCGCTACCGCTATCGCGACGGCAGCGGCGAGGTCGGGATCATCACCAGCGTGACCGAACCCTTCTGCGCCGGCTGCACACGCGCGCGGCTGAGCGCCGAGGGCACGATCTACGGCTGCCTGTTCGCCGCGTCCGGCACTGACATCCGCGCCCCGCTGCGCTCCGGCGCCGACGACGCCGCGATCGCCGGGCTCCTGCGCGGCATCTGGGCGCGCCGCGACGACCGCTACTCCGAGCTCCGCTCGAGTCGCACGGCGAGCCTCCGACGCATCGAAATGTCGTACATCGGAGGGTAGGCGTCAGCCTGCCCGGCCCATGTGTTGCAGCATCCACTCCACCGCCCGCGTCTTCATGGGCAGGCCGGCGGCTTCAGCGTCGAGAGCCATCCTGGCCGCCGCATCGAACGCCATCGGTGTGCGATCGGGCATGTAGCCCCAGAAGCCTTCGTTGCTCGCGATCAGATTGCTGGTGAGCCCTTCGACCAGTTGGCGTGCGATGCCGAAGTCCGCGCTGGTGACGAGCTTCAGCCAGTAGCTCGACAGACGCGGCGTCAACACCGGAACGCGGAGGGTATACGGGCGCACGCCGAGCAGCCGCGAGACCCTCTTCAGGATCTCCTCTCCGCTGAGCGTCTCCGGGCCCGGCAGGTCGAACACACCCCGCACTTCGCCCTCGAGCTCCAGCGCGCGAACCAGGGCTGCGACGACGTTGTCGATGGCAACGGGCTGTGAGAGGTTCTGCAGCCAGCGAGGCAGCACCATGAACGGCAGGCGCGCGGCCAGATCCCGAACGATGCTCCAGCTCTCGCTCCCGGCGCCGATGATCATGCCCGCGCGCAGCTCGATGGTGGGCACCGCGCCGCCCCGCAGCAGCTCGCCGGTCCGGAGGCGGCTCTGCAGGTGCCGCGAGGGTTCGCCGGCAGGTGCGACCCCGCCCAGGTAGACGATGCGCTCGACGCCGGCGCGGTCGGCGGCGCAGAGGAAGCGCGCTGCCGACGCCTGCTCCCGGGCCTCGAAGTCGCCCGCTTCGCCCATCGCGTGGATCAGGTAGACGACGGCGTCGATGCCCTCCAGCGCGGCCGCGAGCGTGTCCTCGCGCTCAACGTCGAAGTGGACCCACTTTTTCGACGGCTCCCGCGCGGTCATCTCCGCCGCCCGGCGGCTCGCACAGAGCACGTCGAACCCGGCCCGCACGAGCGCCGGATGGAGATGCCCGCCCACGAAACCGGTGGCGCCGGTCAGCAGCACGCGCTCGATCATTTCTCCCCCTCGGAGCAAAGGTAGCACGCTCCACCGTTGACGCCGCTCGGGGCGCGACTTGCGCCTCGACGCGCCGGACGCACCATAAGGTGAGGTGGAATCATGAAGGTGGGATGGGTCGGAGTGCTGGCAGCGCTGATCCTCGTTCAAGCCAGCGCCTGCGGCGGCAAGACGGACCTCGGCTCACCCGACGGTGGCGCCGGCACGGGCGGCACAGCGGGCACGGGCGGCACAGCGGGGACGGGCGGCACAGCGGGGACGGGCGGCAGCGCGGGTTACGACGACTGCACGCTGAGCGCGGAGTGCATCGTGCGATCGGAGAGCTGCTGCGGATCGTGCGGCGCGGCGACGCGCGGCGATGCGATCGGCATCAACCAGGACCGCGCGAGCGCGTACGTGGCGGACAAGTGCGCGAGTGTCGGCTGTCCCGCCTGCTACATGGAACCGGATCCGACGCTGGTCGCTGCCTGCAGGTCGAATCACTGCCGGGTCGTGGACGTACGCGACGACAGCGCGACCGCCTGCACCTCGGACTCCGACTGCCGCATCCGCACCACGTCCTGCTGCGAGTGCGGCGGCGCCCTGGACCGCGTACACATCATCGCGATCAGCAACGAGGCGCGCTTCAGCTCGCTGGTGTGCGAGGGCGTCGGAGGATGCCCGGAGTGCGCGCCGGTCTACCCATCGGACGTCGTCGCGCGCTGTTCGGACCAGCATCACTGCGAAGCCGAGTGGCAGACGCCCTAGCCGAGCAGACCAGCACGTTGCGCGCTACACTGCCCGCCCCATGGGCCTGTTCGACGTCCACGCTCACCTCACCCACCCGCGGCTCCTGCCCGAAGTGGACGCCGTGCTCGCGCGCGCCGAAGCCGCCGGGCTCACCACCATCATCTCGAACGGCCTGAACCCGGCGGACAACGAGCGCGTGCGCGAGCTTGCCGCGCGCTCGAAGCTGGTCCGCCCTGGTTTCGGCCTGTACCCGGTGGACGCCGTGCTGCCCGGGATGCGGGCGGCCGGCGTCGACTACCCGCGTGAAGAGGGCGACGACAGCCCCGTGCCCGCCGAGGAAGCCGTCGAGTGGGTCCGGAGCCACGTTGACGAAGCATTTGCTGTGGGCGAGATCGGACTCGACGGCTACTGGGTGCCCGGCGAGTTCTGGGAAGAGCAGGAAGCGATCTTCCGTCAGCTCGTGACCATCGCCATGGAAGCGGACAAGCCGATCATCATCCACACCCGCAAGCGCGAGGCGCGCTGCTTCGAGATCCTGAAGGAGATGGGCGCCCAGCGCGTGGACTGGCACTGCTTCGGCGGCCGTGTGAAGCTCGCCCGCCGCATCGCCGAGCACGGCCACTACCTGTCGATCCCGGCCAACGCGCGCAAGAACGAGGCCTTTACCCGCATGCTCGAGACGCTGCCCCGCGACCGCGTGCTGCTCGAGACCGACTGTCCGTATCTTGGCCCCGAGCGCGGCGAGGACAACGAGCCGGCCAACGTGCGGGTCACCGCCGAGTACGCGGCGGAGCTCTGGAACGAATCGCTCGAGAGCGTCGAGGCCGAGCTCGCCGGGAATTTCGAGCGGCTGTTCCGCGCGGCGCCGTAGGCGCCGCCCCGGGCGTTACTGCACCAGCACCCGCACGGTTCCCCTGAGGCTTGCCACCGGCACGAGCGCACCGGGATCGACCAGCACCGAGTCCACCTCGGCGGGCTGGACCTCGACCTTCACGTCGACGCCCTCCGGGCGCTTCTTCGTCAGGCTCTCGACGAGGCCGGACAGCGAGCGCGGGCCGAGGGCGAGGTCGATGGGCAGCGCGATCTGGGCGAGCTGCTCGACGCGTGCGGGCAGTGCGCTGCCCGCACGCTCGGCGACGTTGTCGGGCTGTCCCGGCGCGTAGCGCACGTTGCGGAGCCGCACCCGCGACGCCTGCGCGTCGTACCACGGCTGTCCTACCAGCCACACGTTGCCGCACACCGCGCCGTCGAGCGTCACCGCCAGCGCGACCACGCCCTGACCGTCGACCTCTGCGCCTCGAGCGCGCGCGCCGGTGATGCGCGGCTCGCCCGCTCCAGCGAGCGAGCGGCTGAGGTCCGCCGACACGTCGTTCCAGTCCATGTGGATCGGCACGTCCAGCCGCACGTCGCTGGGCGCCTGATTGTCGAGCTCCGGCGGTGGCAGCGGGCGGTGCTTGCCGGCGTGCTGCTCGCTGCACGGCTCCTCGACGCCCAGCCGCCCGAACACGGCCAGCCGCGTCGACAGCGTGTCGTGTGACAGCGCCGGTTTCGACTGCACCAGGCGGCTCGGTGTGACCCGCGCGCACAGCGTGCTGCCGAGCGCGATCGGCAGATCCAGCAGCTGCCAGGCGGCCTCCGCCTCCGGGCGCAGCGACGGCACCGAGCGGTCGATGCGTCGCTGGATGCCGCCGGACTGCCGCCGCGCCATGTCGCGGAGCTGGGGTGTCACGTCCACGCCGATCGGCTGGAGCACGCAGCCGCGCGTCACGCTCACGCCCACGCGACTCCGGCCGAGGGTGTAGTCGCGGTCGAGAGCGAGCGGTAGCCGCACCGTGGAGACGAGCTCGGGGCTGCAGTGGCCGTATTCGGGGCAGAACGGTCCGATGGGCTTGCACACGGCGATGTGCGCGCGGATGGGCGTCTCCACCAGGAGATCGTTGCCGCGGACGCCGAAATGGAAGCTGCCGCGACGCACCACATACGTGGCCTGGCCCGGCGCGCCCACGTTTTGGTCTTTTGCCTGCGCGAGCACGACCGGCACGTGGCGCGACAGCTCGCGTCCGAGCCGGTGCGTATCGATGGCCACGTCCACCGCGATGTGCGACTCCGGCGCCTGCACGGCGGGCGCTTCGGTGAACGCCGGCTCGGTGCCCGGCAGCCGCGCACTGCACAGACCGGCCACCGGGGGATGCGCCGCCGTTCCCCGCGGACCACAGCCAGCGGCCAGCACGGACAGCGCGGCCCAGCCGAAGGCGGTCGAACGCATCGCCGCGGAGCATAGTACGAGCACCAGAGCGGCGCTCGCCGCTTCGCCCGCTGCCGGACGGCTAGCGCTTCACGCCCTGGTAGAGCCAGATGCCGGGCAGGATGAAGCGGCTCTCGACGACGTCGAACCCGGCGTCGCGGAGCAGCCGGCGCTGCTCGGCGGGCCCGCGGTACACGGCGCCGGGGACGCTGATGGAGCGGCCGCCCTGTCCGGGCAGGTAGGCGAGCGGACCGGTGGTGAGGCTCGCCTGGAGCAGCGTGCCGCCCTTTTCCAGCACACGGGCCATCTCGGCAAACGCCCGCGCGCCGTCCAGATAGAAGTGCGACGAGATGGTGTTGAAGACGAGATCGAACGCGCCCGCCTCGAACGGCAGCTCGTACACGCTGCCCTGGCCGAGCTCGACGGCACGGCCGAAATTCTTCCCGCGGGCCTTCGCCAGCATCGCGGGCGAGAGGTCGACTCCAAAGAGCGCTGCGCCCGGCCAGCGTCGCGCCGCAGCGACCAGCAGCTCGCCCGTGCCGCAGCCCACGTCGAGGATGCGCGCCGGCGCGAGCCGCTCGGCCTTCGCGAACAGTCGCCGGTGGACGCGGGAGTACAGCGTCCACTGGAACACCGGCCGATCGTAGACGTGGCTCCAGACACGGAACAGGCCCCGGACGAGGAGCTGGCTGGGGGGTTCGGTCATGCTCGGCGCCAGCGTGGCGGGGCCGGCGCGCGTTGGCAAGTCGCGCGACCGGGGGTTGGTGGTACGCTCCCGCCCCGTGAAGCTCTACCGGTTCGACGGAGTGGACGACGGGCTCGAGCTGGTGCCCCTGGCTGCGCGGCGCGCGCTCGACCGCGCGGGGCTCAAGCTCTCGCTCGAGGCATGGCAGAGCCTGCCGGCAGCCCAACGGCGCGGCATTGTCGAAGCCGGCTCGGGCACCGAAGTGGAGCTCAAGCCGCTGCAGCTGGCTATCTCGCTCGCCGATCCGCCCGCCACGCGCGTCGACCCTGCCGCCGATCCGCCCGACGAGGCACCCCCTGCCGAGCTGGTAGCGGCGCTGGGGCCCGACCGGGCTCTGCCGCCGGCGCTCTGGGCCGCGCTCACGCCGCTCGATCGCTATGTGCTCGCGAAGGTCGCCGGCCGGGGACGTCCGGGGCGGCTCGAGAAGGCGTATGCCGAGATCGTCGGACACAGTGCGGCCTCGACGCACGTGGCGCCCGAGGGCGGCGTGCGCATGGTCGACGTGAAGCAGAAGCTACCGAGCCAGCGGCGAGCGGTGGCCGAGAGCCGCGTTACGATGAACGCGGACGCCCTGCGCCGCCTCCAGCTCCACGACACGCCCAAAGGCGACGTGCTGGCCACGGCGCGCGTTGCCGGCATCATGGCCGCGAAGCGCACGTCCGATCTGATCCCGCTCTGCCATCCGCTCGCGCTCACGCACGTCGCGCTCGAGCTCGAGGTGATCGAGTCCGCGCGCGCGGTCCGCGTCCGGAGCACGGTCGAGACGCTGGACCGCACCGGCGTCGAGATGGAGGCACTCACCGCGGCCAGCGTTGCGGCGCTCACCATCTACGACATGCTCAAGGCGTTCGACCGCGGCATGGAGATCGGTCCCACGCGGCTGGTGGAGAAATCCGGCGGGCGCTCGGGGGAGTACCGGCGGTGACGTTGTTCGAGGTGCGCGAGGCGCCACTCTCCGCCGACGAGGCGCTCGCCGCGGTGCGCCGCCCGGAGGCGGGTGGCATCGCCCTGTTCCTCGGCATGGTGCGCGATCACAACGACGGCCGCGCCGTGACCTTGCTCGAGTACGAGGCGTACGTGCCCATGGCGAAGAAGGAGATGCGCGCCATCGCCGGGGAGATCGAGTCGGAAATCGACGGTGTGCGGCTCGCGGTGCTGCACCGCGTGGGCCGGCTCGAAGTGGGGGACACGGCGGTTATCTGCGCGGCCAGCGCGCCCCACCGCGGCGAGGCCTTCCGCGCCTGCCGAGCGCTCATCGACCGCATCAAGGAGCGCGTTCCCGTGTGGAAGCGTGAGCACGGTCCCGACGGCCCCTACTGGGTGGGCTGGGAAGACGCGCGCTGCGTTGCGCACGACCACTGAGGGGGCGCTACTTGCAGATGGAGTCACAGCGCGCGCGGTCTTCCGGCGTGTCCCAGTCGGCAAGCTCTCGACTTTGCGTTTCGTCAAGCGCGAGCTCCACCACGTCGAGGCGTGAGAGCACGCTCTGCAGCGAACGATCGCCGGCGGCGAGAGCCGCGCGCGTCGCGGATAGCGTGGCGCGGGGTTCGTAGCGGGCGAACAGAGGCTGCCAGATCCCGCCGACCCGGAACGCGGCGGCGGGCGCCGCCGGAGCTTCCGAAGCCAGGCGGCCGAGCAGCTTCGCACCGACGAAGGGCAGATCACAGGCCACGGCGAAGGCCTGGCTCGCATCCCGCGCTGCGGCGTGAGTGAGCAGTGCGGCGAGTCCGCCGAGCGGGCCGATGCCGGCCGGCGAGTCCGCGAGCGCCGGCAGACCCAGCGCGGCGTAGGCGTCCGCCCGGCCGACAAGCACCACGTCCGCGCCGGGCAGCGCTTCGCGCGCGATGCCGAGGAGCCGCACGACGAGCGTTTCGTCGCTGTCCGGCGCGCGCAGCAGACCCTTCGGCGCGCCGCCCATACGCCGCGACTGCCCGCCGACGAAGATGCCGACCAGCGCGTTGCCGTACCCGCGCGCAGCGTGACCCGCGCCCGTCTCTTCTACAGCGCCCACAGCGGCAGTACCTCGACCGTCGCGCCAGCGTCGAAGCCGGTCGAGTCGGCTGGGACGATCACGAGCGCGTTGGCCCACGCCATGCTGGTGGGTGCACCGGACGCCTGGTTGTGGAGCGGGGTGACGCGAGCGCCGTCGAGCTGCGCGCGGTAGTAGCCGCGGCGACCCGGCTTCTGACGCAGCGGATCGGTGAGCTCCGCGTGCCCGGCGCGTGGCAGCGCTTGCCGGTCGCCCTGCAGCGCGCGCAGCAGCGGCACGCCGAACAGAGCGAACGTCACCTGTGCAGAGACGGGATTGCCCGGTAGGCCGAGCACGCGCGTCTTGCCGACCGAACCGCACACCAGCGGTTTGCCCGGCTTGATGGCGACCTTCCAGAAATCGAGATCGGCGCCGGCGGCTTCGAGCGCCGGGCGCACCAGATCGTGCTCGCCGACGCTGACGCCGCCGACGGTGAGCAGCACGTCGTTGCCGGTGATGGCCTGCTCGAGCGCGCGCAGCGTGGCCTCGCGGTCGTCGCGCGTGAGCGGCGCGAGATGCGGCGTGCCGCCGGCCGCGCGCACCATCGCGGACAGCGCGATGCCGTTGGACTCGGGGATGCTGCCGGGGCGCGGCGCCGAACCGGGTGCGCGCAGCTCGTCGCCGGTGCACAGGATGCCGACCTGGGGCCGGCGCGCGACCAGCAGCTCGCCGCGGTCGAGGGCCGCTGCCAAGCCCAGCTGTCCCGGTCCGAGGCGAGTGCCCGGGACCAGCGCTTCGGCGCCGTTCTCCAGATCCTCCCCCGCGCGGCGCACGTGTTGGCCGGCGGACGGGCGCGCGCCGAAGCGCGCCGCGTCGCCGTCGCGCTCTACGTTCTCCTGCATGACCACCGCGTCGGCGCCCGTGGGCAGCGGCGCGCCGGTGAAGATGCGACACGCGCTACGTCGCTCGAATCCGGGCGCGGGGTGGCCGGTCTGGCTCTCGCCGCGCACCGGAAGCGTCCAGGGGCCTTCCCCGGTGAAGTCCTGCGACGCGACCGCGTAGCCGTCCATCGCGCTGTAGTCGAAGGCCGGGATGGGCTCGCCGGCCGTCAGCGCCTCGGCCAGCACCCGTCCCTGTGCCTCGCCCAGCGTGACCCGTTCCGTTCCCAGTGGACGCACGCCCGCCAGCACGCGCTCCAGCGCTTCGTCGAAGTCGAGCATGCCCGGAGCATACGACGCGGCGCGGCTGTGGCGCCCGTGTCGCACGCGCTACAGCCGCCAGTTCTCGATCGCGCCGGGTCCGGCGCGCGCGGACGCTCGTGGCGGGGCTGCCAGGTCGCCGGAAACCTGGACATTCGCGCCGATTTCACGAAACCGGAGCCCCCGCGGCACCGATCGGTCCGGGGCCGCGTACAACAGGTACGGCGGTTGCCTGTGTAGGGAGCGAAGCGCATGATAATCACGATGGCCCACAGGTTCTCGAGGTGGGCGGTGGCCCTCGCCACCGTCGGGGTGCTGCTGGCGTCCGGCCCGTTGGCCAGGGCGCAGTCAGCTGATGACGACTCGGGTTGGGAAGTCGGTCAGGGCTCGTCCGACAGCGCGGCGCCCGCGGATGAAGGCCAGCCGTCGGACGGCGCCCAGCCCGCGGACGCGTCTTCCAACTCGAAAGCCGTCGCGAGCGCGCAGTACCAGGACACGGATCCGGGTGCGCTCACCGATTTCCGCCCCGCACTCGATCCGTACGGCAGCTGGGTCAAGGACCCGACCTACGGTCTGGTCTGGGTGCCGAGCGCGCACTACGTGGGCTCGGATTTTGCGCCGTACGTGAGCAGTGGTCATTGGGGCCTCACGGCGTCGGGCGACTGGATCTGGGTCAGCGACTATCCGTTCGGTTGGGTCGTGTTCCACTACGGTCGCTGGGTGTGGGTCAGCGGCACCGGCTGGGCGTGGATCCCGGGTCGCCGCTACGCGAACGCGTGGGTGGTGTGGCGCGTTCCGGAAGACGACTACGGCTACATCGGCTGGGCGCCGATGCCGCCGGCCTGGGGCTGGTACGACGGCGTCGCCGTGACCCTGTGGTTCGGGCCGCCGGTGCCGTACGTGTTCTGCGAGAGCGACTACGTCTTCTATCCACACGTCTACCGGCACATCGTGCACGACCGCCGCCTGATCAACCGCGTCGCGCACCACACGTCGCGCTGGCATGGGCACGGGCACGGCCCCTCGCCGCACCGCGCGCACGTCCCGGCGAGGGCCATGCCGCGTCACCACACGGCGGCCAATCCGCGAGCGGTTGCCGCGTCGCGTCCCTCTCCGTACAGGGTCCACCAGCGCGGCGGGCACGTGGTGTCGCGGCAGCGTCCCACTGGGGCGCATCGGTTGGACAAGTCGCGCACGCTGCACGCTCGCGGCAGCGCCACCTCGCGCTCGCACACGTTGGGCGGCCGGGCGTTCACCGGGCAGCGAGCAGCGGTTCCCTCGCGCTCGCTCCGCAGCGAGCGTCCCGCACCGGTGCGCGTGCCGTCGCGCGCCACGCGGCGCGTCTCGCCGGGTCGCGTTCCTGCGCGGAGCAGCCGCCCCGCGAGGAGCGCGCCGTCGTACCGGAGCGCGCCGTCGCGCAGCTACCGTCCGACGCGCAGCTACCGTCCGACGCGCAGCTACCGTCCGACGCGCAGCTGGACGCACTACTCGCACTCGTCGTCGAGCAGTTCGTCATCGCGCAGCTATCGGCCGGCGCCGCATCGGTCCTACTCGGTTCACCACTCGGCGCCCAGTTTCCACAGCTTCTCGCCGCGTTCCGTGCACGTCCAGGGCGCGCGTGGGGGCTTCCATGGGCGTCGCTAGAAGGTCGGGAGCAAGAGCCATGCAGCTTCGAAACCTGCTCGTGATCGCGCCGTTCGTAGCTCTGCTCGGCGGCTGCACCTATTCCGGCAACACCGCGCCGTATGACGCCGGCGGCGGTCAGACGAAGACTGTTCCGCAGTCGACGATCGACACTGGCGCCACCATGGCGGGCATCGAGCCCGGACAAGGCGCCGGTGCGTTCATCGAGTACCAGGCCGGGGGCGACTGGCATCTGTACACCGCCTGCGACACGGCCGTGTCGGGGGCCTCCTGCACCTGGGACATCATCGTCGCCACCGGCGACGGTGACACGCTCCAGGCCTTCCAACCGGATCGCCTCGACGGGCGCGACTGGGTGGACTGGTACGATCAGAACGCCGTGGAGATGGTAGCGACGACGCACAACGACTTCGACGGGTTCTTCTTCCAGACGGATCCGGGTTCGATCGTTCGCTTCGACGTGTACCTGGATGGCGCTCCCGCTCCCGCCTACATCTACTGGGTTGGCAACGGCGGTCTGCATCGCGGTGCGCCGGACAACCCGATCGACCTGACCCCCACGGACCCGTAGCGCGCCGTCAGTCTCCGCGCCCGCGCCGTCGCTTCTTGCGCCCCTTGCGGCGCGTGGTCTCGAAGCTGGGGCGGGTCTGCGGAGCGGTGAGCAGCTGGCGCGAGCCGAGCGACAGCAGCGATTCGGACTCGCGGGCGCGCTCGCGCGCCAGCTCCATGAAGCGCTGCTGGCTGCGTAGCGGCTCGCTGCCCGTCGGCTTCACGCGCTGGTAGGTGCCGTCCGGCCGGAGACGCCAGCCCTTGAGGTTGTCGTTCTGCATGGTGCCGAGGATCTCGTCCACCACGCGGCGCTGGAGCGTATTGTCGAGGATCGGATACATCACCTCCACGCGGCGCCGGAAGTTGCGCGGCATCCAATCGGCGCTGGAGCAGAACACTTCTTCCTGACCGCCGTTCTTGAAATAGAAGATGCGCGCATGCTCGAGGAACCGGTCGATTGTCGCGTGTACGCGGATGCGATCGCTCACGTCCGGCACGCCCGGCCTGAGGCAGCAGATGCCGCGGATCAACAGGTCGATCTCGACCCCTGCCTGCGCGGCCGAGTACAGGGCGCTGATCACGTCCGCGTCCACCAGGGAATTCATCTTGGCCACGATGGCCGCGGGCCTTCCGGCGCGTGCGTGCTCCGTCTCGCGCGTGATGAGCCCGAGTACCGCTTCGTGGAGCCCGAGCGGCGCGACGATCAGGTGGTTCCAGTGATCCGGCGCGCTGTAGCCCGTCAGCAGGTTGAAGAGCGACGTGGCGTCCTCGCCGATGTCCTCGCGGGCGGTGAAGAGCGACAGGTCCTCGTACAGCCTCGCCGTCTGCTGGTTGTAGTTGCCGGTGGCGAGGTGCACGTACCGGCGCAGGCCTCCGCGCTCCTTGCGCACTACGAGCAGCACCTTCGCGTGGGTCTTCAGGCCGAGCAGGCCGTACATCACGTTCACGCCGGAACGCTCCAGCGCGCGCGCCCACTGGATGTTGCTTTCCTCGTCGAAGCGGGCTTTCAGCTCCACCAGGGCCGTTACCTGTTTGCCGAGCTCGGCCGCCCGCTGCAGCGCGCGCACCATCGGCGACTCGCCGCCCGTGCGGTACAGCGTCTGCTTGATGGCCAGCACATGCGGGTCCTCGGCGGCCTGCGACAGGAAGTCGACCACCGCCTCGAACGATTCGTACGGGTGGTGCAGGAGCACATCGCGCTCGCGGATCGTCTCGAAGAAGTCGTCCGCGTCCCGGAGCGGCGGCACGTACTGCGGCGCGAAGGGCTCGTCCCTGAGATCCCGGCGTTCGTCGTGCGAGACGAGGCCGGTCATGTCGCCAACGTAGAGCGGGCCATCGACGCGGTACACGTCGCGCGGCGCTTCCAGGTCGAGCTCGCGGCACAGCCACGTGATCGAGTCGTCGGGCGCGCTGCCGCTGACCTCGATGCGCACGGCGTGCCCGCGCTCGCGTCGCCTGAGCTCTGCCTGGAGCGAGATGAGCAGATCTTCCGCTTCGTCGTCGTCGATCTCGATGTCGAAGTTGCGCGTGACGCGGAACGCGTACTGCCCCAGCACCCGCATCTGCGGGAAGATCATCTCCTTGTTGCGGAAGATCAGATCCTCCAGCGCGACGAACGCACGCCGCGCGCCGTCGAGCGGTACGCGGATGAGCCGCGGCAGCGTGGTCGGTACCTGCACCACGCCGAAGGAGGGCTCGGCGGTATGCTCGCGCTTGTCGAAAATGACGCCGACGTTGATGCTCTTGTTGCGGACGTGCGGGAATGGGTGCACCGGATCGATGGCGATCGGCGTCAGTACCGGAAAGATATCCTGGCGGAAATGCTCGTCGAGTGCGACGCGGTCTGCGTCGGCGAGCTCTTCGGGGCTGATCAACGCTACGCCCACCTCGCGCAGGCCGGGGCGCACCGCCTTGTTCCAGATGCGGTAGTGCTCGGCGACCAGCTCGTGGGCGCGCTTGCTGATGGCGGTGAGCTGATCTTCCGGGATCAGACCGTCCGGCGGTACTTCCTCGACTTCCCCGAACATCTGCGCCTGCAGCCCGGCAGCGCGCACCATGAAGAACTCGTCCAGATTGCTACAGAAGATGCCGAGGAACTTGAGTCGCTCGTACAGCGGCACCTTGTCGTCCGCCGCTTCGGCGAGCACGCGAGCATTGAACTCCAGCCAGGACAGCTCGCGATTGATGAAGAGCGCCGGGGCGCCGGGTCGCGGTGCCGCCGCGCTCACCGGAGTGGACGCGGGCAGGTTGGGAGGTGGAATTCGGGTCGGTTCCGTCACGGTGTGCGAGCGCGCCGGTCGGCGGGGCGGGCATCCTACCAGTTCCCCACGATGGAGCCCGCGGGGGCGGGGGCCGGTCACGCAGAAGTCACGCTGGCAGGGACACCGAGCAGCGCCACGCGGGTGAATCCGCCGTCGGCCAATTGGCCGGAGAGAGGGCCCCGAGTCTGCTATCCTCCAACCCGGACGACGCCGGAGCCGAGCGCTCCGCTCGAGGACGAACGCTATGAGCGAAGACAAGTCGATGACACAGAGCGACAAGGGCGTGGCTTCCATGGGAGGCATGGTCGCCCGCATCGCCCAGATGCAGGACTACGCCCGCTACCGCGACCTGGCGTGGGAAGGCAGCTTCGAGGACTACCTCGGCATTATCCGCGAGCGGCCGCAGGTGACGCGCAACGCCTTCCAGCGCATCTACGACATGGTGATCTCCTTCGGTACGGAGGAGTACATCGACAACAAGAAGAAGCTCATCCGCTACAATTTCTTCCGCGACGAGATCGATGGCGGCAAGGACGCCGTGTTCGGTCTCGACATCCCGCTGATGCGGATGATGAACGTACTCAAGGCCGCCGCCGAGGGCTACGGCCCCGAGCGCCGCGTCATCCTCCTGCACGGGCCCGTCGGCTCCAGCAAATCGACCATCGCGCGGCTGCTGAAGAAGGGGGTCGAGGCCTACTCCGCCTCGCCCGAGGGAGCCCTCTACACCTTCACCTGGGTGAACCTCGCCGAGAGCGGGTTGGCCGCGGGAGGCGCGGACACTTTCGATTCGCCGATGCACGAGGAGCCGCTCCGGCTCATTCCCGTGGAATGGCGCGAGCAGGCCATCGAGCAGCTTGGTCTATCGAACGAGAAGTACAAGGTGAAGGTGGAGGGCGAGCTCGACCCGGCCAGCCGCTTCATCTTCAACGGCCTGATGCAGCTGTACAAGGGCGACTGGGGCAAGATGGTGGAAAACCACATCCGCGTCCGTCGCCTCGTGCTGAGCGAGAAAGACCGCATCGGCATCGGGACGTTCCAGCCGAAGGACGAGAAGAACCAGGACTCGACCGAGCTGACCGGCGACATCAACTACCGCAAGATCGCCGAGTACGGTTCCGACTCGGATCCGCGCGCGTTCAACTTCGACGGCGAGTTCAACATCGCCAACCGCGGAATCGTGGAGTTCGTCGAGGTGCTGAAGCTCGACGTGGCGTTCCTCTACGACCTGCTCGGCGCCTCGCAGGAGCACCGCATCAAGCCGAAGAAGTTCGCCCAGACGGACATCGACGAGGTCATCATCGGCCACACGAACGAGGCCGAGTACAAGCGCCTGCTCAACAACGAGTTCATGGAGGCGCTGCGCGACCGTACGATCAAGATCGACATCCCGTACATCACGCGGCTGTCGGACGAGATCCGCATCTACGAGAAGGACTTCAACGGCGACAAGGTGCGCGGCAAGCACATCGCGCCGCACACGCTGGAGGTCGCGGCGATGTGGGCGGCCCTCACCAGGCTCGAGGAGCCGAAGAAGCACAACCTCACGCTGCTCCAGAAGATGAAGCTCTACGACGGCAAGGTGCTGCCGGGCTACACGCAGGACACGGTCAAGGAGCTCCGCAAGGAGAGCAAGCGCGAGGGTATGGAGGGCATCAGTCCGCGCTACGTGCAGGACAAGATCTCCAACGCGCTGGTCAGTGACGTGGGCGAGGGCACGATCAATCCGTTCATGGTCATGAACGAGCTGCAGAAGGGCCTGACGCACCACTCGCTCATCACCAGCGAGGAACAGCGCAAGCGCTACAAGGACATCATCGGTGTGGTGAAGCAGGAGTACGAGGAGATCGTGAAGAACGAGGTCCAGCGCGCCATCAGCGCGGACGAGGAAGCGATCGGCAAGCTCGCGGCGAACTACATCGACAACATCAAGGCCTACACCCTCAAGGAGAAGGTCAAGAACCGCTACACCGGGCAGGACGAGGAACCGGACGAGCGGCTCATGCGCTCTATCGAGGAGAAGATCGAGATCCCGGAGAACCGGAAGGACGACTTCCGCCGCGAGATCATGAACTTCATCGGCGCCCGCGCCGTGGAAGGCAAGAAGTTCGACTGGCAGTCGAACGACCGCCTGCGCCGCGCGCTCGAGCTCAAGCTGTTCGAGGACCAGAAGGACAGCATCAAGCTGAAGACGCTCGTCTCCGCCGTCGTCGACAAGGAGACGCAGGAGAAGATCGACATCATCAAGAGCCGCCTGATGCGCTACTTCGGCTACAACGAGGTCAGCGCGACGGACGTGCTCAACTACGTCGCCTCCATCTTCGCCCGCGGCGACGCCAAGAGCCAGTAGCGCCTCCAGATCGCGGCGCCTCCGCGGCGCGCCCCCGCATCGAGACCGGGCGCGCCAGGCGGTGGGAAGGCTGCGTCCGGAGTCCACGTGGGGCTGGCACACCCCGTGCTATCCTGGCTGGCTGGAGGTGCTTTCATGAACGCTCGTCTACTGCTCGGAACCGCGGTGCTGGCTCTCCCTCTGGCCCTCGGGGGATGCCCGAAGGACAAATCGCCGCTGACCGCCAGCCAGGCCCGGCAGGCTCTGGACGAGGCCAGCGTGGCGTCGCAGGCCGAGGCGCTGACCCAGAACGAGGTGGAAATCTCCACCAACTTCACGATCGGCGACGCCGTCCAGACCGCGGCCCAGAATCTCCGCGATTTCATCGTTTCCCAGCTGCCCTGCGCGGCGATCACGCTGCAGAACGCGACGCTCTCCATCGAGTACGGCGCGAATCCCGGCAACTGCACCTACCGGGGCCAGACCTTCAGCGGCAAGACCTCCGTGACCATCGCCCGCAATGATTCCGGGGACGTGGAGGTCCAGCATCACTGGGACGGGCTGTCCAACGGCAAGGTATCGGTCACCGGCGACGCCACGGTCACCTGGAGCCTCGCCGACAAGACGAGACACGTCGTTCACACCGCGACGTGGACGCGCGTTTCCGATGGCCTGACCGCGACCGGCAGCGGCGACCGCACGCAGAAGCCCCTGTCGGCCGGCATTGCGGAGGGCTTCCAGGTCGACGGCAGCCGCTCGTGGACGGGGCAGAGCGGGCAGTGGGATCTGGCCATCGACGGCGTGCAGATGCGCTGGGTCGATCCGGTACCGCAGGCGGGGAGCTACACGCTGGGCACGCCCTTCGAAAAGAGCCTGGGTCTTTCGTTTTCGCGCGTGGATGCCACCACCATCCAGGTCACCGTGACGAATGGGAACAGGAGCTTCCACTTCAACGTTACGAAAGCCGGAAGCATCACGCAGTCGGGCTAGATGAACAAGACGACGAGAAGCGCAACAGCGTGGCTTTTCCTGGGCGTGGCGCTTCTCGCGCTGGACCAGGCGAGCAAGCTCGCAGCGCGGGTGCTGCTCGGCCACGGCCGGGCCGTCCCGCTCGTGCCGCCGCTTGTCGACCTGACCCTCGTGCATAACCGCGGCGTGGCGCTCGGTGCGCTGGCCGACCTTCCGGCGCGCCTGCGCGAGCCGCTGCTCCTGGTCGTGCCGCTCCTGATCACTGCGGCGGTCCTGTGGGCGGCTTTCCGCGGCTGGCGTCGCGCAGCGTCCCTGGTGCGGGCGTCCTGGGTGCTGATCCTGGCCGGTGCGCTGGGCAACGTGATCGACCGCTTTCGGTTCGGGCCCGTCACCGATTTCATGCGCTTCTCGGCCGGCGGACACGTCCTGTTCATCAACAACCTCGCCGACGACTACGTCTGCCTCGGCGTCGCGCTGCTGCTTTTTACGCTGCCGCGTGGACGCGCGTCCTCCGTCGCTGCCAGTTCGGAACGCGTCGCGCCCTAGCGCTCAGTGCAGTCCGCGACGCTCGATTGGAGTCGCGTCGGGGCCCTGGGCTTCGGGCGTTGGCGAGGGGGGAGGCTGGCTGGCGGCGATGGCCGTGCCGGGGGGCATCGGCGGAGGTGGCGCTGCGCGCAGACGCTGCCCCACCTGGTACCAGCCGCGATCGAGCAGGGCGCGCTTGTCGGAGCGCAGACAGCCCGGATGCGCCTGTTCGACTTCGTACGCGTACCCGAGCCAGCGCTGCGCATTGTGCAGGTCGCCGAGCACCAGCAGCGTCATGCCGCGGTACAGACCGTAGTCGGCACGCTCGCGCGGCGAGGCGCCCTGCAGACGATACTCGGTGCGCTCGAACACTTCCGCCGCTTCCACGTAGCGACCGTCCGAGTAGAGCGCGGTGCCGCGCTTGACGTAGCTGGTGCAGCCGGAAAGCGTAAGGGTGCCCATCACGCTTATCGCGCATACGAACAACGTCAGCCGGGCACCCATCGACGGCATGAGTCAATACTAACGACTGTGGCCGCGCGGCGCCATGACCGCTTCGGGGCGCTCGTGACGCTGCGCGCAGCGCACACCCGCACACAGCGTCGCACAGATGCAACTACGCGATTTTCCCGGCACGAAGCAGCATCCGGCCGTGGCGGAACGCTTCCTGCGCGCTGACGGCTTGCCGGCCGTCGCCCCGACCCGGTGCGGGCGGCCTTCGCCGACAGGCGCGGGGAAGCTGATCCCCGGCGCGATCGACAGCAAGCTGCGCACGCGATATTCGAAGGCATGATGCGACGTTCGAGCCTGGGTGCTGCCGTCGGCAGCGCATGTCTGGCGATACTGCTTCCCGGTTGTCACAGGAGCCCGGCGACCTCGACGGATCCTGCTTCGGCCGCTTCGACGTCTGCTCTGCCGAGCGCCATCATCGCGTCGGCCGCACCGGACCCTCGCGACATCGAAACCCCGCCGGCGGCGTCGTCCGGCGCGTCCGCGAACGAGTCGCCCGAGCCGTCGGCGACCGCGCCGTCGAAGCATCCGTCGGCGGCGCCGTCGCAGCCGACCGGCGCGTCCGCGAAGCCGACCGCGACGAAGCCCGAGCCCGAAGAACCCAAGGCCAGCGCATCCGCGGCGCCGAGCGCGCCGCCGCCGCCCAAGCAGCACACCGTGCGCGGCACGTCGGTCGGCGCGGAGCACTTCAGCGTCTCGATCCAGGCGCCTTCGCCCGTGATGGTCGGAAAGAGCGCCACGGCGACCATCGTGCTCGTGGCGAAGTCGCCCTTCCACTGCAACGACAAGTACCCCTACAAGTTCAAGCTCGACGCCCCGGGACCGGGCGTGAGCTACCCGTCCAGCCTGGCGCGGGGCATGAGCGTCAGAGGCGCCCACGGCAGCATGGGTGTGCCCTTTACCGGCCGCCAGCCGGGTCGCGCCACGGTTTCCGGCACGCTGTACATGTCGGTCTGCTCGGCGGACCAGTGCATGATGGACCGGCGTCGTCTGGCGGTATCCGTGCAGATCCAGTGAGGCCGTCGGGAATGTTGCGCTCGCGTGGCGGGGAGCGCTATCTAGCCTCGAGCGCGCAGCGGAGGGCTGCGCCCGAGCACGAGGCGGACATGGGCATCAAGGACAATATCCAGAAGAAGGGCATGCAGCTGATGGGCGACCCGCGCGTCGCCAAGTTGATGCAGAACGAGCAGTTCATGAAGGCCATGATGGCGCTCGTGCAGGTGCCCGGGAAGGTCAACACCTTCACCACCGAGCAGACCGAGCGCTTCGCCAAGGGCATGCGCCTACCGACCCTGGAGGAGTTCAAGGCGCTCAAGCGCCAGGTGAAGAACCTCGAGGCCGACGTCGCCCGTCTGAAGAAGAAGCTCGACGAGCACTGAGCGCGGACGCGCTAGGCTGCTTCTTCGCTGTCCGGCTCGGTGTCACCGGTGTGGGCGCCGGCGCGGCGCGAGACCCACGACTCGATGAGCGGCCACGTTATCTGTGGCGCCTCGCGCCCCACGAGCAGGTCGATGTGGCCGAAGGGCAGCTTCCGGTAGGTCTTGTCGGGCGAGCGTGACGCGTCGTAGGCGGGCTTCACCGAGGCCGGTGCGGCGAGGTCGTCGTACTTGCCCGCGATGACGAGCAGCGGCAGATCGAGCGCCTCGAAGCGCGAGCCGTAGCCGAACAGCGCTTCCCGCCGCCCGGCCCGGAGCCCCCTGACCTGCGTGGCCCAGCGGAACATGGCGCGCATGGTCGTGATGCTTCCGCGGTCCATCGCCAGCGACATGTGCTCGTCGAGCACCTGGGGCTCCATGCTGCCGCGGTGGAAGCCGCGCACCGGGATCGGGTAGAACGGGCTGTCGATGAAGCGCTTGCTGACCCGTACGAAGGAACCGTAGGCCTTCGACGGAACCGGGAGGTTCGGCAGCCGGAAGCGCCGATCCAGCGCCACGAACGCGACGCTCGCCCCCGCCAGCCAGCGCGAGCCGAGCGTGAAGTGATACGGCGAGCCCAGCGTGATCACGCCCGCTATCCGCTCGCGGTGCTCCACGGCCACGCAGTAGCTGACGACGCCGCCCAGCGAGTGACCCACCAGGTACACCGGCCGCGGCCCGGATATCTTCCGGATCTCGTCCAGGGCCGCTGGGACATCTTCGCGCACGAAGTCGAGCACCCCGAGCGGCCGCTTGGCGCCGAGGTGGGCGCTGCGCCCGCGGCCTCTGAGGTCGATATTGAAAACGTCGAACCCCGCCCGGGCCAGGTAATTGACCATGCTGCGCGAGGGCAGGTGGAAAGCGTGTCGATTCTGCGCGTAGCCGTGGATCAAGAGCAGCGTGGCGCGCGTCGGCGCCGCCACGCTGTCTGGATCGCGCCAGGTCGTAGTGCCGCTCTCGGGGAGCCGCGCCAGGCGCTTGCGCACCATCGCAATAGGCTCGGCGCCCCGGGCCAGGACCAGCTGCTTGACGAAGTGCCCCCGCTCGTCGCTGTCGATCGCCTGCTCGACGACCTGACTGTGGAGGATCATTTTGGCCAAAATATCCCAGAATCGCTAGCCTTTTGCAAGCTGGCACACTGGCGTGGCACAATCGGCGCCGCCGACTGGCACGTCTGGTTGGCACAGCTTGTCTCCGCCGCTCGTGGGGCGTTCCGGCCAGTCCGGGACGACAACTGGAGGTCTGCACATGCATGCTCGCTCTCTTTCGATGCTTGGCGCCGGGGTGATCGCCTGCGCCGTCTTTGCCACGACCAACGTGAAGGCCCAGGAGCCTGGTGACACGGGCGCGCCGGCCGACGACTCGCAGTCCGGAACAACGGACGCAGCCGGCGCCGCGGACGCGCCGCCTCCGGAAGACGCGAGTGGGGCGACCAACAAGGAAGCCATTGTCCAGGACGCCGAGCAGGGCAACTCGCCGCTCGAGCATCCGGGTCAGGTGTATCGCTTCGTGGGCCTGCGCTACCGCGGGATCATCGTGCCGAAGTTCATGATCAACATGTTCGGCGCCGACGGCGGGCGCACCGTGTATGTGCACGATTTCGGTCCCGAGTTCGCCATCCGCAAGGATGGCTTCGAATACGACTTCTCGGTGACCTACGCCTCGTACCAGATGGATCCGACGCCCATCAAGTCGAGCTCCGACCCGGAGAACGCCTGGGAGATCGTCACCAGCAACCTGAAGATGATCAACCTGAAGGCGGACTTCCTGTGGAGCACGGACTTCAGTCCCGAGTTCGCGCTCAACTACGGCATCGGCGCCGGCTTCGGTATCGTGTTCGGCGATCTGCACCGCGTGCAGGCGTACAAGGACGCAAACGGCACGTACCAGCCCTGCAATTCCGCGGGCAATCCGGACGCGAACTACTGCGGCAGCGACAACGACCACTACAACAACTACAGCGAGCCCAGCTGGGCGAACGGCGGCTCCAAGCCGATCCTGTTCCCCTGGTTGGCGCTGCAGACCGGGTTCCGCTTCAAGCCCACGAAACACTTCGTGGCAAGGCTCGACGCCGGTTTCGGCACCAGCGGCTTCTTCGTGGGCCTCGGCGCCGACTACGGGCTCTAGCCTGAAGGAGGGGCGTGCCCGAGCTCGAGCTACCTGCACGCTACGAGCCGCTGTCGGAACTCGGCAAAGGCGGCGGCGGGGAAGTCTGGGTGGTCCGGGATCGGCACACCGACGCTCGCCTGGCGCTCAAGGTGCTGGCCGAAGAGGCGAGCGAGCGGGAGATGGCGGCGCTGGTGCGCGAAGCCGTCGCGCTCTCCGGTCTGGAGGGACTCGGGGTACCCCGGGTCGTGCGCTTCGGGAGGCTGCCGGGCAGTGGGCGGCCGTTCATGCTGCGCGAGCTGGTCGAGGGCGAGAGCCTGCACGCGCTGATCGAGCGCGGCGGGGAGAGCGCCCTCGACGCGCTCGCGCGTGCGGCCGAGCAGCTCACGGTATTGCACCGGGCCGGGCTTCTGCACGGAGACGTGAAGCCCGCGAACATCATCGTCGAGCCGGACGGACGCGCCACGCTGGTCGATCTCGGTCTGGCTGCGCCGTGGCAGGAATCGGGCGCGCCGGCGGAAGGGCTGACGCCCAAGTACGCCGCGCCGGAGCTGTTCGAAGGTGGACCGCTGACGGTGAGAGCAGAGGTGTACGCGCTCGGTGTCGCTCTCGACGATGCCGTGCGCGCGATGAAGAAGCGGCTGGAGCCGCGCTTGCGCCGGGAGCTGTCCGCTGTCGTCGGGCGCGCAACCGCCGAGGACCCGAGCGCGCGCTTTCCTTCAGCTGACGAGTTTGCCAGTGCCCTGCGCCGCGTAGCGCACCTCGCCGGCGAGCAGGACCATGCCGCCGATCAGGCGCCGTGGCCCGTGGTCGGCATCGAACGCACCTCGGCGCAGCTGCTCGCGGCGGTGGACGCGCTCTCTCCCGGCGCCGCGCTCGCCATCGAGGGACCGGCCGGCTCCGGTCGGACCACGCTGCTCCGGCGGGTTGCGTGGTCGCTCGGCATCGAGGGCGGCCGGCTGCTCTGGATCGACGAGTCACTGAAGGGCAACCCCGCTGCGATCCAGGCGGAGCTCGGTGCCCACGCGGACGCCGCCGGTCTGACGATGCTCGTGGATGACGCCGATGCGCTCGACCGCGCCAGCGTCGCAGCGCTGCTCGAGCTCTGCGCTGCCGGAGCGTGTATCGTGACCGTCTCGGGCGCGTGGCTCGGCGACGACCCGCGCCGGTTCGAGGTGCCGCCGCTCGAGCGGCATGCCGCTGCGGATCTCGTGCGCCGCAGCATTCCCTCGCTCACCGACCATCTGCTCGAGCGCGTTCTGGACCACTCGCGCTGCCGTCCGGGCGAGCTGCGCCGTCTGGTGCATCGTCTCGCCTCCGCGGCGGTGGCGTCCGACGAGGACTTCGAACGCGTGATCGCCGAGGACGAAGCGGGCGTGCCCTCCTCGCTGCCCGCCGATCCGCTCGAGCGCGCCCTGTTCTTCCTCGACCGCGGGCGCTTCAACGACGCACGAACCGCGCTCGATGCGCTTCCTGCGTCGGACGATTCCCTGCTTCTGGCCGTCGCCCGCGCGCGGCTGGATCTCGGCCTGGGCGAAGCGCCCGCCGCGCTCGAGCGTCTGCGGAGCGTCCAGCCGCTGGCGGAACGCGAGCCCGGCTCCGACGCGGCGCTGACCTGGGCTCTGGTTTTCGCGCGCGCCCACGTTGGCACCGGCGAGTACGCCCGGGCGCTCGAGCTGCTCGAGCCGCTGGTCGGAAAGGCGGGAGCGCTCGGCGCCGAGGCCCTGGCCTACCAGGGTCTCGCGCTGTCCTTCCTGGGACAGCACGACGAGGCGATCGCCGTACTGGAGCGCTCGGTCGAGCAGGCCCGGGATGCGCCGCGCGTCGAAGCCGTAGCGCTCACGACCCTGGGCCTCGCGCTGCAGCGCACCGGTCGGATCGAACCGGCTCGCTCCGCCTACGAGCGCGGTATCTCGGCCGCCGAACGCGCCAGCGAAGCCGGTCTCCTGGCCACGCTGCAACTCAACCTCGCCGGCCTGCAGAAGATGGGGGGCGACATTGCCGGCGCCATCGAACACTTCGAGGCGGCGGTCGACATGGGGCGTCGCTCCGGGCGCCGCTCCACGACTCGCTATGCGCTCCTGAACCTCGCCAACACCGACCTGTATCTCGGGCGGCTGTCGCGTGCGCGGGAAAGCATCGAGGCGCTCGACGCGCAGCGCTCGCAACTGCCGCCGGTGATGCGGGCCCAGCTGGCCGGTCTCGGGGCGGAGCTCTCGGGGCGGCTCGGGCACATCGAGCAGGCGGCGCGCGAATACGAAGCGTGCGCTGCGGCGTACGACGCGCTCGGGCGCAGCGTGGACTCGTCCGAGGTGCGCCTCGAGGGCGTGCTGGTCGCGGCGCGGGGGATCAATCCGGACGTGGTAGCGCTCAGGCGCCAGCTGGAGCGAGCCCGCGAGGATCTCGGTTCCGCCGCCGCGCACCGACCGCTGTTGCTGCTGGCGACGGCACGTGTCGCATTGCTGGCGGGCGACGAGACCCTGGCGCGCTCGCGTCTGGATGAAGCGCTGGCCGCGGCCCGCGACAGCAAGGAACGCGAATGGGTGTGGAGGGCGCTGGAGGCGCGCGCCGAGCTGGAGGAAGCCGGCGGCCAGCCGCTGCTGGCGCGTCGCGATCGTGAGGAGGCGCTGGCGACGCTGGAGGGGATCGGAGCGCGCCTGCCGCGCGACCTCCGGGAGGTGTACTGGAACGATCCTCGCCGCCGTCTGCTGCGCGCCTCGGTGCAGGTTTCCATCGCGAACGCGGCGACGGACCAGGCGCCGTTCGACGTGCGCCCGCAGTCCGATAGACTGGGCACCACGCCCCACGCGCCGAGTACGCTGGCGTCGCCTGGTCCGCCCAGCATCTCCAGCATGACCAGCACGCCGCTCGAACAGCGGCTCGCGCGCATCCTCGAGGTGAATGCCGAGCTGGCCGGGGAGCTCGACCTCGGTCGCCTCACCGCGCGCGTTACGGACCACGCCGTGGAGCTGTTGCGCGCCGAGCGCGGCTTCGTCCTGCTGTGCGAGGACGACGGAACGCTCACGGTGCACACGTCGCGCTCGCGCGCCGGCGACGAGCCGCATGCCGAATTCTCGCGGTCCATCGCCGAGGACGTGATTGCGAAGGGTGAGCCGATCGTGACCTCGAGCGCACGCGACGACGCGCGCATGAAGAGCTACGCCTCGGTGCACCAGCTGATGTTGCAGTCCGTCGCCTGCGTGCCGATCGCGGCGCCGTCCGGTGCGCCCATCGGCGCGCTCTACGTCGAAACGCGCGTGCGCCCGGGCCAGCACTTCCAGCGCGAGCTGCCGACGCTGCGCGCCTTCGCTGACCAGGTGGCGATCGCGATCGAGACGGCGCGCCTGGTGGGCGAGAACCGCCGGCGCGCCGACGAGCTGGAGGTCGCGAATGCCGAGCTGTACGAGGCGCAGGAGCGGCTGCGCGAGCTGCTCGGCGACCGCACCGCCAAGCTGAAGCGCGCGCGCAAGCGCCTGCGCGACGCGCGCGACACGCTGCTCGGCCACTTCGGCTACCAGGGGCTGGTCGGTACCAGCGAGGCCATGCGACGCGTGTACGCGTTGATGGAGCGCGTGAAGGACACGGACGTTCCCGTGCTCATCACCGGCGAGAGCGGGACGGGCAAGGAGGTCGTGGCGCGCGCCATCCACAACGCGTCGCTGCGGGCGAGCGGGCGTTTCCTGGGCGTCAACTGCGGTGCGATCCCCGAGAACCTGCTGGAGAGCGAGCTGTTCGGCCACGTGAAGGGCGCGTTCACCGGCGCCGACCGGGACCGCAAGGGGCTGTTCCGCGAGGGCGAGGGCGGCACCGTGCTGCTCGACGAGATCGGGGAGATGCCGCACAAGATGCAGGCGGGCATGCTGCGCGTTCTGCAGGAGCGCCGGGTGCGCCCCGTCGGCGGCACGCGGGAAGAGCTGGTGGATGTGCGTCTTCTGTTCGCGACCAACCGCGAGCTGTCGGAGCTGGTCGAAGCCGGTCAGTTCCGCGAGGATCTCGTTCTACCGCATCCACGTGGTCGAGCTCAGACTGCCTCCGCTGCGCGAGCGGCCCGAGGACATCGCGCAGCTGGTCGACCACTTCCTGGGGCTCTTCGCTGCGCGCTACAAGCGCGACCGGAAGAAGCTGACGCGCGACGCCATGCGCCGCCTCGCCGGTTACGACTGGCCCGGCAACGTCCGGCAGCTCGAGCACGTTCTCTTGAACGCGTGGGTGCTCAGCGATCGACCGGAGCTGGAAGCGGCCGATCTCGGATCTTCCGGACGGCCTGGCGCCGGTGTCCAGGGCCCCTGCGGCTTCCAGCGAGCCGCGGACGACCGAACCGAGCGGTTCGCGTACGGTCCGGCGCCGGCGCAGCACGCTCTCGCAGCACCGTCGCGAAGAGCGCGAGCGCATCCTCGAGGCGCTCAGGGCCTGCAACTGGAACCGCGTCAAGGCGGCCGAGCTGAGCGGTATCCCGCGCCGCACGTTCTACCGCCGCCTCCGCGAGTACGGGATCCAGTAGCTTTCGGCGATCGAACGGGTTGCGCGTGGGCGGATCCTGTTCAAGGTTCGCCCCATGGCAACGCGACTCGTCCTGATCGGCTGCGCGGCCCTCGCCCTGGTAGCCTGCAAGAAGCAAGAAAAGCCCCAGCAACAGCCGCCGGCGGTGCCGTCGGCCGTGGTCCAGGCGCACCAGTTGAGGAGCCCCGACAAGCCGCTCGCGGCCGGCGATCCGGCGCCGGCGCTCGAAGCCGTGGCCCACACCGGCGAGCGCGTAGAGCTCTCGCGGTACAAGGGCCGGCCTGTCGTTCTGTACTTCTACCCGAAGGACGACTCGCCGGGCTGCACCGCCGAGGCACAGGGGCTGCGCGACGCCCAGGTGGCGCTGAAGAAGCAGCAGGCGGTCGTGCTCGGCGTCTCGGCCGACGACAACGTCTCGCACCGCGCCTTCGCCAGCAAGAACGACCTGACCTTCCGCCTGCTGCCCGACACCGAGCACAGGATCGCGAAGGCCTACGGCGTCCCCGTCAAGAACGGGCACGACATGCGCTACACGTTCATCATCGACAAGCAGGGCAGGATCGCCAAGGTGATGCCCAACGTCGATCCGCGACAGAACGCAAAGCTCGTCCTCGACGAGCTCGGAAAGTTGGCGGGGTAGGATCGAACGGGAAGCCTTGAAGACGACAAGGGGGATCGGGGTGGGGGCGGCCAGCGCTCGGCGTTCCCGTGGTACAAGGATCCGGTGGTGGCTGGCACGAGGGAGTGCACGCGTCGGCGCGCCGTTCCGCGTCGCGACGCGCTGCTCGCGGCGATGGTCGTCGGCGCCAGCCTGGTGCAGTGCTGCAACAAGACCAAGACGGTGGCGACGCTGGACGATCCCCTCCCGATCAAATGGGAGTACCAGCGACGTTTCACCGGGGGCGGGCGCCTGGGCGGCCTTTCCGAGAGTGGAATCATCACGGTCCAGCAGAAGCCGAGCGTCAGCTTCGACGCGGGCTGCTGGGAACCGCACCCCGAGCTCGCTGCTACGAAGGAAGCGGTCGCCTATCGCTGCGAGCCGTCGAAGCCCTGGAGCCTGGCGTATCTGGCGAAGAGTGGGCCGTATGCGCTCCCCTATTGTGGCAGCGTGCTCGGTTCGGGTCCCAGGCCAGACTTCGCGCATATGCCGGCGCTTCCGGCCGTCGCGCCACGATTGCTCCACTGCTTGCTCAACGAGGTGACCCCGGCTCCCTCGCACGTGTACCGGGAAGTGAAGCTGCGAGGTGGCGACGCGGCGCTGGGCAAGCTGCTGCTGCAAGCGTCGGACTTTTCGTATCCTCCGTTCCCGGAGCTTGCCTACGAGGACAGGAAGAACTCGAAAGCGTACGACGGTTGGGAGCTCGGCTACGAGCTCCTGTCCGCTGCCGCGCGGAAGAAACTGGACGCCGGGCTGCGCGAGCGACTCGAGCAGGAGCGGCCGCCTCTCGACTTGATCCGCCGGGCCTTGTGGCATGTGCCTTCCCTCGATACCGACTTGAAGCCGGTCTACCTTGCGCGCGCCAAGCAGCTGGTTGGCGCGCCCGCGGAGGCAGAGCTCGTGCTGGTCGTGCTGCTGGCTCGCCTGGCGCTTCTGCACGCCGATCAGGTGGGCGCGTTGGCCTGCGACATCCTGGAACGTGCTCCTGCCCGGTCATACCCGGGGGGTGCCTACGAGGTGGGGGTCTTGCAGGTGCTCGCACTGACGCGCACGCACTGCGAGGGCGTGACCCAGCGCCTGGACCAGAACTGGTGCAGACTGGGCTACGACTGCGGCAGCGACAAGAACCAGCATCTCTGTACCCAGGCCGAGCTTGACCAGAAGATCCCCGGCAAGGTGCGTGCTCGCGCCCTGGATCGGAACGGCTGGCGCCACACGCAACAAGACTGGCCGCACGCGCTACTCGCGGCGAGCTACGCCCAGGGGAGCCTACCGGCGCGGGTGACGCTCGCCGCCAAGCGCCGGCATTACGCCGTCCTTCCCGATACGCCCTGCTTCAAAGCGAAGCCGGACCAGTCTTGCGACTGCTTCGCGTCGGAGGACGAGAAGCAGAAAGCCGTGTGCACGCTGGACGGAGGAACGCACGGAACTCTGCCTAATCGCTGCCGCATGGTGATCGACGACAAGCGGAAAGGGATCATCACCTATTCCCACGAGCTGCCGGAAGACGGTCGCCCCAAGCCCAGAGCTTCCACCGAGCGCTGAAGCGCCGTGAACAGCCGGCCTGGAGGACGCGCTACGTCAGCTTGAGCTGGCGGAGCTTCTTGTGCAGGCCTTCGCGGGTGATGCCGAGGGCCTTGGCGGCACTGGTCTTGTTATTGCCGTGCTCGCGCAGCGCCTCGATCAGGAAGAACTTCTCGACCTGCTCGACCATTTGCTTGAGTGTGCCGCGCGTGACGCCGGCCCGCGCTACGATGCCTTCCACCTTGCGCACGCGCGGGCTCAGAAGGTCGCTTGTCACGAAGCCGTCGGCTTCGGCCTGGATCACGACGCGCTGTACCTCGTTCTCGAGCTCGCGCACGTTGCCCGGCCACTCGTAGCCCATCATCAGCTCCATCGCGTCCTGCGCAAAGCCGGCCACGGGTTTGCCGATCTCCTTGGTGTAGCGCTCGAGGAAATGACCGGCGAGCAGCGGGATGTCCTCGCGGCGTTCCCTGAGCGGCGGCACCCTCAGCGGAAAGACCTTTAGCCGGTAGTACAGATCCTCGCGGAACGCGCCCTTCTTCACCTCTTCTTCGAGGTTTCTGTTACTGGCTGCCACGATGCGCACATTGACGTGCTTTTCGTGCGTGGCGCCGACCGGACGGATCTCGCCCTCCTGCAGCACCCTGAGCAGCTTGGCCTGCAGGGCCATCGGCATCTCCGTCACCTCGTCGAGGAACAGCGTTCCGCCGTCGGCGATGTCGAACAGCCCCTTCTTCTCTTCCGTCGCGCCGGTGAACGCGCCGCGCTTGTGCCCGAAGAGCTCGCTCTCCAGAAGGTTCTCCGGCATGGCCGCGCAGTTCTGCGCGACGAACAGCCGCTCGCGCCGCCGCGAGCGGTAGTGCAGCGCCGAGGCTACGAGCTCCTTGCCGGTGCCCGTCTCGCCTTCGATCAGCACGGTGACGCGCGTGTTGGCGACCTTGTCGAGCTGCTCGATGAGCCCGGTCATCGCGCGGCTCTTGCCGATGATCTCGACCTCTCCGCGGCGCGAGCGCTCGCGGCGCTTGAGGAAGCTGTTCTCCTTGGTGAGCTTCTCTTCCGCCGCCCGGAGCCGGCGAATCAACCGCGCGTTGGCCACGGCCAGCGACGCCGTGGCGGCGAGCACGCCCAGCGCGTCCAGGTCCGCTGAATCGAACATGGCCGGCGTGTCGCGGTTGTCCACCTGCAGCACGCCCAGGATGTCTTCGCCCTTCCACAGCGGCACGCCGATGGTGCTGCGGATGCTGGCGCCGAGGAGCGACTCCGAGCTGAAGCTCTCGGTCGGCGCGTCGGCGGCGAGTACCGCAGCCCGCTCCCTCACCACCTTGCGGAAGATGCTGCGCGTGATGGGCACCGGCCCTTCCGGAGGCTGGCTTCCGCCTTCCGCCCGGCGGACCCGCGTCAGCACGGGTACGTAGCCCGCTTCATCGGTGCCGGCGTCCTCGCCGTCCGGTTCGTCGCGGAGCACGATCGTCACGTGCGTGGCGCGCGGCACGAGGACCAGCGCCGCATCGGCCAGCGCGACCAGTACGCCGTCGAGGTCGTCCGCTCCGCCAATCTCCTTTTCGACCTGGTAGAGCGTCTTCAGGACGTCGGTGTTGCGCTCGACGCTCTCCGTGTAGCCGACGATCTCGCCGATTGGCCGTACGCTGACGACCTGGGCGATTTCGCCTTCCTCGCCCAGCGTGACGGACAGCCGCGTGCTCTCGTCTCCCTCGCCGCCGAGCTCGATGACGTCGCCCGACTCGAGCGGCAGGCGGAGCGAGCCTTCCTCGCCGAGGACAATGCGCTCTGCGCCGCGCACCACTGCCGTGCCGTTGGTGCTGCGCAGATCCTCGAGCAGCACCTTGTCGACGCCGATCACGACCCGTGCGTGCTCGCTGGAGACGTGGTGCGCCGTGAGCCTGAGCTCGTTGGACGACGCGCGCCCGATCCGCACCACGTCCCCCTCCGGCTCGAAAACCCGCCCCGCGTCGGTGCCGTCCAGAACCTCGATGCGAATGGTGGACATGGGTGTGTCGGCCACGGTGCGCCGCTCCGCGGCCGGGGCTGCCGCGGAGCCGGCGAGTGCGACCCGGTGCCTACTGCGCCCGGGTGCGGATGCGGTACATCACCTGCTTGAGCGGCGCGTCACCCATGATCTTGTCGCGGTCGGCCGATTTCTGGTTCTTGTCGATGATCTTCTCGAGCTCGTCGGCAACCTTGGTCGAACCCTTCGGCAGCAGATGGTCGATGCTCTGCGACGCGGTGTAGCGGACCGCGGCGTTGTCGATCGAGCCGAGCCGCTTGACCAGTTCGTCCACCGTCTGCTCGTTGCCCAGGATGCCGATCATGTAGCCCGCCTTGATGCCGGCAAACTGCGACTTCTGCTCCTGGTTCTCGCTCTTCTCGATCGCGGCCAGGTAGCAGGACACCCGCTCTCCGCACGCCTTGAGGATCTTGTCGGTGTGCGCGTAGGCGTCCTTCTCGATCTTCGTGCCGTACTTGTCGACGGCCCCCTTGGCCTTGCCGAGCTGGTCCGGCTTCACGAGCTTGAGCACCGTGACGGTGATCGTGCCCTGCAGCGCCTTCTTGTCCTCGGCGCCGCCCTTGGTGTTCTCGGCGCGGCCGAGCAGCCAGTCGACCATGCCCGGGTCGTAGAACGAGCTTGCCGCTTCGGTGAGCGCCTGCAGCGCGCTGTTGCCCTGCGGCGGCAGGACCGTGTCGATCGAGATCGACTCGTAGGCCTGCTCGAACGCCTTCTTCGACTCCGGCGTGGCGGGGATCTTCGTGATCTCGCGCGCGATGACCGCCTTGTTCGTCTCGTTCTTCGTGTTCCCGAGCGCGTCGATCATCGGCTGCAGGGCAGACGGACGACCGATGGTGCCGAGGATGAGCGCGGCCGTCTGGATGTACGGCTGGTTCTTCGGCTCCTTCTTCGCGCCGGTGACTTCCTTGATGCGGCGGAGCGCGAACGCGGCGAGCTTGTCGTCCTTGTCCTGCAGGAGCTTGACCGCAGCGTCCACGGCAGGCTGGCCGATCTTCACGAGCGCGAGAACCGCCGTCGCCTGCACGTCGCCCTTGGAGGGGTCGAGCATCACCTTCATCAGCGGCTGGACCGCGCTGGCATCCTTCAGCTGGCCGAGCACCTCGGCGGACGTGGTCTGCCAGAACAGCTGGTCACGGTAGTTGTCCACCGCGTCGTGATCCTTGGCGTTCTTGGGCGGTTTGATCTCGGCACCGAGCAACGTGATGAGCGGGCCCGACCACGACTTCTCCGGTTCGGCCAGCATCGCCTCGTTCATGTCGCGGTAGCTGATGCCGCCCAGCATGGTGTGCGCCTTCAGCTTCAGGAAGGCCTGCAGCAGCGGGTCCGCGAGCGAATCGAGCTTGAGATCCGTCTGCGCGCGAGCCGCCCACTTGATGTCCTGGTCGTCCTTGCTCGTGGCCGGACGCTTGGCGAACTCCTCGAAGGCCTTCTTCAGCGCAGGCTCGGCACGCTTGTCGCGGAGATCCGCGAGCAGCTTGATCAGCGTGACGCGCGTCTTGGTGTCCAGATCAGCGTAGTGATCGACATACGTCTTGGTCAGCGGCACGGCGATCTTGTTCAAGAGCTTCTGCACTCCAGGGCTCTTGTTGTCGCCTCCGGCTTTTGTACTGGCGTCCTCGAAGAACTGCTGGAGGCGCTTGATGGCCCGGGGCCGCCAGGACTGGTCCTGGAGCTTGTCGACCCAGTACCCGGGTTGGCTTTCGTCCTTGCAGCCAATGAGCGAGGTCGCGAGCGTGGCGGTGGCCACGGTGGCGGCGGTACCTAGCATCAAGTGGCGGATGAGCGACGCTGTGACGCGTGAGGAGCGGAGCATGCAGATTCCTCCCGAGGGCGGCTGTTTCACCGGCTGACCCGTCGTGTCGAGACCCGAGGCGCGGAAAGGCCCACGATTCCCTCAAGTTTTCGACGTTGGCGGACGGTACGCTGGCCCGGTCCACGCTGTCAACGCGCCTGCAACGGTTGCCGTCCGGCCCCGGGGCGGACCCGGACGCGCGGGCGGCGGTCGGCCGCCAGGGTCGCTGGCGCGCTGCGTCAACGGGTCAGTCCACGACGTAGACCGGGTTGGAGTAGATCCAGACGAAGTCCTGGTCCGCCAGGTCCGCGTAGCTCGAAAGATATCCCCTCAGGTGGTGCGGCAGGATGCGCACTTCCGCCCGGTAGGCCCCCGGCTCGGTGACCTTCACGGCGAGGTCCCGTTCGCCCTTGGCGATCTCGTCCCAGCCGCCGCTCCTGGCGCGGAGCAGCCTGAGCGTGATGCGCGGCGGGTCGACCGCCGGGTCGAGGTCCGCCACTTGCGGTTTGACGACGTCGAGCTCCACCCCGTTGGCCAGCGACGCTTCTTCGCCCATTTCCCGCACCGTCTTGCCCTCGACCGCGTGGAAGTCGAAGCCCACGGGATAGCCCATCACCTCGAAGGCGCCGTACAGCCGTCCGGCGCGCAGGGCGTCCTTGAGGTCCTGGTCGTTCCAGCTGCCGTCCGGCTTCGGCCTGACGAGCAAGTGGTTCGAGAACCACTCCATCATGCGACGGTAGCTGTCGATGCGCTCGCCGTCCGGCAGGATCTGCGGGAAGGCGTTCTGGTGGCAGTCGGTGGCCATCGTCGTCACCCGGTGCGCGCCGCTCGCCAGCACGCTGCCCCAGGTCTGGATGTAGCGCGGATCCTCATTCCATATGGGAAGCAGCACGAGGTCCGACTGGGGAAGCTCGTCGGGCCTTTTGATCTTGGTGATCAACGACAGCGCGCCGCCCGCGCCGCGAATCGCGTTCGCGTGCAGGTTGTACATCTCGAAGCCGTCCAGCGGCAGATCCGTCAGCTGCTGGAGGGTCCAGTTCTCGGTGTGCGCGACCAGCGCCACGGCGCCGTCCGCCTTGAACTGGTTGATCGCGTCCGCCGACAGATCGCCGTAGACCGCCTTGCGCGCATCGACGCTGCCCGGCAGATGCCCTTCGAGCCCCACCGGCATCGTGTTCGATTCCGTGCCCGCCAGCAGCATCACCGGATGTCCGCCATCCGGGCAGGCGGCGCGATTCGCTACGGGGTGGCCGCCGCGTTCGATGAGCTGGTCGCCGAGAGCCTTCCTGTAGAGCAGCACGTCCGGGAAGGGCGTGTCGCCGAAGGTGTCGTTGTGATCGCTCAGCATGATGAAGTCGTGCTGCGACTGGCACATGCCGCGGCGGAAATCGTCGAAGCAGGTCTGGTTGATGGCGCCGGTGTCCGGATCGCGCGGAGCGTTGTCGCAGGCGTCGTGGGAGTAGACCGAGTGCGCGTGGATCAGACCGCGCACGTCGATGTATCCGCGCAGCGTGGCGTGCGTGCTCGGCAGCACGATGCCCGGTTTCCACGCAGTGCCGCCGCTTGCCGGCTTCGACGCGGTCTTGTCCGTCCCCGAGCATGCGCCGAGCGCGAACGCGAGCAACAGCGTGCAGACGCGAGCCATCCCGACCGGAGTATCGCCGGTCGGCCTGCCCGGCGCCAGCGCCGGGCCTTGATCCCGGTCACATGAACGACGGGTTCTCGACGTCTTCTGCCGTGCAGTCCTTGGATCCGGTCAGCGGATTGCAGCGCGAGGGCTCGCCGCCGGGCAGGTTGAAGATGTAGCCGCCGCCGTTCTCGTCGGCGGAAGGGAAATCCGTCGTGACGATCTGCGCAGCGCTGACAGCCGCGTCGAACAGCGGGCCGCTGTCGGCGGGCAGCGGCGCACCCTCGCTGTCCACCCGCGTGCGCACGATCATGTGTTGCTTCACCGCGTCGAGGATCTGCTGTTGATCCGCGACCGGGTCGTTCAGGACGCTGATCGCCGCGAACGGATCGGTCGGAGACGAATCGCAGAACATCAGCCGGCCGTGCACGTCCTTGCCGCCCTGTGTGTAGACGTCGCGGAACGTCGCATGGTTGTCGATGTAGATCAGGATCTTGCCGCGTGTTTCGCCCAGCGTCGGGAAACCATGGCTTTCCACCGCGTCGCGCAGCGTCGCCGCGCTGCCGCGCACGTCGTCGGGCGTGACGATGCGATTCCGCGGCCACACCGAGAGGAATTCGCTCTCCAGCTCCCCGAACCACGGCTCCGGGTCTGCGGGCGGGTTGTCCTTCGGTTCCAGGTGGATGAACAGCAGCTGGTGCGCCGGATGCGCATCCGACCACGTCTTGATCGTGCGCAGGCAATCGGTCAGAAGCCGGCAGCGCGTGCCCTCGTCCAGCAGCGTGATGTGATAGACCTCGAACACGCCCTGCTTCGAGTCGTAGTGCGCGTCGAGCTCGAGGCCGCGCACGCCCTGCTCCTCGAGCTGTTGCTCGAGCGGGTCGTGCGTGTAGGCCAGAAGCGGGTTCGTGATGTCCGGGTTCTGGACGTGGTAGCTGTTGTGCGTCGCCTTCAGCTGGATCTGGTCGACGCGGATCTCGCTGTCGCGCGGGTAATCGAAGCTGGGGGGCTGCTTCTTCGAGCTCGACGGCGAGCTGCCGCAGGCGGTGGTCAAGAGCGTGAGCGCGAAAACGAGGTAGCGCACCATCGCCCAAGCGTACGGCGCTGCCGCGCGCCCGACAAACCGCCGGCTAGCCGATGATCATGCCCTCGCCGAGCAGCTTGCCTTCCTTGAAGCGGCGCAGGTTCCAGCGCTCGAACAGCGGGAGGTGCGTGCCCTCGGCGATGTGCTGCGCGAGCAGCTTGCCGATGACCGGTGCCATCATGAAGCCGTGGCCCATGAAGCCGCTGGCCTGGAAGAAGCCCTCGAGCTCGTCGACCTCGCCCACGATCGGGTTCTGATCCGGCGTGATGTCGTACATGCCCGCCCACTGGCGCAGGATCTTGACGCCGCCGAGGATCGGGCACGCGCGCATCAGGCCGCGCGAGTAGAGCGCGAGAAAGCGGTACGAGCTGTCCTGGTTCTCGCCTTCGGGCACCTTCTTGTTGCCGATGCCGCCGACGATCTCGCCGCGGGTCGACTGCGAGAAGTAGAGGCCGTCGGTCAGATCCGCCACCAGCGGCGTGAGCCAAGGCTTCAGCGGCTCGCTGGCGCAGATCTCGTGACGGTGCGGATGGTTCGGCATCTCGATGCCGACCAGCCGCGCGATGCCCGGACTCCACGCTCCGGCGGCGTTGACCACGATGTTGGTCTCGATGCGACCCTTGTCCGTCACCACGGCGGTGATGCCGCGCCCGCGCGTCTCGATGCCGGTCACGCGCGTGAACGTGCACACCTCCACTCCCAGCTGCTCTGCGCCCTCCGCGTAGCCCCACACGAACGGCCAGGGGAACACCACGGCGTCGTATGGGTTATAGCTCGCGGCCAGGAGCCCCTCCGTGGAAAGCTCCGGCACGATCTCCTGCGCCTCGGCAGGCGTGAGCAGCCGCGTCATCAGGCCGCACTCGTTCTGCAGCTTGACGTTCTTTTCCAGCTCGCGGCGCCGCTCCTCGCTCCTGACCAGGAACAGATAGCCGCCCTGGCGGAACCAGGTGTTGATGTGGTGCTCCTTGGCGAAGTCGCGGCAGAGCTCCAGGCTCTCCTGCATCAAGCGGATGTTCGCTTCACTCGACCACTGGGCGCGCACGCCGCCGCCGTTGCGCCCGCTGGCGCCGCCGCACAGGTACGACTGATCCACCACCGTGATGCGCCTGACGCCGTGGTGCTTCGCCAGATTGTACGCGACGCTCAGGCCCATGATGCCAGCGCCCACGATCACGACCTCGGCGGAGTCGCGCATGGCCCGACTGTAGATCAGTGCTGCGGCGAGCGCGCGGTCTTCTACTCCAGGCCCTGTTCCTGTCGCGCCGCGGCCAGCCGACCCAGAAATGCGTCGTGCAGCCGGCCGTTCGTCGCCACCACGCCCTGGTCGTTGGCCAACCGCTCGCCGCGGTAGTCGACGGGCTTGCCATAGGCGTCGGTGAAACGTCCACCCGCCGCGCTGACCAGCGCATCCGCCGCGCACGCGTCCCAGCGCTTGCCCGCGTAGCCCGGCGCCACGTACGCCTCGGCGTCGCCGCGGGCCACCGCCACGCCCTTCAGCCCGGCGCTGCCCAGCGTGATGATCTCGCCCGCGCCCAGGATCCGGAGCGCGCGCTCCATCGTGTCCGTCCGGTGCGAGCGCGACGCCACTACCCGCGCCTCGCCCAGCACTTCCTGCCCGCTCACGGCGACCGGCGTGCGGGAGCCGTCCGCCTGGAAGCGCCAGGCGCCCTCTCCGACGATGCCGCCGAAGCTCATGTCCTCGGTCGGCGCGTGGATCACGCCGACGCTCGCGCGCTCGCCATCGAGCAGCCCGATCATCACGGCGAACTCGCCGTTCCGCTTCACGAACTCCCGCGTGCCGTCGAGCGGGTCCACGAAGAACACGCGCTCCGCCTTGCGGAAACCGGCGAACGCCTCGGGTGCGCTCTCCTCGGCCACCACCGGCACGCCCGGGAATTGCTCCTCCAGCCGCTCGCAGATGAGCGTGTTGGCGCGACGGTCGGCCTCGGTGACCGGGTCCTTCGGGCCCTTGTAGTCCACCTCGAACGGCTCCGCGTACACCGCCTCGACGATCCCCGAGGCTTCGCGGGCGATCTCGACCAGAGCTGTCAGTGTCGCCTGCGCGTTCTTCACACCTCGACTCCCACGTCGCGCAGCCGGTTTTCCAGCGCCGTCATCTTCTCGTCCTCGAGGTACGGCGGGCCCTTGCCGGCCTCCCGCACCAGCTGGTCGAGCTGGATGGTGTTACGCGGGCCGAGCAGCGCGGAGCTGACCGCCTCGTTGTGCAGCACGAAACGCAGCGCGCCGCCGCGCAGGCTCAGCACGTCTCCGCCGATCAGCGGCCGGATCGCGTCGAGCTGGCGGATCCTGCGCCTGAGCTCGTCCCCGGTCCAGCGCTCGGCGCGGTGGTCGCCGAGTGCGAAGCTCTTGCTCGGCGCCCAGTGCCCGGACAGAAGCCCGTAGCCGAGCACCGAGTGCGCCAGCACGCCCACGTCCGCCTCTTCGATCACTTCCGAGAGCTCGTCGAGGTTGCTCTGGTAGAGCGCGTTGTATGCGAGCGACAGGACCTCGGCGCCCTGATCGACCGCAGCGCTCGCTACTTCCAGCGTGCCGGCGCTCACGCCCCACGCGCGGATCTTCCCGGCCTGCTTCAGCTCCGTGCAGAGCGCGGTCGCCTCGCGTTTCTCCATCGCCACTTCGGATGGATTATGCAGCAGCACCACGTCGATCACATCGCGTGCGAGCCGTTCGGCGGAGCGCTCCACGGCCGTACGCAGGTACTCCGGGTCGAAGCGCTTCTTCGGCGGGATGGCATCGCGATCCGTTCCGATCCTGGTCACGATGCGCGCGCGCTTGTCGTCCTTCAGCCGCTCGCCGAGCTTGCGCTCCATGCCACCGTGCGCGTAGCTGTCCGCCGTCTCGAACAGCGTGATCCCGAGCGCGCGCGCGCGGTCGATGACCCGGTCCTGCTCCGCCTCCGGCACCGGCCCGTAGCCGTCACCGGAAAGCCCCCACGTACCGAGCCCGAGCTCGGTCACGTTCAGGCCCGTCTTTCCCAGCGGTCGGCGACGCATGCGCGCGGTATAGCACTCGTGGAGGGGTCCGGGGTTGCCCTCCGCGTTGCGCGTCGATCGACGGTCCGCCGTGCTTCGTCTAGCCCCCTGGACCTCTCTGCACGCCCAGCGGCAGCGCCATGCCGGCGCGCTCGAGCAGCGCCTCGTCGCGGAGCAGCTCCGCGGCGGGGCCTTCGGCGATCAGGCGACCGGCGTCGAGCAGGACCACGCGCGCGTCCAGGTCCAGCACCGCGTCGAGATCGTGCGTAGCGAGCAGCAGCGTGGCGTCGAGTCCGCGCAGGGTCTCGAGCATGGCGCGCCGCGCGCGCGGATCCAGGCTTGCGGTCGGCTCGTCGAAGAGCAGCGCGCCGGGTTCGCTGGACAGCACCGTGGCGGCGGCCAGGCGGCGCTGCTCGCCCAGGCTGAGAGCGAGCGGCGACCGTTCATCGAAGCCGCGGAGCCCGACGGCTTCGAGCGCCGAACCGACGCGCGCCGCCAGCGCCTGGCCCGCCACGCCGCGCTGGCGCGGCCCGAAGCCCACTTCCTCGCGGACGGTCGGCAGGAAGAGTTGATCCGACGGATCGGCGAACACGTAGCCGACGTCCCGGCGTACGGCCTCGAGGCTGCTGGAATCGAGCGCGCGTCCGCCTACGGCGATCGTGCCGGAGAAGGGCAACGCTCCGACCATGGCCAGCAAGAGCAACGTCTTGCCGGCGCCGTTCGGTCCCGCGACAGCGACGCGTTCACCGGGAGCGATGTCGAGCGACAGCTCGTCGACCACGCACTGTCGCCCGCTGCCGTCGTCGCGCCAGACCTGCAGACGCTCGATGTGGATCGACTGGCCGCTCACGCCGGCCTCGCTACGCCGCGATGTGCAGCAGGACGGCCAGCACGATCGTCAGACCGAGGAGCGGCAGATCGCGCCGGCCGAGCCGCGCCTGCTCGCGCGCCAGCGCGGGATTGTAGCCCCGGAGCCGCATGGCGAGCTCCGCACGCTCGGCGCGCGCGCTGGTGCGCACGAGGAGCGCCGACAACACCTCCGGTCCAACGCCAAAGCCCCGCGCGCCGCGCAGCCTGCGTGCCAGCACGATGCGACGCCCCTCGTCCTGCACGCTGCCGAGCTGTCGCAGCATCGTCTCCACCACTGCGGCGAGCGCGGCCGGAACGCCCAGCGCGGAGAGTGCGCCGGGCAGTTCGTCGAGCGCTAGGCTCGCGGCCACGCCCAGCGCTACGCCGACCGCCAGCGTGGCCCGTGCGCCCATGGCGAGCGCCTGGGCGCTCCTGCCCGCGATCACGAGCGGCACGACCAGCGCGGCGATCACGAGCGCCGCGGGCAATGCGCGATGCATGAACGGGCGGAGACGGGGCTGTGCGGCCAACAGCGTGGCCAGAAGCACCAGTGCGGAGATCGACAGTGCAGGGAGCGATCCGATCGGCGCTGTGGCGATGGCGGCGACCAGCACCGCGCCGGCCAGAAGCCGTGCTGCTGGCGACGCCGCGCGGCAAAGTGGCGTGCCGGTACTGCCCAACGGCGTGAGCGCCGACGACGTCATCGCACCGCCAGATGCAGCCGCTGCACCACGACCTGGAGCGCGTCCGGAGTGCTGCTCGCGAGCGGCAGCAGCATCAACGCGACCGCGATCGCGACCATCGCCAGAACCAGCCCGCGACGCGACTCGCGTGGTGGCGCATGGCTGTCGAGCGCAAGCAGTGCGGATGGACTACGCGACAGCAGCCCTGGCGCGCGCCCGACCAGATGACGGACTGCGACCGCGGCGAGTACGCCTTCGATGAGCCCTGCAATGCTCTGCACGCCGACGATCCAGCCGAAGGTCACGCGCGTAGGGGCTCCCGCGCCGAGCACCAGCGTGGTCGAGAGCACAGCCGCGCCGGCCACGGTACCGACCAGCGTGCCGGCGAAAGCCGTGAGCGTCAGTCCGCGCTTCGTCTCGCCGAACACCCGCCTCAGCCCGTGCACGACCAGCACCGGTAGCACCGCCATGTCCAGCACGTTCAGCCCTAGAGTCGTGATCCCGCCGTCGCCGAACATGAGCGCCTGCACCAGCAGCACCGCGGTCATCGCGACGATGGCTTCCGCTGGACCGAGCGCGAGCGCGAGCAACCCGGCACCGATCACGTGCGCGCTCGCCCCTGGCACCATCGGCACGTTGATCGCCTGCGCGGCGAGCACGAAGGCCGCCAGCGTTCCGGTCCAGGCGATGCGGCGCGAGTCCCGTGCGACCGAGCGGCTCAGAGCCACGCTCACGCCCGCCGCCCCCACGAGGTCCAGCCCTACGAGCAGCGGCGCGTTGGTCACGATGCCGTCGGCCAGGTGCACCTCGCGAACCTAGCCACGTGCCGCAGCGCGTGCCACCACTTTGGAAACGTGTGCTACCGGCCGTCTGCGTCTTTTCCCGGGCGCAGGCGCTGCGCATTGTAGCAGATTGCCACGCCTGCCGATACGTGGCCGTGTCAAAATGACACGTTGGCGTAGCAATCTGCTACATCACGGAAACGCGAGGTGCCAGTACTGGAGCAGCGCCAGCGCAAGCAGCGCCGCGCCGATCAGCAGACCTTCGCGCCAGGCGGGATAGTCCTCGGGGCGCTGGCTCGGGCGCGCCCCGCAGTCGTACGGATCGGGCGTCCTGGGCCCCCGTCGGGGGCCATGAATCACAGCGTTCATTGAGTCATCTATAACTATGACAGTAATGACTGTCAAGAAGGGGGCAGCCTTTTCCGGCGCGGCGGTCCCGGCGCGGCTCAGCGCAGCGACCAGTAGTGCATCGACGCGAAGGCGCGCTTCGAGGGCGCCGAGATATCGATGCGATGGGGCCCCGCCTGCAGGTCGCGGCGCAGCCCGAGCGAGGGCTCTTCCCAGTCGTAGCCCTCGAGCTCGAACGTCCCGGCGTCGTGGCCGTCGATGCGGACCCGGAGCTTCATGGGCCGGGCCGCACCGAAGCGGCCGATCAGCACACCGCCGGGCGACAGCTTCAGCGTGAAGGTGTCGAGCGACCGCCGCTTGCGCGCGCCGTCGACGCGGCCGTCCAGCGTGCCGACCGGGACGTTGTCGACCTGCTCCGCCCAGTACAGCCGGTAGTCGTGCGACGCCTCGCTCTCGAGATCGGCGACGTTGAGCACGTCGACGGTCTTCTTCCCCGCGGCTTCCTTCGACAGCGGGCGATCGCCGGAGCCGAGCGCGCTGTAGTCCGCTACGTGTGCGTACATGGTGGTGCCGCCAAGGATGGTCGCGCCGTGCACCGTGCGTTCGGTGAGCTGTCTGCCGAGCAGCCACGGCAGACCCATCCACTCCGGGTACACGATGAAATGCGTGGGCAGTTCGCTCCGCTTCATGTGCTCGTAGTGCTCGAAGCGGGAGCCCGTTCCGGCGACCCAGTAGCGCGCTTCACCGCGCGTGGTCAGCCCGCAGATGTCGAACACGCGCCGGTCGGAGAAGTACGCGATAGCTCCGGTGTCGTTGACGCCCAGGCGCGCGTCCGGGGGCAGTGCGTCGTGCGCCCAGTGGCCCAGCGAGGCCTGCTGGCGGCGGATCGCGTCGGAGCTCGTGGCTAGATCCTCGAGCGTCCACGAGACGTGGCTGACCAGGCCGCCCAAGAACGCGCCGGCCACCAGAATGCGCACCCAACCGAGGCCGGACGAGAGCCGGGCCGCGAGCGCGCCGGCGGCGTCGGCGAGCGCGCCGAGCGCCACGAACCAGGCCGCCGCGAACGGCCAGAGGTAGCGCAGCCGGTTCCACAGGAAACTATCGTAGGTGGTGGGCAGCAGCATGCCGAGCGCGACGACGCCGACGCAGAGACCCCGCCAGGGGGTGCGTCGCCTTGCCGCCATCAGCGCGAGCGCGGGCAGGGCAAGCCACGTCACCCAGCGCGAACCCTGCGGCACGTAGACAGCGCTCCAGATCCTGCCGTCCAATAGCGTGTTGAAGAGCACGCGGAGGTTTTCGAGCACCTGCTCGGTGAAGCGCCCGTTGCCGTAGTACGGATTGAGTGGCAGCCACTTGACCTGTGCGGTCGTACTGCCGAAGTGCCCGGTGGCAGCCAGCTCGATCAGCGGCATGATCAGCGGCCCGCACAGCGGCAGGGCCGCCCAGGCGCGGGTGCGCGCGCGGCCGCGCGGAAACGCGAACAGGGCAACGGCGATCAACAGGGATGCGACGGCGCCTTCCGGACGCATCAGGGGCGTGAGCAAAGCGAGCGCGACGAGCTCGAGCCGCTCACGGCGCGTGGCGACCCCGCTCGCTTCTCCCCACTCGGCTGCGCGGCGTGCGCTTCGCATCAGAAGCCACGCGAACGGCACGACCTCCATGCCGCTGGCCGCGCACCAGATGTAGCCGCCGAAGGCCAGCACCATCGCGGACGCGGCGATCGCGGTGGTGTGGGCGAGCAGCCGCTGGGAGATGCGCCACGTCTCGTAGGCGAGCAGTCCGAGCGAGACGAAGCCGAACAGCCAGGCGATCGGGATCAGCCACACGCCCTTGAAACCGATCGCATAGAAGGGAGCGAGGAGCAGCGGCCAGAGCAGGCTGGTTGCGCCGGGGGTGGGCGCGGCTCCGGGCGTGTATTCGAACGGGTGGAGCCGGGCGAAGGCGCGCGCGTACTGGAAGTGGATGAAGGCGTCGTCGAGCGGCACCGCCGGCACGCCGTGCGTTTTGCGCAGGATGGCCGTTGTCGCCACGCCCGCGACCAGCGCGGTGGCGGTCACGAGGGGCGCGTGGCGGCGCAAGGGCTTCCACAGCTTCTCCGGCAACGCTGGCACCGCGCGCTGCTATATCACCGCTGCCATGGCTGACACCTCAAACTCGTCCGGGACACGCCCCTACGCGGATGCACCGCGCCTGCCGGACGACGAGCCGCTCGACCTCCGCACACTGGTCGGCGCGGGGAGCCGGCCCGTCGAGCTGGAGATTGGTCCCGGGCGCGGCTGGTTCCTCGTCGAGCGCCTGGAGGCCGACCCCGGAGCGCGCGCGGTCGGTCTCGAGATCCGCCGCAAGTGGGCCAGCATCGTGGACGGGCGGCTGGAAAAACGCGGCCTCGCCGACCGGGGGCGGGTCTTTGCCGCGGACGCCCGCGAGGTGCTGCCGCGGCTCGTGCCGGGAACGCTGTCCGTCGTGTACATCCACTTCCCCGACCCGTGGTGGAAGAAGCGCCACGCCAAGCGGCGGGTGCTGACGGCGGAGCTCCTTTCGGGTGTGGCCGGGGCGCTCGCGCCCGGCGGCGAGCTGTTCGTCCAGACCGATGTCTTCGATCGCGCCGAGCAATTCGAATCGGTCGTCGCGGCCGAGCTGCGGCTTGCCCCCTGGTCGACGACGGCGCGGGTCGAGGACAACCCGTACGGCGCACGCAGCCCGCGCGAGCGGCGGGCCATCGCGGATGGCCTTCCGGTGCTGAGGTTGCGCTACCGGCGCGTGGGCTGAGGGCGACCAGGGCGGTCGGCCGCCGCGCGCGGGTCCGCACCCGGCTTGATTCCCGGCGGGCGCTGGGGATAGGCTCGCCGGGTCATGCGCATCGCCGCCTTCCTGCTCCTGGCCGTCTGCGTCGTTGGTTGTGCGACCTATCGCGAGGATCTGAACCGCGGCCAACGACTCTACGAGGAGAACGAGTACGAGCACGCCCTCGCCATCTGGCGGGAGCTCGAGCCCGACACGGACTCGCTCGAGTTCATGGATCAGGCGCGCTATGCGTACCTCAGGGGCATGACGGACTACCGGCTCGGATTCCGTCCCGATGCGCGGCATTGGCTCGCCATCGCAAAGGCGACCGAACAGGAGCATCCGGGCGGCCTGAGCCAGCAGTGGAAGGATCGCCTGGAGAAGGCGCTCAAGGATCTCAACAAGGACGTGTACGGCGGCGCCGACGACCTGTCGAACAGCCGCTCCACGGCGACCGAGACCACCAAGCAGCCCGGCGACGGCGGCGCAGCAGCCCCGGGCAGCGCGTCCGGCTGCCAGACGAATGCCGACTGTCCCGACGGGCAGCAGTGCCAGTCGAACCAGTGCGTGCCGATGTGATGTGAAGCGGGGGCCGTCGCCGCCGTCGACGCTTCGACGACGGCGTCCGGTCGCGGTGCTTCTATTCGTCGGGCTTGAGCCCGAACAGCTGATCCTTCGCAGCGAGCTTCTGTTTCTTGAGCTCTGTGATGTGGCGTTGCTCTTCCGGCGTCAGGTAGGCTCGCTTCTCCAGCTGTCTGACTTCTTCAGCCAGTTCGCGGTGTCGAGCCTGCAACTGTTCCGCGTTGTCGCTCGCCGTAGCATCCTTCATGGGGCCGCACCTCCTGAGTGCCTGATTGCCTGCTGCCTTCGCGAGACAACGGTCCGGTCGGGCCGGCGTACCTCGAAGGCTCTGGATTGGGTCCGGCGGGTCGGAGCGGAGCCGGAAGAGGCCCGCACACGGCGTCGTCGATAGGCAGGCTTGCCATCGCAACGATACGACCCGTCACTCATCCAACGTAAGGGGACCACGCCAGAGGTCAATACCTTAATCGGGCTCTCCGCTGCCTTTGTCCCGGGTGCGCTGGGCCCGGGGGTGGGTCATGCTTCCTCGACGCATCGCGGTAGCGGCGGGATGAACCGGCTTTGCCGGGAACCTCGCGGCACGGGAGGACACGAAACGACATGGGCGCTTGCGAATCCCCCACCGTTCCGGCTTTCCTCGCCAGCTTCGCTGTCTGCGTCCTGGCGCTGGCGGGCTGTGCCCCGGCGCAGCGTCCCGGTCCCGCGCACCCGGTCGCCCCGGCGGCGGCGCGCTCCAGCGGACCGGTCCGGGTCGAGGTGCCGCGGACGATCGTCACGCCGGTCGACGCCGCCAGCATTCCCCAGCTCTACGACCGCGCGCGTGCCCGCCTCCGCGCGGGGGACGCGGCGGGCGCGGCCAAGGCGTTCGAGCGCGTCTTCGATCTCGACCCGGACGGCGACCTCGCCGACGACTCCTTGTTCGAGGCTGGCGAGGCGTGGGAGCGCGCCGGGGATCGCGAGGCCGCGCTGGCCCGCTACGAACAGACCGCGCGGCGCTTCCCGAAGAGCGACCTCGGTCGCGCGGCGCTCGTGCGCAGCATCCGCCTTCTGGCGTTCCTCGAGCAATGGAAGCGCGCCGAGCAGGCTTCCGACCTGTTGATGAAGCGCTACCATGACCTGCGACCGTTCGAGAGCATCGTCGCGTACAGCGGCAAGGCGCTCGGCCTCATCCTGGACGACGACCTGGACACGGCGACCTACTACATCGAGAAGGGCCGCACCGTCGTCGAGGACCACCGCATGGACGAAGCGGGGCGCATCCCCCGCGACCTGGCGCAGCTCTACTACGCGCTCGGCGAGGTGCGGCGCATCAAGGCCGAGCGCATCAAGTTCGATCCAGTGCCCGCGAACTTCGCGGCCGTGCTCGAGCAGCGCTGCCAACTGCTGCTCGACGCGCAGAGCGCGTACTCGGACGCGATGCGGGCGTACGACGCCCACTGGTCGGCGATGGCGGGCTACCGCGTCGGCCAGCTGTACGAATCACTGCACCAGGATCTCGATGGCCATCCCCGCGCCGAAGGCCGCGGACAGCACCCCCAAGGAGAAGCTGTTCGAGGGCGCGATGCGACTGCGCTACTCGGTGCTGCTCCGGAAGGCGCTCACCATGATGGACCACACGGTGCGCATGGCCGGGCGCACCGGAGAGCATTCCGAGTGGGTCCTCCGCGCGCGCGAGGCACAGGTCAAGATCCACGAGGCGATGAAGAAGGAGGACGCCGCCATCGCAGCTCTGCCGTACACCCGCGCCCAGCTCCAGGCCGCGCTCGAGCGGCTCAAGAACAAGAAGAAGGGCCAGCCGTGACCCAGCGAGAACACAGCCGATTCGGGTCCGCCGTGCCAACTACCCGCCGGGTACGGTTTGTGCTTGACACGCTCTGGGACCGGCGCTAACAGAGGCCGGTCGTCCTCGGGTCCCCTTCTGTCCGCCCCAGTCCAGAGCGAGCTGGCCGGGGCAAGGGTGGGGTGCCCTTTTTTGGCATCTTTTCCGCCACGGTGCCAGATGCGGCCCATCCCTCCTCGAACGGAGGGGAGCCGCGTTGCCGGCGCGGCCCACCTCTCCCCAATCCCGAAGCGCCCAGCCGGGGGAATCACGCCAGACTTGCTAGAGCAGGATCAGGGCCTTGCAGAATTGTCACCGGGTTGCTCCCTCCGCGCGACCGCCGCGGACGGGGCCACCCAGAAGGTCTGCTGGCGTAGCTCAACCGGTAGAGCACCTGTTTTGTAAACAGGCGGTTAGGGGTTCGAGTCCCCTCGCCAGCTCCGGGCCCGCCAGGAGTCAGAGCAAGACGAACTAGTTCAATAATTCTGGAGGGTTGCCCGAGCGGCCAAAGGGAGCAGGCTGTAAACCTGCCGGCTTATGCCTACGTTGGTTCGAATCCAACACCCTCCACTGGAGCCCGCGCGCCACCGAGACGACAGCAACGACCGAGAGGACCGATGAGAAGCCGAACCCGGCCAGGACCGACAGGCCCAGCGGCCGGCCCGGAGGAGGATAGCAAGAACTGATTCAGCGCCGTCAACGCTCCGGGGTGGCCTCTTGCCCCGGGTAGCGCTATGCACGGCCCCCCCCCAGGCGGGAGTAGCTCAGTTGGTAGAGCGTCAGCCTTCCAAGCTGAACGTCGCGGGTTCGAATCCCGTCTCCCGCTCCCGACGCGGCGTCGGACCCAGCCGCTCCCGAAGATAGCGACCAAACGATCCTGCCCACCTAGCTCAGTTGGTAGAGCGCGTCCTTGGTAAGGACGAGGTCACCAGTTCAAACCTGGTGGTGGGCTCGAAGCAAAGCTCTGGAGTTTACCGAAAAGCCGGAAGGTACAAGCGATGGCCAAGGAGAAATTCGTACGCTCGAAGCCCCACATCAACGTGGGGACGATCGGTCACATCGACCACGGCAAGACGACGCTGACGGCAGCGCTGGTGAAGGTGCAGTCGAAGGCGGGTCTCGCGAACGAGATCAAGTACGCGGACATCGCGAAGGGCGGCATCGTCCGTGACGAGACGAAGACGGTGACGATCGCCGCGAGCCACGTGGAGTACTCGACGGACAAGCGCCACTACGCGCACGTGGATTGCCCGGGTCACGCGGACTACATCAAGAACATGATCACGGGAGCCGCGCAGATGGACGGCGCGATCCTGGTGGTGAGCGCGCTGGACAGCGTGATGCCGCAGACCCGTGAGCACGTGCTTCTGGCGCGTCAGGTGGGCCTGAACCACATCGTGGTGTTCTTGAACAAGTGTGACGCGGTTGAAGACGAGGAGATGCTGGACCTGGTGGAGATGGAGGTCCGTGAGCTTCTGTCGAAGTACCAGTTCGACGGCGACAACGCGGCGATCGTTCGTGGTGCTGCACTTCCCGCGCTGAACGGCGACGAGAAGTGGGAAAAGACGATCAAGGATCTTCTGGACGCACTGGACACGGAGATTCCGGAGCCGCAGCGCGAGACGGACAAGCCGTTCCTGATGGCGGTCGAGGACGTGTTCTCGATCAAGGGCCGCGGCACGGTGGCGACGGGCCGCATCGAGCGCGGCGTTGTCCACGTCAACGACGAGGTGGAGATCATCGGCTTCGACAAGAAGGAGAAGACGGTGGTGACGGGCGTGGAGATGTTCCGCAAGCAGCTGGACGAGGGCCAGGCGGGCGACAACGTCGGCTGCCTGCTGCGTGGCGTGGACAAGGAGGGCGTGGAGCGCGGCCAGGTTCTGGCCAAGCCCGGCAGCATCCACCCGCACAAGAAGTTCATGGGCGAGGTCTACGTGCTCAAGAAGGAGGAGGGTGGGCGCCACACTCCGTTCTTCACGAACTACCGGCCGCAGTTCTACATCCGGACGACGGACGTGACGGGCTCGGTGAAGCTGCCCGAGGGCATCAAGATGGTGATGCCGGGCGACAACGTGACGGTCGAGGTGGAACTCATCACGAGCGTCGCGCTGGAGGAGCAGATGCGCTTCGCCATCCGCGAGGGCGGCAAGACCGTCGGCGCCGGAGTGGTCACCAAGATCATCGAATAGGACCGTGACGGAAAGACGCAGACCGGCGAGCGGGAGCCAGCGGCTTCCCATCGCCCTCAGCTGTTCGGTCTGCGGAGCGCGCAACTACAAGACGACGAAGGCACGCCGCGACGGCTCGAAGCCACTCTCTCTCAAAAAGTTCTGCAAGGCCTGCAACAAGCACACGATTCACACGGAGACGAAGTAGCGAGTGAGATGCCGTCGCGGGTCCGCCCCGCGACTCAGTAAAGGGGCGTAGCTCAGTTGGTAGAGCAGCGGATTCCAAATCCGCGGGTCGGGAGTTCGAGTCTCTCCGCCCCTGCCCGATGCCGGCCCCCCAAGGACGCCGGCCGGAAGGGCGCCAGGGTTTTTTGATGGCGACAGACGACGACAACAAGAAAGACGACGACGAGACCGAGGTCGAGCCGAAGGGCGACGACGAAGTCGGGACCGAGGTCGAGACGCAGGGTGACGACGAGGCCGTCGACGCGCTGTTCGTCCCGCCCGAGGGCGGCGAGCCCGTCGCTGTCGCGCCGGCTGGCGACGACGACGACGAGGAACCGGAGTCCGAACGCGGCGCCCAGCCCACGCAGCTCGGGGCGACGAAGTACGTGCACGCGGCGTTTTTCGCCGCCGGCATCGGTGTCGCCTACCTGAGCGGCAAGATGCTCGAGATGATCTGGAACGCGCTGGCCACCTGGCCGGCCGCTGTCCGTGCCGTACCCCAGCTTCTGCGCTACGCTGAGGACGACCGCGGGACGATCACGATGATCGCGGGGGCGGTCATCGGGGTTCTGGGTGTCATCCAGACCTATCGCCGCGATCGCATCCGGCGTTGGGCCGGGGAGGTGGCGATCGAGCTCTCCAAGTGCAAGTGGCCGGATAGGCAGATGGTCACGAGTGGCACGATCGTCGTGGTGATCGCTAGCGCGATCGCGACGCTCTACGTAGCTCTTCTCGACCGGCTCTGGGGCTTTCTCACGACATTGGTGTACGGCGCATGACTGGCGGGGTGGAAGCTCAGATGTCCGAGGAATCCGGCAAGAAGTGGTACGTCGTCACGACCTACTCGGGGTACGAGAACAAGGTCAAAGCCGCGCTGCAGGAGCGGATCCGCCAGCAGAAGATGGAAGAGCGCTTCGGCGAGATCCTCATCCCTTCGGAGACGGTCACCGAGCACGGCAAGGACGGCAAGAGTCGCGTCAAGACCAAGACGAGCTTCCCCGGCTACGTCTTCGTCGAGATGGAGATGAGCGAGCACGCCTGGCACCTGGTCAAGGACACGCCGAAGGTTACCGGCTTCATCGGCAACCAGCGTCCGCAGGAGGTCAAGCCGCCGCACATCGAGGATCTCCGCAAGGGGATTGTCGAGGGCGCGGTCAAGCCCAAGCCCCGTCACCAGTTCCAGGAGGGTGACGAGGTCCGGGTGGTCGTCGGAGCGTTCGCGAATTTCTCGGGCACGGTCCAGGAGGTCAAGCCCGACAAGCAGAAGCTCAAGGTCATGGTCAGCATCTTCGGGCGTCCGACCCCCGTCGAGCTCGACTTTTCCCACGTCGAGAAGCGCTAAGGCTCTGGAGAATCGAGAGTAGAGATGGCAGCCGCCAAGAAGAAGATCGCAGGTTTCATCAAACTGCAGCTCCCCGCTGGCAAGGCGAATCCCTCGCCCCCGGTGGGCCCCGCGCTCGGCCAGCACGGGGTCAACATCATGCAGTTCTGCAAGGACTTCAACGGCCGGAGCGCGCCGCTCGGCGACACGATCATCCCGGTGGTGATCACCGTGTACGCCGACCGCTCGTACTCCTTCGTGATGAAGTCGCCGCCGGCGAGCATCCTGCTCAAGAAGGCGTGCGGGTTGGCTACGTCCGGCAAGCCCGGCTCCGGGTCGAAGGAGCCGAACAAGAACAAGGTCGGCGAGCTGACGATGGATCAGGTGCGCGAGGTCGCGAAGACCAAGATCAAGGACATGAACACGACGGATGTCGAGGCGGCGGCGCGCAGCATCGCCGGCACCGCCCGCAGCATGGGTATCGACGTCATCCTGAAGAGCACGAAAGTTACTGGTGCGGCAGCGCGGCAGGTGACGTGGCACGGGGCCCGTCGCTACCGCGGTTCTGACCGTCTCCCAGGAGTCGAAAGACGAATCGAACATGGCTGGTAAACTGGCAAAGAAGCGGAAAGACGCGCTCGGCAAGGTCGATCGCGACAAGCGCTACACCGTCGACGACGCGGTGGGCGTAGTCAAATCGGCGTCCTACGCGAAGTTCGACGAGAGCGTCGACGTCGCGGTGCGCCTCGGAGTCAATCCCAAGCACGCCGACCAGATGGTGCGCGGCGCGCTGGTGCTGCCGCACGGCACCGGCAAGAGCGTCCGTGTGCTGGTCTTCGCCAAGGGCGACAAGGAGAAGGAAGCGCTCGAGGCAGGCGCCGACTTCGCCGGGGCCGACGAACTGGTGCAGAAGGTCCAGGGCGGCTTCCTCGACTTCGATCGCGTCATCGCGACGCCCGACATGATGGGCTCGGTCGGCAAGCTCGGGCGCATCCTCGGCCCGCGCGGTCTGATGCCGAACCCGAAGGTGGGCACGGTGACTGCGAACGTGGCTGAAGCCGTGCGCGAGGCCAAGGCGGGCAAGGTCGAGTACCGCGTCGACAAGGCGGGTGTCGTACACTGCAGGGTCGGCCGCGTGTCGTTCGACCAATCGAAACTGGTCGACAACGCGCAGGCGCTCATCCGCGAGCTCATCCACAAGAAGCCCGCGACGGCCAAGGGCGTGTACCTCCGGAGCATCACGCTTTCGAGCACGATGGGACCGGGCGTGCGCGTCGACACCAACGCGGTCACGGCGACCGCCGAGGAGGCACACTGATGCTTCGCTCCCAGAAAATCGAGCAGGTCGCGGACATCCGCGATCGTTTCTCGCGTATGACTTCGGCCGTTCTCGTCGACTACAGCGGCATGACGGTCGAGGAAGTCAGCAAGCTGCGCGACGTTTTCCGCGAGAAGGGCGTCGAGTACAAGGTCGTCAAGAACACCCTCGTGCGCCAGGCCCTGGAGAAGGAGTCGTTCATCGACGGGCTGGGCGACGCGCTCAAGGGGATGACCGCGATCGCCTGGAGCTTCGAGGAGCCGAGCGCCGCAGCGCGCGTGCTCAAGGAGTTCAAGAAGGGCAACGAGAAGCTCAAGGTCAAGGCCGGGGTTCTCGATGGCGCGGTGCTCGATGCCAAGGCGGTCGAGAACCAGCTCGCCCTTCTGCCCAGCAAGGACGAGGCGCGCTCGATGCTGCTGGCCACGATGATGGCGCCGGCACAGAACCTGGTGATGCTGCTCAACGCACCCGCCCGCGAGCTGGTGGGCGTCATGGCAGCGAAGCAGCGCAAAGACGAGGGCGGCTGAGCCGTCAAGAGACTTCCAGCGCGCCGTGGCCTGCCGCGGGCGCCGAAGTGACAGAAGAGACCAACCACAAACAACGAAACGTTTCGGAGTAAGAAAATGGCTGAGATTACGCGCGAGCAGGTGGTCGACTACCTTTCCAACCTCCCGGTCATCCAGATCGCGGAGCTGGTTCATGAGCTGGAAGACAAGTGGGGCGTCAGCGCCGCGCCGGTTGCGGTTGCGGGTCCCGCGGGTGCCGGGGCTGCGGCTCCCGCCGAGGAGGAGAAGACGGAGTTCGACGTCATCCTCGCCGAGGCAGGCGCCAGCAAGATCAACGTCATCAAGGCGGTGCGCGAGATCACCGCGCTCGGTCTCAAGGAGGCCAAGGACCTCGTTGAAGGCGCGCCGAAGGCCATCAAGGAGGCCATCGGCAAGGAAGAGGCCGAGGACATCAAGAAGAAGCTGGAAGCTGCCGGAGCCAAGGTCGAGGTCAAGTAGGACCTTGCTGTTGGTCACTTCGTTCCAGATAGCTTCGGCGCCCGCTTCTAGCGGGCGACAGTGTTCGAGCGTGCGTTTGGGGGTAGGCGTCTCGCGGGGCGGCAGGGTGTGCCGTTTCCCGCGGGGCGCATTTCGTGTCCGGAGGAACTAGATGGCGTCCAAGGTCCAGTCGAACTTTCGACATCGCAGGAACCTGGGGATGGTCGAGCCGATCGTCGACATCCCGAACCTGATCGATATCCAGAAGAAGAGCTACGACAAGTTCCTGCAGAGCGACCTCTCGCCCAAGGAGCGCAGGGAGATCGGTCTCGAGTCTGTCTTCCGGAGCGTGTTTCCCATCAAGGATTTCGATGGGACGAGCGAGCTGGTGTACGTCTCGTACAACCTGGAACGGCCCAAGTACGACGTTGACGAGTGCCGTCAGCGCGGCATGACGTTCGCGGCGCCTATCAAGGTGACCACCCAGCTCATGGTGTACGACACGCGCGAGGACGGCGAGCGCATCGTACGCGACATCAAGGAGCAGGAGGTCTACTTCGGCGAGATCCCGCTCATGACCGTGACCGGTACCTTCATCATCAACGGTACCGAGCGCGTGGTCGTGTCGCAGCTGCATCGCAGCCCCGGCGTGTTCTTCGATCACGACAAGGGCAAGACGCACTCCAGCGGCAAGCTGCTGTATTCAGCCCGCGTGATCCCGTACTCCGGCTCCTGGCTGGATTTCGAGTTCGACCACAAGGACATCCTGTACGTCCGCATCGATCGTCGCCGGAAGATGCACGCGACGGTGCTCCTGCGCGCGCTGGGCTACAGCACGCAGGAGCTGCTGAACTACTTCTACTCGACGGAGGCCGTTTACCTCGAGAAGGGCGGCAAGTTCTCCAAGAGCATCGAGTACGACCTTCTCGCCGGACAGCGGGCGACGCGCGACATCAAGATCGGCGGCGACACGGTCGTCAAGAAGAACACCAAGTTCACGCGCGCTGCGATCAAGAAGCTGAAGGAAGCGGAGATCGACCGCCTGCCGATCGAGCTGGCGGATCTCATCGGCAAGGTCAGCGCCGAGGACGTGATCGACAGCGAGACCGGCGAAGTGCTGCTCGAGTGCAACGAGGAAGTCACCGAGATCACGCTCGACCGTCTACGCGAGGCGGCGATCCCGTCGTTCAAGGTGCTGTTCATCGACGGCCTGAACGTGGGCCCGTACCTGCGCGACACGCTGATCGCCGACAAGGTCAAGACGACCGAGGACGCGATCATGGAAATCTACCGGCGCCTGCGGCCGGGAGATCCGCCGACCCTCGAGACGGCGAACCAGCTGTTCAAGAACCTGTTTTTCAACACCGAGCGCTACGACCTGAGCGCAGTCGGGCGCTTGAAGCTGAACTACAAGTTCTATCGCGACCTGCCCGAGGACCAGAAGCCGCCGCTGGATCAGACGATCCTCAGCGCGCAGGACATCCTCGAGACGGTCCGTCACCTGATCGAGCTCAAGAACGGGCGCGGTTCGGTGGACGACATCGACCACCTCGGCAACCGCCGCGTGCGCGCGGTCGGCGAGCTCATGGAGAACCAGTACCGCATCGGGCTGGTGCGCATGGCCCGCGCGATCAAGGAGCGCATGAGCGTGTCGCAGGAGATCGACACGCTGATGCCGCACGACCTCATCAACGCCAAGCCGGTCGGCGCGGTGGTGAAGGAGTACTTCGGGTCCAGCCAGCTGTCGCAGTTCATGGACCAGACCAACCCGCTCAGCGAGGTCACGCACAAGCGGCGTCTGTCCGCGCTGGGGCCCGGCGGTCTCACGCGGGAGCGCGCGGGCTTCGAGGTGCGCGACGTGCACGCGACGCACTACGGGCGCATCTGTCCGATCGAGACCCCTGAAGGTCCGAACATCGGCCTCATCGCGTCACTTTCCACCTTCGCGCGGGTCAACGACTACGGCTTCGTCGAGACGCCGTACCGCGCCGTCGGAGGCGGCCAGGTGACGACCGACGTGTCGTGGTTCAGCGCGTTGCAGGAAGAGGGCAAGTACATCGCCCAGGCCACGGCCGACACGGACGAGAAGGGCCACTTCCGCAACAACCTGGTCAGCGCGCGCCTGAACGGCGACTTCCGCATGGCTGCGAACGACCAGATCCAGCTGATGGACGTCGCGCCGAACCAGATGGTGAGCGTGGCGGCGGCCCTGGTGCCGTTCCTCGAGCACGACGACGCCAACCGCGCACTGATGGGCGCGAACATGCAGCGGCAGGCGGTGCCGTGCATCCGCACGGATGCACCGCTCGTCGGCACGGGCATGGAGAAGCGCGTCGCCATCGACTCGGGCGTGTGCATCGTCGCCCGTCGCGAAGGCATCGTGGTGAGCGTGGACGCCGAGCGCATCGTCGTGCGCGGGACGTCGGGTGAAGGCGACGAGGTGCCCGACATCTACCAGCTGACCAAGTTCCAGCGCTCGAACCAGAGCACCTGTTACAACCAGAAGCCCATCGTGCGGCCCGGCGAAACCGTGAAGACGGGCGACGTGCTCGCCGACGGCCCGGCCTGCGACATGGGCGAGCTGGCGCTCGGCCAGAACGTGCTCGTCGCGTTCATGCCGTGGCAGGGCTACAACTTCGAGGACTCGATCCTGCTCAGCGAGCGGATGGTCAAGGACGACGTCTACACCTCGGTGCACATCGAGGAGTTCGAGTGCGTCGCCCGCGACACCAAGCTCGGCAAGGAAGAGATCACGAAGGACATCCCCAACGTCGGCGAAGAGGCCCTGAAGGACCTCGACGACGCGGGCGTGGTGCGCATCGGCGCCGAGGTGAAGCAGGGCGACATCCTGGTCGGCAAGATCACGCCGAAGGGCGAGAGCCAGCTCTCGCCGGAGGAGAAGCTGCTGCGCGCCATCTTCGGCGAAAAGGCGGGCGATGTCCGCGACAGCTCGCTGAAGGTTCCGCCGGGCGTCAGCGGCATCGTGATCAACGCGCGCATCTTCAGCCGCAAGGGCACGGAGAAGGACGAGCGGGCCCGGGCCATCGAGGACCAGGAACGTGCACGGCTCGAGCGGACGCGCGACGAGGAGGTGAAGATCCTCCGCGACTCGTTCTTCCGCAAGATCCGCGGCGTCCTGTCCGGCAAGGCCACCACGGCCAAGCTGGTCGACGACAAGGGCAAGGTGCTGCTCGCCAAGGGCGCCCAGCTCGACGACGCAACGCTCGACGAGGTCCCGCGCAAGTACTGGGGCGAGATCCAGATCCCGAGCGGTGCGGATGAGGTCGGCGAGCTCCTGCACAACCTGGAGGAGCGGGTCCGCGCGCGCGAGGAGCACTTCAAGGACAAGATCGAGCGCCTCTCGCGCGGCGACGAGCTGCCCCCGGGCGTCATCAAGATGGTGAAGGTCTACGTCGCCATCAAGCGCAAGCTGCAGGTCGGCGACAAGATGGCCGGCCGCCACGGCAACAAGGGTGTGGTCAGCCGCATCCTGCCGGAAGAGGACATGCCGTACCTCTCCGACGGGACTCCGGTGGACATCGTCCTGAACCCGCTGGGCGTGCCGAGCCGCATGAACGTCGGGCAGATCCTCGAGACCCATCTGGGCTGGGGCGCCCGCGCGCTCGGCAAGCAGATCAACCAGCTGATGGAGGAGAAGTTCGGAATCGACAGGATCAAGGCCCGGATGGCCGAGGTCTACGACGGCGATCCGAAGTTCGTGAAGTTCATCAAGGGTCTCGATGACGACTCGGTGAAGCTGCTCGCGCAGAAGCTCGACCGGGGCGTGTTCTTCGGAACGCCGGTGTTCGACGGCGCACGCGAGGAGCAGATCAAGGGAGCCTTGTCGAAGGCAGGGCTCTCCACGTCGGGGCAGGCGATTCTGTTCGACGGGCGCACGGGCGAGCCGTTCGACAAGGACGTGACGGTGGGCATCATGTACATGCTCAAGCTCCATCACCTGGTCGACGACAAGATCCACGCTCGCTCGATCGGCCCCTACTCGCTCGTCACGCAGCAGCCCCTGGGCGGCAAGGCCCAGTTTGGCGGTCAGCGTCTCGGCGAGATGGAGGTCTGGGCGATGGAAGCCTACGGCGCGGCCTACGCGCTGCAGGAGTTCCTGACCGTCAAGAGCGACGACGTACAGGGTCGCACGCGCATGTACGAGTCGATCGTCAAGGGCGAGTACGCGCTCGAAGCGGGCCTGCCCGAGAGCTTCAACGTGCTCATCAAGGAGCTGCAGTCGCTGTGTCTGAACGTGGAGCTGGTGGAAACCACCGGCGCCGCTCAAGCGACGGCGGCAGAGGAGTGAGGGTCCCGGTGATGAACCCGACGCCCATGATTTCCGTTCGACCGTCCGCCATCTGCGGCCGGTCCGTGTCCGTGTCCACGATCGAAGGAGGCTGCCGTGCGTGATATCTTTTCGTTCTTCGAAAAGCCGAAGGACCCGCTGTCCTTCTCCGCGATGCGGATCTCGCTGGCGAGCCCCGAGAAGATCCGCGAGTGGTCACACGGCGAGGTCAAGAAGCCCGAGACCATCAACTACCGGACCTTCAAGCCGGAGCGGGACGGCCTGTTCTGCGCCAAGATCTTTGGCCCGGTAAAGGACTACGAGTGCATCTGCGGCAAGTACAAGCGCATGAAGCACCGTGGGATCGTGTGCGAGAAGTGCGGCGTCGAGGTGATCCAGTCCAAGGTCCGCCGTGAGCGCCTCGGGCACATCAACCTGGCGACGCCGGTGGCGCACATCTGGTTTCTCAAGAGCCTGCCGTCGCGCATCGGCAATATCCTCGACATCACGCTGAAGGACCTGGAAAAGGTCCTGTACTGCGAGGCGTACATCGTCATCGACCCGAAGGACACCGGGCTCGAGATGGGCGAGCTCCTCACCGAGGAGAAGTACGCGCAGCTGCTCGAGGAGTACGGCGATGACCGCTTCAGCGCGGGCATGGGCGGCGAAGCCGTGCTCGAGATGCTCAAGCGCGTCGACGTTCACAGCCTGGCGGAGCAGCTGCGTCAGGACATGCGGCTCTCCACCAGCGAGGCCAAGCGCAAGAAGGTCGCCAAGCGGCTGAAGGTCGTCGAGGCGTTCCGCGGCAGTGGCAACCGCCCCGAGTGGATGATGCTCGCGGTCATCCCGGTACTGCCGCCGGACCTGCGTCCGCTCGTCCCGCTGGACGGCGGCCGTTTCGCCACGAGCGATCTGAACGACCTGTACCGCCGCGTGATCAACCGCAACAACCGCCTCAAGCGGCTGCTGGAGCTGAACGCGCCGGAGATCATCATCCGCAACGAGCGGCGCATGCTGCAGGAGGCCGTCGACGCGCTGTTCGACAACGGCCGCCGCGGCAAGACCATCACCGGTCCGAACAAGCGTCCTCTGAAGAGCCTGAGCGACATGCTCAAGGGCAAGCAGGGCCGTTTCCGCCAGAACCTGCTCGGCAAGCGCGTCGACTACTCCGGACGTTCGGTCATCGTCGTCGGCCCCACGCTCAAGCTGCACCAGTGCGGCCTGCCGAAGAAGATGGCGCTCGAGCTCTTCAAGCCGTTCATCTACAACAAGCTGGAAGAGCGCGGCTACGTCAACACCATCAAGAGCGCGAAGAAGATGGTGGAGAAGGAGCGTCCCGAGGTCTGGGACATCCTCGACGAGGTCATCAGCGAGCACCCCGTGCTCCTGAACCGCGCTCCGACGCTGCATCGTCTGGGCATCCAGGCGTTCGAGCCGGTGCTGATCGAGGGCAAGGCCATTCAGCTGCATCCGCTGGTGTGCGCCGCGTTCAACGCGGACTTCGACGGTGACCAGATGGCGGTGCACGTGCCGCTCAGCGTCGAGGCGCAGATGGAAGCGCGCGTGCTCATGATGAGCACGAACAACATCCTGTCGCCGGCCAGCGGTCGCCCCATCATCAACCCGACCCAGGACATCGTGCTCGGGCTCTACTACGCGACGCGCATGCGCCGCTTTGCCCGCGGCAGCTTCCGTGAAGGCTCCTTCAAGATCGACGACAAGGCCACCAAGGTCGAGGGTTACCTGCGCGGCGTTTTCTCCTCTCCGGAGGAGGTGCGCATGGCCTACGACAACGGCGTGGTGGACCTGCACGCAGGCATCCGCGTCCGCATCCAGGACAAGGACGAGAACGGCGAGCTCCGGACCCGCATCGTCGGCACCACCGTCGGCCGCGTGCTGATCGCCGAGATCCTGCCGCCGCAGATCCCGTTCGACTACGTCAACAAGGTGCTGAACAAGAAGGCCCTCTCGGCGTTGATCGACGTCTGCTACCGGAAGCACAAGAACAAGGAAACCGTGCTCCTGGCCGACCGCCTGCGGACACTCGGTTTCACGTACGCGACCCGCGCCGGCATCTCCATCTGCATGGATGACATGGTCATTCCGGACAAGAAGAAGGAGCTCATCGACACCGCCCAGCGCGAGCTCGAGCGCGTGGTCGATCAGTACCAGGAAGGCCTCATCACCGACGGCGAGCGCTACAACAAGGTCGTCGACATCTGGGCCGGCGTTGCCGACAAGGTCACCGAGGAGATGATGGCCGGCATCGGCAAGGAGCTCATCATCGACCCCGAGACCGGCGAGAAGAGCGAGGAATCGAGCTTCAACCCCGTCTACATCATGGCCGATTCCGGCGCGCGAGGTTCGACGCAGCAGATGCGCCAGCTCGCCGCCATGCGCGGTCTGATGGCCAAGCCGTCGGGCGAGATCATCGAGACGCCCATCACGTCGAACTTCCGTGAAGGCCTCAGCGTGCTGCAGTACTTCACGTCGACGCACGGCGCACGCAAGGGTCTAGCGGACACCGCGCTCAAGACGGCCAACTCCGGCTATCTCACGCGGCGTCTGGTCGACGTGGCGCAGGACGCGGTCGTCAGCGAGTTTGATTGCGGCACGCTCGACGGCATCCGCGTGACCAAGCTGGAAGAGGCCGGCGAGGTCATCCAGCCGCTCGGCGACCGCATCCTGGGTCGCGTGGTGCTCGAGGACGTGGTCGATCCGCTCACCGGAGAGATCATCGTCGAGGGCAACACTGAGCTCGACGAGCCGCTCGTGGCCAGCATCGAAGAGGCCGGCATCGAGGAGGTCGTGATCCGCTCGGTGCTGACCTGCCAGACGCGGCGCGGCGTGTGTGCCATGTGCTACGGCCGTGACCTGGCGCGTGGTTATCGCGTCAACATCGGCGAGGCCATCGGCATCATCGCAGCCCAGTCGATCGGCGAGCCGGGCACGCAGCTCACGATGCGGACCTTCCACATCGGCGGTGCGGCGGCGCGCGGCAAGATCGAGCAGAGCTCGCTCGAGACGCGCACCGAAGGCACCATCCAGCTCAGAAACGCCCAGACCGCCCTCAAGGAGGACGGCTCCACCGTGATCATGAACCGCCACGGCGAGCTCGTCATCATGGACGACACCGGTCGCGAGCGCGAACACCACCGCCTCGTGTACGGCGCGGTGCTCAAGCACCTCGACGGCGAGCGCGTTCCGGCGGCGACCACGGTCGCCGAGTGGGACCCCTTCGCGGCACCGATCCTCACCGAGGTCGGCGGCATCGTGAAGTACGGCGACCTGGTCGAGCAGGTGACGGTGATCGAGCGCGTGGACGAGGTCACCGGCCTCAGCCGCAAGATCGTCATCGAGTCGCGCGCTGCGGACCTCCGCCCGCGCATCACGATCGTGGATCCGGAGACGGGCGAGCCCGTGAAGCTGCCCGGAACCGACCTCGACGCCCGCTATCTGCTTCCGGTCGGCGCCAACATCGTGGCGCAGGACGGCGAGCAGATCACTCCGGGCGAAGCCATCGCGCGTATCCCGCGTGACACGACGAAGGTGCAGGACATCACCGGTGGTCTGCCCCGCGTCGCGGAGCTGTTCGAGGCCCGCAAGCCGAAGGATCACGCCATCATCAGCGAGATCGACGGCATGGTCACCTTCGGCAAGGACACCAAGGGCAAGCGCAAGGTCATCATCACGCCGTACGGCATCGATGGGCAGGCCCAGCCGGACCACGCGCGCGAGTACCTGATCCCCAAGGGCAAGCACATCCAGGTGCAGCCGGGCGACCACGTGCGCGCGGGCGATCCACTCCAGGACGGCCCGGCGAACCCGCACGACATCCTGCGCGTGAAGGGCGAGAAGGAGCTGGCGGCCTGGCTGGTGAACGAGATCCAGCAGGTCTACCGGCTGCAGGGCGTCGGCATCAACGACAAGCACATCGAAGGCATCGTTCGCCAGATGCTGCGTCGCGTGCGCGTCAAGGAGGTCGGCGACACGAACTTCCTGATCGACGAGCAGGTCGAAAAATACGTGTTCGAGCGCGAGAATGCCCGCGTGATGGAGCGCGGCGGTCAGCCGGCCGTCGCCGAGCCCATGCTGCTCGGTATCACCAAGGCGTCGCTCTCGACCGAGTCATTCATCAGCGCGTCCTCCTTCCAGGAGACGACGAAGGTGCTGACCGAAGCGGCTATCTGCGGCAAGACGGACGATCTCCGCGGCATCAAGGAGAACGTGATCATGGGCCGGCTGATCCCGGCCGGGACGGGACTGCCGGCGTACAAGCGCCTGAACGTAGTGGTGGACGAGCAGGCCGAGACCTTTGCGCCGCCCGCCATCACGCGCGCCACGCCCGCCGAGGTCGCGGCCGCGGTAGGCGAGGAGTAGCGCCGGTCCGATTGCTCCGCGGCCCGCCGGGGTCGCGGAGCCGCGCCGTCTAGGCGCGATCTGCTTCTTGACGAACTGCTCGTCGGACGCCGAGTGCAAGGACTGCTCCTTCGGGCGGACCAAGTGCGACGTGGGCTCGCAGCGGTGCGTGGCCTGTGACGCGTCGACCGGCCAGGGCTGGCACCAGCGTTGCGGGGCGGGCGGCTCCTGCGTGCTGAACTGCCCGGACAACTGCACGGCCGACGCCGACTGCGGCCAGTGCGGGACGAGCAGCGCTCCGGCGCACGCCTGCAAAGACAAGACGCACAAGTGCGGTCAGCGCTCGACTACCTCGCCGTGCTCCGGCGGAGAGACCTGCTCGCCGCAGGGCGCATGCGTGAAATCCTGCGGCTTCACAAGCTTTACGGCGACAAGTCGCATGTCATCAACATGTACTGCCAGAGCGTCGCCGGGAGCTACGGCGTGTGCGCGCCCTGCGGCGATCCGTCGAGCGCTTGCGGCGTGTGGAGCACGGTCGGCAGCGGCTGCACCAACGTGTGGGAGTGCGCAGCCGGCGAGTATTGCAGCGGCGGCCAATGTCAGCAGGACGTCCACGATTGTGCGGGCGGAACGAAAACCTGCACGGGCGGCACCATCTGTACGTGGAACGGCGATCGCTACTTCTGCCGCGTTCCGGGCACAGGAACCAAGAGCTGCGCCTCGGACGCGGAGTGCGCCCCGCAGATCTGTTCGAGGGATGCCCAGGGCAAGTTCGTCCGCATGGACAAGGCCGCCACCTCTACCTGAAATCGGTCTCGATCCGTGATCACGTCGCCTCGTGACACCGGGACGAAATCGCGTACACTGTCGGCCCGATGGCCGGCAAGTTGAGGATGGGCCCCGGCGAGGCGGCGCGCGCGCTCGTCGGCACGCTGGGCGACTGGGTGCGGCGCACTCCCGACCCCGAATGGCACGACAGCCTGAAGGCGCAGTTGCACGCGCTGCCCATCGCGCTCTATCGCACGCTGCCCTGGCTGCTCAAGGCGAGGGAGGATCACGACCACAGCCTGGTGAAGGTCGCGATGGCGAACGCCGCCGCCGACCCGGGCGGCCTCGCGCTCGAGATGCACGACGAGCGGCTGAGCTGGGCAGAGCTCGACGAGCTGTGCTCGCGCGTGGCGCACGTGCTCCAGGGGTGCGGCGTCGTCCGTGGCGACGTCGTAGCGCTGTTAGGCCAGAACTCGCCTATGTACATCGCCATCACGCTCGGCGTGGCGCGGCTGGGGGGGACCACAGCGCTCGTCAACTACCATCTCGAGGGCGCGCCGCTCTCGCACGCGGTGAGGGCCTCCGGCGCGCGCGTTGCGATTGCAGAAAAGCAGTTCGCCGAGCTGCTCGGAAGCCGGCAGGACGTCCGCGCCCAGCTCCGTCATCTGATCCCGTACCGCAAGGGCGAGTTGGAGGAGCGCATCGCCGAAGCTCCGCGCGAGCCGTTCCCGCGCGTCGTGCTCCCGGCGTCGAGCGACTACATCTACATCTACACTTCGGGCACCACCGGCCTGCCGAAGCCCTGCCGCGTGACCCATGCGCGGGCCCTGGTGGCCGGCGCCTCGTTCGGGCAGCTCATCTTCGAGTTCAAGCCGGGTGACAAGCTGTACTGCGTCCTGCCGCTGTACCACTCCAGCGCCATGCTGATCGGAGCCGGCGGCTCCATCATGACGCGAACGCCGATGGCGCTCAGGGAGCACTTCAGCGCGACGTCGTTCTGGACCGACGTAGAGCGCTATCGCGCCACCGCCATCCTCTACATCGGCGAGCTCTGCCGCTATCTGCTGAACTCGCCGCCGACCGAGGCGGAGAAGAACAACCCCGTGCGGGTGGCGCTCGGCAACGGTCTCCGGGCGGACGTGTGGGAGCCGTTCCAGCGCCGTTTCGAGATCCCGATGATCCGCGAGTTCTACAGCGCCACGGAGGCGCCCGGCGCGATCTTCAATCTCTCCGGCAAGGTCGGATCCATCGGCCATGTGCCTCTCCGCCGCCTCGGCCCGCTCAAGCTGGCGCGTTACGACGTGGACCAGGACGAGCTCCTGCGCGACCGACGGGGATTGTGCGTCGAGTGTACGGCCGGCGAGGTCGGAGAGCTGTTGATCCGCCTGGCGGACAAGCCGCGGAGCGCGCTCGGCGATTTTGCGGGCTACACCGACGCGGAGGCCACAGAGAGGAAGATCCTGCGGGATGTGTTCAAGAGCGGCGATCGCTACTTCCGCTCCGGCGATCTGATGCGTTTCGACGACAACGACTATTTCTACTTCGTGGATCGCATTGGCGACACGTACCGTTGGAAGGGCGAGAACGTGTCGACCGCGGAGGTAGCGGAGGTGCTCGGAAAGGCGCGAGGCGTGCGCGAGGCGACGGTGTCGGGCGTGCACGTGCCCGGCGCCGAGGGGCAGGCGGGGCTGGCCGCCGTGGTGTGCGACAACGGCTTCGACCCGGAGGCGTTCTGGCGGACAGCCCAGGAACTGCCCGGATACGCACAACCGCGCTTCGTTCGCGTCATCGCGCAACTCCAGACGACCGGCACGTTCAAGATCCAGAAGCGCCAGCTCCGGGCCGAAGGGGTGGACCCCAACAGCGTCGACGACCCGATGTACGTGCGCGGCGACGACGGCTACCTGCCGCTCACCCGCGAGCTGTGGCAGAAGGTCATCGACGGCGAGCTCAGACTCTAGCTGGAGCCGGGATGGTGGCGACGCAGTCCGGACGATCCCCGCTGGTCCTCGCCGTCATCGCGGCGGCGGTCGTCGCCGGCGTGGCCGTGCTCGTTGCCTACGCTCGCCTCTCGCGCCCGGCAACGCCGGTGCCTTCTGCTTCGGTCAGCGCTTCCGCGGCGGCCTCGGCCCGGCCCGCGCGCAAGCGTTCCGTCGGCTTGGCGCCGCTGCCCGGGCCGCCGGAGCAACGGCTAGCGCCCAATGCCTCGGTGTTCGCACCCGCCAACGCCACCGACTCGAGGCCGGTGCTGGTCGTGCTGGGCACCGCCGACGCCGGCGCCTGCCGACATTGGCGCGAGCTCTCGCACGCATACGGCTTCGTGCTGTGCCCGCGCCCCGCCCACGCCGATCGGCTCTCCGAGCAGCGGCAGGCGCTCCGCGCTTCGCTGGCGGCGCTGCGACGACGTTTCGGAGACTACGTCTCGCCGGGCCCGGTGGTGCTGATCGGCGTAGGCGCGAGCGCGGTTGCCGCGGTGTCCCTGCTCAGGGAGGAGCCGGCGTACTTCGCGCGGGTGGCGTTGGTCGATGCCGGCTTCGACGCGTGGACCTCGGGGCTCGCCACCATTTTCGCGGAACACGGTGGCAAACGCGCGCTGTTCGTATGCACCGAACCCGCGTGCGCGAAGGCAGCACGGGACGCGGCGTTCCTGACGCACCGCGCTGGAGCGATGTCCCTGGTGTCGGAGCCAGAAGCCGGCGCCGCCCCGTCGCGTCCGGACTTTGCATGGCTGGTCGACCATGACCCGGCCTGGAAGCCCCCACGCTGAGCTGCCTTCGACCCGCGCTGGAAGGGGTGTTACACCTCGCAGAGTGCAGAAGCTGTGCTTCACCATGTGTGCAGGCGCGCTGCTCGCGGCGTGCTCGAGCAAGCCGCCCCCAAAATACGAGATCGTCGTCAAGGTCCAGAGCGACCCCGGCGTGCCGCTCGCGGGCGCGGTCGTGCTGAACCAGAACAAGCCCGTCGGCAAAAGGACGGACAAAACGGGCAAGACCGGCCTTTCGATGACGGGCGCCGAGGGACAGGCCTTCACGCTGAACGTGCGCTGTCCCGATGGCTACAAATCGCCGACCGAGCCGCTGGTGGTCACGCTGCGGCGCATCGTGGGTTCCTCCAAGCGCCCCGAGTACATGGTCGACTGCCCGCCGAAGAAACGCAGTGTCGTTGTCGCGATACGCGCCGAAAACGGGCCCGACATCCCCGTCCGCTACCTCGGCAAGGAGGTAGCCCGGACCGACACCGGCGGGGCGGCGAATGTGCTCTTGAAGCTGTCTCCGAACGAGTCGTTCAAGCTGACGCTCGACACCAGCGACGACGACCACAAGCTCCTCCAGCCACAGAGCCCGGCCGCCACGTTCGACGTGAAGAACAAGGACGACATCTTCGTCTTCGACCAGAAGTTCAAGAAGAAGCGCGTCTACCACTACTACCACCGCCGCACCGGCCCGACCCCGCTCTGATCGCGCGACGTGGTCCCCGGGAATCGTTGGCGGGAGCGCGCAGCGTGCGTCCGTGGCGGCCCATCCTCAGTGTTCGTGACATGTCATGACACCCCGGACACTGCAACTGCCTGGATACACTAAGGAAATCAGGACGGCAGTGTATCCGGCACCTGGTGTCGGATCGACGAATCGCAGGGGATCCGCGATGCAGGCGGTGGGGAACGCATCCTGCAGAGACGTATAGAACGATGGCCTCCTCGACCCTTCCCCAGGTGCTCATGCCGCGGCGCGTCGTGGCTGCCGACAAGCAGGGGTCCGGGTTGAGCGACGCAATGGTTCGTCATAGACTGGTGCATGCTCGGGCAGGCTGCGCCGGATGTTGCCTCCGCCGCCCGAACACAGCACCCTTGGAAGGACTCATGACGCGCCCGCCCCCCCGCCTCGCGCGACGAACGCGCTCGCTCCTCCGCGACGAGAGCGGTGCGGTGATGGTCGAGTACGTGGTCGTGCTCGGCATGGTCGCCATCGGGGTTGCCGCCGCCATCGCCGGCCTGGGGCCCTACCTTCTGTCGTCCTACCTGCACGCCAGGGGGATTCTGATCGCTCCCGTGCCCTGACACAGGGCTCCAGACAACACTGCTAGAGGTGCTCAAAATGAACAAAATCAGGTCACTCGTAAAGGATACGCGCGGCGCCACGCTGGTCGAGTACATGATCCTCGTCGGCATGATTGCCATCCTCGCGATGCTCGCTTTCAAGGCGTTCGGTAGCTCGGTCAAGACCAAGATCAACCAGGAAGCGTCGTCCGTCGGGAAGATCCAGGGCACGCCGTAGGACCGAACCAGCCGGCGCCGCCGGACGATCCCGGAGGCGCAAACCCGCATGTTCGGTGCTCAGTACTTCTTTGCCGCGGCAGTGCTCATCGCTGTCGTAGCCGGTTGGCTGGATTGGCGGGGCGGGCACATTCCCAATTGGCTCACAATCGGGACCTTGCTCGCCGCACCGCTTTTTCATGCACTGGCTGGCTACCTGGGGGCGGGCCGTTCGGCAGCCGGACAGGAGTTGGCGTTCTCGGCTCTCGGCATCGTCGCGTGTGGGCTTGTTCCTGTTCTTTTCTTCTACTTTGGTGCCATCGGCGGCGGAGACGTGAAGCTTCTCGCCGCCATCGGAGCCCTGTGCAGCGTTTCGGTCGGAATCGAGTGTGAGTTCTATGCCTTCATCGCAGCAGCTCTCTACGCCCCAGGGCGCCTCGCCTACGAGGGAAAGCTGCTGCGGACCCTTGGGAACACGATGTCGCTGGTGATCAACCCCTTCCTGCCGAAGGATCGCCGAAAGGAGATCGTGCCGGAGATGCTGACCGAGCTCAAATTCGGTCCGGCGATAGCTGTGGGGACGTTCATCAGCGTCTGGCTCCACTGGAGGGGACCATGAGAAGGCGGGCCGCGCAGAAGAGAGCCCAGGCCGGACAATCCGGAGGGCTCGGGACGCGCGGCGCGGTGATGGTGGAGTTCCTCATCGCCTTCCTTCCGCTGTTCGTTGTCTTCTTGAGCCTCGTCCAGCTCACGGGTCTGATCGTGGCCAAGCTGGTCGTGCAGCACGCGGCTTCCAGTGCGGTGCGCGCCGCCGTGGTCGTTCTGGACGACGACGCCGAGAACTACGGCGGCGTCGAGCGGAACGAGTATTCCGGGCAGCGCAAGGACGACATCGAGACGGCTGCCAAGATCCCGCTCAGCGCCGTCACCAGCCTGGTGACGCAGGTCGGCGATCCCAAGCTCACGCTCAACGGAAAGCAGAGCGGGAAGTTCGACCCGCGGGGGATGATCCACGCGAAGCTGAGCGTGGCCTACCGATGCCAGGTGCCGCTCGCGAGCAGGGTCGTCTGCGGGCTGTCCGGCATGTACCAGTTGACGGCCCAGGCGTCCCTGCCGAACAACGGAGCCTACTATGAGTACTAGGGCGCCCTCGAACGCCTCGAGCTCGCGGTCGCTCATCGACGACCGCCGAGGGGCCGTGATGGTCGTCGCGGTGTTCATGGCGGCGTTCCTCGTCGGCGCGCTCTGGTACGTCATCGGCATCGGACACGCGGCGCTGTACCGCGAGCGCATGCAAGACGGCGCGGATGCGGTGGCCTACGCGGCGGCCGTGTACCACGCGCGAGGCATGAACATCATCGTCATGATCAACGTGATCATGGCGGCTCTGCTCGCCATCCTCATCGCATTGAAGCTGGTCCAGGCGATCAACTTCCTGGCCAACGTCATCTCCTGCGCCATCTCCGCGGCGTGCCTGGGCGTTTGCGTTGTGGCGGACTTCGTTTGCGGTGTCACCACCGATTTCGAGCCGACGATCTCCGACGCGATCAAGGCGTATGAATCCTTCCTCAAGCCGACCATGAAGGGGTTGCACGTCGCCCAGGTGGGTGTCGCCAAGACGATGCCGTGGATCGCCGAAGGCAAGGTCGTCGCTACCGTAGCCCCCAAGTTCAAGGAGCCGGTCACGCACGGCGGCATGGTCAGCGTGTCGCTCATTCCGCATGGAGAGCGGCTCGGCCTGCCGGTGCAGGAAGGCGACGGCAGCGTTCTCTGCAAGAAGGGGGGCGAGATTGTCGGCGAAGTGATCGCCATGCCGTTCAACGTCCTCGGCGTCGGCGGATTCGTGAAGGGCGTGATGGGCGGCCTCGCCAGCACCTTCTCCAGCTACTTCTGCAACAACAAGGGAAAGCTCGGCGGCTCGCTCGATCACGCTGCCAAGAACCAGATCTGCCAGGGGAAGAAGAAGGGCTTCAACAAGAAGCACAAGAACGACAAGCACCCCCCCAAGTTCGATTGGGGCAAGTGCATGGACAAGGGCTGGAAGGACGCGCAGAAGGACCTCGACAAGCAGATGGGCGGTCTCAGCGGCCTGTCCGGCAAGAATGACTGGGCCGCGATGGAGGTGTACGACTCCGCCCAGAACGGCAACGGCTACTTCCAGGTGTGGTCGCTGGTGACGGGCAACGAGAACTTCGTGGCCAACCCGGACAAGGGCGTGGAAGTGTCCACCTGGGGCTCGAGCGCCTCTCCCGGCGTCGACCTGTGGGGCAAGATCGGCTTCGCCCAGGCCGAGTTCTACTACGACTGGCGCAAAGGGCAGGACGACGGCGACAGCCCCGCGTGGGAGGACTACAAGGAAAACGCCATGTGGAGCATGCGCTGGCGCGCCAGGTTCCGCCGCGTGCAACCCTTCACCGGCACCGGCGGCACGGCCCTCGGCGGCAAGCTCGGCGACGTCATCACCAGCAAGCTGGGCAGCTCCGTCGGCGGCGCGCTGGCCGAGAAGAGCTTCGTCAAGTTCGCCCTCGGCGACGCCGCCGCGAACTATCTCGGAAAGCAGATCACGGACGCGCTCAAGAAGGCCGGCGGCAAGGTGGACTCGCAGATCCAGAACAAGGCGACCCAGACCTTCTACAACTACAAGGTGATCCATTGATGCGGCTACGGCGCTTTCCGGTAGTGCGCACACGGCGCCGTCGGCGCCGCGGCGCAGCGCTCGTTGAAGCCGTGGTGGCGATTCCGTTCTTCCTGCTCGTGTTCGCCTGCCTGCTCTACGTCGTCAGGCTGTTCCTGGTGAAGGAATTCACCCTGTCCGACGCCAGGTCCAAGGTCTGGGAGTACGCGCTCAACAGTTGCGAAGGCAACGGTGCATCGCAGTCGAACGATCCGCCGCCCAACGGGCCGACGGTCAAGAGCAAGTACAAGAACGCCACCGGCGACGCGAAGCTCGAGACCGACTGGGGTGTGGCCAAGGCCACATCGAGGGGCAGTGTCGCGACGGGCACCTACCTGGGCATCAGCAACAAGCTGGCGACCACGACGACCCTGCAGTGCGACGAGAAGCCCGCGTCAGGCAACATCATCAACGTGCTGAAGACCGCCTGGCACGACAAGACCGCATGGTAGGACGATGACGCAGCAATCGCCCCAGAGACGCCCGCTCCCTCCCAGCCCCTTCAGGTGGCTGTGGGAGCGACGCAAGCACCTGCTGGCGGTTGCGCGGCTCATGGCGTACTGCTTCGTCGTATCGTGTGTGCTCGCTGGGCTGGCACTGCGTTCCGCGTACGGCGACATGAAGGAGTCGGCCCTGGTCATCGGCCGGCAGCTAGCGCAGTTCGGCGACCTGACCGGCCACTCCAACCGGCTCCTGCTGAACGGCGAACCGATCAACCTGGCCAGTGCGATGACCGATCAGTCGGTGAAGCACGTGCTCGACCGCTTCCAGGCCGCGTGCGAGCGGGGCGACATCGGGCTCGCCCAGGACTTCGAGAAGCTGCCCGCGGCGCTGAAGAAGAAGACGCTGGCCCAGGTGGGTGAGAACAAGGTCGGCATCATGCGCCAGGAGAACGCGTCCGAGGGCATGGTCGCCTGCCTCGTCCGCGGAAATGGCCCCGTGCAGGTTCCGGTCGTCAAGCGCCTCGCGGCGTTCGCCAAGACGGGCGATTTGAGCTCGGTCGGGTACCTGCGCTACGCCTACGCACGGCGCACGCCCGCAGGTCACACCCACGTCATCACTTCGTGGACCGACGACTCCTTCCACCTCTTCAACCTGTCGCCGATGGATGGCAGCGAGCCGCCCGGCTCCGACGTGCCGAACGCAGGCCGCCCGCAGGGTGCCAAGCGGTTGCTCAGCGCCGGCATCGAAGGCACGCCACACTCCGTTCGGGTCTACGACTGTCCCTCGCAGGCCAGAGACGCACTCACAGGTTTCGACAAGCAGGTGTCCGGCAAAGGCTGGAAGCCCATTCCGTTCGTGGCCCAGGAGACCCCCGGTAGCCGGGCCTACTCGCGGAAGGGCGTCGATCTGATCGTGTTTGCCTCCCCCGAGGGCGACCACTCGGTCGTATCCATCGTGGAGACGCGTTCTGAATGAGCCCGTCGCACTTCTGCCTGATGCCGGGCGTCGCCCGGGCGCCCGGGCATGCTAGAACCGCCACATGAACCGACGCGCGCTCCTCATCGCGGCGGTGCTGGCCGCCCTCGGCGCGGTACTGCTTCTTCTGTATCTGCAGCGTTTCGAAGAAGAGGCATCGGGCGGCGAGCGCGTCGACGTGCTGATGGCCATCAAGCCGATCAAGTCCGGCCAGGTCATCAGCGACGATATGCTGGCTGTTCAGAGCATTCCGCTCGCCTATGTCGAAGACCGCGCGGTGCGCGCGTCCGAGCGAGCCAAGGTCGTCGGCCTGCGCGTCGGCAACAAGGTCCAGGCGCAGGAGACGCTGTTCTGGACGGACCTGGCCATTGCCTCGGACGAGCAGCGCGACTTGAGCTCGTTGGTCCAACCGGGCAGTCGGGCCGTGTCGATCCACGCGCAGAGCGACGACAAGAGCTTCGCGATGATCCGCCCGGGGGACTACGTCGACGTGATCGGGAATCTGCCAGGCGAAAACGGCGGCCCCCAGCAGTCTGTCGTGCTGCTCCAGCGAGTGCTGGTCCTGGCGGTGGGCCTCGAGACCGCCCCTCAGGCCCTGGTCGACAAGAACGGCAGCGATAGCGCCCGGAACCGCGATATGGTTCTCACGCTGAGCGTCGACCTGCAGCAGACGCAGCTTCTGTCGCTGGCGATCGAGAAGGGGCGGCTGACGGTGGCCTTGCGAAATCCGGACGATCAGCGGATCGTAGAGGGCATTCCCGACATGTCGTCCACTGCGCTGACCAAAGATGACATCCGGAAGCAGATCCAGAAAGCGCACGTGGGCCCCGTGCGGCTGGAGACCAAGGAATGACAAGGCGACGCATCGCGCTCTTCGCAATCGGGCTGGCACTCTTCTCGTCGCGCGCCTGGGCGCGGGGCAAGACAGGCGACGACGTTGAGGATCTCGACAGCTCGTCGTCCGCCGACAAGGGCGCCAATGAACTGAACCTCGTCGTCGGTGAGAACAAGACCATCAGCGCGCTCGGCGTGAAGAACTACTCCGAGGGTGCGCATGGCATCGCCGAGATCAAGCTCACCACCGACGGGGCTAAATTCGTCATCGTCGGGAGAAAGCCCGGCACTACGTCGCTGCTCCTGATCAACAAGGACGGTACCCAGAAGAAGTGGGTGATCAACGTCTTCACCCGTTCTCCGGATGCGGTAAAGCGCGAGGTAGAGCAACTCCTTCAGGAGACCCCCGGCGTCCGCGTCCGGCGCGTGGGCTCGCGCTTCTTCATCGAGGGCGGGGTAGCGAGCAAGGCCGACGCCGAACGCATCCAGCGCATCGCCGCGCTGTATCCGGGCCAGGTCGAGTCACTCGTCGTGGCTGGCTCGGGTGCGGCCGATCGCAAGATCAACATCCGCATCGACTTCTTCTTCGTCCAGTACGACAAGAGCTCGGGCTATGCGGTGGGCATCGACTTCCCCGGGCGCTACGGCGGCGAGGTCATCCAGAGCCGCTTCGGGTACGATTTCGTGCAGCACACCTCGGAAGCGACGGCTGCCGTCGTCAACCAGCCCCTTCCAGCCCTCGACCTTGCCCAGCGCAAGGGTTGGGCCAAGGTGCTCAAGCAATCCACCGTCATCACGGTCAACGGCACGAAGGCCACGTTCGAGAACGGCGGGGAGGAAAACTTCCCGGTCACGGCCGGCCTGACGGCGAGCATCCAGCAGATCAGCTTCGGCACGAAGGTGACCGTGCTGCCGCGCCTCGACCCGAAAACGGGCGACCTCGAGGTGCAGGTCGACGCCGACGTGGCCGATCTGACGCCGGCTGTTTCGGGCACCCCGCTGCCCGGACGCGACACGTCCAAGCTGGACACGCTGGTCCGGCTCAAGCTCGGGCAGTCGCTGGTGCTTTCCGGGATCCGCACCCAGTCGCGCCGGCACAGCATCACGGGGCTGCCGCTTCTCAGCCAGATCCCCGTTTTGGGCGTATTCTTCGGCTCGCACCAGGACTCGGGGGAAGACACCGAAGGGGCCGTCTTCATCATCCCTACGGCGGTCGAGTCGGTACCCAAGCCAGCCATCGAGATGGTGAACAACGCCCTCTCCCAGTACGAGGAGTATTCGGGAGACGTCGATGAAGTGAATGCCTACGACAAGCGCCCCGACCAGTGGCGCAAGCAACGATAGACGCTAGGATTTGAGCCTGGACCTCGACATCGTTATCGAATCGGATGACGGCGGGCGGCGCGCAGAGCGGCTCACGGCCAATGGCCCGGTGACCATCGGGCGCGACGCAGCGAGTGTATTGCGTCTCGAGAGCGACCTCGTGTCACGGCATCACGCTGTCGTCCAGGTCGGGGCGGCGTCCATGCGTATCGAGGACCGCTCCACCAACGGCACGCTGGCCGGCGGACAGCTGCTCAGGAAGAACGCGCTCGACGTTCCGTTCGGAACGCCGGTGGTGGTGGGCAACTTCACCCTGCACATACAACCAGTGGGCGCCGCGCGTCTGCCCGAGCCCGCACCCTTGCCCGCGCCCCAGCACCGCTCGGTGCGACCTCCGCCGGCGGCGCCCCAGGGCGGCGACTCACCCGCCCGGCCGAGAGTGCAACAACAGGGTCAGGCGGTCTATGCGCCGCCCCACGCGCCGCCCGGCTATTCGCCCCCGCGGCCGCCTCCTGGGGGGCCTGCCCATGCCGCGCCGCCGACCGCAGCCCCGGCAGAGGCGCCCAAGCCGAAGCCGGCCGCCCGCACCTCGCCGACCGACGAGCAGCGCAAGGCGGACATCGAGCTGCGCCGCGAGATCCACCGGCTGCTGCTCGAGCACCTCGATCTCGCCACGATGAACCCGGACAACTTCGACGACCCGTCGATGCGGCCGAAGGTGCTGGCCGCGCTGCGCCGGATCATCGATCTGCTCGGCCCGCGCATTCCACCGAGCGTCGACCGCGCCCGGTTGGTGGGCGAGCTGGCCGACGAGGCGCTGGGGCTCGGTCCGCTCGAGCGCTTCATCGCCGACGAGACCGTGTCGGAGATCATGGTCATCGACGCGGACACCATCTACGTCGAACAGAACGGCAGGATCATCCTCACCGACGCGAAATTCACCGACGACGAGAGGGTGCGAGCGGTGATCGAGCGCATCGTCACGCCGCTCGGTCGCCGCATCGATGAGTCCTCGCCGCTCGTCGACGCGCGCCTGAAAGACGGCTCCCGCGTCAACGCCGTGATCCGCCCGATCGCCCTCCGGGGCTCGTGCATCACGATCCGCAAGTTCGCCAAGACGCCTCTGACGCTCGAACTGCTCTACAAGTACGGCTCGATCAACGAGAGCATGGGGCGTTTCCTGAGCCGTGCCGTCGTGGCCAAGAAGAACATCATCATCTCGGGGGGCACCGGCAGCGGAAAGACGACGCTCCTGAACGTGCTGTCCAACTCGATTCCGCCGGACGAGCGCATCGTCACGATCGAGGACGCGGCGGAGCTGCAGCTCGGGCAGCCTCACGTGGTGTCGCTCGAGACGCGGCCCGCGAACATGGAAGGCAAAGGCGAATACAGCATCCGCGACCTGTTGAAGAACGCGATGCGCATGCGGCCCGATCGCATCGTGGTCGGCGAGTGCCGCGGCGGCGAGGCGCTCGACATGCTGCAGGCCATGAACACGGGCCACGACGGTTCCTTGACGACCACCCACGCGAACTCGCCCGAAGAAGCGCTCGCGCGACTCGAGACCCTGGCGCTGATGGCCGGGGTGGACCTGCCTTCGCGTGCCATCCGCGAGCAGATAGCGGCGAGCGTGCACCTCATCGTGCAGCAGTCCAGGTTCGCCGACGGTACCCGGCGCGTGACCGCCGTGAGCGAGGTGGTCGGCATCGACGAAGAGGGACAGATCGAGCTATTGCCGCTGTTCGAGTTCGTGCGCACCGGCACGGGTCCGAAGGGCGAGGTGCTCGGTTCGTTCCGCGCTACCGGCTATCTGCCGTCGTTCCTGAACGATTTCATCGTGATGGGGCTCGTGCGGCGGGGCGAAGCGTACATGTAGGAGCGGGGATGGCGATCAACGAGACGATGATGAAGTGGGGGGGCCTCGGCGTCGCGGCGCTCGCGCTGTTCGTGCTCTCGTTCTCGGTGGTCTCTTCGCCGCAGAGCCTGGTCATGCGCTACTGGACCCGGTACTGCCACCGGCTCGAGAGCAAGTTGCGCTCGATGTTCATCTTCATGCCGGGGCGGAACATCGCGTTGGGCCAGCTCGCCGGCGTGTTCCTGGTGCTGGCGGCGACGATTACCGTTGATCTGCCCATGTGGTGGTTGTGCCTGCTCTTCGTTATCGCCATCCCGCCCTGGTACATCGAGCGCCGGCGCAAGCAGCGGGTGGAGGCGATCGAGCAGCAGCTCGACGGCTTTCTGACCGCGCTCGCCAACGCGCTCAAGGCCACGCCCAGCATCGCCAACGCGTTCATCTCGGTCCAGCAGCTCCTGCCTTCGCCGCTGAAAGAGGAAGTGGGCCTCGCCACGAAAGAGATGCGCGTCGGCAGCACGCTCGACCAGGCGCTCCTGAACATGGCCGGGCGCGTCGGCTGCAAGCAGCTCGACTCCGCACTCTCGGCGGTGTTGATCGGCCGCCAGGTGGGTGGCGATCTGCCGCACATCCTCGAGACGACGTCGTCCACGCTCAGAGAAATGGCCCGCCTCGAAGGCGTGGTGAAGTCCAAGACGGCAGAAGGGCGGGCCCAGGCGTGGGTGCTTGCGGTATTCCCCTTCCTGCTCGCGTGGGCCGTCAACTCGATCAAGCCGGGCTACTTCGACCCGTTGAACGAGTCGGTCATCGGTTGGGTCATCGCGCTGGTCGCGGGAGGCTGCTGGGTGGCCTCGATACTCCTGGCCCGGAAGGTTCTTTCGGTGGACCTATGACGGTGGGCTACGAGGCCTTCCGCTACGCTTTCGTCGGCGCCATCAGCATCGCCATTCTCGAGGTGGTGTATGCCATGGCGAGCGCTCCCACGCGTGTCGCGAGTCGCCTCGGTATGCGCGGGCTCAAGCGGCAGAGAGCGTTCGAGAACAACCCGGCCTGGCAGCAGATCGAGCCGCTGGTGCGGTGGCTGGGGGTGCGCGTCAGCGGCGTTCTGAGCGAAAATTTCCGCGCGCGGGCCTCGCGGCAGCTCGAGCTGGCCGGTGACTACCTGGGGCTCACGCCGGACGAGTACGTGGCGCTCAGCTTGCTCTCGTTTGCTGGCGGCCTCGTCTTCGGTGCGGTCGCGGGCAAGCTCACGGGCACGGGGGTCATCATGGTCCTCATCGTCGGACCGATCGGTGCGGCTCTGCCCTACTTGACGGTCGCCAGCGAGGTCGATCGTCGCTTCAAGCAGATCAATCGCGGGCTACCCTACGCGATAGATCTCCTGGCTCTGTCGATGAGCGCTGGTCAGGACTTCCCCGGAGCGATGCGTCAGGTCGTAGAGAAGTCGAGCGACCCCGACGACGCGCTGGTCGAGGAGTTCGGGCGCATGCTGCAGGAGCTCGGGCTCGGCAAGACGCGCCGGAACGTGTTGATGGCATTCGCCGAGCGGGTTCCGACCGAATCGGTGGGCGAGTTCGTCAACGCCGTGGTCCAGGCCGAAGAGCGCGGCAATCCCGTGGCCGAGGTGCTGCAGATCCAGGCGGGCGTTTCCCGCATGCGTCGATCCACCAAAGCAGAAGAGGCCGCCGCCAAGGCGGGCGTGGCCATGGTAGGGCCGCTTTTCCTGCTATTTTTCTGTATCATGCTGCTCATCATGGGTCCGATCATGCTGAGCATCTCGAAAGTTCTAGGCTAGCAATTCGATGCAAGGGCTGAAGTTCCGGATCCAGCATGCCGACGGTCGCGTGGTCGAGATGTCCGTCGAGGGCGACCGCGCGCTGGTCGGTAGTGGCGGGCACTGCGACATCCGCTTGCCGCTCGATCAGGCTGCCGTCGAGAACATCATGATCGAGGCGGCGCCGGTCGGGCTCGTCGCCGAGGCGCGCAGCTTCCAGCCCGCGCCCACCATCAACGAGTCCCCGTTCACGCGCACACAGGTCGCCCCCGACTCCGTGCTGGGCGTCGGACAGACGCGGATCTGGGTGGCTGCTGCCGAGCTCGGCGAAGGCGCGAACGTCGTCAAGAAGAAGCAGGAAAAGTCCAGCCCGATCATCTACATCATGGCGGCGGTGTTCTTCCCCGTCGCGCTGTACATGCTGTTCACCGACAACGGCGGCGGAAACCAGCAGGTCAAGCCTGTCCAGGCGACCGCGCTGTGGAGCAAGAGCGCGCCGCACTGTCCGCAGTCGTCGCCCGAACAGGCGCTGTCGCTGGCGCGCGACCGGGCGGTGCTGGCCGACGCCAAGAACGAACGGCGCCCCTTCCATGTGCAGGACGGCGTGAAGGCTGTTTCGCTCTACGAAGAAGCCTCGGCCTGTTTCCGTGTGGCAAACAAGCCGCAGGTCGCCGATGCCTACGGCAAGCTGGCCAGCAAACTGAAGCAGGAGATCTCGAACGACTATCGCACGCACCGGGTGCGGCTCGAGCATGCCTTGAGCATCCAGGACTGGCCGACGGTGCAGGAAGAAGTGCGCGTCCTGCTCGCCTTTACCGATGGGCAGCAGAATGCCTACGTGACGTGGCTCTCGAACCTGGACCGCAAGCTGCGTCTCAAGCTCGGGAACAAGCAATGAGACGTGCGGTCCGGCTCGCCGCCTTCGTGCTGATTCCAGCGCTGCCCTGCTGCGTGCAGACGCCGGCCCAGCGCTTCGAAGCCGCGCAGAGGACCGTGCGCCGCGACCAGAAGCCCGACAAGCTCGTCGAGCGCGGCAAGCTGTTCGCCGAGATGGGCGACTACAACCGCGCCGCGCAGTACTTCTCGGCCGCTCTCGACAACGGGGCCGACTCGAAGACGGTGCTGCCGCTGCTCCTGCAGACCTACGTGAGCAGTCAGCGGTATCGCGTGGCGATCGATGTCGGGAACAACTACCTCCAGAAGAACCCGCTGGACTACAGATTGCGCTATCTCGTCGGCACGCTCTACGCAGCAATCGGCGAAACCGGCAAGGCCCGCGACGAGTACCAGCAGGTGCTCGTCACCAACCCGAAACACGCGCAGGCCCACTACTCCCTGGCGGTGCTGCTCCGCGATTCGGACCAGGACTGGGTCAAGGCGGACTACCATTTCAGGCAGTACCTCAAGCTGGCTCCGAAGGGGCCGCACGCCGAGGAAGCCCGCGCGTCGCTGCTCAAGAGGGTACCGTGATCCCGCGTGAGGTCTACGAGGAGACACTCCTCCAGTTCTTCGCTCCCATCCGTCCGTTTCTGGACGATCCGAAGGTGAGCGAGATCATGATCAACGGGCCGTCGCAGGTCTTCATCGAGAAGGGCGGCCGTCTGGAGCTGACGGACGCGAAGTTCGAAGGCCGCGACGCACTCATCTCCGTCCTGCGCAATGTGGCGCAGTTCGTCGGCAAGTTCGCCGACGAGGAACGCCCCATTCTCGAAGCGCGGCTACCCGACGGCTCGCGCGTCCAGGCCGTGCTGCCGCCGGCGGCTCCCGACGGCCCCTACATCTCGATCCGCCGCTTCTTCAAGGAAACCCTGACCGTCGAGCGCTTGATGGGCTTCGGAGCGCTCACCGAGGACGCAGCGGCGGCGCTGCAGGCCTTCGTCGTGGCGAAGTTGAACATCATCATCGCCGGCGGGACGGGCAGCGGTAAGACGTCCATGCTCAACGCGCTGTCCTCCTATGTGCCCGAAGGCGAGCGGGTGGTGGTCATCGAGGACTCGCAGGAGGTCCAGCTGCAGCGGCAGCACGTGGTCCAGATGGAAGCGCGCCCGCCGGATCCGCGTGGCAAGGGTGGCGTGAGCATCCGCGATCTGTTCAGGGCGACGCTGCGCATGCGACCCGATCGCCTGGTGATAGGCGAGATCCGCGGGGGCGAGGCGCTCGACATCGTCCAGGCGATGACCAGCGGTCATGGCGGCTGTATGGGAACCCTGCACGCTACCTATCCCCGAGACACGCTGACGCGTCTCGAAACCATGTGCATGATGAGCGATATCGAGATGCCGCTCGTGGCCATGCGCTCGCAGATCGGTTCGGGAGTGAACCTTGTCGTCCAGGTGTCCCGCCTGCAGGACGGCTCGCGCAAGATTACCCACATCACCGAGGTGCTGGGCTTCGACCTCGAGGCCAGCCGCTACCGGCTGCAGGACATCTTCGTGCGGAATTACCAGGGGATGGGGCCCGGCGGCGAGATCGTGAGCGATCTGGCGCCTACGGGTATACTTCCCGAGTGCATGGAGCAACTTCGCGAGCACGGAGTCGAGCTGCCTCGCGCCGTGTACGAGGCAGCCGAGCGGCGCGAGGCGTACGAGCGCGAACGTGAGCACTAATCTGCGTATCGAGGTCCGGGCCGGGGAATCAGAACGGCAGCGCGTCGACCTTACACCAGGAACTCCCGTGCAGCCGTTCAGCGTAGGCGCGGCTGCCTCCTGGGTGGTCAGGGCTGACGGCGTCGCCGACGTGCACGCCTATCTCTATTTCGACGGGACGACCCTGTTCGTTGCCAGTGTGGAGGGAGCGCCGGTGACCATGGCGGGGCGCAGCGTCGGAGCCGACTGGGAGCCCGTCGACGTTCCCATGAACATCCACATCGGCGGCGCGAAGCTCGCCCTGCGTGGACCGAGCTCGCATCGTGCGGGGCAGGAAGCTCCCACGCCCCATGCCGAGGTGGCCGTCCCCGAGGAAGACGAGAAGACCCACTTCCAGCCGGTGCCGACCTCGGTCCGGCGGAGGCCCAAGGGCGCGGTGTTGTCTCCTGGGCCAGCGGCGGGCAGTGCCCCCGCCGCCGCGCCGGAAAGCCCGCCCGACTCCGAGGCGACCGTCGTGCAGCGACCCGACCAGCTTCTGCAGCGGCAGGGCGCAGCGCGGCCCCAGCCTCCGGCTGCGGAGCCCCCGCCGGAAAGCGAGCGGACCCGCTACGCTCCCGTACAGGCGCGGGTGCCTGCTCAGCCCGTACCGGCCGCCGGACAGCCTGCGCCCGGCGGCGCGTCGCCCGCACACCCATCCCTCGCTTCCAGCAGCCAGGAGCCGACCACTCGTCGAGCGCCCTTCGTTCCTCCCGCTGCGGGCACTCCCATGCTTGCCGGCGCGCCGATGCCGCCGGGCGCGCCGATGCCGCCGGGCGCACCGATGCCGCCGGGCGCGCCGATGCCGCCGGGTTTCGTCGTACAGCACGGGCAGCCCCTCGGTGCCGCACCCGGGCCCGGCGGAAAGCAGACCCAGCCCGGCGGTGCCGGGGAGACCCTGCAGAAGCTCAAGGCCCAGGGCCTGAAAGCATGGCGGGAAGCATCGGTCCCGCAGAAGGTCGCCCTGGTGCTGCTTCCGCTCGTGTTCATTGCGACGTTCAGCCTGATGGGCGGGCAACCCGAGCAGAATTCGGCGACAGGGCCGTCGCCGAGTGCTGCTTCGGCCAAGTCGGTCGCGGCTATGGCATCAACGTCGCCCAGCGCTGCTCCCGCCAAGCCGCGCTCCTCGTCGGCGCCGTCTGCGGTCGCGCCCACCGCGTCTGCCTCCACCGCGCCCCCACCGTCGCCGGGCAAGCCCCAGAAAGCCGGCTCACACGAAGGCAAGAGCCCGGAACGCCTGGCAGTGGATGCGGTCGCGGCGGGTAACTACAAGGAAGCGCTAAAGAAATACCGGGCGCTGGCCGCCGCGCACCCCGACCAGCCCGTGTTCAAGAAGGCCGTCCAGATCCTCGAGACCAAGGTGGCCAAGGAGTAGCGCAGGGCCAGGGCGGGGCGCCCGAGGGCCGCCGGAGCGGGGGCCCGGAAACCTTCCCTTGACATGAACTGCCCTCCGGCTACCCTCCCGTTCCCCCAAAACCGGGCACCTCCCACATTTCCGCGATCCCATGCCGACGATCCAGCAGCTCATCCGCTCAGGCCGACGCGCCATCAACGTAAAGACGGCGTCTCCCGCGCTGCGCGCATGCCCGCAGAAGCGCGGCGTGTGCGTGCGCGTGTATACGACCACACCGAAGAAGCCGAACTCGGCTCTTCGCAAGGTGTGCCGCGTGCGTCTGACCAACGGCATGGAGGTCACGAGCTACATTCCGGGCGAGGGTCACAACCTTCAGGAGCACAGCGTCGTGCTCATCCGCGGAGGCCGCGTGAAGGACCTCCCCGGTGTCCGCTATCACGTTGTGCGCGGGACGCTCGACGCCTCCGGCGCCGCAGGGCCTAGCAGCACCAACAAGGCCAACCGTAACCGCAAGCGTTCCAAGTACGGCGTCAAGCGCCCCAAGCAGTAAGAGGAAACAGCGATGCCCCGCAGGCGCGACGTTCCCAAGCGGAAGATCACTCCCGACCCGAAGTACAAGGACAAGCTGGTGGCGAAGTTCACCAACTCCTTGATGCTCGACGGCAAGAAATCAGTCGCCGAGGGTATCCTCTACGGCGCGTTCGACATCATCAACTCGCGCTTCAAGGAAGACCCGCTCGAGGTGTTCCGCAAGGCTCTCGACAACGTGAAGCCGAAGCTCGAGGTCAAGAGCCGGCGCGTCGGCGGTGCCACCTACCAGGTGCCTGTCGAGGTCCGGCCGGAGCGGAGGGTCGCGCTCGGGATGCGTTGGCTCGTGCAGTACTCGCGCAACCGCGGCGAGAAGACGATGCGGGAGCGCCTCGCAGCCGAGCTCGTCGACGCAGCGCAGCTGCGCGGCAACGCGGTGAAGAAGAAGGACGACACGCACAAGATGGCCGACGCGAACAAGGCGTTCGCGCACTACCGCTGGTAGCGGCGGCAGCTCGATTTTTCCAAAGGGACGAAGCAGCACGGAGTCAACCAGGACAGCAATGCTGGCGACGACATAGGATCGGGTTACGCGAAAGGCGCCTCTGGCGTCCCGTCGATGAGACGGCTCGACGTACCCCGACACCCCTTCCGGAATGAAGAAGCCCCCGAAAACGACGGGGAGCTGGAAGCCGGAGGGGGTTTCGTCTGTGACGCCCCCGAACAGGACCTTTCCGGAAATCAAGAGACCAACATGGCCCGTGAACTTCCACTCGAGCGCACCCGCAACATCGGCATCATGGCCCACATCGATGCCGGCAAGACGACGGTAACCGAGCGCGTCCTCTTCTACACCGGCATCACGCACAAGATCGGCGAGGTGCACGAAGGCGCCGCCACCATGGACTGGATGGCGCAGGAGCAGGAGCGCGGCATCACGATCACGAGTGCCGCGACCAACTGCTTCTGGACGCCCGAATCCGGCCCCTACGGGGGAAAGAAGAACCGTATCAACATCATCGACACGCCCGGCCACGTCGACTTCACGATCGAGGTCGAGCGCAGCTTGCGCGTGCTCGACGGTGCCGTGGCGGTGTTCGACGGCGGCAACGGCGTCGAGCCGCAGAGCGAGACGGTCTGGCGCCAGGCCGACCGCTACAAGGTGCCGCGCATCGCGTTCGTCAACAAGATGGACAAGCTCGGCGCGGACTTCCAGATGAATCTGGACTCGATGAGGGAGCGCCTCGGCTGCATCCCGGTGCCGATCCAGTGGCCGGTGGGGCAGGAGGATCAGCTTCGCGGCATGGTCGACCTGATCCGGATGAAGGCGGCCATCTTCGACAACGAGTCGCTTGGCGCGCGCTTCGAGTGGCAGGACATCCCGGCCGACATGGCAGACAAGTGCCACGAGCTGCGCGAGCAGCTGATCGAGGCCTGTGCGGATGTCGACGATCACATCATGGAGAAGTTCCTCGAGGGCGACCTCGACGCCGTCACCGAGGAGCAGATCCACGCGGCGATCCGCAAGGCGGCCACGACCTTCAAGTTCGTGCCCGTTCTGTGCGGTTCCGCATTCAAGAACAAGGGCGTGCAGCTCCTGCTCGACGCCGTCGTCAACTACCTGCCCTCGCCGCTCGAGGTCCAGGCGGTGGAAGGCACGCTGCCCGACAACGACGAGAAGAAGGAGATGCGCAAGGCGGACGACAACGCGCCGTTCGCCGCGCTCGCCTTCAAGATCGCCAACGACCCCTACGTCGGCAACCTGACGTTCTTCCGCGTCTACTCCGGAACGCTGAACAGCGGCACCAGCGTGCTGAACGCCACGCGCGGCAAGCGCGAGCGTATCGGCCGCATCCTGCGCATGCACGCGAACAAGCGCGAGGAGCTCAAGGAGTGCTACGCGGGCAACATCTACGCCGCTGTGGGCCTTCGCGACACGCGCACGGGCGACACGCTGTGCGACGAGAAGGCGCCGATCGTGCTCGAGAAGATGACCTTCCCCGATCCGGTCATCTCGATCGCGATCGAGCCGAAGACGCAGGCGGACCTCGACAAGCTGGGTATCAGCCTGCAGAAGCTGGCCTACGAGGACCCCTCGTTCAGGACGTTCACGAACGAGGAAACGGGGCAGACGATCATCGCCGGAATGGGCGAGTTGCACCTCGAGATCATCGTCGACCGCCTCAAGCGTGAGTTCAAGGTCGAGGCGAACGTGGGCAAGCCCGAGGTGGCCTACCGCGAGGCCGTCGCCAAGGCGATCACGTCCGAGGCGAAGTTCGTCAGGCAGACGGGCGGTCACGGCCAGTACGGCCACGTGAAGATCGAGATGGAGCCCGGCGAGCGTGGCACCGGCTACGTCTTCGAGAACGGCATCGTCGGCGGCATCATCCCGAAGGAGTTCATCCCGTCGGTGGAGAAGGGCATCCGTGACGCGATGGGCCGCGGCGTGCTCGCCGGCTATCCGATGACCGACCTCAAGGTGAAGCTGATCTTCGGCAGCTACCACGAGGTGGACTCGTCGGGCCCGGCATTCGAGATCGCCGGTTCGATGGCGTTCCAGGACGGTGCGAAGAAAGCCGGCCTCCACATCCTGGAGCCGGTGATGGAGGTCGAGGTCGTGACGCCGGAAGCCAACATGGGCGACGTCATCGGCGACCTCAACTCCCGCCGCGGCCGTGTGCAGGGCATGCACCAGCGCGGCGCGATGCAGGTGATCGCGGCGGAGGTCCCGCTGGCCACGATGTTCGGCTACGCGACCGACCTCCGCAGCAAGACCCAGGGGCGCGCAACGTACACGATGCAGTTCGCCCACTACGAGCCCGTGCCCAGTTCTGTTCAGGAAGAGATCGTCGCGAAGGTCCGCGGCAGCTGAGAGAAGAGAGGATCCGATGGCCAAGGAGAAATTCGTACGCTCGAAGCCCCACATCAACGTGGGGACGATCGGTCACATCGACCACGGCAAGACGACGCTGACGGCAGCGCTGGTGAAGGTGCAGTCGAAGGCGGGTCTCGCGAACGAGATCAAGTACGCGGACATCGCGAAGGGCGGCATCGTCCGTGACGAGACGAAGACGGTGACGATCGCCGCGAGCCACGTGGAGTACTCGACGGACAAGCGCCACTACGCGCACGTGGATTGCCCGGGTCACGCGGACTACATCAAGAACATGATCACGGGAGCCGCGCAGATGGACGGCGCGATCCTGGTGGTGAGCGCGCTGGACAGCGTGATGCCGCAGACCCGTGAGCACGTGCTTCTGGCGCGTCAGGTGGGCCTGAACCACATCGTGGTGTTCTTGAACAAGTGTGACGCGGTTGAAGACGAGGAGATGCTGGACCTGGTGGAGATGGAGGTCCGTGAGCTTCTGTCGAAGTACCAGTTCGACGGCGACAACGCGGCGATCGTTCGTGGTGCTGCACTTCCCGCGCTGAACGGCGACGAGAAGTGGGAAAAGACGATCAAGGATCTTCTGGACGCACTGGACACGGAGATTCCGGAGCCGCAGCGCGAGACGGACAAGCCGTTCCTGATGGCGGTCGAGGACGTGTTCTCGATCAAGGGCCGCGGCACGGTGGCGACGGGCCGCATCGAGCGCGGCGTTGTCCACGTCAACGACGAGGTGGAGATCATCGGCTTCGACAAGAAGGAGAAGACGGTGGTGACGGGCGTGGAGATGTTCCGCAAGCAGCTGGACGAGGGCCAGGCGGGCGACAACGTCGGCTGCCTGCTGCGTGGCGTGGACAAGGAGGGCGTGGAGCGCGGCCAGGTTCTGGCCAAGCCCGGCAGCATCCACCCGCACAAGAAGTTCATGGGCGAGGTCTACGTGCTCAAGAAGGAGGAGGGTGGGCGCCACACTCCGTTCTTCACGAACTACCGGCCGCAGTTCTACATCCGGACGACGGACGTGACGGGCTCGGTGAAGCTGCCCGAGGGCATCAAGATGGTGATGCCGGGCGACAACGTGACGGTCGAGGTGGAACTCATCACGAGCGTCGCGCTGGAGGAGCAGATGCGCTTCGCCATCCGCGAGGGCGGCAAGACCGTCGGCGCCGGAGTGGTCACCAAGATCATCGAGTAGGCGAACGCGCCGGGTGTCGGCTGGCAGTGTTCGCCACGTGCCGGCCGCTCTCGTCCCCCCCTGGAGAAAGCAAAGTGTAGCGATGCCTGATGCGACCAAGATTCGAATCCGCCTGAAGGCGTTCGACCATCAGCTGCTCGACAAGTCGACGACCGACATTGTCGAGACAGCGCGGCGTACCGGCGCGCGGGTGGCGGGGCCAATCCCGCTGCCGACGTCGATTCGCCGTTACACCGTGCTGCGCGGACCGCACGTCGACAAGAAGTCGCGCGAGCAGTTCGAGGTCCGCACGCACAAGCGCCTCATCGATATCCTCGAGCCGACCCCGCAGACGCTCGACGCGCTGATGAAGCTCGATCTGTCCGCTGGCGTCGACGTCGAAATCAAGAGCTGAAGAGGGCTCCATGGCGAAGGTCAACGTTTTCAACCTCAAGCGCGAAAAGGTGGGCGAGGTGGACCTGGCGGACGAGGTATTTGCCGCCGAGGTCAAGGAACACCTCTTCCACGAAGTGGTCACTGCGCAGCTCGCATCGCGTCGCGCAGGCACCCGTGCCGGCAAGGAGCGCGCCGCAGTGCGCGGTTCGAGCAAGAAGATCTACCGGCAGAAGGGCACAGGTCGCGCGCGTCACGGTTCCATCCGCGCGCCGATCTTCGTCGGCGGCGGGCGGGCCCATCCCCCGAAGCCGCAGGACTGGAGCTACCGGCCGCCGCGCCGCGTGCGCATCGGTGCCCTGAAGAGCGCCTTGAGCTTGATGCTCAAGGAAGGTCGTCTGACCGTGGTCGAGAACATCGACCTCGGCGAGATCAAGACCAAGAAGCTCGCCAGTGTGCTGTCGACGCTCCAGGCGCCCACGAAGGTGCTGGTGGTCGACGACAAGGGCAACGAGACGCTCAGGCTGTCGATCCGCAACATGAGCGACAACCAGTTCCTGCCGCCCGAAGGCGTCAACGTCTACGACCTCCTGCGTCACGACCATCTGGTCGTGTCGAAGGATGCCGCCAAGGCGCTCGAGGCCCGCTGCCTGGGAGAGAAGTCATGAATCCCGAGCACATCATCAAGCGCCCGATCGCGCTGACCGAGAAGGCTTCCCGCCTCAAAGAAAACAACCAGGTCGTGTTCGAGGTCGCGCCCGAAGCCAACAAGATGCAGATCCGCGACGCGGTCGAGACGCTATTCGATGTCAAGGTCACCGACGTGAACACACTCGTGCAGCGCGGCAAGCGCAAGCGCATGGGACGCCGTCTGGCCAAGCGACGTAACTGGAAGAAGGCGATCGTCACGCTGCGTACGGGCGACGACATCCAGTTCTTCGAGGAATCCGAGGAGTAGACCGATGGGTATCCGGGCCTTCAAGCCGACATCGGCGGGTCGCCGCTTCTACACCTGCAGCGACTTCGCGGACATCACGACCGACAAGCCGCTGCGCAAGCTGCTGGACGCCAAGTCCAGCACCGGCGGGCGCAACAACTACGGACGGGTGACCAGCCGCTTCCGCGGCGGCGGTCACAAGAAGCGCTATCGCATCATCGACTTCAAGCGGAACAAGATCGGCGTGCCGGCGAAGGTTGCTCACATCGAGTACGACCCGAACCGCACCGCACGCATCGCTCTGCTCCACTATGCCGACGGCGAGAAGCGCTACATCCTGGCTCCCGACGGGCTCAAGCAGGGCGACGAGATCATCTCGAGCCGCGAAGCGGACATCCGCCCCGGCAACTGCCTGGCGCTTGCACGACATCCCCGCAGGCACGACGATCCACAACATCGAGATGAAGCGGGGCAAGGGTGGACAGCTGGTCCGTTCGGCCGGCGTCGCCGCCCAGCTCATGGCCAAGGACGGCGACTACGCCCAGGTCAAGCTGCCCAGCGGCGAGGTGCGGCGCATCCACGTGCTGTGCCGGGCGACCATTGGACAGGTTTCCAACATCGAGCACCAGAACATCAAGCTCGGCAAGGCCGGGCGTGCCCGCTGGCTCGGCCGGCGCCCGCACAACCGCGGCGTCACCATGAACCCCGTCGATCATCCGATGGGCGGCGGCGAAGGCCGCACTAGCGGTGGCCGTCACCCGTGCTCGCCCTGGGGCAAGCTCGCCAAGGGCATGAAGACGCGCAACAACAAGCGCACCGATTCCATGATCGTCAAGAAGCGGAAGGCGAAGTGACCAATGGCGCGTAGTATCAACAAGGGCCCGTTCATCGACGGCCACCTGTTCAAGAAGATCGAGGACGCCCGGTCCTCGGGTTCAAAGAAGGTCATCAAGACCTGGTCGCGCCGTTCCACGATCTTCCCGGAAGCAGTGGGGCTCACCTTCGCCGTCCACAACGGCCGCAAGTTCGTGCCGGTGTTCGTTACCGAGAACATGGTCGGGCACAAGCTGGGCGAGTTCGCTCCGACCCGGACGTTCCACGGTCACGCGGGCGACAAGAAGGGCAAGGGCAAGCGCTAGGCTTGCTCGCAGGTCACCGGATCTGCGGACGGCGCACCGGTCCAGTCACCGAGCGCCGCCTCCGGTTGGCCGCCTACAGATAGTCGTCGATGTAGTACGCGCAGTCCACGAAGTCCGTCGCGCAGTCGCCGGTGTTCGGCGTCGTCGTCGTCTGGCCGTCGTAGCAGTAGTAGATGTCCTCGCGCGTCGTGGCATCGTACGCGCTGATCGCGGCGTTGCACTGGGCTTCGCTGATCCCGTTGCAGGAGCCAGCCACGTCGGCGCAGCTCACCGAGCCGCCGTCGTAGGCGAAGGGCGGAGCGACGCAGGCCTGGGGGAACACCTGGTCGATGCACTTCTGCACGTCGGTGGCGCGGGCCGCGTCGTTGCAGGCGTCGCCCGTGATGTTCGCGAGGCAGTTCTCGAACGCCTCGAACACGCCAGCACGCGCGTGCTTCTGCATCCGCTGGCAGAAGTCGAGCGCGATGGGGATCGTCGAGCCGCCGTCGACGCTGCAGGTCGTGCTCGCGTACGGCAGGCTGTCGCAGGCGTTCTGCGGAATGGTGCCGGCGTCGCTCGTGCTGGTGTCGCCCAGGCAGGCGCCGCCATCGGCCCCGCCCGTACCACCGGCTCCGCCGCTGCCCGCGCTGCCGCCGCTGCCGCCGCTGCCCGCGCTGCCGCCGCTGCCCGCGCTGCCGCCGCTGCCCGCGCTGCCGCCGCTGCCCGCGCTGCCGCCGCTGCCCGCGCTGCCGCCGCTGCCCGCGCTGCCGCCGCTGCCCGCGCTGCCGCCGCCGTGCCCGCGCTGCCGCCGCTGCCCGCGCTGCCGCCGCTACCCGCGCTGCCGCCGCCCGAGCCGCCGGTGCCGGCGTCGTTGCCCGGCGTCACGGTCTGGTTGACGACGCAGCCGGCGCCTGCTGCAGCCGCCACCGCAAGTATCGCTGTCGTCGCCAGGAAGCGTTCGAGGTTCATGCGCATGCGAAAGGCCCTCCCATCAAGAAGTCCAGGGGTGCTAGCTCCCGCCCGGTGGGCGCGAGCCCGTCCAGGTTCGACGGTCCCCGCGGTCGATCGATGCAGCGCCGGGCGAGCCCCCGCCCGACCCGGCCGCAATTGCGTCGACACTGGAATGGCGATCGGGGTACGGATGAGCAGTAGCGCGAAAACAAGGCGAAGTCGCTTCGCGCCGCTTGCGCAGCCGGTCCCCCTTTGCTAGTAAGCGGTCCCCTTTTTCGGCGCCCTTCCCGTACCGGCATTGTCGGCGGGGCGGGCGGCGACAGCCGCCCCGGTAGGCGGCGCGCGGCGCGGCCCCTCGGGGCCGCCATTGTTTTTCTGCCGCGGCAGCTGCCGGAATGACGGTTGCCGGGGCAGCGGATTCGCCGCCTCGGGGGACGACGGGTCCAGCAAAGGAAACTGTCGCGATGATCAGCCAGGCAAAAGCTAAGTACCAGAGGATCAGTCCGCGCAAAGCGCGCATGATCGTCAACCTCGTCCGCGGGCGTGATGCGTCGGAAGCTCTCCAGCTTCTGGACTTCACCCCGAAGGCGGGCGCGCCCTTCGTCAAGAAGCTGATCGCGAGTGCCATCGCGAACGCGCGCTCCAAACGCCCCGATGTCGACGTGGACGAGCTGTTCGTCAGCAAGGCCACGGTAGACAAGGCGCCCGATGCGCACATGCGCCGCTGGCGTCCGCGCGCGATGGGCCGCGCCACGCGTGTAACCAAGGGCATCAGCCACATCCACATCGAGCTCGATCAGCGCTAGCGCGCAGCGAGCGGAGAACACGGCGACATGGGACAGAAGACGCATCCGTACGGCTTTCGCCTCGGCGTCATCAAGACGTGGACCAGCAAGTGGTACGAGGACAAGCAGTACACCAAGTGGCTGCACGAGGACATTCGCATCAAGCGCGCGGTCAAGGACTACCTCTACAACGCGAACGTCGCGAGCGTGGAGGTCGAGCGCGCTGCAAACAAGGCGAAGGTCATCGTCTACACGGCTCGCCCCGGCATGGTGATCGGCAAGGGTGGCAAGGGCATCGAGATCCTCAAGAGCGGTAACCTCGACAGCGCAGCCAAGGGCGAAACCCGTTTCGCCGGCGTGCAGTCGTTCACCGACAACGAGGTGTTCATCGACGTGCAGGAAGTGCGCAAGGCCGAGACCAACGCGCAGCTCGTCGCCGAGAACATCGCCACGCAGCTCGAGCGGCGCATCGCTTTCCGTCGCGCAATGAAGAAGGCGCTGTCGACGGCCATGAAGTTCGGCGCCAAGGGCGTGCGCATCCGCTGCGCCGGTCGTCTGGGCGGCTCCGAGATGGGGCGCGTCGAGACGTACCGCGAGGGTCGCGTCCCGCTGCACACCCTGCGCGCGGATGTCGACTTTGGTCTCGCCGAGGCCCGCACCACCCAGGGCAGCATCGGCATCAAGGTCTGGATTTTCAAAGGCGAGGTCCTTCAGCGCAAGGCCCGCCGCATCCCGAACGAGTGAGTCATGCTTTCCCCGAAGCGCACCAAGTTCCGGAAGATGCAGAAGGGCAAGAACCGCGGCGTTGCCTGGCGTGGCAGCGACGTGTCCTTCGGCGATTTCGCGCTACAGGCGATCGATCACAGCCACATCACCGCCCGCCAGATCGAGGCGAGCCGTATGGCCATCCAGCGCCACGTCAAGCGCCAGGGCAAGCTGTGGATCCGCATCTTCCCCGACAAGCCGATCACCAAGAAGCCGCTCGAAGTCCGCATGGGTAGCGGCAAGGGCGCCGTCGAGGGCTGGGTTGCCGTCGTGAAGCCCGGTCGCGTGCTGTTCGAGATCTCGGGCGTGCCCGAGAAGCTCGCTCGCGAGGCTTTCACGCTCGCGTCCGCAAAGCTTCCCATCCACACCAAGTTCCTCGTGCGGGGAGAGCTGTGATGAAGGCCAAGGATCTGCGCGAGCGCTCGACGGAGGATCTCGTCGAGCTGAAGTCGATGATCAAGAAGGATCTCTTCTCCTACCGGATGAAGAACTTCACGAACCAGCTCGATGACACGAGCCTGATCGATAAATCGCGGAAGGATATCTCCCGCATCGAGCTGATCCTCCATGGGCGCAAGCTCGAGGCGGCCGCGGGTGAACAAGGAGACGAGTCATGAGCGACGCAGCCGAGGCAGAAAGGACGCGACCGGTCCGCCGCCGTGCGCTCATTGGCCGCGTGTCCAGCAACAAGATGGACAAGACGGTCATGGTCGAGGTGGTCCGCTACAAAATGGACCCGATGTACAAGAAGTACGTCCGCGTCCGCCGCAAGTACAAGGCGCACGACGAAAAGAACGAGTACCGCGTAGGCGACCGGGTCGAGATCCTCGAGCACCGTCCCGTCTCGAAGAACAAGCGGTGGATGGTCACCCGGCTCATCGAGCGCGCCGTGCAGGAGCTGAGCTGAAATGATCCAGGCAGAGTCCGTTCTTGCCGTCGCGGACAACTCCGGCGCGAAGGTCGTCCAGTGCATCAAGGTGCTGGGCGGGTCGCGGCGTCGCTACGCACATCTCGGCGACATCATCGTCGTGAGCGTCAAGGAAGCCCTGCCGAACAGCAAGGTGAAGAAGGGCGACACCGCCAAGGCAGTGGTCGTCCGCACCAAGCGCGAGCATCGCCGCCCCGACGGCAGCTACATCAAGTTCGACGAGAACAGCGCTGTGTTGATCAACGCGCAGATGGAGCCGGTGGGCACCCGCATTTTCGGGCCCGTGGCTCGCGAGCTGCGCGGCAAGCGGTTCATGAAGATCATCTCGCTGGCACCGGAGGTGCTGTGATGGAAAGGCTGAGGGTCGGCGACGATGTCGTGGTCATCCGCGGCAACGACAAGGGCAAGCGCGGGCGCATCAGCCGCGTGCTCACGGAAAAGAACGCCGTGGTGGTCGAGGGCGTGAACATGGTGAAGCGCCACATCCGCGCCACACCGGACCGCCCTGGCGGGATCCTCGAGGTCGAGGCGCCCCTTCACGCGAGCAAGGTCATGCCGGTGGATCCGGAATCGGGCAAGCGGACCCGCGTTCGTCACCAGAACGAAGGCACCGAGAAGACGCGCATCGCCGTCAGGGGCGGGGCGGAGATCTCGCCGTCCCAGGATTAGTCATGGCAGACGCAGAACACACAGTGGAGCCGCGGCTTCGCGACAAGTACAAGGCGGAAGTCGTGCCGTCGCTCATGAAGCGCTTCGGGTACAAGAACCCGATGCAGGTGCCACGGCTTCAGAAGATCGTGGTCAACATGGGCCTCGGTGAGGCGGTCGCCAACCCGAAGATCATCGATTCGGCAGTGCAGGAGATGGCAGCCATCACCGGCCAGAAGCCGATCGTGACGCGCGCCCGCAAGTCGATCGCCACATTCAAGCTGCGCGAGAACATGCCTATCGGCGTCAAGGTGACGCTCAGGCGCGAGCGCATGTGGGAGTTCCTCGACCGACTGGTCACGCTCAGCCTTCCGCGCGTGCGTGACTTCCGCGGTACCAGCCCCAAGGCCTTCGACGGCGCGGGCAACTACACCCTGGGTCTCAAGGAGCAGATCGTGTTTCCGGAGATCGACTTCGACAAGGTCGACATGATCAAGGGCATGAACATTACTTTCGTCACCTCGGCTGGGACGAACGACGAGGCCAAGGCGCTACTCGGCGGCCTCGGGATGCCTTTCAGGAGCTGAATCGATGGCACGTGCATCGCAATGGGCGAAGATGAATCGTCCTCCCAAGTTCTCGACCCGCGTGGTCAACCGCTGCCATGTGTGCGGTCGGTCGCGGGGTGTGTACCGCGACTTCAAGCTGTGCCGCATATGCATGCGTCAGCTGGCACTCAAGGGCGAGCTCCCCGGCGTGACGAAGGCGAGTTGGTGATCCCATGATGACCGATCCCGTTGCCGACATGTTGTCCCGCATCCGCAATGCGGCCATGGCTCGCCACGAGACCACCCACGTCCCGGCGAGCAAGATGAAGAAGGCGATCGCCGAGATCCTCAAGCAGGAAGGCTTCATCGCCGACGTGCGCACCGAGGAATGGGGCCCGCAGAGGCGCCAGACCATTACGATCACGCTCAAGTACGGGCGTGAGCGCGGCGCGGCTTTCATCGGGCTGAAAAGGGTTTCCCGCCCGGGGCGTCGCGTCTACGTGCGCCACGACGAGATCCCGCGGGTGCTCAGTGGTCTGGGCGTCTCCATCCTGAGCACCTCCCGCGGTCTGATGACGGACAAGGAAGCCCGCCAGAAGAAGGTCGGCGGCGAACTCTTGTGTGAGGTCTGGTGATGTCGGCCGAAACGCAGACAAGCACGCCCGTGCGCAAGCAATCGCGCATCGGCAAGCGCCCGGTACCGGTGCCCAAGGGGGTTACCGTCAACATCAGTGGCAGCAAGGTCGACGTGCAGGGCCCGAAGGGCAAGCTGTCGCAGGAGCTGCCGGGCAGCATCAGCATCACCCGCGAGGGTGACGTGCTCAGCGTGCAGAGCTCGGCAAAGGGACGCGACGCGATCCGGCTGCAGGGGCTGGGGCGCGCACTCCTGGCCAGCATGGTCAAGGGCGCCGCGGAAGGCTACGAGCGCACGCTCGAGCTGGTCGGTACCGGCTACCGCGCAGAGGTCAAGGGGCGCACCATCACGCTGCAGCTCGGGCTCTCGCATCCCAGTGCGTACGCCCTGCCCGAAGGGGTCTCGGCCGTCGTTCCGGGCGACTCGAAGGGCGCGGTGCTGGTACTGAGCTCGGCCGACAAGGCCCGGCTCGGTCAGGTGGCTGCCTCGTTGCGCAGTCTCAGGCCGCCTGAGCCGTATGGTGGCAAGGGAGTCCGCTACCGCGGAGAGCAGATCCGTCGCAAGGCGGGCAAGGCCGGCAAGGGCCGCAAGTAGGTCACGGAGAGAAGCGATGAAAGCGCTAACCGGTCGTAAGCGGCGCAAGCTCCGCATCCGCAACAAGATCTCGGGCACGGACGAGCGTCCGCGTCTGAGTGTGTTCAAGAGCTCGCGGCATATCTACGCCCAGGTCGTCGACGACGTCGCCGGGCAGACGATTGCTGCCGCTTGCACGTTGTCGCGCGACCTCAAGGGAACGCTCGACGGCGACAAGAAGATGGACGCTGCCAAGAAGGTCGGCGCCCTGATCGCGAAGATCTGTCTCGAGAAGAAGGTCGACAAGGTGGTGTTCGACCGCAATGGTTACCTCTATCACGGGCGCGTGAAGGCTCTGGCCGACGCTGCGCGGGAGGCCGGTCTCCAGTTCTGAACCGTGCTGCTGCGACCGCAGCGGCACGTCGGAGACCCCCAGGAGTCAATGATGGCATTCGATCAGTTGGACGAGGAAAAGCTCAAGGAGCGCGTCATCCACATCAACCGCGTTGCCAAGGTGGTGAAGGGTGGCCGTCGCTTCAGCTTCTCGGCGCTCGTGGTCGTGGGCGATGAGGCCGGCCATGTCGGCGTCGGGCTCGGCAAGGCCAACGAGGTTCCGGAAGCCATCCGCAAGGGCAACGACCAGGCTCGCAAGAACCTGTTCAAGGTGCCGATGATCGGCGCGACGGTGCCGCACACGGTGGTGGGCCAGTTCGGGGCAGGCAAGGTCCTGCTCAGGCCCGCTGCTCCGGGTACGGGCGTCATCGCTGGCGGTCCTGTCCGCGCGGTGGTCGAGTCCGCTGGCATCCAGGACATCCTGAGCAAGTGCCTGGGCTCGTCGAACAAGCACAACGTCGTCAACGCGACCGTCGCTGCACTCAAGGCGTTGCGTGGTCCCGAGACTGTCGCCTCCGCGCGCGGGCTGAACGTCGAAGACGTGGCCGCGGACTACCCGGTGGCGAAGGTCTCCGCCAAGGCCACAGCGGCGTCATCGATCGTCGCCTCCACCGAACCTGGGGGCATGTCATGAATGCCGTCAAGCTGGAGGTCCGCCAGGTCGTCAGTGAGATCGGGCGTCCGCATCCGCAGCGTCGTGTCCTCAAAGGGCTTGGCCTCAGGGGACCGGGCTCCAGTGTCACGGTCGACAACACGCCGTCGTTCCGCGGCATGATCAAGAAGGTGATGCATCTCGTCGAGGTGCAGGAGAAGAAGTCATGAGCGACATCCTGTCCCGCCTGGCTCCTCCGGCCGGTGCCCGGCAGTCCGAAAAGCGCATGGGGCGCGGCACGGGCAGCGGTCTCGGCAAGACGGGTGGGCGCGGCCAGAAGGGCCAGAAGGCTCGTTCCGGCGGCAACATCAACAAGCTGCATTTCCAGGGTGGTCAGACGCCGATGCAGCGACGCCTACCGAAGCGCGGCTTCCGCGTGCCCTTCCCGATCAAGACGGTTGCCATCAACGTCGGCGACCTCGAGCGCTTCGACGCCGGCTCCACGGTCGACGAGGCGGCGCTCAGGAGCGAGCGGCTGGTCCAGGGGCGGGGCGTGCGCATCAAGATCCTCGGCGACGGCGAGCTCACGAAGAAGCTCGAAGTCAGCGCGCACGGCTTCAGCAAGTCGGCTCTCGTGAAGATCGAGAAGGCCGGCGGCAAAGCGGTGGTCGTCGCGCAGAAGCCCACATCCGAAGAGTCCGCTAGCTAAGCGAAGGGCCGGTCATGGCCGTATCAGGCGGGTTCTCGAACATTGCCAAGGTGCCGGAGCTGCGCCGGCGCATCGCGTTCACTCTCGGCATCCTCGCGATCTACCGGGTCGGCGTGTTCATCACCACGCCGGGTGTGGACCGCACTGTCATGCGCCACATCGTGGCAGGCCAGCAAGGGCCTGCTCGGCCTGTTCAATCTCTTCTCGGGCGGCGCGCTCGCGAACCTGTCGATCTTCGCGCTCGGCATCATGCCGTACATCTCGGCCAGCATCATCCTGCAGCTACTCGGGATGGTGTCGAAGCAGGTCGAGGAGATGCGCAAGGAAGGCGAAGCCGGGCGCCGCAAGCTCGAGCAGTGGACGCGCTACGGCACGATCGTCCTGAGCGCCTTCCAGTCGTTCGGCGTCGCGATGTACCTCGAGGGGCTCAACAACTCGGACATGGGTGGCGGGCGCTTCGGCGACGTCGTGGCGCATCCCGGTTGGGGATTCCGCCTGATGACGATGGTCACGCTCACCACGGGCACCGCGCTCATCATGTGGTTGGGCGAGCAGGCCACCGAGCACGGCGTCGGCAACGGCATCTCGCTGATCATCTTCGCCAGCATCGTCAGCAGGATCCCGACTGGCATCGTCAACTACTTCCAGTCAGAATGCCGGCCAGGTGAAGCCGCTCACGATCACGATGGTGGTGCTCGTGCTCGCGGTGAGCGTCGCCATCGTCGTCTTCTTCGAGCAGGCGCAGCGCGAGATCCCGATCCAGTACGCCCGGCGGCAAGTCGGGCGGCGTATCTACGGTGGGCAGACCGCGCATCTGCCGCTCAAGGTGAACATGGCGAGCATGATCCCGCCGATCTTCGCCTCGAGCCTCCTCATGTTCCCGGCCACGCTCGCCAACTTCAACGTGCCGGGCATGCAGACCTTCAGCTCGATCCTGAACCGGGGCGACTGGGTCTTCCACACGCTGTACGCGCTGCTCATCATCTTCTTCTGCTTCTTCTACACGGCGGTGACCTTCCAGCCCGTGGAGGTCGCGGACAACCTGAAGAAGCAGCAGGCGAACATTCCTGGCATCCGTCCGGGCAGGCAGACGGCCGAGTACATCGACCGCGTACTGACGCGGATCACCGTGGGTGGTTCGCTCTACGTGGCCGCCATCTGCGTCGTCCCCACGCTCATCACGGCGGCCCTGCGCGTGCCGTTCCGGTTCGGCGGCACCAGCCTGATGATCATCGTAGGCGTCGCGCTCGAGACGGTTACCCAGATCGAGGCGCACCTCATCACGCGCAGCTACGAGGGCCTGACCGGCCCGCGTGCCACGCGGTCTGAGCGGTCGGCGGCCGGCATGACAGAGCGGGGGAGGCCAGCGGATGAGGATCGTGCTGCTAGGGCCGCCGGCGAGCGGCAAGGGAACCCAGGCGAAGCTGCTGTGCGAACGCTACGGCGTGCCCAAGATCAGCACCGGGGACATGCTGCGGGCGGCCAAGACAGCCGGGACCGAGCTCGGCCAGAAGGCCGAAACAGTACATGTCGCGAGGGCAAGCTCGTGCCCGACGAGGTCGTGATTGGTCTGGTCGACGAGCGCCTGGACCAGGACGGACGCCGAGAAGGGCTTTATTCTCGATGGGTTTCCGCGCACGGTGCCCCAGGCCGAGGCGCTGGGGAAGCTGCTCGACGCGCGCGGCACGCCGCTCGAGTCCGCCCTGCAGATCGACGTACCGCACGAACTGCTCATCGAGCGGGCCACGCTGCGCCGGACGGACATTCGGACTGGACAGATCTATCACCTCAAGTACAATCCTCCGCCCCCGGACGCCGAGCTCGAGCATCGAGCCGACGATCAGGAGGAGACGGTCAGAAAGCGTCTGCGAGGAATACGACGCGATGACGGCAGCCCTGCTGCCGTTCTACGAGAAGGCCGGGCTGCTACGTCGCATCGACGGCGTGGGAACTCCGGCCGAAGTGACCGAACGCATTTTCAAAGGCTCTGGAAGAGCTAGACACAACACGAGGAGGCCAAGGGCGGATGTGACGGACAGAGCAGGCGTGATTGAAGAGGTGTTGCCCAAGGCCATGTACCGGGTGCGTCTCGACGACGGCCGAACCGTCCGCGCCAGCCTCGCCCCAGCACTTCGCCACGCAATCGTCCGGCTCATCTCGGGGTGCCAGGTAGAACGTCAGAGCTTTCCCCGCACGACCCCGGTCGGGGCCAGATTCAACGAAGCAAGCTCTCAGAGACACAGAGAAGGCAGCAGTCATGAAGGTCCGTCCCAGCGTCAAGAAAATCTGCGACAAGTGCAAGGTCATCAAGCGCCGCGGCATCGTGCGCGTGATCTGCGAGAACCCGCGCCACAAGCAGCGCCAGGGCTGAGGAAGAGGACTAGCAAATGGCACGCATCGCTGGAGTCGACCTGCCCCGCCGCAAGGCCATCCGTTTCGCCCTGCCGTACATCTTCGGTATCGGTGACGCGACGGCCATGATGATCTGCAAGAAGGCCAACATCCCCGAGGACCGCAAGGTCGACGAGCTGAGCGACGCCGACGTGAAGGCGATCCGCGACACCATCGACGCGAGCGTGAAGGTCGAAGGCGACCTGCGCCGCGAGGTGCAGCAGAACATCAAGCGCCTGATGGACCTCGGCTGCTACCGCGGCCTCCGTCACCGCAAGGGCCTGCCGGTCAACGGTCAGCGCACGCACACCAACGCGCGCACCCGCAAGGGCCCGCGCAAGGGCGTGATGGCCCGCCGCAAGTAGTCGAACGGACAACCCCGAGCACTCGAGTATCGCATCATGGCAGCCACGAAGAAGCGCAGCACCAAGAAGGTCGTCCGCAAGAACATCGGCGCCGGCATCGCCCACATCAAGTCCACCTTCAACAACACCATCGTCACGATCACCGACGTGAACGGCAACACCGTCTCGTGGGCGAGCGCCGGCGCACGCGGCTTCAAGGGTTCGCGCAAGAGCACGCCCTTCGCCGCCCAGCTCGCGGCCGAAGAAGCAGCGCGCCGCGCGATGGAGCACGGCATGCGCTCGGTGGCGGTGTTCGTGAAGGGTCCCGGCGCGGGCCGCGAGAGCGCGCTTCGTGCACTGCAGCAGACCGGCTTCAAGGTCACGCTGATCCGCGACGTGACCCCGATTCCTCACAACGGTTGCCGCCCGCCCAAGCGCCGCCGCGTCTGAGAGAGAAAAGATGGCACGCTATATTGGTCCCGTTTGCAAGCTCTGCCGCCGCGAAGGCATCAAGCTCTACCTGAAGGGTGATCGCTGCTTCAGCGAGAAGTGCGCGGTCACGCGCCGCCCGTACCCGCCCGGACAGCACGGCCAGGGTCGCATCAAGATGAGCGAGTACGGCCTGCGCCTGCGCGAGAAGCAGAAGATGCGCCGCATCTACGGTCTGCTCGAGCGCCAGTTCCGCAGCTACTACGGTCAGGCTTCCGGCCTGAAGGGCCGTACCGGCGAGGAGATGCTCGGTCTGCTCGAGCGTCGTCTCGACAACATCGTGCACCGCATGGGCTTCGCCGCCACGCGCGCCCAGGGCCGGCAGCTGGTGCGGCACAACCATGTGCTGGTCAACGGCAAGCGCGTCAACATCCCGAGCTATCGCGTGCTGCCCGAGGACAAGATCGAGGTCCGCGAGAAGAGCCGCAAGATCGGCTTTCGTCCAGGCCGCCATGGCGTCGGCCGACAACCGGCCGCGGCCCAGCTGGCTCGAGGTCGACAAGGAAAACTTCTCGGGCGTCTTCAAGTCGATGCCGGTTCGCGACGAGCTCAACGAGCCGATGGTTCGCGAGCAGTACGTCGTCGAGTACTACTCCAGGTAGCATTTCCAGGCCCGGGCTTTCCGGGTCTCGCCAGAAGACAACGCGGGCAGGCCGCGGGGCGTGAACGGGGAGCGGGTTCCCCAACACGCTCGGGACGGCCGCGCGAACCCCCGGCGAAAAGGAGACAAGCACATGGTCACGCAGATGATGAGCCGTAACTGGCGGGAGCTGATCCGCCCCAAGGCGATCCACCTCGATCCCGACAGCGCGACGGATTTCTACGGCAAGTTCACGTGCGAGCCGCTCGAGCGGGGGTTCGGCATCACCGTGGGCAACTCGCTTCGCCGCGTGCTTCTGGCTTCGCTCCAGGGTGCCGCCATCACGGCCGTACGCCTCGACGGCGCGCTGCACGAGTTCACGACCATCGCCGACGTGGTCGAGGATGTGACGGACATCATCCTCAACCTGAAGGAGGTCGTGTTCAAGGCGGAGAACCCGAAGACGTACAACGTGCGTCTCGAGAAGGAAGGCCCCGGCCCGGTCACCGCGGGTGACATCCAGGTCGTAGATGGCCTCAGGGTACTGAACCCGGACCACTCCGTCGCTACGCTGGACAAGAAGGGCCCGCTGTCGATGGATCTGACGATCAACGTCGGGCCGTGGCTACGTGCCCGCCGAGCGCAACAAGAGCCCGACGATGCCGATCGGCACGATTCCGATCGATGCCCTGTTTTCGCCCATCCGCAAGGTGAACTACACCGTGCAGAACGCGCGCGTCGGGCAGGTGACGGACTACGACAAGCTCGTGCTCGAGGTGTGGACGAACGGGGCGGTCAAGCCGGCCGACGCCGTCGCCTTTGCCGCGAAGATCCTCAAGGAGCAGCTCTCCATCTGGATCAACTTCGAGGAGACCGAGGAGGCCACCTACCAGGCTCCCGGCTCCGAGGAGGAGCCGCTGAACGAGAACCTGTTCCGTTCGGTGGACGAGCTCGAGCTCTCGGTGCGTTCGGCCAACTGCCTGCAGAACGCCAACATCACGCTCATCGGCGAGCTGGTGCAGAAGACCGAGCAGGACATGCTCAAGACCAAGAACTTCGGCCGCAAGTCGCTCAAGGAGATCAAGGAGATCCTCGGGACGATGGGGCTCAGCCTGGGCATGAAGTTCGACAACTGGCCGCAGATGCTGGAGCGCTGGAAGCAGCAGCAGGCCCAGGGCTGACCGGAGCCTGTCGAGGAGCACGACGATGCGACATCGCAAAGCAGGCCGCCAGTTCGGCCGCAACACCAGCCACCGCAGGGCGATGCTGCGCGCGTTGACGGCGAATCTCGTCGCTCACGAGCGCATTGAAACGACCGACGCCAAGGCCAAGGAGCTCAGGCGTGTGGCCGAGCGGATGATCACGCGAGCCGTCAGGCTTGGCGCAGTCGCCTACACGCCGCACGACAAGCTGAGCGTGGCCGACCGTGCGAGGCGGCAGGCAGCGCAGCGGCAGATGGCGCGCTTCCTGCGCCGCTTCGCCGTGGTGCAGGACGGCCAGGAGAGTCGCAAGGTCGACCTCATCGAGAAGGTCTTCGTCGATCTGGCCAAGCGCTACCAGGACCGGCCGGGCGGCTACACGCGCATCATCAAGCTCGGCCGCCGTCGTGGCGACAACGCACCGTTGTCGATCATCGAGCTGGTCGAGGGCCCTCAGCCCAAGGGCGGAAAGAAGGCCGAGAAGGCTGAAGCCAAGGCCGAGAAGGCTGAAGCCAAGGCCGAGAAGGCTGAAGCCAAGGCCGAGAAGGCTGAAGCCAAGGCCGAGAAGAAGGCCGAGAAGGCTGAAGCCAAGGCCGAGAAGAAGCCCGCGAAGGCCGAAGCCAAGGCCGAGAAGAAGCCCGCGAAGGCCGAAGCCAAGGCCGAGAAGGCTGAAGCCAAGCCCGAGAAGGCCGAAGCCAAGGCCGAGAAGAAGCCCGCGAAGAAGGAGTAGCGGGGAGCGTCAGGCGGACTGCTCGGGCTCGTCCGGGTCCGCTTCGTCGCGTTCTCCCTGCTCGGGCTCGTCCGGGTCCGCCTCGTTGCGCTCTTCCTGCTCGGGCTCGGGCTCGTCCGGCGTTGCGTCGTCGCGTACGGGTTCCGGATCGCCCTCGCCGCTTTCGGGGTCGTCGCCCGGCGTGGAGGCTTTCGCTTGGCGTCGCGGTCGCCAGAGGCCAATGAACGCAATGGCAACCAGCGCAGCAAGCCCGATGGCGCCGGCGGCCGAATAGCGCCTGTCCTTGCCGTGCTTGTCGAGCTCGCCGTGCTGGATGCGGGCAAGCCCGTCCCGCGCGCGGGCGTTGGATGAGTCCAGCTCCAGCGCGCGGCGGAACAGCGTCTGGTCGGCGACTCCCCGACCGAGCAGGCGTTCCCCTTCGAGCGCCAGGCGCAGGCTCTTGATTGGTTTTGCGGCGGCATCATCCGGTGCCAGTCGCTCGGCGCGGCGCGCGGCGTCGAGCGCTTCTGCCGGGTGCTTGTCCGCGTACTTCTTCGCGAACGCCAGATACCCCTGCAGCATGTCGCTGCGGTGCTCGAACATGGGGCTCTGTGCGAGCACCTTGTTGAAGCTCGCGCGCATCGCGTCGAGGTGCCCGGCGCGGTAGGCCGCCATGCCCTCGTCGTACAGGTGGTACACCCGGGCCAGCCGCTGCCGGTCGAAGCGTCCGAAGAGCTCGCGCGCAGTGCGCTTCCAGCCCCAGTCACGCGGCGGCTTGTCGCCGACGATGGTCTCGTAGGTGTCCCGCAGTTGCCAGTTGGCGACCTCCCCCATCATCGCGACCGCCTGCCGCGCGGCTATGCGCACCTGCGCGCGCTCGGAGTTGGCGAACGAGATCACCATGCGCGCCGCGTCGGGATCGCGCACGCGGCCGTACGCACGCAGCACGTCGGCCAGCACTTCGTAGTCGTCCGTGCGGATCGCTTCGCTCGGGATCGCCTTGCCCATCATGTCGAGCTCGCGGTCGGCCCAGTGCGCGATCTTCTTCGCCGGGTGCCGGCGCGCCTCGATCAGCGCCGCGACCGCCTTGTCGCCCAGCTTTTCCAGCTGCAGCTGCGTGTCGACGCGCATGAACTCGCCGAAGCGGACGTACACGTCGATCAGGACGCGCACCGCGTCCACGCTGGCGATGTGCACCAGCATGCGGCTCATGCCGAGCACCGAAACCAGGTTCCGCCAGGTCGGCGAGTCCGACTTGGCGTGCTCGGCGACCATCTCCAGATAGTCCGGCGTCTTGATCCGGCCCTTCTCGCCGGCCGCGCGCATCTTTTCTCGCAGCTCCTTGCGCGCCGTGCGCCGGATGCCGTGCAGGAGGTGCTTCATCTCGTCGCGGTCTGCCTTGTCCGCGATGGAATCGAGGCGCTCCGCGATGGCCGGCACGAGCCGCGGCCGGACCTCCAGGATCTCCTTGACCGCCTGGTCGCGCACCATGCTGTCCTTGGCCTGCAGCCTCGACAGCAGCGCATCGAGGTCGGCGAGCTCCTGCTTTTCTGGCTTCGGCAGCTCGACGCCGGGCACCTTGGGCAGAGGCGGCAGGGCGGACGGCTGGCTCGGCACGCCGGCCTCGGCGGCCGTGGAGCCCGCTGGCGGGGCGTCGGCCCGGGCGCGCGTCACTCCGGACAGCAGCGCCAGGATCACCAACGACACGAGCCAGGCCGGCCTCATCACGCGACGCCTTAGCACGGCAGTGCTGGCTCCACTTCCCCGGTCCCCGGCGACCAGTGTCGGCCAATCGGCCGGAAGTGCGTGTGTACCACTCCCGGACGGCGGGCTAGTCGACGATGCGGAACTCGGCGAACTCGCCCGTGAAGCTCCTCCAGCGCGTGTCCACGCGGTCCACGCGCGCCGCGCTCGGGCCCTTCTGGGCCCAGCCGTACAGCTCGCGGATGGCGACTTCCTCGCCTTCGGCAAGGATCTCCACGGAGCCGTCGCTGCGGTTCTTCACCCAGCCGCTGACCCCGAGCCGACGGGCTTCACGCTGCGTCGCGGCGCGGAAGTACACACCCTGGACGCGACCACGCACCACGAGCTGGAGCTGCTTGAGAGCCATTCTGCGGTCTTGTTACCGAACCCTGGCCCGCTCGGCAACCGGCGGCCGGTGGATCCGGGGGCCCGTCCGTGTTTCGATCGACGCGTGGCCGCAGCCGAATCCAGGTCCGCGCAATTGGAGCGCCGCGTGCGGGAGCTGGAAGTGGCTCTGGCCCGCGAGGAGCGCATCTCGCGGGCGCTGCGGGAGGTCGGCAACGCGCTCGGTACCACGCTCGACCTCGACGATCTGCTGGAGCTCATCCTGGGCAAGGTCACCGAGCTGCTCGAGGCGGACCGCGCCACGCTGTACCTGCTGGACGAGGAGCACGGCGAGCTCCTGAGCCGCATCGTGGTGGGGCAGCAGGTGCGCTCCATCCGGCTGAAGGTGGGCCACGGCATCGCCGGCAGTGTGGCCCAGACCGGCAAGCCGATCCGGGTCAAGGACGCCTACACCGACCAGCGCTTCGAGCCCGAGTGGGACGTCCTGACCGGTTATCGCACGCGGAACATGCTGGTTGCGCCGCTGAAGAACCACCTGGGTCGAACCATCGGCGTGGTCCAGGTGCTGAACAAGCTCGAGGGCGAGGAGTTCAGCGCCGAGGACGAGGCGACCCTGCTCGCACTCAGCACGCAGGCCGCTGTGGCCATCGACAACTCCCGGCTCTTCCTGTCGCTGACCCAGAAGAACAAGCAGCTGCTCGAGACCAAGGAGCAGCTCGAACGGCGGCTGCGCGATCTCGAGCTCCTGTTCGACCTGGAACGCGCGACCGCCCGCGCCGGCTCCCTGGAGACCCTGGCCAAGGCCGTGCTGGGGCAGGTGGCGGGCGCCTGCGAGGCGCGGGGCGCCGGATTGCTCCTGGCGGAGGAGGAGACCCGCGATCTCGTCCAGTACATCCTCGACACCGGCGACTCCGGCGAGCTCTTGCGCAAGGGCGTCAAGTCCGGCGAGGGGTTCCTGGCGATCGCGATGGAGCAGCAGGGCCCGTTGCAGGTGCAGGGGGCCACGCAGGATCCGCGCTGGCACCAGCGCGTCGAGGGGGACTACACGTTCCCCGTGGACTCCGTGCTGGCGCTGCCGCTCGAAGGCGAGGACGACGCGCTCGGAGCCATCGGACTCTTTTCCAAGCGCGGAGGCCGTCCGTTTACCGACGAGGACGTCTCGCTTCTGAGACTCGTCAGCGCCAACGTGTCGACGGCCGTGCGGCTGTTCCGCGCCAGCCAGGCGCGCGAACGCGGCGAGCGCCTCACCACGATTGGAAGGCTATTGTCGCAGGTGATTCACGACTTCAAGACGCCGATGACCGTGATCAGCGGCTACGTGCAGCTGATGCAGGATGCCGACAATGCGTCGCAACGGTCGGAGTACACGGAGGAAATCCTCAAGCAGTTCGATCTCTTGACCGCGATGCAGCGCGAAGTGCTGGAGTTCGCCCGCGGCGAGCGCAACGTCTTCATCCGCAAGGTGTACCTGAAGAAGTTCTTCGCCGACATTGTGCGCCACCTCGGTCACGAGCTGGAAGGCCGCGCCATCGAGCTCGAGATGGAAGTGGACACCAAGGTCGTCGCGCGTTTCGACGAGGGGCGCATGGCGCGTGCGATCCACAATCTAGCCCGCAATGCCATCGAGGCCATGTCAGGCGCTGGCGGCAAGCTGACGATCAGCGCGGGCATGCAGGACAGCGAGCTCGTGATCCGCGTGGCGGACACGGGCCCCGGCATTCCCGTGGAAATCGAGGGGAGGCTGTTCCAGTCGTTCGTGACCGCCGGCAAGGAAGGGGGTACGGGGCTCGGTCTCGCCATCGTCAAGAAGATCGCCGAGGAGCACGATGGCCGCATCGAGGTCAGCTCTTCCAACTCCGGCGCGGCTTTCGAGCTGAGGCTACCCCAGCCGGAACGGCGGCGCCCCGGCCCCGAGCGCGCCCAGCATGCTCCAGCACGCGCGCCGTCGGCCGGGCGCAAGAGCGCGACGAAAGGGCCGGCGCAGAAGTCACAATGAGCGAGTCCCGGCATCTGTCTCTGCTCGACGGGCGCGAAAAGGAGCTCGAGACCTGCGGCTACTGCCCGAAGCTGTGCCGCGCGGCGTGCCCCGTCTCGAACGCCGAACCGCGCGACACGCTCACGCCGTGGGGAAAGATGAGCCTTTCCTGGTTCGCTGCGCGAGGCGACGTGCCCGCCGATGCGGCGCACGCTGCCGTCGCCTGGGCTTGCACGGGTTGCCACAACTGCCGCGAGAACTGCGATCACAAGAATCCCGTCGCCGACACGCTCGCCGACGCGCGCGGCGACTTCTTCGCCGCCGGCGTCGCGCCCGGGGCCGTGGTGCGCTCGGCGGAGCGGCAGCGCGAGCGCGATGCGGAGCTCCAGGCAGGGCTCGACGCGCTGCGCGGGCTGCCCGGAGTGGATGCGCGCTCTCCCCGGGCGCTGCTCGTCGGATGTGCGTACGTGCGCTCGTTGCCGGATGAAGCGCGCGACGCCGTGACCGCCGTGGCCCGGCTCGCCGGAGACGTGCGGCTGGTCGACGGCTGTTGCGGGCTGCCCCTGCTTGCCGCCGGCGATCGCAAGGGATTCGAAGCCGTGCGTGGTCGTCTGGAGAGCTCGCATTGCCGGTGCACAGGAGCTTTTCGTGGTCGATCCCGGCTGCGCCATGACCTTCCAGGACAGGAAGCCGACCCTGCTGGTCGATCTCGCCGTGCGTCACCTCGGACGCCTGGCGCGTCTGCCCTCGCTGGAGGGAAAGACGCTGCGCTGGCACGACCCCTGTCAACTCGGCCGCGGTCTCGGCCGCTACGAAGAGCCGCGAGCCGTGCTCGGTCGCCTCCTCGGGCACGCTCCGGAAGAATTCGCGCGCCGACGCGGCGCCGCGGCCTGCTCGGGCGGCGGTGGACTGCTGCCGGTCAGCATGCCGGACGTGTCGCAGGCGATCGCCGCCGACCGCGTCTCCGAGCACGAGGAGCAGGGCGGGGGCAGCATCGTCACCGCCTGTGCTTCGAGCCTGAAGCGCCTGCGCTCGGGCGGTGCCGATGCGATCGATCTGGCGAGCTTGATCCGCCAGAGTCTCGAAGCTCATGGCTGACAGAGCAGCTTCCCGACCGCGGCGTACGGTCGCTGCGCGCGTGCTGCTCTCCTATGCCATCGTGACCATCGCGTTTGCCGTTGCGGCCGGCTGGAGCGTGATCGCGCTGCGCAACGCCTCGCGCGAAGCGGATTTGATGCGCTCCGGATATCTGCCGCTGGCACTCGCGCTACGCGATCTCGTGGCGAACCAGGACACCTGGAACACGCAGCTCAATCACATCACCACCATCCGCAATCCCGCGGACAAGCGCGTCTGGTTCGACCTCGCCCAGCGCTTCCGCCCGCAGATGTTCGGCGAAGTGCGTGCGGCGATCGCCCGGGCGTTCAGCAAGTCGGACGATGCGTCGGTGCGAGCCACGGGTCACGAGCTTCTGACCCAGACGACCAACATCGAGAAATACCTCGAGGGAGACCGCGAACGCCTTGCCCAGCTCTTCGACGCCCTCGACCAGGGTGACCAGAAGCGCGCCGAACACATGCGCGATGATCTCGTCAAGCGCGGTTCAAACGGCAAACGCCGCCTGAGCACTCTTGAAGCACGCGTTCAGCGCAACGTGGATTCCCTGCTCGACGCGGCTCGCGCGCGGGAGCGCCGCGCTATCCAGCTGCTCATCGCATTATGCGCGTTCGCAGCGCTGGTTGGCGTGGGCATGGCGCTGTACGCGCGGCGGCTGCTGGCGCCGCTCCAGGCCGTGACCGAGCGGGCCAAGGCCGTGGCGCAGGGTGACCTGACTCCGCGGCCCGTCGTGGCTTCCAACGACGAGCTCGGCGAGCTGGCGGTGACGTTCGAGAGCATGGTCAGCGCCATCGCACGCGCCAACGAGCAGCTGCTCGCTACCGAACGACTGGCGACGATCGGCAAGATGGCCGCGCACGTCACGCACGAGATCCGCAATCCCCTCTCGTCCATCGGTCTCAACGTCGAGCTGCTCGAGGAGGAGCTCGGCAGCGACGAGAGCGAGGGGCGTCAGCTGGTCAAGGCCATCAAGAACGAAGTGGAGCGCCTGACGCAGCTGAGCGAGCAGTACCTGTCTGTCGCGCGCCATCAGCCGCCGCGTCTCGAGGAAGAGGATCTCGGCGAAGTAGTGAGCGAGGCATCCGACTTCATGCGCCGCGATCTGGAGCGCCACGGAGTAGAGACGCGGATCGACATCAGCCCCGACCTGCCCAGCGTGCGCGTCGACGAAGCGCAGCTGAAGCAGGCGCTGTTCAACCTGCTCCGCAACGCGCGCGAGGCGATGGCCGAGGGCGGGATTGTCCAGGTGTCGGTCGAAGGGAGCGACGACGGCGTTGACATCGTCGTGGACGACGAGGGGGCGGGTATGGACGAGGGCACGCGGGCGAAGCTCTTCGAGCCGTTCTTCACCACCAAGGGCCACGGCACCGGGCTCGGCCTCGCCATCACGCGACAGATCGTCGAAGCGCACGGCGGGCGCATCGCGTGCGAGAGCCGGCCCGAGCGCGGGACACGCTTCCGCATCCATCTGCCACTCGAGAGTCGCTAGCTGGGGCCCGCTCGGGCGCACGGTGCGTGGCAAAATGCCACGATATTGTCCATGAAGCGTGGCATTTTGTCGCGATCTGCGGAGGTAGCGCGGTGCCCGACAGCTATCCGCGAACGGCCAACAGCTAGAAGCTAGTATGCGAGGCGCCATGCCCCGCGTGCTGACCGTCGTGCTCGCCACCTCGAACGAGGGGAAGCTCGCCGAGCTGCGTTCGCTCCTGGGTGACCTGCCCATCGAGCTGGTGAGCGTCCACGACGTGGTCGGCGACGTTTCGCTGGCGGAGGATGCCGACACTTTCGAAGGCAACGCCGAGCAGAAGGCGCGGGACGCGTGCCGGCTGACGCGCATGCTGTCGCTGGCCGACGACAGCGGGCTGGAGGTGGACGCGTTGGGCGGTCGCCCCGGAGTGCGCACGGCTCGCTTCGCGCACAACCGCGCTACCGACGCGGAGAACAACGCTGCACTGCTGCGCGAGCTGGAGGAGATCAACGAAGAGGCGCGCGGCGCGCGCTTCCGTTGTGTACTGGCGCTGGCGAGCCCGTGGAATGCGGACGTTGAATTCGCGGAGGGTCGCTGCGACGGACGTATCGCGCGCACGCCGCGGGGCAGCGGCGGATTCGGCTACGACCCGCTGTTCGTGGTCGACGAGTACGGGGGGCGCGCGATGGCGGAGCTCGGCGAAGGCGAGAAGAACGCCATCAGTCATCGCGCCGGTGCCGTGCGCGCCCTGCGCCCCGCCCTCATCGCAGCCGTCGAGGCACAGCTCGAACGGGCCGAGAGCATCCTCTGCGACGACTAGTCCTTGCTGCCCGCGATGTCGAAGTGCCCGCCGAGCTGCAGCGTGGCCCAGGCATGGCCGCCGGTCTCGTCGACGGGCGGGTCGACCGCTTGTTTCGCGCCGTTCGGGCCGATGCGCTTGACGGTGCCGAAGCCACCCGCGCCCAGCGTGACCATCGGCGAGAGCGAGAAACCGCGGCTGATGCGGATGTCCGCACCGATGCCGATGCGGAACTCGAAGGGCGCGTTGGTGAGCTGGAGCTCGCTGCCGTCCGACCACAGCGCATGGAAGCGGCGGTAGCCGATGTTGATTTCGGTGAGGAAGCCGATGCTGTCCGCATTCGACGAAACCCGCACACCGAGCGCGTAGTAGTCGGTGCCGCCGGCTTTCTGGCCGCCGTGCGCATCGGGCTCTGCGCTGCCCTTGCCGAGCGAGGCGTGCTCCCACAGCGCGAACAGGTTGTAGTTGCGCGCGAGCCGGGCACCGGCGATCGAGCTCGAACATCGGACCCGAGGAGGCGTACGCGCTCCACTTGGTGCCGCTGTACAGCTGGCACTGGTTGCCGACCGGCTGCGCGCAGGTGCCCCACAGGTTGCCGAACGGGACGAACCAGCCGACGCGCGCGCCCGCCCAGAGCGAAGTCTTCGGCGCCACGTGATGCGGCGTGGGGGGCGGAGGAGGTTCGTAGACGAGGTCGGGACCGTAGCCGGGTGGAGGCGGGGCTTCGCCGGGGTTCGCGGCGGGCGCGGAGCTGGGCGCGGAGCCCGGCGTTGCCGGCTCGACGTAGTAGTACGACGGCGGGTGCTGTTCCGAGGCGGGGGCGCTGGAGCTGCCAGTGGGCCTCGGCGCCTTCACGGAGCCGGCGGCGGGCGACTGGGCCCAGGCCGCGGCCGGTGCCGCGAACATGACGAGGAGCGCGATGCTCAGGCGTCCCATGCGCGGAGAATAGCACCGTCGGGCGGCCGCGTTCGGCGCCGCCAGAGGGGCCTCGACGCGATGCGGCGAAGCGTCATTGACCCCCGGTACGGGGGCGTGCTAATCGACCGCCGCCTAACGGCTTGAGTGCAGCAACACTGGAAAGGTGTCGGTAGCTACGGGACCATCGGCCTCGAGTTTGTGCTGAGCGTCCTGTTCGGGCTCTTCGTGGGTCGGTGGCTCGACCACAAGCTCGGAGCACACGGTTGGCTGACTCTGGTCGGCCTGGGTTTCGGCGTCGCTGCTGGCTACCGCACCATCTGGGGCGCTGTGCAGCGGGCCAATCGCGAAGCAGAGAGACAGGAACAGGAAGAGCGGGAAGCGCGCAAGAGGTTCCATGACCGACGAGACAACCCACGGCACTGAGAGCGGCATCGGAGGCGTATTGCGTGTCGTCGCCATTGTCGGCGCGCTCTTGACCGCGGGTGCCTGGTACGCCGGCGGTCCCCGCATGATGCTGGCCGTCGCCATCGGTGCCGCCGCAGCCGTGTTGAACCTGTGGGTGCTCGGGCGGCTCGTCTCGACCTTCCTCGGCGGCCGCGGAAAGATGTCCTGGGGCTTCGTCGCCCTGGTCAAGCTCGCAGTGCTGTTCGGTGGCATGTTCCTGCTTGTCCGGAGCGGGATCGCGGACGTGTTGCCGCTCATCATCGGATACGGTGCGCTGCCGATCGGCATCGTCGCCGCCCAGCTCGGCGGGCTTTCCCCCGCTCACGGAGAGAGTTGACGCCATGCCCGAAGGCACGACCTGGCTCACCTACCTGCTCGAGTACGTCCACGGGACGCTCGCGCACAATGCCGGGCTCATCGGCAAGAGCTTCGTCCTGCACAAGGCGCCGGACTGGAAGAGCTGGGAGCCGCTGATCACCGCTCTCCTGGTGTGCGTGGTCCTGATCCTGATCTCCCTGCGCGTCCGTTCGAAGCTCTCCAGGACCGAGGACGCCGTGGTTCCGGACGACCGGCTCACACTGCGCACCTTCATGGAGACCTTCCTCGGTTACTTCTACGATCTGGCCAAGGGCGTGATGGGCCCCGAGCGCGCGAAGCAGTACTTCCCGATCATCGGCGGCTCGGCGTGCTTCGTGTTCTTCGCCAACGTAGTGGCGCTGGTTCCGGGTTTCCCGGTCTGCACCAGCAGCCTGAGCATCACGACGGGGTCCGCGCTGGTCGTGTTCGTGCTGTTCAACCTCTACGGGCTCAAGGAAAACGGCTGGGACTACGTCAAGCACCTGGCGGGCCCGGTCTGGTACATGATGCCGTTGATCTTCGTGATCGAGGTCATCTCGCTCTGCGTGCGCCCGATCACGTTGGCTGTCCGGCTCATGCTCAACATGGCGGTCGACCATCTGATCGTCGCCATCTTCCTCGGGCTCATCGGCGTGGTCATCCCGCTGCCGGCGATGATTCTCACGATCGTCGTCGTGGTGGTGCAGACGCTGGTGTTCGCGCTTTTGACCAGCATCTACATCGGCCTGGCCACAGAGCCCGCCGAGCACCACTGAACCTCTTGTCCGGGGTGGAATATTCCCCGAAAACCGGCTACAGGCTCGCCTGATCCAAGTTCAAAAGGAGACAGAAACAATGTCCAGGAAGAAGCTGGCGCTCGCCACCGCCGCCATCACCACGCTCGTCAGCTCGAGCGCGTTCGCCCAGCAGATGGGTGCGGCGGCTGCGTCGTCCAACAAGTTCGATGTCCAGTCGATGGCGGCGCTCGGCGCCGGTATCGCGATCGGTCTTGCGGTCCTCGGCGGCGGCATGGGCCAGGGGCGCGCGGCTTCGGCAGCGCTCGAGGGCATCAGCCGCAACCCCGGCGCCGCGGCGCGCATCCAGACCCCGATGATCCTGGGTCTGGCGCTGATCGAGTCGCTGGTGCTGTTCGCGTTCGCGATCGCGTTCCTGCTCTGGCTGAAGATCGGCTGAGGCCGGGTCGCTGCGGCATCGCGGTGCGGCGTGGGATTGGTTTGTCTCCCGCCCGCCCACCCGCACCGTAGTCCTCCGGGGGGCTCCGCCCCCCCCGCGCGCCTTCACGCCCCCCGCTTGGCTCGACGCGGGCTTGTTTCGCTGCGCCGGCGCGAAGCGCGCTAGCGCTGGCGGAAGCCGCGGTAGGCGTCGAAGAGCGCGTGGCCCAGGAGCCAGAGCATGGCGAGCCCCATGAGCACGAAGCCTACGACCTCGTAGCGGGCGGCGAGCACCAGGCCGCCGGTGACCAGAAGTGCGGCGGCGATCAGTCCGGAGAAGATGCGTCGGCCCAGCCGGTCTGTGTATCGACCCAGCCCCGGGTCCACGGTGCGCACGCTCAGCCGTCCGAGACGCAGGTCGTCGAGCACCTCCTGCATCTGCTGGGGCATGTTGTACGTGGCGCCGCTGAGCCGCTCGATGCGTCGCAATAGCTCGTTGCCGATGCGCTCCGGCGAGTAGCGCTTGCGCAGGAGGTCCAGAAAGCGCGGCTTGGCTTCCTCGAAGACGTCGAGCTCGGGATCGATCTCCTTGCCGACGCCTTCCACGGTCATCAGCGCCTTGCCCACGAGCATGAAGTCCGACGGGATCTCCAGGCCATACTTGGTCGCGCCCTGCACCAGATCGCGGATCATCCCGGAGAGCTCGATATCCTTGAGCTGCTTGCCGAGGTACTTCTCGCTCAGGAGCGCCACCTCGGCCCGGTACGCTTCCATGTCGATCTTCTTGGTCGGCGTGCCGATCTGGTACATCGCGTCGGCGATGGCCTCGTAGTCCTTGCGGACCGCACCGACCATCACGTCGATCGTCAGGTCGCGCATCTTCGGGCTCAGGCGCCCGACCATGCCCAGATCGAGCATGGCGAAGATCGGAGTGTCCGGCTCGCCCAGCACCAGCACGTTGCCCGGGTGCGGGTCCGCGTGGAAGAAGCCGTCCTCGAAGATCTGCTTGACGATGATGTCGAGCGCGATACGCGCGAGCTTCTTGCCCGAGTGGCCGACAGCGATGGCGTCGTAGATCTTCTTGCCGTCGAGGTACTCCAGCGTGAGCACGCGCTTGCTCGAGGCGGACTTGAACGGCTTGGGGAACTTGACGTTCCGGAAGGACTCGAAGTTCTGCGAGAAGCGCAGGGCGTTCTCCGCTTCGGTCGAGAAATCGAGCTCGGCGTTGATCGCCTGGTCGAATTGCTGCACCAGGCCCACCGGCGAGTAGATCCTGCTTTCCGGGATGGCGCGCTCTACCAGCGCGGCGAATGTGTACAGGATGTCGATGTCGCTGGCGATGGTCTCGGCGATGCCTGGTCGCTGCACTTTGACCACGACCTGACGCGGTCCGTCGTCCGTCTTGAGCACCGCGCGGTGCACCTGCGCGATGCTGGCCGCAGCCAGCGGCTCCTGGTCGAAGCTCTCGAAGAGCTCCCCGAGCTCTGCGCCGAGCGAGGTCTCCACCTGCTCCTTGATCTGGTCGAAGGGGACCGGCGGCACGGAGTCCTGCAGCTTCTTGAGCTCCAGAATCACGTCCGCTGGCAGTACGTCGGGACGGGTCGAAGCGATCTGCCCGAGCTTGACGAAGGATGGCCCGAGGTCCTCCAGCGCCAGGCGTGCGCGCACGGCGGGCGAGACGTGTTCGCGCTCCTTGTCGCCCTGCGCTTCTTCCTCGGGAGACGGCGCCAGAAGCTCGACGTCGCGGGAGGACGGGGGCTCGGATTCTTTCTTCTTCTTCGAGCGGCCTACGCTGATGCGACGCCCGATCTCGCCGAAGCCGTGGCGCGCCAGAACCGTGGTGATGGTGCGTAGCCGGCCGATATCGCGCGCGGCGTGGACGATGGACACCATCAGTGGGCCGTCGGCGGTTTCTCCGGCGTGTGCCGGCTCACTCGTTCCCGATCTGGCTGAGGCCCGCCGACAAGCGCGAACGGAGCTTGAGCAGATCGAAGTCCGCGCCCTGGTGCTCGGCCAGGCCCAGCGCAGCGCCCTCGGCGCGCTCGCGGGCGACCTTCGAGAGCCCCAGGCGATCACCCAGCAGATCGAGCGCGTCCTGCTCGGCTTTCGGGACCGCGCCGTCGATGTGCGCGATCCACGCGCCGACGGCATACGTGAACAGGCGCGTCAGACGATTCATGCGGAGGGTCTCGACCTCGTCGAGGCTGACGCTGTTCGCGAGCGCCTGTTCCACCAGCTTCATGTCGTCCTCGCCCAGCTGGAGCTGGCGGGCGGCATTGCGGATGCCTGCCTGCTCGCTTGGAGCCATCGTGCCGTCGGCCCAGGCAACCGCCGCCAGGGCCATCAGTGTGTCCCGTCCGATATCCAGGTCCATGGCTGCATTCTAGGTCAGCGATCGCCGACGGGCGATAGATCCGGCGTCCCCGGGCTAGCGGACGCGCACCAGCGTTCCGGGGTCATGGCGGGTGGGCAGCACGGCCGACCAGCCCGCGGGCAACCGGGGGCCGGCCCAGTAGAAGAGCCGTTCGGCGTCGAGCGGCGTCAGATTGACGCAGCCATGGCTTCTGACGTGCCCGAAGGAGTGGTGCCAGAAGGTGCCGTGCAGGCCGTAGCCCTTCTTGAAGAACATCACCCAGGGCACGTCCTCGATGGCGTAGTAGCGGCTGGCCTCCTCGTTTTCCAGGTTGTCCATGTCCGTGCTGCGAAGCTTCACCCAGATGTGGAATGCGCCCTTCGGCGTGGCCAGCTCGCTGCCCTCGCGCCCCTTGCCGGTCGAGACCAGCGTGGCGAACACGGGCTTTCCGCCTTCGTAGGCGGTGAGGATCTGGGCGTCCGTATCCACGTCGATCCAGCGCTCGCCTGGCCGGAGGTGGACCGGGAGCGGGGCCGGAGTCGGGACGCGCAGCTCGCCGTCGCTCATCCACTGGCCCTCGCCGACGCGGAACCAGCGATGGTGATGGCGCGTCACCGTTTCGAGCACGGTGACTTTCTCGAATTGCGTGCGAACCGCGTGCGGCAGGCGCCTGCCTCCCGGTTTTTCGTAGACCGGCGCGCTGTCGGCCACGACCCAGCCGAGATCCAGTCCACCGGAGAGCTCGCTGCCGTGGAACAGCGACGGGCGCGCGGCGCCGAGGTCCCGCATCGGCACCCACAGGCCGTGCGTAGTCAGGCCGAAGGGATCGCCCGGTGCCTTGTTGGCTACGCGGATCACGGCCAGCGCGAACCCCGGCTGCAGCTCTGCATCGGGCGCGCCCTCTTCCGCGCCGGCCAGCTCGGCGTAGCCCAGCGAGCCGTCCGGCCCGACGAAGTAGTAGTGGTACGGCAGTCCGTCGGCAAACCGTGGCGGAGCGGTCCGCGGCGCGAGGGCCGGCGCCGGCGACAGCCGCACGTGTGCGCTGCACACCCACGCCGTGGGGCCGACCGAGAGCCAGCGGCCCGCGCAGCCCGGGCCGTGCGTGGCCCCGAACAGCGGCAGGTGCGCGCCCTGGATGGCCGTGCCTCTTCGAGCGGAGCGGGAGTCCGGCTGCGAGAAGAGCTGTTCGTTGTGGCGCACGACCTCGACGCTGTGGGCCCGAGAGGACAACGGAACGCTGCCGGCATCCACCCAGGGTTTCCTCTGCGCCGCGGCGGGCACGGTGGCGAGGACGATCAGAAGTGGCAGGGCGCCGGCGCCGCGCATGCCGTGATCGTAGCCCGCTCTCCGGATCCGGACCAAAGCCGCGGTGGTTGTCAGCGTCGGGTGCGCGCGGCGAGCTCGCCGAAGGCCGGCATCGGCACGCCCTTCTCGCGCGCGAGCTCCTCGATCTCGGCCACCATCGCGCGGTGCTGCGCCTGGAGCTTGTGGCCGAAATGTCGCTCCAGATACGCGAGCGCCTCCGGCGCGAAGCGGCGCGCCACGGCAACCAGCGCCCTGAGCGAGCGCGCGCCCGCGAAGCGCATCAACGCCAGAGCCGGCTCCACGGGGCCGATGCGCCGCGCCAGCTCGCGCGATTCCGTGCAGGCCGCCAGCGAAAGACGGAGCAGCTCGCGGTCGGCGACCAGCAGAGTCGCGCTGCCCGCCTGCGACAGCCCGAGCGATAGCGGGAAGAACGCGATTGTCGTGGCGGGATTGCGGCGGCTGACGCCCGGAGCCAGCGCCGCCGGGATGCCGGCATTGTCGAGTGCTTCGACCAACTCGACCAGGGCGGGGTCCCGGCCGTTTTCCGATTCCACGAGGGTTTTCGTGCGGGGCAGCACGCGGTAGCGGACCACGCCGTACTCGTCGAGTGTGCCGGCGACGCTGGGCAGGGCGGGGCGGCAGCGTCCGTCGACGAACTCGTCCACGCGGCGCCGGCTGATGGGCAGGAGCGGCGTGAGCGAAACCAGCGGCACGGGCGGACCCGCGCGGAGCGTCTGCTCCAGGGCCGTGTCGATCTGGTCGACCCGCACTGCCAGGAGCATCACCGTGGCATCCGCCGGGACTTCCGCGGACAGCGAGGGATGCGCAACCGCGCGGCGGCGCCCACCGCGTGCCAGGTCGCGGATGACGAATGCGTTCGTCTCGCCGAGGCGCGACGGTCGCACCACGAAGGTGACCGGTACGCCATGCGCGGCCAGATGCACGCCGTAGATCCGTCCCAGCGACCCTGCCCCGACGACCGCTACATGCATTGGGCCCGACCGGGTGAAGCGACGGAGTGCTAGCGGCGGGTGCTTGGAATACTAGCGGAACGAGAAGTGCAGTTCGTGGTCGCAGACCTTGAACATGTCGCCTTCGTTGACGACCTTCCGCTGGACGCGCTGTCCGTTGTACTCGACCCCGTTCGTCGAGCCCATGTCGACGATGTAGTACTGGCCGTTCAAGAACTCGACCATCGCGTGCTGGCGCGACACGTTCGGGTCCTTGATCGTCAGGTCGCTCGACTGCTTGCCGCGGCCGATGATGAAGCGGTCCTTCGTGATGGGGAAGCGCTCGCCCTGGTAGTAGATGTTCAGCGAGCCGCCGTACTGCTGCGCCGGCGGAGGCGGAGGCGGCGGCGGCACCGAGCGCGGCATGGGCGGCGGAGGCGGCGCGCCCCGCGACGGAGCGGGCGACATCGGAGGCGGACCGTGATGCGGGGGCGCTGCAGGCGGAGGCGGAGGCGGAGGCATCCGGCTCGGCGTGGGCGGCGGAGGGGGCCTGCGCCCGCCGCTGCCGGGTGCAGCAGGCGGCGGCGGAGGTGGCGGCGGGCCTCCACTGTAGCCGCGCGGCGCTGTGGGCGGAGGTGGGCCCCCGGAGGGACGCTGGGCGGAGGCAGGTGGGGGCGGCGGACCGCCCGGAAGCGGAGGGGGCGGCGGAGGCGGCGCGCCGTGCGTCGCCGGCGGGAGGCGGCGGCGGCCCGGCGGCCGGTTGCGCGGCAGTGCTCGTGTAGCCGCGCTGCCGTGCGTACTGCTTCATCGCGTCGTTGACCAGATAGTCGACGGAGCACTCGAGCTCCCGCGCCATCTGCTCGAACTTGTGCCAGAGAGAGTCCCGGCACTGGAAGTTGCGCGGGGTCTTCTTGTTGGGGTCGGAGCTCATGCGGCAGTACCTATTCGGGGGCGTTTCCAGCAGCCAGTATGACTACTTCTTCTTGTCGGCCTTCTTCTCCGCCTTCTTGTTCTTCTTCATCTGCGGTTCCACGCAGTAGCGGACGAAGTCGCCGACGGTGCTGATGTCCTTCGTCTCCTGGGACTTGCCTTGGGTGATCGTGCACTGCCATGCGCAGTCCTCGGCATCCTCGTTGCATTGGGGAACCTTCGTGCGGTCGCTCTCGTAGCGCTGCACCTTGGACAAATCCTCCTTCGTCCCGTCGTTATAGTAGTAGCCGAGCGCGCTCAACCGGGCCTGGACGGCGTGACCCGGAGCCGCGTATCGGGCCGCGACCTGTTCGGGCGTCTTCGGCCCCTTCATGCCGCCGATTAGCGCGCCGTATCGAAGCGGCTCGGTGATCGCCATGCCCTTGACGCGGCCCAGCTTCGTCATGAACTCGCCGACCTGGCTGGTGTCGGACATCTTCAACACCAGCTCGGCGGCGACCCAGCGGATCTTCCAGTTGTCGTTCTTGAACAGCTCGTAGAGCTTGTTCACGACCAGCTTGCGTGGCATTTCGCCGACGCGCCGCAGCACCTGATCGCGCAAGTCGTCGGGCGTGTCGTCGGCGCCGGCGAGCTCGAGCATCGCCTGGACCTCGTCCGGCTTGTTCTTGTCGAGGTGGCCCTCGAGCGCGGCCACGGCGGCGGAGCGGCGCTTGGCGGAATAGTCCTTGTTCTCCGCGAAATCGATCAGGTAGTCGACGGCGGGCCGTCCGCCGACCTTCTTCATGGATCCAAAGACGCGCAGCAACTCTTCTTCCTGGTATTGATCGAGCTGCGCCTGGAACTGCCTCGGAGTGGGCTCGAGCTTGGACGCCTTGTTGGCGGCTTCTACGGCGGGTGCCTTCTGCTTCTTCCAGTGGTCGGAGTTGACTTCCTTCGCGACGGCGACGAGCTTCGTGCTGGCGCGTAGCTTGGTTTCCTCGTCGCCCAGGTCGGAGATCAGGTCGGCCATGCGCTCGATCTTCTTTGCGCCGGGCTGGATCAGATCCGGGAGCTTCTTGACGCCCTGTGTGCCGAGGGCGCGCAACACCTGTTCAACGCCGAACATCTGCGAGGAGTCGTCCAGGCGCGCGGCGAAGTCCGTCATGCACCACTCGGCGAGCGCGGCCTTGAGCCGCTTCTTGAGATTCTCGTCGGTGATGAGCGACCCGTCGTCGTAGCTGAGCAGTGCGAACGCTCCGTCCTTGTACGAGTGGGACGGGTCGGCGGGTGCGGGCTGCCCGCCCTGGGCTCTGGGCGGCGGCTCGCTCATCTTCTGGATCAGCTCGGGGATCAGCTTCTCGATGATGAGCGAGCGCTCGGCTGGAACGAGCGAGGCGATCGCATTGACGACTCCCGGCTCCTCCGGGTCGTTGTCCACGCCCTCGATTCCGACCTGCTTGCCACCGCGTGGCTTCATCTCGATCAGCGTCATCGCCGCTTCCACCCTCAAGGGGAGGGGGAACTTGTCGTGCGTGACGACCGCAGCGAGCTTGCGCGGCCCCTGCAGCGTGTCGCCCCAGCGGTGGATGTCGCTATCGGAGGTGCGACACCCCGCGGTGCCGACTCCGATCGCGAGGGCCGTCGCGAGTGCCACCGACGAGAATAGGCGCCCGTGTCGAGCGCCCGCTAGCATTGAAAATCGTTCTGTTCTTCGGTGTCTCGACATGCCCTCGCTGTCCTTGGCGGGTACGCGTGAACGAAGAGGCAGGATAGTACAGCCCGCAGCGCGACAGACTCAAGCTCGCGACATCTCCAGGGGATATCAGATCCGGGCGCGCGCCGGAGCGCCTCGCGGGCAGATTGCCCGAAGTCGACATCCTTGGCCGGAGTAGGTAAGGTGATGTAGGTCTAAGTAGGTAAATGGGCGCACGTCCCTTCACTCGACGCGGTACTGTCTCTGGAGTTTCCCCCGAATCTGCGGTGGAGGCCGGTGGGCCGGTTGGTGCCGGTGCCGTCCGCCGCGGGCACGAGGCGGCTGCTCTCCTGCTGTTCACCCTCTCGGTTTTCCTGTGCCTGGCGCTCGCCAGTCTGCGCGTGGATCCGAACGATCCCAGCGTTTCGGGCGGAAACTGGGTGGGGCTCGTCGGCGCCGCGGTGGCCGGCGTGCTGGCCCAGGGATTCGGAATCGTGGCCTGGTTGGCTCCCGTCGAGCTCGCGCTGGTCGGGGCGCCGCTGTTCCGCGGGCGGTCCACCGGCTCGCTCGGGCTCCGCGTGGCCGGCGATCTCGTCGTGGCCATCATCCTGGCTGCGCTCGTGCAGGTGGCGTTTCCCACTGCGGACCTGTTCGGGCGCCTGCCGGCCGCCGGAAATGTCGGGCTCCTGTTCGGCGAGCTGATGCGCGGGTTGTTCTCGGGTATCGGCTCGTTCCTGGTGGGCGGGACGCTCGTGGGCCTGATCCTCGATCGGACGCAGCAGCTTCTCGTTCATCGCCTGGTGCCAGAAGGCCCTGGAGCTGTGGCAGCGTTTCGCCGCGTTCGCGATGCTGCAGGGGCGGCGCGTCGGCGCCGCGTGGCACGAGGCCCGCGAGCTGCGTCGCGAGCGGCGCGAGGCTCAATGCGCCGCAGAACGACCGCACATCGACACCAAGCCAAGCGACGAGGCGATCATCGCGCAGCTCTCGGACGACGACGGCGAATGGATTCCGATGGAGAGCACCGGCTCTCCGCCGCTGGCGATCTCCTCCGCGCTGCGCGAAGGCATCGGCTCTACCGCAGAGGCCCTGCTCCAAGCGGAAACGGCTGCACCACCTGAAGTGCAGACGGAGTCTTCCGCCACGCCTGCCGCGGCCGAAGTGGACGTCGAGGACGACGCCGGCGACGTCGAGCTCGCCGCGGCGGCCCAGGGGCAGGTGCCGGAGCAGGAGCCCGATGCCGAGCCGTCGGAGTCGACGCCCGCAAGAGCTCGTTCGCGACGCCGCTCGAAGGATGACGTCCAGGGCCCGCGCATCGTGGACACGAAGCCGCACCAGGAGATCAAGCGCGACCGGCGGGCGAAGCCGCGGGCTGCTCGCTCCCGGAACTTCCTTCTGCCGACTCCCGATCTCCTGGCCGCGAGTCCCCCGAAGATTACCGACGTCGACGAGCAGAAGATCCTCGAGCACGCTTCACGGCTGGAGAAGACGCTCGCGGACTACGGCGTCAAGGCGAAGGTCAAGGACATCCACCCCGGTCCTACCGTGACGACGTACGAGGTCGCGCCGGAGCCGGGCACCAAGGTGAGCAAAGTCGCCAACCTGGCCGACGATCTGGCGCTGGGCCTGTCGCGGACGGTGCGCATCATCGCGCCGATCCCGGGCAAGAGCCGTATCGGATTCGAGCTGCCGAACGACGAGCGCATGCCGGTCAACCTGCGCGAGCTGGTGGAGGACAAGCGCTTCGGCAAGCTGGCCGAGAAGGCGCCACTGCCGGTCGTGCTCGGGCGCGATATTGTCGGGGCTCCGTTCTACGCGGATCTGGCCAGCATGCCCCACGTGATCGTTGCGGGCGCGACCGGCGCCGGCAAGAGCGTGGGCCTGAACGTGATGCTCTCGAGCTTGCTCTTCTGCCGCACGCCCGAGGAGCTCAGGCTGCTTGATGATCGATCCGAAGGTGGTCGAGCTGGCTCCGTTCGACGGCATCCCGCACATGCTGCTGCCCGTGGTCACCGACATGAAGCAGGCGGCCACCGCGCTGCGCTGGGCCGTCGACGAGATGGAGCGGCGCTACCAGCTGTTCGCGAACGCGGGCACCAAGAACATCACCACCTACAACAACTGGGTGCGCCGCGTTCACGCCGGCGAGGTGCCGGCACCCGAGGCCTCGGCGGTCGAGGCGCTTTCCAGCGAGGGCACTCTGGTGAGCGTGCCGGCATCGAAGGAGGGCTCCGACGGAACGCAACTCCCCGGCAAGCTGCCCTATATCGTGATCGTCGTCGACGAGTTCGCCGACCTGATGATGCAGCAGGGCAAGGAGGTCGAGGCCTCGGTGGCGCGGCTTGGCGCAGAAGGCACGCGCCGCGGGCATGCACGTCGTGCTGGCGACGCAGCGGCCGAGCGTCGATGTCATCACCGGCATGATCAAGGCGAACTTCCCGAGCCGCATCGGCTACCGCGTGGCCCAGAAGGTCGACAGCCGGACGATCCTCGACGAGATGGGCGCCGAGCTGCTGCTCGGCAAGGGCGACATGCTCGTCAAGCTCAACGGCTCCAGCGAGACCCGCCGCGTGCAGTGCCCCTTCGTGAGCGAGGAAGAAGTGAGCGCGCTCACGGACCATCTGCGCACGCAGGGTACCCCCCAGTATCACGACGCCATCCTCGCGGCGGCCGAAGACGAGAAGTCCGGACCCGCGACAGCGACGAGCCCGTCGACGCCCGCTTCGACGAAGCGGTCGGCGATCGTCGCCGAGACCCAGCGCTGCTCGACTTCGTGGCTCCAGCGCAAGATGACCGATCGGCTACAACCGCGCGGCAAAGATCGTCGAGATGATGGAGAAGCGCGGCATGGTGGGTCCGCCGAATGGCGCTCGAGACCGGGAAGTCCTGCTCCCTCCACCGAATTTCTAGCCTCTGCGGGCGCTACCGCTGTGCGGCAATCGGGCCGCGCGCGGAGCTTTGCAGCGCGGGCCCGCTTGCACCTATGATACGACCCTGGCTCCGATGAACGGCGCGCCCCCTTCGTCGTTAGGCATTCCGCCGCCTCTAGACAACGATGACGACGACGTTGCGTGGGCGCTGCAGACGGCTGCCGTACAGTGGAAACGCGGCGCGTTTTCCGACGCGATCGCGTGGCTCAGAAGGGCGGTGGATGCGGCCATCCAGGGGGGCCAGGCGGAACGCGCGACGGCTCTGAACGGCGTCGCGGCCCAGCTGACCGAGCAGATGCTGGAACAGGCGCAGGCGGGAGCGTCGGCGTCGCCACCCTCGTCCGGAGGGGAAATCGACGCCTTGTTGGCGGGGGCGCCGGAGCCGCAGGTGCCGCCCCCGCCCGCTGCGCCGTGGCCTCCGCCGGGTCAGGAAGCAGCGCCGCCCCCGCCCGCTGTGCCGTGGCCTCCGCCGGGACAGGAAGCAGCGCCGCCCCCGCCCGCTGTGCCGTGGCCGCCGCCGGGTCAGCAAGCAGCGCCGCCCCCGCCCGCTGTGCCGTGGCCTCCGCCGGGTCAGGAAGCAGCGCCGCCCCCGCCCGCCGTGCCGTGGCCGCCGCCGGGTCAGGAGGTGCCGGCGCCTCGCCCTCCGATGCCGACCAGCGTCGAGGTCGATCTCGATGACCTTGGTGCGGGCGCCGACGCTCATGCGGCTGCGCCCGCCGCGTCCCCGCCTGCCGCGTCCCCGCCTGCCCCGTCCCCGCCGGCGCAGGAAGCCGCAGCTCCTCCGCCGCCCGCTCCGCCACCGCCGCCGGTTCCACCGCCCGGAGCCCTGGAGGAGGCCGAGCTGCTCGACGACGCCGAGCTGTTGGAGGACGACGAGCTGGAATCGGAACCGGTGCCGACCGAGCCGGAACCGCCGACCCCCGTCGTGCCCGTGGACACGCTGCTCTCCGCTTCAGGGCTGGACACCGAGGTGCCGGCTCCGGAGTCCGCGCTGCTGCCGCCCGTGCCGGCGCCCGAACCCGAACCCGAGCCCGAACCCGAGCCCGAAACCGAGCCCGAAACCGAGCCCGAGCCCGAGCCCGAGCCCGAAACCGAAACCGAGCCCGTGCCCGAGCCGGCGACCCGAGCCCGAACCCGAGCCCGAACCCGAGCCCGAGCCCGAGCCCGAACCCGAGCCCGAGCCCGAGCCCGAGCCGGCGGCGCCGAGCGTAGGCGGTGTCTCGCTCGCCGACGTGAGGGGGCTCGAGGACCTTCCGGAGGACTCCCAGCAGACGCTGGCCGATGCGGTCCGGCTCGAGACCCTGCAGACCGACGAGGAAGTCAGCGCGTTCGGCGTCGCGTTGGTCGTGCGTGGGTGGGTGAACATCATGCCGGCGATCGCCGACGCCGCCTGCGCTCGCGCCGCTGTGGGCGAAGTCGTCTTCACGGTCGGTACGCTGGCCGACGGCGTGGCGCTGCGGGTGGTCGCCGGCGAGGACGACACCGTGGTGGCGGTGTGGGGTCGCGAAGCGCTCGAACAAGCCACCGCCGATTGCCCCTGGGTGGCGGACGAGCTCCGGGTTGTCGCCGACCGCTACCAGGCGCTGGCAGGCGCCACCATGGGCGAGCTCGGCGAGCGGCTCGACGACACGCTGCGCGCCGCGGTTACCGATCGCTGCGAGGTCCGCATCGCTGCGAGCCGGCCGAGATCATCGTCAAAGAGGGCGAGCCGGTCACCGGTATCTACATCATCGGTGCAGGGCGCATCGAGATCGTCGACGGCGAGGGCGAGGTCCAGGACGAGCTCGGTCCCGGCGATTTCCTGTTCTCCACGGAAGTGATGGCCGCCGGTCCGGCCCCGGCGACCGCCCGTGCTGGACCGGACGGTACGCTGCTGCTGTTCGCCGGGCGCCATGTGGCGCACGAGCTGATGGTCAGCGTTCCGCCACTTCTCGAGATCCTGGCGGGTTGACCGCCACCGGCGGCGGCTCGTTGCCGCCCGCGAGCTGCCACACCAGCTCCTCGTTGCCCTGCGCGCCGGCGAAACGCAGCCCGAACCACTTCGCTCGTCGGCGAGATGGTCGGGCTGTCCGTCGGCCTTCAACCGCGGAAAGCGGATGCGGTAGGCGCTTGCGCCAGGGCGTCGTGTACGGGAAGTACGTCCTCTCGATGGCGCCAGGCTCGCTTGATGGCTTCGATGTCCGTCGGCGCCGTCTCGTCGCCCTGGTCGTCGATGAGCCGGACGATCCAGGCGGCGTTGTCCGCGGTCAGATCGCTCCACTTGTAACGCTGGGCGTACAGCGCCACGTAGAACTGGTGGCTCTTCGCGGGTCTCGGCGAGCGAGCGCTCGAGCAGTGCGCGGCGCTGGTCGACGGTCAGGCGGTAGTCCTCGGCGTAGCGCACCACGTACGCCCAGCGGAAATCCCACGACTCGTAGGTCGCGGTGACCGTCAGCACGTTGTCGAGCTGGCTGGCCACGATCAGCTGCTGGCTGCGCGTCCACTTGCGCAGCACGGACTCGTAGTCGGAGGGCGCGTACTCGCGCGGGCCTTCCGCTAGTCGCACCTTGGGGGTGCCGCAGGCCGTCAGGAGGCCGCCCGCGAGCAGCAACGGCAACAACCGAGCGCGCGCCCGCATGTCGTCGCAGCGTAGCACCAAAGTGCTGGTTCTCAGCGATGTTCGACCGGTTCGAGCAGTCCGTACTCGAGCGCCTGGCGCATTGCCCGTTGATTCCGGGCGTGTCCCGGGCGCGATGCGCGCAGCCGGCCGAGCGGCGGGCCCCCGAACAGGTACAGGTCGCCCAGCAGGTCCAGCAGCTTGTGGCGCGCCAGCTCGGCCGGCCCGGGCGGTTCGCCGGGTGGGGCCACGCTGCCGTCGCGCTCGAGCACGATCACGGCGCGCGGGTCGACGTGGCCAGCGCGCCCGGTCTCTCGAAGCTGGTCAGCCTCGTCGCTGAACCCGAAGGTCCGCGCCGGCGCGATTTCCAACAGGAACTCATTGGCATCGCCGGACCAGCGCGCGCTCTCCGGGCCCGACGCCCTCGGAACTCGACGTCAACCTCGATCTCGACGCGTCACCGGGTTCGAACACGTAGCGCGTCCCATCCACGTGGATATCGCCGGCCTGGGCGACGCGCAGACCTGGAGGATCACGCGGCGGGTCCAGGGCGCCGAGCGCGCGCGCGAGATCTCCAGCGCGCCACCGTCGAGCAGCGGTACCTCGGGGCCCGTGAGCTCGACCTCCAGGCCGCGGCGTATCGACAGGCCCGCCATGGCCGCCAGCAGGTGCTCGACGAGATCGACCTCGAGCCCGCTGTCCGACCGCACCTGCACGCCTCGGTCCGCCCGGACCACGGAAAGCTCGTCGAGCGCCGCGCTGTGGCCGTCCTGCACGAACGCGAGGCCGCCCGAGCGGCGGCGCAGCCCGACGGCGCATTGTGCGCCGCTGTGCAGCCCTGTTCCGTGGAAGACGATCTGGTCCAACGACTCTATTCGCTCGTTCCGCTCTCCGGCCTTCAATTGCCGCGGATGTCGAACACGCTGACCACCAGGATCAGGGCGATCAGCATCAGTAGTCCTACGGCATGGATCTGCGCTTCGATGCGCGCGTTCGGTCGCCGCCGCGTGACCGCCTCGTAGGCCAGGAACATCAGCCGGCCGCCGTCGAGCGCCGGGAACGGCACCAGGTTGAATCCGCCCAGATAGGCGCTCAAGCAGCCCGAGCAGGGTCAGATAGTCGGCCCAGCTGCGTTCGGCGGCCCGCTTGGCTTCCTTCACGATGCCGACCGGCCCGGTCAGCTGGGGCTTTTCCTGCAGGGTGATCATCCTCGATAGACCCACGACAAGGGCCTGCACCACCTTGGCGGGGTACACGACCGAGCGGACCGCGGCGTCCTTGACGCTCATCGGGACGATCTTCGGGATCGGCGTGACGCCGATGAGCCCGCCGCCGTTCTTCGCGTCGGGCTTCGGCGTGACCACCAGGGTCACGTCCTTCTTCTTGCGCTTGACGACGATGTGCAGCGGCTTGTTCGGGCTGGCCAGGATGATGTCGCGCATCTTGTCCCAGTCCTTCATCGGCGTGCCGTCGATGCTGACGATGCGATCGCCATCCTTCATGTGCGCGGCGTGGGCTGCGCCGTTGGGCATCACGTCGATGTGCGTGGTCGGCACCGGCTCGCCGCCGATCATGAAGGCCGCGAAGAACAGGACCGAAGCGAACAGGTAGTTCGCCAGCGGGCCGGCCACGATCGCGGAGATGCGCCCGATGAGCGAGGCGTTCGCGTAGCTGCCCTCGTCGTCCGGGTCGATCTCCTCGAGCGGGTTCATCCCGGCGATCTGGACGTAGGCCAGGAACGGGATCAGGGCGACCTGGTAGATGGTCTCGCTTTTCTTCGGCTGGTGACGCCACAGCGCCGGGCCAAAGCCGATGCTGAACTTGATCACCCGCATGCCGAAGGCGCGCGCGGCGATGAGGTGGCCGCCCTCGTGCACGACCATCAACAGAGCCAGACCCAGGATTCCGATCAGGTACAGGCTCATCGCTGGGTCACCAGGCGCACGATTCGGATGCTCCGGACTTCCTCATCCAGCTTCTTTCTATAACCTCTCGATGGCGATCCCGCCACGCTGGCTGCGCCCGTTCGCGGCTCTACAGGCCTTTCGGCCGGGCCCTGCGTCCACGGATCGGCTCAGAGCAGGAACGACACGCCCACCGAGAAGTCGGGGTAGCCGACCCGGAGGGTGAGCGCTGCAAAGTCGGCGAAGTGCCAGCGCCCGCCGACGTAAGCCACCGGGTCGAAGTGATTGCTCCCCGGATCCACGATGCGGAACGCTGCGCCGGGTTCGCCGAACACCGACCAGTTGCGGCTGATCCAGAAATTCCACTGCATCACGACCGGGATGTAGAAGTAGCTCACCGGCTTGTACGTGCTGTCGTAGCACTGGGTCTGGTTGTTCGGTCCGCCGAGGAACGCGCGGTTGCAGTGCAGCTCGCCGTGGCTGTAGTGCAACCAGTCGAAGCCGAAGCCGATGCCGACGCTGTCGTTGAGGTGCCTGATGAAGCCCTTGTCCAGCAGCTGGATGGTGCCTCGGAAGCCGACACCGAAGCCTACGTCGTGCGCCGGCCCGGGCGGGTTGAGCGCGCCCACGAGCAGGTGCGGCTCCGCTTCGAAGATGTAGCGGGGGTGGTCGCCATCGCGCTTGATGACCACCGTGTCCGCTGCGGCGGGTCGCGCCAGACCGAGGAGCACGCCGGCCAGCGCGACTGCCGGAACCAGTGCGGGGAATAGATGGGGGCGCATTCCGGGCACGCTTTCCTTTCTACAGCAGGAACGAGAGGCCGGCGGAAAATGCCGGATAGCCTGCGCGGAGCGTCAGCGCGATCGTATCGTTGAAATGTAGCCGGACGCCGACCGCGCCCACGCCCCGCACGCCGGTCGCGTTGCCCAGGTAGAAGCCGAAACCCGGCTCGCCGAACACCGACCAGTTGTCGGAGAGCCAGAAGTTCCACTGCATCACGATCGGTACCCAGACGCTGGTCGCCTTGTGCGAAAAAGCGATCCAGTCGAAGCCGAAGCCGATGCCGATGGTGTTGTTGATGCTGGTGATGAAGCCGTTGTCGACGAGCTCGATCGTGCCGCGGAAGCCGGGGCCGAAGCCGCGCCCTGCCTTGCCGCCGGGCGGGTCGAGACCGAACATGAAGTGGGGCTCGGCTTCGAAGTGGTAGTCGGGGTGCACGCCGGGCTGCTTGATGCGGCTCTGGTCCGCCTGGGCCGAGCGCGCTGCGAGGAGCAAGAGCCCCGCGGCGGCGGCGGCGCTGATCCGGGCTGACAGGGCGGGTCTCATCGTGGGGTCTCCGGGGGCGACGGTCGGCCCATGCTAACCCGGCCGGCCCTGCCCGGGCGCAGCGGGAGATTCCGGCGTCGCACGCTATTGCCGGGCCCCCGGTCCGCTGCTAGTTTCCGCGCCCCTCCCTGCCGCGCGAACGAGCCCGGGGGAGCGGGGGCGGCCCCGGAGCCGGGGCCCCGTGCTGCGCTGACGAGCCCGAGCTCGCTCCGCACGAGAGGAGATCACATGAGCCAGCCGAATGCACCCGGTCTCCCGGGGAATGGACAGCCTGCCGCGAACCTCCAGCTGCAGGGCGGCGCCGCCATCGTCGCGCCGGTGAGCGCATTTCCGGGCGGTGTGCCCGGCAACGCGATGGTGGTGCTTCCGCTCAGCGAGCCCTCCAAGGAACTCACCGAGTCCATCAAGAAGGGCCCGGTGGTCATCGACTCGGACAAGATGTGGGAGCTTCTGGGCTTCAACGGTCCGGCGGTGCAGGTGCAGGACGCCGAGGGGCGTCCCATCGCCATCGGGCTGGAAGATCTGCTGTCCGGTCTCGACAAGCACTGGCAGGAGAACAAGAACGACCTGAACCGCGGCCGGCTCTACGCCCAGGAGCTGATGAAGTACGAGCGCTTCGAGAAGGCGGAGAAGGTGCTCGCCAAGGTGGTGGCGTCGGGCGGCACCGGCGAGGACTGGCTCGGGCTGGGCGTGGCGCAGCTCCGGCAGGAGAAGTGGGAAAAGGCCGAGGGCACCCTGAAGGGCGCGCAGAACCTCATGAAGGACAGCCCCTTCCCGTCGCTGCACCTGGCCAAGGCGCTCGGCGGCAAGGGCGACACGAAGGGCGAGCGCGAGATGATCCGGCACGCCCTCCAGATCGATCCGAACAGCGTCGACGCTTGGGCGTATCTGTTCTCGACCATCCGTGAGGCGGAGAACGAGGACGCGGCCATCAAGGAGGTCAGCGAGCTGGCCGACGCCGAGCCCAACAAGAAGACCGCCGCGCCGTTCATCGCGATCCAGGGCTTCTACGCCGGCGAGGAAGAGACGCGCGAAAAGGCGGTGACCTTCGCGAAGAAAGCAGTCGAGCGCAACGACAAGGATCCGCTCGCGCTCATCTGCCTCTCGGCCCTGTACGGTCAGAAGGGCGATCTCGACAACGTGATCGGCCTGCTCTCCAAGCACGAGGCGATGATGGCGAGCGATGTGCGGCTCGCGAACAACTACTTCGAGGCGCTGTTCCAGAAGAAGGACCTCGACAAGGTGACCAAGCTGCTCAACGCCCTCGCTGGCTCCTCGGATCGCGAGGTCAAGCAGTTCGCCATCGAGCGCTCCCGTGCCGTGGCGCAGTTCCTCCAGCAGCAGCAGCAGCAGCTCGCAGGCGCGCAGTAGGCGCGGCTGACGTCACTCGGCGGACGTCGCGGTCCGGGGGCTCGCTTCGCATCGCCCTACGGCAATGTGCGGGTTGGATGGTTTGTGTCCCGCCCGCCCACCCCCGCCGTAGTCCTCCGCCGGGGGCTCACCGCCCCCGGACCCCCGACGCGCCTCGCTTCGCTCATCGCGGGCTTGCTTCGCTGCGCCGGGGGCGCGGGGCGGGGGCGCGGGGATCTTGGCCGTCCCTACCCGGCTCCAGGCAAAATTCGATTGTGGATTCTGGCACTCTGATCTCGGGTCGATACCGCCTCATCAAGAGGCTCGGCGAAGGCGGCATGGGCGAGGTCTGGGCGGCCCGCAACGAGCGGACTGACCGCGATTTCGCGATCAAGCTGCTTCTGCCGGCTCTGGCGCGGAACCAGGAGGCCCTCGAGCGGTTCGTGCGGGAGGCCAAGGCCACGGGCCGGCTCCGCGATCCGGGCATCGTCGATGTCTTCGACGCGGGACAGACGCGGGAGGGGCGGCCCTATCTCGTGATGGAGCTTCTGTCGGGCGAGAGCCTGGAAGCGCGATTGTGCCGCGAGGGCCGGCTCGACCCGTTCGTGGTGTGCACCAGCCTGGCGCGGATCGCGCGGGCGCTGCACCGTGCGCACCAGACGGGCATCGTGCACCGCGACCTGTCGAGCGCGAACATCTTCTTCGCGACGAGCGGTGACGGCCGGATCGAGGTGCCCAAGATTCTCGACTTCGGCGTCAGCAAGATCGTGGGTCCACAGTACGACGGACGGGTGCGGACCGGTGACGGCGCCGTGCTCGGCTCGCCCGCCTACATGAGCCCGGAACAGGCGCAGGGCGCGGAAAAGGTCGACTGCCGTGCCGACGTGTGGTCGCTCGGCGTGCTCCTCTACGAGTGTCTGTGCGGCCGACACCCCTTCATCGCCCGGAACTACAACGCGCTGATGATGCAGATCGTCGGCCGGCCGCATCGTTCGCTCTCGGACGTGATGCCGGAGCTCGAGCCGGAGCTCGCGGCTCTTGTCGACACGTGTCTGATCAAGGATCGCGCCGCGCGTATCCAGACCGCGCTCGAGCTGGCCGAGCAGCTCGAGTCCATGGCGCTGCTGCTGGCTGCGTCGCGCGGGCGGCGCCGGGGTGCGGCGCAGGCCATCCGGCGCAGTGTCGCCGGCAACGCGGAGCTTCCGCCGCGCATGCTGCCGCCGGGGGCGCGTCTCTGGCACACGGCGCGACGCCGGCTCTCGCCAGGACTGGTGATCGCGCTCGGCAGCGCGCTCGCAGGCACGGCCGTCGGGCTGGCGCTCGGCGCCGCGCTGCTCGGTCCTCGCGTCGCGGCTCGAGCGCCCCAGGAGCCGGAGACGGCCGTGGCAGAGCCGGCAGCCGCAGCGGCCGCGCCCGGAGCGCCCCGGGTGACTCCGGTGTCCGGCGAGCCCGTCCGGGCGGAGCAGGCCGAGCCGGAGACCGACCTGGTACGCGCTACCGCCCGGGGCCTCGGTATCCGCCAGCATCGCCATCACCGGTCAGCGGCGAAGTCGTCGTCCCGGGGCCGCAGAGCGCCGGGAGATCGCCACGCGGCCGCAGCGGAGCAGGACGAGCCCGTCGCGGCGCTTGGCCTGTCGCGCAAGAATCCGTACTGAAACGGCGGGCCTACGCCGGGGCCTGTGCTTCGCCGGCGCGCTCGGGCTACCCTCGACGCGGTGAACGCCCGAAAGTCCGCCAGGTGCGCTCCGTGACCGGTCCGGGATCCGGGAACTGATGCTGGTCTTCTCCCTGGCCGTCGTGCTCGCGCTCGTCTTCTCGTTCCTGTGTTCGACTTCCGAGGCGGTGCTCTTGAGCGTCAGTCACGCGGAGATCGAGGCGATCGGCAAGTCCCGCGCGGGCGAGACACTGCGGCGGTTCAAGAAGGAAATCGACGTCCCCATCGCGGCGATCCTGATCCTGAACACGTTTGCCAACACGATTGGCGCGGCGATCGCCGGCGCGACCTACGGCCGGGTCTTCGACCCTTCCACGCTCTGGATCTTCACGCTGGGCTTCACGCTGTCGATCCTGCTGCTCTCGGAGATCGTTCCCAAGACGATGGGAGTGACCTTCGCCGGACGCCTCGCGGCGCCGGTCGCGCTGTTCGTCTCCTTTCTGGTGGTCGTGCTCAAGCCGCTCCTGTTCCTCACGCGCGGCATCTCGGGCGCGTTGCGCCGCGGACAGGAGCGCCCCGTGACGTCGATCGAGGAGATCCGTCTGCTCGCCAGCCTAGGCCGCACCGAAGGCGTTGTCGCGGCGCGGACCGCCGACATCATCGAGGGCGCTGCCGCGCTGCGCGAGCTGACCGCCTACGACATCATGGTTCCGCGCAACGGCGTGGCGTTCCTCTCCGGCGAGCGGACGCTGGAAGAGAACCTCACACTCATCAAGCGTACGGGGCACAGCCGCTTTCCTTTCTCGCCCGACGGGAATCTCGACACCGCGGAAGGCATCGTGCTGGTCAAGGAGCTGATGTTCCGACTGCGCGAGGCGCCGGAGCCGCTGGACTGGAAATCGGTGCTCGGCCCGCTCATCTTCGTGCCGTCTTCCACCCCGTTGGAGCGGCTTCTGCGCACCTTCCAGGAAGAGCGCCGTCACATGGCGATCGTCGTCGACGAGTACGGCGGCATCCAGGGCATCGTCACGATGGAGGACGTGCTCGAGGAGATCGTCGGCGAGATCGAGGACGAGAGCGATCGCGTGGACCCGTACATAATACGGCGCCCCGACGACAGCCTGCTGTGCCGGGGCTGGGCGGAGACCCGCAAAGTGTTCGAGCTGCTCGGCATCGACGAGGAGGTCGAGCTGGTGACGCTCGGCGGATTCGTCGCCGAGCTGCTGGGTCGCGTGCCGCGCACGAACGACGAGGTCGACTGGAACGGCTATCGTTTCAGCGTGCTCAGGGCCACTGCGCGCCGCGCCGAACGCGTCGCCGTGCGCAAGGTGAGCGACGCCGAATCGATGCGGCCGCCGCCCGAGAAACCCCTCGACTAGCGTCGCTCGATGCGCGAAAGCTCCGAGGGCTTCCCAGACGCAGCGCCGTGGTTATGTTCGTAGGGTCATGGAACCCGGAGTCCAGGTGGTGGAGATCGACGCCGAGGCCTTGCAGACCTCGCTGGAGAAGCGACTGCGCGCCCGCGCCGCCCGCGCCGATAGCGCTGTCGAGCTCACCGCCGAGACGCTGCAGCGCTGGGTGCAGGAAGAACTGCGCTCGCTGCTCGAGGAGCTGGCGGTGGTGCAGGAGTTGGCTGGCGGCAACAGCCTCAACTAGCGTCCCGCCCGCCCGGAAACCCGTGGATAGAGCCGCGGGTTTCGCTGTGTCAGATTACGTCCCCTCCGGATTTGACATCTGAACAGCCGCACAGTACTTTCCCTCTCCAGCGCTGGCTGGCACACCGTTGAACGAACGGTAGGTCCAGGCTAGCGACGAGTCGCAGGAGAGGCGGAGCAATGGAAGACAAGAAGAGCAAGGCTCTCGAGCTCGCGATCGCGAGCGTGCAGAAGGAGTTCGGTCAGGGCGCCATCATGCGCCTCAAGGACGGCGAGAAGATCGGTGGAGATATCCCGGTCATTCCCACCGGCTCGCTCGGGCTCGACATCGCGCTGGGGATCGGCGGCTATCCGCGCGGCCGCATCATGGAGGTCTACGGCCCCGAGTCCAGCGGCAAGACGACGCTCACCCTGCACGCCATCGCGAGCGTCCAGCGCCAGGGCGGTGTAGCTGCGTTCATCGACGCCGAGCACGCGCTCGACATCACCTACGCGAAGAAGCTCGGGGTCAAGACCGACGAGCTGCTCGTCAGCCAGCCCGACTACGGCGAGCAGGCACTCGAGATTGCCGAGATGCTCGTGCGCTCCGGTGCGGTCGATCTGGTGGTCGTGGATTCGGTCGCGGCGCTCGTGCCCAAGGCCGAGATCGAGGGCGACATGGGCGACTCGCATGTCGGCCTGCAGGCGCGGCTGATGAGCCAGGCGCTGCGCAAGCTCACCGGTTCGGTTTCCCGCTCCCACTGCATGATCTTCTTCACCAACCAGATCCGCATGAAGATCGGCGTGATGTTCGGCAGCCCCGAGACCACGACGGGCGGCAACGCGCTCAAGTTCTACTCGTCGGTGCGGCTCGACGTGCGGCGTATCGGCGCCATCAAGGAAGCGACGGCGGGCAAGGACATGTCGGTCGTTGGCAACCGCACCCGCGTCAAGGTGGTGAAGAACAAGATGGCGCCGCCCTTCCGCGAGGTGGAGTTCGACATCCTGTACGGCCAGGGGGTGAGCCGCTCGGGAGAGATCGTCGACCTCGCGTCCGACGCCGGCATCATCAACAAGAGCGGCGCCTGGTACTCGTTCGAGAACGAGCGCATCGGTCAGGGGCGTGACAATGCGCGCAGCTACCTGGAAGAGCGTCCGGAGCTGATGAGCCAGCTCGAGACCAAGGTGCTCGAGGCGCACGGCATCCAGCGCAAGCTGGTCGAGCCTGCCGCCGGAACGCCGGAGGAGAGCTCGCCGAACGGCAAGGCGAACCACTCCAAGGCCAACGGCGCTTCCAAGCGGTCGGGCGCGCACGCCAGCTGAGCCCGCAGGCGACCGCCGTGGCGTGGATGCGCTCTTGTGCGCGGGCCTGTGGATAACCTGTGCATAACCTGTGGTTGACCTCGGTGTGTCCTGGACGTGCTGACGGGCCGGATCTGGGCTCAACCTGGGGACAACCACCCCCACTTCCGCCCGCTAAAACCTCTCGCGGCACCTGAAATCCAAGCCGGAACGCGGACTTGGGCAGGTCCTGGAATCCACCTTTGGCCTGTCGCGTAAGCTGTGGAAATCATAGGCGCTCCTGGGGGTTCCTTGACGCGCTGGATCCCGTCCCATAGTCCCGAGAGACACGTTCGATGCGGCCTCAAGTGACATTCCCCTGGTTGGCGGCGCGGGCCGGAAAATCTGGCCGCCGCAACCCACCGGGGAAGTCCGCACCGCGCATCGCTTCCGCTGCCGTCCGTATCCCCGATCCGCGCCTGATGCAGCTGCCGCTGCAGTTCGCGAGCATCGCGATCGGGCCGCAGATTTTCATCCACGAAGGAGCGCGCCAGGCACTCGAGCGCCGCTTCGAGCTCGCGTTCTCCGGGGCGGTGCAGCTCGCGGTGACGGACAACCGGCACCGCATGGTTAGCCACACGCGGGTGCGCGGCAAGCTCCGGGTCCGCGTGCACATGATGTTCCTCGACGCTCCCGGCCGCGTGCTGGACGCCCTGGTGCGCTACGTGGTCCACGCCGACCGCCAGGCATCGCAGACGCATCGGCGAGTACATCGAGGCGAACAGCTTCCGCATCCGCGCGTCGCGGCAGGTCCCGGGGCCGCTCCGCACCAAGGGGCGCGTCCACGACCTATACGACGTGCTGAGCCGCGTGAACGAGTCGCACTTCGGCTCGAACGTGACGGACGTGCTCATCACCTGGGGACGCCGAACCCGGCCGCGCGGCAACAAGCGCCGGACCATCAAGCTCGGCAGCTACAGCGCCGTCGAGCGACTGGTCCGGGTGCACCCGAGCCTCGACAACGAGTGGGTGCCCCGCTACTTCGTGAGCTACATCGTCTATCACGAGCTTCTGCACCACGTGATTCCGGCTGTACGCGTGGGCGGGCGGACGCTTCTGCACACCCCCGAGTTCCTGCGGCGCGAGCGCGAGTTCCGCCACTACGAGCGCGCGATCGCCTGGGAAAAGAAGCACATCGATCGCCTGCTCCGAGCGCGCTGAGCCGCCGGCGAGCGATAGCGAGCCCGCGCCGAGCGAGGCGTGTTGCGATCGACTAGAACTCGAATGCGAGGCCGAGCATCCAGGTGTTGGCGCCGACCTGCATCTGCTTGCCGGAGCCGAAGCCGTCGAGGCTCGAGTAGTACCACTCCATGAAGAAGTAGGAGTTGTTCACGCCGGTGGCGTTGTCCATCTCCCGGGCCGCGTCGCGGTCGATCGAGTCGAGCAGGAACATGCCGCCCAGCGCGAACTGGTAGCCGTAGGAGGCGTCCCGTGCGACGCGGCCGTCGGCGGCGTGGGAGGTGTTCCCGCCGCTGTTGGACCACCACAGGGCGTAGCCGAGACCGGCCTTCGCGTAGGCGACCAGCGGAACGGGGGTCCTGCGTGCCAGCACGTCCACCCGGAACACGCCCACCAGGTACATCGGCATCACCGCCAGCGACGTGTCCTGCGCGGCGCGCCCCCCGCAGCCGTCGGTGAGCAGCGCTTGACCCGATGCCGTCGTGTAGCCCCAGCCGAGACCGGGGCCGAGCGTCCCGACCATGGGGATCCTGAGCGCCTGCCAGTCGAGCTCGAGGCCGACCAGGTAGCGCTTCTTCGACCCGAAGATGTCCTGGTACGGCGCGGCCGAGCCGTTGAACGAGTTGTCCACGCGCGGACGGTAGGGCCCGAAGCGCAGTTCCAACGCGAAATGCTGCGGGGACTCGAAGGCATCCGCGCCCGCCCCGCCGTACGGCCCGAACTCGTCCACTCCCTGGGCCAGCGCCGTGGACGCTGCCAGCATCAGGGCCGCACAGGCGGCCGCACTTACCAACTTCAACTTCGCTGCCTCCGTCGTCGCCGCAGGAGGCCGGCGAACAGCGCCAGCAGGAACGCGCCGCCCGCTCCGGGCGCCGGCTTGTCGGCAATGCCGCAGAAGCCGCCGCCGCCCTTGCCGCCGGCCTGGGTGTATTCGTCCCAGAAGTCGTTCACCGGTTGCGGTGTGCCGCACTCTATCGTCGAGAGCGGGCCGTCGTTCTGCACGCCGTCGTATCCGGCGACCGCTACTGCGTACTTGGTGAAATTGGTTAGCCCCTTGGCGTAGGCGCTGGTGCTCGTCACGCCGTGCACGTCGCCGCAGAGGTAGGCTGGATCCGGCACTGCCCCGGGCAAGAGCGCAGGCGACGGGCAGTCGGGATTGCCGGCAGCTGCGTCGCTGCCCGCGTCGCTGGTCGCGCTCCCGCCGGCGCCGCTGGTTCCTCCGCTGCCGCCCGTGCCGGTTGCGGCGTCGGCACCGCCGCTTCCACCGCCAGCCGCATCCAGGGCCGCGTCGGTACCCGCTTCCAGTGGCTGCGAGGTGCTGGCTGCTCCGGGCTTCGGGAAACAGAAGAGGTGATACCCGACCAGGTCGGCGGGTGATGAAGGTGCTGTCCAGCTCACCTTGACCTGATTCTCGGCGATGCCTGTCTTGATGCCGGTTGGAGCGTCGGGGCCGCGCAGGTCGAGCTTCAGGTCCTTGTACGTGCCGAACTGCGTGGTCGCGTCGATCTGCCCGCTGCCGTCCACCAGCATGAAGTAGAGGGTGGCGTCGAGAGGACTCGAGTTCGACTGGTTCTCGCAGTCCGCCGGTATGCCGCTGCCGGGACCACTGGCAGTGTCGGTGTACTTGTGCTGCCCGGCGATGTCCTGCATCCGGACCTTCGCGGAGAACGCAGTGCCGGAAGAGGGCGTCGCGGCGTACACGTTCCAGCAGGTCGGCGACGCGCCCTTGCGGTTGTCGTAGACGCTGCAGTCCACGTTGGAGCCCACCCAGATCTCGAGCGTGTCGTTGCTATAGGCGGGGCTCGGCATGCTGACCGGAAACGTGATCGTCCCGTCTGCGACGCAGTCCGAGTGGTTGATCCAATTCGGGTGGTAGGTGCCGCCGCGTACGGGAGTGCTGCGTTTGACGCCGGTCCCGATGGTGATCTGTTGCGCGGCGGCTGGTCCGGCGCCCAGCAGCACGGCCAGCGCGGCGGCAGAGCCAGAGAGCGGGAACAAGAAGCGGCGCGGGAGAGTAAGCGACATCGCGGGCGTCCTTTGAGCATACAGCGTGCCACGGCGCAAATGGTCGGGCATCCTTCCGCTGGGTTACCCCCGCGCTCCCGGCTGCTCCGCGGCGTGTTCCGCCAATCGGCGGGCGATTTTGCAGATTTGCGGCCCGGGAAAGGGTCGGTCCCGCGTCGATCCACGCCGGGCGTCCGGGCGGTCGTTGCCAGCGCGGCCGCTTCCGCCAGCGCCAAGCTGTCGGTTGGCCGCTTCGAGCTGCCAAAGTGTCAGCGGCCTGGTAGACCACCCAGCGTGGTCCGCCGACGCCGCCCGGACCGCGTGGATATCGATGGGAGTCGCCACCGGAACGCAGTTGCTCGGACGTTTCCGCGTCATTCGTGAGCGAGGACGTCCAGGCGGCGCGGGGGTCTACGACGCCGTCGACGAGCAGAGTGGCGAGCCGGCGCGCCTCGTGTTGCTCGGCAACGTGGCGGCGGGCGAGGACCCCGAGCGGGTGCTGGAGCGGGTGTCCCGCTACGCCATCGGCTGCGGCGGCATCGCGCGCTCGCTCGGCGCGGGTCTGGTCGGAGCGGCGGGCAGCGGTGCGAGCTCGCGCGCGCGCCAGGTGGCGGTGGCCTACGCCGCCGCTGATAGCCGCACGCTCGAGGACGTGATCCGCGGCGAGCGTCTGGGCCCGGACGAGATTGCCCGGCTTGTCTCGCAGATCGCCCGGGCACTGTCGCCGCTGCACGAGCAGGGCGTCGCGCACGCCTATCTCCGCCCGGAGTTGATCGCGCTCACCGACGACGGTGTGTCGCTCGAGGGCTTCGGCGTGGCGCAGCTCGCGCAGTCGCTGGGCGGGCCCACCCTGGCTCGTGACGCGCTGCCGGTGGTGTACCGCGCGCCCGAGCAGCGCGGGGCCATGCCGGCGCGCGCCGAGACGTGGGCGGATGTGTACGCGCTGGGCGTGCTGGCCAGCGAGCTCTGTGCTGCGCATGCGGCGCCGGCGCACCTGGACGCACCGACGCCGCGGGCGTTGGGGCTCGAGGTGGGCGACGCGCTCGAGAGCTGCATCGCCGGGGCGATGGCGCCGTCGGTGGGAGCGCGTCCGCGCGACGTCGAGCTGTGGGCGCTGCGCCTCGAGGCGGCTCTCTCGGAACCCGGTGCGCTCCCCGACGCGGGCGCTTCGCCCGATGCCGGCGCGCCGGAGTCGCCGCCGGCGGAGCCCACTTCGCCGGAGGAGCTCTCGCTGCCGGACGCGGAGCAGAGCGGCGGCGCGGAGCTAGAAGCGGTGCCCGACGCCGAGCAGGGCGTCGCGGAGCCGCCGGCAGAGCAGGAACCGCGCGCGTCCGGGCCCGACGTGGAGGCAGCCGCAGAGCGCCGGGGCGCAGCACCCGCCGGGCCCCCGCCCGATTGCGAGGCCGGCATCGTCGCCCGCGGCGCGGGCCATCGCGGGCCCGCGCAGCCGGTTCCGCCGCCGCCTGCTTCCCGCCGCAGCGCGGGCGCCACGTGGGCCGTCGCGCTGGCCGTCGTCGGCGGTCTGCTGCTGATGGTCGGCGGGGTGGGCGCCGGGTTCTGGTACGCGCTGTCGTCCCGCTCGGCGACCGCAGTTGCGACCGTCTCGCCGCCGCCGATCGCGGCGCCTCCTGGTCCCATGCCTGTGCCGGTGCCGGGCGTTCCGACGCCGGGCACGGCGACGCCTCCGGGCGCCACCGATGGCGGCGTTGCCACCCGCACGTTGCCGGCGCCGGCTCTCGTGCCGAGCGGTCGCGCCGTGCATCGAAGCTCCGCGGTAGGCGTGCCGTTGCCCGTCGACCGCGACGACCCGGTGTGGGGCAAGCCGGACGCGCCCGTCACGCTGCTGGTCTTCGGCGATCTCGACTGCCCCTATACTCGCCGATCGCTGGATGTGCTGCGGCGACTCGAAACGCGCTTCAGCGGCGACCTCCGGCTGGTGTGGAAGAACCGCCCGCTCACCGTCCATCCGCACGCGCGCGATGCCGCTGAAGTCGCCGTCGCGCTCGAGGAGACGAGCGGCGACGCTGCATTCTGGAAGTTCGCGTCGCAGGCGGCGGCGAGCAGCCAGTCCTCGACAAGCCCGCACCTTTCGCGTTGGGTTTCCGACGCCGGCGGCGAGGGCAGCCGTGTGAAGGCGTGGCTTTCGGAGCCGCGCTACGCGGCGCGGGTCGACCGCGCGCTGCAGCTGGCGGGCCGCTACAACATCCGCGCGACCCCCACTTTCTTCGTCAATGGGCTGCGCGTGGAGGGCTACCAGCCGTTCGCGGCGCTTTCGCGGGTGGTAGAGCGTGAGCTGTCGCAAGCGCGCGCGCTGGCCGCCACTGGAGAGGCGGCCGAGGACCTGTACGCCGACCGCGTCCGCAAGAACCTCGTCGATCTCGGTCCCGCCGCGCCCGAGCGGCGATGCCCCCCGGTGGCGGGTTCGCCGGTGCGCGGCCCGTCGGACGCGCTCGTCACCATCATCGAGTACTCTGACTTCCAGTGCCCGTTCTGCAAACGCGTGCAGCCGACCCTCGACACGCTCAGGCGCCGCTACGGAGGGGAAGTGAGGCTGGTGTGGAAGAACTTCCCGCTGCAGTTCCACGCTCGCGCGCGGCCTGCCGCGAACTTTGCGATGGAAGCGATGGCCAGGGGCGGTTCGAGCGCGTTCTGGCGCGTTCACGACGCGCTGTTCGCCGCGCAGCCTTCGCTCGATGATTCCAGCCTGACGCGCATCGCCCGCGGCGCCGGTCTCGACCCGTCCCCGCTACTCGATGCCGTGCGCGATGCCAGCCACCGGGCCGCCATCGATGACGACATGCGCGAGGGTCAGGGCTTCGGCGTCACCGGTACTCCCAGCTTCTTCATCAACGGCCGCGAGCTGACGGGCGCGCAGCCGCTGTCGAAGTTCGAGAGCGCGGTGGATGCCGAGCTTGCGGCCGCCAAGCGCCTGGTCGCGAGCGGCACGTCGAAGAGCGACGTGTATTCCGCGATCTGCGGCACGCGCTGAGCCGGCGTCGCGTCCCGACCAGAGCCGGAAAACCTACAGCCGCACTTCGACGTGGGTGCGCCTGCGAAGGCTGTCGAGCCAGCGTCGGCGCGCCTTGTTCATCTTGTCGAGATAGACGCGCTCGCTCAGCTCGTCGCGCGCGTCCGCGAGCGTGGGCAGATCCGTGTCGGCGCGTTCCACCAGCTTGACGATGACGAGCTCGTCGCCCACTCGCAGTGGAGGCGAGACCTCGCCGACCTCCATCCCCAGCGCGACGCGATCGACGACGGCGGGAAGCTGGCCGGGTTTCTTCTCGCCGAGCAGTCCGCCGGTCTTTCGCGTGGCGGCGTCATCCGAATAGCGCCGGGCGAGCGTGGCGAAGTCCGCACCTTGCCGCGCCATGCGGGCGATGTGGTCTGCGAGCGCGCGTCGGGCTTCCAGAGCCGGTCCGCTCAGCGAGCGCGGTGCGCTGAGCTTGATCCATGCCGCGCGGAAGGACAGTTTGCGGCGCTCGTTGACCACAATGCGGCGGTAGGCCGTCCGCACGTCCTCCGGCGTGACGCGGATGCGCCCCTGTAGCCGCAGGTTCAGGAGCTTGGCTTCCAGCACCTGGTGCCTGACCTCGCGCCGGTATTGCGGCTCGGTGAGACCGCTCGCCTCGGCTTCCTGGACGAGCTTCTCCACGGAGATGCCGTTCTGCGCGGCAATGCGGGCGAGCGCCTTGTCGACCTCCACCGCGGAGACGACGATGTGGGCGCGGGTCGCTGCCCGCTGTTCGAGCTCCTCGTCGATCATGCGCTGCAGCAGCGCCTTGTACAGCTGCGAGAGGGCCGCGTTGCGCCGCGCTCCGGACGGGACCTGATCGTAGATCTTGGCCATGAAAGGACGCGCTCGCTCGCGCAGATCGCTGAGGAGAATGGCGCGTTCGCCGATGACCGCGACGACGCGCTCGACCACGGTTGCCCGTGCTCGTGTCGCGGCCGAGAGCAGCGCGGTCGCCACGAGCAGCGCCAGCGGCAGCGCGATAGCCGAGCGGAAACGGCCTCCGCGGCGGCTCCGGGGAGCGATGCACACCATACGCGGGCGGTCCTAGCACATGTGGGCCGGGAAGCGCCCGGCCGCGGCTTGACGCGCCGGCCGGACCACGAGAGCCTCCATCATGCTCAGCTCGAGACTTGCGCTCGCGGCCGGGGTGGCTGCGGCGCTGATGGCCCCCGCCGCAGTCGTGCTCGCACAGCCGGGCGACGCGCTGCCCCCCGCGCCTGGCCAGCCGCCCGGCAGCGCCACCGCCCCGGCGTCGGCCACCGCCCCGCCGCCCGCCACCGCGACGGCATCGGGTTCGGCTGCCCCCGCGCCGGCTCCGCCGGCTCCGCCAGCGACCGGTTCCGCGGCCCCCTCTCCCGGTGCACCACCGCCGGCTCCGCCCGGCTATCCGTACCCGTATCCGCCGCGCGCGGGAGCCCGCACCGCCCCGCCAGCCGGGTATGGCTACCCGCCAAAGGGCTACAGCTACCCGCCGCCCGGCTACGCCTATCCGCCCCCGGGCTACGCCTATCCGCCCGGATACGCGCCGGAACCTCCGGCCCCGCCGCCGCCGAAGCGGCCTCCGCACGACGCGGCCAGCAGATCACCGTTCTTCGACGCGATGGCGGGTGCCGTGGTGGAAGGGAACCGCTTCGACGACTTCCTGCTGACGGGAGCCGAGGTGGGCGTGTTCGTCGTGGACCGCCTGCGTCTGTCCGCTCGTATCCTGACCTTCCTCAGTCAGAACTCCGACAACTACTCGGGGAGCGGCACGCTGGGCGGGGCCTACGAGCCACAGAACAGCAAGCCTCCCTCGATTCTCTGGGGCGGAAGCGCCGGGTTCGCCGCGGTCAGCAGCGAGGGCTTCCTGCTGTCGCCGGGGATCCTGTTCATGCGCACGGATGTCAGCGACTACGGCTCGTTCCTGGGTGTGAACGTCCCGTTCGAGTGGGTCTACCGGAGCGGATTGCGTCTGGGATTCGAGGTCGCGCTGGGGCGTTCCTTCGGCGGGACCGTCGTCGAGCAGTGCTACGACTACAACTACACTTCATCGTCGACCCCGTGTCCGCAGGGCACGAAGAACGAGATAAGCCGCGAGGCAGGCTCCGGCTTCTACGCCGACTTCGAGATCGGCTGGGGCATCAAGTAGGCGGACGCGGAGACTACTGGCGCATGGTCGCGCGATCCGCGGTCGTCACGTAGAAGTCCCGCGGCCAGTGGCGGTAGTACGTTGCGCGCAGCACCGGCGTGCCGTCGCTCGCGTCCACCTCGTCGCCGATCACGCCGATCACCCTGACGAGCGAGCCGATGCCGACGCTGTTCTTGCCGATGTTGTCGTCCGTGCCGAGCTTCACCAGCGCGTGGATGACGGCGTACTCGTGATCGCTCACGGTCACGCGGCAGCTATCCTCGGAGCTGTTGGAACACAGATTTCGTGTTTCAAGGGTCCGCACGCTGAGCGTCAGATCGGCGGCTCCACCCGGCCCGGGGTTGCGACGCTTGACGACGCCGAACACGCTGACCGGCTTGCCCTTCCATTGGTCGGGCATGCGCTGGGCCATCACGGGGTCGTAGGTCTTGGCGTGCTGGGCGGCCTCCGCTTCGTCCGACAGCGGAGCGTAGGTGCGCGCGTGGCCGTACAGCCCTGCCGAATGGCAGCCCGCGACCAGGGTCAAAAGCAGCACAGCCGTGCACCAGTACCGGACTCGAGACATGCCGCTGCCTTATCACCAACTCCGCGAGATTTCCCGACTCGAGTGGGAATCGACCGCAGGTCGTGCCCTCATGTGCGTGCGGCCGCCCCCGCGCCCCGGCGTCTGCGGCGACCCAACGGGCCGGCTAGCCGCAGCAGGAGCTCGAGCGCGAGCAGGCCGAGCAGCGCCAGAGCGACGCCCGGAGAGGCATCCACCTGGGTCCGGCCGGTGCCGCCCGCCGCGGCGCGGAGCGCCCGGGCCGGCTTCGTGGGGCGCGTGGTGATCTCCGCGGGATCGAGCGTCACGATGCGCGTGTGCGTCTCGCCGTCGGTTTTCACCAGGTAGCGGCCGAGCACACCGACCACCGCGACCTTTGCCGGGGCGGCATCGTCGTCCGTCGCTTCGCTCCCACCCGGATCGCGCACGGGGACCGGTCCGTCCGGGCCCGCGATCGACACCGCGTTGGTGGAAAAGCTCCACGTCGCTCCGGCCACGCTCCGCCGCGGACCCGAACGCTTGAGCGCCTGCTTGATGGCGTGGTCGAGCAGTGCCAAAAATCCCGGGCGGAGCGCGAAATCGCTCTCCGACGCCGACGACGGCAGGCCCACGCTCAGCACCAGACCGCGCCCCACGCGCCGCTCCAGGATGAAGGGCCGCGAGTCCTTCCAGCGAGCGCTCACCCGCGCGCCGGCGGGCTCCGCTCCGTCGAGTCGTGCGCGCCCCTTCGGGTGGAGCTTGTCGAGGCTGGAGCCTTCGCTGCCGAGCCAGGAGAGCGTCTTCGCGGCGATGCTCGTCGAGCCGGCAGGCGTCTCCCAGTGCACGGCACCTGTCGCGAAAGGCTCGAGCGTCACGCCGAGCTGCGCTGTCTCGGCGCGCGGGCCCAGGAGCGCCATGGCAACCCCGCCGTGGCGCAGCCACTTCGCGAGCGCGCTGCGGCTTTCCGGCGACAGTCCCGCGGGGTCGTCCAGGATCAGGGCGGCAAAGGGCTCGAGCTCGTGCTCGTCGTCGGGGACGAGCGCGAGCGGCCGGGTCACCGAGCCGCTGTCGAGCGCGGAGAGAGCCTGCTCGAGGATCGTGGGGCCGCCCGTGGTGACCGAGCCCGTCGACACGTCGGTCACGACGGCGACCTCGAGCGCGCTGCTTCGCGCGGTCACCGGCGCCCGGTCGTCATGCCCGAGAGCGTCGTCCCCCTTCAGCTCGAGCTCGGCGATGGGGACCGACACGGGCAGATCGAGCTGTACGGTCTGCGTGCCGGCGCGTGGCGCGAGCGCCGCGTGGGCCACTACCTTTCCGGCGGGGGTGCTCGGGTCGGACCGGCCGGCGCCTTTTCCGGCATCCGCGGGCCGGGCTCCAGGCTTGCCGCTGATCGCCCGGAGCTCCCGCCCGCGCGCCGCGGCCGCCGCCGAGCAGGCCACGCGCGCCGTCACGCGTTTTCCGTGCTGCTCGCCCGAGATCACGCCGCAGTCGGCGACCGGGCGCTCCAGCACCGGCAGCGGCAGCCAGGGTGCCGGCGTGCCGTCCGGGATGCGTGCGCCAGCGAGATCGCTGAAGAGTGCGATGCGCTTGTCCACCTGGGGCAGCTGCTTCAGCGCGGAGCGGGCGATCTGGACGGCACCAGCGAGATCGGTAGAGCGGTCGCTGGGCGCCAGCTCGTCGAGTGCGCGGCGCGCGGCGCCGAGATCGGTCGTCCCGGCGAGTGCCAGCCGCGCCGGACGACCCGCCAGCACGATCGCGATCGCGTCGCCCTCGCGCGCGGACTTCAGTAGCTGGGATGCGCCCTCGATTGCCCGCTTCCAGCGTGACTCGCCGTCGACCGTGGCGCGCATGCTGAGCGAGTCGTCGATCACCAGCGCCAGCGCGACCGAGGCTCCGGACGGTCGCGAGAGCGAGAGCCGGGAGCAGCGCACCAGCGGCGTCGCTCCCAGCACCGCCAACCCGAGGATCATCAGCGCCCTGAGGGCCAGAAGTGCGCGATCCTCGATGCGGCTGCGCTGCCTGGCGACCGGCGGCTGTGCGGGGACCAGCGCGGCCGGCGGAAATTCCCGCTCGTTGGCCCGACCGCGACGCAGCAGGTGCGCCGCGACGGGTATCGCGACCAGCAGCCCGATCGCGAGCGCAGCCGCAACCAGGAACGTCACGACGGGCCGCCCCAGGCCGCGGCCAGCACGGCGCGCACGGTGTCGGCGGGGTCGTCCGTGGTGAGCGCGCGCACCAGCCGACCGCCGTGCTCGAGCAGGCGATCGTCCCAGCGGGTCGCGATGTGCTCGAGAGCCGCAAGGTATTCCGCGCGCGCAGCGCCCGCGTCGGTCTCCACCAGAGTCCCACCTTCGCTGGCACGGAGGCGCACCGGGCCTTCGAACGAGAACTCGGCTTCGACCGGGTCGAGGACGCGCACGGCGATGAGCGTCCGGCCGCGCGTGGCCAGCGCGGCGAAGCGATCCAGCGTCCCTTCCGGAAGGTCGAGAAGATCGCTGAGCAACACGATCACCGACCCACGGCGCGCATGGCGCGCTACCGGCGCCACCGACCGCTCGACGCCGGCAAGATCGAGCGTGAGATCGCCTCCGGGCCTGACGGCCTCCAGAGCGCCGACCACGCGATCGAAAGCTTCGCGTCCGCCCATGGCCGGGAGCGGGCGACGTTCCGCGCCTCCCAACCAGTCGAGCGCGACCGGGTCGCCGCTGGCCAGGGCGACGCGCGCGAGCGCAGCCGCCACGATGGCGGCGAAGGCGAGCTTCGCTCCCGGTGCGCGCTCGCTGCGGTAGGCCATCGACGCGCTCGCATCCACCAGCAGGCGAAGCGCGCGGTCCGTCTCGGACTCGAACTCGCGGACCAGCAGCCGTCCGTGCCGCATCAGCGCGCGCCGATCGAGCCAGCGCAGATCGTCACCCGGCACGTAGGCGCGATGCCCTCCGAACTCCACACCCGCGCCGCGACGCGGGCTGCGGTGCCCGCCAGCGTACAGGCCGTCGGCCACGCTCCGCGCCCTGAGCCGGAGCGGGGCGAGCTTGCCCCAGTCCAGGGCCTCGTAGAGCGGCGTGCTCACGGCGGGGAGACTACGACGTCGCCGCGCGCGATGCCCGGCACAATGTCGGCCGCACGATCAGGGCCGGAACCGCTCGCCGGTCGCCGTGGGAGCCGCGCCGTTGATGCCGCCCCAGAGCACGAACTCGGAGCCGGTCCAGACGCCCGCGCCCCACAGGTGCGACTCGCCCGAGGGCCACGCCTTGACCGAGGCCCAGGTGTTCGTGGTCGACGTGTAGATCGCCCCGTCGGTGCGGATGTCGGTGGCCGCGTTCGGGCCCAGGCCGCCCAGGATCAGCGTCTGGCTGCCGCTGATGCGCGCCGTCCAGCCTGTCTTGCGGAGCGGGGGGGCCCAGCGCGAGGAAGGGACGCCGGTGTCGCTCATCGCCGTCCAGGCGTCGCCCGTCGGATCGTAGCGCTTGCCGTCTGCAAAGGCGTTGGGCTTGCCGTTCTTCTGCCCGCCCCACACGATGAAGTAGCTGCCGTCCCAACGCCCGAACGCAGCGTAGCGGGAGCTCCAGCCGCCGGTGAGCGTCTTCCACGCGTCGGTCCCGGGGGCGTAGCTGTACAGGGCGCTGCTCTGGCCGGAGCCGCCCGGCTCGCCCCCGTAGATGTAGAGCGTGGTGCCGGAGAAACCCGTGGCGGCCGCCGCGATCCCGCCGGGGTCGCCGGTCGTGCTCGCCTGCGTCCAGGCATCGTTGCCGGGGTCGTAGAGCCAGGCGCCGGCGACCGGCGAACCGCTGCCGTCGAGGCCGCCCCAGAACAGCACGCGCGAGCCCGTCCAGACGCCCACCGGAGCGCGCATCGCCGGCGGAGCTCCGGTGATGCTCATCTTCGTCCAGGTGCTCGTGGTCGGGTCGTAGACCGAGCCGGTGTTGTAGGCGGCGCCCGCCGCGTCGCCGCCACCCCAGACGACGACCGTGCTGCCTGTCCACACGGCGGTGGCCAGCTCGCGGGCCGCGGGCGGCGAGCCGCCCGAGCCCACCGAGCTCCAGCTGTTCGCGACCGGATCGTACAAGGCGCCGGTGGCCACCACCTGCTTGCTCGAGTTCTCGCCGCCCCAGATGAAGACGTTCGTGCCGGTCCAGGTGTAGGCCGTGCGGCTGCGTGCCCCGATCGACGCGGTCGGCATCTTGACCCAGTTGGGCGTGCACTGGCTGGTCGAGCAGGTACGGCCGGCGCCGCACGAATTGCCGCAGCCGCCGCAGTTCTCGGCGTTGTTCGTGAGGTCGATGCACTGGCCGTTGCACAGCACCGTGCCGCCGCTGCACGTCGAGGAGACGCACATGTTGCCGCTGCACACCTTGCCGCCGGTGCAGTCGGAATCGCCGCAGCACTCGAAGCAGGCCTGCTGCCCGCAGCACACGCCGCCGCCCGCGCAGACCGCACTGAACGTACAGCTGCCGCCGACGCAGCTGTTGGTCGTGCAGCCGTTGGCGTCGCTGCACTGGGAGGCGTCGCAGCATTCCTGGCAGGCGCTGCCGCAGTCATTGGGCGTGGTAGCCGCGCACTGGCACTGCGAGCTCGAGCAGATGGCGCCGGGCTTGCACGCATTCGCGCAGGTCCCGCAGTGGGTCGCGTCGCTGCGCGTGTCGACCTCGCAGCCGTCCGAGGCCTGGCCGTTGCAGTCGGCGAAGTTGGCCAGGCAGGTGGGGGTGCCGTTCACGCACTCCTGGTTCGCGCCAACGGCGACGCTGCAGCCGCCGCAGTTGTTCGGGTCGGTCTGCGTGTCGACGCACGAGTTGCCGCAGAGCGTGCCGGTGGTGCAGGACGCCTGGCAGCTGGTGCCGTCGCAGAGCGAGGTCGAGCCGCTGCAGATGGTGCCGCAGCTGCCGCAGTTGTTCGGGTCGGTCTGCGCCGTCTCGCAACCGGGCGTTCCGGAGTCGCAGTCGAGGTAGCCCGTCAGACAGCCGCAGCTGCCGGCGCTGCATGTGCTGTTCTGGCCGCAGTCGTTGTTGCACGCGCCGCAGTGCAGGGGGTCGCTCGTCTTATCGACCTCGCAGCCGTCGTTCGGGTCGCTGTTGCAGTCGGCAAAGCCCGCCGCGCAGCCGCAGGTCCCGCCACTGCACTCCTCGTTGGCGCCGCAGCTCTTGCCGCACGCGCCGCAGTTGGCGGCGTCGGTGCCGATGTCGGTCTCGCAGCCGTTGGTCGGATCGCCGTCGCAGTCCGCGCTGCCCGCCGCGCACTTGCAGCTGCCGTTTTCGCAGTTGGCGCCGATCGCGCACTTCACGCCGCAGCTGCCGCAGTTGTCCGTATCCGTCGCGGCGTTGACCTCGCAGCCGGTGACGACATTCTGGTCGCAGTCGAGGAAGCCGGCGGCGCAGCTGTTGGAACAGGAGCCACTGTTGCAGATCGTACCGGGGCAGCCCGTGCCGCACTTGCCGCAGTTGGCTTCGTCGTTGTTCAGGTTCACGCAGGCGTTGTCGCAGCAGGTCTGCCCTGCCGTGCAGTTGGCGCACGGAGTCGCTTCGGCGTCGGCGTCCTTGCCGGCGTCGCCGGCGACGCCGCCCGTGCCGGCGGACGCATCGGTGCCCGCGCTGCCCCCCGTGCCGCCGACGCCGGCATTGCCGCCGACGCTCGCGTCGCGCGCGGCGCCCTTCTGGAAGTCGTCCTTGCTCAGCGCCGGGCAGCCCGACACCACCAGCGCCATCAGCGAGAGGAAAAGGATGTGGCAGAACAGGCGAGACAGTCTTCCGCTCATCTCAGAAAGTCCCTGCTACCCCGGCGGAGCCGAGTCCGACGTATGGAGTCCAGCGTGGCGTGTCGAGCGCCGCGTGCGCCTCGGCGGCGGGCTTCGATTCCGGAGCCGTGAGGAGCAGTGTCACGCCCGCCGCGATGCCGACGCCGCCGACCACGTATCCGATCGTCGAGACGGTGCGCAGCGAACGGAAGGCGTCGAGATCCTTTGCGCCCTGCGACCCGTCCACGCAGCGGTGCGCGGGGCACTCGTCCTCGGCGCTCTTGTAGCGGCTGGTGGCCATCAGGCCCGTGACAATTCCTGCGCCGAGCCCGGCGGCTCCGACACCGAGCCCCACGAAGCCAAGCGTGCGCTGCATCGAGCCGCGCTTCGACGTCCCGTTCATGTCGCCGCCCGGCGGCGGCGTGACGGGCTTCGGGTTCGAGTCCTTCGGCGTTGTGGGCGTTGTCGCGGTGGAGCCCGGAGCTTTGAGGTTCGTGTGGTCGAGGTCGAGCTCGACCGACTTGGTCTCGCCCGCTTTCAACGTGATGGTGCCGCTGGCGCTCGCGCCGCTTTCCGTTTTGGCGGTGAGCTTGTGCGTGCCGGGATCGGCGGGCCCGGCCACGCCGATCAATGCCGGCGAGACGCGCTTGCCGTCCATCTTCACCGCCAGCTGTCCGTCGTCCTTCGTCTTGCCCTTCACGACGATCTTGAGCTGCGGGATCTGCGGTCGAAGCTTGCCGAGCTCGTCGTAGGCCTGCTGCACCGCCTCGCGGAACGGTTTGGGCGAGTCGGACTCGAGCGAGGTGCGCGTGGTGCGCACGTACGCTTCCGCCGCTTCGACCAGCCGCCCGAGCTTGACGAGAGCGCGCGCTTCGCGTAGCGACAGCGTCGGTGCAGGAACCAGCGCGTAGGAGCGGTGGTAGAGATCCTGCGCCGTCTCGTAGTCGCCCTTCTTGTAGGCCTCGCCGGCGCGGTGGGCGAGCTCGCGCGCGGCGTTCCGCGTCGCGTCGTCGATGGGCTGGGCGGTCGCGGGCAGAGCCAGCGCCAGGGCCAGAAAGAGCGCGCTCCCGGCCGCCATCCGCCGTCCGCGCGCCGGGCTAGAAGCCAAGGTTGTCGTCATAGGGATCTTTGAGCTTCGATTTCTGCTTCGGTGGGGGCGGCTTCCTCGGCGGCTGGGTCGCGGCCGGAGCTGCCTTCTTGTGGGACGTGCCGGACTTGTGGGTACTGGTCGCCTTGACCGGCGGATGCGAGCTGGCCTTCGCAGGCTCGGCTGTGGCGGGCGCCGCCGCGGAGTCTGTCGCAGGTGCGGTGGCGGAGGCCGTCGCGAGCCCGGTCGCTTCCGCCTGCACGGCCTTTACCGGACTCGCCGCCTTCGCGACCGCGGGCGCCTGCGCGTTCTGCGGCGCGGGGGCCTTCGTGGCGTTCGGAGCACTACGTCCGGCGAGCGTGATGCCCAGCAGAACGCCCCCGAGCACGAGCGCCAGCGCGCTGCCGAGTGCGATGTACAGACCCGTACGGCGCTTCGGTACCGGCAGGGGGTCTTCCGCGGGTGCCGGGGCATCCAGCGGGGGCGGCGCCAGCGAGACGGGCGTGGCCTGCGTGACCTCGCCGCGGCCCGAGGGTGGCGGCAGGGACGGCATGGGCAGATCGGTGAACGACGCGCGCGACAGCACCGGGCTGCTGAGGCGGAGATCGGGGTTCGAACCAGGTCCGTCGAGCCAGGCCGCCCGGAGCGAGTGGCCGTACACGTCCTCGGTCACACCGTGCGAGTACAACCAGAGGGCGAGGGCTTCGCCGAGCGCGCGCATGCTCTGCCAGCGCTCGTTGCGGTCCTTGGCGAGGCCCTTTTCGATGATCTGCCACAGGCCCTGGTCCCCGGCGGCCAGATCGACAGTCGAGGGTGCCGGGTCTTCGATGATCCTTCGCAGCAGCGCGTTGTAGTTGTCGTCCTCGAAGGGCACCCGGCCGGTGATGGTCTCGTACAGCACGACGCAGAACGACCAGATATCGGTGCGGTGGTCGATGTCCTCGACGCCGCGGGCCTGTTCCGGCGACATGTAGTCCGGGCTGCCGAGCACGGTGCCGGCCTGCGTCAGCTTCTGGTCGCGCTGTCCGGCCTGGACCTCGACCTTGGCGATCCCGAAATCGACCACCTTGGGTTGCACCCGCCCGTCGGACTCGGCAAGGAACACGTTGTCCGGCTTGAGGTCGCGGTGGACGATGCCCTTGCTGTGCGCCGCAGCCAGTGCTTCCGCGATCGGCAGCAGCAGCTGCACGGCGGCGGTGGCTGCCAGTCGACCGTCGCGCTGGATGATGTCGCCCAGGTTCTCGCCGGAGAGCAGCTCCATCACGATGAACGGATCGCGCCGGCGGGTCCGGCCGAAATCGAACACCCTGACGATGCTGGGATGCTTCAATCGCGCCGCGGCCCGGGCTTCGGTCAGCAGCCGGTCTGCGGCGCCTTCCGCCTCGACGTCGCTCCGGATCAGCTTCAGCGCGACCTGCACGTCGAGCGCCAGGTTGCGCGCCACCCAGACCCAGCCCATCCCACCCTCGCCGATCAAGCTGATCAGGCGGTACTTGTCCGCGATGACCTCGCCGGCCACGTAGCGCGGGCCGGTCCCCGCGCGCGGGGGCACCGACCGCCGGCTGGGCGGCAGGGGCGGCGCGCTCTTCACGATGCGGGTCAAGATACCGGGTCTGGGCAGAAGGTTTGCAGGCTCAGTGGAATCACGCGCCGAAATCGTGCCTTCCAGCCTTGGCTCACGACGGAGAATACTTCACCGGCCAACGTCCCGCCACGGCCGTAGCCAATGCTAGTCGACAGCTCGACATAGAGTACGTGGGCCCATCCCCTTCGGGCTATGATCCGGCGTCGCCTTCCGCTGCACTCGCACCGACCAGAATCCCCGAGTCCCGCTCAGGCGCCGGCCATCAGGCTCATGATGATGCCCAGCGCGATGCCCAGCAGCGCTGCGATCACCGCGATGGCGATCCACATCCTGCTCGGGCGCTCGGGCGCTTCGGCCAGTGCCGGGGCGCGATCCCCGGCGGCGTCCGGCGCGGCGGGACGCAGCGTGCTGGCTGGGCCCATGGCGTGCTCGGTGTCCCGGGTCGCCAGGTCGTCCGCTTCGTCCGGCGCCGGCGGCGGGGCGGTCGAGGCGACATCGGCGGGCCGTGAGAGCGCCCTGTCGAGCGCATCCGCCAGGGCTGCGGCGCTCGGGTAGCGTTCGGACGCGCGCTTGGCGAGCGCGTGCAGCACGACGGCCTCGAGCGCGGGCGAGATGCGCCGGCCCGGCGCGCGGTTCGACGGCGGCGGCGGCTCCTGCATGAGGTGGGCGGTCATCATGCCGATGGGCGTGCTCGACTCGAACGGTACCGAGCCGGTGAGCAGCTCGTAGAGCATCACGCCGGCGGCGTACACGTCGCAGCGCGCATCGACCTCGTCGCCCCGCGCCTGCTCCGGCGCCATGTACTCGGGCGTGCCGAACACCATGTTCTGCTCCGTGAGGGCGGTCAGCGAGTCGTTGCCGTTGCCGCGAAGCACTTTCGCCATGCCGAAGTCGAGCACCCTGGCCCGCTCCGGCGCGTCGTCGCTGGCAGCCTCGATGGTCACGTTGCCAGGCTTGAGATCGCGATGGACGATGCCGGCGCTGTGGGCGCTCTCCAGCGCCGCACACACCTGCCGGACGATGTCCACGCTGCGCTGGATCTCGAGCGGCCCTTCCAGCATCAACTGGTCCAGCGCGCGGCCTTCGACCAGCTCCAGCGCCATGTACAGGATGCCGTCGTCGGTCTCGCCGAAGTCGAGCAGAGGTACCAGGTTGGGGCAGCGCAGCTTGCGCAGGATGCTCGCCTCGCGGACGAATCGGCGACTGATCTGCCGATCCCGCACCAGGTGCCTGTGGATGACCTTGAGCGCGACGCGCTCGACGGCGCCGTCCTCGTCGCCGACGCGCTCGGCCACGTACACGATGCCGCTCGCCCCGTCGCCGATCACGCGTTCGATCCGGTAGCGATCCCCGACGACGTGCCCCGCCGGGAGCGCTCCGCGTACTTTCGTTGCCTCGTCGCCCATCGCGCCTCAGGAATGGCCCCGCTTGCAGGCGGCGATGATCTTGGGACTGAGCAGGACCGGATCCAGGCGCGCCTGCCTATCGTGCTTCCGCCAGGCGTTGCAGGCGGCGGTGGCCAACCCGGTCGCGTCGAGCGCGACGTACGCTTCCAGCAGTTCGCGCTCGACGTTCGCCAGCTGGGGTTCGGTAAGCGGCCCGGACGACAGGAAGCGGTTGCCGCGGGTCACCGCTTCAACGTAGCGGCCGTTCTGCACGTCCGCCATGAGGGCGGGTAGCTCGTTCTGCACCCGCTTCTGCGACAGCCTGGCGCTCCCCGCCGCCTCGCTGCAGGCTGCTCCCGCTGCTTCGGCTGCGGCCTTCTTGCCGTCCGGAGTCAGCGGCAGATCCGTCAACGGTACGAGCACCAGATCACCCCGCCGGAGATGTCGCCCCTTGAGTCCGTTGTAGTGGTCGAGCACCCAGGCCTTGTTCATGTTGCCGAGGTACCTGTACGCGATCGTGATGGTCGTGTCGGTGCCCGTCGCCACGACTTTCAGGTTGTAGGGCACGACGATCTCGGCGCCGTCGGCCGGGGCAGCCACGGGCTCGTGCCGTTGGCGGCGGCCAGCACGTCGGCCCGGCCCTTCGCTCCCAGGAGCTTCTGGGCTAGCCCGTTCCAGCTGTCGCCCGGCCGCACCCGGTAGTGCCCGAGCGCGGGGACCTCCAGCCGCATGCCCGGCACGATGGGGGAACCGCCCTCTGCATCCAGGTTGTTCGCTGCGACGAGCAGCTTCTCGTACTGGATTCTGCCGTAGAAGTGCTCGGCGATGGCCGCCAGGGTCTCGCCGGGTTCCACGATGTGGGTGAAGGCCCGGGCGTCCGCGCCGCTGACGCAGAGAACCAGGAACGCGAAGAACGCGCAGAGCCGGGAAGGTCTCATCGACGGAGCCAGTCTAGACCAGATCACCGGCCCCGATCGCGCGCCGGGTTCCGGAATTTCCTTTCCGGGCCGTCGGCGGGCCGGTAGCGCCGCGGAGTTCCGGGCGGGTAGTCGCGGACCAGGCCCTCGTGCGGCACCGCTGCCAGCATCCGCTCGAGCTCCCGTGCGTTCGCCGGGCGCTCCGCCGCACGCTTGGCGAGACAGGCCATGACCGCGTTGTCCAGCGCCTCGGGGATCGGGAGGTCCGGGCGTCGCTCGCGCATGCCCGGTGGCACCGCGCGCTGGTGGAGCTCCAGAAGCTCGCGGCGGTTCCGGCCCTGGATGGGGATCTCCCCGGTCAGCGCCTCGTACATCAGGACGCCGAAGGCATACAGGTCCGAGCGCGGTTCGACGGGCGCCCCGATGCACTGTTCAGGCGACATGTACTCGGGGGTCCCCAGAGTGTAGCCGTCCTGGGTCAGTGTTTCTGCTTCCGCGAACTTGCTCATGCCGAAGTCGAGCACCTTCACCGACTGGTCCTCGCAGATGAAGATGTTTCCGGGCTTCAGGTCGCGGTGGACGATGCCGAGCTCGTGGGCGGCGTCGAGCGCCCGGCAGACCTGCATGAACACGGGGATGCCGAAGCCGGGGGCCACGGGCCCGCGGGTCTTCAGCCGCTCGGACAGACTCATGCCGCGCAGCAGCTCCATCACGACGTAGATCGAACCGTCCGGCATCTGATCCAGGTCGAATGTCCGGACCACGCACGGATGCTCGATCGACACCTGCACCTGCGCTTCGCGCCGCAGCCGGGCGATCTCCGCGGCGTCCGCCGCGGCCGCGCCGCGCAGCACCTTGATGGCGACCTCGGAGCCCAGTGCCGTGTGCTCCGCCGCATACACGGCGCCGATGCCGCCGGAGCCGATCTTGCGGAGGATCTGGTACTTGCCGCCGAGCACGGCGCCGGTCAGATCGCCCGGCAGGGCCGGCGTCTGTCCTCTGAGCTCGAGCCCCCGCTCCAGCGCGGCGATGCGGTGCGTCTCGAAGACGTGTGCGGCGCGCTCCTGGGCGTTGCGGCGTGCCAGCACACCGATCAACGCGCCGAGCCCGGCTCCCACGACGCCTCCGATACCGGTGGCCAGCAGGCTGCCCGAGGCGGCCACCGCCCCGCCGCACATCACTCCGCCGAGAGCCGCTCCGGGCAGCGGCCCCCGCCGTCGCGCCGCGGGGATCCAGCGAAGCTCGTAGGTGCAGGATGCGTCGCCGTGAGCCAGGCACGTCTGCTCTTCGACCTCGGCGTCCGCGAGACCCCACAGCCGTGGCACGCTGGCCAGCTCGGCGCGCCGCGCCCGGCACATCAAGAGGTCGTTCTGTTCCGCCTCGGTGTCGGGGTGGGGCGTGTACACGATGCGCACCCGTTCGCGTCCTAGCTGGTCGAGGTGGTAGCTGCCCACGCGGGTCGTCTCGGCGGCGTTCGCCGTGAGGTAGCCATACGCATCCAGCGGTTTCGAGGCGACGCGCAGCATGCGGACGTACGCGCCAAGCGTTTCGGGATGGGTCATCCAGGCGCCGCGTTCGGCGATGGCGTCGTCGCCCAACGCGGTTGCCAGCGCGGACAGCGCCCGGCGCGCCGCAGCGATCGAGATCCACGCGGTCTCGTTGTCGAGCACGGTGGTGGGGATGCCGATGGTGCTGAGCAGCGCGCGGGCCGCGGGCTCACCGCGCTCGTCGCGCAGCCGGAGCAGGTAGGGCTTGAGCACGATGGCGCGCAGCTCCTCCTTGCCGACGCCCGCCGGAGGCAGGCTCCGGTGATCGGAGCGGGAGCGCGAGGATGGGCGCATGCCGAGCGCAGTCTAGCGCTTTGCGGCCGCCCGCGAGGGACGCAGTGCTGCGGCCGCGAGCAGGCACAGCACGGGGGTGACGAGCAGGTGGTAGCGGTCGTCGCCGAAGAAGACGGCGTGGGTGAGGGCGGTCACGGCGATGAGGCCCAGCAGGTACCAGCCCACCGGCTCCTGGCGCGGGCGTCCCGGCAACGGCACAAAGCCGATCAACGGGGTCAAGACGACCAGCAGATAGAACGGGTGCTGGAGATCCAGGAAAGCGAAGAGGCCCAGTCCGCACACCAGCGCGACCAGCCCGAGCTGGGTGAGCCACTCGCGTTGTGGCTGGTTGCGCCAGTCCGCGAGCGCCACCACGCCGAGCGCCGCTACGACCATCAGCAGGCGGTGGAACAGCGTCAGAAGACCGCGCCCCGCGACGCGGCGCCGCTCGGGCCAGGTGATGGGATCGGCTTCGTGCAGGTACTCGATCGCGAACGACTCGTGGTCGAAGTTCTCGGCGAGCTTCTTCGGCATCATGCCGATCCAGTGCCAGGGATGAGCCAGGATGATCTTTTCGCCCACCTTGGCCCAGCAGCGATCCTGCTCGACCTGGCCGGTCACCACGGGGCAGCCGTCGGAGGCGTGGAGGGTGGTGAAGCGGCCGGTCCTGGTGATGGCGCCGATGGCCAGATTCCAGCCGCCATTCGTCGAGACGAACGCGCAGCCGTCCATCACCCGGCAGATGCGCAGCGACCAGGGCACCACCACCACGAACGCGATCGCGGTCACCAGCGCGCCGCGCAGCAGTGCCTGCCAGGCGGGCTTCGGCTGGGTGAGGGCGATGAGCGGTGCAGCCAGGAGAGCCGAGGGTCGCACGAGCACGGCGAGGCCCAGCGTGAGCCCGGCGAGCACCACGCCGAGCCACTGGCCGCGCCAGCGCAGCGCGCACAGCGCCGCTGCCATGAGCAGAAGCGCGGCGAGCGGCTCCGTCATCACGACCGCACAGTAGGCGATGAGCCCGGGATGCAGCGCGGTGATGCCCGCTGCTACGCGTGCGCGGTTGGTTCCGAGGTAGTAGCGGCCGAGCCGGTGGACGACGATGACCAGCAGCGTCCCGATGATCGCGTTGACGATGGGCGCGACCACCAGGCTGGAGCCGAAGATGCGGTACGCGCCCGCTAGTAGGCCGCTGTAGCCAACGGGGTAGTGGGCCCACGGTTTCCACAGCGCGTGACCGTTGACGATCACGTCCTCGGAGTAGCCGAGCCCCTTGGCGATGCGCTCGGCGCCGAAGTGATAGTAGTGCCCGTCCCAGACCGGCTCTCGCGCCCACGCGATGGCTACGAAGAGCCTGGGCAGCAGGGCGACCAGACCCACGACCACCGAGAACAGCCAGTCGTCGTGCGCCGCGGGCGCATGCGCCGCGGCCGTGCGGGCCTCGGCCGCCGGGGTAGCAACCTCGGGCATGGCGGCGCTACGGGCTGTCCTCTCCGGATGCCGCGCGCCATTCGCGCATCCGCCTGAGATACGTCCGCGAGACCTGTGCTGGATCGAGCTGCAGGTACTTGGCGACCTGCTGCACGAAGCCGCGCGTGTACACCAACGCAGGCAGGTTCCGGAAGTCCTCCGCCTCGATGGCGCGCAGGTGCGCCCCCGAGATCTTCGTGTGGTTCGCGATTTCCTCGATCTCGATCCCCTGCGATTCGCGCACCTTGCCGAGGAGCGCGCCTGTGAACACCGTTTCGGCGTTGATCTCGCGCACCAGCTCCTGTCTGAGCATGGCCCGTTCGGCGGCGAGGGCGGCGTCGATGGCGCCACTCTGCGCGGGCCGGTCCTCTTCTTCCTCCGGGAAGGTGGAGACGTCGTAGGCGCGACGGCGCAGCGGGTCGAGCAACGTGTCGTGGGCTTCCTCGATGCGCGCCTGCTCGCTCCGGAGCCCCTCTTCGCCCAGAAGGGACGTGAGCGCGAGGCTGCCGGGTTGGTAGAGCTCGCGCTGCCTCTTGTAGGCCCGTCTCAGCTCCTCGTCGGTGGCCGTGCGGTGCGTCCACAGGACGTCGTACAGATTGGGCTCCAGCGGGACGAGCGGGATAGGGTCGGCGATGCGCGCCTGCTCCCGCGTCGTGGCCAGCGCCAGCACGCGGCGGGCGATCCGCTCCAGATTGCGTGCGCTCTTGCTGGTCGGGCTGTCGATGAGAAGAGGGCGGCGGCGCACCACGCTGAGCCAGACGGAGTCGTCCTGCTCGATGTGGCCGACGTAGTCGAGGCTCACGCCCAGATAGCGCTGCGCCATGTCGCACATCGCGGGTCCCAGGTCGCTGTCGGTGCGCAGTCGCACCCCGTTGACGACCAGACGCGGTCTAAGCTTGCTGAGCTCCGTCGCCGCGAGCTCGCCGAGGACCGTGTCGTAGCGCGCCAGCGCGCGGACCAGATCCTGCGGGGCCGGCAACGGCGGCAGCGCCGCCTGCGCCCGTTCTACCAGCCGCATCTTGAAGCGATCCTTGACCAGCGTGCGCCGGATCCGGCGCTGGAAGAGGGCTCGCTGGAAGCGGTAGGTCGCCTCCACGCTTGGAGGCTCCGGCCCGACGACGCACAGGCCGAGGTCAGCGCCGAGGAAGAGGTCGAGCGTCGCCGGCGCCGTTCCCGCGCCCAGATCGAGCAGCACGTAGTCCACGTCGAGCTGCCGGAGCCGCCGCGCCCAGCGCGGCTTGCGCCCCGGACGCACCGGCACGGTCGAGCCGACCGTGTACATCTGCGGCAACAGCAGCAGGCCCGGCACGGGGGTCTGGACGGGCGTCAGATCGTCCTCGACCGGTTCGTCACGGCTCGGCGACGCCGACGGCAGGTCGACTCCGAGCATCGTGTGCAGCTCGGCGCCGGCGGGGTCCGCGTCGATCAGGAGCACGGTCCGGCCCAGCTGCGCGAGGTATACGCCGAGGTTCGATGCCACGACGCTCTTGCCCACGCCGCCGCGGCCGCCCCCGACGGCGATGACGTGGCGGACCGCGCGGGGCGGCAGAACGCTGGGCGGTTCCGCCTCGTGGCCGCTGTCGGACATGTCCCCGGATCTACCTCACATCCGGCGGCTCGCGCACCGCCCCGATTCGACCGGCCGCGGAGCCGTGAGGAATTTCGCGTTTGAACTTCCGGCGAGCGGCACTACGCTCCCCCGGGCAATGCTCAGCTTGCGAGCCGCAGGGGCCCTGATGACCCTGGCCCTGCTGAATTTCAAGCTCACGACCTGCCGTTCCCCCGGCGAGGCAGGCAAGGGCCCCAGCCCGACCCCGGAGGGCGCGACGGTGGTCACGCTCCCGGGAGTCGACACCTCGAACCTCACCGCCCGCGAGAAGCGCGAGTGGTCCAGCTACGTGACCGAGCTGTACTCGCCCTGTCCGGATCAGCCGGTCAACATCGCGCAGTGCGTCAAGGAATCGCGGAGCTGTGACCTGTGCCTGCCGGCGGCGAAGTTCCTCGCCGACCGCGTCCGCAAGGGCAACGCCCGTTCGCAGGTGGAGGCCGCTTTCCGCACCCGGTTTGCGCCCGACCAGGTCAAGTCGATCCCCACCGACAACTCTCCGGTCAAGGGTCCCGCGGACGCGCCGGTCACGATCGTCGAGTGGGCGGACTACGAGTGTCCGTTCTGCGGTCGGGCGGCGCCGGCGCTCGACAAGCTGTTCAAGGCGTTCCCCGGCAAGATCCGCCTGGTCTTCAAGAACTACCCGCTCAGCATCCACCAGAATTCCGAGATCGCGGCGCGCGCCGCGGTGGCGGCGGGCAAGCAGGGCAAGTTCTGGCAGATGCACGATGCGCTGTTCAAGAACCAGGAAAAGGGTCTCGACAAGCTCAGCATCGAGAAGCTCGCGCGCGACCTCGGCCTCGACATGAAGAAGTTCAAGGCCGATTGGCAGAGCGAAGCCGTGGCCGACCTGGTTGCGCGCGATCGCAAGGAAGGCGACAAGCTCGGGCTCGAGGGAACGCCGCTCATCTACATCAACGGTCGCCACTTCAAGCTGGGCCAATTCGACTTCGGCAAGGATCTGGACCGCTGGGTGCAGCTGGAGATCAAGACGCGCACCGGAAAGAGCGTGACGCCCGAGAAGGTGGTGGCGAAAAAGCCCGCGACGTCCGCCGCGCCCAGCGCGAGCGCCGCGCCCAGCGCGTCCCCCGCGCCGAAGCCGCCCGTGCCGACGCACGTCAAGATGCCGCCCGCACCCAGGCTGCCGCCGAAGGCCGCGAGCAGCTCGAAATGAGAGCGGGCGCCGACGGGGGCGGCTGTTTCCCGACGGGGCGTCACTATCCGGGCATCGCCCACCTGTTGCGCATCGTCGCGGCAGGCTTGGCGGACGAGTTTTCGGGCGAGACGCCGATGTCCGACGTCGCGATGGTTGCGATCGACACCGAGACAACGGGGCGCGACCCCGCGCTCGATCGCATCGTCGAAGTCGCGTGCGTGGTGTACAGGGGCGGGCAGACGGTCGACCGTCGCGTCTGGCTGGTGAACCCTGGGCGCCCGATACCCAAGGAAGCCTTCGACATCCACGGCATCAGCGACGACGACGTACGGGACAAGCCGGAGTTTGCCGCGATCGTCGACGAGTTGCTCGATGCGCTCGCCGGCACGGTACCGCTCGCCTACAACGCGGAGTTCGATCGCAACTTCCTCGTTGCCGAGCTGCAGCGCTCGGGGCCCGCCCGGAGCGACATGCCGCCAGCCTTCCGCAAGGGCGTCGAGTGGATCGATCCGCTGGTGTGGGCCCGGGAGCTGCAGAGGTACGAGAAGAGCAAGGCGCTCGGGGAGGTGTGCGCGCGGCTCGGCATCGAGATCGCACAGGCGCACCGCGCTACTGACGACGCCGAGGCGGCGCTGGCAGTGCTCTCGGCGTTCAGTACGGACACCCGCGTGCCGAAGACCTACGGGGCGTTCATTCAGGAACAGCGGCGTCTCGCGCGGCAGTTCGAGGAAGAACGTGCACGCTGGCGCAACCGGAGCGGCTGACTTCAGGGCGAGGGGCGCGCGTCCCCGCCGGCGTCGCCGGCGTCCAGCTGTCCCCCGTCGCCGGCATCGGACGCCGGCGGAGCTTCGACGTTCATCTTCACGTCGAGCAGCACCGTCTCGTCGGCGACGAGCGTGACCGTGCGCCGTTCGGTCGGGGCGTCGGGGTGCTCCAGCTTGACGTAGTGTGTGCCCGCCGCGAGCGGGATCGGTCGCGCGAAGGGAGTGGTCTCGATCTTCTGTCCGTCGACGAACACGACGGCCCACGGCTCCGCAACCACGCGAAGATAGCCTGCGTGGCGCGGCTCCAGCTCGAGTCGCGTACTGCCGTGGCGGCCCGTGCTGGCCCGGTCGTTCTTCCAGGTGAAATAGCCGAACGCGCCGCCGCCGACGGCGATCAGGCCGAAGCACACCAAGAGGCCGCCGAGTGCCGGCATCAGCGATGTGCGGCGCGGCGCCACGCCCAGCGGCGGGGCAGCTCCGCTGTCGCCGCCGGGCGGTGAGGCGATCAGGTCCGCGTCGAACAGCATGCGCGCGATGTTTTTCCGGGGCGCTGGCGTGTCGAGCTCCACGAGCACGCCCTCGAGCGCCTGGGCCAGCTCCACCGCCGAGAAGAAGCGATCGCCGGCCATCTTCTCCAGGCAGCGCTGGACGATGCGCTCCAGCGATGCCGGCGTGTGCGGTGCCAGTCGGCCGAGCGGCGCCGGTGGGTCGTGCCGGATGCGCTGCGTCCTTTCGCGTTCGTCGGGCGCGTCGAACGGCAGCTGCCCGCTCAGCATCTCGTAGAGCACGACGCCGAGCGAGAACAGATCGCTACGCGGATCCGGCGCCTCGCCCAGGATCTGCTCGGGCGACATGTAGGCCGGGCCGCCGAAACTGGTGCTGCCGTCCAGAAGCTCGGGAGCCGTGGGCAGCCGTTCGTCGGTGGCCACCGCGAAGTTCTGCAGCTTGACCTCGGCATGATCCGATATCAGGACGTTGGCGGGTCGCACGTCGCGATGCACGACGCCGTGCTGGTGCGCATGGTCCAGTGCTCGCGCGACCTCGAGCGCGATGGACGCGGCCGCCGCCGGCGTCAGAGGCCCGATCTTCTCTTCGAGCGCCGCGAGGCTCCATCCCTCGACGTGTTCGAGAACAAGCCACATGCGTTCGTCGCGGCGGACGAAGTCGTACACGCGCGGCACGCAGGGGTGATTGAGCTCGGCCAGCAGTCTGGCTTCGCGCTCGAGCGTCGCAGCGAACGGAGACGAGGGCAGAATGCTCGGGCTCAGTGCCTTGATCAGCACCGGTCGCCCCAGCGGCTGCTGGGTCGCCTGGTACACGTCCGCGATCGGACCCGAGCTGAGCTTGTGGACGATTCTGCAGCCGTCGAATTCCGGCTCCGTCTGCTCGCTCAACTGCGTACCCCTTCGGCCTTGGCTGTTAGCTCCTGGCGTAAGCCGTTAGCTTGGACGGGCACGAAAGACCAATAGAACAGAGCGGCGCCGGCGCCGCGCGGCCCTAGCCCGCGCGGGCCTTGTCCGGCGACTGGGCGCGACGCAGGCCGCATTACTTGTCGGCGGCGTGCCCCCACCACCCGCGACCGTCGCGCTCGTGTTGGGCCGGGCAGCACCGCGCGGGTGCAGGGCTCGCTGCCGAACCCGGAACGGACGCCCGCTCTGCTGCGCGTACTCGACGAGCTGCACGTCCTCGGCCCCGCTGAAGCTGATGGCGACGTCGTGCGCGAATGTCTCCAGCGCGCGGGCCACGACCGCGCCGGGCGACGGTCCGGCCAGCTCGCCGGCGACGGCGGGAAAAGTATTGTGCACTTTTCCGATAAAGAAATGCTAGAATGGCCAAGGGTGCTGCGCAGGGCCCCGCGACGTGGGGCAGAAACGAACCATCGTGGCGTTCCGCCACGTGTCGAAACGGTGGCAGCCCAACCACGTGCAGTGCTTTTTTTCCCGAATCTCTTCAATGGCTTGCAGGCACGGATGCTGCAGGGGCGCCCAGTGCTGAACGCAGTGAGGTGGGGGCAAGCGAATGAACGAACAGCAGGACAGGGGGGCGTGCATCGTGGTCGTGGAGCAGGGGGTCCCGCCCCTGCAGGCGCTCGACCAGAACGGGATCTGCGACGCGTGCCTGCGGGCCGTGGTGGCGCAGCAGCACGACGAGACGCCGGCGGAGCTCGCGCTCCGGGTGGCTCGTAGAATCGAGCGGCTGACCCGCCAGGGGACGCCGCTCGAGGCCGGCGTATTCGTGGCCAGCGACGCGACCGACGACGACGTGTTCACGTCGCGCTGCCTCATGGCTCGCGCGATGTTGCGCGGGATGAGCGCTGCGCACGAGCCGCGGCTCGTGTTCGAGGTGCCCTCGACGTTGTCCGACGCGGGACGCCACGAGCTGCTGGCACTCGCCGGGACGCTCATGTCCCAGCTGGATAGCTCGCGCGTCCAGGTGCTCGTGCGCTTCGCCGACGCAGAGAAGGTCGAGGCACCGGCGTCCGGCGTGGTCCGGCGCGTTCCTGCCCAGCCTCTGGCCTATGCCGGTCCCCAGGCCGACGTGGCCTGAACCGAGCCATCAGCCGAGTGGCGCCGGGCGCGCGGTCGTTGTACTGACCGGCCGTGGCGGACTACCTCAGCATCTACGAAAGAGGGCTGTTCGAGGGCCAGGTCGCGATCGTCACCGGCGGCGGAACTGGCATCGGCCTGGCCACGGCCCGCGAGCTCTGCTGGCTCGGCGCGCGCGTCGCGATCGGCAGCCGCAAGCAGGAGAACATCGATGCCGGCGTCCAGTCGCTCGAGGAGCTGGGCGGCGAGGCGGCCGGGTTCACGCTCGACATCCGCGACTACGACGCCTGCGCCGGCTTCGTGAACCAGGTGCTCGAGCGCTTCGGCAAGGTCGATATCCTGATCAACAACGCGGGCGGCCAGTTCCCCAGCCCTGCGCACCTGCTTTCACCGCGTGGCTTGCGATGCGGTCATCAAGAACAACCTCAACGGGCTTTTCTACATGACCCACGCAACCGCCAATCTGGCGATGATACCGGCGAAGCGCGGGCGCATCGTGAACGTGATCGCCGACATCGCGCGGGGCTTTCCGGGCATGGTCCACACCGGCGCGGCGCGGGCCGGCGTCGAGAACATGACGAAGACCCTCGCCGTGGAGTGGGCGACCCACGGCATCCGCGTCAACGCCTGCGCGCCGGGTACGATCCGCTCCAGCGGCACCGCCCAGTACGGCGACGACGCGCTCGAGCTGTCGCGGCGCGCCACGCCGCTCAAGCGGCTGGGCACGGTCGAAGAGGTCAGCCGCGTGATCGTGTTCCTCGCGAGTGACCAGAACGACTTCGTGACGGGCTCCACGTACTACATCGACGGCGGCGGCTCGCTCTGGGGCGACGTGTGGCCGATCGAAGAGCCGACAACGCAGGCGTGAACGAACCGGCGTCTCCCGAGCTGGCTCCTCCTCCCGACGCGCCCGGCGCTGCCCCGCCGGAGGCCGTGAGCCCGCCTGCGCCCGCCGGAACGCCCCCCCCGCGCTGTCGCGCCGTCCGCTTCTCCAGCGGATCGGGACTCGTCTGGTCTCCTTCGGCGCGTGGCTCCGGCGCTACTTCCACGAGCAGGACCCGACCTTCTGGATCGCGTTCACGCCGGCACTGATCGTCGCGGCCATCCTGTTCGTGCGCAGCCCGGCCAGCAACTACATCTTCGACGAGCAGGAAGCGCTGCTGGCGAATCCCTACGTCAACGGTCACGGGCTGCGCTTTCTCGATGCATTCCGGCGCGACTTCTGGGGTCTGCCGCCGGGGCGCAGCATCGGCTCGTACCGCCCGATCCCGGACATGATCTGGCGCGTCTCTCTGGCACATCAGCCAGGCCCCGTGGCTGCACCACTGGGTGAACGTGGTCTTCCACGCCGTCAACGCTGCGCTCATCGCAGGCATCGTGCTCAGGATCACGCGGCGGCGCGGGATCTCGTGGCTCGCCGGCGCCGTCCTTCCTGATGAGCGCGGTCCTGACCGAAGCGATCACCGGCGTGGTCGGTATCGCGGACGTGCTCGGCGGGCTCGGCGTGATCCTGTGCGTGCTCGCTCTCGAGCTGCCGCTGTTCGCCATGCCGTTCGCCGTCTTCGCCGCGATGCTCTTCGGGATGCTGTGCAAGGAGAGCGCGCTGGTCGCGGTGCCGCTCGTCGCCTGGTTCGCGCTGGTCGCGTCGCCGGCGCTCCATCCGGAACGACCGCGCCGCGTGCTGCGCGCGCTGTTCGCGCTCGTGGCCACGACCGGCGGGCTGGTCGCCTACACGTACTTCCGACGTCACTTCTTCCCCGTGAGGTTGCCCGCCTCCCTGGAACATCCGCTGCCGGCGTCCGCGCCGCTGGCGGAGCGGGCGATGCACGCGTTCATGGCCTGGTTCCAGCAGCCGAGCCTCCCGCGAGATCCCGATCAACAACCCGCTGGTCAAGGCGGATTTCCCACATCGCGTGGCCGGGGCGCTACGGGTCTACTGGCGCGGGCTCGGGCAGGTGTTCTTCCCGCTGCATTTGAGCGGCGACTACTCGTATCCCCAGGAGCCGATCCCGCCGCGACTGCTGTTCCCCGGGAGCGTGGTCGGAGCCGCTCTTCATGATCGCGCCGCCGCTGGCGGGCGTGGGCATGTGGGTGCGCGCGCTGGTCATCGAGCGCCGCGAGCGGCGCGCCGCGAGCGGCGTCCTGGCGAACCGCGACTCGCCCAGTCTCGTCGAACGCGATGCTGCTGGCGATCGGATTGGTCTGGGCGCCGGTCGCGTACTTTCCGCATTCGAACATCCCGGTGCTGTTGCCCACGGTGCGCGCCGAGCGCTTCTGGTACCTGCCGGTGATGGGCACCGCGCTGGTGATCGCGGTGGCCTCACGTGGCTCTACCACCGCGTGCGCTGGAAAGGCGGCGCCGTGGCCGTGGCGCTGGCGGTCGCCGTTCTTCGGCTTCCAGTCGGTGCGAGCACGCATGCACGCACTCGACTACACGGACGACCTCACGTTCTGGCGCGCGACGCGGGAGGCCGTGCCGAACAGCGCCAAGGCCCATCTGAACTACTCGGTGATGCTGGGCGCGCGCGGACATCTGGACCAGCGTCTGCGAATCAGCAAGCACGCGCTCGACCTGGCGCCGAGCTGGCCGATGGCGCACATCTACTACGCCGACACGCTGTGCCGGCTGCACCGTCCGGACGAGGCCTGGCCCGAGTACCGCCGCGGCTTCGAGATGGCGGCCGAACGATCCAAACCTGATCGCGCTGGGGCTGCAGTGCCTCTGGGACGAGAAGGACTTCAAGCAACACGAAGCCGAGCTGCAGGAGATAGCCGCAAAACACCCCGGATCCTGGCTTTCCTACCTGGTGAACGACGTCGCGTACAACGGCAAGAAGAACCACGGCGTCGCCGCCGAAGTACCGCCCGCGCGGCTACGACGAGGGGCCGAAGAAGCACTGACGGTTGCCAGCCTCCGCTGCTACTGGCTGCGGAAGAGCCACCACAGGCCCAGCACGCTCAGGCCCAGTACGAGGAGAGCGAGCAGCGCGACCAGCAAATCGGTCGTGTTCCACCCGCTCCGGCTCCTGCCGGCCGGCTTCTTCCGTTCGGGGATGGCGGCGATAGGTGCTTCGCGCCGGCTCCCGGCGGGCGGCGCTTCGTCGGCGTCCGACTCGTCCGGCTCGGCGGGGGCGGGCGTGGACTCCGCATCGGGAGGATCCACCGATTCGTCGTCCCGCATGCGGTCGTCCGCCGCGCGCTCGAGCTCCTCCAGAGCGTCGGCGACCGGGTCATCGTAGACGAAGCGGTTCTTGCCCACGAACAGCGACTCGCCGCGCGGCCAGGCCCGTTCCTTGCTGCTCTCGAGCTCCTGTTCGCCCAGTCGCGAGCCGTTTTTCGAGCCCAGGTCGCGCACCAGGAGCTGCTTGCCGCGGCGGATCACTTCGAGGTGCCGCCGCGATGCGTCCTCGTCGTCGACCGATAGCTCCACCTTCTGTCCGCGACCGATGACGTGGCCGCGTTCGAACTCGGCCACGAGCATCTCGCGCCCCGCGTCGGGGCCTTCGATGATGCGCACGCGCACCGCCGCCGACTCGCCCTCGGAGGCCAGGGCGTTGCTGACCAGCGCCAGCGCCATCTCGCGGGTGGCGACTGGCTGGTTCTGGGTGGGCGGCACGTGCTCCATGCGGGCTTCCAGCCAGATGCGCCCGATGCGGAGCAGATCGCCGGAGCGGAGCACGCGCGGCGCCTGGGGCGAGAGCTTCACTGGGCCGACGAACGTGCCGTTGGTGCTGCCCTCGTCCACCACGATGTACTCGGTGCCGCGCTGGCGGATCGAAGCGTGGCGATGGCTCACGCTCGGGTCGGGAAGGCGGACCTCGCAGCCCTCGCCCCGCCCGATGACGATGCGGGGTGCATCGAAGGTGATGGAGGGTGGCGCTGCCGGGTCGCCGGAGCGCACCACGACGGTGAGCGCCATCGGCGCGCATGATGGCGACAGGTCCGCCTCCTGTCCACCTTCCCGCCTGCCTTCGCGCGCCGGAGCGCGGGCCGACCGGCTCCCGAAATTTGGCCCGATCAGCGCGCACGACCTACCCCGGTTCGAGGCGGCCCGGCTTGTCCGGAGCCCCCCGGAGGCAAGACCATGATGGATAACGAGGAACGCCGCTCGCCGGCTGCCGGTCGCGTGCCGGTAGAGACGCTCGTCGAGATCTGCGGAAACGACCCGGGGATTCCGGCCTTCGAGGCGGAGTCGCTGGACGTGAGCGGCCGCGGCATGCACGTACGGACCGCCTACCTGCCCGAGGAAGGCGCGCCGCTCGTGTGCCGCTTCGAGGATCGCGGGCGCGAGATCGTGGTCGAAGGTGTGGTGGCCTGGCGCACGGAGGAGGCGCGGGGCGGCGAGTTCGGCATCCAGTTCACCGCGCTCGACAGCGGCAGCGTCGACGCGCTCCGCGAGCTGTGCGGAACCGGATCTGCCGGATCCGACCCGCACGACGACGAGGGCTCCCCGGACGAGCCCGACGCCGGAGCGTCGGCTGCAGAACCGGGTGCGCGGGTGCGCCTCCACATCGATGGGCTCGGTTCGCCGATGAAAGCGCGGGTCCGCGACGGCGGCAGCCGCAAGGTCTCGGTGGGCTCGAACCTCGAGTTCCTGAAGGTCGGCCGCCACCTCGAGATCGAGGATCTGCACGCAGGCGACAAGCGCGGCGCGCACATCGACAGCGTCGACGTGGTGGTGGACCCAGCGACCCAGGTACCGCAGCTGGTGGTGTCGCTGCGCTTCGACGACGCGGAGTCGACGCCGGAGCCGTCCGTCATCGACACCGGCATGAGCGCGACGCATCGCTCGCCGCTGCCGCCCCCGCACATGCCGGCCGGCATCGAGCAAGGCCGTGCCGAGAGCGACGCCTTCGACGATGACTTCGCCGAGGCCGAGCTCGCTCCCGAGGACGAAGTTGCGGCCGAAGCCGGCGCGCTGCGCGAGCGCTTCGATTCGATTGCCGGAACCGCTGGCGAGGTGGCGCGCACCACTGGCGCGACGCTGGCTCGTGCTGGAGGGGTCGCAGCCCAGGGCCTGGGCCGACTCTTCAAGGGCGCCGGCGCCAAGGTGGTCGAGCTCAAGCAGAAGCGCAGCGGGCAGGACGAAGCGGCGCCCCGCCGCACGACCGCGGTGCCGCCCTCGGGGGTGCTGTCATCGCGTGGGGTGCGGCTGCGTCCGCAGTCCTCGTCGCGCGACGCGGTGCCTGCCACCCAGCCCGCGCCGGTTCCACCCCCGGCGAAGAAGAGCCGCGCGAAGAAGGTCGCCATCGCGGCGTCGGCCGTGGTTCTGCTCGCCACGGTGATCGCGCTCGCGACCCACAAGTCGGCGCCGCCGCCCGGGGCCAAGGCACAGGCCGCCGCTTCGCCCGCCGTTCCGGCCAACGTGGACGTGAAGCAGGTCGACGAACAGGGCAACCCGGTCGTCGCGCAGCGAGCGTCCGGCAAGCCCCTGTCGACCAAGAAGGAGCTCGCCGAGCCTGGGAAGAAGGGCGTTACCGCGGACGTCCCGCTGTTCGGCCCCAAGCCGATGGCGACGATGGAGCCAGCTCCCCTGGGTTCGGCGCCGGAGGAGGGTGCCAACCCTTTATCCCTCGACGCTGAGGGAGCCAGGGAACTGGCTGCAGCCAAAGCGGCTCCCGCAGCGGCAGACGAGACCTTCAACGACAAGCCGGCGAAGAAAGCCCGTGTCAAAAAGCAGATCCGCCCGCAGGATGTGGGACCGTGGGGGCACGGCCATGTGCACAAGCCGACCATCCACCGGCTCAGGTTGGACGCGGCGGGCTCGGCCATCCAGGGCGCGATCAATCCGACCGGATTCACGGTCGTGATCCCCGGTCGCAAGGTGATGGAGAGCGGGCGCAGTATCGCGCGTCGCGACAAGCGCATCGCCCGGGTCAGCACCTCGAACACCGCTGGCGGCGCCCAGATCAGCTTCAAGTTCCGCGACGGCGTTCCCGGCTATCGCGTCCGGCTGCGCCATGACTTCGTCGAGTTCCTGATCAGCGCACCGCACAAGAGCGCGCCGTCCTCGACGAAGACGAGCCACCACAAGCACCATCACTCGTCGAAGAAGTCGTCGACGGCGCACGCTACGTCCACACATCACTCGAAGAAGTCGGCCAAGCACCACAACCACAAGAAGCACGACTAGAAGTGATGCGGGGGCCCCGGGCCCCGTGGTCCGGCGCCCGGACGTGCGCGCGACGAAAGTGGCACTATCCTAGATAGGTGACGCCACGGCGCGCTCTGTCGCTGGCCCTCGCGCTGCTCCCGGTGGCGTCGTGCGGAACAGCGCGCGAGACAGCCGGGCCCGATCCGCGCGCGTCCCCTCCCACCGCGGCCCCAAGCGTTCGCGCCAGCGCAGGTTCCGCGAGCCCCCGCCCTGCGCCGCCGCCCGCGAAGCTGTACTTCGAGTCATCCGATTCGTCCGCCGCCGGCTCGGGACAGATCGATCTGGAGAAGCTTCGCGGGTTGCGTTTCGTCGGCATGGACAACGGGCCGGTGCCGGCCTTCCACGTCCGCTCCACCGACGGCCGGAGCTTCGACTCGGACGCGCTGGTCGGTGACCGCGCGTTCCTGGTCGTCTTCTTCGCGAGCTGGTGTCCGGTCTGCGAGAAGAAGCTGCCCTTCGTCAAGAAGGCCCTCGACAAGCTGGGGCCGCTGACGGTGATCCTGGTCTCGGCGGACGAGCTGGAAACATCCCATCAGGTCCCGGGATATCTGCGCCGCCATGGGCTCTCGCATCTTCCGGTGGTGCGGGCCACGAAGTATCCGGCTTTCGCCCTGTCCTACGACCCGTTCAGCCTGGTACCGCTGGTGGTGGTGGTCGGCAGGAACGGCGGTCTCGTCGACTTCCAGATGGGCATCACCGCGGACGATTCCGGGCGCTTGGTGAAGGCGGTGCAGCTGGCGCGCACCATCGGTCCGCTCCGGCCCGTGCGCGACGGCGGGGCGGACTAGCTCGAGGGCCTGCGGCGACCAGGGCCCTTGCGCGTGACGCGGAGCAGGGCGGTGTGCGGCGTGGTTTCGATGCGGCCGGAGTCGTTCTCGCCGCGCGCGAGGCGCGACAGGCCTGCGTAGGCGATCATCGCGGCGTTGTCGGTGCAGCTCTTGAAAGGCGGCACCACGACGCGGATCCCGTGCACGGCGGCGGCCTCGGCGGAGCGCTCGCGCAGCTCGCGATTCGCCGCCACGCCGCCGGCCAGCACGATCTCTCCGACCTCTTCGCGGCGCGCCGCGCGCACGGCCTTCTGGACCAGGGTGTCGACCACGCGGCGCTGGAACGCCGCGCACAGATCGCGCAGCGTCTGGTCGTCGCCGGGCCGCCCGTGCTGGTTGACCCAGCGCATCACGTTCGTCTTCAGGCCGGAGAAGCTGAACTCCAGGCTGTCGCGCCGCTTCATCGGACGCGAAAGCTCGATCGCCTCCGGGTTTCCCTCGCGCGCGAGCCTGTCGATGACCGGTCCGCCGGGGTAGCCGAGGCCGAGCAGTTTCGCCACCTTGTCGAAGGCTTCGCCCGCGGCGTCGTCGCGGGTTGCGCCGAGCTCGCGTACCTCGGACAGGTCGAGCCCTTCCACACGGTACAGCGCGGTGTGCCCGCCCGAGGCCAGGAGCGCGATGAACGGGAAACTGGGCGGCGGCGGCGACTCCACGCCGGGATGCTGCAGAAACACCGCCAGGAGGTGCCCGACGAGGTGATCGACGCCGACGATGGGCTTGTCCGCCGCCCAGGCCAGCCCCTGCGCGGCCTGCACGCCGACCAGCAGTGCGCCGGACAGCCCCGGCCGGCACGTTACGGCGATGCCGTCGAGGTCGCCCGCGCCGAGCCCGGCGCGCTCGAGTGCCGCCTCGATCACCGGACGCGCATTGCGCAGATGATCGCGGGAAGCGAGCTCCGGCACCACGCCGCCGTAGGGCGCGTGCAGCTTCACCTGGCTGTGCACCACGTCCGACAGCACGCGGCCGTCGTCGGCGACGACCGCCGCCGCGGTCTCGTCGCACGAGGTTTCGATGCCCAGCACGCGCATGCCGGGCGGCATAGCACGGACTAGCGCCGTGCGCGGCGCTCCAGGAGCGCGAGTAGAAGCAGGGCTCCGGCCATCCCGGCCGGCGTGCATTCAGTCCGAATACCCGCAGTCGCCCTTGTGGCGCTTGAGCAGGAAGACGGCAAAGCCCGAGTGCGGCTTCTCGCCGGCAGGCGGGGCGGGCTCCGGCTTGAGCAGGCGCACCTCCACGTCGTCGTTCTTCATCAGCGACACCACCGCCAGCACGGTGCCCTGGCAGGTGGTGTCGACCCACGCGAAGAAGTTGTGCTCGCGGCCCTCGCCGAATTGCATCTGGCTGATGGGGTCGCTCTGGACCTCGTCGAGCGCGCGCATCTGGGCGCTCTTGAACAGGGGGCCCGAGCTGCACAAGGCATCGTCGGTCGTCGAGATCGCCCGGCGCGGTGGTGAGCGAGCTGGTGTCGAGGTGCAGCTGCATCCGCATGTTGGGCGGGTAGCTGGCGTCGCGGATGAACGGTGCGGTCACGATGCTGCCGCAGTAGGCGTCACCGCTCGTCGTGTCGAAGCGATCGAGGTCATGGCAGCCACCCAGCACAAGGGCAGACAAGAGCAGCACCGGGAGCTGCCTGCCGATCCGGCTGCGGCTTCGCATGGCGCTCCAGAGCATAGCGCAGCTTCAGTGCTTCAAGTTGTCGAGCAGCTTCCGGGCTGTCCGCTGCACACGCGGCTCGGCGTCTTTCTGCGCCACTGCGGAGAGCACGGGCCGCGCCGCCGCCGGGTCGACCCGGGCCAATGCGCGCACGGCGGCCTCGCGCACCAGGGCGTAGTCGTCGCTCCTGGCCGCGCGGCTCAGCGCTTCGACGGCCTTTTTGTTGCGCGAGCCCGCCGCCAGCATTCCGAGGGCCTCGGCGGCGCGAACCCGGACCGGCCAGTCGCTCCTGCCCGTGAGCAGGCCGGTGACGGCACCGACTGCGCCCGGGGTGCGGGCGCGCCCGGCCGCCGCCAGCGCCGCGCGCTCCACGTGCTCGTCCGGATCGCCGAGCGCCTCGACGACCGCTTTCTGGGCGGCCGGCTCGGGCCGCGTCGCGAGGAACTGCACGGACCGGGCCCGCACGTCCGGCGAAGGATGGCGCGAGAGCGCCACGAACGGCGCCACGACCGCGGCTGCGATGCTGCTCGCGGCACGCCCTGCCTCCTTCTGCAGTGCCGGGCTTGCCTTGTCGAGCTTGCGCGTGAGCGGCCCGAACGCGGGCTTGCCGCCGCGATCCAGCAGCGCGTCGGCCACGGAGCGCGCCCGCTCCGGCGAGCTCTGCACGGCGGCGACGCTGGCGGTCTCCAGCGCAGGCGCGAGCTTGATCAGGGCGCGCGCGTGGTCGTCCGGCGAATAGCCGCCGGGGCGCAGCGCGTCGATCTGCGCCCGCACGTCGACCCGTCCCTCGGGGACCTCCAGCGGCTCGTGCGGCGCGTGGTACTTGCCCGTCGCGAGCACCAGCGCCGCGGCGGTTCCGGCGTGCTGCAGCCCCGCATCCGGGCTCACCAGCGCTTCGGCGATGGCGCGCGGTGCGGCCTGGCCGCGTCGAGGCGGGCCAGCGCGACGATGGCCGCGGCGCGCACCGTCGGGTCCTCGCTTCGGCCAGCTGGGCCAGCGACTTCCACGCGGGAATGATCGCCGAGCTGCCCCAGAGCGAAGGCTGCCGCGGCGCGCGGCAGGGGTCCGGCTTCCAGCGAACCGACAACCTTGGCCAGCCTGGCGGCAGCCCGTCTTGTCGCCGCCCAGCCCGAGCCCCAGCGCGGCCAGCGCGCGGATGCTCGGCGCCTCGCTGTCGAGCAGCTTCTCGAGCAGCGGCCCGGCCTTGGGCGAGCCCATGCGCGCCACGCCCCATGCCGCAGCGACCGCGATCGGATCGGACTCGTCCGAACCTACCTCCCCGTGCGGCGCCAGAAGCTCGCCGAGCTTCGGCAGCAGCGCCGGATCCCTGAGCGCGCCCACGGCGACCATCGCGCGCACGCGCAGCTCCGGAATCGGCGGCGCCGGTGGCATAGGCGAACAGCGCCGGGCCGGCGCTCTTGTTCTCGATGTGCGCGAGCAGCTCGATGGCGATGCGCTGCTGGGTGTCGCGCTCGTCGCCCAGCGCGTCGAGCAGCGGCTTGACGGCGCGCTCGCCGATCTTCGCGAGCGCCGCGCGCGCGCCTTGTCGCCTCGGCCGGGTCCGGGCTCTTGGCTCTGGTGGACCAGCGGGAAAGCCATCGCGCCGTAGATCTCGACGAGCAGCCGCCGGTAGATGGGCTTCTGCGGGTTGCCCAGCGCGACCGGCAGGAGCTCTTTCTCGAGCGACTCGAGCGTGCCCTTGCCCAGGTTGATCTGCATGCTCAGGCGCGCCGCCTGCGCCACCAGCTCCTCGTCGGGCGACGCGCGGACCACGCGGCGCAGCAGCTTGTCCGCCTCGTCGACCTTGCCTTCACTCAAGAGCAGCTCCGCCAGCTGGAAGTAGACCGGAAACAGCCGGTCGTTCTTGGCGATCGCCTGGCGGAACTCGTCGATGGCCTTCTTGTTGTCGCCGTGGCGGCGGTACATCTCGCCGAGCTTGCGATGCCCGTCGGCGTCGTCGGGGCTGAGCTCGACGGCGTGCGCCGCGTACTTGATCGCGTCGTCGTCCTTGTAGAGCTCGGCGGCGTACTGCGCCATGCGCTGGTAGTACTCGCGCGCGCGCTTCGGCTCGACCTTCACCAGCTTGTGCAGCACGCCGATCGCCTCGCCGCAGCTTGCGCTGCAGCACCAGCACGCGCTCGAGCCGCGCCAGGCTGGATGCGTCGCCCGGCGCGTGCTTGACGATGCAGCTCGAGCGTGCGCTCGGCGTCCGCGTAGCGGTGCAGCCGGACCTGCTGCCTCGGCGAGCAGCCGTCCGGCGTCCAGGTCCGGCGGCTTGCTGCTTCAGCCGCCGCTCGAGCGGCGCCACGCGCTGCCCGAGCGTGCCGCCCAGGCTCCACAGCGTGACGATGTGCTGCCGCGCCTCCCGCGCCAGGTACTCGTTCTGCCCGGCGTCCTTCAGGAGCTCCTCCCAGATGCGGCGCGCCTGCGTCGTACTGGCGGAGCCGGCCGTCGCGTCCGGAGGCGCTCGCGCCGGTGCGCTCCAGCGCCAGCGCGTAGGCCTTCTTGTACTTGACGTTCTTCGGCGCAAGCTTCATCGCCTGCTTGAGCGCTTCCAGCGCCTCCTTGGACATGTCGTGCTCGAGGTACACCTCGCCGAGCGTGTCCAGGGCGCGCGCGCGATCGGGCACCATCACCTTGATGCGCTTCCAGGTCGCCAGCGCCTTCTTCTTGTTGCCCTCGTCCCAGTAGCGGTCGCCGAGCTCGACCAGGTGACGCGGGTCGGAGCCCATCTTGGCCAGCCGCTTGAGCACGTCGCAGCGCGCGGTCCTTCTCTTCCACCCGCTCGTAGAAGTCGGCCAGCGCGGCCAGCGTCTCCTCGTCGTGTCCTCGAGCGCGCTTCGAGCTTCCGGAGCTGCGCCAGCGCCTTGTCGCGGTCGCCGCGCTGGATCAGCGCCTCGGCCAGCTGGAACACGAAGTCCGGGTTGTGCGGCGCCGCGCGGATCAGCGCCTCGTACTCCTTGATGGCCTCGTCGAGCTCGCCCTGGATCTGAAGCAGCTGCACCACCTTGATGCGCGTGCCGATGTCCTTCGCGTTCCGCTTCAGCGCCTTCTTGTAGGCGGCGAGCGCCTTGTCGACCTGGCCGGTTTCCTCGTACAGGTTGCCGAGCAGGCGCAGCCGCTCGAAGTCGTTCGGGTGCTGCTTCTCCAGCTCCGCGATGAACGTCGCGAGCTTGTCGTCGTGGCGGTAGACATCGACGATGATGCTGTAGATCTGCGCGGCGCACGCCCGTCTGCCCGCCCGCGAGCCTCAATGCCCGGTGCAGCACCTCGAGCGCTTTCTTCGACTTGCCGAGCTTGGCCAGCGCGCGGCCGTAGTCGCGCAGCGCCGGTGCCATCACGCGGTTGTCCCCCGTCGCGGCCTTGACCACGGTCTGGTACTCGTCCACCGCGCGCTGGTAGTCCCCGCGTTGCAGCAGCTCGCGCCCCAGCTCGGCGCGCACGTAGAACGAGCCCTTGGCCCTCGCCACCAGCTTCCGGTGGAACTTCTTCGCGGCGTCGAAGTCCTTCAGGTCGAGCGACAGCTGCATCAGGGTGCGCAGCGTCTGCTCCTTGTCGGCGGAGGCCTTGAGATAGGGCAGGGCCTGCTCGTAGCGCTGGCGCGCCGCCTTCTTGTCGCCCTGATCCTGAAGCAGGTGGGCGAGCGCCATGATCGCCACCGGGTCCTTCGGGCGCTGGGCGATCGCCTCCTTGTACGTGGCGATGGCCTGCTGGGGGCGGCCGTCCTGCTTGTAGATGCCGGCCAGGGCGACCTTCGCGTTCCACTGCCCCTTGCCGCTCTTCTTCGCGCGCCCCTCGAACTCGGCGACCAGCTTGTCGAGATTGCCGTCGCGCTGGCGGTACAGCTCGGCCAGCCGCTGCAGCGGGAACTGCGCGCCGGGCTGCGACAGCACGATGCCCGCGTAGCGGGCGATCAGCGCGTCGGTGCCCGGCCCCTTGTGTTCCGGCTTCGGCTTCGCCGGGTGGTGCACCGGACGATGCGTGCCCGGGTGCTGGCCGGGGTGCGGCTTCTTGCGCCCGAACGGATTGAACTGGGCGCTGGCATGCTCGGGCGCCGCCATGCTCGCCGCGAGCGCCGCCACGAAAGCGGTCAGGAGCGCCCGTTTCCTCACTCCGCGAAGCCTACGCGTCCCCGCTCTGTGCTGCCAGCCTGGCATCCCGTCCATGACAAACGCCCGGGCGAGGCAGGATTTTCCGGATGGGGTGCTCCCCCGGCAAATGGGCGGCGAGCTGGCGCCGGTCGCGCTGGCGCGCGCCCGGGTCCCTCACGCGGGTGCTCGGCCGGCCGGTGCTCCACGACGCCCCACGACGCGCCGGCCTGCGCGCCCGCGAGGGTCCCCTACGAGGCAGGGCGGCGTGGGCGCGGGGGGGGCGCGGCGTGGGCGCGGGGGGGGGCGCGGCGTGGGCGCGGGGGGGGCGCGGCGTGGGCGCGGGGGGGGCCGAAGAAAGGTCGCTGGGCGACTTCCATGTGGAGAATCATACCCCTCGAAATGTCCGAAAAGCGGACGTCTGGGCACGCATGACCGGTCATGGGCCCTGGAATGTCCGGAATCCGGACGTCCAGGCGCCCATGACTTCCCTTATGGAAACCCAGGCGCCGCAGCGCCGAACCCCACCGCAGCGCCGCTGTGATGAAGCCGGGCCGCTCAGCGCGGCGCGGCGCGAGCGCGGCGTGAGCGCGAAGCCGCGAGGGGTCAGCCGCCGCCGGCTGCGCCGGTTCCGCCGCCGCCGGGCAGGCCGCCGCCGCCGGGCAGACCGGGGATGCCGTTCTGGCACTGGTTGCCGCACTTGGAGAACACGCACTGCAGTCCCTGCAGCGCCTGGAAGCCTGCGCTGAGGTTCCCGTTGAAACATTTCGACAGGCACTGGAAGTCGACGCCGCCCGGGCCGCCGCTGCCGCCTGCCAGACAGTTCTGGATCGCGCAGATCGCACCCTGACGGCACGCCTGGTCCATGATGCACTGCTGCACCTGCGGACACTGGCTGCCGATGCACTGGACGCACGCGAGCGGTCCGGTGCCGCCGCTGCCGCCGCTGCCTCCCGTCGAGCCGCCGACCCCTCCGCTGCCGCCGCCGACTCCGCCGGTCGCGCCGACACCCGCCGTGCCGCCCGTGGACACGCCGCCTGCGCCGCCGGTACTGACCACGCCACCCGAGCCACCCGAGCCACCCGAGCTGATGACGCCGCCCGTACCCCCGGTGTTGACGACGCCGCCGTTTCCGCCCGTGTTCGTCGTGCCGCCCGTCCCGTTTCCACTCGGCGGAACGCCGAAGTCGATCGTGGACCGCCCGCCGCAGGCCGAGCCAAGCAGTACCAGCGTTGCACCTACGAGGACCGACCGGGTCATCGCTCGCCGCATCTTGCTGAACCTTTCCTCTGACGCAGGCCCGCTGGACCGGGGGGGGTCGCCTGGACCGGGCTTTCGGCCCGCCGGCGCCGGGCGGCGCGCCTGCGAAGCTATCCGAACGTCGCCTGGCTTCTAGTAGCACACTGGCCCGCCGTCCGGGGGCGGCTGCCGGGGCGCGGCGGCAAGAAGGTAGGACCTTCTTGCCGTGTGGGTGGACTTTTGCGGCAAGGGTATCTGTCACGCCCGAGCACGACGCGTGGTAAACGAGCCGGCTATGTCATCAGGGTCCGGCTCTGATCCGGAGAAGCCTGACCAGGGCGAAGGGGGCGCGGACCTCGCCGACGAAGCGGTCGCGGCCCAGAGCGGCTTCGGAAGCGTCACGCGTTCGCTGACGCTGGGCGGACTGATCGGCGCGGCGCTGATCGTGTGGGGACAGTTCACGTTCCGCGCCAAGTGGGTGACGCGCTTCCTCGTGCACAACGAGCTCGAGATGAAGCGCCGCATGACGCTCATCGTCAGCCTGCTCGGCGGCGCGGGGCTCGCCGCGCTGATCGTCGGCGTCGTGCTGATCGTGCTGTGGCAAAAGAAGCGATCCATCCGGCCGTTGGAGCGTCTTCTGTGGTTCCTCTCGCCGCTGATCCTGCTGCCCGCGTTCCCGGTGCTGTTCCGCTACAAGCCCTGGAAGGATCATCACTCCGACCTGCTGGAGCTGATGCTGGCCACCATCCTGGTGGTGGAAGTGCTGGTGGCTCGTTCGCTGCGCTCGGTGCCCGAGCGCGTGGAACGCTGGCTCGCGTGGCTCCGGGAGCGGGTGCCTGCTTTCCTCAGGAAACACGGTCCGTTCGCAGTCGTGGTCGCCGGAACGCTTTTCTACGCGGCGTTCATGACCTTCTACACGCTGCGCTGGCACTACAAGTTCAGGACACACAATTTCGATCTGTCGATCAACAACAACCTCATGTACGGCGCCCTGAAGGGCGTCTTCATGCACAGCCCGATAGTCTTTCCCGACCATCCGGAGCGATACCTCGCGACGCATGCCAAGTTCGGCGGCTACCTGTTCCTGCCGATCTACGCGCTGTTCCCGAAGTGCGAGACCCTGATCGTCATCCAGTCGGTGTTGCTCGGGCTGGGGGCATTGCCCCTGTACGCCTTCGCGAAGAAACGCGTCTCCAGGTGGGTCGCTGCCCTGATCGCGCTTTCATACCTCTGCTACTACCCGATGCAGGGCGCCAACTTCTACGAGGTGAAGTGGCTGCCGATCGCCTGCTTCTTCGTCCTGGCTACGGTCTGGGCCGTGGACGCGAAGCGCTGGGTCCTGTTCGCCCTCGCGTTCGTCGCCGCGGCGCTGATGCGCGAGGACATTCCCATAGGGCTGGCGGTCGTCGGCGTGTTCCTGGTGCTGAGCGGCTACCGGCCGCGCGCGGGCTTCGTGATGGCCGCCGTGTCGATGACGTGGTTCATCATCCTGCGCTTCTACATCATGCCCAGCGCCGGACACTGGTGGTTTTCCAACATGTACAAGGGGCTGTGGGCCGCCCCGGAGAACGGCTTCAAGAGCGTGCTCAAGACCGCGCTCTCGAACCCGGTGTTCACGTTCTCGAAGATCTTCATAAAGAAGAAGATCATCTATCTGATGTACCTGCTGGTGCCGCTGGCCGTGTTGCCGGCGCGACGCTGGTACCTGTGGGCAGCGTTCATTCCCGGCACGGTGCTGACGCTGTTTACCACCGACTATGGTCCGACCATTGGTTACTCGTTCGAGTACGTGATGAAGTGGACCCCGTATCTATTCCTGGCTGCTCCGGTCGCGCTTGCGGCGATCGGGAGGAGCCCCGACCACGGCAAGAGCCGGATGTACGCGGCGGTGACGGCGATGGCGCTCTCGTCGGCCGTGATGCAGTTCAATCTCGGTGCCTTCCCCCGCCGAAGCACGTTCAAGGGCGGCTTCTTCAACATCGATTTCACCTACACGGCCGCCGAGCGCGAACGCTACGCAAACCTCCAGCAGATCAAGAAGCTCATCCCCAGGGACGCCTCGGTCGCTGCGAGCGAGAACGTCGGGCCGCACGTCTCTTCCCGCAAGCTCATCTATTCGCTGCGCCAGGGCCCGCACAACGCCGAGTACATCCTGATTTCCCAACGCGGGTTGAATCTCGACAACACCAAGCCGAAGTTCACCAAGGCGGTGAAGAGCGGCAAGTACGGCGTCGTGAAGCGGATTGCGGATTTTGCGCTGCTCGAGAAGGGCCACAGTACCAAGGACAACAAGAAGCTGCTCGAGGACTGGCATTTGTGAGCGGAGCGCCGGCGAACGACGACGACTCCATACGCGGCACAGAGCGCGTCCGCCGGCTGGTGAAGCCCGTGATGATGGTCATCGGGCTCGGCTTCGTCGTGTTCGCGGCCTGGGACATCGTCCGGCGCTGGGAGTCCGGCACCGTCCACGTCGTCTGGCTGCCTGCATTGCTATCGTTGATTCCGCTCTTCGTCGGGTCGCTCATCCAGGGGTTCGGCTGGATCGCGCTTATCGGTCGCATGAGCGGACGGCGCGTGCCGGCGGGGCCCTCGCTGGCCCTGTATCTCGACTCGCAGCTCGCCCGCTACACGCCGGGCAAGGTGGGCTTGCCGCTCGTGCGCATGGCGGGCGCGGACCGCGTCGGGGTGCCCGCCGCGCGCATCGGCAGCTCGATTGGAGTCGAGATGCTGTCCTGGCTCTCGGTGGGCAGCGTGGTCGGCTTCGGGCTCTTGCTCGGCACGGGACACCTGGCGCCGGGCGTGGCCCGGATGCTCGGTCGCTGGTCGCCGCCGCTCATCGCCGCGTCGCTGGCGGCGGTGCTGGTGCTGCTGCTCGTGGACCAACGCCGCTACCCCGGCTTCGTGCGGCGCATCCTCGGCGCGAAGGGTGAGGGCGCGCTCGTGCCGCTCCGGTTGCCGTTGGTGCACGTGCTTTACTGGTCGACCTGGGCGGTGCACGGCTACCTTGCCAGTCGCGCCATCGGTGCCGATCCAGAGTCCGCGCTGGCGGGCATGGGGCTGTACGTGCTGGCGCCGCTCGGCGGCTTCATTGCGCTCGCCGCTCCCGCGGGTGTCGGGGTGCGCGAGGCCATTCTCTCGGTGGGCCTGGCGTCCAGCACCGGCTCGGCGGCAGCGCTCAGCGCCGCGGCCATCTCGCGCGCGGCGTCGTTGATTGGCGACATCGGCGCGTGGCTTGTCGCACGACCGTTCGGCGGGACCCCGGCGGCTGACCGCTAGGGCAGTCTGCTTCCGGTCGAGAATGCTGAATTTGCGTTCAGCTTCCGCGGATAGGCCTGCGCGGCGCGACGTGGCCCGGCGGGGAGAAGCTTGGTGTCGCGAAGCCCTTCCGCTAAACACCGTGCCTGGATTCCCGACGCCTACTCAGGACCCTATCCATATGAGCTCGCCCGCCACCGTCACGGCCACGCTCGACCTCTCTGTCGTCGTGCCGGTGTACAACGAGGTGGAGAACGTCCCGCTGCTGCTCGAAGAGCTGCACGCCGCCCTCGACCCCACCGGGCTCTCCTACGAGCTCATCCTCGTGGACGACGGCTCGAGCGACGGCAGCTACAAGCTGCTCGTCGAGGCGGCGAAGACGGATCCGTCGCTGGTGCTGATCCGCTTCCGCCGCAATTTCGGCCAGACGGCGGCGATGCAGGCCGGCTTCGACGCTGCGCGCGGCAAGAGCCTCGCCACGCTCGATGCCGACCTGCAGAACGACCCGCGGGACATTCCCACCATGCTCGCCAAGCTGGACGAAGGCCACGACATGGTGGCGGGCTGGCGGGCCAATCGGCAGGACCCGTTCATCAACCGCAAGCTGCCGTCGATGATCGCGAACCGCATCATCAGCATCACGACCAAGGTCCACCTCCACGACTACGGCTGCACTCTGAAGGTGATGCAGAGGGAGGTGGCCAAGGAACTGCACCTCTACGGCGAGATGCATCGCTTCATCCCCGCCGTGGCCAGCTGGGTGGGAGCGACCGTCGTGGAGATGAAGGTCAACCACCGCGCCCGCCGCTTCGGCAAATCCAAATACGGCATCGGTCGTACGCTGCGGGTCGTGCTCGATCTGATCACCGTGCGCTTCATGCAGAGCTACCTGGTCAAGCCGATGCAGGTGTTCGGGCTGGGCGGTCTGCTGAGCGGGTTCATCGGCTTCGTCTTGTGCCTCGTCCTCGCAGTCGACAAGCTCGTCTACCACCAGTCGATCGGCGAGCGACCGCTGCTGCTGCTCGGGGTGCTGCTCATCGTGGTGGGCGTGCAGCTGGTCTCGCTCGGGCTTGTGGCGGACGTCATGATGCGCACGTACTACGAGTCCCAGGGCAAGCCGCCGTACTATGTCCGCGAATGCATCGTGGGCGCCGGATACCTGCCCGGGAGCGCGGCTACGCACGAAAGCGCCTCCGCGGATCTGGCCCAGTCGTGAGAGCGTTCTTCGCAAAGTTTGCGAGGCTGGACTACTGGCGAGGAGCCATCAAGCGCTTCCGCGACGGTCTCCCGCGCCACTGGCTGCACTGGGTCAGCGCGGCCGTCGTCTGGGGTCTGTTCATCGCGTATGCCTGGCACTGGCTGTCGGGCAACAGCGAGATGCTGACGAACCCCGCTCTGCAGAACGACGACGCGCGGACGGCCCTGTTCGGCTTCCACCGCTACGAGCCGTCCCACGCACTCGCTCACGATCCCATCGCCAAGGAGATGCTGGAGTTCGTCCCGCTGGGGGTGCGGGCGCTCTACAGGATCCTTGTTCCCGCGGTCGGCCTGTTCGTCGCGTCCAAGTACGTGCAGGGGATCTGTCTCGCGATCACGGCATATGCGGGCGTCGTGCTCGTCCGGAGCCGGCGCGCGGGCCTCGGCGGCGGCTTGCTGCTGGTGTTCCTCGCGCTGCACGACACGTTCTTCATCAACCGTATCGCGGGCGGGCTGCCGAGGGCGTTCGGGTTTCCGTGCTTTGCCTTGTGGATAGCCGGCGCCGTCGCCGCGAAGCCCTGGACGCGACGGACCGCGATCGTGCTCGCGTCGGTGACCTACCCGTCCGTCATGCTGATGACCCTCGGTGCGGAAGGCATTTTGGCCGTGCGCGGGGCGTTCCGGATCCCCTGGCGCCTCGTGCTGCGTCGACTGGCGAGGTACGCGGTGCTGGTCGCGGTCTGCCTCGTGGGCGTCTTGCCAGCGTTGACGTCGGGCGGTGCGGAACGGGGGCCGCTCTACACGCTCGCACAGGCGAAGAAGGAACCGGCGTTCGGGCGCTCGGGGCGTCTGTGGATCCTGCCTTTTTCCGACCCCACCAGCGAATTCGGAAGGCACTTTGCCGCACCACTCCGGCCTGCCGGAAAGCCGGTGCTCTCGCCGGCGGCCGCCCGGTCCTACAACGAGTACGAGAGCGCCGTCATCATTGCTGCGATCGCTCTCTTGCTGTTGTTGCCGCTGCTCCGGCTGACTCCGCCGCAGTGGGCCTGTCTGACGCTCTTCACGTCTTCGGCTCTGATCTACGCGGCATCGCGCATCTTCGCGTTCCACCTCTATTCGCCGGAGCGTTACTACAGCTTCGGGATGCGCGCCGCCGAGCTCGCCCTGGTCACCGCCTCATTTGCCTGCCTGTGGTGGTGGAGCCGGAGCTGGTCACGCTACACGGTCCGGAACTTTGGAGCCGCTCTCGCCATGGGTGGGATGTGGGTGGTTCTCGGCGACGGAGTCATTCCCAAGAACGGCATGACGATCGACTCCCGTCCGGACGCCGCGCTCTACGACAAGATTCGCAAGCTTCCGCTCGATGCGCGCATCGCCACGCACCCGATGGACGGCGACAACATCCCACTTTTCGCGGAGCGCGCGAATGTGGGTGGATTCGAGACGCTGCAGCCCTGGTTCGTCGGCTCATGGCACAGGGAGAAGCAGCGGGCGGAAGACACGCTGCGCGCGCTCTACGCGACCCGGCCGGAGGTCGTCTTCCGGTATGCTGCGAAGTATCATGTCAGCTATTTCCTCATCAACCAGGCGCGCTACGGGGGGAACTTCCGCCGGGCGTCGGGCTCGTTCCAGCCCCTGTCCGCCTTCGCCGCGCGCATCCTGCGCGACAAGACTCGAAACGATCTCTTGTTTGCCCAGGTGCCTCCGTCAGCAGTGGTGTTCCGGGAGGGGCGCTTCCTGCTCGTCGACGTGAAGCGCCTGCGGCGCGCGTGGACGGGTGGGTAGACTCGAGACGGAGCAGATGTCGTGAGTCCTGGGACCGTGAACGTGTCGGTGGTTCTGCCGATGTACAACGAGGAGGAGCTCGCCGGGCACTCGGTCGGCACGGTGCAGGGTGTTCTGGAAGCGACCGGGCGCTCCTTCGAGATCGTGTGCGTAGACGACGGTTCCGGGGACGGCACGTTGCAGCGCCTCGAACAGTTGGCCGCGCGAGACCCGCGGGTCGTGGTCGTGCCGCTGTCCCGCAACTTCGGTAAAGAAGCGGCGCTCGCGGCGGGCCTCGCCACGGCGCGCGGCTCCGCGGTGATCGTCATGGATGCGGACCTGCAGCACCCGCCGGACGTGATATCCCGCATGCTCGAGCTGTGGGACGAGGGTTACGACGTCGTGAGCGCGGTCAAGGAGCGACGGGCCAGGGAGGGTCTCCTCTACCGCGCCATGGCGCGTGTCTTCAATGTGCTCATGGGCGGCGCAGCCGGACACAACTTCCGCGGTGCTTCCGACTTCAAGCTGCTCGATCGACAGGTGGTCGACACCGTCGTGGAGCTGCCGGAAAGAGCGCGCTTCTTCCGCGGCTTGGTGACCTGGGTGGGCTATCGGACAGCGGAGGTGCCGTTTGCCGTCGCGGATCGGGCGGGAGGGCAGACCAAGTGGTCGAACTTCGCGCTCTTCCGCTATTCCGTGAGGAACCTGGTCGCGTTTTCCGTGCTGCCGCTCAGGCTCGTCGCGCTGCTTGGCTTCGTGACGCTCATGTTCGCGGGCGCTCTCGCGGTCCAGACGCTGTACCGGTATCTTCGAGGCGAGGCACTCAGCGGCTTCACGACCGTTATCCTCCTCCAGCTCATGCTGGGTGGGCTCCTGCTCACCAGCGTGGGAGTGATCGCGATGTACCTGTCTGCGATGTACGAGGAGCTGAAGCAGAGACCGATCTTCATAGTGCGCAAGCCGCACACAAAGAGCAGCGATGCGCCCCGCGAACGGGGCATCTCGGCGCCCGGCGATGGCTGAGAGCGCGACCCAGACGAAAGGTCGTCGAGGCTGGTCGCGGCGACATGTGCGCGCCTTGCTCGCTTCGGTGGTCGTGGGGGCAGGCTTCATCTGGCTCTTGGAAGCTGGCGGCTTGCCGGTCGTGCCCGCGCGGAGCGCGTTCTCCGGGCTGCGCGGGTGGACGGTGCCGGTGTACGCCTTGATCTGGCTCTCCGTCCTGCTGCTGCGCTCGGTGCGCTGGCACTTCCTGCTCGCTCCAATCCGGGTCGTCCCGCTGAAGCGCATCGTGACGGTTTCGCTGATCGGCAACGGCGCGTTGATCCTGCTGCCGTTTCGACTTGGCGAGATCGTGCGCCCCGCCATGATCCGCGAGAAGAACGAGCTGTCGGGATGGGCGGCGACCGGTACCGTCGGCGCCGAGCGCATCATCGACGGCCTCATTCTGAGCGTGCTCCTGCTCGTTACGTTGCCGCTGGCGTCGACGTTCTCGCCGCTGCCGGAAAAGATCGGGAACCTGCCCGTCTCGCCGTCCGTGGTGCCTGGCGCTGCGTATTCGGCGGCCACGCTGTTCGCCGTGGCGTTCCTGGCGATGGCGGTCTTCTACTGGCACCGGGACTTCGCGCGGCGCACTACCCGCCGCATCATCGGTCTCGTCTCGACGCGCCTCGCCGACAGCTTGTCCGACGCGGTCGAACGGGTGGCTAGCGGCTTTGGCTTCCTGCCGCGGCTTCGCTACTCGGGGCCGTACGTGCTCGTGACGCTCGTCTACTGGGCGGTCAATGTTGCCGGGGTCGAGTTCCTCATGTGGGGTGTGGGTCTCGATGGTGTGACCTTCTTCCGGGCCTGCGTCGTCATCGGCGTGCTGGCCCTCGGGATCCTCGTGCCGAGCGCACCGGGCTTCTTCGGCGCTTTCCAGCTCTCGCTCTACGCTGGGCTCGCTCTCTTCTTCGCACCGGACCGGGTCGTCTCGAGCGGCGCCGCGTTCGTGTTCATCGTCTACGTGGCCCAGATGAGCGTGGGCCTGCTCGCTGGGCTGGTGTCGCTGCTCGTCGAGCATGTCTCGGCGGGCGATGTGGTCGCGGCCGACCTCGAGCCGGAGTGAAGCGCTCGTCCAGATCCGGTAGCGCCGTGCCGTGCTCCCCGCTATCTTCGCCGCCCCCATGGCGAAGCACACGGTGAAGGTCGGGCTGATCCAGATGTCCACGGTCGACGACAAGTCGAAGAACGTGGAAAAGGCGCTGGCGCGTATCGGCGAGGTGGCGTCGCGCGGGGCCGAGCTGGTGTGCCTCGAGGAGCTGTTTGCTTCGCCGTATTTCTGCCAGGTGGAAGACCAGGAGCTGTTCGACCTGGCCGAGCCGCTGGACGGGCCGACGGTGCAGGCGGTGGCCGCGGCGGCGAAGCAGCACGGCGTGACGGTGCTCACGAGCGTGTTCGAGAAGCGCGCGGCCGGGCTCTACCACAACACGGCGGTCGTGCTGGGGCCGGACGGCGGGCGGCTGGGCGTCTACCGCAAGATGCACATTCCCGACGACCCGCTCTACTACGAGAAGTTCTACTTCACGCCGGGCGACCTCGGCTTCGTCGCGGTCGAGACGCCGCGTGCGAAGGTGGGGCCGCTGGTGTGCTGGGACCAGTGGTACCCGGAGGCCGCGCGGCTGACGGCGCTCCGCGGTGCGGAGATCCTGTTCTACCCGACGGCCATTGGCTGGCACCCGGGCGAGAAGGCGGAGTACGGCGACGCGCAGCTCGCCGCCTGGCAGACGATGCAGAAGAGCCACGCCATCGCCAACGGCGTGTTCGTGTGCGCGGTGAACCGCGTCGGGCACGAGGGCGCGGCCGACGGGGGCATCGAGTTCTGGGGCCACTCGTTCGTGTGCGATCCGTTCGGCAGCGTGATCGCCGAGGCCGGCCAGGGCGAGGAGACGCTCGTGGTCGAGTGCGATCTGTCGAAGCAGGAAGAAGTACGCCGCGGCTGGCCGTTCTTCCGCGACCGCCGCATCGACGCCTACGGCGGCCTCACGTCGCGCCTGCTCGACGGGGACGACGACTGATGGCTGCGAAGAAGGCGCGCGGCAGGAATGGCGCGCGCAACGTCGTCGAGACGCCGGCCGCGCTCGGCTATCGCATGCCCGCCGAGTGGGAGCCGCACGCTGCGACGTGGCTGGCGTGGCCGCACAACGCGCGAGACTGGCCGGGGAAGTTCGGGGCGATCCCCTGGGTGTTCTCCGAGATGGCGCGGGCGCTCATCGGCGGCGAGCGCGTCCGCATCCTGGTGCAGGGCGAGCTCGGGCAACGGCGCGCGGAGCGCGTGCTGTCGAGCGCGGGCGTGGATCTCGTCGCAGATCGACTTCTACCCTGCGGCCACCGACCGCTCCTGGACGCGCGACTTCCTGCCGCTGGTCGTCACGCGCAGCGAACCCGGCGCGCGCCGCGGCAAGCACGCGGCCGACGAGCTCGCGGCGGTCAAGTGGCGCTTCAACGGCTGGGCCCGCTACGAAAACCACAAGAACGACGACGCCGCCGGCGAGCGGCTCCCCAAGCGGCTCGGCCTGCGCGCCTTCCACCCGGAAGCGAATGTGGACGGACGGCGCCAGCGCGTGGTGCTCGAGGGCGGCGCCATCGACGTGGACGGGCTCGGCACGCTGCTCTGCACGGAGGAATGCCTGCTGAGCGGCCGCCAGGCGAGAAACCGCGCTCTGGGTCGCGAGGGCACCGAGAAGGTGCTCGGTGACTACCTGGGCGTGAAGAAGGTGCTCTGGCTCGGTCACGGCATCGCCGGCGACGACACGGCCGGGCACATCGACGACTTCGCGCGTTTCGTGGGGCCGGGGCGCGTGGTGGTGTGCGAGGAGCGGAACGCAAGGGACGCGAACTACCGTCCGCTGGCCGAGGCGCGCGAGCGGCTCGAGGGCGAACGTGACGTGCGCGGGCGGCGCCTCGACGTGATCGGGCTGCCGATGCCCGCGCCCGGTCATGTTCGCGGGCGAGCGCCTGCCGGCCAGCTACGCCAACTTCTACATCGCCAACGACAGCTGTGCTGGTGCCCACCTTCAACGACCCGCTCGACCGGGTCGCGCTCGGCATCCTCGCCGAGCTGTTCCCGAAGCGGCGCGTGGTCGGCATCCACGCCATGGATCTCGTGCTCGGACTCGGCACCCTCCACTGCAGCACGCAGCAGGAGCCGCTCGGCGGCCGCGCTGCGTCGGGAAGCGGCGCCGACGCCAAGCCCAGAGGCGCGAAGAAGAAGCGCGCCAAGAAGAAGCGCGCGGCCTGAGCGTCACAGGGAATCGAAGAGCTGGCGGTGTCGCGTCGTCGCTCTGGGTGCAGTGGCTGCCAGGACCCCCCAACCCACACGCTTGCAGCGCGTGGGCCGCCCGCGCGCTATCGGTCTTTCGCGCAGCGGAAGCCGAGGTCGACGTTGCGGTAGAGCGGGCTCTCGGCAAAGCGACGCTGGGGACGCACGTCGTCGGGCTTGGTCGTCTGCCAGCTCGAGCCGCGCACGACGAGCTTGTCACCCGAGTCGGGCGGTGCCGGGTACGGGCCGTAGGTCGACGAGGTCCACTCGCGCAGGTTGCCCTCCAGGTCGTCCACGCCGAAAGCGCCGGGCTTCTTCGAGCCGACCTTGCAGGGGCCGTCCTTCTTCTTCCAGCACAAGAGGTCGTCATCCGGTTTGGCGGAACCCCAGGGGTAGTCGAGCTTGTCGTCGCCGCTGGTCGCCGCGAACTCCCACTCCGATTTCCGTCGGGAGGCGCAGGCCCTTCCAGTCGCAGTACTTCTTGGCCTCGTCGTGGCCGATGCAGTTGGCAGGCAGGTCGGAGCTGTCCTTCATGCCGCCGGTGCAGTAGCGGCTGAGCTGCTTCTGCTTCGCCTTCTTGATCGGCTCGAGCAGCTGCACGTCTTTGGGCAGCGGATCGCAGATCTCGTTGTCCACGCACTTCTTGAACTCGGCGACCGCTGACCTCGTCCTTGTCCAGGCAGTAGTTCCTGCACCTCGACCTGGTGCTGCGGGCGCTCGTCGGGGTGGCCCTTGCCTGCGAGCGAACCCATCCACAGCGTGCCCGAGTCGATGGCGATCATGCCCGCCGGGCAGCCTTCGCCGCCGTTGTCGCCGCCGGCGGACGGCGCGCTCTGGGCGGCGGGTGGCGTGACGGGTGGCTCGACAGCGGGCGCGGGCGGCGGCGGTTCGGGCTGGGCGGGAGGCGGCGTGCTGCCTCCGCAGGACGACCGCGAGGGACGAGACGAACAACGCGACGAGGGGGTAGCTGCGCATCGGCGCGTAACTTTGGGGGCCCGCTCGGCAGCCGGTCAAGCTCGACGGCGATCGAGGCAAGTCCGGGCTGTTTTCGGGCACTTGCGCCCGGTGTACCCGGGAAATCGCCGCCGTTATGTTGAAAGATCCTGGGCAAGGGAGCACCTTGGGGCCCGTCTCCGATGAGGTCCTACGCAGCAGGAACACGGCTGCGGGCGCTCTTGCTTGCGGCTTTCGTGGTCACCCTCGGTGCACTGATCGGCGCGCCCGTTGCGGCGGCCGGCAGGACGCACACCGTGGCGGCCGGCAACTCGCTGTGGTCGATCGCGCACGCCTACCACGTGAGCGTGGACGCGCTCCGCGAGATCAACGGCCTCGAGAAGGGCAAGCCGATCCGCATCGGGCAGAAGCTCATCATCCCTTCGAAGGGCTGGAAGAAGAAGAGCTCGAGCCCTCGCCGCGCCAACGCCAAGCTGGCCGACGGCGTGGGGCGCAAGCGCTCCGGCTCGGTCATCGCCAAGCCGCCGCCGTGGACGCAGGTGCAGAAGAGCGCGAAGGAGCGCGGCGTCAATCCCGTGCAACACGCCGGACCCGGGCTACGGCGTGTACTCGCATTGGGACCGCTCGGTATCGATGGGGCAGATGCATCGCTGCCCGAGCGCGGCGGCATCACGAAGGGCGGCGCCTTCGACGTGATGTTCCACTTCCACGGGCACGAGGCGGTGCGCAAGGAGTGGGTGCAGGTGATGCACGGGGCGGTGCTGGTCGGCATCGACCTGGGCATCGGTTCCGGGCCCTACTCGCACGCCTTCGCGGGGCCCGACACGTTCAAGCGGCTGGTCGAGAGCATCGAGAAGGCGATGGCGAAGAAGACCGGCAAGAAGAACGCGCACGTGCGTCATGTCGGGATTTCCGCGCTGGAGCGCGGGCTACGGCGCGGTCGGCGAGATCCTGCAGCAGCACTACGCGAAGAAGCTCGTCGACACGGTGGTGCTGCTCGACGGGCTGCACTGCGGCTACATCGGCAAGTCGCTGGACGCACTCGCAGATCCAGCCGTTCATCGACTTCGCGAAGCTGGCGGCGCGCGGCAAGAAGTACATGTTCGTCAGCCACTCGTCGATCATCCCGCCGGGCTACGCCTCGACGACGGAGACGGCGCACTTCCTCATCCGCGAGGTGGGCGGCCACTTCCACCGCGCGCACCCGCGCCACGGCGACCCGATGGGCATGGACCTCATCGGCCGCTACGACCGCGGCAACTTCCACGTCCGCGGCTACGCCGGCAACGACAAGATGGACCACTGCGCCCACGTCGGCCTCTATCACGACATCCTCAAGGTCCACATCCGCCGCCGCTGGCACTCGCCGCGCGGCTACAAGAAGCACTGACCGACGGGGGCGCGACGGGCGCGGCGGACGCGACGGGCGCGACGCGTGCATTTCCGCCTTCCCGGACCGCCGACGGCGTCGAAATGCAGGTGAGGCGTGCATTTCCGCCCTCCCGGGTGGCTGACGGCGTCGAAAAGTAGCCGCGCCGCTGGTGGAGCGCGGGGATCGTCGCTGATGGCGAGTCGGAAGCGTCGGTTGCTCGACGCACAGGCGTTTCTGGACGACCAGCCGCACGCTGCGCTATTCCTCCGCACCCGGTCCGGCCCGCGCCGGATCACGCACGAGTGGCGGAACTGGCAGACGCGCCGGATTTAGGTTCCGGTACCGCAAGGTGTGGAGGTTCGAGTCCTCTCTCGTGCACCGCGGTGGAATCGTGAGCTATCGGGGTGACGAAGGCTGGCGATGAAGCGTCGCCTTCGTCGTCCCGCCGACGATTGACAGCGTTGGAGTCGAGGGGTCCGAGGTCGATTGCGGCGGGATTCGCGCCGTTGCGCATCCGGACCTCGGGTCCTATAGTGTTCCCTGAATAGGGAATAGTTATGTCCGCTGCAACACTGAGCACGAACGAGATCGTCTCCCTGGTTGGCCTCGACGCGAACCGGGTGCGGAAGGAGGTCGAACACGGCCTTGCCGGGACCGGCAGCCCGCCTCGGTTCAGTTTCACCGACGCCGTGTACTTCGGCGCTCTGGCCCTGCTCGGGCTGCAGCTCGGGGTGGAGGACCGCCGGAAGCTTCACGAGGTCATCGCCCGGGCGATGAAAGGGAAGAAGCCCCCGGCACGCGTCGAGGTGAGCCCGGTGCTCGATCTCAAGCTTGCCCGTGTTGCCAAGGACATCGCTGACCGTCTCGAACATTTCGAGGCGTGGAAAGCCAAGCTAGTGACCTCCGACGATATTCTCGGAGGTGAGCCGGTCTTCCCGAAGAGCCGCCTCGCCGTGAGGAACATCGGCAAGCAGGTGATCAAGGGTGTTCCGGTCGCCGAACTGAAGGAGGACTACCCGTACCTCAAGGAGCGGGACATCGAGTTCGCTAGATTGTACACGCTGGCGTACCCCAAGATGGGACGGCCTCGTGAACGTCAAGCTCCTGCTCGATGAGAACATCTCCCCGTGGGTAGCGGACCGTCTTTGCAGGGAGGACGGGGCTGTTCTGTCTGGAAGGCCCGGCGATGGTGCTGCTCCACGGCTTCCAGAAGAAGAGCCAGAAGACACCGAAGCCCGATCTGGACCTCGCCCGGCGACAACAGAAGGAGGCAGAGTAGTCATGAACAAGAAGCACATCGGATTGACCCTCGACTCGCTGTTCGAGGAGCTGGGCGAGCGTGAGGACGTTCGAGCTGTTGACCCAGAAGAAGCTCCTCGCCGCCAAGATCGAGCGCGCCATGGCTCGCCGCAACATGTCCCAGGCCGAGCTGGCTCGAGCCATGCGCACCAGTCGCACCGTTGTCCACCGCCTGCTCGACCCCCACGACACCAGCGTCACGCTGGCCACCCTCGCGAAGGCATCCAAGGCGCTCGGGGTGAAGCTGCTGCGTGTGGCGTGAGCGAGCCGCCTCCCGACGGCTACGAGGTCAGGTAGGCTCCGGGGGGCATGGCTACCTGGATCAACGACAAGGCGCGCTGAACCTGGGGGCTTCACGGAAGCTGGACGCAGCTTCAAGGACGACAGCACCGACCCGCCGCTCGGGCTGCACGTCACGATCATCGGTGGGCCGAGCGACATCCAGCACCGCCAGCGTGACCTGCTCCGGGTGCAGCCCGATCTTCGACGCGAGTACGACGCTTTGAAGCGGCGATTCCACGGTGGCGACATGGCTGCGTACCGGGTTGCCAAGGACGCCTTCTTCAAGCGAACCCGCAGTTCATCGCACTCGATGACGCGCATGTGTACTGGGGCAATGGCTTCTCACCCGGAGGAAGCATCGAACGCGTTGCCAAGACGGGTGGCCCGATGGAGACGGTCGCGGCTGTGGACGGCCCTCGGGCCCTCGCTCTGGACTCGACGACCGTGTTCTTCACGGTGTACGGCCTTGGCGCTCCCGTAATGTCCGCGCCCCTCGTGGGAGGGACTGCGACGATTCTCGCCGATGCTCAGCCCAACGGCAGAGGGAGCGCTGTCTACCAAGGCATTGTGTACTGGGGCAACCAGGGTGCGCCTGGCGAAAACGGGAGCATCATGCAAGTGCCGGCCACCGGCGGGACTCCGTCTGTGGTTGCAGCAAACCAGGGAGGACCGGGTGCTGTCGCGGCGGACGCCAGCGGCATCTACTGGGGAGACTTCAAGCAACCGGAACAGGGTTTGATAATGATTCCGCTGACAGGCGGGACCCCTGTCAACCTCGCCCCCGATCCCATCGAGTTCGGGCTCGCGATAGATAGCGCCCGCGTGTACTTCGCCAACGAGAGCGGCGAGATCAAGTCCGTCTCGAAGACGGGAGGTGCGACATGCACGATCGCTTCGGGACAACCGCAGCCCTACATGCTGGCGTTGGACGCCGACTACGTCTACTGGACGAACTACAACCTTGGAGCGGGTGCGAGCGTCTGGAAGGCTTCCAAGGACTGCTGCGAGTACCAGGATGCTGGAACCGACGCTTCGGTTGGCGACGCAAGCATCGATGGCAGCTCGGACGATGCCAGTGTTGATGGTGCGGGTGGTTCGGGATAGCCGCCACCAAGTGACCCCCTCCAATCGTCGGCGAATCGTCGGCACTGACGCGAACGAACCCCAACGACGCTGATCGCCGCCTCGTAACACCCCGGATCAACTCGGTTCATTCGCGACGAGCGCAGCCGATTTAGGTTCCGGTACCGCAAGGTGTGGGGGTTCGAGTCCTCTCTCGTGCACTGGATTCGTTGCCATCCGGTTCGGGCGAGCTGTGCTAGACGGACGGAACTACGGGACCGCCCGAGGCTGCTGTCCGTCCGTGAGGTGACCGTGCTCGACCATCTCATCCCGCCGCAGATCAAGACGGTGCTCGTCTACCCCAAGCCGATCAGCATGCGGTGGGGAGTGACGAAGCTCCGCTCCTTTTGCGCCCACATGCTTGGCATCGAACCTCGACCCGACACGGCGTTCCTGTTCACCAACAAGAAGCAGGACACGCTCCTGCTCTACGTCGTTTCCGACGACGGCGATCAGACCCTCACGAAGAAGCTCGACCGGGGGGCCTTCCTGCTGCCGACCGCCAAGCCGGAAGGGACCGCCTTCGTCGCCGTGCGCCGCTCGGCGCTCTCCAAGCTATTTCGGTAGGGTCGCCGCTTCCAAACCGTATCGCTTGCCAAGCGTAACTTGTGTGTTACGCTATCAGCAGTGAGACAAAGCGATGCCCAAGAGACGGAAGACCGGATTCGACAAGTTCGTCGATGCGCAGATGAAGGACGCGGGGTTCGCCGCTGAACACCGGAAAGCCAAGCGCGAGATCGACGCCGTGGACAGGATCGTCCGGAGGCTCGACGCGGCACGGCTGGAACTCGGCATGAGCAAGGCCGAGCTTGCAAGGCGCATCTCGGCCAAGCCCGAGATTGTCCGCCGGCTCTTCACGGACGAAGGGGCAAACCCCACGATGGCCACCGTCGTCAAGTTGGCGGCGGCGCTCGACCTCAAGGTCGAGCTTGTCCCTGCAACTCCGAAAGGATCGACCAAGGACAAGCGCACGGGCGCCGCCGGCAGCACCGCTGCGTAGGCTACGTCTCCACGCTCCTCGGTGTCCGCGAGCGGTACTCGTCGCCGAGCGCCCGGACCTCGGCGTAGTCGGCCGGCGAGAGCTTCGTCCTGAACGGCTTATCCTTGCCGGCGATGATCACGATGCTCGGTCCGCCGAGCCCGAGCGTCGCTCCGTTTCGTTCGAGCAAGCAGAACAGGCGGTAGTGGTGCCGGTCTGGCCCATCGACACGGACCTCGTACCAACCCTTCATGTCGTCGTGCATGGCTTCCCAGTACCCGCCGCCGCTGAACGACGGTGGGGGTGCTGCAGCCACCGCCTGGAGCACGGCCACCATCTTTGCCCGCACGGCCTCGGGGCACGCCTCCAGAAAGGCTCGGCCGGGAACCGTGCGGTCGAGACGGTGGGTAGCAGACCGCCTCTGCAAGGAGGACGGGATCGACGCATGTGGGATTCGAGATCGGGGTCTGCTTGCGGCGTCCGATCCGGAAGTTCTGGAGTATGCCTTTTGCAAGGAGGACGGGATAGCTACGCGTCATCCGGCTCGTCCTCGCCGAACTCGCGTCGAGGTCAGAACCTCACTCCCAGGTGACTCACCTCCAATCGTCGGCAACGACGCCAACGGGCCTTGCCGCGCCCCCCCGACGCTTCAGGCGTAGCACGTGTCCTGCGGGCCACGTCGGCCAGCGCCGCGCGCGGCGCGCCCCGGGCGTCCCTTTCCCGCCGACCGCTACATCGGCCCCATCTTGCGCAGCACTTTCATCTGCTGCACCAGCTCGATGTGGCTCTGGTTGACGCCGTACTGCACCACCCTCGCCATGCCTTGATCCCCCTGGAAGACGTTTTCCGTGCACGTCAGAAGGAAATGCATCTGCCGGTCGCCGCCCTTCAGGTCGCAGTTCTGGTGCTCCGACCAGCGGTCGGGGTGCTCCTGGGCGCTGTCCTTGGCGAGCTTGATCGCGTCGGCGCGCTTGGCGTCGGTGAGATCGTAGAAATGCCCTAGCTTGTCGGCGAGCGACTGGGCGAGCTGCGTCCAGTTCTTGTGGTTCTGCGCCTGCTCGAACACCAGCACGGGCAGGGTGAACATGCCCTTCATCGCCGTGCTGCCCATGCCCGTCATGGCGACGTTGCGCGTGCAGCACAGCGCGCCGCGCTTCGGATCCTTGTCCTTCGCGCCGACCGCATCGCCCGAGTCGCAGTTCTCGCCGCCGCGCGTCTGCAGCTTCGTCTGGTCCTTGTTGAACGACGCCGTCCATGTGGAAAACCCCGACACGTCCCCGAGCTGCGAGCAGGCGCGGTGCCACTGCGCGTCGCTGCAGAGCGAGAGCCCCTGCTTGTCGCAGAGCTGGGCCGCCTGCTCGAAGGTCTTGCCCCGGCTCGCGGGCGAGTACTCGACCGAGAACGAGCCCATGCTGCCGAAGGTGGTGGTGCGGCCGAGCATGACCAGCATCGAAAACGGCTTGTCCGGATCGGGCTTGGGCTGCGCGCTGAGCACCGTCAGCGTGACGCGCGCCCTCGGTGCGGGCCTGAGCGCCGCGTAGTTTAGCTGATAGATGTAGCCGCCCGCGGTCATGTAGCGCGTGCGGGCGGTGGGCTTCGACAGCAGATCCAGCCCCTTGTACAGCTGCTCCTGCGAGATGTCCGGCGTGATGGCCGTGCGCAGCGTCTCCCAGGCGTCGAACAGCGTCTTCTTGTTGTGATCGCTCAGCGGCTCGGCGGACACCCGGGCCGTCTGCACCTGGTCCTTGCCGATGCCGATCACCTCGAGCTGCACGCCCCGCCCCAGCGGCGTGGCGGCGCGCCACGCCTGGAACGCGGGGATGGGCTGGCGCTGCCAGATGGAGATCTTCTGCGTGTCGTGCTTCTGCGCCTTGTCGTTCCAGCGCTTCTGCAGCTGGTCCAGCGTCATCCCCATCGTCCCGGCCTTGGGGAGCGGGTTCGCTTTCGACTCGGGTGCCCCGGACATGTCCAGCTGCAGATCCTGCGGCTGGATACCTCCCGAGGCGCTGCCCGTGGCCTCCGCGGGCTTCTTCTTCTTGTGGCAGCCGCCTGCCGCGAGCAGAAGCGCTCCGGCGGCGACGCACAACCATCGGCGTGCCTGCATGCGCGGCAACATATCGCATCACCCGCGGGCGCGCCCGGGCTTTCCCCGCGGGCCCGGCGCTCTGACGGCCGCTACAGCAGTAGCGGCGACCGGCCGCTGAGCACGATGTCCCACCAGCCGAAAGTCGCCGCCAGGATGTGATCGAGCTGCCAGGTTCCCGCGTCGAGCGAGCCCGTCTGTGGTCGCGGCACGGTTTTCATGTCGTCCTCCGGCATGCAGTACGCTGCGAGCTCCGAGCCCTGCAACAGGTGCAGCACGCCGGCCGAGAAGCCCGTGCCCGCGTACACGATGCAGCCGGGCACGCGCAGCGCGGCCAGGTCGTCCAGCGCGTACGGGATCTTCTCGTCGGCGGTGCCGGAGGAGTCCTGGTACTTGCACTCGAGCGCGAGAACGCGATTTTCCTCCCGCTCGTGCAAGAACAGATCGATCCGCCGGCGCTTGCCGATGATCGACGTGCCGAGCGTGACCTCGTCGTAGACCGACAGACCGCGCCGCGCGTAGGCGCTGAGCAGATAGTGCGCGATCCGGTGCTTGTACTCGTTGCCGGTCATCGTCGGGCGCGAGCATACAGCCGCTCGGCCGACCTGGCACCGGCTTGTTCCAGGCGCGGACCTGCGAGGTCGAGCGCTGCCGGGTTGAGATCGTTGCCCAGGAAGCTCCGCCCGAGCCGCGCCGCCGCCACACCGGCGGAGCCCGAGCCCATGAACGGATCGACGACGAGCTCGCCCGCCTGCGTGCTCTGCCGGATCAGCACCTCGTTCAGCGCCGCGGGCTTTTCCGCGGGGTAGCCGCCGCGGATGCGCGGCTCTTCGATGATGTCCGGCACCGACAGGTCATTCAGCTTCCGCTTGCCCTTCTCGAAGAACAGGATGAGCTCGTAACGCGAGCGGTAGTGATACCCCATGCCGATCTTGCGCTTGTCCCACACGATCGGTTTCCAGAACCTGAACCCCGCCTGCTCGGCGATCGGCTTGGCGACGAACATCGTCTCCTGATCGCACAGCAGGTAGAAGTGACGGCCCTTCTTCAGCACGCGGTACAGCTCGGCGAAGAGCTCGCCGAAGCGCGCGTTGGGGAACACTGAAAACCAATCGTTGCTCGAGGCCAAGCTGTGCTTGAGCCGCGTGGTGGTGCCGACCTTCCGGTGCTTTTCCAGGGACTCGTAGGGCGGATCGGTGATGACCAGATCCACGCTCCCATCGCCCAGCGTGCGCAGCCACTCCACGGCGTCGCCCTGGAACAGGGCGTAGCCCGGGGCGGAGCCGGGGAGTTCTTCGGCGGCCGCGGAGCGCTGGGCCAGGGCCGCGAACAACGGATGATCGGAAGCAGACAGGTCCATGATCTGCCCCTTCATAACACTGCGCGCGCGTCCAGTCTGCAGGAGTTCTCCCAAGGCCGGACATTTCCTGTCCGCTCGCCGGCCGTAGGGGACCGGCGTATCCTGGTAGCGTCGCCGGCCGTTTCCGCTCGGCGCGCACAATCGATGTCTGGGGACGACGAAAACGATCGACCGCGCCCACCCTCGCGCAGGCGTTGGGACACGACCAGCGAAAGCGCGATGCCGCTCTCGTACCGCTGGCGCCGCGTTGTGCTGGCCAGCAACTCCCAGCCGCCTCCGCCGCCCTCCATGCTGCCGGCGCTGGAGCCCGGCATGCAGGTCGGCCGCTACCAGCTCGTCACGCAGATCGCGCGGGGCGGCATGGCCACGGTGTGGGTCGCGTTCCGGCAGCGGCGCGACGGGCGGCGTGAGGTCGTCGCGCTCAAGGTGCTGATGTCGCATCTGGCCAGCGAGGAGACGTTCGTCAGCATGTTCCTCGACGAGGCGCGCCTCCTCTCGAAGATCCAGCACCCCAACGTGGTCGCGATCCGCGACGTGGGCACCGACACCGGATTGCCGTACGTGGCGCTGGAGTGGGTCGACGGTGACGCGCTCTCCTCGCTGCTCAAGGTGCTGGAACAGCGCAAGAAGGACCTGCCGCTCTCGTTCGCGCTGCGCGTGGTGGGCGACTGCTGTCTCGGCCTCGACGCAGCGCACGAGCTCCGTGACGCTCACGGTGTTCCGCTCGAGGTCGTCCACCGCGACATTTCCCCATCGAACATGTCTGATCAGTGCCGACGGCGACGTGAAGCTGATCGACTTCGGCGTCGCCAGGGCCGCGCAGCGCCTCAGCGAGCAGACGCGCTCGGGCGTGCTCAAGGGCAAGGTGAGCTACATGGCGCCCGAGCAGGTGCTGCGTGGCAGCATCGACCGGCGTACCGACATCTGGTCCGCGGGCGTCGTCCTGTACCGGCTCGTTGCGGGGCAGATGCCGTATCCGGGATCGCTCGGCGAGGTGCTGGTGCAGATCAAGCGCGGCGAGACGATCCGGCCGCTGCCTGCCCACACCCCGCGTGCGGTCGCCCAGATCGTCCATCGCGCCATGACGCGCAACGCCGACGAGCGCTTCCAGACCGCGGCGGAGATGCGCCGCGCCATCCAGTCTGCGTACGCCGACGTGTGTTCGCCGCTGCCGCGGCGGGAGCTCGGACAGTTCCTCGTCACGCACCTCGGTGCGCACATGCAGGAACGCCGCGCGGCGCTCGCAGCGGCCCTGGGGCCCGCTTAGTGTAGCAAAATGTCACATTTATGTGACATTTTGCTACATCCTATTGCACCTGGCAGCGGCTTCCGCCGCCGGAGAGCGGCCGCCCGTAGGGCACCTTCTTGCTCGCCGGCTGGAGGTACACGTGGCCGCCAGGCTGCGGCTTCGGGATGATCGCGCCGGCGGTGATGGGGCGACCGAAGCGCGCGTCCTCGACGATCACGATCACGTCGTTGCCCTCGACCTTGTAGCCCCAGTACGAGGCGCCCAGCGTGTCCTTCGGCACCTCGGCGCTGCACGGGATACCCTCCGAGCGCAGCGCCACCACCTGCTGGGAGCTGGGGTCGAGCGCGGGCTTGCTGTCTTCCCACGCGAACGAGGCACTGTCCGGAAGCCCGACGGCCGCGGCCACGCAGCTGCAGGTGGGCTGGGTCACGCTGGCGGCAAGCCGCAGATCGTGGCGCGCGCCCAGGAGCGCCGTCGGGCCCGACGGCTTCTCGGCGTCGGGCTCTCCCACCAGCGGCTGGCCGGTACCGGGCTCGGCTGTGCCCTCGTCCAGGCTTTCCTGCTCGGCGCCGCCGCTCGCCTTGACGTTGGCGTTCACCGAGGCATGACAGCCTGCGGCGGCCAGAACGGCTGCGAGTGCTAGCCCCTTGATCCGCACGGCGAGCAGCGTGGCACCGTTCACGGCGCGGAGGCAACTTCTGGCCGGGACGGTGGTGTCCGGCGCAGCGCGCCGCTACCCTCGCCCACGTGGATCTCGACGCGCTCCGATCCAGCCTGCAGGAAACCCCGGCGCTTCGTCCGGTCGGCCACGTACGGGCCGTCACCGGGCTCAGCGTGCGGGCGATGCTGGCCGGAGCGCGCATCGGCGACGTGGTCCTGCTCAAACGCCGCGGCGAGCCGCTGCCCGCCGAGGTCGTCGGTTTCGACCAGGGCGAGGCCGTGCTCATCCCGCTCGGCGAGCTGTCCGGCGTCGGGCCGGACGACGCGGTGGAGTCGACGGGTGCGCCGCTCAGCATCGGCGCCGGAGCGTCGCTCCTCGGTCGCGTGCTCGACGGCCTCGGGCGTGTGGTCGACGGCGGTCCCGAGCTGCGCGGTCTCACGAGCGTGCCGGTGGATCGCGCGCCGCCGCCCGCGCTCGGTCGCCGTCCCGTGGCCGACCCGCTGTCGACCGGCGTGCGCGCCATCGACGGACTGCTCACGGTCGGGGTCGGGCAGCGCGTGGGGCTGTTCGCCGGATCGGGCGTCGGCAAGAGCACGCTGCTCGGCGCCATCGCGCGCGGCACCAGCGCGGACGTGGTCGTCGTCGCGCTGGTCGGCGAGCGCGGGCGCGAGGTCGGCGATTTCCTCGAGCACTCGCTGGGCGAAGAAGGCCGCAAGCGCTCGGTCGTCGTGGTCGCGACCAGCGACTCGCCTTCCCTGGAGAGACTCCGCGCGGCGCAGACCGCGACGGCCGTCGCCGAGCACTTCCGCGATCAGGGCAAGAGCGTGATGCTGCTCGTCGACTCCATCACGCGCTTCGCGCGCGCACAGCGCGAGGTGGGCCTCGCCGCCGGCGAGCCGCCCGCGCGCCGCGGCTATCCGCCCAGCGTGTTCGCGATGCTGCCGCGGCTGCTCGAACGCAGCGGACAGGGCGAGCGCGGATCGATCACCGCCATCTACACCGTGCTCGTCGAGGGCGGCGACATGGACGAGCCGATCGCCGACGAGGTGCGCGGCATCCTCGACGGCCACATCGTCCTCGATCGCCGCATCGCCGCGCGCGGGCACTATCCGGCGATCGACGTGCCCGTCTCGCTCTCGCGCGTGATGGACGCCGTCGTGACCCCGGAACACCGCACAGCCGCGCGCGAGGTGCGTGCCCTGATCGGCGCCTACGAGGACAAGCGCGACCTGATCGCGCTCGGCGCCTACGCCGCTGGCAGCGACGCCTCCGTCGATCGCGCCATCGCCGCGCTCCCCGCCGTCAACCGCTTCCTCCAGCAGGACGCCCACCAGATCGAACCCTTCGACGCGACGGTCGGCGCCCTGGACCAGCTCGCGAAGGCGTAGCGCGCGTTCTCGTCGGCGTCCGGGAGAGCGGAAATGCGCGTGTGGCGTGCATTTCGACGCCGTCGGGCGTCCGGGAGAGCGGAAATGCGCGTGTGGCGTGCATTTCGACGCCGTCGGTCGTCCGGGAGAGCGGAAATGCGCGTGTGGCGTGCATTTCGACGCCGTCGGGCGTCCGGGAGAGCGGAAATGCGCGTGTGGCGTGCATTTCGACGCCGTCGGTCGTCCGGGAGAGCGGAAATGCGCGTGTGGCGTGCATTTCGACGCCGTCGGTCGTCCGGGAGAGCGGAAATGCGCGTGTGGCGTGCATTTCGACGCCGTCGGTCGTCCGGGAGAGCGGAAATGCGCGTGTGGCGTGCATTTCGACGCCGTCGGTCGTCCGGGAGAGCGGAAATGCGCGTGTGGCGTGCATTTCGACGCCGTCGGTCGTCCGGGAGAGCGGAAATGCGCGTGTGGCGTGCATTTCGACGCCGTCGGTCGTCCGGGAGAGCGGAAATGCGCGTGTGGCGTGCATTTCGACGCCGTCGGTCGTCCGGGAGAGCGGAAATGCGCGTGTGGCGTGCATTTCGACGCCGTCGGTCGTCCGGGAGAGCGGAAATGCGCGTGTGGCGTGCATTTCGACGCCGTCGGTCGTCCGGGAGAGCGGAAATGCGCGTGTGGCGTGCATTTCGACGCCGTCGGTCGTCCGGGAGAGCGGAAATGCGCGTGTGGCGTGCATTTCGACGCCGTCGGTCGTCCGGGAGAGCGGAAATGCGCGTGTGGCGTGCATTTCGACGCCGTCGGTCGTCCGGGAGAGCGGAAATGCGCGTGTGGCGTGCATTTCGACGCCGTCGGTCGTCCGGGAGAGCGGAAATGCGCGTGTGGCGTGCATTTCGACGCCGTCGGGCGTCCAGAGCGGAAATGCGCGTGTGGCGTGCATTTCGACGCCGTCGGGCGTCCGGGAGAGCGGAAATGCGCGTGTGGCGTGCATTTCGACGCCGTCGGGCGTCCGGGAGAGCGGAAATGCGCGTGTGGCGTGCATTTCGACGCCGTCGGGCGTCCGGGAGAGCGGAAATGCGCGTGTGGCGTGCATTTCGACGCCGTCGGGCGTCCGGGAGAGCGGAAATGCGCGTGCACGTCCAACCACTGCGACCCTCGCGCCCGCTCCGCGGGATTGCCCCCTCGCTCGACACATCGCTGTCGCGCCCGCTCCGCGGGGTTCCCCCAAATCGCGTGCTCGCCGCTTCGCGGCTGCGCGCGCTCAGGGGGAACCGCACGTCTGTCCGGAACTGGACGTTGGGCCCCCGGGCGGGCGTTGCGCCCGGCCTTGGGGGACCCCGGCGCGCGCAGCGACAGCGAGCACGCCGCCCGTGTTGCGTTGTGGAATCGTGCGGGGCACCCCCCGGGCGATCAGTACGCGATCGATCCCGGGCGGCGCGTGGTCACGGTCGCACGAACACGCCCTGCACGAAGGCGATGCGGCCCTTGTCGAGGTTGCCGGCGGAGTTCCTGCGCTTCTCGGGAGCGCGAGCGCCCATGATGAGGTGCGTGCCGAGCGCTGGCGGCTTGGCGGGGGCGGGGTGCGCGGCGCGCCAGGCGCGGGTGGCGTTGGAGACGTCGCGCCAGGCGCGCTCTTCGAGTCCGAGATCGGCCAACAGCGCGCGCAGCGCGTCCGGTGCGACGAGATGGCTCTGCGAGGGCTCCGTGGCCCAGGGCACGGGGAAGTCGAGCGGCTCGCCGTTGCCGGCGCAGATGTCCTGGAACACGAAATGCCCGCCAGGTGCGAGCACGCGCGCGATCTCCGCGATAGAAGCCGCGCTTGTCGGCGATGTTCATCTGCGCCTGCAGGGTCCACACGGCGTCGAAGCTCGCGTCGGGGAAAGGCAGCGAAAGGGCGTTTGCCTGTTGGAAGCGCACCCGGTCTTCGAGACGCGTGAGCCGGGTCAGCTCGGTGGCCACCTGGCAGAACTCGGCGACGAGGTCCACGCCGGTCACGTCGCAGCCGCGATGCGCCGCGAGGAAACGCGCCGGTCCGCCCAGGCCGCTGCCCACGTCGAGCACGCGCAGGCCCGGCTCGAGTCCGCCGAGCTCGGCCAGCTCGCGCGTGGCCACGCGACCGCGCGTGTGGAACTCGTCGACCGGCGCGAGGTCGTCGACCGACAGCTTCGCGGGATCCCCATAAAGCGCGCCCAGCGCCTGGAGCATGCGTTCCAGAAGGCCGCCGTCGCTGTAGTGCGCTTCGATATCCCGCATCGCCTGGCTTCATGCTTGAAGCGGCGGGGCGAAGGGTCAAGCGCATGTTCACGTCCGCGCGATTCAAGTACGGTCGGCCGCGATGAGCGACGCGGATCCGACGACGCTTCCCGAGCTCCGCGCACAATGGTGCTTCGGTGCGCGCGACCTCGGGCTGGCGGCGACGCTGGTGCCGGGCGCGAGCCTGAACGTGCTGCGCTGGCCGGTCGCGTTCTGTCTCGTGTACATCGGCATCGCGATGTCCGCGAAGCAGACCGGGCCGCTGTTCGGCGTGCTCTCGGGGCTGGTCATCGCCGGGCTCTGGATCGCATTGCTGCTCGGCCAGCGCGCCCTGCAGATCCGCGGGCTGTCGAAGCTGCCGGAGGACCAGCGGCGGGTGCGCGTGTCGCTGCAGCGCGGAACGCTGCGCTACGAGGACGCGAGCGGTCGCGCCCAGGAGTGGCCGCTCGGTGACGTGACGGGCGCCGCGGTGCGTCCGGAAGGCGTGCTGTTCCGCATCCGGACGCAGGTGGTGTTCATGCCCGACCGCGCGCTCGGCGAGTCGCGCGACGTGTGGCGCGAGGCCTTCTCGCGGGTGCCGCAGTGGACCCGTCCGATCGGGGGGCGGTTCACCTACGTGCTGTGGGTCTTCGCGGCGCTGTCGGCGTTGTACGGATTCGCCCGGTAGCTCCGCGCGCGATGGGCTCGCTTCTTGCTTCAACACGTTCCCATGCTTGGGAGACACTTCAAGTGGCGGTTCGTGTTGGGCCTGGCGATGATCGTCGGAGGCTCGTTCGTGGCGGGATGTTGCGGCGGTCCCGGCAACAGCGGCGGCGGCGGATGCGCCTTGTGTTCGGCGAGAGCCGCGCTGAGCGGCGACGAGGCGGGAGCCGATGCGGGCGCCGATCCGGGCTGCGCGCAGGCCGACGCCAGCAGCGACGCGCACAGCTCCGACGCAGCCGACGCCGGCGCGGACTGATCCGGATGTCAGGGCTGGCGGCTAGCTGGCGGCCGAGCGCGCACTGTGCGGCGCGCCGAGCTCGGCTTCGAGCTCCTGCAGCAGCTTCTTCGCGCGGCGGCTGAGCTTCTTCGGGACTTGCACTTCGACCACGATGTGCAGGTCGCCGCGGCTGCGGCGATCGAGCCGCGGAATGCCCTTGCCGGAGAGCGTGATGATGGTGCCGGGCTGGGTGCCGGCCTTCACCGTGGCGGACACTTCCGTGTCGTCCGGCAGTGTGAGGTGCAGCTCGCCGCCGAGCGCTGCTTCGGGGAAGGACACCGGCTCGCGGGCGATCAGATCGTAGCCTTCACGCTCGAACTGCTCGTCGTGCTCGACGCTCACGTCGACGTAGAGATCCCCCGGCGGCGCGCCGGTGGGCCCCGGCATGCCCTGGCCGGGAACGCGAAGCCGTTGGCCCGAGTCGATGCCCGCGGGGAAGGTCACCAGCACCTTGCGGCGCTTTTCCACGAAGCCGCTGCCCTGGCAGCTGCCACACGGATCCTTGACGAACTGCCCGGTGCCGCGACAGCGCGGGCAGGTGGTGCTGAACATGATGAAGCCGCGCTGGGTCGTGACCTGGCCGGAGCCGCGGCACTGCGGGCACGTCTCGGGTTGCGTGCCGGCCTTGGCGCCGCTGCCGCCGCAGTCGTCGCACGCCGCGGCGCCCTGCACGACGATCTCCGTGCTTGCAGCCGGTCATCGTGTCCTTGAGCGAGATGGTGGCGTCGACCCGGACGTTCCTGTCCGCGCTCCGGGCCGCGCGGGCGCCCGCCGCCGCCGAAGCCGCCGAAGCCGCCGAAGAAGTCGGAGAACATGTCCTGGAAGTGGCTCAGGATGTCGCCGACGCCGGCCGAGGAGAAATCGAAGCCGGCGCCGCCGCTGACGCCGGCGAAGCCGAAGCGGTCGTAGGCCTGCCGCTTCTCGTCGTCGGAGAGCACGCTGTAGGCCTCGGTGGCTTCCTTGAAGCGATCCTCGGCCTCCTTGTCGTCGGGGTTCCGGTCCGGGTGATGCTTCAGCGCGCACTGGCGGTATGCCCGCCGGATCTCGTCGCTGCTCGCTTCACGCGAGACTTCCAGAACCTCGTAGTAGTCGCGCTTTTCGCTCATGCCAGGGTGCCGCTACCCCCACTGCCCACTATCGGGCCAAGCTAAGGCCGGCCGGGGGGCTGTCAACGAACTTCCGCCTCTCCGGAGCCAGCATTGGCCCGGAGTTGGGCCACCAGTGCGGCTAGCTTCTGGACCTCCGCGCGGGTGCGCTGCAGGTCGCGTTCGAGCTCCGCCCGCTCTCCGGTATCCAGTCCCCCGTCCGCCAGGCGTCCCTCCAGCTCCGCGATGCTCCAGCGGGCTGTCTCCAGATCCGCTTCCCTCTGCGCGTTGAGCCGCGCCAGGCTGTCCAGCTTGCGGGCGAGTTCGGCCTCACGTCCGGAAGGCTCTCCGGCGCCCTCCGCGGCCTCGGCGCCCTCCGCGGGGCCGGCCCGCAGAATCTCCAGCTCGTGGAGCAGTTCGCGGCCGATGCGCTCGGCCTCGCGGAGCTCGCGCTCGCGCGTGAGGAGCGCCCGCCCGCGTTCCAGCAGCTGGGCTTCCAGCTGCTCGACCTCGGCGCCCATGTCGGTGGGTTCGGCGTCGGTGAGCTCGGCCAGCTGGGCCTCGCGCTTCGAGAGCTCTTCGCGTGCCCGGTCGCGCTGCTGTTCGGCCTGCTCCAGCGTGGTCTGCTGCGCGGCGAGCTGCTTTTTCAGGGCCTCGAGCTCTCCGGCCGGCGCACCCGCGCGGGCTTCCGCTTCTTCGAGGCGCGCGGCCGCCTTTTCTGCCTGGTCGCGCAGGGTGCGGGCCTCGGTGGCGGCCTGCTCGGCGCGCCGGCGCGCGCCCTCGAGCTCGCGCGCCGCCCGCTTGGCACTCTCGCGCTCCTGCTCCAGCTCGGCCAGCGACTCGTCGGCGCGGGCGTCGGCGGTCGCGGCGCGTGCTTCCAGCTGGGCGATCCAGGCGTCGCGCTGCTCGAGCTCCTTCTGGAGCTTCTCGAGCTCGCCGGCGTGGTCGCGCTGGGGCTTCCGGGTGCGCTCGGCCGCGCGCAGCCGTTCGTTGTCCGCTTCCAGCTCGGCCATGCGCTCGCGCGCATGGCGCTCCGCGCCGCGTGCCGCGCGCAGCTGCTCTTCCGCCTTGCGGCTCTTGCCGGCGCCCACGGCAGCCAGAAACGGCAGCTGGACGACCGCGAACTCGTCGAGCTCTACCGGCTCCGCGGAGGCCACGGCGATGAACCACTCCGGTTCCTCTGCTCCGCCCGGCACGAAGCCCGCATCCAGCGCCGGCGCGGGCTCGCCGTCGGCGGCGAAGTCCACGATCGCGTAGCCCACGAACGGTGTCTGGCCGAGCATGCGCACCTGCTCGAACTCCAGCGCAACGGCGTCGTACAGAGCGTAGTAGTCGATGCTCTGCCGGCTCTGCTCGAGCTCTGGCAGGAGCTGCACGCGCATGTCCGGATTCGCGCAGGCGACGAGCGCTGCGCCGTGCGGAGACAGCGCGCGATGGACGCGCTTCAGCAGCGCGGCCGGATCCGACGCCGCAGCGAGGTTCTCGACGATCGCGAGATCGAACGCGCCGTCGCGCACGGCAGTGCCGCTCTCTCCGAGCGGGGCGTAGCTGATGTTGCGCGACGTGTTCCGGGCCGCGGCTTCGGCGACGCGGGTCGGCTCCAGGTCGTAGACGTGGACCAGCCGCGCTCCGCGCTCGAGCAGATGCTCGGCCAGTTGCGACGACGAATCACCGAACACGACGGCACGCCGCCCCTCGACCAGGGGCTCGGAGTAGGCCGCGAGCGCGATGCTCGCCCGGAACGAGGGTGTGTCGGGCATGCGGGCGCGCGGAGCCTAGCCGACGGTCCGCTGTTGTTCCAGCCTCCGCGCCGCGTTTTTCCCGGCGCTCTCCGCCGCGGGGCCACGGGATTCAGGGCTGGCGGCAGGGGCTGGGCACCTTGCAGGGCGTGCCGCAGTTCAGCGCCAAGGCGTAGCGCTCGACCTGTGTCCGGGAGCTCTTGCCGAGGCCGGTGCCGGCCAGGCACAGCATCACCGCATCGTCGACGTTGATCGAATGTGCAGGCTCGATACACAGCCCGTCCAGGCAGGTCCCGTGGGGCAGGCCATGCCGGGAAGGGCAGTCCACGTCGTGTTTGCAGGTCAGGGCCCGGCAATCGCTGGCTTGGGGAGCACGGCCGGCCGGCGTGTTGCAGATGGCGACGACGCGCCCCGTCGCGCGCAGGGCGGCGCCCTTGTCCTCGAGCCGGCAGCCGGTGTCGGCCGAGCATTTGGCGGCGAAGCTCCGCCCTTCGGTATCGTGCAGCTCCAGGCGTTGGTCGTGCCGGCATCCGGCAGCCAGGGTGCCGAGCGCCGCCATGAGCAGTGCGCGTCGGAAGAACACGGCCCGGCATGCTAGCGGCTCAGCCCGGGGGCTGCACGCCCGGCGCTTTTCCCGGTCCCGCGCCCGGGGTGGCGGCGCTACGCTCCCTCTCTCGCATGACGGAACTGAAGACGCTGGTCGTGGACGGCATCACGCCGGTGGGCGCCTATGCCGCCCTGCGCCGCGACGCGGGCGAGGGGTCCTTCCTGCTCGAGAGCGTGGTGCCCGGCGAGCGCTGGGGCCGCTATTCGATCCTGGGCTATCACCCGCGCCGGCAGGTCATCCTGCACGGCGAGCCCGGGCTGGATCCGTTCGCCCGGCTGGCGGAGCTGGTTCCGACGGGCGAGCGGGTGGAGGCGGAGGTCGCGGCGCGCTTCGCCAGCGCTCACGTGGGCGTGCTCGCCTACGACCTGGTGCACTACGCAACGAAGGTGGAGCCGTGGCCAGCGCCGGGCGATCCGATCGCACGGCTGGTGGGCGACGCGACCGTCGTCGTGTTCGACAACCTGACGCACACGGCGACCATCGCCGCGCCGGACGCAGCCGAGCTCGCGCGGGCCGAGCGCGACCTGTCCCGCGTGGCTCCGCTTTCGCCGCTTCTGCCGCCCGATCCCGCCGCTCTGCCGCCCGACGTGGAGGTCGGCACCAGCGACGAGGAGTTCAGCGGCAGCGTCGAGCGCGTCAAGGAGTACATCCGCGCCGGGGACGCGTTCCAGGTCGTGCCCGCGCGCACATTTTCAGTGCCCGTGGCGGGCGCCGATCCGTTCGACGTGTACCGCGCGCTCAGGGTGCTCTCGCCCGCGCCGTACATGTACCTGATCGAGCTGCCTGCACGGCCCGGGGCGCCCGCCGTTGCGATTGCGGGAGCGAGCCCCGAGACGCTGGTGCGCGTGGAGGGCCGGCGGGTGACGCTGCGCCCGATTGCGGGCACGCGCCGGCGCGGACTGAGCCCCGAGGAGGACGACGCGCTCGCGGCCGAGATGCTCGCCGACCCGAAAGAGCTCGCCGAGCACGTGATGTTGATCGACCTGGCCCGCAACGATATCGGTCGCATCGCGAGCGCGGGCTCGGTGACGCTCGCCCAGCGCATGGAGGTGGAGCGCTTCAGCCACGTGATGCACATCGTCAGCGAGGTCACCGGCGAGCTCGCGCCGGGGCAGGGGCCATGGGACGTGCTGCGCGCCACGTTCCCCGCCGGCACGCTCAGCGGCGCACCCAAGGTGCGGGCGATGCAGATCATCCGCGAGCTCGAGCGCCGGCCGCGGGGCGCCTACGGCGGCGCGATCGGCTACGTGACGGGGGGGACGGACCTCGACTTTGCCATCGCGATCCGCACCGTGGTGATGCGCGACGGGCGGTTCGAGGTCACGGCCGGCGCGGGCGTCGTCGCCGACAGTGTGCCGGAGCTGGAAGCCAAGGAGACCCGTAACAAGGCGCGCGCGGCCCTGGCCGCCATCCACGCCGCCCGCTCGCGGGCCTGATGCGGCGTCGGGTCGGTCCCGTGGTTAGGTTGCTGCCGCCATGATGGAACGCCTCCCCGCCTGGGCGCAGACCTTCCTGCACTGGCTCCTGACGCCACACGTGCTGGTGGTGCTGTCCATCGCGTCGGTGGTGATGTTCGTGCTCAGCTTGGTGGGCGTGCCGTGGTTCTTCGCGCGCGTCCCGGCCGACTACTTCACGCGCCACGAGCGCGGCGATCTCGGGATGACGGCCGTTCGCGAGCCCGGGTGGCGCATGGCTCTGCGTGTCGTCAAGAACATCCTCGGCGCGGTGGTGTTCGTGGCCGGAGTTGCGATGTTGGTGCTGCCCGGGCAGGGGCTCTTGACCATCCTGGCCTCGCTGTTCCTGCTCGACTTCCCCGGAAAGCGGCGGCTGCAGCGGCGCATCGTCGCCTCGAAGCCGGTGTTCCGCACGCTGAACCGGCTGCGCCAGCGCGCCGGGCGCGCGCCGCTCGAGCGCGGCTCGATTGGCTGAGCGCCTGCCGGTGCTGCCCGTGGCGCTGGCCATCGCGTGCGCGCCGGGATAATCGGGGGACGGATGATCGACGAGAACGCATTCGGTCTGTTGATCTCGTACTTCAGCGTGGAGGACGAGGAGTACGCGCTCGAGCGCACGGACTTCGTGAAGCGCTTCACCGCGTTCCGCACCACGGTCGTCGAGTGCCTGGAGGCAATCCCGCTCGGTCGCGCCGCGCGGGCGGTGCACCTCGGTCACGCGGTGTACGTGGAGCTCTCCGAGGGTGACCAGGTCGAGGAGCCGCTCGGCTGGCTGCGCATGGTGCGCGCGCGGCTCGCCGGACGCGAGCTTTCCACGGTGGGCGTGTTGACGCACGGCAGCCGCTGGGTGCCTGAAGAGACCGAGTCGGTGGCGCTGCCCGCCTGGGCCGGCGACGTGCCGCTGCTGCATGTCTCGTTTCCCAGTGAGCCGCTGCGCCGGGCGCTGTACGCGGACACCGCGACGCGTCTCGACGAGGACGCCGAGGTACCGGGCTGGGGCCCCGGACTGTACGTCGACACGGAGGCCGTCGAGGCGCTCGGCCGCAAGCTGAGGAACGCGCCCACGCCGCTCCGGGCCGGCGGCGCGACGTTCTTTCGCGCCGGATCGTAGCCGGCCTTCCGCTGGATTCGCCTTGGGCGTGGAAAGTCGGAGCCGTTTGTGGCTCTACTTCGGGCGATGAAGCGCATGGATTTCCGTTCGCGGTGGGTTCTGGTGACTGGAGCGTCGTCCGGTCTGGGCCGGGAGATGGCGCGGCTCTTGGCGCGCGAGCACGGCGCGAATCTGGTCATCGCCGCGCGCCGCCGCGAGCGGCTGGAGGAGCTCAAGGACGAGCTCGAGACGGCGGCAGGAGTCGAGGTGCTGCCGGTAGCCGCGGACCTGGCCAACCTGGAAGACGTGGACCGCGTCTTCCAGGCGGCGACAGGCGGTCGCGAGCTCTACGCTGCCATTCTCAACGCCGGCATTACCCACATCGGAAGTCACGAAGAGCTCGAGTGGGATGCCTTCCAGCGTATGCTCGACGTCAACGTGCGCAGCGTGGTGCGCCTCAGCACGCGGCTGGTTCCGTACCTCGAGCAGCGCGCACAGGGCGGCGGCATGATGCTCGTCTCCAGCATGGCCGGCCTGGTACCGGTCGCGTACCAGACGGCCTATTCGGGGACCAAGGCGTTCCTGGTCAACTACGGCTGCGCGCTCCACCACGAGATGTACGGACGCAACGTGTCCGTTACGACGTTCGTTCCGGGCGGCATCCAGACGGAGATGACCGATGGCGAGGACTTCGGAGAGCTTCGCGGTTGGCTGATGCCGGTAGACAAGGTCGCGCGCGAGGGAGTAGGTGCGCTCGGCGCCCGGCGCTTTCTCTACGCTCCCGGCATGAGCAACCGGCTCAGCCTGGCGTTTGCGCCGTTCGTGCCCCGGCGTTTCCTCACCGGACGCGTCGCCGCGACCTACAGGAACGCGCTGGCAAAGGTGAAGCGCCAGGGCGGCTAGATTCCCGACCGCGCGATCACGTCTGGAACGTCGCGGCGCGATCCAGAGGTTCACAGGAAGGCGGGAAGGCGGGAAGATTTCTGGGGTCGAGATGTGAGTCGCCGCACCGCGACGCCCAGCTCTCGACCCCAGAAAAGAAAAGCCGTCCCCGGGCCGGCTACTCAGATCACGCCGTACTTCTTGCCGACAATGCGGAACGCCTCGAGGCCTCGGTCGAGGTGCTCGCGCTCGTGCGTGGCCATGTAGCTGGTGCGCAGCATGGCGTTCTTCGGCGGGACACCGGGCGAGATGAACGGGTTGGTGTAGATGCCGTAGTCCTCGAGCAGATCGCGCCACATCATGATGGTGCGGAGATCCTGCCGGATGTAGATGGGGATCACGGCCGTTTCGGTGTGACCGAGCTCGAAGCCCATCTTCTTGAGCTCGTCGCGCATGTAGTTGAAGTTGTCGTGCAGCTTGTCGATGCGCCACGACTCTTCCTGCATCACCTCGAAGGCCGCCATCGCCGCGGCCACGTTGGGCGGAGCTGCGGCCGCGGCGAACATGAAGCTCGGCGCGAAGTGCCGCACGTAGTCGAGCACCTTGCGCTCGCCGACCAGCCAGCCGCCGATGCTGGCGAGCGACTTGGAGAAGGTTCCGCCGACCAGATCGACGTCGTCCATGACGCCGAAATGGTGCGCGGTGCCGCGTCCATCGGGGCCGATCACGCCCAGCGCATGGGCGTCGTCCACGAACAGCCGCGCGCCGTGCTTCTTCACGACCCTGACGATCTCGTCCAGCTTGGCGATCTCGCCCTCGGCGCTGAACACGCCGTCGGTGATCACGAAGGCGCCCTCGTCGTCCTCGATCTTCTCGAGCGCGCGGTCGAGCGACGCTGGGTCGTTGTGCCGGTAGCGCACCATGCGAGCGCCCGCGGCCTGCCCCAGGCGCACGCCGTCGTAGAGCGAGGCGTGCACGTTGCGGTCGATCACGGCCACGCTCTTCTTGTTGCTGAGCAGCGCCGAGAGCACCGTGAGGTTCACCTGGTAGCCGGTGGTGAAGACGAGTGCGCTCTCCTTGCCCATCCACTTGGCGAGCTTGTTCTCGAACTCCTCGTGCAGCTTCATCGAGCCGTTCACGAGACGCGAGCCGGTCATGCTGGTGCCGAAGCGGTCGATGGCGGACTTGGCCGCCTCGCGCACCTTCGGATGCGTGGTGAGGCCGAGGTAGTTGTTGGACCCGAACATCACGACGCGCTTGCCGTCGATCTCGGCCTCGGGTCCGTCGTTCACGTCCAGCGGGCGGAAGTAGGGGTAGATGCCTATCTTCCGCGCGTTGTCGGCGGCTGTGAACTTGTAGCACTTCTCGAAAACATCTTTGCTGCCGATGCCCGACAGCGTGTTGCGCTCCTTGAGCGACTCGGTCATGTCGTCCGAGCCATGCGTCTTCGCCGCGGGCGCCGCGGCGCCGTTCTTCTTCGACGCAGGCTTGGTCGCGGCTGCCTCGGGGTACTCGTCCAGCGCCGGATCGATGTTCGGTAGCTCGTGACCTTTGACGAGGATGCTGACGGCTGCCTTGACGCGGCTCCTGGCGTCCATGACGCCCTCGGCCGCTTTCATGACGCGGTCGTCGGAGACCCATCGCATGACCGATGGGCTCAGCAGGATCTTCTTGCCTCGCCCGACGATTGATTGCTTCAAGCCCATTTGATGCTGCTCCTCGCGACTCCGGCCGCCTGCACCGGGCGCGGACGCCGGTCTGCCACGGACCGGCCTTGCTATCTAGCCAGCACCTACAGACAAGCAGGGCGCGTGCCAGCCAGCGGCAGGCGCAAGCTACGCGACCGCCGCATTTTCGTCAATGCGGCCTGTGAGCTGCAAAACAGCGGTTGGGCTGCCGCGCGAGGTGGGGGGCACTAGCCGTTGGGCCAGGGGTTCCACCCCGCGTTGGAAAGGACGATCTGCTCCAGAAACAGGCCGTCCGGTGGCGCTGTCATGCCGAGGTCTTCGCGCACTCCGCTCGAGAGCGCGCGGGTGACCGCGCCGGGCGCTAGCCGTGAGCGGCCGACGTCCACCAGCGTTCCCGCGATGATCCTCACCATCCGGTGCATGAAGCGGTTGCCGGTGATCTCGATTTCCAGACAGCGCGGATCCCCCGGCGACACCCGCATGCTGGCCCGCAGGACCTGCCGGACGGTGTCCTGCCGCGTGTCCGAGGAGCTGCGGAATGCGCGGAAGTCGTGCGTGCCGAGGAGCGCCGAGGCTTCGCTTCGCATTGCGTCGTGGTTCAACCTCTCGTAGACGCGCCAGGCGCGGTGCTCGGCGAACGGGTCGCGTACCGGGCTCTGGAGAACGAAATACCGGTACGTCTTTTCGACCGCGTGATGCCGCGGGTCGTAGCCGGCCTCCACTTCCGCGACTGCGACGACGGAGATCTGTTCCGGAAGCTCTCGCGCCAGCGCAAGCACCCAGCCGCGCGGCGCGATCGACTTCGCCGTGTCGAACGCGACGCGCTGGCCGCGCGCATGCACGCCGGCGTCGGTGCGGCTCACGGCGCGCACGAGGCTCGCGTGCGGATCGATCGCGCGTATCGCGCCTTCGAGCTCGCCGGCGACGGTGCGCGCGTTGCGCTGCCGGGCGAATCCGGAGAACAGCGCGCCGTCGTACGCGAGCGTGAGGAGCACACCGTAGGCCATGCCGGGTTCTGGAGCCTGCACGGTGGGCAGGCGCTGCGCATCAGCCGTCGACGCGCGTCAGCCGCCGCCCGCGTCGGCCGGAGGCGGGTTGCCGGTGCCGCCGGTGCCGCTGTTGGCGTGACCGACCTTCGTCCAGCAACCCTTGTCGATGGACTGGGTCGGGGTCTTCGTCTGGCCCGCCTCGGCCACGTTGTACAGCTCGACGTCCGTCTCGGGGCAGTTGGGCGAATAGCCCGTGGAGCTGCACCCCGTGACCAGGGCGGAAGCCGCCAAGCCCCCGAGCGCGCATAGGAGCAACCAGCGAAACCGGCGGTGGGCAGAGTTGGTCATGACTTCGGTACGAAGTTCATCGGAACTGCGGTGTCGACGCAACCCCCTTCGGGGGCGGGGTACTTCCCGCTGCGGAACATCTGCACGACGCAGGCGGCCACGGCCGGGTCGCCCAGGGCGTTGGAGCCCACCGAGGCGCTGCAGACCTGACCCTGCGGGCCGAGCCGGACGTTCACGACGAGGCGGCCTTTCAACGTCGCATTCGTGCGCAGGGCGCGCTCGTAGCAGCCTCTCGCCTGGCCGGCTCTGCCGCGGAGCGCGGAGCGGAGCGCGCCGGTGGCTGTGCCTTTGCATGTGCCGGTGCAGCCGGTGTTGGCGTGGTAGGTGCCGTGGTGCGTTTCAACTTTCGGCGCTCCCGCCTCATCGGCTTCGATCTTGGGTGGTGGCGGAGGAGGAGGCTCCTCGAGCACCGGCACCTTCGCGCTTGCAACCGGCGGCGGCGGCGGCGGCGGCGGCGGTTTCTTGCCGCTCACCTTCCAGTAGATGAGGCCCCCCATCAACAGCAGCATGACGACCGCCGCAGCGATGAAGCCTCTGCTGCCTCCGTGTTTGGGCGGAGGGGGCAGGGACGATTCAGGCATCAAGTACTCCGGACAATGCTCTAGATTCCGACTGGAGCGGAACTATAGCTTTCACCGCGGCGGGGACGATAGGGGGTTAGGCAGAAATGTCGATTTCCTTGCGGACGAACAGGGAAGCAGCGGAATCTCCCCAACGCCGTTCATCGAAGCGTTCGAGCCCGAGCGATGCCGGGATCGTGACCGGCCTCTGGGCCGGGTGTTCGATGACCACGCGCGCTCCGGGGCAGAGCTGGCCCGGGTCGAGCGTGCGTCCGAGTGCGGCCAGCGCCCGCTCGAGCTCCGGCCAGGGTGGGTCGCACAGCACGAGGTCGTAGGGGCCATGTTCGTCGAGCGCGCGGGACGCGCGTTCGACGCGCAACGGCAGCACCGTGCCCTGCTGCTCGATGCCGAGCGAATGCAGGTTGTGGCGGATCGCATCGAGCGCAGCGCGCGACGACTCCACGAACACCGCGTGCTCCGCGCCGCGCGATAGTGCTTCGATCCCCAGCGCACCGCTTCCCGCATACAGATCGGCGACGCGCGCTCCCTGTATGTCGCCGAGCACGGAGAACAGGGCTTGGCGTACCCGATCAGCTGTGGGGCGGGTACGGCTGCCGCGTGGCGCGCGCAGGGGACGACCGCGCAGTGCTCCGGCGACGACCCGCACCCCGACTCAGAACGCCATGCTGACGTCGAGGCGGCCGCCATTGGGCCCGATCGCGAAGCTGGGCTGGAGCTTCCCCGTGTCCTTCTCTGCCTTGCTCGGTTCGTCCGTGAGCAGCAGGTAGGTGCCTACGCCAGCGATCACCACGCCGACCGGAACCAGGATGAAGGCGACGGTCTTCGTCTTGGTGTTCTTGTCGCAGTAGTCGGCGACCTGCGGGTTGGGGTATTCCTTGCTACGCGCCCCTGCGCAGATGTCGGACTTGTACTTGCTGTTGCCGACGTCCCCCTTCTTGTAGTCCGTGTAGTAGTCGGGCGGGCTCTGCGACTGCAGGAAGCTCTTCAGCCAGAAGTAGCCGCCTGTCAGCGCGACTGCGCCGCCGACGCCCAGCGTCGCCCAACCGGCGATGCTGCGATAGTCCGTCGGGCCCGCGGGGCCGTGGTCGCCGGGGGCGCCGGCGCCCGCGACGGGGGAAGGGTAGAGCTCCAGCCGGGCGCTGCTGCCGGACTTGATGGATACGGTGCCGGTGGCCTCGTGGTAGCCGCTGGCGCGTACCCGCACCTCGTGATCGCCGGCAGGTAAGCTGAGCTCGGCGTGCCCGCCCGAAATCTTGCCTGCGCGCTGCCCGTCGACCAGCACGTCGCCGGTGACACTTCCCGCGGTCAACTCGAGCTTGCCTTCTGCAGCGCCGACGAGGTTCGAAAAGCCGTCCTCGGCGATCTTGAGCAAGGAGTCGTCGGAAGGATCGGTAAGGTTGGCGCTGTACCGGAGCGTGGTCTGCTGCTTCTCGGAACCGTTTTCCCACATATGCAGAATCGCCACGACCTGCTTGCCTTCGAGCTTGAGCGTGCCCCAGACGTAGCGGTTGGTGCCCACCTTGGCGCTGATCTTCTTCTGGCACGCGCTGTCCGGCGGCGACGGACAGTTGAGCGCCGCTACGAGTACCTCGAGCGAGAAGTCGCCCTTGCCCAGCGTCCAGCCGTCGGCGCGGGTGACGGCGCGCTTGAGCGCGATGGTCAGAGCCTGGGCCTGCTGGAAGCCCTTGTCGCTCATGAATGTCAGCACCTGGACCTTCTGCGAATCCGCACTCTGGGCGCGCGCAGGGAGCGCAGCCAGCGTTGCCAGAAACAGGGCCAGGACGGTCAGGGTACGTCGCATCATCCCGTGGACTATACCGGGTTTTTCGGGATGGCGGGACCTGATCGGCGAGCTTGTCGCGGCCTCAACCGGTTTCGATCTTGGTCCACATCTGCCGGCGCATCTTCTGCCGGTTCCGGTCCTTCTTCGTGATCAGGCGCGCCGCGCCCCAAGCGGCGATCAGCTCGCCTTCCTGTCCAAGCGCGGGCAGCACGGTGGGACCGACCAGGTAGGTGCCAGGGATGGGGCCGCGAACGGGCTCGCCGGCGAGGTCCAGGTATCCGGGTGGGTCGACGGTCCATTGCCACTGCATGGGCTCCGGTCCCGGTGACCCATCGGGCACGTGGATGCGATCGATCTCGCGCCGCGTCCCTGTACTGAAATCGTACAGCGGTAGACCGTCGTGGGGCGAGTCGACGACCACGAGGTGTTCGTCGATGAACGGCAGATGAGAGCGCAACGTGCCCAGCACGGCTTCGCGCGCCTCCAGTAGCGTGAGCGGCCCGCGGGTGGGCAGGATCGTTTCGGCGACCAGCACCGTTTCGGCCTTCGAGTGCGACGCCGGATCGGCGGCGGCCGGCAGTCGCTGCAGGTGCACGACGGGGCGTCGCGGATCGGGGCGCCCTGTTCCGGGCGGGATCAGGAACGCTTCCCGTGCCAACGGCTCGGGCAGGGCTTCGCTATCGACGACGAGGCTCACGACGAAACGACCTGCCGCAGCCGAGAGACGAGGCCAGTCGCGTTGCGCGCGCTTGGTGATGCCTTCGCCGGCGGCCAGAGCCGCGAGGGCCTCGCCGCTCTGGTCGCTGATGACTGCACTGGCGCCGGTCGGCGCTTCCTCGCCGTCTTCCAGGATTCCGGCGACGGCGCCGCGGCGGACCACGAGCTCGGTTGCTCGCTGATCGAGGCGACACTCGCCGCCGTGGGCCTGGATGCGATCGATCAAGAACTCGGCCAGCTCGTCCTCGCCCCGCTCCAGTGCCAGCACGCCGCGCGTCCAGGCTCCATGCAGTCGTGCCAGCGCGAACTGCGGAAGCTGATCCCCGGGAACCGACAGATTGGAGGCGAACACCGCTGGCAGCGCCGTGAGCTCGCGGTACGGATGACCAGCGGGAAACTTGCCAAGTATTTCCTGCTGGGAATCTCCGCTGACGAATGGCAGCGAGGCGGCGGCGCGCCCGGTTTCAATGCGTTCCCATACGTTTCCCGGCGGCCACACGGCGTCCCGCTCGAAGGTCGCGTCGGCGGCGGCGTTGACCTGCGCGAAGCTAGCGTACAGCTCGTCGACCAGCTGCCGCACCTCGGGGAATTCGCGATCCACCTCGCGCGCGAACAGATCCATGTCGGGCGGCACCTCGACGCGGCGCCCTTCGCTCATCACGACGAACATCGGGTCGAGCGCCTGCGTCCTGCGCCGGAAGCGGGGGCTCTGCGCCAGCTCGTGCAGGATGCGGCGCCATGCCGGCGAGGAGCCGGCGAGCAGCGTGAAGGCGCGGCGCTTGAGCAGATGCCGATCGAAGTGATAGTCCGCCGGCGGCTCGCCCTGGCCGAGCAGCAGCACGCGGAAATCGCGCCGGGCCAGCAGCGCCGCCGCCGACAGCGCGCCCAGCGACCGGCCGAGCACGACGACGTCGTAGTGCCGCGTCGTCGTCACGCCGGCCTCGTGATGCCGCGCGGGCGACGGCCCTCGCTGCCCGGCTCCACTGTCAGGCGATCGGCGGCGATCCAGCGCAGCACCTCCACCAGCAGCGCGTGCTCCTCGTGGAGCAGGCGGGCGGCGAGGCTCTGCTCGTCGTCGTCGTCGCGTACCGCGATGGCGCGCTGCGCGACGATGGGTCCCGTGTCCACGCCCTCGTCTACCAGGTGCACCGTGCAGCCCGTGACCTTGACGCCGTAGTCGATCGCGTCGCGATGCGCGTGGGCGCCCGGGAATGCCGGCAGCAGCGACGGGTGGATGTTCAGGATGCGGCCGCCGAACGCGCCGAGGAAAGTCGGCGTGAGCAGCCGCATGAACCCGGCCAGCACGACCCACTGCACGCCGGCTTCGCGGAGCGCCTCGACCAGCGCTGCGTCGAAGGCTTCCCGCGACTCGAACCCGCGATGCGGGATTGTGCGCGTTGTGACGCCGGCCTTCTCCGCGCGCTCCAGCGCCTGGGCGCCCGGCTTGTTGGAGATCACCAGGCGTACTCTCGCGTCGAGCGCGCCGTCGGCGATGGCGTCGAGGATGGCCTGCAGGTTCGAGCCGCGTCCCGAGACCAGGACGCCGAGATCCAGCGAGGGGGCTCGGTCCGACATGGCCGTTCAGCCTACGAACTGTACGTCCGCTGTCGAGCCGGCGGGCCCGGCGTGGACCTGTCCGAGGCGGAATGCGCGCTCTCCCGAGGCCTCGAAGGCCGCGATCGCCGCGTCGGCGGAGCCGGCGGCCACGACGGCGACCAGGCCGACGCCGAGGTTGAAGGTGCGCCGCATCTCGTCCTCGTCCACCGGCCCGCCGCGGGCGATCAGCTCGAACAGTGCGGGAGGCGCCGGCAGGGTCAGCTCGGCCCGCGTGCCATCCGGCAGCACCCGCGGGAGGTTGCCGGGCAGCCCACCGCCGGTGATGTGGCTGAGCGCGTGCAGTCCGTTGCCGAGGGCCGCGCGCGCTGCCGCGACGGCGCGCGCGTAGATGCGCGTCGGTGTGAGCAGGGCCTCCCCGAGCGTGGAGTCGAGCCCCTCGAGGTGAGCGTCGAAGGACAGGCCCATCTCCTTCTCGAGCACGCGGCGCGCCAGCGAGTAGCCGTTCGAGTGCAGCCCACTCGAGGTGACGGCGACCAGCTCGTCTCCAGGCTCCACGCGCGCCGGGCCGAGCAGCGCGCGGCGCGACACGACACCGACCGCGAAGCCGGCCAGATTGTATTCGCCCTTTGCATACATGCCTGGCAGCTCGGCCGTCTCGCCACCGAGCAGCGCGCAGCCGGCCTGACGGCAGCCCTCCGCGATGCCGGAGACCACGCTTTCGGCCACGTCCACGTCGAGCTCCCCGCAGGCGAAGTAGTCGAGGAAGAACAGCGGCCGCGCGCCGGTGGTGACGATGTCGTTCACGCACATGGCGACGAGATCCTGCCCGATGCTGCCGTGGACGCCGGTAGCGAACGCAACCTTGAGCTTCGTGCCGACTCCGTCGGTGCCGCTCACCAGCAGCGGGTCCTCGATGTCTCCGGGCAGGCCGCACAGGCCGGCGAAGCCGCCCACGTCCTCCACGACCTCGGCGATGCGCGTGCTCCTGGCCAGCGGCTTGATCCGCTCGACCAGCGCTTCACCTGCGCCGATATCGACGCCCGCCTCCCGGTACGTGATCGCCATCAGCCGCGTCCATAGCACCCCGGCACGGGGCGTGTCCCGTGTCGGGGCGCGGGACGATGCCGCGTCAGGCCGCGGCGCCCGGACGCTGCGGATCGAACGGTTCGAGCGGCAGCGGCGGGGGCTTGCCCCGCACCACGGCGCTGACGATCTCGGCCGTGATGGGAGCGAGCAGGATCCCCGTGCGGTAGTGGCCCGTGGCCAGGGTGAGCCCCGCGACGCCGCTCGGGCCGAGCAGCGGCAGCTCGTCGTCGGTGTAGGGGCGGAAGTTCGACCAGGTGCCCCCCGGTGTCGCCTCGGCGAGCTCGGGCACCAGCTCGATCGCGGCGTCGAGCAGGTCGCGCACCGCGCGTGCGGTGACCTCGCGCCTGTAGCCGACGAATTCGAGCGTGGAGCCGACCAGCATGCGGCCGTCGTCCCGCGGCACGATGTAGCAGCGTGGCCCGAACACGACGCGTTGGATGTACGGCCTGGGCGCGACCAGCTCGACGATCTGGCCGCGCGCTGGCCGCACCGCGCCCGACCTCAGTCGTACGCCCTCGACCAGCGTGGTCCAGCTGCCGGCGGCGACCACCACCTGGTCCGCCGGGACTTCGCTGCCGTCCTCGAGCTCCACTCCGCGGGCGCGTCCAGCCTTTTCCAGCACGCGGCGGACGTACGCGCCCGTCCGGAATTCCACGCCGGCCTGCTGGGCGGCGATGTGCAGCGCGCGCAGCAGCAGCCGCGGATCGACGCGGCCGTCGCCCGGAAAGTGCACTCCGCCGACGGCGCGCGCGCCCAGCGACGGCTCGAGTGCGTGGAGCTGCCGCGATCCCAGTCGTTCCACGCCGAGCTTCTGCCGGCGCTGCCAGCGCGTGCCGGCGGCCAGCGTGTCGACGGCCTGCTTGTCGAAGCCCACGCGCAGAAGGCCGCTCTCCCGGTAGCCGACGTCGATGCCCGTCGCGGCCTGGAGCGCCTTCTGCCAGCGCGGATAGCGCGTACGGCTCAGGAGCGACAGGTCCGTCATCGGGCCCTCGGCGTGGGCTTCGGCCTGCGCGCCGATGATGCCCGCGGCGGCGCTGGACGCCTCGGCGCCCGGGACGCTGCGCTCGAGGACGGTGACCGAGAGCCCCCGCCGCGCGAGCTCCCACGCGCTGGCGCAACCCATGATGCCGCCGCCGACGATCAGCACGTCGGCGCGCTTGTGTGTCTTGCGACGCTTCTTGTCAGCCATCCCGCACCGGTCTGAGCAGCCTGTACAGCCCCCACAGGTTGAAGCCCGCGAACCCGACGAAAAGCGCGATGAGCCCGAACGCCCAACGTGTCGAGCTCGGTGACTCGCCGTCGATGAGCAGCCAGGACCCGGCCGGCACCTGGGCGCTGCCCGCATCCGCGACGGCTTCCGGCAACCCGTCGTGGCGCAGGCCCGCGCGCGAGAACGGGATCAAGCGACCCACGAACGACGTGGGCGGGACGAAACGCGGACCCTCCATGCCTTCGGGGACGCGCACCTCGACCCAGACGTGGTTGTTTCCCGCGACGGGGGCCAGCCGGAAAGTGTCGCCGTCGAGGGGCCGCCCGTAGCGGATGGCGCCGGTCGTGCCCAGCAGCGCTTCCCCATGTACCCAGCGATTGGCGAGCTCCGGGCGCGGCTTGAACTGCGTCAGCTCGTCGAGCTCGACCGGGGGCCCCTTTTCGAGCGCGTAGCTGGCCTCCCCGCGCAGGGTCAGAGCCATCGCCAGCGCTGCGACCGCGGTGAGCGTCATCGCGACCAGGGTCAGCCGCCGTCCCGGGCGCCTGGGCTCGGGCAGGGCTTCCAGCTCGGGATCGGGCTCCGCGCCCGCGGGAAGGGTCAATTCGGCTGCTGGAGAACGGCGGGACATGGTCTCTGACGGCTTGAGGGGGTCCCCGGGTCCGACACCGGCTGGAGCCGCGAGGTTCCGGCCGGCTGAACCGCCTGTGTGGTGTCGTATACCGCGAAACGGCAGGGGCGGGTGGGCTGCCGACGGGGCAGGACCGCGCTCCTGGGTTTTCCGCCCGACCTGACTTGGGCTAGGCTGGGGCCCCTACGGAGTCCCATGGCTGCTGCGAAGAACATCATCTGCCCCTCCTGTGGCTTCAGGAATAGCGCTCCGCTCCTGAACAACCGCTGCGTCTCGTGCGGCGCGAAGATCGAGGATCTCAAGCGGTCGCTCTCCCGGCAGGAAGAGCTCGAGCGGCGCTACCAGCAGGAGGGTTTCAGCGTCCTGTGGTTTGCCATCTCGATCGTCATCACGGGCGTTCTGACCGCGGCGCTGGTCATGGGCCTGCCGATGGTCGTTCCGGCGCTCGACTTCGAGGGGTCCGCCGGCATGATGATCTCGATTCCGGTCTGGTTCGTCGGGGGCATGCTGACCGGCCTGATCTCGCCCGGCAAGACGTTCGTCGAACCGGTTGTCGCCGTCTTCCTGGTGGCCATTCCCACGGCTTTTCTGCTGTTCCGCAGCCAGACGGTCAAGACGATGCCGTGGTGGATGTACGCGCTGATGTCGGCGCTCGGCGTCCTCTTCACGTTGATCGGTGCGTACCTCGGTGAGCGGATCCAGATGGGGCCGCCGCCGAAGGCCGCGGACTGAGGCGCACTCGTCTGGTGGGGTCTGGTTTCCGCAGCGCCGCACGGGCGCTGTCGGCGCTCCTCTTGATCGCGGGGTGTCACGGCGAAGCCGAGCAGGCGCGTCGCACCGAAGCGGGTCGCATCTCGCACGCGGTCGACAATCTGCGCAATGCGTCGAACGACAAGAAGGCGCCCTACCTGGCTGCGCTCGAGCGCATGTCGTGCAGCGCGCCGGACCTGTGCGAGCTCAAGCGCGCGTGTGTCGAAGCCTACCAACACCAGATCCACGCGCTGTCCGCCACCCACAGAGTGCGCCGCGAGCTCCAGGGCGACAGCGGCCCGGGCGTAGCCCCGAGCGCTGCCGCGAGCCTCGTTTCCGCGCAGCAGGAGCTCGAAAAGGCCGAGCGCCAGGCGCACCACTGCGCGGATCTGCAGGGCGCCGTCGAGCGGCGCTACTAGCGGTTGACCGTGTGCGTGCCGATCGGTAGTGGCTTGAACTTCGGCGCGTGCTCGAGGTTCGGCAGCTTCAATCGCGGCCTGAGGCCCGGAGGCATTCCCGGCCTGGTCGGCGGCGCGTTCTTCGCCTGGGGCGGCTTCCAGCCCTTCTCGGCCCACAGCACCCTGCCGAACCGCGAGGCCTTGTGGAAGTTGCCCTGCCCCAGGATCGGCGACCAGGCGACTCCGTTGTTGTTCTTCATCGCGTAGAAGTTCATGCGCCAGGTGTCGCCCGTCTTCGGCGGCGTCGTCTTCGCCTTCGAGAACGACTTCCACGGGATCTTCACCTCGACGACGTAGCCCTGGTCCTTGTCGCCCGGCTTGTCGATCGTGCCGTTCAGCGTGACGGCACTCGTCAGCTTGGCTGACCACTCCTGGTGCCCGAAGGGCCCGTCCGGCTTCTTCTCGGGCTTGTTGTAGTCGTCGAACTGCGAGTCGAACACGAGGTTCTGCGGACTTACCTGGATCTCGTAGTAGTCCTTGTTGTCACCGTCGCCGTCGGGGTCGACCATGATCTCGACGGTGTCCTTGGTCCACAGGTGCGGGTCCTTCTCGCCCTTCTTGAACCCGCCGGTGATGTCCTTGTCCGTCACGTCGAAGCCCAGATACAGATCCTGGTTGTCGTAGAGGATCTTCACGCGGCCGCCGACCGGGAAGGACGGATTCGGCTTGCCCGTGCGGACATCCACGAACGGCCCCGCCGTCGGTGCGGTCTTCCAGGCGTCCTCGTCCAGCTTGCCGTCGATCTTGAGCTTGGTGCCCTTGGGCAGCCGGTCGACGCGCAGCTCCGGAACGCGCGCGCTGGCAAGGCTCGTGGCGGTGGGGTGCGCGCGTTTGATCGGGATGTTGATGACGATGCCGCGGTTCTCGCGGTCGTGCGGGCCGCTCACCGTCTTCAGCCGATCGTTGCCCTTCCAGATGCCGGTGACCACCTGGATGCGGTTCGTCTTGACCTTCTTCGGCACGGAGAACGTCTGCTCGTCGACGTACACCTTGCCGGGCGTCCACTCGCCGGGAGCCAGGACCTGGTGATCGCCGCGGACCGTTCTCAGCGGGCCGACGTTGTCGATGTTCAGGATGCGTTCCCCCGACCCGTCGAGCACGTGCGTGAAGAGCTGCCAGCCGTCGCCGAGCTTCTTCTTCGCCTGCCAGTACATGGTCAGCTTGACCTTCTGACCCGGCGTCACGGGTCCCGCCGGCGACACCTTGCAGCCGAGCAGGATTTCCTTGTTGTCGTAGTTGATGTTCAGCTTCTGGGGGATGGATGCCGGTGGCTTGTCGAGGATGTAGGCCTTGAGCTTGGCCTTCTCCTTCTTGCTCACGTCGGACGACCCTCCCACGCAACCGGCCATGGCTACGGAGCCCGAAAGCACGAAAAGCGAAAGCGCCGCAATGGTGCGGTTCATGTCATTCCCTCCGGTGATCTTTCTCTTCAGGACTTCTTGGGCGGCTTCTTGGACGCCGGTTTCGGCGGCAAAAGCCCCGTCTTGATGTGTGCGATGATGCCGCGGTGTTTGCCGTCCGACAGTCCGCTGAGCACGTCCAGGCGGGTGCTGCCGCGCCAGATGCCGACCGTGACGATGATCTCGGGCGATTCGATCTTCGCCGGGACCTCGATCTCCTGCTCGTCGACGTAGACCTTGCCGCGCTGCCACTTGCTGGGCGGTAGCGCCTGGTGGTTGTCGTGCAGGGTGCGCAGCGGTCCGTCGTTGTCGTCGTTGGCGACCAGACGCCCGCTCGCGTCCAGGATGTGGGTGAACAGCTTCCATCCTGGTCCGAGCCGGGAGATCGGCTGCCAGAACATGGTCAGCTTGACCTTGTGGCCGGGCGCGACGACGCCCTTGGGCTCGATGTTGTAGCCGAGCAGGTGCACCTTGCCGCCGAAGTCGATGAACAGGCGATGCTGGATGTCGCTCGGGACCGCGTCGAGCACGTTGGCCTGGAGTGCCGGATCGACCTTCTCCGGCTCTTGCTTGACCGGCGCCTTGCCACAGCCGGCGGCAAGCGCGCCGAGAAGGCCGGCCAACAGGAGTTTCCGCGACGCTGCTGGACCGAGGCTCATTTCTTCCCCTTGCCTTTCTTGCGGGCGCTCCGCTCGCGCTTGCGCTGGTTCTTGCGCGCGTTCTTTTCCGACTTGCTGAGCGTCTTCATGCGCGGCAGGGGCGCGCCCTCACCCGAGGGCGCTCCCATGCCAGGGAAACCCATGCCAGGCATTCCCATTCCCGGCATTCCCGGCATTCCCGGCATCCCCATGCCTTCCGGCAGGCGGCCGCTCTTCATGGCGCGGCGCATCTGGCGGGCCATGGCGACGTTCTTCATGCCGGGGATGCGGCCGAGCATGCCGCCCATGCCGCCCATGCCGCCCATGCCGCCCATCATCTGCTGCATGAACAGGAACTTCTGGACCAGCTCGCTGACCGCCTGCTCCGGCTGGCCGGAGCCCTTGGCGATGCGCTTGACGCGGCTGGGCTCGCGGATGAGCGCGTTCGGGTCGCGGCGTTCGGCGCGCGTCATCGAGTGGATCATCGCCTCGATGCGCACCAGCTCCTTGTCGTCCAGGTCCGCGCCCGGCGGCATCATGCCGCCCATGCCCGGGATCTTGTCGACCAGATCCTTGAGCGAGCCCATCTGCTGGATGGTCTTCACCTGGTTGAGGAAGTCGTCGAGCGTGAACTCGCCCGACATCATCCTCATCGCGTCTTCTTCGGCCTGCTTCTGGTCGACGACCTGCTCGAAGTCCTGCATCAAGCCGACGACGTCGCCCATGCCGAGCACGCGGCTCGCCATGCCCTCCGGGCGGAAGGTGTCGAGCTTGTCCACCGTTTCGCCCAGCCCCACGAACGAGATGGGCGCCCCGGTGACCTCCTTGACGCTGAGGGCTGCGCCGCCGCGCGCATCGCCGTCCAGCTTGGTCAGCACGACACCGCTGATGCCGAGACGCTCGTTGAAGGACTTGGCGGTCTTCACCGCGTCCTGGCCGATCATCGCGTCGATAACCAGGAAGATATTCTGCGGCCCGACCTTCGACTTGATCTCGCCGAGCTCCTCCATGAGCGGCTCGTCGATCGCCAGGCGCCCTGCGGTGTCGTAGATGATGATGTCGCGACCCAGGCGTTTGGCTTCCGCATCCGCCTGCTCGCAGATCGTCACCGGGCTCTCGCCAGCGATGTTGAAGACCGGGATGTCGATCTGCTCGCCGAGTACCTTGAGCTGCTCGACGGCGGCCGGACGCTGCATGTCTGCCGCAACGAGCAGCGGCTTCTTGCCCTGCTTGTCGAACCAGCGCGCGAGCTTGGCAGCCGTGGTCGTCTTGCCGGAGCCCTGCAGGCCGACCATCATCACGCCGGTGCGGCCGGTCGGGGCGTACTCGATCGGCTCCTCCGGCGAGCTCATCATCTCGATGAGCTCGTCGTGGCAGATCTTGACGAACTGTTCGCCCGCGGAGACCGTGTGGACCTCGCCGCCGTGCTTCACGCGGGTCTGCAGCGTCTGCCCCAGCGCCTTTTCCTCGACGTGGGCGAGGAAGCGCTTGACCACCCCCAGCTCGACGTCGGCTTCCAGCAGCGAAAGGCGCACTTCGCGCAGCGCTGCCTTGACGTTTTCTTCGTTGAGCTCGGTCAGCCCGGCGAGGCGGTTCTGCGCCTCGCGAAACCCTTTGGTGAGAGCCTCGAACACGGTCGGGGCGTATTAGCACAGATGAACGGCGACTCCCTACCACCAGGATAGGGGAGCGATTCCGGGGGATTCGGCGCCTCCGGACGGACCGCCGCCCGGGGCTCTGCGGCTACTTGACGGCCGTGATCTCGCAGTCCTGCATCTGGACGTTGAACGTGAGGCCCTTCACCTTGCCCACGATGGTCACCTGGGTTCCCTTGGAGAGGCTCTGCGCCGTCTTGGCGTTCTTGGCGTCCAGCTGGCACTGCACCCTGGGGATCTCGAAGTACGCGCCCGTCCCTAGCAGCAGGTAGGGGTGGTCGAACACGTCCTTCTTGACGTCCTTGACCAGCCCCTCGGTCTGGATCCACTTCGACTTGTAGCTGGCGTCCGCCCGGACCTCGTTGTCCTTGTACTCCGAGAGCAGCGTGTGGATGTCGACGACCTCCGGCGCCGGGCGCGGGGCCGTCGCGGCCTGGTTCCCGGCGTAGGCGCCGACTCCGACGCACACCGCGCAGCTGCCGAATCCGAGAACCGCGAGCCCCCCGACCACGATGAGCGCGATCGTCAGACCGCTCATCCCCTTCTTCGGCGGAGGAGGCGCGCCGTACCCGCCCTGGGGCGGCTGACCGCCGGGCGGAGCGCCGTAGCCACCCGGGGGTGGCGCGTAGCCGCCGCCTCCCGGCGGAGCACCGTAGCCGCCTCCCGGCGGCGGCCCATATCCAGGCGGACCTTGCTGCACGTCTGACCTCCCGAGTCTGATCGAGCCTATCCGAGCGTGGCTGGCCCGACCAGCCCGGTGATACGCGAGCCGCCTCGGGAAATTTCCCCGCCGGTCACCCATCGCTGATTTGGCGTGAAGCTCGCGGCGTTATCGAGCATTCATGGGGTGTGGACGCATTCCTTCCGCGGCCTGTCGGGCTGGATGCGCCGCTGGGCAGGGTCGATGCGCGCGGGATCTACCTCGAGCACGGGCCCTTCCTGTGGCGCTCGCTGCAGCGGCTCGGCGTGCGCGGCGCCGACCTCGAAGATGTCATGCAGGAGGTGCTGCTGGTCGTCCACCGTCGAGCGGACAGCTTCGATCCATCGCGTGCGCGCATCACGACGTGGCTTTTCGGCATCTGTCTGCGCGTTGCACGAGGCTACCAGCGCCGGCAGCAGCGCCGGAGAGAGAGCCCGGCCGACCCGCCTCCCGAGGAGCGCTACGACGCGGAGACCCCCGAGACCGAGCTCGGCCGTCGGGACGCGCAGCGGCGACTGCTCGCCGCGCTGGACGCGATGAGCATCGAGAAGCGCGCGGCTTTCGTGCTGTTCGAGTTGGAAGGGCTTTCCTGCGACGAGATCGCGGAGCTGATGAGCGTACCGGTCGGAACGGTGCACTCGCGAATCCACGCGGCCCGCGACATCTTCAAGCGTGCGCTCGAGGCAGAGGAGGCGCGCTCGTGACGGCTCCGCGCCGCTGGCTCGAGCCGGGAAGCGACGCTCCGGCGGGCGCGCGCGAGCTGCTTCGCGCGGCTGCAGCGCTGCCTGCCATGCCCCCTGAAGTGCACGGACGCATCCTCGGGAGCGCGTCGCGGCTTGCGGCTCTGCCCGGAGGCGGCGCGCCGTCGCTGCTGGCTTTCAAGGTCGCCGCGACGCTGGCCGTGGGAGTGGCCGGCGCGCTTGCCGCACACGCCTGGGTGCACTCGACGCATCACGCGCCTGCCCCGCAACGCGTGGTGCTGACGGCGCCAGCGCACGCGGGCCAGGTCCCGGCGCCGCGTCGCGCGCCGCTGCCATCGGCTTCGCCGCCCCTGCAGATCGACGACCTTCCGCTCGAAGCGCCCGCGCCTGCCGCACGCTCCTCGTCGAGCGACCTGCCGGCCGAGACTCTGCTGGTGGATGCCGCCGAGCGCGCGTTGTCGCGCGGTGATGCCGAGCAGGCACTTCGCCTCGGCCGCGAGCACGCGCGTCGCTTTCCGGCGGGACAGCTGCGCCAGGCGCGCGAGATGCTCGTCACGCGCGCGCTCGGCCGCCTTGGCAGGACGGCGGAAGCGCATCGGACCGCGCGCGCGCTTCTGGCCGAGGATCCCTCGGGGCTCTACGCCGCCGAAGCGCGCCGCGCGATCGGCGAGCCGTGATGAAGCTGTGCCGCTTGCGGTGCATTCACCGGACATGAGACTCGCTACGATCTGTTCGCTGGCCGTCTTCGCGCTGACGGCGGCGCCAGCTGCACACGCGCAGAGCTACGCCCTGGATTTCACGCGGCGGGGCAGCGCAACCGCGTGTCCTTCGCGTCAGGCGTTCGTCGAGCGGGTCGAAAAGCGATTGGGCAGGGATCCGTTTGTGGGCTCTTCGCCGGAGCGCTTCGGTGTGGAGCTGTCGGGCAACGCGACCAGTTGGCGCGCGGTGATGACCGTTTCGTCGGATGGTACGCGCCGCGGCAGGCAGGTGATCGAGTCGAGCGAAGCGGACTGCACCGCGCTGTTCGGAGCCGTCGTCGCTGCGGCCAGCGTGATGCTGCAGAGCCCCGGGAGCAGCGAGTCTGGAGCGAGCGAGCCCGCGCCGTCGCCGGAGCCCGCGCCGTCGGCCAAGCCCGCGCCGTCGCCCAAGCCCGCGCCGTCGCCCAAGCCCGCGCAGGCGAAGCCCAGAGCGATCGCGCCTGCGCCACGGCCCGTGCCAGAACCGCACCAGGCGCGAGCCTCCGCAGCGTTCGATCGCTTCACGCTCGGCGTCGAAGTCGTCCAGGACCTCACGCTGATCCCGGGCGCGAGCAACGTGTGCGCGCAGGACCGCTACACCTGCTACTACGCGGGCACGGACCGTCGCTTCGACGGTGCTCCGTCGTCCCGTGTTGGCAACAAGTTCAGGGGCGGGCTCGACTTCGGCGCGCACCGTCTGCTCGTCACGTTCTCCTGGGCGCTGGGCCCTCGCTTCGCCCTTGTTGCCCGCGCGGGCGGCGCGTTCGGCGACGTGGGGCCCGGCTTCCCGCCGTGGCACGTCGAGCTCGGCGCGCGCCATTGGCTCGGCGGGCCCGGCGCCGCTGTGCGCGGTTACGTCGCGGCAAGCGCCGGCTACGCCCGCGTGGACGTCAAGATGCCCCTGTCGGTACGGGACTGCGCCGCGACGGGCACGCCGAGCGCCGCGTGCCTCGACGGCAGCTCGCCGAACCAGCCGGACCAGGGCGTCCGCGTGGATGCCGTGGACCGGCTGGGACCGCTGTTCGTCGCGGCGCGGCTCGGCTTCGCCTGGAGCTTTGCCGCGCACAACTCGCTGGGGCTCGCCCTGGCTGCAAGCGTTCCGTTCCCCCGCACGCGGCTCGTGCTGTGGCCGAGCGCGGCGTATGGCGTCGCGTTCTGATGCGGCAGGTCACGTCGCTCTCGCCGGCTGTGCTGTCCGCCCTTCGACAGCGCTAGTGCAGGCACTCGGGCTTCGGGCGCCTCAGGCCCTCCGCGTCGATCACGTAGGGCGGATCGCACGGCGAGCTCTGGATGTCCTCGCAGCCTGGCTTGGGCTTCTGGATCCCTTTCGCGTCGAAGCTGTAGGGCGGCGAGCAGCCGCCCACGGGCGGATAGACCTTCACGTTGTCGGGGCCTTGCGGCGCGGCCTTCGCCGTGGCCGGCGCCCCGGATGTCGCGGGCCTGGCAGTGCCGAGCTGGGCCTGGAGGGCGGCCATGCGTTTCTCCAGTCGCCCCACTCGCACTTCGAGCGCAGCCACCCTCTGGTTGCAGGCCGAACACGGCGCATCGCTTCGTGCGGGCCGCGACCACGTCGCACCCGCGCACAACAGCACGCCCGCCACAGCTGCCACGCCCAGCCCCACGCTGTTTCCATGCCGCATGCGGGCATTGTACCGCACGCCGGTTGCCGCCGGTGTTGGTGAGCCCGCTCGAGAATCTCGCGTTCCTGTTCGTGATCCGCGACAAGCTGACGGGCACGCTGTTGTTCATCGGCCGGGTGGAGGATCCGACCGAGGAGTAGGGCCGACCTACTGTCCGCGCCGTAGCTTCTGGACCCGCGCGTACACCTCGCGGCGCGGCCGGCGCGACCACGCTGTCAGCTCGTCCGCCACGCTGCGCGGCGAAACGCCCTCCGCGAGCAGCTCCCCGATGCGAGCGTCAAGCGCGGCGTCGTCCGGCGCCTCCGCCCGTTCGCCATCGCCCGGCCCGAGCACGATCGCGATCTCGCCGCGCCATTCGCTGCGCGTCGAAAGCTCCGCGAGCGTGCCGCGCACGGTCTCCTCGTGCAGCTTGGTCAGCTCGCGGGACACGCTGGCCTGACGCTCCGGCATGGCTCCGGCGAGCTCGTCGAGCGTGTGCTGCGTGCGGTTGGGCGACTCGAACAACACCACGGGCTCGACGCTCCGGGCGATGCGCTCGATCGCCTCGTGCCGCTTCTGCCCCCGCCGCGGAAGGAAGCCGAGGAACAGGAACGGCCCCTCCACCAGGCCCGACAGCGCCACGGCGGCGGTGACGGCGCTCGGCCCCGGGATCGCCGTGACCTCGACGCCGCGCTCGACGGCGGCGCGCACCAATGCTGCGCCAGGGTCGCTCACCGACGGCATGCCGGCGTCGGTGACGAGCGCGACGCTCTCGCCCGCGACCAGCCGATTGACGAGCCCCGCGATCCGCTTTTCCGATGCGTGCGCGTCGAGCGCTACCAGGTGCTTTCCGTGGACTTCCAGGTGCGAGAGCAGCTGCCGCGTGCGCCGCGTGTCCTCGGCCGCGACGTGCTTCACCTCGCGCAGCGTGTCGATGGCCCGGAGCGTGATGTCGCCCAGGTTGCCGATCGGCGTGCCGATGACGAACAGTGGGGCCACGGACCGCCGGCCTCAGCCGCCGACCTCGACCGCGTCGCCCAGTGTCTCGCGCAGGAACTCGCGCAGGCGTCCCGTGAGCCGTGCTTCGAGCTGGCGCACGCGCTCGCGCGAGACGCCGAACTCGTCGCCGAGCTGCTGTAGGGTCATCGGATCTTCCGCCACCAGGCGTTTGTCGAAGATGGCGATATCCTTGCCGCCCAGGGTCTTTCTGAACTCGTCGAGGCGCTCGCGCACGATCTCCTGGATCTCCGTGCCTTCGGCGATGCTGTCGGGGCCCGCCGACGACGCGGGAAGCAGATCCATGCGCGTGGTGGGCTTGCCGTCGCTCTCGCCTACCGCGGCGTCGAGCGAGGCATCGCCGCGCGACAGCCGCCGGTCCATCTCGACCACGTCCTTCTCTTCGACGTTCAACCGCTTGGCGATCTCGGCGTGCGTGGGCTCGACGCCCATCGCGGTGAGCTTCGCTTTCTCCTTGCTGAGATTGAAGAAGAGCTTGCGCTGCGCTTGCGTGGTGCCGATCTTCACCATCCGCCAGTTGTTCAGGATGAAGCGCAGCATGTAGGCGCGGATCCACCACGCGGCGTAGCTCGACAGCTTGACGCCGCGGTAGGGGTCGTAGCGCTTGACCGCCTGCATCAAGCCGATGTTCCCCTCCTGGATGAGGTCCATCATGTTGCGGTAGGCGCGGCGGTACTCGTAGGCGATCTTGACTACGAGCCTGAGGTTGGCCGTCACGAGCTTCGCCGCGGTCTGCACGTCCTCGGTCTTGGCGTAGTGAACCGCGAGCTCGTGCTCCTCTTCGGGCGAGAGCAGGGCATGGCGCTGGACCTCCCGCATGTACACCTGCAGGTTGTCCACGCGCGCCAGGGCGCGCTCGTTGCCTTTGCGGGCCTTGCTGCCGTTCCGGCCGCCGCGTGACGAAGACGCGGACTCGTCGACGACCTCCCCGTCCGCCTCGATCACGGAGTCGTCGAGATCGTCCTCGTCCGTCCCGGATTCTTCCGCCGACTCATTGCTCTTCGTCGTAGCTCGAGAGCGTCCCGTGCTGGAACGGGTCGAGGACTTCTTCGAAGGGCGCTTCTTGGCGGGTTTGCGTTGGGTCTTCGTGGCCACGGTTGTCTCGAGAGCGTCCGGCAAGCGTGGGTCCCGGCGCGAAATTCGTCAAGCACTGCAATCCAGCGCAGAAATGCGCGATAGTGGTCTGATCGGGCGTTCCGGCCAGTCCAGGGGTGGGTTCCCGTCAACGGCGGCCTCGCTCTCGTTGCCCCCGGCCGGTGGCGCTCGCACAATGCGGCGATGCCGACCGATTCGTGGCGGAACCCGGCCGATCTCCCGCTGGACTGGATGCCGCTCAGGCGTCCTGCAGAGAAGGTCGGGCGCAACGACCCCTGCCCCTGCGGCAGCGGCAAGAAGTACAAGCGCTGCTGCGAGGCGCGGGATCGCGAGCGGGAGGCCTCGCCCTACGCCGGGATGACCATGGAGGAGGCCCTCAGCGATCCCGGTCGCCACGGCGATCCCAGGATCATCGAGAAGATCCCCGAGGAGCAGCTCGCCGCGCTTGACCTGGACGGCCTGGTACCCGCGCAGCTTCTGGCGCTGATGAGGCGCCACATCCAGCTCCAGCGCTGGGATGACGCCGACAAGGCCCTCGACGCCTACGCCGAGCGCGTGCCGCCGCCCGAGCCCGACGCGCCGCCCTCTGCCGACGCGCCGCCCTCCGCCGACACGCCGCGTGCCGACGACGCCCGTGCGGAGCTGCTCAGGTCGTTGATGCTCGCCGAGGAGTTTGAACGTGCAGCCCGGCAGCTCGAAAAGGTGAAGAGCGAAGGCGACCCGCTCTTCGGCGCGGCCGAGGTCGCCCTCGCCGGGCTCGCCGAACAGGATGGCGCGCTCGCCGCGCTCGATCAGCTGCTGGGGATGGAGATCGATCACGGTCCCTGCATGCTCGAGATCACCGACACCCTGCGTTCGGGCGGCCTGCCGGCGCTGGCGCTGGCGCTCTCGCGCGCGGTCTGTTTCGAACAGCTCGCCGACGCCGAGCTCGGGCTGCTCGGCGACGACGCGGAATCGCTGCGCAAGGAGCTCGGCCTGCTCGAGCACGACGCCGTGGTCAGCGCACACTTCGAGCTGCTCGAGCGCATCGAAGAGGAAGCGGGGCGCCCCGATCTGCTCGAGGAGAAGAGCCGGCAGAACGCCGCCCTGCTCGACAAGCTCCGCACCCAGCGGGAGCAGCTCCGCCGGCTGGAGAACGAACGAGCGCTGGCGGAAGGGCGCGACGAATCCGGCGGTCATCACGGCGCCGGAGGTGCGGTCGCCAGCGAGCAGGTCGAGGGCCTCAAGCGCAAGCTCGACCGTCTGAAGAGCGAGATCCGCGCGCAGCAGGACGAGCGTCGCGAGCTGAGGCGCCAGCTCCGCGAGGGCGGCGCCGCGGAGCGCGTGTCGAGCGAAGCATCACCGGACGAGCCCATCGAGCAGGAAGCGGGCGAGGACCTACCTGGGGAGAAGCCGCTGCGCGCCGTGCAGTTCAGCGATGCCTTCCACCGTTCGCTGTCCGGCATCGAGCCCAGGCTAGGGCTCAAGGCGCAGGAGCAGGCGCTCAGGTTCGCGGTGTACGACGAGGCGATCTGGCATCACGCCAAGAAGCTCGCCGACTTCGACGATCTGTACTCGCTGCGCGTCGGTATCCATCATCGCCTGCTGCTCCGGCGCAGCGCCGAAGGCGGCGTCGAGGTCCGTGAGTTGGTCTCGCGCGAGCGCCACGACGCGGTTGTGATGCGCTACCGGCGCGGCTGAGCCTTGAACCTGGGGGCTAGCCGCAGGTCCCGTTCACGCAGTTGTGTCCTGCCGCACAGGCGTGGCCGCAGGCGCCGCAGTTGTTGCGATCCGTTCGCAGGTTGAAGCACCCGGACGGCGTCTGGCAGCAGGTCTCGCCGAACTGGCAGCGCTGGTTGCCGCCGCAGCTGCAGCGCTGGTTACCGCCCTGCTGGCGGCACGTCTCGCCCTGCCGGCAACGCTGCCCCCCGCATTCGCAGACCCCGGAGTTGCGGCACAGATTGCCGCCGCTCTGACCGCATTGGTTGTTCTGGCTGCAGCCGCACACGCCGCCGAGACACTCGAGCCCCAGCGCGTCGCAGTCGTTGTTGCAGCCGCCGCAGTTGTGGAGGCTGTCGGTCGGGATGCAGCTGCCGCCGCACTGCATCTGGCCTGCACCGCAACTCGCCGACCCTCCCGAGCCGCCCTGCGCGCCGGCGCTGCCGCCCTGCGCGCCGGCGCTGCCGCCCTGCGCGCCGGCGCTGCCGCCCTGCGCGCTGCCGTTGAAGTCGAACTGGTCGTAGCTGTTCGTGCAGCCGGATGCTCCCGCCAGTACCAGAGCGGCCAGCGCCGCCACCCCCGCCAGGCGCACGTCAGAAACTCCCGCGCACGTTCACCGATCCGAAGCCGAGCCCCACGTCGACTCCCGGTGTGCTGTCGCGCCTGCCGGCGGTGTCGGCCTGGCTGTCTTTCTTCTCGTCCCGCGTGCTGAGGAAGTAGAGCGTCGCGCCTCCCGCGAGCCCCACGATGCCCACGACCAGGCCGACGTTGGCGACCGTCTGGTACGTGCGGCCGGCGTCGGCGTCGCTCTTCTTGCCGGGTGGACACGAGTTGTTGGGGCAGGCGTCCTTCAGGCTGCTGTACTTCGAATTGTTCAGGATGCCGAACACGCCGAAGGTGATGAGCCCGGCGGCTCCCACGCCGCCGGCGACGTAGGCCAGCGTGCGCTTGTTGATGCCACTGGTGGATGCCTCGGCGTGCGTCCCGGGGGGCGTGGTGGTGGCGGGCGTCGCTGTGGTCGCTGCGATCTGCACTGTGGGGCTGCCGCCCGCCGCGGCGGTGACCTGCTTACGAGTTGTCTTCCCGCTCGCCGATTGGAGCACCACGTCGACATTTCCGGGCTTGACCGGCACGGGGCGTGACCAGTCCGCTTGATCGATATCCCGGCCGCCGACCGTGAGCTTGTCTCCGGCGCCAGCGCCGTTCACCTGGACCGAGAGCAGGGCGATCTTCGAGCGCAGCGCGTCCTGTTCGTCGGTCGCCGATTTGCCGGCCTTCTCGTACTTCTTGTCGAGCTTCGCGTCCTCTGCGGCTTCGCGCTGGGTCTTTTCGTACTCCTCGTACGCCTCGTCTAGCCGGCCCAGCTTCACCAGGGTCCGCGCGACCATCAGGTGCGAGTTGGGGCTCGCGACGCTGTCGTACGAGTCCTGGAACGCCTTCAGCGCTTCCTCGTACTTGTTCGCGTCGAAGGCCTGCATGCCGGCCCCGAAGCGTTCGCCGGCGGTTTTCTTCTGCGCTGGCGTTGCCGACTGCAGCGATGCGCCGGCTGCGCTCGCGGCGGGCGCAGCGGCGACCAGGCAAAGCGCAACCAGCGCACCGGAGCCGAGTCGGCCCAGGGCCCCTCGTGTCCTCGTGCTCGGCATGTCCACGTCCTGCTCCTTGGTCAGATCCCCGATGGGGTGAACTTGTGCTTCGGCCGCGGGTGCGGCTTGTAGTGATGGCGGACCATCGGCCTGGGCGGCGGCGCGGGAGCTGCGGTCTCCGCCTCCGTGGCAGAAGGCGCGGTTTCGGCCGTCCCGCTGTCTTCGGCAGCCGCTTCAGCCGCAGCGTCCCCGGCTTCCTCGCTGCCGGCGTCAGCCTGCTCGGGCTCGGCGCTGGCGCTTTCGGCGGGAGTTGTCTCGCTCGCGGTGGCCGCCGCCGTCTCGCTCGGCGCCGCAGGGGGCGGCGCTGCCGCGGAGCTGGTCTGCTTCGGCTTTCCGGAGCCGCGCAGCGCCGAAATCCCCAGACCGGCTAGCAGCAGCACGGCCAGGCCTCCGATCACCATGGCCACGACGCGGCGCGCGCGCTGCGTCCGCGCGACCACGTCTGACTGCGGCGTAGGACCGGCGTCCTCGCTGGTCGCGTCCAGCGTGGTCGCGGTGGCCGCGGCCTCCGGCGAAGAGCTCGCTTCGGGTGCGCTCGCTTCGGGGCTGGAAGCCGCTGCAGCCCCCTTCGCTCCGGAGCCGGTGTCGTCCGCGTCCTTGCCAGCCTCGGCTTCGTCGCTCCCGCCCGCTTCGTCGTCCGTCGATTCGGGCTTCGGTGTCGAGTCGTTCGTCAGCGCCTCGATCAGCGCGGGTTCGCTCAGCCCCGGAGGCGGCAGAGGTACATCGCGCATTTCCGGCGGCGGCGGAGGCACGTCGTCGCCCGCAGATCCATCCGCGCCCTCGCCTGCCTCGGCAGTCCCGGTGTCGCCACCCTCCTCCGCGGCAGGCTGCTCGTCTGTCGTCGCTGCCTTGTCCGCCGGCTCCGCTGTCGTGACGTTCGGAAGGGACGCCAGGCGCATCGAGCTCCACGTCGACCGCGACGCCCGCGGACCCGGGAGCCTCCGAGTCGCCCGCCGGCTCGAGCAGCTCGGAGTCCAGCGACTCCATGCGCGCCCGCGGCGGCGGCGGCGGACGACGGCCTGGCTTCGGCGGAGGCTGGGGCGGCGCAGGCGCCGCATTGGGGGACGAGGTGGGCTTCGGCGGGGCCGCGACGGGGCTCGGCGCGCGTTTCGCGATCGGTTTTGCCGCCGGCGACTGCACACCCCGCGCACGGTCGATGACCTTGCGGCGCGTCGCAAGCGCGTTGCCGTCCAGCGCGTCCACCATCTCTCCGACGGCCTCGCGTTCGGCCGGCTCGCTCGACAGCGCCTCGATCGCAGCGACAAGCTCGCGACAATCGGCAAAGCGCTCGGCTGGGTCGGGCTTCAGCGCCCGGGCGACCAGATCGGCCACTTCCTCCGGGATGGGCTCGCCGCCCACCGGCTTGGCGGCGTCCAGTCGCGGGACTTTCGCTTCCGCCACCTTGGCGGAGACGGCCGCGTAGTTGGAGCCGACGAACAGCCGCTTGCCGAGCAGCATCTCCCAGATCAGGATGCCGCTGCTGAACACGTCGGCCCGCGCCCCGGCCTGCGGTGTCTCCTCGAGCTGCTCGGGAGCGGCGTAGGCTGTCATCTCCGGGTTTCTCAGCACCCGCTCGGCGCCACACAGCACTCCGGCCGCGCCGACATCGAGCAGTCGCGTCCTGCCGTCCGTGCCTACGAGCACGCTGTCCGGAGACAGTCCGCCGCAGGAAAGCTCGATGTGGTCTTCGGTGGCCTGCTCGCGGACCGTGGCGAGCGCTTGGAGCACATCCAGCGCGATGCGGAGCGCCACCGGAACCGGGAATGGCTTGCGCTTGAAGGTCGCGAGCCGCAGGAGCGCACGCAGAACCTCGCCCTCGTTGTAGGCGTACACCATGCCGAGTTCGCTCTCGGTCTTCACGACGTTGAGCGTCCGGGCGATCTCGTCCTGGGAGTGCTCCATCGCCCACCAGGCGGCTTCCGACAGGTTGTCGACCTGGTCCGGGTTCTCGATCACGCTCGTGTCGAAACGCCTCACCAGGAACACCGGGGCCTCGCCGCCTTCGCCGGCGTCGCTGCCCATGCCGGCCCACAGCGCGCCGAGCTGGCTCTTGGCCAACTCGTTGACAAGCTTGTACTTGCCCAGCTCTCTCGAGCCTCCGAAACCGCCTCTGGTTCTGCCTGTCGTCACGGTAGACCCCCGAGTGGCGCCATACTACCCGGCCTGTTCCCGGATAGCTGGAAAATCCCGAAGCGCCGATCAGGTGTGATGGCGGCAGGGGAGCCCCGTTGATCGTGCCCGGCCGACTGGCCGCACTTGGCGGAGAAAGGCACCGCTGCCTCAGTGGTTCCCGCAAGCCGGGTTTATGAGGTTTGCCCGCAATCCTCTATCCTGTACCCGATGGCGGGGGACCCGAAGCCACTCGACGACGAGGATATCCGGCTGGTGCTGGCGGCGGTGGCCGATCCGGTGATCGCGTGCAACGTGGCCGAGGGGATCGTGTACCTGAACCCGGTTGCGGAGCGACTGCTGGGTTGGTCCGGCGCCGAGCTCCTCGGGCGACCGCTGGAGACGATCGTTCCCAAGCGGTTCCGGCGCATGGGCGGGCAGAGCTTCCATCGACATGTGGTGGAGGTCAGCCAGAACGCACGGGGCGCGGGTCTGCGCGCTCCTGTGCTGCGCCAGGACGGCGTCGAGATCAATGTGGAATTCTCTGCCGCCAGGGCCGCAGTCTCGACGGACGAGCTGGACGTCTTCTGTCTCAGGCATCTGACCGAGTCCGAGCAGCTGCCAACCCGCGAGGATCTCGTCGGCGACAGCAACGCGCCGCCTTCCGCAGCCCCCGAGGACACACAGCACGAGACGCTGCGCCTCATCTTCGAAAACGCTCCGCTCGGTATCTTCCACTTCGACGCACGCGGGGTGATCACCGCCTGCAACGACAACTTCGTCGACATCATCGGCTCGTCCAGGCGCGTTGTGGTCGGCCTGGACATGGAAACGCTGCCCGATCGCGGTATCGCCGAGTCGGTGCGGCGCGCGCTCGAGGGCCACCGCGCATACTACGAAGGCGACTACCGGTCGGTAACCGCGCAGAAGGTGACGCCGGTTCGTGTCGACTTCGCTCCGGTCCTGTCGGAACAGGGCGCAGCGCTCGGCGGCGTCGGCATCGTCGAGGACATCACCGATCGGCGGGAAGCCGAGCGCGCGGTGCGCCGCTCCGAGGCCGCCTTCAGGACACTGATCGAGGCCGCGCCCGACGGCATCGCGGTCTATCGCGACGACCGGCTGGTGTTCGTCAATCCGGCGTTCGTGTCCGAGCTCGGTTTCGACGACCAGGAGCAGCTGCTCGGCCGCGACATCCGCGACTTGATCCATCCGGACTACCGCGAACAGTTCAACGAGCACACGCGCGTCATGCTGGCCTCCTGGCAGCCCATCCCGCCGCGGGAGAAACAGCTGCTTCGGCGCGACGGCAGCGGGCTCTGGGTCGAGATCGCGACGCTGCCGATCGACTTCGACGGCGAGCCAGCGGTGCTGCTCTTCGCGCGCGATCTGTCAGAACGCAAAGAGCTGGCCGCGCGCCTGGCGCAGGCCGACCGCATGGCTTCGGTGGGCACGCTGGCTGCGGGGGTTGCCCACGAGATCAACAATCCGCTGGCCTATGTGCTCGGCAGCATGGATCTATGCGCCCGGCATGTGGATAGTCTGGGACAGATCGTTGGTGACGAACCGGATGTACGCGCCACGCTCCGCGCGCTCTCGGATTGCCTGGGGAACGCACACGACGGCGCCGACCGCGTGCGCATCATCGTGCGCGATCTGATGACGTTCTCGCGCGCCGAGTCGGACGAACCGATCGCGGTCGACGTGGAAGGCGTGCTCGACTCCAGCGTGAATCTGGTGTGGAACGAGATCCGGCACCGCGCCCGTCTGGTCAAGAACTACGGCGGAGTACCGGCGGTGCTCGCCGATCAGGCGCGGCTCGGACAGGTGTTCGTCAATCTGCTGGTCAACGCGGCGCAGGCCATCCCGGAGGGGCAGGCCGACAAGAGCGAGATCCGCATCGTCACCTCGTCGGGCAAGGGGAAGGTGCGCGTGGACGTGGAGGACACCGGTTCGGGCATTCCCGACGAGGACCTGCGCCGCATCTTCGAGCCGTTCTACACGACCAAACCGATGGGGGTCGGTACGGGGCTCGGGCTCAGCATCTGTCACGGCATCGTGACCGCGCTCGGAGGCAGCATCAGCGCCCAGAGCGAGCCGGGGAAAGGAAGTCGCTTCCGCGTGGAGCTGCCGGTCGCTCCGGAGCAGGCCCCGAGCGAGCGTGCCCGGCAGAGAGCACCCGACGTCGCCAGCGGCAAGCGCATCCTCGTGATCGACGACGAGCCACTGCTGGGCCAGACGCTGCGCCTCGCCTTCACGGCGCGGCACGACATCGTCGTGGTGACCAGCGGCAGTGAGGCGCTCTCGCGCCTCTCGGAGGACAAGAACTTCGACCTCGTCCTCTGCGACCTGATGATGCCGGATATCAGCGGCATCGCCGTCTACGAACAGATCCGGGACGCCGACCCGGAGCTGGCGCGGCGCTTCGTCTTCATGACGGGAGGCGCATTCACCGAGCGGGCGCGGGAGTTTCTCGAGAGCTACGAGGGGCCGCACCTGGAGAAGCCGTTCGACATCGCGCAGGTGGAAGCGCTGCTTGCCCAGGACCGCTAGCGTCCGCCTCGCACTCGCGCGCGGCTCCCCTAGCTGTCCGGTTCGCTGTCCTCGCGGCACAGGACGAACCAGGCGTTCATCGGTTCGCCCGCCTTGTGGGCCCGCCCGATGGAGACGTGTTCGGACACCTTGCGCATGTAGTCCTTCGTGCCGGAGTAGACGAAGCGACCGAGCTTCTTCTCGTTGGTGAGGATGGCGGGCCAGCTCTCTGGCTTCTTCGGCGGGATGCGCGTGTAGTCGATGACGTAGCTGCCGGGTGGATCCTTCTCGTCCTCGGTGGTGTGCGCCACGAAGTAGCCCGGACCGGTCACGCCGCTCAGCCCCTGGTGGTTGTAGCCCCAGAGCTCGCCCGAGTCGTCGTCCGCCAGGGCGAAGCGCTTCTGGAAGAAGTTGGCGGAGGGCAGCGAGTTCTTGCCGTGATGGATGACCTCGGTGAGCGGCTCGGTGCCGGACGGAACGAAGTGCTCCGCCGAGATCTCGTGGCCCTTCATCAGATCCCAGAGCACCCGCTGCTCGGCCGGCTTGATGCTGAGTACAGTCCACAGCCGGTTTGCGTGATCCATGCGATCGAGCGCCTCGCCGATGCGCGCGACGGCATGTTCGTCGTGATGCCCGAGCAGCAGCGTCCTGAACTTCACGGTGCCGACTATACCGGCGGCCCGGTCCGCCCGCGAGGGCCGCTTCGACGCGCTGCGCCAGAAATATGTAGCAAAATGCCACAATAATGCGACATTTTGCTACATAGCGACCCGGATCGCAGCGCTCGCTAGAGCTCCACCTTCCGCCCCGCAGTCGGTGCCTGCTGGAGCAGCACGACGTGGTCGAACTTCACCTTCTTGATCTTCTGCGTGGAGGCCGCGAGGTCGTAGGCCAGACCCCACTCGATGTTGTCGGCGGCCGCGACGAAGATGGTCGACGACTTCTTGCAGCCCTTGGCAAGTCGCTCGATCACGTCGCCGGTCATGGACAGGTCCGGGCCCGCCAACCCCTTCGCGTGCCGGATCGCCGTCGTGCCCGACAGGTGCCACACGGCGCTCGAGCGGTCGTCGAGCACCATCGCCACCACGCTGCACGGTGCAGGAGCCGTGATTTCGCTCTGGGGCGTGAACTTCACCTTGTCCTGATACTCCTCGCGCGTCTCGGTCTTGATCGTGACGGTCTTCGCCCCGTCCTTCGCGAGCGCCGACAGCATCGTGATGACCGACTTCATCTTCGACTTCCGATCGGCCTTCACGAGCACGTCCTTGCCGTCGATGTAGCTCTTGTTCTCGGCGAGCTCCTTGTCGAGGCGCCCGGGCCCGTCGGGCTTGTCGAGCACGATGAGCGAGAAGCCGACCTTCGCTCCGACGCTGTTGACGACGAACTGCGGAGGGCCCTTGGGCTTGGCGGGCTCGGTCGGGACGGACTCCGCGGTTGGCTTGGCCGAGGCGGAGGCTTTTGTCTTCTTCCCGTTGTCGCAGCCGGCGGCAGCCGAGAGAGCAAGGATCAGGGGCGGAAGCACGAGCTGGGCGAGGCGCATGGCGCCCGATTGTTGGCGCGTTTGCCCCCAAAAGCCAACTGTCGCGGGGACCCTTCGGGCACAGGGCGCTGCTTCGCCTAGGATAGGGGGCCACGTGCCTTTGCCGGTCGTCGTCATCGAGGTCGCCCCGCCCGACGCACATCCGCGTTTTCCGGCCGAGTTGTCGGCGGCGTGTTCGGACGCGGTGCGTCGTGGCCGCTGCGTGATTGCCGGGCAGACGCCCGCCGAGGAGCACCCGGCCGCGGTCGCGATCGTGACCTGGGATGGCCGGCAGCTGGCGGTGCGGGTGCAGGTCGGCGTGCGCCGCGCACCGGGGACGCGCTGGCTGATGCGTGACATGCTCTTCAAGGAGGCGGACCAGCCGGTGGAGCGCTGGCGTGCCGTCGGCCTCACGATCGCCACGCTAGTGGGCGAGCTGCCCGGGCATGGACAGACCGCGCCGGCGGCGCAGCCGCCGCCGAAGCCCGCGCCGCCGAAGCCCGTTCGTCGAAAGCCGCCGCCGCGCCCGCTGCCCGCCCCGGTCAGGGCGCCGCGCTGGTGGATCGAGGCAGGCGCGCTGCTGGGGCCGGGACTGGGAGCCGCCGGCGCGCCGCGCGGAGGTGGATTTGCCGGGGGCGCGTACCTGCTGGGCGAGCTGCCGCTTCTGGCGCACGTGTCGCTCGGCTACGCAGCCCGGCCTGCCGACGTGCGCGGTCTGTCGGTGCAGTTCCTCACGCTGCAGGCGGGCCTGGGCGTCCGGCTCGAGCTGGATGCTGCGGATTTGGAGCTCGACGGTCGCGTCGGGGCGTCGCTGGAGCGGGTCGGGGCCTCGGCCACGCGGAGCGGTGCCGAGGACAGCGGGAGCCGGCTCCTGCCCGCCCTTCACCTGGGAGCGGACGTAGGCTGGCCGGCGCGGGGCTTCGTTGCGGTGGTGGCGGGAGCGGACGCCTGGGCCCTGGAGAGCCCGACCCGCATCACCATCGAAGGCCAGCCGGTCGGAAAAGTGCCGGGCGCAGGCGTGCTCGGGCGTCTCGGTCTGCGCCTGCGTCTGCCCTGAACAGACGCGCCGGGTTTGTGCGGGCTGCCTGCCGCGACGGCCGATCGGTTACTCTGTCTAGTGTGGCGGGTTCCGCGCACCAGAAGAAGAGCCGCTCCTGGCTCCGGGTCGTTCCCGGGGGAGGGGCGGGCGCGCAGGCACGGCCGGCCTCGGACGAGGAGCTGATTGAGGCTTTCGAGCGCGGCGACCGCGTGGTCGCCGAACAGCTCTACGATCGACTGATCGGCGTGGTGGACGGGACGCTGTACCGGGTGCTCGGTTGTCGCAGCCACGACCACGACGACCTGGTGCAGTCGGCCTTCGAGCAGATCATGATCACCCTGGCCCGGCGACGCTTCGCTCGCGCCTGCAGCCTGTCGGCCTGGGCCTCGACGGTCACCGCGCACGTCGCGCTCAACGCGCTCAGGTCGAGGCGTCGCGAACGCAATGTCGTCGACCACGGGCGCGACCCGGAGCTCGCCGCGCGGCGAGCCCACTCGGCAGAAGACGTTGAACGGCAGGCGGGGGCGCGCGAGGAGCTGACCCGGCTGCGCACCCATCTGGCCGCGATCGGCAGCAAGAAGGCGACCACGCTGCTCCTGCACGACGTGCTGGGCCACGAGCTGGCCGAGATCTCCGTCCTCACCGGCGTGTCCGTGGCGGCGGCGCAGTCGCGACTGGTGCGCGGCCGCAAGGAACTGCACCGTCGCATGACCCAGGATATCGCCGAAGCGGCGCGGAAGAGGAAACCCTGATGTCCGCCAGGCGAAGCACGTCCACGCAGGAGCTGCTGCAGCAGATGTCCGCGTCGGTGGTCCCCGTCGAGGAGCCGGAAGCCGCGGCTCTGCGTCGCGAACGGGTCGTGGCACGCCTCGGGGTGCTCCACGACGAGCTGGACGAGCGGCGGCAGCGGGCGGCGCGCCGGACGCGTCGGATCGCGATGCTGGCAGTAGCGGCTCTGCCGTTGCTCGCGGCGGGGGGCTATTGGATGGCGAAGCACTCGACGGGCCCCACTCCCGCCCAGGTGGTTGCCCACGCGGCTCCCGCCCGGCTGAGCGTGCGGAGCGGCTCGGTACTGCTCGCGCACGGGACGGCGGCGGAACGGGCGGTGCGCGGTGCCGAGCAGCTGGCGTCGGGCGATCGCGTGCACACGGCGCGCGACGGGCGCGCGCGCGTGCGGATGCCGAACGGCACGGATGTCGAGATGTCGCCCGTGACCCAGCTCACGATGGGCCGCGAGGTCGCCGGCTGGCGCTCTGGAAGCGTGGATCTGGCGCGGGGGCGCGTGGACGTGAGCGTGCCGAAGCTCCCGCCGGGGAGCAGCTTCGAGGTGGTGACGCCCGACTCGAGCGTCACGGTCCACGGGACGCACTTTACGGTGATCGTCGAGCCCGACGCTGCCGGGAAATCGACGACGCGCGTTGTCGTGCGTGACGGCAAGGTCCAGGTCGACTCGCACGGTTCGCGCACGCTGCTCGGGGCCGGGGCCCGCTGGTCCTCGGTTCCCAGGGCGGCCGCGAAGAACGAGCCGGCGCCCGCCGCGAAGAACGAGCCGGCGGCCAACGGCAAGGCAGGCGACCCGGCGGCCGCGGCGGCGAAGAGCCCGGTGGCCTCCAGGAAGCAGGCCGCGGCCGCTCCGGCCGTGAAGACCGCAGGCGGAACGAAGCTGCCGGACGTGTCGAGCGCCAGCAGCCTGTCGGAGCAGAACAAGCTGTTCCAGGCGGCGATGGACGCGCGACGCCGTGGCGACAACGCCCGCGCGCTGGCGCTACTGAACCAGCTGCTCGCGCGCTATCCCGGTTCACCGCTCGAGCAGGACGCGCGCGTCGAACGCTTCCGCGCCTTGAAGCGTCTGGGCCGGGGCGACCAGGCGACGCGCGCCGCGCGCCGCTACCTGGCCGAGCACCCCGAGGGTTTTGCCCGGGACGAGGCCCGCCAGATGGCCCTGGATCCCGACGGCGGGTAGCCACGGCGGTCCGGCGATCGCCGCATCGGGGCGACGGCGCGCTGCCTGCTGGGCGCCGGGTGCGGGTACTACTTGGTTGAACGGCATTTTCGCATGCGCCCTCGACCTTCTTCCTTCCTGCTCTTCTTCGCGGGCCTTCTCCTGGCACTCCTCGCGGGCTGCTCCAGCGGGGGCGATATCGGGCTGTTCAGCGGTGGCAGCGGGGGCGGCGGCGGTTCCGGGGGCGGACACGCCTGTAGCGACAACAGCCAATGCCAGTCGCCGCGGGGCTACTGCGACATGTCGAGCCATCGCTGCGTGCAGTGCCTCACCACGACGAACTGCAGCATGGGCGTGTGCGACTCCGCTACCCACAGCTGCGTCGAGTGCATCGACTCGTCCAGTTGCGAGAGCGCCGACGGGCACTTCTGCGACACCGCGACGCACGCCTGCGTGCAGTGCCTCGGACCCGCGAACTGCGATTCAGGTCAGACCTGTGATCCACTGACGCGACAGTGCGTGGACAACTGCTCGACGAGCGCCGATTGCACGTCCAGCGATCGTCCGCTGTGCGACACGTCGCGGGGCGTGTGCGTGCACTGCCTGGACAACACGACCTGCGCCGCCGACACGCCCTACTGCGACACCGCCGCCGGCGTGTGCGTGCGCTGTCTCGGCGACCCCGACTGCAGCACCTCCGACAAGCCCCACTGCAGCCCGCTCCACCTGTGCGTGGAGTGCACCAGCACGGCCGACTGCGCGAGCGGTCAGTGCATTAGCTACGAATGCCAGGGCGGTTGACGCCCTTCCTTGATTTGAACCTCCGAAAGAAGGACCGCCATGGTGAATCGAGCAAGAATCTTCGCATTGATAGCGATCGCGGGCTGTACGACCGCCGGTCTGGTCAGCGGCTGCGGGAGCTCCAGCAACGCCGGCATCACCGCGTCGACCGGTGGCGCAGACGGAGGCGGCTCCGGCGGTAGCGCCGGCGCCGACGGAAGCGCGACCGGTGGCACGAGCGGCACGGGCACGGGCGGCACAGGCGCGGGCGGCACGGGCGCAACGGGCACGGGCGGCACGGGCGCAACGGGCACCGGCGGCACCGGCACGGGCGGCACCGGCGGCACGGCCAGCGGCTGCACCTCCAGCGGTCAGTGCACTCCGAACGCGCCGTACTGCGACATCGCGTCGGGCGCCTGCGTCGAATGCATGGGCGACGCCAACTGCCAGAACCACCAGAACCGCACGGTCTGCGACACCTCCACGCACACCTGCGTGGAGTGCAACGCGAACACGGACTGCAGCGGCCAGAACCCCTACTGCGATACCGGCACGCACCAGTGCGTGCAGTGCCTGACCACGGGCAACTGCGGCAGCGCGAACCTGGCCTGCGATACTGCGACGAACCAGTGCGTCTCGACCTGTTCCGGGGCGGGAACCTGCTCGGCGCCGACGCCCTACTGCGACACCTCGCAGGGCTTCTGCGTGGAGTGTCTGGGCAACGCGAACTGCACCAGCCAGTTCCGCAGCGTGTGCGCGCCCACGCACAACTGCGTCCAGTGCGTGGACAACTCGACCTGCAATGGCAACCGGCCCTATTGCGACAAGACCGCCAGCCGCTGTGTGGAGTGCCTGACCGACGCCAACTGCGGCAACCCGAGCCTGGTGTGCAGCGCGACCAACCGGTGCGTGTGCAAGGGCGGTCAGACCGAGTGCAACGGACAGTGCGTGGATACCACGTCGGATCCGAACAACTGTGGCCAGTGCGGAAATCGCTGCGCTGCGGGCAGCGCGTGCGTGAACAGCCAGTGCCAGTGCCCGACAGGGTCGCAGCACTGCGGCGGCAACCGCTGCTACGACACGCAGAACGACGCGAACCACTGCGGTACGTGCGGCAACCAGTGCAACGCCGACCAGATGTGCAGCGGCGGACAGTGCGTGTGCCGCACGGGGCTCACCCAATGCGGCAACCAGTGCGTGGACGAGAGCTCCGACCCCAACCACTGCGGTAGCTGCACCAAGGCCTGCACCAACGGTCAATCATGCCAGGGTGGCAGCTGCATCTCCGGTGGCTGCACAGGCGGGCTTACGGCTTGCTCGAACAACGGGAAGACCGCGTGTGTCAACACACAGACGAGCAACCTGAACTGCGGGAACTGCGGACAGCAGTGCGGTCGCGACAAGATCTGCGTTCAGGGTCAGTGCCAGGACTACGCCCCTGCGGTGGGTTGCTCGACCTGCCCCTGCAATGCCTGCAGCGTGATTGTCGACACCGGCAATCCGGCCTGCTGCACCGGCAGCACGGGTGGGTTGATCTGTGTCGACAGCAACGGCCAGTGCCCATGAGGCGTCGGCACATCCCCCTGACCTGAAACCGGCCGTTTTCGGCCCCCCACGGCGGGTCGGAGCTCCTTCCTCCTCGAGCTCCGGCCCGCTTCTTTGTTGTGCTGCGGTCCCGAGCTTCCCCCGGTCGCACAGCCCCTCGGAACCTGACGGCTCGGAACCTGACGGCGGCGAGCCCCGTCAGCGGCTCAGCGCAGGTGCGTGCAGAGCGGCTCGGTGGGGCCGAGGATGATGTTGTCGACGCAGACGCCTTGCGCCGAGCCGGCAGCGATGGCGCAGATGTTGCTCTGACAGTCGGAGTCATCCACGCAGGAGTCGCTGGTCTGGCCCTTCGCCTGGCAGGTGCCCGAAACACACAGCGCGGTCTCGACGCACGGCTCGGTGTCGGAACACGCCTTGCTGGCGGCCTTCCGGGCCAGGCAGTTCGAACCGTCGCAGTAGAAGCCGGTGGCACAGGTCTGCTCGGGTTGGTCGCACGGGAACCCGCCGTCCTGGACCTTGGGTACGTAGCAGGCGCCGCTGCTGTCGCCCGGACGGATGACGCAGTGCAGCCCGTCGAGCGTATTGCAGCCGCTGTCGTCGGTGCAGCTGGCGCCTTCGGCCCCGGGTCCCTTTTCCAGCTGGTCGCAGGGCGCCCCGAGCGAGGTCACCACCTGGTACTCGCTCGCCGTGAGCTTCGCGTCCGCGTAGGCGTCGTGCACCGCCTGGATGCACTGCTTCGCGAACTTGGACGAGTAGCCGCTCGGCGACACCAGCGCGAGGCAGAACTCCTTCTGTGTCGCGACGCACTTGTCGGCCGATGCGGCAGAGCAGTTGGTGACAACCGTCTTGTTGCACGCCGCCTTGCCCCACTGTTCGCAGAAGGAACCGACGTCCCCATACGGGTCGTGCGAGCCGGGACCTGCCTGGGAGCTGGAGCACCCGGCAGCGAGACACACCAGAAGAATCGAGGAAAGCGCTTTCATGGGTCGACCACCAGTCTGTTCTTCGACGATACTCCAGGCTTCGGTATTCGGCATAGAAGGCAGGCGCGGCTAATCCGATGAGCCTGGATGTAGGCAGCGAACCGGCCGGTCGAGAGCTCCGGCTGGCGGGCCTGGACGACGACAGGAGGCCCACGCGTCTCGGCGCCTGGCTGATCTGGCTGGCGGCGCTGGTCCTGATGCTCATGGTGAGCGGCGGCGTCGCCCTCGCTGCACAGGACGCGGCGATCGCCTCGGGGGTCAAACCCGCGCAGCTGCTGAAGGATCCGATGTCCTCGCCGCTGGTCAAGGACGCCGGCTGGGTCGCCCTCGGAACGCTCGCCAACGAGCTATCTATCGTCGCCGTGCTGGTGGCGTGCCTGGTGCTCTTCAGGTTCTCCAAGCGGACCGTGCTGCCGTTCGCCCGCCCGCGCGCGGCGCAGCTGGGCGGCGCGCTGCTGCTCGTTTTCGGTCTGGCGCCGCTAGCGGATCTCGCGGGCGAGCTGGTGCATCGCGTCGTGGGCAACGAGGTCACGGCCGCCAGGGTCGTCGGCGAGGCAGCCCGCAACGCGACGCCTCTGACGCTGACCTGCATGCTGCTCTGCGTGGCGGTGGTGCCGGGCGTCGTGGAAGAGGCCATGTTCCGCGGGTTGCTCACGTCCGCGTTCCTGCGCGGCTCCACGGCTGCCGCGGTGATCGTGCCGAGTATCATGTTCGGTGTCTTCCACCTCGAGCCGACGCAGGTGGCCGGGACGATCATCCTGGGCATGGGGTTCGCCCTGGTGCGGCTCTACACTCGTTCGCTCGGCGCGGGCATGATTTCCCACGCCGTGTACAACGGCTCGGTGATCCTGGCGCTCCGCTATGGGGGTCCACCCGCCGCTCACCGCATCGCGCCAATCCCGCTGCTGGTCGGCGCGCTGATGGCGGCCCTGGGAGTGGCCCTGCTCAGGCGCAAGAGCGCTGGACCCGCAGTCGACTAGCGGAGAGGCCAGGGGCACGGCTCGAACGAAACGCTTGCTCCGTGACGAATCCCGGTTACGTTCCTGTTGTCCGACGGTTCTAGCGGGTCGGGCGGGAGGGGGAACGTGAGACGCCATCTGCCGATCGTGCTCGAGCGCGATCTGTTTCTCCGCACTCTGCTCCGCGAGTTGGCCGGCACTCTAGAAGAGGTGGTCGGCGAGCAGGAGGCCGCCGGATTCGTGAGCGTCGTCGGGCAACGCGTTGGCGACTGGATCAACGGCATGTACCGGAGCGCGCTCGGCGTGGAAAAGCTCGACCGGGAGAGCGTCGCAGACGTGCTGGTCGACTTGAAGCGTCGTATCCAGGGCGACTTCTATCTCATGGACGCGACGGAAAGCCGGATCATCCTCGGCAACCGGGCCTGCCCGTTTGGCGAGCACGTCCGCGACCGCAACTCGCTGTGCATGATGACCTCGAACGTCTTCGGCACCATCACCGCGGACAACCTCGGCTACGCCCGCGTGGAGCTCCAGAACACGATCGCCCGCGGCGATCCGGAATGCGTCATCGTCGTGAACCTGGCCAACGCGCAGCCAGGTGAGCCAGCCCATGGACGCGAGTACTTCGGCCCGGCCTAGCGCACTGGAGGAACGGCAGCGTCTGCTCGGGCTGCTTCTGGATGCCACGTTCCTCATCGGCGCCGACGGGACGATTCACGAGGCCAATCCGCCGGCGTGCCGGCTGCTCGAGCGCGAACGCGCGGTGCTCGTAGGCGCACAGCTCGGCTCGCTGGTGGTCTCCGGGATGGAGAAATTCCAGCGCTATCTTTCTGCGGCCTGGCGGAGTAGCGCGCCCATCCCGGGTGCCGCGGAGCTGGCCGTCGGCGGGGTGGGGCTCAGATGCCGGATGTCCGCGGGAGTGCTCGGTGCACCGGATTCCAGGGCGCCTGCTCTGATGGTGCGTCTGCAGGCGCACCGTCCGTCTCCTTTTGCCATGCTGACCGAGAAGGTCGACGCGCTCCGATCGGAGAATGCGCAGCGCCGGGAGGCCGAGGCGCGCCTGCAGAGCACCGTCGACGGTCTCCCGGTCGCTGTCTGTGTACGCAACTCCCGAGGGCGCTTCGTCTTGACGAACACGACGTTCTGTCGCTGGTTCGGTCCCGTTCGCAAGAATCCGGTGGGGCTCCTTCCCGACGAAGCGCTCTCTCCGGAAGCGGCGGCGGTTGTGGAAGCCGGCGAACCGGAGCGGTCCGCGGAGCGCTCGCTGGGCTCCGGCGGCCAGGTCCGGCACCTGCTGGTGCAGCGTTTCGATGCGGGCATGCTCGGCGCCGAACAGCTCGCGGGCCAGGTGTGGACCGACATCACGCCTCAACGGCGTGCCGAAACCGAGCGCGAGAAGATGCACGCCAGCGTGCTCCACGCCCAGAAGCTCGAGAGCCTCGGCGTTCTCGCGGGTGGGATCGCCCACGACTTCAACAACCTTCTGGTCGCGATCCTCGGGAACGCCGAGCTGGCCGGTGCGCAGATCGAGTTGGCATCCCCCGCTTCTGCCTGCCTGCGCGAGATCTCCACGGCGGGGCAGCGCGCTGCGGAGCTCTGCAAGCAGCTGTTGGCCTACTCCGGCAAGGGACGGTTCGTCATCCGCGCCGTCGACATCAACCAGATCGTCCGCGAGATGAGCACGCTCCTCGACGTGTCGATCAGCAAGACCGCAACTCTACACTGGGACCTCGACCCTCATGCCGCCCCGATCAAGGTGGACGTAACCCAGTTCCGCCAGATCGTGATGAACCTGATCACGAACGCGTCCGACGCCATTGGCGAGAGCGCCGGCAGCATCTCGATCAAGACCGGGACTTCGCAGTGCTCCGCCGAGTACCTGGCTTCCATGGATGTCCGGGCCGATGCGGGGCCCGGACTCTATACCTGGTTGGAGGTCTCGGACACCGGTGGAGGCATGGATGCCGCGACGCGGTCGAAGATCTTCGATCCTTTTTTCACGACCAAGTTCACCGGAAGGGGACTCGGCCTCGCCGCCGTGCTCGGGATCGTCCACGGACACCGCGCCGCCCTGCGCGTGCTTTCGGAAGTGGGGCGCGGGACCTCGTTCATGGTGTTCTTCCCCGTGTCGGAGGCTCCCGCCCCGACCGCGGCGGAGAAGGCCCAATCGCTATCCGGGTGGACCTCCCGCGGAACGGTCCTGGTCGTCGACGACGAGGCGGGCGTGCGCACGCTGGCCCGGCGGATCCTGGTCCAGGCGGGCTTCGACGTGCTGCTCGCGGCGGATGGCGAAGAAGCGCTGCGCATCGCCGGGGAGCGACCGGACCTCCGCCTCGTGCTGCTGGACATGACGATGCCGCACATGAGTGGCGAAGAGACCTTCCGCCGGCTTCGTCAGACGCGGCCCGGGCTGCGCGTCATCCTCAGCAGCGGATACGACACGCAGGACGCGACCAGCCGCTTCGTAGGGAAAGGGTTGGCAGCCTTCCTGCCCAAACCGTATCACCCCGACCAGTTCATCGAGGTCATCCGCAGCGTGCTCGAGAAGTAGCGCCCGTCACGTCTGCCGGCTTCGGGTGCGTCGCGTCGCGAGGCCGGCGGCGAACAGCAGCGCGAACCACGCCGGAGCCGGGCTCTGGCATGGTGCGGTGCGGCAGCCGCAGCCGCCCGTGTCGCCGCTGGTGGCTCCACTGGAGCTGGCGCCGGCCGCGCCGCCGCCGTTCCCGGGGCTTCCGCCGCTGGACCCGCCGTCCGGCGCCGCGCCGCCCGCGCCCGCGCCCGCGCCGCCGCTGCCGCCCGTGCCGACGCTGCCTCCAGAGCCGGGCCCGCCATCGGGCGGCGTCACGCTCGGGTCGTGCCACTCGTAGGCGCCCACGTCGAACCCCGCGCCCTCTGGCCGTGGAATGCCTTCCTCGTCGATGGGGGGCGCCAGATCCGGGGAGCCCTGGTCGATCGCGCTTGCGGTCGGCACAAGGTGCAGATCGTATCCCGCCGCATCGACAAAGAACAACGAGTAGTCCTTGACGATGATGTTGTGATCCTCGGTCACGCCGCTCGAGGCCAGGTTCAGGTCGGTGACGAGGTTGTTGCGCACGATGCAACCCACTGGCGGCGTGCCGTCCTTGTGGTTGCCGATGTCGATCCAAGGCGGGCCGGGTTTCGTCGTGTTCGGATCGATGACGGTGTTGTTGATGACGTGAACATTCTTCGCGCCAAGGAACGTGATGCCGTGCCAGTGGTCGGTGATGATCACGTTGTTTTCCACGACCCAGTCGACGTAGGTGCCGTCGAAGCAGCCGATGCCCTGCAGCGTGCCGCGGAACGGCTGCTTCGGGTCTTCGTAGTTGATGATGGTATTGCCGCGGAGGACAATGCCCGTCACCTGGCCCGTGCCTACGCCGTTCGCCCCGACGGACCACGACTGGAAGCCGTCGTCGTGGTTGGCGTTCACGTCGTAGCAGTTCTTGACCAGGTTGTACTGGAACACCGTGTTGTCGCCGAGGCCGCGCATGCCATCGCCGGCAAACGAGTCCACGACGTTGTGCTCGATGAGCGAGTCGGACGCGCCCACGCTGATGCCGAAGTTGACGTTCTTCAGGTGGTTTCCCCGGATGGTGATGTGGCTGCCGCCGACCGAAAAGCCATTGGCCGAGAGCTGATCCCAGTCGCTTGCCGTCCACGCGGAAACGTCGGCTTTCGACTGCAGCGTGCAGCCCTCGACGACGACGTCCGAGACCGGGCCCTGGTAGTTGTGGCTCTCGATCGTGAACATGGTCTGTCGGTTGTAGGTGGGCGCGTACCCGGGGCTCACGTACAGACCGGAGACCTTCCAGTTCTTCCCGGCCTGGATCAGCACCCGTGATAGCTCCGGCTTCTGCCCGGGCGCGGCAGCGATCGTGATGGGCGAAGTGTTGTAGTAGCCCTGCAGCGTGACCGCGCCGTGGTAGCCGCTCATCAGGTAGACCGTGTCGCCCGCCTTCACCGGCGCGCCGGCGTTCTTCGCGACCAGTGTGTCGCCGGCCGCGTAGGGCAGCGTCTTCCACTTCTGGCTCTCGATGAGATTGGCGGCGACCACCGCTTCGAGCGTCTTCCACGGCTTGGCCTTGCTGCCGTCGCCCGACATGCTGCCGTGGACCGGATCCACGTAGAAATCCGTGGCGAGAGCCGGCGCCGCCGAAAGCCCGATCACCAACACTATCCCCAGAGCAAAGCCCACCCGAGCGCGTCCCATGCACCCAGGGTACTACGGATCGCGGCGCCGGTGCGGCTCCGATCAGCTCGCCGGGTTCGTCACCTGGCCCATGAACAGCAGCGTGCCGTTCTCGTCGCGGACGAAAAACAAGAACGGGCGGTCCACACTGAAATCCAGCGGATTCAGCAGTGCGCCTGCGTCGGCGAACTCGATGGAGGTGGCGGCGGTCGCTTCGGTGCCCGACTCGTCGACGCTGATGGTCGCCTTCTGCAGGACGTCCCGGATATGAAGCGGCGTGCTGGTGATGCCGCTGAAGTCGGCCGCTCCGAAAGCGTCCGTCATGCCCAGCGCCTCCAGGGGCTTCGCGAGTGATGTTGTCGTTTTCGCCGCTGCTCAGCTCCGCGTACAGGTCGAACGCGAATGCGGTGTTCCCGGCAATCAACGACTGGTAGTCGGCGGCGTCCACGGCGGGGCTGTTGTTGCGCGGCAGATCCGAGCGCAGCACGCTCGTCGTGTCGTGTCGTGTCGTGCGGCGCCGGCGTCGTGGAGCACGCCACGCCCAGGAACAGGCCGAGCGCCAGCGTCCCGGCCCCAAGGATTCCTATCGCTAGCTGTCTCTTCATCGGTGTCTCCCGCCGCGACAATCGCAGCAAGATCCGTGCCCCTCGGAGATGTCTTGTCGGTCGGGATTTCCAGCGGAAGCGCGCTGGAAGTGTGCCAGCCGGTTGGCACAGTCGGGCAGCGCCGCTAGCTGCCGAGCCAGGGCAGGAAGTCGAGCCCCAGCGCGCGTTTGACCAACCATACCGCGGCGACGAGCGCGACTGCGGCCGAGAGCGGGACAAGGACGCGTTTTCTGTACCAGGGCCGGCGAGAAGCGAGGGCGAGGGGCGGGAAGGCGATTACGACGACGATCAGCTGGGCGAGCTCGATGCCGACGTTGAACGACACCAGCGCGAGCACCGTCCCGCGGCTCGGCAGCTCGATGTCGGCGAGCACGGACGCGAAGCCGAAGCCGTGCACCAGGCCGAACAGAGCGGCGGTCAAGAAGCGGCCGCGGATCTCGTGACGCGCGATATTCTCCACGCACACCACTACGATGCTGAGCGCGATGGCGCTCTCGGTGAAGCGCGACGGCAGGCGCACCACGCCGAGCCCGGCGGCGATCAACGTGATGGAATGGCCGAGCGTGAAGCCCGTCACCACGCCGGCTACCGCGCGCGTCGCGCTGCCGAGGCTCTGCTGCCGCGTGGCGAGCGCCGCCGCCAGGAGCAGCCCGATCACGAACAGGATGTGGTCGATGCCGCTCTCGACGTGCTTCATGCCGAGCACCACGAAGTTCGAGAGCACCTGGCCGAGTGTCGGCGGCGTGCCGACCACGCGCTCGGCCATCCCGGGCCGGAACACCCAGGCCGAGCCGTTGATCGCGCAGACGGTCTCGCTGGAAGGATCGACGTCGAAGCGCCAGCTGTTATGCAGCGTGACCGGCCCTGTCGGGCAGCCGAAGTGCAGCATGACCCGGAGCGCGGGCTCGCCCTGGTCGTGGATCACCTCGGCAGGATCGGCTTTGACCGTGCACGCGCCGGCCGGAGTGCGCGCCTGCACGTGGTCCTCGATCTGCTGCACGAAGCGCGGAATGGCTTCGCGCAGCACCTTCTCGTCCGGGTGGCGCGATGACAGGCCGAGCGGAGCGGCGAGCAGGTGCCCGGCCGTCTCGACGCTCACGTCGATGCCGCCCGGCGCCGTCCGGACCGTGCAGTAGCTGCGCGGAAGCACATGCGCTGCCGCGCCGGCAGCCCAGCACACCAGCGCGAGCGCAAACAGCAGCGGGCCAGCGGGATGAAGCATGGGCGCTCGCGAGCCTAGTCTCCCAGCTTCGCCCGGGCTACGCGGTAGTCATCCAATGAGTCTGCAGCTCTTCTTCAGCGTGTTCGGCGTCATCTTCCTGGCGGAGCTGCCGGACAAGACTGCGCTTTCCGCCATGGTGCTGGCGTCGCGGCACCGGGCGCTGCCGGTGTTCCTTGGCGCGGCGCTGGCGCTCGCATTGCAGAGCTTGATCGCGGTCGGCGCCGGTTCGCTGCTCGCGAAGCTGCCGGAGCACGTGGTCCACGTCGGGGCGGGGCTGCTGTTCCTCGGCTGCGCGCTGGTCATGTGGCTCAAGAAGGCCGAAGGCGACGAGCCGGATACGAAGGCCGAAGAGAAGGCGGGGTTCTGGAGCGCTCTCTGGACCGTGTTCGCCGTGGTGTTCGTCGCGGAGTGGGGCGACCTCACGCAGATCGGCACGGCGGGTTTCGAGGCGAAGTACCACGCCTGGCTGACGATACTGCTCGCGTCGACCCTCGCGCTCTGGTCCGTGACGGCGATCGCTGTCTTCGTCGGTAACCGCGCCGGCAAGCTGCTCTCGCCGGCGCTGACGCAGAAAGTGGCTGCGGGCGTGTTCGCCGTGATCGGCGCGTTGCTCCTGGCCGGCGTAGTCTGACGGCTTGCCAGCTCGCCCGGGCGAGGGCATGACCTTCCGGTCATGAGGAGCAGCCTGGTCTTGCGCTTTCTCGATCTGACGGCGGCGGACGACGCGCGCATCGCCATCCACGACGACGTCGAAGCGGTGAGCTTCGCGGAGATCGGGCGGCGTGCCGCGAGTGTGGCGGGGGCGCTACGGGCACGGGGCCTGTCCGGCAAGCGCGTGGCGATGCTGGTGACGCAGGGCTCGGGGTGGGTGGAAGCGTTCTTCGGCGGCGTGCTGGCGGACGCGACGCTGGTGCCGCTGAGCCATCTGCACCCCGAGGCCGAGCAGCGCTGGTTCGTGGAGACATCCGGCGCGCGCGCGATCGTCGTTTCGGAGGAGCTTGCCCCGCGCGTGGCGCCCTACGCGGGCGATCGCGCGGTGCTGCTCTATCGAGGAGCTCCGCGCCCACGCCGAGCGCGCCGAGCCGGCGGACAGCGCGGACGACGACACCGCGCTCATCCTGTACACCAGCGGCACCACCGGCAAGCCGAAGGGCGCGCTCATCACGCACGAGAACCTGGCGGCGACGGCTCGCATGCTCGCTTCGGCGTGGAAGTGGTCGCGCGGAAGACACGCTGCTGCATAGTCTGCCGCTCCACCACCTGCACGGGCTCGGGATAGCGCTCTTCACGTCGCTGCTCGCCGGTGGCAAGACGCGCATGCTGGCGCGCTTCGATGCGGCGCGGCTGTGGGACGCCATGGGCGAGTCCACGGTGCTGATGGGCGTGCCGACCATGCACAAGAAGCTGCTCGACGCGCTCGATGCGGCCGACGCGGGCGACCCGGGCACGCTGGACGCAGAACGCCGCGCACCTGCGCCTGGTCACCAGCGGCTCGGCGGCGCTGCCGACGACCGTGGGCGAACGCTGGCGCGCGCTGACGGGCGACTATCCGCTCGAGCGCTTCGGAATGACGGAGATCGGCGTCGGTATGACCAACCCGGTCAACGGCGAGCGGCGTCCCGGAAGCTGCGGGCGCCCGCTGCCCGGCATGCGGATCCGCATCGTCGGCGAGGACGGCACGGACGTGGCGCCGGGCGAGAGCGGAGAGATCTGGATCCGCGGGCCCGGAGTGTTCAAGGGCTACGACAACAACGACGAGGCCACGCGCGAAGCCTTTACGGACGGCTGGTTCAAAAGCGGCGACACGGCGACCTGGCTTCCGGGTGGCTACGCGAAGATCCTCGGGCGTACCAGCGTGGATATCCTCAAGAGCGGCGGCTACAAGTTGAGCGCGCTCGAGATCGAGGAAGTGCTGCGCGAGCACGAGGCCGTCGCGGACGTGGCGGTGGTGGGGCTGCCCGACGAGACCTGGGGCGAGATCGCCGTGGCGGCCGTCATTCCCCGACCGGGGCGCGCCGCAGAGGTCGAGGAAGAGCCGCTTGCGGGCCTGGGCCAAGGAGCGCATTGCCGCCTACAAGGTGCCGAAGCGCGTCGTCGTTTTCGATGCGCTGCCACGCAATCCGGTCGGCAAGGTTGTCAAGCCGGAGCTGGCGGCGATTGTCCGGGAGCGGCTTGGTGCTTCGGGGCGGCCGGAGGGCGGAAAATAGTCCCCGTCACGCCGTCGGGCTCGACTCAGCGCGCGGGACGGTACAATAGGAAGACCATGTCCGAGCCGAACTCCTTTTCATCTGGGAGCGGGGGCGACATCCACGCGGATGGGGTGGGGACGCCCGATGGCGCAACGCAACCCGTCGACAAGGCCCATGCGAACCTGCTGGCGCTGCTGGAGAACACGGACGACTTCATCCTGTTCAGCGACACGACCGGCAGTCCGCTGTTCTTCAATTCAGCCTACGCCAACCTCATGCGGCACGTCCTTGGCATCGAGATGCGGCCGGGGCTCAAGCCGCATGAGCTGCTCGACGATCCCGAAGTGCGTGCCATGTGGGACGACTTCCATCGCCGCGTGCTGAGCGGCGAGCGCTTCACCGTGGAAATCGAACAGCCGACCCCCGACGGGCTTCGCAGTTTCGAGGTGCGGTACAATCCGGTGCTCGACGGCGGGAAGATCGTCGGCTTCTCTGAATTTTCCCGCGACATCACCGACCGCAAGCGCGCCGAGGCTGCCCTGCGCGGCGCGCGGGACCGGCTGGAAGTCGAGGTCGCCGAGCGGACGCGGGAGCTCCGCGCGAGCGAGTCGCGCTTCCGCGCTCTCACCGAGCGCTCGGTGGACGTCACGTTGATCGCGGACCCGACGCGGGGCTTCACATACGCAAGCCCCTCCGTGCGCAGATACGGTTACGAGCCAAGCGATCTGCTCGGGCAGCTGCCGATGGATCTGGTCCACCCCGCGGACCTGTCCCGGGTCCTGGAAGCGTACCAGGGCGCGGCGGACCAGCCCGGACGCCCGATCGCGTTGAAGGACATGCGCGCGCGGACCAGCAGCGGCGACTACGTGGTCTTCGAGGGAACCGTCACCGCGTACTTCGATGTGCCCGGAATCGACGGCCTGGTGACGAACCTGCGAGATGTCACCGAGCGCCTCGAACTCGAGACGCGCCTGCGGCATTCCGAGAAGCTGGACGCGATCGGCCAGCTCGCGGGGGGCATGGCCCACGACTTCAACAACCAGCTTACGGGTATCCTGGCGGCCGCCGATCTACTCGCAGGGCGGCTCGATGAACCCGTTCTTCGCGGTTGGGCGGAGCAGATCGCCCAGGCCGCGTTGCGCTCCGCGGACTTGACCGGAAAGCTGCTCGCGTTCGCGCGCAAGGGTCAGTACCGCAGGGAGGTCGTGGACGTCGGCGAGGTGCTCTCGGACGCAGTGGAGCTCTTGCGCCGTAGCATCGACAAGCGCATCGACATCGAGCTCGATCTAGCGTCCGGACCGCTGCATGCGTTGGGCGACGCATCGCTTCTGCAGAACGCTTTCTTGAACCTCGCCCTGAACGCCCGCGATGCGATGCCGGACGGGGGAACGCTGAAGCTCGGGGCGCGGCGCTGCCACCTCGATGCGGAACAAGCACGCGCCCTGGGTCACGACGTTGAGCCCGGAGCGTATGTGTCCGTGAGCGTCGTGGACGACGGCGAGGGCATGGACGAGGCGACCCGCAAGCACATGTTCGAGCCGTTCTTCACGACCAAGGCCCCCGGAAAGGGCACTGGGATGGGTCTGGCCAGCGTCTACGGCACGCTGCGAAGCCACGGCGGAGGCATTGCCGTGACCACCGCCCCGGGCGCGGGCACGAGCTTCGAGCTCTTCCTGCCCGAGACCCGGGGAGAACGCGTCCGCCGCCGCGGCTCACGTCCTCTGGAGTCCGGGACCGGCGGACTCCGGATCATGGTGGTCGAGGACGAGCCTGTGGTGCGCCGGGTGCTGGCCCGGCTGGTGGAAGAGCTCGGTCACTCCGCGACGACCTGCACCGACGGCTTCGAGGCGGTCGAGCGGTTCCGTCAGAGCGGATCGGACATCGATCTCGTGATTCTCGATCTGGTGATGCCGAAGCAGAATGGTCGCGAGACGTTCTACGCTCTGCGCGAGCTGGATCCGTCTGTCCGCGTGTTGATCAGCTCCGGCTTCACCGTGGAGGGTGGCGCCCAGGAGCTGCTGGAACAGGGCGCGGCGGGTTTCCTGCAGAAGCCGTTCGATCTGGAACAGCTCTCCGAAGCGATCCACGACGCGCGCGTGCCGGGCGGCTAGCGGCGAGCGGCGCTCCCGGGTGGTCCTGCCGGGCTCCCGTCAGAGCTTCTCGACCGACTTGAACATCTCCATCACGAACGACGCGCGCGGGCGGATCAGCAGGCTGCGCGCCGCGGGCGTGTGGAGCTTCAGCACCCAGCCGGTTGCAGCCGCACCCTCCGCTGCCAGTGGGTCGTCGATGAACTTGTAGATGTAGCCGCGGTCCACCTTCTGCGCGCTCCTCGTCTGGGCGTGCGCGCGTGGTGTTGCGGAGAGAGCGGTCAGTGCGGCGAGGGATGCGGGCACGACAACGCGGAACTTCATGGTATCTCCTCCTTTGTCGCGTACGACCCAGCTGCACTGCGGGTCCTTGGGTTGCCGGTCGGTTTGGGCCCGGCGGCGATCCAGTCTATTGTCGTCCGCCATGGCGAACCTGGTGGGGCTCACGGTCGAAGAGCTCGAGCAGATCAAGGCGCAGGCGCGCTTCAACGAGGATCTGGCTCCCGTGGCGCCCGAGCAGCGTACCTGGGGCCGCTGGAACATCGCGGCGCTGTGGGTCGGGATGTGCGTGTGCATCCCCACCTACATGCTGGCGTCGAGCCTCATCCAGCAGGGCATGAGCTGGTGGGAAGCGAACCTCACGGTCCTGCTCGGCAACCTGATCGTGCTGGTGCCGATGATCCTCAACGCCCACGCCGGCACCAAGTACGGCATCCCGTTTCCGGTGCTGGCCCGTTCTTCATTCGGCGTGCTCGGCTCGAACGTCGCCGCGCTCTTGCGCGCGTTCGTCGCCTGCGGTTGGTTCGGCATCCAGACCTGGATCGGCGGCTGGGCGATCTTCCAGCTGATGACCACGCTCATACCTGGGCTGCCCGCCGGCCATCCGAATGCGTTCTGGCCAGGCACGGTCCCGTTCGCGTGCTTCATCGCCTTCTGGCTGATCAACGTGTACTTCATCTGGCGCGGCACCGAGAGCATCAAGTGGCTGGAGACCCTGGCCGCGCCGTTCTTGATCCTGTGTGGGCTCGCGCTGCTGCTCTGGGCGTACCTGCGCGCGGGCGGGTTCGGCCCGATGCTGGAGCAGGGCGACAAGTTCAAGACCTCGGGCCAGTTCTGGGCGGTGTTCTTCCCGGGGCTGACCGCCATGGTGGGCTACTGGGCGACGCTCAGCCTGAACATTCCGGACTTCACCCGCTACGCGAAGAGCCAGAAGGACCAGATCGTCGGCCAGGCAATCGGTCTGCCGCCGACCATGACGCTGTTCGCGTTCATCGGGTCCGCGGTAACGAGCGCGACCGTCATCATCTTCGGCAAGGCCATCTGGGATCCCGTGCTCCTCATCGGCAAGCTGGGAGGAGTGCTGCTGGTGGCGGCTGCGATGATCGCGCTGAGCGTTGCCACGCTGTCGACCAACATCGCGGCCAACGTAGTCTCGCCCGCCAACGACCTCGCCAACCTCGCTCCCCGTCACATCTCGTTCAAGACGGGCGGCTTCATCACGGCCATCGTCGGGATCCTGATCATGCCGTGGCGGTTGTACTCGGACCCGAGCGGATACATCTTCACCTGGCTCATCGGCTACTCGGCGCTGCTCGGCCCCATAGGCGGCATCCTGATCGCCGACTACTTCCTGGTGCGCCGCATGAAGCTCGACGTGCCGGACCTCTACCGGAACGAAGGCCAGTACTACTATTCGGGCGGCTACAACCCGAAGGGATTGATAGCCCTGGTGCTCGGCGTGTTGCCGAACGTGCCCGGCTTCATCGGCGCCGTCACCGGCAAGAAGCTCTTCTTCTGGAGCCACCTGTACGACTACGCCTGGTTCATCGGCTTCATCATTGCCGGCGTCGTCTACCTCGTCTTGATGTGGGGGGAGCGGGCGCGTCTCGCCCGGGCCGATGGGTGAGCGACTGATCGATCGCGCCTTTGCCGAGGTCGACGCCGCGCGCGACGAGCTCGTGGATTTCTGCGCACGGCTGGTGCGCGTGCCGAGCGTGAATCCGCCCGGGGAAGGCTACCGCGAGTGCGCTGAAGTGCTCGGGGCGGAGCTTTCACGCTTCGGCTTCGAGGTCAGCTACCACGAAGCGGAAGGACGGCTCGAGCACACCGACAAGCACCCGCGCGTCAACGTGATCGGCCGGCTGCGCGGCGAGCGCGATCGGCCGCGCGTGCACCTCAATGGGCACCTCGACGTAGTGCCGCCGGGGACAGGGTGGAGCGTCGATCCGTTCGCCGCGGTGCTTCGCGACGGCAGGCTCTACGGTCGCGGCACCGCCGACATGAAAGGCGGGATTGCGGCGGCCGTGTACGCCGTGGAAGCGCTGAGGCGCGCCGGCGCCACGCTCGGCGGCAGCATCGACCTGAGCGGGACCGCCGACGAGGAGAGCGGCGGCGAGGCGGGCGTGGCGTGGCTGTGCGAGCGGGGGCTCGTCTCCAGCGACAACACCGACTACGCGATCATCCCCGAACCGCTCGATCCCGATCGCGTCTGCATCGGTCATCGCGGGGTGTACTGGTTCCGCGTGGTGGCGCATGGGCGTATCGCCCATGGCAGCATGCCGTTCATCGGGTCGAGCGCCATCGATCATATCGCGCATTTCGTGGAGCGCGTGCGGACAGAGCTGGTGCCGTCGCTCTCCGGCCGCACGACGTCGATGCCCGTCGTGCCTCCGGACGCGCGCCGCGCGACGATCAACGTGAACAGTATCCAGGGCGGGCAGGCCGGACAGTGGCCGCAGACGCCGTGCGTCGCCGACCGCGCCGAAGCCATCGTCGACCGGCGCTTCCTTCTGGAAGAAGGCTTCGAGCAGGCGAAGGGCGAGGTCGTCGCGCTGCTCGAGCGCGCAGAGAGCGAGAACCCCGAACGTCGCTACGTGCTCGAGGACCTGCTCGTCGTGCATCCCGTGCAGACCCCAAAGGGCTCGGAGCTGGTGCGCGCTCTCGATGCCGCAGTGCAGGGGGTCTTCGGTCGGGCTGCGCAGCAGATCGCGAGCCCCGGCACGTACGATCAGAAGCACTTCGCCCGCCTCGGCGGTATCGAGCACACCGTCGCCTACGGGCCCGGCATCCTCGAACTCGCCCATCAGGTCGACGAGTACGTGGTCGTCGACGACCTGGTCGCGTCGACCAAGGTGCTCGCGGCGGCGCTGGCGGATCTGCTCGACGCGCGCTGACGCCGCCTTCGCGGGGTCGCTGTGCTGCGCGCCACGCTTCAGCGTGGCACCGTCTCCGCGTCTGCGCGTCACGTTGCGGGGCAGCGCTCAGACTTTTGCTCGTCCCGCGTACGTCTGGCGCAGCTCGCCGAGATGCGCCTTGTTCGGCACGCGTAGGGCCACGGCTGGCTCGGCACCGAGCTGCAGGACGGCCGAGACGCCGAGCCACAGCTTCCAGCCCTTCAAGATCTCGAAGCGCGTCAGCTGCGCGACAGGGAAGACGCAGCGGGTCTGCCATTCAGGCAGGCTCTGTACGAGCGCGGCTTCGATGGCGGCGACCGGCTGGTTCGCGTCCGCGACCATGGCGGCGATGTCGTCCACGGTCGCGGCGCCCTGGGTCCACTGCAACCGTAGGGTGAAGCCCGCGGTCTCGGTGCCGGAGCGCGGCAGCAACAGAATCGTCGTCGGTGTTCCCACCAGCGCGCCGTAGCTCACCGCAGTGGGGGCGTTGTTGGCGGTCCAGCTGACCTTGGGAACGAAGACGGCATCGGAGCGAGGAAACGGCATGAACACGAAGTTAGCCGATTTCGCCCCTTTTCTCCCGACGCACGATCATCCTCGGCGGAAAGGGCGGGGCCCGCGTCGAGCTCCCGGACAGAAGCCCGATCCAGATGAAAGACAGGCCCACCGGTGGACACTACAGCTGGGCCAGCGCCGGGTCGGACGCCCACGCCATGCCCGCGCGCCTTTACTCCGGGCTCGACAGGGCTTAAGAGGGGCTTACTCGATTGGCGGCCACTTGGGCCGTCCATCGAGCATGCGCCGAGTTGGCGCTTCGAAAGAATGTGAAAAAAATGGCTGAAGGTACAATCAAGCGTCTCACCGACAAGGGCTTCGGATTCATCTCGACTGGCAGTGGAGACGACGTCTTCTTCCACCAGTCGTCCGTCGAAGGCACGTCGTTCGACCAGCTGCAAGAGGGACAGAAAGTGTCGTTCGATGTAGGCCAGGGCCCCAAGGGTCCCCGCGCCGAGCACGTCCGCGTCATCTGACTCGACTTGATCGCTGACTTTTGAGCGCATTGGACTCCGGTCCAATGCGCTCTTCTTGTTGGCCTGGTCGGCCGTCCGCGCTGCTGACCGGCGGGGCGAATCCGTGCGCGCGCCGGTGGTGGGCAGCTGGCGCAGCTGTCGGTCAGCAGTCGAGTGAACCGCCCACCCCTCCGCCCCTCGCGTGGTGGGGCTCGGTGTCGCCCTGCTCGCCGGCATCTTCGCCGGCGTGTGGCTCCTGACGAGCTGAAACGTCGTCGCGCCTGGGCGCTGGGTCTGCTCCGGCCCAACGGCCCTTATCGAGCTCCCCCGGTGGACCGTTGTCTGGAGTAGATGCCCGGTTCTCGATCGGTTGGGTTGCTCTCCCTGCTGCTGGGGATGGCGTTGGCCCAGGCAGCGCGCGCGAGCGGCCCCGTACCTACGGGGCGCGCGAGCTTCGCGGTCGTCGAGGACACTGGGTCAGCAGCCGCGTTGGACATCTCCGCGTCGCCGAAAGCGACGCGGGCGTTCCCGTCGCTGCGGAGAGACTCGTTCTCTGAAGCCCCGGCGTACCCGCCCCCGCCTCCGACTGTCAGTCCGGTGTCGCCTCCGTCTGTCAGCCCGCCGTCGCCTCCGATCGTGTTTCCGGGTCCGGCCATCGGGTGGCGAAGCAGAGGCCCAGCGCGCGATCGCGGTGTGACGGACAGCCCGCGACCGCATCGCGACGCGACCGCGGGGTGGATGCTGTCCCTCGAGGCCGCAACGCGGGCGCCGGTGGACGTATCGGTGCAGGCGCGGTTCGAGACGCCCGGAGGATTGCGGCTGGGCGGTGGCTACGGCTGGTTGCCGTCGAGCTATCTCGGCTTCGTAGCCCGCGCCGCTACGCTGGCGACGGGCACCGACTCGGGCACGGGCGCGCTCGCGGCGCATGGCTACCAACACGGTCGGAGTTGGCACGCGGTCGTCGGTCTCCGGCCCTTCCACAACACGGGCGTATACCTCGATGCGGGCTACGCGGAGGTGCGTCTTGGCGGTGCGATCGCGACGAGCGTTCTGGTCGGTAGTCCGGACGTCGTCGGCGCCTATTCCGTAGCGACCACGACCCGGATGTGGCTCGTCGAGCTCGGCTACCAGGCGCAGATCGCCGATCGTATCGTGTTCGCCGTGGGTATCGGCGCGACCGGCGTGCTGGCCTCGCACACGACTGCGTCGGCGGATCAGGGTACCGCGCTTCCGCAGTCGACCGTGGACGCCGCCACGCAAAGTCTCGACGACAGCATGCGCCACCTTCTCCTACCCACCCTCGACGCCCGGCTCGGTTTCGATCTCATCTAGCGCCTGCGGCGCGCGGAAGCGTGACCCAGAGCACTACGGCGCGACCAACCCGACCCAGAATCGTGCAAACGCGCCGGACCCGGAAACGCGCGGACCTCCGTCGAGTTGCCCGTCTGCGTCCGACCAGGGCAGCGGGAAGCCTCGAACGTAGCCAAGGCGGGTCCCGAAGATCACTCCCCACCTACCTGCGAGCCGTTTCCGGAACGGCACTTCGTAGTCAGAACCCAGCGACGCGCCCACCATGAACGATTCCTGGCGGATGTCGATCCGCTTGCCAGCGCCGAAGTAGTGGGCAGAAAAGAACGGCGGCGCCCGTGGATCCATTCCAGCGTCGGCCTCATGGGCGCCCAGCTCGAGCGCGGGGAATGCGACGAGGTTCAGCGTGTCGATCAGCGCGTAGCCGCCGTAGAAATTGGAGCCCCATTCCCGGATCGAGAAGCGGGTGCCCTCCGGGCCGCGCGCGCTGCGACTGAGCCCCAGGTCGATCGAGCCGCCGAAGGTCCAGTGGCGGTACCACAGCGCGACCGCCGGACCGAGTTGTAGCTGCGTCGTCGTCAGCGTCGAGTACCCAGCCTGCTGGAGAGCGCGCGCGAGCTCTCGCGACTCGTCGCCGGCCAGGGTCGCCGCAAGTCCGATCGCTCCACCCTGCCACGACCTTTCGGACGGGCGCAGGTCGGGGCCGAGGTCGATGGTGTACGTCTCGTCGAGTTTTCGGTCGAGCGTGTCGAGCGGCGCGAGCAGTGTGCGAACCGCGCCGCGGTCGCTCGCGCCTTCCAGATCGGCAAAGGCGAGAGGCGCCTTGTCGCGAAAGTCCGCGAACAGGAAAGTGTACCGGTACTCGGCGTGGCGACCGCGCGGGAGGTCGTCGGCGCTCGCGGCCGCCGACACCACGCTGGACGAACGGACGGTGCGCTCGAGCTTTTCGAGCTGTCCTCGGGTGATCCACCCGGCGCGCTTCCGCACGATGCGCGCGTGGGGCATCTGGATTTCGACCACGCGAATGCGGCCCCGCTCCTCGACGAACGTGAACGCGTCGTAGCTCCACAGAACGCCCACGGGCCCAAGCACCAGAAGCGCCCGCAGCCTTACGCCCCTGGCACGCGCGTAGACCGGAAGCGCGGCCAAGAGGCCACGCTTGTCGACCGCGTAGAAGCCGCGGTGGTAGGCATCGAACGCGGGCGTCCAGCGTGTCGGGCGGGGGGTCAGTATTTCCGCGTAGAACCGCGCGGGCCACGGCGACACGGCTCCGGCGCGTGCGTTGGCGGCCCCGGCAGCGAGACACAGGAGCAGGCCGACCTGCATTGCCCGCACCGGAAACCACGGCGCGGTGCGCCGTGCCCTCACCTTCCCGACGCGTCCTGGAATACCAATCGCCGCCATCGCACTGCCAGTCTATCCGGAACGGCGGCGCGCTGGGCGCGTTGTGTTCCCGATTCCCGGTGGTTGGGCGTGCGCCCACGGTGAAAAGCTGCCAGGTGCCGTTCTTGGCGTAGAGCGCGTCGTTGAGCTTGCGCGCCACGGGATGGCCCCGAGCATAACCACGCCGGTGCGAGTCGGGGGTTTCGACCTGCGCGCGCCATTGGACAGCCGTGTCCCGGAGACGATATTGAAAAACCGTGATGAAGGAACTGTCCGTCGGTCTCGCCAGCCTGATCGCCGTCGGGTGCCTCGTGAGCTGCCGCAAACCATGCCATCCCACGCACGATCGATCGCGTTGCGAAGGCAACACGATGGTCACCTGCCCCAAGCCTGGCGTCGATCAGATGTTTGGTGCCAACCAATGGGTTCGCGTGCCGTGCAAGGCGCCGAGCGTTTGCGTCGACAATGCCGGGGACGTGTTCTGTGCGGTCTCGAACCATCCGAGCGCGGCCTGTCCGGACGGCGAAGGGGTAACGTGCGACGGCAAGGATCTCGTCGTCTGCCACGCGGGCTTCGAGACCTTTCGCGGACCCTGCCTCTCCTGCACCCGGGGCGACGCGGGTATAGCGTCGCCACCCCAACACGCGCAGGGAGCGTAGGTCGGACAAACGCGGCTGCCCTGGCCGAGGACGGTGTCGGCGAGGTGTGCGCCGTAGTACGCTTGGCACTATGTGTCGCTTTCCCTGGCTTCTCGTGGTGGTCTGCGGCGGCCTGGCCGCTTGCAGCGTCAACACCCAGGCGACGGGCACCGGCTCCCCGCCGGATGCGGGACTCGAAGGGATGGCCGGGGCGGCCGGAGACGGCGGCGGCGTTGCGGGCAGCGGTGGCCAGCCGAACTGCTTTCCCACCCCCGACCAGAAGTTCTGCGGCGAGAGCTGTCCTCCCAAGGACGATCCATCCTTTGGTTGCGCAGAGCCGTCCTGCGCCGCGTGTAGCCTGCCCAACGCGGTCGCCGGCTGTGCTGGGAGTGGCCAGTGCGACATCCAGAGCTGCAGTTCGGGGTTCAGCGACTGCAACAACGACCCGAGCGACGGCTGCGAGGTGAACACTGCCAACGATCCCCACAACTGCGGGAGCTGCGGTGACGACTGCTCCGCGTCGGGCGGTGCCACGAACTGGGCGTGCAACCAGGGCAAGTGCCAGGTCTCCAACTGCCCTGTGGGCCAGGGTGACTGCAACAGCGATGCGTCCGACGGCTGCGAGACCGACCTGGTCTCGGACGCGAAGAACTGCAGCTTCTGCGGCAATGACTGCGGCGCTACTGTGCAGCACGCCGCGCTAACCTGCAGCAGCAGCACCTGCGGCTACACCAAGTGCGACGCGGGCTGGGCCGACTGCGACGGCAACACCGCCAATGGTTGCGAGCAGGATGTCTCGACCGACGCCACGCACTGCGGAGGCTGCAACACGGTCTGCAACAGCACGAATGGCAAGGCCGCGTGCGTTGCCGGCAAGTGCGCCATCACCTGCAACCCCGGCTATGGCGACTGTAGCAACGGGACCAGCGACGGCTGCGAGACCGACCTCCTGACCAGCACTGCCCACTGCGGCAAGTGCAACACGGCCTGCAAAAACCAGTACGGCAGCACCTCCTGCAGCAACGGAACGTGCAACCCGCAGTGCAGCAGCGGCTACGCCAACTGCGACGGCAACAAGGCAAACGGCTGCGAAGCGAACACCAACAGGGACGGCAACAACTGCGGGGGCTGCGGCAAGAAGTGTTCGGGCGGCCAGACCTGCCAGGGTGGTTCCTGCGCGTGTCCTTCCGGAACGGTCCCCGACAACGGCACGTGCTGCAAGCCGAAGGACGCCAGCTGCTACCAGAACGGCGACTGTTGCAGCAACCACTGCGGGCATGGCCATACGTGCGGCAAGTAGCCGGCCCCTCGCGTCACGGCAGGACGCGCCCGACCTTCGCGGCCCTGACGCCTACGCGCCGAACTCGCGCAGGTTCGCGTCCAGCGTGTCGCGGATGTGCTGGATCGTTCCACCGCGCAGGCCGCGCTTGCTGGCGGCGAAGGGCGTTCCAGAGAGCTGGGTGAGTTGCTTTGCGCGCTCCATCGCGGCGGGCAGCACGGCATCGGCTTCGAGCGCCTCGTCAAGGTAGCCCACCTGGACGGCTTCGGGCGGTGCGTACTGGCGTGCGGTGAGCGTGGCCTCGGTGAGCTTCTTCGGCGCCAGTCGATCGCGCGCCATCTCCAGCGCCAGGATCGGCAGCGGCATGCCGATGGCGACTTCGTTCAGCCCGATCTTGAACTCGCCCAGCGTGCCGATGCGCACGTCGCCGGTCAGCACCAGGAGCGCGCCACCCGCCAGCGCGTGCCCGGTGCACGCTACGACCAGCGGCTGCGGGTGTCCGTAGGCCTTCATCAGCACGTCCGCGCCCTGCGTGAGCAGCGCGCGCGCCTCGGCCGGACCGGCCATCATGTGCCGCAGATCGAAGCCGGCCGAGAACCGCCCTTCGCGCCCTACCAGGACCGTTGCCTTGGCCTCCTTCGTCGCCCGCCCGAACGCTTCGTCCAGGCCGTCCAGCATCGCAGGGCTCAGCGCGTTGGCCTTGCCGTCGTCCATGCGCACGACGGCGACGTCGCGGGACAGTTCGAAGCTCACCGGGTTTTCGCTCATGGCCGGGGCGTAACAGAACGCCGTCGGCGTGCAAAGCGTGGGCCCGCAGGGCGCGTGCGGTCCGCTAGTAGGGTCGTCCGTCCTTGTGGGTGAAACGCCACTCCGCGGAGCTCATGGCGGCCGAGTGTACCCGGCCGCCCGCCGCGGCGCCGGCTGACGCCGCGGCGCCGGCTGACGCCGCGGCGCAGCTACGCGCGCACTAGAGGAACGACGCGCCGAAGCTGATGTAGCCCCAGGGGATGACGCCGATCTTCTCCGGATCCGCATTGGAGGAGAAGGAGAAGCCCTTGCCGACCAGAGCCATGGCGCCGACGCGGAACATGAAGCCGGCTTTGCCGCCTGTCGGTTGCAGGCGATAGCCCAGCAGGACGTCGCCATACGGGATGAGACCCGAGCTGGAAGCGTGCGCGCCGAGAAAGCTGCCGCTGCCGCTCACCGACAGGAGCGTCGCGCCGCCGCCCACCTCGAGGCTGTGCCTGCCGGAGCGGAGGCCAATGTAGCTGGCCGTGACCGGAAAGAAGAGATACGTGACGCTGCTCGAGGCAGTGCCCGCCGATGTGGACACGGACGAGGATGAGGAAAAGTAGCCGAAGCCCACCCGGACTCCGACGTCGGGAATCACCATGCGTTCGTAGTTGACCGAGCCGATCATCGCCGAGCCCAGAATCTCGGCGTAGACCGAGTTCTTCGAGGGGTCGTCCGACGTGTCTTCCGTTGGGGCGGGCGCAGCCGCTGGAGCCGCAGCGGGGGCAGCGGCGGGGGCTGGCGCTGGAGCTGCGGCGGGGGCTGGCGCTGGAGCCGCGGCAGGGGCGGCATCAGGCGCCGCTGCGGCGGGCGCGTCCGATGACGGTTCTGGCTGCGCGCTCGCGAGGGCGGGGAGCAACGCGCAACCAACAGCAGCGAGGGTGGATACGGCGAAGCGGAGAGTGGTCAAATGGAGCCTCCTTGCAGCATGAGTACGCCGGCTTGCTTGGGAACCTTCCTCTAGCTGCATTTCCGGGGAGCGGGCTTGAGCCGCATCAATTGCCCTGGAATGAGCGTCGCGCGGTGTGCCAACGCCGCAGGCGCGGCGCGCCCGGTGACGCGGTGCGCCGCGCCTGGCGTCGAGGTCCCGTCCGCACGCAGGCCGGTTGCGTCTGGAGGAGCGGCCCCTGGGCCGTTCCCCTGCTCGGATGGTCGCCTCTAGTCACCGCGGACAGGTCGCGTATCCTGCATTTCCTTTTTCTCGAGATGCCGCGCGGCCTGCCCTTCCCGCCGATGGGCCCCTGCCGCGCCAGGAGCGTGAGCGATGAGCCAGATCGTGCGTTGCGGAATGATCCAGTGTTCCAACCCCATCAATGACGAGAAGGTGCCCGTCAAGGACATCCAGAAGGCGATGCTCGACAAGCACATGCCGTTCATCGAGGACGCCGCGAAGAAGGGCGTGCAGATCCTCGGCCTTCAGGAGATCTTCAACGGCCCCTACTTCTGCCCGAGCCAGGACAAGCGCTGGTACGAGGCCGCCGAAAGCATCCCGGGGCCGACGACGGAGCTGATGCAGGGCATCGCCCGCAAGCACAACATGGTCATGGTCGTGCCGCTGTACGAGCAGGAGATGCGCGGCGTCTTCTACAACACCGCCGCGGTCATCGATGCCGACGGCACGTACCTCGGCAAGTACAGAAAGCAGCACATCCCGCAGGTGGCCGGCTTCTGGGAGAAGTACTTCTTCCGTCCCGGCAACGGCGGCTACCCGGTGTTCGAGACCAAGTACGCCAAGGTGGGCGTGTACATCTGCTACGACCGCCACTTCCCCGAGGGCGCTCGCTGCCTCGGCCTGAACGGCGCCGAGATCGTGTTCAACCCGAGCGCGACCGTCGCGGGGCTCTCGCAGTACCTGTGGAAGCTCGAGCAGCCCGCCCACGCCGCGGCCAACGGCTACTTCATGGCGGCGTCCAACCGCGTCGGCACCGAGGCGCCCTGGAACATCGGCAAGTTCTACGGCACGAGCTACTTCGCCAACCCGCGCGGCGAGATCATCGCCGAGGCGTCCGAGGACAACGACGAGCTGATCGTCGCCGACCTCGACCTGTCGATGATCGACGAGGTGCGGCAGACCTGGCAGTTCTATCGCGACCGTCGTCCCGACGCGTACGACGAGCTGGTCAAGAGGTAGAGGAGACGATCATGTCAGACAAGAATTTCCCCCCGGCCTTCCCGGCGAAGAACGAGGATTTCGTCGAGTACGTCCCGGCCCGTAACTGGATCGGCGGCGAGTGGCGTGACGCTACGACGGGCAAGACGCTGCCCGTCGACAACCCGCGCTGGGCCAAGGACTTCTCCAGCGTGCCGCTCTCCGGAGCGGAAGACGTGGATCTCGCAGTGCAAGCCGCGCAGCGCGCCTTCGCCACCTGGTCGCGCTGGCCGATGCGCGAGCGCGCGCAGATCTTCTACAAGCTAAGAGAGCTGATGGAGCGCGACGTTGAGGAGCTTTCCTGGCTCGTCGTGCACGAGAACGGCAAGACCTACGCCGAGGCGAAAGCCAGCGTGCTCAAGGGCATCGAGTGCGTCGAGTTCGGCGCTTCGCTGCCCAACTCGGGCGGCAGCGGCGAAGAGCTCGAGGTGAGCCGCGGCGTGGTGTGCAAGGAGATCCACGAGCCGCTGGGCGTGGTCGCCGGCGTCACGCCGTTCAACTTCCCGGTAATGGTGCCGCTCTGGATGCTGCCGCAGGCGATCGTCGGCGGGAACACCTTCGTGCTCAAGCCCAGCGAGCGTGTGCCGCTCGGCGCGATGAAGCTCGCGGCGCTGCTCAAGGAAGCCGGCCTGCCCGACGGCGTGTTCAACATCGTCAACGGCGCCGCCGACGTGGTCAACGCCCTGTGCGATCACCCGAAGATCCGTGCCATGGCCTTCGTGGGCTCCACCAAGGTGGCCAAGCACGTCTACGGACGCGGCGCCGCAACCGGCAAGACGATGCTCTGTCTGGGCGGCGCGAAGAACCACCTGATCCTGGTGCCCGACGCCGACGTGAAGGTGACCGCCGAGAACGTCGTGGCATCGTTCACCGGCTGTGCCGGTCAGCGCTGCATGGCCGCTTCGGTGCTGGTGGCCGTGGGCGACGTGAGCAAGGTGATGGACGCTGTGGTCGAGAAGGCCAAGACGCTCCAGACCGGCAAGCATGTCGGCCCTATCATCAACAAGGTGTCGGTCGATCGCATCACCCGCTACATCGACGAGGCCGAAAAGGCCGGCGCCAAGGTTGTCGTCGACGGCCGCAACAAGAAGGGCAACGACGAGGGCTACTGGGTCGGACCGACCATCATCGACGGCGTCACGCCGGAGATGGGGGCATGGAAGGACGAAATCTTCGGCCCTGTCCTGAGCGTCGTGCACGTCAAGAACCTCGACGAGGCCATCGCGCTCGAGAACAGCCACCCGTACGGCAACGCATCGTGCATCTACACCACGAGCGGCGCTGTGGCCGACTACGTCATGCGTCGCGTAGAGGCCGGCATGGTCGGTGTGAACGTCGGCGTTCCGGTGCCGCGCGAGCCGTTCGGCTTCGGCGGCTGGAACGACAGCAAGTTCGGCCACGGCAACCTGACGGGCATCGATGGCTTCCACTTCTGGACGCGGCCGCGCAAGGTCACGGTCAAGTGGGAGCTGCAGCAGGACGCCAACTGGATGTCGTGATGGACTCGCAGGAAATCATCGAGCTCTGCAAGCGTCACACGATGTACACGTGGGCCGCGGGCGATGCCGTCAACCCGATCCCGGTGGCGCGTGCCGAGGGCGTGTACTTCTACACGCCTGAAGGCAAGCGCATCCTGGACTTCAACAGCCAGCTCATGAGCGTGCCCATCGGCCACAGCCACCCGAAGGTGGTCGCGGCGATGAAGAAGGCCTGCGACGGGCTCCTGTACATCTACCCGGGAACGGCAACAGAACCGCGAGCGCGCTTCTCGAAGCGCCTCGCGGAGCTGGTGCCCGGCGACATCAACACCTTCTTCTTCACGCTGGGCGGCGCCGAAGCGAACGAGAACGCGATCCGCGCCGCCAAGCTGTACACCGGGCGCCAGAAGATCATCGCGCGCTACCGCAGCTACCACGGCGCCACCAACGCGACGATGCAGCTCACCGGCGACCCGCGCCGCTGGGCGAACGAGCCCGGCATGCCCGGCGTGCTCCACGTCCTCGACCCGAAGCCGTACAACTACTCCTTCGGCGAGAGCGACGAGGAGATCACGAAGAACAACCTCGCGTACCTCGAAGAGGTGATCCAGGCCGAGGGCCCCCAGACCATCGCCGCCGTATTCATCGAATCGGTTACGGGCACGAACGGCATCCTGGCGCCGCCCGCGGGCTACCTGAAGGGGCTCAGGGAGCTCACCAGGAAGCACGGCATCCTCCTGGTCTGCGACGAGGTGATGGCGGGCTTCGGACGCACCGGCAAGCTGTTCGCGTTCGAACACGGCGACATCGTTCCGGACATCGTGACGATGGCGAAGGGCCTGACCTCGAGCTACGTGCCGCTCGGCGCCATGGGCGTCAGCGACGCCATCGCCGCCCACTTCAAGAAGAACGTCTTCTGGGGCGGACTCACCTACAACTCGCACCCGTTCGCGCTGGCCACCGCCGAGGCCGTCCTCGACGTGCTGATCGGCGAGGGACTGGTGGAGAACGCCGCGCGCCTCGGCGAGGTGATGCGCGGAGAGATGCAGAAGCTGAAGGCCAAGCACAAGTCCGTGAAGGACGCGCGCAACATCGGCCTGTTCGGCATCATGGAAGTGCAAAAGAACGCCAAGGGCGAGTTCCTCGCGCCGTTCAACGGCACGCACCCCGCCATGGGCAAGCTCGCGAAGTACTTCGTGGACAGCGGGCTCTTCACGTTCGTGCGCTGGAGCGGGTTCATGTGCAACCCGCCGCTGTGCATCACCGAAGAGCAGCTCCGCGAGGGCTTCGCCATCATCGACAAGGGCCTCGACATCACCGACGAGGTGTTCGAGGGCTAGGCCCTTTCGAAGAGTCTGGAGGACGGCATGAGTATCTTGATCAAGGGCGGCCGGGTCGTGACGGCTGCGGACGACTACTTCGCGGACGTGTTCATCGACGGCGAGAAGGTGTCGATGATCGGCAAAGACCTCGACGTGAAGGCCGACCAGGTCATCGACGCCAAGGGCAAGTTGGTCATCCCCGGCGGCATCGACCCGCACACGCACATGAACATGCCCTTCGGCGGCACCTACTCGAACGACGACTTCGACACCGGGACGCTGGCGGCGGCCTTCGGCGGTACGACCACGATTGTCGACTTCGCCATCCAGACCAAGGGCGAGTCCACGTTCAAGGGGCTCGATACCTGGCACGCCAAGGCCGAGGGCAAGGCGCACATCGACTACGCCTTCCACATGATCGTCACCGACATGACCGACGAGCGGCTGCCGGAGATGGGGAAGCTCGCCGATGCGGGTGTTACTTCCTACAAGCTGTTCATGGCGTATCCCGGCGTCCTGTACGTGGACGACGGCACGCTGTATCGCGCCTTCCGCCAGGCCGGCGAGAACAACACGCGCATCTGCATGCACGCCGAGAACGGCATCGTCATCGACGAGATCATCAAGGCCGCGGTCAAGGACGGCAAGGTCGAGCCGAAGTGGCACGCCAAGACGCGCCCGACGCGCATGGAGGCCGAGGGCGTGCACCGCGCCATCGCCATCGCCGAGGTGGCCGACGTGCCGCTGCATATCGTGCACCTCTCTTCGGCCGATGCGCTCGAGCAGGTGAAGCTCGCCCGGATGCGCGACGTCGACGTGCAGGCGGAGACCTGCCCGCAGTACCTCTTCCTCGACGACAGCTACTATGACAAGCCCGGTTTCGAAGGCGCCAAGTGGGTGATGACGCCGGCGCTGCGCGAAAAGTGGAACCAGGAGCACCTGTGGCGCGGCCTCAGGTACGGTCACCTGGCACTGGTGGCCACCGACCACTGCCCGTTCTGTATGAAGGGGCAGAAGGAGCTCGGCAAGGACACCTTCACCAAGATCCCGAACGGCGCACCCGGCGTGGAAAACCGCATGGTGTTGCTCTACCAGGGCGTGCTCGCAGGCCACTACGACCTGAACCGATTCGTCGAGCTCGGCTCCACGGCGGCGGCGCGCACCTTCGGCATGTACCCGAAGAAGGGCACCATCGCCGTAGGCTCGGACGCGGACATCGTGCTCTTCGATCCGGAGCGCAAGGTGACCATCAGCGCGAACGACCCCGACACGCACCACATGAACGTGGACTACAGCGCGTACGAGGGCTTCGAGGTGCAGGGTTACCCCGAAACGGTGATCTCGCGCGGTCGCGTGATCGTGAAGAACCGCAAGCAGGAGACGAAGGGCGGCGGTCGCTTCATCAAACGCGCGCACGCGGGCGAGTTGCTCCGCTAGGATTGTCGGGTGGGGCCGACGCCGAGGAGAGCCGCTTTCTGTGCGGTCCTGTTCGTCGCGGCGGGCTGCTCGACGAAGGGTCATGTCGACAGTCCCGCCGCAGCGGGCGCCAGCGCCGCGGCGGGCAGCGGCGGCGCGGGCGGTAGCGGCGCGGGCGGTAGCGGCGCGGGCGGTAGCGGCGGCGCGACGGCCTCGCCCATCGGTGCGAGCACGACCGAGCTCGTGACCGTGATCTCCGCGGCGTGGAGCAGCGTGCCCGCGACGCTCCGCCGATACGAGCGCGCGGGCGCAGCCTGGAAGCCCGTCGGCGTCGCGGTTCCTGTCGTGCTCGGCAAAAGCGGGCTGGCGTGGGGCATCGGGCTCGCTCCACACGCGGGCGAGCCCGGGCCGGTAAAGCACGAGGGCGACGGTTGCTCGCCGGCGGGCGTGTTCTCCGTGAGCACCGCGTTCGGCTACGCCGCGCCGTCGGATGCGACGTGGTTGAAGCTCCCGTACGTGCAGGCGACGAGCGACCTGGAGTGCGTCGACGATCCGGCTTCGTCGCACTACAACACGCTCGTCCACAAGAGCAGCGTCGCCAACGTCGACTGGAACAGCTCCGAGCACATGTTGCGGACGGACGCGCTGTATCGCTGGGGGCTCTTCATCGATCACAACAGCGCTCCGCCAAAGCCCGGCGCGGGCTCGTGCATCTTCCTGCACCTGTGGAGCGGCCCTGCGAGCTCCACCGTTGGATGCACCGCTGGCGAGGAGAGCCGGATCAAGACCGTGCTCGGCTGGCTCGATCCGGCGCGGCAGCCCGTGATCGTGCAGCTGCCGAAGCCGGTGTACGAGGCGCATCGCGTCGACTGGGCGCTGCCGTGAGCGTAGCGTAGCCCGTCAGGACGGCGGCCGGCCGACCAGAAGCTGCCGTCATCCTTGTGGAAGCTTATCCGGACAGCGGCTGGCCCGGGCGTCCGCGCGGTTGACAATCCAGCGCTAGCGTGTCGAGCTTTCCTGTCATGTTGCGTTCCGATCTTTCTTCGAAGTGGACGCTTGGGCCGTTGGGTCTGTCCGTTCTTCTTCTCGCATGCGGCGCGGGCTGCACCGTGCAGATCGGGAGCGGGGGCTCCCTGGGCGACGCTGGTCTGCAGGGCGGCTACGGCGGCGCTGTGGGCGGCTACGGCGGCGCTGTGGGCGGCTACGGCGGCGCCGTGGGCGGCTACGGCGGCTACGGTGGAGCGCAGGACGCGGGCTACGACGCACAGGACGCTGCCACCGACGCACAGGACGCGGGCTACAACGCACAGGACGCTGCGACCGACGCACAGGACGCTGCCACCGACGCACAGGACGCCTCAACTGATTCAGGCGACGCCGGGTGCGACGGCGGGCTCGCGGGCCAGCCGACCGCGTGCGGTACCGGAGTCTGCGCGTCGACCGGCACGATGGCCTGCGTCGGAGGCCAGCTGGTTGACACCTGCATGCCTGGCACTCCGCTTTCAACGAGCGACACGACGTGCGACGGGATCGACAACAACTGCAACGGCCAGACAGACGAAGGCTACGTGAGCCAGACGACGAGCTGCGGCACGGGGGCGTGCGCCTCGACGGGCACGACGAGTTGCGTGAGCGGCCACGTCACCGACAGCTGCGCGGCGGGCACTCCGCTTTCAACGAGCGACACGACGTGCGACGGGATCGACAACAACTGCAACGGCCAGACAGACGAAGGCTACGTGAGCCAGACGACGAGCTGCGGCACGGGGGCGTGCGCCTCGACGGGCACAACGAGCTGCGTGAGCGGCCACGTCACCGACAGCTGCGCGGCGGGCACTCCGCTTTCAACGAGCGACACGACGTGCGACGGGATCGACAACAACTGCAACGGCCAGACGGACGAAGGCTACGTGAGCCAGACGACGAGCTGCGGCACGGGGGCGTGCGCCTCGACGGGCTCGACGAGCTGCGTGAGCGGCCACGTCACCGACAGCTGCGCGGCGGGCACTCCGCTTTCAACGAGCGACACGACGTGCGACGGGATCGACAACAACTGCAACGGCCAGACAGACGAAGGCTACGTGAGCCAGACGACGAGCTGCGGCACGGGGGCGTGCGCCTCGACGGGCACGACGAGCTGCGTGAACGGCCACGTCACCGACAGCTGCGCGGCGGGCACGCCGGCGGCGAGCGACACGACGTGCGACGGGATCGACAACAACTGCAACGGCCAGACAGACGAAGGCTACGTGAGCCAGACGACGAGCTGCGGCACGGGGGCGTGCGCCTCGACGGGCTCGACGATGTGCGTCAACGGGACCGTCGTCGACACCTGCGTGCCGCTCTGCTAGTCGGTGTCTAGCCCGCCCGCGCGCCGGGCGGACATCATGGGCAAGAAGCGCCGCAAGCGGAAGTCGCGCCAGAAGCAAGGGAGCCGCGGGGAGCCGGAGTCGGCGGCCCCGTCCGCGCGCGGCTCCAGACGGAAGCGCGTACGCGAGCCGGAACCGGAACCGGAACCGGAACCGGACGAGACCGCCGACGCCCCTGCACCGGACGCCGTCGGGCGGCTCGCGGTTGTGTCCGTCCTGGTCCTGGCTCTGCCTTTCTTCCCGCAACACCCGCTCGGTTTCCTGCCGCCGGTGCTGTACTGGCCGCTCTATCTCGGCGCGCTGCTGGGCTGGTGGCTGTACCAGGGGCGCCGGCAGGGCTGGCGCCTGCCGCCCGAGCTGGCGACCGATCGCGTCCTCGAGATCGCCGGCCTCGTGCTGGTGCTCGGCGCGTTCGTGCTGCTGAAGGTGATCGGGATCCACCCGTCGGGCACGGACGAGAACATCTACTACTACATGGCCGCGCGCATGGCGCACGGCGAGCTGCCCTACCGGGACTTCTTCTTCGCGCACCCGCCCGTGCACCTGCTGGTGCCGGCGCTGATCTTCTCGGTGACGGGCTTCTCGGTGCAGGTGGCCAAGTCGATTCCGGTCATGGCCCAGCTGGCGGCGGCCGTGTGCCTGTACCTGGCCCTGCGCCGGACCTCCAGGGGTCTGGCGTTCTTGTCGGTCCTGGTGATGCTCACCACGTACGAGCTGCTCATGGGTTCGACCGACATGAACGGCGAGAACCTGATGACGGCGTTCCTGATGGCGGCGCTGCTTCTGGGCGTACGGCGCCGCTATCTCCTGTCGGGCGTGCTTGCCGGACTGGCGCTCGGCAGTGGGCTGTACGCGCTCGCGGCCGTGCTGGCGCTGCTCGCCGCGGCGGCCCTCACGTCGCGCAGGGCGGGGGCGCGCTTCGGACTGGGCGTGCTGGCCGGGTTCGTCGGGGTTTCGCTGCCCTTTATCGTGATCGGTGGGGCCGGATTCTTCAAGGGTGTCTTCGCGTACCACTTCGCCAAACCGACCAGAGGCAGCGACCACGTTCCGGTGTTCGGCTCGCCGAACCCGTTCGCGATGCTCGGCGCACTGGTGCACGACGTTCCGGCCTACCTGGCCTCGAAGGGCTTCAAGAAGACGCTCTACTTCCAGGCTCCGGAATACCTGGCCGCGGCGCTCGCTGCGGCGCTCTTGCTCGGCAAGGCGGCGTGGGCGCGCTGGCGCCCCGACCGGCAGGACGAAGAGCGCTGGCAGGACTTCCTGACTCCGCGGGACCTCCTGTCCAGCGATGCACCGGGCTTCGTGAAGCTCGGCCTGCTCTCCACGCTGCTGTTCCTGATCCAGTGGTCGGCGCTGCCGGAGGTCTACGCCTTCTACATGGTTCCAATGTTCGCGCTGATGGCGCTGCCTGCAGCGTGGGTACTCCACGAGGCCTACGTGGGTGTCCGCGACGCCCGGGCCTGGGAGGAGCTCGCCGTCCCGTCTGTGCTCGTCCTCGCCTTCTCCCTGCACGGCGCCTGGGCGGCCTCCCTGCTCCGGGACCTGTGGCCCGGCGAGGTACAGAAGACGGGCCAGATCGTGCACTACGACTGGCACAAGCCGCGGGTTTTGGCGTGGCTCGCTGCGCCCGCGCGCGCTCTGTTTTTCGTAGACCACCGCGAGCGCGGCAAGGTCACGCCCTACTACCGGCACTACGTCTGGAACAAGTCGCTGGCGTTCTCGACGGTCGATGACATTGCCGCGTACATCCGCCGGAACACGCGAGCCAGCGAGACGATCACCGGCGCCTCTGATCTCGCGCCCCTCGTGGCGCTACGCGCTGGCCGGCGCATGGCCGGTGGCGTGGTGGACACCAACTCCAAGCGCTTCGTGTCCGGGATGCTCACGGAAGAGACCTTCTTCAATCGCATCTGCCGCGACCGGGTGCGCTTCATCGTGTCGGCGCCCCGCTCCCTGTTCCGCGCGCGCTTCATGGCAGAAAACTCCATCATGAAGCGGTATTTCACGCGCGACGTTGACTTCCTGGATCCGGAGCTAGAACACTTCCACGCGTACCCGATCGTCCTGTACCGCCGCGTGGATCGGCCGGGCTTGCCCGACGGCATGGTCTGTACGGCGACGCCGTGATCGGCGCGCGGCGGCCGTCTGGCAACGAGTCGCGCTAGCGCCGGCATCCTTGCGTAGGAGTTTTCCTACTCCGCCCCGGACTGCGCGTCACGCCGGCGCGCGACGAGCAGTCCCAGCCCGAGCAGCAGCAGCCAGGGCGCGCCGCTCTCGCGGCTGCCACCCGCGGCGCGACAGCCGCAGCCGCCGGAGCTGTTGCTGCTGCCGGAGCCTGTGCTGGTCTCGATGCAGGTCTTGCTGGTCGGGTCGCAGGCGTAGCCCGTCGCGCAGTCGGTCGAGCCGTTACTGCACACCTTGTTGCAGGCGCCGGAGCTCTGGTCGCAGGTGTAGGCCATGCACGGCGTGACGGTGCCGTCCGCCTTGATCGAGCTATTTCCGTCCGTGGAGCAGTGGGCGCCGCTGGCGGGCGTGCAGGCGCCGCTCTTGCACTCGTACCCGGTCGCGCAGTCCGTGTCCTTGGTGCAGGTGGCGAGGCAGGCGTCCGCGCCGCAGACGTAGGGGCTGCACGGCTGCGCCTTCTCCGCCGCGCACGTGCCCTGCCCGTCGCACGTCGAAGTCTGCGCCGAGCCGTTCGAACACGAATCCGAGCCGCACGGCTTGCCGGCGGCCAGGTACTGGCACTGCGTGCGGTCCGTGCCGTTGCAGCTGCCGCTGCACTTCGAGCCGTCGCCGTTGCACTGCGTGCGGGTCGTGCCGTGCGGCTGTCCGGTGACGGGCGAGCACGTGCCGAGGTTGCCGGCCACGTCGCAGGCCTCGCACTGGCCGGTGCAGGTGGTGTTGCAGCAGTAGCCGTCGACGCAGTTGCCGTTCTGGCACTCGAGGTTGCTCTGGCACGTCGCGCCGTCAGCCGCCGGCGTGATGCAGCCGCCGGCGACGCACACCGTCCCCTTCGCGCAGTCCGCGTTGGTCGTGCAGCTCGCGGCGCAGACGCCAGCGTGGCAGGTGTTGGGCGTGCACTCGCTGTCCGGATCGGTGCCGTCGGCGATGTTGCCGCAGGTGCCGTCGGCGCCCGAGCCCTTTTTCGCGCCGCTGCAGGCCTGGCACGTGCCGTTGCAGGCCGTGTCGCAGCAAACGCTGTCGACGCAGTTGCCGGTGGCACACACGCGGCAGCCGGCGGTCTTGCAGTCGGCGCTCGAGCTGCAGGTCGCGCCTTGTGCCTTCTGGGCGAGGCAGTTGCCGTTGGCGTTGCAGTAATAGCCGGTGCCACACGTCTTGTCCGATGTGCAAGACGTGGCACACGCCGATGACGAACCGCCGCACGCATACGCGCCGCAGCTGGGTGCGCCGGCGTAGCCTGCGGGGGCGATCGCGCAGGTGCCGTCCGTGCCGTTGGCCCAGCCGAGGGTCGCGCCGTCACAGCGATTGCACGCACCGTTGCAGGCGCTGTTGCAGCAGAACCCGTCCGCGCAGAAGCCGCTGGCGCAGTCGCTCGCCGCGGAGCAGGTCTGCCCGAGCTTCTTCTTGCAGGCGCCGTTCGCGTTGCAGGTATTCGTTCCTGTACAGGTATCCGGGTCGTTGGCGCTCTTCACCGCCGTGCAGGTCCCGGGTGTTGCGGAGCAGGTCTGACAGGGCTGGTTGCACGTCGTCCCGCAGCACACACCGTCAGCGCACTTGCCGCTGATGCAGCCGATGGGACCGCCGGTCGGGCAGGTGCTGCCGTTCGTCGCCAGCAGGGTGAAGACGTAGGCGGCGCCGGTGTCGCTGGCCTTTCTGGCGGCGCCAACAAGAGCGGTGCTGCCGGAGAGCGCGGCCGAGTAGCCGAACTGGTCGCTGGCCGCGGCGTCGTTCGCGAGGAGCTTTTTCTGCTGGGTCCAGGTAGTGCCCGAGCGCACGAAGACATAGGCCGCGCCGGCGTAGCTGTTGTTGCCCCTTGCGCCTACGAACGCGGTGTCGCCGGAGAGCGCGAGCGAGACGCCGAACTGGTCGCCGGCTGCGCCGTCGCTCGCCGTGAGCTTTTTCTGCTGGGTCCAGGTAGTGCCCGAGCGCACGAAGACATAGGCCGCGCCTGGGCCCTTGCTCGGGGCGCCGACGATCGCGGTGTCGCCATCCAGCGCAACGCGGCCGAAGTAGTCCTTCGCTGCGCCGTCGCTAGCCGTGAGTTTCTGCTGCTGGGTCCAGGTAGTGCCCGAGCGCACGAAGACATAGGCCGCGCCGGTGTTGCTGTTGTTGTAGGGCGCGCCCGAGACCGCGGTGTCGCCCGAAAGCGCGGCGGAGGAGCCGAGCCTGTCATTCGTTGCGCCGTCGCTCGCTGTCAGCTCCTGCTGCTGGGTCCAGGTGGTGCCCGAGCGCACAAAGACGTAGACCGCTCCGGTGTTGCTGTTGGTCCCAGTGGAGCCGACCAGCGCGGTGTTGCTGGCGACCGCTACCGAGGCGCCGAACAAGACGGTGCTGCTCGCCGTGAGCTTTTTCTGCTGGGTCCAGGTAGTGCCCGAGCGCACGAAGACGTAGGCGGCGCCGACGCTGCTGTTGTCCCCCACGGAACCGAGGAGCGCGGTGTCGCCAGAGAGCGCAGCCGAGTAGCCGAGCTCCGAGCTGCCGCTCGCCGTGAGCTCCTGTTGCTGGGTCCAGGTGGTGCCCGAGCGGACGAAGACGTAGGCCGCGCCGCTGCTCTTCTGGTACGCGCCGACGAGCGCGGTGTTGCCGGAGAGCCCGACAGCGACTCCAAACCAATCGCCCTGCGCGCCGTCGTTCGCCACGAGCTTCGCCTGCTGGGACCACACCAGCGGATCGATGGCCACCGGAAACACTGCGTTGTCCGTCGCGACCCGGATCTCGATCCCGGCCTCTTCCGCGACCAGCTTGACGCCGAGCCGCCGCCCCGTCGCATCGGTCGCATAGGCCTCGCCATAGCGCGCGGCGATCCGCGTTCCCTCGACGAGCGCGATCTCGTCATCGCCGGCCTGTACCGGCGTGGCGCCCGTGACCGCAACGTGGAGCGCGATCTCCGCGCCGCCCTTCTTCACGTTGAAGCCCTGCTCGAGTCCGAGTGGCCCACGCTGGTACCACTCGGTCAGCCCGGGCCCGCGCCGGAGCTCCACGCGGTTTTCCTGTTGCGCCCGCGCTGTCACTGCCGGGCCGCCCTCCAGCCCGAAACCGAGCGCGTGGAAGCGCGCCTGGTCGCCGTGCATCGTCAGCTTGAAGCCGGGTCCAGGGTGGCTCTGGACGGCGCAGATCCGCGCGGCGCGCTCTCGCGGGTTCACTATGCCCCGGAGTGTGGGGTGCCCGGTGGCGTGGACGACGAGCGAGGCCAGCGCGGAGGCGGCTGCGTCCGGCGCATCGCTCGGCGCCGACGGCCCACCGGTACTGCATCCTACGACGACGGCGAGCAGGACAAGCGGGAGCAAGCGAAGCTTCATGTCGAGAACCCTCCGAGGCGCATGCTACCAGCGCGCGGTGAGCTTCACCAGGCTTCCACGGCGCGGCCTGACGCTCGACTCTGCGGCCGATCCGGTGCTGTCTGCCATCGCCGCGCAGCGGATTCTGCGCGCGCTCAGCGCTCCGGGCGCGTGTAGAAGTCGGCGTACTGGGTGCGGATCGTCTTCTTCGAGAACTTGCCGACGCTGGTCTTCGGTATTTCCTTCACGAACAGCACCTCGTCGGGCAGCTGCCACTTGGCGAAGCGGTCGCCGAGGGAAGCCAGGATGTCGTCCTTCGTTACCTCGCCGCTGCCCGACCTGAGCACGACCAGCGCCAGCGGTCGCTCCTGCCACTTGGGGTGCTCGATGCCGACCACCGCGGCTTCCGCCACGGCGGGGTGGGCCATGATGGCGTTTTCGAGATCGATGGACGAGATCCACTCGCCGCCGCTCTTGATGATGTCCTTGAAGCGATCGGTGAGCTTCAGGTAGCCGTCTTTATCGAGGTAGCCGGCGTCGCCGCTCTTCCAGTAGCCGTCCTGGGTGAACGCGCCGGTCATCTCCGGAGCGTCGTGGTAGGAGCGCGTGATCCAGGGCCCGCGGATCAGGATCTCGCCGGACTCGCCGCTGCCCGGCGGGATCTCCTCGCCGTTCATGCCGACGATCTTCATGTCCAGCCCCGTCATGGGCAGCCCCTGGCGCTTCTTCAGGTCCCAGCGCTCGTCCTCGGAGAGCCCTGCCAGCGACGCCTTCTCGATGTTGCAGGTCACCAGTGGAGTGGTTTCCGTTGCGCCGTAGGCGTGGATGATCTCCGCGCCGAACTCGGCATAGCCTTTCATCATCGCCAGCGGCGGCTCGGTCGCGCCCGAGACCATGCGCAGGTTCTCGAAGTGCGGCTTTTCGGGCAGCGAGCGCAGGTATTCGAGCATCGGCAGGAAGATCGCCGGCGCGCCCTCGTTGACGGTGACCTTCTCGCTCACCATCAGGTCCACCAGGGGCTCGAGCTTGTCCGCGGTGAACATGCCGGGGAACACCAGCTTCGCGCCGACCATGCACGCCCCGAAGAACAGGCCCCAGCCGTTGGCGTGGAACATCGGGACCGTCTGCATCAGGACGTCGCGGTTCGACAGCTGCAAGGTCAGCGACATCATCGCTGTGTGCAGGTAGATGCAGCGGTGCGAGTAGTAGACGCCCTTCGGCCGCCCCGTCGTGCCCGACGTGTAGCAGGCCGCGTAGGCCGAGGTCTCGTCGATCATCGGCCAGTCGAACTCCGGCTTTTCGGCGGCGAGCAGCGCTTCGTAGCTGTGCACCGGCGCGAGGCGCGTCTTCACGTCGCCGAGATCCTTGTCGGTGATGATGCCGTAGCCCTTCACTGTCGGAAGCTGATCGGCGATCGGCTCGACGAGTGGCAGCAGCGTGTCCGCCACGAACAGGAACGTCGGCTTGCTGTGGTTGATGACGTAGGCCTTCTCGTCGCTCGACACGCGCAGGTTCACCTGCACGATCACGGCGCCGATGCCCGAGATGGCCTGGTACAGCTCCCAGTAGCGGTGCGTGTTCCACTCCACCACCGCCACCCGATCCCCCGCCTGGACGCCGAGCTTGACCAGCGCATTGGCCAGCTGCTGCATACGCCGGTGCGCCTCGGCGTAGGTGTAGCGGAACATGCTGCCGTCGATGCGGCGCGAGACGACTTCCACCTCGGGGTAGGTGCGCGCCGCGCCGCGGATGAACGAGCTGGTGTTCAGCTGGTAGTCGTCGTTGGACGTCGACGGAAAGCCCTTCACGATGTCACGCGCCATGTTCGTCTCCGTGGTCGAAAGGTCCGGGGGCGCCGGCACGCCGCGGCGCAGCGTGGCCCCCTTGACCAGCATTCAACCACAGCAACGGGAAGGATGCCCGGGCTCTGCGCGATCGGACGGCGAACGGCCCGGCGCCCAATGCCTACGGGGTGCTGAACGCGGCGTGGAGCGCGTCGAGGTAGGTGCCGTAGCCCGAGCTCGACTTCCACTCGTTCGCGGATTCGACGGCTGCGTTCCGCGCCGCGATGCTAGCGCCGCCGCCGCGCGACAAGCAGCCCGACGCCGAGCAGCAGCAGCCAGGGCGCGCCGCTGCTTCGCGTACCGCCGGCGGCGCGACAGCCGCAGCCGCCGGAGCTGTTGCTGCTACCTCCGCTCGTCTTGACACAGGTCTTGCTGGTGGGGTCGCAGGCGTAGCCCGTCGCGCAGTCGGTCGAGCCGTTGCTGCACACCTTGTTGCAGGCGCCGGAAGTCGGGTCGCAGGTGTATACGCCGCACGGCACCTCGGTGCCGTCCGCCTTGATCGAGCTATTTCCGTCCGTGGAGCAGTGGGCGCCGCTGGCGGGCGTGCAGGCGCCGCTCTTGCACTCGTACCCGGTCGCGCAGTCCGTGTCCTTGGTGCAGGTGGCGAGGCAGGCGTCCGCGCCGCAGACGTAGGGGCTGCACGGCTGCGCCTTCTCCGCCGCGCACGTGCCCTGCCCGTCGCACGCCGAAGTCTGCGCCGAGCCGTTGGAGCACGAATCCGTGCCGCACACCTTGCCGGCGGCCAGGTACTGGCACTGCGTGCGGTCCTTGCCGTCGCAGGCCCCGCTGCACTTCGAGCCGTCGCCCTTGCACGGCGCTCGGACCGTTCCATGCGGCTGTCCCGTGATCGGTGAGCACGTGCCCTTCGTCGGCCCGTCACAGGCTTCGCACTGGCCGGTGCAGGTCGTGTCGCAGCAGACGCCGTCGACGCAGTTGCCGCTCTGGCACGCGAGGTTGCTGGTGCACGTCGCGCCCTGCGCCGCAGGTGTGATGCAGCCACCGCCAACGCATACCGTTCCCTGCGTGCAGTCCGCGCTCGTCGTGCAGCTGGAAGCGCACTGGCCGGCGTGGCACATGTTGGGCGCGCACTCGCTGTCCGGGTCGGTACCGTCGGCGACGGTGCTGCAGGTGCCGTCGGTGCCGGAGCCTTTCTTCGCACCGGTGCAGGCCTCGCAGGTGCCGTTGCAGGCGGTGTCGCAGCAGACGTTGTCGACGCAGTTGCCGGTCGAACACACCCGACAGCCGGCGGTCTTGCAGTCGCCACTGGCGTTGCAGCTTTTCCCTTGAGCTTTCTGCGCGACGCAGCTGCCGTTGGCGTTGCAGTAGTAGCCGGTGGCGCAGTTCGAGTCATCGGTACACGCCGATGGGCACGCCCCGTTTGCGCCGTCGCACACGTAGGCCCCGCACGTGCTGGCGGTGCCCTTTGTTACCGGGGTGCACGTGCCGGGCGTTGCGGAGCAGGTCTGGCACGGCTGGTTGCAAGCGCTGTCGCAGCAGTAGCCGTCGGCGCAGAAGCCGCTGGCGCAGAACGTCTGGCCACCGGTGGGGCATGCGCTGCTGTTCGGATAGGTGAGGACGGAGACGTACGCCGCACCGGCATTCCCGTTCTTGCCTGGAGCGCCGAACAGCGCCGTGTCACCAGCGAGTGCGGCCGACTTGCCGAAAACGTCGTTGGAGACTCCGTCGTTTGCCTTGATCTCTGCCTGTTGGGTCCAGGTGGTGCCAGAGCGGAAGAAGACGTAGCTCGTTCCAGTTCTGTTGTTCTGCTCAGGCGAGCCGATCAGCGCGGCATCGCCGACGAGTGCGACGGCGTAGCCGAAAAGGCCTAGCGGCACGCCATCGACGAGCTTCTGCTGTTGCGTCCAGGATGTGCCGGAGCGTACGAAGACATACGCCGCGCCCTGGCCACTGGCGTTGTCGTACGCACCGACAATTGCCGTGTCGCCCGAGAGCGCGACGGACGCACCGAATCGGTCGTTCGCAGCTCCATCGCCTGCAAGCAGCTCCTTCTGTTGGGTCCAGGCGGTGCCAGAGCGCACGAAGACGTAGGCAGCACCGGTGTGGTTGTTCTTCTTGTCCGCGCCGACGAGCACGGTATCTCCCGACAGCGCCACCGTGGTGCCGAAGCTGTCGCCCGTCACGCCATCGCTCGCGACAAGCTGGGCCTGTTGGGTCCAGGTGGTGCCGGAACGCACGAACACGTATGCGGCGCCGGTGGAGCTGTTGTTGCCCGTAGCGCCGACGAGCGCGTCATTGCCAGCGACAGCCACCGAACAGCCGAAGTAGTTCGACGGCGCAAAGTCGTTCGCGAGGAGTATTTTCTGCCGGCTCCACGCCGTCCCGGAACGTACGAAGACATATGCGTCGCCCGTGTAGTTATTATAGCTCGAAGCGCCCACGAGGGCGGTGGTGCCGGAGAGCGCTACCGAAATGCCGAAAGCGCTTCCTGTTCCGGGCCCGGCGAGCTTCTGTTGTTGAGTCCAGGTCTTGCCGGAGCGGACGAAGAAGTAGGCCGCGCCGGTCAGGCTGGCACGGCCATAGGCGCCGACGAGCGCAGTGTCACCGGATAGCGCGGCCCCCAGCGCCAGGTTGTCATTCGCTACGCCGTCACTCGCCAACAACTCCGCCTGCTGCACCCACACCACCGGGTCGATCTCCACCGGAAACACCGCGCCCCGCGCCGCCACCCGGATCTCGATCCCCCCGTTCTCCGCGACGAGCTTCACGCCCAGCGCGCGCCCCTTCGCATCGACCGCATACGCCTCGCCGTACCGCGCCACGACGCGCGCCCCCTGGACGAGCGCAATCTCGCCGTCCCCCGCCTGCACCGGCGCCGCGCCGGTGACCGCGACGTGCAGCACGATCGACGCGCTGCCCTTCGCCACATCGAAGCCCTGCTCGAGGCCCAGCGGCCCCTGTTGGTACCACTCCGTCAGGTCCGGCCCCCGCTGCAGCTCGACGCGGTTTTCTCGCACCGACCGCGCCGTCACCGCGGATGCGCCGTGGAGCCCGAGCGCAATTGCGCCAAGCCGGGCCCGATCGCCTTTCATGCGCACCGCGAAGCGAGGTCCGGCGTTGTTCTGTACGGCGCGGATGCGCGCGGCGCGCGCTCGCGGACCGAGGACACCGCGGAGCGCGGGATGTCCGGTGGCGCGGACCACGACTGGCGCGGTGGCTGGTGTGGGTGCCGCGGCGTCGGGCGCGTCGTGCGATGGCGCTGGCCCGCCACCTGACCCGCACCCGACAACGACCAGCGAGACTACGAGAAGCGCAAGCGAGCGCAGCTTCATGGCGGCGAGCCTCCCAGCGGGACGCACCAATCCTGGTTCGTCCTTTCGTGCCGGAGCGCTTCGCCCTTGCCGAGCGGATGGTCTCCGAGCACCGGTAACGACAATCAACGGCGATGCCGCGATTCGCCATCCAGAAGTACCCGATCGCTTTGGAGCGGTCCATAGTCAATTGGTCGTTCTACCGGTTCCAGGAAGCGACACTCCGGCCAGGAGCGGGGGCGCGCGCGGCGGCGCTTTCCTGGCAAACGAGCAGCGCGCTCACGCCGACGCGCGCGGCGAGTAGCGCGCCAGCTCGCGGCGCGAGCCGAGCTTCAGCGGCGGAGGATCGCCGCGATCTGGTTGGCGACGGTGCGGGGCGAGGTACCCGCGGAACGCCTAGTGCACGCCCTTCTTGGGCCTGAGCTTGGCTTCGAGGGTGACGTGCTGGTTCCAGGTGGCGGGCTCGAAGCCGTTTTCCACTTCGACCATGCTGATGCAGCCGGGGACGGGGCAGACGATCTGGCACAGGTTGCAGCCGACGCACTCGGACTCGTCGATGCGCGGCACGCGCGAGCCGTTGTCCGACGGGTGGACGCACTGGTGCGCGCCGTCGCGGCAGGCCACGACGCAGAGCTGGCAGCCGATGCAGGTCTTGTCGTCGATCTTTGCGATGGTCTCGTAGTTGAGATCGAGATCGCCCCACTCGGAGAAGCTCGGCACGGCCTTGCCGACGAGGTCGTCCAGCTTGTCGAAGCCGTGGGTCTCCATGTACGATTCGAGGCCCTCTATCATGTCCTCGACGATGCGGTAGCCGCGCAGCATCACTTCGGTGCACACCTGCACGCTGGAGGAGCCGAGCAGCATGAACTCCACGGCGTCGCGCCAGTTGGCGATGCCGCCGATGCCGCTGATGGGAATGCCGAACCCGGGCGTACGCGCCAGCCCCGCCACCATGTGCAGCGCGATGGGCTTCACCGCTGCGCCGCAGTAGCCGCCGTTCGTCGACAGGTTTCCAACGCGCGGCTCGAGCGTGAAGCGGTCGATGTCGACGCCGATGATGCTCTTGATGGTGTTGATGAGCGAAACGCCGTGTGCGCCGCCGCGCTTGGCGGCCAGCCCGTGCGGCACGATGTCCGACACGTTCGGCGTGAGCTTCACCAGCACCGGCACCGGCGAGTAGTCGACGGCCCACGACGTGATGCGCTCGTTGACCTGTGGCTCCTGCCCCACGGCCGAGCCCATGCCGCGCTCGCACATGCCGTGCGGGCAGCCGAAGTTCAGCTCCAGGCCGTCGGCACCCGCATCCATCAGCGCGCTTGATGATGTCCTTCCACTCCTCCTGGGTCTCCACCATCAAGGAGACGATGACCGCGTGCTTCGGGTACTTCTTCTTGGTCTCGTAGATTTCCTTGAGGTTGACCTCGAGCGGCCGGTCGGTGATGAGCTCGATGTTGTTGAAGCCGATGGCCGGCGTGCCGCGGAAGCCGACCGCGCCGAAGCGGCTGGACACGTTCTGGATGGGCTGCCCGAGTGTCTTCCACACCGCGCCGCCCCAGCCCGCGTCGAAGGCGCGCTGCACCTGGTCGCCGGAGTTGGTGGGCGGCGCCGAGGCCAGCCAGAAGGGGTTGGGGGAGCGGATCCCCGCGCAGTTCGCCGAGATATCAGGCATGGTCGCCTCCGAGATACTGGTGGATGGCGCGCGCCGCGGCTTTGCCTTCCGCCGCTGCGTTGACGACTTCCTTGCCGCCGTTCGCGCAGTCGCCGCCCGCGAACCAGCCGGGGCGACCGGTGCGGCCGTCCGCATCGATGACCACCTTGCCGCGGTCGAGCTCGATGCCGTCGAGGCCGGAGAGCAGTTGGCCGAGCTTGGACTGGCCGATGGCGACGAGCACGAGATCCGCATCGAGGACCAGCTCGCTGCCGGCGATGGGCTGCTTCTTGTCGTCCATGCGTGTTGCGCGTACGCGCTCCACCCTGGCGTTGCCTTCGTACGCCACGGGCTGGCCCTGGAAGGCGGCGCTCACGCGCTCGTTCTTCGCCGCGCTCCACTCGTGGTCGTAGCCGGGCATGCCGGCTTCCTTGCCGCGGTAGAGCAGCGTCACGCTCGGCACGCCGAGGCCGCGGAGCTCGCGCACGCAGTCGATGGCCGTGTTGCCGCCGCCGACTACCACGGCCTTCTTGACGCCGTCGAGGGAGACCTCGCCGAGCTTTATGCGTTCGATGAAATCCACGGCGCCCTCGACGCCCGGCAGCTCCGCGCCCGGGACCGCGAGCGCGGTGTCGGGCCCGAGCCCGGCCCCGAAAAACACCGCGTCGTGTTTCTTTCCCAGCTCCTCGAACGACGGGCTCTTGCCGACCTCCACGCCGAGCTGCATGTCGATGCCGCCGATGCCGAGCACCCACTCGACCTCGTCCACCGAGCGATCCGCCCGCATCTTGTACGGCGCGACGCCCGTGGTGTTCAGGCCGCCCAGGACCTGGCGCTTCTCGTAGATCGTGCAGGCGTGGCCGAAGCGGCGCAGCTCGTGTGCGGCCGCCAGCGACGCCGGCCCTGCGCCGACGAGACCGATGCTTTTGCCGGTGTCCGCGCCGGCCTTGAAGAAGCGCCAGCCTTCCGCGAACGCCTGGTCGGTGGAGTAGCGCTGCAGCTTGCCGATCTGGATCGGCGGTACGCCCATGTTGTTGTAGACGCAGTCGCCGACGCAGAGCACTTCCACCGGGCACACACGCGCGCAGCTCATGCCCAGGATGTTGGCGTCGAAGATGGTGCGCGCCGAGCCCTTGACGTTGCCCGTGGCGATCTTGCGGATGAACTGCGGGATCTCGATGTGCGTGGGGCACGCCTGGACGCAGGGCGCGTCCGAGCAGAACAGGCAGCGGTTCGCCTCGATGACGGCCTGCTCGCGGGTGTACGCCGGCTTGAAGTCGGAGAAAACGCGCTCGCTGCGGGATACTGGTAGTCGTTTCATGGTTGCTTCTCAGCCGCTGATCTTTCCCCAGGGCAGGCCTTGCTTCGGCTCCTCGCGGAACATCCACAGGGCCAGCGTGATCTGCTCCAACCGCTCGCGGAGGCAGGACTTGCAGAGGAAGGGGCTCTTGCCGTCGGGCCCGGCGGACACGACGGCGTCTGTCGTCTCGCCGCAGGCGTCGCAGGCGGCCTGGACCGCCTCGTCCTTGTGGGGCTTTCCGCCGGCGACGGTCCCCTGACCGTGTACCCTGACTTCTACGCCTCTTTCGCTCATTTCCGGCCCTCCTCGGGAACACTCCCCATAACACGGTGGCATGGGCGCCACCACGCTACGGCACGATGTGGCGCGGCGCTCATGACGACGGCGGGTCGACGGGAATGACGTGCGCAGGGTCGGGCTGCTCTTCGGGCGGAGCCTGCGAATAGTCGCCGAAGGGTCCATCGCGGCGCTCCACGGCGGCGCGCACGCCGCTCGACGCGGCGAGCTCGATGAAGGAGTGCGCGTCGGGCGTGTTGCGCATCAGCCCGTCGAGGATCGGGCCGAGCGTCTGCGTGCTCGACAGCCCCATGTTCTCGTAGGCGTGGTTCACGACCAGCTTCATGGCGGAAAGCTGCGACAGCGGGATCGACGCCAGCTGCAGCGCCAGTTTGCGCACGGTGCTCTCCAGCTCGGCGAATGGCACCGCGCGGTTGATGAGGCCGATGTCCGCCGCTTCGCGTCCGGACAGCGGCTTGCCGGTGAGCGCGTACTCCTTGGCGCGCGTGAGGCCGAGGCGGTAGAGCCACATGCCGGACAGGTATGCGCCCCACATGCGTGAATACGGCGTGCCGATCCGCGCGTCCTCCGACGCGATCACGAGGTCGGCACACAGCGCGGTATCGCTCCCGCCTCCGACGCACCAACCGTGCACCTGCGCGATGACCGGTTTGGGCGAGCGCCACATGCTCATGAACTTCTGCGTCGGAGCCAGTTCCTTGGCGGTCGAGAACATGAAGTCCTTGCCCGGGTCCCACTTGCCGTCGGTGTTGATGTAGCGGTCCCAGTGCTCGAAGCCCTGGCCGAAGTCGTAGCCGCCGCAGAACGCGCGCCCCGCGCCGCGCAGCACGATGACCTTCACGGCTTCGTCGTGCACCGCCTCGGCGATGGCGGACTCGAACTCGTCCGGCATCGGCGGCACGATCGTGTTCAGCCGCTCGGGGCGGTTCAGCGTGATGAAGGCGATGGGGCCGTCGGTCGTGGTGCGCAGCGTCTCGTAGCTCATGAGGGAGCGCATCATAGAGTCGGCGTCTATGGGCTGGAAAGCCGTTCCAGCTCGCGGCGGGCTTCGTAGGCCTCCCGCTCCGCCTGGGTGAGAACGCCGCGAGCCCGCGCGCGCTCCTCGCGCGCGGCAGCCAGTGCGGACTCGCATTCGTCGATCTCGCGCGCGTGCCGCTGTCGGCGGAGTTCGACGTTGTCGCGGTCGGCAGCGAGGCTGCCGTCCTGCTCCGCCGCTCTGCCGTGCGCCCGTGCCAGCGCGTCGAGGCGGCGCAGCTGGGCTACCTGTGCGCCGTGGAGCTGCCGCGCCAGCTCGAGCTCGGCCTCGGCGCGGGCAAGCGTGGCTTGGGCCTGTGCGAGGAGCGTGCGGGCGTCGATCTCGCGCGTCAGCGCTTCGACCTCGCGCTCGCGCGCGAGCACGAGCGGGTCCAGCCGCTCCCGGTAGCCCATCGCGCGAAGCATACGCCGTGCGTCGCTCGCCCGGCCCGACGCGATGCGTTATGCTGTGGCTCGTGCTGCAGAAAGCCACACGATTCGCGATGGGCCGTACCGCTGCGGTGTTCGATCGCGCCGCGACGCTGGCGGCGCACGCCCAGAGCGCGCGCGCCAGGAAGCGCAACCTGTCCGAGTCGCTCCCGCACGAGGAGAGGCTCCGGCTGCTCGGGCTGCTGGCGCCGCAGTATCCCAGCGACGGCGAGCGATTCTTCCGCGAGCCGCGGCCGATCCACGTCGACGAGCGACAGGTGAAGCAGCTTCTGGGCGGTCGAGTCGTGGACCTCGCCTGGACGAGCGACTACGAGCCGTACAATCCCGACGTGGCCGAGCGCTACCTGCGCTACCGCGACAACCACATCGCGGCGGCGCGTCTGTTCCTGCATGACGAGCCACGTCCGGTAGCGGTCCTCATCCACGGCTACCTCGGTGGTCAGTACGCCGTGGAGCAACGCGTCTGGCCGGTGGACTGGCTGCACCGCATCGGGCTCGACGTGGCGCTGTTCGTGCTGCCGTTCCACGGCGTGCGCGGCGATGCGCGGCGGCGGCGTCCGCCGCCGTTCCCCGGCAGCGACCCGCGCGTAAGCAACGAGGGTTTCCGTCAGGCAATGGGCGACCTGCGCGATCTCTTCCGTTGGTTCGGGGAACGCGGCCATCCGGCCGTCGGCGCGATCGGGATGAGCCTCGGCGGCTACACCACGGCGCTGCTCGCGACAGTCGAGCCGGAGCTGGCGTTTGGCGTGCCGATGATTCCGCTCGCTTCGCTCGCGGACTTCGCCCGCGACCATGGTCGGCTCGGCACGACGCCGATGGAGCAGAGGGCGCAGCACCGCGCGCTCGATGCCGTGCATCGCGTGGTGAGCCCGCTGCACCGCAAGCCTCTCTTGCCTCCGGAACGGCTGCTCGTGATCGGCGCTGAAGCGGATCGCATCACGCCGCTGTCGCACGCGCGGCGCATCGCGCGGCATTTCGACGCGCCGCTGGAGACGTGGCACGGCGGACATCTCCTGCAGCTCGGCCGCGCCGACAAGTTCCGGCGCATCGCTCGCATGCTCGGCGAGCTCGGGCTCACCGAACCGCGACGCTGACATCCGGCTCGTGCGCGCCGCCTCACTGAAGGGCGACACTCTCCTACAGCGTCCTACACGCTACGGAACAGGCGCTCACCTCTGCGTCCGGCACCACGGAAAACTTCCGATTTGGCCGCACAAAAAAGCGATTTCCAGCAGAATTCATCCTGGTCTGGCGCTTCGCCGTGAGGCACCCTGTCGCATCCGGTCCGGCATCCGGTGTGGAAGGAGCGCGACATGGCTGAGAGCGACACCAAGTCCACCCTCGACGATCTGGTCCCCGCGGGGCGCCGTGCGCCGAGCGCGCGCGTACCCCGTCCGGGCGCGCCTCCGCCGCCTCCCGTGTCGCGTCGTGCGAGCGCGCCCCCGCCGCCGCCTAGCCGCGCCGCAGCGCCCCCGGCGCCGCCTAGCCGCGCCGCAGCGCCCCCGGCGCCGCCCAGCCGCGCTGCAGCGCCTCCGGCGCCTCCTTCGTCCCGCGCGCCGGCGCCGCCTCGTCCCTCGTCCAGCGCGACGCCGCCTCCGCCTCCGTCTGCTCGCGCAGTGACGCCGCCTCCGTCGCGCGCGGCAACACCTCCTTCATCTCCGCGCAAGGTGACGCCGCCGCCGAGCCCGGCTCCGCGTGCGTCCGTTGCAACGCCGGCGCCGATGTCCAAGCGCACCGGCGCGTTGCCTCCGGCGCCTCCGCCTCCGTCGCGCGCGCAGTCGTCGCTGCCTGCGCCCGAAGCCAAGCCAGCACCGCAGCCGATCATTCCGATGGATGACGCCGAGCTGGACAGCATGCCCACGCGCGTGATCAAGCCGGAGGAGCGAGCCGCGCTGCCTGCTCCGAAACCGGCGTCGGCGCGTCTGCCTCCCATTCCGGCGAGCGTGGCAGAGAGCCATCTGCCCCCGCCGCCTCGTCCGGCGACCTTCCGACGGCGCATGCCGACCGAGCCGTCGTCGTATCGCATCGCCCAGGGCCAACCGCCGCCTTCGGTGGGGAGCGTTCCGCCTGTGGCGCTGTCCCAGCCGCCGCCTCCGGTCGAGCTGCCGATGCGGCGCATGCCCCGCGGTCTCGTTGCTGCCGCCAGCGTGGCTGCCGCAGCCCTGCTTGCGGTCGGTCTGCTCGGCGCCAAGGGCGCCATCTTCGCGTCGCATGGCAACGGTTCGCTCGTCGCGACCGTGGCGGGTGCCCAGGGGCAGCCGGTCAAGGGGCTGGCCGTCTTCGTGGATGGCGCGCAGCGTTGCGAGAGCTCGCCCTGCCGCGTCGAGGAGCTCGATAGCGGCTCGCACTTCGTGAAGGTGACAGCGCCGGGCTACATCCCGACCGCGGCGCAAGCCGTCGCTGTCCACAGTGGGCAGGACGCGGTCATGCGCCTCGAGCTTTCACCGCTCAAGTCCGCGAAGGCCGACCAGCAGGTGGCAAAGGACGATAGCGCCAAGGACAAGCCGGCACCCGCTGACAACGCCAAGCCGGACGACGATGGCGCGGTGCAGGCTTCGAACCTGCCGGCTGCTCCGACGCAGGCAGCGAGCCGGGCTCCGGTCTACCACCACGCTGTCGCCCGCCATGCTGCGGCGCCGGTGCACAACAGCGCACCCGCGGCCAAGCCGGCTCCGCCAGCCGCTCCGGCCGGCAAGGGGATCCTCGTGCTGAGCTCGACGCCCGCGACGAACGTCGTCGTGGACGGCCATCCGCTCGGCTCGACGCCCAAGGCGGTCCGCGTGGACGCCGGGACGCATACGGTCGTGTTCGCAGGCGAGGCGGGGCGCGCCGTGCGCGCGATCACGGTCAAGCCCGACGATCATCTGAACGTCGCCGTTCGGTTCTGATCGGGCTCTGGGCGGGTCTTGCGCTGCCCGTCCGGCCGCGGCGCGCTATTTCTTGTCGTGCCGACGCCGCTCTTCGCGGATCTCTTGCAGGGTGGGAACGTGCTCGGCTCGCGCGCAGTGCGGGCTGTCCAGCACGACCGTCACGCCCTTGTTGCTCGGCACGAGGTGGTTCCACAGCTCCGTGATGGCGTGGTGACCGGTGAACACGTCGACGTGCTTGCCCGTCACCTTCATCCCCCGGTCCTGCACGATGAAGCAGCCGTCGTGGAAGCTGTCGCGATCGGCGTCGCGCGGCACCCCGTCGAACTCGGGGATGTAGATGGGGGTGCCGAGCGGCACGACGCTGGTATCCATCGCCACCGTGAGCAGTGGCGTGATCGGCTTGCCCGTCGCGCCCCGCCCCCACGGATAGCGTGATCGATCAAGCTGGTCGAAGCAGATCTTCTGGCCGCTGCGTGGGCACACGTCGGCACAGTCGCAGTCGCGTTTGGCGAAGCTGACGGTCGAGCCGTCGTTCAGCGTGCCGCTACCCTGCACGCAGACGGCCTCGAAGAAACCGCGGGGTACCTTCGCGATGGTGTGGCAGCTCGCGTTCTTCAGCTCGACCGGCTTGCCCTTGAAGTCCGCTTCGTCGGGAAAGTCGTAGTAGGTGTTGCGGAACGTTCCGAGCACCTTGCCCTGGAGCTTGCGCTTGACAGCGTGTGGAGCCTGGTGGTGCGTGCGCCCCGCAGAACCGCCGATGACGCGTGGTGCGGGGCCGCTCCGGTGCAGCGTGTGTACTGCGCTTGGCGCGCTCGGCGCGCTTGGCGCGCTCGGCGCGGGCAGCTCGCTCGCCCCAGGGGGCGCGTCGCTGCCGCCGGACCAGGCGTCGTTATCGCCGGGCAACGGCTGGGCTATCCAGGTCGAGCCGGCCGTGGCACAGGCGCCGACCAGAGCGAGCAGCGCGGGCAGCGCGGGCAGAAGCAGTAGCCTGGGTTTCATAGGTGTCCGTCGTTGCATGTTCCTCGGGCATCCTGCGTGATCAGTGGGCGGAGGCTCTCGGTGTGTGCAATCCAGTGGTCGCGGATCCGGGGCGGCACGTCGAATTCCTCGAGGACTTGCTCCAGGATTCTGAGGCGCCGCATGAATTGACCGCCCATGATCCTGTGCGCCGCATGCGCCTGGTCCAGCGGCCGCCCCGTGTACTCCACGTCAGCGCCCAGATGACGCGCAGCGAACTCGTACTCCTTTTCCTTGATGCGCTGCCGGCTGGCCCGCTGGAAGAAGAAGCCGATCATCGTGTCGTCGAAGATGCGGTCGACAAAACGATCGATGATCGCGCGGAGGACGGGTTCACCGCCGAGCTCCTCGAACAGCGTTGTGCCACCGGTGGCGCCGGACATCGGGGGAAAACTACCACCAGGTCGGGTCAGGGGCGCAAATCGACTGCAAAACGGCCTGGCTACGGCATGCAATTGCCGCCGGCGCAGTGGCCGTGGCATTCGCAGCCGTCGTCCGGCTGGGGCGCGGCGGGCGTGCTGCAATCGGCCCAGTCCGGCTTGCAAGACGGCACACAGCCGCCCTTGGAACAGTACGTGCTGTAGGCGTTCGCGGTCGAGCAGCTCCGCCCGCAGCTGCCGCAGTCCTGCTGCGTCTCGAGGTAGGTTTCGCAACCGTCGTCACCCTGCGGCGCCGGTGGCTGCTTGCAGTTTCCCCAGTCCTTGTTGCAGGCGGAGGTGCACAGGCCGCCCTGGCACGCGCGCACCGCCACGTTCCCCTTCGAGCACGGCCGGGTGCAGCTGCCGCAGTGGTCGATATCGGCACCGGTTTGCGTCTGGCAGCCGTCGTCGTTCGCTGCGGGCTGGTTGCCGTTGCAGTCGGCCCAGCCCGCCTGGCAGGCGTGCACGCAGGCGCCGTTCGAGCAGCTCTGCGTCGCGCTGTTGCTGGTCGAGCAGGCCTGGCCGCATCCGCCGCAGTTCGCGGAGTCGGAGTTCAGGTCCGTCTCGCAGCCGTCATCGGGGGCCGGCGCAGCAGGGTGCTTGCAGTCGCCCCACGGCGCGTAGCAGCTCGTCGAGCACGTCCCCTGGTTGCAGGTCTGGTCGTGTCCGTGATCTGCCGAGCAGGCGCGGCCGCAGGTTCCGCAGTTGTTGGTGTCTGTCGCAAGCTGGGATTCGCAGCCGTCCGTGGGGGTCAGGTTGCAGTCCCCTTCGCCCGCCGGACAGAGCAGCTGGCATTGCCCCGAGCTGCACGTCCACTGCTTGCTGGGATCGAGCGCGCTGCAGTCGGTGCCGCAGTCCCCGCAGTGGCTGGGGTCGGAGTCGGCGAGCACTTCGCAGCCATTGGCGCTCTGCCCGTCGCAGTCCAGATAGCCCGGGTCGCAGCTGCCGACGGCACACGCCCCGCCCTTGCAGGTGGGGGTGGCGTGGGGCAGCGAGCACGGGGTGCACGACGGGTCGCTGCAACCGTAGTCCGGGTCGGTCTCCTCGACGCATCTCACGCCGCACTGCTTCTGGCCCGGGGTAGGCAGGCAGGTCTGGGTGACATCGTCGGCGGCATCCATTCCGCCGTCACTGCCAGAGGCGCCGGCGGCTCCCGACCCCGCGCTCTCAGCCTGGGTCTCGAGCCCGCAGCCGGCGCAGAGCCCGCAGACAAGCAGGGCCGCCAGCGTCCAGAGGGCGCTCCGCGGCGCTCCAGGGCGCGGCGAATCGAGCGCAGACGGGAAATGGGCCACTGGAAAACAAGGTAGCAGAAGCTTCAGCCGAGCGGGACGGTTGCGGGCGCGAGCTGTCGAGCTAGCATCCGGGCTTCATGTCGCTTGGTCGCCTGCTTGGCTTGATCTGCCTCGTACTCGGGCTCGCGAGCCTGCTCCTCCTGCCGTCGGAGAGCGCTCGTGCGGCCGGTGGGCATCACGCGTCGAGCTCGTCGAAGGCCACGCACCACCGGCATGCGCACCACCATTTCAGAGGATGCCGGCTGCAGCATCCGCAGCTCTTCCTCGAGCGGCGGCACTTCGTCCGGCATGGGCAACTGCTCGACGGGCGGTTCAAGCGCGCGCTCGCCTACCGCGTGAAGCACTACGGCAGCGTGCCCGGCATCGGGCTCGACAAGCTCAATCCCATGAGCGCGATCTCCCAGGCCGAGAACACCACGTTCATGGGGCTCCCGATCCGCGTGCACAGGAAGATCGTGCCGGCGCTGCGCTGCGTCGAGTGGCGCATCAACAAGGTCTGCCGCTCCCGGCACAACCGCTACACGCCGCACGCGGTCGGCGGCTTCCGCACCCGGAACACCTACCACCACGGCGAGGTGTCCAACCACATGTTCGGCATCGCCGTGGATATCGATCCGAGCAGGAATCCCTGCTGCCACTGCGTCAAGCCGTGGCCCGACAACCCCATCTGCAAGAAGGACGCGAAGTCCGTCTACGACAAGACATCCCTGCCGCGCTGTTGGGTCCACGCTTTCGAGCGGTATGGCTTCTACTGGCTTGGCCGCGACGAGCTTCAGGACACGATGCACTTCGAATTCCTGGGCAATCCCGACCGCATCGTTCCGTGATCGCAGCGCCCGCGCGGCGACGCGCATGGCGTCTATTGCGAGCCCAGCCGCCTCAGCCTCGACTGCGCGGGCTGATTCCCCGGTTGCAGCTCGAGCGCCTTCTCCCAGGCGTGTCTCGCGTCGGCGTCCTGGCCCTTGCGGTGGAGCACGTCACCGAGAACGATTCGCGCGTCCGGGTTCTGCGGGGCCTTGGCGACCGCGTAGCGCGCCCAGACCATGGCATCCCCCGGCACGTCCAGCATGAGCAGCGTCCGGGCCAGCCCGATCGCCGCGCTCGCGCTATCCGGGGCAAGCACGGCGGCGCGGCGGAAGTAGCGTTCCGCGCGTGAATACGCGTTGGCATGGAGCGCGCGGCGTGCGATGGCGAGCGACTTGTCCGCCAGCGCATCGGTCGCCTGGACGTCTCCGGGCCGACCCCCGTTGGCTTCGAGCCACGCGCTCCGCGCCTTGTCGAAATCGCCGGTCAGCGCCAAGGCGTCTCCGAGCAGCCCCTTCACGGTCGCTTCACCGGCTCCTCGCTCGCGGGCACGACGCGTCCAGTCGGCGGCGGCCCGTCCGTCCCGCCTGAGCAGCAGCACCCGCGTCAGCTCGACTGCCGCGGTCACGCTGTGCACGTCGAAGGCCGCGGCGCGACAGTAGGCGCGCTGTCCGGCGTCTACGTCGCCCCGCACCAGCCCGCGCCGCGCCTCCTTGATGGCGCGGTAGGCCGCGCCCGGCAGACCGTCGTGGCGCGGCGGCTCCTTGGCGAGCAGCTGCTTGCAGCTGGGAGCGCGCGGATGGTGGAGCACCGGCAACGGCATGTGTCCAGGTGGTGGACTCTTGCTGCCGCTGCTCGGAGCGGTCCGGGGAGCAGCGAGGGCAGTCGGTGCGCTGGCTGCGCTGTTTGCCGGCGCGGCGCTGGCGGTCTTGGCCGGGTCGCCCGCGCTTGTGGCGGGTGCCGTGGTGCTGGCGACGCTCTTCGCGGCTCTGGCCTTGCTCTGCGTCGACGGCGAAAGCCCGACCAGCACTGCGATCGTTGCCGCTACCTGCAGCAACGCCACGGGAGCCAGCCAGGCAGCAACGGTGCGGGGTGGCGAACCCGGGCGGGTGCTCTCGTCCAGCCAGCGGCGTGCCTTGCCGAGAGGCCCGACCTGCAGGGGGATCGCGTTGGCATCATCCGTGTCCGTCTCCAACGCCGAGGGCGGGACAGTCACGGGCGACAGCAGCTCGGCGTCCACGCTGACCGGGACCTCGCTGGCCGCGCCCGCCTCCGGCTGGATGATCGCCGTCGGCAGAGCGACTGCCGCGGGTTCGACTGGCTGCACCTGCGCAATCGGGGCAGGCGCGGGAGGTGGCACGGGCGCCGCCGCCGCAGGGGCGGCTGCCGGCGCGGGTGCGGGCTGTGCCGGTGCCGCGATCGCCGGCGCAGCCTTCGCACCCCGGGCGAGCGCTCCCGCGATCGGCGGTCGCACCGAGTCACTAGCCGGGCTGGGCAGCGACGGCGGGATTGGCGGAGGCTCCGCGTCGGCCATGTCGAGCGCGACGTCAAGGGGCGCCATCATGTTGGTCGAGGTTGGCTGCGTTACCGCTTCAACGTGGGCCCGACCCGACCCGAGCACGACGAACGCGGAGAGCGCGGCCGCGCCTTCCAGCTGTTCCAGACGCCGCCCCAGGACGTGCGTGTTGGCGGAGACGAGCAGCTCGTTCGAGATCTCGAGGCTGACCTGGACGCGCGGATTGAACACCGTCAACCGCAGTGGATGGGAGCAGCTCGTCAGAGCGCGCAGGAGCCGTGTCGGCCCCATCGCTTCGAGTCGGGTGTCGAAGGGCTCGCCGGCATCGGCCCGGGCGCTGACGGCGCGCTCCGGTTCGGCCAGGTCGTTCAGCGTCCCGAGCAGGCGGTCGACTGCGGGCACATTGGCGTCGTCGCGCCAGACCTCGTCCCAGCGCACGACCAGGAGCGACGCCCAGCGCAGCCGGGTGTCGCGGCGCATGCGACGGATCAAGTCGTAGCCCACGCCCTGGAGCTGCTCTTCACCGATCAGGAGCACCGTTGGGTCGAGCTGGCGCAGGCGCTCGAAGCGCATCGCCGAGGGATCCAGGTCGGTGACCATCACGGTCGCGTCCTGCGCGCGGAGCTGCTGCGCCACCGCGTCGGCGCGTGCCGCGTCGTCGTCGGCCAGCAGGATGCGCAGGTCGTGCACGTCCTCGTGGGTCGAGGAGGTTTCTTCCCCTCCGAGCAGCTGCACCGTGCCGCCGGCGCGCTCGTCGAACTCGTAGCGCAGCGGTTCGGCCAGCACGATGTGGCCGCGGAGCCGCGAGACGAAGTCGTCGATCACCTCCGTCAGCGGGCGACCTCCGCCGAGCACGAGTCGCACCGCCTCCGCTTCCGAATCCTGTTCGGAGCGTACAGAGAGCACCCCGGTACGCAGTTCCTTGCCCAGCGCCGAGATCAGGTCCTCCAGAGTGGACTCGCCCAGGTTGCCGAGCGAGCCGCCGCCGCGTTCGGGGATCTCCCGCGCCAGGCGCGCCACCTGGTCGGCGATGGCGTCGGCGCTGGCGGAATTCGGGATGATGGCCGCGGCCCCGTGCCGGAAGGCCTGGAGCCGCGCGTCGAGCGCCGTGTTGTCGTCCAGGATCGCGACCGGCACGACCGAGCTGAGCGGCGATGCTGCCAGCTCTGTCAAAACCTCGCTCCCGCAGTCGCGCGCGGCGTCTCCGACCAGCAGGATCAGGTCCGGGGCGGCGGCGACCACCGTGTCCACGACCGCGTCTGCCGGCGAGGTCTCCACGAACACGCCGTGCCGGTCCAGCGCCTGCGTGAGCGCAGCTTCCATGGCTTCGCCGGCGCCGACCAGCAGCACCGCAGGTTCGGCCTGCGGCGTCGACGCCATCGGACGCCGGCTCGGCACCCGCCGGACGACCGGAGCCGGCCGCGGATTCGGTGCTCGTCGCTCTGGGCGCGGGACCCGCGGCGGGGGCCGGGGCGGCGGAGCCGGCTGGCTGCGGGAAGCCATGATCGCATCATCGCCTACGGAAGGCGCCGGGGCCAGCGGACGGCTGTCCGGGCTCTTGTCCACGAGAGGTCAGTGGGCGCTGCCGCCCGGATTTCCGCACGGCCTCTCTTTGGGGCACCATGCGTTCAGTCCTGGGATTTACCGCAGGGCGTCAGGCGGCCTGCCCGCAGCACTTCTTGTACTTCTTGCCGCTGCCGCAGGGGCAGGGGTCGTTGCGGCCGATGCGCGGCTCCTCGCGCTTCATCGGCGGAGGGGCGACCTCCTCGCCGTCCACGAACACCCAGCGGCCGTTGTGCTTGCGGAAGGTCGCGCGCTCGTGGTGCGACACGTTCATGCCCTTGAGCTTGTAGCGGGCCACGAACTCGACGCCGCCCTCCTCGTCGTCGGGCCCGCCCTTGTCGGTGCTCAGGATCTCCAGCCCGAGCCACTTCGACTGCTTCGACCACGCTTCGGTGTTCGCCCGGTCGACGTTGTCTTCGGCCTCCGGGTCGTGCGAGTCCATGATGAAGTCGACCTTGCCCAGCGCGTAGGCCGCGTAGCGCGCGCGCATCAGCTCCTCGGCGGTTTCCGCTTTCCGCTTTCCGTCGAGAATCGGGCCGCAGCAGGTTTCGGTCGACTCGCCTTTTCCGCAGACGCAGGTCACTTCGAAGGGCTCCTCTTGGTTCAGCTCGCGAGTGCGTCGAGCAACCTGGCGTGGATGCCACCAAACGCGCCGTTCGACAAGAGCGCGATGACATCGCCGGGCCGGGCCTCGCCCACCAGGCGCTGGACGATGGCGTCGACCGAGGGCGCGCTTCCGGCCGCGCGTCCGCGCGCCTCGAGCTCGGCGACCAGCTGATCGACGTTGAGACGCTCCTCTGGCGGCAGCCCGCTGCGGCCGAGCGGTGCGATCAGGATATCGTCGGCCGAGTCGAAGCTCCGCGCGTACTCCGCCTGGTGCAGGTTGCGGCACGCCGTGGCGCTGCGCGGCTCGAATACCGCGAACAGGCGGGCTTTCGGGTGGCGCATGCGTAGGGCCAGCAGCGTCTCGCGCACGGCGGTGGGATGGTGCGCGAAGTCGTCGTAGACGAAGATGCCGCGCGGCTCGCCCAGCAGATCCTGCCGCCGTTTCACGCCCGCGAAACGCGCCAGCGCCGGACCGAGCTCGTCGAGCCGGACGCCGTAGCCCTGCGCGAGCGCACCGATGGCCGCGGTCGCGTTGCCGACGTTGTGCCGGCCGGGCAGCGGCATCGACAGGCGGCCGCAGGCGACCCCGCCAGCGAACAGATCAAAGCTGGTCGCGCGCTCGTTCGAGCCGGCGGGCGCCGCGAGCCAGTGCGGCGCCATGCCGTGCGTGTCCTCGTCCTCTAGCGCGTACCAGGCGACCTCCGCCCGGGCCGCATCGTTCACCAGCTCTACCACCAGCGCATCGGCCGCGTTGGCGACGATCAGCCCGTGCTCCGGAACGCCAGAGATGAAGCGCCGGAACGCGTCCAGGTACTGTTCGAGCTCCGGGTAGATGTCGATGTGGTCGTGCTCGATCGACGTGATGATCGCGACCTCGGCGCCGTAGTGGATGAACTTCGGCGTCTTCTCGAAGAAGGCCGTGTCGTACTCGTCGCCTTCCAGCACGAAGGGCTTCTGGCGTCTGGGGCCTCCGACCGTCTCCAGCCGACGCCGCGGCTCGCGCGCGGTGCGGAAGCTGCGCTCGAAGTTCTTGGGGATGCCGCCCACCAGGAATCCCGGTTCGTAGCCCGTCGCTTCCAGAAGCCAGGCCGCGATCGACGTGGTCGTCGTCTTGCCGTGGGTTCCCGCCACGACGAGCGGCGAGGTGCCTTCCAGCGCGAACCGGCGGAGCGCGCCGGCGACGTGCGTGAACTCGAGCCCGCGCTCGATGGCGGCTTTCGCCTCCACGTTGTCGCGACGGCACACGTTGCCGACAACGACCAGGTCCGGTTCCGGCTCCAGGTGGCGCGCGTCGAAGCCCTGCAGGCAGCGGACGCCCCACGCTTCCAGCGCGGGCCCCATGGGCGGATCGAACGCCACGTCGCTGCCCGACACCTCGTGACCCAGCTCCACCAGAAGCCCCGCCAGCGAGCCCATGGCCGTCCCGGCGACGGCGACGATGTGCACGTGCATCCCCGGCGTATAGCGCGGGGCGCCGCCGGGCTCCAAGCCGCTGGCCGCGCTGCGGCGGAGGGTCCATCATCGGCACCGATGTCCCCCGCGGAGCCCCTCCGGATCGAGACGATTGCAGCCGACCTCGGTCTCTCGCCGACCGATTTCGAACCCTACGGCTGGTACAAGGCGAAGCTTGCGCCCGGCTACGTGCCGCCGCCGCGCCGCGCGCGCTACGTTGGCGTCACGGCCGTCACGCCCACGCCGCTCGGCGAGGGCAAGACGGTCGTTTCAATAGGGCTCTCGATGGCGCTCTGCCACGCAGGGCACAAGGCGGTCGCCACGCTGCGCGAGCCGTCGCGCGCTCCGGTCTTCGGCATCAAGGGCGGCGGCGCGGGCGGCGGTCGCTCCATGCTCCTGCCGATGGAGGACATCAACCTCCACTTCACCGGGGACCTGCCCGCGGTGAGCGCCGCCAACAATCTGCTCGCCGCCATGGTCGACAACCACGTTGCCAGAGGCGCGACGCCGCGGCTCGATCCGGACGGCATCAGCTGGCGGCGGGTCGTCGACGTGAGCGACCGGGGGCTGTCGCAGATCACGACCGGCAGCGGCGGGCGCAAGCTCGCGCTGCGCCGCGAAACGGGTTTCGACCTCACCGCGGCGTCGGAAGTCATGGCCGTCCTCGCGCTCGCGCGCGACATGGCCGATCTGCGCGCGCGGCTTGGCCGCATCATCGTCGGGCTGTCGCCCTCCGGCGATCCGGTCACGGCCGAGGACATCGGCGCGGCGGGCTCGATGGCGGCGCTGCTTCGCGACGCGCTGCGCCCGAACCTGGCGCAGACCTCGGAGCATACGCCGGCGTTCGTGCACGCGGGCCCGTTCGCCAACATCGCCCACGGTAACAGCTCCGTGCTGGCAGATCTCGCCGCCGTCGGGCTCGCCGACTTCGTGGTGACGGAAAGCGGGTTCGGCGCCGACTGCGGCGCGGAGAAGCTCTTCCACATCAAGTGCCGCGCCAGCGGCATCACACCAGACGTGGAGGTGCTGGTGTGCTCGGCGCGTGCCATCAAGCTGCACAGCGGTCGCTTCGAGGTGCATCCGGGCAAGCCGCTGCCCGACGCCCTGCTCGCCGAGGACCTGGACGCGCTGCGTGCCGGCGCCGACAACCTCCGGGCCCATCTCGATCACCTACGCGCGTTCGGGCTGGCCGTGGTCGTCGCCGTGAATCGTTTTCCCACGGATCATGACGCGGAGCTCGACGACCTCATCCGTCTGGCCCGCGACGCGGGCGCGAGCGCTGCCGTGGTGTGCGACGTGTACGCGCAGGGCAGCGCAGGCGGCGAAGCGCTGGCGCGGGCCGTCGCGTCGACGGAGCCCGGCAGCTTCCACGAGCTTTATCCGCTCGACGCCCCGCTCGAAGACAAGCTCCGCATCCTCGCGACGCGCATCTACGGCGCGGACGACCTCGACATCGCGCCTGCCGCGGCGTCACAGCTCGCGCGCTTCACCGAGCTCGGCTTCGGCGCGCTGCCCGTGTGCGTCGCCAAGACGCAGTACTCGCTCTCCCACGACCCGAAGCTGCTCGGTCGCCCCCGCGGCTACCGCTTCCCGATCCGCGAAGTACGCCTGTCGGCGGGTGCCGGCTTCGTCTACGCCCTCACGAACAACATCCGCACCATGCCCGGCCTGCCCGGAAAGCCCGCCGCGCTCGGTATCGACGTGGACGAGAGCGGCGCTATCACGGGCCTGTTCTAGATCCCTCGAACACGTCCCACCTGAGCTGCGGCGCCAACCGCGTTGCGCGCGGACAAGCTCGCTGTGCCAACTGGCACAAGCCTGGCGATCGCGTCAGGGGTTGCGCCAGTTTCGCTGCCCCCATAGCGCGACAATCCGCGCGCGAGCGTGCCGGCATGGAACGTGCGTGCAGAGCGCAGAATGCGCTCGTTCGTCGTCACTTCGATGTTGATGGCCGCACTGGGGGCGTCGCGCATCGCGCGGGCGCAGTCAGCGGCGGCGTTTCCGGATGTGGGTTCGAAAGCAGAGCGCGCACAGAGCCAACCTGTTGCGCCTGCGCGGCCTCTGGCACCCACACCCACCTGGACGCCGGTTTCCGCACCCGCGGCACCGGCGGCGATCCATCTCGGCACCTACGCAGCCCGGCCCTGGTCACCCCCGGCGCCAAGCTACAAGCTGGGCGCGCCCCCTGCCGAGGACCGCACGCCGCCCGGCTTCGTGCGCGAGAAGCACCCGCGCACTCTGCTGCTCGCGCTCGGCGGCATCACGCTCGGTCTGCCCTGGGCGACCGGGCTCGGTATCGCGGCGGGCAGCGGCTTCGCGAACAGCAGCGGTTGGCTCGCGGCGCCCGTGGTGGGCCCGTGGGCTGCCCTCGCCAAGCGATCGAATCCGTGTGACGGCGTCGACAAGGAGAAGAGCTTCAATTCCAAGGTCGGCCAGTGCGTCGCGGAGCCGCTGGCCCGCGCCATGCTCGTTTTCGACGGCGTACTGCAGGCCACGGGCGCCGTGCTGCTCGCATTCGGTGTGCACAGCGACACCGTGCTGGTCAGGAAGAGTGCGCCCGGCATGACCGTGGCCGTGGCACCCTCGCCAGTGGGTGACCGCGGCTACGGCGTCAGCATGCTCGGGCTGTTCTGATTCCCGTCGCTTGACCCCTGCAATTTCGCCTGCACTGCCGTTGTCAGACGGCGGCGCGGCGTTACCGTAGCGGCGTGGTGGATCGGAAGACGCACTGGGAAGAGGTGCACCGGACCAAGGCTCCCGGCAAACGCAGCTGGTTTGCGCCCAGGCCGGCCACATCGCTGTCGTTGATCGACGCGGCGGGTATCGGGCCGTCGGCCCGCGTCATCGACGTGGGCGGCGGTACCTCGCGCCTCGTCGACGAGCTTGTCTCGCGCGGCTTCAAGCACCTGACCCTGCTCGACATCGCGCCGACGGCGCTCGACGAAGCGCGGAGCCGTCTGGGCGACGCGCCTGTGACCTATGTCGAGGGCGACATCACGAAGCTCGAGCTCCCGGGTCCGTTCGAGCTCTGGCACGACCGCGCGGTCTTCCATTTCCTGAAGGAATCCGAGGACCGTGCCGCCTACGTGCGCGCGCTCCGGGGCGCTCTGGCTCCGGGCGGCAACGTCATCATCGCCACCTTCGCGCTCGACGGCCCCACCACGTGCAGCGGTCTGCCCGTGGTCCGCTACGATCCGCTGACGCTCCTGCGCGAGCTCGGCCCAGGCTTCTCCCTCGCCGACACGCGCCGCGAGGGCCACATCACGCCCGCGGGCAAGACACAACAGTTCGTGTACTGCCTGTTCGTGAGGGTGTAGCGCGCGCCGCGAGGGGAGCAGCCCCGCTACTTGCGGATGTGCACGACCACGTGTTTGCCCGCGTCGGGCTGCGTGACGCCGTGCCAGCCTTCGGGCACCTGTGGGTCGACCCACTGCCAGACCTTCTGCGCGTCGGCGGGGGACATCTCGATCGCGCCCGGGCCGTGCTCGATACCGAAACGATCGTGCCAGAAGGCACCGAGCATCATCTGTCCCGACGACAGCTCGATGGCCCACGGCGCGTCGAAGATCTGCCCGTGCTCGCCCAGGCTCTTCGGATCGAGCCCCACCGCGGTGATGTGCTTGCCCAGCACGTCGAAATCGCCCTGCGCGGTGGAGTCGCTGGTCTTCGGATCGCCGAGGCGGTCACGCCCCACGCTGACCAGTGTCGCGAACACGGCCTTGTGCCCTTGGTAGAGCACCAGCGTGCCGGTGATGATGCTCACGTCGATCCACTTCTGCTTGCCGGTCGCGAAGTCGGGCCAGATGTTGCGGCGGCGGATCACCGTCACGTCACGGTGGCGCACGTAGCGGCCGTCGCTCATCGCCCAGTACTTGACTGGCCCGAGGGTGCGGAAGCGCCCGGTGAGCGGCAGCATGTCGTGGTAGTCGAGTCGGCCGAGCTTGTCCGAGTCGCCCTTGTCGACCTTCCAGGCTCGCACTCCGCGCTTGACGATGAAGCCGATCGGCAGGTCCTTCGCCGCGCCGGTCGCGCCGAGATCCACGCCGTGGAAGCTGGAAGGCTCGGCGGCGCGCAGGTCCGCCGCGCGCACGAAGTGTCCGTCGGTCGTCATGCCGAGGCGGTCCTGCCGGCCCTTCGGGTCGATGCCGGACCAGGAACCGATGATGGCTAGCCCGCTGCCTTCGGGCAGCATGCCGATCTTCTTGACCGCTTCCTTCTTCTTCGGGTCGCGCTCGTACAGCGGCGTGTCCTTGCGCGTGCTCGCGTAGGTGTACGGCAGTGGCTGGTCGAGCTTGGGGCCGAGAGCCATGGCGGCCAGCGTCGGGTGGTTCATGTCGATGGTGGCCGTGCTGCCGACGCACACGAAGCCACGCGGCCGGATCGGGTACCAGCCGCCCGGGCAGCCGTCCTTGCTGTAGGCCTTCTCCGCGCGCGCCACCTTCGCCCCGGCATGCAGGTAGCCGATCTCCTTGGCATCCTTGGCGGGTCGCGAGCGGACCGGAGTCAGGTTGGCGATGGACCCGAGCTGGGGTCCATCGGCGGGCGGTTCGGGAACATCGGGGATGGCAGTGCCGGTGGCCTTGGAGAGCGAGGGCCCGTCCTTGGCCCCGTTGCAGCCGATCATCACCAGCGTGCCAGCCAACACCGCCGCGGCTGCCGGCCCGACGCGCCGTCCCCTTCTTGCCGTTCCAGATCGCTTCGTAGGCATACCCCGCGGTGGCATGCGCGAAGCGATTTGGCCCAGTTTTCGGCGAGCAAAGCGAGCCCCGGCAGAGCGATGCAAGCCCGCGATGAGCGAAGCGAATCGCGTGAGGCGTGCTCGAGGGGGCGGAGCCCCCCCGGAGGAGTCTGGCGGGAGTGGGCGGGCGGGACGCAAACCATCTCACGCCGAACAGCGCCGAAGGGCGAAGCGCGCCGTGGGCAGCGCGGCACCGCCAAACCGCGCCGCCGCGCGCGCGGCGCGTGAAGAGGCGGCCAAGCCCGGGCTTGGAGGCGAAAACGCGCGCGAGGCGCGTGAAAAGGGCGCCAAGCGGAGCTTGGAGGCGAAAACGCGCGCGCGGCGCGTGAAAAGGGCGCCAAGCCCGGGCTTGGAGGCGAAAACGCGCGCCGCAACCCCCACCGCGCCGCAACCCCCACCGCACCGCGCGCTACCCCCGATGCCGCACCGCGCCGCAACCCCCACCGTGCGCAACCCCCGCCGCACCGCGCGCTACCCCCGATGCCGCACCGCGCGCTACCCCCGATGCCGCGCCGTGGCGCTACCCCCGATGCCGCGCCGTGGCGCGCTGCAGCTCCTCGATCACGCCGCTGGCCCAGGGTCCGGGATCGTCGACCGTGAGCGGCTGTGCGGCGTCCGGCCCCTGGGTCCGGTACTGGTGCGCGAGGCCCTGTACGGCGTGACGGTACACGGCCGGATCGGCCGTGAAGTAGTGCCGGCGGGCGAGCGCGTCGACGAATCCGGCGGCGTTGCCCTGCCGGGCCTGGGCCAGCGCGTCCGGATAGCGCTGGGCGAGGGTCCGCACGTAGTCGCGGGCACCCGCCCGGGCCGAGTCGTAGGCACGGAAGCGATCGCGGATGCGCCGCCGCCCGACGCCGTGGCCCTCGTGCGTCCACTGCACGGTGCTGCCGCCGTCCGGCGCATGGCCCTTCAGCCCGCCGAAATTGTGGCCGACCATCGACGCGCCGCGCCCCGTCTCGAGCGCCCACTGCGCCCAGAGCACGGCCACGCCGCCCGCCGGAGCCGGCTCGCCGAGCACGTCCTGCCAGGCCCCGGCGAGCTCGGCTGCGGCGTCGCGCGGCGAGAGCGGGGTGCGCCGGCCGAGGTGCGACCGGAACGACGCGCCCGTGGACCGCGGCTGCACGCTGCGAGGGCGTTCGGCGGCGCGCGGAGCACCGCCGCTGGAAACTCGATCGATACCCACGCCCCCCCGTTCGGCCGGTTCGATGGCAGGTTGCGGAAAATCGCCGCTCCCTGCAGAGCCGCCGCCGACGTGACACGCTAGCGGCCGTGCCGCTGCTCGACGTCGTCCTCGGCTACGACTGCAACCTGAAGTGCAGCTACTGCACCATCACCGATCCGATGCGCGAGCGCGCCCTCGACCCGCAGGTCGTCGCGCGCGAGATCGAGCAGGCGGCGGCGCGCGGCTGGCGCCGCGTCGCGTTCACGGGCGGCGAGCCGACGATCTTTCCGGCGCTGCCGAAGCTGGTCCGCTTCGCGCGCCAGCGCGGCTTCGACGAGATCAAGGTGGCCTCGAACGGCCTCCGCTATGCGCACGCGCCCTACCTGGACCATCTGACCGAGTGCGGCGTGAACGTCTTCAACATGTCGATGCACGCCTTCGACGACGCGGCGTACGAGCGCACCGTGCACCTGGACGACAGCGCGCGCCTGCGCCGCCAGGCGATCGCCAATCTGGTCGAGCGTGAGCTCGATCCCGTCGCCGACCTGATCCTGAAGAACGACACGTACCCAGAGCTCTGCGAGTGGATCGAGAGCCTGGTCGATCAGGGCGTGCGCCGTTTCAACCTGTGGCTGGTGTCCCTCACGGACCAGAACGCGGGGCACGTCGAGCAGCTGCCCGCGTTCGCCGACCTCGCGCCGGCGCTCTGCCGCGCCTTCGATCAGGCACGGAGCGGCGGCTACGAGGTGAGCAGCCTGCACGTGCCGCGGTGCGTGCTGCCCGGCTACGAGGACCACGTCCGCCACCCCGGCGCCGACGGCGTACGCGTGGTCACGCCGGATGACTGCTTCGACCTGACCGACTCGCGGCTCACCGGCGGAGTCAAGCCGCGCGAGTGCTCGGGATGCCGCTACGAACAGAGCTGTCCTGGTCTGCGCGCCGACTACGTCGACGTGCACGGCACCGCCGGGATCGCCACGGTCGCCCCCCCTGACGGACTCAACCCGCTGCGATCGCGCGGGCAATGGCCTCCAGCAGCCTCGTCATGTCGCCGGACTTCTGGACCAGTACGCCAAGCTCGCGAGCGCGCTTCTGCACGGCGGGCTCCAGCGTTGCACTGTGGAACACGACCGAGCCGACCTGCTCCGAAGCGAACAGCGCTCGCGCCAGCTCGAGCCCGCTGCCGTCGCCGATCTCGATGTCGAGCACGGCGACATCGAAGCTCCTCCCGTCGAGCCGCGCTTCGGCCAGGGAGGTCGCGGCCGTGACTTCGTAGCCTGCGCCGCGCAGCGCGCGGGCGACGCTGCGGGACACCGCGGGGTCGTCCTCGACCACCAGAAGGTGGGCTGGCGCGCTCATCGCTGTGGGGGAAAAATCTGGGTGCAGGCCCCGGGACGGGGCGCCGGGCCGGGGGTGTGAACCGCATGGAAAGATGTGCCGAAGTTCGACGGGAATCCCCGGGAAAACGCCGGGATTGACGCCAGGGCTAGCACAATCGTATTGGAAGACAACACGATCAGTGGTTCATGCCCCGCCGAAGCAGACGAAATCTCACGGCTCTGAGCTTCGGTCGAGAGGTCCGCAGACGACGCAAGGCTCTCGGGCTCACGCTCGAGCAGCTCGCGGAGAAGTCTGCTCTCACTCCGAACTACATCGGGACGGTCGAGAATGGTCGCCGGGATCCCTCGCTCAGCACGGTGCTGGCGCTGGCGAAAGGTCTATCGATCTCTCCGGCCGAGCTTCTCGGTGGCGTGGCGGAGCTGAGCTCGGCTGGGCTGGAAGCCGCGAAGCTGTTCGACGGGGCACCGCCCGACGTGCAGGCGGCTGTGCTGCAGATTCTGCGGGCGATCCCGCGGCGGCGTCGCTGACGGCGGGCGGACGGCGCGGGGCTCGTCTACACTGCGGTCGGGCCGATGTCCGGTTCTCTCCATAGCCATTTTGGGCAAGCGGTTGGACCGGCGCATGTCCTCGTCGACAAGCAGACGCTGGAGCGCGCCGCCACCGCGACGTTCGCAACGACGCAGGGCGTCGTCGCGGTCGTGCGCCCAGCGGATCGCCACGAAGTGCAGGCCTGCCTGCGCATCGCGCGCCGCGAGCGGGTGCCAGTCTATCCCACCAGTCGCGGGAAGAACTGGGGCCTCGGCTCGCGCGTGCCGCCGCGCGATGGTGCGGTGCTGCTCGATCTCGGGCGCATGGACCGCATTGTCGGCTTCGACGAGGAGATGGCCTGGGTCACCGTCGAGCCAGGCGTGAGCTTCGGGCAACTCTACGAATTCCTACGTGAACGGGGGTCGCGGCTGTTCGCCAACAGCACCGGCGCGAGCCCGGACGCCAGCGTGGTCGGCAACGCGCTCGAGCGCGGCGACGGCACGGGACCGTATGGCGACCGTTTCCAGCATGTCTGCGCGCTCGAGGTCGCACTGCCGACCGGCGAATGCGTGCACACCGGTTTCGGGCGCTTCGACGCCGCGCCGCTCGCGCCTCTGCACCGCTGGGGCGTCGGCCCCGCGCTCGACGGCCTGTTCAGCCAGTCGAATCTAGGCGTCGTCACGCAGATGACGCTCTGGCTTACGCCGCTGCCACGATCACTCTCCGCGGTGCGCTTCAGCGTTGTCGAGCCGTCGCGCCTGCCACGGCTCGTGGATGCGCTGCGCGGCCTGCGCCAGGACGGTACGCTGCGCTCCTCGATCGGGCTCTGGAACGACTACCGCGTGCTGTCCACCCGCGGGCAGTATCCTTGGCACTTGACCGGCGGAAAGTCGCCGCTCCCGCGCGCCGTGCTCGACTCGATCCGCCACGAATGGGGCGGCGCAAGCTGGTTCGGTACGACGGCGATCTATGCCGCCAGCGCCGAACAGGGCCGGGCGCATCGCGCGCACGTGGAACGCGCGCTTGCCCCGCTCGTCGATCACCTCTCCGTCGACGAGCGCCACGGCGAGCCGACGAGCGGCCACGAGCTGTTCATCGAAGACGACCCCGCGTTCATGTTCCTGCAGGGCATTCCCCACGAGGAGAGCCTGAAGAGCGTCTACTGGCGCAAGCGCATGCCCCCGCCGGAGCACCCCGACCCCGAACGCGATCGCTGTGGCGTGCTCTGGGCGTGCCCCACGCTGCCTTTCCGCGGCGTGGACGCGGCGGCGGCCGCGCGTATCGTCGAGCGCGTACTCCCCGCCCACGGCTTCGAACCGCTCACGGCCATGGTCGCGCAGACCGAACGCAGCATCTACCTCGTGCCGCTCATCATCTACGACCGCGACATCGAAGGCGAAGACGAGCGCGCCATGCAGGCCCACGACGCCCTGCTCGCCGAGCTGGTCGACCAGGGCTACCTGCCGTACCGCCTCGGCATCCAGTCGATGCACGCGCTCCCCGCGCCGACGGATGATCACGGCGCGCTGCTCCACCGTATCAAACGCGCCCTCGACCCCGACGACATCCTCGCCCCCGGTCGCTACGACTTCCGCGGAACGTGGCCGGAAGAGGACGACTAGCTCCCTCCTGCGAGCTTCGGGTGGGATGCCCTCCACACTGCGCGTCGCCTAGCGGTGCGCCGCGCTGCGCGCGGCGCGTGGTCCCAAGCGCGCGCCTCCGCCGCGCGCGGGCCCACAACGTCGAACGCCGCGACGCGGCGTTTGGCGCGGCGCGGCGCTTGGCGGCGCGCCGCTCGCCCCGGCGCGCGAAAAGGGCGCCAAGCCCGAGCTTGGAGGCGAAAACAGGCGCGAGGCGCGCGAAAAGGGCTCCAAGCGGAGCTTGGACGCGAAAACGCTCGTCTGACGCGCGAAAAGGGCGCCACGCCCGAGCTTGGAAGCGAAAACAGGCGCGACGCGCTTGAAAAGGGCGCCAAGCGGAGGTTGGAGGCGAAAACGCGCGTCTGGCGCGCGAAAAGGGCTCCAAGCTCGAGCTTGGAAGCGAAAACAGGCGCGACGCGCTTGAAAAGGGCGCCAAGCGGAGCTTGGACGCGAAAACGCGCGTCTGGCGCGCGAAAAGGGCTCCAAGCTCGAGCTTGGACGTGAAAACAAGCGCGCGGCGTAGCCGCGCGCGGCGCGCCGCGCGCCGTGCATGAAGGGGGAGTCCGGAGCCTGGCCGCGAAAATGTGCGCGGGGCGCAGGCCGGACAGAAAGTCCGCAACCCGCCTCGACGCATGCCGAACAGGGGGCAGGAGGTTCAAGATGTTGTCGTTGCTATTTCTGATCTGTCTGGGGCTGGGCACGGTGTGGGCACTGCAGGCGGCGCGGAGTACGGCCGAGACCCTGATCGGCTTGTTTCCGGTAGGCATGTTCGTGTTTTTCTGGGTCGCTGGCGGTGTCGCGCAGATCCTGGCGGGTGAGCTTGTCGGCGTGGCCGTTCTGCTCGGTGGCTGGTTCGTGGCGCTGCTGGTGCTGGTCGCTATAGGCAACCGGCTGCGCAGCCTTCGCATGAAGGAGATCATCGACGCCGCGTGAGCGGGCGGCGCGCCGGGGTACACCGTGGAGGGCACCCTCGGTGCGCGCAGGGCGGCTCGACGTGAAGCGTCGCGGAGCGCCGGCCGCCCGAGCACGCAGCGTGAGGGACCCCGCCCGCGAGTATGGGGTGGCCTCGCAGTCAAGGGCGCACGTGTCCGTCGCCCCACATCTTGTTTTTTGCTTGTAGTGGCTGGCGACCTGGAAGCCGGGCAACGGGCTGTCTCGATCGAGTATCCGCGTTCGTGGCGCATAGGTGGTTGTCCGTAGGCAGGACGCAATCGCGCAGACGGGGTCGGAGCCGGCTGGCACCGGGCGCCCGGAGCGCGGGCGACGCGTTCACCGCTTCTGGACAGCCGTTGTGTGGCTTCTCTGGCCGGCCATAGGCCGGAAGAGTCTTTCGATGCGCGAGCAGGAGCTATGCAGTCGACTGCGCGCGGCCGTGGTGGGCCTGGTACGTGGAGCCGTCGCGCCAGATGGCGAACAGCACGCCGGCGAGCTTGCGCGCGACGGCGATGGTTGCAACGAACTTTCCGCGTGGCTGCTCGATCCCGGCAGCCCACTGGCTGATGGGGTCGAGTGGCTTCAGACGCCGCAGGTTCGATGCAGCCTGCACCAGCGTCCTTCGCACGGCAGGCGGTCCGGCCTTGGTGATACCGGTCCGCTGCTGTCGCTGCGAGCTCGAATGCTCGCCCGGCGTCAGACAGAGGAAGGCCTGGACCGCGTGCGCTGTCAAAAAGCGCGACATGTCGTCCAGCGCCGCCACGAAGCGTAGGCTCGTGACGGGCCGATTCCAGACACCGTCATCAGGCGCTTGCACACCGGGTCCTGCTTCGCGAGTTGCTCGAGTTCCTTGTCGGCCAGGGCGATCTGCACGTTGAGCGACTCCACGACCACGAGCACGCGCTCGATGTAGTCGGGAAGCCCGTCGGGATGCTGCTCGGCGGCCTTCCGCACCCGCGATGGCAGGGTCGTGGGCTCTCCCGAGCGGAACTTCAACAGCTGCGTCCGTGCCCATCCACACGCGCAGGATGGCAGGTCGATGCGACAGGAGACCTCGCTCAGCACCTGCGCGTCGCGACGGTCGGTCTTGATGCCGCGCGCGCCAACGCCGAGGCTGCGCACCAGGGTAGCCGGTACGACCCGCACCTCGTGCTGGCACTCCACCGCCAGATCGGCGACCGCGAACGCCTCCGCGCAGGTCTCGAGCACCACCCGACTCGGCGACTGCTGCTCGAGAAAGCCCTTCAAGCTTCTGGTCGCCAGCTTGCGCTCCAGCAGGATCTGCCCGTCCTGACCGCGAATGCAGACCTGGGATTCCCTTCCGCCGAGATCGATTGCAACATGTTGCATGGCTGTCTCCTCGTTTTGCGCCGCTAGAGCGCGTGTGTGTGTGTGGCCCGATTATCGGTGACCTCGGTAACGGGGAGACAGCCACTACCCACACGCCCGCAAAACCGGTTGCCAGAACCCTGCGAACCGCGGCGATCAACCGCCAGAGACCGCAGATTCACATCATCCGGTTGCTTGCCACCCCATCACATCTCGCAGCGCCAGCGAGCACGGACGGGCGGCACACGTCCGTGCTGCGACGCGGGAGCAGCCCTCGGCGACGGCTATTTGGCGCTGTCGAGCTGCACGCCGCGCGGAGCCACGGGACGCGGATGCGCGGTCAGGCCTTCGTCCTCGATGGGACGGACGAGGTCGCTGGGCTCGATCAGCCACTCGGGCTCGGGCACGTCGTCCATGCGGTAGAAGCCGCCGCAGAAGATGCGGCGTGTGCAGCCGGTGCACACGTCGCGGTACTCGCGCTGCTCGCGCAGGTACTCGAAGAGGTTCACTTCCTCGTTGTTCACGAACAGCATGTGCCGCTCGAGCTTGAGCAGATCTCCCATGAGGAAGTCCTCGTAGCCCGGCATGTAGCACCACGGCAGGTTGATCACGCAGAAGCGGATGCGGTCCTTGTACTCGTCGATGACGCGCATGGTCACGTCGGCGGCGGCCTGCGTGTCGGGATTGACCGTGTTGGTGGCGCGGCCGAAGGGCGTGAGAAACTGGATGTTCATCCAGCCGAGCCCGAGCTCGTGCACGAGCTTGGCCACGTCGCCGAGCGACTTGTAGTTGCTCCGGGTGAGCGTGATGTTGGCGCCGAGCTCGACGCCCTCCGGCGCGAGGCGCCGGCAGTTCTCGACTCCGCTCAGTGTTTGATCGAAGGCCTCGGGAACGCCGACGTTCGCCGCGTGGATGTAGCGGCTGGCGCCGTGGATGCTGAAGAGCAGCGTCGTGAGGCCCGAGTGGACGAGCCTTTCGGCGTACTCCTCGTACATGGCCATGCGGCCGTTGGTGGTGACGTTCACCTTGGTGTAGCCGATGCGGCGCGCGAAGCGGATCAGGTTGAACAGGTTCGGGTTCAGCGTCGGCTCGCCGCCGTCGTAGTCGAGGAGATCGACGCCGCGCTTCCGGTATTTGACGAGCAGCTCGCGCTGCTTGTCGTAGTCGCCGTCGAACTGGGTGCGCGTGCCGACGGCGCAGAAGGTGCAGCGGTTGTTGCACTTGTAGGTGACGTTCATGATGACCTTCTTCGGGCCCTGCGAGGCGGAAAGGCGCAGGTCGAAGGTCTGCTTGAACTGTTCGAGCTCCTCCAGCGTGAAGTCGGGCGTGGCGATCGAGGGCGCCTGCTGGAAGTGCGGGCCCCAGTCGTGCACGACGGGCAGCACGCAGCCGCTGCTCGCCGCTTTCTCCGAGAGCCGCGTGCCGGGCAGCGGAGTGGCGAACTGCACGCTGGGCCAGGCTCCGAAACGCTCGTAGAGATCCAGCGCGAAGGCGAGCGTGCCGTTGATCTCGTCCTTCGTTTCGCCGGGCATGCCGATGATGAAGTGCACCAGAAGCGGCACGCCCGCCTGCTGCGCGCGCTCGGCCGTGCGGACGATGGCGGAGAGGTCGAGATCCTTGCCGACGACCTCGTCGACCACGCGCTGCACGCCGCTCTCCGCGGAAATGCTGAGCGTGGTCAGTTTTCCGCGCATGGCGGCCAGGTGATTTTCCAGCACGTAGTCGGCGCGCACGCCGTTCGGGATCTCGAAGGAGAGCCTGCGCTCGGCGAGCAGCTCGAGCAGCCGGTCGAAGTGACGCTCGTTGACGTTGGCGAGCTCGTCCAGCAGGTGCACGCGCCTGGCGCCGAGCGTGACGAGCAGGTCGAGGTGTCGGGCGAGGTAGTCGGCCGAGTAGCGACGCTGCTTCTTGGGGGCGCCTTCGGGCAGGCCCGCGTTGCTCGAGCAGTGGGCGCAGCGGAAGGGGCAGCCGCGCGTGGTGAGCATCGGCAGCGCGCGCCCTTCGATGGGGAAAGCCCAGTTCGAGCGGCCGAGACCGGCGACCACGCTGTCGTGGAAGGCCCAGTAGGCGTCGAGGTCGACGAGATCCCACGCCGGCAGTGGCAGCGCGTCGAGATCGGCCGTCTCGCCGCCGACGACGACTTCCTGCGACGCGGGGCGCCCCGCGTTGCCGAGCCGCTCGACGAGGGCGGGCAGCTCGTCTTCCGCTTCGTAGCGGATCAGCACGTCGAGCTCGGGATAGGCCGCGCAGATCTCCGCCGACGGCGCATCCACGACGTGCTGCCCGCTCTGGTACAGATCGGCGAGCAGGATGGGCAGCTCCGGGTGCGCCGCGCGCAGTCCAGCGAGCAGCTCGCCGAGCAGCGGGTCGCGCTCGGGCGGGCGGTGGAAGGGCGTGTACGCGACAATGGCCACGTCCGCTTCGTCGACGGCGGCGAGCGCTTCTGCCACGGGGACACCGAGCCGAACGTAGTCGTCGCCCTCTGGGGCGAGCTCCGCCCCGGGTCGGGCCAGCGCGTCGACCAGCGACACCTCGTGCCCCAGCGCCCTGAGCAGGCCGGCGGCCTGCACGGCTCCCAGATCCGCGAAATACGGATAGTCGATGAAATCGCGGGAGACGCGCAGGGGCGGAAAGACGAGCGCGACCCTCATTGTTGCCGAGTCTAACGCGGATCCTGCCGACGCGCTCATGGGCTGGCCGCCCCGGCTCTTGACCCCCTGCGCCATCTCGACCAGATCCACCCGAGGCATGAAGCGCTTGTTTGCTGCCGTGGCCGCGGGTCTGGCTTTTCTCGTTCTGTCGGGCGTCGCTCGCGCCGAGGACGCCACCGCCGACACCAACGACTGGAGCGGCGACTACGTGCAGCACAACACGCGCCGTAGCGACTTCACTGCCGGCGTGACGCTGGGGCTGCTCGCCGGCGACGCCGTCGGCTACCCGAACGAGATCGGCAAGCTGAACAACCCGGACTACCGCGCCGCAACGGGTGCCGCGGTCGGCACGGGCACGATGATCTGGCTGGGCGGCGCGCTCCGGGACTGGCTTGCGCTAGGGGTTGGGGCGAGCTTCCTCCGACTCAACGGCGGCGGGCTCAAGGGCAGCGGCGGCGGCGCGCTCTTCCGCATCGAAGCCTATCCGCTGTTCTACCAGGGTGGGCCCTGGCGCGACCTCGGCTTCGACGGCAACTTCGGTATCGGCGGCATGGGGCTTTCCGAAGGGAGCGACACGCGCGCCGACGGCGGCTCGATGTCGCTCGTCGGTGCCGGCGCCTTCTGGGAAGGGCTGCGTGCCGGTCACTTCGCCTTCGGCCCCGGCCTCGAGTACCAGCGCCTGTTCAGCCAGTCGCTGCACATGGACAGCGTGCTCGCGTCCTTCCGCGTCGCGGTGTACGGCGGGCCCTGACTCACTCCCCGTACGAGCCGCCGATGTGGTCGTACGGGTCGACGCCCTCGGCGAGCTTGTTCCGGTAGCGCTGGTCATCGACGAGGCGCTCGAGCCCTTCGACGACGACGCCCAGCAGGTCGCGCGCCCCGAGGATGCCGACCGGGCTGTCGCCTTCGAGCACCGGCAGATGCCGGATGTGGCGGTCGTTCAGGATCTCCACACAGCGGCGCAGGTGCGTGTCGCGTTCGACCGTGATCGGGTCGCGGGTGGCCACCTCTCCGACCGGCGTCCGGGCCGGGTCCAGTCCCGCGGCGACCACACGGGTGAGCAGGTCGCGCTCGGTGAAGAGGCCTCTCAAGACGCCCAGGTGCACGACGAGCACCGCGCCCACCTCGTTGTCGCGCATGCGCACTGCAACGTTGGCGACGGTCTCTTCGGGATGAGCGGTGACCATCCCCGTCTTCATCAGCGTGCCGATCACGGCCATGTTGGAGGCTCCTTCGCAGAGGTCCGGTAAACGAACCGCCTGCAGACATTGTGCCATAATGGCCGCGCTATTGGACGTGCAAGCGCGAAGTCAGTGCGGTGAGGCGGCTCCTTCACGCAACAACTGCGCCCCCGCGCTGCTCCAGTGCGCGCCGGACCGTCGCTTCCACGTCGGCGGCATGGTCGGCGTCGAGCGCGAACACCGTGACCTCGAATGCGCCCCCGGAGGTGGCTTCCACGTCCGGCTGGCGCGCGATCGAGGACCAGTGCGAGTTCAGGGCGTGCAGTCGTATCAGCGCCTTGAGCTCGGGGAGCGGAAGCCCGGCGGGGGCCTCGACGCAGAAGACGTGCGGCGCGACGTTGTCGATGACCGGTGTTCGCAGGATCGACTGGCGGGCGATACTGCTATAGGGGAGCACGGCTTCGTCGCCCTCGCGCGTCTCGATGACGAGCACCGAGAGCCCCATGCGCTCCACGCGGCCTTCCACGTTGCCGATGCGCACGTGGTCGCCCACGCGGCACACGCGCCCGGCTTTGAGGAACACGCCGCTCACCACGTCGCGCACAACCGTCCACGATGCGACGACGAAGCCGACAACGACGAAGGCAAGTGCTGCCGGTAGTTGGCTGGGCTGCGCCTTGAACACGACGCCTACCGCGAACAAGAGATAGAGCAGGACGATCAGCGTCCCGGCGAGCGGGCGGGCGCGCGCCAGCGTCTCCCGCCGGTCGGGACCCACCGGGACGTAGTCCAGGGCGATGCCGAGCACCCATAGAAGCCCGACCAGCAGCAGTAGGCCGACCAGCAGCAGCAGCGGGAAGCCCAGCGCAGCCGAAAGCGCACGGATCATAGGCCGAGCCCCCGCTTCCTGAACCGATCGGCGATGATGTGCTGCACGAAGCGATTCGTCTCCACGATGCGCTGCCCGCTCTCGAGGACGAGTCCCATGCGAACCAGCGTGTCGAGCTCGCTTGCGAGGACGTCCGCCGGAAGGCCCGAAATCCGGGCAAGCCGCGAGACCGTCAGCTGCTTGTGCAGCATCAGCTGCAGCAGCAGGGCCACCCACTCCGGCTTCAGGTCGTCCAGAACGGAGCCGTCGGGCGGCGTCGGAATGCGGATGCCGAGGGATTCCTCTCCCACACGTTCCACGTGGGTGATCCACGAACGGAGCGCGGCGCCGACGACGCCGCCCGAGTAGTCGAAGTGCCGTGTAAACAGCCGGGCGCGGCCCCACTCGGTGAGCTGACCCTCGCTCTTCGAACCGAGATCGAACTTCATGCCTGTCGACGCGTGCCTCAGCGTTATGATGGACTTCAGCGCTTCGGCAGAGAGCGGTCCACACTCGAGCACAGCCAGGGCGCTGTCCGGAAGCGGCCTGAGGCGGCTGATGAATGCGTAGCTCTGGGTGCTGGCGGTGAGGATGAAGAGGCAGCGGTGCCCATGGGCCGCGATCAGCTCGAGGATCAGGTCGACTACGGCCAGCCCGTTCTCGGTCCTTTCCCACCACAGCTCGAGGTCGTCGATCACGATGGCTGACGGCTCCGGGAGCTCCCTGAACAGTTCCTCGTAGCTGCCGTCCAGTCCCGTGGCTTCCTGCAGCGAATGCTGGAACGCTGCCGGATCCGCCGAGCCTCCCGCCGGAGCGTGCACACGGTACACGTTGAAGCGGTCGCCGAGATCGCTGGTAATGCGCTGGCAGAGCGCGGTCTTTCCCGAGCCACGCTCGCCGGTGACGACCAGCGCGCCGCGCTTGCCGCGCCGGAAAGCGTCCACCGCGCGACGCGCGCGAGCGAGCTCTGCCCGGCGTCCGACCCAGAAAGCTTCGTTGATGCCGGACTGTCCGAAGAACAGCTGCCGGTAGTAGAACGGCAGTGCGTCGACCACGTCGGGCTTGGGCGTGTTCTCGGTCACGAACGACAGCACGCGGTCGACCACGGCGCTCCGCGTGGAGGCGCTGCCCTTGATTGTGCGCGCGTAGACCACGCCTGCGCTGCGGCGGTAGAGCAGCGCGACCATGCCTTCCTTGACGCTGCCGATGGCGCGGCGCACCCACCAGCGCGCTCCGGAGACGGCCTTCCTGCCCTGGTGCAGCCGGATATGTTGCTCCAGATTCGCCGAGGTGCTCGTCAGGTCATAGGCATTGGTCCGGTCGAGCACGAGGGTGAGCTGGTCGTCGAGCCTCTGCGATAGCGCAGGCCCGATTCCACGCAGCTTGGCGAGCTCGGCGTCGAGCCGCTCGCGGCCGTTCTCGATCACCGGCGTCATGTGCTCGCGGAATGCTTCCGCGCCGCCTCCGCCGAGCGACTCGAACTCGGTCTGGTGGAAGGTGACGAGCCGCACCACGTCCTGTGCGACGCCGAGCGCGCGCTGCTCTGCCTGCGGGATGGGAGCGAGCTGCTCGCCGAGCTCGCCGAGAAATTCGGATTCCACCAGGAACTGCACCAGGCGCCGGACCGGCAGCTCGACCTGTTCCACGTCGTCGACGCGGCCTTCCTCGAGTGCCTGCACCGACTCGTCGCTCAGCGTGTTCGTCGACTCGGGCAGCTCGGCGATGGTCTCGTTCGTCTCGCGGAGCAGCGTTTCGACGAAGGGCTTTTCGTCGAAACGGACGCTCGTGTCCAGGTGCAGCTTGAGCCGCTTGGCGTCGGCGGCGCCATTCGAGGCGACGTCTTCCATGAATGCGACCAGCTTCTTGTCGACCGCTTCGCACTCGCTGAGCGCTCCGTTCTTGATCGACAGCAGCATCGCTTCCTTCTCGCGCTGCGCGAGGGTGGCAAAGCGATGCTGGAAGGAAGAGACCACCAGCCCCAGGCGCGCCCGCTGCACGAGCAGCTTCTGGTTTTCGAGCCACTGTTCGGGAAGCTCCCCGAGCTCGTCGTGCAGGGCCTCGGCGTCTTTTTTGACCTTGCGTTCGCGCTGTGCGAGCGGGCGCACGTCCAGCCGCAGGATGTCATCCGTGAACGCCTGCGCCAGGGTCCTGGCGGTTACCAGCGCGGACCACTGGTGGCGCGCGACGTGCTGCTTCTCGCGCGTCACCAGCTCCTCGAGGTGCTCGAGGGTGCGGCGCTTCTGTTCTGCCAGGAACTCGTCGAGCGCCTCTGCGCCGGCCACCTGGTTGCCGATCAACGTCAGGCTGGTTCGCGACGAGTTGAGCAGCTTGCCGAGCCGCACCGCGAGTTGGTGGCTGTCGGTCAGGTAGCCGCGGAGGCGCTCGGACAGGAGCTCCTTGACGGCACGCTCGAAATACCAGCGCCCCAGCAGAGCGCGCGGTATCGGGTAGGTGATGGGCGTGCGTTTGAGCCAGGCGACTAGCCGGCGGCGGCGCTTGAAGCCCCGGATGTAGGCCGAATCGTCCTTGTCGGCGCGGAAGTCGGCGGCGTTGCGCTGGACGACGACTTCCTGCTGATCAGGCTCGATGATCGTCTCGTCCTCGAGGAACGCTTCGATGCGGCCCTCGAGCACGCTCTGCTGGTCGGGCAGGACCTTGTTCTCGAACTCGCCGAGCAGCTCCTGGCAGTCCATCAGGAAAGAGCTCTGCACCCGGTTCACGACGTTGTGCTGGCGGCGCGGGTTCGCCCCCGAGAGCCCCTTCTCGAGCAGGCCGAAGTGGCGCTCCATGACGCTCTTGACCTGGCGCACCAGCTTGATGTCCTCGGCGTAGACGCGCGCCAGGCACTGCTCGTGGAAGCTGCCTGCGAGCGTCTGCAGTCGTTCGGCCATGGATGACGCCAGACGCAACGAGATCCGGCGCGTCGGGTAGCTCGAGCATCGGCAGCTCGGCGGGCTGGCCGTCGGCTTCCATGGGCGGCAAGAACGAGATGGCCGCCGGGCGACTCGGCGAGAGTACCTCCTCGAACTGCGATGAAGCGCGCATCAGGAGCGTTGCCGGCAGCGCCTGCATCAAGCGCGCGATCTGCGCCTGCTCGCCGCCGTCCGAGCCTCCGCTGTTCCGGCAGTCCCAGGATCGTCAGTGCGGCGTCCATCGACTCTTCCCGCACCCGATCCTCGAACCCTTCGTCGTCGGGGCCGGGATTGACCACGCGGATAGCCGCCTCCACGCGCGAGCTCCTCAGGAAGCGGCGCGTCGTGGTCCTGAGGTAGTCGTTGTTGGCGCTGTCCCCGCTGAGCAGCACGAAGCGCAGCTCGGCCTCGTTCCACGGACTGCCCGAGGTGATGAACCTGAGCAGCGACAGGCTGAGCTGCAGATTCCCCGCTCCCTGCCGCCACCAGACGTCGATGCGCGGCTTGGCCGGCGTGGCTGCGTCGCTGCGGCGCGAGAAGAGCAGCACGTTGAAGTCGAGCTCGCCCAGCGAGTCGAGCAGCGCGCTGAAGCGCGCCTCGTCCCGCCGGAGACCGGTCCAGTCCATGAACACGGTGTTGGGCTCGAGCCCTGCGAACCCGTGGTAGCGGCAGACGTTCTCGATCGCGTCGTAGGGGTCGTCCGTCGGCAGACGCCGGTTGAAGATGCCGACGCGTTCTTCTCCGCTGCGGGCTCTTCCTGACCGGCTTCCGGAGCGGACCGCCGCTCCGGTCCCACCAGATCGAAGTCGGTGAGGATGCCGTTGCCGCTGATGAGCGCCGCCGCGAAGCCGCGCAGCGCCGTGCGCGAGCCGCCGTCGCTACTCGAGAACATCAGGATGTTGGGGCGCCAGTTGCGCTGCTGGCTGGTCTCGCGGCTCAGCCGGTACAGCCCGGACCGCACCAGCGACGACCAGATCCCCTCCCAGGTGTCGCCCGGAATCGAGCGTGAGCTGCCGTCGCTTGAGATAGGCGAACAGCCCCGCCATCAGCGCGCGTGGCGCCGAACATCGCCAGCAGGTCGAGCTGGATCATCACCAGTAGGCAGGTGACCGCGCCGATCACGCTGACGGACTTCGGGATCCGGAAAGAGGGGCGGAAGTCGGGGCTGGCCCAGCTCTCGATCGCGCAGCTCAGGTTCAAGAAGCCGTACGTCGCGAGGAACACCATCGACACGATGCGCGCGATGGCGTCGAGCTCGGCGATCAGGATGCCCGCTTCGCCGATCGCGAACGCCAGCAGCAGCGCGTTGCGCGGCTCGTTGGCCTTGCCGTGGCCCTGGGCGAAAAACGCGTGGCGTGATGCGGTCGACCGACACGGCCTGCAGGATGCGCGGCGCGCCGAGGATGCTGCCGAGCGCGGACGACAGCGTGGCGCCCCAGATGCCGGCGACGACGAGCGGGCCGTAGAGCGCGACCTTCTGCAGAATCTGGGTGTCAGTCGAGCAGCAGCTTCGGGTTGACGCGGTACGCCAGGAACACCGCGAGGCCGACGTACACGACCAGGCCCACGCCGATCGCCAGCAGCGTGCCCTTCGGGATCGACGCCTTGGGATTCTGCAGGTCGCCCGACATGTTGACGCCGGCGGTGAAGCCGGTGACCGCCGGGAAGAACACGCCGAAAACGACCGCCACCGACGCGCCGTTCGCGGCGGGCTGCAGGTGCGGCGCGGCCGCGGCTGCGGCTGCCGCCGGATGGCCGAGGAACACGGACAGGAGCGACAGCCCGATCAGCGTCAGGATCAGGTACTGCGTCTTGATCGCGAGCGCCGTGCTGATGAGCGTGACGATCGTCAGCGCCAGGATCGTGATGGTGCCGCAGATGCGGATCGCCGCCGGAGTAGCGCCGATGTGCAGCGTTCCGAGGAAGCTCTCGGAGAAGCCGATCACGTACAGGCTGATGCTGAAGGCGAGCCCCAGGAACAGCGCCAGACCCAGCGTGCCGCCGATGGGCAGCCCCAGGCTGCGCGACACGATGTAGTAGGGGCCGCCTGCGCCGACGTTCTTGTCCGTCGCGATCGACGAGATGCTGAGCCCCGTGCACACCGAGATGACGTGCGCGACGGCCGATGATGCCGAGCGCGGCGTACAGACCCGCGTTGCCCACCACCCAGGGCAGGCGCAGGTACATGATGACGCCGAGGATGGTCAGGATCGACGGCGTGAAGACGCCGCCGAACGTCCCGAACTTGTTGTCCTTGGCCATCTCTGTTCCGGTTCGGGGCGGAGCCGGTTCGCCCCGGTTCGCCCTTTGCCCTCACCAGAGTGCCACAGGATCGGCCCGGGGTGGCGCATCGACGGTGCCGCGTGTTTCCCTGCGACAACGGCGCGCCCGTCCCGCGCTGGATCCGCGAGGTTCTGCCAGGGCTGTTTTCCGGGGACCGTGATGGGCTATCATCCGCGGTCCGATGCAACGCAGTCTGCGCCTGCCGCTCCAGGTCGGGACCTCGTCGTTGGAGGGCGTCGCGCGTTCCGCGGCGGCGCTCGCGCCCGGTCTGCTGTTCGTCGGCTCGTTTCCTGGTGCCCGCGCTGCTGTCGCCGTGGGACGAGGCGCTGGAAACCTACGAGCAGACCTGGTGGCTGATCCTGATCCTGATCCTGATCGGGATTGCGGTCGTCGTCGTACGGGTGGAAGCACATGCTGCTGGCGTTTCGCGAGCGTCCGAGCGACATCGTGCTGGCTCCGGACGGGCTGCGCATCGCCGGTGGGCCGAACCGCTGGCTCTTCTGCGCCTGGAAGGACATCAAGCCGGACGACGTGCGCGTGGTCGGACGGCACGACGACGCCTGGAGCTCCTCGGCAACGAGAGCACGAGGAACACGACAACTTCTGGGAGCTCAGGATCGGCGATCGGGTGCTCGCCAGCGCCGAGGACGAGCAGGAAGCCGCGTCCTCTGCAGGCGCTCCGCGATTCGATCAAGGCGTCCGCCGCGCGCGTCCAAAACCAGGCCGAAGGGGTCGCCGCGCCGTCCGGTCCGGTGACGGACCTGCACTGCAACAACTGCGGTGCGCCGGTGGCACCGGCGGACCAGGACTGGGTGCAGTGCGGGTTCTGTTCAGGATGGGTGGCGATCAGCCAGGAGATCCGCTCGCGCATCCGGGCGGTCATGACCCGCGACACGAACCGGCGTGACGCCGAGAAGCTCGTCGACAAGCTGCTGCGGCAACCGGGCGCGCTCCGGGCCAACCTCGCCATTGCCGTCGCCGCGCTGCCGTCCTTCGGCGTGTGGCTCGTGATCATGGGTATCGCGGCGGTGCTGTACGTGCTGTGCTTCTTCCGTTTCTGGAACGGACTGCTCCTCACGGTGGCGGGCTTCGCTTCCATCCGCGGGTTGTTCTATCTGGTGCGCGGCCAGCTCACAGACCGCCAGGCGCTGCGTCTGCTCACGCTCCATTTCTCGGCGCGCGCTCCGACCCGCGCGGGGGAGCCGCATCGCTGCCGCTCCTGCAATGCGCCGCTGGTGGAGCCGCCGGGGACCGTGCTGGTGGCGTGCGTGTACTGCGGCGCCGAGAACGTGCTGGGGCTGGACGCGCGTCACGACGCTAGTGACCAGAAGTCGGAGAAGGTTTCGTTACAGGAGACTCTCGAGACGCGCCGCAAGGAGCATCGGCGCTGGCGCTGGGCCGGAGTCAAGGCCATCGGGCTTCTGGCCGTGGCGGCGATCCTCGTCGGAGCGAGCCTCGGGCCGCCGCACGACCTGTCGGCGCAGGGCGAGTCCGGCAATCTGGAACGCATCACCTACGATCCGGAGAACGAGTTCAACCCGGCTCCGTCGCCGGGCGGCGGACAGCTCGTGCTCTACGACCTGCGGGTGCCCGAGGAGGAGGGCGACGACGCGGTCATGGCGTGTGGCCAGGACGGCGCGTTCCGCGGCACGGAGTACACCTACGCGGGCGCCCATGCGCGGCGCCCGGTGTGGATCCCCGACCGCAGTGGCTTCGTCTATGTGGCGGAGCTCTCCGACGGCTCGGCCCGGCTAGAGAGAACGCTGTCCCCCGCGCGGTACGCGTCCGCGCGCGACATCGCACGAGCTGGCTACGACATCGGCGTGCCGAGCGTCTCCCCCGACAGTACCCGCGTGGTGTACGCCGCAGAGCGCCGACGGCACGGCGGCTACTCGCTGTACATCTCCACGCTGGACGGCGCGCAGCACAAGTACCTCGGCCCCGGCGTCGATCCGGCGTGGAGCCCCGACGGCGTTGCCATCGCCTACAGCCGCACAATCGGTAGCTACCTCCAGATCAAGATCAGAGATCCAGACGGCGCTGGCTCGCCGAAGACGATCACCTCGGGTTATTGCGATCACGAGGATCCGGTGTGGTCCGCCGACGGCGCCTACATCGCCTATCTGGCGAACTGCGGCCACGCGCACTCGCACTCCGGGATCTGGAACCTGTACGTGATGCGCCCCGACGGCAGCGACGTGCAGCAGCTCACGACGGGAACGACGTACCTCGAGACGCCGGCCTGGAGCGGCGACTACATCTATTTTTCCGCCAATGTCGCCGGCAACTTCGACCTGTGGCGCCTAACGCTCGGTGGCACGCTCGCCGGCCACGGCGTGCGCCGCGGTCCGCACAAGTCATGATGCCGCGGCGCTGACCACGCGCTCGTGACCGCCGTAGTCGCGCCGGCGTCCGATCTGCGACAGGCCCGCCTGCTCGAAGAGCTCCGCGACGCGATCGGCCTGGTCGTGCCCGACCTCGAGCGCGAGCACTCCGCCGGGTGACAGATGCCCGGGCGCCTCTTCGACGATCCGGCGGATCACGTCGAGCCCGTCGCTGCCGCCGGCGAGCGCGAGCCGTGGCTCGAACTCGCGGATCCCCGCGTCGAGCTCAGCCAGCTCCGCGTCGGGAATGTACGGCGGATTGGCCGTGATCAGATCGAAGCGCTCGTCCGGCCCGAGCGGCGCGAACAGATCGCCTTCGAGGAAGCGGAGGCCCGGCACCACGCCGAGACAGAGAGCGTTGATGCGCGCGACCTCGAGTGCGCCGATCGAGGCGTCCACGCCCGTCACGCGCCAGGTGCGGCGCGTGTGCGAGAAGGCGATGGCCACGCAGCCCGAGCCCGTGCACAGGTCCAGAGCGTTGCCGAACATGGAGCGCGCGCGGGTGCGCTCCAGCGCGACCTCGACGAGCGTCTCGGTGTCCGGGCGCGGGATCAGGACGCGCGGGTCGACGCGGATGGGCAGGCCGTAGAACTCGCGCTCGCCGCGGATGTACGCGATGGGCTCTCCGCCGCGCCGTCGCTTGATGAGGTCGCGGTAGCGCGAGAGCTCCTCCGGTGCGAGCGGCCGCTGGTGCTCCAGGATCAACCGGATGCGATCGAGACCGAGCGCGAGGCCCAGCAGGAGCTCGGCGTCGAGCCGCGCAGTCTCGATCGCGCGCGAGCGGAAATCCGCTGTGGCCCAGGCGAGCACGCGGCCGACCGTCCACGGCTCGGTCGTCTCGCCGGGGCGGCTCCGTGCGGCCGCCATGGCGCTCAACTCTTTTCGCTCTCGAGTCGCCTGCGCGCCGCTTCGACCGCGCCCTCGACCTCGGCGCGGATGGTTGCCAGGCGCGCCTCGGAAGGCGCTTCGAAACGCAGCACGATCACCGGACCCGTGTTCGACGCCCGCACCAGGCCCCAGGCGCCGTCGTCATAGGTGATGCGCGCACCGTCGATCTCGCTGAGCTTCCCCTTGCTGCGCAGTGTTTCGCGCACGCTCGCGACCACGTCGAACTTGAGCGCGTCGGGACATTCGACGCGCATCTCCGGCGTGGAATAGCCCTGCGGCAGGTCGGAGAGAAGCTCGACCACGCTGCGTCCCTCGCGCGCCAGGATCTCGAGCAGGCGGAGCGCCGCGTAGATTCCGTCGTCGTAGCCGTAGTAGCGGTCGGCGAAGAAGAAATGCCCGCTCATCTCGCCGGCGAGCAGCGCGCCTTCCTCTTTCAGCTTGGTCTTGATCAGCGAGTGCCCGGTCTTCCACATGATGGGGCGACCGCCGTGCCGCTCGATATCGTCGAACAGCGACTGCGAGCACTTCACCTCGCCCAGCACGGCCGAGCCGGGGCGGTCGCCGAGCAGGTCGCGCGCGAACAGGGCCAGCAGGCGATCACCCCAGACGATTTCGCCCGTCGCGTCCACCACGCCCATGCGGTCGCCATCGCCGTCCCATGCGATGCCGACGCGCGCGCCTTCCTTCTTCACCGTCTCGACCAGCGTCTCGAGGTTCTCCGGTACCGTCGGGTCGGGGTGGTGGTTCGGGAACGCGCCGTCCATCTCGCAAAACAGCGCTGTCGGGTGCAGCCCCACCGCGTTCATGGCCCGGAGCCCGAGCGGACCCGCCGCGCCGTTGCCGGCATCGACGACCACTTTCATCGTCGTGTCCTCGATGCGCACCGAGTCGCGCAGCTTGACTATGTACGGCTCGTCCACGGGTACCGTCTGGATCGAGCCGCGCGTGCCGGCGGCGAGCACGTCGCTCTCCACCAGTTCGCGCAGCTTCTGGAGGTCCTCGCCGAAGAACGAGGCCTTGCCGCGCATGATCTTGAAGCCGTTCTCGTCGGCCGGGTTGTGGCTGCCCGTGATCATCACGCCGCCGTCGGCATCGAGATGGTGCACCGCGAAGTACATCAGCGGCGTCGGACCCACACCCACGTCGATGACCTCGGTGCCGCCCGAGACGAGCCCGTCGAGCAGGGCCTCGAACAGGCGCGGGCCCGAGCCGCGGCAGTCGCGCGCGACCACGATGCGCGGTGCGTCGTTGGGGCGCTCGGCGGGCTTCAGCATCCGCGAAAGCCCGCGACCGATCTTCCGGGTCACGTCGTCGGTCAGGTCGCGGTCCGCAACGCCGCGGATGTCGTATTCGCGGAAGATATGACTGCTCATCGTGATGACGCGGGAACGTAGAACAATGCCGGGGTTTCTGGAAGGCCGGGTCCCGTTCTGCGGCTCATTGTGCGCTCTTGTTCCGGGTCCGGCACGTCACCGGCTGCTGGCAGATCGTGTTCGCGACGTTCGGCAGCCAGCGCGGCAGCCAGTAGTGCAGCTCCCGCCCGTTTCGCGCCGGCACCCATGACATCCACGGGTCGACGTAGTGACAGCCTTTCGGCGGGATCACCCACTTGCCGTCGGTCCATTGCCAGCGGCGCCCGAGCCACTGGAAGTGCCCGTCCTGCCACGCGCAGGGCTTGCCCGGATCCGGTGGGATCTGCTCGACCTCCGCTGGGGGGGGCGGATAGTCGGCGACGATCCACGGGACGTTCCCCGAGGTGGGCCCGCGAGGCACGGTGCGCAGGCTGGAGCCACAGCCCAGGAGCAGAAGCACTGCCACGATCCAGCTGGTTCGATCTCGCTTCATCGGACCTGGAGCCTGGAGGAGCACGGAGCACGGAGCCCCGGGATCAGACCGTCCATAGCCACGCAAGATACTCATGAACCAGCACCTTGCCGAAGAGCATGAACTCCAGCGTCGCGAGCACCAGGAACGGGCCGAACGCGAGGCGCGCCTTGCCGATCCCCTCCTCGGCTTCACGCCCGATCGGGTCCCGGTCCAGCTCTTCCTCGAGCCGTTTCTTCTCCTCGCCCTCGGCCGCCTCGATCTCGGCGAGCAGCTCTTCGCGCTCGCGCCTCACCGCTTCTGGTTCCTCGATCCGCCCTTGCACGAGGAAGACGACCAGCGTGATGAGGGTGCCCTGGACGGCGCCGGCCAGCAGCGCGAACACCGCGCCCGGCCACCCGAACCACGCCCCCGCCAGCATCGTGAGCTTCGCATCGCCGAGACCCATGCCGGGATGGCCGCGCAGCTTCGAGTACAGAAGGTCGAAGGGCAGCCACACGATGACGAAGCCGATCGCCGCGCCGATCAGCGACTCGCTCCAGCCGATGCCGGGGCGCAGCGGTACGCTCGCGACGCCCAGCAGCGCTCCACCGATCGTGATCTCGTCGGGGAGCAGCATGTGCTCGAGATCGATGAACGCCGCGGCGATCAGGCCGAGCCCCAGCGCGAGGTGGACGGCGAAGGAGAGCAGCGCGCGCCACCACGCGGTGCCGGGCGGGAGCTGCAGAACGATGGTCTGGAGGACGGCCCAGCCGAGCAGGCCTCCGAGCAGCTCTACTAGCGGATAGCGCGCCGGGATTGGCGTGCCGCAGCAGCGCGCCTTGCCGCCGAGCAGGAGCCAGCTCAAGACCGGCACGTTCTGCCAGGCGCGGATCGGCGCGCCGCAAGCCGGGCAGTGCGAGCCCGGACGCACGATGCTCTCGTCGCGGGGCACGCGGTAGATGACGACGTTCAGGAAGCTGCCGAACAGCAGGCCCAGCACCACGGCGAGGCCCGCCAGCAGCCAGTGCGGCAGCTCGACCAGAGTCAGCACGTGGCGGTCACACTACCGCGAACAGCAGCGGACCTGATGCACACGCGGCGTGTGACAAAATACCACACTCGTGACCGCTAAGTGTGGCATTCCGCTACGATCCGGCCCGGGCTTCTTGTGGCGGCTCGGCGAGGAGCTCGTCGAGCTTGCCCTGCCGCTCCAGCAGGTACAGCTCGTCGCAACCGCCGATCGAGCGGCCGTTGATGAAGATCTGCGGAACGGTGCGCTGGTGCGTCGCCGAAAGCAGCCAGCGTCGTTTCTCGGCGTCGCCGGACACGTCGATCTCGCGGAAAGCAACGCCTTTGCGGTTCAGCAGGGCCTTCGCCCGGACGCAGTACGGGCAGAACGGGGTGCGGTACATCACGACGTCGGGGGCCATCGGGGACAATATGGTCCCCGATCGCGGTTCTGCCCAGCCTCCCGCGGGGTTACCTTCCCGGCACCATGGCGGCGGACGCGACCACGACCACCCTTTCGCTCGAACGTTTTGCCCCCGACGCCAAGGCGCTGGTCGTCGGAGCGCAGGCCCTGGCCGATGAGCGCAAGCACGTCGAGGTCCAGCCGCTGCACCTGCTGGCCCGCGGCCTGGAGCGCGATCCAGGCGTGGCCGAGGTCTTCCGCCACGCTGGCGCCAACGTGATGGAGCTCTCTTCGTCGGTGGAGCGCGCGCTGGGCGAGCTGCCGCATGCCACCGAGCCGGCGTACCTCTCCGCAGCGATGCTCGATCTGCTGGAACGGGCGCAGCGGGAATCCGAGCGGGATCGCGCCGGAAGCGTGCAGGTGGAGCACCTGCTGAACGCGCTGTCGCAGGAAATCCGCGGTCCCGCGGGCGAGATCCTGGGCGCGTTCGCACTCGGCCCCGGGTCGCTCAGACCCCACGTGGGGGCGCTGCGCCAGGTCGCACGGCCGCTCAGGCCGTCCGGAAATGGCGCAGGAAAAGCCTCGTTCGAGCGATTCACCCGCGATCTGGTCGAGGAGGCGCGGGCCGGGACGATCGACCCCGTGATCGGCCGTGATGCCGAGGTCCGCCGCCTGCTGACCATCCTGGAGCGGCGCCAGAAGAGCCACCCGCTTCTGGTCGGCGAGCCGGGCGTGGGCAAGGGCGCGGTGGTTGGCGCCCTGGCCCGGCGCATCGCCGGCGGGGACGTGCAGACCAGCCTGGCCGGGGCGCGGCTGTTCGAGCTCGACTCCGGCGCGCTGGTTGCCGGCGCGCGCCTGCGCGGCGAGATCGAGGAGCGTGTGCAGAAGCTCGTGAGGTCGGTGGCCGAGCAGGGCAACGACTCGATCCTGGTCGTGATCGGCATCGATCAGTTGTTCGGGCAGGGGCCCACCGGTTCCGCCGTCGGCGAGCTGCTCAAGCCGGCGCTTGCGCGCGGCGAGCTCAGGCTGCTCGGCACCACGACGCCGGAGGGGCTCCGGCGTATCGCCGACCGTGACGGCGGTGTGCTGCGCCTCTTCACCGTGCTCTCGATCGACGAGCCCGACCCGGAGCAGGCCATCGAGATCCTGCGCGGCATCGCGGCGCGCTACGAGCAACATCACCACGTGGAAATCAGCGAAGGGGCGGTGGTGAGTGCGGTGCGGTTGGCAAAGCGCTATCTGCAGGATCGTTTCCTGCCGGATAGCGCGATCGATCTGCTCGATGAAGCGGCGGCTGCCAAGCGCGTGGAGACCGACGGAGTTCCAGCGGCGGTCGACGAGGCGATGCGTCGCCTGGAGTCGCTCCAGGCCCAGCTCGCGAGCCTCGAGCACACCGACGACGCGGCCAGCGTGGAGGCGCGGCGACGGCTTTCGGCCGAAGCCGACGAGCTCGAACCGAAAGTCACGGAGATGCGCTCCGTGCTGGAATCGCGCCGCGGCGCCGTGGCGGCCGTGCGAGCGCTCAAGAGCGAGCTGTCGGAAGCAGAGCGGGCGCTGGAAGAGGCCCGCGCCGGGAAGGACTTCGCGCGCCTCGGTGAGCTCGAGCACGTCACACTGCCTGATCTGGAGAAACGTCTGGAGAAGGCCGAGGAAGCGGCGCGGAACGTCGGCGCGAGCGACGTGCTGCGCGTCCTCGACGAGCAGGACGTGGCGGCGACCCTGGCGCTGTGGACGGGCATACCGGTGGCGAAGATGCTCGAGGGCGAGGCCGACAAGCTGCTCAAGATGGAGCAGCGTCTGGCCGAACGCGTGGTCGGCCAGGACGACGCAGTCGGTGCCATCTCGCGCGCCGTACGCCGCGGACGCGTGGGGTTGCGCGATCCGAAGAAACCCATCGGCTCGTTCCTGTTTCTGGGGCCCAGCGGAGTCGGCAAGACGGAGCTGGCCAAGGCGCTGGCGGAGTTCCTGTTCGACGACGAGGCGGCGCTGACGCGGCTCGACATGAGCGAGTTCATGGAGCGCCACATGGCGCAGCGGCTGATTGGCGCTCCCCCCGGATACGCAGACAGCGAACAGGGAGGGTTCCTCACGGAAGCAGTACGACGTCGGCCCTACTCCGTGCTCCTGTTCGACGAGGTGGAGAAGGCGCACCAGGATGTGTTCAACCTGCTGCTCCAGGTGCTCGACGACGGGCGCCTCACCGACGGCCGCGGGCGGCTCGCGGACTTCTCCAACACCGTCGTGATCATGACGAGCAACGTCGGCTCGGAGCGCATACTCGAGACGGAGCCCCGCTTGTTCGAGAGCGACGAGGGACGCGAAGCGCTGCGCGACGTGTTGTTGGACGAGCTCGGCAGGTTCTTCCGACCCGAGTTCCTGAACCGGGTCGACGACGTCGTGGTGTTCCGTCCTCTGACGCGGGACCACCTCAGGGCGATCGTCGACATCCAGCTGCGCGGGCTCGAGCGCATGTTGAGCGATCGCAACGTGCGCATGGAGCTGGACAGCGCGGCCAAGGATCGGCTGGTCGAGCTCGGCTACGAACCGGCGCTGGGCGCCCGCCCTCTCAAGCGGGCGATCCTGAAGCAGATACAGGATCCGCTCGCTGAATCGATCCTATCGGGGGGCTACAAATCGGGAACGACCATAAAGGTCGGCGTTCTCGACGGCAGCTTCACGTTCGACGCATAGGTCGTTCAGGAGAGCGATCCACAGGCGGGATCGTCGCGCCTGGCAGCATTGCGACGTGACGCGTTGCGTACGTGGTCATTCATCCCACACTGGCGCACCGTTGACGAACGGTGCAGCATTAGAGGAAGATTCAACCGGAGGCGAGTCTTATGAAGAGCGATGGAGTCAGCCGCCGTTTCGTGGTCGGCGCGTTGGGCGTTGGAGCAGCCACGGCTGCGGCCGGGGTCGCGGTTGGATCGGTCCCGGCCAGGAGCTCCGCTCTGCGGCCCGCGTCACCTGACGGCAAGGCGCCCGACGGCGCCGAGCCGGTAGCGGACGATGAACCGGCGCTGGCGCAGGCCGCGCGACTTGTCGCGCCGCTGGCCGCGGGTGATCGGCTGGGGCGCTGGACGGTACAGCAGGTCCTCCCGGTGCAGGACGGCGCCGCAAGCCTCGTGCTCGCCGACGGTAGGGGCGAGCGTTTCCAGCTCGACGTGTGTGCGCGGGACGAATCCAACTCGTCGCCCGCAGGGCCGGGCCGGTCCGAGCACTTCGAGGTCTTCCTCGCGAACTCGGGTAACGGTTCCAAGGCGACGTTCGAAGATCACGGGTTGGCCGCGATGGCGCTCGCCGAGGTGATCCGGGCCAACGAGCAGCATGTGGATCGGGCGTTGTTCCACACCCAGGCGCGTCGGTTGGCCGCCAACAACGCGCGCGTTTTCATCACCTAGAGGAGGCGTTGAAGCGTGCATCTCGTCGAGCTGGGCTTCTACTGCGATAGCACCTGCGCGCTGTGCGCCCAGGGTCGGCTTCGGGAAACGGAGTCGCCCGGCTCGTTCGAGGCGCTGGCAGCCCAGGTCGACAGAGCACCGGTGCACGAGACACTCGCGTTCATTGGCGGCGAGCCCACGCTTTTCGACAGACTGGTCGAGCTGGTCGAGCGGGCGCGCGAACGCGGCGTGTCCCGTATCGTCGTGCAGACCCATGCGCGCCAGCTCGCGGAGCCGGGTGTTGCCCAGAGGTTGGCGAAGGCCGGCGTCAGCTCGCTGGACGTGTCGCTCTCGGGCGACAGCGAACCGGTCCACGACTACCACATGGGACAAGCGGGTAGCTTCCGCCAGACGGTGCTCGGGATCCGGCGCGCGCGGGCCGCGCGCCTGGAGCTCGGCATCAACGTCGTGGTGACCCGCTCCAACTTCCGCCATCTCTCCGGGGTCGTGAGAGTCGCGCATGCTCTCGGCGCGCAGGCGGTACGCCTCGTGCTCGCGCAGCCTCTGGGTGCAGGTCGCGACAACGCTTCGCGCCTGGTGCCCGACAAGCGCATGGTGTGGCCGCACCTCACGCGCGCTCTGGAGCTCGCACGGACGCTTGGTCTGGCATCTTCCGCGCCGGACTTCGAGCTCTCGAGCGAACACGGGGTGGAGCACTGGTTTGCCGGGCTGGGTCCGGTACAGCCCGGGCCAGCAGGAGGAGGCCTCGGTCCGGGTGCGCTCGCCGGGCACGAGACCCTCCCGGCGTCACAACCGCCATCGCCCTTCGACCAACACACATCCCCGGGTGCGGGATGGTGAACCGCAGCATCTTCCTCAAGGGGTAGCCGCAATGTCCCGCAAACTCGTCATCGTCCGTCGTTTGATCGCAATCGGGTCGACCAGCGCACTGCTTGGCCTGATGGCCGGTGGCTGCGCTTCGGGGAGCGAAGCCCAGACCAGTCCGGGCACTGGAGGCTCTGCCGGTCAGGACGGAGGTGGCGGAGCCTCCGGGAGCGGCATGGGAGGCTCTGGCGGTGGCTCCGGCGGGACCACGGGGGGCGCCGGAGGCGCGGTGGATGGCGGTGGCGCCGGCGGCGCCGCGGGAGACGCGGCTGTGGACGGCAGCGCCGGCACCGACGGCGGACCGGCCGGGGCGGGCGGCATTGCCGGCGCGGGCGGCAGCGGCACCGGTGGCAGCGGTACCGGTGGCTGCAGCTCGATTCCGGAGAGCTGCAACGGGCTGGACGACAACTGCAACGGCAAGATCGACGAGGGCGATCCGGGCGGGGGAGATCCCTGCACGGTCCCCAATGCGAAGGGTGTGTGCGCGGCGGGACACAAGCACTGCATCTCGGCCAAGGGTGCGGTCGACTGCGTAGCGGACAACCAGCCGTCGAACGAGATCTGCGACGGTCTCGACAACAACTGCGACGGTCAGACCGACGAAGGCAATCCCGGCGGCAACGTGGCCTGCGACACCGGTCTCCCGGGCATCTGTGCTTCGGGCACGAAGAACTGCGTAAACGGCAAGCTCGTCTGCAACCAGAACTACACCGCCCTGCCCAGCGAGAAGTGCAACGGCCAGGACGATAACTGCGACGGCCAGACCGACGAGGGCAACCCCGGAGGCGGCGCGAGTTGCAACACGGGCAAGAACGGCGTCTGCGCGGCCGGCGTCACGGACTGCCAGAACGGTCAGCTCGGTTGCACGCAGTTGAATACGGCATCGAGCGAGGTCTGCGACGGCAAGGACAACGACTGCAACGGCAGCATCGACGACAACATCACTTCGGTCGCGTGCAACAGCGGCGACCAGGGGATCTGCGCTGCCGGTCATACGCAGTGCGCGGGCGGCCAACAGTCCTGCATCGCGAACATCAGCCCCGGAAGCCAGCTGGAGCACTGCGACGGCAAGGATGACGACTGTGACGGCAGTCCGGACAACGATCCCGTCGCGACCATGTGCGGTCGCGATTGCCCCGGCACCCCGACGTCTTTCCCGCACGTGAACACCATCGCGTGCAACGGTGCCTGCTCGATCCCGGCCGGTGGCTGCGCGCCGGGCTATCACGACAACAACGGCAACTATTGCGACGGCTGCGAGACGCAGACCTGCTCGCAGAATCCCACCATCAACGCATGCGCTTCGGCCTCGACCGTGGCGGTCCCGTCCAACAGCACGGGCCAGATCATCACCTCGAACGCCGCCGTGTGGTACAAGGTCTCGTTCTCCAAGCCGAGCCCAGGCAGCAACTTCAATCCGCGCATCCAGCTCACGCAGGGTGGTACGGAATATCGCATGGACGTGCTGGCCAACTGCAGCACGGCGGTTTCATGCCCCGGAACCGGCGGTAGCCTGCCGAGCGGCAGCGTCACCAACGGCAACAACATCACCGACTGGTCGATGAACTTCGCCAGTGCTTGCCAGGCGTCGGTGTGCAAGACCGACCACTCCATCGTGCCGACGACGCTGTACGTCAAGATCACCCGCACCAGCATTCCGGCCGCGACGAGCGGCAATCCGGACCCCGAATGCGATCAGTTCACGCTCGCGGTCAGCAAGTAGTACGAGCCACATGTCCGATATCAGCACATCGCACGACGGTGACGCCCTCACGCTGGAGTTCGACGAGGGCCTGTATCCGAAGGACGCCGTCTACGGCGCGGCGTACATCTTCATCGATCGCTGCTACGTCCACCTCGATCGGCCGAGCCCCGGTCGCATCTCGGTGCGCCTGAAGCTCAAAGAAGGCGTCAAGCGCGCTCTCGATGATCTCGCAGGCGAGTTCGAGAACGAGATCCTCGGGCAGGCCTGGCGGCGGCAGATCATCGACGAGAACCGCGAGCTGATCGAACAGGTAACGACGCAGGCGCTTGCCGGCGCCGCAGGGCCGCCGGGCCTCGACGACCTGATGTCGATGGACATCGACGACGACACCGCCTTCGAGGATCCACTGGGCATCGCGATGAGCTGGGAAGAGAAGTACAAGAAGAAGGGCAAGCCGAGCGGCGGGAGCGAAGAGGAAGAGCCCGAAGAACCTTCGAGCTCCGGGGAGCCGCCGGCCGGCGAGGGAAAATCCTCCGCAGCGGGGAGTGCGCGATGATCGAGATCGACTACAGCTCCGATCTGTATTCGGGCACTGCCATCGACTCGGCGGTCCAGGTGTACGCGGACTACGCGAGCTTCGAGTTGGACAAGACGAACGAGGCGTACAGGGTCCGCATCACCGCGACCGGAGAGTTCGATGAACATACGATCGCTGATGAATTCTCGAACTACGCTCTGGGCGCGACAATCGAAGAACGGCAGTCGGAGGCGCGTCCAGCGCCAGAACCCGTGACGGGGGAACGATGAGCAACGGAAAGCAAATACCTGGTCGCTTGCCGAGCTTCACCCGCAGCGCACGCGGCATGCTCAGCAAGTCCGAGGATGCCGTGATCGACAAGGCGCGCGACAACTGCGAGCAGGCTCCGGGCCTCGGCGACGATCCTGGCGGTGTGATCCTCGCGCAGCACTGTTCGCACGGCAGCCACGGCAGCCACGGCAGCCACGGCAGCCACGGCAGCCACGGCAGTCACGGCAGCCACGGTAGCCACGGCAGCCACGGCAGTCACGGCAGCCACGGTAGCCACGGTAGCCACGGCTCCTGGTAGTCCGGGTTCCTGCTCCGGACAGCACCGCGTACCTGCCGTTACGTCACATTTCTGGTAACGTTTGTGCCGTGGTGAGGGTCGCAGCGCGTTCGAACTCCTGGAACTACGAGCCGGTGATGGACATTCCGCGGGCGGCCGGCGCGGCGTGTCCGCTCGCGGAGCCGGCCATCGCCGATCCTGCCCCGGGAGCGCTGGATCCGGGTCGTACGCTGTTTCTGCGGCTTCGCGACCGGATGCGTCTGTACCGGACGCGGAGTACTGACTTTTCCGATCTGGATCTGCAGCGCATCAAGCAGGAGTTGGGGCAGGTGTACGCGGACGTGTCGTCCAAGCTCGCTCCGGACGATTTCGCGCGCGATCTCAAGAAGCTCGCGCTGTCGCGCGAGTGCGTCACGTGTGGGCGGCGCAGCGAGTGCGGCGGATGCTGGGTCAAGGTGCCCGGGGACCCCTTCACGGAGGACGAAGAGCGGGTGCGACAACTGCTCCGGAAGCTCGAGGGGAAGGTGCTCGACGTGGGTGCCGGCGAAGGGCCCTACGCCGCGGAGCTGGCCGGAAGCGTCCGGGCAGGACGCGCGACCTATCTCGGACTGGATCCCGACAGAGGACGCGTCGAGCTGCTGGCCTCGCGTCACCCCTGGGCGCGCTACCGGGTCGGTACGCTGGCCGACCTGGCGGGCGAAGGCGCGCGCTTCGATCATGTGCTGGTGCTGCGCAGCTACAACCACCTGCCCGATCCCGAGGCGGATCTGGACATCGCCGTCGGCCTGCTGTCGCCGGGAGGCACGCTGCTCGTCGTCGACAACATTGCCTTCGGGCTGGTCCGTTCGCGGGAGCACGCGCGGCGCGCCGAGCGCGGTCCCGGCTTGTTCGAACATTTCCGGAACGACTCCTCGCTGGAAGCGGCCCGCCTGTTCGGGAAATACCCGCTCTCGCTTCTGGAAAGGCAGGATGTCGGCCCCGCCACGAGCAATCAGTGGCTCCTCTGCTATCAGAAGACCACGGAGGCATCCGCATGATCGCCGAGCACGACGCCGTCGCCCCCAACACGCTGACCTCGGCCGAGGACGAGCTCGAGAAGGTCGCCGACCACGAAGAGGCCGCCCACGAGAAGCGCAACTGGGTGCGGCTCACCTACGACTGCAACAATCACTGCACGTTCTGCCTCGATACGCTGGCCCACAACGGGACCATGCGCGGCATCATGGACGTGAAGGTGCAGATCGTCGAGGGGCGCAAGAAGGGTGCGGCGCGTCTCATCCTGAGCGGCGGCGAGCCGACGATGCATCCAAACTTCCTCGACTTCGTCAAGCTCGGCAAGCGCGCGGGGTACCCGAAGGTCCAGACCGTGACCAACGGGCGGATGTTCGCCTACCCGGAGTTCCTCGAGACCGCCGCCGACAACGGCCTGGACGAGATCACGTTCTCGCTGCACGGCCACACTCCGAAGCTCCACGATGCACTGGTAGGGACGCCCGGCGCGTTCGTGCAGGAGACGGCAGGTCTGAAAGCAGCGCTGGCCTCCGATCGTTTCATCGTCAATGTCGACATCGTCATCAACAAGCAGAACGTGAAGCACCTGCCGGAGATGCTCGAGACGTTCATCGGCTGGGGCGTACAGGAGTTCGACCTGCTCCACATCATCCCGTTCGGCAACGCCTGGGGCATGGCCAAGGAACACCTGTTCTACGACCTCGAGGGCAACGAAGAGGCCCTCAGGCAGGCGATGGAGTACTCGCGACGGCCGGACATCCACATCTGGCTCAATCGCTTCCCGCCGCCGTACACCGAGGGGTTCGAGGATCTGATCCAGGATCCGTACAAGATGAACGACGAGGTGCGCGGTCGCCGCGAGGAATACGACCGCTACCTGTCCGTCGGCGAGAAGCTGCACTGCCGCGAGCCGGAGCGCTGTCACTACTGCTACCTGAACCAGCTCTGCGACACGCTGGACGAGGTGCTGGAGGAGCGGCGGCAGCCCGAGGTCGACGTGCTGCGCATGACCGAGCCGGCGCCCATCGCCGGTCAATTGCCCAGAGCGCGTGCTGCCTACGTCGTGGCGGCCGATCTTGCCGAGGCAGAGCGTCTGGCCAAGCGCGCCGGCGCGGAGAGCGTCTGGTTGGAGCTGCCCGACTACGGCGCCCTGGGCGAGGCGTTGGACGCCGAGGGGCGCTTTGCGGGCTTTGGGCTCGAGCGCTGCTACGTGCGCAGCCTCGAACAGCTCGACGCCTTGCTGGGCATCGACGGGGACTTCACGCTCGCCGTGTACGCCAACCGGAGCACCGCGCCCGCGCTCGACAAGGTGCCCCCGGCGCGACTGGTCGTCATCCAGCCGAACTACGACCGCGTCACCGACCAGCGCAGGAACGACATCGAGCTGCGACAGCTATGCGCCTCGCTGCCGGAAGGAGCGCGCACGGAGAACATCCCAGCGTGCATCGGGGGGCGCGAGCCAGAGAGCGTCGGGCGTTTCCTCGACGGCGGCATGCTAGGCGCCGACGCGCGCATCGACATGCCGAGGTACACGCAGCGCTACGTGGCGGATCGCTTCTACACCAAGAGCCGTCGCTGCCGGGGCTGCCGGTACGACGGCGACTGCAAGGGCGTACACATCAATTTCGTCCGCGCTCACGGCTACAAGGAGCTCGAGCCCGTCCTGCCGCCTGTCGCACTCGCGTCCGGCGACGGGTGAGCGCACGGATCGACGGGGGTCGATGAGAACCGCGCGCCTGCTCACGAATCGCACGTGCAACCAGAACTGCGTGTTCTGCAACGCGCGGCGGCCCCGCGACGACCCGGCCTTCGTGCAGCCCCGGGCGGTGGCGGCCCGGCTTGCCGCGGCCCAGCGAGAGGGCGCCACCGAGATCGTGATCACGGGCGGCGAGCCGACGCTCAGGCGCGACATCGCCCCGCTGGTCGCGCGGGCGCGCCGGCTCGGCGTCGAACGCGTCGTGCTGGAGACGAACGCGACCTCGATCACGGAGGAACGGGCCCGCGGGTTGGCCGAGGCCGGCCTGGACGTGGCTCGCGTGCACGTGCCGAGGTGGGGGAACGCGCTCGACGAGTTGACGCGGGATCCGGGCGGGTTCGCTGCGCTCCGTCGCGGGCTCCGCGCGCTGGCCGACGCCGGCTTGCGCATCGAAGTGGCCGTCCCGGTCGTGAAGCGCAACCTCGACGCCGTTGTGGACGTGCCCGGTGGACTGGTCGCTGACGGAGTCGATGTCTCGTGCCTGGTGCTCGGTGTTCCGCTGGATGCGCCGGAACCGGACGAGCTGGCCGGTCTGTCCGACGCCGCCGAGGCGATCGCAGCCGTCGAGAACCGGGCCCGCGTGCTCGGGTTGCCCGTGCGCCTGGGCCAGGATCCGCAGATCCCTCCGTGCGTCTTCCCGCGCCCGGATCGCGTCGCCCATCTGTTCGCGATGACGCGCGGCGGGCCTCCGCGGCCCGGCTACGCGAGCGTCGCGGCGTGCTCGTCGTGCCAGGTCGAGGACCGCTGTCCGGGGGTGCCCCGGGCTGCGCTGGAGCGTCCGGGCACGCCGGAGCTCTCGCCGATCGCGAGCGACCGTTTGAGGCGCCGGTTGAGCGTCATCTCCTCCGTCGAAGACCAGATCGCCCGCGAGCTCGTCAGCTACGAGGTGGCGCGGCAGCCGGACGGGACGACGCTGCCCATGCACACCGTCCGGGTCAACTTCCGCTGCAACCAGGCGTGCGACTTCTGTTTCGTGTCCACGCATCTCCCGGCTGCGGAAGGGGAGGCGGTGCGCGGCGCCATCGTCGAGGCCGGCCGGGCCGGCGGCGCTGTCGCGCTGTCCGGGGGAGAGCCCACGCTGAACCCGGAGCTGGTCGACTACGTCAAGCTCGCCAGGCAATCGGGGGCGCGCAGCGTCGAGCTGCAGACCAACGCAACGCGGCTGGAGGACGCGGAGCTGACGCGCGCGCTCGCCGACGCGGGAGTGGACGTTGCGTTCGTCTCGCTGCACGGTTCGAACGCAGCCGTCTCCGACGCCGTGACCGAGGTGCCCGGCACCTTCGACAAGACGGTGCGCGGTATCGACACGCTCTGCCAGAGCCCGATCGCCGTGCGGCTGAATTTCGTCTTCTGCCAGAAGAACTACCGCGACTTCCCCGACTACGTGCGCATGGTCGCCGGACGCTGGCCCCGCGCACGGCTCACCGTCTCCTTCGTCGCGGCGTCGACCGACGTGGTCCCGCGCACGCCGGAGCTGGTGCCGCGCTACTCCGACGTGCTGCCGTCGATGGCCGAGGGCATCCGGCTGGGAAACGAGCTCGGCGTCGTCATCGGTGGCTTCGAATCGATGTGTGGAATGCCGCTCTGCCTCGTCCCGGAGGTGCTCGAGGAGTATCTCGGTCTTGCGGAGGTCCCCGAAGGGATCGACCGCGGCGAGTTCGTCAAGCCCGAGCCGTGCGCTTCGTGCGGGCTCTCGAACCGCTGCTATGGTCTGAGGAGCGGATACGCCGCCCTGTACGGGGCCGACGAGCTCAGGCCGCGACCGCCCTCGATCTGATCAAGGGATGGGCTCGAAGCCGCGACTGCCAAAGCGCGCAAGGTAGCTCTGCGGGACGCCGGCGCAGCGTGCGCGGGCGGAGCAGCTCCCGCAGGCCCGATCGAACGCGGCGCGTTCGCGGCGATCGGCGTCCACGCCCTGCACCAGCGTGTCGCGCAACGCCGGGGGGACGGCACAGGCGGGGACGCCCACGAGCGCGGCGACCGCACCGCGGGCGTCGCCGACTGCGGCCGCCAGCGCTTCGCGCTGCTCGTCCAGTGGCGCGAGCGCAGATTCGCGGCCGCGCATCCCGCGATCGGGGATGAAGGCATAGAGCTGCGCGCTCCGGTTGCGTTCGCCGAGCCAGGCGAGCGTGGCGGGAAGCGTCTCGAGCGTGCGCCGTGTCAGCACGACGGCAAGCTCGACGGGCACGCCGGCATCGTCGAGTGACGAGAGCGCGGCAAGCAGACGGTGGTGCGCGCCGGGACGCCCGACGATCGCATCGTGCTCGCTGGCCTCGTGCGACTGCAGCGTGGTCGCGACACAGAGCAGCCCGGGTAGTGCCGCAACGCGGCGGGCCAGCTGTGGGTCGTCGAACTGCAACGACGGACCCTGCAGGCGCAGCGGTACGCCGGGATTGCGCTCGAGCGATGCGAGCAGCGCATCCAGATGCGGGTGCCGGAGCCAGTCGTGTCCGGTGACCAGGAACACGATCGGCTCGGGCCGCGCTGCCATCCATTCGAGCAGTGCGTCGACGACTCCCTGCGACACCAGGTCCAGGCCCAGCGCGTGCTGCACGCGCAGAGCCCGCGCCGCAACGCGGGCAGGCGGTCGATCGCGCTTGGCGGGTTCTTCGCAGAACTCGCACGCCTGCTCGCAGGCGGTTTCGAAGTAGAGCGCCACGCAGCCGAGCTGCGGTCCCTCGGCTGCCTTGCGGTCGAGCACCGAGCGAACAGCCTGCGCGACCGAGCCGGAACGGGGCAGTGCCCGGGATACGCTCAGAGCCAGGGCCTTCTCGCGCAGGAACAGCAGGCGCCCCGATCCCTCCCGCCCGGCCGCGACGCTTGGCTCGAGCGACGCCACGCGTGCCTCGTCGGCCAGCAGCATGTCCACGACCCGGGCTACGAGCTCGGGATCCGTCGTTCCCGGCGCTCCGGTGCGGTAGGCGAAGCGCAGGAGCCTGCCGTCCCGGTAGCTCGGGCGTCCCGGTCGCCCCTGCCACCATTCGACCTCGAGCTCGCGGCCCGCGCCGTCCCGCACCCGGGCGATCGCGATGCCGTCCTCCGAGCGCAGGGCCACGATCTGCACGTCGCCCAGCGTGTCGATCACGCCGGTTCGCTTTCCGCTCGCGTCGAGACCTTGAAGCTCAACACCAGAACGCGGCCCAGCGTCGACCTGATGGCGCCGGCGCCGAGCCGGGCACCGCTGTTCAACGCCGCGGCGCGGGCGTCGCGAGCGGCCGGCCCCACGACGGCCCCCAGGCGCTCGTCCACGGTGATCGCGCGCGCCTGTTCGCGCGAATCGCGCACGATCGAGCCACGGAAGAAGCAGAAGCTGCCGTCCGGAAACAGTAGCGCGTGGGCCGTGGCGTCCGGCACGAGGCGGCTGGCGATCGATGGAAGAGCCTCCTCGAAAGCGAGCGCGAAGACGCGCTCTAGCGCAGGCGCTGGCCGGCGGGGCGAGACCAAGTGCGCGGTCAGCGGCTCGGCGCGCTGCTCCATTTCCACACGCGCTTCCGGTTTCTGCGGGGACAGATACTCGTGGATCTCGCGTTTCGTTGCGAAGCGCCGGCGCATGGCCAGCATGGTGGAAGGGCTGAGAGCGCCGGAGAATCCATTCCCGGCGCGGCCCTCGTTCCAGGCGGCACGCACCTGTGCCTCGCTCGCGTCTAGCATCTGCGCGCGTTCCTCCCACGAGTAGCCATCGACCTCGTCGTAGGCGAGCGAGTCGGGCGACTTCCGGAACCGGTTGCGGCCGGAGAGCGAACGCGCCCCGCGTAGCACGATACCGAAGCGTTCCGGGCGTCGTCCGATGGGCGAGTCCGCCGTGAGGTAGAACGACGAGGGCGCCAGGTCGTCGATCGCGAAGGCGTGTTCGCGGACCCACGCACAGGTCTCGGCGAGCTCGTCCTCCGTCTCACCGGGAAAGCAGGTGAGGATGTTGACCCGGAGCAGCATTTCGCAAGCGTGGGCCTCGCGCACCATCGCCGAAGCGTGCTCCGGCAGATGCCCCTTGACCATCGCCTTGAGCACCCGCGGGGAAGCGGACTCCACGCCGACCGTGATGCTGGAGCAACCGGCGCGCGCCATGAGCTCGAGCAGGCCCGGCGAGAGCGGACGCACGCGTAGCGAGTCGGACCATCGCAGATCCAGTCGCGCATCGACGAGCGCGCGCGATAGCGGTTCGGCGAGCAGATTGATCTGCGTGTCGAAGAACATGAATTCCCCGACGCCCCAGCGCTCGGACAGCAGAGCTAGCTCGCGCACGACCTGGTCCGGCGTCTTGGCGGACTGGGTGCCCCCTGTCTGGCAGAAAGCACACGAGTACTGGCACTCGAAGGAGAAGAAATACGGAAGCACGACGGAGGGCTCGAGCGTCGGTCCGGCGTGCTCCCGCCCGCGATCGGCCTGCAGCAGGTCGCGCCGATACTGCCGGAGGTCGTAGAGCGAGAAATCCGGCATCGGCCACCCATCCGCGGCCGGGGCCGCGCGCATGCCGCTGCGGACCAGCTGCACGAGATCCTCGTTCGGCTCGATCGGTGGGCCGAGACGGTTTTCGGGCAGCTCGATCAGGACGTCGAAGGCGCGTGCGATCTGCGCCGGCGTGGAAGCCGTGGTGACCACATCGGGCCCGAGCGCTCCCGTCCGCTCGAGCAGCGCGTGGAGATTGCGCATCGACACGCCGCCGACGATGAGACGCGCGCCCCAGCGGCGCTTGAGCTCGACGGCCAGCGCCGCCACGAGCGGAGTCTGGCTGCCGCGGTCGACCGAGATGGCGACGAGCTGTGCGCGCCCGCCGGCCTGCTCGACGCGCTCGATCAGCTCGTCGATCGCAGCCTCGATCGCGAGGTCGGGAGCCGTGCCGAGATGCGCGGCGACGCGTCCCGTGTCCTGCAGCGGCGCGGAGTCGTGCAACAGCGGTCGTCGCTCGCACTCGACAACGAGGTCCACAGCGCGGAAGCGGAGCCCCAGCGCGGCCGTGCTCGCAGCCACGACCGCCGGCCCAAGTGGCGGGAATCGCATGCTAATGTGCCGCGGCGGCGCGTCGAAGTCCGGAGGCAGGAGCATCAGCGCGTCGTGCATGCGACCTCCGATCGCGGGTCCGGTGCTGTCGCGTTCGGCCATGCGTGCCGGGATTCTAGCCCGGATCGTTTGCGGCTGCCGTACCGCGACGAGTGCGCTTCTCCGCTTCCGTTCCGCGTTTCCCGTCGTCTTGACGCTCCTGCCCGATGCTGGGACGCTTTGCCAGGCAGTGCCCACCGAGAACTCCCGCTCCCGCGCGGCGCTCCCCATCGCCCCGATCCAGGCCCAGCGGCCGCGGCTTGCGACCACGCCGATGGAGAGCTGTGGGCCGGACGATTGCTTCCACGACTACGTCCTCCTGGAATACGAGCCGGTGGCGTCGGCGGTCGACAAGCTGCGTTCGCTGAACGTGCTGGTGGAGTCCTTTGCCCTGGGCGGTGTGGAGAAGGAAGGCGTCGCACTGATGAACGCGGTGCGCCGTGGTCTCGGGCCGTTCCGTACCGTGTGGGGCATCAAGTGGCATCACGCACGACGGGCGCTCGGCTGGGAACTGTACTTCTACGACTTCAAGCGGGAGCACGCCGACATCTCGATCCCGAATCTCACCCGCATCCTGGCTCCGCACGTCGAGGTGGAAGGTCGCGAGCCGCGCCCGTTGCCGTGGCACATGTTCAGCGTCGAGATAGACGGCCCAAAGCTTCGCCGCGAAGCGGCGTCCGCGCTGGACATCTACGTCGACATGCGCTCGTACAAGTGCTCCGGCGACGGAGCGGTGTTCGAGAACGTCTACACGTTCCACCACGCGCGCTCGGAGATAGACGACATCCTGCACCGGCTCCGCGCCTGCGTGCACTTCGACCCCGAGCGCGATCGACTCGAACGGCTGATGCCGCCCCATCTGTTCAACTGTCGCAAGATCTGCGTCGCCAACAAGCGACGGGCCGACGCGCTCTACTTCTCGCGCGTCACGACCCGCGCGCTGATGCGCTTCCTCGAGGATCAAGGTTGGCCCGAGGAGCTCTCGGCCTTCGTCGATGGCCGCGAAAAGGAGCTGAACCACCTGTTGTGGGATGTCGGGATCGACTTCCGCGCGACGGACGGGGGCGCGACGCCGGTGAAGACGGGGATCTATGGCAGTTTCTAGCGCCCCCTCCGCCGACCGCTGGCTTCCGCCGGCCCCCGCGTGGCCCGAAGAGAGCCTGATGGTGACCTTCGCATTCCACTGCAACATCGCCTGCACGTTCTGCATGGTTGAAGACGTGCTGACCGTGTTGCCGGGCACGTCGCTCGAGGAATTCCGGAGCGCCGTGGCCGACAGGACGAAGCTGGAAGGCGTCTCACGCATCATTTTCAGCGGCGGCGAGGTGACCCTTTCCAAGCAGTTGCCGGCGTATGCCGAGCTGGCCCGTTCGCTGCCCGGCATCGAGCATGTGCGGGTCCAGACGAACGCTACCCGGCTGGCGAAGCGGGAGTACCTGAAGACGCTCCTCGACGCCGGAATCGACGAGTACTTCGTCTCGTTCCACGCGCCCGATGAAAAGCTCTACGATCGCATCGTGCAGCGCGACGGCGCGTTCGACTCGATTATCGCCGGTATCGAGAACATCGTGGGCGAGGGCGCCGGCCTGACGACGAACACCGCGATCGTCGCGGACAACTACCAGCGGCTCGAGGAAATCGTCGAACGCATTGCTCCATTTTCTCCGCAGTCCATGGAGTTCTGGAACTACTGGCCGCGGGCCGACGAGGAAGCCGAGCGCGGCATGTCGGCGCGCGTCGGCGATGTCCAGCCGTATCTCCGGGCCGCGCTCGAGCGCCTGCTTTCGGCGGGGATCCCGCCGGTCGTCAAATGGTATCCGCGCTGCCTGCTCGGGCCTCTTGCCCGCTACCTGGACGACTCGCAGCCGGCGGCGCTGATCGCCGACGAGTACTGGACGCGGGAGCCCGCCTACTCGTGCATCTACGAGGGGGTGTGTGCCGACGCCGCCCGGTCGTGCTCCGGGCTCAGCCACAGCTACATCCGCCAGCACGGGTGGGAGGAATCGCTGCTGGCACCCGTTCGCCTCGAGGATCGCAGGGAAGGGGACAACGCAGCGCGCGTCGAGACGCGCTCCCTGGTGAAGGACTCCGTCGACAAGCGATCGCATGCGGACGAGATCGCGGCGTGGCTCGTGACGTTCGAGCTCGCTGTCGGCATGGAGCTGGAGGGGTTCCGGCTTGCGGGCGCCGCACTGGGGCGCGGCGTGGCGATGCTCGCGCTGAAGTTCGAGCGGGGCCCGGATCACGTCGAGATCCGTCTGCATCCGCTGGACGAGCGCCGTCCCGCCTTCACCCGCACGGCGAGCTTCAACCTGGTCTACACGCGCGTTCCGCCGCCGATGGAGGAGGACGCACAGCGCCTTGCTGCTGCGGTGGCCGGCGTCATCGTCGCTCGCGACACCGGAGGACGGGGTCTGCCCGGATGACGCAGCGGAGCGTTCCCGCGGAGCGATACACGTCTCCCGACTGGCTCGCACAGGAGCTGGACCGCGTGTTCGGCCGAGCGTGGCTGCTCGCGGCGCATTGTTCCGAGCTCGAGTCGCAGTCGTTCTCGGTGTTCGAGATCGCGGGAGAGTCGATCCTACTGACCCGCGACGCGGACGGCGCGCTGCGCGCCTTCTACAACGTGTGCCAGCACCGCGGGGCGCTCCTGTGCGCGGAAGAGCGCGGGCGGACCAGGTCCTTCCGCTGTCCCTATCACCACTGGGAATACGCCCTCGACGGACGGCTCTCGAACGCGCCCGGAGCAGGAGCGGCTGCGGCGGATGCGGACGGCGAGCCCATCCGGCTCAGCCCCGTGCACGTCGCCGAACGCTTCGGGTTCATCTGGGTCTGCCTTTCGGCGACGCCTCCCCGGATCGACGACTATCTCGCCCCGGTCGCGCACTTCCTGGCCGCCTATCGGCCCGAGCAGTATCGGCTGAAGAACGAGAGCGTGGTCGAGGTGGAAGCGAACTGGAAAGCGTCCGCCGACGTGAACAACGAGGGGTATCACGTCCCCATGCTCCATCCCTCGCTGCTGGAGGTCGCGGACGTCCGGACCGCGGCCTACGAGCTCTGCGGCGATCACTCGGCCCAGTCGCTGGTGCTCGGCCAGCCTTCGCGCGACGTCGAGCCGGACGCACCCGTGTCCGGGCCGCTCCGCGAGCTGCTCCAGGCGTTCGGTGCCGCGGACTTTCCGGGCGACGGGCGCATGCGCGACGTGCGCCCCGCTATCGCGCGCGCCTTCCGCCAGCGACTGACCGAGCTCGGTACCGGGCTGCCGGATGTGTCCGACGAGCGGCTGACGGTGAAACAGCAGGTCCACGTCTTTCCGAACGTGCAGCTGAACTTCCTGCCGCTCTCGCTCGAGATGTACCGGCACCGTCCGCACCCGACCGATCCAGGACGCTGCTGGTTCGACGAGCTCGGCTTCGTGCGGGCGGGCGATGGACCGGCTCCTGAAGCGCAGCGTCTGCGCTTCCGCCACGGGGAGCGGAAGCTCGGTCCCGTCATGGACGCCGACGTCAACCTGCTGCCGCGCCTTCAGGCCGGGATGCGCTCGCGGGGCCTGTCCAGCCTGCGCATCACCGACGGCGAGCTGTGCATCGCCCACATGCACGGAGTTCTCGAGCGCTGGCTGGAAGGGGAGGAGGCATCCTGATGCTCTCGCCGACGGAACGCGAGGCATTCGAACGAGACGGCTACTTCGTCCGCCCGGGTGTCCTGGACGAAGGGACGGTCGACACGCTCCGCGCACGGCTCTCGACGTTGATCGAACGCTGTGCGGGCGAGCACTTGTCGGGCGCGCGCCCTACGCTGGAGTTCTGGGAGATCCTGCGACGGTCGCAGCACGACGCCTCGGTCTGCTGGGACACCTCGCGCGGGCCGATGCCCGGACGTGCGCAGGACTGGGAGCCGTTCGCGTTGCGCGTCGGGCACGGGCTGCATCTCGTCGACGAGCTTTTTGGCGCGATCGCACAGCTCCCGGGCATCGGCGGCACGCTGGCCGAGCTCACGCCCGAGGCAGTGATCGCGCAGTCCGCCGTTGTCTACAAGCAGCCGCACTCCGATCTCGTTCAGTTCGGAGCGCACCAGGATGCGGCCTACATCACCACCGAGCCGGAATCGCTCGTGCTCGCTTTCCTGGCGCTGGACGACGCGGACGCGGAAAATGGCGCGCTCCAGGTGGCGCCGGGAACGCACCGCGAACCGCTCCACGTGACGCTGAAGATGGAACCGGACGGCTTCGTGCCGGCGCACGGCAAGGTCCCGCGCGAACAGGACTACGAGCCCACGCTCCTGCCGATGCGTCGCGGCAGCGTCGCGTTCGTGCACGGCCGGGCCATCCACGCTTCCGGGCCGAACCGCGCTGACAGGCCGCGGCGTGCGCTGATCATCCACGCCATCAGCCGCTCGTCGAAGCTCGCGCCGACGTGCTGGTTTCAGCCCCCGCCGGAGGGGTTCACGCCGCTGCCTTCCACTTCGTCCAGCACGTAGTACACGTTGAGCTTGGGCGCCGTACCGAGGGATAGCGATGCCCGCCGCGCGCGGAGACGGAAGCGCGCGCCCAGCTCGTCGAAGCGCTGGCGCGCCCGGGCGAAGGGCGCCATCAGAGGTGAGCTCGACAGCTCAGCCCAGGTGAGGTCGTTTTCCGGCAGCGGGAAGTCGATCTCGCTCGGCAGCTCGAAACCCGGGTCGTCCGGCCCCTGCAGCCGGTGGATGCAGAGTGTGTTCGCGAGAGGCACCGGCCAGGTGTCGAAACGCGGCCCGCGCCCGGCCTCCACGAAATAGAGCTTGGCTCCGGACAGACCCCCGGCACCGACATCGAGGCCCAGCAGATGCAGCGGGAGCTGGTCGGATTGCGTCTTGCGGTCGGTGCCGAGCACCGTGTGCGCCAGCTCCAGCGCGGCCGGGCCGGCGCCGCTACCGAACTGCAGATAGAACTTGGCACGTTCCGGTGTTTTCGCGCCGCGCGCGTATCCGATCAACACCTGATCGACCGCCGGGTGGCGTGCCGCGCGCATCACAGAACGTGCCGCACGGCCGGCGGCTTCTCCGAGCCCTTCGGCCCACGCGATCAGGGCCCCGGCGGTCTCGCGTGGAGCCTTCCGGTATCCCGGAAAAGCGTACGAGAAGCGTCCGAGGTCCAGGCCGTGCGCGTCCTCGCAGAGCGACCACTCGAGGATATCGGAGTACTCGTGAAGGTCGTGCTTGAAGCGCGCCAGCACCGCGTCGGTGAGCACAAGGCCCCGGTCGTCGCTGTCGTCGGCCCACAGCGCGTCGCGGAGCTCCCGCGCACGCTCCCAGTCCGTGCCGCGCGTCACGCTGGCTGCTCCTTCGGTTCGTGCTCGCGCATCATGAGCTCAGCCCGCCAGCAGCTCCTCGATGATGCCCGCGAGGTTGTCGCTGCGATCGACAATCAATCCAGCGCGCTCGAAGCGTTCGCCGAGCTCCTCCACGAGCTCCGTCTGGTACTCGACCGTCGCAGCGTGACCGATGCCGGCGGCCTCGTACCGTGCCCGGACGCGATCGCCGAAGTACATCCGGTCGATCCGGACCGCCTTCGCCCAGGGAGCGATCCGCTCCACGAAAGCTTCCACGTTCATCGGCAGCACGGGCTGCACGACCACGCAGGTCGGCACGCCTGCCTCGGATAGCGTGCGCAAGGCCTGGAAGCGGTTCTCGATGCGGTCCGCCCCCGGCTCGAACTGCTTGCGCAGCTGGTCGTCGTCCGTCGGGATGGAGAACCCTACCGCCGCCCGGCCATGTCCGGAGAGCAGATCCAGATCGTCGAGCACCCGCGATTCACGCGTCAGGATGGCTGGCGAATAGCCGGCGTGGAGCAGTACTTCGAGGCAGGCTCGCGTCACGCGGTAGCGTCGCTCGATGGCCTGGTACGGGTCGGTGAGGATCGGGCTCATCCTGACCAGGCCTGGTGGATGCTGCTCGACCTCGCGTGCCAACACCTCGGCGGCGTTCGTCTTCACGTCGACCCAGCGGCCCCACTCGGGCGGCGGCGCTCCTTCCAACCGTCGCGAGAAGTCGGCGCGGGCCGCGACGTAGCAGAACGAGCAGCCGATCATGCAGCCGGCGTAGGGGTTGACGTAGTAGCGCGTGGCGCCCTCGGGGATGAGCACCCGATCGACGAGGATCTCGCGGACCTCGCTCTTCTGGGGTGTCGGGCGCTCGTCGACGGTCAGCAGCGACTCGCGCGATCCGACGAACCGCACCACACCCTCTACCAGGCCGCGCTCCTCGCGGGTGAGCGAGCCGTCCGGTGTGAACTGCGAGCGCGCGCAGATGTTGAACAGGGCCGTCCGGTCGTAGCAGTCGAGCTTGTCGTTGCGCGCTTCGAGCTCCACCAGTACGAAGCGCTGCCCCTGCCCGAACACCAGCGACAGGCCCTGTTCCGCGTCCCACGAGACCAGTCTCCACCCCGACGCGGAAGGGCCCGCCCCCAGCAGCGGACCGAGCAGACGGCGCGCCGCCGCGTCGACACGGCGCCCGGCGGGCTCGATGCGTGGAGACTCATTCCGGTTCACGGACCGACCTCGCGGCACTCTAGCACGGCAGTACGCCGTGGCAGCCGACCGGCCTGCGCGGCCGTGGTCTGCGCTCGACGCGCATGGCATGCTTGCCGCCATGCTGGCGTCGCCCGAGCGGGCAGCCGTTCCCGCCCGCAAGCGTGTGCTGGGACTCTCCTCCTTCTACCATGACAGCGCTGCGTGCCTGGTGGAGGACGGCGAGATCGTCGTCGCGCTGCAGGAGGAACGCGAGAGCCGCCTGAAGCACGATGCCGACTTCCCCGTGCATGCGTCGAGGGCCTGCCTCGCCGACGCGGGTATCACGTCCGACGATCTCGATCTGGTGGTGTTCTACGAGATCCCGTCGCTGCACGTGGAGCGGGTGCTCGAGAGCCAGCTGCGCTTCGCGCCGCGGGGGATCCGCGCATTCCCGCGCGCCATCCGCTCGCTGTTCGGCGGCAAGATGTGGGTCGAGCGCGCTATCGCCGAGGGGCTTTCGTACGAGGGGCGCGTGCTGTTCGTGCCGCATCATCTCGCGCACGCCGCCAGCGCCTTTCTGCCGTCCCCGTTCGAGGAAGCCGCGGTCGTCACGATCGACGCGGTCGGCGAATGGGCGACGACCACCATCGGCGTGGGTCGCGGCGCGGAGGTCGAGCTTCTGGAAGAGCAGCGCTTCCCGCACTCGCTCGGCATGTTCTACGCAGCGATGACGGCGTGGGCCGGGCTCAAGGTCAACTCGGGGGAGTACAAATTGATGGGGCTTTCGCCGTACGGCCAACCGCGCTTCGTCGAGGCGCTGCAGAAGGAGGTCGTCTTCGTCGGTGACGACGGGACCATCCGCCTGAACCTGCGCCACTTCGACTTCCCGGCGGGGCTGTCGATCGGACGCGAGTCGCTGGGCGCATTCCTGGGCGGGCCCCCGCGGCCAGCCGGCGCGCCGCTGGGCCAGCGCGAAGCGGACATCGCGGCGTCCGCACAGGTCATCGTCGAGGATGCCATGCGCAGGATCGTGCTCCACGCCAGAGAGGTGACGGGGCAGGGGCGCATCTGCATGGCCGGCGGCGTAGCGCTCAACTGCGTTGCCGTGGGCAAGCTGCTCGACGAAGGAGTGGTCGCCGACGTATTCGTCCAACCGGCCGCGGGAGACGCCGGCGGAGCGCTCGGCGCGGCCCTGCTCGGCGCGCAGGAGCTCGAGCCCGGTTCGCGACCCACACGCGCCCCCGGCGGCGACGCGATGCGCGGTGCCCTGCTCGGACCGCGAATCGACGACGCCGGGATCCAGAGCACGCTCGACGGATTGGGCCTGGTGTACGAGCGGCTGGAAGACGAGCAGATCGACGAGCGCACCGCGGCCGCGCTCGCCGACGGCAAAATCGTGGGCTGGTTCCAGGGGCGGATGGAGTTCGGGCCTCGCGCGCTCGGGGCGCGCTCCATCCTGGCGGATGCCCGCGGCGAGGGCGTGCGCGCGCGCGTGAACCGCGAGATGAAGCGGCGGGAGAGCTTCCGTCCGTTCGCGCCCGCCGTGCTGGAAGCACAGGCCGATGCCTGGTTCGTCGTTGCCCGCCCTTCGCCCTACATGACGCGCACGCTCGCCGTGCGGAACTTCGACGGAGCCGAGCTCGGGGCGTTCGGCGACTTCGATGCCGTGCGCGTCCGGGCGCCGCTTCCCGCGGTCACGCATGTGGACGGTTCGGCGCGCATCCAGACCGTCAATCGGCGCGAGAACCCCCGTTTCTGGGCGCTGCTTTCCGCGTTCCACCAGCGCACGGGCGTCCCCGTGCTACTGAATACTTCGTTCAACCTGCGCGGCGAGCCCATCGTTTCCAGGCCGCTGGACGCGGTCCGGACTTTCGCTCACAGCGGGCTCGAGGTTCTGGTGGTCGGAAACTTCTTTGTCCGTCGCGACGCCCAACCGTCTGCAGTTCTCCAGAGGATCGATGCCCCCCGGCTCGTCGAGGACTGAGAGCGTCATGCGACGGCGCCGAGCGCTCGCGCTGGCGCTTGGTATCCTCGCCGTCGGGGTCGGCGGAATGCGTCTGCTCGTCTACGGGACCCGCCTCGGCGATGTCCTGGCGGTTGCGGCAGGAGGGCTGCTGGTCGGCCTGCGGCTCGTGTGGCCGGCCGGCGCGGTCCGACTGGTCGCACCTCTCGACGTCGTGCTGGGTTGGCTCGGCGAAGCGATGGGCACGGTCGTGCTCACGCTGCTCTACGTGCTGGCGTTCATCCCCTACGCCTGGGTGCTCCGCCGGCTGGGCGTCGCAGCACGCGCCGAGGAGCCTTTCCGCCCAGAGAGCTCGGGCTGGACGCCGATAGCCGACCTCGACAAGGGCCGCTCGCGGGCTCTATCCCGGCGCTTCTTCGGACGCATGCTGATCGACGTGCTCGCTGCGTTCGCCTTCCTCAAGTTCCTGTGGAGTCGCCCTTCCGCCGTGCTGATCCCGTTCGTGGTGGTGATCCTGCTCCTGGCCGGTGGCGTCCTGCTGGGCCACGTGACGGGGCTGGGACCGCTGATCTACTCGCTCTTCTGAGCAAACGCTGCGATGTGCGGAGCGACCACCTTGGCGAGCGCGGTGGCCATGATCTCGTGACCTGCCTTGTTCGGATGCGTGATGTCGTGCGAGTCCGAAGGCTTGAGGTAGTCCCGGTAGTTCTTTCCCCGGAACGCATCCACCAGGCGCACGGTATCGAATCTCTGCGCCTTCGCGATGGACAGCACGCGGTCGTACAGACCCAGACAGACCGGATCGTCGAAGCGCTCCACGATCGGGAGCGTCGCGACGATCACGTCGAACTTGTGGAGATCGGCCAACAGTCGCAGACGCGTCAGCGAGTTGTGGACGATGAGGTCGAAGGCATAGCCCTTCTGGAAGGTCTGGAAGGCGGGGCAATACGAGCCGGCAGAGGCCACCGAAGCGAGCGCCTGCAAACGGAACAGGAAGTAGCTGTTGCCGATGCGGCGGTACGCGCCGTTCTGGAGGAACGGGTCGTTCAACACGTAGGAGAGTACCACCAGGTCCGGGTGGTACTTGAGCCCGACGTCCTCGAGCAGTTCGACTTCCTGGACGGTGTTGTATCCCTCGCAGGACACGTTCATCACCTGGATCGGCGTGCCAGGAAAGCGTTTCCTCAGCTTCGCTTCCAGACGCTTCGGATACCGCGACATGAACGGAATCGTCGGATCGTTTGGCACGGAATCCCCGAGCACCATGACACGATAGGTGCCCTTCGGTTTGGTGACAGCGTGGGGCACGTCCCAGAGCCAGTCGGAGGTGATTTTCAGCTCGCCGCCAGAAGGAGACTTCTCGTTGGTGTCGAAGCCGGGGCGATAGTTGAAGCGGAGCACGGGGTCGCTGCTCTTCTCCACCATCAGATGCCCGGTGCGGGCGTCGCGCGCGGCCGTGCGCCATTCAAGCAGCAGCGACACCGCCGGGATGGCGAAGAGCACGCTGAAGAGCGCGACCCGGACCCGCGGCGCGCGTACCAGGTCCACCAGCACGAAGGCGACCAGGAGGAAGAGGATCAGGTACTTGAACGGATCAGGGAAAAAGAAGTCCGGATCGGTGGACCGGATCGCGAAGATGTCCACTGCCAGGGTGCAGGCGATGATTCCGTACACGGCAGCGCGCGAGCCGCGCGCGCGATGCACTTTCGTGGTCGGCATGCGAGGAGTGTACCTCGTCGGCTCCAGGCCTGGACCCGGCGGAGTCGAATCCCGGCAAGGCCGTCTGGGCTCTAGTCGCTCCACGCCCGATGGACGGCGGGGAGTGGACAGCGGGAGCGGCGCGAGCGACGGGCGTTCCTCACCCGCCGGGTATCGGGCTGCACCCTGGACGTGCTCAGTGCACGAGCGGTAGGCGCAGCGGGTCGCGAGGGCAGACGCGTGTGTACGCGCGGCACAGCAGAGGTGCCGCACGCGCTACCGCACGCAGGAACTCCGGTGCTACTTCGCTGGCCTGGTAGCTCAGCCTCACGCCGTCGTGCTCGAGGAAGTACGGGCGCTCCCCGTCGCGCGTCAGGTCTACGTCGACGGCGTTCGCTCCCTCCTGGTGCTCGAGCCGGAGCCGCGCTCCGCCCGGGACGAGGTGTGCGCGGCTCACATGGAGTCCCACCTTCTCCCACGGCTTGCCCAGCGCGTGTATGAAAGCGTGCAGCAACTGGGGGTCGTCGGCTTCGACGTCGCGGTCGCGACCTCCCGCTTCGCCCCGGGTGTCCTCGTCCCGCGCCGTCGAGAGCGGACCGACGAATTCCCATTGGTCCTCCAGAACGGCGCCGCCGCGCCGCGCCACGAGAGCCTCCAGGTGTTCGATCTCGCCGCGTAGCTCTTCGGGAGACCAGCCGGTGCATGACGTCAACCGCAACGTCACCGGATCGAACTGCAGGCGGTACGACGGAGGCGTCTTGGTCATCAACGCATCGGGCAGGACGAGGCAATGGAAGACGCGCAGTACGCGGCAGGGAAGCTCGAGAGCTCTGTGGAGCGTCTGCCGGAAGGACCCGGGGGTGTCGCCCGGTAGCCCGAGTATCAGCTCGATGTCGATGTCCGACACCTGCACCAGGTCGTCGAGGATTCGCGGAAGCCGCGACTCCTTGAACGCGCGCCCCATCTCGGAGAGTGCGTTCGTGTCGAACGTCTGGATGCCGAGATCGAGAAGCGGGCGGCGGATGCCCGCAAGGAAGTCGAGCTGATAGTCGTTGACGTGCGCTGGATAGACCGCGCCGTACAGGCGGCTGTGCTGGAACACTCCTACCGACCGCTCTGCGTCGACCAGGTGCCTGAAGGCGCGCGAGTTCAGGTTGATGCCGGCGTCGACCAGGAGGACGCTCTCGGGGCCTAGAGCCTTGATGGCCCCGAGTTCGTCGCGCAGGTAGGCCTCCGAGAACGTGCGCGCCGTGGAGCCGTCGCCCCACTGACAGAATCGGCAGGACATTGGACAGCCGCGGTACGTCTCGAGCGGGACGGTGCGCCGCCCGGGTGTCAGCCCGAGCGACAGCGGTGAAGGCAGCTGGTCGAGATTCTCGATGGGCTCGCGGGCTGGAGAGGGCACGAACCGGTCGGTCCGAGGCAGCAAGAGGCCTGGAACCGTCGCCAGAGTGCGGTCCCGAGACAGCGCGGTCAGGATGTCGCGGAACGCGTACTCGCCGTCGTAGAGCACCACCGCGTCGATGTCGTGCACCGCGTCGCGGAACGGAGCGAGGGCAAGCATCTCGGCGCGGGCAGAAGGGCCGCCCAGCACGATGTGGCAGTGGGCGAGACGCGAACGGAGCGCGCGCGCAACCGCCAGCATCGTCGGAAACGACCAGACGTAGACAGACAGCCCGACCACATCCGGCTTGTGTCCGGCGATGCGGTCCGCCCACTCCTCGACGTCGCGTGAGCGGCTCTCCAGCAGAACCACCGGGACGTCGCAAAACGCGGGATCGGCGCGCAGCACGGCCTGCAGCCGCCTGCCGCCGTAGCTGAAGGGAGAGTACGAGAGCCCCGGGATGTCCGGCTCGACGTGCGCAAGGACGACCGACCCGACTCGCATGAGGTGACTTTACCACGCGCGCGAGCGCCTCCCAATCGGCCGCGTGCGTCGAGTCGATCACCTGAGCGACGGCGAAGCGACGTGCTTCGGGCGTCCCGCGCGGCGTAACGGGGCGCCCCCGGACTCTAGCGCGTCGAGCACGCGATCGCAGGTGCGCATCACCGACAGGGCCTGCCCGGCCGTGGCAGCGGGCAGGCCGCCTTGTAGAACGACGTCGCGGAACGCCGAGAGCATGCGGCTCATCTCACTGCCCCCGCCACGGATGCTCTCCGCGCTGCCGTTCCTCTCGAGGGTGACCGTCGGCCCGCTGCGCCGCCAGGACACGTCGTGCGCGGCTTCGCCGTTCGATAGCGCGAGGAATAGATCGTCATCCGTAGCGGAGAAGTCGAGCTGCAACTCCGCACGTCCCTGTTCGTAGTCGAGTGCGACGCGGATGCGCTCCGGCCGGACTGTGCCCTCGTGCGAGGTGGAAACCACGCGGGGCACGCCGCCGCCACACGCCTGCCCCGTCACCACGAGCAGGTGATACAGGGTCTGGTACAAGGCCGAGCGACTCCAGGCGCGGGGCGCGTCGGATAGATGCGGCGGGCAACGTCGCACCAGCTCGGCGTGCTGGTACGGCGCTTCGTCGAGCAGGGCGTCTAGCCCCGTGGCGAACGCCAGATTGTGCGCCATGACGAGCGCCGCACCGCTCCGTCCGGCCAGCTCCACGAGGCGCTCGGCGTCGGCGTCGCTCGGTGCGAGCGGCTTCTCCATCAGGACGGGAATGCCGCGCTGCAGCGCGGCTTCCGCGACAGCGCGGTGGGCATGGGTCGCCGCTGCCACGATGGCCGCTTCTGGGCGGATGTCGTCGAAAGCCTCCGCGGCGTCCCGGTAGGCGGGACAGCCGCCGAAATCGCGCAAGTCGCCGTCCGGCGCGTGGGGAGAAGCGATCGCTTCGATGGATAGACCGGGCACGTCCCGCGCTTCACGGGCGATGCGCCGTGCCTGGCGCCCCGTGCCGACCAGCACCACGCGGAGCGGTCGCGAACGATGCGGCGCTATCTCCGGGATCGGTTCCTCGGCGGCAGGCGTGCTGGCCAGCGCACGCACCCGCGCCTCCGCTTCGCGGTCACGGAGCGCCTCGGGCACATCCTCGAAGCTTTCGGGCACGCGCCACTTCGAGACATTCATCCCGACCACCCGACCGTAGCCGTCGATCTCCGGCAGCGGCCCCGGCACCGGCTCGAGCTCGTCGAAGCCGTAGCGATCCGCATACGGCTTCCACAGGCCGGTGCAGGCCATGTTGAAACGGCAGCGATCGCAGGCGGGCCCGAGTTGCTTCTGCGGAGCGTCCTCGGTCTGTGCTTCGTTCATCAGCCCGAAGACGTCCGACCAGGCCTGGAACGCGCCCAGCTGGCACGGAGGGATCCCCTGCCGCGACCCGACTCCGAAGGGCTGCCCGAGCTCCGCCGAGCGCAGCATGGCCCGCTCGAGGTGCGGCACGACCTCGCTCATGCGCGGCAGCAGGTCCAGGTTCTCGAGTGCCTTGTACTGCGGCGTGACGAAGGCGAACGAGATGTAGACGCGACCGCCGAATCGCTCGTGCACGAACGAAGCGAAGTGCGGGAGAAACCGGAAATTGGCGGCGGTGATCACGTGGTTGATCGCCGTTTCGACCCCCGCGTCCGCGAGCAGCCCGATGGCGCGCACAGTCCGGGCAAAGTCGCCCAGCTTCTGCGTGAGCCTCTGCGAAAGCGCTTCGTCGTGCGCGTGGAGCGACACGAACGCGTGTGTCAGCCCGGCGTCCACGAGCCGTTGGACACGCTCGGGGGTATCCAGCAGGACGCCGTTCGTGACGAGCTCGACTGCATCGATGCCGCAGCGTCGCGCCGCTTGCACGAGCGAAGGTAGATGGCGCGACAACGTGGGCTCGCCCCCGCTGAACGAGAGTCGTCCTACCCCGCGACGCCCGGCGCGCGCGATCACGCGGAGCATCGCCCCCGGATCGTTCCAGACGTTCTGCGAGGTCTCGTTGGCCGAGCAGAACAGGCAGTCCTGGTTGCAGTTGACCGTCGGCCTGAGCACAAGCAGCTTGCGGTTCGATGCGGCCTTGCGCTGCTCGTCGGTCCAGCGTCTTCGTGGCGTTGTCCGCTGGTCGTAGAGCGCTTCGGGGCGCTTTTCGAATGGAACGATGTCCGTCGCTCCGTGCGCTGCGAGGTACGACCCCGCGACGCCGGGACACTGCCCGCGCGCGACGCATGCCTCGCACGGGGCGATATGGTGCGCGCCGGGTGGGGGGCGGCGTCGTGCGCGGGGATTGAACTCGAACGCGCGGTGGTGTTCCGGAAAGTCCTTGAGTGCGCAGAAGGGAATGCCATCCGGCGGCCGCAGCGCCGTCTTGATGCCGGCTGCCGCACACGCATCCAGTGCCTCGGCCAGGGCGCCGCCGAGGACCGACCACGGGGCGGGAGCGATGGACGGTGGCAGGGCGGACGGACCCAGCCGGAACCACGCAGCCCGCACGTCGGGCACCGCGCGACGCGCCAGCTCGATGATCCTCGCGGGCTGGGAGATGCGCGGTGAAAGAAGCGTGATCTCGACTTCCACCCCCAGGCCGGCGCCAGCCAGAGCGCGCATCCCCAGGAGCGTCTGGACGAGCGCACCTTCGCGCCCGGCGATCCGGTCGTGGATCTTCGGGTTGTCCGACAGGATCGGGATGAGCGCCGTGTTGGCCCCGCTCCGGGCAAGGGCGGCCGCGGTCGCGGGCGTCGTCCACGAGAGCCCGTTGGTCCTCACGACGATCTGCTGGAAGCCGCCATCGCGGGCCCGGCCGATGATGCGGGCGATAGCATCGAGGTGGCTCGTGCCCCCCGTGAGCACGACGCGCGCTCCGCCGGAGTCGAGCTGGGAGTGGAGCGACGCTGGACTCGGCGTTTCCCTGCACCGACACACCGGACACGAAAGCTCGCAAGCGCCCGGAACCTGGATTTCGACGACTCGCTGACTGGTGCGGTTCATGATGCGAGAAAACGGTCGAGCCAGCGTATCACGCGTTCGTAGCAGCCGCAGGCGGCGCTGCGGTGCGCGCTCGCGCTGGCTGGCCGCGTCCGGACGCTTCTCGTAGACTACGCGGGATGCCCGGTCGAGCCGCGATCCTCAGCCTGCACAGCCACGGCGCGCGCTCCTTCCTCGACGACGCCTCGCTCGCGCTCCTTTCAGGTGATCTGCGGCGGGAAGACATCGACAACGACCTCGTGGTGGCCGTGCTCGATGCCGAACTACAGGCTCCGGGCGAAGCCAGCGACTTCGATCGTCTGGTCCGGACCCTCGAGGAGTACGAGATCATCATCTACGAGCGGGTCTGGAACCGCGAGATCGCCGCGCGGCTCAGGGAGCTGCTTCCCGGGAAGGTCTTCATCCACTGCACGGGCGAGCACGAACTGGAAAATCCTCCCGCTGACTACCTGTGCCGCGGGGACTTCCGCGAGGTCGTTCCGGCGCTGCTGTCGCACCTCCGCGGTGACCGCAAGGAGCTGCCGCCGGGGGCCTACGCGCGCGAGGCCGACGGGTTCCGTGGCCCGCCTTACGTGGGGACCCATAAGTCCGCGCGTCCCTGGGAGCCCAATCTCGCGCCGCGCGTCGTCAATCCCGAAGCCCTACCGTCGTTCCGGACCTTCTCCATCGAGGGCAACCACGGTTGCCCGTACCAGGCCGACGCGCGGCACAATCCGCTGTACGCGGGGACGGACATTCCCGACGGCTTCGGCCGCGGCTGCGCCTTCTGCGTGACCGGCAACGAGTACCAGGCGAAGACGGCCGAGGCGACGGTCGAGGACGTGCTGGCGCAGCTCCGCTACGTGCGTGGTCACGCACCCGGGCTCGAATACCTTGTGCTCAAGGACCAGAATCCATTCGCCTATCTCGCGGAGCTGATCGACACCTGCAGAGAAGAGCAACTGGGGGGCTTCACGCTTCTTCTCGAGACGCGTGCCGACTGGTTTCTCCGGAGCCAGCGGCGCTTTGAACGCGCGCTCGCGACCGCAGCTGAAGCGGACGTGAAAGTCTCCCCGTTTCTCGTCGGTGTGGAGAACTTCTCGCAGGCCGAGCTCGACCGCTTCAACAAGGGCACGACGAGCGAGACGCTCAAGCGCTTCGTGAGCGAGCTGTGGGTCTGGAACGAGCGCTTCAAGGGGACGCTCGATCTCGACCACGCTTCTCACGGGTTCATCCTGCTGTCGCCGTGGACCACATTCGCGGACCTGGCGACCAACTACGACGCCGTCAAGGAGACCCACTTCGATCGCCTGCGCGGCGCGCTCCTGGTGTCGCGCGTGCGGTTGTACCCGGACACGGCCCTCTACTACCTGGCCGAGCGGGATGGGCTCTTGACCGACGGGTACTCGAGCGCCGAGGAAGACTCGGCCAAGCGCTACGGCTACTTTCCTGCTCGTCCCTGGCGCTTCGCCGAGGCCGATGTGGGACACTTCGCAAGCCTGGCCGCCGAGGTCCACCGCCTGACCGGCGGTCGCGACGAGCTGGCAACCTGGAAGTGTCTGCTCGACGCCTTCGAGTCGGCGGACCATTTCGCCGAAGTGGACGTGAGCTCGGTGCTGGACCGCCTCCACGCGATGCGGAACGAGCCGGAAGCGGACTCCGTTCCCGACCGCTATCTGGAGCTGATGCGCCCGCTGTCGGAGGGGCGTGCGTTCGCGGCCGGTTGGCGCACAACCAGGGTCACCACCAAGGAGGGCACGCTCGTCGTGGACCTCGAGCATGCCCGGGAGCCGGGATTCCAGGTCGAGGTCCGCCACGGCACCGAGGGCCCCGGTTACCGCAAGTCGCGTCACTATTCGATCACGTACCGGGGCAAGGCATTGAACCCGGCGCAGGAGCGGGCCCTGCGTGCAGTGTGCTCGGTGGTCGCGCGCAACGACTCGTGAGGTCGCCGGCGCGCTGGGTCTGCCATGGGTGAGTCCGAGCCCGTTCAAGTTCTGATCGTCGGCGACGGCGAGCGGGCGACGGCCTTCCGCGCGCTCGTCGAGCGGAGCCCGCGCACGACGCTGGCCGCGACGGTCAGCCCCGCGACGCGCGAGCGCGTCGCGGCGGCGCTGGTCCGCCATCCCGATGCGCGGGTCGTGATCGCGCTGCCGCCCCGCGCAGCGCTGGAAGCCGCACTGGAAGTCGCAGCGGCCGGGCGTCGGGGACTCGTCGAGGCGCCGCTGCCGCTGTGGGCCGGCGGGCAGCTACCGGCGCGCTCCGGGGTCCAGGTGGCGCACGGTTGGGTCACGTTGGGCCGGCGCTGGTTCGAACAGGTCATCGCCCGCGGCGTCTCGAACGTCGAGCTGCTCGTCGAGGGGCTCCCCGAAGCGCCGGGCGGCGATCTCGAAGAAGTCGTCGTGCACGCTCTCGCCCTCTTGAGGCGTCTGTTTCCGGGCGCGGAGCCGCGCTCGGTGCGCCTGCAGGGCGAAGGCGCTCTCCAGGCGGACTTCGAGGCAGCGAGTGGCGTTCGCATCGAGCTCCGTGCCCGGACGTCCGGGCAGCGGCTCGACGCGCGCGCGACCGGCGACGGCTTCAGTGCGACGTGGCGCTGGCAACCGGACGAGGAGATCCGTGAGCTTCACGCGGGGCGGAGCGCCGTCCGGCGGGTCCATAGCGCAGGCGGCAGCGAACGCGCCCTGGCGCAGCTCCTCGACCCCGACCGGCACGGTGGCGACACGTTGGCCGACGCGAGCGCGGTGCTCGCGCTTTCGCGCCGCACGCTGGCCCTCCTTCCCCATCCGCTCCCGATCGGAGCGCGCCGTTTCCACCAGGCTGCAGCTCGGGAAAGGCGGTACCCGGACGATCCGCTCGCCCCGCTGGGCCTCCGTGGCCCGCTCGAGGCAGGGCCCGACGCCGGGATGCTGGAGGTGCCGCGGCTGCAGGAACCGTTCGAACTGTGGTCCTTCCGCGCCGGGCTCAAGCCGGTCGTCTTCCTCACACTCGACCCGTCCGAGGTCCAGCGCACCCGACGCTGGTTCAACGATGCGCACGTCGAGGTGCGGGAACGCCGCGTCGCGTCCGACGTCCACGACACCTGGGTCGATCGACGCGACCTGGGTGAGCCGCGTGTGGAGCTGTACATCTCGCGGGACGCCGCGCTCGCCCGCCGGGCAGCGGAGCTGCAAGCCGGAACGGATCCGTCCGCCGCCGCCCGCGAGCTCGGCGAGCTGATGGGTTATCCCGCGTGCTGTGTGGAAGCCTTCTCGGAGCTGGCCGATCGCAGCAACAACAGCAGGAACCGCTATGCGACCGCGGCGAGAACGCCGCCCGGCCGCTGGCCGTGGGAGCTCGACAACTTCTTCGTGATGCTCGTTCCGTTCTTCCCGTGCCGTTATGACTGTGACCGGGCGCTCGGCTACGCGCGCGCCGCCCTCGCCGAGCTGGAACAGGCGCACCCCGGAGCCCGAGCGGATCTGCAGCGCATGCTGTCGCGTCCTGTTCTGTATTTCAGCCACCAGCAGCTGCTCGTCTTCGACGGCAGTCGCCAGACAGGCCAGCTCGAATACCGCGGCGTGGAGGTGGCGCGGGATGCACCAGCCGGCTTCCGGCGTCTGGCGCGGATGGCGGCGGCCGCGGACGGTCTGGTCCTGGACGACACGGCAATCCGCTTCTTTCGTGGGCGGCGGGAGTGGGCGACGCTGGAGCGCACCGATCCGGCGCTCGGCGTGATCGCCGACTTCAGCGCGGGCGAGGCGCCTCCCGTTGACAGTCCGTAGCGGCCGCCGTCACACTTGATAGGTGAGCTACGAGGAGCGGATCGAGCTGTTCCACGGCGATCCTCTCGAGCGTCGCTTCGAGCGATCCGGCGTGCGCGAGAGCGGCCGCCCCGCGCTGCTCGACCAGGTGCTCCAGGTGCTCGATGCGATCGACGCCGGCACCTGCCAACGCCTCGTGCTCGCCGGAGGCAACCCGCAGGACCACCCGGATTTCCATCGAATCGTCGAGCACGCGCTGGAGCGCGGCCTGCCGGCGCCCAGCATCCTGTGCGAGGCGCGCGCTCTGGCCGATCCGGCGAGCGTCGAGCGCCTCCGGAACGTGGGGATCGAGCAGGTCGTGCTCGCGGTGGGGGGCGCGCGCCCGCGAACGCACGAGGCGGTCCTGCGCGATCCGGGCGGATTCGAGCCCGCAATGCTCGGGCTCCGGCACGCCGCGCGGAGCGGCCTCCGCGTCTACATCCTGCTGCCCTTGATCCGCACGAACGCCCGCGACGCCGTGCGGCTGATCCAGTCAGCCGTCGAGCATGCCAAGCCCAACGGCGTCCTGCTGGCCCTGCCGTCGATAGGCGACGTCGCTCCGGGTCTGCGCCCGGCGCTGTTGCGTTTCCGGGAAGCGGCGGAGATCGCTTCCAGGGTCTTCGAACTCTGTCGCCGCTCCGGACTCGAATATGGCTTTGCCGGAGGGGTGGGCGTCGCGCCGTGTGCCACGTCGGAGCTGGACGCATTCGCCAGCGTGTTCCACCAGCGCATCCGGCGGCTGGGGCGCGAGCGCGCAGGCCTGACGCGCGTCGACGCCTGCGCCACGTGCTCGCTCGAGAAGGCCTGCGGCGGAATCGAACGCTCTTATGTCGGGTATTTCGGACAGCAGGAATTCTCGCCGGTGTCGATCGACCGCTCGATGGCCTGGCGGCTGAAGCGGATCAACAGCCTTGAAGAGCACGACTACAAGAACGTCTCCGCCTTCGACAACGATGCCGGGGATCGCGGTCGCTCCCTGCTCAGGGTCAACGGCCATTGCCAGATGGCCTGCTCGTTCTGTTTCGTCGACCGCACCGTTCCCGACTACGACCCCGGCGAGCTGGAGCGCGAGATCTCGCGCTTCGCCGAGCAGCAGACCGACCATCTGGTCCTTTCGGGCGGGGAGCCGACGCTGCACCCCGAGCTGCCGCGCTTGATCGCCTACGCGCGCGGTCTCGGCTTCCGCACGGTGGAGATCCAGACCAACGGTGTGAAGCTCGAGAACCTCGACTACGGGAGATCGCTCGTCGACGCGGGCCTGAACAAGGCGACGGTGTCCTTGCACAGCGTCGAAGCGTCGCACTCGGACGAGATCACCAAGCTCCCGGGGGCGTTCCCGAAGACCGTGCAGGGCCTGGGAAACCTCCGCACGCTCGGCGTCACGACCCAGATCGCGCACGTCATCACCAAGAACAACTATCGCGAGCTCCCGGCGACGGTACGCTTCCTGCGCGAGGTGTTCCCGGAGGGAGCCGGCCACCTGAGCATCTGCTTCGCGATCGCGCAGGGCATCAGCGATCTCGTCTATTCCTGGGTGATTCCCACCTTTACCGAGATCAAGCCGTTCATGCGCGAGGCGCTCGACTTCTGTCTCGAGACGAACATCGGCTTCGGCGGCATGATAGGCCAGGGCGGCTACCCGCCGTGCATGCTGGACGGCAATCTCGCGTACTACCGCGACAATCTCTCCAATATCTACCGGAGCGGGGATCACGGCAGCCAGTTCCAAAAGGCGCCCCGCTGCCGCGACTGCAGCTTCGATCCGTACTGCATCGGCGTGCGTCGCGACTACGTCGCCTGTTTCGGGGACGACGAGATCCAGCCTTTCGCCGTCGACGGCGACGAGCTAGCGGGCGCGTTGCCGGTCGGTCCCGGTCGGGCCGTCGCGCCGCACGAGGGCCACATGCCGCGCCCGGATCTAGTGCGGTTGCGCCGCAGCGCGCGAGACAGCTGAGGGGCTACTTGTCCGGCACCGGGACGAATTCGTCCCAGCCGTAGCGCGAAAGGTAGTTCCGCCAGACTCCCTCGCACTGCACGAAGTATCTGCAGCGCGCGCAGTCCTCGCGCTTGTCACGCTGGACGTCGTCGAGGTCCGACCGCAACACCATCAAGAGCCCTTCACCGGCCCCGTCGCCCTTACGCTCCTGTTCGTGGCGCACCGGCAGGTCGACCTGGCTTTCCAGATCGAAGTGGCGGTACTTCTCGACGTAGCCGCGGTTGAAGTCGGGGATACCCTCGGTGGTGCACAGCGGGATGTCGACCAGGAACGCCATCGGCTCGGGCTCGGCCACGTCCGCAACGAAGCGGCGGAACATTTCCGCGATCTCGGTGTAGGTCGGGAAGAGCTGCTCGAAGTACGTGTTGGCGCGGCCGTTCGCCTGCATCACGTTGAACACGACCTGATCGACGCCGTGCGAACGCAGGAAGCGATAGATGTCGAGCAGGTGCGGTAGGTTGCGCTTCGTAACCACCGTCGACGTGTGGAGCTCCACGCCGTACGGCTTCAGCCGCGTGGCGCTGTCGAGCCCCGCGACAGTCTGTTCGAAGGAACCGGGCGTGCGGGTCAGCCCCTCGTGCAGCTTCGCCGTGTGCCCGTGGATGGAGACGTAGACCTTGTTCAGGCCCCGCTTGGCCAGGGCGACGGCATAGGGGAAATGCCCGATGCGCCGTCCGTTCGTCATCATGCTGATGCGCGGGTAGCCGAGCTCCCGCGCCCAGCTCAGGAAGTCCGGCAGCTCGGGCCGGGTTGTCGGCTCGCCGGACGTGAAGCAGACCTCCTCGGACCCCTGGTGCCGCTCCAGCACCCAACGGACGCGCTCGGGCGTCATCGCCGAGTTGTTCACGTAGCGCGCGTCGCGGTCTTCCTCCATGCAGAAGATGCAGTTGTTGTTGCAGACCGCGCCAATCGAGATGTGTACGCGTTCGTCGCGCCCCTCCAGGCGATCGACGATGTCGCGTTCGGGAGGAGTCACGCCGTCAGACGGCTCCAGAAATGGCTCCGGGCTACTCAAGGGTGTCACCCCAAGTATTCGACTCCGATGTCGATCGGGTCAAGCCAGCGCCTGGCCCCGCGCGTACGAGGCCATTTCCCGGGCGGTTCTTGTCGCGCTCTTCAGCTGCCGCCGTCGCTCAGCGCGCTGAAGCACGTGCCGAACTTCTGCGCCTGGCTGTCGCAGCCGGTGATCGAGATCTGCCCGGTCGAGTCGCACTGGATATCCGGATTCGCACCCGCGCAGGTCAGCAGCGCTTCCCAATCGGAGTTGCACGTCGACTGCGCAACCTGCGTACAGAAGCTCGCGCAGTCGTTCAGCGACTGGAAGCCGTTCTTGCAACCCGCTGCCACCGCCGGCGGGCAGAAGATCTGCCCGCAGCCGCCGTCGGGCAGCTGGTAGGGGGCGTCGAGGTTCGCATCCGCATAAGGGGTAGTGCCGCCCGAGCCGTCGATCTGCCCGCCGTCCGTGCCGCCGCCGCTTCCGCCGGTGGCGCTGCCGCCGCTTCCGCCGGCGCCGGTTCCACCGGTGGCGCTGCCGCCGCTGCCGCCCGAGCTTCCGCCCCCGTTGTTCTCGCTCGAACTACACGCCGTCGCGAGGGCGATTCCCAGCCCAACGGTCAGCGTGCCTACCATCAGTCGCTTCGACATGATCCTATCCCCTGCAAAAAGATGCCGGTGACTTCCTCTCGGAGCAGTTCGCAGTGTCGGTCATCGATCGACCGATGCCAAGCACAAACCGGGTCAAGGACTGGCGGTTGCGGCAAAACCGATCGCGAAGACGATCATGACTACATAAACGAGCACCAGGAGCAGCTGCAGGCCGCCCAGCACTCCGCCGATGATCATGCCCGCCAGCGCCATCTGCTCGCCTCCGACGCGTCCCGGGTTCTCGCGGGCGGCACGTCTGGCGCGCGCCCCGAGCCAGACAGCTGCGAATCCCAGTGGGAAGCAGAACCACCCGCCGATCCCGCACACCAGCGCGGCCACTGCTTCGCCCGACGCCTGGGGTGGGGCCGGCGTGCCGCCGTAGCTGCCGACCGGCGGCGGCGTGAACTGCTGCTGCGGGGCCGGAGGTGGCGGAGAAGCTCCGTACGGCGGCTGCATCCCCCGAACGTAACCGGACTCGCGCCCGGGGCCCAGCGTGGCGCCGCCCGGGCGGACATGCTGGCTACATGCCCTGGGCCCCGGGCAACCGGGGCTCGGCGTGGCGGGCCTGGAACGCCGAGAAGCAGCGCTGGACTTCGCCGAGCTGGTTCACACACGCGAGGAGCTTGCGATCGAAAGGCGTGGTCAGACAGCGATTGGTCAGCTGGTCCACCGTGGCCTGGAGACGCGGCGAGCGCAGCATCCGCGGGTTATCCACGCCCATGACGCGTAGCGCGAACTGGTAGCACTCGTGCGGGCCCGGAGCCTTGCGCGAGCAAGCGCTCGGCGCGAAAAGGAGCAGCACCAGGAGCAGGGCTGACGATCTGCCGGGACTTCCCGCCATCGTGCGCGTTGGGGCTTGTACCAGGTTTCGTCGAAGCCCGCCCGGTGCGCCAGTCGCGAGCAGGCGGGTGACGCCTATCAACCGGTGGGGCCGGATCGGCCGATCGGGCCTCGGGCTGCCTTGCGCGAGCGCGCGCCCGGAAGTAGGAAGAGCTGCGCCAGATGAAGGGCTACCGCACCTGCGGTCCCGCCGGGGCGCACTGAGCGTACGCGCAGTTTGTGCCAGGTTTCTCCGGAGCCTGCTCGCTCCGGCATGTTATGTGCTGGCCCAGCCAGCTGGAGGATTGAAATGGAGCACTTGGGTCTGGTCCGAAGCGAGTACGGAATCGAGCACGCTGGCGTCGTCGAGCCCCGGCGCGTCTACTGGAACCTCGGCCCGAGTGCCCTGCTCGAAGAGGCCGTACGTCGCGGCGAGGGCACGCTCAGCGCGGACGGCGCGATGGTCGTCACGACCGGCAAGCACACCGGGCGTTCTCCCAACGACAAGTTCATCGTCAAGGAGCCCTCCAGCGAGAAGAACATCGACTGGGGCAAGACGAACCGTCCCTTCGAGCCCGAGGCCTTCGATCGCCTGCATGCACGACTGACGGCCTACATGCAGGGTCGCGACCTGTTCGTGCAGGAGGCGCGCGCCGGCGCCGCGAACAGCCTGCCCATCCGCGTGATCAGCACGAGCGCCTGGCACTCGCTTTTCGCGCGCACCATGTTCATCCGCCCCACGCACGACGAGCGCGCCAAGGCCGTTCCCGAGTTCACGGTGCTGCACGCCCCGGCCTTCAAGGCGAATCCGGAGATCGACGGCACCAACAGCGAGACGTTCATCGTCGTCAATTACGCGAAGAAGCTCGTGCTCATCGGTGGCACCAGCTACGCCGGCGAGATCAAGAAGAGCGTCTTTTCCGTCTTGAACTACGTGCTGCCGCTCCGGGGTATCCTGCCGATGCACTCGTCGCTCAATGTCGGGCCAAATGGTGACGCGGCGGTGTTCTTCGGGCTTTCCGGCACCGGCAAGACCACGCTCTCCGCCGATCCGTCGCGCACGCTCATCGGCGACGACGAGCACGGCTGGGCGGACGACTGCTCCTTCAACTTCGAGGGCGGCTGCTACGCGAAGGCGATCCGTCTGTCGAAGGAAGCGGAGCCGGACATCTGGCACGCCGTCCACCACTACGGCACCGTGCTCGAGAACGTCGTCATGGACCCCGACACGCGCGAGCTCGACCTCGACAGCGACAAGCTGACCGAGAACACCCGTGCGGCGTACCAGCTCGATCGCATCCGCAACGCTTCGGAGACCGGCACCACCGGCCACCCGAAGAACGTCATCATGCTGACGGCGGACGCCTACGGCGTGCTGCCGCCGATCGCGCGGCTCACCCCCGCACAGGCGATGTACCACTTCATCAGCGGCTACACGGCCAAGGTTGCCGGCACGGAGAAGGGTGTGACCGAGCCGCAGGCTACCTTCAGCGCGTGCTTCGGCGCACCGTTCCTGCCGATGCACCCGACCGCGTACGCCAAGATGCTGGGCGAGAAGATCGAGAAGCACGGCGCGCAGGTGTGGCTGGTCAACACCGGCTGGACCGGCGGTCCCTACGGTGTCGGCAGCCGCATGAAGATCGCCTACACCCGCGCGATGGTGCACGCGGCGCTCGATGGCAAGCTGGTCGACGTGAAGCTCACGCCGGATCCGATCTTCGGCCTCGGGATCCCGGAGTCGGTGCCCGGCGTGCCGGGCGAGGTGTTGGTGCCGCGCAACACCTGGAAGGACAAGGACGCGTACGACCGCCAGGCCAAGGAGCTGGCGCGCCGCTTCCAGGAGAACTTCAAGCAGTTTGCCGACCAGGCTACCGCCGACGTGCGCGAAGCTGGTCCGCGGGGATAGAATGTAGCGTTTTGCTACATGTTTGTGGCAAAACGCTACAGTATCGTGCGGATCAGAGCAGCACGCCGACGCCGAGCAGTGCCGACAGCGAGCTGCCGAAGTGGGGCAGGCCGTCGATCTTGATGCGGTGCCCGTCGGCGGTGAAGGCCTGTGACGGGCTGAAGACCTCGCCGCTCTGGTTCGTCACGGCGCCGGCCGACAGCATCAGCGACGCGGCGAGCCAATCCGGAATCACGTCGACGCTCGCGCCGAGCGCGCCGCTGAACTCGAGCATCACGCCCTTGCGTCCCGGGCTGTGCAGGTCCGCCTGCGTGCCGGTCGTCGTCAGCGAGGGCGCGGAGATGCGCCCCCAGCCTGCGCCTACGCCTGCCCAGAGTCTCAGCCGCGGGCCTAGTACCCAGGTGGGCTCGAGACGGGCGCGCAGCAGCAGCACGGAGAGAGCCGGCTGATCGATGCGCGTTCCCGCGGTCAGGCCGAGCCCCCCATCGCGCACGCTGACCGCCTGCGAGCTGTTCGTGAAGGAGAGCCGGAAACCCATCCACGGCGCGATCAGGACGCGAGCGTGTGCGCCCCACGCGAACCCGGCGTCGTAGCTGGCCGCGTTGCCGTCGGCGGGTAGGTATTCCACGCCGAAGTGCGGGCCGAGCTCGACCTGGCGCGACGGCTTGTCGGGGGGCGGCACCTTCAGGTAGGCGTGCGGCTCCTGCTCGTCGGCGCGCGGGGGAGGCGGGGGAGGCGGGGGAGGCGGGGGAGGCGGGCGGAGGCGGGGGAGGCGGCGGCTTGTTCTTGTCTTCGGCCTCTTCCGCCGGCGTGCCGCCCTGGGTCGCCTTGGCGGTGCTCTTCTCTTCCGCGCCGGGCTTTGCTCCGGCTCCGGGCTCTGCGGCCTTCTCTGCGGGCTTCTTGTCGGCCTCGGGCTTCTTGTCGGCCTCGGGCTTCTTGTCGGCTTCGGGCTTGCCCTGCGCCTGCGGCGCGGGCTTCGCCGGGGCTGCCAGCGCTGGTGACGCGAGCGCTGTGACCAGCACCGCTGGCGCGAGCAGCCGGTATGCCGCGCGCCGCATCGTCAGCTCCTGAGCGACGCGCCGAGCTCTTTCTCGGCTGCCCGGATCACCTCGGCCTGGCGCGCGTCGACCTCCTTGTCGGTCAGCGTGCGCGCATGGTCCGGGTCGGTCGCCGCTCCGGGATCGCGGTAGACCACATGGAAGGCGAGGGAGCGGTGTTGCTCGGGGACGGAGCCGCCGCGGAACAGGTCGAACAGCTCGACCGACTCGCACAGCCCGCCCGCAGCCCCGCGGATCAGTGCCTCGACGCGACCGGCCGGTACGTCGTCGTGCACCACGAGTGCCAGGTCGCGGCTGACGGCGGGCAGTCGCGGGATCGGCGCGAAGCGCGGCACCGCGCGCCCGACGGCTTCCAGCGCGGCGAGATCGAGCTCGACGATCTGCGCCCCGCCGCCCAGATCGAGCGCGTCGACCACGTCGGGATGCAGCGGCCCGAGCACGCCGACCGTCGTGCCGCCGACGCGGAGCACAGCCGCGCCGCGCGGGTGCAGGTGCAGAGCATGCTCGCCGACGGAGTGCTCCACGCTGGCGCTCTGCCTGGTCATGCGCTCGACGAGCTCGAGCGCCAGACCCTTGGCGTCGTACACGTCGTACTCGTCGGGGTGCGCTGTCAGGTACGCCGGGCGGGTGCCGGCGAGCAGCGCGGCGAACGACGGGCGCTCCTCCGGTAGCTCCCGCGCGTCACCCTCGAGCTTCGGCCGTGCGGCTTCGGCGGCGGCGCTCCGCGGCGCATCGCTCGGCGGCAGGAAGCGCGCGCCGACCGCGAACAGCCGCGCGTCGGGCTGGCCGCGACGGCGCGCCCGCCCGAGCGCCTCGAGCAGGCCAGGCAGGAGGCTGGTGCGCATCACGCTGCGTTCCTCGGTCAGCGGATAGGAGAGCCGGACCACCGGCGGCGGCGCGTGCACGGCCTCGAGCTCGCGCGGCGATACGAACGCGAAGGTGATGGCTTCGGACAGCCCGAGGCTGACCGCGTGGGCGGAGATGTCCCGCTCCAGACGGCCCGAGCTGCGTGGCGTCTGCGGCGCGATTGCCGGCAGCACCGTCGGGATGCGATCGAGCCCGTGCACGCGCGCGACCTCCTCGATCAGGTCGACCTCGCGCGAGATGTCGGGACGCCACGACGCGCCGACCACGTCCGCCGAAGCGGCTGCTCCTTGTCCCTGCACGCTTCCGACCCCGAACCCGAGGCGGCGGAGGATGCCGAGGGCCTCGTCGAAATCGATCGGCTTGCCCACGAGGGCATCGAGCCGCCCGGAGCGGAGCGTCGCCTGCGGGATGGCCGGCGCCGGCCCCTTCGCGTGCAGCGCTCCGGGCACGGCGGCGCCCGAGCAGAGCTCGGTGAGCAGGGATTTGGCGTGTTCCAGCACGCGCGGTACGGCGCCCCAGTCGACGCCGCGCTCGAAGCGGAAGCTCGATTCGGTATGCAGCGCGTGGCGACGCGACGTGCGTCGGATGCCGCGCGGCGTGAAGTACGCGCACTCCAGCAGCACGCGCCGCGTCTCGTCGCGGATCTCGCTGTCCTCGCCGCCCATCACGCCGGCCAGTGCGCTCGGGCCCTCGCCGTCGCAGATGACCAGGTCATCCTCCACCAGCTTGCGTGCGACGCCGTCCAGCGTGGTGAAAGGTTCGCCCGCCCGGGCGCGCCGGACGACGATACGGCTCTGCCGCACGCGATCCAGATCGAACGCATGCATCGGCTGCCCGTACTCGAGCAGGATCAGGTTGGTGATGTCCACGACGTTCGAGATCGGGCGCACCCCCAGGCTGTAGAGCCGCCATCTGAGCCAGAGCGGCGACGGCGCGATCTGCACGTCGAGCACGACGCCCGCGCCGTAGTGCGGGCAGCGCTCCGTGTCCTCGTTGTCCACGGAGATCAGCGAGCCCAGCTCGGCCTCCGCCGTGCGCGCGGGAGCGGCGGGCTCCGGGGGCGTGAAGTCGAGCCCGAACAGCATGCCGAGCTCGCGCGCGACGCCGACATGGCCGAGCGCGTCGGGGCGATTGGGCGTCACGCCGAGCTCGAAGAGCGTGTCCTGTGCGCCGGGCAGCGCGTCGGGCAGCGGCGTGCCCGGTTCGGCTGTGCCCTCGGGCAGCACCAGGATGCCGTCGGCGCCGTCGCCCAGGCCGAGCTCGGCTTCGCTGCACAGCATGCCTTCGCTCACCACTCCGCCGATGTCGCGCGGCGTGAGCGTGACCCCGACCGCAGGCAGCGTCGTGCCCACCGGAGCCAGCACGACCAGTCCGCCCGGTCCGGGGACGTTGGGCGCGCCGCACACGACGCGCTGCTGCTGGCCGCCGCGGTCCACCGTCACGAGCCGCAGCCCGGAACGCTCCGGATGCTGCTCGACCTCGCGCACCGCTGCCACCAGCACGCGCTCGAGCCCGGCCCCGAAGGCCTGTACGGCCTCGACCTCGAGCCCCGCTGTGGTCAATCGTTCAGCGACCTCTGCCGGCGTTGCGGAAAGCGCCGGCAGGAGCTCGCATAGCCATCGATACGAAACGCGCATGAGACGCCGCCTAATAGCACGCCCCCGGCCGGGCGCGCAGCCGGGGCACGGGCTCGGAAAGCGCGTCGGGTCAGTGCGGCATGCCGTGCGGCATCATGCCGGGCATGCCCGGCATGCCGTGCGGCATGCCGCCGCCCGGCGGCCCCTTCGACTTGTCGTCGTTGCCCTTCTGGAACTTCTTCGGCGCGGCCGTGGCCCAGTCCGCCGCCCAGCTCGAAATGCTGTAGATCTGGGCCTCGTCGGGCTTCTTCGCCCAGTGGCTCGAGCCCTCGGCCTTGTCGCCCACCAGGAGCACTCTCTTGCCGCCGTCGGCGAGCGTGATGGTGACGGTCGCCTTGGGCTCCGTCAGGCCCACGTCGCCTGGCTTCTTGTCGCCGCCGAAGCCGTCGGCGTTGAGCGCCTTGTAGGCGCGCAGCATGTCGCCCACCTTGTCGGGGTCGAACTTGTCAGGGTCGAGCTTGCCGATCTTCTTGTCGGCGCCGCTGGCCTTCTTGAACTTGCCGGTCCACTTGTCGTCCTTCTTCGCGAAGGTGAAGGTGCCGTTCTCGTTCTCGACCTCGATGTCCTTCGCCTTCTTGTCGTCGAACTTGAAGATGGTCAGGTCGCGCCAACCCTTCGTGTCGCGTGAATACATGAAGCTCGAGTAGCCCTGCACCGCGTACACGCCGTCCTTGCCGGCGATGCGGGTCATCTCGCCGCGGGAGCCGCTCTCGCCGAAGTACAGGTCGGCGACCTTCTTCTTGCCGGCTTCCAGTACCAGGTGCAGCGCCTTTTTGTCGGAGACGCTGAACTTGTCGTACGACTTCGCGGAGTCGTCGATGACCTCGCTCACCTTGAGGTCCTTCACGTTGTCGAGCAGCGACTTGATGTTGGACTGGTTGGCCTTGGCACTGACAGGCTTCTCCAGCTCCCAGGTCTTGCCGTTCTTCTTCAGGACGACCTGGGCCGGCTTGCCGGCGTCGCCGGGCGGCTGGGTGATCGTGATGGTGTCGACGTTCTTGATGTCGGCATCCTTGATGTCGAGCTTCGGCAGCTCCTTCTCGCGCCCTGCGAGGGAATAGGTAGCGGCCTCTTCCTTTGCCTGCTTCTTCTGGAAGTAGAGGGCTCCGCCGAGTACCACGAGGACGCCAACGGCGATGTAGAGCTTCTTGTCGGTGCTAAGGGCCATGAGCTTGGTCTCTCAAACCTTGTACTGGTCTTTTTTCGAGTCGCGCATGCGCCAGCGGAAGAAGCCGAACAGGGCGAAGAACAGCGGCACGCCAAGCGTGAGCGACCACTGCACCTGACGCTGCACGGTGCTCTGGCGCTTTCTGTACTGCTCGTCCTTCTTCTTGATCGCCGCCTCGTCGTCCTCGGCAGCGATCTTCGGCTTCTGGATGCTGGCGTAGGTCAGGTTCGGCTCACCCAGGATCTTGGCGCTGGCCGCCAACAGGTCGGTGTCGCCGCTCATCCAGTCGAGCGTGTTCTTGACCGACAGGATCGTGTTGGTGAGATAGCGCTGCGCATAGGGACCGGCGAACATCTGCAGCTGCGGGTCGCCACCGATTGCGCCCATCATCGCGAACTGGCCGCCGAGCTGGGGACCGTTGCCCGCGTAGGCGAACGGGTTCGTCAAGAACAGGCTCGAAGACACGACCAGCACGCGCGAGGGCTTGGCCGCGACCCCGGGGACCTTGATGTCCTTGTCCTTCTTGCCCGCGAAGGCGCTCTTCAGCTTGCCCTCGGCGACCGCCGCGATGATGTGCTGCTTGTACGGCGGCTTGGGCGGCCAGTCCGTCTTCAGCTTCATGTCGACACTGGAGCCCGTCAGCGTGCCGGCCGCCGGCGTGGTCCGGGCGACAGCGAAGATCTTCACGTCCTTCGGCTGCTTGTCCTTGAGCAGCTCCAGGCTCGACGGGAACGGGAAGGCGATCTCGTCCATGCGGAAGAAGGCGGGGAAGCTGTTGTCGAGCAGCTCGTCCTTCTTCTCGAGACGCGGGTCGTTGACCACGTGGATGATGCCGGGATCCCGGATCGACTGCACCGCGCCGGTCTGCGTCATCACGGGCAGCCGGAACTGGGCGCCGTAGTCGAGAACGGCGTCCTTCTTCATGTCGATGCCGTAGCCCGCGATGAGCTTGTCCAGCCCGTGCAGGTCCAGCGTGGCGTTCATGGTCGCGTCGCTCGGCTTGAGCGTCACCGCGGAGGCGAACACCGCCAGCGACTTGCCGCCCAGCATCAGGAACTGGTCGACACGCCGCAGCTCCTTCTCGGTGTAGTCCTTCTGCGGCTGCGTGATGATGATGCCGTCGAGGTCCTTGTCGATCGCGGCGTCGCCGCCCTTCAGATCGACCGTCTCGATCTTGTAGAAGGGGAACGCCTGCTCGAGGATCGACTTGATGCTCGGCGAGCCCTGCCGCCCCTGCTTGGGCACGAGGTTCTGGTCGGAGAGCTTGAGCTCGTCCTTGCCCGTGATGACGCCGATGCGGTGCTTGATGTTGTCCGACTTGTCGCGGACCTCGCGGATCTTGTTCGTGATCCAGAACTCGAGCCCTTCCGAGCGTCCCGGCGCGAGCTGCGGGATGACCGTCTTCTCGCTGCCGTACTTGAACACGAGGCCCATGTAGCCCTGCGCGATCTGCGCCTGGTCCTCGCCGGTAGCGCTGGCTTCGCCGAACGCCGTCGGCTTCAGCCCGGCATCCTTGGCCTTCTTCCTGAGCTCGTCGGTCTTCGCCTCGATGATGGTGAACTTGAACTTGCCCTTTCCGGCCCGCCGATACTCCTTGAGTAGATCCGTCAGGTCGCGGGTGAAGGCGTCGAGCTTGGCCAGCCCCTTGGTGACGTAGGCGTCGACCTGGATCGGGCCCTTGAGCGTGGACAGCAACTGTGCGCTGCCCTTGCTCAGCGTGTATCGCTCGTTCTTCGTGACGTCGATGCGGTCGTAGACGCCCGCCGCCAGCAGGTTGGCGATCGCCATGATCGCCGCGATCACCACCAGGTAGATCCCGGTCTGTGCAGCTGCCTTCCGCTTCTTGTCCTGGCTTGCCATGCTTATGCCCACTTGCGGCGCTCGAGCGCCCTGAATGCCACAACGAGCGCCAGCCCGGTGACCGAGAGGAAATAGATGACGGCGCGGGTGTCGATGAGTCCGCGGGTGAAGCCCTCCAGCCTCGACTGGAAGCTCACATACGCGAGCACGTCGCCGTACCAGCCGCTCATCGTGCCGGCGAACGAGCCGATCAGCCACAGCCCGAGCAGTACGAAGAACGTGATGAAGAACGCGATAGCCTGGCTATCGGTCAGCGCGCTGATCAGGAGGCCGATGGCCGTCGCTGCCGCGCTGAACAGGATCAGGCCCAGATAGCCGCTGAGCACCGGTCCCATATCGAGCGGTCCGAGGTCCCACGGCCATTTGAACATCACCAGTGGGTAGACCAGCGTCGCGAGGACCAGCACCAGCACCAGTCCGAGCGCGCCGAAGTACTTGCCCAGGATCACGTCGCTGTCCTTGACCGGCAGCGTGATCAGCATCTCCAGCGTACCGGCGCGCTTTTCCTCGGCCAGTAGCCGCATCGTCACGACCGGAATGACGAGCACGGACAGCCCCCAGGGCACGTACTCGAACATGTTCTGCAGCGTGGCGCGGTCGACCTGCCAGAAGCCGCCGCGGTACATGAAGAAGAAACCGCCCAGCGCGAGGAAGCTCACGCAGATGACCACGTAGGCCAACGGCGACTCGAAATAGGAGCGGAACTCGCGTTTCGCAATCGTCAGCATCGGGGGCATGGATCAAGCACTCCGGTCGGACTTCTCGTCCTCGTCTTCGTCCTCGTCTTCGTCTTCGTCGTCCTCGGACGCCTCGCCGCTGTCGGGGGCTTCGTCCTCGGTTTCCTCGTCCTCTTCGTCCTCGTATTCCTCGTCGTCCTCGTCTTCGTCCTCCCACTCTTCGCCGCGATCGAGCCGTTCGTCGCCGCGGGTGAGGTCGCGGAAGACCGCGTCGAGGGTCTGGGCGTCGCGCCGGAGCTCGAGCAGCGTCCAGTTGCGCGCCACCATCAGCCGGTACAGCTCGGCGCGCAGGTCGCCGTCCTGGTCACCGCTCAGCTCGAACTTGTGCGCCTTCTCGTCCGTGGGCAGCTCCTTGATGCGCGAGGCACCGTCGAGCCGCTCCAGCGCGTCCTGCACATCCGTGGCCGAAGGCGGCTTGTTGCCGGCCTCCGCCTTCTTCTCGTCGATGCTGATGACGTAGCGGACGCGGCCGGTGCGGGCGCGGATCTCGTCCAGCGGCCCGTCGGCGACGACGCGGCCCTTGCTGACGATGATGGCCCGCGCGCACGCCTCCTCGACCTCGGCCAGGTTGTGCGTGGACAAGAGCACCGTGCGGTCCTTGCCGATCTCCTTGATGTAGCGGAGCACCTCCGCCTTCTCGTTCGGATCGAGGTCGCTCGTCGGCTCGTCCAGGATCAGGATCGGCGGGTCGTGGATCAGCGCTTGGCCCAGGCCCACGCGCTGGCGGTAGCCGTGCGAGAGGGTCCCGATGTCCTTGCCGAGCACCTGGGCCAGGCCGCACACCTCCACCACCTTCTTCAGCCGGCTGCGGAAGGCGGAGCTGTCGAGACCGCGGATTTTCGCGGCGAACTCCAGGTAGTCCCACACGCGCATATCCGTGTAGAGCGGCGCGCGCTGCGGCAGGTAGCCGAGCGAGCGGCGCACCTCGAGGGGCTCGTCGAACACGTCGTGGCCGTGCACCTTGGCCCCCCCCGAGCTGGGGGAGATGAAGCACGTGAGGATGCGCATGGTGGTCGACTTCCCGGCGCCGTTCGGCCCCAGGAAGCCCACGACCTCGCCGCGGTGGACCTCGAAGCTCACCTTGTCGAGCGCGCGAACCGGCCCAAACCGCTTGGTGAGCGAGCTCGCATTGATCATGACGTCGGTTGTCATCCGATCTCCATCCAGGAGTTAGGGTTCCCCTGCTGCAGTGCCCGAAGCCTGTCAGTTCAGTGGGGGGGGCAATCGGGCCGCGGCATCCTAGCGATGGCGCGATCCGTGTCAACTCGAGCCCAGCGACGAGCCGGCACTGGGCCAGGGCTGTGCTGGCAGCCGGAAAACCACCAGGATCGCGAGGTATTCCAGGAAGGCGCGACCTTTGCTTTCCCGGCCTTTGAAATCAGCCATTTAACGCACCGCGTCATCGGTGGCGTGCGTACTGCGGACAGCGTGCCTAGCCCGGTCTATAGCCGGTCACCAGTGCCTGGGCGAGCAGCCCCCAGCCGTCGATCGCCACGAACAGGAGCAGCTTGAACGGCAGGCTCACCTGGGTCGGGTTCATCATCTGCATGCCGAGCGCCAGCAGCACATTCGACACCACCAGATCGATGACCAGGAACGGCAGGTACAGCGCGAAGCCGATGGCGAACGCCTCCAGCAGCTCTGTCACCACGAAGGACGGGATCACGATCACCAGGTCGTCGCGGCCCACCTTGGCGCGCTCCGCCTTGGGGCGCGCGGCGCGGGCGATCTGGTAGAAGCGCTCGTGCTCGCGCTCGGACGAGTTCGCCTTGAGGAAGGCGCGCATCGGTTCGCGCGTGGCCGTGATGAGGCCGCTCACCAGCGCGCTGGTGTCGTTCGCCTTGCCTTGCTTGAACAGCGGCGCGGCGCGGGCGGCGATGCGCGATCCTACGGGCGCCATGGCGAGCAGCGTGAGCGCGCCGGCCAGCGCCATGATCACGGTGTTCGACGGGACGTTCTGCGCGCCGATCGCGCCGCGCACGATCTGCAGCACGGTCGAGATCTTCACGAAGGCCGTCACCGTCATGAACGCGAACGGCAGGATCGACACCAGCGCCAGCGCCACCACCAGCGCGATCGGGCGCGTCAGGAGGTCGTCCGGCTTCGTGATGGGATTGGGCTGCGCCAGCGCCAGGCCCGGACTCGACAAGAGGAGCAGCGTGCCAGCGGCCGCGATGCGGCGGAATCCCGGGCGCGTCACGTTCCGTCCTTCGGCGGCTTTCTTCCGAGCACGCGCCCGAGCGCCTCGCCGAACGACCCACCCGGTGGCGGTCCGGATCCCAGCTCGAGCCCCTCGTCGTCGATCTCGCCAAGCTTGTTCAAGCCGGCCTCGCTGGCGCCGATCACGAACACGGTGCGTCCCACCCGCACGAGATACACCGCGCGCCGCGCGTCGAGCGGCAGCCGCCCGACCATCTCCAGCGGACCGCCCGCGCGCCCCATGCCCGCGCGCCGCGCGCCATACAGCACCAGCACCGCCAGGGCGATCACCCCCACCAGCGTGACGAGCGTCTCGACGACGTAGCTGCCCAACGGCGTCACGGCGCGGGAGGGTACATGGTTTGTGTCCGCCCCCGAACCGGAAACGCCAGGCGCGTATGAGGGGGGCTGGTGGGTCCTGGCAGCCGCTGCGCCCGCAGAGCCGGCCCTACACCGCCGGCTTGGCGCGTCGCTGGCGACGGCGAGGGCGACGGCGAGGGCGAGGGCGAGGGCGAGGGCGAGGGCGAGGGCGAGGGCGGGGCGGGGGCGAGGGCGAGGGCGAGGGCGAGGGCGAGGGCGAGGGCGAGGGCGAGGGCGAGGGCGAGGGCGAGGGCGAGGGATTCGGCCGTGGTGCAGGACAAGACATCGCTTGCACTTTGGTTAGGGGTCAGGGGTTGACAGTGCGCGCCCTCGTTGTGGTCTTGGGGGTGTTCATCCGACTGTTCCTTTTCGCCTTCCGGCTACGCCTTTTTGACATAGATGGCCTCTGGCAAGTCAGGCAGGAGCTCCATCGTGGCCACGCGGAGCTGATAGAACCACACATGCGCGCGTAGGCCGTCGAGTAGCTCGAGGGCAACATGGTGTCCCGAAAGCGACTCGCTGAGGAAGTACGTCTCGCCTCGCCAGTAGAGGCAACCGTTCTTCTGGACCACGAGCGGGTGGAAGTGTGGCGGATAGCTCGGGACGATGGGACGTAGTCCACGTCGTTCCGACGGGGTGTACACCTCGCCGGGCGTCTTTCCGGCGAGGGCCTGGCGGGGCCGGACGTGGTTGAACTCCTGCCGCCAGCGATCGAGAGCGCGCTGTTGGGCCTTGCCGTCTGCGGCGGGGTAGGCCTGCACGTCCTCGGCGATATCGCGATGGACGCGTTCATGGGCGAGCCGCTCGGACTCCGTGCGGACCTCGATGGTGGAGGCTTTGCACAGCCGGCACGCCAAGACGAAGCGGCTATGCGCGTCGCGAACCGTCAACGGCTCGCAGCGCTGGCCGTTGACCGCGCGCCACCAGCCCTTGAAGTCGACGGTCCACACGTCGTTGGGCTCTTTGGCACTCACCATGGGTGCCTGCTCGACCACGCTGGGCGGCCGGCGCTTCTTCCGCGCCCGGACGCGTCCCGCGCGCTTGATGATCCGCGCGATGGTCCGCCGCGACGGCGTCTGGTCCTTGAAACGCCGCTGGAGGAAGAGCCGCAGTGTCTCGGGCCCCCAGCGAGGGTGCGCGTCGCGTGCTTCAAGCACAGGCACGACGATGTCCTCGGCGGTAGCCAGCGGGGCTGACCGCGGTCGCCGACTCTGCTCCTCGAGGCCGTCGTGGCCCTGCTCCTTGTACCGCTTCAGCCACTTGTGCGCGGTCGTGCGGCTGACACCGAACTCCCGGCACACAGAGCCGTGACGGGCTCGCCGCGGCCAGCCCGCTCCACCAATTCCAGCTTCATACTCATCGTCCGCCGTTCCTTCCAGGGCACGGCCGACTGTCAACGATGTCCTGGCACTCCAGGTGCAAGCGATGTCCTGGCACTCCACCGGGGCGCGCGCCTGGCGTCGCGTGCGCGTGGGGGTGCTAGCCGCGCATCTGCGGGATACCTGGGGTATGTCGCCATGAGACTTCCACGTGGAGACCCATCCCTCTCGAAATGTCCGGAAAGCGGACGTTCGGGTGCCCATGACCGGTCATGGGCACCGAAATGTCCGGAATCCGGACGTCCAGGCGCCTATGACTTCCCTTGTGGAAACCCAGGAGCGCCTGCGCCGAACCCCGCGCCTGCGCCGAACCCCGCGCCTGCGCCGCATGTCCGTGGCCCGGTGTGGCCGCGGGCGGGCGGGACTCGTAAGCAGCTCGCGGCATGCTCGCCGGCTACGCCCTTCCATGCATGGTCATTCTCACGACCCAATGACTGCCGATCCTCGCAGCCGAGCCCCCCGGCGCGAGCGTCTGCGGTCGCCGCTGTGCACGGCGCGCCTCCAGCGTCTGCGCCCACGGCGTCTGCGAAGCCTGCGACATCCGCCGCCGCACCGACCGCGCCGCCAGCTTCGTTCGAGGGAGGCGCCAAGGTGTCCATCGCCCGAGCTACCGCGCTCGGATGCCAAGCCGTCACCAGTGGCTGAAGCTGGTCTGCAACGCGCTGGCACAGCGGCGCGTAGGCATTATCGGGGGCTGGCGTCAGGAATCCTGTCAGTGCCCGGCCCGCGTTGACCCGCTCTACCCCCGGCGCTAGCTTCCGCCGCTCCGCCCTTCCGCGGGTGGTAGGCATCCCGTGGCTCTCGTTGTCCAGAAATACGGCGGCACTTCCGTCGCGAATCTCGAGCGCATGCGCAATGTGGCGGACCGCGCCCTGCGCACGCAGCGCGAAGGCAACGAGGTGGTGGTTATCGTCAGCGCGATGGCGGGCGAGACGAACCGCTTGCTGGGGATGGCGCACGAGGTTTCGCCGACGCCGAATATGCGGGAGCTGGACGCGCTGGCGGCCACCGGCGAGCAGGTGAGCTCGGCGCTCACGGCGATGAGCATCCATGCCCTGGGTGGCCAGGCGCAGAGCCTGCTCGGCCACCAGGTCCGCGTTTCTACCGACGGCGCCTTCACCAAGGCGCGCATCCGCACCATCGAGGGCTCGAAGCTGCTGTCCACGGTGAAGTCCGGTCGGGTCGCGGTCGTGGCCGGCTTCCAGGGCGTCGACGACGAGGGCAACATCACCACCCTCGGGCGCGGCGGCTCGGACACCACGGCGGTCGCCATCGCGGCGGCGATCGGCGCAGATGTCTGCGAGATCTACACGGATGTGGACGGCGTCTACACGACCGACCCGAACATCTGTGCGTCCGCCCGCAAGATCGACCGCATCAGCTACGAAGAGATGCTCGAGCTGGCCTCGCTCGGCGCCAAGGTCCTGCAGATCCGCTCGGTCGAGGTCGCCATGAAATACGGAGTTCCCGTGCACGTGAGATCGTCATTCAGTGATCGCCCCGGCACCATGGTCGTGGGCGAACGAGGGCTGGAATCCGTCGTCGTCGCCGGCGTCGCCTACGACAAGAGCGAAGCCAAGGTGCAGATGATCAACGTCCCCGACCGCCCCGGCGTGGTCGCGACCATCTTCGGCCTGCTGGCCGAGCAGAACGTCTCGGTCGACATGATCATCCAGAGTCCATCGCGTGAAGGCGGCGCGACGACGGACGTGACGTTCACCGTGCAGAAGAACGATCTGACCCGGGTCAAGGACCTGATCGAGCAGTGCGCCCGCGACATCGGCGGCGCAGCGATCGAGTATGACCCGGATATCGTGAAGGTTTCCATCGTTGGCCTGGGCATGCGCTCGCATGCGGGCGTGGCCAGCGAGATGTTCAAGCTGCTGGCTGACGAAGGCATCAACATCCAGGCGATCAGCACCAGCGAGATCAAGGTAAGCTGCCTCATCGCCTCGAAGTACACCGAGCTCGCCGTGCGCGCGTTGCACGAGGGGTTTGGTCTCGACAAGAGTGGCGCTCCGCCGAAAGTCGAAGCACCATAGGTTTCCGGAATCTTGAGAGCGCCCTTATGCCCGTCGAGCGGGACCCACCGGCGCTGGAGGACAGATCAATGAGGATGAAGAGCTTGGCAGTGCTGGGTACAGCAGTGGTGATGGGCTTTGGCTTTGCGGCGTGCCGCAGCTCGAGCAGCGGCGGAGGCACCGGTGGCAGTGGCACGGGCGGCAGCGGCACGGGCGGCACGGCCGGCACCGGCGGCAGCGGCACCGGTGGCACGGGCGGCACGGGCGCAACGGCCGGCACGGGCGGTAGCGGCACGGGCGGCACCGGGGCCACGGCGGGTACCGGCGGCAGCGGCGGCAAGGATGCCGGCGTCTGCACTCCCGGCACAGCCGCGAGCATCAACGACATCGACACCGGCAAGGTAGGCATCGGGCAGTATGTCCAGCTGACAGACGTGGTGGCGACCAGCCAGAAGTTCCTGACCTACAAGTCGAAAACGAAGGGCTCCTGCCTGTGGGCCGTCTTCGCGACCGACGGTGGTCAGACGACGGAAGGTGAAAGCACGAGCATCATGATCGTGTCGTACGGTGACAACGCCGTCACGACCGACGCGGGCACTGCCGGCCCCTGCAAGACCGGCACGGACGCCATCCCCGACGACGTGAAGCCGGGCGACAAGCTGGACATCATGGCCGGCAAGACCGACCAGTATGCGCCGAGCACCTGCACCGGCGGTACCGTGGGCGCGATGCAGCTGTCGGTCCTCCCGAAGTGCCCCATCACCAAGAACGGCACCGCCACGCCGCCGGCCCCGTACGTTCTCGACACTACGACGGCCAACGCGATCGCCGCGGGCACTGATGCCACCACGCTTGCCAAGTGGGGCGGCGCTCTGGTCGAGCTCGATGGCGCCGTCTCCGTCGCGGGCGACGGCGGCTCGCCCATCGGTAATTACGGCGACATCTCGTTCTCCAACTACGACCTCATGGCCGCCGACACGATCTTCTACAAGGACGTGACGGATCCCGGCAATTCGGCGAACGCCTGGCAGTACGCTAGCGCCCCGACCTTCAGCAAGATCGTCGGTCTGATCTATCTCAACTACTGCACCTACGAAATCGCTCCGCGCGACAAGTGCACGGACGTGACCCCGAAGAGCGACGATTGCCCGTAACAAGGCAGTCGTAGCAGGAGACTACGGGCCGGGCTCTGCCTGGCCCGTAGTGCATTTGGGGGGCGGACATTCACCCCCGGCCGCCTTACGTTCAGCCTGGGTGCACGCTGCTCTCGGAAATCCGGCTCTGACCGTCGCCGTCGCGCTCGCGGCGGGGATGCTCGCGCAGATCGTCGCGACCCATCTCGGCATTCCGGGCATCGTGCTCCTGCTGGTCACGGGCGTGCTGCTCGGTCCGGACGTGGCGGGCATCGTGCGGCCGGACACGCTCGGGACGGCGCTGTTCACGCTGGTGAACTTCGCCGTGGCCGTGATCCTGTTCGAGGGCGCGCTGAACCTCGACCTTCGCCGCATCCGCCGCGAAGCACGATCCATCCGCGCGCTGATCACGCTCGGGGCGACCATCAGCGCCGTGGGCGGCACGCTTGCCGCTCATTTCGTGCTGGGTTGGGAGTGGCGCCCGTCGGTGCTGTTCGGCACGCTGGTCATCGTCACGGGGCCGACCGTGATAACCCCGCTCCTGCGCCGCCTGCGCGTCGAGCATTCGGTCGGCACGCTGCTCGAAGCGGAGGGCGTGTTCGGTGACGCGGTCGGCGCCGTGGTGGCGCTGGTGGCGCTCGAGGTCGCGCTCGCGCCGAGCGGCGAGCACCTGGCGAAGGGGCCGCTCATCGCGCTGATGCGCCTGGGCGTCGGCGGGCTGTTCGGACTGGTGGGCGGCGCGTTGGTAGCGCTGCTGCTTCGCGTACGCCGGCTTGTCCCGGACGGCCTCGAGACGGTGCTCACGCTCTCGCTCGTGCTCGCGCTGTTCCAGGTGTCCAACGCCGTCACGCCCGAGAGCGGCATCGCTGCCGTCATCGCCGCCGGCCTGGTCGTCGGCAACACGGAGTTCCGCGTGTGGCGGGAGCTGTACGCTTTCAAGGAGCAGCTCACGGTCATGCTGATCGGGCTCCTGTTCGTGCTGCTCGCGGCCGATGTGCGTATGGCGGATCTGGCCGCGCTGGGTGCCGCTGGCATCTTGACCGTCGTCATCTTGATGTTCGTCGTCCGCCCGCTCGGCGTGTTTTTGTCCACCCGGGGCTCCGGCCTCTCCAAGCGGCAGAAGCTGTTCGTGGCGTGGATCGGTCCGCGCGGCATCGTGGCTGCGGCCATAGCCTCGTATTTCGCCTCCGAGCTCGGGCGCGCCGGGATCGACGGCGGGGTGGAGCTCCGCGCGATGGTGTTCCTCGTCATCCTCATAACGGTGAGCACTGCGGGCCTGGGCGGCGGGCTGATGGCCAGGCTCTGCGGCGTGTCGCGTCCTCGCGACCAGGGCTGGGTCATCCTCGGGGCCAAGGCTGTCGGCTGCGCCCTGGCCGAGACCCTGCGCGCCGGCGGCGAGGAAGTCGTGTGCATCGACTCGAACCCCGACGCCTGCCGCGACGCCGAAGAGCGCGGGTTCAAGGTACTGCACGCCAATGCGCTCGAGGAGCGCACGCTCCAGCTCGCCGAGGTGGAAACGCGCGCGGGCGTCATCGGCGTCACGCCCGTCGAGGAAGTGAACCTGCTTTTTTGCCAGAAGGCGCGGGAGCTGTCGCGCAGCGTTGCGCTCTACGTCGCCCTGGAGAGCATCGACGAGGGCGTGACGCCGGACATGGTGCGCCGCATCGACGGAAGATTGCTGTTCGCCGAGGCCTACGACGTGGAGGCCTGGAATACCCGCATCGAGAGCGGGGAGACCCGCGTCGAGCGCTGGCGCTGCGTCGATGGGACAGCCGCCAACCGGCCGCCGGATTCCGGCGAAGTCACGTCGATCAACGCGCATCGCGGCCTGTCGCTGCCACTCGGCGTCGAACGCGCCGGCCGCACGCGTCCGGTAGACGGAGAGGTCGAGTTCCGCGAAGGCGACGTGCTGACGGTTGCGATCAACGTGCCCCGCGCCGAGGAAGCCGAGCGGCGGCTCGTGTCGCACGGCTGGGTCCGCGCCGGCGGCGCCCGGTCGCGCAGGGACTCGGCGGCGTAGTCAGCTGCGGAGCTTGCCGTTGCGGATCTGGGCGATCTCGAAATGCCCGACCACATTGCGGAGGCGCTGCAGCCGGCCTGCGTCCAGCCCGTCGTCGGGCAGTACGCGCGGCTCGCCCGACTCGGCGACGCAGCGAATGGTGGCGCGCGCCACCGCCGGCCGGTGCACGATATCCTTGATGTCGTTGTACAGGCGCAGGGGCAGCCGTCCGCGCACAAGGGACGTCTTGCCTTTCTCGACCTTGATCTGGAAAAGCTCGGTCGAGTGCCGGATCGCGACGACCAGCGGGACGGCCAGGACGGCCAGAAACAGCATTCCAACTAGCAGGTACATGGCTCGTGAGGGGGGGAGGGTGGGGGCTCCGTTCTGCCCCCGCGCGGGGGGCTCTGTCGATGATGGATACCGCGACTCGACCCCCGGTTCTATCCCGTTGGGGTCGCCGGCCGGGTTCTGCCTTGACCGGGCCCAGCCCGGCTGCCATCAAGGCGGCTAGCGTGCAATCCTCCGAGGCAGCCGGGGCCGACGCTCTGCCGCGTCGATTCGGACGCTACCTGCTGTTCGACAAGATTGGCGAGGGCGGCATGGCCCGGATCTATCTGGGCCGGCAGCGGACCGAGCTCGGCGGCGAGCGCCTGGCCGTCGTCAAACAGATGCTGCCCTTCCTGTCGAGCAGCCGCGAGTTCAGCCAGCTCTTGATCGACGAGGCCAAGCTCGCCGCCCAGCTTTCCCACGGCAACATCGCGCAGGTGCTCGACCTCGGCCGCGAGGAAGACCAGCTGTACATCGCGATGGAGTACGTGGAGGGCTTCGACCTGCGCGACCTGCTCCGTCACTGCTCCAAGGGGAAGGTGCCGCTGCCCGTGGAGTTCTCCTTGCTGGTCGTGATCGAGACGCTGCGCGCGCTCGACTACGCGCACCGGAAGAAGAACGAGGACGGACAGCCGCTCGGCGTCGTGCACCGCGACGTGTCGCCCTCCAACGTGCTCATCAGCTTCGACGGCGAGGTCAAGCTCTGCGACTTCGGCATCGCGCGCGCCATCGGTGCCAGCGAGGAGGTGCCGGAAGAGGCCATCCAGGGCAAGGCCGGCTACATGAGCCCGGAGGCGGCCGAGGGCGAGCCGCTCGACGGTCGCTCCGACGTGTTCGCGGTGGGCGTTATCCTGTGGGAGCTGCTCGCGGGGCGACGCCTCTACAAGGGCGAGAAGGGCCGCCCGCCGTCGCTCGACCAGGCGCGCGAAGCGGCCATTCCGGCGCTGCCCGAGCGCGGCTACCCCGACGAAGCGGAGCTGCACCGCATCGCGATGCACGCGCTCGAGAAGGATCGCGAGCGCCGCTACGAGAGCGCGGGCGTCATGCTGCGCGAACTGTCGGACTACGCCGGCAAGGCCGGCCTGATCGCCAGCCCGTTGCGTTTCGGCGAGTGGCTGATGGATCACTTCGGCGGCGAGATCATCGAGCGGCGGCGAGCGCGCGAGCGGGCTGCCAAGGCGCTGGAGGCCGGACCGCTGCTCTCGGCGGAGCCGGTCGCGCCGGAGCCGGAGCCTGCGGAGGCGCCCGGGTCCGTCGCCCGCTTCGAGCCGCCGCCTGCATCGCTCGAGGCGATGGTGACCCGCAGCGAGCCGCCCGTCGAGAAGAGCTCCCGCGGCCTGATCGTCGCGATCATGGTCCTGCTGCTCGTGGTGGCGGCGGCGCTGGTCTTCGAGCTGCGCTGAGCGCGGGGTTCCGAGGCCGTGCTGCTCGCGCGCGTCGCAGTACCTGTTCCGTTGGGTCAGGCGTTCAGCTACGCCGTCCCGCCGGAGCTTGACGGCAAGGTCGCCCCCGGCGCGCGCGTGCTGTGCGACTTCGGTCGCCGCCGCGTGCTCGGCGTGGTGCTCGACGTGGGCGACCGCGAGCCCGACGTAGCCGTCGAACGCATCAAGCCGCTCCGCGCCGTGGTCGACGCCGAGCCCGCGCTGCCCGCCGAGCTGCTCGCCTTCCTGCTCGAGCTCGCCCGCTACTACCTCGCGCCCATCGGCGAGGTGATGCGCCTCGCCCTGCCCGCTGTCGAGCGCTCGCTCGCCGAGTCCATCCAGCCCGGCCTGCTCGACGACGCCGGCGTCTCCACCGTCGGCCGCATGCAGCAGTTCGCCGTAGCCGTCGAAGGCGCCGACGCGCCCGCTCCGAAAGGCCAGGCAGCGGAAGTGCTCGCCCAGCTGCGCGAGCACGGCGCCGCGGCCGTCGGCGAGCTCGAAAAGAACTGGTCGAACGCGCGCGCCGCCGTGCGCCGCCTGGAGAAGCTCGGCCTCGCCCGCATCGAACGGCGTCAGGTCGAAGCCGATCCGTTCGCCGCCGAGCGCCGTCGAGCGCGACACGCCGCCCACGCTCAACGAAGCGCAGGCGCGCGCTGTCGACGCGCTGATCGCGCCGATCGAGAAGAGCGAGCGCGCGGCGTTCCTGCTCGACGGCGTGACGGCCTCGGGCAAGACCGAGGTGTACCTGCGCGCCGTCGAGCGCTGCATGCAGCTCGGCAAGGGCGCCATCGTGCTCGTGCCCGAGATCGCGCTGACGCCCCAGCTCGTTGCGCGCTTCCGCGCCCGCGTCGGCGACTCCATCGCCGTCCTGCACAGCGGCCTCTCCGACCGCGAGCGCCACGCCATGTGGCGGCGGCTGCGAAGCGGCGAGCTCCGCGTCGCGGTCGGCGCGCGCTCCGCGCTGTTCGCCCCGGTGCGAAGACCTCGCACTGGTCTGCGTCGACGAGGAGCACGACGGCTCCTTCAAGCAGGAAGAGGGCGTGCGCTACAACGCCCGCGACATGGCGCTCCTGCGCGCGCACCGCGCCGGCGCGGTGTGCGTGCTCGGCTCGGCGACGCCCTCGCTCGCGAGCGAAGCCCTGGTCCGCGACGGTCGCCTCGTGCGCCTCGTCCTTCCCGAGCGCGCGCATCACGCTGCCGTCATGCCCGACGTCGAGATCGTCGACCTGCGCCGCGTCGGCCCCGGCAAGAGCCAGAGCAAATTGCTCTCGTTGCCGCTCGAGCGCGCTCTCGAACGCGTGCTCGAAAGCCACGAGCAGGCCATCCTGTTCCTCAACCGCCGCGGCTTCGCGCCCAGCATCGTCTGCGAAGGCTGCGGCGAGATCATCCAGTGCCCGAACTGCGCCGTGGCGCTCACCTACCACCGGGCCCGCGGCGACCGCCTGCACTGCCACTACTGCGACTACAGCCAGCCCATGCCGACTGTGTGCCCGCGCTGCGGCGGAAACCGCATCGCGCAGGAAGGCGCGGGCACCGAGCGCATCGAGCACACGCTGGCCGAACGCTTCCCCCAGGCACGCATCGCCCGGCTCGATCGCGACGTGGCCGCCGGCGCCAAGAGCGCGCGCGTGCTCGACCGCGTGCGCCGCGGTGAAGTCGACATCCTGGTCGGCACGCAGATGGTCACCAAGGGCCACGACCTGCCCTCGGTCACGCTGGTCGGCGTGCTCAACGCCGACGCCGCGCTCAGTATGCCCGACTTCCGCGCTGCCGAGCGCACGTTCCACCTCTTGGTGCAGGTCGCCGGCCGCGCCGGGCGCGGCGACAGCCCCGGCCGCGTCATGATCCAGACCCGCGACCCCGATCACCCCGCCATCCGCTTCGCTGCCCGCCACGACGTCGCCGGCTTCATCGAACGCGAGATGAAGGACCGCGAAGAGCTCCACTACCCGCCCTTCTCGCGGCTCGCGCTGGTGCGCCTCGACGCCATTGACGAAACGCGCGTGCAGCGCGAAGCCGAGCGCCTGGCGCAGGTCGCCCGCCGCGCCGCGCCCGGGGGCGTGCAGATCCTCGGTCCCGCCGCCGCCCCGCTGGCGCGCCTGCGCAATCGCTTCCGCTACCGCTTCATGCTGCGGTCGGTCGAGCGAGGCCCTCTGCGCAAGACGCTGCTCGCCGTCGCCCGCACCCAGGCGGACCGTAACGTGCGCGTGGCGATCGACGTCGACCCGATGAGCATGCTCTAGGGTTGCCCCCGCGCTTTCACGTCGCTTCACGTTGCGGCGTGCTCGCTTTGCTCCGCGCGCCGCGGGCCCGCCAAGGCCGGGCGCTCCGCGTCCGGCCGGGGGCCCCACCCACCACGCCGAAGTAGCGGCGTGTCGGCGCGCCCGCCCGCTCGGTTTCGTGATACCCGGTTCGCGTGGAGCAGAAGCGCATCGAGCTCGCCATCCCGCCGTGGGTACAACACGCCGACGGTGGCGAAGCGTTCGCGCGCCGCCTGGCGGCTGCGTTGATGGACGGCATGGAGCAGAGCGTCGGCGCGGTCGAATCGGAGGGCGAGCGCGTCGTCTGGCAGGCCGAGGGCTGGCAGGACGACGGCACGTTCATCGTGCTCGGCGTCGATCCGGCGGAGCGTCGCGTCCAGCTCCTCCTGACCACGCGCGGGCTGCAGCCGGTTGCGCGGGAACCGAGCCGGGTCTGGTTGCTCGTCGGTCTGGTGCTGGCGGCGAGCGCCGTGATCGGCAAGTGGCGCCACAGCTTCGGGTATGGCCTGGTCGCCGCCGTGCTCGGCTTCGGGATCTCGGATCGCCATCGACATCGCGCAGCAGGTCGCCGCCGAGCGCCGCCGCCACATCGACCCCGCCGCGTGGCGCGCGCGCCTGGAGGCAGGGCTAGAGGCGGCTGCGCGCGACTAGCCGCGCCGCGGGCGCCTTGACCGCGCGCCTCCGCACGCCCAACACTCCGCGGCGTGACAGGTTGGAAGCTGGGTGGCCCGGACGCACAGACGGCCGCGAAGGAGCCGCTCAGGATCTACATCTCGCAGCGCTGGCAGAAGCGGCTCATCTGGACCGGGGTCGTGCTGGCCGGGTGTTCCGTTTGGTTCATCGGCGCCAACGGGGGCATGGTCCGCGCAGGCTGGCTCTTGCTCGGGGCGGCGGCGGCGCTCGGTGTGTTGAACATCGCGTCCCGGGTTCCGGCGCAGGAGTGCTCGATGTGCCGCAAGTCGCGCCGCGCGGTGAACCGGCTCGTGGCAGCTCCCAGCGTCGCGATCTGCGATCAGTGCGCGCCGTACCCGCTCGCGATCATCCTGGAGCAGCTGGAGCGCGAGGGCAAAACGGCGGAGAGCCTGCTGCTGCTCCTGCGCGCGCTGCCGCCCGGAATGCCCCCCGCCGCGTACAACGCGCTGTTCGAGCGGGCGCTCGGCGCGGAGCCTTCTGCCGAACAGCTGAGCGCGCTGGTCGCCGAGGGATTCCGCGTGGAGGCTTCAGAGGCAGTGCTGGGCGTGCTGTCCGCCATTCCGGAGAGCGAGCGCAGCGCTGCCGACTTTCTGAACAGCGGCGTGTGTCTGGGCGAGCTCGGACGTACGGAAGAAGCGCTGGCGGCGAACGACAAGGTGCGGGAGCTCGATCCGGAGGGCCTGGGAGCCTCGGCGCTGAACAACTCCGTGTGGTACCGCATCAGCGCTGCGGGCGGGCTCGACGCTGCGGGGCTCGAGCGCTGTCTGGCGGAGCTGGAAGAGGCGAAAGAACTGCTCCGGGCACAGGGCCAGGCGGAGGTCAGGCTCGCGCGCTGCTTCGGTACGGAGGCGGAGGCGCGCCGCCTGGCGGGCGACCCGCACGGCGCGCTCGGGGCGCTGGACGAGGCGGACAAGCTCTGCAGAGCCTCCGACTCGCGTCTGCTGATCCGCGCCCGCGCCGACGCCGCGCTGGGCAACGCGCCGGCGGCGCGTAGGAGTGCACAACGCGCCGCGGACAAGGCGCTTTTGGGATCGAAGACGCAGCGCGCGGCGCTGGAGCTCTTGTCGAGCCTCGACGCGAGGGGCGCCGCCGAGCAGACGGCCTAGCTCCGCGCGGTAGCCGGCGCTCCCGCTCGATTGCATCCGGACGGCAAGGCGTGGAAGCATGCAGCGCTGGCTCTGGCGGGAGGAGGCTTCGCTTGAAGGGATCGGCACGCTGGGTTGCGACTGCGCTCGTGGCGCTGGCGGCGGGCGGGCTGTCGGCAGCGTGCAGTAGCGCGGCGACGCACCACGTTGCGCCCGACTCCGGGGCGACGACAGACGCAGGTGACGCTTCCGCAATCAGCGACGGTTCCGCCAATACCGATGGCTCCGCCGACGCCGGCGCGCTGGATGCTTCGCTCGACGCTGTGGACGGCCCGGGCGAGGCGGGAGCGCCCTGCACCTTCAATCGCGACTGCCACAGTGCGCTGCGTTGCGAGTGCGATCTGGACGCTGGCTGCGCGTGCGCGCCGGGGCCGCGGGGCACCGGAAAGAACGGCATCGATCGCTGCGACGGCGGCAACGACTGTGCGAGCTCGCTGTGCGTCGAGGGGCCGGGCGGCGTGTACTACTGCTCCGGCGAGTGCGTGACGGCGGCGGACTGCACGGGCGCGCTGCCGCTCTGTGCCGACATCGCGTTCGTGGGTCGCATCTGCGTGCGCGAGGCCGGCTAGTGCCGCGTCCCGGAAGTAGCGATTCCATCCCGAACCTGCTCGCGGACGCGGCACCAGCCCGCGTCGCAGCGGTGGGTCGGACGCGCTGCTGGCTGGGTGCTACGGCCCACCGCACGCGGCGAAGCCGGGCTTTGGCGCGCTGGTGTGGAAGTCGACGCGCACGACATCGACTGACTTGGTCTGCCCGGACATGTACGTGCCTTTGGGGCCTGCCAGAGCTCCGTCGATCACCTGCACCGCTTCGTCGAGCTCGCGGGCACGCGGCGTCGGGTAGGCGCCGAGCTTGAGCACGCGCGAGAGCGAGGGCGCGGCGGCGCGAAAACCCCACGACAGTGAGCCCTTCGCGCCCTTGTCGATCGCGAAAGCAACCGCCGCACCCGGCGCGAAGCGCAGCTCGATCGCGCGGGCGCCGGGCGACAGCGGACACACGACCACCGTGCCGCGCCCCCGATCCGTCACGTCCTCGCCGGCCTTCACCGTGCCTTCGGTTAGCGCGACGAGGCGAAAGCGCGACCGCGGGGCGTTGTACACGGCAAGCGTGCGGAAGTCGTATCCCCGACAGCCAGCCAGCACCGCGACGACGGCTAGCAGGACCATGGTGTGCCTTGCGCGCATTGCTTGAGCTGCGGCTCCCTGAACGCCTTTCCCGCGCCCGCGACAGAGCGTCAAGCCAGGCCAGCATCGTGCCGCCGTCGCAGGGCTGTCGCGAGCTGTCGGTGTCGCGCCGCCTCTCCGGGCACAGCGGCTGCCAGGACCCGCCAGACAACGAACGCGTGAACGGACCTGGCCCCCCCGACGCCTCGCGTAGTAGAACGCCCCGCATGACGCGGATCGCCGCCGCCCTGGCCGCGCTGGCCTGCATCGTGTTCGGCACGAGCCGCGCGCACGCGTTCGAGCGGCAGTGGCACCTTGGCGGCGGGCTCGGCATTGCGACCTTGAAGGGCAGCGCATCGGGGGTGAATCCGGCGCTGGGGGTTTACGCGGCCTACGGCCTCAGCGACATGTTCGACCTCAAGCTCGAGCTCATGGATTCGAGTCACGACCTGGGCGGCCACCGCACCCAGATCCTCTCGGCCTCGGCTGGCGTTGCCTACAAGATCGACATCATCCAGTGGGTGCCGTACGTCGATCTGATGGCCGGCTACTACGGCTTCTCCGGTGGTCCGTCGCCGCTCGGGCACTATGGCGAGCCCGGCGCCTCGATCGGGCTCGGTCTCGACTATTCGTTCTCCCGCAGCTTCGCCATGGGCGCCCAGTTCCGCTACCATGCCTTCCTGCGCAATCCGCCGCAGAGCCTGGCGGATGCGCCGTACTTCTCCGCGTTGGTGCGCGCCGAATACCGCTGGGGCTGGTAGCCCGCCGCGCGCTGGAGTGCGGCCCCGCAGCCTGCGTCGCCGCGGGCGTCGCCGATTTGCCGCCCCCCCGGGGGGGCGTGCTAGGAAATCGCGTAGAGGATGCGCAGTGTCGGACTGTATGCCGCGCTCGCCTTGCTTGTGCTGGGGTGCGCGCGGAGCTCGCCGGCGGGGGCGGGCGAAGCGGGACCCAGCGTGTCGCCCGGCCGGGCGCATTCCGTCGATCCGCCCGCCAAGTCGGCGAAGGCCGCCGAGCCCCCCGCGAATCCTTCGGGCGACGGCACCTGGGTCGAGGCGGTGCGCATGGAGCGCTGGGCCGACGCCGCGAGGCTGATCGACGCGCTCGACAAGAAGAAGCGGGACGAGCCCGAAGTGCGCTACGCCCGGGCCCGCGCCGCCATCGCGCTGGGCGATCACCAGCGCGCGGTGAAGCTGCTCGACGGCCTCGGCAAGAAACTGCCGCTGCTCGCCGGCGACATCGCGCTCCGCCGTGCCCGTGCCGAGCTCGAAGCCGGGCCGTACCTCGACGCGGCGCACTACTTCGAGAAACAGGGCGATGCCGGGGCGTGGATCAACGCGGCGCGCGCGTTCCATCGCGCGGGAAAATCCGCCCAGGCGCGCGCCCAGGTCGACCGCGCGATCCATCGCCTGCTCCACCACGGCTCCACGCGCCTGCGCGCCCGCGCCCACGCCCTGCGCGCCGAGCTCGCCGAGAAGGCCGGCGAAAAGAAGCTCGCCGTGGCCGACCTGCGTTGGCTCGCCACCGCGGCGCCCGCCGCGCCCGAGTCGAAGGGCGTCGAGGCGCGCATCCAGAAGCTCGACCCGAAGCGCGTGCTCGCCCCGCGACAGCGCTACGACCGCGCGATGGCTCTGGCGCGCGCCGGAAAGGCCGACCTGGCTCTGTCCGAGCTCGACCGCATCAAGAAAGGCGTTCCGGAGCGCGAGCTTCTGCACGCGCGCGGCTGGGCGCTGTACATGGCGCGCAAGGACTACGCAAAGGCGTCGGAGTACCTCGCACAGTCCGCGAAGCTTGGCGGGCGCGACAGCGTCAAGGACCAGTTCTACGCCGCGCGTGCGCTGTCGCGGGCCGACCAGGACGAGAAGGCCATCGCGAAGTACAAGGCGCTCGCCGCTCGCTATCCGCGGAGCGGTTACGCCGAGGAAGCGCTCTATCTGGCAGCACGCCTCGAGTACATCCTCGGCCACTGGAAGAAGGCCGACGCCGCCTACCAGCACTACCTCGGTCGCTTCGGCAAGAAGGGCCGCTTCGTCGACAGCGCGCGCTACGAGCAGAGCGTCACCTGGCTTGCCTCGGGGAAACACAAGCCTGCCGCCAGGCGCTTCGCTGTGCTGGCCAAGGCCACGGACGAGCCGCGCCTCGAGGCCCGCTATCACGAGCTCGAAGGCGTCGCGCTGGCCGGCCTCGGCAACAAGGATGCCGCCGCCGAGCGCTTCCGCCACGTCATCGACGAGCGTCCGCTCTCGTTTTCCGCGCTGGCCGCTGCCGCGCGTCTGAAAGAGCTCGGCCAGAAGCTGCCGCCGCTGATCGAGCCCGCCAAGAGCGGCAAGCCGCACACTCCGCCGGCGTTCCGGCTGCCGCCGCGCGTGAAGCTCTTGCGTCGCATCGGCCTCGACCGGGATGCTGCCCGTGCGCTCGCGGCGTACGAGCCCATCGTCAAGAAGCAGCTCGGCGACAGCGCCGACGAAGCGCTGTGTCACGCCTACGGGAGCTTCAGCACCGCCGCGCGCCGCTACAAGGTCGGCCAGCGTGCCGCGCACTGGTCGCACCTCGACAACGCGCCGACCAACGGCACACGCTGGGTCTGGAACTGCATCTACCCGCGCCCCTACGAGCCGCTGGTGCGGGCCGCGGAGAAGAAGAACGGTCTGCCCCGTGATCTCGTCTACGCCGTGATGCGCCAGGAGAGCGGCTTCCGCCCCGCCGTGGTCTCGGCCGCTCGCGCCGTCGGCCTGCTCCAGCTCATTCCTCCGACCGCGCGCACCGTCGCCGGAGAGGTCGGCGTCGACTACGACCCACTCCTGCTGCGGAGCCCGCCGTACAACATCCGCCTCGGCGCGTTCTATCTGCACAAGGTGCTCGGGACCTTCGGCGGCAGCGTCGCGCTCGCCGCCGCCGCCTACAACGCTGGCCCGGCGCGCGTGTCGCACTGGCTCGAATCCGGCGAACACCTGCCGCTCGACGTGTGGGTTGCGCGCATCCCCTTCCACGAAACGCGCAACTACGTCGGCCGGGTTGTCGGCAACATGGCGCGCTACGCCTACCTCGACGGCGGCGAAAGCGCCGTGCCCGCGCTCGAGCTCGCCTTGCCCAAGGGCCTGCGCGCCGGACCGGACGCGTACTAGGAGTACGCCCTCCCCCATGACGGCTGGGTAGGCACGTTGCGCACCGCGGGGCAAAGCGGCCATGGCCTCGGGTTCCGCCCTGATTTCAGCCAGATCGCGCGCCGCGCGGGGCGGTGCCGAGAAGCGTCCCCTTCGCGTCGCTTCCCGGCTACTCTCCGGAGCTATGAACCCGGAAGACAAGATCATCGTGAAGTCCCTGATCGCGGTCGCATGGGCTGACGGCAAGGTGGAGAGCGCGGAGTCGGAGCTGCTCGAGCATCTGCTCACCTCCTTCGACGCGACCCCGGACGACGCCGCGGAGCTGCGCGAGTACGCGAAGACCGAGCGCAGCCTCGACGACATTCCCGTCGACCAGCTTTCCAAGGACGACCGCGAGGTGCTGCTCGGCAACGCCGGCATCGTCATGCGGATCGACGGCAGCGAAGCTGCGGAGGAGCACAGCATGCTCGACTCCCTCGCCAAGCTGCTCGGCTACTCCGCCGACGACGCCAAACGAATTCTCGAGGAATCCAGGGATGGCGTGCTGCAGCTCGCCGCCCGCTCGCTCCGGGGTGTTCCACCGCCGGCGCCGCGGCGCGACTAGTCGCCGCGTCATGACGTTGCTGCTGCACGGGCCGTTCCCCCCGCGTCACTCGCGCTTCCGGCGCAAGACGGCGCTGCGCGCCTTGTGCTCGATGGCGCTTTTGGCGGTGCTGTCGTTCGCCATGACGAGCTGCGGCGGGGGCAGCTCGTGCGCGGTGGACACCTGGAGGTGCGACGGGACGGAGCTACAGTACTGCACAGGACACCCGGGTGGCCCGTCCGGCGGGATCGGCGATCCGCACTACCACGAGGGCAGCAGCGCCACCTGGTCCAACAAGGCGGCGTGTTCTCCGGGTGTCTGCAGGGTGTCCGGGGTCCACGGGTCGTGCACGCTCGAGCCGAAGCGCAATCCAGCGTGTCCGGCGGGGGCGGAAGCGTTCGCCTGCGACGGCACCACCGAGCTCGACTGCTTCGACGGCTACGTCGCCGAGCGCAAGGCGTGTCGAGCCTGCGACCCGGTCAACCAGACCTGCGAGGGGAGCGTCCACGCGACCTGCCAGGTCGATGCCGACTGCGCCGCAGGGCTCACGTGCGACAGTGGCTCCTGCGAGATGGCTTGCACGTGCCCGGATGGTACGGCGTGCCCGGCGTGCGAAGTTCTCGACTCGGCGGCCTTCGGCTGGGACCGGCCTGTCCCCAAGTGGACCTGCCAGGCCCAGCGTTGTCTGGCGGGCTACTAGGCGTCCGGGCCAAGAAGCCCGCCCCCGGCCGCACCGCCGTTCAGAATGGCCTGTCGACCCAGGCCGAGACCTTGCCGATCCCGCTGCCGATGGGGCGGGGGCCGTCGGCGGCCCACCAGGCGTGGAAGGCGTCGCGCAGGACCAGGCCGGCTTCCTTTCCGCGTGGAGAAAAGCCCCATTCGGCTTCCTGCGACATGTCGTCGGGGTCGGCGTACAAGCGCCACACGAAGAAGCCGGCGAACCAGGGCTTGTCGACGAAGGCCTGGAGCAGCGCGGCGTAGGCGCGCGCCTGGGCGCGTTGGTCGACCACGACGTGTTTCATCTTGTCGGGCCACTCCCACGGGCGCACGGCGGGATCGGGCCGCGTGGTGTACCCGAACTCGGTGAACATCACCGGCTTGTCCCAGCTCGCAGCGAGGCGACCGACTTTCTCGGCCACCTTGTGACCGCCTGCGACCAGCGTCGGGTAGTCGGCGCCTTTCTTGTCGGCGAGCGGGTAGAAGGCGTTGATGCCGATCACGTCCAGGTCGCCCAGGATGACGGTGTCGTCGACGTCATCCCAGTTGGCGGCGTAGGTGAGCAGGCCCGGATACACACCGCGCACGTCGTGGATGATGTCGATGAAGCTCGGAGCGTGCGTGGTGGTGACCCAGCTGCGGAGCTCGACGCCGACGGCGAGCATGTCGACGCCTGCGTCGCGTGCGACTTCGGCCCAGTTCATCAAGAACGCTCGGTAGCTCGCGGCCCAGCGCGCCCAGGCTGCGTCGTCGCCGGGATCGATCTTCGCGCGCCACCCGCCCGACTCGACCCACAGGTGAGGGACGAGCATCACGCGCAGCCCCTCGTGGTGGGCCTGCTCGACGGCGCGTGCGACGGCCACGCGATTCTCCCGGTACGGCGCCTCGAACGTCATCGACACGCCGCTCGGCGTGAGGTCCCGGACGCGGCCGAAGGGCGTGAGGCTGACCCAGTTGCCGCCCATCTGCCGGATCTCGTGCATGCTGCGCGCGCACGGCTCGCTGCCGTAGCCCTTGCCGGGGTGGAGCGCGCTCTCGATGGGGCCGACGGTGACGCCGCGGATGCTGCGGAGCTCCGAGTCGCGCCAGCCGTTCGCGCCGGGCGGTAGCGAACGTGGCGTCGCCTGGGCCGCACCGGCAAGGAGAAGCGCGGCGAGCGCGAGCGCCGCTTCAACGCGCATGGCGCGCTCCGTACAGCTCGGCGAGCGCGGCCTCGGTGATGTCCTGAAGTCGCTCGACGACGAGATCCGCCGCGGCGAGCTCCGCCGCCGGGTAGCTATGGGTGATCGCGACGCAGGCGAGCCCCGCCGCGCGCGCCGCCTGGATGCCGGCGATCGAGTCCTCGACGACCAACGCCTCGCGAGCGACGTCCTCGCCGGCAAGCTGCGCCAGCGCGGCCTGTCCCATCCGGTAGCCCTGCGGGCTCGGCTTCGACTCGGTAGTGTCGTCGGCGGAGATGATCACGGTCACGCGGTCTGCGACGCCGAGCACCGCGAGCCCCAGCTCGATCTCGCTCCGGAGCGCGCCGGACACGATGCCGACCGGCCCGGCGGCGGCGCGCTGCTCGACAAGCTCGCGCGCGCCCTCGAAGGCCGACAGCGAGCCCCGCGCTCGCTCCAGGTACAGCGGCTTCTTCGCCTCGACCAGCTCGCGGACCTGCTGGTCGGTGGGCGGGCGTCCCGCATCGGTCAGGATGGCCCGGAATGCCCCCACGTCGTCGAAGCCGAGGTAGCGAGCCCAGTAGTCGGCTTCGGACAGCTGGATGCCGAGGGGCGCCAGGGCGGCCTGGAAGGCAGCCAGGTGCACCGCCTCGTCGTCGACGAGCACGCCGTTGTAGTCGAACAGGGTGGCCGGAAACACGGCGGATGGCATTGCTACGACGTGACTCCCGGCTCGAACAGTGACACGACCGCGGCGGGAGGCTCGCATCTTGCAATAGGGCAGGGGTTGTGTCAGCTTCCGCGAGCCTTAACCTGCAGAAACGAGCAGCACAAGCGTATGAGCAAAGGTGATCTTCTCGAGATGGAGGGCGTCATTCAGGACGCTCTCGGCGGCGGCCAGTACACCATCAAGGTGGACCAGGGCGGCGCAGTGGTGCGCGCTCAGCTTTCGGGCCGTATGCGACGCCACCACATCCGCGTGCTGCCCGGCGACCGCGTCCGCGTGGCGGTTTCGCCTTACGATCTGACGCACGGCCTCATCGTGTACCGCGGCAAGTAGGCTCCGGTCGGGCTCCCGACTGCGGGCTTCCGGGGGAGCGTTGGGCGGCGCGGCCCGGCTTTGTTTGCGCATCGGGGTGGCTCTTCTACGCTCGGAGTCGATGCTCCGCGCTGGTTTCGTGTTCGTGCTGGCTCTGCTCGTCACGGCGGGCTGCGAGCACAAGGAGCCGCCGCACAAGGCGCACTCCAGCGCCGCGAGCAGCGAAAGTAGCGTTGCGGCCGCGCCGGGGCCGGCGGTGCCGCAGCTTCTGTACCTGCCGGATGGTGGCGACATCGCTCCGCCGGCGGCACCGGGGCACGAGATCCTTCCCGGACCCTGGGGCGCGGGGCCGTCGCGCTGCCCGCCGGACATGGTCGACATCCACGGCCGCTTCTGCATCGACCGCTACGAGGACTCGCTCGTCGATACGGACAGCGGCCGGACGCTCTCGCCGTACTATCACCCGACGCCGTCGCAGGTGCGCGCGTCGTACGAGCGCTGGCAGAGAAAGCGGTTGAGCGACGGACCGCCGAGCGCCCGGCAGATGCCGGTGCCGGCGCCGCCCGACTGGGAGCTCCACGGCCACTTCATGCCGAAGGCGGTCTCGCGCCGGAACGTGCTGCCGAACGGCTACCTCGACCAGAAGCTGGCTCGCGAGGCGTGCGAGGCGGCGGGCAAGCGGCTGTGCACGCCCGGCGAGTGGGTGACGGCCTGCCGTGGCGAGCAGGACCGCCCGTTTCCCTATGGCGACACGTACCAGCAGGGCGCCTGCAACGTGTTTCGTGCGTCTCACCCCGCGTTCATCCTGCACGGGAATGCCTCGATCGGGCACCTCGACCCGCGGCTGAACGAGGTCACGTTCCACGGCGAGCCGCTGCTCCGCAAGACGGGGCAGACGCCCGCCTGCCGAGTCGATGGGGCGACGACGCGGTCTACGACATGGTCGGCAATCTCGACGAGTGGGTCGACGATCCCGACGGTGCGTTCCTGGGCGGCTTCTACTCGCGCGGCACGCGCGACGGCTGCGAATCGCGCATCAGCACGCATCCGCCCCAGTACTTCGACTACAGCCTCGGCGTGCGCTGCTGCAAGTAGCGGGCAGCGGCGCGGGCCTTCTCGCGCTCAGCGCGTGCCCTTGGCGCGGAAGTGGCGCGAGGCCCACCAGAACGTCTCGGTGGGCTGGTGCCACGACGCCCACGATGCGACCTCGCGCAGATCCACCGAGGTGCGGCGACGCGCCTCGTTGCTGTAGATCACGAACAGGAAGCCATCACATGCTTCGCCCGAGAGATCGGTGAGCTGCCGCACGTGCTCTTCCAGGAGCCAGCCCTGCGCGCGCAGGTTCGTCGGTAGCCACGACTGGTGGCGGGGCCGCCCGTCGTCGTCCAGGTCGAGGATCTCGTTGCAGGAGCGCAGCACGTGCACCGCCACGGCCACGTCCGGCTCGTTCACGGCGCGGGGTCGGTTGCTCTGCACCTGGAAGAGCTGACGGGTGTCGAGATAGATCGGCGGATGGCGCCCCACGGCGTCCGCGATCGCGTGGGCGCCCAGCGTCGAGCTCGAGCCGTCGAAGTACATCCGGTCCCACGCGGCGTTGCTGGAGAGGCTGCGCAGGGCGTCGCGTAGCCGGCACCCGATCTCGAACAGGATCTGCTGTTCCGGGTGGGGCAGCGCGAGGATGCGCGGCTTGGCGATCAACCAGGCGGTGATCTCTTCCCAGGTGTTCTGGATGACGCGGCGGAGCTGCGGCAGGGTCAGCGTGGTGGGCTGCATGCGAAAGGAACCCAGAACCTACCGCAAAAAAGCTGGATCCTGGCCCGACTACCGCGCGGCTGGCGCTCGGGCCGGCATCAGGTGCCAATTTGTGGGCAGGTGTAGGTGTGTATCCTACCATTATCCCGAATGACACAACCCAAGCTGAAAGCGAACGGTCTGGCGGGAGCCCTGATGCTGGCCGCCCTCGCGATCGGGATGGGGGGATGCGGAAATCCGGTCCGCGGCAAGCTCGAAGGACGCTGGCTCGGCGACAGCGTCGAGAACTTCGACCAGGCCGACGTGGCGGCAGCCACCGGGTGGGCCAAGGGAACCAGCATGGAGTTCGCTGGTTCCACCATCACGGTGGCGATCCCGGCCGAAGAGCCCCGCAGCGGGACCTACGAGGTGGACAAGGTCGGCGAGCACCAGCGCGACGTAAAGCTCGCCATCCATCGCAGGGACGGCACGGTCGACCACGCTCACTTCAAGCTCGACAGCGATCGCTCGATCCGCTGGATGCTCGGAGACGGACGAGCCGTGGTCATGCGGCGCGAGGACTGATATGTGGCATTTCGCTACACTAACTGTAGCAAAATGCCACAGAGTTGCTCTATCGCTGTAGCTTCAGCGTCCGCGTGACGGTGGCGCCCTGTTTCGACGCGGCGAAGTGTACCGACTGCATGACGCCGGCACTGCAGCGCTGGACCGACGGGGCCAGCGGCGGATTGAAATGCAGCGTCTGGATGTTGCCGCCGGGGGCGATGTCGATGGACAGCTTGGAATGGGCGCTGATGCGCATGCCCTGGTCGGACTCGGTGTGCTTCGCGAAGCAGCTCCTGACGGTCGCCGCCACCTGTTCGGCGCCGCGCGTGAGCTCGTCGTCGGTCGGCTGGATCGGCAGCGGAGTGGGCGCCCCGGTGGCCTGTGCCGGCGCGGCTGGTGCGGGCGTGGGCGCAGCGGCGGGGGCCCGCGCGGGCTTGCGGGCTGCCGCGGTTCCTTCCGGAGCCGGCTTGCCCTGTTCGACGTGGCCGGTGCTGGCGCCGTCGAGCGAGAAGGTGCCGGTGGCCGGAGCCGTCATCAGCCAGCCCTGGGTGTGGCCGCGCTCGCTGGTCGGTCCGACGGCGACCACGCCGCGCTCGAGCGTCACCTTCGCGTGATCGCCCAGGCGCTGCACCGTGAAGTGCGTCCCGTGCACAGCAACGCGCGTGCCCTTCACTTCCACGGCGAACGACTCGGGGCGGGGGCTGGGCACCACGTCGGCCGTCACCGATCCGGTCTCGAGTCGCACCGTCAGATAGCGACCCACGAGGGCGACGGTCGCGCGGCCGCCCGGCGAAAGCGTCCACGTCGCGCGGCCCGCGTGCTCGACCCGCACCGCCTGCGCGCCCGCCACGACCCGGTCGCCCACGGCGAGCTTGTCGCCGGACAGCTTGGTCTGCGAGACGCCGAAGATGCGATGGGACGGTGCGCGCAGCACCCTGGCCACCGGCGCCTTCGGTGCGGCGGGAGCGCTGGTAGCGGCGACCTGGTGGGAGGAGCGATTGAGCAGGCCGATGCCGGCGATCGCCACGGCGGCGGCTGCAGCCACCAGAGCCAGCGCGGGCCAGGGCGAGGAACGCGGAAGCGGTGCTGGAGCGTCGCTTTCGACCTTCAACATCAGCTGTTGCTCGACGTGATCCCAGTCGACTTCCGGAGGCGGCTCGCCGCGCTTTTCGCGGATGAGCTGGCGCAGCACGTCGATGTCGTCACGGGCCATCAGGTCGCCTCCTTGTTGCGGGGGCGGGCGGATTTCTTCTGGCGCGGCGCCGCCATGTCGTCTGCCAGCGCGGACAGTGTGGGCTCCTCGCGCAGCATCTCGGCCAGCTCGCGGCGTGCGTAGAAGAGGCGCGTGCGTACCGTGAGCACCGGCGCCCCGACGATGGTCGCGATATCGGCGGGTGCCATGCCTTCCAGCTCGTGGAGGATGAAGACCGTGCGCTTCTTGTCGCTCAGACGCTCGAGCAGCCGCTCGAATGCGCGCATGCGAGCGCGGCGTGCGACCTGGTCATCCGGCAGTGCGCGCCCGTCGGAGATCGAGAAGCCCTCGGGAACCTCCGAGAACACCGGACGGCTGCGGGCGGCACGCCGGTGCATCAAGACGACGTTGACCGTGACGCGGTAGAGCCACGTGGAGAAACGTGCTTGCCCACGGAAGTCGCGGACGCTGCGGTGGACCTGGAGGAAGACCTCCTGGATCACGTCATCGACGTCGCTGCTGGGACCGAGCATGCGGTGTACCAGCCGCGCGACGTCGCTGCGGTGTTGCCTGAAAAGCTCGCGGAATGCCGCGTCGTCCCCGGCGCGGCAGCGCTCTACGAGATCGTCGCCATCGGACACGACCACCAGTCTACTCCGTGAGCTTGCGCGGGACCCGTTCTCGCCGGAAACAGGGTTCCACGACAGGCGGTCGGCAGCAGCGACAGCAACGGGCATCCCTGGGTCAGATGCCCGGAGGGCCCGTGACTTTCAGTTCCAGGGCGGGTGGAGCCCGCGCTGCGAGCCAGGTGGCCCTAGAACAGGGCCTTCAGCTCGACCGGGTCCTTCTTCTTCTGCTGGAGCACGTGGTTGACTGCCCTCAGAAGCCGGGTCTTGGCGGCGCCGGAGACGGGCTTGCCGGCCGACACGTCCTGTAGCAGTCGCCGGGTCACCGGCCGGCCCGAACGCGGCTTCGGCGGCGGCTTCTGCTCCTCGCCCTCGCCGGCGGCCTCGAGCTTGCCTTGCTTCTTCTTGAGCTTGAGCTCGCGGTCTTCGCGGTGCAGTTGCTCGATGCGGTGCGAGGTCGCGAGGAGCCGCCGGGGGTCGATCTTGTTGTCGTTCAGGAACTGGTCGAACTTGCTTGCCATGGGCCTCTGCTGAACGGATGATGAGCCCCACGCGGGGGCTTCTTTCGCCGAAGAGCCGCGGACCATAGCACGCCCGCGGGCTCTGCCAGCCCCATCGATGCGCCCGATTTCCCCTTTTCGCGGCCTCGCGCTCGGGTGACGCTCGCGCGAGGCAGCGCCTTGCTGCCGATGGAGGAGAATGACCGAGCAGCTCGACGCAGCCGCCGCCCACGTGAGAAAGCTCCGCGCCACCCAGCCAGCCATCGGCCTGGTCCTGGGTTCGGGCCTGGGCGCATTCGCAGATGGGCTCGACGATCTCCTGAAGGTCCCGTACGCCGAGGTGCCGTACATGCCGCGCTCGGCGGTCGTGGGGCATGCCGGCAACCTGTGTCTGGGGCGCGTCGGAAGCGCGGAGGTCGCCTGCCTCCAGGGCCGCGTGCACACCTACGAAGGGCACCCGCTCGACCGCGTCGTGTTCGGCGTGCGGCTGCTGGCGGCGCTCGGTTGCCGCGCGGTGCTGATCACCAACGCCGCGGGAGGTATCTCGGAGCGGCTCGCCGCCGGCGATCTGATGCTCATCACCGATCACCTGAACCTGATGGCGCGGAACCCGCTGGTGGGGCCGAACGACGACGCGGCGGGGCCGCGCTTTCCGGACATGACGCGGGCCTACGACGAAGCGCTGTGTGACGCCGCGCGTCGCGCCGCGGCGGACGTGTCGGTGAAGCTCGCCGAGGGCGTGTACGCCGCCATGCTCGGGCCCAGCTACGAGACTCCGGCCGAGATCCGCATGCTCGCCACTCTAGGTGCGGACGCGGTGGGCATGAGCACGGTGCCGGAGGTGATCGCGCTGCGTCACCGTAGGGTGCGCGTCGGCGCCATGAGCTGCATCACGAACCTCGCCGCCGGGCTGTCGGGCGCGCTGCTCGACCACAAGGAAGTCGAGGAGACCGCGCGGCGCACCCGCCAGGCGTTCACCGAGGTGCTCGGGCGCTGGGTGGAGCTCGCGCACGCCGAGGTCCAGGGATGAGTACGGACGAGCGCGAGCTGGTCGAGGCTGCGCGGCAGGTGCAGAGCCGCGCCTACGCACCGTACTCGGGTTTCAAGGTGGGCGCCGCCCTGCGCGGCGCGAGCGGGCAGGGTGTATACCGGCTGCAACGTGGAAAACGCCAGCTACGGCGCGACCGTTTGTGCCGAGCGCGGGGCGATCGCGCAGATGGTTGCCGCGGGCGAAGAGCGGCTCTCGGCTGTGGTCGTCTACACCGAGGCGGACGAACCGGCCATGCCCTGCGGTATCTGCCGGCAGGCGCTGATGGAGTTCGCCGACGGCGACGTGCCGGTGGTCGCGGTGGGTCCCTCGTCGGAGCGTCGCTCGACCCTGGCCGAGCTCCTGCCTGCGCCGTTCAGGTTCCATCGATGAGCGAGCTCTGTCTGCGAGGTGGCACGCTGGTGACGTGTGACGCGGACAGCCGCGTGCTCCAAGGCGACGTGCTCGTTCGCGATGGACGCATCGCCGGCATCGGGCGCGTGCGGCCACGGCGCGGGGCCCGCGTGCTGGACGTGAAGGGCCGCATCGTGCTGCCCGGCCTGGTGATGTCGCATGTGCACCTGTGCCAGGCGCTGATGCGCGGCATGGCCGACGATCTGCCGCTGCTCGACTGGCTGAGGCGGCGCGTGTGGCCGCTGGAAGCGGCGCACGACGAAGCGAGCATCACCGCCAGCGCCGAGGTCGGGCTGGCCGAGATGCTGCGCGCGGGCGTGACCGCGATCCTCGATCTGGGGACGGTGCACCACCACGATGCGGTGTTCGACGCCTGCGTGCGCTCGGGGATCCGCGTGGTCGGCGGGAAGACGCTGATGGACAGCGGCGCCGGCGTGCCGCGCCGGCTCCGGCAGAGCACGCGCCGCGAGCTCGCCGACGCCGAGCGCCTGGAGCGGACCTGGAGCGGTCACCCTTCCGGTCGCGTGGGCTACGCCTGGATCCCGCGCTTCATCCTGTCGTGCACCGAAGCGCTGGTGCGCGGCGCGGTGGAGCGGGCACGTGAGGGCGGCGCGCTGTTCCACACGCACGCCGCGGAGCACCCGGGCGAGCGCGCCGCCGTCCGCGCGGCGCTGGGCGCCGACGACGTGACGCTGCTCAGGCGTTGGGGCATGCGCGGTCCCCGCGCGTCGATCGCGCACGGCGCGCAGCTGACGCCGGGCCAGGTGCGGCAGCTTTCCCGCGACGGCACTCGAGTGGTGCACTGCCCGAGTGCCAACCTGAAGCTTGGCAGCGGCATTGCGCGCGTCGCCGCGATGCGGGCCGAGGGCGTGGTGGTCGGGCTGGGCCCCGACGGCGCACCCTGCAACAACAACCTCGACCCGTGGGTGGAAATCCGCCATGCGGCGCTATTGTCCAGCGTGCGAGCCGGGCCCGGCGTACTGCCCGCGCGCGACGTGCTCCGCATGGCAACCCTCGACGGTGCGCGCGTGCTGGGGCTGGAAGCGCGCATCGGGTCGCTCGAGCCCGGCAAGGAAGCCGATCTGGTCGTGGTGCGCACTGACGGCGTGCATGTCGCGCCGGCGCTCGACCCCGTCAGCGTGCTGGTCTACGCCGCACAGGCGCGCGACGTGGAGCACGTCTTTGTCGGTGGCGAACAGGTGGTGGACAGCGGCGCCCTGACGACCCTCGACGCGCCGCGCGTCGCGGCGACAGCGCGCACCCAGGCCAACCGGCTCGCCCGTCGCGCTGGGATCTAGGCGTTGCACTCGCGTGCCCGCGCGCTCGGGCTTGCGTGTGGGTCCGGTTTGCTATGCTCACTGCGTGATGGCTGTCGTTCGATGGGTCGGTGTGCTGGCGCTGCTCGGGCTTCCCGCGTGCAAGAGCTCCGACGCCGCTCCAGCACCGACGGCCGTCTCGGCAGAGCCCGCCAAGGCGGCGCACCGACCGCAGATCGTCGAGGGGCCGCGGAACGTCGACTCGGTCGCGCCCTTCATCCACTCCGAGCTCTTGCGTGCGCGGCGCGCCGGGGAGCGCGTCGTGGTCTATGTCGGCGCTACGTGGTGCGAGCCGTGTCGGCGCTTCCACAAGGCACTCGCCTCGGGGCAGCTCGACAAGCAGCTGGCGGGCGTGCGCTTCATCGAGTTCGACCTCGACCAGAGCGGCAAGGCGCTGGCGCGCGACGGCTACCGCTCGGAGTACATCCCGCTGTTTGCAGTGCCAACGGAAGACGGTCGGGATAGTGGGCGCCAAATCGCCGGATCTATCAAGGGTCCAGGGCGCCGTCGACCAGATTCATGCCCCGCCTCGGCCGCCTCCTGGCCAGCGAGCGCATTACGCTAGTGGGATGGGAACGTCGAGCGAGGCCGTGACGATTCCTATCCTGCCTGGCAGTCCACCCGAGCTCGTCGTGTACGACAAGCCGGGCCCCTGCCCATACCTCGACGGGCGCGTCGCGCGTCTGCCGCTCAGGCTGCCGACGCGCGAGCTGTCGCGCGAGGAGCTCGACGATCGACTCCTCGCTGGCGACCGCCGTCAGGGCTACGTCCTGTACCGGACGGCCTGCCCGGCGTGTCGCGCCTGCGAGCCCATCCGCATCGACGTGACCCGGTTTTCGCCGGACCGTTCGCAGCGGCGCGCCTTCGTACGCGGCCAGCAACTGTTCGACGTGGAGATCGGGGTGCCCGTTGTCGATTCGCGTCGGGTTGCGCTGTACAACCTGCACAAGCGCGAACGCGGGCTCGGCGACGGACAGCCGCCCATCGATCGCGGAAGGCTATCGCGATTTCCTGGTCAGCAGCTGTTGCGACAGCTTCGAGATCCGCTACTTCGGATCGACGGCGAGCTGGTCGCGATTGCACTGTCCGACCACGGACAGAACGCGCTCTCTGCGGTGTACTGCTACTACGACCCCGCCTTCGAACGCGCGAGCCCCGGTACGTTTTCCATCATGAAGCAGGTGGAGCTGTGCCGGAACTGGGGTCTGCGCTTCCTGTACCTCGGGCTGTACATCGCCGACTGTGATGCCATGCAGTACAAGGCGCGCTACATGCCGCACGAGCGGCTGATCAACGGCAGCTGGCGGCGCTTCGAGCGCTGAGGCAGGCGTCGAAGGGGCCAGGGGGCAGGGATTCGGTTGTTCTGCTAGTCGGTGCGGGGGGCGGGGACGCGGCGCGAGGTCGGCAGCAGGCACAGACCGCCGACGACGGCGCAGGCGACGAACAGGATGAACAACGAGTGCCAGCCGAAGCGATTGCTCACCCAGGGGACCAGCAGGCCCTCGAGCACGGCGCCGATGGAGCCGACGCCGTCGACGAAGCCGGTGGCCATGGCCGCCGCGTGAGGACCGCCCGCGTCCTGCGCCGCGGCGCCGGAGATCAGCGAGTCGGGGCCGAACAGCATGGCGCCGATCAGCGCCCAGCATCGCGACGTTGACGCCGACGGCGGGGGTGCCCAGCCCGGCGTAGACGAGCAGCGCTGCTGCGAGCCCGAACAGCCACAGCGCCGAGAGCAGCGAGCGCGACACGCTCCGGAGCCGGTCGGAGACGATGCCGATCACGATCACGCCGGCGATGCCGCCCACGTCGAACGCGGTCGAGACGTAGGCCGCCTCCGTCTCCGCGTAACCGAGCTGCTTGGCCAGGTAGAACGGCAGCCAGAACAGCAGGCTGTAGCGGATTAGCTTGATGAAGAAGTACGAAAGGCCGTACGACCAGAGCACCGGGCTCTTGAGGACCTCGCGCTGTGCGCGGCGCCGCACGGCGAGCAGTTCTTCGCCTTCGAGCGGCTTGTCGGCGTCGGGCGGCGGCTCGCTCCCATCCGTCGGCACGTCGGCGTCGGCGCTGACGCGGGTCTGGGCGCTGGGCCCGGGCTTGAGCAACACAAGCACCAGGATCGCGACGACGGCGATCCACAGCGCCGGACCGTAGAAGGCTGCGCGCCAGCCGTAGCGCCCCAGCAGGTAGCCCGCGAACGCGGTCGCCGCGACGCCGCCCACCTGGTAGCACGTTGCCCAGAACGCCATCACCGACCCGCGGTTCTTCGGCGTGGTCCATTCCGCCATGGCGCGCGTCGTGCCGGGCCAACCCGTCGACTGCGCGAAGCCGTTGACGCAGAACAGTACGCCGAAGAGCAGCGCCGAGCTCATCGAGCCGAACGCCGCACAGGCCGCCGCGCTGAGCAGCATGCCGTAGCCGATGAGCCGCCGCGCGCCGATGCGATCGCCGAGCGTGCCGCTGACGAACTGTCCGACCGCGTAGGCTGCCAGGTACGCTGTATCGATGAGTCCGAGCGCGGCGACCGGGACGCCGAGGTGCTCGGTGATCGCCTTCTTCGCGACGCTGAAGCCCTTGCGGCCGGTGTAGTACGTCGCGTACGTGAGCCACGTCAGCCCCCACGCCACGTAGCGATCGCGGCGTTCGGTGGTGGTGCTCGCGGAGTCGCCCATGCGCGTGGGCGCTAGGCTACACGATCAAGCGCACACCGCCGAGATCGGCGATCTGGTGGGGAAAGCGATCGCCCGGGCAGCCGATGAACATGTAGTTCCTCGGCACGTCGAGCCGCTTGCTCAGCTTGGCGATGAGATCGGGCCCGAACCGTCCCTTGACCGCAATGAAGTCGATACGGATCTCGGGGAAGATCTCGTCCAGTGTGCGGAGCTGTTCGGCCAGATGTGGCGGAATGTCCTTCTCGTCGTCATACACGTGCACCACCATCAGGTTGTGCGTGCTCTCGTTGGCCAGCACGTACTCGATGGCGCGCCTGAGGTTGGCCGGCCCATCGCCGCGCGTGAAGAAGATGATCGACTGCGCGTTGATCTCCTTGATCTTGCGCGTCGTCCAGAAGGCGACCGTCTCGTTCGCCGCGCGCACCTTTTCCTGGATGGCCTGCCCCATGTAGAGCAGCGCCTGCAGGATCTTCACGCGCAGGAACATCGCACCCACTACCGCCACAGTGATCGAGAAGTAGACGAGGAAGATCGCGGCCTGCTGCGTGGACTTGAGGACATTGCCTACCAGTCCGGCGCCGACAGCCGCCATGCCCAGCATCGCAGTGAGCCAAGACGCGCGGATCGCGCGGGGCAGTCGCGCGCGCTTGATCGCCAAAAGACGGTTGCCGATGGCGAACAGCATCATCACGCCCAGAAACGAGATGGTGTACACGCCGGCCAGCGTCGAGACCTTGCCCCGCGTGATGAACAGGATCGAACAGCACAGGAGGAAGAAGGAGATGATGATCCAGTGTGGCGTATGGCGCGCGCGGTTCTCGCGCAGCAGGAACTCGGGCAGGCAACGGTCCAGGCTCATGCGCCGCACCAGGCCCGTGACGCCGACGTAGCTGGTGAGGACGGCGCCGGACAGCACCAGCACCGCGTCCACGCCGATCCACCAGTCGAGCCACTGGCCCGCGGCGCGCCCGCCCATCTCGGCGAGCAGCGTGGTGTCGTAGTTGCCGAATTCGCCTACCGGCAGGGTACCCAGAGCCAGCAGGCTGATCAGCGGGTTGAACACGAAGACGGCGATCCACATGTTGCGCAGCGTCTTCGGGAATACGCCGTCCTTCTGCTCTTCGATGAAGTTGGCGGAGCTCTCGAAACCGCTGATACCGAGCATGCCGGCGGCGAAGCCGAAGAACAGCGCCCGCCCCAGACCCTGGGTGGGCGGATGCGCCCAGTTCTCGGCCAGCAGACGGAAGCCGTCGTGGTAGACGTGCGCGGCGCTCGTCAGCGTGAGCACGGTCAGCGTGGCGAGATGCAGCGCGAAGATCACCAGGGCGACGGCGGCGCTCTCGGTGATGCCCAGGATATTGAGCATGGCGAAAATGCCGAGCAGCACCACCGTGCCCGCCATCAGGGGAATGACGTGCGTGATGTTGTGGGCGTAGTGCACCGCCTCGTTGGCGCTGATGACCGCGGTGGCAATGTAGGAAAGCAGCGTCAGGCAGGCGGCCAGCGACGCCTTGCCCTTGCTGCTCGTGTTGAGCAGCACGTTGTACGCACCGCCGTTGAGGGGCAGCGCACTTCCGACCTCGGCGTAGATCGAGCGGAACAGGTAGAGCACCAGGCCGACCATCGCGAGCGCGATCGGCGCGTACACACCCGCAAAAGTCGTGCAGATGGCGACGACGTACAGCACCGACGAGGTGATGTCGTTGCCGCAGATGGCCGTGGCGCGGATCTGTCCGAGCTTGTGCTGCGGGGCTACGGCGCTCGGCTCCCGGGGCGTCTCCATCTTGTCGAGGTCGCTGATGTTCTCGGCGTTGCCCCAACCCGCGAACACCCACGACACGCCCGGAGGGATGGGAGTGTGCGGCCGGCTCGGGCGCGAATCCGGCGCGCGCGGCGAGCCGAAGCCCTCGCTCATGGGTTCGGGCTCCGACGGAGACGGAGCGCCCGCAGCAGACACACCTCCCCCCGCCCCGGTTTTGTGCGCGGGACCACCCATTCAGCAGGGCCAAGGCTACGCGCTCGTGGGGAGGTCCACAAGCGCGGGCGCCTGCTGGCGTTCGGTGGGCGCCGATGGCAAGACGCCAGGCGTGCGCGTCGTGTCGCTGGCCTGTTCGAACACCGAGATCGTCTGCGCGCTGGGCTGTGCCGAACTGCTCGTGGGGGTCGACGATCACAGCGACTATCCGGACGCCGTGGTGGCTCGCCTGCCGCGGGTCGGTCCGGACCTGCAGATCGACATCGAAAGGGTGGCGGCGCTCGAGCCGGATCTGGTGCTGGCGTCGCTGACCGTGCCGGGCCACGAGAGCGTTGTGGCGGGGCTCGAGCGCGCCGGGCTGCCGTACCTTGCGCCCGAGCCGGTGAGCGTGGCGGACGTGTACGCAGACATCCGTCTTGTCGCGGAGCGCCTCCTCGTGCCCGGTCGCGGCGACGAGCTGGTGCGCGACATGCAGCGCGTGTTGGAGGCTCCTGTTCCGTCTGCCGGACGGAGGCCGCGCGTGCTGGTCGAGTGGTGGCCGAAGCCCGTGATCGTGCCCGGTCGCGACAGCTGGGTGAACCAGCTGCTCGAGGTCGCGGGCGGCGAAAACCCGCTCGGCGCGCGCGACGTGAAGAGCGCACCCATCAGCGACGAGGAAGCGCGGGCGATGCGTCCGGATGCGATCGTGATCTCGTGGTGCGGCGTCAAACCGGAGAAGTACCGTCCCGACGTCGTCTACCGGCGCGAGGCCTGGCGCGGCATTCCGGCGCTCGAGAACCGTCGCGTGTTCACTGTGCCCGAGGCGTATCTCGGGCGGCCCGGGCCGCGTCTGGTGGACGGCTGTCGCGCGCTGCGCGACATCGTTGAAGCCTGCGGCTGACCTCGCCGCGCTTCCAGTCGCTATTCGATCGGACGCCCTTCGGCTTCCTCGATCTGGGCGAGGGCGGCCGCGAGGGCGTCCTTCGCTCGCTCGAGCGAAGCCGAATCGTCCGACCACTTGCTGCGCGCCTTCTGCAGGCGCGCTCGCTCGCCCTGGAGTGCGCTCTCGGTCTGTTCCAGGTCGCCCTTGGTCGCCGCTAGCGCCGCTTCCAGCGACGCGACCGTGTTGTCGCGCTGCTCGATGGTCTGGTTGGCGGTGTCACGCTCTTCGGTGCGGGCCGCGAGCTCGCTTTCCAGCGACGCGATCTTCGAGTCGCGTTCCTCGATGGTCTGCCGCGCGCTGTCGCGCTCCTCGGTGCGCGTGGACAGCTCGCTTTCGAGCGCCACGATGTTCGCGTCGCGCGCGGCGATCGTCTCGTTCGCCTGGTCGCGCTCGCTTGTGCGCTCCCCGAGCTCGCTCTCGAGCGAGGCAATCTTCGCGTCGCGGCTGGCTTCGCCCTCTTCCTTGGCTTCGCGGACCTCGACAAGCGTCTGCTGGGTGCTCGAGAGCTCGGCCTTGGTCGCGTCGTGGGCGCTGGTCAGCTCCGCCACCTCGGCGGAGTGCTGTTCGCCCAGCTCGGCTTCGCGCGCGGCGAGTCGATCGGCGGCGGCCTGCTCGGCTTCGCTCATCGCCTGCTCGTGTTGGGCCTTGAGCTTGCTCATCGCGTCTTCGTTGGCGCGATGCAGCGCAGCCAACCTGGAGTCGGACTCCTTCTTGAGCTCGGCCTCGCGCTCGGCGATCGCCTCGGACTGCGCGCTGGCAGCCGTCTCGGCCGCCTCGGCCAGCGCCTGCTCCAGCTCCGCGGCGGCGGTCTCCTTCGTCTCGGCGATGGCCTGGACGACGTTCTGGCGTCCCTGTTCCTCGGCTTCTTCGACCGCCGCCTGCTTGGCCTGTTCGGCCTGGTCCAGGGCCTGCTGGTGATCCGCCCGTAGCGCAGCCTCGCGCGCGTCCCGCGTCGCGAGCTCCTCTTCCTGCTTCTCCTTGAGCTCGGTGATCTCCTGCCCACGGGCTTCCAGATCGCCGGCAAGCTTCTCGGCTTTGCGCTTGAAGTCGTCGGCGCGCTTGCTGGCCTGCTCCTTGTCCGCGCGCAGCGCATCGACGTTCCGTTGTGCGTCGGCGACCTCCTTTTCCAGCTCTTCGATACGATCGGAGAAGTCGGCCTGCTGGCGCTCCAGACCGAGCGAGCTGTCCCGCAGGGTGAGCAGCTCCTTGTCGCGCTTGGTGACCTGGTCGCGGAGATCGAGGATCTCCTTGTCCTTCTTGTTCAGTGATTCGCGCAGGTCGAGGAACTCACGGGCGGAGCCGCCCCCCTTGCCGCTGGTCGCCTTCGCCTTGAGCTCGTCCAGCTCGCGCTGCAGGCGTTGGACTTCCGGGTCGCGCGAGGCGCCGCGCTTGCCTTCGTCTTCCAGCTCGGCGACGCGGGCGCGGGACGCGCGCAGCTCTTCCTCCAGCTCCTCGGTCCGCCCCTGGAGCTTGTCGATCTGGCTCTGGAAGCGGCCCGCGTCTCCGCTCGTCTCCGGCCGCGGTGGGATCGACGACATCCGGGGTCGAGGCGATGGGGCGGGCGGCGGTCCGGGCAGCTCGGGTTCGGCTTCTTCCGCCTCTTCCGCGGCCTCGGCTTCCACCTCTTCGGCGACATCCTCCTCGACTTCGTCGGCCGGTTCGGCGGCGGCGGGCTCGGCCGGGGCGCTGTCGTCCATCAGCGCGTCGAACGCCTGCTCGGCGAAGTCGCTCACCTCGTCATCGATCGACGCGGGTGCGGCTTCTTCCGGCTCCTCCTCGGCTTCCTCCCCGGGCTCGCCCTCGAGCTCGATCTCGTCGTCGATGACGATGGCCTCTTCGCTCATCGGCGCCTCGCTCGGCGCGGCGGCGCCGTCTGCGGGCGTGCCGAGCTGCACGAACTCGTTGATCCGGCCGACCAGGTCGTCGAAGGGGATGGGCTTGTGGATGTAGTCCTCGGCGCGCGTGCGCAGGCGCCGGTGTTGCTCGAAGGTTTCTTCCGTCGAGTCGCTGCTCATGATGATGAGCGGCACCTTCTTGAGTGCGGGATCGCGCTTGAGCTTGTTGCACACGGAGAAGCCGTTCATCCGTGGCAGCTCGATCGAGAGCAGGATCAGATCCGGCGTGTCGCTGGCGGCCGCCTGTAGGCCGACGTTGGCGTCGTCGACCAGGGACGTCTCGCAGCCGTAACGGCCCAGGCCGTTCTGCAGCTCGCTGGCGAAGGCAGGATCGCTCTCGAAAACCAGAACCTTGGTTGGCATCGGTGACCGCTCGGCAGGAGGACGAAAGTGAGGCGGAGCACGCGTTCGCGCGAGCCGCGGGGAGCCTACGATATCGGGCACTTGGAAAGGGGTCAAACCCCTGTCCAAGGGCTCGCCGGGTCCCGGCGGTCAGCGGCGCCGGCGGCTCGCCTTTTCCGTGTGGCCACTGGTCCCCGAGCGCGCCGCGAGCACCGAGAGGACCGAGGCGAGATCCACGCCCCTCAGGCGCAGGCCGACCAGCAGATGATAGATGAGATCGCCGGCCTCGGCGGCGACCCGTTCGTCGCTCTCTTCCGCGATAGCCTGGGCCAACTCCGCCGCTTCTTCGCGGATCTTGCTGCCGATCCGCTCCGCGCCGCCGTCCAGCAGCGAGCGGGTGTAGCTCCGATCCGCGGGGCTCGACTGGCGCTGCCGGATCACATCCTCGAGCTCGGCCAGGAAGGGCCCGGCTTCGACCGGTAGCTCTTCGAGCGAGCCGTCGGGCAGAACGCGCTGGAAGAAGCAGCTCGGGCGGCCCGTGTGACACGAGGGGCCCTCGGGATCCGCGAGCACCAGCAACGTATCGGCGTCGCAGTCCGCCGTCACCGATACGACTTTAAGCCCATTTCCGCTGGTTTCGCCCTTTTCCCAGAGGCTTTCGCGCGAGCGGCTGTAGAAGGTCGCACGCCCGCTCTCCAGCGTCCGGCGCAGCGCTTCCTGGTTCATCCAGGCGACCATGCGCAGCTGTCCGGTCAGGCGATCCTGCACCACAGCCGGGATCAGGCCGCGTTCATCGAAGTGGAGCGACACGGCGCGAGCCTAGGCCAGGTGCGGCGGCCGAGCCATCCGCCACGCGGCCGGCTGTGGGGGCTGTCCCCCAACCGGACCGCCAGGTATGGGGGCTGGCCCCTACTACATGCAGCTCCAAGTGCTTGGAATCATGGTGTTTTGAAAGTGGTGCGGATCCTGCTTGGTACCGACCAAGCCCAACGTATGGGTTGCACGTTTCGTCCCCGGAGGAGTTGCAACATGGCTCGGAAGCTGATCGAAAAACGCCACCTCGGCGTCCTCGCGTTGCCGTTCGTGGCGGCTCTTGGCCTCTTGTCGGCGAGCTGCTCGGGACAGCCCACCGAGGAGCCGACGAACCAGAGCTTCAACAAGATCGTCTACGCGGTGCGGCAGCACACCATCGTGGAGAACGGCAAGGTGACGATCGACGTCTCTGGCGGCTCCGACCAGGTTGTCGACTACCTGCGCTACGACCCCGGCGGGCGCGTCGAGATGTATGACCTCGGCACGCGCAAGACGGAGAACATCACCGCGGGGTTCAAGACGGCCGACATCTCGAGCCTCAACGTGAGCTTCGACGCGACCAAGGTCGTCTTCTCGATGAAGAAGGACGCGAAAGACCACTACCATCTGTACTGGGCGGGGTTGAAGAAGGTGAACGGCAAGTTCCCGATCCACCAGCTGACCTTCGGCGATCGTGACGATCTGCATCCGATCTTCCTCGCCGGCGGAAAGATCGCGTTCATCACGAACGAGGGCTACACCTCGATGGGCACGCGCGCCGACGAGTACGAGCACTCGCGCGTGGTCACGCAGATCGCGACCATCACGCTGCAGGGTGGCGACGCCGACCGCAAGCTGTGCGCGCAGAACCTGTCCCACTCGGTGAACCTGTTCTCGATGGCAGACGGCCGCATCGGGTTCTCGCGCTGGGAACATCTCGAGAACGTCAACGACCTGAAGCTGTTTGCGATGGATCCGGACTGCACGCACATCGTTGCGGTGTCCGGACAGCACGGCAAGCCGGCCAACTCGCTGGTGCAGGTGGCGGAGACCAATACGCCGAACGTGTTCCTGGCCGTGGCCACGTCGCGTGACCGCACGCTGCACTCGGGCGCGCTGGTGCGCATCGACGCCCGTGCTGCCAACGACCCGAGCCGCTTCGACGAAGAGCGCCCCAAGTACGACGTCCTGACGCCGGCGGTGCCGCGCGGGAAGGAAGCCTCGCCCGCGGGTCGCTACCGCACGCCCCGCTCGCTGCCCGACGGCCGCATCCTGGTGTCGTGGGCGAGCGGCTTCGTGAACGACCAGAACGTGCTGTCGGCGACCCCGCCGGACTACGGCATCTACGTCTACGATCCGGCCAGTCGCTCCAACCAGCTCGTCGTCAACCACCCGGACAGCTGGGAGCTGTACGCCGAACCGGTGGTCAAGCGCGCCGAGCCGCCCGTCCGGGGCTCGATCCAGGCGACGAAGGACGCGACCACGCCGACCGTGTTCGGCTCGCTGGATATCACGCGCACCTCGCTGTACAGCGTCCACGGCGACACCGTCAGCGGCGCGGAGTTCGACAACACGCCGGTGGACCAGGCGCTGAAGGGTGCCAAGAAGGTGCGCATCATCGAGGGCTTCTCGAGCGAGGCCGCGCCGGGCGTGACCATGTTCGGTCTGACCATGGCTGAAGGCGCCGCCATGATCGGCGAGGCCAAGGTGTACGACGACGGTTCCTGGCTCGCGAACGTGCCGCCCTACATCCCGATGCATCTGCAGCCGCTCGACGAGTTCGAGATGTCGATCCGCACGCAGACCACCTGGATCCAGGGAATGCCGGGTGAAGCCCGCGTCTGCGGCGGCTGCCACGAGAGCCGCACAGCGGCGAACCTCGCCGGAGGCCAGCAGCTGACGATCGCCGCCGGTAAGGGACCGCAGGAGTTCGACAAGCCGATCGCCCAGCGCACCGAGTACCCGTGGGCCAAGGCGAACGACGCGAACAACCCGAACGAGATCCAGGCGCTGCTCAACGCCAAGTGCGTGCAGTGCCACAACCAGACGACGAACGGGAACGGGCCGCAGGAGTTCTACACCGTCACGATGAACAACCAGGTCACCGGGACCACGACGCCGTACCAGATCCCGCGCCTGGACCTGAGCGATCGCCCGATCACGGTCACCTACGACAACATGACCGGCTCCTACCCGGCGTCGTACGTGTCGCTGTTCTACCCGTCCGCGCTCGCGATGGAGATGAACATGCAGGGCACCACCGTGCAGGGCACCGTCCCGCCCACATGGGCCATCCCGAGCGATGCCCGCGAGAGCGCGATGATCGAGAAGCTGAACATGACTTCCTCGGTGGACGCGAAGAAGACGGCCTGGCCGCTCGGGCAGCCGTTCTCGGACCCCGGCATCAAGGGTGGCAAGCGCACCATGCATCCGGAGGACGTGGGTGTGACGCTGACCCGCGACGAGCGGACCATGCTGATCCGCGCCATCGACATGGGTGGCCAGTTCTACAGCCGCCAGAACACGAACTTCGCCGCGTACGGGTATGACCCGACCGCGGGCAAGAACTGAGGTCAGGAGAAGAGCCATGAAAGCCAACCATCGTCACCTCGTCATCGGAGCGCTTGTGCTGGGCGCTACCACGCTCTTTTCCGCCGCCGGCTTTGCCGACGGGTCGACCGAGTCGCCGCAAGCGATCTACGCGGGCCGCGCCGGGGTCTACAAGGACCTCGACCCCGGGTCGCTGGAAGACGTGACCCCGGTCGATCGCATCAAGGCCGTCACCTCGGGCAACGTTGCCCCCACGCAGGTCTGGCAGGCGCTCGAGCACGCAGAGAGGGTCGAGTGTCTCGACTGCATCCCGATGGTCGCCAAGCTCCTGTACGACCCGAGCACGACGAACCGCGAGATCAGCGCCTGGTGGCTCCGGCGGCGCATCTTCGGCGTGTTCGGCAAGGGGCAGGTCTACCAGCGGACGATCCAGACGCTCCAGGACCAGAGCCAGCCCGAGTCGAAGCGCGCCTATGCTGCACAGGCACTCGGTGAGTTCCTCGCGGAAGCGGGCGTGCCGGTAGTGGCCAACGCGGCCATCCACGATCCTTCAGCGATGGTGCGCACGGCTTCGGTCAAGGCGCTGAAGCGGCTGAACAACCAGGGTCCGAACAGCGAGATCGCGCAGGCCATGTCGGATCCCGACGTGAACGTGCGTCTCGCGGCGCTGGACGCTTCCACGCGAGTCAACGTGTTCACCGGGGTTCCGTCGGTCGTGAAGCTCATCAGCGACGACTCGCCGCTGGTGAGGCGCGGCGCTGCCGAGGCGCTGGGCACGATGCACGCGGTGGACGCGGTTGCCGGCCTCTCGGCGCTCGCCGATCCGGGCAACGAGCCGGATGCCGACGTGCGTATCTCGGCGGTCGCCGCTCTCGGCCAGATTGGAGACTCCGCGGGCCGGAGTGCCGTCGCTGCCGCGCAGAACGACCCGAACAGCCTCGTTCGTGACGCCGCCACCATTGCTCTCAGGCGTCTCTAGCGCGGGCAAGGTGTCAGCCGGTTCTGTCTCGGCATGCTGCGTCGTAGGCCAGGGGAAACGCCCGGGCGGTCTTGCCGGGCCATGCTAGGATCGCCGTCGTGAATTGGAACGGAGCGTGCCGGCTCCTGCCGGCTTCGACGTTGCTTGCAGCTCTTTTCCTGGTGGGTTGCGGCCAGAGGCAGCCGGCAGGAAAGACCACCTTCTACGACCGCAATATCGGTCCGATCCTCACCGGGTCGTGCTCCACGAGCCCGACCAAGTCGAGCTGCCACGTGCGCGCCGACAGCCACGGCAATGCGCTCGGGAATCTCGACACCTCCAGCTACAACACGCTCGCGCTGCGCCGCGATCTGTTCATCAACCACGGGCCCTACGGGCTGCCGGAGCTCCTGCTCAAGGTCGTGAAGCCGTACCAGCTCTCGCTGTCGTCCTACGACGGCAAGACGCAGCAGATCACGACCGACGTCGCGCATTCCGGCCGCGCGCTGCTCGACCTGACGAGTGGCTCGTTTACGACCCTCTCGCGCTGGATCCAGCGCGGCGCGCAGGCCAACAACGCCCAGCTGATACACCCCAAGTTGGCGTTCTCGGCGTGCACCACCAAGGTGGGGTCGGACAAGCTGTTCGATCCGACCAAGGACCCGTCCACCAAGGACTACGGCCAGTTTGTCGCGTCGGTGAACAATGTGCTCGGCACGCGCTGTGCGAACGGCAACTGCCACGGCTCGCCGTCCAACTCGCTCTACCTCACCTGCGGCACCAGTCCTGAACAGAAGCGCTGGAACTACTTTGCCGCCAGCGACTACGTCTCCAAGGACGTTTCGGCGAGCGATATCCTGCAGACGCGCTCTGGCTCCCGAACAGGGCGGCGCGTATCACGAAGGCGGGACCATCTTCACCGCGCCCACGGACCCCGACTACAAGGCGCTCGTCAAGTGGGCCAACGCGCGCGGCGGCCCGCTGCACGTGCCGACGGACGCGGGGTTCGACTTTTTCGCGAAGCGCGTGCAGCCGATGCTCGTCAAGCGCGGCTGCATGCAGCTCGGGTGTCACTCGCCGGCGATGGGGCACGAGTACCGCCTGCAAGGCGGCAGCGGTGGGCACTTCGGAGTGGCGACGACGCGCCACAACTACGAGCTGACGCTCGAGCAGATCGCACTCGACTCGCCCGATCCCGAATGCCAGCCGCATCATCCAGAAGAACCTGCCTCCTACCGAGGGCGGTCTGGTCCATCGCGGCGGCCCCCTGTTCGGCCTCGGGGGGTGACCCGTCGCAGTGCGACCTGAATGCCGCAGCGACCGGCGATCTCGATCAGCAGCCGGAGTACTGCGTGCTCGTGGCCTGGATCGAGAAGGAGCGTGCCGATCGCATGGCGTCGGCAGCGCCGCTTTCCGGGATCGTCTACGTGAAACGGCCGCCCGCGTCGGGTCCGGACACGCCGCAGGACTACTCGACCTATCAGCCGGGGGCGGATCTGATGCGCGCGCCGGCGTCTCTGGATGCCCACGGCGCGGTGCAGGTAGGTGGCGCCGGCACCAGCCTGCTCTCGATGTGCGGGCTGAACGCCGTCGACTGCGGATGTGCGGCGCCCCGCGGTGAGCTGGGACGGCAAGAAGATCGCGTTCGCCGCGCGCTCCTCGGCGAGCGAGGGGCTGAAGATCTACGTGATCGACGGGACGAGCTGCGCGCCCGATCCGCTCGTCAACGCGGCGCCGAAGGACGACCACCGGCAAGCCCCTGCCGACCAACGGCGAAGTCATCCACAACTTCGATCCCGCCTTCGCGCCGGACGGTCGCATGGTGTTCGCGTCCACGCGCGGGAACATCATGAACACCGGCGTATTCGACTACCAGGGTCCGCAGCGAAGCCCCGCCGACCCGTCGAAGCCCAACGCCAATCTGTACGTCGTCGACAACGGGAAGATCCGCCAGCTGACCTTCCTCCTGAACCAGGAGCTGGCTCCGTCGTTCATGAACGACGGCCGCCTCATCTTCACTACCGAAAAGCGCGCTCCCGGCTTCTACCAGCTTGCAGGTCGGCGCGAGAACCTCGACGGCGGCGACTACCATCCGCTGTTCGGACAGCGCGACACCATCGGCTACAACCAGCTGATGAACGTCGTCGAGCTGTCCAACAAGGACTTCGCGGCGATCGTCAGTGAAAAGGGCGCCGAGCACTCGGCCGGCGCGCTCGCACTCGTCAATCGCAGCGTCGGTATCGACCAGCACAGCGACAATCCCAAGGACTACCTGCAGGATCCGACCGCGGTCGACTACCCGAACCCGAGCTTCTACCAGCACTCCATGTCGCTGCTGGACCCCGCGGCGACCGGCAAGCTCGACAAGACGCAGGGCGCGTACCGTGATCCTTCGCCGCTGCCCAATGCGCAGATCCTGGTGAGCTACGCCGCGAACGTGAAGGACCTTGCCAACTTCAAGGGCAACTTCGACATCTTCTCGATCGACCCGCACACCGGTCAGCGGACGCCTCTCATCAGCGACGCGGACGACCTGATCTGGCCGGTCGCCGTGTACGCGCACTACAACCCCCACGGCGTCTACCAGTCCAAGCTCGACGAGCCGAACGGCGCGACCCACGTGTACACGACTCCAGATCGCAAGGACCGTTCGGAGATCACCGTTCTCGACATGCCGCTGCTCGCGAGCCTTGTGTTCCAGAACACGCGCTCCGGTCGTCTGATGCCGCCCGACACCACCCAGCGTGCAGGTGTGGGAGGATCTACCGCCCGCGAAGGGCATCAAGAGCGTGGATCAGAGCGGCAGCTTCCTGGCCCAGGATCAATACGGGAAGATGTACGTGCGGCGTCGCCCGCTCGGCAGCGATGGACATCCTCGACGACGGCTCCACCCGCTTCGAGATCCCGGGTGGCATGCCCATCGTGCTCTCCACGACCATCCAGCTTGGCGGCGACTCCGCGCCCACGACAGCACTTCCAGCGCGAGGAAATGCAGTTCTATCCGGGTGAGGTCGTGCGTCAGGGCTTCCCGCACAAGCTCTTCAACGGTCTGTGCGGCAACTGCCACGGCGCGGTGTCGGGTCTGGAGTCGCACGTGGCCATCAACCCGGACATCCTGACCCAGGCCTCCAAGGTCGCTGCGCGCAATGCGGCACCGGTTGACATGGTCACGAAGGCGAAGGCCGCCGATCGCGGTCCGCCGTTCCCCTGATCGCGTCGCCGAGCACCGTGTGCTCGGATGTAGGCGCGTGTCGTCCAGAGCTTCGGAGTGCTTCCCGCTTCGTATGGCGCGGTGCACAAGCACCAGCTAGTCTGCCCGCGTGCTCGGACGCTTCGGGGCTTCTTCCGGGGGGCGGTCTTCCCGCCGGTACTTCAGCTTCTTCGCACTGCTTCTGGGAGCTGGTGTCGTGGCGTCGTCGTGCGCCAAGAGCCAGGGCCTGGTTCCCGGTGGCGATGGCAACGGTGGCAACGGTGGCAACGGTGGCGCGGATGCCAGCGCGGCCGGCGGAACATCGGGAAGCACGGCCGGCGGTGCCGGCGGAAAAGCAACGGGGGGTAGTGGTCCTGGTGGAAGCGGCGCTGCGGGCGGCTCCGCCGGCGGGGTCGGCGGGGCGGCAGGCACCGGGGGTACGGGCGGCACAGCTACGGGCGGTAGCGGCGGCACAGCTACGGGCGGCAGCGGCGGCACGGCCACGGGCGGCAGCGGCGGCACGGCCACGGGCGGCAGCGGCGGCACGGCCACGGGCGGCAGCGGCGGCACGGGCGGAAGCTGCGCGATCCAATCGTTCGACTTTACCAGCTGCGCCGGCGGATGGTCGCACAGCGGCACGAACGACGACTGGAGCTGCGGTGTGCCGAGCTCGGGTCCGGGCGGCGATCACGATGGCGGCGGCCAGCTGTGGGCGACGAACCTGTCGGGCAAGGCCAACACCTGCGAGGACTCGTATCTCGAGTCCCCGGCTGTCGATCTGAGCGCGTACTCGGGGCAGGCGCTACGGGTCAGGTTCTGGCACTGGCACGCGTTCCGCACGTGCAATTCGGGCGGGCTGTGCGGCCTGGTGTGCACGCTCGACAAGTCGCAGTACTCCGGCGGACTCGTCGAGGTGTACGACGGCTCGCAGTGGCACAAGGTCACGCCGACGTCGGGCTACAACGGCACGAAGATCGAATGCTACTCGACCAGCGCCGACGCGGGCCCCACGTGCCAGCCCTGCGCCATCGACGGCCAGAACGGCTTCGGAACCGCGACCAACGGTTCCTGGCAGTACGCGGAGGCGGACATCTCGAGCTACGCGGTGGCGGGCTTCAAGGTCCGCTTCCGCTTCGCGAGCTACGACATCGACCCGTTTTGCCACCCGAACACCGGAGGCTGGTACATCGACGACGTGTCGATCGCCCCGGTGGGCTGCCCCTGATCAGGCGTCGATGTAGCGGTACGGTTCGATCGCGCGCCACAGGAACGCGCTGGCGATGGCAACCACGCCGAGATCGTCGAGCCAGCCGACGACGGGAATCACGTCCGGCACGGCGTCCACCGGCATGACCACGTAGGCCAGCGCGAGCAGGAACAGGATCTTCACGAACAGCGATGCCTTGCGGTCCTTGAAGAAACGCCACGCCGCCGACGGTGCTGCCGACGACCGGCAGCGAACGACGGCGCGCGGGGACGGGCTGGGGTGAGGCTTGTCGACGCATTGACCTCTTCAAGATAAGTCCGCCCCGGCGGCGCGCAAGCCGCTGGGGCGGACGGACCTTTTCCCGGGCGGCGCGCCTACACGCGCTCGATGATCGTCGCGATGCCCATGCCGCCGCCGATGCACAGCGTGATGAGCGCGGTCGACTTGTCCTGTCGCTCCAGCTCGTCGAGCGCGGTGCCGAGCAGGCATGCGCCGGTTGCGCCGAGCGGGTGACCGAGCGCGATCGCTCCGCCGTTGACGTTCACCTTCTCGGGATCGATCCCCAGGCGGCGGATCGTGTTCAGCGGCACGACGGCGAAAGCCTCGTTGATCTCCCACAGGTCGATGTCCTTGGCCTGCATGCCCGCCTTCTTCAGCGCGCGCTCGGAGGCGGGCGTCGGTGCGGTCAGCATGATCACCGGCTCCGCTCCGGCGGTGGCCGTGGCGCGGATACGTGCGCGCGGCTTGAGGCCGTGCTGCTTCGCGTAGTCGCCCGAAGCGAGCAGCACCGCGGCGGCGCCGTCGACGATGCCGCTGGAGTTGCCGGCGTGATGGACGTGCTGGATCTCCTTCACGTCGGGGTAGCGCTTGAGCGCGAGCTGATCGAGCGTCTCGCCGTTCGGCCCCATCGGCGCAGCGCCCATCATCACGAAGGAGGCCTGCAGCCCGGCCAGGCTCTCCATGTTCGTGGTCGGGCGCGGGTGCTCGTCGTGATCGAGCGCGACCTTGCCGTCGTCGTCCAGCACCGGGAACAGGCTCTTGTCGAAGCGCTTCTCCTCGATGGCGCGGGCGGCCTTCTGCTGGCTTGCGAGCGCGAACTTGTCCACGTCCTCGCGCGACACGCCGTCGATGGTTGCGATGAGATCCGCGCTGATGCCCTGCGGCACCTGGAACACCTTCGCGCGGAGCTTCATGTTGTGGCCGTCCATCATGGCCTCGTCCGAGCCCATCGGGACGCGCGACATGCTCTCGACGCCGCCGCCCACGACCAGATCCTGCTGGCCGCTCATGACGCCCATCGCGGCGAAGTTCACGCCCTGCAGGCCGGAGCCGCAGAAGCGGTTCAGCGTCACGCCGCTCACCTCGTCCGGCCAGCCCGCGGCGAGGATCGTGTTGCGCGCGATGCAGGCGCCCTGTTCCTTGGCCTGTGACACGCAGCCCACCACAACGTCGTCCACATCCTTTTTCTCGAGCTTGGTGCGCTCCGCAAGGTGATTCAGCGTCTGGGCAAGCAGCTCCTGCGGGTGGATGCCGCTGAGAGCTCCCTTGCCGGGCTTGCCGCGGCCGCGGGGTGTGCGGACTGCGTCGATGATGAATGCGTCGCCCATGGGCGTGACCTCCGTCGGGGAAAATGTTTCGCGTGAAAACTATCACAGCGCAGTCGGCGCGCAGCAGCGAACGACAACAGGTCCTAACCGATTGGAGTTATTCAGGTTCTGCGTCGCTGTCCGGGCTGCGGGCCGAGCCCGCGACGCGTTCCAGCGCGGGACCGGCAAGCCGGAACAGCGTCCAGTCGCCGAGCGGCTCGGCGCCGAGCGAACGGTAGAAATCGATGGCGGGCTGGTTCCAGTCGAGCACCGCCCACTCCATGCGGGCACAGCCTCGTTCCATGGCGAGCCGCGCGAGCGCCGAGAGCAGCGCGCGTCCGGCGCCAGAGCCGCGATGGCGTTCGCTCACGAACAGATCCTCGAGGTAGAGGCCCCGCCTTCCGCGCCACGTGGAATAGTTGTGGAAGAAGAGCGCGAAGCCGACAGGCTCGGCGTCGAGCTCCGCGATCAGACACTCGAACGGAGGAGTGTCGGCTTCGAGGTCTGCGCGAAGCGACGCCGGTGTCGCCTCGACCGCATCGGGCTCCCGTTCGTAGCGCGCTAGCTCGCAGACAAAGCGGTGGATCGCATCGGCGTCGTCGGGTCCGGCGCGGCGGACGCTGATGGCGGGCGGCATGTCGGTGTCGATCTAGTGGATGATGACCGTCTTGCTCACGGTGACGAAGTCGCCGTTGAACGCGGGAACGCGCGCGCCGCGCATGCGACCGGCAATGCAGCCGCCCGTCGGGGTCCCCGCAAAGGGCGGACCGTTGACCTGGGCCGTGGTGACGCGTCCGGACGGTGCGAAGGTGATCACGACGTGCGCCATCCCCGACGGGTCGCCGTCCTTGCGGCACGCGGATGCCGCTGCGGCGGCGGAGTTCAGCGCCGCGATCGCCGCGCTCTTGTTGAAAGGCCCGAGAGCCTTTTCCGGCTTCGTGGAAGGGGTGGGGGCAGTCGGCGCGCTGGGTTCCGGGGCCGTCGATGGCGGAGCTTTTGTGTGGGCGCTCTCGCTGGTGTGCCGCTCCGCCGTTGGCGTTCCGGGATTCGACGCAGCGTGAAGCGGCCCGGTGGCGGTCGGGGCGGCTGTGGCATTCGGCTGCGTCGTGCTTGTGGGCGCGCCGGTCGCGGACGGCTCGGCGGACTCCGTCGGCTCTGCGGCTTGTGTGTTCTCCGGAGCCGCGTGCGAAGCTGCGGGAGGTGTCGAGGTTTCGACCACGGCGCTCGCGGTGGTCGACCGGGTCGACGCAGTCCCGGCGGCCCTGAACCCGAACCACCAGACGCTGAAGGCCGTCGCCCCTCCGATCAGCAACAGCCCGGCAACCGTCCGCGCCGAGTCGTTGCTCGTGCGCTGCCTGGCTTGGGCCACGCCCGGCTCCGGCGCCGGCTCGCTTTCGAGCTCGACTTCGATGGCGTCCTCCGCGGCGGCGGGCGGCGCGGGCGATTCGACGTCAATCGTCGGCGGAGTGAGATCGAAAGCGGGGGGTGCGAGCAATGAGCCGGCGTCCTCGGCAAGCCCGAAGACATCCCTGTCCTTGTGGCCTGGCTTGGCGTCGGGCGGATTGCTCGCGGTCATCAGATCGCGCAGCGCAGGCGTCCCCGAGCTGGGGGGCTCCTCGTCGGAGCCTTTGGGGGCCTTCTTCAGGTTGGCCTTCCACGCCGGGACGGGTGGCTTGGGAGCGGTCGGCAGCTTCTTTCCCGGCTTGTCCGCGACCGGTGCAGGCTGGGCGTCGATCGACTCGGGCTCGATCGACTCGGGCTCGGCGTCGCTCGAGGCCGGTGCGGCCGGTTTCGGCTTCTTGTCGACAAGCAGGGTGCCGGGTGACAGCGCGCGCGCCTTGCCGGCCGTCTTTCCCTGGGCGAGCGCACCCAGCGAAGGCGCCCGCACGGGGGGCGGTGGCCTCGACGAGCGGCGCTTGGCGGGGTGCGGCGGCGGAGAACGCTTCTTCTTCAGCGTGCCGCCGTCCGCGTCGAGCTGCATCCCGGTCCCGAGGAACCCTCCGGTCGCATCGGCCTTCTGCGGCAGAAGGTCGGCGAGCGCTGCAACCTGTCCGATCGGCAACCAGTCTTCCATGCCCTCGCGCCAGACGATGGTCTCCGCGCTGATTTCGCCGAGCTCCAGCGCGCGCGCGATCTGGTCACGGTCGAGCTCGCGATCATCCTCGTGGCTGAAGCTGACCGTCCATTCGGTGGACGCTTCCGCGAGCGGAACCGTCGGAGTCATATCGACCGGCACGTGCTCGATCGCGGGCGCGTCGGCGCTCTCCCGGACGGCCACGGGGATCTCGTGCCGAGGCCCCGAGGCGAGCTCGACGCCGTCGACGCTGATGTTCGCGCCGCAGTGCTTGCAGCGGACCGTCACCAGGCGGTCCTTGAACTTGCGCTGGTACAGGTCGTCCGGTAGCGCAAAGCGCGCGCCGCACGCGTTGCAGACCACGGTGAAGGACATACGACATAAGCCTACACGTTCCGGCTCGGCAGGGCACAAGTCCGGCGCCCTGCGCGGACGTGCAGGGGGAGCAGCGGGGGCTCAAAAGCCCCGTGGCACGATGGCTGCGAGGTGGCGCCCGCTCTGGCTGCCGTCCCGCCGGTACGAGAAATAGAGGGAGGCGTCGCCGACGGTGCAGCCGCCGACGTCGTCGATGGCGTCGTCCGCCAGGCCGAGCTGTACGAGCTGGGCTCGCAGAATGCGCCGTAGATCCACGTGTGGTTTCGGGCCGCACGTGTGGTCGACCACGTCCGGGTCCGGCGAGGCGCCCAGGAGCTCGGCGGCCACGTCCGCGGAGACCTCGAAGCGGGCCAGCGAGATGTGCGGCCCGATCGCCGCAACCAGCTCGCCGGGCCCGCCAAGCTCCGCTCGCAGCCGCTCCACGGCGGCCGCCACCACGCCGCCAACGGTGCCGCGCCACCCGGCGTGGACGGCCGCCGCGGCTCCGCTCGCCTTGTCACCGATCAGGATCGGCGCGCAGTCGGCCACGCGCACGGCACAGGCTAGATCGCCGCGGGTGCCGATCACCCCGTCTCCCCGCTCGTGCAGCACTTCCTGTCGATTCTCGGCCCCCGTGAGCACTTTGACCTCGCGGCCATGCACCTGGGACAGGAAATAGACGCGCTCCGGATCGACGCCGAGCGCGCGGGCGGCCCGTGCCAGGTTCTCCTGCACGTTCTCTGCCAGATCCCCCACCGCGACGGAGAAGTTGAGCGATTCGTAGGCTCCGGACGAGACACCGCCCCGCCGCGTGAAGAAAGCGTGCCGGAATCCGGCGGCCTGGAGCAGTGGGCTCTGCTGGTAGTGAGCGCTCTCCACGGCTTCTCCGGGTTCGGACTAAATCAGGTTGGAGGGGGTTTGGAGGGCGCTGGCCCTCGTAGCCTCGTGCTAGTTTTGGTATCTGTCTGCCGAGATGCGCCCCAAGGACCCCTTTATCGGTCGCGAGATTCTGGACGGCCAGTTCCAGGTCATCCAGAAGATCGGTACGGGAGGCATGGGGTCGGTCTACAAGGCCTCCCAGCCGGCGATGAACCGGATGGTGGCGATCAAGATCCTCCATCCCAAGCTCGCTGGACGCAAGGATCTAACGTCGCGCTTCCGCCGCGAGGCGCGCGCGATGAGCCAGCTCACGCACCCGAACACCGTCAAGGTGTTCATGTACGGCGAGCTGGAAGAAGACGGCTCCCTCTACATCGTGATGGAGATGCTGGAGGGCAAGAACCTGAACCAGACCGTGCGCCGCGAAGGGCCGATGTCGGCCGAGCGCGCGATCCCGATCCTGGTGCAGGTGTGCGGCGCGCTGCAGGAAGCGCACGAGATGGGGATCGTGCACCGCGATCTGAAGCCCGAGAACATCTTCCTGAGCCACCAGGGCGGTATCGCGGACTATCCCGAAGGTGCTCGACTTCGGGTTGGCCAAGGTCACCGAACGGCAGATGCGGCCCGGCTCCGTCATCCTGACTCAGGAAGGCATGGTGTTCGGCACGCCGGAGTTCATGTCGCCGGAGCAGGCACAGGGCAAGACGCTCGACGCGCGCAGCGACATCTATTCGCTGGCGGTTATCCTGTACGAGACGCTCACCGGCAAGCTGCCCTTCGTGGCGAAGACGCCGATGGAGTACATCCAGAAGCACGTCACCGAGCCGCCCATCCCGCTCAGCGAGCGGGTGGCCGATCGCGCGTTCCCCGAGGGGCTCGACGAAGTGCTCGCCAAGGCGCTGGCGAAGAAGCCGGAGGGCCGCTACCAGTCGGCAACGGAATTCGCCGAGGCGCTCAAGCCGTTCGGCACCCCGGGGGCCGACTATCCCTCCGCGTCCATGCGGATCGCGCCAAGCTCGCCCAAGCAGCCCGAGCCGAGACGCGAGCTGCCGCCGCCCAATCCCGGCGGCACGACCACCCTGCGCGTCAGCAGCTCGCGGCGCCCGGGTCCTGGGCTGCTCATCGGCGTCGCTGCCGCCTGCCTGGTGGCCGGCGTGCTTCTGGCCGTCTTCGTGATGCACGTTGTCGGCAAGTAGCGAACACGCATAAAAGAGCTACGCTGCCCGCGCACATGGCGGATGGAGAGGACGCGGAGGGGAATCTTGCCGCGGGAGCGGGCGTTCCTGAAGGGCAGCACCCCGAGTCCGGTCCGGCGGATCCCGTGAGCGAGAAATCCAGCTTCTGGCGCCGCGTCGGGCGCATCGCCAAGTGGACGGGTATCGGCACGGCGGTGCTGGCGGCGCTGGGCGCGCTGACGGTGTTCTTCGTCATCCGGCACTACGAGGCCGGGCTACCGAGCGTCGAACAGCTCAAGAAGGGCTACGACCCGCCGCAGGTGACGCGCATCCTGGCGCGCGATGGCACGCTGCTGGCGAATCTGTTCACCGAGCGGCGCACGGTGATTCCGCTGAGCGAAGTTCCGGATCACGTCAAGCTCGCCTTTTTGGCTGCCGAGGACGCGAGCTTCTACGAGCACGCCGGGCTGAACTATCTCGGCATGCTGCGCGCGCTGGTCGCCAATCTGCGTGCCGGTCACACGACCCAGGGCGGCAGCACCATCACGCAGCAGGTCGTCAAGAACCTGCTGCTCGATCCCGAACGCACCTACAGCCGCAAGATCAAGGAGACGATCCTGGCGCGGCGCATGGAGCAGGATCTCACCAAGGACGAGATCTTCAATCTGTACCTGAACCACATCTACCTCGGGCACGGGCGCTACGGGATCGAGGAAGCGGCGCGCTACTACTTCGGCAAGAAGGCGAAGGAGCTGGATCTGGCCGAGGGCGCGCTGCTCGCCGGCCTGGTCGCGTCGCCGGAGCACTGGTCGCCCCGGCGAGCCCCGGACAAGGCCATGGCCCGTCGCCGCTACGTGCTCGGGCAGATGCTGGAAAAGGGTTTCGTCACGCGTCAGCTGTACGAGCAGGCGATGAAGGAACCGCTGCGCCTGGCTCCCGCGGTCGAGGCCGAGTCCGAGCTCGCCCCGGAGATCGTCGACTACGTCAAGGGCATCCTGGAACAGGTCGGCGGCAAGCGCGCCCGCCACGGCGGCTACAAGGTGACGACGACGATCGACCCGACGCTGCAGGCCGAAGCGCGCAAGGCCGTCCGCGACAACCTGGAGCGCTACGCCGAGCGGCAGAAGCTCGAGCCGCCGTTCACCCTGGAAAAGCGCCGGCTGTGGGGGCGGCCCTTCCAGGGAACGCCGAAGAAGAACCACATCTACGTCGGCACTGTCAAAGCGCTCGACGACGACCATCACACCATCGATGTCCAGGTCGGCGACACGCTCGGGCGGGTGAAGCTTGACAAGGAAGAGCGCTACGATCCGAGGCACCTGCCGCCGAGCAAGTTCGCCGCGGAAGGCGCGTCGCTCCGCGTCAGCCTGCTTGCCGACCCGGCTCCGGACGACAGCTCGCCCGTGCCGCTGCGTCTCGAGCTCGGCCCGGAGTCGGCGCTGGTTGCGATCGACGTGCGCACGCGCCAGGTCCGGGCGTTGATCGGCAGCTATGAAGCGCTGATGGGAGGGCTGGATCGCGCAACCCAGTCCCGCCGGCAACCTGGCTCGGCGTTCAAGCCGTTCGTGTACAGCTACGCGCTGCACTCGCGTCGCTTCACGCCGGCGACCGTGCTCGAGCTGCCCGCCAGGCATGGAAAGCCGGGAGAAACGCGGCACATCAGCGTGCGCATGGCGCTCGCGAAGAGCGACAACGCCGCGGCGCAGTACATCTTCCGCCAGGTGGGGCCAGCCAACGTGGTGCAGTGGGCTCACGCACTGGGCATCGAATCGAAGCTCCAGCCGGACGTTCTCGCTTGCGCTCGGTGCGTACGAGGTCAAGCCGATCGAGATTGCTGCGGCCTACCGCTCGTTCGCCAGCGGCGGCACCTATGCGCCGCCGGTGCTGATCACCCGCATCATCGGGCCGGACGGCAAACTCGTGGCGCTGCCAAAGGAGCCGCCGCCGCGCCGCGTGATGTCCGCTGCCGAGGCGTACCTGACGACCAGCCTGATGCGGAGCGTGGTGCAGGTGGGGACCGCGCGGCGCGCCAGCAGCATGGGCCGCCCGCTGGCCGGCAAGACCGGCACGACCAACGATGCCAAGGATGCGTGGTTCGTCGGTTTCTCGACCGATATCGTCACTTCGGTGTGGGTCGGCTACGACGATGCCAATCCGCTCGGCTGGGGCGAGGAGGGCGCGGTAACGGCGTTGCCCGGCTGGATGCAGTTCATGAAAGCGGCCGAGAAGGGGCGCCCTCCCACGGAGTTTGCGCGCCCCGGTGACATCGTGGTGGCACGCATCGATCCTGCGACCGGCGAGCTGGCCTACGAAGGCGAACAGGACGCGGTGGAAGAGGAGTTCCTCGACGGAACCGTGCCGACCGAAATGGCCTCGCCGGATGCGGGAGCGGACGGCGAGGCGGACGCCGGGACGGAGGCCGGGTCCGGCGCCCGGGTGAACCCGCCCGAAGCCGACGCGGGCCAGCCCGTCGACGCCGGTTCTGTACGCCAGGTCGCTGCCGAGGCGGGGTCGGTCGACGAGCCGCCGCCCTTCTGACAGCGATTGGTTCGGCTGCGGAGCGGCTGAGCAGCCGGCCCTCGCTGGGGTGGCCGTGCGACGCATTGCGTCGTGTCGGGAATGCAGGGCGGCGTTCCTTGTTTACTGGTCCGCGAGTTCACGCGACGCCCGGTTCCGGCCAGGCAGCTTGGACCCGAAACGGCGCTCTAGTAAACCAGTGCCAGGCACAGATGAACATGATGCGGACCAATCTGTACGCCGGTTTGATGCTTGCTGCGGCGGCGCTTTCCGGTTGCGAGCACAAACCGAAGACCGTCAACGCCGACGAGGTGGAAGCGGGGAGCGAGAAATCCGCGGTCGACCCGGCCCTGGCCAAGGCGGTCGCTGCCGCGTCGGCTCGTCACGCGGCTGCCGCCGCGCCCGGCAACCAGCCCGGCGCACCGCCCGAGAACGGCATCTTCGCGCCCGGCGCCGCGGACAAGGCCATGCCGCGCGGCACGGCGCCGAAGGTCGTCCTCGGCAACCAGGGTCAGACACCCCGCGTGCAGCTCGAACCCCTGCAGCCGAAGGCTGGGTACAAGAGCAAGGCCAAGCTTGCCCTGACGCTGCGTGGTGGAGGCGGCTCTTTGCCGCCCCTGGACCTGACCTTGGCGCTCGAGACCAAGCGACCGAAGGGCGCAAAGCCCGGCTCGCACGGTCCGGTCGACGCGGTCGCCACGATCGAGAGCGCGGAGGTTTCCTCGTCCGAGCGGGCCAACGTGCCGCCCGCCTTCGTCGATCGCATCTCGGGGCTCAAGGGCAGCCACATCACCTATTCGATCCTGCCCGACGGCGCCGGTAACAACTTTGCCTTCGACCTGTCCAAGCAAGCCAGCGGCCTCGATACCGCGCTTGATTCACTGGTCGAGGCGTTCTCCGCGATGACGGTGCCCGTACCCGACAAGCCGGTCGGCGTCGGCGCCATGTGGATGGTGACGACGCGCGGCATGGTGGCGGGGATCGATGTCGTGTCCTATCGACTGGTGAAGGTGGAGTCGATCGAGGGAGATCACGTCAAGCTCAGCGTCAATGCCAAGCGCTATGCGGCCAGCGACGACGTTGATCTGCCGGGGCTTCCAACCAAGTTCGGCAAGGTGAAGCTGGCCCAGTTCGCGTCCACGTCGAACGGGAGCGTCGATATCGACAAGGGCGTGCCGCTGCCGACGGGCGTGCAGCTCACGCAGATGCTGCAAGCGCCCCTCGTGCCGGTGAAGAACCCGCAGCAGCCCGTCGCCAACATGCAGAGCGCGACGACCGTGACGTTCAACCTGGCCCAGAACAAGGCCAAGCGGCACTGAGCCCGGCGCGCATTGCCTGCGCCGGGCGTGGCGTCCAGAGCCGGAGCAGCGAACCTAGAATCCGAGCTTGGTCTTGCGTTCCTCGGCGCCGGGCAGCGCGTCGGTCTTCTCGTTGACCACCGGCAGGTCCGGGGCCTTCTCGGCGTTGACCTGGATCCAGCTCGTCATCTCTTCCGGAAGCTGGGCCTCGTCGTAGATGGCCTCGACGGGACACTCGGGTACGCAGGCTCCGCAGTCGATGCACTCATCGGGGTCGATGTAGAGCATCTCGTCGTCCCCGTGGAAGCAGTCCACCGGGCACACGGCGACGCAGTCGGTAAAGCGGCACGCCTTGCAGTTCTCCGTGACGACGAAGGTCATATCTTCTCCTCGCGCGCGCCGCGGGGACGCGCCTCATGCTGGAAACGTGGGGAACAGCGCCCCTGATAGCGCCGGTTGGCTCACGGATCAATGCGCCATATCAGCTGGGGCGCCATCGTCCGGGGTCAGTCCTCGATGAACGCGGACACGTCGCCCGCGCCTTCGCGGACCACCTTTGGCGTGGGGCCGGTCAGATCCACCACGCTGGTGGGCGTCGTGCCGCCGGGCCCGGCGTCCAGTACCATCCCCAGCCCGCGGAACTCGAGGTCGATTTCCTTGGGGTCGGGGTGGGGCGTCTGGCCGTGGCGCGCCGCTGTCGTCGAGATGATGGGTCGGCCGAGCTCCTCGGTCAGCGCCAGTGCCACCGGGTGGTCCGGAATGCGGACCCCCACGGTCTTGCGCGGCGACTGGACGATCTTCGGGACCTCCCGCGTCGCGTCCAGGATGAAACAGTAGGGACCCGGCAGGTACTGTTTCAGGATGTGGAACACGCTGTCGTGCATCACCGCATAGCGGGAGACGTCGGCGATGCCATGGCAGACAAAGGCCAGCTTGTGGCTCCGGTCCAGCCCCTTGATCTGGTAGAGGCGATCGACCGCCTTCTTGTTGAACAGATCACAGCCGAGCCCGTACACCGTGTCGGTCGGGTAGGCGATGACCTCGCCCGCCTCGAGCGCCTCTACCGCCCGGCGGATCTTGCGCGGCTCCGGGTTGTCCGGGTTGATTTCGACCAGCATCCGAGGCTGGTCGCTCTACTACGAATACTCGCGAAGCTCCAGCATACGTACGGAGCGTCGACGGACGCGCAGTGAAAGCCGACCCGAGCGGGCGCGGATGCGTTGGCCATCGAGTGCATCCACCGCCAGCTCGGCACCCGCCGCGGTCACGTCTGCTTCCAGATCGCTCTCGGTCGGGTTGATGACGAACAATAGCTGGGGGGCTCCGTCGGCATCGCGATGCAGGGTAACGTGGACCTCGGCCGGCTCGGCCGCCAGTACCGGCAGATCGAGCCGTTCGATCGCCGAATCGACCGCGCCGGCAATCGCTGTGCGGTCGAGCTCCAGAAGCACCGGGATTCCGGCGTGCCGGGCTGGAAGCTCCGGGACGGGGGAACGCGGCTGCATGTTCTCGTCCCGCTCGGGCAGGCGCGGGCCGAGCGTGACCGCGCTGCCGCGCTCGAGCGCCGACTGGATGCTCGCCAGGATCGGCGCCTCCAGCGCTCCGCTCCCGAGCACGACCGTCCAACGCGCGCCCGCGAGCGTCTCCTCGATCAAGTCGCCGCCCGCGAATGCGTACGGGACCCGCCGGGCGTCCAGTGCGCGTTCGAGCTCGCGAACGAACCGCTCGGCCTCGATGACCACCGGCGCGCCCAGTCCGAAATCGTCCTCCAGGCACCCTTCCCGTGCGCCGCCGCCCGCGACCTGGAACAGCGCGGCGCTGAGCGGGCCGAATGCGTGGCATACGCGCGCAAGCCGCCGGTAGCTGCGCGGTACCACGATGCGCACCGGCGTGTCGCGCGTCAGTTCGGCGAAGCGCGTTCGCTCGAGCGCGCTGATGAGCCGTTCCCAGAAGTCCGCCCAGGGCCGGCGCCTGCCCCGCGGATCGATGGGTGAGCCGATCCATCGGTCCCGCTCCACGATCATGTAGGCGTTGAAGCCCTTCAGGCCGTAGGCCAGCGCGGTAAGCAGCGTGAAGGCGTTGTCCTCCTCGCGGAGCGGCGGGAAGAACGGCGGGAAGCCGGCGCCGAGCTCGCAGGCGAAAGGCGCATGCCCGCGCACTTCCGAGCGCGTCGCAAGCTCCGAGGTGCGTCGCGCGATCTCGGAACGCTGCGGAGGCGTGGCGCCGTGGTAGTAGTCGAGGCCGATCAGGTCGACAGCGCGCCCCACCCTTTCCGGGTCGAGAGGCGTCGCTCCCTCGCTGAGCGGCAGGTTGTGCGAAGTCGGGATCCCGGAAAGGCCGCTCTCGGCGAGAAGATCAGCCATGCGGCTGAACGAATCGGCGAGCAGCTGCTCCTGGAACGCCGCCCAGTCGAGATGCGGGCCGAGCTCCATGGCCGTCGCGGCCGACATCCGCCGCGGCGGATCGATGCTCGCGAAGTTGAGCGTCGGATTCATGTGGGCGGCTCTTAGCCGGCCCACCTGCCCGTACTTCTGCTGCAGGAAGCGTCGGAATCGCGCGACGGCGTCGGGGTGGTAGTCCTGGTCGTAGACGCCGTCGCGGAAGTACATGGCGCCCTCGTTGTCGACCTGGCACATCACGATCGGTCCGTCGGGAAAGCGCAGGGGTGACAGCGCCGCGCCGATCGCTCCGAACCACTGCGCAACTTCGGCGAGGAAGACCTCGCTGGCATAGCTCGGAACGGGAAAGGCCAGCGGCGGCGCAGGCAGCACCACCGGCTTGCCTCCGGCCGAACGAGCCTGGCACTCCGGATTCCAGATGACCCGCTCGGGAAGACCGAACCAGGTCAGCTCCGCGTTGATGTGCGGGCCAGGGCGCACGATGCAGTAGAAGCCGAGCTCGGCGCAGAGCTTCAGGAAGCGCACCACGTCGAGCCGCGGATTGTGCTGACCGAGATCGAACTCGCCCGGCGCGGTCTCGTGCACCCCCCACGGGATGTACGTGTCGATGAGCTTGAGCCCGAGGCTGCGCGCGGCTTCCAGCGCGGGCCGCCACGCGGTGGGCGCCAGTCGCCAGTAGTGGACGCTGCCGACGAAGAGCGGGACCAGCTCCGAGCCGAGCTTGAGCCCGGCGGGCACGAGCCGGATGCCACGATCCTCGCGCTCCTGGCTTCGCTGCAGGCTGCTTTTCATGCTCAGCCGCGGCAAGGTAGGCGCCGGGGTGCCCGCTGGCAAGCTGCCGTCCGTGCTTCGTGGTGACGAGCCGGCAAAACCAGGTCTATGGTCGGGCACGCCACCAACCTGGAGGAATCCTGATGTTGTCTTCCACCAGCATAGCGGCGCTGGCAGCTTCGGGGGCTGACCTGGCGCGCCTGCTGCCGCGGCAGATTGAACAGATTGTGCGCGACTTCGCCGACTACGGCTGGCGCGACCTGTTCTGGTCGCTCGGCGCGATCGCGGTCGCGTTGATCGTGGGTCGCCTGGTGTCGGGCCTCGTCGTGCGCGCGCTCGCCCGCTGGTCGGAGCGCACCGACACCATCGTCGATGACGCGATCGCCAAGCACGTGCATCGACCGCTGCGCTGGATGGGGCCGCTCGTCGCGCTGAACCTCGTGCTGCCGCTGCTCACGCTGCCCAGCGGGCCGATGGGCTTCTTGAAGCACACGCTGCTGATCCTGCTGATCCTCGGCTTCGGTTGGATAGCGATCAAGGGCGTGCGCGTCGTCGAAGAGGTGGTCACCCATCGTTTCGACATCAGTGCGAAGGACAACCTGCACGCTCGCGCCGTCTACACACAGATGCGCGGCTTCAGGAACATCGCGGGCTTCCTGGTCGGGATGCTCACCGTCGCCTTCGTGCTGATGACGTTCGAGCGCGTGCGCCAGCTCGGGGCCGGACTGCTCGCCTCGGCCGGTGTGGCGGGCATCGTGCTCGGGTTCGCTGCGCAGAAGAGCCTGGCCACGATCCTGGCCGGCATCCAGATCGCGCTGACCCAGCCCATCCGCGTCGAGGACGTGGTGATCGTCGAAGGCGAGTGGGGGACGATCGAGGAGATCACGCTGACCTACGTCGTGGTCCGCATCTGGGACATGCGCCGGCTCATCGTCCCGATCCACTACTTCATCGAAAAACCGTTCCAGAACTGGACCCGGGTGTCGGCCGATATCCTCGGCACGGTAAACCTGTATCTCGACTACAGCGTGCCGGTGGAGGCGCTCCGCGAGGAGTTCAAGCGCATCCTCGACGCCTCCGACTACTGGGACGGGGAAACCTGGGGCGTCCAGGTGACCGACTCCACCGACAAGACGATGACGGTGCGGCCGCTGATGAGCGCGAAGAACTCCGGCGACGCCTGGAATCTGCGCTGCGAGGTGCGGGAGAAGCTGATCGCCTTCGTGCGCGAGAACTACCCCGACGCGCTGCCGCGCATCCGCGCGGAAGTCGACTCCGGGGGCGGCAGCAAGGCTGCCTGACGCGCGTCGGACGCTATCATCGCTGCCGCGCGAGCCATGCCACGACCTGGTGTTCCATGCCTGGCGGCGCGGCCTCGCCCAGGTCGAAGTCGCCCGGGAAGCCGACGTGCCCCCCGCGCTCCAGCCAGCGCACCTCGAGCGTGTCCGGGATACGTTCCAGCGCGGGGCGCAGCGTGCGCTCGAGCACCATCGGATCGTGCCGCGAAACGACGAGCAGCGAGGGCAAGGCGAGCCGTCCGAGCAGCGGCGCGACGCTCGCTTCGCGATAGTAGTGGCGTGCGCTCGAGAAGCCGTGGCGCGGCGCGACCACGAGCTCGTCCCACTCCATGATGCGGCGGACGCGCTGCGCGCTTTCGAGCGGAACCGGAACAGGGCGCCGGCGGGCGATCGCGGCGTAGCTCTGCTTCAGCCCAGAGAGCACGTGCCGGCGGTAGGGCCAGCGTTCCGGTCGATCGATCGCCTCGGCCGAGCGCTCGAGGTCGAGCGGCGAGCAGACGGCGGCCACCGCCCGTACGCGCGGGTCGACGCGTTCCGTCGCGTAGCGCAGCGCAACGTGCCCTCCCAGCGAGAAGCCCAGCACGAGCACGCGCTCGTAGTCCGACAGCTCCCGGCTCGCGAGCACGGCGTGCAGATCGGAGGACAGCCCGGCGTGGTAGAAATCCTCCCCGTCGAGCCCCGCGCCCCGCAGATTGAGCCGCAAGCTGTCGAAGCCCGCCGTCGCAACGGCCCGCGCGGCGTCGATCGCGTAGTGGCTTTCCGCGTTGCCGCCGAGACCGTGCACCACCAGGACGAGGGTGCGGCTTCTGCCGTGGTCCCGCAGCCCGCGCAGCGTCACCGTTCCGAGGCGCTCGTCATCGAGCGTTGTCGACCACGTCGTGGCGGCAGGCGCCGGCCGCCGATCGAGCGCATGCGCGATGAGCGGCCGGACCGTCCACCAGTGCCCCGCAGCGGCGGGCAGCGGAGAGTCCCTGAGCGGCATGCCCGACGCAGTATCACGGTTTACCGCTCCCGGCCGGCGTGCGAGCCTGGCTCTCCGATGGCCTGGAGCGCCCGGCGCTGGAAACGCTTCTACGAGGGCGAGCGAGCGGCGCTCGGCCTCGCGGGGCTCGAAGAGCGGCTGACCGAAGCGAGCCAGGTCGAGATCCCCGTGGGCGGTGCGCTGGTGTTCCCGCACACGCGTCTGTCGAGCTCGGGACGGCTCGCGGCCGCAGCTGCCCGGGCGGTTCTGCGCTCGGGCGCCGACACCGTGCTGGCGCTCGGCGTGCTCCATCGCGCGCGGGAGCAGGACGCCGCGCTCGTCGAGGCGGCCCGGCGTGGCGAGCCGGGCGCTCGTGCGGCTCTCCGACGTGTGCACGGACCGGACGTGGCTGGTGACGCCGGTCACTGGACCGAGGAGTTCTCGCTCGATGGCTTCGAGGCGCTGCTGGCGCTCGCGGCGCGCCGCGAGGGGCGTCCGCCGCCGCGCGTGATCGCGCGCTATCCGTTCCTCGTCGGATCGGACCCGGAGGAGCTTCCAGGTCTCGACGAGCTTGTGCGGCTGCGCGAAGCGGGCGCGGTCGTCGTGGCGACCGCCGATCCCGTCCACCACGGAGCCGGCTACGGCACTCCCGGGCCCGAGCGGCTCGACGACAGCGATCCGCGCACGCTCGAGACGGCCCGCGGCTGGGTCGAGACCGCCTTCGCGCGGCTGGCTGCCGCCGACCTGTCCGGGTTCATCGAGCTGTCGACGCGCGTGCGTTCGGATTTCCGCGACACGGGTCCGGTGCTGCGCGCGCTGCTCGGCTCCGGCCCCGTCCAGGCCGGGGTGCACGAGCTCCAGCTTGTCGACTACTCCGACGTGCTGGGCGCGCCGCGACCGACCTGGGTCGCGGGCGCGCTCGCCACGTTCGGCGGGTGAATCAGCCGCCTCTGCACTGGAAGTCCTGCGGGTCGCAGGTCTCGCCTTGTGGGCAGTTGGCGTCCGTGAGGCACTCCACGCAGCGGTGGCGGTCCTGTTGGCAGTAGGGTTGCCCCGGGTCGCCACAGTTGGCGTCGGTCATGCACTCCACGCACGTGCTTGTCGCCGTTGCGCAGTAGGGTCGGCCGGTGTTGCTGCAGTTCGCGTCGCCCAGGCATTGCACGCACACGTGGCGCGTGGTGCTGCAGTAGGGGACATCGCCGCCGCAGTCGCCGTTCGACTGGCACGACTGCACGCAGCGGTTCGTCAGCGTGTCGCAGGTCATGTTGCCGCCGCCGCAGTTTGCGGCCGCCAGGCACTCGACGCAGCGGTGGTTGGGCGAACAGTACGGGTTCTGTCCGCCGCACTGTGCGTTGGTCGTACACTGCACGCAGCTATGGGTCGTCGTGTCGCAGTAGCGCTGGCCGCCGAAGTTGCCGCAGTTGGCGTCACCCAGGCACTGCACGCATTGCTTGGCTCCCGTATCGCAGTACGGGGTCGGCGGAGCACACTGGCCGGTGCTCGAGCAGGGCCCACCTCCACCTACACCGGTGCCCGCGCCGCTGCCGCCGGAGGAGCTGCCGCCCGCGCCGGTGGCTCCGCTGCCGCCGTTGCCCAGGCTTGCGCTGCTGGAACCGCCGCATCCGCCGAGCATCATCGCAACGCCGAAGGCGCCCAGCGCCGCTGGGACGAGTACGCGCGAAAAGAAAGCCATGGTCACTCCTTGTTGGCAGGGTCCGGCTCGGGGCCGGATCGAGGGCTCTATCTAGTGGAGTACCCGGAGCCGCCCGCGGGCAGGCAGAAGCACGCGCGACTTGTGCTACGCCGCGTCGGGGGAGGGGCGGCCTGGAACCACTCGGTTCGGAGTGAGGCGGCGCTTCTCGGTGGTGCTACCCTCGCGGTCGGTTGTCATGTCCCGCTTGTCCGCCCTGACGGCTCTTGTGCTCCTGGCGTTCGGCGCCTGCGCGAAACCGGACCCGCCGCGCGTGCCGGCCGCCCCACCCGTACCGCCCGCGCCCCCGACCCTGCCGAGCTGGTGCGCTTCGGTGCACGCGGCGCTTGGCCACGCAGCCGACACGGCTAGCTTCGAGTGCCTGAGCGTGCCGAACTTCCTCGTCACCGGCTTCTACGGCACCGCGAAGAACCCGGAACGTTCGGACTTCATCAACGGCTGCTTCGCTGGCGACGCCAAGCGCGCCAGCCGCGTGCGCATGAACGTCCGCTCCGCGGCCGACATGGCGTTCAGCTACAGCGCTGTCCGCACGCTCGCCGCAGGCGGCACGCTGGATCTCGGGTTTCTCGGCCCCTGGGCGCCCAAGCTGGACGCGGCGGGGAGCTCCGGGCAGCGAGTCGAGGTCAAGGTCACGCTGTCCGACGCCGAGATCCGCGTGCTGTCCAGCGTCGCCGAAATCCTGGGTCAACAGTACGAATCCGCCGAACAGGAGCCCAAAGCGCGCGAAGCGCTCGAGACGTGCATCACGAGCCTGTGCGCCCCGGCCGGTCACAAGGGGGACCTGGTCTACACGGCCAAGGTGCTCGCCGCCGTTCCGGTCATCACGGTGCACTTCCTGGATGAGCAGGCGGCCGGCGCCGGGCTGTCGCTGATGAAGGGCGTGGCGGGTTTCAAGGTCAAGCAGAGCCAGAGCGACAGCGCCCGGTTCGAGATCCAGGCCAAGCAGAAGCTGAATATCGCTGCCCTGTTGGAACACGCCCGCCCCGCGTTCGAGTCGGCGGGGACCTGCCGCAAGGTGGCGGCAGCGCGCACGCGCCGCACCGCGATCGCAAGCCTGCGCGAGCTGGGTCTGCAGACCGCAGCAGGACGAGAGCTCGACAAGGTGCCGGCCGGTGCGGAAAAGCTCCGCGACGTCGTGGCGCGCTCCGACGAGGCATTCAGCAGCAGTGAGCAGAGCTCGCTGCTGAAGGCGCTCGAGGCGTTCGACGGCGCGTCCAGCGAGCTGGTCGCGAAGAAGCCGGGGCGCCAGGTGTGCGAGACCCGCAGTCTGCTCGAGACACTGCTCAGCGACGCGAAGCAAGACAACCGACTGCACAGCGTGCTCGCCGACGTAGCGGAACCGCTCGAGCGGCGGCTCACCGATCTCGCCAACGATCGCGCGCTGCCGTGCGCCGAGCCGGCCTGGTACATCGACCGCGATCACGACGGCTACGGCGATCCGCACGTGATGAAGCGCGCGAACCACCAGCCGCCGGGCTACGTCGCCAACTCGCTGGACTGCTACGACTCGAACCCCGAAGCACATCCGGGCCAGACGCGCTACTTCGCGCAGCATCGCGGCGACGGCAGCTTCGACTACGATTGCGACGGCCAGCAGACACGCAAGGACGAGGTCGTCTCCGAGGGCTGCAAGGCGCTGACCACCCTCGGCTATCCGACGCACTGCTGGGCGGACGAGGGCTGGCAGAAAGGCGCGCCCGCGTGCGGCCACCAGGGGCGCTGGGTGGCGTCGTGTGAAGTGAGCGGTTTCAGCTGCTCGCTGGCCCAGCAGGCGCGCCGGCAACAGCTCTGTCGCTAGCTGGATCTGCCGTCCGGGCAGCACCACGCCCGCCCATGCGGGGGGCGATCGAGACGCGCCGTGTCGCGTCGTTTGCCTGCGCGCCGCGATCTCGTTAACCCATGAGGGATGCCGCCCGCCGCGCCTGACCCGTCCCTGGCCGAGCGGGCCCACGCGGGTCAGCCGGGGTTTGCCGAGCGCATCGGTGCCCATCCCGCCGTGCTGGCGCTGTCGCTGGCGCGCCTCGGCGACGCGATCGGCAACAGCATCCTGTTCGTGATCATCCCGCTGTACGTCGCGAAGCTGCCCGCGCCGTGGTTCCCGGTACCGGAAACCGTCCGGGTTGGCATCCTGATCTCGCTCTACGGGTTGGTCAACTCGGTCTTCCAGCCCGTGGGGGGGTTTCTGACCGACCGCTTCAACCGCCGCAAGCTGTTCATCCAGCTGGGGCTGCTGTTGATGGCGGGCGGCACGCTGACCTTCGCGGTCGCGTCGCGCTTCACGCACCTGCTCCTGCTGCGCGCTCTGCAGGGCGTTGGCGTGGCGCTCACCATTCCCGCTTCGATGGCGATCATGACCGCCTCGACGGTCAAGCACAGCCGTGGCGGATCCATGGGCGTCTACAGTTCGATGCGCATGGTCGGTTTCGCAAGCGGTCCGCTGCTCGGCGGTTTCCTCTACGATCGCTTCGGTTTCGACGCCGCCTTCTATGCCGGGACAGCTTTCGTGCTGCTCGCGATGTTGCTGGTGCAGCTGTGGGTGAAGGACACGCCCGCGAACGTCCCGATGGAGGAAGGGCGCCGGGTGCCGTTCTTCGATCGGAAGCTATTGACTCCCGGCATCCTAGGTCTGGGTGCTGCAACGTTCGTGATGGCGGCCGCGTTTTCCATGATGACCACGCTCGAAAAGCAGTTCAACGAGAGGCTCGAGGAGACCGCCTTCGCTTTCGGGGTCGCGTTCAGCTCGCTGATGGTCAGCCGCTTGATCTTCCAGATCCCGCTCGGCCGCCTCTCCGATCGCATCGGACGCAAGCCGCTGATCGTCTGGGGTCTGGTAGTCCTGGCACTGGCCACTGCGCCGCTCGGGCTGGTCGCTTCGACGGCACAGCTCACCGCGCTCCGGATTGTGCAGGGTGCGGCGTCCGCCGGCATCGCCGCTCCGGCGTTCGCGCTGGCCGCGGATCTCGCGCGAGTGGGTGGCGAAGGGCGCCAGATGAGCGTCATCACGATGGGGTTCGGACTGGGGCTGGCGCTGGGGCCGCTCACAGCGGGCGTCTTCGCCATGGTCTTTTTCAATCTGCCGTTCTTGATCGCGGGCTGCGCGGCGATCGTGGGAGCTCTCATCGTGTGGCGCTACGTGCCCGAGAGCGTGCAGCGCCCGAAGGTCCCGCAGGGCTGAGCACAGCAGACTTGCGGAGCTGGGCGCACTGGCTTCACACTCCGGGCCGATGCCCGTGACGTGCCCGGTTCTGCTGCTGGTGCCGGCGGCGCTGCTCCTCGCCTGCCAGCACGTGCCGGAGACGCCCTTGCCGTACGGCGGCGATCCCCCACCGTACGGCATGGCCGAGCCGCCGCCCGGCGGCGGCGCACCGGGCGATCCCGCGCTTGGACCGCCGGGGCCCGACGCCCGCGCCGCCCGCAGCGTTTCGCCGGATGCAGAGCCTGCCGAGCGCTCGCTGGCCGCGCGCTATGCGAACGCGCCCTCGCTCCGGGTGCTCACGGGCGAGGCGACCTACTACGCCGACTCGCTCGCCGGTCATCACACGGCCAACGGTGATCGCTACGATCCTGGCGCGTTCACCGCCGCGCACCGCAGCCTGCCGTTCGGCAGCGTGTTGCGCGTGACGCGCGAGCCACGCGGCCCCACCGTGTACGTCCGCGTCAACGATCGCGGTCCGTTCGGCAGCAGCAAGCGCATCCTCGATCTCTCGAAAGCGGCCGCACGACAGCTGGGGATGCTGCGCGCGGGCGTGGTCCCGGTGCGCGTCGAGGTCGTCCGGATGGGCCGACGCTAGGCCGATGCCGATTCGGCGTTCCTGAACTCGGCTACGATCTCGATCCTGCCGACGATCGCGTCGTTGAAGTCCTCGAGGCACTCGGCGGGGATCCAGTACTCCTCGTGGATCCGCGCACCGACGACCCGCACCTGGTAGCCGTCGAGGAATTCCGCAGACACCTCGAAGCGCGCCACGTAGCCCGGGCCGCTGCCGCGGGCGTTCCAGTCACGCGCGATCTGCTCGGCGTAGGCCCGGGTCCGGACCGGATAGAAGTATGCCTGGTCGGAGAGCCGAGGCGGAAACCGGCGATACCCGCGCGCCGCGATCTGCGACAGCTCGGCCGAGCCGACGGGGCGATACAGGGTCCGGGTGGTCATGGGAGCTCTATCCAGGTTCGACATGCGCGCGGCGCGTGGGTTCATATTCCAAACGCTCGAGCCGCGGCATTGCCTACAGCTCGAATGCCGCTCGCGGCTCCGGCGTTAAATCCGGCTTCGATCCCGCGGAGCTGCGCGCCATGGCTTGACGCCTGCCGGGCGCTGGCGCTCCGATCGAATCGTGGAAGGTCTGTTCACACGGCGGTCGGCCGAGGAGCTGGAGCAGGTGGCCGCCGAACGCGAGAGCTTCCGCGAGCTGCCCGCTTTCGACGCGGCGCTGGCCGGACTCCGCGCGGACGGTATCGAGATCGGAAAGGCGCGCGCCCGGGCCGGCTTCTCCCGCGGACACCTGCTCGATCTCGTACTGTTCGACCCGGCGTTCGGGTCGAATCGCGACGAGCGCGCCCGGCAGACGGCGGACCGCGTCGCGGATGCGCTGTTCGGCGCCCAGCTCGTGGATGACTGGATCGGCGGCATCGATGTCGCCCCGCTCGGTCGGGGAGGGCCGCTCAAGGTCGTGGGCGACGGCGACGAACAGACTCTGCCGCTCGCGGACATCCAGTCGGCCGTGCTCGCCGCCATCGAGGGTCTCCTCGCCGGTCTGCCGGACGCGCCGCACCACGCCCGCGCCGGGGCTGGCGAATGGACGCTGTTCGAGCTCGAGCCCGAGCGCGCCGACGACGTCGCCGCGCAGAACGATCTTGTGCTCGCCACCACGTCGGAGCCGGAGCTGCTCAAGGCCTTCCTGCAGGGGTTGCCGCTGTACTCGGGGCGCTTCTCGCGGCACGGCGAGCTCTACTGCTACCTGAAGCTCGACAGCGGCGGGCGGGCGGACGAGCAGCGCCTCGCCGAGCGCAGCGCGCTCGAGGACGCGATCGGCGCTGCGCTCGTCAAGGCACAGGCCGGCTCTGTCGTCGGCAACGGGCTCGGTCTCGGCTACTCGTACATCGATCTTGCGATCGCGGACCTCGCGCGCGCTGCGCCGATCCTGCGCGAGTGTGTGCAGGCGGTCGGGGAACGCGCCTGGCTGCTGTTCTGCGATTCCGACCGGGCCGGCGATTGGCTTTCGCTGGTCGACGGCAGCGAGCCGCCACCCGGGCTCGGCTAGCTCCCCAGCACGCGGTCGAGGAGCCGCTCGAGCGCCGCGAGCTCCGGGTCGTCGGCGAGCCGGCCCAGCGCAGCGCGAGCCTTGTCGATGGTCGGTTCGACGAACTCGAGGAACGACGGGTTGTTCTTCACCTGGTCGATGAACACGAAGCGCCCGGCGTCCTTGAGCTTGCGCTGCACGGTCACCATGTCGAACTCGCGCCCGACGGCGGCGCGCTCCGCCGCATCGAACCCGAGCGCGCCCGCGTACTCGTCTAGCCGCGCTTCCACGAAGCTGCGATCGAACGTCTGGTAGCTGTCGCTGAGCAGCGCCACCAGGTCGTACACGCGCGGCCCGAGCAGCGCGTCCTGGAAGTCGATCCAGACGAGCTCCGGCGTTCCGTCCTCGCGCTCGCGCACCATCAGGTTGCGGCTCTGGTAGTCGCGATGGACGAAGCCGCGCTTCCAGCCGGCAATGGTTCGCGCCAGGTGGTCCGCGACGCGCTCGAACAGCGCGTGGTCCTCGCTCTCGAGGTGGATGCCACGGGCCTCGAGCCCCCACTCGCGGAAGTGATCCACCTCCCAGCGCAGGAGGTCCTCGTCGAAGGCCCGCGCGCGCACGATCGAGCCCTGCGGCAGCGAGGCGAGCTCGCGCTGGGCGGCGGCCAGGTCCAGGATCGCCGTGCGGTAGAGCAGCTCGCGCCGGTCCGGATGCTGCTCCAGGTAGCGGGCCAGAGTGTCCTCGCCCAGATCCTCGACCAGCACGAAGCCGTCGTTGCAGGCCTCGGCCAGCACCGCCGGCACCAAGACGCCCCGCTCGTGCAGCAGGTCGCGCACCTCGAGGAACGGCCAGCGGCGCCCGCCCTCGTCCGCCTTGACGATCTCGTCGGACTGCGTGGCGTCGGGTACGAACATGGCGACCGCGCTCTGCCCGTCGCCGAGGTCGACGCGGAAGAAACGCCGGGTGGAGGCGCCGCCGGGCATCTCCTCGATGGGCACTGGTTCGGGCCTGCCCGTGACGCGCCGGAGCAGCGGCCCCAGCCGGTCCAGCGGGCCAGGGGAGGGAGACGAGTCGGTCATGCCAGCGCTGGCTTCCTAGCGCATTCCGGCCCGACAGTCGATATCGAGCCTGGGCGCGACAGCCAAGCTGTTCTATCCCTTCGTCCGTGCCGCTCTCCCGCCCACGGTCCGGCTGGCGGCCGCGCATCGAGCGTGCGGTCGCCGGGCTCGGCTCATCTCTGGACGAGCGTGCCTCCGCCGCCCTCGAGCAGCTGCTCGACCTGGTGGTCGAGTGGAACGCGCGGGTCGATCTCGACTGCGGCCCGCGACGCCGACGAGCTGGTCGATCTCTACGTCGCTGACGCCGTCACGCTCTGGGCGGCCGGCGTAGTGCCGGGCGAGCGCTGGGTCGATGTCGGCAGCGGCGGTGGTGCGCCCGGCCTGGTTCTCGCTGTGCTCGAGCCGGAGCTCCGCGTGACGCTGGTCGAGCCGCGAACCAAGCGCGTCGCGTTCCTGCGCAGTGCGGTGGGCGCGCTGGGCCTCGGTCAGGTGGACGTGCAGCGGGTGCGCAGCGACGCGCTCGCTGCCGGCGGTTGGCAGGTCGCGGTGTCCCGCGCCACGCTGGCCCCGGCCGACTGGCTCGTCGAAGGCGCGCGGCTGGCCACACGAGGCGTCTGGGTGCTGCTCGCCCGCGCCGAGCCGCCGGCACTGGACGGGTGGCACGTCGAGCGGAATATTTCCTACCGCTGGCCGCTGACCGGGGCGCAGCGTCGCGCTGTTCGTTACGCGCCGCAGGGAAACATTCCGGGTCCCGCGTCGTAGGACAATAGAAGCGGACTGTCCTGAATACGCGCCGCTGCCTCCCCGTCCCAGGTATTGCCCATGAATCGTCGCTTCAAGCTGCTCTCGCTGGCCGCGCTGGTCGCTCTCATGACCGTGGCGCTGGTCGCCGCAGCCAAGCTCGAGAGCATCGGCAATCCGGACGTGCAGTTCCGCGCCGTGGGACCGGCGGGCTTGAAGATCGACGGCCGCTCCTCCCTGCTCAGCGCTTCCGAGAAGGACGGCAAGCTCACCGTCGTCGCGCCCCTCACGAACCTGAAGACAGGTATTTCCCTTCGCGACCGGCACCTCAGGCACTACCTCGGTACGGAGAAGTACCCAAACGCGACCCTCACGGTCGAGCGCAGCAAGCTGAAGATGCCGGCGGACAAGCAGACCGTGCAGTCGAGCGCGGTGGGTCGCTTCTCCATGCACGGCGTCACCAAGCCGGTGACCGTCCGCTACCGCGCCAAGCGCACCGGTAGCGACTACCACGTGCAGGGGCTCACCGAGGTCGACATCCGCGACTTCGGCATCGAGGTGCCCTGCTACCTGGGCGTGTGCGTCCACCCGGACGTGAAGATCAAGGTCAAGTTCAAGCTGCGCGAGATGCAGTAGTCGACGGGGCTTGCGCCGGCACCCTGGGCTGGACGATAAAGTCGGCAATGCTTCGACTTCGTTCGTGCGGTCGGGGTCCCGAGGGTTTCCGCCGCCTCCAGCGCCTCTTGTTGGCGTGCATCCCGGCGCTGGTCGTGCTCCTGGCGGGCACGGAGGCCCACGCCTACCCCTGGATGATCCGTCACGGCTACGGCGGCTGCACGACCTGCCACATGGACCCGTCGGGCGGAGAGCTCCTGACCCGCTACGGCCGCGCCCAGGGCGACCTGCTCTTGCGGATGCACTACGGCCGCCAGACCGCCAGCCTGGAAACGCCGAAGCAGAAGACGGACAGCTTCGACAGCTTCGACAGCTTCGACGACGACACCAGCGCGCCGGCCAAGCCCAAGCCCAAGCCGGCGCCTCCGCCACCGAAGGCGTCCGGCCCCAGCCCCTCGGCGGGCTTTCTGTGGGGGCTCCTGAAACCGCCGGACTGGCTGCTGGTTGGCGGCAGCTACCGCCACATGACGGTCATCCGCCCTGCGAAGAGAGCGGGGCAGAGGACGTTCTGGACGTTCCCGATGATGGCCGACGTGTACGGCGGGCTAGAGGTCGGCGGCTTCCGTGCCGAGGGCAGCCTCGGCGTAGCGAAGGTGCCGGCGCAGTTTGCCTACACGCGCGCTGCGCAGATCACGACCAACCAGGGCGATCAGTTCAACCTGATATCGCGCACGCACTGGCTGGGCTGGGCGTTTTCCAACGAGAAGTATCTGCTGCGCGCCGGCCGCATCAACCTGCCCTTCGGCGTGCGCATCCCCGAGCACGTGATGTGGGTGCGCGCGGCGACGCGCACGGATCGCGAATCCGAGCAGCAGCACGGCGTGGCCTTCGCCTACAACGGCGACGTGTTCCGCGGCGAGATCATGGCGATCGCGGGCAACTACCAGATCAATCCCGATCGCTTCCGCGAGCGCGGCTACAGCGGGTACCTGGAATGGATGCTGGCGGACTGGGCGGCGGTAGGCGCCAGCAGCCTTGTGACCCACGCACAGGCGGACATCACCACGCTCGAGGACCAGCCTACGCTGCGGCAGGCGCATGGTCTGTTCGCTCGCGTGGCGGTCGTGCCGCAGGTGGTCGTCCTGGCCGAGGGCGATGCGCTGCTCAAGTCCCGCCACGATCCGGGCTATGCGGGCTTTTTGCAGGCGGACTACGAGCCCGTGCAGGGGCTTCACTTCGACGCCACCGGAGAGGTTGTCGACGAGGGCTACGAACAGAGCACCCTGCAGGCCAAGTCGCCCGGTTTCGGCCAGCCGCGCTTCGGCGGTTGGCTCAGCGCGTTCTGGTTCTTCCTGCCGCACTTCGAAGCGCGACTCGACGGCGTGGTGCGCCAGCAGGATTCCTTCGAGCTGCTCGCGCAGCTGCACGTGTACCTGTGACCGGAGCGAGAGCCATGGATATCAGGAACATGTCAGGATGCCCGGCCGCTCTCGCCGGCCTGCTCGCCGCGGTTTTCGTACTGCTTCCGGCCCGCCCCGCCAGTGCGAGCCCCACCTATCCCGGGCAGCTCCAGAAGGACCTGGGGATGCCCTGCGCGCCGCCGTGCACCCTCTGTCACCGCGACCAGAACGGCGGCCTGTACACGGTGGACAAGCCGTTCGGTCTGTCGATGTACGGCGCGGGCCTGAGAGGCCAGAGCCCGGACGGCCTGCGCGCCGCCGAGAAGACCCTGGAGTCGGCGAATCCGCCCATCGACAGCGACGGCGACGGCGTGCCCGACATAAAGGAGCTGAAGGACGGCACCAATCCCAACAGCGGCGCGAACGGCAACGTGTGCAACGAAGGCCCGGCCTACGGCTGCGGCGCGCACATCGCGCCGCGCTCCGGGGTCCACGGCCTGGGGGCTCTGCTCGCCGCGCTCGCCGGGTTCGTGCTTCTGGTCGGAATGCGCCGGCGACGCTGACTACTTGCAGACCCCCGGTGCAGCCTGCGTCAGTTGCTGGCCGTTGACGCAGATCTGGATCGATCCCGAGACACACCGAGGGTCCGGTTCAGGATTCGCCTGGCAGGCCGGGTCCACGTCCGGATAGACGCAACCCTCTGCGCCGCTCGGGGTCGCGCCGCATTTGCCGCCCATGCGCGTGCAGTCGTGATAGCTGACCTGGCCCGCGCCGTCGCAGCCGAGTCGCACGTCGCCGTCGCAGCGATCCGCCTTCGTGACGCCCTCGGGACAGCTGGTGTAGTGGCGGTCGGTGCAGCCTGTGGGGCTCGAGGGATCACACTGGGCGAAGGCGCGCGAGCAGTCGCGGTGCGTGCTCGCAGCGCCGATCGCGAGGGTGGCGATGTCGCCGTTGCAGGTGACCTTGGAGGCCGTATCGCGCGGGATGCGGCAGCCGTCTTCCTGGCAGCTGATGTCGGGCAGCCGCTCGGTGCGGCACGCCTCGACGCTCGGGCAGTTGCCGGCGTTATCGAGCGTGCACTTCACGAAGTACTCGGCTCGCTCGTTGTTGTTGGCGAAGCCGCTCATCGGGATCGCCCGCTCCGCGGAGAAGGTCACGTCGTGCACGCACAGCTGGACGAGCCCGAGCATCTGCTCCTGGGTGTACTGGTTCGGCACGCAGTCGGCTGCGGCGAGGCAGGCCTGGAGGATCTCGCTGTTCGACAGCGCCGGCACGCCGCTCGGCTCGTCGGGGAACGCCTCCGCGGCGTTGTGCGCGACGGGTCCTTCGGGGTTCAGCGGCGCGCTGCCGGAGGCGTCGGTGACGCTGCTCGAGCAGGCGCAAAGGAGCAGGGCAGCCCCGAAAAGGGTCGCGCCGAGCGGTTGGAACGGATTCAGCTGCATCGGTCTTCCGGAGAAGGGACAAGCAGAGGGTGTGCCAGCTTGTGGCGGCCGTCAAAAACCGCCGGACAACGCGCCGCGGCAGGACACCCGACTCAGGCCTGCGACGTTGAGTGTGGCGTTCCAGCCACACCCGGGCTCTCCGGCACCGGCTCGTGCGGCTCCGGCGCGTGCAGCACGCGATCCTGCCAGAGTAGCGTCTCGATCGAACCGGCCTCGACCATCCACCTCGAAGTGTGCGGGCCGTAGTCGACCTGGAAGCTGTTGGCCACGCCCCGGCTGGCGAGCTGGCGGTGGAACAGCTCGTTGGCGTAGCGGTAGTGATCGCGCGTCGACGTGACCACCTGGATCGGGCGCGCACCGACGCGCTTGAGCGTCGACTCGAGGCGTCGGGAGTAGTGCCAGGCCGACCCGCGGGTGAGCTCGGCCTGGATCAGCGACAGTGCACCGAACAGCTTGGGCTTGCGCAAGAACAGCTCCATGGCGACGTGTCCGCCCATCGACACCCCGGCCAGCCCGATTCGCTTCGGGTCGTCGCTGACCGGCGCCCGCGTCCGGACGTGGGGCAGGAGCACCTTGTCGACCCACCTCGCGTAGTTCCGGAAGATGGGTCCCGATCGTTTGTGGAAGTAGGGGATGGGCGTGACCGGACAGATCAGCACCAGTCCTTCGAAGGGCTGCTGCTGGAGCTGCTTGTCCAGCGCCGCGAGTCGCGAGTCGCTGAGATAGTGGCCGTGGTGGAAGACGCGCTTCAGCGGTGGGTGGTCGAGCCTGCCGTACGCGCGCGCCACACCGTAGTCGTCGCGCCACGCCTCGGTCGCCGTGCGCGAGCCGTGGAGCGCCTGGCCATATCCGTGCAAGAGCACCACGGCGGGGTGCTTCTGCGCGGGGTCGAGGTTTCCGGGCACCAGCACCAGAGCCCGGCGAGCCAGGTCGGCATAGCCAGGAAGGTGCAGATCAAGCTGCCTGAATGGGGCCTTTTCCGGCTTGGCCAGCGCCCGCGCAGGCGAAAGGCTCGCTGCCGCCGAGGTGCCGAGCAGGGCCAGGAACTCGCGGCGATACAGATGGAAGGCTTTGTGCGGACCGACGGACATTGGGGCTGCCGAAGGGCATTCCACGCAGTCGGGAAGCGTTGCTCGCCGCCGCGACCGACGCGTCCTGCCCAATGATATTGTGGCGCACGATGCGAAGAAAGTCACGTATGACGCGCGCTTCGATCTGTCTCGTGGCGACGTCGCTTCTGTTCGGCTGTTCGTCCGGGAGTGTGGGCGCGAAGCGCGGAAGCACGGCACCTTGTAGCGAACCTCCGACGAGCGGGGCGCCGTTCGGCGTGCACTGCGGACAGCTCGTCGATGCAAAGGGGCGCGTCGTGTTCCTCCGCGGAGTCAACGCGCGCGTCGACGGCGTGTTCGATGTGAGCTTCGACGACGGCCGGCAGCCGCTCGAGGCGATCCCGGTATTCGACGCCACGGACGCTGGGAGGATGCGTGACTTCGGCTTCGACGCGCTCAGGCTTCCCGTCAACTGGAGCGGCGTCGAGCCGAGCGCGGACGGAGGCTTCGACGAGGCCTATCTCGATCGCGTGGCCCAGGCGGTCGACGACGCAGCCTCCGCGGGGCTGGTCGTGCTGCTCGATCTGCACCAGGACGCGTACTCCAAGGAAATCGGGGAGGACGGAGCCCCGCTCTGGGCGATACAGCCACCGCCGACGAAGCTCCTCGGCGGACCGCTCACGGATCTGGGCGATCGGCGTCTCAGCCAGCAGGTAACCGACGCCTTCAGCACCTTCTTCGGTGCCTCGGCCGAGGGTACCGTGCTCCGCGAGCGCTTCGTCACGATGGCCGAACACGTCATCGACCGCTTCAAGGACGATCCCTCGGTGGTCGGCCTCGAGATCTTCAACGAGCCGCAGGCCGACGACGCCGGCATCAAGCGGCTGAACGACGCAGCCTACGCGCGGATCCGCGCAGCAGCGCCCGAAAAGCTGTATCTGTTCGAGCCGCCGGTCACGCGCAACCTCACCGACAAGGCGTCGCTGCCGTCCACGCCGCTGGGCCCGATGAGCGCGTACGCACCCCACGTGTACACCTACGCCTTCACTTCCGTGCCGGCCAAGCTCACCAAGGAGAACCTCCGCCGCTCGAACGACAACGCCCGCCGCGAAGCCGACGCCTGGCACGCTCCGCTCGTGATCACCGAGTGGGGCTTCGACCCGGGGCTCGCGGTTGCCGGTGACTACATCACCTGGCAGAGCGAGCTGCAGGAGGAGTACGGGGCGTCATCTTTCTTCTGGTTGTGGAAGGAGGAATCGCAGGGCAGCTGGGGTTGCTTCGATCACGACGCGGCCAGCGGAAGCTGGACGGCACGAGGCGCTCTGCAGAAGGCGCTCGCGCGCGTGCGGCCGGCACGCGTGGCGGGCTGGCCCGAGAGCTTTGGCTTCGACCGGGCCCAGGGGAACTTCGAGCTGAAGTTCCGCGCGGATCCCGGCGTTTCAGCACCACACCTGATCGCCGTCGCGCCGCTCCTCGGCAAACCGACCAGCGTATCGTGCGACGGCGCGGCGGCCGGCTATTCGGTGGGTGAGTACGGTCTCGTGTCCGTGCAGTGCGGTCAGGGCAGCTCGAGCGACCACGTGCTCGACGTGTCCGTGAAGCCCATGCCGTGAGATCGGCTCTAGATGGAGGCGTCGCTGGCGCCGGAATCGGTTCCCGCGTCGGTTCCGCCGGTGCCGGCGTCGGTCGTGCCGCCGGTGCCGGCGTCGCGTGCCGCCGGTGCCCGCCGTGCCGCCGGTGCCCGCCGCGCCGCCGGTGCCAGCCGTGCCGCCAGTGCCCGCGGTTCCGCCAGTGCCCGCCGTGCCGCCGGTGCCCGCGGTTCCGCCAGTGCCCGCTGTGCCGCCGGTGCCCGCTGTGCCGCCGGTGCCCGCTGTGCCGCCGGTGCCCGCTGTGCCGCCGGTGCCCGCCGTGCCGCCGGTGCCCGCCGTGCCGCCGCGCTGCCCGCGGTTCCGCCAGTGCCCGCGGTGCCGCCGCTGCCCGCGGTTCCGCCAGTGCCCGCCGTGCCGCCGGTGCCCGCCGTGCCGCCAGTGCCCGCCGTGCCGCCGGTGCCTGCGGTTCCGCCAGTGCCCGCCGTGCCGCCGGTGCCCGCGGCTCCGCCGGCTGCCGACGCATCGGGCTGATTGATCTTGCTGCGGTCGACCTCGGTGACGAGGGTGCAGCCCACGACCGAGAATCCGAGAGCAGTCAGGAAGAGATAGGTACGTACGGAGCGCATGACAAAGCCTTGAGGTGTGACGCGCCCCTCACGACGCGTGCGCGCCATTCTTCCCGCACCGGCACGGGAGCGCAAGAGGGGATAGCGTCGCAGAGCCCCCCGATGGGTCCGGGCGGCACAGGTGACGGGCCGTCAGCTACCGCGGCCGCGCCAGCGAGAGCCCGAAATAGCCGTTTTCCGGCGTGTGCCACTCGATCAGCTCCAAACCGGCCGCCGCAAGCAGGTCCGCCACGCTCTGCCGGGTGAATTTGCGGCTGATCTCGGTCCGGATCGACTCGCCACGCTCGAAGCCCACGTCCATGTCGAGCTTCGCAATCCGCACCCGGTGCGCCTCACGGGCCTCGAGGTGCATCTCGATGCGGCTCTGCTCCGCATTGAAGAAGGCCACATGCTCGAACCGGGCCGGATCGAAGCTCGCTCCGAGCTCGCGATTGAGCACGCGGAGCACATTCTTGTTGAACTCCGCCGTGAGGCCTTCCGAGTCGTTGTAGGCCGCGTCGAGCACCGCGTGGTCCTTGACCAGATCCGTGCCGAGCAGCAGGCGATCACCCGCATGAAGCTGTCGGGCGACCCGCGTGAGGAACAGCACGGCCTCGTCGGGAGCGAAGTTGCCGATGGTACTGCCGAGGAACACCACCAAGCGGCGATCGCCCGGCGGGAGCTGGCCCAGATGGCGGTCATAGTCGCCGACGATGCCGTGGACGCCGAGCCACGGATAGCTGGAGAGCAGCTTGGTTGCGCTGTCCCTCAGCATGCTCTCGCTCACATCGAACGGCACGTACCGACAACGAACTCCCGCGCGGCCCGCCGCGTCGAGCAGAACACGCGTCTTGCGCGCAGCGCCGCTACCCAGCTCGATGAGATCGGAAGGTTCGAGTCCACCCATCAGGTCGTCCGCGACCTGTTCGAGCAGGGCATGCTCGGTTCGCGTCTGGTAGTACTCGCGCGTGTCGCAGATGCGATCGAAGAGACGTGAACCGGTGTCGTCGTAGAAGTACTTCGGCGGCAGTGTCTTCGGCGAGTTGCCCAGGCCCTCGAGCACGTCGCGGGCGATCGTGGAGTTCGAGCCCGGTTGGAGATGGACGTCCACCGTCAGGCGGTCGTGGCGCTTCCGCGTGGGTGCGTGGGCGCGATCCAGCGGGCTGTCGGTAACTAAACATGAAAAACCCCTCGGTCCACTCGCGGCCTTCGCCGGGTGGTCAGGTTGCGCGGCATTGTCGTATAGGTCCCGCGCAGTATGAGTGCAACCCGGCTGTTTTCCAGTCAAAACGCTGCGAATCGAAGCCGTCGCGCCTATCATGGCCGGCCATGTGCCGCATGCTCGGCTACCTCGGGCGCACCGCGACGCTCGCGTCGCTGGTGGAAGCGCCTCCCCATTCACTCGAAAGGCAGAGCTACGAGCCGAAGCTGCAGAGCGCCCTCGTCAACGCCGACGGTTGGGGCGCCGGCTGGTATCTCGACGGCGACCCCGAGCCGTGTCTGTATCGCTCGACAGCGCCCATCTGGGCGGACGTGAACCGCGGGCACATCTGCCGCGCGGCCCGTTCGGGCTGCATGCTGGCCGCCGTCCGCAGCTCCACGGATCCGCTCAGCCTGTCGCTCGCGAACACGCAGCCGTTCGCTGCCGGGAGGGTCGCCTTTTTGCACAACGGTTTCATCAGCGCGTTCGACAGGAAGGTCGCGCGTCGCCTGCGCGAGTCGCTCGGGGACGAATCGCACGAGCGGCTCCGCGGCAATACCGACTCGGAGCACGTGTTCGCCGTGCTGCTCGACGAATACGCTCGCTTCGACCCCGCACCGACGCGGCTTGCTGATGCCGTCAGGGGGCGCTGTCGCGCGTCACGGAGCTCGCGCGCCAGGCGGACACGCAGGCGCTCCTGACCCTGCTCGTCAGTGATGGCGAGCAGCTGGTCGCGGCGCGCAGCTCGCTGGGCGCGGAGGCTCCGTCGCTCTTCCTTTCGGCCGGCCCTTCGCCGTTGGCGCCCGGCGTGGTGATCGCTTCCGAGCCGCTGGACGACAGCACGGCCTGGACCGAGGTGCCGACGGACACGCTGCTCGTCGTGGAGCGCGGCTCGCCGCCCCGCCGGGTGGCGCTTTCGTGAATCTCCGGACCGAGCTCGCGCGTGCGCTCGAAGCGGCGCGCGCGACGACGCTGCGCCTCTCGGAGGGGCTCGGCGAAGAAGAGCTGCGGCGGCAGTACGACCCGCTATTTTCCCCTATCGGCTGGCACGTGGGGCACTTGGCCTGGCAGGAAGAGTGCTGGGCGCTGCGCCGCGCGGGCGGCGAGCCGCCCATCGATGCCTCGCTGGATGACCTTTTCGATTCCTTCGAGAGCGTGAAGCAGCAACGCGGCCGTCGCCTGGCAACGCCGGTCGAGCTCTTCGCCTATGCGGAACACGTGCGGGAGCGCACCCTGGCGCTGCTCCAGCGCGCCGATCTCGATGCCGGGGACGAGCTTCTCGGCGGCGGCTACGTGTTCCGCTTCCTCGCCAACCACGAGCGGCAGCACGCCGAGATCATCGGCGTCGTGCGCTTGCTCGGAGAGCTCTACCTGGAATCAGCTCCGCCGCGGATACAGCCTGGGTCGGCAGAGCGCGATTTCGTTCCGCTGGCGGGTGGGCGCTTCGTGCTGGGCGTCGACGGCGATCCCGATTCCTGGGACAACGAACGGCCCGCGCGCGAGATCACGCTTGTCGACTACCGCATCATGCGCCGCCCCGTCGAAAACGCGTCGTGGCTCGAGTTCATGCGCGCGGGCGGCTACGAAGACGACCGCTTGTGGACCCCTGAAGGGGCGAAGTGGAGGCGGAAGCACGCCGTCCGGGCCCCGCTTTTCTGGCAGCAGACAGGCGACGGCTGGCAGCGCCGCTCGCTCGGCGGCGTGCGCCCGGTGGAGCCCGAGCGCGCGGTCTGTCACGTGTCGTGGCACGAGGCCCAGGCCTTTGCGCGCTTTGCCGGCGCGCGATTGCCCAGCGAAGCCGAGTGGGAGCATGCCGCGAGCTGGGACGCAGCGCGGGGGCGGAAGAACCGCTGGCCCTGGGGCGACGCCCCGGGTGCGTCCGCAAATCTCGGGCTCGCGACCCTGGATGCCACGCTGCCCGGCGAGGTTGGCGAAGGCACTGCCGCGTCGGGCGTCGAGGACATGGCCGGCGGGGTGTGGGAGTGGACGGCCGACGTGTTCCAGCCGTATCCGGGCTTCTCGTCGCAGCCGTACCAGGGCTACAGCCAGCCCTGGTTCGACGGTCGCCATCGAGTCGCGCGCGGCGGCAGCTTCCTGACAGAGCAGGAGATCGCACGCTCCTGTTTCCGCAACTTCTACCTGCCGGAAATCCGCCAGGTCCCGCTCGGGCTCAGGCTAGCGCAGTCCGGCGCGCGAAGCGGGTCATGAAGCTCCATCTCGTCGACGGCACCTACGAGTTGTTCCGCGCCTACTACGGCGCGCCTTCCTCCGTCGCCGACGGGCACGAGGTGGGCGCGACCCGCGGGATCCTCGCCAGCCTGCTCTCGCTGCTGCGCGAACCGGACGTCACGCATGTCGGCTGCGCTTTCGACCACGTGATCGAATCATTCCGCAACCAGCTGTTCGACGGCTACAAGACGGGCGAGGGCATCGATCCGGAACTGCTGTCCCAGTTCCCGCTCGCCGAACGCGCCTGCGAGGCGCTCGGCATCGTGTGCTGGCGCATGGTCGAGTTCGAAGCCGACGACGCACTGGCCACCGCCGCGGCGCGCTTCGCCGACGCGCAGGGTGTCGAGCAGGTCGTTATCTGTTCGCCCGACAAGGATCTCACCCAGTGCGTGCGCGGCCGGAAGGTCGTGTGCCTCGATCGCATGCGCAGGCGCGTCACCGACGAGTCCGGTGTCGCGGAGCGCTTCGGCGTGCCGCCTGCGTCCATCCCCGACTACCTCGCGCTGGTCGGCGACAGCGCCGACGGCTTGCCCGGCATTCCGCGCTGGGGTGCCAAGTCGACCGCCGCGGTGCTCGCCCGCTACGAGCACCTGGAGGCCATCCCCGAAAGCGAGGCCGACTGGGACGTGAAGGTCCGCGGCGCCGCCGCGCTCGCGCAGAACCTCGCTCTAAAGCGAACGGAAGCGCTGCTCTACCGCCGTCTCGCCACACTCCGCACCGACGTAGCGCTCGACGAGTCTCTCGGCGACATGAAGTGGCGCGGGGCCGACCGCGCCGGCCTCGAAGCCCTGTGCGGCGAGATCGGCGAGCGCCGCCTGCTCGATCGCGTCCCCGCCTGGCGTTGATTGCATGAATTCCGCCCATTTGGGCGCCGCCGGGCCGGCCTGCTACGATCGGCTCCATGAAGATCCTTGCCGGTCTGGTCGCGCTGGGGGTGACAGCAATGGCTCCGGGGGTCGTCCTGGCGCAGGGCTACGGGCAGACGACGCCGCCGCCTGCCGACGGAAACGGTGGGATGAGTGCGGGAGGTCTCGCGCCGCCGTCCACCACGCAGGAAAACCAGAACTCGTCCGAAGTGCAGACCGAGCAGGAGCTCAACAAGTCCGAGAAGGAGGACTCGGGGCGCGGGCTCGAGTTCTTCTATCTGAACGGCGAGATCGGCATGGAGCACCTCGGCCTGCAGACGTTCAAGGCGAACAACCTCGTCGACGCGAACGTCGTCAAGTCGACGCAGACCGGCCTGATGTACGGCGGCGGGCTGGGCTTCCGGTTGGTGTTCCTGACGCTGGGTGCTCGCTTCCGCATGGGCAACTTCAGCGACTGGCAGCTGTGGACGCTCGACGGCGAGGTCGGGCTGCACATTCCCCTCGGTAACCTGGAGCCCTACTTCACCCTGGCCGGCGGCTACGCCTCGCTCGGGTCGTTCAGCGCGGGCAATCTCGGCAGTGACTTGAACAGCGCGGGCGTGAGCATCACCGGCTACAATATCCGCGCCGGTGCCGGCCTCGATTTCTACATCACGCCGATGTTCTCGGTGGGCGCGAACCTGACCGGGGAGATGCTCGGCCTCACGCGCCCCGGCGTGGACCCTGCCAAGCTCAAATCGAGCACCACCTCGCAGGCGGCCGCCGACGTATACAAGGCCGACGGCTCCAGCATCGGCGCTGCGGTCAGCCTGACCGGCGTGATCGGACTGCATTTCTAGTGGTTGCCTCCCGGCTGGACGAAGCACGTCAGTGGACCGCGACCGGCGAGCCCGGTTCCTGGTCCGTAGCCACGTCGTGCTCCTTCATGTAGCGGAACACTGATGCTGCTGCGGGTCCTCTCGAGCGTCGCTGTCGGAGCGCTGCCGCTCCTGATCGTGGCGTGGCTGTGGCGCCGGATCAGCCGTCGCCGCCACGTGCCGGTGCGGCTTGCGGTGTACGTGGCGATCGGCGGCGTGGCGGCGGGAGCCTTCGCCATGTACGTCGAACGGTTGGTGCTCGGTTGGACGGACCTCGGGTTCGAGGCCGCTCGCGTCGGGGAGGCCGGCGCGCTGATGGCGACGTTCCTGCTCGCCGCGCCGCTCGAGGAAGCGCTGAAGGTGCTCGTGGTGTGGCCGATGTATCGCACGCGGCACATCAGCGGTCCCAGGCTTGGCCTGGCCTACGCAGCGACCGCCGCCGCCGGCTTCGCGTGTGCCGAGGCGGTGTGGGCGATGTGGGCCGGACCCGGGAGTGCGTTGGCTCTGGCCCGCGAGGCGCTGGGCGCACCCGCGCATCTGTTCTTCGCCGGGATGTGGGGCTACGCGCTCGGCAGCGGCCGGCAGAGCCGCGGGCGCTGGTTCTCCGTCGCCTGGCTGTCGGCGATGCTGCTCCACGGACTGTACGATCACATCGTATTCGGGCGCGGACCGGGTTTCCTGGTAGTGGCGTTGCCGATGCTCGGCGCGATGGGCATGTTCGCGTGGATCGCGCTGCGCGACGTGGCTCCGCGTCCCGATTCGTCCGGTCCCTTCTCGGGTCCGCTCTCGGGGCGCGTGCTGGCGACGCTGCCGGAGCCGCCGTCGCTGCGCGCCATGCGCCGGTCGCTCGAGCGCAGCGACCGGCCGCTGATGCTGCACTGGATCGCCATCGGCACGCTGGTGACGATGGGCGTCATGATCGCGATGATCGCGCTGGCGGTCTTCGCCGGGCACCGCATCGGCATCGACTTCGCGATGGCCGACGAGGCCGACGTGCGCTCGAGCGGCCCACTCGTGCTGATCGGGTCGGCAATCCTGTCGGCCTTTCCCATCGCCGGCTATCTGGTGGCGCGGGCCAGCGCGGCGACCAGCGTGCTGGAGCCGGCTATGGGCGCCGGGCTCGCGATCGCGGCCGTTCTGGCGATGCTGTCCGTGACCGCGCCGATCGCCGTGGTGTTCGCCCTGGCCGTCGCGCCCGTCGCCTTCGCCCTGGCTTGTGGCGGCGCCTGGTTCGGCCTCGGCGGGCACTAGCGGGCGGTCGCGGGGAGCTCGTGGCGCTTGGGGTGCTGCTTGCGCCAGCGGGCGTAGGCGCCGCTCTGGAGCAGCGGGTCGGCAGGGATGGCCGTGAGCGGCGGCTCGTCCGTCAGCGGATTGAAATGCGGATCGAGCAACCGCCGCAGATCGAACTCGATGAAGCGGCCGAGCAGATGCGGAGCTTCGCTCACCCATAGCGTGCGATGCGTGGTGTCCATCACCACGCCGTGGGTGGCGATGAGGGCGTTGATAGCGCGCCGGTCGCCGAGCGGGAGCTTCTTTCCGCCGACGCCGCGGCGATCGCGGAGCAGCGCGACGGCGTCCGCCACGGTGGCCGGGTGATCGAGCTTTGCGAGCAGCTCGTCGCCGCGCCGCCGCCGGGGCAGCGTCGAGGTCTTCTTCCGGACCGCGATGTTCTTCGGATCCGAGGCCGACGGCCCTTCGAAGTGATTCGTTACGGTCGCCTTCTCGCCCAGGCGCCGAACGTACTGGGGTCGCCCCGGAACGCGCTCCACTCTGGCGGTGTGCCCCTGGGCGTCGGCCACGATCACGATGTGGCTCACCATCGGTTCGTGCTGGGCCAGCGCGGCGATGGCCTCGTCGGTGGTCGTCGCCGTCTGCAGTACGCGCCTCAGCGCGTGCGCCACCGGCTCGCCGTGCGTGCGGGGCTGGCCGGCGCGCCCGCCGTGCACCACCACCGCCAACCCCTTTTCGTTCATGCCGCTCAGAACGCCGATCAGCCCCGGCCAGGCCACCGATGCGAAGGGGATCTTGCCGTTCTGTTCGACGAGGAAGACCACCTTCTTCGTGTCGAAGATGTCGTCGGCTTCGAAGTCGAAGTTGCGTGCCAGGAGCGTACCGCCGCCCGCCACGGCCTTGCCGGTGAGCGCGAAGGTGGTGCAGCCGATGAGCGGTGAATGTTCGAACGAGAGCGAGATGTCGTACAGCGCATCCAGGTACACGAAGCGCTGGTAGGTATCGAAGTACTGCTTGTAGGGATCGGGCGAGAAGCCGGCCGCGCGCGCCGCGATCTCGCGCTTGCGTGCCAGGCTCATGTCCTCGTCGAGGTGGCGGTAGCGGAACTGCGCCAGGTCCAGGAGCAGCGTGCGTGCGACGCTGCTGGGGACGTAGTCGCGGAACAGGTTCCACACGATACCCTCGTTCTCGACCATCTCGGGATAGAGCAGGGTGGAGTGCGAGTAGCCGATTTCGGTCGGGGTCCCGACGAGCCGCACTTCGAAGATGCTGCCGCGCCGTCTGGCGTAGTCCCGCCCCATCACGCGCAGCCCGGGGCGGGGATGGGTGACTTTCTCGTGCGGCAGCGTGATCGCGGGAGGCGTGAGCCGCGCGGCGTGCCCGATCGCGACATGCGCCACGAGCGGGATTGCGACGAGCAGGGCCAGCGCGATCAGCTTCTTCTTGTGGCGGCCGAAAAATCCCTTCATCGTGGGCCCGGAGCGCTCACCAGGGTGGCCACCACGCGAGCCACGATGCGGGCCGGATCCCGGACCACGTGGAAGTGCGAGATGCGCTCGTCCGGATACAGCACCCGCACCGGCACCTGTGCGATCTTCCATCCTGCGCGGGCAGCTCTGAGCACGATTTCCGCCTCGTAGGCGTAGCCGTCCGCCCGTGCGTCCAGGGCCAGTGATGCGCGCACCGGATAGCGGCGCAGCCCGCACTGCGTGTCGGCCAGCGGTCGCCGCGAGAACAGCGACAGGAAGAAGTTGGAGATGCCGTTGGAGATGCGGTTGGCTCGCGGCGCACCGTCCCGCCCGAGGTTGCGCACGCCCAGCACGAGCGCGTCGGGGGGCGCAGGGTCCAGCGCGAGGCGCAGCGCTTCCTCGGGCGGGTGCTGGGCATCGGCGTCCACGCTCACCGCCATCTCCGCGCCGAGCTCGAGCGCCTCCATGAGAGCGGTACGCAGCGCGGCGCCCTTGCCGCGGTTCTCGCTATGACGGACAACATGTGCGCCGGCAGCGCGCGCCTGCTCGGCCGTGTCGTCGGTCGAGCCATCATCGACCACGATGACGGCGGCCTTGCCTGGCTGGTCCGGCCACAGCTTGAGCAGACCGGTGACCACGCGGGCTACGCTGGCCCCGGCCTGGTACGCCGGCACGATGGCGACCGTCTTCATCCGGTCGTTCCTCGTCGCGACTTCTGGCAGCGCCTCGGGTGGACGCTCCGCATGCGCATGGGTGGCCGCGAAGCCTAGCGGCAGTGCCCCGCCCGGACAAGGTGTGTTCCGGCGGGCCGGACCGCCCGCTCTGTGGGGTGGTAGAACCCGCAGTAGTGCCGGACATCGACCCCGAAGCGCTCGCGGATCTCCGCGCGCGGGCCAAGAAACAGCTCCGTACCCGCATGCGCGGCGTGCGACTCGCCATTTCCGCACGGGCTCTCGGCGAAAGGAGCGCGCGGATTGTCGAGCGGCTGGAGGCCTTGTCGCTGCTGTCGATGGCCGGGAGCGTGGCGCTGTTCTGGCCCATGCAGGCCCAACACGAGGTCGACCTCAGGGCGCTCGATGCCGCTCTGCGCCAGGCGGGCAAGGCCGTCTACTACCCGTTCATGGACAATTCGGACGGCGGCTACCGCACCGGCTTCCGTCGCGTCGACGATGCGTCGCTGCTCGAGGAGCGCGGGCGCGGCTTCAGCGAGCCGCCGCCCGATGCGCCTGCAGCCCGACGCGGAGATCTCGATCTGGTCGTCGTTCCCGCGCTCGCAGCGGCCGAGGACGGTCATCGCATCGGATACGGCGCGGGCTACTACGACGCGACGCTGCCCGACGTGTGCCCGCCTGCGCGCTCGGTCGTGGTCGCCTTCGATTTCCAGCTGCTCGCCGAGGTGCCGAGCACACCGCACGACGTCGCGTGCGACGTTGTGGTGACGGACGCGCGCGTGATCGACGTGAGCGGCGTGCTCGCCTCGTAGATCGTCCTCAGGGCGTCAGCAGGATGTGCTCGCCGTTGTCCTTCTCCGCGCTGTCGGTAGCCACGTCGTCCTTGCTGAACGGGATCGGGTGGTTCTCGTTGCGGCGCCAGTGCTCCATGTCGTCGGCGTAGTGCGGACTGCTCGGATCCGCGCTCGCGCCACCCGGGATGGCCTGGCGCGCCTTGGGACCAGCGGGGTCCAGCTCGACCACGAAGCGCGTGGCGGGACCGAACGCGTAGGTGAACAAGAGCTTCTGGGTCAGATCGCGGAGGGCGGGGTAGTTGGCCACGTCCACCGTGTACAGCCCGCCGTGCCGCGGGAAACCCTTCGGGAAGTGCGGGTCGTTGGCGGACGGAATGGCGACCTGCCACAGCGGAAGCCACGGCGGCAGGGTGATGGTGTGCAGCTTGCCCCAGCGCCACCCGTTCCGGTCGCTGCCGAGTGCCTTCTGCACATCCGCCGTCGCGGTGATCATCGCGATCAGCATGCGCTCGTCGGGCGTCTCGACCACGTTGGGCGTGTTCATGTCGTCCCACAGGGCGCTCTGGCCTGTGCTGGCGTCGTACGTCGCCAGGTCCGTCGGCGTAGCGGTCACCATCCGGAGGTAGGCCTTGATCTGGTGGTCGCGGTCGGGTGCCTTCTTCAGGAGCTGGTCCTCGTCGCCGAATACGTAGTTCAGCTCGCGCACGAACCAGTCGTTGAAGATCAGGTCCGCCTTGGCCGCGTTCGCCTCCTTGGCGTCGGTCGCCAGGCTGTTGTCATCCGGGTTCATGCCGGACTCCTCGTCGTAGTCGGAGTCCGCTCCCCACTTCGTCAATGTGTTGATGATGTCGGGGATGTCTGCGGCCGCGTAGCCCGCGCTCTTCACGTCCGCGGTCAGGTCCGGATGCGAGCCCGGCGTGGTCTTCTCTTCCTCGGCGTGCTGGAGCGCGGTGAGGAGGCGTGGCACCAGGCGCGAGCCGAGCGGCGATTTCACGTCCGCCTGGATGTTCGCCATGGTGTCGAGCGTCATCTTGTTGCCGGCGCTGGCGAGCCGCTTGTAGATGCGGCCGACGCGGAAACCGATGGCGTAGTCGGCGCTCAGGATCATCGGGGTGCCGTCCGGCAGCGTCGCGTTCGACGGGTCGTTGTCGAGCGTGGCGCCGATCTGGTCGCCGTTGGCGGTCGCGATGTAGCCCGCGGCGGGATTCTTCTCGTGCGGCACGTAGCGCTCGTCCAGATACCCGGTCCATTCCGCCGTGCCGTCGCCCGGTTCGACCATGTTGGGCAGCGTGCCGGTGAAGGTGGTCGGATCCCAGGTGAAGGCGCGCTTGTCGCGCACCGGTACCAGCGACTGCGTGCTGTAGTAGATGTTGCCGCTCGAGTCGCCGATCACCATGTTGAAGAAGGCGAGGTCCCAGTCGAGCAGCGCCCTGCGCGCCTCGTCCACGCTTTCGGCCTGGTTCAGTCCGAGCAGTGCGTTGAGGAACTTGCCTCCCTCGAGCGTTGCCCAGCGCATGCTGATGGCGTTCCCGCCGGCCGCCGTGGGCTGCACCTTGTGATTCACGATGTCCGGCATGATCGGGCCGTGATGCGGCACGACCTGCACGTCGAACGTGTAGTCCGGCGAGCCGTGGATCTTGACGGTCTCTTTCCGGGTCTGGAACGCGACTTCCTGCCCCTTGAACATCACGCCCTTGCCGTCCTGGGCGATCGTCTCCTGGTAGGCGTCGGACTGGTCGTAGTAGGCGTTGGTGAGCCCCCAGCCGACGTTCTTGTTGAAGCCGATGACCACGGCCGGTAGTCCCGGTACCTCGACGCCTGCCACGTCGTAGGGCTTGCCCTGGCCGTTGTCCTCGGCCGATACGTGCACCGGCCACATGATGGACGGCGAGTTCAGCGTCATGTGCGGGTCGTTTGAAACCAGCACGTGACCGCTGGCGGTCTTCGACGGCCCGACCACCCAGTTGTTGGAAGCGCGGCCGCCGAGGACGCCCATCAGCTTCCGTACGCGCATCAGCGCTGCCTGGAAACCGTTGGTGGCGTCGAGCGCCTTCCGCGAGATGACGGGGTTCTTCGGCTTGGCCGGCTTTTTCGCGAGGCTCCGGGGCAGCGCCCTGGGCGTGCCGGGGGCCGGAATCCGGAGCGCGCTGCTCATGGGGTCGTCCGGGAAGCCCTTCATCGGCGTGGTCGGATCGGCCGGCGCGAAGCGCAACATGTCCTGGATGAACCCGGCGCGTGCCACGACCGCGGGATCGCTCGAGGAGGTGTTGAAGACGCTGCGGATGTCGTCGACCAGCTGGGTCGTCGCCACGTCCTGATCGGCGGTGAACCCCTGGTCGTCTCCTTCGAGAAGAGCGATGCAGATTACGTCCACCGGGGTGAAAGGCGTGAACATGTCGCCCTTCCAGGCGAGTAGCGCTGCTGGCAGCTTCTCGGTCCCGTTCCTGAGCTTGGCGAAGTACTGGTCGACGCCGTCGGCGAAAGCGTCGAGGACGAGCTTTTCCTGGGAACCGGCCGGCAGGGCAGCGTAGAACTTCTGCGCGGTCTGGGTGAAGCCCAGCACGCGGTAGGCGATGTCCTGATCGACGATCGACTGCGTCCAGATTGCCGAACAGCTCCGCCAGCCGCCCTTCGCCCACGCGCCGGAACAACTCGATCTCCCCGGCGCGATCGTGCGCTTCCATGTAGCCCTGCGCGCGCATCGTGTCGGTCAGAGTCTTGCCGAAGATGTGCACCATGCCCCACTGGTCGCGGACCACGTCGACCTGCGCGCCGAGCTTGTCGAGGTGTGCGCTCGAAGTGACCTGCGTACGGTTGCCGTAGGGGCCCGCGGACGAGGGCGTGCCCGTCCCCCCGCCGCCCCCGTTCGACTTTCCGGACCCGCATGCCGCGGCGCTGCCCAGGGCGCAGAGCAGCGCGGACATGCCCCAGAAATAGCGTGTGCGTCGTGTCACAGATGCCTCCCTCGCTGTTGCAGCCTCGAAGGCATACGCCGCCGGCGGTGCATCGGCAACCCGATGGCGTGACCGCGGTCAGTTGTGGGTCCGCTTCTTCTTCTGGTTCGCCTTCTTCTGGCAATCCCGGCACACGCCGTAGAGCTCGTGCTTGTGGCTTTCGACCTGGAAGTCGTACCGGGCCGCCACTCGCTCCTGCAGCTCCTCGATGAGCGGCTCCTCGAACTCGGTGATGCGCCCGCACTCGATGCAGATGAGGTGGTCGTGATGCGCTTCGTCGTCGGCGAGCTCGTAGCGCGTGAACCCGTCGCCGAAGCGGCGCTCGTGTGCAATTCCGCCGTCGCTGAGCATCTTCATCGTGCGGTACACGGTCGCGTAGCCGATGCGCGGGTCGGAGGAACGGACCCGCTCCAGAAGCTGGTCGATCGTCACGTGCTCGGCGGCATCGAAGAACATGTCGATGATGAGACGCCGCTGCTCGGTGGAGCGGAGGTTGTGCTTGGACATGTAGGTGTCCAGCTCGCGGCGCAGCCGCTCCACGTCGGGTGCCTTCGGCGAATCTCCGACCGCGGCAGCGCGCTGTTCCCCGCTCTTCACTCTATTTCTATCGCGCCCGGCGAGCCGGAGGTCAAGCGACACCGCGCCGGCCCGCGCCGTAGCGGGACTCTGGCCGGCGAGCCAGCTCCGCGGCGCCAATCGACGCGCACGCGCTATTCCGCCCGCGCGCGCAGCCGCCCGACCGCTGCCAGCGTGCCGAGCAGCGCCGCGATCGGTGCGATGCTGGGCGGGGCGACGCCGAATGCCACCGCCAACGCGCCGCCGATGCCGGGGCCGAGCGTCAGGGTCATGCCCATCCTTCCCTCGCTGCGACAGCGATGCGCGAGCCGCACCGCGTAGGCCGCGTCCCGCGCGTCGTCCGACGCGAGCTGGACGCTCCACTCGCCCGCGCTCGAACCCGCTGCGCCGAGGGCGATAGCGACATCCGCAGCCGACAGCGCGGCGTCGTCGCCGGGGCTGCGTCCGACGACGGCCACCGTGGCGCCGCCGTCCGCCAGCCGGCGGATCTCCTCGCCGCGTTCGGTGGGCAGGAGCTCCGGGCGCACGTGTTCGATGTCGAGCGCGCGTCCGAGCGCCTCGCAGGTCTCGCGCGCGTCCCCCGACAGGAGCACGGGCTCCACGCCCACGTCGAGCAGGTGTTGCACCGCGGCGCGTGCGCCAGGGCGGAGTCCGTCCTGCAAACCGACCACACCGATCAGCCGTCCCCCCAGCGCTACCAGGAGCACCGTCCTCCCCATCGCTTCCAGATCGGTGATCCGTGACTCCGCCGTCGCCACGCTGATGCGTTCCTTGAGCATCAGCGCGCGGCTCCCGACGACCAGCGGCTGCCCATTCGAGGCCACGGCCGTTACGCCCAGGCCGTGCTGCACATCCGGGCTGCGCACTCCGTCGGGGCGCACTCCGCGCGCGCGCGCTGCGCGCAGCACCGCGCTTGCCACGGCGTGGTTTGCTCCGCTTTCCGCGCCCGCCACCAGCGCCAGCACGCGCTCGGCGTCGTGCGGGCCGAACGGCTCGATGTTCGCCACCTCGGGCTCGCCGAGTAGCAGCGTGCCGCGCGCGCAGAACGCCGTGGCGGAGATGCGGCCCGCCCGATCGAGCGCGTCCGCCGAACGGAACGCCACGCCGCGCCGGAGCGACAGGAGCACGCTGCGCGCCACGTGCAGCGCGCCGATGCCGGCGACGCCGGCGTTTGCCAGGGCGGCCTGCGCGGCGACCGCGAACATCACGATGCCGAGGGCCGTCTGGTTTGCGGCAAACGCCGTCAGCGCCGCCAGACCGGCTGCCATCGGTGCGCCGCGTTCCGCCGCCAGCCTGCCGACCCGCGCGAGCGGTGCCAGCAGATCCGCGCGGCGCCGCGGATCGTTCGTCAGCCGCATCCACGCGCGATCGTATCCGGCCCAGCCCACCACGACGCGGAGCCGTCCTTCGAGCACGCGCGCTCCGGCGACAATCGGGTCGCCCTCGCCGCGTTGCTCGACGGCCTTGGCGCCGAGCCACGGCGAGACGCTGGCATTGCCCGCAGCCACGGTCGCATCGACCGGGACCGTCTCGCCTGCCTCCACCACGATCTCCTCGCCGGGCCTGAGATCGGCGGCGCGCGCCTCGACCACCTCGTCGCCGACCACACGATGGCCGGGCTGGTCGAGCTCGGCGGCGATGTGCTCCCGTTCCACGTCGAAGGCGCGCCGCGCCCGCTGCATCACCCAGACGGTGGCCGCCACGCACGCGATGACGACACCCGCGAGCGTGAGCGCCTGGCTGGTGTGCGCGTGGCCGAGCACGCGCGCGCCCAGCGCCGCCGCGGCTGCCGTCACGGGCGCTGCCAGCAACGCAGCCGGATGTGGCTCGATGGGATCGCGTTCCCCCATCACGTACTGTGCGACCAGGGCCGCGCACGCGACCAGCACGACCACCACGCGCGAGCTCTGGGCCACGCCGGAATTGCCGGCCAGCACCAGCGCGACAGCCAGCGTGCCGCCGAGCATCGCCAGCGCGAGCAGCAGCGAGCCGATGTCCGTCGGTGCGACCACGTCGTCCGCGATCACCGGCGGAGCCCCAAGCGGCTCGGCGTCGGGGTCCTCGCGCTCGGCGAGCACCGCTTCATGGGCCGCCGCGACATCGAGCGGCTCCGACAGCGCGTCCACCGGATCCTCCGTCACGTCGGCCAGCGCCTCGGCCGTCTGGCGCCGGGTCGACAGCGTGTCGTGCCGTGGGTCCTCGCGCACCGTTACGGCCTGCGCGCGACCCAGCGCTTCGCCGGGGCGCCTCGGTCGCGGGCGCGGAAGCGGCGTGCGCGTTGCCACCGGATCGTAGCGGTCCCGGCACTCGCTGCTGCAGAAGTAGCGGAAACGATCGTTGAAGATCGCCACCCGCGCGGCGCGCAGCGGATCCACCGGCGAACCGCAGCTCGCGCACGCCACCGGCCTGGCGACGGGGCCTACCGTCGCGCCGGTCCCGCCGTGCTGTTCCACCTCATGCATCTTCTTCGAGCGCCCAGGCCAGCACCGCCTTGGCCGTGTGCAGCCGCGCTTCAGCCTGATCCCACACGAAGCTCCGCGGTCCCTCCAGCACCTCGGCGTCGATTTCCTCGCCGCGGTGTGCGGGCAGACAATGCAGCACCACGACCTCGCGCGAGGCTGCGTCGACGAGCGCCTGGGTGACGCGCATGCCCGCGAACGCGCGCAGGCGTTCGGCCTGTTCGGCTTCCTGCCCCATGCTCGCGAACACGTCGGTGCTGATCACGTCCGCGCCTTCGGCCGCCTGCCGCGGATCGCGTACGACCTCCACCTTGCCGCCGCGCTCCTTCGCGCGCGCGAGCTCGCCCGGCGTCCGGATCGTAGCCTTCCGGGCAGGCCAGCCGGAGCTCGAGGCCGAGCAGCCCCGCCGCCTCGATCCAGGAATTGGCCATGTTGTTGCCGTCGCCGATCCAGGCGTAGCGAAGACCCTCGAGCCTGCCGCGCACGCGCCGCACCGTCTGCAGATCGGCCAGCAGCTGCATCGGGTGGCTCTTGTCGGTCAGCGCGTTGAGCACCGGTACGCTGCTGTGCTCGCGAAAGCTCCAGCAGCCGATCGTGGCCCGCGGTGCGCAGGGTGATCGCCGTGCACCATGCGCGACAGCACGCGCGCCGTGTCCGCGATCGGCTCGCCGCGTCCCATCTGCGAGCCCGCGCTGGTCACGACCAGCGGATGGCCGCCCAGCTCTGCGACGCGCGACCTCCAGCGAGATGCGGGTGCGCGTGGAGGCCTTCTCGAACACCAGCGCCACCGACCTGCCGGTCAGAGGCCGCGGCGCATCCGGGGTTCCGCGCCCCTCGCGGAAGCTGGTCCGCCGCGTCCAGCAGGCGGAGCAGGCCGTCACGGCCCAGATCGGACAGCTCGAGGAAATGCCGTGTCACGCCGCCTTCTAGCCCGGAAACGCCGCGTGCGCCCACCCTGCAGCGGCGCCGCAGCACCGGGTGGGGGCCCCGGGCGGGCGCGGAGCGGCCGCGTTTGGGGCCCCGCGCCGCGCGCAGCGGCAGCGAGCACGGCGCCCGCGCCGCGACGTGGGAGCGCGTGGGGCATCCCCAGACGGCTCAAATGTGTGACATTTTGCCACAAAAACGTGGCAAAATGTCACAATTCGCCGAGCGTACGGTCGACGACGGCGACGCCTTCGTCGAGCTCGGCTTCGGTCACCACCAGCGGCGGTGAGAAGCGCAGGGCGTGCCCGCCGGCGATCGTGAGCAGCACGCCCGCGTCGCGCAGCTTTCCGAGCAGCGCGCGCGCGTCCACGCTCTCGCGCAGCACCAGCGCCTGCAGGAGCCCCTGTCCGCGCGAAGCCTCGACGTGCCTTTCGTGGCGCGCGGCGAGATCGGCCAGACGCGCGGCGAGGTGCTCGCCCTTCCTGGCCGCTGCCTCGACCAGGCCCTCCGACTCGATCGTCTCGAGCACGGCAGAGTGCGGCGGCGGAGGCCAGGGGATTGCCGCCGAAGGTGGAGCCGTGGCTTCCCGGTGGAAGCGCCCCGGAGAGCTTCTCGCGGCACAGCATCGCGCCGATGGGCACGCCGCCGCCGAGCGCCTTGGCCAGCGCGACGGCGTCCGGTTTCACGCCGGCGTGCTCGCAGGCGAGGAAGCGTCCGGTGCGGCCGATGCCCGTCTGCACCTCGTCGAGCGAGCAGCAGCGCATCGCGCTCGTCGGCGATGCCGCGGAGCTCCGCTAGAAAGCCGTCGGGGGCCGGCACCACGCCGCCCTCGCCCTGCACCGGCTCCACGAGGATGGCCGCGACGTCCGGCCCCATCGCCGCGCGTACGGCGGCCGCGTCGCCGTACGCGACGTGCGTGACGCCGGGCAGTGGACCGAAGCCGTCGCGGTACTTGTCCTGTCCGGTAACGGCGAGCGCGCCCATGGTGCGGCCGTGGAAGGAGCTCTTGAACGCGATCACGCGGTAGCGGTCGGTCTCGCCTTGCGCGTGGAAATGGCGCCGCGCCAGCTTGAGCATCGCCTCGTTGGCTTCCGCGCCCGAGCTGCAGAAAAAGGCGCGGCCCATTTCCGACAGGGCGCACAGCTTCTCCGCCAGGCGCACGTTCGGTTCGTTGTAGAAGTAGTTCGAGGTGTGCAGGAGCTTTCCCGCCTGCTCGGCGATGGCCTGGACCAGCTTGGGGTGGGCGTGGCCGAGCGTGCTGACGGCGATGCCGGCGTACAGGTCGAGGTAGCGCTTGCCCGACTTGTCCCACAGCTCGCAGCCCTGGCCGTGATCCATGATCAGCGGCGGCTGGCGGTAGTTCGGGTACAGGTGCTGCTGGGCGGAGTGCGACGAGCTCGTCGGTGTCGCTCATGCCCGGAGGCATAGCGACGCCCGCCACGGGCGGCAAATGCGATTGCGCTCCGGCTAGGGTATGCTGCTGGACGGATCGTATGGGGACACCGGGTCTTTCGTCGAGGAGCAGCGGGTAGCGGTGCGGAGCGAGCCGGCTCTGTCCGTTCTCGAGGCCGCGTACCGCCTCGGCGGCAATCGCGAAGAATGGCTTTCGGGCATCGCAGAAGCAGCGCGCCCGCTCGGTGCTAGCGCGCTGGTGGCGCAATATTCTCCGGATCCGCCGCCGTTCTCGCTGGTCGGGCATAGCGTGATGCCGCACCAGGAGGAGCTGGTCGAGGCGTTCCTCGAGGCGGACGCTGTGGCCCGCGACAACCCGATCACCGGACCGACGATCCACAGCACGCTCGCGTGCCAGACCACGTCCGAGGCGATGGCGGGATGGGGGCTGGACCTGTCGATGCTCGATGCGTTGTACGCTCCGCAGGATGCATCCGCTGGGCATCCGCGACAGTCTGAACATCCAGGGCGCCGACACTTCCGGTCATGCGCTGTGCATCATGTGCGGGCAGGACAGTCACAGCAGCGTGCCCCCTGCCGCGCGGCACGTGTGGCAGCGCGTGGCCGTGCACCTGGCGGCGGCGCTGCGCCTGAGGCGCGTGCTCGACGATCCGACGCCGCAGCTGGCGCTCGACTCGGCGCAGGCGATCTTCGACGCGAGCGGGCAGAAACTGCTGCACGCCTCGACCCAGGCGGGCGACGGCGCGCTGGATCATCTCAGGGCCGCCGTGCGCGCCGTCGACCGTGCGCGCAGCCGTGAGTTCCGCCGGGACACGCCGCGCGCGTTGGAGCTGTGGCAGGGGCTGTTTGCTGGAAAGTGGTCGCTGGTCGATGTGTTCGATTCGGACGGGCGGCGCTTCTTCGTCGCCCACGAGAACCCGCCGCACACCGCCGAGGATCGCCGGCTGACGCGTCGCGAGCGCCAGGCGGTGATCCTATCCGCGATCGGGCACAGCGACGAGCTGGCAGCCTATGCGCTCGGCATCGCGCCCACGACGTATCGCGTCCACGTGCGGCGCGCGATGCGCAAGCTGGGCGTGAAGAGCCGCCTGGAACTCGTGGCTCTGGCGCACAGTCTGGTGCCCCGCGAGGTCGACGGCCGGGCGGAGCGCTAGCGCGCTCGCCGTTCCACGATCGTCCGCGCGGCCTCGGCGAAGCCCGCGCCGTACGCCGCGCTCGTCACGAAGCGCGGCGGCACCGTGGGGCGGCCGCTGAGGTTCTGGACGCCGATCGTGGTGCGGAAGGCCGAGAAGCACGCCTCGTCGTTCTGGCTGTCGCCGATGAAGGCGTGGCAAAAGCGCGCGATCGTGCGGTCCAGGCCGCTCAGGTGGTGCAAGAGGGCGAGCGTGCCGGATGCCTTGTCGGCGCCGTCCAGCGTGACGTGCAGGTGTACGCTGGAGCGGGTGGTGCGCGCGCCGAGCTCCGCGGCAAGCTCCGCCGCCTGGTCGACGAGCTCCACGCGGAGCTTCCTGCGTTCGCCGATATCGAACGTGAAGTCGCTGACGCGCGCGTCCACGTCGTCGGCGGGCGACAACTCCGGGATGCGTTCCTGCAGGGTCGCGACGATCTCCGCGATGCGCAGGCGGCGGCGCCGACGTTCCTGTTCGTCGACCGCGTCGAGCCGGCGCAGCACGTCGCCTTCGCGGTACAGGGCGACGGCGCCGTTCTCGGTCACGCAGCCGTCGATCGGCCACTGCCGCGCCAGGAGCGCACCCCAGCCAGCGGGGCGCCCCGTCACCGCCACCAGGGAGAGCCCGCTCTCGCGCAGGCGGAACAGGGCCGAGTAGGCCGCTTCGCCGAGGCGTCCGTGATCGAGCAGCGTGTCGTCGAGATCGAACAAGAGGCCCGACAGGCCACGCGCTTCTTCCGCCGGAAGCTCCGCGATGGGTTTCATCGCGGGGGATCTGCCCACACGCGCCTCCCGCGTTCAACCTCGGGGGTGGCGGCCGCCACTGGCGGGACCTGGCGCCGCCACCCCCCCGGAGCGCTCCGGAATGGCGATCCGTCGGGAAAAGCCGGCGGATCGGCGAACGGCACGCCGCTCGCTAGGGCGCCGCGCATGGCACGACCGATTGTTGCAGTTTCCGCCGTTGTCGTGGGTTGCCTCGCGTTCGTCGCGGCGGCCCGCTTTACCGTCCACTCCAGCGCGGCGGAGCACGCCGCTGGAGCGCCGCACGCCGCCGGGAGCGAGGCAGCGCGCGCTCCAGCGCTCGCCCAGCCCGCGATCATCAGGCTGCCGCCGCAGCTGATCCGCGCATCGCTTCCGCATCGCCGCCGCGTTGCGGAGCCGGCCCGGCGCCGCCGGGTGAAGCCGCCGGCCAAGGGCTGGCCCTGCTCGCCCTGGCGTGCGCTCGGCCCCGTGTACGCGGTCCACGAGGGCGAGAAGCCGCGCCAGCGCCACGTGCGCTCGCTGTGCTTCGGCCCGCGCCCGCGCGGGCAGCTCGCCGGGCCACGTTGACATGTCTACCCGCCGCGCGCGCCCGCGCGGTGCTCGCGTAGCGGCTCGCGAGGCTACTTCCCGCTCTGACGGTCCTGTCCGCTGCGCACGTAGCCCCACGCCTTCATGAGCTGCATCGTCTCCTGCGAGGCGGCGGCGACGTTCTCGAGCTCGACCTCGTGGGCGACGCGATCACGCGTGACGAAGAGGCCGAGATCGCGCTCCGGGTCCACCTCCGGCTGCATGTCGGCACCGGCGCGCAGGCGCCCCGCGGGGCCCTGGACGCCGTCTGCCAGGTTCTCCGCGCGCAGGCCGAAGCCGCCAGCGTAGACGCGTGTCGCCGGCCAGGGCTTGCCGTCCAGCTTGAACTGCCAGGACAGGTCCGTCGTCGGCGGATCCACCACGAGATCGACGCCGACCAGCGCGCCGGGCCTGGTGCTGAACGACAGCTGGAGCGAGCTGCCGGAGCGCCTGAGCGAGGCCGCGGATAGACCGACCAGCGTGGCCGAGAGCTTGGCCGGTGTCGCCCCCTCGCGCTGGTGCGGGCGGATGCTGCCCTCCACCCGGTGCGCCGCGCCCGCTCCCGAGAAGCGCAACCGCAGGCTGGGCAGGCCTCCGGTGGCCTTCTTCTCGCTCCTCGCCTCCGCGCTCTGGATGCTCTTCTGGAGCTCCGACTGCAGGCGCTGGACCAGGTCGGGGTGAGCCTGTGCGACGTTCACGCGCTCGCCGGGGTCGTCGGACAGGTCGTACAGCTCGTAGTGCAGCTTCTTCCTCTGGCCGTGTTCGCGCACGAGCTGGGCGACGCGGTCGCGCACGATCAGCCGGAAGCCCTTGTCCTGGATCGAGCGTGTGCCGCGCCCTTCGGTGATCACCGGGCGGTCCGGCTCGTGCCCGCCGCGCGCCAGCTGTACCAGAGACCGGCCCTCCATCCGCGGGTGCTCCTTGATGCCGGCGAGATCGAGGATGGTGGGGACGATGTCGGTCGTCTGCACCGGCGTCTTCACGCGCACCCCCCTGGGCAGCCGGGCGGGGTAGCTCATGATGATCGGAACGCGCGTGGTCTCCTGCCAGATGGTCGACAGATGGTGGAAGCGGCCGGAGATGGGCGGCCCGCCTTCGAGCTTGAGCGGCACGCCGTCGTGATCGCGCGACAGCGTCTCGCCGTGGTCGGCCGTGACCACGATGAAGGTGCGCTGGCGCAGGCCGAGCTTGTCGAGCGCGGCGACGACGCGGCCGATGGCGGCGTCGTCCTTGTGGATCTCGGCCAGGTACTTGCGGACGATGGGGTCGGCCGGTGCGCGCGGTGGCGGCGGGATGGCGTGAAGCGCGCCCTTCGGCGGCGTGTACGGCGAGTGCGGCGAGTCGAAGTTGACGAACAGGGCGAAGCGACGCCGGGTGTTCTTGCCGAGCCAGGCGATGGTGTCGTCGGCGATGTGCTTCGTGTCCTCGTTCTCGTAGCGGTGGTCGACCACCCCTTCGAAACCCATGTCCACGCCCGCGCCGGCGTAGCCCGCCATGTAGAAGTTGTTGACGATGGCACGCGTGGTGACGCCGTACGGCCGGAGCAGGAGCGGCAGGAACGGCGGATGGCGGCGGTAGAAGCGCGAAAGCTCCGCCTTGGGCGGAACCAGCGAAAGCGGGCCCAGGCCGAGATCCCCCGATCGCGATCCGGTAAGCATCGCGATCGTGCCGGGCCGCGTCCAGGTGGCACCAGAGAACGCCTGGGTGAAGATCACGCCGCTGTCCGCTAGCTTGTCGAGGTTCGGCGCGACTTCCGGCATGCGCGGCAGCCACGCTTCGAACGGCGGGTGCTTCGCGTGGGCCATGCGCTGATCGGTGGCGTCGTCGTGGGTGCGCGCGATGGCGTCGCCGCGCAGCGCGTCCACCACGAAGAACAGCACGTTCATCGGCACATCGCTGGCGCCGGGCGCCAGCACCACCGGCGTACCCCAGAGGGCGACCGGCGTGGCCCGGCCCGGCTTCAAGAGAGCCGTGCCGAGCTCGAGATCGACCGTCTGTCCGCCGAAGCGAGACAGATCGACGGTGAAATCCTGCCAGCGGCGCGTTCCCGAGCCCTTCACCTCGCGGCGGGCTACCACCTCGCGCGGATGTCCCGGGCGCTTGACGGCGACCTCGAAGCGCACGGCTGCCGCTTGGCCGATCGCCGCCGGGGCCGCTTCGAACACCGCACCCGGCGGCAGGGTGACGTGATAGCGGATGCGCGCCGGCGGCGGCGCGAGGATCGCCTCGCGCTGGTAGAAGCTGCCCTCGGCCATGTTCCAGATGTGCAGATCGGGCTTCCACACCTTGCCGTGCCCGAGGCCCATCGAAAACTGGTGGGCACCGCCCTCGCCGACGATGCTCACCTCCTGCACGACCCGTCCCAGCGGTCCGCCCGGACCCACGTAGGGTGAGCGCATGCGGCGCCAGTACTCGAGGTGTGCCGTCGCCTTCGAGAGCTTCGGCGCGTCGTACACGGCCTCGTCCAGCAGATCGACGAGGCGCAGCTCCACGGCCAGGTCCCCTGAACGCCGTTCGCGGGCTTTGGGCGCCGCGGATGCGGATGCCGGCGCAGCGGACACCGACGGCGCCCGGGCGACGGCCGGCTCGCGCAGTTTCACGATCGCGGCGAGCGCGCCGACACCGAGCAGGCCGATCCCCGCGCGGACCGCGAGCTCGCTCCGCTTCACGAGCCTCCGAGCGTGACGGCGTGATCCGTCTCGCCGCCACCGAAGGCGCCAGGGCGCGGCAGCAGGTAGCCCGTGCGTCGTTCCAGGCGGCGATCCTGGAGCATCCAGCGCCACAGTCGGCGCTCGAGCTTCTTCGCCACCTCGGGGTGCTGGCCGAGGACGTTGTGCTGCTCCTCCGGGTCGGCGATGGCGTCGTACAGCTGCCACTTCACGCCGTCGCGCGTCGGGATGTACAAGAGCTTGTAGCGCTCGTTTTCGATCATGCGGTGCTTGGCCGTCACCGTCAGCTTCTCGTAGCGCTTGCGGATCACGATCTCGTTGTCGTGATCGGGCAGCACTTCGCTCAGGTGCGGCAGATCGGGGTAGGGAAGCCTCAGGCCCGGCGGCACCTCGGGGATCGACCCGGTGAACCAGAGCCCGGTCTCGGCGAAAGCCGGACGCGGCGGCAGCGTGCGGCCCGAAAGCAACGGCACGAGCGAACGGCCGTCCATGCCCGGGTGACAGCGAACCCGGGCGAGCGCGCACAGCGTCGGGGCGATGTCGGTGCTCTGCACCACCTGGGGAACACGGTGCGCTCCGGGAGCGCGCGGGTTGTAGATGATCAGCGGTACCTTCGTCGTTTCCTCGCCGAACAGGTGGTCGCCGTGGCCCTGGCCGCGGCCGGGCTCGTACAGCGACTCGCCGTGGTCGGCGGTCAAGACGACGATCGTGTCGCGCTCCAGCCCGCGTGCCCGGAGTCCGGCGAGGAGGTCCGCCACGGCATCGTCCACGGCGGCGACCGCGCCGTCGTACAGCGCGCGGACCTGCTTCACGTCGGCGGCGTCGGGAGGCTTCTCGCGCCCAAGCAGCTCGGCCTTGTCGTAGCGGAAGCGGCCACGGTAGGCCGGGTCGGCAAAGCGCGAGTAGTACGGCGCCGGCGCCGCGTAGGGAAAGTGCGCGGTCGAGTAGAAGACCGTGACCAGGAACGGGCGCCCGTCGGCGCGATCGATCTCGCCGAGGGCGTCCCTCGTCACCCACGAGGCGTTGGCCGCGTTGTGGAGCTCGTGCAGGCTCGGGAGCAGGGCTGGCTACCGCGCGCAGCCCGAACAGCGGCAACAGCGGCGTCTCGGCGTCGAGCGTGCGCTCGCGGATGAGCTCGCGCAGGTTGAACGTCGGCGTGTGGATGCGCGAATAACCGAGGTCGACGCGCCGGAAGATGTCCCCGGCAAAGTCGCTCACCACGGCCGTCTGGTAGCCCGCGTGCGCGAAGCTTTCCGGCATCGCGTGCAGATCGCGCTGCCGCTCCTCCCAGCGCGGGAACATGTTGCGCACGCCGTGATGGTGCGGATACAGCCCGGTCGCGATGCTGACCCACGACGGAAAGGTGCGCGGCACCGGGACATAGGCGCGCTCGAAGCGGACGCCGCGGTGTGCGAGGGCGGCCATGTGCGGCGCGATGCGCGGCGTGATGCGATCGGCGCGGAGCGAATCGGCGGCGACGATGAGCACGTTGGGCCGCGAGCCCTTGGGCTTCACGCGCCGCGGGACGCTGTCGACGAAGCCGACCGCCAGTAGCGCGAGCGTGATGGCACTCGCGGCGAGCACCGGCGGCTTGAGCAGCGTGCCCGCGAGCGGCGAGCGTGCCGTTGCCAGGCGGAGCTTCACGCGGCTCGGTAGCTCCGCCCAGGGCCTGAGGGGGAGCGCGAGCCACAGCGCGAGAGCCAGCAGGCCGAGCGTGAGCACGCCGTGCGGCCCAAGGTCGTGTGTGACCAGGAGTTCTAGCGCCTTTTTGGCTCCGCCGCGCGCGTAGAGCGTCTGGTCGTAGAGCTGCGGGCGGACGGCCACATCGTGCAGCCAGAAGACGGCATGCGCGACCGCCAGCAGCAGCAGAGAATGGAAGGCGAGCGAGCCGGTGCTGCGCGACGGCCGCGCCGCGAGGCGATCGCGGAGCCGCACCAGCACGCCTGCGAGCGCGCCGCCGGCGAGCCCCGCCAGGAGGGCGAAGGCCATCACCAGCCCGGCCGCCTTGAGCACGTCGCCGCGGAAGTGTGTGGCGATGAGCTCGTGCACGCTGTGCACGTGCACGCCCTGGATTCGATCGTCGCCGAGCGTCGCGACCAACGTCAGCCCCGACAGCAGCGTCAGATACAGCGCGCCGGCGGTGCTGGGACGGACCAGGGAGCGCAAGGTCGCCGCCGCGCGCCTCGCAGCGCGACCGGCACGGAGCACCCGGGGGAGGTCCTCTGCCATGCGACGAAGTGCTTCACATAGCAGATCCCCGGGCGGGCGGCTTCCGGCATGCGACGGGCGCCGCTGGCGCGCGGCGCCATAACCCCGCGTGATCGCTAGCCGGAAGTTCTAGTCGACAAGGGGCGCATAGGGCGCGAACGCCCACCTGTCCGGCTGAGCCGCCGGACTACTTTGTCTTCTTGCCGCAGTCGCACGGGCTGTAGCCAGAGCCGTCGCTCAGGCAGTGCTGCCCGCCGTGACAGGCGCCGCTGCCCACACACTCCTGGGTGGAGCCGGGCACGCAGATCATCCCCTGGGGGTGGGCGGGGGAAGGCGCGCCGCCCTCGGCGACGGGCGCGCCGCCGTCCACTCCGCTCGTGGAGACTGCCGGCGGCGGCGGCGGGGGCGGCCGCGCCGCAGACGTTGAAGCGGTGGGTGCGGCGGGTGTCGCTGCCGCCTGCGGGTTGACCAGCGGGCAGGTGGCCGTGGGCTGCCCCTCGATGCGGAAGCCGCCCGGGGTGCCCTGGATTTGGTATTGCAGGAACACCTTGCGCACGCCGGGCTTCGAGCGGTCGTCGGGCAGCACGTACTCCCACGCCTGGTGACCGCGGACGTAGGCCGCGAAGTGGTGCCCTTCGGCATCGCGCCAGTAGTTCGTGATGGCGGAGCCCTGACCCGTGGCGTCGAGCTCGTAGAGCGCAGGCCCCCGCGTGGTGTTCGCGAGGTAGTACGTACCCTCGGGTCCGCCCATCTTCTCGCCGGTTGCCGTCGCCGTGCATGTCTTGGCGGTGAAGCTTGCGATGGCTCCCGGTGGCGGTCCGCCGCGGTATTCCTTCGCGCCTTTGAGGAAGTAGCTTGCGCACGACACGACAAGCGCTGCTGCTGCAATCATCAAGGTTCGTTTCATCGCTGTTCCTATTCCCGTAGCCCCTGGAAGCTAGAACTCGATGCCGAAGAACAGGAAGCCGCGCGTGCTCGCGATGTTCTCCGCGTACTTCGCGTCGACCGGAGGCTTGACCTGGACGCCATACAGCTTGAACGCGTAATACTGCGCGAACACATCGCCCCGCAGGCGCACCGAGTTGCTCACGCTGAAGACGACGCCGAAGCCCACGCCGGCATGCCATCCGACGCTCGCGTTGCCGACCGAGTCGCATCCGTCGAGTTGTCCCGAGTTCGTGCAGTAGCTCTTCTGGTAGTCGTAGTAGTCGTTCAGATCGCCACCGGGGAAGAGCACCCCCATGCCGAGTTGCAGCCGTGGAGCCAGCCACACCGTGTCGGCGACCTGTGGGGCGAACTCGAGGACCGCGTCGATGGCGAGGTCCGAGCCGATGCTCGGGTCGGACTTGTTGTTCGGGTAGAGGACGCGACCCGATTCCAGCTTCACCGACTCGCCGCCCACGTACATCAAGCCGGGGCCGAGGCGGACGATGCTTCCGAGCCGCCACAGGAAATCGGCGCTGACCGCGAAGGCTACCTTGTGGCTGTAGTCGAGCGAGTCGGTGGAGCTGCTATCGCAATTGTTGCCGTCGCACGACGACTTCCACGTGCCGCTGCCACCGACCAGCAGGCCACCACGGATGATGGGCGCGAAGCGCGGCAGCCCCTGACGTTCCGTAGCGGCTCCGACGGGGGCCGCCGTCAATCCGTAGCCGTTGCTCGAGCCAGCGCCCGGCTGGGTCGTGGCGGGCGCAGCCTCGCTGGCAGGCAGCGGTGCGGGTTGGGTTGTGGGCGGTGACGGCGGAGGTGGCTGTGCGCCTGCCGGCGCGGGTTGCGCCCAGGCTGGGGTCGTCGCCAGGAAGAGCGCGGCCGCCGCGCTGGAGCACGCGGCGGGTCGAAGAGCTCCCGACCCAGCACGCGCAGTGTTCTTCCCCATAGATACCTGTCCTCCCGTGCAGAAGCGAGCGCGCTTCCATGAGTAGCACGCGACCGGCTTGGCGATGAATAGTCAATTGCGCCGGCTATTGGAGTCGGCTGATTTTCACCGTGCTCACAGCGCGGTCACTTCCACGATCAGGGTGCTCAGATACAGCCCTTCGGGAAACGCTGCCGGCACAGGATGATCGGGGCCCTGGAACAGGCGTTCCAGAATGACGGGCCTCAAGCCTACGTCGCGGCCGCCCAGAGCGACCGCGCGCGTGAGCTCGTCCATGCCGATGGCGGCCGAGCAGGAACAGATCGCAAGCAGTCCGCCAATCCGCGTCGCGCGGCAGCCCGCCGCCGACAGCCGTCGCATCGATGCCAGCGCGCGCTTCCTGGTGGAACGGCTGGGCGCGAGCTTCGGCGGATCGCAGACGACCAGATCGTAGCCGCCCTTGCGTCCGGCGTGCGCGAGCGTGTCGTGCGCGTCCTCGCGCTCGAAGCGGATACGTCCGGACAGGCCGTTCTGCGCCGCGCACTCGGCGGCCACCTCGATCGCGAGCGCGTTCGTGTCGACTGCTTCGACCTCGCGAGCGCCGCCGCGCGCCGCGGCCAGCGCGATGGCGCCGACGTAGCAGAACGCGTCCAGTACGCGGCGACCCGCTGCGAGCTGTTCGATGCGGTCGCGCAGCGGCCGCTGATCGACGTAGAAGCCGGTCTTCTGCCCCAGCTCCAGCGGTACCCGGTAGACGAGCCCGCGCTCGGCGAATTCCAGCTCCGTGAGCTCCGTATCGCCGCGCACCACGCCGCGGCCCGCCTCGAAGCCCTCGTGCTTCGCCAGGCGCGCGGAGCTCCGGTCGATGATGGCGCGTGGCTTCATGTGGTGTGACAGAGCGTCGAGCAGCATGCCCTCGCGGCGTTTGACCCCGATCGTGGCGATCTGCACCGCCAACACGTCGTTGAAGCGATCGACGACGAGCCCGGGCAGGTCGTCACCCTCGGCGTGTACGACGCGATAGGCGTCGGTGCTCGCCGAGGGCAAGCCCAGCGCTTCCCGTCGCAGGACGGCGCGCTGGATGCGCTCGGCCAGCAAAGCACCGTCGATGTTGCGCGCCTTGTCGCCCCGAGTGTACAGGCGCACTGGAATGGCCGACCCGGGCGAGTACAGCCCGCGTCCGAGCCGGTTTCCTCGCGCGTCGACGACTTCCACCTCGTCGCCCGCGGCGGCGCCTCCCTCGATGCGCTCGACCGCCTGGGCATACACCCAGGGGTGTCCTGCCCAGACGGGCTGCACGTGTCCGGCCTTGAGGGTCACGATAGCCACACCCTTCGAGTATTCCGGGTGCCACTGTGCTGTAAACGTTTCTCCACGCTACCTGACCCGACCAGCTCGCAAACCGCCAGGATCCCCGCCGTCTGCCCCCGGCTGGAAAGTGGCACCGAGGTTGCTACTCTCCATCGAGGTTTCGGAAAGGAGCCTGCCGATGCGGACCAGCTTTGCTCTGCTCACCAGCGCAGTGCTGTTGATTCTCCCCTCTATTGCGTTTGCCCAGGACCAGGATCAGGGGCAGCAGGGTGACTGTCCGCCGGGGTCGTGGTTCTGCGACGATTCGGGCAGTGCGAACACCAACGCGGAGGAGGGGGATGACCAGGCTCCGGCTGCCGACCAGGACCAGAACGGGGATCGAGTCCTCCGGGCCGGAAGAAGGCGAGGCGCCCCGGAAGGCGCCGTCGGTGAAGGTGTATCCGCCCGACAAGGAGGGGCGTCGCGTGATCGTCGTCGATCGCCCCGAGGACGTGCCCAAGCCGCCCCGGCGGCGGCATCGTCGCGCATGGGGCATCAACCTGCGCCTGGAAGGCGTCGGCATGGGCAGCAGCAAGCAGCAGAGCCGGAACTCCGGCATGGCCGGTCTCGGCTTCAGCCTCCGCTACCGCCCGGTGCCGAACTTCGCTCTGGATGCCGGGGTCGACGTCTTCGGCGGAACGGACTGGACCGGCAACAAGCGAAACGAGGACTCGTTCATGTTGAACGGCATCGTGTACTTCAACCCGAAGAACGCGGTGCAGGTCTACACCATCGGCGGCATCGGCTTCAGCGCCGCGAAGGTCACGCAGAGCCAGTCGCAGGTGTCGGCCACGGGCAACACGGAGCTCGTCGACACGAAGTACGACTACCGCTATTTCGGCGGCCAGCTCGGCATCGGGCTAGAGTTCCGTCTGACCCACGTCGTGTCGCTCAACGTCGACGCGCTCGGCTTCATCCGGGGACGCACCGACGACCTGGCGCGCACGCAGCCAGAGTTCACCGATCCCGACACCGGTCGCACGACGAACACCTCCGGCGGCGGCCTGCTGCGCGGCGGCATCACCTTCTATTGGTAAAGCCGCGCTATCCTCCCGCACCCTGTCCGACCGAAAGCTCCGCTCCGACCGTCGCGCCCTGCTGCTCGCAGCCGTGGGCGGAGTGTGCTTCGCGCTCGCCTCGCCGCCCACGAACCTGTACCCGGCGGTGCTGCTCGGAATGGGGATGCTGTTCCTGGCCGCACGCGAAGCCCGGAGCGTGAAGCGCGCGGCCCTGCTGGGTTGGGTGTGGGCGACCTCGGCAGGTCTCGTCGGCATGCGTTTCGTGCCGGTGGTGATCGACCGCTTCACGCCGGTCGGCTACGCCGGTGGCGCGCTGGCGCTGGTCCTGCTGTCGGCGTTCCAGGCACTGTCCTGGGCCCTGGGCATGGCCCTGGCCGAGCTGCTCGAGCGCTCTGCCAGGCTCGACGCGCGCGTGGGCTTCGGCGCCGGAGCCCTGCTCGCGATCATGATCCCGACCGTGTTCGGCTGGACGCCCGCCGGGCTGATCTCGCCGTGGCCGGTGTTCGTGCAGCTCGCCGAGCTCATCGGCGGGCGTGGGGTCTCCTTCGTGCTCGCTCTTGCTGCGGCGTGCTTCGCCGCGCCTCTGCTCCGCTTCCTGCCGTGGGGCAGCGGTGTGCCCCGCAATCGCGGCTGGCTGTCGGCGGGGCTCGGGGTCGGGCTGCTGCTCGTCCTTGGCGCCTACGGTGCCGTGAGGATGCCCGAGGTGCGCGCCCGCATGGCGCGGCAGCCGAAGATCAAGCTGGGTGTGGTGCAGGGTGCCGTGGGCGCGCGGCTGCGCTGGAAGCTGTCCGCACAGGACGAGATCGTCGCCCGGCTGAAGCGCCTGACGGCCGAAGCCGAGCAGCGTGGGGCCGAGCTGACCGTCTGGCCCGAGGCCGCCTATCCCTTCGTGCTGCGCTACGCGCAGACCCGCACCCCGCGCGGCAGCCGCGGCATCATCGGCGGACCCGTGAAGGGGCCGGTGCTGGTCGGGCTCATCACGCAGCCCGCGCACACGTTCGGCGAGTACAACTCCGCCGCCGTTGTCGATCGCAACGGGATCATGGAGCTGCCGCAGGCGAAGATGGCGCTCCTCTGGTTCGGCGAGACGATTCCCTTCGGCCAGTACATGCCGTGGCTGCGCCGCATCTTCTTCCGCTCTGGTGGGCTCATCCCGGGCGACGCGGTCGACTTGCAGAGGAGCGGTGCTGCGCGCATGGGCGTGCTCATCTGCTACGAGGACACGCTCGCCGGCGTGGGGCGCCGCGTGGCGCGCGCGCGCCCGAACCTGCTCGTCAACATCACCAACGACGCCTGGTTTGGCCCGACCGCCGAGCCGGAGCTGCACCTCAGACTGTCGGCGCTGAGGGCCGTCGAGTCGCGGCTCGATCTCGTCCGCGCCGTCAACCTCGGGATCCCCGCCTGGATCGACGCGACCGGCGCGGTGCGCCGCCGCGGCAGCACCGATCAACAGAGCGTGATGCTCGTTTCTCCTACCCTGAACGAGATGTCCCCGACCCTCTATACGAAGGCCGGGGACATACCGCTGCTCGTCTTTCTGTTCGCCCTCACGTTGGCAGCTGGGCTGCGCGCGCGGGCGAAGCGACGAAACGAGACTACTGGACCAGATCCTTGAGCGCCTTGAGCGCGGTCGCGCGGACCTTTTTGCTCGCGGGCTTGGCCGGGATCGTGATCGGCTCCTTGGTGAACGGATTGATGCCCTGACGCTCCTTGGTCGCGGGCTTCTTGACCACGCGGAGCTTCACAAGACCCGGCACCACGAACTCGCCGGGGCCACGCGCCGAGAGCTGCTTGCGGATGACCTCCTGCAGCGACTCGAACACGCGATTGACACTCTTCTTGTCCAGATCCGTTGCGTTGGCGAGCTCGGTAATAACCTGAGCCTTCGTCAGCCTCTTGCCTGCCATGCGCTTCCTCCTGTGCGAAAACCTGCTTTTGACGCCGTCTCTCCCGCCCTCTGGGCAGCCAGGCGATCAGTCGATCGCCGGGGAGCCGTCCAAGGCACGCGACGGATAACAGGGGACTTTGGGCCGTTCAAGCAGAAAAAAGGCGCCCTCGTCGCTCGATCAAGCATTTTTTCCGCTGGACGGGAGCTCGCGGGGCCGCGCAGAGCAGGAAAACCGGGCCACCGTGAGCTGCTTCCTGACACATCCCGCGGCTCCGCCCTGCAGGACGCAGATGGACCAGTTCACGTGTGAGAGCGCGAACTTGGACGCCACGTCGCATGCCTTGCGCGAGGCTTCAGGCGTGTTTTCCCGGGCTTCGTCGAGGGACGCGGGCGAGGCGCGGCCGGCCTGCCGGCTTGCGCGTGCGCGCCGGCGTCAGGAGGGGCGATTTTTCTGTTCCGCGCGCCAGCGAACGGGCCACCAGGCGGCGGGTGAGCGCGCTCATCGCGCGCTTTTCCGGGGGCGTGGCGTGGTCGTAGCCGATCAGGTGCAGGAGCCCGTGGGCCAGCAGGAAGCGCACTTCGGCGGCCAGCTCGCGGCGCCGGCCGCGCGCCTGACGTGCCGCCGTGTCGAGGGAAATCACGACGTCGCCGAGCAGGCGCGGGCCATGCCCGTCGTCGCTTTCGTCGAGCGGAAACGCCAGCACGTCCGTAGGACGATCCTTGTGACGGTGATCGCGGTTCAGCTCCCGGATCCGCGCATCGTCTGTCAGAAGCACGCTCAGCTCGGCGTCGTCGAGGCCCAGCGCTCCGAGCATCCGGTCGGCCATGCGCTGTACGCTCCGCGCGTCGAGTGACACAGAGCGCGGAGCCTGCCGGCGCACATAGCTGGGCAACTCCGCGGCCCTCAGCTCTTCGGAATCTTCTTCGCGTCTTCGAGGAAGCGGGCGAGGCCGATGTCGGTCATCGGGTGCTTGGCCAGCTGCGTGATGACCTTGAACGGGATGGTGGCCACGTCTGCGCCGATCATCGCGGCCTGTACCACGTGCACCGGGTGCCGCACGCTGGCCACGAGCACCTCGGTCTCGAACGAGTAGTTCGCGTAGATCGTGACGATCTGCTCGATGAGGTTCATGCCCTCCTCGGACAGGTCGTCGAGCCGACCGATGAAGGGCGAGATGTAGGTGGCGCCGGCCTTGGCCGCGAGCAACGCCTGCGTCGGGGAGAAGCAGAGCGTGACGTTGGTCTTGATGCCCTCGTTTGTGAACGTCCTCACCGCCTTGAGGCCGTCGACGATGAGCGGCACCTTGACCACCACGTTCGGGTGGATCTTCGACAGCTCGCGCCCTTCGCTCAGGATCTGTTCGGTCGTCGTGGCGAGCACCTCGGCGGAGACCGGGCCGTCGACGACCTCGCAGATCTCCGAGATGGCCTGTCTTGTGGGCTTGCCGGCTTTTGCTAGCAAAGACGGATTCGTCGTCACGCCGTCGATGGCGCCCATCGCCACAGCTTCCTTGATCTCGCCGATGTCTCCGGTATCGATGAAGAATTTCATTGTCGTGTTTGCTCCTCCGGCCGCGCGGGTGCCTGCCTATGCTCCGCCTACCCTCGGCGGCGACGGTTGGCAAGCCGCGTTCCCTTTCCAAGGATCCGTGGCCGAACTAGGTTGAACCAACGTGGCTCGCCCCTCGCGCCCCCCCGGCTTCGATATGACCTATCGCCCGGCGGAGACCGTTTTCGGTCCGCCCTGGCCGGCCTGGGTGCCATCGATCGCGTACGTGCTGGCGGCGATTGGCGTGCTCGCGTTCGTCGTCGCGGGCGAGATGGCCGGGAGCAACACCTGGATCCACGTCTACGTCGTCGAAAAGGACGTCCATCGCGTGATCGGCTCGCAGACGCTGGCGGGGGTGCTCATCGTGAGCTCGCTGGCGGCCCTCGTGCGCTCGAGCATGCGCGGCGTCCGGCTGCGCCCCGACGGTCTCGTGTATCGCGACGTGCTCGCCTTCGGGTGGCCGCGCGTGAAGCGCTACCGCTGGGCGCAGATCGACCGCATTATCCTGGATCAGTCCCTGATCGCGCTGGAATTGTGGGACGGCTCGTACGTCCAGCTGCCGCGCGTCGGCGACCAGGACGGGCTTTGCGCCGCGCTGGAGAAGGTGGCGGCGGCGCGCGCCATCCCCGTGCGGGGAGGCGCTGGCCTCGACGAGATCCCGGATTCCGCCGAGCTCGACGAGGCGTGAGCGCGTCGCACCAGCGAATCAAACAATGATCGCTAGCGCCCAGATCGCCAGCGAGACCGTGGCGAGCCCGACGCTGTAGCGCTTCCAGTCCCGCAGCGTGGCTGGCTCGCCCTTGGAGGTCTGGCCGTCGTAGCGGGTGATGTCCACGTACCGGAGGCCGATCAAGCCGCCTACGATGGCCCAGAACAGAGCGCTCAAAAGCGACAGTGGGGCCAGATCGTCGCGGGCGATCACCGCCGCACAGGCCAGAAGAGCGAGGTTGCCGAACAGCATCCAGGCCAGACGGGTCAACAGAGCCTTGCCTGAAATGGTCTCGGTTTCGGGGGTTTGGGTGCGCGGCATGTTTCCTCCGGAGATCGCCGCCGCCGTGTCCACGGCGGTATGGCGCGGCAGAACCGCGCGCTGCGATGAACCGGATGGCGGCCCGACCACCCGAAGGACCTGTCACGGCCCGCATTGGCTATGACACCCGGATACTCAATCTAGGCACTGTTTCCGGTCCTGCCAGCCCCCTGCCGCTCATTCCTACCGGTTCCCGGAATTCAGATCCCGTCCGTGGGCGCCCGCAGGACCTTCACCTTGTCCTTCAGCCGCTTGCTCACGTAGACCTTGTTGTTCTTGTCCACGATCACGGCGCCGCAACCGTCGATCGAGTCGACGAGCTTCAAGCCCTTTTCCGGTCCCAGGATGAACACCGCGTCGTCGACCGCATCGGCGGTGAAGGCGTCCGGCGCCCACAGGGTCACGCTGCGCGAGGCCGTCGCCGGGTAGCCCGTCCGCGGGTCGATGATGTGGTGGTAGCGCTTGCCGTTCAGGATGTAGGCGCGCGCGTAGTCTCCGGCTGTCGAGAAGGCGTGGTCGGTGAGCTGGATCGTTGCGAAGTACGTCCCCTGCGGTCCGCGCGGATCACGGATGCCGCTCACCCAGGGCGAGCCATCCGGCTTGTGCCCGCGACCCAGCAGATCGCCGCCGGCCTGGACGAGGAAGTCGGTCACGCCGTGCTTTTCCAGAACCGCCGCCGCCTTGTCGACGATGTAGCCCTTGGCGATCCCGCCCAGGCTCATCGACATGCCCTTGGGCAGCATCACGCTCCGGTCCTGGTCGTTGACCTTGATCTTCCGGTAGTCGATGAGCTGCTTGAGCCGTTCGATCTTCGCTTTGCTGGGGAGCTTGGGATGGGCCACGGCGGCGTCTCCGAACTTCCAGACGCCGCTCATCGCCTCGAACGTGATGTCGAACGTGCCTTCGGAGATCTTGCCGGCCCACAGGCTCTTCTTGATCACGTCGTAGGTCTCCGGGCTCACCTTCACGAACTGCCCGGTGTGCTGGTTGATGTCGCTGACCTCGCTGTCCTTCTGCCAGGCGCTCATCAGCTTCTCCAGCCGGCCCATTTCCAGGAAGGCGGCCTTGACCGCGGCCTTGGCGGCCTCCGCGTCGGCCTTCGGATTGGTGAAGGCGACGAAGTGCACCTTCGTGCCCATCGCCGTGTCCTGGAAGTCGAGCTTCTGCGGCGTGAACGCCGCTGAAGCTGCCGAAGCGCTCGGGGCCGGGGCCGGGGCGGAGGCCGGGGCTGCGGCCGAGGGGGTGGGCTGGGCCTTCGCGGCCGACGCGCTGGCCGTGTGGCCCTCGGGATGGTTGCACGCGGTCGTGGCCAGGCACAGGCTGGCGACGGCGCTCAGCAATGCCAGACGCGGGCTCGCGGCGATTCTGCGGGCGTTCGTTTCCACGGTGACGTGAGTCAGGACCAGGTCGACGGTCGAGTCAAGCTCGGGCGCGTCGTCGCCCGCCCGCCCGCTCGGCCGACCTACGGCATTCACGCGTCCAGGCCAGCTGGGCTATCCTGCGCGCCGTGCCCATCGACCGCACCGCCCTCGACCGTTCGGTCGACGAGCTGGCTTCCACGCTGACCGCTCTGGCGGCGCGCATCCACGAAAACCCGGAGCTCCGTTACGAGGAGCACCAGGCGTCCACGTGGATCGCGGAGATGCTGCGCGACACAGCCGGGGTGGAAGTCGAACGCGGCACCGGCGGCCTGCCCACCTCGTTCCGCGCAAAGGTCGGCGGCGGCAAGGGGCCGCGGATCGCGATCCTGGCGGAGTACGACGCGCTGCCCGCCATCGGTCATGCGTGCGGACACAACCTGATCGCGGCCGGCGCGGTCGGAGCGTTCCTGGCCGTGGCCCGGTACGCCGGCGGCCTGCCCGGCACGGTGGAGATCCTCGGGACACCCGCCGAGGAAGGCGGCGCCGGCAAGGTGCGGTTGATCGAAGCGGGCGCGCTCGACGGCATCGACGTCGCGATGATGTACCATCCCTACGATCGCGACATCCTGGCGCACCCGTCGCTCGCCAGCCTCTGGCTCGAGATGAGCTTCCACGGCACGCCGTCGCATGCCGCGGCCGCGCCCTGGGACGGGCAGAGCGCGCTCACGGCGTGCCTCGAGACCTTCCGGCTCGTCGATTCGCAGCGGGTGCATTTCCGCGACGGAGTGCGCGTGCACGGCTTCGTCACCAACGGCGGGCAGGCGGTGAACATCATCCCCGAGCTTGCGTCGGCCGAGTTCTCGGTTCGCGCGAAGAACGCCGCGGAGCGCGATCGCGTCCGCGCCATCGTCGAGCGCTGCGCGCGCGGGGCGGCGCTCGCCTGTGGCGTCGAGGTCGAGATCAAGCTGCGTCCCGGCTACCGCGATCTGCGCAACAACATGATCGTCGCGCGCTGTTTCAGCCGCGCGATGGAAGAGCTCGGTCGCCCGATCCCGGATCACGATCACCGCGTGGGCGCGGGCTCCACCGACATGGGCGACGTGAGCCACGCCGTGCCCGCGATCCACCCGTATCTCGGTATCTGCGACGAGGGCGAGACCATCTGCCACCAGCATCGCTTTGCCGAGTGCGCGGCGAGCGAGCGCGGGTACAGCACCATGCTGCTCGCGGCCAAGGCGCTGGCGCGCACCGCGGTGGAGCTGGTCGAGCATCCCGAGCTCGTGGAGCAGGCGAAGCAGGAGTTTTCCTTGGCGAGGAGCGAGTAGTGCGGCGGTTTGCGGTTCTGGGGTCCACGTTGGTCGTGCTCGGCGCGTGCGGCGGTGGCGCCGGCGGCGCGGCTCCGCCCGCGGCGCCCTCCTCGAGCGCGCCGCCTCCCGCCGCGTCCGCGCCGCCCCCGCCCGCCGCCTCCGTCGAGCCCTCCGCCGCACCTCGGCCGAGTGACGCCGAGACGGCGCCTTCCGCGAAGCCCGACGACGCGGCCAGCGATACGGCACCCCGGGAGAAGCTCTACCGCATGACGCCGAAAGGCCTGGTGGTCGAGGTGACCGGGGTCGAGTTCCGGATCAATGCGAAGGCGGTGCGCCGCGGAGCGGGCTGGGGCGTCAAGGCGACGGTCCAGGCGAAGTCGAAGGACGGCTCGCCGCATGTGCTGCTCGGCCCCGAGCACGGCCCGCTCGCGTTCTCCGCCAAGGTCGATCGCGGCGGCAAGGTCGAGGAGCTCGGTGACACGCGCAACGGCAACAAGTTCGAGAGCGTGGATGCCGGCAAGCCGCTCGAGCTTTCGCGCACCTGGCCCGACAAGGGCGTAAAGCCCGTCACGCGCGGCCAGAGCCTGGATCTGCAGGTCGGCCTGTGGGGCCTGGGGGCCGACGCCGACTCGCAGCGTCCGGTGCGCCAGTTCTTCGAGGTGAAGATGGTCGTGGGCAAGGGGCACGCGAAGCCGCAGGCGGTCGTCTCGCCGCCGGCTTCGGCGAAGTAGTGGCGGCTCAGTAGCCGAAGTCGGGCGTGGTTCCGGTAGCTTTCGGAGCAGGCGGCTCCGACGGCCGGGCCGGCTTGGGCTGGGCTTTCGTTGCGGTCCGATGCAGCGCGGGGCGCGGGTGCTGTGCGGGGCGCTTCGGCGTCACGGGAGCCGCTGCCGGCGGCGCGGGTGTCGCGCTAGCCGGCGCAGCCGCGGACGCGCTCGCTGCCGGCGCCGCCGACTCGAGTGGACTGGCCGAAGCGGACGCCTCGGGCCTGACGCTCACCGCGGCGGGGACAGCGGCGGGCAGCGCCGGTGCGCCCGAAGCCCGTTCGGTCGCGGGCCCTCCGAGGCGGCTAGCGGCGAACGCGCCGCCTCCGATGACAACCGCTGCGCCTAGTCCGAGCGCCACGAACAGCGGCGCCTTGCTCCGCCGTATGGGCACCGACGCTTGCGACGCCGCCCAGTTGCCCGACGTTTGCACGCCCGCGGCAAAAACCGGAGTGCCCGGAGCGGACTGGGATGCGGCAAGACCCGCGCCGCCTGCGCCGGTGATCTCCGGCAGGGACGCGGCGGGGGCTCGCGGCGGAACCGCCACGCCCGTTCCGTGTTGTTCCCAGGCTGCCACCGCCGCGGCGAACTCCCGGGCGCTCTGGAAGCGTTGTCCTGTGTCGCGCGCCATGGCCTTCTCGATCAGAGTGGCGAAGGCCGGGTCGAGCTCCGGCGCGAGCTGCAGAACGGGAGCAGGTTCCGACAACACGATCTTGAACAGCAGCTGATTGAAGGTCGAGGCGTCGAATGGCACCGAGCCGGTTACCGATTCGTACAGGATGACTCCGAATGCATACAGATCGCTCCGCGCGTCGACTTCGGCGCTGCCATGCGCCTGTTCGGGCGACATGTAGTACGGCGTGCCCATCACCGCGCCCGTTTGCGTCATCTTCATCTCGTTGTTCAGCGGCTGGAACTTCGAGATGCCGAAGTCGATGATCTTGACGAAGTCGGTCGTGCCGGCTTTCTCCCTCAAGAGGAAGATATTGTCCGGTTTCAGATCGCGGTGGATGATGCCCGCTGCGTGGGCTGCGGCCAGGCCGGTGAGCGCCTGGCGCGCGATTGGAGCGAGCTCGCGCGGCGTCATCCTGCCCCGCGCCTTGATGCGCTTGCCGAGCTCTTCGCCCTCGAGAAACTCCATCACCATGAAGAAATCGCCGTTCGGGAGATCCCCGAGGTCGAGCACTTCCAGGATGTGATCGTTGCCGATGCGTCCGGCTGCCTGCGCCTCGCGCTCGAAGCGCTTGACCACGTCGGCGTTGCCGGCGAATGCAGCGTGCAGCACCTTGATGGCGACGCGGCGGTTGATCCGCACGTTCTCACCCTCGTAGACTGCTCCCATCCCGCCTTCTCCGATCAGGCGGACGATGCGGTACTTACCTTCTACAAGTTCGCCGGGCTTGAGCGACATAGGGGATCAAGAGGATAGCTGGCGATCGGATGCGGGGCCATGCAACGCGAGTGGCGGCGGATGATTCCTGTCAGTATCTGATCGATCCCGGGCAAATAGCCGGGCGATTCCAGACGTGAACCGGTCCCCATGTGATGGCACCCAGTGCCCCTGTCGCATGCTACCATCGGGTCGGATGTGGCTCCGACGAGGAATACTCGCCGTGCCGGCGCTCGTGCTGGCACTGCACGCGAGGAGCGCGCTCGCGCAAACAGACACCCAGCGAGCGGGAGCGCGCGCGGCCGCGACCCAGGGCTTCCACGCCTTCCAGAAGGGACAATGGCAGAAGGCCATCGACCTGTTCTCGCGCGCACAGAGGCTGGTCCGCGCGCCGACGCAGGTCCTGTTCATCGCGAGGGCGCACGCCAAGCTGGGTCACTACGTCAAGGCGCGCGAGCTGTACCTGCAGATCATCCATGAAGCGCTCGCGCCGAACGCGCCCGCCGCTTTTCGCAAGGCACAAGAGTCCGCAGCGAAGGAAGTGAAGGACGTTGAGGCGAAGATCGCACACCTGACCATCCAGGTGGGCGGCGCGGGCAACACGACGGTGATCGTGACGATGGATGGCAACCCCGTGCCTCCTGCGCTCGTCGGCATCGAGATGCCGGTCGACCCCGGCAAGCACCAGGTCAAGGCCGTCGCCACCGGGTTCAAACCCGCCACGAAGGACGTGACGCTCGCCGCGGCGGCCGATCAATCGATCTCCCTGACGCTCGAGGCCAATCGTGGCGCAGGCGCGATCGAGCCACCGCAAGCCGACGACACTCCGGAGCCTGGTCAGAGCAGTCCGCCGCCTCCTGCGAAAAGTGATCGTGGCGCCGCCGACCGAGGCGGAGGCGCGAGCGGTCTCAGGATTGGGGCCTACGCAGCACTGGGCGTGGGTGTTGTGGGAGCCGGCCTCGGTACGTTCTTCGTGCTGCGCTCGAGCAGCAAGCGCAAGGACGCGGACGCCGCCTACAAGGCGTGCGGTTCCCCGTGCGTCGACAAAAATCCCAAGTCCGCCGAGGTCGCCTCGCTCGACGATCAGGCACGAAGCGCGAAGACGCTGGCTATCGTGGGTTACGCCGTCGGGGGCGTCGGGGTGGCAGCCGGGGTGACGCTCTTCCTGCTTTCGCAAAAACACGGCGCCGAGCATGTCGACGGCGCGACAATCCATCCATGGGTCGGCCTGAGGTCGGCGGGTGTCACGGGGACGTTCTAGCCGACGGCGAGTGCAGAGCCGGAAGGAATCGGGGAGCAGAAGAAATGTCCAGAGCCCAGCATCGCATAATTACGCTCGCGACCAGTGGCGTCATCGCGCTGGCGTCGTTGCTTGTCATTGTCGGCTGCTCGGCGGGCGACGGCTCCCACGACGAGCCGACCGGCAGCGTCCAGCAGGCGGCCTGTACGACCTGCGGGACCTGCTTCGACTGCATCGGAGGCAAGTGCACCTACGTGCCCGGCGGCACCTGCACCGCGAGCGGCAAGCCGGGCATATGCGAGGGGACCGGCTGCTGCACCGGCTGCTGGACCGGCAGCAAGTGCGTGTCGGGAACCGTATCCTACCAGTGTGGGCAGGGCGGCGGAAGCTGCAAGAGCTGCAACGACGGCAACGTCTGTACGACCGACACGTGCACGTCGAGTGGGGGCTGCTCCCACAGCCCAGCCACCGCGACGTGCAGCGGCGGCGTGTGCCTAGGTGGTAGCTGCTGCCAGGGCTGCATCTCGGGCAGTTCCTGCCTGAGCGGAACGTCGCCGAGCTCCTGCGGAGGCGCAGGTGGCGTCTGCAAGAGTTGCGACGACAACAACGAGTGCACGCTGAACGCCTGTGCCAACCACGCTTGCAGCTATCCGCCGGTGTCCGACGGGACCAGCTGTGCCAGCGGTTCGGGCAAGTGCTTCGGCGGCTCCTGTTGCAAGGGTTGCATGTCCGGCGGCACCTGCGCCGCCGGAGGGTCGGTGTCGCTGTGCGGTAGCAACGGCAACGCGTGCCAGAACTGCGACGACGGCAACCCGTGCACGAACGATGCCTGTGACGCCAACGGGCAATGCACCCACACGCCCACTTCGACGAGCACGGCCTGCAACGACGGCAACCCGTGTACCTCGAGTGATCACTGCGACGGCAAGAGCGGGTGCACCGGCACTGCCGTTACGTGCAACGACGCGAATCCATGCACGCAGGATACCTGCGACCCGACCACCGGGAGCTGTGGGCACACGAACCTCCCGAACGGCGCGAAGTGCGACGACGGCAACAGCTGTACGTCGGGTGATCAGTGCTCGGGCGGCGTGTGCAAGGGCAGTGGTCTGAACTGCGACGATAGCAACCCCTGCACGGCCGACACCTGCTCGGCAGGTACGTGCCAGAACAACAAGCTGGACGGGACAGCGTGCGACGACGGGGACGCATGCACGCAGCAGGACAAGTGCTCCCAGGGAAGCTGCACCGGCGGGACGCAGATCGACTGCAACGACAACAATCCCTGCACCAATGACTCGTGTGATGCGAAGAACGGCTGCCAGCATACGCTCGCCAACGGCAAGAGCTGCGATGACGGCGACAATTGCACCGCGAGCGACAGCTGCCAGAGCGGCAGTTGCAAGGGCAACACCATCAGCTGCGACGACAAGAACCCGTGCACGACAGACAGCTGCGCTCCCGCCACGGGCTGCGCGCACGACGCGTCGTCTCACGAGGGGCAGCCTTGTCCGAACGGCACCTGCCAATCGGGCAACTGCGTGACCAGCACGGATGGCGGTACAGACGCCGGTGGCAGCGGTGGGACTGCCGGCACGGGGGGCAGCGCGGGCAGCGGCGGCAGCGCGGGCAGCGGCGGCGCGACGGGCGGCAGCGGTGGAACGGCCGGTAGCGCGGGCAGTGGCGGCGCGACGGGTGGCAGCGGTGGAACGGCTGGCAGCGCGGGCAGCAGCTCTGGCGGCAGCGCCGGCAACATCGCGGACGCTGGGCCGGACGGTGGCGGCAACGCCTTCTCCCGTGATCCGGGCGGCTGCGCATGCCGGGCGGCGGGCTCGCGATCGGGCGACCAGCCCCTCTGGTTGGCGCTCGGCCTGCTCGGGCTGTTCGTGGTGCGACGCCGTCGCGCCGGTTGACGTGCTCCGGGGGCCGGTCCGATAGCGTTGACCGAAGCCGAACCGCACCGACTGGGACGAGAGATACCGCCTGAACGACACGCCGGGGATTCTGCGTCGCGCGTGCCGGCACAGCCCTCGACGCGCCGGTAGGTCGCGCGCTTCAGGCCCTGGTGCGGCGGCCCCGCGCGTACAGGAAGACGCCGGCTCCGAACACGAGCAGAGTCGGCAGGCCGAAGAGCGCCGACAGTGCGAGCAGGATCACGGCGCCCGTGGTGTTTTCGTTCGCGGCCGGTGCCCCGAGCCGCCAGGCTCCGGCGGCGACGCCGATCGCCGCCATCCCGAGGAAACCCGCGCAGCCCATCGCGCCCAGACCGCGCCGCCGTCGGTCGGCCAGGCTACCGGCATCGTCCTGCGGCGCGTCGAGCCCCAGGCAGCGCAGGTAGCAGACGATGTTGATGGGGACCCAGACGAGGGTCACGAAGAACGACGTCACGCCCCACCAGCCGAAGAGCAGGCTGACGAGCGTGTAGCGCCAGAAATAGCGTTCGACGCAGAAACGGCACATGTTGCCGTGCGCCGTTCTGCTGAAGTTCAAGACGATCGCGCCGATGTTCCGCGTGAAGCCGACCTGGCGCGTCTCGGCGGCGCGACCGCAGAGCTCGCAGGTGGTGTCCGGCGCGGCCGCGGCATGCTGCCGCACTACCGCCCCTTGAAGGCCGGTTTCCGCTTCTCGGCGAAGGCGTTCAGGGCCTCGACCCGGTCCTCGCTCTTCAGGCACTCGTCGTAGAGGATGCGCTCGATCTCGACGCCGTGATCGAGCGGCAGCTCGAAGGAGGCGTCGATGGCGCGGAGCGCTGCCGACTGTGCGATGGGTGCGCCCTCGCTGATCGGGCGGATCCACTCCAGCGTGTCGTCGAGCACGTTCGTGCCGGCCGGGGTGACGCGGTTCACCAGTCCGATGGCGAGCGCTTCGTTCGCGTCGAGACGGCGCGCGAGCAGGATCAGCTCCTTGGCGCGCGCTTCGCCGACCACGCGCGGCAGGCGCTGCGTGCCGCCGGCGCCGGGGATGATGCCGAGGCCCGTCTCTGGCAGTCCGAGCTTCGCGTGCGCCGCGGCGACGCGCAGATCGCAGAGCAGCGCGAGCTCCAGTCCGCCGCCCAGCGCGACGCCGTTGATGGCGGCGATGACCGGCACGCGCGAGGTGTCGAGCCAGCCGAGGTGCGTGCGGTACATCTTGACCTGGTCGCGCACGGCTTCTTGATCCATGCCCTTGCGCTCCTTCAGGTCGGCGCCGGCGCAGAACGCCTTTTCGCCCGCGCCCGTGAGCACGATGGCGCGGAGCTCCGCGTCGCCGTCGAGCTCGCGTCCGATGCGTCCGAGCGCCTCGAGCGTGGCCCGCGACAGCGAGTTCATCCGCTCGGGGCGGTCGAGGGTGACGACGGCGACGCCGCCTTTGCGCTCCAGCTTGACGGGTTCATCGCTCATCGAGCTTGTTCCTTCTCTGCGTGCGCTTGGGCGTGGCCCTTTTCGCGCTGCTCTTCTTCTTCGTGCTGCTCTTCTTCGTGGGGGCCGAAGCGGTCGAAGCGCTCCTCCGCTTCGGGCCCTCCAGCTTCGCCAGCCGCACCTTCAGCTCGCCGAGCTCGTTCTTGACGTTCTCGAGCTCGTCGCTCAGGCGCTTGCGTTCCTTGGCCGGCGCATCACCCATGTCACGCAGCGCCTCGCGGATGCGCCTCGCCACGCGGCCGTCGAGCTCCCGCTCCAGCTGCCGTCCGAGCGGGCCGCGCGATTTCGGGCTGCCGAGCGTCTGGAGCGCGCGCACCACATCGATGCGCAGGTGTGGATCCGGATCTTCGAGCATCAGCTCCAGGTGCTCGCGTGAAGTGCGGCTGTCGGAGAGCTGTGCCAGCGCGGCGATCGCCGCACGCCGGCCGCGCGTGGGAATGCCGTAACGCGTGCGAGCCATCACCGGCTCGATCGCCGATTCGTCCCTGAGCGCGGCCAGGCCGTCGAGCGCCCCGGCGCGGGCGACGTCGGCCCACGATGTCCGGTCGACGAGTCCGAGCAGGGGCTTGAGCGCCGAGGGCTGGCGTGTGCGGCCGAGCGCGCGCGCTGCCTCCGACTCGACCAGGTAGCTGTCGTCCTTCTTCGCCACCGGCGTGAGCAGCTTTGCGGCTTCCGGCGTGCGGAAGGCGCCGAGCGCCGCCACCACGGCGCGGCGCACCTTGGGATGCTCGGTTTGGATATGCTTCTCGAGCAGCGCGAAGCTCTGCTGTCCGCGGACGCGGCCGAGCGCGCGCGCGGCCGCGGCGCGCACCACCCAGGCTTCCTTCTCGCTGTCGAGCGCCTTGCCGAGTGCATGGATGCTGGGCGAATCGTCGCGGCGCCCGAGCGCCTCGGCGGCCTGCGTACGAACGCGCGCGCTCGGGCCCTGCTCCAGCTGGCGGCGCAGCATGTCGGCCGGCGCGTCCACGGTCACGTCGCCGCACACGCGCAGCGCGGGATCGAACGCGACCCACGCCGGGCGCTCGGGCAGGCCGACGACCAGCGCGTCGTTCGCCTGTGTCACGTCCTTCCGGTAACGCTTCACGCGGCCCGACTTGTCGGCCACCTCGATCTCGAGCGGGTAGGCGAACACGGCCGTGGCGCCGGTCTTCTGCGCCTGTTTCACGTTCACGTTGAGCAGCCTGTCGTCGTAGGACACCTTCACTTTGAGGATGGGGTGGCCGGGCCGGTACACCCACTGGTCGAACAGGCGCTCCAGCGAGCGGCCGCTCGTTTCCTCGAGTGCGCGCTGTAGATCGTTCGTCTCGACGATGCCGCGGGCGTGGCGTTCGAGATAGTTGTGGATCCCCTGCCAGAATAGCTTGTCGCCGAGCTCGCGGCGCAGCATGTGCAGCACCAGGCCGCCCTTTTCGTACAGGTGCCGGTCGAACAGATCGATGGGGTTTTCGTAGTCGCGGCACACGATCGGGCGCATGTAGCGGCCGTTCGCCTCGGCAAGGTACGCGGCGAGGTCGGCCCTGACGCCGTGCTCGTACTCGTCGAGGCCCAGGCGATCCTCGCGCTCGATGTGCTCGAAAAAGGTCGCGAAGCCCTCGTTGAGCCAGCCGTGCGACCAGTCCCGGCAGGTCACGTAGTCACCGAACCACTGGTGCGCCAGTTCGTGGGCGACCAGGTCCTCGCTCGCTACGTCGAGGGCGGCGCGCTGGTCGAGCAGGATGTACTCGTACATGGTGGTGGCGGTGGTGTTCTCCATGCCGCCGAAAATGAAATCGCTGACCACCACCTGCGAGTAGCGGCTCCATGGATAGGGCACGCCGGTGAGCCTGCCGAACAGCTCGATCATGTGCGGCGTCCTGCCGAAGCTCCGGCGTCCGTCCTGCTTCCTGCCGGGCGGCACGTAGTACGTGACGGGTACCTCGCGCTCGCCCGCGCGCGCGGCGCGATCCTCGATGGTGTCGAAGCGCCCGGCGACGAGTGTCATCAGGTAGCTCGGATGCGGCTGGTCGAGGCGGAAGTGGTAGCGCCAGCGGCGGCCCTTGCCCTTCGGCTTCTGGCTGCCCACGAGCTCGCCGTTCGACAGCGCGGCAAAGCCCGAGGGCACCCGCACGCGGAGTTCGGTCGTCATCTTGACGTGGGGCTTGTCGTGGCAGGGGAACCAGTGGCGCGCGTCCTCGTCCTGGCACTGCGACCACACCTGCTCGGGGCGATCGGTGACCTCGCTGTCGGGCGAGAGGAAGTACAGTCCGCGGCGCGGCACGGCGCGGTAGTGCACCTCGAGCCGCCCGCGCTTCGCCCGTGCGGGGACGTGCACGCTGATGCGGTCGCCATCGTACTCGTAGCGCGCGGCCACGAAGCCCTTGCCGGTGTCCAGGCGCAGCTTGCCGAGCTCGAAGCCGACCGCGTCGAGAACCAGCTCGTGGTGATCCGGATCCTGCCGCTCGAAGTCGAGCGTCGCCTTGCCCGCCACGGCTTTCTCGTTGAAGTCGAGGTCGAGATCGAGCGCCAGGTGCCGGATCGAGAACGGGCGCGAACGCTCGTACTGCCGCACGGTGCCGGCGAGCGCGAACGGTGCGCCGGCTCCGGCGCCGGCACAGGAACAACGAGCGTGGTGTCGTTCGAAGGTCGTCATCGGGGCTTTGTCGCTTAGCCGCGGAGCGCGGGGCTCGCAAGGGCGGCGGTGCGGCGGGGCCCTCCGGCGCGAGCTGGCAACCCGCATGGCGGCTCGTGGTAGCGTCACCGGGTGCGCTGCGCGGCCGTGTTCCTTGCCTTTGCGCTTGTCGCTCCGTTGGCCTGCTCCAGCCAGGGTGGCACCGCGCCGGGGAGCGCTGACGCCGGCTCCGACGGGCCGGATCTTTCCGCACTGGACCCCGCGAAGTGTCCCCCGGCGCCGCAGGAGGACGTCCACGGCTTCGATCCCGGCTATGCGCTTGCCCGGAGCGGGTCGATCGAGGAGGACAAGGCCTTCTACGTGCTGGCGCTCTTCGACACGCTGCCCGCCGCGCGCGCTGCCGTGGTCGCGGATCCGACGCTGTCGGCGCTGGCGGGCCAGCGCGCGCAGGCCTTGTCCGACGAAAACCAGAGCTGCAGCGGCGATCCGGCTTGTCTCGGCGCGGCCGCGAAGTGGTCCGACGCCGACATCGCCAGCGCGGGGGATGCGCTGGCCCAGCTGCCGGCGCTCGCGCCGCTGACCGCCGCCCTGCGCAGGAGCGGCACGGCGATGCTCCACGCCGGCGGCAGCGATGCCGAGCTCCTGCGAGGCGCGTGGCAGGACGCCGCGCACGCGCTCGATAAGGGCTGGGACGGACACTTCGCGAAGCTGCCCGCGGCCGATCGCGCCGCCGCGCTGAAGCCGGCTCTCGACGCCCCGCCCGGCGCGCCCTTCTACAAGCCGCTGCTCTCGGTCGTGCTCCAGAGCCTGCTCGCCGAAGGCCGCAACGAGGCTACGCGCTACGAACCGCTCGCGGAAGGCGAGAACAAGGCCGCGCTCGCCCGCATCCCCTCGATCGACTTCTCGAAGTTCTCCTACAGCGTGATCCTGGTGCCTGGGCTTGGCCCGACGGATCTCGATCACCCGCTCTCGCCGGGTGGCCAGGTTCGCGCCGATCAGGCGGCGGCGCGCTTTTCGGCAGGGCTCGCGCCGCTCATTGCGCTGTCCGGCGGTCACGTGCATCCCGACCGCACGCCGTACTCCGAAGCGATCGAGATGAAGAAGTACCTGATGAAAACCTACTCGATTGCAGAGGACGTCATCCTGGTCGATCCGCATGCCCGCCACACCACGACCAACCTGCGCAACGTCGCGCGGCTGCTCTACCGCTACGGCGTACCCGTAGACGAGCCCGTGCTGGTCACGAGCGACCTCGGCCAGACGCTGTACATCTCGTTCTCGGGCGACACGTCCGCCTTCGGAAAGCGCTGCCTCGACGAGCTCGGCTACAAGCCCTGGCGCGGCATCGAAAAGCTCGACGATCTCGACAACTGCTGGATCCCGGCCGCCGAGAGCCTGCACGAGGACGCGCGGGACCTTTTGGACCCGTGACGTGAGCAGAGTTGCGAGGCGCTGTCCGGCAGTTCCTCCGCGGAGCCGGGCGCTGCCTTTTCGCAGAGCCGCGCACGGTCTCGCTCATCTCGATGGATCGGCGCAGCAACGGAAGCCGAGTTCGACAGCCACTTGCCCCATGGACGGGAAACCGACGCTCTCGGCGCAGCCTAGCGTCTGGTCCCATGCCGTTCCGCTGGAAACGCAACCTTCGCCCGGTGTGGGTTCGGGTGAAACGGCCACGAGGGTCTTGCCGGGGATGAGCGAGTCCATGTTGCCTGTGGAAAGTGGATAGGGCTTCCCGATCGGTGGGAGAGCGAGGCTGTCCGCCGTTGGCGGCGGACGCCGTGGCCGCGCTCGACTCGCAGAAAGCGCGGTGATAGTCTGCGAGATGGGATGGCTTTCTTGAACCGTACGGCGTGTTGCCTGGCGCTGATTCTTGTGGGCGGGTGCGGTTCCAATAGCGGTGGTGCGCCGCACCATGGGGATGCCGAAGCGGATGGCCTGCTCATCGTGCCGCCGACTGAAGCCGGTCTGCCGGAGTCCGGCGGACAGGAAGCCGCGCCGGAAAGCAGCGGCCCCTTCGCGGCGGCGCCGCACGATCCGGCACCTCAGGTGGTGTCCGCGGGGGGGCACGTGCTCGCACAGCCGCGGGTCGTGCCGGTGTTCTTCCCGAACGACCCGTACAAGCCGGCGATCGAGCAGTTCCTTACGGAACTCGCCAAGTCGTCCTACTGGGGCGCGACTACGTCGGAGTACGGCGTCGGCACGCTGACGATAGCGCCTTCCGTGGTCACCACCTCGACGCCGCCGACGACGTACAACGCGGTCGACCAGTGGGTGACCGGGCTCGTGGCCCACGCGGGAACCGGCGCTGCGGGGAGCGGCGGCGCGGCTGGAGCGTCCGGCGACGGCGGTCTTCAGGATGGCGGGGGCGGAGCTTCGGGAGACGGAGCCGCTTCCGGCGACGCGGGGGTTCTGGACGCTGCGGGCGGGGCTTCTGGCGACGCCGGCACGCCGGTTCCCCCGCCAACCCCGGACACGCTCTACGCGATATTCCTTCCGCCGGGCGTGACCGTCACCGATCCGCAGCTGGGTACGAGCTGCGTCCAGTACGGCGGGTATCACAGCGAGACGTACGGCGTCGGTCTGGGCTCGGGTGTTGCGTATGCGCTCATCCCGCGTTGTGCGCAGTTCAACTACACCTCCGGGATCGACGCGATCACGACCGTCACCAGCCACGAGCTGATCGAAGCAGCGACGGACCCCTATCCCTTCAGCGACCCGGCCTACCACATCGTGGACGACCCGCACGCGATCTGGAACGCACAGCCCATGGGCGAAATCGGCGACATGTGCGTCGACGAGCCGCAGAGCTACGCGAACCTGTTCGGCAACTTCATCGTGCAGCGGGTGTGGTCGAACGCGGCGGCCGCGGCCGGTCACGACCCCTGCGTGCCGAGCGCCATGTCGTCCTACTACAACGCCGTTCCGGATCAGCCCGACGACCTCTCGCTGCTGCAGGGCGGGATCAACACCCAGACGCGCGGGGTGAAGCTCGCCGTCGGTCAGACCCGCACCATCGACGTCCACCTGTTCAGCGATGCGCCCCGCGCCGACTGGTTCGTGCAGGCGCAGGACGCCGACTCGGCGTTCGGCGGATCTCCCAGCCTCTCGGTTTCGTTGGATCGTCACTACGGCAACAACGGCGACGTCCTCAAGCTCACCATCACGCGCACCGCGGCCAGCCCGGGGGGCGGAAGCGAGTTCGTGCTCTGGTCCCGGGACCAGCAGACCCACTCCGCGACGACCTGGTTCGGCTACGTGGGCAACTGATTTTTGTACCGTACAGCGGAGGTCGCGACGTCCGCGGTGGATCAGTCGCGGGGCAGCACGTACAGCAGCACCGCGAGGAAGTGGAGGATGCTGCCCCCGATCACGAACAGGTGCCAGACCGCGTGCATGTAGCGCCGCGGTGTCACGTAGAAGAGCGTACCCAGGGTGTAGGTCACACCGCCGGCAACCAGCAGCCAGAGACCGGCGCCGCTCAGATGTGCCAAGAGCGGGCCGCGCATGAAGATCACCAGCCAGCCCATGGCGACGAACACCAACGCGTTGAGCCAGCGCGGCCGATCACGCCAGGTTGCCTCGAGCGTGATGCCGACTGCCGCCAGCGCCCACACGACGGCGAACAACCAGGCGCCGCCTGCGTGTCGCAGCGTCACCAGGGTGAACGGCGTATAGGTGCCGGCGATCAGGAGGTAGATCGCGGCGTGATCGAGCAGCTTCAGGACGCGCCGTCCGGGCAACGCGTGGTACAGCGTCGACGCTAGATAGAGCAGGAAGAGCGTCGCACCGAAGACGATGGCGCTGGCGAGCCGCCAGCCGTCGCCGAGCGTGGCCGTCAGCACGACCAGCATCGCCAACCCGGCCAGTGCCAGGGCGGCACCCAGCCCGTGGGTCACTGCGTTGACGAGCTCTTCGGCCGGGTCGCACTGCATTTCAGCCATTCGGTCCCCCAACAAAACCATTGGTAACTGTGACACTAATCAATGTCAATGTAATCAGTGACAAAGTGTGACCCGATTGGGGGGCGCGCGGGGGCGCGCACAGTGAAACACCTCGAATGGAAGCGGCGCATCTCACGCCGATGGGGTGAAAGCACGTGCGCCATTTCCGATTGCGCCTTTCGAGCGCGCGGGGGTGTCGGCAGGGCAACCTGTCGGCGGAAGGTCGGTCAACTTCTCTTTCGTTGCGTGCCGCTTGGCGCGCGGTTTCCCGGAGCGTCTCCCAGTCGTCATCACCGTTGCGGTCTTGGCCGCCGCTTCATCCCATCTCCAGGCTCGGCGCCGGTGCGGGCGCGGGCGCGGGCGCGGGCGCGGCGAGTGTGCGGATGGATCTCCGGGTGGCGCGGGACACGGCGCGGTTCTGGCGGACGTTGGCCGGGGTCCTGCGCAAGCACCTACCGCGCGGCACGAGCTTCGCCCGCCTCCTGTGCGACACGGCCTGGGAAACGTGGCGGCACCTCACCGAGCGCACCGGGAAATACGCTCACATCTACGCGCGTGACCGCTACACGTGCTCGAGCCCCGTGTGCTCGCGGCACGATGTGACGCCGCACCACGTGCAGTTCTGGTCACAGGGGGGCAGCCGGGAGCTGGGGCGTTCGGCGCTCCGACCCCCTGGCGTCCGCGCGCGGCTCGTCTAGAGTAGCGGCCGCTGTGCCGATCACGCTCACCGGGGAAGTGGAGCGCGTCACCTACGAGAACGAGGAGACGAGCTTCCGCGTGATCCGCATCGGGTCGGTGGAGGGCGAGCATCGCGGACCGATCGCCGTGGTGGGGACGTTCCAGGCGGTCGGGCCCGGCGCCCGCGTGCGGGTCACAGGCGACATCGTCAACGATCCGCGTCACGGCGAGCAGCTCAAGGCAACGACGCTGGTGCCGATCGCGCCGAGCACGCTGATGGGGCTCGAGAAGTACCTGGGCTCCGGCCTGGTTCCGGGGATAGGACCGGGCTTCGCCAAGCGCATCGTCGAGAAGTTCGGCATGGACAGCCTCCAGGTGCTGGACACCGATCCGGACAGGCTCGAGCAGGTGCCGGGCATCGGCCAGCGCCGCGTCGAGGAGATCAAGAAGGCCTGGAGCGAGCAGCGTGCCGTGAGCAGCATCATGCTGCTCCTGCAGACGCACGGCGCGTCGCCGGCTCTGGCCGCGCGCATCTTCGAGCGCTACGGCGAGCGTGCAGCCGCGATCGTGCAGCGCTCGCCGTACCGCCTGGCGCTGGAAGTGCGCGGCGTCGGCTTCAAGACGGCGGATCGCATCGCGCGCTCGCTGGGCATCTCGGGTGACCATCCCGAGCGCGCGCAGGCGGGCGTGCTGCATGAGCTCGGCATGCTCGCGGATCAAGGGCACCTGCTCTGCCCGCGCGCGGCGCTGGTCGAGCGCGCCGCGGAGATGCTGGAGATCGACGCGGGCCACGTCGAGGCGGCTGTCGACGCGCTCTGGGCGGCCGAGCGCGTGGTGGTCGAGGACGACGCGGTGTTCCTCGAGCGGCTCTACTCCGCCGAATGCGAGGTCGCCGCGTTGCTTTCCCGGTTGCTCGAGAGCCCCGGCCGCTCGCTGCCTGGGTTCGAGGACGCGATCCGTGCGTTCGAGGAGCGCGCCGGCTTCCAGCTGGCCGACCACCAGCGCCGCGCCGTGCAGATCGCCGCGGAGCGCAAGGTCGTGGTCGTCACGGGCGGCCCGGGCGTGGGCAAGACGACCATCGTGCGGGCGATCCTGAGCGTGCTCGACGGGGCGCGGCTGGGCGTGCGGCTCGCGGCTCCGACTGGGCGCGCCGCCAAGCGCATGAGCGAGGCTACGGGGCGCGACGCGACGACGATCCACCGCTTGCTCGAGTTCGAGCCGCGCAGCGGGCGCTTCCAGCGCCACGTGGAAAATCCGATCGACACCGATGCGGTCATCGTCGACGAGGCTTCGATGATCGACGTGCCCCTGGCCGCGGCGCTGCTCGCGGCCATTCCGTCGGCGGCGCGCCTGGTGATCGTGGGCGATGCCGACCAGCTGCCGTAGTGTCGGGCCCGGCGCGTTCCTGCGCGACGTGATCGACTCGGGCGCGGTACCGACGGTGCGGCTCGAGCAGATCTTCCGCCAGGCGCGACGAGAGCCGCATCGTGGTGAACGCCCACCGTATCCACGAGGGCGAGATGCCCGAGAGCGCCGGCGCAGAGGAGCCGGATGCGGACTTCTTCGTCATCCCGCGACAAGATCCGGAGCAGGCCGCCGACGTGATCCGCGAGCTCGTCACGCGGCGCATTCCGCGGCGCTTCGGACTCGATGCGGTCGACGGCGTGCAGGTGCTCACGCCGATGCACCGCGGCGCGGCCGGCACGACGGCGCTCAACGCCATGCTGCAGCAGGCGCTCAACCCGAGCGGTCCCCAGCTGGTCTCGCGGGGCCAGACGCTGCGCGAAGGCGACAAGGTGATGCAGACCCGGAACGACTACGAGCGCGAGGTGTTCAATGGCGACATCGGCCGCGTGGCGTTGGTCGACGCCGAGGCGCGGAGGCTCGTGGTGCGCTTCGACGATCGAGACGTAGTCTGCGAGGATTCGCACCTCGACGCGCTGCTTCTGGCCTACGCCACCAGCATCCACAAGAGCCAGGGCAGCGAGTACCCGGCGGTCGTCATCCCGCTCCTGACCGCGCACTTCGTGATGCTGTCGCGCAACCTCTTGTACACGGCCGTCACGCGAGCCCGGCGGTTGTGCGTGCTGGTGGCCGACCCGCGCGCGCTCCGCCTTGCGCTGGCGGAGACCCGGAAGGAAGAGCGGCTGACGCGGCTCTCCGCGCGCCTCGGCGCGGCTACTGCGGGATCGTGAAGCTCTTCGCGACCGTCACGGCGTTGCCGCTGAAGGGCGGAATATGTGCGTGGCGGAAGACCGAGGCGACGCAGCCGCCCACCGTGGTTCCGCCGAAGCCGCCGCCGGAAACGTTCGCGCTCGTCACGCGTCCGCTCGGTGCGAACGTCACGATGGCGCGTCCGCGCCCCGTGGGCCCCCCAGGTCGCTTGCAGCTCGCGGCTGCCGCGGCTGCCGATGTGAGCGAGCTGATCGCTGCGCCCTTGTTGAAGCTCGCCGAGACCTCGTGCTTCTTCGCCGTGGCAGCCGTCTCCGCGGGGGCTTCCTCTTTCTTCTTGGCGGCCTCGGTTTTCTTCTTCTTCAGCGCCTCGTAGAAGCGTTTCTGCTCCTCGGGCGTGGCGTTCTTCGGGGGAGCCTCCGAGCTGGCGCTTTCGCTCGGCTTGGCGCTGCCCGCATCGCTCTTCGCGGCCTCTTCCTTCTTGTCGTCCTTGGCCTGGTCGGTCTTGTCGTCCTTTTTGGCCTGGTCGGTCTTGTCGTCCTTTTTGGCCTGGTCGGTCTTCGAGTCGCCGCTTCCCGCCGCCTTCGTGTCGTTCTTCGCGACCTTCTCCCCCTTGCCGTGCCCAAGCGTCAGCGCCAATGCACCGCCCAGAAGGAGGACGAGCAGCACGGCTCCGCCTGCGACGGCAATCAGGACCTTGTTGGTGCGCGCCGGTGGCGGAACGATGCTGGCGACCTGACCGCCGGGACCCGGAGGCGGCACGCTCGGCGGCGGCGGAGGAGGAGGAGGTTCGGGTTCCGGTGCCGGCGCGGTCAGCAGTGCCTGGTTCGCACCCAGCCCGAACAGCGGGTTGCCGCCGCTGCCGCCGATACCCATCAGATCGTCGAGGTTTGCCTTGCCCCCGCTCTGCTGGCGGGGTGGCGGTGCCTGCTGCGCGGGTGCGGGGCCACCGAAGCCTGCCTTGAGTGCGTCGAGCGAGAACAGCACGGAGTTCTCGTTGCGGGCTCCCGTCGGCTTGGCGTCGTAGGAGTGCTGCCCGGCCTCTGCGGCGGGAGCCGCCAGCGCCGGGTCGTACTCGCCGCCGGCCGACGCAACCGAGCCGAACAGATCAGCGCCGCCGGCGGCACGGCCGCCGCTGACCCGCGCCGCTTCCGGTGCGGGGCCGCCCATGAGTCCGAAGCCCGCCGCGGGGGCTGCTGCGGGAGGCGGAGCCGCGGGGGCGGGCGGAGCCGAAGGCGCTGCAGCTGCGGGAGGCGGAGCGGACGGTTGAGCCGCCGCGCTGATCGCGTCGTACAGCTCCGTCATCTCCAGCACGGGAACCCAGTCGGTCATCCCGTCCTTCCACACGAATGCCTCTTCGGTGATCAGGCCGGAGTGCCACCCCGAGACGATCTCCTCGGTCGTCATCGTGCGTTGATCGGTCTCGCTCAGGTTGACCGACCAGGCGTCGGGACCGGCAGGCTCGTCGCCGAATCCCGGCGGCCCCTGCACGATACGGGTGGCTTCGTCGTCTTCCCCGCCGCCATAGGGTGCTTCGGCGGGCGCGGTGCCGTCCACGACGATCGCTGTGCTGCAGGACTTGCACCGGACCTTGACTTTCCTGCCCACGACCTTGTCATCGGCGATCGCATACTTGGCACCACAGGACTGGCAGGTGATCTTCATGTTGCTACGGCTCTCATGGGCGTCGCTCCCGGCGCGTGACGGCCGGCCCCCGGCCTGACCGGGGAAGCAAAGTCTAGCAAAGCTGCTGGGAATTTCCGAAGGATTCCCTGGGCGGGAGCCCGGCGGCGCTTCCGGCGGGCGGCGCTAGTTTACGGGCACCAGAGCCGCGCCATCCGCGCCGCAGAACTGCGAATCGCCCGGGTACTGGGTCCCGCAGACGGGGCAGATCGCTTTCGTGGGCAGCGGCCCCTGCTCGCGGTCCGCCATGTAGACCGCTGCGGGGACCAGCTCCTCGTCGTGCGTGGGGCAGGTCTGCACGCCGGGGTCGAATCCCTGGCCGCACACGGGGCAAACGCCGCCGGTTGGGCCGCGCGGGTCCACGCCTTCCTCGACGGGTACCAGCCGGTTGCCGTCCATGGCGCAGAAGCCGGCGTCGGCTGGATACTCCTCGCGACAGGTAGGGCAGATCGTGCCGCGCCGGCGGGAGGCGCGGGGCCCCGGCAGCGGATCGTGCGCGACGCAGAGGCGTCACTGTCCGTCGCATTCGCAGCGGCGTGCTGGCGGCGGCTGCGGCGGACGAGGAGCAGGCCGACGATGCCGAGCAGCAGTGCGGCTCCGCCCAGGATGGCGATGAACCTGCGTTTCTGTGCCCGCGCCGCATCGCGCGCGACGACCGAGCGAGAGCCGATCGAGCCCGATGCGATCACGGCGACCGCCGCATCGCCCGATTCGCCGGATTCGTCGAAGGCGCCGCTGCGGAGCAGCGCGTCGTAGCGTTTGCTCGACGCGACCTCCACCGTCACGTGCGCGGCGCGGCCCGCGACCAACGCGCTCAGCGGGATCTCGGTCTCGGGAGCGTCGTCGGCGACGTGGATGCGGCCTGCTCCGGTCAGCTTGGCGGGCGCGTCCTTCTTGTCGATCTTCCAGGTCGGCGCGATCGAGAGCGCGCACCCCTTTGCGTCGAGCACGCGCGCGCGGAACGTGAACTGTTCCCCCGGGCGCATGAGTTTCCGCGAGGGGCGCACCTCGAGGCGCGCGGGAGGCCCCGTCTCGCTGCAGCGCTTCGGCGGAGGCTTGGGCTTCTCCGGCGCAGCGGGCGCTTTCGGCTCGGGGGGCGGAGCAGAAGCGGCGGGCTGGGGCGGCGGCTCGCCTTGTCGCTGGATCAAGCGGAACGACCGCGTGCGGCGCACGCTTGCCGTGCAGTTCTGCCCCTCGATCACGAACTGGTACTGGCCGGTCTCGTCGAAGCTGATGGCGTTGTCGGTGGCGCTGATGGTCGTGATGACCGTGGCCTGGCGCGGATCGTTGGCGGCGGTCTTGCAGACGTTGTGCCAGCCGCGCTGGCCGCCCGAGTGGCTTCGGCGGAGAAGGCCCGGGAACTGCTCCCAGCAGTGCGTCGTCGAGTACGTGGGTCCTGCGCCCGCTGATCGTCAGCTCGCTGCCGACCTGCTGGATTGTCACCGTGCCGCCCGGAGCGCCGCCGCCGCCCGGTTTGGGGCCGCAGGCCTTGCCCCAGTCGCCGATGTTCCACTGCGATGCGCATGGCCGTTGCCGACCAGCGCCCCGACAGGGTCGGCTGCTCGGCGTGCGCCGTCGTCGCACAGAGCGAGAGCGCTATCAGCAGGGCGAACAGCACTTGGCGGGCCACGGCGCCGGCAAGCCTAACAGGAGCAGCGCCGTAGAGAACGCGCGCGTCCCCGCAAATGCCCATCGGCCCGTGGCGGGTGCCGTCTCCGCTCCCGGACCCCACGTGGACCCGGTCCCCGCGTTGACACCGCAAATTGGCTGGTGGTAGCGTCCGGCCGAGCCTCGGAGGCGTGGATTTCCTTGGCTTTTTCTGCTTTGGAGGGCTTGTCATGCGGTCGGTGAAGGACTCTGGCCGGTGGGCGATGCGGGGCTTGGGTGCGGCGTGTGCGCTGACCGTGCTGGCGTTCGGCGGTCCAGCTAGAGCCCAGTCGGATCACCTGGTGCCCGCCGGCAACGGCGACGGCATGGACACGCACCTCTTCCGTCCGGCGGTGGACTCGAAAGGTTTCTTCTCGGTCAACGGCTCCGACATCCTGGGCGCCAACGACGTGAGCTTCGGGCTCATCCTCGACTACGGCCGCAATCTGATGCGGACCAACAAGGACCGCGTCGCGACGGCCTCCGGCTATCCGGGGCGCGGCGCCAACGCGCTGATCCACGACTCGTTCCAGGGCACGTTCAACTTCAACTACGGCATCGCCAACATGCTCGTGGTCGGGGTGGCCTTCCCCGTCGTGCTGATGTCCGGCAACGGGGTCAACGACATCGGTCCCGGGGGCGGGGCGAACTACAGCACCAACCAGCTGAACGTACAGAAGCCCGCCAACGTCTCGCTTCACGCCAAGCTCAGGCTCACGCGCGTGGACAAGGGCATCGGGCTGGCAGTGATCGCCAAGGGCGGTATCCCGACCGGCAGCGCGCCGCGCGACGCGGCCGCCGATCCTGGCGTCTGGTACTGGCCCCAGGTCGTCGTGGAAAACCAGTTCGGCGCATCCCGCGCGCTGAAGCTGGGCCTCAATGTCGGCTATCGTGGGCACACCGGAAAGAATCCCAAGTTCTTCCTCGACCAGAACAACATGCCCGAGCTTGCCGAGGGCAAGCTCGAGTACGGCAATCTCGGCACGTTCGGTCTCGGCCTGGCCTACAGAGCGACCGATTCCGTGGACCTGGTCGCCGAGACGTACGGGACCTACCTGCTCGACAGCAACACGGACGCCAAGCAGAAGCTGTCACAGGAGGTGGCCGCCGGTCTCAAGCTGTTCGTGGAGAACAACAGCTACCTGATGATCGGCGGCGGCAGCCGCTACGGCGCGGCGTCGACGGGTTTCGAGGCGGCGGACGTGCGCCTGTTCCTCGGATTCGTGTTCGAGCCCTCGATCGGCGACCGGGACGGCGACGGCTACAAGGACGACCAGGACCAGTGCCCAGATGAACCGGAGGACTTCGACGGTTACAAGGACGACGACGGCTGCCCCGATCCCGACAACGACAACGACGGCATCCTCGACGTCAACGACCGCTGTCCGAACGTCCCCGAGGACCGGGACGGCGACGAGGACGAGGACGGTTGCCCCGAGGGCCGGGTGCTCGATCGCGACGGCGACGGCATCCTCGACAAGGACGACAAGTGTCCGGACAAGCCGGAAGACCGCGACGGCTTCCAGGACGCGGACGGTTGCCCCGATCTGGACAACGACAAGGACGGCATCCTCGACAAGGACGACCAGTGCCCGCTCGACCCGGAGGACAAGGACGGCTTCGAGGACGAGGACGGCTGCCCTGATCCGGACAACGACAAGGACCAGATCCCCGACAAGAAGGACCAGTGTCCGAACAAGCCGGAGACCTACAACGGCTTCCAGGACGAAGACGGCTGTCCCGACAAGGGCAAGGTCATCATCGAGGGCAGTGACATCGTCATCCTCGACAAGGTGCAGTTCAAGACGGCCAGCGCGGAGATCCTGCCCGCTTCGAAGTCCATCCTGGATGCGGTGGCAGCGACGCTCAAGGGGCACCCGGAGTTCAAGGTGATCGAGATTGCCGGACACGCTGACGAGCGCGGCAACGACAAATACAACCTCAAGCTGACGCGCGACCGCGCGCACTCGGTGCTCTCGGCCCTGGTGTCGCGCGGCATCTCGCGCGACCGCCTGGTCTCGCAGGGCTACGGTGAGTACTGCCCGTTGGACGAGGGTCACACCCCGAAGGCGTGGGAGAAGAACCGCCGCGTGGAGTTCAAGGTCGTCAAGACGGACGACGGCATGAGCGATGTCGACCGCGGTTGCGGCGCGGCCACGGCCCACGGCGTGACGCCGCCCGAGGTGAAGTAGCGCCCGGCGCGGCGCAGGCCGGACATTGGAGGGCGAGGGCTGCCAGCGTGTTCTCGATCGACAACACACTCAAGGATTCGTTGAAATCACTTGGCTTCACCGCCGAGACGTATCGGGTGTTGATGCTGCTGCCGCTCGTGTACGTCGCGTGGGCGGACGGGCACATGGACGACGCGGAGATCGAGCGCATCGACGAAATTGCCAAGACGCGCTTCCACCTGGGCCCCACGGGACTGTCGATCCTCGACGGCTGGCTCTTCGAGCGGCCGACCAGGGAGTACTTCAACGAGGGAATGAAGGATCTGTTCTACCTGGCGCAGGCCGAAGACGGCGAGCCGCTGGTCCACCCGGAAGAGCTCCACGATCTACTCGTGCACTGCGAGTCGATCGCGAGGGCCTCGGGGCATGCGCTCGAACGTCCCCACGGGCGTGACGAAAGAAGAAGAAGACGCCCTGGTGGAAATCGCCCGCATGCTTGGCGTGGACAATGGCGTCAGCTGGGGCCGCCTGCTCGACGAGCTCGACGCGGGGCCGGCCTCGGTGGCGGCCGGGCGGGTGCCGAGCTCGCGCCGCCCGGGATAGTGCCCCGGCAGCTGGCCGCCCGCCGCGCCAGAACAGTGTAGATCCGGGCTGTTGCGTGCTGCGCAGCGTCTCTGCTCTTGCGCGAGCTCAAGGTTGGCTCTAGGGATCCACGCCAACTTATGAACTCAGGTTCAAATACTGAACCTCACCCCCAGCGCCTGCGGGATCGGCTGCGCGAGGCCACCTCCTCGGCGATCCTCGAAGCCGCGGAAGAAGCCTTCGCCGAAAGCGGTCTGCACGCGACCCGCATGGACGAGATCGCGGGGCGCGCGGGTGTGTCGGTGGGCACCCTGTACAACTACTTCTCCGACAAGAGTGCGCTCCTGGCCGCGCTGATCGACTCGCGCAGGAAGGACCTCGTGGGGCAGCTTGACCAGGTGCTGGCCGAGCACTCCGGCGAGCCCTTCGCTGCCCAGCTCGAGGCCGTGCTGCGCACGCTGCTCGCGCATTTCGAAGCGCACCAGCGCTTCCTGTCGATCCTGATGGAAGGCGAGCACGCGCGCGATGCCCAGGCCATGCCGGCGGCGATGCGCCCGCGCGAGACGATGCGCGTTCTCTATTCCCGCTTCGAAGCGCTCGTGGAGCGGGGGCTTGCGACGGGGCGGCTGCGTCCCGAATGCGCGGCGCTCTATCCCGCGTTGCTCATGGGCATGTTGAGGGGAGTGCTGGTACGCACGCTGTACGAGACGAACCCGCCCGGCTCGCTCGTCCAGCGTGCGCCGCAGCTGGTCGATATCTTCCTCAACGGAGCCCGCAAGAACCCATGACGAGCGCCGCGCTGCCCGGCGCCGTCCGCCCCGCTTCGGTCGAGGTGCCCGTCAACAAGTGGCTGGTCACGGTCAGCGTGACGTTCGGCACCTTGATGGGTACGATCGACTCGTCGATCGTCAACGTGGCGATTCCGCACATCCGTGGAGCCGTCGGCGCCAGCATCGAGCAGATTACCTGGATCACCACAGGTTTCGTGATCGCCAACGTGCTGATCATGCCGCTGACGGCGTTCATGGGACGCTTCTTCGGGCAGAAGCGCTTCTACATGTTCTGCCTGGGCCTCTTCCTGGTCGGCTCGGCGCTGTGCGGCATGGCGCGCAGCCTGGAGACCCTCGTCGCGTTCCGGGTGCTGCAGGGCTTCGGCGCGGGCGCGTTGCAGCCGACAGAGTCGGCGATCCTCCGGCAGACCTTTCCGCCCGAGGAGCAGGGCATGGCGATGGCCATGTTCGGTATGGCCGTCATGATCGGTCCCGCCATCGGTCCGACGCTCGGCGGCTACATCGTCGACCACTACAGCTGGCCCTGGATCTTCTACGTCAATATCCCGGTTGGTCTGCTCGGGCTGTTCATGGTGTCGCGTTTCGTGCCGGAGCCTGAGGACATCCGCGCGGCGAACCACGCAATGGCCGAGAAGCAGAAGAAGAACATGGACTGGGCGGGCATCGGGCTTCTGTGCGTGGGCCTGGCCGCGCTCCAGTACCTGCTCGAGGAAGGCCAGCGCGACGATTGGTTCAACTCCCGCGTGATCGTCGGTTGCCTGCTCGTCGCCGTCTTCGCGCTGGCCGCATTCGCCATCCGGGAGCTGACCGCGCCCGTCCCGGCGGTGAACCTGCGCTTGTTCAAGGACCCGGTGTTCCTGTCGGGGACCCTGGTCGCCATGATCATGTTCGCGATGCTGATGGCGAGCATGTTCCTCCTGCCGGTGTTCATGGAGGAGCTGTTGGGCTTCTCGGCGTTCGACGCCGGAGTGACGGTCGTGCCACGCGTGTTGATCATGATGTTGGCAACACCCATCGTGGGGCGCTTCTACAACTCGGTCTCCCCCCGGCTGATCATCGGTTTTGGCGTGATCATGGTCTCGGTCGGCGCCTTCCTGATGAGCAAGTTCACGCTGGCCACGGGCTACGGGCAGATCATCGGCGCCATTCTGTTCCAGGGCGTCGGCTTCAGCTGCCTGTTCGTCCCGCTGAGTACGGTGGCGTTCATGAGTGTCCCGCGGCACAAGCTCACCGAGGCGACCGGGCTTTTCGGTCTGATCCGCCAGATCGGCGGGTCGGTGGGGCTCGCCGTGTTCGCCACCCTTCTGACGCGCTACGCTGACCAGGCGCAGTCGAGCCTCGCGTCGCACATCACCGAGACCCGCCCGACGGTGATGGGCTACATGCACAACGTCCAGGGCATGCTGCAGATGCACGGCTTCGACCGCGACAGCGCCGCCGTGGCGGCGCGGAGCGCGCTCGGATTCACGATTTCCCGCCAGGCCATGATGCTCGCTTTCGAGAAAGTGTTCCTGCTGGCCGGCGCTCTATTTCTGATGGCGTTGCCGGTCCTTCTGTTCCTGAAGCAGGAGCGGACGAAGGTCGCCAAACCGCCGCACAACGAACCGATGGAGCTTTGAGAAAATGGCACAGTCCTCTCCCCGCCCGGATGAACGTCCCGTCCACGGCGCTCCTCCGGCATCGGCCCCTCTCGAAGAGCCGACGTCCTCGCCCGGCGGCGACGCAGAGACCGCTGCGGAGCCGGGCTCCGCGGTCGACGCGGGCACGCCGGAGAAAAGGTCCGCCTCGCGCCGCCGCAAGCGCCGCAGCCCCTTCGTGGTCCTTGCCGGGCTCGCACTGGTCGTGCTCGCCGTCATCGGCGGATACCTCGTCCTGACCGCGGGTCAGGAGTCGACCGACGACGCCCAGGTCGAGGCGGACATCGTGCCCATCGGCGCCCGCGTCGGCGGACAGGTGCTGCGCGTGCACATCAAGGACAACCAGAAGGTGAAGAAGGGGCAGCTTCTGGTCGAGCTCGACGACGCCGACTTCCGGGCCAAGGTGCAGCAGGCCGAAGCCCAGGTGGAGACAGCCGAAGCGCAGGCCGTTGCCGCCGACAACCAGGCGAAGGTGGCCGAAGCCAGCGCGAAGGGTGGGCTCACTACTGCGAAGGCCATGGTCTCCGGCTCTTCCGAGCAGGTGCAGAGCGCCCAGGCCCAGGTGGAGGCGGGCGAGGCCGCGCTGAAGCGCGCCAAGGCCCAGGCCCATCGCACCGCACTGGATCTCGCGCGCGTGCGCTGAGCTCTTGAAGAGCAACGCTGTGCCGCAGCAGCAGCTCGATAATGCCCAGGCCGCCGACGACTCGGCCCAGGCGGCCGTCGCTCTGGCCCAGGCCCAGCTCACCGCCGCCAAACAGGGCAAGCAGGTTGCGCTGAGCCAGGTGGCCCAGGCCCAGGGGCGGCTGGACCAGAGCAAGCCGATCGATTCGCAGATCGCGGTGGCCGAGGCCAACGCCAAGCTTGCGCACGCTCGCGTGAAATCGACCAAGGCAGCTCTCGGTCTGGTCAAGCTGCAGCTGTCGTACACGCACATCACCGCACCTGCGGACGGTCTCGTGTCGAAGCTGTCGGTGCACCAAGGCCAACTGGTCCAGCCCGGGCAGCCCGTGGCCGAGTTCGTGCCGAACGAGACGTACATTGTCGCCGACTTCAAGGAGACCCAGCTCGCGCGCATCCGCGCTGGCCAGAAGGCCGAGATCAAGCTCGATGCCTATCCGGGAAAGAAGTTCAGCGCGCGTGTCGAGAGCCTCTCCGGTGCGACGGGGGCGCGCTTCGCGCTGCTCCCGCCCGACAACGCTTCCGGCAACTTCGTCAAGGTGGTGCAGCGCGTACCGGTGCGTCTGTCGTGGGACCGTGCGCCCGACGAGCCGATGCGCGCCGGGTTGTCGGCCGACGTGACCGTCTTCACGAAGTAGCGCGGGAGCGGGCGGGCGCGGGTGGTAGACTGTCGCGGCCATGCAGCCCGCGACGAACAGGCCCACGCGGGACAGGAGCGGCGAGCTCATCGGTGGGCGCTACCGCCTGACCGACCTGATCGACCGGGGTGGTCAGGGCATGGTCTATCGCGCCGAGGACGTGCGCGATCACGATCTGGTCGCGATCAAGGTGCTGAACGACACCGTCGCCGCCGAGCCCGAGTGGCGCGAACGCATGTTCCGCGAAGCACACGCGCTGGCGAATCTCGGCGGTACGGCGGCGGTGCGCGTGCTCGATCAGCTGTGGACGAGCGACGGCGCACTGTGTCTCGTGATGGAGTTCCTTAACGGTCAGGACCTGGACGACCACCTCCGCGGCATCGAAGCCGGCGGCGGCCGGCTTCCGGTCGGCGCTCTGCTCGAGCTGATCGGTCCGGTGGTCGAGACGCTGGAAGCCGCCCACGCGCAGGGCATCGTGCACCGCGACATCAAGCCGGCGAACATCTTCGTCATCGATCCGGCGCGCGGCGGCGGGGTTCGCCTGCTCGATTTCGGGCTCGCCAAGTTCATGCGGCTGCGCAGCTTTACGCACGACGGCTTCATCGCCGGCTCGCCCAGCTACATCGCTCCCGAGGCGTGGCAGGGCGGCAAGCTCGACCAGCGGATCGACGTGTACGCTCTTGGCGCCGTGATGTACCGGGCGCTGGCGGGCGAGCCGCCGTTCGCGGCCGATGGCCTGGAGAAGATGCTGCGACTGGCGACCCGCGCTGAACGGCCGAGCCTGCGTGCCAAGCGACCGGACCTGCCGCCCGACGTTGACGACTGGGTGAAGCAGGTGCTCGCCATCGACCCCGCGCGTCGCTTCGTGCGGGTGCGCGGGATGCTGCAAGCCTTCAAATCCCTGTTCTCGTCCTGACCGCTATCGGGGCTCGACCCAGCGCAGTGGTCCGAGCGAAAGCTGGTGGGCCCGGGCCTGCCGTCCCTGGGCGACCAGCACGAGCCCGGCGCTGGACACGGCGAGCGGACGGCCGCTGACCTTGCCGAGCAGCTTGCCCGCTCCGAGGTCGACCACCAGCGGCGCGACCACAGCGAAGCGGCCCGTTGCCCGCGCGTCGGGAAGCCGGTCGGTGCGCCCCTCGATGACGCGCTCGCGGGCGCTGTCCACGTCGTGGATCACGAGCCGTCGCCCGCGCTGCACTAGAGCACGAGCGCCCGAAGTCGCGATCACCCGGTCACCGCGATGCAGGAGCGAGAGCTTCCTGGTGTCGAGATCCAGAAGCGCGGTATCGGCTCCGGGATAGAGCGCCAGAAGCCGGGAGCTGCCGGCGGGCCAGCGATCTGGAGGCGCAGCCGCGAGGTCCGCCTTGAGGTCCTGGTGATATCCGGCCCCCACGAGGGCGAGCGGGCTGCGACCTCTGGGCGCCGAGCAGGCCACCAGGACGAGCCCGCGCGTAGCGTCGGCGTGCAGCACGCGGGCGCCGCATTTGTCGTCTGCGAGCTTTTCCGGGTCGCCCGAATCGTGCGCCAGGTTCAGCCGTCCGTTGGCGTCACGCACGAGCAGCGAGCGACCGAAAGGATCGGCAAATCCGGGCACCACCTTGGCGCTGCCGCCCGAGCTCGGCGCGACCTTGACCGTAGGCTCGTCCCCGCGGGACAGCCAGCTCGGGTAGGTAGCGATGGGACCTTGGCAGCGCCACGGGTTGTTCTTGCGTGCCGGCACCGGCCAATCGAGCTTCCCGTTCTTGTTCGTGTCGTCGACGATCATGCGCAGCACGACCTGCGAGCCGTCAGGGCTGAGCCGGGCGCGCCAGAGCCTTCCCGGCCCCGGATCCACGAGCGTTTCGGCACCGCTCACGAGGTCGCGCACGACCACTCGCGTCTTGCCCGCCTTCCGCCTTGCGTACAGAAGGCGCGTGCCGCCCGCGTCGAAGGACAGCACCCGGTGCTGGCGGTAGGGCAGGGCGTCGTCCCGTGCGTCGGCTCCGAGCGCGCCCAGATCGAGGCGCTTGCCCGAGCGGCTGTCGATCAGCACCGGCCGGCCGTGCTGCATGACAACCAGCCAGCGCCCGGTCGGATCGTACGCTGCGAGTTCGTCGATCGCCTCGCCGTCGCCGTCGCCGAGCACCAGGTAGCTCTGCATGCGATCGCCTGACAGCTTGCCGCGCTTGCCGACATCGACGGCGACGTGTCCGTCGCCGTTCGTGTCGCGGCGGGCCTGGCACAGTGCGACCCAGCTCCCGTCGCTGCCAGCGGCTTCGAACACCGTCGGCGCGGCCGTCCCGATCGCGCCGAGATGACGCACAGGGGGCGGTGCGGGCTTGGGAGGAGCGGGCGCCGCGTGCGCGGCGTGCGGCGGCGCAGCCGGGCTGGAAGCTGTCGCGACCGGCGGTGTGCGGCGCGTCACGCGCGTCGGCCCCGACGCTGGAGGCGGGACCGCCGCGGGCAGCGAAGTCCGCGGACTGCAGCCTGCGGTCATGGAAAGCCACCCCGCCAGCGCGGCGACGGTTGCTGCTCGTCGGGGTCGAGCACGCACGGGGCGAGGATAGCGCGCCAGGTGCGGTATGCTCGCCGAATGTCGGCAAAGCTGCAAAAGAGGGCGTCCGGGCGCCTGGGGCCCGCGCTTCTACTGGGGCTGGTGGCCAGCGCGAGCGGATGCGGGAGCAAGCAGAGCGTCTCGCTGGACGCGCACATCGAAAGCGCGAGTCTATCGGTGAAGGACCTGGCGCTGGGCACGCAACTCGGCGGGGGGTTCACGCTGATGTTGAAGCTCGGCGACTACGCCTCCCAGGGGACCCATGTGACAGTCGAGAGCTTTTCGCTCGTGGGCGCAAACAGCAACGATACGTTGCTGGCGCCGCTGAAGGTGGGACCGGATCCAGGTACGGTCAGCGTCGGCGTCGGACAGACGAAGAACATCGCGTTCACCGTCGACGGTTCCGTGCTGCTGTCTGCCAGCGACAAGGCCAATCTGTGCGCAGGCCAGGTCGTCATCGCCGGAACCGTGACGGACACGCTCGGCGGCGGGCGCTCGATCCCGCTCCGCAGCGCGTGGATCAGCGTTTCGGGCTGCTAGGAGCGCCCGCCGCGCTCGGCCCTGGGCAAGCGCCGCTTGTGGCGCTATTTCCATTCCATGACGCAGAAGGTGGAAAGCGACCGGGTCTACAGCGCCGAGGGCGAGGCGCCCGCGCTGGGCGACGACCAGCTGGTGGAGCTCGGGCAGGCGGTCCGCAGCTGGCGCGCGGGCCCGGTGGCCCGCGCGCACGAGAAGATGCCGCCGCGCCAGGAGCGCTTCTCCACCTGGAGCGGGATGGAAGTGCCCGACGTGCTCACGCCAGCGGAAGAGCACGTGAACTACCTGGAAGATCTGGGGCTGCCTGGCGAGTATCCGTTCACGCGAGGCGTGCAGCCGACGATGTACCGCGGACGGCTCTGGACGATGCGCATGTTCGCGGGTTTCGGCACGCCGGAACAGACGAACCAGCGCTTCCGCTACCTGCTCGAGCAGGGGCAGACGGGGCTCTCGACGGCTTTCGATTTCCCCACCCTGATGGGCTACGACTCGGACTCGCCGCGGTCGCTGGGCGAAGTCGGCATGTGCGGCGTGGCGGTCGACACCCTGCGCGACATGGAGGTCTTGTTCGACAAGATCCCGCTCGACCAGGTCACGACCTCCATGACGATCAACGGGCCGGCGATCGTGCTCCTGGCTTTCTACGTGGCGCTGGCGGACAAGCGCGGCACGCCGCGGGACCGCATCGGCGGGACAGTGCAGAACGACTGCCTCAAGGAGTTCACTGCGCAGCACGCCTGGTTGGTGCCGCCCAGGCCCGCCATGCGCATCGTCACCGACATGATCGAGTTCTGCACGGCCGAGGTCCCGCGTTGGAACACCGTCTCGATCAGCGGCTATCACATCCGCGAGGCCGGCGCGACGGCGGCGCAGGAGCTCGCGTTCACGCTGGCGGACGGGCTTGCGTACGTGGAGTCGTGTCTCGAGCGAGGCATGGGAGTGGACAGCTTCGCTCCGCGGCTCAGCTTCTTCTTCGACGTCCACAACGATTTCTTCGAGGAGATCGCCAAGTTCCGCGCGGCGCGGCGCATGTGGGCGCGCTTCATGAAAGAACGCTACGGGGCCCGCACGGCCGCGAGCATGAAGCTCCGCACGCACGCGCAGACTGCCGGCGTGTCGCTGACGGCACAGCAGCCGTACAACAACGTGGCCCGCGTGGCGCTCCAGGCGCTGGCGGCGGTGCTCGGCGGCACGCAGAGCCTGCACACCAACTCGCTGGACGAGACCTATGCGCTGCCGACGGAAGAGGCCGTGACCATCGCGCTTCGCACGCAGCAGATCATCGCGCACGAGTCGGGCGTGGCGAGCACCATCGACCCGCTCGGCGGCAGCTACTACATCGAGCAGCTCACCGACCGCCTCGAGGCCGAGGCGCAGGACTACATCCAGCGCATCGACGAGATGGGGGGCATGGTGGCGGCGGTCGAGAAGGGCTACCCACAGCGCGAGATCGCACGTTCGGCCTACGAGTTCGAGCGCGAGCTCAACGCGGGGGAGCGCGTGATGGTCGGCGTCAACCGCTTTGCGAACGACGAAGGGCCGCGCATCCCCACTCTGAAGATCGACGAAGCCGTGCAGAAGCACCAGGTCGAGAGCCTCGGGCGCGTCAAGGCCCAGCGCAAGAAGGCCAACGTCGACAGGGCGCTGGCCGACGTCCGGAAGGCCGCAGCCGAGGGCGGAAACCTGATGCCGCCGATCGTGGACGCGGCCAAGGCCTACTGCACCGAGCAGGAGATCTGCGACGTGCTGCGCGACGTGCTGGGAACCTACAGCGATCCGGCGGAGTTCTAGCCGGAGCTTCCCGTGCCACTTTCGGGGTCGGCGGGGCCTGTCTCGTCCTGGTCGATCATCCCCCGGGCCCGCACGCCGCTCGGCGAGTGCACGGGTGGAACTGAAGGCGGCGAAACATCGGCCACCAACGACGTACGTGGCGGCGGCATCGTCGACGGACGTCGGCGCACCTCGTCTGCCGGCGGAGGCGCGCTCGCACCGTGCCCGAGGATGCGCTCGACCTCGTCCGCGAGCCGCGGCTGGGTGACCGACCGTGCCTTTCGCGACGGGCGGCGGCTGGGCGTCGGCGCCTCCTCGTGCGTGCCGGGCTGCGAGACTGGCTGGCGATAGCGAGCGGAGATGTTGGCTCTGTCAGCGCTCACCTCGGCGTACAGCTTGAAGTCGCCGTCGTCCGTCTCGCGACTGAAGCGGTGGGCGGCGCGGATGGTGCCGACACCGAGATGCCGGAGCATGCGCGCCGAGCGTGGGCGCCCGGCGATCCCCAGCGTCAAGGAGAAGCCGGTATCGGTCTCCGTCAGCTCGAACACGAGATCGACGTCCACGAATGGGCGCTCCAGCGGAGCGCGCATGCGGCGCATGGTGCCGAGCAGATCTCCGATGACCGCGACGCCGCCCCCCTGCGACAGCACGCGCGTTGCCAGGCCGAGCGCGGCCTCTTCGAGCACGCGGCCCGAGCCGTTGCCCAGAGCCGAGTCGACGGCCAGAAGCAGCTCTTCGCCATCGTCCAGCGAGATGGTGTCGGTAGGCGCTGCGTCGCGCAGGCGGCCGCTGTCGAGGTGCTCGGCGAGCCGCTCCGGCAAACGTGCCTTCAGCCGGTCCTGTACGCCACCGGTGTGCTCGCGTTCGATGGCATCCACCACGTCGCGCAAGAACCAGGTTCGTAGTCGCATTCAACCCCTCCCGGTCAGCTATATATCGCGGGTTCGGCCGGAGCAAACGCTCCCGGGTGGACCGGTTGCCGTTCGACACCGCACCTACATTGGCGCCACGGGTTCCCGTAGGTGCGCGCCTGGCGTCGCCTCCGGGGCTTTTCCTTGGAAAGTCCGGGTGACCCGCGTTGCGACTGCGTCGTGGTGGCTACCGATGGCGGAGCAAGCGTTCAGCCTTGGAGGGCCTGCGTCAGGTCCGCGATCAGGTCGTCGGCGTCCTCGATGCCCACAGCCAGGCGGATCAGCGCAGGGTCGATCTCGAGCTCGGCCAGCTGTTCATCGCCGAGCTCGAAGTAGCTCATGATTGCGGGCTGCTCGACGAGTGTCTCGACGCCGCCCAGCGACGGAGCGATGCGCGCGATCGTACAGCGATCGACAACGCGTGATGCCGCTTCCCGCCCGCCGTTGACGACGAAGCTCACCACGCCGCCACCGCCGTGCATCTGCGCGCGGGCGACTCTGAACGACGGGTGGCTCTCCAGCCCCGGGTAGTACACGCGGCTCACCGCTGGCTGCTTTTCGAGCATGCGGGCGACGGCAAGAGCGGTTCTGTTCTGGCGTTCGACGCGCACGCCGAGTGTCTTCAGGCCACGGCCGATCAGGAACGCGGCGTGCGGATCAAGAACGCCGCCGAGCACGCCCCGCGCGTCGCGCACGAGCGAGGTCAGCGAGCTTGACCCCGCCACCAGTCCGCCGAGCACGTCGTTGTGCCCGCTCAGGTACTTGGTGGCGCTGTGTACGACCAGGTCGACTCCGAACGTGGCAGGTCGGCAGTTCACCGGTGTCGCGAACGTCGCATCCACGATGGTGCGGATGCGACCGTGCGAGCGGGCGACTTCCGCGAGCTTCTCCAGGTCGACGCAGTACAAGAACGGATTGGTCGGTGATTCGCTGAGAACGAGCCGCGTGTTGTCCCGGATCGCCTTGTCCAGCGCCACGAGATCGCCGGGTGGCACGATGCTGTGTTCGATGCCGAGGCGTGACAGTGTGCCCGTGACCAGCTGGCGGGTGCGCCGGTAGCAGTCGCGGAACAGCACGATGTGATCCCCGGCCTTGACCAGCGCCAGCACCGCTGTGCTGATCGCGGCCATCCCGCTGGCGAACGCGACCGCATCGTCGGCGCTTTCGAGCGCTGCCAGGCGCCGCTCCAGCTCGCGCACGGTCGGGTTGCCGTAGCGCCCGTACTCCTCGCGCTCCGGGTCCGGGTCCTCGCCCCGCATGTAGCGCTCCAGGTCGGCCGTGCTGTCGAACGTGTAGGTTGCCGTCTGGGCGATACCGCCGGCCAGCGTGTGGTGCGGGCGCTTCGTGTCGGTGCCGGCGTGGACGGATTCCGTCGAGCTGGCGGCGTCCTTCTCGGTGCTCACTGTCGTCCTCCGCCGAAGCTCTATCGAGAAAACGGCGGGAGCGCCAGCCGGCGCCGAGCGCTCAGGCCTCGAGCATCTGCCGGACGTGCGCCTGGATCGTGTCGGCCGCGCTCTCGAGCGGCAGGAGCTCCGCCTTTTTCTGGTCGCGCTCCCGCCGCGGCTTCAGCTCCACGCCGCCCGCTTTGAGAGCCTTGGCTCCGACCGTGACCCTGAGCGGGATGCCGATCAGGTCCGCGTCCTTGAACTTGACGCCGGGACGCTCATCGCGATCGTCGACCAGCACGTCCAGACCCCGCGCCTCGAGCTCGGCTTCGAGCTTCTCCACCGCCGCGACCACGTCCGCGTCGGTGCCCAGCTGGGCGATGTGCACGTGATAGGGCGCGATGCTCATCGGCCACAGGATGCCGTCCTTGTCGTTGTACTGCTCGACGGTGGTGGCGACCAGCCTGGAAACGCCGATGCCGTAGCAGCCCATGACGAGCGGATGGCTTTCGCCGGCCTCGTCCAGGTAGTTGGCGTTCATCTGCGCGCTGTAGCGGGTGCCGAGCAGGAAGATATGGCCGGCCTCGATGCCGCGGTACAGGCCCAGCGAGGCCCCGCACGAGGGACACAGATCGCCATCCATGACGCTGCGGATTTCGTGGACCTCGCCTTCGTAGTCACGGCCCCGGACCACGTGCTTCAAGTGGGCGTCCGTCTCGTTCGCGCCGGAGATGGCGTCGGCGATACTGGCTGCGTCACGGTCCACGAGCAGGCGCCCCTTGAATCCGACCGGACCGGCGAAGCCAACGGCGGCTCCGGTGGCCTTCTCGACATCGGCGGGCCCCGCGAGGTGCACTTCGTCCACACCCAGCGCGCGGGCCAGCTTGATCTCGTTGACCTCGTGATCGCCGCGCACGATGGCCATCACCACGTCCTCGCCGGCCAGGTACAGAAGGCTCTTCAGGAATCGATCCGGCGACGCGCCCAGAAACGCCGACACCTCGTCGATGGTCTTCTGTGCCGGCGTCTCGACCTTCTCCAGCGGGGGCGTCGTGGAGGGGTCACCGCGTTTCGGCATGGGCGGCGTGGTGGCGACTTCGAGGTTGGCCGCGTATTCGCACTGCAGGCACGCGGCGATGACGTCCTCGCCGCTCTGGACGAGCACCTGGAACTCCGCGCTGCTCTTGCCGCCCATCGCGCCGCTGTCGGCGGCGACCATGCGGTAGTTCAGCCCGAGCCGGTCGAACACGCGGCGGTAGGCGAGCCGCATCTGCTCGTAGCTTTCGAGGCCCGCCTCGTCGTTCACGTCGAAGGAGTACGCGTCCTTCATGCTGAACTCGCGGCAGCGCAAGAGGCCGCCGCGCGGGCGGGGTTCATCGCGGAACTTGGTCTGGATCTGGTAGAGGTTCCTCGGCAGATCGCGATAGCTCTTGATCTCGTGCCGGACGAGCGCCGTGATGATCTCCTCGTGCGTGGGACCGAGATGGTAGTCGCCGCCCTTGCGGTCCTTCAGCCTGAACATCGTGTCGCCGAAGGTGTCCCAGCGCCCCGACTCGCGGAAGTAGTCCGCCGGCAGCAGAGCGGGCAGCAGCACTTCCTGGGCGCCGGCGCGATTCATCTCCTCGCGCACGATGCTTTCGATGCGCTTGAGCACGCGCAGCCCGAGCGGCAGATAGCTGTAGATACCGGCCCCGACGCGGCGCACGTAGCCGGCACGGAGCAGGAGTACGTGGCTGGCGCTCGTCGCATCGGACGGCGCCTCCTTGAGCGTGGGTAGGAGAGCGCGGCTGTATCGCATGACGGCTCGCGCCTCGTAGCACAGGCCCGCGCGGGGTGCGGCGCCCGGGGCAATTCTCTACGTGTTTAGTCAAGAATTCAGATCTTCAAAGCAGTTATATTTCAAAATGTTACAGCAGCATGAACAATTCACGACTTGTTACATCGTAAAACGAGGGTAGGGGATAGGGGTTGCTCTGCCTTTGCGCCGGCGAAGGCACAAAAGAAAACTGCCGGACGGCTCTCCGTGGAGCCGCCCGGCAGGTGCCGGTTCGGGGCAGACTAGAAACGATCGGGCGGGGGCGTGGCGAAGCGGCCGGGGAAGGGGTCGGCGCTGTGGCGGCGATCGATCTCCTCGTCGGTCCACGGGAAGCGCGAGTTCTGCTCCTCGAAGAACGCGACGCCAATCACGCCCACGTTGCGGTCGTTGCCCTTCTTCGCAGCATACGACCCGCGCACCGAGCCGAAGCGGAATGCCGCGACCGTGTCCTCGCTGCGGCGGAAGCCGTCGATGTCGACCGTAGCGAAAGGAGCGACAATGTAGCCGCGCTTCGACAAGGAGCCCGCGCGGCCGTCGATCACGTCCAGGCCGTCCACCGTGGCGACGGCTTCCACGCGATTGCGCGTATGGTTCCGGATCTCGATGATGTAGCGCTGGCCGGCTTCGCCGATCGCGTAGGTGCGCCCGCTGCCTTCCAGACCGCGGAGCGGGCGGCCGCTCGCGTCGAGCAGCTGCACGGTGAGCGCGCCGTTCAGAACGCTGACGGCGCCGTTGCCGCGCTCGACAAACCCACTCCGGCGCGCCATCGCCCGGGCGCCCTGCGCGTCGTTGTAGAACAGGCTGGCGACCGCGAGCGGGCTGTCCGGATCCTCGCGGAAGAACGGCGAGGTCGACACATGGCTCTCGCGCGTCTCACCGAAGGTGGTGCCGAGGCCGGGACGCTCGCCGGGGCTAGGCTCGCTCCGCGACTTCATCCGCCCGCGCTCGGTGTCTGCGCTGCGGAATGCTCCGCCGGCAGCGGCGGGTGCGGATGCCACAGCGTCCTGGTCAGCAGCCATCGGCGCGCCGGGCGCCGTGCTCTCCGCCGCGACAGGCGAAGCGCTTGCGTTCCGGGCGCCCTCGCTGACCGGGGCGTGGGCGGAAGGATACGACGAGCCGCCGCACGCGGCGGCGAGCAGGCTAGCGAGAGCGACCAGAATGAACTTGTGGCGTTGCATGGCGAATACCTCCGAATCGAACCGACACCTGCTGAACGTCGGGGGGCCGCGGCGCTTACACCGCGGCTCGCTCGATTCGAGAAGCCGATCGCCGTCAGCCGTTGCCCGGAATTCCGCCCCCGGCCCCTTGCGAAGCCCGCCCGCCAAACCTATTATCAGTCGCATGATAAAAAACTGGTTGCCGGCGTGGCTGGCCTTGGTAGCCGTTTTCATTGGGATTTCTGGCTGCCAGCCGAAGCAGAAGTACCCAGGCGCCTACGAGGGGATCGTGGAGTTCGACGAGCGTGTGCTGGGCTTCGAGGTCGGCGGACGGGTGCTCCAGGTCGCCGTGGACCGCGGCGACACCGTCAAGGCGAAGGAACGCCTCGCCACGCTCGACGACTCGCTGGAGCGCACGGCTCGCGAATCGCGCGCGGCGGAAGCCAGCGCTGCATCGGCGCAGGTCTCGCTGCTCAAGGCCGGCAGCCGCCCCGAGGAGATCCGTTCCGTAGCCGCACAGGTGCGGGCCGCACGCGCCAGCGAGGCTCTACTCGACAAGAACGCCAAGCGCGAGCGGGGTCTGCTGAAGAAGGGCGTTTCCACGCAGTCGGCGCTCGACCAGATCGAAGCGCGACTCAGCGAAGCGACCGCGCAGCGGCAGTCGCTCCAGCACCGGCTGCAGGCGCTGCGCGAGGGCGCGCGCAAGCAGGAGATCCAGGGTGCGGAGGCCAAGGCGACCGCTGCCGACAAGGCTGTCTCTCTGGAAGACGACCGCATCCGCCGCTACGAGCTGCACGCGTTGGCTGGTGGAACGGTGCTCGACGTACACGTCGAACCGGGCGAGGTGGTCGCCCCAGGTTCGCCGGTGGTGACCGTAGCCGACACGCACCATCCCTATGCGGACGTGTTCGTGCCACAGGGCAAGCTGGATGGGCTCCGCGTTGGTGACAAGGCGTCCGTGCACGTCGACTCGCTGAGCGGGGCGCTGGGCGGGCACGTCGAGGACATCGCGCGCCGGACAGAGTTCACGCCGCGCTTCCTGTTCAGCGAACGCGAACGGCCGAACCTGGTCGTGCGCGTGCGCGTGCGCATCGACGACCCGGAGCAGCGCTTGCATGCGGGTGTCCCCGCGTTCGTGGACATCACGCGGGGACAGCCGGCCAAATGAGCGAAGTGAGCGGTCCGCCGCCCTCCGGCCCGATCATCGAGACGGAACACCTGTCGCGTCGCTTCGGTCATCTCGAGGCGGTGCGCGACGTGACGCTCTCGGTTCGACGCGGCGAGATCTTCGGAGTGCTTGGCCCCAACGGAGCGGGCAAGTCCACGACGATCCGCATGCTGTGCGGCATCCTCGACCCGAGCGGCGGAAAGGGCACCGTCGTCGGCTACGACATCGCGAAGGACGCCGAGCGGATCAAGGAGCGCATCGGCTACATGACCCAGCGCTTCAGCCTCTACGAGGACCTGAGCGTGATCGAGAACCTACGCTTCTACGCGGGGATCTACGGCGTTCCGCTCGGTCGCCGCCGTGCGCGCGTGAGGGAGGTGCTCGAGACCTCGGGCCTCACCGATCGCAAGAACCAGCTCGCCGGTACGCTGTCGGGCGGCTGGAAGCAGCGCGTGGCGCTGGCGAGCGCGACCATCCACGAGCCCCCGCTGCTGTTCCTCGACGAGCCCACGGCGGGCGTCGATCCCGTGAGCCGGCGGGACTTCTGGGACCAGATCCACCGCATCGCTGCAAGCGGCACGACCGTGCTCCTGACGACGCACTACATGGACGAGGCGGAGCGCTGCCACCGGCTCGCGTTCATTTTCCGCGGCGAGCTGCTGGACACGGGTACGCCAGAACAGATCGTCGAGCGGCGCGGGCTCCGCGTTGCGGAGCTCGAACGTCGAACGGGCTACCGAAGCGGCCGACGCCCTGCGTGAGAATCCGGCCGTCGACGAGGTCGCGCACTACGGTCCCGTGCTCCGCCTGGCCACGCGCGGCGGTGCGGACCCCGAGGTCCTGGCGACGCAGGTGCTCGGACCGCTCGGTATCGCCATCCATTCGTCGCGGCCCGCGCGGGTCACCGTGGAGGACGCTTTCGTGTCGATGGTTCGCGCCGATGAAGCTCGGCTACGGGAGGTCGCATGAGCTCGCGCATGTGGGTCATCGCGTGGAAGGAGCTTCTGCAGCTCCGCCGCGACCGCCTGACGCTCGCGATGATGGCGTTCATCCCGGTGATGCAGCTCCTGCTCTTCGGATATGCGATCAATACGGACGTGCGGCACATGCCCACCGTCGTCTACGACCAGGACCGGAGCGCACAGTCGCGTGACCTGTGGCGGAGCATGGAGGCGACGACCTTCTACGACGTAGTCGGATATGTGCGGAGCTACGGGGAGGTACAGACCGCAATCCGCTCCGGCGAAGCGAAGGTCGCGCTGGTGATCCCGCCCCGCTATGGGTCCGACCTCACGAGAGGGCGCACGGCGCATGTCCAGCTCATCGTGGATGGCTCCGACCCCCAGACGGTGGCCAGCGCGACCAACACGGCCGCCTCCCTCGTCGCGGCGCGCTCCAGCCGGCTGCTCGTGACGCGGCTGAAGCGGAGCGGCGCCGCCGCGGCCGAGCAACCGATCGAGCTCGAGCCGAACACCTGGTACAACCCCGATCTCCGTACCGCGGTGTTCATCGTTCCCGGGCTGGTGGGCGTGATCCTCACCATGACGATGGTGATGTTGACGGCGATGGCGATCGCGCGCGAGCGGGAGCGCGGCACGCTCGAGCAGCTCATCGTCTCGCCCGTCAAGAACGTCGAGCTCATCGTCGGGAAGATCCTGCCCTATGTGATCATCGGCTACGTCCAGATGACGCTGATCCTGGGGTTCGGCCACATCGTGTTCGACGTGCCGCTCGTGGGCTCGGGGCTTTTGCTCTATGCCCTGGCGTTCGTGTTCATCGCGGCGAACCTGGCGCTTGGGCTGTTCTTCTCGACGCTGGCCAAGACGCAGCAGCAGGCGATGCAGATGTCGTTCTTCTTCCTGCTGCCGAACATCCTCTTGAGCGGCTTCATGTTTCCCTTCGAGGCCATGCCGCGGCCCGCGCAATGGCTTTCCCAGGCCCTGCCTCTCACCCATTTCCTGCGCATCGTCCGGGGTATCACCCTCAAGGGCAGCGGATTCCCCGACGTCGTTCACGAGCTGATCTGGCTCGCGGGCCTCCTCGCGTTCCTGATCCTGATCGCTTCCCTGAGGTTCAGCAAGAAGATTGCGTGATGGCACGACCCAGAAGCAACATCGAGCCGCGTATCGTCAAGGCCGCCCGCGCGCGTTTCCTCAAGGACGGCGTCGACGGAGCTTCGCTCCGGCGAATCGCGCGCGACGCCCGCACCAGCATCGGGATGGTCTACTACTATTTCAAGACCAAGGACGATCTGTTCCTGGCCGTGGTCGAGGAGATCTACTCCAGGCTGCTCGGGGACATGACCGAGGCGCTCGATCCCGCCTTCCCGCCGCGCGAGCGGCTCCGCCGGCTGTACGTGCGCGTGGGACAGATCAGCGACGAGGAACTGGATGTCGTACGACTCGTGCTGCGCGAGGTGCTGGTCTCATCGGCGCGCCTGGAGCGGTTGGTCGAGCGCTTCCAGCGTGGTCATCTGCCGCTCGTCTTTGCCACGCTGGCGGACGGCTACGCGGACGGGAGCATCGACGCTTCGCTGCATCCGTCGTTGGCGCTCATGGCGGCGCTGGTGTTGGGGACGGCGCCGCAGATGATGCGGCGCATTGCGGGAAAGCACCTTCCCTACCAGGGGATCCCCGAGGGCGAGGCGCTCTCCAACGCGCTGATCGAGGTCCTCTTCTGCGGCATCGGCACACAGTCCCGGCGCGTGAGCGGGGCGGCACAGGACGAAGAAGGAACGGAGGCACAACATGGATAGGCCGATACTGGGCGTGACCATCAGCAGCGCGCTGGCGCTGGCGACCATGTGGTCGGGGCTCGCGTTCGCGCAGCCGGCTGCACCCGCACCTGCCCCCGGCAAGAAAGGGGCGCCCGCTCCAGCTGCCAAGGCGCCGCCGGACAGGTCCGACGCGGCGCGGGCGCCGGGCACCACGCTGGAGGCCAGCCTGGGGAAGATGTTGTCTCGCCCGGGCGGTCTGACGTCGCACGAGGTCGGCCGCCGTGCCGCTGCCACGAGCTACGACGTCAAAGCCAGACAGAAGGAGCTCGAGGGCGCGGCAGCCGACGTGGACAAGGCCCTGGTCGGTTTCTTCCCGCGCCTCACACTCACGGCGCGCTACGTGCGGCTGTCGCCGATCACCCAGCCGAGCTTCGGGCCCGCCCAGGGGAATCTGGTTGCCACGACGGCCGGCGAAGGGCCGCTGCCGCCCGGTGCGCCGCTGTTCGGCGTCCCCGCCTCGGCGTTCTCCTTTCCGGTGATCCTCAACCAGTACACGCTGCAGGCGAACCTGACGGTGCCGCTCTCGGACTACCTGCTCAGGACGAGCCAGAGCTACGCATCGGCGTCTCATTCGAAGCGGGCTGCCGAGCTGAATGCACGCGCAACCCGGCTGGAGGCGGCGCTTGGGGGCAAGCTCACCTACTACGCCTGGGTGCGCGCCCGCCTGCAGCAGGCTGTGGCGGCGCAGGCGCTCGAGCAGGCGCGGGCACACGTCCGCGCAGCGCGCATCGCGTTCGGCGCCGAGCGTGTCTCGAAAGCCGACGTGCTCAGCGCCGAGTCGCAGCTGGCGCGCGCGGAGCTCCTGCTCGCCCGTGCCCGGAACATGTCGTCGATGGCCGAGGACCAGGTCCGGACGGCGATGCACGACGCCTCGTCGAAGCACTACCGCATCGGCGAGGATCTGATGGCCCAGGCCCGCCCTGCACCGCGCGCCTTTGCTCCGCTCTACGCCGAGGCGCTGCGCAAGCGCCTGGAGATCCGCGCGCTGGACGAGACCGCTTGGTCTCTCAAGGAGCAGAGCCGTGTGGCCGCCGCCGGGAACTATCCGCGCCTCGATGCGTTCGGAGACGCCTACTACCAGAATCCGAACCCGCGCTACATCCCCCAGGAAGCGAAGTGGCATGCATCCTGGGACGTGGGAATCCAGCTCACGTGGACTCCGAACGACATCGGGACCTCGACCGCCGGCAAGCGAGCGCTCGACGCCCAGCGCGCACGCATCGAAGCGCAGAAGGAAGCGCTCAAGGACGCGCTCCGCAGTGAAGTCATGCAGGCCTACCAGGCCGCGCGTGACGCACAGACCGGAGCACGGACCACCGAACGTAGCCTTGCCGCCGCCGAGGAAGCGTATCGCGTGCGCTACGAGCTGTTCCACTACGGGCGCGCCACCAGTACGGAGCTGCTCGACGCCGAGACGGACCTCTTGCGCGCCCGCCTCGAGATGATCAACGCGCGGGTCGACCTGCGCACCGCCCGGGCCCGGCTGGATCACGCAACCGGGCGTGACGCCGGCAGCCTGCCGAAAAGCCGCTAGTCCGCGATGCGCTCTCCGCCCGAATAGACGTTGAATCCGCCGTCGCGGGCGAAGCCGATGAGCGTCATGTTGCCGCGCTCGGCGGTCTGTACGGCCAGCGAGCTCGGAGCCGACACGCTCACGAGTGCCGGAACGCCCGGCGCACAGGGCCTTGTGCACGATCTCGAAGCTGGCGCGGCCGCTGACGACGAGGAGCGTGCCGCCGGCCGGCAGTCTGCCGTCGAGGAGCCACCTGCCGATGCACCTTGTCCACCGCGTTGTGGCGTCCGATGTCCTCGCGCACGACAGTGGTAGCGCCCCGCGGCGTCTGCCAGCCCTGCTGCGTGGAGCCCGCCGCTCTGCGGAAGTTCGGGCTGTTGGTCGCGGAGCCGCGCGCCGAGACGGCGCAGCACCTCGCGCGACAACCGGGTTTCGTCGTCGATGCGCCCGACGCGGGCGATCAGGTCGTCGATGCTGCGGCGGCCGCATACGCCGCACGCCGTCGTGGTCAGTGTCCCGCGTCGGCTCGCTCTGCTCCGCTCGAGATCGAACGCGGTTCCGGGTGCGGGCAGCACGTCGATGACGTTGCCGTAGCCCTCCTCGCCCAGACGGCCGCAATGCGCCATCGACCCGAGGTCGTCCCGCGGAAGCGATCAGGCCCTCGGCGAACAGGAAGCCGGCACAGAGCTCCTGGTCCTGACCCGGCGTGCGCATGGTCGTTGCCAGTGCATCGCCCGCACAGCCGGATCTCCGAGCGGCTCCTCCACGGCTACCACGTCGCGCCGGGCCTCTGCCGCGCCGTTGCCTGCAACGCGGAGCGCATCGAGCTCGCGAAGTCCTCCCAGGACGCTCTGCAGAGTAGGAGTGGCCATCTGCCGCGAAGCGTCCTCAGTTGTCCTCGACCAGCTTGCCGCTCTTGTCGGCATCCACGTAGCCGTCCCTGAGCGGGCTCTTCATGAATACGCGGTACTGCACGTCCATGTCGAACGGCAGGTTACGCTTGAGGATCATGTAGCTGACCCTGCCGTTCTTCGGGTCGACCTTCTGCACGGCCTGTCGTGCCAGCTCCGGCACGGCGTCCAGCTTGATATCGTCCAGCGTGAAGAGGTTGTCGGACAGCTTCCCGCTGCCCTGCAGCTCGACAGGTATGCCGTCGCTCACCTTGCCGTCGCGGTACTCGTACTGCAGGACCTGGTCGGGCTTGTCCGGGTCTTCCACCTGCAACATCAGGTGATCCGGGAAGACGAGCAGCTCGAGCGCCTTGATGGGCTTGCCGAGCTTCTTGTGTAGGGCCACGAGCCCGCGTTGCAGGGGTCCTGCGGTCAGGAGCGAGGGCGAGCTCTTCTCGGCCGAGCTAGCTGGCTTCTCCCGGCTGGGGACGCTCCGATGCTTCCGGCATCCGGACACGGTCGGGGCGCAGACGAGCATAGCCGCCAACAACGCCGGGAGAGCTCTGTCTTTCATTCCCTGAAGACCTGCGCGCGAACGAATCGAGCCGTGGCAGGCTAGCCCTCTGGTCATGCTCCCGCAAGGAAGGCGGCGGGCTAGTGCGCGATGCAGCCAGCCAGCGGCGCAGGATGTCCTGGCCTGTGACAAGAGGCCGGCAGCAGCGTCCACTCGTTCCGCTGATGCGCCTGCGCCTGCACGCCGGGACCGAAATTCACCGCGGCAATGCCCAGCGCCGCGAAGCGTGCAACGTCCGTCCACGCCTGCTTGGGCTCGACCGCCACGACGCCGCTGTCGGCCAGCGCCTGGACCAGTGGGTGATCGCGAAGTGGCGGCGCGGCCGGCGAGAGGTCCACGAACTCTACTTCCGCCTCGTCCCCGACCAGCTCGATGACGTGCGCCTTGGCTTGATCCAGCGTGCGATCCGGACCGAAGCGATGATTCACGTTCAGCTCGAACGCGTCGGGAATGATGTTGCGGGCCCGTCCGCCGTGGGCGAGCGTTGCGCTGGTCACGCGCGTCCACGTCAGGCCGTCGATCTCGCTCTGCTCCGGGGTCGAGCGCGCGCCAGGCGGGCGAGCAACGCGGCCGCTTTGTGGATGGCGTTCTCGCCCTGCCAGGGCCGGGCGCTGTGGGCGGTCCGTCCGTGGAAACGCACCGTTGCGTGCACCGAGCCTCCGCAGCCGAGCTGCAGCTTGTTGTCGCTCGGCTCGAGCGCGACGGCGATGTCGGCGTGGCGGAGCTCCGGATCCGCCGCGAGCACCGGGCCCAGCTCGTTTTCCTCGAACGGCCCTTCCTCGCGCGCGTAGAATACCAGCGTCAGATCGACGGGCGGACGCGCGCCGTTCTCCGCCAGATCCAGCATCAGCGCGAGCCCGCTCTTCATGTCGGCCGCGCCGGGTCCGTACAGCCGCTCGCCCTCGATCCGTGGCGGGGCGTCGTGCTCCGTCCGCACTACGTCGAGATGCCCCGCCAGCGCGACATGCGGGCCTCTGCTTCCGCGGGTCAGCGGCGCTACCAGCGAGTTGCCGTAGCGCCGCAGAGGGGCCGCCAGCGACACCTTCAGGAGCCGCTGCGGCAATCGCGTCGCACAGCGCGGCTTCTTCGCCGATGGGCGACGGAATGCGGCAGAGCCAGAGCAGGGTCTCGGCCAGCTGGGACACGAGCGGCTCCGGCTAGACCGCGACGTTGAACTCGCGGAGTGCGGCGTTGAGGGTGGTCTTCCTGTCCGTGCTCTCCTTGCGCTGACCGATGATCAGCGCACACGGCACCTGGTACTCGCCAGCCGGGAACTGCTTCTGCCGCATGCCCGGGATGACGACGCTGCGCGCCGGCACGCGACCGCGGTATTCGACCGGCGTTTCTCCCGTCACGTCGATGATCGCCGTGGAGGCTGTGAGGGCGACGCCGGCGCCGATCACGGCTTCGCTCTCGACCAGCATGCCTTCCACGATGATGGAGCGCGAGCCGATGAAGCAGCCGTCCTCGACGATGACCGGCTGGGCTCCCGGCGGTTCAAGCACGCCGCCGATCCCCACGCCGCCCGACAGGTGCACTCCCTTGCCGATCTGCGCGCAGGAGCCGACGGTAGCCCAGGTGTCCACCATGCTGCCGGCCCCGACCTAGGCGCCGATGTTGACGTAGCCTGGCATCACGATCGCGCCGGGCTCGATGTAGCGCGCCGTAGCGCACGGTGCCCGGGGGCACGACGCGCACGCCGGCCGCATCCAGGCCATGCTTCAGCGGGATCTTGTCGTAGAACTCCATCGGTCCCGCCACGCATCTTCTCCATCTTCGCCACGCCGAAGTAGAGCAGGACGGCCTGCTTCACCCAGGCGTGGGTCGTCCAGCGCCCCGGTCCGTCCTGGGTCGCGACGCGGATCTCTGCCAGCGTCGAGCAGCGCGATCGCTTCCAGCACGGCGCTTCTGTGTTCGTCGTCGGTCAAGCAGCGCGCGATCGGCGAAGGCCGCCTCGATGGCTTTTCTGAGCTCGGCTTCGGTCATGCCGAGCGGCATACCGGTGCGTGTGCGCGGTCGCAAGCCAGAGCGCGCTCAGGCCGATGACGGCCAGAGAATCGTGCAGGCGCTCTCGTCGTGCACGAGACGCGCTCCGCCCAGCTGCGCCGCCGCGTCGTGCGCAGGGCAAGCTGGGCGCAATCAGCACGCGGCTGACGAGTGACATCGACTCGCCCTCGCCGGGACCATGCTCGACGCGGAGTCCGCACTCGCCTTCCGCGGCTGTCAGACGACAACGCGCGGGATGGTCGGGCTCGTCTCGTCGGCCATCAGTTGAACTCCAATCCCGAGCAGCCACATCGCCAACCGCGGGTTGACCAGTAGCTCGATGCTGCCGGGAAGGCGCGGCCAGCGTTGCTCGTGTCGCAGCCGCTCCGTCGCCTTCGGCGCGCTCCGTGGACCGGGCCGCGCTGCGCACGAGCTCGAGCAGGTCCACGCGCACGGCCGGGCCGCCGAGCGCGTCCTCGAGCAGGTCAATCAAGGCGCGCGCGGCGTCGAGCTCGCTGCGCGGATCCGGCCACGGCTGCCTCCAGCGCCAGGCGGTTCTTGGCGTTGATGGGGCCGAGCTGGGCGCCGGCCAGGGCCTTCTCCAGTGCTTCGACCCGGGGCGTGATGAACGCTTCGAGCGCATCCGGCGCGTCGGGTTCGGGAAGCTGCTCGCGCAGAGCCTCGAGCAGCTCGCGTGCCGCGCCCAGCAGCGGAGTGCAGGATGCGTGGACGTCGGGGATAACCGGCCGACAGTGCCTTCGGTCCGACGCGCAGCGACTTCAGCAGTTGCTCGAGGTTGCGCAGCGAGCCCAGGGCGTCGCGCACCAGGCCGCGTGCCGCGTCGAGCCGCGGGTCGACGTCCGTTGAAGGACGCGACGAGGGTGGCCTGCCCAGCGACATGGCCCGCCCTCTAGCCTACAACAGCTCGTGCCCGGCGAAGAAGTAGGCGCACTCGATTCGGCCGTTGTCCTCCGAATCCGAGCCGTGCACGGCGTTCTCGCCGACGTTCGTGCCGTACAGCTTGCGGATGGTGCCCTCCGCCGCCTTGGCCGGGTCGGTCGCTCCGATCACGTCGCGGTAGTGCTGGACGGCGTTGTCGCGCTCGAGCGCGACGACCACCACCGGGCCCCGCGTCATGAACTCCACCAGCTCTCCGAAGAAGGGCCGCTCCCGGTGGACCGCGTAGAACCCTTCGGCCTGCTTTCGGCCGAGCTGTAGCTGGCGCATGGCGAGGATGCTGAAGCCCTCGTCGAGCAGACGCTGCAGGATCGCTCCCTGCTTCCGCTTCTCGACGGCGTCGGGCTTGATGATGCAGAGAGTGCGCTGAACAGCCATTCGATCTTCCTCCGGCGCCCCCGGGGTGGCCTGACGAGGCGGGATGCGGGTGCGTGATCCGGAAAGCCGCTCCACCGCCGCGCTCGGGATGCCTCTTAGGTGATGCGCGCTGGATTTACAACATGCTTTGCAGCGTCTTGCCCATCTCGGCGGGCGAAGGCGCCACCTTGACGCCCGGCGGCCTCGAGTGCGGCGATCTTGTCCTTCGCCGTGCCCTTGCCTCCGGAGATGATGGCACCCGCGTGGCCCATGCGCTTGCCCGGAGGCGCGGTAGCGCCTGCGATGAAGCCGGCCACGGGCTTCTTCATGTTCGCCTTGATCCAGGCGGCGGCCTTCTCCTCCGCGTTTCCGCCGATCTCGCCCATCATCATGACGCCCTCGGTTTCCGGGTCGTCGTTGAAGAGCTTGAGCACGTCGATGAAGTCCATGCCGCCGACCGGGTCGCCGCCGATGCCGATACAGGTCGACTGGCCCATGCCCAGCGCGGTGAGCTGGCCTACGGCTTCGTAGGTCAGCGTTCCGGAACGCGACACCACGCCGAACCGCCCCGGCTTGTGGATGTGGCCGGGCATGATGCCGATCTTGCACTGTCCCGGCGTGATGACGCCGGGACAGTTCGGTCCGACCAGTCGCGTGCTCGACCCTTCGAGCGCCCGCCGCACCCTGATCATGTCCATCGACCGGGATGCCCTCGGTGATGCAGATGACGAGCTTGCAGCCGGCGTCGACGGCTTCGAGGATCGCGTCGGCGGCGCCCAGTGCCGGAACGAAGATGCAGGAGGTGTCGGCTGCGGTCTTGTTGACCGCTTCGGCCACGGTGTCGAACACCGGGACGGCTACCTTCTTTCCGTCGGGGCCCTCGGCCTCGAAAGTCTCGCCGCCCCGGTTCGGCGTGCAGCCTGCCACCACCTGGGTGCCGTAGGCGATGCACTGGGTGGTGTGGAAGGCGCCGGCCGAGCCGGTGATGCCCTGGACGACGACGCGCGTGTCCTTGTTGACCAGAATTGCCATTGTCGTTCTTTCCTGGAAAGTTCCGGCCTCAGCCGGCGCGCACGGCCTCGACGATCTTCTTCGCGCCGTCGGCCATCGTGTCGGCTGCCTGGATGCTCAGGCCGCTCTGCTTGAGGATCTCCTTGCCCTTGTCGACGTTCGTGCCCTCGAGCCGCACCACCAGAGGAACCGTGAGCTCGAGCTCCTTGGTCGCAGCGACGACGCCTTCCGCGATCACGTCGCATTTCATGATGCCGCCGAAGATGTTCACGAAGATGCCCTTCACCTTCGGGCTCGACAGGATCATCTTGAAGGCTTTCTCGACCTGTTCTTTGTTGGCGCCGCCGCCCACGTCGAGGAAGTTCGCCGGGTTGCCGCCGTGGTGCTTGATGATGTCCATGGTCGACATCGCGAGGCCCGCCCCGTTGACGAGGCAGCCGATGTCGCCGTCGAGGGACACGTAGCTGAGTCCGGCGTCCTTGGCCTCGAGCTCGACCGGATCCTCCTCGTCCTTGTCCATCAGCTCGGCCCAGTCCTTGTGGCGCCCGGCGGAGTTGTCGTCGAAGTTGATCTTCGAGTCGAGGGCGACGACGTCGCCCTGCTTGGTGATCACGAGCGGGTTGATCTCGCAGAGCGAGCAGTCTTCCCGCACGAACAGGTCTGCAAGCTTCTGGAGCGTGGCGACGAACTGCTTGACGGTGTCCTTGGGCTTCGGCGTACCGCGCCCCACGTCGAGCCCGAACGCGAGCTTGCGCGCCTGGAAGCCGGCCAGGCCGAGCAGCGGATCGATGTGCTCGGTGAGAATCCTCTCGGGGGTCTCGGCGGCGACCTTCTCGATCTCCACGCCGCCTTCCGTCGACGCCATCATCGCTACGCGGCGCCGCTCGCGATCGACGACGAGTCCGACGTACAGCTCGCGGGCGATGTCGAGGCCCTGCTCGACGTAGAGCCGACGCACCTTCTGGCCTGCGGGTCCGGTCTGGTGGGTCACCAACTGCATGCCGAGCAGCTTCTCCGCGACCTGGCGTGCTTCTCCGGGCCCGCCCTTGACGACCTTGACGCCTCCGCCCTTGCCGCGACCGCCGGCGTGGATCTGCGCTTTGACGACCACGACGGGATTCTTCGTCTCGTCGATCAACTTCTTCGCCGCCTTTTCGGCCTCGTCGGCCGAGAAGCACGGCTATGCCGCTCGGAATGGGGATGCCGTAGCGAGCGAAGATCTGCTTGCCCTGGTATTCGTGGATTTTCATGGGTTGTCCTGGGGGACGGCGCGGCCGATGGACAAGACCGCGGGCCGGCATGCGAACTAGTCCAGCGTCCACCCGGGGACAACCGTACATCTGAGCAGGATCGGCATCGCGCTGCTGCAACAAGCGTGCATCAGGGCGCTGTGGGAGAACCTTTGCGCCAAGCACTCGTACGGAGTAGCTAGCCAGCGGACGGAATGCCGCGCCCCGCTCCCGTCGTGTGCGGGGCTGCCCAGCTGGAGAAGAACACCATGAAGAAGCCCGTGCGCGTGGCGGTCACCGGAGCCGCCGGAAACATCGGTTACAGCCTGCTCTTCCGCATTGCCTCCGGTCAGCTCCTGGGCAAGGACCAGCCGGTCATCCTGCAGCTGCTCGAGATCCCGGTCGAGAAAGCGCAGCAGGCGCTGAAGGGCGTGGCCATGGAGCTCGACGACTGCGCCTTCCCGCTGCTCGCGGATATGGTGCTGACGGACGATCCGAAGCTGGCGTTCAAGGACGCGAGCTGGTGTCTGCTGGTCGGAAGCAAGCCGCGCGGACCCGGCATGGAGCGCGCCGACCTGCTCAAGGACAACGGGAAGATCTTCGTCGGGCAGGGCAAGGCCATCGACGAGGTGGCTGCGGATGACTGCCGCGTGGTCGTGGTCGGCAACCCCTGCAACACCAACTGCATGATCGCCGCCGCGCACGCCAAGCGCCTGCCGAAGGAGCGCTTCATGGCCATGGTGCGCCTCGACCAGAACCGCGCGGCCACCCAGCTGGCGAAGAAGGCCGGCGTCGCGGTGACCGACGTCGCGGACATCTACATCTACGGCAACCACAGCCCCAGTATGTTCGCCGACTTCACGCACGCGACCATCGGCGACAAGCCGGCGGCCGACGTGATCGGTGACAAGGTCTGGCTCGAGAACGAGTTCTTGCCGAAGGTGGGCAAGCGCGGCGCCGAGATCATCAAGGCGCGCGGTTCGAGCTCGGCCGCCTCGGCTGCGAACGCGCTGGTCGACACGGTACGGGATCTGATCACGCCCGGCGCGGTGCACTCGGTGGCCGTGCCGAGCGACGGTTCGTACGGCTTCAGCGAGGGGATCTGGGCAGGCGTGCCCGTCAAGACGACCGAGTCCGGCAGCTACGAGGTCGTCAAGGGCTACGAAATGGGCGAGTTCGCCAAGGGTAAGCTCAAGGCGACCAACGACGAGCTGGTGGGAGAGCGGGACACCGTCAAGGACCTGCTCGGCTGACAGATACGCATGGAAAAGGCGTCGGGGCGGCGGGACTAGGAGCCCGCGCGAGAGTCGCGTACCATGGCAGAGGAGGAGGCATTATGCGTATTCGTTCCTTGATTCTGGGCACGCTGGTTTCTGTCTGCGCGCTGGCCCTGACCAGCGCGTGCGGCGGCAGCGACAACGGAAACGGCAATGGCGGCAGCGGCGGCAGCACCGGCGGCACGGCAGGCACCGGCGGCAGCGGCGGTAGCACCGGCGGTACGGCGGGCACCGGCGGCACGGCAGGTACCGGCGGCACCGGTAGCGGTGACTGCTCGGCGGTGGCGACAGCCGTCTGCAACAAGCTGGAGCAGTGCTCGCCCACGCTGATCAAGCTCACGTACGGCGACGTCCAGACCTGCGCGACCCGCGCCACGATCACCTGCCAGAGCGGGACCACCGCACCCGGAGCGTCGGTGACGCCCGCCCAGCTGGGCGCCTGCGCAACGGCCTTCTCCAAGCTGGATTGCGCGGACCTCGCGCGGGGCATCCAGAGTCCGAGCGAGTGCAACATCGCGGGCTCGTTGGTCAACGGCAAGGCCTGCGGCTCCAACAACCAGTGCAAGAGCGCCTACTGCAGCGTGTCGAACGGCATCTGCGGCGCTTGCGCGGATCGCGCCGCGGCAGGCAAGGCGTGCACGTCGAACGACGGATGCCAGAGCGGCCTCGTCTGCAACAGCAAGAGCGTCTGTGCGCAGCCGGTGGACGGTGGCGGTAATTGTACCGATGCTCGTGACTGCAAGGCGGGACTGGTCTGCGCGTCCGGGACGTGCGCGCAGCCGGTGGGCGCCGGCAAGGCCTGCAAGAGCGGGGAGTGCGACACGTTGGCGGGGCTGTTCTGCAATCCCTCCACCAATGTCTGCGAGGCGCTCCAGGTTGTCGATTCCGGGAAGCCCTGTGGGCTGGTGAGCGGCGGAGTCATCGCATGCGGCGCCGGCGGGCACTGCGCCATCCCGACTGGCCAGACTCAGGGGACGTGTCAGGCCGCCGCGGCGGACGGCGATTCGTGTGACGCCCAGAAGGGCCCCACGTGCCTGCAGCCGGCGGTGTGCGTCAACGCCAAGTGCACGCTCGGCGATCCGGCAAGCTGCAAGTGACCCCCGGGAGCGCGTCGCCGGCCGGGGTCGGCGGCGCGCTCAGCAGCGCGGGCCGGCGCCGGTGCAGCACGAGGCGTTGGAGTTGGCCGAGCAGCCGCCGCTCCACTGGCACTTGCCCAGGCAGAACTCCCAGGAGCCGGCGGCGCAGCAGCGCCAGTTCGTGCCCTGCTTCCAGTCGCAGGCGCCCGGGCACTTGCTGAAGGCCCCCCACTTGCAGCTGTTGTCGCAGGTGCGGGTCTGGGTGTCGCCGCAGTCGTCGCAGCTCTGGTTCTGGGTCTGGCCCGGGGTGCACGCGCCTTGACCCTCGCACTGCGCCGCGCCCCAGTTGCCGGTGTTGTCGCAGGTTTCCCGCTTCGTACCGCACTTGCTGCAGCTGCCCACGTCGCGCGTGTCGCCCGGGTTGCACACGGTCGGCGCCCCGGCGCTGCCGCCCTGTCCAGCCGTGCCGCCCTGTCCAGCCGTGCCGCCCTGTCCAGCCGCGCCAGCCGCTCCGCCGGCGCCGCCCGTCCCGGGGAAGCCGGCATTGCCCGCGTCGGCGCCCGCCACGCCGGCTCCGCCGTCGTCCCATATCTCGTTGGTGGCGATAGCGCCGACCTTGCCCCCGCAGGCCACCGTTGCGCCAAGGGACGCGAGAAGTATCAGCGTGGGCGGAGAAAGCTGGACGTGCATCCGTTGAGTTCTCCCGTTTCAACTCCGCGCTAGCAGGTCCCGCCGGAGCCCGTACAGCAGGACGCATTGGTGCTGTAGGCGCACGGATTCCAGCAACCGTCGGAAGCACAGAACTTCCACTTGCTCACGCCGCAGCACTGCCACGTCGTGCCGCTGTTCCATTTGCACTGGGTCGAGCAGCTGCCCCAGCCGCCCCAGGTGCAGCTGCTGGTACAGGTCCGCGTCTGTTTGCCGCACTTGCAGTTCCCCGTCTGGGTCTGCGTGTTCCCGGGCGTGCAACCGCTCGAGCCCAGGCAGCCACTCCACGCGCCCCAGTTGCAGCTATTGTCGCAGGTGCGGGTCTTCGTGCCGCTGCCGCAGTTGCCGCACGCCTGGCTATCCGTCTGCCCCGGCGAGCACTGCCCGCCGCTCTGGCAGCTGCCCCAGCTTCCCCAGGTGCAGTTCTGCTGGCAGGTGCGGGTCTTGGTGCCGCAGCTGTTGCACGACTGCGAGTCCTGCGAGTTCGGGTCGCACACTCCCTGGTTGACACACGTTGCTGTACCCCACTGCCCCGACGAGTCGCACGTCTGGCGCAGTGTGCCGCACTTGGCGCACGGGCCGACGTCGTGGATCTGCCCGGGCGTACAGCTGCCGCTGCTGCCGCCGGTTCCGGTTCCTGCGCTGCCGCCGGTTCCGGTTCCTGAGCTGCCGCCGGTTCCGGTTCCTGCGCTGCCTCCGGTGCCGGCATAGCCGCCACTGCCCGCATAGCCGCCGCCTCCCGCATAGCCGCCACTGCCGCCCGTGGGCCAGGGAGTCGCGTCCGGGACACCTGCGTCCGGGCCGCTGTCGAACGTGCCGGGGTCATTGGTCGCGATCGAGTCGTTGCCGACCGAGGTCGCGCAAGCCGCAAGCAGGACGCCCGCAATCCCCGCCGCTGCCCAGTCAAGTATCCGGCTCACAACTCTCCCATTGTACCAGCCATCAGCCGGGCTGTCTGGCGCTGCCGCAACGCTTCGGCTCGACGCAGGCGGCATCGTGAGTCTATGCTGGGATCAGGCTCGTGGCTTCGGGGAGGTAGAAAAGTGCGTAGGATTCTTCTCGCCGCCTGTACGGCGGCGCTGCTCGTCGCCTGTGGCGGCGGGGACGGCAGCAGCAGCGGTAGCGGCGGCAGCGCCGGAGCGGGCGGCGGCAGCGCCGGTACGGCAGGGGCTTCTGGCGCGGCCGGTGCCGACGCCGGCGTGGGAGGCAGTGCTGGTGCGACGGGTGGCACCGGGGGCACTGTCGGCGATGCGGGCAGCGATGCACCGGTCGGGCCGCCCCCGTACGACGTGCACGCCAACGACCGACAGGGCTGCACGTACGGGCCCGGTGACTTGACGACGACGACGATAGGCCCGAACGTTCCGCACGGCGATACAAAGCTGCCGTTCGATCACATCGTCGTGCTGATGATGGAAAACCGCAGCTTCGACCAGTACTTCAGCAAGCTGCCCGACTACGGCGTGACCAACGTCAACGTCGCTACGGGTCAGGACTTCAACTACGACCCCGACACGAACCCGCCGTCGAAGATCTTCCAGTACCACGAGAGCCGCTACTGCATCCTGGATACCGATCACGAGTGGACGGCGGTGCACCTGCAGTACGACAACGGCCTGATGGACGGCTTCGTCGCGACCAACAACCCCGGCGGCGCACGCGCCATGGGCTACTACGACGACACGGACATCCCCTACTACTACTGGCTCGCAAAGACGTTCGCGATCAGCGACCGGAATTTCAGCTCGCTGCTCGGTCCGACCTGGCCGAATCGTTTCTACCTCTATGGAGCCACGTCCTGGGGAAACACCAAGACGAGCGACGGTACGGTGTTCGTGAACCAGGCCTACCGTACAGCGCCCAAGATCATGGACCTCCTCGACCAGGCGGGGCGAACCTGGAAGATCTACCGCGACCACATCTCGTTTGCGTCCATATTCAAGCCCACCGACACCAAGTACTACGGCAGTTCGATGTCGACGTTCGACAGCGACGTGGACAACGACACCCTGCCCGACGTGGCCTTCGTCGATCCGACGCTGCTCGGCACCGGCGGCACCGAGAACGACGAGCACCCGCCCAGTAACATCCAGCTCGGGCAGAAGTTCACGGCGCGGGTGCTGGACAAGCTGATGTCCAATCCGGCCGTGTGGGACAACACTGTTTTCTTCCTGATGTACGACGAGCACGGCGGCTTGTACGACCACGTGCCGCCGCCCAAGGCCTGCGAGCCGGACAACTACGTGCCGCCGGACTTCCACTTCGATCGTCTGGGGATACGTACGCCGCTCGTTGTGGCCTCGGCCTGGGTGCGCCCCGGGTACGTGAGCCACCTGGTGACCGACCACACCAGCGTCACGCGCTTCATCGAGAACCGCTTCGACCTGCCGGCGATGACCAACCGGGATGCCAACGCCTGGCCCCTGCTGGACATGTTCGACTTCAACCAGATGTCGTTCCCGACGGCGCCATCCGGCGCGCCCGCAGCCACGGTTGACCCGGCCGGTGAGCAGTACTGCTCGTCCAACCCCACCGGCGGTACGGGCATGCCCTGAAGCAGCCCGAGCCGCGCGCCGCCGCTAGAAGTGATAGTCGACGGTGTACGGCGTGCAGGCCGCGGCCTCGTCCACCCTGATGTAGATGGTGGCCGAGTCATCGTCGGATACGCTGGACGTGCAATCGTGGTTGATTTCGACCGCTCCCGGCGCGTCGACGCAGCATCCGTCCAGCCCGTTCGGGCTTTTCGCGTGCGTCCCCTGGTTGCAGCCGAGGAAGTGCGTCGCGCTCAGGTCGCAGGCGACGAACGCGCAGAGCCGATAGCCCGAGTCCTGCGTGCTGACGGTCGGATCGACCGTGCACAGCGAGAGCGTGTCCTTGCCGTGGTAGTGCATGTAGTCGATGTCGCCCGGGCCGACCATGCCGGTCGCCGACGCCAGCGGGCCCCCGTAGCTGGACGAGCCGGTGCCGTCACAATCGGTCGCGTCGCAGGTTGAAGCACCACACGCGGGGCTTGCGAGCGGTTCCGAGTTGTTGGGCTCCGGCCCCGGGTCGTTGCAGGCGTTTCCGGCGCCCGCTGCGCCGCCCGTGCCGCCCATCCCCGCCGTTCCGCCCACGCCGCCCGTGCCTGCGACGCCGCCGGTGCCCGACGCTCCGCTCGTTCCGCCCATACCGGCAGCGCCGCCCGCCTGGCCGCCGCTGCCGGCAGTCCCAGCATCCGAGCCTGCCGCGCCCGCCGCGCCGCCAGGGCTCGAGCCCCCGCCGCCATCACCGCTGCTGCCGCACGCCGGCAATGCCAGCAACGCCACGCCAAGCCACGCCCAACCCTTTTTCACAAAGACCCCCATAGAAGCCCATCCACAAGCAGGGCTCCACGCTACCACATCCGGACCGTCCGCGGGGTCGGCTTGCGGTGGCCCAGGTTTTCGCCGACACTGATTTCGGGATGGCGACTCGACAGCGGCGCGGACGGAAATTGTTGGTGGCTTCGATCGGCGTGGCGGCGGTGAGCTACGTCGCGTGCGGTGGGAGTACCGAGAACGTCCGGCAAGAAGGTGACGCCGCACAAGGACGCCCAGGCCGACGTCAACGGACACGACGTGGTCGCGAATCTGGTCGCGCCTCCGGACGGCAGCGCGCTCGACGTGGTGGCCAACCTCGTCGCACCGCCCGACGCCGGTGCCGACGCACTGCAGGATCACGGGTCGGTGCTGGACGTCGTGGCGAACCTGGTTCCGCCGCCGCTGGACGGCGGAAACCAGTAGCGCGCAACGCCATGGGGTCCGAGCTTTTCGAGCTGGAGCTCTTCGGCGAGGGCATCGAGCGGCGCTACCGCAAGATGCGCCCCGACGTCGAAGCCATGCCGTGGGGCAGCTTCGACACGACCGGCGTTCCCGAGCGCTCGCTGATCGTCGCCCGCAAGCAGTGGACGGGCGCCGCGTTCCAGGAGCACCGGACGGGGATCGCCTGCACTGCCGCGCTGCGCGCGCTGATGGAATGCCGCGCCCCGCTGGACCTGGTCGCGTTGGCGTCGCGCTTTCCGATGGACGAGCTGGCCCACGTCGAGCTGTGCGCGCGGATGGCCATGGAACTGGGCGGAGGGACCGAGATCCAGCACGACCCCGACCAGCTCATCGTGGAGCCGTCGCCGGAGCTTAGACCGCTACTGCGCGCGGCGGACATGGTGGTGCGCTTCTTCTGTGTGGGCGAGGCGCTCTCCATCCCGCTGCTTCGTTCGACCTGGAAGGCGGCGCGCCATCCGCTCCCGCGTGCGGTGCTCGGGCGCATCGTGCGCGACGAAGCCGCGCACGGCACCTTCGGTTTCTCGTTCCTCGACTGGGCGCTACCCGACCTCGACGCGGACGATCGCGTCTATCTCGGACGTGCCGCCGACCGCAGCATGCGGGTCATCAAGCGTCAGTGGGAAGGCATCAAGAAGACGCGCAGCTCGGACTACGACGCGAGCGTCGGCGACGCGCTCGGCTGGATGCAGAGCGACGCCTATATCGCGCTGGCCGAGCGAGCCATGCAGGAGCGCGTCCGCCGGCCGCTGATGGAGCGCGGGCTTCCGATCAGCGAGTAGTGGCTGGCTCGCGCTGCCGGAGCTCGAGCAGGAGCCGCCGTTCGAGCGGCGGCTTCCCGCGGTCTTCCGGCGCCACCGAGCGGTAAACGCGGTAGAAACGCACCCGCGTTGCGCCCAGGGCGAGGTGGCGATCGGGCTCGTGCTGCACGAGCGACCGGTAGTACCCCTGGAGCCGTCGCGCGTCGGGTTTCGCGGTCACTCCGGCCAGCGCCCACACCTCGGCCCACTGCCGCTGGGTGCGGTAGCCGCGGTCGTCGCGGGCGTGGGGGAGCTCGACCTCGCGACCCTGGGGCCCGACGGCGGTGACCACCAGATCCGGCATGCGCGTGCCGGGCTGCCACTGGAAGGTCGGGTAGCATGCGAACGGATACGACTGCATCTGTCCGCGAGCGCCCTGGACTACCGCCGGAACGAGGAGGATGGAGCCGACCGCGACCGGTGCCCAGAGCGTGACAGATCGCGCGGGAGGGGGTGCGCCCGCCGGCTCGGCGAGCCGCTTGCCGATGCGCGGAAGGCGGCGGACCAGCGGACGCAGATCGACCAGGGCGACGTAGCACACCCAGAGGCTCTCGAACGGGATCAGGAACAGCCCTCGCGCGAGCACGTGGAAGGCGATGCCCGCAGCCGCCGCCACCGGTCGGGTCCGACGAAACAGGACGAGCAGCGGGAACGACAGCTCGAAGAACAGCACGAACAGGCCGCCGCCGTGCAGGAGCCAGGGGAAATGGTCGACGCGGAAATGCGGCACGCTGCCGTGCTCCGCCCACTTCCACCACAGCTGGTTTCTCAGGTTGTTCGACAGCGCCCAGGAAAGCCCGCTCTGCATCAGCTTGTGCAGCCCCGGGAAGAAGTACACGGCGCCCAGGAGAAGCCGCACGTAGAGCAGCGGCCGCGCGTAGCGCACGCCTTGAGAAAGCAGCGGTCGGGTCGCGTCGACCGCGAGCACGTCGTCGCACGGGCTGGCGGCGAGCAGCGCACAGAACCACAAGAGGTGCATGTCGTGCCACACCCAGCCGGTCAGCTGTGCGATGGAGAAGAGGTAGAAGGTGGAAAGCGTGAGCGCGCCCAGGGCCAGCCGCGCGCGGATGCCGACCATTGCGCACAGCGCACAGAACGCGGTGAGCACCTGCGCCGTGAGCGCCCAGCGCGGCGAGATAGGTACGTGGGCGACAAACCAGTGGAGCCCCTCGGGCACGACCCACCGCGCCGGTGCCCACGCCGCCACCCGGACACCCTGCCGGAACCCGGGCGCGAGCAGCACCATCGCCGGCACCACGACTCTGAGCGCGGCGAGCGACAGCGCGGGCTCGGGGCGGAGCGCGTGTTTCACGATCGCAGCATCGGCCACCGGTGGGAGCGCGACAACCGTTACGCCCCGGGGCTCTGGAAGCAGGCATCGGTAGCGTGACGACGACGGCGAGTCTGCTACCGTGGCCTGGCACCAGCGGGAGCGGGAACATGGATGCCGGACCTACAACGGAAGGCAGCTCGGGCGACCTCGAGCCAGAGGCCCCGCCGCGTATCGACTACCGCGGCGAGCTCGTCGATCGCGCTCTGGAAGCCGCCTACCGCCGCGACGCGCTGCCCGGGCTCCGGCGCTATCTGCGTTTCAGTTTGACGATCGCCTCGGTCGTCTTCCTCGCGTACGGCGTTCACGACTGGCTGGTCGTGCCGTCGGTCCACCTCCGCGCGTGGGCGGTGCGATACGGCATCTTCCTGCCCACGGCCGCGCTGGTGCTCGCCTTGGTCGGCTCGCGTCATCTGGCCCGCTGGGGGCAGGCAGCGATGCTCCTGTACGGCATGGCGGCGAACGTCGTGGTGTTGTACATCGGCGTGCTTTCGCCGCTGTACGGTTTCTACCTGTACACCTCGTATTCGGTGCTGTTCGTGACGCTCGGCCCCTTCGTGGCGCGCATGAGCGTGTCCACACAGGTGGCCTACACGGCGCTCACCATGTTCACATTCAACCTGCTGGCTGCCCTGTACTCCGGTAGTCCGCTCTCGATCCGCATCTCGATCAGCGTCACGCTGCTGTCCCTCGGAGGCATCGGAGCTCTTCTTGCCTACCAGCTCGACCGCAAGGACAGGGAGAGCTTCCTGCAGCGGCGGGTGATCCAGCGGCAGGTCGAGGCGCTGGGAAAGGAGAAGGCCCGCTCCGAGGAGCTTCTGTTGAACGTCCTGCCGCCGAGCATCGCGGACCGCCTCAAGTCCGGACAGAGCGCTATCGCCGACGGCTTCGCGCAGGTGTCGGTGCTGTTCGCCGATATCGTCGGCTTCACCAGGATGTCCGCGCGACTCCAGCCCGAGGAGCTGGTGGGACGCCTGAACCGCATCTTCTCGAGCTTTGACGACCTGGTGGACAAGCTCCACCTCGAGAAGATAAAGACCATCGGTGACGCCTACATGGTCGCCGGCGGGCTGCACAGTCACGAGTACGATCATGCCAACGCGATCGCCGAGATGGCGCTCGCCATGCGCCGCCGCGCCGCGGTATTCAGCCGCGAATTCCACGACAGCCTCGACATCCGCATCGGTATCCACACTGGACCTGTCGTGGCCGGCGTGATCGGAAAGCGCAAGTTCATCTACGACGTCTGGGGCGACACGGTAAACACCGCCAGCCGCATGGAGTCCCACTCCAAGCCCGGCAACATCCAGGTCACGGAAGACACCTACAAGCTCCTCCAGGATCTGTACGATTTCGAGCCGCGTGGCGAGATCGAGGTCAAGGGCAAAGGGCGGATGCGCACCTGGTTCTTGATCGACCACAAGCCCGATTCGAAGGGGCGTGTGCTCGAAGGGACGCAGCTTCCGCGCAAGGTGGTGGCCGGCTAGACGACTACCGGCCGAAGCGGTGCTACGACAGGCCCACAAAAGGAGCAGTCATGGACTTCGAGCATTCCGAACGCGCGCGCGACCACATGTCGACGCTTGAACGCTTCATGAAGGAACGCGTGCTGCCCAGCGAGCCGAAGTACTTCGACGAGCTCGTGCATACGGACGACTTCAGGAAGTGGCGCATCCCCTCTGTGATGGAGAAGCTCAAGGCCGAAGCCAGGGAACTCGGGTTGTGGAACCTGTTTCTGCCCGATAGCGAGATCGGCGCCGGGCTCGACAATCGCGACTATGCTCCGCTCGCCGAGATCATGGGTCGCAGCATGATCGCTCCGGAGGTATTCAACTGCAGTGCGCCCGACACGGGCAACGCGGAAGTCCTGTATCGCTACGGCAGCGACGAGCAGAAGAAGCAGTGGCTGCACCCGCTACTGAACGGCGAGATACGCTCCGGTTTTGCGATGACGGAGCCGGCGGTTGCGTCGAGCGACGCGACCAACATGCAGGCGACCTGCGTTGCCGAGCGCGATGAAGTCGTCATCAACGGCCAGAAGTGGTGGACGAGCGGGGCGGGCGACCCGCGCTGCCGCTTCCTGATCTTCATGGGCGTGACGGACCCGGATGCCGAGCGTCATCAACGGCACTCCATGGTCATCGTGCCGATCGACGCGCCCGGCGTGGATATTGTGCGCATGCTCCCGGTGTTCGGCCATCTCGATGAGCCGCACGGCCATGGCGAAGTCGTGTTCAAGGACGTGCGGGTGCCGCTGTCGAACATGATCGCGGGCCCGGGGCGCGGCTTCGAAATCGCGCAGGGGCGCCTCGGCCCTGGTCGCATCCACCACTGCATGCGCTGCATCGGCGCGGCGGAGCGCGCGCTCGAGCGGCTGTGCCAGCGCGCCATGGGTCGTGTCGCGTTCGGCAAACCGCTGGCGAACCTGGGTGGCAACCGCGACATCATCGCCAACTGTCGCATGGCGATCGACCAGGCGCGCCTGCTCACGCTGAAGGCAGCCTGGGCGCTCGATCAGTACGGCACCTTCGGCGCACTCACGGATATCTCGGCGATCAAGGTCATCGCGCCGAATGTGCTGCAGCAGGTGGTGGACGCCACCATACAGATCCACGGCGGCGAGGGTGTCGCCGACGCGGAGCTGGCGCGGCTGATGGCCATGGCGCGCGTGCTGCGGCTTGCCGACGGACCTGACGAGGTGCACCGCGGCATGGTGGCGCGGCTGGAGCTCAAGAAGTACCGCTGAGCGCCGCTACGCCGCCTGGCCGAAGTGGAAAGCAGACAGGCGCGCACCCAGGAAGGTGCCGTTGTAGGCGAGCGTTCCCCGGTCGTCGCCTGCCGCACCGGCGACGACCATCAGCGGCAGCAGGTGCTCCTCGCGCGGGTGCGCGGCCCGTGCCGATGGCGCGTGCTTCCAGTCCGCGAGGCGGCGGTCACGCTCGTCGCGGTCCAGTGCAGCGGTCTCGCCGAGCCACGCATCGAACTCTTCCGACACGGCTCGTGCCCGCGCCGACCCGAACAAGCGCATGTTGTGGAATGACATGCCGCTGCCGATGACGAGCACGCCTTCGTCGCGCAACGGCGACAGTGCCCGTCCCAGCCCCAGGTGCTCCGCCGGATCGAGCGAAGCGATCAGCGAGAGCTGGACGGTCGGAATACCGGCGTCGGCATAGGCGAGCTTGAGCGGAACGAAGGTGCCGTGGTCGAAGCCGCGCTCCGCGTCGGCGGCGGTGTCGAAGCCCGCGTCGCCGAGCAGCCGCCGCACCTCGGCAGCGAGTGCCGGGTCGCCAGGCGCCGGCCAGGTGAGCTGGTACGAAGCAGGCGGAAAGCCGTAGTAGTCGAACAGGAGCGGCGGGTGCTCGCCCGTCATCAGCGTCGGCATGCGCGCTTCCCAGTGCGCCGACACCACGAGGAGGGCCTTCGGCGACGCAAGCCGGGCGACCGAGCGCGTGTAGGCTGCGAGTCCGTCCACTTCCGCCTGGTCGAGCCCCATCTCGACGAACGGCCATGGGCCCCCACCGTGCGGCAGGAAAACCACCGGCATCCGCTCGTTCCCGTCGCTGTTCGCATCCGGCATCGCGAGCCGTTCTAGCATGCGGCGCTGCCCTCGGCCGGTTCGGGCCGGTCCGCGATCCGGGGCAGCAGGCCTCAGAGCTTCTGGCCGAAACCCTTGTATGTGGCGTACAGGCCGTCCCAGTCGGCGTGGAAGATGCGGTCCATGCCGTACATCTTGTCGCCATCGCCGTTGTCGCTGGTGGCGGCGACGTAGCCCCACTGCAGATAGCCGCGTACGCCCCTGCCGAACCACTTCGAGAGATCCGCGCCGAGCTCCGTGGGGCGGTCGCCCGACTGGTAGCCGGCTTCCTCCACGATGATCGGCTTGCCCAGGCTCTGGGCGAGGCCCGTGTCGTCGGTGGTGCCGCCGTCGTAGCTGCGGATGGTGAGGAACGAGATATCCGGATCCCCGTAGAGCTGCTGGGCCTGGGCTTGGCTCATGCCGCCGAGCGCGCTGATCTCGCCCACCGAGATCATGTGGTTCGAATCGACTGCGTGGATGCTCGAGGCCATGTCCTTGCAGAACGCGATGAACGTGTCGGCGCTCGAGTTGGAGAACGTCGCGTCGCGGATCTCGTTGCCGAGCTCCCAGGAGAAGATCGCCGGATGGTCCTTGAAGCGGGAGACCAGCGCCTGCACCTCGGGCTTGTAGTTCTGCTGGTATCCGCTCGCGAAGAAGTCATGGTCGAGTACGGTGTAGCCGTTGAGGTCGTTGGCGTAGAAGCCGTCGTCGCCTTGCGGATGGAAGTCCGTCGCGTAGAAATCCGTCAGCACGACGATGACGGTGATGCCGTGGCTCTCCGCCGCGTCGAGCACTGCGCCGAGTCGATCGCCGGTTGTCTGGGCATCGATGCCCTTGTAGGCGGTGAAGGCGCGGATCACCTTGCCGTTCATGCCCTGCACCGCCGACAGACTCAGCTCGATCTGGCCCGCGTCCGCATAGGGCAGGGCGTCGCCGTGCCCGTAGTCGGTGATGCCGCGTAGGTTGGCTCCCACGAAGCTGTAGTCCTGCCCGTTCTGGACGAAGCTGGTGCCGCTCGGGCTTACGAAAGCCTGGCTTGTCGCACCTGCGCCGCCACCGGCGCCCGCGACGCCGCCTGTTCCGCCGGCAGCGGACGTGCCGCCTGCGCCGCCGCTCGACGCGCCTCCAGTGCCGCTCGAGCCGCCCGTGTTCCCCCCGTCCGCGGCGCCCATTCCACCGTAGCCGGCGTCGGACGGACCTGCCGTGGGTCCGCTTCCCGAACACGCCGCAAGCAGCGCCAAGGCACCGATGGAGGGCCAGAAGGCTCTGGAGGCGAGCAGGTTCCGCCGTGGCATCGCCGGCATGCTAGCGAACGTCCGGCTTGCCGCGGTCCAGCGATCCTATCCGTGATCGCGCTTCTCGATCGCTTCGATCGTCTGCTTCAGACGGTCGTCCTTGCGCATGCAGAAGTAGCAGTCCTGGCGATGACGCCGGCCGCAGCCGGAGCGCGATTCGTACTGCCGGATGTAGTGCAGGCTGCGCTTGTCGCCGACGTCCTTGGCGTGGAGCAAGAGGGCGTAGCGTTCCGGGCAGTTGTTGGCGAAACGCAGCGCGACGGCGACGTTCAGGGCCGGCGATGCGTTCTGCTGGAATGCCTTGCTGTGGAGCCAGTGCTCGGCGCGCCGCTTGACGCCCCACGACACGCCCTTGGTCATCACGAGGTCGTAGATGATGTCCGCGCCCTTCGCGCCCATCGGCCCTTCCAACAGTGTGAAGGCCGCGTCGCTGCTGCTCTTGGCCTGCGCGCCCATCCACAGCGTGCTCGCCACGTCCGGGTTGGTGTTCATTTTGGGATCGGCTGACAAGAGGCGGCCGATGACGGCCACGGCGTCGGAGTGCCTGCGCTCCAGCAGGTACGCCTTGGCCAGCTCGAGCTGTACTGCCGGGTCCTTCGGGTATTGCGCCGCGAGCTTGACGAGGGCAGCCGAGCCCGCCTTGCGCGCCGTCGCCAGCTCCTGCTCCGGGGCGCGGCTCCCGGGAGGGAGCGCGCTGGCGCGCGTAGCAGGAGAACCAATCGCCGCCGAAGGCGAAGTGGACGGCGACCGCCCGCCGCTGGCTACGGCGGCCACGACCACCACCAACGCGACGAAGCCGCCCAGCACCAGCAGCACGCCTCCGGCAAGGAACGCTGGTGTCGGCACGTCGCGCAGGGGCGCGCGAGCCCCCTCGGGCAGCGCGTCGATGCGGTCCTCGATCCAGCGATAGACGCGGTCGAGCACGGTTCCCGGCCTGGGGTGTACGAGGGGAGCGAGAAACGACGCTCCATTCGAAGCAGCGCGCTGCGCGGGGAGTGCGCCGGAAGCATTCGGGCTGCTGATACCGTCCGGGACCGACCCTGCTCCACCGGCGATCGGGACCGACGTTTCCGACCAGGGGCCGCTCGCGTCGGGATTCGACGGTGGTGCGCCCACAGCGGCGGGGCCCGGAGCAGGGGCTGCCGAACCCAACGGCGCGGTGGACAGCGGCACGGAGCCGGAGGCCGGATGGGGATCGATGCGGGCACATCGGGGATGGACACCATCCCGTCGGGAATCGAATCGGCGCCGCCCCCGGCGATCATGGCCAGGTTCTGCCCCGGCGCCGAGTCGGTTCCAGGCGACGATCCGAACGCGGACGGCGAGCCGCCTGCCAGTGTGAACATGCGCTGACCGCGGGCAGGCGGTCCGCCGAGCATCGCGTCGAATCCGGCGACGGTCTCCTCCGCGCTCTGGAAGCGGTCGCCGGTCTCCTTGGCCAGCAACTTGAGCGTCAGCTGCTCCACCTGCGGAGGAATCGGGATGCCCGGCGCACGTTCGGCGAACCGGGGGGGCGGCTTGGACAGCTGTTGCCCCAGGATGCCGACCTGGCTCTTGCTGCTGAACGGGCGGACCCCCGCCAGCATCTCGTACAGGATGACGCCGAGCGCGTACAGATCGGCGCGTCCGTCCACGGCCTGACCCAGAGCCTGCTCGGGCGCCATGTACTCGGGCGTGCCAAACACCATTCCCACCTTGGTGATGGGCTTGCCGCTTGCGCCATCCTGGGTCTCTCCAATCGGCACCTTGGCGATGCCGAAGTCGAGCACCTTCACGAAATCCGGATCCGCGGCCTTCTCGACCAGCATCACGTTTTCGGGCTTGAGGTCGCGGTGCACGATGTCGAGCGCATGTGCGCTGGCGAGCGCAGATGCGATCTGCCGGCCGATGTGCAGCGCCCGCTCGAGCGACAGCGGCCCGGCGGCGATCTCGTCGCGCAGGTTGCGACCCTGGACGTACTCGAGGACCAGGAACACGGCCCCGTCGACCAGCTTTCCGAAGTCGGTCGCGGCGGCCACGTTCGGGTGATCGATGTTGGCCGCGGCCATCGCCTCGCGCTCGAAGCGAGCCACGACTTCCGGCACCGTGGTCAGCTCGCGGTGGAGCACCTTCACTGCCAGGCGCTTGCGCATCAACACATGCTCGGCCGCATAGACCCGGCCCATCCCGCCTTCGCCGAGCAGCGAGTCGATGCGGTAGCGTTCCGCCAGGACCGTCCCGACCCGCGAATCGGTATCGAGGCGCTCCGCGCGCGGATTCGGCGATTCGAGGCTGGAGGGGCCGGACATGCGCCGGGTCATTCTAGCTGCCCGCGGCCGGACGCGCCTGCACGTTCTAGCTCTGCGTAGGCAATGCGGATTTCGCCACCCCGGCGGACCGACGTGGGCGCCTTCCGGCCCGGAAGCTGGCGATCAGTACGGGTTGTCGCTCGGCGCAGTGGTCGTCGGCTTGGGCTTGGGCTTGGGCGCGGCCGTCGCGGTGGGCTTGGGCGCGGCCGTCGCGGTGGGCTTGGGCGCGGCCGTCGCGGTGGGCTTGGGCTTGGGTTGCGGCTTCGGCTTCGGCTTCGGCTTCGGCTTCACGGCGACGGGCTTGGGCTTGGGTTGCGGCTTCGGCGCGGGAGTCGGCGTAGGAGCCGGCGCGGCAGTGGCCGACGCCGGGGCCGAGGCCGAGGCCGAAGGCGCTGCCTGGGTCTCCGCGGCAGCGTCTTCTTCGGCGGGAGCTGCGTCTGCCTCTTCTTCCGCGCTAGCCGTTTCGGTTGCGACCGGCTCGGTGGGCATCTCGGCGCTGGGCTCGGCGGTCGGCTCGGTAGCAGGGGGCGTCTTCGGCCTGGTCAGGAAAAACAGCGCGGTGGCGACGACCACTACACCCAGTAGCAGCCAGACCATCTTGCCTCCGCCGCCCTCCTGCTTCTCGGCGGGTGGCGCAACGGCGGCCGCGGGCTTGCGCTCGGGCTTCTGCTCGGCGGGCTTCTTGCGAGGTCGACTCCGGAGCCTTTTCTTCCTTCTTCTCGGCTCCCTTTTCTTCCTTCTTCTCGGCTCCCTTTTCTTCCTTCTTCTCTTCGGCGGGCTTGTCCGCCTTCTTTTCTTCCTTCTTCTCCTCGGCGGGCTCTGCCTTCTTTTGCTCGCCAACCTCGTCCATCGAACCGCCGGCTTCCTTCAGCGCATCCTCCAGCAGCTCGGCCGCCTGCTTCATCACGGTGCGGTCTTCGGGCGGAGGCATCTCCTGCTCCGATTCCGTCTTGGGGAAGAAGGACTCTCCTTGCTTCTCGGCTTCCGGCTCCTTCTCTTCTTCCGGCTCTTCGTCCTTCTTGCCCTCGGGCGGCTGGCTTGTGCCAATCGCACCCAGGCCGATCATGGTCGCCTTGCGGATGGGGCCCCCGGATTTCTTCTCGGCAGCCGGCTTGACGGACTCCGCCGGTTTTGCAGCGGGCTTCTCGGATTCTGCTGGCTTCGAGGAAGCAGCCGGCTTTTCCGAGGGGGCAGCTGCTGCCGGCGTGGCGGCTGCGCCGCCCTCCTGGCCTTCTTCGAAGGCGCTGTCGCCTTCACCCCGGGTCGTCACCAGCTGATCGATGAGGCTCTTCGATTCGCCATCGATCTTGATGAACTTGACGCCCATGCCTGCCGGTCGTTCGTCGCTGTCCGCCTCGGAGGACTCCCGTTTCCACACGACGCGTCCGACGCCCTGCATCACCTTCTGGTCCTCGGCGATCTTCACCTCGAACTTGAGGAGCGTGCCGGGCGGGAACGGCGAGGGGGTCTTGATGAACATTCCACCGCGACTGACGTCGTGGGAGTGGTGCTCGATGAACTCGTCGAGGGTCGCGCTCTTGTAGCGGACCGTCATCGTGAGCACCTTTGCGCGCGGATCTTTTCGCGTATCCTGGGCCATTAGCTGTCAGCTCCCGAGCTGTCGCCTGTGCGTGTGCCGGTTATAGGCGAGCTATCGTAGCGGAGGGGTCGGGATATACCCAAGTAGTTCAGTGCCCCGCAACCTCGGGAAGGGCCCGCGGGCCGGTTCCTCGCCTTCGAGCCGCGGGTCGTGACCCGGGTCCGGGGGCGATGCGCCGTGTTAACGTGGCGTTTCCCCACCATGGCGGCCCGCGACCATTTCCGTTCGCTAGCCCGTCGATCCATCAATCTGCGGGCCACGCTCCGGGCGGACGGCGGCATCGAGCTCCCCGCGAGGCTCGTGGATCTTGGGCTCGGCGGAGCATGCGTGGAGCTCTCGGGCGCGGCCGGCGGGCGGCTCTCGGGCGACCGGGTGGAGCTCGAGGTGATGGCTCCGCACCTCTGGGACCCGCTCAGACTCGACGGGCGCATCGTGTGGAATCGCGATCTGCCCGAGGCCCGGACGCGGCGTATCGGGTTGCGTTTCGAGCACCAGTCGGGTTCGGTGCTGCGCGCGTTGGTCGAGCTTCTGGGCGCCGAAGGCTTCGACTAGCGGGCGCGCCCTCCGTCGTGCCGGCTGTCGAGCGCCGGCTCACCGCGCAGGGTGCGGTCGTGGAACAGGAGCATCTCGTAGACGCCCGGGCCGCGATTGAACTGGTAGCTGTGCGTCCCGCGTACTTCCACCAGCTCGTGGGGGATCCCCGCGCGCGTCATCTCGTGGGCGATCTCGTAGTTGTCCTCGCGGAAGAAGTCGTGGCTGCTCGTCAGCAGGCGGATCACAAGCCCCGGGTTCTCCTGGCGGGCCTTGTCCGCCAACCGGATCAGCGCGGGGGCTTCCGCCGCATCGAAAGCCGCCTGCAGCGACGCCACCACGTGGAATGCGTCTGGACGCATGAACCCGACCAGGAGCGAGGCGCGCCCGCCGAGGCTTACGCCATCGATACCCGTGCTCGCCTGCGTTCCGATCGCGGGGGTCTCGCGGTAGACGCGTGGGAGCAGCTCGTCGACCACGAAGTGGGACAGCGGCTTCGCGGCGGAGAACGGACGGTCCCCGGCGAGGATATCCGGCGTGTAGGGGCAGACGACAATGAGCCCCCGGTACGGCTGCTTCGCGAGGCTCGTGTTGATGCGCGCGAGGCGTGCCGGGTCGGACATGCCACCGAAATCCTGGTCGGTGAGCGGCGGATGGCGCAGCCGTTCGATGGCCTCGGGCATCCGGTAGTCCTCGACCCAGCCCCGCGCGCCGCGTGCCGCGCCCTTGAACGCCTCGCCCCGGCCGTGCAGCGCGACCAGCACGGGGAATTTCTGGTCGGGGCGATGCGCCGGAATCGACACCACGACCTGCATCGGGCCGACCGCATTGTTCCGGTAGACCCAGGTCAGCTCGCGGGCGGGAACAGGCTTTGCGGGCGATGGGGCCCTTCTGCCCGAAGCGGAAACGGACGGCGCAGCGGCGATGGACGGGCTGCTCGTCGAGGCGTGGGCGGTGGGCGGAGCGTGATGCGCGCAACCGTCGCAGCCCGCGACGAGCAGCGCGGCCAGGACGAGCGCCCGCATGCGCTAGAACGCGTCCTTGGCAGCCCTCACCGCACCGAGTACGGCTGCTGGGCTCCGATCGCCTGACAGGTGGGCCGCGACCTTCTCGATGATCGCGGCGCTGTCGCAGCGCATGAACGGATTGGTCTTCCGTTCCTCGCCAATCGTCGACGGTACGGTCGGTTCCCCGCGCGAGCGCAGCTCCGCCACCTTCGCGGCCTTGTCGCGCATCGCCTGGTTGCCCGGCTCGATGTGCTCGGCGAAGCGCAGGTTGTTCTGCGTGTATTCGTGTCCGCAGTAGACGAGCGTGTCGTCCGGGAGCGAACCGAGCTTGACGTTGAGCGATTCGTACATCTGCGCGGGCGTGCCCTCGAAGAGCCGGCCGCAGCCGGCCGCGAACAGCGTGTCGCCCGTGAACACCGCGTGATCGGTGATGTAGGCGACAGCGCCGAGCGTGTGTCCCGGAATGTGCATGATCGAGAAGTGCAGTCCGGCGGCGTCGAACTCGTCGCCGTGCTCGAGCAGCTCGCTCTGCTCGGCGATGCGACCCTTGTCCGAGGCATGGCCGTAGACCGGGAGCTTGCCGAAGTGCTGGACCAGGTCGCTGTTGCCGCCGACGTGATCCCAGTGGTGGTGGGTGTTGAGGATCCCCGCCAGCGTGAGGCCCTCCCGCTCCAGAGCCGCCAGGACGGGCGGCGCCTCGCTCGGGTCGACCACCAGGGCCTGTTTCGACCCCTCGGCCCGGATCAGGTAGGCATAGTTGTCTCTCAGACACGGAACCGGCGTGATATGCATCGCGGCTCAGGGTACACTCCCCGTCCTCGAAGCGCCGGCCGAACCGGTTCTCGGGGATTTTCCTTGTAGTTCTGCGCCCGTAGCTCAGCTGGATAGAGCGCTAGCCTCCGGAGCTAGAAGTCGCAGGTTCGAATCCTGCCGGGCGCGCAACACGTCTCTGGGCGGCGCTGTAGCCGCGCTGGGCGCTTTCACTTCTCTGGAGGACCGGTAGGCATCCGCTTTGCCGGGCGCGCTGGCTTTTTCGCCCCCCGCGCGCCGAAACGGATCCCGGCGCCGCGTCGAGCGCGACGCGACGCACATGCACGACGTAGGCGCTGGACGCACCAAGGCCCGATGTAGTCCTTTGGCGTGCTCTGCTGGGTTGCTCGTGGAAAGTGGGTGCACATGGTGAAGTGGAGCGCTGGTCGGTTCTGGCTACTTTTGTTCATGACGACGGTCGCGTGCGGCTCGCGCGACGAGCTGCCTGCCGGTGGAGTCGCCTCTCCGGCGAGGGCCCCGGCTCGGCAACAGGTCGCGGCTCTCCCGCCTACGCCGCAGACTGCGAGTCTGGCGGCCGTCCAGCGGGATGCTCCGATCAGCTACAACCTCCATCGGCGAATCGATGGCGCCGTGGTCGGCTCCAACCCCGCCCAGGCGTTGAAGTTCGCGATCACGCGTCGCGGTGCAGCGCGCATCGATGCGGCGAGCGCGACTGGCTGGTCGCTCTCTCTGCGCCTCGCGCAGGTGGGACGCGCGGCGCAGGTCGAGTCCCTGCCACCCGTTCGGCCCACGTTCGGCCGCAACCGGGTCGCCTTGCAGTACGGCACGCTCTCCGAGTGGTACCTGAACGGTCCCGCGGGGATCGAGCAGGGGTTTGATCTGCGCGAGAAGCCGCTGCCGATCGCATCAGGCTCGCTGCTTCTGCGCATGGATATCAGCGGTGGCCTGCGTCCCGAGCTCGCCGGTGGCGAGGTCCGCCTACGCGCTGCGGACGGCACCACGCCGCTTCGCTACGGCAAGCTCTTCGCCCGGGATGCTGGAGGCCGGCTGCTCGCGGCCTCGCTTTCCGTGGACGGCAACGCGATAGTGGTGAGCGTCGATGACCGGAACGCGCGCTATCCGTTGCGTATCGATCCGCTGGTGTGGGCAGAGCAGCAGGAGTTGCTCGCGTCCGACGGGATGGCCGGCGACCAGTTCGCCACGTCGGTGAGCGTCAGCGGGGACACGGCACTCGTCGGCGCGCCGGGCGACGGCATCGCCGGACCGGGCACGGGCTCCGCCTACGTGTTCGTGCGCACCAACAACGTATGGAAGAAGCAGCAGGGACTCAGCGCATCGTATGCCTCTTCGACCGACGGCTTCGGCGCCTCGGTCAGCGCCGACGGCGACACCGCGCTTCTCGGCGCGCCCGGAGCAAACGCCGCCTACGTGTTTGTGCGCAACAATGGAACGTGGACCCAGCAACAGAAGCTCCTCACCACCGACGGCGGAACCGGCGAGAACGTAGGACGGTCCGTAAGCCTGAACGGAGACACCGCTGTGGCCGGCGCTCCCTACGCGGACATCCAAGGCCGCGCATGGAGCGGAGCGGCCTACGTGTTTGTCCGGAGTGGCGCCACGTGGACCGAGCAACAGAAGCTCGCAGCTTCCGATTTCTACTACGACGACAACTTCGGCAACTCCGTCAGCGTGAGCGCGGACACCCTGGTAGTCGGTGCCGCAACACACAACGCTGTCGGCTCCAAGAGCGGCGCGGCGTGCGCAGCGGCACGACGTGGACAGAGCAGCAGCAGCTCCTGCCGTCGGATGGCGCCGCGGGCGATGAGTTCGGGGTATCCGTCGGTGTGAGCGGCGACACCGTGCTCGTTGGAGCGGATTCTCGAGAACAGCCAGTACGGAGCGGCCTACGCGTTCGTGCGCAGTGGAACCGTCTGGACCGAGCAACAGAAGCTGCTCGCCTCCGACGGCGCCATGGGAGACTGGTTCGGCGCTTCGGTGAGCGTGAGCGGAGACACGGCTGTCGTCGGTGCCGAGCGTGATCAGGACAACGGTGGCGGCAGCGGCTCGGCGTACGTGTTCCAGCGCAACGGAAGTACGTGGACCGAGCAGCACAAGCTGCTTGCTTCCGATGGGGCGGCGCTGGCCTACTTCGGGCACTCGGTGAGCGTGGACGGTACCTCGGCTGTGGTGGGCGCCCATGGTAGCGGCACGAACAAGGGCTCGGCGTACGTGTATGTCCTTCAGGGCGCTGCCAACGGCCAGAGCTGCAGCGCGGACGGGGACTGCAGGAGTGGCCACTGCGCGGACGGCGTCTGCTGCGACACGGCTTGCGGCGGCGGACAGACCGACGACTGCCAGGCGTGCGACGTGTCCGGTAGCGAAGGTACGTGCAGCGTTCTGGCGGATGGCACGTCCTGCAACAGCGGTAGCGGCGTCTGCCAGGCGGGCAGCTGTGCCTCGACAGGCTCCGGCGGCAGTGGCGGCATGGGAGGCACCGGTACCGCTGGTTCCAGCGCGGGGGGCAGTTCCGGAGCAGCTGGCAGCGGCGGCACGGGCACGGCCGGCGCGGCGGGGAGCGCGGGCACCGCGGGCGCCGGGGGAAGCGCGGGCGCAACGACCGGCGGAAGCGGCGGGACACCGGCTGATGGCGGCACGCCCAGCGGAGGCTCGGGCAGCGCGAACTCCAATGCCAAGGGCGGCTGCGGCTGCCGTGTATCCGGTGGAAGCGGACGAAGCAGAGACGCCTGGTTCATTGTCCTCGGTCTGGGCGTCATCGCACTGCGCCGCAGATCGTACCGGAGCTAGGCGGCTTCGACGGTCCTTCGCGCGACGCCGCGACGCGCGTGCTTGAAACAACGGAGCTGACGGAGCTCCGGGAATTCATGCAAGCGCGTGGCGCTCACGGCGGAGGCACCAGCGTGCCGATGCAGTGCGAGCTTCCGAGTTGGAGCGTCGCTTCGTTTCGCGGACCGTCCACGAGCAGGGAGCCGCGCCCGTGCTCGATGTCGTAGAGCGTGTCGCCCGCCTTGCTTTGGCCTTTGGCGCCGCGAAGTGTGACCCCGCCTGCTGTGGGTAGGAGCTCGACGCCCGCGTCGTTCATCTTCAGCAGATAGCGGCAGGCTGGCCCCGGGCTCTCGGGCGCGCAGCTCCGCCCGATGAACGCCCACAGTCCCGCGCGCGAGCGGCCGCACGAGGCGAGCTCCTGCTCCGACGCCGGCGGAAACCGAGGAACACTGCGGTTCTCGCCATAGCTTGGCGGCAGCTGCGACGGCTGCTGGTACGGCGGTGCATGCGCGGCGGCAGGAGCTGGGGCCGGTGCCGAGTCCGGCTGCACTGCCTCAGCGGTGCCTCGCGCTGGCGGCGCCTCGGTACGGGTCGCATTGCCCGCGCATGCGATGCACGCCAGAGCCCCGAACCAAGCGACGGTCTTCACGCGGCAGTATAGCGCGCGTTTCCGCCCCTGCTAGAGCGCGTCGCGCTGTTCGTGCCTCGTCGGTCCAGCACTTCGCCAAGCTTGTCCGGCGCCGGCTGTTCGTGCTGCACGAGAAGAGGCTCGAGGCGTTGCTCTCCGAGCTGAGCCGCTGGCGCTGAGCCCGCCTGGAGCTCCTGCGCGAAGCTGTTGCCCGCGGGGGGGACATAGCGCCCGAACTGCGAAGTCGATCCCCGGGGGCCACGTCGTCAAGAGATAGGTGCCATCCGTCGCCAGATAGCGTAGGTTTCTACTGCTCCGCGGGGTTCGACCCTAGGGGTGGGATGGCTCGAAGCACGCCTGCAAGATCGGTGCTGTCCACCTCGGAGCCGGTTGCCGGTATCAGCTCGCCGGCCTTGGTGGTGCACATCAACCAAGTTCCCTCCAGCGAGTCCAGGGCATCGAGCAGCGCGATGAGTCCTTCGTCGTTGCCGTCATCGACGACGCATTTCTCGAGTCTTTCTCGAAGCGCAAGGGCGTCCTTCCGCTGAAGAAGGTAGAACTTGTCGTGGCCGTGGAGCACGCGATCCGAAGCTCCGCGCGACAGCTGGGCACGGGTCTTCGACAGGCCATGAACACGTTCGCGCAGCCCGCGATCGCGCAGTGGCTGCCTCGCGATGTAGCCGACGGCGTCTTCGATCATCGCTGCGCGGTCAGCGTAGGCCGCTCCGAAGCGAGCCTGCCGCGGGTCGAGCAGCACCGTCACAATCTCCGAGATGCGTTGATTCGTAGCGCGAAGAACCACTTCCGGGACAGGTCGTCCCGTCTGCTCTTCGAGCTCGACGAGACGAAGGCCGAACTCGACTGCTGCGTTCAGCCGGGACCACGTCTACGGTCGGCTGATCCGTCGCGCCGGTGGCGCGGGAGTCGTGCGGCGCCTTTGCCAGACCAGCGTCGATGCGTGCCGCCAGAGCCCGCGCATCGGCGTGAGTGAGCTGCCCCTCGAATCGCGAGACCGAGTGTCCGGCGATCCTGTGCATCACGACCAGCCCATCGTCGTACACGACGACCGTTGGAACCTCGGAACCGATCACCGTCAGCCACGGATTCATCTGCCACAGTACGGCGAGCGGCTTGTGCGTCAGGGTGTCGAGGCCCGGCGCGGCAAAGGGCGTCATCGGCTTGCCCGTGTCTGCTGGTGCGGGCGCAGGCGACGACCCGCTCGTGCTCCGGCGCGAATGCCTGCCCTTGCAGGCGAGTAGGGCAACCAGTTGCACAAGGCCTCCGAAGCCCGCGTTCGTTCGCGCCTTCGTTCCGTGTCCACCCTCACCGTTCCGCCGCGGCGCAGCATACCAGGCCGCACCGGCCCACGTTTTCCGGATGTCGATTTTCTGTCACCGGAGCAGGCCGGGGCCCGTTGGACGGTCGAAGCGAGACGAAAACCGAGGAGGTGCGCGATGATGCCGATGCCAGCGATGAGCCCGACCCCTTCCCCCGCGGCCACGACCCACGTTTCGTGCGGCGGCCGCCTCGTAGCCGCCGACGGACGGGAGCTGCCTCTGACCGGGACCGCCATTCGCGGCGCCGCCCGCGGCGGCATCGCACGCGTCGTGCTGGAGCAGCGCTTTGCCAATCCATACGACGAGCCGCTGCGCGTCACCTACCAGGTGCCGCTGCCAGCCGACGCAGCGGTCAGCGGCTATGCGTTCCGCATTGGCGATCGCCGCATGGTGGGCGAGATCGACAGGCGAGCCGACGCGCGCCAGCGCTTCGAGGAAGCCATCCTCGAGGGGCAGAGCGCCGCGCTGCTGGAGGAGGAGCGGGCGGATCTGTTCACGCAGGAGATCGGCAACATCCCGCCCGGCGAAGAAGTGGTCGTGGAGATCAGCATCGACCAGCGGCTCGCGTGGCTGGACGAGGGCGCCTGGGAATGGCGCTTCCCGACCGTGGTCGCGCCACGTTATCTCGGCGCCGAAGGGCGCGTCCCCGACGCCGAGCGCGTCACCGTGGACGTCGCCGATCGGCCTCTCGACGCGCGCACCTCGCTCGCCCTCTGCGTCCACGACAGCACGACGCGCGCACCCAGCTCGCCTTCCCATGCGCTCGACGTCGCAACCAACGGAGCAACGACGGACGTCGTATTCCGCGACGAGGAAGGCGCGCGGCTCGATCGAGACGTTGTGGTGCGCTGGAGCGTGGCCCAGCCGGAGGTCGGCGCCACGCTCGCTGTCGCCCGACCTGGCGGGAGCGATGCGGCGTACGGTCTCTTCACGCTCGTGCCCCCGGAGCGCGAGCATCAGGGCGAGCCGGTAGCGCGCGATCTGATCGTGCTGCTCGACACCAGCGGCTCGATGCACGGCATGCCGCTCGCCCAGGCCCAGCGCGTCGTCGCAGCCCTGATCGACACGCTCTCCGAGCGCGATCGTCTGGAGATGCTCTCCTTCGCGTCGTTCGTCACGCGCTGGGCGAGAAAGCCCATCGCGATGAATCACCGCGGGCGCGAGCGCGCGCACAAGTGGGTCGCGTCGCTACGCGCAAGCGGCGGCACCGAGATGCGCAGTGGCATCCTCGAGGCCCTCGCTCCGCTGCGATACGGCGCGCAGCGCCAGGTCGTGCTGGTGACCGACGGACTGATCGGCTTCGAGAGCGAGATCGTCGGCGAGATCCTGGACCGATTGCCGGAGGGATCGCGGGTCCACACGGTCGGCGTCGGCTCGGGCGTCAATCGCTCGCTGACGCGCTCGGCCGCGCGGGCCGGACGCGGCGAGGAGGTCATCATAGGGATCGACGAGGACGCAGAGCGCGCGGCGCGGCGCCTGGTGGCGCGCACCGACGCGCCGCTGGTCGTCGACCTGGAGCTTTCGGGCGATGCGTTGCTCGACAGCGCGCCGGCGAAGCTGCCCGATCTGTTCGCGGGCGCGCCCGCACTGCTGTCGTTGCACCTACGCGCCGAGGGCGGTCAGCTCGCGGTGCGCGGCAGAACGGAACGCGGCGTCTGGGAACACCGACTGCAGGTGTCACCTGCCGCCGAAGCCACGGGCGATGCAGCCATCGCGGCGCTGTACGCGCGCGAGCGCGTGGACGATCTGGAAACGCTTCGTGCAGCGCACGGCGACCCCGCGATCGACAACGAGATCGAGCGACTGGGGCTCGCGTTCTCGATCGCGACACGCCTCACGTCGTGGGTGGCCATCGACGAGGAAGCGTCGGTGGACCCCCGCGAGCCGACTCGCCGCGTGCGCATGCCGCACGAGCTGCCGTACGGGATGAGTGCGGAAGGCGTCGGACTGCGCCCGGCGATGGCGCCAACCGGCGTCATGAGGTCGCTCGCGTTCGCGGCGCCCGCGGCTCCCATGCCTGCTGCGCCGATGGCGCCGCAGCGCCGACGGGTGTTCGGCGGGCTCACGCGGAGTCGTCCCGCGGCGCCGGGAGCTGCAGGCGGAACGGGCGGTGCCCCGCCGCCCGCTGGTGGGCCGCCGCGGATGGGCGCCGCGCCTCCGCCGCCGCCCACCGGCGCTCCCCCGCAACCGCACGAGACCACGCAGACCGGCGTGCTCCGGACGACACGGATCCTGAAGGGCGTGATCCTGTTGCACACGGATGAGCAGATCGTCGTCGAGTTCACGCTCGACGAGCGCGACCTCGATTGGAGCACGCCCTCGTTCGCCGAGCTGCACCTCGAGCAGGGCGTCGTCTCCGCGCCTGTTGATGCGACACGCTCGACCCGTTCGGGAACTGTCGCCGCCGGCAGCACGCTGCGCATCACCCTCCAGCACGCGGGTGCACGCCCGAACGCAGTGATGCTGCAGTTGCCGGGCACGACCCTGCTGATCGGACTTTGATGGAATCCGACCTCGACTCCTACCTGCCTGACATCGTCTCCGGCGATCCAGATGCCTTCGGGCGCTGGGTCGCTGGCGTCGAGCAGCGTCTGCGCGCGAGCCTCCGGGCCTACGTGGGCCAGGTCGACGCCGAGGCCGTGATCCAGGAGGCGCTGCTTCGCGTGTGGCAGGTGGCGCCGCGCTTCGTGGCAGATGGGAAACCAGACGGCCTTGCGCGTCTCGCAATCCGCATCGCGAGAAATCTCGCTATCGACGAGCTGAGGCGTCGACGTCTGTCGACGGACGAGATCCGCGCGCTCGAAGCCGCCGCTCTCGAAGCCGGTCTGCCGCGCCCGCCGGATCCACTGCTCCGGCGCTGGATCCATTACTGCCACGAGAAGCTGCCGAACAAGCCGGCGGCTGCGCTCGAAGAGCGCCTGGGCAGCGACGGTACCGAGCCCGACGAAGTGCTCGCGGATCGGCTCGGCATGCGGCTCAACACGTTTCTGCAGAACATCGTGCGGGCGCGCAGGTTGCTTTCCGAATGCCTGGAGAAACGGGGCGTGCATCTGGCGGAGGTGATGCGATGAGCGATCGGGACAACCTCGTCGAACAGGTGGCGTCGGCATGGCGGGAGCGCGACGCGGACGGCACGGTCCGCGCCCATCCCGCCTGGCACGACCTGGACGAGAGCGGCCGCCGCGAAGCCTTCGACGTAGCTGTGCGCCTGCGCCAGCTCGAAGCGGCCCTCGACCCGGACGGCCAGAGCACGACCGCCCGCGCCGTGCTCGCCCGCATCCGCCGCCGCTGACGATTGACTTCCACCAGGGCACGGGAAGGACGCCCATACTGGATACGGGCAGGCCGGAGATGTTGTCGCGGGTCGGGAAACGAGACGCCGGGATCCCCCATTCGGGGGACCGCTCAGGGACGCGGGGGCTTCTTGCCGTGCTTCAGGTCGTCGAGCGCGAAGTGGACGGCTCGCTTGAAGGAGGAGAGCGGCTGTGCGCCGGAGACGTAGTAGCCGTTGATCACGAAGCCCGGGGTACCCCGGATGCCGCCCTGCGCGGCGACGGCGGCGTCGTGGTCGATCTCGGCGTCGTGCGCGCCGCTGTCGAGGGCCTTGTCGAAGCGCGCCACGTCCAGTCCGATGCTCTTCGCGTACTTCTCGAGCGCCGGGCGGCTCAGCCCGTCCGGGGTCCCCTGGTTCTTGTAGATGAGGTCGTGCATCTTCCAGAAGCCCACGTTGCCGCGCTGTGCAAACGCCTCCATGGCGGCGGCGGCGTCCTCGTGCGCGTGCGGGTGGAACGGCAGCGGCAGGTTCCGCCACACCACGCGGATCTTGCCGGGGAACGCCTTCTTCAGCGCATCGATCGTGGGTAGCACCCGCTTGCAGAACGGGCACTGGAAGTCGGCGAACATCTGCACCACGACCGGCGCCCGCGCCGGACCCTGGCTCGGATTGGCCTTGGTGGCCGCCGGGACACTCTTCTGCGCGGGCGGCTTCGGGCCCTGCGCGTCTTTCATGATCGTGTCGTAGACGCGTGCCGCCGGGACGTGCTTGTCCTTGACCAGAGCCTCGGCCGCCGAAAGCTGCTGGTCGATGAGTGCGGTGAAGCTGTCGAGCGGCTGCGCGCCGACGAGCTTGCGTCCGTTGATGAAGAACGACGGCGTACCACGGACGCCGATGCCGTCGGCCAGATCGGAGTCGGCCTGCGTGATCGCCTGGTACTTCTTGTTCGCGATCGCGGCCTTCGCGCGCCGGGTGCTCAGCTGAAGCTTCTTGGCAATGTCGAGGAGGTCTGCGTCGTCCAGGTGGGGGTTCGACTCGAACAGCAGGTCATGGGCTTTCCAGAAGCCCTTGCTGCCTTGTTCCTTCTGCGCCTCGATCGCGAGCATGGCGGCTGGCAGCGCCCGGTTGTGGAAGGGCAGCGGTTTGTGCTTGAACACCAGCCGCACCTTGCCCGGATAGCGCTTCAGTACTTCCTTCAGCGTCTCGTCGGCGCGCTTGCAGAACGGGCACTGGAAGTCCGCGAATTCGACGATGGTGACCAGTGCGCCCGCGGGTCCGAGCACGGGCGACTTGCCGACCGGCACCTTGTAGACGGTGGTGTCCTCCACAGGGACGTCCGCGTGGGCCGCCCGGGGCTTCGGCGCCGTGTAGTTGGCCACGACACGGCGTGCGTAGACCTCGTTCGCGGGAACGCCGCGCTTGAGCAGGGCCGCACTCGCGGCAATCTCGTGATCGATGATCTGCTTGAACTGGTCGATGGGCTGGGCGCCCTCGAGCTCGGTGCCGTTGATCCGGAAATTGGGCGTGCCCTCGACGCCGATCTTGTTGGCCAGGTCGATGTCGGCGGCTACCTGTTGCCGCACGCGATCCGACCGGAACGTCGATTCGAATCGGGAACGGTCCACCCCGACCTGCTCGGCCATCTGTTCGAGGCTCGCCTCGCCCAGCGAGCGCTGGTTTCCGTACAGCAGGCTCGCGTAGGCAAAGAACGCCTCGTTGCCCGCAATATCCCGGACCGACTGCGCGGCGAGCGCCGCGGGCAACGCGTCCTGGTGGAAGGGCAGGGGGTAGTGCTTGACGACCACGCGGAGCTGGTCGGGTCCGTACTGCTTCCGCAGCGTCTCGACAGTGGCCTCGGCGCGCGCGCAGAACGGACACTGGAAGTCGAGGAAGGCGACCAGTGTCACCGGGGCCGTCGACTTGCCCCAGACCGCGTCGTCCGACTCGACAGGAATCTTCGAAAGCGCTTCTCCGGCGAGCGGCTTCCCCACGGGGACATCCGCCGGATCGATGCTGGCGGCCTGCGTCGAGGCCTGCGCCAGATCGACCTCGGCCGGAGCCGGTTGGCGGGGGGGAGGCGTGCTCCCCCCGCAACCGATCAGCAACAGCGCCAGGGCGACCCAGCAGAGGATCGCCCTGGCACCGAGCCCGGGGACCCGGGCTCTGATCCGGTTCAGGGATCGGAGCGACGGTTCCCCGGGCGCTGCCATCAGTGGCCTCCCTTGGTCGCGAACTTGATCGCGCGATTGAAGGCCCCGATCGGCTGGGCACCGCTCACGAAGTAGCCGTTGATGACGAACGCGGGCGTACCGCTGATGCCCGCCTTCTTGCCGACGTCCTGATCCTTCTGGATCTCGTCCTTGTAGGGCATCGTGTCGAGCGCCTTCTTGAACTTGGCCATGTCGATGCCGCCCATCTGCTGGGCAATGCGCTCGAGATCAGCCCGCTTGATGGCCGGCTGCGACTCGTACAAGGCGTCGTGGAACTTCCAGAAACCGGCCGAGCCCTTCTGGTGGAACACCTCCATCGCGGCCTCCGCGGCGAGCGGAGCGTCGTGGTGGAAGGGCAGCGGGAAGTTGTGCCAGACGAACTTGATCTTGCCGGGGTGCTCCTTCATCAGCTGCTGGATCGTCGGCTCCACGCGCTTGCAGAAGGGGCACTGGAAGTCCGACCACTCCTGGATGACGATCTTGCCGTTCGGGTTGCCCTTGGAAGGGTTGGCGGCCGTGGGCGGGGGAACGTCCTTCTTCTCCGGCTCCGGCGGCCCCTTCGCCTCCTTCATGATCTCGTCGTAGACCTTGGCGCGGGGCGTACCCTTGGCGACCATGGCCTTGGCCTTGGCGAGCTGCGCGTCGATGACTTCCTTGAACTTCGAGAACGGCTGCGCGCCGGTGATGCGGTAGCCGTTCACGAAGAAGTGCGGAGTGCCGCGGGCGTTCAGGTCCGAACCCTCGTCGAGCGTCTTCTGGAAGTCGTCCTTGTACTTGTCGCTGTCGATCGCGGCCTTCACCTGCGTCCAGTTCAGACCATTCTCGTCAGCGATCTTCTTGAGATCGTCGTCAGAGAGCTTGGGCTGGCTGTCGAACAGCTCGTCGTGGACCTTCCAGAACGCTGCGTTGCCCTTCTGCTTGTACGCCATCCAGGCCACGGTCGCCGCGGGCTTGGCGCGCGGATGGAAGGGCAGCGGGTTGTTCTTCCAGACGATGCGCACGTCCTTGCCGTACGTGGTCTTGACCTGCTTGAGCGTGCCCTCCACGCGCTTGCAGAAGGGGCACTGGAAGTCGGAAAACTCGACGATGGTGACGAGCGCATCGCTGGGGCCCTCGACGGGGTTGTCCTTGTCGATGGTCGCCTTCCAGATGGTCGTGTCTTCCTTGGGCTTCTGGTCGTTCTGGGCCTGCTGGGGAGGCGCCTTGAAGTTCTTCTTGGTCAGCGCGACGTAGACGTTGGCCGGCTTGGTGCCCGACGCGATCAGCTGCTTGGCCGCGGCCAGCTGCTGGTCGATGACCGTCTTGAACTTGTCGTAGGGCTGCGCACCGCTGATCTCGATGCCGTTGATGCGGAAGTTCGGGGTGCCGTTGGCGCCGACCTTCTTGGAGAAGGCCAGATCGTCATCAACCTTCGACGTGTACTTCTTCGCGTCGAGGGCGGCCTTGAACTTCTGCGGGTCGACGCCGACCTGCTTGGCCCACCCGACGAACTTGTCCTCGTCGAAGTTGGGCTGGTTCTCGAAGAGCAGCGCCTTGTACTTCCAGAAGGCCTTGTTGCCTCCCAGCGCGAACACCGTCATGGCGGCATCGGCGGCCGGGCGGGCGTGCGAGTGGAAGGGCAGCGGGTTGTTCTTCCAGACCACGCGCACCTTCTTCGGCCCGTAGGTCTGCTTGATCTGCTCCATGGTCGGACCGACCCGCTTGCAGAATGGGCACTGGAAATCGCTGATCTCCACGATGGTGACCGGAGCGTTCGGATCGCCCCAGATCGGGTCCTTCGATGTCACCGGTATCGGTGCATCGCTCTGATCGAGCGCTGCCGTCGCCGAACCGTTCTCGGCGGTAATGCCGGTGTTCGCGCTACGGTCGACGCCCCACATGAGGCCCATCCCCGCTAGAAAGCAGAGGAAGAAGCCGACGATGGCTGTTCCCTTGTTCATTTCGTTCTCCTGAGAGTGTTGGCTGGCTAGTAGCCGCTATGGAACTTTGGCGCCCGGGCGCGCGCTGGGTCCCGCGCACAGGGCCCGCCGGACGTACGAGTGTCCTCGGTCAAGAGGCGCCGCGCCGCGCTAGCACGGGACCGGCGTAGCGGCGACCTCGGTGTCGACTTGCCCCCCTGCGCTAGGCGCGGGGCGGACGGTACACCGAGGTCCGGAAGCCGGAACAGGCCGGCAGCAGGCGCCGCTTCGCGACCGGAAGCGGTGCGGAGCGCTGAGGGGTTGGCCACACGACCCCGGTGGGTAATCCGCGGAGCGGTGACTCGGCACCGAGGGGACCGGAGCCGTGCGCCGGTGGCGGGGCCTTGTCCAGCGTCAGGTCGGGCGCGCCCCTGTCGTTGCAGGGGGGCGATGCGCTGAGCGTGCCGTTGTCGGTGGGCATCACGATCGGCGGTGCGGCGACGCTGGTCGCGTCGTCGGCGCACATGGGTGCGGCAGCCCGGGCCAGCGGCGACGCCAGCAAGGCGGCCAGCGCACACAGCAGCGAAACGAGCCGTGCGCGCACGGCGCTTTGTCTCACCCTGTGCTGGTTCTCGGGAGTCGACGACATCGACGGTCGGGGGAGTCTAGCCCTGTGGGGCTGCATCACAACCCACGCCGCGGTGGGGGCATTCCAGCGCGGGCGGACGCAGTTTCTTTGACCACACTATCCTACATTGGCACCATGCCCTCATGCCGGGCACGCTCGAGTCCTCCTCTGACAGGAAATCATCAGCAAAAACCATTGGTTCCGAACGGCGCGCTGCCGGGGATGCGCTGCCCCGGCGCTTTGGCCGCCTCACCCTGCTCAAGCAGATAGCCCGCGGCGGCATGGGCGAGGTGTTCCTGGCCACGGCAGGTGGCATCGAGGGCGCCGAGCGGCCCTGTGTGGTGAAGATCATCCGGCGCGAGCACGCCGACGACCGGTCCTTCCTGGCGCGCTTCCTCGACGAGGCGCGCATCCAGGCGCAGCTGCAGCACCCGGGCGTGGCCCAGGTGCTTGAGGCGTCTACCGACTCCAGCGGCAAGCCGTTCGTCGTGGTCGAGCACGTCGAAGGGCGGAACCTCGGCGAGGTCCGCACGCGCGCCCGCCAGCTCGGAGTCCGGCTGGGCTGGGCGGACGCCGTCGCCATCGGCGTCGCGCTCGGCGACGCGCTCTGCCACGTGCACGAGCGGCTGGACGCCGACGGGCGGCCGCTCTCGATCGTGCATCGCGATCTGAGCCCCCAGAACGTGATGGTGGGCTACGGCGGTGACGTGAAGCTCATCGACTTCGGCACGGCGCGCGGCGAAAACCGCCGCTGCCATACCGTCTCGGGCGTCGTGTTCGCCAAGCCCGGCTACGTCGCTCCCGAGGTTGCCAACAACCAGCCGGGCGGAGCGCCGGCGGATCTGTACGCCTTCGGCATCATGCTCTGGGAGCTGGTCGCCGGGCGGCGCTTCCTTTCGGGCGAAGCCTCCGAGCACCTGGCCCTGGTGGCCAAGGGCGAGCGCAAGCCGACGCCGCTGTCCGGGCTCGTCGATTCGCCGCGCGAGCTGGACTCCATCATCGCGCGACTGACGCGGCCCAGCATGGAGGAGCGCTATCCCTCGGCGCGCGAGGCCGTGAGCGACCTGGTGCTGCTGCTGAAGCGCGCTCCCAGCCTGGCCGACGGCGAGCGCGGCGTGCGCGCGCGCGTCGCCCACCTGATGGGGCGACTGTACCCCGCCGAGCCCGCGCGATCGCGCGCCGAGTTCGCGCGCCTGGTCGCGGGCGCGCGGCGCAGCAACGCCCCCGCGAAGACCACGCTGCCCACGCCCAGCCCCGCACCGGCTTCGGAGGCGGACGATCCGGCGCTCCTGCCCGGCACGCGATACCGACTGGTCCGCGAGATCGGACGAGGCGGCATGGGCGTCGTGTACGAAGCCTTCCACGTCGATCTCGGGCGCATCGTCGCGCTGAAGGTGCTGCCGGGCGAGCACGCCACGAGCGCTCGCTTCAGCGAGCGGCTGCGCGCCGAAGCACGCGCCATCGCAAAGCTCAGGCACGAGCACCTGGTCACGCTGTACGACTTCGGGCTCTCCGCCGACGGCCGCCCCTACTACGCGATGGAGCTGCTCGAGGGCGAGACGCTGGAGACGTACATGGATCGCGAGAAGGGCATGGATTGGCGCGAGGCGGTGCGCCTGACCATCCAGGGGTGCCGTGCGTTGGAGGTGGCGCACCGCGCCGGCGTCGTCCACCGCGACATCAAGCCCGCGAACCTGTACATCACTACCGCGGGCTCGTTGAAGCTGCTCGACTTCGGCGTGGCGAAGGCCGCGAGCGACCCGGAAGCGAGCGCCCCGCGCCCGGGCGCACTGTCGTTGGTGGGCACTCCCGAGTACATGGCTCCGGAGCAGACTGCCGGGGGCAGCGCGGATGAGCGCAGCGATGTGTACGCGCTCGGTGCCGTGCTCTACGAGCTCGTGACGGGGCGCCTGCCACACGTGGCGTCGAGCACCGTCGCTCTGATCGACGCCAAGAACCGCACGAACTGCGAACCGCCCCGGCAGCGGGCGCCCAAGAGAGGACTACCCAGGATGCTGGACGACGCCATTATCCGCTCGCTGGAGCGGCACCCCGAACAGCGCTTCCAGAGCGCGGCCGAGTTCCGCCAGGTGCTGGAGGAAGCGCTGCGGGAGCCCGAGCGGGCGCGGCGGCGCCGCCGTCGCATGGGTTTCGCCACGGTGGGCGCCATGATGGTCGCGCTCGGAGGGCTCGGCTACACCGGATACCAGCGGCCGGAAGTGCGGGCGCGTGCGATGGCCATGGCACAGCCGGTTCTGCACAAGGTCGACGAGCTCCGCAGCGCGCGGCAGGCCGCGCTGCACGCGCCGGTGGCCGACGAGGCCAAGCCGGCCGCGTCGCCCGCGAAGGCCGCGCCGGCTCCCGAAGACAAGGCATCTTCGCCGCCTTCGGCGCCTCCGCCCGCCAAGCCCGATCCTGCCGCCGACCCCGCGAACGACAAGCCGATCGATGTGCTGGCCCAGGCCGACGCTCCCGACTCGGCCCAGCCTTCGAGCGACTCGGCGCAGCCCTCGAGCGACCCGGCCCAGCCCGATGCCCTCGAGCAGCGCATCGCCGCCTCCGTCCAGCTGATGGAATCCGGCAACAAGCTCAAGGGCTACAACCAGCTCCGCGAGCTCGGACGCGACAACGGCAAGGATCCGCGCGCACTCAAGGCATGGGGACAGGCTGCTGTCGAGATGCGCGCCTGGGGCGAGGCGCTGCACGTGGCGCGGCTGTGGTCCAAGGTCGACCCCGGCGTTGACTCCGGCTTGAACCTCGCCCGCATGCAGCGCCGCACCGGACACCGTAGCGACGCGGTCCGCACGCTGGCCGCGCTCGTGAAAGCGCATCCCGACAGCGACCAGGCCCGTTCGATGCTCGGCGCGCTGGGCGGCCAGCAGCGCATGGCCGAGAACTAGGCAGAACCAGGCTCGAGCGGCACCAGGCGGAGGAGAAGGCGGCCTTGATACTGCTGGGGATATGCTTGCTGATCCGGTTCAGGGGATCGCGCGCTGTCGCGCGGCGCCTGCCGGCCACGCCGGTCGCGGCGTAGTCTCCACGACCTGCCTACTGGTTCATCATCTGCTGCAGCAGGTCGTCGTCGGTGCCGTCGGGGTTGGTCTTCTTCTCCGGCTTCTTCGCGCCGGCGTCCCCGCTCGCGCCGCCTGTGCCCATCATCTGGTTCATCAGGTCCTGGTCGGTGCCGTCGCCGGGACCAGGAGCGCCTCCCGCGCCGCCCTCGCCCATCATCTGGTTCATCAGGTCCTGGTCGGAGGAGCCTTCTCCCGCGGCGCCGCCTGCACCGCTCGGCGCGGCCGTCGGCGCGGCGGTTGGCGTCGCGCCCTTGCCCCACATCTTCTTCTCTTCCGGCGTGCACGGGAGGGGGTTATTGCGATCCTCCTGCACGCATTCGAGCAGGAAGGCCTCGCGCGGGGGTTCGTGGTACTTGGCGGCCTTCGCCTTGGCCCTGGCGATGTCGCCCTCTACCGCCACCGTCGACAGCTTGGGGACCGTCATGATGATGACGAGCCCCACGAGTAACATGCCTATGAACGGTATCGCGATGCGGTACAGGCTGATCATCGGGCGGTTGAAACGGAAGCTCGTGACGAACAGGTTCTGGCCGAGCGGCGGGCTCAGGTAGGCGATCTCCAGGTTCAAGAGGAACATCATCGCCAGGTGGAACGGCGAGAGCCCGAACTCTGCCGCGAACGGGATCAGCAGCGGTACGGCGACCAGGATGGCGCTGAAGCCGTCCATCACCATGCCCTGGATGTACAGGAACACGTTCAAGACGAGGAGGAAGTGCCACGTCTTCGTCACGCCCATGCTGGTGACGAACTCGAACAGCTTGGTGGGGATCTGCTCGCTGATGATGTAGTTCGTCAGCGCCATGGCCATCGCCATGATCAGGAGCACGGCACCGGCCAGGGCCATGGAGTTCTTCGCGATGCGCGGGAACTCCTTCACCTTGATGTCCTTGTAGATGAAGGTCTCGATGATCAGCACGTAGAGCGCGGCGAGCGCGGCGCTCTCGTCCAGCTCGGTGAGGCCGGTGGCGAGGCCGCCCAGGATCAGCACCGGGATCCCGAGCTCCCACTTCATCATCCACAGCGCTGAGCCCATCTCCGGCAGATGCGGCGTCGTGCGCGGGATCTTCGTCTTGATGCCGATGTAGATGGCGTGCGCGCTGAGGATCGCGATCACCATCAGGCCCGGCAGTACGCCGGCCTTGAAGGCCTTGGTGAAGTCGATGCCCGCGACCAGCGAGTAGACGAGGATCGGCAGCGAGGGCGGTAGCAGGAGCCCCAGAGAGCCGCCGGTCATCACCAGACCCAGGGCATAGTCGTCGGGGTAGCCCTTCTGCCGGAGCGCCGGATACAAGAGCGCGCCGATTGCCACGATGGTGACAGCGCTGCCGCCGGTGAGCGTGGTGAAGAAGGCGCTGGCAAAGATGCAGACGATTGCCAGGCCGCCCGGCAACCAGCCGAAGAACGCGTTCGAAGCGCGGACGATGCGCTCTGGCGTCTTCGACTCCGCCATCACGTAGCCCATGAACGTGAACAGCGGCACCGTCACCAGGATGGGCGACCCCGCGAAGCGGTCGTTGAGCACGTCGGGCGCGAGGAAACGCACATGGTGCATCGCCTCGTTCGTGTGCAGGAGCCAGGCGAGCTGGGTTGTGCCCGCCATGACGGCGAACACGGGCGCGCCGATCAGAGCGAAGATGATGACGAAGAGGAAGATGATCACGACGCTTCCCCCCCGGCAGGTTCAGCGTCATCGGGTGGGTCCCGTCTGATGTCCGTGCCTTCCATCCCCGCTTCAGGGTCGACGACCATGTGCCCGCTGATCGCCAAAAGCGAGAGCAGGATGAAGCGTATGGCGATCACGAACAGCCCGAACGGGAAGACCAGGTTGGCCGCGGCGACCAGCTCGCCGCGTGGTTCGCCCATCTCGGGCACGACCACGATGGGTGAGCGCTTGGCGTCGTCCGGCAGTCTGAGGTCCTTGACCTTGTCCGCGCCGTACCGCTCGGCGAAGCCGTGGCTGTCCAGCCAGGCGTTCCACTCCTTGCCGGTCAGCCAGTCCGAGTAGCTCTGCCCCTTGATGACGTGCGGGAAGGTCTTGAAGTCCAGGTCGACCTGCTTGCGCAGGATGAACCAGTCCTCGCCGAGGCCCTTGCCCACGTCGGCGAACTTCTGGCTGGCGGTCGCTTCGGCGGGCGCGCTGAAGTCCCCGATCGCGATGTGATCGAAGAAGCCCCACGCCGCCGAGAAGCAGATGAGCGACGAGCCGACCCAGCCGACCACGACCACGGGCAGCCGCGCCTTCGGCTTGAGGAAGCGCGTGATGAGGTCGATGGTGATGTGCTTGCCGGCCGCGGTGGCGAGCGAGCCGCCGAGCAGTGCGAGCAGCAGGGTCAGACGCTTGCCCAGGTCGCGCAGGCCGAGGCCGCCGAGCAGCGTCAGCGCCGAGGCCTGCTGGTACCAGTTGAGGAGGTTCGCGGAGTAGTCGACCCCGACCCGCGACCAGGTCTTGGCCAGAACGAATCCGGCGATGAAGCCCACCGACGCACCGACGCGCCGCGCGGTCATCCCGAGCTTCTTCGGGAGCAGGTAGCCGAGGCTTCCGAGTATGAGCGCGCCGGCCAGGCCCCGGAACACGACGCCGGCCAGGTTGCCGCTGTCGGGCGGCGACGCCATGCCCTTGAGCGCGACCCACAGCGATAGCGAGATCACCTCCGCCAGCAGCACCAGGGCGCACAGCCGCGCCTCGAAGCGCGTCCACGCTCCGTCCAGCCGCGCTAGCGGCCTGCCCCACGCTGCGGCCTTGCGCGGCGGAGCGTGATGCGAACCGGGAGGCTCGCCGAGATCGCCGTGCTCGTGCTCCGGCTCCTCGTCCGCAGGCTCGTCGGCGGCGTTCGCCGCTGCAGGCGACTCGCCTTCGTCGGACTCGTCCGCGGACTCGTCGGGCTTGTCGGCGTCGGACTCGTCGGGCTTGTCCGCGTCGCCGGGTCCCCCTTGCCCAGATTCGGGGTCCTTCGAGGATTGATCCGCGTCCGGGCTTCCGGTCCCGTCCTCCTCGGGGTCGTCGGGCTTGTGCTCGTCGGCCATTCTCGAAAGGGGGACGTTATTCTGGATCGGGGGTGTCCGTCACGCGCCTCTTTTGCCCGGAGCACAAAAAGCGTCGGGCCGGCCCCATGAAGGACCGGCCCGTCACGCCTTGTCGTGCGGGGCTGGTGGCCCCGCGAGCCCTCTCAGCAGGCTCCGATCTTGGTGAGCACGCCGCCCGGGATGGCGCTCTTCAGGCGCTGGCAGGCCTTCTTGAACACCTTCTTCCACGCAGCGGTCTCGGCCGCCGTGGGATTGTGGACGGACATCTTCTTCTTGAGCCGGGCGAAAGCCGCGTCGTCCGCGCTGCGGATACGAGCCGTCAGCGCCTTGGCCGCCAGGTGGCCGGTCTCGGTCACGACCTTGCGCTGATCCGCGGGCATCTTGCTGAGCTGCTTCTCGCTCAGCACCACCGCGCCGATGCTGAAGTAGGTCGTGCCGGTGTTGATGTGGTCCAGCCGCGAGGCCCACTGCAGCTGCTCGGCGGCGAGCGACGGCGTGTTCATCACGTCGATCGCGCCGCTGTTCAGCTTCGGCAGGAAGCCGACCACGCTGGAGGGGACCGGTGTCACGCCGCCGATGACCGCGTAGACCTTGGGACCGATGATGTCGTCGGCGATGTCGCCGGGATGCTTGCCGCGGAGATCCGTCGGCACCTTCACGGTGAAGCCCTTCGACATCACGCGACCGATGCCCACGTCGCCGAAGCCACCGAGATAGAAGCCCTTGGCTGCGATCTCCTTCTCGAAGGCAGGCTTCAGCTTGTTGCGTGCCTTGTCCAGCTGCGACCAGCTATCGAACGCGCCGGGCATCTGCAGGCCGATGATGCCCTTGTCGATCGCCGACAGGCCCACGCCGGTGATGGCCGCGCCGCCGATCTGGCCGGAGCGGATCTTGCCGACGACGGCCTTTTCGGGGCCGGCGGTGCCGTTCCACAGCCACACCACGTCGACCTCGCCTTTGGTCTTCTTGTCGACCGCCTTGGCCCAGGTCCTGAAGACGTTGCCCCACGGGCTGCGGGGTGGTGCCAACGTCGCCATCTTGAGAGTCGTCTTGGCCTGGGCTGCGGTTGCAGTGCCCAGGACGACGAAGACCGCGACAAACATCGCGGCAGTAACCCTTCGGATCATGTCCGACAACCTCCTAGCTAGTCCGTGGTACGGCCGGGAGGGCCGTTCAGCTTGAGTGAGACGGGGCTCGCCCCGAATCCGATCAATCAGTAGCGGAAAAAAAATGACCGGCCACAACGCGAACGACTGAAAGTCTGTGCAGGGACGCCGGGCCGGGGCCAGCCTACTGCGCGAAACCACACTCTTCCTGCCAGATCTTGTTGCCCAGGTAGCGGCGGGCCCGGCGCTTGGCGATCACGTTCTGCAGGCGGGCTTCCGGCAGGGGGTCGCCTGCCGCCAGCACTGCGTTGAGCATCTTCATGTAGTTCGCCTTGTCGCTCTTCGCGCAGTAGTAGCGGACGGCGTAGTTGAGCTGGACGGTCAGGGACTTGCCGCCGGTGAGCTGCAGGGCGCGGTCGAACTCGGCCTTGCTCTTGTCGAACTCCTTGAAGCTCGAGTAGTAGGCGCCGAGGATCGTGTGGCCCATCGCGTGGTCGAGCGTCTCGTCGAGCGCGACGGAGCGCTTGACCATCTCGATGCCCACGTAGAGCTCCCCGACGACCGCGGGCAAGTCCTTGGACACGCCGACGCGCGCCACCCAGGCGTAGCCGGTCCAGAGCAGATCCTCCGCCTGGTCCTTGTCGGTGAAGTTGTCGGCCAGCCACTTGTGCATGGTGGCCTGGTTGCGCTTGGCCTGCTTGAAGCCCTCGGCGTGGTGCGAGAGCAGCTCGACGCCGTAGAAGATGGCCCGCTGATACGCGGCCCGCGCGCGCATCAGCTCGTACTCGGCCATCACGTCGTCGCCCTTCTCGTAGGCCTGCTCGTACTTGTCCTCGATGAAGGCGAACGAGGCGCCGCTCCACGACTTCGTCAACATGAACAGGGCGTCGGTGTTGTCCGGCGCCAGCTTGTGCATGCCCTCCATCTGCCCCAGGCCCGCGAAGGCGATCGCGTTGGCCACCTCGTAGTCCTGCAGCGTGTTCACGGCCCCGGAGCCCTGGCGGGTCCCCTTGATCTGACCGTCGAGCAGCATCTTCTTGATACAGCCTGTCGACCCCACGGTCAGCGCCAGGAGAAGTGCCGCCGCCGCCGTCCCTCGCAGAAAGCTCATGGTGCGCGGGCATACAGGCGTCGGCCGTAGAATTCAATGTTCCCGGCGGTGGGCCTCTGCAATCATCGAGCAGGCGGTGGACGCGCGCACGTCCGGATCGTCGTCGGCCAGCGCCGTGGCCGCCCGGGAGTAGTTGCCGAGGCGGATCAGGGCGAGGGCGGCCAGGCGTCGCTCCTCGGGGCTCCGGGAGGCAAGTTGGTGCAGGAGCTCGCCCGAAATGCTGCCGTCGTGTGCCGCGGCCAGGGCGGCGCGGGCCTGCACCGCCACGCGGTCCTTGCCTTTCGCGAGCTTCTCCAGCTGTCGCTTCGCGTCGGCCTGCGCCGCCGGCACGCCCAGGGAGCGGGCCAGTGCCATCACCTTCACGTCCGGATCGGCGTCCCGGGTCGCTTCCGACAGGGCCTTCTGTACGTCCGGGTCGGTCACGGGCGCGAGCTGGATCGCCACACGCCGCTCCGTCTGCGTGCCCTGCTTGATGGCCCGCGCCAGGAACGTCGCCCCCAGCGCGGCGTCCTCGCCGGACTTGCGGGATAGCTGGACCGCGGCGGCGATGGCCGCAAGCGAGCCGCCGCTCTCTGCGACGGTCCTGAGCTCGCGGGCTCCCCCCGCCCGGTACAGCGCGGGCATGGCCCAGGCGTCCACGATCGTCTCGCGGGTGGTGCCGTCGCTTTGTGCCCAGAGATCCTTCAGTGCCAGCACCGCGCGCTGGCCCCCGATGGCTCCCACGGCGCGCACGGCCAGGCTGCGGAGCAGCGGATCGGGATCCAGCCGGGCAGCTTCCAGCAGGGGGTCGAGATCCGCGGCGTCCTTGGTTTCCAGGGAGGCGAAAAGGGCCGCCTTGCGCACGCGTTGATCGCCGTCACCGATGAATCGACGCCGCAGGCGGCCGTCGCGTGGGCCCGTCGCCGCCCGAGCCGCCACGGCGCGCCACGCGCCGTTCGAAGCCTCCGAGTAGCGGGCCACGAGATCGGGGCGATCGCAGCTTTCCGAGCTCGAGAAGCATCAGGGTGGCCTGGGCACCGACGTCGTCGGGGAGGGAAGCGCGGTCGCGCAGCACCGACTCCAGCGAGCCGGCGCACGCCCGGAGCGCGTCCACCCGGGCTGCGGCGGCCGGACCCTTCGAGGAACGGAGCTCGCGCCCGGCCACCGCGGCAGCCAGCTGGAGCGTCGTGGAGCGGTCCAGGGCCCCCTTCTGCTGACCCTCGCTGATCTTGCGCTTGAGCTGCGCGAGGTCGCCGTGTAGGGCGGTCTGCACGACTCCTGCCGTGCCGCACGCTACAGTGGTGGCCGCTGCCAGTGCTACGACGAGCCATCGAGACATCGCACCCGGTGATAGCACGTGATCGCGAGGTCAACGCGACCCACTTGATCCTCAATGCCAACGCCCACCGGCTCAGCCGGGGTGGCTCCCGGCTCCTCGGGCGCATGGAGACGCTGGCTTCCGGCCGCGCGCGCCTCTGGGTGACCCGCCGCGTGGACGAGCTGGCCGAGACCATGGCGCGGATCGCGGAGGCGGGCGCGGAGCGGGTCGTGCTGTGCGGCGGCGACGGCACCTTCATGTCCGGGGTCACCGCGCTCGAGCAGGCCTTTGCCGGACGCGAGCTGCCGACCCTGATCCTGGCACCGGCCGGCACGGTGGCGACCGTCGCGCGGAACTTCGGACACCGGAGCGATCTCCTCTCGACCGTCCGGCGCGCCGTTGCAGGTGAAGCCCTGCCCGAGGCCGTGGAGCACCCGACCCTGCGCGTCAGCGAGCAGGGGGGAGGGACCCGGATCGGCTTCATGTTCGGAACCGGGCTCGTGGCGCGCTTCTTCGATCGCTACTACGCGGCGGGTGGGGACGGCTACGCGACCGCCGCGCGCCTCGTGGCGCGCATCTTCGTCGGCTCGGTCGTGGGCGACGCGTATTCGCGCAGCGTGCTCGATCCGCTGCCGTGCACCGTGTCGGTGGAGGGACGCGATCTCGCGCCCGCCGGCTACAGCCTGATCATGTCGTCGGTGGTCAAGGATCTCGGCCTGCACATGTACGTGAACCACCGCGCCGGCGAGGATCCGGAGCGGCCCCACCTGGTCGCCTCGCCGCTCGGCACGCGCCAGCTCGGCCCGCAGGCGCCGCGCGTGCTGACGGGCCGCCCGTTGCGGGGCGAGGGCGTTTTCGACGACCTGGTGAGGGAGTTCTCCGTGCGCTTCCCCGGCGAGGGCGGCCCGTACGTGCTCGATGGCGACGTGCTGCGCGCCCGCCAGGTGACGGTGAGCGCGGGGCCGCGGATACGCGTCATCACGTACTGAGCACGGGGTTCGCGCCGGGCACGCCGCCCGGCTTGCATGAGGGGTTGATCGCTCCCACAATAGGGGTCGGAGGGCTTGCTTTTCACCCATGCGAACCATGGCGGCGGCAGCGGCCTCGGTGATGTTCGCGGCGGCCGCGGCGACGAGCGGCTGCTCGATCTGCTTCTCGCGGCCCCCGGACAATCCCCGGGATGGGAGCTGCCACGCGTCTGCCGGGTTTCCGGCCGCGGATCTGGCGATCGGTGCGGGCCTTTCCGCGCTCCTGCTGAGCCCGCCTGGTCCTGGCGACGACCAGCAGACCCGGAACGCGGAAGGGGTGCTGGCGGCAGTGACTGCGCTCGGCTTCGGCGCATCTGCCGTGGCGGGCTTCGTGGCGCATTCGGACTGCCAGGACGCGAAGCGGAATGCGAAGCGCGAGGCGAAGCGCGAGGCGAAGCGCGAGGCGAAGCGGCGTCGGCTTCACGCGATGGATCAGCGCGACCTGGCCGAGCTCCGCTTCGCCCAGCGCGGCCCCTGGGCGGGATGGGGCTTCGCGTTCGGGATGCCGGAGCAGCAGGCGCGCTCGGTGTGCGCGTGGTCGGGCTACCGGGCGACACCGGAGCCCGACGGATTCTCTTGCGGCGGCGTGCCGGGGCGCGTGCCGGCGCCGGGAGTGACGGTGCGCGTGCGCGTTGCAGACGGGCGCGTGGAGAGCGCGGAGCTTTCGTCGCGCTCGGACAGCAACGACGCCGCTCTCTGGCTGCGCGCATTCCGCGCGTACCACGACGAGCTGCAGCGCGAATGGCGGAACCCGGACGACAGCCACGTCGTGCAACCCGATGCGTGCCGGAAGCGGAAAGCGTTCCTCGACTGTCTGCGTTCGGGCACGGCGTACCGCCGCGAGACATGGCGCTGGCCCGGCGGGCGCAGCGTGGTGCTCCAGCTCGGCGCGCGCCCCGGCGAGGGGCTCGCCATCCGCGTGCTCTACGACAGCGGGCGCGCCGCCGCGCCGCGATGACCGCGGCCCACCCGCTGGACTAGCCGCGCTCCGCCGCCCCAACACTCGACCCCCCATAAAACCTTCGGCCCTTCGGCCCTTCGTGTGGCCCCCTCGCGCCCCGCCGCGATGAGCACGCTGCCCGCTGACGGCATGCTACGCTCCATCGCGCCATGCCGACCCTGGACACGACGCTCGAGGCGGCGCGGGTGCAGCTCGAAATCCACCGGCGGTTGGGGGAACAGGGGCGCTTCCGGCTCGCGGTGGAGATGAGCGAGACCGTGCGCAGCTTCGCCAAGGCGGGCATCCGGGCACGGCACCCCGAGCTCGATGAAGCCGGCGTCGACGCCGAGCTGATGCGCGAGCTGTACGGCGTCGCCCCGGAGCGGCGTTGAGCATTCCCGATCTACTGGCGAGGCTTCGAGATGTGCTGGAGGCTTGCGCCATCCCGTACATGTTGACGGGTTCCTACGCGAGCTCGCTCCACGGACAGCCACGGGCGACGCAGGATATCGACATCGTCATCGCTCCGAGCCGCGCCCAGCTCCTTGCCCTGCTCCAGAAGCTCCCCGACACCGAGTACTACGTGAGCGAGGATGCGGCTCTGGAGGCATTGTCGCACCAGAGCCAGTTCAATGTGATCGACTTCGCCACAGGCTGGAAGGTCGATTTCATCATCATGAAGGCGCGCGACTTCAGTCGCGAGGAATTCTCGCGTCGGACCATTCTCGAAGTCGAGAACGTTCCGCTGAGCGTGGCTTCAGCCGAGGACGTGCTGATCGCCAAGCTCGAGTGGGCGAAGCTCGGCGCATCCGAGCGCCAGATCGAGGACGCAGCCGGCATCCTCCGGCTGCAGGGCGACCGGCTCGACCGCGGCTACGTGGAAAAGTGGGTCGAGCAGCTCGGGCTCGAGGCCCAATGGGCCGCAGCGCGAAGGAAGGCGCTTTGAATCGCGTAAAGCGGTTCAGTTTACGGTGGGGTGCGTGTCCGCGGCGTCTTCGGACGAGCGCGAGGCGTCGGCGGCGATCTCGTCGCGGCGGCGGACGGCGGCGGCGACGAAGTGCGAGAACAGCGGGTGCGCGCTCATCGGGCGGCTCTTGAACTCGGGATGGAACTGGCAGCCGACGAAGAACGGATGCTCGGGCAGCTCGACGATCTCCACCAGGCGGTCGTCGGGGCTGGTGCCGCTGAGCACCAGGCCATGCTCGCGTGAGCGCCGTCGCGGTACTCGTTGTTGAACTCGAAGCGGTGGCGGTGCCGCTCGCTGATTTCGCTCGGTGCCGCCGTAGATCTTCGCGGCGCGGCTGCCGGGCGTGAGCTTGCACGGGTAGGCGCCGAGCCGCATCGTGCCGCCCTTTTCCATGACGCCGCGCTGATCGGGCATCAGGTCGATGACGGCGTGCGGCGGATCCTTCTGGAACTCGGTCGAGCTGGCGCCCTTGAGACTGCACACGCTGCGCGCGAACTCGATCACCGCGAGCTGCATGCCGAGGCAGATGCCGAAGAACGGCACGCCGTTCTCGCGCGCGTAGCGGATGGCGGCGATCTTGCCCTCCACGCCGCGGTCGCCGAAGCCGCCCGGGACGAGCACGCCGTCGAGCCCGCTCAAGCAGTGCCGGCGCGCTGCCTCGCTCGATCTCCTCGGAGTCGATGTACTCGAGCTGGACGGCCACGTCGTTGGCCATGCCCGCCGTGCACGAGCGCCTCGTGCAGCGACTTGTAGCTGTCCTTGAGGTGCACGTACTTGCCGACCACGCCGATCTTCACCGAGCCGCCGCTCGGCTTCTTGAACTTCTCGACCGTGCGCTTCCACGGGCCGAGCTCGGGCTGGCGCGACCAGATGTTGAGCCGCTCGGCGATTTCCTCGTCGAGACCCTCGGCGTGCAGCACCAGCGGCAGCTCGTAGATGCACGACGACGTCCACCGCGGCGATCACGCTGTCGACGGGCACGTTGGAGAACAGCGCGATCTTCTCCTTGAGCCCACGGGTGATCGGCCGGTCGCAACGGCAGATCGAGCAGATCCGGCTGGATGCCGATCTCGCGCATCTCGCGGACCGAGTGCTGGGTGGGCTTGGTCTTCAGCTCGCCGGCGGTGGCGATGAAGGGCACCAGCGTCACGTGCACGCTGACGGCGTTCTCCGCGCCGGCCTCGAGCTTGAGCTGGCGGATGGCCTCGAGGAACGGCAGCGACTCGATGTCGCCCACGGTGCCGCCGATCTCGATGATGGCGATGTCGGCGCCGGCCGTGCCCTCGCGGATGCGCGACTTGATCTCGTCGGTGATGTGCGGAATCACCTGCACCGTGGCGCCGAGGTACTCGCCGCGCCGCTCCTTGGTGATCACCGCCTCGTAGATCCGGCCCGGTGGTCACGTTGGCCAGGCGCGTGAGCCGGCAGCTGGTGAAGCGCTCGTAGTGGCCGAGGTCGAGGTCCGTCTCGGCGCCGTCGTCGGTGACGAAGACCTCGCCGTGCTGGTACGGGCTACATCGTGCCCGGGTCCACGTTGATGTACGGGTCGAGCTTCATGTGCGTGACACGAAGCCCGCGCGCCTCGAGCAGCGCGCCGAGCGACGCCGACGTCAGCCCCTTGCCGATCGAGGAGACAACTCCGCCGGTGACCAGGACGAACTTGGTTCGTCGACTCACCGTACGGCCTCCATCAGAGGGCTCTTATCACTCCTGGGCTCATTTCGCACCCTGGATTTTGGCGCGGCTGATCGTGGCGTGATTCCCGCGCGTCCCGCACCGGGGCCTGTGTGGCGCGCCGTGGCAGGGCGACACGCGGGTGCGGGCCGCCGCGGCCCGTGGAACGTTTCGGCTGTTTCACGGGGCCGGGCAGCGCGTGCGCTCCCTAGAATGTGTGCACGAAAAACTCGACGTGCGACGTGCCGGATGTGTTGTCGGCGAAGCTGCCGTACGCCTTGCCGCTGTGCACAGCGAGGCCGATGTAGTCGCCGAGCCAGCGCTGATCGCCGCGCGTGGAAAGGAAAGTGATCGGCGCCTTGACCACGAGGCTCGAGCTCCACGTCTTGCCCTTGTCGGTCGATTGCGAAAGCCTCACGCTGCCGGCCGAATCGGGATTCTGGTCGCTTCCGGCGTAGTAGAGGATGTCCAGCGCGCCGCTCGCTTCGCGTGCCATCTGCGCGTGCAGGAATTTCGTGCCCGCCGTTGCATCCTCCGCGAAATGGCGGTCGGCGATGCTCTGTCCGGCGTCGCTGGAATGGGCGACGCGGATTTGATCGGAGCGGGCGTTGTCCGTTTCGGTGAACGGATCGGTGCCGACGCCATAGGTCACCCACACCTCGCCGTTGTGCGCTGCGCAGGTTGGATCGTCGAACATGGATTTCGGATCGGACTGCGACGCGACCGCCGTGGCGCCGGGCCAGGTCTTCCCTTTGTCGTCGCTCCAGCGCAGCCCGATGCCGCCGCCCGGGTGATAGGTGACGTAGACGCGGCCGGTCACGTCGTCGACGCACGGGTAGATCAGGTTGCGGAAACCGCCCTGTCCACTGTCGATCGGATAGATGTTCCAGGTCTGTCCCTGGTCTTCGCTCACCGCGACCCGCATGCGGGGCGACAGGTTCTTCGACTGGCTGCCAGTGTCGAGCCAGGTCACGTAGACCGTGCCGTCGGGCGCCACCGTCACCCACGGCTTGTCGATCGCGTCGGAGGTGATGGCGCCGGCGATATCCTGCGGCGCGCCGAAGCTGGTGTCTCCCGCGGCGGCCTTGGAGACGTACACGCGCATGTCGTAGGGATTGCCCTGCGCGTCGCGCTGGAAGGCGATCCACGCCAGGTAGAAGCTCGAGTCGGGCGCCGCCGCGACGACGGGATCGCTCGATGTGCGCCCGCCCGGCGCTTCCAGCTTCTGCGGCGGCATCCAGGTCTGTCCGTCGTTCTTGCTGAAGGCGTAGCCGCTGTGCGAGTGCTGCGTGGGCTGGATGCCGATCCAGGTGGCGACGACGTAGCCGTTGTCCGCGACGGCCAGGTTCGTTTCGGTCTCCACGGCGGACAGGGAAGACTGGCTGATGCTCTGCGTTGGCACCCCGCTGTTGCCCGCGCTGCCGCCGCTGCCGGCGGCGCCGCCTGTCCCCGCGGTCCCCGCTCCGCCGTCCGTTCCCGCGGCGCCACCGCTGCCCGCCGCACCGGCGCTGCCTGCCGCGCCGCCGCTGCCCGCCGCGCCCGAGTCGTGGTCGGTGATCGATACCTCGTGCGAACCGCTGCAGGCGACGGCGCCCGCGCACACGAACAAGACTGGCAACAGCAGGTGTTTCACGTCGCCACGCTGCCGTCGCGGCTACGCGGGCGCAACGCTATTCGCGGCTGTGCGGGGCGGACACCGCCACGGCTGCAAACCTGCAGCGAGGGCGAAGGCTAGAAGCGGCCGATCACGCCGAGTCCGACGCCGTCCTTGCCGGACATGATCGGAACCGGGTGGATCTCGAACGAGCGAGCGCTCTCGAGTCGGCGGCGTCGGCGCGCTGCGGCGGGCGAGTCGACCGTGGTGGGCAGGAACAGCGCTTCGCCCATGAACCCCAGGCCGCCAACCTGGCCGACGCCGTCGATGCCCGTGAGGAGCGCGCGCAGCACGACGATCAGCGTGCTGCAACCCGGGTCGTCCTTGGCGCAGCCTGTCTTGCCGAGCGCCATGAAGGGGCCGGCGATGGGGATGCGCAGATCGCTGGCGCCCGGAGCGGTCGGCCAGAGGTACGACGGGCCCACCGCTGCGCCGTAGAACACCGCCGTCGTGCCGGCTCCGATCAGGAACAGCGGCAGCCGCGTCGAGGTGGTGGGGTAGACGCCGACGTCGTGGCGCTGGGGCCGCACCGGCTCGTCGGCGCGCGCGTTCGTGCCGATGCCCAGCACGGCGACAGCCGCTGCCGCGGCGAGCAGCGCGGTCAACGGGCGGGACTTCGACGAGGCGGTCACCAGCCCCTTTTGGCCGCATCGGCGCGGGAACGCAAGTCAGGGCAGCTTCGCGACCGAGAGCCAGCGGCCTTCCGCGCTGGGCCTGAAGCCGCGCGCGCGAGGCGAGAGGACGGCGATCTGGTCCTCGTGCCACAGGGGGATGACCGGCATGTCGTCCGCCATCAGGCGGGCCAGCCGGACGTAGAGGCCGGCCCGCACGGACTGGTCGCGCGTGGTCGAGGCGGCCTCCAGCAGTGCCCCGGCTTCGGGGGAGCGGTAGCGGGCGCGGTTGCGCCCTTCGCCGCCCTCTCCCGGCACCCCCTTCGGATCGAAGAACCACTTGAGGATGTTCGGCTCGGTCAGCTCCGGCATCTCCAGGGTGGCCATCTGGTAGTCGCCGCCGTCGAGACGCTCGAGCATCACGCCGAGGTCGAGCGGCACCACCCGCACCTGGAGGCCGGCGTCGCCCAGCATCTGTGCGACGGCCCTCGCAATGGTGATGCGGGCGCGATCGGTGCTGGTGAGCAGCGTGACCGGGGGCAACGTGTGCAGCACGCGGCGGGCGCGGCCGGGATCGAACGGCTCGGGGTGCAGCCCGGACGCATGCGCCCAGTGGCCCGGCGGAAAGATCTGGCTGGCGACCTTGGCATGACCCGAAAGCAGGGTGCGCACCAGTTTGGTCCGATCGATCGCGCGCGCTACGGCGCGGCGTACCTCGACGCGGTCGAAGGGTGGCCGCTCGTTGTGCATGAGCAGGTAGGTGACGTTCGCGCCGGGGCGCGACACCACGGACAGGCCGTGACGCCCTTCCAGCGCGGGCAAGAGCGCGGGCGAGATGGCGTTCACGGCGATGTCGGCGCGGCCGGCGAGCAGACGGAGCGCCCGCGCGTTCTCGTCGTGGACGGTCCGGATGACGACGCTGTGGCGGGGGCGCGGCATCACGCCAGTGTCGGCCGGCCCGAGCTCCACCGCGCCCTCGTCGACGTGCCGGATGCGGAATGGTCCCAGGCCGTCGAGATTGCCGTCGGGCCGCGGGGGCAGGCGCGCCTGGTCGGCGCGCAGGATCGGCACCTCCAGATCGGTCAGGAGCGTGGCTCTCGGATGCGCCAGTTGGATGACGAGCTCCCGTGGGCCTTCCTCGCGGCAACTGCCGATGGCGCGCACGACGGCGCGGTGCGGGCTGCCGAGCGCCGGGTCGTTCAGCGCGGCCAGCGTGGCGCACACGTCTTGCGGCGAGAGCGCGCGCCCGCTGTGGAAATGCACGCCGCGCTTGAGCGTGACGTGCAGCGTGCGATCGTCGGCGAAGTGCCAGCGCGCCGCGACCAGCGGGATGGGCGCCAGAGTCGTCGGATCCAGACCCACGAGCCCGGCGTGCACGAGCCGGGTGATCTTGATGTCGAGCGCCCGGGTTGAAAATCGCGGATCGAGCGTGGCCACATCGGTCGGCGCCAGGATCTCGAGCGCCCGCCCAGAGCCCCCGCTCCGGGCGGGGTGGCATCCGCCGAGCACCGCCGCGAGCGCTGCGGCGAGCCACAGCGCGGCGGATTTCGGCGAATTTTGCTGATTTCTGGAGCACATGGGGAAAGGCACGGTAACGCTGGCTACATGCGATCCCTACCGCGCCGAGCGCTCGCCGTCCTGTTTCTGCTCGGTCTTGGTGCCGCTTCCGTGGCGGAGCGCCCAGCGCTCGCCGAGACTCCGTCCGCCCGGAGGAGCGCGGCGGACGCCCGATCCGCTTCCCTGCAGCACGCAGTGGACGAGCTCGGGGGCTGGGTGAAGCAACACCACGGGCGACTGGGCGTCGCGGTCATGGATGTGAACCGCGGAAAGCTTCTGGCCTCCTCGGGCGAGCACCTGGCGCTCAGTCCGGCCTCGAACTCCAAGTTGCTCACCGCCGCGGCTGCGCTGTCCCGCCTGGGCCCCGACTATCGCTACACCACCGGGCTCTACGGGCATCTCGAAGGCGGGCGCCGTGGGGGATCTGGTGTTGCGTGGCCACGGCGATCCGTCGCTGCGTACGGACGACCTGTGGCGGATGTGCCGCTCGCTGCTGGAGATGGGTCTGTCGCGGGTGAGTGGACGGATCCTGGTCGACCAGAGCCGCTTCGACGCAGAGTACGTGCCGCCGGCGTTCGGGCAGCAGCCGAACGAGTGGGCCTCGTTCCGCGCTCCGGTCAGCGCCGTCGCACTGGACGAGAACTCCGTGACCCTGAACGTGATGCCGGCAACCGCCGGACATGCCGCGCCAACGCCTGGTTCGACCCGCCGGGATTCGTCGAGGTTTCCGGAAGCGTCGGCACGGTCGAGGCCGGCAAGGGACAGGATGTCCGCCTCTCTCTGCATCCGGCCGCGGATCACAGCGGCTGCGTGCATGCTCGGCGGTCACCTCGCCGAGCGGCTGCCGCGGCTCCGCTTCGCGCGGCGCGTCGACGACCCACGGTTGTTTCCCGGCTACGTGCTGGCGGACGATCCTGCGCTCGCTCGGCGTCCAGCTGTCGGGCAAGGTCGCTGCCGGCGGCGAGGGCGAGCACGCGCGTCTGGTCTTCCACGAGTCCGCGCCGCTGTCCGTGCTGGTGCAGCAGCTCGGCAAGAAGAGCGACAACTTCTACGCCGAGATGATCCTGAAGACGCTGGGCGCGGAGACCACTCACGCGCCGGCGCACAGCTCCGACGGCGCGAAGGCCGTCCGGGACTACCTCGCAACAGATCGGCGCGCTGGAGAGCACGACGAAGATCGTCAACGGTTCAGGGCTGTTCGACGCCAACCGCGTCAGCAGCGCCACGCTGGCGAAGGTGCTGGTCAGCGCGTACCGCGATCCGGCGATCGGTCCCGAATACGTCGCGCAGCTCTCGGTCGGCGGTGTCGACGGCACGCTGCATTCGCGCTTCCGGAAGTACCGGAGCGAGCGCATGGTGCGCGCGAAGACGGGCACCCTGGCGCGCTCGATCGCGCTGTCCGGCTACGTGCTCGAGCCGTCGGGCCAGGGCGCCATCGCGTTCTCGTTCATCGTCGAACGGCGGCATGCCGCACAACGCCACCCGTCACCACATCGACCGCGTCGTCGATCGCATCGTCGACGCGGTGTGGAAGCGCTAGCGGCGCTGCGGCTGCCAGCACCCCGGCCCGATCAGGGCTGGGGACCGAGACGCAGCCCGCCGTGCTGGTTCGCCTGGGCGTCCTGGTAGGCTTTGACCATCGGCTGGTATTCGGCGCGATCGGTCAGCGCGAGCCCGATGAACAGGATCACGAACAGGAAGCCGCTCAGGAACGTGAGGGCGTGGAAGCGCCGATCCCAGCGCAGGTGCATGAAGAACACGACGACCAGCGACGCCTTGACGGTGGCGATCAGCATCGCGACCACCAGGTTGGTCTGCCCGCCGAAGTCGATGTACGAGGCTCCCACGGTCAGGAACGTGAACACCATCAGCGCGCCCCACACCTTGAACAGGAGGGACACGGGCGTAATGTGGGCGAGCTCGTCGTGGCCGTGCCCGGCGTGGGCCGCCGCGGCGGCCACGTGGCCGCTCGCCGGTCCGGAAGCCGCTGCGACTTCCTCCTCGTCCGCGTCCTCGTCCTCGTCGCGCGACCCGGTCGAGGCCTCGTCCTCCTCGTCGTCCCCGGACTCGCTGTCGTCGTCCTCGGACTTCTCGTCCTTGGCTTCGGGCTCGTCGCCGGACTTCTCGTCCTTGGCTTCGGGCTCGTCGCCGGACTTCTCGTCCTTGGCTTCGGGCTCGTCGCCGGACTTCTCGTCCTTGGCTTCGGCTTCTTCGCCCTTGGCTTCCGCCTTCGCCTCTTCGCGCTCGGCCGTGTCGGCGTCGTCCTTCACGTCGTCCTTCGCCTTGTCTTCGTCCTTTGCCATGTCTGCCTCGAGCGTCCTAGCGGATCAGGTAGAGGAGGGGGAAGAGGTAGATCCAGATCATGTCGACCAGGTGCCAGTACAGCGCCGCGTAGTCGATGGGTCCGAAGTACGTCGGGCCGAACTGCTTCTTCAGGGCGCGTGCCAGCATCCACAGCCACACGATGATGCCGGCGAACACGTGGAAGCTGTGCAGTCCGGTCATGAAGAAGTAGAGCGCGAAGAAGACGTGCCCATTCCTTCGGATAGCTGACGCCGCCGGCCGACATCGGCCCGATCACGCCGGCGTCGACCAGCGGCTGGATCTTCTTGCCGAGATCCGTTTCGATCGTGCCGGAGCGTGATTCCTCCGCCGCCAGTGCTTCGATAGTCTGCGGTGCCCTCGCCCTTGTCTGCAGCGGCCGGGGCTGCCGCCTTCGGTGCCGCGGGCGCAGCAGCCGGCGCGGGTGCGGCGCTGGCGCTCGCGCCCGGAGCGGCAGCGGCACTTGCGCTTGGCGCAGGGGCCGCCGAAGCGCTCCGTGCGGGTGCGGCGCTGGCGCTCGCGCCCGGAGCGGCAGCGGCACTTGCGCTTGGCGCAGGGGCCGCAGGAGCGCCCGGCGCGGGTGCCGCCTCTTCGGTCTTTGGCTTCGCCGCCTTGTGCTCTGTCTTCTTCACGGGCGGAGCCGGTGCGGGAGCCGTGGCTGACGCGGCGCTGCCCGGGGCGGCGGGAACCGCAGATGCCGCCGCGGGCACCGTCCGTCCGGCCCTGGCCTCCGCAGCCGTCAGGGAGGCGAACTCGACCTTTGCAGCGGCCGGAGTCGGCAGGGGCGCCACATCGGCGGACTTCTGCGCCTTCTCCTCTTCGTACAGCTTCTCGGCGAACTTCGCCGACTCCGGGTGCTCTTCCTTGAAGGTCTCGGTCTCCCAGACGTGCTCCTTCGGCTTGAAGCACACACCGAACTTGAGTCGTTCGGGCGCCTTGCCCTTGGTGGACTCGCAGTCCGTCCACATCAGCCCCGCGTGGTAGTGCTCGAAGTACTCGTTCACGTGGATGACGATGAACGTCGCGGCGCACGCGATGGTGATCAGGATGTTCACCACCAGCATCCTGTGCTGCTGGAGCTGCGCGTTGCGCACCGCCCACGCCGCCGTGAGGCTGCTGAGGATCAGCACCGCCGTGTTCACACCACCGAGCGTTGCGCTCAGGTAGTAGTGGGCGAAGATGAAGACCTCGGGGTGCTCGGCGCGGTAGATCGTGTACGCGCAGAACAGCCCGCTGAAGAACAGGATCTCCGTTACCAGGAACAGCCAGATGCCCAGCTTGCCGGCATCGAACTGCTGCTGGGGCGTGTCGAAGTGGTGCTGGAGGTGCGGGTTCTCCGCGTGGACGGCGTCTTCATGATCGTGGCCGTGCCCGGGGCCGCCGTGGCTGGGTTTCGCGTCCGCAGTCATATCCGTCATCGGTCCTTGGTCCAATCAGAGAGGCCGTAGCTCAGGCGCCGGAGGCGACGGCTGCGCGCTCGACGTAGCCGCCGATCTTCTCGTCGTACACGAGGTCATCGTATTCGTAGGGGCCCGTGGTGACCTCCGGGGTAACCCGGAAGTTGTAGTAGGCGGGCGGAGAGGTGGTCTTCCACTCGAGGGTGCTGCCGCCCCATGGGTTCGCGGGGGCGTCGGGCTTCTTCTTGAAGGTCCACAACAGGTAGACAGCCGTCATGACGAAGCCGACGCCGAGGATGTACGCGCCGATGGTGGACAGGTCGTGCAGCCCCTGGAACTCGGGCAGATAGTCGTAGTATCGGCGCGGCATGCCGCGCGTGCCCAGGATGAACTGCGGGAAGAAGGTCAGGTTCAGTCCGAAGAAGACGATCGCGGCGCCGATGCGGCCGAGCCTTCTCGTTGTACATGCGCCCGAACATCTTGGGCCACCACATGTGCAGACCGCCGAGGAACGCCGTGATCGAGCCGCCCATCATCACGTAGTGGAAGTGGGCGACGACGAAGTACGTGTCGTGCAGATGCACGTCGACGCTCATGACCGCGAGGAACACGCCGGTCAGACCGCCGATGGTGAACACCCAGAGGAACGCCAGCGCGTAGAGCATCGGCGTATCCAGGTGGATCGACGCCTTGTACATGGTCGCCAGCCAGTTGAACGTCTTGATCGCCGTGGGGATCGCGATCAGGAACGTGATGGCGCTGAAGATGGTGCCGGCGAGCACCGACTGTCCGCTCACGAACAGGTGGTGTCCCCAGACCAGGAAGCCGAGGATGGCGATCGGCGATGCTGGAAAGCGCGATGAACTTGTAGCCGAAGATGCGTTTTCGCGAAAAGACGGTGATGATCTCGGATATCACCCCGAACGCCGGTACGATCATGATGTAGACGGCCGGGTGCGAGTAGAACCAGAAGAAGTGCTGGTACAGTACCGGATCGCCGCCAAGCGCCGGGTCGAAGATGCCGATCCCGAAAGCGCGCTCTGCGATCAGCATGAGCAGCGTGATGCCGAGCACCGGCGTGGCGAGCACCTGGATCACCGCGGTGGAGTACAGACCCCACAGGAACAGCGGCATGCGGAACCAGGTCATCCCCGGCGGCCGCAGCTTGTGGATGGTGACGATGAAGTTCAGCCCCGTGAAGATGGAGCTGAAGCCCAGGATGAACGCGCCGAACGTGGCCGGGATGACCGCCGTCTGCGTGGTGGTGCTGTAGGGCGTGTAGAAGGTCCAGCCCGTGTCGGCGGCGCTGAGGACCATCGACAGGATCAAGAACAGCGCACCGATGATCCACAGGTGGTAGCTCATCAGGTTCAGCCGCGGGAACGCTACGTCCTTGGCGCCGAGCTGCAGCGGCAGGATGAAGTTGCCGAGCGCTGCAGGGATGCCGGGGATGATGACCAGGAAGACCATCACCGCGCCGTGCAGCGTGAACATCTGGTTGTACGTCTCCGCACTCATGATCGTGCGGCCGGGCGTGAGGAGCTCCGTCCGGATCAGCAGCGCAAAGGTTCCGCCGAGCGCGAACGCCGTCATCACCGAGATGAGGTACATGACGCCGATCCGCTTGTGATCGAGCGTGAAGAGCCACGACAGGATGCCCTTGTCGTGGGTCAGGTAGTTGTCCTCGGCGGTGGGCGCCTGGGGGATCAGCTCGTCGGCCGTCGTGCTGGGTGAGGCCATGGTCTTTCCTTCTCGCTGCTACTTGAGAGTCTTGATGTACTCGATGAGGGCGGTGATCTCGTTGTCCTTCAACTTGCCCTTGAAGGTCGGCATCACCGGGCCGAATCCGGCGACAACTTTCGCCTGCGGGTCCACGATCGATTCGCGGACGTAGTTCTCGTCCACCTTGACCGAGCTGCCGTCGGTGAGCTTCGTTTCCTCTCCCCAGATCCCCTTCCAGCTCGGTCCGACGCCGCGCGTGCCGTTGGTGGAATGGCACGCGGAACAGCCCTGCTTGGTGTAGAGCTCCTTGCCGAGCTCGGCCGGGGGCAGGGCCTGCATCTTCTGTGCGGCGCTGTCGAGCCACGCCTCGAAGCCGCCGGGCTTGTGGACCACGATCTTGCGAGAGCATCGTGGAGTGTCCGCGGCCGCAGTACTCGGCACAGAAGATGGGATAGGTGCCGGGCTTCTTCGCCTGGAACCACAGCTCCGTGTAGCGCCCCGGGACCGCGTCCTGCTTCACGCGGAAAACCGGGATGTACAGGCTGTGGATCACGTCGACGGAGTTGATGATGATGCGTACCGGCTTGTTGACCGGAACGTGCAGCTCGTCATCGGTCAGGCCGTTCGGATAGGTGAACAGCCACTTCCACTTCTGCCCCTGCGCGTGGATGTCGTAGGTGTCCTTCGGCGGGCTGTGCAGGTCGACGAAGCCCTTGAAGCCCCAGACGAACAGCGCGATCGTCATGACAAGCGGAATGAACGACCAGGTGATCTCCAGCGTCGTGTTGTGGTCGCTGGTCTTCTGCGGGACCTCGTTCGCGGCACGCCCGTTCTTCGCGCGATACTTGATGACGAAGTAGATCATCGCCGCGACGATGCCGCCCAGCGAGATCACCGAGACGAGCATGAGCACGTGGAAGAGCCAGTCCGTGCTGGCGGCGTTCGTGGATATCTCCGGCGGCATCCAGAAGTACGGCGACTTCGGTAGCTTCGGCAGAGGCGCGGCCACCAGGTTCGCGATCGATGCGGTGATTGAGAACGTCATGGGATCGTCGTGCTGCTACTTGAGCGTCTTGATGTACTCGATGAGGGCGGTGATCTCGTTGTCCTTCAGCTTGCCGTTGTAGCTCGGCATGACCGGGGGAAACGTATCGACGATCTTCGCCTGCGGGTTGACGATGGACTCGTGGATGTAGCCCTCGTCCACGTTGGCCTCGCCGCCGCCAGCGAGCTTGACCGTCGTGCCCCAGATGCCCTTCCAGCTCGGGCCAACGCCCTTCTTGCCGTTCAGGGAATGGCAAGCGGAGCAGCCCTGGCTCGTGTACAGCGACTTGCCCAGCGCTGCGGGCGACGTCGCCCCCGCATCGGGCGGGGCGGGGCTTGCGGAGGCGGGATTCTTGGCGAGATCGGTGACGACCAGTTGCTCGGCGCGCTCGATGGGGATGCGGACGATCCCCTTCGCCTTGTCATCCCATGAAGGCGGTTCCTCGAGCTCCTTCCGCTGCGAGGCGACCATCTGCTGGTACGCCTTGAGGTTGGCGGTGGAGTCCATCTGGTCCTGCTTGTCGCCCGCCTGCGTACGCACCAGCGCCGTCAGCGCCGTCGTGATGCCGATCATCGCCAGCGCGCCCACGATCACGATCGTCGCGAGGGCGCCGGTGTTTACGTTGTCGGATTCGGTAGCCATCCCAGTAACCTGCTAGATGTTCTCGAAGGCGAGCGAACGCTCGAGACGATGATCCTTCGTTGGAACGAGGTTCACGTTCCGGGCCTGGAAAGCCGCTCCGGCGATGCACAGCGCCGCGATCCCGACGAGGCACGTGACGTCCAGGATGCTGAAAGGCAGTTTCGTGGTGCCCATGCTCGGCATCACCAGCCAGTACAGGTCGATCCACTGCATGGCCAAGAGGTAGACCGCCCAGAACCCGAGCAGCCTCTTGCTCCGCTTCACGTGACGCGACAACAGGCCGAAGAACGGAATCACGAAGTGCCCGAAGAGCAGCACCGCCGAGACCCACTTCCAGTCTCCGGCGAAGCGCTGGTGGTACCACTGCGTCTCCTCGGGGATGTTCGCGTACCAGTAGAGCATGAACTGCGAGAACGCGATGTAGGCCCAGAACACCACGAAGCCGAACATCATCTTGCCGAGGTCGTGGTAGTGCTCGCGGTTGACGCTGCGGACGAGCCGCCCCTTCTTCTGCAACCACATCAGGACCAGGGCGAGCGTGCTGTGCACGGATATCACGCAGCCGGCGAAGAAGTAGACGCCGAAGATGGTGCTGAACCAGTGCGGCTGCACCGACATGATGAAGTCGAACGCGAAGAACGTGATGGTCAGCGCGAACCAGAACATGCCCGGGCCGCTGGCGACTGCCATCTTTCCGATCAGCTTCCGGTCACCCGTCTTGTCCTGCTCCAGCGAGCGCTTGAACAGGTAGCGGGCCAGAAAGGCCCAGAACCCGAAGTAGAAGACGAAGCGCGCGATGAAGAGGCCCGCGTTCAGGTAGGGCGACTTGGCCTTGAGCGCAGCGTCAGCCGCGACAGCCGCGGGATTCGCCCACTCGTACAGGCTGCCGTTGCCGAGCACGATGGGGATCAGGAGCGGCAGGGCCAGTACGGCCATCAGCGCCACGTTCGAGGCGAACAGCTCGGCTACGCGGCGGATGACGATGCTCCACTTCGCGTTGACCAGATGCTGCAGCGCTACCCACCAGAGCATGCCCAGCGTGATGCTGAGCACGAAGATGTACGCCAGGAGATAGGAGTGGAGGAACTGCTTGAGCTTGTCGCCAGCCGTGAAACCGAGCCCGAAGCTCACCAGCAGGAACACCACGCCGATGCCTCCGGCGATCTTGAAGACCTTCGTGGCGTCGTCGCCCAGGCGGATGTTGTCGTCGAGACTCTTCGTCTGTGCCATCGGTGAGCCCTACTTCAGTGACCCGCGTTCCGTCGCCGGAACGTCGTTGATGGTCGCCTTGTGGCTGCGCTGGAGTGCCCGCACGTACATGACGATGGCCCAGCGATCCTTCGGTGGAATCTGCGGCCCGTAGGCGGGCATGTTGCGGATGCCGTGGGTGATGGTGTTGAAGATCTGCCCCACCGGCATGACGCGCAGGTAGTCCTGGTTCAGATTGGCGGGCGGCACCCAGGTGCCCTGCGCGAGCGCCGTGGCCCGCTTGGCCACCATGCCGTCGCCGTTGCCTGCCACGCCGTGGCAGGGGGTGCAGTAGATACCGAAGCGCTGCTGACCGCGCTTCATCGTCGCTTCCGTGGCGGGGACCTGCTTGGGGAAGGTGAGCGCCCAGGCGCCATTGACCTTGCCGCGGTACAAATGGTCGTCCGCGTCCAGCTGACCGACGGCGATAGTCCCCGGGATCTGCGGGCGCATCGCGCGGTCATCGGGGAAGAACGTCAGCATGCGCTGCGCCTTGTACTTCGTCTGGGAATCCATGTCGGGAATGATGTGAATCCGCGTCTTGCGCATCGTGGAAGCGCGTGCGCGCGCGATCAGACCGAACGGCACCAGCGATGCGACCGAGATCACGACCAGCGCGTAGACGAGCCCTGTCGGCAGCTTGTCCGAAGTGACGCGATCCTCGAGGACCTCGTCGAGCAAAACGGGCTCGGTCTCTTCGAGCAGCTCCCGCGTGTCGCTCTCGTCGAACTTCGGGTCGACAGCCTCGATCATCAGGAAGAAGCGATCATCCGTCACACGGGCGAAGCGCTTCTTCAGGTCGAGCGGATGGTGGTGGCGAGGCAGCCCGTTCAGGATCAGCATCGCGAACAGCGCGGTGACCGCGCTGAACAGGATGGTCAACTCGAAGGTGATCGGGATGTTCGCGGGAATGCTGAAGAAGGGCTTGCCGCTGATCAGCCACTTGTAGTCGTAGGTGTTGGTCCACCACTGCAAAAGCAGACCGCCGCCGCAGCCCGTCAGGCCAGCGACCAGCACAATCCAGGGAAGGATCGTCGGCTGGATGCCCATGGCGGGGTCGATCCCGTGCACCGGGAAGGGCGAGTAGGTGTCCCACTTCTTGAATCCGGCGTCGCGCACGCGTTTGGCGGCCTCGACCAGTGCGGTGGGGGTTTCGTATTCCGCCAGGAGCCCGTGCAGCGGGGCTTCCGTGGCGGCTTTTCCGGCTTCCTTCTTCGTGTCGCTCATGGCTTCACCCGGGGCAGGGGCCTCAGCTCCGTTCCTCGTGCGTGTGGACATGCGCCGAGGGGTGAACGCCCTTCACCTCTGCCATCGCCACGATTGGCAGATACCTGCAGAACAGCAGGAACAGCGTGAAGAACAGTCCGAAGCTTCCGGCGAGCGTCAGGTAGTCGATCGGAGTCGGCAGGAAGTAGCCCCAGCTCGTCGGCAGGAAGTCACGACTGAGCGAGGTGTCGATGATGATGAAGCGCTCGAACCACATGCCCACGTTGGCGAGCACGCCGCCGATGAACACCAACGGCAGGTTACGGCGCACCCTCTTGAACCAGAACATCTGCGGCACGAAGGCGTTGCAGGTGATCATGGTCCAGCAGGCCCAGGCGTAGGTCCCGAACGCGCGGTTGTAGAACGTGAAGCTCTCGAAGTGGTCGTGGCTGTACCACGCCGTCCAGAACTCCATCAGGTACGAGTAGCCGACGAGGCTGCCCGTCACGAGCATGATCTTCGCCATGTTCTCGACGTGCCGCATCGTAATCAGATGCTTGAGCCCGAAGAACTGGCGGGCCGGCACTGCGAGCACGACGACCATCGCGAAACCGCCGTAGATGGCGCCGGCGACGAAGTAGGGCGGGAACACCGTGGTGTGCCAGCCGGGCAGCTGCGACGTGGCCATGTCGAAGCTGACGACCGAGTGCACGCTGAGCACCAGGGGCGTGGCGAGCGCGGCGAGTAGCAGGTAGGCGCGCTCGTAGCGATGCCACTGGCGTGACGAACCGCGCCAGCCCATGGCGAACAGGCCGTACAGGAAGCGGCGGATCGGCTTGACCGCGCGATCACGCAGCGTTCCGAGGTCGGGGATCATGCCCATGTACCAGAACAGTAGCGAGACCGTGAAATAGGTGCTGACCGCGAACACGTCCCACTCGAGTGGGCTTCTGAACTGCGGCCACATCTGCATCTGGTTCGGAATCGGGAACATCCAGTACGGCAGCCAGGGACGGCCGATGTGGATACCCGGGAAGATGCCTGCGCAGATGACCGCGAAGATCGTCATCGCTTCAGCGAAGCGGTTGATCGCGGTGCGCCAGTCCTGGCGGAACAGGAACAGGATCGCGCTGATCAGCGTGCCGGCGTGGCCGATACCGACCCAGAACACGAAGTTGACGATCGGCCAGCCCCAGGCGACCGGGATCATGTTGCCCCAGGCGCCGATGCCGTCCCAGAACACCCAGCCGATGCTTCCGAAGAAGGCCAGCGCCAGCGTGCTCGAGATTGCTATCGCGATGTACCAGGCGCGCGGCGGCCGCGGCGTTTCCGCGATTCGCGCGATGTTGTTCGTGACCTTGGCGAATGCGTTCTCGCCGACCGGCGGCCCCTGGTAGGGGTTCAGGTCTGTGGCAGCTGCCATGACTCAGCCGAGCTCCGGGTGGGGGTTCTTGACACGTGCCAGGTAGCGGGTGCGGGGCATGGTGAAGAGGGAGACGAGGAGCGAGTAGCAGCGCGGGTTGTTGTGCAGCGCGGCCACCTTGCTCGACTTGTCGTTCAGGTCGCCGAACACGATCGCCTCGGTCGGGCAGGTCTGCTGGCAGGCGGTCTTGATCTCGCCGTCCTTGATCTCGCGCTTGTGGTTCTTCGCCTGGATCTTCACGTTCTGGATGCGCTGTACGCAGTACGTGCACTTCTCCATCACGCCGCGGAAGCGCAAGGTCACGTCGGGATTGAAGGCCATGGCCTTCACCTTGTTTTTCCCGTGCTTGAACTCCATGTGGTAGTTGAAGAAGTTGAAGCGCCGTACCTTGTAGGGGCAGTTGTTCGAGCAGTACCGCGTGCCGATGCAGCGGTTGTAGGTCATGTCGTTGAGGCCCTCGTCGCTGTGCTGCGTCGCGCCCACCGGGCACACGCTCTCGCACGGTGCGTTCTCGCACTGCTGGCACGGCACGGGCTGGAATATGACTTCCGGCTCGTCGGGCGTCCCCTTGTAGTAACGGTCCACGCGGATCCAGTTCATCTCGCGGCCCATCACCACGCGTTCCTTGCCGACGACCGGGATGTTGTTCTCGGCCTGGCAGGCGATCATGCAGGCGTTGCAGCCGATGCAGCGGCTCAGATCGATGCTCATGCCCCACTTGTGGCCTTCGGCGTAGTTCACCGGAGGGACCCACAAGCTGAGCAGCGGAGGATGCTCGACCTGCTCCTTGGCGAAGCCGGGGTTCTCCTTGAACTCCTCCATCTTGCCTTCGCGGACGAGATCGTCCACGCGGTCGGCTTCGCCGTCCTTGCCGATCTTGTCGATATTCCACAGATGCTGGGTCGAGCCGACCCGGTACTTCTCGCCGGTCGGCGTGATCTTCGCACCCTCGGCGAAGTGGTAGCCCTTCGTGCTGCGGAGCTTGTAGGTGTTCGCGCCGATCGGCTCGACGCCGTCTTCCTCGAGCCCGCCGACGTGGCCCAGCGTGGTGCGGCCGTAACCTAGAGCAACGCGGATCGAGCCTTCGGCCTGCCCGGGCGCATAGAGCGCCGGCAGCGTGATCTCCTGCCCGTCCAGCGACAGCTTGACGCGCGTGGACTCTTCGATGCCCAGGGCGTTGGCCGTTGCGGGAGCAATGAGCGCCGCGTTCTCCCAGGTCAGCTTGGTGACCGGGTCGGCGAGCTCCTGCAGCCAGGCGTTGTTGGCGAAGCGTCCGTCGTAGAGCTTGAAGTCCGGAGTGAACAGCACCTCGACCGCACTGCCCTCGGCCTTGGCGCCACCGAGCTCACCCGGCGTGAACTTCATCGGGTCAATAGACTTGAGCTTCGGCGACACCGTCGGCCACGCCGACTTCTGCACGACACCGTCGGCGACCGCCTTGCGCCACTTCCGGGGATCCCCCAGGCGCCTGGTGTGCGCGCTCTTGACGATGTCGAGCGGCTTCTGCGTTTCGCCGAGCACCATGGCCAGGAGCTCGATCCACGAGCGCCCGCCGTACAGCGGAGCGATGAGCGGCTGCACGATGCTGATCGTACCGTCGTAGCCGCGCGCATCGCCCCAGGACTCCAGGTAGTGGGCGGCGTTCAGGTGCCAGGTCGCCTGGCGCGAGGTCTCGTCCTGGTAGGCCGAGAGGTGGATGCTGGTCTTGACCTTGCCGAGCGCAGCACCGAAAGCGACGTCGCTGGGGGCATTGTAGACGGGGTTGCCACCGAGGATGAGCAGCGTGTCGACCTGACCGCCGTTCATCTCCGCGGTCAGGGCCTGGAGCGCCTCGACGTGCGGGGGCCGAGCGGGGTCCGGCTCGGCCGTGTAGCTCAGCGTCACGCCGACGTTGCCCAGCATCGCGTTGATGCGGTGGACGACCGCGTGCACTTCCGGCGGCTGGTGCGAGCCGACGGCGACGACCGACCGACCCTTGTTCGCCAGAAGGTCCTTCACGACGACGGAGAGGAACTTCGCCACCTTCGCGTCCGCGAGAGCTGCGGCCTTGGGCTTGGGCTGGGCGGTACCCAGGACCTCGGCGTCGGGCTTGAGCTGGGCGTCGAGATCGGCGTCCAGCGCCGCGGCCACCGCCTTGATCAGCTCCGAACGGAGCGGCAGGCGGTGATCGGCCATCGCACCCATGAGCGACAGCGTGCTCTCGATGGCGTAGACGCGGCTCATCTTGAACCGGTCCGGGTCGCGCCCCTCCGCGAGGCCCCGCGCGTTGGGGATCGCCGCGCGGTGCTGGCTGACCAGATCGGCGTCGAGGGAGACGACCACGTCGGCCTTGTCGAGCGCGTACTGCGTGCGGACAGGACTGCCGAAAGCCAGCCGGCTGCCCTCGCGCTCGTTGTCGTGCGAGATGGGCTCGTACTCGACCCACTTCGCCTGCGGGAAGCCGGCGAGCAGGCGCCGCTTGAGCATGTCGACGGTCGGCGAGGAGCTGGCCTCGGCGAGGATGCGAAGGCCCTTGCCGCCGCGGGCGCGCAGCGCGGCAAAGTGCTTCTTCGCGAACGCGTCGAACCTGGCGTAGCTGGAGTCCTGGCGCTTCTGGCCTCGATACTGCGCGACGCCCTGGCTGCGGTCGGGGTCGTAGACGTCCAGCACGCTGGCCTGCTGCTGCACCATGCAGGTGCCATGGCTGCCGGGATGGTCGGGATTGCCCTCCACCTTGATGGGCCTGTCGTCGTAGCTGGTGACGTACAGGCCCGTCGCGACTCCGCCCAGGTCCATCGCTGTCGCGAAGGAGCGCGGGACGCCCGGGATCTCGCCGGCCGGGCGCCGCGAGTACGGCAGCAGGTGGTCCTCCTGCCAACGGCACCCGGAGACGCCAGCGAGCGCCAGCGACGCGCCCATGAGCTGCATGAAGCGGCGGCGTCCGGGCGAGCCGACGGGCTGGTCGTCCAGCGGCGTCGCGAACTCCCGTTCCACGAACTCGCGGAACTCGGGAGCGTTCTCCAGCTCGGCCAGGCTGCGCCAGTAGGTCGGCTTTTCGGTCTTCTTGTCTACCGGTGACATGTCGAGCAGTAGGTTGGAGGATGGATGTTGTTCTTCTTCGCGAGCATCTTGCCGTACTGGACAGGGTCCTGACCGTTCGGTGGCTTCCAGCTCATGTTCGTGACCTGGTCCGGCGGACGTAGGTTCTTCCAGGGCGCGCGGTGGCAATCCAGACACCAGCCCATCGCGAGCGTCTTGACCTGGTGGACCTCGGTCATCTTGTCGATGCGGCCGTGGCAGGAAACGCAACCGATGCCGCGGGTGACGTGCGCGCTGTGGTTGAAGTACACGTAGTCGGGAAGGTCGTGCACCTTCACCCACTCGATCGGCTTGCCCGTCTTGTAGCTGTCGCGCACCAGCGCGAGCTTCGGGCTCTTCGTCCAGATGCGCTGATGGCAGTTCATGCAGGTCTGCGTTGGCGGCACCGCTGCAACCGCCGCCTTCTCGACGGTGTTGTGGCAGTACCGGCAGTCGATGCCGAGCTCGCCCGCGTGCAGGGCGTGGCTGTACGGTACCGGCTGCTTCGGCATGTAGCCGACGTTCGGTCGTCTTCGGCGACGCGCCGTACCACACGAGCGCAATCACGTAGATCGGCGCGATGGTCATCACCGCACCTACGATTGGCTTCGTCTTGTTCGCCCAGCGGGGAAATACGAACAGCTTCATCGCTACAAACCGGGGAGGACCATGACGCGCTCCCGGACGTGACCGTCGCGAGTGGGTCGCTTGGAGGTGGAAGTCATCTGGTATTCGCTTGTGCCGCGGGTCGCTCTTGGCCCGTCTCGCCGCTTCCTCCTGTCCCGGTCGGAAGAGCGGCCGGAGGGCTAGGGGCTGTCGGCGAGAGCGTCGCTACCACGACTCGGGGTCGGATGGCGACTAGACCTCACCGTTGGATACAGAACAGTGTGTTTTTGGACGCCCGTCGGAGGGCGCTGTGTCCACGCGCGTGGACGATCATTCCGCACCGTAAGGTGCGGTGTGGACGGGACACTACGGCCCCGGATGGGCGCGTCCTGTGGGAGGCAACGCCCTGGCAGCCGATGGGGAGGAGGGGAGATTTGCACGACCGTCCAGGCACTCCGTGCGTGGACCGTCTATGATGCCGGTCACCGGGCTACCCACTGGCAGAGCGACGCCCTTCCGGGGTCGCTCACGCCTCCCTCGCTGTCCCGGGAGTGCACGCGCAGAAAACTGAAGGCTCTGATTTTCCGCGGCAGGTTATGCGATAGCCGCGCGGATAAGTAAATCCCGGCCGAGCGCGCGCGCGCCAAGTGGCTGAAATTCCAGGCGGTACTCGGCGGCGGGCCCTGCGGCAGCACAAACGACGAAGGGCCGCGGCATGCCGCGGCCCTTCACGTCTGTACCCGATGGGTACAGATCCGGCCGATCAGAACTCGCGCATCTGCTTTCTGATCTTCCCGATCGCCTGCTCCTGCAGCTGGCGGATGCGCTCGCGCGACAGGTTGTACTTGTCGCCGATCTCCTTGAGCGTGAGCTCGTCCTCGTTGTCGAGGCCGAAGCGCCAGCGGATGATGCGCGACTCGATGGGCGTCAGCGTGCTGAGCAGGCGCTGCACCTCCTCGGCCCACTTCTGGTTCGCGAGGTTGTCGTACGGCGACAGCGAGTTCTCTTCCACCAGGAAGTCGATGAAGCGCCGGCCGTCCTCGTCACCGACCGGGCGATCGAGGGAGAACGGGGTGTCGGCGTACAGATCCTTGACCTTGTCCAGCTTCTCCTTGGGGACGCCGGTCTCCTTCTCGAGCTCGTCGAGGGTCGGCTCACGGCCGGTGCGCGCGATGATCGTCTGCGTCGCACGCGAAACGCGGTTGTACGTGTCCAGCATGTGGACCGGGATACGCACGGCGCGTCCCTTGTCCGCGAGCGCACGGCTGATGGCGTGACGGATCCACCACGAGGCGTAGGTGCTGAAGCGATAGCCGCGCGTGTGGTCGAAGCGCTCCACCGCCTTCATCAGGCCGATGTTGCCTTCCTGGATCAGGTCGATGAGCGGCAGGCGCCCGCGGTTGTAGCGGCGCGCGATGCTCACCACGAGGCGGAGGTTCGCCTTGACGAAGCGGTTCTTGGCGAAGCGCTGACGGGTGTCGGTGCGCTTCACCCGCGTGATGAACCGCTTGTATGCTGCGCTCTCGGGCAGCGTCGGGCGCTCGCCGCCCTCCGACGGATTGACTAGCTCGCGCGCCACGCGGTTGGCGTTGGCCACCCAGATGCGATCGGAGTCGGGCAGGCGCACGTCGCGCGCGAGGCTGGCGCACAGCTCTTCCCAGAGGCGCGTCTGGTGCGCGAGCAGTTTCGAGCGCTGCTTGCGATACACCTTGAGCAGTTTGCGAAGCTCCGCGATCGTTCGACATGTCGGGACGGTCGTCCTCGTTGAGCGAACCGAGGTCGCTCTCGAGCTGCTCCAGCACGTAGTCCGCGGCGGGCAGATACGACAAGCAGCGCGACCCAGTGATCGACCTCGGCCTGCTCGACGCTCTGTGCGGCCTGCAGCTCCTCGTCGGGGCCCATGACCTGGTGCGTTGCCATGTCGCGGAAGTACCGCGACAGCATCGAGTCCGAGGCGCTGTCCACTTCGGCCTTCTTGCCCGGCGGGCCGCTCGGCGGGCGCACTCTGGGTGTCGCGACGGGGTTCGGCAGCCTTTGCAGCAGCAAGCACATCGGCGCGCTTGATGCGCACCGATGTCTGCTCGGACGAGTCGTCCGTGGCGTCCGTCTGCGGGATCGGGGCGATGGCTTGGCGCTTCTGGGACATGGTTACCGATGGGGTGGGATGCGGGATCTCGGGCGGGTCTTCAGACTCCATGCCGGAGGCACGGACTGGGTCGAGGCAACTACCGGGCCGGAGGCTTGATTCCCTGGCTCGCGCGCCGGGGGCGTGGTGGCTCGATGCTGTGTTTCTGGATTTCTGGAAACAGCCTCGGCCAAGAGGGTCGGACACGAAGCGTGGCGATTCCTTGGTGGACTCGAGGCGAGGCTCCTCCGGGTTCCGATGTGGCTACTGCAGGTGACTCGTAAACGTGCAATATGTGTGCCGTTATTCCCGTTCGAGGTTGGGGAAGTCGGGGGAAAGAGGGGCTTGGACTCCCAAGGGCAAGCGCTACGCTGGCGGCTCGATGCTGCGCGCTCCGGGCCAAGAACCTGCTGTCGGTGAAGTCCGGTCACCTGGAACGACCGACGTGACGCCGGCCTCTCCAATGGATACGGTCGCAACCCCCGTCGGGATCCACACCCCCCGTCCAGAAGCGGACATGCCGGCCGGACGGTTGGTATCTGCGGTCCACGAACGGCCGGAAAACAGGGCCTTTTTCGGGACCATCCTGCGGGAGCTGCTGGGAAACCGTCGCCTCCTTGCCGGTCTTGCGGCGAGTATCGGTGCGTATGCGATCGCCCACGGCGCAACCGCATTCGCTGCCGGGCTGCTCGGACGGGCCCTGGCGCACTCGGCGGGAGCGGCGGGGATCGGGCCCTGGGGCTGGTCGCTAACTACCGTTTGCTACCTGGGGCTGGCCGCCACGCTCGTCAAGGCCTTCTCGTCGACTTTCCTTGCATTTTCCGAGGCTCTGGCGGGTGGGCTCGTCGGCTGCTCGCTCCGGGGGCGGGCCACGCGGCGCCTGCTCGAGCGCGGCCTGCATGACTCTCCGCCCAGGGTCCTCGCAACTATTGCGGTGCGGATCCGCGAGGTCGAGGGAGCGAGTGTTTCGGGCGTGCTGGTCGGCATCCGGGCGGCGGCACAGCTGGTGCCACTGGTCCTGGCCCTGATCTTCGTGTCAGCCCCCCTGGCTCTACTGGGCATTCTGGCACTGGCTCCTTTCGCCGTCGGGATCTCGATGCTGCGGCGGCGCTGGCGCGCGGCCAGCGCCGAGGCGCAGGGGCTGGTCGAACAGCTGCACAGCGGCGTGGACGACCTGATCAAGAACCTGGACCTGTGGCGTTCCTACGGCGCGGGCCGGGCCATCGAGCAGGAAGTCGCGTCGAGCGGTGAGCGTGCAGCCCGGGCGGCGGCGCGCGTGGACGCCGGGCGCGCCGCCCTGAGCGGCTCGAACGAGGTGCTTGGCGCGCTCGCTCTGCTCGGCGGGATCGCGATAGCGGCGCGGCTCGGCTTTCCACTTGGCGACGGACGGCTCGTGGCGTTCGCGGCGGTGTTCTTCATGGCGTACAAGCCGTTGCGCGATCTGGGCGACGCGCGCGCGTGGACGCTGCGTGGCGCGGTGGCGCTGGAGCGCCTTGATGAGCTGCTCGGCGGCAATCTGCTGCCGGCGCCGGTCGGGCTCGAGCAGGCCGGGGCAACGGCGCCTGCACGCAGGCCGCAGGCGGTGTCGCAGCTATCTCTCCGCGACTTCGGCGCTGGCACGCACGGCCCGGAGACGAGCCTGCACCTCGAGCCGGGCGAGATGGTGAGCCTGATGGGCCCGACCGGCAGCGGCAAGACAACGCTCCTGCGCACGCTGCTGGGGCTCGAGCACGCGCGCGGAAGCGTCGGCTACGCGGACGACGACATCACGCACGCCGCGGTCGGCCCCGACGCGCGCCCGTTCGCCTGGGTGCCGCAGGACGCGCCGCTCGTGACCGGCACGCTGCTCGACAACGTCACCCTGTGCGGCGGCGACGAGAAGACCGCGCGCGCCGCACTCGAACAGATCGGCGCCGGCGCGCTGCTCGCATCGCTCGGCAACACCACGCTCGGCCCCGGAGGCCGCGCCCTGTCCGGCGGCGAGCGCCGCCTCGTCTCGATCGCCCGCGCCCTCGCTACGGGTCTCCCCGTGCTCCTGCTCGACGAACCCACGGAGGGCCTCGACGCCGCGGCCGAGAAGCGAGTGCTCGAAGTGCTGACGTGGCTCAAGGGACAGCGCAGCGCGATCGTCGTGACGCACCGCCAGGAAGTGGCGGCGGTCGCCGATCGCGTGGTGACGATCGGGCTCTAGAACTGCGCGAGAAATCGCGGATCGTTCTCGAAGGGCACGCGGATGTCGGGGATGCCGTAGCGGAGCATCGCCACGCGCTCCACGCCCATGCCGAAGGCGAAGCCCGTGTACTTCTCTGGATCGATGCCGCAGTGCACGAACACGTCCGGGTGCACCATGCCGCAGCCGAGGATCTCGAGCCAACCGGTGCCCTTGCACACCCGGCAGCTCGCGCGCGAGCCGTCGTCCGGCTTGCAGAAGACGCAGCCCACGTCCAGTTCCGCGCCCGGCTCCACGAACGGGAAGTAGCTCGGGCGGAAGCGCACCGGCGTGCCTGCGCCGTAGAGCCGCTCCGCGAATGCCGTCAAGACGCCCTTGAGGTGCGCGAAGCTCACGTTCTCGTCGACGAGGAAACCCTCGATCTGGTGGAACATGGGCGAGTGCGTCACGTCGTCGTCCCGGCGATACACCGTGCCGCCGCTGACGATCGCCATCGGCGGCTCGTGCGTGCTCATCTCGCGCACCTGCACGTTGCTGGTGTGCGTGCGGAGGAGCACGCGCGCGTCCGGCTTGCCGCCTTCCACCTTCACCCAGAAGGTGTCCTGCATGTCGGTCGCGGGATGGTCGGGCGGGAAGGCGAGCTTGGTGAAGTTGTTCTCTTCCAGCTCGACTTCCGGGCCCCACGCGATCTCGAAGCCGAGCGAACGGAAGATGTCGAGCACCTCCCACTTCACCTGGGTGAACGGATGCAGGTGCCCGCGCGGCACCGGGGCGCGCCCCGGCAGTGTCAGGTCGAACGGGCGCGCGTTCAGGTCGGCTTCGCGCTCGGCGCGGGCGAGCTCGGCGAGCCGCGCCTCGAACGCCGCCTCCACGTCCCCTTTCACCGCGTTCACCTTCTCGCCGATGGCGCGGCGCTGGTCGGCGCCGACCTTGCCCATCAGCTTGAGCAGGCTGGTCAGCTCCCCCTTCTTGCCCAGCACCGCGGCGCGGGCTGCGCGCAGATCGGGCTCGCTTTCCGCCGCGGCGAAACGCTCGCGGAAGCGCTGGCCGAGGGCGGCGAGGCCCGCTTCGATCTGCTGCGCGGGATCGGACACGGCCCGAGGCTAGCCGGTTGCGGCGGCCAGCTCGGCGAGCTGCTTGAACGTGGCCGCGTCGTTGACGGCCATGTCGGCGAGCACCTTGCGGTCGAGCTCCACGCCGCTCTTCTTCAGCGCGCCCATCAGTCGCGAATAGGTGGTGCCATTCTCGCGGCAGGCCGCGTTGATGCGCACGATCCACAGCCGGCGGTAATCGCGCTTCTTCAGCTTGCGGCCGACGTAGGCATACTGCCACGACTTCCACAGCACGCGGATCGACTGACGATAGCGGTTCTTGCGACCACCCCAGAAACCTTTCGTCTGCGCGAATACGCGCTTGTGACGACGACGGGGCGACGGGCCTCTCTTCACGCGCGACATCTGTCTACTCCTCTACGCCTCTCTTCAGCCGTACGGCAGAAGGAGCTTGATGCGCTTCTCGAACTCGGGGGCCACCATGTCCATGTCGCGCAGGCGACGACGGCGCTTACGCGACTTGCCGATGAAACCGTGCTGCGCGCCGCACTTGGGGCGACGCACGCGACCGGTTCCGGTGAGCTTGAAGCGCTTCTTGGCAGCGCGATTGGTCTTCATCTTGGGCATGGATCCACTCCAGTGCGGCCCGGGAAGGGCGGCTCCGGTATGGCCCCGGAGCCGGGGCAGGGCTCGCGACCCGCGAGCACGCCGGAGAGCGCGGACTTATGACGGAAGCGGCCCGCGCCGTCAAGCGCGCCGCCACCGGCTGCTGGATGCTGGCCCACGGCCCCGCCCTACGTCTACCTGAACGGACGCACCCCCCCTCGCCGGCGCCGCTTGTGGAGCGGGCTTTCCGGCGGCTAGGTTTCCGGCCCGGGCGATGGCCAGCATCCTGGTTCTGATGATGAGCAGCGGTGATCGAGCCCAGGAGCTCGAAGCCCTGCGCGCTGCCGGACACGAGGTCCGGCCGGTCGAGCCGCGCTGGCCCGAGTGCAAGCCCGACCTGTCCCGAAGCCGGCCCGATCTGGTGATCGTGGACGGCGGACGGTCACCCTCGCACGGCCGCGCCACCGCCCGCTGGATGTCGACGCAGGCGCGGCTGCGCACGGTGCCGTTCCTGTTCGTCGACGTGCCCGACCAGGACATGGACCGGACCCGGCGCGAGCTGCCCCGCGCCCAGTTCGCCACCTGGGCCAGCGTGGTCGGGGCCGCCGCGCGCCTCGTGAAACGGCGCTAGCTCGCGAAAATGCCGGATGGGTGCGCCACCTGCCATCCGGCGGGCTGGACGCCCCAGTCGGGTTCTGTCAGTGACGGGAGCACATGCCGAAGAGGGACGACATCAACAAGATCCTGCTGATCGGTTCGGGTCCGATCGTGATCGGGCAGGCCTGCGAGTTCGACTACTCGGGCACGCAGGGCGCGAAGGCGCTGACGGGGCTCGGCTACGACGTGGTGCTGGTCAACTCGAACCCGGCCACGATCATGACGGATCCGGAGCTGGTGCGGCGCACGTACATCGAGCCGCTGGATCGCGAGACGGTGGCAGCGATCATCGAGCGCGAGCGGCCGGACGCGCTGCTGCCCACGCTGGGCGGGCAGACCGCGCTGAACCTCGCGCTGGAGCTGCACGAGAGCGGCGTGCTTTCGCGCCATGGTGTGAAGCTGCTCGGCGCGCAGGTCGACGCCATCCGCAAGGCCGAGGATCGGCTGCTGTTCAAGGACGCGATGACACGGGCGGGGCTCGAGTCACCGCGCTCGGGCTACGCGCGGTCCGTCGCCGAGGCGCGCGAGATCGTGGAGACCACGGGGTATCCCGTGATCCTGCGTCCCAGCTTCACGCTGGGCGGCGCTGGCGGCGCGGTCGTCGAGCGGCCGCAGGATCTCGATCAGAAGGTGGAGTGGGCGCTCTCGCAGTCGCCCACGCACGAAGTGCTGGTCGAGGAGAGCGTCATCGGCTGGAAGGAGTTCGAGCTCGAGGTCATCCGCGACGCGGCCGACAACTTCATCGTGATCTGCTCGATCGAGAACATCGATCCGATGGGCGTGCACACGGGCGACTCGATCACGGTCGCGCCGGCGCTGACGCTTACCGACCGCGAATACCAGCGGCTGCGCGACGCGGCGAAGGCGGTGATGCACGAGATCGGCGTCGAGACGGGCGGCTCGAACGTGCAGTTCGCAGTCGATCCAGAGACGGGGCGCATCCTGGTCATCGAGATGAACCCGCGCGTGTCGCGTTCCAGCGCCCTGGCGTCCAAGGCGACGGGCTATCCGATCGCGAAGATCGCCGCCAAGCTCGCCGTAGGCTTCACGCTCGACGAGCTCGAGAACGACATCACCGGCACCAGCGCGGCGTTCGAGCCGACCATCGACTACGTCGTGGTCAAGTGGCCGCGCTTCACTTTCGAGAAGTTCCCGGGCGCCGACGCGCGGCTCGGCACGCAGATGAAGAGCGTCGGCGAGGCGATGAGCATCGGCCGCACCTTCCCCGAGGCGCTGCAGAAAGCGGCGCGATCGCTCGAGACGGGCAAGTCAGGCTTCGTCAGCCTGATGGATCGTGTCGACTATCGCCTGCTCGCGGAAAAGCCGCACGAGCGCGACATGGCACACGAGGCGCCGCCCGCTGCGCGCCCGCGCCCGTCGCTGCCGCCACCGAGCCCGGAAGAGCTCACGAAAGCCCTGGAGCAGGTGGTCACGGTGCCGAAGGCCGAGCGTCTGTTCTATGTCGGCGACGCGCTGCGCGCGGGCATCGGCGTCGAGCGGCTCAACGAGCTGACCGGTATCGACCCATGGTTCCTCGAACAGCTGCACGCGATCGTGGCGCACGAGAACGTCCTCGCCGAAGCCAAGGAGCTCGACGCGGCACTGATGGCGGACAGCAAGCGCCTGGGTTTCAGCGATGCGCAGATCGCGCGGTTGCGCGCCAAAACGGAGGCGGAAATCCGCGAGCAGCGCGAACAGCTCGGTGTGATGCCGGTGTTCGGTCGCGTCGACACCTGCGCCGCCGAGTTCGTCGCCCGCACGCCCTACCTCTACTCGAGCTACGAGAGCGAAAGCGAGAGCGAGGTGAGCGATCGGAAGAAGGTGATCATCCTCGGCGGCGGTCCAAACCGCATCGGGCAGGGCATCGAGTTCGACTACTGCTGTTGCCACGCCGCCTTCGCGCTCGAGGAGCTCGGTATCGAGACGGTGATGGTCAACTGCAATCCAGAGACCGTTTCCACCGACTACGACACCTCTGATCGCCTCTACTTCGAGCCGCTGACGCTGGAGGACGTGCTGGCCATCTGCCGGGAAGAAGCGTCCAGGGGCGAGCTCTCCGGTGTAATCGTGCAGTTCGGCGGCCAGACGCCGCTCAAGCTCAGCGTCCCGCTGTCGCGGAGCGGCATCAAGCTGCTGGGCACGCCCGCCGACGCGATCGACCGCGCCGAGGATCGCGAGCGCTTCGACGCGCTGTTGAACAAGCTTGGCCTGAAGCGCCCCCGTGCCGGTATCGCCAGGACCGTCGACGAGGCGCGGCGCGTGGCGCGCGATATCGGCTACCCGGTACTGGTGCGGCCTTCCTACGTGCTCGGCGGCCGCGCGATGATGACGTGCTTTTCCGACGACGAGCTCGAGGCGTACGTCGAACTGGCCATGGAAGCAGCCAAGGATGCGGGCTCGACCACGCTGCTCATCGACCAGTTCCTCGGCAACGCCGTCGAGGTCGACGTGGACTGCGTCGCGGATGGCAAGCGCTGCATCATTGGCGGCGTGATGCAGCACATCGAGGAAGCCGGCGTGCACTCCGGCGATTCCACGAGCGTGCTGCCGCCGCACTCGCTCGACTCGGACACCGTGTGGACGATCGAGAACCAGGCGCGGGCGCTGGCGCTGGAGCTCGGCGTGGTGGGGCTGATGAACGTGCAGTTCGCGGTCAAGGATCGCGAGGTGTACGTGCTCGAGGTCAATCCGCGCGCGTCGCGCACGGTGCCGTTCGTGTCCAAGGCGACCGGGCGGCCGCTGGCGAAGATCGCGGCGAAGGTCATGGTCGGCATGACGCTCGACGAGCTCAGGCTCGACGACGGTTCCATCCCGACCCACGTCGCGGTCAAGGAGTCGGTGTTTCCGTTCAACAAGTTCCCCGGAGTCGACACCATCCTGGGTCCGGAGATGCGCTCGACGGGCGAGGTGATGGGGATTGCCACGAGCGTGGCGCTCGCGTTCGGCAAGTCGATGGCCGCGTCGGGCTTCGCGCTGCCGGAGCGCGGCAAGGCCTTCATCAGCGTTGCCGACAGCGACAAGGCTGCGGCCTGCTATGTCGCGCGGCGCTTGCGCAATCTCGGTTTCAGCATCATCGCCACGCACGGCACCGCCGACGCGATCGCGCGGGCGCGCATTCCGGTCGAGCGCATCAACAAGGTGCTGGAAGGCTCGCCGCATGTCGTCGACGCGATCAGCAAGGGCGACGTCCAGCTCGTCATCAACACGACCCAGGGCGCCAAGGCGATCCGCGACAGCTACTCGATCCGCCGTCACGCCCTGCTCGCGAACATCCCCTACTTCACGACCATGAACGCGGGGCTGGCGGCGGTCGACGCGCTCGAGGTGCGCGCCGTGACGCGCGGCGAGCCGCAGGTCCGGAGCGTGCAGGAGTGGCACGCGCGGGCGGAGGCGTAGGGGCTATCACAACGGCGCGGCAGCCTGCTGCGCCGCGTCCTGCCGGCCGCCGCGAGCCGGTTCGTCGAGTAGCTGGCCGACGCGGGCGCGGGTTTCGATGAGCCGTGCGTCCCACAGCGCCGCCCAGCGTTCGTCGGGAATGCGCCCGTGGGCGCGGAGCTTTTCCGGGTCGGCGCGCGCGACGAGGCGGCGCTTTTCGCTGCTGACCGCCGTCGGGCGCGGGTAGCGCTCGAGGTCCGCCAGCGCCTCGGCGATCGTTCCACGCACCTGGCTCCCCCGCTCCCGCACCAGCCACTCGAGCAGTGCCCAGGAAAGCTCCGCATGCGAGCGTTCCTCGCGCGCGATCTGCTCGAGCACGCCGCGCGTTGTGGGCTCCGCGCACACGCTCGCGCACTCGGCGGCGACGTTGGCGTTGAAGTCCTCGAGCTGGCAGCCGTCGGAGAGGCTCTCCACCGCCAGCGTTACGAGCGGATCGGCGCGGCAATCGAGCCCGCCGAGCAAGAGGTCGGGCATCGCCTCGACCGTATGCGAGCGGCCGCTGTAACCGGCCGCCAGCGCGAAGCAGCGACGCGTGTGATCGATCTCCTCCAGCGCTGCGCGGTGGGTCCATTCGGTCAGCTCGGCGGGCGCGCCCACGGCCGCCAGCAGCCACGACACGCGGGAGAAAGCCGGCACGGAGGCGTGCTCCTTCTGCGCGTCGTGCAGCCACAGCGCTTCGAGCGCGCGGCGCGTGTCCTCGTCGAGCCCGCTCGGGTCGGGGCGCTCGCCCTCCGTCCAGTCGCTGCCTTCACGGAGCGACGGGTGCAGCTGCCGCCCGCGCACGCGCAAGGGCCGCCCCCACGCGCCTCCGGATCCGAACGCCGCCAATACCTGTGCTGCGCAACCGAGGACCCAGCCGACGGGCGCGCCGACTGCGAGCAGGAACCCGAGCACCGAGCCGAGGACCCCGCGAGTCGTGCCGATGCCCTGCGCTCGACGCACGGCCACGATGAACGCGATCCCCGCGACCAGGCCAGCGGACAGCTGCATCACGGCGAGCGCCGTGAAGAGGATGAACCACATTTCTTGCTTCGTGTACGGCGTGTTCATCAAGACCAGCCACACCACCGTGTTCAGGATCACGCAGACGAGTGCGACCACGAGCAGGACCACGGCTAGGGTCTTTGCCGTAGATTTTGGTCGGCTCGGGAGGTGCGAGGTCCGGCGGGTTTCCCATCCTTGCACCCTACTTCAGTACGGATTGTCAAGATAGCGAATGTAGTTCTGGCAGGATGCTTGACCCCCGCGCTGCCGTGCCGACACTCGGGGGATGCGGCGCGGCGCGGTCGCCTGGTTGGTTGTCCTGCAGCTGCTCTTGATTGGTGGCTGCGGCGGGGCTCCAGCTTCCGACCAGCGCGTCACGCTGGTGTTCCCGGGCAGCGCCGTCGGCGCCGAGGCGAAGGTGCTGCACACCCAGCTCGCGCGCTTCATGCGGCAGCATCCGCACATCCGTGTTGTGGAGCAGGTGACGCCCGACTCGGCCGATCAGCGCCACCAGCTGTACGTGCAGTGGCTGAACGCGAAAGCGAGCGCGCCCGATGTGCTGTCGATCGACGTGATCTGGGCGCCCGAGTTTGCCGCGGCGGGCTGGATCCTGCCGCTCGAGCGCTTCCATCCGGACACGCGCAACTTCTTCCCGGCCGCAGTCCAGGCAGACCGCTACCACAACAAATTGTACGCGATGCCGTGGTTCGTGGACGTCGGCATGCTGTACTACCGGACCGACATGTTTCCGTCGGCGCCGGCGAGCCTTGCGGAGCTCCGCCGTGACGCCGAGCACGCCCAGACGACGGGCTACCCGCAGGGCTTCGTGTGGCAGGGCGCGCGCTACGAGGGGCTCGTCACCGTGTTCCAGGAGGTGCTCGGCGGCTACGGCGGGCGCATTTCGGATGACAGCGGGCGCATCACCGTCGACTCCGGGGCTGGCGTGCGCGCTCTGACCTTCCTGAAGGATCTAGTGGGCCACGGCTCGCCGCGCGCGGTGCTCGGCTATCACGAGGAGCAGACCCGCTTCGCCTTCCAGAACGGCCGTGCCGCGCTGATGCGCAACTGGCCCTATGCCTACGCACTGATGGGGCAGGGGAGCACGCGCGTGCGCGGCCACTACGCCGTGGCGCCCATGCCCGCCGCGCCGGGCGGGACTCCGACAGCCGCGCTCGGCGGCGCGGCGCTCGCCATCAACGCGAACACACGCCATCCCACCGAGGCGTGGCAGCTCGTCCGCTTTCTCACCGCGCCCGCGCAGATGCTGGAGCGCGCGCGCGTCGCCGGCCAGCTGCCCGCGCGCCGCGCGCTCTACGACACGCCGGAGCTCGCCCGCGCGTTGCCCATGCCGCCGGAGGACGTGCGCGCGATCATCGATCACGCGCGCCCGCGTCCGCCCACGCCGCTGTGGAGCGAGCTGTCGGGTGCGCTCTCCGTCGATCTCTCCAACGCGCTCTCCGGCCAGAAGACGCCGCGCGCCGCGCTCGCCGACGCCGCCGCGCACATGCGCCGCATCCAGGACGATGCCCGACATGGAGCGCGCGCGCCGCCTCTCGCGACGTGGATCGTGCGGCTGCTCGTGTTGCTGCTGCTGGCGGGCGGCGTCTTCGCGCTGTTGCGGCGTCGGCGCGCCGCGGAACCCGGCCGCGACGCGCGCCTCGCCTGGCCGCTGATGGCGCCGGCGCTCGGTGTCATCGCCGCCGTCGCGGTGTTCCCGCTCTTGTGGGCCGGCTGGGAGTCGCTGCACACCCACGATCTGCGCCTGCCGTGGCGCGGCCAGCCCTTCGTCGGGCTCGACAACTACGCCCTCGCACTCTCGAACGCGCGCTTCTGGGGCGCGCTCGGGCGCACCGCGCTGTTCGCCGGGCTCAGCGTCTCGCTCGAGCTGGTGCTCGGTCTTGGCATCGCGCTCGTGCTCTCCCGCGCGGTGCGCGGCCGCGGGCCGCTGCGCGCTGTTGCCCTGTTGCCCTGGGCGATCCCGACGGTGGTGGCCGCACTGGTGTGGCGCTTCATGTTCGCCTCCGACCACGCCGTCGCGAGCCAGCTTCTCGAACTTGTCGGGCTGCCCGGCATCGACTGGCTTTCGCATCCGATCGCAGCCTGGGTGCCGCTCGTGCTCGCCGACGTGTGGAAGACCACGCCCTTCGTCGCGCTGCTGCTCCTGGCCGGGCTCACGACCATCGACGAGCAGCTGTACGAGGCGGCGCGCATCGATGGCGCAGGCGCGTGGTCGCGCCTCTGGAACATCACGCTGCCACTCCTGCGCCCGGCGATCGCCGTCGCGCTGGTGTTCCGCACGCTCGACGCGCTGCGCGTCTTCGATCTGGTCTACGTGCTGACCGGCGGCGGCCCCGGCACCGCGACGGAGCCGGTCGCCCTCTACACCTTCGACACACTGCTCGACCACCTGCGTTTCGGCTACGGCTCGGCGCTGGGCGTGATCGTGTTCGTGATCGCGTTCGGCCTGGCGCTCGGCTACGTGCGACTGCTTGCGCCGGAAGCGGGGGAGTCGTGAACAGGCGTGCGCTCCGGGCCGCGGGCCTCGTGCTGCTCGGCGTCGTGCTGGTGCTGCCGCTCTACTTCGCGCTGGTCTCGAGCTTCCGCCCGGAAGCCGAGCTGTTCTCCGCGCCGTCGCTCTTTCCGCGCGGATTCTCGCTCGAGCACTACCGCGCCCTGTTCAGCGGGCGCAGCTTCTGGCTCCCCATCAAGAACTCGCTCGTCGTCGCCAGCGCCACCACGCTGCTCAGCGTCGTGCTGGGCACGCTTTGCGCCTACGCGCTGGCGCGCCTGCAGGTTCCGCGGCCGCAAGCTCGTTGCCACGGCCATCCTCGCCATCGGCATGTTCCCGCAGATCTCGATCGTGTCGCCGCTGTACCTGATGCTACGCAAGGTCGGCCTCATCGACACCTACCCGGGACTGGTGCTGCCGTACCTCACCTTTGCGATGCCGCTCACGGTGTGGTTGCTCTACGGCTACTTCCGCCAGCTTCCGGTCGCGCTGGAAGAAGCCGCGTGGATCGACGGCGCGAGCCGCCTGCGCGCTCTGTTCGAAGTCGTTTTGCCGCTCGCGCTGCCCGGCATCGCCACGACCGCCATCCTGACCTTCGTCTACGCCTGGAACGAGTTCCTGTTCGCCCTGTCCTTCACGCTCGGCCCAGAGCGGCAGACCGTGCCGGTTGCCATCGCGCTGCTCAGCGGCCGCTACCAGGTGCCGTGGGGGCAGATCCTCGCCGCGGCGATCGTCGCCACGCTGCCCGTCGCCGTCGCCGTGCTCGTGTTCCAGCGGCGGATCGTGCGGAGCCTGTCGGCAGGGGGAGGGCGGTAGGGCGTCGCGACGTCGCCGCGTCGTGCGACTGCTGACATGACAGCGGCGGTGGGGGTGCCCCGCACGCTCGGCGCCGTTTCACGGTGCGGCGCGCTGGTCGCGCGCCGCGGGCCCGCCAAGGCCGGGCTTCGCCCAGCCGGGGGCCCCACGCAGATGAGTGCGTGTATCTGGCGGTCGCCACCGGCAGAGCGTGGCGCCGCCACCCTGCCGCGAGCGCGAAGTAGCGGAGATCACGGCCCGGCCGCTCCGGCACGCCGCTTGCGCACGCGCGCGCCGTGTCCGCTGCACCGGTCGCGATCGCGAGTCCGACGTACGCGCGCCGCCGCCCGGAGGCGAGCGCGCTCTACCGCGTGGTCCGCGATAACCTATGCACGCTCTACGCCGCCGCCGGCGTGCTCGCGGCCGCGAGCACGTGGCGCGCGCGCGTCGTGCCGCCGCTGCCACCGGAAACAGGCAGCGACGACGAGTGCGCGAGGTGCACCGCCAGGAAGGCCAAGCCGGCCACGCATCGCTCGGGTTATCGCCCGTGGGCGGAGCTCTTGAAGCGCTCCTTCCGCATCGAGGTCGAGCGCTGCAGCAAGTGCGGCGGACGCTTGAAAACGCGCGCGCTGGTGATCACCGCCGCCGGCATCCGCCGCTACCTCCGCTGGCTCGGCGAGCCCACCGAGCCGCCCGCGCTCGCGCCCGCGCGGGGGCCGCCGTTCTTCCAGAGCGTTGCCCTCCGTCGCAAGCTCGGTGAGCCCGTGCAGGCGGAGCTGTTCGACGCGCATTGAAGGCGCGAGCGCGAGGCGGAGCTTTGTGCGCCAGAGCGCCAGCCCGCCCACCGAACGCCTTGCGGGTGTAACAAGTCGGTCCCGCGCTCGCTGCGCACCACCGCCTCGGCTCCGAAGAGCTCCTTCCCGACGGCGCTCGCGCCATCCCGCGTCCACTGAAGGTCGCTTGTCCTACCAACGCGCCGGCACGATCGTGATCCAGCCGTGCAGGTACAGCACCGCCCAGGTCTGCAGCCCGAGCACCACCGTGAAGATGCCCGTGATGGCGAGCGCAAAGCCGCCGACCTTCGTCGGCAGCTTCGCCGTCAGCGCCTCCAGATCCCGAACCTCAGACTCGTCCATCCCGCGCCGGAGGGTATCACGTCCGGATCTCCGGCTTCGGAACGTCCTGCCGAGCGCGAGACCCGCGCGAGCGCGACCCGGTATCGGCACGACGGCGACCGGGCAGGCGCGGCGCCGGGAGGCGGAGGAGGAGACGGGGGAAGCGCCGGCGCGGACCACGCGACGACAAGAACTACAAGCAAAGCCGGCGTCTTCCACGCCATGGCGCCTCCGGGAGCAACGGGCGTGCCACGGTCATGCCGACTTCGGTGAGCCGTCCCCAGCCGGCTGATACACTGCCTTCGGCAGCTCATGGTACCTCGGGAAAGCGAAAGTCCGGATCGGCAACGCGCCGGCTCCACCGCGCAGGTAGAGACCGGCCGCGTCGTGTCGCTGCCGTCGGCGCATTCCGACGACGCCGAGCTCGTCGCGCACCTGCAGGAGGAGAGGCCAGCCGCCTACGCCGAGCTCTTCGACCGATTTGCCGGCATGGTGCGCGGCGCGCTGCTGCGCACGCTGGGCAGCGAGTGCGACCTCGACGACCTGACGCAGGACGCGTTCCTGGTCGTGGTCAAGCGCTGTCATACGCTGCGTGAGCCATCGGCGCTGCGCAGCTTTGTCTACAGTGTCGCCGTCCGCACGGCGCGCAACGAGCTGCGCCGGCGCGCGTTCCGTCGCTGGATCCCGCTCGCTAGCGTTCCAGAGCCCGAGCTCGGCGTGCATGCGGATGACGGTACGGTCGGCGAAGCAGTCCGCCACACCTACGCTCTTCTCGACAGGCTGTCGCCGGATCTCCGGATCGCGTTCGTGCTGCGCCGGGTCGAGGGGCACGAGCTGGCCGAGGCTGCGCGCCTTTCGGGCTGTTCGCTGGCCACCGTCAAGCGGCGTCTGGCGCGCGCCGAGCGGCGCTTCGAGGCGATGGCGCGCAGCGATCCAGCGTTGCGGCCTCTGCTCGACCCGGAGGAGGGCGACTCATGAAGGCGGAGCTGTCGAACCGGGCCGCGGAGCTGATCCGCGAGCAGGTCGCGCCCGGGGTGGCCGACGACGCGCACACCGCTGCGCGAAGGCGGTTTGTCTCCGCAGCGCTCGCACAACCGGCGGTGACGCGCCGGCGCCACGTGCGTAGTCTGGCGCTTGCGGCGGCAGTCGCGGTGCTCGCCTGCGTCGTGGCGTGGCGCTCGCTGCTTCCCGGAACCCAGCGGCTGGCGTTCAGTGCGGGGGACGATCCTGGCGCAGTGGGGGCCTACCTTGTCGGTGTCGGCCGCGAGCTTCCGCTCAGGTTCTCCGACGGCAGCGTCGTGACGCTGGAACAGGGTGCGCGTGCCCGCGTCGCGAGCACGACCGCGGACGGCGCCTCGGTGCAGGTCGAATCCGGCAGTATCCAGGCGCACGTCGTGCATCGGGCCGATACCAGGTGGAGCTTCGTCGCGGGTCCCTACCTGGTGCGCGTGACCGGCACGGCCTTCCGCCTGAGCTGGGATCCCGCCGGTATGCTCGAGATCGTGATGCAATCGGGATCGGTGGTCGTGCGCGGACCGGGCGCGGAGCCCGGCGTGGTCGTGCGTGATCACCAGCGCTTCAGCAGCGAGTCCCATGCGCGACTCGAAACGGCGCCCAGGCCTGACGGCGCATCCACGCCAGGCCAGCCCGGAGGGTCCGCGGCTCCGCCGCCCGGGACAGCTGCCACGACGGTGGCACCCGCTGCGATCGCGCCTGCGGTGCGCCACGGCGACGCATCGCCGGTGCGCGATCGCGACACGACGCCACCGGCCGCGGCGTCCGCGCCCGTGCCGGCCACGCCTCCACCGACGCCAGCGCCGCCGTCGTTCAGTCATCTCATCGCGCAGGGCGACTACAAGCAAGTGCTGGCTCTCGCCCGCCAGCGCGGCATCGGCGCCGTGTTGTCGAGCGGCAGCGTCGACGATGTGTCGGCGCTGGCCGACGCGGCGCGCTACACGGGTGACGGTGCGCTGGCGCGTCGTGCCCTGCTCGAGCTGCGCTCGCGCTTTCCAGGGTCGGCGCGTGGCGTGTCGGCCGCGTTCCTGCTCGGGCGCATGGCGGACGACGGGGGCAGCCCGGCGCAGGCGCTCCGCTGGTACGATACCTACCTCGAGCAGGCGCCCGGCGGTGGCCTTGCCGCTGAAGCGCTCGGGCGCCGCATGCTGGCGCTCAAGCATCTCGGGAACGTTGCACAGAGCGAGGACGCCGCCCGCGACTACCTGAGGCGCTTCCCGAACGGGCCCTACGCAGGGGTCGCCCGGGAGATTGTGAACCCTCGAGGCAGTGGCTCGCGCTGTTGGCGTTGGTGGGTATGACGCTGCGGCTGTCGATGCGGCGGCGCTCCCTCGCGTCGCCATCCTGCTGCCGCGCACCGACGAGGATCAGCGCAGCCCGGTCGAGATCCGGCTGCGTTCCGAGCTCGGCGCTGCGGGGTTTTCTGTCGTGGCCGTCAGGAGCAGCGCCACCGACCCGGCCGACCTCGAGCGCGCGGCGCGCGACACGCACAGCATCGCGGCCATCGCCGTTGTCCAACCGCTAGTCAGCGGCGTGGATGCTGCCGTGTGGATTACCGACCGGGTCACCGGGAAGACACTGCTCAGGCGCGTCGACGTCGAGCCCGGGACGCGCGACGCCGCAGCGATTTCGCGATCCGTGCCGTGGAGCTGCTCCGGGCGAGCCTGCTCGAGCTGAACGACGAGCACCGTCCTCGTGGTGAGCTGGCGCCCACACCCGAGCTCCAGGAAATGGGTGGAGCCGCCGGTCCAGCCCACTCCGACGCATCGCAACGAGCTGCGCGCCGGGGCTGCGGTGATGGCGGGACCCGCAGATTGCCCGCGAGCGTGACTCCAGCGCTCGCGTTCGGCTGGCGGCCGATGCGGCATCTTGGTGCGGAAGTCGAGCCTGGGGGCCTGCGCTGGGGACGGTGCGCGGAGCCGCGGGCAGCGCGACGGTCGACCAGGAGCTGCTGGCGATCCAGGCGCGCTACGAGCCCTGGCCGGACGAGGCGCTCGCCCCGTTCGCCGAGCTCGGAGTCGGCGCCTACCATCTCGGAGCTCGCGGAAGTGCTAGAGCGCCGTACGGGGACGCGAGCGGTCAGGCGTGGAGCGCGGCCGTAGTGGGCGGGGTGGGCTTGTCCTACGCGCTCTTCGGCCCCGTGATGCTGTCGCTCGAGCTCGACGCGGCGTACCTGCTACCTGGTGTCGGTGTGCGATTTGCCGGCGACACGGTGGCGGAGGGCGGACATCCGACGCTTCTGGGCACGGGCGGACTCGGGGTGCGCTGGTGACCCTCGCCTCGCGCTGGTGGGGTGTCGTGCTGCTGCTTGCGCTTGCGGGCTGCGGCAAGTCGCTTGCGGATGCGATCACCGCGCCCGCCCAGGGGCACGCGGATGGCTCTGCGGGCGGCGCCGACGCGGGAACTCTGGATGCGGGCGGAGCTGGGGGTACCGACGCGGTGGTGCCGCCTGACGCCTCCGACGCGGTCAGGAGGGCGGCTGCGTCGCCTGCGGCAACGGACAGACCTGCTGCGACGGACAGTGCGTCTCGTTGACTTCCGACTCGCTCAACTGCGGTGCTTGCGGCACCGCCTGCCCCGGCGACCAGAGCTGCGTCCTGTCCGCGTGCGTGTGCCGTCCGGGTCAGACGGAGTGCAGCGGCAGTTGCACGACGTCTGCTACCGATCCGCTGAACTGCGGAAGTTGCGAAAACGTGTGCGGAGTAAGCCAGGTGTGCAACTCGGGGCACTGCGCTACGAGCTGCGGTTCCGGACTGGCGAATTGCTACGGAAGCTGCGTGGACCTGTCTCCGACCGGGACCACTGCGGAAGCTGCGCCAACGCCTGCAAGGGTGGAAAAGCTGCACCAGCGGCACTTGCGCGTGCGCGCCCGGCCAGACCGCCTGCAACGGCGTCTGCGTGACGCTTGCCGAGGACCCGGCGAACTGCGGCGCGTGCGGCCACGTGTGCGTGGCGGGTCAGGTGTGCAGCGTGGGGGTGTGCAGCGCAGAGTGCGCTGCCGGCCAGACGAGCTGCAACGGAGCCTGCGCTGATCTTTCATCGAGCGCGATGCACTGTGGAAGCTGCGGGACGGTCTGCCCCGCGGGTGCGGCCTGTACGGGTGGCACGTGCACCTGTCCGGTCGGACAGACGCTCTGCGGCAGCACCTGTACCGCCACTAGCACATGACCCGGCCAACTGCCGGTGCTGCCGGCACGCAGTGCCAGGCGGGTCAGGCCGGCCGCAACGACGTGTACCTGCCTGGCAGCTTGCTCGGCTCCGCTCGTGGAATGCAACGGCGCTTGCCGTCGACCTGCGCACCGTCGATCCGGCGAGCTGCCAGCGGCTGGCACCGCGCGTGGGGTGCTGGCACGCCAGAGCGGCGATGCGCTGTCCGCTCGGCATGCACGGAATCGCGGGCGGTACCGGCGTCGACCTCGCCCACCAGCGGAGGCAACTGCGGCACTGGTGGCAATGCCTGCCGGCTCGGACAGGTGTGGACGGCTGGAACGTGCAGCGCGCAGCTGTGGTTCCGGGCACGACCAGCCGCGCGAGCGGCCTGGAGTCACCCTCGGCACTGATCCGGCGGAACTGTGGCAGCCTGTGGACGTCTGCCCGCCTCGGTCGCCTGCAGTGGGCGGGAAGCTCGGCGCGCGCAGGTGCGGCACGGCTCCGCGTTCGGCGCTGGCGTCGACCGGCGAACGCGGCGAACCGCCTGTACAACGCTCGCGGACCGCAGGGTTTGCAGCGGGGGCAGCTGCGCGCGCCTGGGGCGCTGCTCGAGTGCAATGGAAGTGCGTCTCCACCAGCAGCGTCGCCGACCTGCGGCGGCTCGGCGGGAAGAGTCGCGCGAGCGGCGAGCTCGCGCGCCGGGCGGGTCGCGCGCCTCGTCAACGCGGTCAATGATCGCTGCGGGTGGGGCCGGCGCGGGCCTGACGACTCGCCCGTGCCAACTGTGGCGCATGCGCGGCGTCGTCTGCACCGGGCGGAAGTAGTGCGAGAGTGGAGCTGTCGCCCGGCGGCACGAGCGCGCGCCAGTCGCTGCGCCGCCTCGACGAGCGTGTCGACCTGCGGCGGGCCGGTGGCGCCGTGGACCGTGGCGACCTGTCAGCGAGGAAACACGTGCGGCGGGGCAGCGACTGCACGGGCCAGCGCGTCATACGTCGATGAATCGTTGAAGTTGCGGCGCACGTGGATCGTCGCGCGGTCGAGGAACAGCCGTCGATAGGCGCGAGCCGACGGCGAGGCGTGCACACGTCGACGCACCAGTCCGCGCCGCACTGCCGCAGTCGATCGTGCCGCTGACATCGTTGCGGGTGACCGGCGGCATCCGCCGCTCCACACCGCAGGGCGGTGCACCTACACACCTCGATTCGCCGCCGCCGCCGCACGTCTCGGAGGTGATGCGCCGACAGTTCCAGCGTAACCGCATTCGTCGGAGACAACGCCGCAGTTGGGCGCTGTTACGAGGTCGTCTCGGCGTAGCGGGATACATTGTCGAACTGTGTCCGCCGGACGTCAGGCGCGCCGCAGTTCGCAGTCGAGCGTTCCGCCGTACCGTCGGGACGCTGCTCGTAGTCTCGCTCGAGCGGGGAAGTGAAATGCCCGAGGCAGTGAGCGCATCGACTTCCGGCGGTTCGCTTCGCCGCAGGCCTCCGGATCGGCGCAGTCGCCCGCAGTCGAGCGTCGTCGAGCCGTCGGAGACTTCGGCCGCAGGTCCACCCTGGGCGGCAGGGTCGTCTGGAGCGTGCAGGGCTGTGTGCGGCACACCATCGTTGTCGTCGCTGGCACACCTCGCCCGCCTTGGCATCTTCTTGCCGTAGTAGATCGTCTTCAACACCGTCTGCATCTCGCAGCCGCGCGGGCTGTACGCCGCCGGCGTGCAGGCGGTCGCCTCCGGAAGCGTCAGGCCAGCTCTCGCGCCGGCTTCTACGCCCGCCGCTGCTGCAGGCACCCACCGGCACCATTCGCCTGCGTCGGCACTGGTTGTCGCAGCGGCTGCAACTGGCGCCTCGCTGCACCGGCGGCCGCCGCGCCAGCGACTCGAAGGACGAAGAAGAAGCGACTCACACATCCTCCAGCCGCGGAGAAGGCAGGCACGGCCCGGGAACGGCGCCGGCGCCCCTGCTCTCCGCTGCGCCGGCTGGACCTCGGCGAGGATCGGGTTCATCAAGTGGTGGTCGCGAGCGACCGGCGTGGCTCAAGATCAGCCGAGTTGTTCGGCGCGCCAGCTGCAGATCCAGCGAAAGCCAATCAGGTCAAGCTGCGACTGGCGCAGCTGCCGGCGCCGACCTTCGGCATCTGCGTGCCGAAGTACAGGGAGACGCCGAGCAGCTCGTTCATGACGTAGCTCTGCGAGGGGTCCTCGAGCGCCACGCGCAAGCTTCCGCCGCTGCATTCCTTCGATGCCACGTTGACCAGGTTCTTGTACGCGTCGCCCGCACACAGATTCATGTCCTTCGCCCGGCTTCTATCCACTGTGGCGGCATTCATGGAAACGCGACAGCTTCACGTGAAGATCGGCCGCACCTCGGTCGGCGAACGAAGCCGAGCCGCCAGTTGCCGCACACGCGCACTTCCCGCTCGCGCAGGTCTGTCCCGCGCCGCACGCAACACTGCAGCTGCCGCAGCTTCGAACAGGGATCAGCGTTCGTGTCGATGTAGCTTTCCGCCGCACGGCGTTCTGCCGTTCGCGCAGGCGCGCTTTCGACCGGGCTTGCACACCAGCCCGCTTGATCAAGCTCTCCCGCAAGGCGCCGCAGTTGGCCGGATCCGAGTACGTGTTCAGACAGGTGTTGTCGCAGCTCAAACGTCGCCGGCAGCGGGCAAGCGCACGTCCCGCCGACGCACGACGCACCGAGCGAGCACTGGTCTTGCCGCAAGCGCCGCAGTTGAACCTGCCGTCTCTCAGTGTCCGCGCAGCAGGAGCCCGCACTGGGTCAGCCAGCCCGCAGCCGGTCGCGCAGGCGCCGTTCAGGCAGCACCTCGCCGGACGCGCAGCCCTTCCCGCAGCCGCCACAGTTGGCGGCGTCAGAGCTCGCTATCGGTGCAGATAGCGCTGCCGCGCACACGTCCAGCCCCGAGAGGGCAGACGCATTGTCCCACGTTGCACAGCGCCCCGCTCGGGCAGGGCCTCGCACGCATTCCGCAGTGCTGGCGTCCGCCTCCACGTCGACACAGTGCGCGCCGCACGCGGTCAGGGTTGCCCGAGCCGCTGCACCTCCCCGCGTCGTCCACGCACGCAGCATTCGCAGCCGGACAGGCCGTGTCGCACTCGCCGCAGTGGCTCGCGTCGGTAACTTCAGGTCCACGGTACGCTGTTCCTGCCACACAACTCGCAGCCTGGCCGCGCGACGCCGCGCGGGCTGCGTTCTTCATCCAATCGCGAACACACGCCAGCTGGGTCGCCGGAAGATGCGACTGCCCAGTGGCATCGTCGCTCCGCACGGCGGCTAGTCCGAGTACAGCTTCGGCCACAGCAGGGGACTGTTCCGGCGCGGCCGTCCTGGATCTGATGAGCAGTCAACTGGTGCAGGTACCGGATTGCGCGTTCACCAGCAGACTCTCGAGGTCGGCGGTCCACATATTCATGGCGACCCGTGCGGGAGTGCTCCGCCGCGGTGACACGCGCCGCCCGAGAGCGACGACTGTGTCGAAAAGAGCTGCGTACGGATTGAGTCGCAGGACCGGTTTACAGGACGTGCCGGCTGGGGCGCCGGCTGTTGCCCGCTCGAGTAGCTCGCCGCCATGACCAGACCGCTTGCCGCGACCGATACCAGCGATCAGCAAGCGATGGAATAGACGACGCCGCTCATTTGCATTGCAGGGTTCCGGGGCAGTAGTTCCGCGGTCGCACAGTGCGGGTAGCACTCGTTCTTGTCGACGCGCAGTAGCAGAAACCAATGTTGCAGCGACCACCAGGAGCCGGCAGTCCGACGCATGATGCACCGCCTGTACCGCCTGTTCCGCCGGCGGCGACCCGTCCCGCCGGTGCTGCCCGTCCCGCCCGTGCCGCCGCTGGCCCCGTCCCGCCCGTGCCGCCGGTGGCCACCCGTCCCGCCGGTGGGAGCCGTGCCACCCGCTCCCGCCGGTGGCGCTCGTCCCGCCGGTGGCGCCTGCGCCTCCGGTTCCACCGCTGGCGGTTCCACACGGCCGCTGGCGGTGCTGCCGCCAGCTTCCCGCCGCTGGCTCTCGCCCGCTCCATCAGCCTGTGTGCCGCCGCTCCCTGCCGCCGTCGACTCCGCTGGCACCGCCCGCGCTGATTCCCCACGAGCCGGGCTGGCAGGTACCCGACACGCACGTCAGACCGTAGTCGCAGAGGTCACCGTCCACGCAGGGCGCACCTTGCGTACCGGGAATGGTCTGTTTGCGAGCTGGAGAACTCCGACACTCGCTATTCAGAGCGCGGCGAGCAAGAACGGCGCGAGACCGGAGCTCGACGGGTTGCGGGAAAACGTCTCTCGTCTCATGATGCACCTCGGCTCTTGTTGCGAGCGGCCCAGCCGCAGCGAAATCGCGAGCAGGACGTCAACGCCGCCGACGCAGCCCGACCAGGAGACGCGATACCCGCAATCGCTGCCAGCGGCGCGCCGAGGCTTGCCACGCCGCCGCGCGCGATGTGCGCGCCGCAGCCATAGGCCGGGCCCTCGCTGCACAGGTTGCCGCCGGCGCCGTTGGGGTCGCTCCCGTGTTCGCAGCTCCTGGATGTCCGGCACGCCGTCGAAATCGCTGTCGGTGGCGTTCTTCTCCAGCGTCTGTTCCGCGGCGGCGAGGCCCTGGGGCCTGACTCCCGCGCCGAGCATGGCCTGTCCGAAGGGTTTGACGACGGTGCCGATGCCGCCGTTGGTGTCGCGGTGACAGACGGTGCAGGGCGGGGCACAGGGCATCCCGAGGTCCTGCTGCAACTGGCCGGGATAGGTAGGGCTAGCCGCAGCCTTCTGCGCCGGAAGCAGCACGAATGCCGCTGCCACAAGCGCCGCGAAGGCAGCCGGAGATGCTGACATTGTTCCGGCAATGATCGTCTCTCCGCGGTCACAGATAGACGTGCAGCTGGGTCAAGAGCTCGAACGAGTCGTTCTGCCGGACCACGCCGTCGAGCCGCGCCTCGAGATGCGGCAGGAAGAACCAGAACACGCTCAGCCAACCCCCGAAGCGCGGCTTGCCGAAGCCGGGAGCGCGCAGCGCGCCCAGGCCCGGCTCGAAGCCTTCGTCGAGCACTTCGCCGGTGGCGACGAAATGTAGCCCCTGCACAGGCTCGTAGTCCGCCTGGAGGAAGCCGACGTAGCCGAGGTCGTGGCGGGACTTGATGAGCGCGTCGCCCTCGGCCAGCACGACCACCGGTTGCACGAGCCTAACGCGCGAAGAGACCGTGCGCCTGGCGCAGGGTACCTGCGGTCTCCAGCGTGCTCTGGTCTGCCCGCGCGTACGTCACCAGGCTGCTCACGCCGACCGCTGCCTGGTCCGCGAGCATCCACTCGAGGTAGCCGCTGTAGCCGCGCTCGCGGAAGCGATCCGGATTGATCTGGTAGTTGCCCGCGATGCCCATCAGCTCGCCGCGGAACACGTCGCCGTTGTACGCGAACGCGACGCCGTGCTGCTGATCGGACTCGCGGTCGGTGCGCGTCGCAGCGCGCACCCACATGATGTGCTCCGGAATGCGCGCACCGAACGGCAGATTGATGCGACCGGCGCGCACCAGGTACTTGTCGTGGGCAAACGACCCCGAACCAATGCGTGCGCGAGATCAGGTTGAGCTGGTTGCCCTGGTTGGTCGTGATCTGCGCGGCGCGCGCGTGCGGCGAGCCCGCGGGCACCTTGGCTATTCCGATGCTGCCCTCGGCGCGGAAACCGCCTACGAGCAGCCCGCCGTACACATCGGCCATCATCGGGAACGTCGCAAACACCTTCTGCCCAGACTTCGGCGCGGGCCGGATGACGGTCATGTGGCGGTAGCTCCCCCCAGCAGCAGCCAGTCCGGCGGCTTGAACAAGCCCCAGAAAAACCCGCGCTAGGGCTCGGCCCCGACGCCTCGGGCGGAGGCGGAGCGGGCTTCGGCTTGGGTTTCGCGCCGGTATCGCTACCGAAGCTGTCGAAGCTGTCGAAGCCGCCGCTGTCCTGCTTCTGCGTGTCCAGACTCGCGGTGGCATGGCCGTAGTGCATGCGCAGCAGCAGATCACCCTGCGCGCGGCCATACTGCGTGAGCAGCTCGCCGCCCGAGGGATCCATGTGGCAGGTGCTGCAACCGCCGTAGCCGTGACGGATCATCCACGGGTAGGCGTGGGCCTCGCTGCTATGCAGCAGCACGACCAGCGCCGGAACACACAGCAGCAACAGCAGCCCGAGCCCGCTCGAGCACGGGCGGCCCCGACCACGCGAAGCACGTCGACGCATCGGTCCGGTTATCGGTTGGTCCGGACCCCGAACGCAAGCCCGTTGCCGGGCGCTGGCCACGTAGAGGAACGGCTACTGCATCTCGCGGAGCTTGAACTTGACTTTGATCTTGACCTTGGGGTGCACGCACACACCCAGGTAACAGGGCACCTCGATGCCGAAGTCGCGGATGTCGACCTCGGTGAGCCCCTGCACGAGATAGTCGCTACCCATGCGCTTGGCGCGATACTTGAAGTCCACCCGCTTGGTGACACCGTGCAGCCGGAAGCTGCCGGTCGCGCTGGCCTGCGCGACCTGGTGGTCGGCCGGCATCTTCAGCTTGCTGCGCTCGACGCTGAGCACTGCGTAGGGGTGTTTGTCGGTGTCGAGATAGTGGCGCAGGTGCTTGTCGCGGAGCGAAATGCCCGTTTCCAGGTGGGTGAGCCGTGCGAACACGTTGAGCTTGCCGTCCTTCTCGGAGGCGGTGAGCTGGGACGAGTGGCCGTCGATCTTCAAACCGGCCGGCCCGACGGCAAGGAACTGCACGTCCGGTGTGCCGATGCTCTTCAGCTTGGCGGACGCGACCAGCGCGACGGTGAGCAGGACCGCCAGCGCGGCGAGGGGCAGGAATTTCGATCGACGATCCATAAGCTTGCTCCCTCCGAAGTTGTCGGCTGCGCCGCTGGCAGATCCAGCCGCTGATCAGGTCAAGGTCAGTCTGGAAAGGGAGCCGGCCTTCGGCATCTGCGTGCCCGAGCAGATCCAGAAAAACCCGCACGAGCTTGTGGATGAGGTAGCTGTTCGACGGATCTCCAGCTGTTACCCGCATCGTGCTGCATTCCGTCGACGCGACGCCGACCAGATTCTGGTACGCCGCGCCGGCAGTCAGGTCCAGGCCTGCGACGGGGTTCGCGCCACCGGCGGCAGCCCTGCACCGCGCAGGTGGACCAGAGGATCGGCTGGACTTGCTTGGCAAAGGATACCGACGCGGTTCCGTTGCACGAGCACGCGCTGTTCGTGCACGTCTGTGTGCCGCCGCCGCCTGCACTAGCCTGCGAGCCGGAGCAGGCCACGAGCACCAGCGCCGCACCTAGTAGTAGTGTGGCATCGTTCGAAGCCCCGGCAGCCGGAGGCGGGCGGATCGCGAACCAGAACGACGACGATGTGGGGGCATGTGTCGAGGCAGTGTGCCCAGGGTGTCCGGACGGCTCGAGAAAATGCACGGCGTGGCCCCCTGGAAGTTTCCCGAGCCATCCGCGCCCTCCCGCGACACTGCCCGACAAAAAGCAGGTCCGTGCGGCCAGCAGCGCGGACCACACCCGAGGACCAGGAGGGACCTTAATGATCCAACGTCTAGCAATTCTTGCGAGCCTCGCCGCGGTGGCGTTGCTCGGCTGTAGCTCGCAGGACAAGAGCCCGCCGCTGGGCTCGAGCCAGCAAGCAGCGGTCGCCTGCACGACCGACGTGCAGTGCAGCGACGGCAACGTCTGTACGACCGATGCCTGCGACACGACAACGCACACCTGCACCAATACAGCCGTCGCCGGATGCTGTACGAAGCCTTCGGACTGCAGCGACGGCAATGCGTGCACGAGCGACCTCTGCGACGTGGCGACGAATACCTGCTCGCACACGGCTCTCGCCGGTTGCTGCACGACCAACGCCGACTGCAACGTCGGCAACACCTGCACGGCCGACAGTTGCAACACGACCACGAAGCAGTGCGTGCACACGGCCCAGGCCGGCTGCTGCGCGACCAATGCCGAGCTGCAACGACGGCAACACCTGCACGACCGACAGTTGCGACACGTCCACCGGAACCTGCGTCAACAAGGCGACGACGGGTTGCTGCAACACGGACGCCGACTGTGCGGATACCAACGTTTGCACGTCGGATAGCTGCAATCTGACGACGCACACCTGCACGCACGCGCTGGTCAGCGGCTGTTGCCTCGGCAACGCGGACTGCGCCGACGGCAACGCCTGCACCACCGATACGTGCAACACGGCGACCAACACCTGTACCCATACGCAGGTCGCGGGTTGCTGCTCGACGGACGCGGACTGTGCAGACAACAACGCCTGCACGACCAATACCTGTGACACGTCGACGGGTACCTGCACGAGCACGCCGGTGGCCGGTTGCTGCAATACCAGCGGCGACTGTGCGGACGCGAACACCTGCACACTCGACGTGTGCGACACGAGCACCCACACCTGCTCGCACACGCCGCAAGCCGGTTGCTGCGCTTCGAACGCCGACTGCAGCGATGGCAATGCGTGTACGGCCGACAGCTGCGATCTTGTGACCGGCACCTGCGTGTTCAGCGCGATCACCGGGTGCTGCCAGAGCGGTGCCGACTGCACGAACACGTCGACCTGCACGACGGCGGCCTGCACCAACAACCAGTGCGTCTACACCGCGAAGACGGGGTGCTGCGCGAGCGACGCGGACTGCAACGACCAGAACGCCTGCACCACCCAGATACGTTGCAATACCGCGACCGGGACCTGCAGCAACACGGTCGTGGCGGGCTGCTGCCTGACGAATGGCGACTGCTCGGATGGCAACAGTTGCACCGCGGACGTGTGCGATCCAGCCAACCACACGTGCTCGCACTCGGCGATCGCGGGCTGCTGCAGCAGCAATGCGGGCTGCAACGACAACAACGCCTGTACCACCGACACCTGCAACTCGGGCACGTGCTCGAACACCGCTGTCGTAGGCTGCTGCACCTCGAATGCGGACTGCAACGACGGCAACGCCTGCACCACCGATACCTGCGACACCGCCACCAACACTTGCAGCAACACGCTCATCAGCGGCTGCGGCGTCGACGGCGGTACAGCCGGCGCCGGCGGAACGACAAGCACGGGCGGCACCGGCGGAACGACAAGCACGGGCGGCGCCGGCGGAACGACAAGCACGGGCGGCACCGGCGGAACGACAAGCACGGGCGGCACCGGCGGAACGACAAGCACGGGCGGCACCGGCGGTACGGCGATGGGCGGCTCCGGCGGTACGGCGACGGGCGGCTCCGGCGGTCTGGCGACAGGCAGCTCCGGCGGTACGGCGACGGGCGGCTCCGGCGGCGCCGGCGACGGGCGGCTCCGGCGGCACGGCGACGGGCGGCTCCGGTGGGTTCTCGGGCAGCGCGGATCGGCTGGCGCCGGCGGTATCGGCGTCGATGGCGGCGTCGATGGCGGCGGCGGATCGGCGGCGGCGACTTCCGGCAACAAGGGCGGCTGCGGCTGCCACATGGCAGACGGCGCTCCGACGCCGGGTGGCAGTGGCGCGCTCCTGCTGCTCGGGGCGGTCGGCTTGCTCGAGCAACGCCGGCGTCGGCGTCACGGCTAGTCGGGCCGACACACCGACATTGCGAGGCCGCTTCCACGCCGGAGGCGGCCTCGCTTCATTCCATGCCGTGGGCGGGTGTCGTAGCTTCGCTGCGGGTGGAGCCGTCCAAGCCGACGGTGAATGCGACGCCGAGCGAGAAGCCCCCGACCTGGCGCGTACGCCGGTGACTTCCTGGCGGTTGTCGGCTGTTCCGTAGCGCCAGTGGATCGAGTGACGGTCCAGGTCGAGCGAAGCGAGCAGCATCACTCCCCAGTAGCGCGCCTAGGATGCCGTGCGAGCAATCGGAGACGCCGAGCCTGAGCGTGCCGAACCAGCTGCCGAGCGAGTAGCCACCGGGGCCGTAGCGCGCGTCGGTGTTGACATACGTGTGGCGGCCTGCGCCGAGCGCCGCGTCGAAGGTGACCCAGTGGGCGAACGGCAGCCAGCCTCCTACAAAGCCGCCGTAGCTCCGGAGCGTGTCCTGGGGTAGCTCGCCGGCCTCGGCGAAGCCGCCGAGCTGGAAGTAGCTCGAGCGCACCTCGAGCGCGCCGCCGCCCAGGGCATACGCATCCGCGCGCTCGCTGTTGGCGAGCACGCCCATCCCCGCGTAGCCCTGCAGACCGACCGAGAGCGTGGGCGGGTTTGCCACGTGGATGGCTTCCTCCGCCGGCCCCGGCTGGGCTGCGCCAACCCGGGGAGTGACCAGGACTACTCCGGCTAGCAGAACGGACAGCGGAAATCGCACTTTCCACTCAGTAGTCACATGTCCGGACGATTCCGGCTCGTCGCTGTTTCGGAAATCGGCTCCGGTTGATCTACCATCGCCGCGTGAAGGCCTGGCCGATCCCGGTGCTGGTGCTGGTGGGCGTATCGTTTCTTGCGGCCCAGGCGCGGGCGCAGGTGGCCCCGGAGGTCGATCTCGAGTTGCAGAGCTGCAGCGGCCTGTCGGTGCCAGCGGTGCGTCGCATCCTCGCCGCCGAGCTGGGCGCCGAGCTGGCCGACGCGCCCGGTCCGGGCGTGACCACGGCGGTCGTCGTATGCCACGACCACGACGCCGAGCTGCGCGTGCAGGATCCGCTGAGTCGCAAGAATCGTCACGCGCCACATCAACGTGGGCGCAGCGGCGCCCAACGCCAGGGCGCGGCTGATCGCGATCGCCACGTCGGAGCTGGTGCTCGCGAGCTGGAGCGAGCTCGAGACCAATCCCGATCCACAGGTGGAGCCAGCCGGTCCGCCGCCACCGGCCGCGGCGCGCGAAGCTGCGCGCGACCGGGTAACAGGGCGGGGCGGGCAGCCGGTCCCTTCTATCGAGAAGCCCTGGAAGAAGCCTCCACCGCGGCGCCCGTTCCGGCTACTGGCGGTGATATCCCAGCGCGCCTTCTTCTCGCATCCCGGAGCGCTCTGGGGCGGCGGCGTCGGCTGGGCGACGAACCCATGCGCCACGTCTCCTGGTCGCTCGACGCAGTGATCGATCGCGGCGAGCTGGGTACGACGGCCGGGCGCTACCAGGTGGAGACCGCCACGCTCGGCAGCTCGGTCTACTTGCACCAGAACTGGGACTGGTTCTCGGTGCGCATCGGCGGCGGTCTGCGCGTTGGAGCAGCGCGCTCGGTCGGCCTCGCCGGTGCGCGGACAGCCGGGACGTCGACCATCGCTCCATGGGGCTGGCCGCTGGCGACGCTGTCGCTGTCGGCGCGACCGAGCCAGGGCCTGGTGTTCGAGGCCGTGGGCGAAACCAGCTACGTGCTTCTGCCGCTGGGCAACGACAAGTCCAGTATCGGCAGCCCGTCGCTGCGCGGCATGTGGTACGGGCTGGAGCTCGCGTCGGCATCGTGCTCTTAGGCGCGATCGGGAGGCGGCAGGGGCAGGGTTGGCGCTTCCACACTCCTGTGTGCGGCCCTTCCCGCGATCCGGCTCGGGGGAAATTGCTCGCGGCACGGATCGGCAAGCCGCGTGGAGCTTCCCGCAGCCGCCCACCCCGAGGCGCAGCGCGAGTACGGCCGGGCTCTGCAGCACTTTCACCCGTTGCCGAGGCCGGCACGACTGCCCTAGGGTGGGCAGCCATGGTCCTCACCCCAGTGGCCGCTGCTCCGACAGATCGCGCGTCGTGCCGACGGCACGGGCGAAGAGGCGATGAGCGAAAAGACGCGCGCGCTCCGGGCACGCACGCAGGACGCCGAGGTTGTCGCCCCTGTGCTGGCTAGCCGAATCATCCGCGCGCATGAAAGCGGCAGCATCACGCCGCTCGCCGGTAGTCGTGATGAAGCCCGTTCAGAATGGCGCGCCCGGTGACCGCCCCGTTTCCTGCTCCGCCGGATGACGAATCGATCGGAACGAGCTGTCCGATGCCCTGATGAGGCCGCGCCCGATTGAAGTACGCAAAGCAATACTCGCGCAGCACACGATGCAGGTGCGCTTCGCCGAGCACGATGACGTGGTCCAGGCACTCGCGCCGCACGCTGCCGAGGAACCGCTCGCAGAAGGAGTTCATGCGCGGGGCCTTCACCGCGGTGCGGAGGACCCGGATACCCGCTGCCTTGGCTGCGCGTTCGAAGTCGGGCCCGAACTTGTCGTCTTTGTCGCGGATGATGAACCGCGGCCCGGCGGCGAACGGCGTCGCGTTGCGGAGCTGCTGGGCGACCCACGTCGCGCTGGGACTGCACGTCACGCCGACGTGCACGACCCTGCGCGAGCCGAGCTCGACGATGAAGAACGCGAAGATGGGCCGGAACCAGATGTCGTAGAGCTGCAGGAAGTCGCACGCCCAGCTCTGGTGCAGGTGGTTCCCGAGGAACGTCGACCAGCTCTGCCCCCACTGCCGCGGCCCCCGTACCTGGCGCATGTACTTCTGGACGGTGCGCTTCGCCACGCGGATGCCGAGCTTGAGCAGCTCGCCGCGGATCCGTTCGGCGCCCCAGAGCGGGTTCTCTTGGGCCAGCCTCCGGATGAGCTCGACCGTCTCCGGCGGCGTGCGTCGGGTCGGCATGCCACGCGCGCGCACCGTGGACTTTGCCCGCCAGAACAGCCTGAAGCCTGCCCGATGCCAGCGTAGGATCGTCTCTGGCCTCACGAGCAGCACGGCGTCACGCCACCGCGGCACGAAATGGGCGAGCGCGACGAGAAGCCCGCGCTCGTGCGCCGCGAACCTCGGCTTCTTGACCCGCCGTGCCGCGACGACGAGCTGCTGACGGAGCAGCATGTTGTCCGCGATGAGCTCTCTGCGCGAACGTGCCACGTCGCGGAGCAGCCCGCTGATGACAGGGCCCGGGCTCGGCCGTGTGCCGGTCCGCACCACCGCTGCCACGCGTTCCGCTACATCGCGCATGGCGTCGCGAAAGCGATGAACCAAGGCGTCGAGCACGAGCGCGATGTGCCCGATCGCGCCGCGCCGTTCAAGTCTTGTGCGCGGCGGATTCCCGAGGGATTCTGCGGCGGACGCGAGGAGTAGCCACGACAGGTAGCCGACACAGGCTCCTCTAGGGCTCCTGGTCGCTGGGGCACAGCCGCCAGTCGGACGATCGCGGTTGCGGTTGCGTGAAATCGTCGCTTTGTGGAAACGCCAGCGTCCTCACCCAGTGCGCACCTGCACCCACAACGGCAGATGAGCCCCTATCTCGTACGTGAGCGCCCGCTTGCCGAGCCCTTCTCCAGAGAAAAGCTTCGCGATCACACTGGTGTAGAAGTCGCCCGGCCCCGTGAAGTGCCGCGCCTTCGATGGCAGACAAGGGATCCGATCGTAACGTTTCAGCATAGCCCGGGGACGACTTCGCAGTCTGGGCGTTATGTCCACTGATTCCCGGTGGTTACGCCCTTCCACCAGCCTGTCCGCGCCGATCCGCGCCGTTGACCCCCGCTCCACTGTCCCGGCTCTGCCGCCAGGCGCACACTTCGGGAATGGGGTTGGACTTCCTGGCCCTCGGTCGCGGGTCGCTCAATGGCCGCGTTGGGCGACGTAGATATGGCAGGTAGCGTTGTCGCGCTTGCTTGCGATGTAGATCCGGCAGCCGTCCGGGCTGAGCCACTCCGGCGTGTCGTTTTCCGGGACGGAGTCCAGGTATCACCTCGCGCGGCGCGCGGTGGCTTCGTCGCGACATATACTGACCTGGTGATCGCGTGCCGTAGCATCCAGGTGCGGCCGGGGCGCTTTGTGCGCGCGCTGGCCATATCGGCGCTGGTGGTGTGCCTGCCGATGCTTTTCGTGCTGGGGATTTTCGCGCTCGCGGGAGAAGCCGCGAAGATACCCCTGGAGTTATTCTTCTTCCTTGTTATTGCGTCGATCCTGGCGCGCCTGGTTCTCCGCGACTCCCAACTGGGATCGCGTCACGCGATCGAGCTTGCCGAACGCGCGATCAAGATCCGTGCGCCGAGGATGGCCTTGCGCCCTGCGCGCGTGGTGCGAGCGGGTCATATCGAGGACGGGTACGCACCGACGCCTGATCGCCTGGTGCTACGACTGGAAGGCGGCGCAGTGATCGAAGCGACGCTGGAGGGCGGCTACGCCAACGGCATACTGCAGCATCTCGGCGTCACGCTGGAGCAGCGCACGCTCCGGGTGCCGCTTCGCGGCGCGATCGATACGTTTGCCAACGTGCTGGTCGCGTGGTGCGTCGTGTGGCTCGGCACCTTGCTGCCGATGAACGTGCTCCACATCGTGGGGCCGCTCTACGCTTTCACAATCTCCATGACCTTGTCGGTCCTGGTTGCGACCGTCTGCGGCGTCTGGTTCCGGCCGAACGCGACCGTCGGCCTGGACGGCATTCGCATCACCGGAGTCCTCCACCCGAAGTTCATTCCGTACTCCTCGATCACCAGCGCGAAGCGCGAGCATGGGGCTGATACCGGGATCTTCAAGGGTGGGGTCGTCGTGCTCGGAACGACCTCGGGCGAGGTGAGGTTGTTCGCCAGCGGGCAGTCCCACGACCAGGTGGACGCGCTCTTCGACCACATCGAGCGCGGGCGCGCGGCGGCGGCCGCGGTGGACGCGCCGCCGCTCGACGCGCTCGACAGGAAAGGGCGATCGGTCGAGGAGTGGCGAACGGCACTCGGCGATCCGGCGTTTGGCGAAGCCGGATTCCGCAGCGCCGGGCTAGGCCAGGTCGAGCTCGACGATGTTCTGGCCGATCCGAACGCGCCGCTGGAGCGACGCGTCGCCGCGGCGCTCGCGCTGAGAAGCCGCGATGACGAGGCCCGACGCCGCATCCGCGTTGCCGCGGCAACGTCGGCGGATCCGCACCTCCGCATCGCGCTGGATGCCGCGTCAGCCGACGAGATCGACGACCGGAGGATCGCACGCGCGCTCGAGGAGGCGGAAGAGCGCGGCGCGCTCAGGATGCCGCCTGCGAATCCGGACCCGGAAGGCTGAGCCGCTGCGCCAGCGCGCTCGCCCAGCGGCTTGCGGCGTAGGCGAACACCGAACCGCCCCCGAGGAGCATGACCGGCAGCATCCAGCAAAGGCGGCGTTGCGGCTGCACGCGCGCTTGATGAGCCAGGCATTGCGCAAGCTCAACGGTGTCGTTTCACGCACAGGCACGACGCTCATCTTCATCAACCAGCTGGGTCGGATCTGGATGTGCGCGGGACTGCTGGGAGTGCCCGAGGGGTAGGCCGATACGAGCGAACAATTGACTATGCCCACACTTTCACCCCCATGCCCTACTGCAGCACTTCAGCCGCAGTCTGCCGGACATCCTGATCGTGACGAGGCATTTCCGAGGGGTGCGATCACGCTTGACCGGAAGCTTCGCGATCTCGGCCAACGGCGGGGCCCGCGACAGTTTGAGGCTCGGCGGATTTGGCAGCGTCGGCCGTAGCAGCGCAGACGGCGAGTTGATCGCCAATCTGGTGGTCCTGCAGGAACGAGACGGATCCCAGGGCACGAGCGCGGGCGAAGTCGTTACGGTCGCACACTGGCAGGCCGACGAGAAGGCACCGCACCTGACGAAGTGACGGCTGTCGTGGGTACTCGTCGCGGCGTAACTTGTCCAGCAATGGATGTGCCGATTCCGGGCGCGCGGGGCACGGCTGGATGAATCCGTGGGGCGTCGTGAACGCCGAGATCTGGTCGCTGGTGCACATCCCGCGCGACGCCGGGCTCGGCATCCCCAACACCATCGCGCGCATCCCCCTCGCTTCCAGCATAGCCCGGGGATCGGCTTCGCAGTCTGGGCGTTGACAGAACGGGCCGTACGTAATCGGCAATATGGTATGGAACGCATGTTACAGCGCGCTCGACATGAGTTCCTCCTCACGCGTACAGGGCAGGGACTGGAGCGCGACCGCTCGCGCGGGAGAGGATTGCAAGACCTACTCGCCTGCGTCGTGCGAAATAGCGCTGAGCAGTGATTGCTTCATCGTGGTGTGGCGCTGTTGCTGGCCGCTGCGGCACTCGTGGTGGGATGCGGCAGCGGGACGCGGTCCTACACACCCAGCCCTGTCTACCTGTGGGTCCCCTCTGTGCCAACGTGCGTGAGAGGGCGGACGGACCGCGCCGAACTCGCTCAGCACCACCCCGCCGACCTACGACGGCACCGGCGTGCTGTTCACGCCGGGATCGTCCGTAACGACGCCCATTCCGGCCTCGGCGGGCGCGCCGGAAGCGCGCTCGCTCCACTCCGCCGTCTGGACGGGCGACAAGATGATCATCTTCGGGGGAAGGGACGGATCGACCTTCTTCGACGACGGGGCCTCCTACGACCCCGCGACCGGCCAATGGACTGCCCTGGAGCCCTGGAGCCCGGGACGCCTGGAGCGCGCGCAGGCCACTACGCGGTCTGGACCGGAACCGAGATGATCGTGTGGGGTGGAGCCCAAGGGCCCGCGCCGGCTGGTTGCGTGTACCGCCCGTAGCCGCTGGCCGGGATCGAAGAGCGAGTGCTCGCCGTGGTCCGTCGCCAAGACGCAGGAAGCGGCGAGCGCGCCGGGGAAGCGCTCCTACCTCGGCACCGCGGCGCTCCGTAGTCGAACAACCAGCTTCCCAATCCACTCGCGGAGCTCGACCGCGTCTACGTTGCCGGGGAGGGGCGCCGAATCCGGGATCTCGATCTCGCTCAAGAGCCAAGCGAGCGTCGCAGGTGTGCAACCACCGTCCTTGGCGAGAGCGGCATCGAGGTGGTCGTCCACGCGGTATCCCGCTCGCTCGAGCAGGAACAGATCGACCAGGTCGCGCTCCTCCATCCGGCTGGCGATGGTCGTCAACTTGTTCACGACGATCTCGTCCACGGGGTCCACGAGGATCCCGTCCAGCTCGTTCTTCCGGGCGTGCGTCTGCGGTACGCGATCCCGCACCAGGTCGACAATCACGATCTCGTCACCGCGCGTGACACTGAAGCGCTTGAAGTCCGGTGCGTCCTGGACCACTGCGAGTGTGCCCCCGAGCTTCGCGACGGCGCCTGCCAACGCGAAGCGCCCGCGCTCGAACGCATCGTCGTCGGTGCAGAACAGGTCGAGATCCGTGGTGTCACGATGGTGCAGGTAGAAGCCGACCAGTGCCGCGCCGCCAGTAAGGAAGAAACCACGGTCGCGCTCGAAGAAAGCGCGAAGGACGTCGCGCTGCAGCGCCGTCAGCTCGTGGGCAGCGCCTTCAGTCATCGGGCTAGTCCTTCAGGATGCCGTCCTGTCGCCAGCCCTCGATCAGGAACTCCCAGAAGCGACGCCGGCGGCCGAGACGCCGGCGCAGGTCGGGAAGGGCGCGCGCGACGTCCTGTGGGGCAACGAACTCCCAGAACGTCCGTATCCCGCGCCTCGCGCAGGAGCTTGCCGAGAAGGCGCAGTCGTTCCTCCGGGCCCTGATTCCCGGCGAGCGCGGCGCGAAGCTCGTCGATGGAGACGTCCTCGTCCCACAAGAAATATGGGCGCCGGTCCCCGCGATTCAGGTCGGTCGTCATCGGGCGCATGGAGTATTCCAAGGTTAGCGACGGGCCGGCCTCGAGACAAGCGAGCAGGCTGACGAGATTCGTCGTAATCGCGCGGGCCATGCACCCGCGACGGGTGCAGGCTGGGAGCGGACATCTGGCTACCGGCCCGCAGGTCCTGGCAGCCGCTCCACGTCAGCGGGCCCCCGCAACTATCGTGCTACGCAGCACGCACCTGCCCCGGCCCGCTCCGCGTCGGTCGCGGCCGCTTCACCGGGCGAGCGATATTCACGTGTTGCTTGCTGGGAGTGAGCGCCTGCAACGGGCAAGTTGCTCATGGCGCGGACGGGCCCTCGACCCGGTCGCCTCCCAGGTCAACTGTACGGCCCACCCCGCAGAGTCCGGGTCCGTCGATGGGGACGTGTATGCCGGAACACTCTTGCCAGCGGAATGATCTTTCTCCGCCGTGAGACGGGTCGAAGCACCACAGCGCGTCACAAGGGAAGACCAGCGACAGCATAGCCCCGGAGCGCCCACCGGTGCGCGGGGCCGCGGGAAGCGGCTCCACACTCGCCTCCGCCTTGATCGGGACGGTGCTCGGGCTGCTCACGACCCGCGCCGCGGGGAACGCCTACGCCGAGGTCGAGCCCGTCGAGGGCGCGTTACGCTGCCGCCTGCAGCTGGCGCCCGACGCTCGCGTGGAGCGCGCGGAGGCGACCCTGGTCGTGCGCGAGCTGGCCCAGCAGTACGGCTACGACAACTTCTCGCAGCAGCGCGAGCACGTGGTGCACCAGCAAGCGATCCCGCTTGTCGCCGAGCCGGGCCAGCCGGGTTGGTTCGCCGCCGCACTTCCGATGCCGCCGGAGGGCGCCGCGCCCTGCACCCTCAGCCTGCGCGACGCGCAGATCGGCTGGTCCGTTCGCTTCCACGCGAAGGTCTCCGGCTCACCGGACGTCGAGGATTCGATCGCGCTCGTCGTCCGCCCCGCGCGCGGCCCCGCAGCCGCCGCCGACCCGACCTGGACCACCGGCTGAGCCGAGCGGCCTACGCTGGTCCTCGGCGGAGGGTCACTTCCAGTTCTTGAATAGGGTCCACAGCACGACTGCGGCGATCGCTGCAGCGACCAATCCAAGTCTTGTCCACCGTTTCTTCGCCTGCGCTGCACGGATCGACGCGATGGACGCGGCGACGTTGAATCTCTTCGCGAACTCCTCCAACAGCCGCTCCTGATCCGGAAACGACTTGTTGGACACCTGGAGTTGGAGCGGCAGCGTCACGACATCGGACTCGATCAAGAAGAGGTCGGTCTCGAGCGTCGCTTGCCGGATTCGCGAAAGCGGGATCTCCACCACACCCCGGTTCTCGAGTAGCGGGGTCGACGTAGCTGGCGCACGGGTCTTGACGATGAAGAGCTTGTCGTTGGTCAGCGCGAGATAGTGTCCGAGCGCCTTCGCGGCATCTACGAAGACCGACAGGTCTCTCCTTCCCGACCGGTCCCGGATGAACGTTCGGAAGTACCCGCTGGCAACGACATCCTTGGCGTCCGTCCCGTGAGGGGCAAGCTGCTCGAGAAAGTACTGTTCGGCTCGGGTTGTCATCTCGCGCCGCACTTTGAGTTGGGGCCCGGCGCTGCAAGGGCGGTGACTCCGGCGATCCCGAGCTCGGAGACTTGCCGGGAGGCGAATGGGCCGGGTAGCGACGCGACGGCATGCGAAGCGTCGCGGCCGCCAGTCGGTCCGACGCTGCGGGTGCCGTCCCACTTCCGCGGGCGCCGCGCGGCGCAGCCGCACGACCGCTTCCGCACCAAGCGCGCGATCGCCAAGCTGGCGCGCGAGCTCGATCCGCTGCCGGATGTGCCGGCGCGCATCGAACCGCTCGGCCCGGAGCTGACCACGCCGCGCAATCCGACGTGGAGCGAATTCGTCGGGTCGTTCAATCCGGTGCGCGAGCTGCCGCCGGGAGCGCGACCAGGAGATTGGGCGGGCGACGCGGATGGCGCAACGCGGAGCGACGACGAAGCGCGATGGGTGGGTGGGGGTGCCGCGGCGGCGCGGGACCAGGCGCCAGCGCAGCAACGCTACAAGGTGCAGTTCACCGCTTCGCAGGAGTACGTGGACCTCCTCGAGCGCGCCCGCGATCTGCTCTCGCACGCGGTCGACGACACCCAGGACCGTCCGCGCGGGCGTTGCGAGGCAGCGCTTGGCATTGCGCGCACCATGTGCAAGCGTTCCGCCGCCCGTGATGCTCGAGGATATCCTGCAACAAGTCGGCGGAGCCGTCGGCTCCGGCCAGTGCGTGACGCTCAACGGCAACCCCGAGTGGCGTGGGACTGCGGGCGGGCTGGAGTTGCGCATTGTGGACGCAGCCCGCCACCTCGACGACCTCGGCGCCGACGACCACGGGCTCTCCCTTGCCCCGTTGCTCTCCGGCGCCGCAGTGCTCGCAGACGGTCATGGCGATCTCGTAGCTCGCGCGGCCTTCCGCCAGCGCCTGGTCCAGTGTCGGCAGGCCTTCCAGCGCTTCCGCCACGCGCAGTTTCTCGAGCGTCGTGCGCGGACCATGACCAAGCAGCCGCTCGATGTACTCGACAAAGCTGCCAAAACCGAGCCGCTCGTGGGCGTGCTCGCGATAGGCGACAAGCAGCCAGCGGCCCTCCTCGGCGGTCGAGCTCGGCGCGCCTCTTTGCGATGCGCAGCAGGGCGTGATGGGCGCGTTGGCATGTTTCCATCATGACGAGTCCCTCCTTGTGCTTCGTGCATACCACGGGGTTTTGACGCCTCGCTGGCGACGCGCAGACGCGCGACTGCGAGCACGATCGACTGCGCAATCGTCTGACCGCTGGCACGCGTTCCTGACCTCGCACCGGCGCAGCGTGAGGTCGTTCAACTGCCAGCTGCGATTTCGCGGGCGCGACCGCGCCAAAGGTCGTCAAGCGGGATCGACAGGACTAGGCACTTTCTCTCTGCCACCACGTCGCGTTATCCTTCCGAGCGAGATGTCGTCGAATTCCGTCTTTGTGATCGCCGTCTGCCTGTTCCTGGCCGGCTGTGGCGGGCGCGCCACGACGGGCTCGAGCTCGGGGGGCGCTGCGGGCACCGGCGGAAGTGGCGGAGCGATCTACGATGCCGTTGCTGGCGGCGCCTCGGGCGGGGGCGGTTGCGGTCCGGGACTGAAGGCGTGCGGCGGCGACTGCGTGGCCACCGACGATCCCGCGCATGGCTGCGGCGCGGCGTCCTGCGCGGCGTGCGACGTGCCCAACGCAACTGCGACCTGCCAGAACGACGGCTGCGCCCTCCAGTCCTGCAATCCCGGCTTCGAGGACTGCGACGGCGACCCGGCGAACGGATGCGAGATCGACGTCGACAGCGATCCCGACAACTGCGGCGGCTGCGGCAACGCGTGTGCTGCTCCGGGGCAACCAGGTACCTGCGTCTATTGCCAGCAGGGCCAATGCCAATCTTCGGCGTGCCCGCCGTACTACGGCGACTGCAACTGCGATCCCTCCGACGCGTGTGAGGTCGACCTGAAGACCGACTCTTCCAACTGCGGCTTCTGCGGCCATGTCTGTGCGTCCGGCCAGAGCTGCGTCAACGGGCTCTGCAGCTGAGCCCTACTTCGGCCTCGGCCAGGGTGCGTCCGCCGCGCCTGCCGAGCATGTAGCCGGCCTTCTCGAGCAGGGGGCGACAGCGCTTGTCGCACAGGTCGTACTCGTCGTCGGTCGTCAGCACGCTGCCCTTGCCGTCTGCCATCAGGCAGCCGTGGTTCGCGCAATGCGTCAGGCCGAGCGTGTGGCCCATCTCGTGGACGGCCGTCTTGCCGAGCCGGACGCGGGCGTGCGTCCCGTTCTCGGGGCGCGCGGCATCGAGGGCGGCAGGGGCGGCGCCGGTACCGCCGTGCAGCGCGTCTCGAGCGACCTCAGGCTCAATCCGCACTTCCACACGGGCGCACTGGATGGGGTGTTCGTGGAGGATGCGGAGGGCGGCGAGCTCTCGTTCTGTGCGCTGCCGCGTCTCACCCACGACGATGTTGCCGACATGTTGCAGATCGCGCGCACGCGCATCCTCGTGCTCCTCCGTCGCAAGGGCGTGATCACCGACGACACCGTCAGCGCCGACGCCAAGCTCGCAGACAGCGAGCCCGCGCTCGCGGAGCTCGCCGTCGCCTCCACGCTCGGCACGCTTCCGGCCGGTCCGGCGCTACGCCGCCGTGAGCCGATCACGCTGCGCGGCGACCGCGGCCTGGAAGTCACCAAGGGCCTGTGCGCCGTGGAGGGCGGCTTCTCGCTCCACGCCGCCACGACGGCGAGTGCTAGCGACGCCGCGGGAAAGGAAGCGCTCTGGCGCTACATCCTGGGCGGGGCGCATGACGCCGCCGAGCGCGTCCAGCTCGTCGCGGGCGCGAACCGCGCCCGCGCTGCCCGCCGCGCCCGCGCTGCCCACCGAAAAGCGCTCGGAGCGTCCGCTCAGCGCGGATCGAGCAACTCGAAGAGCTTCTGCACGGGTGTTCCAGTTCCGCGTCGTGACGGCGCCGCGCAGCGGCAGCTTGGCGAGCGCCGTGGCGAGCGGGCTCTTCGCTTGGGCGTGCGGATACCAGGTGTAGATCTCTCTGCCTTCGATCTGGAAGCGCTCGGGAGCCCAGTCACGGCCGTACTCCCCGGGGCCTCCCCGCGAACAAGTCTAGCGCGTTCTTCGGGGAAACCAAACCGTTCCGCGCGCCCGGATTTTCGCGCGCGCGGCGAATCTGCTTCCGCTCAGAACCGCCCGGAGAGCGACAGCGAAAGGCCGCCGGCGCTCGCGCCCACGGACGGATTGAAGCTCTCGACGTGGTCGAGGTAGCGGTGGGCTCGCGCGTTGTTGAAGCTGTCGATCACGAAGAGCGGCAGCGCCAGCGACGCGCCCCCCAGACCCACTCCGGTCCAGGTGTCGCGCTTGGCGACCAGGCCGTACGTGAGCATGCCCGCGCCGGCGAGCGTCAGCCCGAGCTCCGTGGCCCGGTAGTAGGTGAAGCGCGACTCCGTGCCGCGCAGGTGGTCCCTCTCCTCGGCGCGAAACGCCGCAGGGTCGCGGGCCAGCGCTGGCTGGTAGTGATCGAGCTCCCCGTCGACCTGCAGGGAATAGAAGGCAGCCCCGAGGGCCTCGAGCCCGCCCATCGCCACCCACGTCCAGCCCAGGCCTCGCGAGAAATCCGTGCGCCTCGTGACGAGGTAGGCGCCGCCGCCGGCGGCGGCGAGCCCCATGCCTCCGATGATGTACGCCGCTGTCTGCTCGCCGTGATAGTAGCCGCGGAGATCGCTCTGCATCTCCCCGCGGGCCTGCGCCGCGGCCTGCGTCGTCACGGCGACAGCCGCGGCGAACGCGAGCGCGCCCGGAGCGATCCGCTTCACGAGCCCTCCGCCGCGGTGCTCCCGAGCGCGGGCGCCGGCCTGGAACGCAGCGCGAAGGCGCGGCGGAACAGCGCGTCGAGCAGGCGTGTCGGCGTGAACGGCAACAGGGCCAGCGGCAGCGCGAGAAACCACGGAGCGACGTAGCGGGCGCGTGGCCAACGCGAGCCGATCGCCTTCCGAACCGCGCGCGCGACGTGCGCAGGACTGAACGAGGCGCGGTCCGACGCCTCGCGGATGCCATCGGCGAGCGCGTACGACACGGCGTACGGAGACGTGTCCTGCGCCGCCGGCAGGGAGGTGAACGCGCGCTCCGAGAAGTTCGACGTGATCGGGCCCGGCTCGACGACGGCGACGTGGATCCCGAACGCGTGCAGCTCGGCGCGGAGGGCATCCGACAGCGCCTCCACCGCGTACTTGGAGGCGTGATACGCGCCGAAGAAGGGGAACGTGACGCGTCCGCCGACGCTGCTCACGTTGACGATCCAGCCTCGCCGGCGCGAGAGCATCCCGGGCGCGAACGCGCGCGTCACCGCCATCAGTCCGAACACGTTGGTCTCGAACTGCGCGCGCAGCTCGGCGTCGCCGAGCTCGATCATCGAGCCGCCCTGTCCGTAGCCGGCGTTGTTGACGAGGACGTCCACGCCGTAGCCGTCCGTCAGCTCGCGCACCGCGAGCTCGGCCGCTGCGATGCTTGCGGGCGAGGTCACGTCGAGCTTCAGGGTCTGGATGGCGAGCCCCCCGTCTTCGGCCTCCGCACGCAACGACGCCAGCGCGGCTTCGTTCCGGCCGCTGGCGAACACGCGGTGGCCCTGCCGCGCCAGATCCAGAGCCAGATGACGCCCGATGCCTGCGGTGGCGCCGGTCACGAGCACGGTTTTCAAGCTTCGATGGTCCATGAGTCGGCCTCCTGTTGATTGAACGTTCATTCGATATACGGACAAAGCGGTGCGCCCTTCCCCCCAAACGGCAACCGCTCAAGCGCGCACGGCCTCCCAGCAACAACGCTCGGCTTCCATGAGCGTCTCGCGCGTCAGGGGCACGCGCCCTTCCAGACCGGCTCGAAAAACCCCCAGAAAAGCCCCCATGGCCAGCTCCATCAAGAGCGTGGGCGAGAGCGGCTTGAGCGCCTCGGCCTCCTGGGCGCGCTTCACCATCGCCACGCCGAACTCGAGCACCCCGTTCTCGAGCGCCCGGCTCTCGTCGTCCAGGTAGCTCGAGTGATGGTGGAGCTCGAGGAACGCCAGCTCCTCCGGGTGCTCCACAGCGAAGTCGGCCATGCGCTTCCAGATCGTGCGGAACTGCTCCCTGGCCGGCTTGTCGTGCGGAAAATCCGCGACAATCTGGCTACTTATCTCCATCTTCCAGCGCCGGTAGACGGCGTTGACCAGCGCTTCCTTGCTGGCGAAGTAGTGGTAGATGGTGCCGGCTGCCACCCCCGCACGATCGGCCACCGACGGCACCGAAGTGCCGTGGAAACCCCGATCGACGAACAGCTCCAGGGCTGCGCCGAGGATGGCCTCGGCCTTGTCGGTGTCGTGCGCGGGCACGGTTGATTGAATATTCATTCGAACTCGCCCTGTCAAGCGGCGAAGGTCAACGGGACATGTTGGCGCACTCGCTCCGAGTGGAGGCCCGGGGGGTGCGGGGAAAACGACGCCTTGGGCTACGCCAACGCATCGATCAACCGGATCCTGAGCGAGGCGGGCATGTTCATCGCCCGCGCCCTGGCACACCGTTCAACGGCGCCCGGGCGCCGGATCTTGCCCCCCGAGGGTGTGTGTTGCTCCGCTGCAACACGTTCCGTCGCAGGTCTGACCAGTTTGCCATGGGTGCGGCGCGAGGTCGCGTTCGCATGGGGCTCTTCGAGGCTCTCTCGGGCTGGCTCCCCTCGTCGCTCTTGCGGGGGGCTGCCCCCCTGTACAGCGAAGGCCGGCTCCGCGCGCATGGCCCACCCGGCGTTGGCACGCCCGCTGCTAGGAACGGCTGTCATGACCTTTTCCAAGCGTCTCGTTTCCTTTGCACCCCTCCACCACAAGCTCGGGCTGATCGCGTTCGCCGGAGCCGCGCTCCTCTCGACCGGTTGCGTCGTGACCACGACCGACAACGGCGGTTCAGGTGGCTCAGGCGGTTCCGGCGGCAGCCCGCAGAATCCGGTGGGCCCGGTCGCGCACAATCCGAGCGAAGCGTTTCCCGACGAGCCCACGTCGGTGCCGGTGCTGACGGCGAAGGAAATCGTGCAGGCGTGTGCCACCGACGTGGCCTGCGCGATGTCGGACGCGAAGTACACCCAGAAGGACCGGCTGAACGGCATCGCCCTGTGCGTGACCAACGTGACGTGGTCGGCGGAACGCGCCATCCCCATGAGCGACCTCACGTTCAAGAACGAGCGCGCGGAGTACTACGTCGGCTGCGTGAACCAGCACGCGGGCGACTGCGCCGCCGTCGCCCAGTGCAGCAGCGGTCGCGATCCGGCCATCGGCTGCCAGGAAGACGGCTGTCGCGGTCCGGCGGGCGCCCAGACCGCCTGCCAGGGCTCGGTCGCCACCATCACCGCGGGCAGCAACACCATCACGCGTGACTGCTCGCTGGCCTACGCGGAGTGCGACCCCTCGAGCCCGACGGGCTGCACCGACCGCCACTTCACCGCCTGCCCCGCCGGTGGCACCCGCGCTGATCACTGCGACGGCAACGTGCGTCTCGGGTGCGACGGCGCCGGGCAGGTCAGCTACCACGACTGCTCGCGCATGGGCGGGACCTGCGGCGCAACGCCGGACGGCCATCAGGGCTGCGTCTACACCGAGGGAGTTTTCGATGCGGATTGCGCGGCCGGCAAACTCCCGACGTGCAACGGGTCCACGCTCAGCGTCTGCGTCAACCAGAGGCTCATGACCCTGGACGCGCCGGACTTCTGCGCCGCGCCGTAGCGGCGCTCCGCATCGACAGCGACAGCACGGGTTGATACACCGAGGGCATGCGCCGCGCGCTTGCCCTCGTCGCTTTTGCCGCCGTGGTCGGTTGCTCGGGCTCCCGGAACGCGAAGTCCGTCCCAGCCGAAGCCGGCGGTGCCGGCGCGACGGGCGCGGGAGGAAGTGCAGGCGCCGGCGGAAGCGCAGGGTCAGGGGCGGGCGCGGGCGGCGGCGCGGGTGCGGGAGCGAGCGCGGGCGCGGGCGGAAGCGCCGGGACCGGCGGTTCCGCGGTGTGCGATCCGGGTGGCAGCACGGCCGTGGCCGGTCTTCCGCCCGCGGACTTCGGCTGGGATCCGTGCGTCTCACCGCCGTCCGGATACAACGTGATCAAGGGCACGTCCGGAGACGACAACCTCGTCGGCACGGCCGGGAACGATCTCATCTACGGCTACGCCGGCAACGACACCATCCACGCGAAGGGGGGCAACGACATCGTGTGCGGCGGTGACGGCGAGGACACGATCTACGGCGGCGCCGGCGACGACTATGTCGACGGTGGGGGCGGCAACGACACGATCTTCGGCGACGACGGCAACCTGACGGGTGGCGGCAACGACGTCATCTTCGGCCGAGGCGGCAGCGACACGATCCACGGCGAGGGCGGCAACGACCGCATCTACGGCGGGATCCTCGACGACACGCTCTACGGCGACGACGGCGACGACCTCATCATCGGCGGGCACGGCAGTGACCACATGCACGGCGGCACCGGCAACGACTGGTTGCGCGGCGACACGGGACGCGACGAGTTCGTCGGCGGCGCCGGCTACGATACCGCGAGCTTCGCCACCGCGACGCCGCCAGGGCAGTCGCCCGGCGTAGACGGCGTCGATGTCGATCCCGGACCCCATCTACACGTACGCGCGATATCAAGGTCACGAACCAAACGAACGTGAAGGCGGGCCGCGCACAGGGCGACGGCACGCCGGAGCCGTTGCTCGGCATCGAGGAGGTCGTCGGCTCGCCGTTCATCGATTCCTTCGCCGGTCCCGGCACGTTCCACGGCGGATACGGCGCCGACACCTGCAACGGCACTCCCTGCAACGCTGCTTGCGAGAGCAAGGCGCTCTCGTTGCCGTACGTATTCGTCGACGCGCGCAAGGCGTCCGCGTCAGCCATCACCGACGTTGGGCTCGTCGTGCTCGGCAGCCCGGGCGACGACGACATCGGCCTTGCCGTTTCAGGCAGCAACGTCGTGGTTACGGCCAACAACGGAGCGACGCTCCACGCCGGACCCAACTGCGCGCCCACCCAGCCCAGCGTGGTCACGTGCACGATCCCCGCCACGCTGTCGTACGTGCTCGCCTGGGGCGACGTCGGGCAACGACCACCTGACCATGAGCACGACGGGATGGCCCAACGTGATGACCGCGGTGCTCGACGGCGGCCCGGGCGACGACGTGCTCACCGGAAGCCGCGGCGAGGACGTGATGCTCGCCGGCGAGACCGGGCACGACAAGCTCTACGGCGGGGACGGCGACGACGCGCTGATCAGCGAGGCCGCGAACGGAAACAAGGACGGTGACGAGCTGTACGGCCAGGGCGGCGACGACCAGCTCGTGACGGACTATCCCTGCGGGGGACACTTCTACAGTGGTGGCCCGGGGTTCGACATCGCCGGCTTCGCTCGCGCCGGCTCGCTGCCGATCCGCGCCCAGCTCGCCGGCGCCGCAAGCACCGTGACCGCCTTCCACGGATTCGCGTTGAGCTACAACCCGACCACGGGAAACAACGACTGTGGGCAGAGCTCCTGGACCCGGTTCTCCCCCACCGCGGATCTCGAGGTGCTCGAAGGCGCCGCCGGTAACGACGAGCTCTGGGGCAACAACGCCGCGAACGTCATCTGGGCCCGCGACGGCAACGACAAGGTCTGGGGCCTCGACGGCAACGACGAGCTGTGGGGCCACACCGGGGACGACACCATCTACGCCGGCCTGGGCGCGGATCGCGTCTACGGCGGCAGACGGCTTCGATCACATCTACGCCAAGGACGGCACAACCGATATCGAGCTGAGCTGCGGCGCCGGCGGCGGCCGTCTCGAGACGTACGACAGTGCCGACCTGGGCGTGCAGAACGGCTGCACGTACCCGTAGCTCACAGAGGCCGCTGTGCCGCCGCTGCCACAATGCGCGTTGCGACCGTGCTACGTCGCGTGCAGAGCCGGCGCTGCAGCAGTCGAATCCGGTTCCTCGGAAGCTGCGCCCGCGGACGTGCTCCGCTGGACCGATGGCCGCGCGCTCATTGCCGGGCAGCCCGTTCGACGCGGTGGAGCACGACGGTCAAAGCCACGTGATCGGCCAGGGCGTCCACGTCGATGCACTACGTCATGCAGACCGAGACGAACCTCGACGGCAAGCTGCCCGGCAACGCCTCGGTCGGGCGGATCGAAGTCGACTGGGTGGCGATCTGGGCGAAGAACTAGCCCCGCGGGCGTATCCCCACGAGCTACTCGAGGCCGGAGCGGCTCTAGTCGTGGGGCAGCCATCCAGTGCGCAGTCCAGTGGCGCAGCCCTCGGCGCGCAGATCGCCACGCACAACACCTCCCCGATCCACGCTGCCCTTATCGCGGGCAAGGGGCGAGACCGCCGGGCGCGATAGAGACGCCTCGCTACTGCCTGGTGGCGACAACCAGAAACACGGGATAGCGCCGTTCTTCTTCTCGACGGTGATCGCATCGAAGAAGGCAACGTTGCCGTCCAGGACTGTCGGCGGGGCGACGCGCTGAGGGTTCCCGCCGCCAGCATAGCCCCGGATCGACTTCGCAGACCCGGTATTGTGTAAGCCGATGTCCACCCCGGCGCGCCGCAGTTCCGCAGGGCGGTTGGATCGCCTTGCCGTGCGCAAGCGCCGGAGCAGACGCCGTCGACGCAGGTCAGACCGCTGCCGCACTGGGACTGTGCAGTGCAAGGGGCACCGGTTCCCGCCGGCAGGACGCAGTGCCCTGTGCCGTCGCAGTAGGCGCCGGAAGCGCAATCCGCGTTGGTGGTGCAACTGCTTCGCATACGACTTTCTCCCCGAGCACTCGCCCGGTTCGACCGCGAGAGCACGGGTCCTGGCAAGCCCTTCGCGCCACGGCATCGAGAAGCGTCGGTACGAGCAATCTGCGGAACACGCTGGCTCGTATGCGAGCATACTTCGCGCGATCAGCGTCTCGTGACCATTGCCGACCGACTACTTTGAACCGACAGCGGCGCCGGCGCCGCCCCAGATGCGTGTCGATACCGGCAGGCTACCTTGCACTGCGGACGACAGCGCGACAAGAGAGCGCGGATCGCAGCGCGGCGCAGGTCCTGTACCAACAGCTCGGGCAACCACCCGGATTCGCTTTCCGGTGGTGGGGAACGATCGCGCGCGCCCTTTCGGCGTGGTTCGGCCAGTTGCTGATCGCCACTCTGGAGTGGAAGCAAGCAGCGGACGGCTCGTACCAGGCCACGTTCGAAGCGCCGTACACGGGCTACTACCGTCTGACCTTCGCATTCCATGGCCGGGAGCCCCGCGTAGTGTGGACGGCCCGCTGACGAGCTCACCGCCCTCTACCGCTGGTGCGGCGACTGGTCCGCGAAGGACGGAAGCGGCGACGACCTCTCCGCCGCCGCTCGCGGACGTTGCCGAACCGATCGGAACGAGCTGGCCGATGCCTCGATGGGGCCGGGCTGGGCCGGGTAGAGCGTGCACTTCTAGAACTCGAAGGTGCCCGAGCCGCGGGACCATCGTGGCGGCGTGCTATCATGTGAAGATGGGCGACGCGCTCTGGGTCCGGCGATGTAGCTCCTTCGAGTTACCGCTCACCGTGGACGCCGGACGTAGCGCCGTTTTCGTTCACGCAGCGTGAGGGGTTCGGGGGCGGTGTTGCTCTCCGGGGCATTCATGATCTTCGTGGTGACCCCCGCCCTGTTCACGGGAAGGGGGCCACTGGCCTATCTGGCCTTGACCGGATGGAGCCTCTTCTACATCTGGATCGGGCGCGCTTTGGGCCGCACGGAGAACAGCCGGAGCTAGCCGGTGCCCCCGTCGCTGGTGCCGCCGTCCGGGCTGCACTTCGGCGGCACCGCCGGCGAGCTCGCCAGCCCCCCGACCATTCCGCGGTAGCCGGTGAACTGCAGACCGACGCTGATCGCGTCGCAGGTGGCCCCCGGCCCGCCCGTGCCGGGCGTGCTGCGCACGTCCGCCGAGCTCTTCATCAGGTTGTCCGCGAGGCTCCGCTGGAACGAGCCCTTGCACAACCCCAGCTGCTCGAAGTTCTGTGCGATGTCGACCAGACTCCAGCGACCGGCAACGATGACGGGATCCATGTTCGTCGAGTTGGCGCTAATCCTCGCGGTGAGCGTTGCGTCGGTGAGCTTGAGAACGAACATACCGTTGCTGCTCTGGAAGTAGATCGGAGCCCGCTCGGGGAACCGGAACACGAGCGTCCGTCCCACGACGTAGGCGTTGTCGTTGCCGATGAGTGGCGTGGCCAGATTGCCTCCGGCGAACGCGCTCTGGTCGACGAAGAACCTATCCGTGCCATCCCAGTTCGGTTGGCCGGCAGCGGTTGCACCGGCGGGGACGGCATAGATGCTCTGCGCCATCCAGACGTTCACTGCCGGGTCGTCGTCTGCCCCGTTCCAGCCGCTGATGTGCAGGATGAGGGCTCCGCGCCCCTTGTCCTGGGACGATTGCGCTTGGGTCTCCGCCGTCGGATCCGTCGTCTTGACCAACGGAAACACGTCGTGCCCGAACGCGTTGTCCGTGCCACGCGCGCCATCGATCTCCGCTGGGCCGCCGCTTGGGGCCGTGCACTCCACCGTCGGATTGGGCGGATCGGAACAGAGGTCGTCGAGATCGTAGCCGATGCTGCGCCACTTGTCCCCGGCCTGGTCGAGGACAATATCCTTCAGCGCGAACACGATGTCGCCCGGGCCTCCGCCCGCCCCCGTGCTCGGTTGCGTCGGACGCGGAGGCGGATGGACCGGGTTGCAGGTCGAGGCATCGCCCGCAGTCCCTCCGCTACCCGCCGCGGCGCCCCCGGCCCCACCAGCATCGCTCGACTGCCCTCCGCTGGCGACGTTGGTGCCTGCGTCGCGCGATCTCTCGAGGAGCGAGCTTGTGTACACCTGGCAGCCGACCAGGGAGAGGCACGCAAGCAAGGAGACGTGCGACAGGCGCATCCACTGGCCACGCTACGGACTCCGCGCCGCGCGCGCAAGCGCTGACCTGGTGGCGCGGATTCCGGATAGCTTGCCGGCTGCCGGGACGGGCCATATCGAGGCGCTGATCGACAGGTCCCGCGATCACTACTTCCTGGAAATGGCAGGCTTGTCCGCGCCTGGTTGCCCCGGAGTCGGTACGCTTGTCGCCGCGCCATTGCCACCCCGCGGGAAGATCGGCGAGCGCGCCAGCTGTCCCAGAAGGTCGAGCGTCCGTTTCGGGTGTCTGGAAGACAGATCGGAGGCGTCCGGATCGGCGGCGCTGAGGTCGTAGAGCGCGGGTAGGCCGTTGTCGAGCGTCAGGACGAGCTTCCACTGCTCGCCGGGGAGAACGATCCCCACGCGCACCAGTGCATCGTGCGAGACGCTGGACATCAGGAACGGAAGGCGCCGCGGGGGGCGTCGCGGTACCAGATAGCCGAGCAGATCCTCACCCTGGTAGCCGGTCGTGTCCGGGTCTTTCTGGAGGTAGCGCGCCAGCGTCGGCGCAACGTCGACGAGCGACACCTTCTGGTCGATGGTCCCGGGCTGTGTGCCCGGGATTCGCAGGATCAACGGAACGCGCACCAGGCACTGCCACAGGAAGACGTTGTGCACCCAGAAGCCGTCCCGGCCCAGACTTTCGCCATGGTCGGCGACGAACAGCACGATCGTGCGGTCCGCCAGACCCAGTTTCTGGAGGCCGTCGAGCAGCCGCCCGAACTGCGCGTCTATCCCTGTGGCCACGACGCGGTAGCGCCGGTTGAGCTCGCCCTGCTCCGGCACGTGATACTGGCGCGCCACCCGATCGACATAGTCCTTGTCGAGCTCGCGCCAGCTGTGCTGGTCGAAGTTGTAGACCCACATGAAGAAAGGCTTGCCAGGGTTCTCCCGGAGCCAGGAAAGTGACCTGTCGACCAGGCGGCTGGCCGTCGGCCGGTCCGCGCCGTAGGCCCAGACATCCGTCCGCTCCTGCGCATAGTCGGGCACGACGAGCGTCTCGTCGAACTTGAAGCCCGGGTAGCGCTTGCCCAGGAACTCGTACGCCGATTGCGGGAAGGCGATCACGCGCCGGCGCCCCGTCCGACGCGCTACCGCGAGGATGTTGTTGCGATGCGCAGCATCCAGCTCGTAGCTGCCGTTCGTCAGCGCCGGCAGGCCGCGCAACGTGTCGGAGCCGCTTGAATAGGCGTTTTTGAAGTCCAGCGAATGCCGGGCGAACGCGACGACGTGGGGCATGGTCCCGGGGTCGGACGCGACATCGTGGCGCAGCGTATCCACGAAGTAGACGAGCACGTTGTAGTCATGGCGATCGCCGCGCTCCCGGCGGATTGCTGCGCGGAACGCGGGCGGTTCGGCCAGCGGGCGCTCCCACTCTGGATCGAGGGTCATGCTGCCGCCGTAGCGCGCGCGCAGCTTGTCCAGCCGGAGCATCGCGGGGTCGTTCCAGTCGCCGGGATGCACCAGGAGCACCTCGGCCTCCTGCTCGCGAGCCAGCATCCGGCCGACGTAGATCGGGTGGAGCCACACGTGCTCGAGCGCGCTGTTCAACCATGTGCGCAGCGGCCGAATACCGAAGAAGAGCAGCGTCCACGCCAGCGCGACTCCGGCCCCCCACCTCATGCCCAACACCGCGCGGCGGCTCTCGACCATCGAGAGGAGCGGGTAGGCCGTCAGGAACAGCAGCACGCCTGCGATAATCTCGAGCGCCGTGTGGAGCCGCCCGTAGAGCCCCGACATGAAGTGCAGGTCGACCCAGCTGACACTCACGGCCAGCGCCGCGATTGCGACGAGAAGCAGAGGACCGCGGCGCTTGTCGCGACGGAGCGCAGCGAAGGTGCGCGCCACCGCCCACGCCAGAAGACCGGCAGCTACCGCCGATGCTCCGATCAGCAGGAACGGCCCGTACCCGGCGTAGCTCGCGCTCGAGGCCATGTGTCCGCTGAACGCCCAGAAGCCTGTGCTCCAGCTGGCGACCGCTGCGAGCACGGCGTAGAGCGCTACCCTCGACGCGTTCGCCAACCGGGGGCGACTCGCCTGTATCCGCTGCGTCAGCGCACTCTCGCCCAGCTCGACCAGCCAAGCAGCTCCGCCTAGTACGACGCCCACCACGACGTAGAGCGCCAGCGAACCCAGCACCTGGCGAGCTACGGGTACCCCCGCCCAGTCGTGGCGCCGCAGGACATCGAACAGGACGAAGGCCCAGCCCACCGATACCCCGGCAAACACGAACGTCAGAGGTCGCTGGAAAGTCAACCTCGCCTGCGCGTAGTCCGGATGAACGCCCTCTGCTCGTCGCTCCTGGTTGCCCCACCTCACTCCTCCGGCCTCGTCTGGACAGTCTACGCCTCGATCGAGCTCTGCGGGTCGTGCGCTTTCGCGGCATCCGGCCGTGCACGCGTCATCTCCGCCGACCGCTCGACGTTGTCATGCACAATTCCTGTACGGCGAGGTCGTTTCGGGGCTAGCTAGACAGAGCGATCCGATGACGCGCCGCCCGCCACTGCAGCCACGAACCCCGCCCGGGCCGTGACGGAGCCGGAGCCCCCTGTGGAGGGCACCGGCGACCCGCGGTTCGTCCCCGGCCCGGCAACCCGTTCGGCAGGTGGCGCCCGCGTCCTGTCCATCGCCGCCGGCGTTCTCGCGGTCCTCGAGGCCGTCGCGTTCGTTTTCACCGCGGCCACCCGGCGGCTCAACTTCGACGAGTCCCTGGCGCTCCACGCCGGCTGGCTCCACTGGCACCACGTCCCCTCGGCGCCGGCGTTCTACATGCCGTGGACGCTGGCACTGGGCTGGCTCGGCACCGCCATCGCCGACCCGGGCATGGCGCTCCGGAGCGCCCGGATCGCCACGGCTCTCGCCGTGCTCGCCGCCCTCGCCTTCACCTTCCGCCGGCTCGAGCTCCGGGGCGGGCGCCTGGGTCTGGCCTTCGCCCTCACCCTGGCGGTCGGGCCGTTCGCCGTCCACGCCTACGAACTGCGCTACGACACGGCGCTCCTCCTCGGCCTGTTGGTTGCCTGCGGCTGCCTCGCGCGCCGCAAGGGCGCCGATCTCTTCGTCCTTGGCGTGGCTGTCGCGTGGCTTGCGAGCCACCATCTCAAAGGAGTCTTCTTTGCGGCGGCGGTTCTCGCCGTTGCAGTCCTCGCAGTCCACCGCGACTCGCGCCGCGCGGATGCCACCATCGTCAGTCGGCGAGGCGTCCGCCTCGCTGCCGGCGTGGCCTCGGGCACCGGCGCCTGGGTGCTCGTGGTCGTCGTCCTCGGCGGCTGGCAGCCCTTCATCGCTACGTACCGGACCTTTCTCGACCTGGCAGTGGCGACCCAGCGTACCGATCTCTGGACGAGCCTCGGCGGCTACCTGGAGCGCAATCCGCTCTGGTGGATCGCGGCTCTCGGTTGCGCCGGCGCGGTTCTCGTCAGCGTTCTCCGGAGTCGGCTGCGCGGGCCGGCGACCTCGGGCGCCGCCGTCTGGGCCCTCGCCCTGGCTCTGCCGGCCCTCGCCTTCCCCTTTGTCCACCCCCACCCCTGGCCCTACATGCTCGCCCTGCCGGTGCCGTTCCTGGCTGCCATCCTGGCCGATGCATTGACCACGCCCGCTTCGCGGCGGCGCTGGGGGATTGGCCTCGCCCTCGCCTGGGCGCTGGTCTCGGTGTCCTTGCCGTGGTCTCCCTACCTGCGTGCCCTGGCCGCTCCGGCCGCCCCGGAGATCGCGTCGCTGCGCTCGCTCGCGAGCCGGCTTCGTGCCGGCGACCGCATCGTCGACCCGTCGGGAGTCGCGTACTTCGTCCCACCGTGCGGCAGGCAATGGTACGTGGACACCCTGTTCGCCCAGCGCGAGGCCGAGGGGCAGTGGATGCAGGGGGCCGACGGGCCAGACGCCTCGGGTTGCACCTGGTTGGTCAACACCTACCGGCTGCAGATGCTGACACTGGCCCTGCGTCACCGTCTCGCCAGCCGCTACGTGCCGATCGGCGGCGGGCTGGCTCTGCGCGCGGGCGACCCGCGCCTGCGCGCGCTGGACCGGGTGCCGATCCTGCCGCACGCGGAGATCGCTTCGTTCTGGTGGTGAGGGCGAAACATCCGGCTGGCATAGAAGCCGGGACGCGAACGGTCCGCAAGCGCCGCCGGCAACCTGCCGGCGGCGCGCGGTTGCGCATTCCCACCAGCTTGTTCGCGCCGATCCGTGCCCTCGACCCACGCTGCACTGTCTCGCCCTTGCCGCTCGGCGTACACTTCGTGGATGGGGTCGGACTTCCTCGCCGTCGGCCTTTCAGAGCTGAAGACCGTCGTGTAGCATCGCAATGTGAGGCGGACGTCCGCAGGGTTCCTGGCCATCGCGGCGCTGCTCGTGGCGTGTTCCGCCGGGCTCGACTCGCTCTCGAGCGGAGCGAAGACCGACGCGGGGCCGGGTGGCGCAGGAGCGGGCGGCGCTGCCGGCGCGGATTCTGGCGCGGGCGCCGCTGGAGCGGGCGGGAGCGCGGGCGGCACAGGCGCCGCTGGAGCGGGCGGGAGCGCGGGCTCGGCCGACGCAGGCGGGCAGTGCCCCGCGGCGCCGATTGGCCAGACGTGTTCGGACGCGACGTTCGGAAGCGCGGACTGCACCACCTGCATGCAGGCTACGTGCTGCGACTCGCTCAGCGCCTGCCTCAACGACGCGGCGTGCGCGGCGCTGTTGCAGTGCGTGGACCAGAATTGTGCCAGTGCATCCGACCCCACAACCTGCATTGGCCAACAGTGCTCGCAGTGTCTCGCTGGTTTCAATAATCTCGCGGTGGTCGGCGAGTGCCTGTCAGCCAACTGCACCTCCGAGTGCACATGCAGTGGTCCATTGTGCGGCTGCAAGGCGGTCGGCTCCGCCTGCTCGTCGAACCTCGACTGCTGCAGCCAGGCCTGCGGTAGCGCGAACACGTGTGCATGCTCCGGTCCAGGCGGGTCGTGCGCCAGTTCGAGCGACTGTTGCGGGACAGGAGCCGCGTGTCAGGGAGGCTCCTGCTGTGCGCAGTCGGGCACGGCCTGTAATTCGGATGGCCAGTGCTGCTCGCAGACGTGCGATACGACGACCCATACCTGCACGTAACAGGTCGGGGGGGGCGTACCCGGGTCAGGTGCCAGAGCAAGCGCGCCCTCCCACCGCCAGCGCCGGTGACGGCCGCTGCGCGACCTGCGGTGGCAAAGACAAGCCGTCCGCGCACCGTTCGGGCTAGCCCCGATGGGCCGCCCCCCGGCGGTCTCCCAGACCGTGAATGTCGCGCTTCGTTACCCGCTTCATCCGGTGGCTGGCGACCCCGGCTATCGTAGGTGACAGGGGGGGTAGGAGTCGCACTCGTCGGGCCCAAGCTCGAGGCAGGTCGCGGTAGAGCCGGAGCAACCCTCGTTCCAGTAGCAGTCCGGCTTGCTCGAGCAAGATGCTGCGGATTGTGCTGCACCGCACGAATAGCCATAGCCTTCGCAGTACGCGGACCACGAGCAGCCCGGCACAGTCTCGCAGCTCTGCTTGTCCGAGCCGTCGCAGGTTGCGGGGAGCTTTCCCACGCAATCCTTCAGCAGGTCGTCGGACACTCGCGTCAGCGGTTCCAGCTTGGCTCCGTCGCTCACCGTTATCTGCTTGGGATCGATGGCGACCACGTTGTATGACGTGTACTCGTCAGGGAAGTCAGCCTGCAGGATCCACGGCTGGTTCGGTGTGGGCGGGCCCATTCCGCTCCGCGCGACAGAATAGGTGCACGGTGCCGAGGCATAGCCCGCGAACTTGACGACGCATTGCCCCTGGTCCGAGAGCTTGAACACCACGGTCTGCCCCTCGTCCTGCCAAGCCCCGAACAGCTCCGACGGGTAGGCAGAAGAACCCGCCTGGTCCGAGCTGCCATTCGCTCCAGGGGCTCCGCAGGCGGTTGCGGCGAGGACCAGGATCGGGGCGAAAATCAACGCTTTGCGCACGATCCTAGGGACCTCCTTCACAATCTCCGCTCCCCTGTTAGGCCGACGGCGCCGACGGTTGCGTGAAAGTTCGCGTAGGCGCGGCGGAGCGCGGCCAGCGTCCTCGTGCGGCCCCGGCCGAAGCCAAGCACCAGCGAGTACACGAGCCCGACGGGGTCGACCCGCCCGCGCAGACGGCGGAATCGCACAAAGTCGCAGGTTCGAGCCCTGCTGCGCCCACGAGGCCTCGACGAGCGGAGCATGACGTTGGTCACGGGCGTGCGCGCATCACCTTTGCTTCCGACCGGAGCGTCGTCACCTTCCATGCAGCTCCCAAGTCGGCGGTGGGGACGGATGGACCGGAAGCCCAACAACATGTTGCGGGCGCTCGAGGAGCTCCACCCGCGCAATCTCAAGCACACCGCGGTGCACCTGCAGCGGTTGGTCACCGGGCACCTGTGGGCACAGATCCTCGCGGGAATGGTGCTGGGGGTCGGCGTCGGAGTGCTGCTGGGGCCATCGGTGGGTTGGGTCGAGCCCGGGACCGCCGCGGTCGTCGGTGACTGGTTGGCCCTGCCGGGCATGCTCTTCCTCTCGCTGATCCAGATGATCGTCATGCCGCTCGTCGTCACTGCGATCATCCGGGGCATCGCTGCTTCCAACGATGCCGAGCAGCTGAAGAAGAACGGCATCTGGCTCGGCGTGTACTTCGTCGTGACCACGGTTATCGCGACCGCCATCGGCATCGGCCTGGCGCTGGCGCTGAAGCCCGGCTCGTACATCGACCCTCGCTCGATGCAGGCGGCGCAGAAGGTGAGCGAGCTCGGCGTCGCCGAAACGGCGGGCAAGGGGGGGGCCGGCCCGACCGGGTTGCCCGAACACGTCATCTCCATCTTCCCGTCGAACCCGCTGCAGTCGATGGTCGAAGGGCAGATGCTGCAGGTGGTGCTGTTCGCGGTCCTGATCGGCATAGCCCTGCTCGCCCTGAAGCCGACAAGCGCCAAGCCGATCCTCGAGCTGCTCGGCTCGATCCAGGAGCTGACGATGAAGATCGTCGGCTGGGCAATGCGGCTCGCCCCGCTCGCCGTATTCGGTCTGCTCGCGCGGCAGATGGTCACGACCGGCATCGAGGCGCTGGTCGGGCTCGCTGCCTACGTGGGCACGCTGCTCCTGGGCATGGTCGTCCTGATGCTGGTCTACCTGCTCATCGTCCGGGTTCTGGGGGACGGCAGACCATGGCGGTTCATGCGCGGCGCGCGCGACGCACAGCTGCTGGCCTTCTCGACCGACAGCTCGGCGGCGACCATGCCCGTTACGATCCGCGTAGCCGAAGAGGAGCTCGGCGTACGCCCCTCGGTCTCGCAGTTCGTGATCCCGGTGGGCGCGTCGATGAACATGGGCGGCAGCGCCCTGTACCAGGGTCTTGCGACTGTCTTCATGGCGCAGATCTACGGCATGCATCTGCCGCTCGCGGCGCTTCTCGCGTTGGTGGCAACATCGGTCGGCGCGTCCATCGGCACGCCGGCCACGCCCGGGGTCGGCATCGTGGTGCTCGCAACCGTGCTCACGAGTGCCGGCGTCCCCGTTGCTGGCCTGGGCCTCATCCTGGGTGTCGACCAGATCCTCGAGCGCTTCCGGACGGTGCTCAACGTCTCGGGAGACCTCGCTGCCTGCACCGTGATGGACCGGCGCATCGGTGGAGCGAAGTCCCGGGAAGACGAGCTGAGGGAAGACGACGCGCGCGAAGAGATCCGGCGAAGCCAGCACGAGGACGTCGTCGTTGGCTGATCAGAGACCGATGCCGACCACGCTGCGCGCCCAGATGTTGCCGAAGGTTTCACCAGCTTCCAGAGTGTGGTTGCGATCGCCCAGGCGGAAGTAGACGCCGGTCGACCACCAGACCTGTCCGAATTCGAGCAGCAGCGCTGGCCCCAGATAGTGGTGCGGTCCAAGCCCGAAGGGACGCGGCGAGGGCGGATGCTGCTCGGGATACTCGGCGCGCATCCACCATTCGAGGCCCGGCTGGACTACGGGCGTGATTTCCACCGTCGCGCCGGCTGAAGGCGTCAGCACGAAATCGCGCGTGCCGTCGTAGTAGAGCTCCTGCTCCGCGGTGGCATTGGCGATGAGCCTGAGCGGCCCCAGCCGCCGCTGCAGGATCACCTTCCCCTCGAACTCCACCTCGCGCTCGTTCTCGGACACCTCGCCGTACAGCGCGACGTCGATGGGCCAGTCGCCGGTAGGCGCGAGCTGGTAGCGGAGCCGCTGCTTCATCCCGTTGCCTTCCGTACCGCGCGGAATCGACGCGAACCCGCTGGTGGGAGCAGGAACGAGCGTCACGTAGAGACCGAGCTCGAGGCGGTCCGTGAGGCCGTGCTCGAACTCGGTCTGGAACTGGCTGAGCCCATACCACACGGGATCGCCGCTCGAGGCGGAGCGCGCCCGGACGGGCACCAGATCGACGTACTGTTCGAGCTCCGTCGCGTCCTGCCCGACCTGCTCGTGCTGGTAGGTGAACGGAAGCGGTCTGGGATTCGCCACGGCGCGCACACCCGTCGCGGATACCGCCAGCGCTGCGGCCACGCCGCACAACCAGAAGCGGAGCTCCATCGGACCAGTCTCAGAAATTGTCGAGCGAGAGGGGCTTCGCGCAGATCGCGTCGTTGCCGCAGGTGGCGTGGCACTTGTTGCAGCCGCCGGCCGCGTCGCCTCCGTAGGTGTCGCCTGCGGGCGGGGCCGCGCCGCGCCACACGATGCGGACGCCGTCGGTCCCATCGTCGAGATTCGCCAGGTCGAACCACTCCCACCCGGGTGCGCCGGAGTTGTAACCGCCGCCGCGCTTCACGGCCGCGAAGATCTCGTGCGGGATCGTGCCGCCGGTGGCTTCCTTGACGATGATCGTTCCGACCGGAAACGCCGTGCTCCCGTGCGGAGGCAGCGAATCGACGTACTCGGTGACCGTGCTTCCGTCGTGAATGCCGGCGAGCGCTGCACCGTCGGTCACGTCGTAGCGCTGCCAGCTGTGGTAGCCGCGGAAGTCGCTAGCGAACGCCAGGAATGTGGCCGAGGAGCCTTGGGGTGCTGGAGCTGCGCCACCACAGCCCACACCGGCAAGCGCAACGGCCAGCAACGATATTCGTAGCCAATTCGTCCTGTTGGGAAATTGAATAGTCTCTTGGCTCATCTTCCAACCGTTACAAGAGTTGCTTTTCGAGTGCCTCGAGCAGACCAAGTGCCTGTGATGACGTGGGACGCCCAACAAGGGCATCACAGGAATATCCGGTCGCCTTCTGCAGACGCGAGCGCAGCGCCTGGACTGCATCGTGGCGCGCACGCGTGATGCGCACGCGTGCCCTGCTATCCAGGCGCGTGTCCAGCCAGCGCGCCACCGCCCAGGAAAGCGCGGCGTGACGTGCCTCGTCCTCGGCAAGGACGGCGAATATCCGACCGAATGAATGGTCCGTCGCGAAGCGTGCCTGCCAGGCGAGGAGAGCCGCGCCGTAGGTCTCGTGGACGCAGCCCTCGATGGCGTTCTCGTGCGCTATGCTTTCGAGTGTTCTCTCGTTCTCGCCGCGGACACGGGGCGTTGCGATGCGAGCGCCGTGCTGCCGGGCAAGCTGCGCCATGATCCGTGCATGCCTGATTTCGTCCTGGCGCGCCTGCTCGGCGCCACCGATCAGAAAGGCCGGCGCGCCCCACAAGAGGAGCTCGTCGCGCAGGCGATCGAAGGCGATCACGCTGGCAGCCTCCTCGTGCGCCATGCTGCCGAAGTAGGCGCCGAGGGCGTCGGCTGCCGCGACAGCGGGCGGCTCCTCCAGACCCGCCGGACGGCGTCCGCCTCCGCCGATGCAGTCCGTGCACTCGAGCATGACCGCGCCGTTCGGGCCCGGCGCGAACGCGTCGCCTTCGCATCCCTTCCCCTGCGCCAACCTGCAACCGAAGAACGTGCGGTCAGCCAGCGACGCGTCGGGCGGATCGGGCTTGTAAAGGTCGCAGCCGACGACGACGAGACCGCTATCGGCGAAACCGCAAGGCAGGCGGTACCAGCAGCCGGGGTCGGCGTCGGCGTCGGGACCGGTGTCGGTAGCCGCGTCGCGCAGCCCACTGGTGATGAGGCAGGCGCTCTCGGCGTCGGCGTCCACCGCGATGGCCGCATCGGCGTGCGGGCTGCCGCCGTCGGGCGACGCGGCGTCGGCGGCTCCGTCGCGCGGAGTCGTATTGTGCGCACCGGGCGACGACTCGCCACACGCGACTGCGACGCCCAGCGGCGCTACGGCGACCAGAGCGGCGCCCAGCGCCAGGCGCATCCGGCGCTGCTCGGCGAGCAGGCTTCTCCACCTCAACCCGCGCATGGAAGGCCCCGTCGCGTGCGGCGCGAGCCGCAGCTCCGGCCGCTTGCGGCATGGCGCGGAGAAGGGCGCTCCCGAGGCGGCTGGTCCGTTGACACAGGCCGGAGAGTAGGGCACTTCTCTTGAAAATGAAAATGAAAATCATTTTCATCCTTGGCCTCTGCGGCGCCTGCTCGGCGAAAGAGCCCGCCGGAACGGCCTCCCACACCGATGGCGGCCTGAAGCTGCAGACGGCCAGCATCACGGCCAGCGTGGGCAGCACCCGCTTCGATACCCGGGACGCATTCCTGGCCGGCGCCGAGATGCAGATCTCCGGCGAGCCGTTCGCCGAGGCCATGGGGCGCGATCTCGGCGGATACAGCCGCGACCACGTGCCGACGGACATCTACTTCGATCGATCACCGGGCGCGATCGGACCCTGGATCGATCTGCCCGGCTTCTCCACAGGCGTGGAGAGCTACGAGTACTCCAAGCAGCCGATGAACAACATCGCGTTCGAGTCGGGCGCGGGAACCTCGCTCGTCTACGGACCGCTCGTCAATCCCGACGGCCGCTCCGGCGCCGAAGCCGTCGGTCTGCTCGCCGACAGGATCCAGCACTTCGCCGAAGCGAGCCACGCGTTCGGGCGCTTCGTCTTTCCCGCTGGAACATACCCCGCAGACAACCCGCGCAACGGCAACCGGAACTCGCTCGCCAAGGGAAAGCCCGCGGACAATCCGCTCGGCTGGCCAGGCATCTGGCCGACCGCGCATGTGTTCCGGAGCTTCGATCCGGCGATCGATGCGACGAGTGCCGCGGTTCTCGGCTGCACGATCAGCTCGGACGACGATCCCGGCGCCACCGGCTCGCTGGTCAGCGCCGACTACGAGTGCGACGCGACGAGCCTGCACCTGCCCAACCGCGACCAGCAGGTCGACAAGATCGTCTCGCCCGGAGCCGACGGCTTCAGCGCGTGGAAGTACGGGCTGTGGGTCATCAACTACCTGCAGGTGATGCACGACTCCGCCGAAGCGCCGGTCGCGGAAGTCGACGACGCGGCACTGGACCAGGTCGGAAGCGTGGACAACCAGGTTGTCGGTCGCGACAACAGCAAGACCGCCACGAAAGCAGGCACCTACCTCGGCTCGAGCGATATCGAGGGCTTCCAGGCCGCGCTGTTCATCGAGGAGCTCGACGACCGCGCCGAGGACTGGCTGATGCACCTCGGCACGAGCGACGGCAAGGCGCTCTCGGGCTTCGCGTCGCTGGATGCGGCCCTGGCGTACGACTACGAGACGCCGCTTCGCTGGTTTCCCGCTGCGGTCAAGGTGACGGAGACGGACGACGGCTCCGGCTTTCTTCGCCCGGCGTATTCGCTCTCGAGCCCTGACACCCACCTGCTCGACCTGCTCGGGATGGTGCTCGGCTACTCGGAGATCTACGCGCTCACCGACACGGCCAACGCCGGCGTGGGCGGGTCCGAGCCGGCACGGGCCTATTTCGACGGCGATCCGTTCCCGGCCGACGACCAGAAAGCGGACGGCGAGCCCACGCTGCACGACCGCGCGCTCGGCGTGTTGCGCGTCGCTCTGGTCGATCTGGATCGGTTGCACGTCGATCCGGCGTCGGATCTACTCGTCGACGACGTGACCATGAAGGGCGCCTCGCCGAGCCGCGGCGCGACCGTTTCCACGACCTCCGTCGCCTATTCGATCCTGGCGCTGCGCAACGCGCTCAGATCGCTGAGCTCGCAGCTCCAGCTCTATTCCAACAACAAACCGGACACCGCCATCGGCAAGACGCCCTTCGACGCGCTGCCCGGCCACCCGCCCCCGGGCGGTACGCTGATAGGACGCATGCAGCAGATCCTGCGCGCCGAGGCGGGGCTGTTGTTCGATCACCTGACCGACGAGAGCGGCCGGGCCTGGGACGGATGGGATGTCGAAAAGGGCTCGCGGCTCGACGACCACGATCTGCTCGACGCACACACGGCCGCCGAGCGTGGTCTGTTCGCGGCATATCTGGCCACCGGGGACGTAAGGTACCGGGAGCGCGCGATCGCCGTCTTCAACCGGTTGCAGGGCGTCTTCTACGACGCGGACGCGCGGATCTACGACGCCACGCCTGCCCCGACCGACAGCGTCGAGTACACGCCGCTCCGCTTCGCGCTGCTCTCGAGCGCGCTGCGCGACATGTACGAGCTGGTCGCAGTGCGGCCGGAAGAGCAGGCTCTCGAGCCGCTGCTCGAATCGCGCGTGGGCCGGCTCGACAAGCTCGTCTTGAACGGCTGGGACGACCGCGACGAGAACCGCCTCGTCGACTGGCCGGACGAGTGCGTGGTCGTGTTGGACGGCCTGCCGCGAGGAGGCCTGGAGATGGCCGAGCGCACGCTGACCGGCGAGACGGGCAGCAAGCAGGATCAGTTCCTGCCGGGGCAGCGCAACGCCACGTCCGACCGCGACCACGACTGCGTGCCGGAGGTCGACGACGCCAAGCTGCCCGCGGCCCTGGCCGGCTCGGTGACCTTCCACATCCACCGGAGCACGCCGTGAGACTCGTGGGACCCGTCGTGGTTCTCGCACTGGCGTTCAGCGCGTGCTCGGCGCCGCCGCACACTTCCTCTGCACACGACCACGTCGCGACGCACTCGGCGTCGCTGGCGCTGTCGTCCGACGGACGGCTGCTGTTCGTCGCCAATCCGGAGGCGGATTCGGTGTCCGTCGTCAACGTCGGCAAGCGCAAGCTACAGCGGGAGATCCTGCTCGCGCCCTCGCCGCCCGCTGTGGACCCGGGCACGGGCGCGTACACGCCGGCGGTGATGCCGCGCGACGTGGCGCTCTCGCCGGACGGCGCGACGCTGTACGTAACCGGAGAGCGTTCGAGCAGGCTCTACGCGGTCAACGTCGAATCGGCCAAGGTCACGGGCAGCGTGCGCGTGGGCAGCGAGCCGATCGGCGTGGTGGTTTCGAGCGACGGGAAGCACGCTTTCGTCGCCTGCTCAGAGGACGGCAGCGTCGTCGAGGTCGACACGCGCGCGCTCGAGGTCACGGCGAGCGTCGACGTACCGGGCGAACCCTGGGCCCTCGGCTGGTCGCGGGACGAAAAGCGGCTCTACGCGACCCAGTTCCTCGGTCCCGGCGCCGCGGAAATTTCCCCGGCAACCATGAAGCGGGTCGCCGCGCACGCGATCGCCAACGTCGCGCCGCGCGGCGACAAACGGCTGGCCCACGGCCAGGCGCGCGGCCTGTACAACGTCGCGCCGCGCCCGGGCTCGAGCGAGATGTGGGTGGCGCACACGCTGCTCGGCACGGACACCGCCCAACCCGACCTCGACTTCGAGTCGACGGCGTTTCCCGCCTTTTCGGTGCTCGTCGCGGGCGCGGAGCAGACGTTCTCCACCGACGCGCAGGACATCCCCGGCATCGACGGCTCGATCTCCGACGTGGTGTCGGGGCCGCACGCGTTCGCGTTCACGAACGACGGGCGCTATCTGCTGATGGTCGACACCAACAGCGAGGACGTGATGATCGTCGACGCGCGCACACGGCTGGAAATCGGCCTGGTACGCCCCCTGCCCGGCGCGATGCCCGACGGCATCGTGCTGTCGCCGGACGGTACGAGGGCGTACGTCGACGAGCGCATCTCGGGCGACATCGCCGTGCTCGATCTGGACGAGTCGGGGGCCGTTCTCGACGCGAGCGTGGACGGCGCTCCCATCGCGCGGCTCTCGAAGGATCCCATGCCGGAGCAGCTCCGGCTCGGACAGCACGTCTTCAACTCCGCCAACAGCACCGAGTTCCCGGTCACGACAGATCACTGGATCTCCTGCGCGACCTGTCACATGGAAGGGCGCAGCGACGCGGTCACGTGGCTGTTCGCCCAGGGCCCGCGTGACACGCCTTCCAATGCGGGCGGGATGCTCGGCACCGGCTTCCTGTTCCGCACTGCGGACCGCACCCAGGTCCAGGACTACTTCCAGACGGTAAACGTGGAGCAGGGCGGCAACTTCGACCCCGTCGCCCAGAAGGATCTGCTCGACGCGATCGCGGACTACGTGAACCACGCCATTCCGCTTCCCGTGCCGCCCACCACGGATCCGTCCCTGGTCCAGAAGGGCAAGAAGGTCTTCGCGGACTCCGGCTGCGGCAGCTGTCATTCGGGACCGCGCTTCACCGATTCCGGCGCTGGCAACCCCACGCTGGATCTCGCCGGGCCGCTCACGCTGCACGACGTCGGCACCTGCGTGAAGTCGGGGCCTTTCCCCGACGTGGCCCATGACGACATCGACGGGGACCCACGCACGGCGTGCGGGTTCGACACGCCGTCGCTCGACGGCGTCGCGTCGACGCCGCCGTATCTGCACGACGGCAGCGCCGCGACGCTCGACGATGCCGTCAAGAGGATGCCGGGCGCGCCCGACAGCGCCGACGACCGGCGCGCGCTCGTCGAGTATCTGCGGTCGCTGTGAGGGTCACCATGCGCGCACCGGCTGCAATCTTCCTGGTCCTCGTGCTGGCTGGCTGCTCGTCGCCCGCGCCGGCCGATCGCGCCTGCAAGCTCGCGCTGTCCGGCAACGTCGTGGAGACCGCCGACCTCGGGAAAGACTGCGCGACGCTGGAGGCGTCCAGCGGTGGCGGCTACTCGCTCCGGGTGCAGGGCAGCACGGCCGAGCTCCAGGCACTGACGTTCCGCGTCGATCTCGGACCAGCGCCCGCAACCGGCGCGTATTCGCCCGCGAGCGTCGCCAGCTGGAGCGCCTCCGCGCTCCGGTCCAGCAAGTCCGCGTGCATCCTGTCCGCCGGGAGCACGTCGGTGCCACAGGGCTACTTCGCGCTCGATCTCGAGTCGGTCGAGGCGCGCGCCGGCGGCGTGGCGCACGGCTCCCTGGATCTGGCCATGAACGTGCACGCGCCGCCGGCCACCGAGTGCGGACCCGGCGACACGGAGCAGGTGACCTTGCAGTTCTGAGCGCCACTACCGCAGGCGCTCATGACGCTGCCGGACGCGAAGCGCTCTGCCGCTGCATCCTGCGCCGCTATCGAGACAGGGCAGCAAGCCGGCCAGCGTCAGCAGCTCGGCCTCGCCAAGCTCCGTCACCCTCTCCATGGGGTCGTACGCTACATGCCGATTCGCTCGCGCAGAAGCGCTCGTCGCCTCCGTGTCAGTCCAGCAACAAGGCCGAGCCACAGCAGGACGACGCCGCCGGAGCCAGGTGCCTCGCCCGGCGTCGAGCAGCCACAGCCGCCTTTGCTGCCGCTCGAGGCCGCTGCACCGCCCGTGGCGTCCGCGCCGGAATCCACGAGCTGACCGGCGCCTCCGCCCATGTTTACGCCGCCACCACCAAGGCCTGCGCTGCCGCCGAGGCCCGAGTCGATGCCAGCAGTTCCGCCCAGGCCCGCGTTTCCGCCGAACCCCGAATCGTTGCCGGTGGTTCCGCCGACGCCCGCGCTGCCGCCGAGCCCCGCGCTGCCGCCGACGCCCGCGCTGCCGCCGGCGCCCGCGCTGCCGCTGCTGCCCGCCGCACCGCCGGCGCCCGCGTTGCCGCCGAGTCCTGCGCTGCCGCCGAGTCCTGCGCTGCCGCCGAGTCCTGCGCTGCCGCCGAGTCCTGCGCTGCCGCCCACACCCGCGCTGCCGGCCGAACCCCCGCTGCCGGCCGAACCCCCGCTGCCGCCATCGAGCACGCACACGCCGCCGGCGCATGCGCCACCTGTGCACGGGGTTCCGTCAGGCTGCGCAGGATCGTCGCATACCCCGCTCGACGGACCGCACGTGCCCGCGACGTGACACTCGTCGAGCGCGGCGCACACGACGCTGCTCGCGGGCACGCAGCTGCCGTTCTGGCAGCTGTCACCCGTTGTGCACGCGCTGCCATCGTTGCACGCGCTGCCGTTGGCCTTGAGCGGATTGTCGCACTGTCCGGTCGTCGTGTTGCAGGTGCCGGCGACGTGGCACTGGTTGAGTGGTGCACACACCACCCCACTGCCAGGCACGCAGGCGCCGCTCGCGCACACATCCCCCACGGTGCAGGCGTTGCCGTCGTCGCAGCTCTTGCCGTCCGAGCCCGCACTGGCGCATGGATCGCCGATGCTGCCGATGACGGCCTGCGCCATCAGTACCGGAGCGGCGCCCGGCACGCTCTTGTTGTGCTGCCAGAGCTGCCAGATCACGTCGCCCCACGCCTTGAGGCCCGAGAAGAACGCATCGCTCTGCGCGATGTACGCCGACGTTTCGCCGGAAGGAGTGGGCGACGACAGCGTGCCGCCCGTGCCGTTGATCTCGTCCCGCAGAAACTCCACGAACTCGCGGCTGGTGGTCTGGTAGTACAGGCTGACCTCGACTCCGTCCGCTCCGGCCGGCATCGTGAGCGAGACCGCGTCGTAGCCGCCCGCGTACTCCGCCGCCGTGAAGTAGTCCGTCCGCGACACGCCGTTCCACACCGGCTGTGCCAGGCGTGCCGTGGCTTGTGCGATGCGGAAGCCCAGTGGCGGAATGCGGTTGTCCTTGTAGCGCCCGTCGGCCAGGACGAAGTGGAAGCTGTGCGTCTCGCCGGTCAGCGAACTCGCCGAGCGCTCCTCGTATACCAGGTCGTCGCGGTACTCCTCGTTCGAGCCGAGCGCCGGGCTCGACGCCGTACCGAGCCCCTTGAGCGTGCCGGCGGTGTCGTCGTACGGGTTTACCTCGTGCACGATCTGCCCGCTCTGGTAGGCGCGCACGTCGACGAACATACGCCGCCCTTCCGGGTAGCCGGAGATGAGCTTGTGGCCGGTGTGGTTCACGACGCGGAACGAGAGCGCGCCGGTTGTGGAGTTGTAGGCGAGCCCCTCGATGGTCGCGGCGCGCTGCAGGTTGTCGAGCGCGCGCGACGACGCTGCCAGTAGGGCGTTCGCGTCGAGCGGCAGCCCCTGCGTCAGATCGAGCGTGAGCACGGCGGGCCCCTGCGATAAGAGTGCCGCATTGGTGGCGTCGTAGTTCGGCGAGCCGGTGACGGTGCTGGCCAGGATGCGCGGCATCAGCATGTTGCCGCCGGTGAGATCGTGGAGCGGATGGCCGCTCTTGAGATGTTCCACGCTCTCCGTTGGCCGGAGCAGCACGCCCGACTTGTTGCAGCCGTGGCCGACGCGGTCGGGCATGTGGCAGTCCTGGCACGTGGCGATGCGGTTTCCAGGCCGCGAGGTCGAGAAGGTCGACGGGTCGTAGTACCCGGTCCCGAACGCGCCTTCGCCGGTGCCGTACGCCGAGAGCCGGAACTCGGAGAAGGTCCGCTCGACGTGGAAGTAGGAGTACGCCGGCTGCTGCTCCGACGGCAGCACTGTCGCGCCGTCGCCCGGCGCGGTGCCGCCGTAGGCCAGGTTCAGGAGGGCGGGGTTCGAGACGTCGTGGCAGGTTTCGCAGAAGAAGCGGCTCTTGTGGTAGCGGCTGTAGTAGAAGCCATGCTTGGGTTTTGCGTCGGCAAACGACGCGCGCTTGTCGCGCGTTCCCGAGATGACGTACTGGCCGCCGCCGTTTTCCGTCCAGCCGGCGAGAGCCGGTAGCCAGCTGTTCGCGTCGTAGCCCGGGTCGCCGTCGAACAGCATCACGGTCGCGGCCACACTCTGATCCGCCTGGAGCGTCAGGGTTGCGGCCGCGTTCGACGGCGTCGAGCTCTGGTTCGTCTCGTCCCAGTAGCCGGCCCAGTCGTTGCCGTCGCGGGTGCCCGCCCAGGTCTGCTGGAAGAACGGGTCGACCGCGCGATGGCAGACATCGCACTGCACGCCGTCGAAGTCGGCAGTCCTGAGCGCGGAGCCATTCGTCGGATCCGAACGCCCGCCGAGCCAGCCGCCGGGCGAGTGGCAGCGCAGGCACAGGTCGGTCGCGTTCGGGCGCCCGAGCGCCCAGATCGAGTCCTGCGCCGACACGGCCAGCGCCGACCAGAACAGCGGATCGCGGGCGGCCTGCGCCATCATCGAGCCGAGCCAGTGCGAGCCGGGATCGATCGCCGGGTCATAGTTGTCGTGGCAGTTGAGGCAGCGGTCCGGCGCCTCGACCGCCACGCCGTCAGCGGGCTGCGAGCCTGGCATGCGCACCAGCGGGTCGTCGTGTGGGGAGATCGGCGTCCACGCGACCGCGAGTGTCCCGGAAAGTAGTATGCACGCCCCCGCGAGCAGCCCAAACAGGCGTGTGCCAAAGCCCCAGCTATGGCCCGACATCGCCCCACACGAAATGCATTCGCTGTGCCGGTCGCGGACTTCGGAATTCCTGCCCGCCCGGGTGTCCGGAACGCGCACACGTTGCTGTGGGCGGACGCGCGTCGTGCGAGAACTACGCGCGTCCGTTGACGTCGATCAATCGCTGCTCACAACGACGCGTGTCCGACATGCACGGTCGTGCCAACCGGGTCGTTGATACTCGCGACAGGCAGCGCAGCTGCGAGCACAGCACCCACGAGCGCTCCCTGACGACTCGTACCCGTCTCGGCAAGGGCAGCCTTGAGATGGTTGCGCGCGGTGTGTTCGGAGATGCTCAGCGACGCGGCCGCCTGCTGCACCGACAGCCCCCGCGCCAACAGACCTGCTAGCCGTGATTCGGCCCGGGTCAGGCCGTACAGCTCGCGCAGTGTCCCGCCGTCCGGCAACGGCACCTGCTCGGGATCGTTGATGAAGACCGCTATCGCACCGTCTGGCAGACGTGGGGGCACGACCACGAGCGAGAGGCGGCGCTCATCGGACGCGGAGCGCAGAGTGATCACGCCGCTCGGTTGCGCCTCCGGGGAAGGCCTGGCCCGTTCGATCGCCCGCGCGATGCGCAGCGTGTCGCTGCGCCGCCGCGCCTCGAGCCTGCCCGCGCGAATGGCGAGCTCGGAGCTCGACGCCAGCAGGCGCGCAGCCGTCGCGTTGGTGGCGGTAACGGTCCCGCGCTCGTCGAGCAGCACGACGGCCGCAGCGATCCGATCCAGCACGCCGGCCAGAGCGCGGCGCTCGGACTCCAGCCGGAGAATGCGCCGGTAGCTCTGGAGCGAGCGTTCGAGGTGTGGCGCGATCCGCCTGAACAGCGCACGCGCCGCGCCGTCCCAAGCCACCCCGACCCTGCCGGTGGTCAGCCTACAAGGAAAGACCCCGGGCATCGAACAGCAGGAACGAGTGCGGCACGGCCGCGTCTGGCAGAAGCTCGATGCGTGCACCATCGTGCAGCCCCTCCAGCACGAGCGTGCCGGCCTCGCGATGAGCTGCCCACAGCCCTGCATGCTGTGCACCGGTTTCGCGCCGAACGTGCTCGACAAAGGGAGCGTAGCCTCGTCCCCCAAGCGGTGCCCGGTAGATGTGCTCTCCCAGCAGGCCCTCGAGCTCCCCGCAGCGCCAGATCTGCAATACGGGGGGCGTCCTGCCCGAATACGGCGGTTCCGACACTGTCTACTGCGCCGCAGCCACACAGGATCCAGCCGACGCCGTCCCGCTCGCGGTCGAGGGCACACCGTGTACCACGGAGAGCAAGAACGTCTACTTCGCCGGTTGCACCGCCAGCTACTGCGAGCAGGACATCGGCATCGGCAGCGTGAAGCTCCTCGACTCGATCGAGGCGCAGCCCGCCGGAAACCGACGGGTTCTGCGTGGCCGGCAACACGCTGACCCTGACAAGCAACGCATCGGGCCCCGCCTCCATCGTCTTCACCCGCTAGCGCTTGCGCGGCCTACTCTTCCAGACGGAACTCCCAGCCGCGGTTCAGAATCAGCGAGCTCGGCGAGCGCGGGCTCGCTCTCGGCGAGCGCGCCGTCGGCAGTGACGGTGTCGTCGGCGATCACGCGCTTGCGTCGCAGGAGCGCGAGGATGCGTGCCCGCACGATCTGCAGCACGTGACGTCGGTCACGATCGGCAGCGCGTCCGGCCGTGATCGTCACGCGACCTCGCCAAGCTCCTTCTCGCGACGCGCGCGCAATCCGGGGGCTGTTCGACCGAGATCTGCGCAGTGATTGCGCGCGATTGGCGCACAAACACGCGAACGATACGCACGCTCGTAGGGCACGGAAGATGCAGTCGTCCGGAGTGCAACGGGACGGTTTGTGCATTTCGTTGCGGAGGCAGCATGAAGACCGTCGTCGTCAATCCGGAGCGCTGCATCGGCTGCCGCCAGTGCGAGTACGCCTGCGCCGTCGAGCACTCGAAGAGCCGGGACCCGGTGCTGGCACTCTCCGAAGAGCCGCTGCCCAGCCCGCGCATCCACGCCGAGGCGGGGCCGTGGTTCAATAGCTCCTTCCCGAACAAGTGCCGTCACTGCGATCCGGCGCCCTGCCAGCAGGTGTGCCCGACGGCTGCCATCTTCCGCGATGCCGAGCAGAACCTCGTGCTCGTCGAGACGGGCAAGTGCATCGCCTGCGCCATGTGCGCGATGGTCTGCCCCTTCGACGCCGTCACCTTCCACATGCAGAACGGCGCCCACGCGCCCAGGGTTGTCGCAACCAAGTGTGACGGCTGCATCGAACGCGTCCAGCGCGGGGTCGAGCCGGCCTGCGTCGAGACCTGCAAGGTTGGTGCTCTGGTATTCGGTGATCTGAACGAGCTCATCCAGGCGGGGCGCGTGCGCGATAGCGCCCAGGTGCTCACCGTCGCGCGACCCCAGGAACCGACCCGACCCGGCGCCCCGGACAACGTGCTGGGCTGGCGGGGCTGGGGAGAACAGGCCACCTCCGTGGCAGAGGGAGTTTCCCATGACCATGCGCCGTCCCGCTGAGTTGCATCAGCTCAGCATCCACGCCGACGCGCGGGCGATGATCGAGCGCGCGCGTGAAGAGGGTATCGAGACCGTCTGGGATCGCCTCGCCGCGCAGGAGCCACAATGTGGCTATTGCTCGCTCGGGCTGAGCTGTCGCAACTGCTCCATGGGCCCATGCCGCATCGATCCGTTCGGCGAAGGGCCGCAGAAGGGCGTGTGCGGCGCCGATGCGGACATCATCGTTGCGCGCAACCTGGGTCGGACGATAGCCGCCGGCGCCTCGGCACACTCGGACCACGGCCGCGACATCCTCGAAGTGTTCGCCGAGACCGCCGAGGGCCAGACGACCGGCTACGAGCTCCGCGACCCGGACAAGCTCCACGCCCTGGCGAGCGAGCACGGCATCGCCGTCGACGGCCGCCCGGACAAGGACATCGCGCGTGACCTGGCGTCGGCGTTGATGGAGGACTTCGGCTCCCGGAAGGACCACGTCAGCTTCGCGGAGCGGGCTCCAGAAAAGCGGGCTGCGCTGTGGAAGAAGCTCGGCATCATGCCGCGGGGTATCGATCGCGAGAATGTGGAGATGCTCCACCGCACGCACATGGGCGTCGACAATGACTACGTGAACATCCTCTTGCACGGCCTGAGGACAAGTCTGTCCGACGGCTGGGGCGGCTCGATGGTCGCGACGGAGCTCTCGGACGTGATGTTCGGTACTCCCAAGCCCAACATGTCGCAGGTGAATCTCGGTGTGCTCAAGAAGGAGAGCGTGAACATCGCTCTGCATGGGCACAATCCGCTGCTGTCCGACGTGATCGTTCAGGCCGCGGAGGCTCCAGAGCTGGTGGCGCTCGCGAAACAGAAGGGTGCCGACGGCATCAACCTGGTTGGTCTGTGCTGCACCGGCAACGAGCTGCAGATGCGCAAGGGCATCCCGATGGCGGGCAACCACCTGATGCAGGAGCTGGTGCTGATCACCGGCGCGCTCGACGCCATGGTCGTCGACTACCAGTGCATCATGCCGGCGATCGTCGACGTGGCGAAGTGCTTCCATACCGCCGTCATCTCCACCGCCGACAAGGCGAAGTTCACCGGCGCGACGCACATCTCGTTCGACCCGCACCGCGGCATTGAAATCGGAAAGGAGATCGTGCGGAAGGGCATCGAAGCCTACGAGAACCGCAATCCCGACCGCGTCCGCATTCCCGGCGAGCCGGTCAAGATGATGGCCGGCTTCTCGGTCGAGGCGATCCTCGGTGCGCTGGGCGGCACTCCCGCACCGCTGGTCGACGCCATCGCAAAGGGCAGCATCCGCGGGGCCGTCGGCGTCGTCGGCTGCAACAACCCGAAGATCCCGCAGGACTACGGTCATGTCACGCTCACGCGGCGCCTGATCGAAAACGACATACTGGTGCTGGTGACGGGCTGCGCCGCCGTGGCGAACGGCAAGGCCGGACAGATGGTGCCCGAGGGCGCGAAGCTGGCGGGGCAGGGACTCGGGGCCGTCTGCCAGGCCTTGAAGATCCCGCCGGTGCTCCACATGGGTTCGTGCGTCGACAACACGCGCATCCTGGTGCTGGCCGCCGCGCTGGCGAAGCATCTCGGAGTCGACATCGATCAGCTGCCGCTCGCGGGCGCCGCGCCCGAGTGGTACTCGGAAAAGGCCGTCTCGATTGGCGCGTACGTTGTCGCCAGTGGCATCTACACCGTGCTCGGCGTGCAGCCCGCCATCTTCGGCAGCAAGAACGTCGTCGGCTTGCTCGCCGGCGGGCTGGACGACGTGGTGGGGGCGAGCTTCGCGGTGGAGCCCGACCCGGAGAAGGCCGCCGTGCTGATCCGGCGCCACATCGAAGAGAAGCGCAAAGCGCTAGGCCTGCCGTTCATCGAGCCGAGCTCGATCCACCCACCCGGTCACGCGCAGGCTGCCGAGTAGAAGGAAGAACACCCATGTGTGACACCCCCGGTCACTCCCACGACCATTCGCATGAGCACGAGCACGGCCACCGGCACAGCCATGTGCACGCCTCGCCGGACCAGTTTCGCGTCGTCATCACCGGCAAGGGCGGCGTCGGGAAGACGAGCCTGACGGCGATGCTGGCGAGGCTCTTGTCGCGGCGGGCGTATCGCGTGCTGGCCCTCGACTCGGACCCGCAGATGAATCTGCCCTACGCGCTCGGGATTCCTCCGGAGCAGGCGCGGCGGCTGGTGCCGCTGAGCCAGAACCCGGAGTATGTCGAGGAGAAGACGGGTGCGCGGCCTGGCTCGGGGTGGGGTCTGTTCTTCCGGCTGAACCCCGATGTGCGCGACGTTGTCGAGCGCTTCGGCGTCGTGGGGCCCGACGACGTGAACCTGCTGGTGATGGGCACGCTCGTGCAGCCCGCCGCGGGCTGCCTGTGCCCGGAAAACTCGTTGCTCGCGTCGGTGGTCGACGCGATGAACCTGCGGAAGAACGAGGCCATCCTGATGGATACGCAGGCCGGCGTGGAACACTTCGGGCGCGCGCTGGCCAAGGGGTTCCGTCATGCGGCCGTGGTCACCGACCCGACCTTCAACGGCGTGCAGGTGGCGCTACACGCCGCGCGGCTGTCGCGGGAGCTCGGCATCCCCGCGGTGCACCTGGTGGTCAATCGCGTGCGTGGCGGACACGACGTGGACAAGGTCGGGCGGCTGATCGCCGACGAGGGCGGCTTCTCGTTCGCGTCGGAACACTACCTGCCCTACGACGAGCGTCTGCTCGCGATCGAGCCCGCGGTCGGTCCGCTGCTGCAGAGCACGGGCTCGCCGCTGGTGGCGGCCGTCTCGGCGTTGGGCGACGCGCTGATCCAGCGCGAAGGCGAGCTTGCATGCGCGTCGTGATCATCGGTGCGGGTCCCGCGGGGCTAACTGTCGCGGAGACGCTACGGCGCCATGATCGCAGCATCGGTATCACGATGCTCTCCGCGGAGCCCGACCCGCCGTACGCGCCGCCCGCGCTCGCCGACTACTTCCTGACCGGTCGCGAGCAGACGTTGTTCTGGAAGGGGCGCGACATCTGCGAGCGCCTGGAGCTCGACTTCCGCGCCGGAACGAGCGTGCGGCGCATCCAGCCCGAAGCGCGCCGCGTCGAGCTCGACGAAGGCAGCCCGATTACCTACGACCGCCTCGTCATCGCGTCGGGCAGCCGGCTCTTCGCCCCTATCGAGGGAGCGGCGCTCACGGGTGTGTCGAACTTCAAGTCGCTACGCGCGGCGTCGGAGCTTGTGGAGCGCGCGCGCCGCGGCGAAGCGCGCAGGGCGGTCATCGTCGGCGCTGGCTTCATTGGCGTCGAGGTCGCGATGCTGCTCGGCGAGCTCGGGCTGTCCGTGACGATGGTCGAGGCGCTCGATCGCGTGATGCCCCGCATGCTCGATGCGGAAACGGCCGGTATCGTCGCCGCGGAGCTCGAACGGCGTGGCATTGTGCTCCGGCTCGAGACGCGAGCGGCGGCGTTTGCCGGACACGGCAGGGCGGAGCGCGTCGAGCTCGAGTCGGGCGAGGTCATCCCCGGGGAAATCTTCGTCGCCGCTACCGGCGTGAAACCGAACCTCGAGTTCCTCGAGGGCGCGGGCTTCGACGCGCGCTGGGGCCTGACCGTCGACGATGCGCTCCTCACCAACATTGCCGACGTGTACGCCGTCGGCGACGTCGCCGAGACGCGCGACCGTCTCACCGGGGAGCGCTACGTGCACGCCATCTTCCCGAATGCCGTAGAGCAGGGGCAGGTCGCCGCCTACAATCTGCTCGGATACGGCGTGCGCTACGCGGGTGCCGAGTCGATGAACAGCCTGAAGCATGTCGGCCTGCCGGTGATAGCTGTCGGGGCGCAAAGCGGCGACGAGGAGCTCCGGCTGCGCGAAGGCGATTCGCTCCGCAAGCTGTTCTTGACCGACGGGCGTATCGTGGGGTTCCGCCTCGCGGGCGACGTGCGGGCGGCCGGCGTGTACCGATTGCTCATGCTGCGGCGCACGGACGTGACCGGCTTCGGTCCGAGGTTGGTGGAGCCGGGCTTCGGCACGGCCGACCTGGTGTTCGCGCGGCCCGGCCTGGTCGTGCAGCGTCGGTCAGTTCAGCCGTAGCGCTTCCGCGCGCGGCTGGCTGGCGCCCGCTGCCCCGCGCTAGTCGAGTTACAGCAGCGACGCGTCGTCGACGGAGCTGTCGTCGCCGGGGCAAGGCGTCGCCGCGGGATCGCCTTCGGCGGGCTCGGCGCCCGTTGCGGCGTCGGACGGGGGCCGCTCGCCCTGGAGCTCGGCGAGCCGCTCTTTCATCCGGGTCAGATCCCCGTTCTGGCGGGAGACGACCAGAAACCGATGCAGGTCCGGCGCCGACCAGATCGGAAGCGCATCGAGCTCCCGGTCGAACCCACCCACGCGGGACGCAGCGTCGAGGAAGAAGGGGTCGTCCTTCTCGTCGATGAACACGAGCCACGACGCCCTGCCAAGCCTGGGGACTTCTTCCTCGAGAGCGCGGCGCGTGCGCAGGATGGTCAGGCCGAGCGGGTTGGTGCGGTGCAGAAGGACCAGGGGGCCGTCGCCGGAGTCGAGGTCACCGATGCGCGCAACGTGAGCCGCGAACCGACCGATGCCGCCGGGATTCGCTTCGAACACCCGTTGCAGGTCGCCGCCGCCGCGCAGGAGCAGGTCGCAACACTGCTCGCGCACGTCGGGCGCATGTGGCAGGCCGTGGGGACACAGCACAATGCGGGAGCCCAAGATGCATTACCTCGATGGTATGACCATTCGCACGACACTGCTGTCTGTCAAGGCAGGGCCCTAGAGCGCAACCGAGAACGAATTCCGGACCGAGGGACCGAAGCCCGCCGCGTTCTGCGCCGATCCGTTCGGAAACGGGTTCTGCGTCATCGGCGAACGCGCGACCTGACGATACCGCGCCCGACCGACAACCAGAATCCGTAAGCTCAGTGGGCGACGGGTTCGTCGGCGACGTCTTCGGTGGTGAGCAGCCCCTCCGGGCCGAGCCTTTCGATCTCTTTCTTGACCAGCTCCTGGTGCGTGACTTCCTCGGCGCGCAGCGCTTCGAACAGCGCACGCACGTCGGGGTTCATCGCGATCCGGAGCGCCGATACGAAGAACGCGTGGGCCTTCTCCTCGGCGCGAAGCGCGGTCTCGAGCGCCGCCCGCTCGGACATGAACGCGCGCACCTCGTCGTACTCGGGCGCTTCGATGTCGAACAGCATCTCGCGCGTCACCTCGCGCGGCTGCGATCCGAAATACTCGATGCGCCGCGCGAGTAGCTGCTCCATGTGTCGCTGCTCGTTCTTGCGCATGACGCGGAAGAACGCGGCGGCCTCCTCGCTATCGTGCTTCACCATCTGATCGGTGAATTCCTCGTAGCGCTCCGCGGCTTCTTCCTCGATCAGCACGGCGAGGTCGAGGGCGTCGCGGAGGGAGAGAGCGGCAAAGTCGATAGATCGGGTGGTTCCCATCTTGGCGGCCTCCTTGTTGGGGCTACTTCTTGAGCAGGTCGAGGGCGCGCTCGCGTGGCAGCGGGCTCGCGCCGAGCTCCTGCTGACGTTCGCGGACCATGTCGCCGAAGGTCGGCGGTGGCTCGGGGTTCTTGTAGAAGACGCCCGTGTACAGCGCCTCGCTGGGGTCCTGCGCGTAGCCCATGGCGGCGAGACGGTCGGTCGGATCGTGACCGAGGCCGGCGAGCGGCTTGAGCTTGGCGCGTTGTGCTTTGACCTGATCGGTGTCCTCGCCGAAGGTCACGCACGGCGAGCGCACGTTCACGAACGAGAAGCCCGGATAGCGGATTGCCTGCTCGCACAGGTCGGCCAAGCCGGCCATGTCCGCGGGGCTACCCTGGGCGATGAAGCCGCCCCCGTAGGCGAGCGCGTAGAGCAGCGGGTTCACCGGCTCTTCCAGGCTGCCGTAGGTCGACGTGACCGTCTTCAGCCCCTTCGGCGAGGTCGGCGAGAGCTGACCCTTGGTCAAGCCGTAGATCTGGTTATCCATGACCAGATACGTGATGTCGAGGTTGCGCCGGATCGCGTGGGGCACGTGTCCGCCGCCGATGGAGAAGCCGTCGCCGTCGCCGCCCGCTGCGATGACGAGCAGATCCGGCGAGGACAGCTTGATGCCCTGCGCGATGGGCAGGGCGCGGCCGTGCACGCTGTTGAAGCCGTAGGCAGTCGTGTAGCCCGGGATGCGGCTCGAGCAGCCGATGCCCGACACGAAGGCGATCTCGTGCGGCGCCCGGCCGATGGCAGACAGCGCGCGACACAGCGCCTGCAACACGCCGAAGTCCCCGCAGCCGGGGCACCAGATCGGCTTCAGATCGCTCTTGTAGTCCTTGGCGGAGATGATGTTGCGGGCAGGGACGGGCTGGGGGTGGGACATCGTCATGGGAGCTATTCCTCCGCCGGAGGCTGATTGCTGGCGTGGGAGTGTTGCAAGGTCACCGCCGCTTCGCGAAGCCGCGCCACGATCTCGACGGGCTGGAACGGATTGGCACCGCTACGCAGGAAAGTGTGCATGCCCTCCGGCACGTCCACGAACATGCGCAGGATGCGATAGAGCTGCCCCTGGTGCGACAGTTCCACGAACAGGCCCGCTTGCACCGAGGCGAAGAAGTCGGCGTAGATCTTCTCGGCGACGGGATAGACCAGGTACGGGATCAAGAGCTTGCAGTCGAGCCCTTCGGCAGTGGCGCGGGCCAGCGCCTCGCGACACACGCCGGCGGAGCTGCCCCAGCTGAGGAGCGCGAGCGGCGCGCTCGGATTGCCCTCGAAGATGAAGAGGTCCTTGCGGTGCAGGATGGGGTCGAGCTTGGAGAACCGCTTGGCGTTCATCTTCGCGTGCACCTCGCCGTTGACGGTCGGATCCCCGTGCTCGCTGTGCTCGATACCCGCGGCCAGGTAGTTGCCGCCGGGCATGCCCGGATGACTCATGGGGCTGATGCCGGACTCGTTGATGCGGAAGCGCGAGTAGTCCACGAGCTCGTCGCCGCGCGGCTGACGGCGGCTTTCGATCTTGTAGCGAGAGGGGTCGATGGCCTGGACCGTCTCCTTGCGCTGCGCGATCTCCTGATCGGACAGGATCAGGACCGGCGTCTGGTACGTCTCCGCCATGTTGAAGGCTTCGACCGTGACGTTGAACGTGTCGGCGACCGTCGTGGGCGCGAGCACGGGACGCAGCACGTCGCCATGGCCGCTGAACGCCGCCGCGAACAGGTCGGACTGCTCGGGCTTGGTCGGCAAACCCGTGGACGGGCCGCCGCGCTGCACGTCCACGATCACAAGCGGCAGCTCGGCGATGCTGGCGAGCCCCATCATCTCTGTCTTCAGCGACAGGCCCGGACCGGACGTGGCGGTCATCGCCTTGTGGCCCGCATACGACGCGCCCAGCGCAGCGCCGATGCCGGCGATCTCGTCCTCCGCCTGCAGCACAGCGCCGCCGTACTTCCAGACTTCACGCGTGAACAGCTGCATCACCTCCGTGGACGGCGTGATGGGGTAGCCGCTGAAGAAGTCGCAACCGGCGAAGAGCGCCGCGACGGCGCACATGTCGTTGCCATCGGTCAGGGCCTTCTTCTCGACCACTGCCGGGCGTTCCATCGTGCGCAGCACCTTCAGCGGATTGTCGCGCGCGAATTGTTCGCCGAGCTCGAACGCCTTCTCGTTGGCGGCCACGACCTCCGCGCCCTTCCTCCCTAGCTTCTTGCGCAAGCCCTGGAGAATCGCTTCGCGCGCGATGTCGAACCAGCCGGCGATCAGGCCGAGCACGACCGTGTTCTTGGCCTTGTCGTTGCCCGTCGCCTTGCGAGCCATTTCGCCGATCGGGACGGCGAAAACCTCGTGCGGCACGACGCCCGCGAGGGGCAGGTTGTCGGGCGCCACGCCGGTTTTCGACTCGTAGACGACCACCGTCGAGCCGTCCACGGGCAGCTCGGCGCCGAAGCGGAGGAAATCCTCCCAGTTGAGCGCGACGGCCAGGTCGAGCATGCCGCCGGGGTTGTAGATCCGATCCGTGGACAGACGCACGCGACAGGACGACTCGCCACCGCGGATCTGGGAGCCGAAGCTCTTGGTCATGATCGCGTGGTAGCCCTCGATGGCTGCCGCGGAGATCAGTGACTCGCCCGCACTGACGATGCCGTCCCCGCCCGAGCCCGCCATGCCAATCACGATGTCGTTTGCCATGTTCCCGGCGGAGCATAATCCTGTGAAGCCCGCTGTCGCGTGACGCCGGACATTTCACTGACGGTCGTGGACAGCCGGATGACGGATGTCATGCGCTAGCGATCGATCAGTCGCGTGGACGGAGCCCGGCCGGGAGCCCCACGCACAGCGCCGAGGTGTCGCTCCCGACACGAAACACAACCGAAAGGCCCACGTACCACGTCCTCACCCAACCGGGCTTGCCGCGGCGCAGGTGCTCGATGTCGTAGAAGGGGCGGAGGCTCATGCCGCGAGTCGGGGCAATCTGCACGCCGAGCGCGACATCGTTCTGGTTGACTCGCTCCTGGTCCGAATCCACGCGGAGCTCCTCCGAGCCCCAGACGGCCAGCCAATGCGCCGGGGTGCGCCACAGCACCTCGAAGTCATTGCGGTAGCGGTAGAAGCCATCGGTTGCGTGCCATTCATTCCCGCTCCGGTCGGCCAAGCGAAAGGCGCCCGGGCTCGCCGCCACGATGATATCGCCCACGGCCATGTGCTTCTGCGCATGCCGGGCGCTGAATACGTCCTTGTGCGCGTAGTACGCCTGGGCGGAAAGCCACGGCACGAGCTGCGCCTTCATCCCGACGGAAACCTTCTCCAGCACCAGGCCCTGCTCGCGGAACCGGCTCTCGTTCTTGAGGAACGGCCCGAGCGACAGCTTCCAGGGCGCCCGCTCGAGGCGGTAGACCGTGGCGTCGCCCCGCAGGTAGAGCCTCGCCTCCTGCGCGCGGGCGGCTGCAGGTGAAAACGCGACCGCTGCCACCCACAGGACGCCCAACAGCCAACGCATCGGGCGGCCCGGGCCCCCGCGCAGCTTGCGCATCCGCTTCATCGATCGCGCTCCGCTACGGCGCTACCCGAGCGCCTTGAACGCCATGGTTGCGGCGATGACGACCAGGAACCAACCGAACCCCGTCTTGAGCTTGGCCTTGTCCACCTTCACGGTGAGGCGGCTGCCGATCTGGCCGCCGACGAACACGGCCACCGCGAGAACCAGCGACAGCTCCCAGCTCCAGTGGCCGTGCAGAAGGTGGCCGGCAAAGCCGCCGCCCGCCGTCAGGCCGACCATCAGCGCGCTCGAGCCGACGGCGATGTCCATCGGGATGCCCAGCATCAGCACCATCACCGGCACCTTGATCAGGCCGCCGCCCACGCCCACCATTCCGCTGAGCGCGCCGGCGAGCAACGAGAAGGGCAGGGCGAGCGCCAGGTTCACCGAATAGGTCTGATCGCCCAGCTTTCGTCTCCAGGAAAGCGGGCCGCCGCGTCGCTCCGAAACGCGCTGTTTCATCGGTCGGATCATGAAGATCGACGCGGTGCCGATCACCGCTGCGAACAAGAGCGACAGCGCCGCGCCCGAGAAGCGGCCCGACCCCAGCCCGCCCACGAACCCGCCCGCGGCCGTCACCGACTCGAGCACCAGCGCCAGCGGCCAGTCGATTCGCCTGGCCTTGTGGAACACGAGCGACGCCGCGACCGACGTCACCATGATGAGGAACAGGCTCGTGGTAGCTGCCTCGTGGAAGTCGATTCCCAGCCACACCTGGAGCGGCGTGTACAGCGCCCCTCCGCCCTGGCCCAGCATGGAGAAGACCAGGGCGACGGCGAACATGCAGACGGCCAGAAGGAGCCACATCGGCAGATGCCAGCTATTGCGCGATCACCGGGCGCGCGCGCTATTCTGCTCGAGAAGCCCCTGCTGGCAGGGGATGCACAGCCTGCGATCGCCGACGACCCGACCGTACTTCTCGACGACCATGTCGCCGCACTCCTCGCAGACGAAGGAGTCGAACGCCTCCACCCGCCTGGGCAGCTCCCGGGTCTCGATGTCGCCGATCGCGAGGATCTTCTCGTCCGGAGCTTCCATCACCTGCTCGATGAGCGGCTCGACCACCTCGGGGGGCACCTGCGACGCCGGTATGCCCTTCTCGCGGTACTCCTTGAAGAACGGCGTCTGCTTCGTCGCCCCCTGCACCTCGGCTCTGGGAACGACTCGCACCGCCCGCCCTGTCGCCCGGTCCACCAGGGTCAACCCGAACTTCCCGTAGCCGAGCTGCTGGATGTTGCCCTTGCCGAAGGTGCAGCCGGTGATCATCTGGATGCCGTCGGCGAAACAGTGGGCGCAGTGCCCCTCGCCAAGCTCCAGCAGGGCCACGAGCTGGCCGTCCTTGGCCCGCTCCACCCCCAACTTGTTCATGGCGGCTGCGCCCGCCCTGAGTCCCAGCGGCATCGCCGGGCATTTGTGGCCGTGGAGCTGCTGCCCCGCCGCCAGGTAGTCCTTCGGATCGATCATGCCGTGCATCCTTTGGTTCGCGTTCTCGTTTCCGCCATTCGTCGGCGGTCACGATCACAGGGTAAGGACACCGGGGCTCAAGTCCTTGATCCGGGATCAATACACGACGTTTTGCTCGCGTTCGCCTACTTGTCGCTCTGTCCCGAGGCAATCTGGCGCAGGCGTTTCGCATCCAGCACCTGCAGCTGCGGAACGGCGAGCCGTTGCAGCACCCCCGACTCGACCAGCTGGGTGACGGCTCGAGAGAAGGTCTCGGGGGTCATCCCGACATCAGCGGCAAAGTCGTGAATCGGTGACGGAACGTCGATGATTGTGGCGGGGTTCGAGCTTCCCCCTTCGGCAAGCAACAGCGACAGCGCCGCCGCCACACGCGCCAGCGAGCTGCGCTGCGCCTGGTCCCCCACACGGCCGAAGGCCTGGCGCAGTCGCTTGCCCAGCGCCCCGAGCAGCACCATGGCCACCTGGGGGTCCCGATGAATCGCCTCGCGCAGCTCGGAGCGGGACATGACGCGCGCGTCGACCTCATCCACGGCGATCGCCGTCGCCGGATACGGCCCGCCGTCGACAAACGGAAGAAAGCCGAACACGTCGCCCGCCGAAAACACGTAGAGCAGGACCGACGAGCCGTCGGACAACACCCGCACCACCTTCACCCTTCCGCGCACCAGCAACACCATCCGGCCCGAGACCTCGCCCTCGGTCCACAGAACCTGACCGGCTTTGTAGTGACGGGCATGAAGATAGGGTTTTAGGGCCTTCACGGTCTCGGGCTGGTCATGAGCCAACCCGCCTGGCACCGCCGTGTGTTCGTCGTGTTCCAATCGGTCACGCTCCTGGCGCCCTCGTCGCACCCGCAAGCCTGGGGTTGTGCGCCGTGCGTGCTCGAAACGTAGGCAATCCAGCCCCCGTCCGGAAGGGTAGCGCGTTCGAGCGCAGCGCGGGCCCTTCAATATGGCCGGCGAACAACCCGGACGACTTCGCGGAAGCAGCGACCATATGGCGATCGCAGCTCCCACCGCATGCACTATGGAAGGCGGTTCGTCGGGAAGCCAGCGCCGCGATGCGAGCAGGGGCGGCTATGGCGAAGAGGTTCGCGTCATCGATGCCGCCACGTCGGCGAGCTTCGGCAGCACGTAATAGCTCGACGCGAAGATGAAGTGGTTCTGGCGGAAATCGGCGAAGCCGGCAATCGTGCTCGATTCGAGCGTGGAAGCGTCCAGCTCGCTGAAGATCGCCGCCGCCGACGGCGCCGGGGCGGAGATGGATGCCGGTAGCTCAGGGAAGCGGAACGAGCTGTCTCCTGGGCGGACCGCGGCGTTCCACGACACCGTGGTAGTTCCGACCTGGTAGGTCAGAAAGACCGTGACGCCGTCCGCCGCGGAGGTGTCGCCCTGCCAGCTGGCAACCGGTCGGGCCGGATCGCTCTTGTCGAGCGTGGCGTTGGACAAGGCCGGCGGGAAGTCGGTTCCCGTGAGCGACAGCGTTGCCGGAGGGGTGGCCACGCGTCGATGCAGGCGGACCTCGCTCTGCAGGTTGCCGGTGATCACCGTGTACTGGAGCATCGAGCCGAAGTCAGGCGGATACTTCGCCGTCGCGCTGCCCGCGCCGTTCTTCACGACGGCGTTCGTCGTGCTCGGGAAGTAGGTGAGACCGTCCAGCCAAGGCCGCGCGGTGACGCTCATGCCGGTCATGGCCGGCGGCAGGCCGGAAAGGTCCGCTTCCAGTGTCGCCAAGTCGGTCCGCCACGGGATGGGCAGAGTCACCGTCGTGAGAGCCGGCGCTGCTGCTGGCGTGATGTCCTTCACGAACGAGAAGGCCAGTGGATGATAGGTCGCGTCGACCGCCACAGCGAGCTCGTGGAACTTCCCGGCCGGGTTCAGGCAGACCTTGCGGATCGGGAACTGCGGATTGACGGTGAGGTCCGGCAGATCCGTGGCGGGACCGGCGCAGCCGACGGTGTACATCGCGGCGCCTGGGAAACCCTGCGCCACGTCGAGCTTCATGTCGCCGACGCCCGTGAGGTCTGCCGGAGAGTCCTTCAGCACGATGTCGTCGCCGGGTTCCGCTTCCAGCGTCCAGAGCAGCGTATCGCCCAGCGCCAACGTGACGAGCCCGTCACACGGCAGCGTGCCGGTCGCCTTTCCGGCGGCGTCGGTCGTGGCTGAAGATGCGACGCTTCCGTCGGCGTTCTGGAAAATCACCGTGTGGCCGTCGAGCGGCGCGCCCAGGGCGTAGGTGTAGGTCACCGGGCCCGCGGCTGTGCAGCCGCCGCCCGTTCCGCCGCTCCCGCCGGCATCGCTCCCCGCCTGGCCGCCGTTCCCCCCCTGACCGGAGCTGCCGCCGCTTCCTGCCTGCCCGGCATCGCCGCTGCTTCCTCCCGAGGCCGGGGTCTTCGATGAACCCCCGCTCCCGCACGCCGTCATGCCGGAAAGCAGAGCAGTCGCCGCCAGCGTCGACAGCCGTCGTCGATGCGCAGACAATCCCATCGAGCCTCGCCTCCGAGAGTATCGCCACGACGACCGCGAGCCAAGCGTTGCGCGGTCGCTACGCCCTTCCACCAGCCTGTCAGAAGCCAGAGCAGATCGCTACCGACGCCACCAGCGTCTACTGGCTGGACGACCAGAGCGGTGCGGGCGACGGCGTCGTGCAGGAAGTCCCACGCAGCGGGGGACCGGGCAACCAACTCGCAACCGCGCAGGCCCAGCCCACGACCCTCGCCGTCGACTCCACCAGCGTCTACTGGGTCAACCGGGGCACGCTCAACGGTAATGTTGGTGCTGTCGTAGCAGTGAGTGGGATCGGAATCCCAGTAACAATCCGGATTGCCCTGGCATTGGGACATCGACAACGTCGAGCAGTCGTCCGAGCGCAGAACGCAGGCACCTCGGCGTCTTTGCTGGGCTGTGCTACGGCGTCGGCCACTCGCGGGGACGCGGTCGGGGGATTGTGCTGGCCCTCCTCCGCGCTATTCTCCAGGCATAGGGAGCGGAGTTGGATTCCAAGGTCCGGAGCGTTGTGATCGCGATCGGCGGATTGTTTGCCGCAGGTCTGGTTTCCCGGATTGTGTCGTGGCGCCCCCTACCCAAGGCGGGCTTTGCGGCGGCCGTATGTGTGGTCGTTTGCCTCGTCCTGTGGCGGGTGCTCCCTCGAAGCTCCAAGGCTCGGTGAGCAAGCTCACGCCTGGCCGGGGGCCCCACGCAGGTGAGCGGCCGGGTGGCGGCCGTCGCCGGCGCTGGCGGTGGTGGCGGCGTGGAGCGAGAAGCCGCGGTCCGGACCCGGAGGTTCCGTGCCGGAATGTAGTCTGATCTCCTGTCCTTGGACTGCTCGAACTCGTCAGCGCACGTTTCACTCGCCGACGATCCGCCGCGCATCACGCCGGCAGCGGCCGAATAGCAGGTGACGCGCGCCAGGCGGCGAGCTGGGCCGCGGTGCACGCCGCTGCGCCGCCCTGCCGTGGTGCAAGAACCGCCTTACAGTACCGGAACCGATGCGAAACGCGACGGTACAGACGCTGATCCCGGTGTTGCAGACCGCGATCGGCCCCGTAATCCTTATTTCGGGCGTGGGGCTGCTCTTGCTCACCATGACCAACCGCTTCGGCCGCGTCATCGATCGCTCGAGGCTGCTCGGCGACGAGTTGCTGAACGCACATGACGCGTCGCGCGCGGGCATCATCACCCAGCTTTCGATCCTGTCGCGACGAGCGCGCGCGATCCGCATCGCCATCATCATGATCGCCTCGAGCGCTCTTTGCGACGTGCTGCTCATCGTCACGATCTTCTGCGCGGCTCTGTTCGACCTCGAGCTCGCCGTGGTGATCGGTATGCTGTTCATTCTGAGCATGATCGCGCTGACGGTGTCGCTCGTGGCGTTCCTCCTGGAGGTCAACCAGTCGCTGGCTGCGCTGAAGCTCGAGATGAAGTTCGACGGCTGGAAGTGACGGCGGAACGGCTCGAGAGAGCCTCGATGGAGCGACCCAACGCTCCAGACTTGCGCTCGGTCAGCACTTCCTGGTCGACGCCGTCGGGCGCCGAGACGTTGTTCGTGACCTTGACGTTCGCCGGCGGCGCCGGATCCACCAGGAAGCGGTACCACGCCTCGAGCGACGACTCGAAGCCGCAGCCCCGCTCGCCGGCGGCCGTGACCTCGTTCACGAAGTCCCCCTTCACCTGCGCGCCGTTGGCCGATCGACGAGCTGCGGAACTGCGCTCGTCAGGATCTGCTGCTTGTCCGCCATGGAGATGGAGTTGTCGACCATGAAAAGCATGTCGACCTTGTCGACGGCCTGTTGACTGATGGGGCTGACGCCGCTTCCCGTTCCGCCGCTGCCCCCTGCTCCGCCCCCATCCAACAAGAGCCTGATCCTGTTCACGTTGCCGCTGCACCCGGCCGCGAGCGCTAGCGCGGCAACGGCAACGTCCATCCACAAACCCAGGTCGTCAGTCGTCGTGCCACAATAAAGCCCCTTCCCACCGGTCAACGTCGCTCCATCAGGACCATGCAGTCAATGGTGCTGCGTTCCCCGGCACCGGCGGCGGCTCCACCCCGCCTGCGACGTGCAACAGGAACACCCCACCTCCGACCACCGGGTAGCCCGAAATGTCCGGCGAGCGCGAGTCGGTGACGCGCCGCGGGCGGATCCGGGCTTGTTGGACTACGCTTCGACGAAATGAACGAGCGAGGGCGACCGGGGGGAGCGCTGGTGCGGTTGGCGCGACGCTACCCCGTCCAAGTGATCGCGTTGTCGTCGCTGCTCGTGCTAGCGGTTGCGGCCTGCCCAGGACGCGCGCCGCGTGGCCCACTCGACGTGAGCAAGGGCGGCGTCCGGCTGCACGAGCTCGGGCGGCGGGAGCTGCCCTTCGCGCCGCGCGTCCAGGGGCGGCCGGGGGATTTCCTGCTGGAGTCGAACCGCGTGCGGCTGGTCGTTGGCGTAGACGGCCATGCGAGCGCCGAGCGGCGGCTGCTCGCCGGCAAGCTCCTCGACCTGACCACCCGCCGTTTTCCGGACGACGATCTCGGTGCGCTGGAGATCGTCGCGCGCGCCGGCGACCGGCCGGTCCCGCTCGCCGTCCGACGCGTCGAAGCGATCGAGCACGACGGACGTCCGGCGCTCCGCATCGTTCAGCACAGCGACCGTCCGGCACTCGATGTGCGGACGCGCGTCTCGGTTGCGTCAGGCCAACCCTGGGTCGATCTCGAGACCAGCGTGGTGAACCGCGGCAAGAAGCCTCTTCGCGCCGTGGCCGTCGGAGACCGCTCGCACTGGCCGGGGCGACCGCCATTCGTGCCGGGCCCCGGCTACATGGACCAGGCAGCCGACGTGCGCGCGCCCTGGTTCGCGCGGCGCGGTCACAAGCTCTCCTACGCGCTGGCATCGCCCGACGGACCGCTTGATCTTCACTTCGGCGTCGGCCTGCACGGACCGGACGAGGAGACGGCGCTATCCCGGTCCAGAGATCTCGCCCCCGGCGAAAAGCTCGTGCACCGCCGCCGTTTTATCGTGGTGCCGGGCGGCGTCTCGCAGGCAGCGGAGGTGGCGTGGTCCGTAGCCGGGCGGCGCATCGGGCACATCGCTGGGCGGCTCGATCCAGTGCCACGTTGGGCCACGCTGGAGGCGCTCGACGCGCAGGGACGCTCCATGCTCCTGGTGGAAGCCCGGCATGACGGGCGTTTCTCGCTTGCGCTGCCAGCTGGCGACTACCGCCTCGTACTGCGCGCGCCGGGCGGTACGGACACCGAGCCGGTCCACGTCCTCGCCGGGGCGCCGCCCGCCGAGCCGCGCATGATCGTGCCGAAGGCACGTACGCTGACCTATCGCGTCACCGACACCCAGAACGCACCGCTGCCCGCGCGCATCGTGGTCCGCGGCCTGCCGCCCACGTCCGACCCGTCCTTCGGCCCGCCCCAGCTCGCGTCCGGCGCCGGCATGGTCGCCTACACGCCCGACGGACGTGGCGAGCTCGAGCTCCCACCGGGGCGTTACCGCGTGCTGTTCACCCATGGCATCGAGTATTCACTCGCCGAAAGCAAGATCGACGTGACGGAGCTTTCCGGCGCCACGCTACGCGCGACGCTCCGGCACGAGGTGGAGACACCACGCTGGCTCCCGTCCGATTTCCACGTGCACGCCGCACCCAGCGCCGACTCGGACGTGCCGTTGCACGATCGCGTGATCGCCCTCATGGCCGAAGGTATCGAGTTCGCGGTGGCCACGGACCACAACCACGTTACCGACTATGGCCCCGCGGTCACCGCGTTGCACGCACGTCCGCACTTCGGCTTCACCGAGGGCGTGGAGATCACCACGGCGAGCTGGGGACACTTCAACGCCTTCCCGTATCCGCTCGGCGACCCGCCGCCGTATGCCGACATCACGCCTGATCACATTTTCCAGAGCGTGCGGACGCGCGCACCGCGCGCCATCATCCAGGTCAATCACCCGCGGCTCGACCGCGACATCGCGTACTTCACGCTCGGAAAGCTGGATCCGACGAACGGCAAGGCCGGGCGTGCGGGCTTCTCCTTCGACTTCGACTCGATCGAGATCTTCAACGGCTTTGCGCGGTCACGCCTGCAGGTCGTCGAGCACAACCTCCGCGACTGGTACGCGCTCATGAACCTCGGGCTCGTCTACACCGGTGTCGGCAATTCCGACTCGCACAAGCTCGTCTACCAATGGGCCGGCTATCCACGCACCTACGTGGAGCTCGACGACGACCGCCCCGCCGACGTGACACCCGGTGCCGTCGCCGATGCGCTGCGCGCCCATCGGGCCATGGTGACGACCGGCCCCTTCGTCGAGCTCCGCGTCCAGGGCGCCGGCCCGGGCTCGCAGGTGGAGGCGAGCGACGGCAAGGTGCGGGTGGGCCTCCGCGTCCGCGCCGCCTCGTGGATCGACGTGAGCCGCGCCGGGATCATCGTCAACGGCGAGCACGCAGCCGATGTACCCCTCGCCAAGGGCGGCGGAGTGACCCGCATCGACTGGTCCGGCGAGCTTTCCCTGCCGCGGGATGCCTTCGTCCTGGCGGTCGTGCGCGGCGACCGCCCCATGGATGAGGTATTGCCCGGCATGCGCAGGCTGCCCTTCGCGTTCACCAACCCCGTGTTTGTCGACGTGGACGGCGACGGCGTCTTCACGGCCCAGAACAGCTCCGCCGCGGAAGCGGATGGCGGCGAGCCTCCGACGGCGGACGCATCCGGTCCCGCGGCAGCGACTTCTTCTCGACCTGGACCGTGAAGTCCTTGCCGTCCAGGAGCTCGACGAGCAAGACGGTCTGGTCAGCGTGCGCGGCAAGCAGGACGCGCCGAGAGTATCTTGCTGCGTGCTAGTCTCCCGGCGCGATGAGACCGCCGGACATCGCAGCCCAGGGCTACGAACGCTTTCGAGACGGGCGTGCGGCACGCGGCGCTGCCCCCGTCGAAGGGGATGACCTCGTCCGGTTGCTGGTGGCGCTGATGCGCGACTCCGACGGCGCCTACCGGGCGCCGGAGGGGCAGCAGCTGGCCGGCGTCCGGGTGGTATACCGCGACCGCCGCGAGCTCACCGTAGCTGCGAGCGAAGGGGAGATCGACGGGTACGACCGCACCACCCTCGCGCAGATGGTGGAAGAGATCACTCGCTGGTTCCTGTTCCATTCCGGCCACGACGATCCTCCGCCGACGGCCGAGCAGCTGGTGTGGAACATCGGCCGAGGCTGGTCGCAGGCGGGCGCCTTTTCCTGCGAGCTGCGGCCCGTGTTCGAGCCGGCTCCGACGACCCCGCCGCGCCGGGGCAAGAACCGCCGCAGGTTTCGTCATCCCGATGGGCGCATCTGGGCCGTCGATCCCGATGGGTCGGAGCTCCGGCTCACCATGCTGTTCCCCGACGATCCGGAGGTCGTCGAGCGCAGCAAGTCGTTCGCGGGAAACGAAGAATGCCGAGCCGCAGCCGAAGCGCTGATCGCCGAACAGCTCGCCGACGGCTTCGACGAGGACTGGGTCATCGCCGCCGCCGGCGCTTCGCGCATGGGCGAAGCGCGCAGCCGAAACGAGGATCGCTTCCACGTCGACGTGGACCGCGGCCTGTTCGTCGTGGCCGACGCTGGCAAAGACCCGTTGGCCGCGGAGCTGGTGGTCGAGCACGTCCGCCGCGCGGTGGAAGCGCCCACCGCCGACCCCTCGACGGCGCTCCTCCAGGGCATCGAAGCTGCCGATCGGGAGCTCTGCGCCCGCATCGAAGCGGAGCCCGCGTTGGTTGGGACGTTCGCCACCGTGGTCGCCCTGCTGATCCGCGGCTCGACCGCGCACGCTGCGCAAGTCGGGTTTTCCCACGCATACGCCCTGAGCTCCGGGGCTGTCGAGCTCTTGACGCCGAACGCCTGGTCTGAAGCTCCCGGCGAGTGGGACCCCGTTTCCGACCTCGACTTCGAGAAAGCGCTCGAGCGGCGGCGCGAACAGGCGCGCGTGGTGGGAAGCGGCGAAGTGCTGGTGAAACAGAACCGGGTCGAGGTGAAGGAGGGCGACGCCTGGATCCTGTGCTCGGACGGCGTGCACCTGCCGACCGAAGAGAGGATGGGCGAAGTCGCACTGCACGGCTCTGGCGCTGGGTTCGACCCGGATGACGCTAGCCTCGGAAGAATGGCGGCGCGGCTGCTCACCCTCGACGGGGCCGACGACGATCGCACCGCGGTGTGCGTCGCCGTGAAGGCATTCTCTGCCACGAGGGACTTTCCAGCGCGCCTGCTTCGCGAGGTAAAGTGGACGTTCCCGGTCCCGCAGGGAGAAAAGCCGGCGAAGCGCGCCGGGGCGCGCGAGCTTCGCAAGCTACCGGCAGACGTCGTTCTCGTCGCGCCCGAGGTGAACGTCCTGTTCGACCTGTGGGATCCCAAGGCCGAGGACCGGGTCACGGTGAAGCTCACCTTGAAGGCGCCGAACGGCGAGAGCTTCACCACCCGGGAACTCCTCGCCGCTCTCTCCGAAGGGGTGGCCCGCGCCCAGCGCGACGGCCGCACGCTGGGCGACCATCAGTTCTTCGAGGGTCTGGAGCTCACGAAGGCGGATGGCGACGTGCCTACCTACTTCATTGGCCTGGGTTCGTGACGGCTGGCCGAGCCCGGAGATGACGCGCCTCTCCGCGATGGGGTCGAGATTCAGCTTGTCCTAGCTACGCGCCGCGCCCAGCACGTCGAGCATGGCGCGGCTTGGGCGCCTGCCGAGCGTTCGTCGTTGGAGTGACCTCGGCATCAGGTGCCTCGCTCCAGGAGGAGGCCGTCGACGCACGCGAAGCGGCGATGGTTCCGTACGCGCCTCAGTTCGGAGGCGGCCCCTCTGGCACGCTCGACGAATGGTCAGCCGCAGTTGCCGGCGTGCGTCCGGCGATGGGGATGCGTACGAGGAACGTCGTGCCGCGTCCGGCCTCGGTCACGAACGTGAGCGAGCCGCCGTGCCTGTCGACGACGACGGCGCGAGCGAGGGCCAGCCCCTGGCCGGTGCCTTTGCCAACCTCCTTGGTCGTGAAGAACGGTTCGAAAACGTGCTCGCGAATCGCGTCGGGGATCCCGCCGCCGGTGTCCTCGATCGCGATCATGACGTCGTCTTCGTCGCGCGCGGCGCGGATGTGGATCGTGCCGCGCTCGCCGCTCTGCCCGACAACGTCGGCGATCGCGTGTGCCGCGTTGACGATGAGGTTGAGGAAGACCCCGTTGAGCTCGCCGCCGAACGCCATGACCTCTGGGATATCGGCGAGCTCGAGGACGACGTCGGCGACATCTCTGGTCTCGCTCCTGGCGACAACGACCAAGGCCTTGAGCGCACGGTCCAGATCCACGGACGCCTGCTCACCAGAGCGCTCCCGATGCGCGAAGGTCTTCATCGCGCGCACGATCTCGGCGACGTGCGCGATTCCGTCCGCCGACTCCGAGATCGCCTTCGGGAACTGCTCGGACAGATATGCGTAGTCCGCCTCTTCCTCGAAGCGCCGGGCCTGCTCTGCCTGCTCTAGCGTGAGCAACGAGGATGTGCGTTCGTGCAGCTGGTACATCGCGCCGAGCGATTCGCCCAGGAACGCGAGGTTGTCGCCAACGAACTGGATGGGCGTGTTGAGCTCATGCGCGATGCCCGCGGCCAGAAGTCCTACGGCTTCCAGCCTGCGCGCCTGCTGGAGCGCGCTCTCGAGCCGTCTCATCATCGTCATGTCGATGGTCACGCCGCGCAGGATCGTCGACGTCGCGTCGCTGCCGCGCTGCACCGACACGATGCTCCGGACGTCGAGCGTACGCCCGCCCCCGCAAACGATTCGATAGTCGAGGTCGGCCTGCTCCTCGCGGCTCGCGGCCAGAGCGGTCAGCGACGACCGGACTCGTGCGCGATCACTCGGGTGCGTGCACTCCCAGAGCGACGTGTTCCCGACAAAGTTGCTCGCCGGAGCTCCGAACATCACCGCCACCTGGGGCGCGATGTAGGAGACGGTCAAGCTCGCGTCGGCCTCCCACGGAACGACGTTCGTGCTCTCGACGAGCGTTCGATACCGTTCCATGCTTGCCTCGAGCTCCCGCGCGGCGCGGGCCTGTGCGTCGAGGTGGGATTGCAGCTCTTCGGCGAGCATGTTGATGGATCCGACCACGCCGTCGATCACGGTTTCGTCGCCGCGGCACTCGATCGGATGCTCGAAGTCCAGTGCTGCGATCCGGTAGAGCCCCTCGGCGATCTCCTCGAGGCGTTCCACCGGCTCGGCCGGAGCAAGGCTCGACGCCGGGAGGTCACGTGCTGCCGATATCAGAGGGCGGAGCGTCATGGCACGTATTGCCGGAGCCACTCGAGGGCCGGCGGCTCCGACGTGAAGAGGCGCGCCGGAACTGTGGTCGCGTTGAGACCCAGGAAGAAGTTGCCGATGGCCCTCGCCATCGGAGACCGGACGACGAGTGCCACCGCGCACTCGACGACGGCGGGCTCCGGTCCGGCGTAGTAGTTCCTCGCGTCACGGGATATCGACTTGAGGCCCGTGAGGTCGATGCAGCCCGGGCGACGGATCCCCCCGGAAGCGGCGATGAGCTTGTGGATCATCTCCTGGGCGTCGGCGAGTTGCATCTCCGCTCCAGGTATGGCGCGCGAGTGGAGAATCCAGTCGTCGCCCAGCCACAGGATCTGGGCGTTGGTTTCGATCCGCATCCGCGCGAGCAGCTCCGCGTCGGGGGGAGGCCGGGCTAGCGTCGTCATGACGCCTCCAACCGGGTCGCACCTTCACGGCGGTGCGCGATGAGGGCGAGAATCTCCTCGAAGTTGTACGGCTTGTTGAGGAGGTGATGTGCGACGTCCAGGGCCGTATCGCTCGCGGGCGTCATCTGACCGGAGAGGATGATCCTGAGGGCGTGCGGCTGCAGCGCTCGCACACGGCCGAGCAGGGTGAGCCCGTCCATGCCGGGCATCCGCATGTCCGTCACGACGACGTTCGAACGCTTGCTCCTCGAGCAGCTCGAGCGCCGCCGGAGCACTGGGCGCGGTTACGACCTCCCACTGTCGCAGCGAACGAAACCGCCGCGTCAGCGCCCGGAGAATCGACGGGTCGTCGTCCACGAAGAGGAGCCTGGCTTTGGTCATTGGGTCACGCGGTTCGGCGCTCGATGCGGTTCCCGAGTCCGACAAACCCCAGTACGGCCGGCAGCCCCCAGACTTAAGGCCACGAGCGGCCAGGAAAGCACCACTACACCACCACGAAGGTGTGGCGTTTTCGGCGCGCGCATTGGTCCGGGCCTCACCCGTGCGTTCGGTGCGCCGGCGCGCAGTGCTCCTCGATCGGCATGGACAAGGTCCTTCTGCGCTGGCCCGACAACCAAATCCCCGGACTTCCCCAGCTATCCACGGGGCTCGAGCGACGTGGTTTACGTCGCGTTTTCGCGGCGGTACGGAACTTCCCTGCTCGAAGGGGGTCGGTAGAACCGATGAAGATCGTCGATTGGGGCGTTTTGGCGGCGCTTGTTCTGCCGGTGGCGGCGTGTGGCCAGCACGAACGGAAGCTGGCGCCGAAGAGCAAGACCTGGGCGGAGCTGCGCGTGGTGCGGCACGGGGTGCACGTGACGCTGCCGGGCGGCAAGGAGCGCGCGCCGTACCTGCATGAGCGGCTCGTGGACGGCGAAGCGGTGCGGCTGGACGCCGACGGGCTGGCGTGGCTCCGGCGCGACGGCGGCGCCACGCTGCTCGTGCGCGGCCCGGCGAGCCTGAAGCTGTATTCCGGCTCGGTGGAGCTCGACAGCGGGCGTGTGTTCGTGGATGCGCCGCGCAAGACGGAGCTGGTGACGCTGGCCGGGCCGCTGCACCTGTCCAAGGTGCGCTCGAGCATCGACGTGACGAAGGGCGGCGCGACGAGCGCGTACGTGCTCGCCGGAGAGGTGCGCGCGGGCGACGAGACGCGGGCTCGCGCCGGCGAGCTCTTGACCCTGGCCAAGGGCGCCAGGACGAAGGTCGCGCCGGAGCTGGTTTGGGAGGACTGGACCGGCGGGCTGGCCATCACCGATCGCGTGGCGGAGCCGGCGCCCTTCGGCGTAGGCACCGTCGGCGGGCGCGAGCCGGGCAGCACCGGCAAGGCGCGTTTCCCCTTGGCAATCCAGCATCTCGACGTGCATGTCACGATCGACGGCGAGTTCGCACTCACGGAGGTGGACGAGCGCTTCTTCAACTCGAGCTCGAACAAGGTCGAGGGTATCTACCGCTTCCGCACGCCGTCGGATGCCAGCCTGTCGCGCTTCGGCGTGGATCGCGACGGAAAGCTGGCGTGGGGCCGCGTGAAGGAGAAGCAGGCCGCGGCGACGCAGTACCAGTCGAACGTGTACCAGGGGTCGACCGAGGATCCCGCGCTGCTCGAATGGCAGGGCCCTGGCGAGTACGCGGCGCGGCTGTATCCCATCGGGCCTGGCGAGACGCGTCGCGTAGTGGTGCGCTACACCCAGTGGCTCGGGCGTACGGGGCCGAAGGGCGAGCGGCGCGAGTACGTGTACCCGATGGCGGCGGAGGGCTCGGAAGCGTCCCTGCCGCACATCGAGGAGCTGACGGCGACCATCGACGTGGGGCGCGCCCGCGCCAGCGAGATCCGCGTGGGCATGGACGGCGTGCGCGAGGGCAACACCATCGTCGTCAAGAAGCAGGACTTCGTGCCGCGCGCCGATCTGGCGGTGGAGCTGTTCGACGGCGGAAAGAAGAACCCGACTGCGTATCGTGCCAAGCACCAGCCGGACCTGGAGGTGCTGCCGCCGGACGAGCGCGCGGACGCGGTGGAAAAGTCGCTGGGCGAGTCCGACTACGTGCTGGTGCCGGTGCGCGCGCGCGACGTGCCGCTGCCCCGCGGCGGGCTCGATCTGGCAATCGTGGTGGACGCGTCGGCGGCGAACGAGCCGGCGTCGATGGCGCTGGCGCGCGCAGCCACGGGCTCCCTGTTGGCCCATCTGTCCAAGGATGATCGGGTGGTTGTCTGGGCCGGCGCGGAAGAGCTGCGGCCCGTCGTGCCGGACATGAACAAGCTGGCGTCCCTGGACGACCCAGCCAAGCGTCGCGTGCTGGCGTCGCTGGCGACGCTCGACCGCGGCGGCGCGACGGATCTCGGCACGATGCTCACAGAAGCCGCGGCGTCGCTCGATCCGAAGCGCCGCAGCGCGGTCATCTACGTTGGCGACGGTCACGCTACCGTGGGCGAGCTGTCGCTGGAAGCGCTGAAGAAGCGGCTGGCGAAGCTCCCCCACCCGGTGCGGCTGTTCGCCCTGGGCGTGGGCGCGAGCCCGGACATGAGCGTGCTGTCGGGGCTCGCTGCCGGCGGTTTCGCGCGGCGCGTGGACAGCGGCTACGCCGCAGCGCGCGCGTCGCTGTCCGTGTTCGAGCAAGCCGAGCGCCCGGCGCTGCTCGGCACGGCCGTCGACCTCGGGCAGAACGTGGAGCGTGTGTATCCGCGTGATCCCGACGCGCTGGTCGCCGACGAGACCGTGCTGGTCGTGGGACGCGTAAAGGGGAGCTCGCCGGACCACCTGGTGCTTCAAGGGCCGGCCGGAAAGAAGTCCGTACAGCTCGACCGCGCCGATCTCGACGACCACGGCGATCTGCGCCGGCGCTGGGCGGGCGCGCGGCTCGGCGAGCTCTTGCGAAGCGGCGCCGGGCGCGCGGCGATGGTCGACCTCGGCACGCGCTACGGCATCATCACGCCCGTCACGTCGCTGTACGTGCCGACGCGCCGCGAGCTGGAGCAGGAGGACTCGCGCTTGCGTGCAGCGCGCGAAGCGGAGCGGCGTCGCGCCGAGGACAAGGAAACCGAGGAGGTGGCCGCCGCGCCCGCCGAGGACAAGCAGGGCGGTACGGGGACGCGCGCGAAGGGCGAGGAAGGCTCCATGGGCATCGCCGCGAAGAAGAGCGCGAACCATCGCTACGCGGTGCAGGGCCCGAAAGGTACGAAGTCGCGCGCGGCGGCGCTGCACGAAGCGCAGCAGTTCGGGATGATCGGCTCGTTGGACAGCGAGACTACCGGCAAGCCGAGCGCGGCGCAAAACGACGTTACGATCCCGAAAGCCACGGCGCAGTCTGCGCCCGCTCCGGAACCGACGGCGACCGCGGACCGCAACGCCTGGGGCCACGACGTCGGCGGTGCGTTCGGTGCCGGCGGCCTCGGGCTATCCGGCATCGGCCCAGGCGGCGGCGGTCGCGGCGACGGCATCGGGCTGGGAAACATCGGCACGCAGGGCCATGGCACCGGCACGGGTCAGGGCTTCGGCAGCGGGCATGGACGGGTGGGGGGCGACGAGAAGACGCAGCCGCCGCGCCTGCGCATGGGCGCGACCACGGTCAGCGGCAAGCTCCCGGCGGAGGTGATCCAGCGCATCGTCCGCCAGAACTACGGTCGCTTCCGCATGTGCTACCAGCAGGGGCTCGAGAAGAACCCGAACCTCGAGGGGAAGGTGGCTGTGAGGTTCGTGATTGGGCGCGACGGGAGCGTCTCGCACGTCGGCAACGGCGGCTCCGACCTTCCGGATTCCGGCGTGGTCGGCTGCGTGGTGCGCGCCTACAACGGCCTGAGCTTTCCACCGCCGCCGGACGGGATCGTCACGGTCGTCTATCCGATCAAATTCTCACCGGGCGACTACGCGGCCGAGCACGACAAGCCCGCGTCCCCCAAGCCGAGCCCGCTGGTCCGCATCGACGTGCTGCCCCGCTGGGTCCAGCGCTGCGGTCCCGGGGCGAACATTCCGCTGGTCGAGCGCATCGGGCTGTGGCGCGAGCGTCTGGCGCGCGCGGGAGGGGATCCCGCGGTCGTGAGAGACGTATACCGCCACGCTCTTGGCGCGTGCGAGGCGCCGACCTGGGCGGAGCGCCGCCGCCTCCTGTCGCTCATGCTCGACGCCTTGCCCAGCACGAGCAAACGCGTGGCGCTGTGGCGCTCGATGTTCGACGATCGTGCGGAAGCGGACACGCTCTATCGCGGCCTGGTAGCGCGCGTGAAGACGCCCGCCCAGATGCGGGAGCTGCACCAGGCGCTGGGCCTGAAGTCGCTCGACCCGCAGCTGCTTGCCAAATACCTGCGCGATGCGAAGACGCCGGAGGCCCGCGTCGCGAAGATGCGCGCCCTCGTCCAGGAGTGGCCCGACGACTTCGACGTCGCCCTGGCACTGCTCGACGCGCTGGAGGATGCGGGCGATCGCGGTGGAGCTCGCGATCTCGCCGAGCACCTGCGCGCGCGGCCAGACATCGACGCCCACGTGCGCACGGAGATCGGGGAGCTTTATCTGCGGCTCTCGGCGACGGACAAGTCGCCCGCTGACAAGAAGTCGGATCTCGCTGCCGGGCGCCGCGCGTTCGGCGAGATCGTGGAGTTCGCACCGGAGGATCCAGTGGCACGCCGGCGGCTCGGGGACCTGCTCCGCGCCCACGGCTGGTACGCCGAGGCCCAGCGCCAGTACGAGACGCTCGCCGAGCTCGCGCCCGACGACGCGTCGGTGACGCTGCTGTTCGCCGCCGCGGCACAGGGTCAGGGACAGCTGGAAGCGGCGGTGCGCTGGCTGGAGAAGGCCGAAGGCGGCGGCGCTCCGGCGGCGGGGCCCGATCGCGGGCCGGCAGGCGTGGCGCGTGCGCTGGCGGCGACCTACCTCGCCTGGGGTCGGCTCGCGGCGCGACAGTCGAAGAACGACAAGGAGCTCGCCGCGCTCGTCGCTCGCGCGACGCGCGTGCTCTCCGACCAACGCACGAAGGGCAGCGCCCATATCAGCGTCCGCGTGTCGCTGACGTGGGCGCACCCGGAGCTGCACCCGACGCTGTGGAGCAACGCACTCGGCTCCGACATGCCCGCGCCGGAAGGCGACGTGGCCCAGGGCATCGCGCAGGTCCGGGTTCCGCGCCGGGCCGGCATCCAGGTAGAAGTCAGGCTCGATCCGGAGGAGCTCGCGCGCACGGCGCGCCTCGGCGCACAAGCCGTGCTCACGGTCGTGTTCGACGAGCTGGGCAAGCACGAGAAGATCGTCAAGCTCCCGGTGAAATTCGAACGCGGCGGGCCGTCGACGCTGAAGTTCGACATCGGCGACGGCGAGGTGATCCGTGGCTAGGGCGTGGAAGCAGCTGCTGCTGATCCTGGCGATCACGCTGCTGTTCGCGGCCGGCGTGTGGAAGCTCGTGCAGCACCCGGTGCGCACGCTCCCGCCCACGGTTGCCGACCTGGAGACCGTGCACAGCGGAGTCGCGGTGAAGGGGAAGGCGCGCGTCGGCGTCACGCGGCTGTCCGTCGGCGACGCCGTCGTAACGGACGGCGAAGGGCGCGCGCGCGTACGCCTGGACGACGGCACCAGCGCCGTGATCGACCAGAAGACCAAGCTGAGCGTGACCGAGCACGGGCTGTCTCTCGACAGCGGCCGCATCTTCGTGCTGGGCGCGACCAGCGCCCATACGAAGATCCAGCTTGGAAAGGCGACGGCCATCGTCAGCGCCGCCAACGCCGGGCTGGAGAGGAAGGGCAACACCGCAACGCTGTACTCCGCCAACGCCGAGATCCCGATCAGCGCCGGCGGCAAGGACGAAAAGGCGCGCGCCGGCGAGCAGGCGAACATCGACGGCACCGAGGTCGCCATCGTGCCGGCGAAGACCTTCGACGACTGGACCGGCGGGCTCGCTCAGCCGTGGGGCGCCAATGGGCCGCCGCGGCGCGCGGTGGGTGAGCTGTGGGGCCGCAGCCAGGATGCCGCGCTCGGCGATGCCGGCTCGCCGCTCACGATCCGCTCGCACGACGTTCTCGGCCACCATCACCGGCGAGGCCGCCGAGACCCGCGTCCGCACGGTGTACTTCAACGGCGGCAGCAACGCCGTCGTCGGGGATTTCCGCATGGCGATCCCGCCGGGCGCCATCGTGTCGCGCTTCCGCTGGGGCCAGGGCGGCGAGCTCACGGACGGCAGGATCGCGCTGGCGGACCGCCAGAGGAGCGAGACGCGCCCGAGCCGCATCATGCTGGAGTGGGCCGGCGACGGCTGGCTGCGCGGCAACCTCGGCTCGATCTCGAGCGGCAGCGCTATCACGGTGGAGATCGACTACGTCGAGTGGCTGCACCCGAAGCACACGAAGTCCGGTGACCTCGTCGTGCAGTATCGCTATCCGCTTGCTGCCGCCGCCGCGCCACCGTTGATCGGCGAGTTCTCGGCGAAGGTGGATGCCGGTCCGGCGCGGGCCACGGCCATCGCGGCCGGCTTCGGCGCGCATGTCGACGGCAGCGTCGTGACCGTACGCAAGCCCGACTTCCGGCCCACGGCGGATCTGGTGGTGGACGTCCATCTGCCGGCGTTCGAGAGCTTGGCGCGCGTGTACGTAGCCGATCCCGGCAAGAACGAGGAGCTGAAGACGGTGCTGGTGCGGACGGAGGTGCCGCCTGCAAAGCCCGACGCGGGCGCGACACTGGTGCTCGTCGTGGACACCAGCGGCAGCGCAGAGCCGGCGCTGCTCGCAGTCGCCCGTAGCTTCGTCACCGCCGTGCTCGACGCGCTCGGCCCACGTGATCGCGTGATGGTGCTCGCCGTCGACCAGACCGCGCGTCCCGTCGGCCCCGACAAGATCGGCGCGGCGGATGCCAAGCGCAAGCAGGCGATCGAGACGGCGCTTTCCAAGCTCTCGCCGGGCGGCGCGAGCGATCTCGGACGCGCCCTGGAGGCAGGCGCGGACGAGCTGCCGGCGGACGCGCCGGGCGGCATTGTCGTGTACGTCGGCGATGGCTGGCCCACCATGGGCGATCCCACGGTGGATGCCATCCAGGCACGTCTCGCCCGGCGTGCCGGCGGCGTGCCGCGGCTTGGCGCCGTCGCCGTCGGGCCGATGGCAAACCGTCTCGCGCTTGCGGCCCTGGTCCGCGGCTCGGGACCGCTCCTGGAGATGGCGGACTCGAGCGACGCGGGCAGCGCCGCATCACGGCTCGTGTCGAACGCGCTGCAACCCACCTATTCCGACGTCCAGCTCGAGGTCGGTCCGGAGGCAGAGCAGATCTATCCGCGACACGCGCGCGCGGTCGTTGCCGGCGACACGGTGAGCGTGGTTGCGCGCGTACGCCGTGCGGCGCCCAACGCAGTCGTGCTGCACTGGCGCGACGCCAAGGGCATGCACCAGGATCGGCGCCTGCTGTCGCTCCGCAAGGCGCCGGATGCGGGCGACGTGCGCCGGCGCTGGGCCGCCGCGCGCATCGACAACGTCATGCTTACCGGCAAGGGGCGCGAGGCGGCGGCCGACGTCGCGCTCAGCGCCGGCTTGATCTCGCCCTGGACCGCGCTCGGCAGCGCTACAGAGTCCTACGTTCCGACCAAGCTGGCCACGCGGCTGCTGGATCTCTCCGGCGGTTCCAGTCTGGCGGCGTTTACCTCGCCGGGCTGGCAGCCGAGCGCGCTATCCAACGCATCGGTGGCGATCCCTGCGGGCGACAGCGACGCGATCAGCCTCGGCGATGCGCTGGGCAACGCCGCCGCGCGCGTGCTCCAGCGCGCGGGCGACAGCGTGCGTGCGTGCCGCGATTCGCGCGCGGCGCTGCGTCCGGATCTGTCCGGCAAGCTCCGCGTCAGGTTCCAGGTCGACGGCGACGGACACGCCGACAACGTCAGCGTGCGCGGCGAGACGCCGGAATCCGACGACGCTGCGCTCGATCGCTGCATCCAGGTCGTGGTCCAGGGGCTCCGCTACCCCGACGGCGGCGTGACCGTGAAGGTCGAGCAGGTGATCGTGCTGCCGCCGCCGCGCTCCGGTATTCGCAAGGTCAAGTGCTCTGCCACGTCGAGGCTGCCGCTGCCGCTCAGGCGCGGGGTCTGGCGCGAGCGTCTGATCGAGGGCAAACCCGCGGACGTGTTCCGGGCGGCGCGCCGGGCTTGCGAGCTTGGCAGCTGGTCGGCGAAGCGCATGCTGCTGGAGCTGATCCTCGGCATCCAGTCGAACGGCGTGCGCATCGTCGAGCTGGCGCGCACGCTCGACGACAACGGCCAAGCGGACGCCGCCGCATTCCTGCGGCGCGAGGCCGTGCGGCGCGCCGCTTCGCCGGAGGACCTCGGCGCGGTGCGCATGGCGCTGCTTGGCGACGAACGCTATCCGGTCAAGACGTTCCGGAAGCGCGAGAAGGCGGCGCACGACGACGCCGCACGGCTCGCCGTCGTGCGCAAGTTCCTCGCCGTCGCGCCGCATGATCCCGGGTTGCGTCGCCGCATGCTCGTGCTGCTCGAGGCGCTTGGCGACAAGCAGCAGCTCGCCGACGAGATCCGGCGCATCCGCGTCGACCCCTTCGCCAACGCCGCGCTGCTCGCCGACGCGGCGTCGGCCTTGCGTCGCATCGGGCAGGAAGCTGAAGCGCGGCGCACCTTCGGCGAGCTCGCCGAGCGCGCGCCAAACGACCCGTGGGCGCGCGCGTTCCTGGGGGATCGCCTCCGCAACGAAGGCTGGTTCGACGACGCCAGCGCCGCCTACGCCGCGCTCGACCAGATCATGCCCGACGACGCGGGCGTGTCGATCCGCCTCGCGCTGGCGAATGCCGGCGCCGGGCGTGTGGACATCGCGCGCCGCATGCTCGCGCGCGTGGCCCAGACCGGCGGTCGAGACGGCAACGCGAAGCTCGCCGACCTGGCCGGCCGCCTGGCGTCGATGGTGCTGGCCAACGCGCGCACCGCCAAGGGCACCAGCAAGGACGACGAGGCCAAGCTGGTCGCCGCGTCGCTGGAGATCGCGCGGCCCACCCGGGGCGTTTCGCTGCTCGTGCTCGCGCCCGCGGCCACCGTGCCCATCACCGCGACGGTGCTGCGCGGCGAGGGCAAGGCGCGCGAGGAGAAGCCCGCCGACATCAAGGCGCCGGCCATCGGCGCGTACGCGCTCCCGTTCAACCCCGAAGGCGTCGACGAGGTGCGGATCCGCTTGAAGCGGCCGGAGGATTTGCCGCCCAGTCGTCCCACGCGCGTCCGGCTGCGCGCTCTCGTCGGCTCGGGCTCGCCGATGGTGGCGCCGGCGCTCGCGTCTCTCGACGTTGACGTACCCGCAACCGGCAAACCGATCGAGGTCGTGTACAAGGACGGCAAGCTGGCTCTGCCGTGAGGCCGACGACCAGGATCGCGCTGGAGGAAGCGCGATCGAGCAGGAACTGCCCCCTTCACCCGCCCGCGAGCGACGCTCGGTCGTCGCCCAGGCGCAGCCGCCACGCGACCCCGTCGGGTCTGTCGAGCACCTCGACGCGCTTTTCGTCCAGCTCGGCGCGGATCGCGTCGGCGCGTTGCCAGTCCTTGTCGGCCCGGGCCTGCGCCCGCGCCACCAGCTGCTCCTCGATCCAGCTCTGGTCGAGGCCGAGCGCCTTCAGCCGCTTGGCTTTCACCTCTTGCTCGAACGCCGCGCCGTCCATCTGCAGCAGGCCGAGCGCCTTGTCCACGGTGGCGAACGCGGCCAGCGCCGGGGCCACCACGGGACCGCCCCGCTTGATCGCCTTCTTGTGGTTCGAAAAGCGGTTGATCGCACGCGCCAGCTCGAGCGCGAAGCCAAGCGCCTTGGCCGTGTTGAAGTCGTGGTCGCAGGCCGCGTAGAACTTCTCGTTGAAGCTGCGGCCGAGCTCGAGCACCTGCTGCGCGTCCTTGCCGAGTTGCTCGGCGACCCGCTCCGCAGGTTCCTGACCCTTCATCGCCGCCGCCGTGTCACGCGCCTGGTACAGGCGGTCGAGCATCGCGAGCGCCTCGGGGAGCGCCGTCTCGTCCCAGGGTAGGGGAGAGCGGTACTGGTTCTGGAGGTAGAACAGCCGCAGCGCTTCGCCCGGGTACTCGGCGAGCGCGTCGCGCACGTTGACGACGTTGCCCAGGCTCTTGCCCATCTTCTTCGGGCCGTCACCTCCGGCCTCGTCGACCCCGCCCTTCATCTTCCGCCCGCTGGAGATCGTGAGCATCCCGTTGTGCATCCAGTAGCGGGCGAAGGGCTTGCCGGTCCCGCTCTCCGACTGCGCGATCTCGTTCTCGTGGTGCGGGAACACCAGGTCGAGCCCGCCGCCGTGGATGTCGATGGTGTCGCCAAGGCAGCTCTGGCACATCGCCGAGCATTCGATGTGCCAGCCCGGACGCCCCGGCCCCCATGGGCTGTCCCAGCTCGGCTCGCCCGGTTTGGCGGTCTTCCACAGAGCGAAGTCAGCCGCGGCGCGTTTGCCCGCCCAGTCGTCGGGGTTGCGGAGCTCCTCGACTTTCTGGTGGCTCAGCTTGCCGTAGTCGTCGTCGGTCTCGACGCTGAACCAGACGTTCCCGTCGGCAACGTAGGCGTGCCCGCGGTCGATCAGCGAGGTGACCAGGCCCTGGATCGCCTCCATCGAGGTGCTCACCCGCGGCTCCTCGTCCGGCCGCGCCAGGCCGAGGGCGTCGATGTCCTGGTAGAACGCCTCGATGTGGTGCTGGGCGAGCTCGTTCCAGGCAATCCCCGCCTGCTTGGCACGGTCGATGATCTTGTCGTCGACATCGGTGAAGTTGCGCACGAAGCGCACTTCCCAGCTGCGGTGCCGGAGGTAGCGAACGAAGGCATCGAACACCACCATCGCGCGGGCGTGGCCCACGTGGATGTGGTCGTACACCGTCATCCCGCACACGTAGAGGCCGACCTTGCCCGGCTCGAGTGGCTCGAAGTCCTCGATCTTCCGGGTCAGCGTGTTGAACAGACGAAACGGCTCCGGCATCCCTGCGCACGTAGCACAAAGCCGACCGCCCCCACCAAGCGCTTCGCCGTTACGTTTCGATCGAACGCAAGAACGCGGCCGCGAAGGCGGCGCTGCCACATTGCCCCTAGCGCAGGCCGGGCGCTTCGAGGTGGGTGATGCTGGTCGCGGTGTTCCTGGCCATCCGGGAGTTTCTGGCGCCCGCCGGGCGAGCGGCTCGATCCCGCAGTGCGCCGTCGTTGGCGTTGCGCCACATGCAAGGAAGCGCAGGTAACCTAACGTAACAACGCGTGGGTACGTGCAGAAAGCTGTTTGTCGCAGTTCCCGTTTCGGGCAAGAATATGGATGCGGGTCAGGGAGAGTCAGGCGTGCGTTGGAAATGCGGAACTTGTTGCTTGTCGAGGACGATCGCGGCGTGGTGAAGGGTTCGTCCCCGCGGGCTCTCGTCGACGCCCTCGCTCGAGCAGAGGAGAGCGCGCGGGCTGCCGACGCCTGGCTCGCGCTAGAGCTCGATACTGTCTAGAGGACGGCGCACGGCCTACGCGCGCGTCAGCCAGTCGTGAGCCGGTGGAAGGGTTGCAGCGTCACGCGCGGGGCAAGGGCGAACCTGCCGCACCAGCGCGCCCGATGCGCCCGCGAACCCGCCACTGCCAATATTCCCTATGCTGACGACGCCGAGTAGCTCGGCGTCGTAGGCGAGCCGCGGCCTGTCGCAGTACGGCGTGCTGCTCTGCCTCTTCGAGCGCGTGCGCGTCGTCGCCTCACGGGTTGCCGGTAAGTGACAGAAGCTTGATCTCCGCGATGTCCACGTTGTGGTACGCGCCGCCCGTACCCCCTATGCCGGAGTACTGGGTGTTGAACTGGAAGTCGGACATGTTCTGCGTGGTGGTGTCGTGTGACAGCGAGATCCTGTAGGTGTGACCCGTCGCGAGAGCCGCACGTACGAAGGTGGAGTCGCGCCATTGGTCCCACATGCCGGCCTGCGGCATCACCAGCACGCCATCGCCCACCACGGCGTCGTTTGCCTCGTCCTGCACCACCACGCGCTTGGCACCGCAGGTGATGCCCGCGTCTATCGAACCCGAACCGTTGGCGTACACCGCCTGCACGAGGTACGGGCCCGTGAATGCCGGCGTCACGTTGTGGATCGTGACCGTGTCGCCAGGCTGCCCCCAGTTCTCGAAGTGGACGCGGCCATGGGTGGTCGCGAGATCGCCGCCCACGGTATCGAACGTCCCCGCGGTGAAGCTCTGGATGCAAACGTCGCCCGTGCCCCACCAGCAGTAGGGTTTGGAGTGCTGGCTCACCGTACCCGAGAGCACGAAGGCCGTTTCCACCGTGTAGCAGTAGCTCGGCGAAGCAGTCGTCGCGTTGGGATCGGTCCACGAAGTCAAGTTGCCGGGCACGTTGCTGGCTACGCGCACGCCGTCCCGGTAGATGTTGAATGTGATCCCGGAAGCGGACTCGCCGCCGCCGTGGAAGGAGACCTGGAGCTTTCCGCCCACTGGGCTGATGCCGGTCACGGCGGGCGTGAGTGGCCCGAACAGGTTTTTGTACTCCGCCGGGTCGGTGACCAGCGTGAGGGTGTCCGCGGCCTCCGGCGTGTCGACCAGCGCGATCTCGAGCAGGTTCGTCGGCTGGAGCTGGCTCGGCGAAAGGAAGCCCGTACCCACGTCCTTTCCGTTGAGCAGCACCTGGCCCACGGCGTAGGCCCCGGCGCGGTCGGCCGTGGCCGGTGGCAAGTCGACCTGCACCGTGATCGTCTTGCCCGGGTAGGGGAACTGGTTGAGTACCAGGTCATCCGCTCCGCCGGACCCAGCTCCTGGTCATCGCGATACCCTCCACCGACCATGGGGCGCGAGCGCGATCCACTCGTGCGCCACGGCGTTGCGCAGTCTGCCTACCCATAGGAACGTCGTACCGAGCCGACCACGTTGGAGACGCAAACACCGTGCCCGACGCAGACGGGCGCCCAGAGCCCGGCAGCAACGTTACCCCGTCGCCAAACGGCGTCGACCAGAAACACCAGGAGCTCAACGGCGGATTGAAGCGCCGGCGGAAGGCCATGTGACCGCGATCATGCGGCTTCGATGGCGGGGCGAAGTTCCGGTCCCGGACGCGCCATTCGGAACGGAGCCCATTCGTCTCGCTGTCGCGCGGCTCGATGTCGCGAAAGCCTGCTCCGGGGAATCGGATCGAGCCGCACGGGTGGTGCCGCGGGTCCTGTGCGCGGCGCTCTCTGTTGTGCTTCAGCGCTCGTGCTGGGGAGCTGCGGCGTAGCAACTCGCGCCATGGACGTTGGCCCCGACGACCTCCTCCCGGACGATGCTCGCGCCGACGGGGTCGCGCCCGCGCTGCTCGCCAGCAGAAGCGCCGCGGATATCCCGGCCGTCAAGTATCCGAGCCTCACGAGCGAATCCATCCCGTCCGCGAGCAGCCAAGCCTGTCAGCAAGCGAGCTCCGCCCGCGCAGCGCGAGACTATGAGCTATGCCGTCGGTACCGATGCTTCCCGACCCCTGCCAGCAGAACGAGCCGTTTCCGTTCTTCCGTTGCGAGCGCGCGTTTGGGGCGGAGGCGTGCGCGGGGTTCGAGGAGTTGTCTGCCGCCGAGGCAGACTGGCAGGCGCGTGACGATTCGTTCTACAGCTGCTTCCTGCGCGACGTGACGGTGGAGCTGCCCCCGGAGCTGCTGCGCGCCGCGGCCGTTCGCATGCGCGCGATCACCGGGCTACCGCTGACCGACCAGGTCGTGGTCAGCGCCCAGCGCATGGAGCCCGGGCAGGTGGTGGGCGTGCACAGCGATTGGCCGCTCATCGGCTACGAGGCAGCGCGACTGGTCCTGCAGCTGAACCACGCTTGGCGCCGCGAACACGGAGGACTGCTCCAGCTCTACGACTCGCCGGAAGGCCCGCCGGTCGCGGAGGTCGAGCCCGTGTACGACGCGGCCTTCGGCTTCGTGCTGCATGAAGGGTCGTATCACGGCGTCCAGCGGGTGAGCCGCCGCCGGCGCTCGCTGGTGTTCAACTTCTGGCATGCGGCGAACACTCCGGAGCTGGCTGATGCCGTCGAGGCGCTCTTCGCCGATCTGCACTTCCCGGAGCTGCCCGCGGCGCTTGATCCGGTCGCTACCGCGGCCGAATCGCGACTCCCCGAGGAGGTCACGTTCCGGGCCAGCCTGGCGGCGACGGCACTCCACCGCTGGGGCTACGACTCCGCCGCGGTCGTCAGCGGCTATCGTTTCGCCGTGGAACCTGGCCCCGCCGCCGCCGACGGCGCGCTGGACGAGCGGGCCGCGGCGGTCCGTCTAGCGGACTGGATCGCGCGACTGAAGACCGGGTCCTTCGACGTGCAGCGCTGGCAGGAGCTCCAGCGCACCCTCGCCGGCACGCCGCCGCCGCCGCGCATTCTGCCGCTGTGGAAGCTCTGCCTGCCCGGCGACGCAAAACGCCAGGGCACTTCGCAGACGTAGTGATCGTTGCGCAGGCGATACGCTTCGGGTAGCACCTGACTCGATGAGGGCTGGACCCGTCGTTGGGTTGAACGTGGCTGTTCTGCTGGCGGGCTGCGCCTCGCAGTGGAATCGACGTAAAACCGGAACGCACCCGGGCACCGCTCAGGCAAGCGCCTCGACCAGCGCCGGTCCGGTGTCCACGCCGCTGGCGCGCAGGCTCTGGATCAGCGATCTCCAGCGCAACAGCGCGCCGCGGCGGCACGCTTCCCCCAGCACAGCTCTGCTGGCTCGGCGCTCGAAGAAGAACGACGGCTCCCGTCGGCTCGCGCCCGGCTTCGAACTGAGCACCCGATGCAGTGGCAACGCCTGCGTGGACGGGCTCCGCGAGCCGGGTGCAGGTCTGGCGCTCGTTTCCGCAGCGCTCACAGCGGACGATCGCGAGATACTGGCACCCCAGGGTTCGTGGCTCGAACGCAGGCTCTGGCTCGCCTCGGCCACCGATCGGTTCGTGTCGGTGTATGTCGCCGAGTCGAGTTTCACCGGCGGTGCGGCGCACGCGAACAACAGCCTGTCCTGCAGAACCTTCAACCGCAAGACCGGGCGACAGCTGACCCTGGCAGACGTTCTTCCCGACGCATCGCGGCTGACGGCGCGGGTGCAGGCGCTCATCGACGACTCCGATCGCGCCGTGGAGGTTCTCGGCGATTCGCTGGACTCCGGCGGGGTGGACACCAGCGGGTCCCGGCTGACCGCACGTGGCTTCATCGTCAAGCCGGTCCCGGGCCGCAAGACGACCGACGGCATTCTGCTCGAGCTGTGCGCCGAGGGCCCCTATGCTCTCGCCGGTTCGGTCGTGGAGATCGCTCTGGACCGGATCCCGGCGACGTATCTGCGGCGACGGCAATGACGGTGCGCGGTGGTCGCCGTCCGCCTTGCGTAGGTTCGGCACCCAGCACATGTCACAGCGCGCCACCCGCGGGCGACGCGGGGCTGGTGCTAGGCTAGTTGATTTTTCACGCAGCGATCCTACACCACAACGGCGCCCCGTCCCGCGGGGAGCCGCTACGGCGCACAACGCACGCCCACCCCGACGTTGTCGAAGCGCGCGGTGTAGGTGCTCGAGCACAGGCAGCAACAGCCCGTCTGGAAGTACGGCCCCGCGTAGTCGAGCGCGTCGTTCACGTAGGTGGCGTCGGTGGCCGAGCCCGTAAACGAATACGAGCCGCTCGACGGGTTCGAGAAGCTGCTGCCGCCGTCGCTGCGCGCCTCCAACGTCCACTGGTCGTTCGTGGCGTTGTACGTGACGCGCACGCTGAAGTAGTTCGAGACGCTGAAACCGCTGGAGGTGACCAGATCAGAAATCGCTCCGTTGCGCAGCCCGCCCGAGAAGCGCACCAGGCGCAGGCTCGTGCTTCCGCCCAACACCACCGCGTAGCCCTTGCCGGAGGCCGAGCTGCTGCAGGTGCCGGCGCTGGAGTCCAGGCCGTTCGCCGAGTCGGTCGCCAGCACATATGCGAGCCCGATCGTCCTGTAGTTCTGGCTGCCGGTGCTCGTGCAGCTGAAGCCGCCGTTGGTCGAGTCGGCGTTGTCGCGGCGCATGTTGAAGGTCCACACGACCGACTCGCCCGCGTTCTGCTTCAGAACCGGATTATACAGCGAGTTGTCGTAGACCGAGCCGCTGCCGCCGGTCGGGACGTAGGCGTAGCCCTGCCCGTGCTCCGCGGACGACCCGGCGTCGTTCGAAATCTCGAGCCGGCCGTTGTAGATGCGCACGCCGTGGTTGTTCTTGGTGTAGGCGTGCCACTGGCTGCTCGAGATCGGCGCGGCGCTGCCCGTCGTCCACGAGCTCGAAGACGGCGCGGAAAAATCATCGGAGAACACGCTCGTCAGCGTCGACGGGCAGGGCGGCTTGCAGGTGCCGCTGGCCGTGTCGCAGGTCTCGCCGCCGCTGCAATCGCCGTTGGATAGGCACTCGACGCACACCGACGAGGCGCCCTGGTCCTTGCAGTGCGGCGTCGACCCGCCGCACGCCGTGCAGCTCGGTCCGCACTTCTGGTCGGTGTTGCAGGCCACGCAGCTCGACCCATTGCAGCTGGTACCGGAGCTGCACGCCGTGCAACTCGAGCCGCAGTGCGCGTCGGTGTTGCAGGCCACGCACGTGTTGTTCTCGCAGTACTTGCCCGAGCTGCACATGCCGCTGCCCGTGCACTCGACGCACTGCCCGCCGCTGCAGACCTGTCCGGACTGGGTGCAGTCGGTGCAGGCGGTCCCGCAGTGCTGGCTCGTGCCGCACGCCATGCACGTCCCGCTCTGGCAGTAGTTGCCGGCAGGGCAGTCACCGTTGACCTGGCAGTCCCGACACACGCCGTTGACGCAGCCGTACGGGCAAGGGGTATCCGTTTCAGGGTAGCTGCACAGTCCGTTCGAGCAGGTGCCGGAGCTCGAGTACGTGCGCGCCGTGTTCGCGTCCTTGCAGTTGGCGGCTGGCGGCGTGCTGCACACCTTGCCCGCGCACGGGTCGTTCGTGCACTGCGTCCCGGCGCAGCCGAACGAGCAGTACACGTCGTGCGTGTTCGGATACGAGCAGGCGCCGCTGCTCGTGCAGGTGCCCGGCGTGTCGTACACCGTCAGGTAGCTTGCGTCCTTGCAGTAGCTCGCCGGCGGCGAGTTGCAGGTGACGCCCGCGCACGGGTCGCCCTGGCATACGTCGTTCTGGCAGCCGAACGGGCAGTACGCCTGCACCGAGCTGTAGCTGCACTGGCCCGTGCTGTCGCAGGTGCCCGGCGACTGGTGCGTCGTCAGATGCGACGCATCGGTGCAGGTGTTCGGCGGCGCCGAGTTGCAGCTCACCCCGATGCACGGGTCGCCCGTGCAGGCGCCGTTCGAGCAGCCGTTCGGGCAAGCCGTCGTCGAGCTCTTGTACGTGCACTGGCCGTTCGCACCACAGGTGCCGACGGCTTCGTACACCTCGAGGCTGCTGCCCGAGCACTTCGACACGGGCGGCGAGTTGCAGACGACGCCGCTGCAGGGGTTCGCGTCACCGCCCGAGTCGGTCGGCCCCGCGTCGGTCGCCGCCCCCGACGCTCCCGCGTTGGAGACGTCCTGGGATGCGTCGACGCTGCCCCCGCCGCTCCCTCCAACCGCGCCGCTGCCGCCTGCGCCCCCGCCGCTTCCCCCCGGTCCGATGCCGGTGCTCTGGGCGCAGGCCACGCTTGCCAGCGCGACTGCGAAGGCCGCGGACAGGCCGAGCGGGCGAGCACGAAGAAAAGCGGTCATCCGGCCCATGAGCCTAGCTGGATCCGCCGCACACTGCCAGGGTCGCCCGGCGGGCGGGCCAGGCGGACCTTGCGCCCGAAGGGCCGCTGCCTCCACGCCGCAAGCTCCGTATCGGCCAGCATTGCCGGAAAGGCGCGGGTGAGGCGTCGGGTGATTTCCGCAATGGCGGTGTGCTTCCGTTGCCACAGCGGCTGTCGCGTGGTGGCAACGATTGCGGAGCAGCAATGCGCCGCCTGCACCGTGATTCCGAACGGCACAGGCATTGCTTCGATATCCCACATGGTGGGCAGGGCAGCCGGTGTGGCATCTCTTGTCGCGCTATTGTTGCTTGTCGCGTGTACGAGTGGAATGCCGGCCGGGACGGACCACGTCGCGCGCGCTACCCAGGCCCTGGGTGCACCGGCGTGGACGCAGAGCCAGGTCATCGCGCCGAGCGACTCGCAGGCCGACGACTGCTTCGGATGCTCGATCGCCATGTCGGGAAGCACGGCGCTGGTCGGAGCGTCGGAGCGCGACAAGTCGAGAGGCGCGGCGTACGTATTCGTGCGGTCCGGCTCGAGCTGGATTCGAGCAGCAGAGGCTCGACGATGCCAGCGGGCAAGCGGGCGATCATCTGGGCCGGGCGGTGGCGCTCGATGGCGACACGGCGCTGGTGGGTGCGTACCACCCAGGCGCAGGCGCGGCCGTGTTCGTTCGCTCGGGCACCTCATGGGCCGAGCAACAGACGCTGTTTCCGAGCGACGGCGACCCGGACAGCGGTTTCGGTTTCTCGGCGGCGCTGTCGGGCGACACCGCGCTCGTCGGCTACGTCGACCCGTTTGCTGCCGGCGCGGCGTACGCGTTCGTACGGTCGGGCAGCACCTGGAGCGAGCAGCAGAAGCTCGTTCCAGACGACACTCTAGACGGCGACGAATTCGGGAGCGCACTCGCGCTCTCGGGCGACACCGCCCTGGTTGGCGCCTGGAACGGCAGCGGTCGCGGAGCCGTGTACGTGTTCACACGCTCGGCAGGCGTCTGGACCGAGCAGCAGAAGCTCACGGTCAGCGGCCTCCCCTTGGCCGACGGCTTCGGTACGGCCCTCGCGATCGACGGCGACGCGGCCGTGGTGGGTGCCGTCGGCGCCGACTACCTGCTGGTGCGATCGGGAGCAACGTGGAGCGAGCAGCAGAAGCTGGTTCCCATCGAGCAATTTGCCTACCCCGGGAGCAGAGTAGCGCTCGCCGGCGGCACGGTGCTCGGCGGCGGGAGGATCGGATATGGTCCCCAGGTCGTCGGCGCGGCGTTCGTGTTCGAGCATATCGGCACGAGCTGGAAGGAGCAGCCGACGCTCGCACCCGTGGAGAGCGACATCTGGATCTACGATGCGCCGGTTGCGCTACGGCCGGGCCTTGCTCTGGTCGGTGGCAGGCAATACGACAGCGCCGACAGCCACGGAGTCGTCGTGGCGTTCACGCTCGGCCCGCCCAACGGCACCGCGTGCACCAGTGACGCCGACTGCGCGAGCACCCACTGCGTGGACGGCGTGTGCTGCGACACCAGCTGCAGCGACCCCTGCGCCGCCTGCTCCGTCGCGACGGGAGCGGCGGCGGACGGGAAGTGTTCCCCGCTGTCGGAAGGCTCGTCCCCCTCCTCGTCGTGCGGCAGATACCTGTGCGACGGTCAGGGTGACTCGTGCCCGCGCCACTGCACGGGCGACGACGTTTGCGCGGCCGGTTTCGCCTGCTCCGCGACGGGCGAGTGCATCCCGCCGGCAGGCGAGTGCTCCGCCGACAGATCGTACGAGAAGACCCTGGACAGGAACATCGACTGCTACCCCTTCCGCTGTGATCGTGCCACGGGCAAGTGCGCGACCGTGTGTGTCAGCGACGCGGACTGCGTGCCCGGCTACGGCTGCACTCCACACGGCTGCGAGAACAAGGAATACCTCCAACCCCTCTGCAACTGCCGCGTGGCCGGCCGCCGGCAGCAGAGCGACGCGCCGCTCGCGCTGCTGCTCGGCCTGTTCGCGTTCGGCCTCCGCCGTTCGCGCCGCTAGTAGGGCCAGCAGGGCCGGATGCCACTCCCCACGGAAATGGCAGCAACCCGGGCGCTCCGACGCCGGAACAGCGCTGTGCCGGCGCGCTCCTTGCATTGTCCGGGGGCGAGACGAGGAGCTGGACATGAACAACAGGGCCCGGGCGGGCGTGGTGGCGGCGGCGTTGCTGGCGGCGGCGGGCGGCTGCAGCAGCAAGAGCGGCGGCACTGGCGGCAGCGCCGGCGCGGCGCCCTACGACACGAACGAGCAGGCCTGCGATCCGTTGACGCCGCCGGCGATCACGCTGGGCGCGGTCGTCGGCGTGGGCAAGGACGCGGCCGGCACGCTGTACGTCGATGCCGAAAGCGGGGTGTTCCTCCCGGACAGCGGCCAACTCGTCCGCCAGAACGTCATCGGCACCGGCGGCGAGTTCGGGAACAACGAGTTCCTGTTCAGCTTCGTGGCGCCGGGCGCCGACGTCTCGACCGCGCAGAACCTGCTGGTGGAGACGCAGGGGACAACGGCGACGAAGATGGCGCTCGGTCCGGCGGACTCGAAGGCGTTCCTGGACCAGTCGCCGCCCGGCATCACGCTGCTCACGCTGGTCGACGCCTCCAGCGTGTCCGGTATGAAAGTCGTGAACACGCCCAACGTGATCGAGTACCTCGCCGACGTGGCCAACGGCGACGTGGTCCTGACGACGATTCCGATGAACTCCGCCGACTGGACACCGGCCACGGGGGAGACGATCTTCTACGGCCCGCCGGACGCCGTCGCCGAGCGGAAGGTCACGGACTTCCAGGCGAGCCTGAGCAACAGCGGCACGACGACGTTCCTCGTGGGCTCGACGCCGTACGTGCTTTCGTTCGGCACGGTGCCGGCGCCGGATGCGGGTCCGCTGGGGCAGTTCGAGCTCCAGAGCCTGACGCCGAAGGGCGGCGCGCCGCTCGACGTCACACTGCGCTCGCCCACGCCGACCAAGCTGCCGGCGAGGCTGTCGTTCACGTGTCTTGCGGGGGGTTGAGCGGCGCGTGCGAAGCGCATCACGTCGCGCGACGCGGCGGAGGCAGCGACTGCATGAGCAGGTCCGGGACGCTTACCGGGGGGCGTCGCGCGGCCGCGGCCTACCTGGGCTTCATTGCAGCAGTAGCTCCGTTGTCGCTGGCGCGCGTCGCGTGCGCCCAGAGCCGGACCGACACGCAGCAGCGCGCCACGTTGCTGGCCGATTCGGCGGACGCGGAGCTGGACCACACGCTGCCGCGCAGCACCGGGTACGCGATCGGTGCAATCGGGACACTGGCGGGTGGTGTGATCGTCTACTTTGTGGCTCGCAGCGGCTCCGTTGCTGCGAGTGACGGGTTGGCGCCACGAGCTCGAGCGCACGAGGATGCGCGTCGCGATCGGACCCGGGCCGGGGTTGGGCTTGGGTGTGTCCGGGCGGTTCTGAAACCGACAGCCCCCGTGCGGCGGCCAGCGGGGTTCTTCATCGCGCGGCTTGCGTCGCAGCGGCTCCGGCGACTGCATGACCTCCCGCCAGGGCCCGGTCGCTCTGCGTTGCTTCCATTCGGATCCATGATATAGCTTCTGTGAGGGTTCCTTTGCAGCGGGTGGGTTGGCTACTGGTCTTGTCCTGCGTTGTCGCGTGCGGTGGCGTGCAAAAAGCGCAAGCTGGCGGAGGAACGGGCGGGGCTGGCGGGAGCATCGGGGCCGACGCAGGCGGGGCTGGCGGGAGCATCGGGGCCGACGCAGGCGGGGCTGGCGGGAGCATCGGGGCCGACGCAGGCGGAGCTGGCGGGAGCATCGGGGCCGACGCAGGCGGAGCCGGAGGTGCATCGGGCTCGGCGGGCTCGTGTCCGGTGGCGACCGAGCCCGTGTTGATTGCGGCGACGCCGACCGCGACCTACACGGAACAGGGCGCTGCGTTCGTAGCGGTCGACGGCCCCTGGGTCTATTTCACCGAGGCCGCGCACGGCAAGGTGAGCCGGGTCCCGCGCTGCGGCGGCAAAGTCGAGGTGCTCGCGACCAATCGCGTGGAGCCGTTGCAGATCGTCGTCGACGCCCAGGACATCTACTGGGCCGACACCGGCAGCCTGCCCAGCAACGGACAGCTGCTGCGCATGCCGAAGGGGGGCGGAAGCGTCGACGTTGTCGCCGACGCCTTGAGGCACCCGTGGGGCGTCGCCATCGACGCTTCCACGGTGTACGTGTCCGTGGACAACGGCATCTGGGCGTACCCCAAAGCCAACCCCGCATCGCCGATCGAGCTCACTTCGTCGAGCGGCTACGCGAACATCGCGCTCGATGCGAGCTACGTGTACTGGCCCGTGGGGCGCGTGCCGAAGGCGGGCGGCGCGTCGACGCAGCTGGCGACTCCGGGCCAGGCCTGGTGCGTCGCCGTCGACGCCGACTCGGTGTACTGGACCGAGTACGGAGGCCCTGTCTCGCGTGTCAGCAAGACCGGCGGCTCCGTCACCGCCATCCTTCCCGACGAGCAGTGGCGTTGCCTGGTCGTCGACGACCAGTACGTGTACGCCGCCAGTGACATCGGCGTGGTCCGCGCGTCGAAGGACGGCAGCGGAGCCGTCACCTTCACGCCCGGCGGCCAAGGCATCGTCGCGGACGATCAGGACGTGTTCTACGCCAACAAGCAGGGCGTCTGGCGCTTGTCGAAGTAGCGGGGCGGCGATGGTGTGGTGCGCACCGTCGTAGCCACACAACAAGCTCTGCCTCTAGCGCGCGGCTACCTGGCGCCAGGGCGGCGCGAACGTTCCGAGCTAGGCGCCTGGATGCGCCGCGACGGCCTCAACGGCCAGACCGGCGAAGGAATGGGGAAGGCGGGACGCGCCAGCAGATAGCCCTGCCCGTACTCGGCGCCCGTGTCCCTCAGAGCTTTTAGCTCGTCGAGCGTCTCGATGCCCTCCCCGACCACCGTCGAGCCCAGCTCGTTGAATAGCTGCACCAGGTGGCGGGCCAGCGTCTGCTGGCGCTTGCTGCGGTCGATGCCGCGGATCAGGGCCAGGTCGAGCTTCACCACGGCGGGCTCGAGATCGAGCACCCGCTTGAGGTTCGAGTAGCCGGCTCCCAGGTCATCTATGACCAGCCTGGAACCAGTGCGTGCGCAGATCTCCTTCAGCACGCCCATACAAAGCTCGTAGTACTGGAACGTCGCCGACTCCGTCACCTCGAGATAGATCGGATGCTCGTGGAGGTTCAGCGGGTCGTCCGGGCGTACCAGCCAGCGCGAGCTGAGCTCGTCTGGGTGGACGTTCACGAAAACCGGCGTGGTACCGCAGCGCTCGAACGTTACCTCGCGGATCGACCGCCCGAGCCTTCCGATAGCCTGCTGCTCCACCGCAGCCTCGAATAGAGCTGGGGGGTTCCGGTACTCTTCCCAGCGACAGCGGACCAGTGCCTCGTTCGCGAACAGCTTGCCGTCGGACAGGCTCACGATCGGCTGGAAGACGACGTTGAGATCGTCCCGCGAGATTTCGCGAACCGAGTGTGCAGAGTCGCTGCCGGGTGCCGGCGAACGCTCCTGGTACGGGTTCGTCCATCTCAAACGACGCGTTGCCACCAGGTCCTCTAGCTCCCCGCCGGCTGGTCCAGACCAGCCGTACACACCAGTCTGGCCACGGCGCGGCGTCATCTCAAGGTTGCTTCGGCCCAACCAATTCCGGCCAGGAGGGCCTTTTCGGGCTCGCTGCCCGCGGCGCAGTTCTTGCGGGAGCTGTCCGAGCCGTCAATCAGAACGTCGTTCTCCAGCAAATCGGCGATCGTCGCGAACAGCTCACGCTGTCCGTCGGACCAGCACACGCCCGCCTCGACCCAGCTGAAACGATGGAGGGTCTCCAGCTCTCCGCGGGTGATTCGCAACAGGATCGCGTCGCCGTGGGCGGTCACGCTGAGCTTGCCCGCGCACCCGACCCGATCGAGCGTCACCCGATGGGCTGCTGGTCGCTCGATCCGAAGATCCGCTAGCGTCTCGATCAGCGTCAGGCCTTGCACGATGGAGTCCAGCGTGCTCCTCGCGATGGCGTCGATCGGGCGCGCGGTTCTCTCCTGGATTGGTTGCACGGACTTGCGCAGAAGCGTTCGGCCAGCGAGCAGGTATTCGTCGACGGACCGGGGGTCAGGTGCCGCAGCCGATCGGCTCGCGCTTGAGCCTGGACGAGGACCTGACGCGGGGTCTCGTGCCACTCGCTGAGGTTCAGCTGCCCGTCGTTCGAGGCCACGGCTGCGCGAAGGATAACAGGCCCCGTGGCCGCGTTGATGATCACCATGCCCGGCGCGATGCGCCCGCGACACTCGGGCAGATGGGCTGGCGGGGCTGGCACCCGACGTCGTGTCATCGCGGCAGTCGGTGCGCGCCGAGCATCTCATCTACCCGGCATGCCGACGACCGGAGTCAGCGGGTCGCAGCGCAGATCCGCGAACGCTTCACGTCGCTGGACCTGGCCTAGGCAACACCATCGATGCGACTCGAGCTAGTTCGTGCCAAGTTGTTCCGGGGCACGGTAGCGCTAGCTGCAGCTGCACTGGGTATCGAGCACTCCGGACACCGTGCACATCGTCGCGACCATGCCGCTGCTGCCCGGGCACATGGCACTGAGGTTGCCAGCGCAGGCGTGGGTGTTCTGATCGATGGTGTAGCTGCCGGTCGCGTTCTGGCACTTGCCGTAGGTCGACATGTTCACGGTGAAGGTGGCGACCGAACCGCTTCCCGACGGAAGCGCCATGGTTTGCGTGCCGGTAAACGACAGGCCCGAGGTCGACTCGGTGCAGGCCTTCGCGGTCAGGGTGATCGGCGGACCCAGCGACATGTCATAGCTCCCACCGCCGTCGCAGCTGCAGTCGGTGAAGTCGGGTGCTGTGCCCGTGCACGCGCTGCTCGGATCCATGGGCGCTGACAGCACATGGAACGTGACCTGGAGCGCTTGTTCCAGATCCGCGGTTGGGTTGGCGCCCGCTCCGCCTCCCGTTGCGGTGCCAGCCGAACCGCCGGTAGCGCCACCGGTCCCCCCGGACGCGCCCGCGGTTCCACCCGACGTGCTACCCGCCATGCCGCCCGTCCCGCCGCTGCCGGACGAAGGGCTGGAGTCGCTCCCGCAGCTCGAAGAAGCAAGGACGACGATCGCGCTCACGAATAATCCCGTCAGTATTCTCATGGCAGCCTCCCAGCGATATCGGACCGGCAAGAACCCAATCCCGCTTCAGCTCGCGGCACGGGCGAAGTCGAGGCGTCGCCGCGCGGAGCATGAGCGCGCGCACTCGTTGCGCGGGCCGTGCGCTTCGAAAGAACTGCGACTGGATCGCCTTCCGACCAGCGGCTCGGCCCTTCGGAGACTCCCGGACAGGAAACTCCATGACGTTCCAGACGTTCCAGTACGCTCTCCACGATCGGCGTCCGCGCGCACACTCAACAGCGGTGACCTCATCGAGCACGGCGAGGTGTGTGAGGCGAGAAGCATGCCATGCTGTTCTTCGCTTCATTCGCGGAGCAAGGGGCGCAACCGTTTCACCTCCGTCCCGTGAGCCTCGACTGCGAGCGGACGTTCGAACGTGCGCGCAGTCGGACAGGCGGATCGCGCGCAAGGTCCCGTCGCCGAGCCGGAATATGTGGTTCCCACCGCCCGAGTACCCTCCGGGCGCGAACTCGTTGCTTGGCGTCAACGCATGTAGGCCTCCAGCCGGATCCGCCGGCATGCGGGACGACGAAGCGTCTTCAGGACAGCGATGGGATGCGCTCGGAGCGGCACTTCAAAGAGCGGCCCGGCAAGCGCGGGCAATCGACTCAGGCACGGGCCTCGCGAAGCGCTAGGCCCGGATGCGCGCTTTCGCCACGCGGAATCCAGCGCCGCGCCGGCGGTTGCATACTGAACCTGGAATGCTCGCAAAAGTTGCGTAGCTGCGGGGCCGCGTCGCCGCGTCGCCGCGTCGCTCATGTTGACAGAGTTCGCTCGCGCGCGGTTCAATCAGGCGTGCCGGGTTGGATCGGGTCGCGTCCGCCGCGGGTGCGGGATGTTGCATTCTGTACCGTGCTCGTGGCCATCGCGGGGGTCGCTTGCGGCGCCGCGGACGAGGACGGTCTGCGCGCGCGGGCGGCGTTCGACTTCGACTGTCCGAAGGACCACATCAAGATCGTCGAGCTGAACGCGGACAACACCTATGGCGTGATCGCGTGCGGCCAGCGGGCGACGTACATCAACATGTGTCACGGGCCGTACGACTCGGAGTGCACGTGGGTGCAGAACACGGATTCGCACCGGAAACACGGCGACGGCGACAACTGAGCGTCACACCTCGAAGTTGCGTGCGTGCGCCACCACCCCGCCGCCGATCCTGCCCGCCCCCGCCGCGCCCGACCTCTTCGACCTCCCACCGCTCGACCCCTCGCCAAACCGCGCGCCCGGCGAGCGTTGGAATCGATGAGCATAGCTACCGGTCGACTTCGTAGATCGGGCCTAGTGTCCCTTGATTCACGGCAGTTAGGCCCTGCCACACGCGCCCGCAGCCCGTCGGGAGATCCGGGTGACGGACGTTAGGGAGTGGCACCGCGTGCCTTGCCGAGCCAGTCGAGCGATGCGACGCTGGAAGCCTTGATGCAACGCAGCGGGGAGGGGCCGCGGCGGCCCGCGTGGTCGATCGCGCGGATCGGTGGCGTGCTCGCCGGCCTGGTGGCGCTATTTGCGCTGGCTGGGTGGGTTGTCGGTGCGTTGCGCTGGGCGGCAGTGGGCACGGGCTTCGTGCCGATGGCGCCCAACACGGCGTTGTGCTTCCTCGCACTCGTGTTGGCCGTGCTCTGGCGCAGCGGTGGGCAACGCAGCGACTGGGCGCGTGCGCCCGCGCTCGCGACTGCACTACTGGCCGCCGCGACCCTGCTCCTCCGGCTCCACCCGGCAGCCTGGGACATCGACGAGCTGCTCATCCGGGGGCATGCCGCAAAGGGCTCGCTAGAGGTGGGCGCGATGTCCGCCATCACGGCTGCGGGGTTCCTGCCGCTCGCTCTCGCGCTCGCTCTGGACGGAGCAGCGCCCGGCCGCGCACGCCTGCGCAACGCCTTGGCGATCTCGAGCCTGCTTCTGGGCGCGTTGTTCGTGCTTGGCTACGTGCTGAAGCAGCCGCTGCTCTACGGCACGCCGGTCATCCCGCTGGCGCTGCCGACGGCGGTCTGCTTCGTCTTGGTCGGCACAGCAGTGCTCGCGCTGCCGCCACACGACGTTTGGCCTACCCAGCTGGTGCTGGGGGGTAGCGCACGCGCGCGCCTACTACGCACTTTCGTTCCGCTCGTGGTCGCAGTGGTCGTCGTGCAGAGCTGGATCGGTTCGTTCATCACCCCGCGGGGTCCGCACACCGCACTGGTCGCGGCGCTGCTCGCGGGGGCGGCGACGCTGGCGGGCGGCTGGGTCGTAGCGCGGGTGGCCGTCGCCCTGGGAGCGCGCGTGGAGCGTGCCGAACGGTTGGCGCAGGAGAGCCAACAGCAACGCGACGCGACGACCGACGCCCTGCACCAGATGGAAGAACAGCTCCGGCTGGCGCAGCGCATGGAGGCCATCGGACGCCTGGCTGGCGGAGTCGCCCACGACTTCAACAACATGCTCTCGGTCATCATCACGCAGACGGATGTCGCGCTGGAGCAGGCGACCGATGCCCAGCGCGAGCCGCTCCTCGAAGTGCGCGAAGCCGCCGTGCGCTCGGCGGACCTGTCGCGCCAGCTGCTGGCGGTGAGCCGGCGCCAGGTGCTGGCGCCCATCGTGTTCGAGCCCAATCAGCTGATCGAGGAGATGACGAAGATGCTGAAGCGAATCGTCGGCGACGATGTCCGCCTCGAGACGCAGCTCGCGACCAACGCTGGACGCGTCGAGGCCGATCCGTCGCAGCTCGAGCAGGTGCTGATGAACCTGGTCGTGAACGCGCGCGACGCGATGCCGGACGGTGGAACGATCCTCATCGAGACCAGCCTTGCCGGAGAGGGCGCTCTCCCCGAGGTCGTGATCGCCTTGCGCGACACCGGTTGCGGCATGGACCCACAGATCATCGAGCACATGTTCGAGCCGTTCTTCACGACCAAGCGCGGACAGGGTAGCGGCCTGGGGCTGTCGATCGTCTACGGTATCGTGCAGCAGAGCGGTGGCCGCATCGAGGTCGACAGCGAGCCCGGCAAGGGCACGGCGCTCCGCGTCTTCCTTCCGGGTACCGACAGGCCGCTCACCCGGAGCATCCGGCCGTCGTCCAGGCCGCCCCCGGGCGAGCGGGAGCAGCGGTCTGTGTTGCTGGTCGAGGACGAGGTGCTGGTGCGACGGGCTGCGCGCCGCGTTCTTTCGGGTGGGGGCTACACCGTGCTTGAAGCCGGCGACGGCCGCGCGGCGCTCGCCCTGGTCGAGCAACACGCGGGCACGTTCGACGCCGTAGTGAGCGATCTATCGATGCCCGGCATGGACGGCCGCGTTCTCGTGAAGAAGCTGCGCGCCAGGCTGCCCGACCTCGCGGTGGTGTTGATGTCTGGTTTCGTCCGCGAGCGCGTGCTGGATCTCGAGCAGCTCGGGGCGCGCGCCGAGTTCATCAACAAGCCGTTCACCAAGTCGACGTTGCTTGCTGCGCTCGACCGGGCACTGGCGAGTCCTCCTGCCCCGTCCGCGTCCGTCGCTCCAGCCATTCCGGCCCCCGCGCCCGGGCGCGCGTAGGTTCCCATCGTGCGCCGGCCGCCTCGTCGTTGGAGGCGACTGTCCTTCAATTGCAGGCGCGGCGGGGATGTGGCCAGCTCGCGTGGGATAGCCAGCGCAACGACTCATCCGGTGCGCGAACTAGCAAAGTGCCAGTGTGCGCTTGTCTGTTGGCCGTCTCGTGGTTATCGTCAGAAGGCGCTTTGTGACGCACCGGTGGACGGTTCGGGCGTCACGGCAAGAAGGGGGGGCCATGGCGAAGCGAGTTGCCGCGCGTGCCGCGAGTGCTGCGAAGAAGCCACGCCGCACACCCGTGCTGAGCAAGGCGCCCACCGGCATCTACGGACTGGACGCCCTCACCGGCGGTGGTCTGCCCCGGGGACGGCCGACCCTTGTGTGCGGCGGCACCGGCTGCGGCAAGACCCTCATGGCGATGGAGTTTCTGGTGCGCGGCGCCGTGGACTTCGGTGAGCCGGGTGTCTTCATGGCCTTCGAGGAGAACGGCGGGGAGCTGGCGACGAACTTCGCCTCTCTCGGACACGACCTCCCCACGTTGGTCAAAAAGAAGAAGCTGGTCGTCGAATTCGTCCGGGTCGAGCGCAGCGAGATGGCCCAGACGGGCGAGTTCGATCTGGAAGGGCTCTTCATCCGGCTGGGACACGCCATCGACAGCATTGGCGCCAAGCGCGTGGTGCTCGACACCCTGGAGACGCTGTTCGCCGGGCTGTCCAACGCCGCCGTCCTGCGCGGCGAGCTCCAACGCCTGTTTCGCTGGCTGAAGGCTCGGGGCATCACCGCGATCATCACGGCCGAAAGCGGCCAGGACAAATTGACCCGCCACGGACTGGAGGAATACGTCGCCGACTGTGTGATCGTCCTCGCTCACCGCGTGGAGGGCCAGATGGCAACGCGGCGGCTGCGCATCGTGAAGTACAGAGGGTCCACGCACAGCACGAATGAGTATCCGTTCCTCATCGATGCGGGCGGCATCTCTCTTCTGCCCACCAGCTCCGCGGGGCTGGAGCCGAAAGCGGGAGTCGAGCGCGTGTCCTCGGGCGTGCCGCGCCTGGACGCGATGATGGGCGGCAAGGGCTACTATCAGGGCAGCACCGTTCTGGTGTCCGGTACCGCCGGCTCGGGAAAGACGAGCCTCGCCGCGCTCTTCGCCGCCGGAGCCGCCGAGCGGGGCGAGCGCTGCCTGTGGCTCGCCTTCTACGAATCGTCGAGCCAGATCATCCGCAACATGCGCGCCATCGGCGTCGACCTGGCACCGGCGGTGCGGCGCGGCCTGCTGCGCATCCACACGGAACGGTCCACGATCTGGGGCCTGGAGATGCAGCTCGTCACGATCCACAAGCTGGTGAAGGAGTTCAAGCCGCACGTCATCATCCTCGACCCGGCCTCGGCTTTCGCCACCCTCGGCAGCGAGGCGGACGTTAAGGCGATGATGACGCGACTCATCGACTTCTTCAAAATGCAGGGCGTTACCGCGTTGATCACGAGCCTCACCAGTGGCGACGCGAGGCTGGAAAGCACCGAGGTGGCCATTTCGGCGTTGATGGACACCTGGCTGCTCTTGCGGGACGTCCACAACGGCGCGGAGCGCAACCGGGTGCTGCACCTGGTGAAGTCGCGAGGGATGAAGCACTCGAACCAGGTCCGCGAGTTCCTGTTGACCGATCACGGGGTCGAGCTGCGGGACGTGTACGTCGGGCCTTCAGGCGCGCTGCTCACCGGAAGTGCGCGCGGGGCGCTGGAGGCGCAGGAGAAGGCCCAGACTCTTCTGCACGGGGAGGAGACGCAGAGCAAGATGCACAACCTGGAACGCAAGCGCCAGTCCATGGAGGCGCACATCGCGGTGCTGCGCGCGGAGTACGAGGTCGAGGAAGCCGAGGCGGCGAGAACGATTGGTCAAGCCCAGACACGTGCCGGAGTGTTGGCCGGTGACCGGGTGCGCATGGCCCGCGAGCGGCAGTCCGACAAACGGGCCGTCCAAAAGACCGTCAGGCGTCCGCGGGGGTCAGCATGACGGCCAAGACCAAAGGCGCATCGGCCAAAACCAAGCGTGCCGAGCCCGCGAAGGTGACCAAGTACATCTTGCGCCTGTACGTGGCGGGCATGACCCCTCGGTCCAGGCGCGCCATCGCCAACATCAAGGAGCTCTGCGAGGGGCGTCTGAAGGGGATGTACGACCTCCAGGTGATCGACCTCTACCAGCACCCGGAGCTTGCCGCGCAGGAGCAGATTGTCGCCCTGCCCACGCTGGTCAGGAAGCTCCCCCAGCCCTTGCGGCGGATGGTGGGCGACCTCTCCAATCTCGAAAAGGTTCTGATCGGGCTGGAGCTGCAGCCCAGGTCATGACGGGAGCCGGGGCTTCATGACGAAACACCGTTCCGATCCTGCGCTCGACACGGAAATGAGCACCCTCCGCGCCCAGCTGGCCGGCGCCCAGGAGGACCTGCGCGCCATCCGCAGTGGCAACGTGGACGCCGTGATGGTCACGGGGGAGCGCGGGCAACAGGTCTTCACTCTGACCGGAGCCGACCGGGCGTATCGTCAACTCGTCGAGACGATGGGGGAGGGCGCGGCAACTCTCTCGGAGGACGGCGTCATCCTCTACTGCAACGACCGTTTGGCCAAGATGCTGGGGCGGCCGCTCGAGCAGGTGATCGGCAGCGCGCTCGAGAGCTGGCTACCGCCCGCGGACCACGCGGCCCTCGCCGGGATCCTCCTGAGAGCGCACACCGAGAGCGTCCGCAGTGAGATCGCCCTGGTGACCGCCGGGGGTACCGCGATGCCCGTGTACCTGTCCGCTTCCCACCTGCGGCTGGACGGAGCCGAGACGGTGACCTGTCTCGTGCTCACGGACCTGACGGAGCAGCGACATCTCGAGCAGGTCGCCGCGGCGGAGCAGTTGGCCCGATCCATCCTCGAGCAGGCCGCCGATGCCATCGTCGTCTGCGACGTCGAGGGACAGGTCATGCGCGCCAGCAAGACAGCCCAGGCGTTCTGCAAGAGCAACCCACTACAGCTGCCTTTCACCGAAGCGTTCCCCCTGCAGACCCGCACCGCCCAATCATTTAGCGTCGACTCCGTCCTACGCGGGGAGACGCTGCGCGACGTGGATGCCACGTTGGATCACGATGGACGGGAGCTCGCCTTTCTCGTGAATGCAGGCCCGCTGTTCCAAGCCAGCGAGATCCTCGGTTGCGTCGTCACCTGGACCGACATCACCGCACGCAAGCGGGTGGAGGACGACTTGCGCAGGAAGGGGTTCCTGCTGTCGGAAGCGCAGCGCTTCGGCTCTGTGGGAAGTTGGTACTGGGACCTCGTTGGCCCCATGACGTGGTCGGAGGAGATGTATCGCGTCTACGGCGTAACGCCGGATACCTTTGAACCGACCGTGGAGAACCTGGACGGTCTGATCCACCCCGACGACCGGCGGGCGATGCAGGCCTGGATCAGTGCCTGTCTCGCGAATGAAGGGCCCTCCGAACTGGAGATCCGGGTCAACCCGCCAGATGGCACCACCCGCTATGTGCTGGGTCGCGGCGAGCTGGCCCTCGACGACGGGGGCCAGCCGGCCTACATGGCCGGCACCGTGCAGGACATCACGGAGCGAGTTCAAGCGGAGGGGACCCTCCGCCTGCAGAGCGCCGCGCTGAATGCCGCGGCCAGCGCCATGGTCATCACCGACCGGAACGGCGTCGTCGAATGGAGCAACACGGCGTACTCCAAGCTGAGCGGCTACTGCGCCGAGGAGAGCCTGGGGATGTGCCTCTGGGGCGTGGCACAGACGGATGCCGATGCTGCGACGGCTGCGTCGGACAAGGAGATGTGGGCGACCGTCCTCGCCGGAAATGTCTGGCGCGGCGAAGTGACAAGTCTGCGCAGAGACGGCAGTCGGTATCTCCAGAATCGGACCGTCACACCCGTGAAAGACGAGCGCGACGAGATCGCGCACTTCATCGCGCTCAAGGAGGACCTGACGGCTCTTCGCTTGCTGCAGAGTCAACTCCAGCAAGCCCAGAAGATGGAGACGGTGGGGCAACTCGCCGGCGGGGTCGCCCACGACTTCAACAATCTTCTCACGGTCATCAACACGACCGCCGACCTCGCGGCCGCGGATCTGCAGGAGGGCGACCCCCTGCGTGAGGAGTTTCGCGAGATCCGCCTCGCCGGCGAACGGGCGGCAACGCTGACGCGTCAGCTCCTGGCCTTCAGCCGCAAGCAGGTGCTCCAGCCCGCGGTGCTGAACGTGAACACGGTGGTCGCGAACATGGAGCGGATGCTGGGCCGCCTGATCGGCGAGAACATCCTGCTGGAGTTCTCGCCGGCTCCGGATCTCGGGAGCGTGAAGGTGGATGCCGGGCAGCTCGAGCAGGTCGTGGTGAATCTGGTGGTGAACGCCCGCGACGCCATGCCCGACGGAGGCACGTTGATCGTGTCGACACGCAACGTCACGCTCGATGCCACCTACGCCGCCGAACACCCCACCTGCACGCCGGGTCCAAACGTGTTGTTGGCGTTCACCGACACCGGCTTGGGCATGCTCGAGGCGACCCGACGGAGGATCTTCGAACCGTTCTTCACCACCAAGGGAGTCGGCAAGGGTTCGGGACTGGGCCTATCCACGGTGTTCGGCATCGTCCAGCAGAGCGGTGGGAGAGTCGAGGTCTACAGCGAAGTGGGCAAGGGTACGGTGTTCAAGGTGTACCTGCCGGTCGTGGACTCGCCGGCAGAAGCGGGAGCGATCGCGGGCGCAACGGCACTGGCTCGCGGCACGGAGACGGTCCTCGTGGTCGAGGACGATCCGGCGGTGCGCCGGGTGGCCACGCGCGTCCTGAAGGGAGCGGGCTACACGGTACTGACGGCGAATGGCGGCCAGCAGGCGCTGGCCTTGCTGAAGGCCCACCCGGGCCCCGTCCATCTGGTGCTCACGGACATGGTGATGCCGGGGATGAGCGGCCAGGAGCTGGCGGCCCGTCTCGGGGCGGAGCGGCCCAACCAGAACGTCCTGTTCACCTCCGGGTTCACCAACGACGCCCTGCGGCTCGGTGGGCTGCCGAACGTCAGCGCCCAGTTCATCGGCAAGCCGTACTCGGCGATTGAACTGACTCGCAAGGTTCGGGAAGTGCTCGACCTCGAGGTCGAGGGTCCAGATCGCTAGCGCGGTCGCTAGGCCGCGGGGCGGCTTCGATGAGGCATCGCTCGCGTGGTACAGTGCGCTTCCGCCGGGGGATTCCCGACGCGCGCTTCTCCAGAGGCGCGTGCTCGAGCCCCGTGCGCCAGGAGGCAGACGTGGGCGACAAGCCCCCCAAAGCCAAGCAGCGAAACAAGAACCAGAAGGACGCGGCGAAGTCGCAGTCCAGAAACGACCAGGCCAAGCGTCAGGAGGCTTCTGCCTCGGCGGCCGGCAAGGACAACAAGAAGAGGTAGTTCGCCTTCGAGCACATAGAACATCCAGCGCGTCGGGCGTGGCGGGCTGGTTCTGAGGCTTTCAAATCTGCGCGCTCCAGTATCGGGAGCACTCATGAGTCTGGATACTTCCCAAAGCGTCCGTCGGATCACCTTCCTCGGTAACCACCTGCCGCGGCGGTGCGGGATCGCGACGTTCACGACCGACCTGGCGGAGGCCATCTGCACCGAGTTTCCCGATCTGGGGTGCTCGGTGGTGGCGATGAACGATCCTGGAATGCGCCACGCCTACGGTGAGCGCGTTCGCTTCGAGATAGCGGAGAGCGAACTCTCGTCCTACCGCCGCGCCGCCGACTTCCTGAACGTGGGGACCACCGACGTGCTGAGCGTGCAGCACGAGTACGGCATCTTCGGGGGCAAGGCGGGCAGCTACGTGCTGGCGCTGCTGCGCGAGCTCCGCGTGCCGATCGTCACCACGCTCCACACCATCGTGGGCGAGCCCAGCGCGGACCAACGGCGCGTGATGGACGAGGTCGTGCGGCTCTCCACGCGCCTGGTCGTGATGAGCCGCCACGGGGCCGCCCTCCTGCACGACGTCCACGGCGCGCCCCAAGACAAGATCGACATCATTCCCCACGGCATACCCGGCTTGCCGCGCGCCCCGACCAGCAAGACCCAGCTCGGCCTGGAAGGCAAGTCGGTGATCCTGACGTTCGGGCTGCTATCGCCGGACAAGGGCATCGAGTACGTCATCGAGGCGCTGCCGCGCGTCGTCGAGCGCCACCCGGACGTGATGTATGTCGTGGTAGGCGCGACGCACCCGCACGTGAAGGAGCGCAGCGGAGAAGCCTACCGGCGCGACCTTGCACAACTGGCACGGCGGCTGGGCGTAGACTCGAACATCATCTTCCATGATCGCTTCGTGAGCCTGCTGGAGCTCGTCGAGTTCCTGTCGGTGGCCGACATCTACACGACGCCGTATCTCAATCCAGAGCAGACCACCTCGGGCACGCTGGCCTACGCTGTCGGCGCCGGGAAAGCCGTGGTCTCGACGCCCTATCGCTACGCCAGCGAGCTGCTCGCCGACGGACGTGGCATTCTCGTGCCCAGCCGCGATTCCGCCGCAATGGCGGAATCGATTCTCGGGGCTTCTCGACGACCCAGGGAAGCTCGCAGCGCTGGGTGCGCGCGCCGCCCTGTACGGGCGCGACATGGGTTGGCCCTCGGTGGCGCGGAGCTACGTGGCGAGCATGGAGCACGCCAAGCGGGAGCACGAGTCGACGCGCCGTGCAGGCTTCGAGGCCAAGACGCTCAAGGTCCGCCCGATGGACCCACCGGAGCTCAACGTCGAGCATCTGCGCCTGATGACGGACGACACCGGCCTGCTGCAGCACGCGGCCTTTTCGGTTCCACGCCTGGAGGATGGCTACTGCCTGGACGACAACGCACGCGCGCTCCTATTGATGACGCTGGTCGAAGACGCGGGCACGACAGACCGCGCGACAACGCGGTCGCTCGGGTCGCGCTACCTGGCGTTCGTGAGCTACGCCTTCAACAGCGATGTCGGTCGTTTCAGGAACTTCATGACGTATTCCCGCAAGTGGACCGAGCAGTGCGGCTCGGAGGACAGCCAGGGCCGCGCGCTCTGGGCGCTCGGCGCGGTGGTCGGTCGCTCCCGCGATCCAGGGCGGCGGAGCCTGGGCGGTCACCTGTTCCACGCCGCGCTGCCCGTGGTCTCGCGCTTCGAAAGCTCGCGCGGCTGGGCCTTCGCGCTGCTGGGTATCAACGAGTACCTGCGCGCGTTTCAAGGCGACAGCGGCGTCGAGGCGATTCAGAAGCTCATCGCCGGGAAGCTGCTGTCGAGGTTCGAGCGGAACGCGAGCCACGACTGGCGCTGGTGCGAGGATCTCGTGAGCTACGACAACGCCCGCCTGCCGCAAGCGCTCATCGTCTCTGGAGACAGGATGGGGAACGCGGAGATGTTCGCCACCGGGCTTCGCTCGCTGGAGTGGCTGGCGGAGATCCAGCGTTCGGAGGACGGCGACTTCGCGCCCATCGGCTCGAACGGATTCTACCAGCGAAACTCGCGAAAGGCGCCGTTCGACCAGCAACCGCTCGAGGCCGCCGCAATGGTCTCGGCCTGCCTCGACGCCTGGCGGCTGACGGGAGAGGAGAGCTGGACGCACGAGATGCGCTGCGCATTCCGTTGGTTTCTGGGGCAGAACCACCTCCGCGTGTCCCTCTACGATCCCGCGACGGGAGGTTGCCGCGACGGCCTCCACGCAGACCGGCTGAACCAGAACCAGGGAGCCGAGTCCACGTTGTCGTTCCTGCTCGCGCTCACGGAGCTCTCGCAGCTCGGCAACGGATGATGCACTCCGACCGACTCCGGGTGGCGGTGCTGGCACCGATCTCCTGGCGGGTTCCGCCGCGGCACTACGGCCCGTGGGAGCTGTTCGCCTCGCTTCTGACGGAAGGTCTCGTCGAGCGCGGGCTCGACGTGACGTTGTTCGCCAGCGCGGACTCGGTCACGCGCGCGCGGCACGTGAAAACGGCGCCGACGGGCTACTCGGAAGATCCGGAGCTCGACGTGAAGGTCGAGGAGTGTCTGCACGTATCGGCGGTGTTCGAGCGCGCGGCGGACTTCGACGTGATCCACAACAGCTTCGACTTCGCGCCTCTGAGCTACTCCGCGCTCGTCGACACGCCGGTCGTCACGACGATCCACGGCTTCTCCTCCGCGCGGATCCTGCCCGTGTACCAGAAGTACAACCGGCGCTCGTACTACGTGGCGATCAGCGACGCGGATCGACATCCGTCGCTCGACTACGTCGCGACGATCCACCACGGCATAGACATGCGGGAGTTTCCGGTGTGCACCGCCGCCCGGGACTACCTGCTCTTTTTCGGGCGGATCCATCCGGACAAGGGCACGGCGCAGGCGATCGAGGTGGCTCGAAGGGCGGGGCTGCCGCTGGTCATCGCCGGGATCGTCCAGGACCAGGAGTATTTCGAGCACGCGGTGGAACCGCACCTCGACGGCGAGCGGGTGCGCTTCGTGGGCGCGGTCGGAGCCGAGCGGCGCGCCGAGGTGCTGGGCGGCGCTCGAGCGCTCTTGCACCTGATCGACTTCGAGGAGCCCTTCGGCTTCAGCGTGGTGGAGGCGATGGCGTCGGGGACGCCGGTGATCGCGCACCGGCGCGGTTCGATGCCGGAGATAGTGCAGCATGGGGTGAGCGGCTTCCTGGTGAATTCTCTCGACGACGCCGTAGAAGCGGTGGGCGCCGCCCGCGGCCTCGACGCGGCCCAGGTGCGGGGTTCGGTGGAGTCGCGCTTCGATGTCGGGCGCATGGTCGAGGAGTACATTGCCGTGTACCGGCGCATCGTCGCCGCGCACAGGGTGGCGCCGTGATGTTCCGTCTCGGGATCAACTACTGGCCCGCCCGTACCGCCATGGGGTGGTGGGCCGCTTTCGATCGCGCCGAGGTCGCGGCGGACTTCGCACGCATCTCCGCCGCCAGGTTCGACTCGGTGCGGCTGTTTCTGACCTGGGAGGACTTCCAACCAGAGCCCGGGCAGCCGAGCACCCCGATGATCGAGCGGCTGGTCACGACCCTGGAGCTGGCCTATGCGGCGGGGCTCGCGGTCATGCCCACGCTGTTCACGGGTCACATGAGTGGGGTGAACTGGCTGCCGGGCTGGGCGCTCGGCGGCAAGGACGGCGACCGTCGTTTCCGGGTCGTATCGGGAGACCGCGTCGTGCAGCAGCGGCTGCGCAACTGGTACGCGGACGACGAGGTTCTGCAGGCGCAGGAGCTCCTGGCCCGCGAGCTCGCCCGGGCTCTCGCCGGTCATCCGGCGCTGTGGGCCTGGGATCTCGGCAACGAGAACTCCAACTGCGTTGTTCCCCCGACTCGAGCCCTCGGCCGCGACTGGCTCCGCCGCGTCAGCGACGCGATCCGGCAGGGCGACGGAAACGCCTTGGTCACCATCGGGCTCCACATGGAGGACCTGGAGCACGACCGCAGGCTGGGGCCGGCGGAGGCCGCAGAATCCTGCGATTTTCTGACGATGCACGGCTACCCCGGCTACGCGTCCTGGGCGCGGGGTCCCACGGACGAGGCGCTGCTGCCGTTTCTCGCCGTCGTCACGCGCTGGCTCGGTGGTGGCACCGACGTGGTGTTCAGCGAATTCGGTGTGCCCACCTACCGGGCCAGCGACGGCGACAGCGCAGGCGGAGGAGGAGTCGCGCTCGTCGAGGAGCAGGCGGCGGCCGCCTACGTGGACCGCGCACTCGCGGCGCTGCACGCGTGCGGCTGCCTCGGTGCGATGCTCTGGTGCTGCTCGGACTACGTCCCCGCCATCTGGCGCTCGCCGCCGTTGGACGCGGCCGTCCACGAGCGGTTCTTCGGCCAGTGGCGCGCGGACGCATCTCCCAAGCCCGCTGTCGCTTCGGTAGAGGCCTTCGCCAGGCGTCGCCTCGGGCCCGTGCCCCCGAGCGCCGACACGTCCTTCATCGACATCGAGCCCAGCGATGTCTACCGTCCCGCCGAGCTCGCGCGCCTGTTCCGGCGCTTCTGTGACGCGCGCCGGGGCGCCTAGCGGAGCTCCGCGAGCAGATCGTCGAGGCGCACACTGGCGATGCGGGCGCCCATATCGGAAAACCCGTAGGGCAGGATCAGCCGGCCGCGGAAGATCATGCTGCCGCAGGAGTAGACGACGTTCGGTACGTAGCCATCGCGTTCGTCGGCAGCAGGCAAAAGCAGCGGCTCGCGCAGCCGACCGATGACGCGCGCCGGATCGTCGAGGTCGAGGAGCATCGCCCCCAGGGCGTACTCACGGAACGGGCCGACGCCGTGGGTAATGACCAGCCAGCCCGCTTCGGTCTCCAACGGCGAGCCGGAGTTGCCGATCTGCGTCAGCTCCCACGGCGCCTCGGGCGTCTGGAGCGTCTCGCTCTCGTGCCAGAAGCGTACGTTGTCCGAGCGGATCACGTGGTTGTTCTCGTTGTCCAGGCGCGCCAGTGCGACGAAGCGGCCGTCTATCTTGCGCGGAAACAGCGCGATGCCCTTGTTGGCGGCACACGGTCCGTTGAGTGTCGCGATCCGGAACGACAGGAAGTCCGGTGTCTCGATCAGCTGCGGAAGGATGCGGTAGCCGTCGAACGCCGTGTACGGAGCGAAGTACGTCGCCGTGCCGTCGTCGCGGATGAAGCGAACGAACCGGGCGTCCTCCATGCCGTGGCTCTCGGTCGGGCCGGCAGGAAACAGGACGCGCTCGGCGAGGCTCGAATCGTCGTCGAACGTCGTCTCGTAGTTGGAGGAGGCCAACCAGTGGATGGTGCGGATGGCCTGCGTGACGCCCAGAGCTCCGCCAAGCCTCCGCGCGACTTCGTGGGTGACCGCGTCGAGCTGCTCCATCGTGAAGTGATCCGGCAAAGCAGCGAGCACCCGCTCTGCGGTCTCGCTGATCGAGCGCAGCTCCACGAGTTTCTTGTGGAACATGTACTTTTCGTAGAGCGGCGCGCGGCGGCGTCCGGTGGCTGCGAACGGACCCGCTTCGTCGATCGTGATCTGCCCCTCTGCATCGACGACGCCGGAGCGGAACTCGATGCTGGACACGTGTCCCTCGCCGATGGCGCGCAGGCTCACGATGAACCGGAGCTCGCCGGGAGCGACGCCGTCTTGATTGGGCGCCGGAACCATCGAGGGGTTGCAGAGCGCGGCGGCGTCGATGGAGTACTCGTGGCTGAAGTACGCGCCGATCAGACGCCGGCGCTCGCTGGAGAGGTTTTCAGGCTGCGCGACGAGATGTGCCACCGCATCGAAGCTCCGCTCCAGCGCGGCCGTGAGATCGGCGTGTCGCGGCGAGAACCGCTCGTAGGTGACGGCGAGGGTCGAGGCGACGACCGGAGCCGGCATTGCGAGGATGCGCGACAGGATGCGCTTCATCCGCGAGTCGTCACCCGGGACGAACGGCTTGGTGATGGCACGCCGCGGATCGGGAAGAAGGCGTACGTCGCTCCGGGAAACGGGTATGGGCAAGGCTGCTTGTTCTAGCACCAAGCCGCACCCCGGGCGCGCCGGCGAACGGGCGGCTGGCGGTCGGCGGCCGCTCCGCTGTCCGGGCTACTTCTCGCGTCCGCCGCAGAATCGCTCGGGAATCCGCCGCGCACAAGAATTGAACGGCGCCGCGCGATCGTCCAGATCGCGCTCGTGCTCGAGAGCTTGGTTTATCGCTTTCGCGACGCGGCACGCGGAGTGGCCGGACGCGTGGCGGCGGCAGTGCGGACTGCCACACGGCCGAGCCCAGGCCCGTCATCAGCGGGGCGCTCCGCGACGTGACGCGTTCGCGCAGCGAGCTCCCCGGCGCGTGTACGCGTGGCTAGCAGTTCCTTTGCACCGGGCTACGCGCCTCGGGCACCTGCGTCGTTGTGGGCAGCGGCGGCACCACGTGTGCGCGCCACTTGCTCGCGGCGGCGAGCACGCCGGCGTATCTCACCGTGTTGAAACGCGGCGACGGCGAGCGCGGCGTCGGCAGGCGCGTCGTTCACAGGCCGTCTGCCGACTCGATGAGCTCGCGCAGCCGCTGGGCGAAACGCGCCGCCGGTGCGCCGTCGACGAGGTCGTGGTCCACGATGACCGAGAGCGACAGCACCGACCTCAAGGCGATCTGCCCGGCATGCGCCCAGGGCTTGTCGACCACGCCGCCCAGGACGAAGACCGCGGCGCGCGGGCCGGTCGAGAACGTGAACGAATGCCCCGGGATCGCCGCGAACTTGCCGACGCTCGTGACCAGCGTGGTTCCGGCCCGCACCTTGATGCGGAACGCGCTCTGCACGATGAGCCGGATGATTCCCCTGCGAACCGACGCCGGCAGCCAGCGGACGGATCGCATGGCCTTGCGCGACCAGCGGTCCTCGGCGCCCAACTCGCCGGTCTGGTCGTGGCGGGTCCGCGCCGCCTCGAGCTCGGCGTAGATGTCGGGGGCGCTCCGGTCCTGCGCGCGGCGGATCACGACTTCGCGCGGAAAGTCGCCATCGGCCGTGCGCACCTCCACCGGCACGCTCACGTCGACATCCTCGAAGCGCACCAGCCGCCGCCGATGCCGCACCAGGTTCAGGTCGGGGTGCTCCGCGATGGCGACCGCGATGCAGCGCACGACGAACGCGAACAGCGATACGCGGACGCCGCTATGCCTGCGCTCGTCGATCGCCGCCAGCGCGTCGGTCACGTCCAGCTCCAGCAGCGCCACCATCGGATGGCCCGCGGGCACCGCCGCAAAGGCGTCCATGGCGAGCTGGCGGTCGAGGGGCGGTACAATCACCTCGTAGGGGCCGATGGGTCCGGACATCACCCCGATTCCGAAGCAACGCGCGTGCCCGGAGCGCCGTGGCCGCTCTCCGTCCGGGGGCGACCATCGCGCAACCCTTGCGCGCTCGCAGCCGTTGCGCGGCCCAGGCCTCGCAGGCTTGCCGCGATTGCACTTGGCCGATGTTGGAAACCACGCTGGCAGCGTTCTCTGGAGCCACATGCAGAACGAGATCACCTCCCCCGGTCCGCTACTCGATGCGTCGGGCGCGCTCTTGCAGCGTGGCTGGGCGCGCCGCCCACTGCTCGCCTACGACCCCGCTCGCGTACGCGGTCGCCTGAAGGAGTGGGACTACTACTGCGTCCTCTGCGACGACTACGGCCTGGCACTCACGGTCGCCGACCTCGGCTACGTGGGGCTCGTCAGCGTGGTGTGGCTCGACTTCCAGGCGCGCACCTTCAAGAGCTCGGACATGCTGCGCCCGTTCACCCGCGGGCGGATGAAGCTACCGGCTTCGTCGATGCAAGGCGATGTGGCCGTGCGCTGGGGCAGGCGCTCCGTGCGCGTGCTCAGGCGGCCGGGCGAGCGCGAGATCGCCATCGACTGGCCGCGCTTCCGGGGGCGCGAGGCGCTCGAGGCGCGCCTGGTGCTGCGCAGCGAGGAAGCGGACGACTCGCTGGTCGTCGCCACGCCCTTTGCCGGTCACCCGAGCGGCTTCTACTATAACCAGAAGGTCAACTGCCTGCTGGTCGAAGGCGAGGTGCGCCTCGGCGGCAGCCTGCGGCCCTTCACACCGGAGTCGAGCATGGGCGTGCTCGACTGGGGCCGCGGCGTGTGGCCGTACTCGAACTCCTGGTACTGGGGTTCGGCCTCGGGGCGCGTGGACGGCCGCCGCGTGGGCTGGAATATCGGCTACGGCTTCGGCGACCTCTCGACGCACACCGAGAACATCGTGTTCATCGACGGCGTCGGCCACAAGCTCGACCGGGTCGACTTCCACATCGACGACTGGCTCCGGCCCTGGCGCTTGTCCAGCAACAACGGCCGCCTCGAGATGGACTTCCACCCCGTCCTCGACCGCAACGCCGACATCAACCTCGGCGTCTTCCGCTCGATGCAGCACCAGGTCTTCGGCCACTACTCCGGTCAGGTCGTGCTCGACGACGACTCCGCGCTCCAGATCGAGCGCGTGCCCGGATTCGCCGAAAAGGTCGTGAATCGCTGGTAGGGTTGCACTTCCTCGTAGCCCAGGTCCTCGACTAGATCCCAGCCGTGGCGCGCGAGCATCGGCCCGGCACTTCTCGCCGGCAACTACGGCCCCTTCGACTACCCCGACCCCGCCGTCGGCGACTACGCCTTGCGCTTCTGCAGCACCGGCAACTCCGCCGCGGTGGCGGAGATGGGAGAGACGAAGCCGTTCACCGTCGCCGGGCACCCGATGCGCGTGCGCAACCTGCGCTCGTTCCTCAGCGGCAACCTCGACGCCAACTTCGACTGGGCGTACTGGGTGGCGCCGTAGGGAGCGGCGGAGACTCTCCATTCGTGGCTGTGGTCGACTCCAGGATCCGCAGCCGGCTCTTCATCGTCGGATCGCGCGCTGCCAGGATTTCCGGAACGAGATGTAACGACGAGGTGGAAGCCTAGTTCCCTGGCAGCTTCGGGAACCAGAGGGTAGGCGCAAAATAGGTGAGGACGGGGTTTAACCTGTGGATCCAAACGATCGTGATTCCACTACATTGATCATGCGACATATCTAAGCGACGCGGAGCCGATCACGCGGCGCCACAGATAAGCGATCACATAACGACGAGCGTTAGAGAGCAATCATTCATCGTCTTGCAGCTGTGGTTGCGGGTCACGTTGGCGTGCAAATCCTGCCAGATTCGTTCGATGCGGTTGTCGTCGGGGCAGTACGGCGGCAGAAAGTGGAGGACGATTCTACCGCCGACGCTTCGAGCGTGGCTCGCGTGGCCTTGGCCGAGTGGATCCCGTAGTTATCCAGAATGACGTGGAGCCTGCGCGCTCGACGGTAGGCTTCGCGAGTTCCCACAACAGATCGCAGAACAGGGTCGCGTTCTTCTTCTCGCCACCCATCGCATGAAGCTTGCCCGTGCGGACATCGAGCGCGCCGGCGAGTAGACTTCTCGTTCTGTCCCGGCGTCACGACACGGCGCTGCTGGCCAGGCAACATCCAGTTCGCCGATCTTCGGGTTGAGGTGGATGTCGACTTCGTCCTCGTAGAGACAGGCTCGGCCGCGCTGGCGCGCGCTTCAAGCGCGCGATCCGGCGGAGGCGTCGCTCTCGCGCGTCGCTCTTCCACGGGCACAGTACGATCCGTTTGGTGCACCGAGACGAGCACCAAGCCGTGCCAGTACCCGTCCCATCGTGCAAACAGCGACGTTCGGGCCATCCCTCATGCGCCATCTGCAGGCACAACAACTCGCTCGTCCACGTCGGCCGGCCCCATCCGATCCTCGGCGTAGCAGACAGCAATTCGCAACCCTTCGAGCAAGCCTCACCGGCCTTGAGGCTGCCGTTCGTTCCTCGTTGATCGTAAGCCCTCCTCGCAGCCGTTGAAGCGGTCTGCACCCTGACCACCGTCGAACGCGCACCTCAAGCTCCTCGCGACCTGACGGTGCTGCACCCGCTCCAACCGTGCCACCGCCAGAAAACGCAACGCAGTCTGCGTATCTCCGCTACACGACCGCTGCGCGCCAGTTGCCGTCGCTTCGCCCTCCCCATTCGCGCTACCTTCGCCATCTACCTCCCGTTCTTTTTCATTTCCATCCCCCCCTTTCCATCTATCCCGCCTATCACATCACCTTTTTAGTTCCCTGGCAGCTTCGGGAACCAGAGGGTAGGCGCAAAATAGGTGAGGCGGGGTTTACCTGTGGATCCGGACGGCGCGTGCGCTGCGCGGTCAACCATGTTTCAATGGGCGACATGGGTATCGGGAACAGGGGCGCGCTGACAGTGGGGTTGTCGTGCGCGGCGCTCGGGCTACTGCTCGCCGCGCCGGCGGCGGCGCAGCGCCGGACTTCGTTCGCAGAGCTCCGCCGCGCACCGCATGCTGCGAGCTTCATCGCGGAAGGCGACTACCTCCTGGCGGTCGCGAGCTCTGGCAGAGCGAAGCCAGCAAGGGTGGAGCTCCCACAGCGACTCCCGAACCCGACCCGCATCACGGATCCGGCGAGCGGCATGTCCGTCGGGTTCGTTCTCGCGGGCGCGAGCGCCGACTCGCAGCTTTCGTACGGCACGGGACTGGGTGTCTACGACCATCCGCTCGGAGCGGGCACAGAGCTCGCCGAGAGCGTGCGCGGCAGCGGCGTCGAGGACTTCGTGCGGCTGTCGCACGAGGTGCCGGGCAATGCGCTCGCCTATCACGTGGACGTGTCCCACGCAGCAGGGCTGCGCCTGGTCGGCGGCGCCCTGGAGCTGCTGGATGCTGGCGGCGCGCCGCGGCTCAGGGTGCTGGCGCCGTTCATCAGCGATGCGCATGACGAGCACCACACCGCGCATCTTTCGGTCAGGGGCTGCGCCGTGGACAAGAGCCCGGCCGCGCCGTGGCATCGCCCGGTCACGCCACCGGGATCGGGCACGTGCACGCTTGTCGTGAGCTGGGACGCGGGGCTCCCCTACCCGATCCTGGTCGATCCGTTCTGGACGAACACCGTCGACCTTGCGCACGAACGTGCGGAGCATGTCGCGGTCAAGCTGAAGGACGGAACCGTCCTCGTCGCCGGGGGCGAATACTACGCCGTCGGGGTACAGCCGGCGGAGCTCTACGACGACACGAGCGGCACGTGGGCGGAGACGGGCACCCCGACCAACTCCCGCAGCCTCGCACGGACGCTGCTTCTCGACGACGGGCGCGTCTTCACCGCCGGCCGCGACCAGAGTTGCGATATCTATGACCCCGCAACCGGGAAGTTCACGGCGGCCGCCGACATGTCGACACTCCGCTCCGACTTCGGGATGGCGAAGCTCGGCGACGGCCGCGTGATCGCAGTGGGCGGCTATGCCTACGTCCCCTCCCAGCTATCGAGCCGGGCGGTCGCATCGGCCGAGATCTACGATCCCGCCCAGGACACCTGGACCGACACGACGTCGATGTCCGAGGCGCGGCGTGCGGTGTCGGCGACGACGCTTCCCGACGGCCGCGTGATCGCGATAGGCGGCGACAATTTCGGCAAGGTCTCCAACACCGCGGAAATCTACGACCCGACCACCGCGAAGTGGACGCTGACGCCGCCCATGGCCAGCACGCACCGCTTCCACCACGCGCTGCTGCTCGCCGACGGGCTGGTCGCGGTCGCCGGCGGCGATTCGTCGCACACGGATTTCTACGATCCGAAGGCCAACACCTGGCGCGCCGGCACTCCGCTCTCCAACTACTACGATGACTCCGGCGCCGTCGCGCTACCCGACTCGTCGCTCCTGCTCGTTGGCGGCTCGGGCGGCGGCGTGATGAAGGCGACGGAAGTCCTCACCGCAGCCACGGGGCATGCGTCCTATGCCGGCGACATGAACCAGGCGCGCTATCACACCACCGCGACCCTGCTCTCGAGCGACCTGCTCAACGCGCGGGTTCTGGTGGTCGGCGGGTACGAGAACAGCAGCTCTCTCCACGGCACGAACACCGCCGAAATCCGCGACGCGAAGCTCCGCGGCTTCTCCTGCTCGACCGCGGCCGACTGCCTCACCGGCGCCTGCGTCGAGGGCGTCTGCTGTGACTCGCACTGCGACACTGGATGTGTCTCGTGCCTGATGGTGGAGCAGGGCGTCACCGGCACCGACGGCGAGTGCGGTCCCGTGCGGGAGGGCACCGACCCGCACAACGATTGCCAGGACGACGGCGCCCAGAGCTGCGACCAGAACGGGGACTGCGACGGCAAGGGCGCGTGCGAGATCTACCCGGCCGACACGATCTGCGGCACGGAATTCTGCAAGGCGGGCGTTGCCTACACGTATCGCTGCGACGGAAAGAGTGCGTGTGTCGAGTCCTTCCAGGACTGCATCCAGATGCAGTGTGCAGGTTCTACCTGTGCCTCCAATGCCAGCGGCGGCAGCTCCGGCACGGGCGCCAGCGGCGGCTTCTCCGGTAACGGCGGCTTCTCCGGCAGCGGCGCCTATTCCGGCAACGGCGGCGGCAGCGGCTACTCCGGCAGCGCGGCGACGCCAGCTAGCAACAGCTCGTCGGGGTGCGCCTGCTCGACCGGGACCGGTCCGGACGCGGGCGGCCTGTTCGCGCTCATGGCGTTGTGCTTCGCCGCAGTCGAGCGGCGACGCCGACACTAGGCAGCCCGCGTCATCCGGTCGCAGGCACGCGAGAGGGGCCGCTTGATAGCGTTCCGTTGGGGAGCCTGTCCTCGACATGGCCCACTGAGGCTCGATCCTCGATATCTGGACCCGGCTTGCGCCGGAGTTGACCGCGGTGATCGTCAAACGCCTGATCCGCGACGCGCCCGATCGCGCCGCGGCCCGCGCGGCGGCGTGGAGATGCCGCCTAGCTGCAAGGCGGTCCGCAGCGAAATCAAGTCTTTCTCTGCTGCTCCTGATCCAGTACTTTGAGCGGCTATGCCTGGCCGGCGTGATCTCATTGCTGTCGTGGAGTCGTGCTACGACCTCGGCGCGGACGAGGCCGAGTGGCTGCAGCAGATCGCGGACAACTTCCAGGGGGTGCTGCGGCCGGAATACGGCGTACTTGCCTACCACATCGACGTGAGTGGCCGCGCCTTTCGCGTCCGCGAGGCGGCGCAGTCGGCGCGGACACCTTTCGACATGGTGGGGCGGATCCAATCCATCGGAGCGATCCTCGATAGGAAGCACGAGGGCAACGCCGGGCTGATCGACCGGATCAAGGCGGGGATGTTCGAGCGGATCGGGCGGGGCTTCATCGCGGAGCCGGCGGACCGCCTTCTGCACTCCGAGCACCGCCGCCTGGGACCGGACTGGGTGTACACGCTCGGGACGCCGATCGAGGACACGTTCGCGCTGATCAACCACCACGTGGACAACAACGGCGTCACGGGCATCTTCGGAGGCCTGGAGACGAAGCGCACGTTTCGCCCTTCCGAACGCGCCATGTATCAGATGCTGAGCGCGCACATCAAGGCCGGCTTGCGGCTGCGCCGTCGTTTGCAGGAACGCACGGGCGCGGTGGATGCGCCGGAAGATGGTGCCGTGCTGGACGCCTCGGGTCGCATCGTCCACGCCGATGGCGAAGCCCGCGACGGCACCGAGGAGCTGACGGAATACGCGCGCCGCATCGACCACGCGCGCAGCGCGAAGTCGGGGCGCCAGGAGGACGCCTTGAGCGTCTGGCAGGGGCTCGTCCAGGGCCGCTGGTCGCTGGTGGAGAAGTGGGACACCGACGGCAAGCGATTCATGCTGGCCCACAAGAACCCCGAGGACGTGCGCGATCCACGCGGGCTGACGCCCATGGAGACCCGCGTGGTGGGGCTCGCCGTGCGCGGCTACGCCGACAAGCTGATCGCATACCATCTGGGCCTTGCCGAGGGCACGGCGTCATCGCACCTGGGCAGCGCGCTGCGCAAGCTCGGCATTTCCAGCAGGATCGAGCTGGTGCGCCAGCTCGGCACCCGCTACCCACAGGCCAGCCTGTAGCCGACGATCACCTAGAAGCCGTCGAAGCAGGGCACGCTGCGCCTGGCGCCACCCTCGGTGCTGCGCGCGCAGCTGAGCAGCGTGTTCGTCTTGGCGGTGATGGCGGCGGCGTCGGCGGAAGTGCACAGGTTGTCGTTCATGCAGGCTTCCCACTCGTTGCAGCAGAGGGTCTGCATGCACGTGTCGCAGGTCGATGAATCCCCCCGGCATTTCCGGAGGCTGCATAGGTTGAGACGGGCTCGGCGTTGTACGCGGCGGCGGCGAGCGACCGCGCGGAGGGCTACAGAGCGCGGGCGAAGAGGAAAGGTCGAGAAATCGAACCCGTCCTCAACGCACACAACGTACGCGATTGGAAGCGTGGCCACGACGGCTTGTGCGGCGCCGCTCTGCAGCCGGTCGCACACCGCCTTCGGCAAGGTGACCGTGGTGTTCGACACCGTCCAGACAGTCTGCTCGTCGAGCGGCACGAGACACTTGTTAGAGTCGCAGATGCCGTCGCCACCGGCCGGAAGCTCGAGCGCGACGTTGAGCTTCGTCGGCGCGCCCCCTGCACCGCTGCCGACACTTCCGCCCACCAGCTGCGACACATCTGCCGTGCAGGTCGTCGTATCGACCTGCAGCGGCACGGGCGTCGCAAAGCAGCCCAGCGTGTCGAAGCACTTTCCGGTGCCGTCTCCGTTGCCGCCGCCAAAGACGTCGGCATGTTTGAAGGTCGGCAGCTTGGACGAATCGACCGTGCTCGTCGTGCACGTCCCCGACTGGCACGTCTGACGCGCGGGGCACGTGTTCTTGAACTGTGGCGGCGTTGTGTTCGGGATCTGCTCGCCCGAGCCATCGCACAGCCACTCGATCGGCACGCGCAGCATCGCGGTGCGGTCCGGCGGCACCGTCGTCACCACCTCACGCAGCGTCCGCGTCGTCGTCCCCTGCTGGCTGATCACGCGGATCGTTACCGGCGGCGACTTGCCGGGGTCGGCCTCCACCGCGAGCGTCGCAGGGATCTTCACGCCGCTCGGACCCACGTCGTAGCGGTTCCGGAAAACCGTGTTGCCGTACTTCGAGATCTCGATCCAGACGGCGTCGATGTCCTTCGGAATCGACATGTCCGTCTGGAGCGACAGCATCAGCTCGCCGGGCGGTTTCGGCTTGTTCGAGCAAGAGGACGACATCGCCACGCCGGCGACAACGAGTCCCGTCAATTTCAGCCAGTGTAGCGATTTCGCGCGACTGATCAGGTACCTTCACAAGGGCCGAATCAACCCGGGCCGGCGTCTGTGGCCGGGCAGGTTGGAAGCCCGCCGTCCACGTCAGAACTGAGCCCGCAATAGCCCGCGCGTCCCGTAGCGGAAACGTAATTAGAGGGCAGCGGGGCACACGACGCACCTTGCTGACACTCGCTGTCGCAGTCGCACAATGCGCCGCAGAATCCGAGATCGAGACTTGAGGCGCCAGCTGGTGAAAAAAGGCATGCGGCAGTCGCTGTCCCCGCTTGGTAGCCACAACCCACCTGCGACAAAGTGCACGGTGCGGAGCAGAAGCCCAGATTCCCAGAGCCCCACGGCTGACAGAAGCCCGAGCAAGGACTCGGACTCACGCTGGGGTCGCAGGAAGACCCGATCGGCAGGCCCCCCGCAGGCGGCGACGCGCTGCACAGGCCCGTCTTGAGGTCGCAATAGCCAGTTCCACAATCCCAGTCGCTGCCACAGACCGGAATGCACGCCGCGAACTGTGCTCCGGCGTCGATCACCCCGCCATCGGCAGTAGGTGGATTCAGCGAAGAACAGGCGGTGGTGGACCGCGAGTGGCACTTGGACAGGTTCGCTGCCCCAAAAGTGCACCCTTCGAGGCAATACGAAGTGGTGCCGCCCTCGCTGACGCACTGGGAGTTGGGCGCCAGCGCCTGGCAGTCCGCGGTGGTCTGGCAGGTCTGCGTGCAAAGCCCTCCGGGCGGTCCTTCCCCGTTGAAGCTGGTGCTATTCTCGGGCACGCAGATCAGACCGCCGCCGCAATCGCTGGTCGTCGTGCACGCCTGGCCAAGAGGCGACGCCGTACCGCCGTCCGCGCCGCTGCCCCCGGCGCTACTGCCCGCGGCGCTGCTGCCCGCAATCCCGACGCTTCCACCAGCGCTACTTCCCGCTACCCCGACGCTGCCCCCGGCGCTGGCGCCTCCGGCGCTGCTGCCCGCGGTCCCGCCTGTTCCAACTCCGGCGTCCTCCGGCCCAGTCCCGCTCACACTCGACCACGGCCCGCACGTCGGCGTCGCCGCGGTCTTGGTGTCGCACGACAGCGTGGCCACGACGGCTTGTGCGGCGCCGCTCTGCAGCCGGTCGCACACCGCCTTCGGCAAGGTGACCGTGGTGTTCGACACAGTCCATTCGCTCTGGCCGTCGAGCGGCACCAGGCACTGGTTCGAGTCACAGATGCCGTCGCCACCGCTGGGTAGCTCCAGCGCGATGTTGAGCTTGGCGGCGCCCAGTGCGCCCTGCGCCTGACCAGTTCCGCCCGCGCCACCAGTTGCGCCCGTGCCGCTGCCAGCGACTCCATCCACGGCGCCCCCGCCGGTGCCCGCGCCAGCGCTACCGCCCATCAGGTCCGACACATCTGCCGTGCACGTCGTCGTGTCGACAGGCAGCGCAATCGGCGTCGAGAAGCAGCCCAGCGTGTCGAAGCACTTTCCGGTGCCGTCTCCGTTGCCGCCGCCAAAGACGTCGGCAGGTTTGAAGGTCGGCAGCTTGGACGAATCGACCGTGCTCGTCGTGCACGTCCCCGACTGGCACGTCTGACCCGCGGGGCACGTGTTCTTGAACTGTGGCGGCGATGTGCCCGGGATCTGCTCGCCCGAGCCGTCGCACAGCCACTCGATCGGTACGCGCAGCATCGCGGTGCGATCCGGAGGCACCGTCGTCACCACTTCACGCAAGGTCCGCGTCTTCGTGCCCTGCTGGCTGATCACGCGGATCGTTACCGGCGGCGACTTGCCGGGGTCGGCCTCCACCGCGAGCGTCGCCGGGATCTTCACGCCGCTCGGACCCACGTCGTAGCGGTTCCGGAAAACCGTGTTGCCGTACTTCGAGATCTCGATCCAGACGGCGTCGATGTCCTTCGGGATCGACATGTCCGTCTGCAGCGACAGCATCAGCTCGCCGGGCGGTTTCGGCTTGTTCGAGCAAGAGGACGACATCGCCACGCCGGCGACTACGAGTCCTGTGTATTTCAACCAACGCGGTGCGCGAATGCGGCTCATCGACTACCTCCTGAACGACACGTGCACGATGCCGGGGTCCATCGAACCGGCACTGGCAGACGGCGTGGTCTCCTGGGGTTTCAACAGGAAGTAGCCGCCGGTTCCCAGCCCCGCTGCGAGCACCACACCGCCGGCAACCCACAACCAGGTCGGCACGCCGCTGCTCTGCACCACGGCTTGCGGCTTCTGCTTGTCCTCCAGCGTCACGCGCGCCACCTGGAGCTGGCCGTCGGAGATGGTGACGTTGTCCTGGTACTGCTTCTTGCCCGGCGCGGTGATGCCGATGACGTGATCGCCACTGGACAGCTTGCCGCTCCAGTGCCCGCGACCCACGTATCTGCCGTCGATCTCGATGCGGCCGTTCATGTCGGTCACCACGCGCAGCTGCCCCTGGTGTACGACCTGCTGCAACTTCGCCGTCAGGGTCATGGGCGACCCGCCGGGGACGACCAGCGTCTGCTGGAAGATCTTGTAGCCCTTCTTGCTGATCGTGATCTTGCGCTGGCCAACGTCCACGCGCACGGGGCTCGACAGCGGGCTGGTGCCCACGCGCGTCCCGTCGATGATGATGGCCGCGCCCGACTGGTCCACGTTGATGGTGAGCGTCGCGACGTACGCCTTGATCGCCTGCACGACGCTCACTGCCACCTGGCGGTCCCGATCGGTCAGGACGCCCTCGCCGTCGCTCAGGTACTGCTCCACGAGATCCTGCGCCTTGGCGTAGTGCCGCAGGTTCTTGTCGCACACGGCCATGTTCCAGAGCAGACGCGGGTCTTTCGACGTCTTGTAGGCGAGCTTGAACTTGATCAGCGCGCCGGCGTTGTCGCCGTCGGTGTAGAGGATGCGGCCTTGCTCGTAGGCCTGCTTCGCCGCGCCCTTCAGCGAATCCGACAGTGACGGCACCGCCGGCGCGGCTGAACCGGCAGGCGCCGCAGAGCCGCTCGGCGCGGCGGGCGCGACCGAACCTGCAGGCGCTGCAGGCGCTGTAGAGCCGCTCGGCGCGGCGGGCGCGGCTGAACCGGCAGGCGCCGCAGAGCCGCTCGGCGCTGCAGGCGCAGCAGGCGCTGCAGAGCCGCTCGGCGCAGCGCGCGCTGCAGAACCGCTTGGCGCAGCTGCACCCGGCGACGGCGCCGGCCCTTGAGCAAGCGCGGCCGCGGAAGCGATGGTCAAGCAGGTGATGACCGGAAGGCAGAGATACCTGTGCACACTACGTGTCATTCAACACGCCTCACTTGATCTGGATGTTCAACGGATTGTTCGGTTGTCGCGGCGGCGCCGCCTGGGTCGGAGCTGGAGCGGGGGCGGCTCGCTTCGGCGCGGGCTTGCTAGGCGCCGGCGACTTCGGGCGCGCTGCCGGATGCCAGGTGTAGTGGTGCGCCGGCGCGGGCTTCGGCGGCGGGGCAGGCTGTGCGCTGGAAGCGGCCGGCGCGACGCTCGCCGTAGGCTCCGCGGAGGGCGTGACCGCCGGCGCAACGGCAGGTTGCGGCGTTGCACTGGACGCCTTCGGCGCCTCGGCCGTCGTGGCAGAAGCAGGCGCCGATGCACGCGAGCTCTTCTGTGCAGCGGCCGAGTGCATGAGGAACCATCCGCCGCCAACAACGACAACTGCGCCAGCCGCCAGCGCTACCAGCCACGTTCGCGACCCGGAGCGCTTCGGGGCGTGCGTCTCGCTCCACGAGCCCACCGTCGCATCGGTGACGGCAGGCGCGGCGGGAGCCGTGGCCGCTGGCGGCACGGTCGAGGGCGGCACGGGAATGTCCACGATGCTCGACCGGACACCGTGCGCCGCAAACAACCGCGACGCGCGCTCCACATAGCCGCGGGAGCTCTTGTGCGCGAAGGGAAGCAGGGCGGATGCCAGCTCGACGACGTCCGCGTAACGCGCCAACGGGTTCTTCGATAGACAGCGCTGGACCACGGCATCCAGACCGGGAGGGACGTCCGGGCGCGCCGATGAAATGGGAGGCGGATCTTCCGACAACACCGCGGCGCAGATCTGCGGCAGCGTTTCGCCAAGGAACGGCACGTGCCCGGCGATCAGCTCGTACACGATCACGCCCAGCGCCCAGATGTCGGCGCTCGCGCCCGCCGTCTTCGCCGCCGTCATCTGCTCGGGCGCCATGTACAGCGGAGAGCCCATCATCGCGCTGGTCTTGGTGAGAGCGGCTTCCTGCTGTCCCACCGTGGCCTTCGAGATCCCGAAATCGAGAACCTTCACCGTCCGGGTGCCGTCGCTCTGGTCCGCCAGGAAGAGATTCGCTGGCTTGAGGTCGCGATGGACGATACCGAGCGCGTGGGCCTCCGCGATCGCCACGCACGCCTGCAGCACGTAGTCCACCGCGTCGGCAACCGGAACCGGGCCCTGGCTGCGGACAAGCTGCGATAGATCGCTGCCCTGCAGGTACTCCATGACCATGTACGGCGCGCCGCTCTCGAGCGTGCCCACGTCGCTGACCCGGGCGACGTGCTCGTTCTGGATCCGCACGGCGTTGCGAGCTTCACGGGCGAAGCGACCCGCGGCCTCCGGCACACCCAGGTACGCGGGCAGCAGGAATTTCAGGGCAACGCGCTGGCCAAGATGCACGTGCTGCGCCGCCACCACGACGCCCATGCCGCCAATGCCGAGTACCTGCTCGACCCGGTACTTTCCGGCCAGCAAGTCGCCTGGTTTGACGGGCGCAGACTCCTCTGCGTTCGAGCCGCCGCTCAAGACTCCTCCATGATGCGCTTATACCATCATCATCCCAGTCCCCGCCGATGAATCACAGATCAGCGCGAGCCTCGACGACTCCAGGCCAGACCGCCGCATCAGCACGGAACGAGTGCATCTCGGGGAACAGGCTGGGATTCCAGCCAATTACACACCGCCGGGGACCGCGGGCGGCGCGAGTGAAGACCGGGACGGCAGGCCGCATAGGGAAGTCCCCGAGCCCGTGAGTGCAAGCCTGCCAAGAGCGCGGGATCATGGGCTCAAGGAAATCCCCATGGACGCGTCGGTGCGCCGCGGGCCACGCTCGATCGTGGAGTCTTCTGCGCGACTTTCGCTGTAGTTGCCATTGTCGTGACCATGGCGGCGTGCGGTCGGGGCAAGGGGATTCTTCGGGCGGCAAGATCATCGGCGACGCCGGAGCGAACAATCCCTCCTCCGACGCCGGAGGGACATCGTCCTCGTGCAACGGCAATTGCGGAAGCTATGCGCCCAGCGGCTGCAGTTGCCTGTCGACACGCATTGCGGAAGGTGGCTGGTCCTACCTACGCGCACGCACTCCCCCGAAAAAAAGAATGCATGAGCCAGGACGATCAGATCCTGCATCTCCCCACGGAAGCGCAGCACTCCACAGGGCTCGGATCGCATTGACGCCTCCCATTCGTGCCGTGTATCTTCGATGCTTGACTGGGATCGTCGCGTCTCGACCCGTGACTGCTCTATCGAGGGGGGGATTGGTGTCTCTCGACGAGGAGGTGAAGAAGCATGGGGCGACGGGATGTAATCTCCATCGTCGAAGCAGCTTATGACTTGAAGGCCCCGCAGTCCGCGGGGCTACGCCGACAAGCTCGTCGCGTACCACCTGGGCATCGCGGAGAGCACCGTGTCGACGCACCTGGGTCACGCGATGCGGAAGCTCGGCATCGCCCGCCGGCTCGACCTCGTGCGCCAGCTCGGGTCGCGCTACCCGCAGAGTGTGTGAAGTGAGCGACGACGACGAATACGCCGACATTCCGCTCCCCGAAGGGGCCAGCGTGCGGTATCTCGCACCAGACCTCGCGTTGCTCGAGATCGCAAAGCCGGAGGCCCGGGTTCCAGCCGCGCTCACCGAGGCCGAGCAGGACATCGCGCTACGCGTATTCCAGGGCGAATCGACGCAGCACATTGCGCGGGCGCGCGGCGTGAGCGCGAAGACGGTCGGCAACCAGCTCGACTCGATCTTCCGCAAGCTGGGCGTAATGTCCCGGGCCGAGCTCGTGCTCTTCCTGCGCCACGTGCCGCGGGCGAAGCGCTGAGCAAGGGGGCGCTCATGCCTGAGGTGCGGTTCCTCTCCGGCGCCGTGCGATCAGGAGCCCCACAGCAAAGAGCGCGGCGACGGGTAGCCCGCCCGGGACGCCAGGGGAACCGTCGGCCAGTGCACAGCCGCTAGCGCTACTCGAGTCGCTATACGACGAGCCGCTCGATGCGTTGCCGGGCATTCGCGATAGTTGTGCTCGAACACGTATAGCCACCGCCTCCCCCGGAGCTGGAGCCACTGCCGCCGTAGCCACGTGGGTCGACGGCACCCATCCTGACACCACGCTGTCATGGGGTCGGACTATGGTCTCCTGCGGTTGACGCGGCGGAGGTCGTCGGTCGCTCGAGTCGGAGGGAATCCATCATGTCCATCGTCCTGTTCCACCACCCCTTCTCCCGCGCCGCGGGCACCGTCTGGCAGCTCGAGGAGGTCGGTGTCGAGCACGAGCTCCGCTTCGTCGACATCCTGGCCGGCGAGCAGAAGTCGCCGGAGATCCTTGCCATGAACCCGATGGGCAAGCTGCCGATCCTGAAGGACGGTGACGTCGTCGTGACCGAGGGCGCCGCCATCGGGATGTACCTCGCGGACCGCTACGCGCCCGGCCGCCTCGCCCCGGCGATCGACGACCCGGCGCGCGGTACGTACCTACGCTGGATCTGCTTCGCGCCCGCAGTCATCGAGCCGGCGGTGATAGCCAAGGTGGGGGGCTGGGAGTACAAGCCCTCCCAGGCGGGGTGGGGCGTGTACGACGCGGTGCTCGACTCGATGGAGCGCGCGCTCGAAGGCCGCGAGTATGTCCTCGGCGACCGCTTCTCGATGGCTGACGTCATCTTCGGCGGGACGCTACGCTACATGATGCAGTTCGGGACGATCGAGGCGCGCCCGACCTTCGTCGCATACGCCGAGCGCCTGGCCGCCCGGCCTGCGCTGAAGCGCGCGGACGAGCGCAACGCAGCGATCGTGACGGAGCGCGGGTTGAAGAGCTAACGCGTGCGCCCTTTGGGCGGCAGGCCAGCGGTGCCTGGTCATCGGGTCCCGGTTCGCACATGCCGTCGAGGCTACGGTCGCGGAACTTGACGGTGCACGTTGCGCCCTGCTGCCTGTCCTTGCACTGTTCGCGTCGACCGCGATGGAGACGGGGAACTGCTGCTTCGACGCGAGCGTGACCGGCGTGCCCCCGTCGAGGGCAACCTTCATCACGGCGCCGTCGCTGTTGAAGCTAGTTCGCCCAGTAGACGGTCGCTTGTCCTACGCGCCCCAATCGACCATGCCGCTGCGCTGAGCATGCGCTGGCGGGTGTAGCGTGGGTTGTCAACCCGGAGGAGCTCGGGCACGCTGACGGCAGTACGCCAGCCACTTGAGGTCGTAGTGCTGCAAGGAAAGAGCGGGTCATGACCGGGTATCACTCGAGCGTCGCCGCAGTTGCTGCTATCTGCTTGACCGTTGCCGCGGGTTGTAGCTCGAACGAAAATAGTGGCAGCGGGTCTGCCGAGAGTGGACAGTGCCCGACCGCGATCTCCGGCGCCAACGGGGCGAACAATGCGTTCGCGAAGTTCAATGGCTCCTTGAGCGGCGACTTCAGCGGTCCTGACGGAGCGGCCAGGTATGCTTCCGTGTGCATCCGACTCGCGAACGTCCCACAAGCGCTTGCGATCAGCGTGATGGGCGACAAGCCGAGTGTCGGCACGACATACCCCGTCACAAACGCCCAGACCGGCAACACCGCAACCGTCGAATATGCAGAGGGCAACCACGGCACGAAAGTATGGGCGGCAACCAGCGGCACAGTGAGGATCGAGTCGGTTGCGCGCAACAGCATTGGGCTAGGCTTCGCGCACGTGGTCATGGCGCCGGACACCGGCAAGAATGCAAACACCGCGACTGGCACGCTTACCCTCTCGGGATCGCAGCAGGCCGCTGACGTTCTGGGATTCGTGCCCTGACCCAACGCCCCAGGCCGCCCTCCGCGGTCCGGAAACCGGAACGCGCGGATCACGGCGCGAACTATCCGCCCGGTGCCCGTGCCCCGCCCGGGGCGTCCCCGCAGCAGCGGAAGCCCTGGTCGTAGCGGACGTAGAGCGGACCGTGCCCGCGCGTGGCGGGGCGACAGCGCTGGCGCACGAATCCCCAGTGGCCGCCCTTGAGGATCATCTTGTAGCCGTACTTCCGCACGGTTTCCGTCCACTCGTCCACGTTGCCGGTCATGTCGTAGATGCCGAAGGGGCTCTTGCATCGCGGCGACGCGCCGGAGCGCAGACCGCGCCAGGCCAGATCGATGCCCTTGGCGGTGTGTGCCGTCATGCGCGGGCGCAGGGTGTCCTTGTCGGGGCGCGGGCCGAAGACGTCGATGCGGCACGCGGTCTTGTCGCGGTCGTAGCCGTACGGGTAGGGGACGCCCTCCTCGCCTTCGCAGGCGAAGGTCCACTCGTTCTCCGTACACAGCCGCTTGCCGACCTTCTTGCAGTACTTCTGCGCCTCCGAGAAGGTGACGACGACGACGGGGAACTGGCCGTACACGTCGGGGAACTCGTAGCGATCGATGCAGAAGTCCATCGGTTCGCGCCGCAGCGACTTCTGGATCGCGAGCCAGCGGTCGCGATCGAAGCGATCGCAACTGCCGTAGATGTCGTGGGCCTTGGTGCGCCAGTGGCTGCAGGCACGGTCCTGGGCGACCTGCACGTTGTCGTTGTTGTCGCGGCCGTTTGCGTCAACGAGGAAGCCGCCGTGGACGCGGACCATGCCTGCTGGGCAGCCGTGGGTAGCGAGCGGCGGCGCGGGCGGCAGCGCCGGCTGTCCCGCGGCGACACCCTGCCAGTTGAGCTTTTCGACCTGCCGCCAGGCCAGGTGCCGCTCCTCGTAGGTGTGCGTGATGCTGAAGCCGAGGCGCGCCAGTACCGGAAGTGCGGCGGCGCTTGCCGACGCGGCTGCCGGCGCCGCCGCGGAGCCCGATGCGGTCGGCGCCGGGTGAGCCGGTGCGGGTTGTGCGCTCGCTATGTGCAGGGCCTTGCGCGCCGACGCGGACACCGCTGGTCTCGTTGCGTGGTGAGCCGGTGGCGCCTCGCGCCGCGCCCGCGACGACCTGCAGCCGATACACAGCGCCGCGCACGCCGCCAACGCCGCCATGTTCCGACCCGCCACCATCATCGCGCCAACGCTAGAGGAGCCTACAGGATTCCGCGCAGCGTCGATGGCCTCGCTCGCCCAGGGAGCCCGCGCACCGCCGCTGCCCGCCGCGCCCCCGCTGCTGCTGTTGCTGGAGCTGCTGCACCCCACCACGCCGCCAGCGGCCAGCACCAGACCCGGAGACGACACGCAAGGCAAGCCAAGCAGACGTTTCGTGCACCGACAATCGCAGTGCTGCGCGCCAAGGGCGGTTTCGAACAGTGCTGCTAGTCGCTACCGGCGTCCGACGGGCAGTTGCCGCAGTGGATCTTGCCGCCGCAGTTATCGGTGTAGGTCGCGCAGGTGCCCGCTTCGGGGGCCGGGTACTGCGAGCAGTTGGTGATCGGCTTGCAGCAGGTGCCGGACACACCGGCGTAGATCACGCAGGTCGTTCCGGTCAGGCACGAGCACTGGATCACGCCACCACAGCCGTCGAGTACCGAGCCGCAGTAGACGTGCTGGAACGTGCCGCAGGTCGCCGGCACGCAGGCTTCGGGGTTGGAAGCGTCGCCGGAGGCGTCGGGCGATGCGTCCGCGCCGGCGTCGGTGGACGACTCGGCGGGCGCATCGGCCGCGGAGTCCGCGGCCGCGTCCCCCTGCGCGTCGGGCGCTGCGTCCGGAGCCGCGTCGGCGGAAGACTCCGCCGGAGCATCGGCGACAGCGTCCGCGGCCGAGTCCGGAGCGGAGCCCCCTGCGGAGTCGGCTGCGGAGTCCGCCGCGTCGCCGCCCGAGTCGTTCGCCTGCGCGTCGCTGCACCCGATGCAAGCGTCCGTGCCCGTGTCGACCGAGCCTTCGGTTCCGCCGCCGCCGTCCTGGCTGTGCCCGGAGCTCGAGCTGCTCCCGCACGCCGCGAAGCTGCATACAAGCCCGCCGAGCACCGCACCCATCACAACCCGTCCTAGCGCGCTGCCCATCGAGTCCTCTCCGCATCCACGTCCGGCACACGCCGGCGATCACACCAGTCTGCCAGGATACCACACGCCTCGGGGCACGGCGCCTCCCTTGCCCACGCGTCTTGCCGGAAACACACCGCGCTGCCATGATGCATCGATGCGCGGGGTGTGGCTTCTTTCACTAGGCATCGCGAGCTCGCTGACACTGCTCCCGGCGTGCGGCGGCCGGGTCGTGCAGCAGGGCAACGGCGCGGGCGGCGCATCTCCGGACGGTGGCTCGAGCACCAGCTACAACGACGGGAGCCACAATCTGGGGCCGTGCGTAGAAGGCACGTCGCCCTACACGGCAGGGCCCTGCCCGTGGCTGGGAAGCGACGGGCTGTGCTACCCGACCGTGGACGCGGCGTGCAATTGCGTCTGTCCACGCGACCATGCCTCGACCTGCGTGAGCGGATTCCCGGGCGGGCCCCAGAGCAAGGTGCTGGTCAGTTGTAGTTGAGGTCGTCGCCAGGCCCGGCGCCGTTGCGCTAGAGCTTGTGGCTACCTGGGGCCGGGCATGATCGTGTCGCGCACCGGATCATCCAGGAAGCGCAGCACCGAGGTCAGGGGTGTGAGGTGATCGGCGCTGGCGCCGACGAGCCCCTCGGCTTCGAGCAGCTCGTTCGTCGCTTGTGCGAGGACGGCATTGCCGGCACCGAGCAGCGCATCCTTCGCGCGCTCGACAGTCCAGACGGGTGCATGCAGTGAGGCCGCAATCATGTCGGAGGGGATGGGGCCGAAGCTGGTCACCACCTGCATGGGCTCGCTGTCCCATCCAGCGCGCACAATGTCCCCGGTGGCATCGTAATGGACGAATGTTGCGGCGACGTCCGCACGCCCGCACGCGACCTCTTCTACCACCCGCTCGTGCGAGTCCACGAAGGTCTGCCTCGAGAACGCGCGCTCGACGTCCACGCCACGGGAACGCAGCGCCGCGCGGATCACGAGATAGCCCGACGCGCTGAAGGGGTCGACCCAGGCTGCCCGGACCCCGACGAGATCTTCGGTGCTCCGCAGCGGTGAGCCTTCCCTCGCGAAGAGTGCCGTGTGATACACCGCATGCCCGTTGCGGACCGGCAGTGCGAGCGGCTGCGCGCGCCGCACGTCGAATGCTTTGAGTGCGACGATGGGCGGCAGCCAACCCAGGTCCACCACGCCGTCGCGCATGTCGCCCAGCAGCGCGGGATAGTCCAGCACGATCGAGCCGGGAACCGCCAGGGAGGTCGCCCCGGACAGCGCGTCGCAGAAGCTGTCGAGTCGCCCACGCAACTCCGCCTCGTGGCTCGAGCCGCGAGCGCGCGCCTTGGAGCCGAGCGCGATCCCGACGCGGAGCGTCCGGGCGCGGGAGTTGTTTCCGCGTGGTTGTCCCACGGCGACAGGATTTCCCGGTCGCGCGCGGCGGTCAAGCCGCTCGGTAGCGCCGGGTGCTCGAGCGCCAGCGCGTGCTCGATGCGGCATATGCGGCAGGGCCGCAGCGTTTCGCGGATGGCCGTCCGATTGCCCGGAAACCACCCGGGGTTCGCCGAATCCTTGCTATGCTCGCGGAGCCATGGGCGCCCGCGATGTGGGACCGACCGATCCGACGCACCCGGCGGACCACGCAACAGCGTCGTCCGTGCGCGTGGGGACCGACCCGACGGTCGCGGCCGACCACGCTGCAACGTCGTCGGTAGGCGCGGGGCCGTCGGTAGGCGCGGGGCCGACGGTCATCGCGGACCGCTACGAGATCGCAGGACTCCTCGGCCAGGGAGGAATGGGGCGCGTCTACCGCGCCGTGGACCGCGAGCTCGGCGAGACGGTGGCGCTCAAGATGCTGCACCAGGACTTCCTCGAGTCGGAGGACATGGTGGAGCGCTTCCGGCAGGAAGTGCGCCTGGCGCGACGCGTGACCCACAAGAACGTCGCCCGCACCTTCGACATCGGCGAGCACGAGGGGCAGAAGTTCCTGACCATGGAGCTGATCGTCGGCGAGCCCCTTTCGGATCGCCTCGAGAAGGGTGTTCCGTCGACCAGCGAAACCCTGGACGTCGCGCGCGCCATCGCGGCTGGCATGAGCGCCGCACACGCCGTGGGGGTGGTCCATCGCGATCTGAAGCCCGACAACGTGCTGCTCGAGTCGGGTGGGCGGGTCGTCATCACCGATTTCGGTATCGCCCGCGCCGACGCACCCGGAAGCGCGTCGAAGACGGCCGGAAAGACCGTCGGGACGCCCGCCTACATGGCCCCCGAGCAGGTCGGCGGGAACGTGCAGCTCGACGCTCGCGCCGACATCTACGCGTTCGGCGCGATCCTGTTCGAGATGCTGACGGGGCGGCAGGCGTGGCCGGGAACGTCTCCGTTCGCTGTCGCGGCGGCTCGCCTCGTCGAGCCGCCCCCCGATCCCCGTGACGAGAGACCGGGGCTCTCACCGGGCCTCGCGGCGGTCGTGCTGCGCTGCCTCGCTCGCGATCGCGACGAGCGCTACGCTTCGGACGACGAGCTCCTCCGCGCCCTGTCGGCGGTGGACGCGTCCGACGACGCTCCAGAACCTGCTCCGCGCCGCTCCGCGGTTCCGCCGCCACGCGAGCGCTCGGTGGCGGTGGTGCCGTTCAGGAACCTCGGCTCGAGCGACGACGAGTACTTCGTCGAGGGCCTGCTCGAGGATCTGGTGGACATGCTGGCCACGGTGCAGGGGCTGCGCGTGCGCGGTCGCGGCTACGCCGAGGCGTCGGATCGGGATGTGGTGGAGACGGGGCGGCGGCTGGGCGTGGACGTGGTGGTCGACGGCTCGGTGCGCCGCGCCGGCGAGCTGATCCGCGTGAGCGCGCGACTGGTGGGCGTGGCCGACGGCTTCCAGATCTGGTCGTCGCGCTTCGAGCGGCCGGCAGGCGAGGCCTTCGCGCTGAACGACGACGTGGCGCGCGGCATCGCGTCGGCGCTGGCCGCCAAGCACACCGAAGCCCCGCGGCCGCAGCCGACCGATCCGATCGCGGTCGATCTGTACTTCCGGGCACGCCACGCCATCGGTCGCTTCTGGAAGGACGCGGGCATGATCGAGGCGAAGGGGCTGTTCGCACAGGCCCTCGCGCGCGCGCCAGACGATCCGACGATCCTGGCCGGCTACGTCCACGCTCACCTGGGCCGGAACCTGTTCTCGAGCATCGATCGCGCGGAGGTGGTGCAGTACCTGCGCCGCGCACTGGTCGCGGGAGAGCGGATGGCCGAGCCGTGGATCGCGCTGGCTGCGACACGCTTCAACCAGGAGGGCGACCCGGCTGGCGCGATCCGTGCGCTGCGCCACGCGCTGACGCTCGCGCCGAGCAGCTCCGACGCGCATGATCTGGCCGGGCGCATCCTGCTCGAGGCCGACGAGAGAGCGGACGCGATCGTGCACCTGGAGCGGGCGCTGTGGCTGGACCCCGACCAGCGCTGGGCGCGCTTGGATCTAATGCGCGACGCGGCGCTGGACGGCAACTTCGAGCGCGCGCGAGAGCTTCACGCGGGAGGGAAGGGTCCCGATTGGAAGGGGCAGTCCCGGATCCACGAGGCGCGCCTGTGGTCGTGGCCGGGCGCGCCGGACGCCGGTGCACTGCCCGCACCCGAGGGCGCCGACAAACGCATGGCCATGTTGATCGAGGCGTACGATCGCGCCCGCCAGGACCGGAAATCCGGACATGTCCGGCCGCTCGCCGAGATCCGCGCTCCGGTCGAAGCGCAGGTGGTGCGGGCGTCTCCGCAGAGTCGCGGGCGGCGCTTCGGCTACCAGATGGCGGCCGAGGTTGCGGCAATCACCGGTCATCGCGAGGGCGTGCTCGAGCTGGTCGAAGCGGCAGTGAACGAAGGGTTGCTCGACCTGGGCTGGATGAACCGGCTGAAGCTGCTCGATCCGCTGCGCGGCGACCCTCGCTTCGAGGCGCTGCGCGTCCGCGTGCAGGAGCGCGCCGCTCGCGTCGGCGTCGCCTGGCGAGGGCCCGAGGAATCGCTCGACGAGGCACTCGCGAGCTTGCACTAGACACGCGAGCGGAAGCGCGGCCTGGTTCGGGCCCACGGCGGGCGTTGCTTCCACCGCGGCTCGCTCTTTGTCTGCCCGTCGCGCTTCACTGGCGATCGTTGATCAGCGAATCGACGGATGGCTTCTTGGGCGCGGGATTCGCGACAGGCGCTGGCTTCGCCGCCGGCGGCCGAGGCAATGGCTGCGGCACGGCGACGGCGACCGCTGGCTTCGCGCTCGTCGTCCTGGGGGCGGGAGCCGGCGGCGGCGGCTGGGCGATGGCCGACTGCGCTGGCGTCGCACTGTTGGCTTGCTGGGCTTGCCGGTCCGACGCGGAATCGATCGGGGCGACTTGCGTGGCGCGACGCTGGCGTCGGACACGCTCTGCGCGGCTTGCGCCATTGTTGCGGCCGCCCCTTGCGCCACGGGAGCGCCGCTTTCCAGCGTGCCCACGTCGCTCACCCGCGCAACGTGCTCGCGCTTGATCTTCACGGCTGCGCGCGCTTCCCGCGCAAATCGCGCGACCGCCTCCGGGCTCTTCGTCGCTTGCGGCAGCAGGAACTCGAGCGCGACCTTGTCGTCCAGGTGGATGTGTTGCGCAGCGACTACGACGCCCATGCCGCCGGTGCCCAGGATCTTCTCGATCCGGTACTTGCCGGCCAGGATGTCGCCTTCGCGCACCCCGCCAACGCCGTCGAAACCGCCGTTTTGCACGTCTGACTTTCCGGCAAGACTGGACGACGCGAGGTTAGGGCAGCCGGGTCTGCGCTTCCATAGTCAATCCGTACTGGGCACGCCGAGCTTCATCAGCTCGCGCTTGCTGGCGATCGCGCGGCGCATGCAGCGGTTGACCCGATTCGCGTGGAAGGAGCGATCTCGTGGGCATCGTGGGGCTTGCGATGCCGCCGACGTGGCGGCTGGATGATAGGGTGGTGCTGGCGGTCATGCCGCCAGGCTCGTGTTGCCGGGAGGTAGGATGAGGCGATACTCTACGACCCTTGCTGTCGCTGCGCTGGCGCTCACGGCCTGCAAGTCGTCGAAGCCGTCGGGGGCGAGTGCCAAGCCGGCCGCGGCTGTCGGTGCGAACAGTGCCGCTCCGCGCACGCCCAAGGCTATTGCGCCGGAGGCTGCCGCGAGTGCGGCTATCAAGAAGGGTGCGGCGGTTCTGCTGCCGGCTGGCGATGATTGCATCGCGCCGAAGACCACGGCGGCGTTCCGCTACGAGACCGCGACCCTGATGCCCAAGCGGCAGGTCACGCTGGAAGCGCCGGGCTCGGAGCCACGGACATCGATGCGCTACCGCTTCACGCCGGGCGGCACCGAGTGGGGTCTGTATTCGTCAGGGCAAAGCGAGGACGAGACTCCGCACTTCGGCCGCAGCGGCTCGGTAGCGTTTCTGTTCCGGGTGCGCTGCAAGCGCGGCGAGCTCGCGCGCATCGAGGTGTCCGTGGAACACGACAACTTCCGCCGCTTCGCCTGGTATGTCGCTTCGCCCACAGGACAGATTTCGGCGTACGGCGTGGGCGCGGCTCCCGGGCAGGAACTGCCGAAACCCGACCCCGACTTTGTGATGGCCGTGCGACCGCTACCGGACAAGCCCGTCGGCAAGGGCGCCCGCTTTCGCGTCGACGTGGACGTTCCCCACCACTACGCGGAGACCTACACCGTCTCGTCCATCGATGAGGGCGTGGTGAAGGCCAAGACCCAGCTCAAGCAGCCCGCGACGAAGGGAAGCGTCGCGGCAACGGGCACCGGGGAGGTCACCTTCCACTTCGAATCGCCGGTACCCGGCTACTGGACCTGGCAAGGAAACCCGGAGATGGGCTTGTTCATGGGGGTCAAGCTCAGGAAGGTCGCCGAGCCCAAGCCCCTCGTCGCGGACCCAGTGGACAAGGAGCAGGAGAAGAAGGACCGCGCCGAGAGCCTGAAGCGGATCCAGGACTACCTGGACAAGGCAGCGAAGGCAGACGAGGGTCGCTGAGATCCCGGCGCCAGGGGCGGAGGCACGCCTGTAGCGGCTGCCCGCCCGTTGCGGCGTGATGGGTCGGAGCGATACAATCAGAAGATGCTTCGCGCATCTTCGTCAGGGCTTCTCGCTACGGCGTTCATCGCACTTTCCACGCTGGCCGCCTGCAGTTCGAGCAGCGGCGGAGGCTCCACTTCCCCCGCCCCGCAGACGAATCCGCAGGACGGGCCGCCTGCGGGCTGGGCGAATGGTCACGCGACCGTTCCCGCCGCTGGTCAGGCCGAGGACGTCTCCAAGCCCACCACGGTCATCGGCACGGGCACCGCGGCGAGCTGCACCAGCGATGCGTTCGTAGCAGCGGTGAAGAAGGGCGGCGTCGTCACCTTCGACTGTGGGCCCGATCCGGTCACGATCAAGCTGACCGCGACGGCGAATGTGTACAACAGCGTCTCGAGGGTCGTCATCGACGGCGGCAACAAAGTGACGCTGAGCGGCCAGGGGCAGCGGCGCATCCTCTACATGTCCACCTGCGACAAGTCGCACGGTGGATACCCGTCCGGGTCGGGCGACTGCAACACCAATCCCGGCCCCACGCTTGTGGTGCAGAACCTCACCTTCGTCGACGGCAGCGCGAGGGGCATCCCCGAAAGCAAGAACAACGGAGCCGGCGGCGGCGCTATCTACGCGCAGGGCGGCAGTCTGAAGGTCGTGCACTGCCGCTTCTTCAACAACGTGTGCGACGATCTCGGCTCCGACCTGGGCGGAGGCGCGATCCGCAAGCTCGACTACCTGGTGGCGCCTGGCGCCGGCCCGGCGAGGCCGGTGTGGATCGTCAACAGCACCTTCGGCGGCAAGTCCGGCTACGGCAACCACGGCGCGAACGGCGGTGCGCTCAGCAGCATCGGTGTGTCGTGGAACATCCTCAACTCGTTGTTTTCCTACAACGACGCGGTCGGCCACGGCGCGAATAGCGGCCAGGGCGGCAACGGCGGCGCCATCTACAACGACGGCAACGAGATCGTGATGAATCTCGAGAGCAGTCTGATCGAGCACTGCAAGGCGAACGAGGGCGGCAGTGCCATCTTCTTCGTGAGCAACAACAAGACCGGGACCATCACCATCAAGGATTCCACCACGCGGGACAACCCGAAGGGCACCTTCGAGACCCCTGGTCTGCCGGGCTTCTACGTCATCGCGAAAGAGCCCGCGAACGTCATCAACTCGCAGATCCTGCGCTGACCTGTCGGTCTTCCTGAAGCGCACCGCCAGATCGGCCACGCCCGCTGCCACGTCGACCATGCGGTTCTGCGCGGGCTCTACAGCTGATCGGCGAACACCACCCCGTCGAAATCGCGGGCGGGGAAGGGCAGGCTGAACCGCGGTCGGCGCGGATGAGCGCGCAGGTAGAGACGGCGTCTGATCGAAAACCGGGTCGGGTAGTAGTTCTGCTCCCAGATCAGGTAGTAGACCCGGCGCTCGAGCGGCTCGAGCCCGGCCAGCCGCTCGCGCACCGTGGCGGTCAGGCAACCCGCGATCACCTCGTCGATCGCAGCTCGATCGAGCTCATCGGGTGTCCAGGGCGGATCGGCCTCGTCCCCGGTCGCGGGAGTCGGGCGACCGCCCAGCCACAGGCTCTGCTCGGGGTCGTCATGGAACGGATCGACCGGCTCTCCGTCGAGCCAGGTGTTGAAGTGGACGTGAGGGATGCCGAACGGGAAACTGACCAGGCCGTCCAGGCCGCTGTAGCCCGACACGGCGTACGGCTGGCCGCGGGCGATCAAGTCGCCCTCCTTGACCAGCGCCCGGGCCAGGTGGGCCGAGCAGGTGCAGAGCCCGTCACCGTGGTCGAGCATCACCTTCAGGCCGCCCCGGTTGAACTCGGCGGCGATGCGCGCGACCCGGGCTGGCGCCGGCGCCACCACCAGGGTGCCACGCGGAATCGACAGGTCGCTGCCGTTGTGGCTGTTGTAGGTGAGCGCGCCACCGCGGAAGTCGCGGACCTGGGTCTTCTTCACCGACCAGCCGTCCGCGATCGGGGTCTGGGTGTGGTTGAACAGGTTGGTCACGATCGCGTGGCGCGGCACCACGAACCGCCCCGACCACAGCGGCAGCGCCAAGCGCGGTGACAGCAGGCGCAGGCTGGAGGGCCCGAACTTCGACGGCGGAACGTCCTCGGCGCCGCGCAGCGCGATCGCGGCCTGCCTGAGCCGCTCCCCAAGCGGGCGGAGCCCCAGCGACTCGACGATCGACGGCATTCCGACTCGAGGCAGATCGGGCGCGACCGGCATGGCCGGACTGTAACGCGGACCGCCGTTCAGCACAGCTAGCGACGCGGAAACGGCCGGCTCGAGCGCGACGGGCGGCGCGGCCTGCGCCACCGGTGCGCCGGCTGTCGGGGATGCCCGGATTCTTCAAGCAGCGGGAACGAAGGCCGACGCGGGCTGCACCTGGCGCGCGGACTCCGCCACATCGCGAAGCCGTAGCACGAAGCGCGCGCCCTTTCCGGACTCGGCAAACTCCAGAGAGCCGGAAAAATCGCCGGTGGCGATGTCGCGGCAGATAGCCAGGCCCAGCCCCGTGCCGTTCGCCGCGCTGCGGGTCGTGAACAGGTAGTCGAAGATGCGGCCACGGATTGCAGGGGGAACCCCGGGGCCGTCGTCCATCACCTGCAGCGTCACGCCGTCGGGGCGCTGTTCTGCTCGCGCAACGACCCGACTTCCAACCCCGGACTCACCGATGGCATCGAGCGCGTTGCCGAGCAGGTTGGTCAGGATCTGATCGAACTTGCCCGGGTCGCCGAACAGTGATGCTCCGGCATCTCCCTCGTACTCGAAGCCGACTCCAAGGAGCTTGAGACGATGGGCAAATAACACCTGGACCAGCGCCACCTGCTCCCGCACCGAAAAGCGATGGTGCCCTTGGCTCACTAGACTGCGAGTATGTTGACGAATGGCGCCGACGAAGCCGGCCACGCGCTGGTTGGCGCGGTTGGCGAGCTCGAGTTGCGCGCTCATCTCACGCACGATTTCGCCCAGGTCATCGTCGGAAACCTGGGGGTGCCCGATGCTTTGGGTCAGCTCCTCCTCCAGACGCCGCAGCGTCAAGAGTGCGCCATCGGTCGCCGCCAACGGCGTCTTCAGCTCGTGAGCGATACCCGCTGTCATCTTGCCCATCCGAACCATGCGGTCGCTGGCCGTGAGCTGTTCGCGCGACGCCACCCACCGGGACCACAGGCGGCGCGTGAAGGCGTTGGACAGGGCCCCCACCGCAGTAAGTGACGCTCCCAATAGGAGGTGGTTGACGGCGTCGGCTGGCATGACGCCGGTCGCCCACCATTCGCCCAGGACCGACGCAGGGACGGCGATGGCACCAAACAGCAAGGTGATACGCGGGTCCCACAAGGCGAAGGTCGACACGGCCAAGGGCAGCGCATACAGCACGCGCACATCCTCCATATGGCGGTGGTGCCCTATCGACAGCCACGGCGTGACGCAGAGCATGATGACCAGCACTACGCTGACCCCAAACAAGTAGGCTTCGGGCCGACGCCTCGTGCTCGCATGCCGCCCGGCCGCCAGCGCCAGTAGCCAGACGCCGTTGAACACGGCGAGAAACACCAGTGTGCGCCTTGTGTCAGTGAGCCCGAAGCTCAACTCGACGAGGTTGATCGGGATGCTGAACACCATGCACACCTTGATAAACCGCCGCGCGTTGAGGTGCTGCCAGCGAGGCAGATCGGTGATGTCATCCGCCCAACGCTGCGGGGTAGGCCCGGCGCGTCGCTCAAGAAGCTTCATGCCGGTCCTCCACGAGACTGCCGTTCGCGGCGTCGCCGGCCGACACGTGCTGCTCCGCGCACACGCGATTGCGACCCGCCGCCTTGGCGGCGTACAGCGCCGAGTCGGCGCGGCGCAGTAGCACGTCCTTGGCCAGTCTGGAGGTCGGAGCGGTCGCAACACCCACCGAGATGGAGATAGCGACGGGCTGCCTCTCGTACTCGACACGAGCGCCTCGATCGCCGCACGGACACGCTCTGCTGCCACCAGGCTCCCCGCGGCATCGGTATCGGGAAGCACGACGAGAAACTCCTCGCCGCCGTAGCGCGCGACGATATCGCTCTCCCGAAGGGCGGCGTGCAGCGCCTCGCCCATTTGCCGCAGGACGAGGTCGCCAGCTGCGTGACCAAGACGGTCGTTGATCTGCTTGAATTCGTCGATGTCGAGCATCAGGATGCTAGTGGGCCGCTCGGAGCGCTCGGCGAGCTTCAGGGTCTCCCGCAGCCGCTGCATGCCGTGCGCTCGCGTCAGCGTGCCAGTGAGCTGGTCCACCGTGGCGCGCTCGAACAAGAGCACGTTCTCCAGGGCCCCGACCACGAGCTGTGCATAGAGAACGGAGGGGCGGGTCACGTCCGTGGAGCTCCCCGAACACTCGAGCAACATGCAGCCGCGATCGCCGCTGCGTGTGCGTAGCGGTACGAGCAGCACATTCGACGGGTCGAAGTACGGTTCCTCGGCGTCGATGCCTGCGGCGACGAGCCCGGCCACGCGCGGATCCAGCTCGACGAGCCGCTGAGCACCTTCGTACTTTCCCGTCCCGGCGTGAATGCTGACTCCCGTGTCGGCTGCGCTCAACACGAACAGACCATTGTTGGCCGACGCCACCAGACCGTCGCCGCCTTGAACCAGGTTGCTCAAATGCACGAGCGCCGCGTGCAGCAAGCCTTGTGGTGACTGGAGACGGTAGATATCCGGTACCGCACCCAGGATCCGCTCGAGGTAGGCGCGATGGGTCTCGAGACGATGATTGACCCGGTAGTGCTTCAGCGCACCGTCGATCAGGACCAGCAGCCTCTCGGAGCCGTCGCTCTTGTCGTGGAAGCCCTGGATGTCGAGCTCGGCCAGCAGCCTGCGTCCGGGTTGCTCGGTCGCATAGCCCGTGACGAGCAACACCTGGGCCATGTGCTCGAATTCGCGCAACTGTCGAACGAATTCGGCCCCGGTCCCGCCGCTCAGATAGTAGTCGAGCAGGATCAGCTCGGGCTTCCAGCTGCGAACCAGCTCGATGCCGGAAGCGGGACTGTCGGCCTCGCGGACCTCGTGTCCATCTTGTCGCAGCATTGCCGCGAACGAGGCGCGAAGGTCCGCGTCGTCATCGATGACCGCAATGCGATGGGAGGGGCCGTGCAGGGACTTCGCTAGTCGTGTCACGGCTAGGGGAACGGACAAACCGGCCCGCCCGATAGTCCCTGGAGGCTCTTCCCATCTCCAAGTAGCGAGAACAGCTCGGTTTTGCAAAGATGAAACCTGGCATGTTTTGGGAACTGCCGTCGATGTTGCTCTCGATGGGACAGGGGCGAGTTGCGCGCGATGCATCCGGTTACGACCCGAAGCGGGCGACCAGACTCTCGAGCGCGCCGCCCTCGATGGGCTTCGTGAGTACGCGGTCCGGGTGCATGCGCTGGAAGGCCTTGGCCTCGTCCGTGAGCAACCCGCCCGTCATGAGCATGACGTGACCCGACAGAATCGGGGTAGTCGCGTTCGATGCGATCGAAGAGCTCGATGCCCCCCATGTCGCTCATCATGATATCGCTCAGCACGAGATTGAAGTTGTCGTCGCTTGCGAGCCTCGTCATGGCCTCGGCTCCGCTACTCGACACGACGACCTCGTGATCGCGGCGCAGCGCGCGTGCTAGCGAGCGCGCAACGAGCTCGTCGTCGTCCACGATCAGGAGTCGTCGCCGCTCCGGCACGTGCTGCGCCCGCGCTGGCGCCGGGACGGACGCCACCGCCTCGGCGGCAGGCAACTCCACGATGAAGCGTGTTCCCTTGCCCAGCTCGCTCTCCACGTCGATGCGACCGCCGTGCTGCTGCACGATGCGCCGGCTGATCGCCAGCCCGAGCCCGGTACCCACCGCACGGGCCTTGGTCGTGAAAAACGGCTCGAAGATCCGACCCAGTTGCTCCGGGCGGATCCCCGACCCGGTGTCGCTGACCTCGATGCGCACCACGTCGCCCGCGCGCTTCGTGACCAGGCGAATTCGATGCTGCGCCGCGGCTCCCGGTGGAATCGCCTGGGCCGCGTTGACCATGAGGTTCAAGAACACCTGCCCGATCTCGCTCTCGATACCGAGTACGCTTGCCGCGGGATCGTAGTCGCGTTCAAGCGTGGCCCGGGACTGGATCTCGGCATTGGCGACCTTTGCCGCCCAATCGAGGAGGCGGGCCACCGGAACGGCCCTGGCCGGCGCGTGTTGCTCCGGGCGGACCATGTCGCGCAGCTGCGCGACCACGTCGCGGATGCGCCGAGCACCCGAGACGGCCTCGCCCAGGACGTCCTCGAGCTCGCGAAACCGCTCACCCGGTTCTCGCGCCATGCGCTCGCGGGCAAATTCGAGGTTCGTCAAGACGTACGAGAGCGGATTGTTGACCTCGTGACCGACGCCCGCGGCCAAGGTGCCGACAGCGATCATCCTGTCCATTTCCATCATGCGCTCGGTCAGATCGCGCTGCTGCGTAACGTCGCGCAGCACGATGATGAAGCTCTGACAATCCCGGTCGGCACCTGCCGGCACGACCGCCAGGTGCGCCTGCCGGCCGTTGGGCGTCGCGAACTCGACTGACTCCGGCGCACACGTGCGGCGCGTTCGTTCGATGGCCTGTGCCAGGAGCGGGCTATCGCTCCCATCGAGCATCGCCGTCTCGAACCGCCGGCCCAGAACCTCGGCGGCCGTGCGCAGGGTGATGCGCTCCATCATCGGGTTCCAGATGGCGGTGACGCCGTCCGGGTCCACGAAAGCGATGCCCTCGTCTACACGCTCGATGACGGCACGGCTCAATTCCTCCACGCCACGTTTCTGCTCGGCCAGGTCGTCGCGAGCACGTTCAGCCTTGTCGAGAAGCGCGGTGTACTCCGCGGCGCGTTGGCCCACCAGCCCCGCCGCAAAGCCGAAGAAGCCGTACTCCAGCAGGTAGAAGTGTCCCCGGACCAGGTCGAGAGCCATGCCTATGTCGTGTACGCCGGTGATCACCCAGAGCACGAGCCCTGCCACGAGCAGGCGCGAGCGTCGCGCGCCTCTGAGCACGTCGAGCGCTCCGTGCGCGGCGAGGAGCAGACAGACGACCAGGAACAGCGCCCCGAGTGGGAACGTCGTGACGGGCACGGGCACCCGGTGATCGAGCGTGGGAAACCGCTGCCATTCGACCTGGTTCGACAGGATCGCGCTCGTTGCGAGCGTCGGCACCAAGGACAAGAGCACGACGGTCCGCACGACCCGTCGCGTCCACGGCCGTGATAGCCCGCGCCGTACCGAGCCGTACTCGAAAATGGCGAGCACAAATAGCGCGAGCGTCGCGTACTGGAGTTTCTGTAGCGTCACGGCGTGAGCCGCGCTGCCGGCCTCGTAGCAACCAAACTGCAGCGCCGCGTACACAGATGTGGCGAGGCAGATTGCCCCGGCCCAGACGTACTCCTTCGAACCGCGCCCCTTGCCGAGCAAGACCTCCAGCGCTGCCAGAAGCGCGGCGATCGCCGCTATCGCGATCTCGCCGACGAGAAGCGGGCTCACGGCCTGCCTTGCGGCTTGTGCTGCTGCGCGAGAGCTTGGTCGACTGTGTTGGCAGGCACGGGTCCTCGAACGCCCGTACGGCCAATTCGGCTGTCAGATAAGCGCGATTCCCCTGTCCCGGCATCCGAGCTGCTTGCTCGCGCTGCGCGTCAGTCCTCGCGTCGCCGGCCTATGGCCACGCGTGGTTCTCCGCTTTCGTCCGAAACGAGGCGCGCGGCGTCGTAGCCCTTCGCACGCTCGAAGAGTCGGCTGATCTGTCGGCCCTGACCGGCGCCGATCTCGAACATCAGCGCGCCGCCAGGTCGTAGAAAGTGCATGGCCTCCGAAATGACCCGCTGCTGGATGCTCAGCCCATAGGGCCCTCCGTCGAAGGCCGTGCGTGGCTCGTACGCGAGCAGGTCGTGGCGGCTCGCCTCGAGCTTGGCGCTGGATATGTACGGCGGGTTGCAGACGGCAACGTCCACCGAACGCTCGAGACCAAGCCCGGCTAGCGCGGCGAACAGGTCGCTCTGTACCACCTCGATGCGATCGCCGAACCCATGGTGAGCTACGTTGCGCGCCGTGAGCGAGACGCAGTCGTCCGTCAGATCGGCGGCCCAGACGCGCGCAAGCTCGATGCTGGCGGCGATGGCGCACGCCAGGTTGCCGGCTCCGCAACACATGTCGACGATCCGGGCGCTCGCCCTGTGCGACAGCTCCTTGATGGCGTCGATAGCGGTGCGCCCGAGCAGCTCGGTCTCGCGGCGCGGAATCAACGCGCCGCGGCCGGTCAGGATGTCGATGCCGAGGAATGGCTCGCTGCCGACAACGTAGGCAAGCGGCATGCCCGACAAGCGCTGCTGCAGCATCAGCTCGGCGCTTTGGGCCAGGTCGGCGCCTGATTTCGCGGCCGCTGCGACGATCCGCGGCGCCTCGCTCTCGGCCGTTGATATTCCGGTTTCGGCCAACCGATTCGCCAAGTGCCGCGTCAGGAGCTCCGCCGCGCTGAAGCAATCGTCAAGCATATCGCGGGCGCGGCGCGATTCCGGCGTCGTTGGTGGCATTCGCTATCCCCCCAAGGTTGTCTCCAATATTGGAACGACTTTGCATTTGTCGAATGCAACTGCAAATGCAAGCTGAGACACGTTCAACCTTCAGCGGGTTGCTCCGCCGGGGCACGCTACCTGCATGAGTTCGAGGAATGGGGGGTCGCCCCGGTCACGCACAAATTGCCGCGGGGGTGACGCATGCACTCCCTCTCCCCGGCATCCAGCACGTCGGCGACGCGGATCGCGCGCCGTCCGGTCCAAAGCGCGCTCTTTGGTGCCGGCTGCTTCGCGGGGTCCTGCTCGCCGGTGCAATCCTAATCGTTTCGTATTGGCTCCTGGCCAACATCCTCTTGCGGACGCGATTGTTTCGCAACGCCACTAGCGGCTCGTCGGTCAACTTCGCCATCACCGGGAACGCCTCGGAGCTGCGTTTTGACTACGCGAGCGCGTACTCGTACTTCCCCGGTCAAGCTCACGTCGAGGGCCTGACGATCCGGGGGCGGGACCGGAGCGTGGAATGGCGCCTGACCCTCGACCACGTCAACGTCAAGATCTCTCTCCTCGATCTCCTGCATCACGAATTCCATGCGACACGTGTGCGTGCGAGCGGGCTCTCGCTCCGTGCGCGATTGCGGCTCCATCGTCGAGACGTGACCCCAGCCGTCATGGCGGCGCTGCCCCCGATCGCGGGCTTCGCTGATCCCCCGCTGTTGGGTACGGGGCCCGAACCACCGCCGCTCACGGATGCGAACTACAACCTGTGGATGGTGGACCTCGAGAACGTCGACGTGGACCACGTGCGCGAGGTCTGGATCCAGACCGTGCGCTCGGAAGGCGATTCGCGCATACGCGGGCGGTGGTTGTTTCGCCCGCTCAGATGGCTCGATGTCGGGCCGGCGACGGTGGACGCGCACCAGGTCGACCTTTCGTATGGGAGCCACCCTCTCGTCACCGGGCTCGCTGGATCGTTCGAGGCGACGGTACATCCGCTCGGTCTGCGACAGATGAAAGTGCGCACGCTATTCGATCATATCTCCTATCGCGGGGAGCTTCGCGGACGCGCTATGCTCGCCGGCGCGCTGCACTCCTTCGCGCCACGGAGCCGCGTTCGCTCACCGCGATGCGAAGAGCGCTTCGACGCCAATCTGGTCCTGGATCACGGGAAGCTCGCTGACGGAACTCGCGTCCTGGGCAAGTCGACGGACTGCAGGCTCGAGGCGAGCGGGCTGGCCTTCGAGGCGACGATTGTGAACGAGCTCGGCATCCATCGTGACCTCGCCACCCTGCGCACCCACCTCTCCGGCCTTCGCGTCTCCCGCCTCGGCGTGGAACGGGCACGCGTCGTTTCGATTGCGACAACGTTGACCGGCCGAAAGCTCCATCTGGCGCAGCTGCTAGGCGACGCGCGCTTCAGCCTCGATGTCAGCGGTGCCGAGACAAGCGACATCGGCCTGTGGCGGGACCTCTTTCCGTCGATCTCGAGCTTCGTCGTCCGGTCGGGAAAGGTGACCGCCGGTGGCCACGCAGAGGGATCGGTTGCAAAGCGGCACGCTCGAGCGCGGCTGCACTTCTCGGCGCGACATTTCCGCGTGGAGCACGGAGCCGACCGACTGACGGCCGACATCACGAGCGTTGTCCCGCGGCTCGAGGTTTCACTCTCCGGCGGATGGGTCGCCGGTGCGGCCACCGTGAGCGCGACCGATATTGCAGTCCGGCGGGGTCGCGCCGCATTGGCAGGCAAGCTGGAGGCCCATGTCGAGATGCGGCGTGGCACATGGGCAAGCCGCACTTTCGATCTTTCCGGCAGCAACGTCGTGCTTCGCGACGTCTCCGTCGGGGCCGCCCGGAGCGGCGCCGCCGTTCTCGTTGTTCCGTCGCTCGAGCTGGTCGCCCCCCGGTTCACGAGCGCGCGGTCGCGCTTGCGCGGCCAGCTCTCGATAGATCTGCCGCGCGCCGAGCTCGTAGACCTGGGCAGATTGCGCGAGCTGCTCCCGCTGCCCGGGGGCGTCGGCCTCGAGGGTGGCAGAGGTACCGCAAAGCTCCGCGCCCACGTCGACCTGGGTTCGTTGTCGCTGCGGGGCCGCGGGCAACTAGTTCTGCGAAGAGTCCGGGCCCGCGTCGGCTCGACGAAGCTCTTCGCGGATGTCGCGGCCCGCGTGAGCGCCCGCACCAGGGTGGGCGCGGAAGGCTACACGGATCTGTCAGGCACCACGCTCAGGATCACGCGCGCCGGAACGGGTCACGCGCCCACGCGCCAGGGAGCGTGGTGGGGAAACGTTCTTCTGCGGACAGCGACGCTACGCACGAGGCCGCGTCTTTTCTTCGTGACAAAGGCACACCTCACGGCCAAGGACGCGAACCCTGCGATAGCCGTCGTAGAACAGAACCTGGGCGTCCCGGCCTGGGCCGCCAACATCTTCCGCATGCCGCGCCTCCAGGCTGACGCGGAGGTGCGGCTCAGCCAGTCGTCGTTCGAAGTGCGCTCGCTGGTCGCACGCGGAAGCGGCAAGGCCGTGCAGGCGGAGTACGCGAAGCGGGGCGGGCGTCAGGACGGGGCCGTACTCCTGAACCTCGGCTGGATGGACCTGGGCTACGACCTGGCGGATGGCGCGACGGGTCTGGTGATCCTGGGGCCTGACCGCTGGTTCGAGCGCAAGAAAGCGGGCCTGAGGAACGCGGCAGCGGCCGCCAAGCGCCAGACCGAGGCTGCCGGGCAGCTCGCTCGGTACAACGCGATGACTCGCGAGGTGCGCCGAAAAGAGGCGAGAGCGCTAGCCGCACAATGCGGCGACGAAGCGCGCTCGTGCGACGGCGCGTCCCTCGCGATTCTGCTCCGGAGCGCAGCGGATGCGGGCGAGCGCACGCGTCTGCGCGGCATCGCGTACGCGCCGGTGGTCGTGGCGGCGGCAAGAGGGGGCACCGACGGGGTCGCGTTCGACTCGCTCGTCGTCGGTAGTGTTGCGGAGGCTGTGAGGCTAGGGGGCGAGTCGACCCTCGACCACATCCCGTCCGTCCCTTTCGCCGTCGCAGCGAACGACCCGGACCGAGCGCGCGGCAAGGTGATCGCGATCACGGGTCGAGTCTCTCTGATTCGCCGCCGGGGCGGGCACGCGATCGGAGTTCTGGGGACCGCAGCCAATCCCGTCTATTTCGTCACGCCGTTCGCGACAGAGGTCGCCGTGGGGACGTCCACGCGCTTTCGCGGCGTCTTCGTGCAGCACTACGCTTCCGCCAGCGGGTCGCCGCACGCGGCGCTGGTTCTCGTCGGCACGTTCAACGGACTGCAAGCAGCCCGGCGCGGCGGACGGCGCGATTGAGGAACGGCACGAGCTTCGCCGCTGCCTGGCGCTGGCCGACCGACGAGGGGTGGGAGTCGTAGCCGTTGCGCGTCGGATAGTGGAGCAGGTTCGAGACGCCGTTGCCCGTCAACACGTCGTAGTAGTCGAAGACCACGATGTTCTGCTCCGGGTAGCCGCGGAGCCAGCCGTTCGGAGCTTTCATCCAGTCGGCGAACTCGCGGGCGAGATCCCCGCTGCGCCGCAGGGCGGCCGGACCCCGGTGGCGCCCGAGCATCTTCCTGGCCAGCCACTTCCAGGCGGGCTGGGGCTCGATGCGGGGCGCCTGGGGCGGCGTGGTGAAGTAGACGAAGAGCACCTCGGGGTGCTTCTCGAGCTTGGCGCGCACCGCCGTCATGGTGGCCTTGGCATTCGCGACCGTCAGCTCGGGGCCGCGCGGGTTGCCGGGGGCGCGTCCTTCCCCGACGAAGTAGCTGTTCGGGAAGCAGGACTTGAACATCACCACGTCGTTGTGCTCGCCCTTCGGCAGCCGTTTGTCCTGCAAGTCGACCCGGAGCACCTCGTCCATGTGGTCGCCGAACTTGGGCAGCCAGTCGAACATGTCCGTGTCGTTGCCGACGCGGCTGTCGTAGGAGGCTTCGTGCACCTCGTAGCCGGCGGCCTCGAGCAGGTCGCGCATGCCGCCGCCGTTCGGGTGCGACTGCCAGATGTCGTGGGCGCCTCCGACCGGCGGGCCGTGCCGGGCCAGCAGATGACCCCCGATCGAGTGATGGATGAACAGGACGCGCAGATGGCGGCCGGGGGGCGCGTCGGAGAAGGCGGACAGGTCCATCGACGGTGCTGGATTGTTCGGCCCTCGTGCGTGCGCGAGCGTACCTCCCACGGGCAGGAGCGAAAGCGCTCCCGCCGCGATCGTCGCCACGATCAGCGTGGCGACGACTCTCCATCGGCGCATGCCTTCCCAATAACCACGACCGCCGTCGCACACCAGGCGGCGCCAGGGCGATGACGGGGAGCGCGAGGGTGGCGCCGACCTGGCGGGGGCCGTTGGCCACGGGCCAAGAGCAGCCACGGCGTGGGGCACGCGCGCTGACCGGGATGCGAGCGCGCGGTTGTGATCGGTCAATTACGCGCGATCGCGCATCGCTTTCGTGACGTCCGGCAACTCGGAGAGCGCAAGCATCGCGAGGCACGCGAGTTGCAAGTCCGTCGACAGGCTCATCGGCCATGCGCGCCCGATCGATACGGGTGCGCCCAACCCCCCAAGCCCGGAGTCGGACCATGAAGAAGGCAACCGAAGTGCTCGTCATCGGCGGCGGCCCAGTGGGAATGTATGCCGCGCTCGCGCTGACCGCGCGCGGCCTGGACGTGCAGGTCATCGACAAGGACGACCACGGCGTCGAACACAGCTATGGCCTGGCGCTGCACCCCGAGTCGCTGCGCCTGCTCGACGAAGTGGGACTCACCCGCTACCTCCTGCCGAAGGGGCAGCGCATCGAGCGGCAGGTCTTCTACGACGCTGGCAAGCCGGTGGCGACGCTGGATTTCAGCAAGATCGAGGGCGCTTTCCCGTACGTGCTGGTCGTCCCGCAGGCGGATCTGGAAGACGTGCTCCGGAGGGCGCTAGCCAAGCGCGGCGTCCGCGTGCTGCACGGCCACCAGGCGCTGAGCATGGAGGCGCATCCGGACTACGTCGAAGTCGAGGTGGCGCAGATGGACAAGGCGTCTGTCGGCTACGGCGTCGCCCACACGGAGTGGAGCCTGGACCGCGTCCACAACGTCCGCGCGACCTACGTGATCGGCGCCGACGGCTACGAGTCATTCGTCCGCCGTTCCCAGCGGATTCCGGTCTCCGAAGCGCGGCCTACGCAGTGGTTCTCCGTCTTCGAATTCCCGGCGGAGATGGACGTGGCCGACGCGAACCGCGTGGTGCTGCACGGCGCGGCGAGCAACGTGTTGTGGCCAATCGGCCCCGAGCGCGGGCGCTGGAGCTTCGAGGTCGACGAGTCATGGTCTGGGGGTTCTTCGGAGCTCACCGACCTGCTCGCCGCGCGCGCGCCCTGGTTCGGCTCCCCGCCGAGCGAGCTTGTCTGGTCGCATACCGCCCGCTTCGGGCAGTATCTGGTCGATCGCTACGGCCACGGCCGCATCTGGCTCGCTGGCGACGCAGCGCACGGAACCAGCCCCGTGGGCGTGCAGAGCATGAATATCGGCTTGCGCGAAGTCCACGATCTGGCGAAGCGGATCTCCGCCACGCGTGCGGGCAGCACCGATCGGGATCTGCTGCGCGAATACGACGAGCGCTGGCGCAGCGAGTGGCTTTCGATGCTCGGGATCTCGAGCCGGTTGGCGCCGCGGGACGACTCCGACGACTGGGCTGCCCAGAACGCCGATCGGCTGCTCTCCTGCATTCCCGCATCGGGCAACGACCTGATGAGTCTCCTCGGAGAGCTACACCTGGATCTCCGCCCGGCGGCTTGACGAGACGCGTTCGCGCTTGCGCGCGCGCCGGTCTCGACGCGCGCGCATGATGGCGCTCATGGGGCCGGATTCGCGGGCACATCGGTTGCACCACGACGACCTCGCGTAGCCTTGCAGATCTGTGCGGCTGCCATCCGGAGGCGACACTGCGTCTTCCGGGCCGAGCCGAGAACCATGTCGCCCCCGAAACCGCGCGCCCTGAGCCGCCAGCTGGTTTTCTTGCTGGTTCTGTTCTCGCTCGGGCCCCTCGTGATCTCGAATATCTGGGGCTACCTAACGGCTCGCGAGCTCATTTCGGACAGCGCGATGCTGAATCTCCGGAATGTGGCGGCGCTGGAGGCTTCGCGCACGACCGACTTCGTGAAGAACCAGCAAGCCTTCCTGAAGACGACGCTGGCGGATAATCAGCACCTTTTCACAATGCTGCGCACACTATTGCTCAGCGACGATCCCGAGATCCGGCAGGCGGCTGAAGCCCAGCTGCACAAGCACCTGCTCGCCAAAGCCGCTCACAATCACGCAACGGACGAACTGTTCGTGGTCTCGCCGCAGGGCAACCTGCTCGGCTCGTCGAACGCGCAGCGTGCCGTCGAGTCCCAGCTCTGGACCAGCCCCTGTTTCCGCGCCGGCCAGACCGGCACCGCGGTGGCTACCATCCAGTTCAAGAGGGCCGAACCGGACCTGCTCCTCGGATTCCCGATCCACGACGGCGCCCTGACGTACCTGGGTGTTCTGTGCGGCAGGTTCGCGTTCGACGTGCACGACGACCTGGTCGCGGCGCACAGTAGCCGGACCCCCAACGCGGAACTGTATCTGCTCGACGGTGACGGACACGTCATCTGCGGATCCTTCGAGCACCTGGGCCGGGGGCAAGCGAAGCCCGCTCTGCCCCCGTCGTATTCACGTCCCCTGTTCGGAAACGTCGCCTGGTCGGGGCGCTACGCGCTCGCTTCTGGCGACGATGCGATCGCGGCGTACACCCCGATTCCCAAGCTCGGCTGGTCCGTGCTGGTCGAAGTCCCGCTGGCCCACGTCATGGGCGTTCTCGACCGCCTGAAGTGGCGGGCCACGCTGCTCGGCATGCTGCTCGTGGTCGTCGTGGCGCTTCTGGCCTACGGCGCCGGACACTCGGTCGTTCGCCCACTCGGTCGGTTGGTGGATGCCGCACGGCGCGCGTCCTCGGGCGTTCTCGGCGAGCTGGTCCCCGCCGGCGGACCCGCCGAGGTCGCCGATCTCGTGGTGACGTTCAACCGCATGAGCACGGCGTTGAAAGAGTCCCACGAAGCTCTCGAGCGCCGCGTCACCGAACGAACGGTGTTCGCCGAGCTGCTGCTCAACTCCATCGACCAGCCCGTGGTGGTCGTCGACCGTACGCTGCGCTTGATCAGCGCCAATCGCGCCGCCCTGCGCGCGCACGGCAGCGATCTGGTGGGCGCGTCCTATCGGGAGATCCTGCAATCCCACGCGGGGCCGGATGCGGACAAGCCGGTGCAACAGGCCTTCGAAACCGCGCGTCCCGCTGCGGCCGATCGCGCGCTCAAGCTCGCCGGTAGCGCTCAAATCGTGCATCTGGAAGCCTTTCCCGTGTTCGGCGGATCCGGCCAGGTCGAGTCGGCGGTGTGCATCGAGCGGGTCGTGACTGCGGAACGGAGCCTTCTCGCGCAGACCATGCATCACGAGAAAATGGCGGCTTTCGGTCTGCTCGCAGCGGGCATGGCGCACGAGATCGGCAACCCACTGGCCTCCATCCAGTGGCAGCTCAGCATGGCCAGGGAAACCGGCGAAGTCGGACAGGCCGAACCGATGCTCAGAGCAGTGGAACGCGAGGTCCGCCGCATTTCGGAGTTGCTTCGCGATCTGGCGAGCGTCACGCAGCGCAAGCGGGGTGAGGAAGTCACCGTCGGACCGAACCAGGTCGTGCGGGATGTGGCGCGCCTGCTCGGTCACGATCCTCGCGCCAAGAACTGCCAGATCGAGCTTTCCCTCGCGGAAAACGTGCCCTTCATCCGCGCCAAGGAGGACCATCTGACCCAGGTTCTGTTGAATCTGGGCATCAACGGGCTGGACTCGATGGGCGGGAGCGGCACTCTCGTTTTCGAGACAAGCACCGAGGACACCATGGCGGTTGTCCGCGTGCGCGACACGGGCGGCGGTCTGGACCCCTCGATCGCCGACCACATCTTCGAGCCGTTCTTCACCACCAAGCCGCCGGGGCGCGGCACAGGGCTAGGGCTATTCGTGAGCCGGGGGATCGTAGAGGCACTGGGTGGCGAGATCGCGCTCGAGAAGTCGACTCCGGACGGCACGACCTTCGCCATCCGCATCCCGCTGCGCAGCGACGCAACCGAGGAGGTAGAATCGTGAGTGATCTGGTGCTCGTTGCCGAAGACGAGGAACCCCAGCGGCTCGCGTTCTGCCAGTTCCTGCGGCGGGCTGGATACGAGGCCGAAGGCGCTCCCGACGGCGAGGCTGCGCTGGCGCGGGTCCTCGAAACCGACGTTGCGGTCGTCATCGCCGACATCCGTATGCCGAAAATGGACGGCATCACGCTGCTGCGTCGTATCGTCGCGGAACGTCCGGAAACCTTCGTGATCGTCGTGACCGCCTATGCTTCGGTCGATTCGGCGATCGAGGCGTTGCGCCTTGGCGCGTACGACTACTTGTTCAAGCCGGTCGTGCCGGAGGACGTGCTCTCGAAGCTCAAGAAGCTGATGGAGTTCAGCTCGTTGCGCCAGGAAGTGCTGCGGCTCCGGCGGGACCTGCACCGGCGCCTGGGTTTCCAGGGGATTGTGGGGAGCAGTCCGCCGATGCACGGCGTCTTCGAGCTGGTCGAGAAGGTGGCGCCCACTCCGTCGTCCGTGCTGGTCACGGGCGAAAGCGGAACAGGTAAGGAGCTCGTTGCGCGGGCGATCCATGCGCGATCCAGCCTCTCGGAGCGCGAGCTGATCGCTGTCAACATGGCAGCGATCCCGGAGGACTTGGTAGAAGCACAGCTCTTCGGCCACGAGAAGGGCGCATTTACGGGCGCGGATCGCCGTCGCGATGGCGTGCTGCGCAGCGTCCGGGGTGGCACCGTGTTCCTCGACGAGGTCGGGGATCTCCCACTCGGGTCGCAGGCCAAGTTGCTCAGGGCCATCGAGTCGCGCGAGGTGCTGCCGGTGGGGGCCGAGCGGCCGGTGCCAGCGGAATTCCGGCTGATCACCGCGACGAACCGCGATCTGAAGCAACGGGTGGACGAAGGGCAGTTCCGCGCGGACCTGTACTTCCGCTTGAACGTGTTCGAGATCAAGCTGCCGACACTGCGCGAGCGGCGCGAGGACATCCCGGATCTGGTCTTCCACTTCGTGCTGCAGCATGCGCTCGCCCTGGGCAGAAAGCCTCCGCGCGTGTCCAATGCCGCTATGCGATTGCTGCTCACCTACGCCTGGCCGGGCAACGTACGCGAGCTGTCGAACCTGGTAGAGCGCGCGACGATCCTGGCCGGCGACTGCATCGAACCGGATCACCTGCCGGCCGAGCTCCGTACGATGGCCTCCGACGCCATCGAGCTCCGGGCTGCCGTCGCGCGCTTCGAACGCGATCACATCGCGGGCGTGCTCAGCGCCATGGGCGGCAACCGCGACCGCGCGGCCGAGTCGCTGGGTATCGACCCGACCACGCTGTATCGCAAGCTCGCCAAGTACCGGACATAGATCAAGAGACTGGCGCGGCTGCAACCCGCTCCCGCGCGTTGGCGCTCTCCAGACGGGTTGCAAGGCGCCGCGGCAGCATGAATTCCCAGTGTCTCGCCGCCTGGCGGAAACGCCAGGTTGCGGCGGGTGGTCCGTGCATTCCTGTCTTGATCGTTCTCTACGACAAGCCGACCGCCTCGTGTCGGGGCACCCGACGGGCGGCTGGTGAGGGCTGCTCGATGCTTCCCTACGGTTCGTGTTGCCCATCGGCAACTCGACATTGGCTGAATATACGCCCACCAGACTCTCGTTTCGCGCACATGCTGCGTGAGTTGATTTCGGGCGCGTCCTTTTGACGCATTCGAGGCGCGGTCGGCGTGACGACGCGCCCGAAGTGCAATTGTGGGCTTGATCGTCGCAAGTTGCTCCGCAAGCACTGCGCGCTTCGGATCGTGGCATGCGCGCTGCAAGTAAGAACTGCGCTTTCCTCTGGAAGCGCGACTTTGCTTCCGGAACAGCCCAACTCGTTACGTCCTCGTCGAGGTCCAGCTAGCTATGCATCCGCGCGATCGGTTCTGGCATGTGGTGATGCCATTGGGCGTGTTCGCCGTCGTCACCACGATGGTCGTGGTGGGGTGGGCGGTCGAGCCGGCCCGCTATGCGATCGGCTACGCGCCCAAACAGCCCATACCTTTTTCGCACCGCGTGCACGCCGGCAAGAACAAGGTGCCGTGCGGGTACTGCCACACGAATGCGGATCGCAGCCGGGACGCGACCCTACCCGCTGTCCAGACCTGCATGAACTGCCACCGGTCCATCGCGCTGCCCGACCAGAAGCCCATCGAGAAGGCCGTGACAGGTCCGTTGAAGTCCGACGCGCCCGTGGCGTGGAAGCGCGTCTATCACCTGCCCGACTATGTGTACTTCGATCACCGGTCGCACGTGGATGTCGGCATCCAGTGCCAGACGTGTCATGGCCGCGTGCAGAACATGGACGTGCTCACGCGCGTGATGAACATGCGCATGGGGCAGTGCCTGGGGTGCCACCGGGATCCCCGGCGCTATCTACCTTCCGGCTCCGCAATCAAGCAGGGGCCTACGGATTGCTCTGCATGTCACCGGTAACCGCACGTGAGGAGTGTCGAGATATGAAGGTGGATAGCCGGCGGCGCGTCATCGCCGTGGCCGCAGCGGCGGGTGCACTCATCATGGGGGCTTCTTTTCCGGGGCGTCTTCGTTGGATGCACAAGACACGGAAGCGCCAATGCGACGCGGAGCGTCGCACGCGTGTGCGCACTAGCCCCTCGCGCAGAGTGGAACCCGCGCCCTTTTCGGTGAAGCGCCATGCGTAGGCAGAAGAAGGACCCTGATCTCCCGGCGGATGCCGGTGAACCCGCGGACGGAACGGAGTCCGTTTCGCGCCGGGGCTTTTTGAGCCTGGTCGCGGCGTCCGCCGCCGTGGCCGGAGGTACGGCCGCTGCCGGCACGTCCGATGACACGATCGTCCCCTACACGAAGAAGCCCACCGAGATCATTCCCGGCGTCGCCAACTACTACGCCAGCACGTTCCAGGAGGGGCTCGTTCCGTACGGCGTTCTCGTGAAAGCGCGGGAAGGACGCCCCATCCACATCGACGGCAACGACGAGCACCCGCTCTTCGACGGGAAGACGACAGCGAGGGCCCAGGCCGAGATCATCAGCCTGTACCACCCGGAGCGGCTGCGGGAGCCCCGCCTCCGCGGCCGGGCGGCCAGCTGGAACGAAGCTGAAGAGCACGCGCTCGCCGTGCTCAGGGAGGCGGCGGTCGACTCGAAGCCCGTTCTGTTCCTCACTTCCGCTTCAATTTCTCCCACGCGCCGCGCCGTGATCCGGGATCTGGCGAAGGCGCTGCCCGGCCTGAAGCACGTGGCGTGGGAGCCGGCGCTCGGCCTGGCGGATCGCGCGGCTGCGAAGGCGCTCTATGGGGAAGCGCTCACGCCCCGGTATCGCCTGGACAGGGCCCAGGTCATTGCGGCTTTCGAGGCGGACTTCCTGGCAGCGATGGGCAACCCGGTCGAAGCGACGGCGGGCTTTGCCGGGAACCGCAGACCGGCAAAGCCCGGCGACCCCATGAGCCGGCTCTACGCATTCGAGAGCGGCATGAGCGTCACGGGTGGCAAGGCGGACGTGCGGGTCCCGGTCCGGCCTTCCGGCGCCGCCCAGATCGCGTTCGCCGTCGCGCGGGCCCTGCACGAAAAGCACGGACGGGCGCTTCCCGAGGGCCTGCCGCCCGACGTGCTGGCGCGTTTCTGTCTCGCCGAAGTCGCCAGGCGCTTCCACGTGGAGCCAGCGGTCCTGTCGTCGCTGGCCGACGACCTGGCCCGTGCGGGGGACGCGAGCCTCGTCCTGGCGGGCCCTTCACTGCCCCGGGAAGCCCACGCGGCGGTTGCCTTGCTGAACAGCATGCTCGGCGCGGAAGGGCGCACCGTGGAGACGGCGTTTTCCGTCGATGAAGTGCCGCTGGCCACGCCGGTGGAGATGGCAGAGCTCACGCGCGAGCTCCGTTCGGGGAAGTACGCCGCAGCCATCTTCCACGAGACGAACCCGTCGTATGGCATCCCGGACGCCGACGCGTTCAACGCGGCCCTCGCCGGAGTGCCCCTGACGGTTTCGCTCGCGCTCTTCGAGGACGAGACGACGCGAAGGTGCGACGTCGTGCTGCCGGTGAACCACTGGCTCGAGAGCTGGAACGACTTCGAGCCGTCCACGGACCTGCTCGGTCTCCAGCAGCCGCTGATCCGGCCTCTGTACCCGACGCGCCAGACCGAGGAGATCCTGCTCGGATGGGCGAAGAAGCTGCCCGGCTCTCTCCAGGTCCAGACGGACTACCGCAAGTACCTGAGGGCGCGCTGGCAGAGAGAGGTCTATCCGGAGGGGACCCTCGCGAGCTTCGAGCAGTACTGGGTCGCGGCGGTCCACGACGGGGTCCTGCGCCTGAGCGCAGCGCCGCGCCCGGCGCGGCAGCTCGACGTGCGTGTCGTTTCCGATGCTGCCGCGAAGGTGGCCGCCGCCAAGCGTGCCTCGGCCATGGAGCTTGTCATCGAGCCGGACGTCGAAGATCTGGGACGGACGCTACGCCCAGATCGGCTGGCTGCAGGAGCTGCCGCACCCCATCTCGAAGGTATGCTGGGGAAACTATCTGGCTGTTTCCAGAGCCGACGCGAGGAGACTCGGCGTCTCCGACGGCGACATGGTGTCGATCGGCGCGGGGAGCCGCCGCGTTGGGCTGCCGGTCCTCGTGCAGCCTGGGCAGGCGGCTGGAACGGTGTTTGCGGCGCTCGGCTACGGCCGCGAAGGAAAGGTCGCGGGAGGGCGCGGCGCCAACGTGTTCCCGCTCGTGGCGGACGACGGCTCGACGCCGTTCTTCCGGGCGGGTGTCCGCGTCGCAAGACTGGGCGGCCGTCAGCCTCTGGTGCGCACGCAGAACGAGTTCGGCATGCACGGCCGCGACATCGTGCGGCTGTGGTCTCTGGACGAATACCGGAAGAATGCCGCACCGCCCCCGGACGCGCGCAAGCTGCCGACCCTGAACAAGCCCCAGGAATTCCCCGAGCACAAATGGGGCATGGCGATCGACCTGTCCGCCTGCACGGGCTGCGCTTCCTGCCAGATCGCCTGCCAGTCCGAGAACAACGTCGCAGTGGTGGGACCCGAACAGGTGGCGCGGGGCAGAACCATGCACTGGCTCCATAGTGACGTGTACTACGTGGGCTCGGCGGAAAATCCGCAGGTAGCCCACTCACTCGGTCTGTGCCAGCAGTGCGACGACGCGCCCTGCGAGTCGGTGTGCCCGGTGGCTGCCACGGTGCACAGCGACGACGGACTGAACGAGCAGATCTACAACCGCTGCATCGGCGTCCGTTACTGCGCCGCGAACTGCCCGTACCTGTCGAGGCGCTTCAATTTCTTCGACTACACGAGCTTCATCGAGGAACCGCTCGACCTCGCCTTCAATCCCGAGGTCACCGTCCGTCCGCGTGGAGTGATGGAGAAATGCACGTTCTGCGTGCAGCGCATCCGCAACGGCGTGCAGGTCGCCAAGGACGAGGGGCGCCCGGTCCGCGACGGCGAGATCCGTCCTGCGTGCGCCGTGGCCTGCCCCGCAGATGCCATCGTGTTCGGTGATCTCGAGGATCCAGACAGCCGCGTCTCGAAGCTTTCCCGAAGCAACCGCGGTTCCAGGTACCTCGAGGAACTCGGGATCCGGCCCTCGATCACGTATCTGACCGAGATCAGGAACCCTGTCTAGACGCGGAGGAACGAGAACGATGACCGACGCCATGAGGACCCCCGCCTGGACGCGAACGTCGGGGGCCGAGCTCCCGGCGGCTCTCCGCCCGGAGCCCCTGGTCGGTGCCGACGCCTCCATCGCTGGTCTGGACGATCACATCCGCGCACTGAGCGAAGCCAAGCCGCCGAGGGCCTGGTACATCGCCATCACCATCACGAGCTTGATGTCGCTGGTCGGCGTCGCCGCCATCGTCTACATGCTGACAACGGGCATCGGCACGATGGGAAACAACGTGCCGGTGGTCTGGGGCTTTCTGATCATCAACTTCGTGTTCTGGGTCGGCATCGGCCACGCCGGAACGCTGATCTCGGTGATCCTCCTCTTGTTCCGCCAGCGATGGCGCAACGCCATCTGCCGGACCGCGGAAGCCGTGACGGTCTTTGCGTTCGTGTGCGCCATGGTCTTCCCGGCCATCCACATCGGACGGCCGTGGTTGCCGCACTGGCTGTTCCCGTACCCCAACGAGCGGGACATATGGGTCAACTTCCGCTCGCCTTTGATCTGGGATGTCTGTGCGGTCGTCACGTACTTCAGCGTGTCGGTGCTGTTCTGGTACCTGGGCCTGATTCCCGACTTCGCCTCCCTGCGCGGAAGGGTGAAAAGCAGGGTAAAGCGGGCGGTGTTCAACCTGCTCAGCCTGGGCTGGGCGGGCAGAGCACGGCAGTGGCTTCACTACGAGAAGGCCTATCTGATCCTCGCCGGGCTAACCACGACCCTCGCGCTCAGCGTCCACAGCATCGTGTCGATGGATTTCGCCTCGTCGATCGTGCCCGGTTGGCACATGACGATCTTCCCGCCCTACTTCGTCGTGGGCGCTGCCTTCTCCGGGTTCGCGGGCGTCGTGCTGGTGTTTGCGTTCGTACGCAGGATCATGAACCTGCAGAGCTACATCACTCTCAGGCACATGGATCTCCTGAACAGGATGGTCCTCTTCCTGTCCTGCGTCATGGGGTACGCCTACCTCATGGAAGGCTTTACGGCCTGGTACAGCTCCGACCACTTCACGCGCTCCATCTTTGCCAACTACGTCTTCGGCGATCAGTGGTGGGCGGGCTGCATCACGATCTTCTTCAACGTTCTGTTGCCCCAGCTCTTGTGGGTCAAGAAGTTCCGCCGGTCGGTGCCGGTCATGGTGGTGGTGTCCGCGGGCGTGACGCTGGGGATGTGGATGGAGCGCTACACCATCATCATCCTGTCGTTGCACCACGACTTCGTGCCGGCGACGTGGGGCACCTATCTGCCGACACCGATCGACTTCGCCATCCTGATCGGATCCATCGGCATGTTCCTGACGATGCTGCTGTTCTTCCTGAGGAAGATGCCCATCATCGCGACCTGGGAGGTGAAGCCCGATATCGCCCGCGAGCAGGCGCAGCAGGAGGCCGGCCATGCGTGAGCAGGTGTTCGGGGTGCTGGGGCTCTTCCAGAGCGACAAGGAGCTTCTGGAGGCGATCCCCAAGGTCAAGGACGATGGCTTCACCAGCCTCGAGGCGTACACGCCCTACCCGGTGCACGGCCTGGACGAGGCCCTGGGTCTCGGAAAGTCGAAGGTCGGCGTTCTGGTGTTCATCATGGCGCTGGTGGGCGCGCTCTCGGCGCTCGCCTTCGAGTGGTGGACCAGCACCGTCAGCTACCCGCTCCATATGGCCGGCAAGCCGTACAACGGCTGGCAGGGCTGGATTCCGGTGGCCTTCGAGGCGACCATCCTGTTCGGGACGTTCACGGCCGGCCTGGGCACGCTGTTCGTCTTCAACAAGCTACCGTTTTTCGGCGACCCGGTGCTCGGGAGCAAGGCCGGCCTCGACATCTCCCGGGACCGCTTCGCGCTGGTGATCCTGCCGCTCGACGGAGAGCTGGACACGTCGGCTGCGGCCGCCGCGCTCGCCGCCGCGGGAGGCGAAGCCATCGAATCCATTCCGATGCCCAGCCACCCGAAGGTCGGATTCGGCTGGTGGGCGAAGACCGTCGCCGGAATTGCGGCGGCGTGCGTGGTGGCGGGAGGCGGCGTGTCCTGGGCCGAGAGGACCGTTCCCACCGTCAAGCCGTATGTCGAGATGGCGGACCAGCCCAGGCTAGGCCCGGAAGCGGCGGACCGTTTCTTCGTGAGTGGGCGGGGCATGCAGCGTCCGCCGGTCGGTACGGTAGCCCGCGCCTACATGCCCATCGTCGCTACGACGCCCGAAGAGGGAGGGAAGGCGCTCGTCGATCCGCTTCCGGTCACGGCGGAGGTCCTCGCGCGCGGCAGGAGGATGTTCAACGTGCACTGTGCCGTGTGCCACGACAAGCTCGGAACGGGCAACGCGTGGCTCGACAAGAAGTACACGGCGAAGCCAGCCAATCTGCACTCGTCGACGATGCGCAACGCATCTGATGGCTTGCTCTACTGGGTCATCTCGAAGGGGTACAACACGATGCCCGGCTACGCCGCGGACATCTCGCAGGACGACCGCTGGGCGATCGTCCGCTACGTCAGGGCGCTCCAGCGATCGCAGGACGCGCCGGCCAGGGATGAGTTAGCCGCGCGTTCACGAAGCGCGAAGCCGCTGCAGCGTTTCGCTAGCTCCCACGACAACTCCACCACCTCTCTACACACCAACTGACCATGAACCGCGCAAGACTGACTCTGTGGGCATTGGCGGGCCTCGGCGCCGTAGGCGTCGTGGCCACCTACTTCCTCGAAGGCGCACCGCGTTTCTGGACGAACTGGCTCGTGTGGTTCGTGTTCATGGCGTGCCTCGCGCTTGGGGCGCTGTTCCTGGTTGCCCTGCAGCATCTGACCGGCGCCACCTGGAGCGTCGTGCTGCGTCGGGCTCCCGAGAGGATCGCCGTCCTGACGCTCTGGCTCGTGCCGGTGGGGCTCTTCGCCCTGTTCTCCCTGCCCGTCGTCTTCTCGTGGACGCAGCCGGCCGCTGCTTCGAGCACTCCGCTCGTTCTCAAGGCTCACTGGCTCAACTATCCGTTCTTCATCATCCGGCTGGTGGTCTGCCTTGCTCTCTGGGTGCTTTCCTACGCAATCCTCGTCAGGGGGTCGATGAAGCAGGACGTGGCGCGCGATCCGACGATTACCGTCAAGCTCCGCCGCTACGCGCCTGTGTTCATGATCGTCCTCGCGCTGACCATCACGAACTTCTCGTTCGACTGGGTGTCCAGCCTCGAAGCGACCTGGTACAGCGACATATTCGGGGTCTACCTCTTCGCGGGGGCGACCACGTCCGCGCTTGGCGCGACGCTTCTGGCTGTCATCTACCTCCAGCGCCGCGGACGCCTTCCCGGCGTCACAGGCGACCACCTGTACAACCTCGGCGGCCTCCTGTTCGGGTTCACCGTCTTCTGGGGCTATATCGCGTTCTCGCAGTATCTGCTCCAGTGGTACGCGGACCTGCCGTCCGAGGTCTTCTGGTTCCGGCAGCGCACGGGCGGCGCGATGCAGCCCGTCTTCATCCTGTTGGGCATCGGGCACTTCTTCGTGCCGTTCTTTGCGCTGATGACCCGGGAGAACAAGAAGAACTGGAAGCGACTGCGCTGGGTCGCCATCTGGGTGGTCTTCATGGGCTTCGTCGACGTCTTCTGGTTGATCTCGCCCATCCTCGGGAAGGGGCTCCACCTGGGATGGCCCGAGTTGACGTTCGCAATCTTCTTCCTTGCGGCAGGTCTGCTCGTGGTGGGACGGGCAATGTCCAGGGGAGAAGACACGCCCGTGGGTGATCCGTTCCTGGCCGCTGCGCTCGATTTCCATCTTCAATGAAGGAACGGGAAATGTCCGAGGACTCGAAGAGAATCGTTGCCGTTCTGGTCGGCGTACTCGTGGCGGGCACGCTCGCCATCGCCGCAGGGAGCGCACTCCTACGCGGGCACGGTTCCAGGCGGCTTTCGTACCGGCAGGCCACAACACCGGCACGCTCAGAGCCCGATCCCACCATCTTCGCGACCGTGGTGGGCAAGGGGACGCCCGGTCTCGACCTCACCGCGATGTTCAAGGCGACTCCGAAGGCGCTGGCCCATGGCAAGGAGCTGTTCGACGCGGGCTGCAGCGCCTGCCACGGCGCAACCGGCAAGGGTGACGGCCCTGCGGCCGCGTCGCTGAAGCCCCCGCCGCGGAACTTCGCGAGCCCGCAGGGCTGGACGCGCGGATACACGCTCGCCGACATCTACACGACCCTCAGCGAAGGCATCCAGGGGACGGCCATGCCGGCGTTCGATACGATGTCGCCCGCGGACCGTTTCGCGCTGTCCCACTACGTGCAGTCCCTCGGCAAGTTCGAGCACAAAGACGACCCGGTCGAGGGAATCAAGCAGCTCGACGCGAAATACCACCTGTCCGCGGGCAACCGCGAACCCAACAAGGTGGCGGTCCCCATCGTCCTGAAGCACATGGCGGCCGAGTACGACGCTCCGCCCAGACTCCGGATCCCGCCGCTCTCCGACACCGGCGTCGGAGCCGCGCTCTGCCGCAGGCTGATCGCGGATCCCGTGCGGGCCGCTCTCGTGCTCTCGCAGGTCCCCGACTGGCGCAGCAAGCTGGACGCTTTTGCGCCGGTCGCCATGGCGGGCACGCCGTACAACGGCTTCCAGTCGGCCGTGGCCACGCTCGACAAGAGCCAGTGGCAGGCGTTCCACGACGAGCTCGTCAAGCGGACGCCGGTTCCGGGCCCGCCCATCCGCCAGGTCGCGCTCCACGCCGAACGCTGACCCCGCGCGCGGTCCCGGAACGTCAGCGGCGGTTTTCGTCGGCGGATGCGCGAAGCGCGAGCAACGCTTCGGGGCTCAAGCCCAGGAGCCTTGCCGCGTTCCGGTACAGGATCCTGTCGCGGAGCTCCGGCGCGCCTTCGGTCGCGATCAGCAGCTTCGCCAGCGGCATGCTCTGGTGATAGAAGGGCCAGTCGCTGCCGAACAGGATGCGGGATGGGTCGACGCTCTCGAGGATCTTCCGCACGCCCGTGAGCGACTGGCTGGCGATCTCCACGTACACGTTGTCGTAGCTGCGCGCGAGCTCGATGCCGGCATCCAGCTGGAGCGCGCCCGAGTGCCCGAGCACGAAAGTGGTCTCCGGCGTCTCTCGAAGCGGCTTTTCATAGTGCCGCACCTGCGACAACCAGCGCCCCAGCGGCGGCTCGATGGCGACCGGCCCGCAGTGGAACAGCACCGGAAGGCCGCGGCGGCCGCAGGCGCGGTACAGTTTCATGGCGCGGCGGTCGCTCGGCAGCACCGTCTGCACCGCCGGATGCACCTTGATGCCTCTGGCGCCGAGGGCGACCTGGCGGTCCAGCTCCCTTTCCATGTGCGGCTTGTAGGGATGCACCGAGCCGAACACGACGAAGTCGTCGCGTCCGTTCGCCGCCCGGAGCCAGTCGCCCGCGTTGTCGCTCAGGAACGGGTAGTCGATGGCGAGCAGCACCGAGCCCACCACGCCCAGCTCCTTCATCTCGCGCGCCAGATTCGGCAGGGTGTGGGTGCGGCGCATGCCGCCGGCGGTGACCGCACCCAGCGTCAGATCGCGCTTCATCTTCGAGAGATCGCCGGGCGAGAAATTCACGTTGGCGTACACGTCCAGATCCAGCGTGCTCGCCAGCGGCAGATAGTGTTCGGTCTCGGGCCACTCGCGTTCCAGATCGAGCCGCTGCCGCACGACATAGGCGAGCGCGAGGTGCGTGTGCACGTCGATCGCCGGCGGGATTCCGGAATCCACCACCAGCCGCCCGTCCACCACGTCGAACCAGGGAAGCTGGGCGAGGTCGTAGGAGCTTTCGAAACGCGTCGGATAGGCCACGTGCAGTGGGGTAGGACTTCGCGCTCGTAGCGTCCAGCTCGAAATTCCCGGGTGCGCTCGAGCGGCGCGTGGAGCCCGGGCGCGAAGCCTCGCTGGCACGCGCCGCTACGGGCAGGTCGTGCCCGAGCAGACGAAACCGACGGGGCCCGGGCACTCGCAGCAGTACTTGCCGCTGCTGCACGTGTAGCAGCAGCAGCCGGCATGGCCGGGATAGTCGCAGTCCAGCGTGGAGTTGCCGGTCGGAGGATCGCACACCAGACAACTCGACCCGCAGTGGTTGGGGTCACTGTTCTGGTAGCAGCCGCCGCACTTTTCCGAATAGTCCGACGGATAGCAACCGCCGCAGATGGCCTGCTGCGAGTCGAAGCAGGAGTAGCCGCAGCTGCCGCTGGGGCAGGTCGGGTAGCCATTCGACGGCGCGCTGCACGACGAGCAGCTCGACCCGCACTTGCTCACGTCGCCTGGCTGCGTGCAGCTCTGGTCCGCGCAGACCAGCGCGTTCTGCGCCCCGCAGCCTCCGCCCTGGCACGTCGCGGCGGCCACGTAGTCGATCTCGTTGCCGCGGTTATCCCAATTGGCCAGCTGCGTGTCGCAGATCAGGGCGTAGCGCATGCGGGCGTTCACCGTCACATCCACGCCCGTTCGGTCCACCCCCCGGTCCGCTGAGCGCTCAGTTCAACACGCTGTTGCGTACCGCCGTCAAGAGCGGATTTTTCGCCGTCGCCGACGGCGTGTAGCCCTCGTTGATTTCCCACTCGATTACGCCGCCGAGGTTCTTGCTCTTGACGTACTTGCCCTTCTCCTGGATCGACTGCTCGTCGTCGTAGGAGATGTAGGTGCAGCCTTCGGGCGCGTGGGCCGAGCTGAAGGAAAGGTACGGCACCAGTGCGAGCGAGTCCCACTGGCGCGCGCCCGCGCCGTAGTACGCCCCCATGATGTGCGCGTAGCTCATGGTGCCGTCGTCGGCGACCACCGTCGAGCCGCCGAGAGCCTGGTCCGGAGCCGTGACGGGCGCTGAATAGCACAGGCCGTAGAAGCCGATGCCGATGCCGAGCTTCGCGGCGGGTACGCCTGCCTTGAGATACAGCTGCACGCTCGAGTCGACCGAGAGCGGTGTGGCCGGATCGGTCTGGTAGATCGCGCTCGAGTGCCAGCTCTTCCAGCCCTGCCACGCGCCGGCCATGCCGTACGTCATGATGTTCAGCTGGTCGAAGGCCTGCGCGATGCTCGTGTAGCCGGAGAGATCGGGCTTCGCGTTCGGATTCACGTAGCCGATGGGGATCGTCAGGATCGCGTTCGGGTACGCCGCGCGGACCTGCTTGGCCAGAGTTGTCACGGTCGCCTCGTCCGCTGTCGTCAGCGGTTCCCAGTCGAAGTCGAGCCCGTCGTAGCCCGGGTCGGCGAGCAGCGCGCCCAGGTTCTTCACGAACGCCTGCATCGAACCCGACGCGTTCTGGAAGTCGGAGCCCGAGCCCGCCCCGCCGATCGACGCGATGGCCTTCACGCCGTGCGCGTGCGCCGCGTCGACGAGCTCTTTGGCCAGCGTCGCGTTGCCCGCCATCAGGGTCAGGCTGCCGTCCGCGTGCGGCGTGTAGAACGACATCGCCACGTGCGTCATCCCCGACCACTCGATCGCGCTCACCGGAAGCTGGCTCGCGGCCCAGCTCGCGTAGTAGCCCATCGACCACTTCTTCGAGCCGCTCGCGCCACCCGATCCGCCGGCCCCGCCCGCACCCGCGCTTCCTCCCGCACCCGCGTTGCCGCCGGTGCCGGCGCTTGCTCCCGCTCCCGCTTTGCCGGCGTTGCCGCCGGTGCCCGCGTTGCCGCTCGCGCCGCCGTATCCCGCCGCACCTGCCGAACCGCCGCTGCCCGCGCTGTTGTTCGCGCTGCTCCCGCAGGCAGCCAGCGACACCGAGACTCCAACGACCCAGCAAGCGGAACGAACCTTCATGCTGCCTCCGGAGCCGCATCATAGGTTACGTGTCGGCGGGGCGTGGAAGGCGCAGTCGGTGGCAGCCAGGGGGACGTGTCCGAGCACCATGGCTGCTGTGTCACCTCCGCGCCCCACTACGCGCGGCACCCCGTTCAGTGCTCGCAACTGTAGCAAAATGACACAAATGTGTGGCATTCTGCTACGTTTGCAGGAATTTCAGGCGTTGTGGTGACTGATATACTCGCGCGCCGGGCACGACGAGAGGCCCCGAGCGGATGGAAGACGCAACACCCTCAGGAATCCCCTCGTCCCGCCGATCGATCCCGGGCAGCCGCCGGCACATCGGGCTACTCGGCGCTACCGGCGTCGGAGTGGGGGCCATTGTCGGTGGCGGCATCCTGGTCCTGGCGGGCGCTGCGTTTGCCGCCACCGGTCCCGCCGCCATCATCGCCTTCGCGGTCAACGGCGTCATCGCGATCCTCACGGCGCTGAGCTTCGCGGAGATGTCCGCCACGTTCCCCGAGTCGGGCGGCGCCTACACCTTCGCCAAGAAGGTGCTGAGCGTGCGCGCGGCGTTCGGCGTGGGGTGGGTGCTGTGGTTCGCGTACATCGTCGCGGGCGTGCTCTACGCGCTCGGCTTCGCCGAGTACGCGCTGCTCATGGTGGCCGAGCTATGGCGGCTCGCCGCCGGTCACGCGCCCGCGCTGCTCGGGACGCATCGAGCGGCAGTGCTGCTCGCGATCGTCGCCACGGCGGGTTACACGGTCTCGCTCATCCGCAAGTCCAGCGGCGGCGGGCAGTGGGCCACCGTGGGCAAGGTCGTGGTGTTCATCTTCCTGATCGGTGCCGGGTTCTGGGTGATGGCCCAGCATTCGGGCAGCTCGATTCACCGGAACCTGACGCCGTTCTTCCCGCACGGAGCGGGCGGGCTGCTCAAGGCGATGGGCTTCACGTTCATCGCGCTCCAGGGCTTCGATCTGGTGGCGGCCATCGCTGGCGAGGTGAAGCAACCGGCGCGCAACATCCCGCGCGCGATGCTGCTGTCGCTGGGTGCAGCGCTGGCGGTGTATCTGCCGCTCCTGTTCATCGTGGCCACGGTGGGCACGCATGGCTCGGTGTCCATCACGACCATGAGCGAGCAGAACCCCGGCACGGTGATGGCCGAGGCGGTCAGGAACTACCTCGGCCCTGTGGGCTATTGGCTGGTCGTGATCGCCGCGGTGCTGTCCACGCTCTCCGCGCTGGAGGCGAACCTGCTCGCGGCGTCGCGGGTGGCGCTCACCATGGCGAAGGACCGCACGCTGCCGCGCGTGATGTCGCAGAGCCACGCTACGCGGCACACGCCCGTGATGGCCATCTACGCGAGCGCGCTGGCGCTGGTCGGCATCCTGCTCATGGTGCCCGATGTGGCGGCGGCGGGTGCTGCCGCAAGCTTGATCTTCCTCGTCTCGTTCGCGTTGGCGCACTGGACCAGCATCCTGGCGCGGCGCCGCGCGGGGGATGCGCCGTCGCCGTTCCGCACGCCCTGGTTCCCCGCCGTGCCGGTGGTGGGCGGCGTGGCCTGCGCGGCGATGGCGATCTTCCAGGCCTTCGCGGTGCCGGCCGCGGGCGCGATCGGCGGCATCTGGCTGGGCCTGGGCGTGATCCTCTACTACGCGCTTTTCGCCAGCCGTGCAGAAGCCGTCGATGCGTTCACCCAGGCGCGCGATCCCGATCTGGTGCGCCTGAGGGGGCGGAGCCCGCTGGTGCTGGTGCCTGTCGCGAATCCCAGGAGCGCGCCGGCCATGGTCGCCGTGGCGGGCGCGCTCGCGCCGCCGGCGGTGGGCCGGGTGCTGCTCCTGAGCGTCATGCAGCGGCCCGAGAACGTGAAGGAAAGCCAGCCGCCGCCGCGGCTCGTTGCAGCACAGCAGGCCCTCTCGGAAGCGCTCACCGCGTCGCTCGCTTCCGGGCACTCGCCCGAAGCGCTCATGACGATCGCGCCGGCGCCCTGGGCGGAGATCAGCCGCGTGGCGCGCACACACCGCTGCGAGAGTCTGCTGGTCGGTCTGTCGAAGATGGGCGCGGACGACGAGAACGGCGGCAAGCACCTGGAAGGGCTGCTAAACGACGTCGATTGCGACGTGGCCGTGCTGCGAGCGCCGCCCGGCTGGCGGCTCGAGCAGACCACGCGCATCCTGGTTCCCGTCGGAGGACGCTCCGCTCAGGACGAGCTCAGAGCGCGGCTCATCGGCAGCCTGGCGCGCAGCAAGTCCACCAAGGTCACTTTCCTGGGCGTGTTGCCGACGACTGCCACCGAGGACGAGCAGGAGGAGACGCGACGCCACCTGATGCGGCTGGCCGAGGACGAGACGCGGGGCAAACCCGTCACCCAGGTCGTGCTCGCCGACGACATCGTCGGCGCGATCGTGGAGCAGGCGCGGGAGAATGATCTGGTGATCCTCGGGCTGCAGCGCGTCGGCCGGCGCCGATTGTTCGGGGACGTCGCCCTGCGCATCGCGAGTGAATCCCCCTCTGCCACCATCATGATCAGCCGCCGCGGCTAGCTTGCGGGCGCTCCGCTTGCTGGGGGTACGCGCCGCCCGTACACTCTGCACAATGCTTGGCAGACTCTATCGTTGGGGCGCGCTTCTGTGGGTTTCGCTGTTCGTGGCGGCGGTGTTTGCCGCGTGCGGAGGCTCGAGCAGCGGGATCGCGAATCCGCAGGATGGCGGCGCGCACGAGGGCGGGCCGGCCGACGGGGGACCGGGGGATACCGGCGGCGGCGACGTTGTGATCAACTTCGACAGTGGGAACCAGAGCGATGCGGCGCACGGCTTCGACGTGCAGCCGGCCACGCTGCAGACGATCACCGTCGTCGCCGGACAGACCACGCCGACCGTGACCTACAAGGCGACGGTCGACGGCAAGCCCGTCAGCGCGGCCTGGACGGTCGATCGCGGCAGCATCGGCACCGTGCCGTCGGCGCCGGCGAGTAGCGCCGATCTGACCCCGACGGGCAAGGTCGGCGGTCTGGTCACCGTCACGGCCGGTTACAATGGCAAGACGCTCGACCGCCAGGTGCTGGTCAAGATCGTCGGTCAGCAGAATGGCGCCGATCCGAACAACCCGGACGAGGCGCCGCAGATCGCCGGCAAGGTGGGCGACCTCACGGCCGGCGGCGGAATCGGCGGCGTGGGCGGCGAGGGCCTGGGCGGCAAGGTGAGCGACGCGGGTATCCTCGGAGCCTTCAAGAGCCCGGCCGGCAATGGGCAGGCGCAGAACCTGCACTTCCTGTACCCGTACGACAAGACGGTCTTTCCGCGTGGCATGCTCGCGCCGCTGCTCATGTGGGATTGGTCGATCGGCGACGCCGACGCGGTGCAGATCGAGCTGTCGACGACCAACGGTTCCTTCTCCTGGAACGGCACGTTCGGGCGCCCGGCGATTCTGCAGCAGACGGGCGGCAAGTTCATCCGCCATCCGATCCCCCAGGACGTTTGGGCGATGGCGACCGACAGCGCGGGCGGCACGACGCAGAGCGGCGCGCCGAACCAGCTCACCGTCAAGCTCTGGGTGGAGCAGGGCGGCAGCGCGTATGGACCCATCAGCGAGACGTGGACCATCGCGCCGGCGCGCCTCAGCGGCATCATCTACTACGGCTCGTACGGCACCAACCTGGCCAAGAACTACCCCGGCGCGGTTGGCGGCGATCACATGTTCGGCGGCGCGGTGCTGTCGATCCACGTGGGCGATACGGCGCCGCAGCTGGTGGCCGGCGCGAGCGGCGGCGCGGCGCAGTGCCGCGTCTGTCACTCGGTCTCGGCCGATGGCTCGCGCCTGGCGGTGCAGGACGGGGACAACTACGGCCAGACCTCGGCCTATGACCTGTCGCCGTCGGGTGCGACCGAGACCAAGATGGTCAACAGCGCCACCTTCCCGGGCATCTATCCGGACGGGTCGATGGCGCTGTCGCCCGCCGGACAGCTCCTGCCGCTGCCGGGCGGCGCGACGCCGACCACGCCCACGGGGCTTGCCAGCGTGTCGACCAACCTCGGGACTCCGGCGTTCTCGCCCGACGGCAAGAAGGTCGTGTTCAACCCGATGGCGGGGCCGGGCGTCACGAACCCGACGCAGAAGCTCGTGGTGATGGACTTCGACGCCACGACGAACACCTTCTCGAACCCGGTCGAGGTCGTCGACGAAACGGGCAAGCCCGCCGACAACCGGCCCGGGTGGCCGGCGTTCTTCCCCGACGGAAAGTCGATCGTGTTCGATTCGCAGACCAAGGCCGGACTCGACGGCAACGGCGGCGGCGATCTGCGCACGCGCAAGGGCTCCAAGGGGGAGATCGCCTGGACCAGCGCCAGCGGCAACCAGGTTGCTGTGCTGAACGCACTCAACGGTCTGGATGCGTCCGGTAACTCGTACCTGCCCAAGCTCGCCGCGCCCATCAACATGAGCTGTACCGGCGACGGTTCGCAGGTCGGCAACATCGATCCGGATCACGGTGACGACGTGCACCTGAGCTACGAGCCGACCGTGAACCCGGTCGCTTCGGGCGGCTATGCCTGGGTCGTGTTCACCAGCCGGCGCATGTACGGCAACGTGGCGGACATTCCGCCCTTCTGCAGCGACCCGCGCGGCGTCGACCTGGTGAAGAACATCACGCCGAAGAAGCTCTGGGTGTCGGCGGTGGATCTGACCGGAAAGAACGGAACCGATCCCAGCCATCCGGCGTTCTACCTACCGGCGCAGGAGCTGCTCGCCGGCAACATGCGCGCCTTCTGGGTGCTGGATCCGTGCCGTGCCGACGGCCAGTCGTGCCAGTCCGGTGACCAGTGCTGCAACGGCTATTGCGAGCCGGACCCGTCGAGCGGCTCGCTTTCGTGCACCAAGAACAAGCCGAACAACAACTGCTCCAAGCCGCAGGAAAAGTGCACTACGTCCGCGGACTGCTGCGACAGTACGAACGTGTGCATCAACGGCTTCTGCTCGATCCAGGGCCCGGCCTAGCTGCGACGAAGCCGGGCGCACGAGCGCGGCGCGGGTGTGGCGTATCCGCGGTGTGGAGCGGCTGCCAGGACCCCCCACTAGAGATCGGCATAGCTTCCGGCCCTGCGGCCCAAAGTAGCAGGGCCGTCCCGCCGGCCGCTAAGTCGCCCAGCCCCGGACCATGCGGTAGGGTCGGGGATGTGGGCTTGATGCGCGCGATGGGGACGGCAGCATGAAGCGGCGCTATCCGCTCGAATCGCTACGCTGGATGCGCCGCCGGGCCGTGGACGAGCGCGCGCTCGAGGTCGCCGAGCAGGCGCGCCGGACCCAGCAGGCGAAAGAGCGGGCGGCGGCTGCCGACCGCGCCGTAAAAGGCGAGCAGGCGCGGACCCGTGAGGTGGAGCGCGCCGAGCGGGAGCGGATCGAGCAGGGTGGGGCGCGCGTCGGCGACCTGCAGCAGGCGGCGAGCTTTTCCGTTGGCGCGGCGGAGCGCGTCTCGAAAGCGGAAGAGCGCGAGCGGCGGGAGCGCGACCGCGCTGCCGAGCAGGCGCGCGCCGAGGCGGTGGCGCGAGGGGAGCTGGCTTCGGCGGACGCCGAAGCGAAAGCGGTCGACAAGCACCGCGAAGGCTGGCAGCGCGAGCTCGATGCGCGCGTGGAGGCGGAGCAGGAAGAAGCGGCCGGCGAGGTGTGGGAGGCCCGCCGGCGACGGAGCGAGCCGGGAAAGCGCTGATGCGACGCCTGCTGCCGCTCGTCTTGGTCTCGGTGGCGTGTTCGGGACAGCGCCCGCCGCCGCCTTCGCCGATCGCCACGCCGCTCACCGCCGCGCCGCCCGCCGTGCACAGCGTCGAGGCCAAGGCGGATGCGGGGAGCAACCCGCTGCTGTCGCTCGAGAAGTTCTCGCCGCTGCTGTCGACGCCGCCCCTGGCGCCCGCGGGACGCCTGCTGGCGCAGGGCAACCCGGCAGGCGCCGCCGCCGCGGTGATGAAGACGATGCACAAGAGCCCGCCCTCCGGCGCGGATGTGCCTCGCTGGCAGATGCTGCTCGCGCGGCTGCGCGAGAAGGCGGGGGACCTGCGCGGTGCGGCGGCTTCGTACGAGCTGGCGGCAGCCGCCGATTGGCCGCTGTCGAGCTATGCCTGGCTCGGCGCGGGGCGCGTGCTCTTGCGCTCCGGGCACGTGGGCACGGCGCTTGAACGGCTCGGTCACGTCCGGCTCGACGAGCCGCTCGCCGACGAGACGCGACTGCTCATCGCCGAGGCTGCTGACCGGAACGGCGACCACGACCTGGCGATCAAGACCTGGCGACAGCATCTGCAAAGCGGAGACGACGTTTCCGATCGAGTGGACGTGTCGCTGAAGCTCGCCGGCGCGCTGCTCGACCGGGCAGCGGACAATGCCAAAAAGCCCGACGCTGCGAAGCGCGCCGACGCAGGGGACGCGGCGCCCGCGCCCCAGGAGGACACAGCGGAGGCGCTCCGGCTTGCGCGCCGCGTGGATCTCGAGAACACGGGCTCGGGCAGCGACGCGCTGGGGCGCGCCCAGGCACTCGAGAAGCGCGCGCTCACCATGCTGCCGCAGAAGCTGCGCTCGAAGCTCGCGCCGCTGACGCCGGAGGACCAGCTCATCCGGGTCAAGGCGCTGCTCGGTGCCGGTCAGGACGACGGCGCCGGGAAAGCGGCGGACCGGCTGTTGAAGTCGCTTCCGAAAAAGCAGCGCTGGAGCAGCGTCGGCTGCGAGGTGGCCGTGCTGCGCGCCAAGGCGCTGGCGATGAAGCACAAGTACGGAGATGCCACCGACTCGTTCGCCAAGCCGATCCGCTTCTGCAAGGGCGACGACATTCGCGCGCGGCTCCTGTATCTCGCGGGCCGCTACGCCGCGTCCGATGGGCGGCAGATGCTGGCGGTCAAGCGCTACGAACAGCTGCAGAAGGAGCTGCCGCATCACCGCCTTGCCGACGACGCACGCATGCACGAGGCCTTCAGCTACTACGAGCTGGGCGTCGAGGCGCGCTTCACCCAGCTGCTCAGCAGCATGCCGGACGACTATCCCGACGGCGACATGGTGCTCGACGGCGTGTTCCGCCTCGCCATGCGCCGCATCGAGAAGGGGGACTGGTCCGGCGCGGCGTCCGTGCTGGACCGCGCCGCCACGCTCGCGACGAAGCAGGACTCCCGGCGGGGCACGGAGTTCGCGGGGCGCGAGCGCTACTTCCGCGCGCGCGCGTGGATAGCGACGGGCGAGAAGCAACGCGGCGAGAAGGAGCTCGCGGCGATCATCCGCGAGCTGCCACTTTCGTACTACATGCTCCAGGCCTACTCGCATCTGGTAGCGCTCGACCCGAGCCGGGCGAAGCAGGCGCTCGAGGCAGGCATCCAGCGCTCGAAGCAGTCGCCGTTCTCCTTCGAGTACCGGCCGGAGTTCGATACCCCCGGCTTCCGCCGCGCGATGGAACTGTTGCGCCAGGGCGAGCTCGAGCTGGCGCAGCGCGAGATCCAGGCGCTGGGCATCGCCCGGCCCGGCGCTGCGCCGGAGATCCTGTGGGGGCTCGCGCTTCTGTATTCCCGCGCCGGCTCGGCGAAGCTTTCGCACGCCGTGGCTCGCGGGCTCCTCACGGATTGGCTCGGGCGCTGGCCCGCCGGCGACTGGGTGAAGGCCTGGAAGCTGGCGTTCCCGCGGCCCTACCACGCGGTGGTCGAACGCGAGGCGAAGCGGACCGGCGTGCCCGAGACACTGATCTACGCTGTGATGCGCGAGGAGTCGGCGTTCGATCCACGCGCAGAGAGCCCGGCCAACGCCTACGGGCTGATGCAGCTGATCGTACCCACGGCGAGGCTCTACGCGCGCCCGCTGGGGCTGCCCTACGACGCCCGTTCGCTCGAGCGCCCGGCTGTGAACATCACGCTTGGGTCGCACGCGCTGGCCAAGCTGGGCAACCGATTCTCGAACAACCCGCTACTCGCCATCCCGGCCTACAACGCCGGGCCGGGACGCCCGAGGCGCTGGCTGCACGACCGGCCCAGCCTGGACTTCGACGTGTGGGTCGAGCTCATCCCGTTCCGCGAGACGCGGCGCTATACCAAGCGGGTGCTCGCGAGCCGCGCGGCCTATACGTTCCTGTACGACGAGAAGAACGCCGACGACGCCATGGACTTGCCCCTGAAGCTGAAGATCTGATCGATGGACAAGCTGGAAAAGACCGACGCCGAGTGGCGCGAGCAGCTGGGTGAGGAAGCGTACGCGGTAGCGCGGAAGAAGGGCACGGAGCGGCCGTTCTCCGGCCGCTTCTACCAGCACAAGGAGACCGGTAACTACCACTGCGTGTGCTGTGGCAACGAGCTCTTCAGCTCGGAGACCAAGTTCGACTCCGGCTGCGGCTGGCCGAGCTTCACCGCGCCGGTCGAGGGCAACGTGCGCTACGAGACCGACACGAGCCACGGGATGCGGCGCACCGAGGTGCTGTGTGCGCGTTGCGACGCGCACCTCGGACACGTGTTCGACGACGGGCCGCGTCCGACGGGCCAGCGCTACTGCATCAACTCCGTGTGCCTGGACTTCGAGCCCGGGAAGAGCTGAGCCGTGCAGAGTTCGATGGCGCTCGCGGCGCTCGGTGCGCTGTGCGTCGGGTGCGCGCCTGCGTCGCCGCAGCCCGCCCCGGCGCGGCGCGCCCCAGCGCCCCCCGTGCACTCGTCGCCGCGTCCCGCTCCGCCGCCCAGCGCGAGCGCTCCGATCCACGACGCCGGTAGCGACGGCGCGACGGACGCCGCTCCGTCGCGTGTGGCGTTCCCGCCGCCCGCGTTCAAACCCCCGGTGGAACGCACTGCCGCCGACGGCGACGGAATCTGGGTGCCGCTCTCGCCCGGCGCCGATGGGATGGTGCGGACCGTCGTGCATCCGCATGCGTTCAAGAAGTTCGTCTACGTCGCGATCGTGGCCATCGATCTCGAACGGGTGGGGGTGAAGCTCGTGGCGGGCACGCAGGAACCGGAGTCGAAGAGCGTGCCGCGCGACCAACGCAGCGGGCTGGTGCCGGCTGCCGAGCAGAGCCGGCTCCTCGCCGTCTTCAATGGAGGTTTCAAGGCCCGGCACGGCGGCTATGGCATGGCGGTCGGCTCACAGGTCTTCATTCCACCGAAAAAGGACCACAGCTGCACGGTGGCGCTCTACGACAGACGGGTCCGTATCGGACGCTTCAGCGAGCTCGATCACGCGGGGCTCGCTGCCTGGCGCCAGACACCGCCCTGCCTGGCCCGGCAGGGCCAGCCGAGCGCCGACCTCGACAACGCCTGGAAGCGCCGCCGCTGGGGCATGAATGCCAAGGGCAAGCAGGACATCCGTCGCTCCGCAGTGGGCACGCGCGACGGCGGGCGGGTGCTCCTGTACGGGCTGGGCGAGTGGGTCACGCCGCGCGGCCTTTCGCGCGCGATGCTGGCCGCGGGTGCCGAGGATGTTGCGGAGCTCGATATCAACTGGTCCTACACCCGCTTCATCCTGTTCGGCGCTTCCGCCGACGCGGGGCCGCCCAGAGTGAGCGGCACGCTGATACCAGAAATCAAGCACCGTCCCGGTGAGTACGTGAGCCGTCCGTCGACCCGCGACTTCTTCTATCTCGTCCAGCGCGCCGATTGACTTCGCGGGGACCGGACCGGAAGCAGCGGAGTGCTGCGGTCCGGGGTAGAGTGTAGATTGTGGTAGTGGACGAAGAGAGACCAGCCTCCTCTCGACGCAAGGGTGCCTTCGCGTTCGGTATCGTCTCGAGCGAGGTCAGCGCGCGCGCTCCCCTGGAAGAGCTGTGCAACAGCCTGTCGGAGCGCCTCGGTTTGATTCTGTATCCGCAGGTCGTGAGGTCCTATGGCGCCCTGTCGGCCCAGTTGGCCACGGGCGGCGTGGACGTGGCGTGGATACCGCCGCTGCTGGCGGCCGAGCTGCGCAGGAGCGGCGTCGTGACGTTGCTCGCGACCGTGCGCCGCGAGGGGACGGGCGTGTACCACTCCGTGCTCTTCACGCGCGCCGATTCGGCCGTAAAGACGCTGTCGGACCTTCCGGGGCACAGTATCGGGTGGGTGGATCGCTCGAGCGGGGGCGGCTACGTGGTGCCGCGTCTGTGGCTCGAGCACCACGGCATCGAGCCCGCCCGTTGTTTCTCCCGCGAGAGCTTTCTCCAGACGCACGCGAATGTCGCGCGCGCCGTCTTGAACGCTGAAGTCGATGTCGGGGCGACCTTTGCGGTGCTGGAGCCGCGTTCCCGGAAGATCGTCGATGCAGGATGGTTCGGCGTGGAGGAGACCGCCAGCGCACAGGTGACGGTGCTGGCGCAGGCAGGCTCGGTACCCGTCGACGGCGTTGCGGTCGCGAGCCGCGTGCCCCGGGAGGCCGCTGGACGTCTCGGGCAGGCGCTCTTCAATCTGTCGGCCGAAGAGCGTGAAGTGGTGCGGCGCGTGTTCCGTGCGGAAGGGTTCGGGCGCTGCACGCCGGCGTATCTCGCGGCCATCGAACGCCTCGAGGGCGCATTGTCGTAGCGAGCGCGCGACGCGCTGCTGCCCAGCCCGGGCGACCTCGAACCGCCCCCCAACCCAGCGAGCTACGAAACGATCCTCCGACAGCCCCACAGCGATCGCCGATCAAGCGTCGGACCGCTGTGGGGCGCCCACGCTCCGCCATGCGCTCCCCTCGAAGGAGCGGCCGGAAATGCACGATCGGCGATCGCTTGCTTTGGGACTAGGCTAGGTGCTTGCCCTGCGCCTACTGACAGACGAGGCCGCAGGCGCCGTTGGTCGTGGAGCCGTCACCGACCAGACACACCCCCCAGGCGTTGTAATCGGAGACGCCGGCGGAGTGGTTTGACGCGCAGGTGTTCTGGCAGGTCGTATCGCCGCTAGCGCACGCCCGGAGGCACGTGTCGAGCGCGACGCACTCGGAGTTGTTCGCGCACGTGGTCGACTCCGACTCGCAGCAGCCGCCGGTGCCCTGCTCTGCGGTGCCACAGGTCTGGCAATCGGTGGACTGGTTGGTGTTGTACTCTGGCCCGCCGTCGGTGCAGGAGTTGGCCACCGACCAGCTTGCCGAGTTCAGCATCAAGCACTTGCCGTTTGCGACCGGCGTCGCGACGGTACCGGTCGAGTCGAGTGTCACCTCGATGAGTTTCACGTTCGACAGGGTGCCGGTCGAGAACACTGGCGTCGAGGAGTTGGCCTGCGTCACCGTCATGCTGCCGCTGGCCTGGAAGTAGTAGCGCCCCGTGCCGGTGTTGGTGACGTCTTCGAACGCGATCACGCAGTGGTTGCAGGTCGCCAGATCCGTCTCGGCCCCTAGATCGAAGGTGCCGGTCGCGGCGCTGTACAGGCCGACGCCGAGAATGTCCGGGTCGGAGGCGCCGAGATTCGGGTTGATCAACGACACGACGCGCGCGGCGTTGTCGCCGGCGAAGTTGCCGACCGTGATCGTCGTGCAGGTTGGGCTGCCACCGGTGCCGCCGGTTCCGCCGGTCGCGCCGCCGGTGCCGCCGGTCGAGCCGCCGGTGCCGCCGGTTCCGCCGGTCGAGCCGCCGGTTCCGCCGGTCGAGCCGCCGGTTCCGCCGGTCGAGCCGCCGGTTCCGCCGGTCGAGCCGCCGGTTCCGCCGGTCGAGCCGCCGGTTCCGCCGGTCGAGCCGCCGGTTCCGCCGGTCGCGCCGCCGGTTCCGCCGGTCGCGCCGCCGGTTCCGCCGGTCGAGCCGCCGGTTCCGCCGGTCGCGCCGCCGGTGCCGGCAGTTCCGCCGGTCGAGCCGCCGGTGCCGCCGGTCGAGCCGCCGGTGCCGCCGGTCGCGCCGGTGCCGCCGGTCGCGCCGGTCGCGCCGGTTCCGCCGGTCGCGCCGCTACCACCAGTGCCGCCACCTGCATCGGTGCCGCCGGTGCCGTATCCCCCGGTGCCGCCGGTGCCATAGTAGTTCGGCGTGTTGCTGCTGCTGCTGCAGCCGGCCAAGGCCGCCATCGCAGCCAGCATGAAAGTTCCCACCCAAGTATTTCGAAGCGTCATTACCGAAGACTCCTATGCGGTTTGTGGCGTCCCTGCCGAGGACCGGTGGCCGCGTCTGGCCCTGCATGGTCCCGCCGGGTCTGCGCCCAGTGCCCCCCTTGTACGTCGCGCTGGCGGGCGATCTCCCCGATCCCCAGATGTTGTCGGCCTTGCGGCCGGCGCCTTCCCCGGTGGACCCAGATGGCGCCGCTTACTTCCGCGTTGCCGGCACGTCAAGCGGGAGCCGCCCACTGCGGTGGCCGGTCACGTCCCCATCAGCGTCAGGGAGCACGTCCTTGTCACCGACTTGCGACGCGGGGGATGCTACGCATGTAGCAGAATCATGCTTGCTGATTTAGGGTCGATCGAACGGTGACTCGTCGCGTCCACTTCCGCCGCAATCGGGGCGCCCTGCTCCTCGCAGTGGGCGTGTCGCTGGCGCAGATCGGCTGGTCGGCAGGGGCCCGCGCCCAGAGCAAGGCGGAGCTCGCCAAGGCGCGACAGCTGTACAGCCAGGGCGTGACGCAGGAAGCGGCAGGCGACTGGACCGGAGCGCTGGCCACGTTCCAGCAGGTCTCGCGCATCAAGCTGACGCCCCAGGTCCGCTTCCACATCGCGCGCTCGAAAGAGCATCTCGGCCGTCTCAACGAGGCGCTCGGCGGCTATCGGCTTGCCGAGTACGAGGCCCAGCAGGCCGGAGACACGGCGAGCGGGATCCTCGACCAGATCCAGACCGCCCAGAAGGCTCTCGAGAAGCGCATCCCCAAGCTGGTGATCGAGCGCGGCAAGGGCGCCGATGCGATCAAGATCGAGCTTGACGGCGTGGTCGTAGGCCCGTCGCAGATCGGCCATCCGGTGAACGTGGACCCTGGTCCGCACGAGCTGGTGGGAGCGCTGCCGACGGGGGAGACGTTCAAGAAGACCGTGAACGCCGAGGAAGGCAAGACCCTGGATGTTGTCCTCGACGTTCCGGAAGCCCTGAGAGGAAAGGCGGCGGCCGCCGCCAAGGCGTCGAGCAAGCCCGCGCCCGACGCATCGGGTGGCGAAGCTCCCGCGCCCGAGCCCGATCACGCAGCTCACGTCGCATCGGGAGGCTCGGCTGCGCCGTGGATCATCGGCGGCGTCGGCGTCGCGAGCCTGGCGGCTTCGGGGGTGTTCTACATCCTGCGCAACAACGCGAAGAAGAAGCTGGACGACGGCTGCATCGGGGACAAGTGCCCGAATACGCTCCAGAGCACGCAGGACGCCGGGCAGCGCTATGCGACCCTGACGGGCGTGGCGCTCGGCGTCGGCGCTGTGGGGCTCGGAGTCGCGGCGGTGTGGCTTCTCACGGGCAGCTCCTCCTCGAAGAGCGCTGGGGATTCCGCCAGCCATCGCGTGAGTGTTCGCGTCGCAGCGGCGCCGCATTCGACGGGAGTCAGTATCGGTGGACATTTCTAGGGCTACACGTCGCGCGTGCGTCGTCGGCGCCGCGGCTTTCGTGGCCTTCGCAGGCTGCTCGTTCCCCGATCACCAGTTTCTGCCGATCGACCAGTTCAACCAGCTCAAGGACGGCGGGGCGTCGGGGGGCTCGGCCGGCGTTGGAGGGACCGGCGGCAGCGGCGGGTTGGCTGGAAGCGGTGGAATTGGCGGAGTCGATGCGGGCGGCTCGGGCGGTGTCGCTGGAACCGGCGGCACTTCGGGAGCCGGAGGAACCGGTGGCAGTGGCGGCACGTCTGGAGTCGGCGGCGTCGACGGCGGCGGCACGGGTGGCACCTCTGGAGCCGGTGGCACGGCGGGCACGGCGGGTACAGGCGGCACCGCTGGAAGCGACGCGGGGACCTGCACGGGGCACGTCGTGATCAACGAGGTCTCGACCGACGGCACCTCGGGCAGCGACGAGTTCGTGGAGCTGTACAACGCGAGCAGCTGCGCGGTGGACCTGGCGGGGTGGCGGCTGGACTACACTTCCTCGTCGGGCTCGACGACCAAGACCAACTGGACGGGCGTGTCGGGTGACTCGCTGCCCGTCGGCGGCTACTTCGTCGTGGCAGGGTTGGGGTTCGGGGGGACCGCGGACTACGTGTGGGGCTCGGGTTTCGGGCTGGCCAAGGGGGGCGCGGGCGTGGCCCTGTACAATCCCGCCGGCGCTTCTCCGATCGATTCGATGGCGTGGCAAAGCATATCCGGCACGCACCCGGACATCGAGGGTACGGCCTGCGCCAACATCCCGAGCGGCAAGTCCGCCTCCCGCACTCCCAACGGCAAGGACACCGACGACAACAGCGCGGATTTCGTCGTCGGTGCGCCGCGCACACCCGGCAAGCCGAACTAGGTCGACATGCGTCTCGAGGGGAAACGGGCCATCGTCACCGGTGCCGCCAGCGGCATCGGTAGAGCCACGGCACTTGCGCTCGCTCGGGAGGGCGCACAGCTCGTCGTCAGCGACATCGACGCCGAGGGGCTCGACGGGACGGTCGAACAGGGGAAGGCGACGGGCGCGACATTCCGCGCGCTGGCCGGCGACACGAGCGACGAGCGGATCGTGCAGCGCCTCGTCGCCGAGTGCGTGCAGGAGCTCGGCGGGCTGGAGGCCTTCCACGCCAACGCCGGGATCACCGGAAGCGTCGCCGGCATCGCCATGCTCGACGTCGAGGACTGGATGGAGGTGCTGCGCGTCAATCTGCTCGGCGCCTTCCTCGCCATCAAGCACGCATCGGCGCACATGGCGGCCCACGGCGGCGGCTCGATCGTGTGCACCGCGTCGGTGGCGGGGCTCAGGGCGGGAGCCGGGCCCGCCCACTACAGCGCCAGCAAGGCCGGCATCATCAATCTCGTGCAGACGGCCGCCTGTCAGCTTTCGGGAAGCGGCGTGCGCGTCAATGCGGTCTGCCCCGGCCTGATCGAGACCGGCATGACACGCCCGATCTTCGAGATGGCGCGCGCCGCCGGCAAGGAAGATCGCATCGGGCAGCTGAATCCGTTGCGACGCGCCGGACAGCCCGAGGAGGTCGCGTCGCTGGTGGCGTTTCTGCTATCGGACGAAGCGAGCTACGTGAACGGCCAGGCGCTGGTCGTCGACGGCGGCCTGTCGAGCAGCCATCCGGTCGTGCCCGGTCGGTTCTGGTAGCGTCAGCGCCCGAGCTCGGCGATCGCTTTGCTGGTCTTCGCCACGACGCTACCGCGCAGGCTCAGCACGGCAACACCGGCGAGCACGATGGCAGCGCCTGCGAGCTGGGTGCTCGAGAGACGCTCGTCGAAGATCAGAAAGCCCCACAGCATCGTGCACGTTGGCTGCACCAGGAGCAGCACCGACGTCTCGAGCGCCGGCAACCGCGGCAGCGCCAGACCGATGAGCAGCCAACCGCCGACCTGGGCGACGAGCGCGAGTGCGATCAGCCAGGCGTGCGCCGGGAAATGCGGGATCAGATCGAGGCCGTGGTCGAGCGCTCCACCGAACAGCGACCCGAACGTCATGCCGATCGTCGCGTCAAGCAGCGGACCGGCGGGATGCGACAGTCCGCGGTTGGCCGCGCGGAACACCAGCAGGTATCCGCTGTAGGCGAGGCCCGCGCCTACGCCGAGCAGCGCGCCGGCCAGTGGCGCGCTGCCGTAGGCATCGCCGCGCCCCATACCCGAGATCAGGACGACGCCGGCGAACACGACCGGGATTGTCGCCAGGGCGGAGCGCGTGGGTCGCTCGTGGTGGAGCGCCCAGGCCAGGAGACCCACGAAGACAACCTGCGTGTTCGCTAGCACCGTGGCGAGCCCCGCACCGATCGACCCGATGGCGCGGTGCCACATGGCCAGATCCAGCGCTAGAAACAGTCCGGCTCCGCCCGCCAGCAGCCGTTCGAAGCGGCGGCGATGGTCGCGGCGGCGCACGAACCACCAGATCGCAGCGAGCACGGGCAGAGCGTAGGCTCCGCGGAACACCGCAGCGGTCGAAGGCGAGACGCTGGCGAGCCGCACGAATATCGCGGACAGGGAAATTGCCAGGACGCCGATCAGTGCGACGAGCCGGATCACCCCGGGCACCATGCACGCGGTGCGCTGCTGTCCGCAAGCCAGATTGCGCGGGGCCCACGATGATCGGCGTCACGCCCCGCGGCGGGAAGTCAGCGCGCCGACGGCCAGCGCTGCGTGCTATCTTCAAGCCCAGGCTTGTCATGTCCGTTGGCCGCTTCCGCTCGCTGTCCCGCCTCCTGCTTGCCGCGCTCGTCGCGGCTGGAGCGCCCGCGTGCTCGCTCGACACGAACGCGACGAGCACTGGAAGCTCGACGGGTCTAGACGGCGGCCCCGGTGGTGGTGGGGCGGCTGGAGGTGCAGGTGGGGGCGGGCACGGGGGGACTTCCGGCACCGGCGGATCCTCCGGCACCGGTGCCGTCGGCGGCGCCCCCGACGGCGGCTCGGCAGGGCAGGAGAACTGCTTCGACCAGAAGGACAACAACGGGGACGGCTTCGTGGATTGCGGCGACCCCGCCTGCCAGACCGCCGGCTACACGTGCAAGAAGAGTCCGCCTTCCGGTTGGGAGGGCTACTTCCGCACGGCGGGCGATCCCTTCGACACCACGAACACGCCGCCCTCGTGCCCCGACGGCAGCCCGCCAGAGAAGTACTTGTCGAATCCCGGTTCCACAGCGTGCACGCCGTGCACGTGCGGGGCCTTGACGGGTGCGTGCTCCGCAGCGCGAATCGATTGTTCCCAGAACAAGGACTGCAACGGCGCGACGGACTGGAGCGCGAAGTTCCAGTCCTGCAGCCAGGTCGGCTACCCCTCCGAGCTTTCATGTCGGCTGGAGGCCCCTGCGCCTGCCAGCGGAGGATCATGTCCGCCGTCGGGTGGAGAGCTCAGCGTCAAGCAGCCCTGGGGTCGCTGGCTGTACGCGTGTGGTGCTCCCCGCACCACGGGCGGCGGGTGCGTGCTGGGCCAATCGTGTGCCGCTCCGGGCAGCGGCGCATACTCCGGCAGCGTCTGCATCCGCAAGGCGGGCGAGCAGAGTTGCCCGCCTGGATGGAGCACGCGGCTTGTCGGCTACCAGGACGCGACCGACACCCGCGGCTGTGCGGCGTGCACCTGCACGCCGGTGCAGTCGGGCATCGTGTGCAGCCCGGGGGAGTACACCTTCTACGATCATCATGTCTGCAAGTGCGGTTCATACCCGGTCTGCCAGGGCAACAAGGTCGTCAATTCGACGAGCTGCGTCGATGTGTCCAACCTGCTCGACTGGTCGCTTACGGACAACAAAGGCGATTGGGGCGGGCAATACACGAAGGCCCCCGCCGTCGTCGCCGGAACGTGCACGCCGTCCGGCGGACAGCCTACCGGAAGTATCCAGACGACCGGCGCCGTCACCTACTGCTGCCTGTAGCGATCCGGCATGGCTGCTGAGGACGACCCCAACGCTCTGCTTGGAGCGGTGCTCGGACAGCGCTGGCGGCTGGTGCGTCACATCGGCTCCGGCGGGCTCGGGCTCGTGTTCGAAGCCGAGAGCCTGCAGGGCGAGGGCCGGTGCGCCATCAAGCTCCTGCGCCGCGAGTTCTGCGACGAGCAGGAGATTGTCGAACGCTTCCTGACCGAGGCGCTGGCCGGCGCGCGCATCGATCACCCCGGGGTTACCAAGGTCTATGAAGCGGCGCGTGCCGAGGACGGAACGCCCTATCTCGTGGTCGAGCTGCTCCAGGGTCGGCCGCTTTCGGCCCGCATGAACCGCGGGCGCGTGCCCGTGGAGCAGGCCGCGCCGATCGCGCACAGCATCCTCGATGCGCTAGGCGCAGCCCATGCCGCGGGCGTCGTGCACCGCGATCTGAAGCCCGACAACGTGTTCCTGGCGCAGGACGCGTCGGGAACGATAGTGGTCAAGCTGCTCGACTTCGGCCTCTCCCGCGTGATGGACGCGGCCGGTGGGATGCAGCGCAAGACGCGAACCGGGATGCTTCTGGGCACGCCGGGCTACATGAGCCCCGAGCAGGTCAGAAATTCGAAGGACGCCGACGAGCGCTCCGACCTGTGGAGCGTGGGCATCATCTTCTACGAGATGCTGACCGCCACTCCGGCGTTCCAGGCGGAGAACGAGTTTGCCCGGATCACGCAGGTCCTGACGAACGATCCGGCCCCCATCGAACAGGTGGCGCCCCAGTACGCCCACTGGGGGCCGTTCTTCCAGAGGGCCCTGGCGCGCGAGCCCGCGGACCGTTTCCAGAGCGCGCAGGAAATGGCCGCCGCGCTCCTCGCCGTGGCGCGCGAGGGGCACATGCCCGAGAGCCATTTCCAGGCCATCCCGGCGAGCACCCTGATGCCATCGGCGCCCCCCCCGGCGGGCTGGTCGCCGCCTGCTGGTTCAGCGGTGTCCGAGCCGCCGCCTCGCTTTCCGCGCACCGACACGGCGATTTCCGCGGGCAGCGTCCCTCCACCCGCTCACACGCTTGCGCCGATGGTCCAGGTCGTGTCTCCCGCGCACCATCCCCGGCGGGTATCGCTGGTGCTCGCGCTCGCGATCACGTTCCTGGCATTGGCAATCGGGTTCGTCGTCGGGTTCGTGGCGGGGAAGCTGTGAGCGGATCGCGCCTGGTCTCCGCGGCGCTTGCCGGCGCGTTGACGCTCCTGCTCCTGCCGCTGCCGCTGGCTGCTGCCGACGTGCAGCGGGCTCCGATCGGCGTGGTCGATCTGCACGTCGATCTGTCCTACGAGACCAACTACAAAGGGCACTCCTTCGATCACGGCGTCGGTCAGTACGTGGCCAGCGAGATCCAGGCTGGCGGCGTCGCTGGCGTGGTCCTGCCGCTGTACATCCCGCGGAACGTCTCGCCCACCGGGCCGCGCATGCGGGATCTGGAGAGTTCCTACCAGAGCGTGTTCGACCTGTTGACGCGCACGCCGCCGTACGCGCTGCCTGGTTGTCGCCCTGCGAAGGGACGCGTACGAACCTGGCTCTCCTTCGAGAACGCCAACCCGCTTGCGGCTGATCCGTCGGCTGTGACGCGCTGGGTGGCGCGTGGGGTGCGGCTGTTCGGGCTGGTGCACAGCTACGACAACGACCTCGCGACATCGTCGGGCAGCGGCCACCACGAGAAGCGGGGCCTGACGGCGAAGGGACGCAATGTCGCCGAGCGCGTGATCGCGGCCGGTGGGGTGCTGGATGTATCGCACGCGTCCGACGCCGCGACCCGGGACATGATCGACCTGTCGCTGGCCCGGGGCGTGCCCGTCGTGGCGAGCCACTCCGATGCACGCGCGCTGGCGGACAATCCCCGCAACCTGACGGACGCGCAGATCCGGGACATCGGAAAATCGGGAGGCGTCATCGGCGTGAACTTCCACTCGCCGTTCCTGGCCGTCGGGCGACGCGCCACGCTCCACGACGTTGTGCGGCACGTCCAGCACCTGGTGAAGGTTGCCGGCATCGAGCACGTCGCCATCGGTTCCGACTTCGAAGGGGGCATCCGCCCGCCGCGTGCGCTCGGGAGCGCAGCGCACTTCCAGGCGCTCGCGTCCGCACTCCTGAAGGCCGGGTTCGATCGCGGCGAGGTGTCCAAGGTGTTCCACGAGAACGCGTTGCGGGTGCTCTGCCACGAGCCGGATGGTCCCTAGCCGGGCATTTCGTTTTCGGTTTTCGCGGCGCAGGGTCGATGGTACGAAACCCGTCATGGCCGAGCTCGAATCGCGCTTTCTCGATGCATTCCCAGGCTGGCTCAAAGAACTGGGGGACGACGCCCGTGCGCTGGTGGCCCTGATCGGCACTCCGGATCTGCCCGAGGCGGCACGCCGGCGCGTCGCCGGCGCGCTCAACTATCTGTTCAAGTCGTTGGATCTGATCCCCGACGGTATCGAGGATCTCGGATTCATCGACGATGCGTTCGTGCTCCGCGTCTCCGCCGGCGGCGAAGGGGCCGACGCCGATTCCACGGGTACGCTTTTGCGCCTCTCCGCGGAAGCCGAGCTCGTGCGCGAGTTTCTGGGCGATGACTACTCGCGGCTCGAGTCGTACGTGGCCGGGCTGGACAAGACATCGGCGCGTGGACGCAGCGTCGACGACATCCTCGGCGACGACGCGGTGCAGAGCGAGTTCGTGCGCGAGGTCAAGGTGTGGGCCGACGGCTACGTACCGCCCAGCTTCGCGCGCGATCCCAAGAACCTCGTGAAGCTCCGCTCGTTCCTGACGGCGAAGCTACCGGCCTGACGCGCGCGGAATCAGCTGGCGGCGCGCGCGTTGTTGTTGCGCACGGAGCTGCCCTGGTTGCCGTTGGAGTCGCCGCCGCTCGTGGTCAGCTCCGCCATCAGATCGCGGCACTCCGGCTTGCCCTTCAGGTGGTTGACCAGGACGTGGGACGCTTCCTGGAACGCCTTCTCGTATTTCAGGCCTTCCCGCGAGCGGGCTGCGACCTTCTCGCGGCCTGACGCCAGGTCCTCTTCCATCGCTTCGGCGTAGCGCGACAGCTGATCGCGCAGCTCCTCGATCTGCCGGCGGAGATCGCGCGCCGTCGCCTCGCGTCCCACGCGGCGGGCTTCGCGCGTCTGCATCCACTGCTTCTTCGCCTCGACCATCGCCCGGGCTGCGCCCGCCTGCTCGTAGACCGCGCGTGTCCCCGACCCGTCACGCTCGGCTTCGTCCGCCTTGCCGGTAAGCTCGCGCGCCTGCTCGTTCAGACGGGCGAGCTCGCGGCGGGCCGCTTCTTCTTCTTCGCCGTAGGCCGCCGCGTCGCGTAGCGCTCGCGATTCCTCCTGGGCGAGCTCCTCGACCTTGCGGCCGATCTCGGCGCGCAGCGCCCGCCCGCGGCGTTCGAGCGCCTCGAGCTTGCGGGTGTGGCTGGCGATCTCGCCCTCGAGGCCGTTGGCCTTGGCCGCGAGGTCCCACAGTGCGGCCAGCGCCTGGGCGACCTCGGTGGGCGCGTCGCCCGACGGATACGCGCGCGCCACCATGCGTGCGAAAAGGCCTGTCCGGCTCGCCCACTCCACCACGCCCGGAGAGCGTGGTGGTGGCGGCGGCGGCGGTGCGACCGGAGCCTCGTTGTTCTCCTTGTCCCAGCTGATGCTCGGCAGCGAGCGCTGCAGTGCCTTCAGCTCTTCCAGCAGGTGATGGCCGTCGCGGTAGCGCTTGCGCTGGTCTTTCTCCAGCAGCCTCAGCACGATGCGCTCGGCGACCGGATGGCAATCCTTGCGGACAGTGCTCGGACGCGGGGGCAGAGCGCTGCGCTGCATCTCGAGCAGCGTGTCGCGATCGCTGGCGCGGAACGGGAGCTGCCCGGTCAGCATCTCGAAGAACAGCACGCCGAGCGCGTACAGATCCGATTGCGGTCCGGCCTGCTCGCCCGCGGGCCTGTTCCGGCGACATGTACTCGGGGGTGCCGAACACGGCGCCCTTGGGAGCGAGGCGCGGGTCATGCGCCAGCGCTGCCAGACCGAAGTCGAGGATCTTGACGAAGTCCTTCCGGCCGCCGCGCGCCGTGAGAAGGATGTTGTCGCTCTTCAGATCGCGATGCACGACACCCAGGTCATGGGCGCGCGCGAGCGCGGCGCCCATCTGCTCGATGATGTCCACGCCGCGCTGGATCGGCATCGGGCCGCGCGCCAGCTCCGAGGACAGCGGCGTCCCGACCAGATACTCCATCACGAGATACAGCTCGCCTTCGTCGGTCTCGCCGATGTCGTGGATGTCGATGATGTGTGCGTGGTCGACCCGGTTGGCGGCGCGCGCCTCGCGCAGCATCCACGCGCGTAGGTGCGTCTCGCCGCGCAGGTCGGGCCGGATCAGCTTGACCGCCACCACGCGGTCGATGAGGACGTGCCGGGCGCGGTAGACGATGCCCATCCCGCCCTCGCCGATACGCGCCTCGAGGCGGTACCGACCCGCGATTACCTTGCCCAGCGAGGGATCGTCCCCGCCTCGACCTTTCGATGTGCCGGATCTCTGCGGAGCTGGCTGTGCCATGTAGTGCTTCTAGCTATCTGCGGTGGGGAAAATACCCCCATAACCGCAGCATTGGCATGTTACGGCAACAGCCCCGACGAACCAAGTGGTTCTCTCCGGCGGACGGCTAGAAAACGTAGTTGAAGACCGGGACGTGGAGCTCGGTCTGCTCCTTCATCCCATAGCGCAGCCGCTCGCTCTGGCTGAAGGTGTCCCGCACCTCGACCGCGGGCACACTCAAAGTGAGACCGCGGGGTTCAAGGCCGATCAACGCGGGGGGCAGCACGGGGCGGTAGAGCGTCAGCGGCCGCTCGCGACGCGGCAGAAGCGCCACTCGACGCTGGCGCGCGCGATGGACACGAGAGGTGGGAGGCGTCGTAGCGGGGGCCGTGCTGGGCGCCGCTCCGTTCGTCGGTTGCGGCGGTTCGGCTACGGGCTCACCGCTCGGGCCCTTGTCCTCTGTGTAGTTGGCGGGGGGGCTGTAGGCGGTTGCACTGAGGATAGCCACCGTGGTCGGGATCACCAATGCCATGCCGCCCGCCAGGAGGTAGAGCGAAAGCTTGGTGTCGCTCTTCTCGGCGAAGTATCCACCCACACCGCCGCCGCCGGCGCCGACGATGCCGCCGACGATGTACGGCCACGCGGGCTTCACGCCTATCGCAGCCTCGGTCAAGGTCACCGCCTCCGCGCCGAGCAGCGCGCCGCCGGTGATGCCCTTGCCGGTCGGAGACACTTCCTGGGCGTGCGCCGAGCGCGGCATGAACACCGTGGCGCTCGCAACGAGGAGCGCAGCTATGGGGACCGACCGAATCAAGCGCATGTGTTCCCTCCAGCCAAGTCTAGGCAGGCCCGGGGCTTCCGGGGCCTCGCGAGCATAACACCGCGCGTGCCGTGGGGAAGAGGGGCCCTAGGGGTGCACAGAGATTCAGTGTCCGGCCGCACGAGTCCAGGCGCTCGGCCGGGCGGGAGGGCGCCTTTCATTCTACTCTTCTGCCCATGTCCGGAAGCGGGCCGCTCGGCCGCTACTGCTGGCGCGCGAGCCTGCTCGCCATGGCCCTGGTGTTGGCGGCCGCGCTCTCCGCCGGCTTGGTGCGCCTGCTGCCGTGGCTCATGGCGCCCGAGGTACCGGTGGGGGTTGCACTGCCGTTCGCCAAGGCCCTGGCGGCGGTGGCGGTGGAAACCGCCTTGCTGGTCGGTGTGCCCACCGGATTCGCGGCCGGGGCGTCGGTCCTCGTGGAACGCGGCGAGGCGCGGGCCCTGCTTTCGCTGGGTGCCTCGCCGCTCCGACTGGTCCTCGGCAGCTCGGGGCGGCTCTTCGCCCTGGCGCTGGCCGGCTATCTGGCTTGTGTCGCATGGGGCGCCGACTCGGCGAACCCGGGTCTGTTCGCCGAACACCTCATCCAACAGGGGCGGCGCGGCTGCAGCGGCCTCGGAAAACCGCGCAGCGTGCTGGTGCCCATGGTCGGAGTGAGCTGGTTGTGCTTTCCGGGCCGGACGCCGCGAGTGACCGGAGCGTTGCCCGGCGTGAAGGACGGGAGCGTCTGGTTCACGGCCACCGAGCTGCATCCGAGCGCCGACCTGCGTAGCTTCCACCTCGCCGATCTGCGGCTGTCGACGCGACGTCGCGGCAGCTTTCCGGCGCTGGCTCTGCACGTGCGCCGCGCAGATGTTTCCGGCCTGTCCGCCTGGGGTCATCCCGACAAGCTGTCGGTGCCGGTTCGTGCCCTGCTCGTCGGAATCACTGCCGCACTGCTGGCGCTGCTCGTCGCCTGGCTCGCGCTCCAGTACCGTATCGCGGGGCGGCTCAGGGCGACGGCCCTCGGAGGCGCGTCGGCGGTCTCGGCGCTTTCCGTCCTGCACATGATCGATCGCGGGGGGGCGTCGGGGGCGATGTATGTCCTGGTTCCGCTCGCCGGCATGTCCGCGGCGCTGGTTCTCGCGCTGGCTCTGGCCCTGGTCCGCCGGGGCGTTGCCCGGCGTGGGGCACGGTGTTAGGGAAGCGCCATCGCATCGCTCCACGCGGGCGGTTGGAGTCGGAAAATGTCCGTTGGTCCCTGGCAGATCGTCATCGTCGCTCTCATCGTGCTGCTCCTGTTCGGAGCGGGTCGCCTTTCCGAAATCGGAAAGGGGCTCGGCGAGGGGATCAAGAACTTCAAGAAGGGGATCTCCGAGCTCGACGAGGACGACGAGGAGGACGACGAAGAAGAAGAGCGTCCCCGCCAGAAGAAGCGCGTGAAGGGCAAGTCCAGCAAGCAGGCGCCCAAGCGCCTGCCCGCGAAGAAGCGCCGTCCGCCGCGTGACGAGGACGAGGACGACGATGAAGAAGAAGAAGAGGAGTACGCAGAAAAGGAAAAGAGGGCCTAGCCGTGGCCACCACCCTCGCAAAGCGTCTCGACGCCGTGTCGCCGAGTGCCACGCTTGCGATGACCGCTCGCGCAGCCGAGCTGCGCGCCGCCGGCCGCAAGATCTACACCTTTGGCGTGGGCGAGCCGGACTTCGAGACCCCGGCCTTCATCCGCGAGGCAGCGGCGAAAGCCATCGACAAGAGCTCGCACTACACGCCCGCGACGGGGACGCCGTCGTTGAAGGCAGCGATCTGCGAGGCAACCCGGCGTGATCGCGGCTGGGAGCCGACGGTCGATCAGGTCAGCGTCAGCGTCGGCGCCAAGCACGCGCTGTTCAATCTCGCCATGGTGCTGCTCGACCCTGGCGACGAAGTGGTCATCCCGGCGCCGTACTGGGTGAGCTATCCGGAGCAGGTCAAGCTGTGCGGCGCGGTGCCGCGGATCGCCAAGGCATCCGCCGACAACGGCTGGCGGCTCACACCTGCCGAGCTCGATGCAGCCATCACGCCGAAGACCAAGGCGGTCATCCTCTGCTCGCCGTCCAACCCCACTGGCGCAGCCTACGACGCCGCGGAGCTTGGCGAGCTTTCGAAGGTGCTCGAGCGCCACGACGTGTTCGTCATTACCGACGAGATCTACGGGGACCTTGTCTACGACGGATTCGAACATGTGTCGCTGGGCAAGCTCGCTCCCGGGCTCCGTGATCGCCTCATCGTGGTCGATGGCGTGAGCAAGAGCTACGCGATGACCGGCTGGCGCATCGGCTGGGCTATCTCGCCCCCGCACGTGGCCAAGGCAGTTGCCAAGCTGCAGGGACAATCCACCACCAATCCCGCGGCGGTCGCCCAGTGGGCGGCGGAAGCGGCGCTGCTCGGCCCCCGGGACGAAGTGCGGCGGATGCGCGACATCTTTGCCGCGCGTCGCAAGCGCATGGTGGACGGCCTCAACAGCATCGACGGCGTCAGCTGCGGTATGCCGCGCGGCGCCTTCTACGCTTTCCCGAATGTGACCGGCCTGTACGGCATCAAGCACCAGGGCAAAGCGCTCGCCAGTGCGAACGATGTCACGCTGTGGCAGCTCGACGTGTGCGGCATCGCCGCTGTGGCGGGCGAGCCTTTCGGTGCGCCGGGGCACATCCGGTTCACCTACGCCGCTGCGGAAAGCGTGATCGACGAAGCGCTGGCTGCACTGAAGGCCGCCGTACAGAACGCCGAGCGCTAGCCGCCACCGGCATGACCGACCGCGCCTAGCGCAGCCGGATTGCGATCATCACCCAGCCGGCAAGGAAGCACAGTCCGCCGAACGGGGTGATGATGCCGAGCCGGGTCATGCCGGTCAGCGCCATCGCGTAGAGCGAGCCGGAGAACAGGACGATCCCCGCTGCCAGCAGCGTGGCCGGAACTCCGATGGCTGTGGATGTGGCGCGGCCGTAGAGCGCGAGCGCTAGCAGCGCGACGGCGTGGATCAGGTGGTACAGGACGCCGGTGTGGTAGGCGGCGAGCAGGTTCTCCGGCACCCGTCCCTTGAGCCCGTGCGCGCCGAACGCGCCGAACGCCACACCGAGGAAACCGATCACCGCCGAAATGCTGATCCAGGACACGCTGCTCTCCAACTCGTGGGGTGATCTGCCACAGCTTGGCGGGCCGGGGGACAATTCCGGGGCGGGACCTGGGCATGAGCGCCTGTTCAGGCGGCGGGAACCGCGACAAATCCGGGCGGATGCGCCGGCCGGGGATTCGCGGCTGGCAGTCTCGCGCGCCATGAACTATATCCGCCGTCGTCGGCGTCTCTCATGCGCGGCCCTGCGGGGCCCGACGCAGGTCAGGGACCCCCACGAACCCCCATCCCGCCGCTTGGGGCGGGCGCTCTCGGCTGGCGCGTGCACTTCCCCGTCTCCCCCAGCGCTGAACAATCGGTATGAGCAGTAGCGCCGGAACGGCGACGACATCACGTGACGCGCTTGGCGTCATCCAGTCTCTCGTCCAGCTCACCAAGCCGGGTGTCACGCGTCTCGTGATCGTGACGACCTTCTGCGGAGCGCTCGTCGCTCCGGGGCACATCGCGACGCTCCGGCTTCTCCTGGCGCTGGTCGGGACAGTGCTCGTGGTGGCGGCGGCGAACACGCTCAACATGTATCTGGAGCGTGATTCGGACCGTGCCATGGAGCGGACCCGTACGCGGCCGCTGCCGTCCGGGCGCCTGGCGCCGGAGGTCGCATTGTGGTTCGGGGTCGCGCTGGCGCTGGTGGGGCTGCCGCTGCTCACCTTCGCGGTCAATCCGCTGAGCGGGCTCCTCGCCGCGGTTGCGCTCGTAAGCTACGTGCTCGTCTACACGCCGCTCAAGCGGGTCACGCCGTACGCGCTCCATGTCGGCGCCGTCCCGGGGGCTATCCCACCGCTCATCGGCTGGGCTGCGGTGACCGGTGCGCTCGATCCGCGGGCGCTGGCGCTGTTCGCGATCCTGTTCTTCTGGCAGCTGCCCCATTTCCTCGCGATCGCCATCTTCCGGCAGCGCGAATACGAGCGCGCGGGTCTTCGCGTGATGCCCGCTGCACGCGGCCTTCCGTTCGCGAAGCGGGCCATCGTCCTTTATTCGTTGCTTCTGCTCGCGGCCAGCCTGCTGCCCGCGTTCATCGGCATGGCCGGCCCGGTGTATCTGGTAGCGATTGGAGCACTGGCCGGCGCGTTCATGGGCTGGGGCATCTACGGCCTGAGGGCGGAAGCGGGACCGCGCTGGGCGCGTTCGCTGTTCTTCGCCTCGTTGCCGTACCTGGTGCTGGTGTTCGGAGCGCTGGTCGTCAGCGCTCTGTGAGCCGCCCCGCGTCCGATGGCTCCGCGCCAGCTCGTGATGCGTTGGTGGGCGTGGCTGCTGTTCGCCGGCGTGTGCCTGGCGATCCCCGCGCTCGGCTTCTTGTGTAGGCGCTAGCTAGTCGTCCACGCTGGCGTCGTTCGGCGGGTCCTTTGCCGTTCGATAGGCGCCACGCTCCGCCGGCTCCGCGGAGGCGACGGTCCGCTCTGCAAGCGACGCGAGCGGGCCCAGCAACGCGGCGATCAGCAGGCATAGCGCGCAGAGTGGAATATCCGTGGAAGTGCGCGCCAGCAGAGCCAGGGCGAAGAGCGCCTGTACCGGGGCATTGCGTCCGGGCAGAACGAGCGCCACGGCCGCGACCAGGAGCGCCAGAAGCTCGACCGAGTAGCGCAGCGGTGCCAGCACCATCGGTGCGGGGTGCCGCGTCATGCCGGCCAGGGACCGCGACGCGAGCACCTGCCAGAGCGCCGCGCTCTCGCCCGAGCCGCGGACCGCGCCCCAGGCGACGAGGGCGGACAGACCGACCAGGACGCCGCCGACCACGATGGCCCGCGACCTCCTGTGCGCCCCGAGCCAGACGGCGACCAGCGCGATACTGGCCACGTCGAGCGCGAAGCTCAGCGTGGAGACGCTTTCGGCCACCCTGAACAGCGAGGCGAGCGCCTGTTCGCTCGCCCGGATCGCCAGCAGGCGTGCCAGAACGTGGACGAAAGACGCGGTGCCCACGACGCCCAGTACGAAGCCCGCCGCCCGTGTGCGCGGCGCAGCGAGCGTGGGAAACGTTGCCGCGATGGCCACGATGGACGTGATCACGGCCAGCCCGAGTGCCACACCGGGGCGCTCGGACGACTGGGCCGCGGCCATGATGATGGTGAGTGCCGCGGCCCCCAGCGGAACCGCCAGCAGCCGGTAGACGACGCCGAGCTCGGTCTGCCGGAGCGTGCGGATGAGCAACCGGAACACCACCAGCGCGCCGCTCACGACCAGGATCTGCGACAGCAGCATCGCAGTGGTCTCCGACGCGCGGATCCATCCAGCGATGCCCGCGGCGGAGCCAGGCAGCGCGGGAGCCAGCCCGCGCGCGGTCACCGTGGCCACGAGCGCGAGCGCGGCAATCGCGCGGAGCAGTCCGCCGCCGAGCCCCGCGACGCTCGAAACGACGGCCCCGTCGGGTGTGGGCCTGTCGCGCTCCGGTTCGTGACCGCTCTGCTCCGATCCGGAAACAGGTCGTGGCGCTTCGCGGGATTCGGGGGAGCTGGTCAAACGCGGCCTCTGCGGGGCACGATCCGTCCGGGATCGATCAGGCGCCGGGTACTTCCGCCGCGATCCCGGCTTCGCGCCGGTCTACCTCAGCGCCGCGTGCTTTTCCAGCTCCGGCTTGACCGGCAGGCGGCGTCCGTGGCGCTGGTCGTGGCCGGGCTTTTCTTTCGGGTCGTAGGGGTGGGTGGGTGGCGGCTGCACGTCCGGGGCTGCCGGCTTCGGCGTCACCTTGAGGATGAACGGGCGCGCGAAGTACGTGGAGCAGGCGTAATAGGGGTTCCGGTAGAACTCCCAGTGCAGATACACCCGGCCGTCGGGGGAGATGATCGCCGTCGGCGGCGTCCCGAACGGGGACGCCCTCTGCACCGACTCGAGCGCCGCGACATCGAATGCGGTGACCCCGCTCGTCTTGGTGACACCCATCCGCACGATGTGTCCGTCGTCCTGGCTCAGCACGATCTCGATGTTCGTGCTGATGTCCGGGTTGTTCATCGGGTTGCTCTTCGGAAGATTGTCGAGCGAAGCCAGGAACGAGTCCGCGAAGATCGGGTGCAGGCGGTTGTGGATCCCGTTGATGTAGCTTGCGAACGGAACGCGCGCGGTGTTCAGGGCGGTCTGGTTGCCGGGCTTCACGCTGGGCACGTAGTTCTCGATCGCGGAGCGCCAGCGCTTGATCCCGATGGACTTCCACGAGCCGAGGTGTGCGCTCTTGCGCCGCTGGGCATCGAGGCGGCGCTCGCGCCTGAGCTCTTTCCTGCCGATGATCGCCAGCGCCGCCCTGGGCGTCAGGTTGAGCTGGACGCCGTCCTTGGTGCGTCCGGGTGCACCCAGCCCCAGCAATCCGAGCGGATCGTGGGTCCGGCGGGGGGAAGTCGCTTCTTGCGCGCCTTGCGGGCCTTGTGCCCCGGCCTCGCAGGCGCGGCTTCGGGAACGCTGAAGCTCCCTCCAGGCGCGTGCTCCGTATCCGGCGAGGCGGGAGTCGGGGCCACGGCCTTCTGCGCCTTCTGTCCGTTCTGGGCCGGCCGGGTCGAGCTCCTCGCGGGCGCGCGCGCGGGACGCTCGGCCTGCGCGGGCCGCCGCGCCGCGGGCGGTGGCTTGGCCTGGGCCATCGCCACCTTCTTCGGCTGGTCGTTTCCCGGGTCGTTGGGAGCGAGATCCGGCGCCCCGGGGCGGTCTTCCGACTGCGCGATCTTCGTGTGATCGGAGTCGCCCGGTTGGCTGTTCGGACCCGAGTGGTGCCCACCGGGTGTCGGGTGCGCGTCGTTCTGATCCGTCGAGGTGATGCGCGCCTGCGTCTGTTTGGCGACGGTGTTGGCCTGGTCGGCGATGAATTCCGCCGTCGGGTTGTCCTTCTGCTTGTCCTTGACGTGCTGCCGGACCGCGATGCGACTGTGGTGCTTGATTTTCGGCAGCGGCGCGGGCGGCTTCGCCTTCTTGTCTCCGTGCTTCTTCGGAGCAGGTCTAGCCGGTAGCAGCTTCGGCACGATGATGGGCTTCGCCTTCTTCTCGTGCTTCTTCTCTTTCTTCTTCGTGTCCTGGTGCTTTACCTTCTTCTTGTCGCGCTCCTTCTCCGGGTCCTTTTCGGGCTCCTTCTCCGGCGGCTGTTCCTTGTCCACCTCGGGCGGTTTGGGCTTCGGCTTGTCGGTCTGGTCCAGCAGCGCGACCTGGATCGGCTGATCCTGCATCCGCACGTGGCGCTGCACCGCGAGAGCGAAGCGGTGCAGGTCCAGCTGTTCCTCGAGCACATGCGCGACGCGGTCCGCTCCTCCTCCCCACACCAGATGCGCGACGATTGCCGCCGCGATCCACAGGAACAACGGTATGTTGGAATCGCGCGGCATGAGTTGGTGGTGGGGTCCGGGAAACGATTCCTGTCGCCCCCTCGCATCAGAAAACCTAACACCCGCCCTCTGGGCCAGCAACGCGCGCTGGCCGGTTGTTCGATTGCGAGTTGCACTGGAATCCCGGGAGAATCGGCTCCCGGCGCGCTACAGCTTGCTGATCGCGTCCCAGTGCTCGGCGATCTCGTGCGCGGACCACACGCCGGCGTCGGCCTCCTTGAACTTCCCCGGGCTCTCCACGACCTTGTAGATGCTCATCTTTCCGCCTGCGACGGCCAGCACGGCCCCGGTGCGGTCGCCGCACAGGTCGCTGGCCAGGAATAAATGGGCGGGCGCCACGTGCTCGGGCGTCAGGGTATCGAGCTTCTCGAACATCGGCAGATCCTCGGTCATGCGTGTCTTCGCCACCGGCGCAACGGCGTTGACCGTGACTCCGTAGCGCTGCAGCTCGATCGACGCGGTGCGTGTCAGACCGTAGATGCCAGCCTTGGCGGCCGAGTAGTTGGTCTGTCCGAAATTCCCCAACATGCCCGACACGCTCGTCGTGTTCACGATGCGTCCGCCCGTGCTCTTCATGTGACGCGCCGCCGCGCGTATGCACAGGAAGGTGCCGTCGAGGTGCACGCGGAGGACGGCGTTCCACATGTCGAGATCCATCTTCAGGAGCGTCTTGTCGCGCAGGATGCCGGCGTTGTTGATCAGGATGTCGAGCTGTCCGAAGCGATCGAGCGCAGTCTGGATGACGGCTTCCGCGCCGTCTTCCGTCGCCACGCTGTCGTAGTTCGGGGCGGCGCTGCCGCCCGCCTTCTGGATGGCGTCGACCACCTGGTCGGCGGCCGCCGAGTCGTTGCCGCTGCCGTCGCGCGCGCCGCCGACGTCGTTGACCACGACGTTCGCGCTCTCGCGGGCGAACAGCAGCGCCGTCGCACGCCCGATGCCATTGCCCGCGCCCGTGACCACTGCGGTCTTGCCTTCGAGGAGTCCCATCGGCGTTCCTTTCTCCGTCGCATCCCGGGATGCGTCGCTGCCGCTCCGGAGAGTGGCCAGGAAGACGGCGGCTGGCAAAGAGCTTTTGGCGAGGCGTCCCTGTCGCAGCGGGCGGTCAGGCCCTTGTTTGCGCCGGGCAGGCGGGGGAGAGTCGTGCTCATGCGGGTCCTGGCCACGCTCTCCGCGGCTCTGGTGTTGCTCGCGGGTGCCGTGGCAAAGGCCGAGCCAGCGCCGCCCGTCCGGGCGGCTCTCGACTGGCGGCGTGGGCCCGGTGCCGAGCACTGCGTGGCCCCGGCCGCGCTCACCAAGGCTGTGGAATCGCGTCTGGGCCGTCGCGTGTTCGTGCCCACGAAGCAGGCGGATGTCGTGGTCCACGCCCAGCTCGAACCCGCAGCCGGGGGTGAGGGCTGGACCGCCGACCTCGCTCTCGAGAGTGCCGCGGGTCAACCGATGGGCAAGCGCACGCTGTCCACGCGCGCCGAGGACTGCTCGGCGCTCGACGCATCGCTCGCCCTGATCGTGGCCCTGATGATCGACATCCCGCGCGAGGAACTGCCTGCGCCTCCGGCGAAGAGCGCTCCACCAACGGCCGCGCCCCGCACCACGCCCATCCAACTGCCGCGCGGGACTCCGGCCCCACGAAGTCCGTGGGGTTTCGAGGCGGATGCGCGGGGCGTCGCCGCTCTCGGGCTGATGCCCGGTGCGGCCCTTGGATTGGGCGTCGGCGTCGGAGTGCAGCCGCCCGGGTTCTGGTTTACCGAGCTCGATGGCGAGCTGTGGATGACCCGCCGCGCCGACTCCTCGAGTGGCGGCTCGGGCAGCCGGTTCTCGCTCGCCAGCGTGGGCCTGTACCTGTGTCCGCTGCAGCTGGGTTCCGCGCGCGTCCGCTTCCGGGGCTGCGTGGGACAGCGGGTCGGGCGCCTGGTCGCGGAGGGCTTTGGCTTCGACGAGGACCACCGAGAGCCGCGCGTCGTCTACAATCCGGGAATGAAGGCGCGGCTGACGGCCCGGCTGGTCGGACCGCTCCTGCTCGGTGCGGGGGTGGGGCTGGAAGCGCCCCTATCCCGCGATCATTTCGTGGCGACCCGGGCCAACGGCCGCACGGAAGAGCTCTACCGGATGGCGCCGGTGGTCGGTACCGCAGAGGTGCTCGTCGGCGTAGGCTGGGGCAGGCGGTAATAACGTGACCCGGCAGGCCCCACTCACAGATGAACACCCACGCACTTCGGTGGGCGAGCCGGAGAGTGGAGCGCACTCGATGATGGCCGCCTCCCGCCCCACGCTCCGTCAGGTCTTCGATGAGCATGCAGCATTTGTATGGCGTACCCTGCGCCATCTCGGTGTCCCGGAATCGGACATCGAGGACTCGTGCCAGGATGTCTTCGTGGCCATCCACCGCAAGCTGGATGGCTTCGAGGGGCGCTCGTCGCTCAAGACGTGGATCTACGGAATCTGCCTGCGCGTCGCATCGGATCGGCGCCGGCGGGCCCACGTACGCCGCGAGCTTCCCGTGGCGGACCTGCCGTCCCGCGCCGTCGAGCCCACGCAGGTCGACGACTACGAGCGCGGCCGGGCGCGGGCGCTGCTCTCCGCGCTGCTCGATCAGCTGGACGAAGACAAGCGCGCCGTCTTCGTCCTCTACGAGATCGAGGGGCTCCCGATGAAGGAGATCGCCAAAGCTGTGGGGTGCCCGCTGCAGACCGCGTATTCCCGGCTGCACGCCGCACGCAAGTTGGTACTGGCGGCCGCCCAGCGCGTCTATGGCCAGGAGAAGGGGTCATGAGCGGCGATCCGACGCGCCTGACAGATGGCTCCGAAGCGCCGGAAGAGCTCCGGAACCTGCTGTCGGCAGCCCGCGAGGATGTTCCGAGCGAGTCGCAGCTCAAGCGCGTGGCGACTCGGCTCGGTCCGCTGCTCGGGGGGGCAGCTATCGGGACCGCTGCGGGGGCGGGTGCTGCGTCGACTTCGGGAGCGACGGCCGGCGCGACCGGAGGCGTGGCACTGGGCGTCAAGGTGGGCGCCGCGCTGGTCGCGGCGGGCCTTGTTGGCGGCAGTGCGATCTGGTTCGCGACGCGCGGCAACGCGCCGCCACCCGCTCCGGTCCGGCAGCCGTCGGCGCCGCTAGCCGCGCCGGCTCCCGCAACGCCACCGGCCGCCCGTCAACCGCTCCTGCCGCCCGCAGCCAGCGCCGCTACAGAGCAGCCCGCCGAGCCCGCACCGCAGTCGCCAAAGCAGGCGCAGCCCGCCGAGCCCGCGACGGCTGGTGATTCCGCGAAGAAGGCCGCGCCTCCGGAAGCCTCGCTACTACAGGCGGCCCAGTCGGCGCTGAAGACGGATCCGCATCGGGCCCTCGCGCTGGTGGAGGAGCACCGCCGCCTGTATCCGCATGGGGCGTTGTCCCAGGAGCGCGAGGTGATCGCGATCGAGGCTCTGACCCGGCTCGGGCGGACCAGCGAGGCCCGCAAGAAGGCCAACGACTTCAAGCAGCGGTATCCGGATTCCGCCCACGAAAGCAAGGTTGGCGCCACCGTCGAAGGCGATTGACGCGACGCGGCGGGGTGGGTCAGGGAGCCGGTGATAAACTTCTCCGGTCCATGCCACTGACGGGCGTGCGGCTGGCTTTTCACGGGATCCATGCGTCTTCGATCTATCCGACCGCCATCACTGGCACGCGGGGTATTGCTGGTCGGTGGGCTGCTCGCGGCGTGTGGGCTGGCCTTCACCGCTTGCGGGGACAACGTGCAGGTCGGCGCCGACCACGCTAGCGCCGTATCCGGCGGAACGTCCGGGACGGTCGGCACCGGCGGAGCTTCCGGAACAAAAAGCGGCGGAACGGCCGGCGTGCCACCGACTAGTGTCACCTCGTGCCTGGGCCACATCTACCAGTGCGGCGATGGCCTCGACAACGACAACGACGGACTGACCGACGCGCAGGATCCGGACTGCCTGGGCCCGTGCGACAACACCGAGGACTCCTACTACGGCGGGATCCCCGGGCAGAACAACGCGCCTTGCCGTCAGGACTGCTACTTCGACCAGGACACAGGACCCGGCAACGACGACTGCTTCTGGAGCCAGAGCTGCGATCCGCTCTCCAAGCCGCCCGACTATCCGCCGAGTGGTGACAACAAGTGCTCCTACAACGCGAACGCGACGATACCGGGCACGTCGCAGAGCTGCTCGGCTCTCATGCAGACGCAGTCACCCACCTGCTCCGGCTACTGCGGGCCGTTGACGCCGAACGGGTGTGACTGTTTCGGCTGTTGCGAGCTGCCCGCCGGGAGCGGCAAGTTCGTCTGGCTCGGTTCCACCGACAACGGCGTCGGCAGCTGTGACGCGGCCAACGTCGGCGACGCGACGAAGTGCCACCCGTGCACGCCCGTGAAGTCCTGCTTCAACGACTGCGGTCCGTGCGAGGTGTGCATCGGCAGGTCGAAGGTTCCGGCTGGCTGCACGCCGGACAGCGGTACTGCTCATCAGTGCGCTCCGGGCGACCAGAGTTGCGGTCAACCGGGCGAGGCAGCGTGCCCTGCCAACTACTACTGCATCACCGGCTGCTGCAAGCCGATACCCGCTTGAACAGACAACGGAGGTCCAGCATGGGATCGTTCGCACGACAGGCTCTTTCGCTCGCTCTTTCGCTTGCGCTCCTCGGCGGCTGCGGGAGCAGCAAACCACCGCCGTCCAGCAGCAACGCAAAGCCCTGCTCGGTCATGGATCAGACAGGATGCAAGACCGGCCAGGTCTGCGAGCAGGTTGTCGGCGGGGACCCGGGCTGCTTCCAGCCGGTGACCGTGAAGGGCATGGTGTTCGACACCACCACGACCAAGGGCATCGATGGCGCCGACGTCGTGGCGCGCGACGTGAACGGCGCAGCCGTCTCGGGGGTGGCGGTGACGGACAAGGACGGCAACTACTCGCTCACGGTTCCCGTCCAGCGCACGGACAAGACCGGGAAGCTCTCGCCCAACACCAAGTACACGCTGCGCGCTGATGCGGCGGGATACGTCACGTTCCCCAAGGCGCCGCGCACCGCCTTGCCAGTGGACATGTCGGCGGCGACGGGTGACCCGCCCGTCGTCAAGACGACGGCCACCGACATCGGCCTCATCCCGCTCGCGAATGCGGCGGGCCTGGGCGTGGTGTCCGGCCACGTCAAGAGCGACAGCCCCGGCGGCACACTGGTCGTGGCCGGGGGCTCCACGGGCGTTGCGGACAAGGACGGCGCGTACACCGTCTTCAACGTGAACCCCGGCGCCGTCGACGTGAAGGGCTACGCAGCGGGCGTGAACCTGAAGCCGGCGACGGCCGACGTGAAGGCGGGCGCCACGACGGAGAACGTCGATTTCGACGTGCTCGGCAAGGCGACCGCCACGGTCAGCGGCACGGTGCAGATCGTCAACGCACCCGGCGGCGCGACGACCTCGGTGATCCTGGTCGTCGAGGACACCTTCGTTCCGAACGTCGCTCGCGGCGAGGCGCCGCCCGGCCTGAAGGCCGAGAACGTGAGCGGTGCCTGGTCGATCCCCAACGTACCCGACGGGAAGTACGTAGTCCTCGCAGCGTTCGAGAACGACGGTCTGGTGCGCGACCCGGATACCAGCATCGGCGGCACGCAGATCGTGCACATCACGGTTTCCGGTTCGAACCAGGCGATATCGCAAGGTTTCAAGGTGACCGGCGCGTTGGCCGTCTACGCGCCGCCCGATCCTTCTCCCGATGTCGCGAGCATGAGCGGCACGCCGCACTTCGAGTGGGAAGACGACTCGAGCGAGGACAGCTACACGGCCGACATCTATGACGCGCTGGGGAACCAGGTCTGGGAACAGACCGGGATTATCGGGCCCAAGGGAAACCAGCACGTGACGCTCGACTATGCGGGTCCCGCTCTGACGCCCGGCATGTTCTACCAGCTCCGTGCGGTCTCGATCAAGTCGGGCGTCCCGATCTCCGCCACCGAGGACTTGAAAGGTGTGTTCGTCTACAAGTAGTCTTGTAGGTTGAATCTGCTCTTCGGCCCATCGTGCGAACAGAGGGGGATGGTGATGCGCCACATGCGAGCGAGACTACTGGCAATAGGGATCTGTGCGGCGGCACTCGCCGGCACAGGATGTGGCAGCAGCCCGCAGTCGAGCTCCAGCGGTGGGTCCGGCGGCGCGGGTGATGGCAGTGCCGGCACCTCGTTCGGCGGGAGCGGGACGGGCGGTTCTGGCGGCGGCGGTGCAATGGGAGGCAGCTCCGGCACCGGCGGTACGGGTGCCGTGGGCGGCAGCGGCGGCACGGGTGCTGTGGGAGGTAGCGGCGGCACGGGCGCTCTCGGGGGCAGCGGTGGCGTGGACGCCAGCGCGGGCGCTGGCGGTGTCGGTGGCACGAGCACGGGTGGCGTCGGTGGCGTCGGTGGCACGGCCGGCGGTGGTGGCTCCAGCACCGGCGGTTCGGGCGGTACCAGCACCGGCGGCACCGGGGGCACGGCCGGTACGGGCGGCACCGGCGCCGGCGGCAGCGCTGGCAGCGGCGGTACGGGCGGCACCGGCACTGGCGGGAGCGCTGGCAGCGGCGGTACGGCCGGCAGCGCTGGCAGTGGCGGCACCGCGGGCACCGCGGGCAGCAGCGGCGCCGACGCGGGCAGCGACGCGGCGACGGACGCGGGTGACGCGGGCGACGCCGCTCCGCAATGCCAGACCAGCAGCGACTGCGATGACGGCGTGTACTGCGACGGCGTCGAGACCTGCGACGCCAATGGCGTGTGCCAGCCGGGCACGCCGGTCGTCTGCGCGGATGACGGCTTCAGCTGCACCAAGGAGTTCTGCGACGAGTCCACCAAGAGCTGCCAGACGGTGATCCAGGACTCGGTGTGCCAGGATGGCTTGTTCTGCGACGGCACCGAGCAGTGCAACCCGAGCGCGAGCGGTGCGGATCCCACGACGGGTTGCGTCGCAGGCACGGCCGTCAACTGCGACGACGGTCTGTCCTGCACCGTGGATAGTTGCGACGACACGAACGACAAGTGCGTCCACACACCCGACGACACGAAGTGCGACGACGGTCTGTACTGCGACGGCGTGGAGACCTGCGATCCGGTCAACGGCGCCGCTGGAACGGGCTGCGTCGTCGGCACGGCCGTCGACTGCGAGGACGGTCTCGCCTGCACGACCGACACGTGCAACGAGCAGACGGACAGTTGCGACCACACGCCGGACGACAACAAGTGCGACGACGGCGTCTACTGCAACGGAGCCGAGACCTGCGATCCGGCCATAGGCTGCAAGCCCGGCCCGGCTGTCTCGTGTCAGCATGACCAGTACGCCTGCACCATCGAGGCGTGCGACGAGGCCACGAAGAGCTGCCAGACCACGCTCGACAGCTCCAAGTGCACTACCGCTGGCGAGTTCTGTACGAACCTGGGCTGCCAGGCCGGCACCCAGTGCTCGCAGAATTCCGACTGCGACGACCAAAATCCGTGCAATGGCACGGAATACTGCGATCTCTCGACGAATCCGGGTGTCTGCAAGGCGGGCACGCCGAAAGACTGCGACGACGGGATCCCGTGCACCTACGACCAGTGCAACCCGACAGGCAGCCCCGTCTGCTCACACACGCCGATCGACGCGTATTGCGCCGACGCCGACCTGTGCAACGGCGACGAGGTCTGCGATCCGACCTCCGGCTGCAAGAGCGGCACTCCGCTGAATTGCGACGACGGCGTACCCTGCACGGACGATAGCTGCATCTCGACCCTCGGCTGTGCCCATACGCCGGACAACACCATCTGTTCCGACGGGATCGTCTGCGACGGAACCGAGAAGTGCAATCCGGGCGCGACGGGCGCGGATGCCCAGGGCTGCGTGTCAGGCACACCTCCCCAGTGCGCGGATGACGGCATCGCGTGCACCACGGACGTGTGCAGCGAGTCCGCCGGCGGCTGCACGCACATTCCCGATGACAGCCTGTGCGGCTGCGGGCAGACCTGCAACGCAACCCAGGGCGGCTGCGGCAACTTCTGCACCGTCAGCACCTGCCAGGGCAAGGTCTACCAGTGCGGCGACTGCGTCGACAACGATGGTGACTGCAAGATCGACTCGGCGGACCCCGACTGCATCGGCGTCTGCGACAACAACGAGACCGGCTTCTACGGCGACATCCCGGGCCAGAACAAGGCGCCCTGCAAGGAGGACTGCTACTTCGACCAGGACACGGGCGCCGGGAACGACGACTGCTACTGGAGCCACACCTGCGATCCGAACGAGGTCGCGCCCGACTACAACCCGTACGGCAGCAAGTGCTCCTACAACCCGAACAAGGGCATCCCGGGCACCAGCCAGGATTGCTCCCAGCTGTACTCCGCGCAGTCGGCGCAGTGCGGGAGCTACTGCGGCCCGCTCGTACCGAACGGCTGCGACTGCTTCGGCTGCTGCGTCATCCCGGGTGCAGCCACGCCGGTCTTCCTCGGCTCGCTCGACTCCAGCGGCAACGGCTCGTGCACGCTCGCCGACGTGGGCGACCCGACGAAGTGCAAGCCCTGCGAGCAGGTCCCGTCCTGCCTGAACGCCTGCGAGCACTGCGAGCTCTGCATCGGCAAGACCACGCTGCCGCCCGACTGTACCCAGCAGACCTGCCCGTCCGGTCTGCAGCTGTGTGGCCAGCCCGGCCAGGCTCCGTGTCAGTCCGGCTACTACTGCGTGACGGGCTGCTGCGAGCCTGTCCCGCAGTAGCGGCCGCAGGCAGGTGGGCAGGCGCCGTCCACGATCGCCCGCGGGGTTTTGATCCCGCGGGCGACAGTGGCAGGATGCGCGCCTCATGACGGATCGCCGACTCCTGGTCACCAGCGCCCTGCCCTACGCCAACGGGCACATCCACATCGGTCACCTGGTCGAGTACCTGCAGACCGACATCTGGGTGCGCTTCCAGCGCCTGCGTGGACAGCGCGTCATCTACATGTGCGCCGACGACACCCACGGCACGGCGATCATGATCCGGGCGCGGCAGGAAGGCCGCAGCGAAGAAGAGCTGATCGCCGACATGAGCGCCGCGCACCAGCGCGATTTCGCCGCCTTCCAGATCCAGTTCGACCACTACGGCAGCACCCACTCGGCCGAAAACCGCGAGCTCTGCGCGCGAGATCTGGTCGGCGTTCCGGAAGCAGGGTCTCGTCGCGGAGCGCGAGGTCACGCAGCTGTTCGACCCGCAGGCGGGCACGTTCCTCGCCGACCGCTTCGTGAAGGGCACGTGCCCGGTGTGCAAGTCACCCGACCAGTACGGCGACAGCTGCGACAAGTGCGGCGCCACGTACAGTCCCGCCGAGCTCATCGATCCGGTCAGCACGCTCAGCGGCGCGAAGCCCGAGGTGCAGAGCGCGCCGCACCTGTTCGTCAACATCGAGCGCTGCCACGACGTTCCTCGAGCGAGTGGACGCAGGGCGGCGAGCACCTGCAGCCGGAGATCGCCAACTACCTCAAGGGGCACTTCCTCGCCGAGCCGCTGCGCGACTGGGACGTCTCGCGGCCCGCGCCCTACTTCGGCTTCGAGATCCCCGACGCTGCCGGGCAACTACTGGTACGTCTGGTTCGACGCGCCGATCGGCTACATGGCCGCGACGCAGGCAGTGGTGCGAGCAGAACGGCGAGAAGCTTCGACGACTGGTGGCGCTCGGAGGACACGGAGATCCACCACTTCATCGGCAAGGACATCGTCTACTTCCACACGCTGTTCTGGCCCGCCATGCTGAAGACGGCGGGGTTCGCCTGCCGACGACCGCGTGCAGGTGCACGGCTTTCTGACCGTGAACGGCGAGAAGATGAGCAAGCGCAAGGGCACGTTCGTGCTCGCGTCGACCTACCTCGAGCATCTCGACCCGGCGTACCTGCGCTACTTCTACGCGACCAAGCTCGAGCCCCGGTCGGACGACCTCGACCTGAACCTCGAGGAATTCGTCGCCAAGGTGAACTCCGACCTCGTCGGCAAGGTCGTGAACCTGGCGAGCCGCACCGCGCGCTTCGTGAAGGACAGCGGGCTGTCCGCCAGCTATCCCGAGGACGGCGGCCTGTTCGCCGCGGCGGCGAAGCAGGGCGAGGAGATCGCCGCGGCCTACGAGGCCTGCGACTTCGCCCAGGCGATGCGCAGCATCATGGCGCTGGCCGACCGCGCGAACGAGTACGTGGATCGCACCGAGCCCTGGAAGCTCAAGAAGGACCCGGCAAAGCGCCAGGAGCTGCACGGACGTATGCAGCGTGGTGCTCAACCTGTATCGGCAGCTCGTGGTCTACCTGGCGCCGGTCCTGCCCAGGCTGGCCGAGGACAGCGGCACGCTCCTCGGTGCCCCCATTGCCGCCTGGAGCGACGCACAGACGCCGCTCGTCGGAACGCCGGTCGGGCGAGTTCAAGCACCTGATGCAGCGCGTGGATCCCAAGAAGGTGCAGGCGATGATCGCCGACGGTGCGAGCGCCGCCGAGGACGCAGCGAAGGGCGCCGCGGCGCCGGAGGACGACGCGGGGCCGCTCGAGGCGGAGCCGCTTTCGCCGGAGTGCACCATCGACGACTTTGCCAAGGTGGATCTGCGCGTCGCCCGGGTGATCGCCGCCGAAGCCGTGCCCGAAGCGCGCAAGCTGCTCAAGCTCACGGTGAGTCTCGGCGGCGGCGTCACGCGCAGCGTGTTTGCCGGCATCAAGGCCGCGTACAAGCCCGAGGACCTCGTGGGTCGCCTGGTGGTCGTGGTCGCGAACCTGGCGCCCCGCAAGATGAAGTTCGGCGTGAGCGAAGGCATGGTCGTCGCGGCCGGTCCCGGTGGCGCGGAAGTGTTCCTGCTCTCGCCCGACAGCGGCGCGAAGCCCGGCCAGCGCCTGCACTGAGCGCGGGCCCGCTCAGCGCGCGATGCGCTCGAGGACGAGCGGCATGTCGGCGGCGCGCGTGCGGCCGATGCTGAACGCCGCGCGCGCGCGGTCCGCGACGGGCGCGAGCCCGCGCTTCGAGCGCACGTGCAGCCAGCAGAGCGGCTCACCCTTGGCGACGCGATTGCCGCGCTTGGCCGAAAGCTCGATGCCGACCGCCGGATCGACGGCTTGATCCGCCCGTGTGCGTCCGGCGCCCAGCGCTACCGAGCAGAGCCCTAGCTCGAGCGCGTCGGTTGCCGTCACGTAGCCGGCTCGCGGAGCCTCCACCGGGACGCGATGCGGCGCGCGTGGCAGGCGCTTCGTGTCCTCCACCGCGCGCGGGTCGCCGCCCTGCGCCTCGACCATGCGGACCAGCCGTTCGAGCCCGGCGCCGCTGGAAATGGCGCGCTCGAGCTCTTTCCGTGCGTCCGTTGTCTTCTTCGCCACGCCCCCCAGCACGAGCATCTCGGCGCCGAGCCTGAGCGTCAGCTCGCGGGTGTCGGCGGGCCCTTCGCCGCGGAGAACGTCGATCGCCTCGCGAGTCTCGAGCGCGTTGCCGATCGTCAGACCGAGCGGCGCAGACATGTCGGTCAGCAGCGCCACCACCTTCTTGTCGGCGCGGCGGCCCACGCGCACCAGCTTCCGCGCGAGCTCCCGGGCCGAGTCGAGATCCTTCATGAACGCGCCCCGGCCGACCTTCACGTCGAGGACCAGGCCCTCGATGCCTTCCGCCAGCTTCTTCGACAGGATGCTGGCGACGATCAGCGGAATGCACTCCACCGTGCCGGTTACATCGCGCAGCGCGTAGATGCGCCGATCAGCCGGCGCGAGCCGGTCGGTCTGCCCGATCATGCAGGTGCCCACCTGCCGCACGACCTGTTCGAAACGCTTCGCGTCGAGATCCACCCTGTAGCCCGGGATTGCCTCGAGCTTGTCGAGCGTCCCGCCCGTGTGGCCGAGCCCGCGCCCCGAGATCATCGGCACCGCTACGCCGCAGGCCGCCACCAACGGCGCCAGGCAGATGCTGACCTTGTCCCCCACGCCGCCCGTCGAGTGCTTGTCCACACGCGGCGCCTTGACGCTCGCGAGCGTGAGCACGTCGCCCGAGTGCAGCATCGCATCCGTCAGTGCGACCGTTTCCGCGTCGTCGAGCCCGCGGAGAAAGGCCGCCATCAGCCAGGCGCTCATCTGGTAGTCCGCGACCTCGCCGGCGACGAAGCCGTCCACCAGGGCGCGGATCTCGCCGCCGTCGAGCTGTCCGCCGTCGCGCTTCCTGATGATGAGCTCGACCGGGTTCAGGCGCGTCCTGCTCTTCTTCCGCTGGGCCATGGTCCCACGGCTTCGTCGCGCCGGCGCCCGGAGTCAAGTCCAGACGCCGCGCGCCGACCGGAATGTCAATCCGGGTTCGAATCGAAGCAGCAGCGGAAGCCCACGTCGAAGAGCTTGAAGCTTTTGTCCACCGTATAGAAGGTGAAGTCGCAGGCCGCGCCGTCCTCCGACTGCGTGTTGAACGCACCGCCCATCAGCGAGAACAGGCACGTGCCCGCCGGATCGGTCAGGCTGCAGCCGCCCGGGCTCACGCTGGTGTTGTAGGTGATCTCGCGCAGGTTGCCGAGCATGTCGCGGATGTTGTTGTTGGAGGTGGTGTTGCCGCTCGTCCCGCTCCAGTCCGCCCAGCAGTTGGTCAACAGGCTGGAAGCCGTCGGCAGCAGGCCGTCCTGGATACCGTTGGACGCATTGCCGTCGAAGTCGAAGGGCCCGATGTTGCAGACCCGCGACGCCGTGCCGGTGTAGGTGCCGTCGCTCTTGCAGGCCGCGTTGTGCGGTGCGTAGCCCCGGGTGCAGCTGTTCGTCGCGTGACACGCCGTCTGCCAGTCACTGGTCCGGCACAGGCGACCGCCACGGGCGATGCACGTCTGTGCCGCCTCGGTCGCCGAGACGTTGAACCAGGGCACGACGTTCGGGAGCGAGCAGGACTGCGTCTTGTCCAGTGTGATGCCGGACGGCGCTGCAGTCTGGTAGCCGTTGCCCGAGCCGGGGTCGTTCGACGTCGCGCCGGGGCGGCTCGCCTCGTACTGGTAGACCCACACGCTACCGATCTTCGTGACGGCGGGCTTGACGTAGCGTCGCGCTCGTGCCCTTGGTCGTTGAACGACTCGTCGATCTTGCCGTCGCAGTCGTTGTCCAGGCCGTCGCAGATTTCCGGCCCGATGCCGGGCCCCGACGTTGTCCTTCTGTGCGTTGCACTTGGTCGCACTCGGGCCATCACACACGTATTTCCCGGTGCCCTGGCAGGCCCCGTGCCGGGCGCTAGCCGTCGTCGCTGGCGCACGGCTCGTCGAGGTAGCCGGTCGTGAGGACCGGGGGCTTGAAGTCCTCGTCCGCGACGCCGTTGCAGTTGTTGTCCTTGCCGTCGCAGATGTCCGCGGTGGCCGAGCAGTAGTTCGGTCCCGCGCTGTTGTTGCAGTAGCCGGTCGGGAAGGTGCACTTCCAACCGCCGTTCGAGCAGGTGACCGACACGCCGCCGGCTCCGGCCTTGCAGCCCGTGTCCGTCGCGCCTGGCGTCACGTCGCAGACCTGGGTCGGATTCGGCGCGACGACGTTCTCGTCGACCTGGCAGTTGCAGTTATCGTCCTTGCCATTGCACTGCTCGGTCGCCGACGTGAACGTGCAGGACCGTTCGCAGGTGTTCTGGTTGCTGTCGCAGTCGATGTAGCCGGTGTCACAGGCGCCCAGCGTGCAGACGCCGGAATTGCAGGCCCATTGACGCGTGCCCGTTCGGAGCGACGGCATAGCAGTCGTGCCCGCAGCTGCCGCAGTTGTGGACGTTGCCGTTCAGGTCGGGCTGGTTGGTGAGCTGACCGTCGCAGTTCGCATCGACGCCGCAGGTATCCGTGGTCGACGTGGGACCTTGCGAGCCCAGGCAGGTCTTCACGCCGCCGACGCAGCGCAGCGCGCCCTTCTTGCAGGGCTGGGTCCCGCCGGCGGGGGCCGGTGGCGGCACGTCGCAATCACCGACGGCATCGCTCGGCGGAATGACACAGACCATGTCCGAGGGGCCGGTGCGCGCCACGCAGATCTGCGTGCTCGGGCAATCGCTGTCCTTCGTGCAGGTTGTCGCTCCCGAGGAGGGGATGGTGCCGTCGATGACGCCGTCGCAATCGTCGTCCTGACCGTTGCAGATCTCGGTCTGCGGTGTGGTGTTTCCGGAGCACTTCGGGGCCCCGTTCACACACTGGACGGTGCCCTGGCTGGCAGTTGCCCTGCGAGACGCCGCACACGCCGCCGGTGTCGGTGAGGTTGTCGTCCGTGACGCCGTCGCAGTCGTCATCGAGGCCGTTGCAGGTTTCCAGCTTGTCGAACGGCTTGAGGACGAACGGTCCCTTGGCGCCCTTGCACACGCCGTTGCGCACGCCGGTGACGGGCAGGTTGGGGTTCGTGCTGTTGACGTTGTTCGAGTCGAGGTCGCAGCACTGGATCTGCCCGCCGATGCACTTGTTCACGCCCTTGTAGGCCGGGTCGGCGCACAGCCCCTGCGGGCTGCCGTAGCAGTCCTTCCCGACGTCCGGGTCGTCCGTCTGGAGGCTCGGGTCGACGTTGTCGATCTTGCCGTCGCAGTCGTTGTCGACGCCGTCGCAGACCTCCGGTCCGGTCTTCACGCAGTGGTACTCGCAGCCGTTGTCCGCCGAGCCGTCGATGTCGTAGTAGTCCGTGTCACAACTCGCGACGCCGCAGGTCGTGTTCGTCGAGTTGCAGGCGGAGCCCGTCGCGGTGCTCGTGCACTTCGGCGTGCCGTGGGAGATCACGCACTTCTTGCCGCATTTCCCGCAGTTGTCGGTGTCGGTGCACAGGTTGAAGCCCTCGTCGACCGTGCCGTCGCAGTTGTTGTCCTGGTTGTCGCAGACCTCCGGCCCGACGGGGACGTAGGGGCACTTGTACTCGCAGCCGTTCGCCGGGTTGCCGTCCTTGTCCTTGTAGTCGGGGTCGCACTTCGTGTAGCCGCAGGTGCCCGGCGTCTTGCCGTCGAGCGTCGCCGGGGGCGTGCACGTCGGTCCGATCGCGCCCGTGAGCAACTGGGTGCAGTCGGTGGCGCAGGTGCCGCACGAGGTGGGCTTGGACAGCTCGTTCTTGTCCGTGACGTTGTCGACGATGCCGTCGCAGTCGTCGTCCAGACCGTCGCAGGTCTCGACGCCGTTGTTCGACTGGACGCAGCCGTCACCGGTTCCGGTCTCGAGGTTGATGATGGGTGCGTCGGAGGCGTCGGACAGGATGATGACGTCCTGCCCGCCGTCGGTGGCCCCGGTGTCGGGACCGCCGTCGCCTTGGCCAGCACAATCGTTGAAGCAGAAGCTGTTGGTCGTGCATCCGGTCGAACCGAGCACGCCGACTGCTACGGCGACGAACGCCGCCGCCCAGGCATGCGGCCTCATTCGCCCGCTCCTTCCGCGCCCTGCCCGTCGCGTCTACGTCGTCGTCGGCGTCTCTCGAGCATGCCGAAGACGCCGAGTCCGAAGAGCAGCATACCGGCCGGGGGTAGCTTGCGCTTGCTGCCTGCCGTGCGGCAGGCGCATCCGCCGCCGCCCGTGGCCAGACCCCAGACGCCCTGGGGCTTTGGCGTGGTCGGCTTGCCGGTATTGGCGCCCGAGCCGCCGGCTGCGTCCACGCCGCCGCCGTCCTGATTCGTGGCCCCGCCGGACCCACCGGAGCCTCCGCTGCCGTCCACGCCGGCGTCGACTCCCGCGGTGAAGCAGTCGCCGTTCTGGCATGCCTGACCGGAGGGACAGACGACTCCTTCGCACGGGTCGTTACCGCAGGCTCCAGTGGCCGGATCGCAGTGCGCGCCGTTGGAGCAGGCCAGCCCGCCGTCGCTCGCGCACATGCTCGGCCCGCAGCTGCCGGTGCCGGCATCGCTGGCGCCCTCGCAGTACTGCCCAGGCGGGCAGTCGGTGCCGCAGCCCGTCGGCTGGCACTGGCCTTCCTTGCAGACCTCGCCCGTCTTGCAGGTCACACCCGCGCAGCTCTGGACGCAGCGCGCCGTGGAGAAGTCGGCGCTCGGCTTGCAGACCTCGTCCGCCTTGCAGGGGTTCGGGTTGCACGGGTCGTCGACGCAGGCCTGGTCGTTGCAGAGCTTGCCCTGCGGGCAGCCCTGGAAGTAGCAGTTGTTGTCCGGCTCGCAGAGGCCCGCGGCCGGGCCACTGGTCACACACGACTGCCCGCTCGCGCAGGTGATGCCGGTGCACGGGCTTTCGCAGCTATTGCTCTTGCACACGCACAGCGGCACCGCATCGCCGTTCGAGTTGGTGGTGCCGGCAGGTCCGCAGAGCGTGTCGCCCGTCTTCGGGTCCTTGGCCGACTTGGTGCTGCAGTCACCGCAGTTGTCGCTGACGCAGTAGTTGCCCTTCTGGCTGGTGCCGCTCTTCGGCACGTTCTGGCAGTCGGTCCCGGTCGGGCAGGGGAACTCGCCGGAGCCGCACGGCCCGGCGCACTGGCAGATGCCGTTGAAGCTGACGCAGGACTTGCCCGTCGAGCACAGGGCCGCTGTGCCGCCGTCTGGCGCGGGGTTGTCCTCGTCGACCTGGCCGTTGCAGTTGTTGTCCAGGCAGTCGCACACCTCGGGCTGCGGGCCGACGCCGCCGGCGCACACGACCTGGCCGTTCGGGTCGCAGATCAGCTTGCCCGGCTTGCACTCGCCTACGTTGGAGCCGCAGGTGTCGCCGATGTGCTGGCTCGGATTGTTCGGATTGGCGGTGCCGTCGATGCCGTCCGGTGCGGGCCCGGGCTCGTCGGTCAGGCCGTCGCAGTCGTTGTCGATGCCGTCGCACACCTCGGGAGACGGGCCGACGCCGCCGTTGCACACCGTGGAGCCCGAGCCGGCCGGATCGCAGGCCAGCGTGCCCGGCTGGCAGGCGCCCTTGGTGCGGTCGCCGGGATACTGCGTCTTGTCGTAGGTGGCCGGGCAGCTGCCGCCGAGGTTGATGCCGTCGTCGGTCTTGCCGTTGCAGTCATCGTCCAGGCCGTTGCACACCTCCTGCGTCGGCCCCTGGCCGCCCTGGCACTTGATGGAGCCGTTGTCGCAGACCTCTTTGCCCTGCTTGCATTCGCCGATGTTCGAGCCGCACACGTCGCCCACGGGCGAGCCGAGGCCGTTGTCGGTCTGGCCGTCGCAGTTGTTGTCGACGCCGTCGCACACCTCGTTGCCGGGCAGCGTTCCGCCCTGGCACGCCCAGGCGCCGCCCTTGCACACCAGCGTGCCCACCTGGCACGGCGAGCTCAGCGAGCCTACGCCGCTGCACTGCGCCCCGGCCGGCGGGCACCACGACACGTTCTTGAAGGTGCAGGGCGTGCCGCAGCCGCTCCCGGACGTGTTCCAGCAGCCCGGGTTCGCCGGAGCGTCGGCGAGCACGCCGTCATCGGCCTTGCCGTTGCAGTCGTTGTCCTTGCCGTCGCACACCTCGGGGCTCGGATTGACCGCAGTCTGGCAGATCAGGGTGCCGCCCACGCAGGCCGTCTTGCCCGTTCCGCAGGGCGCGTTGCAGGTGTTGCCCACTCCCGGCACGCCGTCGTCGACAACGCCGTTGCAGTCGTTGTCGATGCCGTCGCAGATTTCCGTGCTCGGCCCCACGGCGCCGGTGCAGGTTCCGTTGCAGGGCTTGGAGCCCACCTTGCACTGGCTCTGCGCGAAGTAGTTGCTCGCGCTGGTCGAGACGTTGTTGTAGTAGAGCCCCGGACGTCCTGACCGCAGACCGTGGGCGGGATGCCGTCGTCGATCAGCCCGTTGCAGTCGTTGTCCTTGCCGTCGCAGATCTCGGGCTGGGGGTTGTTGTTGCAGGCGTTCCAGCCCAGGCCCGACACGCAGTCGCCCGGATTCGCAACCGCCTGCGTCTTGCACGTCTGCGTGCCGGCGCAGTTGGCCGGCGACGAAAGGCCGCAGCTGACCGGCGCGACGCCGTTGTTCGGCGATGCCGTCGCAGTCGTCGTCGCAGCCGTCGCAGATCTCGGCGCTCGGCACGCAGGTCTGGCAGCCCGGAAGGCTGTAGGGCGTACCGCTGCCCGGCTGGTTGTCGATGATGCCGTCACAGTCGTCGTCCTGGCCGTTGCAGGTCTCGGCGGTGGGGCAGTGCAGCGGTGAACCGCACTTCTTCTGGTTTTCATCGATCGCGTTCGAACTCAGGTTGGCCGGAACGATCGTGGTGTCGCAGTTGTTGTCCTTGCCGTCGCAGATCTCGCCAGGGTCGGTGCACAGCCACTTCTGCTGCGGGACATCCGCTGCAACCGGCGTCCAGCACGGCAGCCACCAGCGGTCGCCCTGCGGGTTGCTCGCGCTGATGCTGGCCGTGTAGTTGGCCATGCACGTAGCCCGCGCTGCGCTGCAGCACTGCCCGATCTGCGTCGGATTCGGCGAGGGCGCGCGGTTCTCGTTGCAGTAGTGCTTGTAGCCCTCGTCGGTGCAGCCGTTGCAGTTGTTGTCGGCGTTGTCGCAGGTCTCCGGCTTGATCGCCCCGCCGATGATGTTGGCCAGTGCGGACGAGAGCTGTGCCTCGTTCGCCGTGCTGTAGCTCTTGGTCGTACCGCCGCAGCTAGCGATGTGGTCGAGGGCGGTGGTCGACGCCCCGACGAAGCCGATGACGTGCGTCCGCACCTTGAAATTCTGGCCGCCGACCGTGACGCCGTTGGTCCACAGGCGATCGGCCTCGTAGGTCGCGAGCCGCTCGCCGGCGCTGTTCAGATAGGACGTTTGACCGCTGCGGCAGCCCCCCGCGATCGGCGTCGGGCTCCGGTTGTAGTCGCAGGTCTCGTCGCCGTCCGTGATCAGGATCACGTTGAGCGAACGGCAATCGCGCTCGGCGGGCTGCCCGTTGTACGTGGCCGGGCCGATGGGCGAGGCCGGCGTGGTGCCGTTGAGCGGGTTGACGTAGCTGCCGCTGAAGTACTTGTTCATGTCGAACAGCGCGCCGCCGAGCGGCGTGTTGCCGAACGCGGCAAGCTCGATGCTGCCCGAGCAGTTGTCGTCGACGTAGCTCAGCAGGCTCGAGACGTTGGACGGGCTGGGCGGCGGGTTCCAGTAGTGGTCCTGCAACATCTGGATCTCGATGTTGGCGCCCGAGTGCACGTTGTAGCCGAGCGTGGGCTCGCTGATGTACGGCCCGCAACGGTTGTTGTCGTTGGACGAGAGCTGGGCCTGACAGCCGTTGTAGCAGGTGGCGCCGTTGCAGTTGACCATCTGCCAGGCGTAGGATGCGAGGCCGAAGTTCGCTTCGCCGGAGAACGCCTGCACCGTGTTCTTCACCGCGCAGCGCGCGTGCCCGATGCGGTCGTTCGGATAGCCGCACGAGTTGTTCGACCCGACGTTGTTGCCCATCGAGCCCGACGTATCCACGATGATCATGAAGTACGGCCTGGACGGCGACGGCCAGTCCGCCGGGTTGGTCGACAAGCACGACGCCGGCTCGGCGCTGGATGCCTTCGGCGCCAGAAGCGCCAGGGCCAGAGTGGCCGCTCCGACCACACTCGCACCCAGCAAACGCCCACCCGCGCGACCCCTGGTGCCCTTGATGAAGCTCATGGTCGGATTCCTGTCATGACAAGCTCGAGAGGTAAGGTGCGCCCCTTGTAGGGTGGTACCCGCATGCACGGGCACCAGGCTACTCGGCAGCGTCACCGCGCCAGTGCGGGCAGAATCCCGCAGTAGTCCACGCTACACGAGAACCCGCGGCCATCTCAAGCGCCATGGCGCGGTTCGCACGCCCTGGCGTTTCTCCAGCATTTTCCACACATTCGGCCTGCCTGTCGGCGCCGCTTGACAGGCCTGGGCTGGACGACGTCGTAGAAGAGACGCTACCCGTTGGGGCGTGAAGGGACTCGGACGCCCCCAGGGACGGTTCACCCAGCACCGTCGCATCGACCGTCTGCGCGAGCTTCTGACCAAACACCCGCGCGGCGTCTCGCTCTACGAGCTCGCAGGCGCGCTCGACGTGACCACGCGCACCATGCGTCGCTACCTCAAGGAGGTCGAGCGCGAGTACAACCTCGAATCGATCGAGACGCGCGGCGGCGGGCCGCTGCTCTGGCGCATCCGTGCCGGCGAGATCCCGCGCAAGGTCGAGCTCCGTCGCACGCAGGCCTACGCGCTGCTCGCGGCGCGCCGCATCTTCGAGCCGATGCGCGGCTCCGCCCTGTTCGACGAGATCGACATGGCCGTCGGCAAGCTGCTGGCCTTCGCGCAGCGCCCCGGACGCGGTCCGAATGCGGGCCTGGCCGACGCGCGCCTCGAGGATCGCTTCCTGTATCTGCCTTTCGCCCCCAAGAACTACGCCCAGAAGACCGACGAGCTCGACGACCTGTTCCAGGCCGTGTCCGACCTCCGCCCGCTGTCCCTCCTCTACCAGAGCGCGGCGCGCGGCTCGGAGGAGCGCATCACGATCCACCCCTACGCGATGGTGCTGCACCGCGACAGCATCTACTGCGTCGGCCACCATGTGGCGCGCGGCGAGGTGCGCACGTTCGTGCTCGACCGCATGCGCGATACCGAGTGCGCGGTCAGCGAGCGCTTCGAGCTGCCCGACGACTTCGACATCGACGACTATTTCCAGGGCGAGCTCGGCATCTGGCGCTCGACGGAACGGCACAAGGTCGTGATCGACTTCGACGCAGCGGCCGCCCCGTATGTGAAGATGCGAAAGGTCCACGCCACGCAGAAGCTCGCCTCCATCGCGAACGGCGGAGTACGCCTCACCATGACCATCGGCGACCTGAACCAGGTGGCCAGCTGGGTGCTCGAGTGGGGACAGCGCGCCCGCGTCGTCGAACCGCCCGAGCTCGTGGATCGCGTCCGCACGGAGCTGGAAAATGCGCTCGCCGGTTACAAGAAGCCGCGAGCGCGCGCGAAGGCGAAGGCGAAAGCGAAGAAGAGTCGCAGGTAGCTGTTGGCTGTTGGCCGTTAGCTGCCCTCTGCTTTGTGCCGTCGATGCGCGGTGCGCCGTGCTCGCTTCGCTGCGCGCGGCGCGTGGTCCCAAGCGCGCGCCTCCGCCGCGCGCGGGCCCACCACGTCCGCTTCCTGCTTCGCTACGGCCCGCCGTTGACCGGCGAGGGACCGAGCGCGGCGATGACGCTGGCGAAGCCGGCTTCGGCGACGCAACTGCTGCTGCCGTAGCCGGGATACTGGGTGCTGCTGTCGTTGTGGATCTGCCAGTCGATGATCTTGACGGTCTCGCGCTGGCCGGCCGACACGATGCCCGCGCCGGTTGTCGCGTCGACTGTGAGAAGCTTCACCGTGCCAGGGGCCTGGCCACAGCCGCCCTGCGCTTCCTTGAACGTGCACTCGGTCCCGTACGCGAGGTGCGGGCCGGCCAGCATCGGGATGGGCGGGATCTCCGGCGGCGCGACGAAGCCGTAGTCGCGCCGTGCTGCGGCCACGCTCGAGAGCCCCGCCACGTAGTCCCAGCCGTCCTGCCGACCGATCTCGACGGGTTCGCCCTGGCTGAAGTGTCCGGTCAGAGCCGGCCCTACCCAATTGAACTTCAACGAAGTGGACGACGACGTAAGCTCGAGGCTGTCGGCCGCCACCTGCGCGACCTTCGCGTTGCCGCTCGGGCTGCTCGAGCCGAACCCCACCTGCGCCCCGCCCAGCGTTGCGCCGGCCTTCAGGTCGGCGCTGCACTCCGTTGCCGTCGTGCCGCCGCTGCCGCCCGCACCCGCCGCGCCCGCGGTGCCGCCGCTTCCGCCGGTCCCCGGATCAGGCACGCAGGTGTAGCTGCCGCTCACGATCTGGCAGTGGTAGCCGGTCGCGCAGTTGCAGCCGCCGACCGTGCCGGCACTGCCGCCGCTGCCGGCGGTTCCCCCGCTGCCGCCCGTGTCCACGTTGCCGATCGTGGTGCTGCCGCCGCATGCCGCGAGCGAGCAGGCCGACAGCAGCAGGGCTCCGAAACCGATCCATCGCATGGCTGGCCGCCAAGCAAACTGCGGGCCATTGGCAGAGGCGCGGGAAAGCCCGCGGAAATGCCCGCCGCGGTGTGCCACCCGGGAAGCCTGCGCTGGCACAACCCGGGCGACGCTGTCCGGCGCTCAGCGCGGTCCGTTCAGCCGCGCGGCCCGGTAGTAGCGGTAGTACGTGACGACCTTGGCCACGTAGTCCTGCGTCTCTTCGTACGGCGGGATCCCGCCCGAGCGGATGACGGCGTTCTCGCCGGCGTTGTACGCCGCGATGGTCAGCTCCAGATCGCCGTTGAACAGGTTGGCCAGCACGCGCAGGTAGCGTACGCCGCCGAAGATGTTCTGCCGCGGGTCGTACACGTCCGTCACCTGCATGCGCGCGGCCGTCTCCGGCACGAGCTGCATCAGGCCGTGCGCGTTGGCGTGCGAGACCGCGCGCGGATCGAAGTCGCTCTCCACCTTGATCACCGCGCGTACGAGCGCCTCGGGGATCTGGTAGAGCGTCGCTGCCTGGTGGATGTAGGCGTCGTAGCGAGTGAAGCGCTCCGGCGAGGTGTCGCTCGGCATGAACACCTTCGGCTTCGGCTTCGGCTTCTCCTTCGCCACCCGTCTGGAGTGGGCGCCCCGCGGCGAGTTCGAGAAGGTGATCACGCCGGTCTTCTTGTTGACCGTCTTGTAGATGTCGGCGTGGCTCGCGTCCGCCACCGTCACGACTCCCAGCGCCGCCACGGCCGCGATCACGCGGGCGGTCGAGAGGCGCGCGGCACGACGGGAACGCGGTTTCCAGAACATAGGCAGAGTCGATCGTAGCGGGCGCCGCACGGCACCGACAAGCAAACGCTCCGCCGCGTCCTGGCTATTCCGTGTGGCATTTTGTCACGTTTCTCACAAAAATGGCCCAGGATCGGTCAGAACATGTGGCGTTCTGACACATATCCCTGGGCTCCGGCATGCCGTCTGCGGCCACGGGAAGGACGGGCGAGCCCGCGCGTACGACGGACGCTGCTCGGTTACCGACACAGGGAAGGCATCCATGACGACTATCCACTGCGTCGCGTTCGCCGCCGCGTTCGCACTGCTCGCCGTGCCCGCCTGCAAAGGCGACAAGCCGAACGCCGCGCCGGCCGCATCCGCCACGCCCTCCGCGTCCGTCGCGCTCGCCCAGCTATCGGCATCCGCCGCGCCCGCCAACAAGTGCGAGCCGCTCGGCTGCAAAGGCGGCGACGGCTCTTTCTTCCACATGTGCGATTGCAAGGGTACTGACCTGAAGCCGCCCTTTTCAATCAAGTCCACGGGCAAGTACAGCAAGTTCTTCAAGTCGCCGGAGTTCGAGATCACGAACACCAGCGACAAGGACATCCACTGGGCGAGCGCCGCCATCTACTACTACGACAAGAGCGGCAAGCAGCTGTCCGCGGAGATCCGGGACAGGACCTACAAGTCGTCGCGCATCAACGGCAGCAACTTCACCTTCAAGCCCCACGAGACGAAGACGCTGAACCTCGGCTTCAAGAAGAAGAGCGAGCCGAAGCACATCGCAGCGATGCAGGTGGTGATCGACGGCTGGTGCTACGGCACCTACAAGGACAAGCCGAGCCACCTGTGCATCCGCATCGATCGCGCCCCCGAAGAGCGCCCGATGGCGAAGTGACCCGCGTCAGGAACGTCGCGGAGCGATCCAGAGGTTCACACGAAGGCAGAAGGGCCGAAGGTTTTTGGGGGGCGCGCCGGCCCCCCGCCACCGCAACGCTCGACCCCCAAAAAAACGGCCGTCGGCTGATCCGTGGAGAGCGCCTTCGGTCCTTCGGCCTTCGTGTGATCTCTCTACTCGCCCAACTCGTCGACGCTTGGCCGATTAGTCGTCGTCGGTGAGGTAGGTGTAGGAGCGCAGCGCCTGTTCGTAGTGCTGCATCAGCGTGCGCATCTGCGCGTTGGTCAGCTTGCCGCGCGATGACGGCGCGCTCGGCCTGGTGGCGCACCGCTTCGATCATGTTCTCCGGTACGTACTGCACGTAGCGCAGCACTTCCGAGACGCTGTCGCCCTTGATCACGTGGCGGATCTGGTAGCCGCCATCGTTGAGGCGCACGTGGACGGCGTTGGTGTCGCCGAACAGGTTGTGCAGATCGCCGAGGATCTCCTGGTAGGCGCCGTTCAGGAACATGCCCATGTAGTAGGGCTCCTCGGGGCTCAGGGTGTGCACGTCGATGGTGCGGCGCACGTCCTCGACGTCGATGAAGTGATCGATCATGCCGTCGCTGTCGCAGGTCAGGTCGGCCAGCGTCGCGGTGACTTCAGGCTCCTCGTCGAGCCGATGGATGGGCATGATCGGGAACAGCTGGTCGATGGCCCAGATGTCGGGCGCCGACTGGAACAGGCTGAAGTTGCAGTAGTAGATGGCGCTCATCGTGCGCTCGAGGCCGTACAGCTCCTCCGGCACGAACTTCACGCGCCTGCAGCGTGTCCTGGATCTTCTCGCACACGTGCCAGTACAGCCGCTCCGCCTGGGCGCGCTCGCGCAGTGTCACGTAGCCGTACTTGAACAGGCTCTGCGCCTCTTCCTTCGCCTGGCTGGCGTCGTGGAAGCTCTCCTGCACGTTCTTCGGCGCGACGCCGCGGTACGTCTCGTAGAGCTCGCGGAGCAGCCGGTGCGCGTCCGGTTTCGGCTCCGCGGGCTCGCCGAAGCGCACCTCGTTCTTCGCCCACCACCTCGAACACCAGCACCGAGTGGTGGGCGGCGATCGCGCGTCCGCTTTCGCTGACGATGGTCGGGACCGGCACCTCGGCCTTGGCGCAGGCGCTCTGGATGTGCCCGACGACGTCCGAGGCGTACTCCTGCAGCGTGTAGTTCTTGCTGGCGTGGAAGTCGGTCTTCGAGCCGTCGTAGTCGATGGCCAGGCCGCCGCCGACGTCGAGGTAGCCCATGCGGCAGCCCATCTTGGCGAGCTCGACGTAGATGTTGCTCGCCTCCTGCATCGCGTTCTTGATGGGAATGATGCTGGAGATCTGGCTGCCGATGTGGAAGTGCAGGAGCTGGAGGCAGTCGAGCATGTCGCGCTTGGCGAGCTCGATCGACGAGCTCCACGACCTCGGCCGTGGTCAGTCCGAACTTGGCGCGGTCGCCCGCTGAATCCGCCCAGCGCCCGACGCCCTTGGCCGTGAGCTTGGCGCGCACGCCGAGCATCGGACGGATGCCGAGCTTCTCCTGCGCGGCGATGACGTGCGTGAGCTCCTCCAGTCGCTCGAGCACGACGATCACGTTCTTGTCGAACTTCTGCGCGACCAGCGCCGTCTCGATGTACTTCTGGTCCTTGTAGCCGTTGCAGATGATGAGACCGCCGGCGTCCTGCATCGACGGCCAGGGCGATCAAGAGCTCCGGCTTGGAGCCCGCCTCCAGCCCGAAGCCCCAGTCGGCGCCCGAACTCCACGACCTCTTCGACCAGGTGCCGCTGCTGGTTGACCTTGACCGGGAACACGCCGCGGTAGCCGCCCGCGTACTCGTATTCCGCGATCGCCTTCTGGAAGCACTCGTTGATGCGCCGGATGCGGTGCGCGACGATGTCCGAGAAACGGATCAAGAGCGGCAGATCGAGCCCGCGCGTCTTCAGCTCCTCGGTCAGGTCGAAGAGGTTGATCGCGCCGTCCCGTTCCGGGTCAGGGCGCACCTCGACCTGGCCCGCGGGGTTGACACCGAAGTACGGCGCTCCCCAACCGGGGATCTGGTACAGGCTCAGCGCCTTCGACACGGTCCAGTGGCCGTTGCCGTTTTCGTCGTTCAATCCTGATCTCCTGGGCCCGGGCCGCCGAGGAGCCCTGCCGGCGCAGCTCTAGCTCGAACGGCGCGATCGAGCACGAAGAACCCGGGCTCTGCAAGGATTTCGTCGCGTGGGAGGGGACATTCCTGCTGCGTCGTGGCGCCGCGCGGCGGGGGGCCTGGTCTCTCCGGGTTCCGCACGGCGCTATCCCGGAGCCCAGAAATGCAGGGGCAGCGCGCCGCGGTGGGACAGCGCCAGGAAGTCCATGCTGAAGGCGACGGTGATGTGGACGAGGAAGCCGGCGTAGATGCTGCGCGTGCGCATCGCCAGCGAGCCGAGCACCACGCCGGCCACGATCGCGCCGTTCGCCTCCAGGTACGGCTTGCCGTAGTGGATCATGCAGTACGGCACGGCCATCGCGAAGATGGCGCCCGAGCCCATGGTCTTGCGGAGCGCGCCGACGATCCAGCCGCGGAAGAACATCTCCAGCGACAGGAACTGCGCGAAGTAGATCGCCTCCCACAGGATCAGATCGAACCAGCTGCGCGAAGCGTTCTTGTAGAAGGGGTAGTAGCTGCCGAAATCGGGTTGGCGCGACACCAGCAGCATGGCCGGGATCACGAAGGCCAGGCACACGCCGTAGATCCAGATGTGGCTGAAGAAGCCCTTCGTCCGGAAGCCCATGTCGAGGAGGCTGTCCTTCGGGAACAGGAGCTTCCAGATCGGGAACGGGATCAGCACATAGCCGATGACGCGCGCGGCCGACCACCAGCAGAAGCTGTAGTACTCGTCGTACTTCGCCATCTTGATCCAGTGGCTGCCGTGCGCCGCCAGATCAGCCAGCCAGGGGCGGATCTCGTGATTGTAGAAGGCGGCGCCGCCGTAGTACTCCTGCATCGTCAGTACGACGGCCGTGATGCACAGAACGGCGATGGGGCGGAAGTCGAACTTCTTCTCGGCGACGAGCTTCTGGCGGTACTCGGCGGCCTCCACGTCCAGCCGCTTCCACGTGTCGCGGAAGAACCACCACAGGGCCGGCGCGATCGCGGCCAGGATGGGCACCGGCAACAGCGCCTTGACCGGCGGGTAGCCGATGAAGGCGTCGAAGAGGTCAGTCTCGTGCAGGCGCGTGAGCGGCAGCTCGAGCTTCGGGCGTGCGTGCGCGGCAACGTGGGCGAATGCCGGAGCGAGTCCCTCGAAGCCGTGCATCTTGCCTAGCCGTCCTGGGCGATGCGTGCGGCGCTTTCCAGTCGCGAAAGCGAGCGCTCGCGTCCTATCACGACCATCACGTCGAACAGCGGCGGGCTCGCGGTGCGGCCGGTGAGCGCGACGCGCGCGGGCTGCGCCACTTCTTTCATCTTCAGCTCGTGCTCCTCGACGTAGCTGCGGAGTATGGCCTCCAGCGCCTCGGGCGTCCCAGTGCTCGGCGCTACGGAACACGCTCGAGCGAGCGCGTCGAGGTGCGGCGCGCTGGCGGGGGTCAGGAACTTTGTCTTCGCCTTTTCGTCGAGCTCCGGCGGGTCGCGGAAGAAGTAGTCGAGCGCGTGGGCGGCATCCACCAGCGTGCGGGCGCGCTCGCGGATCAGCGGCAGCGCGGCGCGCAGCAGGGTTTCGTCGGGATCCGCCGAGGCCGCGCTCGGCGAGGAACGGCACGACCCAGGCCACGTACTCGTCGTCGCCGGTCAGCTCGGGGCGCTTGAGGTGCTCGAACGCCACGTCCGCGAACTTCTTGTCGTCGAACTTGCCGTCGGCGCGGCTCACGCGGTCCCAGCCGAAGAGCTTTACCAGCTCGTCGCAGCTGAAGATCTCCTGGTCGCCGTAGGACCAGCCGAAGCGCACCAGGTAGTTCAGGACGCCCATGGGTGTGTAGCCGCGCTTTCTGTAGTCCTGCACACCCACGTCCGCGTTGCGCTTGCTGAGCTTGTCGCCCTTCGGGCTCAGCATCATCGGCAGGTGCGCGAACTCCGGCGGTTCCCAGCCGAAGGCGCGGTAGATGAGGAGCTGCTGCGGCGTGTTGCCGATGTGATCGCGGCCGCGCGTGACGAGGTTGATGCCCATCTGGTGGTCGTCGACGACACACGCCAGGTTGTACAGCGGGTAGCCGTCGGTGCGGACCATCACGAAGTCCTGCAGCGTGTCGTTCGGCGTGCTGATCGCGCCGAAGACCTTGTCGGCGAACTCCGTCGCTGCCGGCGCGCGGGGACTTGAAGCGGACCACGTGCGGCAGGTCGGGCTGGTCCTTGCGATCGCGGCAGGTGCCCGGATAGACGAACTGCGCCTTCGGGTCGCGCGCCTTGAGCGCGGCGCGCTGACGGTCCAGCTCTTCCTTGGTGCAGTAGCAGCGGTACGCATGCCCCTCGCGGATCAGCTGTTCGACCGCCTCGCGGTAGAGCGCCTTGCGCTCGCTCTGGAAGTAGGGCCCGTGATCGCCGCCGACCTCGGGGCCCTCGTCCCAGTCGAGGCCGAGCCACTTCAGCGCGTCGAGGATGGCGCGCACGCTCTCCAGGCTGGAGCGCTCCTGATCGGTGTCCTCGACCCGGACGATGAAGCTTCCGCCCTGGCTTTTCGCCCAGAGCCAGCTGAAGAGCGCTGTGCGGGCGCCTCCGATGTGCAGGTAGCCGCTCGGGGAGGGGGCAAAACGCACTCTGGGGGCGACCATGGCGCCGCCGCGTACCACGCAGCCTGCGCCGAGTCACGCGCGGCGCGTGCCGGGCAGAGTCAGGGCCCGGGGCAGAAGCCGCCGGAATCATGGAGCTTGTTGGGATCGGAACGGCGTCGGGCGCGTTCTGGCCGCGTTCCCGGGGCTCGCGGCCGCTTGGTGGTTGCGCTGCCCCGGCTGGATTGCTAGAAAGCCGCCCCCTATTCCGGCGTGCCCGGTGGGAGCCGAACGATGAAGAAGTCGCCGCTCAGCGTGGTCAACGAGAAGTACGGAGACAAGCAGAAGCTGGTCGCCGCCGTGGAGAAGCTCGGTACCGACGAGCTGTGGCTCGATCGCGTCAACGAGACCAAGGGTCTCGCCCGCGTGTCCAACGCGAAGCTGCTTCGCCTGCACGACACGCTCAGCGCCGTGAAGGAGAAGTTCGGCAGCCGCGACAAGCTCATCGACGCGATCCTCACGAGCGAGAAGCGCACGAAGGACAAGGGCTACCGCGCCCGCCTCGAGAAGTATCCGACGCCGCGCCTGTACGACCTGCAGCAGGCGGCCGCGAAGCGCGCGAGCTAGGTCCGCGCTTCGGAGGGGCGTCATGGTCCGGCGCACGTCGGTGTGCGTCGCGGGATTGGTTTGTGTCCCGCCCGCCCACCCCCGCCGTAGTCCTCCGCCGGGGGCTCACCGCCCCCGGACCCCCGACGCGCCTCGCTGCGCTCGGCGCGGGCTTGCTTCGCTGCGCCGGGGCTCGCTTCGCTTTGCCCTACGGCGATGGGCGGGGGCTCGCTTCGCCTTGCCCTACGGCGTGGGGCGGGGGGCTCGCTTCGCTTTGCCCTACGGCGATGGGCGGGGGCTCGCTTCGCTTTGCCCTACGGCGATGGGCGGCGTGAGATGGTTTGTGTCCCGCCCGCCCACCCCCGCCGTAGTCCTCCGCCGGGGGCTCACCGCCCCCGGACCCCCGACGCGCCTCGCTGCGCTCGGCGCGGGCTTGCTTCGCTGCGCCGGGGCTCGCTTCGCATCGCCCTACGGCGTGGGGCGGGGGCTCGCTTCGCTTTGCCCTACGGCGTGGGGCGGGGGGCTCGCTTCGCTTTGCCCTACGGCGATGGGCGGGGGGCTCGCTTCGCATCGCCCTACGGCGTGGGGCGGGGGCTCGCTTCGCTTTGCCCTCTCTGCAAGGGAACCGGGAGACCCCGGAAGCGCCTCGTCGTCCACCATGGCGGGCGTCAGGCAGCCGCGGGAAGGGAGAATCCACAAGCCGCGGTCGCAAGCTTCCGGGGAGTCGGACGAGCCCATAGTACCGGTGAAATCGGCGAAGGCGCGGGTAACGCCCGCCGAGTCGATGGAGGGAAGGGGCGAGGCCAAGGGAAAACCCGCACCACGAAACGCGCTCCGGACCCAGGGCCGCTTCTGGCGCAGGCGTATCGACGCCTGAAGAAGAAAGCGGCAGCCGGGGTGGATGGGGTCACGTGGAGCGAGTACGGCCAGCATCTCGAAGCTCGCCTCGCGGACCTGCAGGACCGGATCCACCGCGGCAGCTACCACCCGCTTCCCGTGCGACGGGTGCATATCCCGAACCCGGATGGGCGGCAGCGGCCGATCGGAGTTCCGGCTCTGGAGGACAAGATCGTGCAGCAGGCCGTGCGCATGATCCTGGAGCCCATCTACGAACGAGCGTTTCTGGGTTTCTCGTACGGCTTCCGCCCCAGGCGGTCGCCGCACGACGCCCTGGACGCGCTCGCGACGGTCATCATCAAGAAGCGGACGGACTGGGTGCTCGACGCGGACATCCGCAGCTTCTTCGACACCATCGACCATGGATGGATGAAGAAGTTCATCGAGCACCGGATTGCGGACAAGCGCCTGGTGCGACTGCTGATGAAGTGGCTCGCGGCAGGCGTGATGGTGGAAGGCAAGCTGCACGCAATGCAGGAAGGGACGCCGCAGGGGGGCATCATCAGCCCGGAAGCGGAGCACGCGGGGTATCTACCTCGTGCGATACGCGGACGACTTCGTGATGGCCCTCGAGGACGGCCGGGATGCGAAGATGATGCGCGCTGCTCTCGAGCGGCGCCTGTCTGCCTTCGGCCTGGAGCTGCATCCGGACAAGACGCGCATCCTGCGTTTTGGTCGCTACGCGCGCGAGAGGAGCGCGAAGCTCGGCCTGAAGGTCGAGAGCTTCGATTTCCTCGGCTTCACGCACGTGGCGGGTAGGGACGGGAAACGCGGTTGGTTCCAGCTGCAACGCCTCACCTCGCGGAAGAAGCGGCAGCGAACGCTATCGGAACTCTACCAGGAGCTGCGACGGCGGCGGCACGAGGACGCGCGTGTAACGCACAAGTGGCTCTCGTCCGTGCTGCGTGGGCACTACCAGTACTTTGGTGTTCCCACGAACGAGCGCGTCCTGAAGCGCTTCCGGCGCCACATCGGTGATGCCTGGCTGCGGCAGTTGCAGCGCCGTAGCCAGAAAGGCAGGTACTGGTCCGTGGCGAAGAAGAAGCGTTTCGAGAAACGCTTCCCGCTTCCGAAGCCCGCTATCCGTCATCCCTGGCCCGAGATGCGCTTCGCGGCCCGTTGACCCAAGGTGGGAGCCCGGTGCGGGAAATCCGCTCGCCGGGTTCTGTGCGGGGGCGGCCCGACGAGGGCCGTCCCTACCGCGACCACCCCTACGCCTACCCCCGCCGTAGTCCTCGCGGGAGGCTTTGCCCCCGCGCCCCCCTGACGCGATTCGCTGCGCTCGGCGCGGGCTCGCTTCGCTGCGCCCTCGTCAGGGGCCTATTTGCCTTCGAGCCCCTTCTCCTTCAGCCACTCGTTCGTGAACTTCGCGGCGGTGGCGTAACTCTGCTCCATGTCGGCCATGATGCGCTTTTCCAGCATCCCGCCGACGCCGAAGATCTTCGCGACCGCCGTGCAGTTGAAGACTCGCTTGCACTTCCCCTCGCCGGCGGGCTCGGTGAAGAATTCGCCGGTGATGGTCAGCTTGTCGGTCAGCTTGTTGGGCGTGATCTTGACCTTGAAGTGACGGGTCTTCTTGTCGAAGACGCCGTCCTCCCGGTAGCCGACGCCCTCTCCGATCACCTTCTTCAGCGCCGCCGGCATGTCGCCGAGCTTCGGTACCACGTCGATCACCCGCTCGATGGTGTCGCCCTTGTCGTCCTGGCGCACGCGGTCGTGGACGGGGAACTTCAGCGCCTCGCTGAACATCCGGTCGTTGTACTCGTCGTCCCAGAAGACCTTCTCCCAGAAGGTATCCTCGGTGCAGTTGAAGACGTGCTCGATGTGGGTTTCGGCCATGGCGGACCCTAACATGGGTCCCTTTCGCTTCGCGTAAAGTGGTCCCTTGCCACGCCGGGTTACCGTTTTCATTTCATTGGCCTAGACTGCCGCCCCGATGATGCCCGCCCAGACCGATGCGCCGGAAGACCGCTACCGGGAGCCGTCCGCTCCGCGCGAGCGGGTGGTGGCGCGTCTGCCGAGCTGGGTCAGCCAGGCGATGCTCGTGCTCAAGAAGGACGTGGCCATCGAGCTCCGGACCGGCGAGGTGGTGACCACCAGCGGGTTCTTCGCGCTGCTGGTCGTGATCATGGCTTCGTTGGCCTTCTACGGCGGGCCGACCACGCGCCGGCTCATCGCATCCGGAGTGATCTGGATCTCCATCGCCTTTGCAGCCGTGCTGGCTCTCGGGCGCACCTGGCAGCGCGAGCGCGACGAGGGGGCGCTCGACGGGCTCTTGGTGGCGCCGGCGGCGCGCAGCGCCATCTTCGCGGGCAAGAGCATCGGCGTGCTGGCTTTCCTGGTGGTCGTGGAGTTGGTGGTGATGCCGGCCGCGGCGCTCCTGTTCGCGCTGGATCTGGGCCAGGTCGGTGTCGGGTTGGTGCTGATCGCGCTGTGCGCCACGCCCGGTATCGCGGCGTCCGGCACGCTGTTCGGATCGATGACGGTGCGCACCCGCGCTCGCGATCTGATCCTCGCCATCGTGCTCTTTCCCCTGCTGTCGCCCACGCTGCTGTGCGCCGTGGCGGCCACACGCGAGCTGCTCAACGGCGTGCCGGTGGCCGAGCTGGGCGACTACTTCAAGCTGATGGGGGTGTTCGACGTGACGTTCGTCGTCGGCGGTCTGGCGCTGTTCGGGACGCTGATGGAGAACTAGCGGGACCGGCTTGTCGCTCGCCGAAGCATCGCCTGGCCGATGCGGGCGCCGTCGCGTTCGCTGTCCTCGGCGCCGGCCACGCTGCCCGCACACCACACGTCCGGCGACACCTCTCCGGAGCCGTCGTGCTCCGGCACGTAGCCTCGCGCGGGGTCGAAACGCAGCCGCGCGCCCGACTGTTCGGCGAGCTCGAACGACGGCGCGCCCGGTCCGTCGACGATCAGCGCGTCCGCCTTCAGGCGGCGCTCGCCGCCGCCGTCCCGGACGACCACTCCGCCGAGGCGCGAGCGCCCCGATGCGTGCAGAACCTGCTCCAGCGCGACCCGCTTCACCGATAGCGAACCCGCCGCCGCGGCTTCGAACGCGTCGGCGAAGCGCCCCTGCCCGACGATCACGACGCGGTCGCCGATGGCGATGCCGGCGCGCCACAAGGAGAGCGCGGCGCGTGCCGAAATCACGCCCGGCAGGTCGTTGTTGTCGAACGGCAGGGAGGGAGCATGGCAGCCCGGCGCGAGACAGAGTGCGTCGACCAGCGCCAGCTCGACGCCTTCCGGACCGCTCGAGAGCGCATGGATCCGCCCCCGTTCGTCCTCGGGCTCGCGATACAGGGCCAGCGCCGTGGTGCGGGGCCGGATGCGTGCGCCCGCCGCGGTAGCGCGGGCGACGAGCGCGGCGGCGCGCTCCGGGTCGAGCGTCCCGAGCGAGCCGCCGGGGGAGAGCCCGTCGTCCACGAGCAGCGCGCGTTCGCCGACCACGGCGGCTGCGGCGAGACCAGCGGCGCCTCCGCCCACGATCAGCACCGGCAGCTCCACGCGCCGCGCCTCGCGTGCCGGGGCTGCCCGCTCCGGCATCCTGCCGAGGCCGGCCACGCGCCGCGCGAACTGCTGCACGACCGCGGACAGCCCGCGCACTCCGGCGAACAGCCGGTGGTGATCCATGCCGCGCGGGAACAGGAAGTCGGTGGCCCGCAGCATGTCCACGCCGCGGCTGCCCAGGACGTTCTGCGTCTCGATGCGCTCGCCGCCGCGTGCCGGCCGCCGGCAGGTCATCACGTTGGGCTCGCCGTCGACCCGCGCCAGACAGCCGTCGCAGGCGCCCCGGAGGCAATAGGGGCCGCGCGGTCGGTGCATCTTGCCGCTGCGGGCGAGCAGCACCCGGTCGGCGGCGATCAGGGCATGGGCGAGCGGTTCGCCGCGTTCGGCGACGACCTTCTCCCCGTCGTGCAGGATCTCCACGGGGTGGGAGGGCTGTGCGAGGCGTCGCGCCATTCGTTCTGGCGCCAGACATAACCCCGGACCCAGCCAACATGCTAGCGTTCGCTCGTGTCGACGTGTCGCGACAAGGAGCGGCGGTAGCTCGTGCGGCTCGGACTCCTGGGCCCGGCGGACGACCACGAAGAGGCGCTGGAGCGTGCCGTCGGGTTCCTGTTCCGCGACGTGTCGGTCGATCGCGCCGTCTACCTGGGCGTCGACCATGCCCTCGACACCGTCGTGCAGAGCTGGGCTGCCCGGTTGGTGGGCGGCGATCCCGCCGAGGAGGCGCTCTGGCAGCGCGCCGCGGAACGCTGCGCCCACGCAAGCGCCGCCGAGATCGACGCTTTCGTCACAGCCGAGCGCGAACGGCGGGCGCTCTCCGTGTTCGAGTCGCTGCCCGGCGACGGAACCCGGGCTATCGAGCTGCTCAACGGACGGGTGGTCGTGATGATCCACGACAAGGCGGATCTCGACGAGGAGGACATCCTGCCCGCCTCGCTCCTGGTGTTCGGCAAGAGCAGCCAGCCGCTCGTCAAGCAGGTCGGCAGCCGCTGGTTCCTGTCGCCGGGTCTGCTGGAGCACTTCGGGGTCATGACGCTGGAGGATCATGAAGACGGGATCCACCTCGCACTGTTCGACAGCGCGGGGCGCGAAGTGCGTCGCGAGCGACTCATCGCGGCGCGTACGGCCAAGCTGAAGGTGAGCGGCGCTTCGGGTTGAGCTCGGCATGCGGGTTGCGTTCTACGGAGGCAGCTTCAATCCGCCGCATGTCGCGCACGTGCTGGCAGTGACCTACGCGCTGTCGGTGGGCGGTTTCGAGCGCGTCCTGGTCGTGCCGGTCTACAGCCACGCTTTCGACAAGCAGCTGTGTCCGTTCGAACACCGGGTTTGCATGTGTGGTCTGGCGATGGGTTGGCTCCCCGGCGTGGAGGTGTCCCGGGTAGAGGCGTCACTCGAGACGCCGAGCCTGACGCTGCGCACGCTCGAGCACCTCCGCGCCGCCCATCCCGACTACCAGCTCCGGCTGATGGTGGGCGCCGACGTGCTCGGCGAAGCGGACAAGTGGTACGCTTTCGATCGCGTCGGCGAGATCGCTCCGCCCTACGTTCTGGGGCGCGTCGGCGTCCGGCACCCGGACGCACCGCCGCCCGTCGTGCCCGACGTGTCGTCCACGCGCATCCGGGCGCTGCTGTCGCGGCGCGGCTCGCCGGAAGCCGACGCCGAGCTGTCGCGTTCGGTACCGTGGGACGTGCTCGCCTACATCGATGAGCACGGTCTGTACCGTGGGGAAGGCAGCGCATGAAGATCGCGATCATCGGGGCCGGCAAGGTGGGCAAGGCGCTGTCCCGCGCGCTACGCGGCGGCCCGCACCAGGTGTCGCTGCGCGCCCTCCGGCGAGGCACACCCCGCAGACTGGACGCGGCGCTGGTGGTCGTGGCCGTGCGCGACGGGGCGATCGCGCCGCTGGTCGCCGCGCTGGCCGACAGCGAGGCCCTGTCGCGGCGGAGCGCGGTCGTGCACGTCGCCGGCGCCCTCGGTCCGGAGGTGCTCGCGCCGCTCCGCGTGCGGGCGGCCGGGGTCGGACAGGCACACCCGATGATCTCGTTCGCTTCGAGCCGCGTGCTGCCGCCGCTCGCCGGCGGGCACATGCTCGTTTCCGGCGACCCGGTGGCGGTGCGCCGAGCGCGCACGCTGGCGCGAGCGCTCGGTATGGTTCCGCGGCAGTGGGACAGCGTCGATCGCGCGGGCTATCACGCCGCCGGTGGGCTCGTGGCCAATGGAGCCACCGCGTTGGCCGCGGGCGGGGCGCGGCTCCTGGAACAGGCGGGAGTGCCCGCGCGCGACGTGCCGCGCGTGCTGGGACCGCTGCTGCGCAGCGTGGCTCTGAACATCGAGAAGCTGGGGCTGCCCGAGGCGCTTACCGGGCCCGTGCGTCGCGGTGACGCCGACGCTCTCGGGCGACACCTCGAGCGCATCGCCGCCGTGGCGCCCGATCTGACGGGTCTGTACCTCGCCAGCGCCGCGGCGCAGCTGCCGCTCGCCCGCGCGCTGGGCGACGCCGAGCCGGAAGCTTTCGAGGCCGTGGCACAGGTGCTGCGGCGATACGCCCGGCATTGACGCGCCGCGTCAATGCGACGGATGTCCGCGTCCCGGGCGTCCTGCTGCAGCGCCCGTGGAAAGTTCGATCCGGGCGACAATCCAGCTGGATTCGCGCGTTGCGCGGTCACCCGCGAGGGTCTAGGTTCCATCGGTCTTGTCGTCCGCGAGCTTCCAGCACGGCGCCGCTGCGGGTGCAGCCGTCGCCGACGCAGGCTCTCTGCGTCCTTCGTTCGATGTCCTCGACGACGTCGTGCGTCTCGCCGAGACGACCGGCCTGATCGCGGTCCGGGTTCCACACGCCGACGAAGCGTTCGCCGTGGCGGGTCACGTCGAGCGACGCGCGCGCGCAATCCAGCGCGCGGTCGTGCGCGCGGCGCATGCCAACGTCGAGAGCGGGTTCCGCGACGCCGCGGTTCGCCTCGGCATCGAGGGCGTTCCCCACGATCCGGTAGAGGCCGCGCGGGTCATCATCTCGCGCGCATCGGCGCGCCGCGCCGTGGTGATCATCCCGGTGCTCGGCGCTTGTTCGTGGGACGAGGCCGTGTGCGAGGCGATGGCGCCGTCCGCGACCGAGGCGTTGTTCGTCCTTGTGGTGCCGCACCAGGTGCCGCTCACGGCACTCGGCGCCAGCTGGTTCGAGGTCGATGCCAAGCTCGACGAGGCGGGTCTGTCGCGTTGGTGGGACGCGGTCTCGCTCGCCCAGCGGTTGGAGCGCGACGACGATCTGGTGGCGCTCGAGGAGTGGGTCCACGCAGCGCGCGTGGCGGTGCCCGCGGATCGCGGCTCGGTCGCCCTGGCTGCCGAGTCGAGCGAGCTGCTCGAGCGGCTGCGTCTGGCGCGGCGTGCCTGGCCGGTTCGTGCGCTGGCTTCCCTCGGCCACGACTCCGGCCTCGCCGCGCTGAAGGCCGCGGACCTGGTGGAAGTGCGGGACGGTTTCGTCGTGGCGCGGGCCACGGAGACCAACCCGGACAGGCCCGCCTCGGCGTCGTCCTGCCTCATCGCCGACGCGCTTGCCCAGGTCTTCCCGGACGATCCCTGGGCATTCGCGCGGGCTGCGGAGCTGCTCGCCGGCGCGGGGGACCAACCCGCCGCCGAGCGTGCCATGCAGCAGTCGTTCCGGCTCGCTGCGGATGCGTCCAGCCGCACCGGGCTGTGGCGGCGCTGGGCGGATCTGGTGGAGGAGCTGCCCGCCGACGAGCGCACCGGCGCGCGCATCCGCGGCGCGGAGCTGGCTCTGTCCCTCGGCGACGTTGATGTCGCGCTGGAGTGGGCCGAGCGCGCGACGGCCGGCGAGCGCACGGGGCGAGCTGCCTTCGTGCTCGGCCGCGCCTCGCTTGCGCGCGGTGATCTGGTTTCGGCCGAGGCGGCGTTGGTGCGGGCCAGGGACCAGGCGTCCGAAGACGGCGCGCGTTTCGAGGCGATCATCGAGCTCGGCGAGGTCGCCTACGCCGCCGGTGAGCTGGAGCGCGCCGAGCAGCTGGCGCGCGACGTGGTCGAGCGCACGGAATTTCCCCACGCCCGTCTCGGCGCACGCAACCTGTTGGGCAAGCTGCTCTTGGCCCGCTCCGAGTGGGATGCGGCGGATTCGCACTTCGCAGCGGATGCGTGCGAGGCGGCGTTCGCCGACGAGCACCTCTTCGAGCTGCGCGCCCGCGTGAACCGGGCGATCGCGCTCCTGTCGCGCGGCAGCCCGGATGAGGCCCGCCCGATGCTCACCGAGGTGCTGGAAGACGCCGAGCGCCGCGGCGAGATGCGCGCGGTCGGTTTCGCCATCAGCAACCTCGCGGTGCTCGCCATCGAGCGGCACGACTACGGCCGCGCACTCGAGCTTTCCGAACGCGCCATCGTCGTGCGCCGGCGCATGGGTGACCGGCTCGGTTTCGCCCGTGACGTGACCAACCTGGTCGAGCTCAGGCTTCGTCTGGGTCTCGTCGAGGAGGCCCTGCAGGCGCTGCGCTTCGGACGCCAGGCGCTCGGACCGGGGGCGCCGGCTTCGCGCCTGGCGGAGGTCGCGCTGGCCCAGGCGCGGGCGCACCTGGCGCGAGGGCGTACGCTCGACGCCGAGCGGGAGCTGCGCTCCGCCATGCGGACGGCCGCCCAGGCGAGCCACGGTGACAAGCTCGGCGAGTGCCACCGCCTTGCCGCGCGCGTCGCGCTGGAGGACGGCGTCGTGGCGCGTGCCGAGGCCGAGGTCGAGCGCGCCGCAGAGCTCGCCGCTGTGCCCTACGCCGCTGCCGAGGTGGCCGTGCTGCGCGCGCTGGTGGCCCAGGCCGCGGGGCGCCCCAGCGGCGAGCTCGCCGAGGCCGCAGTCCTCGCTGCGCGCGAGACGGGCGACGAGGAGCTTGCGCGTGAGGCCCACGTGCTCGCGGCCGAGGCGCTGCTGACCGAGGGGGACGACGAAGCGGCGGCAAGCCACGTCGTCGCAGCCGTGGCGTTGCGCGAGGAAGTCTGCCACACGCTCGGTCCCGAGCTGCGCGAGGCGTATCTGCTGCGCCGCGACCTGGCGCGGCTCGCCCGGCTCGAGCGGCTGGTTACGCGCGAGGATTCCGTGGATGAAGGCCTGGTGCCGAGGTCGCAGACGGCCGCCCGTCCGCGGACGAAGAGCAGCGCAGAGCCGCGCTTCGTGGGGCGGCATCCCGCGGTGCGCGCTCTTCTGGCTTCGGTAGAGCGCGTCGGGCGCACAGGCGCCACGGTGCTCGTCCACGGCGAGAGCGGCACGGGCAAGGAGCTCATCGCGGAGGGCATCCACGCTGCCAGCGAGCGCGCGTCCGGACCGCTGGTGAAGGTAAACTGCGCTGCCCTCGTCGAGTCGCTGCTGCTCAGCGAGTTGTTCGGCCACGAGAAGGGCGCGTTCACGGGGGCCGGCGCGCGCAAGCGCGGGCGCTTCGAGCGGGCCGACGGCGGCACGCTGTTCCTCGACGAGATCGGTGACATCTCGCCGCGCACGCAGGTGGCGCTCCTGCGCGTTCTGGAGGAGCGCACCATCGAGCGCGTGGGCGGCAGCCAGACGATCCACGTCGATGTGCGCATCGTCTGTGCGACGAACCGCGATCTGCGCGAGTTGGTCGAGCATGGCGAGTTCCGCGAGGACCTCTACTACCGCCTGAGCGGCCTCACGCTGGACGTGCCGCCGCTCAGGGAGCGCGTTGCGGACCTGCCGCTGCTCTGCGAGGACATCCTCGGGCGCATCGCGCGCGAGCGCGGCGAGGCCCCGAAGAGCCTGGCCCCGGAGGCGCTCGACCTGCTCGGCCGGCATCGCTGGCCGGGCAACGTCCGCGAGCTGGAAAATGCGCTGCGCGCCGCGTCCCTGTTCTCGGACGGCGAGGTGATCCAGCTGAACGACGTGGCCGAACACGTCGAAGCGCTGCGCAACCTGGCCCAGGAGCCCGCGCCGGTGTCGTCGCGCATGGATTCAAAGCTGGGTACGTTGCCTCCGCCCGCGCCGGGCACGGCGTTGCCGGAGGACACGACGCCGCTGCCCGAAGCCGAGGTGGCCGGCGCTGCCTATCGCGAGATCCGTGAAGCAGGGGTGACTTTGAGCGAGCTCAAGCGTCAGATCGAGCGCGACTGCATCACTCGCGCCTTGAACGAAACGGGGGGGAACATCACGCGTGCGGCCGGTGTGCTCGGCATGAAACGTCCGCGATTGAGCCAGCTTGTCAAGCAGTACGGACTCTTGTCGAGCGGGGAGGAGGAGTCGTCATGAAGCGCGTAGCCTCGCTAGGCTCTCTGGTCGCGATCGTCTCGCTCGTATCCGTCGGTTGCGCGTTCCAGGTGGCTGGACAGGGCCAGGACGAGCCGGTCGACGGCACCAGCCAGAGCTTGGGCCAGAACCCGGACAATACGGCACGCGAGGGTTCCAGGACGGCGGGAAGCACCATGACTTCCGTCTCCGATCCCGACAAGCCGACTCCCGATCCGTGGCGCGGAGGCCTTGTCAACGCGGCGAAGCCCACCCCCGACCCGTGGCGTCCGGACGATTCCAGCTCGGGCACCTCCGATAGCGATGGCAGCCAGAGCGGAAGCGATCCGAGCAGCACCACCTCGCCACAGAGCGGAACCACGAGCCCGAGCGCCCGCTGATCCCGCCGCGCCGGCCTGTCCGGCGCATTGATCGCCCCCCGCCCGCTCGCTAAGCTCCGTCAGAGTGGATCTGCGCACGCGGACATCGTTGTTCTGCGGCGCGCTCGCTCTAGCGATCGCGGTGTCCATCCTTCTGCGCGGCAGGACTCGTCGCGCGCAGATCTTCCTGACGCTGTTCGCCGCGGATATCGGGCTCTGGTACCTCGCCCAGTGGCTGTACCACTTCGTGCGCGCCGACGTGTGGGCGCACTTCACGGCCGTGCTGGCCGTGCTGCTGCCGCAGTTCGCGCTGCATCTCTTCGAGGCCATCGTCCCCCGGCCCGGGCATCGCTCGGTGCTGCTGCGCGTGGCCGGCGTGTTGATGGTGCCGGTGCTGGTGCTGGTGATGCTGCCGCAGCACATGCACGTGCTGGTCCGGGGGATCGTCTTCTTCTACGTCTTCGGGCTCCTGGCCGCGGGCCTGTGGTCGCTGGCTGTGCGAGGCGAACGCAGCCGCTCGCGGGCGACCCAACGCCGCGTGCGCTTCCTGGTGCTGATCGGGGCGCTGGCAGCGGCGTTCAGCCTGGCGGACTTCCTGTGGTTCATCGGGGCGCCCCTGCCGCCGGTCGGCGCCGTGCTGAGCATCGTGTTCCTGTTCATCCTGGCCGAGTCGATGACGCGGGATCGACTGGTCGACCTGTATGACATCCTGGGCCAGCTGCTGGTCTCGACGGCGCTCGCCTTCTCGCTCGCAGGTATCTTCTACGTGTTCGTCGTCGTGATCGGCGGCTTCAACACGATGTACCTGAACGCGGTGCTGGCAGCCATCGTGATCCTCGTGCTGTTCGAGCCGCTGCGCGAGAAGGTGGAGGAGTACATCCACAAGGCGTTCTTCCGCGAGCGCGTCGATCTCGAGCGCGCTGTGGCCAAGGCGCGCCGTGCGCTGACCCACGTTCTGCAGGTCGAGGTGATGATGCAGACGGTCATGTTGGCGCTCGAGGAGTCGCGGCGAGCTACCGGCGCGGCCTTGTATCTGCGCGAACCGGCTGGAACGGACTTCGAGCTCGGGCTCTCGTTCGGACCCAAGACCGCAGCGCGTATCGACGGTGCCACGGCGCGTCCGCTCATCGAGCGACTGAACAAGAGCTCGTCGCTGGTGATGGAGGAGCTCGTCTACGAGCTCGGTGAGCGTCGGCGCGGCGGCTGGACGCGCGAAGCCGAAGCCGATGAACGCCTGCTGGCTGCTGCGCAGCTACTCGGACCGTTGAAGCAGGGCGTGTGCCTGAGCATCCACGGCGAGGGGCAGGATCTGCTCGGCTTCCTCGTCGTCGCCGACGACCGGGTGAGCGATGCATTCTCGCCCGACGAGGTCGGTCTGTTGGAGCTTCTCGCGGTGCAGATCGGGGTCGTCATCGAAAACTCCCGCCAGTACCGGCGCATGCAGGAGCGCGATCGCCTTGCCGCTCTGGGCCACATGGCCGCGGGGCTTGCTCACGAGGTGAAGAACCCGCTTGGCGCGATCAAGGGTGCTGCCCAGCTTCTGAGCGAACCCGCAGATGGCTCCGAGATCGATCCCGCGGGCCAGGAATTTCTGGGCATCATCCTCGAGGAAGTGGACCGGCTCGATCGCGTGGTCGGTTCCGTTCTCGACTACGCGAGGCCTTCAAAGGGCAATCCCGGCTCCGTCGACGTGAACGCGGTGGTCCGCCGGACGCTGCAGGTCCTGGCATCCAACCCGGGCGAGAACCACTTCCACACGGTGCTCGCGGAGGAGCTGCCCATGGTGCGCGCCGACGCCGAGCAGCTCAGGCAGGTCCTGATCAATCTGGTCCAGAACGCGGTCCAGGCCATGAATGGCTCCGGCCAGGTCTCGATCCTGACCCGCCCGCGCCACGGCCGGCCCGCGGGCTACAGCGGGGGCCCGGCGGCAAACGAATGGGTCGAGATCGCGGTTCGGGATGCCGGACCGGGCATCGCGCCGCAGGTCCTGAAGAGTCTCTTCGTTCCGTTCTTCACGACAAAGGACCGGGGCACCGGGCTCGGACTGGCCATCAGCCAGCGGATGGTCGAGGAGATTGGGGGTCGCATCGAGGTCGCGTCCCAGGAGGGTGCGGGCTCGACCTTTACCGTGGTACTGCCGGTGGCGGGCGAGGCGGTGGCTTCTCCGCTCCCCCCCGCAGCCCTTGCCCCGGCCGAATCCGAGGGGGGAAGCGGCGGTCCCAGCGCTCCCCCGGTGCCCGTGGAGGTGAAACCCGCATGAACGACGGTCTCGAGAGCTCCGGGCCCACTTGCCCGCCGGCCGAAGGGTCAGGAGCGCTGGGGGGGGCGTGCGCGCTGCCTTGCCCCGGCCGATCCAGCAAGCTTGACCGGGTCTTCGCCCGGAGCCTATTATTTTCCGCACACTTGCCTGTGCGCACGGTCCAGGTCGCCAGGCGCTGTGGGCTCGCAGCCTCCTAATGCCCGACCGACTCGCGCCGAACTCCAGCGGTTCGCAAGCAAGCCCCTTGCGGACGAACCTTGCGCTGCGATTCATCTCCGGCAAGTACCAGGGGGGCGAGTTTCCTCTGGGCGAGGGGCAGGAGATTGTCGTCGGCCGGTCGAGTGACCTGGACATGGTGCTGGTCGAGGAGATGGTCTCGCGACGTCACGCCCGCATCCGCATGCAGGACGGCGTCATCCACATCGAGGACCTGGGCTCCACGAACGGGACCTTCGTCAACGGCGAGAAGATCCAGGCGACCGAGCTGAGGGAGGGGGACCGGGTCCTGATCGGGACCAGCATCCTCAAGGTGGTGTCCGTGGGGGTGGAGGAGCCGGACTCCCGGCGCGACCTGGAAGCGGTGGCGGTCCGGCGTGCCACAGCGCGCCAGCGCGGCCCGAGCTACCAGCCCGAGGAGGCGCCGCGCATGAGCGGCAACCTCGAGGAGATCCCGCTGCCCGACCTGATGCAGCTGTTCGGCACCTCACGCAAGACCGGCGTGCTCGTGATGCGCACGGAGTCGCGCATCGGCCGCATCTACTTCGACCAGGGCGTCGTGCACTACGCATTGATCGAGGGGCAGCCGGAGCTACCTCCGGTCAAGGCCGTCTACCGCATGCTCGACTGGCATCGCGGCATGTTCCAGCTCGACCCGCCGGAGGAGCGGAAGTTCGACGAGCCCCTCGACGCGACCGTCCAGGAAATCCTCATGGAGGGCTTCCGCCAGCAGGACGAGTTCAACCAGCTGCGCGAAAAGCTGCCGCCGCTCGAGTCGCGCCTGATCCTGCGCACGCCGCTCGAGGCGCCGCTGCACGAGCTGGAGCCCAGCCACCTCGATATCCTCCAGCAGGCTCTGAATTCCCCCAGCCTCGCGGCGCTCCTCGATCGCAGCAGCCTGACGGACCTGGAGACCGCCGGCATCGTCATGAATCTGATCCAGCGCGGCTATCTGGCGGCCCAGGAGTAGGCGCTCGCTACCTTGCTTTGCCCGGCGAAAGCGCGGGCGGATGCTGCGCCAGATCGAGGATGCGCTGCTCCAGGGCGGCGTCTTGTTCCCGGCGCGCGGCCGCTTCCAGCAGGTTCCGCGTCGCGGTCCACTCGGGATGGGCGTGCCAGAAGCGCTCGAACGTCTCGAAGGCCTTGCGGCGCGTGTCGAGCGGTCCGAATTGAAGGAACACGAGCAGGTACTGCAGCGTGCCGTTGGTCACGAAGTAGTAGCGCTGCATCGGCTCTAGATAGGGGCTGCCGCTTCGACCCCGGCCTGCGTCGCCCTCGTGTTTGCCCAGGTAGCCCATGGCTGCCAGACGCAGCGCGTGCGTGGCGTCTGCCATGGCAAGGGCGAGCTTGCCGGTGGCGTCGAGCAGCTTTGCGGGCGAAGCGCCCGAAGCGACGAGCCTGCCGAGCTCTGCCTCGGCTTTTCCTGCCTGCGCGCACAGCGATACCTGCGAGGCGTCCAGCAGCTTGCTGCAATCCGGCAGCTTGGGTGGGCGGGACCATCTGGATTTCGCGCCCGCGAGGTGCTGGGCCAGTGCCTTGCCGTCGGCGTAGCGGTCCTTGCCGCTCTGCTTCGCGGGCGCCGCCTTGTCGCTCGCCTGGTGCTTGTGGCAGCTCCCGAGCGCCGGGGCCGCCAGACACAGCGCCGCCACGAAAAGGACAGCGCGCCGGGTGACTCCGGCTGCGTCATTTCGTGCGGGGCGCACTTCAGTCATCGCGATGCGTGCGCCGCTCCACGGCCCGTGCGTGCGCCTCGAGCCCTTCGAGCCGCGCCAGGGCGGTGATGGCGTCGGCCTGATCCGCCAATGCCGCCGCTTCGTACGCGATGAGCGACGTCCGCGACACGAAATCGTAGACACCGAGCGGTGCGCTGAAGCGGGCGGCGCCACCCGTGGGAAGCACGTGGGATGGCCCCGCGACGTAGTCCCCCGCCGCTTCCGGCGTCGACGCGCCGATGAACAGCGCGCCCGCGCGATGGATGCGGTCGGCGAGCTCGCGGGCGTCCCGCGTGTGCAGCGCCACGTGCTCGACCGCCAGGCGATCCGCCACGCCGGCCAGGGCTTCGCGGCCGTTCACGACCAGCGCGAAGCCGTTGGCGCGGAGCGAGGCCTGTGCGACGTCGCGGCGGGGCAGGTCCGCGAGCTGCTCGGACAGAGCGCGCCGCACCGCCTCGACCGTGGACTTCTGGGTGCACACGAGCAGCGGGTACGCTGCTTCGTCGTGTTCGGCCTGGCTCAGCAGATCGGCTGCGATGAGCCTCGCGTCGGCGGTCTCGTCGGCGACCACGAGGATCTCGCTCGGCCCGGCGATGCTGTCGATCGCCACCTCGCCGAATACCAGGCGCTTGGCGGCCGCCACGTAGATGTTTCCAGGCCCGACGATCTTGTCCACGCGGCGGATCGAGCCGGTCCCGTAGGCCAGCGCTGCGATGGCATGCGCGCCACCCGCGTCCAGGATCGCGCCGACGCCGGCCAGGTGGCACGCCGCCCGCACCTCGGGCCCCGGGGCGGGGGTAGCGACGATCACCTCGCCGACTCCAGCTACCGCCGCCGGGATCGCGCTCATCAGTACGCTGGAGGGATAGCGCGCCTTGCCTCCGGGAGCGTACACGCCCACGCGCGAGAGCGGCGTCACGCGACCGCCGAGCTCGATGCCTCCTTCTGCGTACGAAAAGCTCTTCAGCTGCTCCGCCTGCCGCTCGTGGTAGCTCTGGATCCGCGCGGCTGCCAGCTCCAGCGCTGCGCGGATGACCGGGGGCTGCGCCTCCAGCGCCTCGCGGCCGCCGTAGTCCTCGAGCAGCAGCGCGCCTGGCTTGCGATGCTCGAAGCGTTCGACATAGCGGTGCACGGCTGCGTCGCCCTCGCTTCGCACCGCCGAGAGGATCTCGCGCACCTGCGACTCGACCCGCCCGAGATCGCTCTCGCCGCGACGCGCCAGACGCTCCAGCTCGTGCTCGAAGCCGGCCGCGCCCATCGCGGCGGAGCGAAGCAGCTCCGCCGGGCCCGTCACGTCCAGTGGCCTGCTTTCAGCGCGGCCGGATCGTACTGGCGGATCCGCGGGCCCAGCGTGTCGCGGAAGACCTGCTCGTCGTCCATGTCCACGTCCTCGTCGGCGAAACCCTCTGCGACTTCCATCCCGATCGCCAGGATGCGCACGAACATCGCAAAGCTTGAAGCGCAGAGCCGCGGCTTCCAGGTGTCGGTGCCGCTCATGGCGGTGAAGACGGTGCAGTCGCCCTCGGCGTCCGGCAACGAGGTGTCGAGAAAATACGGGTCACCCAGCAGCGAGCTGTGCGCCACGATGATCCAGCTCGGCCGCCAGCCCGCGGCGGTCGGTTCGGTGCGCAGCTCGCCCGACTCGTCCAGCGCGAAGCCCTTCTGTTCCGCTTCGAGCTGCGTGGCCGGGATCAGCCGCACGCGTTCGGAGGGCGTCCGCGTCTCCACGTCCGTGGGGTCGCCCGCCAGCAGAAACTCGCGGTATCGACGCGGCAGGCCCAGCTTGTCCTTCAATTCGGCGACCAGGTCTGGATCGGCCTTGCCGAAGGTGGCCGCGATGGTGCGGCGCTCGAAGGACTCCTTGAAGGCAGAGAACGATTCGGCCAGATCGCTGTCCACGTCGCGATCCTTTCATCGCCCGTGGGGGCGGGCGTGCTACCGCGACGGCTGGCAGTCGCGGAGGCTTGGGTGGGATGCCCGAGCCGGGCTGGGGCCGAGCCTATTGGGATTTCTCGCATTTCGCCAGTCGAACTCGCGCTGTTGCCCAGCCGGGCAGGGCAATCAGAATCCTGTCGGGGGTAGCACACGGGTGCTCCAGGGCCAGCAAGCGCAGCCGGCCGCACCGACCAACAGCCGGCCGACCGGTCGATGTATGGGGGCCATCCGCTGGGCTGCGCGTTGGGATAGCCTACGCACCCCATGCCGGACGCTGCCTATCTCCAGAGTCGGTTCCGTTCCTCCGAGCTCGAGCATCGCTACGGCGAGCAGGTCCATCTGCTGGACGATCCGCTCGCCTGGACGCTGCTCGCGCGCGCGTGCGCGCCGGAGGTCAACCAGCCCGAAGTCGGGCGGCTGGTGGTCACGCTCTACGAGTGGTTGGTCCGCGCAGTCGTCGCCCAGGAGCTTCCTCGCGAGCGCGCCAGCGTCAAGACGCGGATGGTGACGCAGCATCCGGCCGAGGCCGTCTATCGCGGCACGGTCGTGTCCCGCGACACCAAAGTGGTCACGGTCGGCATCGCGCGCGCCGGCACGATGCCGTCCCAGGTCACCTACGACATGCTGAACACCGTGCTCGATCCCTCGGGTGTCCGGCAGGATCACCTATTCATGAGCCGCGTCACCAACGACAAGGGCGAGGTGACCGGCGCCGAGTGGCATGACGCCAAGATTGGACGGGACGTGGACGGCCGATTCGTGCTGTTTCCCGATCCGATGGGCGCGACCGGCTCCTCCATGGTGAGCGCGATGCGGCACTATCGCGAGCATCTCGACGGCGTGCCGCACCGCTGCATTGCACTGAATCTGATCGTGACGCCCGAGTATGTCCGGCGCGTGACGACCGAGGTGCCGGACGCGATCATCTACGCGCTCAGGTTGGATCGCGGCCTTTCGCCCGACGACGTGCTCGACGCCGTCCCGGGCGAACGCTGGAACGAAGAGCGCGGGCTCAACGACAAGCAGTACATCGTTCCCGGCGCCGGCGGGGTCGGCGAAGTGCTGAACAACGCCTGGGTGTGACCTTGCTCAACGCCCCCGCCGGTGCGTGCGGTTGCGTCCACTCTTGTGCCGGCGCGCCAGCTCGACATAGTCGAGCTGCGGTTCGGGCGGCGGATCGCCGTCAGGGCGCTCCCGGATGTACCCGGCGATCTGCTCGCACATCCCCGACAGCTGGCCGCCCGCTGCGTCCGGCTCGAATGCCGGGAGCCCTTCTTCAAGCGCAGCCTGGAGCCGCCCCCGGACCCGTCCTCGCCGCATGAGATCGAGGTAGCTTCGTGCCAGCGCGTCGGCGTCGAAGCGATAGCGCACCACGAATTCCTGTGCGACGCGTAGCACTGCGCTGCCGTCGAGCCGCCCATCCTCGGCGAGTACGAACGCGGCCTGCAGGTAGTTGTAGAAGGGAACGACGCGCGGCCCATAGTCGCTGAAGCGGCTGGGAGGTGTCTGCCGGTCGAGGTGGATCAAGATGCGCTCCACCACCGGACCCCGCCGGAGCATGGGCAAAGCGTCGAGGCATTCGGCGCGGATGTCGCTGTAGACCTGTCCCGCGTCCAGGACCCGCTCCAGCTCGATGCGGTTCACGGTTGCGGCGCAGATGTCGGCATACAGCGAATAGACGAATGCGTCCGCTTCCGCGTCATCGCCGACCAGCACTTCGCTGACCAGCTCGTCGTCGCTGCCGAGCAGCTGGTCACGCGTGCGCCTGCCGAGCAGAACGGGCAGCTTGTAGCCCAGCTGGTCCCTGAGCGCGCGGAACCTGAACCGCATCATGTTGCCGAGGTTCGGCTTGAGCGTCAGCTCATCCCAGCGCACGCGATCGATGCGGAGCTTCTCCTCGAGCCGGCTCTTCATCTGTCGCGGGCTGCCGCTCAGGATGTGGATGCGCGCGCCGGTGCGGCCGAGCTCGCGAAGCAGCGCCGCTGCCCCCGGTACCGAGCGTTTGCGGTCGGGCCGCTCGAAGGCCGTCCGCACCAGATCGCCCAGCGTGTCGAAATCAGTGCGCAGATAGGTCTTGTCCAGGTCCCAGCGCGCGATGAACTCGAGCGGAAGCGCTGCCGCCGGAGCTACGCCCCTACCTGGAGCCGCGTCGGTCCCGTCCGCGTTCGTCGCGCTGGATGTCATGCCGGCGCCTCAGGAGGCCCAGGCACGGCGCGTGTCCGCGAGCGTCGACAACAGCTCGCGCTCGCCGCTCTGCTGCGCCATCTCGATAGCCTCGTCGATGAATCCGATGGCCTCGGCAGGGCGCTGGCGTCCGTGCGCCACCTGCGCGAGCGCGCCGAGCACCTTGGCACGGTCCGGGCCGCTCGGCCCGGCGACGTCGAGGGCTTCGCGCAGCACCCCTTCCGCGTCGGCGAAATTGCCCGAGCGCGTGAGCGCGGAGCCCAGTTTGCGACCGAAGATGAGCACCGCTCTGAGCGGGTCGTCCAACTCGCCGCGCGAGATCTCCTGCCTGGCGACCTCGAGGCCGCGGCGGAGCGCGAGCACCTCGGTGGCCACATCGCCGCGCGTCGCCGCGCGGTCCGCGACCTGCTCCAGCAACATCAGCGCCGAGAACGAGTCCTGCGAGTAGTAGGCGTGCTGCGCGCGGGCTTCGATCGGCGCCGAGCGCCGCTCGCAGACACTGAGCGCCTTGGCGTGGAGCTCGCGGCGCACGGCCGCAGGGATGCCGGCCAGCACGATCTCGCGCAGCAGCGGGTGCGATGTCGAGACCAGAACGCCGGAGCGCTCGATCATTCCCGCGCTTTGGAGTGTGTCCAGCGCGCCGTCGAGTTGATGGGACTTCGGCAGCAGCCGGGCCACGTCCTTCGGCTCCGACGAGTCGCCGAGCACCGCAAGCGCCTGCAGCGCGCGGCGGGCGTGCGGGTCCAGCGTGTCCATCCGATGGGCGACCAGGTCGGCGAGGCGGCTCGGTGGATCGCTCCCGCCCTCCAGCGAGTAGCGCACGAGCTGTTCGACATACATCGGCAGTGCGCCGTGTCCACCGGTGCCGTCCTCGCCACTCTCCCACGACAGCCCGTCGGCCGGTCGTGCGGAACGCACGAGTCGCGACACTACGGGCGGTGGCAGCCCGCCGAGCACCCGGGCTCCGCCTCCCCAGCCCGACTCGAAGCCTGGCGTGTGTGTTGCGATCATCATGAGCGCGCAGTCCGGCGGCTCGCCGACCACGTCTGCAAAGGCGTCCCGGCTCGGTGCGTCGACGCGATGCAGCTCGTCGACCGCCACGATGACGCGGCCCGGTGCGGCTGTCCCGGCGGCGCGGACCAGTGCCCAGCGCAAGGCCTCGGCAAGTGCGTGGCGTCGCTCTACCGGCGATCGCTTGTCCGAATTGCGCTCCGAGACCTCGAACATCTCGTCGAGTCCGCGGCGGGCTTCGGCGCTGGCCCCTTCGTAGCGGCGCCTGCCGTTTTCCTGCTCGCCGGTGCCGGCCAGCCGCCGGATCGTGTCACGCAGAGCGTAGTAGGCGACCTCCGCCCCGAACGGGTCGGGGCCGGTTTTCACGGTGAGGTCGCCTGCGCCGTTGCAGCGTTCGAGGAATTCGCAGAGCAAGCGTGTCTTGCCGGCTCCGGGCTCGCCAACGATCCGCGCCGACACGAGCGAGCTGGCTACCGTCTGCCTGCGGTCCGCGAGCCAGGCGAGATCCTCGTCGCGACCCACGAGCGGCAGCGGCAGCTGCGGCGGAGTCGCCGTTTCAGGCGCGAGGCTCTGCGGCGTGAGGCGCGTACCGCACTCGCAGCAGAACTTCGCCATCGGCACCGTGATGCCGCACGAAGGGCAGCTCACGGTGCTGCCCGGTATCAGCGAGGGCGCCGAGAGCCGCTGGTCCGGCGGATTGCTCTCACTGGCCTTCTGCGCGTCCGCCAGCGCGTCGGCGAACTCGAGCGCGTCCTGGTAGCGCTTGTCGGCCTCTTTCTCGAGCGCCTTGAACACCACGTCCACAAGCGGCGCGGGGATGTTCCGCTCGGGCGCGACCTGGCGCGGGTCCGGCACCGGGATCGACAGGTGCATCATCACGACCTGCGTCGGGCTGTCGGCTTCGAACGGGAGGCGGCCGGTGAGCAGCTGGAACAGGATCACACCGACCGCGTACAGATCGCTGCGACCGTCGATGGGATCGCCGCGGCCCTGTTCCGGCGCCATGTAGTCCGGAGTCCCACACACGATCCCCGGGCTCGTCACGCTGGGCGCCTGGGCGTCGGCCTTGAGCTTGGCCAGGCCGAAATCCACGACCTTCACGAAATCGCCGCCCCGACGCAGCGGTTCCAGGATGACGTTCTCGGGCTTTAGATCGCGATGCACGATGCCCAGCTCGTGCGCCTCGCCGAGCGCCGTCAGGACCTGCCTGAGCACGTCGACGACTCGCGAGAAGGGCAAGGGCCCCTCCTCGTAGGCGACCCGCGCGAGATCCTTGCCGCGCAAAAACTCCATGACCAGATACGGCTGGCCGTCGTCGGTGCGGCCGAAATCGAACACGGCCACGGAGTTCGGGTGGTTGAGCTGGCTCGCGGCGCGCGCCTCGGTCATGAAGCGGACGGCGGAGTTCTCGTCCGACAGCAGGTGCGGGTGGATGATCTTCACCGCCACCGTGCGGCCGAGCACGCTCTGCTCGGCGCGGTACACCCGGCCCATGCCGCCGACGCTGATGAGGTCGAGGATGTGGTAGCCGCCGGGGAGCGTGGTGCCGACGAATTTGTCCTCGTTGTCACTGCCGACCGTCCCCACGGGGAATCCGCAGGCGGGGCAGTAGTGATGCTCGGGCGCGCACGCAGTCCCGCATTGCGGGCAAGGACGTATCGGAGCGGCTTCGGAGGACACCATGACCAGTTCTAACTACGACCAGCTCCAGTGGGTGGCCAGTACTGCCCCGGACCACCACTGGCAGAAGGCCTCGATCCGGCCCACGGACTCCGTGGGGGAACGCGGCTGAAAATACCACGCTTCTGGGGAGTTCTCGCCCCCTTCTGTCGCCGGCCGGGTATCCAGCAGCGGGGCGTGGGAGAAAACCCCTGTACGGGATGCACCCCGGTTGGAATTCGCCCCCGGCCGCAGGCGCCGAGCGCTGCATCCTCGCGAAATCCTGGCTAGAACAGGGTGGCGCCGGGGGCTCTGTGGAGTAGTCTCACGCTGGATGACGACGCCGAGAGTCCGGCTGGGCGATCTGCTGGTCGAGGCCCAGATCATCACGCGCGAGCAGCTCGCGGAGGTTCTAGCGCTGCAGAACAAGGACGGCCGCCGTCTGGGCACCTTGCTGGTCGAGTCGGGGTTGGTCACCGAGACCCAGGTCACGCAGATCCTCAGCCAGCAACTCAGCGTGCCGTGGGTGTCGCTCTACCACATCGACTTCTCCCGGCAGCTCCTCAACCTCGTTCCGCGCGACATCGCGGACGAGCACTGCCTGGTGCCGATCTTCGTGCGGCGCGTGCGCGGTCTGGGCGAGACGCTCTACGTCGCGATGGACGACCCCAGTGACGAGTCGGCGCTGGCGGCCGTCACCCAGTACAGCGGGCTGCCCGTGCGGGCGATGATCGCGCCGCCCTCCGACATCGCCTCGGCGATCCGTGTCTATTACGGCGGTCGCGCGCGCTCCGCGTCGCTCTCCGAAGCACAGGCAGAGGTCGCCCACGAGGGTGCCGTCGACGAGCCGGAAAGCGCGGACGAGCCGGAAGGCGCGGACGAGCCGGAAGGCGCGGTGGAAGGCGCGGTCGAGCCGGACGGCGACGCTGCCGAAGAAGCCGTGCCGCTCGCGAACGTCAAGCCGGTCGAGCCCCGGGAAGCGCCGGCAGAAGAGCCCGAGCCCGCGGCCGAAGCGTCCGGAGGGGCACCGCCCGCGGAAGCCGTCGAGCCGTCCGCGGCAGCGGCCGGGTACGCGCCCACGCTGACACCTCCGCCCGAGAGCGGCCCGCAGATCGAGTCCCGCGAGATCAGCATGCCCGCGCCGAAGAAGAAGGGCGGCGCCCGCATGATCACGCTCACGCTGCTCGACGGCACGCAGGTGAACCTGCCCGCCAGGGGCGCGAAGAAGCGCGAGCCCTCCGAGCGGCCCGGGCCCTCTGACGATCAGCTGACGGCCCGCGATCTGGTGGCGGCACTGCGCGCGGTCTCGCACGGCGCCGACGCGACGGAGATCCTCGGCGACAACGCCCGCTGGGAGGCGCTGTTCGCCGCGTTGCTCTCGCTGCTCCTCAAGAAGCACCTGATCGCCGACTGGGAATTCATCGACGAATACCGCAACGTCTAGCGCGTCGCGCCTTCGTTCATCAGCGCCGCGATCTCCTCGGCGCTGAACCCCGCCTCCGTGAGGATCGCGTCGGTGTGCTCGCCCTGGGCCGGGGCCGGGCGGGCTTCGAGGTCGCGCGGGGTGACCGGCGTGCGGAACTGGCCGACCTTGCCGTCGCCGGTTTCCACGTCGAAAAATACGCCGCGCGCCGACAGGTGTGGGTCGGCCCTGAGCTCGTCGGGGCGCAGCACTGGCTCCAGACAGCAGTCGTGCTGCTCGTTGAAGGCCTCCCACTCGGCGCGCGTCTTCGAGGCGAACACCTCGGCAAAGCGCTGCTTGAGCGCTGCCTGGTGTGGGCCGGGCAGAAGCGCGCTCATGTCGACCTCGATGCCGGCGCCCTGGCAGAACTTCATCAGGAACTTGGGTTCCAGCGACCCGAGGCTCATCGACTCGCCGTCCTTCGTCACGTAGGTGTTGTAGGGCGCGATGCCGCCCGTCAGGATCTCGTTGCCGCGCTGTGGCAGCTCGCCGCCCAGGAGCCTGCTCAAGACCACCGTCCCGAACGGGATCACCGAGTCGATCATGCCGATGTCGAGGAAGCGGCCCTTGCCCGTCTGATCGCGCTCTCTGAGCGCGGCCAGGATCGCGACTACGCTCCACAGCCCGCCGCTCACGTCCGCCAGCTGGAAGCTCGGTATCTGCGGCGCGCCTTCGGTCGGGCCCATCAGTCCGAGCAGCCCCGAGCGCGCCAGGTAGTTCAGATCGTGGCCGGCGCGCTGCGCGAGCGGCCCCTCCTGCCCGTAGCCGGTCAGTGCGCAGACCACGAGGCGCGGATTTTCCGCGAGCAGCGCGTCGTGGCCGCAGCCGAGCCGCTCGAGCACGCCGGGGCGGAACTGCTCGAACACCACGTCGTAGCTCTTGACGAGCCGCTTGAACGCCGCCACGCCCGCGGCCTTCTTGAGGTCGAGCACCAGGCTGCGCTTGCCGCGGTTGAGCGCATGGAAGCCCGCGCTCATGCCGCCGACCAGCGGCGGCGTGAGCCGCATGTAGTCGCCTCCGCCCGAGTCCTCCAGCTTGTCGACCTGGGCGCCCAGATCGGCGAGCACCAGCGACGCGAACGGGCCGGGCAGCAGGCGGGTGAGATCGAGGACGCGGATTCCGTTCAATGGGGCCATGGGCCCCGGAAGATAGCCGGCTTCAGCCGGGTGTCTCCAGCAGGTTCTTCAGACGCCGCTCGAGTTTCTCGACCTGTTCGTAGTCTGTCTTGAGCGCGACGCGCACGTCGTGCTGCTCGGTGTGTGCGATTTCGGTCATCTGAAGGTCCAGATAGCGGCGGAGCGCTCCGTCCAGCGCCGAGGCTTCCTTGCGATCGAGCTCCAGCTGCATGACGCATCTCCTTCGTGTGGGGGCAGTGCACGAACGCAGCCCACGCATTTCAAGATGTGGCTTCTCCGGGATGCTGACAAGGGATGCTGCCTCCGCAGCTGGCGCGTGACGCCCGTCATTGTCGAGCGGCCGGTGACGCGCGGGCAGGCTCTGCCGTCAGCTGCTCGACTTGGCCAGCGGAACTCGCTGGTGCCCGGACACGCGCCGTGGGCGCCCGGCCACCACGTAGCGGGCGCCCTGCTCGATCTCCGCCTGCAGCCGTTGCATGAGCGCTTCGTCCGCCTGGTCGACCTCCAGGTCGGGCTCGGGATACGCGAGCTTCGCAGCGGGATCGCCCAGCGCGTGTCGGAGGCGCTCCTCGGTGATGTCGAAACGATAGGTGAGAGTGGCGGCCTCGGAGTGCGCCGGCGTCCAGGCGGTGATCAGATCCAGCGGCCCGAAGCGCGTGTGGATGTGCAGTGCCTCCGAGTCCCACTGGGTGGCTCCGAACTGGGTAGCGCAGCGGAAGACCGCCAGGCCCACGGCCTTGGTGATGCTGGCCAGGCCGGTCAGATCGAGATCGGGGAAGACGGGATTGAGCGATGCCAGGTTGTGGCCGAACCACACCGCCGGCGGCTTCATCGGGATGGCGATGTACATCGACAGCGGCACCAGAGCGTCCAGGTCTACGGCGCCCAATTGCCGGCACACGTCGGCGGGGAGGGCGCGAGCGGGCATTGCAAAGCCGAAGATGGCACCAGGAAGCTCGGCGCAGTCGTAGAAGACCCAGCGCGGCATCGGCATCCCCTCCGGACCGAAGGTGAGCTGATCGAGGGTCTGCAGTCGATGCAGAAAGCCCTCCGAAGCCATCCGCGTCGGATCGATGACGTGGTCGGCCGGGATGTCGAGCCCGAAGGGTTGGAGCTCGAGCCGCGCTGCGTGCGACGGCAGCGCGACGACGAAGGGTTCGAGCCTGGACAGCATGGCGTCGTTGCGCGTGGGGATCGACAGCTTCACGACGCCGCCTCCACCGAGACCGGCACGCGCATGAAGGAGCCGTCCACCACCGGGCCGCCGATCACCTGGTAGCGGGCACCCGCCTCGATCTCGCGCTGCACCCGGCAGAGCTCGTCGACGTCGTCGCAGTCGAGCCAGCGATCGGGCGATGGTGCTTCCGCATCGGGACCCAGGGCACGCTCGATGCGCTCGTCCGTGATGGGGCAGCGGAAGGTGAGCGTCGCCGGGTCGCTGTGGGCGGGTGTCCACGCGGTCATGAGCTCGAGCGGTCCGAAGCGCGTGTGCACCGAGAGCTTTGGCGAGCGCCACTGGGTGGCTCCGCAGACGGTCTGGATGCCGAACAGCTCGAGGGCCAGCGCCTCGGTGAGCAGGCGCAGGTTGGCCGGGCCCGCCCCCGGTGCGACCTCGTTGAGCGAGCAGAGCGTGTAGGTGTGCCAGCACCCCGGCTCGAGCATGGGGATCGCGACGTACATCGAAAGCGGAACGGGCCCGGTGTACGACGGCTCGAGCCGGAGCGCGCGGCGCACCCAGTCGGGCACCGCCTCGGCGCGCCGCGCGAAGCCGAATATCCCTCCGGGCGACTCGGCACAGTCGTAGAAGACCCAGCGCGGCATGGGCATGCCCACCGGGCCGAACGTCATCTCGTCGAGCCGCGAGAGGATGTTCAGGAACGACGCGCTCCCGGCCCGCAGCGGATCGAAACACACCGCTGGATCGAGCTCGAGCCCCGGCACCGATCCGAGCTGCCCCACGCCCCCGTGCCCCGAACGCACCACGTACGGCTCGCACGTCTCGAGGATCCGCCGGAAGCGCTCTCGCATGGGGCCGAAAATCTCTCGCCTGGTGCGGCGCTAGCGCCCGAGCCGCGCACGGTGCGAGGCGACCCAGGGCGAGAGCCCGCCCTTTCCCGAGCCGCCCACACCGTTGGGGCGCTTGCCCTGGTGCTCGGCGCGGAAGGCGGCGACGGCGATGGCGGCGGCGTAGGCCGTGCGCTCGTTGGCCGGCACCGTCGCGCCCTTCAGGAGCTCGTCCTTGTGGCGGTCGATGAAGCTGGTGTCGTAGTCGCCGGCGATGAACTCCGGGTGCGACAGCAGCCGCTCGTGGAAGGGCAGGTTGGTGCGGATGCCGCTGACCACGTACTCGGTGAGCGCGCGGCGCATGCGCTCGACGGCGCGCGCGCGGTCCGGCGCCCACACGCACAGCTTGCTGATGAGCGGATCGTAGTTGGCGCTGATGGTGCAGCCCTCGTAGGCGCCGCTGTCGTCGCGCACGCCCGGCCCGCTCGGGGTGATCAACCGCCGGATGGTGCCCGGGCTCGGCAGGAAGCCGCTGGCCGGATCCTCGGCGTAGATGCGGCACTCGATCGCCGCGCCGCGGTGACCGATGTCCTGCTGCTCCCACTCGAGCCGCTCGCCCGAAGCGACGCGCACCATCTCGCGCACCAGATCCGTCCCGGTGCGGAGCTCCGTGATCGGGTGCTCGACCTGCAGGCGCGTGTTCATCTCGAGGAAGTAGAACGACTTGTCCTGTGAAAGCAGAAACTCGAACGTCCCCGCCGAGAAGTAGCCCACTGCCTTGGCGCCCGCGACGGCGACCTCGCCCATGCGCCGCACGATGTCCTCGTCGATGGCTGGACATGGCGATTCCTCCACCACTTTCTGGTGGCGGCGCTGGATCGAGCAGTCGCGCTCGAACAGGTGCACGATGTTTCCGTCGCGGTCGCCCATCACCTGGATCTCGACGTGACGCGGTCGGATGATCGCCTTTTCGATGTAGACGGTCTCGTCGCCGAACGACTTCTTCGCTTCGCTCCTCGCGCGCTCGAGCGCGCCGGCTAGCTCCTCCTCCTTGTGCACCAGCCGCATGCCCTTGCCGCCGCCGCCAGCGGTGGCCTTGAGCATCACCGGGTAGCCGATGCGCTTCGCAGTGGCTTTCGCCTCGTCCACTGTGTTCGCGTTTCCGCCCGGCACGATCGGCACCCCCGCCGCGCTCATCTTCTCGCGCGCCGCCGTCTTCAGGCCCATCGCGCGCATGGCGCTCGCCGGCGGGCCGACGAAGGTGATCCCGGCGCGCTCGCAGGCTTCGGGTAGCTCGGGGTTTTCCGACAGGAAGCCGTAGCCGGGGATCAAACCGTCGCAGCCGGCGCGCTTCGCGGCGTCGATGATCTTGTCGATGCGCAGGTAGCTCTCCGCGGCCGCGGCGGGGCCGATCCCGTAGGCCTCGTCGGCCATGCGCACGTGCAGCGCGTCGCGGTCCGGCTCGCTGTACACCGCCACCGAAACGATGCCCATCTCGCGCAGCGTCCGTGCGATGCGGACAGCGATTTCCCCGCGATTCGCGATCAGATACCTTCTTCAACATGAGGCGCGCGTCATAGCACGGCGCCTGCCGGAGCGGGAGGTCGGGCTACTCGGCAGAGGACGCCCGTGACGTCGCCGCGCCAGTACACGAAGCGCCCTTCGGGCAGGTCCCACCACACCTCTGCGTGGGTCGGCACGCGCAGGCCACCCAGCTCGCGATACGCGGAGAATACGCCGCCCCACGGTGTCAGCACACTGTTCGCACCCACCGCTCGCGGGCGGCGCGCCGTCGCGGTCGCGATGTCGCCCGCTGCGTCGAGCTTGAGCGTGACCACCGCGCGTGCGCCGTTGATGCTGGCGCCGAGCTCGAGCTTGCGGTCGTCGATGCTCCGCCACTGGAGCTCCGCGTTCAAGGCGATCGCCTGCGGCACCCAGGGAAGCTCGGCGAGGTAGCGCTGCGCTTCGCCAACGTCCGTGTCCGGTCCGGAATCATGCGCCATGCTCAGCGTGCCGAACAGCCGCGCGTCGAGCATCCCGCGCCCGTGCGCGAAGCGATCGACCACGACGGCGCCGACCATCGGCGCCATGCGCACGCGTGCGTTCCAGACAAACGCGACCTCATGTGTGGCGAAATGCTCCGTCGACGTGAACGCGACGGGCGGTTTGTCGGGCGCGAGCTGCATCTCGCCGGTCTGCGTGAGCCGCACAACGCGCGCCTCGGCTACTCCGGAGCGCACGCTTTTCGCGTAGTAGCTCCGGACGGCCGCCGGCAGCCGCTCGAAGTCCACTGGTGCGGCCGGCATCCGGTGCAGTCGCTCGATTTCCTGCTCCACCTCGCGCAGAAACGCATTCGGCATGCGCTCGCGCTGTGCAACATCGGGGCCACCATGAAAAGACCACGCCCCTCCACGCGCGCGGCGTGGAGGGGCGGGCTCCCTGGCGAAGTGTCGGCTCAGCCCGGGGAGAACATGATGGGATAGACGACGGTGACGATGCCGTCGTCGGGCGAGGGGAAGCTCAGGCCGTAGTACGTGCTCACGACGCAGGACACGACGCCGGAGTCCGGCAGATCCGAGCCGCCGTTCGAGACGTTGCTGACGGCGCCGTCACGGCCGATCACGAAGCGCGCCGTCACGCGACCCTGCAGGTTCGGGTTGCGCGCGAGGCCCTGCTCGAAGCACATGCGGAAGCGACCGTAGTTCTGCCGCACCACGCGCTGGATCGCTTCCGGCGGCAGGTGACCGCTGACGGTCGTGGCTCCGACGCGCATCCTGGGCGGCGACTTGGGATGGTGCGTGCCGCCGAGGTGTCCGGCGCCGTTGCCGAAGCCCTGCCCGGGGCCCAGGCCGTTGCCGTGGCCCATCGTGCCGATGGCTCCCAGGCCCAGGCCCTCACCGAAGCCGCCGCCGCCTTCGCCGATGCCGGAAAGACCCAGGCCGCCCGTGCCGCCGCTGTCGCCGATCTGCTCGCCCCACATGTTGCCCTGGTGGTTCGCGTCATCCACGCCGAGTGCGGTGTCGCGGCCCCAGGGCGCGGTCGGTGTGTTCACCGAGCCGTTCATGGTGTTGAGCAGGCCAATCATGCCGATGCTCTGCGCTTCGCGCAGCGCTTCCTGGTGCGACAGATGCGGGTCGGGATTGTCCGCCGGTCCCTTGACCGACCAGCGCTTGTTCGCATTGGCCTTGAGCGGGTTGCCCATCTTTCCTTCGGAGCCCTTGGCCTGCGTTCCCGTTCCTCCCTCGTGGTTCTTGCTGTCGGCGTCGGCGGTCTTCTCGTCCTTCTGCTCCTGCTCTCGTTCGGCGCTGCTCTTGAGATACTGCTGGATGGTGATGAAGCGCGTTGCGTCGGCGCCGTCGTCCTCCGTCAGACCAAGCGGTGGCACGAAGAACGCCATCGCCGCGACCATCGCCGCGGCGCCCAGCAGCGACAGACCGAACGAGCTGGCGAGCGCCCAGTCCTGCACCGCGGCGACGCCGCGCTTCGCCGGCTTGCCCGCAGTGACGGCGCCGACCTGGAACGTGAAGCCATCGAGCTCGATGCGGGCACGCGCGCCGTGCGGCAGCTCGAGCTCGTGCCCGCCGCTCACCTCGACCGACGGTTGCGACATCTCCCGCGCTTCGTCGAGCGTCATACGCCCGCGTCCCGGCAGCTCGACGTGCCCGCTCGCCCCCGGCGGGATCACGAGCCGCGTGCCCGAGCGGTCCGCGAGCACCACCGGCATGCGCGTCGTTCCCAGCCGCTCGGCGGGAATGAACAGATCGCAGGCGAGGTGCTTCTTCTGCTCCTCGCCGACGTAGAAGCTCTTCGGCGGCGAGAGGTGCGCGACGTGCAGCACGCCGTCGCCCCACAGCGTCGTGATCTCGACGGCCTCCACGCCGGTCTGTTCGACGTCTTCCTCGGCTACCGGGGGACCGCTCTGCACGAGCGAGTACGTGTACGTGCCGGGCGGCGCGTCGTCCGGCACCGGCGTGGGTTCGCGTCGGGCCGCGCCGGCGGCGAAGGGATTGTTCGCGTCCAGCTCGAAGGCGCCGGCGTCGAACGGATTGGCTGTTGCGAAGGGATTCGGATGGTTGATGGTCATGTCTGTCTCCTCGGGCCGTTTCGGCGGTCTCGGGGTAGGGCTCGGCCGGGTCGGCGGCGGGACCGGGGTCCACGTTCGTCCGATGGCACCGGCTCCGCTCCCCTTGCGGGCTTCGTCGCTCCCACCCGTGAGGGGTGGAGTGCCGGCGGTGGCTTGCTGCGCTGCTTTCCAGCGAGCTCGGTTGTTGTCAGGATAGACAGCGCCCTCCTGCCGTTGTTCCCACGCGCTGGTCCCGGCTCGCCCAATCTTCCGCGATGAGGTAATAGGGAGCGCATGAATCCCCCCGCCGCGCTCGACCCCGCCTGGGACGAGATCACGCTGCCCAGCGTGCCGCGCGGGGACTTCAATCCGCCGCCCTGGGTCAGCTCGGTCGAGGTCGGCGAGCCGTCCTCCGCCGGCTTTGCCAGCACGGGGCTCCTGCTCGCGGTGTTGCTGGCCGGCCTGGCCGGCACGTTCGTCGGCCTGTTCCTGCTCGGCGCCTGAGGGCCGGGGTCGCCGCGCCGGCCCTCGGGGCCCTGGAAATCCCAGCAATTCTGGGTATCTGTGGCGGCGCTGGCGAGGCGGCGGGGCCCAGAGCGCGCGCGCGCTTCCCCTGCTATAAGCCTGCCCGCGTGGGAGCCCCCGAGGAGGTCATCAGCGTCGCCGAGCTGGACCGGCGACTGAAGCGCGCCGTGGAGGGCGCGACGGGACGCGAGTGGGTCGAGGGCGAGATCGGCTCCTTCAAACGCGCCGCGAGCGGGCACGTCTATTTCACGCTCAAGGACGAGCGAGAAGACGCGGTCATCGACTGCGTCATGTACCGCTTCAACGCCCAGCGTGCGCGCCGCATCCTCGAAGAAGGCGCGCGCGTCCAGCTCCTCGGTCGCGCCACGTTGTGGGCGCCGCGCGGACGGCTGCAGTTTTCGGTCGACCGCGCGCGAGCCGCCGGGCGCGGGGCGCTGCTCGAGGCGCTCGAGAAGCTCAAGCAGCGCCTCGCCGAGGAGGGCCTCTTTGCGGCCGAGCGCAAGCGCGCGCTGCCGGCCGAGCCTCGCGTCGTCGGCGTCGTGACCAGCAGCGCCGGCGCCGCGTTCCACGACATCTGCACGGTCGCATTCCGCCGCGGCGGTGCGCGCATCGTGCTCAGCCCCGCGCAGGTGCAGGGCGAGGGCGCGCCCAACAGCATCCTCGGCGCGATCGATCTGATCGAGCGCTACCCGGGCCTGGAGGTGCTGATCGTCGGTCGCGGCGGGGGCTCCGCTGACGATCTGATGGCGTTCAACGACGAGCGCGTGGTGCGCCGCGTGGCCGCCGTGCGCGTGCCCGTGGTCAGCGCGGTCGGCCACGAGATCGACCTCTCGCTCACCGATCTGGCCGCCGACGTACGCGCCGCAACGCCGTCCGAGGCCGCCGAGCTGGTGATCCCCGATCTCGCGCTCGCGCAGCGAGCTGCTCTCGCGCCTGTCCACTGCTCTCGCCCGCGCGATGCGCTCGAGGCTCATGGAAGACCGCGCGACCGTGAGCGAGCTCCGCAGCGCGCTGTCGGACCCGCGCTTCGTGATTACCGAACGGCAGCAGGATCTCGACGAGCTCGTGCTGCGCATGGAGCGGCACGAGAAGGGCACGCTTGCACGCCGCCGCGCGCGGCTCGAGGCCCTGCATCGCCGCCTGTCGGCACAGCATCCGCGTGCTGTTCTCGCCCGCGCGCGCGGAGAGCTATCGCCGCTGTCCGCGCGGCTCGGCAGCGCCATCCGCATGCGCGTGTCGTCCGCCGGGTCGAGCCTGTCGACCCGGGTCGCGGAGCTCGATTCACTGTCGCCGTTGGCGGTGCTGGGGCGCGGCTACGCGATCGCCACGCGCAGCGACGGTCGGGCAATCCGCCGCGCCTCTGACGTGCGCGTGGGCGATGCCATCGAGGTGCGCCTGCACCAGGGCTCGATCGACGCCAGTGTGACCGCGCTCGAGGGCGCGGAAGGGGAGCCACCGGCAGGATGAGCCGCTTCGTGCTGATCGGCCACCCCGTGGGCCACTCGCTGTCGCCCGTGATCCACCGCGCGGCGTACCGCGCGCTCGGCCTGCCCCACGAATACGCTCTCGTCGATGCCGTGGACGAAACGGCGGTGCGCGGGATCGTCGACGAGCTCAGGCGCGGCCGGATCGCCGGGGCGAACGTGACCGTGCCCTACAAGCGACTCGCTCTCGAGCTCGCCGACCGCGCGCATCCGCTCGCAGCCAGCACGGGAGCTGCCAACGTCCTGGCACGCGAAGGCAGCCAGGTCGTCGCCTACAACACCGACGTGCTCGCGCTCGCCGACGAGCTCGGCGAGCGGGCGGCGGGCGCGCGGGTGGCCGCCGTGATCGGCAACGGAGGCGCGGCGCTCGCTGCGGTGGCCGCGTGCCGTTCGGTCGGTGTGGGTAGCGTGGGCGTCGTGGCCCGCGCCTGGCGCGCGGCGGAAAGTCCCGCCGGGTGGTCGCGCGCAGCAGAGTTCCGGAAAGCCGGTGCGACCGTCCTGCCCTGGCCGGCCGAGCCCGTCCCGGCGCGTGCCGGAAGTGCTGGCGACGCCTGGGACACACTGGTCTGTTCGAGCCAGATCATCGTGCAGGCGACCAGCGCTGGCATGCTCGGCGTGGGCAACGGCGGCTCGGTGCGCGACATCGTGCCCTGGCCGAGGCTCGCGGCCGGCACGCTGGCTTTCGACGTGGTCTACAATCCGCCCGTCACTGCTTTCCTCGAGGCTGCGAACGCCGCCGGGGTCCGGGCGGAGGGCGGCCTCGGCATGCTCGTCGGGCAGGCGGCGCGGGCCTTGTCGCTGTGGCTCGGCGTCGAGCCGCCGCGCGGGTCGATGCGCGAGGCGGCAGAGCAGGCCCTCGAGGCACCACGATGATGAACGTCGACGAGGGCGAGCAGCGCGTGTGGCGCGCGATGCGCGACGGTCCGTGGCCCGTCGTGCACACCGGCGGCACGCTCGAGCGCGCGGAGCCCGAGTGGCTGCACACGAACGGCAGCGGCGCCTACGCCATGAGCACCGTCGCGCTGATGCACACGCGCCGCCACCACGGCCTGCTCGTGGCCCCGCTCGACCCACCCCACGATCGCTACGTCGTCCTGAGCCACGCCGACGTCAGCGTCGAAGCAGACGGCCGCGTGCACCGGCTGGTCACGCACCAGTTCCCGGGCGTCCTGCCCACGCCGGGCTACCGGCAGCTCGAGAGCTTCGCGCAGGATCCGCTGCCGCGCTGGATCTACCGCCTCGGCCAGAGCCGCTTCGAGCGCAGCCTGTGCCTGGTCCGCGGACACAACACGCTCGTGCTCTCCTTCCACTGGTATGGCCGGCGACCCGCACGCCTGGAGGTGCGCCCGCTTCTGCCTCTGCGCCGCGCGGACGAGCTGATGACCGAGCACGGCGGGATGGTGCAGACCGCGACGATGCGCCAGAACGAAGTGCAGATCCAGCCGCTGCCGCAGCTGCCGCCGGTGAGCTTCCGGCACGACGGTATCTTCGTCGGCTCGCCCGACTGGTGGCGGCGCTTCGAGTATCTCGACGATCGCGAGAGCGGCAAGGACTTCCAGGAGGACATCTGGACGCCGGGCAGCTTCGAGCTCCGGCTGGAGCCCGGCAGGACCACCTACCTGCTCGTTTCCCTCGGCGAGCTGCCGGACCGCGATCCCGCCGAGCTGATGGAAGAGACGCGAGAGCAGCTCTTGTCCAGCGACCCGGGACCCGAGCACGCGGAGGTCGTGCGCGCGCTGTGGGTCTCGGCGGAACAGTTCTGCGCTGACGCCTGCGAGCATCCGGTGGTCCTGGCCGGCTACCCCTGTCACGGCGCGAGCACGCGCGATGCGCTGGTCGCGCTACCCGGGCTGATGCTGGTGCGCGACCGTGTGGACGAGGCCAAGCGCGTGCTGGCCACGCTGCTCGCCACGCAGCGTTCGGGCCTGTTGCCCGCAGAGCTGGGGGGCAGCGGCACTCGCCGTGCGCGCCCCTCGCCGGATGCCACGCTGTGGCTCTTCGAAGCGGCACGCGAGCTCGTGGCGCGCACCGGCACGCAGGACGAATTCGTCCGCGCGGTCCTGTATCCGGCGCTCCGGCGCGCTTTCGTGCGCGTGATGAGCAAGCGACGCCGGCTGATCTGGCTGAGCGCCGAAGGCCTGGTAGCCAACGGATCAGAACAGGCTGCGATGACCTGGATGGACGCACAGGTCGATGGAAAGCCCGTGACCCCGCGCGCTGGGCTGGCGGTCGAGCACCAGGCGCTCTGGAGCCGGGGCACGGAGACGCTGTCGGCTCTTGCCGCTGCGCTCGGCGACGAGAAGATCGCGCGCGCCGCACGGTTCGCGTCGGACGCCGTCCGCGCGGCGTTCCCCGGGCGTTTCTGGTGCAACGAGACCGAGTACCCCTTCGACTGTCTCAGCGAGGAGCGCGATACGGCCGATGCCTGGGCCGACCCCAGCATCCGTCCCAATGCCGTCGTCGCACTGGCCGCCGATCCCGGCACTGTTCGCCCGCTGGCAGGGCGCGGCGATTGTCCGTCGCGCCCGCGACGAGCTCGTCACCCTGCGCGGGCTGAGGACGCTCTCGGCGCGCGACCCGAACTACCGCGGTCACTACGAGGGCCGAGCCGACGAGCGTGGAGGCTCCCTCCATCAGGGTACCGCGTGGCCCCACCTGTTCGGCGTCTTCGCGCGGGCGGCGCTCGCTCTGTCGCCGGACGATTTCGAGCTGCGCGAGGACCTGCACCAGGCCATCCTCGACGCGCTCGACGGGCCGGTGCTCGGTCAGGTCGCGCAGATCGGCGACGGCGACGAGCCGAACCGCCCGCGCGGCTGCCCCGCACAGGCCTGGAGCGTCGCCGAGCTGCTCCGTACCCTCGTGGTCGAGCTCGAGCTCTGAGATGCGGTCGTCCCGTCCCGGTGGGCTTGCGACCGGCGAAACCGCCGGTACGCTCAGGGCCGGCGGTTCGCCGGCCGCCGGACACGTGATCATGGCCTCGCGCGATCTGACTGCGCTCGGTTATCGCCGCATCGTCATCCTGCTGGTGGCGTTGGTGGTCGTGCCCACCTTCCTGCTGCTCGCAGTGGGCACGCTGCTGCTGTTTCTGGGCGACGCGCGGGTCAACCTCATTCTCGGCATCCTGGTGCTGGCGCTGAGCGGCGCTGCGGTAACAGGAGTCATCCTGGTGTGGGTGTTCGTGCGGCGCGAGGCGAACCTGTCGCGGCTCCAGAGCGACTTCGTATCCAAGGTGTCGCACGAGCTCAGAACCCCGCTCACGTCGATCCGCCTGTTCGCCGAGACGCTGGCTCTGCGCCGCGGCGACACCGACGCCGAGGACAAGTGCATCGAGGCCCTGGCGCGCGAGAGCAGCCGGCTGCAGGAGCTCATCGACAGGCTGCTCGACTGGGGCAGGATGGAGAGTGGCCACCACGAATTCGTGATGAAGCCGACCGAGGTGCGGAAGATGATCGACTCGGCGGTAGCGGCCTTCGACAACGTGCGGGCTCGCCGCGGCATCGAGCTCGACGTGCACGTCCCCGAACAGCCGCTGATCCTCGACGCCGACCCCGGCGCCGTCGTCGACGCACTGTTCAACCTGCTCTCCAACGCAGAGAAGTACGGAGGCGAGCCGCCGAGGATCGGCCTCGTGGTCGCGCAGCGCGACCACGAGGTGTGCATCTCCGTCAGCGACAACGGGCCCGGCATCCCCGATGTCGAGCACAAGCGCATCTTCCAGAAGTTCTACCGCGTCGACGACCGCCTCTCGCGCGAGCGCGAAGGCTCGGGCCTGGGCCTTGCTATCGTCAAGGCCGTGATGAAGGCCCACCGTGGCAAGGTCGAGCTCGACAGCACCCCCGGCGAAGGCAGCACCTTCACCCTCGTCTTTCCCGTCGAGCGCTAGCATCGCCCTCGCGCCGTCGTGGTCCCGTAGCGCGCGTTCGATTCCAGACGAAAAGGCGATCCGTCCGGTAGGGCTGTTGCGCGCCGCTGGCTGCAACGCGGGCTGCGCGATTGCGGCTTGATCCCGATCAGGCGATGCGTTGCACTTGATCCACGTCAAGTTCGTTCAGCCCGATGGGTGCTACGTTTTGTCCGGGATCAACACCAGGAGGTAGTCGCCATGGGCGCCAGCTTGATCGGAGTGATTTTTGGAGCGCTTGCGGGCGCGCTGACGGGCACCGAGTTCGGCGTGTGGTCGGGAGCGGTGGTCGGACTATCGATCGGATTCTCGATCTGGGCCTTCAGCTGGCTGCGCGATCACTTCGGCGAGGCCCCCACCGTCGAGCAGCATCGTGTGATCTGTGATCGCTATGGACAGCCCGCGGACATCGAGTTCGTCGGCGACCTGCACACTGGTCGTTGGTACGACGTAAAGAGTTGCTCGCTGCTCGAGGTGCCGACCGAGGTCGTCTGCCACAAGGGCTGCGTGGCGATGATGAAGGCCGGGCATGTCCAGCCGGGCCGCGCATGCGGTTGTCACATGATGCCCGATCGCCTCGCGGCGTGAACGTCGGCGACGCTGCCTGATGCCGCGTCGCGGCTACGCGACGCGGCACGAACGGGTGTGGGCTGCGGGGGCGGACGGGGTGGGCCTGCTCGGGTACCTGGTTGGGTGCCCCCGGAGAACGCCACTATCCGGACAGCTGCCTGGGAGCGCAAGAAAAACCCGCGCGCTGCGGGCCGCGATGTGGCAGTAGATCGGGCGTGTCCCCGGGGGGCGGCATGGAAGAACCGCAGATCAGCAGCGACCCGAACCACGTGGCAGCCAACGGAAACAAGCGCATCCTCGTGGTCGAGGACGACGAGAGCATCACGCTCGGTCTGCGCATGAACCTGGAGGCCGAGGGCTACGCGGTGAGCGTGGCGCACGACGGGCTGGAGGGGTTGGAGCGCGCGCGCGACGGCGGCTTCGATCTCGTGCTTCTGGACGTGATGCTTCCGCGCGTGAACGGCTTCGAGATCGTCCGTACGCTGCGCGGGGAAGGGCGCAACATGCCGGTCCTGATGCTGAGCGCGCGCGGAGCGGAGATGGACAAGGTGATGGGTCTCGACCTCGGGGCGGAGGACTACATCACCAAGCCGTTCAGCCTGGCGGAGCTCCTGGCACGCATCAAGGCGGCCCTGCGCCGTGACGCCATCGCGCGTCCGGAAGAGACGCAGGATCTGGTGGGCGCCGGCGATCTCTCGATCAACGCGGCGACGCGGCAGGTGACGCGCGGGGGCGAGTCGGTGCCGCTCACGGCCACCGAGTTCGACGTGCTCTGGTGCCTGGTGGAAGCGGGCGGCCGCGTGCTGTCGCGCGACCAGATCCGCTCGAAGGTGTGGGGGCCGGGTCATCACGGCACGCTGCGCACGATCGACAACTTCCTGCTGCAGCTCAGGAACAAGCTCGAGGACGACCCGGCCGAGCCGCGCCACCTGCTCACCGTGCGGGGCGTCGGGTACCGTTTCGAGCCGTGAGGTGAACAGAATGTGGCAAAATGTCACAATTATGTGCTCATTTTGCCACATTGGGACCGTGCGGCCGCGGATGCTAGAAGGCTCCCGCCTTGGATCAGAACCTCCTGCGCTCCTACTTCGCGACCGTCTACGAGCTGCCGACGGACACTGGGCTGATGCGCGTGTCCATGGACGGCGAGATCGTCGCGGATGTGACGGCCCTGCCGGGGCCGCTGCAGCAGCAATTCGCGGTCCTCACGGCGTATAACCCCCGCTCCATGCTGCTGCCGCGTCGCGTGAACGACGGTCGGCACCAGGTGATGCGCGATCTGTTGATCCTCGGCTGCTACCGCGTCGAGCACTGCGTCGGCTACGACGAGGAGCCGGAAGGCGTGTGGCGCGAACCGGCGTGGCTCGTGCACGGCATCGAGCGCGACGAGGCGATCCATTTCGGTCGCACTTTCCGCCAGAACACCATCATCTACTGCCGCGAAGCGCGCCCCGAGCTGATCGTGACGGATCCGACCTGCGACGAGGTCGGCAAGACGTTCCAGGGCAACTGGCGGGTACGCCAGTAGCAACCTGCTTGTGTCGCTTGCGATTGCGGGCGGCGTCACTAGGGTAGCCCCCGTCGTGGCAGGCGCAGGGAGCGCGTGCTGATGGGGAGCTATTCATGCGGAGTCAGTTCGACAACGGGGGCGCAAATGGGCCCGACATGGGCAAGATGGTCGAGCACGTCTCCGACGCGTTCCGGCGGAATCTACGCCGGCTCGGCCCGATCGCGGCCGGAGTCCTGCTGCTGATCATCGCCGCGACCGGGTTCTACAGCGTCGGTCCGGGCGAGCAGGGCGTCGTGCGGACCTTCGGGCGCGAGACGGGGAAGACGGCGCCTGGGCTGCACTACAGGATCCCGTTCATCCAGCAGAAGGACGTGGTCAACATGCAGCAGATCCGGCGCATCGAGATCGGCTTCCGCGGCAAGCAGCGCATGCCGCACGAGGCGCTGATGCTGACCGGCGACGAGAACATCGTCGAGGCGCAGATGATCGTGCAGTACCGCGTCAAGGACCCGACGAAGTTCCTGTTCCGCCTGAAGGATCCGGAGCAGGTTCTGCACACCACCGCCGAGGTGGCGCTCCGCAGCATGGTCGGCCGCACCAAGATCGACGACGTGATCACGACCGGTCGCGAAAAGGTGCAGGAAGAGACGCACTCCTGGCTGCAGAAGTTGATGGACGAGTACGACAGCGGTCTGACCATCACCGACGTGAAGCTGCAGATGGTGGATGCGCCCGACGAGGTGAAGGAGGCGTTCCACGACGTGGTGCGCGCCCGCGAGGACAAGGAAAAGCTCATCAACCAGTCCAAGGGCTACAAGGCGGATGTCATCCCCAAGGCGCGCGGAGAGGCGCAGAAGATCGAGCGCGCCGCCGAGGGCTACAAGGAGCAGCGCATCCTGCGCGCCAAGGGCGACGCGGCGAAGTTCGAATCGCTGCTTGCCGAGTACACGAAAGCAGAGAAGGTCACCCGCGAGCGCATGTACCTCGAGACCATGGAGGACATCATGGGCAAGGTGCACGGAAAGGTCGTGGTGGACCGCGATCTGGCCAAGGGGGCCCTGCCCGTCCTGCCGCTGGGTCAAAAGGCGATCGGCGCCATGACGGGGGGCAAGTAGCCATGAACCGGACGACGATCATCCTGGTGCTGCTCGGCGCTGTCCTGATTACGGCGTGGTCGACCTTGTTCACGGTGGACGAGACGGAGCTCAGCATCGTGACGCGCTTCGGCGAGTTCAAGCGCACCGAGGACAACCCGGGGCTCCACTACAAGGTGCCGTTCGCCGAGAAGGTGCACTTTCTCGAGCGGCGCGTCCTGACCAGCGACACGCCGCCGGCCGAGTACCTCACGCTGGACAAGAAGCGGCTGGTTGCCGATCCCATCACGCGCTGGCGTATCGATGATCCGCTGGAGTTCTTCAAGAGCGTGCACGACGAGACCGGCGCCCGGGCGCGACTGGACGACGTGGTCAACAGCGAGATGCGGCGCGAGCTGGCCAGCCGCAACTTCGACGACATCGTGGGCAATGCGCGTGATCCGATGATGCAGGAAGTGGCCAAGCGCACCCGCACGAAGACGAAGATCTTCGGGCATCCAGGTGGTGGACGTGCGCATCAAGCGCGCCGACCTGCCGAAGCAGGTGCAGGAGAGCGTGTTCCAGCGCATGAGCGCCGAGCGTGAGCGGGCGGCCAAGCAGTACCGCTCGGAAGGCGCCGAGGCCGCGGCGAAGATCCGGGCCGACGCCGACAAGCAGAAGACGATCATCCTCGCCCAGGCCTACGAGGTGTCGCAGAAGCAGCGCGGCGAAGGCGACGCGGAGAGCATCCGCATCTACGCCGGGGCCTACGGCAAGGACCCCGAGTTCTTCGCCTTCACACGCAGCCTCGACACGTACGACAAGTCGATGGACAAGAACGTCGACGCTGGTGCTGTCGACAGGGTCCGATTTCTTCCGCTACCTGTCCGCGCCGGAGCACAAGGGCGGGCGCTAGCGCGAGCGCGTGGTAGACTCCCGCGGGAAGATGCGCCGCCGCTCTGATCGCCGCCGTGCTCCTCGCGCTGCCCCTGCCGGTGATGGCGTGGGCGTCGTCGCGCGTGGCGGATCGCGCCGGCGCGCGCTCGGGCGCGTCAGTGGGGAGGTTGGCGGCGCTCCTGCCGCGGCCAGCGGCCGAGCTCCGGCCCGAGCCCTTCGCGGCGCCGGGCAGTCTGGTCGTCGTGGACGACGTGACAAGCGGCGCCGGAGCGGGCGGGGCCTCGCGCCCGTGCGCGACGGCGTGGGCACTTCCGCATCACGCACGGCGTCCACGTGCCGGCACGGGTCGTGCTCCGGCTGGCGGACGCGGGCGTGCGGCCGCACGGCGCGTATGTGCGGTCGGACGGCGTGCGTCCCGGCGGGATGCGCCTGGCCGGCGTGAGCTCGCTCGGTATCGGCGTCCGCGATGGTGACGTGCTGACGCGCGTGGCCGGCGCACCCGCGCGCAGTGCGGGCGACGTGATCAGCGCCGTCGTCGCCGCGCGCGGCCGCATGGCGCCCGCAGTGAGCGGCATGTTCTGGCGCGGCCACGTGCCGTATCGCCTGGTCGTCGAACAGCCGTACGTGCCGGCGCGGCGCGTGGCAGCGCGCTGAGGCGCCGTCAGTCCGTGCACTGACCGGTGACGGCGCCGATCGAGTTCCTGAAGCCGGTGCGGATGTAGCGCTCGCGCGCCTGCGCGGTCTTCAACCTGCTGTAGGCGGGCGTGGGCTGGAAGCCGTCCTTGAACAGGCGGTAGGCCGTCTTGCAGTCGTGGGCCCGGGCCGCGCAGCTCGCCGCCCACTGGTGCACCGCGCCGCCGGCGGTCGCGATCGGGATGTCCCTGGGGCTCTTCGGCTTGACGCTCCTCAGCAGCCGCTTGGCCGTGGCAGTACGCCTTCGCGCACTCCTTCGCCTGGACCCCGCCGCGCATGGAGCCTTCCACGATCCTGTTCAGGGCGGCGAGCAGCTCGTCCCGCTTCGACATCCTGCCGCGGCAGTACTTGCCGACCAGCGAGTCCACCTCGGCGTCTGTGCTCGTGTACTTTCCGGGTCCCCGCTGTTCAATGTACCTGCGTGCGAGCGCCTTGCCGGCGTCGCACTGCCCCGCCAGCATCAGGCACTCGGGGCGCTCGAGACCGAGCCCGGAGCTGGGCTCGGTGGAGGGGTGCCCCGGATCCAGCTCGTCGTGCTTGTCGAGCTCGGCCAGGCAGCCCTTGCCGTCTCCAGCCCGGAGCTTGGTCTGCGCGGACTGGTAGTGTTCCCTGGCCTCTGCCGATATTTCCACAGTGGCGGCGACCTTGCCGGCGGCGTTCAGGGAGTCGTCGGTGTCGGGCGCGCGTCGCGCGGCGCGATCGGGATTGTCGCCGTCTTCGATAGGACGCAGCGTCAGGCGGATGGGGACCTTGCAGCTCTGGAGCTCCGATGCCGAGTCGCTTCTGCAGCTGTGCAGGTCTCCGCCCTTCTTCTCGGCCTTCTCGTGTCGCTTCTCTGTGCCGCTGGCGCCGAAGCCGTACAGGCTCCCGTCGGCACTCAGCGTGTTCGCGGAGGTCGAGCCCAGGGCGAACGCGCCGAGGTTGTAGCCATAGACGAAGTGCGTGGCCCCCTGGCAGCCCGGGTTGCCGGCGATGTCTCCGCGGTAGAGCCCGGGTCGCGTCGCGTTGCGCGTCCCGGCGACGAAGTACTCCATCCGGAACTTCTCGCCGCGGGCAACGCGTCCGCCGAGCGAAGCAACGCCCAGCGGCAGCTTCGCGTAGAGATCCGCCTCGGAGCTGATCTCGATCCGCTCGAGCGACCCGCTGGTCCACGATACGGGCCGGTATGCGCCATACGCACCGGGCACCGAGTCGTCCCTGCAGCCATCGAGGATCCGGAGCTTGCAGCCCTCGTAGCGGACAACCACGACATCGCGCTGGGCCAGGCTCTCGAAGCTCGACATGTCCGTCGCGTCCCATTCGATGACGAACGGGCGCTCGTGGTTTTCCGGGTTGCACTTGTTCTTTCCCGCGAACGTCTCACCCATCAGCTGGCTCTGTCCCGACTCGCGCTGGGCGCCGCGGGCGGGAGCCCGCGCCGCCGTGCAGGCCGTGAGTGCTACTGCAGAGAGCACGAGCATGCGTGCGGTCGCCATCGCTACGGACATAACATGGCGGTCGTCCGGATGGTCCGGCGCGCCGGGCCCGCGGTCGCTCACTTGAACCGCGGCGTGTAGCGCTGGACGGTCTTGTACTGGTCGGGCCACTCGATCTCGTAGCCCTGTTCGTTGGCGGCGTGGCGCGTCCAGTACGGGTCGTAGAGGTGCGCGCGGGCGAGCACGCAGAGATCCGCGCGGCCTGCGGCGATGATGCTGTTCGCGTCGGCGTAGGACTGGATGTTGCCGACGGTCATGGTGGGGATCCCGGCTTCGAGCCGCGTAAGCTCGCTGAATGGCGTCTGGAACAGTCGGCCGTAGCGCGGCTTCGCGTAGGGCACGGTCTGTCCCGCCGACACGTCGATGATGTCGCAGCCGTGCTGCTTGAGCATGCGGCCGATGGCGACGCAGTCCTCCAGCGACAGCCCGCCCGGCGCCCAGTCCGTGGCCGACACGCGCACGCTCATCGGCTTTTCCTGAGGCCACGCCTTGCGTACCGCATCGAAGATCTCGAGCGGATAGCGCATGCGGTTTTCGAGCGATCCGCCGTACTCGTCCTCGCGCGGTTGGTGAGCGGCGAGATGAACGTCGAGAGCAGGTAGCCGTGGGCGAAGTGCAGCTCGAGCAGGTCGAAGCCCGCCTCCTCCGCCATGCTGGTGGCCTGCACGAAGTCGTCCCGCACCTGATCCATGTCGGCGCGGTCCATCGGCTTCGGCGTCTGGCTGTGCTCGAAGTACGGGATCGGCGAGGGTGCGATCAGCGGCCAGTTACCGCTCGGCAGCGGCTCGTCGATGCCTTCCCACATCAGCTTGGTCGAGCCCTTGCGCCCGGCGTGCGCAAGCTGCATGCCGATCTTCGCGGGGCTCCCGGTGTGGACGAAGTCGACGACGCGGCGCCATGCGGTGACGTGCTCCGGCTTGTACATCCCGGCGCAGCCTGGAGTGATGCGTCCTTCGCGGCTCACGTCCGTCATCTCGCCCATGACGAGGCCCGCGCCGCCGAGCGCACGGCTGCCGAGGTGTACGAGGTGCCAGTCGTTGATGGTGCCGTCCTCGGCCGAGTACTGGCACATGGGCGAGACCACGATGCGGTTCTCGAGCAGCAGGTTGCGCAGCCGGAACGGCGTGAACATCGGCGGCGGCACGCGACCGCTGCCGATGTGCAGCCTCAGGCCCGTCTGCTCCTTGGCCTTGTTCGCGACCCATTCGTTCACGCGCCCGACGAACGCCGGGTCGCGGACCTCGAGGTTCTCGTGCGTGACCCGCATGCTGCGCGTCAGCAGACTGAAGGCGAACTGGATCGGCTCGAGCTCCATGTAGCGCTCGGTGTTCTCGAACCACTCCAGGCTGACCTGGGCGGCGCGCTGGATGCTCTCTACCAGCGGGCGGCGTTCGGCTTCGTAGGCGTCGAGGGCGGCCTCCACGCTGTCGTGGGTGGCCAGCGCGTCGCGGAGCGAGATCGCATCTTCCATGGCCAGCTTGGTGCCCGAGCCGATGGAGAAGTGCGCCGTGTGTACCGCATCGCCGAGCAGCACGATGTTCTTGTGGTGCCAATGGCGGTTGTTCACGGTGGGGAAGCTGCGCCACACGCTCCTGTTCTTCAGCAGGCGGTGGCCCGCAAGTTCCTCTTTGAAGAGCTTCTCGCAGTAGGCGACCGTCTCGTCCTCGCTGGCCTGGTCGAGGCCGGCCTTCTTCCAGCTGTCCTCGGTGCACTCGACGATGAACGTCGAGCTGTCCTCGGCGTAGCGGTACGCGTGCACCCGGAACAGGCCATGCTCGTTTTCCCGGAAGTAGAAGGTGAAGGCCCCGAAGGGAAAGGTGGTCCCGAGCCACACGAAGCGGTTCGGCCGCCAGTCCAGGTCCGGCTCGAAGTGTTCGGCGTAGCGCTCGCGGATGCCGCTGTTCACGCCGTCGGCGGCGATCACCAGATCCGCGTCGAGCCACGGCGTGACGTCGTCCACGTCGGTCTCGAAGCGCACGTCGACGCCGAGCTGGGCCGCGCGCCGCTGCAGGATCCGGAGCAGCTCCTTGCGGCTCATGCCGCTGAAGCCGTGCCCGGTCGAGGTGAGCACCTGCCCCTTGAAGTGGATGTCGATGTCGTCCCAGTGCGCGAAGCTCTCGGTGATGGCCTGGTAGGTCTCGGCGTCGGCCGCAGCGAGGTTGTCGAGCGTGGCGTCCGAGAACACGACGCCGAAACCGAAGGTGTCGTCGTCGCGATTGCGCTCGAGCACGATGACCTCGTTGTCCGGGTCGGCCTTCTTCATCAGGATGCCGAAGTAGAGGCCGGCGGGGCCGCCGCCGATGCAGACGATTCTCACTGGTGTCTCCCGCAGCGGTTGCCGGTTGCGCAAGCATTGCGCGGTTCTGGAATCCGGATCCGCCGACGCTCTTGTTATCACGAAGCCAGCTCGCGCCTCAGCGACGATCCGGCGCGCGCCGCGCTGCCGCACTGCGTCGTGCGCCTGGTGCTGCCGCGCCGCTGCCGCTTGACACCGATCAAGCCGGGCGCCAAGCCTACGGCATGACCAAGGCTCTCGGGGTTCGAAGTGTGATCTGTGCTCTCACGGCTGCAGGGCTGCTGCTCGGCGCGCCGGCCATCGCCTCTGCCGCGTCCGGCTCCTCCGCCCAGGCGCTGTGCGGCGGTGGCAAGGACGCGAAGAAGAAGAAGGACGAGAAGAAGCAGCAGAATCCGTCCGCGCTGTGTGGCGGGGACAAGAAGGACACGAAGAAGAAGGACGACAAGAAGACGCCGGACCAGCCGTCCTTCCGCTGATCCGTCGCCCGGCTTTCCGCCGCTGGCCGGCTCCGGGCCGCGCGGCGTGACAAGGCCGTGCCGCAACGCTGCGCCGATGTTCCGGCCTTGCTGGAACATCGGTGTCTGGCCTGCGTTTCCAGGAAACCGGGGTTGACGAGGACCGATGTGCGGGTAGAACGCGGCTCCGGATACGATTTGTTGGCCGGGCCAGTTGCGTGGAGCTACGACGGAAGACAGCTAGTCGAGGCTGAAATGAACGGCACGATCGAGACCCGGCACCTGTTCACCCACGGCCTGGTGATCGTGCGGAATTTCGGCGTGCGCGCCTATGTCCGGTGCCTGCTGCGCGTCGCACGACATCCGAAGAGCTGCACCTTCCTCGGCTCGATCTACTGACTGTCGCGCCGCGCGCGGTCGCGGGGTTCAGCGCGGGGCCTGGTACAGGCGCGTGGCCTCGTCCCAGGCGAACTTGCCGACCTCCCACGCTTCTTCCACCAGCCCGGCTTGCTGCACGCGCGCGTCCGGATCGAACTCCTTGATCATGTCGTAGAGGCACACGGCGGCGGTCGTGGCGGCAAGCAGCGAGGCCGCGGGGAAGAACTCGCCCACGTGGGTGCTCACGTGCGCCTGCCAGAGCACGGTGGCCCGCGGCTCACGCACGCACCAGTCGAGTTCGACGGTTCCTGGCGTCAGCTCCGAGTACAGGTCGAAGATGTCACCGGCCGCACGCGCCGCACGCCGTCCCGATGTCCGCGCCAGGATCAGCGCGCGGCCTTCGAGCAGCTGTTCGCCGGCGAGCAGGCGCATCAGATCCCCTCGCACCTCTTTCGGCGCTCGTATCTGCACCTCGGCGTGCGCTACCAGGCCGGTCCACTCGCTGGATGGGCTGGCAGCGAGCCCGCTGATCTCCTCGAAGGCGCGCCAGAGCAGCCGGGGGTTGTTCGACAGGTGGTTGAGCACGAAGCGCTCGAACGCGCGGAGCGCCGGCCAGCCCTTGTCGCGCCAGCGTTCGCCGAGCCCGAGCGATTCGATCAGCCCCGCTACTGGGCTGCTCTCGCTGTAGCGCGGTTCCCCGATCAGCTCGAGCTCGCGCAGCGAGACGTGTCGGAGCAGCGCGCGGGCCACCGAATCCTCGACCTGATCGCGCGCGCCTTCCGCCGCCATCGCCCAGCGCACGTCAACGGGAAGCTTGAGCCAGGTCTTGAGCGCGAGCTTGACTCCCGCGCGGCGGAAGAAGCGCAGAGCGGCCAGCGGGGGCCGCGGCAGGTCGTCGGGGAGATCCTCGAAGCGGAAGACGGTCCCCTCACGCTGTGGCGTGTCGGAAAGGGGCATCTGGACGCTTGCAATATAGGAAGGAAGGCGGCTGGAGGGAATCGTCCCCGGCGGGCCCTGCGGCCGGGTGCAGCGCCTGCTGTCTCGGTTGACGGGGCCGGCCGGAGCGACCAGAACCTACGTCCATGGCGCGAATGGTGCAGTGCGTGAAGTTCGGCAAGGAGGCCGAGGGGCTGGACAAGCCGCCGTTCAAGGGCGAGCTCGGCGAGCGGGTCTTCGAGACAGTGTCGAAGGAAGCGTGGCGGATGTGGCTCGAGCACTCGAAAATGCTCATCAACGAATACCGGCTCGATCTCACCAGCGAGCAGGGCCAGAAGGTGTGGATGACCGAGCTCGAGAACTTCTTCTACGGCGAGGGCTCGCAGTTGCCACCCGACTTCGTGCCGCGGCCCACCAAGTAGAGTGCCGGCTGTACGCCGCATGAAAGTCCTGCTGGTCTCCTGCTACGAGCTCGGACACCAGCCGTTCGCGCTCGCTTCGGCATGGGGCGCGCTGGAGGCGGCGGGCGCGTCCGTGGTTGCGCTGGATGCGTCGCTCGGCGCGCCGGATCCCGGGCTTTTGCAGGGCGCTGACCTCGTCGCGATCTCGGTGCCCATGCACACGGCGCTCCGGCTCGGAGTCCGCCTTGCGGCCGAGCTCAGGGCGATGGCGCCGCAAGCCCACGTCTGCATGTTCGGGCTGTACGCCTGGATGAACGCTGCCCATCTGCTCGAGAGCGCGGTCGACTCGATCCTCGGCGGTGAAATCGAGCCGGCGCTGGTCGAGCTCGCGGGTCGCCTGGCGCGCGGCGAAGCGCTGGAAGGCATCGGCGGCCTGTCCACGCGCGGGGCGATCGCGCCGCCCCGCCTGGAAAGGACTACCTTCCAGTTGCCGGTCAGGCGCGGGCTGCCGCCGCTCGCCCGCTACGCGCGCCTGGTCGGCCCGCGACCTGGCGAGGAGCGCATCGTGGGCTACACGGAAGCGACACGCGGCTGCCGCTACCGCTGCCGTCACTGCCCGGTCGTGCCGGTCTACGACGGCCGTTTCTTCGTGGTGCCAGCGGAGGTCGTGCTCTCCGACATCGATCAGCAGGTCGCGGCTGGCGCGCAGCACATCACCTTCGGCGATCCGGACTTCCTCAACGGCCCAGGTCACACCATGAACGTGGTGCGTCGCCTGCACGCCGCCCATCCCGGTGTGAGCTTCGACGTCACCGTCAAGATCGAGCACGTGCTGCGGCACCGCGAGCTGTTCAAGGAGCTCGGCGAGCTCGGCTGCGCGTTTGTCGTTTCGGCCGTCGAATCGCTGGCCGACCGCGTGCTCACCGAGCTCGACAAGGGCCACACCCGCGCCGACGTCGTCGAGGCGCTCGGCATCACGCGCGAGGCGGGCATCCCGCTCAGGCCGTCGCTGGTGCCCTTCTCGCCGTGGGCCACGCTCGACGACTACGTGGAGCTCGTCGATTTCGTGTTCCACGAACAGCTCACCGAGCAGGTCGACCCCATCCAGCTGTCGATCCGTCTGCTCGTACCTCCGGGCTCGGCTCTGCTCTGGCCGCGCGACCGGGGGCGGCTTCCGGCCGGGAGCGGCGAAAAGGTCGCGGCGGAACTGCCCGCATGGGTCGACGGTTTCGACGCCGAGGCCCTGGGCTACCGCTGGACCCATCCCGACCCGCGCATGGATGCGTTGCAGCGCGAGGTGAGTCGCGCGGTCGAGAAAGGCGCAGCGCGCGGCGCGGACAACCGGGAAACCCTCGCGGCCATCCGCACGCTCGCGTATGCCGCGGTGGGGCGCGAGCCCAGGCCCCTGCCACCGGCGCCCGGGCTGGTCTTCGTGCCGCGACTCACCGAGTCCTGGTTCTGCTGCGCGGAGCCGAGCGCGGAGCAGTTCGAGCGCATCGCGCAGGGCAGGGACGGCTGCTGCCCGGGCGCGCCGCATGTGGTACCCGACCCGGGATGACGCGGCGGCATCTGCTGCTCCTCGTGTCGACCGTCGCGGCCTGCGGCGGCGCGCATTCCCTCGCACAATCCGCCACCGCGCCGGAGCCGGCCACCTCGTCGCGGCCAGACGCGTCCGCGCGCAGCGCGGATGCCGGTGCGGAAGCTGCCGCGGACGGCGCGGCGCTGTCGGCCGACTCGCGCTTCGATATCGCCGACCGCGGTTCCGCGCCGCGCCGCGATCTGGGCCGCGCGTTCTTGGCGGGCGCCGAGCAGCGCCTCGAGCTGTCCACCGTAACGCGCGTGATGAAGAAGGGCGCCGAGCTTGCCGCCTCCGTCGTGGAGGCGCCCGTCGACGTGCACATCGAGCAGGTCGGGGCTGACGGAACCGCACGCTTCGACGCCCGGCTCGGTCCGTTCCGCTACCACACCCGCGGCGACCCGAAGCTCGTGCAGATGATGACGCAGGGCGGAGCCAAGGCCGGCGTGCTCGGCGACACCATCGACGGCCACGCGACCATCACCGGTCATGGGCTGATCGATCAGGTAGAGTTTGAAGGCTCGCAGAAGCACCCTGGGCCGATCGCCCTGGCGCTCGCCACCTCGCTCATGTCCAGCGCCGAGGCCCTGCCGTCCGGAAAGCTGGGCGCCGGCGCGCGCTGGCGCGTGCACAGCACGGCCGAAGTGCGCGGCAACGAAGTCGAGCTGGTCGCCCGCTACCGGCTCGTCTCGCTCGAGAGCGGCGACATCCGCCTGCGCGTCGAGCACGAGCAACCGGAGTTCGCGCCCGGCCCGGACCCCGGCAACGCGAAGCTCGTCAAGAAGGACAGCGAGGGCGAGTGGGACTACAGGCAGGGTCGCGTGTTTCCCGAGGGCAGCGAGATCATGAAGCGGCCCCTGCCCATCCCCGGCACGCACGATCTCGAGCTGTGGTCGGAGGTGCACCTGGCCTTGCGCTGAGCCGCGCGTCCCCGGTGCCGGAGCGCGCTCGCTGCGGGAGGCGGCCTCAGCTGAGCAGCTGCTGCAGCAGCTCGTAGTCCTCGCGCTCTGCCGGTGCGATCTCGCCGTCGCTGGAGATCATCAGATGGGCGGCTGCCAAAAACAGCTCGCGGTGGCGGCGAGGGACCTTGTTGGGGTCGACGTCCTCGGGCTTGGGCGGGACCCTGAGCCACTCGTCGACCTTCTCGGCTTCCTCGCGGGGCAGTTCGAGCTGGCGCACGAGGCGGTGCACGAAGTCGCGCTCCTCGTCGCGGATTTCGAGATCCGCCCACGCGAAGGCGCACACGAACTCGAGCAGTAGCAGGCGTTCTTCGCTGGTGAGCTCGCTCAACATGGCGTCGAGGCTAGCCCAGCGCGGCGCCGGCTACAGCGGAAAAGCGACGGCGGGGCGCGCCAGGGCCGGAAGGGTCGTGCCATCACAGCAGCGACAGGAGCGGCGAGAGCTAGAGCTCGAGCTCGGCGTGAGCGGCGCGCAGCGCGGATTCGACGCCGGTGGGCTCCGCGCCGCGCGCGAAGATGAAGCCAGCGTAGCTCGAGCCCTCCGGAAGCGCGTACAGGGCGTCGCCGGGTCGCGCTGCGATGACGACGCTCCTCGATTCCCGTCGACGCCGCGGGCGCGCTCGACGCCGCTGGCGCTCCGGAACACGCCGGAGCGCGGGATCGGGATCATCATGACGCCGGCCGCAGTGCCCGCTTCGTGCTGCGCGTCGCGGCGGGGCAGGCCCACGGCGTGGGCGACCAGGCGCTCCTCGAGGTTGTCTGCGCAGAGCTCGAGCGTGCGCGAGCACAGGCCGCCGATGGATCGGCCGGCGAGCTCGACGACCTCGGGACCCGCGGCGCCGATCCGGAGCTCGGCGTGGACCGGACCGTGCACGAGGCCGAGCGCCCGGGCCGCGCGGCCCGTCACGTCGAGGATCTGCGTCTGGACGGCCGGCGCGTGGCGCGACGGCGTGACGTAGATCGTTTCCTCGAAGAATGGCCCCACCAGATCGTCGGGCTTGTCGAACAGCGCGACCAGCTCGAGCTGGCCGTCGTGCATCAGCGCCTCGACGGCGACCTCGGGCCCGTCGATGTAGTCCTCGACCAGCAGCCGGTGGAAGTCCGGGTGCTCCCGCCAGCTGCTCGGATGTCGCGCCAGGATGCCGCGCACGCGGGCGATCGCGGTGTCGAGCGAGGCCTCGTCGTCGGCCCGGATGACGCCCTGGCTGCCGCTCAGCATGGGCGGCTTGACCACGCAGGGGAAGGCGGCGTCGTGCAGATCCGCAGCACCCTGTAGGGGCTCGAGCACGCAGACGCGCGGCCCGGGCACGCCGGCAGCTTCGAGCCGCTGGCGCATGCGGCGCTTGTCGCGCGCGGCGAGCGCGGCGTCCGGATCGCTCGAGGGCAGTCCGAGCGCGGCGGCGACGTGGGCGGCGACGAGCGCAGCTCTGCTCGTCGGTGCCGAGCACGCCATCGAAGCGCCCCCCGCGGGCCAGCACGTTCTGTGCGGCTTCCTCGGGACGTGCCAGATCCAGCTCCAGTACGGGGCGACCGTGGCGGCGCATGGCGGAGGCGGCGTCGCTGCCGAGCGTCAGCTCGACGCCGAGCCTCTCTGAAGCTTGCACGTAGGCCTCACCGCGGTAGCTGGTCGCAGGCAGGACGAGCAACAGGCTTCGAGCACCTTGTGCGGCGCGGCCAATGTCCCTACACGTGCTCGTCATGAAGGTGGTGTTATTCGCCTGGTGCCGGACCGCAAGTCTGTACCTCGATGCGCTCGTGGAGAGCGGGCACGCGCCGCTGCTGGTCGTGACGGGGCCCGGCGCGCCGGCGGAGGCGGCGCTGGCGAGGCAGGGCGTCCCGCTCGAACACCACGCCCGCGTCAACGAGCCGGGCTTCGTGACGCGGCTTTCGCGCCTGCAGCCCGACCTGGTGCTGGTGGCGGGCTGGCCGGAGAAGCTCGGGGCCAAGGTGCGGGACGCAGCGCGGCTGGGCGCTGTCAACTGCCATCCGTCGCTCCTGCCGCGCTATCGCGGGCGCGATCCGCTGTTCTGGGCGATCCTGAACGGCGAGCGCAAGGTCGGTATCACGCTGCATCGCATGACGGACGAGTTCGACGCGGGGCCTGTTCTGCTAGAGGAAGCGGTGGCGGTGCCAGATGACGCAACGAGCGCGAGCCTGGCCGAAGCCGTGGACCGCGCGGGCGCCCGGTTGGCCGTGGAGCTCGTCTCCGCCACGAGCCGCGGCGCCCCGCCGGGAGAGCGCGAGCAGGACTCCGCGGCGGCAACCCACTTCCCGCCGCTGCGAGCGGAGCACGGGCTGCTCGACTGGGCGGACAAGGCGACGCGGCTCGAACGGCTGGTGCGCGCGTGCCGCGGCGCGACGCTCGCGCACTGCTTCTACCGCGGCATGAAGCTCGGCGTGCTGGCGGCGCGCCCCGGGTCCGCGAAGGGCGCGCCGGGTACGGTGCTCGACATCGACGACGCGGGCATGCTCGTGGCGACAGCCGACGGCGCGCTGCGTGTCGAGCGCTTCCTGTTCGTGGACCGCGAGCACTCCGCGGCGGCGCTGGCCGAACGGCTCGACATCGCGCCCGGTGCGCGGCTGACGCACAACCCGGCGTTGTAGACGGCTCAGTCCGGTTGTGGTCTGAGCTTCTGCGGCAGTGCCAACACGACGAGCAGCGTCAACAGCGCGAGCACGCCGCCGATCAGGTACACGTTGTGCAGCGCGCCGGCCAGGGCGTTCTCCAGCTCGTGCAGGCGATCGGGCGCTAGCGTCGAGCGCTTCCCCGGCTCCATCAAGAGGTCCAGCGAGCCCGACGACAGCGCGGCGGTGCCCGCCCGCGCGCTGATGCCGACGTTGAGCACGGCGCCGAACAGGGCCGTGCCCATGGCCTGGCCCACGATGCGGCTGAACATGTTGGAGGAGGTGGCGGCGCCCCGTTGTTTCCAGGGCACGGCCGTCTGGATCGACACGATGAAGACCGTGCTGGTCAGCCCCATGCCCGCCCCGGTGACGAAGGACGCCAGAGCGGCGAACAGTGCGCCGTGACGCGGCGACAGCGCCATCAGGAGCCCGGTTCCGCCGATCAGTGCGACGCCGCCGGCGATGGCGGTGAAGCGATACGAGGTGCGCAGCATCATCCGTCCCGCGGCCACGCTGGCGAGCGGCCAACCGATGGACATCATCGCCAGCGCGAAGCCCGCGACCATCGCCGAACGGGCCATCACGCCCTGCACGTAGGTCGGCAGAAAGGAGGTGATGCCCATCATCAGCGCGCCGGTGAGAAGCGCGCCAGAGTTGCCGACGGCGATCACGCGGTCCTTCCACAGAGAAAGAGGCAGGAGCGGTTCGGGGGCGCGCCCCTCGTGCACGAAGAACGCGACAAGACCTGCCGCGCCCAGCAGGATGAGGGCCGGGAGCGCTAGGCCGCCCTGCCGCGAGAGCTGTTCGTACTGGATCAGCGCCAGCATCACGAGCGTGGTCGAGATCATGAGCAGCACCGAGCCGAGGTAGTCGACCTGGTGTTCGTGGTGTTCCACGTCCTCGTGCAGATACGCGGCCAGCATCAGCATCGAGGCGACGCCGATGGGCAGGTTGATCCAGAAGACCAGCGACCAGGTCAGCTTCTCGGCGAAGAACGCGCCGAGGGCGGGCCCCACGACCGACGAGATGCCCCACACGCTGGACAGCCAACCCTGGATCCTCGCGCGCTCGGCGGGCGTGTAGATGTCGCCCACGATGGTGGTCGCGATGGGCTGGACGGCGCCGGCGCCCACGCCCTGTACCGCGCGGAGCACCACGAGCTGGACCATGGTGTGCGCGAAGCCGCACAGAAGCGATCCGACCAGGAAGATCGTCGTGCCGACGTAGAACACGGGCTTGCGCCCGCGCATGTCGGCGAGCTTGCCGTAGACCGGGATCGTCACCGCCTGCGTGAGCAGGAAGATCGCGAACACCCAGCTGAAGAGCGAGAAGCCGCCGAGATCCGCCACGATGGTCGGCATCGCCGTGGCCACGATCGTGGCTTCCACGGCCGACATGAACATCGCGAGCATCATCGCGGCGAGCACGGGGCCGCGCCGCGTTCGATGCGAGCTCGGGGGTTCGCTCATCTAGCGGCAGTACTGCGTCCGGCAGGCGCGCTCGCAGGGCGTTTCGCTGTTCTGGGTGGTCGGCGGCGGCGGTTGGCGGATGTCGTTGCTGCCGCCTTGCGGGCAGCGCGAGACACATTCGTTGATCCCGGGGCGGCAGGCGCCCGGGGTGCCCGAGGCGCAGCCCACGGCGACCAGCGGGGCACACAGCAAGAGAGCCAGCAGACCGGAGCGTCGCATACCCTCCTCCTACCACGTCGCATGTCGGGGCCGGGAGCACAGTCTCCCACCCGCCGGCGAGCACCGGCCCGGGGTGGTATAATCGCGCCGTCCGAAGGAGGATTCGATGAATCTCGACTCGATGCTCGACAAGTGCCGCCGCGAGCAGTGGCAGGTCGGGGACCTGGACTGGAACGGCCGTCCGCGCGAGATGGACAAGGACGACGAGATCGCCATCGTCCAGTACTTCACCGACATGGCCGGCATCGAGCGCTTGGCCGGGGCGCTGTTCGCCGAGCAGGCGAAGAAGGTCGACGACCCGCGCGCTGAAGGAGATCTTCCAGACCTTCGTCAAGGACGAGGTGCGCCACTCGCACGCCGCGCAGATGCTCGCCGACTACTACGACGTGCACCGCTACAAGCCGTACGAGATGAACCCGGCGCTCCGGCGCTTCACGCCGCATTTCGTCCACGCCGATCCAGTACCTGTCCGCCGAGATCGCCAACACCTACATTACCGCCGGCGAGCTGATCCTCGATGTGGCGCTGCTGCGCTCCATCAACGATCATGTCCACGACGAGATGAGCGACGAAGGCGATGGCGCTGATCAACCGCGACGAGTCGCGGCACATCGCTATCGACTTCCACATGGTCGACTACTACTGCTCGCGCGAGTACGCCGAGCAGCTGAAGACAACGCCCAAGGCACCGCTCGGACAGCGTGCCAAGGCCGTCTGGGCGTTCGCCAACGTGCTGTACTTCGCGGCGCCGTTCTTCCGGGGCGTGTTCTTCCGGCCGATGCAGGTCGTGGATCCTCCGGGGCGTCGTATGAAAGAGGCGTTCAAGCGCATCCAGCTCATCGGTACGAAGCCCACCGTGCGGCGCAGCGCGTTCGTCAAGGCGATGACCGGGCTGCAGGACGCCTACAACGACCAGGCGGTCGTGCGCCTGGTGTTCGGCCGGCTCATCGAGCGCGTTCTGGGTGTGGATGCGGAGATGATCAGCCGGCTGTACACCGATGCCGAGCGCAAGCGCGCGGAGCGGATGAGCTTCGACGAGCTCGCCGAGGAAGCGCTCGCCGCCAAGTACGCGGCGGCCTGAACCGCGCCGCCCGTCGAGCGCATCGGCCCCTCGCGCCGGCGTCCAACCGGACGCCGGGCTCGGGGCCGTTGCGGCGAGGCGCTCCCTACTGCTTGCAGCCGGGCGGCGCGCAGCCGCCGCTGGCGCAATGGCCGCTGTAGCAGAACTGGTCGTCGCTGCAGGGTTCGCCGAGCCGCTGCAGGGGCTTGCAGGTCTGGCTGGTCGAGTCGCAGCGCAGGTACGCGCCGCACTGATCGCTGCTGCTGCCCGCACAGGGGTCGCCGGTCTTCGGCAGTGGCGTGCAGGTGCCGTCGATCGAATTCGTGGCGGTCTTGCAGTACTCGCCGGTCGGACACTGATCCGGCACAGCTGCCTTGCAGGCTGCGCCCGACGCCACCTTCTGCCCGCAGCTTGCGGTGAGGGCGCCGCCGGCGGACACGCTCTGCACCACGCACGGGTCGGCGTTCTCGCACCACTTGAAGTTGAGGAGGTCGCAGCTCGCGCCCGCCTTCGACACGAGCACGTCGTGCCAGTCCATGCAGCTGCCGGTCTGGCCCTTCGTCGAGTCGCTGCCCAGGCAGAGCAGCGGCGGAGCGCAGTCCGGCTCGGTGCCGCCCTGGCACGCCTGTCCCTTGGCCGCCGGCTTCACGCACTTGTGGGTGGTGTTGTCGCAGCTCAGGCCGTCCTGGCACTGATCGTCGGTCTGGCAGTCGCCGCCCGCGCTCTCGAGTGCCGCGCACTTGCCGGGGCACTGGGCGCCTGCCTTGCAGTAGGCCTGGCCCTTGCAGTCGGCGTCGATCGCGCAGTCGCCGCCCATGGCCACCGTGCCTTCCACGGTCGCGTCGCATGCCGGCGTGTCGCGCTGCAGCAGCTGGTCACAGCTGCGCGCCGCCACGGCGTCCAGGCAGCCCTGCGCCTTGTCGGCGTGGTAGATGACCTTGCCCGCATCGACTTCGGCCTGGAGCTTGCTGAAGCTGCCGTCCTCGATCGACTTCTCGGTGCGGGTCACGCAGTCCTCGCCGGGCTGGAACACCGACCACAGCGGCCCGTAGCATTGCGCGTACAGATCGCAGTACGTCTTGGCGAGCTTGGAGGGCACGTCCGAAAGCGGAATACCCGCCGCGCCGCCGCTGCCCGCCGCGCCGCCGTTGCCCGCCGCGCCGCCGTTGCCCGCTGAGCCGCCGCTGCCCGCCGCGCCGCCGCTGCCGCCGTTCGAGATGTCACTGGTGCTGTTGCCGCCGCAGGCCACGAAGGCGAGCGAGGCGCCGAGCACCATGCACCCAAGCAAGTACTTTCTCATCACGACATCCTCCTTCTCGAGTGGGGGGTTCGAGCCGGCCAGGCCCGCATCTCGTCGCGACCCCGGGCAGGGCGCGTGTCCCGCGCAATGCATACGCCGGGCCAGGTCGATTGTGCACTGCGCCGGGCCGCTCCGCCCTGGCATTTCCGGCCGTCAGCGCAGCCAGATGAGCGTGACCAATCGAACGTACAGGGCCTGGAGAACCAGCGTCCACACCATGAACAGGAACAACTCGACGGCCGCCGAGCTCGAGTGCAGCGCTCCCACGTCCAGAATGACTGCCAGAATCGAGCTGGTGATGAACGCATACACGAAGCCAGCCGCGATCGCCGTGTAGAGCGAGACCCTGGACGGCGCGAGCACCTTCCGGCGCATCAGCGACAGCAGCGAGTAGGTTCCCCCCGCCGCGACGAAGGGGGTGCTGACCAGGAGCCAGATGGCGAGGCAGGCCTTGCTCGCAAACGGGTGCGGGCAGCTCGCCACGTCGGTCTGGGCGGCGGCGGGGGCAAGCGCGGCCACGGCGCTGCAGGCGGCGGGGTGAAGTCCTGTCCACATGGGTTGAAGAAAGGCCGCCCAGGGCACTGTCGGAGGCGGTGCCGCAACTCTAGATCAACCCGGCGGATGGGCGTAACCTGCCCGGGTGCGCGCGACGTTTCCGGGCCGGATCGGCTGGATGGGAGTCGAGGTCCGGCATGTACTGCTGCTGCTCGGCGCCGTCGTGCTGTTGCTGGCCGGCTGCGATAGCGCCCACATGACGGCCTACACGCCGGTCGACCAGAAGACCTCGCTGTCGGCCAAGGTGCTGTACGAGGCGGCCGTCGCCTCGCTCGAGGACAATGGCTACAACCTCGAAAAGCAGGACCCGGCAACCTTCGAGATCACGACCGTGCAGCGGACCCACAACGTGTCCGAGCTGTCCCACACGAAGTATCACTACGTGTGGAACGTGAGCGCGGCAGACGGCCGGCTCGGCATCAAGCTCACCTGCGAGATGAACTCCGGCGCCCATGCCACGAAGTTCGAGCCCTGCGGCGACAAGGCGCCCCAGCATCTCGTGGACGAGCAGCAGAAGCTCCGCGACGCCATCCTGACGCAGGCGCACGGGAGCTGACATGGTCGGCCAGGAGGAGCGCCGGAACGGCTCGAAGGGTCGCGGACGCGGGCCGGCGTTCTTCCTCGCCATGGTGGCTGTCTTCGTCGGCGTGATCCTGTTCGCGCCGCACATGCTCCACCAGATTGGCAACGCGCTGCCCTGAATGGATATGGAGGTCCGATGAAGGAGCGTCTGGTCGACCTGGAGGTTCGCTACACCCACCAGCAGGACGTGCTGGACAACCTGAGCGACACGGTGTTCGAGCAGCAGAAGCTCGTCGACGCGCTGAACGTGCGGGTCAAGGCGCTGGAGGAGCGCGTGGCCCAGCTGCTGGAAGAGCGGCAGCCCGCCGACCAGCCGCCGCCGCACTACTGAAGAAAATCTGTCACGAAACGGCGCGGACGGGGTTTCCAGGTCGAATCCGCACTTCGACCAAGGAGCGCAGCAATGGACATCATCCGCATCGCCAAGCAGTCCCTCTCCACCATCAGGTCGCACAAGTACCTGTTGTTTTTCGGGTTTTTCGTCGCCAGCGGCGGCGGGGCCGGAGCCAACCCCGGCGCCCACGGCCATCATGGTGGTCCGCTGTCGGCCTGGATCTGGCCGCTCCTCGCGGGCGCGCTGGTGCTGGGGCTGGCGGCTTTGGTGATGCACGTGCTCAGCGAGGCGGCGCTGATCGACGGCGTCGAGCGGGCGCAGCACGGCGAGCGGGGCCGCATCGGCGAGGAGCTCCGCGCGAGCAGGCGGCACTTCTGGACGCTGGCGGCGATCAAGCTCGCACTCGGCGCTGCCATGGTGCTGTCCGTGGGCGTTGTGGCTCTGCCGATCGGCGGCGCTCTCGCCGGCGCCTATCCCGTGCTGGCTGGTGCGGTCGCGACCGCGCTGCTTGCGCTGGTGGCCGTGCCGTGGCTGCTGACCCTCTACTTCATCTACATGTACGCGATGCGCATCGCCGTGCTGGACGACAAGAAGGCGATGGACTCGATCCGCGCGGCGAAGCGCTATCTGCACGGACGCATCGCCAGCTCGCTCACGCTGCTGGTCGCGGGCGGGCTGGGCGCGGCGGCGGTCGAGATTGTCGGCGTGCTGGTCGCGCTGCCCATCGCGGCACTGGGGCTCGGCGTCTACTTCCTGGCCGGACTCGTCCCGGCGCTCGTCGTCGGTGGCGTGCTGGTTCTTCCGGTGGCGCTCGTCGTGGCCGGCTCCGTCGGCGCGTACCGCTCGTCGCTGTGGACACTTGGCTTCCTGGATGGCCGGGGAGCGGCCTGAGGCGAACGTGTTTGCCCTGTTCGCAGTCCTCGCGGGTGCGCTGTCGGCCACCCGCACCGACCCCGCCGACGAGGAGGCCGTACAACGCCTGGTCTCCGCGGCGCGCGGGGGCGACCGCAGCGCGACGCGCGAGCTGTACAGCTTGCACGTCGCGCGCGTGTATCGGGTGGTCCGCTCCATGGTCCAGAGCGACGCCGACGCCGAGGACATCGTGCAGGACACGTTCCTCAAGGCGCTCGGCGCGCTCGAGCGCTACGCGCGCCGTCCGGGGGTGCGATTCATCTCGTGGCTCCTGACCATCGCGGTGAACACGGTGAGAAAGCGCGCGGCGAAGCTCGGCCGGCTCGAGAGCGTGGCGCCGGACGCGCTGGAGGCGCAGCGCGACGAGGCACTGGACAGCGACCCGCTCGGCGCCGGGCTCGACCAGGCCCAGCTGAGGGAACGGCTGCTGTCGCTGCTCGCCGAGCTTCCCGACCGCGATCGCTGGAGCCTGACGCTGCGCTACGGCGGTGGGCTCAGCGCTGCCGAGGTCGGCGCGATCTGTGGGCTCAGCGAGGCCAACGTCCGCAAGATCTGCGAGCGCCAGCGGCGCCGGCTCCTGTCGCGTCTCGAGCGCGCGCTGGGCCCGGTGGCGTTCGAGGCTGCACACACGAGGAGCGCGTCATGAGCGAATACCAGGACCCCAGCGAGGAGCAGCTCGCCGAGCTGATGCGCGCGCTCGATCCGCCGCCTGGTGCCGAAGAGCGCATGCAGGCAGTGCTGTTCCAGGCGCTGGACGCCGCCTCGTTCGCAGAGCCGGAGGTCGCGCCGGAACAGTCGCTGACGGCCGAGTGGATCGAGCTCTTCAAGCTGCGCCCGGCCGCGAACAGCGCGCTCATGGTCGCTGCGGCGGTCGTCCTCTACTTCACGACGCCGCTCGGCGCGCTCGCCGGGCTGATCGCGCGTTGAGCGCAGGGCCCGGGGTCCGGACTGCGCTTCGGCCTAGGGGCAGGTCTTGCCCTGTGCCTTGAGCGCTTTCTGATAGCTATCGAGCGCCCTCTGGCACCCGTCGCCGACAGCCGGCAGTTTCTTCAGGTTGTCGCAGGCCGCTGCCGCTGCCGGGACGTTCTGGGAGAGCATCTTGCAGCACTTGACCGCGTCGGCGCATGTTCCGCTACCGCCGCTCGAACCGGAGCTGGTGCCGGACTTCGAGGCCGAAGTGGACGACGTGGAGCTGGAGCCGCTCGACAGTCCCAGGTAGGTCAGCCCGCCGCCGACGAACAGGAAGAGGACGATCGCAATGACGATCAGCGCCAGGCAGCCGCACCCGATCAGCGCGTACTTGAAGCCCTTGCCCTGCTTGCCCGGAGTCGCGCCGTAGCCGGCTTGTCCGGGTTGACCGAACTGCTGGGGCTGCTGACCCGGAAGGCCACCCGGCGGAGCACCTGGCGGGGCGCCACCAGGAGGCGGACCTCCGGGCGGACCGTAGCCTCCCGGCGGACCCGGCGGGGCACCACCAGGAGGCGGACCTCCGGGCGGACCGTAGCCTCCGGGCGGGCCTGGCGGATAACCGCCCGGCGGAGGACCCCCGGGGCCGAAGCCCCCCTGCTGCACCTGGATCTGGTCGAGCACGAGGATCGGGTATCACGGCTTGGGGCCGGGCAGCAATGCCCGGCGCCCTTCACCGCGGAATCAGCGGATTCGGTGTGTCCCGCGCGCTACTTCGTTGGGCTGCACTGCGAGGCGTACGACGGATACAGCCACGAGATGTTCGGGTCCCATGGATAGAACATCGTGAACGAGAAGCACATCTCGTCCTGCGTGTAGAGGCCGAAGCTCACGTCCTGGTTGGTCGGGTTGTCCCAGGCGCAGCGCGTCGTGATCACGTCCCCGGCGCTGACCGTGTTTTCGATGGGTACCCAGCTCTGTTCCTCGAAATTCCACGGGTCCTTCTTGCCCATGGGAAGAGACGCCCCCTGGCCGCCGACTTGCTGGGTCGTCTCGATCAGCTTGCCGATCTCGTGCATGTGCGGCAGCGCGGCGACCGCGTGCATCGTCGGCGTCCCGGCCGGTACCGGGAACTTGCAGCTGATGTCGAGCGAGCCGTGAGCCGGCACCGTGAAGTTCATGGTGCCGAACGCGATGACCCCGGCCTTGTTCGGCCGGGGCGTGCCGGTCGTGCACAGGTCGAACCCGCTCGTGTCCTTCTGGCCGCTCAAGAGCTGGCTGTTGTCGTAGTGGATCTGCGCGATGAAGTGGGCGGTGCCCGTTTCCGGGATGCCGACGTTGTCGGGTAGCACCAGCGTGCTGGCGCCCGGTGCCCAGCCGTAGATGAGGTGCCAGTTCATCCCCATGTCGTTGTCGCAGCGCTTCGGCGTGCTGCCATAGGACGTGTCCGTCTGGAAGAGCAGCATGTGGTGCAGGATCGTCTTGTTGTCGACGCGCGGGGCGATGGCGATGACATCGCGCTCGGACTTCAGCGGTACGTCGAAGCCGTAGCAGACGTAGGCGCCGTCCAGGTCCGCAGGCATCTCCCAGGGAGTCGGCGGCGCGACGTGCACGTCCGGAGTGCACGACAGCGGGTTCGTAATGATGCCGCCGTCGGCCGGAGCGCCTCCGTCCGTGCTGCAGCTGTCACCCGCCGCGGCGGGCGGGGCGCCCGCGGCGATCCAGTCGTCGAGCAGCTTGGTGTCGGGATCGGACAGGGGCGGGTTCGGGTTCGGCGGCATCCGGGTCGGATCGCCGTGGATGCGCTTCTCGATCATCTTGTAGATCGGCACGGAAGGATCGCTGTACGACGGCGCCATCAGATCCGCATACGTCATCAGCGACATCGGCGAGCCGTACGACGGCGGGTCGGTGTGGCACTTGCGGCAGTTGTTCGTGAGCACCTGCTCGACGTCGCAGGGGAGCGTCCCGCTGGCCTGCGTCTTGTGGCTGCCGCTTTCCACGGTCTTGCCGCTGCAGCCCAGCAGGGTCAGCGCCAGGGGCAGAGCGGAAAAAGCAAGAAGACTCGGACGCATGCATCGACTCCCGGGCTTGACGGCGCACGTCACCCGACGCGCCGGCTCTAGAAGCATGCCCCGGGTCTTGACGGGCATCAACTTGTGCCCGTTTGGCGCGGTGCGGCATTTGACCGCCCGCGACCGGCCGCCTACGGTGAAAACCGGCTCGGTGATGGCGCGGTTCCGCACGCTTGCTCTGCTCCTCGCGCTGACGCCCGCTGCGCGTGCCACTCCGCGCGCTGTCGCGGCGCCGAGGGCTCCGGCGCTGGCGCGCGAGGCAAACCTCGCGCTGATTGTCACGAGCCGCGCGGGCGCGCTCGATCGCATCAAGAACGCTGCGGACGACCTCGGTGGGCGCCTGGTGCAGGGGCTCGGCAGGGTCGTGACGGTGGAGGTTCCGTCCGGGCGCTACCAGGAACTCTTGCAGCGCCTGGGCTCGCTCGGCGACGAGCAGGACGTGAGCGTCCGGACGACCGATCTGACGGACCGGATCGCGGCTGCCGAAGCGAAGCTCCGCGCCGCGCGCGAGCAGCGGGAGCGCCTTTCCGGGGTGCAGGGTGTCGCCCACGGCGTGCCCGATCACCTGATGCTGGAGCGCGCGATGGAACGCGCCGAGGACGCCGAGGCCGACGCCCGGAGCGAGATCGAGAATCTGCGCGAGCGCGCCGGGCGGACCCGCGCCCGGATCCTGCTCGTCACGCCGACGATCCGGCCCGTGCCCCGGCCGCGGCTTCCGTTCCCGTGGCTCGCAAAGCTCGGGCTTCCGAAGCTGCTCGACACGTCCGCCCCGAAGAAGAAGAGCTACCGCCTGAGCGGGATCGACGACGGGGCGATCTTCCTCCAGGGCGGCTACACACCGGACCAGGACAAGCTCGGCGGCGCCCGGGCGCTGGGCGCGTTGGGCGTCACGGTGCGCATCGTAGGCGATCCGGATCCGGTCGCGCTCTACGGCGGGTTCGACCTGTCGCTCGGCGGCAGTGGCGGGTTCGTCTACGGGCTGCAGTCGATCCTCGGCGGCGCGGTGCCTATCGGCCGGCGCGTCGCGCTCGGCGTCGGCAGCGGCCCCGGCATCGACGGCATCACGAGCACCATTCCGTTCGGCGTGAGCTTTCCCATCGAGGCCTACCTCTCGCTCGACCTGTTCAAGTGGATGGGAGCTACCGCACGGGTGCGCGACGGCTGGGTGCTCGCGGCCAGGTCGCGGGAGCACGGCGCGCCCGCCGCCCCATTCGGCGACGAGGCTTCAGCGGCGCTCACCTTCGCTCTCGGGACGCGCCATGGCGGCAACTACTCGCAGAAGCGCAACGGCCCGAGCTTCGGCCTCGCCGTGCGCCAGACCATGGGTGCCACGTTCTATCTGGTCAACTTCGGCTACACCGCTCACGAATCGAGCTTCACCGAACGCTACTGAGCTCCAGCTGGCGGTTCAGCGCTGTGCGGATGCGCGATCGTGTGCGCGCAGCCAGGCGCGCCCCTGGGCGAGCAGTGTGCGTCCGGGGGCGCTCATGTCGAGCGGCAGTGGCTCGCCGGTCAGCCGCTGTACCGAGGCACGCGCGAAGTAGCGCAAAAGCGGGTAGCGGTTGTCGAGCTGGTCCACCATGAGCGGCAGCGCGGCGCGCAGATGGTCGCGGCCCGCGACGCCCAGCGCGGACGCCTGTTCGTGCGGTTTGCCGAACTGCAGTGTGGCCAGGATCGCGTTTTCGCCGAGGTCCGGGCCGTACAGGCGGTGCAGCGCGGCGCGGCTGTAACGCTTGTGCCACCAGCGCTCCATCGTGGAAACCAGGCTCGCCACGCTCTTGTCCGAGTGGCACAGGGCGCACTCCAGCGGACGGTCGCGCTCGACGCGGTCGCGATCCGTCGGCGAGCCGATGCGGTGGTAGCGCGTGAGCTCGTAGTCGAGCGCCATGTTCTTCTTTGGCATGTGGCAGTTGATGCACTGGCTGCCGGCGCTTTCGATGGGATGGTGTGTGTGCGCGGTGATGGCGGCGGCTCCGCGCAGATTGTCGTGGCAGCTGGTGCACAGGCGCGTCCCCGCGGGGCCCGCCAGCGCGTCGAGCTTCGATTTCGGGTCGCGCGTGTGCGGGTCGTGGCAGCTCGCGCAGCTCATCCGGGTCGAGCAGCCGCCGAGCAGGAAGTCGCGGGCTTCGCCGGAAGTGATGCCGCTGCCGCCTGGATGCCCGTAGCGATGCCCGCCTTCCCACGTGTACGGATAGCGCGAGAACAGCACCGTGTGGCAGCGCTGGCAGGCGCGGTTGATGTTCTGGGCGTGATCCGGCGCCCTGCCGTCGGGCGTGTCCACGCGCATGAAGTCGCTCCTCACGGCGAAGCTGGGCTTCACGTGCAGCGGATCGTCGGCGTGTTGCTTCGAGCCGCCGTGGCAGTCCTCGCAGCCGATGCCCACTTCGAGCAGTTGCTTCGTACCGAAGTGCCGGCGGATCTGGGCCATGGTGGCGGCGAGCCAGGCCTGCGGCTTGTCACTGCCGCGGTAGCGCGGCGCGCCCAGGAAGTGGAGCTCGTCGGACAGCCTGTCGCGCAAGCCTTCTTCGTCCGTGATCTCGAAGCGGAAGCGTTTGTTCCGGGGCAGTGCGATGCTGGCCGAGCCCTGGTAGCCGGGCGAGTGCGGGCCGTACAGCTCGTCGAGCGTGGAGTCGAGATACGGCTCGGTGTTGTGGCAGAAGATGCACGTCTTGCGCCACACGCTGCCGGGGCGCAGGCCGTGGCGCTCCGGCGTCATCACACTGTAGCCCTTGTAGCGCCAGGCGTGATCGAAGACGAGCCACGACACGGGCATGACGCGCTCGTCGCTCTGCACCTCGCCGCTGTACTTCCCGGTGCCCGCCACCTCGATGCCCACGAAGTCCTCGCGGTAGCGCCCGCCGATGACCTTGGTGACGCGGTAGATGCGGTGGCCGGAGTGCTTCGAGTCGAGCACGACGTAGCGGGCCCCGTGGTGCGTCTCCATGCGCGCCGTGTCGCCCATGAAGCGGAACACCTGGCCGTCGAAGGGCGCGTGGATCGTCGTCTTGTCGATCAATCGCGTCATGCGATGCATCGGCGAGTCAGTCCACTGCTTGTAGATCTTCTCGTGGCATGGCTTGCATGTCTGCGAGCCCGCGTAGTCGCGCCGAAGCACGTTCTCCGTGACGCGGTCGGCCGCCTCGTCGGGGCCGGCGCTCCGCGCGCCGCGCTGTCGCCCGCAGGAGAGTGCCGCGACGAGAGCGCCGCCCAGAGCGACGAGTGCGACGACGCGTGGAAAGGAAGTGCGGGCGGGCACGGCGCCTGGAGCATAGGCCCGCTCGATGCCGGAGGCGAGGCGCTAGCGCATGACCTTCACGTTGAAGTCCGCGTTGCCGAGCGCGCCCCAGAGCCGGAGCCAGAGCGGTAGGTACGACTCGGTACCCCGCGCCGTCGTGATGTCGCCGAGATCGATGACGTGCTTCCAGCCGAACTGTTCCATGAGGAGGCGCTGCACCGTGGCCTTGGCTTCGGCATCGTTGCCGCTCATGAACACGTCGTGGTCGCCGCCCGCGACGCGGGCCGGGTCGACCATCACGTTCGCGTTGATCGTGTTCAGCGTCTTGACGACCTTGGCGCCCGGAAACTCCTTCTGGATGTTCTCGCCGAGCGAGTCGGTGTTGCCCGCGAACAGCGAGGGCGGCATGCCCTTCGAGAAATCGAGGGGGTTGGACACGTCGACCAGGATCTTGCCGTCGAGGTTCTTCGCGCCGGCGGCGCGTAGGGCGTCGAGGGCACCGGCGCCGTTGGTGCAGTTGAACACCAGCTCGCCGAAGCCCGCGGCGTCGGCGAAGGTGCCGTTCGACGCCTTTTCGCCCGCTTCCTTGGTCCACGCCGCAGCGCCTTCATGCGTCGCGCTGCGCGAGCCCAGCTTCACCTCGTGCCCCAGCTCGACCAGCTTGCTGGCGATGGTCTTGCCCACCATTCCAGTACCGAGAACTCCGATCTTCATGCTCCGTATCCTCCTTTGGGGTGACACGAGAAATCTGCATTCACGATTCTGGGTTGACAATAGATGATCAGGTTAGGTTATTGTTAACCAGAAGTTAACGATGGACTTCTTCCGCGCCATGTCTGTCTTCATCCAGGTCGCCGAGGCCCGGAGCTTCCACCGTGCGGCCGCGGAGCTCGGGGTCAGCGCGGCGGCCACGAGCAAGACAGTGTCCCGGCTCGAGAGCGAGCTCGGAGCGACGCTCATGCTGCGCACCTCGCGCAGCGTGTCGCTCACGCCCGAGGGCGAGCTGTTCCTCGCGCGCTGTCGCGAGGCGCTCGATGCCGTGCAGGCCGCGCGGGACCTCGTGACGCAGTCGCAGAAGGTGGCCCAGGGCGAGGTGAGCATCGCGTTTCCCCCGGTGCTCGCGCAACTCGTCGTGCCGGCGGTGGCGCGGCTCGGTGCGCGCCATCCGCGGCTCTCGTTCCGCCTCTCCGTCAGCGATCGCGTGGTGCGTCTGGTCGAGGAGCGGGTGGACGTGGCGGTGCGCATGGGCGAGTTGCCCGACTCGAGCCTGGTGGCGCGCTCGCTCCGCACTCCACGCTGGGTCACGCTGGCGGCGCCGGCGTACCTTGCGCGATCGGGTACACCCTGGCGTCCCGAGGATCTCGCGTCGCACAACTGCCTCGCGTTCGTGACTCCGCGCGGCACGGCGCAGAGCTGGTGGTTTCGTGCTTCGCGCCACGCGTTGCCGGCGCCCTTGCAGCCGCGCGGCACGCTGGAGGTCGACCATGCGGGCTCGCTGCTCGCCGCCGCGGCGGCCGGCATGGGCGTCTGCCAGGTGCTGGATTTCATGATCGACGTGTCGGTGCGGGATGGTGACCTGGTCGAGGTGCTCGCCGACCATGCAGTGGATGGCCCGCCGATCCACGCGCTGTGCGCGCCGCGACGCCAACGCACGCCGAAGGTCCGCGCGGTGCTCGACGCGCTCGACGAAGCACTGGGGAAGGGCACCGGACCCGCTCGCCGCGGGTCGCGGCGAGCGGCTTCTTGAGCTACCAGAGCGATGCCCGCGCCGGCGAGCGCGTGGGCGCGTGGGAAGGACGCTCTGCGGAAGCCGGGGGATAGGGCGGAGGAAGGACCGGCTCGCGCGTCACCGCACGCGAAATGCGGATCTCCCGCGCGATGCGCTCCGGAGCGGGATTGAGCGGGCACACCAGCTCCAGTCGATCGAAGTGATCGCGGCCGAGCTCCAGCTCCTCGAGCATGATGCGGCGCACCAGCGCGGGCCGGAGGCCGCCGGTGCCCGCGCCGATGAGCGGCAGCGCGACGCTGCGCGCGCCGAGCCAGCGGGCCAGCGCGAGCGCGCTGCGCGTCGCGGCGCGCACCGAATCCGGCGAGGCCCGCCACGACAGATCCAGTCCCGCGGCGTGCAGCACCCAGCGCGCGCGGAGCTCGCCGGCGGTGGTCTCGACTGCGGCCCCGAGCGGCAGCGGGCCGCGCCTCGAGACCTCGCCGAGGGCGCGTCGCCCGCCGGCAAGGCGGATGGCGCGGCTTACGCCCCTGGGCAGAAGCAGCCACGCCGGGATGAAGTTCTGGTTCCAGGCGTTGACGATGGCGTCGACGTGGCGCTGCGAGATGTCGTCGTCGATCTCGATCACGCGTCCGGAGACGTGTGCGGGCCGCTCCGGACGGCGCTCAGCCAGGCGATCGGCGAGATGGATCAATGTGGCGCGGTGCTGGACGCGCTCGGCGAGGTCGCGCGGAATCGCGCGCGTGCCGAGGCTCGCGCCCAGGATCGCTCCGAGCATGGCGGCGATGCTGTCGGTGTCGCCGCCCGCGCGGAGCACGGCCGACATGGCGCGCGCGAAATCGCCGCGGCAGCCGGCCAGTGCGACCAGGACAGCGCTGGTGCTCACCAGCGCGTGCCCGGAGGTCCCGCACTGGACGAGCTGTTCTTCGAGGCTTGCGTCCAGCTTCTGCGCCGCGCGATAGCGATCGAGCGGGAAGCCGCTGCGATGCGCCAAAGCCTCGATCCAGCGCGCGACGACGGCGGGGTCGGCGACTGCGCCGGCCGGCTCGCGCACTGCGCGCCACACCAGCAGCGCCACCAACCGCGCAGCGGATTCGGCGGCGTGGCCCTGGTGGGTGACGGCCGTGTTGAGGGCAACATCCTCGAGCAGCTCCTGTTCGTCCAGATCCGGGCGATGCGCGAGCGCCAGTGGCGCCACGCGCACGGCAGCGCCGTTGCCGTGGCTGAAGCTTGCGGTCTCGTGCCTGCCGTCGAGCAGGCGGCGCGCGGCACGGGTCGTGGTGCGGCCCGCGGCGACGCGGTAGCTCCACCACTGCGCGAGCTCGTCCGAGAAGCGCCCGGGCAGGTACTCGCCGCGCGGATCGATGCTGCGCGCCACGGCGATGGTGAGCTGCGTGTCGTCCGACACGTCGCCAGGCCGCCGCATGAAGCGCACGACGCCGCGATGGAAGCGGAGCCCGTCGCCGAAGCGCCGCCGCGACAGCTGGCGCGGCAGGTTCTCGAACGGCAAGCCCAGCGCGTCGCCTACGGCCGAGCCCAGCAGCGTCGCGCGAGCGCGGTCGCGCTCTTCGTCGACCTCCCGCGCCAGGTCGGGCAGCTCCCGCGGATAGGCCCGCCGCGCCCTGGAGACGCGCGCGCACAGCGACAGCAGCCGCCATCCGAGATACCCCGCGGACACGGCAAACAGCAGGCTCACGACATCGAGCTCGAGCATGGGGGCTGCCTAGAGCAAGCCCGATGCCAGCCCACTCCGGGGCGGAAATCCCGGCGGATCGTCGTTTCCGGACGCGGCCGCGGTGACAGGCTGTCAATGCGTGCTGCCGGGGCCGCGCCAATGTGGCGGGCCGGGGCCCCTGGCCCGCGTACCCACTCCTGGGTGCGCTGCCTCCGCGGCCGTCAGTCTGAAGAAGTCCGCCGCCGCAGTGCAAAGAGCCGGGCGCCGGGCGTCTCGTGGGGACCGGGGAAGTCGCTCGCGCGCTCCTCGACGATCTCGAACGCGTTCTCGAAGAGCTCCTCGAGCGCTGCGCGCGTGTAGGGCACCGTGCCGTGACGGTCGCCCTCCTTCATGTCGTGGGTCTTGACTACCAGGAACCCGCCGGGCCGGAGCAGCGCGGCAACGCTCTCGGCATAGCGCGCGGCAGCATCGGGTTCGAGAAGGTGTAGACAGCCCCGATCGATGGCGACGTTGAACTGCCGGTGGATGCGGCTCTTCGTGATGTCGTCCTCGAGCCAGAGCACCGGCGAAGCGGGGGCGCGCTCGGCCGCTGCTTCGAGCGCGCGCTTCGAGACGTTGGTCGCCACCACCTGGTGGCCGCGCTCGGCGGCCGCCACGGCCAACTGCCCGAGGCCGGTCCCGATATCCAGCACCAGGGCCTTCGCGGGGGCCAGCCGGTCGAAGAGCTCGATCAGATCCCTATCCGCGGCCTCGGCGTACCAGGGGAGCTGCTCGAGAGGCTGCGATGCGTACACCTGGTCCCATTCCAGACCATTTTCCGGGGTGTACCTCCGCCCCGCGCGGTGGAGCGCGATCACGGTCTCGAGCATCTGCACCACGACTCCGATTGGCGGCGCCGGGCCGAGCTTCTGCTGTCGCTCGAGCGGGGCGTCGGCGACCTCGATGCCGAACGAAGGATGGAGCACATGCATGCCGTCCTTCACCAGCTGCTCGATGTTGCGCTGCACGGCGGAGCTCATGTACATGCCCCCGTTCATCGACGGTACGACGACCACGGGTGCCGAGGTGGCCAGCGCGACCGCGGACACGAGCGAGTCGTAGTCGCCCGTCGCAAGCCGGGACAGGGTCGTTCCAGTCGCCGGCCATAGGAGCACCGCCTCGGCCCAGGTCGCGAGGTCGATGTGCGGAACCCGCGTCTCGCCCTCGAAGATATCCGCGGCCACCGGGTGGTGCACCAGCGACTCGATGGCGAACGTGTTGATGAAGCGGAGAGCGTTCCTGGTGGCCGCTACCCGCACTTCGAAGCCGCGATCGAGCAGCCATTTCACCATCCCCGGCGCGTGCATGGCATTCACCGCGCCCGACAGGGCCAGGACCACGCGCGGATGCCGGCGGATCACCGGCGGCGCGTCCTCCGGCTCGAACGGCTCGATCGCGCCGGTCTCGAGAAGCAGCCCGATCAGCTGATCGACCACAGCGGCGTCGCCGAGCTCCGCTCCCGTGAGCGCCTCGACATGTTCGATGATTTCCGCGCGGGTCCTCGGCTCGAGCAGGAAAAACAACAGCGCGTTCGCCAGCTCGGCGGACTCGGCGCGGAGCTGGTGCGCACGAGAGTCGGGTCCGACGAGGACCGTCGTGTCGAGCGTGTCGTAGATGCGCACGACTCTCGCGCGCCGCCAGCGGGCGTTGTCGGACATCGTCTCGGCTACTCGCGGTCCGGACCGGACCGCCATGCGCTATCAACCACTACTGCCGGGTACGCAGCCACCGTTGGCGTCGTAGCAGTTCGTCGTGCTCGGCCCACAGATGACATCGCCCTGGGAATCCTTGCACTTCTGGCAGTAGGAGTTGGGTAGATCCTTGCACGCGGTGTACTTTTTCGGTGCCGGCGAGCTGCCGCCGCCGCAGGACATGATGGCGCCGGCCACGGCGAACGTGGTGACGGCCAATGCCGCAGGAAGGATCAACTGGCGAGCCCCGTTCCAGACCATAAACGCAGGGTATCACGCTCGATTGATCCGCGTCATGATGCGGCCTTTCCCGATTCATTTTCCACGTTTGAGGGGGTGCGGGCGTAGGGCCGCGGCGCGGTCAGCGCGATCGCTCGGCATGGGTCCGGATGGCAATCGGCGTGCTAGCGCAGGAGTCCGCGCTCGCGGAAATACGTGATGGCATCGCGGATCGTCTCGTCCACAGGGCGGAAGCTGGCGCCGAGCTCGCTGCGGGCTTTCTCGTTCGAGTAGAACGAGGGCTTGAGGCTGTACTCGAAGAAGCTGCGGCTGAGCAGCGGCTCCTTGCCGGTGCGGCGCGCAACGCGCTCCATCCCGGCGACCGCGGCGCGGGCCATACCGACCGGGATCTTGAACAAGCGCCGCTCTTTCCCGGTGGCGCGGCCGATGGCCTGCAATAGCTCGAGGTTCGTCAGGTTGTGCGCGGTGGCGAGATACGTCTCGCCGGCGCGGCCCTTCTCCGCTGCGAGCGCGTGCACTTCCGCAGCGTCGCGCACGTCGACGTAACTGGCGCCGCCGTCCATGTACACGGGTGGGCTGCCCTTGAGCGAGTTGATGATGAGCTTGCCGGACGGCGTGGGCCCGATGTCACCTGGGCCGAACACGATGCCCGGGCACACGACGCGCACGTCGAGTCCCCAGCGCGCGAAGTCGCAGGCGACGTTGTAGCTGTGGTACTTGGCGCGGCTGTACGGAAAGTCGATGTCCCAGCCTTCGTACGGCGTAGCCTCGTTGCCGACCGTGCCCTCCGTCGGACGCCCGAGCGCGACGATGCTCGCGGTGTACACGACGCCCGCCCCGGTGCGGCGCGCTGCTTCCAGCATGTTGAACGTGCCGCTCGAGTTGACCTCGTACATGGGTGTGGGGTCGGGCATCCACGCCTTGTAGATGGCAGCGGCGTGGAACACGGTCGACACACCGTCGACGGCGCGCTCGGCATCCTGCCGCGACAGCACGTTGCCGCGCATGATCTCCACGTCGAGCCCCGCGACGTTGTCCGTAGGTTCGCTGGGCAGCGCGAGCACGCGCACGCGCCGCCCGCGCTCGACGAGCGAGCGCACGATGGCGCTTCCGAGGAAGCCGCAGCCTCCGGTGACCAGTACCGTGTCGTCCATCTCGCCCTCCGGAGGACCGACTCTGCTCGGGATGCGGGCGCCGCGGAAGCCCTTGACACGGCTGTATACTGTACGCATACAGTAGACACATGGCCGCCGAGACGAACCCATCGATCACCGTGGACTTCGACAGTGCAGTCCCGGTCTATCGACAGATAGCGGATGAAATCCGGGGACTTGTGGCTCGCGGTGAGCTCGAGGACGGGGCCGGGCTGCCGAGTGTGCGGCAGCTGGGTTCGCAGGTGGGAGTGAACCTGAACACCGTGGCCCGCGCCTACCGGGCGCTTGCCGACGAGGGGCTCGTGGAGCTCCGGCAAGGGGCGAGCGCGCGCGTGCGTATCCCCGACGCGCCGTATCGCTCGGCGATGGCGCCCGACGACGAGCGGCGGCTCGACGACCTGATCAGTCGCTGGGTGCTCGCTGGAGCGGATCGCAAGCGGATCGAGGAGCTGATCCGCGGCGCGCTGGATCGTTTCTTTGCTGCCCGCGCGGCGGGCGGTGCTGACGGAGGTGGAGCATGACGCTGGTCGCGAGGATGGCTCTGGTTGTCTCGATTGCGAGCGTGGCGCTCGTCATCCACTGGGTGGCGCGCGTCTCGCATCCGCGGCGGCTGTTCTTCATCCATCTGGGTCGGGATCTATCCGACGCGGACCGCGCGCGCTCGCGGCGCCTCGTGTGGGTCAACGCGCTCGTCTCGCTCCTCGCCGCGGCGCTGGTGTTCGTCGCGGAGCCCAGCGGCACGCTCGTGCTCGCGGCGAGCCTGGCGCCGCTCCTGCCCACGGCCTGGATGCTGGGCGAGATGGTGGGCCTCGTGCGTTCGCTGCCCGTGGAGCGGGTGCCGGGTCGCTTCACGGTGCCTCTTGGCGAGCAGCCGTCGGCGACGAGCTACGTCTCGGCGCCGCTCCAGGTCGCGAATCTGGTGCTGCTCGTCGCGACAGCGGCGGCGTTCCTGTGGCTCCTCTCGCGCATGCCGGATCGCGTTCCGCTGCACTTCGACCTGCAGGGCCACGCCAACCGCTACGGCAGCCCGACCGAGCTGTGGGGGCTCGGCTTCATCCAGGTGTTCGATACGCTTCTGATGTGGGGCGTGGCCTGGGGTATGTCGCGCGAGCGCTGGGCGCTGCCGCCTGAGCACGCGGAGCGCTACGCGGCGCTGCAGCGCGAACGCCGCGCGCTGATGGTGCGGCTCATGGAGTGGATCATCATCGGCACCAACCTTTCGATCAGCATCATGTGGCTCGCGATCGCCATTGCGGTGCGCGCCGGGCGCATGCCCGGTCTGGGCCTGGCCCTGTCGCTGGTGGTTGCCGGTGTCGCGATGTTCCTGCCGCTGGTCGTGTACCTGCGGCCGCTCATGCGCGTGCAGGACGAAATCCGGGCGCTGGCCGGCTCCGAGGTGCTCGGGACGCACACCTCCGGCTGGAAGGCGAAGGGCCTCATCTACTTCGCGCCCGACGACCCCGCGCTGCTTGTGCCCAAGCGCCGCGGCATTGGCCAGACGCTGAACTTCGGGCGGCCGGCGGCGTGGTTGATTCTCTTCGCCGTCATCATCGGAGCACCGCTGCTCTCGTTCCTGGCGACGAAGCTGCTCGGCTAGGCGGTGGGTGGGTGGGTGCGACCAGGAGGGGTTCGCGCGCGGCCGTTGGTCGCGTAGGCTCCTGCGCGCCATGGAAGCGTCTCTCGACTGGAAGGCTGTCACCGACGAATCGATCGGCTGGTTCAAGGACCTGCTCCGGATCGACACCACGAACCCGCCGGGCAACGAACGCCCGGCGGCCGACTACATCGCGCGCATCCTCGACCGCGAGGGGATCCGTTACGAGATCCACGAGAGCGAGCCCACGCGAGCCAGCATCGTGGCGCGGCTGGAGGGCAGCGGGAAAAAGGGCCCTCTGCTCTTGAATGGCCACCTCGACGTGGTGCCGGCCGACCCCGCGCACTGGGAGCACGAGCCGTTCGCGGCGACCGAAGCGGACGGCTGCATCTGGGGGCGCGGCGCCATCGACATGAAGAACATGGTCACGATGGGACTGATGGCCCTGGTGCTGCTCAAGCGCCAGGGCGCGAAGCTCGAGCGCGACGTGATCTTCGCGGGAGTAGCCGACGAAGAGGCCGGCTCGAACCGCGGCGCAGTGTTCCTGGTGGAGAAGCACCCTGAGCTGGTGCGAGCGGACTACGTGCTGAACGAGGTGGGGGGCCACACCATCTACATGGGCAACGAGCGCTTCTACCCGATCCAGGTGAGCGAGAAGGGGATCTGCTGGTTCGAGATCACGGCCGAGGGCGAACCGGGCCACGGCTCCATGCCCCACGCGAACAACGCTGTGGTGCGGCTCGGTCGGGCCATCGCCGCGCTCGGCAGCACGCGCCTGCCGCAGCACAACACACCGGTGGTGGAGAACTTCCTGCGCACGCTGGCGCGCGGCGCGCCATTTCCGCAGAACAAGCTGATGCCGCTCTTGCTGGAGTCGCGGCTGGCCGGGCGCCTGCTTGACGTCATCGGGAAGAAGAACCCGGACCAGGCGATGGGCATCAACGCCATGCTGCGCAACACGACTTCCCCGACCATCCTTTCGGGCGGCAAGAAGGTGAACGTGATCCCGTCGTCGGCGAGCGTGCAGGTCGACGGGCGCGTGATCCCGGGCAGGAGCGTGAAGGAGTTCCTCGACGAGGTACAGCGGGTGGTCGGCCCGGACCTGAAGCTCAGCGTGCACATGCAGCACGACGGCACGGTGTTCTCGTCCGACACACCGCTGTACGACGCGATCGTGAACAAGCTCGCCGAGCACGCGCCGGGGGCGACGCCGGTGCCCTACATGATCCCGGGCTTCACCGATTCTTTCGCGTACGCGAAGCTGGGCGCGGTCTGCTACGGTTTCTCGCCGGTGGAGCTCGGCCCCGACCTGAATTTCACGCGCATGTACCACGGCCACAACGAGCGGATCCTCGTGGCGGGCTTCCGTTGGGGCCAGCGCGTGCTGTACGACGTGGTGCGCGACTTCTGCACATGATGCGCCCCGAAATCCGCCTTGGCGGACTGCGGCTAGAACACCGCCGCGGAGAGGGCTAGGCTCCGGATTCGGCCCGGCCGGGCGTCAGGATCAGCCGGGCTGTTGCGTCGAAAGAAGAGCCGGAGGGATCACTGCCGAACACCGACGAGATGGCCGCACTGCGTATAGGGCAGGTGATCGGCGGGCGCTGGACGCTGGAGCGCCTGCTCGGCACGGGTGCGGCCGCCGCGGTCTACGCCGCGCGCGGTCCGGACGGCCAGACCGCCGCGGTGAAGCTTCTGCACCCGGAGATGAGCGAGCGCGAGGAAGTCCGTTCGCGCTTCCTGCGCGAAGGCTCGACGGCGAGCCGCGTCACGCACCCCGGCGTGGTCGAGGTCATCGAGCAGGGCGCGTCGGACCCGGAATCGGCGTACATCGTGATGGAGCTTCTGGAGGGCGAGCCGCTATCCGAGCGGCTCAAGCGCGAGCGCGGCCTGCCTCTTTTGGAGCTGCTCGACTACACGGCGCAGATCCTCGAGGTGCTGGTCGTGGCCCACGCCGAGGGCGTCGTGCATCGCGACCTGAAGCCGGGCAATCTGTTCATCACTGCGGAGGGGCGGGTCAAGCTGCTCGATTTCGGTGTGGCGCGCCTGCTCGATCCCGCCTCCGGGGCGGACCGGACGCGTGCTGGCATCACACTCGGCACGGTGCCCTACATGGCGCCGGAGCAGGCTCTGGGCAAGACCCAGGAGATCGACGGGCGCACCGATCTGTTCGCGCTCGGCGCCATGATGTTCCGCATCATCGCCGGGCGTCGGGTGCACGAGTCGGACAACGATTCCGAGCTGCTCGTTGCCATGGCATCGAAGCCCGCTCCGCCGCTCGCCAGCGTCGCTCCGGGCACGCCGGTCGGCGTGTGCGCCGTCGTGGATCTTGCGCTCGGTTTCTCGCGCGAAGCGCGCTACCCGGATGCAGAGGTCATGTTGGAAGACGTGCGGGCGCTGCTGGATGACAGACCTCCGGCGTTCGCCCAGCGCCGGATCACCTCCAGCGAGCAGTCGACCGTGATGGGCGCAAAGGCCGGCACTGCATCGCCGGCCGACGGCGGCGTGGCGCGCGCGCCCACGATTGCCGCTGCGCCCGAGGTCGATGCCCCGGAGCCGGCGAGCGAATCCGGCGACGACGACGCAGCCGAGGCGCTGATCGGGCAGGTGCTGGCCGACCGCTACCGCGTCGAGGCGCTGCTCGGCTCGGGCGGCATGGGCTCCGTCTACCGCGCCGAGCACGTCCACATGCGGAAGGACGTGGCCATCAAGGTGCTGCACCGCGAGATGACCTACCTGCCGGAGGTGGTCGCGCGCTTCGAGCGCGAAGCGGTTGCAGCAGCGCGCATCGAGCACCCGAACGTCGCCGGCGCCAAGGACTTCGGGCGGCTCGAGGACGGCTCGTTCTATCTGGTGCTGGAGTATGTGGAAGGCCGCAGCCTGCGCCGCGTGCTCGACGAGGGCGGCGCGATCGACCCGGCTCGCGCGCTGCACATCGCCAGGCAGGTCACCTCGGCGCTCGCCGCGGCGCATGCCGCGGGCATCGTGCACCGCGACCTGAAACCCGACAACGTGATGCTCGTGCCTCGCGCGGGCGAGCAGGACGCCGTCAAGGTGCTCGACTTCGGGATCGCGAAGCTGAGCGCGGAAGATACGCGCGATCAGCCCGCGCTGACGCGCGTGGGCAGCGTGTTCGGCACGCCCGAGTACATGTCGCCCGAGCAGGCCGTAGGCCAGTCGGTCGACGCCCGCTCGGATCTGTATACCGTCGGCATCCTGCTCTACGAGATGCTCGAGGGGCGCACGCCGTTCGCGGGCGACGGGGGCATGGTGGGCGTCTTGACCCGGCAGATGACTGCCGAGCCGCCGCCCCTGTCGCCGGGCGTCGACCCGGAGCTCGCCCGGCTCGTGATGACGCAGCTGGCGAAGTCGCCCGACCAGCGCATCCAGACTGGCGACGAGCTGGTCGCCAGCCTGCGGCAGCTGGAAGGAAACGTCACGCCCTCTCCGCCCGCGGCCATGGCGGAAACCGGACTGAGCTCGCTGGCGCTCGGCGACACGATGCTCGGAGGGCCGCTGTCGGTGGGCGCGCAGCCGGCCGTGAGCGTGCCGGGAGGACTGATGCCGGCGGCCGGGAACCGCGCGCTGGCGGGCGCGAGCCGCAACCTGCTGGCGACGCTGCGGCGCAGCGTAGAGGTCGGCGGTCAGCCGATCCCCGTCTGGGCGCTGGCGGCGACCGCGCTGCTGCTTCTCGTCGTGGGTGTGTTCGTCGTCGGAGGCGTCGCGATCGCCGCTGGCGGCGGCTCGAGCGGCCCCTCGGTCCTCGAACGCGCCAAGGAGAAGCTGGTCCGCGACCCCGAGCTCGACAAGGAGATCAAACAAGCTCAAGGAGGCGATCGGGCAGCCATCGCCAAGCTCGAAGCCAAACCGGCGTCGCATCGCAGCGCGCCGGTGTGGCGCGCGCTGGGCATGGGGCATACCCGCGCCGGGGATCTCGCCGCAGCCGTGCGCTGCTACGAGCGCGCCCTAGACCTGGACTCCGGCCTGAAGAAGGACCCGGTCGTGCTCGAGGACCTGCGCAAGGCCGCCGAGGACAGCCACAGCTCGTCGGCGGCGCTCGACATCGCCGCGGGGCCGCTCGGTCCGGCAGGCGTCGACATCATCTACGACGTGGCGACCTCCAGCAAGGTCCGCAAGCCGCTGTCCCAGCACGCCAAGGAGCTGCTCGACCGCGAATCGGTGCGCGCCAAGGCTTCGCCGGCGCTGAAGATCGCGCTCGAGCTACGGAAGACGAAGAAGTGTAGCGAGCTGAAGGAGCTGTTGCCGCGCGTGCAGAAGGAAGGCGATCGCCGTTCGCTCGCCAAGCTCAAGCACCTGAAGTCGCACCGCGGCTGCGGATTCCTCGGGCTCGGCGACTGCTACTCTTGCCTGCGCCGCGGAAGCGAGCTGTCCGACGCGATCGACGCCGTCGATGCGCGGCCAGGTCCGTTCGGCGACTGAGCGCTAGGCGGCGTGGCGCGACAGCGGCGCAATAACGGGCAGGTCGGCGAAGTCGCACTCGGCGACCAGTAGCGCCGGGCGCGGCACATCGCGCTGGCCGATGCTTCGCGCGATAGTGCGCGCAGCGGCGTACAGCTCGCGTGCCGTCGGTATGCGGGTTGGGACCGGCTGTACGCGGCAGCGCGCGCGCGCGAGACGGTACGCGGCCGCGGCCAGACTCCCGGCGTCGCCGACAAGCCACTGATAGTTGCGCCGCCCCTCCTCGAGGGAGCGCAGCCACTCGGTGGGTCGCTCGATCTCCTCGGTGCTCCTGATCATCGATGGGCCTCCTTGTCGCGCACGGGTGCGCCTTCCGGGCCGCGCCGTCGGGCGCAGTCACCGGAGTCCTCCAGGCCTTGTGCTCGTCAACGCTAGGGCGCTGCCGGGCGCACGGGTCTACTCCGCGGCTTTTGCCAGAGCCGTCGGCAGTGGGCCAACTTCTGCGCAAGTCTTTTCGCGAAAGTCAGCGATTCCGCTCGTCCAGCCGCCTGAAACCCTCGAGGATGAGCGACTCTGTGCTGGCCTGGATCGTCTCTTCGGCGGGCGAAAATCCCGGATCGAGCTCGAAGCTGCCCGTGGAAAGCGCGAGCAGCTCGAAGAACGCGTCTTCGCCCGCGACATCGGAGTCGAAGAGCGCGTGCACGATGCGTCCATTCTTGAAGTGCACCTCGCCCGCGTGCTCGCCGGACTTCAACGCGAGCCGCCCGTTCTTCTGCCCGGCGCCGAGGATCTGCACGAGATCAGGCAGCCCCATCTCGGACAGCGAGCCCGCCACGCCCGCGTTCACGCTGCGTTCGGCGTGCGGCTGGGCTGCGCCGAGGCGCCGGAGCTTGCCGGCCAGCACGTCACCGCTCGTCGGCTTGACGATGTAGTCCTGCGCCCCCAGGGAAAATCCGCGATCGATGCTGGCCGTGTCCGAAGCGCGTGCCACGAAGAAGAACGGGATCCCGCGCGTCGCGTCGTTGTCGCGCAGCGCGCGCAAGAGCTCGAACCCGTCGAACGGTTTCAGCTCGACTTCCGAGAGCACATAGCGAACCCGACCCTCCTCTGCCTTCTCCAGGGCTTGATCCGCGCTGCGCGCCAGCAGCACCTCGAACCCCTGCGCGACCAGCCTGAGCTCGATCAGCGTGGCCTCGTCCAGGTTCGGCTCGACCAGGAGCACGACCGAGTCGGAGTCGGAGAGCTTCTTTCTGAGATCTTCACCCGCTACCAGATGACCGAGCAGCTCTACTAGATCCGGATCGAACAGGCTGCCCTTGAGCTGGCGCAGCACCCCCAGCGCTTCGTCGTGTGCGAGCGCGCGGCGGTAGGGATTGCGTGGATTGAGCGTGAGATCGGAATACGTGTCGCACAGGGTGAGGACACGCGCGCCGAGCGGGATATCCTGGCCCGCGAGGCGTCCCGGGAACCCCTGCCCATCGAAGCGTTCGTACATGGCCGACACCGAGCGCGTGGAGCCGTCCGGCAGTCCGACGCTCTCCAGCAGGCGCACCGGTGTCTGTACGAGTTTCTCCGCCGCGGTCCGATGGGTGGCGTACTGGGCCGCGTTCAGCGCGGTCAGGTGATAGGAAACCGTCTTTCCGACGTTGTGCAGGTTGGCGGCGATTGTGAACTCGATCTGCGCCAGCTCGTCGAGGCCCAGGCGCTCGGCGAGCAATCGACCGAAGCGCGCCACCGATGCAGAGTGACCGCGGAACTCGTCACGCGCGTTCTCGTTGAGCGCGACCATCACGTTGAGCATCTCGGCCAGATCCAGCAGGCGCCGATCCGGCCCGGCGCGGGGAGGGATCGGCGTGACGGCTACGGTGGCCGGCGTCGTCGCTACGGCTGGAGCCGGGGCCGGCACCGAAGGCGGACGCACATCGAGCGGCGGCGGCGTCAGCAGGTGTTCGTGCGAGGGAGCCGAGCCCTGGGGCCTGCTCTTCAGTCCGGCCTCGTCGAGCATGTGGCGCTCGTACATGTCGACGGCCGACTGGAGCTGGGTGAACGTGTCCAGGTCGAGCCCGGCGAACGACTGGATCTGCCCGCGGTACCACTTGGCGATGGCGGCCTCCACCGATGCTGGCCGTGCGAAGTAGACGCGCAAGTTCTTCACGCCGGTCGCGATCGCGATCTGCTTGACGTGCTCCGGAATGCCGGCGTCCGGTGAAACCAGCGTCAGCGTGTCGCTCTGCCGGTCGTAGCGGACCGGAAACGCGAGGAGCTTCTCGGCCGTGCGCTCGGGCACCTTGTCGAGCGCCGACTCCGCCACGTCGAGGCGCGCCAGCTTGCCTGTGGAGACGTACTGCGTGCGGGTCTTCTCGGCGACGAAGCGGAGCAGCCCTGTCTCGTCGATAGCGCCGATGCGCAGCAGGGCCTCCTCCATGCGCTCGTCGTGGAGCTTCATGTTGTTGAGTGCGGACTGCAGCTGCGCGTAGTTGATGACGCCATCCGCCTGCAAGCGCTCGCCGACCCAGGTGGAAGACCACATATTCCCGCGATCATGCTGGGAGCTGCGCGCTCCCGCGTCAATTGCCTGATTTCCCGGGACCTGTCGGGGACTGGCCGGCGCGGCGCTACACGCCGCGCCGGACCGGCGATCTAGAGCAGGCTAGAGCAGGAACGACGCGCCGATGGAGACGTAGGGCCAACCGACGCGCGCCGTGAGGCCTACTGTGTCACCGAACATGAAGCGCGCGCCGCCCCAGAAAACGAAGCGGAAATCCGTGTGGGAGTACTTGGTCGGGCACAGGTTGTAGGGTCCACCACAGCGCGTGTCGTAGTAGTAGGAGTCCCACCAGGTGTGCTGGATGGCGAAGCCCGGCTCGCCGAAGACGCTGATGACCTTGGTGAGCCAGAAGTTCCACTGCATCACGACCGGGAACAGCAGGCTGTTTCCGCTGCAGCCATAGCCTCCGGGATAGCCGTTCGGCCCGAAGTAGCGCCCCCAGCCGTAGTAGCCGTAGCAGTCGCTGCTGTAGTGCATCCAGTCCAGGCCGAAGCCGATTCCCATCGAATTGTTGATGGTCTTGATGGGACCGTCCTGGATGATCGGAATCGTCGCCCGGGCTCCGACCCCGAAGCCGTCGCTGGCCCAGCCAGGCCCATACCCAAAGGCAAACACCCCGTGCGGCTCGAGCTCCACCGAGTAGTCCGGGTGGTTGCCCGGCTCCTTGATCTGCGCCCGTGCGGTGCTGCCAAGCAGCAGCAGCACCGCCGCAGCCATCACGGCGACAGCGAATCGGGTTTCGAGCGAGTGGGACAGGGTGCGAGAGGAACGACCGGAGAGAATGTGCATGCAGGTAACCCCGAGCAGAGATGGAAAACGCCCGCCGCCGTAGAAGATAGTAACGGAAGAGGCGTCCGGGAAGGCGTGCCGCGCGCGGCCGCACGGCCGGACCACCCTTTTCGTCAGTTACGCGGCGAACTGTAGCCGGCGCCGCCCCCGGAGCTTCTTGACCCGGTACTCGACGGAAAGCGCCTCGCTTCGCGTCCTGTACGGGCCGTACACGGTTGCGAGCTTCCAGGGGCGCCCGGCGCGGGTCGAGCGGGCTCCGCCGGCCCGCTCGCCGTTGTGCTGCGCGAGGCGGCGCCCGGCGTCCGTCGAGATCCCGACGTAGGTGCCGCGCGTGCGGGAAACCAGCACGTAGACCACCCACGGCTTTTCTGCTTCGAGCTCTGCCGCCCGCATGCCAGGGCACGATAGTCGGCCATGGCGGAAGCGTCCATGTTCCGGCACGGTCCGTGCGCAGTGGCGCGCCCTGTTCTAGGCTGCGTCCCGAGGAGGCGCCTGTTGTCGACCCGAACGATTCAAGTGACCGATGTCCTGCACGGCTATCTGCTGCGCGAGACCCTGCGCGAGCCCGAGCTGCTCGCCCGCCTGCGCGAGGAAACGGCGAACATGCCGAACTCGAACATGCAGATCTCGCCGGAACAAGGCCAGTTCATGCGCCTGCTGGTCGAGCTCGGCGGCGTGGAGCGGGCGCTCGAGATAGGGGTCTTCACCGGCTATAGCTCGCTCTCGGTCGCGCTCGCACTGCCCCCGGGCGGTCGCATCGTTGCCTGCGACGTGAGCGAGGAATACACGTCGGTTGCGCGTCGCTACTGGAACGAGGCAGGCGTGACCGACCGCATCGAGCTGCGATTGGCTCCCGCTGCCGAGACGTTGGGCAAGCTCGTGGAGGAGGGTGCCCGGGAGAGCTTCGACTTCTCCTTCATCGACGCTGACAAGAGCAACTACGACACCTACTACGAGCGGAGCCTCGAGCTGCTCCGTCGCGGCGGGCTGATCGCCATCGACAACGCCCTGTGGGGAGGTCGCGTGGCGGATGACTCGGTGCAGGACGAGGACACGCGGGCCATCCGCGCGCTCAATGCCAAGATCGCGAGCGACGATCGGGTGAGCATGAGCATGGTGCCTATCGGCGACGGACTGCTGCTTGCGCGCAAACGTTGACGCGCGTCAAGCGAGCGCCCACTCGATGAACTCGGCGAAGTACGCGCGCTGCGCGTCGCTTCGATCCTTCCAGTAGGAGCCCAGGTACTCGTGGAAGAGCTGGACCGCCAGCGCGCCCACGCCGTGACCCTCCGGCGCGCCCTGGCGCTCGGCTTCCCACTCGGCCTGCTCGCAGGCGCTGGCCCGCACGTCGGCCGAGCGTGCCGGCCCGAGCCCTGCGGACTGGTAGGCGATGGCACCGGCCACCTGCTGCGCGACCGGCCCGAGCTGGGTCGGATCCGCCACGCCGTCGAGCACGAGCAGCGCTGCGCCGCTCGCGTAGTTCGCTGACAGACCGACGTAGCGCACCACCACGCTCTCGGCGTGCGCATCGATGAGTGTTCTCTTCTTGGCCGCCGAGAGTCCTGCCGTACGCACCGCGTCGATGGTGCGGCGTTCCACCGCGATCACTGCGTTGAACGCGTCGCTGCGCGCTTTCGCTACCACGTGCTCACCGGCCTGTCCGTTCGCCCACGCTTCGCCGACCTCCAGCGCGGCGAGTACTGGAGCGCGCGCCCCCGGCGGAGCGCATATCGACAGGCCGCGCCGGGCTAGCGTGGCTCCGATGCAGAGCAAGCCGCGATGCGTCGCGTCGCCGGGCGAGCACAGGCGCGCGGCGCGTTCCAGCGCGCGCGGCGCCACGCCGCGAAGCTCCTCGTTGGGCGGGACCAGTCGCAGGGAAGGGGCGCGGGGCTTCATCGAGTCGTTCACAGGAGCGTCGGGTATGACAGTGGAGGTGCGTGTGCGCAAAGGTCGCAGCCGCAGGAGCCGACCGTCGGAAGGCCGATGCGTGATACATTATCTGCATGTACTTGCGCTACGTCAGAGTTCTTGCTGGGGCTGCGATCGTGACGCTCGGCGCGTCTTGCGGCTGTAGTGTGAACCGGGAGGCCAACGGCAACCTGGTCGAAACGCCGGATGCCGGATCCACCGGCGGCTCGGGTGTGGGCGGTGCGGCGGGCGCCGGCACGGGAGCGAGCGGCGGCACGGGAGCGAGCGGCGGCATGGGCGCGAGCGGCGGCACGGGCGCGACCGGCGGCACCGGCGGCACGGGCGCGACCGGTGGCACCGGCGCGACCGGCGGCACCGGCGGTACCGGCGGCACCGGTGCGACCGGCGGTACCGGCGCGACCGGCGGTACCGGCGCGACCGGCGGCACCGGCGCGACCGGCGGCACCGGCGGGACGACCGGAGACACGTGCGCGGGCAACTGCAGCGCCGCGAACGAGATCTGCACGGCCGGCGTGTGCAGCTGCGCCGCGGGCTACACCGACACCGACGGCAACACCAGTGACAACCAGGCGGTGTGCCGGAAGAGCTCGATCATCAAGAGCCTGACCGTGAAGGTCGGCCTCCAGAGCTACCACTGCGGCGAGCTCACGATCAAGCTGAGCGGCGCGGGCCAGACCCTGACTCTGATGAGCCGTCCGGGGACGACGGAGGGCGCGGATGATGGCGGGGACGCTGCTGGTGGCGGCGACGGGTCGAATCTCGAGACCGGCTACCCGGTCACGTTCGACGACGCCGCATCGACCCTGGCGGAGAACATGGGGTCGACCATCAATGGCTACCAGACGGTCTGCAAGGACGACAAATTCTGTAGCTATTCGCCGACGCAGGGCAGCTGGACCACCGCCGCCACGCTGAACGGCACGTTCCAGGACAAGGATTCGAATGGCACGTGGACGCTTTGCGTAGGGGACAGCATCAACCAGTACGGTTCGACCGACGGCTCCCTCGACAGCTGGGAGATCGATTTCGTCACCGTCGGGGGCGCCGTCACGAAAGCCTCGAACAACGTCAACGGCGGCATCCCCGATAACGGCTACGACGGGACGCTGGGCTCGATGGTCTGCAACCAGATCACGATTCCATAGGGACAACCGCGCGGGTAGGGTCCCGCGCGGCTGCCCCCTCTGCGGCTACGGGGCGTCCGCCGCGTCCGGAGAGAACGTGATCGGGTAGTCCACGGTGGTGCTGCCGTGGCCGCTGGCGGGGAAGCGCAGCTTGCGCGTCACGTCGAGTGTGCAGCCGTCGAACGTGTTGTCCTGCAGGCTGGACCGGGCGGCATCGATGCTGCTGTCGGTAACGGAGCCGTCCGCACCGATGGTGAACTTCAACATGACCCGACCCGTCGCGGCCGGCGCGCTCGCCAGAAGCTTGTCGTAGCAGCTCTTGAAGCCAGGGAACGCGGCGCGGACCACGCCGCGGATTTCGCCCGGCCTCGGCGCGGGCGACACCTTCACGACCGCCGGTTCGGTGGGCAGGCTCGTCCGCTTCGACAGAGCTTCCTCCACGTCGGGGAGTTGCGCACGTCGCGGCGCGGCGATCAGGATGGAGGGTGGCCCGCCCTTGCGCTCCCTGGCGGCGATGACCCCTTCGCCGTTCTGGAGATGGCTCACGATCTCCTTTTCGGGAAGCGGCAGGTACTGCTCGTAGCGCGTCGGGATGCGCTCGCTCCCGAGGTCGAAGTAGAACACGTCGAGCGCGCCGGACAGCCGATCACGGTAGGCGGGGATACCGGTCCACGAGGTGCGGCCGACGTGGATGTCGCGCCGGAGATCGTCCTGGCAAAGCGGACAGCGCTCCAGGCGCATCTCGCGCGCCGCGTCGCCGACGGCGAAGGTGCCGAGTTTGTTGCTGGTGGCGTCCTCGCCGCCGAACAGCAGGATGTTGGCCGAAAGCCGTTTGTCGGCACCGACCGGGAAGTATGGCGCGAGCACGCGCGCGAACGGCGAGACGACCCTGTCCGGATCGAACGACGGCGCGTTGTCCTCCGCCTTGCCCGTGAGCAGACGGCGGAGCTCCTTCGACGCCGCGCGCGACAGCGCCCAGCGGTGGTCGTCGACGTGGGCGGCGAGCAGGCCCTCCACGGTGCGGATGGCGTGTTCGTGATCGCCGGCGGCCTGGTAGGCGCGGCTCAGGGCAAGCGCGGCGCGGTCGTGATCGTCGGCGCTCGTCGCCGGATCGGCCACGATGCGTTCCAGCGTGGCGCGCGAGCTCTTCACTTTCTTGCCGAGATCGAGCTTCTGCGACGCCTGTTCGATGGTGAGGGCGGTACTGCCGGCGCCGGCCTTGGTGGCCGGAGCGCGCGAGCGCGTTCCGGCGCCGCGCATGTCGCTCGACAGGTCCCGGGCGTTGCCGCAGCCCCCGAGAGCGGTTGCGGCGAGAATCAAGGTGATGGCTGTGCGGGTGTTCGTCATGGTGCGTCCTCCACGTTTGCATCGCGAAGCGCGATGTCCGTGGAACAGGATGGCCAGGCGTTGTCCCGGCTCTTTCTCCGCCAGGTCACCGTTGTGTCTCCGCGGCCTGCCGGGTGAGCCGGTAGCCCGCGCCGCGCACGGTGACCAGGTGTACCGGGCGGTGCGGGTCGCGCTCCAGCTTGCTGCGCAACCGGTTGATGAAGTTGTCGACTGTGCGATCCGTGCCGAAGTAGTCGCTGCCCCACACCGCATCGAGAATGCGCTGGCGCGGCAGCAGCGTTCCCTCGTGCAGGAGCAGGTACCGGAGCAGCTTCATCTCCAGCGCCGTCATCTCGATGCGGGCACCGTCGCGCTCGGCCGCGTGCGACTTGAAGTCCACGCTGAGCGCCCCCACCACTACCCGTTCGACGGCCGAAGCGCGCAGCCGGCGCAACCTGAGCGCGGCATCCACGCGCGCCAACAGCTCTGCGATCCCGAACGGCTTGACCACGTAGTCGTCCGCTCCGAGCCCGAGGCCGCGCACCTTGTCCTCCTCCGCGCCCTTCGCGGTCAGCAGGATGATCGGCAGTTCCGCGTCGCGGCGGCGCAGCTCCTCGAGGATCTCGAAGCCGTTCATCCCGGGCAGCATCAGGTCGAGCAGCACCAGATCGGGCGGCTCTCCGAGCGCGGATTCGAGTCCCTCCGGGCCCGTCGCTGCCGTGCGCACGGCGTAGCCTTCCGAACGCAGCGTCTTCGTCAGGCCGAGCCTCAGGCTTGCGTCATCCTCGACGACCAGCACGGTTTCCTGTCGACCGTTCATGTCTCGCTCCCGGGGATCCAGAGGGTGAACGTTGCGCCCTTGCCGGGCCGGCTGTCTACGCTCGCGTTGCCGCCGTGGGCGCCGGCCACGTGCCGCACCAGCGAGAGCCCGATGCCGCTGCCTTCGGTTGCGCGACTCAGCCGGTCGTCCGCGCGCTCGAAGGGACGGAAGATGCGCTTCTGATCGCGCGGCGCGATGCCCGGGCCGTGGTCGCTGACCCGGATGGCGACGCCGCGCCCATCCCGCGCGACCTCGACGCGGTAGGGCGTGCCATCCGGCGCGTGCTTGCGCGCGTTTTCCAGCAGGTTGTCCACGGCGAGACCGATCTGTGCGGCATCGATGGGCGCCTCGACGTCCCGGTCGAGCGTGCGCTCGACGGCCAACCCGGGGTGCCGTTGCTCGAAGGTGTCGATCGACGCGGCGACGGCTGCGGCGACGCTGCCCAGCTGCCGCTCGATGACCGCGCGCCCTGCGGCCATACGACTGAAACCGAGCAGGCGTTCGACCGTCTCACCGAGCCTCCGTGATTCGCGCGCGATGGCGTCGACAACCTCGCGTCGTTCGTCCGGCTCCACGCGCTCTTCTTCCAGAAGCTCCGCGAACATGCGAACCGACGCGATCGGTGTGCGCAGCTCGTGCGACACCGCGGACACGAAGTCGGTTCTGAGCTCGCTCGAGCGGCGCGCGGCACGCAGCCGGGCGAACAGCAGCGCTGCCACGCCGAACGCCAGCAGGGTAGAGCCGAGCGCCAGGGCGAGCAGCAGCAGCCGGCTCCGTGCGGCGTGGCGCGCCACCGCGTCCGGGTCGGCGGGCACGACGCCGAGGGTGAGCGCGGGCGCCAGCGGCACGCGCGCGGAAAGCCGCGTGGGCAGTGCGTGGCCGGATGGCGGCGGCTCTGCGGCGCCATCCAGCACGCGCACATGGGTGTCGGGGCCGGCGCCCAGCGCGCCCTGATCGAGCGCCCGCTGCAGGGACGCGGCGTCCACCACGAATCCCGCCAGCCGCCCATCGCCGAGCGCCCGGAGCGCTCCCAATGTGGAGCCTGCGTGCCACGTGACGACCCCGGCGCTGTCCGGCGCCGCCGCGAGCGCTTTGGCCGGGCCAGCTGCTCCGAGCTCATCGACCAGCGACGCCCGCGCCGCGCTGTCGTGCGAAAGCGCGGCGAGCGCGCGGCTTCGCGCCGGCTCCGGCAGCCTTCCGAGGGCGAGTCGCGTCGCATCGCGCTGTGCGTTCGACAGCAGCTCTGCGTGCCGCTCGAGCCAGTCGGCGATGCGCACTGCGTCGGCGCTGCTCCGCGCATCGAGCGCTACGACCGGCCACAGCCAGCGCCCGGTCGGAGTGCGTAGCTCCGTGCAGTCCGCGAGCAGCGCGCGGCGTGCCGCGTCGCGTCCTTTCGCCGTCGGATCGGCGAGGGTGGCGGCGAGCGCGCCACACTTCGGCGGCGCGGCATGTTCCGCCACCCGTGGTGGAGCGGGCCAGAGCAGCGCGCGATCCGCGCCGAGCACTACCGCTGTAGCGAATGCGGGGCGCAGGGCGTTCAAGGTGTGCGCCAGCTCCGGCGCGGGGCGGTCCAGCCGCGCAGCGCCGAGCTTCTTCTCCGATTGCGACAAGGCTTGATGGACGCGGAGCGACAATCGCTCCCCCGCCGCGTCGAGCCCCGCCGCCGTCTCCCGCAGCGCCGCCGCGTTCTCGTTCGAAAGAGCCCGGAGTGCCAGCACGCCGACGGCTAGCGCGGGCGCCAGCGCGGCCAGCGCGAACAGCGCATACTCGCGTAGCCGTGAAGCGCGCCGGGTCAGCACCCCCCGACCCTGCCACGGCCAAGGTCACGGCAATGTCACCGCCGTCGGCGAAGGCCCGGCGGCCGGCAGGAGCCGCCCGGCGGGGCGACGAGGTCAGTCGCCGGCGAGCGCCCGCACGGTCTCCACGAGCTCCGTGACCGAGAAGGGCTTGTACACGCGCGGCCGGCCAGTGGTCTCGAGGAAATCCTCGATGGTGTTGTCGAGCACCCCACCGGTGATGAAGCCGACATGGTCGACCATTTTGGGAAAACGGCCGGTCAGCTCCTCGTAGAACTCCATGCCCGAGCGTTTGGGCATGACGATGTCGCACAGGATCGCGTCGAACGCCGCCCCACTCGCGAGGACAGCGAGCGCAGCGTCCACGCTCTCGGCAGCGACGACGTTGGACTGCGGCGAGAGCATCTGTTGAACCACGCTGCGGAGCATGGGCTCGTCATCGACCACGAGCGTGCGCCATCGTCGCGGCGCGACCTGCGCGGTGGTGGAGACCGCTCCTCTGGGGGCGTCCGCCGTATCGGCGCAGGGCAGCCGTACGCGAAAGCAGGTCCCGTGCCCGGTCGTCTTGTCAGCGGCGATGGTCCCGCCGAAGGATGTCACGATCGCTTGGCAGATCGAGAGCCCCAGCCCCACGCCGGCTCCCGCCGCCTTCGTGCTGTAGAACGGTTCGAAGAGATGCGCGCGCACTGCCTCCGGGATACCGGAGCCGGTGTCGACAACGGTGACCTCGACCTCGTCGCCCAGCCGTTTCGCCCGGACCTCCACCCGGTTCGCGGCGGGCTCGCCCTCCGGGATCGACTGCGCGGCGTTCATCAGCAGGTTCACGAATACCTGCCCCAGGCGGGCCTCGTCGCCGCGCACGTAGAGCGCGTCGGGCACGTCCACGTCGAGCATGGCGCGCGTCCGCGCCTCGGGTGCCGCGACGGACGCTGCGTAGGTAATGACCCGTCCCACCGACACGGACGAGGTGGGCGGCGCATCGACGCGCGAGATCGTGCGCATGTCCTGGACGACCCGGCTGACGCGTTCGAGCCCGGTCTGGATGTGGCCCAGCATCTCCAGGAGCCGTGGTCGCTGTTCTTCGCCGGCAGTTCCGCTCGCGAGCGCTCGCGTCACACCTTCGAGGTTGAGCATGGCAAAGGTGAGAGGATTGTTTACCTCGTGCGCGACACCGGCCGCGAGCCGGCCCATGGTTGCCAGCCTCTCGCGCACGGCGAGATCGGCCTCCAGACGCTTTCGTTCGGACACATCGCGCATGGTCACGATGCGCACCGTCCGACCTCGATACTGGACGGACCGTCCGCGCGCTTCGACTGCGAAGGTGGAGCCGTCCGCCCGCATGCCGATCGCCTCGTACGGACGGCCGTCGCCCGTCGTGCTCATCTGGCGCACCACGTCGAGGGACTCCGGCGCGACATAGTCGAACAAGCTCCGGCCGCCGAGATCCTCGACTCGGTACATCTTGTGCGCCGAAGCGTTGGCAAACAGGATGCTGCCTGCATCGTGGACGACCACGGCCTCGAACGTGGCTTCGGAGAGTGCACGGAACTGCAGCTCGCTCTCGCGCAGGGCTGACACGTTGTGGATCATCATCCAGATGCGCTGGCCTCCCTCCGTATCGAAGCGCACGGTGAACACCGCGCCTTCGAAGCGCGTGCCGTCTTTCCGGACCAGCCAGAGCTCGCCTCCGAACGCGCCGGTGCGCTCGCCCTGGGCGACCGCCTCGGCCAGGCGTTTGGGGTCGTCGATGGTGTCTGCCTGTACGAGCCCCTTCATCTCTCCCGAGGCGTAGCCGAACAGGCGCTCGGCGGCGGCGTTGGCGTTGATGATGATGCCCGTCGCGGTCCCGATGACGACGGCTTCCGACGAGCGACGGAAAATCAGGTCAAGCCAGCCGACGGCCCCTTCGCGCACCGCACCGTCCGGATCTTGCGCCGAGCTCATGCCGGTACGATAGCACCGCCCCCGCGCGCCGGTCCCCGAACCAGCGGTCGCCCCGTCGTGCGCAGGCGTACGCGGGCTGGGCGCTGGGCATCCACCTCTGGGCACCCCACATCGGCGAAGAGCAGGCCCGCGGGGTGCCGCTCGCGCTACCCAGCCTGCGATACGGCGGGACAGAACCCCTGCGACGGGATGCCCAGCGCCGCGTTGAACTTGCTCGAGGCGTTCTGCAGCGCGACGAGGGCCGTGAGCTCCACGATGGCGTCGTCGTCGAAGAAGCCGCGCAGGCGCTCGAAGACCGCGTCGTCGACGCCCCCGTCCGGCAGCGTCATCGCCGCGGCATAGTCGAGCGCCGCGCGCTCCCTGTCGGAGAAGCGGTCGGAGGTTTCGTAGTGGGAGAGCTCGAGCGCCTTGTCCAGTTCGACCCCGCGCTCGCGCAGACGTGCGGCGTTGAGATCGATGCAGAACGCGCAACTGTTGAGCTGCGAGATCTTGACCATTACCAGCGAGCGCAGGGAAGGTTCGATGGGCGAGCTGTTCCGATCCACCGCCGCACCGAAGTGCAAGAAGCCGCGCAGTGCTTGCGGCGCGCGCGCCCAGATACGCGTCGGCTCGAAGACGACGCCATGGCGGCGGCGTTGCAGCGCGAAGAGCGCGCGGACCCAGAGCGGTGCAGCGCTTGCCGCTAGTCCAGTCACGCGGGAGCCGAGCCTGGCCATCACTGTAGCTCCGCGCAGATTTTCGTGGTGCCCACGCCGTTGCCGCCTCCGCTGGAGCAGGCAGCGACGGAAAGCGCAGCGAGGAGGAGAACAGGAGCCGGACGTAGCATCGGAAAGCACCGTATCGACGCCGGTTGCACAAGGCCAACCGACCGGAAAAATGAGCGCCCGCGCGAGGCTCGCGCGTGCGAAAAGTACGTTGGAGCGTCCCGGAGGGTTTCACGTCGCGAAACGACGCGGCGCAAGCCGAGCACGGACGGGCGCCGTGCCCGGGCTTTGCGGATTCGCGCCTGGGCGCGCGCCGCGCTAGAGAGGGAGGGGGAGGCATCACAATGTCGAAACTGGCAATCGTCCAGGAAGCGCCGGCTTTCCTCGACAAGCGCGCGACCCTCGACAAGGCGGTCGCGCTCGTGAACGAGGCGGCAGCGCAGGGCGCCGAGCTGATCGTGTTTCCCGAGGCGTTCATCCCCGGCTATCCGGCCTGGATCTGGCGTCTGCGCCCGGGGGGAGACCATGCCCTGTCCGAAGCGATCCATGCCCGCCTGCTCGACAACGCCGTCGACCTGGCCAGCACCGACCTGGAGCCGCTGTTCGTGGCCGCGAAGCAGCACGGCGTGACCCTCGTCTGCGGGCTGGACGAGCGCGACGACGCCTTGAGTCGTTCGACCCTCTACAACACCGTGGTGGTGATAGGACCGGACGGGGAGTTGCTCAATCGCCACCGCAAGCTGATGCCCACCAACCCCGAGCGGATGGTCTGGGGCTTCGGAGATGCGTCCGGCCTGAAGGTGGTCGACACGCCGTGCGGACGGATTGGAACGCTGGTGTGCTGGGAGAACTTCATGCCGCTCGCCCGGTACGCCCTCTACGCGCAGGGAATCGAGATCCACATCGCTCCCACCTACGACAGCGGCGACGGCTGGATCGGTACCATGCAGCACATTGCCCGGGAAGGGCGCTGCTGGGTGGTGGGCTCGGGGACAGCGTTGAAAGCCAGTGACATCCCGGAAGACTTTCCGGGCCGGGAGGCGCTCTACCCGGACGACGAGGACTGGATCAATCCCGGCGATTCGGTCGTGGTCGCTCCCGGCGGCGAGATCATTGCCGGGCCCCTACGCAACGAACAGGGCATCCTGTACGCGGACATCGACAGCCAGCGCGCGGCGATCGCGAAGCGCGCGCTGGACGTCACCGGACACTATGCGCGTCCGGATATCTTCCAGCTCCACGTCAATATGCGCGCCCAGAGCCCGGTCGAGTTCGACTAGCCAGCGCTGCCGGATCGCCTGCGGCCACGCCCCGCGCCTCGCCCGCTGGCGGTCCGGTTGTCGCTGGATGTTGGGGACGGTGGTCGCTAGCCGTACCGCGCGCGCCGCCGCTCGCGCATGTCGGCCAGCGTATCGGGAAGCGTGTGCGTCGGAGCGAAGCCGGTGGCCTGCTGGAAGCGGCTGCCGTCGACTGTGCAAGGGTATTTCAGGAAATCGACGGCGCCCTGGGGGATGCTCGGAAAGCCGAGCCGGCCGCGCACCAGGCGTACGACGGGCTCCGGCAGCGGTACGCGCCGCGCGCCGCACTCCTCCACGATGATGTGCAGCGGCACGTCGCCGGGACCGGTCACGTTGAACACGCCGCGGACGCCGGACGCAAGCGAGAGCTCCACGGCGACGCCGAGGTCGTCCTCGTGCAAGAGCTGGTAGAGCGGATTGAAGCCGGCGATGGTGAAGACGCGCGGCTGCATGAGATAGCGCGAGAACAGCGTGTTCGCCCCGGCGCCCAGGGTGTTCACGGGGCGCAGCACCACGACCTCGGCTTCCGGGTGCTGCCACAGCATCCCGGCTGCGTACAGGTCGGCCGCGACCAGGTCATGGATCTCCGGGAAGGTGCGGCCGGCCGAGGGCGGATGTTCCTCGCCCAGGAACTGTGGCTGATCGGGCAGCGCGCCGTAGACGGTGTGGCGGCTGAGCAGCACGAGCTTCTTCACGCCGGCGGCGAGCGCGGCCTCGAAGACGCGTACGGTGCCCTCGAAATTGACGCGGTGACGCTCGGCGGCGGGCACCTCGAAGCTGGAAATGCGCGCCAGGTGCACGAGCGCCCTCGGCCGCTCGCGCTTGAGCAGGTCGTCGAAGCCGCGCTTGCGCACATCGAGTTGGTGCCGGCTGGCGCCCGAGGGCAGGTAGTCCGGCTTGCGGCGGTCGACCGCGATCACGCGGTGCCCCGCACGCGTCAGCTGGCGGACGGCGATGCGCCCGACCGAGCCGGCTGCGCCGGTCACGAGCACACTGTCGCTCATCCGAACACGCCCTCCCTCAGCTCGAGCCCCTCGTCGATGAGCGCCTTCACCTCGTGTTCCACACGCGCCACCATGGGGCGGATCACGTCGTCCTCCTCGTTGCCGGTTCCCTCGAAGCGGAGCGGCTCGCCGAAGTTGATCAGCACCTTCACCGGCAACGGTAGGGGCAGGATCGTCGGTGTGAGCGGGATGTAGGGCAGGCCGAGCAGCCGCGCGAGCGGTTCCATGCGGCTCAGGCTAGGGCACATCTCCTCGCCGCCCACGAACCCGATCGGTACGATGGGCGTCTTCGTCTCGAGCGCCAGCCTGAGGAAGCCCTGCCCGAACCCCATGATGCGGTAACGGTCCTTCCACACCTTGCCGCCGCCGCGCTCGCCCTCGGGGAAGACCAGAACTGCGGCCTCTTCTTCAGTGAGCAGACGCCGCGCGTGCGACGGCAGGCCGATGAGCTGGCCCATTCGCGTCATGAAAAGATTGACGAAGGGCGGCTCGGCGAAGAAGCGCTCGATCATGGTGCGCACGAAGCGGGGCGGCTCGGCCTCCAGCGCCAGGGCCGCGCCGATCAGCATGCCGTCGTAGGCGAGCTGGGCGCTGTGGTTCGAGATCAAGAGCACGCGGCCCTCGGGTATGTTCCCGAGCCCGCGCGTCTCGACGCGGAAGTAGCGCTGGTACAGAAGCCTCAGGATCGGCAATGCCCGCCGGGCCGCGGCCGCGGACGCGCCCCAGCGGTCGTAGCCGTACTCGTTGACGCCGAGGCCCGCGCGTTCGACGCGTTCGGCCAGCTCGTCGTCGACGAAGCGATCGAGCAGCGCTTCCCAGCGGCGATAGGGGCGGGTGCTCATCGCCTGATTGTACCGCCTGCGATCCGGATCATGTGACTTCCGTGGAGGAAGCGCGCAGAATGACAGCATGGCGACGTGGTGGCGGGCGACGGCGGTGCTTCTCGCGACGGTGGGGCTGGCAGCGGGATGCGGGTCATCGAGCAGCGCGAACGGCGGCGGGGCTGGCGCGGGAGGCAGTGCGGCAGCAGGGGGCGGTGCGGCGGGCGGCGGCGCCGCCGCGGGGAGCGCGGGCTTGCCTGGCTTCGACGCAGCCCCCGATTCGCCGGCCGCAAACCCCTGGCCGGACTCCGGAACGATCGACGCCGGCGTGTTCGACTGCGACGGCGTGTGCTGTGACGGCACGACGCACTACTGCCACATCGACTATGCGGGTGCGTCGCCGATCTTCGGGTCACCGCCCGACGCGGGGCTTGCCTGCAGCGACGCCGGCGCGAACACGCACTGCGTGCCACTCCCTGCCGACTGCACCGGCTCGCCCTCCTGCGCCTGTGTCGGCGCTCACGAGCAGTATCTTCCGAGCTGCACGTGCGACGACCAGGGCGGCGGGCTCACGGTGAAGTGCTACTACCCTTGAGACCGGCTGCTACTCCACGCTGCGCAGGTCGCGGGCGTTGAACCCCATCAGGAACAGCAGCGTGTCGAGCCGCTCGTGGTGATTCAGGCTCATGTCCGCCACTTCCTGCAGCTTGGGCTTGGCGCGGAAGGCGATGCCGAGGCCGGCGGTCTGCAGCATCAGCATGTCGTTGGCGCCGTCGCCGATGGCGACCGTCTGCTCCAGCCGGCACTTGTAGACCTTGGCCATGTCGCGCAGGATCTGGGCCTTGCGCTCGGGATCAACGACTGTGCCCTGTACGCGGCCGGTGAGGATGCCGTCGTTGACCTCGAGCTCGTTGGCGAAGGCGAAGTCGAGTCCGAAGCGCGTCTTCAGCTCGTCGACGAAGAAGTCGAAGCCTCCGCTCACCAGCCCCACACGGAAGCCCAGGCTCTTGAGCGTACGCACGAAGCTCTTCGCGCCCGGTGTCAGCTCGAGCTTGTCGCCCAGCTCCTTGGCCTTCTGGATGGGCAGCCCCTCGAGCAGCTTCACGCGCTCGGCTAGCGCCTGCTTGAACTCGATCTCGCCGCGCATGGCGCGGGCGGTGATGGCGGCGACCTGTTCCTTGACGTCTACCAGCTCCGCCAGCTCGTCGATGAACTCGCCCTTCACGAACGTCGAGTCCACGTCCATGCACACCAGCCGCTTGTTTCGGCGGAAGATGTCGTCCTTCTGCACCGCCAGGTCGACTCCCAGCTCCTTGCCCAGCCGGAGAAACGCGCCGCGCAGATCGGCAAAGCCCTGATCGCCCAGCTCCTTGCCGGGATCCACGTCTGCAATCAGCTCCAGGCCTGTCAGCGCTTCTTCGCTCAGCGAGCGGATCTCGTGGATATTCATGCCGCGCGTGGCCATGAAGCGGGTCAGCGCGGCCACGGCGCCGCCGTGGGCGAGGTCGCCCAGCACGGTGATGCACAGGCCCGGCATCTCGGTGGGCCGCGACTCGATCTGCGGGCGGAACGCACTCACCTCGAGCTTGAGCCCCTGCTCGGCCGCGTCGAACAGGATGCGTCGGAGCGCGTTGCTGTTCGAGGGGATGTCGACGATCGCCGACAGCATCAGGTAGCCGTTGAGCGCGGACTGGCCGATATTGACCAGCTCGGCGTTTTCCTCGGCGATGATCCCGGCCAGGCGTGCGGTGACGCCCGGGCGATCCGTGCCGGCGATGTGCAGGACGATGCGGTTTTCGTGCTCTTTGTCGCTCATTGGGGGCCTATGACGCTACGTGCCATACGCGGCAGAGCGCCTTCCTGCAAGGGGGGCGTCGATGCAGCAGGATCGACGCTGGATACGCCGCCGCAGGATTTCCGGTCAGGGCTGGTAGTGCAGGATCAGGCCGTCTTCGCCGACCGCCCGCACGTCGCTGCCGCTCGCGCCCCATAGGCCGTCGAGCGTCACGCTCGTGCCGCTATCGGATGGCGTCCAGCCGGACCCGTCGAAGTGCAGCAGCGTGCCTCCCGTGCCGGCGGCCCACACGTCCTTGTCCGAGCTGCCCCAGATGGCGTTCAGCGAATAGTCCTCGCCGCCCGTCTGTTCGGCCCAGCTCGTCCCGTCATAGAAGAGCACGCTGCCGTTGGAGCCCACAGCCCACACGCTGTCCGGACCGCTGCCCCACACCGCGCGCAGTGAAGGCGCGGCTCCGCCTTCGTACGTGACGCTCATCTTCGTCCACTTGACGGTATCCCAGCCGAGCACGGTGCCGCTGTCGCCGACGGCCCAGACGCGGCTCGCGTCCGCGCCCCACACGGCATTCAGCGTCACACCGACGCCGCTCGGCAGCTTCGCCCAGCCAGCCACGCTGGACAGCTTCACGGTGGTGCCCGCTGCGCCGACGGCGAACGCGGTGCCCTGCCGGTCGCTCCACACGCCGCGCAGCCAGTTGCCGGTGCCGCTCACCGTAGGGGTCCACGCGGAACCGTCCCAGGTCAGCAGGGTGCCGCCGGTGCCGACGGCGATGGCGCTGTCCGGGGCGTCGGCTTCCACGCCGTAGAGCGAGCGCGGGTTCTTGGTATCGATGACGCTCCAGCTCTTGCCGTTGAAGTGCAGCACCTCGTCGCCCACCACCCACACGTCGCTGCTGCTGCTGCCGCTTACCGCCAAGTGGTTCTTCGCGCCGCCCGCGGTCAGCTGGGCGCGCTTGTCGCCGGCGTAGTAGAGCAGCGCGCCGTGATCGCCGACGGCGAGCACCTTGCCGGACTCCAGCTGGGTGGCGCCCCAGAGGGTGTCGCTGATTCCCGTGCTCAGGGCGGTCCACGTGCTGCCGTCGTAGCGCGCGGCGCGTCCACCGCTGCCGAACTCCCAGACCTCTTGACCGTCGAGCGCCAGTGCGATGGCTCCGCCAATGGTGCCCGCGGCGGTTCCGGCAGCGCCGTTCTTCCAGCTTGTGCCGTCGTAGTGCAGCACTACGTTGCCGCCCGTCGCCCAGACGTCGCTCGCGCTCGTGCCGCGCACGGCGTAGAGCGTCGTGGTAGCGCCGCTCGCCTGCGCCTTCCAGCTCGTGCCGTCGTAGTGGATGATCTTGCCCTGGACGCCGACGGCCCACACCTCGCCGCTGGGGTCGGCCCACGCGCTCAGGAGCGTGCTGGTGATCGGACTGGTGTCGCTCGTCCAGCCGGACCCGTCGTAGTGGTAGATGATGCCGCCGCCGCCGAACGCCCACACGTCGTTCGGGCCGGTTCCTGTCACCGCCCGGAAGGCGTGCGTTGGCGGCGTGCCCGCGTCGCTGCCGGGATCCACGTTGAAGCTCGCCCATCCGGTGCCGTCGAAGTGCACGACGGCGCTGTCGTCGCCCACAGCCCAGATGTCCGACGGCCCGCTGCCCCACACGCTGTGCAGAACGCTATGTCCGGGGGCGTACGTGCCGCTCCAGTTGACGCCGTCGTGATGCAGGATCACGCCGTGTGCGCCGACCGCCCAGACGTTGGTCAGCTTGTCGGCCCACACGTCGAAGAGCTGGTTGCCCTGGGGTGAGGGACGCTCCCAGCACCAGCGGTCGATGCTGCAGGTTCCGTAGCTCGTGCCCGTGGCGCCGCCGGTTCCACCGCCGCCGTTGCCGCCGGCCCCTCCCGTGGAGCCCCCTCCGCCCGCGCTCCCGCCCCCGCCGCACGCGGGAAGCAGGAACAGGGAAAGGAGCAGTGCCAGACGCGTCAACCCCTCGGTCGCTGGTCTCAAGGTTGCCTTTCGCGGATCAGCCGGGCGGGCAGGCCGGACAGGTGACGGTGCCGCCGCAGCCGTCGGGCCCGCTGTAGCCGCAGTTGGTGGTGCAATCGGTGGGTGCACAGCAGGTGCCGTTGGCCAGGCAGATCTGGCTGCCCGGGCAGTTGCCGCAGTTCAGCGTCCCGCCGCAGCCGTCCGACGCCTTGCCGCAGGAGCGGCCGATGCCGGCACAGGTCTTCTTCGTGCAGCAGGTGTTGTTGGAGCGGCAGGCCTGTCCCGAGCCGCACGCTCCGCAGTCGAGCGTGCCGCCGCAACCGTTGGAGACGCTGCCGCACTGGGCGCCGGCTGCCGCGCAGGTGGTCGGCGTGCAGCACCTTGCCTGGTCGCAGACCTCGTTGGTGGCGCAGGTTCCGCAGTCGAGCTGCCCGCCGCAGGTGTCGCTCGCCGGGCCACATTCAGCGCCCACCTCGGTGCAGGTCTTGGGCACGCAGGGCGCGCACACGTTGGCGGTTCCGCCGCCGCCGCACACGTCGCCGTTCGAGCAGGTGCCGCAGTCGAGCGACCCGCCGCAGCCGTCGGAGATCTGTCCGCAGTCCTTGCCCTCTGCCGCACAGGTGGTGGGCGTGCAGCACTGCCCGTTGTAGCAGCTCTCGTTGGTCGCACAGTTGCCGCAGTCGAGCTGTCCGCCGCAGCCGTCCGAATGAGTGCCGCAGGTCAGACCTTCGCCGCTGCATGTCTTCGGCACGCAGGGCGAGCACACGTTCGCGGTTCCGCCGCCGCCGCATTTCTCGTTGTTCGAGCAGTTGCCGCAGTCGAGCGTACCGCCGCAACCGTCGGAAATATGCCCACAGTCCTTGCCCTTGGCCTTGCAGGTGGTGGGCGTGCAGCAGATGTTCTTGTCGCACTTGTCGCCGACCTTGCAGATTCCGCACTGCAGCGTACCGCCGCAACCGTCGTCGGCGGTGCCGCACTGCAGGCCGAGCTCCGCGCAGCTCTTCGGTACGCAGGAGACGCACACGTTGTTCGAGCACACTTCGCCGGGCAGGCAGCTGCCGCAGTTCAGCTTCTGTCCCGTGCAGCTGTTGGTGACGGTGCCGCAGTTCTTGTTCTGGTTCTGGCACTCGGCAGGGGGCGGCGGCGGCTTGCACACGTTGCCGATGCACGTCTCTCCCTTGGGGCAACCGCCGCAGCTCAGCGTTCCGCCGCAGCCATCGGAGAGGCTGCCACACTCCGCATTCTCCGCGGCGCAGGTCGTCTTCTGGCAGGTCTGGCAGCTGTGCGTGAACTTGTCGCAGGCCATCCCGGACCCGCACGCGCCGCAATCGATCGTGCTGCCGCAGCCATCGGGGTTGGTGCCGCACAGCTTCGCCTGCTGACACGTGATCGGCTGGCAGGGGCCGCATTTGCCGGTCGAGCCGTTGCACACCTCGCCGGCCGCGCAGGCGCCGCAGTTGATGGGGTCGCCGCAGACGTCGGTGATGATTCCGCACTCGACGCCAGCCTGCGTACACGCGTCGTTGGTGGAGATGCACTGGTGCTTGGCGTTGCAGATCTTGCCGCTACCGCAGGTGCCGCACTTCAGTGTACCGCCGCAGCCGTCGGAAACGCTGCCGCAGGCCGCACTCGCATCGGCGCAGGTGGTCGGCGTGCAGCCGGTGCCGCCTCCGCTGCCGATGGGTCCGCCGCCACCACTGGCCGCGCCGCCGCCGGAACCGCTCGCGGCCGAGCCGCCCGAGCCGCTTGCGGCCGAGCCGCCCGAGCCGTTCGCCGCGCTGCCGCCGGTGCCGATGCCCCCGTCCGCCGCGGAGCCGCCCGCGCCGTTCGCCGCAGAGCCGCCGCTACCGCCGCCCTGGTTGGTCTCGCCCGAGCCGCCGCAGCCGGCTGCGGCGAGCAGCAACAGGATCGCGCTTGCCAGTGTGAGCAGCAGAGCACCGCCGAGGCCCATCCGTCTCCTTGAAACCCCTCCGGATACGCGAGCACTCATGGCGACCTCCTTGCGGCCGACGACGGCCGAAGCGGGCCCCATGATCTTGATCCTGCAAGGAAGCCCGCGTGGATAGAGTACCCGACTATTATGAAGTATTCTTGTGCCGGCGGATTTTCAGGTCGCAGATCCACGTACCTTGTACTACCCCTCAGTAGATAGGGGGTGGTGCGATGCGTTTCAGATCCAGCCCGCCCGGGTACATGTAGCTCGTGTAGCGGCCGTAGCCGTAGACGACGATTCCGAACTGCTGGTCGGACTCGATGCTGTGCACGTTGGCCTGCGACAGCTTGTGGCGCGCGACTGTGAAGCCCGATGCGCCGATGTTCGAGAACTCCGACGCGGGCAGCTTCGTTCCGTCCAGCGTGACCGTGCTGCCCTTGGGCGCCACCACGTTGACGAAGTTCGTGTCGTAGCTGCTGGAGGCGATGAACAGGTACTTCTTGCGGTACTGCGCCGTCGGTACCACCACCGCCATCGACGGATCGCCAGAGCCGCTCGGCACGGCGGTCTGCCCCTCCATGTACTGCGTGATCAGGATCGGCTGGTCCGCTTGCACCCGGAAGTCCTGCTTGACGTTGTCGAGCTCGAGCGGCGCGGTTCCGGGTTGTAGTGTCGCGGGCGGCTGGAAAGCCGGATCGAACGTCACATGGGTGTCCTTGTCGACCGCCTCGATGCGCACCACGTGCGGTGAGGTGCTCGCGAGCGCGGCGGGGAACGTGACCAGGTAGTCCTTGCCCAGCGTCTCGATGGGCAGCATCGCGTGCTCGATGTGATCGCACTCGCCCGTGTCGGGGTCGGGGACGTTCGCGCACGACTGTCCGGAGATGACCTGGACCGGGGCCGAGGCCTTGATGCGCGTGCCGCTGATGTCCGGACCGAAGCTGTTTGTCGCGCTACCGCCGTGGCCGGCCAGTGCGAGCAGCACGTCGCCGCGCGCGAGCGTCACTGTACCGTTGCCCTGTCCGTCGATGCCGCCGCCGGCGGCGAAGGTGCCGTTGCCGATCAACTGGACCTGGGTGTTGTCCTGGGTTGCCGTGACCGCCACGAACCCAGCGCGGTTGCCGCGGGAAGGCCAGGCGAGCGATGTGTAGTTGGCCGTCAGCGTGGTCGCCGGCATCAGAAGCGAGGCGTCGTTCGAGAACGAAAGGCATTCGCTGCCGAACCCGCCGGGGCAGTCCTTGCCGAGCGGACAGCCTGCCGGCACCGGATCGATCTGGTAGTCGAGCGGGCTCAGCTGGTAGACGGTCACGGGCTGGTCGGTGCGGAGGCGATAGGCGCCGCCCTTGACCACGCGGGTGTTGCCGGGCTCCGGCGGCTGCTGGCAGGCGTTGACATCACCGCCCTTCAACTCCTTGACCCAGGGCAGCTTGATCACCTGCAGGTCTCCCGGCGCGACGTTCACCGTCTTCACGTTCGTCGTACCGCGCGTGACGTGCACGTCGGTGGCCTGGCTGCCCGCGTTGGCGACGGCGACGACGAAATCGAATCCGCTCCAGACCGGATTCGGCGTCATGGTCGGGTAGTAGTCGCAGCCGAGGTAGCTGTTCTGGAGCTGGGGGGGCGCGCAGCTGCCCTTGCATCCGTCGGGCTGGCAAGTCATGCCCTGCAGCGGGTCGCAGTCGAACTCGTCGAATCCGGAGCCGTCTTCGCGGCAGAGTCTAGCCTTGCCGTTTGCGCAACTTGCCTGCCCGGGCAGGCAAGTCACGCAGCCGAGCACGTCGATGCAGGTCTTGCCCTCGGCCGCGCAGTCCGTGGAGTCCACGACGCCGCCTTTGCCGTCGCAGGCGTGCGAGACGTTGCCGTCGCAGACGAACTGCCCCGCCGGGCAGATCCCACCTTCGAAGCCGCCGCTTCCGCCTCCGCCGTCCTTGTTGCCGTGGACGACCTCGGGGCTGCTCGAGCAGGCGGCGAAAATACCCGCCGTACCCAGAACGCCCAGAAGGGCGCCCACGCGGAGCCAGTTTCCACCACGAACCAAGCGCGCGATCGGCTGGGGCATGACCCCCCAATCCTACTCCCAGCGACCGGCCGGCGATAGCGGCGGGTCAGACGGGCGGCGCGGCCAGCTCTGGAGCGCGGCGTGCTGCCGGATCGTCGCGGTAGAAGAGGAGCGAGAACGCCACGAAGCCGCCCCACAGAGCTGCCAGGTGATACAGCATCGCCGCGCCGCCCACATGCTCGAAGATCATGCTGGAAATCGGCGGCCCCAGCAGCATGCCGGCGGCGTAGAACGCATTGTAGATGGACGTTGCGCGGCTGTACTCCTCCGGCGCGGAGACCACACCCTGCAGGGCAAGGCTCACCGGCGAGATGCTGGCCAGCGTCGCGCCGGCCACGAAAACAGCCAGGCCCATCATCGCGAACGAGTGCAGGAACACGAAGCCGAGCACCATCGCGGTGCCGATGGTTCCAAGCACGCGCATCAAGAGCAGATGCCCGTAGCGGTCGCCGAGCCTCCCCGCGTAGTTCGAAAAGAGCAACATTCCCGCCGCGAAGAACGCAGGGATGATGATTGTCTGCTTCTCGGCAATCCCCTTCGACTCCATCAGGTACAGGGGCAGGAACAGCACGACGCTGGCCTGGAAGTAGCCGTAGGCGAAGGTGCCGAAGCACGACGTCTTGATGCGCCAGAGCACGCCCAGCGCGGAGCCCGCCGGCGCGATGCGTCCGCTTCCGGCCTCGGCGTCGGCCTCGTCTGGATCGGAGGCCGACGGGCCGCGTTCGAGTCGCGTCGTCACGTAGACGGAGGTGATCGCGGCCAGCACACCCGCAGCGAGGAATCCCGCGCGGAGCGGGGCAACTGCGGCGATGGCCCGCGCAGCCAGAGGCCCGACGACGTAGCCGACGGCGATTGCGATCGCGTACAGGCTCGTCACGAATGCCTTGTTGTCTTTGCCCGAACGTTCGAGAAGGATCGTCTCGCTGCTCACCCACACGCCGACAGAACACGCGCCGTCGAAGAACCGCACCACGGCAATGGACGTGTACGAGTGCAGGAACGGGAACACCGAGACCGTGATCGCGTAGCCACCGAGGGCCATGGCCAGCGTCGTCTTGGCTGAAAACCGCCGGATCAGCGCGCCCATCGGCAGCGACAGCGCGACGATACCCGTGGCAAACCACGCGGCCAGCGTGCCGATATCCGACTTCTCGAAGCCGATCTGGTCGAGGAAGATCGCGGTCAGCGAGATCGCGATGCCATAGGCAAGCCCGAGCGCCAGCGTGGCCCGGTACACGCGCCACACATTGGGATCGGGGATGCGCTCGGCAAGCCGCATGGAGCGGCGATGGTGTCACGAGCCGGGCGGCTGAGGAAGGCCGCGCGGCAGCAGGCGCTGGTCCGGCTCCACGGCCGCGGCTACAGTCCGGGCGCGATGCGCCCTTTTCGCGTGCTGTCCTGGAACGTCAACGGGCTCCGCGCCTGCGAGCGCAAGGGGTTTTCGAACTGGCTCGCCCGGAGCCGGGCCAGCGTGGTGGGGCTGCAGGAAGTCCGCGCCTTCGAAGAGCAGGTGCCCGAGCGCATCCGCCGCGCGCGCTGGCACCAGCACTACGCACCAGCCGAGCGCCCCGGGTACAGCGGCGTGGCGCTGCTGTCGCGGCGCCGCCCCGACATCGTCGAGACGGCGCTCGCACCGCGTTTCGAACGTCGAGGGCCGGGCGGTAATCGCCCGCTTCGGCAAGCTGGTCGTGTGCTCGGCGTACTTCCCGAAGGGCGATGGCCCGAACCGGGACCTGAGCCGCATCCCCTACAAGCTCGCCTTCTACCAGAAGCTGCGCCGCCGCCTCGAACTCTACCGCGAGGAGGGCAATCGCGTCATCGTGATGGGCGACTTCAACACCGCGCACCGGGAGATCGATCTGGCGCGCCCGCGGCAGAACGTGGAAAACAGTGGCTTCCGCCCGGAAGAACGCCGCGCCTTCGAGCGCTGGCTCCGGGCCGGTTGGGTGGACACGTTCCGCGCGTTCACCGACGAGGGCGGACACTACACCTGGTGGAGCCAGCGCTTCGGTCTGCGCGAGCGCAACGTCGGCTGGCGTATCGACTACGTGCTCGTCGGCGAGTCGGTGATGCCGTTCGTGCGCGGGGCGTTCATCCAGCGCCACGTCCACGGCAGCGATCACTGCCCGATCGGTGTCGACCTCGACCCGGCCGTGATCGAAGGCTGAGGCCCGGCGCGGACGCGCGTCAGGCTGCTCGGCGCCGTCGCACGGCGCACAGCCCGACGAGCCCCAGCGCGAGCCACAACTCCCCGCCGCTGCCCGGCGAACCCCCTGCGGCTCGACAGGCACAGCCGCCGGCGTCGCGCGAGAAGACCTCGCCGGCGTCGGTGTTGCCGGCGTCGGTGTTGCCCGCGTCGTTCTTGCCGGCGTCGGAGGTGGCACCGCCGCTGCCCGCACTGCCACCGCTGCCCGCACTGCCGCCGGCTCCCGCTGCGCCGCCCGCGCCAGCACCACCGTCGGTGCCGTTCAGGACGCACGTTCCGCCGTGGCAGGTGCCGCCCGTGCACTTGGCTGTGTCGTCGGGCGCGTGCGAGCACCCGGTGGCCTTGGTGCAGCTGTCCTTGGTGCAGGGATTCTTGTCATCGCAGGTATCGGCCGTGCCCGCGCACTTGCCGTTGGTGCACTTGTCGTTCGTAGTGCAGGGGTCCCCGTCGTCGCAGTTGGGGCCGGTCGCCGGCGTATGCTTGCAGCCGGTCTTCGCATCGCAGGTGTCGGTGGTGCAGGGGTCGTTGTCACTGCAGTTGACCGATGTGCCGCCCTGGCAGACACCATTCGAGCAGGTGTCGCTCTGCGTACAGGCGTTTCCGTCGTCGCAGCCTGTGCCCGAGAGATTCGTGTGTGTGCAGGAACCGCCGCTGCAGCCGTCCTTGGTGCAGGCCTTCTTGTCGTCGCAGTTCAGCCCGCCGGTCCCCGCGCAGACTCCGTTGGTGCAAACGTCGACGGTCGAGCACGAGTTCTGGTCGTCGCAAGGAGTGTTGTTGGCAAGGTTGGTATGGACGCAGTTCCCATTCGACGAGTTGCAGGTGTCCTTCGTGCACGGCTGGCCATCGTCACAGCTCACCGTCGTGCCGCCGCAGGCTCCATTCGCACAATGATCGCTGGTTGTGCAGGGATCACCGTCGTCGCATGTTGTGGACGTCGAAAGGTTGGGGAACGCGCAGGTGCCCTTGCTGGCGTCGCAGGTATTCTTGGTGCAGGGGTTCTTGTCGTCGCAGGGGGGCGGGCAAGCGATGCCACCAAGGCCGCAGAAAGTCGCGGATTCCTCGTTGTGGCACTTGCCGTCGCTACCCCAGCAACCGGTGCAGCAGGCGCCGCCGTGACAGATGCCCGACGCTCCGGCGCTGTCCTTGCACCCGCCGCCATCGGCGGGCGGATGCGAGCACCCCGCCGCGGTGCAGAGGTCCTGGGTGCAAGGGTCGTTGTCGTTGCAGTCCTGGCAGGCCGCGCCCTTCTGCCCGCACTCGGCCGGCGTGCTGCCCAGCGCGCACTTGCCGGGCGACGGGACGCAACCTGTGCAGCAGCTACCGCCCTCGCACAGGCCGCCCGTACACGTAGCTCCATCCGCAGCCGTCGTTGCAGCCTGACACACTCCGCCCGAGCACTGCGGGACCTCGCACTCCTTGTGCTGGCAGGCCACGCAGTCGTCGCCGTTGGCGCCGCAAGCGTTGCCGGACGTGCCGCCCGCACAGTAGCCGCCGCTGTCGATGCAGCCCGTGGTACAGCACACGAGAATCGGCTTTGTGTAGCTCTGGTTCGCGCAACGCCCCTTTACGCCTATGCATGCGTCGCCGATGGAGTTTTTCACGCACTGGTTGTTGTTGTCGAGGTGCCAGCACGGGCTGTTGTTGCACGACACCAACCCCTGCTGGACCTGCGCCGGCTGCCCGTCGCCCGTCGCCCCGTCTCCAGCCGAGCACCCGGCGACGACGAGCGCACAGACCAGCCCGAAAATTGCAACCGAGCACCACCGGATCACACTGCGCCGCTTGTCGTTCGCCATCGTCCTTCTCCCAAGCCAAGCGCGCTGCCGCGCTAGAAAGTGCCGGTCATGCCCGCCGATTCCAGACCGATCCACGGATGGATCGAGGGAGCGTCGGCGTGCTCGGCTCCTTGCTTCTTGCCGGACAGCAGAAACAACGTCACCCCGGTGGCCACGCCCACTCCGCCGACGATGAAGCCCACGGTGCCGAGCGTCTTGGCGCTCCTGGCGGAGCTGTCCAGCGAAGCGACCTCGGCCGACTTGGGATTGCTGTCGAGGCAGGGTGACCCGCAGGCCTTGTAGGCCGCGTCCGCGTCCTTGCGCTTGCTGCTCGAGCGCAGCACGAAAAATGTACCAAGCCCCAGCCCGACCACGCCCACGCCCAGCGCCACGTACGACCCGATACGCAGCCCGCTGGAGCCGCCCTTGCCGGTGCCGTTGTCCCCGGTGTCGGGCGGCGGAGCACTCGGGGCAGGGCTCGACTCGTCGGGCGGCGCACTTGTCAGCCCCATCGGCGCGTCGTTCGCGGCGTCCGGCCCGGCTTCGAGCTTCAGCGAGATATCCTGCGAGCCTGCTGGCGCGAGCTTGACGCTCTGTTCGGCGGGCTTGAAGCCAGACGCGACCGCCTTCACCTGGTGGGCGCCCGGGTCGATCGGCATTGCGATGCCGACGAGCGCGGGGGGCACCGGCTTGCCATCCATCGTCACGATCACCGTCGTGTTGCCGGCTCCGCTCACCGTGATGGTCACGTGGGCGATCTTCGCCTCGAACGTCCTTCACTTCCGTGGACGCCGAGCTCTGCGCTCGGTGGAACGCTGCGGGGGCGCCCGGCGCGAGCGTCTCGTGGACGATCTGGAGGTACAGCTCGCGCGCCTTGACGTAATGACCGAGCTTCGCCTGCGCCCTCGCGATGAACAGCACCTGGGTCGGGGCGCGGACCAGCGCCTGCGCGCGCGTGAAGAGGTCGATCGCCTTCTGCCAGTGGCCTTGCTGGAACTGGTGGAAGCCCTGCGTAGCGGCGGCGCGCGCCCCTGCGCGCTGTTCGTCCGTTTGCGCGTAGCCCTTGGTGGCGTGCAACCCGACGAGCAATGCGACAGCGCCGAGCGTCCCCCGCCGGAGGAATGTCATGGGGTCGGATGCTATCACACGGGCGTGTGATCCAGACCCGTTGGCACGCGTCGCGGGAATCCCAGGGAAACTGGTCCTGGCTTGGCCCGGAAATTACACAGAATTTTATCGGCAGGTGCACTCCGGCACCCCGAGCCGACACACTGATAGCGCCTGGCGCGATTCATCGGTAGGCTTGGAGCTTCCCGGAGTGGGTATGTCACTTGAGCCCGGCGAGGTCATCGAAGGCAAGTACCGCATCGTCCGCCTGATTGGCGAAGGCGGCATGGGCGCCGTCTACGAAGGCGAGAACGTCCGCATCAACCGCCGCGTCGCTATCAAGGTGCTGCACGCCGCCTTCGCCGGCAACGCCGACGTGGTCAAGCGGTTCGAGCGGGAAGCGCAGGCCGCGGGCCGGATCGGCAACGATCACATCCTCGAAGTGCTCGATCTCGGGCAGCTCTCGAACGGCGACCTGTTCATGGTGATGGAGTTCCTCGACGGCGAGGCCCTGGGCCAGCGCATCAAGACGAGGGGCAGGCTGACCCCGCGCGAGCTGTCGCCGATCGCGCGCGAGGTGCTGCTCGGTCTTGGCGCGGCCCACGACGCGGGCATCATCCACCGCGACCTGAAACCCGACAATATCTTCCTTCTCAGGGAAAAGGCCGGGAAAGCCGATTTCGTAAAGATCATCGATTTCGGCATCTCGAAGTTCCAGCCGTTGAACAATGAGATGAGGATGACCCAGACCGGCGCGGTCATGGGCACGCCGTACTACATGTCGCCGGAGCAGGCGCACGGCAGCGCCGAGGTTGACGCGCGCAGTGACCTCTACGCCATCGGAGTCATCCTCTACGAAGCCGTGACGGGTTCGGTGCCGTTCGATGCAGCAACCTTCAACCAGCTTCTGTTCAAGATCGTGCTCTCGGAACCGGTACCGGTGCGGCAGGTCGTGCCGGATCTGGATCCGGCGTTCGCGACGGTGGTCGAGAAGGCCATGGCCCGCGATGCCGCCCATCGATTCCAGACTGCACAGGAGTTCGCTGCCGCGCTTCAGGAGTGGGAGGAGCACGGCGCCGCTGTGGCCGCTCCGCCGCGAGCATCCGCAGTGTCGATCGCCGACATCACGGGCAACGTGGCTGCCGTTTCCGCCGACACGGCCGGTCAGCCGGCGTTCGCACACTCGCAGCCTATGACGGGTGCTCCCGTCGTCGCGTCCGGCGCACAGACTTCCGGCAACTGGGCATCTTCGCAGGCCGATACGCCGCCGATGCAGCGCAGCCGGGCGCCGTTGCTGGCGGCGCTGGGTGGCGCGGCGATCGTCGTGATCGGAGGGGGGGCCCTCGCCGTCGGGCATCTCTCGCACGGGCAAGGCGCTGCGTCGGCATCCGCCGCTCCCTCCGCGATCGCTGCGCCCGCCAGTGCGGAGAAGCCGCCAGCGGAGCCCTCGGCCACGCCCGAAGCACCTTCCGCACCGAGCGCAAGCGAGCAGGCGGCACCTCCGCCTCCACCCGCAAAGCCGACGGCGCCCAAGGCGCCTCCGCCCACGAAGCCCTCGGCGAAGGTATCGCAGCACGTCGCGCGACGGCCCGTCGCGAACGTCCAAGCCGAAGCCCACCGCTGTGCCGAAGAAGCCCGCCGCGACCGCCAAGCCGGGGACTCCGGACTTCGGCTACTGAGCGCGAGCGCCGACCCTAGCTGAAGTCGCGCAGCATCTTGCGCAGCTCCAGCTGGTGCAGCTCTTCCTGGCCGATCATGGAGCGCGCGAACTCCTCGAGGTACACGCTTGCATCCTGCACGCTGGCGAGCAGCTCCTTGTAGAGTCTCGACGCCGCTTCCTCGTGCTTCAGGCTCTCGGCGATGAGCGCCTGGGTGGAGTGCTTGTTGGATTCCTCCAGCTTGGCGATGCTGAGCGAGGGGTGCCCCTCGAGTCCGGTGAGCAGCTCGCCCACCTGCTCGGCGTGCGTCAGCGACTCCTGCGCCTGCGTCTTCATGAACGCGACGAGCGGGATGCGGTTCGGCCCCGTCACCATCAGTGCGTAGTGCGTGTAGCGCACCACCCCTGCGAGCTCGTGCTCGAGGATGGAGTTGAGCAGATGACGCACCTTCGGCGTGTCGAGATCCTTCATGCCGCCCCTTGTCCAGGCGCTCTTCGCAGGCGTCAAGCGGGGACCGGAGAGGCAGCCGGCCCAGAGGCCTGATCACGCGGCGCTGTGGGAGTTGGCGAGATCATGATGCCCGTCATAATGTCTGCGGGGTGGTTCCACGAACCGTTCTAGCGAGGGCACTTCACATGATGAGAACCAGTAATAGCTTGATAGTCATTGGGATTTTTCTCGGCGCCATAGCGTTCCAGGGCTGCGGAAGCAGCAACAATGGGGGCGGCAGCGGCGGAACCGGAGGCGCGACGGAGGGTGGCGCGGGCACCGGCGGCACGGGTGCGACGGGTGGTTCTGGAGGGTCCGGCGCTTTCGGCGGCTCGGGCGGCACCGGCGCGATGGGCGGCACGGCAGGCACCGGCGGCACGGCAGGCACCGGCGGCACGGCAGGCACCGGCGGCACGGCAGGCACCGGCGGTACGGCAGGCACCGGCGGCACGGCAGGCACCGGCGGCACGGCAGGCACCGGCGGCACGGCAGGCACCGGCGGCACGGCAGGCACCGGCGGCACGGCAGGCACCGGCGGCACGGCAGGCACCGGCGGCACGGCAGGCACCGGCGGCACGGCAGGCACCGGCGGCACGGCAGGCACCGGCGGCACGGCAGGCACCGGCGGCACGGCAGGCACCGGCGGCACCGGCGGCACTACGTCGATGTCCTGCACCGGCACGGCGTCGGCGTGCAACACGCTCAACGCTTCCGACTGCATCTCGGCGGACGGTTGCACGGCCGCGACCAACGACTGCACCGGCACTCCCACCGATTGCGGCAACAAGACCAGCGCATCCGGCTGCACGACCATCGGTTGCAGCTGGGATCCGGGCAGCTCGACGTGCAGCGGCACGGCGAACTCGTGCGACACGTTCCCGACCGCGAGCCTCTGCAACGCCGCCGGCTGCTCCTACAGTACCGCCACGTGCGGCGGTACTCCCACGGCCTGCAACGCGATCAGCACGCAGGTACTGTGCCAGGCCCAGCCCGGCTGCGCCTGGCAGTAGTAGGCTGAGCCACGGCGCGCGCCGCTCTGGCAGCGGCTCGTCACACCGATCCAACGCCCATCCGGATTCCGGGTGGGCGTTGGTGTTTGTGCGCCCAGCATGGGCGCTGTCTTGCCGGTGGAAGTCCGGCCGAGAGGAAGTCATCCCGATCGAAGCGAACCGCAACTGCGGGAGAGCGACCGACCGTGGGAAGGAAGCGGGGAGCGAAACCGCGGGCCGATGTACAAGAACCGGATCCGAGGCGGCGGCGGGCACGGACTTCTCGAAGCACAGCCACGGCTTCCGGCCCGGTCACCGTGCGCACGACGCTGTCGTCGAAGCGCACCGGCACGTCCAGGCCGGTCGCAAGTGGGTGGTTGACGTGGACCTGGAGCAATTCTTCGACCGCGTACACCACGACGTGCTGATGGGAAGGATGGCGAAGCGCGTCGGCGACCGCCGCGTGCTGGGGCTCATCCGCCGCTATCTCGAAGCCGGCGTGCTGGCGAACGGGGTGGTGGTGGAACGGCACGAGGGGACGCCGCAAGGCGGGCCCTTGTCGCCGCTGCTCGCGAACGTGCTCCTCGACGAGGTCGACAAGGAGCTGGAGAAGCGCGGTCACGCCTTCGTGCGCTACGCCGACGACTGCAGCGTTTACGTGCGGTCCCGGCGAGCAGGCGAGCGCGTGATGAGGCTGCTACGGCGGCTGTACGGGCGACTCCGGCTGCGCGTCAACGAGTCGAAGAGCGCGATCGACCTTGCATGGAAGCGCAAGATTCTGGGCTCAGGCACGGGCCGATCAGGTGATCGCCACCGGAGCGCCGTCGCCCGCGTCATCGCACCTGGAACTCGACGTGCGTGGTCCGATCAAGGTCGGTTGGGGCTACTCGCACCTGTTCCACTCGCGAGTGCTTTCGCTTGCCTTCGACGACGAGCTATCTGTGGCGCAGCTGTCGCGGTCCGTGCAGCTCGACGTGGTGTTCGGGATGGACGCCCAGCGCACGCTCGCGCCGGGGCAGCGACGCTCGTTCCTCGCCACCGGTCTCGGCGCCGGTGTGTCGGCGCGTGCCGGCGCTCGAGGGCCGCTGTTCGTGGCAACCGGCACTTTCGCGCCGCTCTGGCACAGCAGCTCCGATTCGACCAAGCTGATCGGTTTCGGCGTTGGACTGCGCGGGGAAGCGTATCCGTTCTACCAGACCATCATGGAAGCCGCGGAGTGCCGTCGCGGCACGATTGCCACCTATGTCTTGAGCGGCCTCCATGGCTGGGGCGAGGTGCGCCAGGACTGGATGGGATCGAGCGGGCCGTCGTATGCGGTTGGCTTCGGCATCGACCTCGGCCGCGAAGTGCTGCTGCCGATCCTCGGTGCCGCGTTTCACTCATCGTGCGCGCGATGAAGTCGACGCCGGAACGGGCTGGCGCGCCGTCGACATCTTGACGGAGCGGAAGGGCGCCCCATGTTCCTCTAGATGGGCGGCTTGATCCGCCCGGAAACGGGTCAGATAGCATGGCGTTTTCGATTACGAGGCTTCTTCTCCACAGCAGCGCCGTCCCTCCGGAAGCGCGGGACGCATTGAAATCGGCTATGGAGACCGAGCCGGAGCACAGGGCCGTGTGGCTCGAACGGGCGCTCCGGCTGCTCCACGCGGGGACGGATATCGACTGCGATGACGCGCGGGAGCTCGTCGGCATCGCGCAGTGCGAAGGCTGCGGCTGAACGACCGTCCGGCGCCGAAGCCCGGTGCCGGGCCCGCTGACTGCGCTACGCTGGGCCGCCCGTGGCGAAGCGCAGCACCAAGAAGAAGACCATGTTCAGCCTGGCTCCCGTGCTGTTCCGCGACAGCACCATCGAGGGCAGGGGAGTCTTCGCGCGCCGCCGCTTCGAGCCGGGCGACTTGATCGTGCCATACGCGCCCAAGCAGCGCAGGCTCGACGTGGAGGACCCGGAGGCCGTCGCCGCCGCTGACACGAAGTTCACGCTGCTGTCCGACCGCTACTGGGTCATCATTCCCGACACCAGCGTGCCGGGTGGCTGGCTGTGCAACCACAGCTGCAACCCCAACGCCGCCATCTATTCGAGCGGCGAGGGCCGCATCCAGTGCATTCGTCCTATCCAGCCCGGCGAGGAAGTGACCATCTTCTACGGCTGGGTCACGCGGAACGAGCCCGAGCGCGATCCCTGCCTGTGCGGGTCGTCCGGCTGCCGCGGCTTCATCAACTTCGACTTCTCCGACGACGAAGCCGAACACTTCCAGCTCGACACCGAGCAGGGCCGCGCCTTCCGGCAGCGGCTGGAGGAATACGCCGAGTACCTGCGCTCGGTCGACCAGCAGCAGGTGCTCGACACGATCGCCGCCGCGATAGCCCCGACATCGCCCTCCGGCTAGTGCCGGGCCAGCCGCGGACAACCGCTCAATCCTGCGCGAACATCACGAGCTTCGGTGGTTCGTGCACCTCGTGCGTCGGGTCGACGATCGGCGCGACGCCGGTCCCGACCGCGACGTACTCGACGACATGCGACTCCCAGCCGTGGCTGCCCTCGCGCACCTCCACGCCCACGACGCCATGCGCACCGAGGCGCGCAGCCTCGCCCTGCATGCGCTCCATCGCGAGCTCGCGCGCGTCGTAGAGGGCCTGCGTGTACTGCTGTTGTTCGACGTTCTGGCCGATCTGCTTGAACCACGCGCCGAGGCCCTGGTGCGCGACGTGGTACACGCACACGCCGTGGGCGAGGTTTATCGGACGGAAGCCGCCTCGCACCAGTCCCCAGAAGTCCTCGCCGGACAGATCGCAGGTGAACGGGTGGCCCCCGACGCGCCACGCCGCGCCCTGCCCGTCGCGGCGCCGCACGGCGGTGCCGATCGCCGTGAACTCGGCGTGGTGACCGTGCCGCACCATGTCGACCTGCATCGAGACGATGCCGTCGGCGCCAAACGTCTCGGCCTGCTGGACCATGCGCCCGATCGCGTACAGCCGCGCCGAGAGCATGAGCTGCGAGATATTGCCGAGCTCCATGTTCTGGCTCCACGCCGAGCGCTGCCAACCGATATGGAAGTAGCTCGAGCCCATGCACAGCTCGATGGGTTCGAAGCCGACCTCCTCGATCAGCAGCAGCTCGTCGATGGAGAGATCGCTGGTGAAGCTCATGCCGCCCTCACGAGTCCACGCTCATCACCAGCTCGGGAGTCGGCGGCGGCTCGGCCATGTTGATGGGCAGGACAGCCGTGCCCAGGGCGAAGAACTCCAGCACATGCGAGTCCCAGCTGCCGTGGCTCCACTCGTAGACCTCCGCCCCGACCACGCCCGTCGCCCGGTCGACCTGCGCCTCGTACTGCATGCGCTCCATCGCCAGCTCGCGCGCGTCGTACAGGCCCTGCGTGAATTCCGTCATCTCGACGTTCTGTCCGATACGCTTGAACCAGCCACCCAGCGTCTGGTGCGCCACGTGGTAGACGCAGTTGCCCATCACCAGCGACACCGGCCGGTAGCCGCTCTTGAGCAGCATCCAGAAGTCCTGCCCCGACAGATCGCTAGTGAAGGGCATGCCGTTCGGCGCGCGCCAGCTCGAGCCGTCGCGCGCGTAGATGGCCGTGCCGATGGCCACGAACTCCACCAGGCTCTCGCCCCAGGCGTGGCGGTTGACCTTGAGCCGCACGCCGATCACGCCGTCGGCGCCAAGCGCGTTGGCCTCTTCCTCCATGCGCGCCATCGCCAGCTCGCGCGCGGAGTACATCGCCTGTGTGAGTATCGTGAGCTCCTGGTTCTGGTTGTAGCTCGAGCTGGAGTAGCCCACGTGATAGATGCTCGAGCCCATCACGAGCCCGGCGGCTTCGAAGCCGCTCTCGCGCACCAGGAGGAACTCCTTCACCGTCAGGTCGCTGGTGAAGAAGCGCTGCCCCTGGGCGCCTCGCATGGCGCCGATGCGCTCCATGGCGTGCTGCGGGAGGGCCTGGCGCTGCTGTGGGTTCGGGTTCTGGGTCATCGAAGCATCACTTTCCGCTGGGTCTTGAAGCGCGCCTAGAAGGTGTGACTGCCGTGCTTGCGCGGGCGGTCGGCCACGTCCACGACCAGGCGCGGTCGGGGTGGGGGGGCAGCATCGCCGCGACGGACGACCGCGGTGCCCATCAACATCACCTCCGTGTGGAAGCGTATGTGGCCCGAGTGCTCGTGCTCTTTGCTCTTGCGGTGGACGCGCACGCCCACCACGCCGTCGGCGTTGAAGTGCTTCGCGAAATGGCGGAAGCGCTCCACCGCCAGGTGTCGGGCCTGCAGGCTCGCCCGGGTGTGGGTCGGTAGCTCGCTGGAGAAGAATGAACCTTCCTGCATGCAGTCCGCGTGGGGCTCGAACCAGAAGCAGTTGCCCATGGCGATCGCGATCGGCGCGTAGCCCGCGTGGTGCAGCTTCGCCAGCTCGTCCATCTTCAGCAGCGTCAGCGCCGGCTCCCGCGGCGGAGGCTGGTCGCGGATGCGCACCGCGGTGCCGATCGCGGTGATCTCCACCATGTCGTCCGCCCAGTCGTAGCCGCGCCCCTCGAAGCGCGTATCGACCACTGCGTGCGCGCCGAGCATCTGCGCCTCGGCGCGCATGCGGCCGAGGGCGCGCGAGCGCGCGTGCTCGTAGGCCTGGGTGAGCGCGGTGAGCTCGCCGCCCTGGTATCCCCAGAAGGTGCTCTGGAACCCCACGTGGTACATGCTCGAGCCCATCACCTGGCTCACCGGCGCGAAGCCGGCCTGCGCGGCAACGACCGTCTCGGCGGGGCTGAGCGTGCTGGTGAACAGCGCGCTGCCCTGCGCGCGCTCCTCGGTGAGGCGGCGCTGGGCGCGCAGCGGCAGTCCGCCGGCCTCGACCTGCTGCCGGCTCAGGTTCTCGTCGATTGGCCGATCCGGCAGGAACTGGTGCGTCATCGCGGCCCTCCGATCTGCGACAGCACCCAGGCTGCCCGCGCGTTCTGGTTGGCGTGGTGGGCCAGGCTCTGCGTCAGCATCCCCACCCACTGGTCGAGCGGCAGCGTCGCCGTCTTCAGCGAGATGCCGCGCACCACCCGCTTGTGTTGTGCGAGCACCTGCGGCCCGTCGCGCTTCGCGATGAACACGTCCGGCTCCAGGTCGATCTCGATCGAAATCACCACCCGCCCGTTGGCCTCGATGCGCGTGTGCTCGGCAAAGCCCGCGGCCAGCGTGTTGGCCAGCTGCGCCAAAAACTGCTCCATGTTGGCCAGATCCAGCGCCATGCCCGCGGCGATCTGGTCCGCCCCGATGGCGACCTGCACCTGCGTCCCGCAGAACGGACACGCATACACCCGTCCGGTCCACCCCGGCGTCATCATGGCTCCGCAGTTGGCACAACGCTGGGGGGCGCTCATGGGAAGCTGAGCCTAGCGCGCGGCGCGCCAGCCGAGAAGAGGCAGCTCTTTGCAGGAATCTTCCAACCTTTTTCGGCCAGCGGTTTCTTTCAATGAGAGGAGGCAGGATGAAGGATTTCTTCGCGGCGGGCGGGTTCGGGATGTATCCCATCTCCGTCTTCGGGTTCCTGATGGTGGCGGTGTGCGTGCTGTACGTGCTGCGCCCCCGAGCTCGCTACCAGCGGTTGGCGATAACGCTCGGCATCACGACCTTCATGCTGGGGCTGCTCGGTACCGCGCTGGGAGTCGGTCTCTCGGCTCGCTACATCTTCCAGGTCGACCCTGGCAGGCAGCTTGGCGTCCTCGCGCTCGGCGTCGAGGAATCGCTGCACAACATCGTGCTTTCGCTCATCCTCGTCGTGCTGGCCAGCCTGATCTTCGCCGTGGGCGCGCTGCGCAGCGGCAAGGCGTCTGCCGCCGCCTGACCATGGACTCGGACGAGGCACTGTTCGAACAGCTCGTCGCGGGCGATCTAGGCGCCTTCGACCGGCTGTACGAGCGCTTCGAGCGTCCGCTGTCCGGTTTCATCCATGCGTACACTCGCGACCGGGTCGAGGCCGAGGATCTGCTTCACGAGACGTTCATGACGGTGCTGCGCCAGCGCCGGGCGCCAGAGCGGGTGCGGAGCTTCCGCGCCTGGCTGTTCGCGATCGCGCGCAACCTGTGTCTGAACCAGGCTCGTTCAAAGAAGCGCGCGGGCCGCGCGCTGGAAGCCGTGAAGTCGATCGCGGCAGTCGCGCCGCCCGACGCCGAGGAGCAGATCGAAGAGCGCGAACGTGCCGCGTCGCTCGAACGAGCCGTCGCCCGGCTGCCTGCGGAGCTCGCAGAGGTGTACCGATTGCGCGGCTCGGGCATGTCCTACGACGAGGTCGCCCAGGTTCTGGAGGTCCCGGTTGGAACGGTGAAGTGGCGCGTGCACGAGATGGTCAAACGCTTGAGACACGAGGTCGGACAATGATGTGTGCTGAAGTCGAGCACGAGCTCGTCGCCTATCACTTCAACGCGCTCGATGATGACGCGCGCTGCGGCGTGGAAGCGCATCTGTGCGAATGCGCCGGCTGCGTGCGGGCCTACGTCGAGCTGAAGCGCGCTGTGGAAACGAGCGAGGACGCTCCGCCCGTGTCGGGTACCACGCGCGAGCGCCTGCGCCGCGCCGTCGCCCGCGAGCTCGGCCTCGACGACCGGACGTGGTCGTGGTGGGAGCGGCCGCTCGCGCTCGCCGTCGCCGCATCCGTCGTGCTCGCCGCGGGCATGACCACGCGGGCTCTGGCGTCGCGGCCGGGCGCTCCGCCGCACGCGCTTTCGGAAACGCGGAACTGAGCCAGCGCTTCGCCTACCCCCCGCCCTGGTCTCTCCCCCGTTCCGTCACCTCAGCGCGTCGCTCGGCGATGGCGTTGGCGGTCAGCGTCTGCACGTGGGCGCGGAAGCGGGCGGATTCGAGGCGGCGGCCGTCGGCGTAGGTCATCTCCCAGCCCTGGTCGATGTTGCGCTTGTACTCGCGCTGCAGCACGGGGTCGCACGACAGCATGTCGCGCGCCAGGTCCAAGCAGGTGTGGATCAGCACCTCGGGCGCCACCACGCGGTTGACGAGGCCCCAGCGGTCGGCCGTTTCCGCGTCGAGGAAGTTGCCGGTGAGCGACAGCTCCCGCGCGCGGTACGGCCCGATCACCCGGCACAGGATCTGGCTCAGCCCCCAGCCCGGCATGATGCCGATGCGCGCGTGCGTGTCGGCGAACTTCGCGTCGCTCGAACAGACAAGCACGTCGCATGCCAGCGCCAGCTCGAACCCGCCCGTGATCGCGAAGCCGTTGATGGCGCCGATGATCGGCTTGTCGAGCTTGCGCATGGCGGTGACGACGCGGATCCCGTCGTCGCCCGCGAGCTGTCCGGCCTCCGCCTCGCTCCCCGCGAGCTCCTTGAGGTCGAGCCCCGCGCAGAATGCCTTGCCCGCTCCGGTCAGGATCACCACGCGGATCGAGTCATCGTTGTGCAGTTCCCCGAACGTGCTCGCGAGCTCGCCCCTGAGCTCGCGCGACAGCGCGTTCATCGCCTTCGGCCGGTTCAGCGTCACCAGCGCGACACCTTCGTCGCGCTCCACCTTCAGTACCGATTCCGTCATTCCTGGAACGTAACCAGCTTTCGGTGCGGATATCCACTTCGAACCCGGGCGGTATTCGAAGCGCTCCGGGAATTTTCGCAACCTGCAACGTCCGCCGCCGCGCGTTGCATCGCGTCAGGGCGACGTGAAGCGCTTTTCCCACCACAGGGCGGGCCTGACACCGACGTGCGGACGTCATGGTGTGCGGCACGGCTGATGCACCCTTCCACCGCGGAGGCAAGAACATGGACGCAAGGAATCTCATGGCAGCCGTCGTCGTCGGTTGCGCAGTCACTGCGTGTGCGCTCGATGTTGCCCCCGACGCCGGCGACAGCAACACCGCGGTGAGCGGTGCGGCCATACCAGTCAATACGGGTGCAGAGCCCGACCCGAACACGGGCACGCCTTGCGACGCGATGCTGGGTCTCGATGACACCGGCAATCTCGTCGTGACCGGCTATCTCTGTCCGCAAATCGACGCCCGGCATCCCGACCCGGAGGCGGTCCCGCCGGGCGAGCCGCCGGAAGAGTTCGAGCGGGGCGTTTCCGTGGTCTCGCCTCGCTGAGCTCCGGGTTGCCTCCAGCTATTCGGCCTGGCGCGAGCCGGCCCGCGGAGGGTGCCCCCCTTGCCATCTCGGGTCCGGCTGCGCGCTGCCTGTTCTGCAACGCCGCCAACCTGCTCTCCTCCGATCTGAGGGGAGCGTGGCAGCGCGCCGCGGGCCAGGCCTACGAGCTCGAGGGAGTGCTGCGCAGCGAGCAGCGCGCTGCCGCGCTGCCGCGCTGCGCCGGACGGTCATCGCGCTCGTCGTGGTTGCGGTCCTGTGCGCGATCGGGGTCGCGCGCTCGCTCGCTTGATTTCGCCGCGTCAGGAGCCGTCCTGGCCGCTGTCCGAAGCGGTGGCGTCGCCGTTGCTGGCGTCCGCCGCGTCGCTGCCGGCGTCCGCGCTGCCGCCGTCGCCGGCGTCGGGGTCAACGCAGACTGGATCCAGCCAGAACTTCACGTAGCGCCACGTGCCGGACTGGCAGAGCAGCTCGCTGCAGGTGGGCGGCGCGGAGCCCGCTTCTGCGTACGAGAAGAGACACGTCTTGTTCGTGCAGTCGCCGGTCTCGCAGGTGCGTCCCGCCTCGCTGCACGCGGTGCCATCCGCAGTGGGGTAGTTGCTCGGGCAGGGCGGCTGGGCGGTGACCGTGAGGGTGGAGGTGTCGGTCACGCTCGGGTCTTCGGTGTACGCGATCTGCACGCGGGCAAGGACGCGAATGCAGCTCCGGCCAGCGCCAGTGCGGTCAGCCACTGCACAACGCGATGCCGGGCCATCCGTCCGTCCTATTTCGCTGGCGCGTACGCGCGCAGCTGTTTGCGGAGCTTCTTGGTGAAGGTCTGCGTGCAGGTGCCGTGCGTGCCTTCATAGTCGATGATCTCGCGGACCAGCCGCTCCTTCATCTGGTCGTCACAGCTGGCGGCCTTCACTTCCTTGGCGAGCACGTCGCCCTGGTGCGTCGAGGGCCAGGTCTGCTTCTCCGGTTTCACTTTCTTGTTCGTCGGCTGGTAGTGCGACGGCTTGGTCTTGGTCACGTCGCGGATCAGCGGCTCCTCGTTGCGCCGTCCCGTCCCGCCGCAGGCCGGACAGCGCTTGCTGCTGCCCCCCAGCGCATTCGTGATGTAGCCGTCGCCGCCGCACACTCCGCACGACTCCATTTCACCGTACATGGCGCCGCCTCGTTCTCTTCATGGGCGGAGTATACACGCCGGCCCGGCGGCGTTCGAATCGGCCCGTCAGTACGACGACAGCTTCGCGGCAAACACGTAGCGGGCGCCCGCGGCTTCCGAGAGGCCCCACAGGCGATTCCTCGCGGGATCGATCATCAGATCCTCGGGCGCGTCGACCCAGGCGAAGCTCTTGTGGCTGCTGGTCGTGTCCTTGAACAGAGCGCCGGCGCCCGCGGCGGGCTCGCTCGATGACATGTAGATGCTCTGGCCGCTCTCTGCAGCGCCCTGGAGCTGCGTCTCGGCGGCGAACCACGCGGCGGACGGCCAGATGCGTGCCGCGGCGGGCAGGCCCGTCGCCGGATCGAGCGGCCAGCGCAGGAGCCTGCCGGCGAGCCGATCGCTGCACGCGCTGCCGCTGCAGTACTCGCCGGAGACCAGCCCGGTGCCGCTCTGGTCGCGCACGGCCGAGACGAACGAGAAGCGCGGCGAGCACTTCGAGCTGTGCGTGTACGAGCCGACCTCGGGCAGGATGTACTTGTACAGGCCCGCGTAGCACGTGCCGCCGCTACAGCCGACGCTGCTCTGTCCGGTTGCGACGCGGTAGATGCGGCGCGTGTCGAACACGCGGAAGCCCTTGAAGGTGTCGGCGACGTACAGGTAGTTGCCGACCCAGGCGATGCCGCCGGCGTGGATCTTGATGGCCGCAAAGTCCGGTGCGCTCGTGGTGCCGGTCGGCTGCACCAGAAGCGCGAAACGGTACTTCGGCGCGCTCTCGTTCGTCACGTCCACGAACGCGATGCGGACCCCCTTGTCGCCGCTGCTGCCCGGAGCCTTGGCGGCGTCGTAGTAGAAGCTCGCGACCACGACGCGGCGGCCTTCGACCAGGCCGCTCGCGTTCGCGTCGGCCGAGCCCGTTATGCCCTGAGGGATCCACCACGCCTTGGTGTTCTCCGACGAGTCCCAGTGGAATGCGAACACCACGCCGGAAGGACCGCCGGGCACGCTGCTCGTGACCACGACGCTGCGGTTCAGATCGCCGAGCACGCCGGAAAGGCCGGCCGAGGGCAGCTTCTTTTCGAGCGCGTCGACCAGTGGCGACAGCGACGTCCACTGCTTCGTCTCGTCCAGCGGGAAGGCGCAGCGATCGATCGGGATGAGCCCCTTGCCCTTCTTGGTGCTCGAGGGCACCGCCGGACACGACGGCGCCGCGGTGGTGCACGGATCGGGTGGGGGCCCGGCGTCCACGCCGCCCGTGCTGCTGCCGCCTGTGCCGCTGCCGCCACTGCCTGCACTGGCACCGCTGCCGCCCGTGCTGCCCGCGCTGCCGCCCGTGCTGCCCGCGCTGCCGCCTGCTCCGCTGCCACCTTGTCCGGCCAGGCCGCTGTCGAACGAGCTCCAGCCTGCCGCACCGCCCGTACTGCTTCCCCCGTTGGCGTTGCCGGCTACGCCCGGCCCAGCAGTGCCCGAGCCGCTGCTGCCGCACGCGCTCGCCGCGGCGAGGGCAAGCAGGAGCGCGAGATGGCGGACGGGTCGCAGCACGGTCCACCGAGCATAGGCCGATCCGACAGGCTTGTCGCGGCCGCGCTTTGTCGACACGAGATGACGGTGGCGGGCGCGTTCACGCCCGCCACCTTGCTCTGCAGGCTCTGCCCGGCTCAGCCGCCCGCGGCCGCTGCGATGTTGCTGACGCTGTCGCGCTTGAGCACGCGCTCCTTGGCGATCTCGGCGAGCTCGACCACGCCCTGGGCCGTTACGCCCGCTGCGCTCCTGAGCGTCGTGGGAGCGGCGACGACGGCCTTCTTCCCGGCGCTCCTGGCGCGGCCTGCCAGCGCCCGCGCCTTGACGAGCGCGACCTTCCACGCGGGCTTGCCGTACACGCTGGCGATCTCGTTGACGAGATCGGCGCCGGTGCTGGCCGCGGTGTGCGGTGCGCGGTGCAGGGCGTGCGCGTAGCGCGGGTGCGCCTTCATGAAATCGCGCACCTGCTCCAGCGTCAGGCCGGCATCGGCTAGTGCCTGGTCGAACTCGGCCTGAGCGGCCTGCTTGGCCTTGAACAGGTACATCTGCACGCGCGAGTAGAAGTTCACGGCGCCGTCTCCGCTCGTCTCCACGGCGCAGTAGATGGTGCCCGGGAACTTCTCGGTGATCAGCGACTGCACGCCGTCCGAAACGCTCGAGCTCGGCATGCAGCCGAAGGGCTTCACGCTCAGCGTCATGCTCGCCTTGCTCTTGACCACGTTGAGGATGAGCTTGCCCACCTCCATGTGGCCCTCGCCGCCGCGCAGGTCATTGTTGTAGTAGGGCGCGGCCAGCTCTGCGATCTGGTCCATGTCCGGCAGGTGGTAGTCGTAGAAGCCGCCGGCGTGCGCGAAGGTCTGGAAGATCGTGCGCACCAGTCTGTCGGCGACCACCAGCCCCACGCGGCGCATGAACACGCCGTAGTCGCCCACCTCGGCCAGGCCGTTCTTCGCCTTGTCCTTGCCGCGCAGCGAGGCGCGGCTCTGCGTGTCGAAGCGCACCTCCCAGATGTTGTAGAGGATCCACGCCGTGACGAACTGGATGTCGCACTCGGAGCCTTCGCTCTGCAGGAACTTGCTGCAGCGCGTAGTTGCCGTCGCCCTCGGTGGTCATGGCCCAGAACTCGCCGATGATGGCGGTACGCGGCTTGGCCTGCAGGCGATCCACCTCGATCTTCGCGAATTCGTGCTTCGCCTTCCACAGCGCGACGAGGATGCTGCCGCCGCGGGCGAGCGCGTCGTAGCAGATGCGCTTGGCGTTCTCGAGAGCCTGGTCGGTCGCGCCGGGCTCGAGCTCGAAGGGACGGATGCGGTAGCCGATGCCGTTGAGCACGTCGCCGGCGACCAGTGCTTTGACCAGCGCGATGAAGAACGGCAGCTTGAGCTCGAGCCCGCTCTCCTCGCCGGTGGCCTGGGAAAGGCCTCCCTGCTGCTGGAACAGCATCACGCGGAAGCCGTCGAAGCCCGCGTCGCGCAGGGCCTTCCTGTACTCCGTTACGTACATGCCAAAGCGGCACGGCCCGCACGCGCCCGCCGTCAGGAACACGAACTTGTCGACGATGTCCTCGGTGCTCATCCCCTTCTCGTCACGCAGGTGGATGAGGTACTTCACGAGGTTTCCGACCGTGAAGTACGTCGGATTGCACTGCGCGCGGTTGCCGAACTCCTTGCCGACGCGCAGGGCGTCGTTGTCCGGACAATCCATGCTGAGTACGTTGTAGCCAAGGTTCGAGAGTGCGCCCTCGACCAGGTAGTCCTGCGCCATGGTCAGCCCGCCGAGCAGCAGGGTGATTTTCGACTTCTCGCTCTTGGTGAAGCCGAGGTTCGCCATGTCCTCGATCCAGCGCTCTTCGGACTCGAGCCCAAGCCGCTGTCGTTCCTCTGCCTCGAAGCGTGCGAGCTCCGCATCGATGTCGAGCTCTTTCTGTCCCGCGATGGGGAGGCGCTTGTTCATGGTCGTGTCGGCCTGCATCGTCATCTTCATTCCCTCCGTGCTCTCGCTGTCCGTCGTTATTCGGCGGGCGGCGGAGCCGCCTCTCCTGCCATCGCTGTGTGATGGACGGGCACGATGCGCCCGTCGTCGGTCTTCTTGCCCAGCCGGACCACGCCCTTGGGCGGCTCCGGGGGAATCTCCTGCCTGACCTCGTAGGCCCGGACCTTGGCGCCAAGCTCCTGGATCTGGTGTTCGAGCGCCGCGTCGTGGCGCTGCACGCTCTCGAGCTGCTGCTGCTTCAGCCTGAGGAGCTCGAGGCGTTTCCTGTCGATCGCGACGGACAGCTCGCGCTTCTTCGCCGACAGATCCTCCAGCCGCTCCTGCTGTAGCCGGAGCGAGTGCGCGTATGTCTTGACGCGGATCTTGATCGAGCCGCCCGGCTTGTTGGCGTCCAGATCGTGCAGCGCCGCTGCCGGCGTCTTCGAGGTCTGGATGATCGAGTCGACCAGGCCGTAGGTCGGCGAGTCGTGCCCGCACTTGAAGCTCGACAGATCCAGCACGGCAACGTTCGGGTGATGTGCGGCAAAGTTCGCGCCCCACACCTTCTGCGCGCTGTTGGCCGAGTAGTTCTCGGGCCACACGTGGTTCAGCTCCAGCGGGCTCTTGATGGTGCCGTTTTCGAGCTCGTCCAGGTAGAAGCGGTCGAGGTATTTCCGCTCCTTGGGGATCGAGCGCAGGCTCAGGATCGGATAGCCGAGCACCTGGAACTCCTCGGGGATGCCGTGGTTCATGCCCGGGTCCGAGTGATACGGGCGGCTCAAGACCAGGATCGCGATGCGATCCTCGTCCTCCACGGTGTCGAGGATGGCGCGGCCCTTTTCCTGCAGGTCGTGCTCGAATGCCCCGAGCGCCTTGAACGCCTCGCGGCAGGCGTGATCGTTCTCGTCCTCGGTGATGCCGAGGCGCTCGCCCCAGCACTCGAACATGCGCCGCGCGAGCAGCAGCGGCTCCGAGAACGACAGCGCGGGGTCGACGTACTCGATGTCGCGTACGGTGAAGAAGTCGACCTCCTTCGTGAACGCCGCCTTCATCACGTCGGGCGTGCCGGCCACGATGGGGCACGACGTGCTGTCCATCGTGTCCTCGACGAAGTTCGGCACGTGCGTGAGAATCGGGAAGAAGACGTAGCTGAGCGGCTTCTTCCGCTCCGGCGCATGCTGGTGGAACAAGAGGTTGTGGATGTGCGCCTGCACCACCTTGCTGGGGAAGCAGGGATCGATGGAGCCGTACTTGCCGCCCTCGACCCACATCTCCTCGCTGGTCGGCTCGCTGAAGACGACGTTCTGCTTCGGAATGCCGAGCGCTTCGAAGTAGGTGCGGAAGAACGGCGCCGTCGAGTACATGTTCAGCACGCGCGGCATGCCGACGCGGGTTGTCCTGAGCCTGTCGAGCGTTTCCTTGTTCGAACGCTGGAAGGGGCGCGTGTACTTTTCATGCTTGATGCGGAAAAGCCCCGTCTTGACGCGCACGTCCTCGATGGGGGTGCCGGCCTCCGGCTGCGGCGCGAACTTGTAGAAGTGCTGGAAGGCCTTGCGCGCCTCGTACTCGACCAGGTTCGGGTACTCCGCGGCGATCTTCTTGCGCTCGGCGACCAGCGCGTGCATCGCCTCCTTGCTCTCGACAGTGCCCTTCTCGCAGGAGAAGCCCGAGATGTAGCGGCTGGACGTGCCGTCGGGGCGCTGGGTGTCGATGAAGGTGCGCTTGCACTCGTTGGCGCAGAAGTGGCAGACGGTCTCTTCGTCGTTCTTGGTCGTGTAGTCGAGGGCCAGCGTGGCCTCGACGCCGATGAAGCGGGTCTTTCCGCTGCGCTTGTAGCGGCGCAGCGTCTCGATGGCCGCGCCGATGGCGCCGGCCTCGCCCGTGTGCGGGTGCACGAACACCTCGGCATCCGGCACGCGCTGTTTGATGTAGTCGACCTGCGCCTTGACCGCGGCGAGGTTGTACTGCGTGCCGCCCTGCAGCACGAAGCGACGCCCGAGCGACGCGAGTCGCGGGATCTGCACGACGTACTGCCACACGTTCTTCGGCAGCACCTGCGCGAGGCCCGCGAGCAGCTCCTCCTTCTGGAAGCCCTCCTTCTGGAAGTTGACGCGATCGGTGTCGAGGAACACGGCGCAACCGTAGGAGAACTTCGGCGCCAGATCGGCCTTGAAGGCGTTTTCCGCGTATTCCGTGACGGGAATGCCGAACTGGTCGGCCATCGCCTGCAACAGCATGCCGTTGCCGGCGCTGCAGCTGTTCGACAGCTTGAAGTTCTGGATGTCGCCGTTCTTCATGAACAGGACCTTGATGTCCTGTCCGCCGATGTCGCAGATGACATCCACCTCGCCGAAGAAGTGCACGGCGCTCATCATGTGCGCGACCGTCTCGACGATGTTCACGTCGGCCAGCACGCACTCCTCGAGCACGTCCGCCGCGTAGCCCGTGGCGCCGAAGCCGACGCATTCGAGCCTGGCGCCCTGCGATTCCACCTGCTCCTTGATGCTGGTGAGGAGCTCCTTGGTGTCCTGGATCGGATTGCCCTTGGACAGCTGGTACGCCTTGCACAGGATCTCGCCGTCCTGGTCGATGAGCACGGCCTTCGAGGACGTTGAGCCACCGTCGAGCCCGATAATGCCGCGCAGTACCTGTCCCTGCTGCAGCTTTGGCGGCGAGAACTTCGGGACGCGATAGGTGTCGGTGAAACGATCCGTTTCCGAAGTGTCGGCGGACAGCGGCGGGCCTGCCTGCTCGCCGAGCCTGGCGCGGCGCCCGTGCGTGATGAAGCTCTGGAGCTCCTCCACGCCCTTGAAGCGCCCCGCGTCCTCGCCCTCGGCGATGCCGTAGGCCGCTGCACCGAACGCCGCGTACAGGTCCGCGTTCTCGGGAACGAAGATCAGCTCCTCGATGGGCACGTCCTCCGGGTAGTCGAAGCCGCGGTCGCGCCAGGTCTCGGGGATGCGCTGGCGCCAGCATTCCTGCAGGAAGGGCAGGTAGGTGTTCGGGCCCCCGAGCAGCAGGACTTTCGGCTTCAGCGTGTTGCCGCGCGTGAGCACGCTGAGGTTCTGGAGCACGATCGCATCGGCCAGCGAGTTCAGCACCTCGTCCTTGGGGATGCCGGTCTTGACCAGGTTGACGATGTCGGTCTCGGCGAACACGCCGCACTTGGCGGCCACGTGGTGCAGCTTCTCGTCCGAAAAATGCAGGCTGGTGGCGAAGCCCGGCTCGGCGCCGACCTTGATCATGCACTTGTCGATCGTGGCGCCCGTACCGGACGCGCACTTGTCGTTCATGGAGGTGCCGGCCGTCTTCTGGCCGGTGTTCTTGTCCTCCTTGAACATGATGATCTTGGCGTCCTGGCCGCCCAGCTCGATCACGCTCAGCACGTCCGGGTGCAGCTGCTCCACGGCGAGCGTGACGGCGTTGACCTCCTGCACGAAGCGCCCGCCCGTCGGCTCCGCGATCGGGCCGGACCCGGAGCCCGTCACGAACATGCGCCAGGCGTCGGCCGGCTGATCGGGGAAGCTCGCGAGGATGGCCTCGAGCAGCTCCAGCACCTTCTCCGGCTGCTTGGTGTGATGCCGCTGGTAGTCGTGCCAGAGGATCTTCCGCGTCTCCGGCTCGACCACGACGGCTTTCACCGTGGTCGATCCGACGTCCATTCCGATGACAAGCTCGCTCATCGCGTGCTCACGCCCCTTTCGGTGCATTCCAGGCCAGGAGTGGTCCCCCGGACATCCACTGACGCTGACGTCAGTGTGCTACGCCGTCCGTTGATGTTTGGCAAGCGCGCGGCTATCCGCCCGCAGGCCAGGAATGCATGAATCGGCATGAATTTCCACACAATCGCTCCCGATAGCCCAGTATTCCCGACAGCTTGACGCGCCGCGGCAGGGGGCGAACTGTCGGTCGCGACTGACGGTCGTGTCATTCGGCTGGCAGTGCTCGTCGCGACGCGCTGGCGCGGGTCTCGCCGAAGCCGGCGCGGGCTTGCACGCCCGCGCCGGCTTCGGCGAGACTCGCCGAGCGTGCAGTGCCCCCGTTGTCAGAGCGCGATGGACCAGCTCCAGAAATCGGGGACCGCCATCGACACGTGCTCCGCCTGTCAGGGCTTCTGGCTCGACCGGGGCGAGCTCGAGCGCATGATCGCGCGCCGGGCCAGCGGTCAACCCACCACCGCGGAGCTTTCTGCCTCGCTCGATCACCTCGCCAACACGGCGCCCGAGGTGCGGGAAGGTGCGCTGTATGACTGCCCCCGCTGCCAGCAGAGGCTGGGGAAGATCGCGTTCCAGCGGGGCGACCAGAGGGTTGTCGCGGACAAGTGCCCGGCGTGCGGGGGGCTCTGGCTCGATTCGGGCGAGATGGGTCTGTTGTTCGCGCTCGTCGAGGAAGACCGCAAGGGCTTCGCGCCGCTCGGCATCGGGCTCGTCGTCGTCCTGCTGTTGCTCGGAGGCGTCGCGGCCTTGCTGGTGATCCGGGCTCTGGGCAAGCTCTGACGATGGAGGCGACATGAAGTGCCCTGCCTGCGGTCAGAAGATGACGCCCGAAGACTTCGGTATCGAGGTGGATGTCTGTGCGATCGGCTGCCAGGGGATCTGGTTCGACCACGGCGAGCTCGCGAACCTGGACGAGCGGAACGAGGGGTTGGGCGCCGCCCTGGAGAACGCGCTGCACAGCCCGAGACACAACGACGCGGACCGCACTCCGATCCGCTGCCCGAAGTGCGACATCCCGATGCACACGCACAAGTACGCACGGGCGCAGGCCATCAACGTCGACGAATGCTACGGTTGCGGCGGGTTCTTTCTCGATTCCGGAGAGCTGACCGAGATCCGCGACCACTTCATGGACGACGCCGAGGTCGCTGCCTACACCCAGAAGATGGCCAGCACGGTGCCGGAGTACGCCCGGGAACTGCACGCCACGCAAGCCGGAGAGAAGCGGCTCCAGGCCATCCAGAAGCTCACGAGGTTCCTGACCGTGAGGTATTGGCGGAGCACGTTCTAGTGGCTGCCGTCCGGGCGCGCGGAGCCGCCGCGCGCGACCGCCACCTCGAGTCCGGGACAGTGATACACTGATCTGGCCGTAAGTTGCGGAGGAGGTCGTTCATGAGGACCCGGATCTTGGCTTTTCTGTGTGCGGGCGCGTCGCTGGCCCTGGTGGTCGCGGCCTGCTCGAGCAGCAACTCATCGAACGGCACGGGCGGCAGCGGCACGGGCGGCAGCGGCACGGGCGGCAGCGGCACGGGGGGCAATAGCGGCAGCAGCGGTTCGGGTGGCGCAACCGGCGGTTCTGGCGGCACAGCGGGCTCGGGCGGCTCCAGCGGGGGCTCCGGTGGCTCCAGCGGGGGCTCCGGTGGCTCCAGCGGGGGCTCCGGTGGCTCCAGCGGGGGCTCCGGTGGTTCGGGCGGCAGCAGCTCGTCGCTCCCCACCATCGGCGGCTGCACGGTGTTCACCGGCAACGACGACTGGAACAAGGACATCTCCGGCGAAGGGGTGGACGCGACCTGGACGCAGCGCATCCAGAACATCGTCGGCAACATCAACATCCACCCCGACTACGGGCCGCCGGACTACGGCATCCCGATCAACGTCGTGCCGGCGAGCCAGGCCAAGCTTCCGATCAGCTTCGACAAGTCCCCGAACGAGAGCGACCCGGGGCCCTATCCTTTTCCCGGGCCGGCCAACGTCAAGATCGAGGGTGGCACGGCCACCAACTGCAGCGGTGATTGCCACGTGATCGTCGTGCAGCAGGGCGCCTGTATGCTGTACGAGGGCTGGTCCTGCCACTACGGCAGCAGCGGATGGGTGTGTGGCAGCGGAGCCAAGTGGGACCTCACGAAGCTCAGCTACGGCCAGCGCAAGATGGGCTGGACGAGTGCGGATGCGGCGGGGCTTCCCATCATGCCGGGTCTCGTGCGCTACGCCGAGGTGCAGGCGGGCGCCATCAATCACGCCATCCGCTTCACGCTCGAGTGCTCCATGAACAAGTACGTCAAGCCGGCGACACACTTTGCAGCCCACGGCAGCTGCGGCTCGAACGCCCCTCCCATGGGCCTGCGCGTGCGCCTGAAAGCCAGCTACGACATCTCGGGTCTGACCAAGGGAGCGCAGGTCGTGCTCAAGGCCATGAAGAAATACGGGATGATCCTGGCCGACAATAGCAGTCCCAATGGGAACTTCTACTTCCAGGGTGAAGTGAATCCGAACTGGAAAGACGCGGACATTTCGGCGCTGAAGACCGTCCCGGCTTCGGCTTTCGAGGTAGTCACCCTGCCGCCGTTGCAGCCGTAGTCCGACAACGGCATGCTGCCTCCGTGCCGCGGGAAGCCTGGATGAAACCTCGAACAGTCGCGCTCCTGGCAGCGTCGCTGCTCATGGCAGCCGGTTGCGGCAGCGGTCTCGACAACCTCGGCGCCGCACACGATGGCGGCGGGGCCGGCACCGACAGCGGCGGCACGGGGGGCACGGGGGGCACGGCCGGCACCAGCGGCAGTGCCGGCACCAGCGGCTCGGGAGGCAGCGCGGGCGCGCCGGTCATGTGCGACGGCGGAACCGTGGTCGACTGCGGCGGCAAATGCGTCGAACGTCGCGACCAGTGGCGCGAACTGCGGCGTCTGTGGGCACGACTGCGGCGGAGGCAAGTGCGACAAGGGCGTGTGCCAGCCGGTCGTCGTCGTCGACAACCTGACCAAGCCCGTGTTCGACGTCGATGCGAAGCAGCTCTACTACGGCGATTCGGCGGGCAACACCGTCCTCGCGTGTCCCAAGGGCGGCTGCGCGCTCCAGCCCAAGCAGCTTGGCCAGGTCGGCGCCATCAACGCCTCCGACGCGGCGGGCATCTTGATGGTCTCCGGAGAGAACTTCGCCTTCGTGGCAGATCCGGCCTCCCACGTGGCTCGCCCGTCGCTGTTCGTCTGCGATGTCGGGGGCTGTTCGGCGTCGCCTTCGTACGTTTTCTATGGCGGCCTGAACGTGCCGCCCGGCAGCTACGCCGCGTCCGGGCTGGACTGGTACTGGGTGATCGGCACGAGCTTGTTCCACGAGAACTGCACGGGCGGCGCCTGCTCGACCGGCGCTGCGGAGATCATGTTCGACTTCGGTACGCAGCTCGGCACGATCGCGCTCGGCACCGACGGCACCAACGTCTATTTCGTCTCGCCGTCGACGACTACCGCGACTGCCGCCGATGCGCTCGAGAGCTGCCCGATGACCGGGACCTGCAAGCCGACCGTGCTCTACTCTGCCGCCCAGGGCGTCGAAGCGACAAGCGTGTACGGCAAGCAGATCTACATGCTGTTGCCCGGCGGGCAGGGGGGCTACCCGAACGGACTCATCGAGACCTGCCCGACCAGTGGCGCCTGCACGCCGGTCAAGTTCATCGACAAGCAGCCCCATCCGACGCTGATGACCGTCGACTCGAGCGGCGTGTACTGGTTCGATTACGATCCGGCGCCGGGCGGCGCGGCTTCGCAGATCGTCACCTGCCCCCTTTCCGGGTGTCAGGGCGGCCCACGAACGCTGGCATCGAACCAGACCGGGACGCTGGTGCTGCACACGGACGACAAGTTCGTCTACTGGGCCACGGATGCGCAGATCCTCCGGGTCGCGAAGTAGCCGTTGAAGGGCGCGCGACGCCGGAGTATCCGGAAAGGCGTGGCGGCGCGTACGAAGAAGGCCAGGACCGGCGGCAAGCGAAGTGCTGCGACCAAGGCCGAACGCCGCCAGAATATCCTCACCGCCGCGCGCAACGTCTTTGCCAAGCGCGGCTACCACCAGTCGACCATCGACGACATCGTGGCCGAGGCCGGTGTCGCCCGCGGCACCTTCTACCTGTACTTCGAGGACAAGCGCGCGGTCTTCTCCGATCTCATCGACCGCTTCAGCGCCCAGATAGCCATGGCTATCCAGCGCATCGAGACGGACGACCCATCCCGTTCGGTCGCGGAACAGGCGCGCGAGAATATCCGGGCGATTGTGGGTCTGGCCCTCTCCGAGCGGGTCATGACCAAGATCCTGTTCACGGACGCGGTCGGTATCGATTCGGCGTTCGACCGCAAGCTGCTCACCTTCTACGACTCGGTGGTGCAGCTGCTCACCGAGAGCCTGAGGGACGGGCAGGCGCTGGGCATTGTGGCGGACGGTGAGCCGCGTGTTCTCGCGTATCTCACCATCGGCGCGCTGAAGGAGCTGCTCTACCAGGCCGTCACGCTCGGTCTCGCCGAGGAGAGCGCCGACGTGCTCACCCAGCAGCTGTATGCCTTCCTCAGTGAAGGGTACCTGCGCGTTGCCGAACGCCCGGCCCGAGCCGGGCGGCGGCGCAGCTCGCGCTGACGCCGCAACGTTTGCGCTGCATGTTGCAACAGCGCAAAGCGTGCGGCGACGTGGTGCAGCCCCCTCGACAGATGCCCGCGGAGGCACAACCTTTGCTACACAGGCCCCTGAAGCCCCGGAGGTAGCGATCATGCCCTTCTGTCCCGCCTGCCGGCTCGAATACGTCGCCGGCGTCGAACATTGCGACGATTGTGGCGTGCGCCTTGTCGAAAAGCTGCCGCAGGAGCCGCCGCCCAAGGATATCCACTGGGTCGAGCTGCCGCCCCTCTCCAGCGAATCGATGGGGCGCATGGTGGTCGAGCAACTCGAGCAGCGCGGCATCCGTACCATGCTCAAATACGACGTGTTCGTCTCGGCGTTCGGCAGTCAAGGCACGGTCATCTTCGTGCCCCGCGAACGCTACGACGAGGCGAAGGACATCCAGCGCTCCCTGGTGGGCGACTAGACAACATCGCTCCCCCGGAGCGCATCGAGATCGATAGACGGAGGCAGAAGTGGATCTGGACAAGATCGGTATCAAGAAGGTGCTTGGCTGCAGCTATGAAGAGGCGCTCCAGAAGGTGCCCGAGGAGCTCAAGAAGGAAGGCTTTGGCGTCCTCACTGAAATCGACGTGAAGGAGACGCTCAAGAAGAAGATCGACGTTGACTTCCGCAAGTACAAGATCCTCGGCGCGTGCAACCCGCCTGCGGCCCACAAGGTGCTCTCCGCGGCTCCCGAGATCGGCCTGCTGCTACCCTGCAACGTCATCGTGTACGAAGGTGACGACGGCAAGACGGTCGTCTCCGCGTTCGACCCGATGCAGATCGCGGAGTTCGCATCGATGCCCGGGATCAAGGCCGTGGCCGAGGACATCCGCGCCCGCCTGGGCCGCGTGATCGACGCGCTGAGCTAGGCTCCCTGGCCGCCGGACCGGAGCCGTCGAGGGAGACCGTGTTGCCCGCGGGTCGCCGGCGCGCTGCGCGAGGCGCGCTTGTCCGGCAAGCGCGTTGCGATGCTGGTGACCCAGGGCTCGGCCTCCCCGGTTCGGTTATGCTTTCTCTTTCCCCTCGCTCGATGCAGGCTCGGCTTCGAGTGCCTCGCGTACCTCCATCAGCCGCTTGGCGATCCGCGCGCGATCATGCGTGGCTTCGGTGGTGCGACCCGCCAGTTCGGCAATCCACTGCACCTGTTCGTGGAGCGCCTGCCGGCGGCGCGGGCTCACCGTGAGCTCGGCGAGAGTCTCGAAGGCGCTGAGCATGCGCGCCATGATGGCGACATTGCCTTCGGCGCTACCCCGGATCTGCTCGAACGCCTCGACCAGAAGAGCTTCAAATGTCGGGGCGATGGTGATCACACGCAGTTCGTCTCCCTCGTAGCGGCGCGATGCAGGGAATTTCCGGGAGGCCAGCTGCGCCAGAACCGTCGACAGGTAATCCACGCACATCACGGCGGTCGAGGTGTCGTTGACACCGGGCGAAAGTGCCTTCAACGCCATATCCACCAGCTGCCGGATACCGAAGGCAGGGTCCTGCTCGACCGTGCGATAGCGGCCCACGCTATAGGCTTTGTTGACGGCCTCGATCGTCTCTTGATCCGGAGGGGCTTCCAGGGCGAGCGACGCCAATGTGGCATCTTGCACAACGAACGCGCCGATGCCGCGCTCCATGCGCACGACGGTCTGCCTATCCCGCGCCAGGCGCAGCAGCGCATCATTGTCCACGTTCTGGACGTAACCGTTCATCTCTGCCGGCACGGCGTGCCAGGTACGCTCTTCCAGAGACCCGAGCACCTCGTCCGGGTCCTCGTCTTCATCGGGTTCGAGTCCCAGTCTTTCCGGAAAAAGCCGGTCGCTCGATGCGATGGTTTCGTGAGCAACCGAGGCGATGATGCTGGAAGCCTGGATCGACGAAGCGATGTGGTGAATGAAGAAAATGAGGACGCCAACGCCACCGAGTGCCAGAACAAATGCGAAGAACACCGCCAGGTTCGGCACGAACTCGGTTACGCCGCTAGCGCCGCGAATGGCGCGCAACACGATCAGGCAATAGGCGAAAATACCGCCGAAAATCCCGAGCGTGGCCTGTGTGACGCGGCTCCGCATGAAGTTCCGCAGGATGCGCGAGGTGTATTGGTTCGAGGCCAACGCCAGTGCCAGCAGGGTCATGGAGAACGTGATTCCCATAACGGACATCATCGAACCGGCAAGCGTAGCCAACATCTGGCGTGCGCCTTCCGGCCCGACGCCAAACAGGCGTGGCCACTGGCTCAGCCATCGGTCGCTCCCGGCGGAGTCCGCCTGGATCAAAGCTATCGCGACAGCCATACTGACCGCGACCATCAGCGAAGGCAGGAACCAGAAGCTCGATCGCAGATTGCTCCAGAGCTGTCCAAGCTTGTTCATGGGTCAACCTCCAGGCTGTTCCCGGGCCCCTCTTGTGCCCACACTCACCGCAGAAGTTTCAATGGATCCCGTTGTGCCTGCTCGCGCGAGCGCTGGACCGCGGCACATGCCGAACACAGCTCTTCGCGAGTGGTTGGACACGACGCCGCGACGAGTTCCAGCCGTGCGAGCAGGACCACCACCCGATACGGGTTTTCCGTCCGGCTCCCCTTGGCCCGCGCGGAGATGAATGAAGGCCATGGCCTTTCGGGCAGTGGTTCGATGCGAGCATCGAGCTCCCAACCCTTGTCTTCTGTCTTCACGGAGTAGCCGAGCCTACGATCCGGCAGCCACAGCAGATTGTCCAAGCTACGGGCCTTTGCCTTCGACTTCGGACACAGCTCGATCGTAGCTGCCGACGAGGACTTCTGCATCTTGTAGACGGCACTCCCGCTGCCACCGCCGGACAGTCTACGCCGCGATCGAGCTCTGCGGAAGGGGCGCCGGCGCGGCATCCGGCCGCCCGCGCGTCGATGAGCGGCGTTGACGAGATCCGTGGCAGGGGCGTGTTGATCCGGTTCGATGGCGACAAGTGCATTCACTCGCGCAACTGCGTGCTGTCGCGACCGGACGTATTCGTGCCGAACGTGGAGGGCGAGTGGATACACCCGGACGCGGCGACGCCCGAGGAGGTCGCGGGCCTGGCGCACAATTGCCCGAGCGGCGCCATTGCCTACGAGCGGCTGGACGGAGGAGAAAATGAAAAGCCACCGCTGGTCAACACCGCCCACGTTCGCGAAAACGGCCCCTACGCCGTGCGCGCCGACATGACAATCGACGGCCACGGCAGAATGTTGCGCGCGACCGTATGCCGCTGCGGCGAGTCGAAGAACAAGCCGTTCTGCGACGGCTCGCACGCCAAGATTGGGTTCCAGGCGGACTGACTCGCGCCCGGGTTTCCCCAGAGACGCCGGCGTTGGCGCTGGGAAGTCTCGAAGCCCCACGCACAGCCGCTCCGGCGTGGACCGTTCCCGGCCTTGACCTGCTACCGTCCGGGCCACAGATTATCCACGGCTCGTCCGGCGCACGTGGGAGGGGACTCGTTCTCGTCGGACGGCTTTTCGGCTAGAAGCGGCTTGCCGGCCCGTGCGGCCCCGGCGGCCAGGCAGAACCACAGACGCAACAATCCCATGCAAACCAGAGCGCCCTCGCCCAACAGCTTGAGCCTCGCGTTCGTCGAGGGGCTCTACGAGAAGTACCTTCGTGACCCCTCTCTGGTTTCCGCCGACTGGCGGGACTATTTCGACAAGGAGGCGGTCGGCGGCGCGGCTCGTCCCGCGCTGGGGCCATCGTTCCGCCCGCACAGCTTGTTCAACCCGGCCGGGGTGAACGGCCACGCGGCGCCCGCGGGCCAGGTCGCGCAGTTCTCCTCCGGAGTGTCGGATGCGGCGGTACGGCAGGATCGCGTCGACCAGCTGATCCGCGCCTACCGTGTGCGCGGGCACATGGTCGCGAAGGTCGATCCGCTCGGCCTGCCGCGCGACGAGCAGCCGGAGCTCGACCCCACCTTCTACGACCTCACCGACCGTGACCTCGAGCGGAAGTTCTCCGCCCGCACCATCTACGGCGAGCCGGTGCTTACGCTCGGCCAGATCCTCGACAAGCTCAGGAACACGTACTGCCGTTCCATCGGCGTGCAGTTCATGCACATCGACGACCTGGACGTGAAGACCTGGCTGCAGGACCGGATGGAGGGCAGCGAGAACCGCGTGCAGCTCGCGCGCGACGAGCAGCTCCGCATCCTGACCAAGCTCACCGACGCGGTCATCTTCGAGGAGTTCATCCAGAAGAAGTACCTCGGCGCGAAGAGCTTCTCGCTGGAAGGCTCGGAGAGCCTGATCCCGCTGCTGGTATTCGCGATCGAGCGCGCCGCTGCACACGGCGTCGACGAGATCGTGCTGGGCATGGCGCACCGCGGCCGGCTCAACGTGCTGGCGAACATCATGGGCAAGAGCCCGCGCGAGATCTTCCGCGAGTTCGAGGACAAGGACCCGGAGCTCTACTACGGCAGCGGCGACGTGAAGTACCACCTCGGCTACAGCTCGGACTTCGAGACCGCGCGCGGCAAGCAGGGTGCACCTGTCGCTCTGCTTCAACCCGAGCCACCTCGAGTTCGTCAACACGGTGGCGCTCGGTCGCGCGCGGGCCAAGCAGGACCGGGTCGGCGACCGCGGCCGTCGTACGCAAGCTAGCGCTGCTCATCCACGGCGACGCGGCCTTCGCCGGCGAGGGCATCGTGCAGGAGACGCTCAACCTGAGCGGCCTGGGCAGCTACACCACGGGCGGCACCGTCCACGTCGTCGTCAACAACCAGATCGGCTTCACCACGCCGCCCTCGCAGGGCCGCTCCAGCACCTACGCCACCGACGTGGCCAAGATGCTGCAGATCCCGATCTTCCACGTCAACGGCGAGGATCCGGAAGCGGTGGCGCAGGTGGTGCGCCTCGCGCTCGATTTCCGCGACAAGTTCGGTCGCGACGTGGTCATCGACATGTACGGCTACCGTCGCCACGGCCACAACGAGGGCGACGAGCCGTCCTTCACGCAGCCGCTCATGTACCAGACGATCAGCGAGCGGGCGAGCGTGCGCGACGGCTACCTCGAGCACCTGCTCAAGCTCGGCGAGGTGTCACAGGAGGAAGCCGACGCGATTGCCGTCGAGCGTCGCGCGGAGCTCGAGAAGGAGCTCGGCGAAGCGCGCCGCGAGGACTACGTCAAGGTGCAGGACTGGCTGGGCGGCTACTGGAAGGGCTACCGCGGCGGAGCCGAGGCCGAGGTCAGCGAGGTGGACACGGCCGTTGCGCGCGAGCGTCTCTCCGACCTCCTGCGTCGGCAGACCGAGCTGCCTGACGACTTCCACGTCCACAAGAAGATCGGACGCCTGTTGTCGCAGCGCGCGGAGATGGCGGCGGGCGAGCGCCCGCTCGACTGGGGCGCCGCCGAGTCGCTCGCCTTCGCGTCGCTCGTGACCGAAGGCGTACGCGTGCGCATGACCGGGCAGGACTCCGGCCGCGGCACCTTCAGCCACCGCCACGCGCTGCTCTACGACGTGGAGGACGGCCACGCCTACATGCCGCTCATGCACCTGTCGCCCGACCAGGCGCAGATCGAGATCTACAACAGCCCGCTCAGCGAGGCCGGCGTGCTCGGCTTCGAGTACGGCTACAGCCTCGACTGGCCCGACGGGCTGGTGCTGTGGGAGGCGCAGTTCGGCGACTTCGTCAACGCCGGCGCAGGTCATCATCGACCAGTTCATCTCCAGCGCCGAGGACAAGTGGAAGCGGCTCAGCGGCATCGTGATGCTCCTGCCGCACGGCTTCGAGGGCATGGGCCCCGAGCACTCGAGCGCGCGGCTCGAGCGTTTCCTGATGCTGGCCGCGGAGGAGAACATCCAGATCGCGCAGCCGACCACGCCGGCGCAGTTCTTCCATCTGCTCCGCCGCCAGGTGCTGCGCCGCTGGCGCAAGCCGCTCATCGTGTTCACGCCGAAGAGCCTGCTCCGCCATCCGAGCGCGGTAGGCTCGCTGGACGAGCTCGCCCAGGGCGGTTTCCGGCGCATCCTCCCCGACTCCCTGCCGCAGAAGAAGGGCCGCGAGGTCTCGAAAGTGTTTCTCTGCAGCGGCAAGATCTTCTACGAGCTCGAGAAGAAGCGGGAAGAGCTCGGTCGCGAGGACATCGCCATCCTGCGTTTCGAGCAGCTGTATCCGCTGCCGGACAGTCATGTGCGCGCGGCGCTCGAGCCCTACGCCGAGGGCACGCCGCTGGTCTGGATCCAGGACGAGCCCGAGAACATGGGCGCCTGGCGGCATCTCCGGGCCCGTTTCGGCGACAGGGTTTTCGGCAGCTATCCGCTTTCGGTACTCTCCCGCGTGGAGTCGGCCAGCCCTGCCACCGGCTCAGCCAGCAGCCACCGTCTCGAGACCCAGGAAATCATGGACCACGCGTTCGGCGACTGAGTCCAGGGAGAAGAGGAAGCTTGTCCTATGCCAGTTGAACTGAAGGTGCCCGAGGTCGGCGAGTCGATCACCGAGGTGTTGATCGGCGAGTGGCTCAAGCACAAGGGCGACCATGCCGCTCGCGACGAGACGGTCGTCATGATCGAGACCGACAAGGTAACGGTCGAGCTGCCCGCGCCCGTGGCCGGCGTCATCTCGGAGATCAAGATCGACCAGGGACAGACGGCTTCGGTCGGCGACGTGATCGGTTTCATGGAAGAGGGCGAGGCTTCTGGGAAAGCAGCCGAGCCGGCGCAGGCCAAGCCGGCAGAAGCGCGGCCGGAGCCGGCGCGCGCAACGGAGCCGAAGGCCCAGGCGCGCGTGATGCCGGCGGCCGAGCGTGCCCTGGCCGATCGCGGCCTCCGCGCGGCGGAAGTGGAAGCGACGGGCCCCGGCGGACGGCTCTTGAAGGAAGACGTGCTGCGCCACGAGGCGCGCGCTCCGGCGCCTGCCGTCCCTGCAGGCGATCGCGAAGAAGAGGTCGTGGCGATGACGCCGATGCGCAAGCGCATCGCTGAACGGCTCGTCGAGTCGCAGCAGAACGCCGCGCTGCTCACCACGTTCAACGAGATCGACATGAGCGCGGTGATTGCCCTGCGCAAGGAGTATCAGCCGAAGTTCCAGGAGAAGTACGGCATCAAGCTCGGCTTCATGTCCTTCTTCGTGAAGGCGGCCATCGAGGCGCTGAAGCTCATCCCGCAGGTCAATGCGGAGGTCCGCGGCACCGACATCGTCTACAAGAACTACTACGACATCGGCGTCGCCGTCGGCGGCGGTCGCGGCCTGGTCGTACCCGTCATCCGCAATGCGGATCGGTTGAGCTTCGCCGAGGTGGAACAGACCATTGCGGACTTCGCGGTCCGTGCCCGCGACAACAAGCTCACGCTCGACGAGCTGCACGGCGGCACCTACACCATCAGCAACGGCGGCATCTACGGCTCGCTGCTGTCGACGCCCATCATCAATCCGCCGCAGAGCGGCATCCTCGGGCTGCACGCCATCCAGGACCGCGCCGTGGTCCGTGACGGTCAGGTCGTGGTGCGACCGATGATGTACGTCGCGATGACCTACGACCACCGCGTCATCGACGGCCGCGAATCCGTCACCTTCCTCAAGCGCATCAAGGAATGCGTCGAGGAGCCCAACCGCATCCTGCTCGAGGTGTGATGCCCGACGCGGGCACGTCCGCATCCGGCAGAGTGCGGGTGCGGAACAGGAAGGCGGGAAGGTTCCCGGACAACCACGCCAAGTCTCTGGACGAGCCGCGCGGCGAGCCCCAACCCTCGATTCCAGAAAAGAAGCCGTCCCCAGAGCAGTGAAGATCGCCTTCCCGCCTTCCCGCCTTCCACATCCCGAAAGGCAACGGGCAGACCCGGCCGCTGGGCATCCCAACCTTCGAGGACACGGTGCTCCAGCGGGCGGTAGCCATGCTTCTAGAAACCGTGTACGAGCAGGACTTTCTGGACTGCTCGTATGGGTTTCGACCAGGGCGGAGTGCCCACCAAGCCCTGGGCAAGCTACGCGACACTCTGATGGAAATGCGCGACGGATGGGTGCTGGAAGTCGATATACGTACGTATTTCGACTCCATCGACCGCAAACAGCTGTGCGAGGTGCTTCGTCAACGGATAGGGGACGGTGTCGTGCTGCGTCTCATTGGCAAGTGGCTCAACGCGGGCGTGATGGAGCGCGGGGAGATCAGATACCCCGAAGCTGGCACGCCGCAGGGTGGGGTTATCTCGCCGATGTTGGCGAACATCTTCCTGCATACGGTGCTGGACGTGTGGTTTGAAAGCCAGGTGAAGCCAGTGCTGCGTGGACGCGCAGTGCTGGTGCGCTTTGCTGACGACTTCGTCATAGCATTCGAGCGGGAGGATGATGCACGACGTGTGCATGAAGTGCTGCCGAAGCGATTCGGGGCCCGGGCGGCAACGCCCGGGCCTACCCGACTAGAAAATCCCAACTCGAACCACGGTGCAGATGATGGCTGAATCCACGAAACACGATCTCGTCGTCATCGGCGCGGGGCCGGGCGGGTATGTGGCCGCGATCCGCGCCGCGCAGCTCGGTATGGACGTCGCCTGCATCGAATCGGAAAGCGAGCTCGGCGGCACCTGCGTGCGCGTTGGCTGCATTCCCTCGAAGGCGCTGCTCGAGGCGAGCGAGCTCTTCTACCAGGCGAAGCACCAGCTCGGCGATTTCGGCGTCGGCGTGAAGGGCGTCGAGCTCGACCTCGGTCGCATGCTGGAAAAGAAGACCGAGGTCGTGAAGGCAAACACGCAGGGTGTCGCCTTCCTGTTCAAGAAGAACAAGGTGAAGCGCTACCAGGGCCACGGTCGCATTGCCGGCAAGGGTCGCGTTGTCGTCGAGAGCAGCGACGGCACGACGGAACTCGAGGCGAAGCACATCCTGATCGCCACCGGCAGCAAGGTCGCACCGCTCGAGGGCGTGGAGCTCGACGGCGATCGCATCGGCACCAGCACCGAGGCGCTGTCGTACCCCGAGGTGCCCGGTCACCTGGTCGTGATCGGCGCCGGTTACATCGGGCTCGAGATGGGCTCGGTGTGGAGCCGCCTGGGCGCGAAGGTCACCGTGCTCGAGTACCTCGACCGCATCCTGCCCGGTATGGACAGCGAAATCGCGAAGGAGGCGAAGCGGCTTTTCGGCAAGCAGGGCATGGCCTTCCAGCTCGGTGCCCGCGTCACCGGCGCGAAGGTCGAGGGCGACCAGGTCACGGTCACGGTCGAGGGCTCCGACCCCATCACCTGCGATCGCGTGCTGCTCTCGGTCGGACGCATCCCGAACACCGAGGGCCTGGGCCTCGACTCGGTCGGCATCGAGCCCGACAAGCGTGGGCGCATTCCGGTCAGCGAGCACTACGCCACGCGCGTCGACGGCATCTACGCCATCGGCGACGTGATCCAGGGCCCGATGCTGGCGCACAAGGCCATGGAGGAAGGCGTGGCCTGCGTCGAGTACCTCGCCACCGGCTACGGCCACGTCAACTACGACGCCATCCCCGGCGTCGTGTACACCGATCCGGAGATCGCCTCCGTCGGCGCCACCGAGGACCAGCTGAAGGAAGACGGCATCCCCTACGAAAAGGGCGTGTTCCCGTTCAGCGCCAACGGCCGCGCTCGCGCGCTCGGCCACACCGATGGCCGCGTGAAGATCCTCGCGCACAAGGAGACGGACCGCATCCTCGGCGTGCACATCATCGGACCGCGCGCGGGCGATCTGATCGCCGAGCTCGTCGCCGCCATCGAGTTCGGCGCGAGCAGTGAAGACATCGCCCGCACCTGTCACGCGCACCCCACGCTCTCCGAGGCGGTGCACGAGGCGGCCCTGGCCGTCGCCGGCCGCGCGCTGCACATCTGAGTCCGGAAGGCGTGCGCGCCGCCGGGGCTAGGGCGCGCTGCGCAGCGCGAGCTGACCGCACGCCGCGGCGACGTCGCTGCCGCCGCTGTAGCGCCGGTGCGTGGGGATGCCCGCTTCGCGCAGCACCGCACGGAAGGCGTTCTCGCGCTCGAGGGAGCTCGCACTGAAAGGGTCGTCGTTGCCGTCGGCAATGGCGTTGTACGGAATGATGCTGACGCGCGGGCGCAATCCGGTCTTTTCGCGGAAGTCGAGCACCAGTGCGGCCAGCTCCCGCGCAAGCTCCGTCGAATCGTTGACGCCGGACAGCAGTGTGATCGCCCACAGCGGTGCGAGCCCGGTGAGCCCGGCGTGTTCCCGCGCGGCGTCGAGCACGTCTTCGAGCGGGTGGGCCGTGGTCACCGGCATGAGCTGCCGGCGCGTCCCGGGACGCGCGCTGCCCATCGAGATCGCGAGCCGAACGCGCGGTGCCCGCTCGGCCAGACGCCGGATCCCCGCCGGCAATCCCGCCGTGCACACCGTGATGGCTCGCGCATCGATGGCCATCGCGCCGGGAGCCGTCATCACGTCGATCGCTCCGAGCACGCGATCGATGTTCGAAAGCGGTTCGCCCATGCCCTGGAACACCACGCCGTGCACGCGCGGCGTGGCGCCGTTCGTCCGCTTCCGCGAACCGAGGCCCTGCTGCACGTGCCGGACCTGCTCGACGATCTCCCACGCTTCCAGGTTGCGCGACAGCCCGAGCCGTCCAGTTGCACAGAACGCGCAGCCGAGAGCGCATCCGACCTGCGAGCTGACGCACACCGCGTAGCGGCCGGCGCGCTCCAGCGGAATGCGCACCGTCTCGAAGCGCAGGCCGTCCGCGGCTTCGAACGCGAACTTCACGAACGGGTCGAGCGCGCTCTCGCGCCGGTCGACCTCGGTCAACGCGGGCACGTGACCGACGGCGCGCGCGGCGTCGAGCGCGACGCGACGCACGTGCGCGACGTACTCCGGCAGACGCCCGGTGCGGTGCACTGCCGCCACGATCCGCCGCGACTCCGCGGCGCTCATCGTGGGGGCTGCCGCGGCGAGGGCTTCGGGAAGGAGTGCCTGGAGGGCGAGCAACGCCTACTCCGGCGCTTCCGCTGCAGGGCGGCGCCGGGCGAAGAAATTCGCGACCTTGTCGAGCGTGTTGACGGGGCCGCGGCCCGGCCGGCGTTCATGGACCGTGCTTCCGACGCGGCGCATCCAGGCCATCTCTTCGGCGTCGAGCGGGCCCTTGTCGAGCGCGGCGAACGCGCCGTCGAGCTCCCGGCCGTTCTTCGGGCCGCACAGCGATACGTCCACGTCGGGATTCGAAAGCACGAAGCGATAGCAGTCCGTGGCGGTGGGCGTGCGCTCTCCCTCGGGAACGAAAGACGGATCGAGCAACGAGCCCCAGCGCGTCGCCGTGAACGCGAGCACTCCCGGCCGCCGCTCCGCCGTGTCCAGCAGCGGGAACACCTCGCGCTCGGCTCCGGTGTGGGCGGCGTTGTAGCGCGCCATGATCGCTTCGAAGCGGTCATCGTCGATCATGCGCGCGAAGCTCGGGCGGTGGTGGCACGAGATCATGAGGTGACGTGCCTTGCCCTCGTCACGCAGTTCGAGCGCGGCGTCGATGATGCGCTCGGGCGGCATGTCGCTCCACCAGCTGAGCGTGAGGATGTCGACGTAGTCGGTCTTGAGCCCCCTCAGCGCCTTCTCGACCCACGGCCGCACCAGGAGCGCGGAGCGCGAGTAGGTCTGGATCGCGATGCACATCGACTCGCGGTCCTTCGCTGCCACGGTGCGCACGCCTTCGGCGAAGCGGCCGGTGCGCCTCATCCCCCAGAAGAAGAAGTTGATGCCGCGCTCGTAGGCGCGTTCCAGATCGCTGCCTCCGACCCCGTAGCTCGACCCGATGGCGAGGCGGCTCACCGGAACGCCGGTGCGCCCGAACTCGAGCTTGTCCCAGAGCGCTGTCATGGCAGAGAGCCTAGGTCGCCTGGCGGATTCGGTAAGCCCCTGGCCTTGAACCGGCTGGCCGACCTTGCTATGCTTCCGCGCATGCATGGGCGCGTTCTTCTTCTCGTGGGGGTTCTTGGGGTGTCCGTGGCCTGCTCGTCGGGCGACCAGACGAGCAGTAGCGGCGGGGCATCTGGCGCGGCGGGCGTCGGTGCGACGGGCGGCAGCGGCGCAACCGGCGGCAGCGCGGCGGGCGGCAGCGGCGGCTCGGCCGCGTCCGGAGGTGCGGCTGGCAGCGGAGCCGTCGGCGGCGGCGGTGGTACCGCAGGGCAGGGCGCAGCAGGCACGGACGGCGGAGCTGGCACCGGCGGTGCAGCCGGCGCGGCGGGGGCCGGCGGAACCGACGCCGGACCGCTCACCGCGGCGAAGTGCTTCGACGGGCAGTACGTCAACGGCAACACCGGCGGCCCCAACTACGATCAGTTCAGTCCGGTCATCGGCGCGCACTGCGAAGGCACGAACATGCAGGACATCAAGGGTGTCCAGAAAGTTGTGTTCCTGGGCGACTCGGTCACCGTCGGCACTCCGCCCACGGATGTGAACCCGGGTGCGGTGTACCGCGCGATCCTCGCGAAGAAGCTGGCGAAGCTGTTCAACCTCACGCCGCCCGGGCCGCTTTGGGGCGGAGCCAACGTCATCAACGGTGTGGCTGCGCCGCATGAATCGGGGGACTTCATCAGCTGCGCCAAGTGGGGTGCGCGCACCGATGACCTGATGAAGGACAACCAGCAGGTCACCGACTGCATCCCGGCCGGCGAGCGTGACAAGCACTACCTCGTGATCATGACGATGGGCGGCAACGACATCGACGCCATCACCAAGGACGGCGGCGGCACCAGTCCGGCGAAGACGATCCCCCAGCTGTGGCAGGACGCGCAGAGCTTCGTGCAGCTCCTGCGCGACGCGGTGACCTGGATGAAGGACTCGAAGAACGTACCTGGTGGCGTCGACGTGGTGTTCGCCAACAACTACGAGTTCACCGACGGCACGGGCGACGTCAGCAGCTGCTCCAGCTCCGCCATCGCCGGCATCCAGCCCTGGCAGGACCTCCAGGCCCAGAAGGACATCGTCATCTGGACCGAGGAGCAGTACATGAAGATCGCCGTCGACACGCACAGCGACATGATCTTCATGCTGGAGAGCTTTTGTGGGCACGGCTACAAGCGCAACGACCCGACCGCGCCCTGCTACCGGGGGCCGAACGAGCCGCTCTGGTTCGACCTGACGTGCATCCATCCGAACGCAGCCGGTCACGCCGCGCTGGCGCAGCTCTTCTACGACACCATCGCGGGGTAATCCGGTAGCACGCGGAAATGTGGCCCGTCCGCGGCCCCGAGGCGGTAGGCTCGCGAGCCCTATGAGCTTTCGCATCTTCCCGCTTGCGCTCGGCACGATCATCGCCCTGGGCGCCACGACCGCGTTGGCAGAGCCCGGCGATGACGCGTCGGCGAGCGATGACGGCGCTCCAACCCAGGCCGCGGCCCCCGATGCCGGACAAGAGAGCGGCCAGGGCCCGAGGAGCTTCGTCGGAGCCGACGTGGGTTTCCTCGTCCCGGTCGGCAATCTTGGCGACGCGACGGGCGTGATGCTCGGGGGGCTCGTCAAGTACGCGCGGGGACTGTCGCCGTCGTTCGGTATTACCGGGCGCATCGGCTACCTCTACGGTCTCGACACGTCCACGACCGTGAACAGCGTCAGCTACAAGTACGGCCTCGGCGACGTGCCGATCTGGGTCGGCGCCCGATACTTCGTTTCCGGCAAGTGCCAGGGTTTCCACATCGGAGGGGAGCTCGGCCTGAACGTGCTCACCGTGCGTGCCGGTGACACCTCGACCACGCGGGCGAAGGTCGGCTTCAACGTCCTGCCAGGCTACCGGATCGGGGATTTCGACATCCAGGCGCAGCTGTCGCTGGTCGACATCGGACACCCGGGGGACACCGTCGCCCTCGGCGCGACCGTCGGCTACGACTTCGCGAAGTTCTGAGCTACGGCCCGAAGCGCAACCTGCCGAAGCGGGCTGCCTTGTGGAAGTTGCCCTGGCCGAGGATGGGCGACCAGGCCATCGCGTCGCGCTGGCCATTCCGGAAGCTGTAGAGGTTCGCCCGCCAGACATCGCCCGGACGCGGCGGCACGTGCGCGGCGACGCGGGTGATAGCGCTCCAGGGCAGCGCCATCTCCAGGGTGTAGTGGCCCTTGTCGACGCGGGCCGCGCGCTCGAGATGGGCGGACCAGTCCTGGTGACCGAAGCGTCGCGCGGGGCCCGAGCCGGTGATGGGCTGGTTGTAGTCGTCGAAGCGCGTGTCCCAGACCGCTCCGGCGGTGTCGACCTGGATCTCGAAGTAGTTCTTGTTGTTGCCCGGCTCGCCGGGCTGAAGCATCAGCTCGACCCCGGAAGCGCGCTCCCAGATATGTGGATCCACATCCCCGCGTTTGAACGGCGTTCCCGGCGACGGGTCGTACACCGTGAAGCCGACGTACAGCGCCAGCGCGTCCCACAACATCTTCGCGCTGGCGTTCACATGCGAGGCGGAGTCGGCCTTGCCGCTGCCCGGACGCACGAAGAGCCCCGTGGAGGCTGCGCTCTGCCACGCCGGCTCGGAAAGCCGCCCATCCACGTGGATCGCGTGCTCTGCCACGTGGTGCACGTCGAGCTGGGGCAACTGGCCGTCGCTGCGATCGGACGGCTCGGGCAGCTTGTCGTGGTGGCAGCCCTGAGCCAGAAGCAGCAGGCAAACAAGGCCGAGCTTGCGCGAAGTCATCGAGGGGGACGGTACCCGCCCGGCACGGGGAAGCAAGGGCCAGTCACCGCCCCGCGGATGCATCGCTCGTCGGACGTTCTTACATTGAAACAATGAGCGGCGCCTTGACGAGGCTACTTCCTACTGGAGTCGTCCAGATCGCGCTGGTGCTGTTCCTGTCGTTCCTCGTTGGATTCGAGCGTGAGGAACACAAGACGAAGACGACGCACTACGCGTTCGGCGGCGTCCGCACCTTCCCGCTGATAGGCCTCGTCGGCTACGTGCTCGCGCTTCTGGCCGGACCGGAGGTGTTGCCGCTGATCCTGGGATTCGTGGTGGTCGGGGCGTTCATGCTGGTTTCGTACCGCCACAAGCTCTCGACCTCGGAGACGGCTGGCCTGACGACCGAGATGAGTGGCCTGCTCGTCTACCTGATCGGCGCTGTCGTCTACCAGAAGCTGTACTGGCTGGCGGCGACGCTCGCCGTGGTGGGCGTGCTGCTGCTCGAGCTCAAGTCCGCGCTGGAGAAGCTCACGTCGCGCATCGCCGGCGACGAGATCGCCGCCTTCGCCAAGTTCCTGCTCCTGTCGGTGGTGATCCTGCCGATCGTACCGAACGAATCGTTCACCGTATTCGATCTGAATCCGTTCAAGACGTGGCTGGTGGTCGTGGCGGTGTGTGGCGTGTCCTACGGCAGCTACGTACTGCAGAAGGTGCTCGGCGGGCGGGGCGGGGTCCTGCTCGGGGCGCTGCTAGGTGGGGCCTACTCGTCCACGGTGACGACCATTGCGCTGGCGCGGCGGGCCAGGGTGCACAGAGCGCCGAACGTGTTTGCCGGCAGTATTCTGGCCGCCTCCGGCGTGATGTACGCACGGCTCGTGGTGTTGGTCCTGTTCTTCAACCCACCGCTCGGCGAAGAGCTCGCGCCGGGTTTCTTGCTGCTTGCGGCCCTCGCCGGCCTTTCGGGCTGGCTTCTGACGCGCCGCAGGCACCAGGAAGATGACCGCACTTCCGAGGTCGCCACGAAGAACCCGCTGGAGCTGGGCACGGCCTTCGCGTTCGCCGCGATCTTCGTCGCCATGCTGGTCCTGACGCGGCTCGCATCCGAGCACCTGGGTCACCGCGGCGTCTACGGTCTTGCCGGGATCATGGGCGTTACGGATGTCGACCCGTTCATTCTCGGCGTGACGCAGAGCTCGGCGACGACGCTCCACGTCGCGGCGATTGCGATAGCGCTGGCGGCGGCGAGCAACAACGTGATCAAGGGTATCTACGCGCTGGGCATCTCGGACCGTGCGACCGGTCGGCTCTCGTTGTGGCTGCTGCTCGGACTCGCGGCCCTCGGGCTGGTGCCCATCGCTTTCTTGTAGCGGTCGAGGTGTGCTTCGTCACAACATCGGGTTCCCCTCGACCGGGAGTCCCCATGACCGATGTCAACGACGCCACCGCTCTCGCCGAGCTCGTACGCGAGCGGAACGCCACCCCCCTCGAGCTCGTCGACGACGCCGTCGCACGAATCGAGCGGCTGAACCCCGAGCTCAACGCGGTGATCCACCCCATGTTCGACCAGGCCCGCGAAGCGGCCCGGAGCGAGCTGCCAGACGGGCCGTTCAAGGGCGTACCGTATCTGCTCAAGGACATCCTGGCGGCGTGCAAGGACGCGCCGCTGACTTCCGGTTCGCGCATGCTGAAGGACTTCGTGCCGGATCACGATAGCGAGCTGGTCGCCAGGCTGCGACGCGCGGGGTTCATCTTCGTCGGCAAGACCAATACGCCGGAGTTCGGTTTTCTGCCGACCACGGAGCCACTTCTGTATGGCCCCACGCACAACCCGTGGAACACCGCCTACACCGTGGGTGGTTCCAGCGGTGGGTCGTCGGCGGCAGTGGCAGCGCGCATCGTACCGGCCGCGCACGCCAACGACGGCGGTGGTTCGATCCGCATCCCCGCATCATGCTGCGGCCTGTTCGGGCTCAAGCCGACGCGCGGTCGCATCACGCTCGGTCCCGACCTGGGCGACATCATGAACGGCTTGGTGGTCGAACACGCTGTCACACTCAGCGTGCGCGACAGCGCCGCGATCCTCGACGCCACACAGGGCCCGATGCCCGGCGATCCGTACTTCGCGCCGCCGCCCACGCGCCCCTACGCCGAGGAAGTGAAAGCGTCGCCCGGCAAGCTCCGCATCGCGTTCAGCATGCGGGCACCGACCGGCGTGGATGTGCACGCGGACTGCATTGCGGCCGTCAAGGACGCGGCGAAGCTCTGCGAAGAGCTCGGGCATCACGTCGAGGAGAAGGACCCGCCGATCGCCGGCGACATGCTGAGCCAGGCGTTCATGGTGCCGTGGACGGCTGGCGCCGCTGCGACGCTCGACGGCATGGGAATGATCAGCGGCACGACGGCCACGCCGGACAACGTGGAACCGCTCAGCATGGCGCTTGCAGAGGTAGGCCGTGGGCACAGCGCTTCGGCGTATCTCCTCTCGGTGGGCCTGTTGCAGCGCATCGCGCGCGAGGTCGCGCGCTTCATGGAGCAGTACGACGTGTGGCTGACGCCGACGCTTGCCGAGCCGCCGCTTCCACTCGGCAGTTTCGATGCTCCGGAGGACAATCCGATTGCGCCGTTGATGCGCGCCGCCGCCTTCGCGCCGTTCACTCCGATCCAGAACGTCACCGGTCAGCCCGCGATGAATGTCCCGCTTTTCTGGAACAAAGCGGGGCTGCCGATCGGCGCCCACTTCATCGGGCGCTACGGAGACGAAGCCACCTTGTTCCGGCTCGCGGCACAGCTCGAACAGGCGCGTCCCTGGATCGATCGCGAGCCGCCGCTCTGCGCCTGATGTGCGACCGACGGTTCGGTCGCACTTTGTATGCGTCGCGTCATGCATACGCGGCCCGTATTTATTGCGGTTCTGTGGGCTCAAGGACAATCGATCCCGGATGCTTGACGGCGCGCTGCATCGATCCCATTGTCAGGTTCGCTTGAGTGACAGTTCGTGAGGCGGGAAACATCTCCCGCTCCGCTGGCATGGGGCAATATTGCGCGGGGCAGATACTCGCCTGCGCGTGTCTCCGGTTGCGCGGCTTCGGGAATACGCGAGCCCGCCTGGGGATTGGATAGAGCACTTGAAGGGAGCGCCTCCGGGCAGCTCCGGAAGGAGGGGACAGGATGGATATGGATAGCGACGAGACCAGGGTTTCCCTGATCGTCATGGAGGCGGGGGCAGGTTGGCCCGAGATGACCGGCGCTCATCATGCGCCGAACTCGGTTGTCGAAGCGCAGCTCGCCGGCGAGGCGCCCGAGGACTTCGCGGCGCGGGTCAAGCACCGCATGAGCTCGCTCGATGGTCCCATCGTGTTCGGGCTGATCGCTACCAACGGAAACATGGATCCTGCGGCCCTCGAGCTGCGCGAAGACATCGCGCGCGCCGCGTGCCGCCACATGGCATCTGCCGAGGGTGGCGAGCTCTTGCTGGTGGCCGACGAGAGCGTCGCCGACGGCGTCCGTCACGGTCTGATGGCCCTGGCTGGGGCCCTGTGCGGCGAGCTCGCCGGCGACAACGTGTCGGTCCGTGTCCGCTTCCCCGAGACGCGCAGCGAAAGCGGAGTCGTGCCGACGGCGCCCGTCGTGGAACCCGTCGTCGCAGAGACAGGCTGAGCGCCGCTCTTACTGCCCCCCGTCACGCCCGTGCCTTGACACGCCGCGTCATGGTGCTTATCCAGGCGGCCGGGCTGCAGGCGTCTTGTGCGCCGGGTCCGAGTAGCGCCGCCCCCTCGTCGGGCGCGCCGGCCAGGAGGAATCGACATGGAGAGCAGCAACGGCGCCCGCAAGGTCGCCATCGTCGCAGGGCTCCGCACCCCGTTCGCCAAGCAGAGCACGGCGTACAGGGATCTGTCGGCGCTCGATCTGGGCAAGCTCGTCGTCGCCGAGCTGCTGCAGCGCATCAGCATCGATCCCAGCGAGATCCAGCAGGTCGTCTACGGCCAGGTCGTGCCGTCGCTGAGCGCGCCGAACATCGCGCGCGAGATCGTACTGGGGACCGGAATGCCGCGCGACATCGAGGCGTACAGCGTCTCGCGCGCCTGCGCGACCAGCTACCAGTCCGCCGTGAACGTTGCCGAGGCAATCATGGCGGGTGCCATCGACTGCGGCGTCGCCGGCGGCGCGGACAGCGCCAGCGATGTGCCGATCGCCGTCAGCAAGAAGCTCGCCGAGGCACTGATCAAGGCCAGCCGGGCGCGCTCGGTCGGGCAGCGGCTCGCCGCTTTCAAGGGGATCTCCGCTCGCGATCTCGTACCGGTGCCGCCGGCGCTCGAGGAACCGTCCACGGGGCTCACCATGGGCGAGAGCGCGGAGAAGATGGCCAAGGAAAACGGCATCACCCGGCAGTCACAGGACGAGTTCGCACATCGCAGCCACAGTCTGGCCGCCAAGGCCTGGGAGGACGGTCGCTTCGAGGACGAAGTGATGCACGTCTTCGTACCGCCCCGATACGAGGCTTTCGACGAGGACAACCTGGTCCGTCGCGATTCCTCGCTCGAGAGCTACTCCAGGCTCAAGCCGGCATTCGACAGGAAGCACGGCACCATCACCGCTGGCAACAGCTCAGCGCTCACCGACGGCGCCAGCGCACTCGTCCTGATGAATGCGGACAAGGCCAAGGCCGAGGGCCGGGACGTGCTCGGCTACATCAAAGCCTACGCGTTCGCGGCGCTGGACCCGGCTGGGCAGATGCTCATGGGGCCGTCGTACGCCACGCCGATGGCGTTGGAACGCGCGGGCATCGAGCTTGGGGACCTCGACCTGATCGACATGCACGAGGCCTTCGCCGCGCAGGTCCTGAGCAACACACAGGCGTTCGAGAGCGATAGGTTCGCTCAGGAAAAGCTTGGCCGGAAGAAGAAGATCGGCGACGTCAACTGGGAGAAGTTCAACGTCAACGGCGGGTCGCTCGCGGTCGGCCATCCCTTTGCAGCGACCGGGGCACGCCAGATCACCCAGACGCTGCGCGAGCTCAAGAGACGGGGTGGCAGACTCGCGCTGTGCACGGCGTGCGCAGCCGGCGGGCTTGGGGCGGCGATGGTACTGGAGGCGGCGTGATGGAAGCGGCAAAGAACGGCAATGGATCGGCAGCGCACGAGGTGCTGTCGCTGGAGAAGCGTCCCGACGGCGTCGCCGTGGTGAGCATGGATGTCCCGGGCGAGACGATGAACACGCTCAAGAACACGTTCGCCGAGGATTTCGCGCGGCTGTTCGACGAGCTCGACAACGACAACGACGTGAAGGCTGTCGTCTTTGCCTCGGGCAAGCCCGACAGCTTCCTCGCCGGCGCCGACATCAACATGATCAAGGGCGTCAGGACGGCCGCCGATGCGGCGGAGATCTCGCGGACGGGGCACCGCGCTATGGAGCGGCTCGAGAGCTTCCGTGTACCCGTGGTCGCTGCCATCCACGGCCCCTGCCTCGGTGGAGGCCTGGAGCTCGCGCTGGCGTGCCGTGGCCGCGTCGCCAGCGACGACAAGAAGACGAAGTTCGGCGTGCCGGAGGTGCAGCTCGGGCTCCTCCCGGGAATGGGCGGCACGCAGCGCCTGCCTCGGCTGCTCGGCGTGCAGGCCGCGCTCGACCTCATGCTCACGGGCAAGCAAGTGGACTCGAAGCGCGCGCGGCGCATGGGTCTGGTCGACGAGGTGGTACCGCAGGCCATCCTGCTCGAGGTGGCGGCAGAGCACGCGCTGCGCCTCGCCGGCGAGGCGCGGAAGAAGGAAGGACCGCTCGATCGCCTGAAGCACCTCCTGGACAAGGGCGAGCTGTCCGAGCGCGCGCTCACCGAAAACCCCCTCGGGCGCAAGCTCCTGTTCGACCAGGCGAAGAAGCAGCTGCTTTCGAAGACGCACGGGAACTATCCCGCACCCGAGCGCATCGTAGAGGTCGTGCGCGCTGGTCTCGAGGGCGGCATGGAAAAGGGCCTGGAGGCTGAAGCCAGCGCATTCGGTGACCTGGTCGTGAGCGCGGAAGCCGCGCAGCTCATGAACATCTTCTCCGCGACCACGGAGATCAAGAAGGACACCGGCGTCGACGATCCATCCGTCAAGCCGCATGCGGTGCGAAAGGTCGGGATGCTCGGCGCAGGGCTGATGGGTGCGGGCATCGCCTACGTCACCACGGCCATCGCCAAGCTCCCGGTACGCCTCAAGGACAAGGATGACCAGGGCGTCGGGGCGGGGCTCGAAATACATGCGCGACATCCTCGATCAGCGCGTCAAGAGGAAGCGCATGACCCCGATGGACCGTGACGTCACCATGGCGCGCGTTACCGGTACCGTGGACTACGGAGGGTTCCACGATGCCGACGTGGTGATCGAGGCCGTGTTCGAGGATCTCGGCCTGAAGCACCGCATGCTCAAGGACATCGAAGAGCACGCCGGCAAGGAGACGATCTTCGCTTCGAACACGTCGTCGTTGCCCATCACGCGCATCGCGGAAGCGGCGGAGCACCCCGAGCGCGTGATCGGGATGCACTACTTCTCGCCGGTGCACAAGATGCCGTTGCTCGAGATCATCGTGACCGACAAGACCGCACCCTGGGTGACGGCAACCTGCGTCGCGCTCGGCAAGAAGCAGGGCAAGACCGTGATCGTGGTCAGGGACGGCGTGGGCTTCTACACCTCGCGCATCCTCGGGCCGTACATGAACGAGGCCGCGTACCTGCTCGGCGAGGGAGTCGCCATCGAGAAGATCGACCAGGCGCTGGTCGAGTGGGGCTATCCGGTAGGCCCGATCACCCTGCTCGACGAGGTCGGCATCGACGTGGGCGAGAAGGTCGGGCACATCATGCTCGAGGCTTTCGGCGACCGCATGAAGGCGCCGCCTGGAATGGACAAGCTGGTTGCCGACAAGCGCTTCGGGCGCAAGAACAAGCGCGGCTTCTACCTGTACGACGGCAAGAAGAAGGGCAAGCAGGTCGACACCAGCGTGTACGACGTGCTGGGCGTCAAGCCCATCACCGACAAGCCGTCGAGCGAAATCGTCCAGCGCTGCGTGTTGTCGATGGTGAATGAAGCGGCGCATTGCTTCGGCGAGGGCATTCTCAGGAGCGCGCGCGACGGCGACATCGGCGCCATCTTCGGACTGGGCTTCCCGCCCTTCCGCGGAGGACCGTTCCGGTACGTCGACTCGGTGGGTGCGCTCGGAGATCGTGCGGCGACTCGAGCGCTTCGAGAAAGAGCACGGCAAGCGCTTCACGCCCGCGCAGGTTCTGGTCGAGATGGCCAGGAGCGGAGCGACCTTCTACGGCGACAAGGCCGTGCGCCCCGGCAGCGTCGGGGCCCGAGCGTCAGCGGCGGCGGCGCGGGTCTGAGCTACTGGTAGTTGGCTGCTGGGACGAGGACGGTCAGGTCGCGGCGTCCGCGGCAGGTGCGCGGTCGGTCGTCCACGACCTGAGCAGCAGCACGAGCTCCGCCGTGCCGATCAGGAGCGAGCTGCCGACGACCAGATTGCCGTCGAGGACGAGCCACGCCGGAAGCGCCGGGTGTCTGGCCACGAGGGCAGTGGCCGCGCCGCGCCCGGCCCAGCCGGCGACCAGGAAGGCGACCCACGCCCCGCCGTTCAGCGTGGTGCTCACCATGTGCACGAGGTACTCGCGGCCGGGCAGCCCTCCCAGCGGTTCGCGGCTCTTCGGCTCGATCACGATGTCGATGATCTCGTCGATGAAGTCCGCTGCGAACAGCCCGGCAACCGCCCAGTACCAGCCTCCCAACGGCAGGTAGTGCAGGAGCGTGAACACGCCGATGCCGAACGTGAACGATCGGAACACGTGCGTCAGCGTTTCCAGGCGCGAGCCGGGCTGCTTGTACAGCCTGAACTTGTACCAGTGGTAGTAGAGGATGTCGGCCGCGCCGATGGTGCCCGAGATGATGAACAACGTGACAACCAGATCCATCGTCAGTCGCCTTTCGTCCGGGGAGTAGCCAGCATCCGGCGTACGGCCGTGAGCAACGCATCTCCGAGCCTCCCCTTGTGCTCGAACAAGCGCGGATCGATGAAGCCCTGCACGAGAACACCGTCCATCAGCGCGATGACGAGCGTCGCCGCCGCTTCGGGATGCAGCGCCGGGTCGATCTCGCCGTGCTCTTGCCCCTGCATGACGACCTGCGTGAGCCCGCCACGCAGCATGTCGAGCATCGCCTGGAAGCGATCGGGATCGTTGGCCCAGATCTGGAGCATGAGCCGCCCGGTGGAGGCAGAACGATCGAACAGTTCCACGATTGCGGTGGTCAGCCGTTCGATGCGGTCGAGGGCGCCGTCGCCGCTCTGGATGGCCTGCGTGAAGAGTGCCGTCTCCTCGTCGAGCAGCTCGTCGGCGAGGTCCTGCACGAGCGCCGCCTTGTCCGGGTAGTAGTGGTACAGGCTAGAGCGGCCCAGGCCGGCCTCGAGCGCGACGTGCTTGAGCCCGGTGCCTTCGAGCCCGAGACGGGCGAAGGCGCGCCGGGCCGCCTGGCGGATCCGCCTGCGTTGTTCCGCTTCGTCGACGATGCGCGGCATTTTCGACGACAGTGTCGTCGAAAACAGGTGCCCGGTCAAGAAGCGTCTCCGGGTCCCCGTCATGTACTGTTCCTCCCGTGCCGCCGCGCAGCACAGAGGGAGCGAGCCGGGCGCGCGAGTTCCGGAACTGGGCCGGCACCGAGCGCTGCACGCCCGTGGCCCGAGCCGAGCCGGAGAGCGAGCAGGAAATCGAGGAGCTGGTACAGCACTCGGCCCGCACCGGACTCCGGCTCAAGCCGGTGGGAGCCGGCCACTCCTGGAGCGACATCGCCTGCACGGACGGGGTGATGCTGGGGCTCGACCGATACGCCGACGTGCTCGAGGTCGACCGCGAGCGGCATCGCATCACCGTTCAAGCCGGGATCCGCCTGGCCGATCTCGGCGCGCGCCTGCGCGAGCAGGAGATGGCCATGTCGGTACTCGGATCCATCTCCGAGCAGAGCGTCGCGGGCGCGATTTCCACCGGGACGCATGGCAGCGGACTGGGCTTCGGTAATCTCGCCACCTCCGTGGTCGGCATGCGGCTGGTCAGCGGCCGTGGCGAGACGCTACAGATCGACGGGTCGGAGCCCGAGCTGCTCTCCGCCGCGCGGGTCGGGCTCGGCGCGCTCGGCGTGATCAGTACCGTGACGCTGCAGTGCGAGCCGCTGTTCAACCTCGAAGAAGTCACCGAGCCACTCGGATTCGAACGCGCGCTCGATCGCCTGCCGCGGCTTCTCGAGAGCCACGAGCACGTCAAGTTGTGGTGGCTGCCGCACACCGACTCCATCCAGGTCTATCTTGCGGATCGCACCGGCCGGAAGCCAACGCGGCGGGGCCTGGCGCGGCGCTTCGACGAGTCGCCCGCCTCGCTGGCGCTCTTCGCCGGTCTGCTGCGCGCGGGACGGGCCCGCCCGACAATGATTCCCGCGCTGAATCGCCTCGTCGGCGGATCCATTTTCAAGGAGGAGCGGCGCGTCGCGCGCTCCGACCGAGTGTTCAACGTCCCGCAGATCCCGGTGCACCGGGAAAGCGAGTTCGCGGTGTCGCTCGACTACGGGGTGGGCGCGATGTACGCGCTCAGGGACCTCATCCAGCGCGAGCATCTCCACGTCAATTTCATCGTGGAGATGCGCTTCGTCGCGGCCGACGACATCATGATGAGCCCTGCCTACGGTCGCGACAGCTGCCAGATCGGCGCCTACATGTTCGAGACCGAGGGGATCGACCGGTACTTCCAGGAATTCCAGCGCATCATGTATGCGATGGGCGGCCGTCCGCACTGGGGCAAGGAGTTTTCGCTCACTGGCGCGGAGATCCGCGAGCTCTACCCGATGGCGGACCGATTCAACGCGCTCCGTCGGGAGCTCGATCCGGATGGGCTCTTCGCCAGCGGGTTTGTCCGCCGCCTGTTCGAAGACTAGGCGTCAGTACCGGACGACGTGCAGACACTCGGGGGGCAGTCCGCCGCCGTCGAAGACGTCGCACGCCGCTGCCGCGATCGCGCGCTGGCAGCGCGCGATGTCGCTTTCCGGGCTCAGCGCCTTCTTGTCGCACGAGTCACCGCAACACGAGGGAAGGTACTCTGTGACGCAATCGTCTGCCGTGGAGGGGTACCCGGAGAGACTGCAGTCGTCGATGGCGCGCGTGCAGGCGGAATACAGCACGGCTTGGCACTGGGCCCCCGCAACCGGGTCCTCCTTTTTGCCTGCCGCGCAACCCGCCCCGAACAGCACGTTCAGCGACAGCACAATCGCGGCATGGTGGAACGCTCTCATGCGCTTGAAACGCTCCAATCGGCCCGGTCCGAAGTCAAGTCGGCCGCAATCTCCGCCCCGGATTGCCGCGCCGAAAGCGGATGTCAGGCGCGGCTCGCCTCGAAGCCATGTCTGTGGTTAGCTCCCCCGACGTGAGGGCCTCGGATCCAAGCGAGTTCGCGATAACAATCGGTAGCTACGAGCTCCTGGAAGGCATCGGGAGCGACGCGGTGTCGGAGGTGTGGCTCGCCCGTTCGCTGAGCCAGCCCGACCGTGTGCTGCGCCTCGTGCGGCTTAGGCGCGACGCGGTGGGCGACACCGAGTCACGAGAGGCTTTCCTCGGTTTCATGCGTAAGGCCGCCGAGCGTCGCTCGCCTCTGCTGCTCCGGGTTCTCGCGGTCGGGGCCGAGGGCGACGGCGTCTACGCCGTGCTCGAACACGTCGAAGGGGTCGACCTGGGTGCGCTGCTCTCCATGGCGCGCGACGACGGCGAGCGACTGCCGCCGGGAATGGCGTTGCGCATCCTGTTCGACGTGATCGCGGCCCTCGACGCGCTCGGCGGCCCGCACGGCGATCTGGCACCGGAAGCGATCCTCCTCACCGCGGGCGGCGTGACCGTCCTTTCACCGGTGAGCCTCGCCGTGGCGGCCTGCCGGGCGCCGCGCGAAGGTGCGCTGCGTCGCCTCGCCTACAAGGCGCCAGAGCAGCTCGCAGAGCAGAAGCACGCTTCGGGTAGCGTGCGCGCCGATGTGTTCGCGCTTGGCGCCATCCTGTTCCAGGCGCTCGCCGGTCGCCCGCTGGTCGGTGGCGCCGACGGCGACGACATTGCGGGGGCCATGGCTTCCGCATTGCCGCCCGACGTGCACGAGCTGCCTGCCGAGCTGAAGAAGGTCGTGCTGAAGGCGCTTGCCCGCAACGCCGCCGACCGCTACGCGGGGCCGGCCGAGCTGGGGCAGGCTCTGGAGAAGGCGGCGCCGGCGCTGGTTCTGGATCGTCACCAGATCGCCAGCACGTTCTGGCACCTCGCCGGCAATGACCTCGCGGCACGCCGCTTCGAGCTGGAATCACTGATGCAGGGCGCGACCGAGGTCGCCGCGGAGGAAGCCCGCCGCTCGAGCGAGTTCCCGCCGGCGAATGCCCCGAGCGAGGAAGAAGAGGAGCAGACCGAAGCCGCCGATGAAGCCGAAGCCCGGGAGGACGCCGGAAGCGGGGACGCCGGGCAGCGGGCTGCCGCCGAGGAAGCGGAACGGAAAGACGCGGCCGAAGCCGAAGAAGCCGAGCAGGAAAAGGCCGAGCCCAAGGTGGCGCCACGCCGCGCTGGCGCGGGGGCCAAGGGCTCCCCGGCGGAGCGGGACGAGCCGCCGATGGTGCACCAGCGCTCGATCCCGCCGGAGCGCACTGCGCAGACGCGGCGGGTCGTCACAGGCGTCGTGATCGGCGCGGCGGCGCTGCTTCTGCTCGGCTTGATCGTGCGACCGGGTCATCGGGCCGACGCGCCGAGCGCCACGCCGGACACCGCCGCCACGTATGCCACGCCGCCCGAAAAGGCCCGGAATACCGAACCGGCGCCTGCCGCAACGGAGACGGACCGTCCGGCGATCGAGGCACCCGCCACGGCCTCGATCGCCGAGCCCCCGCCCAGCGAGCCCCAGACAGCCGAGCCGGCGCCCCCGCCGGCTTCCGCGGACGAAGCGCCGGCGCCGGTCGCGCATCAGAAGAAGAAGCACAAGCACCACGCCACGGTTGCGGCGCCGGTGAAGACCGCTTCGTCCGCACCGACGACCGCCCCCACCGCGAGCGCGGCGCCGCCCGTCAAGCACGTAGCTAGCTTCGGTGCGCTCCCGGCCCCCGCGAAGCCGAAACCGAAATCCACCAGCGCAGTTCCGGTTCCCACCGCGCCGTTCTGAACGCTCACCGAGCCTGGAGCGCGCTCTTCGCCCCCGTCGTCCCGAAGTCGACGAGCTCGACCGTGAGTTCCTTGTTGTCGCTCAGCGACTTGACGGTCCCGCTTAGCGGCACTGCCGGATGCGTCCACACCGTCGCGTCGGCATTGATGTTCCGGAACTTCGACGAGACGTGGCGCCGGTAGCAGCCCTCGAAGACGCCCGCCGGCACGTGTGCTCGCTCCCGCGGCATTGCGGCTAGCTTCGGCACCTGCAGGCTCTCGACCAGCCGCTCGTACATGAGCTGGGCGGACCTGAGCTGGCGTCCCCGGTATTCCTGAAGCTTGTGGTCCGGCAACTTCACGCGCAGCTCGCGTACCTCGGGTGGAGAGCCCGGGCCTTTCATGGCGACCAGTGCCTGCGTGATGACCTTGCGTCCCGGGCGCAGCAGCACCGTCTCGATCCAGAACGCATCGCCCTCCTTGCCGATCACCTTGTCGGTGAACACCGAGTTCTCGTCCGGGCGCTTCACCCGCATGCGCGTCCATTGACCCACGGCAAGCGGCATGATCTCCGTCTTCTTCGACGCGACAAACGTCCGCTTCAGCATCTTGATCGGCGGACCCGGTGTCGCGTCCGGGCCGCCGTTGGCCGGTTTGTGGCAAGCCGGAAGCACTCCAAGGGTGCAGGCGAGAAGCAACGCGCGTCGCCAGGCGGAGAAGACAGGCACGGCCGACAACCAAGCAAGCCGCCATCGTCCGGTCAAGCTCGCGCGTCGGGTTCCGCCGTGCCGCGCATAAATCGGCATGGCAGAGGGGCCGGCTTGGCTGGAGCCGAGGCGCAAGGCTAGGCTCGGTTTGCCCGGAAGGAGGTCACCCTTGGAGCGCAATCTATTCAAGGAAGAGCACGAGCTGTTCCGCCAGTCGTTCAAGACGTTCATCGAACGCGAGGTCACGCCGAACCAGCCGCGCTGGAACGAGCAGCACATGGTCGACCGCGAGACCTGGCACAAGGCGGGGGAGGGCGGCTTCTTGTGCCCGTGGCTCGAGCCGGAGCATGGGGGCGCGGGCGGCGACTTCCTGCATTCCGTCGTAGTGCTCGAGGAGCTTTCGCGCGCGTACGAGTCCGGCTTCGCAATGGGGCTGCACTCGGACATCGTTGTGCCCTACCTGCACGCGTTCGGTGACGACGCGCAGAAGCAGCGCTGGCTGCCGGGCTGCGCCTCCGGCGATCTCGTCACGGCCATCGCAATGACCGAGCCAGGTACCGGCTCGGACCTGGCTGCCATCGCCACCACTGCGAGGCGCGACGGCGATCACTACATCATCAACGGGGCCAAGACGTTCATCTCCAACGGCATCCTGTGCGATCTGTGCATCGTCGCCGCCAAGACGGACACCGATCCCGACAACGCGCACCGTGGGATCTCGCTGTTCGTGGTGGAGGCCGGGACGCCGGGCTTCGCCAAGGGCAAGAAGCTCGAGAAGATGGGCATGGCTTCGCAGGACACCTCCGAGCTTTCCTTCGAGGACTGCCGCGTGCCCGCGAACAATCGCCTGGGCGAAGAAGGCAGCGGCTTCATGATGCTGATGCAGAAACTGCAGCAGGAGCGGCTCGTGGTTGCCATCGGCGCCCAGGCCAGCGCCGAGCAGGTGCTGGCCGACACCATCACCTACACGCAGGAGCGCAAGGCCTTCGGCAAGCCCATCAGCAAGTTCCAGAACACGAAATTCAAGCTGGCCGAGTGTGCGACGAAGGTGGAAGTGGGCCGCGCATTCGTCGATCGTCTCATCAGCGAGCACGTTGCCGGCAAGCATCTGGTCAAGGAATGCTCGATGGCCAAGCTGTGGCAGACCGAGATGCTCGGCGAGGTTGTCGATACCTGCCTGCAGTTCTTCGGCGGCTACGGCTACATGCTCGAGTACCCGGTGACGCGCGCCTACATGGACGCCCGCGTGCAGCGCATCTTCGCCGGCACCAACGAGATCATGAAGGTGATCATCGCCAAGCAGATAGGGCTGTAGACCTGAACGAGCGCGCACCCCTCTGCCGCCAGGGGCTGTTTTTGTCCCAAGACGCCGGGCCCCGCCTTGTCTGAGCACTGGGAGCGACCGCTGTGGGCCGCCCTCGGCCGACGGGAAGTGCGCGAAATGCCCGGGTTCAAGCAAAGCTCGATCCTGTTCACGCTCCAGAGCCTGAAGAAGCTCGAGCTCGAGCGGGCGGCGAAGCGGACCGGGCCTGACCGGCTTCTTCATCAAGTCGAGAGCACCCGGATCGCCCGCGAGCGGCGCCGCCAGCAGGAATCCCAGCGCGAGCGCGAAGAGCGGGCGCGCATCGAGGCGATGAAACAGGCCGAGATTGCGCGGGCGCTCGCGGACGGTGAGGCGCGAGCCCGGTTGGAGTTGCTGGCCCGGCAGCAGCAGCACCGGCAGCGCCTGGCGGACCTCGACGCCGAGGCGCGTGTACGGCGACAACGGCTCGTCGGCCGCCTCGCCTTCCTCGTCACGTTGGCCGGGATGGCCGGCGCGCTCGGCGTGTACGTCCTCAAGGTGCGCCCCGAAACGGAGCGGATCCAATCGGCCTACGACCGGCTGGTCGCCGCCGAGCGCAAGCGCGCCGACGACGTGGAACAGCTTCTGTCCCGCGAACAGGAGCGGCGTCAGCGGCTCGCGCGCCGGCTGGAGCAGGCCGAGACGGAAATCGCCGCCCTCAAGAAGAAGACCGCTTCCCGGCGCGGGCGTTGAAGAGAACGCGGGGCTCGGCGGTCCAACCTTGCGACGCGCCTCGCGGCGCTGCCACCACGCTCCCGGTAACCCATTGATACTCCCGCGCAATCCGCCACGGCTCCGGCCTTCAGGGGCGCCCGTTCGTGCCCGCCTGCTAGACTGCGTTCGCTGGAAGGTGTTGCTCGTCGGGAAGGAAGTCTCGTCCGTGCCGTAGATTTGTGGGGGCTCAGGGTCACAAGCCCTGCGCGCCTCGTTGCTTGGTCACAGGAGAACCACACATGCGAAAGCTGATTGCTCCGGCCCTGTTCGCTGCGGCGCTTGCCGCCCCATTGCTTGTTCCATCCATCGCCCACGCGGGTATCGATGCGTGCGGCAATATCAACGTCCAGGCCAACGCCCAGTGCAAGGTCAAGGTAGAAGGCGGTTGCACGGCCTACTGCACGCCGGTGCACTTCGTGGCGGCCTGTGCCGGCAAGCTCGAGGTGCAGTGCGACGGCCAGTGCAACGCCACTGCATCGGCGACCTGCACCGGTAGCTGCGACGTCGGTACCTGCGAGGCGAGCTGCAACGCCGACCCCGGCAGCTTCGACTGCACGGCGGACTGCGAAGCGTCCGCCCAGGCGGACTGCGAAACGCAGTGCTCGGGCTCCGCTTCCACCACGGATTCCGGCGCCGACGCGCATGCCCAGTGCATGGCCTCGTGCAAGGCGACCATCTCGGCGCACTGCGACGCGAGCTGTAGCGGCACGCCGCCCTCCGCAGACTGCCAGGCCAGGTGCCAGGCCAGCTGCCAGGGCAGCTGCGAGGCGCAGGCGAACATGGATTGCCAGGTCAACTGCCAGTCGCAGAGCTACGCGACCTGCACGGCCAACCTCGAGGGCGGCTGCAAGACCGAGTGCCAGGACCCGGACGGCGCGCTGTTCTGCGATGGGCAGTACGTCGACGACGGCGGCCACCTGCAGCAGTGCATCGACGCGCTCAACGCACTGCTCAACGTGAAGGTGGATGCCAGCGCGAGCGGGAGCTGTAGCGGCAACACCTGCTCGGGTCAGGCCAACGCCTCGGCCAGCTGCGCGATGCAGCCGGGATCGACGGGCGGCGACGCGGCGGCGGGCCTGGGACTGCTCCTCGGATTCGCCGCGTTCGGATTCGGCCGGCGCCACCGTCGTCGGCGCTAGCCCAGAGGCTCGGGTGGCCGCTGCACGCGCCGCAGGGGAGCGGCGCGTGTGCGGCCAGCCCGCTTGTCGTGAGAGGGCGCCGCGCAGGTCGCGGCGTCCTTTCCTTTGTTGCCCTACTTGTTCGGCTGCGGCGTCATCCGGAGATAGGGGCGCAGCGTCTTGTAGCCCTTGGGGAAGCGCTCCTTGATCTCCTTCTCGTCCGTCAGCGACGGAACGATGATCACGTCGTCGCCCGGCTTCCAGTCGACGGGGGTCGCCACCTTGTGGTTGTCGGTGAGCTGCAGCGAGTCGATCACGCGAAGAAGCTCGTCGAAATTGCGGCCCGTGCTGGCCGGGTAGGTGACCATCGCGCGGATCTTCTTGTTGTTGTCGATGATGAAGACCGAGCGCACCGTCAGCGTGTTGTCCGCTTCCGGATGGATCATGTCGTAGAGCTTGGCGACCTTCTTGTCGGGGTCGCCGAGGATCGGATAGTTCATCTTCGCGTGCTGCGTCTCCTCGATGTCGCCGATCCACTTCTTGTGGTCCTCGACGCTGTCGACGCTGACGGCCAGCATCTTGACGCCGCGCTTGGCGAACTCCTCCTTGAGGTTGGCGGCACGGCCGAGCTCCGTCGTGCACACCGGCGTGAAGTCCTTCGGGTGCGAGAACAGGATGGCCCAATTGTCGCCGATCCACTGGTGGAACTTGATGCTTCCCTCGGTCGAGTTCTGCTCGAAATCCGGGGCCGTCTGTCCGATATGAAGTCCCATGCTGCCCTCCTCTTGGTTTGCGGTTGGGATGAAGCTGGGTAATGTCGCGGCTGCCTTTCGTCAACTGCCGCCCGGACCGGGCACTGAACCGACGAGCACGACCATGCCCGCCCATCCCCGCAATCCCGTCCGCCTCGCCTTCCTCTTCTGTCTATCGATGCTCGCTTTCGCTGGCTGCAGGCCAAGGGTCGGCAGCTCCTGCGACAAGGGCGAGGCGCGCTGTCAGGACCACCACACCCAGCTGGCCTGCCAACAGGGCCACTACATCGCGACGCCGTGCCGCGGCCCGAAAGGCTGTGCGCGCACGGATGCCGGCGTCAGCTGCGACATATCGAAGAACAAGCCCGGTGATGCCTGCTCGACCGACGACGAGGGCGCCGCAGTGTGCCTGGGCAAGAAGCAGATGATCTCCTGCCGTGGCGGAAAGTACCGGCTTCAGAAGTGCCGCGGGCCAGAGGGCTGCCAGACGGAGGCCGCCCGCGCCAAGTGCGACACGTCCATCTCGGTGCCCGGCGATAGCTGCCACGACCCGGGCTCCAAGGCGTGCAGCACGGACGGAACCCAGCTCCTGGCGTGCCAGAACGGCAAGATGACGCTCGTGAACTACTGTCGCGGCGAGGACGGCTGCACGGTGGCTGCCGGCGGAAAGCTCGGCTGCGACATGTCGGTCGCCAAGGAAGGCGACCCCTGTGACAAGTCCGTGCAGGGCCGGATCGCGTGCAGTGCCGACAGGAAAGGTATCGTCAAGTGCGATCGCGGCAAGTTCACGAGCGACGAGAAGTGCAAGCGCGGCAGGAAGTGCTCCACCGCGGACGGCAACATCGCGTGCGAGAAGCCCGACAAGAAGTGACGGCTACTTCGCCAGCACCAGCCGCTCCGAGCAGGGCTTGGCGTTCTCGTCGCCGTCGAGTCCCGCGATGCTGAGGGGGCTCTCGTCCAGGGCGCGGACCTGGCGGCGGATCTTCTGGATGATGAGCGCGTCCAGGTTGCCGCTCTGGTAGGCCGTCTGCGTGCCGCCGCAGCTCGACTTCGGATCTCCGCCGCCGGTCGACTGCGGGCCGGCTCCGCCGCGCAGCACGAACATCTCGGTCCCGCCGGTGTACTGGGCGATCTGCCGCCACACGACCTGGCCCAGATCCCCCATGCCGGAGGCGGCGATGGTGAACAGCTGCACGCCGCGGTGCGCGGCGTCGCGCATGCTCACCGTGTAGCTGGTGTCGTTCGCGTAGTCGAGGTGGGGCGGTGCATCGCCGATCAGGAATGCCATCCGTACGGCGGAGCGCGGACTCCAGGCAAGCTTCGTCAGCGCGGCGTGCAGCCCGGCGTTGGCGGACTCGGGGCGGTCGCCGCCGCCGTCGGCGCTGAGGTGCGAAACGACGCGGGAGAAGCCGCGCACGTCGCTCGACATCTGGTAGACGCGCGTCACCTGCGGGTCGGTGCGGTCCTTGTACTCGACCAGGCCGATGCGGACGTTCATCTGCCGGTTGTCGAGCTTGGCCGCCACCTGGCGGATGGTCTGCTTGACCGCCGCGATCTCCTCCGACATCGAGCCCGTGGTGTCGAGCACGAAGGCGATGTCCACCGTGGGGCGTGAGGCGAGCTGCCGCGCCTTGCCGAGCTTCAGGTCGACGACGCCGTCGCTTCCGACCGTGCTGAAGCTCTTCGAGGCGGTCGTGCCGAGGCAGTGCGTGGTGGCCGTCAACTTCCCGGACGACAGACCCTCGGCGAACGGGAACAGGATCGCGCGGCCCGACGCCGTCGTGGTGAGCGTGGTCCGGCGCTGCCGCGAATCGCTGACCGTGACGCGGCAGTTCGGCACTCCCTTTCCGTTCTGGTCCTGTACGACAAGGAAGCGGCGCGAGCGCACGTCCACGCGGCGGAAGCCGACGCCGTCCTCGGTGGACAGGTAGTGCTTGAACTCGTTGTAGTTCGCGTTGTCATCCCACTCGCCGGCCTTCACGCCGGAGTGCGCAATCGCGGGCCGCGTACGGCGCGCGACCGTCGTGTGCTCTACAGCGCCGCCGGCTTTCTTCGCCGGGGCGCGGTAACCGTGTGCGGTAGTGCGCGAGGCGACGCGCCTGTCGGCGCGCGCGGCTCCGCCTGCGGCCATGGCTGGCGCCGGCGGCGCGGCAGCGACGGGTGCCTCCTCGGCGTCGGCCGTGCTCGGCTTCGTCGCGGCCCCCTCGTCTGCCGGGGCGACGGGGCCCATCGGCGCCGGCTCCGCCACGGGAGCGGGCGCGCCGCCGGGGGCCATCGCTGCGGCCTCCGCCGGCGCTTCCGCCCGCGGCGCGGTCGTCGTCCCGGCTTTCATGCTCGCGGCACACGCGGCCAGGTTCAGGGCAAACAGGGTCGCCGTCGCGGTCAGGATCTGGTTTCGCATCATCGCCTCCGCCCGGGACAACGGGCGGGCGGAGCGCTGCTTACACCGGGACTACCGCGCCGGGATCACGGGCATCGGATTCATCGACGCCGCCTGGGTCCGGTCGACCTGCACGTCGACCCGGGACCTGCCGCTCGACACGCGGGCGCCGCAGCGGTCGGCCTCGCGGGCCAGCTGCTCTGCGCGATCGCGGGCGACGCCGATCATCACACGGGCCTGCTGCTCCCGCGTGGCGTCCGAGCTGGACTTCGCGTCCGCGAGCACCTTGGACTGGTCCACGCCCATGCGCTCCTGCGCGTGGATCTGGCTGAGCTTGTCGTCGATGCAGTCCGCGGTCTGCGTCGCGTGCTTGCCGCGAGCGACGCGCAGCTCGCGTTCGACCAGCTGGGCCTGCTGTCCTATCTGCGCGATCGCGGCCTCGGGGTCCTTCACCTCGGCGTGGCGATCGGGAGTGTCCAGCACGACTCCGTCGGCCGAGGGCGGGGGTGTGCGTTCCGCATACTCGGGCGCGTTCGGCGGCCGGCCGTCGCCGGCCGGCGTGCCGGCGCAGCCGAGGCCCGGAGCGGCCAAGAGGAGCGCGAGCAGGAGCACGTGGCGGACGCTCCGCGTAGTGAATTCGCCCGGTTGCCGGTGGGATCTCGGCGTCATCAGCTGGGTACGATGCTTGCTCCCGGGCCTGCGTTCATCCCCCCACCGGGGCTCGAGCGGCCCGCGACCGCCTCATTCCGCCGTGCGGAGACAGATCTTGCCAAACTGGCCGCCGCTCTTCATGTGCTCGAAGGCGTCGCGCGCTTCTTCGAGCGGATACACGCGTTCGATCACCGGGTCGAGCTGGTCCACTTCACACGCCCGCACCAGCGCCTCGAAGGCGTCGCGGTGCCCAACGAAGACGCCCTGCAGCCGGATGCCGTTCATCAGGATCGGCAGCAGCGAAAGATCCGTGGCCACCCCCGACAGCACACCGATGATGCTGATCTGTCCTCCGGGTGCGATCGCCTTGAGCGCCTGCGGAAGCGTAGCGCCGCCGCCCACCTCCACCACGTGATCCACGCCGCGCCCATCGGCCGTGAGTCCGCGCGCCGTCTTTCCCCACTCGCGGTCCGTCTTGTAGTTGATGACCTCGCTGGCGCCGAGTTCGCGCACGCGCTCCAGCTTCGTGTCGCTGCTGCTGGTAGCGATCACGCGCGCGCCGAGCAGCTTGGCGATCTGCACTGCGAAGATCGACACGCCGCCCGTACCCTCTGTCAAGACCACATCTCCCGGCTTCACGCCGCCCGTCGTGACCAGCGCACTCCAGGCCGTGACGCCCGCACACGGCAGGCACGCGGCCTGTTCGTCGCTCATGTGCCCCGGCGCGAGCACCACGCTCTCGGCGTCCACCACCATGTACTCCGCGAGCGTGCCGTCGAGCGGTCCGCCTAGAGTGCGGCGGATGCGCTCCCGTCGCGGTCCGCCGGCCATCCAGCCTTGCGCGAACAGCGGACACACCCGGTCGCCCACCGCCACGCGTTCGACCCCCTCGCCAAGCTCGACGACTTCACCCACGCCGTCGGAGGCCGGTATCAGGGGCAGCGCCTGCCTGGGGTTGTACAGCCCCTCCACCATGCGGATGTCGCGGAAGTTGAGCGAGGCGGCGCGCATCCGCAGCAGCACTTGACCTGGGCCCGGCTCGGGCTCGGGCCGTTCTTCGATGGAAAGATTGTCGAGACCGAAGGCATTGCGGAGCACCAGCGCTTTCATGCAGCCCATGTTTGCTCCGGGGCCGGCCTGCCGCAACGCCCATCCCGCCGACCTCCACGCCTCCGACGTGCATGTCGCCGCCTACGCCCAGGATCCGTCGTCCCTGCGCATCCTCGGCGCCGCCACGCCTCGAGCCCGGGGTTCTATCTGCGGGGCCCCGGCGGAGCGGACGGGGAATTGTTGCCCGAGCCCCCTTCTAACCTGGCGCCGTCCGGCCTAGGACGTAAGGCCGGCTCATGTTCTCCCCGAAGCAGCAGATCGTATTCGTCACCGGCAAGGGCGGTGTCGGCAAGAGCACGGTGGCCGCAGCCCTGGCGCGGGCGGAAGCGGATCGAGGGGGCCAGGCCCAGCTCGTGGAATTCGAGGGAATGCATGCGGCGGCGCGCGCGCTCGGCAGCCAGGCGCAGGGCGTGCGCACGGTCACGATCGAGTACCTGGATGCTCTGGCGGACGCCATTGCGAGCATGATCTCGAGCCGCTTGCTCGCCCGGGTGATCGTGCGCCAGCGGGCGCTCAAGCGCGTGATGCAGGCCGTGCCCGCGGTGCGGGAGCTCGTGGCGCTGGAGCGAGTCCGCACCCTGGCCCACGAGATCCCCGGCGCGCGCGTGATCGTCGATCTGCCCGCGACCGGTCATGCGGTGGACTGGCTCAGGGTCGTGGCTGCGGCCGAACGATTCCTGCGCACCGGGCCGGCCGCGAAGATGTGCCGCGCCATTCTCGATGAAGTGCTGAGCCCCGACCGCAGCGCCATCGTGGTCGTGAGCACCGCCGAACCGGTGGTCGCGAGCGAGACTGGTGAGCTGTGCGAGCGGCTCGTCTCCGAGCTCGATCGCACTCCCGATCTCGTGATCGTCAATCGCGTGCCGCGTCGGCCCAGCGCCTCCGAGCTGGAAGCGGCGGCTCGAAGAGCGAAGACCGACCCGCGCTACGCGCCGCTGTCCGACGCGCTGTCGGCGGACGCGGCAACGCAGTCCGAGACGGCGCTGGCGCTCGCCTCCCTTCGCGGCATCGCCGGGGCGAGAGTCGCCGAGGTGCCTGATCTGTTCGCGGACCCGGAACCGCGGAGCTTCGCGGCGCTGGTCGGGGTCACGACGTGAGCGACGGCGCAGCGCTCACCGTGGTGCTGGGTGGCGGTGGAGTCGGCAAGACGACGACCAGCGCCGCGCTCGGCCTCGCCCAGGCGCGGGCTGGCCGGCGCGTGCTGGTCGTCACCGTGGATCCCGCACGGCGCCTGGCCGACGCCCTGGGCGTCGAGATCGGGACCGAGGCGTGCCGCGTCGAAGTGGGTGGCACGGCGCTGCACGCGCGCATGCCGGATTCGCGCCACTCGGTGGACCGCTTCGCCGAGTGGCTGTTCGAGGACCCGGAGGCGCTCCGCCGTGTTCGCGAAAATGGCATGTACCGCGAGCTCGGCAACTCCCTGGCCGGCGTGCACGAGCTCATCAGCATCGCGTTCGTGGATCACGAGCTCGGAAGCGGACTCTACGACGAGGTCGTGCTCGATACCGCACCCTCCCGTCACGCGCTCGAGTTCCTCGACTATCCAGCCCGGCTCGGGCGCATGCTGGAAGCGCGCTCGCTGGAGTGGGTGGCGGGCCTCGCGCGCCTGGCCGGAGTGGCGCTGGACGAACGTCCGGGCGAGCGTGGTCTGATTTCCTGGGGGAAAAAGCGCGTCGGCAATCTTGTGAGCCACATCGTCGGCGCCCAGGCGATCCGCGACATCGGGGCGCTGTTCGCGGAATTCGTGCCGGTGCGTGGTCGCTGGCTCTCGCTGGTCCAGAGCGTGGAACGGCGCATGCGGAGCCCCGACACGCGCTACGTGATCGTGAGCGCCCCCAGTGGCTCGTCCCTCGACGACGCCGCATACCTGGTCGACGAGCTCCGCGCGCGGTCGCTGTCGCCGAGTGAAATCCTGCTGAACCGCGCCGTCGACGAGATCCCGCCGTGGCTCGAGGCGTTCGACGAGGGCGCGGATCCAGAGCTGGGTCCGGCGCTCCGCGCGTACCGCTCCGAATTCGTCGCCCGCGCGTTGCAGACGCGGATCGCCCACGAGCGGCTCGCCGATCTCGCTTCCGCGAAGCTACCCGTGCGGGGGCTGCCGGCGCTGCGCACGGCGGACCCGCGCGCGATCCTCGAAGCGCTGGCGACGGCGCTCGTGGTCCCCGTCTAGAGCACGGGTTCGCACGAGTAGAGCGACCGGCACAGTGAAAGCGCGCGCAACGACCGGATACGCCAGTCCATCCGGTTCATCACGTAGCCGAGAGCGATCCCGTGGACCGGGTCGCACCAGCCGAGCGTGCCGCCCATGCCGGCGTGTCCGAAGGCCTCGCGCGTGGGGCCGAAGACGCCGGCCTCTTCCTTGAGGAAGCCCTGCGACCAACCGAGCGGCTTCTGCACCACCAGATCCCTCCCGGACCAGCTCTGGCGCGCGTAGATAGGCGAGAGCGATTGCTCCCGGACGAACGTGTGGCCGCCGTACTCACCGCCGCCAGCGAAGGGCAGGTAGGCGCGCGCGAGACCCCGCGCGCTGGCGGTTGCCGACGCCCAGGCGAGCTCGGCGCGTCGCACCGGTGGCTCGTTGTAGGCGCGCAGGCCACGGCGATCGAGCTTCGGGTTGCCGAAGGTGTCGCGCACGAGCGAACGCGGCGCCGCAATCGCGCGCAGCACGCGCGCTTCGGGCGAAGCGGGCCGCCGCAGCGTAGCGCGGAGCATCCCGGAGAGTCGCTCGTACACGGTCGGGAGCACGAGCGTCGCCACCTTCGCGTCGAGCTCCGGCGGTGTGCCCAGGCGCGCGTCCGATTCGACGACATCGAACAGCTCGCGCTTCAGGAACGCGCCCATCGGCTCGCCGGCGATGCGCTCGAAAAGCTCGTGCACGTACAGCCCGAACGTGATGGCGTGGTAGCCCTGCGAGGTCCCGGGCTCCCACCTCGACCGCTGCGCTTCCAGCGCGTCACGAACCCGATCGGCGGCATCCTCGCGCACGCAGTCCGCCATGGTCAAAGGGCGATCGAGCGCAGACAGGCCGGCGCGGTGGTTCAGGAGCGTGCGTACGGATATGCCTTGTTTGCCGCCGCGCGCGAAGCCCGGCCAGTAGGTCGCGACCGGGGCGTCCCATTCGAAGGCCCCGCACTCGGCGAGAAGCAACATGGCCATCGCCGCCAGACCCTTCGTGACGGAGAACACGACGATCCGCGAGTCCTCTTCCCAGGGTCGGCCGGTAGCGACGCAGGCCAGCCCGCCCCACACGTTCACTACCGGGCGTCCATGCTGGTACACCGTCAGTCCGGCGCCCACCTCGCTGCCGTCCGCAAGCTGATCGGCGAATGTCCGTGCCAGCGGCTCGAAGCCGTCCTCGTAGCGACCGCGAGCGGGGAAGGGGGCGTCGTGGCTCATCCTGCGTCGAGCTGTAGCACGACGGTCGAAATCACGGATTGTCCGCCCGCGAGAAAGCCCGTTCGGTGAGCGCGACCGACACGAGCAACGCTGTGACCGATCCAGCGGCGCCGAGCAGCGGCGCTGCGAGCGCGAGCATCGCGGCGGCCGTGCCGTGGCACGCCCAGCGGTAACCGGTGAGGGAGGCGGCTTCGGTACCGCGCGCGGCAGCGTAGAGGGCGGAGCCGAGCGACGCGATCAGCGCCAGGACCACAAGCGCCACGCCCGTGGTGCCGTGCACGATGCCGGCGTGCAGCACGACCGCCGCGAACGCGACGCTGCCTGCCCCGCGGGCAAGCGCGCTGCCACGTACGCCGAGCACGTGGGCCAGCGTGCGGTATCCGGCCTTCGCGTCGCCGATGCGGTCCTTCTCGTAGTTGGCCTGCAGGTACAGGGCGGCGACGGCGGCACAGGACAGCGCCGTGGGCAGGGCGGCGCCGAGCGTCGTTTCAAGCGCCAGCCCGGGCAGCGCTGCGGCGCGACCGATCATCGCAGCCGTGCCGATCAGGGCGCCGTGGGCGACGTTGCCGAGCCCGGGATGCGCCTTGGCGGGTTGATACGCGAACAGCAGCACCACGGCGGCGAGCACCAGCCAGAGCATCGCGGCGTGCGCGCCGACGGTGATGACGGCCACGGCGACGCCGAGCAGCATCGCAATGGCAGTCGTAGGCCCTTCGGGCAGCAAGCCGCGCGGCGCGGGGCGATGCGGCGCGTCGACGCGGTCCGCCTCGATGTCGAGCAGGTCGTTGACGAGCTGCCCCACACCCCAGCCCAGGCCGGCGGCGACGGCGGTCAGTGCCACGTGCACCGGCGCCCGCACCGTGGCGGCAGACGCCGCACCCGCGAGCACGGCGCCCGCGGGGAACACGAAGAAGTGCGGCCTCAGCGCCGAGAGCACGGCCCGGGCATAGGCGCGTCGCTCGAGGCCGAGTGCCGGTGGATGCCCGGCCAGCGCCGCGCCGAGATAGCGCGTCCCTTCGCGCGCCAGCCGCGTCACGGAGCCCACGGGCCGGACCATAGCAGACGCGCAGGACCGCCACCGGCGAGGGCGGCTAGCGCCGCTTCGGGTACAGGTCCGCCGGGCGCTTCCACCTCGCCGTCGTGCGGTAGCGCTCGACGACGCGCACCTTCTCGGCCACACGCAGGTCGGCCAGCGTGCGGCGTTCGAGATCGCTGGCGGCGTCGATCACCTCGACCTCCTGAACGCGCCACGAAGCGCGCCGCCGCAGCGCCTTGCCCTCGAAGCAGCTCCGGACGCGCTCGACGACGTCGTCGAGCGCTTCGAACACCTCGTGCTCCCACACGCGGAGCACGCGCCAGCCCTGCGCCTCGAGCTCCAGCGTCTGGCGTCGATCGCGCGCCACGTTGTCGGCGAGCTTCGCGTCCCAGAACGCGTTGCGCGTGCGCGGCCTGACGTAGTGCTCCGGACAGCCGTGCCAGAAGCAGCCGTCGATGAACACCGCCACGCGCCGCCCCGGAAACACCACATCCGGCCTTCCCACGGGCGTGCGCGCGTGCTTCCGGTAGCGCATGCCGTCCGCCCACAGCGCCTTCTGCAGGATCGTCTCCGGCGCCGTATTGCGCCCGCGGATCCGCGACATCAGCGCGGAACGCTTGCTCTGCCTGGCCGTGGCCATCGGGTAGACGCGTAGCACGGCGCGCGCGCTTTCCGTCGGCTTCGGGGCCTGGCACTCTACCGGGATGCGGCTCCTGTCGACGACGCTCCTCGCGCTTTGCCTCGCAGCCTGCTCTGGCGGCGGCAACTCTGCTGCCAGCCGCGACGCGGCGCCGCCCGCGGCCGATGCGGGACCCGACGCGGACGCGGCGCCCGCTGCCGACGCGTCGGGGACGGACGCCACGCTGCAGGACGCTGCGCCTCCCGCCACGGGTTCGCAAACGTCCAGCTACACCGCCGACGACACCACCGATTTCCCGAACCCCGAGCGCGGCTGGTACGTGGAGGACAGCTTCACCGACCCGAAGACCCCCGCTCCCGTCTCGTCCGTCGCTTCCACCCCCACGCTCAGCATGCGGTTCGTCCGGCTGGACGCCTACCAGAGCTCGGCGCTCCCGAAGTCCTTCCTGGACGCCCTGGCCAAGGAGATGGATGGCTGGCGCGGCACGGCGGTGAAGGCTGTGTTGCGCTTCGCCTACAACCGCAGCGGCACCGGTGCCGACGCGCCCATCGACGTCGTCCTCGGGCACATCCAGCAGCTGGCGCCGCTGCTCCACGACTACCAGGACGTCATCGCCGTGCTACAGGCCGGCTTCATCGGGCGCTGGGGCGAGTGGCACGACAGCACCCACGATCTGGAGTTCGGCTCCGACAAGAACGGCCTGTACCGTGACCAGATCAAGGATGCGCTCGTGGCCGCGGCTCCGGCCGGGATGATGATCGAGTTCCGCAAGCCGAATTTCCTGGGTCCGGCCGATCTGTCCAGCTCGTACAAGTTCGGCTGGTACACAGCGCTGCCCAAGGAAGCCAATCGCTTCGACGGGTCCGAACAGAGTCGCGTGGCCCTGCACAACGACTGCTTCCTCGACGGCAGCGACAACGGCGGGTGGTACGATGCCTACGACGGCACAACGCTCCAGCAGGATCGCGCGATTGCCGCGGCGGTGACCCGCATTGTCGCCACGGGCGGCGAGACGTGCGACATCGGTGGGCTGAACGCTTCCAATGACTGCCAGGCCGCACTGGCGGAGATGGCAGCCTCGAACTGGGACTATCTGAACAGTGCGTACTGGCCGGACATCTACAACAGGTGGCAGAGCCAGGGTTGCCTGGCGGAAATCAGCCGCCGTCTCGGCTACCGCTTCACGCTGGACAGGGCCACCGTACCCCGGACGGTCTTCGCTGGCGGCGCGATGAAGGCATCGCTGTCGTTCACGAACAAGGGTTTCGGCAAGCTGTACAATGCCCGCCCGCTGGAGATCGTGTTCACGGGTCCAGGGGGCCCCTTCGCCGTGACCGCTCTCGACGATGCCCGTCGCCAGATGCCGCTCGGCGGAGCCTCGGCGACCGTCGATCTGTCCTTCATTGCCCCGACGGGCCTGGTTGCGGGACAGAGCTACGAGCTGCACGTCCGGATGCCGGATCCGTCTTCGCACCTCGCCGCTGATCCGCGCCGCATGATCCGCTTCGCCGACCAGAACATGTGGAGCGCGTCCGACGGCTGGAACGACCTGGGAATATCGGTGAAGGTCGGCACGCCCTAGACAGCGCGGGCTGTGTGCCGCGGTCCGCGGCTCTCGACCCCGTCGTGCAGCCCTGGTACGCGCCGCCAATGTCGACGCACTGCTCATGAGCCCGGCGCCGGACGCCGCGACGGGCGGCTGCAACAGACCCGGAAATAGCCACTCACCCGGGGGCGCGCAGCCGCCCTGGACAGTGCGGATTGTGCCGTCCTAGGCTCGCGGCCGGAACACGGCGGAGGAACGGTCATGGAAGTCAAGCTGAAGTACGGAGCGAATCCGCATCAGGAGTTTGCGCGGTTGATCGTGGACCGCGAACCCTCGCCCCTCCGCATCCTCAACGGCAAGCCGGGCTACATCAACCTGCTCGACGCCTTCGGCGCATGGCAGCTCGCCCGCGAGCTCCGCATGGCCACGGGGAAGCCCGGCGCCGCGTCGTTCAAGCACGTGAGCCCGGCCGGCGCAGCGATCGCGCGGCCTCTCGGTGAAGCCTTTGCCGCGTCGCAGTTCATCAGCGAGCCGGACGCGCTCTCTCCCGTGGCGACGGCATACGCGCGGGCGCGCGGCGGCGATCGCCTCTCGTCGTTTGGCGACTTCGCCGCGGTCAGCGACGTGTGCGACGTGTCGCTCGCGAAGTTCCTGGCCAAGGAGGTCTCGGACGGGCTGATCGCGCCGGGCTACGAGCCCGAGGCGCTCGAGATCCTCAAGGCCAAGAAGAAAGGTGCCTTCCTCGTCCTCGAGATCGACAAGGGCTACGAGCCGCCGGAGCGCGAGGATCGGGACTTGTTCGGCTTCCGCCTGGAGCAGACGCGCAACACGAAAAAGGTCACGCGCGATCTCCTGAAGCATGTCGTCTCGAAGAAGAAGGACATCCCCGACGACGTGGTCGAGACGCTGCTGGTCGGTACCGTCGCGCTCAAGTACACGCAGTCGAACTCGGTCTGCGTGGCCTATGACGGCCAGGTCATCGGAATGGGCGCCGGGCAACAGTCGCGCATCCACTGCACGCGCCTGGCCTGCAGCAAGGCCGACAAGTGGTTTCTGCAGATGCACCCGAAGGTGCAGGGGCTCGCCTTCAAGGAAGGCGCAAAGCGACCCGACAAGACCAACGCAATCGACCAGTACCTGCTCTGGGACGAGCTGTCGGACGTCGAGCTCGAGGCCATGATGGGCGCGCTGACCGAGCGGCCCGAGCCCATCACGCGGCAGGAGCGCCTCGAGTGGGCGAAGCGCTTCGACGGCGTTGCGTTGAGCTCCGACGCCTTCATCCCGTTCCGCGACAACATCGACCGTGCCAGCCGCAGCAATGTCCGCTACGTCGTGCATGCGGGCGGCTCGGTGCGCGACGCCGACGTCACCGCCGCCGCTGATCAGTACGGCATGGTCGTCGTGCAGTCGGCGCTCAGGTTGTTCCTGCACTAACCGCCGTGCCACGGCGCGGCCTGCGGTGATTGTCCCGCCGTCGTGGTTCCGGTAGCCTTCCCGCCGTGAAGAATCGGGGCTTCGCGCTGGGGTCGTTTGTCTTCCTGGTGCTCGTGCTGCTCGCGTGCAAGAGGGGCGGCACGGTGACGAACGCGCAGCTCGGGACGCTCCTCCGCAAACCGACCGGGCACCTTGCGATCAAGGCGCCGGCTACACGCCTGCCCCGCGTTGCCGCCAGGAAGGGGGACATCGCACATTCCTTCGGCGTGTGCTTCGACTACACCCAGGGCGAGCAGCTCGGGAAGATGGAGGTCGTGGTGCGGCCTCCAGCGCCCATCAAGACACTCCGCCTGACCTCGGGCCAGAAGTCGGAAGCCGGCGAGGTGCGGCTGTCCGCGCCCCACCTGCGCGGGTCCGGCCGTTTCTGCCAGGACATGTATTTCGATGCGGACGACCCGCTGGGCAACTGGGGCTTCGAGTTGCAACGCGACCGGGACCGGATCAAGGCCTGGACGGTCGAGGTGTACCAGCCCTGACCGCCGGTCCGCGGGCAGCCGCGCGTTGACCGCGATGGAGCCCAGGAGCTACGGTGGCGTTCGCCCATGCGCGTCCGCGTCGTCGATCTGTTCTGCGGCTGTGGCGGGCTTTCGCTCGGGTTCGAACTCGCGGGCGGGCCTACCACGTACGATACGGTGCTCGGCATCGACAACGACGCGGTCGCGCTGCGCTGCTACAACGACAACTTCCCGTCGCGTTCCGGGCGCGTGCCGACGGGGCGGCAGTGCGACATCTCCTGGTTCCACCATCCGAGCGAGATCCTCTTCTACTACCTGACGCACCTGGCGCTGGCGCGCGGGGAGGCGGCGCTCGAAAAGGAGCTCGGCAAGGTCGGGCTGGGCCCGTTCCTTTCCGGTCTCCGCACGATCGACGCCGACTACGACACCGCACGGCGCAAGCTGGTCGACTCGCCGCGCTTCCGCGCCGCGCTCGCCCGCGTGGATTCGAAGGTCTTGTCCCTGGCGGTTTGCCGCGGCTTCCTTGCGCGTATCGGTCTCGCGTCGCTGCGCACGGCGGAGCTGGCCGCGCAGCCGTGGCAACAGGAGTACGAGCTTATCGCGCCCGCCGATGCGTCGCTCGAGGTTCCCGTGGTGCGCGCGCTCAGGCAAGGCGCCGAGGAGCTCTGGGACAGCGGGCTCGAGCGCCTCGGGCAGGGAGCCAAGCGTCGCGGCCGTGGCCAGCACCGCGTCGTGCCGAAGCGAGCCGGCACGCTGGTCGCCTTCCTCGAGAGCGAGCCGGGCCGCGAGCTGCGCCAGCTGTGGGTGCGCTGGCGCGCGCGCCGCGACAGCCTGCGTGCCGCGTGTTCGCTGGAAGCCGAAGCGCGCCTGCGCGAGCTCTACGACGACGGCCGGCGCGTCCAGCTCGTGCTCGGCGGCCCGCCGTGCAAGGGCTTCAGCCGCATCGGCCGCGCCGTGCTCGAGCGGCTGCGCGAGCAGGGCGCCTCGGCCTGGACCAGCGACCACTACGGCGACGAGCGCAACGCGCTCCTGCACAAGTACGTGCTGTTCCTCGAAGCGCTTCGCCCCGACGCCTTCATCTTCGAGAACGTGTCGCACTTCTCGTCCGTGCTGCGCACGCCGAATGGCCAGCTCGACGCGGCGGCGGTGCTCGCCGAAGCGATCGCGGCGCTGTCGGGCAGCGAGCTTTCCTACGAAGTCGGGTCGCGCGTGATCAAGGCGCGCCAGCATGCGGTGCCGCAGGACCGGCAGCGCTACCTGATGGTCGGCTTCCGCGCCGGGCCTGGCTCGAAGGACGCCGCCCGCGAGTTCTTCGATCTCCCGCCGATGGACGACGTGCCGCTCTCGGTAGCGCTGTCCGGCCTCGCGCCGCCCGGCGAGTTCGCGTTCGGCGACGGCGGCGCGCGCCCCGACCACGAGGTCGACGCCTACACGCTCATCGACGAGCGCCTGCCCGCGGCCGAGCTCCGCTACCTTCGCTTTGTACGCCAACCCGCTCCGGGCACGACCCAATGCCCGCCGCGCACCGACGCGCACATCGTCCGCCGCGCGCGCCCCGACGACCAGGCGCTGATGAGAAAGTTCGGCCCCGGCCAGCGCTGGATGGACTACAAGCTCAGAAGCTCGCCGACGCTCGCGGAGCTTCGCGCGCTGCTCGCCGCGCTCGAGAAGCGCCAGCGCACCGCCGCGCTCGTGGACCTGCCGCCCCCCGGCGAGGTGCAGGCATTGCTGCGCCGCGTGGACGGCGGCCTGCTGCTGCGGCTGATGATGGAGGAAGCGGAGCTGGACGAGGCGCACCACCTGCTCTCGTCCGGCTACCTCGCGCGCGGCTTCGAGCAGCACGGCGACTGGTTCGAGCGGCTCTCGGCCAACCGTCCGTGCAAGACCATCGTCGCGCACATCGGCAAGGACACCTACGGCTACTTCCACCCCTGGGAAGATCGCCCCATCAGCATGCGCGAAGCGGCCCGGGTGCAGTCCTTCCCCGATTTCTTCCGCTTCCGCACCGCCGGCATCGTCGACGGCTACTCGATGATCGGCAATGCCGTACCGCCGCTGCTATCCGCCCAGCTCGCCGAGCGGCTGGCGCTGATGCACGCAAAGCACGGCGTGCCCGGCCGTGGCCCCCGCGCCAGGCGTCGTCGCACACCCCGCCGGCAGAGCGCTCGCGCGCGCGACTGACCGGACGGAGACTGCTCCAGCTGGCCTCTCGCGTCCGCGCTCGAGCGCCTGGAGCCCCGCTCTGCAGACCCGTGCGATGGGCACGTTGCCCGCGGCTTGCGTGAGCTTCTCGGCGCGGTCGCGGTTAACAGAAACCACCAGCTTGCGAATCTGCGCCATGAACGCCCGCTCGTTCAGGCGCGCCTTCAGCGTCAGAAAGAGCGTCCGCTCGATCAGCATCGCGATCAACATGGTCTGCCCGAACATCAGGACGTAGCTCCAGGGAGCGCAGGCAACGAACGATTGGGTGTACCAGTCCATCGACTTCCTCCGGGGCGCGGCGCCAGATCCGGCAGCGAGACTACACCCATCGGCAAACGGCCCGCACGCCTCCATAAGATGATATCGTCCCGCGCCGGAGACGAAGGGACGTGGAGAGGGAACCTTCCGGGGACAGCGACGCGCCGAAGAAGGAGAAGTGGGGCTGGTACCTGCTGCTCCTGGTGCCGTTCGTCGCGACGCTTGTGGGTGCCGTTCTACAACAAGCTCGACTCCCGAGCTGGGCGGCTTCCCGTTCTTCTACTGGTACCTGTTCCTGTGGATCGGCATCGGCGCGCTGATTACCGCCGTCGTCTACTTCGCTACGCGGGAGTCGCGGTAGCCGATGGTCAACTGGCCGGCGCTGATCGTCTTCATTCTGCTCTTCGGGCTGGTGACCGTGCTCGGCTTCGTCGCCTCGCGCTGGCGCGCCGGCAATCTCGACCAGCTGCACGAGTGGGGGCTCGGCGGACGCCGCTTCGGGACGCTCGTCACCTGGTTCCTGCTCGGTGGCGATCTGTACACCGCGTACACGTTCATCGCGGTACCCGCGCTGGTGTTCGGCGCCGGTGCGCTCGGCTTCTTCGCGATGCCGTACACCATCATCGCGTACCCGTTCGTGTTCGTGGTGATGCCGCGGCTGTGGAGCGTGTCGCGTCGCCACGGCTACATCACTGCCTCGGATTTCGTGCGCGGTCGCTTCGACAGCCCCACGCTGGCGCTCGTGGTCGCGCTGACCGGCATCCTGGCAACCATGCCGTACATCGCGCTGCAGCTCGTCGGCATCCAGGTCGTGATCGCGGCGATGGGCGTCGAGGGCCAGGGCATCATGGCCGACATGCCGCTCATCATCGCTTTCGTCGATCCTGGCGGCCTACACCTACAAGAGCGGCCTGCGCGCGCCGGCGATGATCGCCGTGGTCAAGGATCTCATCATCTACATCGCCGTGATCGCGGCGGTGATCGTCGATCCCGGCCAAGCTCGGCGGCTACGCGCCACATCTTCGCGGCGGTGCCGGCGAAGAAGCTGATCCTGCCCGCGCCCAAGCGGCGGCAATCTCGGCATGTACAGCGCCTTCGCCACGCTCGCCTTCGGCTCCGCGCTGGCGCTGTTCCTGTATCCGCACTCGGTGACCGGCGTGCTCAGCTCGAGCCGCCGCGACGTCATCAAGCGCAACACCGCGATGCTGCCGGCCTACTCGTTTCTGCTCGGCCTGATCGCGCTGCTCGGCTACATGGCCCTCGCGTCGGGCGTCGCCGACATGCCGCAGTTCGCCGCCGGCTTCAAACAGTACCACGCCGACTACGCCGTGCCCGCGCTGTTCCTGTACGCCTTCCCGTCCGTGGTTCGCCGGCTTCGCCTTCGCCGCCATCGCCATCGGCGCGCTGGTGCCCGCCGCGATCATGAGCATTGCCGCGGCGAACCTGTTCACGCGCAACATCTACAGGGAGTACCTCCGGCCCGACTGCACCGACAAGCAGGAAGCGGCGCACGGCCAAGCTCGTCAGCCTGGTGGTCAAGTTCGGCGCGCTCGCCTTCATCATCTTCCTGCCGACCAGAAGTACGCCATCACGCTGCAGCTGCTCGGCGGCGTGTGGATCCTGCAGACGTTCCCCTCGGTCATCCTGGGCCTGTACACCAGCAAGCTGCACCGCTGGGGCCTGGTCGCGGGCTGGGCCGCGGGCATGGGCATCGGGACCTGGATGGCATCGACCCGCGGCTTCAAGTCGACCATCTTCGCCGCTACACCTCGGCTCGCTCACCGTGCCCGGCTACGCCGCGCTGTGGGGCGTGATTGTGAACCTCGTCGTCGCGCTGCTCGTCACCTGGGCGCTTCATCTGTTCGGCGTCGCGCGCGGCCAGGACGAGACCTCGCCCGGCGACTACCACGCCGACGACGCGCCCAGCGAAGCCGTCGCGGTGGTCGAACCCGCCACGGACGAGGCCGCCTAGCACGCGCACGTCGCCGCGCGACGCGCTGCACGCGCTGCACGCGCGGCGCGTGTCAGCGCTCGCCGTCCGCCGCGGGTTTCTCGATCAGCGCGCCCAGCCTGCGGATCCGGTCCGCGTTGACGCCGAGGTCGCCCTTGCCGTCGCGCGAGCGCGAGCGGATGTCGACGACGGAGCCCCCGGCATCCTGTGTGACGCGCACCACGATGTCGTCCACGAACTGGAACACCGTCGAGGTGTCCGTCGCCTCGATGCGGCCCTTTGCGGGATCCGAGCTCTCCGTGTGGAAGCCGAGCGTCTGGATGGCCGCCTCGGCGCGGTCGAAGGCGACCCTCGGCGGCACGTCGAGATGGAGCGGCTGCACGAACGGGTATGCCTTCTTCTGCATTGCCGCGAACGACGCCGGATAGCTCATGTCGTGACCCACGTTGCTGGCGAGCTTCTTCGCGGCGACGAACACGGGCGGATGCGTCGTGTCGGTCGTGATGTCGTTGATGGCCGGCAGCCCGCGCGCCGCGCCGAGCAGAAAGCCGATCGCCCCGAGTACCACCGCGCCGTAGACCACGCCGGCCCAGGCACGCGTGCGCCCGCTCCGACCCGCGCTCCGGCGCGTCCGCCACAATCCCAGCAGACCCACGCCGAGCGCCACCAGCGCCGCCAGCAACGACACCAGGAAGGCGGTGAAACCCTGGATGGGCCGGAGCAGCCCGACGTGGATGGCCGACACCCCCAGGAGCATCAGCCCCGCGCTGACCACCGCGGTCCACAACGCCAGGCTGGCTGCGACCGAGCGATTCGTCATGCGCCGCGCAGGCTAGCACTTCTCCGGCCGCTCGAAGCCGTGACCCTGGAGCTCTGCCCAGAACGGGTCAGTACCGTACGGGCGCCAGCCCGCGTTCGACCTCCCCGAGCAGCGCATACGCGTCGCGCCAGGCCGCAGTCCGGGCATGCACGCGATCGAGCAGCCAGCGCCGCACGCCGTCCAGCTCCGCCTCGTCGAGCTCGAGCAGCCGCTCCGGCGGACCCATCAGCTCGACCGCGCGCTCTGTCTGCGAAGGCGGCGCGCCGAACAAAAGCGGCAGGGCCGCGGACACGCCGCCCGCCGAGCGCCGCGACTCGACCCGCAGGGCGAGCTGCTCTGCAAAGCGCTCCCATAGCGCCGAGAGCAGAGCGCGATCCGCCGCGTTGTCCGACAGCACGCCGGCATCCACCGCGAGCATCGCGTGCTGTTCCGGGATCGCGCCGAACGCGGCGCGCGCCCCAGCTGCATCCGCACGCAGTGCCGCCCATCCCTCCACCACCGCCGCCCACTGCTCCTCGCCCAGCGCGCTCCACGGCAAGCGTACCGACGCGCCGCCGCGCGGCTCGAGCAGCGGCACCACGAGCGGCCCCGGCAGGTGCGCCCACAAGCGCGCCGCGTGTGGTGCTTCCGGCGCTAGCAGCGCCGGAAAATCATCGGCCGGCTGCGCCGACTCGTGCCACGCATTCCACATGGCACGCGCGACCTCGGCCCACGGCATGTGGCGGCGCTCTGCCAGCTCCGCGAGCGCCGGCACTCCGTCGGCCGCCACGTCGACCAGCGCTTCCCAGCCGAGCACGCCGTGCGCGACCTCGTCGAGCACCAGCCCCGGACGCTCCAGCGCGTGCGGCCCGCCGCCGTCGAGCGCCACGCTGCCCACCGCGCCCCGCAGCCGATCGACCAGCGCGAACGCCGCGACGCTCCCGCCGGCCGCGGCCGCGACGCTCCCGCCGGCCGCGGCCGCGACGCGATCGTACAGCTCGCGCAGCCCGCGCGGCGGCTCGGTCGCGTTCCACGGCCTGAGCAGCGCCTGCTTCCGCCCGCCGCCCTCCGGCAGCTGCTCGCTGACCGCCAGCGCCGCGAGATACCAGCTGCCCGCGTCGAACGCCCGCGGGGTGGGCCCGACGCGCGGCTCGGGCAAGCTGCCGGGTAGCTCGACGACAAGCCGCATCTGCTCGTCCCACAGCGCCTCCAGCTGCTCCTCGGGCAGCTCCCCGCCGCCCAGCAGCGCCAGCCCCACGCCGCGGAAAAGCGCTTCGAGCGCCGCCACCACCGCGGGATTGTCGTCCGCTTCGAGCTCCAGCACCTCGTCCACGGGCGCCTGCTCGCTCTCGATACGCCGTTCCAGGGCCCGCGCGATCCCGGCTGCTGCATACGGCGACAGCAGCGCTTCGCCCCATTCGAACGGCGACGCCGCGACCAGCGATTTCCGCGCTTCCAGCAGCAGCACGCGCGCGAGCCAGCGCGGACCCAGCGCTAGCCGGTCGTCGCCCGCCGGTTCGAGCAGCCCCGCTCGCGAGAGCCCCCGGACGATGCGGTACGCGCCCGGCGGCACCAGCCGCGCCGCCTTCTCGATGTCGGACGGTCGCACCGGCGCGCCGCTTTCCGCCAGCGACAGCCGCATCCATTCCAGGTCGCCGCCGCGGCGCTGCTCGGGCGGAACCAGAGCGAGCCACGCGTCGAAGCTGCGCGGCGTGTCCCACGCCGCCTCCGAGTCGGTGAGCGCGCGGCGCATCACGCCGAGCAGCACGTCGAAGCCCGCGCGCTTGAGCCACGCCGCGTCGGCGCTGCCCTTCTCCGACGCCTGCGCCACCCGATCGCGAAAGTAGCGTCGCGCGAGCTCCGGCAGCGCGCGTCCCGCCAGCGCCTTCATGCCCAGCTGATCGACCAGCCCCAGAAGGCCCAGCGCCGCCCCCAGCGTGTCCACGACATCCGAGGCGAGGGGTCCCTTCCTGATCCACTGAACCGCGTGCACCGGTTCGAAGCGTCCGTCCGGAGGCAGTCGATCCGTCAACCAATCCGCCAGGTCGTCGATGTAGCTCTCCACCGGCGGCGACTGGACGACGTGCCACGCCGTCGAGTCCGGCGGCAGGAACGGAGCGGCCACGCACACCGGCGCCCGCCATGCTGGCGCCTTGCCATCCATCGCGGAAAGCTCTACGAACACCGGGCCGCGCAGCGGCAGGTTCACCTCGTGGAAGCTCGACGCCTGGACGAAAGCCGAAAGGCCCCGCGCCTGCAGCCAGCGCCCGGCCAGGCTGCGCCCCGATCCCTTCGGCGCGTGCCACCACAGACGATCCCAGCTCGAAGGGCGCGTGATTTCCTGAGGGAAACCAGGGGGCAGCGGTTCGTCGACGAGATCGAGCGCGCGCGCGTACGGGGCGTCATCGAGCCGCACGCGGCGCGTGCTGGTTTCGGCCGCGGCGGGCGCGCCCGTCGACGCCTGTTTCAGATCCGCGAGCGCGCAGCCCAGCCGCTCCGCGAGCACCTGCTGCACCGCGGCGCGGTCCTCCAGCCAGGCGAGCTCCTGGTCGTGATCCAGCTTGCTGAAGATCGCGGCCAGCGAGCGTGGCTGGACCCGGGTGTCGGCCGGCCAGTCCGGGCTCGCTAGAGCCGCTCGGGCCAGCGCGCCGAAGCTCCGGATCGGCGGCTGGACCGCCCCCATCAGGTCGCGCAGCCAGCCCATTTGCAGCACATTTGCATAATGCATGCATTATGCAAGAAAATGCGATCCAGCACGAAATTGTTGGGAAATATGGGCATTCCTGGGTGCTCCCCAGTCGGTGCACGGCCCTGCCAGGCCCGCCGTGCTCGCTTCGCTGCGCGCGGCGGGGTCCCTCACGGGTGGGCTCCGGGCGGCCGTCCCAGCCCGTCGCCCCAGCACCCGCCGCCCTCCGCCCCCCCGAGGGTCCCCCCGCTCCGCCCGACGAATCCGGCGCACCTACATCGGGCGCAAGGGTTGGGTGCGATAGAATCGAAGCATGGTGCGTCGTGACGCGACGGACGTTCGGAACCCTTCGGGGGGAAGTGCGCCTGCCGCTCGCTGCGCTTCTCCAGCGGGTGCAAGTCCCGCCCCGGTAGGCGTCGGTGCGCCGGGTAGCAGGCCCCAGGTGTCGGAGGGAGACCTTCGTGCCCGAGCGGGGCGTCGAAAGCCCTCCAGACGGCCTGTGCCGTCTGGAGGGGAGCAAGCACGCGGGCCGCAACATGAAGTGAAGCCTGCAGCCTCGATGGTCGCTCGGCGCATCTCGGACCGGAGGGTGCTCAAGCTGCTGAGGCAGTGGCTCGAAGCAGGCGTGATGGAGGACGGCGTCGTCTCGCAGACGACAGCGGGCACACCGCAGGGCGGGGTCATCTCGCCCTTGCTGTCGAATATCTACCTGCACGTGCTCGACGTCATGTGGACACGCCACAGCGCCCCACTCGGGACGCTGGTGCGCTACGCGGACGACTTCGTGGTGGTGTGCCGCACCAGGAAGGATTGCGAGCTGGCCGAAGCGCGTATCAAGGTCATCTTGAAGCGTCTCGGTCTCGAGCTGCACCCGGAAAAGACGAGGCGGGTCGAGCTCTACGATGGCAAGCAGGGTTTCGACTTCCTCGGCTGCCACATGCACAAGCGCTTGAGCGGTCGACTGCTGGAAAAGAAGGGGCAGCGCCTCTACTTCCTCCAGCGCTGGCCGAGCCGGCGCGCGATCCAGCGTATCCGGCAGCGCGTGAAGCAGCTGACTCCGAGGTCACGGTGCCACGCGGATATCCGCGATGTCATTGCCGACCTGAACCCCGTCTTGCGGGGCTGGGGCAACTACTTCCGCACGGGAAATGCCGCGACGCGCTTCAACCAGCTCGACCGCTACGTCGTGGGCCGGCTCCGCGCCTTGCGCGTCAAGCGCAAGGGGCGGCACCTGCGTGCTGGCGAGGCGGAAGGCTGGACGCGCGAGTACTTCGAGAACCTCGGCCTCTACCGCCTGCGCGGCACCGTCCGCTACCCGGAGCAGCCCTTCTGGAATCAGGAGGCCGCGTAATGCTGCGCGCCGACAGACCACCGGTAAGCCGTGTGCGGGAAATCCGCACGCACGGTTTGAAAGGGGGTCTTGCTCTCTTTCCCTTCGCTTCGGCGGAGAAAGGATAGAAGGATCTACCAATGCGTGCTTTGGCGTCCGGGCTTTTCGCGGTGTTCCTTGTTTCCTGCGCGGCGGGCCGAGGCCCGTCGTCACAAGGCGGCTCTGGCGGCTCCGGTGGCGGCTCGGGCGGGGTGAGCACTTCGGGTTGGCCCGACGGGGGCGGCGGCCACAACACCGGCGGCACCGCTGCGGGCGGCAGCGGAGGATCGGCGACCGGCGGCAGCTCCACGGGCGGTAGCTCCACGGGCGGTAGCAGCAGCGGCGGCAGCGCGGGCTCCGGCACGGGCGGCAGCTCCACCGGTGGCAGCAGCAGCGGCGGCAGCAGCGGCTCTGGCGGCGCGCCTGCATGTCCGAGCGGCAACGGAAACTACTGCGGCAGCGCGCAGAACCCGGCTGCTCCCAATCTGGACACGCTGTACACCTGCAATAACGGCAGCTGGACCGTGAAGAAGAAGTGCTCCGGCAGCTGCATCGTCGATCACTGCGGAAGCTGTCCGGATGGAGACGGCAAGTACTGCGGTGGCGACGGCGTCAACGGCGATGCCAACACGCTGTACGAGTGCAAGGGCGGCACGCTCACGGCCATCCAGGTCTGTCCCGGTTCGTGCACAACCAATGCGCCGGGCACGCCCGACTCGTGCGGCAGCTGCCCGAGCGGCGGCAACGGCGCCTATTGCGGCGACGACGGGCTCGGGCTCGACTCGAACACGCTCTACAACTGCCAGAACGGCACTGTCACCGTGAAGCAGGTGTGCTCGAACGGCTGCCTGATCGCGCCGCCCGGCACCGCGGACACCTGCTACAGCGGCAGCAGCGGCGGCGGCAGCTGTCCGGGCGGCAACGGCCTGTACTGCGGCAGCGATGGCGTGAACGGCGACGCCAACACGCTCTACAACTGCCAGAACGGCACGCTCACCATCGAGCAGCACTGCGCGAACGGCTGCGTGACGGCGGCCTCGGGTAGCCCTGACTACTGCAAGAATTCGTGCACCGCGACGGCGAACTCCGCGCTGCAGTGGGAGGCCTCGCAGCTATCGTGCTGCTCGTCGCAGTGGAGCGACTGGTGTCTGAAGTTCGTGTACGACGCCTACTCGAACGCGGGGAAGAATATCTCGCTCATCGCTGCGGCGTCGGCCAAGGATGCGTTGCACCAGGTTCAAGCTGCCGGCAAGCTCACTGCCGGCGAGAACGCGCCCTGCGGCGCAATCCTGTTCTGGGAGGCCAACAGCTGCAACGGCGGCTTCGGTCACGTCGTCATCTCCAACGGCGACGGCACCGTCTCCACCTCCGGCTGGCCCGGCTACGCCGGCTCCACGCATGCGACCATCAGCTGGCTCGACGGCCAGGAGTGCGGCAAAAAGGCCACCGGCTGGTTCTTGCCGTGAGCCGGCGCCAGGGACGCGAACAGCCGGCGGTGTAGCGCCGGCGCTGCGGGCGCAGCGGCTGCCAGGACCCACCCCCTCAAGGGGCGGCACCGCCCTGGCGCGATCCGGCGAAATAGCCGTGGAAGGCGCGTGGCAGATCTCCGGGCGCGACGTCGTGCAGGTCGAGCGGGCGCGAGTTGTGGGTGTTCCAGAACAGCACGACCTTGTTCTCCAGGTGAGGGGCGTCGTCGATGAGCGCCGAGAGCGCCTTGGCGGTGTAGACGGGCTCGAGCTCGAGGCCTGCGAGATGGCGCGCCAGGTTCATCGCGGCTCGGCCCTTGCGCGTGGACAGCGCGTAGCCGCGGCCGAGGTGGCGGCCGTCGAGGGTCACGTCCCTGGGCGACAGCGCGCGCGGGCTGAGCGCGGCGTCGTGTGCATGGAGGAACGCGGCGGTGCGTTGCGAGAGGGCGAAGAAGCGCGCGGGCGTGGACGTGCCGCGGTTGGAGGCGCGGACGGCGACGACGTGCGTCTTCATGCCGGCGGCGCGCAGTCCGAGCGCGAGCCCCACGGCGCTGCCCATCGTGCCCATCGCGATGTAGATCACGTCCGGCTCGGGCAACACGCCGGCTCGCACCTGCGCGGCGAGCTCGTGCGCCGCCTTCACGAAGCCCGAGTTGCCGAGCGGCGAGGAGCCGCCCATCGGTATGATGTACGGCGTCTCGCCGCGGGCGGCGGCGAGGTGCAGCGCGGCGGCGCGCTGTCCGCTCTGTCCCGGCGACATGCGGAGCTCGGCGCCATAGCTCGCGTCGGCGAGGAGGTTCTCACGCACTTCCGCGCTGGGCGGCTGCGGCAGGAGCAACAGCAGCGTCTTCATCCCCAGGCGCGAGGCGTAGACGCTGGTCGCCACGGCCTGGTTCGAGCCGACGCCGCCGAACGTCACGACGAGCTGCCGCTTCTGCGCCAGCGCCTGGCCGAGCAGCGGTTCGAGCTTGCGCAGCTTGCTGCCGCCGTACGGCTTTCCGCCCAGGTCGTCGCGCTTGACGTAGAGCCGCGCGATGCCGAGGTGCTCGCCGAGCTCTTCGGCGTGATCGACCGGTGTCGGAAAGCAGCCGAGCGACACGTGCGGCAGCGACGACAGGCCTGATGCGCGCACCTCCGGCGCGGCGAGCGCGGCCAGCGCGCCCAGCGAGAACGCGCGGCGCGTGATCACGGAAGGCGGCGCCATGTGCTCCGAACGCCCGGGCGGTCGATCCTATTCGGCGCGCTATTGCGCCCGGCGCCAGCCGCCCTCGTGCAACTCGAGGATGTACTTGCCGCCGGCGCCGAGCCTGAGCCCGCCGACGTGCTGGTAACGGCCATCGCGGTCGACCGCGCGGGCGTCGTAGCGGCCCGGCTCCGGTACCGCGATCCGCACGCGACCGCCGACTTCCAGCGCCGAGCCGGGCAGGCGATCGGGGCCCCACGCGGTGGCGGCGTCGGGCGAGTCGGGGTCGAGCCGCTCCACGTGGGCCGCGCGCAGGCGCGCCGTCGGCGCCAGGTAGAAATTGTTGATGGGCACGTCGCTGCGATTTTCCACCTGGAAGTCCACATTGCCCTTGCCGGTCGGCGGGTGCAGTGTGTGCAGCGTCGAGCTCGGCCCGCCGCAGGCGGCGAAGGCAAGCAGAACCGGTGCGAGAAGCAGCGTGCGGCGCAACATGCCCACGAGTCTACACCGACTCGCGACGGCGCCAGCGGGCGAGCAGCTCCTTGCCTTCGCGCCCGGAGTGGCTCTCGGTGACGGGCTCGACCGACACGCTTTCGAACGCGTCGCCGAGCGCCGCGCCCAGGTCGTCGGGGTGGATGGCGTAGGGCGGGCCGCGATCGGGCGGCGCGCCGGGCACGACGGGGAACACCAGCGACACGACGAGCCCGCCCGGTGCGATCAGCTCGGCCATGCGCCGCCCCCACGCCGCGCGACGCTCGGGGTCGATGGCGCAGAAGAACGTGTAGTCCCACGCCAGCTCGAAGCGGTCGTCCGGTTCGAAGTCGAAGAAGTCGGTCACGACGACGCGCGCCTGCGCTTCCGGTACGCCGAGCTCTCGGCGCAGCGTCTCGAAGCGCGTGGCCGCCGTGGGCGCCACATCGAGCCCGGTCACCGCGCGCCGCTCCGAGGCGAGCGTCAGCACGTCGTAGCCAGTGCCGCATCCCGGCACGAGCGCGCGCCCCTCCGGCAGCGAGCCCGAACGCAATAGCTCGAGCAGTGCCGGCGGCGAGCCGCCCGCATCCCAGCCTGTCCTGCCTTCCCGCCAGGCGTTTTCCCACGTCATTTCGTCGCCTTGCTTCCCATCGTGCTCGCGGTCACGTCGCTGTCATGTCCGCTCCGGCGGCGCGTGTCCAGAGCCATGAGCCGCGGCCGGCGCTCTGCTAGGCTGGGCTGCTGGCTATTAGGCGGGTTCCCGGCGCGTGGGGGCCCAACGGAGGAGTGTCGTCGTGGATGCTTTCGGAGTTTCGGGCAGGACCGGTCTCTGGGCGTTGCTGCTCGCGTTCGCCGCGGGGGGCGTGGGTTGCGGGGGCGCAGCGCCGCCGCCGGCCGCGCCCGCCCAGCACGAGGAGAGCAGCGCGGTCACCCAGACCACCCAGCTCGAAAAGAACAAGCAGGCCATCCCGAAGAGCGAGCGCGTTGCCAGCCCGAAGCTGATCGATCGCCGTGCGCGCAACGCGGTCGCGCCGGACAGCCTCGGCGTGGTGCGCTCGGCGCCGCGCCCGCCGAAGAGCGCCGAGGAGGTGTACCGCACTGTGGCGCCGGCCACGGTGATCGTGCGGGTGAACGGCGGGCTCGGTAGCGGCGTCATCATCGACCCGGCCGGCTGGGTGCTGACGAACCACCACGTTATCGAGCACGGCACCACCGAGAACTTCAAGACGCACGTCAAGATCGTGCTCGGCCATATCGACAAGAGCAGCGGCGGCATGGAGCGCGACAAGAAGCAGTACGTCGCGTACGTCTACAAGGACGACAAGCTGCGGGATCTGGCTCTGCTCAAGATCGAGCACGCGCCGAAGAAGCTGCCGTTCGTGCCGCTGGCGGGCAAGAAGCCGATCCCGGGCGAGCCGGTGATCGCGATCGGCAACGCGGGTGCGGGAATGCTGTGGGCGATCAAGGCCGGCGAGATCTCCGCACTCGGCAAGCTGTCCGATCACCTGGCGACGCTTGCCAGCTTCAAGAGCGACGCGGCGGGCCAGAAAGCCTCCGCGCAGTTCAAGAAGTTTTTGGACAAGCAGAACCTCGGGCTCGTCATCCAGTCGACCTGCAACATCCTGCCCGGCGACAGCGGCGGACCTTTGGTGACCAACGGCGGCGAGCTTGTCGGGCTGAACGCCTTTTCCAACAAGGACCCGCGGACGGGAGGGCTATTGAGCTTCCACGTCCACGTCAACGAGATCCGGAAGTTCCTGGCGCATCATCCGGACAAACCCGCCCAGCTCGTGCCCGACCCGTGGCGCGACGGCGGCGGCGACGCGAGCTACGAGGACGCCGACCTGGACGGCAAGGTCGACGTGCTGCTCCTGCAGGGCCGGCGCGCCTGCTTCTACTGCACGCGGCAGAGCGCGGCGGTGTTCATGGATCTCGACCAGAACAGCTACAAGGGAAAGAGCGCGCTGCCCGATCTCGCCGACACGTACAAGAAGCGCGACTTCGACGCCGAGGTCGTCTACCTCAGGCTCGAGGGGCGCTCGCTGGTCTGGTACGACACGGACAACGACGGGCGCTACGACGTGCTGCTCGTGGACCAGGGCACGACCGGGCGCGCCAGCGCGGCCTACCGAATCGACAAGAGCGGCGCGCTCGAAAAAGACGACTCGCTCATCAGCGGGCGCGTGATCCGCATGAGCCTGATGAAGGACGTATCGCTCCGCCAGCGGCTGCAGCGAGTGGCCTCGGCGGCGTTTCCCGACCGCTACGTGGAGGCCTCGTCGTCGCTCGGCGACACGCTGCCCGATGCGGTCGGCAGCACCGGCAAGGGCATGACGGAGGATCTCGGATCACGACGGCGTGAAGGACGCCATCCGCGTCTCCAACGCCTTCAGCACGCGGCTCGTGCTGGACGCCGACCAGAATTCCGTGAGCTCGCTGCCGTTCACGTTCGACCTGCAGAAGACGCTCAAGCCCGGCGTGCTCGACCCGGAGGCGTCCATCATCACGCAGAGCACGCACATGTGGGTCTGGTACGACACGGACAACGACGGGCGTATGGATCTGGTGCTGCACTCGCCGAGGACGCGGCTCTACGTCGCGGCCGAGGCCTGGCACGTCGACGCCAACGGCAAGCGCACACCGGCGCCGGAGGACATCGGCCGCAAGCTGATCCGACCGGAGCTGCTCGGGCACGGCGCGATGGCCGCGCGGCTGCGCACGATGGTCGACAAGAGCTTCCTGTCGATCCTCTCGGCGTCGGATGCAGGGCTCGGCTCCTTTCCGGATCCGATCAAGGACCACCGCGGTGTGGGCTTCTCCTTGATGAAGACGAAAGCGGAGAAACGCTCGGTCGTGGTCGCGCAGGGGCAGGGGAGCGATGGCTACCTGGTGGACCTGGACGAGAGCACGCTGCGCTTCAAGTCGCTGAAGAAGCTCGACGTGAACAAGCTCGTCAAGAAGGGCAAGGTCGACGCCGAGTTCGCCTACTTCCAGCGCAACGGCCTCGCCTGGGCCTACTACGACACCGACAACAACGGCAGCTACGACACGGTGCTGTACACCTCCGACCCGCGCGGCGGAAAGGTGGAGCAGGGCTACCGCATCGACAAGATCGGCGGCGTCAAGCTCGACGCCGCGCTCGCCGGAAAGGCCATGGTCAGCTACTCGCTGTTCAAGAAGAAGACGCTGTCGAACAGGATGAAGAAGCTCGAAAAGGATCTGTTCGGCGACAAGATGATCGAGAAGTAGACCGCCGCGTGGTCACTCGCCGGCGGGGTGCGACGGGAACCCGCTAGAACTCGGGGCACACGCGGCCGTATCTGGTGAAAGGTGCTCCGCTCGCATCGAGTTGGCAGCCGAGGCAGAAGGCGCCCTTGCCGTGCGTGTCGTGATCGCGCTGGTAGACAGTGTTGCCGTCGCAGCGCCAGCCGTCGACCACCCCAGAGCAGGCCCTGCCCCCGTCCGCGGCGTGCGGCGCTCTAGTTGAACCGTTCGGCGATCAGCGATGCCGCGCGCGTGGCGAGCGCCATGATCGTGAGCTGCGTGTTGACGGCGATGCTGGTGGGCACGACGGAGCCGTCGACGATGTACAGCCCGGGTACGTCGTGCGTCTCGTGGTAGCTGTCGACGACGCTCTTCTCCGGGTCGGCGCCCATGCGGCAGGTGCCGAGGGGGTGGAAGGCGATCATGATGATGTCGAGCGGGCTCGGGCAGCTCCGCTCGAGCCGCTCGATGTCCTCGAGGGTCGCGAGCTCCTCGTGGCCCTTGATCTCCGTGAAGATCTCGCGCGCGCCGGCGGCGCGGAAGATACGCGCCACCGCGGCGCTGCCGCGGGCGAGCAGGCGCCGCTCGTGCCTGCCGAGGCGGTAGAGCGGGATCGGCACTCCGCCGGGGCCGAGCACGATGCGCCCGTTGGGGCGGTCCTCGACCATCACGCCGTAGGAGGCGATGCGATCGTAGCGCTGCATCAGCTCCATGTAGCGGTCACCCACGTAGGGGAACATGTTCGCGCCCATGTCGAGCGGCGCGCCGGCGCCGAGCATGAGCATGCCGTCGCGGTGGAACTGGTCGACGCCGTGGCCCTGCGGCACGTGCTCGAAGCCGCGGATGTCGCGGTCGAACAGCGCGCTGACGCCGGTGGCGGGGTGGATGGTGAGGTTTTTGCCGACCTGGCCGCTGGAGTTGGCAAGGCGGTTTTTCAGGAGCAACGCGGGTGTGGCCATCGATCCGCACGCGAGCACCACGCCGCGCGCGCGGACGCGGATTTGCCGGCCGTTGGCGACGGCGCGCCCGCTCACGCCGACGGCGCGCCCGTTTTCGACCAGGACGCGCTCGACCTTCAATCCCGTGACGAGCGCTGCGCCGCGCTCGAGCGCCATCGGTACGTAGGACACGTTCATGCTGCGCTTGGCCTCGGTCGGGCAGCCCCATTGGCAGACTCCCTGTCCGTCGCAGCCCGGCGCATTGCGTGGCACGGGGAAGTGGCTCCATCCGAGCGCGTCGCAGCCCTCTGCGACGACCCGGGCGGGCGCGCCGTTGGCCTTCTCCGTTGCGGGAGCGACCTCCAGCGTCGACTCGACCTTGTCGTAGAACTGGCCGAGGTAGTCGGGCGTGAAGTCGGAGAGGCCATGCTCGCTCCGCCAGCGGTCGAGGATCCAGTCGGGTGCGCGCAGGCAGGTGCCGGTGTTGATGGTGGTGGAGCCGCCGACGTTCTTGCCGAGCGGGATCGGGATCACGCAGTTGCCCACGACGCCGGTGAGTCCGCCGTTCTTGTACAGGCGGCGCATGCCCGGCATCGAGCGGCGGATGAAGTCCTTGCGCTGGTAGTACTCGCCTTCTTCCACGAGCAGCACGGCCACCCCGCGCTCGGCCAGCTCCTTGGCGACCACCGCACCCCCCGCTCCCGTGCCCACCACGACGACCTCGCACTCGATCTCCTCCTCGTCGAGATCGGCAGCGGAGCTCACCTGCTGCATCCAGCGCGGCGTGGCGTCGGCGACGGCGGGGTTTTCCCAGACGCAGCCGAGCTTCTGGTAGACGCCCTTGTCGTCGAAGTGGGCGTTGCGAAGCGGGTAGACGAGCGCCAGGAACAGCGCGCGGCGCAGCGGATCCTTGTCGTGCCAGCTGAAGACGAAGTCCGCGCGGTCCTGTCTGGAAAGCTGCGTAAAGCGCTTCCTGTAGCGGGGCAGGGTCGCCACCTCCAGCAGATCGAGCAGGCGCGGGAAGGCCGACTCGGGGACTCCGAAGTAGCGCACGGCGCCGGCCCAGCGATCCAGAGTGCGTTCGTCGGCGGCGGGCAGAAGCGTGCCGGACGGCAGCACGGCCTCGGCCAGCGCGCGGGCGACGGTGAGGCCGCGCTCGCCGAACACGGCGCGGGCGCGCTCGCCGGGAAGCTCCGCGGGCGGCGCTTCCGCGGGCTTGGCCGAGATTTGCACCAGATCAGGGGAGGTCGTGGTCATGTCGTCTTCGGGGAAAGCTGGCGCGGTTCGCTACGCGCGGGGCGGAAGGTGCGGAGGAAGCTCACGAGATCGCGGCGCAGGTCGAAGCGAACCAGCGCGCGGCCGACGAGCGCGCCGTGGCGGTCGGTGAGCTCGCCCGGCAGGGTGGTGGCGCCCTTGAGCGGGCGGAACAAGGACAGCGTCTTCCGCCCGTCGAAGCGGTACAGCTTTCCGTCGTCGCCCTTGAACTCGAGGCTGTAGGCGATGCGGCGGCGCAGCGGCTGCACCTCGAGCGTCCCCTCAGCCGGTGCTTCGGTGGCGAGCCCTTCGGCGCGCATGGTGCCGGAAAGCTCCATCGCGCCGTCTTTCAGGTACAGAAGGGCGTTCGTGGCGTCGGCGTCGACGCTGAACGACAGCACGCGGCGACCGCTGCCGTCGACCGGCGTCCAGGTACCGCTCATCGTCTCGCTGAATCCGTGTAGTCCGATGCTCATCGGGGCCTCCCTCGAGGGCTATTTCCTGCCCTTTTCGCGTTTCGGCTCTTCGCTCATGCGGCTGACCGCGGCGGTGACCAGTCGCTCGCCGTTCTCGCGGAGATATTCGAGTGCGGCGCGCTCGGCGCCAGTGCTGTCGCCGTCCTCGATGGCATCGCGGATGCGCGTCACCGACTGGTGCACGAAGGCCCGGTCGATGAAGGCGTCCTCGAACATCGAGGCGCGCGAGCGATAGACCGAGAACATCGAGTTCGCGAGCAGCGCGAAGACCTTGTTGTTCGTGGCCAAGAGCGACGCGCGGAAGAACTCGAGCTCCACCCGCTGCACGTCCGCGGGCGGAAGCGACTCGTCGGCGAGCTCGGCGATGAGCGCGTCCATGCGGTCGAGATCCTCGGGATGGCAGCGCTCCGCCGCGAGCCGCGCCAGGAAGCCGCCCAGCAGCGTGCGCGCTTCGATGAGATCGCCGAGCATCTTGCCGTCGATGCCCTGCTCGCGGAACACTAGGTGCGCGATGAGCTCGGCGCCCGCCGTCTCCGTCGGATCCAGCACGATCGAGCCGATGCCGTGGCGGATGGCGATCAGGCCGAGCTGCTCCAGGCGCATCAGCGCGTGCTTGAGCGAGGTGCGATTGACGCGCAGCGACTCGGCCAGCTCGCGCTCGGGTGGCAGCGTGGCGCCCTTTTTGTAGCGGCCGCTGAGGATCTCCTCGCGGAGCTTTTCGGTCAGCAGATCGACCAGCGAGCGGCGTTCGAGCGGTTGGACGGCGGTCATGGGTTACCCGGTGAACCAGTGGCTCAGCCACTAGACCACTGAGGGGCAGTGGTGTCAAGCGGTGGCGCGCTGGGTGCCTGGAAATGGCGCCAAGCGGAGCTTGGAGGCGAAAACAGGCGCTTGGCGGGAGGTGGTGTGAGTCGGGACGCGAGCGGTCTCGGCTGGCCTCCGCCGCGGCTCGCTTTCGTCGAAGGGCACGTAGTACGGTCGCCGTCGTCATGGCCTTCGAGATCGACTATCCGCACAGCCTGCCCATCGAGGACGCCCGCGCCCGCATCCACGCGCTCGGCGACTACCTCCAGAACAAGCACGGCATCAACGTGACCTGGGACGGCGACGACCGCGCGAACATCCGCGGCAAGTACATGGTCGTCAGCATCGAGGGCGCCGTCGACGTGGGCGAAAAGAGCGTGCGCTTCTCCGGCGAGGACCCGGGTATGCTCTGGCGCGGCAAGGCCAAGGACTACCTCACCGGCAAGCTGAAGAAGTACCTCGACGCGTCGACGCCCGTCGCGGAGCTGCCGACGCGCTAGCTCTGGCCCAGCTCGTTCGCGAGCTTTCTCACCATGTTCCGCTGGTAGAGCGCGGGCGCGACGCGCGACAGCCACACGGCGAGCTTGCCGACTGGCGACAGCACGAGCAGTCGGCGATTGTTGGCGGCTGCGTCGAAGACGGCGTCGGCGACGCTCTCGGGCGTCGCTTCGCCGCCAACACGTGAGCGCCCGCGGGTGACGCGACCGCCGTGGGCGTCGAGCGCGCGCTGTTCGAAGCCGCTCTGGGTGAAGGACGGGCACACCATGAGCACGCCCACGTCGGGTTCCAGCTCGGAGCGCAGCGTCTCGAACAGACCGTGCAGCGCGTGCTTGCTCGCCGAGTAGCCGCTGCGGCCGTAGAGCGGCACCAGCCCGGCGATGCTCGAAGTCACGATGATCAGCCCGCGCCGCGCGATCAGCGACTCGAGTGCGGCCTTGGTGACGTTCAGCGAACCGAAATAGTTCACTTCCATGACGCGGCGGAACACGCTCACGTCGGTGTCGCGGAAGCTGCTGCGGTGCACGAGCCCGGCATTGTTGATGAGTACGTCGATGCCGCCCCAGCGCTCGCGCACAGCGCCGGCGGCGCGTTCGCAGTCCTCCGCATTCGTGACGTCGCAGCGGAGCGCGAGCACGCCCTCGCTCTCGATTTCCGAAAGCGCTTCGGCGTCGAGATCCAGCGCGGCGACGTGCGCGCCGGCCCGCAGAAAACGCCGGCAGAGCGCACGCCCGATGCCGCCCGCTCCGCCCGTGACCACCACGACCTTGTCCGAAAAGCTCTTCATGAGTGTGCCTTGTGCGCGGCGTACTTCTGGAACGCCTCGCGCGACGAGTAGCGCGGCGTGTAGCCGAACTCGGCCTTCAGCCGGCGGTTCGACAGCACCGGCCGGTAGCGCAGGAAGTCGATCTGCTCCGGGCCCCGTGCACTCCTTCCCAGGCGCTGCAGCGCCGACAATGCGAGCGTGATCGCGCTCGCCGGCAGCGGCAGGTACGGCTTTCCGAGCAGCCGGGCGATCTCGCGCGGCGTGAGCGCACCGTCGCCGGCCAGGTTGTAGATGCCGGTCTGCTCGCCGAACACGCCCCGCTCGAGGCACTCGACCACGTCGTCGTCCCAGATGAACACGAACGGCGAATCGAAGCCCCGCACGCCGAGCACCACGGGCTTCTCGAACAGGTCGGTGACCGGGCTCGAGACGGTCTCGCCGATCACCGTGCCGGGGCGGAAGACGAGCTGGGCGAGCTCCGGATGGGTCCTGCGGTAGTCCGCGAGCATCTCCTCGATCAGTTGCTTGTTCCAGGAGTAGGCGAAGCTCTCGTTGCCGCGCACCGGGTCGTCTTCGGTGAGCCAGGGCGGGCTGTCCGCGTGGTAGCCATAGGCCGCGCCGCTGCTGGTCACGATCAGGCGGCGCACACCCTTGTCCACGCAGGCTTCCAGCACGTTCTTCGTGCCGAGCACGTCGACCTGGTAGGCGAGGTCGTCGCCGCCGTGCTTCGGCGGGCGCACGACCGAAGCCAGGTGCACGACGGTATCCACGCCGTGCTGCTCGATGACCTGGGCGAGCTTGTCGTCGGTGACGCTCAGCGTGACGTAGTCGACGCCGTCGAGCTTGTCCGCCGCGTCCTTCACGTCGAGGGCCACCAGCGCGGATAGCTCGTCGCGGCGCCGGGAGAGCGCCGCAATCGTGAGACCGCCGATGTAGCCCGCCGCGCCGGTTACGAGCACCGCCGGGCGCGCGCTCACCCCGCCGGCTCCTGGTGCATGTCCTTGAACGCCTGCAGACCGGGCGCCCACAGGTGCAGCATCGGGTCGACGTCCACATGCACGACGGCCGGCTTCTTCGCTTCGAGAGCGCGCCTGAGCGTGCCCTCGAGCTCGGCCGGATCGGCGACACGCTCGCCGTGGGCGCCCATGGCGCGGGCCAGGTCGTCGAAGCGGATCTCGGAGAAGTCCGTGTTGATCGTGCCTTGTTCCTCCACGCCCAGCACTTCGCGCACGCCGCCCAGAGCGAACTGCTGCGTGAGCTTGACCATGCCCCACTGCTTGTCGCAGAGCACGACGAATACGACCGGAAGGTTGTTCCGCACGGCGGTCTCCAGCTCCTGCGAGTGGAAGCCCATCGCGCCGTCGCCCAGGATGCACATCACGCGGCGATCGGGATGCGCGATCTGCGCGCCGAGCGCCTGGCCTGGACCGGCGCCGAGCATGCCGAGCTTGAAGGTGCCGAGCACGGTGCCGGGCTTTCTCACATCGAAGAAGAACTGGCTCCACACTGCGGTGTTGCCGCCGTCGACGACCACGATGTCCCTGTCGTCGAGCAGCCGGCGCGCCGTATGCGGCACGTGCGCGGGGCCCATGGGCGTGGCCTTGTTGTCGAGTGCCGCGTCGAGCTCCTTGCGCGTAGTGGCCTTGATTTCCGCGAGCTTCGCCAGCTGGTCCGCACGTGACTTCTTCACCGTCTCGTCGGTCGTCTTGTTGCCGAGCTCGCGCGCCAGCGCGTGCATGAACGCGCCGGCGTCGGCCAGGATGGTGAGCTGGGTGGGGCGATTCACGCCGAGCACTTCCTCATCGCTGTCGACCTGGATGAAGCGTTGCTCGCCGGGCGCGCCCCAGTAGGGAGCCTTGCCCCACCAATCCGTCTCGCCCAGGCGCGAGCCGATCACCAGCACCACGTCGGCGGCGGTGCGCGCTTCCTTCTGCGCTTCCATCGCGCTCGTCGGGAGGGCGAGGGGATTCTGTTCCGGGAGGGCGCCGCGTGCGCCCCAGCTCGTGCTGACCGGTGCCTGCAGAAGCTCCGCGAGCTTGCCGAGCGCGTCGTATGCCCGCGCATGCACCACGCCGCTGCCTGCGTGGATGAGCGGCCGCTTGGCGGTGCGGAGCATGTCCGCCGCTTTCGCGACGTCGTCGTGCGGCGGCGCGATGGGCGCCGTGCGCCGGTACTCGTGCGGCTCGCGCAGGTAGTCGTCGGCGATTTCGAATGCGCCGTTCATCACGTTTTCCGGCACGTCGACGTGCACGACCCCGGGGCGGCCGTGGTATGCGACGCGGAATGCGCGGCGCATGAGCTCCGGGATACGCGCGAAGTCGGGGACAGCGCCGCTCCACTTGGTCATGGCGCGCGTGACGCCGATCTGGTTGAAGTACTGGAAGGCGCCGCCGCGGTCGGGGTAGGTGATGCCCTGCCGCCGCGAGCTGGTGATGACGAGCACGCGGTTGCCCTCGCCGTTCTCCACGGCGATGCCGGGCAGGATGTTGGCGACGCCCGGGCCGTTGCTGGCGATGCACACGCCGAGCTTGCCGGTCAGCCGCGCGTACGCGCCGGCCATGTGCGCGGCGCTGGTCTCGTGCCGCGGCGAGACCAGCTCGATGCCGTACTTCGCGAAGCTCGCGTAGAGCCCCATGTACGTTCCATCGACGATCCCGAAGACCTTCGTGACCCCTTCGCGGGCGAGCATTGCCGCCACCACTTCGCCACCGACTACACGCTGCATGGTTCCCTGCCCCTTTCCTGTACTGACCGATCGGTCAAATGTAGATACGCCCAGGATTCGGGAGATGCAAGCGCAAAATCAAGTAATTTTGATGTTCATGGACTTTCGCAGACTTGGCAGTCCGAATCATGTTGACCGTTCGGTCAGTATGCGCTTGAATCCCCGGCATGGCGGGCGAGGACGCGGCGGAGCGCATCCTGGAGGCGGCCGACGAGCTGTTCTCGGCGCGCGGCATCTCCGGGGTGAGCGTGCGGGACGTGGCGGAGCGCGCCGGCGTGAAGAAGGCGTCCGTCTTCTACCACTACAAGAGCAAGGACGATCTCTTCGAGCGGGTGCTGGACCGCTACTACGCTGCGCATGCCCGCGTGCTGGAGGCTGCGGAAGCCGGAGGAGATCCCTCCGAACGCCTGCACCGCTTCATCGACGCGTACCTCGACTTCATCGAGGATCATCATCGCTACGTGCGCCTGGTGCAGATGGAGATCACATCGGGTTCCGCACATCTGTCGCAGATCGCGCGTGGGCTGGGGCTGCTCCACGAACGCGTACAGGCGATTCTGGGCGGGCTGGTGCCCGACTCGGGGCCGCTCGCAGCACGTCAATTCTTCGTGAGCTTCGCGGGTATCGTCAACAACTACTACCTGTACGCGCCTGCGCTGTCGGCCGCGTGGGGCGGCGAGGACCCGCTCGCCGCCGGCCCGCGGCGTGAACGGCGCGAGCACGTGCACTGGATCGTCGACGCGCTGCTTTCGCGGCTGGGCGGAACGTAGCACTGCGAGTGGAGCGCGCGTTCGTGCGCGACGCGCAAAGCGTGTGATGGCCCCCGGCGTGCGGCGTTGTCCGGATCGCCACACATGGTGCGTCCCGACACACCTCTGCAGGAAGCGAGGGTCAGTCCGCCGTTGGCGAGTGGGAAAATAGCCTACGGCTCTCCATCCGTTCGGCGACCTCGTCGGAGAACTTCTCCACCTGACGCCGCGCGTCTTCGTGCCCCACGCCGTAGCGCTGCTGAAGCGCGCGCACCAGCTCGTCCAACCTGCCGTTGGCTCGCTGCAGATCGTCATCGGTGAGCCTGCTCCATCGCGTCTTCATGCTGGTGCCAAGCTCGTGCCAGCTCATCTGGACATTCTCCCAATGCATTTTCATCTCCTTCCCGGGCACAACCGCACCGAACGCGGAGGCGCCAGTGAACCGCCCGTATTCCTGGATGACGTTGCACGGCGCGTGCCAACCGGCACAATGCCCCCCAGGCTTGCCCGGCGTGGAGACGGACGCCCGCTGCCGGTTCGCGTTTGGCCCTCTGCCTTTGCGCGTTGCATTGCAGAGCGCGGCGCCTCGGGATGCGAACGCGCGCGTCGCCGGTCGCAATACCGCTGGCATTGTCGCTCCGGCTTTCGCACCGAGCCGCCGCTCGCGCGGTTGCCTAGCGCTTCACCGCGCTTTCGGCGCCGCCGAACATCACCCGGAGGTCGTTTTTCAGCACCTTGCCGGTGGCATTGCGCGGCAGCGCCTTCACGCTCTCCACCCGCCGGGGCTGCTTGTAATGAGCGAGCTTGCCCTCGCAGAACGCCGCCAGTTCTTCGAGCGTGGGGCTCTTTTCGCCCTCCTTCGCCGCGACCACCGCGACGATCGCCTCGCCCCAACGCTCGTCCGGCACGCCGATGACGGCTACCTCGGCGACGGCCGGGTGCCGGTAGAGCACCTGCTCGACCTCGGCGGAGTAGACGTTCTCGCCACCGCTGATGACCATGTCCTTCTTGCGGTCGACGATGTAGATGAAGCCTTCTTCGTCGCGCCGCGCGAGGTCGCCGGTGTGGAACCAGCCGCCGCGCAGCGCCTGCTCGGTTTCCTTCGGGCGGTTCCAGTAGCCGAGCATCACGTTGGGCGCGCGCACCAGCAGCTCGCCCGGCTCGCCTTCCGGCACGTCGTTGTCCGCGTAGTCGACGATGCGCACCTGGACGTGCGCGGCGGGGTGGCCGACGCTGCCGTTCTTGCGGATGCCGTCTTCCGCGGCCAGAAGGCATACGATGGGCGAGGTCTCGGTCAACCCGAAGCCCTCCTGGAAGCGGATGCCGCGCTTCTTGTAGAACTCGAGCACGGTCAGCGGGCAGGGCGCGCCGCCGACGATCGAGTAGCGCAGCGAGCTCAGGTCGTATTTGTCGAAGTCGGGTACCGCGGCCAGCGCGCCCCACATGGCGGGCACCATGAACGAGCAGGTCACCTTCTCGCGCGCCAGTGTTTCGAGCGTCGCTTCCGGATCGAACTTGTCGTCGATGAGGGTGGTTCCGCCGCGGTAGATCATCGGCCCGGTCAGCACGTTGAGGCCGCCGATGTGGAACAGCGGCGCCGCGCAGTAGTTCAGGTCGGCGTCCTGGGCGGGCACGCTGAGCAGCACCTGCACGTCGTTCCAGAGCAGGTTGCCGTGGCTGAGCAGTGCGCCCTTCGGTCGCCCGGTGGTGCCGGACGTGTACATCATCATCGCCGGGTCGTCTTCGCTGACCGACTCGGGCAGTAGCGCGGTTGTCCGGCCCTCGTAGAGCGATTTGTACGAGCGCTCGCCTTCGCCGGGCGCGTCGCCCACGCGGACCCAGGTGTGCACGCGGGTCGAGGCCCGCGCCTTGATCGCGATGGGCTCGAACATCGTCTGGAACGCGAACAGTTCGGGCGTCGCGTCTTCGAGGATGAATGCGACCTCCTCGGCGCTCAGCCGGAAATTGACCGGCAGGAAGATCGCGCCCAGAAGGTTGCAGGCCATCAGGAGCTCGAGCACCTCGGGGCAATTGAGCAGCAGCGCGGCGACGCGGTCGCCCTTGCGCACGCCCGCTTCCCGGAGCCCCGCGGCGACCTGCTTCACGCGCGCGTCGAGCGCCGAGTAGGTGATGCGGTCGCCCTTGAAAACCAGCGCGGCCTTGTCCGGCGTGCGCTTCGCATGCCCCGATACCTGCTTGATGGATATCATGGCCCCCGACAGGGACGCTTTGACCCGCCCCATTCGCTCGCATACTTTCGGGGCCCCCGAAGACTTCCGCGCCGAGTGCCCCCACTCGAGCCGACTGGAGGAACGATGCCCGAGTATAGAGCGATCGACTGTCTCTTCCCGCTGCTCCTGAAGGAGTGGAAGCAGAGCTGGGTGAAGGCCACCAACTCGACGGGCGAGCTCAAGTGCGCGGTGGAGCAGGCCTGGGGCGACGGCTACGACGACGGCGCGCAGCTGATCAAGGCGATGGACGACGCCGGCGTCGAGACGGTGCTGGCCACTGATCTCCTGGCCTGGTCGTACATGCGGCAGGAGCGTTTCGCGCTCGACATGACCGAGCAGATCAGCGCGCTGACCAAGAAGTACCCGGGGCGCATCTTCGGTCTGGCCGACTACGATCCGTTCCACATCCGCGAGAGCCTCGACAAGCTCGACGCCGACATCAAGGAGCGCGGCTACAAGGGCGTGTACGTCCACATCTACGGCTACGACATCCCGCTCGATCACAAGAAGATGTATCCGCTGTACGCGCGCTGCGAGCAGCTGGGCGTGCCCGTGCAGATGCAGGTCGGGCACGTGCTCGAGGCCATGCCGAGCGAGCACGGCCACCCGATGGTGCTCGATCGCATCGCCTGCGACTTCCCCAAGCTGGTCCTGGTCGGCACGCACACCGGCTGGCCCTGGGTCGACGAGATGCTGGCCGTCACCACCAAGTGGCCCAACGTGTACCTGAACGTCAGCGCCTGGCTGCCGAAGTACTTCAGCCCCGCGCTCGTCGGCTTCATGAAGTCGCGGACCGGCGCGCAGAAGGTGCTGTTCGGCTCCAACGGCTTGAGCTGGGAACGCTATCTGAAGCAGTTCGACGAGATGGAGCTCCGGCCGGACACGCTCCAGGCCATCCTGTACGACAACCCGAAGCGGGTTTTCGGGCTGTAGAGCGCACCCCAGAGAGCGCGGTGGTGGAAATCCCCATAACAATGGGCCCCCAGACACCGCGCTAGCGCGCCGCCCCGGTCGTGGATATCGTCCCGACGGGGATGGCGCACGTCACGCTCACACGTCACCTGTTCGAGTTCCTCCCCGACCTGAAGGGGAAGGACATCGTCGTCGAGGCGAAGAACGTCGCCGAGGTGGTGGCAGAGATGGAGAAGCTCGCGCCCGGCTTCTCGTTCTACGTGTGCGACGAGCGCGGGCGTCTCAGGACGCACGTCAACGTGTTCATCGAAGACCAGATGATCGCCGATCGAGCGCGGCTGACCGATCCGCTCGAGCCCGGTTCCCGGGTGTTCATTCTGCAGGCGCTGAGTGGAGGTTGAGGTGGCTACGAGAATTCTGGTCGGGACGCGGAAAGGGACGTTCATTGTCGACAAGGTGGGGGCGCGCTGGGAGCCGTCGCTGGTGGGGCATGCCGGTCCGGCTCGAACTTCGTCGCGCGCGACCCGCACGCCGGCACGTGTGGGCGCTGCTCGGCCACGGCCACTGGGGCGCCAAGCTCTCGCGCTCGCGCGACGAGGGCAAGACGTGGGAGGACGCGCCGCAGCTCAAGTACCCCGAGGGTGCGCGCTACATCGCCCCGGCGATGCCGGACGAGACGGGAAACTCGAGCGGGTCCACCATCAAGGACGCGACGCTGCTCAAGCTCTGGTATCTGGCCTTCGGGCAGAAGGGGCGTCTGTATGTGGGCACGATCCCTGGTGGTCTGTTCGTCAGCAGCGACGGCGGCGAGTCGTTCGAGCTGAACCGGCCGCTCTGGAACCACGAATCGCGTGGCGGCGACCTGTTCGCGGGTGAAGGCACCGGCACGACGCACTGGATGGGGACGCCCGCATCCGAGGGCGGCGAGTTCGCGCCAGGCATCCACTCGGTGGTGGTCGATCCGCGCAATCCCGACCGCGTGCTGGTGGCGGTTTCCACGGCGGGCGCGCTCGAGACGACGGATGGCGGAAAGACCTGGCGCGGCAGGAACAAGGGCATGCTCAACGACTACCTGCCCGACCCCGCGGCAGAATGGGGGCACGACGCGCACTACATCGAGCTCTGCAAAGGGCAGCCTGACCACTTGTGGCAGCAGAACCACGCCGGCGTCTTCTACAGCAGCGACGGCGCGAAGACCTGGAGCAGGGTCAGCAAGCCCGAGCAGGGCGTGCACTTCGGTTTCCCGGTAGCGGCCGACGACAAGGACGGCAGGACTGCGTGGCTGGTTCCGGGCCGCTCCGACAACCAGCGCATGGCGATCGACGGCGGCCTGTTCGTCGCGCGGACAGAGGATGGCGGCGAGAGCTGGAAGCAGCTCCGCGAGGGTCTGCCGCAGAGGAACGCCTACGATGTCGTGTACCGCCACGCGCTCGACAACAGCGGTGACGCGCTCGCCTTCGGCAGCACCACAGGCAACCTGTACGTGAGCGAGAACCGCGGCGACAGCTGGCAGACCGGTCACGGCCTGCTCCCGCGCGCTGAAGCTCACGCCGGGGAAATCGCTCAGCGCGTTGCGCGCGTCGTCGGTGACGAGGATCTCGCGGGCCTTGGCCGTGTCCTCGCCGAGCTTGCTGGCGGCATTGACCTCGCGACCCCAGAACGTCGCCGTCGCCGATGCGCAGCACGTCGCCGTAGCCGATGCCGACGCACAGCAGGATCTGCTCCTCTGGTTTGCGCCGGGCGTTGATATGCTCACATGCGCGCTGCATTGCGATCGCGCAGGCGAGCTCCCGCTCCGGACGCCGGAACAGCAGGAGGAAGCTGTCCGCCTCGCTCTTGATCAACGGGCCGTCGTGCGCCTCCACGATCGGCAAGAGCAGCTTGCGCTGCTCGTAGATGATCTGGAGAAAGTGCCCAGCGCTCCCCGAACAGATCGAAGATGCGGCGGTCGATGGCAGCCGTGTCCGTGTCGGGTCGTGTCCGCTCCTCGATCAGCCGCCACAGCCGCTGCTCGCTGGTGCCGAGATCGCCGTCGTCGATGGGCATGTGCCGAGCCTATCGCATCCGGCCGCGACGGGGACGGGCGCTACAGGTACCGGTTCTCGTCGATGGCGAGCAGTCCGCCGAACATCGGGTAGGACATGAAGTAGTCGCCAAGCTGGGTCGCGCAGCTTGGCAGCTTGGCTTGCAACGCGGGCCAGGCGCTGCAGAGGGCCTTGCCCAGCGCGGCGGCGGCTGGCTGGAGTGCGGCGAGGTGCGGGTTCACCGTGGCCCAGTGCACGGTGGCCAGCGCCTTGGGGCGGCAACCTTTCGGGACCCGCGGGAACTCCTTCTTGCACGGCGCGGCGCGCGCAGTGCTGCCGAGCTCCCGGAGGCCGCGCTTCACCGTCGGCAGCCAGGCCGCGCGGGCCTTGACGTGCGCTACGAACGCCGTTGCGTCGTCTCCAGCAAGAGCGTGCACGACGAAGATGCCGCGGGCGGTGGTCAGCGCGGGGCACTCGAGCGAGCGCACGTGGAACGTCATCTCGCGCTCGAGGCGGGCGCCAACGCCGCTCACCAGGTCGCTCCGCTGTGCATCGTCCTCCACCTGGCACAGCGCCTGCTGGAAGCGGGTCCATTCTGGCTTCACGTCGTGGAAGCGCGCGGTAGCCGCGGCGAGCTTCGCGAAGTGCCGGCGCAGACACCCCAGGTACTTCCGTTCGTAGCCGAGATCCGAGTAGTGCAGGCTCTCGTTCTTGCGGCACTCGTCGATGATCGGGTCGATCACGGCGCGGTAGGCCGCGTCCTTCGGAGGTGGCAGGCCCTTGTAGTCCTCCGCGGTGACGCCTTGTCCGAAGGGGCCCGGATCCTCGGCCAGGTAGGACGCGAAGTGCTCGCGTACCAGCTCGGCGCAGCCGGTTCCCAGCCGCTTTTCGAGCTCCGGCCAGCTCCTGCACATGGCGCTCCCCAGCGTCTTCGACTCATCGAGGATGGCGCGCAGATGCAGCGCTTTGCGCCGCCAGTCGGCATCGGCGAGCACGCAGCTCCAGCACTCGTCGTTGAACAGCGAGTCCTCCGGCGCGAGCTTGCGCAGTCGCTCGACACCCGTCAGAGCCCGTCGCGCGGCCGCCAGCCGCTTCCGTCCGGCGGGCGCGGCGGCGAGCACGTGCTCGGCGAAGCCTGCGGCGTCGTGTCCAAGCAGACTGTCCACCAGGAAGGCGGCCTGGGCATATGGCCCTCGCTCGCAGAACGCTTCGTCGATGTAGCGCATCGATCCGACGGCCCTGCGGATCCCGCTCGTGTACCGCTCGGCGTCACCGATCGCGCACACCGACTCCTCCAGACGGAGCCACGCCGGCGACCAGGCGTCCTTCACGATCGGATCGGGTGGGCCGGCCGCGAACGCGGCTCGCATCGCCTTCGGGAGCTTCCGGGCCTGCTTCTGCACGTACTCCCTCAAGCAGCGCGCCTTCGCATAGCCTGCCGCAACCATGCTGCCCGTCGTCTGTCCGGAATCCGGCTGGGGGCAGAGCTTGTCGAGCTTCGCGCCGAATTGCTTGAAGGTCGTGTCCGGAGGAGCGGCCGTGGTCTTGTGGGCGCTGGCCGGTGGGACCGATTTGGTGGGCGCGGGAGTCGAGCTGGCGGCCGGCGGCGGGCTGGCGCGCGTGCCGCCGTCGGAGTGCGCGGCAGCGGACGGTGCGCGGTGACACGCCGTCGCGAGCGCGATTGCCGCGCCGAGCGCCCATATCCGTTCAGCCCGCACGCTGTCACAGAACGCGCCACGGGCTGCGGCTATTCGCATCAGCGCCGTCACTTTCTCATCACAGCCGCCGCGCCGCCCAGCACGAGCGCAGCGCCGAACAGTCCCACAAGGCCCAGTTGCTCGTGCCACACCAGGGCGCCGATGAACACTGCGACGGTCGGCTCGAGCAGCGTGAGCACCGCGGCGCGGCTCGCGTCGACGCGAAACAGCCCGGACAGGAACAGCACGCCGGCGAGGGCGCCGATGAGCAGGGCCGCTGCTGCGACGAGCAACAGCGGCAGGAGCGCGATCGCAAATCCGCCCGCGGGCATGCACAGCGCCAGTACGACGAGCGCGACCGGCATGTGCCAGGCCAGGATCTCGCGCGGGCTGAACAGGTGCTGGATGCGCTTCGTGATGAGGATGTTCGTGGCGTAGAACACCGCGCTGCCGGCGCCCAGGACCGCGCCGGCGGCCGCGCCTCCCGTCTCCGCGTGCCAGGGGTCGAGCAACAGCACGAGTCCGCCGAGCGCGACCCCGAGCGCGAGCACCGTCCCGGCGCGCAGCCGCTCGCCGAGCACGAACGGCGCGCCGGTGGCGATCAACACCGGCGCGAGATAGTGCGACAGGACGGCGATGGCGAGGCTCGTGGTCTGCATTGCCTTGAAGAAGAGCAGCGCATTGAGCGCATCGCCGGCGCCGATCACGACGATCAAGAACCACGCGCCTCCGGAGCGCCGCGCCGCTGGTCGGTCGCGCCAGGCCCCGGGCGCAACTGCGATCAGGATGACCGCGAACACGATGAACGCCTCGAGTGCCGGTGCGATGCGCTGCATCCGCTCCGCCGGGCGGAAGAACAGGCTCCACGTGCCCCACAGCGAGGCGGCGATGGCGATACGCGCATAGCCGCCGAAGGCGCGTTCGCGCGAGCGCCCTACCGGGGAGACAATGGGAAGCGGGCGCTGCACGCTGGCGAAGGTAGCAGAACCGGTGCCTGGCACGGTTTCCAGCGGTCTAGGGGTCGAAACAAGCTTCGTGTGGTTCGGGAAGCATGCCGCGCCCGGATGCGTATACTCCGGCCGCGATGTCCTTGCGAATGCCGGTGGGAGCCGTGGCCCTCTTGTTGCTGACCGGATGCGGCGGTGGCGCGCGCCAGCTCGCCCAGCCGCCGGTCTACAACCCGCCGGGGCAGTCCAAGTGCACGGTCCACAAGAGCTCCGATCACCCGCTGGTGGTCGAGTGGCCGTCGTCGGACCGCGCGGAGCTCGAGGCGGACGCGAAGCATGGGCTCGTGGTCGTTCACTACTCGGGCTGCGAGATGCAGCTTCTGCCGCAGTGCCACGTGGCGGACAGCGGTTACCGCTACACACCGACCACACGCAAGCTCGAGCAGGTCGTCATTACCGACGAGGACGAGCTGTACGCCAACCTCCCCGTCGGAGCGGCGAAGCTCGAGGGCACGCTGAAGAAGAAGGGGCGGCTCGTCGTCGCCATGCACGTTGTCGGGCGCTTCGACGCGGCGAATCCGGGCAAGATGAAGCTCGAAGGCCTGTGTCAGGGCGCGACGCACGTGGTCACAGGCCTGACCGCGGGCGCGTTCGACTTCTACGCGGGGGCGAAGGGCGAGGCGGGCGGCGGGCTCGGGATTGCCGGGGTCGGCGCGGGCGCGAAGACCGCCGCGGGGCGCGAGACGCTGAACCGCGATGGCGACGCGACGGCCTGCGCCTCGTCCAGCTCGTCCGACACCGCGCCGCCGGAAGACTGCGGCGCGCTTTTGCGCGTGGAGGTAACGCCGCTGTCCGCGCTGGACGGCCTCGAGCGTACGGCCGACACGAAAGCGCCCGGCGAAAGCCGCGCGCTCGCCGACGTGACGACCCTGACGCCGCCGCTGATCCAGCCCGGCGACGGCATCGTGCGCGTGCACATGGACAGCCCGGACCCGAGCGTGGAGCTCCGGGGCATCGGGGTGCAGAAGCTGGTTTCGCAGGGTACGGGCTTCCGCAGCACGGGTATGAGCACGATCCTGTGCCGCCCGCCGTGCGACAGCTACGTCGACGCGCGTGTGGGCCAGTCGCTGTACGTAGCCGGTCCTGACATCCCCGACTCGCGGTCGTTCCAGCTGTACGACAGAAAGGGCGACGTGAAGCTCGATGTGCGCCCCGGCAACCGCACGCTCTCTACGCTGGCCGCCATCGGCTACACTATCGGTTCGCTCGCGGTACTGGGTGGCCTCAGCACGGCGACCACCGGCCTGGTCGTTCACGACAACGCCCACACGCAGAAGGATCTGGACAACGGCGGCGCCCTCGAGAAGTGGGGACTCATCACGCTGGGGGGTGGTGCGGCGTTCATCGGCGCCGGTGTCGCGTTCGATCTCACCGGCAAGACGAAGGTGACGCTCACGTCGCCGGCGGCGCAGACGGCGAGCGTCCGGTAGCGGCAGTTGGAGCTCTGGTCCGCCCGGCGGGGCGTCTATACTGCCCGCGTGCGACGACTGCTCCTCGCAACGCTGTTGCTGGCGTCCGGCTGCGCATCGCGACCCTCTCTGCCGCCGACCGCACCGAGCGCGCTGCTCGGGAAATCGATTCCTGATTTTGCCCGGCCGAGCCTCGACGGCCAGCGCATCTCCACCGCACGCCTGCGCGGGCGCGCCGTCGTCGTGAAGTTCTTCGCCGACTACTGCGCACCGTGCAAACACACGTTGCCCGTGGTCGAGCGTCTCCACGAGAAGTACCCGGACTTCGCCTTCATCGGTGTGTCGGAAGACGAGCGGGTTGCCACGGCCGCCCGGCTCGTCCAGCAGTTCCACCTGACGTTTCCCGTCGTCCTGGACCGCGGCAACGTGCTCGCGGGCCGTTTCCGTGTGTCCGCGATGCCAGTGACGTTCGTCGTCGACCGTCGCGGGGTGGTGCGATGGGTTGGAGGCCCGGCCCAGACTGAAGCCGAGCTCGCGCAGGCGTTGGCCGCGCTCGAGTGAAGCGGGGCTAGTCGTCGATCGGAGGCATCGCGACCGCCCGCTTCGCGGGGGGCTGGTCGTACGCTGCGCGTCCGTGCCAGGCTCACGGCGTGAAGCGCTACACGTTCTTGTCCGCCCTGCTGTTCGTGGCCTGCTCGAAGAACGGCGGTGCGCCGCCATCCTCTCCGCCGCCGCCGGCGCCGCCCGTCGTTGCGAGCGCAGCGCCGAGCGCGGCGCCCGCTGCCGTCGCGTCGGCCCAGCCGGAGACACCCGCCCAGCACGCGGAGGAGCTGGCGCACCGGTACATCATCGTCGACGGGCACATCGACGTGCCGTATCGCCTCGCCGACGGCCGCGACAAGGACGGAAAGCTCACCGAGGACGTGACAGGCCCGACACAGAAGGGCAACTTCGACTACCCGCGCGCGGTCAAAGGCGGGCTCGACGCGCCGTTCTTCAGCATCTACGTGCCAGCGCGCTACATGGGCCACGGCGCGAAGAAGTTCGCCGACTCGCTCATCGACATCGTACAGGGCATCGTCAAGGAAGCGCCGGACCACTTCGCGCTGGCGGGGACGCCAGACGAGGTGCGGAAGAACTTCGCGGAGCACAAGATTACGCTACTCATGGGCATGGAGAACGGGTCGCCCATCGAGGACAAGCTCGAGAACGTCCAGCACTTCTACGACCGCGGCGTTCGCTACATCACGCTTGCGCACTCCAAGGACAACCACATCGCCGATTCGTCCTACGACACCCACAACACCAACAACGGGCTCAGCAAGTTCGGCGTGAAGGTGGTCCACGAGATGAACCGCGTTGGCATCCTGGTGGACGTGTCGCACATCTCCGACAAGGCATTCTGGGGCGTAATGAAGGCGAGCCAGGTGCCGGTGATCGCGTCGCACTCGTCGTGCCGGCACTTCACGCCTGGCTTCGAGCGCAACATGAGCGACGAGATGATCAAGGCGCTGGCTGCGCACGGCGGCGTCATCATGGTGAACTTCGGCTCCGGCTTCGTGGACGCGAAGATCCAGAAGGAGGACGAGGCGGAGTTCAAACAGATGCAGGCGCTGCTCGCGAAGAAGGGGCTCTCGTTCGGCGACAAGGGCGCCAAGAAGATCCGCAAAGCGTTCGAGAAGGCGCACCCGCACGAGCACGCCAGCGTCGAGGAAGTGGCCGACAACATCGAGCATGTGATCCAGCTCGTGGGCGTGGACCACGTCGGTCTCGGTTCCGATTTCGACGGTCTTGGCGATACGCTGCCGAGGGGGCTCGAGGACGTGTCGAAATACCCGAACCTGATCCGTCTCTTGATCGAACGCGGCCATAGCGACGACGAGATCCGGAAGATCTGCTCGGGCAACCTGCTCCGGGTCTGGCAGAAGACGGTGGACTACGCCGCTCGGCAGGCGGGCGGGACGAACAAGCCGGCCAGATAGCAGAGCTTGCGCGCGACGATCAGGCCGCGCCCGTGTAGTCGACCTCGAAGCTCTGCTTCGTCCCGGCCACGGCCTCGTCCCGCGCCTTGAAGCCCACGGCAGGGAAGTCGACCAACGCGTCGCGCGCGTCGGACGAGACGAGGATCTCCCCGGCCCTGGCCGTGTCCTCGCCGAGTTTGCTCGCTGCATTGACCTCGCGGCCCCACACGTCGGTGTCCCCGATGCGCAGCACGTCGCCGTGGCCGATGCCCACGCAGAGCAGGATCTGCTCCTCGGGCTTGCGGCGACGATTGATCTGTTCGCACGCGCGCTGCATCGCGATGGCGCACGCCAGCGCGCGCTCCGGACGCCGGAACAAGAGCAGGAAACTGTCCGCCTCGCTCTTGAGCAGAAGCCCGTCGTGGGCCTCGACGATCGGCAGGAGCAGCTTGCGCTGCTCGTAGATGATCTGGAGAAAATGCATGATGCCGAACTCCTCCACGCGCCGCGAGAAGCCGGACAGGTCGGTGAACATGATCGCCCAGCGCTCGCCGAACAGATCGAAGATGCGGCGATCGATGGCGGCGGTGTCCGCGTCCGGCCGGGTCCGTTCCTCGATCAGCCGCCACAGCCGGCGCTCGCTGATTCCGAGATCCTGATCGTCGATGGGCATGCCGGGAGGGTAACAAGGAATCGTTCAATTCCGCTATCGGGTGAGCCGCCCAAACGCGTCGCGGATCGCCCGCCGGTGCTCGTCGGCTTGCAGCAGAGCTGCGGTCACGTGTCCCGACTCGAGCATGCGCAGCTCCGAGCCGGGCCAGTGCGCGTGCAGCGCTTCGGATTCCGTCGCGGGCACGAAGCCGTCGTGGCGCGACCCGACGATGATGGCGCTGGCGGGTGCCAGAGGAGGCGCGTGCCGCGACAGCCGCACCGGTTCGAGACAGCGCTGGAAATACTCCCGCGCTTCGCGGTCGCTCCCCGCATCGCGCGCCAGCGCCGCCCAGTTCACCGAGCGGCTGAGCGCGGACTCCATGAAGATCACCTGCGCGCGATCTCCGGCACCGCGCGGTACGCACGCCACGGGGAAACTGGACAGCGCTCCGGCGAACGCCGCCATCACCCCGCCCTGGCTGTAGCCGCTGACGCCGACGCGGGAGAACCCTTCGCTCCGGAGCCAGAGGAGCAGCGCGCGAGCCTCGTCCACCGTCGACAGGTTCATCGCAAACTGTTCCTCGACGGTGCGCAGCACGGGGCCGAGCTGGCCCCGGGGACGGCGCGAGCCGTAGAAGGCGTTCTCGAGCGACAGGACCGCGATCCCCTCGCTCACCAGCGGCGCCGCGAAGCGCCGCCGTCGTGCGAACCCCTCCTCGCCGGTCGCCGCCAGCATCAGGCAGGCGGCGGCGGCCTCGCCCCGCGCGGGCAGCAGCAGCTCGGCGTCCATGTTCCTGCTTTCGCGGGGCAGCCGGCGAGCCGCAGGCGACTCGAACCGGAGCCGTCTGAGCCGCAGCGCGCCGCTTCGTCCTGGTCTTTCACGGCGCTGCTCCGAGAGGTCCGGCAGCTCGACGGAGCGGTCGTACAGAGCGATCTCGCCGACCCAGTCATCCAGGTGACGGCGGTTGCCGAAGCCCAAGCGGTACAGCTTGATCCGCGGCAACAGCGCCATCGCCGCACGGTCCGCCCAGGCGTGTATCGGGAACACCAGAGCAGACTCTGTCACGTGCGCGGTCTCCGGGGCAACGACGCAGGCTTTCGGCACAATGCCGACTCCACTATGCTGCAGCCTGGGTTTGTCTCGTGGCCAGGTGGCGAAAACAGCTGATCGGCGGTCGCTACCGGCTGGAGCAGCGTCTGGGCCGCGGGGGCATGGGTTCCGTCTACCGCGCCTACGACACGAGCGGAAAGCGCACCGTGGCGCTCAAGCTTCTCGAGCGCCAGAAGACCGCGGACAGCCACGCGCGCGGCGAGCTCCGTTTCCGGCGCGAGTTCGCCACTCTCACGTCGCATCGCCACCCGCGCATTGTCGAGGTGTTCAGCTTCGACGTCGATCCGGAGGGCGCCTTCTACACCATGGAGCTTATCGACGGCGAGGACCTGCGTCACGTGCGCGGGCTGTCGATCGAGAGCGCCGTCCGGATCCTCGCCGACGTGGCCTCGGCGCTCTCGTTCCTGCACAACCGCGGCCTGGTGCACCGCGACGTGGCGCCGCGCAACGTGCGCTGCACCAGCGACGGTCGCGCCAAGCTGTTCGACTTCGGCGTGGTCGTCGACGCGGGCTACGCCGGCGATCTGGCGGGCACGCCCGGCTACGTTCCACCCGAGGCGCTGCACGGCCTGCCGCTGGATGGCCGCTCGGATCTATTCGGCTTCGGCGTGCTGGCCTATTTTGCGCTTACCCACCAGCTTCCGTATCCCTGCGGGACGTTCCAGGAGCAGCTCGACGCGATGCGCACGGCGCCGCCCCGGCTGTCCGCCGCCCGTCCCGACATACCCGAAGCGCTCGAGGAGCTGATCGGCGAGTGCCTGCGGCTCGACCCTCTGGCGCGACCGTCCAGCGCAGCCGAAGTCATCGAGCGACTCGGGGCGATCGCGCCCCTGTCCGACACCATCTCGCGCTACGAGGCCCGGGGCTACCTGCACACCGCGGCGCTGGTCGGGCGAGAGCAGGAAGTGGAGCAAGCGCGGCGTTTCGCGCGCGCCGCGGCCCAGGGCCACGGCGCGACGCTCTTCATCGAGGCCGAGACAGGAGCCGGCAAATCACGGCTCCTGCGGGAAATCGCGCTCGAGGCCCAGCTGGGGGGCTTCGTGGTGGCGACGACATCGGCGGAGCTGGCCACGCCCCGCGCGTTCGGCGTGTTGGCCGACCTCCTGTCTGCTCTGATCGCCATCCGGCCACAACTCGTCCGTCCGCTGATGGAAGCCCGGGCGGACGAACTGTTCCGTGTCCTGCCGCTTGCCGGCAGGTCGGCAAGAGCCCGCCCGGCGGTCGACCCCGCCGAGGAGCGCATGCGCGTGCTGTCGGCGATCCTCGACGTGATCCTCGAGCTGTCGCGCAGCGTGCCCGTCGCACTCCTCGTCGACGACATGCAGCGTGCCGACGAGGCATCGGCCACTGCGCTCGCCGCGCTGGCTCGCTCGAGCAACGAGGCGGCGCTGTTGATCGTGGTGTCGAGGCGCAGAGGAGAAAGCGTGCGCGCTCCGGCGGCGGTGGAGGCGCTGCTGGAAGCCGCCAGTCAGCAGCTTGCGCTTCGTGGGTTCGACACGGAAACGATCGAGCGTCTGATTGAGTCGACCTTCGGTAGGCTGCCGCACGAGAAGCGCCTCGCGGCGTTCCTGTACGAGAGAACGGGAGGCAGCCCGCTGTTCTGCACCGAGCTTCTGCGCCACCTGGTGGACACCGACGTCCTCCGCTACGACGAGGGCCAGTGGATCCTCGAAAGCGAGCTGGAGCTCGAGGCCCTGCCTTCCGGTCTGGCCCAGACCATCGAGACCCGCCTCGGGCAGCTCGACCCGGCGACGCGCCGCATCGCCGAGGTACTCGCAATCGTAGGCGGCGAGCTGTCGCTGGAGCTGTGCGTGGCGCTCGCCGATGCCGGCGAGGCGGAGGTGTTCGCCGCGCTCGAGGAGCTTTCGCGCCAGGGGACCCTGGTCGGTGACGGCGCGCACTACCGGTTCCGCCACGACGCCTGGCGCGAAGCACTCCTCGCCGGGCTCGACGACGAGCAGAAGCGCGCCCTGCACCGGCGCGTGGGCGAGTACTTCCTCGACGCCGGTGGCGAACACAGGCGCCGGGCGGGCGTGCACCTCTACTCGGCCGGTGACGACGCGCGGAGCGCGCCGCTTCTGGAGGAGGTTGGCACCGAGCTGTACGAGGCGCAGGCTCTGGCCGACTGCCTGCCGCCGCTCGAATCGGCGTACGAGGCGTTGAAGCGCGTGGGCGCGCCGGTGACGCGCACGATGCACATCCAGATGATGCTGCTGTCCGCGGGCTGGGTCGTGGATCATCGGGTGGGAGCTTGCTACGCGGAGCCCGCCTTGCTCGCCTACAGCCGGCACGCCGGCCTCGCGCTGGCTGCGCGGATCCGGCCGCTGGTCGGCAAATACCTGGCGCTGTCGGTCGGTGTGACGATCGCGTTTTTCCGCTGGCTTCTCACGGGAACCAGGGGGCCCAATCCCCTGGGAGCCTTGACGACCTTCGCCATCACACTGGGCTACGCCTGCGCTGTTGCCAACGCACGCAATCGTCTGTCCGAGCTGGAGGCCCTCGTGTCGCTGTCGGAGCCGCTCGGGATCTTCAAGAAGCGGGTACCCTACGCCACATACCTGGCGGCGCACGCCTTCCCCCAGATCCTGCTTGGTCACCTCGGCGACGCCGAGGAAGGCCTGACCACCTGCATCGACATCATCCAGAACGACCACCTGACGCCGGCTACCGAGACGCAGCGGCGCTTCGCCGAGACGGCGACGCGCGGCCTCAGGGCTCTGGTCGACGTGAACCAGTTCGAGCCGCGACTGGAGGACGACCTCGCGCGGCTCGACGCCGCGGGCTTCCGCTACTACCAGCTCGTTGCCGACACGACGCGCGTCGTCAAGTTCCGCTACCGCGGCGAGGAAGCCCAGGCCGTGGCGCTGGAAGAAGCCATCGAGACCCGGAACCTGGAGCTCGGTTCCTGGTCCACGGACGTGCAGGCGCTGCTCTTCGGCCATCCCGCCTACGCCCTGTGCAACGACGTGCTCGGCCTCAAGCGCAGCCTCGCCCAGCTCGAGCACTGGAGCCGCGAGGGCTTCTCCTTCGAGGCGCGTATCGCCATCACGAGCGCCGAGTACCAGCGTGCGCGCGGTTGCCCCGAACGCGGCATCGAGCCGCTTTCCAAGCTGTGCAGCGAGCTTCTGGACCGCGATGCGTTGATGCAGCAGTGGGTCCGCTCGGCGCTGGCCGAGTGCCTGTTCGCCGCGGGCGAGCTCGGCCGCGCGCGCGAGCAGGCGGAGGAGGTGCTACGCCGTGGCGACGAGCCGGGACGGCGCATCCTGCTGCCCTGGCTCCGGGTGCACCGTGTGCTGGCGCTGTGTCTGGCAGAAGCGGGCGAGCTCGAGCAGGCCGTCGAGGTTGTCGAGCGCGCCCTCCGCCTGGCCGAGGAACGCGACATCCCGCCGCTCGCCGGTGCCCTGCACGTGGCTCGCGCGCGGATTGCCCGCAGCATGAACGACGGGCTCGCCTTCGAGGTGTCCCGCGCACGGGCCAGCGACTGGCTCAAGCCCACCGGCAATTCCTCGCTGCTGCGCTACCTCGACCAGCTGTCCGACAGCTGGAGCGCCGCCGCCGGCGAAGTCGCAGAGCAGTCGTCCAGCACTTCGTCCGAAGTCGTCACCCAGGTCGCCGGCAAGAGCGGGTCGCACTGATGGCGCTCCTCTGCAGCTGCCGGTGCCGGGGGCGGCGCCTCAACGCCTCATCACGCTGGCAGCGCCACCGAGCACTGCGATGGCGAGCCAGGCCCGCTTCGGGCGCCGGAGGGTCGGTCGATCCCGCCACGCGCCCGGCGTGACCGCGACCAGGATGACCGCGAACACGATGAACGCCTCGAGCGCCGGCGCGATGCGCTGGATACGCTCGGCCCGGCGGAAGAACAGGCTCCAGGTGCCCCAGAGCGACGCGGCGATGGCGATCCGCGCATAGCCGCCGAGGGCGCGGCGCTGGCGCTCCCCTGACGTCAGGGTTGGGAGAAGCTGGCGCTGCACGCTCGGCGGAGGCTAGCACGCGCGCTGCGGGCCCGGTTGTGGCGTCAGAAGCCGAGGCAGCTGTAGAGCTGGGCGTACTGGGTCTCGCAGCCCGCGACGATCGGCTCACCGTTGGCGTCGCAGCTGATCTGGTACCCGGCGCCCTGGGCGGTGACGCACGCGACCACCGCGTTGTACTGGGCAGAGCAGCTACCGCTTCCCATCGAGCTGCAGCCGGTCTCGCAGTCGGCCACGGTGCCTGGGCCGTTCGAGCACTGTGCCGCGACGACCTTCGGGCAGGCGTTCGCGCAATCGAAGGCGCCCGATCCGCCGCTGCCGCCCGAGCCACCCGCCCCGGTGCCGCCGGAACCTCCGCTGCCGGAGAGGCAGGCGTACAGGGTCTGGCCCTGCTGTTCGCAGCCAGCCACCGTGACGTTGCCCGACGCGTCGCAGGTGAAGTGGGGCTGGGAGCCGCCGCAGCTGAGGAGCGCATTGTACTGGCTGGCACATGCGCTCGCGCGCAGCGTCGCGCAACCGGACTCGCAGTCGGACTCGTTGGCGGGCCCTTGCGAGCAGTGCGCTGAAAGCACGCCCGGGCAGATGTCGGCGCAGTTCTGTCCTCCCGAGCCGCCGCTCCCGCTGCTGCTGCAGGCCGCGAGCACGAGAAGCGCAGCGGCGAACGACCAGACGCCTGTCTTTGCCATGCTCCGGAGCATACACCCGCGGGCGCCGCCGGGTCGCGTCCGTTCAGGGGTAGGCAGGCACCTCGCCGGCTCCCGCTCCGCGCTCGAGGAGCTGGACGGCGTCGGAGCCCTTGGCCTCGACGCTGGACGCCTTGGTCAGGATGTCGGGTTTGACCGATACGTCGGTCTCCATGCCGCTCAGCGAGCCGTGGCAGCCGCCGCAGAACCCGTTGAACATCTCGTGGCGGAAGGAGAGCGTGACCCATTCGCCGGGGTAGTACTGGATGGATTCGCGCTGCTGGTGTACTCGCGGCTTGTCGTCGCCCTCCAGCTTGGCCTCCACCGCGTAGCTGACCGGCATGCCGCCCGGGATCTGCACGCGGGTCGATCCGTCGGCGAGCAGCGGCACGCTGCCGAGCAGCCGGCGGCGCGCGTAGAGCTTGCCGTACTCGTCGCTGGTGATGAACGGGCTCGACTGGTCGAGCGAGGTGACGCCCTTCGGCGGCAGATCCTCCCACAGCTGGAACGAGGTCATGGGCTGCATGGGACGGCCACCGCGCGTGTTCTGGAACATCAGGCTGGTGATCATCGGGAAGTCCATGTACGTGAGCTGCGCCCGATCGACGCGCGGCTGTCCGTCGTCCTGGGTGTAGATGACGGCGCTGCCCGCTGGGTCCTTCGGTGTGGAGTGGAACACGCCGCGGTCGACCCGGCCGTAGACCGCGACAGGCCACAGCTCGTCGGTAGCCGGGGCGCCGAACAGCGGTGTGCGCTGGCCGCTCACCGGATCGAGCTCGACCACGTCGAAGCCGCCGTCGAATTTCGCGAGGTTCGTCACGCCGGCTGCGTAGCTGACGAGCAGGTTGCCGTTGGGCAATACGGAGAGGTCACGGTATGCGCCCCGGGTCGGCTTGCCGACGTGTCCGGTGGCGGCCGCATCGGGGAACGTCATCGAGTGCTGGAAGAAGGAGGGCGAGACGAAGTGCATCGCGTCCGGGTTGGCCGGGTAGTCCTCGGGGTTCTTGCTGTACTGGTCGGGGCCGAGCGAGCGGTTCAGCACGACCACAGTGCCCGCGCTGTGCGCGGCGCCGCGGTCGCTCAGGATGGCGGCGAAGTCGCGATCCACCAGCTGCACTAGATCCAGCACCTGGTCGTAGCCGATACTTCCGCGCTGACCGAACAGCGGATGGTAGTCGCCGCCGTCGAGGTTCAGGCGGCGCCCGGCGAGCTGGTAGAAACCGGGTGTGCGCTTCTCGGCCGAGAACAGCAGCTGTCCGTTGATCTCGAACGACGGCGCGATCTCCTGGTTCAACAGGAACGTCAGCTGCCGCACGTGGCCGTCCTGCTTCACGTACAGGTTGGCGTTGAGCTTCGAGGGATCGGCCGGCGTGCGCTGCGGCCCCTGGTAGTCGAACGCGGCGGTGTTCTTGGTGTTGCCACGGGTCGAAGCGAACACCAGGCTGCCGTCGGGGGCGAACGCGGGGTCGAAGTTGTGGACGAGCTCGCCGTTGTCCGGCACCGGCTTGCCGTTGTCGTCGGTGGGCGCCGCATTGATGATTGGATCCAGCTTGCAGTCGCTGCCGTCCGGCAGCACCGTGTAGACGTGGAACGGCCCGGCCGCGGCGCTCCGTGCCGCGAAGGCGATGAGCTTGCCGTCCCACGACACTGCCGGGCGTCGCACGTCCGCTGTCGCCGGGTCGAGCCCGCAGCCGGCGAGCAGGCTCCGGTCTCCACCGCCCATCACGAGCGCGCCCGACGCGTCCAGCGATGCGTCGGCGATGCGCAGGTCGGCCCCCGGCGCGTAGGTTGCGTAGTCCTGCGGCCTGTCGGGCAGCGGCGCGGGCGGACGTTTCACGTACACGATGGCCGACAACGGTGCGAGTGCCGCGGTGCGCGCCGCGCGTTCCTTCTCGATCCAGGCGACCAGCACGCAGTAGGGATCCTGCTGGTCGAGCGGGCCGCTCCGGGCCGCGTCCAGGTCGCACGCCGAAGGATCACCGCCTGCCGCGAAGAGTGAACCGCCGCGATGGCGGATGCCCGCGCCCGCCGGGTACAGCGGCAGGTTCTTCTGCAGGATGCGACTCTTGTTGGGGTCCGGTGACTCCAGCGCGACCTGCGCCAGCGCCGCGTGGTAATTGTTGCGGGTCGCGGGCAGGCCGAAGTGTCCGGCGCTGCCGGCGCGCAGGCGGAAGCTGTTGAACGCCGCGGGCGAGTGGCAGCCGAGCAGCATGCAGCCCTTCTTGGCGAACAGGGGCTGTACCCGCTTGGCGAAGAAGTCGAAGCCCGCGTCGGTGGGGATGTGACTGGGGCCGCCCTTCTTCTTCGCCCACGCGAAAATCGCCTGGTAGTCCGGAGCCTGGGGAGAGGAGAAGAAGGAACCGCCCTCGTGGAAGGTGCCGCCGTACGCCGGGTCGAGCGCGCGGCGCAGGAGCTCGCTGGTCGGTGCGTCCGCTGCGACGTAGTCACTCGCGGCGAAGTAGTTCCATCGCTTCTCTTCGTTGCTGGTGCCGCACGTGAGGTAGAACGAGTTCTCGGCCGATCCATGGCAGTTGCCTGCCGCGCACTTCGTCGACAGGATGTCGTTCACCTTGTCGACGAATGTGGAATAGTCGGCGGTGGACGGAGCCACGGACGGGTCGAACAGCGTGTCGTGCCCGAGGCGGTCGCTGCACGGAGAGAGCGTCAGCTTCGGCTGCCGGGGTGGGACGTTGTTCGCCTGGGCCCCGCGAGCCAGCCAGCGCGAGATCGTCACGAAGCTCGCCGACCCGAAGTCCAGCAGAGAGCCGCCCGCGTGCGGGATGTCCGTGGTCACGTCGGTGACGGTCCCGTCCCAGGCGGTCAGCTGCATCTGGAAAGGCGGCACCACCTTCACCAACAGCTCCGGCATGCCGTACGGCCCGTAGTTCTGGAGCAGGTCGCGACGCTTGGCGACCATGTTGTAGCCCGACGTGTCCAGGTTGCCGAGGGCGTTGCCGTGCGTGTCGGCGGTGACGTGGCAGCTGGAGCCTGTCGGGCTGCGAACGCAGGCGCCCTGGAGCGTCGGCGCTACGTGACGGTCGTAGTAGGTGGAGCTCGGGCCGTAGTCCCGTCGCGAACATCCGCCGAGCGTCAGCAGCGCGGGAATAAGCCAGACCAGCGCGCGCTTGGACCAGATGAGCTCGACCTTCATCCCGCACCTCCTCACCTGACCAGTGTGCGGGCTCCCGGTCCGGCCTTGCATGACATGTGTCATTCCCGGAGCGGCCCGTCATGCGACAAAGTCGGTATGATCGGGGGTGAGCGCGCGCCGACGTCCAAATGATGGACGTCAACAACGCCGGCGGCCCGGCTTGCCTGGGGTTCGCTCGAGGGCGCAAATTCGAGGGCATGAACGACGTTGCTGCACAGTGCCAGGAGTGCGTTCTCGGACGCGCGTCACAGCCGGAATCCTGCCCCTTCTACGAAATCAAGAAGAAGCCCGGAAGCCTGCTGGTGGAACAGAACGAGCCGCCTACGTCGGCGTGGCTGATCCGCGACGGCCAGGTGCTGCTCAGGGCGACCGATGAGAGTGGCGCAGAGCTGTGGTGCGCTGTGCGCTCGGCCGGTCACATGATCGGGCTCGAGCTGCTCACGGGCGCGCCGTCGCCCTACCGCGCCATGGCGTTGACCGACGTGAAGGCGTGCGCGCTGGACGCGCGCGCTGTCAAGGCGTGGGTCGGGCGGCTGGACACGCCGGGCGGCGCGTTGCTCGAGCTGGCTCTGGGTGAAGCGGGACAGCGCGGCACCGAGCGCTCGCAGCTCGGCGGCACTGCCGTCGAGCGGGTCGCTCGCTTCCTGCTCCTGCGCCAGCGCGAGAATAACGGTCCGGTGCTGGACATGCCGCAGCGCGTGCTCGCTCGCACGCTCGGTATGAGCGCCGAGACGCTGTCCCGCGCGCTGGCGCGCCTGCGCTCCGAAGGGGCTATTTCCGCGTTCTCGCCCCGTGCAGGTGGCGGACTCCGACGCGCTCGAGCGGCTCGCCTACGGCTGAGCCGCCGGCTGCATCCCACAACTCGCCGAGCACTCCGGCGCGGGTGCCTCTGCCGGCATGACAGGCAGCGAATGCGGCAGCTCGCCGCTTCGCGTCGTCACGCTCTTGAAGCCGGGAGTGCCCGCGTGCGGATCGGGCAGCACGCGGGCGAGCATGCGGCGTCCGTTGTAGGCCAGATCCTCGAACAGCGTGCGGGCCGGACTGGCGAACACACCGCCCTGCAGCCGCATCGTGTGGCGCGTGTGCTGGGTGGCGGTCGCGGAGCCGGTGCGGTGCTCGGTGCGGAGCAGACCGGGCTGCTGCATCAGGTTGAGCGCGCGCCCCGCGCGGGACACCAGGTACATCGCGGGCGCGGCGGCCTCCATCGCCCGCTCGCGTGCCGTCGGTTCGCCCGTCAGCCGGATGATGTCGCGGCGCAGCGCCTCGGCGCGCGCACGTACCTCCGGGCTCGGGGCGAAGGCGGTCGTGGCGCTGATCGCGGGCAGGATGCCGCGCGCGTCGTGCCTGAGCCGCTCCGCGCGCGCCCTGAGCAGCGGGCTCTCGTCGTCCTTCAGGTTCTCGTAGCCGGTGAGCCAGACGCGGGCGAGCCGGAGCGGGCTCGGCCCGAGCCGTTTGAAATCCTCCCGGTAGATTGCGCGCTGGAGCTTTTCCACCGCGGCCGGGCCGTCGAAGTGCGGGTGCTTGAAGTGCATCGCGAAGCCGTCCCAGCGACGCAGATCGGGCGCGGTGCGGAATTTCTCCAGGTAGCGATCTTCGCCGATCACCTGCGCGTGGAAGGGCGTGCCCGGGAACGCGAAGTAGATCAGGCACTGCGTGAGTCCGGGCTCGAGCTCCATGAGCTGGTCGAACTCGCGCCAGACGGTCTGTTCGTCCTGGTACGGGAAGCCGATGATCATCGACGTGAGCTGGGCCGTGCCGACGCTCTTCAGGTCGCGGTAGAGGTCCGGCAGCGACTTGCCCTGCTGCTTCCGGTAGCCCGATTCGGCTCCCTCGAAAGCGTTCCAGATCAGGTCGAACCCCATCTCCCCGACCTCGCGCGCAGTGAACTGCGACAGGCCGCGCACGCTGCCGAAGCCCATCAGGCCGAACGACTCGCCGCCTTCGCGTACGCAGTCGAGAAACTCGCGTGCCCGTCGCTGGTGCAGGAAGAAGTCCTCGTCGATCACGATGAAGCCGTTCATCTCATGCCCGTCGGCACGTGCCCGGGCACGGGTCTGGAACAGCGCCTCGTAGATCTCGCGCCCCGACTCCAGGTAGGGCACGTACTTCTGCTTGAAGAAGTGCGACGTGCAGCAGAAGTCGCAGCCGTTCGAGCAGCCCAGGCCCGCGGTCACGTGGCCGACGACGCTCGGCAGCTGGTAGGACAGAACCTGCACGGACGGGATCGGTGCGTGCGGCGCCCGCACCGGCGCGTCCGCTGGCTCGCCCAGCAGACGCCTCAAGAATCCGATGCCTTCCTCGCGGCAGATCGCGTCGCCCCACTCGGCGAGCACGTCGTCGGGCAGCACGGTGCCGTAGCCGCCGAGGATGATCTTCGCGTCCGGCGCATAGCGACGGATCAGCGGCACCATCTCCCGCACCTTGTGGAAGGTAGCGACCACGAAGTTGATGCCCACGTGCGTGTAGTTGCCGGTCGAAAGCTCGCGGATGAGCTCGCGCTTCGACGGATAGTGCAGCGTGACCGCCGGGGCCTGGATGTTCTCGGCCAGGTAGTCGATGGCCCAGACGCGGATCACCTGCCGCAGGCTGAAGGGGCCCTGGGCGCGGGTGACCTGCGCGTGGAACAGCTCGGCGCCGACCGAGTCGCCTTCGCCGGGTCCGCCGAAGGGACGGACCACGCTGGTCAACAGGACGCGGGGCGCTTTTTCGTTGTTCATGCCGGGAGCGTAGGTCCCGGCGTTTCATGGTTCCGTCAGCAGACAATCAGAGAACGGCCCGGAACATGATGGCCGTCAATGCAGGGCCGGGCTTCACCGACTGGCGGCGGCGGTACAACGCGCGCTCTCCACTTGCTCGCCGCCGCCAGCACGGAGGCCCCGCCGGGCGCCTGGCTGCGCGAGGTATTTGGGCGATCCTGGCGCTCCGGCCGCAAATCCCGTAGTACGCACCCCCCTCCGCTCGCCGCCTTTCGCATGCCCACTACCCAACCGGCCTCGTCGTTCGAGGACTTCGCTCTCGATGCCCGCCTGCTGTCGGCCGTTGCCGCGCTGGGCTTCGACGAACCGACGCCGATCCAGGCGCAGGCCATCCCTGCGCTGATGAGCGGGCGCGACGTGATCGGGCGCGCGCGCACGGGATCAGGAAAGACGGCGGCGTTCGGGCTGCCGCTGCTCGAGCGGCTCAAGGACGGCGGCAAGCAGGTACGCGCGCTGGTGCTGGCGCCCACCCGCGAGCTGGCGCTGCAGGTGACCGACGCGCTCAAGTCGCTGGTCGGGAAGCTGCCGGTACGCGTTGTCACGCTCTACGGCGGTGTTCCGTACGGCCAGCAGCTGCGAGCGCTCCGCGCGGGTCTGTCGGTCGTAGTGGGAACGCCTGGACGCGTGCTCGACCACGTCGACCGCGGCACGTTGGATCTGTCGCAGCTCGAGCTGCTGGTGCTCGACGAGGCGGACGAGATGCTGCGCATGGGCTTCATCGACGACGTGGAGCGCGTGCTCGCGGCGACGCCTGCGGAGCGGCAGGTCGCGCTGTTCTCGGCGAGCATGCCCGACCCCATCCGTCGCATCGCCGCAAAGTATCTGCGCGATCCGATCGAGATCCAGGTCGAGCAGCAGGCGCTTTCGACGCACCACATCACCCAGCGTTGGCTCTTGGTGCCCGAGGCGCACAAGCCCGACGCGCTGGCGCGGCTTATCGCCGCCGAGCCGCACGACGCGACCTTGATCTTCTCGCGCACGAAGGCGGGCGCGGCCGAAGCGGCGGGCGCGCTGGCGTCGCGCGGCCTGTCAGTCGAAGCGCTGCACGGGGATCTGAACCAGGGCGCGCGCGAGCTGGTGCTGACCCGACTGCGCAGCGGACGCATCGACATCGTGGTGGCAACCGACGTAGCGGCGCGCGGGCTCGACGTGGAGCACCTGTCGCACGTCATCAACCTGGACCTGCCGACGGATCTCGAGAGCTACGTGCACCGGATCGGGCGCACGGGGCGCGCGGGGCGGGCGGGCATCGCGACGAGCCTGGTGTCGCCCCGCGAGGTCGGACGGCTGCGCTATTTCGAGCGGGCGCTTGGAGCAGAGATCAAGCCGCTCGCCGTGCCGTCGGATGCGGAGATCCGCACGCGGCAAGTCTCTCGACTACGGGAAGAGATAGCCGGCGCGCTCGAACGCGAGCCGGCGCCGGAGCTGGGCGCGCTGGCGGAAGCGCTTTCAGAAAAGGGCGGCGAGCGGGCGGCGCTGATCGCCGCGCTCGACGTGCTTGCCCGCGCGCGCGGGCTCGATCTCGAGCGCCCGGCCGACGAGCGCCCGCCGATCTGGGCCCGCCCGCACAAGTTCCCACAGAAACCCGGGCCCAAGCCGCGCTTCGAGCCCGGTCGCCACCCGCCCCGCGGCGCGCCGGCGGGCGACGAGGTCGAGCTGTTCCTGCCGGTGGGCAGCGCACGCGGCGTGCGCCCGCAGGACATCGTGGGCGCCATCGCCAACGACGCAGGCGTGCCGGGCAAGGCTATCGGCCGCATCACGGTCGAGGAGCACAAGAGCTTCGTGCGCGTGCCGGCGGAGATAGGGCAGGACCTTCTGCGCGAACACCAGACGCTACAGCTGCGCGGTCGCGGCGTGCCGCTCTCCCGGGCGCGCCCCGGCACCGGCAGCAGCCGCCCTGCAGGCGAAAGGCGCCGCCCCTTCGACGCGAGCAGGCCCCCGCGCTTCGACCGCCCGCACAAGCCGAAGCCGTTCAAGTCGCACAAGTCGAAGAAGAAGCCGCAGGGTTGACGGTCGCTCCGCCGAGCGCGCCTCCTTTGGCTGGTGTTCTGCTTTCGTTGATGCTCGTCGCCTGTGGCAGCGGCGGGGGGCGCTGCGGGCGCAGGCGGGCGGGGGATCACGGCCGCCGCGCCGACGATCGCCGACTTCGTGCCGCGAAGAACCCGAGCCCGAGCAGCAGCCATGCCGCAGAGTTGGTGTGCGAGCCGCCGGGCACGGCGCAGCCGCAGCCGCTTTCGTCTCCGCTCCCGGCCGGAGAGCCGCCGTCCGTGTCGGGACCGCCGTCTGACACTGTGCCGCCCATTGCGCCGGAGCCCGCGACGCCGCCTGCGCCGCCGCTGCCTCCGGTTCCGGCCGCTCCCACACACGTGCCCTGCCCGTCGCAGCTGCTACCCGCGCCGCATGCCGTCGTGCTGTCCGGGAAGGCACACGCATCGGTCGTCGTTCCGTCGCACGCACCCTGGCAGACGCCAGTGCCGGCGCAGGCGGGGCGCGCACCGTGAGGTGCGCCCGTGACCGGGCTGCACGTGCCCTCGCTGCCGCTGATATCGCACGCCTGGCACTGGCCGTCGCACGCCGAGTCGCAGCACGCGCCGTCGACGCAATGGCCGGTCGCGCACACGCGGCAGCCTGCCTCGTGACAGTTCACGCCGGCCGCGTCGTTGCACTTCGCGCCCTCTGCCTTCTGCTCCACGCACGTGCCGCTGTCGGCGCAGTAGTATCCGGTCGCGCAATCGCTATCCCCGGAGCACTGGGTACCCGTGCACGTCGGGTTCGAGCCGGTGCATGCGTACGCCGTGCATGCGGGATCACCGGGATAGCCCGCCGGCGCGATGACGCACGTGCCGTTCGTTGTGCCGGGCCAGCCCTGGTCTGCCCCGTCGCAGCGATCGCACGGGCCGGAGCAGGCGGCGTCGCAGCAGTAGCCATCAGCACAGTGCCAGGATAGGCATTCGTTGTCTGCCGCGCAGGCGGAGGCCTGCGCTTTCCTCGGCAAGCACGCGCCGTTCGCGTCGCAGAAATCGTTCCCACTACAGTACATGTCGGAGGCGCAGCTTGTGGGGCATGCGCCGCTGATACCGTCGCAGCGGTACGGCGCGCACGACGGAACACTTGCCGACGGCGGGCGTGGCGAGCAGGTACCCGAAGAGCACGACTCGCAGCTGCCCGCGCAGGCGCTGTTGCAACAGTGACCGTCGATGCAGAACGTGCTCGCGCACTCACCGCCCGTGCTGCACGGCCATGCGTTCTTCTTCTTGCACGCGCCGCTGGCGTCGCATGTGTTGCTGCCCGCGCAGGTGTCCACGTCCTCGGCGTTTGTCACCGGGGTGCACGTGCCGGGCGTCGCGCTGCACGTCCGGCACGCCGCCGTGCACGCGGTGTCGCAACAATAGCCATCCGCGTAGAAGCCGCTGGCGCAATCCGAGAGCACGGAGACGTACGCCGCGCCGCTGTTCTTCGTGATCGCGCCGATCAGCGCGGTGTCGCCCGACACCGCCGCGGAGTACCCGAAGTAGTCACCGGCCGCGGCATCGATCGCCACCAGCTTCTGCTGCTCTGTCCACGTGGCGCCCGATCGCACGAACACATAGGCCGCGCCAGGGTAGCCGGTCCTGCGGTACGCGCCGATCAGCGCGGTGTCGCCCCACAGTGCGGCCGAGCCGCCGAACCAGTCCCCCGTCGCGCCGTCGGAGGCGACGAGCTTCTGCTGCTCGGTCCAGGTCGTGCCCGAGCGCACGAACACGTACGCCGCACCGGTGGTGGAGCTGTTCCCGCTTGCAGCGATCAGCGCCGTGTCGCCGGACAGCGCCACCGACTGCCCGAAATAGTCGTCCGTCGCCGCGTCGGAGGCGACGAGCTTCTGCTGCTCGGTCCAGGTCGTGCCCGAGCGCACGAACACGTACGCCGCGCCGGTAGAGCTGTTCTTCCTGGACGCGCCGACCAGCGCGGTGTCGCCCGACAGCGCGACCGAGCTGCCGAGCCTGTCATTGCTCGCGCCGTCGGAGGGGCTGAGCTTCTCCTGTTCGGTCCAGGTCGTGCCCGAGCGCACGAACACGTACGCCGCACCGGTCTCGTTGTTCTTTCCAAAAGCCCCGACCAGCGCAACGTCGCCCGACAGCGCGGACGCGTACCCGAATTGGTCGCCGCTCGCACCGTCGGAGGCGCCGAGCTTCTGCTGCTCGGTCCAGGTGCTGCCCGAGCGCACGAACACGTACGCCGCACCGGTCTCGGTGTTCTTTGCAGAAGCCCCGACCAGGGCGGTGTCGCCCGACAGCGTGGTCGAGCGGCCAAAATAGTCGTCCGCCGCCGCGTCGGGGGCGACGAGCTTGTGCTGCTCGGACCAGGTCGTGCCCGAGCGCACGAACGCGTACGCCGCGCCGGTCCCGTTGTTCTTGAAGTAGGCCCCGACCAGCGCGGTGTCGCCCGACAGCGCGACCGAGCTGCCGAACGTGTCGAGGTTCGCCCCGTCGCTCGCCACGAGCCTGGCCTGCGTCAGCCACATGAGCGGATCGATCTCCACCGGGAACGTCGCGCCGCGCGCCGCGACGCGAATCGCGATGCCGTCGTTGCTCGCGGTGAGGCGCACCGGCAGCGCCTTGCCCTCCGCGTCGCGCGCGAAAGCTTCGCCGTAGCGTGCGCGGAGGCGACCTGCGGCGTCCGCGAGAGCGATCTCGGCCGTCGCCCGCCTGCAGCGGAATCGCGCCGCCGACTGCGACGTTGATGGCAATCTCGCCGCCGGCCGGCGGCACCGCGACGTCGAAGCCCTGCTCGAGACCGAGCGGCCCGCTCCGGTACCACTCGCGGAGCCCCGCACCGCGCTCCAGCGCGGCGCGATTGGCCTCGACCTTGCGCGACGTCACGCTCGGCGCATTCGAGAGCCGGAGCGAGATTCCCGCGAAGCGGACCGCCTCACCGTCCAGGCGGACGCCGTATCCAGGGCCTGGGTTTGTCTGTGCGGCGCGAATCCGCGCGGCGCGCCTGGCCGGATCCGCCATGCCTGCGAGCGCCGGGTGCGCGCTCGCGACGAGCGCGCGCGACGCGGCCGTCCCCGCATCCGGGAACGACTGCGAAGCCTCCCGGTGCTGCGATCCGCAACCGGCGATGACCAGCACAACGGGCAATGCGACCAGCAGCCGGAGCAACGACATCAGACCCTTCCTTCTTTCGAAGCTCCGACGAAAGCCGCTGCGCGGGCGTGCGCGGACGGCCTCGCGCAATCCCGCGTCGACATCTGTCAAGTAGGCCCCGGTACGTGTCATCCCCACCTCGCTCCCGCGGTGTTCTACAAGGGCATTTCCCCGATTCGGTGTTCCTGTGTACAGCGGACGCCGATCGGGTCACCGCGTTGGCCCGAAGCTGCTGACCGGCATGCCGGTCGACTTGAGCAGCGTCATGCTTCGCCCGGCGCAACGAGCTCGCGGGCCCCTCTGGCCAGAACGTGCGCCCGACACGGGTGTCGCTGTCCCCTTACCGAACAGGGTAGAATGCTGTCCGGGATCGCTCGGGGAGCCGCCGTGCACTCTCTTTGTGAAGTGACCGTGGCTGGCACGCCTTGGTCCGGGCGCAGCACGTGGGGGGTTCGTCGTGACCCGTTTGGCCTCGAATCTACACATCTCTGTGTGAAGACGCCGCTACGACGATGCTGAAACTTCTTGGATCCAGAACGTCTCCGCCGGCTCGGGCTCCGGCGCGGCACGACGACCTGACGATGCTGGTCGATCGAGCGCGCCGCGGCGAAACCGCGGCCGTCCACACCTTCGTGGTGATGATCGGGCCGGCCTTGCTGCGCGTGATCCGACGTATGCTCGGTCCCGACAACCCCGACGTGGAGGACCTCACGCAGGAGGCGGCTTTCAACGTGGTCCGCGCCCTGCCGCGCTTCCGCGGCGAATGCTCGGTCCTGCATTTCTCGTGTCGCATCGCCGTGCAGACCGCGATGAACTCGTGGCGGTACGAAACGGCAGAGAGACGAGCTGCGCTGCGCTCCGCCGAGCGCGATCTCGACGCTGTGCCGAGCCCGCTCTCCGACCCGGAGGAAACGGCCGCCATGCGCGAAGCCACCGAAATCGTGCGCCAGCTCATCCGGTCGCTGCCCGAACCGCAAGCCGAAGCGCTGGCCCTGCACTGCGCGCTCGGATACACGGTGCCCGAGATCGCCGCCTGCACTGCGGTCAGCACGGAAACCGTGCGAAGCCGCTTGCGTCTGGCCAAGCAGGCGTTGCGCAAGCGAGTGGCCGACGGCACCTGCATGACAGAAACGATCGGAGAAGTGTCATGACGTTGACACGCCGATGCGTCGAGGATCTGATCGTCCGCGCGCGACGCGGCGAGCTGTCGAGCGCCGAACAGGCCGAGCTGGATGAAGCGCTGGCCAGCTCGCGCGAAGCGGGGCTCCTGTTCCAGGCCGGTCTTGGGTTCGACGCTGCCAGCCCCATCCTGCCGGAAGACGAGCAGCTGGTAGCGCGTCTGGCAGATGCGGTGGCTCGTCCGCGCTCGGCCACGCTGCGGCGGTCGTCGCGAAGCGTTCTGATGGTGGCGGCGCTGATCCTGGCGACCGCGACCGCCGCGGCAGCGGGCCGATGGCTGGGTCTCCGGATCTCGCATTCGCCACCGCAGGCACCTCGCACGACGGTTGCCGCCAAGCGCAGCGCTCCGGCCACTGCCCAACGGCAACCGGCGCCGACTCCGGTGCAGCTCGACGCCGCGCCGCCCGATGCCGGTAGCCCAGAGCCGTCACCCCATGCTCGCCGCATGCCGGCAGTGGCGCCGCCAGCGAGTGGGCATGCAACGGACAAGACCCCGGCCGAGCTCTTCACGGCTGCGAACCGGGCGCGGCGCGAGGGACGAACGGCGGACGCCGTGAGGCTATACGAGCAGCTCGTGCGCGCGCATGCGGCAAGCCCCGAAGCACAACAAGCAACCTTGACGCTCGGGGAGATCCACCTGAGAGCCGGTGACGCGTCGTCGGCTCTCGAGTGCTTCCGGCGGTTTCGAGGGGGCGCCATGGCGCCCGAAGCGCTGTGGGGCGAAGCGCGCGCGCTCCGGCTCTTGGGACGGGTCGCCGGGGAACGCCAGGCCCTTCAGCGTTTGACCGAGGGCTTCTCTGCCTCCGCCTACGCCGAGGCCGCTCGCAAGCGTCTAGCCGAGATTGGGGATTGAGGTGCGCCGGAAGCGTGTCGCCCTGCTGCTGACGATCCCCGCAATGGTGTGCGCTCCGACCCGCGTGGCGTCGGGGCAGCCCAGCAGCGCGCCGGCCGCGGCTCACGCGGCGCCCGCCGCGGTGCACGTGGTCGTGGTCGGGACGAAGCCGGGTCCCTCGTTCCTGGAAGGCCTCCAGAGCTGGTTCGGCGCCGGCACTTCCGTCAGCCTCGCCTACGAGCCAACCCTCTCCGCCGAAAGCGTCTTGTCTCCCGCGACGACCGACAGCGAGCGCCGCGTCGAGGTCTGGATCGATCTACGCAAGCTCGAGGCGGCGCACACCTACTTCGTTGTGGCGGGCCAGCGTCATCCGCGATTTCTGGTGCGCGATGTGCCCCTGGACAATGGTCTGGACGAGATCGGCCAGGAGCGCGTCTCGGAGGCGGTCTACGCCTCGGCGCTGGCGTTGTGGGAAGGCACCGCCGATACGCCCCGAGCGGAGCTCGAGCGAGACCTCGGCTACGCCGCTTCCCCCGTCGAACAGCCCAACCCGCCGCTTCCCCCTCCGCCCGCGGACATGGCGCCGCCCGGAGCGGTCCCGACCGCACGGCGTTCCGCTCCACCGGCGCGCCCGCCCGCTCGGGACTATCGCTATTCGGTCGGTTCGGGCTACGGCATCACCGCGCGCGGCGAGGAAGGACTGGCACATGGCCCGGAGCTCTGGGGCACGCTCTTGTGGGGGCGCCATCGGACGGCCGCCGGCGTATGGCTTTCGGCCCAGTATCTTCTGCCGGTGGAACCCTCGGCGAGCAACGTCGCGCTGCGCATCGACGGCGCGCGCTTTCGCCTCGGTCCCGCCGTTCGACACGCTGTCGGTGATTTCGCTTTCGAGACCGGAGCCGGCATCGGCGCAGACGTCATCCACTACGTGGCCACCACGACCGCTCCTGCCCGCGCTCTGCCGGGCAATACCGAGACGCGACCCGTCGCGAACATCTACGCCGCCACGCAGCTTTCGGTTGGCGGTGGCAGGTTCGGGCTGGTCGTCCAGGTGCATTTCCAGTTGGAAGACACCCATTACGCCGTGGTTCGACCGAGCGGTCCCGAGAATGTGCTCACTCCGTGGCGCGTCCAGCCCGGTCTATCGCTGGTGATCTGCCTGGACGGGCCGGCGGGGTGACCCGATCGCCTTCCGCCGTACACGGGAAGACCGCACCATGAGGTCAACAACCCGAGCTGCCATCCTTTTCGCACTTTCCGTCGTGGCCTGCGGCCAGAACACGAACTTCGTCGCGGTCGAGGACGGAGCCGGCGGCGGAGGCGGGGCCGACATTGCGGGTGCCGCGGGGCGCGGTGGCGCGGACGGTGGCGCCGGAGCCGCGGGAAGCGCCGCGCAGGGCGGCAGCGGACAAGGCGGAGCCGTCGACAGCGGTGTAGGCGGCGCGGCGGGCACGGGCGGCGCGGCGGGCACGGGCGGCGCGGCGGGCACGGGCGGCGCGGCGGGCACGGGCGGCGCGGCGGGCACGGGCGGCACGGCGGGCACGGGCGGCGCGGCGGGCACAGGCGGCGCGGCGGGCACAGGCGGCAGCGGCGCTGTGACCAACAACGTCTGTGCGAATGCGATCACGTTGATGCCGGGGTCCTCCTCGACCACTGGCGACCTCAGCGGCGCGTCGGACAACTTCGACGGCTGTATGGGCATTGCGGACGGCGGCTACGAGCGGGCTTACGCGTGGACGCCAACGACAACCACAGAATACCACGTGACGCTGGGCAACTGGCCGGGGGACTTCGCTTCCAAGTTGTACATCGCTACCGATTGCTCGAATGCGGCGGGCAGCTGCATTGTCGCCAAGGATACCTCCTGGGGCGGTGGAGACCCGAGCGGCAGCTACGAGGAAGTCTCCATGACGTTCGACGCCGGCACGACGTACTACATCATCGTCGACGGCTACTCGCCTGCGGCGGGCACAGGGAGCGGCTACACGCTGAATATCACCGAGACCGTCGCCATACCTTCGTGCGCCGACGCCAAGGTAGTCGGCACCGTTCCCTACACCGACAGCGGCAGTACGGTGGGCGCCAACTCGGAGTACAGCTACCCCGACAACGCCTGTCCAGGTCACGCGCCGGGCCAGGGCGCAGGCTCGAACGATGTGTCGTACGTGCTCACGCCTTCGGCCGATGCGTCCTACACCTTCAAGCTGACCGGTTCGAGCTTCGACACCACGCTGTACGTCGTCAACGACTGCGGCATGATCGACAGCAGTTGCCTGGGTGCGGACGATCAGGCGTGCACTTCCTGCACCGAGTCGCTCACCTTGAACCTGACGGCCGGCGTTCCCTACTACGTCATCGTCGACGGTTCGACGAACGCCACGAACACCACGGGTTCCTACACGCTCGACATCACGTCGCCGTGAGCGTGGACACCACGGGGAGCGAGGCTGGAACGGAGCATGGCCGGGCGCCCTTCGCGCGCGCCCCGGGGCGGCCGGCAACGGCTGTCCGGCGCGCGGAAGCGCGGTTCCCGCTGGACCGGCGTCCCCTTCCACCCTGACGACGTGGTAGACTCACAGACGCAACGCGTCTGTATTCCAGCTGCAGTGTAGCGACGAATCCAGGCCCCTGAAGGTACGCGCAGCCGTGGATAATCCCGGGCTCTTTTCTTCCGCAAATGTCGGCGCGCCTGCGCAGGCCGCGACGCCGACAAGGAGTATCGCCATGTTCAAGCGGCTTACCGCAGTTGTCCTTGTGGCCTGGGCATTCGTTCTTGTCGGATGTGGCTCCAGCACCAGCAGCTCGAACGGATCGGGCGGTGGGGGGAACCTCGACAGCGGGTTCGACAGCGGACCCGACACCAGCCTCGGCAACGACGGCGGCCTCGTGTTCGACTCGGGCCTGGGCGACGCAATGGACGGCGGCGGCTGCCCGTCGACGTGCCAGGAGCTGGGCGCCAACTGCGGCACGACCACCGATACGAAGTGCGGCGGCGTCATCGACTGCGGAACGTGTCCCGCGGGCCAGGCCTGCGGCGTCGCAGGGCCAAACCAGTGCGGGGCAGGTAACCCCGACGCTGGAACGTGTACACCAAAGACCTGCGCTGATCTCGGCAAGGACTGCGGCAAGGTGCTCGACGGCTGCGGCACCCTGATCGACTGCGGCAGCTGCGAAGCAGGCATGGGGTGCGGCCTCGGTGGGCCCAACGTGTGTGGGCAGGTCGTCCCCGACGGTGGCGGCTGCAAGAAGCTGACCTGCGCACAGCAGAGCATCCAGTGCGGTCAAGCTAGCGACGGCTGCGGCGGCTCGCTCAGCTGCGGCTCCTGCACTTCCCCCGACACCTGCGGCGGCGGCGGCACGCCCGGCCAGTGCGGGCACCCGACCTGCAAGCCTCTCACCTGCGCCGGCCAGAACGTGACCTGCGGTCCGGCGGGCGACGGCTGCGGCGGCATGCTCGCCTGCGGCTCCTGCAACGCGCCCAAGACCTGCGGCGGCGGCGGCACGCCGGGCCAGTGCGGCTGTACCGGCGTCTGTTCACAGATCCCGAACTGTACCGGGGGAAAGACCACGACGCTCAGCGGAACGGTGTACGACCCGGCCGGACTGCACCCGCTGTACAACGTGCTCGTCTACATTCCCAATAACCCCAACGATCCAGGGCTGCAGCCGTTCCAGCCCGGAATTTCCTGCGACGTTTGCGGTTCGACCGCAGCTGGCGATCCGCTGGTGACGGCGTACACCAAGCCCGACGGCACCTTCACGCTCAGCGGCGTGCCCGTGGGCTCGAGCATCCCGCTCGTGATCCAGCTCGGGCACTGGCGCAGGCAGTTCACGGTGAACGTGTCGACCTCCTGCGGCGCGAACACGGTGACCGGTACGGGCATCAGCGGCGGCAAGCTCTTGATGCCGAAGAACCACAACCAGGGCGACATCCCGCGGATCGGCATCCTCACCGGCGGCTTCGATCCGATCGAGTGCGTGCTGCGCAAGATGGGCGTGCAGGACAGCGAGTTCACGAACCCGGGCGGCACGGGGCACATCCAGCTCTACCTCGCGGCGCAGCCCACCGTCCCGCCGAATCCCTTCGGGCCCTTCGCTGCCGCGTGCCCGCCCAACCCCTACGGTTCCGGCGCCAGGATCAGCAATGCGACGCCGAACCAGGCTTCGCTCTTCGGCAGCACGGGTGGGCAGCCAAACATCGATCAGTACGACATGGTCGTGCTCGCGTGCGAGGGCTACGAAGAGAACAACCAGGTGGACTGGAGCAAGCTCGGTGCATACACGGGGGCCGGCGGCCGCGTCTTCATGAGCGACTTTGCCTACAATTGGTTGGCGCAGACCAAGAAGTGCACCAAGAACAGCGACTGCGGCGCGGGGGGCAACTGCAGCGGGGGCTACTGTCTCAGCGCGAACAACGTCACGGCGAACCCCGCCTACCCGAACGTGGCCACATGGCACACCCTGCAGGATCCGCAAGGCTCTGCGGTGACGAGCAGCATCGACCTGGTCAACAACCCCAAGGGCAACGCCTTCAAGCAGTGGCTGGAGATCGTGGGCGCGTCGGCGACGGGATCGGGCACCGTGTCGCTCAATCCGGTCTTCCACAACACCGACAGCGTCACGTCGCCGACGCAGCGCTGGCTGTATCGGGGTTCGGGAACCCCCGTACACTTCACCTTCAACACCCCCGTCGGCGCTGCCTCCTCGGCGCAGTGCGGGCGAGCTGTCTTCAGCGACTGGCACGCCGACGCCCTCGGCTTCTCCGGCAACTACCCGGCGTGCCCCTACGCACTGCCGAATGCGGCGCCCTACTACAGCCACGGCATGACATTCCCCCAGGAATGCGACTCCAAGCCGATGACGCCGCAGGAGGCGATCCTCGAGTTCATGCTGTTCGACCTGTCGGCTTGCGTGCAGCCCTACACGCCGCTCTGCACGCCGACCACGTGCGCCGCGCAGAACATCAACTGCGGGCCCGCGGGTGACGGCTGCGGCAACCTTCTCGATTGCGGCACCTGCCCGAGCGGGCAGACCTGCGGCGGCGGCGGCACGCCCGGCAAGTGCGGCACGACGCAGTGCACGGGCCTGACCTGCCTGCAGCAGGGGATCCAGTGCGGCCCTGCCGGCGACGGCTGCGGCGGCTCGCTCGACTGCGGCAACTGCCCGGCCGGGCAGACCTGTGGCGGCGGCGGGACGCCGGGGGTCTGCGGTGCGCCGGATGGCGGCACCTGCACCAAGCTGACCTGTGCACAGCAGAACATCCAATGCGGCCCTGCCGGTGACGGCTGCGGCGGCTCGCTCGACTGCGGCCCGTGCCCGAGCGGGCAGACCTGCGGCGGTGGCGGCACGCCGGGTGTCTGCGGCAGCAGCTGCAAGCCCGAGACCTGTCAGGACCAGAACATCGACTGCGGTCCCGCGGGCGACGGCTGCGGCGGTCCGCTCGACTGCGGCAACTGCCCCACGGGCCAGGTCTGCGGGTTGAACAGCCCCGGCAAGTGCGGCTCGGTCAACTAGCCTGGAGCTAGAACGATTGATGCGGAATCGTTTCCCGGTGGGCATGTTGCTTCCCGCGTGCGCGTTGTTCGTGGTGAGCGCCTGCGGGGGCCGCACCAGCAACGGCAGCGGCGGAAGTAGCGGCAGCGCGAGCGAAGCCGGAAGCAGTGGCGGGAGTGGCGGCAACACGAGCGAAGCCGGGAGCGGCGGCGGGAGTGGCGGCAGCACGAGCGGTGACTGCAACTCGATGGAGTCCGCCTTCTGCGACAAGCTGGCGCAGTGCTCGCCTTTCGAGCTCCAGTCCTCGTTCGGCAACTTGCAGACCTGCATCACCCGCATGGTGAAGACCTGCACGCTTGGAACGGCCGCACCCGGAGTCCAGGACACGCCCGCACAGGTGGGTGAGTGCGCGGCGGCCTTGTCCCAACTCGACTGCACGGAGTTCGTGCACGGGACGACAGTTCCCGATGCCTGCGATTCCGTGGGCGCGCTGGTGGTCGGCAAGCCCTGCGTCCGCGACGCTCAGTGCCACAGCGGATACTGCAGCGTGACGTGGTCGCCCCCGTCCGCCCCCTGCGGCGTCTGTGCGGAGCGTGCGGCGGCGGGCGAGGCCTGTTCCACGAGTCGCGGATGTTGGACCGGGCTCGTGTGCAACAGCAACGGCGTGTGCGCAGGGCCCGTGCAGGCCGGGAACGCTTGCTCGGGTGCAAACGACTGCGCCTCGGGGCTGGTGTGCGCTTCGGGCACCTGTTCGCCAGCGTTGGCAGTGGGAAAGCTTTGCTCGGCCGGCGAGTGCGATGCGTGGGCCGGAGCCTACTGCGACCCCTCGACGCACGTCTGCGAGACGTACCAGCTCGCGGATGCCGGGCAGCCCTGCGGAGCGGGCGTCCTGTGCAGGAACTCCGGGCACTGCGCCATCCCCGACAACCAGACCCAGGGGATCTGCCAGGCGCCCGCCCCCGACGGCGCGGCGTGCGACCTGGTCGCAGGGCCCTCCTGTCAGGCCCAGGCCTTCTGCGTCAACGGCCAGTGCACGTTCCTGGATCCAGCCATGTGCAAGTAGCCTGTAGGCCGGGCGCGGGGTGCTGCCAGTAGACGATCAGAGCACGGCCCGGAAGATGATGGTCGTCAATGGAAAATGGCGTCGCGGGGCCGCTGTGCTACCCAGGCGGCAGGGTCTGTCGGGCCCCGCCGCAAGGAGGCAATCGTGGTCGATACCAGCATCAGCTTCATCCGTTCGCTGTGCATGGGCGAAATCGAGGAGCACGTCATCCTGCCGTTCCCGGAGATGGCCGAGCAGGAGCGCGAGACGATCCGCAGTCTGGTCGATCCCGATGCACTCGCTGCTCGAGCCGCACGCGGAGGACTTCCGCAAGTGGGACCGTGCCGGCGAGTTTCCGCCGGACTACATCGAGGAGCTCAGGCAGTTCGGCCTGTTCGGGCTGGTGATCCCCGAGGAGCACGGCGGGCTCGGCTTCGGCAGCGCGGCCTACTCGCGCACCCTGCAGGAGGTGGCGAAGTACGACGCCTCGACGGCGGTCACGATCGGCGCGCACAGCTCGATCGGCATGCGCGGCCTGCTGCTGTACGGCACCGAGGAGCAGCGCGCGCGCTACTATCCGAAGCTGGCCACCGGCGAGATGATCGCTGCCTTCTGCCTGACCGAGCCCGGAGCCGGTTCCGATGCCGCATCGATCAAGACTCGTGCGGAGAAAGAGGGCGACCACTGGGTTATCAACGGCAACAAGCTGTGGATCACGAACGGCGGCATTGCGGACTTCTTCACCGTGTTCGCCAAGACCGGCGAAGACGGTGGGCGCCCGCATCTCACGGCCTTCATCGTGACCGGCGACATGGAGGGCGTGAGCTCCGGTCCGCACGAGGACAAGATGGGCCTTCGCGCCAGCTCCACGACTACGCTGATCCTCGACAACGTGCAGGTGCCGGCAGATCACGTGCTGGGCGAGGTGGGCAAGGGCTTCAAGATGGCCATGCACGTCCTCAACAGCGGACGCACCGGTCTCGGCGGCGGTTCGGTCGGGGCCATGAAGAAGCTCATCGAGATGGCGACCAAGCAGGCGAACGAACGCTCGCAATTCGGTCAGCCCATCTCGAGCTACGGCCTGATCAAGCAGAAGGTCGGCCAGATGGTCGTCGACTGCTACGCGGCCGAGGCGGCGGTGAGCATGGTCGCGGCGCTCATCGACCGGGGCTACGAGGACTACGCGGTCGAGGCCGCCATCAGCAAGGTATTCGCCAGCGAGGCGCTGTGGCGCACCGCGGACGAGGCGCTGCAGATCGCCGGCGGCAACGGCTACATGTGCGAGTACCCGTACGAGCGCATCCTGCGCGACTGTCGCATCAACCGCATCTTCGAGGGTACGAACGACATCCTGCGACTGTTCATCGCGCTGACCGGGATGAGCGACGTGGCGACGCAGCTGAAAGCGCTGGCCGAGAGCGCACGCGGCGTGTTCAGCGATCCCATCAAGGGCTTTGGCGTCATGCGCGAATACGCCATGAAGCAGGCCACACTCATGACCGGCATCGGCGGCGAGAAGAGCCGCTTCACGCTGCTCGATCCCGCTCTTGCCGACCAGGCAGCGGTGTTCGAGGAGGCAACGCGGGACCTGGCTTCCGCGGCAGACCGCATCCTGCGCAAGCACGGCAAGAACATCATCGGCAAGCAGTTCGCGTCCCGGCGACTGGCCGAGATCATGATCGACCTGTTCGTTCTCGCCTGCGTGATGAGCCGGGTGAATACCGCGCTTGCGGACAAGGGCGCCGAGGCGTCTGCGCGGGAGCTCGAGATCCTCCGCATCTACTCCGGTCAAGCCAAGCGCCGCGTGAAGCAGAACTTCGCTGCCATCGAGGAAAACGACGACGAGCTCATCAAGTCGCTCGCCGTCCACGCCTTCGAGCTCGAGCGCTTCGCCTGGGACACGGTCTGACCGCTTGTCCGGGCTTGTGCTCGGCGTTCGGCGGACACAGCCTGTCGCCCGGGTGACTTTTCACAGCGTTTGAAGAGGAGGGAACCATGAGGATCTGGAGCGATAGCTTCAAGGATGGCGAGCCGATGCCGGACCGGCTCGCGGTGTGCAAGCCGAACCCCAACAGCCACGTCGAGTTCACCGACAATCTGAGCCCGCATATCGCCTGGGCGGATCTACCCGAAGGGACGAAATCGCTGGTGCTGACGTGCGTCGATCCGGACGCGCCGACCAGTGCCGAGAAGGTCAACAAGGAAGGGATGACCGTTCCGGCCAGCCTTCCCAGGACGAATTTCGTGCACTGGGTGCTGGTGGATCTCGACCCTGCGAAGGGTTCGCTTGCCGAAGGCGAGTTCTGCAAGGGCGTCACGCCGCACGGCAAGAGCGGGCCGGCGGGTGTCGGGGGCACGCGCCACGGCAAGAACGACTACACGATGTGGTTCGCGGCCGACGACAACATGAAGGGCACCTGGTTCGGCTACGACGGACCCGCGCCGCCCTGGAACGACGAGCTCATACACCGCTACCGCTTCACGCTGTACGCGCTGGATGTCGAGAAGTGCCCGGTGCAGGGCGAGTTCGATCGCGACGCCGTTATGAACGCGCTGGATGGTCACATCCTCGGTGAAGCCGCCGTCACCGGCACCTACACCGTGAATCCTGCGCTCCGTTGACAGATTGCGTCAGCTCAACCCGAGCTTGCGCAGCCGGTCGTACAGCTTGTTGCGCGAGATACCGAGCGACTGCGCGGTGCGCACCTTGTTGCCGTCGAAGCGACGCAGGGTCTCGCGGATCAGCGCGGCCTCCGACTCGGCGAGGCTTGGCAGGGCGCGTTCACGGCTATTTGGCATCGCCGGGTGCAGGACGACCTCGCCGCCCTGCAGGTCCGCCGGCAGATCCTCGATCTGGATGAGCGCACTGTCGCCGCGAGTGACGGCGTGCTCCACGGCGTTGCGGAGCTGCCGGACGTTCCCTGGCCAGCGCGCCGCCGTCAGCACGCGCATGGCCGGTTCCGAAACACCCCAGATACAGCCGCAACGTCGGTGGCAGAAGGTTCCGAGGAAATGCTCGACCAACTCCGGGACGTCGTCGCGGCGCTCGCGGAGCGGCGGCAGGCGCATCGTGAAGGCCGAAAGGCGGTAGTACAGCTCCCGGCGCAGGCGCCCGCTTGCCATCTCCGCCTCGGGGTCGCGGCTCGTCGAAGCGATAACGCGCACGTCGACCGGCACTTCTTCAGTCGCACCTACGGCCCGCACGCGGCGGCCCTCGAGCAGTCTCAAGAGCGCGGCCTGGACTTCCGCCGAAAGATCGGTGATCTCGTCGAGGAACAGCGTGCCGTGGTCTGCCGCGGCGAGCAGCCCCGGTGCGGACGCGCGGCCGTGGAGCCTCTCGTACGGCTGCCCGGCGGAAAGCGAGCTGGCATCGGTGGCGATGAACCGCCCTCGTCCAGAAGCCTCGTGGATGGCCCGCGCCACGAGCTCCTTGCCCGTACCGCTCTCGCCGGCGAGCAGGATATTGTCCGGTCCTTCCGCCGCCAGGGCGATCGCGTCGCGGATCCGGCGCATGGCCGTGCTGCCGCCGACGAGCGCAGGCACCTGGGGCTTGCCGCTGCGTGGAGTGCGCAGCGGCACCAGCGAGCGCTTGCAGCTCGGCAAGGTGCTGCGATCCGAGTCCAGGTACGCGCGCGAATACGCGCGCGCCCGGGCGGTCTCGAGCAGGGTCAGCGTGGTCTGGTCCGATGTGCCCAGGTTGCCGCGCGTCTCGCGGACGGCGGCTTCGGCTTCGGCTGCTGCCGACAGCAGGTGCGACAGTGGGATCCCCCGCCGGGCGAAGCAGAGCGCCGTGGCGCGGAGCGTGGCCTGCACCGCTTCGGGTTGTGCGCACAGCTGCGGATTGCGCAGTCCGTCGAGCTCGCGCCCGAACACGCTCTCGAAGTCGCCGGAGTCGATGCGCGGCTCGGCCTCGACGCTCGACTCGTAGAGCCGGTGCCAGGTGGTGAGCAGCTCCCGGCGCTGGCCGAACAGTCTGGCTAGAGCCGGGGTGTCGAGGGGCGGGAGCGCCGCCTTGTGGGGCATCATGCGGCGCCAACAGGATAGCCCCGGAGTCCCGGAGCGCGATGATGGATGTCATCTACCGGGACAGTTGTTCCCGGTCTGGACGCCGCTTTTCCCGCCATCGGTCAAGGCGGGGTGTTTTCGTCCGGGACAGTTCTACGCGAGCCAGCGCTCCATCGCCTGCTGCCGGAGCATTTCCGGACGGCCCAGCAGATACTCGGCCTGCTTGGCGTCACGCATGCAGCGCTCCTGGCCGTAGTCTTCCATGTAGCCGTAGCCGCCGAGGAGCTGGACGCCGTCGCATGTGGCACGCGCGGCGCGCTCCTTGGCCCTGAGGAAGAGCTCGGTCGCGGCGGGTTCGGCTGTGCCGTCGGGTAGACGCTCGACCGCGCTCCGGCAAAGCTCCTCGTCTGCCAGCATGCCGGCGAGCAGACGGCGCACTTCCTGGTGGTCGATGATGTTCTGGCCGCCCTGGTAGCGCTCCCTCGCGTACTCCGTTGCCGTGCGGATCGAGCGCGCCAGGACTCCCGCGGCAATCGCTGCCGCCGGAGCGCGGAACAGCGCGTGTGCGCGGTCGAAGAGAGCGCCCGCGTTCCGTACCAGCCGATCTGCGGTCACCGGCGCTGCGGACAGTGACACGTCGGCGGTCGGGCAGCCGCGCATGCCGAGCGTGAGCAGGGGGCTTCCGACCTCGAGCCCAGCTGTTCCGGGTTGCAGCACCAGCAGCGCCACGCCGTCGGGGCCGGAGGCGGGCAACACCAGCGTTTCCGCGAACGGCGCGCCGGCGACCAGTTGACAGGTGCCGTCGACCACGAGCGCGTCGCGGTCTTCCACGTAGTGGAGCTCCGGCGCTTCTTGTTCGCCGTAGATCGGATAGGCGCACAGGCCCGTGGCCTCGCGCCCGGCCTCCAGCACGAGATGCCGCCCAAGCGCGTGTGCGAACACGAGCGCCGCCGGTGCAGCCGCCGCGTAGGCGAGCTCCCGGAGCGCGCTCGCGAGAAGCCCGACGCCGGTCCGGGGCTCGATATCGAGCAGACCGAGCTCGCCGAGTCCGGCCAGAAAGCCTTCTGGCAGAGGACGATCGGGATAGTGATTCAAATCGTCCAGGTGCGGCGCGATCCCGCGCTCGGCGAAGCGGCGCACGGCGGTTTCCAGCAGGACCTGTTCGTCGCTTTTCATGACGGTGCCGATTCGAAGCGCGCCCCGGGGTGACCGCCGTTCCGCGCAATGCCCTTCTTGTACAGCTCGATGCGGTTCAGCTGGTTCGTGCCTTCGTAGATCGTGAGCAGCTTGGCGTCGCGATAGAGCTTCTCCATGCCCTGGTCATGGCGGAGTCCGGCGGCCCCCATGATGTCCAGCGCCAGGTGGCAGTTCTCCATGCCGAGCTCGGTGGCCGAGACCTTCGCCGCGGCACCGGTGGCGGACGAGGCGTCGACCTTCCAGTCCGCCAGCTCGTCGACGGCGCGGCGCATGCGCTGCCGGGAACGCCGAGAGCCGATGAGGCGTTGGGTGGCGCTGCTGTCGAGCACCGGTTGCGGCAGGTGCCGCATCAACAGCTCCTGCACGCGGCTGCCCGCCACCAATGACGACAGCCCGAACAGCTCATTCGACAACAGGGCCTCGACGTAGGCCGAGCGCGCGGTCATCACGTGTCCGAGCATGTCCGCAAGCCGCAGCTGGACCCACTGTTCGTCGATCAACCAGCGGCCACCGACGCGGTTGGAGCGCGCGAAGGCGAGAGCCCGTTCATAGGCACCCCGCGCGACGCCCGCGCCCCACGCCGCGACGCCTCCGCGGGTCGCGCCGAGAACCAGCTCGAGCTGCCGGCCCGGTATCGGCCGATGGCCGATGCGCGCCGTCTCCGGCACGAAGCAATCGTCGAAGACGAGCTCCGCGGCGGGGCAGGCCTTCTGACCCATCTTGCGCTCGACGCGCCCGACGCTGAAGCCCGCCGTGCCGCTCTCGACCAGGAACGCGAACGTCGTGTTTACCGGATCGCCGCGGTGTGTCGGCATGAGCACCACGTGCGTGTGGGCGATGCTTCCGTTGCTGATAAACACCTTGCGGCCGCGTAGACGGTAGCCGCCGCGCACGGGTTGTGCCTCGCAATCGAGGTGCGCGCTCCGGAGAAGATCCACATCCTCGACGTCGGTTCCCGCGGACGGCTCCGTGATGCCCGTCGAAAGCAGCCGCGGCGTCCCCTCGCGCTCGCTCTCCACGAGCATACGGCTGACGCGCTCAACCGCGGGCAGGTCACCGGTGGCGGCCACCATGGCGAACGCCAGGCCGTGCACCGCGAGCAGATTGGCGATGCCGAGGCATCCCGCCGCGAGCTCCTCCATGCCGACGATCATGGCGCCGAACGCGAACCCCGCGCCGCCGAAGGTCCGCGGCACCATCATGCTGAAGAAGCCGTAGCGGCCCGCTTCCCGCAGCACTTCCTCGGCTACCCAGCGTGGGTCCTGCATCGCGCGGCGGTCGATCGCCAGTGCGTTCGGTTCGACCACGCTGCGGCGGAAGCGTCGCGACATCTCGATCGCACGCTCGAAGTCACCGATCTCCCGCGGGCGATCGCGGCGCAGCGCGGCGAGCAATGGGTAGTCGCGGTCGAACTGCGGCGCCGTTGCCTCGTTTTTCATTGTGCACCTCGAGCCGGGAAGAAGCCTCGTTCGTCACGCAGGGGCAGAGCGCCGGCGCGGACCCAGCCGTCGCTGTTTTCGCCCGTGGAACGGGACGGTGCCGTTTCCGGGAGGCCGATCTGCGTCGTCTATCGCGCCGAGCGGCACCGTGAAATGACCAAGCTCAGGACTTCAGGCTCCGGCCGGGCCCAGAAGGTGGTGAGGTTCCTGCGATTTCCGCCGCCGTCGCCGGAGGCACCGAAGGAACCCACGTTCTTCCGCCGGGTCGCATATACTGGATGATCGGTGCAATCCGGTGACGTTGTCGCCGACCGCTTCGAGATAGAAGCTCTTGCCGCCCGGGGTGGCATGGGCGCGGTCTATCGAGCGCGCGACCACGTCGGCGGTAGCGTCGTCGCGCTCAAGATCCTCCAGGGATCGGCGCCAGGCGATCGCTTCTTTCGGGAGGCGCAGCTTCTCGCGGAGCTCAGACATCCGGCGATTGTGCGCTACGTCGACCACGGGCTGACGAGCGCGAGCGTGCCCTACCTGGCGATGGAGTGGCTGGAGGGCGAGACGCTGGCGGCGCGGTTGCGGCGACAGCCGCTCGAGCCGGCCGAATCGCTCCTGATGACCGCGCGGCTCGGTGACGCGCTGGCGATGGCGCACGGCCGCGGCGTGGTGCACCGCGACGTCAAACCCAGCAACATCCTGCTCGTCGATGGCCGCCCCGAGCGCGCCAAGATCCTCGACTTCGGTGTGGCGCGGCTTGCCGGACCCGCCACGTTGGTGACGCTGACCGGCGCGGTGCTCGGCACGCCGGGCTACATGGCGCCCGAGCAGGCTCGCGGCGATCGGCAGATCGACGGCCGGGCGGATGTGTTCTCGCTCGGATGCGTTCTGTTCCAGTGCCTGACCGGTCGCGCCGCGTTCTCGGCGAAGGCGCCGCTGGCCGTGCTTGCGAAGCTCATCCTGGACGATACTCCGCGGCTCTGCGACTTCCGCCCCGAGCTGCCGCCAGAGCTCGACGAGTTGGTGACGTGCATGCTGGCAAAGGAGCCGGATGAGCGGCCTTCCGATCTGGCCGAGCTGGCGGCCTCGCTGACGCGATTGGATCTCGATGAAGCGTCGAACGAAGCGCCCCGGCGGCCGTCGGGGATCATCACCGGGGCCGAGCGACGGGTCGTGTGCGTGCTTCTGGCCTGCGACGCCTTGACTGCGGTTTCCGGCGACGTGGGCGCCGGTCCCTCGATCGAGCTCACCAGTTCGGACGTGACCCTTGTGGAGCGACCGCTGCACGACGACGAGGAGGACAGTCGCGTCGCGCGCTCGTTGCAGGCTGCGGTCGCCTCCGTCGAGGGGCGTCTCGAGCCACTGCGCGACGGTTCGCTCGTGATAGCGCTGGGCGGCGGCGGCTCCGCCACGGATCTGGCGTGCCGCGCAGCGCGCTGCGCGCTCGCCGTGCGCGCGATCGTCCCCGAAGCGAGAATCGGACTGGCCACCGGTCGCGCGGTGATCGGCCCACGCGTGCCTCTGGGACAAGTGATCGAAGGCGCCGCGGCGCTGGTGGACCGGCTCACGCCCGGCGAAGTGTGCGTGGACTCGGTCACGGCAGGCCTCATCGATGCCCGCTTTTCCGTGACGACGAGCGAGCGCGGAGTGGTCCGGCTGGAGCGCGAGCGGGCCGAGACGGAGGAGCTCCGGCAGCTGCTCGGCAAGCCGACGCCGACCGTGGGGCGCGAGCGCGAGCTGGGTTTCCTGATGGGTCTCGTCGACGAGTGTCTCGAAGAGCCCATGGCGCGGGTCGCGCTCGTCACGGGCCCCGCCGGCGTCGGCAAGTCGCGGGTGCGCTACGAGCTCCAGCGGCGGCTGCACCAGCGCGACACGACCTACCAGAGCTGGCTGGCGCGCGCCGATCCGTCGAGCGCCGGCTCGCCCTTCGGGCTTCTGGGTCGGCTGATCCGGCAGTTCGCCGGGCTGCTCGACGGCGAGCCTCCCGCTGCTTCACGGGAGCGGCTCCACGCGCGGGTCGGGCGCCACGTGCCGGCCGGTTCGGTGGAACGCGTGGCCAGGTTCCTGGGTGAAATAGCCCGCGTCCCGTCGGACGACACCAGCGCCGAGCTCATGGCGGCGCGGCGCGATCCCATCCTGATGGGTGACCAGATGCGCCGCGCCTGGGAGGAGCTCGTCCTGGCCGAGTGCCGCGCGGAGCCGGTACTGCTCGTGCTCGAGGACCTGCATTGGGGCGATCTGCCGTCGGTCAAACTGGTGGATGCGGCTCTCCGGGCTGCAGCCGAGCAGCCGTTCATGGTGTTGGCGCTGGCGCGACCCGAGGTGCACGAGCGCTTCCCCGGGCTGTGGTCCGGGCGCGAGCCGCAGGAGATAGCGCTCGGCGGGCTGACGCGCCGTGCCGCGGAGAAGCTCGTGCGCGAGGCGCTGGGCGAATCACTGGACGAGGCAACGCTGAAGACCCTGGTGAAGCGTGCCGACGGGAATGCCTTCTTCCTCGAGGAGCTCATCCGCGCCGTGGGCGAAGGCAACAGCGATCAACTGCCGGATAGTGTGCTGGCCATGCTGCAGATGCGGCTCGAGGCGTTGCCGGATGCGGCCCGCCGCACGCTTCGCGCGGCCAGCGTGTTCGGCAAGGCGTTCTGGCTGGGAGCCGTGAGCGGGCTTGTCGGTCGCAGTCTGGATGCGGTGGACATCCGCGAGTGGCTGGACCTGCTGGTCGAACGCGAGGTCGTGACGCCACGCTACCGGAGCCGCTTTCCCGGCGAGGTGGAATACGCATTCCGCCACGCGCTGGTGGCCGAGGCCGCCTATGCCATGCTCACGCCGGAAGATCGCGCGCGCGGCCATCTTGCCGCGGGTGGCTGGCTCCAGGGAAACGGCGAGCCCGACAAGCTGGCGCTCGCTGGCCACTTCGACAAGGGCGGCGACGCCGAACGCGCGCTCGAGTGGTATCGGCTGGCGGCCCAGGATGCGATCGACGGCAACGATTTCGAGACCGCGCTGGTCGCCGTCGCCAGTGCGCGGGCTTCGGTGGTCACGCGTTCCGGCAGCGCCACCGAGCTCGCGGAGCTTTTGAGACTCGAGGCCGAGGCGCACCTGTGGCGCGGCGAGTACCGGGACGCCGAGGTGGCAGGTGAACGCGCTCTGGGCGCACTCGCGCCGCATACGCCGGACTGGTTCCGTTCCATCTTCGTCGTCGTCAGCGCCTGCCAGCAGACCGGCGACCTGGATCGAGTCGTGGAGATCGCCGGGCTTCTGCTCGCATTGCCCTGCTGGGACCAGCCGACACCGGCTCTGATGGAAGCCGCTTCCCGCGTCGCCGTCGTTCTCACCCACACCGGACGCTTCGAAGCGGCCGATCCGCTATTCGAGCAGCTCGAGGGCGTCGCCGACTCGCCCTCGTGCGCCGACCCCGTGACGCGAGCACGCTGGCTGACGAGCAAGGCGTCCCGGGCTCTGTACCGGGGAGAGACCGAGCACTACGCGACCTGGTCGAAGCTCGCGAGCGAGACGTTTGCGCGCATGGGCGATCGGCGCAACGCCGCCATCCAGCGTCACAACGCGGGTCACGGCAGCTACGAGCTCGGCGCGTTTGCCGAGGCCGAGGAGCATCTGCGCGCGGCACACGATCTGGCCGAGGAGCTCGGTCTGCCGAATGTGGTTGCGGCCGCGAAGACCAACCTCGGCTACGTGCTGACGCGGCTCGGCGAGCTGGATGCGGCGCGCGAGCTACTCGTCGCTGCTGTGGCCATGCTCGAAGCTCAAGGTGACCGCCGCATGCAGGGCGGAGCGCTCAGCCATCTGGCGGGGCTGCGGCTCGCGCAAGTTCAGGTCCCAGAAGCGCATGAAGCTGCCCGTCGTGCCGCGGAGCTGCTCGAACCCTTCCCTCCCGTACGGGTCCACGCGCTGGCGCGGCGCGCCGAGGCCGAGCTCGGGTCCGGAGACGTGGACCGGGCCGTCGCCACGACCGGGCTCGGCATGGAGCTGCTCGACGAGCTCGGCGGGAGCGCGGACGGCGAGCTGGCCCTCAGGCTCTGCCGCGCCAAGGCGCTCGACGAGCTCGGTGAGCACGACCAGGCGCGGGAGGTGCTGCGCACTGCGTACGAGCGACTCTCGGCGCGGGCCGCAGCCATCGAGGACGACGCGCTCAGGCGTTCGTTCCTCGAGCAGGTGCCGGAGAACGCCGGCGTGAGCGAGCTGGCGCGGGCTTGGGAGATTGACGGTTGATGGAAGGCCGGACGCTAGTCCCGGTAGAAGTCATCGAGAGGCCGAGAGGGGCCGCAAGCTGTGGCAAGCGGCCGGCGAAGTCGGCCTGGCCGACAAAGACAGCTTGATGCTGCGGCTTCAGGCCGAAAATGTCGGCAAGACCGACAAAATGGCTCCGAAACCATGGCAAGGGGCCGGAAATGTCGGTCTGGCCGACAAAAAGGAGGCCCGAAGCGGCGGTTCGAGGCGGAAAATTTCGGCGAGACCGACAAAGACGCCCGCAAGCGCTGGCAAGGGCCCCGAAATGTCGCAGCCAGACCTCCACGCGGGCCGGAAAACCGCGCTAGGTTCGGGGTCTGCCCCCGATGGCCGGAGGTCCAGCATGGGAGTTGTGCGAACAGTAGCGCTCAGTGTGAACGGTGACCGTGTGGAGGTCGCTGTGCCGCCGCATTGGACGCTGCTCGAAGCGCTCCGCTACAAGCTCGGGCTTACCGGAACCAAGCAGGGCTGCGACAAGGGCGACTGCGGAGCCTGCACGGTGCTGATCGACGGCGAGCCGGTGCAGTCCTGCGTGACGCTGGCCGTCCTGGCGCAAGGTCACGAGATCACGACCATCGAGGGGCTGATGCCGGCGCATCGCGCGGCCGGAGGCGAGGGACCTGATCCGATCCAGGACGCATTCGATCGCTCGGGTGCGCTGCAGTGCGGGTTCTGCCAGCCCGGGATGATGCTGTCGGCCAAGGCGCTGCTCGAGAAGAACCCGTCGCCCACGCGGCAGGAGATCCGCGAGGCGCTGTCCGGCAACCTGTGTCGCTGCACGGGCTACGTGCAGATCATCGATGCCGTCGAGCTCTGCGCCGCCGAGATGCGCGGCAACGCCGCCCCGAAGCAGGGCTGGCGCGTGTGGGCGGACAAGCCCGGCAAGGCCGGCGGAAACGGGAGCGGATAGCGATGGCGGCGCGCGACAGGCACGGACCGGAGCCTCCCTGGGGCAAGCAGTTCAAGGTCGTGGGCAAGCCCCAGCGCAAGGTCGACGGGCTGAGCAAGGCCACTGGCACGGCGGTCTATACGGACGACATCCAGCTGCCGGGCATGCTGCATGCGGCGACGCTGCGCAGCCCGCATCCCCACGCGAGGATCGTGTCGATCGACGCGTCGCGCGCGCTGGCGCTGGAAGGTGTCCACGCGGTCATTACGGGCCGCGATCTGCCGATACGTTACGGCATCATCCCATGGACCATGGACGAGACCGCGCTGGCGGTCGACAAGGTCCGCTTCATCGGCGACGAGGTCGCTGCGGTGGCTGCCGTGGACGAGGACACGGCCCTCGACGCGCTCGAGCTCATCTCGGTCGAGTACGAGGTGCTGCACCCGTACCTCGATCCCGAAGAAGCGCTGGTCCGCCACGACCCGCCGATCCACGAGCCGAGCAAGCACGGCAACGTCTCCAAGAACGTGAAGCTCGAGTTCGGCGACGTGGACGCCGCGCTCTCCGACGCCGACGTTGTGGTGGAAGGCGACTACGCGTTCCACGGCACGACGCACACGGCGATCGAGCCGCACTGCGCGGTGGCTCGCTACGATGCCGATGGCGTGCTCACCGTCTGGTCCGCCACTCAGATCACACACTACCTGCACCGCGCCCTGGCGCGCGTGCTGGAGCTGCCCGAATCGCAGATCCGCGTGATCCAACCCTGCCTGGGCGGAGCCTTCGGCGGGAAGTCGGACCCGTTCAGCCTGGAGTTCTGCGTCGCCAAGCTCGCGATGCTGACCGGGCGACCCGTGAAGATGTTGTGGACGCGCGAAGAGGTCTTCTACGCGCACCGCGGCCGCCACCCGATGCAGATGCACTACCGCACTGCCGCGAAGAAGGATGGGCGCGTGCTCGGTGTGGACGCGAAGATCCTCATCGATGGCGGCTCGTACAGCTCCTACGGCCTCGTTACGACCTACTACTCGGGGCAGCTGCTCACCGGTCCGTACGACTTTCCCTCGTACCGCTTCGACTCGACGCGCGTGTTCACGAACAAGCCGCCGTGCGGTCCGAAGCGCGGTCACGGCTCGGTGCAGCCGCGTTTCGCCTTCGAGGTCCAGCTCGACACGCTGGCGGAAAAGCTCGATATCGACCCGATCGAGATCCGGCGCATCAACTACCAGGGCGCATCTACCGAGACGGTGAACGGACAGCGCATCACGTCCAGCGGTCTTCGCCAGTGCCTCGACGCGGTGGAGCAGGCCAGTGGCTGGAAGGAGCGTCGTGGCCGGCTGCCGTTCGGACACGGGCTCGGCGTGGCCGCGTCCATGTACATCACCGGCACCAACTACCCGATCTATCCGAACGAGATGCCGCAGGCGGGCATCCAGCTCAAGCTGGATCGCTCGGGGCTCGTGACTGTGTTCACCGGTGGCAACGACATCGGGCAGGGTTCGAGCAGCATGGTGCGCAGCATCGTTGCCGAGGAGCTGGGGCTCGACCCGGCGAGCATCCGCGTGTTCGCGGCCGACACGGATCTGTGTCCGGTGGATCTCGGCGCGTACTCGAGCCGCGTGACGTTCATGGTGGGCAACGCGACCATCGACGCCTGCCGCAAGGTCAAGGAAAAGCTGGTCGACGCCGTCGCCGCCGAGTGGCAGGTGGCGCCTGACCGCGTGCTGATGTCGCTCGGCGAGGTGATCGACGTGAACGACGTCGACCACCGCATGAGCACGCGCGACGCGATCCGCATCGCCGAGGCGCGGTTCGATACGCTCGGCGCTACCGGTTCGTACAATACTCCCCAACTCGGCGGGAACTACCGCGGCGGCACCATCGGCGCTTCGCCGGCCTACTCGTTCACGGCGCACGTCGTCGACGCCAGCGTCGACACGGAGACCGGCCGTATCGACATCCACAACGTGTGGGTCGCGCATGATTGCGGCCGTGCGCTGAACCCCGTGCTGGTGGCCGGACAGATGGAAGGATCGGTCTACATGGGTCTGGCCGAGGCGCTGATGGAGGAACACGGCGTCGACGACAAGGGGCTGCACCGTGGGCCGTCGCTGCTCGACTACCGCATCCCCACCTCGCTCGACACGCCGGAGATCCACTCGCTGATCGTGGAGAGCATCGATCCGGAAGGCCCTTATGGCGCCAAGGAAGCCGGCGAAGGACCGCTGCATCCGGTGCTGCCGGCGATCTCCAACGCCGTGTTCGACGCCGTCGGCATCCGGCTCACGAAGCTGCCACTCTCGCCGGCGCGGGTGCTCGCCGCGCTCAGCGAGCGCTCCGCGAAGCAGGAGCAGGGACAGGTCCAGGTCGCGATCCCGGGAGCCGAGTGATGCTGCGCCTACCCCGGTTCGACATCGCCCAGCCCACAAGCGTGCGCGAGGCCATCCAGCTGCTGGTCGATCACGCCCCCGACGTGACGCTGATCGCCGGCGGCACGGATCTGCTGCCGAACATGAAGCATCGGCTGCTCGAGCCGAAGCTGGTCGTGGCGCTCGGCGGTATCGACGAGCTCGGTGCGCTCCGTGTCGAGAGCGACGGCACGCTCGTGATCGGCGCCATGAACAGCCTCGACGCGGTGGCTGCGAGCGAGGACGTGAAGCGCCGTGCGCCCGCGCTCGCCGAAGCCACTGCGCAGATCTCGAGTCCGCAGCTCCGCCGTAGCGGCACGCTGGGCGGCAATGTGATGCTCGACACGCGCTGCCGCTGGTACAACCAGAGCCGCTTCTGGCGCAAATCGCTGGGCTACTGCTTGAAGAAGGACGGTACGGTCTGTCACGTGGTTCCGGGCGGGCGGAAATGCGTCGCGGCGGCCAGCAACGACAGCGTGCCCGCGCTCACCACACTGGGCGCGCGGTTGGTGTTCGAAGGGCAGGGCGGGCGCCGCGACGTTGCCATCGAGGATCTGTGGAAGAGCGACGGCATCGCCAACAAGCACGTCGCCGCCGACGAGATCCTGGTTGAAGTCCGCGTGCCGCCGCAGCATCACGGCCATCGCGGCGCGTATCGAAAGCTGCGCGATCGTGCAGCGATCGATTTTCCGCAGCTCGGCGTTGCGGTGCGGCTCGATCTGGCCGCGTCCGGCGAGGTGGAGGATGCCGACGTGGTCCTGGTCGCGCTGCAGGCCAGGCCCATCCGCGTCAAGAACGTGGCGGACGCGCTGTCCGGAAAGAAGCCGGGCACGTCCGCCTTCGACAGCGGCGCGGTGCGCGTTGCCGATCAGGCGTTCCGGCAGTGCCATCCGATGGCGAACATTCCGGGCGATCCGGACTACCGCCGCGACATGGTGCCCGTGCTGGTGCGGCAGGCGCTGTCCGCCGCGGGCCGTCCCGATGCGCCGGGAGACGGCGTGCGGGCCCTGGCGTGACGGCGCCCGGCGGCGCGGTCGGCATCGTCCTGGCTGCCGGAGCGTCGCGACGCGCGGGGTCGATCAAGGCTCTGGCCGAGATCGACGGTCGCGCGCTGGTGCACATCATCTCGGACACGCTCGTCGCGGGTGGCTGCGAGCGGGTCGTCGTCGTGGTCGGGCCGCCGCATCAAGCGGCCATCGAGAGCGCGCTCGGCGGCCGGTACACGGTGGTTGAAAACCCCGAGCCCGGGCTCGGGATGCTGCACTCGCTGCAGCTCGCTCTCGGCGCGACGCGGGACGCGGACTCCTGGGTGGTCGCGCTCGTTGATCATCCGAGCGTGCGACCGGAGACGGTCTCGGCGCTGCTTGCGGCTCACGCCCAGGGGCGGGGCGTGGTGCTGCAACCCGGCTACGGCGGTCGGCGCGGTCATCCCTTCGTGGTCGACCACGCCGCCTTCGACACCATCCTGGACGCGGACCCGACCGCGGTCACGCGGGACGTCCTGCAGACGGCCGGCGATCGCGTCACTGTGACGGTGGACGACCCAGGCGTCGTGGAGGACCTCGACACGCGCACGGAGCTCGAGAAGATCGGAGCGAGCGTCACGCGGTGAGGTCACGGCTCCGTATTGGCAGCTTTGCCCAGCGCGTGCTTCGATAGGGGACGGAAGGTATCGATGGATTTTCTTCGCTGGATGCTTGTTCCGGGAATTCTGGGCGCCGCGGCGATCGCCGGCGCGGGTTGCGGCGGTTCGACCTCGAGCTCGTCGGGCCGCGGTGGCGCTTCAGGCGGTTCCGGCGCGGCGGGCGGTTCCGGCGCGACGGGCGGTTCCGGCGCGACGGGCGGTTCTGGCGCGACGGGCGGCTCGGGCGGTACCGCGGGTAGCGGTGCTGGCGGTTCCGGCGCAACGGGCGGTTCCGGCGCGACGGGCGGCTCGGGCGGTACCGCGGGTAGCGGTGCTGGCGGTTCCGGCGGCAGCGGGAAGGTCTTTCCGTGCGACTCCAACCTCTCGTGCGACTCCGCGACCCAATACTGCAAGGTCGCGGAAGGCGGTCCGTGCTGCAACCCGCCCTCGTATACGTGCGAGTTGATTCCGGCGTCCTGCGCCCAGGATCACAGTTGTGCGTGCATCAAGGCTGCTGTCAGCGCGCAGCAGTGCACCGAATCAGGTGGCGGCGTGACGGTGACGTTCCAGTACCCGTAGGCGTGCGTCGCGAGGCGCCGGTTGTGTGCTAGACAACGCGGGCGATGCAGCCCTTCCGTACGAACCAGGCGATCCAGGTCCGGGGCTACGAGATGAACGCGAGCGGCAGCGTGCCGCCGGCTGCGCTCTTGCGCTATGCCGAGCACGCGCGCTGGCAGGCGCTGGCAGCGCCCGGGTCGCGCCTCGAGGGACACTTCCGGCGCGGCGTGGTGCGCGCGCAGAAGCTCGAGTGCTACGAGACCATCAGCTACCCCGCGGAGCTGGATATCGGCACATGGGTGAGCCGGGTGGGGCTCACCAGCTTCGACTTCTCGCATCGGATCGAGCGCGTCGGCGGCGGCGTCGTGGCGCTGTCCACCTGCACAGTGGTCTGTCTGGACGACGCCGGCGCGCCGACGCCCGTGGCCGACGCGGTGCGTGACCTCGTCCTGGAAGACGACCTACCCGCGGTGGAGCCGCTCTCCAGCGCCGCGCCTGCCGGCGCCTGGTCGTACGAGTTGAGCGTCCGACCGAGCGATCAAGACATCCTGCAGCACGCCAACCAGGCCCGCTACGTCGACTTCGTCGAGGACGCGCGACAGCTCGCCGCCGCGGCGGGGGTCTATCCGGAGGCGCGCGCCGTGCCGGGCAGGCTGTGGGTCGGATACCGCCGGGAGAACCAGTCAGGCGAGCGCCTGCGCATGCTCACCTGGCAGCTCCGCGCCGAGCCGCTCGCGATCGGCTTCGAACTCCGGCGTGTCCGTGACGGCGAGACGGTATTCCAGGCGCGCTTCGAGGCCGGCGCGCGAAGGGCCTGAGCTCCGCGGGGCCGCGCTCGGCTGCTCACTGGGGGATGAGGCACACGCGGAGGTTCTCGTACTTCCAGCCGTACTGCGGCGGCTCCTGGGGGTTCGGATATGGATCGTTCGGACCCTGGTTGCCGAGGTCGACATCCACCGTCCCATTCGCAGCGATGGAGATGTTGGACACGTTGGGAACGCCCTTCAGCTGCGCGACCGGCGTTCTGTTCGGTCCTCGCGTCAGGTCGAGGAGAGCGACGCCGCCGGCCATGTCGTAGCGATACGCCACGTGATACGTCTCGGGCATCGGCAGCGTTGCGGAGGTGGTGAGCTTGGGCTTGTTGCCGGCCGTGATGCCGATGCCATGGCGCAGAAGGACGCTGTGCTTGGCGACGAGCGCCGCATAGCCGAACAGGTCGAGGTGCTTGCCGTTGCGGGCGAACCAGAACAGCAGATAGCGCATGCTGGTTGTCGGGTCGTTCCATCCCGGGGCGAACACGTCCAGCTGCAGCCGCACGTCCGCGTACACGCCCGCTGGAGGCTTGAAGGTTTCCCTATGGTACTCGTTTCCGACGGTCGGCGCGTGCACCAGCCCGAGCTTCTCGAAGAGCACTCCGCCCGCAGGGCAATGGATCGAGTCGTACACAGCGCCGCCGTCCGCGCCCGTTTCGGCAGTGGACCCATCGCTTGCATTCATGATCGACGCATCCTGGACTGCCCCTGCGCTGCCGCTGGCGCCGCCGCTGCCTGCGCTCCCCGCGCTGCCGCTGCTGCCGCTGCTGCCTCCGGCGCCCTGGGCGGAGTCCGGTTGGCCGGCATCCGGCGTTCCTCCGCCGCGTGCGGTTGTGCTGCCGCAGGCACCGGACGTGCTGACGCACAGCGCAAGAATCCATCCCGCTCGCGACGCCCTCATTGCGGCAGTATGCCTTCCCAGCAGCATCGCTGCACCACCGGAGCGCCCCTGCAGCAAAGGTCAGCCGCAGCTATCCTGCGAACAGCTCTCGCCCGGCGCAGCGCAGCCCCTGGAATCGCAGTTGCGCCGCGTCTGTGCCGGTGTGACCGTGTCGCCCGGGAGCCGACGGAGCGAGTCATGAAAGAAATCCGGACGACGACGGACATCGACGCGCCACTCGAGCGCGTCTGGGAGCTGCTTTCGGATTTCGAGAGCTGGGGCGACTGGAATCCGGTGATTCCGCGGGTGCGTGGCCGCCTGGAAGCCGGCGCCCCCGTCGACATACAGCTCGCTGTGGGCGGGCGGCGCGTACCGATCAAGGTCCGGATCCTCCGTGCGGATCCGGACCGGGAGCTCCGCTGGCGCGGCCCGCGCTCGGGCGTCCAGGCCCGGCTTTTCGGCGGCGAGCACTACTTCTCGCTGGAGAAGATCGACGAAACGCACACCCGCTTCATCCACGGTGAGCGTTTCAAGGGTCTGCTGGTCCCCGTCGTCTGGTCGCGCCTCGAGCCGCTGCTCCGGAAGCGCTACACGCAGATGAACGACGCGGTCAAAAGCCGGTCGGAATCAGCCGGCTGACAAGCGTCATTTGCGCCTGCTCCCTGCGGGGTGAACGATCGTTCGTACGCAGGAGGCAGCGATGACGATTGAAGCCCAGGCCTATTTCCTCGACGAAGCCGGCAAGCCGCTCAGGCGCTCCGTTCTGGAGCTGGGGGACCCCGCCGAAGACGAAGCCGTGGTGGAGGTGACCGCTTGTGGCCTGTGTCACACGGATCTGGGCTTTGCCGACGGGTCGGTCGCACCCCGCCATCCGCTGCCGCTTGTGCTCGGGCACGAGGTTACCGGCAAGGTCGTCGCCGCGGGCAGCCGCTACAAGGCGCTCGTCGGGCAGGCCGTCATGGTGCCCGCGGTGCTGCCGTGCGGCGACTGTCCGCTGTGCCGCGCAGGGCGGGGCAACGCCTGCCAGCGGCAGAAGATGCCGGGCAACGACATCAACGGCGGCTTCGCGACGCACATGCTCGTGCCGGGCGCTCCGCTCGTTTCGCTTGCCGACGCGCCGGCTGAGATGAAGCTCGACGCGCTGGGCGTTGTGGCCGATGCCGTTTCCACGGCGTACCAGGCCGTGCGGCGCAGCGGGCTCGAAAAGGGCGACGCGGCGTTCGTGATCGGCGCGGGCGGTGTGGGTGGCTTCGTCGCGCAGATCGCGCGCGCGCTCGGCGCGCACGTCGTCGTGTGCGACGTGCACAAGGGACGCATCGAAGCGGCCGACAAGCTCGGCGTCGATCGCGCGGTCGACGTGAGCGGGCGTGAGCCCCGCGACGTGCGCAAGGAGCTCTGGGGCTACGCGAAGGAATGGGGCGTGCCTTCGATGGGCTATCGCATCTTCGAGTGCAGCGGCACCGCGGGGGGCCAGACGCTTGCGTACACGCTCCTGTCGCACGCCGCGACGCTGATGATTGTCGGCTTCACCCGCGATCAGGTGAAGGTCCGCCTGTCCAATCTGATGGCGTTCGACGCGACCGTGCACGGCACCTGGGGTTGTCCGGTGGAGGCCTATCCCGACGTGCTGAAGCTCATCTACAACCACAAGGTGGACATCGAGCCGTTCGTCGAGCGGGCGCCGATGTCACGTCTCAACGATCTGCTCGGGGACCTCGCCGCGCACCGCCTGGCGCGGCGCATGGTGCTGGATCCGCGCGCATAGGGTGATGCCATGGCCGAGCTAGTTCACGTCCAGCTCCGCGAAGACGGTCGCGTGCTGGGTCTGACCATCGACAATCCCAAGGGAAACGTTCTCACCATGGCGGTGATGGACGAGCTAGGCGCGGCGCTCGCCGAGCACATCGACGACCCGCATCTGCGCCTGGTCACCCTGCGCGGCGCCGGCAAGCACTTCTCGTTCGGCGCGTCCGTCGAGGAGCACCAGAAAGAGAAGGCGCCGGAAATGCTGGCGCGCTTCCGCCGTCTGATCGTGCGGATGGCGAGCTACCCGGTGCCGGTGGCGGCGCTCGTCCAGGGGCGCTGCCTCGGCGGCGCATTCGAGCTGGCCTTGTGCTGCCATTTCGTGCTGGCCACGCCGGACGCCAGTTTCGCCTGTCCCGAGATCAAGCTCGGCGTGTTCCCGCCGGCACTCGCCGCGCTGGGGCCGATGCGACTCGGAGCGGCGCGTACCGAGCGGCTGCTGCTTACCGGCGAGTCGCTCGACGCCGAAACCGCCAAGGCGGCCTGTTTCGTGACCGAGCTGGCGAAGCCCGACGAGGATCTGGACGAGCTCGCCGAGCGCTTCTACGTGAACGAGCTGTCGGCGCTGTCGGCATTCACGCTGCGGCAGGCGGTCAAGGCGGCGCGCCAGGGCGCGGGTATGCCGAGCCTGCTCGAGGTCGCCCTGACTGCAGCGGAAGAGCAGTACATCGCCGAGCTTCTGCCCAGCCACGACGCGAACGAGGGCATTGAAGCCTTCCTCGCCAAGCGCTCACCGGTGTGGAGGGATGCGTGAGCGCTGTCCTGACCTCCCCCGAGACCAAGCGAGCCGAGATCCTCGCGGCTGCCGCGCAGGCCATCGCCAAGCACGGCTACCACGGCATGAGCATGCGCGAGCTCGCGCGCGCCACCGGTCGCTCGCCGGCGAGCTTCTACAACTACTTCGAATCGAAAGAGGAGCTGCTATTCTCGGTGCAGCGCGACGCCTTTGCCACCCTGCTCGAAAGCGCCGAGAGCGTGCTGGAAGGCGTGGAGAACCCCATCGCGCGGCTCTACCTGTTCATCCTGAGCCACATCCGGCACTTCAGCGACAATCCTGCCGAGATGCGCGTGCTGATCCACGAAGCCTCCGCGCTTCCTCCACGCCATCGCAGTGAAGTGCGCCGGCGCAAGGAAGCCTACTACGTGCTGCTCCACAGCATTATCCAGGACATCATGCAGCAGAGCCGCAGCCGCGGCCGCCCCGACGCGGCCGAGGTCGAGCGCACGACCTACTGCGTGTTCGGAATGCTGAACTGGATGTACGGCTGGTACGAGCCGGAGCGGCACGGGTCCACCGAGGTACTCGCGCGAAGCATCCACCGGATCATCCTTGGTGGTCTGGCGGAACACTCGCCGTTCTCCGCCATGCAGCGGAAGATGGATGCCCATTTTACGGCCCATGTGCGGGCACAGGAAGGAGTGAGGGGATGAACGACCAGCCATCGACGGGGGCGGCCGGCGATCCTGCCGCCGAGCTACTCACGCGGGCGCGACGCTTGTCGGACGACCTGTCCTTCGGCGCCGTGCGGGATTGGAAGGCCGAGCATCCCGGTCGGCTCGCGGTCGGGTATATGCCGATCTATGCGCCGCGCCCGCTTCTTGAAGCGATCGGTTGCCTGCCCGTGGCGGTCTTCGGTGGCGGCGACCAGCTCGACATCATCCGCGGCGACTCGTACTTCCAGTCGTACATCTGCCACATTCCACGCAGCACGGTGGAGCTTGCCGTCTCCGGGCGGCTCGATCTGTTCGACGGCATGCTGTTTCCGTCCATCTGCGACGTGATCCGCAATCTCGGCGGCATGTGGGCAATGCTGTTCCCCGACCGCTACGGGGCCTACCTCGATCTGCCGCAGAACTTCGATCCGGAGCTCGGCGGACGCTTCTACGCCGGTGAGCTCAGGCGCATCGCCGCGGGCCTCCGCGAGCGCGGCGCGCTCCCGCTGGACGACGATGCCTTGCGGGACGCCATCGCGCGCGAGAACACGCGACGAGAAGTGCTCGAGGAGCTGGACGAGCTCCGCCGCCGCGAACCGTGGCGAGTGCGCGCGTCGGAGGCGTATCTGGTAGCCCGCGCCGGCGGGGTGCTCGAAGCCGACGCCCACACGAAGTTCCTCCGCGAATTCCTCGATGCGGCCAGGGAACGTGAAGCGCGCGCCTACGACAACGTGCGCGTGGTCATTCGTGGCTCGTTCTGCGAGCAACCGCCCTTCGGCCTGATCAAGACGCTGGAGGCAGCCGGATGCGACATCGTCGACGACGACTTCCAGCTGGGCTTGCGCAGCATCGAAGGACCGATCCGGCTGGAAGAGGGACAGGACCCGCTCGAAGCCCTGGCTCTGGCCTACGTGCTGAACGGCGCCCCGACGGCTTCGCGCTACATCGGCGAGTTGGTCAAGGGCGCGTCGCTCATCAAGCAGGTGCGCAACGCCAATGCCGAAGGCGTGATCTTCGCCGCCGCGTCCTTCTGCGACCCCGCGCTGCTCGACCAACCCATGCTCGAAGCGGCGCTCGACCGTGAGAAAATCCCACACACCAGCCTGAAGTTTGCCGAGAACACAGGTCAATTCCAGGTCATCCGCGAGCAGGCCGGCGCCTTTTCCGACGCCGTCAAGCTCTGGGGGAGTGCAGCATGAGCACCGAGAAGAACACGGAACCCGCAGCCAAGGACGACAGCCAGCTGCGGCAGAAGCGCATGATCGCCGACCACTTCGAGCGCTTGTCGCGTGCGAAGGAGGAAGGCAAGAAGGTCGTCTACACCTTCGTGCCGGGCAACCTCACGGAGCTCATCCGCTCGCTGGATCTCCTGCCGGTGCTGCCCGAGATCAACGCGCTGCAGTCCGGCATGCGCAAGCTCAGCGGAGCGTACATCGCTGAAGCCGAGAAGGCCGGTCACTCCGAGGACGTGTGCACGTACGTCAAGTGCGACATCGGCATGATGAAGAGCGGCAACATCGGCCCCACGGGGACCAAGCTGCCCGAGCCGGACCTGCTGCTGCTTTCGTACACGGGCTGCTTTACCTTCATGAAGTGGTTCGAGCTGCTGCGTGAGGAATACAACTGCCCGGTCGTGATGCTGCACGTTCCCTATCAGCCGGACGGGCGCATCACCGACGAGATGCGAAAGTACGTCGTCGACCAGCTCGAGCGCGAGGTGATACCAGCCCTGGAGCGCGTGGCCGGAAAGAAGCTCGACATGAAGGAGCTCGCGCGCCGGTTGGACCTCTCGCACCAGGCGGAGGACGACCTGGTTGCGGTGTGGGAATCCGCCCGGAATCGACCGTCGCCGATCGACGGCTACTTTGGCGGCGTCTACTACATTGGTCCGATTTTCAGCGCCTTCCGCGGCACCGAGGACGCGGTCGCGTACTACAGCGAGCTTCGCGCGGAGGTGGACGAGCGCGTCCGGCAGAAGCTCGGCCCCATGACGCCCGATGGCCTTGCGACGGAAGAGAAGTTCCGTCTTGTCGTCGAGGGGCCGCCGAACTGGACCAACTTCCACGACTTCTGGCGCATGTTCAGCCGCGAGGGCGCCACCGTCGTTTCGAGCACCTACACTCGCGTCGGCGGCCTGTACGACACGGGCTTCCGCCACAATCCGGAGCACCCGCTGGAGAGCCTCGCGGACTACTGCCTCGGTTGCTACACGAACCTGGGCCTGCCGTCCCGCACCGCGCTTCTGGAGCGCTACATCAAGGACTACCAGGCGGACGGCTTCCTCATCAACAGCGTCAAGTCGTGCAACTCCTTTTCGGCCGGGCAGCTCCTCGTGCTGCGGGAGCTCGAGAAACGCACCGGTGTGCCGGGCGGCTTCATCGAATCCGACCTGGTCGACCCGCGCTACTTCGGCAAAGCCAACATCGAAAACCGGCTGCAGAGCTACATGCAGATGCTCGACGCCCGCAAACGGAAGGTCGCGTCATGAGGTGTGTTGTCGGTATCGATCTCGGTTCGACCACGACCAAGGCCGTCCTGCTCGACGAGCAGGGGCGCGTGCTCGGTCGCGGCATCACCAACAGTCGCAGCAACTACGATGTGGCCTGCGCCGTGGCCCGCGAAGAAGCGCTTACAGCCGCGCGGTTCACCATGCTCGAGCGCGAGCTGGCGAAGCGCGCGGCGCTGGCCAGCGGCAAGGTCGTCGCCGCCAAGGACGACCTCAGCGAGGCCTTCCGTCTCGAGCTCTACCTCGATCAGTTGGCCGAGCTCGAAGACGAGATCGCGCGCGTGCTGAGGAGCCTCACCTACGTCGGTGACCGCAGCAAGCTCCAGCCCGCGGTCGAAGAAGTGCTCGGCGGCATGAATAGCGATGCACCCAAGCTGTTCGTCGGAGCCGGAGCGCGCAAGAGCGACTTCTTCCGCGATCTGGCCGGCGCGGGCTTCATGGCCGGCGCCGAGAAAGTCAGCGCCGACCGCGAAATCTCCTTCGAACGGGTTGTCGGCCTGTTCGACCGCGCGATCCTCGACGTGGAGACGCAGCTCAAGCCCCGCGACTTCAGCGCGCTGCTCAAGCGCGCCGCCCACCGGCTCATCGCGGACGAGACGCCGGATGCGTCACTTCTGCTTGGCGCCGTCGAATCGGTGATCGAGCAGCCGATCGACGAGATCTCGTTCGTGGGCACCGGCTACGGGCGGCAGACGCTGCCGTTTCCGAAGCAGGCTGTTCGCAGCGAGATCCTCTGCCACGGCCGCGGTGCGCACCGCGTCTTCCCCGGCACCCGCACCGTGCTCGACATCGGCGGTCAGGACACCAAGGCGATCCAGGTCGACGACCAGGGCGTGGTCACGTCCTTCCAGATGAACGACCGCTGCGCCGCCGGTTGCGGGCGCTACCTGGGCTACATCGCCGACGAGCTGAACCTGGGGCTGCACGAGCTCGGCCCGCTAGCGCTCTCCGCGGAGCGTGTCGTCAAGGTAAACTCCACGTGCACGGTCTTCGCCGGCGCGGAGCTCCGCGAAAGGCTGGGCCTGGGCGAGCGCCGCGAGGACATCCTGGCCGGGCTGCACCGTTCGATCATGTTGCGCGCGATGTCGCTGCTGGCCCGCTCCGGCGGCATCGACGACGAGTTCACGTTCACCGGCGGTGTGTGCAAGAACGCGATGGCGACGAAAGTGTTGCGCGAGCTCGTCGACGAGAACTACGGCGAGCAGATTACGCTCAACGCGCACCCCGACTCCATCTACATGGGTGCGCTGGGCGCCGCGCTGTTCGGTCTCGACGATGTTGAAGCCGGGCGGCCCGCGGTGCTGCCTACGTTCGTGCAGGCGGCGGTCGCGGCCGCGCCAGCAGGAGGACAGTGATCATGGACAAGTCGCATCTGACCGCTGGAGTCGACCCCGGTGCAGGAGCCGTCAAGGTCGTCATTGCGCGGAGCCGCGCCGGAAGCGACGGTGAAATCCTGGCGAGTGGTATGCAGCGCCTGCGTCGCCGCAACGTCCGGGACGTGATCAACGCGGCCTTCGAGGACGCCTGCAAAGACGCGGGCGTCACGCCTGATCAGTTCGACTACATCGCCAGTACCGGCGATGGCGACAGCGTCGGCTTCCGTACCGGGCACTTCTACAGCATGACGACGCACGCGCGCGGCGCGCTGTTCCTCAGGCCCGATGCGCGAGCCGCGCTCGACGTGGGCGCCCTGCACGCCCGCGCGCTGAAGATGAACGCCGACGGCCGCGTGCTACAGCATCGCATGACCAGCCAGTGCGCCAGCGGTTCCGGTCAGTTTGTCGAGAACATCGCGCGCTACCTCGGCGTGCCGCTCGACGACGTGGGCGCCATGTCGAAGAAGGCCGAAAGCCCCGAGAAAGTGTCGAGCATCTGCGCCGTGCTCGCCGAGACCGACGTCATCAACATGGTCTCGCGCGGCATCGACACTGCGGACATCCTCAAGGGCATCCACCTCAGCATCGGTGGACGGCTGGTGCAGCTCCTGCGTTCGGTCGCAGCCGAGGGCGTCGTAGTGCTCACCGGCGGGCTATCGCGCGACGAGGGTCTGGTCGCCGCCGTCCACGAGCTACTGGAAGCCGACAAGAACAAGAAGCGCCGCCGCAAGGTCGCGGACGTTGACGTTGTCACCCACCCCGACGGCCCCCTCGCCGGCGCGATTGGCGCTGCGCTGCTTGGCGCGTATCGCTACCGGCAGCTCGAACAGCGCGGCCAGTCGCCGAGCGCCATGGCGTCTGCGACTGCATAGTCGGTGGGTCGCCGCTGCGCGCCGCGCAGTGGGCCCTGGAAAAATCGGATCTGGTTCGAATCGGCAAGCGAGCGCACGTCGCATCGCGGTACGCACATTTCCACACCTGATTCGCTCTGCCCCCGACGTGGCGCGGTCCCGCTTCGCGTGCAACGATCGTCGCGATGAAGATCCGCCGTGCGTTGCTTTTCGCAGCGCTCCCCTTCTTCGCACTCGTTGCACCCCCCACCACGAACGTCCAGGCCGAGCCCGCCGCCTGCGCGAGCTGGGTCGTGGAGTATGTGCTCTCGCCCGGCAGCCAGCTGAAGATCGAAGGCACGCCGTTCGGTGCCGGCAACGGCACGTTCAACATCGGGCCCGGCAGGCTGAAGCTGCGGCTCTCCAGCAGGCACGGAAAGCCGGCGCTCAAGGGCAAGGTCGAAGTGGTCTCGTACACGATGCGCGCGCACGTGCCGGTGACGACCAAAGTCCTGGGCATGAGGACTACGGTGACCAGCGACACTGCTACCCACGTCGAGAAGGATCGTTGCGGCAGGGTGGCGAAAGGGTTGTTCAAGGGTACGCAACTGCTCTGGACGACGCCGTTCCGCCGCTACCGCACCGACGGCACCATTACCTGCCGCGGCCCGCTGTGCGGTCGCTTCGGCGCGCCTCCCGAGGGCAGGTCGGAGGTCCACATCCCGCCGCGGCCGGTGCGTCTGATGCCGCTGACCTTCAAGGCGGGCGATCCGAAGCACTTCACGAGCACGTTCTATCTCATGGACAAGACGAAATCGCCGCCGTCGAAGAACTACATGCGCCTCGTCGGACACGAGGTCGCGCGCAGCTGCGAGAAAACGAAGCACGTCTGCGGTAGGTGACCTGCGGCGGCCCCGAGCGCCGCCGTCAATCGCCGGTCGGTTGCACGCCCTTCGCCTCGATCATGAGCACCACCGTGCGTCCGGGCGAACGTGTCCGGTGGGTGATGCCCTTCGCCACGGTGTAGGCCTGATGTGGACCGAGCGTGATGGTGCCCTGTCCTTCCACGTCGAGCAGCAGCTCTCCCTCGAGCACCATAAACAGCTCGTCCTCGGCGTCGTGCTTGTGGAAGTGGAACTCGCCGTGGAAAATGCCGAGTCGCACGACCGCGTCGTTCACTGTGGTCAGCGTCTGGTTGAACCACGGCTCGTGCGCTGCCGCCTCCGCCCCGATGTCGATCACCCTGAGCTGGCCATACTTGTCGTTCATCCGGATGTCGTAGTCGCCCTGGTCGGCCATGCTCGAAGAACTAGCGCAGGCGACGGCCGAGCGTCGACCGCGATGTTCGCGCTTCGACGCTGGTGAGTGGCGGCATGGCCCCCAGGACGAAGTCGCGCTTCGCGGCAGGTGGGTCGTGTACGATGCGCCATGCGCGTCGCTCTGATTCCGGCCCTGTCGATTCTCCTGGTCGCCTGCGGCAGCTCGGGGAGCGGTTCCGCGGGCAGCGGAGGGTCGGCGGGCAGCGGAGGGTCGGCGGGCAGCGGAGGGTCGGCGGGCAGCGGAGGGTCGGCGGGGAGTGGGGGAGCGGGTGGCGCCCAGAGCTGCGAAGCGTTCGGTCACTTCGGGACGCCCGGCAAGACGTTCGCGATCCCGAAACCGGGCGGCGACGGCTTCTACTTCCCCGACGTGCAGAAGAGCTTTCCCGAACGTCGACTGGGCGAACATCGATCGGCTCTATATTCCCGCCGGTCACTACAAGACGTTCAACCTCGGCAACCTGCCGGCGCGCGACGCGTCGCATCCGCTGGTGGTAACGAACCAGGGAGGCCAGGTGGCGGTCGGCCCCAACCTGGGCGGCAACTACATCTGGACCATGGGTGGCGGTTCGCACTGGATCCTCACCGGTCGCTACGACGCCGACTCGAAGACCGGCGACGCGGCCTATCCCGGCCACCGCTGCGGCGCCTACGCGACCTCGCGCGGGAAATACGGCTTCCTCAGCGACGACGCGCTCGACACGACCGGCCCGTACCTGCACATGGGCATCTCGGTGGCCGACGCGAGCAGATTTCGAGATCGAGTACGTCGAGGTCGAGCGCTCGGGTTTTGCGGGCATCCGGCTCCTGAACAGCCGCGCCGCGGGCGACCCTGCTAACGACATGGCGAACGTGCGGATCCACGACGACTACATCCACGACACCGGCGGCGAGGGCACGTACTTCGGCTGGACCGGCAGCCCACCGGCGAACCTCCTGCCCGGCTTGAAGGTCTACAACAACCGTATCGTCCGCACCGGCAACGAGGCGTTGCAGATCCAGGATCTGGGCGACGGCACCGAGGTCTACAACAACGTCATCGCCTTTGCGGCGCTGCACTGGCGCGACAACGGCCTCGGGAAGTACCAGGACAACAACTCGCAGGTGCAGACGCGCGAGGGCACGATCAGCATCCACGACAATGTCTTCATGGGCGGGGCCGGCAGCGTGCTCAGTTTCTGGAGCCAGCCCGAGACGGGTGACGGCGAGCGCCACGTGACGTTCAAGAACAACTATTTCGCCGACACCAAGTCGCTGATGGCCTACGTGGGCGGCGACTCCACTGCTGCGTCGAACTTCCATTTCGTGCACAACTTCTTCAGCGGCATGGACTTCAGCTACGACATCCTCGATCCGACAGCGACCGATCCCGGAGTCGTGTTCAAGATCTCGGGCAACATCCAGGGCCCGGTCACCTTCGACGACAACACCTGGGAAGGTAAAAGCCAGCTCGTCGCCGGCACGCTGAACGGTTCCGGGAACAAGAACGCGACGGTGACGCCGATCGAGTTCATGGACAGCGGCTACCCCGCCGGCGCGCCGGTGCAGAAGCTCGAGATGTGGGCCCCCAAGGCGACGCTCGCTCCCCAAAGTCCCGCCATCACCTACGCCGTCGGCGACCTCGTTATGGTCGACGGCGACCTGTACCAGGCCACTGCCCAGAACACGAACCAGCGACCGCCAGACCATCCCGAGTCGTGGAAGAAGCTGTCGCTTCCGACCGACGACCTCCGGGTCAAGGCAGGCTCGCCCTACGCAGCCATCGGCGTGCACTAGGAGGTACTGGGAGTTCCGCGGCTCTTTACGTCGCGCTGGTCCGGCTCCACGCTTCGGATATGACCACGACGGCCTACCGCATCTGCACCCTGTGCGAGGCGACCTGCGGCGTGGCCGTGGAGCTCGACGACGACCGCGTCCGCACCATCCGTGGCGACAAGGAGGACCCGTTCTCGCGCGGCTTCATCTGCCCCAAGGCTTATGGCCTGAAGGCGTTGGAGGAGGATCCGGACCGGCTCCAGCGGCCGCTCCGCCGGACCGCGGGCGGCTTTTAGGAAATCGGCTGGGACGAGGCGTTCGACGAGGCGATCGACCGGCTGCTCGAGATCCGCGAGCGTCACGGCAGCGACGCCGTCGCGACGTATCTCGGCAACCCGGTGGCGCACAGCCTGCACGCGATGCTGTACGGACCGGTGCTGCAGAAGGCGCTCGGCACGAAGCAGCGCTACAGCGCCTCGTCCGTCGATCAGCTCCCCAAGATGGTCAGCTCGGGATTGATGTTCGGCGGTGGGCTGCTGGTTCCGGTCCCCGATGTCGACCGCACCGATCACCTGCTGGTCCTCGGCGCCAACCCGCTGGTCTCGAACGGCAGCCTGATGACGGCGCCGGACATGCCGGGGCGCTTGCGCGCCCTGCGCGAGCGCGGCGGCAAGCTCGTCGTCATCGATCCGCGCCGCAGCGAGACGGCGCGCGTGGCGGACGAGCACCACTTCATCCGGCCGGGAACCGACGCTCTGCTGCTCCTGTCCATGGTGCACGTGCTGTTCGAGGAGGGGTTGGTGCGGCTCGGGCGCGCGGAGGGTCTGGTGCGTGGGCTCGACGCCGTGCAGGCCATCGCCAAGCGCTTCGCGCCGGAGGCCGTTGCCGCACGCACCGGCATCGACGCCCCCACCATACGCCGGCTCGCGCGCGAGCATGCGGCCGCCGACCGCGCCGCCTGCTACGGCCGCATCGGCACGACCTGTCAGCAGTTCGGGACGCTGTCGAGCTGGGCGGTCGACCTGGTCAACATCCTGACGGGCAACCTCGACCGCCCGGGCGGCGCCCTCTTCACCAAGCCCGCCGCCAACCGCGGGGGCAACCCGAGCCCGGGCAAGCGTGGGCGCGGCGTCAAGCTCGGGCGCTGGACGAGCCGCGTGCGCGGTCTGCCCGAGACGTTCGGCGAGCTGCCCGTCGCAGCGCTCGCCGACGAGATTCGAGGGCGGCGGGGTGCATGCTCTGCTCACCATCGCCGGCAACCCGCTGGTCAGCGCGCCCAACGTCGAGCGGCTCGACGGCGCCCTGGCCGGGCTCGACTTCATGCTCTCGGTCGACTTCTACCTGAACGAGACCACGCGCCACGCGCACTTGATCCTGCCGCCGCCGTCGCCGCTCCGGCGCGACACCTACGACCTCGCGCTCTACCAGCTCGCCGTACAGAACGTCGCGAAGTACTCGCCGCCCGCGCTGCCGCGCCCGGCCGATCATCCCGACGAATGGGAGATCCTGCTGATGCTCGCCAAGGGGCTGATGGGCATGCGCGAGATGGACCTCGCCACGGCGGACAACTTCGTGCTCGCCACGCTGGTGCAGGGCGAGGTGCGGGAGGACGGTGGCCGCTGGCCGGGGCTCGACGCGTCCGAGGCGCTCGCCGCGCTCGGCACGCGGCCCGGACCAGCGCGTATGCTCGACCTGTTCCTGCGCACGGGGCCGTGGGGCGACGGTTTTGGCCGGCGCGAAGGCGGCCTGTCGCTCGAACGGCTGCGCGACAATCCGCACGGGCTCGTGCTCGGTCCGCTCGAGCCATCGCTGCCCGACGTGCTGCGGACGCCCGACGCGCAGATCGATCTGGCGCCGGAGCTTGTCGTCCGCGACGTGGAGCGCCTCGAGGCGGCCCGTTTCGAAAGCGACATGGTGTTGATTGGTCGCCGCCAGCTGCGCTCCAACAACTCGTGGATGCACAATCTGGTGCCGCTCGTGAAGGGCCCCGAGCGCTGCACGCTGCTCGTCGGGCCCGACGACGCGGCCCGCCTCGGCCTGGAAGACGCCGCGCCGGCGCGGGTCACGAGCCGGGTGGGCAGCGTGGTCGCGAAGGTGTGCGTCACGGACGAGATGATGCCGGGCGTCGTCTCGCTGCCGCACGGCTGGGGCCACGATCGCGAGGGCATCCGCCTCGGTGTGGCTCGCGAGCACGCCGGGGTGAACGTGAACCGGCTCTCCGACGACGCGTTGCTCGACCAGCCGAGCGCGAACGCCGCGCTGAACGGCGTGCCCGTACGGGTCGAGCGCGTGGACTAGCGATCTGCGCCGGGCGCGCGAAAGCGGCGTTCGCTGGGACTGTTGGCTGCCCAGCTATTGTGCTTGCTCCGCCGCTGGCGCGATGGGATTGTAGGTATGGCGCGGGGAAACGCGGACCTAGGCTTGAAAAGCGGCTCAGACTCCTTCGTTGATCTAGTGCGCCTCTTCAAGCGCGGTGTGACCTGCCAGGAAGACGCCGCCGAGCTGCAAGCGCAGCTGCAGCGCGTGGTAGGCGCGACCAGCGTGGTATTCGGCACGGAGGAGCGCTTCGCGGGGTGGGGCATCGAGAGCGGTGTGCCAGACGACTGGCGTGCGGAGTACGAGCGCATCAAGGCGCTGGACCCGGCCGTGCCGACAGTGCTCGGTCAGGCGCCGGGGCTCTGGTATCTGGTGGCGCGCGCGCCGCGACAGCATCTGCAGAACCCGGTGTTCGAGGCGTTCTTCCGCGCCGGCTTCAGCGACGGGGCGATGGCGCGCGTGCCCGTGCCATTCGGCAGCCAGATCATCGTGTTGTTCTACCGCCAGCGCGGTCTTCCCCCTTTCGACGACGAGGACCTCGCTCTACTCGACCTCATCTATCCGCATCTTGTCGGTGCGCTGGGGACCCGCTACGCCCTGATGGCGCTGGAACATCCCGAAGCTCCGACGCTCGGTGACGCCGCCGGCGCTGCGGGACGCGTGGCGACCCTATCGTTTCCCGGGGGCAGTATCGAGTGGTCCAGCGCGGCTCGCACGCTGTGGCAGGAGAGGCTCGGTCCCATTGGAGCGCGTGGCTGGCAGCGCATCGAGCGCGCGCTGCTGCATGCAGCGACGCGCTACCATGCTTCGGGTTTGCTTGGGCGATTGCAGCGCCTGGCTGGAGGGATCCGCGTGGAATTCGCGAACGTGCCGGCGCTGCCCGGGGAACGCTGGCGCGTACTGGCCGTGTTCATCGACGAAACGGCGGATCGGTTCAGGCTCGACGCGCCGCCGTCGCCTGCGGAACAGCTGCTGTCGCCCCGCCAGCGCCACGTCGCGCGGCTCGCGGCGAACGATGCGTCGGTTGCCTCGATTTCAGGCGTACTCGGCTTGCGGCCCGAGACCGTGCGGACCCACCTGCGCGCGGTCTACCGGCGCCTCGGCGTGGCGAGCCGCGGCGAGCTCCGGGCGGTGTTGGCGCTCGACGAGTAGGCGCGAACCATCCCCTGATCGGGGGATGGTTCGCCGCGCGTGGCACGCGCACCATCAAGGCTCGAAAGGAAGCCCCCAGATGCGCATGCCCCTTGCCCTACGCCTTGTTCCCATCGCCGCCCTGGCCTTGGCCGGCATCCTCGCTGCCGGCTGCGGCGGCAGCGACAAGGCCAAGCACCCCGGTGCGGCCGGCAGCTCCGGAGACGGCGGCGGCGTCGCGGGCAGCTCCGGCGCCGGCGGTAGCGCCGGCACGGGTGGGAGCGCCGGAACCGATGGCGGTGCCGGCACCGGAGGCAGCGCGGGCACCGGAGGCAGTGCGGGCACCGACGGCGGTGCGGGCGCAGGTGGCACCGCCGGGACGGGCGGGAGCGACGCCGGGCCCCCCGGACCGCCGGCGCTGTATCCGGTCAACGGCGCCAACTGGAACGACTACGTGAAGAACGACGGCACCGGACCGCTGGACGCCTCGGACACGGCCTGCGACGCGACGACGGCAGGCACGGGGCCGGATCTGTGCCTGCACGCCGGCGAGCTGCGCGAGTTCGACCTGTCTGGGCTGTCGAGTTGCTCGGGCGTCACGATCACCGACGCTCTGGGCGACTTCGACTGGACGTGTGACGACTCCACCGGGACGGTGCGCGCGATCTCTACGGGCCTGAAGCCGGGCAAGTATCTGTCCGACCTGATCGACTGGAGCGCGTCGCCGCCGACGTGGAAGGACAACTCCGTCACCGCCACCGATGGCACCAACACGGACAACACGTCTCCCGGCGCGTGGTGGGACAACCCCGTCATCGCCGACAGCTCGAGCAGCAGCCTCTCGACGCCGAGCGGGATCTACGTCTTCACCAAGAACACCGGCACGGGCTTCACCATCAACGCCGATCACGTCGGCTTCGTGGTCAAGCCGGGCGTCAGCCTGACCTCCGGCACGTCCGGCAACGACGTGCTCTTCTCGCAGGGCCATCCCTTCCTGTGGTTCGAGGGCAAGATGTCGGGTCCCATCGGCTCGGCCACCTTCCACGTGATCGCCGCGGACTTCAGCGTCGGTCGCAATCTGCAGGTCACGGGCTCGAGCCGGACCGGCATCTCCGTCAGCACTTCCGACAACTCGAAATGGACAAACCTCGTCGCCACCGACAACACGGGTACGGGCATCGAGGTCGGCGGCTCGTACAGCGATGTGGAGCAGCTCCGCTCCCAGCGTAACAACCTCGGCATCCAGGTGCTGCCGCTGTCGAACTACAGCATGTACAGGAACTTCACGTCGCAGGACAACAACGGCAGCGGCATGATGATCGGCAGCACGGGGACCCATGGCACCAAGAACGACCAGTTCGAGCAGCTGCTCCTGACGAACAACGCGAAGCTCGGGCTCGAGATCGACTATCTGAACGAGAGCAAGCTCGTCAACGTCGTGACCCTGCACAACGGGCAAGACGGCATCGCCGACTACTACGTCCGCGACGCGCTGTTTTCGGACGTGGTCGCCATCGGCAACGGCGGCAAGGGGCTTACCACCGGTCAGGACGCCAACAACGTTATCGTGAACTTGATCGCCTCGGATAACGGCCAGACGGGTCTCTACATCGGCTCGTACTCGTCGAGTTTCGTCGTCCTCGGGCTCACCGCGGTGAACAACATCAACGCCGGGCTCTACATGGAGCAATCGACCTACACCCAGGTGATGGACGCTGCGCTCGCCAACAACAGCGAGTACGGTCTGCAGATCTGGCAGACGGACAACGTCGAGATCCACAACGCGGGCACCGCCGACAACGCCACCAATGACGTGTACGTGTACCAGGGGTCGAACAGCGTCTTTTCCGGTCTGCTGTCGGTGAAGACCCTTTCCGGTAGCTGCAACATCAGCAGCTCCACGAACCCGGGCCTGACCAACGGCTGCGCCGTCCAGAATGGCTCCACGGCGACCGTCACCACCGGCCAGGTCGAAACGGGCCTGATCGGCCAGGTGACGACCGACGACGCCACGAATAAGTCGGACACCAGCGGCGCCGCGGCCTTCTCGGCCATCAGCGACTGGTCCGGCTTCGATCGTCGCTACCGTGGCTGGGGCCGCGATGCGGGGATGCCCGGGGCGGCGTCCCGCGGCGCCTGTGTCACGGGCGACAACTGCCGCATCTGGGACTTCGACCTGTCGTCGTCGGACAGCACCGCGGCGCGCGGCATCGTCTCTGCGCCCGCCAACGGCAACGCGGCCAGGAGCCACCTCTGGTATGCGACCACCTCTGCTGACTGCGCCCTCATCCCCGGCGCCACGTGGAATGGCTCGACCTGCAGCAGCGAGTACCTGATCGATTCGATCGAGGTCATCGGAGACGGCAAGGGCAACGACAACGGCCTGTGCGAGTCCGGCGAGACATGCATCGTCATGCCCAATCTCGGTGGCTACCAGGGTCACGGCGCGCTGGCGTCGGCCGGCAGCATCGGCACGGGCGGCAAGGTCACGAACGTCACCCTGATGAAGTACGCCACGAACGGCTACTGAGCCGGAGGGCGGTGGCCCAACCGCAAGGCCTCGAATAGCCGCGAGTTTCGTGGCACGGGCCGCACCGTAGCTAGCCCAGCGCGTCCTTGATCCGGTCCGCCGCCACGAAGGAAAACGCCATGATCGACAGGCTCGGGTCGACGCTGGGCGGGGTGGGCAGGACGCTGGGATCCGAGACGTAGAGGTTGTCGAAGCCGTGGACGCGGTGGTCGAAGTCGACGACCGTGTCTTTCGGGTTCTTGCCCATGCGCGCGCCGCCACCGGGATGGGGCGCGGCGAAGATGTTCCGGGCGGGGCCCAAATCGAGGCGCTTGACGGCCTTTTCGATCTCGCCGCCGTGGTGGATGCGCGTGTCGGCGGCATCACCGAACATGACCTCGCGCGCCCCGACCGCGAGCAAGAGGCGTGCCTGCTTGTAGAAAGCGTCGCGGATGCGCCGCTCGTTTTCGCCAGTGAGCGGCACGTACACCTTGCGGCGCCCGTCTTCCAGAGTGATGCGACCTTCCTCGGCGTCGTCGATCCAGCAGATGGTGCCGCCGAGCCGTGGCAGGTCGGTCATCAGCTTCTCGTGCTCGTGTCCGAAGCCCGGCAGCACCGCCGCGAGCGTGGCCGGCTGCAGCTGGTTGGCCATCAACAGGTAGCCGCCCTCCATGTAGCGGCCTGCACCGGGCCAGCCGAAGATCTTCTGGTGGCCGTCGTACTTGGCGAGCCGGAAGTGATCGATGCCCCACGCGGCAGGGATGTTCTTCCACTGCAGGATGTCCTCGTCGAACAGCGCGTGGACCATGGGGCAGGGGTTGCAGAAGAAATGCTCGCCGATGGCGGGCAGCTTCGCTTTCAGCCCCTGCTCCAGCAGGAAGAACGGCGTGCCGTAGCCGCCGGCCGCTACGACGAAGGCCTTCGCGTCGACGGTGAGCTTCGGGCCCCGGGAGCGTCCCGTGGCGCGGTCGAGGACGTGGCACTCGAGCTGCTTGGCCTTCGCGCCGTCGAAGACGAGCCGGGACGCCCGCATGTCGGAGTACAGTCGCGCGCCGTGATCGAGCGCGCGCGGGATGTACGTGATGAGCTGGCTCTGCTTGGCGTCGTAGGAGCAGCCCTGCATGCAGAACCCGCTCGAGACGCAGCCCTTGCGCGCCTGTGGCACGCGCGCGACGTGCCAGCCGAGCTGTTGGGCTCCGCTGTGGAGCAGCTCGTTCATGTGGTTGGTGTACGGCCCCGTGGCGGGGTGCACGTTCAGGTCGTGCTCGATCCGGGTGAAATGCGGCTTCAGGATTTCTTCGGTGTGCCCCTCGATGCCGAACACTTTCTCCCAGAGCTCCAGCCGGTCCTGCGGCGTGCGGTAGCTGTCGGCCCAGTAGTGCACGCTCGCGCCGCCCACGTTGTGCCCGTAGGTCATCGCGATGGAGCCGTCGACGCTGGTGTGCAGCCCGCGCCCGCCGTCGATCTTGGCGAGCATGTGCGCCTCGCGCTGATCGAAGTCGTCCTTCGTGTAGTAGCCGCCCTGCTCGACGATGACGACGCTCTTGCCCGCCTCCGCCAGGCGTGCCGCGAGCGACGCGCCGCCGCAGCCCGAGCCGATGACACACACGTCGCACTTCTCGCTCACGTCCTTGCCGGCCTTGATGAGCTCGGGGCCCTGGCGGATCACGACTTCCCCGCTTTCCGCGTCGCGATGAGCTGCTGGTAGCGGAGCGCACTGGCCGGCGGCTTGTTGTAGTCGACCAGCGGTCCCGGGTAGCCGAGCGCGTCCCAGGTCTCGTCGTGCGAGTAGTAGTAGAGGTAGACCAGCTCCTTCACCGCCGTGGCGGCCTGCACGAAGATCGTCTGCGAGGAGGCCATGAGCGAGCGCAGCACCTTCTCGCGCGCTGTTCGGTCGAGCGAGGTGAAGCGCCCGAAGTGCCCGTACACCGGCGGGACGTGCTCGATGAACTGCAGGATGTTCCGGACGTCCGAGCGCATGCCGTCGTCCGCCGCCCACACTTCCTCGTCGATTCGCTGCGGCACGCCGAGCTCGACGCCGGGCTTGAGCTTGCCGCCGCCGGGAACCATCGTGTCCACCAGCGCGCGCACGACGCAGAACTCCTTCACGCTGAGCCCGATCGCCCACTCGCCGGGCTCGAGGTGGTAGCCCAGCGTAGCCCAGCCGAGCACGGTGCCGCCGACGGCGAGCAGCGCAGTTCCGGCGATGCCGGTCTGGATCAGACGGCGGCGGGTGAGGACTGCCACAGCCCGGCGATCTTGCCGCATCCCGGCGTGCATCGCTACCGTCGTCCACGTGGTAGTCGCGGCTGCCGGTCGTATCGACTACAATCACCGCGTGAAAGACCGAGGGGAGCGCTTGAAGGTTGCGTTCGTGGGAACGCACGGCGTCGGCAAGACCACGCTGTGCTACGGGCTGGCGTCGCGGCTCAAGTCGCGCGACGTGGTCCTGGAGGTGGTGCACGAGGTTGCGCGCCGCTGTCCGCTGCCTATCAACGAGGAGACGGGGCTCGCGTCCGAGTCGTGGATCCTGCACACGCAGATCGCCGAGGAAGTGATCGCCGAGGCGCGCTACCCGGTTGTCCTGTGCGATCGCAGTGCGCTTGACAACTACGTGTACCTGCTCTTGGCCGCGGGGCGCCAGGACGGGCTCGACTCGCTCGTCGACTTCTGGATGCGGTCGTACGATCTGCTCATCCAGGTGCCCATCGTGGGGGATCCGACGGCGGATGGCGTCCGGACCACCGATCCGGTGTTCCAGCGCGCCATCGAGGAGCGGTTGGATCGCGAGATCGTCGAGCGCGAGCTCGCGGCGCTCCGTCTCGATCCCTCCGCGCGCGACGGATGGCTCGACGCGGCGGAGCAGGCCGTCATGGACCGCCTCTCTCCGCGGCAGCTCAAGCTCCTGTAGCTAGTTGGCGCCCGGCGGCGGGCTCGGCGAAAACTCGGCCTTGGTGAGCTTGCCGCATGCGATCTTGATCGAGCGGCCGCTGCTCAGCCAGTGGCCGCCGTCCTGTCCGACGCGCACGAAACGCATGCCGCAGCCGGTCTTCACGGGCTCGTTGGTCGGGCCGATCGAGCGGCCGTTGATGTAGACCTTCGCCTGGAGCGGGATCTTCACGTACAGGTAGCCTTCGGTCGGGGTCAGTGCCGAGAGATCCGCGGTTGGCTCGGGCGGCGCTTTGGCGGACGGCGCTGCCGAGGCGGACGAAGCCACGCTCGGCGCCGCGTTCGCCGGCCCAGGTGCAGCCGACGCCTGCGCGTCCGCTGCCGGCGGGGGCGCCTTCTGGCCGCCGCCGAACAGGCCGCGCTGCCAGAGCACGAACACTGCGGCGCCCGCCGCCACCACGAGGAGCAGAATCAGGAGCCAGAGCCCTCCACGCGAACCGCCTTCTGCCGTCGGCGCGGGCGTCGCGGGCGTCGCGGGCGTCGCGGGCGTGGCCGCGGGTGTGGTCGCCGGCCGTGCAGGCGACGGCATCTCGACCACCTCCGTCATCGACTCCGGCGCCCCCATCTCGATCATGGGAGCGGAGGCGCGCAGCATGTCCGGCTTCGACGCCAACCGGGGCGCCATCGCGGTGAGCTGCGGCTCCACTTCTTCCACGAGCTCTGGCGGGCCGTTCAACTTGCTCCTGTTGTCCGGCGGCGGCCGGTACGACGCCGGTTTCGGAGGCGGCTTCGATTTCGGGCGCGAAGGCGTTTCGGTGACAACGGCACCGTCAAGCGTCCGGTAGCCCTGCTGCCACAGGGAAAGTCCATCTCCCAGGCCGTCGAGCAACTGGACGCCGAAGCCGGGCGGGACCGAAGCCCCCGTGTTGCCCTCGAAGCCCCGTCGCCATACGACGCGCCCGAGCAGGCGGACCCGGCGGTTGTGCTTCGGCGGTGTCAGCTCGAGCCACACCTCCTCGCCTTCCGGGGGAGCGAGCGTGCGCACGTAGAGCCCCTGGGAGCTGATGTTGTAGGTGAAGCCGAGATCGTCCGAATCGGCGCCGGCCGGACGGAAGGTGACCAGCGTGCCGTGCAGCACCCGTGTGCTCTGTCGCGCTGTTCTTCTGTTGGAAAGCAGCTCGTTGGCGACGAACAGGATGCTTTCCGGCGCTCCCAGCGCCGGCGCCAGTGCGACCTTGTCCAGATCGGCGAGGGCGCGGGCATGCTCGTCCAGATCACGGCGCCGGCTTGCGACCACCCAGGCAGCGGTGCTCTTGTTCTTCCGCGCCTGTTCCACGAGCTGGCGCGGATCCCCGAGCTCCACGTTGACCATGATCAAATCGACGTCGGTCTGCAGCGAGTAGTACTCGAGCGCGCGGCGATCGAGGGCGTAGCGCACATCGAAGCCGGCGTTCGTCAGCACGCGACCGATCACATCGCAACGCTCGCGCTCCGGGTCGGCCACGATGGCCTTGCCTCGCGCCGGCGGCGGATGGATCGATTCAACTCGCGGCAGCGCGCGGAGACGCGCGATGAACGCCGGCCACGCCGACACTGGTACGACGTCGTCGACCCCCATCGCGAACAGCTTCTCGACGTGCGCGTCGCTCGGTTCCTCGGCGAGCGCGATCATCGGCACCCGGCCCCAGGTCTTGCGGCCCCGGAGCTTCTGGCAGAGCTGCTCGGCCTTCGGGATGGAGCTGTCGAGCGCTACGACCTCCGGCTCGTGACGCTCCAGCCAGGTCAGGGCCGAAGCGATATCGGAGACGGCGGCGAGCTCGAGCTGACTCGCCGAGGCGATCACGCCGAGCTTGCGTTGGCGCTCGGTTTCCAGCCGGGCCAGAACCAGCAGATAGCGGGTGCGCGACATCTGGAGGCACGATGATAGCCCCCGCGCTCCCGCGACCGGGCCGGAATCTGGGCGGATCCGGACAGCTATTGGCGTCCCGAACCCGTTGGTCCGGGTCAATTCGAGGTTGACAGGCGGGCTCCGGTCCTCTCGTGGTGGAAATGACGTCCGTCAAGTGACCGGCCCTGGCTGCTGACTCTCGTCATTGGTTGTCCGCGGACCGGGCGCCAGACTGCAGCGGAGGATCACCCAATGAAGATCACCGATGCGCTTCTGGCGGAGCACGCCATCTTCTACGCTCTCTTCGATCGCCTGGAAGAGCTGAACGACGAGACGGACTCCATCGCCGCGCTGCAGTTCGCGATGGACCTGCTGGCGCCAGTTCTGGTCAGCCACGCGAAGGTGGAGGACGAGCTGCTGTTCCCCAGGCTGGAATCGCGACGGAAGGATGGACCGCTCGGCGCGATGCGGAGCGAGCACCAGCAGATCGAGGATCTGTTTGCAGGTGTCCACTCGGTTGGCGATCTGGATGCGCTGCGCGGCAGGGTCCAGGAGATGATCGACGTGGCGCGGGAGCACTTCCAGAAGGAAGACGAAATCGTGCTACCTGTTGCTGTCGAGGCTGTGGAAGAAGACGCGCTGGAACGCCTGGGGCAACAGTGGGCGCGCTTGCGTCAGGTCTCGGTCGACTGAACGACAACGAAAGCAGGAAACAGCATGGACGAGCTCGATCGGCAGCCCGGCACTCTCGATACTGACCACGTGGAAGTTCGCACGCTCACGCAGGACGATCTCGACTGGGTGGTCCGCATCGACCAGCAGCATAGCGGCCGCTCGCGGCGCGAGTACTACCGGGTCAAGCTCGCCGAAGCGAAAGAGGACACGGGAGTGCGCATTTCGCTGGCCGCCTTCGTCAAGGGTGAACCAGCGGGATTCATGACCGGACGGCTGTACTACGGCGAGTTCGGTCTGCCCGAACCGGTCGCGATTCTGGACTCGCTGGGCGTCTCGCCGGCTTTCGCGGGGCATCGCGTGGGCAAGGCGCTCTTGCACCAGCTCGGCACGAATCTGCGCGCACTCGGGATCGAGAAGATCGAGACCGAGGTCGCGTGGGATCATGTGGGCCTGATCGGCTTCTTCCAGCACGCCGGTTTCCGGCCCGCGCCGCGGCTCTGCCTCGAGCTGGAACTGGGACAACTTCGCTGACACCACCCCCGCCTGCGGTTTGACCGGGTGGCCGCTTGGCGTCCGTCGACGTGGGCTGTTTCCGGCGCGCGACGAAGCCGATCCGCGACCCGTTGCCGGCGCCGCGCCGGGAAAAGAGGCAGAGCATGGACGAAACGCCGTTCAGGACCATCGTCGAGCCGTTCCGTATCAAGGCCATCGAGCGGATCCCGTTTACGACCCGGGCCGAGCGCCACGAGTTGCTCAGGCACGCGGGCTACAACCTGTTCAATATCGCTGCGCAGAAGGTCACGATCGATCTGCTCACCGATTCGGGAACGGGAGCCATGAGTGACCGGCAGTGGGCGGCTCTCCTGAGCGGCGACGAGTCGTACGCGGGCAGTCGATCCTACGATCACTTCGAGACGATCGTCAGGCGGCTGACGGGCTACCGGCACATCCTGCCGACGCACCAGGGCCGCGCCTCCGAGCGCATCCTGTTCGAAGCTGTCATCAAACCGGGTGACGTCGTGCCGAACAACACGCACTTCGACACCACGCGCGCGAACCTGGAGCACCTGGGTGGCATCGCACACGACATCCCGGTGGGAAGCACGGACGCCTTCGGCGGCAACATGGATCTTGCCGCCCTCGAGCGCGTCCTGACGGGACAGCAGCGCGTACCGCTCGTCATGGTCACGCTCACGAACAACGCCGCTGGCGGGCAGCCGGTTTCGCTCGACAACCTCAAGGCCGTGCGCGCGCTGTGCGATCGCTACAAGGTGCCGCTTTTCCTCGATGCCGCCCGCTTCGCGGAAAACGCCTGGCTTATCCGCCGACGCGAGGCCGGGCAGGGCGAGCGCACGCCGGCCGAGATCGCCCACGAAATGTTCCGGCTCGCCGACGGCTGCACACTCAGCGCCAAGAAGGACGGGATCGTCAACATCGGCGGCATCCTGGCCACCAATCGTGATGATTGGGCGGAGCGCTTCAGCACGCTGCTGATCCTCACCGAGGGTTTTCCGACCTACGGCGGCCTTGCAGGTCGCGACCTGGAGGCCATGGGCGTGGGACTTGAAGAAGCGCTGGACCCCGACTACCTGCGCTACCGCGAAGCGACTGTCGCCTACCTCGCGCGCGGCATCCGCGAAGCGGGGCTGCCGATCGTGGAGCCGCCGGGCGGACATGCCGTCTTCATCGATGCGGCGCGGGCGTTGCCGCACATTCCGGCCGCCCAGATGCCGGCCCAGGCCCTGTCGGTCGAGCTGTTCCTGGAGGGCGGGGTGCGGACCGTGGAAATCGGGACGCTCATGTTCGGCGATGCGGCGCGCCACGAGCTGGTGCGCCTGGCCCTGCCGCGCCGTGTGTACACCGCTTCGCACGTCGACTGGGTGATCGAGACCGCCCAGCGGATCGGGAAGCGGCTCGACCGTATTCCGGGCTACCGCATCGTGAAGGAGCCGCCGTTGCTCCGCCATTTCGCCGCCACGCTCGAGCCGCTGGTCTGAAGCGCTCTCGCAGGGACTCGCGGTAGGCTCCCGCTTCTACTATGCTGGCGGCCAATGCGGGACCTCGGGCCTGCCGTCGCCGTCGCGGCGTCGCTGCTTTTCGCGGCCTCCGCTGCGCGCGCCGGCGCGACGCTGGAGCTGACCGGAGCGCCGACCAGCACGAACAGCATGAGCGCGCGGGTGCTCGGGCGCGGTGCGGCGGTGGCGTACTTCAACCCCGCCCTGCTGCCGGATACCTCGCCCACCACCGAAGCGGGCTACTTCCTGCTGATCACCCACACCAGCATCGGTTTGCTGCCGCGGCCGGCTGGTGTGGACGTGCCCGAGTCGATCTACGACGCGCAGCTTGGCAGTCCGGGTAGCACCCAGCGCCTGGCTCTGCGCCCGCTTCCCACCGCCGAGCTCGTCAACCCACGCCGGAACACCCTGGTGCGCGACACCACCGGCTACGCCGCCCTCGGCGTCGTCCGCCCGGTGTTCGGCGACCGGCTCGTGTTCGGCTTCTACACGCTCCTGCCGCTGCACAGCTTCCTCGAGCAGCACGGCTACTTCTCCGACGAGCGCGCGCAGTACTTCACCAACCAGCTGCACTACGAGCTTCTCGGCGACCGCAAGACGATGACCACGTTCGCCGTGGCGTTCGGCAGCCGCCTGGCCGACTGGCTCTCCGTCGGCGGCGGCGCGGACATTACCATCGGCACGCGCACCGACATGGCGGTGTACGTCCCCGATGCCGGTGACCAGAGCCAGGTACTGCTCGGCCCCAATATCCGGACGGCCACGACCGCCGCTCCGTACTTCTCCGTGGTCACGCAGCCGAACCCGCACCTGCGGGTCACCATGGTGATGCACATGGCGACTTCCATCGGCACGGACGGCCAGAACCAGCTCCGGTTCTGGAACTACAAGTATCCGGAGGGACAGAACTCCATCAAGCAGCTCTACGAGTTCTCGCAGGGCTACGAGCCGCTGCGCGTCGCTATCGGTGGCGTCTACTCGGCCCACACGCGAGGGCTGGGGAAGAACTGGCAGGTCGGCGCCCAGGCTGTGCTCACGCGCTGGTCGCAGTACCGCGATCGCCACAACGAGAAACCGCTCGACACCTGGAAGGACACCATCTCCCCGACCCTCGGTGGCGCGGTCGACATGGGCAGCCAGCGCATTTCCGCTGACCTCGGCTACGTGCCGTCGCCGGTCCCGAAGCAGACCGGCCGCACCAACTACGTCGACAGTTCGAAGATCGTCGCCAGCCTCGCCTTCGACACGCCCACTTCCGTCCTCGGTGCGAGCTTCGGCATGGGCTTCTATCTGAGCGGCCAGCTGCTCCTGAAGCGCTCGGTGACCAAGAGCGCCGATGCTGCCCACCCCGTCATCGACGAAGTGCCCGACAACGCCACCGACATCGTCAAGAACCAGCCGCTTCCGGGAGCCAAGGGGCTGCAGACGAACAACCCGGGCTACCCGGGCTGGTCCGCCCAGGGCTGGATGCTCGGCGGCGGCGTCGCGTTCCGCCTGCCGAGATAGGTTTTTCGGGGCTACTTGGCCGGAAACAGCGTGCCGGCGTTGTTGACCACGTACTGGCAGTCGGCGCTGGCCGGGAGGCGGCTGGCGTCGAAGTGGCTGTCGCACGCGACGGGATCGGGCGAACCAGTCGGCTGAGCGTTCTTGATCGCGGCCGGTTGCGAATCGAGGATGACCTGCTCCGAGCTGAACCCGAGCTTGCCCTGCAGGTGGTCCTTGGTGACCGCTGCGCCGTCGTACGAGGAGATCAGCCGCTGCACGACATAGGCCTCGCCGTCGATCAGACCCGTGAGCTTGACCGTGAGCCCGGGATGCCCGTCGTTGTCCTGGTCGAACACGCGGTTGTCGGTAGGATCGGTGGGCAGCGCGTCGTTCATGTCGTCGGAGAGCTTGGCGCCGAGGACTTCCGGGAAGTCGGGCGACTTGAAGTGACCGACGCCGCCTGTGACCTCGTACGTCCCGCTACGCGTGTAGGCTGCGAGCGATTTGACGAAAGCGTCCGGGAGCACCGTCTTCACGACCGAGTCGGTATCCACGCTCTGCGCGCAGTACGACGCTTTCATCGTGACGTCCTTGCCCGTTTGCGTCAGGTCGACGAGCAGGAGACTGATGACCCGCGTGTGGAACGGCTGGGCGAAGCCGGGCGCCTGCACCACCTGCGAGCCCACCGTCTGGAAGGCCCAGTGTCCCGACACGTCCGTCACGTCTGGTGACGGCGTCCCGCTCACGCACAGTCCCGGAATACCGCCGCCGCTGCCGCCGGCGCCGCCGGCGCCCGTGCCGCCGCTACCGCCGCTGCCGTGCGCGTTGTTATTGCTGTTTCCCGAGCTGCACGCGGAAAGGGAAGCACACACCGCGAGGGCCACGCTCCCAGCTAGCCTGGTCGTTCGAAGCATCCGGAGAGCATACTCCAGAGCGCCAGGCGCTCCACAGGTTTTGCCGACGGGTCGCCTAGACCGTCTTCAGCCCTTTCTTCACGCTGAAGGTCATGCCACAGCCGCACGTCGACTCTTCCAGCGGGTTCTTGAAGCGGAAGCCCTGGTACATCAGCGTCTTCTCGTAGGCGAGCTCGCTGCCCTCGATGTAGCGCAGGCTGCGCGTGTCGACGTACACCCTGAGGCCGCCGAACTCGTACACCAGTTCGCGCTCCCGCGGCGGTTCCTCGGTGAAGTCGGTCACGTAGGTCAGCCCCGCGCAGCCGCCGCCCTTGACGCCGATGCGGAGCGCAGCGTCGGGCTTGCCGATCTCCACGCGCTTCTTCTTCGCGTACTCCACCGCCTCGGGCGTGACCCGGATGCGTGGTGCAGCGTTGTCGCTGGCGCGGTCCATCTACTCTCGAATGTAGAGCCATACGGGGCGCGCGCAACCCAGGCCTAGAAGAGCCCGAGCGCCAGCTTCGCCGCTTCGTCCATGCGGTCCATTGTCCAGGGCGGATCCCAGACCAGCTCGGTCTTCGCGTGGGAGACGCCGCGCGTGGACAGAAGCCTGTCGTGGACCTGCTGCACCAGATCGTCGGCGACCGGACAGCCCGGCGCGGTCAGCGACATGCGGACATGTACGTCGCCGTCGTCGCTCACGTCCAGGCTGTAGACCAGCCCCAGCGCGACGATGTCGAGCGGAATTTCCGGATCCCGCACCGTGCGCAGTTGGTCGAGAAGCGACTGGGTGAGATGTTCGCGGTCGACCGCTCCCGGCGTCGGCGCATAGCCATCGCCTTCCAGAACGAAGCTGTCACTCGGTTCGGTATCGGGCGCATCCACGACTTCGAGCTTACGCCGTGCGCGCTCGGTATCCAGCATCTCGAGCTCTGTTTTCGGCTCCGTCGGCATGTCTACTCCGTCGTCGCGATGGGCTTGCCCTCGAGCGCGGCATGCAGCGTGTGCCAGGCTAGAGTGGCGCACTTGACGCGCATCGGGTAGGCCGCCACGCCGCTGAAGACCGCGAGCTTCCTGGGCAACTCGACTTTCACGGCTTCTCCAGTGACCAGCGCGTGGAAGCCCTCGAACATCGCTTCGGCTTCGGCGATCGTCCTGCCCCTCACCGCTTCCGTCATGGTCGAGGCCGCGGCCGTCGAGATCGCGCAGCCCGAGCCGGAAAAGGCGGCATCCTGCACGATGCCGTCCTCCACCCGTAGCTCGAGCCTGAGCTTGTCGCCGCACAGAGGGTTGTACCCCTCCGCCGCGCGGTTCGCGCCCTCCACGCCGCGGAAGTTGCGCGGGTGGCGCCCGTGGTCGAGCACCATCTCCTGGTACAGCTCGCGGAGGTCCGGCATCAGGAAAACATCTCCCTGGCCTTGACGACCGCCTCTGCCAGGCGATCCAGATCGGCCTCGGTATTGTAGAGGGCGAGCGATGCGCGGGCCGTGGCCGGCACGCCGAAGCGTTCCATCAACGGTTGTGTGCAGTGATGTCCCGTGCGGATCGCCACGCCAGAATGGTCGACGATGGTGCCGAGGTCGTGCGGATGGATGCCGTCGACCACGAAGGAAAGCACGCCGATCTTCCGCGCCGACGTGCCGATCAGCCGGAGCCCGGTGATTTCCCGGAGCCGCCGCGTGCCGTACTCGAGCAGGCGCTGCTCGTGCGCCTCGAGCGCCCCGCGATCGAGCGCGCCCAGGTAGTCGATGGCCGCGCCGAGGCCGATGGCGCCCGCGATGTTCGGCGTGCCGGCTTCGAAGCGGAACGGCAGATCATTGTACAGCGTTCGCTCGAACGTCACCGAGCGGATCATGTCGCCGCCGCCCTGGTACGGCGGCATGTCGTCGAGCAGCTCGCGCCGGCCGTACAGCACGCCGATGCCCGTCGGGCCGTACAGCTTGTGGCCGGACAGCGCGTAGAAGTCCGCCCCCAGCTCCTGCACGTCGACGGCCAGGTGCGGCGCCGCCTGCGCGCCGTCCACCAGCACGTGCGCACCCCGCGCGTGCGCCCTCAGCGCCATCTCGCGGATGGGCAGCACCGTGCCGAGCGTGTTGGAAGCATGTGCGACGGCCACCAGCCTGGTGCGCCCGGACAGGCGCGCCTCGAAGTCCTCGAGCCGGACTTCGCCCTCGTCCGTCACCGGAACCACGACGAGCTCCACGCCGGTCTGCTCGCGCAGCATCTGCCACGGCACGATGTTCGAGTGGTGCTCGAGCCCGGTTAGCAGGATCTCGTCGCCGCGCCCGAGGCGCGGGCGCCCGTAGCTCTGCGCGACCAGATTGATGGCCTCGGTAGTGCCGCGCACGAAGACGATCTCCTGCGTGCTCGCCGCGTTGATGAAACGCCGGACCTTGTCGCGCGCGCCTTCGTAGGCTTCGGTGGCGCGCTGGGAGAGCAGATGCACGGCGCGGTGCACGTTGCCAGCGTCGCGCGTGTACGTGAGCTCCACAGCTTCGATCACGGCGCGCGGTTTGAGCGCTGTGGCTGCGCTGTCCAGGTACACCAACGGTTGGCCGTGCACCTGCTGGGAAAGGGCCGGGAAGTCCCTGCGCAGGCCCGCCGGATCGAGCTCCTGCCGTGTCGTCGCACGCGCCAGTGTCATACGTCGTCCTCCGCCGCCAGAAGCCGCCCTTCGGGCATGCGCGCGAGGACCGCCTCGACCAGCTCGCGCCGGAGGCCGGGCGGTGTGATCCGCTCGGTCATCTCGCGTGCGAACGCGAAGGCCAGAAGCGCCCGCGCCTCGGCTTCGCCGATGCCGCGCGCCCGGAGGTAGAACAGCGCCGCCGGGTCCAGCTGGCCCACGGTCGCGCCGTGGCTGCACTTCACGTCGTCGGCGTCGATCACCAGCGAAGGCTTGGTGTTGACCTTGGCTCGATCCGACAGCACCAGGTTGCGGTTTTCCTGGTGCGCGTCGGTCTGTTGCGCGCCGTGCCGCACGGTGACGCCGCCGTCGAACACAGCGCGGCCGCTGCCCTGGAGCACGCCCTTGTACTTCTCGTGGCTGGTGCAGTGCGCGCGGGCGTGGTCGATGAACGTCTGGTGATCGACGTGCTCGTCGTCACCCGCCAGGTACAGGCCGTCGAGCGTGCACTCGGCGCCCTCGCCGTCCATCAGCACGCGAAGATCCAGCCGTGAGAGCGTGCCGCCGAAAGTCGCCACTCGCGACGTGTAGCGGCTGTCGCGAGCCTGGCGCACGGCCGTGAGCGAGATGTTGTAGGCGTCCGGCGCGCCGTCGAGCACGCGCACGTGTTCCACGGCGGCATTTTCCCCGACGAAGACCTCCGTGACCCCCGCCGTCAGCGACGTGCCGTCTTCCGCGCCGTATCGCTCCACGAGCTGGAGCTGGCTGGCTTCGCCGGCGATCACGAGCACGCGCGGCAGCGACAGTGTGGCGCGCGCACCGCCCCGGGCAACGTGGGCGATCTCCAGCGGTGCTTCCACGACGCTGCCCGGTGCCACCTCGATGACCAGCGCGTCCTCGAACAGCGCCGTGTTGAGCGCGGCGAAGGCGTGGTGCGTGCTCGCGAGCTGTCCGAGCCGCCCCTCTGCGCCGTCGAGCTTCAGAAGCGTCACGCCCGCGGGCAGCGCCGCCGTCGACAGCCGCGCCGGCACCAGCAACGGCGCGAGCCGCGAAAGCGGCCGGAGCGACGTGAAGCGCCAGGCTTCTTCCTTCGGATGCGGTAGCCCGTGGGCGGAAAACCACGCCGCAGCTTCGCGCCGCAGATCGGCGAGCCATGTCGGCCCGGCCGCCGCCGTCTTCAGCCGTGGTCGGAGCGCCGTCACGAACGGCGCGTCGCCCCGCGTGCTCGACGAGATGGTCTCCAGCACGTCCGTCATGCGTTGGCCTCGCTCCTGTGCGCGGCCCGCTTCTCGTAGGCGGCGTAGCCCGAGCGCTCGAGCTCCTCGGCCAGGTGGCGATCCCCCGTCGCGACGATGCGCCCGTCGACCAGCACGTGCACCTGGTCCGGCTCGATGTAGTGGAGCAGCCGCTGGTAGTGCGTGATGAGCAGCATCGAGCGCTCCGGGCTGCGGAGCGCGTTCACGCCCGACGCCACGATTCGCAGCGCGTCGATGTCGAGCCCCGAGTCGGTCTCGTCGAGCACCGCGAGCTTCGGCTCGAGCAGCGCCATCTGGAAGATCTCGTTGCGCTTCTTCTCGCCACCGGAAAAGCCGGAGTTGACCGCGCGCTGCCCGAGCGCCGCGTCCATCTCCACCAGCTTCATCTTCTCCTTCGCGAGATCCATGAAGTCCATGGCATCGAGCTCGTCCTGCCCGCGGTGCTTCTTCACCGCGTTCAGCGCCGCCTTGAGGAAGTACAGATTGCTCACGCCCGGGATCTCCACCGGATACTGGAAGGCCAGGAACACGCCCTCGCGCGCGCGCTCCTCGGCCGGCATCGCGAGCAGATCCCGACCCTGGTAGCTCACGCGTCCCCGCGTCACGACGTAGCCCTCGCGCCCGGCCAGCACGTTGGCGAGCGTGCTCTTGCCCGAGCCGTTCGGCCCCATGATGGCGTGGACCGCGCCCGTCTCGAGCTCGAGGCCAAGCCCCTTGATGATCGGCTTGCCTTCCACTTCGACGTGCAGGTTCTCGATCTCCAGCATCGGCGCGCTCATCCGACCGCTCCTTCCAGGCTCACTCCAAGCAGCTTCTGCGCCTCGACGGCGAACTCCATCGGCAGTTCCTTCAGCACTTCCTTGCAGAAGCCGTTCACGATCAGGCTCACCGCGTCTTCCTCGGAAAGCCCGCGCTGACGGCAGTAGAAAAGCTGGTCGTCGCCGATGCGCGAGGTGGTGGCCTCATGCTCCAGCGTGCTCGAGCCGTTGTTCACCTCCACGTACGGCACGGTGTGCGCGCCGCAGTCGCTGCCGATGAGCAGCGAGTCGCACTGCGAGTAGTTACGGGCATTTTCTGCGCCCTTCTGGATCTTCACCAGCCCGCGATAGGTGTTCTGTCCGTGGCCGGCCGAGATGCCCTTGGAGATGATCGTGCTCCGGGTGTTCCTGCCGAGATGGATCATCTTCGTGCCCGTGTCGGCCTGCTGGTAGTTGTTGGTGAGCGCGACCGAATAGAACTCACCCACCGAGTCGTCGCCCATCAGGATGCAGCCCGGGTACTTCCAGGTGATGGCCGAGCCTGTCTCCACCTGCGTCCAGGAGATCTTCGAGCGCTTGCCCTGGCATTTGCCGCGCTTGGTCACGAAGTTGTACACGCCGCCCTGGCCCTTCTCGTCGCCCGGGTACCAGTTCTGCACCGTGGAGTATTTGATCTCGGCGTCGTCGAGCGCGATGAGCTCGACCACCGCGGCGTGCAGCTGGTTCTCGTCGCGCATCGGAGCGGTGCAGCCCTCGAGGTAGCTCACGCGGCTGCCCTCTTCGGCGATGATCAGCGTGCGCTCGAACTGCCCCGTCTTCGCCGCGTTGATGCGGAAGTAGGTGGAGAGCTCCATCGGGCAGCGCACGCCCTTCGGCACGAACACGAACGACCCGTCGCTGAACACGGCCGAGTTGAGCGCCGCGTAGAAGTTGTCGTTCATGGGTACGACCGAGCCCAGATACTTCCGGACCAGCTGCGGGTGCTCCTGCACGGCCTCCGAGAACGAACAGAAGAGAATGCCCATGTTGCCGAGCTTCTTCTTGAAGGTCGTCGCCACGCTGACGCTGTCGAAGACAGCATCGACCGCTACGCCCGCCAGCACCTCGCGCTCGTGCAGCGGGATGCCGAGCTTCTCGTAGGTGCGCAGAAGCTCCGGATCGACCTCGTCCAGGCTCTTTGGCCCGTCCGCATTCTGCTTCGGCGCCGAGTAGTAGCAGATGGCCTGGAAGTCGATGGGCGGATAGCTCACCCGGGCCCAGGTCGGCAGCTTCATCTCGCGCCAGTGGCGGTACGCCTTCAGCCGCCACTCGAGCAGCCACTCCGGCTCGTGCTTCTTCGCCGAGATGAAGCGGACGATCTCCTCGCTCAGCCCCGGCGGAGCCCTGTCCTCTCCGATGTCCGTGACCCAACCGGCCTCGTAGTCCGACTCGAGGAGCCGGTTGATCTGCTCGTTGGATGCCGTCATGTCTCCTCGCCCCCGGCAGGAAGCCGGGCGGTCCAGACCTGCGCTTCGGCGGAGCGGCCCAGGCTCAGCAGCGACGGCCCGAGCGGTCGCGCCATGTCGGCCAGGCTGATGCCGTCGAGCGCCCGCCGCACCACCTGGTTGATGCGCAGCCAGTTCTCCTCGACCGGGCAGGCGCCCGTGAAGTCACAGTTGCTGTCGGCCTCCACGTTGCACTCCGTCAGCGCGATGGGGCCCTCGACCGCCTCGATGATCTCCGCCAGCGTGATCCGTGCGGGTTCGCGCGCCAGGCAGAACCCCCCCTGCGCGCCCCGCTGCGAGACGAGCAGGCCACCGCGGGCCAGGTCCTTCATCACCTTGCTGACCGTGGGCCGCGGGATCCCCGTGCGCTCCGCCACCTCGCGCGAGGTGCAGTCGCAGCTGGGGTCCTGGCAGGCGACCAGGTTCTGCAGCACGACCACCGCGTAGTCGCTCAGCTTCGTGATCCTCAGCATGGTTTCCTAATTCGTACTGAACTAGTACGAATTCAAAATGTGGATCAGCGCGCGAGCCTGTCAAGCCCGCGCCCTGTGGGATTCCAGCTGGCCGACCCCGCTACGCGGCGCCGGCTGCGGCCTTCAGTCGAACTCGGGTGGGAGCGGCTGCGGCCCAGGCACGATCCCGGCGATGTCGGGATCCACGCCCGGCTCTTCGCCGTCGGGACGATCCGCGCGCTCGTGCTTGCGCTGCTCGCGGCGCTCGGCCTTGGCCTGCTTCTTCTCGCGCTTGTCGCGCTCCCTCTGACGCTTGCTGAAAGTCGTTCCGCTGCTTCGCAATCGATACCTCCTGGTAGACGTTCGATGCGCACATGTTCACTGCCCGTCCGGGCAGGTGTGAAGGCGCGACTGGGACTCCGGACCCGGTACTCGCGAGATCGCACAGAGATGCGAAGGAGCGCCGTGCCCGAATTCCGCCGGGCACCCTAGCACGTCCCGGGCCCAGCGCCCGTCCCGCGCGCAGACAGATCCACATTTCTTGTGTGATTACATAAGGATAGATGTCTAGCGACGGCGCAGTATCTCGCTGCCCAGCTGGGTACCCCCCGGCAACGCCCAGCTCCCCTCCAGCGTCTGGTCCCGACGCCGGTAGACTGCGACTCCGGCGTTCAGCCCCCAGCCCGCTACCAGAGTGCGCCCCTGGAGGATGCCGACGCCCTGGTACACGTGCCCATCCACTTCCCACTTCAGGTGATAGGTGGAGCCCCGCGGATGGATAACGACTGTGCCGCCGTAGGCCCGGGTGCTGCCCGGCGGGTGCGCACTCACGATGTGGTAGCGGCCGTCGAGGCCCGCCGGACCCCGGAGCACCTCGACACCCGGTTGTGCATTGTCGGACTGCGTCACCCAGCGTCCGTCCAGCTTTCCCCCGTCGACATCGTACATCACGACCGCGTAGCTGCCACGATAGGCCCAGCCGACGCCCAGCAGATCGCCATGGGACAGTCCGACCCCGTCGGCGCTGACGCCGCCGGTCCAGGTGACATGAAAGCGACTGCCGCGGTGCGTGATCTCGATGTTGCCGCCGTATGCCTTCTTGTTGCCCGGATTGCTCGCGTGCGCGATCACGTAGTTGCCCGCGAACGGCATAGGCGTGTTCGTCACGCCCGTCGGCGTCGGGGCCGGCTCAGGCGCGCGCCGCGGCGAAGCGACTGGAGGCGGGCCAGGCGGTGGTGGCGGCGTGCGGTTGAACACGAACCCGACCACAGCGCCGACGACGATGGATGCGCCGACGAATAGCAGGATCGCTCCGACCAGCAGATACAGCCCGGTGCTGCTCCGGTTCTGCGTCACGACCGGTTCCAGCGTCTGCGGTTCGTAGAGGGCGTCCGGTACGGCGGGAGCATTGCCCGCCGACGGATAGGTGGGGGGCGGTGTGCCGGCGGGGACCTGCATCGGCGTGCGACTTGCCGCCGCATGCTGCGGCGTCGGTGCTGTGCCGTGCGCGGGTGGCGTCGGGACCGTGGCTTCGAGGGCCATCTTCCGTCTTTCGGGATCCGGCGTGGGCGCCGGACCCAGCGGAGCCCGGCCGCTTCCGAGCGAGCCCCAGCTGTCCGCCGGAGCGGACTGGCCCGCTTCGGCGAGCGCCGCGGACAGCTCCCTGGCATTCTGGAACCGCCGCGCCAGGGACTTGTCGAGCGCGCGCAGGATCACGGCCTCGTACGCCGGCGGCAGATCTCCGCGCATGGACCGGGGCGACGGCGGAGGGTGCTCGATGTGCTGTTTCAACAGCTCGTAGAGCGAGCTCGCGTCGAACGGGCGTGTGCCCGTCGCGCCCTCGAACAGGATCACCCCGACCGAGTACAGATCGCTGCGCGGTTCGGCGGGACGTCCCTGTGCCTGCTCGGGGGACATGTAGTGAGGCGTGCCGAGTAGAGCGCCCGTGCTGGTGTGCGCCTCCATCGAGAGCAGCTCCGGTTTGAGCTTGGCGATACCGAAGTCGAGCACCTTGGCGCGGCCGCCGCGGGTGATGAAGATGTTGTCCGGTTTCAGGTCGCGGTGGACGATGCCCTTTTCGTGCGCGGCGGCGAGCGCGTCCAGCACCTCGCCGAGCGCTCGCGTCAGCGCCCCGAGGGGCAGCGCACCGCGCTCGGCGATGAGCGTCGACAGTGCCGCGCCCTCGAGGTACTCCATGACGATATACGGCCGCCCGTCCGGCAGCCGCGAGAGATCGAGCACGCTGACGATGTTCTCGTGGCGGATGACGTTCACGGCGCGCGCTTCCGCAAAGAAGCGCTCCACCGACGCCGAGCCCGCCGTGGCATCCCCTGACAGCACCTTGACCGCGACGCGGCTGCCGATCTCCGGCTGCACCGCGAGGTACACGCGGCCCATGCCGCCCTCGCCGATCAGCCGCGCGATGCGGTAGCTGCCGACGCGCTGCCCCGGCAGCGGGTCGGCGCCGGCATCGATGAGCGAGACGCCATGCTCCGTGCAGAAGCCCGGCGCCCCCGCCGCATGGCCGCACTCCGGACAGACGAACATCCCGCGCCCAGTCTACGGGCCCCCGCCGCCCCTGGATTGTAGCAAAATGTCACATGAGGTGTGCCATCTTGCTACATGCGCTACGCGGAAAGAGAAAGGCCCAAGCCTCAGGTCGGCGCCTCGACGTCAAGCGGCGGCGTGCGTGCGGGCGGCAGATGGTCGCCCAGGTCTGCGAGCAGATCGTCGCGCAAGCTGCGCCGCACGGGGTCGTTCCAGAGGTTCTTGTGCTGCAGCGGATCCTCGTGGAGATCGTAGAATTCGCCTTCGCTGCCGTCGTAGTCGGGGACGTGGGTGCCGGCGCCCCAGAGCGCCCAGTACAAGGGGAAATGCCCGCCGCGGTCGCGCGTGCGCGGCTCGTAGCGCGTGCAGATGTAGCCGTCGCGGTAGATCGTCCGGAGGTGCATCCCCACCTGCTCGAACTGGCTGTCGAAGGCCGTGACGATGCGCTCGCGCCCCGACCCGGGCTGGACGGGCAGCGCCGCACCCTGCATGTACTCCGGAACCTCGATGCCCGCGATCCGGCAGAACGTCGGCGCCAGATCGACATGGCCGACCGGTTCCGTGATTTCGCAGGCGCCCACTGCCGCCGACGGCGCGGGACGCCAGATCATCGGGATCCGCATTAGCGATTCCACGTGGTACGGGCCCTTGAACAGGAGCCCGTAGTCGCCCTGCAGCTCGCCGTGATCCGAGGTGAAGATCACGTCGGTGTTCTCGTCGAGCCCGCGCTCGCGCAGAAAGGCCAGTACGCGCCCGCACGCTTCGTCGATGAGCTCGTTCTCGACGTGGATCATCGCGTTGACCTCGCGGAGCTGCCGCTCCTCGAGCTTGCCGGGGACGAAGTGCGTGGGGCCGCCCTCGGGATTCCTGAAGCGGCCCTGGTACCAATCGAGCCAGTGCCGCGGCTTGTCGGCCAGGATGGCTTCGATCCTGTCGCGTGAGCCGGGATAGCCCTCGGGCAGAGGCACATCATGCCAGTCGATGCGCTTCTTCACCTCGTCGTAGGGCGGGTCGAACGGATGGTGCGGATCGGGGAAGCTCATCCAGCAGAACCACGGTTCGTCCGCCGGTACCGATCGCAGCCACGCGACAGTGCGTTCGGCGACCCAGTCGGTGTGGTAGTGCTCGCGCGGAATGGGGTTGTGCGCGACCTCCGGCGCGCCGGTATCGCCGCCGCCGGCGCCCGTGAGCACCGCGGCGAAGCCCCGCACATCCTCCGGATGGTTCGACCACAGCCAGTCGGCGTAGTGGTGCCCGCCCATCGGTCCGTGCGTTGCCAGCTCGACGTGTTCGAAGCCCCGCCAGGGCCCGAAGCTGTGCTCGAAGGCGAAGCGGTTCTCGGGAAAATGCAGGCTCGGGTCGAGGTGCGGGTCGAAGTGTGCCTTGCCGATGAGCGCGGTGCGGTAGCCCGCCCGGCGCCTGAGCTCGCGCGCCACGCTCGGCGCGTCGGGTGGCAGCGGGATGCCGTTGGCGATGACGCCATGTGTCTGCGGATACTGGCCGGTCAGCATCGTCGAGCGCGACGGCATGCACACGACGTTGTGCACGTGGGCGCGGCGGTAGTTCACGCCGGTGCGGGCCAGGGCGTCGAGCACCGGCGTGCGGGCGACCCTTCCGCCGTTCACCCCCAGCGAGTCGTAGCGCTGCTGGTCGCTGGTGATGAACAGGATGTTGCGGCGGGGTCCGGCGTTCCGGGCGCGCTCGGCACGGCCCTGCCAGAGCTCCATCTCGTCCGCCATGCGTTCGACCTCGCGCCGCGTGGAGAGTCCCAGCGCTCCGGCAACCCGGCGGCGGAGCTCCGACTCCTGGCCCCGGAGCCGGTAGACGTTACGGAACATCCGGGAAATGGTGCGGCTGGTGGCGCGCTGTAGGCTCATGCGGCCCACATTCGTCCTGCCGGCGCGGGCGGTCAATCCGAAGAGCAGGTAGTTTCTACTAGTCCGCGCTGTGCAGCTTGCGCTCCTGTGGGGTCCCGAGCAAAAGTGGTCCGGTGGGGCTCAGCATGCCGTCAACCCCCGCCGGGGCCCTGTATCCCGGACAGTGGCTCGACCGGTACGAGCTGTTGTGTCCCGTGGCGCAGGGCGGGATGGCCCAGGTCTGGGTCGCGCGCATGCAGACCCAGCTCGGGATGCAGCGGCTGGTCGCCGTAAAGGCGATCCTCGCCGAGCACGCGGAGGACCCTCGTTTCCACGCCATGTTCCTCGACGAGGCGCGGATCATCTCCGCCGTGCACCACCCGAATGTCGCGCATATCCTCGACCTGGGTGAGCACGCCGGCGTGCTCTACCACGTCCTCGAGTGGGTGGAAGGCGATTCCCTCGCGGCGCTGAGGCGGAAGGTTCACCGGAAGAAGCACAAGCTTCCGCTCGGCATCGTGCTGCGCGTAACCGCCGCAATCTGCGCCGGGCTACATGCCGCACACGAGGTGCGCGATGACGCCGGCGAGCTGCTTGGCGTCGTGCACCGCGACGTGTCGCCCGCCAACGTGCTCCTGGGAACGAGCGGCCAGGTGAAGCTCATCGACTTCGGCGTCGCCAAGGCCATGGGGCGCATGGCCGAGGAGACCAGCGCCGGCACCATCAAGGGCAGGGTGGCCTACATGTCTCCCGAGCAGGCCATGGGCGGCGCTCTGGATCGGCGCGCCGATGTCTGGTCCATGGGCGCGCTGCTCTACCAGCTCTTGACGGGGCGGGTGCCGTACGACGCGGACAACCAGTTGGCCATGCTCCATCTGCTGTCGCGCGGCCTGCCACCGACGCCGCTTCGCGATATGCCCGGCGATATCGCCGAGATCGTCTACACGGCGCTGTCCTACAACCCCATGGGGCGCTTCCACACCGCCAAGGAGATGCAGCAGACGATCGAGGCGGCGATGACCCGCCACTGCGCCCCCGTCACGGCTGCAGACGTTGCCCACTTCCTCGAGAGCGAAATCGGTGAGCGGATCGCGCGGCGTCGGGCCACCATCGCGCGCGCCGTCGAGGCAGCCGAACAACGTGTCCAGATCGCAAGCGAGTACGAGGTGGCGAGCTCTACCGCGAGCAGCATGGGCGTAGCCGATCTGCACACGCCGTCGACAGGCGGCCACTCGGCCGTCCAGCGCGTCTCCGCGCCCGACCTGGAACCCGTGGCGGCTGAGGAGCCCGAGCTTCCCTCGATCGTCGTCGACGATCTCGATCTGGACCGATCGATCAAGGCCATGGGAGCGCGCCGCCACGTGAAGCTCGTCGTGATCGGCTGCATCGCGCTGCTCGCGCTGCTCGGCTACGCGGGCTACATGGCGTGGATCCGGATGACGATGTAGCTCTGGCGTCGCGGCGCGTGGGACCGAGGCTCTAGTCGAGCTCGAGCGACTCGACTTCGCCGCGCAGGTAGACGAAGTCGCCCTCGGGCAGCACCCAGCGGGCTTCGCCGTAGGTGGGGACGCGGACGGCACCGAGTCGATCGTGGCGCGAGAGCTCGGCGACCCAGCGGCGCTCGACCACGGTGCCGTTCTCGACACGCGGGCGCATCGCTACGCTGCGGATGATGTCGCCGTGTTCGTCGAGCTCGAGCTCGATGCTCGTGCGCGCCGGGCCGTCGCCCGCGGTGACCTCCAGCTTCCTGTCGCCGACGGCGGTGAGCCTGAGTGCGGCGTTGTCGCGAACCGCATGCGGCGCCCAGGCCAGCCCGGCCAGGTAGCGCTGGGTCTCGGCGCGGTCGACGGGCCAGCATCCGGGAACGGACAGCGGGATGGCGCCCAGCAGGCGCACATCGCTCTGTCCCGCACTTGCATGCAGCTGATCGAGGATCTCGACGTCGATGCCCGGCGCCACGTCCAGGGTGCCGTGCCACGCGAAGCCGATGTCCCGAACGGCGAGGTGCTGCACCGCGGAAAAGTGCTTCCACGGCGCGTCCGGGTGCCTGCGGAGCTCGCCGGTCTCGCCGATGCGCACGACGCGCGGATCCCCCTCGGACGCGACACCCGCTCGGGCCAGGTACTCGAGCGCGATCGCCGGCAGGTTTTCGGGCGCACCCGCGGCAGAGCTCTGTCCAACGCGACGTTCGGCGGCTGCTATGCGGGCGTCGAAGCGCTCCTCCAACGTGCGCACCGTCATCGCCGCGGCGAGCAGCACAGCCAGTGTCACGCCTAGCGCGATCCGGAGTCTCCTCCTCATGCGAGGGTATATAGCGCCAGCGGACTGGACTTGCAGGAAGGGTGAGCGCAGGCGCATGCTTTCCCCGTGATCTGCACGCGGGTGCGCGGTTGGCGCGCTGTTCTGGGGGCTTTCCTGCTCATTTCTGGCTGTGGAGGAAGCCCGGATGGGCCGGGACCCGGCGTTCACGCATCGGGGCCCCGCCGCGCGCTGGACGAGGGTGCCTTTCTGCCGCTTTCGGTGAGAGGCGACGCCCTGGTCGACGCCGAAGGCCGCCAGGTGGTCCTGCGCGGCATCGAGCACCATTCGCTGCAGGATGTGGATCATGGCGGGCGCAGGGTCGAGCCCGGCGACTACGCCCTGATCGCGTCGTGGGGCTTTACCACGATGCGCGTCGCGATCTCCTGGAGCCGCATCGAGCCGGAGCGAGGCAAATACGATTCGGCCTATCTCGACCAGATCGGCGGCGTGCTCGACGCCGCGAAGGCGGCCGGCCTTACAGTAGTGCTCGAGTGGCACCACGACTTGTGGGGGCGGTGCGCGGTCGACCCGAAGAGCACGTTGGCGCTGTCGGCCAACGGTGCTCCGGACTGGACGTGCCCAGCGGGCTACACGCCGAGCACCACGGGCTACCGGAAGCTGTTCGATCAGCTGTGGAACAACGACAACGGGTTGATGGACGCCTACCTCGCCGCCTGGGGCAAGGTGATCGCCCGATTCGGAAAGCACCCGGCGCTGCTGGGCTACGACATCTTCAACGAGCCCGCTGGCACGCTGAACCAGCCGGACTTCGAGAAGCAGCAGTACCTGCCCGCACTGCACAAGATAATTCCCGCGCTGCGCAAGGAGGGAGCCAAGGGCCAGCTGTTCTTCGACGCGCCCGGCGTCCGTAACGAGAGCCAGTACATGTACGCCGCGCCGGTCGTGGGTCTCGATCCGGACATCGTGTACGCGCCGCATCTGTATTCGGGCTGGGCCAATCTGTACATCCTCAAGCGCCCGCCGGATCCGGAAGTGAAGAAGAAGGACTTCGCGAACGCCGACAAAGAGGCGCAGACCTTTGGCGTCCCGTGGTGGAACGGCGAGTGGGGCGTGAACAACGACCTGCCGAGCGCCGACGCGGATCTCGAGCTGCACGCGGGTCTGGAGGACCAGTACCGTGTCGGTTCGAGCTACTGGGCGTTCGAACAGGCCACGCCGAGCGCGGGCGACGCGTCCATTTCCGGCGCGCAGGCGGTGCTCGACGCAGATCGCCATATCCGCCAGGACATCGTGGACCGGCTTTCAAGGCCGTACCCGATCGCGGTGCCGGGAAAGCTCGATTCGCTATCGTACGACTTCCGGGCGCACGCGCTGGACGTGAAGCTCGAAGCCGACGGCAGCAACAAGCCAGCCATCCTGTATGCGCCCAGGCGTCATCTGGGCGATTCGGTCTGCCTCGACGTGAAAGGCCCCTCCGGATGGAGCTGGGACTATCACGCCGACAAGCAGCGGGTACTGGTGGAACTGCCGGCGGGCACGTTCACGTTGCGTCTCGCGCGCTGTACGGGTAGCTGACTCCGCGCGCCGCGGCGCCTATACTCGGCTGGATGCCCGACATGCTGCACACCCCGAACCTGGTCGGGCATACGATCGCGCAACGGTACGAGCTCCAGCAGATCATCGGTCGTGGCGGCCATGGGCTCGTGTTCCGCGCCCTGGATCGGCTGACGGGCGAGGTCGTCGCCGTCAAGATGCTGACCGACTCCGCAGCGCAGGATCCGGGTCTCGTCGAGCGGCTGAAGCGCGAGCAGCGCGCTCTGGTGGAGCTGGCCGGGACCAGCGCTGTGCGCGTGTACGACCTGTGCGCCAGCGCAGCCGGCAAGCTGTGCCTGGTGATGGAGCTGCTCGACGGCCGCGATCTGGAACAACGCCTGGAAGACCTGGAACACCGCGGCGAGCGGCTCACACCCGAAGAGCTGGTGCTCGTGCTGTCGCCGATCGTCGACACGTTGGAGCGCGCGCACGCCGCGGGAATACTGCACCGCGATCTGAAGCCGGCGAATGTGTTCCTGGTCTCGCCCAACGCGGGCGGAGGCGTGCGCCTGCTCGACTTCGGGCTGGCGCGCATGCAGGAGGCGAACCCGCTCACCGCAGCCGGCACCATCGTCGGCTCGCCCAGCTACATTGCGCCGGAGGTATGGAAGGGGCGCACCGACCAGCTGGATCGGCGCGTCGATGTGTACTCGCTCGGTGTCATCGTCTTCCGGGCCCTGGCGAACCGGCTGCCCTTCGAGGTCGAGTCGCTGAGGGACAAGTTCATCCTCGCCACCACGGCCGAGCGGCCCAGCCTGTGTGCGCTCAGGCCGGGCCTTCCGCCCGACATGGATCTCTGGATCCAGCAGGTGCTGGCGATCGACCGGGACGCGCGCTTCGATTCGGTGCGCGCCGCGTTCAGCGCGCTCCTGGTTGCGCTGGGCGTGCCGTCGCCGCACGCTGCGGAGCCGCGGCTGGCAGCGGACGGGCCGGTCGAGTCGTCGCGGATCGTCTCGGTGGGGGCACCGGAGCCGGTGGCGGCGGAGAAGAGCGTGTTCGCGGCATCCATGCCCGAGCGCTCGTTGGTGAGCGAGTGGTTGGCGAAGAGCGCGATGGACGTGGAAGGAGGCGCGCCGCCGGAGCAGGAGGACGTCGAGCACGACTTCGAGCCGAAGACGGCGCCGGGCCTGTTCGATCCCACGACACCGCCGGCAGGCGAACGCTCGCTGGTCAGCGAGTGGCTGCTGAAGAGCGACATCGCCGTGGAGCATCCGCCGGAGCCGCCGCCGGAAGAAAAGAAGAGGCAAGCCAAGGCAGGCGCCGCGAAGAAGAAGAAGAAGACGGTGAAGAAGAAACCCGCCGCGAAGAAGAAGCCCGCGAAGAAGAAACCCGCCGCGAAGAAGAAGGCGCGCGAAGAAGAAGACGGCGAAGAAGAAGAAGAAGACGGTGAAGAAGAAGCCCGCGGCGAAGAAAGTGGCCAAGAAGAAGCCGGCGGCGAAGCGGAAGAAGGCGAAGAAGCCCGCCCCGGAGAAGTAGCCGGCTGTCTGGTGACGGCCGGCGGCTTGTGTGGAACCATCGCCGCATGCATGGGCTCGTGCGTGTTGTGTGCGTTTTTCCGCTCCTCGCTGGTATCGCCTGCGGTTCGAGCAGCCACCCGTCAGCGAACGCGAGCGGCGGGGCGGCCGGCACCGACGCGGGGTCCGCGGGCTCGGGCACCAGTGCAGGGAGCAGCGGCGCCGGCGGCACGAACTCGACGGGCGGCGCGGCCGGAACCACCAGCGGAGGTGCTGGAGGAACGTCGGCAGGTGGCGCGGCGGGCAGCGGAGGCAGCGCTGGGCAGAGCAGCGCGCCGCCGAGCGCTCAGGATCTGCTCGCGCTGCTCGGCAACTGCCAGGAGATCACGAACGGCCGCTACAAGACCGACAGCAATACCGCCGCGACGGTGCCCATCTGCCAGCTCCAGGGCGCCGTGTACTGGCAGGCGGACATGGACGTCGACTGCGACGGCCTGACCAGCACGCAGTGCAACAAGAACACCGACCCGTGGTACCAGGCGCAGACCGCGGCGACCGACTCGCAGGGCAACTACCTCGACGCGGCGAAGCTGCCCTACGTCGTCGTGCCCGGCATCAGCACGCGCTTCTCCTACAAGGCCGCCGGACTGCACTTTGGCAGCATCATCGCCGTCATCTACAAGGGCAAGGTGACCTACGGCGTGTTCGGCGACATCGGTCCGACCAGCATCATCGGCGAGGCGTCCTACGCCATGGCCGCAAGCCTGGGCATCAATCCCGACCCGGCCGTGGGCGGCGCGGACAGCGGGGTCACGTACATCGCGTTCAGCGGCCAGAGCGGAGTTGCGCCGAAGATCGAGGACCACGCCGCCACCACGACCGAGGGCGAGCAGCTGGCGAGCCAGCTCGTCCAGTCGAACTAGCGTTCGAGCACGTGCGCGGGCAGCGCGACGCACCTCGAGCTGCCGCAGAAGACCGCCGCGTGTGGATCAATCCGCCGGTTCGATGTCGAGCTCCGGATAGCGGCGGAAGATGCCGTCCTCGTTGAACGGCAGCCGGCGGTCGGAGGCGAGATACGCCGCGATGCGCGGGCGCTCCGCCACCTGCTTGGCGAGCGCCCCGAGCCGCTTCGTCCGCGAGGCGAGCTTCTTCATCGCCTTCGGGAAGGCGTAGCCGAGCCCTACCATCACCTGGAACATTGAAAGGTCCACGTAGCTCGGCGCGCCGCCGACCAGGTATTTGCTGCCGCTGTCGTGGTTGCGCTCGAGAACCCGCTCGAAGTAGCCGAGGTACTTCGGCAGGCGGTGGTCGACGAACTGCTTCGTGTAGCGTTTCGCTTCGTCCTTCTGGTCCTCGTAGTACAGGCTGCTGCCGACGGGGTGATGGGTGTCGTGCGCTTCCTTGACCAGATCGGTGATCGTCAGCTCTAGCTGGTGCGCTCCGAGGCGGCTCTTCTCGTCGTCCGGCACCAGCGAAAGCCGCGGACCCAGGTACATGAGGATGTTGGCCGTCTGCGCGATGACGAGATCGCCGTGGCGCAGGATGGGAGGAGCGTACGGCAAGAGGCCGCCGTTGCCGGTCTCGAGCATGTCCCCGAGCGCCTTCATCCCGCCGCTTTTGCGGGCCACGTCGACATAGTCGGCGCCGGCCTCTTCCAGCGACAGCCGGACGAACTCGCCGCGACCCTGGATGGACGGCCAGTACAGAAGTTCGTAGCGCTCGGACATGGCGGCTCTCCTTGTCGTCAGGGGGCATCCTGCTTGCGTCTCCGGCCCGGCCACGTCAACCGGACCCGGAGTTCCGCTCGCGCGTTGCTTGGCCAGCTGCGGCAATTTCCGCTTCAATTTCGCGGTGACTGCGGCGATGCGTGGCTTGTGGCGCCGGGTTGTGCGTCCGTATCTGGCCGGTCCCGCCCGGAAGCTCGCGCCGATGGGCGTTGCGCTGCTGGTCGGCGCGCTCGGGGGCGGAGCGGTGGCAGCCCGCCTGGCTCGCGGCGCCGGCGCGCCTCCGTACGCGTTGCGCCCGGCCCGCACCGCCCACGCGGTGGAGGTAGAAGCCGTCGCGGAGCCCGCTCCCGTCGACGATGTGGACGATCCGGGCAGTGAGCCGGTTGCCTGGTCGAAGCGCCCCACGCCGATGCAGCCGGAGGAAGCCGCGCAGCATCTGTCGGACGCCTGGGAATCGGTGCTCGGAAAACCGCCGTCCGACGAGGCGCTGGCGCTCTTGTGGGCGCAGTGGGCGCTCGAAACCGGCCGCGGGCGCTGGATGGTCGACTTCAACTTCGCTGGCGTGAAGGGCAAGGCGCCGCGCGGGGGCAGCGCGGTGTGGTGGACGAGCGAAGGCTCCGACGACGACGCGCGGCGCGTGCGCAGCCGCTTCCGCGCCTACCGCAGCGCCGAGGAGGGAGCGCGCGACTACATCCGCATGCTGAAGCGCCGCTACCCGGACGCCATCCAGGCTGCCCGCCGCGGCGACGCGCAGCGCTTCGTGCACGCTCTGGCCAGGCGCGGCTACTTCACGTCCGAGCCGGACGCGTACTGCCGTGCGCTCTCGAGCCTGTCGCGGCAGTTCCTCGACGACAACTTCGACGGCCTACCGCCTTCCTGACGCCGCGGTCTACTTCTTCTTTGGACAGCCGCCCGGCGGCGCCTTCTTCTCGCGCTCGGCGATGGTCTTCTTGGCGCTCTTCAGCTTCACGCCGAACACGCCGAGATCGTAGCCGACCTGGGCTACGTATTTGACGTAGCCGTACTTGCATACCGGGCCCCATTTCAAGGAGCTGCCGACCACCACGCCGGTGTGCAGGAAGGGGACGAAGACATCGTCGAAGACGCCCACGCTCACGCGCGGGAAGGCCACGCCCCACTGCGCGTCCACCGGGATGCCGATCATCGCGGCCGAGTCGAACGGCTTCGGCGAGAAGGTGAGGTTGCCGATGTTGCCCTTGACCTTCACGTCGTTGCCCGCGTACGAAAACCCGCTGCTGCTCCGGAACTTGAAGCGGGCCGTCGCCCGCGCCGACGCATTGGCCGGCACGGTGATCGAGCCGATCAGCTTCGCGCCCACGCTGATCTTCACCGGCACCGGACCCACCATCACCAGGTAGCCGAACATCGCGCCCGGGAAGGGGAAGTCGATCTTGCCGAGACCCGACCCCGCGGCTGCGACCGAGAGCTGGATGTCGCCCACGAGCTCGGGCTCCTGGTAGTCGAGATCGGTCAGCTTGTGGTCGTGGTAGTCGGCGCGCGCCTGGCCTCGCACGTTGTCGAACGTGCCGTGCGCGGTGTAGGCGAGCGTTGCCTTCGGCCCCTGCTGCTTGATGGCCTCGATCTTGATGTCGACGCCTTGGCCCTTGGGCTCGAGCCGGAACTTGTACGTCAGCGCGCCCTGTTTGAACGCCCACTGGATAGGCCCCTTGCCGAGCGCACCCGGGCTGGCGAAAGCGTTGCCGTCCGCGCGCGGCACATCGGTGGCGAAGTGGCCGTTGCGGTCCAGCCGCGCCAGCGCGCGGTTCTCGCTTTGCTGTATCAGCGCCGCGGTCACGTGCGCGCGATCCAGCGGAAGCGACACGTCCCACGCCACCGTTCCTTCCTTTATGGCGTCGGCCAGCGTGGCGGGGCCCGTCCTGACGACCAGCTCCGGGCCCTGGCGCTGCACGCTCTCGACCTTTGCCAGCGCCTTGCCGTACACGAGCAGCACCTTGCCCGGGTTGATCTGCTGCGCTGCGGCGCCCAGCTTCTTTGCATCGAAGTCGAGCTCCCCCGCCTTTTTCGACACCAGCGCCGGAGCAGCGCCCTGGTCCAGCACCACTGCTTCAGGCGCGTACTTGACGTCGTAGGTGGTCTTCGCGTGCGCTGCGTCGAGCGGCGGCGTGTGGACGATGAACTCGGGCCTCGCGTTGGCCGGCGCGGCGGCGGACGCCGTCGGCGCCGGAGCGGGCGACGGCGCTGTTGCGGGCGTGACGGCGGGTGGGCGGGCCGGGGCCCGAGGCTGTGGCGGCGGGTTGCTCCCCGCTCTGGTCTGTGGCGCGCCACAGGAGGCGCAGGCCAGGAGCCCGGAGGCGAGCAGCGCGCAGTGTCGCAGACGCAGCATCCTAGAACCCCGCCTTGGCTCCGGTCATGCCGTAGTCGAGGAGCTCGACGCTTCCGCCGTCGGCGAGCTCGCTCTTCACGAGCGTCAGGATGGGCACGGCCGGATGGTTCCAGTGCACGCCTTCCTCGGTCATGCCCGCGAGGTGCTCCTTCGCGTTCCACTTGTAGCAGCCCTTGAAGGTGCCGGCCTCGACCGTCTTGTCCTCCTGCGGCTTGCCGTCGAGCTGGGGTATGGCCAGCCCTCTCAGGTACTTGTTCGTGCCCTTCTGGATCGCGCGCATCATCGCGCCGTGGAACTCCTGGATGCGGCCACCGACCTTCATGCGCAGACCCTTCACATCCACGCCCTTCGCGCTGGTGCGGTCTGGAATGGTCAGTAGAACCTGGAACATCCTGGTTTCGTGGGTTGCCGGATGCGTGTCGTCGAGCTCCATCCAGTAGGCGCCGTCCTTCTTGCCGACGATCTTGTATTCGACGATCGCGACCTTGCCGCTGGCATACTTGATCCGGTACCTGCAGTGCTGCCCGACCGCGAGCGGCGCTGCCTTCCAGTGGGTCGGGGCAGGCACCACCTTGCCGTCGGACGGGGCAGCCGAGGCCACCGCCGCGGGAGGCGGCGTTGCGGACCCCGCGGCCGCGCTGGACGAGGCCGTGGCCCCCATCACGCGCTTCTTCACCGCATCCACCATCTTGCAGGACAGCAGCGCCGCCACCAGCGCCATCACGAGAAGGACTTTCGATCGCATCGTTTCATCGTTTTCGACAGGGGTGCTCGGCGTCAACCCATGGTTGTGCCCTGTGGAGCCCAAATCCCCGGAACAGTGCTAGAATCTTTCGCATGGTGCGTCGTGACGCGACGGACGTTCGGAACCCTTCGGGGGGAAGTGCGCCTGCCGCTCGCTGCGCTTCTCCAGCGGGTGCAAGTCCCGCCCCGGTAGGCGTCGGTGCGCCGGGTAGCAGGCCCCAGGTGTCGGAGGGAGACCTTCGTGCCCGAGCGGGGCGTCGAAAGCCCTCCAGACGGCCTGTGCCGTCTGGAGGGGAGCAAGCACGCGGGCCGCAACATGAAGTGAAGCCTGCAGCCTCGATGGTCGCTCGGCGCATCTCGGACCGGAGGGTGCTCAAGCTGCTGAGGCAGTGGGTCGAAGCAGGCGTGATGGAGGACGGCGTCGTCTCGCAGACGACAGCGGGCACACCGCAGGGCGGGGTCATCTCGCCCTTGCTGTCGAATATCTACCTGCACGTGCTCAACGTCATGTGGACACGCCACAGCGCCCCACTCGGGACGCTGGTGCGCTACGCGGACGACTTCGTGGTGGTGTGCCGCACCAGGAAGGATTTCGAGCTGGCCGAAGCGCGTATCAAGGTCATCTTGAAGCGTCTCGGTCTCGAGCTGCACCCGGAAAAGACGAGGCGGGTCGAGCTCTACGATGGCAAGCAGGGTTTCGACTTCCTCGGCTGCCACATGCACAAGCGCTTGAGCGGTCGACTGCTGGAAAAGAAGGGGCAGCGCCTCTACTTCCTCCAGCGCGGGCCGAGCCGGCGCGCGATCCAGCGTATCCGGCAGCGCGTGAAGCAGCTGACTCCGAGGTCACGGTGCCACGCGGATATCCGCGATGTCATTGCCGACCTGAACCCCGTCTTGCGGGGCTGGGGCAACTACTTCCGCACGGGAAATGCCGCGACGCGCTTCAACCAGCTCGACCGCAACGTCGTGGGCCGGATCCGCGCCTTGCGCGTCAAGCGCAAGGGGCGGCACCTGCGTGCTGGCGAGGCGGAAGGCTGGACGCGCGAGTACTTCGAGAACCTCGGCCTCTACCGCCTGCGCGGCACCGTCCGCTACCCGGAGCAGCCCTTCTGGAATCAGGAGGCCGCGTAATGCTGCACGCCGACAGACCACCGGTAAGCCGTGTGCGGGAAATCCGCACGCACGGTTTGAAAGGGGGTCTTGCTCTCTTTCCCTTCGCTCCGGCGGAGAAAGGATAGAAGGATCTACCAATGCGTCGTCGCGGGATCGTCTGCTTCGCGTTGGCTCTTCCGCTTTTCGCCGCGTGCGGCGGCAGGGAGGCGAGCCCGTCGCCCGGCGATGGGGGGCTTGGCGTGTGCGTGGAGGACTCACGCAAACCCGCCGGCTGCCAGAGCAAGTGGACGCTCGTGGATCCGTGCAATCTGGCTGCCTCGGCGGCCGTGCTGGAGGCGGCGGTGTTCGACAAGCAGTGTCCGCCCGACAGCGTGCTCTCCGCGGGGGATCTGTCGCTGGCCATGCAGCGCCAGAGCGTCAAGCCCGATCAGCCGATCATCCCCGAACAGGGTCTGGAGCAGCAGCCGTATGGGTTCGCGTTCCTGCTCCGGGACGTCGATTGCCATGTCATCCTGTGGGGCTGCACCGAAGCCGATCTGGGTGCAGTCACCGAGATCCGGACCAGCGTCAGGAACTGGTCCGCCCCGAACCCGAGCGACATGTGCATTCCCGCGACCGGCGGTGGCTGCACCGCATCGGCGACGTGCAACGCCGGCAAGTGCCAGTAGGGCGGGCTCAGCCCTTCGGCGCCATGATGAGCCAGTAGAAGAGCATGGCGCCCATGCACCAGCTCCACGTGCTCATCACCGCGCGGAGCGACACGCGCCCGACGTATTCCGTCTCGGCGTTCCGCCAGCCCCACACGAAGGCGTACACGACCGACAGGCCCAGGAAGGCGGTCGCCATGTCCTCGTCGCGGGCCATCTTGTAGAGCACGACCAGAAGACAGCCCAGGCTGTACACGCCGAAAGTGATGACTGCCGGTAGAAGTCCCATGTCGTCAGGCGGCTCCCTGCCGCGCTGTTCCGGCGCGGCAGGGCGGCAGTCTTGTCCCGGTCGCTTTGGCCGTCAACCCCGTCAGCCGTGCGGGAGCGCGGAGAGCGCGGCCCGGGCGAGGTTGTCCTTCTCGCGGGCTTCCGTTTCCAGGTCGCGGGCGCGCTTTTCGAGCTTGTCGGCCTGGTCCTGTGCGTCGAGCAGCCGCTGGCTCATGCGGTCGGTTCCCGATGCGTGCGCCTCGCCCAGCGCCTTCACGTTCTCCCTGAGCTCGACGATCCGCTGCTTGACCCGTCCCAGGTCGGCCTTGCGAGCGGAGATGGCGCCGCGGCGCACCTCGGCCTGCACGAGATAGTCCGACGCCTTCTTCAGTGCTGTGCGCTGGGCTTTCGGCAGCAGCGGCGACTTCGCCCACTTCGCGAGCGTCGGCGATTCCAGGGTCGAGAAGGCGTGGCCACGGCTCAGGCCCTCGTCGATCTTCAACGTCTTGTCGATCTGCTTGTGCGCGCCGACATGGAAGACCGCGAGCGCGCGGCCCCCCTCGTGGTCGAAATCGAGCGAGTCCGCGCCGCGCACGCGGGCGTTGTTCACCACGTCGAGCCCGAGGTACACGGCGCGCCCGCTCCGGCTGCGGTTGTCGATGCTGTACGTGACGACGCTGTGGCGCACGAAGTGTTCCACCAGGCGGTCGTTCTGGAACGACATCAGCCGCGGCTCGTCTGTCGCCTTCCGGTGGGCGACGTCGAGCTCCACGTCCAGGTCGAGCCCGAAGCGGATGAAACGCACTTCGCTCGGCTTGGTGCGCGAGATTGCGGACTCGCCGGCAAACCCGCCGTCGGCGAACACCGAGACGGGGCCCGGCGGCAGCGTCTGGCGCGTCTTGTTCACCAGTCGGAGCGCGCTGCGCGCCGTCGCCCCCGGCTTCCTGAACCATGCGATGCGCTCGGCCGGCACCGTGCCCTGCATGAACGGAACCAGTCCCGAGCTGTGCGCGTGCAGATCGATGGGGTGGGGCAGGGTATAGCGGAACAGCGCGCCGTTCTCGGCGCCGTCGGCCTGCTCGATTCCGGCCAGGTTGCCGACCGACAAGAGCGAGCTCGCGCCCGGACCGCCCCGGCCGGCGCCGTAGCCGACGGTTCCGATGCTGCCGAGACCGATCCCCTCGCCGTACCCGCCGCCGCCCGAGCCGGTTCCGGCGAGGCCCATGGCGCCTTCCGCCGAGCCGCTCTCGCCGGTCCACATGTTGTCGACTGTCTTGTCGAGCAGCTGCGGCACGCTCGACAGCTGGCGCTTCGGTGTCACCAGCTTGCGCCGCGCATAGCGCGGGCCCGCTAGCGGGAACAGGAACGAGTCGGGCCGGCCGTTGACAAGATCGACGGCCACGCGCTTCCAGTCCTCGTCGGTGTCGTTGTGGATCAGCGCCCAGCCCTGGAGCACGCCCTCGTGGCCCTTCTGTTCGAGCACCACCCGGTAGGTCGAGCGCCAGATGGGCGCCTCGGCGATGTAGCCGAGCGTGACCGGGCTCTGGCTGCTGGCCGAGACGTGCAGCGTCTTCCGGGTCTGCGCGCCGTGGTCCGACAGCGCACCCAGCGCCGCTTCGAGCCGCGACGCGAAGGCCGGATCGGTCGGCCGCACGCCGCTCACGTCGCCGAGCGCGAAGCGGCGGATCTCGCGCTTGTCGGTGAGCAGCACCACCGTGCTCTGCTTGACCATCACGCAGGGCGCCTTCGTCTTGCTGCCGGCTGGCGCTTCGCAGCGCGCCAGGCTGCTCTGTTTCGGCTCCAGTACGTCTACCAGCCGCCCGTGCACTGTCTTGCCGTGCGTCTCCAGCTGCACCGACGCGCCCTTCAGCGTTCCCAGGAGCGCCTTGAAGCCGAGCGGCCCGTTTCCCGGCAGACCGGCCAGCGCCGTCGCCATGCTGCGGCTCACGCTGCTCTTGAACTCCACGCCCGACACCTTCGTGCCCTTGCCGCTGCCCAGCACGACCAGCGATTTCAGCGCGTCGTCCAGATGTCCGGCGGGCACCGGCAGACCCACGTCACCTGAAGCGAGCACGCCCCGGCGCTCGAAGTAGCCGATGCCGTTCTCGTACAGGCGCACCCGACGCAGCGGCAGCACGGCCGGCGCCTTGGCGGCGGCCTTCTTGTGCGCGGCTTTCGGTTGTGCGCCCGCAGTCAGGGCGCACAGGGACACGGCGGTCGCGGTCACGACCGATAGACGAAGTCGGGTCACGGTTCTCCTCGCTCTCGCTGGATGGTGAATCAGCGGCGATGTCGTTCGATACCCGTCAGGACACCCGCCGGGGGGCTGGGGTTCCCGGGCAGGGTCACGAATTCGCTCAACCGCTGTGGGGGAGCGCGGGGCCCAGGGCCGGCGCGCCGCCCGCCTTCGGCGCGGGCTTCCGACCCGCAACGCTGGTTGCGCAGCCGAAAAAGTGGCTCTGGTAGCTGACCTCGAGCCCCCGGGCGCGCAGCTTCTCTTCGACGAGGCGGGCGCTCTCGAACTCGCGCGTGTACACGCCGAGCATGCGGTAGTTGGCCGGGTTGCCGAGGAACAGACGGCCGAGCAGCGGGATCACCCGGTCCAGGTGGAACAGGTACAGCGCGCGCAGCCAGCGGTTCGGCGGCAGCGAGATCTCGATCAGCGAGAACTGCCCGCCGGGACAGAGCGCGCGGGCGATCAGCTGCGCCAGCCGATCCAGCTGCGCGGCGTTGAAGGTCTTCAGCCCGAACGAGGACACGACCACATCCAGCGAGCCCGGCTCCAGCGGTGCGCGCAGCACATCCGTCACGTGGAACTCGATCGCGCGGCTGCGCCGCGCCCAGCGGCGTTGCGCGCGTCGGGACATGCTCGAAGAGATGTCGATGGCGACGAGCCGGCCGCGGCCGATGCGCCGCAACAGCGCCGGCCACAGCTCGCCCATGCCCGACATCAGATCCGCCACGCGCGCGCCGTCGTGGATCGTCACGCGCCGGAGCACCTGTCGCCGCCACCACCAGGAAAGCCCGAACGACGACAGCAGGTTCACGACCCCGTACGACGCCGCCATCTCGTCGAACAGCGAGCGCACGCTCCCGGAACTGAAGATATCCTGCGCGTCCATCCCACCCCCCGTGGGCCCGCCGCGTGCGCGAGCTGGGCCAAGGGTAGCACCGGACGGCGTGGCGCGCGGTTGCCGCGTCCTTGTCGCGCGTGGGATCGGGTCCCGGGGGTCCTGGCAGCCGCTGGGGCCCGTTGGTATCGGCGCGACACCGCCGGCTCGGCGCGCCCTGATGACGGCGCTTTTCGAGGGCGTGATGCGCGGCGGGAGTGACGCGCGGTGCGCGGCGCGTGCACGTGCCCACGCGCGGCGCGTGCGCGTGCCCACGTGGGTAGTGCAGGAATGCGCGCGTCGCCGCGCGGCAGGAAATCGACCCACGCGCGTCGTTTCCATTTGACACGATCTCGACCCACACGCGCGTTGCGATCACCGCTCCGCTTGGTGTCGCTGCGCAGCGCCTTCCGCTTGCCGCGCACAGCGCGCTTCGCACGCAGGACGACGAAAATCGCGATCGCATCCGCGAACGCGCGCCAACGCGCCGCACACGGCGCCTCGAAACCCCGTGGTACACAAACACGCGGAGGGAACCCATGGAAACGACCTGGAAGCGCGCGCACGCGGAGCTTTCGCGCATCGCCAAGGCGCGCGCTGCGCTCGATCACGAGGAAGGCCGCTGGCTGCTGGTCGCCTGGCGACAGCAGGTGCACGCGCGGCTCGGCTTCGGCAGCTTCGTCGAATACGCCGAGCGCCTGCTCGGCCACAGCCCGCGCGCCACGCTGGAGAGACTGCGCGCGGGCAGCTGCTCCAGCGCTTCGCACCACCGCGCCGTGCACCGCGGCCGCTTGCTCATCGAAGGCAGCGCCTCGCGCGGCTTCAGCTTCCGCCACGCCGACGGCTCCAGCTACGGCGAAGTCGCGTCGCCCCCCGCCGCCGACAGCAGAGCTCGCGCCTTCCGCGCTCTGACCCGCCTTGGCTACTCAGAGCGCGAAGCGCGCCGCGCGCTCGACAGCGTGCGGACCCACGTGGGCGCGGACGACGGGCGCTACTGCGTGCAGCGCTGTGCAGACTGTCGGACAGGGCGATTCGCGTTTCCGATCCGCGCCGACCCACGTGGGTATCGAATAGTAGTCCAGATGCTACGCCTACGGCGCGTCGCTGTCGTCGCTCGCCGAACCCTCGTCGTGCAGGCCGAAGTCGAGGAAATCATCGAAGTGCTCGATGGCCCATGAACGGCTGTCCGCCACGCACACGATCCGCGCCGTGATGAGCGGATCGGCCCCGATCACGAGCCGATAGGCGTCGGCGGCCACGCCGCGCTCGTGCAGGCACTCACGCAGGGCGTCCTCGACCTCCTGCCGGATCTCCTCCGCTACGTTTGCAGGTGTGTCCGGCGCCAGGGCCTCGAGCGAAGGCCGGATGCGCCCAGCGACGGACGCTGGCAGACCAGCAACTTGTCGCGTGGGCTTGGGCTTCCACAGAAGCCGCGCGAGCCACCGGCAGAACAGAACGACGGGGAGGGGCATGTGTCGCGCCTCGCTGCGGTCAGCGTCCCGCGCGCGCGGGCTACAGCCCCTTGCCGAGCGCGGGGCTCTTCTTGATCGCTTTCCTCGTCCAGACGTCCGGCGTGGCGTACGAGAGATCGATCGCCACGGCGGCGCCGTCCTGCTTGCGCTTCGGCACTTCCAGCTTGATGCTGTCGCCCTTCGAAAAGTCCCACTCCATCCCCACCTGCGCGCTCCCGTCCCGGATGCACGCGCCTCATGCCGCGCAGGATATCCCGCCCGCCGTGACCTGTCAGCAGCGTGAAGGAGTTTCCGCGTTGCGCGCGGTCATCTCCCGCTGCCCCTACGGCACCCAGCCGCTCTTCTTCGTCGCGTCTTCGGAAAGCCACCAACGCCGATCGACGGCGATCGGCCCCGCGAAGGTGACCTCTTTTCCACCGGGGAACGTAACGACGATGTCGTCGGCGCTGGTCACGCTGCCCAGACCAAAGTTCAACGTGAGCGAATCCTGCCCGCCCTTGCCCGTGCCGCCCTGGACCTGGCGGAGCCAGAGCTTGCCGCCTGAATCCACACGGACGGTCGCCCCGATGGCGGCCCAGTTCGAGCCGGCGTTGCCGACGACGCGCACTTCGAGCCAGTGGCCCTTCTTCGAGGCGAACAGCTGGTTTTCGAACAGGTGGGTGGCGAAGACGTCGGGGTCGCCGTCGTTGTCGTAGTCGGCGGTGGCGATGCCCCAGCCGTTCTTGATGGTGATGCCGGCGTGGTACGAGTCGAGCCTGAACGTGCCGTCGCCGTTGCCCCAGTAGAAGTCGGTGGGGCGCCCGTCGTAGATGGCGGTGATCACCAGATCGAGGTTGCCGTCCTCGTTGAAGTCGGCGAGCGCGGGTACCGAGTACGTTTCCTGGTAGCTGAGGCCCGCGCCGCTCGTAAACGGTGTGTCCCACGGTCCGGCGATGTCCTTGAACTGGCCCTTCCCGTCGTTCAGCAGGATCTGGGTCTTGTCGGAAAAGTCGAAGAAGCGCGGGTGGGCGAGATTGGCCGCGACCAGATCGAAGTCGCCGTCGTTGTCGAGGTCGCCCCAGGCCGCGCCAATGGTGTGGCCGTAATAGCCGGGGAAGGCGCCGTCCTTGTGCCCCGCCAGGCCGTTCGCGAGCGCGTTCTCGGTTACTGTGCCGTCGCCGTTGTTCCGGTAGTAGCGGTTGGGCCAGAGCCGGTACTCGTTCACGAACAGGTCGATGTCGCCGTCGCCGTCGGCATCGACCGGCGCGGCGCCGCGGCTCGGCGCGGTGTCGGTGGAGAAGCCGTGCGTGCCGGTCCACTCGCTGAAGCTGCCATCGCCGTTGTTGTGGAAGACGGTGTCGACGTAGAAGGTGTTCTTCGCCCAGCAGATGAAATTGGCGAGGTAGAGGTCGAGGTAGCCGTCGCCGTCGATGTCGAGCCAGGCGGCGGCGGCCGTGGGCGCGTGCGTGTTGGCCGGATCGCCGCAGTCCTCGTAGCTCTCCAGATCGCTGATGCCTGCCGCCGCGGTCACGTCGCTGAAGCTGCCGTCGCAGTTGGAGCGCAGGAGCGCATCGCCGCTGGTCGGATCCTCGGAAAAGAGCAGGAGATCGAGGCAGCCGTCGTTGTCGTAGTCGCCGAACACGCCGCCCGTCTGCTTGATGCCGGCCGCGTCGAGCCCGGCGCTCGCGGTCACGTCGCTGAAGCTGCCGTGGTCGTTGTGGAAGAGCTTGCCGCTGATGAGCGCGTCGTCCCAGCCGTCGTTGTCGTAGTCGGCCCACGAGATGTGGTTGCCGCTGCCCGCAGTACCGGCGGGCACCTGCTGGAAGAACGTGTCCTTGGGCTGCAGGTCGTCGGTGTACTCGACGATCAGCCGCACCAGGAAATCGCGCTGGAACGGGAAGGAGACGCCGTTGTAGTAGCCGGGCACCTTGGGCAGGTTGAAGGCGGAATGGCAGGCGTCGAAGGGCGTGCAGTCGGCGTGGGTCGTGTTGTCGTAGGCAAACACCGGGTCGCCCGGTGACGCGGAGTGCTCGGCCACGTACACCAGGCCGGGCCTGTCGACGACGACGGGCTGGTCGAACACGTAGTCCGTCCACTGTCCTTCCTTCACGTCGGCGGCGCAGCGCGTGCCGGTCCACAGTGGATCGGGCGCCCAGAAGTCGAAGCCGTTGTGGCCGAAGTCGGCGTAGAGGCCTGCGGTGAGCTCGGCGCTCGGCGCGGCGTCCTGCCCCAGGTTGGTCCACATCACGCGGAAGCCGAGGATCTTCGCCGGGTGTTCGAGCGAAAATCGCACGGCTTCCCACAGCGGCACTTCGGCCAGCTTGTAGTCGGTGCCGTCGACGGTGATGGTCGACTGTTGCGTGCGGATGTTGCCGTGCGCGGTGCCGTCGTCCGAGCTGAGCTCGGTGCCGGCGGGCATTGTTCCTCCCGCCGTGCCGCAGGCGGGCGCGGCGTCGCCGGCCTCGCCCGCGGTTTCCGCCGCGGCGTCGCCGGCCGCGTCAGCTGCGGCGTCGCTGCCCGCGTCGCTGCCTGCTCCCGGCTTCGCGCCTCCGCCGTTCGAGCCGCACGCCGACAGCAGCGCTGCCGCTGCCACGACCAGCCATGTTCTCGACGCCATCCCGCTTGCCAGGATACGCGATCGCGGCGCGCGGGCCGGCGGCTATTTCCGGCGGCCCGCGGCCTTCTTCTTTGCGGGTGCCTTCTTCGCGGGCGCCTTCTTTGCGGGTGCCTTCTTCGCGGGTGCCTTCTTTGCGGGTGCCTTCTTTGCGGGTGCCTTCTTTGCGGGTGCGGCCTTCTTGACCGGCGCCGGCGCCTTCTTTGCGGGTGCCTTCTTTGCGGGTGCCGCCTTCTTGACCGGCGCGGGCGCCTTCTTCGCGGGTGCCTTCTTCTTTGCGGGCGCCTTCTTCCTGGTGGGCGGCGCCTGTCCCTCGAAGTACTTCTGCATCGGGGCGAAGTAGTGCTCTTCCCAGCCTGTCCGGTAGCGCTCGCCCTGTCCCTCCGGGATATTGGCGTGGATGATCGTGAGGCGCGTGCCACCCGTGGTCGGCGCGAGCAGGATCTCGAGCCTGGAGTACGGCGCGTCCGTGGGGAAATCCGTCGTGCGCCAGTCCATCACGATCCGGCGCCCACGCGAGAGCATCACGACGCGACCTTCGATGTAGCCGTCCCACGCCGTGTGCCGCCCAGCGGGCCGCGCAACCATGGTCGCTTTCCCCCCGGTCATGAGCGAGTGCTCCCTGCCGTCCATCCACGCCGCGAAGATACGTTCGGGGCTTGCAGGGATCACCGTTGATGCACGGATCGACTCCATCGTCATGCTTGGTCACCTTTCCTGCGGATTTCCGCTCCGCGGGCGGCAGCGTAGCGAAGATCCGTGCCGCCGCGCGAGCGCTTCCTGACGCGATCGTGACCGGATCCTGCCCGGGGATCCGGGCCGGAGACGTGACGGGACGGCCCCGCGGATCCATACTAGTCTGCAGAGGAATCCGGCTCGATGAACGCCCATAACCTTCTTGTCCTGTCCGACGTGCACCTGGGGAGCGACCTGGTGCAGCACGCGCGGCCGGGCGCCCCGGCGCGTGGGAAGGCGGGGCTACGGCGGGATCGCGAGCTCGTGGCGCTGCTCGACTGGTACCGCGAGCGGCCCCGGGGCGGGCGCCCATGGCGGCTGGTCATCGCCGGGGACCTGGTCGATTTCGTCGGCATGAGCGTTTCTGCTCCGGCCGGAGAGCTCCAGACCGAGCCGAACGAGGAGGAGCGGCTGCACGGGCTCGGCAGCGCCGTGGACCACACGCTGGAGAAGCTCCGCCGCGTCGCGGCCCATCACGATACGGTCTTCGCCGCGCTGGCGCGCTTCGTCGCCGAGGGCAACACGCTGGTGGTCGTACGCGGCAACCACGATGTCGACTTCCACTGGGAGCCGGTCCAGTCATTGTTCTCCGATATCCTGGCATCGCACGCGCCGACGGCCCGCGGACGTGTCCAGTTTGCCGAATGGTTCTATTACGAGGAAGGCGTCGTCTATATCGAGCATGGTCACCAGTACGACGACTACTGCTCCTACGATCACATCCTGAATCCAGTGATGCCGAGCGATCCGAAGCGCTCGCTGCGCTCGCTCTCGGACATCCTCTTGCGCTACGTGGTGCGCCCCACGCGCGGCATGATGGAAGCCGGCCACGACACGGCGACCGCGCTCGACTACCTGCGCTTCGGGGCGGAGTTGGGGGTGGGCGGCATGCTCAGGCTGGGGCAGCGCTTCGTCGTGGCCATCGCCGCGCTGATCTCGCTGTGGCGCGAGCACGTCGGCGACGCGGCGCGTTGGGTCCGCCAGGAGCACGAGCGGCGCATGGGGCTGCTCGCCGAAGCGAAGCAGCTCAGTCTGGTCAAGCTGCGCGCGCTGGCGTCGCTGCAGCGACCGCCGATCACGCGCAGCATCTTCCGCATCCTCGCCGGCGTGATGCTCGATCGCGTGGCGCTGGCGGTGCTCGCGTTGGCCGCGCTGGTGTGGCTCCTGGCGGCGCGCTGGACGCCGGCGTTTGGGCTGGAGGTCGCGGTCGCACTTTCGCTCGTGGTCCCTGCGGCCTGGCTGTGGCGGCGCGCTCGCGGCGCCATCGATGCCAGCGCTTCGTTGCGCGAGCGCGCAGCGCAGGTCTCGGCGCTTTTCCCGGCGGCTTTCATAGTGATGGGGCACACGCATGCGCCCGAGGTGAAGCGCGCCGAGGGCGTCGACGCGACCTACGTCAACCTTGGCGCGTGGGCGGAGGAGGAAACCCCCGAGGGCAGAAGCCCCGCCGCACCCGCGTCGCGCACGCACCTGGTCGTGCAGCAGATCGACGGCAGGCCGGTCGCGTCGCTGATGCGCTGGGACGCCGAGAGCGGGCCGCAGCGGTTCATCTCGGTGCCGGTGGCCGGTACCGACGACGCGCCGCCGCCGAGCTCCCGCCGCGCGTAGTGGGCCGAGTGCGGCGGCGCGCCACGCGCTGTCGCTGTGCCGGCTGAACGCGAGGATGCTGGGCCGCGCGCCGCGGAGCGAACGGCACCCGACAGTGATCGGACTCTCGAGAGGGGGGGCGTCGTGGTACTATGTCATCGGGTGGTACCGGCACTCCATGTGGGTGCTGCGCAAGTTCGCGGTCGGGACGCGCGAGGAGCTGGTGCGCCGGGTTGTGCGACGCAGCGATGCGGTGGCACAGATCGGGAGCCGATGAAGGAGCTGGGCAAGCGGGGCACGGTGCTGATGGTGAGCGGACTGGTGATCGCCGTAGGCGTCTTGATGTGTGGCGCCGGATTCACGATGTTCATCCCGCTTGATCCGCACAACTGGCGGTTCTGGGTGGTCGTGCGCATCAGCCTCCAGGTGGGGATCGCCTTCGGGCTCGGTCTCCTGATCGCGAAGGCGGCCGACCTGCCTCGGGTGGCCATGGGAGGCGCGGCCATCGTCGTCGGATTGTTGGCCGCGTGGTCGGCGACGCCGGATTCGATCGAGGGACCGGTCGCCATCGACGGGCGCGTGACGGAGCTAGGCTTGAGCCACGGGTATGGGCGGACCGCCCGCCTGGTCGATGGGGTCGTGTGCTTCCAGACCGACGCTGGGGTGAAGCTCTGCCTCTATCCTGACGGTGTGAGAGCTACAGAAATGCCCGGCAAGGTCGCCTGTCCCGGGCACCTTCACGCGCTCGTGCTCCGGCACCTCGGCGAGGTTCTCGAGGCGAAGTGCACCTAGACGATGTCGGTGCGGCGCCCAACCGCGTGGCGCGCTCCTCGCGCCAGGCCCCCGCAAGCCACCCCAGCAGCTTCACGCGAGCGGTCGATACCGAGCAACAGGCGTGCCATCTGTCCGGGACCGCACGCGTACGCTCCCACACGACTGTCGGTGTGACATCGCCGTCATGGTTCAGGTCGCGGGCAGCGGACTCACGGCGCCGAGGGCGAAACGCGTCAGCACGTCGACGACCGCATCCAGATCGCTGTAGTGCCCGTCCACGTATCCGAGAGCGAGCGTCTGCGTGAGCGCGATCATCCCCGCTGCCAGCATCTCCAGACGCTGCCGTTCGGCCGCGCTCTCCGCCGGAACACCCAGCGCGACCAGATCCTCCACCAGATCCTGCTCGAGCTCGCGGTGCAGCTCGCGCGCCTGCGCGCCGAACACCGAACCCGGGTCGTGGAACTGCTGGACGTACAGGCGGAACAGCTCGGGGTGCTCGACCAGCGCCTCGAGCGGAAGACGAAAGGTGCGCTGCAGTGCTTCGAGCCCGCCTTCTCCGGTCGCCAACTCGCGCCGCGCCTCCTTGAGCGGGCGGCGCATCGCGTCGAGCTTCTCGCGGGCGAGCGTGTGGAGCAGATCGTCCTTGTCCTTGAAGTGCACGTAGAAGGTCGGCTGCGCGATGCCCGCCTCGCGAGCGACCGCGCTGGCGCTCAGCTTCCCCGAGCCCGCCTCGCGGAGGATCTTCGCGGCCGCCTCCAGCAGACGGCGCCGCGTGATCAGCTTCGATTCCTCGCGCGTCAGGGCACGCGTCACGGTCGGAGCTCCGTCTTCATGCTGATGATACCATCGGTTACCAGGGTCGAATGCGACCCGCAAGCCCGTCAACAAGCACAGAAATATAGGCTTTTAGCTGGATCCCTTGACAGTCCGCTTCGCCGATACAAGTATCGGCGAATATGGCAGAGCCGAGCTCCCCGCGCAACGACCACATCCTGATCATCGGCTCCGGCTTTGCCGGCATCGGCATGGGCATCCGCCTCAAGCAGGCCGGGATCGAGGACTTCACGATCCTCGAGCAGGCCGACCAGGTCGGCGGAACCTGGCGCGACAACCACTATCCGGGCGCGGCCTGCGACGTGGAGTCGCACCTGTACTCGTTCTCGTTCGCGCCGAACCCGGACTGGTCGCGGCAGTTCGCGCCGCAGAAGGAGATCCTCGACTACCTGGTGCGCTGCGTGGACGAGTTCGGGCTGCGCCCGCATCTGCGTCTCGGCACCGCGGTCACCGCTGCGCGCTTCGACGAGGACACCGGGCTCTGGGACGTGCAGACCGAGGACGGCGAGCACCTCATCGCACGCGTGCTGGTTTCCGGATGCGGCGGTCTTAGCCGCCCGTCGTACCCGGACATTCCGGGGCTCGACGGCTTCGAAGGCGCGCTCTTCCACTCGGCGCGCTGGGATCACGACACGCCGCTCGAGGGCAAGATGGTGGGCGTCATCGGTACCGGCGCGAGCGCGATCCAGATCGTGCCGTCGATAGCGCCGACCGTCGGTCGGCTCGCGGTGTTCCAGCGCACGCCGCCGTGGATTCTGCCCAAGCCCGACCGCGACATCACGCCGGACGAGCAGCGACGCTTCCGTCGCTTGCCCTTCACGCAGCGGCTGGCCCGCTACGCGCAGTACTGGCGCCACGAGCTGTTCGCGCTCGGTTTCGTGGTCGACCCGCGCATCAACAAGTTCGCCGAGCGCTTCGCGCTCCGCTACCTCCGGCGGGCCGTGCCCGATCGGGAGCTCCGCGCGAAGCTGACGCCGGACTACACGCTCGGCTGCAAGCGCGTGCTGCTCACGAACGACTACTACCCGGCGCTCTGCCGCGACAACGTCGACGTGGTGACCGACGGAATACAGGAGGTTCGCCCCGAGGGCATCCTGACGCGCGACGGCACGCTGCACCGGCTCGACGCGATCATCTGCGCGACCGGTTTCCAGGCGGCGGAGGCCGTCGCGCCGTTCGAGGTGCGCGGGCGCGGCGGTCGCGACCTGAACACCGAGTGGGCGGACGGCGCCGAGGCGTACAAGGGCACGACCGTCGCGGGCTTCCCGAACTTCTTCATGATCGTGGGCCCGAACACCGGGCTCGGCCACAGCTCCATGGTGTACATCATCGAGTCGCAGGTGGAGTACATCCTGCGTGCCGTGAAGACGCTGCGCGCACGTGGCCTCAAGCTGATGGACGTGCGCCGTGACGCGCAGGACCGCTACAACCAGCGCCTGCACCAGCGGCTGTCGCGCACCGTGTGGTCGACCGGCTGCGTGAGCTGGTACCAGACCAGCACCGGCAAGAACACCACGCTCTGGCCGGGCTTCACCTTCGAGTTCCGGGCGCGAACGCGCCATTTCGACCCCGCCCACTACGAGCTGGTGCCTGGAGCGGTCGCGCCGCGAGGGAGCCGCGAACAGCCTGTTCCCGCGGTCGCGGCGCCATTGCCGGGCGAATAGCGGAGCGCGCGAGGGCGGCAGAGCGAGGCCCGGACCTACGGTCAGAACCCGGCCGCCGCCCGCAACGATGTCGCTGACGGAGCGCTGCCCCTCGAGCGGCGCGCAGCCCTTCTTGGAGCTCTGGCCGTCCGGCATCGTCACCAGCGACGGCGGCGACAGCTGCACGACCGTCCCCATCGCCGCGAACGACGCGAATCTGACGGTGTTCGCCGGGGCGTATCTGCCCTGACCGGCGTCGGCCCAGGGCCGGGCTCTGCGCGGATGGCGTGCAAGCGCAGCTGTTCGACGCGCAATAGCAGGCGCGCTTGGCACGGCGCTTGCTCGATTCGAGCCAGGGGGAGGGTGCGCTCATGCTGGCTTCTGCGTTTCCGGATCGCGCGCGCTTTCTGGTCCTGGCTGTGTTGTGGGCAGGGCTCTGGGCTTGTGAAGTGGGGCCGACCTCCGCGGTCGCGGTCGACGCAGGAGAGGACGGAGCGATCGACGCGAGCACAACGAGCGATGCCAGCGATGCCGCGGCTCCCGTCACCGACTTCGCGCGGCTCTCCGCGCTGTCGGGCAAGCGCATATACTTCCAGCATGCATCGGTGGGAGGCGAAGCGATGGGCGTCTACCAGGCGATCGGCGCCTGGCCCGCCCCCACCTGGGGTCTGATCAAGATCGTCGCTGACCAACCGGGCTCGGGCACGTCCGTCGCGACCGATGTGCACGCGGCTGGCGCCATCGGCGTGGGCCGTGTCGGCGAGTGGTCACACGGCGCGTACAACGGCGACCCCACGACCAAGCTCGCGCTATTCGATCAGTACATCCGCGGCGGGCTGGGCGGCGCCATGGACATCGTCGTGTTCAAGCTGGGCACGCCGGACATCGACCAGGAAAATGGCACCGTTTCCGGGACCGGCGGCGTGTCGCAGGCGACGTGGTTCTCCACCGTGTACAAGCCCACGATGGACGCGCTCGAGGCGAAGTATCCCGGCACGCTGTTCGTGCACGCGACCCTTCCCATCAACAACTGCGACGCCTACTGGGGCAACGTCCACTACGAGCAGTGGAACCAACGCATCCGGCACAGCTACGCCGGCAGGGTGTTCGACCTCGCCTACTGGGAGAGCGTCAACGCTGCGGGGCAGCGCACATACGACCCGGACGGCGCGCCCTGCATCCACCCGGACTGGGCGATCTTCAGCGACGCGCACGTCAACGAGCCGGGCGCGGACTGGCTGGGCGAGCACCTGCTCGCCGTCCTGGCCAGCCTGCCGTGAGCTCGTCGCACACGCATCAGGTTGCTATTTCTTGCCCGCTCGTCCCCAGCTCCGCCCCGGACCGACCAGCATCGAGGCGACTTCGATGAGCTGGATGCGGGAGGTGACGTTCATCTTGCGCATGGCCCGGACCAGGTGGGTGCGCACGGTCGCGGGCGCCAGGCCGAGCGTGTAGGCGATGATGTCGTCGCTCTGCCCGACGCCGGCGAGCGCCGCGACCTGTCGCTCGCGCCGGGTCAGTCGCCGGTCCTCGGCGGTCTCCGGTTCGTTGACGTGCGCCACCACGAAGCGCCGCCCGTCGCTGTCGAACGTTTCGGCCAGCGTCCAGCGGCCGGCGAACAGCCCGCGCCACGAATCCAGTGCTTCGTCGGCGTTGGAGCGCCCCTCCCGCGTCCGGGCCCGATCCACCGCCAGGGCTGCCTCCCGCAGCCGCTGGCGCGCGCTCCGGGATTTCGCGCGACCGCTGGCGTGCAGCAGATGGCCGTCCGGGGCCATCACGGCTTCTGCGGAGCCGAGGATGTCGTGCTCCTCGCCGACGGCCTGCCGCAGCCTCGTCGCGGCGATCATGTGGCTGGCGATCCGGCTCCAGGCGTTGCGGACCTTGGGGTGGATGTTCGGCGTCTCCTCGCGCAGCGCTCCCTGCACGCTCAGCGCTCTGCCGCTGCCGTCGGAGGCGACAACGATGAAGGCGTCGTGGATACCGCGCGGATGCATCTCCGGTGCGAAGATCGCGCGCAGCACGTCAACGCCCAGACCGGGCAGCGACGCCGCGAACTGTGCGATCGTGACGCAGCCGTGCTGCCGATAGGCTTGCGCGCGGCTGTCCGGCGGCATCATCGACTCCGTGCCGAGGATCAGCCGCTCGAGCTCGGCGTCCTCGGGCACGAACTCGCGTTTGAGCACGCGGAAGTCGCCGGGCGGAGTGTCGGCGATCGTGACCATCACGGGGAAATCGCTGCCGATCGCGCTTGCTGCGGCGAGACCCAGGGCGCGCATCCAGGCGGTCTCGTCGAGATCCAGTTGATACGCCGCCTCGACGACGTTGATCGCCCCCGCGTAGCGCATGGCCGCTATCCGGCGCCGAGTGCAGCGGCAAGCTCGCGCCGGCCGCGCACGCCAACCTTGATGTAGACGGATTGGAGCTGGTTGGCGACGGTTCGTGTCGAGGTGCCGCGCAGCTCGGCGACCTCGCCGTTCGACTTGCCCTCGAGCACGAGCCGGCACACCGCCTCTTCGGCAGGTGTCAGCCCGTAGCGACCGAGCGGCGACCGCACGTCGCGGCTGGCCACTACGAAAGCGACGCCGCCGATCTGGAACCGCGACACATTGACTTCCCCCCGTTCCGACATCGCGCACCCAGCGTACCATCCGCCTCGCGGCAGCCAGATAGTCATTTACACGACCGGATGGGCTGCGCCGGCGGACGAGTTCCGGTAGGATGCCCGCACTGTGGCCAGCGCGGTGGAAAGCGGCACCGCGCCGCACGATCCCTTGGCGATCGCGAGCGGTGCGGAGCAGCTGGGTGGACTCGGGCCTGCGCCGGCCGTCGCCCGGCGCGCGGTCTCGCGCACTGCTCGCAAGCGCGTGTCCGCCAACTGGCTGGTCGGGCAGCGCTACGACCTGTTCTTCTTCATCGGCAGCTGCCTTCTGACCGTCCTGTTCCTGGGCATCTACCACGGCCTGTGCCATCTCGGTTTCGCGCCGCACGCCGGCAGCGTGCTGATCACGTACTTCCTGTTCACGACCGTCTTCGACCACCCGCACATCTTCCAGACCTTCTCGCGCACGCACGTCGACGGGGAGAACTTCGCGCGGTACCGCATCGCGCACACCTGGGGGCTCGCGGCGTTCATCGCGGCGGGCTTCGCACTCTCGGCGGTGGGTTGGGACCCGTACGTGATCGTGTTCGGAGCGCTGTTCGGCAGCTGGCACATCATCCGCCAGCACTGGGGCATCCTCCGCGCGTACAAGGCCGTGAACAACGATCGCGACAAGCTCGATCACTGGATCGACACGGCGACGTTCTATCTCGGCGCCTTCGCGTTCTATCTGTACGACTACACGGGCAACCCGCGGCACACGATCATCTACGGCAAGGCCAGCGCGCCTTTCCCGAACCTGCCGCCGTTCATGGCCCAGGTCGTCTGGTACGGCTTCCTGTTTTCGCTCGGTTGCTTCGCGCTCCGGCAGATCTGGCTGTTGATGAACGGCCGCCCCATCATCTTGCCAAAGATCCTGCTGATGGCCGCGGCGCTCGGCACGCGCGGGCTGGTGCTCTACTTCACCGCGACGCCGTTCCTCGTCGCCGAGGCGCTCGAGACGACCTATCACGACGTGCAGTACCAGGGCTGGATGATGAACTTCCAGCGCAAGCGCTTTCCGGAAAAGCGCCGCATGGTGCGGCGCTGGCTGCTGATGGCGCTGGCATACGGCCTGGTCGTGGGCGTGATCGAGGTCGTGGGCCTGATGAGCCCGCGCTGGTCGTGGCTTTTCGTCCCGTTCTGGATGATCGTGCTGTGGCACTACTGGGTCGAGGGAAGGATCTGGCGCATGCGCAAGCAACCGGAGCTGCGCGCTGTGCTGGCGCGCGGATAACGGTGGACTTCCGGCGCCATTCTTGAGAATTATCAAAGGCGATGCAGGGACCTCCGGGGAATCCTTTTCCTCCGGGTGGCGGTCCTGGCGGGGCTGGGCCGCCGGGGCAACCACAGCCGGGACAGCCCGGCGCCGGACAGCAACCACAGGCGACCTATCCGGCGCAGCAGCCGGGCTACACCGCGCCGCAGCAACCGGGATACGGCGTGCCCGGGCAGCAGCCGCAGCAACCCGGCTATGGCGTGCCTCCGCAGCAGCCGGGCTACGGCGCGCCCGGGCAGCCCCAGCAACCGGGCTATGGCGTGCCTCCGCAGCAGCCGGGCTACGGTGCTCCCGGGCAGCAACCGGACTACGGCGCTCCGGGCCAGCCACAGCCGGGCTACGTGCCTCCGCAGCAGCCGGGGTACGGCGCACCCGGCCAGCCCGATCCGCAAGCGCCGGGCTACGGCGCGCCGCAGCCCCCCGGGTCGTTCCAGCCGGTCAATCCGATCAAGTCGGAGACCGACCGCAAGCGCGAGGTCGGACGCACCGTCCGCATCGCGGGCATGATGATCTTCGTCTTCGGGATCCTGTGCCTGATCACGTCGGCCGTGTTCGGCTCCGACGACGGCAAGACGGTCTCGGGCACGTTGCCGTCGAGCGGCGGCATTCTCGGTCCGATCGTCGTGTCCAAGGACAACACGGTGCTCGAGTTCACCGTCAAGGAGACGCTGAACGGCTACGGCTGGTCGTACCTCGACGGCGAGATGCTCGACCAGAACAAGGAGTACCTGTTCGGCTTCGGCTACGAGTTCTGGCACGAGACGGGCTACGACGAGGGTCGCTGGGACGAGCAGAAGAACAAGTTCGACTTCAAGCTCACCGTGCCGAAGAAGGGCACGTACTTCGCCCACCTGTACACCGAGCAGCCGACATACAAGCAGATCGGCGGCAATATCCAGGCCTGGATCACGCCGGTCAAGGGCAGTTCCGTGCCGTACTTCGCGGCGGGAATCGTCGGTCTGATCGGCGGCATCTTCTTCTTCGTGGCCGGCGCCATGATGACGCCGGCGAGCATCGAGATGGATGACGACGATGACGATTGACGGGAGCGTGTCGTGAAGATCGCACTTCTGGCGCTACTCGGGTTCGGCCTTCTGGGCACCTACGGCGCGTTGATGGTCCCGACCCTGCACGGTTACGGCTACGATGGCTACCGGGGCTGGAGCAACACGTCGTCCTTCTGGTATTCGAGCAGCGTCCAGACCTTCCACACCCGCAGCGTTCGCGGCGGCACGCGTGGCGGCGGCATGCACCCCGGCAAGTAGCCGCGGGGGGCTCGCGCGTATGGCGACCGACGTCTCCAGCTTCACGGACGGTCCGACCGATCCCGCTTCGCCGGCGTCCGGCGCTGGCCGGACCGCGCTGAGCTCCCGCCAGACAACGGTGCTGGTTGTCGCGGTGTTCGCGGCGGGGCTCTGCTCCATCGTCTACGAGCTCTTGATCGGGACGGCGTCGTCGTACTTCCTCGGCAACAGCATCCAGCAGTTCTCGATCACCATCGGGCTGTTCATGGCCTCGATGGGCATCGGATCATTCCTGTCGCGGCTGCTCGGAGAGCGCGTGCTCGGTACCTTCGTCAAGGTGGAGCTCGCGCTCGGCCTGGTCGGCGGCGTGAGTATTCCCGCCCTATACGGGATCTACGCGTACACGGATCTGTACTACCCCGCGATGGTCCTGTTCATCGCGGTCATCGGCACGCTCACCGGGCTCGAGATCCCGATGCTGGTGCTCGCCATGCGGCGCTTCTTCGCGCTCGAGGTGAGCCTGTCGAACATCCTGTCGCTCGACTACCTGGGTGCGCTCGCCGCGACGCTGCTGTTCCCGTTTGCGCTCCTGCCGCTGCTCGGAACGTTCAAGAGCTCGTTGGTCACCGGGGCGCTCAATATTGTCGTCGCGCTGGTCGTGCTCAGGGCGTTCAGTACGCAGGTGTCGCCGGGGCAGCGCATCGGCTTCACGATGTTCGGTCTGGGTGGGCTGGTCGGGCTCGGCCTGCTGCTCGTGTTCTCGTCCGCGCTGATGCGCCCCTGGCATCACGCCATCTACGATGACCAGGTGCTCCTGGTGCGCCAGTCGCCGTACCAGAAAATCGTCATCACCCGTCACCGCAGCGATCTCCGGCTGTACCTGAACGGCAACCTCCAGTTTTCCTCGCTTGACGAGTACCGCTACCACGAGGCGCTGATCCACCCGGCGTTTTCCCTGGCGCCGAGCCACAAGAACGTGCTGGTGCTCGGCGGCGGAGACGGCATCGCGACGCGCGAGATCCTCAAGTACAAGGACGTGGGGTCCGTCACCGACGTTGATCTCGACCCGGCGATGACGAACCTGGCGCGGGACAACCATCTGCTCCGCGGCATCAACAAGGACAGCTTCCGCTCGCGCCGCGTCCACATCGAGAATCGGGACGCCTGGGTGTTCGCGAAGAAGTCGCACCGGCAGTTCAACGTGATCGTGATCGATCTGCCCGATCCGAACGACACGTCGCTGGCCCGGCTCTACAGCCTGGAGTTCTACGGCCTGCTTTCGCGGCACCTGGCGCACGACGGCGTGCTCGTCACGCAGGCAACCAGCCCCTTCTTCGCCAAGAAGGCGTTCTGGTGCATCGCGGACACGCTGCACGCCGCCGGCCTGCACGTGGCGCCGTATCATGCCGACGTGCCCTCGTTCGGCGACTGGGGTTTCGTGCTCGCGGCCGGCTTTCCGATCGACGTGTCGAAGATCCACCTGCGCGTGCCCACGCGCTATCTGGACAACGCGATGCTTCCGCGCCTTTTCGAGTTTCCGCGCGATGTGCGTATCGCCTCGCAGAAAGCGAGCACCCTCGACGACCCTATCGTGCTCCGCCGCTACCTCGAAGGCTGGAAGGACTGGCAGTAGGCCATGTGCGGGTCCTGGAAGAGCGAATCCGACGATTGGAGCTGAGCCATGCAGCAAGGTATCGACCTGTTGAAGACCACCGTGTTCTCCCTGCCCAAGGACTTCGCGTATCTCGCCGTGGTGCTCGTGATGTTGGTGGTCGCGCGGCTGTTCAAGGACATCCTCACGCCCTACAAGCTTAGCGAGCAGCTCACCGCGCGGGACAACCCCGCCGTGGGCATGTCCGTCGCCGGCTACTACCTGGCGGTGCTCATCGTGTGCATCGGCCCGCTGCGCACGCCGAGCGCTCCGGGTTCCGTGTTGTGGAAGGACCTGCTCGACACGGCCGGCTACATGGCGCTCGGCATCCTGCTCTTGAACCTCGCGCGGATCATCGTCGACAAGGTGCTCCTGCCCAAGTTCAGCACCACCGAGGAGATCATCCGCGATCGCAACGTCGGTGCGGGCTCGGTCGAGATGGGCGCCTACATCGCCAGCGGGCTGATCGTCGCAGCGGCGCTGCAGGGCCGCGGTGGCGGGCCGCAGACCACGCTTGCGTTCTTTGGCCTGGGCCAGGTGGGACTGGTCGTCTACGGCTACATCTACATGGCCGTGTGCCGCTACAACGTGGCGCAGGAAATCGAGAACGACAACGTGGCGGCGGGCGTCGCACTGGGCATGAACCTGATCGCGATGGGGCTCATCCTCGTTGGCGCGATCGCCGGCGATTTCACCAGCTGGACGCACAATCTCACCCTGTTCGGCGTGCGTTGGCTGTTTGGCGTGGTCGTGCTGCTGCTCTTGCGCGTGTTCATCGACTTCCTGCTGTTGCCGGGCGTGCGCATCGACAAGGAGATCCAGCAGGATCGGAACCTCAACGCCGCGTGGGTCGAGGGGGTCGTGCTGGCCGGTCTCGCGGGCCTGCTGCTCACGTTGATGTAGATGGTCTCTCCCCAGGATCGTCGCTTCCGCCTGTTCGTGTACGGGACGTTCCTGTCGGGACAGCCAGGGCACGACGCTCTGGAGTCCGCCGAGCTCATCGGCGAGGCGGTCACCGCCGGAAAATACACGCTGGTGGAGCTCGGCGTGTACGCGGGCCTGCTCGACACGGGACGGACTGCGGTGCACGGCGAGCTCTACGAGGTCGATTTCAAGATCCTGAGCGCGTGCGACGTGCGCTGCGATCACCCCGCACGCTTCCACCGCGGCCGGGTGGTGCTGTCCGACGACTCCGCGGCGCACACCTATTTCGTGCACGTCGACCAGGCGCGCGGGCTCAGGCGGCTCTCGCACGGCGACTGGAAGAGCCGCTTCGCACCGCGCCGCTACCGCTGAGCGGCGCGTCAGAGGCCGAGCGCGCCGGCGATGAAATAGAAGTACAGGCCGCCCAGGGCCCACAGGGGTAGCGTGACGAAGCTGGTGTGGCCCTCGTCGATGCGCCAGTGGTTGTAGGTCCACAGGCCGCGCTCGAACATCACGCTCATGCCGCGGCCGTAGGCGTACTCGGTGACGAAGCCGACGAGGGAGAACGCCAGCATCAGAAGCGGGTAGCGCACGCCGCACAAGAGGCCGAGCGCGAGCGCCGTGGTGGCGACCGGCAGGCAGAACAGCGCAAGGCCAGCGGCCGAGAAGCGCCCTTGTCGGGAGGCCGTGAAGCGTCGCATCGGCCAGGCCAGCGCGAGCCCCGCGCCGACGGCCGCTGCGCTCACGGCCACGGCGCGCAGCGACAGGCCGAGCGATGTGGTTCCCAGCACGAGCCGCGCCGTCTCCACGAACCAGAGCGCGCCCACGGCCCAGGGCAGGAAGTTGATGGTGCTGGTGTGGCCCGACAGGACGGAGCGATAGCTGTAGGTCCAGATCGGCTCGTGGAAGTAGCGGCGCCAGAGCAGCGCCACCAGCACTTCGCCGACGATGCCGGCGACGCCGGCCACGATGAACAACAGCAGGTAGCGCACGTCGACCACCAGGGCGAGCACGAGGTAGGCGAACGGCGCCCAGCCCATCAGCACGTAGTAACGGCGGAGAGAGAACCCGGTCCCCGAAAAGAGCTCCCTGTAGCGGACGGCTGCCGCCGACAGCACGACGCCCGCGTACAGATCGGACGCCGCCATGAACAGAAGCAGCGAGCCGGCGCCGCGGAACATCGCTCAACGGGCGAAGGGGAACATGCTGCGCGCCGCAGCGAGCACGGCGCCGCGCGGGATCGTGCCGTTTTCGTCTACCGGGTAGTTGTCGCTCTTGACGCCGAGCGAGCGGATGGCCGTCACGTCGGCCGAGCCCGTGACGTGGTACGAGATGGTCGGGCTCATTGCCGTCTCGGCGAGCAGCGGCGCGACCAGCGCCCACGGGATGATCACCGGCGCGCGGACAACGGTCGTGCCCTTGGCGGGCAGCCACTGGTTCGGGCTATAGGCGAGGGGAGGCAGCGTCCAGCGACCCTGCAGCGTCGTCTGCACGCGCACATTGCGCACCTGCACGTCGAAGCTGTTGTCGTTGGTGACATTCATGTAGATGTCCAGGCCGATGCCCGCCGGCCCCGCCGAGCTGATCTCGGCATGGTTCAGCTTCATCGTCGGCTTCGAGACGCAGCCGCCCACGACGAGCGCGACCCCAGCGGCGAGCAGGAACAAGCGGCGGTCCATTCCGTCCCCCACGTTAGCGGAAATCGGCGCCGGGCGTGGCCCGTAACCGCCGGCCGGCGCGCGCCGTAGGCATAGGCATGACAAGCCGCACCCCGCTTTCCGCCCTGCTCCTGACTCTCGTGCTTCCCGCGTGCCACAGCACGGTCAGCGAGGCCGGCCCCACGCCCGACCGCGCCATCTCCGCTCGCGCGGTGGGCACCGATCCCGGGCATGTGGGCAACGGCTCGCCGCTCACGCCCCGCAAGGGCGATCAGCTGGCGGCGTTTGCGGGGGGCTGCTTCTGGGGCGTGGAGGATGTGTTCCGGCACGTGCCCGGCGTGGTGGCCACGGCCGTCGGCTACACCGGCGGGCACACCACGTATCCGAGCTACGAGGACGTGAGCTCGCACACCACCGGCCACGCCGAGACGGTGCTGGTGGAGTTCAATCCCAAGGCGATCACGTACCAGCAATTGCTGACCGTTTTCTTCAAGAACCACGACGCCACGACGCTGGACCGCCAGGGGCCCGACGTCGGGAGCAACTACCGCAGCGCGATCTTCACCTTCAACAAGGAACAAGCGGCCGAGGCACGCGCGGCCAAGCGAAAGGCCCAGGCCGAGCTGGGCAGGACGGTCGTGACCCAGATTGCCCCCATCGGCCGCTTCTGGAAGGCCGAGGAATACCACCAGCAGTACGACGAGAAGACGGGCACGCACTCCTGTCCGCTGCCGAAAGGGCTGCCCCACAGCGGGACCTGACGCCCTGGTCAGCCCCGGCGCGCGGGCGGGCTTGCCCCGCGCCCCGGCGTCGCTAGCATGGGCGTCATGCCGCGCCGCCAGACGCTCGCCCTCGAACTCACTCCGGCCGAGCTGCGCATGCTCGAGCAGATCTCCGGCGCGCTCGGCGCTTCGCCGCAGGATGCGCTCCGACGGCTCGTGCGCGAGGCGTACCAGCGCCGCGTGCAGCTGCTCGAGTCGCGCGCCGGCTTTGGCTTCCTCGACCTGATCCCGGAGCCGAAGCGCGTGGCGCACGCGCGCGGCGGAAAGGGGCCCGCGCGCCCCGCCGCGAAGCAGAAGGCAGTCGCCAAGAAGGCAGCAGCCAAGAAGGCGCCCGCGAGGAAGGCGCCCGCCAGGAAGGCAGCAGCCAAGCGCGCGTCGAGCGCGAAGGCCCCCCGGCGCAAGAAGGCCTGAGCTACTTCTTCGGGGCGACGACGCGGCGCAGGATCACGCCGTCCCCGGACGGTTTGAAGCGCCGGCTTTGGAGGAAGCGCGTGACGCGCTCGCGCTCGGGATGCGTGGGACGCACCGAGTTGTACAGGTGGTTCAGGCCGCGGGCGCGCGCCTCTTCCTCCAGATGATCGAGGATGAAGCCGCCGACGCCCTGCTTCTGCCGCGCGGGGGCCACCGCCAGCAGGATCTCCGCGTCACCCCACACCGTGTCCATCCAGCCGTAGCCCGCGACGCCCGCGTCATCCTCGACGCGCCACCAGTCACCGGGCAGCACGTCGCCCGGCTTGTAGTCGGGCAGATCGAAGATACCCGCTGGCGCTCCGCCCACGATGGCGGCCTTCTCTTCGTCCCAGTGCGGGGGATTCTCCCGCGTCCACGTCAGGCCCATGCTTCACCTCGCTTCCGAGTCGTCACTTCAGCTGCCGAACCAGCGGCGCCAGAACGGGCCGTCCTTCTTTTCCGGTGCCTTCTGGACGCGCTCCCGGGGAGGAGGCGGCGGACGGCGTGGCGGCGGCGGCGCGCCGGCTCGGGGCGCGGCTTGCGCCCCCGGAGTGGGCGGCATGGCCGCCTGTCCGCGCGGCGGAGGAGGGGCCGCCGGATACGCCGGCGCCGGTTCTTCGAACAGCGCGTCGAGGCCCCACTGGCTCGGATCCTCGAAGCTGCCGCCCGCCCCCACGTCGACGCCCTGCGTGCCCAGGCGCGACACGCGATCCTCGGCGTTGTCGAGCTCGCCGGAAAAGTCGTGCAGCGCGTCGATGATCAGATCGCCGATCATGCCCTCGGTGGCGGCGCCCTCGGCCCTGCGGTGCTGGTCGCGCTCCACCGCGGCCTCGCGCACCAGCGCGCCGATGTCCTGGTACGACGCTGGACGCGGCAGGCCGACCAGCACCGCGCTCAGATCACGCGCCAGCTCGTCCGCCGTCTGGTAGCGCTGGTCGCGATCGCGGGCCAGCGCCCGCGCCAGCACGCGGATCAGCTCGTCGGGGATGTCCCGGCGGCTCTCGCGAGGGTCCGGGATGTTGGCGGCCTGCACCAGCTTGAACGTTTCCACGTCGCTGTTGCCCAGGAACAGGCGCCGCCCCGCGAGCATTTCCCAGAGCAGGATGCCGGCGGCGAAGATGTCGACGCGCTTGTCGGCGCCCTGACCGAGCGTGACCTCGGGCGCCAGGTAGCCGAACTTGCCCTTGACGATGTCCTCGTCCTCGGCCGTCAGGTGCGAGCTTGCCTTGGCCAGCCCGAAGTCCACGAGTTTGACCTCGCCAAAGCGCGTCATGAGCACGTTGTGCGGCGAGATATCGCGGTGCACGATCTCGAGCGGGCGGCCCTGCGCGTCGCACGCCTGGTGCGCGTAGGCGAGGCCCTCGGCGATGCCCATCGCGATCAGGCAGGCGACTTCGACGCGCATCTGCTGACGATGCGCCCCCAGGTACTCGAGCACGTGCTTCAGATCCGCACCGTCGACGTACTCCATCACGATGAAGTGCGAGCCGTTACCCTGCCCGATGTCGAACACCTGCACGCACTTGGAGTGGTTCAGGTAGGCGCACAGGCGCGCCTCGTCGAGGAACATGTTGATGAACTCGCGGTTCGACGACAGCTTGGGCAGGACGCGCTTGATGGCGACCTTCTTGCGGAAGCCCTCGATGCCCGCGCTCTCGCCGCGGTACACCTCGGCCATGCCTCCCGCTGCAATGCGTTCGATGATCTGGTAGCGGCTCTCGCTCATCCTCTCGTTCCTCTATCAGTCACAGAATGCGGGATGATAGCGTGGGATGGAAGCCACGTCGCGCGGGATCCGCGACTTTGCGGACGCGGGTCGGGACGGGGGTGTACACTACTTTCCCATGAAGCGCGCGTGGCTGGTAGGGCTGGTGGCGATGGCAGTGGCGGGCTGCGGCAGCAGCGGTTCCGGGCACGGGCGGTTCCGGCAGCTCGAGCGATCCGCTCGCGGCCCAGCGCCAGCAGTGCGTCAACAAGATCAACGCTCTGCGCAAGACGCTCAAGCTGCCGCCCTACAAGCTCTGGGACAAGGGCGCGTGCGCCGACAGCCAGGCGAAGAGCGACAAGCAGACGGGCCAGGCCCACGGCGCGTTCGGAAGCTGCGGCGAGCACGCCCAGAACGAATGCCCCGGCTGGCCGCCAGCGGCAGCTGCCTCGACATGATGTGGGCCGAAGGCCCGGGCTCGAACTTCCAGAAGCACGGCCACTACATCAACATGTCGAGCACGAAGCATACGATGGTCGCGTGCGGCTTCTCGGCTACCAGCGGCAGCGTCTGGGCCGTGCAGGACTTCAAGTAGCGCGTGGCCCCGCTGCCGCTCTCCGTCCTGGATCTGTCGCCCATCCCGTCCGGGTCCACGCCAGGGCAGGCACTCCACAACACGATCGAGCTCGGGCAGCACGCCGAGCGCATCGGCCTCACCCGCTACTGGCTGGCCGAGCACCACAACGCGATGAGCCTGGCCAGTTCCGCGCCCGAGATCATGATCGGCCAGGTGGCTGCGGCCACGCAGCACATCCGCGTCGGCTCGGGCGGCATGATGCTGCCGAACCACAGTCCGCTGAAGGTGGCGGAGTTGTTCCGTGTGCTGCACGCGCTGTTTCCGGGGCGCATAGATCTCGGCATCGGGCGCGCGGCGGGCACCGACCCGCGCACTGCACTGGCGCTACGCCGCTCGCACCATGCCCTGGCCGGCGAGGACTTTCCGAAGCAGCTCGACCAGCTCTTCGGCTATCTGGATGCGGACGCCGCGCCGCGCGAGCCGTTCACGCTAACGATCGCGGCCATCCCTTCCGGTGTGCCGCGCCCGGTGATCTACATGCTGGGCTCGAGCGACTACGGCGCGCGGCTCGCCGCGCGGCTCGGGCTCGGCTTCGCCTTCGCGCGGCACATCAATCCGGACGACGCGGTCAGCATGATGCAGGCCTACCGGAGCGAGTTCCGCTCGTCGGCGGGGGGCTCCGGCCCGTACTCGATCCTCGCGGTGTCGGCCATCTCCGCGGAGACGGACGAGGAGGCCGAGCGGCTGGCGTCGAGCTCGTACCTGTCCGGGCTGCGCTTTGCCCAGGGGCTCAGGGATCTGCCGCTACCGAGCGTGGAGGAAGCGCTGGCCTACCGCTACGACCCGGAGGAGGAGGCGCTGCGCCGCACCTACGCCGCGCGCCACATCGTCGGCAGCGCGGCCCGCGTCGCCGCAGAGCTGCGGGAGCTCGCCAGCGAGTGCGCCGCCGACGAGCTCATGGTCATGACGCACATCCACGACCCCGCAGCCCGGAAGCAGTCGTACACGCTGCTCGCGCGCGAGCTGGGTGTGGCGCCCCGCGAGTAGCGGCGGTCTTTTCTCGTTGCGCTCGCGCTCTGCTGCGCCAAGGCTAGGCGCGTGCGCTATCTCACGTTGGGGTTCTTGCTGACGGCGTGTGCTTCGAGCCAGGCGCCGAAGGCGGAGGAGCCCGAGATCCCGCCGCCGCCGCCGGCGAGCGCGACGGCAGAGTCGTCGGACACACCGCCGCCCTCGTCGCAGCCGGCGCCCTCGTCGAAGCCGCCGACCGCGGGGCGCGACGAAGGGCAGAGCTGCGGGGGGATCGCGGGGCTGATGTGCGGGCCGGGGCTCCGCTGCGTCGGAAATCCGATGATGTGTGATCCGCACCGCGGAGGGCGCGACTGTGGCGGGGTGTGCCAGAAGGCCAGCGCTCCGCCGTCGGACGCGGGGGCGGGCGGTCCGGTGTGCGGTAGCCGGCGCTGTGCCGTGGGTCAGGTGTGCTGCAACTCGAGCTGCAGCATCTGCACGCCTCCGGGTGGGCTCTGCACGCAGCAGCTGTGCATGCCGAAGCCCGCGCCGTAGCGGCTGCCCTCCGCCGCTACTTGAGCGGGAAGGTCGTCCAGGGGCAGGCGGACTTGGCCTGGCACTTGTCCCAGCTGAAGTCGCGGGTGTCGCTCTGGAGGTAACGCCCGGCGATGTTGAGCAGGTACGTGCCAAGGTCGAAGGGCTTGGTGGGATCGGGCGTGACGAAGCCGTGTTTGCCCTTGGGGTCGAGCATGGGCAGGATGAAGCCGCTCCAGGTGCCGTCGGCATTCTTGTGCATCAAGCGCAGCGGGGGATCGAGACGCGGCACGTCGAGGCCGTCGTCGACGGGTACGACCGCAGCGAGGTGCTCGACGTCCATGAGCACCGGCTCGCCCTGGCTGTTCTCGTAGCGGTCCATGCGCACGGTGCCCTCGGTGGTCCAGGTGTCGATCATGACCTGGTTGTCCGACTTGTCGTAGCGCGGGTCGTTGTGATCGTAGGGGATGAAGCCGGCGGCGCGGCCGAGCGCAACGCCGTCGGCGATCATCACGCCGGGATCGCCGACCGAGGGCATCTCCATGACGTTGGTGTGCACCGTCTCGCCGGTGCCGTAGGTGAGCTTGCGCGTGCCATCCCAGTACGGCGCGAAGTTCATCGGATCGGCCGCGTCGAGAGCGATCTGCGAGAGCCCGAGGAAGCGGCGCAGATCGGGCGTCGCGCGCCGCATGCCGAATCCGTCGCAGGGTGCCACCAGCGGCGAGCCGTCCTCCCAGGTCCGGTCGCCCAGGCTTCCCGAACCGCCGAAGGTGGTGATGTCGACGTACGGCGTGTCGTGCGGCACCACGCAGCCCTCCGGTGTCTTCGGCGGGAGCGGCCCGTGGTAGACGGCGAGCTCCAGCGCGTCGCCGGCGTCGGACGAGACCGCGGCGCGGAATGTCCCCGACTGCTGCACCGCGGCGCAGCGGTACTCCCCCGTCGTGCGGTTGGTCAAGACAACCGTGTCGCGCGGCGCGAGCGTGGGAAGATCGTGGATCGTGAGCGTCACGTCGCTGGTCTGGCCGTTGTTGGCGCGTAGCTTCAGCGAGCCCTTGTCCGCGAAGAACAGCGGCCCGAGAGCGCGCAGCACCATCGCGTCCTTGACGCCGCCCAGCGTCGAGCGCTTGCCGATCTCGCTCAGCATGCCGCCCGGCACGATCGCGATGGCGCTGTCGATCGCGGGTTCGAGGCCCGCGATGGTCGCGCCCACGATGCCGCCGAGCGAGCCGCCCATCACGTGCAGCGGTGCCGTGCCGCCGACATCGACCTTGCCGTCGCCGTCGAAGTCGCCGGCGAGCCCGGGCGTGCCCTTGTTCCCGGGGTCGAAGGCCCAGTGCGTTGCGCCGTCGAAGGTGCGCAGCGTGCGCACCAGCTGCATCACGTCGACGACCGTCTGCCGCACCATGTCGCGCGTGTGGAATACGTAGGCTGTCCAGAAGTCGTCGCCGGAGTCGACATTGCCGTCGCCCGTCCAGTCGATGGCGCGCCCTGTCAGGAGCGAGGTGCCGAGCCCTTCCAGGCCCGCGTCCTTGAAAGAGCCCTTCACGATCGCGAGCTCCGTCGACGGTAGCCCGACGCCGTGGCTCGGGGCGTCGATGCCCATCGTGGCGATGCCGTAGCTGGCGAGGATGCCCGCGAAGGGCAGCGCGTCGAATTTGCTGCCGCCGTGGCCGTGGATGAAAATCGCCACCGGCGCAGGGCCCTGCCGGTTCTTCGGCACGAACATCCAGAACGGCACGTCTTCGCCGCGCGGCGCCTTGTGCAGGTTCCACACCTGGCGGTAGAGCGGCAGCATGTTGCCGCTGGCGTCCTTCCGCGGGAAGTACTGCGGCGACTTGATCGCGCCGGCCACGATGAAGTCGACGCTCTGCATGGTGGCCTGGAAGCCCTGGATCTCCGCGTCCGACGAGCCAGTGAGCTTCAAGAGCTTGACCGCGAGCGGAGTGAACTTGCTCTCCGGCACGACCTTCGTGCTGGCCACGCCGGGCCCCTTGTCGATCACGTCGTCGAGGCGCGAGAGCGTGGCCGGGAACTCCCGCAACGTCGCCTTCAGCGGGCCGATGCCGTACAGCCCGTCGCGCACCAGGCGGTAGTCGTGGGTGAGGCTCTGCGTGGTGAAGGCCCAGGTGAAGGCCACGTCCTTCATCCCCAGGCCGTAGCGCGGCAGGCACGCGCCGAGCGGCCTGAGCTCGTCCGTCTGCGCGGCGTGGTTGATGCCCGCAAACGGCGAGCGCACCGGACTGCCGGAGGGTGAGGTCAGCCGCCGGGTCAGCACGACCGCGTAGGTCGTTGCTTCGCGCATCGGCATGACCGGTTTCATCGTGAGCGTGTTGGTCTCGCGCTCGTAGAACTCGAGGCGCGGCGAACCGGGCTTGCCGTCGAGCGTGTCGGGATGGTCGAGCACGCCGTCCATGTCGGTGTCCTCGCCCGGATCCAGCTTGCCGTTTCCGTTCGTGTCCTCCTCGGTCTCCTCGACGGTGAGCGTCTGCAGGTTGGCGCGCGGATCGGAGTCGTAGACGACGGGCTCGGCGAGCACCTGCGGGTAGTTGCCCTGTCCCAGATCGAGTGGCACTGCCTCGCAGTAGCCGGGCGAGCCGGGCGTCACGTCGATCACCAGCACGGCGTCGTCCTGGTAGTCGAAGTTGTCCTTGTAGTGGCGGTCGAGGATCACCTGGGGATCGATCGGCTGGGTGAAGCTCACCGTGATGGGTGCGAGCGTTCCCCAGCCGGACAGCTTGTCGAGCTCCGCTCGCGTCGCCTGTTCCCACCTGGTGCGCGCCGCGAGGATGCTGGCGTTCAGGCGGCGCCCGGTGGGTGAGGTCGCGTCGTAGCGGGTGGCGAAGTCGTTCGGCAGCGGGATCTCGGGAAACGGCTTGTGGAACACGTCGAAGCGGACCATCGGGCCGTTGCCGGGCGGAGCGCTGCCGAGCACCGTCGGCGAGCTGGTGGTGCAGCCGAGCGCCGTGCCGGCGAGCAGTGCGAAGAGCACGAAGCGGGGGAGCATCTTCAAAGGCATCGCGATCTCCTCGTTACAGCCGGTAGCCTAGAAGCAGCCGCCCGCCGTAGACGGGGGGCGGGTTCTTGCCGGCGGCGTCGCGCAGGGCCGAGCCCGGAGCGAGCACACCGCCCTCGGCGCCGGCCGAGAGCTCGGTGTGGTGGAAGTACAGGCAATAGCGTACGCCCAGGTCGAACTCCGTGCCCCAGTACGACCCCGGATCGCCGCCGAGCGCGTTCTTCTGCGTGCCGCCGGCCAGATCGGTGGCGAATGGATCGACGTTCTTCGCGGGCGCGAACGCGAACAGCACGCCGCCGTAGGTCTCCAGGCCGCGCAGCGGCTGCACCCACAGGCGCGGGAAGAGCGCGGCCGCGTCGGTCAGGCCGCCGCGCGTCGGCAGCCGCTCGATCCCTGCCGGGGGCGCGCCGACCAGCGTTGGATCCGCCGCATTGCCGTAGCCCCGGCCTGTCTGGGCAGCCTGCACGTAGCGGAACAGGAGCAGGCCGGTCTCGAACCCGGGATCGACGTGGAAGCCGCGCAGGTCCTTGTCGTGGATGTTCTGGTCGCCCGAGGCATAGACCAGATCGAGCACGCCACCGGCGTGCTTGAAGGCGAGCGCCGCGCGCAGCGCGCCACCGAGCTGGTGCACGTTGTCGACTGGGATTTCCGGCGTGGCAGCGAGCGTGGTGTGGCCAGAGACGAGCGCGCCCTCCGCCTCCAGCGTGAGCTTCGCCTTGGCGAGCTCGATCGCGACGCGGGCGGCGGGGTCGACCACGGTCACGTCCAGTGTGCGGCCGTCGGCGGTGGTCTGGTGCCGGCGCACGATGAAGAAGCCGCCCTGTGCCGGCAGCCCTTCGCCGACGAGCATCGACGCGATGTACTCGTGCGCCTTGTCGCCGGCGAGCAGCACGTCGTCCTTGCGTACTTTGTCGATGGCCACCGTGGCCGTGATGTGCGCGTCCGTCAGCGGCCCCGTGCCCGCAAAGCCGCGCAGCACGAGATCGCCGTTGCGCGGGTCGGTGAACTCGACAGTGTGCGGCTCCCAGCCGTGCTCGCCGTCGTTCGCCACCAGCCCCATGCCCCAGTGGCTGGTCATGAAGCCGCCGCCGACGTGGAAGTAGCGTCCGATGGCCAAGAGCCCCCAGCCCTTGCGGAGCTGTGTGTCGAGCGGATCCGAGTTCGGCATACCCTCGCCGGCGACCGGGGTCTGGCTGGTCCAGGTGCCCGTCGGCAGATCCTGTTCGTACTCGCCGGAGATGATCAGGTGCTTCGCGATCGGCTTCACCGTCGCCAACTTCGCGCCGAGGCGCACCAGCGGTGACAGCGCCACGCCCGACTGGAAATCGTGCCCCTGCGCGTCCACCGGGAACGAGCTCACGCCCTCGGCGCGCCCCGCGAGCCGCACCGGGATCTGCAGCCGCCATCCCCAATGCTGGAACGAGAGCAGGGGCTGGTAGCTGTCGGCAGGCGGTGTCTTCGCCGCGGGCGCGTCGGCGGGTAGCTTCGTGCCGGTGGAGGGGGGCGCCGCGGGCGCGCTTTTGACGGTGGGCGGAGGCGGGTTGGCGGCGGCGGCCGCCGGTGCCTGCTGCGCGCGCGCAACCGCGCCGCACCCCAGGACCGCACAGAAAGCCGTCGTCGCCGCGCAGAATCGCCCGCTCTCCGTCCGCAACGCACGCCGTCGGTCGTCACGACAGAGCCTGGTGAGCCACATGGCCCCCGAGCCTAGGCGATCGTGGACGCGATGTCGTCGACGAGTGCGTTTCTCCGGCCTGCCAGGCAGCCGGCGCCGCGAGCAGCGCTTCGCCTAGTCCGGGATCCGTTCCCAGCCGCCGCCGCGTTGGCGCTGACGGAACTCCGGGCGGATTTCGCTGCGGGCCTCGGCGGTGAGCAGCTCGGCGGGATCGAACCAGTGCGGAGTGCGCGCGCTGGCCAGCACGGGCGGCGGCTCGCCGCTGAAGTCGGCGATATCGGGGCAGCGCTCGTGCCACAGGGCGTCGTGGCTGGGCGGTTCGGCGAAACAGGCGATTTCCTTCACGCCGCCGTTGCAGTTGGTGCTGACAACCAGCACGCCGCCAGGCAGATCCCGCCGCTCGCTGACGCGCAGGACAATGTCGTGGTGGAACTCGCCCTGCTTCCAGTGCTCGAGCAGCTCGTACCCGCCGTGGCGCTGCCGCACCAACTCCAGCAGCGTGCCGAGCTCGAGTGCAGCAGAGAGTGATTCGACGGGGTTCGGCATAGTGGCACGAGCGTAGCACCCTTCGCAGCTACGCGCTCCGGTCCCTCACGGCGTGCGCGGCGCGTCGGGGTGACACTTCGACGCAACTGGTTGCCCTCTTCCGGTGGGGGGGGACCCGAACGGCAATCGCCGATCGACGGCTTGCGTTCCGCCTGAGGGCGACCGAACGTATTGGGTGGTACGCACACAATCGGTGACCGCGCGCGGGTACGAGCCATGCATCGCAGCGACTGCAACGGAGAGCTCACGCGCATTCGCGGTGTCGCGGCACTTTGCGCGGCGCTGCTGCTCGTCGCGTCTGGATGCGGCCCGTCGTCGCCGCGCGAGGCGGACGAGCCGGCGAACGCGCTCCCGTCCCTCGACGATCTGAAACCCGGTTGGAACGAGCTCTGGCCCGGCGGGAGGACCCGCTGCGGTGACGGCTCGAACTGGGCGTTCCTGGTGCGGCGCGGCACGGTGAACCGCGTGGTGGTGGAGTTCCAGCGCGGCGGCGCCTGCTCCAGCGAGCAGACCTGCTTCGTCGATCGGCTCGCTTTCAGCGATCTCACGCCGGAGCCCGACATGGTGGGTGGCGCGCGCAACGTCGGCATCCACGATCACGCCGATCCCCGCAATCCGTTCAAGGACTGGACCCACGTGTTCGTCCCCGAGTGCACGGGGGACAACCACTGGGGCGACGCTGTGCAGACGTACGGAGCGCAGGAGTTCTACCACCGCGGCGCGGTCAACGCGCTCACCGCGCTGCACTGGCTGTACGCGAACCTGTCCGCGCCGGATGCCGTGTTCGTGACCGGGCAGAGTGCCGGAGCGTACGCGTCGCTCACCGGCGCGGCGCTGGTTGCGCACCACTATCCGGATGCCAGCGTCTATCAGCTCGGCGACTCGGGAGTGGGCGTGAGCGCGCAGCCGGGGTTCGTGGCGCCAGAGTGGCACGCGCGTCGACGCTTCCCCGCCTCGCTCGGGCCCCTTGCGGACATCCACAGCATCAACGATCTGTACCGGGCGGTTGCCGCCGCGTTCCCGAACGTCATGCTGAGCGAGTACACCTCCGCCTACGACGACAGCGCCGCGGCCCAGTACCGCTACTACGGCGGAGGCGGCGTGCGGGCGTGGGCGGTCGCGGCGCGCGCGGACCTCGCGGACCTGCAGGCGACGCTGCCGCGCTTCGCGTCGTACCGGGCGCCGGGCTGGATGCACACTATCGAGAACCAGCCGGACTTCTACGACGTGGGCATCGGCAGCGTGCACCTCGACGCCTGGGTGTCGAGCCTGATGACCCGGGCAGCGCCGGCCAGCGTCGGCTGCGGCGACGACTGCGGTGGACCCGTCTTCGGCGACAGCGGCGCGCCCCAGGAGTGGTCGTGCCTGGGCAAGCCGTTGTCCCACCTCACGCCGGCCGCAAGGCACGTGCCCGCCGCGTTCATGCTGACCGATTCGGCGGGGCTGCCGGCGTCGGGAATCGTGGTGCGAGCCTGCAGCCGGACCGATCCGTACTGCATCTCCCCGGTGTCGCGCGGGGTCACGAACAGCCTCGGCGCCGCACAGCTCTTGGTGCCCACCCGCACCTCGGGCTTCCGGGGGTTCTTGTTCGCGAGCGGCGAGAAGGACTACTGGGACCGCTTCTACTTCCGCCCGGCGATACGCCGCTGGTGGCATCCGTGGATGACCGGATCGGCGTGGCCGTACGCCACGCGCGCTGTGGTGCGGAAGCTGGCCAAGAGCTTCGGCATCCCCGTGGATGCTGGCAAAGGCGCGCTCGCGGTGCTCACCCTCGACTGTGCGAACAGTGCCACGAAAGAGGTGACCGTGCGTCTCGACGGGCGGCCTCCCGACGGCTACTGGGACAGGGACTGGAACTACGTCGTCTCGAGCGGCCAGATCGCCTACTTCCTGAACCTCGACCAGGGCTTCCACAACGTCCGCGAGATCCGCGACGGCAAAGAGGTCGCCCAGGGTACCTTCTTCGTCGCGCCGTCGTCGTTCACGTCCGTGTACGGGTTGGGACCGGGGAACTGAATCCGGACAGGCGGCTACACCCGCTCCCGCTCGAGCCTGAGCCGCGTTGCCTCTTCCAGATCCTGTTCCTCGAGCTGGTCGTCGACTTCCTTCACGGTCAGATCGAGCTCGGGAAGGATGACGTTCTCGAGCGCGCGGGCGCGGCGTTCGGTGCGGCGGTACTCGTCGAGTAGGCGCAGCAGGTTCTCCTCGAAGACGGCCAGCGATGTCGCAAGCTCGAGCAGCTTGGCGAAGCGAGCGGCGGCGCGGCGGGCCTCGGGGGAGGGGTGCACCGCGTCGGGTACCGGCGGCTCGGCGCGCGGCGCGCCGCTCGCGTGCACCAGCGGCACGCCGAGGAAGTTTCCGACGGAAAGTTCCACGCCGCCCAGGTCGAATTTCCCGGCTGGCATCAGCGCCAGCTCCTCGACGCCGTGCATCGCCACCGCTTCGGCCAGCGCGCGGCGCGCGGCTTCGTGCGCGGCGGAGAGCTCGGCGCGACCCGCCTCGTAGCGCCGGAGCCAGCGCAGCAGCTCGCCCGCGACCAGCATGCGCTTCTGGTCGAGGAAGTCGTGCCCCTCGCGCGTGAAGCGCCGCTCGTCCTTCAGCTCGAGCAGCACCGAACGGGTCGCCACGACATCGCGCGCGGCGGTGGCCATCGCTACTCCGTCTCCTTCCGCTCGATGTGGCGCGCGAGCTGGGCGCGGCTCAGGCGGTGAAGGTCTGTCGCCGGCAGCGTGGCGCAGAGCTTCCATCCGATCTCCAGGCTCTGCTCGAGTGTGCGCGCGCCCTCCTGGTGGACAAGCTGCCGCTCGAAGCGGTCGCCGAACTCGAGGAAGCGCTGGTCGGCGGCGGTGAGCCCCTCGCTGCCGACCACACTGGCCAGCGTGCGCACGTTGTCGGCGCGGGCGTACGAGGCGTACAGCTGCTGCGCCAGCGCGGGGTGATCGACGTGCGTCGAGCCTTCGCCGGTGCCGTCCTTCATCAGCCGCGACAGGCTGGGCAGCACCTTCACCGGCGGGTAGATGCCGCGGCGATCCAGCTCGCGGTCGAGCACGATCTGCCCCTCGGTGATGTAGCCGGTGAGATCGGCGATGGGATGGCTGATGTCGCCGGCCGGCATGGTCAGGGCGACCAGCTCCGTCACGCTGCCGGGCAGCCCTTCGATCACGCCGGCGCGCTCGTAGATCGAGGCGAGATCAGAGTACATGTAGCCCGGGTAGCCCTTGCGGCTCGGGATCTCGCCGTGGCTCGCGCTCACCTCGCGCAGCGCCTCGCAGTAGTTGGTCATGTCCGTCATCAGCACCAGCACGTGCCGCCCCTCGGTGAACGCCAGGTACTCGGCCGCGCTGAGCGCGAAGCGCGGCGTTAGCAGCCGTTGCGTGCTCGACTCGCTGGCGAGGTTCAGGAACAGCGCCGTGTGCTCCAGCGCGCCGCTCTGCTCCATCGAGCGGCGGAACGCCTCGGCCGTGTCGTACGAGACGCCAATGCCGGCGAACACGATCGCGAAGCCTGCCTGATCGCCACCGAGCAGCCGCGCCCGCTCTGCGATGCCGGCCATCATGCGATCGTGCGGCAGGCCCGCGGCCGAGAAGAGCGGCAGCTTCTGTCCGCGCACCACGCTGTTCAACAGGTCGATGCTGGTCAGCCCCGTCTCGATGAACTCGAACGGCTTGATGCGCCGTGCGGGATTCACGGGCAACCCGTCGATCGGCAGCGCCTTCTCCGCCTCGAGCGGCGGGCCGCCGTCGATCGGCTGCCCCACGCCGTTGAACGTGCGCCCGAGGATGCCCGGCCCCACGGAGAACAGCAGCGGCGCGCCGTGCAGGCGCACGCGCGACTCCGGTAGGCTGAGCCCGGCCGTCGACTCCAGCACCTCCACCACCATCGAACTCTCGTCGAGCGTGGCAACGCGGCCGAGGCGGCTCCTGCCGTCGCTGCCGAACACCTCGACCGACTCGTTCAGCCCGACGCGTACGTCCCGCCGGAGGAACAGGAGTGGGCCTTCTATGCGCGTGGCGACGCCGGCGACGCTGAGCTCAGCCTGCAAGGTCGTGCTCCCTTCCCAGCCCCGCGAAGGCCTCGTCGAGATCGCGCGCCAGGGTCTCGAGCTCCTCGACCCGCTCGTCGCCGATCTCCTCGCTCATGCGCCGGAGCTGGTCCAGCACCCGCAGCTCCGCGATCTGCGACAGCCGCACGCCGCGCTCCAGCGCCTGCTCGGCCAGTTCGGCGAAGCGCACTACGAGCCGGAGCATCGCGACCTGGCGCAACGGCGAGCAGTGCGCGTCCACCGGCGAGAGCGCCGACTGGCGAAGGAAGCCGTCGCTGGCGAGCTCGGCGGAGAGCAGCACCAGCTGCTGCCGCTCGGGCAGGGCGTCCTTGCCGATGATGCGCGCCATGCGCTCGAGTCGCGCCTGGTCCTCGAGCAGCCCGAGCAGCCGCCGCCGGTGCTCGAGCCAGCGCGGATCGCCCTCCGCCTCCCACCACGGTGCGAGCGCATCCACATCCTCGGAGTACGACGCGAGCGGATGGATGGCGGGGTAGATGCGGGCGTGGGCGCGCGCCGGGTCCAGGCTCCACAGGCAGCGGACGTAGCGCTCGGTGTGCTTCGTGACGGGCTCGGAGAAGTCGCCACCGGGCGGGCTCACGGCGCCGACGAGCGTGAGCGAGCCTTCCTCGCCGGAGAGCGTCTGCACGCGCCCGGCGCGCTCGTAGAATTCGGCGAGCCGGCTCGAAAGGTACGCTGGGTAGCCGCTCTCGGCGGGCAGCTCGCCCAGGCGGCCGGAGATTTCGCGCAGCGCTTCGGCCCATCGGCTGGTCGAGTCGGCCATGAGCGCCACCGCGAGCCCCTGGTCGCGGAAGTACTCGGCGACCGTGACCCCGGTGTAGATGCTCGCCTCGCGCGCGGCCACCGGCATGTTCGAGGTGTTGGCGATGATTACGGTGCGCTCGAGCAGACGGCGTCCCGTCGTGGGGTCGTCGAGCTCGGGCAGCTCCTGCAGTACCTCCGCCATCTCGTTGCCGCGCTCGCCGCAGCCGACGTACACGACCACGTCCGCGTCGCTCCACTTGCACAGCGTCTGCTGCAGCACGGTCTTGCCGGTGCCGAAACCGCCGGGCAGCGCGGCGCGCCCGCCGCGGGCCACCGGGAAGAGCGTGTCGAGGATGCGTTGGCCAGTGAGCAGCGGGCGATCGGCGGGTAGGCGGCTTGCGACGGGGCGCGCCACACGCACCGGCCAGCGGTGCGACATCGAGAGCTCGACCACGCCGTCCACGGTGCGGAGGCGGACCACCGTGTCGTCGGGGCCGTAGGCGCCGTCGGCGGCGACCTCGACGACCTCGCCCTCGATGCCGGGCGGGACGAGGCAGCGCTGGCGGCGTGCGCCGGGAGCATCGACGTCGCCGAGCACTGCGCCGCCGCGGAGCGCATCGCCGCGCTTCACGCGCGCGTGGAACGTCATCGACACGTCGCGACCCGGCCGCAGGCCGGGCGAGACGAAGCGCCCCTGGTCGCCGAGCGGACGCAGCAGGCCGTCGAAGATGTGGCCGAGCAGCGCGGGGCCGAGCCGCACCGACAGCGGGCCTCCGGTGCCCTCGACGCGCGCGCCCGGCTCGAGTCCGGTGGTGTCCTCGTAGACCTGCACCACGATCTCCTCGCCAAGAAGCTGGATCACCTCGCCCAGAAGCTGCTGCCCGCCGACCAGCACGGCCTCGTTGACCTGGAACGGCGCCGAGCTGCGCGCGCGCAGCACCGGTCCGCTGATCCAGCGCAGGGTGGCCTCGTTCACGCGGCGGCGTCCTTTCCCCCGTGGGCGAGCTCCATCAAGAGGCGGCCCTCGACCCTGCGGCGATCGGCGAGCAGTCCCCGGAGCGTGCCGTCGAGCGTGGCGCTGGCGGCGTGCACGCAGAGGCCGACCTCGATCTCCGGAGCAAGCTCCAGCGACGGTGCGGCGTCGCTCGCTTCGGTGGTGATGCGGGCGAGGGACTCGAGCTCGGCGGAGTCCAGCTCGGGATGCTGGACACGCCAGCTCCCGTGGGGCAGGAGCCGCGCGGCGTCGGCGACGAGCGCCGCCATCCAGCGCGCGCGGCGGTCCGGCTGCTGCCAGCGAACGCGCAGGATTGTCCGGAGCTGTTCCCAGCCGCGCGAAAGCAGTTTCGTCGCGACTTCCTGATGCAGCTGCCGTTCGCGCGTCAAGAGTTCGGCCCGCGCTGCTTCGGTGCGCTGGCGGCTGCGCGCACGGTCGTCCTGAACGGCGGTGGACACGCGGCGCCGGGCCTCGCGCCGTGCCTCGCCGAGCAGCGCAGCGGAGCGCTCGCGGGCGTCGCGCAGGATGGCGTTGCAGCGCGCCGCGCGATCGCGCTCGACGATCGCGAGGAAGGTCTCGACCTCGCTTCCGGTCATGTCTCCATCCCCAGCTGGCGGCGCACGCGCTCGCCGGCATCCGGCATCGGGCTCCGGTTCTGCACGTCCGGGACGACGAGGACGACCGGCTGGAGCGCGAGACGCGCCTGGCCGAGGCGCCGCGCGGGTAGACGCGCGGCGAGCTCGGCCGTAATGAGCACGACCGGGGCCTCGCCGCAGGCGCGCTCGAACGCTTCGAGCAGGTCGTCGCCCGGCACGATCACGCGCGCGCCGGCGCGCCGGTAGCCCAGCGCGCTGAGCTCGTCCCCGATGAAGATCGGCAGCTGCTCCCCGGTTGGCTTTCCCGCGGCCATGGCGCTACCCGAGATGGTTCAGGATCAGGATCGAGATGATGAGCCCGTAGATCGCGATGCCTTCGGCCAGACCGACCAGCACCAGCACGCGGCCGAACAGCTCCGGCTTCTCGGTGAGCGCGCCCACCGACGCGCTGGCGACGCGGGCCACGGCGTAGGCCGCGGCCGCCGACGAGACGGCCGTCGCAGCGGCGGCGGCGGCGTACGCCCAGCGCAGCACGGACGGGTCCACGGTGAGCGCCGCCGAGCCCGCGGCCGGCGCGGCGGCGGCGGAGGAAGAGAGCAGGAGCAGCGTGGCGAGCAGGCTCAGCACGCCGACGATGGCGATCCAGATCCAGATGGAAGACCTCATGTCTGGTGTGCTCCTTCGGTGGCAGGGGGTCGCGGTCGAGGGGGTGGCAGAAGCGGCCGGAACTGCCGCCCTTCGCCCTTGAGGAACCGCACAAAGAACTCGAACAGCACGAGTCGCGTGGTCTGGATGGAGACCACCAGCCCTTCGAGCAGAAGCGTGAAGGCGTTGCCGACGATCAGCACCGCGACCGTGCCGGCGGGACCTGCGGCCGCGTGCGACAGGCCGACGATGGCCGTCGACAGGCCGGCGTGTGCCAGCGCGAACGCGCCGACGCGCGCGAACGACACCGTGTTCACGAACAGCTGCAGCGTGCGCTCGATCAGATGTCCGCCGGCGGAGGCCGCGGTCAAAAGGCGCGCGCGGCGGGCGACCGCGCCGCTGCCCGTCACGTGCCACACCACGCCGCCCAGGGCGACCCACAGCGCGCGGCGATCGAGGACCACGCCGAGCAGTCCTAGGTAGATCGCGACGAGCGCGGCATCGGTGGCGAGCCACGCCAGCAGGCGGTGCTGCCAGCGTGCCTGCACTCCACCGAGCAAGAGCCCGAGCAGCAGGATCGCGGCGCCTCCGAACAGCGAGGCGACCAGCACGCCGAGCGGATCGGACAGCGGGTGCACCCACAGTGCGGGTATCACGTCGTGCAACCCGAAGACGCCGCCGAACAGCACGCCGAAGCCCATCGCAGCAATGCCGCCCGGGATGAGCAGACGCAACACCGGCAGGCGCTTGTACAGCAGCAGTCCGGCGACGAGCAGCACGAAGCCCTGTCCAACGTCGCCGAACATGAACCCGAAAAGGAGCGGCGCGATCACCGCGAGCAGCGGGCTCGGATCCGTTTCGTGCTGCGCGGGCGTGCCGAGCATGCCGGCGAAGGCCTCGAACGGCTTCACCCAGCGCGGATTGGACAGGACGATGGGGGGCGTGCGATCGCGTGGCGCCGGCGGGTAGTGGATCAACGCGTCGAGGCGGCTCTCTTCCAGGGCGCGGCGCAGCGTCGCGCCGCCGAGATCGCTGGTCCAGCCGGTGACGACGGCGAAGTTCCGCGTCTCCGGCAGCTGCGGCACGTTGGCCAAAAACCAACGCAGGCGGTGCAGGTCGGCCAGCGCGGCGGCGAGATCGTGTGCTTCCTGGCTCTCTACCAGCTCGCTACGGGCGGCGGCTTCCTCCGCGTCGAGCTCGTCCAGCCGGCTTGCCACCAGCGCTAGCGAGGCGGCGGGAGAGGAGGCGAGCCAGGACGGCAGTTCCACCGGTCGCGCCTTGGCTGCGAGCAGGCTCTGCTCGAGCTCGCTTGCGGCGTCGTTCGAGTCGACCAGCAGCGCGAAGGTGTGTTGCTCGCCCTCGATGCGGCGCATCAGCCGTCCTTCGCCGAGCTCGAGCCTGCGGGCGTCCTGGCGCGGCAGCACGTACAGTCGCGTCGTCAGGCTGGGGCCCGCGTGGCGGAGCTTGTCGAAATCGGGGAAGTCGTCGCCCGAGGCGGACAGCAGCTCGTGGAGCATCGAGAGCGAGGAGTGCTCGCTCTCGATGCGTTCCAGGCGGGCGATCACCGGATCGGCCTCCTGGCTCCAGGCGCGCACGTGCTCGAGCGCGCGCCCGACGACCTCTGCCGGTGCCCCAGGCATGCCCAGAACGCGGCTCTCGTCGCTGGGCCAGTACGGGTGATAGCGCCGCGCCAGGCGGTCGTACTCGTCGAGCTTTGCGCGCAGCTCCGGCGACTGGCGCAGCTCGCCGGTCTCCTGCTCGGACTCGACCTGCACGACCCCCGTGCGCGCCAGCACCTCTGCCAGCCGGCTCAGATCGTCGCGGGCGGCGAGGGCTTCGAACCAGCGGGCGGGCTGTGGCTTCAGACCCATGACGCCTCGCTGGCTATGTCGGGAAACAGCGCACGGCGCAGCACCGCGCCGCGCAGGCGCTCGAGATCGAGTGCGGTCAGCGCCAGGTGGGAGAGCGGCGTCACCGGCTGCTGCGTGCGCCGGCGGAACAGCCGCGAGAGCTCCGTGGCCAGCTGATCGCAGAGCCGGAAGCCGTCCTCCGCCGGGGTCGCGGCGCGCATGCGCTCGCGGTGCGCGTCGAGCACGGCGAACAGCTCGTCGAGTGCAGCGGTTTCGGTGCGCGACGTGCGCGGCCACTCTGCGCGCCACTCATCCACGTCCGCGTCGCGCTCGGCGAACGGCACGCTCCGCACGGTGGCCTGCCAGCGCGCCGGCAGCCACGACGCTACCTCGACCGCATAGCGCCGGAACGCGCCATCGAGGGCACGCTCGATCGTGCGGGCGTCCTGCTCCGGGTGCAGATCCGCGACCCACGCCGAAAGCCCGGTCCGCTCGCACGCTTCCAGGAAGTGCTCGAGCCCCGCGCTGGCGTGCAGGCGGCGCCAGGCGGCGGCGTCGGGCCGGCTGGCGTGGTGCGCCTGCAGCCGCGCCTGGGCGTACTCGAAGCCGGAGACGCTCACGCTTCGTCCTCCCCGAGCAACCACGCCGCCACCCGCGCTGCGGCGGCCTGCGCCAGATCCGGATTGGACAGGTTCCGTTGCGACTCGCGGGCTCGATCCTCGTGCGCCTCGTAGAGCTGCTCGATCGCCTGGTCCGCCAGCGTCGCAGAGCGCCCGTGCACCCGGCGGATGCGCTCGTCGGCGCGCTCGCCGATGCGGCGGGCGCGATCGCGCGCGTCGCTCAGGAGGCGTTCGGCTTCGGCTTCGGCTTCGGCGACGGCTTCCTCGGCGGCGCGCTCGGCGTCGAGCACGGTCTCGATGGCGCGCGTATCACTGGTCGCGCTTGGGCGCGCCTCGCCTCGAGCCAGGTCCGGCCCCGTCTCCGAGCTGTGTCCCCGCGGTGCCACCACACCCCTCCCGGGTGGGCAGCAACGTCCATGCCGTCGCTGGAGTCGTCTCAGGGCAGCCGCCGCCGGTGATCCGCGCAGAGTTTGCCGCAACGTGCTGCGCAACGTGCAAGCCATGCGGGGCCTAGGTCCAGCGCGTACGCGCGCTACGGGGCAAAGCGCTACACCGCGAAGCGTAACCCGTTCATGTGCCTTGTAGTTTTCGCGGCCGGGCCGGACACCTGCGCCCCGGGCACGGCGAATGCACCCCGGGCCCCGGACGTATTCGCATTTCCGGAGGGGCACATGGCGCGACAGCAGAGTTGGCTGGATGCAGCGCTTGCGAGCCGACGTTTGACGCGTCGCGACTTCGTCGAGTTCTGTACGGCAATGGCCGCGTTCTTCTCGCTGCCGGAAGCGGCGGCGGAAGAGATGGCCCAGGCGGTGGAAAAGTCTCACAAGCCGTCGCTGGTCTGGCTGGAATTCCAGGACTGTGCCGGAAATACCGAGTCTTTCCTGAGGGCAAGCAAACCCAGCGTGGCCGAGGTGATCCTCGACACCATCAGTGTCGATTATCACGAGACCATCATGGCCGCGGCCGGTCACCAGGCGGAGGCGGCGCTCGATGGCACGGTCAAGCGGAAGGACGGCCAGTACATCGCCGTCATCGAAGGCTCGATCCCGACGGGTGCGGGCGGCGTCTACTGCACGATCGGCGGCAAGAGCGCCGTCCAGATGGCGCGCGACGTGTGCGAGCATGCGGCGGCTGTCATCGCCATCGGCACCTGCGCGGCGTTCGGCGGCATTCCGGCGGCCGCTCCGAACCCGACCGGCGCGCTGGGCGTGGCCGACGCCGTTCCCAACGTGAAGAACCTCATCAACCTGTCGGCGTGTCCGGCCAACGTGGAAAACCTGACTGCGCTGCTGGTCTACTATCTGAGCTTCAAGCACTGGCCGCCGCTCGACGAGCATCGGCGTCCGCTATTTGCCTACGGAAAGGCGATCCACGACAACTGCGAGCGACGCGCGCACTTCGATGCGGGCCAGTACGTCGAGCACTGGGGGGACGAGGGTCACCGCGCCGGTTACTGCCTGTACAAGATGGGGTGCAAGGGCCCCGTCACCTTCCAGAACTGTCCCGTGGTGCGCTGGAACGAGGCGACAAACTGGCCGATCGGTTGCGGACATCCGTGCATTGGCTGTGCGGAGCCCGACTTCTGGGATCGCATGACGCCGTTCTACGCCCACCTGTCCGGTATTCCGGGCTTCGGCATCGCGGAGCCGATCGACAAGGTGGGCTTGATCGCGGCGGCGGGGGTTGGCGTCGCGTTCGGCGCCCACGGGATTATCGCTGCCTCGCGGCTCGCCGCGAAGAAGCACGCCGACAAGAAGGCCAAGGGCTCGCCGCCCAAGGACAAGGGCGCCGGCAAGGGCGGTGAGGAGAAACCGCCCGGTCCGGCCGTGCCGTCTGAACGAGTCGAGCCGCAGAAAGGAGGCGCGGAGTGACACACATCGTCGTCGATCCGGTCACCCGCATCGAAGGCCACCTACGCATCGAAGCGGAAGTGGATCAAGGCGCTGTCAAGGACGCCTGGTCGTCCTCGACCATGTTCCGCGGCATCGAGATCATCCTCAAGGGCCGCGACCCGCGCGACGCCTGGGTCTTTACCCAGCGCATCTGCGGCGTCTGCACGACGGTGCACGCCATCGCGTCGGTGCGCGCGGTCGAGAACGCCGTCGGCGCCAAGCCGCCGCCCAACGCGCGCCTGCTGCGCAACCTGATCATGGCGTCGCAGATGGTGCAGGATCACGTGATCCACTTCTACCACCTGCACGCGCTCGATTGGGTCGACATCACCTCGGCGCTGAAGGCGGACGCGTTCAAGACCGCGCAGCTCGCGCAGTCGATCTCGAGCTGGCCGCTGTCGAGCACGAAGTACTTCGTCGGCGTGCGCGAGAAGATCAAGAGCTTCGTCGAACGTGGACAGCTCGGGCCGTTCGCCAACGCCTACTGGGGCCACACCGCCTACAAGCTGCCGCCGGAAGCGAACCTGCTGGCCGTCGCGCACTACCTCCAGGCGCTCGACTGGCAGCGCGAGTTCATCCGCATCCACGCGGTGCTCGGCGGGAAGAATCCGCATCTGCAGAGCTTCCTTGTCGGCGGTATGGCCACACCGGTTGACCCGGATCAGCAGGCCTCGCTCAATATGGGCACGGTTGCCAAGCTCGGCGAGATCATCAAGCAGGGCCAGGACTTCGTGCGTCGCGTGTACATCCCCGACGTGCTCGCGGTCGCGTCCTTCTACAAGGACTGGGCCGGCTACGGCGCGGGCGTAGGTAACTATCTGGTGTACGGCGAGTACCCCGAGGACGACAGCGACAAGCCGAAGCAATTTCTGCCTTCGGGCGTCATCCGCAACAAGCAGATCGGGAAGATCGAGAACTTCGATTCGTCGAAGATCACCGAGTACGTCAAGCACTCCTGGTACGACTACGCCGGCGGCGACGGCAAGGGCCTGCACCCCTCCAAGGGCGAGACCAAACCGAACTACACCGGGCCGAAGCCGCCTTACGAGCGGCTGGACACGGGCGCCAAGTACAGCTGGCTGAAGTCGCCACGCTACGACAACCTGCCGATGGAGGTGGGGCCTCTGTCGCGCATGCTGGTCGCATACGGGCGGGGTCACAAGCAGGTCAAGCCGATGGTCGACGGCGTGCTCAAGCACCTCGGCGTTGGTCCCGAGGCGCTATTCTCGACGCTCGGCCGCATCGCGGCGCGCGCCGTCGAGACCCAGGTGCTGGTCGACCACATGGGCAGCTGGGTGGAACAGCTCGCCTCCAACATGGATCGCCGCGATCTGCGCATCGCGGACAATTCGAAGTGGGAGCCGTCGTCATGGCCGGACGAGGCCACCGGAGCGGGCTTCCACGAGGCGCCTCGCGGCGCGCTCGGTCACTGGGTGCACATCAAGAACGGCAAGATCGAGAACTACCAGTGCGTCGTGCCGAGCACCTGGAATGCCGGACCGCGCGACGCGGCCGGCAAGGCTGGGCCGTACGAGGCCGCGCTGCTCGGCACGCCCATCGCCGACGCCACGCAGCCGCTGGAAATCCTGCGCACGGTGCACTCGTTCGATCCGTGCATGGCCTGCGGCGTCCACGTGGTCGACCCCGAGGGCGCCGAGATCATCAAGGTGAGGGCGCGATGACGACCGCCGACCTGCCCGGCGGGTCCCCCGCCGACCTGCCCGAGATGGCCTCTCCCGAGGAAGTCGGCGAGTATGCGGAAGAGGAGCCGCGGCTCAGGGTCCGCGTCTGGGACAGGGTCGTCAGGACCACGCATTGGCTGATTGCCCTGTCGCTCGGCGTGCTGGCGGTCACCGGCATCTACATCGGCAAGCCGTACATCTCCGTGCCCGGCCCGGCGGGCGAGCACTTCGTCATGGGCACCATGAAGGTGATCCACTTCTACGCGGCGATCGTGTTCTCGCTCGCCGTGTTGTCGAGGATCCTGTGGATGTTCGTGGGGACGCGGCGTGCGCGCTGGTGGAACCTCATCCCCACCACCAAGGCCCGCTGGAACGACCTGGTCGGCACGTTCCGGTTCTACACGTTCCTGAAGGTGGACCCACCGCCCGCCGTCGGGCACAACGCTCTGGCGGGCTTCGCCTACGCGTTCGTGTTCCTGCTGTACCTGGTGATGATCGTCACCGGCCTGGCGATGTACTCGGTGAACGCCGACGTGGGCTCGGTGATGCGCTGGTTCTCGTTCCTGGTGCCGGTGTTCGGCGGGCTGCAGATGGCGCGCTGGATCCACCACGTGGTCATGTGGCTGCTGATCGGCTTCTTCGTGCATCACATGTACAGCGCCGTGTACATGGCGATCGTCGACAAGACGGGTGTCGTCGATTCGATGTTCTCCGGAAACAAGTGGATTCCCCGCTCGCTCATCGACAAGGACCGGGAGGCGCAGAAGCGGTTCGAGGACCGAGGCACCCATGAGTGACCGCATCCCGCTCCTCGTGCTCGGCCTGGGCAACGTGCTGCTGGGCGACGACGGGGCGGGGGTCACAGCGGTGGACTACCTTGCGCGGAACTACGCCGTCCCAGACGGCGTCAGCCTGCACGACGGCGGTACGCTGGGCATGTCGCTGCTTCCGCTGTTGAGCTCGGCGGAGCGGGTGATCCTGGTGGATGCGGTGGCGGCCGACGCGCCGGCAGGGTCATTGGTGCGGCTGACGGGCGAGGAGGTGGCGCATGCGTCGCTGCATCGCCTCTCGCCGCACCAGGTGGGCGTGGCCGATCTGCTCGACGGCGCGCGGCTGGTCGACCGCCTGCCGCCGACGCTGCTCCTGTTGGGCGTCGTGCCGGAGAGCATCGAGCTCGAGGTCGGGCTGAGCCCCGCCGTGGCCGCGAGCATTCCGGAGCTCGCCGTGCTGGTAGTCGAGGATGCCGCGCGGCTCGGCTACGCCTTCGTGCCCGGAGAGTCCGATGCGCCGGAGCTGGATCGTGAACGGAGCGCTTTCCATGTTGCTCGTCTTGCCGGCGTGTAGCCACAGCGAGCCGGACCCGGCGCTCGCGCAGCGCCTGGATTCGCCCGTTGCGCGCCAGAAAGGCCGTGCCCTGTACCTGGAGCACTGCGCTCTCTGCCACGGCACGAACGCCGACGGGCACGGTCAGCGCCGCGAGGACCTCGCCGGAAAGCCTGTCGACTTCACGTCCAGCTCCTGGCGGAAGTCGGTCACTCCCGGTCAGGTCTTCGACATCATCACGTACGGCAAGCCGGGCACGTCCATGCCGTCGTGGGCGGCCCTGGACGCGGACCAGAGGCGGGATCTGACGGCGTACGTTCTGTCGGTGAGCCGGCAGGGTCCCTGAGGGAGAGATCGACGATGTGTCTAGGTGTTCCGGGCAAGGTGATCGAGATACGCGGCATGCTGGCGACCGTGGATTTCTTCGGCGTCAGGCGCGAGGTGCGCCTGGACGTGGTCGACGAGCCGGTCCAGCCCGGTGACTACGTCCTGAACCACGTCGGCTACGCCATCCGGCGGATTCCCGAGGAGCAGATCGAGGGCACGCTGTCGCTGTACGAGGAGCTGCTCGCCCTGGCGGACAGCGAGGACCTGATGGCCGGCGACGTGCGCGGCGAGATGAACGCCGCGCCGGAAAAGCGCGGAAAGGGGAGCTGATGGCGTCCTTCGACGTTGATGTGCGGCAACTCAAGTACCGCGATCCGGAGCGCGCCCGCGCGTTGTCCGACGCGCTCGCGCGCCTCACGCAGGAGATCGACCACGATCCGGTCAGCGTGATGCACGTCTGCGGCAGCCACGAGCAGGCGATCGCCCGCTACGGCCTCCGCGCCAGCTTCCCGAAGGGCCTCGAGGTGTTCATGGGTCCGGGCTGCCCCGTGTGCATCACCGATCTACCCGAGGTGGATGAAGCCGTCGCGCTGGCGGAGCAGGGCGTGCGCGTGGCGACCTACGGCGACATGCTGCGCGTGCCCGGCACAGCGCGCTCGCTCGCCGATTCCAAGGCGGCGGGCGCACCCGTCGAGGTCGTGTACAGTGTCGCGCAAGCCGCGGACCTGGCGCGCAGCAGCGGTGAGGATCTCGTGTTCTTCGCCACCGGCTTCGAGACCACGGCGGTGGCCACCGCGGCGGTCCTGCTCGGCAACCCCCCCGACAACTTCTCGGTGCTCTCGGCGCACAAGTACATCCCGCCCGTGATGGAGATCGTGGCGGAGATGCCGCAAACGCACGTCGAGGGCTTCCTCGCGGCGGGGCACGCCGCGACCATCACCGGCTGGGGCATCTTCGAGAAGTTCGTCGAGCGTCACCACATTCCGGTGGTGGTGGCGGGCTTCGAGCCGCTCGACATCCTGGCGGGGCTGGTGGCGCTGCTCGAGCAGATCCGCGACGGACGCGCGGCAGTCGAGAACATGTACCCGCGCTGCGTCACGAAGGAAGGCAACGAGAACGCGCAACAGATGCTGTGGCAGGTGTTCCGCCCCATCGGCGGCCGCTGGCGCGGCATCGCACACGTCCCCAACGGCAACCTGCGCCTGAAGGACGAGATGGCGCGCTTCGACGCACGCCGCCGCTTCCAGATCGATCTGGCGCGGCTGTGGGAGTACGCGCCGCCGCGGATGGCCGAACAGTGCATCTGCGGCGACATCATGGCGGGCATCGCCTCGCCGCACGACTGCCAGCTGTTCGGCAAGGAGTGCATACCGGACGCGCCGGTCGGCGCCTGCATGGTCAGCACCGAGGGCACCTGCCGCATCTGGCAGCAGTATGGCGGCCGTCCCGACCTCGGAGACGTGGCATGAACGATCTGGACCGCATCGGGATGAAGCACGGCGCGGGCGGTCGCGCGATGCGGACGCTCATCGAGGAAGTGTTCGTGCGCGGCCTCGCCTCGGACGCCGGCGAGGGTATCGGACTTGCCGCCATGGACGACGGAGCGGCGATCCGCGTCGGCGATCGCTGGCTCGTGATCACCACCGACTCGCACGTCATCTCTCCGCTGTTCTTCCCGGGCGGCGATATCGGCCGGCTCGCCGTCTCCGGAACCGTCAATGACCTGGCCATGATGGGCGCGACGGAGGTGCTCGGGCTCACCTGCGCGGTCGTACTGGAAGAAGGCTTCCCGCGCGCCGAGCTCGGGCGCGTGCAGGCCTCGATGGCGGCCACCTGTCGCGAGGCGGGCGTCAACATCGTCACGGGCGACACCAAGGTGATGGGCCGCGGCGAGCTCGACGGGCTGATCATCAACACCGCGGGCGTCGGCTTCGCCGACCGCCTCGTGCCGGACTCGGGGCTCCGCCCGGGCGACCGCATCCTGGTCACGGGCAGCATCGGCGATCACGGCCTGGCCGTGATGGGTGTGCGCCGCAACCTGGGGTTGGAAGGAGAGCTCCGCTCGGACGTGGCGCCGATCGGTGCGCTCGTGGATCTCGCGCTCGCAGCCGGTCGCGAGCGGGTGGTCGCGATGAAGGACCCCACGCGCGGCGGCCTAGCCAGCAGCCTTCACGAGATGGCGAAGAAGAGCGGCGTCGGTATCGTCATCGACGAGCAGGCGATCCCGCTCAGCGAACCCGTGCGCGCCACGGCGGATCTGCTCGGCATCGATCCGCTGCACGTCGCCAACGAAGGCAAGGCGGTGATCGGCGTGCGCGCCGGAGCAGCCGAGCGAGTCCTTGCGGCGTTGCGCGAACATCCGCTGGGCCGGGACGCTGCGATCGTCGGCTACTGCATCGAGGAGCGCGTGGGTTCGGTGATCCTCGACACCGGCTTCGGCAAGCGGCTGGTCGCCGAGCTGGAGGGGGAGCCGCTGCCGCGCATCTGTTGAGGTAGGTATGGAACACATCCGGGTCACGCGGGATGGCGACGACGATTCGGTCGGCATCATCACGATCGAGCGGCAGAAGCGCTTCAATTCGCTGGACGTTGAGACGGCGCGCGACCTGCGCAAGGCGGGGCTCCAGCTTTCACGCGATACCTCCGTGCGCGTGATGGTGATCCGCGGCAGCGGCGGGGTGTTCTGCAGCGGCGCCGATCTGAAGTACATCCGCGGTGGCGGCGAGCGCGACGACCTCGGCTATCTCTCGCCCGCGACGCGCGAGGTGCCCGCTGGCTACGGCGAGGTGTTCAAGCAGATCCTCGAGTACCTGCACAGCACCATCAGCGAGATCCGGCGTGCGCCGAAGCCCGTGATCGCGTCCGTCGACGGCATTGCCGCGGCGGGCGGGCTGGGGCTGGCGCTGTGCTGCGACCTGGTGGTCGCCTCGGAGCGCTCGAGCTTCGAGTACGCCTATTTCAAGACAGGGCTTTCGGGGGCCGAGAGCACGACGTTCTTCCTTCCCAAGCTCGTGGGCCTGCGACGCGCGTCGGACTTCGTGCTGCTGGGGCCGCGGCTCGACGCGCGTCGCGCCCACGATCTTGGATTGGTGAGCGTCGTGTTCCCCGATGCCACGTACGCCGACGACACCGCGGAACTGTGCCGGGGCCTCGCCGCGGGTCCCACCGCGGCCTACGCGGCGGCCAAGCGCCTGATGAACGAGTCGGCCGGTGTGGATCGCCTCGACTACCACCTCGACCGCGAGATCGACGAGCTCGCGCGCAGCGCCGACAGCGCCGACTTCGCCGAAGGCATCAGCGCCTTCTTCGAGAAGCGCTTGCCGCGCTTCGGAGGGCGCTGATGCACGAGTACTCCATCGTCGGCTCGCTCATCCAGCGCGTGCAGACCGAAGCCGAGCAGCGCGGCGCAACCGCCGTGACGGCACTCTGGGTCCGCATCGGCGAGCTGTCCGGAGTGGAGATGGAGCTGCTCGAGACCGCGTACGACACCTTCCGCGCGCGCACCATCTGCGACGCGGCCGCGCTGAACCTCACCCGCGTGCCCGCGCGCTGGGAGTGCCCGCGCTGCGGTCGCCCGGTGGAAGCCGGAGCAGTACTCCGTTGTGCCGACTGCAATACGCCGGCGGCACTCGCGGAGGGAGACGAGATCGTGCTGGAACGCATCGAGATGGAGGTCGGACATGTGTGAGACGTGTGGTTGCGGGGACAGCGAGCTGGTTCCGGTCGAGGTCCACGACCGCATCCTGTCCGGGAACGACGCCCGTGCGCGGCACAACCGCGAACACTTCGACGAGGCGGGCGTGCTGGCCATCAACCTGATGGGCTCGCCGGGCTCGGGCAAGACCGCGCTGCTCGAGGCGACCGCGAAAGCGCTCGGCGGGCGCTTCCGGCTGTGCGCGGTGAGCGGCGACCTGGCGACCGACAACGACGCCGAGCGGCTGCGACGCGAAGGCATTGTCTCGGCATCGATCACGACCGGCTCGGCCTGCCACCTCGACGCGCAGATGGTCCATCACGCCCTGCACGGCCTGCCGTGGCAGGAGTCGGACTACTTCTTCATCGAGAACGTGGGCAACCTCGTCTGCCCGGCCATCTACGATCTCGGCGAGCACCTCGACGTGGTGGTGCTCTCGGTGACCGAGGGCGAGGACAAACCGCTGAAGTATCCGGTCATGTTCAAGAACGCGGACGTTGTCGTGCTCAGCAAGATCGACCTGCTACCGGCGTTGCCCGGCGTGTCGATCGCCGCCATCGAGGACGCCCTGGCCCGCGTGATGCCGTCGCCGCTGATGATCCCCGTTTCCGCGACCACCGGCGAGGGCCTCGGCGACTGGCTCGCCCAGATCGCCGGCCGCCGCGACGCCATGCCGCGGGCGGCAGAGGTGGGGTAGCGGGGCTGGCCGTAGCGCGCTGGTGCCGGTTCGTCGACGTGGGCGCCGACCGCGCTCAAAGGCATCGGCCGTGCTTGTCGATCTTCTTCGAGCAGCAGATCTTCCACTCCTCGCCCTGGGGGCCGAAGCCGATCACGTCGAGACCGCTGAGCACGCACTCACAGGTCCCCTGCTGTCCGCACACACCGGAGCAGCAGTAGCCTCCCTCGGGCCCACATGCGTCGCCAATGGCGTTGCAGTTGATGCACTTGTGCGAAGCGCAGTAGCCCGAACAGCACGCGGAAGATGTGTTGCACATGCCAAATAGCGCCATGCATGCGCTGCCACCGGCGCCGGAGCTGCCTCCGCTGCCCGCTTGGCCAGCGGTACCGGAAGCTCCGCCAGCGCCAGCGCTGCCGTCCGCCGGACCGCTGACGGCTACGCCGCCGCAGCTGGCGAGCAGAAGGATCGCCGATAGCCAGACGCCGTACGTCTTCATCGCTTCACCAGAGCGCCGTGGATTTCCGCGTTCTCATTCGGCACGGACCGTCGGGTTTCGGCCCAGGGGGCAAAATAGCTCGCGGTGCCGTTCGAGTCACCGATGAAGGTGCCGTAGCGGTAGTCGCCGAAGAAATTGTCCCCCTTGGCCGTTGTGTGGAGCTTGCTCGGGTCGATGATCGAGCTCCGGACGTAGCCGAAGTCCCACCACACTCCGGGGAGCCACATGCGCACCCGCACGCGTTGCAGCTCGAAGGGTGGAACCAGCGAGTCCCGGGGTATCTCCACCCAGGTCATGACCTGCTCGCCGCGGTCGGCCAGCCGCGTCTCGAACCCTTCCGGCCATACGAGATCAGGCCAGAGGACATTCCGGCCTTGGGCCGAGACGTCGATGTCTTCGACACGGTCGGTATAGGCGTGCACGCCCTCTGGAAACGACGAGTACGTCAGGTGGACGTCGACAACATGCGCGATCTGGTATTGGAAATCACCGCGCGTTACCACGTCCGGATAGACTAGTCTCAGACGGTTCGTCCCGGGCACTGGTGCGATACTCAGCTGTGGGAGCCGGTTGGCGATGTTCGCAGCGGTCAGCGCGTGAAGGACGATTCTGCAGTCTGGCGCCCCCTCGATGTAGACCGGGACGCCCGCGGCTCCCGGGTCGTGGGGCGCGGGCAGATCCGGAAACCAGACCAGCTCGGGCTCGCGCAGGGCGGGTACGCAACCCAACAGCCAGGTGCTCGGACCGCCGTCGTGCGGATCGGCCGTGAGCACCGACATGCTGGCGGGGCTGCGATAGGCGGCTACGGTGCGCCAGGCCGGTCTGAAGCCAAAGTCGGTGCGCGCTCCCATCACGATGAGCCGGTTGTCGCCGGACCCGTCCAGATTGGCCGATAGCCGGAACGAGAGATACATCATGTGTTGCTCGGTATCGACGAACAGGTTCTGCCGGTCGATGAACGTATAGCCCAGGCGGCGAATGCTCTTCGCATCGATGACGTTGCGGACCGACCAGGTGCGGCCGCAGTCGCCGCTGACGCGCACCACGACAGCGCGTTGGACTTCCGGAAGGTCGCCCAGACAGTACTCCACGTCCGGGGTGACGCCGTGCTTCCTGAACAACTGGACGTCCAGCAAACGTCCATCGGGCAGGCGGGACAGATTGTGATCGGTGTACGACGGCGTGTAGAGGTCGAAGTGGTAGTTGAGGCCGCACACTCCCTGCGCGGTAGGATTGGGCAGCACCGCCGCGTGAAAGCTCGTGCCCAGCTTGGCTTCTTCGCTCCTCAGCACGATGTTGGCTCGGCCCTGGATGAACACCTCGGACTTGCCTGGTGGTAACCCACAGCGAGCGCGCGCTTGCGAACCACTCAGCGCGGTCGTTTCGATCTCGGGCGCGTTGCTCGGTGCGTGGGGTGTGATGTCACCGGTGAGAGTCAGCGTTGGGTCGGGCCGGCAACCCGCCAACACACACACACACACAGAACTACAGTCGCCCGTTGCATCGAGCCCCTCCTGACGAAAAGGCGACACTATCATCAGGGGCGGAGAGCGCACAAGGGCGATACCGAATTGGATCTCTCCTCATGTAATCGCGACTACGATGCGCTGCGCCAAAGCGACGTACCGTGCGCGGCCGGTCGTCGGGTACTTGCGATGCCGATATCGCCGAACGTTCTACTGGCAGGCGTCGACCGGCGTCGATCCGAACGTCGCCGAGACGCACGCTCCGCCGTTGCAGTCGAGCTGGTTGTGGCAGCGTTGCGACTCGCCGGGGCTGCAGGCGTCGCCGACGGCGCACTTGTAGCCGTGCGCCACGTTGCCGCAACACGGGCCGCCGCCGCAGTCCTCGGGGCCGTCGCACGAGGCCGGCGACGTTCCTGAAGGGCAGTCGGCAGCGCAGCTCGGCTGGACGGAGGTGGAGAGCGGGATGCAGCACTGATCGCCGCCCGCGCAGGCGAGGTTTGGAGCGCAGGTCACGGTGCCGCCCCCGGTGCCCGCGCCGGCGCTTCCGCCGCTTCCGCCGGTTTTCGAGCTGCTGGAGCCGCAGCCGAGGGCGAGCAGGGCGGCGGCGAGCGCGATGCGAAAAGCGCGGATCCTGTGCATGGGCCGTTGCGCGAGCAATCGGCGTGCCGCGGGTATTCCTCCGGAAAACCCAAGGGGAGGGCGCCGCCGTAGCGGGCCTGCCGTGACAGCGCTGTCGCGCGCGGGTGCGAAAAGTCGCGCCCCCTGGCGGGGCGTCGCTTCCAAGCAGCCGACCGCGGTGGTACCCCGAGGGCGCTATGGCCAAGGTGTGCGCGCAGTGTGACCAGAAGATCGGCATGTTCAAGAAGCCGATCGACGGCATCTACTGTTCGTACGGTTGCCGCGACGCCGCCCGGAAGGAAATCGAGGACAACCAGAAGCGCGCAGCCGAGGCAGCCGCAGCGACGGAGCGCGAGGCGAAGGAAGTCGAGGCGCGTGCCGCCGCCACCGCCGCCCAGGCCCAGGCCGACACCGCGCTGAAGAGCACCTGCCCGAAGTGCGGCGCCGCGTGGAAGTACGTCGCCGGTACGCCGGACACCGGCGCCTGCGACAAGTGCGGCTTCTCCTCGGAGTTCACGGCGATCGAGAAGTGCCCGACCTGCACGTTCATGTCGCTGGTCGTGAGCGCGTCGGGCGCGCGCTGCCCGCGCTGCAAGTTCCGGCGAGCGTGAGCTAGCCTCCGTCCTTGCCCGCGTCGCTGGGAGTCCGGGGTGCTTGGGGGCAATGGACCCCAATGGAAAAAATCGAAGCGCGTGCAGCTTTCTTGGATCGACAGATCGCTCTGGGTTTGATTGAAGTCCTCTCGTGGTTTCAGCTGCCCCCGACCTGCGCGTCATCAACGGCCTACCGCGCTTCACGCCGCGGCTCCGGCTGTACACCGAGCGCATGCTGGTCGACACGGACGAGGGCGCGCGCGAGCTCGAGGTGCCGGTCCTCCGGCTCTGGTTCGATTACGGCGAGGTCGGTTTCCGCGCGTCGGAGCGGCGCGAGCGCTGCTTCATCGCGACCGACGGCGGCATGAGCGCGTTCGAGCGCGATGCCGCGGGCGAAGCAGCGGCGGAGCGCCTGCTGGAGGGCTTCGGCGCGGTCGAGCTCGCTTGTCTCGACACGTACACGCCGGATCTGGACAGCGAAGCAGACTACGTGGTCGGAGTCGATGGGGACACGGACGCCCTGTGCGCCTTTACCGCCAGGGCGTTGCCGCAGCTTTCCGGGCACGGCTGGGACGTCCAGGTGGACGAGGGCTATCCGTACCGCGTCGTCGAAGGCGAGCCGAAGTGGTACGCGAGCGCGCTGCCCGACGACGATCGCGCCGACTGGTTCAGCCTGGAGCTGGGCGTCGAGGTGGCCGGGCAACGCGTGAACCTGCTGCCGGTGCTGCTCGACCTGCTCGACAGGACGCGCGGCGGCAGCCTGACCGCGCTCAAGCGCTTCACGTCGCGCCTGCGCGCGCTGCCCGTCGGCGATGGCCGCTACGTCGCGATCCCGGCGGAGCGCCTGGAGCGGCTCCTTGACGTGCTGCTCGAGCTCTACTCGGGCGAGCCCGGCGAATTCGAGACGATCGACTTTCCGGGGTTGGCTTCGCCCGCGCTAGCGCGGCTGGAGGGGCTGGAGCTTTGCGGGGACAACCACGGCGGCTTCGAGCTCGAGGGGCCCGCGGCTCTGCTCGAGCGCGCGCGCGCTCTGCAGGCGCCAGCGGGCGGCGCTGCGCCGGTAGCCGTCAGCGGCGTGCACGCGACGCTCCGGCCCTATCAGGAAGAGGGCCTGGCGTGGATGCAGCGCCTGCGCGCCTGCGGCGCCAGCGGCGTGCTGGCCGACGACATGGGCCTCGGCAAGACGCTGCAGACGATCGCGCACCTGTGCGCAGAGAAAGAGGCGGGGCGCGCTGATCGGCCGAGCCTGGTCGTCGTGCCGACGAGCCTGGTCGGAAACTGGCAGCGCGAGCTCCGGCGTTTCGCGCCGGGGCTCCGCGTGTGCGTGCTCCACGGCCCGAAGCGAAAAGCGCGCTTCGCGGAAGTCCCGCGGGCGGACGTTGTCATCACGACCTACGGGTTGGTCGCCCGCGATCTCGACACGTTCGTCGAACAACTCTTCCACGTTGTCGTGCTCGACGAGGCGCAGAACGTCAAGAACCGCCGGAGCCTTGCCAGCCGCGCGGTGCGTAGCCTGGAGGCGCGGCATCGCCTGTGCCTCACCGGCACGCCGGTCGAAAATCACCTCGGCGAGCTGTGGTCGCTGTTCGATTTCCTGATGCCCGGCCTGCTCGGCAATGCGGAGGCGTTCAACCTGCGCTTCCGCTTGCCCATCGAGCGCGAGGGCGATGCGTCGCGCCTGGCTGCGCTGCGCGAGCGCGTGGCGCCGTTCATCCTCCGGCGCATGAAGGAGCACGTCGCCAAGGAGCTTCCGCCCAAGACGGAGATCGTCGTGCCCGTCGAGCTCGACGGCGATCAGCGTGATCTGTACGAGAGCATCCGCGTGGCCGCCCACGGCGATGTGCGCAAGGTGATCAAGAAGAAGGGTTTCTCGGGTTCGAGCATCGCGATCCTCGACGCGCTGATGAAGCTGCGCCAGGTGTGCTGCGACCCGCGCCTGTGCGCGGGCGAGGCCGCGCGCAAGGTGCAGGGCTCGGCGAAGCACGCCGCCTTCTTCGATCTCCTCGAAAGGCAGCTCGCCGAAGAGCGCCGCGTGCTCGTGTTCAGCCAGTTCACGCAGATGCTCGCGCTCATCGCCCACGGCCTCGTCGAGCGCGGCATCGGTCATCTGGTGCTCACCGGCGCCACGCTGAACCGGCAGAAGGTCGTCGATCGCTTCCAGGACGGCGAGGCGGATGTGTTCCTGATCAGTCTGAAGGCTGGCGGATCGGGCCTGAACCTCACGCGTGCCGACACCGTCATCCACTACGACCCGTGGTGGAACGCCGCCGCACAGGCGCAGGCGACCGACCGCGCCTACCGCATCGGCCAGCAGAACCCCGTCTTCGTCTACAAGCTGATCGCCGCCGGCAGCGTGGAGGAGCGCATGCAGCGGCTGCAGCAGCAGAAGCAGCACCTCGCCGACACCATCCTGGGCGAAGGTACGGCCGCCGCGCTGCGCGAAGACGACCTCGAAGACCTGTTCGCGCCGCTGGAAGGCGAGGAGTAGCTCTTCTCATTTTGCCGGTCCGGCGCGGAACCGCGCTCCCGTCCTGTGCACGGCGCTATACTGTGCTCCGGCCATGCCGCTCACCGACACAGATCCCCGCATCGAAGCGATGATGATCGAAGGGTATCGGAGGATGTCGCCGGCGGAGAAGCTCCAGAAGGTGGAGCAGATGAACGAGGCGGTGCTGCAGCTCGCGGCGGCGCGGATCCGGAAGGATCATCCTGGCATCGACGAGCGCGAGCTGAGACTCCGACTGGCGTCCCGCTGGCTCGGTCGCGATTTGATGACCCGCGCGTTCGGCTGGGACCCCGAAGAGCACAAGGGATGAGCCTCGCGGAGCCCATCGCCGTCACGCTGGAGGTGACGGCTGCGCTCGACAAGTTGGGAGTGCGCTACCTGATCGGCGGCTCGCTCGCGAGCTCCGCTCACGGCATTCCGCGTGCGACGCAGGACGTCGATCTGCTCGTCGAGCTACCGGGGTCCAAGGTCGATGCGCTCGTCACGGAGCTCTCGCCGCGGTTCTACATCGACAAGGACATGATCCTCGACGCGATCCGGCGGCGTGCGACGTTCAACGTTCTCCATCTGGAGACCATGTTCAAGGTCGACTTGTTCGTCTCCGACCGCAGCGAGCTGCTGCTGGAGGAGATGTCGCGCCGCGAGCAGCTCGAGCTGGGCGAACCCCCACGCGCCGTGTACGTATGCAGCCCCGAGGACATCGTCGTCCAGAAGCTCGAGTGGTTCGAGAGGGGTTCGCGCATCTCCGAGCGGCAGTGGGGGGACCTGATGGGCGTGCTCAGGACGCGGCAGGGGCTGGATATCGACTACATGCGGCGCTGGGCACGCGCGCTGGGCGTGGAGGAGCTGCTAGACAAGGCGCTTGGCGAAGCCGGCATCAGCTGAGAGTCCACGCGGGCCTCTGCGGCGGTGTCGACGACGCCTCCGCGACGGGTACGTGCCGTAACGCCCTACGTCCCGCTCCGCGTCGGTCGCGGCCTTCGCGTGCTCGCGGCCAACCTCGGCTCCGCACGCGGCGCAGTTTCGTGACGCGCGCGAGCCGCGGTGGCTCCGCCTCGGGGGCCGCTTGCGCTCGCGAAGGCCACGCCCGACGCTGCGCCTGGGAGCGCTGTGATGTTGGCGGCGCGCGGCGCCAGCGTCCGGGCTTCTCGGTGGTGGAACGTCACGCTGGCGTTGCGCATCGCTCGGTCGCCAGGAGACGTGCCTTGACGGGCACCCCTCATCGGGTGCTGGATCGACGCATGCGGACGCGGAGCTTGGGTTGGGCGGGTTGGGGGTTGGTCGCGGTGGCGCTCGGGCTGTCGATTCCGGCGTGCGGGAGCGGCTCTTCGGGTGCGAATGCCAGTGGCGGAAGCGGAGGGACCGCAGCGGGCGGCGGTAGCGGAGGCTCCGGTGGTGGCAGCGGTGGCAGCACCGGCGGCAGCGGTGGCAGCACGGGTGGCAGCGGCGGTGGTGGCGGCACCGGTGGCGCCAAGGCGCCGCCGAAGAAGACCTGCGATCCGGCGAAGGGCGGCTCGAGCGGACCGGTGCAGAAGCCGACACTCAAAAAGACGCTCGCTGCGAGCTGGGACGAGAACTGGCTAGCCTCGCCCGCGCTGGTCGACATCACCGGCGACGGCAAGCCGGACATCATCGCCGCGCGCCACTCGGTGCTGTACGCCTGGAAGAACGACGGCACGCCGCTCTGGCACACGGCGTGGAACTACAGCGCGTCGAACTCGCCGGACCACGGCGGAAGCCGCATGTGGGCGTCGCCGGTGGTGGGCGACTTCAAGGGCGACGGCAACATCGAGATAGCCGTGGGCAGCGACGCCGACAGCAGCTCGAACGTGAACGTCGCCGTGTACGATTCCAAGGGCGAGCTTCTGCCCGGATGGCCGCAGCACTTCGGCGGCACCGACGAGGTGCGCAGCATCGCTGCCGCGGACGTCGACGGCGACGGACAGATGGAGATCCTGGTCAACAAGACCAGCAAGGGACCCACGACGGCCGTCTACGAGCTCAGTGGCAAGATGCACAGCAACTGGCCGCAGGTGAACTCGAACTGCGACCCGCCGCCGCCCGCGGAGGCGTGCTGGGACTTCGGCGGCTACAACCAGAACATCGGTGCCGGTGACCTGGACGGCGACGGCGTGTCCGACGTGATCTCGACCTACGACGCCATCGGCTTCGGCGTGTTCAAGGGCGACGGTACGCCGTTCCCCACGGCACCGGCCTTTACCGACCGCGTGATCACGGCCGTGGAGGCGTACAACGACCTCAAGCTGTCGGAACAGGGCTGGGGCAACGGCTCTCGCAGCGAGTTCACCGACTCGCCGCCGGTCATCGCCGACATCACCAACAGCGGCAAGCACCAGATCGTGCTGGTTGGCAACCACGAGAGCACGACCAGCACGACAAGCCAGGGCAAGACGGTCTGGGTGCTGAACAGCGACATGACGCGCCCGAGCGGCTGGGTGTCGCCGAAGAACACCGGCGCGCCCCTGAAGCCCTCGCTCACCAACAACATGGTGTCGACGGAGCCGAGCCCGTCGGTGGCGGACCTCGACGGCAAGCCGGGGCGCGAGATCGTGGTGCCGGCTTCGGACGGCAAGATGTACGCGTACCGCTCGGATGGGACGCTGCTGTGGACGTACACGTTCGGGACCACAAGCTCGCCCTACACCGGCGCGAGCGAGGCGCTGATCGTGGATCTGAACGGCGACGGGGCACCTGAGATCATCTTCAACACGTACTCGTCGGGTTCGCCGGGCAAGCCGGACACGCCGGCGAACCTCATCATCCTGGACGATGCGGGCAAGCAGCTCTACAAGGTGCCGCTCTACGGCCGCGGCAGCATGGCGCCGCCGTCGGTGGCGGATTTGAACGGCGACGGGAAGCTCGAACTGGTGATTTCGCTCAAGGACACGCTGGGCGGTGGCAAGGGCGGGGTCCAGATCTGGGATCTGCCGGGCGCGACGGACAATTGTGTGCTCTGGGGCACGGGTCGCGGCGACTGGCTGCGCGACGGGTACGTGCCGTAGGCGCTGCACGTCCTGCACGTTCCCGCTGCACGGCGCGCTCCGCGTCGTGCGCGGCCTTCGAGTGCTCGCGGCCAACCTCGGCTCCGCACGCGGCGCAGTTTCGTGACGCGCGCGAGCCGCGGTGGCTCCGCCTCGGGGGCCGCTTGCGCTCGCGAAGGCCACGCCCGCCGCGGCGCTTGGGGGCGGCGTGGGGGCGCCCAAGGCCGGATGAGCTTGCTGGCGAGGAGGGGGGCCTCCCTGCAGGACGACGACCCGGCCAAGAAGCTCGGCTTCAACGGCGTCTTCCGCTGGTATCAAAGCTCGCTGCAGCTACTCGACAAGAACCTGTCGCGACCGAACGGCATCGCCTTCTCCCCGGACAAGAAGTTCCTGTACGTGGAATTCCGCGGACGCCCGACTAGAGTGGCGCCAGGCCATGGCGAGAGGGGAAGAAGAACGCGGGAAACCCCGCCCGCTACTGCGTTCGGCGGCCATCGGGTTGGTCATTCCGCTCGTCGTGTTGGCGGTGCTCGGGATGTACTACGCGCTCGGCGCGGGGCTGGTCATGCTGGGGTTCGTTCTCCACGCCGTGTATGTCGCAGACAGACGCGGTACATCCGCGGACCGCTCGCGTGCCCAGCGTCAGCTCGTCGGCTTGGTGTCGGGCGCCGCGCTGGCAGCGGCGCTCGGCACGGTCATGTTCCTGGAATTCAAGAGCGTGACGTTGTCCGCCTGCGAAGCAGCCGAACGAGCGCGCACCCGGCTGGCGCGGAAGGATGCGTATGGCGAAGTCCAAGCGCGCGCGTGGATGGCCCGCCGCTTCGGCGCCCCGCTACTCGAGCGCTGCTTCAGCGAGGCGAGCTATCAGAGCGGTGGCGCGTGTCCCAGCTGGCCTCTCGACGCGGAGCCCTGCCAATGCGCCCGCATGAAGTGGCCGAACGACGTGCACTGCGGCGCCAAGCGCGCGTTCTGCGGCTGCCTCGCCAAGGGCGGGGCATGTCGGAGCAGCGAGGACTGCTGCAGCGGCCAGTGCAATGGAGACCGTTGCGCCGGTGGCTACTGGTCTGCCAGCGTGAGGCGACTCCACTGCGTCGAACCCTGAAGGGGCGTTGCGGCCGCGCTATCGGCTTCGCTTTGCTGTTCGAGAGCGAGCCGGCAGTCCTTGCGCGCCGCGCCAGCTGATCCATGTCATCGACGCGGCTCCGCGTGCGCCGCATGGACCTTGGCATGAGCGCGGCGCCCGTACGTCCAGCGCATCCCGAGCGCGTGTGCTGGGGGTGTGAGCGCCACTGCCGGGCGGGGGACCGGGCGTGTGGCCTCGGTGCGGAGCGCACGCCGCATCCCTCGGAGTTGTTCGGCGACGACTGGGCCGAGTGGCGCGAACGCCGCACCGGACCGCTGGTGTATCCAGCGCTCGGTAGCGACCTCGTCGACTTCACGCGCGTGTACGCGCGGCGCGGCTGAGCAGGGCTCGCTTGTGCCAGTCGACTCGTAGGCCGCCATCGACAGCGAGCTACGCCGTGCACTGCGTTGCACACGGACGCGTAGCGCGGGCCGATCTCATGTCAGTGCTTCAGCGCTCCGTGTGCGTCGGAATACGACACGCTGATGGCAGCCGGGATCCGCCGGATCGGCCCGATGCGCAGCATCACGGCGTGGCCGTCGTCCCAGCGCCATTGCAGCAGCGCCGACGCCGCGCCGCTCTTCACGCAACCGGCGAAGTCCTGCTGGCAATCGGCTGGGAACTGTGTGTCGTTCTGGTCGGGGTCGCCGAACTTCTCCAGCAACTGGCCGCGCAGATGGGCGAACGGCACGAGCCAGCTGGTCGCGTCCGCATGCTCGAGCATGAGCACGGTGTGGATGCGGCACGCAGCGCCACCGCAATACTCCACCAGCGTGATCAACGCCGCGCCGAGCGCGGCGTGGGGCGTGACGCACGTGCTGACCTTGCCCGACTGCGAAAAGGCGCCTCGCTCGGCAGCGCACTTCGCGCGCACGTCTGCGACCTTGGCGCCGAAGTCGACGACAGCGCCGCCGGTCGGCGGAGCCTCGGCCCGCGTGGGCTCGTCGGGCGACACCGGGTCGTAGCCGATCGGCGCCTGCTTCGCGCAGCCCGCGAACACGAGAACCGGTACCAGAACGAGCGCCCAGCGAGCCATGGCTGCTGTCCACGATACGCGCGTTCGGAGCCGCGTGGAAGCTGGCCTTTGGCGGGGGTCCCGCAAACGCGGAAGCTGCGAGGCGTGGAGCTGCACTTCGTGCGGGATTAGCGTCCTTCGCGCGCGCTCTGGCATTGCAGGCAGAGGGCCGTTTCGGGTCGGGAGCGCAGTCGGCGGTAGGCGATGGGCTCGCCGCACTCGAGGCAGGCGCCGTAGTCGCCCGAGGCGTGCGCGGCGAGCGCGCGCTTGACCTGCGCGAGGCGCCGCTCGGCGTTGCGCACGGTGGCGAGCGCCATCTGCTGTTGCTGGAGGGCGTCGGTGCGCGAGATGCGGCCGACGGCGGCCTGGTCGAGCTCGACGGGCTTGCTGCTGTCGCGGGCCAGCGCGAGCGCACTCTCCAGCTCGCTCTCGAGCTGGGTGAGCGCCGCGCCGAGCTCGCGGAGCTGCTCGGCGGTCGGCTCCTCGATGTCGTCGCTCATTGCCCGACCGTCCTCCCACAGTCGCGGCCGGAGCGCACGCTCCCATCGGCCGACCTCGTTCTCGCGACGGCCCGCGACTATTCCCCGCACTGGACCCACGCCCAGAGGATACTGGTTCCGGCGTAGCCGCTCGACTCGGCGAAGTACACGGCGTGGTCGCCGGCCACCGCCACCTCGCCGGGGAAGTAGTCCTGCTGGTCGAGCACGGTTCCCGTGCCCCGCTCGAGCGTGCGCAGGACGAACGGACCGGAAATCACCATCGTGGCGAGCAGCCCGTCGTCCGTGCCGACTGCTACGGTCGCGCCTGTCGGAGTCGTGCTCCTGACGCTGCCGTTGCTGGCGAGCTCGACAATCTTGTCCCCCTGGCCGACCACCACGGAAGCGCCGTCCCACACCGGATTGTGGACGGGGCCTCCCCCCCATGTGACCGCGGGTCCGACCGCGTTGCCCAACGTGTCGAAGGGCTGGGCCCGCCCTGTTCCGGTATTGACCGCCAAGAACCCGTTGCAGGTCGCTGTGAGCGTATCGCCCGAGAGGATCGGCTTGTCGAGCAAACGCTGGCTCAGCGTCGAATCGACGAACACGAGGTGATACGAGGGCTTCACGATAGCGGCCAGGGTCTGGCCGATCCCCAGCACCGCCGGCGGATCGTGCTCCATTCCGGAGATGGGAACGGGCACAGGATCGCTGGGCACGAATGTGTCCAGCGGGACCCGGACCACGTGGTCGTAGCTGGTCGAAGGCACGACGAGATCGAGCTCGTTGTCGCGTTGGAATAGCGGAGGGGCTTCCGGGTACGCATCCGCCGGCACGTTTTCGACGAAACCGGCTACCTTGCCCTGGGACAGCAGGGCCACGCCGGCGTGGCGAGGGTCGCCCGCGTGCAGCGGCATGGACACCCACGACACCGCCGGCCCGACCGGCGTGTAGACGGCGTTGCCGAGGTAGACGGTGCCGCGGTTCTCGTCGCCGAGGGACACCGCCGATGTCTGGTGGACATCGATCACGTGTGGGCACATGCGATGCACGGGACAGGCGGGCGGAAGCGGAAGACCGGCCTCGGCCTCGCTTCCAGCGTCCGGCGCTGCTGCGCCGCAGCCCCCGATGCAGCCCCTCGGCTGGCCGCACCCGGCGAGCGCCGCGCCGGCGAGGGCGAGCAGCGCGGCCCAGAGCTCAAGGTACCGCACGGCAGCTGCCTTCCATGTGGAGCGTCGAGGGTGGGTTGGCGCCGCACGTCGCGGGACACAGGATCACGCGGTGCGGCGGGGCGCCCGGCGCGGGCGCCCGGTCGAAGTAGAAGCCGCCCGTAGAGTCGCAGGCCGTCGCCGACGCGACGCGAGGGACGGGAGCGCCGCCGGCGGCTACCGTCAGTGTCGACGGATCGATCCCGCCGGGTTTCGGCCAGGGGATGGAGTACTCGCAAGCGCCCGCGCGGCGGCGTATGTCGTCGAACGCGGCGATGAGCTCGGCGGAGACGTGGCTGTCGGTAGTGGCGATGAAGGCCTGCTTCGTCCCGCCCCCCTGGGCGATGCGGTCGAGCGCCGCTTGGGCCTTGTGCTCTTCGTCCGGCGCGAACACGCCGACCACGAACGTCTGGACGCCGCCCGCGACGCCCTTCTTCGCGGCGTTCACCACGTTCAAAATACCCTGTGAGCCCTCTGGAAACGCCGGCGGGCTCCCCGGGTTGCAGGTGGTCGGCAGTCCGTCGGTCGCGAACAGGACGATGGCCTTGTCGCTGGGATGGGCGTCCTGCCAGGCACCGCCGGTCGAGAGCGCACCCTGGAGCGCCGGCAGCGTGGGCGTGGTGCCTTTGGGAACGCGCGTCTCGAGACCCAGTAGCAGCTGGCCACGCGCCGCTGGCAGCGTTCCGACGTCCACGACGAGCTTGGCGTAGTCGTCGGCGTTGCAGGAGGCCCAGTCGAGGCAGTTCCCGAGTTCCACGCAGGCCGCGCCCGCGTGACAGATCTTCGTAGTCGATGAATCGAGCGCGCAGAGCGTCTGCAGATCATCCGCGCAGACGCCGACCTGGTAGCACTTGTCGGTGGGGTCGCTCGTGCCCTGGCAGTCCGCGTCCGTCACGCAGGTCGTCTCCTGGCTCGGGATGCAGAGCCCGCCGCTGAGGCTGCACGCGTCGGTCACGCCCCCGCAATCGGCGTCGGATCGGCAGCGGTCGGGTATGTCCAGCCGGTGGATCGGGAAGAACGCCTCGCCCACGCCGATGCCGGCGGACGCCGAATCCCTGAAGAACTCCGAGAGCGCGTCGCTGACGGCTTTTGCCTTGCTCTCGCCGTCCGCAGTCTCGAACGTCATCGAGCCCGACGTGTCGAGCATGACGAACACGACGAGGCGCGAGTGCTCTGCCTGCGCGTCGAGCGCCACGCACTGGAGCGAGCCGCCATGGGCATGCAGCCCCGTGCGCGCGCCGCAAGCCGCCGTGACGCCGAGTACGACGGCGCCAGAGCCAAAGAGTTTCCGCAAGGCCCCCGACAAGACGCGCCTCCCATCGACGCAGAAGCAAGAAGATACAATCCTAGCGTGACCACCCGTCGGCTGCAACACTCGCCAACGGCTCCGAGCTAGCGCGGGAAGTTCGGTGCATGCACCAGACTCTGCAGTAGCGAGGCAGTGCGCACTGGAAGCCCGGGTGCCAGGTCGCGCGCGTCCGGGTCGGCCGCGTCCAGCGAATAGTATTCCGGACGGGGCGCACCGATGTGCAGCACCAGCTTGCCGCGATGCTCGATATCGAGAAGCCCGATCTGTGCGGGGTGCCCCCCCGCCGATGAGGTAAACAGGATCGGTCGGGTGCGTGTCGCCCCCGGAGCCACCACTCGCAGGAGTAGATCCTCGCCCTGCCAGCCGGGACGAGCGTGCCGACGCATGAAGGGCGCGAGCGTAGGAGGAATGTCGGCCAGGGAGACGAAGCTATCAACGACCCGCGGCTCGATGCCCGGAACGCGCAGTACGAGCGGAACCCTCAAAAGCGACTCCCAGAGATAGTAGGTGTGAACCCAGAAGCCGTTCTGTCCGAGTGCCTCGCCGTGATCCGCCACGAACAGAACGATCGTTCGTCGCCGTCGACCCAGCTGGTCTATTGCGTCGAGCAACCGCCCGAACTGCACGTCGACCTCCGCCGCCACCGCCCGATAGCGCCAGCTGCGGTCTCCGCGTTCGGCGACCCCGGCGCGGCGTGCCGCAGACTCGACGAACCTGTCGTCCAGCTCGCGCCAGTCATGCACGTCGTAGACGTAGACCCACAGCAACTGCGGCCGCTCACCCTTCGCCCCGAGCCGCGCTATCGCGCGGTCTACCACTCTGGACGAGGACGGCTCGGTCGCACCATAGCCCCACACATGCTGTCCGGCATCGTAGTCGCGAACCTCTTCCGTTCGCGAGAAGTGGAACCCCGGGCGACGCTTGGCCAGGTACTCCCGAGCCGAGCGCGGGATGATCAGTGTGGAGCTGTACTTTCCCTCGAGCGCTGCGGCCTGCAACGACGTGTTCGCGTCTCCAGGCACGTAGGCACCACCGAACAGGCCCGGCAGGGAGGTCGCCGTGTCGGTGCCTGAAGCGTAGGCGCGCTTGAAGTCCAGCGCCGACTTCCGGAATCGAGCGAGCCGGGGCATCAGCCGGGCGTCGGACGCCACGTCGGCGCGCAGCGTGTCGACGAAGAAGACCACGACATCGGGTCTGCCCGCACCCGGCGGGAAGGCCGACCGGCGCAGCGTATCGGCTCGAGAAGCGCGCGCTTCCGGGATGTGTGCCGCTGTCGTCCAGCTGGGCGCCAGGCTTGGCGTGGTGATGCCGTAGCGGTCGAGCAGCCGCGCGACCCGCAGGGCCCGGCTATCGAGATTGCGTCGATGCTCGAGCCAGGGGTTCTCGAGCCACAAGTCAAGCCGCGACAGCCACCGCTGCGCGCGCCCGACGAGAAGCTGTTCCCGCCAGGTATGGGAGAGCGCATTCTCCGCACTTGCCCGGAGCGCATGTGACGCGAACAAGCTCGTCACAGCCATCACGCCGAACGCCGCGCATCCACGCACCGCATGCAGCACGCTCCTCGAAGCCCTCGCGGCGCGGGCCAGCCAGAAAGTGGCAACCGGAAGCAGAAGCGCCCATGCCATGGCCTGGAGCAGCGTGTGCAGTCGATCGTAGAGCGAGACCAGCACGCCGAGGTCCACGGCGGTAAGCAGTGCGGCGACAAGGACCGAGCAGGCGCTCACCCACAATGCAGGACCCAGCCGGTCCGCGGATGCCCTGTACGCACGGCGATAGCAGATGAAGACGAGCGCCGCGCCCAGCATCATCGCGCCGACCAGAGCCGGCGGCCCGACTCGTGCCAGCACAGTGCGCCCTACGCGTTCGCCCGAAAACAGCCACTCCGCGGTCTCGTATGTCAGGAGCCCGACGACACAGGCATACAGGAGCGGGCGAGCCCGGCGCAATCCACGCGGCACGCGCCGCGCCAGGCGTGTCTCCAGCGCGACCCCGGTCCAGAGCAACATCCCCATCCCCCCGCCGAAGGCGGACACGAGCCACAGCGACACCTCCACATGCTGCAGGGGAGAGGCGCCCCAGACGTGCCGCAGTGCGCTGTCCACAAGCAGCGACACGAGACCGAGCAGCACGCCACCGGCGGTCGTCGGCGCTCCCCACTCGAGTGCGCTCCGCCCCACGCGGCGGAAGCTGCGCGAAACCAGCAACGTCATGACGCCACCTGCGCGCCGCTCACCCGCGCGGCGCGATCGGCGCCTTCGTGCGGCGGCCCCACGCGACGAAGAGCGCGAGCGCTGCGAGCAGGAAGTTGAACCACGTGTTCGCCCCCTCGCCGCGGGAGAAGTGGAAGACCACAGCGCTCGCCATGAGCGCGGCACACGGGACAGGCGTGGCTAGCTTCCACAGGCCCGTGCCGACGAACGTGAGCGCCAGCAGGCCCTGCACAATCCACAGCCCGATGCCCAGCCCCTTCGAGGGCTGCGTGGTGCTGTCCGGCCCTGTGTTCGCGGTCGTCATGCTTCCTCTCGCGCCTTCGCCAGGAGCTGCTCGACTTTCAGGTGGAACGAATCGGCTCCGCCTGGATGCTACCATCCGCGAGGCGAAAGCGACGCCCGCGTTCCGGCTCCCCCTCGGCCAGGTACAGCCGGTGTCCCGGAACATGGCGCTCGCGATAGCGCCGCCGGGCTTCCTCGTCGTCAAGCCAAGTCGCTTGCCCGCGTCGACCTCGCTACGCCTCGGCACGGCGGCCGCCCGGAGCCGGATTTTCAACGGGGGAAACGACCCGCAGAAGGGTCCAGACGGCGTTGTCGGCTTCTGTGGTGGCGGATAGAGCGCTGCTTGCAGCGATTTTCTGGCCCGGAGCGACTGACGGCCGGGCGCACCTGGGCTAGCGTGCCGCCTCACTTTGTCAGCGCGGGCAGAACGATACGAGCGGAGGTAGCATGAGCGGCGTCGAAGTAGAGCAGGAGACGCCCGCCGGTGGGCACGGCCTCAGGCGGGACATCCGGTTGGTGGGCCTCTTGTTCGCCGGCGTGGGCGCGATCATCGGCAGCGGTTGGCTCTTCGGCGCCTTCTACGCCGCCAAGGAAGCCGGCCCCGCCGCGATCGTCTCCTGGGCCCTCGGCGCCGTGATGATCCTGTTCATCGCGCTCGCCTACGCAGAGCTGGGCGCGATGTTCCCGGTCTCGGGCGGCGTAGTCCGCTACCCGCACTTCGGCTTCGGCAGTTTCGCCTCGTACACGGCCGGCTGGGTCAACTGGCTCGCGGCGGCCTCGGTCGCTCCCATCGAGGTCGAAGCGGCTCTCCAGTACGCGACCAACTACGTCCCGTGGCTCACCCACTCGGTCCAGGGCGTGAAGGTCCTCGCCCCCGGCGGCTACGCGGTGGCCGTGGCAATGATGGCGATATTCGTCGCGGTGAACTTCTACGGCGTTAAGTGGTTCGCTCGCTTCAACACGCTCATTGTCTGGTGGAAGCTCTTGATCATCACGCTCGCGGTCGTCGTGCTGCTCGCTGCTGGCTTGATGCCGCACGCGGACGCTGCCCGCGGCGTTGTCGCACCGGCGGGCTGGCACGGCGTGATGGACCACGGCGGCTTCGCGCCGATGGGCTGGCACAACGTGCTCTCGGCGATCGCCACGACGGGCATCGTCTTTTCCTATCTCGGTTTCCGTCAGGGCGTCGAGCTGGCCGGCGAGAGTGCAGATCCGCACCGCGCAGTGCCGATCGCTGTCATCGGCTCGGTGCTCATTACCGGGGTCATCTACATCCTGCTCCAGGTGGCCTTCCTCGGCGCGCTGCCCGCCGAAGCGCTCGTCCACGGCTGGCACCACCTCGAGTTCAAGGGCGACTTCGGTCCGCTCGCCGGCATCGCCAAGATCCTGGGCATCGGCTGGCTCGCCGGGCTGCTCTACTTCGACGCGATCGTCTCGCCCGCCGACACCGGACTCATCTACACGACCACGACCGCGCGCCTCTCGTACGCGATGGGCAAGAACGGCAACGCCCCCCAGGCGCTCGCCCGCCTCAACCGCCACGGCGTCCCCTGGATCAGCCTCATCCTTGCCTTCGTCGTCGGCCTGATCTTCTTCTTGCCGTTTCCCGGCTGGCAGCAGCTGGTGGGCTTTATCACCTCGGCGTCGGTGCTCTCCTTCGGCTCGGGCCCGCTCGTCATGGGCGCGCTCCGCCGCGAGCTGCCGGAGCAGAAGCGCCCCTTCCGCGTCCCGTTCGGCGACGTCATTCCGTTCATCGCCTTCTGGTCGTCGAACCTTGTCGTCTACTGGACCGGCTGGGACATCAACAAGAAGCTCTTCATCGCCGTGGGCCTCGGCTTCGTGCTGCTCGTGGTCCAGCATCTGTTCAGCGGCGCGGGCCGCCACGGCTACCAGTGGAAGGCCGGCTCGTGGGTTTTCCCGTGGCTCATCGGTCTGGGCGCCTGCAGCTACATCGGCAGTTTCGGTAACGGTCGCGGTTGGCTCGGCTTCGGTACAGGCTTTTTCGCGCTCTTCGTCCTGTCGCTCGTCTGCTACGTCTGGGCGATCGTCGTCCGGCTGCCCGCGGACCAGGTGCGGCTGCATCTGGGCGAGGAGCTGACCGAGGTTCCGGAGTCGGTCGCCGAACAGGCGCCCTGAGCGCCGTTCGTGTCAGGCCGGCGTCAGGGTCTGCACACGCCGAGCCAGGCCGGACTGCCGAAAGCGTGGCAGGTCTGGCTGCTGGGACAACCGCCCAGCCCCGGTGTTCCGCCCACGGTTCCGGCGTCGGGCGCGCCGCTGTCGGAAGCCTTGCACAGCCAGCGGCAGGTGCCGGAGCCGGCGTCCGCGCTTCCGTACAGGCAGTACTGCGAATCCTGGCAATCGTTCACGTACGTGCAGGGCTGGCCCTCGGTGGAGCCGGCATCCAGGTTGTAGTTGGGGAAGCTGCACTTGAACTTGTCGCCGCCGGCAGCATGGCAGTCGGTTTCCGGTCCCGACGACGGACAGTCGTGCGCCCAGGGCGTGCACGGTGGCGCGAACGTGCACACCTTCACGAAGGCGTTGCCGGGGTAGGTGATATCCAGATCACACGCGCCGCTGGAACCGCACAGCGGGCCTTCCAGCGCGCCGCAGCAGGCGCGCGAGCACTTCGAGAGCACGCAACGCAAACCGGCGGCGCAGTCGGTGTGGCTCGTGCACGCTTCGCCAAGCTGGGCGGAGCCATTGCCGAGATCGACGCAGCCAGTGTGGTACTGGCCGGCGTCGTCGGCCACGACGCTGCAGGTCAAGCCCGCGCCGCAATCCTGGGCGACGATGTCGCAGCTTCCCGTCAGGTTCGTCGCCGAACCGGACGGGCATGTTCCGCCGTCCACGATGCCGCCGTCGCCCGCGCCGCCGCCTGTCGCTCCGCCGCCTGCCACACCGCCGCTGCCCGCCGACGCGTCCTGGCCAGCCGTGCCACGGCTACCGCTGCTTGCCCCGCTGCCGCCGCTGCCGCTACTACCGCCGTTGCCGGACGCGCCGGTGCCGGCGGCTCCCGCGGAGCTGTCCATGCCGCCGTCCGTGTTGTTGCAGCTGCACGCGCTCCACGCCGTACCGTCGGAACACGTGCGCACCCCCTTTGCACCGCTCGAGCACGTGCACGCCTCGACCACCCCGATGTTGCACGCCAGGTCGCTGTTCGACGACGAGCAGAACGGCAGGAGAAGTGCCATCCCGAGAACCAGGCCCCCACGAACGAAGCGTGTCACGAAAAGCAGAGTACTCCAGTGCCGAGCGCGCGTCACTCCACGAGCGGGGCCAGAGGTCCCCGGCTCTGCAATCCGCGCTGCACCTCGGAAACGAAGCTGGACTGGTGCCCTTGGCGACTTCGCCTATATTGGCGGAACCATGCCGGCCAAGAAGGTCATCGTCCATACGGTCTGCACGGGATGTGGGCATCCGCTCCAGCTCGATTCACTGGTAACGAGCGTCGATTGTCCCTCGTGTCATCGCCACGAACCGGTCGACGCCAGAGCGTGGCGCTGGGTGCTCGCAGACGGAGATCGCACGGTCCTCGGCGGTGAGCGCGTGCTCGGCGAGACGCGTACCGGCGGCGTGTGCTGCAAGGCCTGTCGAGCGACGATAGACGACGCCACTATCACGGCTGCCCTGTCCGCGGCGGCGCCGGTTTTCGTCTGCGCCTCCTGCTCCAGTCACGTTTCGCTCGCGCCGCTGCCGGTGGGCATGGCGCGGCCCGAAGCCTGGCGCGACTCGCTCTGCTCGGCGGTCGTCGGCGGCACGGCGCCCGGCGGGGCAGGGGCGCTGCTCAGCGTTCCATGCTCGAACTGCGGCGCGCCCATGCAGGTCGACGGCACAACGAACCAGCCAACGTGTACCTACTGCGGCGCGCAGAACCGGCTCTCGCCGGAGGTCGAGCGCGAGCTCGACGAGCGGCGCGTGCCGTCGTTCTACCTGTGGACCTCGCCCGACGACGAGCTCGACGCCGAGCTCGCCGCCGCGACCCGCGCGAGGCGGCGCTCGACCATCAAGAGCATGTCCATCGCGGGTGTCGCGTTCGTTTCCATCGCGTTCGTTGCCGTGCTCTTCGGTCCGCGGCTCCTGGCGCACAAGCCGTTCGCGGGGATCGCCAGCGCGGACGCGCCGTGCAACGGGCTGTCCTGGGCGTGCTCTGCCGACGGCAGGATCGAGCTGCACTGCGAGCAAGCGCGCCTCACCGTCGTCAATGCCTGCAAGGGTCCGAAGGGCTGTAGAGTTCTCGAGAGCGGCAAACGGATAACCTGCGACTACACCGTCGCCGGCGTCCACGATCCGTGCGACACGCACGACGACTACACCTGCTCGACGGATCGCAAGGCAGAACTGGAATGCGACGGCTCGCAGTGGAAGGTCTCCGCCACGTGCCGCGGGCCCGACGGCTGCCGGACGACCCCGGAGGCACACGGCCATTCAAGGGTGCACTGCGACAGCTTCATCGCCAAGGCGGGCGACCCCTGCAACCGTCACGACGCCAAGGCGTGTTCCACTACGCACGACGCCGTGTTCCAGTGCGTCAACGGGCAGTACGAGATCATGATGACGTGCCGGGGCCCCAAGGGTTGCACCATGGCACATGATCCCGTGGCGGGCATGACGACCCTCCACTGCGACGCGAACCTCGCCAAGGTCGGCGACGCCTGTGTGAAAGGCGACCACGCGTGCCGGCTCGACAAGAAGGCGCTCCTGCAGTGTTCTGCCGACAGTCGCTTCGAGCTCGTCAAGACGTGTGCGCGCGGCTGCGACGCGACGCGCGATCACCCCGCCTGCCGCTGAGCGACTTCCGGCGGCGGCCTGGGCCCGACGTTGTTGTTGTGTCGTGGCGGGAGCCAGCATATCGTTCCTCGGTGAAAGTCCTGTTGCTCGGTTCCGACGGTGATGACAAATCGACGCTGGCGGCGGGGTTGCGCCAGAGTTTCGAGTGGGTGGATGTGCCGGCGGCGCAGCTCGAGCAGTACCTGCGGGGCGGAGCGGACGCCGCCGTGCTGATCGTCAGCGCACCGGACGGCATGATGCCGGAGCCGCTCCGGCACGTGGAGCTCGCACAGAGCGCCAAGCTTCCGGTTGTCGCCGTCTACCTCTCGAAATGCGACATGATCGACGATGAGGAAATGATCGATCTCGTGGTCCTCGAGGTGCACGAGTTTCTGGCAAAGCGCGGGGTCGGCGGCGACGCGACGCCGATCGCGCGCGACGTGCAGGCGGTGACGCAGGCACTCGGTGCAAGCCTCCCGGGAGGGCAGGAAGTGCCCCGCGGGCCGGCCTGGGGCGGAGGTCCCAACGCCGCCGCCCCCCCGGTGGTCGGTGCCGTCGTCTGCAGCCGGTGTGGGGCGCCGCTGCCCAAGGGGCTCGGCGAGGTCCAGTGCAGCTACTGTGGCACGCTGAACATGGTCGCCGCGCGCTGAACCGCGAGCAGCTTCGCTACAAGGTGTGGTCGTTCAACCTGTCGAAGAACACCTGGTCCAACGAGACGCCGGCGCCGTTGCTCGTGCGACGGCGCGGCCAAGGCAGGGTAGACTCCGGGGTCATGCGCATCCTCGCCCTGGTGCTGGCGCTCACTGCGCTGTCGGCGTGCTCCTCGCCCGAAGTGGCGCGGAAGCCGACGGTGATCGTGTTCAGGCCCGGCGACGGCGCGCTGCCCGCGTATGGCGACGTCCCGTTCCCGAGCGATCTCTACCGCGGTGCCGACGGGCGCGTGTCCGCCGCAATCCAGGGGTTCGAACGAGTGGCATCGCGGCAGACCAGCGTGATCCAGAAAGCGCTCGGCGGAATGGACGGCTTCGGGCGCGCGACCGCGACCGTCTTTTTCACCAGCGGCGCCGTCGACGCCGCGAGCCTTTCGGCGGACGGCGCGCTGCTGCTGGTCGACGTTGACGCCGCGTCGCCCGATCGCGGCAGGAGCTACCCGGTGCGCGCGCGCTTCTTGCCGTCGCTCCAATGCATCAGCGTGCTGCCGCGGCCGGGCACGGTGTTGGCGCCAGGCGTGCGCTACGCGGTGGCGGTGACGAAAAAGGTCCGCGATGCGCGAGGTCACGCGCTCGCCGCGGACAGCGCCCTCGGGTCGATCGAAAGGATGACCGGTGCGGCGCGCAAGAGCCCGGCCGAGACGCTCTACGGCGACGCGCTCGACACCCTGGAAAGCAGCGGCAAGGTTGCGTCTGCCGGCGATATTGCGGGGCTCGCGGTGTTCACCACGTCGAAAATGGTGTTCGAGCTGGCGGAGCTCCGCAATCGCCTGAGGAAGGACTTCCCCGCTCCGCAGCTCCTTCTCGACAAGGCGGGTGCGTCGCCCTACCACGCCGCGATCTTCGGCGTGGCCACCACGCCCGATCTGGATTCGTGGATGGGTACGCCGGACAAGGACGCCCAGGGCAAGGAGTGGCCCGGATCGGACAATCCCGGCGGCCCCGCCCACGACCAGATAGGCGCCGTCGCCAGCGGCGCCATCGTTTCGCCAGCGTTTGCCGACCCGGTGACCCACCACATCGAGCACGCCGCGGACGGCAGCGCCATCGTCGCCGATCCCAAAGCGAAGATCCCGGTGACGATCATGATCCCGAAAGCACCGCCGCCGAGCGCGGCGGGCTATCCGGTGATCATCTACGGCCACGGGCTCGAGGCCGACCGCAGCAGCATGTTCGCGTTCGCCAACGAGTTCGCCCGCGCCGGCTTCGCCGAGGTCGCCATCGACGACGTGGGACACGGTCTGCGTACCGGCATTCCCGACGACGCGAACAACTTCAAGGGCAGCTACGCGGGCCCGGACGGGCTTCCGGATCGCCCGGGTCTGCCGCTGGGGTTCTTCGGGGGCTTCACCGACTTCGTCACGGTCCGTGACAGCTTCCGCCAGACCGTACTCGACGAATGCAGTCTGGTCCGCATGATAGAAAATCCTGCTCTCGACCTTTCGGCTCTGGCGCCGGCGCTCGGCGGCACGACGCCGAAGCTCGACGCATCGCACATCTACTGGAGCGGGCAATCGCTAGGCGGCATGATGGGATCCATCACCACGGCGGTGGAGCCGGACCTGCGCGCTTCCGCGGTGGACGTCCCGGGCGGCGCGTTCGTCGAGTTCATCGCTCCCAACTCTTCCCAGTTGCACGCAATCGTCGAGAGCCTGGCGAGCAGCGCGTTCGGCGTCCAGGGCGACGATATCCTCGACCAGTACCACCCGGCCGTACAGCTCATGGCGATGGCAACGGAGCCGGGGGATCCCATCGACTACGCGCCGCACGTGTTCGGGCCATCGCTCTTCGACCCGCCCCCGGCGCGTCGCCCCTCGCTCTTGCTCAGCTACTCCGTCGACGACGAGGTGATGCCGAACATCGCCACGACCGCTCTGATCGGCGCGTTCGGGATCCCGCTCGCAGGGCCCACGATCCGCGACATCGAGGGGGTCGCCAAGAAGAGCGCGCCGCTTTCGGGCAACTTTGGCAACCGCACGGGCGCGGCCGTGCAGTACTCACCCAACAACCACGGCCTCGGCGATCTCCACTTCACCTCGCGGCAGTTCATGCCCGGCGATCCGCAACCCGACCCCGCGAATCGCTGGCCGAAGATCAAGCACCCGATCACGATTGAGCTGCCGATCCGCGAGCACATCGCCGCGCTCGTCCACTTCTTCAAGAGCGACCTCGCCGGCAATCCGCCGGAGGTCATCATCACCGCGCCGCCCGTCGACGACTACGATGCCGACGGCGTGCCGGACTCGACAGAGAAGGCGAACGGCACCGATCCGTACGATCCGGCGGACTAGAGCCACCCGCTGGGGCTATTTCGTAGCGGCATTTCCTGAAACCGGCATCCCCCGCAAATCCTTCGGACCCCCCGGACGTCGATCAGTCGGCCGCGCTCCCGGCGGTGGTAGGGTCGGGTCCGGGCGAGGAGGAATCGATGCACGCTGCGAGATGGTGGGTGCTGGCGCTGGCGGTGCTGGTGGTGGGCTGTCCGGGGGCGCCGCCGCCGAAAGCGCCGCCGAAGCCGGCGCCGAAGGTGGCCGCGAAGGCCGAGAAGGTGGTGTGGCGCGAGTCGAAGTCGGGGCTCGGCTTCCGGCTGAGCAACGCCGATCCCGAACCTGCATCCAGCGCGCGGCTGGTTCGCGCGACGCCGCTCGGCGCCAAGGACGCGGCGCGCGTGATCGCGCGCCTGCCGCCGTTCAAGAAGTCTGCCCAGAGAAAGACCGTTGCGCTGCGCGCCAAGTCGATCCCCTCCACCGCGACCTGGCGAGACGCTGAAGACCTCCTTCCCTCCGGCGGTCAGCGCCGGTCCGCCGCCGGCGGCGACCAGCAGGCGCGCGCTTTCGGTTGTCCGCCACGCGCCCGAGGGCGACGTGCCCGTGGCGCCGAACCTGTCGATCACCTTCTCCGAGCCGATGGTCGCCGTGACCAGCCACGGCGAGCTCGCGAAGAGCGACGCGCCGGTGCGACTGTCGCCGGAACCTCCGGGCAAGTGGCGCTGGGTCGGCACGCGGACGCTGTTCTTCGAACCGAAGGGCGAGCGCTTCCCTGCAGCCACGCGCTACAGCGTGACAGTGCCGGCCGGTACGCGCGCCGCGTCCGGGCACACGCTGTCCGGGGCCGCAACATGGTCGTTCACCACGCCCACGCTCGCGATCAAGGATGCGTATCCGGAAAGGTATGGCCTGCCGGTGGAGCTCCGCGCCGGTCGTCTTCGCCGAGTTCAACCAACGCATCGACGAAAGCGCGCTCTTGTCGCACCTCGAGCTCCGCACCGGCAGCGACAGCCATCCGTTCCGGGCGGCGAGCGAGGAGGAGATCGCCAAGGACGACAACGTGCGGCCGCTGTCCACCCAGGCACAGCCGCACCGCTGGATCGCCATCAAGCCCACCGAGGATCTGCCGAAGGGCTCGACGGTGGCGCTGGTGCTCGACAAAGGCGCGCCGAGCGCTGAAGGCCCGCTTCTGACGGAGCACGCCCAGCGGGAGACGTTCCGCGTCCACGGACCGCTCCGGCTCGAGACCACGAACTGCGGCTGGTCCGGCAGCTGTCCGCCGCTGGCCGCCTGGTCGATCCGTCTGTCGAACCAGATCGACGCCGACAGCTTCGACACGAAGATGGTCACGGTGGAGCCGCCGCTCAGAGGCCTGCACGTCGACGTGAGCGGCCGGTACCTGAACGTGCGCGGGCAGAGCAAGGGACGCACGCACTACGTGATCTCGCTCTCGCCGGAGATCCACGACGCTTTCGGCCAGGCGCTGGAACAGCCCGCCAATGGCAAGATCGACGTCGGCGAAGCGGAGCCGACGCTGTTTCCCGAGCAGAGCGACATGCTCGTGCTCGATCCCGGCGGCGGACGCCAAGCTCGACGTGTACAGCGTCAACCGGAAGACGCTGAAGGTGCGGCTGTACGCCGTGGAACCGAAGGACTGGGACGCCTACGTCAAGTTCCGGCGGGCGTGGGACTACGACGGGCGCGTCACCTCGCCGCCGGGCCGTCTGGTCGCGACGCGCTATCGTCCACCCGAAGGGCGAGCGCGACGCGCTTGCGCAGACGCGCATCGCTCTCGGACCGGCGCTGAAGCAAGGCGCCGGCCAGGTGATCGCCGTCGTCGAGCCGCCGCACCAGCCCAGGCCGAAGAATCGCTGGAGCTACCGCGAGCGCCAGTGGGTGCGGGCCTGGGTGCAGGTGACGAAGCTCGGACTGACGGCGTTCAAGGACGCCGGCAGCGTCGATGCCTGGGTGACGGATCTGCAGACGGGCAAGGCCGTCGCTGGCGCGACGCGTGTCGATGCCCGGCGGCGCGGCAGCGCACGACGGGGCAGGACGGCATCGCGCGCCTGCCGCTCGGATCGCAGCGGCGACTCGCTGGTCGCCACGCGCAACGGCGATCGCGTGTGCGTGCTGGGCATGCATGGCGCCGGCACGTTCGAAGCGCGCACGCACGGCGAGTCACACGCGCTGGTTCGTGTTCGATGACCGCCACCTGTACAAGCCGGGCGAGTCCGTCCACGTCAAGGGCTGGCTGCGCCGCGATCACCGGCGGTCCCGAAGGCGATGTCGCGCGGATCCGCGCGCACGGCCCGGTCCACTACTCGGTGCGCGATCCGCGCGGCGCCGAGATCGCCAAGGGCAGCGCCTCGCTCGACGACAGCGACGCGTTCAACGCTGTCGTTCAAGCTACCGGAAACGCGAACCTCGGCAGCGGCACATCTAGCTCGTCGGCCCCGACGGCAGCCGCGGCTCGCACGCTTCCTGCATCCAAGAGTTCCGGCGCCCGGAATTCGAGGTCGGCGCCCAGGTCAGCCAGGGCCCGCACTTCGTCGGCAGGCACGCCCTGGCCACGGTCTCGGCCACGTACTTCGCGGGTGGGGGTCTCGGCCGGCGCGGAAACCACCTGGCACGTCACCGCCCAGGACGCCGTCGTTCACGCCGCCGAACCACGAGGGCGTACCACTTCGGCAAGCCGCGCCGCTGGCGGTGGTGGGGCGGCAGCGACGAGGAGGCGCGGCGCGCCACCGCGAGCTGGAAGTCGAAGACCGACGCCGAACGGCACGCCACCGGCTGCGCATCGACTTCGACGCGCTCGACCCGGCGTACCCACGCGAGATCGATCTCGCCGCCAACGTGACGGACGTGAACCGCCAGACCTGGGCGGCGCGCACCAGCCTGCTTGTCCATCCCGCCGGCGTGACGGTCGGGCTGCGCCCGGAGAGCCAGTTGCTCCTGCGCTCGGGCCAGAACGCGCAGCTCGACGTGATCGTGACGGACCTCGACGGCAAGTTCGTCAACCGGACCGCCCGGTCGCGATCACGATGTCGCGCGTAGAAATCGACCTATCGCGGCACGCAAAGCCATCCAGCGCGAGAAGCGACACGGAGCACTGCGACGTCACCAGCGCCGAGCGAGCCGTGCGCTGCAGCCTGCCGACCCACGGCTGGCGGGCTCCACCGGGTCACCGCCATCGTCAAGGACGAGCACGGACGCCCGAGCCAGACCCAGATCGAGCTGTGGGTGCTGGGCGCGGATCCGCCGGAAAACCCCAACGTAGAACGCGACCGCGTCGAGCTCGTGCCCGACAAGAAGCAATACGCCGGCGGCGACACGGCCGAGCTCCTGGTGGCGGCGCCGTTCGCGCCGGCCGAGGGCGTGCTCACGTTGCGGCGCGGCGGACTGGTCGAGCTCCAGCGCTTCCATCTGGACAAGAAGACCGACACGCTTGAAGGTCAAGCTCGATCCGGCGTGGATCCCCGACGTGGTGGCGCGCGTCGACCTGCTCGGCGAGCGCGTGCGCAACGGCGGAGAATGGCGAGCCGGATCCGTCCCTACCGAAGCGCCCCGCGGCCGCCTCCGGACAGACGACGCTGCCGTGTTCCACCGACGGACCGCTCGCTCGACATCCAGGTCACGCCGCAGAAGAAGGCGCTCTCGCCCGGCGGCTCGACGCGCATCGGCGTTCGTGGTGCGCGACGCGTCCGGACATCCGGTGCGCGGCGCGGCAGTCGCGCTGGTGGCCGTGGACGAGTCGGTGCTCGCGCTCGCGGGCTACGACTATCCCGATCCGCTGGCCGTGTTCTACCCGTCGCGCGGCGGTGGCGTGCAGGACTTCGAGACGCGCCTCCGCATCGCGCTGATGCGCCCGGACACCGCACGCTTCCAGCTCCGGGCGAGGAACCAGGAAGCGCACGAAGCGCGATCTTCGCGGATGGTGTCGGCGTCGGCTACGGCAGGGGCGAGGGGCACCTTGCGCGCCGGTCTGCCGCCCCCGAGATGAAGCCGATGCCGAAGCCCTCGGCGTAGCGCTGCGCCGGCCGAGCCGCCGCCCCCCGACCCGACGCGGCGAAGAACGCGAAGAAGAAGGGCGCGGATACGACGCCGCTGACGATGCGCACGAACTTCAACGCGCTGGCGGCGTTCGTCCCGCGTTTGACCACCGACGCGCACGGCCGCGCGAGCACCGTCGTGAAGTTGCCGGACAACCTGACGCGCTACCGTCTGGTCGCGGTCGCCAGCGCCGGTGACAAGCGCTTCGGCAAGGCCGAGAGCGATGTGACGGCGCGCCTGCCGCTGATGGTGCGGCCTTCGGCGCCGCGCTTCCTCAACTTCGGCGACCGCTTCGAGCTGCCCGTGGTGCTCCAGAACCAGACCGCGCACGCGCTTGACCGCCGAGGTCGCCGTCCGCGCGGACAACGCGAGGTCACGGGCCCGCGCGCGCTGCGCGTGCAGGTGCCGGCCAACGATCGCGTGGAGGTGCGCTTTCCCACCGCGGCCGGCGAGCCCGGCACGGCGCGCTTCCAGATCGGCGCCGTGTCGCGCGCCGGCAACGACGCCAGCGAGATCGAGCTGCCCGTCTGGACGCCGGCCACCACCGAGGCGTTCGCGACGTACGGCCAGATCGACCAGGGCGCCGTCGCCCAGCCAGTGAAGATGCCGCGCGGCGTGTACACCGAGGTCGGCGATCTGTCGATCACCACTTCGTCCACTGCGCTAGCTGGGCTTGAGCGACGCGGTCCTGTACCTGGTGCACTATCCGTTCGACTGCAACGAGCAGATCGCCTCGCGCATGCTCGCCATTGCCGCGCTCAAGGACGTGCTCGGCGCGTTCGCGGCGCCGGGGCTGCCCCCCAAGCGCGTACTGTCGCGAGCATCGCAGAGGACGAGAAGAAGCTCGCCCAGCGCCAGAACTGGAGCGGCGGCTGGGACTGGTGGCGTCGCGATCGCACGCCCGATCCGTTCGTCAGCGTGCACGTCACCCACGCGCTGGTGCGCGCCAAGGAGAAGGGCTTCAAGGTGCCGCGGACGGTTGCTCAGCGGCGGCCTGCGCTACCTGCGCGACATCCGGCACCACTTCCCGCCCTGGTACCCGGAGAGCGCCCGCCGCACCGTGCGCGCGTACTCGCTGTTCGTGCGCGGTCGTGCCGGCGACAAGGTGGAGCGCGAGGCACGCGAGCTGTACCACGAGGCGGGCAGCCCCAAGGGCCTGTCGATGGACGCGCTCGGCTTCCTCCTGCCCACGCTCAGCAAGGATCCGCAGGCGACCCGCGAACGGGACGCGATCCGTCGCTACCTCGACAATCGCATCGCGGAGACCGCGGGCAAGGCGCAATTCGTCACGTCGGTCAGCGACGAGGCCCACGTCACGCTCGACTCCAGCCGCAAGACCGACGGCATCCTGCTCGAGGCGATGATCGACGATCGCCCGGACAGCGACGTGATCCCGAAGATCGCCTCGGGCCTGCTCGCCCACCGCAAGCGTGGCCACTGGCTGAACACGCAGGAGAACGTGTTCGTGCTGCTGGGGCTCGACCGCTACTTCCACCAGTACGAGAAGGTCACGCCGGATTTCGTGGCGCGCGCGTGGCTCGGGGATCGGCTGGCCGCGGAGCACCCCTTCAAGGGGCGCAGCGTCGATCGCAAGCAGGTGGAGATCCCGCTGTCCACGCTCGCGAAGATGCGCGGCACGCAGAATGTGACCATCGCCAAGCAGGGCGCCGGCCGCCTCTACTACCGCGTCGGCATGCAATACGTGCCGAAGAACCTCCGCCCACCGCCGTACGAAGCCGGGTTCTCCGTCAACCGCACCTACGAAGGCGCGGACTCGCCGGGCGACGTGACCCGCGACAAGGACGGCGTCTGGCACGTCAAGCTCGGCGCGCTGGTGCGGGTACGCCTCGAGATGGTGGCGCCGGCGCGCCGGTACCACGTTGCGCTCGTCGACCCGATCCCCGCTGGGTTCGAGGCGCTGAATCCGTCGCTGGCCATGACCGGCACCATTCCGCGCGATCCCAAGGAGGTGAAGAGCGGCGTGCCGTGGTGGTGGAGGAGCGCGTGGTACGAGCACCAGAACATGCGCGACGAACGCGTCGAGGCGTTCGCGTCGCTGCTCTACGGCGGCGTGTACAGCTATTCCTGGGTCGCGCGTGCCACGACGCCCGGCACGTTCGTGGTGCCGCCGCCCAAGGCCGAGGAGATGTACGACCCCGAGACGTTCGGCCGCGGCGCGGGTGACCGCGTGATCGTGAAGTAGCGACCAGGTTGCCCGCCACGCCTGCCCCGGGGCATTGCCGTGGACGACACCAGTGAGCTTGCCGGCGCCATCGAGCCCGAATATCGTTCCTGCGTTCGCCTTCTGCGAGGAATACTTGTGCGCCTTTCCATCTCCTCCTGCGCGCTGCTCGCCGTGATGCTGGGTGCGGCGTCGAGCCTCGCGCAGACGCCGCCCGCTCAGCCCGCCCCGCCAACGTCGCCGTGTGGCCCGGGGCAACCGCAGCCCCCACCGAACCAGCCCTGCCCACAGTGGCAGCAGCAGCCCGGGCAGTGGCAGCAGCAGCCCGGGCAGTGGCAGCAGCAGCCCGGGCAGTGGCAGCAGCAGCCCGGGCAGTGGCAGCAGCAGCCCGGGCAGTGGCAGCAGCAGCCCGGGCAGTGGCAGCAGCAACCCGGGCAGTGGCAGCAGCAACCCGGGCAGTGGCAGCAGCAACCCGGGCAGTGGCAGCAGCAACCCGGGCAGTGGCAGCAGCAACCACCGACGCCACAGCACAAGCCCAGAGCGTTCGAGTCCTCGCTCGGCTTGATGATGCGCGCGGGCGGCAACCTGTGGACCAAGCCGGACCACATCGACCCGGGTTACGACGCCCTCGGCTTCGCGGGCAGTGCCGGCGGTTTCGGCTGGGGCGGAGCGCTGTACTACGAGGCGCGCATCGAACAGTACCTCGGCCTGGAGCTGGACTTCGGCTACGACCACTCCGAGCTGCACCGCAGCCTCACCTACAAGGTCAACAACGTACCGTTCAACGTGAACGAGAGCGTCACGGCAAGCGGCGTGCGCTGGGGTCTCCTGGCCAAGGCCATCGCGCCGGTGAGCTCCGCCCGGCTCTGGCTCGGGATTCGGGCCGGAGTTCATTTCAGGCAGCTCGGTGGACGGCAAGGTCGAGATCACCGACGGCAGCCCCAGCAAGGCGCTGAAGTCCGAGATCGAGAACTCGATCCACGAAACGAGCAAGTACTCGACGATGCTCACCCTGGCGCTCGGCGCGGCTATCGAGGTCGGCGACCACGTGGAGATCCCCATCGACCTGCGCGCGGCGAAAAACCTCTCCCAGGCCGCCAACTGGAAGGACCGCGTGGACACCACGAAGCTGTTCGCCAAGCCGCGCAGCTACAACGTGACGGTCCAGAGCTCCTGGAACTTCCGCCTGGGCCTGGGGCTCGGCTACCGCTTCTGAGACGCGCGACTGTCTCGCGCGAGCCCCGTCACGGTGCGGTCGCCCGCACGGTGCGCCCGATCTTCCTGAGCCGCCCGACCAGCGCGTTGTGCGGCGCGTACGTGCCCCAGAACAGATAGTTCCCGCCGGCCCAGTTGGTCAGGCGGTTGTAGACATCGTCGGCTTCGGTGAGCACGGAGCGTGCGATGGGGCTGCCCGGGTTCTGCTCGAGCCAGCTGGTGTACTGCTCGAGCGCGAGCCAGCGCGGCGTGGAGCGCGAGAGGGCGACCTCGATCGAGCGGGACTCGGCGGGGCGCCGCTTCGGGTCATAGCGGCCGCTGATCGCCCGGTACAGGGCTCGGTCCTGCCCGTAGAACAGCGCTTCGCGATGCTCTACGAAGAAGCGCGCCAGGCGGAGCTTTTCGTCGGGGTCGTGCGACCGAGCCAGAGCGCCGGCTTCGCGCCAGAGCTGCGCCTGGGCGGGGTGGTCATGCCGTAGCCGGGCCGCGGCGCTCTGCCAGCTGCCCCCGCTCGCGAGACGCACGGCCGCCTCGAAGCGCGCGGCGCGTGCCAGTGGCTTCGAGCCTCTGGCGAGGCGGGAGAGGCCCTTCGAGTCGACCAGAACGCGCAGCAGATATTGCCGCACGTCGCCGCCGAGCCTGGGAACGGCCGCGGCGAGATCCGGCCGCGAGCGCGCAACGAAATAGTGCGCGGCGAGCAGCGCGCGCTCGGGGTCGCGCGGCAGCCTCGAGAGCTGGACGCGCGCCGCGGGCCACTTCGCCGCGGCGATGAGCGCCGCAGCGCGCAGCTTGCCCCAGAGCGGCGCAGAACGCCGGACCGTGCGCGGGAAGCCCGCCGGCAGATGGCCGGGCCGCGCCGTGCGCGCGGCCCACAACAAGAGCCTCTCCTCGAGGTCGAGCGATGCCTGGCTCTGCCGATGCGCTTCGGCGAGCTTCCACCAGCGCTTGAAGCGCGCTGGCGTGATCGTGGTCTCGCCGGCGAAGGCGGCGACCAGCGCGGGATCCTTGAGCGCATCGAGGCGTGCCGCTGGCGGCGCGACGCCGCGTTGCAAAAGGTAGCGCATCTCTGCCAGCGCGCGCACGCGGAGGCGCGGGTACACGTCGAACACCACGCCCCACGCGCCGGCACCGTCTCCGGACAGGTAGCGGATGCGTTCCTTGTCGAGCCGCACGTAGTCGCGCAGCGGATGCTGGGGGTAGCGCGACAGCCAGTCGTCGACAGCTTGTTCGAGCTTCTTCCACGTGGCAGCGCTGACCTGCCTGCGGATGGCGTCGCCCCAGCCGTTCGGGATTTCGGTGCGTTGCATGGCGCGCAGGGCCAGGAAGTCGCGCTGTGCCCGGCGCGCGCGGATCTGTGCCGCGAGCGCCGGCGCAGGCACGGCCGGCGGCGACTTGCCGGCGAGGAAGTCGCGCACTGCGGCGGCCGGAAGCCCGGATAGATGCGGCATGACCAGTTCGAGCTCGGCGGCGCGCCAGGCTTCCTTCATGTGGGGCGCGCCGGTGACCGGCGGTTCGGCGAGCCAGGCTGCAATCTCGCGCTGCGCCGCGCGTACGACGGCCTTGGTGTCGCCCGCCTTCAACGCCGCGCCGAGTGGGTTCGTCGTCGCAGCCTTGGCAGTCCCCATCGCGTCGGGATAGGAGAAGCGCCACAGCGGGCCGAAGCGGGAGCTGTTGTGGTGCCAGAACGGATACAGGAAGCGGAACTCCGTGCGCTGGGTGTAGTCCCAGTCGTCGCTCTTGACTGCCAGGCGTTCGACGATGCTGCCCACCGGCTCGAGCGCGCCCAGATCCGCGTAGCTCGGTCCGCCGCAGGCCTCGGCAGGCGGCGGCGCGTTGCACAGCGCGACCAGTCCGACGCAGGCTGCGAGTAGGGTCGCCAGGAACCCGCGCAGCCTCATCGCGCCGCCTCCAGGTCGGATTGCGCGGCGCGCGGGTCACGCCCAGCGGGGAAGAGCCACGTGCCGGCAAACCCCGGCGTGTGCGCCAGCTCCGCCGTGGCGCGACGCCAGCAGGCGTGCGCAGTGGTTACTCGGCCTCGGCGCATGCGCTCGTAGGTCGCGACCCCGAGCCGGAACGGCATGCGAGCGCGTTCGAGCTCCGTCTCGATTCGCGACGCCTGCGCCGGAGAGCACAAGAGCCCGGTGTCGAAGAGCTGCAGGATGTGCCCGTCGACGACGCCGCGGAACAGGTTTCCGTACTCCCGATCCGCGAGGTGCGCCGGGATGCTGGTCACCCAGACCGGTACGCCGGAGAGAACGCCTCGCCGGAGCCTGCGCACCACCGCGGCCCACTCGCCCAGCCGGCGTACCGGCGCGTCGTAGTCGAGCTGCACTTCGTGCACCCGCGCGCCTGTGGCCCGGACTTCCGCCATCAGTTCGCCGAGCCGCGGCTCGAGATCGCGCGCGACGGCGTCGGGTGCGACCATGCGGGCGTGAAGCGAATCCTCCAGGCGCACGACGAGCGCGAGCTCACCCGTCACGGCTGCGGGCGAGAGCCCGCGCCGGAGAGCGAGCGTGCCGTCGGGCCGCGCCACGACGCTGGCAACGAGCACGCCCGGCACGATCCCGGGCTGCATCGCGCGCGACCGCCCCAGCAATGCTGCATCCGCGCGCGTCCACACCCAGAGCCCGTCGATGCGCGCGGGCGCCCGCAGCGGCGGGGCGTTCGACGGCCGCGCGGCAACGAACAATCCCAGCGCTACCGAAAAGGCCCCGAGCCACAGGCAGACGCGCATTCGAGGGTGTGAACGCTGCGGGGCGCTCTTCGCTTCCCGGCCACGCTACCGGTCGGGACCCGCCGGGAGGGCGAGCGGCCTCCGGCGGTACCCCGCCCCCTGAACAGAGCCGCGACCGGACTTATATTCACTCGGTGGGAGAGCACGGGGTCCGGGCTGCCGAGGGCGAAACAGCTGTGCGGGCCTTCACGCACGCGCTGCTCGAGGACTTGAAGGCCTTCGAGATTCTTCTCGAGCGCGATGCGTTCGAGCACGAACCGCGGCGCATCGGTGTCGAGCAGGAGATGTTCCTGGTCGATGCCCGGCTTCGACCTGCGCCCATCGCTCCGGAGCTCCTGGTGAAGCTCGGCGACCGGCGGCTCACCTCGGAGCTGGCTCGCTTCAACCTCGAGGCGAACCTGGACCCGATCGAGGTCGGCCCGGGGCTGCTCTCGACGCTCGAGCGGCAGCTCCGCGAGGTGCTCGACAAGGTGGAACAGGGAGCCTCGGATTTCGGCGCGCGGGCGGCCCTGATGGGCACCCTGCCCACGCTCAGGAGAAACGACCTGGAGCTCGAGAACATGACTCCAGAGCCTCGCTACTACGCGCTCAACCAGAGCCTTCGTCGCTTCCGGGGAAGCGACTTCCACGTCGTCATCGCCGGGCAGGACGAGCTCACGGCGCGGGCCGATAGCGTGATGCTCGAAAGCGCCAACGCGAGCCTTCAACTCCACCTGCAGGTCTCGCCCGCCGAGTTTCCCCATCTGCACAACCTGGCGCAGCTCGTCACGGCGCCCCTGCTCGGCGCAGCCGTCAACTCACCGGTCCTGCTCGGGCGCCGGCTGTGGCACGAGACCCGTGTGGCGCTGTTCGAACGTTCCGTGGATGGTCGCTCGGTCGTGCAGACTTCGCGCGGTCAGCAGGCGCGCGTGTCCTTCGGCGAAAGCTGGACGCGCGGTTCGGCCCTGGAGACCTTCCGCGAGACGACGGCGCGGCATCGTGTACTGCTGTTACGGGACGCCGAAGCGGATCCCGTCGAGCTGGCCCGGGGTGGCCTCATCCCCAAGCTCTGGGCGCTCACGCTCCACAACGGCACCGTCTGGCCGTGGAACCGCCTGTGCTACGGCGCGGGTCCGGCTCGAGCGCATCTGCGCATCGAGAATCGAGTCCTGCCCGCCGGCCCCACGCTCGCGGACGAAGTCGGCAACGCGGCGTTCTTCTACGGGATGATGGCCGGCCTCGAAGGCGAGGCGGCTTCCGTCCCGGATCGCCTCGCCTTCCAACGCGCGCGCGAGAACTTCATCGAAGCCGCGCGGCACGGTCTCGACGCCGAGCTCACCTGGCTCGACGGCAGGCGCGTGGGCTGCCGGGAGCTGATCCTCGACGAGCTCCTGCCGCTGGCCAGAAGCGGGCTCAGGCGCTGGAAGCTCGAGCCGTCCGAGGTGGATCGCTGGCTGGGCGTGGTGGAAGCGCGCGTGGCGCGCCGCATGACCGGTGCGCGCTGGATCCTCGATGCCCTCGCGCCGACAACCAGCGAGGCAGCGCTGACGTCCGTCACCGCTGCCCTGCTGGACCACCAACACGAAGACCAGCCGGTGGCGTTCTGGCCCCCCTACCGCGAGCACTCGTCGAGCGCGCCGCCGGCCGGCGGGCGCAGCGTCGCCGACATCATGACCACCGACCTGTTCACCGTGCATCCCGAAGACGTCGTCGACCTGGCCACCAGCATGATGCAGTGGGAGCACGTGCGTCACGTGCCCGTCGAAGACGACTCGGGGCGGCTGGTGGGCTTGATTTCCCACAGGGAGCTCCTGGACCTGGCCGCGCGCGGGAGCCCGCCCGCTTCGGTTGCCGACCTGATGGATATGAACCCCGACACGATCCACCCGGACGCGCCCCTGCACGAGGCAGCCGCGCGGCTGCTCGAGTCGCGCTCGGCGTGTCTGCTGGTGGTCGCGGGCGAAAAGCTCGTCGGTATCGTCACCCAGCTCGATATGCTGCGCGAGACGGCCGTCTTGTTGAACCACGGGTGACCCGGCATCGGGACGCCGAAGCGATCCTTGCCGCTGCGCTTCATTGCCGGTTCGAGAAGTGGCGTTCGGTGGAGGCCCGGCCCGGCTCGTGGTCGGCGAGGACGTGACGGAGAAGCGGCGCATGCAGGAGCAGTTGCTGGTTGCGGACCGCATGGTCGCGCTCGGCATGGTCGCGGCGGGGGTGGCGCACGAGATCAACAACCCGCTGAGCTTCGCCGTTACGGGGCTGGAAGTCGCCGCCCGCGCCCTCGATGCCAGCACCGTGGACACCGACCGCGCGCGCGAGGCAGTGGCCACCGCTCGCGAAGGCTTGGCGCGTGTGCGCGCGATCGCCGGGGATCTCCGCACCTTCTCCCGCCCCATGAGCGAGCGCGTCGAGCTCGTCGAGCTCGGTGCAGTACTCGACTCGACGCTGAACCTGGCCGAAGGCGCGATCGAGCCACGGGCGCGCGTCGTGCGCGACTACGGCGCGGCGCCGGCTGTGCACGCCAGCCCCGCCCGGCTCGGCCAGGTCTTCCTCAATCTGCTGCTGAACGCCGCCGAAGCGCTGCCGGAATGCGATCCGGAACACTTCCTCAACTTCTATCGCGACGGCGAAGCCTATACCGAGTCGCAATATCGCGGCTGGATGGAGGCTGCGGGGTTCGTCGGGATCGAACGCGGTAGCATGCCCGACGGAACCGGAATGTTCCGGGGCCGCGTCGCGGCTTGAGGGCTCCGAGCCGCGTCGAGCGCGCGTCACTCGACGTGAAGGATCGACAGCTCGCGCAGGGAACCAGCCTGCTCGAAATCGACGTCGTCGCCGGCGCTCTTGCCGAGGAGTGCTCGCCCCAGTGGTGAGCGTGTGGTGACGACCCGGACGTCGCCGATCTTCTCGCCGCCGCCGTGGAGGGCGACGAACAGCCGGCGCTCGCCCTGCTCGTCCTCGATCGTCACGAGCGCCGAGACGGCGATTGGAGCGCCGGCCTCGAAGCTCCGGAGCGGCATCGCCCGCGTCTCCGCGAGCGCTGTGCTGAGCTCCTCGACGCGCCGGGCCTGACCCCGCGCCAGGTACGTCAGCTCGAGCGCGCGCGTGTCCTTGTCGTTCTCGGGACGCGCTTCCTCGTGCGTCGCGCCTTCGCGCGTCGCGCGTTGCGCGGCCTGTGCGATCGATAGCTCGTCCTCTAGTTTCCGGGTCAGCGCATCGCGGAGCGCGTTCTTGTCGGTTGTCACGGCGCCTATCTTCTCACGGGCGCGCCCTCCCGTGAGCGCGGGGTGGGCCGTGACGCTCGCGCCGCCTCGCCCGCTGCAGGCGCTTGAGGCGCTGCAGAGGGCGCGTCCGGTCAAGCGCGGGCGGAACCGGTCAGGGTTGCGGACAGCTCACCGAGCAGTGCGCCGCCGTCGCCCTTGAAGCTGGCGCCGTGCATGCACGCGAGCGTGCGCGGCTCCGTTGCGGCGAGCTTCGCCAGGAGCTCGGCCGTGTTCGGCGCGTGGGCGTAGTAGTCCATCTGGGCGCGCATGCCTTCGCTGGGCCCGAGGATGTCGCCCTCGATGCAGGCCTTGTGCTCGTGGCCGGCCTGGGTGAAGAGGTCTCCGCACAGGAGCGTGCGCGTGCTCTGCTCGAACATGTAACCGCAGCCCCAGCCGTGGGGCAGGTGCGGCGTGTCGAGCCAGCGCAGCGTGTGCTTGCCCAGCGAGAGCTGCTCGCCGTCGGCCATGCCGTGCGCTTCACGATCCGCGACGTCGTCCACGGACACCATCTTCGCGACCATGCTGCATACGGGTGACGCTTCCGGCGCCACGGCGATGAACTCGTTGATGCTGCCGCACTCGTCGGCTTCGAAGTGGGACAGCGCCAGGTAGCGGAGCTTCGAGACCGGCATCACGGACTCGATCGCCTGCTTGACCAGCGGGAACATCCCACGCGGACCCGAGTGGAACAGCAGCGGCTGGTCGTCGGCGATCAAGAACTGGTTGAACGTGAAGCCGCCGGGCAAGGCCGGGTTCGGCGGAACCGGCGTACTGATGCGGTAGATGCCGTCGGCGATCTCGGCGATGCTGGTGTTGGACTCTGCATTGGTGATTTTCATGGTTGTTCTCCTGCTGCCGTCGCTTGCGACGGGATTGGGCATGTCATGAGTCCTGCCGCGCGGGCGCGGGCGACGTCCTGCATGTGGGCGCCACGCTCCGGAGCGGTGTGCGAAACGGCATCGAGGTGCACTGCAGCGTCGAGCCAGCGAGATAGTGCCCGATGCTGCTCCAGCGCGCGGGTCACCGCGCCTTCGGGTTGCCACCAGCGGAAGCGCAACCAGATCGGCGCGAGGTGGAAGGCGAGCAGCCCCGGCGCCGGGGGCGCGCCGGCCGTCGCGGCCTCCAGCGCGGCGAGTGCGTCGTCGAGTCGCGCAGTGTCCGTAAGGGACGTGACGTCCGCCATGAGTAGTGGAGCGAGGAAGTCGTCGACTACGGCCATGGCATGACGATGGCGGGTGCGCGCCTCGAGCTCCGTCGGGTACGCCGCGGCGAAGCCGAAGTGCTCCGCCAGGTGCTCCAGCATCACCCGTGACTCGGTGACGATCAGCTCGCCGTGGACGAGCAGTGGGATGCGCCCGCTCCGCGAGTACGCCGCGAGCCCTTCGGGCTTGTCGCCCACGGCCGACTCGCGGTGCTCGAAATCCGCGCTGAGGTGGTCGAGCAGCGCGAGTACGCGGTGCGCGAAGGGGCAGCCTCGATCGCACAGCAGGAGCGGGCGCGCGTTGGTCACGCGACGCTCCGTGAAGCGATCTGTGCGGGGCGCTCGTGCGAGTCGCGGGCGTCGCCTTCCGTCTCTGCGTCCGTCGAGTAGAGCGGCGCCAGCGTCTCCAGCGTCTCGGGGAAGTAGCGCGTGCGCATCCGCTCGCAGTAGCGCATCAGGTTGTCGAGCGAGGCGCCGTAGCGGTAGAGCGGATTGTCCCCGGCGACGTACAGCGACACGCCGAGGAAGCCGAACACGCAGGCGTCGATGGCCGACGGCTCGTCACCGAGGAAGTACGGCTTGTCGCCCAGCAGCTGGCTGACCGTGTCGAGGTCGGCCTTGCCTTGCGCGATGATGACGTCCTCGGTGTGGCGCCCCATGCCTCGCGCGTGCAGCTGCTTTCTGAAAGCACGCTTGAGGACCGTCGGTACGAGCCAGCGCAGCGGGATCGGCATGGTCGAGGCGAACTCCTTCAGCCGCTCTTCGGCGCCGCGACCGAAGAACAGCTGGTGCTCGAAGCACTGGTGGTAGTGCTCCTCGAGCATGCGCTGCACGGCCATGGCCAGAGCGTGCTGCCCCGCGTCGAGGTGCGCGTCGAGCTCCACGCCGTACTGCTTCTTCAGGTACTCGATGATCAGCGTCGAGTCGCCCATGCGTACGTTGCCGTGCTCGATCCAGGGCGACTTGCCCTTGGGGCCCTTGCCGAGGTTGTTCTCGACCACCACGTCGAACGGGACTCCGGCCATGCGCATCCACGTGGCGAGCTTGAGCGGGAACGGCGCCGACGAGCAGAAAGGCACGCCCCAGCCCGTGCCGAGGACGAAGAGCTGGATCCGGTCCGTGTTGGTGTTTGTCATGTCTCGTGACTCCTTGTGTCTTGCTGACAGAAGGCACCCTAGCAGAAGTTTTCGACCACGGATCAATTATTTTAACCGTAGGTCAAAAAAACTATCCCGAGGTAGAATAGAAGCATGGATGCCCGCGAAATCAGAAGGGAACGCCGCCAGGAGCAGGTTCGCGAGGAGATCCTCGAGGCCGCGCGCGCGGTGCTTCTGGAGAAGGGTCTCGCCGGGCTCACGCTCGCGGCCGTGGCGCGACAGCTCCAGCTGACCAAGGCAGCGCTCTACTACTACTTCCCCTCCAAGGACGCGCTGGCGTTCGAGCTAGTGTACCGCAGCCTCGAGGCCCACGCCGGTGTCGTCGAGAGTGCGGTCAACGCTGCAACGTCCGGCGCCGACGCCATCGAGGCGTTGATCCGCGCGTCGGCGAACGACTACGGAAGCCGCAAGGACGAGCTCAGGCTCTCCTATATGGTTCCGCAGGTGGGTTCGGCGGGCGCCAGGCGGTTCGATGCCGAGATGCTCGAGAGGATCCGGCCGTTCAACGAGCGCATGTACGGGAACGTCGCGCAGCGGATCAAGAAAGACCAGGAGGCAGGACTCATCCCCGCGGACATCGACGGCCGGCGCCTCGCATTCCTCGCCCACACTTCGGTGATCGGCATGCTGACGGTGGAAGGGGTCGTCGAGGTGGCCGACATGGCGCCGCTGATCCACCGGCACGAGGCCATGGTCGACGAGCTGGTGCGCGTGTTCACCGCACGCCTCGCCGAGCCCGGCCGACAGAGCTGAAGCGCCCGCCGCGACCCGATCCAGGCGTCGAGGACGCGGCTGGCGTGCCCGTCCCGCTCGTCGAGGGTATCGCGTTCGCTCCAGCGAAGTGACGCATGACGCGGCTCGCACTGTCACGGCGGATTGCTGCGCCTGTTCGCCCAGGTCGGGCTATGATGGGTTGCATGAAGCGTGTGATCGGGATTTCTTGCGTGGGCCTGCTTCTTCTGGTCGTCGGCTGTGGCGGTTCAAGTGATGCAGGCATCAACGGCGGCAGCGGGGGAACGGATGCGGGGACGGCAGGTACCGGAGGCTCCGGCGGCGGGAGCGGCGGGGCCTCGGCCGGCGGAACCGGCGGCACGGCCACGGGCGGCGCGAGCAGCGGCGGAACCGGCGGTTCTGGTACGGGTGGCGCGAGCAGCGGCGGAACGGGTGGCACGTCCGCCGGCGGCAGCGCGGGATCGGGCGCGGGCGGCAGTGCAGGCGCAGGTGGCAGCGGCGTGGTGTTCGTGAACACCGGTGCCTGTCCCGACTCGGCGCCGAACGTGGGCGCTACCTGTAGCTCGACCGCCATCTGTTGCTACGCGGCGGGCGACACGCCCTTCGTGTGTCCGACCCAGAGCGGCGGTGGCGCCAGCAAGTGGAAGACCATCCCCAACAAGGTCTGCTGCCCCTCTTCGGCGCCGGCCATCAACTCCGCCTGCACGACGCCCGGCGCGGTCACCTGTTGCTACGGGACCGACGGCTACGTCTGCGATACGCAGAACCAGCCGGATTCCTGGCAGCCGGTCAACGGCTGCCCGTCGCCCAATCCCTGAAATGGCGTCGAAGAGCCGCGATATCACTCTGGCTACTCCGTCCCACGTCACCTACGGCCTCGCGCGTGCCGCCGGCAGCGAGCTGCCCGGCTTCCGGATCAGGCGCGAGGATCCGGCGGGCTACTACCTGAAGTTCGCGCGCGGCTTCGGCTGGACCAACCCCACCGACGTTGAGGTCACCGTCTACCAGCTCGACGCGCAGACCTCGCAGCTTCGGCTCAACGCCAGCATCCTCGCGTTGCTCGACCCGTTCGGCTTCCTCGATTCGGCGCTGGACATGTTCGAAAGCCACCTGCGCGCGCACCACCAGGCCAGCCTGCAGGGCGTACGGCCGCCCCCGCCACCGAGGGATCGCCGCGCGATGTTGGTCAACATCATCATCATCGTCGCGGTGCTCGGCGTGCTGGGGCTGATCGTGCTCCTGGCCGTGTTGCTCGCCGTGCTGGGGCACTAGCGGCCTGTCATGCCGGAGCCGCCCGAAGCGTCACCCGAACGACTGCTCGACCTGGCCCGGGCCCGCATGCCGTTCGGCAAGTACAAGGGGCGGCTGTTGATCGATCTGCCCGAGGCGTACCTCGCGTGGTTTGCCCGAAAGGGGTTCCCGCACGGAAAGCTCGGCGAGCAGCTGGAGACGATGCTGGAGATCAAGCACAACGGCCTCACGTCGCTGGTCGAGCCACTGGTCGACCGCCGGCGCTAGCCACTCCCGGGGCCGCGGCGCGCGCGGGCGAGGCCCCGGCCAATCCGTGCCGGGGCCTGCCGCGGTGTGTCGCAGCGCTACTTCGCCGCGGGCGCTGCCGGCGCTTCGGGCTTGTCGTTGTTGTCGTCGTCGAAGGGCAGCTGGATCGGCGGGCCGCCCCACCGGTAGCCCGGGCCCATTGTGCCGCGACCCATGCCCATCCCGTGGCCTTGCATCATGCCGTGGCCACGCATCATGCCGTGGCCGCGCATCATGCCGTGCCCGCGCATCATGCCGTGCCCGCGCGTCATGTCGCCGCGCATCATCGGCATCATGCCAGAGAACTTGTCGCGCTGCTCCGGCTTCAGGACCGGCAGGAGCTGGTTCAGGAACGCGACGCGCTGCTCCATGTGCGCGCGCCGGTCCTTGGAGCCCATGCCGGCGAGATCGAGCTTGGTCGCGTCGAAGTTGTCCTTTTCGAACGCCGCTAGCACTGCGTCCATGCGCTTCTTCTTTTCGGCCCAGCGGTCCTGCTTGGCGCCGACAGGCTTCTCTTCCTTGGCCAGCAACGGCTCGATCTTCTTCTGCTGGTCGGCATCCAGATCGAGCATCTTCGTCATGCGGTCGAGGCGGCGCTTCTGCCACTTCTGCTGCCAGTCCTTGTCCTTCGCCTGGTCTGCCATCTTCGCCTTGCGCGCGGCGCGGCGTGCTTCGCGGTCCGCCTGGTCCTTCTGGATTGCCGCGACCAGCGCCTTCTGCTGTGCGGGCTCGAGGGCGGCGTGCAGCGAATCCAGCGCTTCGGCCTGCTTCTTCTGGTGCTCCTCGGTGACCTTGTCGAACTGGGCGTAGACAGGTTCGAGTTTGCTGGTGTCGACCTTGCCCGCCTTGATTCCGGCGGCGAGCGTGTCGTGGAAGTCGCTGAAGGCCTTCTTCGCATCGGCGGGCATGTCGGTGACCTGCTTTTCGATGTCAGCGAGCTTGGTCTTCTGCTCGTCCTTCAGATCGAGCGTCCGGGCCGTGGCCAGGAACGCACCGACGATTCCGGCATGATGACCGCGCATGCGTCGTGGCTTGACCGGCGGAGTGGCGGAGCTTGCGGTTGCGGCCGCGCTGCCGCTGGGAGCGGCGACGGCCTGGGTGGCGCTGGCGCTTGCCGTCGCCCCGGTCCCCTTTCCGTTCGTATTGCATCCGACGACGAGCAGCGCGGACAGCGCCGCGTACTTTCCCAATCGATTCATGAGTCCCTCCTGAGCCGCCGAGCCTAACCACTCCCGTCGGCACCGCCAGAGGGCCGATGTGGACCCTGACGGACGTTGGTGTCTTTCCCTCGACGCATGGCGGCGGCCTTTCCCTACGCGCCCTGGTCCTGGCCTTCGAAGGTCTCGAGCAGGGACGCGAAACAGCTTTACTGTCGAGGGGTTGCGAGCGAAGGGCCTCCCGTGGGCTCTGTCGCCGTGCAGGCAGCGCGCTACAGCAAGGTTCGTGCCCGCGCCGCTTCTACCTGAGGTCCGGCGGAACCTGCAGGCCCTGGCGCACGCAGGGCCGGTTCGGGTGAGCCTTGCACAGCTCGAGCGAGCGCTGGAGCAGAGCCTCGGCCGTCCGGTTGTTGCGTGGCGCGCCGATGCCTTTGGCGTACAGGCTCGACAGCACGCGGCAGGCTGCGGGCCAGCGGTCGTGGCACTTTTCCGCGTAGAGCACGATGGCGCGCCGGCGGTAGATGAGCGCGCGCTTGTGGTGGTCGTCCACCTTCTCGCTCCGCGCGTAGAAGTCTCCCACGAGCAGGCAGTCGTCCGGGTTGCCGCGGGCGCAGCCGAGCTCGGTGTGCGACAGGACCGACGGGTCCTGGCGCAGCGGAGCGATCGCCTTGGCGACGGGATCCGGCTCCGCGGATGGTGCGCTCGACGGCACCGGGGCCGCGGCCGGCCTGGCGCTGGCCCGGGCGGGCCGCGGAAGCGGCGTTGGCGCGGTCGAAGGCGCGGGTTCTGCGCGGGTGTCCGGAGCAGGACGTCCAGACATCACGGCGCCTGCTGCCCCGAGAACGGCACCGAAAGCGATCGCGATGAAGACAGTCGTCCGCGAAGAGGTCATGGGCGCGTACCCCGCGCTCGCGCGAGGGCGCCCAGCCTATCACGCGAACCCGGCGCCGGGTCAGTGCCGGGCCAGGTCGACCGATTTCAGTCGAGCCACCGTCAGATACGACGACACCGCGGCGCCCAGCGAATGGAGCATGTCCGCCGTGTACACCAGCATGTCTTCCAGCGTGATGATGCCGACAGGTCGGTTCTTCTCGTCCACGATCGGTAGCCGCCGCACCCGTGCGCGCGAGAGGATGCGCGCCATGGCTTTCATGTCGATATCCGATGCGAGCGCCGTGGTCGGGGAGGCCGTCATGACCTCGCTCACCCGCACGTTGTGGGCCGGCTTGTTGGGTGCCAGCACCTTCAGGACCAGGTCGCGTCCGGTGACGATGCCACTCAGAGTGCCGTTGTGATCGACGACGATCAGGCAACCGGCTTCGGATTCCTTCATGAGGCGCGCTGCGGTTAGCGCGCTCTCGTTCTCCTCGATCGTGACGATGGACGTGTTGATTGCGGCATGCATGGGCGTACCTCGTGCGCCACGCTAGCGCGCGGGCCAGAGCGCGCCCATGATGCGTATCAACCTACCTAGGGGGCGCAACAGCGGAAGCCGACGATGTCGTTCTGCGTGCTCCGGTCGTTGGCGTTGGCGGCGTCGCATCGCAGGTCGGATGCGCCGTTGAACCAGTACGACCCACCCCGGAGTCGGCACTGGTCCTTTGCTCCGGCAAGTGCCTGGCAGGAGTCTTCCCATTCCCAGACGTTGCCGCTCATGTCGAACACGCCCGACCAGGCGCCCTCGCACTTCTGCGCCTGCTTCACCGGCAGCGCTGCGCCGGCGCCGTAGTCGACGCCGTTGCACGCCGTCGGATCATAGCTGGCGCCGTAGGGGTACGGGTAGAGGCCGGCGAGGGAGCAGGCGTTGAACCACTGGCTGGAGGCGTCGCTGTACTGCGAGAAGTTGTGGGGACCGCCGCCGACATCGCCGCACAGCCGCTTGCCGGCCCATTTGCAGTAGGCGTAGGCATCGCACCAGTCGACGTAGACAACCGGATAGTTGTCCTTGCCGGTCGCGGGCCAGCCGCTCGAAGGCGTGTAGCTGGTGTTCCAGCCGCAGTACGAGGGCTGTCCGCTGGTCGGGACGCCTGCGGCGACGAACGCGGCGTAGTCCGCATTGGTCACCTCGGTGGAATCGATGCACTGCCCGTCGAACTGGACCATGGCCGGACCATGGAGCGAAGGGCAGCTGCCTGCGTCCCCGGGGGTCCCGGCGCTGCCGCCTGTGCCGGCGCTTCCAGCCGTCCCCGCACTTCCGCCCGCGCCGGTTCCGGCTGTGCCCGCCGCGGCGTCCGGAGTCGACCCCGCACTGCCGGCCGCGCCGCCGCCCCCGAGCCCAGCACCGCCTTCGACTCCCGCGCTGCCGCCCAGCCCGCCACTCGCGACAGCCCCGGCGTGGGATGCGTCGTTCACGGATGTCGCGCAGCCGATTGCCATGAGCACCGCGAGCAGGGATGCGAGCCAGCGCCCGCGTGCACGGGTCGTAGGAGCCACCGCGTGGCTGCTAGCACGATCGAGGCCCCGCTGCGACAGATCGGGAAAGCCAGCGTTGGCGTCCAGCGTCGAGCCGTCCTAGGCTTCGGGGCCCGCCGCCCCGAAGACATGCGCTCCCTCCGCCAGTTCCTTTCCGTCGCCCTGGGCGCGGCGCTGCTCGTTGCCTGCCATCACAAGGCGCCCAAGGCTGCCGAGGAGAAGCTTACCAAGCAGGAAGAGCACGGACAGCAGCTGTACGGCCGTATGTGCTCGGTGTGTCACGGCGCCCACGGCGAAGGCTACAAGGCCGACGAGGCGCCCCGTCTCGCCCAGCACCCGTTCCTCGGCGCCGTCGACGACCACTACCTGCACGACGCCATCACCAACGGCCGCTCCGGGACCACGATGTCGGCGTGGTCGAAGGTGCGCGGCGGACCGCTGACGGGCTCCGACATCGACGCACTCGTCGCGTACATCCGCACCTGGGACGACAAGCCGCACCTGAAGCTCGACGAGCGGCCCGTCAGCGGCAACGTCGGCCACGGCCAGCAGATCTTCACCAAGCAGTGCATGAGCTGCCACGGCCAGCAGGGGACCGGCGGGCCGAACGTGCATGTCGGCAACGCGGACCTGCTCAAGGACGCGAGCAACGGCTTCCTGCGTCTGGCGATCACCGACGGCCGGCCGGGCACGAAGATGCCAGCGTTTGGCAAGAAGCTCGGCAAGCAGGGCGTCGAGGACGTGCTGTCGCTCCTGCGTATCTGGCAGGTCCGGCCGTCGATGGCGCTCAAGCCCATCCCGCATCCGCCGCCGATACCGCTGGGTCCCGTTCCTCTCAATCCGAAGGGACCGGCGCCGGCTGGCTTCAAGAAGTATCCCGCGACGACCCCGGCCGACGTGGTGAAGAAGCAGCTCGACCGCCATGCGCGCATGGCGCTGCTCGATGCGCGCGCGCCGAGCGCGTACGCCAACGAGCACATCGCGGGTGCGGTCAGCGTGCCCTTCTACGACCCCGATCCGTTCGTCTCCAAGCTGCCGAAGAACACCTGGCTCGTCTGCTACTGCTCCTGTCCGCATGCCGAGTCAGGCCAGCTTGCCAGCGCGCTCGAGAAGAAGGGTTTCACCAAGGTCACGGTGATCGCCGAAGGACTCGGCGTGTGGAAAGCCCGGGGCTATCCCACGAAGACGGGACGCGAGCCGTAGGCGTCTACAGTCCGAGCACGCCTTCCAGCTTTTCCAGCATCGACACACGCCAGCGCGTCAGCTCGCTGGTGCCGTCGAGCAGTGCCGCGGTCTCCTCCAGCACGCGGGCGAGCGGGAAGTGCCACACCATAGGATCGCCCGTCGCGGAGCCGCCCTCGACCGTCGGTCCCCAGGCCACCATCTCGTCGCTCTGCCCCGCGCCGAGCAGCTCCAGCGCCGCGTAGGCGAGCCGCGCTGCGATCATGCGATCCTGGTACGAGGGGCGCCCGCCGCGCACCACGTGACCGAGCACGGTCGCCCGCACGTCCACGCCGGGCAGCTCGTCCTCGATCCGGCTAGTCACCTCGCGCGCCAGGCGCGTGCAGGGGATCTCGACGCCCTCCGATTTGATGATCAGTACGCGGTTCTTGCCAGAGGAAAAGCCGCCGCGCACGTACTCGACGACGGCATCGATGATGTCGCTGTCGCTCCGGCCCTGTTCGCGGAAAAGCACGGCGTCCGCGCCCGCGGCTACCGCGCTCGCCATCGCCAGGTAGCCGCAGTGTCGCCCCATCACCTCGACCACGAACGCGCGGCGGTGTGCACGCGCCGTGTCCGAGATGCGGTCGCAGGCGTCCACGATGGTGTTCAGCGCGGTGTCCACGCCGATTGCCGTGGAGGTACACCCGATGTCGTTGTCGATGGAGGCGGGCACGCCGATGATGCGGGCGCCGTGCTCCTGGCACAGGGCGTGCGCGCCGGTGAGCGACCCGTTGCCGCCGACCACGACCATGCCGTCGATGCCCGCCTCGCGCATCTGTTCGAACGCGCGCGCGCGACCTCCGGGCGTGAGGAAGCGCTTCGAGCGCGCACTGCCGAGCAGTGTGCCCCCGCGGCCTCCCATCAGGTCCACGTCGCGATCCAGCTGCAACGCGCTGCCCGGATCACCGTAGGTCAGCTCGCGGAAATGCCCATCGATCAGCCCCTCGTAACCGTGCTCCACGCCGAGCACGCGCATGCCCCGCGCCGCTCCAATACGCGCCACCGCGCGGATAGCCGAGTTCATCCCCGGCGCATCGCCGCCTGACGTGAGCACCGCTACCCTCTTCATGACCACCTCCAGACGCCGAGTCTCGCCTGCTTTGCCCCGGCAAGTCACCCGGTTCCGCTCGCTCTGGTAGGCTGCCCCGACATGACATTCCGCCAGACAGCACTGGGTGCAGTCGCTCTCCTGGTCGCGGCCTGTAGCAGCAGCAGCAGCAGCGGGAGCGGGACGAATCCCGTCGACGGCGGCGCCGACGCTGCGACGGCGGACTCCGGCTCCGACGCACCTCGGGGTGACGCGAGCGGCGACGCGGCGCCGTCCGACGCTTCCGACGCCGTCGCACCTGGCGACGCGGCGCCGGAAGCTGCGCAGGATGCCGCCGTCAGCTGCTCGTCGAACTACAACGTGCCGCCGACGGGACTTTCCGGCTGGAGCCCGCTGCTGTCGCAGAGCGGCAAGATGACGCTCACCTACGACGTGAACCACTCCCATGACGACGGCCTGGGGCCGCTCGGCTTCTGCCCCGCCAGCGTCTCGAAGGGCTCGCTCTACCTGAAGCTGGTCTCCGCCCGCTTCGAGACCGACGAGCAGCCGCCCGATCAACCCTGCGTCACCGACTACACCCAGTCCGACCCCACCTTCCAGCAGTACGGCTGCTGCACGTCGGGAGGGAACCACAACATCTACGTCGAGGTGCGCGACCTGTCAGGGCAGCGCATCCAGGCCGGGTTCAACGTCTTCTACGGTTCGAACGTCGAGCACATCACCGACCAGGGCAAGCCGGCGAACGAGTTTCCCATGAACTACGCCATCTTTGCCGGCGGTCAGTATGGCGTGCGCGCGGTCTACAAGGACCCGGGCCAGGGCCTGCTGCCCTCGGACGCCGTCACCAACATGCGCATGCCCATCCACCACCACGTGAACTATCTCCTCACGTTCCAGATCGCGCAGAAGTAGGCGGCGGGCGCGCATGATACGGCGCGCGGAGCAGGAACCTTCCCGACGGCGTTCGAGGCGACGGAATCGATTCGTCGACCGTTGCGCCGCGCGACGATCTGGATACTGTGGCGCGCGATGCAACGCCTGAAGCTCGCGTTCCTGGCGGTTCCGTTCGCGATCGCGCTGGCCGGCTGTGGCAGCAGCGGGTCGGGTGCTCCCGGTGGTGCGGGTGGCTCTGCCGGCGACGGAGCGGTTGTCGATGCGCCTGCCACTGCGGCCGATGCGGGGAACGACGCGACCGCGAGCGACGCCGGCGGCGATGCGGGCGCGGACGCGGGCAGCGACGCCGGTGGCGACAGCGGGTCGGACGCCGGCGACAGCGGGTCGGATGCGGGAATGGACGCGAGCGACGGTGGTTCGGCGGATGCGGGCGCCGACGCCGGCCTGGATGCGGGCGCTGACGCTGGCACGGACGCGGGCGCCGACACCGGCACGGACGCCGACACCGGCACGGACGGGAGCGCCGACACCGGCACGGACGGGAGCGCCGACACCGGCACGGATGCGAGTGACAGTGGCGCGCCCGATGCGAGCGCCGACGCCGGCGTGGACGCCAGCGATGGCGGTGCGGCGGACGCGAGCGACGCTGCTGCCAGCTACGTCTGCACAAGCGGCGTCGGCTTCGCCCAGAATCCGCTCTCGTTCGCGCTGCCGACGGACTACGCGAAGGGCTACTTCTACGACACGAGCGGGAGCACCTACTGCGACTCGTACAACGGCTATGCGCGCCCGGCCTACCACGTGATCGATCTCGACGGCGATGGGTTGCCGGATCTGGTGGTGACGGAGACCTGCACGGGTTCGCTCGCCGGCGACGACCCCGACGTGGGAAAGACGAAGTGGCTGCTCTACAAGAACACCGGGTCCGGTTTTGCCTCGACGCCGAGCGCCTTTGCGCTGCCGACGGACTACGCGAAGGGGTACTTCTACGACACGAGCGGGAGCACGTACTGCGACTCGTACAACGGCTACGCCCGCCCCGCCTACCAGCTGATGGACATGGACGGCGACGGCCGGCTCGATCTGCTCGTGACGGAGACGTGCACGGGCTCGCTCGCCGGTGACGACCCGGCGGTGGGCAAGACGAAGTGGCGCGTCTACCGCAACTCCGGCTCCGGCTTTGCGTCGACACCGAGCGACTACGCGTTGCCGACGGACTACGCGAAGGGGTACTTCTACGACACGACCGGGAGCACGTACTGCGACTCGTATAACGGCTACGCGCGCCCGGCCTACCAGGTGCTGGACATGACCGCAGACGGGCGTCCGGAGCTGGTCGTGACCGAGACGTGCACAGGCACGCTGGCGGGCGACGACCCGGCCGTGGGCAAGACGAAGTGGCGGGTGTATGCGGGCGGAGCGAGCGGCTTCGCCTCGACGGCGAGTGACTTCTCGCTGCCGACGGGCTACGCGAAGGGCTACTGGTACGCGATGAGCGGGAGCACGTATTGCGATTCGTACAACGGCTACGCACGCCCCGCCTACCAGGTGCTGGACATGACGGCAGACGGGCGACCGGATCTGCTGGTGACGGAGACGTGCACGGGCTCGCTCGCGGGTGATGATCCGGCCGTGGGCAAGACGAAGTGGCGGGTGTACGCCGGCAGCGCGAGCGGCTTCGCGTCGACGCCGAGCGACTTCGCGCTGCCGACAGACTACGCGAAAGGCTACTTCTACGACACCAGCGGAAGCACGTACTGCGACTCGTACAACGGCTACGCGCGTCCCGCCTACCAGCTTCGCGACATGGACGCGGACGGGCGTCCCGATCTGGTGGTGACGGAGACGTGCACCGGTTCGCTGGCGGGCGACGACCCGGCCGTGGGCAAGGCCTACTGGTTGCTCTACCGGGCTGGAGCGAACGGCTTTTCGACCCCGCCTGTCGAGTGGTGCCTGCCGGGGGACTACGCAAAGGGGTACTTCTACGACACGAGCGGGAGCACGTACTGCGACTCGTACAACGGCTACGCGCGCCCCGCGTACACGACGCTCGACATGGTCGGCAACGCAGCCCCCGAGATGACCGTGATGGAGACGTGCACGGGCTCGCTAGCGGGCGACGATCCGGCCGTCGGCAAGACGAAGTGGCTGGTGTACTGACGCGCTAGCCCGCTCGCCGCTCTTCGGCGAGCCTTGTGAGCGCGCGCTGCATCGTCTCGCGCACCTGGCGGTCACACTCGTCGACGTACGTGCGGTCCGCCGCTGCGTCCGGCCCGCTCCGCGAAAACTGGATTGGCTCGAGGAACTCGATCAGGATGCGTGTCGGCAGCGCCACGTAGGGGATCATCGGGCCCAGCGTGATACCCCACGGCAGGCACAGCGTGAGCGGCCACACCCCGACGCGTAACCAGCGCTCGGCGCGCAGCGCGCGCGCCAGCCAGCGCAGGTCGTCGATAACGATGAACGTCTCGTGCGCGCCCGCCGCGACCACCGGAACAACCGGCACTCCGGAACGCAGCGCGAGCCGGATGTAGCCTTTGCGTCCTCCGAACACGATGCGGTCGCGATCGCGATACGGCCGCATCGCTTCCAGGTCGCCGCCCGGGTAGACGAGCACGCGCCGCCCCGCGTCGAACACGCGCCGGGCCGTTTCGTGGCTGGCGCGCAGCGCGCCGAGCGGGATGAGCAGCTGCCGGGCTCCCGGCAGCCCCAGCACGACCTCGTGCGCCAGTCCGTACGGCGTCCCTTCCAGCCCGTGCGCTCGATACAGGGCCGTCCCCAGGAGGAACATGTCCGCCGACCACGCGCCTGCGTTGTGGTTGCCGACGATCAGCGCCGCCCCTTTCGGAACGCGGCCCGTCCCGCGCACCTCCGCGCGGTGGTAGCGCGCCACGAAGAGCTCGACCCAGCGCGCGAAAGCCTCCACGCGCGCCGGATCCCTGAGCTCCAGGTCGTCATCGGTGGCGCGTGGGATCGCCCGTGAGAGCAATCCCAGCATGCCGTCCCCGCGCACTTCGTCCACGCCGCATCCTGCCGCTAGCCGGTGGCGCCGCACATGACGGACGTCACACGCGCCGCTCGATCGCGCCCGGCAGCAGGAATGCGTAGCTGCGCCGGCGCACCCGTCGCTGCCAGACCCGGTCGGCGCGCCGCAGCCGCTGCAGGAGCGCCCAGGTGCGGGCGTCCGAGGCGTAGTAGCCCTTCACCTCCGACGCCGTGATCGGCGGCGAGACGTGCTGGTTGGCCAGCTCGAGCAGCGGCGCGATGCAGGGCTCCAGCCCCTCCTTGTGCAGGTTGCCGGCCAGATCGAGCAGCACGCCGCGCGGCTCGTAGTACTTGTCGAGGATCTCGCGCAGCAGGAAGCGCCGCACCACGGGCCTGAGCGCCCAAGGCAGCGAGCAGAGGAACAGCTCGAGGTCCAGGAGCTCGCGACCGCGCGCATCGCGCATCAACGGCGTGGTCACGTCCAGGTAGCTCCAGCTTTCCCCGTCCCACGCCCAGTTGCTGAGCTGCCCGTCGAGCCCGAGCGAGGGCGTCACCGCGGCGAGCACGAGCGTCACCAGCGCGGAGAGCAGCCGCTCCGCCTCGTGGGCGTCCGCGCGCGCGAGCTTTTTGGGACCCAACGACGCTGGATCCAGGATCGGCTGCACGGCGTACGCCGTGAGGCTGCCGTCGGGGCGCGTGACGGACTGCAGCGTGGTCGGCACCACGCGCAGGCCGGCGGTCTCGAGCGCGGCGATGTACGTCTCGAGCGTGTTCCGGTAGGCCGCGAGGATCGAAGCGCCGGAGAACGGTGGCAGCCGCTTGGCCGCAAAGCGCCCACCGGGCGTGTCCACCGCGAGCACCGCCGAGATCTCGCCGTAGCCGAGCACCGTGAGCCCGCTCTCGTCGCCGCTGTCGAGCGCGCCCACGACGGTCTGCTCGAGCGCGCGCAGCTCCGGGTCGCTGATCGTCATGATCCGAATGCGTGGCGCACGCGGGCGATCAGGTCGTCCGTCTCGTCGCGGCCGAGCGTGAGCGGCGGTAGGAACTGGAGGACGGAGCGGTCGTTGTTGGCGTACACGGCGAACACTCCCTGGTCGTAGAGCAGCTTGGCGGCCAGCATGCCGCCGCCGTCCGCCTCGAACTTCAGCCCCATCATCAGCCCCTTGCGGCGCAGTGTGAAGGGCAGGCCGTCGAACCCGGTGGCGATGCGATCGGACGCATCGGTGACGGCGTCGAGGAAGCCGGGCTCCTCGATGATGTCGAGCACCGTCAGCGCCGCCGTGCAGCCGAGCTCCGCCCCGCCGAAGGTGGAGATGTGGATGAAAGGGTGATCGTCGAAGAACGCATGCAGCTCGCGCGTCATCAGCGTGGCCGCGATGGGGTAGATGCCGCCGCTCAGGCCCTTGCCGGTGAGCACCATGTCCGGCTCCAGCTCGTCGTGCTGGTAGCACCAGATGCGGCCCGTGCGGCCGAGGCCGGTCTGGACCTCGTCGAGGATCAGCTTCGCGCCGCGCTCGTGGCACAGCCGCTGCACGCCGGCGAGGTAGCCGGGCGAGGGCAGGGGCATGCCGAGCGTCGCGGGGATGGTCTCGAGGATGACCGCGGCGGTGGTGTCGTCGAGCTCGCTGTCGAGTGCTTCCAGGTTGTCGAACGGTACCTGGACGAACCCCGGTGGGTTCGCTCCGAACGGCTCGCGGTATTGCGGATCCCCCGTCGCCAGAGCCAGGCCGGTGTGGCCGTGATAGCCGCCCTTGGCCGAGATGATCTTCTGCCGGCCGGTCACGCCGCGCGCGACCTTGATGGACAGATCGGCCGCCTCGCCGCCCGCGACGGCGAACACGACGCCCGACAGCCGCCCGCCCGTCGTGGCGGCCAGGCGCGCCGCGAGCTCCGCGCGGATCCCGGAAACGAGATGGTGGTTGCCGATGTCGAGCGTGTCGAGGGCGCGGCGTACCGCGCCGACGACCCGGGGATTCCGGTGGCCGAGGTTGAACACGCCGCCGTTGGAGTGGCAGTTCACGAAGCTGCGGTCCGAGTACGCGTCGAAGAACCGCGCGCCCTCGCGCGCGCCCATCACCACGTCGATGCCGAATTCCCGGAACGTGTCCACCTTGCCGCGCGAGACGTGCCGCGCAAAGGCCTCGAATGTCGCGTCACGGTCGCCGAAGGGCTGGTGCGGAGCAGTCATGGCGCGAGCGTGCTTCGATTCGCGGCGGGTCTCAAGTTGCTTCGAACCCGGTCAACCTGCGCACAAAGAAAAAGCGCCCGGCGTCGAAACGCCGGGCGCGGTTTCAAACGGATCAGACCGGGCTAGTTGCAGACACCCAGCGTGCCGAACTGCGTGTTGAACGCCGTGCACGTACCGCCGTTGCAGTCGCTGTCCGAGCAGCAGTAGTGCTTGCAGGTGCCGACCGTGTTCTGCCCAGCGTCGCCACCGGCGTCGCTCGCACCGGCGTCGCTCGTACCGGCGTCGCTCGGCGGGATGTCACAGGTCAGCGTGCCCTGGCAGTAGGGGCCGTTCGCCACGTCGCAGGTGTCGCCCGACTTCGCGTCGTTCGGCGGGTCGTAGCAGGTCCAGCCGCTCTGGCTGAAGTCGCACGCCTGGCCGGCGGCGGTGTCGCAGCCTTCGTTGGTGACGGGGTTGCAGTCGAGCTGCACCTGCGAGGGATTCGCGACGCAACCGGTTGGGAGCGTCACATTCGAGCTGCCGCCGGTGCCGCCGGTGCTCATGCCGCCCGTGCCGCCGGTGCTCATGCCGCCCGTGCCGCCCGTGCTCATGCCGCCGGTGCCGCCACCGGTGCCGCCGGTCGCCATGCCACCGGCGCCGGCCAGTCCGCCGCCGCTGCCGCCGGTGCCGCCACCCGTGGTGGTGCTCACGCACGCAGTTCCCAAGCCCACGAGGCTGATCGTCACAACCCCAAGTAGAAGCGCCTTCTTCATCATGTGCTGCTCTCCTTCCGAGCGCTGCTGCGGAGCGAGCGCACAAAGTGGTGCCGCGTCCGTTCGCCAGCAGAAGGGCAGGCATCTAGCAGGGTAGGGAACTGTAGGCAATGAACGGTGCCGCCGAACCCAGGCCGTTAGGCCGTAGCAAAATGTCACGTTTCTGGATGTGGTCGTGACAATTGTCTACGAAATGGGCGCGACTATGTGGCATTTTGCTACGTATTCGGCGGCAGCCCTCCGCTACTCTCCCGGCGTGGAAATCCCTCTGGAGCCACCCCGCCGCAGGGCGTCGCGACGCACATCGCTGCTGATCGTCCTTGTGAGCGTGCTCGCCGTGTTCGCGTTCGTCGGGCTCAGCTTGATGGAGAACCACAGTGGTTCGGACGTGCACGGCACGCTCACCGCCCACGGCGGCGAGCTCGGGCACTTCACCCTGGCGCCCAACTACTGCAGCTCGGGTATCGAGGCCGGATATCTGGGGGCACAGCTGATGCACCGCGAACAGCGCTTTCACTGGTACCTGACCGGCAGCGAATACCGGCAGCCCATCGTGCGCGTGATCCAGAACCCGACGCGCGGTCGGCTCGTCAGCGTCTCACTGCCTGGTCGCGCCAAGCCCGTCGTGCTCGACGGGTCGCATTGCCGCCGCTTCCAGGTCGTCGTGCACCGCTCGCACGCTGCGGTCTCGGGTGCGCCGGGTCACCTCATCGACGGGTCGCTGGACATCGACTGCGACGCGTTGTCAGGCAGCGCGCGCTTCCGCAAGTGCTACTGAGCGGCGGCCGCGCGCGGGCCCAGTGCTATGCTGCCCGCGTAGCATGGACGAGAAGTACATCGCCCTGGCCGTCCCGTTCTTCTTCGCGATGATCGGGCTGGAGCTCTGGGTGCGGCGGCGCCAGGGCGAGCTCGGCTACAACTTCCAGGACTCGATCACGAACCTGTCCTGCGGCATCGGCCAGCAGGTGCTCGGGCCGTTCCTCAAGGGCGCCGGGCTCGTCGGCTACGTGCTCCTGTACGACCACGCACGGCTCTGGACCGTGTCCAACCATTCCGTGGGGGCCTGGGTGGCGCTCTTGTTCGGGGTGGATCTCTTCTACTACGTCTTCCACCGCGCCAGTCATCGCATCAACGTGTTCTGGGCGGCGCACGTCGTCCACCACCAGAGCGAGGAGTACAACCTCTCGGTCGCTCTGAGGCAGAGCTGGATCGAGACGCTGATGGCGCCGCTGTTCTATCTGCCGCTGGCCGTGCTCGGCTTCTCGCCGCTGATGTTCGTCGGCATGAGCACGCTCAACACGCTCTACCAGTTCTGGATCCACACCCGCGCCGTCGGAACGCTCGGGCCACTGGAGTGGGTGCTCAACACGCCGTCGCACCATCGCGTGCACCATGGTGTCAACCCCGAGTACGTGGACAGGAACTACGCCGGCATCTTCATCATCTGGGATCGCCTGTTCGGCACCTTCCAGAAGGAAGAGCAGGAGCCCGTCTACGGCACGGTCAAGCCGCTCGCGAGCTTCAATCCGCTCTGGGCCAATCTCGAGTACTGGGTGAAGATGGGCTCGATGGCGCGGCGGAGCCGGCGCTTCATCGACAAGCTCAAGGTCTGGTTCATGCCGCCGGAGTGGCAGCCGGCGGACCTGGGCGGTCCGGTCACCGTGCCGGAAGCCAGCCGCGACGCACAGCAGAAGTACCAGCTTCCGGTTTCACGTGGGCTCGCGGCCTACGTGGTCGTCAACTTCGTGATCGTCACGGCGGCGACGACCGTCTTCCTGTGGATCGCGGCGAGCGCGCGGACGTCCGTGCTGGCACTCTTGTGCGGATTGATCCTGGCGTCGGTTATTGCCTGGGGTGGGCTGTTCGAGTCGAAGCGCTGGGCGTTGCCGCTCGAGCTCTCACGACTGGCCGGCGTTGTCGCAGGAGTCGCGTGGCTGTATCGTGGGACTTCCGCGTTGCCCATCGTGGCGGGCGCAACCGCGGTCGGCGTGCTGGGGCTCGGTTCGTGGCTCGTGGCGCTGCGACCCGCAGCACGGCCGCTCGCAGCGGGCGACGCTGTAGGTCCCGTGCGCACCTTGTGAGCCTCCGCGCCGCGCCCACATCTTCGCGACAAAGCGTGTACGATGCCAGGCGGAGGTCGAAGATGAGGCAGACGCTGGTCTTGTCCCTGTGTGCCGTGCTCTCCGCCGGCGCGTTGGTGGCGTGCGGAAGCAGCAGCAACTCGGCAGGAGGTGGCGGCGCCGCCGGCGCGTCGAGTGGCGGCAGCGGCGCGGGCACGAGCACCGGAGGCAGCGGCGCGGGCACGAGCACCGGAGGCAGCGGCGCGGGCACGAGCACCGGAGGCAGCGGCGCGGGCACGAGCACCGGAGGCAGCGGCGCGGGCACGAGCACCGGAGGCAGCGGCGGTGGCGTCGGCGGCAATCCGAACACCAATCCCGACGGTGGTCCGCCCGCGGGCAACCCGGACGGCAAGTGTGCCGTGCCGGCCGCGGCGCAGGCCGCGGACACCTCCAACCCCGATCACGTCGTCGGCACCGGCACGCCCGCGAGCTGCACATCCGCGGCGTTCGTCGCCGCGGTCGCCAAGGGCGGTGTCATCACCTTCGACTGCGGTCCCGATCCGGTGAAGATCACGCTGACTGCGACGGCAAAGGTCGTGAACGACACCGGGCCGGAGATCGTCATCGACGGTGGCGGCAAGGTGACGCTGAGCGGAGGCGGCAAGCACCGCATCCTGTACATGAATACCTGCGACCAGGCGCAGAAGTGGACCAGCTCGCACTGCCAGAACCAGGACAGCCCGCACCTGACGGTGCAGAACCTGACGTTCGTCGACGGCAACGCCACCGGCGACAAGTCTCCCGACGCGGAAGGCGCGGGCGGCGCCATCTTCGTGCGCGGCGGACGCTTCAAGATCGTCAACAGCCGCTTCTTCAACAACAAGTGCGACGCGACGGGACCGGACGTGGGCGGTGCGGCAGTCCGCGTGCTGAGCCAGTACAACACGCTGCCGGTCTACGTCGTGCACAGTACGTTCGGCGGCAAGGCGGGCTACGGCAACGTCGGCTCGAACGGCGGCGGGCTGAGCAGCATCGGCGTCTCGTTTACGGTTATCAACAGCCTGTTTTCGGATAACAACGCCATCGGCAACGGCGCCAACCCGGCAAAAGCCGGCACGCCGGGCGGCGGCAGCGGCGGCGGCATCTACAACGACGGCAACACCTACACGCTCAGCCTGTGCGGCGTGAAGATGACCAACAACACGGCCAACGAGGGCGGCGGCGCCATCTTCTACGTGTCGAACGACGGCAGCGGCTCGATGATCATCAAGGACTCGGACCTGGAGAACAACCCGAGCAAGGGGTTCGAGACCAAGGGCTTGCCGGGTATCTTCTACAAGTCGAACAACGCGGCTCAGGTCACGAACTCGACGCTCAAGTAGTCAGCTGTCCTTGGGCATGCGCGAGCTGCGCTGCCAGCGGTAGAGCGTGGAAAGATCCACGCCGAGGATCTCGGCGGCCTTCGCCTTGTTGCCGCCTGTTCGCGCCAGGACCCACGCGACGTAGCAGGCGTTGACCTCTTTCAGGGTCCACAGCTCCTCGGTTGCGCTCTTCCATCCGGCTCTGGAAAGCGGCTCCGGAGCGTCGAGGAACGCCAGGTCGTCTTCCGTGACCGTTGCGCTCCGTCCCAGCACAACCAGCCGTTCGATCGCGCTTTCCAGCTCGCGTACGTTGCCCGGCCAGGGCGCCTGCTCAAGCTTGCCGAGCGCGGCGTCGCTGATCGACTCGACCGGCGAGCGCGGAGTCCGCCTCAGGGCGTTTTCCAGGAAGTCCCGCACCAGCGGACGCACATCCTCGCGCCGCTCGCGCAGCGGCGGCACCACCAGCGGCAGCACGTTCAGCCGATAGTGCAGATCCTCGCGGAAGCGCCCCTCTCTCACGAGCGCGTCCAGATCGTGATGGGTGGCTGCGATGACCCGCACGTCGACGTGGCGCGTGCGGTCGCTGCCGACCGGGCGCGCCTCGTTGAACGAGAGCACCCTGAGGAACTTCGCCTGCAGGCCCAGCGGCATGTCCCCGATCTCGTCGAGCAGAAGCGTCCCGCCCTCGGCTTCGGCGAGCAGCCCCTTGCGCGCCTGCGTGGCGCCGGTGAACGCGCCCCGCACATGGCCGAACAGCTCGCTCTCCAGGAGCTGTTCGGGGATGGCGGACGTGTTGAGCGCCACGAAGGGGCGCCCGTGGCGCGCGCTGCGTGCGTGGATGGCACGGGCCACCCGTTCCTTGCCGGTCCCGCTCTCGCCCAGAACGAGTACGGGGGCGGTGGACGCGGCGATCAGCGAGATCGTTTCGCCGAGCGCACGCATGGCCGGGCTCTCCTGTACGATCTCCGGCAGGTCCTCGAGGGCTTCGTGTGCGCCGTGGGAAAAGCGCGGCGGAGCATGTTGCGCATCGATGGCCCGGACGACCAGCGTACGCAGCTCCCCAGGGTCAAAGGGCTCGGCCACGTAGTGGAAGGCGCCGTGCTTCGTGGCGTCGACGGCCTCCTCGATCGTTCCCTGCTGTCCGGCCACGATGGCCTGCACCTCGGGGTGGGTCCTCTTCAGGCGGTCGAGCAGCTCGAAACGGTTCATGCCGTTCGCCCGCACCGGGCAGACGATGACATCGCACGGCACTCGCTTGATCGTTTCCAGCGCCCCCCTGCTGCCGCCGACCAGCTCATAGGCGTAGCCGTCGCGGGCCAGGCTTGCGGCCAGCGCATGAGCGGCACTGAACCCGTCTTCCACGATCAGGACGCGGACGTTGTGCATTGCCAGGCACCCCCCAAGAAGAACTGGCTTCCCAGCTTGGCAGATAACCTGTGTCGGCTAGCAATGCGCGAAAGTAGCGGCGCAAACTTTTCGTCTTCTTTTTCTTCCCGCGGGGCGGACAGACGGTTCACGGCCGCGGCACGAGCACCGACACGGACAGGGCTGGCAGCTCGTATCCGAACGAGTTGCCGCTCTTCGAGAGGAGCCGCGTGTGCGGCGCCATGTTCGCTTTGGCCTGCGTCAGCGTGTACACGAGGCAGGACTTGTAGGTCGTCGTGCTGTCGATGGTCAGCGTCGCCGGGCGCGGCTGGGCGAGCTTGTTCAACGCGATGATCACCAGGCGTGCGTTGTCGGACGATTGCGTGCTCGCGTAGATCGACGAGCCGACGCGGTCGTTGGTGGTTGCGCTGACCGACGTGTCGCCAAAGCGTGCCCCGTGGCCGTCGTAGTCCAGGTACGCCGAGAAGGCGGCTAGCGTGAAGGAGTCGTCGCCGCCCGAGAGCTCGATGGCCGCGGCATCCACGCCTTCGCGCCCGAAGATCCCCAGCACGTCGGCTGTGGCAATCGCTCCGCTGATTTCGTCCCCGCCGCCGTAGTACCACGCGCTGATCGAGAGCTTGGTGCCGGGGTAGTGCGTGGCGATCTCGCTCTTCAGTCGCGGGATCATGTGGATGGACTCCTGGCCCAGCTCGTTCTGGATCCAGCTGTTCTCCTGGTAGTCTGGATCCCACAGATCACGGGGAGCCTGTAGCCGTGCCGCCGCCACTTCCGGCACCGCGCCCGTTTCGATGACTCTCACCCCGGCGGCCTCTGCTTCCGGCCACCAGTGCACGTCCAGGTAGTCCAGCAGCCGCTCGCCGTTGGCAGCCTCGGCCGCTTTCATCTTGTCGAGGTAGTAGCTCAAGAACTCGCCCTTCGACTTCGCATCGGGTGACTGCTGGAGATCCATGAAGCTCTGCCAGCCGTAGCCGACGTAGCCGAGGATCGGCACGCCGGGCCAGGCGGCCTTGATGGCCTTCGCCATCGACGTGTCGCGCTGTACCAGCTCGTCGTAGCCGGTCGGCTGCGGATGGATCTCGGGGTGATCCTCGAACCAGAGCGCTGGTTCGTTGTCGAGGGCGAACAGCACCGGCGTGCTGCCCGCTGCCGCCTTGGCCCAGCTCGCAAACTCGTCCTGGTAGACGGCGCCGTCGGCCAGGTCCGGCGTCCCGGATAGCTCCGTACCCTTGGTCGCCTTGTTCGCGTCGAAGCGTTGTTTCAGATAGCTCGTGCCGGACGCCCGTACGTCGCCCGCTTTTTTGTCGGCCGCAACGTAGTCGCCGATCGGTACCGTGAGGACCCCGGTCGCCTGGTTCTTCGCGGCCTCGTCGAGCACGGCCTTGGCCGCTCCGCCTGGCGCGCTGCTCCCGCTGGCAGGACGGTTCTCGTATCCGCCGAGCCGGCCGAGGTTGGTGGCATTGATCTCCCAGTTGTAGGCCGGGCTGCCGTGACCTCCGAAGCGTATCAGCGTCGCCTTCATGCTCGACGCCGAGCTCGTGCCGTTGACCCCGTAGATGAGCGGTGACACCGCGTGCCGTGCCTCGTCCGGGGACACCGTGAGCTCCAGCGCCACCACTGCCCCGCCGTCGGTGCCTCCGCCTCCAGCGCTCCCGGTCGCGGGCGTGCTCTTTCCCGAACCACATGCGACGCCGAGCGCCGCGACAAGCATCACCAGGCCAGATGACTTCACACCCATGGGTTCCTCGCTTCTGCTAGTGAAGGACCGCGCCCCCCCGGCGCGCCCGATCGAGCTCCTCGGCGATCTCGAGCCGATCGGCGTCGCTCATTCCGACGTAGCGCATCGCCTGGAGCGGTCCCTCGGTCCAGACGGTGCGTGCCAGCGTGCGGATCGAACGGTCGCCGATGCGGAGCTCGAGCGAGTACAGGAGCCTGGGATCCCGTTCGAGCAGACGCGCTGGACGCCGGACCACCAGGCCCCGGGACGAGATATCGATGCCCCGGCACGCATGCCCGAAGCCGTCCACGTGCTGGATCACGGGGAAGTCGATTTGCGCGCGCATTGCCAGACGCCGTTCCTGTGGTTCCATTGGACTCCTCGCTCGTCCATAGGTGCATCGCGTGTGCCAGCGAACAGCGATGTCTGCCGTGCAACGTCTCGCCGTGAGTCCGGCGCTGACGCGGCGCCGGAACCGGTGCGCTAGCGCCGATCGGGGCGTTGGCGATTCGTTTCCGGATTGGCGAAAAAGTCGCCGCTGCTTCGCACGATGCGAATCCGGCGGCACAAACCGCCCTGTTGCGCGCGCTGTATCACAATCCCCGTCGAGCGCACCGGTGCCGGCATGATCGGTGCAAGTGCAGGAACCAGGAGAGCGATGCAGCGGGTGCTCCGCGGAATCTCGACGTTGCGTGAAGTTGTTGAAACGTGCAGCGGTCGTCGCCTCGCGAACCTGGCGGCGGACCAGTAGGCGCGCGGTGGAGCGAAAGGGTCAGGCGAGACATGGACATCGGCACCATCACCAGTCAGGGATATCGCGAGGAGATCGCGGCCGGTCTGGCGAAGATCCTGTCCGATACCTTCAGCCTCTACCACCGGACCCACAGGTTCCACTGGCACATCGAGGGACCGACGCTCCAGACGCTGGACCTGATCTTCCTCGAGCAGTACGGAGAGGTGCGTCCTGCCGTCGAGGCCATCGCGAGCCGCATCCGGTCGCTCGGATTCCCGACGCCAAGGGCGCACGACAACCTCGCCGTTCTCTCGAGCATCTGGGACGGCACAGGGCTGCCGGACCAGGATCGCATGCTCCAGCTCCTGGCGGACGGACACGAGACGGTTGCCCGCACTGCACGCGCCGTCTTCAAGCTTGCTGCCAAGGAGCAGGACGAGCAGACCTGCGAGCTGATGCTGCAGCGGATGCAGATCCACGACAAGACCGCCTGGATGCTCAGGAACCTGATGGCGTGGCGGGAACGCTGAGGGGTCGCTCCATGCCCAGATCCTTTGCGCGTAACCTAGCGGAATGCTGGACGGGCCGCTCTGCGTTGGGTGAGTATGAAGAAGAGAGCTACCCGAGCGCGCGTCCCGTCCAGCAGAGCGCGCAGAGGCCGAAGCCGTGGAGCGAGCGTTGCATCGTGCGTTCACGCCCGCCGTGGTGGACGAGCTTCGCGCGCAGACCGGCTACAACCCGCGCCAGCGCGTCGGCACCGCCTTCCGGTTGATGATCACCGTCGTCGAAGCCTTTCTGGTGGGGCAGACGCTGACGTTCACGTCGCTGCGGGCGATCTTCGTGCGGCGGTTCGGGTTCATGCGGCCCTGCCCGTTCCAGAAGCGCTTCAAGCAGGCCTCGGCAGCAGCGTTCTTTCGCGCCGCGCTGGAGCGTCTGGTCGCTTCCGTGGTCGTCGCTGCCGGTCTGACGCTCGACGGCCCGCTCGGTCGCTTCGACGATGTGCGCGTCTACGACGGCACCGGCAGCGCGTTCCGCCACGTGGGCGCGCCAAGTCTGCCGGGCTGCACGAAAGGCAAGGCCGGTACGAAGTGGGTCATGGGCTACAGCCTGAAGACCGGGTTGCTGGAGCATGGAATCTGCGACGCGGAAACTGCATCGGAGACGCCGCTGTGGAAGAAGCTCGTACCGGGCTTCACGCGCGGTGTGCTGTACCTGTTCGACCTGGGCTTCTTCGAGCGCGCGTTGTTCCCTCCAGCCCAGGAAGGCGGCGCGCACGTGCTCATGGCTCAAGAGCACCGCGAAGGTCCGCGTCGCGCGCGTGCTCACCAAGAGCGGCATGAAACCGTTGCCGGGATGGGCGCTCGCCTACTACCTGCAGAGTGTTTCGCGCCGTCGCGGCACGGTGTTTGACCTCGACGTGACCTGGGGCAAGGGCAAGGAGCTGATTGGCTTGCGCCTGGTCGGCTACGCGCACACGTCCAAAGACATCCGCTGGTACCTGACGACCGTGCCTCGCCACGTGCTGAGCGCACGGCAGGTGATCCAGGGCTATCGCCTGCGCTGGCTCATCGAGCTCTTGTTCCGCGAGATCAAGCAGAGCACGGACCTCGGGCGCTCCTTTACGGCCGACCGCCACGCCATCGAAGCGCTCACCTATGGCGCGATGTTCGCCCACGTGCTCGTGACGGTCCGTGAGGATCCAGGCCGCCCTCGCCAACGAGATCCCGCTCGAACAGCTCCGACCGCTCGCGTCCTTGCACGTGGTTCGCGCGTACGCGCGCGACCTCCTCGATGCGCTCGTGTCCTCGAGCAGGGAGGTTCGCGAACGCGCATTTACAGCGATCGGTACAGCGCTCGTCAGCATGGCCCGAGAGGTCAGACCGTCACGCTCGCGACCGCGCATCGCGCTGAAACTCGGGGCGTGCGGTGCTTAAGCGATCGGCGATGGGGGTCGCTCCCGAGTTGCTACGCCGGTGCCGCGTCCTCTCGGTCCTCTTCCGCCTCGTCGGTCCGGAGCTCCCAGTCCAGGCAAGCGATCTCCGACTCGACATGCCGGGCGCGGTCGTAGATCCAGGCGAGCGGATGCTCCGGGGTGCGAACGGGTTGGCAAACGTCGCCCAGGCGCTCGAACAGTGGTTCGAGCCTGCTCTTCACATACTCGGATGAACGGTGTGCCAGCACGCGTTCGCCGGCGTCCCGCAGCGTTCCGTCGCCGAGCGACGTCAGCTCGGCCAGTGACGCCAGCACATTCACGCACCAGGAGTACGCGGCCGAGACGTAGGAGCTGAGCGGAGAATCGGGCGTGAGCCACGAGCGCACGCGCGGGTCGATGGCCGCCACGTGGAGCTCGTGGATGGCGTCGTTGACGTCTTCGATGCTCGCCACGCATTCACTCAAGAACGTCTTCTCGGCCGCACCGCCGACCGTGAGCGACAGCTTGTGCAGCGCAAGGATCTGCTGGTTTACCAGGCTTGCTGTCGAGACCCAGCGCTCATGGACGCGCGCCATGTCGACGCGTCGAGCTTGACCGCTTTCGACATACTGTGCGTTCGGCATCTGGCAAATCCTCCCTCGCACAAGCGTTGTGCAGTGATCGTGCCGGACGCCCGGGAACGCCCCGGCACACCCGCGTGCGGTCGTCCCTCACGCCGCGGGTGGGGGCACAATGTAGGTGAGTTCCATACCTCCGCGGGCTCGGCCGGCCCGGGCGCAGGTCCATGGGGCGCCCGCCAGGTGCGAACGTTCTGCGCGCATGTCGGTGGCATGCCGCAGAGGCGACTTGGCAGGGCACCGAGGTGATTCGCAAATTCCGAACGAGCTTGCGCGAGTGGGGCAAAAGACCGCGCGTTGCGGCCCGGGTGCCCGGGGCGGAATGCTCGATCGAGCGGCGCGGTGGGCGGAACGCCTGGCTCGGAGCTTGCAGCGCTCCTCCGCGGGGGAAGAATGCACGATCCGGACGCCGAGCGGCAAATGGGCAGCGAGGAGCTCTTCGACCGCCAGAAGATTCGGGACTACGCGAGCTTCACGCGGGGCGCCCTGCGGCGGCATCGCAAGCTTGCCCTCGCGGTGTTCGTCGGGATCGTGGGCCTCGCGGTGGCCGCGGTGTACTCGTTGCCGCGCAAGTACCACGTCGAAGCCAAGGTGCTCGCCCAGCAGAACCCGGCGCTGGCTGTGGCGGGTGAGGCGCAGGACCCCGGCGCGTCGACGCAGGGAGCTATCGAGACGATCCGGGGCCGCGAGAACCTCGCCCGGATCGTGCGCGCGACCCATCTGGCGAAACACTACGCCGAGCATAGGGCGCCGGTGCAGCGCGCGCGCGACTGGGTCATCGGTCTGTTCGGCGCGCCGCCGACCGAGCGGGAACGGACCGACGCGATGGTCGACCTGCTCGAGAAGAAGCTCACCGCCTGGACCGCCGACGGGACGGTCACCATCGCCCTCGACTGGAGCGATCCGCGGATGGCGGTGCGCCTGGTGGACGAGGCCCAGCAGAACTACCTCCTGTCGCGCTACTCGCAGGAAGTCACGGCGCTGGTCGAATCGATCGGCATCATCCGGCGCCACGCGAAGGAGCAGAAGGCGGACGTGGACGATGCCGTGGTCGCGATCGAGAAGATGCGCGCCGTCAAGGAAGAGCCGGCGGCCGGCAGCGCATCGGCCCCGGCTCACCCTCCGACACAACGTCGTGTCGTGCGTCGCGCGGCGCCGGGCCCCGACCCCGGGGTGAGGGCCGATCTCGCGCAGCTCAAGCTGGCGATCGACGCCAAGCAGCGGGTGATCGACGACCTCGAGGACATGCGCCGTCGCCGACTCTCCGGGGCGCAGGCGAAGCTCGCCGAGCTCAAGGCGCAGTACACCGACAACCACCCATCCGTCGTCGACGCGCGCCAGACGATTGCGGCGCTGTCCGCCAAATCGCCACAGGTGAGCGCGCTCGAGAACGAGCTGGCTCCTGTGCGTTCGCAGTACAGGCAGAAGCTGGCTCTGGCGAAGCGCGCGGAGTCGTCCAATGGAAACGTCGTGGTGGCCGTGAGCACAAGCGCCACACCTCCGAAGCTGTCGAACGACATTCTGGGTCTCGACGCCAGTCTGGATCGCGATCCGACGACGACGTACGCCCGCGAGCAGCTCAGGGACGCCATGGCGAAGTACGCGGCGCTCCGCGAGAAGGCGCAGCAGGCCCAGATGGCACTGGAAACCGCGCGCGTAGCATTCAAGTACCGCTACAACGTGGTCACCGCGCCGGAGCTCCCTCGCAAGCCGGTCAGCCCCAACGTGCCCTTGATCCTGTTGTCGGCGATCGTGGCCGCGATCGGCGCCGGGACATTGGTGGCGGTCATGGCCGATGTGCGCAGGGGACGCCTCGTCGAGCGCTTCCAGATCGAACGCCTCCTCGACGGGCCGCTGCTGGGCGAGGTCGACCTGCGGCTTCTCCCTAGGCACAGGCTCAAGTGAGCTCTTCTCCAGAAAGACCGGGCGGTGCTTCCACTGCTCGTCGCGCGTTCCACGTCCCCTCGCTGGATGGGATACGGGCGATGTCGTTTCTTCTGGTCTTCGTCGCGCACGCGGGGCTTCACGACGTTGTCCCGGGCGGCTTCGGGGTCACCGTCTTCTTCTTCCTGAGCGGATTCCTCATCACCACGTTGCTCCGGCTCGAGCACGACTCGCGCGGGACCATCAGCTTCTCGCAGTTCTATCTCAGGCGCGTGCTCCGCATCCTGCCGCCGTTCTACGTAGTGCTCGTGGCCGCGGCCGTGGCGGCTGCAGCAGGCATTGTCAGTGGCGGCGTACATCCGCAGGCCCTGGCAGCCCAGGCGCTGTACTACGCGAACTACTGGATCGTGGGGCACGGATACGTCGGCATGCCGTCCGGTACCGGCGTGTACTGGTCGCTCGCCGTCGAGGAGCACTTCTACCTGCTGTTCCCGGCGCTGTACTTCCTGCTGCGTCGCTTCCTGCCGACGACGCGGCAAGCGCTGGTTGTGTGGGGGCTGTGCGGGGTCGTGCTCGCCTGGCGCGTGATCCTCGTCTATGCGCTGCACGCCGATTCCAACCGCACCTATCTCGCGAGCGATACCCGCGTCGATTCGATCCTCTTCGGCTGTGCGCTGGCCCTCTACGGAAACCCCGCCATGGACGGTCCCTCGCGGTTTTCTGCGAAGGTCTGGAAGTGGCAGCTGTTGCCGGCGAGCCTGCTCGTGCTCCTGTTCACGTTCGCCTACCGCGACCCCAGCTTCCGCCAGAGCTTCCGCTACACGCTCCAGGGCATCGCGCTCGGCCCGCTGTTCGTGGCGGCCATGCGCTATCCTGACTGGGGACCGTTCCGCCTGCTCAACCTGCGCGCGGTGAGCTTCGTGGGCGTGCTGTCGTACTCGCTGTACCTCGTGCACCACGTCATCTTGGGAGTGCTCGGGACGGAGCCTTCGCTGTCCCGCGCGGTGCTCGCACTTGCCGCGTCGCTGGCGGCCGCCTACGCGATCTACGTACTGGTCGAGAAGCCGTGCGCCCGGCTCAGGCGCAGGCTGTCGCACGTCATTGCCCGCGAACCCGCCGGGAGCCCGGCTCCCGTGCGGGCTTCCGCTGCGCTTGTGGAGGAGCGGTCATGAAGTCGTTCTTCTTCGCGGCCTCCGTCGTGCTTCTGTGCGGGCTCACGCTGGTGATGCTCGTGGTCGGCAACGGAAACGTCGGCCTGGCGCTCGCGCCGACGCTCCTCTTTGCAGTCCTGTACGCCATCTGGAAGCTGCCGCTGCGCTATCCGCTGCTCGTCCTCACACTTCTGGCGCTGACGCTGGAAAACCCCGGTGACGACCCCGCCCAGGGCCTCTGGAAGTCGCCGCTCTATCCGATCGGCGCGGTGCTGATGGTGCACCTCAACGTCACGTTCGACCAGAAGTGGATGATGTTCTCCGGGCTGGACCTGATCCTGGTCTACCTGGTGGCGGTCGCGCTCTACCGCTGGGCCGCCCGCTCCCTGATCGACAGGGCCGGTCGGGTTGCTGTCGCCCGCCCCATGCGCTTCTTCGTCCTGTTGATCCCCGTGGCCGCTCTTGGCATGTGGCTGTGGGGCATCGCGCGCGGCGGAGCGGACTTTGCGAGCTCGCTCTGGCAGGTCCAGCGCGTCGGGTACCTGCCCATCTTCTTCTTCCTGTTCGCCGTTGCGCTGCGCGGGGCAAAGGACAGGGCGGCGCTGGCAAAGGTGCTCATCCTCGCCGCGTGCATCCGGGCCGCGCTGGCCGTCTATGTCCGCGAGACGGTGGTCCCGCCCGCGGGGCAACCGGCGCTCGAGTACGCGACGACGCATCCGGACTCGATGCTCTTCGCTGGAGCGGTCTGCCTGGTTGTGGCACTTCTCTTCGAGCGTTTCGACCGGAAGCGCGTGCTGTTCGCGGCCATCGTGTTGCCGATCCTGGTGGCGGGCATGATCGCCAACACGCGTCGTATCGTCTGGGTCGACCTGGCCGTGGGGATGTTTGCGTTGTACTCCCTGACGCCGTGGACCCGCGCCCGGCGGGCGGTAACGCGCGCGGTGATCGTGGCGTCGCCGGTGGTGCTCCTGTACATCGCCGTCGGATGGAGCGCGAGCTCGGAGACGTTCGCCCCCGTCGAGATCGCGCGCTCGGTGGTCGACTCGGACGTGAACCGATCGACCGAGTGGCGCGATTGGGAAAACTACGATCTGGTCTACACGTTGCGCCAGAATCCGCTCGTGGGGGCAGGCTACGGGCACGGGTACATCGAGCTCGTGAAGCTGCCGGACATCTCGCAGGTGTACAAGCTCTACCGGTACGTCCCGCACAACAGCATCCTCGGACTCTGGGCGTACGGCGGCATTGTCGGATTCGCGGCGCTGTGGAGCATCTATTCGGTGGCGATCTTCTTCGCTGCGCGCGTCTACCGGCGGGCACGTGACTCCGGCGACCGCGTCGCCGCTCTGGCCAGCACCGGATACATCGTTGTCTACCTCGCGCACTGCTATGGGGACATGGCGCTCGGCAGCTGGACCAGCGTGTTCACGGTGGCACCCGCGCTCGCCGTGATCGGCCAGCTCGCGGTCGCGACCGGCGTCTGGTCGGATCGCGAAAAGCCGGGCGAGCAGCCTGCTGCTCCGCGTGTCCAGCGCAAGCGCGTTTTCGTGGTGTCGGAAGAGCGCGTGACCGGGAAGAAGGAAGGGGCGGCTGCCGCATGAACACGGGTGAGGTCGTACTGGCTGCCCTGGCAGTGCCCGAAGTTGCCGCGACGGGATACCTCGTGTTGCTCTCGGCCTTGTCGTGGCGCGGGGACACGCCTCCGGCCGTCCCGCCGCACTTCCACTTCGATATCGTGGTTCCGGCGCACAACGAGGCGCGCAACGTCGCGCGCACCGTCGCGAGCCTGCTCGGCGTGGACTATCCGCGCGCGCTGTTCAACGTGGTGGTCGTCGCCGACAACTGCAGCGACGACACGGCTGCCATAGCCGCCGGCGCCGGCGCCGGGATCGTCCTCCGGAACGACCCGACGAAGCGGGGCAAGGGCTATGCGCTCGTGGAAGCCTTCGAGCGCAGTCTGCGCGAAGGACGTGCCGACGCGGTGGTCGTCGTTGACGCCGATACCGTCGTTTCCCGGAACCTGCTCCTGGCATTCGCTGCGCGCCTCGAGCTCGGTGCCCGGGCCATCCAGGCCGACTACTCCGTGGCGAACCCGCGCGCCTCGTGGCGAACGCGGCTGATGGCGATCGCGCTGGCGACGGTGCATACGCTGCGTTCGACGGCTCGCCAGCGTCTCGGCCTGTCGTCGGGACTGCACGGCAACGGCATGTGTTTCAGCGCGGCGCTGCTGAAGGAGGTCCCCTACCGTGCGTTCTCCATCGTCGAGGATCTGGAATACGCCCTGCGTCTCGGCGAGGCGGGCTATGCGGTCGAGTTCGCACCCGAAGTGCGCGTGTCCGGCGAGATGCCCGCCCACGAGCGGGGTAGCCGCCTGCAGCGCCAGCGCTGGGAGGAGGGGCGCCGGCAGATGGCGCGGCGGCATGCCTGGCAGCTCTTCCACCGGGGCCTCCTACGACGGGACTGGATCGCGTTCGATCTCGCGCTCGACCTCCTGGTTCCTCCGCTGGCGACGCTGATCCTGCTGGGCGCGTCGGGTCTGGTGGCCTCGGCGGCGCTGTCATGGATCGACGGCCGCCCGAGCGGAGTGCTGTGGCTGTGGCTCGGTTGTCTGCTGGGTCTCACCGTCTACGGTCTCCGGGGCTGGAAGCTCTCGAACACGGGTCTGGGCGGGCTGGTCACCCTGGCTGTGGCGCCGGCGTACATTCTCTGGAAGCTCACACTGCTACGCAGGCGCTCGGCGGCGCGACGCGGCGAATGGGTCCGCACACCCAGAGAGGGGGAGCTCTGATGACACGCGTGGGGATGTTCTCGCTCGGAGTGGGTGTGGCGTTCACGCTGGTCGGCGGTGCACTCCTGGCCTCGCTCGCACGTTGCGGGGGGCGGGCCAGCGTGCCGCCGCAGGCGGTCCACAGGGCGGCGCCGGCTCCGCCCTGGGCGGCACGACAACCCGGCGAAGTGTCGTCGGCAGGCAGTTTGCCCGTGGGCGTCGTGATCCAGTGCGAGGCGCCCGCCCACCGCATCAGCCCGCTCATCTACGGCATTGCCGAGCAGCCGATGCATCACGACGCCTACCAGTGGCAGCTCGGAGCGACCGCGCGTCGCTGGGGTGGCAACCACACCAGCCGCTACAACTGGGAGCTCGGCAACGCCTGGAGCACCGGCAAGGACTGGTTCTTCAAGAACGTCGACTTCGACGGAAAGCCAGGGCCGGCGTACGCGCGCTTCATCGACGAGGACCTCGCGCACGGCATGGCCACCGCGCTCACGATTCCGATGATTGGCTGGGCTGCCAAGGACACCAGCTCCTACAGCTTCCCCGTGTCCGTCTACGGACCCCAGCAGGCCACCGAGCCCGGACATCCGGACGTCGGCAACGGCGTGAGCCCGGACGGAAAGCCGCTGAAGTCGGGTCCGCCCGAGCGCACCAGCGTGCCCATGCCCCCCGCCAGCATCGGGCGCTGGGTCCAGGCGATCCGGAAGGCCGACCGCGCGCGTGGTCGTCGTGGCGTGCAGATGTACATCCTCGGCAACGAGCCGATGCTCTGGAACGACACGCATCGCGACGTCCATCCCGCGCCCGTCTCGTATGACGAGTTGCTCAAGCGCACCATCGCCTACGCGACCGCTGTCCGCGAAGCCGACCCGGGTGCGGTGATTGCGGGGCCCGCGCTGTGGGGCTGGCCGGCATACTTCGGCTCCGGTGTCGACCACGCGGCCCACCCGCTGCACCCCGATCGCGACGGGCACGGTGGCGAGGCGCTCCTGCCGTGGTGGCTCGAGCGGATCGCAGCGCACGAGAAGAGCACGGGCGTGCGCCTGCTCGACCTCGTCGACGTGCACTTCTATCCGCAGGGCGAGGGCATGGGTCTCGGCAAGTCGGGGAGTACCGATCCGGACACGGCCGCGCGTCGCATCCACTCCGTGCGCTCGCTCTGGGATCCGCGCTACACGGACGAGTCGTGGATCGGCAAGCCGATCGAGCTTGTCCCGCGGCTGAAGAAGTGGATTGCGGAGAAACATCCCGGTCTCGGCATCTCCATCGGCGAGTACAACTTCGGGGCGGAAACCCACATGAGCGGAGGGCTCGCCGTCGCCGAGGCGCTCGGCCGCTTCGGCCAGCAGGGCATCAGGTCGGCGTTCTACTGGGACTTTCCCGCTCGGAGCTCACCGGCGTACTTCGCCTTCCTGGCGTACCGCAATTACGACGGCAGGGGCGGTCGCTTTCTCGATACCTCGGTGCCTGCGGCATCCGACGACCAGCGGCTGTCGGTATTCGCGTCGCGCAGCGCGGACAGGAAGCACATGATTATCGTGCTGCTCGATCTCGATCCCGCGACGTTGATCGCGGCGAGTCTGGACATGACGCCGTGCGGTCGCGTCGCCGGGCAGCGGCGCTTCGTGTACCGCGGCGGCCCGACCGGTTTCGTGCGGGGCGCGCCCGGAGTGCGAAAGGGCACGCTGGACGTTTCGCTGCCCGCCTACTCGATGACGGTGCTGGATGTGCACCTTGCGCGACAACCCTGAAGGAGGGTGAGAACATGCAAGTGGACCGACGACATTATCCCAGGCTCAACGCCAATGTGTTCTGGCGCTCTCCGGGGCTCCGCGGTCCGCGCCGTCCGGTAAAGGACGTGAGCCTTGGTGGCATGCGGATGTACAGCGACGAGAGCATTCCCGTCGGAACCCGGCTGAAGCTCGAGCTCCTGATGCCGGGCGAAGCGACGCTCGAGCTGCTCGCCCAGGTCGTATGGGTTGAATTCCTCCCCAGCGGGCAGCCGGCCCGTTGCGACGTGGCGGTGGAGTTCCTCGACGTGCCCGAGCAGGCGAAAGATCGCCTGCTCACCGCTCTGAATGAGGCAGGTGCCCCGTGACCGCCGCGCGCTCGCCTGCGTCACAGCCGCGGGTAGAGCACGACCAGCGCCGCAACGTAGACCAGGTCGAAAAGAAGCATCGAGACAATCAGCTTCTTCAGTCCTTGTCGGGAACTCCGCTCGCGCGCAGCCCAGATCGGAATCGCCACGTTCGCGAACAGGATCGAAACCAGGAGCAGTTTCCGGAGCATGGATCGCCAGAATCAGCATGTGTCGCCGGGCGGCCCGGGGCGAGCCGTATTCTGTACGGTCGATTGCTTTTCGCCGTGGTTCTGGCGTCGTGCGTTCCGGCCCGGGACGCACGTGCGGTGACAGCGCCTGCTTTCCGGGCCCAGTCGACAGCACGGGCGGGAGCGGCCGCACAACGCTTCGTTGCCCCGAATCCGGTCGTTTCCCGCGGTAGGCCCGTGGAGGCCTGGACTCCGCTCGATTTTCCCGCCCGGAATCGCTGGTGGACGGTGACCGGTCGACCCTCTGGGGCGCCGGCAAGCCGATGCCGGGGCGTCCGGCTTGGGTGGCGATCGATGTCGGTACGGGTCCACGCCGCGTCCTGGTCGTCTGGAGCGCCGCCGGGAGCTTCAACTACAACGAGACGGACTACGGCAGCCCCGGCGCATTCCGGATCGAGACCTCGGCAGATTCGGACGACGGAAAGGACGGCAGTTGGACAATCGCGGCGGACGTGCCGCGCGTGTCCACGCACGCAGGAGCGCACGCGTTCGACTTCGCAGGGCAGCGCTGGGTGAAGGTCGTGGTGACCGCTGCGCCTGCCCGGAGTCCGAACGGAGTGCAGCTCGATCGCCTCGACGTGTATGACATCTCGGCCGGAGCCAGCGACACGTGGTTCTTCATGGGCGACAGCATCACCGCGTTCGCGTTTGGCAGCAGTGTGGCGAAGGGCCGGGGATTCGCGACCGACGTGCAGCGCCGGCATCCCGGCCACTATCCCGCCGTGATCAATGGCGGCGTGGGTGGCGACAAGGCCGATGACGGCGTCCGGCACATCGACGCTTGGCTCCGGAAGAACCCGGACGCCCGATTCTGGGGCATCGGCTACGGCTCGAACGATTCGGCGGGCGACTCGCGGGACACGGCGCGCTTCCGGAAGAGCATGCAGAAAATCATCGATCGCGTCCGCGCTGCTGGGCACGTCCCGATCCTGGCGCGCATTCCGTATTCGACCGATGGCAACCACTCGACGATCCCGGAGTTCAACGCCGTGATCGACGAGCTCCAGCGCGGCAATTCGCTGCCGGCTGGGCCGGACCTCTACGCGTACTTCCGCGCCCACCCGGAGCAGCTTCGCGACGGACTGCACCCGGACGAGCGCGGCATCGAGGCGATCAACCGCCTCTGGGCGGCGGCGGTCGATCCGCTCTATTCGCGGCCCGCCGGACGCTGACGTTGGGTTCCGCCCGCGAGCGGAACCCGACGCTGCACGCGCCTACTTCGAATACACGTTCTTCACCATCGCGTCGGCCCACGCCTGGCGGATCGCGTGGTTTCCGGTCGCGTTGGGATGCAGATCGGTCGGGCTGTCGAACATCGCAGCGCGTCCCTGGTAGAGGATCGTGTACAGGTCCGGCCCGTGCACGACCTGCTTCCCGTACTGCGTGTACAGTGCCTGGATCTGCGCGTTGTACTTCGGAACCGCGTTCACGTGGGACGGATCGCCCGTGTACGGGATGGTCGGTATGACCGGGATCCTCTTTGCGGCGAGGACCTTGTCGACGAGCTGGGACATCTCTTGCTTGAAGCCCGTCGGATCGTTGCCGGGGGCGTCGTTCGTGCCGAGCGAGAGCCCGAAGTACAGGCCGGGGAAATCGGCGAGGTAGGCATCGATGGCCTGTAGCATCTGGGGCGCCGTCCATCCGCCGTGTCCCGCCATCTCGAAGGCCGGGAAGTTCTTCACCTGGGCGTGGACGAGCTGGTTGAAGCTGTCGTTGGAGCCCTGGTGCCCCATCGAGTTCGCGGTGATCGAGTCACCCCCGAACTTCCAGCCGTCGTTGCCGGCGTGGGCGTCGTACAGCGTCCACTGCAGGGACAGATCCAGGTTCTGCGCGGCGGCGTTCGGAGCGTGCGCCGTGCAGTAGAAACGGACCCAGTTGTAGCCGGTCAGGTCGAGCAGATCGGCGCCCGAGCTGAGCGTGTTCCCCGTCCTGCTAGCCAGCGTCACCCAGCCGCTGCCAGGCGGCTGCGCTCCACCAGCTGCCGCATTCGCCTGGAGCTGGAAGTCGCCGGGCAGGGTGTAGCTGTTGGCGTCGGAGGTGTCGTAGTTGTAACCGTCCTCGTTGAACCAGACCGAGTACACGGTCTTGCGCTGGGCTGCGGGGACGCTCGACAGATCGATGGCGACCCAGTCCGGATCGCCGGCCGACGGGATGTGGGACGAACGCCACACGCTGCCGTAGTCGCCGTCGGTGGCTTCGGCTGCCGCGCCGGAATCGTACTTGGCGTACGTGGGCTGTCCCACGCTGATGCGGGGCATTGCGGCCTTGTTCGAGACGGGAGGCGGACCGCCGCCGCTTCCGCCGCTTCCGCCCGTGCCGGACCCGGCGCTGCCGCCGGAACCGCTCGACCCGGCACTGCCGCCGGAACCGCTCGTCCCGGCGCTGCCGCCGGAACCGCTCGACCCGGCGCTGCCGCCGGAACCGCTCGACCCGGCGCTGCCGCCGGAACCGCTCGACCCGGCACTGCCGCCGGAACCGCTCGACCCGGCACTGCCGCCGGAACCGCTCGTCCCGGCACTGCCGCCGGAACCGCTCGTCCCGGCACTGCCGCCGGAACCGCTCGTCCCGGCGCTGCCGCCGGAACCATCCGGAGCGCCGCCGGGTGCGGCGCTACACGCGAGCGCGAGGCTCGCCGCCACGATCGAACACGCGAGGAGTTGGTACTTCATGGGCACACTCGTAGTGTTCCTCTGCTCGAAAGAGCGAGGCCGACGTGCCACGCGGGGGGCCGGTGGCGCGGACCACCGCGGGGGAGGCGGTGGTGCTTGTTGGGGGGGTTACAGTTTGGGGGGGGACGAAACGAGGCGTTGCGCCGACGTCATCGATGCAGCCACCTCTGCCGTCGTCATCGAAGCGCGACGGCAGATTCGTGGGATGACGTCGAAGTCATGGTCCGTCAAACCTACATGTAGGCAGTCGCCGTCGATCATGCCCGCGCTTGGACCACGCGGGCATTTCCAAACGGATTCCCGACGCTTGGCGCAGGATGTCGCGCGCACACTCAGGCCCCGCGTGCCGGCAGTCGACGAGCGATCACACTGCCTGCGCCAATCGTCGCGCCGCGTGCCACCCACGCACCGGCGAGCAGAATGGACCGCGCGCCGATCTCAACGTCCGATTCCACGACGACCGGCCGTGGCGAAGGAAGCGCGCGACGATCGCCGGTTATCGCGTGGAAGTGATTGTCCATCACGCGACAGAACGCGCCGACCCGAACGCGTGCACCGAGCCTGATGGAACTGGTCGCCTCGATGGAGGTTCCGCTGCCGACATAGCAATCGTCACCGATGATGATGACTGCGCCGGCCCAGGTGTGGAGCTCGATCGGCGCGAAGCTGCCATCCAGAACCACGCGATCACCGATCTGGACTTCGCCTTTTCCGTGGATCCATACGTTTCCCTGCACGCATGGCTGGAGGCCCACGTACGCCGCGTTCCGGAGCTTGTACCGGGCGCTCCATGTCTCCAGGCGTTCCGAAAGCAAGTAGAGCATTGTCATCCCTACCCGTCCTGCTGTGCGGTACGTGACGACAAGGGTTGCGCTGCGAGCGCCGGCTGGCGGCGCATCGCGGCCCGCACCACATCGAGCATTTCCCGCGCGCGCAGTGCGCCCGTCGCGAGAACGATCACGAGATAGGTCGCTGCGTCGAGCATGACCCGGGCCCACGCCATCGGCTGCAACAACCGATCGACGCCCAGTACGACGGCACAGGCGAAAAGGCTCTTGCCTAGCATCGTCAGGGTTCGGCGATCGAAAGCGTTGCGACCGACCACCGAGAACATTGCGCTCGTTACGAAGATTTCCGTGCCGAGCATCGCGAGCGCCGCGCCGGCCCCGCCGCCTCCGGTTCCAAACCACCCGATGGAGTGGCGCACGAAGACGAGATTCAGGACCACGTTGACGCAGAGGCCGCCTACGGAGATGGCCGTCAGCGTCCACGCACGGTCCAACATGAGAAGGGAGATGGCGTACACCACCGCGATGTAGGTCACCACGAACGTTCCGGCGAGGATCCTCAGTGCCAGCGCGGCTGGCGCGAATGCTTCGCCGAACAGCGTGTGCACGAAAACGCTGGCGCCGAGGATCACGAGCAGCGAGACCGGGATGGCGATGACTAGAATGAGCTCCGTGGAACGCCGGATGCGTTCGAAGAGCTCCTCCCGCGAGCGTTCCGCGGCACGCGCGAACGTCGGCATCAGTACCCAGCCGATGAGAGGAGTGATGAGCAGCGTCAGGCCTGCAATGGCCGACGCTCCCGCGTACCACCCGACCTCGCGGGCGGAAACGAAGAACGCGAGCAGCGAGACATCCAGCTTGCCATATCCCGACGTGGCGAAGGCGTTCAGGTAGAAGGGCAGGCTGGAGACGATCATGGCCTTGGTGGCGGAAACGTCCACGCGGAAGACCAATCCGAGGTGGCGCTTCGCCAGGCCGAAGAGGAAGGCGCACTTGATGCTCTCGGCCACGACATAGGCGAGGGCGATTCCCACGAGCCCCGCGTGCGAGAACAGTGCGATCAGCACACCCGCACCCCAGGCGACCTTGGTGGCGACCGAGAGCACGGACATCCCGCCGACCCTGCCCCGCGCGTGAAGCAGTGCAGCTAGCGTTGCGTTCGCGTTGATGAGGAACTGCGCGCCGGCGAACAGGTAGACGAGTTGACGGACCTGGGGCGGGCGGTGCGTGAGGTGCATCACGACAGCCATCGCCCCGACGATCCCTGCCGCCATCAGGATCCTCAGAACGAACGTGCCGCCGAAGAAGTCGCTCGCGTGTTCGAAATGCACCGCCACGAACTTGCGGATGTAGACCTCGGCGCCGAGGCCGAGAGCCAGGAAGAAGGTCGTCGTGAAGGCGTCGGCGAAGCTCAGCGTGCCGAACAGCTCCGGCCCCAGATAGCGCGGCAGGAGGAGTCGAATCGTGAGCGCAATCGCCCAGGTGAAGAGCAGGGAGCCGCCCAGTTGCAGCGCATTGCGCGTTGCAACGAGGGTCTCCGTGTCGGCAGTGTCCCGATCGCTCACGGCCCGAGTTCCTGATGGGTCCGGTCGAGCGAATGTCGCGCGGCGCGTTCGCGAAGCACGATGCCGACGAACCTGGGATCGCGCACCAGATAGCGGCGCCACAGCCTGAAAGGTTCCCGGGCGAGGCGGTACAGCCACTCGAGCCCCCATGCAGACACCCAGCGCGGTGCGCGCCGCGCTGTTCCGGCCAGGAAATCGATCGAGGCGCCGACGCCCAGCAGCACCGCCGGGCGCAGTTGGTCGATGGATTCGTCGATCCACATCTCCTGCTTGGGAGCGCCCAGCCCCACGAGGACCAGATCCGGCGAGGTGCGCCGGACTTCCTCCACGACGGACTGCCTCGCGGAGCGCGGCGTGGACAGATCGATTCGCGGCGACGCGGCCCCGACGATCTGCAGGTGCTCGTGCGTGCGCGCCAGGTTCTCTGCGGCGCGATGCGCCACGCCTTCTCCGCCGCCGAGCAGGTAGACGCGCCATCCGCTACCATCCGCCAGGTCCATCAGCGGCGGCACCAGATCCGAACCGGAGATCTTGGCCGGAAGCGGGCTCCCCAGAAGTCGCGAGGCCCACACGACGGGCATGCCGTCAGCGAGCGAGAGGTCCGTCCTGGCGTAGGCCTTGCGGAAGGCCTCGTCATCCTCCGCCATTACGATGTGATCCACGTTCGGCGTGAAGACCGTTCCGCCCCGCCGTGTTTCGACCAGGCCCTTCACGGACTCCAGCGCCTCCGCGAAAGCGAGCCGATCGATCGGGATGTGACCGATCCAGAGTCTAGGGGCCCGTCCGTTCATTGTTCCTGTTCCCGTGTCGACCGCTTCCCGTGCTGGGATTTCTTGTCGGATTGATGCAAGAGCACGCTACCGAGGAAGTGTTCCTTGCCGATCTGGTTGATGGTTTCCCTGGCCACAGCGAGCGACGTCGAGCCGAACGACACGCACAGCACCGCGGCGTCGGCGGCGCGGGCCAGGGCAATCGTGGCGAGGTTCTGCGTGATGGCACTAGTGGCGAGCACGACGCGCTCGCCTCGGTCGACGTGCATATCGACGAGTTCCAGGGAAGTGCGGACGTGGTTCAGCCCGACGTCGCGCAGGTCCGCTACGCCTATCGGTTCGCCGTAGTGGAGCCCGAGCGCCATGAGCAGGCTTGCGACCTCGTAGCTCGACAGCTCCTCGTCAGCCGGCACGATGGCCAGCGTCCTCCACTCCCTGAGCTGCGTGCCGAGCCAGATGCGTTGGCAATCAGGCCGATCCCACGGTCCCGCGATGGGTCGTGGCGCGAGGACCGAGAAGTCATTGTTCGATTCGAGAAGCGGTCGATCATCGGCAATCGTCATCTGTTCCTCCTGAAAAGCGCTGCGCGATCACAAGCGCACCGGGTCTGAGCTGAAGGTGACGCCCACGAAGACGGTCCCCTGGAGGAAGTCTTGGCCCGTGGCCTCGGCGCGCTGGTAGAAGGCACGCACGCCTGCGTCGAGACCCACGACGCCCCGCGGCGTCCAGGTCGTGCCGACTTCACCGGCGAAGAGACGGGTCGCATCGCTCCGGCTGGGCGGCATCGATTCCGACGCGCTGAGCAGCGCGCGCGTGCTCACGTGCTTGTGCGTGTGGGTGGCAGCCATTGTTGCCTGCAGACGCTCGTCGACGTTGCCGACGAGTTGGTCGACGATCGGCGAGAGTCCGACGGAGAAGCGCAGCGCCACACGGTCGGCCCCCATGGCGAGGCGGTGGTCGAGCGCTGCTTCGGCGACAGGGTGCGTCTCGAATCGGTAGCTGGAGAAGCTGGACGACCGCACGCGCGCCACGCTTCCGCCGAGGGTCAACTCGCTGGTCGTCACCCTCGAGAGCAGATGCCGCCAGCGCTCGTCGAGCTGGGTGAGTATCGCCTCGGGGCCCGACGAGAACGAGGTCTCGGAAGCGGCGAAGGTCGTTGCCGCGAAGTCGCGGCGGGTGACGGTGTACTCGGCCCGGGCCTGCCCGAACCCGCCCTTCTGGAACGGCATCAGGGCGCGCGCCTGCTCCGTGGCGCCGCCGCTGAGCTGGTAGCCGACGGAGGGTTCGAGCGTCCAGCGTGTCAGGGTGACACGGGACGCCAGGGTCGTCCGCGAGGACCCGAAGCGGATGACCTGGGGAGTCGGAATGACATCGAGCCTCGGAGGTTGCCCGGCGGGGCCGGGAGTGAGCGCTGCCGAGCTGAAGTCGACGCTGCCGTAGCGCGCAGTTTCCTCCAGGGAAAGCTGCGCGTCGCGCGCCAACCATTCCACGCGCCCGGTGCCCTCGTTCATGAGCGTGGCCCGGACCGAGCTCTGTCCGACGTCCCAGAGCGTGCCGGTGGGCTTGTAGGCGAGGACGTAGTGCATGCGGTGGGAGGCGAGCATCAGTCGGGCCTCCGGCGTGGTTTCCAGATCGAGGGATGCATGTGTGTCAGCGGTGCCCGGAACGCGCAGGCGGACCTCGCTCCGGTCGGAGAGCGTCAACGTCCCGGCGAGACCGAGAGCGATGGGCAGAGCCGCGAACATCGCGTGGCCCGGTCACTCGACGACCACTACGTCGCCCTTGTGGAGCCGGAAGGCGTCAGCCTGCTTGTCGCCGTCGAGCAACGCGGTCCAGGAAAAGCGGATGCGCTGTGGTGGAAGCTTCCGGACCACGTAGATCGATTCCCGGCTCGCGAAGTCGGTGAAACCGCCGGCGGCGGCGAGCGCCTGCAGGACCCCGGAGGACGGATCCACCGTGTAGACCCCTGGGTGCGCGACCTCGCCCAGGACCGCGACCGTCGTGGGTTGGCTCTCCTCCACCGTCACTGTGACCGCCGGCGAGACCACGTACTGTTTGAGTCGCCCCTCGATCTCCCTGGCGACAACGGCGGGCGTCTTCGCGCGGACCTCGACATCACCGACCAGTGGCACCGCAATCCTGCCGTCGCTCCGGACCTTGGAGTGGGTCGACAGGTTTTCCTGGTTGTAGACGCGCACGTTCAGCGTGTCGCCGACCGCAATCCTGTAGACCTCCACAGACGACGATTTCGGGAGGTCGTCGACCCAGAGGTAGCTGCCGCTGCTTCCGCAGCCAGCCAGAACCGCCAGTGCGACGCCGAGAGTCACCAGACGCAATCGATAGGCCATCTCAACGCTCCAGTCGTCGTGGCTTGCGCTTTTCCACCTGTCCGAGCAGCGCCTCGACGTAGTCGGTCAGCTGACGCATGGAGAACGGCTTCTTCAAGAAAGCGTTCGCGCCTGCTTCCTCGGCGTTTGCCATGTCTTCGGGGAGGCCCGAGTCGCTTGTCACCAGGATGGGGACCTGGTCGAACGCCAGCTGACCGCGGATGTACTCACATAGATCGTACCCGGAGCGTGTAGGCAGTCCAATGTCCACGCACACGATGTGCGGGCTGCACGACGCGAGCCGCTCGATGGCCTCATCGTAGTGCAGCGCGCCGCAGGTATCGAAATCCAGGCGCCTGAGATGCGCGAGCATTTCTTCCTGCAGCTCAGGGTCGTCCTCCACCACCATAGCGAAACGCTTCATGCCCTTCCTCTAGCTTGCGCCCCGTCCCGTCAGGACGACGGGTACGGTCTTCCAGATCAGGTTGAAATCGCGAGCAAGGCTCCAATGATCGATGTACCGCATGTCCAGCAGCATCCAATCCTGGAAGGAGATCTCGTTGCGCCCACTCACCTGCCACACACACGTGAGCCCGGGTCGCACGGAGAGCCTTCGCCGCTGCCAGGCCTCGTAGAGCTCGACTTCGCTCGGCAGTGGCGGGCGGGGACCGACGATCGACATGTCGCCCCGGAGCACGTTGACCAGTTGCGGAAGCTCGTCGATGCTGAACTTGCGGATAAAGCGACCGATGCGTGTCACGCGCGGGTCCCGCTGCATCTTGAACACCGGACCGCTCTGCTCGTTCGACGCGAGGAGCATCTGCTTCAGCTCCTCGGCGTTGACCACCATCGAGCGGAACTTCAGCATGTGGAATTCGCGGCCGTGCAGCCCCACGCGATCCTGCTTGAACAACACGGGGCCGCGGGACCCGAGCTTGATGCCGATGGCCACGAAAGCGAGCAGCGGCGACAAGCAGAGCAGCGCGAAGGACGAGGCCGCGACATCGAACAGTCGCTTCAGCCACCACTGCCACGGCGTGAAACGTACGGTGAGGAAGTGCGTGTAGCCGTCCGATAGCCCCCCGCCGCCGTGGCTCGGGAACGCGCGCGTCAGGCGGTACGTACAGGCGGGAAGCGCAAACGGGATGCCGAGCTTCTCGCAGGTCTGGATGGCAGCCTGGATCTGTTCGCGGTGGCCGGGCGCTGAGGACGCGAAGTACACCTCGTCCACGACGCGCTCGCGCAGCGTGCGCTCGAGGTCGTCGATGGTGCCGAGCACCGGAGCCTCGACGCGCGGGGCGCCGTCCAGGGGGGGCAGGTCGACGAGCAACGCACCGCCCCGGTGCTCCATCGACTCGTCCTCGAAGCGCAAGTACCCGACCAGCGTCCGGGACCGCTCGGCGCCGGCGATATGCGCGCCGGTCAGGCGACCCAGCGGGCCGATGCCCGCAACGAGCACATCGGCGATCGGACGAGCCTGCCAGAGCTGGAGTCCAATCGTGATCGTACGCAGTACGAGCACGGCCGGCACCAGCACGAGCAGGAAGCGGCCAACGTAGGCGGCGCCGGCGTATTCCGGCAGTAGCAGACCGAGCATCGCCATCGGCACGAGGATGGCCGCGAGCATCACCGCGGTCAGAGCGATGTCGCCGTAGAACCCCCGGCCGTTGCCGGTGTCGTACTGCCGAAGCGTCCGCGCGGCGAGCAGCCACAACAGCGCCGAGGTGACCAACAACGCCAGCGCGATCCTCCACCGGAAGCCGCCTTCGACGGTGGTCGCAACTATTGAAGCCACGACGAGCAGAAGCGCATCCCCTGCGCGATCAAGCTTCTGTGTCTGCCCCCCGCTCATGTTGGGAAATACAAGCACGTTGCGTGCCGCAAGAGACGGCCCGTCTCGCGACGCGAAGGGCCACGGATACCGTGCATCGTGCGTATCGCGTTCGCATTTCGCTCATGCGTCGCGCGCCGCTCCGGAACGGACCTCGGCGGTGCGGATGTGAAGCGCCTCCGCTTGCCGCGAGCGGGAAAGTGGGCCGACCGTCGCCGACGTCAGCCGGGGCTGCTTCCCGGCGGCGTGTCCGTCGCGTGCCCGTTGCGGCTCCTGCGATGCCCGGAGGCATGCTGCCACCGGTATAGCGTGGACAGATCCACGCCCAGGATCTCGGCAGCGCGGGCCTTGTTGCCCCCGGTCCGTGCCAGGACCCACGCCACGTAGGATGCGTTGACGCGCTTGAGTGACCAGAGCTCGCCCGGTGCTGTCGGCCAGGCCGCAGCTGCCACCATCGGCGGTGCCTGGAGATAGGCTACGTCGCGTGCCTCGATGGTGGGTTCCCGGCCGAGCACGACCAGCCGCTCAATCGTGCTTTCGAGCTCCCGCACGTTCCCGAACCACGAGGCGTGTTCGAAGATACTCATCGCCTCGTCACTGATGGCCCGGACCGGTGAGCCCGGTGTTCGTTCCTGCGCGTAGGCAAGGAACTGTTCCGCGAGCACGGCGATGTCTTCCTTGCGTTCGCGCAATGGCGGAACCACGAGTGGTATGACGTTCAGGCGGTAGCGCAGATCCTCGCGGAAGCGTCCTTCGCGGCAGAGCTTCAGGAGATTACGATGCGTGGCCGCGATCACGCGCACATCCGCCCGCCGTGTGCGATCGCTGCCGACCGGTCGGGCCTCGCCGAACTGGAGCATCCGCAGCAACTTCGCCTGTAGCCCGAGCGGCATGTCGCCGATCTCGTCGAGGAGCAAGGTGCCGCCTTCCGCTTCGGCCAGGAGCCCCTTTCTGGTCTGGGTGGCGCCTGTGAACGCTCCGCGCACGTGGCCGAAGACTTCGCTCTCGAGCAGTTGCTCGGGGATTGCCGAGGTGTTCACCGCGACGAACGAACGCCCGCGCCGGGGTCCGCGTGCGTGGATGGCCCGCGCCACTCGCTCCTTGCCCGTTCCGCTCTCGCCGAGCACGAGCACCGGCGCGCTGGCCTGGGCAACGAGAGAGATTGCTTCGTCGAGCCTTCGCATGACGTCGCTGGTCTTCACGAGATCCTCGACGGTGTCCGCTGGCGGACGCTCGCTTGCGTGCGCGGCCGGTGCCCCTTCTGGTGCCCGCCCCGCTGCCTTCGCGACCAGTGAATGCAACTCCGCCGGATCGTACGGTTCGGTCAAGTAGTGGAACGCGCCGCGTTTGATGGCGTCCACGGCGTCGTCGATCGCTCCGTTCCGGGTCACCACGATGGCTGGGACCCCAGGGAGTTCCCGCGCGAGAATTCCGAGCAGGCGGGGGCCATTCGAAGCCCACGTGCGCATCCCGCAGATCGCAACGTCCGGGGCCGGTGTTCGCGAGCCGAGCTCCGCCCACTGCGCCAATTCGGCTGAGTAGCCGTCATCCGCGAACTCGCGTGCGAGCACCTGCCCACGCTCCTGGTCGTCATCGACCACCAGGACCTTCGCGTCGTGTGTTCCTTCCGTCATGCTGGAAACCGTTCGAGTGCTCTTTCTGTTGTACATCCCACCGTAAGGCGCGACCGCAGCGCTAGAAAGCGGTACGCAAAAGTTTCGAGCGCATCGTCGAGTGGTTGGCGCGACCGCGAGCGGGTGCGCAACTCTGGCTGGACCAGTGGATTCGCGCGCAAGCTCCGCGCGCGTGAAGTGCGTCGGAAGCGAATCGTCCTTCCGGCGTCGAGGATGTGAAGCGCTGGAGACGGTGGCAGGCCGACGCGCTCGGGGACAAGCGTGACCGGTTCTCTGCTGTTGCCGGGGGTGTCTCGCAGTCGCTGCACGTCATGAGACATCCGCGCTCCGTTCTCTGTTCCGCGCTCCGCGGTGTGTGACACCGCGACGCGGGTCAGGAGCTCTTGCTTCGCACGTAAGCCGTAATGCGGCTGATCGAGTCGAAATTCTCGGGCGTGATCTCCACGTCTTCCACCGTGATCCCGAACTCCGTTTCGAGGAAACCGATGACTTCAAGCACGCCGGTGGAGTCCACTACGCCAGCGTCCAGCAGCGAAGCCTGGTCGCCCAGCGCTTCGGGGGAGGTGACGTAGAAGTTCGTGGTGATGAACCTACGGACCCGCTCGTTGGTGTCCATCAGCTTGCCTCGCGTTGTTGTCTCGAGAATGTCGTTCATGATAGCCCCGTCTTCTTGATTTTCCCGGTGGTCGTCTTGGGGAGCTTCGGAACGAACACCACGTGCTTCGGCACCATGAAGGCCTCCAGTCGGTTCTGGCAGTGATGCTGGATCTCCTTGGTGGTCATGCTGACGCCCCGCTCGAGCGCGACGAACGCCTTGATCGCGCTGCCCAGGATCGGATCGGGAACGCCGATGACCGCGGCTTCCTTGACGCCGGGGATGTTCATCAACGCGGTCTCGACTTCCTTGGGCGCGACCTTCTCGCCGCGCGACTTGATCATGTCGTCCATCCGACCGACGAAGTACAGGTAGCCGTCGTCGTCGAGCTTCACGTAGTCGCCCGTGTACAGCACGACTTCCCCCGGTAGCGGCCCCGGCTTCAGCTTCTCCGCGGTCGCTTCCGGCTTCTCCCAGTAGCCGCGCATCACGGTGGCGCCCCGGATGACGAGTTGTCCGACCTGGCCTGGTCCGACGCGCTGGTCGTTCTCGTCGACCACCCAGAGCTCGGTGTTGGGGATCGCGATCCCCACGCTGGTCGGCTTCTTGTCGAGGTCCCGAGGCGGTAGATAGGTGCAGCGTTTGCACTCGGTCAGCCCGTACATGGAGTAGATGCGCGCCGTCGGGAACAGGTCCTTCAGCATAGTGATGTGCTTGACCGGCAAGGCTGCGGCGGTGTTGGTCACGTAGCGGACGCTGGAGAGGTCGAGCTCGCCCAGGGTCTTCAGCTCCGCGAGGATGGCGAAGATGGTGGGCACACCCGGAAAGCCCGTCACGCCCTCCTCGATCATCGCGGACAGCACCTGGGCCGGGAAGGTGAACGAGCGTTCGAGGACCAGACGCGCCCCGACCTGGAAGGCCATGATCATCTGGTACAGCCCGTAGTCGAACGACAACGGCAGCACGCCGAGGATCACGTCGTCGTCAGTGTTTTCCAGGTACGTGGTGACCGACGTGGAAGCGGTGATCATGTTCCGGTGCGTGAGCATCACGCCTTTGGGGTCGCCGGTGCTGCCGCTTGTGTAGATGATGGCGGCGAGGTCGACATCGATCGAACTGTGGGGGGGAGGGCGGTCGCGCGGGCCGCCCTCCAGCGCTTCGCCGAAGTCGGTCCGCCCGACAAGACCAGCCGTCAGCGCTGGGTCCGCCTCTCCCGCGACGACGACAGTCTTCAGCCACTTCGACTGCAGAGCCGCCGCGCTGAACTCGCGCGCAAGATGCCCGCCGGCGATCAGTGCCGTCGCCCGGCAGTCGTTCAGGTAGTACGCGAGCTTGTCGGCTTTGGTCTGCGGATTGACCACGGAGACCACGGCGTTCGCCTTGAGCGCGGCCCAGAACGAGATCGCCGCCTCGACGCTGTTGTCCGCGAAGATGATCACACGGTCGCCTCGCTCTACGCCCCGCTTGACCAGGGCGTGCGCCAGGGCGTTGGAATGGGCTTCCAGCTCGGAGTAGCGGAGGCGCTGTCCCTGGCACACCAGCGCGACCTTGTCGGGAGCGCGTTGGGCCGAGTCGCCGAGGAAGTCCTGCAGTAGGGGAGTGCCGGAGGTCATGAAAGGTCCCTTTGTGTGAGGAAGTGGACGGGCTCGAAGCGCGGCCGCTCGCTCACGAAGAAGCGATGCAGGAGCTGTGTCGACAGCACTCCCGTCACCGCCATGTTGTCTGCATTGGAGAACGTGCCGCTCTCACCGCGCGATTGGCACTTGGTCCAGAGCTGCGTCACTGCGCGTGGGTCGAAAACGCCGGCGCTCTTGAGCGCTGTCTCGTCGAGAACGTCCCGGATCCAGTCCGGGCCCTTCGCGAACGCGGCGGCGTCAGGCGCGCGATAGGGCTGCTTCTTGCGCGCGCGGATGGCGAGCGGCACTCGACCAACGCTTGCGCGCTTGAGCACGTGCTTCTCGTCGAGGACGCGCAGCTTGTAGCTCGCCGGAAGCGAGTTGGCGAGCTCGACCACGTTCTTGTCGAGGAAGGGAAAGCGCCCCTCGACGGAGTTCGCCATCAGCATGCGATCGCCCTGGGACGACAGGAGGTAGCCGGAGAGCAGCGTCCGCACCTCCAGGTACTGGTCCTGCGCGAGCGGCGACCAGCCTGCGAATTCCCCGGGAAGCCCACCGAGCAGGTGCTCGACGGCACCGGAACGGCGGAACTCCTCGGTGAAGAGCCGCTTCAGTGCTGCTGCGCTCTGCCAGCGCGGGGCGTGCGAAAAGCCCGGCTGCCGATGTGCGTGGAGCCCGCGCCCGAAGAACTGCTGGGTGATCGCGCGCTGGGCGACCGGCGAGCGCGCCAGGTAGGGATAGAGCCGTTCCAGAAGGCGCGGCCGCAGCGTGGACTCGGGGTGGCGGGCCCAGAAGCGCCGCACCTTCGCTTCCCGGAACAGATCGTAGCCGGCGAACATCTCGTCGGCGCCCTCGCCCGTCAGCACGACCTTGATGCCGGCCCGCCGCACCAGTCGCGACAGGAGGAACAGCGGCGCCGGAGCGGTCCGCAGGATTGGGCGTTCGGTGTGGAAGACAACGTCCGGAAAGATCTCGGCGATGTCCTCGCGCCGGACCATGACCTCCTGGTGCTCGCTGCCCAGGAGCTCGGCCATTGTGCGCTGGTAGTCGGTTTCGTCGTATTCCGAGTCGGCGAAGCGCAGCGAGAATGTGCGGAATCCTTCCTGCTTCGCTTCGTGGCCCATGGCCGCGACCAGCGAGCTGTCGAGCCCGCCCGACAGGTAGCTGCCCACCGGGACGTCGGCGCGCAGCATCCTGAGTCGCGTCGCTTCCAATAGCTGGGCGCACACCGCTTCTGCGGCTTCATCCAGCGAGCCCAGAAAGCGCGGCTCGTAGGATGGGGTCCAGTAAGCATGGTCGCGGACGACGCCGTCCTGCCAGCTCTGGACGTGCCCGGGCTCGAGCTCGTAGACGCCGGAAAAGACGCTCTGTGGTGGCACGATCGACCAGAAGGTGAACGTCTCGTCGAGCCCGGTGGGGTCGAGCGCGCGCGGGATCGATGCGTCTGCCGTGAAGATGGCCTTCACCTCGCTTGCAAACAGCAGACGACCTGCGTGCTGGCAGTAGTAGAGGGGTCGGATCCCGAGCCGATCGCGCGAGAGGACAAGGCGCCGTTCGCGATTGTTCCAGAGGGCGAGGGCCCACTGCCCGTTGAAGCGTGGGAAGGCGTCGTTCCCCCACTGCTCGTAGGCGTGGACGATGACCTCCGTGTCGCTCCGGGTCCGGAACACGTGACCGAGCGACGACAGCTCGTCGCGCAGTTCGACGTAGTTGAAGATCTCGCCGTTGAACACGATCCAGAGCGCCTCGTCCTCGTTCGCCAGAGGCTGCTGTCCCGTGGAAAGATCGATGATCGACAGGCGTGCGTGGGCCAGTCCGATGCGGCGATCACGGTAGGCGCCGAATTCGTCTGGCCCGCGGTGCCTGAGCGCCGAGGCCATCGTCGCGAGTTCATGGAAATCGGGTGGCGGCGACCGCCCGTCGAGCGACAGGATGCCGGCGATTCCGCACATGGCTAGATTCCCACTTCCTCCACCTTGCGCACCAGCAGCGGCGGGGCGTGCAGGTATCTCGTGGCCCGCCGCTTGGACGCGATGTCCCGGTAGACACGCTCGACCTGCGCTGGAGCGAGGTCGACGATCGGCGCGACCTCGGCCGCCGCGATGTCGTGGCTGTAGGCGTACAGACACAGGTCCATGCGGTCATAAGGGAGGGCGAAGTAGAACTCGTCCTGCGTCTGCTCCATGGAGTACGTGTCGGTCGTGGGGGGGCGCTGCCGGATCTCCTCGGGTACCCCCAGGTAGGCGGCGAGCGCGTACACCTGCGTCTTGTACAGGTGTGCGATCGGTTTGAAATCGGCTGCGCCGTCGCCCTGCTTGACGAAAAATCCCTGGTCGTACTCCAGCCGGTTTGGCGTGCCGGCGACGGCGTAGCCCAGCCGGTCGGCGTGGTAGTACTCCGTCATCTTGCGCACGCGCTGCTTGAAGTTCGTCGCGGCGACCAGCCCGAGGTACGCAGCCAGCGGCATGCGGCTCGTGCGCGTCGCACCATCGGGATCCTCCACGGTCAGCTTGAAGACGTTGAGCCGCTCGCTGTCGAGGATGGAAGGGAGCGTGATCTTGCAACGCCAACCGTCGCCATACTCGGGGAATACCTGCTGGATGGCTTGCGTCTGGCGCGAATAGCAACCGAGCGCTTCGAGCGCGGGTGCGATGTCCTCCACGATCTCCTTCAGGCCCAGGTGCCGGGCAATCGTCCTGCCCAGCCGCAACGAATCACCGGACGAATCGCGTTCGGGCATCAGCAGTCCCAGCACCCGTTCGGCGCCAAGGGCGCGCACGCAGAGCGTGGCGACGACCGAGCTGTCGGCGCCGCCTGAAAGTCCGACGACCGCGCCGCGGCGGTGCAGTGTGCCGTGCACCTGGTCGCGGATCGACTGTTCGATGACCGCTGCTTCCGCCTGGGCGTCGATGTCGAGGACGCTGCGTGAGAAAGTCATGCCCGCACCTCCAATGCCATGCTGCGTGCCGGATTGCCGATCGCCAGCGAGCGGGGAGGCACGTCCCGGGTCACGACGCTGCCTGCGGCGATCACCGAACCGTTGCCGATCGTGACGCCCGGTTCGAGGATCGCGCTGTGCGCGATCCAGACATCCTCGCCGATCGTTACGGGAAGGTGTTGCCCTGCACTTGCGTCCGAAATCCGGACCATTGAAGCCACCAGACAGCGCCGGCCGATCCGGATGGATTCGGCTGCATCGATGGACACCCCGTAGTTGAAAGTGGACTCGTCGCCGATCTCGAGTGTGGCGCCGGGGTGGCACACGATCTGTGTGGAGAGCATGCCTCCGAAGAAGGTGACCCGATTGCCGATGGTGACGCGCCCGTCGTTCCTCACCCGGACAAAACCTGTCGCGCACAGATGCGTGCCCGTCTCGCAGCTGTGGAACAGTGGCAGTGCGCGCGCGAAGCCGAGCGCACGCTCTGCCTTGTCCCACGCGTAGCGGCGATCGGTGGTCATGCGCAGGATCTGTGCGACCCAGTAGTCGACCCCCATCTGGTTCCCCTTTGGTATCTCGAAGCTGATGCGTGCGACGTGGTTCCGGGCGCCATGGCGACGCGCGCTTGCGCTCGCGACAAAACCCCGGGTCTCCCGTCCTGGTGTCTGGGATGCCATTCCCCTGCTTCCGCGAATGCACTGCGCGTGCCAAGCGGGGTTTCCTGCAGCGGAGTCGCATGGCGCGACGAAATAGCTCGGCAAAATGCGCAGCATTTGCCCACGCCTCGCAGGATGCTCGGCGTGGGACTTCTGCCCCGATGGGGCGTTCGTGTCGGTGCCAGATGGCCTGGACGCGCGCGTCAGCGCAGACGGTCCACTGCTTGCCGGTAACGCTTGCGCACCAGTTCGCGGTCCCGGTGGCGGCCGTCCCTCACCACCCACTGGCCGCCGAACATCACATCGCGCACCGGATTGCCGTGGCTGCTGAAGACGTAGGCGTCGAGCAGGCGCTCGAGGGGACGGCCCGTGAATACGGGGTGGTCGGGATCCAGCACTACAAGATCCGCCTGCAGCCCCGGCGCGACGTTGCCGATGGGCTGTGCGAGTGCCTGCGCACCGCCCGCGAGCGCCGCCGAATACAGGAACGTCCCGACCGACGGAACCGTGTCGCCCGTTAGCAGGTTGCGCTCCTCGCAGGCCAGCCGCTGCGCGTACTCGAGCGACCTCAGCTCCTCCGCGACGCCGACGGAAATGCCGGTAGCAGCGTCAGCCGGATGCCGGCCGTCCGAGCGGCGGCGATGACCCGCTCGGCCAGCTCGACGGGGTTGTCGTAGCCGCGGCCGTCCGGCGCATGGTGCGGAACTCGCCGACCGCAGTGTAGCCCGCTTCCAGCATGTCGACCTGGAGCTCCGCCGCGATCGCCTCGACCTCGTCGGGTCCCGGGCGCGCGAGAAAGCGGTACATGGTCTCGCGCCAGGTCCAGAAGCTATCGCCGCTTCCCGATGCGTGCTCGGTGAGGCCGGCCATGGCGCGCTGGAAGGCGTGCGAGTGCAGGTTCGGCATGCCCGGCACGACCTAGCCGGCGATGTGCTCCGGTGTGCTCCCCGCGGGGGGGGGAGCCGGGCGCAGGACCGGGCGCCTGGCGCGCGCTATAGTCGGTAGCCATGAGCGCCCCGGTTCTCGTTGTGCATCCCCTCGGCTTCCAGTGGCCGACGGGCGACCCGTTCCTGTTCTGCGTGCACCACGACGACGCCTACCCCGCGGCCAACGAGCAGATGGGTCCGGCCGCGTCGCTGTCCGGTCGCAACCTGGGACAGGATTTCGAAGGCAAGGACGGCTGGCGTATGTACCACGGGCAGGTGGTGCCGGGCTTCCCGCAGCATCCGCACCGCGGCTTCGAGACGGTGACCATCGTCCGGCGCGGCTACATCGATCATTCCGACTCGCTGGGCGCCGCGGCGCGCTACGGCCGCGGCGACGTGCAGTGGCTGACGGCCGGCGGCGGCGTCGTGCACTCGGAGATGTTCCCGCTCGTCGAGCGCGACAAGCCGAACCCGCTCGAGCTGTTCCAGATCTGGCTCAACCTGCCGAAGTCGGACAAGCTGGTCGACCCGTACTTCACGATGTTCTGGGACGGTGATATCCCGCGTCGGAGCTTCACCGATGAAGCCGGGCGAAAGACCGAGGTGACGGTCATCGCCGGTGCGCTTGACGACGCGAAGCCGCTCGCGCCACCGCCGTCGTCGTGGGCGTCGCGCGAGCAGGCGGATGTGGCCATCTGGTGTGTGCGCATGGAGCCTGGCGCCGTGTGGACGATGCCTCCTGCGAAATCCGGCACCGGCCGTACGCTCTACTTCTTCGCCGGGCCGTCGATGAAGATCGCCGAGCGGTCCGTGAAAGAATACGTGGCCGCGGCGCTACAGGCCGACGTTCCCGTCCGGCTCGAAGCAGGCGACGGCGAGTGCGAGCTCTTGCTTCTGCAGGGCCGTCCGATCAAGGAGCCCATCGTGCAGTACGGCCCGTTCGTGATGAACAGCCGTGCGGAGATCCAGCAGGCCGTGCTCGACTATCGGGAGACCGGCTTCGGCGGTTGGCCGTGGCCCAGCGACGACCCCGTTCATGCGCGCGAAGAGGGGCGGTTCGCCCGCCATGCGGACGGGCGCATCGAGCGCGTCGAAGGCTAGGCCCGGAGGTAGCGCGTTTCCGGGTTTTCACGCCGCCAGATGACGTTGTCCATGAAGTAGTGGTGGATGTTCAGCAAGGCGAAGATAGCTGCGAAATAGGGCGTGGCGCCAAGCCCGCCCGGCGCGCCGACGCTGCCGAGCACCAAGTTTCCGTCCAGAAAGGCCGGGGCGCCGTGGAACAGCACCCAGCCGAGGCCCAGCGCCGACGCGGCCAGCAACGCGAGTCTGAGCTTCACGGGGCGTCCGAAGAGTGGCGGCCCTTCCTGCACGCGCGCCTCGTTCCGCTTCAGGAGCCCCACGAAGTACAGGTACTGCACCGAGTGCAGCGCCGGGATCATGTACACCATCAGCGGATCGACGCTGGAGTACACCGTCCAGAGCCAGATGCTGATGAGAAACGCGCCGAGCGGCCCATACGGAAGCCGGCGCTCGTTCTGCCACTTCTTGGCGAGCACCCACAGCAGCGCGAGTGCGCTCGCCGCGAATACGACGCCGGCGGCCAGTTCGAGCCCGTAAGGCTGCGCCAGTGTCGTGTAGACGACGCCCTTCTCCTCGACCTCCCTGCCAGGGTCGAACGGGCTCGCCCAGGCGTAGGCCCAGCCCGCGTAGCAGTGCACGAGCAGCACGCGGCGCTCGACCGCGCTGAAGCGGATCCCGCGCCGCGCCGACAGGACGGTGAGCACGCCGAAGCCCTGCTTCACATAGTGCCAGCCGACGAGCAGGAACATCAGCTGGATGAGCAGGCCCATCACATGCGCCGAATCGGTGGCAATTGCCGCGACAGCCCATGCGGCCAGGGCGGTCGGCACGACGAACCCGGCGAACACGTAGCGCGCCCGCTGCGCCGGACTGAAGACCTCGCCGAGCGCGCGGCGTCGCGCATCCTTGTAGAAGAGCAGGTACGTGACCGAAAAGTGTGGGTCGTTCATCACGAGCGCGCCGTGGAAGAAGATGAACCCCACAGCGAGCTCGGCGGCGTCCGCCCCGACGACGCGTCGGAGCAACCAGCCGAGCGGAAACAAGACCAGCGTCACGCCGCCCACGAGCAGGAACTCGACCAGTCGCGCGCGGCGGTCGACGGCGCCCGCCGACCGTGCGGGCTCGGTCAGCGTCGCGGCCGCGGCGGTCATGGTGCGAAGGTATCACGCGCCCGGCTGGTCGCCGCGCGCTGACTGCGCGATTGGCAGCCCCGCCGCCCAAGCGCGGTGCGTCTCCGGGGCATGGCTCTTGCAGCCTGTTCCGGCAGGGGAGGTTGCCATGCGTGTGCTCGTCACCTGGGGCTCGAAGCGAGGAGGAACCGAGGGCATCGCCCGCATCATCGGCGAGACGCTCGAGGCGCGCGGCCTGGACGTGGACCTGCTGCCGGCGCGGCGGGCGCTCCGCGCCAGCGGCTTCGACGCGGTGATCGTCGGCGGAGCGTTGTACGGCAACCGCTGGCACCGGGACGCGCGTCGCTTCGTGAATCGTCGCGCGCGCGAACTGGCGCATGTGCCGGTGTGGTTCTTCTCGAGCGGTCCGCTCGACGACTCGGCTGCGCGTGACGTGATTGAACCGACCCGCCAGGTGGAGACGCTGATGCAGCGCGTGGGCGCGCGGGGGCACGAGACGTTCGGCGGCCGGCTCGAAGCCGACGCGCAGGGCTTCCCGGTTGCTGCCATGGCGAAGGAGCACGCGGGCGATTGGCGGGATCCCGACCGCATCCGCTCCTGGGCTGTCTGGCTGGCCGAAGCGCTGCCGACAGCGAGTCCCGGGCTGCTGATCGAGCAGCGCGGCGGGTCGCTCGCGCGTCTCTTCGGTTTCGGTGTCATCGGCTGGGCGCTGTGCGCCGCGGTGATGGCGCTGCTGCTCGCGATCACCAGTACCGCTGCGGCCGTCGTCGCGCACGCGGTTCTGGCCCCGATGATCTTCGCGACCGTCGCGTCGCGCTACTTCCACCCGCGCGGTGCACGCGATCCGCTGCCGACGGCGTTTGCGTTCACCGCTACCGTGGCGGTGCTCGACACCGTGGTCGTGGCTCTGTTGTTCCAGCGGAGTCTGGCGTTGCTCGCGAGCTTCGGGGGATTCTGGCTGCCGCTCGCCCTGATCTTCGCGGCGACGCTGGCCACCGGCGTGATCATGTCGACGCTGCCCTGGCCGAAGCCGACCGAGCACGCGCACGGCCACGGGCACTAGCCGAACTGGTCGCGCAACACCCGCTTGAGCAGTTTGCCCGAGGCGTTGCGCGGCAGCTCGTCCACAAAGATGACGCGCTTGGGGACCTTGAAGGGCGCGAGCGACTTCTTCGCGTGCTCGACCAACTCCTGCTCGGTTGCCTTCGCGCCGGCCTTGAGCACGATCACGGCGGTCACTGCCTCGATCCACTTCGGGTCGGGCAGGGGAATCACGGCGACCTCCTGCACGGCCTCGTGCTTGAACAGCGTCTCTTCCACCTCGCGCGACGCGACCACGACGCCGCCCGTCTTGATGATGTCCTTCTTGCGATCGACGATGGTGATGTAGCCTTCCTCGTCGATGCGCGCGAGGTCTCCCGAGTGGAACCAGCCGCCCTGGAACGCCGCTTCGGTTTCGTCCGGCTTGTCCCAGTAGCCGAGGCAGAGCTGCGGCGACTGGTAGACGACCTCTCCGACCTCGCCCGGGGCCACGTCCTGCATGTCGTCGTCGACCACGCGCATGTCCACGAACGGGATGGCACGCCCGGCCGATGCCGGCCGCGCCTCGTGCTCTTCGGGGCGCAGCACCGTCGCCAGCGGCCCGATCTCGGACTGTCCGAAGCAGTTGTAGAAGCCGAGCGCCGGGAACAGCTTGCGCAGGCGCTGCAGCACCGGCACCGGCATGATCGAGGCGCCGTAGTACGCCTTGGTCAGTGTTCGCGCGCGCGACGCGTCCTGTTCCAGCAGCGTCAAGAGCGCGATCCAGACCGTGGGCGGCGCAAAGAAGACATTGATGCGGTGCTCGACGATCTGGTCGAGCACGCGCGCGGGCTCCGGCGCCTCCATCAACCAGTTCTCGCAGCCGAGCATCAGCCCGGGCATCAGGTACACGTGCATCTGCGCGCTATGATAGAGCGGCAACGCGTGCAGCACGCGGTCGCGCGGCGTCAGATCCTGTGCCAGCGCCGCGCTCGTGTACTCGTGGAGGAGTGCCCGGTGCGTCATGATGGCGCCCTTCGGCGCCGCAGTGGTGCCGGACGTGTACAGAAGCTGTGCCACGTCGCCGTCGCTCACGTCGGACTGGAGCGCCGGCGCCGACGCATCGCGCGCCATTGCCAGAACGTCTCCTCCGGAGCTGCCATCGCGCAGCGTGCCCGTGAGCTCGAGCTCCAGCCCCGCCTCGCCAACCTTGCTGGCAAGCGCCGGATCGTAGAAGAGGGCCCGGCTACCGGACTGCTCGACGAGATAGCGCAGCTCCTCGCCGCCCAGGGCGTAGTTGATCGGTACGTGGATGAGTCCTGCCTTGGCGGAGCCGAGCCAGAGCAGCGCGTATGCGTCCGAGTTCTTCCCGAACGCTGCCACGCGATCCCCCTTCTCCAGCCCGAGTCCGAGCAGCGACGCCGCCACACGTTCGCTCGCCTGGTCGAGCTCGGCGTAGGTCCACGTCCGTTCGCCGAACGTCAGGGCGTGACGCCGTGGCGTGCGCCGCGCGCTACGCCCGAGCAGCCTGCCGATGGTGCTCGTCAAGTACGCTTCCATGGGTCGACCTCCAGATAGGACGCGGAATGTACCACTCCGCCGACGGAGAGCGCGCTAGGCTGCCGTCGTGTCCACCGAACGTTGGATGAAGGCGCTGCACGGTCTGTGGGGCCCGCTGGCGGCGCGCGGGCTGACCGCGCTGGTCGTGCTGCTGCTCGCGGTGCTGGCGATGCGCGGTTTCCGGCGCTTGATCCGCGACCGCATCCAGGAGCCGGCGCTACGCTATCGCGCCGAGAAGACCATCGGTCGAATCGGTTGGGTGCTCATGGCGCTGGTGCTACTGGCGATCTTCAGTGATCGCCTTGGCGGCGTGGCGCTCTCGCTCGGGGTGGTGGGCGCCGGCGTGGCGTTTGCCCTGCAGGAGGTGATCGCGAGCATTGCCGGTCGCATCGCGATCCTGTTCGGACGCTTCTTCGAGGTGGGGGACCGCGTTCAGCTCGGCGGCATCAAGGGCGATGTGGTCGATATCGGCGTCCTGCGCAGCACGCTGATGGAGACGGGGGACTGGGTGCACGGCGATCTGTACAACGGACGCATCGTGCGCGTGGCGAATAGCTTCGTGTTCAAGGCCCCCGTGTACAACTACTCCGCAGACTTCAACTTCCTGTGGGAAGAGGTGCGCATCCCGGTCAAGTACGGCAGCGATCACAAGCTTGCGCGCGAGTTGCTCGAACGCGCCGTAGCGGACGTCTGCGGAAGTTTCGTCGAGCCGGCAAGGGAAACCTGGACCCGTATCACCGGCCGCTACAAGCTCGAGCACGCGCAGGTCGATCCGATGGTCACCCTGGTGGCGAACGACAACTGGATCGAATTCACGCTGCGCTACGTCATCCCGTACACGAAGCGCCGCAGCGTCAAGGATCAGCTTTTCATGCGAATCCTGGACGACTTCGACGCAAACCGCGCCAAGGTGGGCATGGCGTCGGCAACCTACGAGATCGTGGGCGTCGCGCCGCTCGATGTCCGGATCGACAAGAGCTCTAGTGATACGTGATCGTGAACATCGGTGACGGGCCCATTCCCAGGCCGTGATACCAGCGGACGCCGGCGTCGTCCTTGCCGACGAGATAGGCGGCGGTGAGGCGTGCCAGCGCGCCGATGCTCCAATCCTCTCCAACCCACCACTCGTAGCCGAGGCCGAGCATGATGGCGCCCCCGGCCGCGTTGTACGGGTCGTCCTCCTGCCACGGGACGGACCCGACGCGGACGGCGCTGAGCGTGGCGAAGCCGAGCGCGAGCTGGACATGCAGGCCGCGGTGCTCGTTGAAGTACCAGTCGATGAACGGGCCCACGAGCGTGAAGTTGCGCCGTTCCAACCCATCGATCCCTGGTGAAGACCCCGCAAGAGCTGCGTCCCTGAGCGGGTCTGCGACGCCGTTCTGCGCGAATGGCAACGCGTTTCCTCGGCGCGAGTTGCACGCGCGGCGTCCAATCCCCAGATTGGTCCGTGGGGAGCATGACCTGGCTCGAGTGGCTGCGGGGTGCGATGGGAACGGACGTCGCGGCCACGCTGGCTGCCATCGCGGTGGCGGTGGCGCTCGGTGTGCTGGTGCGGCTCGTGGCGCGACGCGTGAACGACCACGCCTCGCGCGGCTTTCTGGTCAAGACCATCGACTACATCCTGGCGATCATCACGCTGGCGGCGATCGCCAAGATATGGATCCGCTCGATCAACATCGGGACGCTGCTCGGGCTCACGGCGGCCGGCCTGGTGCTGGCGCTCAAGGAGCCGGTGGCGAACGTCGCCGGATGGTTGTTCATCCTGGTGCGGCAGCCGCTGCGCGTCGGCGACCGCATCCAGGTCGGCACGCTGGCGGGCGACGTCGTCGACATCCGGCTGATGATGTTCACGGTGCTCGAAATCGGGAACTGGATCGAGGGCGACCAGGCCACCGGGCGAGCCGTGCACGTGCCGAACAGCGTCGTCTTCAGCCAACCGGTCGCGAACTACATGCAGGCGTTCCGTCATATCTGGCACGAGCTCGAGGTGCACATCACCTACGAGAGCGACTGGAAGCGCGCCGAGGAGATCCTGCTCGGCATCCTCAAGCGTCACGCCACCGACCCCAAAGACGAAGCATTGCGCCATCCCGACGCGAGCGACGCCAACTACCTGCGCTTCTTCCGTGACCTCGAGCCCAACGTGTGGCTGAGCGTGACCCGCGAAAGCGTACGACTGTCGATGCGCTACCTGTGCGATCCGCGAGAGCGCCGGGCCTCCGAGCGCGCCATCTGGCACGACGTGCTCGACGCCTTCGCCGCCGAGCCCCGCATCGCATTCGCCTATCCGACCCGCCGCTTCTACGACGACGCGGCGGAGGGCCACGTACAGTCGCCGTGACGCCCGCCGCCGCTCCGCGGTACGCGTGGCGCTACTGCTTGAGCTGGAACTCGACCTTCACGTCCACGTCGGGCTTCACCGTGACGCCGAGATAGCTCGGCACATGGATGCCGTAGTCGTGCATGTTGACGTGCAGGAGACCCTCGACGCGGTAGACGCTCCCTGTGTTCCTGGCCTTGTAGCGGAAGTGGACGTTGCGCCCGACGCCATGGAGGGTGAGCCGGCCGATGGCGTTGCCCTTCAGCGTTGCGCCCTTGGCCGGAAACCGGAGCGCCGAGTGAGTGACCGAGAGCCGCGCGTCCGGGTAGCGGTCTACCTGGAGGTACTTTTCCTTCATGTGACGGTCGCGCAGGCCGATGCCGGTCTTCAGGTGCTGGAGCGGCACCTTCACCACCAGGGTTTTCTCGTCGTCGGCGATCTCCAGGTCGGAGGTCTTGCCGATGATCGTCATTCCCACGGGGCCCTTCGCCCGGAACTCCACCCTGGAGCTGCCGGTCTTCATCAGGGCGGCTCCGGCGACGACCGCGGTGGTCAAGCCGAGCGCGACGGTGGCGGTGGGCAACGTCGATCGGGCGAGGGAACGCATTCTGGGGCCTCCAGCAGCAGAAAGAACAATGAAAATCGTGGGATGGGGACGGGCGCGTTCCGGCCGGTAGGCACGCCTGCGTTTGCGCAAAGGGGGGCGTAGGGCTAGCTCTACGAGCCAGGGCCCTGTGCGTATCCACCGCCGGGCCGGACAACCTTCAGCTTGAATCGGCACCGTGTTTTTCTTGAAGATCCGGCCTCCGGGCAGCGGATAGCCGTAGAGCCCGTGTCCCACCGCATGCGCCAGCCCGCCCATCCCGCCGCTCTTGCTGCGCTGCTCGCTGCCGGGCTGTCGGCGGCGACGGCACACGCCGCCAGCGCACGATGCGACGTGCGGGTCGTGCCGCCTGGCCATCCCGTCTGGGATCAGGCGGCGCGGGACGCATCCACCCAGCTCGCCGAGCATCCGGCAGTGGGCGACTGCGCGACTGTCGTGGTGGAGGTCCGCGAAAGCGGGGCGCGCCTTGTTTTCACCACCCGCGACGGCCGGCGCGCTGTACGAAAGCTCGCGGGCCCGGACGAGCTCGGGCCCACGCTTGAAGCTCTGCGCGTGACGGGTCACGTCGAAGCACCCCACTCGCCCGAATCCCCCGCGGTCGCACCGGCAGCGCCCGCGGCCCCGCTGGTGGCCGGCGATCGCACCCCCGAGCCGCACAAGCCGGCGGCGTCTCCGCCGGAAGAACACTCGGCGGTGCACTTCGGCGCTTCCGTCGGCGCGCGCCTCGGCACTCATGCTCTGGTGAGCCCCGTGTTCGACGCGTTCGGCTCCCTGTCGCTCGAGCACTGGGAGATCGGCGTCCTCGGTCAGTGGGAAAGCGGCTACCACGAGCTGGGGGACGAGGTGGCAGCGGGGAAGCGCGCTTCGGGACTCGCTGCCGGCATCGCGGTCGGCCGCCGCGAACCGCTCGGCAGCGCGCTGTCCCTACTCGGCGGAGCCAGCCTCGGCATGGCCGCGCTCGACGAGGAGACCGCCGAGCACAACCCGACTCAAGGTGTCGCCGAGGGGCGGGTCGGTGCCTACGTCGGCGCCGTGGTTCCGCGCCGGGGTTTCACGCACCTGCGCGCGCGGCTCGTGGGCGAGATCGTGCCGAACCACGTTGGGCGGACACCGGAGAACACCGCCGGGGAGCCCCTGATGCCGTGGTGGGCCACTACGTTCACCGTCGGATTGGAGCTCGGAAGGCCATGAGTGCGGCGCCGCGTCTCGCCTCCCTTGCAGTCAGCGACGCCGAGTTGCTGGAAGCGGTGGCCGCGGGCGACCTGGAAGCCCTCGGCACGATCTTCGATCGCTACCAGCTGGATGTGCGGCGCTACCTCGGTCGGCTCGGCATTTCTCGCGAGGACGTTGACGATCTGGTGCAGGCCACGTTCCTGGAGGTGGTGCGCGCCGCCAAGCGCTTCGACCCCGAACGCGCTACGCGGAGCTGGCTCTTCGGCATTGCGACCATGATGGTGCGCCGTCACCGCCGCTCCGTATCGCGGACCCTCGCGCGCCTGGCAAAATGGGCGAGCCAGGCGCGCGACGAGGCGCCCGAGACCCCGGCGGAGAGTTTCGAGTCGAACGAGACGGGCCGGCGCTTCGAGCTGGCTTTCAATGAGCTTTCCACAAAGAAACGCGAGGTCTTCACGCTGGTTGTCGTCGAGGGCTTCAGCGGCGAGGAGGCCGCACGCGCGCTCGGGATTCCGGTCAACACCGTGTGGACGCGGCTGCACCATGCGCGGCGCGAGCTGCGCTCGGCACTTGAAGGGGGGACAGGATGAAGCAGCCGGCGTGCTCCAGGCTCTGGCAGGTTGAAGCCACCGAGGACGGACGGCTCGGCGGTAGCGAGCTCGCCTCGTTCCGGCGTCACGCCGCGACCTGTCGCGTCTGCAAAGTGGAGCTTGAACGCCTGCGCGAGCTGCGCGAGCTTTCGTTGGAGCTTCCCCAGCTCGAAACGTCCCCACTCGAACACCGGCGACAGCGCCAGTCCCTGCTCCGGAAGGCCAACGAGTTGACGCTCGAACCGCCGCCGCGCGTGTCGCGCAGGGCGCTCGGTGCAGCCGTGGTGCTCGCCGCCACGACTGCGATGGCCGCCGGCGGTGCCTACCTGCTGCGTCCTCCGGCGCCGCCAGTTCCGCCCGCGCACACGGCGCTGCATGTGCCAGCGCCCGTCGCTCCTCGGGCCGTCGGCCGGCCGGCACGCGCGGCGGCGGCCAGGGAGCCCTCCGCCGCGCCTACGCAGCCGGTGACTTCGGCTGCGCCGCCCGCCGTCGTCGCCCGGGTTCCGGAGCCGGGCGCCCATCCCATGCAAAACAGCGCGCTGCACGTGCGGCACGCTCCGTCACGGCACGCATCGGCGCTGCGGCACGAGGCGGTAGCCCGGATCCCGGACGCAGCGTCGGTGCAGTTGCCGCGCCCGCCGCCGGCCGGCAAGGACTTCGCCGGTGCGATGAGTGCCTTCAACTCCGGCGACTTCGGTCGTGCCGAGCATCTGTTCGCCGACTTCGTGCAGCACTATCCCGGCGACTCGCGCGCCGAGGATGCCGCGTTCCTGCGCGCCGTCGCCCGCCAGCGTCGTGGCGACACCGAGGGCGCCAAGGCACTCGCCCGTGAATATCTCGCCAACTACCCAGGCGCGCTGCGCCAGGAGGAGGCCGAGGCGATGCTGGGTCGGTAGCCAGCGGCTGGGCTCCGGATTCTTTTTTTGAAGGCGGGCACGCCGGCGGGCGGAAATCGAACGATGCTCGAGACAACCGCAACAAGGATCCTGCATGAGTAGAAAGGCAGGCGGCGCAACACGCCGTCACTTCCTTAAAGTGCTTGCAGCCGGTGCCACCCTGCCGGTTCTCGCCAACTGCGGCGGCCCCGGGGGCACCGCGCCGGCCCAGGTCGGCGATGTGCCGGCCGGCAACGTCGCCGACCTCCCCGTCGGAAGCCTGCACGCGCTCGGCTCGTCGCCGGTGTGCATCGGCCGCGACAAGAACGGGGTCTATGCGATGACGCTGACCTGCACGCACATGGGCTGCAACATGGCCATCAACGGCAATGTCTCGTCGAGCGGCGTCCTGTGCACCTGCCACGGCAGCCGCTTCGACGCCGACGGCAACGTCCAGAGCGGCCCCGCCCACAGCTCGCTCCAGCACTTCGCGGTTTCCGCCGACTCCGCTGGCAACCTGACCATCCACGGCGGTACGGACGTGAGCTCGGGCACGCGACTCAAGGTGTAGAGCGGAACCGCCCCGCCGCGCGCCGGATTCGTCTCGCTCGGGGTTGTGAGCTAGCGCCGCTTTCCACTTTTCGGTAGTCGCACTTTCGCTTCGCGCTCGAGCAGCGCGCGCTTGCGCTCGAGGCCCCAGCGATAGCCTGTCAGCTTGCCGTCGCTAGCGACGACGCGGTGGCAGGGGATGACAACAGCGATCGGATTCCGGGCGCAGGCCCGGGCTACCGCGCGGGCTGCGCGCGGCGAGCCCAGCGAGCGCGCGACCTCGGCGTAGCTCCGGGTGGTGCCGGCGGGGATTTCCGATAACGCTTTCCAGACGCGCTGCTGGAAGGCGGTGCCTTGAATGTCGAGCGGCAGCGCGCTGCCGCGCGCCGGATCCTCGATGCTCGTGACGACCTCGGCGACGAGCTTGTTGAACCCGATGCCGCCGCGCACGAGTCGGGCGCGGGGGAAGTGCCGCTCGAGATCGCCGGCGAGCTCTGCCGGGTCGTCGCCGAGCAGTATGGCGCACACGCCGCGCCCCGTGGCGGCGACCAGGATCGAACCGAGCGAGCAGCGTCCGTTGGAAAAGCGGATCTCGAGACCCGCGCCGCCGGAGCGGTAGCGGCTCGCGGTCATGCCGAGGAGCCCGTCACCCTTCTCGTAGAACCGCGACGAGGAGCCAAAGCCGGCCGAGTAGATCGCGTCGGTGATGTTGCGCTCGCTCCCGAGCGCGCGGCGCAGCCGCCCGGCGCGACACGCCTCGGCGTAGGCGCGCGGAGTGACGCCGGTGACGGACTTGAACAGGCGGTGGGTGTGGAAGGGGCTCAGCCCGGCGTGTCCGGCGAGCTCGTGGAGCGAGAGCCGTTCGTCGCTCTGTTCGATGAGGCGGCACAGCTCTGCGATCTGCGCCGCCCGGCGCTCGTCAGCCGGGGGTTGATCGGGGCGGCAGCGCTTGCAGGCACGGAAGCCAGCGCGCTGGGCGGCGGCCGCGCTCGCATGGAACGCGACGTGTTCGGGCCGCGGGCGCCGCGCACTGCACGCCGGGCGGCAGTACACGCCTGTCGTCACGACCGAATAGAGGAACGCGGCGCGCGGATCGCGGAGTTGTATGGCGGTCCAGCGTTCGTCCTTCTCGACGAGAGCGGCGCGCGCCCGTGCTGCACTACTGCGTTGCGTCACGAGACCAGGCTAGCTCCGCGTGCGACACCCGACACTCCGCTTCTTGCGCCGCAATCCGGGTCTTCCGGGCCCGCGAGCACTGGCTCGACCCGCCTCCCGCGCGCCGTCGCGCGCCATTCCGCTCTCACGTGAATGCCCCGCCGAGTCTTGCAGAGCCACCCACATTCGCGTACATGCGGTCGGACTTGCCGCACCGGATAATGGTGCACGGGGGCGTCGCCCCGGGGAGAATGCTCGTATGTCTCGTCTTGCTCGCGCTGCCGCACTTGCGGTAGCGCTCTTTGCGATCGTGGGCTGCGCTGCCAGCGGTTCGAACAATGCCAACGGCAACCAGCCCAATCCCGACGCGGGCGATTCCGGTACGGGTACAGACGGCAGTGTCGGCAACGACAGCTCGACGCCGCCCACCGACGGTGGCGTGAACCTCGACGGTTCGACCTGTACGCCGAAGACGTGCGCCGACCTCGGCGTCGACTGCGGCGTCCAGTCCGACGGCTGCGGTTCGACAATCGATTGCGGGAATTGCACCTCGCCCGACTACTGCGGTGGCGGAGGCGCGAGCAAGTGCGGCACCGGCCCCTGCACGAAGCTTACGTGCGCCGACCTGGGCGCAACCTGCGGCCAGCAGGGCGACGGCTGCGGCGGGCTGATCGACTGCGGCAGCTGCACCGCGCCCGAGACCTGCGGTGGCGGCGGAACGCCCAACCAGTGCGGCAAGCCGGCTTGCACGCCGAAGACCTGCGCCCAGATGGGCTACGACTGCGGGCCGGTCGCGGACGGCTGCGGCGGCCTGGTGGATTGCGGCACGTGCACCTCGCCCGACATCTGCGGCGGCAGCGGCAAGCCGAACGTGTGCGGCAACAACACGCCGGTCTGCGCGAAGAAGACCTGCGCGGACTACCCGTCGGGCACCTGTGGCAAGCAGTCGGACGGCTGCGGCGGCCTGACGGCGGATTGTGGCAGCTGCACGGCACCCAACGTGTGCGGCGGCGGCGGCACGCCCAACGTGTGCGGCGGCGCACCTCCGACCTGCACGCCGAAGACCTGCGCGCAGGTAGGGGCGACCTGCGGCGTGGCGAGCGACGGCTGTGGCGGTCTGACGGCGAACTGCGGCACCTGCTCCGCGCCGCAGTGCTGCGGCTGCGGCGGGACGCCGAATGTCTGCGGCGGTGCGCCGGCCTGCACGCCCAAGGTCTGTTCGGACTTCCCGTCGGGCACCTGCGGCCAGCAGTCGGACGGTTGCGGCGGCCTGACGGCGGACTGCGGAGGCTGCCCGTCCGGCCAGTACTGCGGCGGCGGCGGACCCAACCTGTGCGGCAACTCGTCGACCTGCGTCAACCTGCAGTGCCAGCAGGTCACATGCTCCAGCGGCACCACCTCGATCAGCGGCACGGTCAATGACCCGGCTGGCCTGAGGCCTCTGCCGAACGTGTACGTGTACGTTCCGAACGGCACGCCCGCGGCCTTCACCGACGGCGCAACCTGCGACAAGTGCAGCGCTGCGCTCACGGGCCTGCCGCTCGTGACGACGCTGACCGACACCAACGGTCACTTCAAGCTCGGCAACATGCCGGTCGGCAACAACATCCCGGTGGTGATCCAGATCGGCCGCTGGCGCCGGCAGATCACGGTCAGCACCACCAAGTGCGTCGATACGGCTATTGCCACTGCGCTCACCCATCTGCCGCAGAACCAGAGCCAGGGCGACATCCCGCTCATCGCGCTCAGCACCGGCGGTGCCGACTCGCTCGAGTGCCTGCTCCGCAAGATCGGCATCTCCGACAGCGAGTTCACCAACCCCGGTGGCGGCGGCCGCGTGAACCTGTTCGCCGGTCAGCCCCAGTACCCGAACGGCCCGAACAAGCAGTACGACGCTGCCAGCAAGTACGGCAGCGGAACGTCCTTCCCGGATTCGAAGACGCTGTGGGCAAGCAAAGCGAGCCTGATGAAGTACAACGTGGTGCTGCTCGGGTGCGAAGGGAACACGTTCCCCACCGAGTGGGACAATTCGCCCTACAAGACGGCGGCCGCGCTGCAGGCGATGCACGACTACGTCGACAGTGGCGGTCGCGTGTTCGGTTCCCACTACCACTACTACTGGCTACAGAACGGTCCCAGCCCCTGGCCTTCGATCGCGCAGTGGAACGCTGACCTGATCGCCCCGGCGACTACTGGCCAGCAGGCCACCGAATCCATCGTGACGAGCTTCCCGAAGGGCCAGACCATGGCACAGTGGCTCATGAACGTGGGTGGCTCGACGACGTACGGGCAGCTCTCGGTCGTCCAGCCGCGTGACAGTGTCAAGGACGGCACGTTCAACTCGAGCCTCGCCACGCAGTGGATCCACGTGGCCAACCAGCAGTGGGGGGACTACACCACGGGGACCTACGTCAACATCAACGACGTCCCGCAGTACTTCTCGTTCAACGCGCCCATCAACGCGCAGCCGAAAGACCAGTGCGGGCGCTTTGTGTTCAGCGACATCCACGTCTCCACGGGCGACAAGGGGTCGACCTTCCCGACCGAGTGCAAGTCGACGGGCATGACTCCCCAGGAGAAGGCGCTCGAGTTCATGTTCTTCGACCTGTCGTCGCCGGTCTGCGACGAGTCGCAGCCTCCGCCGACCTGCACGCCGCTGACGTGCGCGGATCAGGGCATCCAGTGCGGCCCGGCACCCGACGGCTGCGGTGGGGTCATCTCTGGAGGCTGCGGCACCTGCCCGTCGGGCCAGGTCTGCAGCACGGGCGGCCAGTGCGCCGGCTCCAGCTGCGCGCCGACGACATGCAACGCGCTCGGCAAGAACTGCGGCTCCTGGTCCGACGGCTGCGGCGGCACGTTGAACTGCGGCACCTGCACGTCGCCCGACACCTGCGGCGGCGGGGGCACGCCGGGACAGTGCGGTTCCGGGAGCTGCACGCCTACGAACTGCGGTCAGATCAGCAAGAACTGCGGCTACTGGTCGGACGGCTGCGGCGGCACGCTGAACTGCGGTTCGTGCACTTCGCCGGAGACCTGCGGTGGCGGGGGCACGCCGGGCCAGTGCGGCGGGACCGGTTGCACGCCGCTGACCTGCGCACAGCTCGGCCCCGTGTGCGGGCAGCAGGGTGATGGCTGCGGCGGCACCATCGACTGCGGCACCTGCACCGGTCCGAGCTGCACTCCGCTCACCTGCGGCGGCCGCTGCGGTCCGCAGGGCGACGGCTGCGGCGGGATCCTGCAGTGCCCGGCTTGTCCGACCGGGACGTGCGTCCCGACCGACTGCACCAAGGCGAACGCAGAGTGCGGGTTCTATCCGGACGGCTGCGGCGGCTCGCTCGACTGCGGCACGTGCAGCGGCGGCGCGGTGTGCAGCAGCAACAAGTGCGTCATCGTCGGATGACGCAGCGTCGTGGTCACGCCGGGTGCTCGCGCCGTCCAGGCGCGAGCGGCCCGGCGTAGCTGCGGCCATTGCCCAGGCCGCGATCGTCATTTTGCGGCCGCACCGGTCGGGCTAGGCTCGCCCCGCGATGCGCTGGTTCGTGCGTGGGGACATCGACGGGTTCTTCGGCCTGGCGCTGGACAACCTGGTCCAGCTGCTGCTGGTCGACGCCCTGTGCCGGCATGTACTCGGCTTCGACAGCGCGCTGCTCTACGGCCACGTCATGCCGGGCATCGCGGTGTCGCTGCTGGTTGGCAACCTGTACTACTCGCGGCAGGCCATCCGCGTGGCGCGCGCGGCCGGGCGCGACGACGTGTGCGCGCTGCCCTACGGCATCAACACCGTCTCGCTGTTCGCGTACGTCTTCCTGGTGATGCTGCCGGCCAAGCTGGCGGCCGAGCACGCAGGCGCAGCGGATCCCGCGCGCGCTGCGTGGCAGGCGGGGCTCGTCGCCTGCATGGGCTCGGGGCTGATCGAGCTGTCCGGAGCCTTTTTCGCCGAGCGGCTGAGGCGCATTACCCCCCGGGCGGCACTTCTCTCCACGCTGGCGGGCATCGCGCTCGGCTTCATCTCGCTCGGTTTCCTGCTCAGGACCTACGCGCACCCGCTCGTGGGCATGGCGACGCTGGGTATCGTGCTCTTGACGTACTTCGGTCAGGTGCGCTTCCGCGGCGGGCTGCCGGGCGGGCTAGTCGCTGTTGCGCTCGGCACGGCGATCGCCTGGCTCACCGGGCTGGCACCGGGTGCCAGCCTGGCCGGCGCGCACGCGGGGCTCCATCTCCCGATCCCGGTCGTGGGCGATCTGGTGGCGGCTCTGCGGAGCGGCTACGGACTCACGTACCTGTCCGTCATCGTGCCGATGGGGCTCTTCAACCTGATCGGGTCCTTGCAGAACATCGAGTCCGCCGAGGCGGCCGGTGATCGCTTCGAGACGGCGCCGTCGCTGGCGGTGAACGGCGTCGGCACGCTGGCTGCTGCGCTGTTCGGCTCGTGTTTCCCCACCACCATCTACATCGGGCATCCCGGCTGGAAGGCGCTCGGCGCGCGGGCGGGCTACTCGGTGCTGAACGCGGCGTTCTTTACCACCGTGTGCCTGACCGGAACGCTGGCGCACATCGCCTGGGCCATTCCGGTCGACGCAGGCATGGCGATCGTTCTGTGGATCGGCATCGTGATCAGCGCGCAGGCGTTCCAGGCGACGCCGCGCGAGCACGCGCCCGCCGTGGTCATCGGCATCCTGCCAGGGCTGGCGGCGTGGGGCGCGCTGATGGCGAAGAACGGGCTGCGCGCGGCGGGCTACGGCGCGCCCGGCGGCCCAGTGTTCTCCGAAGCGCTCATCGCCGCGTTCCAGCGCTCGGACACCTGGATCGCCGGGGCGTTCGCGCTGGAACAGGGCTTCATCTTCACCGCGATGATCCTCGCCGGCGCGACGGTGGCGATCATCGAGAAGAAATTCTTCCACGCAGCGGGCTGGTGTTTTGCCGGCGCGGCGCTGTCGGCTGCGGGTCTGATGCACTCGTACGTCTTCACGCCCGGCGACACCGCGCTTCACCTCGCGCCGGCCTGGCCGTGGGCGGCCGGCTATGCAGTGATGGGCGTCGTGTGCGGGCTCGCGCGCTGGATCACCGTTCCGGACGCGCCGCACTGACGGGCGCTCGCGCGCCGCGCGCCGAACGCTGAATGCGTGCTTCTCCCTTCTCTAGCGAGCTCTGCACGAGCCAGACCAGGCGCTTGAGCGCCGGCATCGGTGGCCGCGGGCCTCGCTGGTCGAGCCTGAGTCCGGTGCGGTAGCCGCTGCCGGCGCCGCGCCGGCGTCCGATCAGCAGCCAGGCGTTGCCGCCCTGACGCCACGCGAAGCGCAGCCGGGCGACGCCCGCCGCCGTGGCGCCCGGCACGATCTCCTGGAGCGTCCAGCCTTCAACGTCGCGCTGCCAGTCAGTGAGCAGCGCCGCAAGCGTCCGCGCCTGCAACCACGGTTCGACACGGATCACGCGCGCTCCGCTCCGCGCGAGCTCGTGCAGCGCGCGCGCGTCGACGGCGCCTGCAACGCGGATCTCTGCGCCCCGCAGCCCGGCGAGCAGCGAGAGGTGCGCCTCGCTCGTTGCCTGGGGCCCGAGCTGGTAGCTGTGGCGCACGCGTCCGTCCGGATCTGCGCGGCGGACGGCCGACACGAAGGCCGCGAGCACCTCGCGGTCGTCGGGCAGGCTGCCATCGAGCCAGACGATCTTCTCGTGGCGCTGCTCGATGGCCCAGCGCACGTCGGCGTAGACGCGCGCCGGGCCGTGGTAGCGCCGGCCGCGACCCAGGCGCATGCTGATCGCAGGTCCGCTCTTCTGCACGAAGCCCCACTGATAGGGCGACGGGATCTCGTCGAGATGGGCGAGCAGCGTGGGTGCGGGCACGCGCCCGGTTTCCAGCAGCTCACGGAGCGCTGGTTCCGCGTCATCGAGCAGGATGTGATCCGCCGCGCGAAGTTGCGCCGTGCCGGCGCGCCGGGTGCCGCGCCCTCCGACGAGCAGCGTTGCGTCGGGGAGGCGGGCGCGAAGCGCTTCGAGGCTCCGTTCGGCGCGCTCGGGATGCGCGCCGGCCGAGCACCACACCACAAGCTCCGGATCGCGCGCGACGATGTCGTCAATCTCGTCGTCGCCGAGCGTCGTGCCGCGCGGGGGTTCCGGCACATCGTGGAGCTCCAGGATCCATGACTGCCGTACCTCGCGGCTCGTCTCGGCGTAGGCCTTGAGCTGGGCCGTCTCCAGGCACCAGGGGCGGAGCCCGTCGCGGCGCCCGCCGCCGCCGTCCACGGCGCCCAGCAGCAGGGCGCGCCGCCGCGAGTCGTGCGCGCGCCGCGCGATCGCGACACGGCGATCTGCCTCGGGCGCGTCCTGCATCAGGTAGTCCTTCTGGAAGTACTCGACCCGCAGCTTGGGATGACGGTAGTGGCGCTCGACGGACCGGCGCGCCATGACCAGCAGGTCGTCGGGCGAATGCTCCGCGCTCTCGAGCAGGTACGGCGTCTCCCCCGTGGCGAGCCGGTAGCCCGCCTGTTGCCGCTTGTCGTGGAGTCTCGCTCCCGGCAGCACCGCAAGCCAGAACAGGCAGATCACGTGCAGCCAGTCGGGATGCCGCGCGTCGAAGTCCACGATCCAGTCCAGCGTCTGTTCCAGACCTTCCAGCGTGTCGCCGGGCAAGCCCAGGATGAAGGACGTGGTGACCGGCCCCACGCGCTGCAGCATCTCGACCTTGCGCTCGAACTCGGCGGCCACGAACGGCGGCTTGCTCACTGCACGGCGCTGAGCATCGCCGAGGCTTTCGACGCCGACGATGATCTCGTCGGTGGGGATGCGCGCGAGGACCTCCACCTGCTCGTCGTCGAGCAGCTCGGGCTTGAGGAAGTAGGTAAAGCCGAGCGTATGTTCGCGGTCCGCTGCTTCAATGGCCGCGGCGAGCTCGGCTACGCGCTCGGTCTGGAAGTTGATCGCCGTGTCGGCGAGCTTGACCGACTTGACGCCATGCTCGAGCGCCCAGCGCAGATCCGCTTCGATGGACGCGGCGGGCACGTAGCGCAGGCTGCGCTCGTTCCCCGCCCACGAGCAGAACCGACAGCGGTAGCGGCAGCCCCGGCTCGTCTCGAGCAGCATGAAGCTCTGGGGGCGGAGCACGCCGCTCCGGTACGGAGAGGGCAGGCGCGCCAGATCCACGGGCTCGTCGGGCAGCGCGTTGTCCACGATCGTGCCGCCGGCGTCGCGCCAGGCAATCCCGGGCACGGTCGACAGGTCGCGCTCTTCGAGCAGCGCATCGCAGAGCTGGATGAAGGTGTTCTCTCCCTCGCCGATGGCCACGGCGTCGACCGCGGAGTGCGCTTCGAGGAGCTCCCGCGCGACGGGACCTGCGGACGGTCCGCCGATGATCACGAACGCTTCCGGTCGGCGCGCCCGCACGGCAGCGGCGAGCTCGAGCAGCGTGTCGACGTTCCAGCAGTAGCAGGAAATGCCGACCACATCCGGAGCGGTTGCCACGACGGCCTCGGCCTCACGCGCGCCAAGGCGGCGGTGGTCCCAGCCCACGTTGAAGTCGAGCAAGCGGATTGCGGCGTGCCCCTGCAGCCGTGCGTCGGCGTCCGCGGCGGCCTTGAGCGAGGCGATCGCGAGGTTGAAGCTCACGGACGCGAAGTCGGTCACCGATTCGAAGCCGGGCAGCTCCGACTCGCGCAGGATCGACGCTCCCACCAGCGTCACGGCGAGCTTCGTGCGCGCCATCACGTCGTCCGTGGGCCCGCGCGGGCCGCGCCGTCATCCATTAGGCCCGCGTGCGATCGAAAAACAGGCTCCATGGTTCACGCCTCGCGGTTCTGGATGGCATCGGCCACGCAGAGCAGCAGGTTGCTACGCCCCTGGAGATCGCCCAGCTTCTGCTTGGCCGCATCGACCCGCTCGAACAGGAGTTGGCGTCCGGCTTTGGGCTCGATCTCGTTGTCGAGGATGTCGTCGCCGAGGTGGAAGGCGTCGCCGAGAGCGCTGCCAAAGCTCGTAAGCGCCTCCACCGTCGTGGCCGGCGTGCCCAGCAGCAGCGCGGGGGTGGCAGCGGCCGCGCTAAACAGCACGGCGGTCTTCTGCTGGCGGATGCGCCCGCGCAGAGCCGGACCGCGCGGGCGCGCATCGAGATCGAGCTCCTGGCCGCCGCACATGCCTGCCGCGCCGACAGCGGCAGTGAGCCCGCGGACCGCCAGTAGGGCGCGTTCCGTCGGGATCTCCAGCTGCTGGGCGTTTTCGCACACGAGATCGATGCCGTGGCACAAGAGCGACGCCGATCCGAGAATCGCGCTCGACTCGCCGAACAGCTGGTGCGTCGACGGCTTCCCCCGGCGAAGATCGTTGTCGTCCATGCAGGGCAAGTCGTCCAGCACCAGCGAGCTCTTGTGCACCAGCTCGATGCCGCAGGCGCTCCTCATCAAGGACCCGGGGTTGGCGCCGAGGAACTCAGCGGCGGCCAGCGTCAGGATCGGACGCAAGCGCTTGCCGCCGGAAAGCACGGCATGGCCCATCACGCGGGTCAGCGAACGGGGAATGGTCGCGCCGGACGGCAATAGGTCCGGCAGCGCGCGGTCGATCGCCGCCCGCAGCCGGGCAAGCTCGGGGTTGATTGACAACATCTCGATGCTACCGCGCCGAGCCCGGCGTCGCGTGCGGAATCAGGGAGCCGACGCCGAAACCGAGCTGGGAGATGATCATCGTCAAGTGCACGGCGCGCGCTCCGCTCTCCGGACCGGAACGAGCTCGCTCCAGCCGTGCACGTCCACATAGCGACGCCACACGCCGGGACAGCGTGCGTCCAAGGCGCAGGTGCTGCACTCGGCGCGCTTGTCGCGGGACAGGTCGTCCTTCAGCTCGCGGGTGGTCAGGTAGTAGGCGGCGTCGCCCTGCAGATCGACCTCTGCCTGTCGCTCGAGCAGACGCGCGGCGCGCGCGTCGCCGTCGGCCGACAGGCGCTCGAGATCGCCCTTTCCGAGCGTGGCCACTCCGCTCGAACGGCGCGTTTCGAACTGTTCGAAGTGCTCCTGCGCTCCGAGCAGCCGCCGGTCGACGCCCGTCATCGCGCAGACCGGCACGTCTGCCAGGTTGGTTCTCTCGATGGCTCCTCGGTCGAGGTCGTGGGCCAGCTCGCGGAAGCACGCCGCCACGTCCGAGTAGCGGGGCATCAGCAGATCGAAGCGCTCCTCGCCGCCGCCCTTTGCCATCATCACGTTGAAACACACGCGGTCGACTGGAAACGACGAGAGGTATCGGTGTATCTCGCGTAGGAGCGGCAGGTTGCGGCGGACCAGCACCGTGCTGGTGTGCAGGTCGAAGCGCCGGCGCCGCTTCAGCGCACCGAGCGTTGCCAATGCCTTGGAGGACTGTACGAAAGAGCCGGGCGTGCGCGTCAGCGAGTCGTGCACGGCGGCGGTAGCTCCGTGGATCGAGAGCGTCACCTTGTTCACGCCGGCGGCGAGCAGCGCCTGGGCGTACTTCTCGTAGCCCAACCGCCGGCCGTTCGAGATCACGCCGATGGTAGAAAAGCCGGCCGCCCGCGCCCAGCGCACATATTCCAATAGCCGTTCGTTCAACGTCGGCTCGCCGCTTGTGAAGAGGATTTCGTCGCGCTCGGCGTATCCATCGATGAATCGGCGGATGTCGTCAGGGCTTTGCCCCAGCACGTGGCGCCGGCGGCCTTCGCGGTCGGACTCCATGCAGAACGAGCAGTTGTTGTTGCACTCGGCGCCGACCAGCACGTGGAGCATGTCAGCCCTTCACCGGCTGTAGGTCGTCCAGGCCAAACCGCTCTGCGTAGGCGCGGGGCACGCCCAGGCAGTGCGCGTTTTCGCCGCAATCAGCGCAGCGCGGAGCTTTCACCCACGGCGTTGCATCGCGCGCGTGACCTGTCTCGCCCGGGCGGAGCTCGGGGCGTTGTCTGCCAGCACGGAGCGGACTGGGCAGGACGCAGGTCGGCAGCGAAGCGTGGGTCGAGGCGAGCAGCGACTCGACCTCGGTTCCGCTGTCGAGAGCCGCCTGGGCCGCGCGCTCGATAGCCGGGACCAGATCGGGATAGCGCACGAGGAACTCCGCGGCTCCGGGGCTCCGTTCCGGGCACATCAAGGCCGAGAAGTGCAGGCGCGGGCGGTTCGGGCCGGGAAACGCGTCGGGGAGACGGCGCGCCAATTCCTCGAGGTGGTCGAGGTTGAGGCTGCTCGCTACGACGTTGAGCGTGACGCCGTGACCCGCCGCCAGCAGCCGTCGGATGCCTTCCATGGCCGGCTCGAGCTGGCCGCGCGTTCCCGTACATCGATCGTAGCGCTCCGGTTCAAGCGAATGGAGCGACACGAAGAAACCCAGCTTTGCATCCGCGACAAGCCGCGTCGGATCATGCTTTTTCGCGAAGGGCACCGCATTGGTCTGCACCTGCACGCTCCCGACGCCGGGCAGGGAGAGCGCGTGAGCCACCTCGTCGATGAAGTGCGGGCGGAGCGACGGCTCTCCGCCGGTAACCACGAGCGCCGCGTCCGGGAGCAGCCTGGCCACCGCCGTGAAGCAGGCGCGGAGCGCTTCCTCGTCGGGCTCGGCGTGGTCGGGCGCGGAGCAGAACGGGCAGGCCTGGTTGCAGGCCCGCGTCGCCCGTACCAGGACTTCCACATGGGCGTTGCGCGCGCCGCGCGAGCGCTCGACGTCCACGAACGGGAATAGGCGGCACAAGTCGCGTTCGGGCGCGCTCGAGCGGCGCACGATTGCAGCGTGGCCGGCAAGTTCCGCGGGAACGGCGTGCTCCAGCCGTCCGAGGACGAGCACCAGGCGAGCCAGGGCTGTTCGCTCTCTGACCCCCAGCTCCCGCGCGCCGTCGAAGCCAAGCGTGAAGAAACGGGTCGAGGCGACGCCCTGGATCCCGGCTCGGCGGGGTCGGATGACGGCGACGAGCTCTGTGCGGGTGCCGGGCAGCAGCGTGACGCGCAAGGCGCCGTCGGCGAGCACGGCTTCGCTGAAGCCGATGCCGCTCCGCCTCAGGCCTGCGCACAGCGTTACCATCCAGCGGTGCGACGCCGGCACGAAACCAAGCGTCGCGAGCTCCGGTACTGCGCGCGCGAGCATTGATTCGTGATCCTAGCGCAGCAGGGACGCACCCGCGCCCCGCAGGCCCCGGACTTGACCGATGTCAACGTCCGGGGGTGATCGATGTCTGCTCGAGGCGTTGCAAGCCGCCCTAGCGCCACCGCGCGCCTTGGCCGGCCGCCATCGCTGTGGTTGGATCGACGAGAATTGGAACGCATTGCCGTCTACGGCAAGGGTGGCGTCGGCAAGTCCGTCGTCGCGACCAGCCTGAGTATCTCCTATGCCCGAAAGGGCAGGAAGGTGCTCCACGTTGGTTGCGATCCGAAGCACGATTCCGCGATCCGGCTCCTGAACGGCAACGGCACGATCACCACGGTGCTCGATGCGTTGCGCGACGACCCCAACATGACGTCGACCGACCGCATCCTCCATGCCGGTCGGCTCGGTATCCAGTGCTGCGAAGCGGGCGGGCCCCAGCCGGGCCTCGGCTGCGGCGGCCGCGGAGTGGCGCGGACCCTCGAGTACCTGGACGAAATGGAGGTGCTCGAAGCAGGCGGCTACGACGTCGTGATGTTCGACGTGCTCGGCAACGTCGTCTGCGGCGGGTTCGCAGCGCCGCTTCGCCAGGGGTTTGCCCGGAAGGTGATCATCGTCATCAGCGAAGAGCCGATGGCCCTGTTCGCCGCCAACAATATTTCCAAGGCAATCAAGACCTATCACGACAACGGCGTCGTGCTCGGCGGGTTCGTGGCCTCGCTCAAGAGCCCCGATGCGGATCGCGACATGCTCCAGCGCTTTGCCGAGACGCTGTCCTCGAGCATCCTGGCGTTCGTTCCGCGGGATCCGCTGATTATCGAGGCCGAGAAGGCGCGGCGCACGGTGCTGGAGCACGCGCCCGATTCCGGGTCGGCCAAGGCTCTCGACGCGCTCGCACAAACGGTACTGGAGCTCGACCTCGACAACCTGCCGCTGCCGACGCCGATGGGCGAAGAGCAGTTCTTCGAGTTCATCAGCGGGTGACGATGGGCGGGCCGCGGACAGGTGCGTATCTCCCGGCCGCTCCGCCAGCAGAGCAGCGGCACAACTCCCTCGGGGGAAGGGTGGTGGCGCTCGGTCCGAGGAGCTGTGCCGCGCTCGCCAGGCTTTTCGGGATCGAGGCGGCCGGTGAGCCCTACCGGGTCGTGTCGGCCGCATGGAAGGACCACTCGCTGGAACTCGGGGTCGACGTGGGCGAGGACGAGCCCGCGGTGCTGTGCGTCGAGCGCCGCAAGCCGGAGTCACGTGGTCTGCTCAGGACAAGCCATCTCAATGTCTACTTCCGCAATCACGATGTGGCACCGCGGTTGCTCGGCTCCGTCCAGGCCGCGGGCCCTCGCCGGCTCAGGGACTGGAGCCTGGACCGGCTGGCGAAGCTGCTGGAGCAGGACCCCGAGGCGGGCAAGCCGGGTCTTCCCATGCCGCCGGGACGCGACGAGGGGGAGCGGCCGCGCTCGCTGCTCGACACATGGGGTGCTCCCGACAGCTACGCAGACTTTTTCGCCGGCGGAGAGATAGCGCGCTCGCAGCTCGACTCGGTCGACCCCAGCGTCCTGTTCCAGTCCATCCAGCACTGCGAGTTCGAATGCATCAACGTCACGCCGCACGCGCTCACGTCCACGGTTTCGCTCGTGAACTACCCGTGGGACGAGCGGGTTCGCGAGCCGATGCAACCGCCTCCCATCGCCGGCGCAATGGATGACGAGCTGTCAGACGGCATGGTGACGACCGATCTCACAGAAGACGACGTCGTCTTCGGCAACCCGGACAAGCTGAACGACGTACTCGAATACGTCACGGCGAAGGAGGATCTCGGCGAGAAGCTGATTTTCTTCAGCAACACCTGCCTGCCGACCGTGGCCGGCGAGGACGTCGAATCGGTGGTCAAGCGCTGGGAGAAGAAGAGCGGCAAGCGCATCCTGTATCTGACGGTCACGCCCCGCTCGATGAACAACCTGTTCCAGACGCTCCTGGTCGACCGTCGCCTGGAGGTGGAGCGCAGCGCTCCGCCCCCGGTGCCGGGCAGCGTGAACCTGATCGGTTTCGGCGGGCGCCGTGCCGCACCGGAACTGGTCGAGTTGCTCGGCGCGGCGGGTATCGACGTTAACGCGCGCTTCCTGCCGGACGTGCGGCAGAGCCTGGTGGATCGGCTGCCACAGGCCGAGCTGAACGTGCTGTTCCCCAACGACACCTGGCAACACATCTACGACCAGCTCGTCTTCGGCAGCCGCACGCCGCACATTACGCCCCAGGCTCCCTACGGGTTCCAGGGCACGCGGCGCTGGCTCGAGGCCATCGCCGGCGAACTGGGCTGCTCTGCCGATCTGGATGCGACGTGGGAGCGGCACATCGAGCCGGAACAGGAGCGCTGGGAGCGGCTCCGGAGCCGGGCGCGGGAGCACCGGCTCGGAATCGTGGTGCGCGACGAGGAGTCGTTCTTCCTCACCACCCCCGGACGGAGCTGGGGTGTGCCGTTGCTCGAAACGATCGAGGAGATGGGCTTCGGTATCGACGTACTGATCCGCGTGGGCAATCCGGAAGTCGCGCGCCGCACCGCGGGCCTTGTCCGCAAGATGCTGCGCGAACCGTCACGCCATTCGATCCGGGCGTTCGACAGTTTCGAGTTCCTCAGGGAGCGCTTGAGGCAGAGCGAGGCGCGGGCGTTCCTCTCGTACCACTTCTTCGACTGGCGGCTGAGCGAGGCAGGGAAGGGGGCCTTCTCGATCCAGCACTTCGAGCTGGGGACCGCCGGCGCGATGCGTACGCTCGAGCGGCTGCTCGGCGTCTGCGAGACGCCGTTCTTCAATCGCTACGGAAGGTTTCTGGGTAGGACCCGCGAGGGGCTCAGGAGGGAGACGCCGTGAGCGCGGCTACCGAGCCAGGCCTTCCGGAGAAGGACCACTCCCAGCGCTTCGGTTCGAGCTTCATGACCGGTGTCTCGCTGGCGCTCAATGCCATCGAGGACCTGTACCTTCTCGTGGAGGGGCCCGACTGCGTGCACATGAAGACGCAGTACGTGCAGGGCAACCACGACTGGCTCTCCACGCTGACGAGCGTGTCCGGCTACCACCGCATTGCCAATACCGCGCTGCATCCGGTGCAGATGAGCGCCTCGCGCGAAGAGAATCTGGTGGACGCGCTCCGTCGCATCGCGATGAACCCCGCGGTCCCCGGCGCAGCCGTCACCAGCATGCCGATGGCGTTCATCACCGGTGCCGATTACGGCAGGCTCGCGCGCACCGTGAGCGCGGAATCGGGCAAGCCCATCTACCATGTGCCCGGTCGCGCGCTGTCTGGCGACTGGGTGGATGGCTACGAGGAGGTGCTGAAGGCCATGGCGGCGGAGCTTGAACCGCCGGCCGCGCCGCCGCCCGCGCATCACGTGGCGATCGTCGGCAACATGTTCGACCGCAACGAGGAGGATCACGCCGGCAACGTACGCGAGCTCCGCCGCCTGCTGCGGGCGCTCGGGCTCGAGCCGGTCAGCATCTGGTTCGACGGAGGTCGGCTCGAACAGGTCCGGGCGATCCGCGACGCCGCGGCGATCATCTCGTTTCCGTACGGGCGGCGCGCAGCGCGGCGCGCCGCCAAGCGTCTCGGAGCGCGCCTGGTCGAGACGGTGCTGCCCTTCGGCTTGCCGGCGACCGAGACGTGGATACGGCAGCTCGGCGAGGCGTTCGACCGGCGCGAGCTCGCCGAGCGCGTCATCGAGCAGGAGCTCCGCCACGTCGTGCCGCGGCTGGAGTGGGTCGTGCCGTTCCTGTTCCAGAACAGGCGTATCGCCTACATCGGTGACCCGCACATGCTGCCCGGTTTCGTGGAATTCATCCGGGTGCTGGGTGCCGACGTTCCGTTCGCGATCATCACGAACCCGCCCGCGCAGACGAAGGCGGCGCTAGGCGACGTGGATCCCGGAACGGAGCTTCTTGTCCACCCGAAGATGAAGACGTTCCTCTCCTTCCTCCTGCCGCGACTGAAGGACGACCAGACGCACCTCCTGGTCACGAACAACTTCGGCATCATGCGCCACGACGTTGCGTTGCTCGAGTTCGGATTTCCCTCGTTCGTGCGCCACGCGCTGTACGATCGACCGTTCCTCGGCTTCTCCGGCGCGCTCGCGTTTGCGGATTCCATGGCCAATGCCATGCGCCTCCACGAGGTGCGGCTTGCGCAGTCTGCTACCCACGAGTGAAGGGGCGCTTCGATGGGCAGGCGACGTGTGCTGTTGGTGGGCTGGTTCCGCAGCATCGTTCCTGAAGGGGCGGACGGGCCGTTCGGGGGTCAGGGCGGATTTGCAGACACGCTTGCGCCGGCGCCGTACAGCCTGGCGAACGGCTGCCTGAAGGCCTTCGCCGACGCCGACCCCGAGCTGGCGCGGCGCTACGACATCGAGCTCATCGACCTGGCCGAGCCGCTCGAGCTCGAAGACGAGCGCGAGGAAGTGCGCGCTCGCGAGGCCGACGTTGAACGCATCCTGGCGCGCGATCCGGAGATCGTCGGCTTTTCCGCCTACTGCTGGAACGCGGACGCGGTACACGAGACGGCGGCGCGGTTGAAGCGCCGGCGGCCCGACCTCGTGGTCGTCGTGGGGGGACGCGCCACCGAAGGCGACGCATTCGAACTCGCTCGCGGGATGCCGTTCGCAGACGTGGTGATCTGCGGCGAGGGCGAGATCCCCTTCGCCGAGCTACTGCGCCGCGGCTTTGCCGATCTGGACGGCGTCCCCGGAATTGTCTTCCGCACGCCGGACGGCGTGAAGCGTGGCGGGGCTCCCGCCGCGGTGCGCTGCCTGGACGAGATCCCGTCGCCGTATCTGGCCGGGACCCTTTTCCCCGCACAGAACGGCGTGATGCTCGAGCTGTCCCGCGGCTGTCTGCACGCCTGCAGCTATTGCACGTGGAATGCATCCAAGCGGCTTCGGCACCTGGGCCCTTCACGCATCGAAGCCGAAATTCGCTGGGCCCTGGCGGCCGGCCACCGCCACATCACCCTCATCGACTCCGCCCTGAACTACGACACCGAGTGGCTGGCGCAGGCTGTGGCGGCTATCCGCCGGGCGGATCCCGATGGGGCGATCCACTTTACCTACAACGTGCGCCACGACTGCATCTCGGAAGAGCAGATAGCGCTGCTCGGCCAGTTGCCCACACACGCGCTGCTGCTCGGTATCGAGACGCTCTCGGCCGCGCCCATGGCCGCCGTGGCGCGCGCGGCCGTCGACGTGGCAGAGCTCCGCACCAGGTTGGAAGCGATCAGCCGCGGTGTGAAGCCGCCCGTCGCGAGCATCGTGCTCGGGCTTCCGGGCGACACGGAAGAGGGCTTCAACACCACGCTCGGGACGCTGCTCGACTGGACGCGGCCGCTCCCGGACGGCCCCCCCATCATCGGAACCGTGCTGGTCAGTCTGCTCCAGGTGTATCGCGGATCGAGCCTGTGGCGCCGTCGCGAGGAGCTCGGCCTGCGTTTCGCCGAACGCGGCATCCCGTACCTGCTCTCGAGCCCGGGCTTTCCACCGGACGCGCTGGCGCGCTGCAAGGCGGATCTGGTGCGGCGGATGCGCCACCAGCGCCAGAACCTCAAGGCCGCCGAGGCCATCGTGCTGATGGAGGCCGAAGGCGGGATCGACCCGTGGCTCCGGCGCAGGCGAGTCGAGGCGTTGCTCGCGCCCTGGCGGCTCGGCGGGACGCTCGAAGGCTGGACGCTGGAGCGGATCGGAGTCATCCGCGATACGGGCGAGGGGGTGCTGCTGCGCTTCCGGTGGAAGGACGGCGACACGGCGCGGATCCGCGTCGTGCGTCGCAACGGCGTTGCCTGCCAGGGCACGCGCCACTATGCGGTCGAGCTGAGACCGCCGGGGGCCGATGCGCTGGCCCGGGAGCGCGAGCGGCTCGAGCGAATGGTGATTCTGGCGCTCGACCGCGGCGAACGCCGGCTGGAGCAGCGGCTCGCCGAACGGCGCCGCGTACGCGAGTGAACGTCAGGGAGCGACGGCGCCATCGGCGCGATCGGCGACGCCTGCTGCGCGGGTGAAGCCGTAGGCCTGGTCGTGTTCCGAGCTGTACAGGCCGCCGCACAGCACGAGGCCGACGCACGACTGGCACTGGGGCCGCCTGGCCTTGAGCCGGCGCGTCCGCGCCAGCACCCACGGCGGCGAGGGCCGCAGCGCTCCGCGCGGTTCGCGCATCAGACACAGCGGCACGCCCTGGATCGTGACGAAGCCGCGTGGCGCCTGCCGCAGCGCAGCGAAAAGCCGCGGCTGGACCTCGGTCCACCCGGCGACGAGCCCCGCCTCCGCCACCGGCTCGTCCGGAGCAGGTACGATCAGGTGGATGCCACGCCCACCGAGACGGCGTGCCGCGCGTACCGTCGCGCCGAGTGCACCCAGATTCGGTCGCGCCACCGTGCAGGTTATCTCCAGGCTCCGGAGCCCGTTCTGCCGTGCGTGACGCAGACCCGCGAGCGTGCGCTCGAACGACCCGGGACACAGTGTGATCGCGTCGTGGGTGCGGGGGTCGGCGCCGTGCAGCGGAATGACCAGGTGATCGAGGGCGTCAGCGAGCCCGCGCGCGGCGTCGGCGTCGGCAAACCCGTGCGCTGCCGTGATGGCCGTGATCTTCCGGAAGCCGAGCGCGCGTGCGGCATCGGCAATCTCCGGCAGGTCGTCCCGGAGCGTCGGGTCGCCGCCGCCGAGGAACAGCTCGCGGCCACCGAGGAAGGCTCCCCGCTCGAGCTCTGAACGGACCTGCGCGAGGTCCGGCGCGACGTCGAGGTCGACGTACACGAGCGCCTGCATCGTATCGAGCAGATGCTGCGCGTTCTTCTTCATCCGCACGACTTCTCCGGGCACGAACTCCGGGGTCCGGATGATACTCTCCACCTCGAGCACAGCACCGGGAACCTCGAAAGGCTCCCGCACGAAGTAGCCCTTCTCCTCGCAGTCGCAGAACAAGCGTGTGCCCGGGAAGGGAATCGCATGCTGGAGCAGAGGCCACGCGCCGTGCATCTCGAACAGCATCGTCGCGAATTCGAGCGTCTTGTTCATCTGGGCTTTCGTCTCGCCCGGGATGCCGACGATGTAGTGCACCTGCAGCGGCATCCGCTCGGACTCGCACAGCCGCGCTACCTTGACCACGCTCGACAGCTTGAGCCGCTTGCCGATGAGCTGGTCGAGCAGCTCGGGGTCGCCCGATTCGGCGGACACGGTGATCTTGGTGTTCCCCGCCTGCTTGATGGCGCGCACCATCTCGGCATCGAGCCGGTCCGCGCGGTAGCCGTTGACGGCGTCCCACGGGATGCGTTCCTCGGCCAGCATGTGCACGAGCTCGCGGAATCGCTTCTCGTTGATGTTGATGTTGTCGTCGAGGAAGAGGAACCGATCGACGCTGTAGCGATCGCGGAGGTCGCGCACGACGCGGCGCAGGTGATCGACCGAGTGACCGCGCCACGGTAGCCCCAGCACCTGGTTCGTGCAGAAGTTGCATCGATAGGGGCACCCGCGGCTCGTCATGAGCGGCAGCTGCCGCTCGACGACGTGGTACTCGTGCACCAGTTCGGCGCGGATCGCGTCGGCCTGGGCGCTGAAGTAGTTGTCCATGTCGAGCAGGTCGAATGCGGGCGGAGGCAGACGGTCGAGCTTGTCGATCGACGGCGGCGCGCTATCGTCGAAAACCAGCTCCCCCGACCCATCGAGGCGGGCGACGCGCGGAAGGTCGGGCGGCGCGCCCGCCGCAATGCAGTCCAGCAGTGCCGGCAGCGTGGGCTCGCCTTCACCGATCAGGAGCCACCCGGCCGACGGTGTCTCGCGCAGTACCGCTCTGGGGTCGTAGGCGAAGTAGTTCATCCCCGAGGTGTACAGGTCGGCGAGGCCGATGGAAGCCGAGGGGAGGCGCCCTTCAATCGCCTGCGCGGTCGCGGGAACCAGGCTCTCGTGGCGGTTCATGTCCGAGAACATGGTGATCGCGATGACGACGGCTACCGGCTCGCCGAGTCCGTCGCACGCGCTCTCTACCGCGCGGGCCAGGTCGTCGATCTCGGCGCCCACGTGCCGCATCCCGCCGCCGTCATCGCGCAGATTCAGCCGCGGCGAGAGCGAGAATGCGTCGACGACGTGCACGTCGTGCCCCGAGACGCGCAGCCACGCGGCGTTCGTGAGCAGCCCTAGGCGGCTGAACATCGGATAGTGCGCGAACGCCTCGGGTAGCCGGATCGGAGGGTTGACCAGGACGACGTGCACAGCGTCACACCACGAAGTGACGATGCTCGTCCGGAGCCGACCAGCGCTCCAGCACGGCCATCACCGCCGGATCGGCGTCGCGGATCAGTCGGAACAGATGGTCCTGGATGTCGCCGAGGATGCGCGCGCGGTAGCTGTCGCGTACCCGCCCGTGGAGGCTGCCCTGCACGCGGTGGTTCTCGTCGGGGAGCACTCCGCAGTACGGCTGGTAGGCGCAGAGCGCGCAGCCGGGATTGGCTTCCAGCATCGAGGCGACCAGCATGGCGCTCACGGTTTCGTGCCGGAGGATGTCTTCGTAGCCCGAGTGTTCGACGTCTCCCAGCACGAACAGGTCGTCGCCGTCCAGGTGGGCGCGGCGCCCGTGCTCGCTGGGGTAGACCGTGCCGTCGTGTCCGTAGACGAGGCCGCCCGTACCGCCGCCGGCAGGTGAGCGGAGGCCGAGGTAGTTCGGGTCGTGGCCCCGCAGGATCCTGGACAGCAATACCGAAGCGAGGCGCTCGGCGAGCTCCTGTCCCTGCCTGGCCCCGGCGAGCATCCGGTCGACCAGCTCCAGATACAGACCGAGCGCCTCTTTCCGGGGCGCGCCGTGTCCAGACGCCAGCTCCGGAGGGATCAGTTCCACCATCATGGAGCGGATACCTAGCTCGCGGTAGGTGTCGACGATCTCGTCGGCATGCCCCAGGGCGTGCCGCGTGAGGGCAAACGTGGCGTCCACGTGTTCGATCCCTGCTTCGCGGAGGCGGCCGATCCAGTTGGCTGTCTCCGCGTAGGCGCTGCCGGAACCGAGCGAGTGCAGCTCGTCGTGCACCGCCGCGGGCCCGTCGACCGCGGCGACAACGTGCACCTTGTTGCGGACGATCCACTCCAGCTTCTCGTCGTCCATCGCCGAGAGATCCGACACGAGCGAGATACCGAGGTCTTTCCGGAGGGCTTCGTTCCGGTCGTTCGCGTACTCGACGGCGTGCCGCATCACGTCGAACGCCACCAGCGGTTCGCCGCCCCGGAACACCAGCGTGACGGCGGGAGCGGTGGACAGAAGCGCGAGATCCACGCAACGTTCCGCCGTGCCGGCGGACATGTCCGTATCCGTCGCGTCGAGCCCGCGATCGTAGCCCGCTGCAAGCGCGCGTGTGCCCGGATGACGGGGCGTCACGAGCAGATCGTGCTGCCACGGGCCCTGGCGCAGGTACCACCGGCGCTTGGCGATCCGATCGGCCAGATCCTCCGTGCGGAGGCTTTTGCGGATGAAGTTACGGCCGTCGAGCCTGGCGTAGGCGTCGGAATGCTCGTCCAGCCTGCCTTCGACGAACGCCGCCAGCTCTTCCAGATCGAGGAAGGCGTATTGCCCAGCCGGATTCGTCACGACGCATCCGTCGCCGATATCGCGGAACGCAAACGGCGCCGCGAAGGCAGTCGCGGGAGGCTGGATGTCGTGCACGCTCATGGCGTCGGTGGCTTGTCACCCGAGCCGCCGGCCGGCTCCGGCCCGGGCTCTGCCTTTTCGGTCGACTTGCCTTCCCAGCTCTCGCTGATGCCCAGCGGGTCATCGAAGACGTTGTCGTTGAACGACTCCAGATCGTCCAGGTCCCCGAGGTCGTCGAGCACAGCCCCGCCGCTTGCGCCGGCCATGGCCTGCGACACCACGGCCTCCACCAGGGGTCGGTTCTGCTCCATGAGCTTCGCGCGCCAGCAATGCGTGAGCAGCTCGTTGGCGAATTCGCCGGCGGAGGCTTGCAGCGCGTCTGCCGTGGCCGGCGAGCGCCCCTTGAGGCGGACCCGCACCTGTCCTTCGGAGGGGGCATCCAGGAAGACGTAGAAGCGATCGATGAATCCGTAGGCGGCGCCGTAGATCGCGTCGAGCGGGCACAGGCTCCGGTCGAACGTCACGCTGACCGCGGCTTGATTCTCGTCAACTGCTACCTGGGTCTCGACCTGCACCCCGGCCTCCTTTTGTGAACTACCGGACTCTCCGAGTATCCGGGTCGCGCACGACAGCGGTCAAGTGAAGCCGGGTATAGAGGAGCTCCCGCGTGCGCCGCGCATGACATCGATCAACCGCGTGCATCGACGCGCGCGTCGACGCACGCGATCCTGGGTACGCTCTTGTGCAAGTCGTCATGCGCTCTAGAGCTCCCCACCGTCGTGCGCGGGTTGTTCTGATCCACAGTCCGCCTCACGGCGAAGTGGATTTCCTGAACATCGGCCTGGCGTACCTGCAGGCGGTGCTGGAGCGAGCCGGCGTCGAGACGACGTTCTTCGACCTCTGTTTCGAGGAACACCACGCGGGCACCGACTTCTACGACGACTACGTGCTGGAGCTGTCGAAGAACATCGGCGGCGGTGTGGGTGACGGCGTGGACCCACGGCTCCTGATGGAGGTGCTCCATCCCGAAGCGTTCGATCGGGTGTCTCCCGTCGCGGAGGCCATTCTGCGCAAGGTCGAGATGTACCTGCCGCGCGTGCAGGACGCCGGCGAGGTGTTCCTGTTCTCCATCAATGTGCTGACGCAGTATTTTGCCGCAGCGCTCGCCTACCGCTTGCGTGCGCTGGGCAGGCCGACGGCGGCGGGCGGCCCGAACCTGGGCTTCGCGCCGCTGCGCCAGCTGATGCTCCGGTCCGGCGCATTCGACGCGGTGGTCGAGGGAGACGGGGAGGGGGTGGTGGAAGGGCTGGTGCAGCAGCTTGCCGATGGGCAGGCGTCGCCCCTGCCGGGCGTGACGCGCCTAGGTGCAGATGGAGAGCCCGGGTACCAGCCGCCGGCTGCTTCGCTGCCACTCGATGCGCTGCCGTACCCGTCGCTCGCCGGCATGACGCTAACCTACTTCGTGCCGATCCTGGCCAGTCGCGGGTGCCCGCGCCGCTGCGCATTCTGTTCGGAGACAGACAAGGCCCGCTACCGCTTCCGCTCGCCGGAGGACGTTGTCGGCGAGATGGAGTGGGCGGCCGCCCGCTACGCCAACACGAACTTCCACTTCCACGACGACCTGATCAACGGTTCGGCGACCTGGATTCGATTGCTTCTGCGCGCTCCTGGTCGAGCGGCGCGACCGCTTCACGTGGGAGAGCTTCTGCTGTCCGGAAAAGCTCACGCCTGGGAGGCTGGACGCGATGCGCGCTGCAGGCTGCGTGCTCCTGAAGCTCGGGGTGCAGAGCTTCTCGCCCCGGGTGCTCGGGCTGATGCGCCGGAAGCCGGACGTGGACGGCATCGAGCAGGCGATCGTGCACGGTTCGAAGCTCGGCATCTCGATGCGATACGACATGCTCACGTGCTTTCCGGGCGAAACCGAGGAAGACCACCGCGAGAATCTCGCTCGCATCCGCGCCATCTTTGCCCGGACCAAGGGCGTACATTTCTCGCCGAACCCGCTCTACCTCTCCATCGGTTCCTCGACCCAGACCGAGCCCGACAGGTACGGGATCTCGCTCCAGTACTTCGACCCGGAGACCCTGCCGCACCACCTGCGCCGGCCGGTGGTCGCTTCCGGGCAGTTTCCGACCGGCTTTTCCTACGGCATTCCGCAGGAGGTCGTGCAGGCGCGGATGCGCGACCTCGGTGACATCCTCAAGCAGGAAGGCAAGGACTACCTCTATCTCGGGCAGACCGAGGTACCGGTCAGGCGCCATGTGCCGGGGTCGCGCCGATGAAGACGCTCGGGCTGACGTTCTTTCCGACCCAGTTCAGCGGCGAGGCCGCGCAGTACGAGCTCGGCATGCATCGCCTGCCGCAGATGATCGGCGACGCCTGGGTGCCGGAGTGGATCCAGCTTCCCGGCACCGACGCCGCCGCCAATGCGCGACGCATCGCCGACGCGCGGCCGGACTTCGTGCTGCTCCACGCGCACCGCTTCCAGGTTCCCGACGCGCTTGCGCTCGCCAACGCCCTCGGAGAACTCTGCCCGGAGGTGCCGCTCCTGCAGTGTGGATGGACCGCGCATCCCCCGTACGTCGACGCTGTGATCGCGGCGACCCAGCCGCTCGAGAGCCCTGTCTTCGGTCTCGCATGCGGCGAGGTGGAGGCGGTGTTGCCGGCTGTGCTCGAGCGCGTGGCATCGGGCGCCGCGTTCCTCGATCTGGAGGGACTGCCGGGACTCGCGCTGCGCGACACGCGCGAGCAGGGCTGGCGCGGCGCTTCCCGCTACGAATACGTTCACGATCTGGACGCGTTGCCGGACGTTCTCGCTCGAGCACATCCCGAAGGCGTGGCAGGAGAGCAAGGCCGGGTGGCTGGAGCTTGCGCGCGGTTGCCGCTTCCGCTGCTCTTTCTGCTATGGGAGCGCCTTCGAGCACCCGGAGCTCCGGCGCTTCGGCCCGGAGCGCATCAGCGCGGGCGTGCGGCGCGCCGCGGAGCAGGGTGTGAGCGTGCTCGGTCTTCTCTCTTCCAGCAACAGCTTCGACGTTCGAGCTCCTGCGCTCGCTGGTCGGAGCCTTCCGCTCGCAGGGCATCCGCAACATGGCGGTTGCCGGCCCGGTGCACGCCAGATACATACGCGGCGAGGTGCTCGAGCTGCTCGGGTCGCTCGACTGGCGCCTGATGACGATCGGCCTGCAGACGACCAACCGCGACGCACAGCGGTTGATCCGTCGCGGAGACGACCCCGAGGCGCTTGCCGAGACGGTGGAGCGGATCAAGGCTTTCATCACGCCCGAGATCGAGATCGTGCTGGGCCTGCCTGGAGACTCCCCCGAGGGCTTCAAGAGCACCGTGCGCTTCCTGCTTTCGCTGCCGGTAAACATCACTGTGCACACGTTGCGTCTCGATCCGTGGTCGAGCTTCTTGGCGGAACGCCAAAAGCTCCGCATCGCGGCCGATTTCGTCCACGGGGCGCGCGTGCTCGGCCACCCGTCATTTCCGGCCGAGCAGATGGACGAGTGCCGGACCTTCCTACGCGAGCTCGGCGCCGGTCCCTGGAGCTACCGCGCGGGCCAGCTCGCGCTGGACGGCGAGCATCTCAACGCGAAGCAGAAGCGGCGCGCGAATTGAGCTGTTCGCCGTCGAGGGCGATGTGGTGGGCCCTGCGCTCGCGGGTCGACCGGGCAACGCCGCGGAGCCAGTCCGCGCTCTGGCGGATCTGGTCTCCGGGGAACCCATTGCTCTCGTACACCCGGCCAACGTCGGTGTAGTCCGCCTTCAACCCGTGCAGCTCGCGCTGCGCGGAGTAGCTGGACCATGGGTCGAGGCGGAAGGTCTGCACGGTGACGTTGACCGGCAGCGAGAACGCAAAGTCGATGGTCTGACGGAAACCTGCGGGCGTGTCACCCGGCAAGCCGAGGATCAGCTCCACCTCGGGGGTCACGAAGCCGGACAGGTACTCCATCGTTCGCGCAAACATGTCCGTGTCGTCCGGCCGTCGGGCGAGCCGGGTGGCTTCAGGCGTGATGCTCTGGAGCCCGACGGTCATCACGTTCCAGTCGAGCCTGGACAGCCGTTCGAGCTTGTCCTGCGGGATGAACTTCTTGTCGATGGGGCCTAGCGCTCCCACCACCGTCACGTCGGAGAGCGAGAGCTCACGGAAGGTCTCGACCACCGTACTCATCAGGTCGATGTCGAGACTCACGCTCGCGGTGTACAGCCCCATCACCTTCACGCCCTTCTTGGCGACAAGTTGGATGCTGTTGCGGATGCGCTCGGGGCTGAAGCTGCGCATGCGGGCGTGCTGGTAGCAGGAGGCGAAGCAGAACGCGCATCGGTAGCGGCAACCGCGCGTGATCTCCACCCAGCCCGCGTGGGCATCGCGCCACTCCTTGGAGATATGATCGATCGATGCGTCGGGCAGCGTGTTCATGTCCTCGACGAAGACGAACTCGTCGTCGCCCGTCCAGGTACCGTTCTGTGCGTCCCAGGCGACGACCCCGCGGTGGCCGACCAGGCTGTCGGCGCCGATCCGGGCGTCGCCCAGACGCTCGAGCATCGGTGGGATGATCGCCTCGATCTCGCCGCAGGCGACGGCGAAGACCGGGTGCCGGAGCCCGGCGGAGATGGCGAAGCATTGGTCCACGTACGCCGGCTTGCCGACCCAGCCCGAGAGCACCAGCGCGAGCTCCGGCGACTGCTCGGTCATCGCGTCCACGAATGCGACCGTCTCGACCATCTGCGTGCGATTCGCGTGGACGAGAAGCAGATCCGCTCCCGCTTCGCGAACCGCACGCACGTTCGCATCCTGGTCGTCGTGGTCGAGCTCCACCCACACGACGCCCCAACCCGGTGGCGCCATCGGAGCCAGTCGGTGCAGCCCCAACTCGAATTGCGCCGCCTCGCCGCAGAACTTCCGCGGAAAGAAGGCGATCGCAAGCGTCCGGGTCGTACCGACCACATACCAAGGCTAGGGCACCACGGTGGGTGCCGAACATGACGACTGTCATGGCTGGCGTCGGAGGTGCCCCGTAGCATCCAGGGAGGAGAACCTTTGGTGAAGGTCCTGCTAGTAGGGACCGGAATTGCTGCGCCGCACGCGCAGGGCGGAAGTCGTCGCTACAACCTGGCGACGCCGTGTCTGCACGCCTACGTCCAGGCGCGGCCGGAGCTTTCGGGAATCGAAGTGGAGCGCTTCGATCTGCCGTTCTATCTGGATTCGCCCCATTTCAGCGAGGCTGTGGTCGAGCGCGTGCTCGACGTTGACCCCGATGTGCTGGGCTTGTCCTGCTATGCGTGGGACATCCAGGCAGAGCTCGAGCTCGCGCAGCGGGTACGGGCGAAAAAGCCCGGGATCCGGGTGGTCGTCGGGGGGCCGTCCGTGTCGTACGAGACCGAGCGCGTGCTCGAGGAAAATCCGGCGGTCGACGTTGCCGTGCGGGGTGAGGGCGAGGAGGTGCTGGCGGCGCTACTCGCCAGCGACTGGAAGGATTCTGTCGGGCATTCCCGGCATCGCGTGGCGTGCGGGGGACGGATCGGTGCGCGAGCAGCCGCTGGGGCCGCCCGTGGGCGACCTCGCGACGCTCCGTTCGCCGATCCTCGACGGCGTGCTCCGGCCACCGAAGCAGAACCTGCTGCTCGAGACGTCACGAGGCTGCGTCTACCGTTGCAAACACTGCGCCTGGCAGATGCACGGGCGCGGTCTGCGCTTTGTCTCGACCGAGCGGATCTCGGCCGAGTACGCCTGGGCGCGCGAAGAGGGCTATGCCCACGCCTTCATTATCGACAGCGCCATCAACAACAAGAGCGAGTGGCTCGACGCTCTGGCCGACGCGATCCACAAGGGGGATCCGGACGGGGACGTTTACTCGACGTACTTCCTCAACTACCGCTTCATCACGCCGGACCAGGTTCGAGCGCTCGGGCGCATCCGCACGCACGAGATACTGATCGGACTGGAGAGCGTGAATCCGGTCGCGCTGCGCGCCACCGGGCGCAAGCCCGACGTTGAGGACGAATTCGCTCGCGCGGTGGACATGATCACCGAGCGCGTCGGGCCCGTTACGCCAAACATCATGTTGGGCATGCCCGGGGACACGCTCGAAGGCTTCCGGAGCACGCTCGACTACATCGCGCGTCTTGCCGAGCGCCCCGGTCCGCGCCGCATCCGGCACGCGCGTGCGCATTGGACGATCATCCCGCCGGGCTCGCGGTTTGCCATGGACGCCGAGAAGTTCGGCATCCGCTACAACCGCTCCGGCATACCGTACGTGCTCGGCACGTCCACCTTCCCCGAAGACGATCTGCGCCGTGCGCTCGAGCTTATTGCGGATCACCCCCGCGCCGATCTCTTCGTCTGGGAGGATGCGGAGCCGCTCCGGATCCTCGGCGGCACGATGCCGAAGATGACCATGGCTGGAGGTGGCCGTCTGGGTGCACCCGCGCCCGAGCGTATCGCGGACGAGACGGTGCTCGAGGCGATCGCGCCGCTGTCTCCCGGGCGCCCGCTTCGGCAACCTGGATGGAAAGTGGGAGCGATCGAGCGAGAGCACGGCTTTCCGGTCGTCGTGCTCCTGGGCCCGGGTGAGCGGAGCGTCCGCCTGCAGCTGCGCCCTGGCGACTCGAATCCGGACGCGTTTGCCCGGACGGCGACGTTCGATTTGCTGGTCGACGACGAGCAGACGGATGCGGAGGCGCAGAAGCTGCTGGGCGCGCTCGTCGATCTCGTCCTCAAGAACGACGGCGACCCGCCTCAAGAGTTCGGCGAACGCAGCAGCTTGAGAATCCACTGATTCGAGCCGTCCGGGCTGACTGGGCGGTGCACGTTGACCCGGAAACGGTAGCGCTGGAGGAAGTCGAGTAGCTCCTCGCTCGACCAGTTGCGGTAGTGCTCGTGGCCCACCGCGGCGTGGGTGTCGGCCCACTCGACCTGCGCGCGGGTGCGCAGCATGGCGAACACCACCGAATCGCAGACGTAGAGCATGCCGCCGACGCGCAGGGCCCGCTCGATGACCGTGAAGGCGCGCTCGAGATCGAAAAAGTGGTTCAGCGAGCGGAAGACGAACACGTAGTCGTAGAAGCCCTGGGCGACGTCCAGATCCTCGATTGAACCGACCTCGAGCCTGCCGCCTACACCGGCCGCGCGGAAGCGCTCGATCGCCGCGGCGTCCGGATCCAGACCGTGATAGTCGATGTGCCCGGCTGCGATGCCCGCCGCGATCTCGGCGCGATAGGGCTGCTCGCCGCAGCCCACGTCGAGCACGCGGCCGCGAGCGCGGGACACTTCCCTTTTTAGCCAGCGTTCCTCACGCGAAAATGGCAGCTCGGGATCGATCTCCCAGACCGCTGGACACCGCGCGCGGTCGCTGCACGACGAACACACGCTGTGCGGGCGCACGCGGCGGATGCCGCTCGTGAACTCGGTGAGCACGGCGGTCTCGCTGATGTCCAGATAGACCTGCTCCAGCTCGTCGCGCGTGCGGCGTACCTCCGCGTCGGAGAAGTCCAACGTCGGCGAACGGTACAGTGAAGCGGCGCCGTCCCGGAGCAGCACGAGGTCACGGACCGGGTGTGCGAGGTGCGTGCGGGCTCGCACGGCACAGTCCGCAGCCGACGGAGAGACCTCGCCGAGATCCTCGGCCTGCTCGAAGTTGAACGAGTTCGCCCGCACTCCACGCACCGGCGCGAGCGCGGCCTCGCCCCAGTGCTCGAGCGCCGGGGTCGGTGCGCCCGGACAGGTCGTCCCGTGGATGCAGTCACGACACGGGTAGGGCTTCTCGCGCCCGTCCGCCCGTTCGCGCAGGAGCGCGTCGCCGCCGTCTTCCGGCCCGTATGCCGGCGCGCCCCAGCGCAGTCTCTCGTCCCGCGCCTCGGCGTGTCCGGCCAGAAGGCACGGCGGAAAGCCCTCCCAGGATGCAGCCAGCGCCCCTGCCAGCTCCAGCGCTTCTTCCACCCGGGCGAGCGTGCCCTGCGCGGGCCACTCCGCCGCGTCGTCCACAACCAGCGGCGCGACGAAGCGGATCCCGAGCGTTGCGCTACGCTCGAGCCCCGACAAGCGTTGCACGAGCGGGACAAGAAGCTCGGCATTGGGTGCGACAACCGTGCATGCGACATCGACGAACAGCTCGCGCGGCGCCTCGGTGAGCAGGGCGGATAGCCCAGCCCACGTCTGGTCGAACGCTCCTTCTACGCCCACCAGCCGATCATGGACCGCGGCGGTCGGCGCGTGCAGCGCGACCCGGACGTAATCGACCCCGCCCCGGAGGATCCGCGAGCGTACGGAGGGGTAGACCAGCGCACGACCGCTGCTGACCAGGCCCGAGCGCAGTCCAGCCCGGTGCGGCAGCGCGACCAACGGAGCGAGATCCCGTCGGATCGTCGGTTCGCCGCCGGCGAACACCACGCTCCGCGCGCCGGCGTCGCGGCTCGTCGCCACGTCGGCTGCGATTTCGGCAAGCGAGCGCGCGGTGGTCGTACGCGCCGTGCCCCCGACAGGTCGCGCGTTCATGGGCCCGCCGATGCGGACGATTGCGGGTTCGGCGAGCGGTTGCATGGCAGACAGCGTGCGTCAGCCCATGCACAGGCCGAGCGGGGAAGCACCGACGCGCAGCGATCGGACCACTGCGCGCGTCGCCAGATCGATGACGGAGAGCGTGTCCGCTCCGCGGTTGGTGGCGTAGGCGAACCGGCCGTCGGGCGTTAGCGATACGCAGGCGGGGTTCACCAGTCCCAGAATGCGGGCCGTCTCCCTGCAATGCTCGAGCTCGAAAACCGAGATCGAGTCACTATCGCCGTTGGTGACCAGCGCCTCCCGCCCGCCGGGGAGCACGCACGCGCCGATGTGACCTGAACCGAACTGTGCGCGGCTCCGTATCTCCCAGGATGCCGTGTCGATGACGAGCACGTCGTTCGAGATGAAACAGCCCACGACGAGCCGCGAGGCGTCAGGGGACAGAGCGATTGCGAGCGGCCCCTCGCGCACGACAATGGACCGGACCCGCTCCGCTGTGCGACCGTCGAGCACGGCAAGCTCGTGCGACGCCTCGCAGGTGACGGCCAGGTGCCGCCCGTCTGGTAGCATGCGCATGTCGCACGGACTCAGCCCCACCGGCACGTGGCGCAGCGCCTCGCGTCGCGCCACGTCGATGACAGACACGGTGTGAGCGTGCTCGTTGGCCACGAACGCCAGCGTGCCGTCCGGAGAGAACGCGCAGCCGGCCGCGCCGTCCCGCACGCTGACCGTCGCGATAACCTCGAGCCGCTCGGGATCCACGAAGCTCACGTCGTCGCTGTCGCGGTTGCTGACGAGCAGCAGCGATCCGTCTGGCGACAGCGCGGCAAGCATCGGCTCTGCTCCGACGCGGACCTTCCCGACGAGCTGATGCTCCGCCGCGTTGATCACCGCGACGCTGTCGGTGCCCGCGGTCACGACGTAGGCGCGGGGCGGTGCGGGAGCCGGGCTGGTCATGAAGGACGATCCTGGGCGGCAGCCTCCAGCGTGTAAAGCGGGCGCCTGTCAATGATCATCCGGCGTAGCAAGGCCATCGACAATCGCCTACGTGCGCGCGCATTCGCGCAGTCGCTCCACCGCTTCCAGGATCGCGGGTTCGCTGAGAAGTGCGGTGCCGAAACCGGGCGCGCTGGGCATGCGGTGGGCCGCGTAGAAGTCACGCAGCGTGTTCAGCCGGAGTGTCACGCCGTAGCGCTCGGGGTGGCGGTGCATCGGTGATCCGGGGTCGAGCTCTACGGGGGCCACCGAGACTTCCGCGTGGGTTTCGCGACGGATCCGGCTGATCAGCGCGGCGGTTTCGGCCAGCTCGGGCGCGCCTTCGAAGGGCAGACCGGCCGTGAAGAACACGTGGGCTTCGATCCCGGCGTCTTCGATCAACCGGATCCCGTTCATCACGTCCTCGTTCGAATACGTGAGCGCCCGCGTCCGCCGGCGCACCCCGGCGCTGCCGCTTTCGGGGCTGAGCACCAGGATGGACGAGGGGGCAAAGGTGTCCGCGAAGGCGCGCACGAATGCCGGCGTCGGCAGCGACCACAGGTCGAAGACCATCCGCGGTCGGTAGCCGACCTGGCACAGGTGCGACATGAGCTCCAGGTACGTCCCGCGTTCCGGATCCGGATCGAAGGAAGTGCGGAGCGTGTGTACACCGTAGCCCTGCATCCTTTCGACGTCTTCCGCGAGCTTGTCGAACGGATAGAAGAACGCGCCGCGCCGGTCGCTGGTAGCGCGCTGTGCCGCCGCTGAGCCTCCGCAGTACACGCATCCCGAAGTGCAACCGCGTCCGGGGTTGTAGTAGAACGCGGCACCGAGTTGGTGGCTGCTCCCGGCGCCCTCGTTGAAGTCGCCGTACAGCGCGGTGGACAGATAGGCCTCGTGATGCCTGAGCGGTTCAAGCTCGACGTGCCCTGGCCAGACGTGGTCGGTGCCGGTGCGGAAGCCGAACGGGGTCTCGCGAACGTCGCCATCGTCGCGCCAGGTGAGGTTCGGCACGTCCTCGACCCGCGCTTCGCCGGACAGCACGCGCAAAAGCTCCCGCGAGGGCTTCTCGCCGTCGCCGCGGATCACGTAGTCCACGAACGGCAGCTGCTCGATAATCTCGCGATGAAAGCACGAGGCGGTCAGCCCGCCGAGCACGATGGCCGTGTGCGGCAACAGGCGCTTGATGCGCTGGGCGGCGGCGAGAACGCTGAACGTCTGGTGGTGCCAGTGCAGGTCGAGCAGCACGGCGAGTGGTCGTTGTCGTTCGACGTAGTGCAGGACCGAGAACGACGGGTCGAGCTGCTTCTCGATGCCGAAGTGGACGATCTCGACATCGTAGCCGGCACCGCGGAGCGCGCGGCTGATGGGGAAGAGCCCCATCGGCATCACCATGATCTCGTTGATGCCGGCCGCTATCTTGGGCATGTGCACGATGAGCACGCGCGCACGGTCCGGAAGCGTCGCCATGATGCCGCCATCAGCCTATCATCCGCGCCGAGCCAGCGAACCGCCCGCGTGGGGCGACATGAGCAACGTCAACTCCGGCCGCAACGACAGGACTCCAATCGGACCGCGCGCGCGCTCTAGCGGACGCTCCTGCCTGCGCCCAGGTCGCGGAGCCGCAGCACGGCGTCGGCGCGGGTTCCGCGCGCACGGAGTAGCCTGAGGGCGGCGTCGTTCTCCTGCGCACGCGCCCGGATGACGGCTTCCGCCGACCCGTCACCGAGCCGATAGCGCTCGTTGACCGCGTCGAGGGCGGCCTCGGCTGCCCGGTGGAACTCCTTCGCGACTTTCACGCGGAGCGCCGCGTTCTTCCAGTCCGCGCGCGCTTTCGCTTCGGCGTGCGACAGGCTCCGGCCGAGCTCGGCGGTTTCGGCGGAGAGCTCGGCGGCGGTCGCGCGCGCCACGTTCCGCCGCGCGCGCTCGACCCCGCCGTCCCAGAGCGGGATGGAGAGCTTGAGCCCCACGCGATACGACGGGAACACGGTCGCCTTCTGTCCGTAGACGCCGGCTTCCGCCGTGCCGGAGATCACGGGCGCCCAGGGGTGGGCGTGGGAACGGGCGCTGGCCCGGGCCGCGGCGCGCCGGCGTTCCAGCGCGGTGAGCGCGGGCGCCCGCCGAGCCTTTTTCCGAGGAGGAGTGATGTCGAGCAGACCGGGATCCGGCGCGCCCATCGCAGAGAGCGAGACGGCTGCGGCGCGCTCGACGGAGAGTCGCGCCCTGCCGACGCGGCCCCGTGCTTCCACGAGATCGAGTCTCGCCTGTGCCAACTCGGCACGTGCGCTCAACAGGTCGGACCGCGGTCGCTTGCCTTCCTCGATGTAGCCCGCAACGGCCGTCCGCTGTGCCATTGCGTTGTCGACGGCACGCTCGGCGATCTTCGCGGCTCCCAGCGCGAGGACCCAATCGAGGTAGGCCAGTTGCACCTGGCGTACGACCGTGGCCCGTGCTGCGCCGAGGTCCGCATCTGCGGCGCGCGCCCCGGCCTCGGCCGCGTCGATGCGCCCGGCGCTCCGCCCGAAATCGTAGACGGTTCCCCCGAGCGTGAGCGCCGCGCTGTAGCGGGGCTCGGGGCTAAAGGCACCGCTGCTACCGAGCGGTCTCGAGCCGAGCACGCGGTACTCGTGCCCGTCGACGTCGAGCACGCTGATCAGCGAGTTGCCTGGGGCCAAGGCGCCGTCGGTGTCGAAGCCGAATTGGGGAAAGGTCGCCGCTCGAGCCAGATCGACCTGGGCGCGGGCGCGGCTCTGCCTGGCGCGTTCGGCGCCGAGCGTTGCGCGACGGGCGAGCGCCTTCTGTTCCAGCGACTGCAGCGTCACCACCTCGGCGCGGAGCGGAGCCGCGCACAGAAGTCCCGCCGCGGCGCAGAGGAGGGCCGCGATCATCCGCCGTGGGCGTCGATCATTCGTGTCGCAAGGCATCGATCGGATCCAATCGGGCGGCGCGATGCGCCGGCAGGTAGCCGAAGGCGATGCCGACGGCGAGGCCGAAGAGCGCCGCGAGCGTAACGCCGGCAGGCGATATGACGCGCGGCCAGGCCATCCAGCTCGCCACGCCGCTGGCCACGGCGATGCCGGCGCCGACGCCGAGCACGACGCCCAGAAGCGAGAGTGCCGCGGCCTCGCCCAGGAACTGGGCCAGGATCTGTCGCGGCGACGCGCCGATCGCTGCCCGGATCCCGATCTCCTCGGTGCGTTCCGCGACGGAGACCAACTGGATGTTCATGATGCCGATGCCGCCAACGAGCAGCGACACGAAGGCGATCCCTGCGAGCAGACTGGAGAGGATGCGTGACGTGCGGTCAGCGGCGCGGATTACCTCCAGCGGGCTCTTGGTCTTGAAATCGTCCGCCTCGTCGGGGCCCAGCCGATGAGTCCGCCGGAGGATGGTCGTGACCTCGGCCCTGGCGGGCTCGAGCAGCGCAGGATTCGCCGGTTCGACTTCGATATCGGCGTAGCTTGCTCCGCGGCCGAGGTAGTTCCTGTACGTCGAGACCGGCATGAGGACGAGATCGTCGAGGTCGTTGCCGTTGGTGGCGAACCCTTTGGGGGCCAGCACGCCGATGATGCGACACGGCATGATCCCGGCGAGCGTCACGGTCTGGCCTACGGGGTCTGCGTCGCCGAACAGTTCGCGCACCGGGGTCATGCCGAACACGCAGACCTTCTTGGCCTGCTCCACGTCCGTCTGGTCGAAGTTGCCTCCCGTCTGGACCTGCCAGGCGTGCAGCGCGGCGAAGCCCGGTACGGTGCCGTATACGTTCGTCGACCGCACGCTGCGCCGGTAGGCCGCGGACATCGAACTCCGCGCCACGGGCAGCACGGCTACGACCGAGGTCGCCTCGCGCTGTATCGCTCGAACGTCGGCGTCGGTCAGCGGCTCGGGCGGCCTGCCGTCGGGCCCGGTCGTGCTCTGCACTTTCAGTACGTTCGTGCCCAGCGCTTCGAACTGCGACAGGACCGACCGGCGCGCGCCCTCGCCGAAGCTGATCATGGCGATGAACGCGCCCACGCCGATCGCGAGTCCGAGCACCGTGAGAGCGCTGCGCCCCGGTTGGCGCACCACGATCTCCAGGCCTGAACGCAGCCGGTCAGCCAGCGCCACCATCGTGGACCTCGCTCGACTGCACGATGCTGCCATCGAGCAGATGGATCTGCCGGTGCGCGAAGCTCGCGACTTCCGGATCGTGGGTGACCATCAGCACGGTGAGGCCGGTGTCTGCCTGGAGCTCCGCGAGCAGCGCGAGGATTGCTGCGCCGGTGCGGGTGTCCAGCGCGCCGGTTGGTTCGTCTGCGAGCAGAACGCGGGGATGGCAGGCGATCGACCGGGCGATCGCCACGCGCTGGCGCTCGCCACCCGACAGCTGTGCCGGAAAGTGATCGCCGCGCCTGGAGAGCCCCACGCGGGAGAGCAGCTCGCGGGCCGTCTCTTTCTGGGCGGCGGGCGCGAAGCCGGCGTAGCGCAGCGGCAGCATCGCATTTTCAAGTGCTGTCATGCGCGCGAGCAGGTGGAACGACTGGAAGACGAACCCCAGGTAATGCAGGCGCACCCAGGCCTGCTCGGTCCGGTCGAGCTGGGACACGTCCGAGCCGCCGAGCGTGTAGCTTCCGGCAGTAGGTCGATCGAGGCAGCCGAGGATATTGAGGAGCGTCGACTTGCCGGAGCCCGATGGCCCGCGCAGGGCCACCATCTCGCCGGGCTGGACGGCGAAGTCGATGCCGCGCAGTGCGAACACCGCCGCCTCGCCCGTGCCGTAGCGCTTCTCGACGCCCCGCACGTCGAGGATCGGAGCGGTCGGCGCGCGCATCAGCGCCCTCCCAGCGAGATGCCCGGCCCGCGGTCGCCATTGCCGGCGGGCAGCGCACGCCCGATGATGATCCTGTCGCCGGGGTCGAGCGTATTGCCGCGCGCGGCACGCACTTCCGTGTACGCGCCGTCGCTTGTTTCTGCGACGACCCGCACCGGCTCCGGGCTTCCGTCGCCCGCCAGGCGCCAGATGCGGGACCTGTCGGCGGAGGAGCCGTCGGGATTGAAGCGCAATGCCGCTTCGCGCACGGCGAGCACGTGGTGGGCGTGAGCCACCTCGATGCGTAGCGTTGCGGTCATCCCGGGCAGCAGTCGCTTGTCGGGATTCTTCGCGTGGAGCGTCACGAGATAGCGCACGTTGTTGCCGTGTTGGTTTGCATCGACGCCGAGGCTTTGCACCTCGGCCTGGAAGCGAAGTTCCGGAAACGCGGGCACCGTGAAGCTCGCCTTCTGGCCGACCCCGACCTGCCCGATGTCCGCCTCGGCGACCCACGCTTCGATGCGCAGTGAATCGAGTGGGCTGCCGATGACGAACAGCGGACCCTGCTCGGGCGCGACCATCGCCCCCAACGTGTCCGGAGCGGCGAGCACGAGCCCCGCGACGGGTGCCGACAATGTTCGCAGCTTCCGGGCCAGCCTGGCCTGCGCGAGGTTCTCGACCGCGACGCTGCGTTCTGCGCGGGCTCCGGCAAGACCGGCGCGCGCCTTGGCGGCCGACAGCCGCGCGGCGACCACCTCGCTGTCGCTGGCGAGGCCGCGTGCCGAGAGCCGGAGCGTGCGGGCGAGGACGTCCTCCGCACTCTTCTGCTGGGCGCGCGCCTGCGACAAGTGGCTTGTGGCCGACTCGAGAGCGGCGCGCGCGGAGCGCAATGCGATCTCCGCGGCGCGCTCGTCGAGGCGAGCCAGGGGCTTTCCCTGCTCCACCATCTGGCCCTGCCGCACGAGGGATTCCACCAGGGCGCCCGGAGCGGGAGCGGGCACGTCGGTGCGACGGGTGACGTTGAGATGTCCCGTGGCTTCGACGAGTTGGGTGATGTTCCGTGTTTCCAGCAGTGCGGTGCGGAACGCAGGTGCCGGCGTGCGCCACGGCCGCGTCGCGGCCAATACGATCGCGGCGACGGCGACCACCAGCGCAACGCCACCCCAGATGCGCCACCGGAGCCGCGCCCGGCGGCGGATTTCCGGAGGCACTACGAGCTCGTAGGGGCTGCTCGCCGTCTGCATCGCAGATCTGTGGAGCAGCAAACGCCGTGCCCGACGGCTGCGAGCGGGCAACCCGCTCGGGCCGCACCCGGTGCGTCGCGGCACGTGGCGCCGTGCAGCGGCTGCGCGCCGCGCGCTCGCTACTGTGGCGTTCTGGAACCGCGGCGTCGCAACCGCGACGACACCAGTCCGACCCCGACGAACGCCGCGCCGAGAGTACCGAACAGCCACATGCTCCCCACGGGCGCCGTGGGCGGAGCAGGGCAGGCAGCCCCGCTGCAGCTGGCGGTGAGGTCGTCCAGATAGGGATTGAAGACGTAGTCCTGGCTGGCCGGACCGTCTGCGTTCAGGGCCTGTGGATGGCGCGTCGTCTCGACAAGAGCGGGATCGAAAAACCAGTCACCGCGCGCGCCCGGAGCGGCCTTCAGTCCCCAGGGTGGGCGCACTCCTCCTCGATATTGCGACTGGGCCATCCAGTCGCCGAGCACGCCGCCGCGGCGCCCCCAGCGTGCACCGCGGTATCCCAGAAAGCCGCTCTCGCCCGCGCTCCAGAGCTTGCCGCCGCCGGCGCCGGACAGCCGGTGGGCCCAGAGTGTGTCGTGGAGCTGCAGCAGGGTGTAGCGCTCTGCCCCACGGTCGTTGTCGCCGGTTGCGACGAAGAGCATGCGTGCCGCGCCGTCCAGCCGTTCTCCGGCCTTGACGGGGTAGATCCCGTGGCCTTGCGATTCCACGCGGAGTAGCGGATGGCCGCCGGAATCGAACGCCAGGTCCTTCGCAGCGAGCGACGGATAGCTGTTGTGCGCCTTGGTCTCGACCAGCACGAGCTTGCCGTCGGGATGGGACGGCGAGGGGCGTTCTGCCACGAACAGCACGTTTTCGAGATCGTTGTCGTGGCAGACGAGCTGGACGCAAATTGGACTGATCCAGTCGCGCGGATAGAAGAGCGTGTAGGTGAGGTAGGCGTGTGTCTTCGTGAGGATGGCCGCAGCGTAGACGGCCGGCGTGCGCGATCGCATGGCCGGGGTGAGGTGCCGCCAGTTGTTCGTGGCGTCCCAGTCGCCGTCGAAGTCGATGGGCAGCGGCCGATCCCGCTCGGGGTGCGCGCGTGACACCGCCTGTGCGTAGGTCGGAGCCCAGCGCAGCTCCAGCGCCTGTGCCTCGGACTCGAGCGTGCCGCGAGCGGCGGCTCGCGAGGGCAGGGCCTCGAGCAGGATGGGCAGGGCTGCAGCGAGGGCGGTTGCCCGCAGCAGCAGCAACGCGGGGGGGCGCGGCGTCGTCTGCAAGGACTCGGCATGATGACATTGATTTTGCAGCCTGCAAGTTCGCCTGTGTGCACGCTCTGCGCCGCGTTGCGGTATCGCCTGCAGCCGCTGCGCTCCGTGGCGTCACGTACTCTTCGCGCGCGCGCTGCCAAGAATGAACGGCATCAGACTCGCGTACACGAGCTGGCGGAACCGCTGCAGCAGAACCAGCGCGAGAACTGCCGCCGGATCGAGCCCGAGCGCCGAGGCGACCAGTGTCTGCGCACCTTCCTGGATACCGATTTGGCTCGGGACCGATGAAAAGAATACCGAAAGGGCGATCGGCACCACGGCCAGCACGATCCCCTGGGCTATCGAGACCTCGGTTCCGAGAAGCGCGAGGCCGAGGAACACTTCCAGTGCGAGCAGGGAACGGCCCGCGACGTGCAGACCCAGGCTGGAAAACAGGCGCGCGCGCGGACCTCTCAAGAGCTCGAGCAGACTGCTGTCCACCGCGCGTCCGAAATCCTCTCTTGCGTAGAGGCCACGGAACAGCTTGCCGAGCAGCGAGTGGATCCGGCGGCCGATGCCGGCGCGCGTGACCATCCACACGAGGCCGCCGCTGACCGCGAGCATCACAGCGGACATGCCGACCGCCATCATGACCCAGGTATCGGGAAGTCGCGTCGCATAGGCGGCGGTCGCGGCGCCTCCGAGAAGAACCACGCCGTTCGAGGCGTTGTAGAGCAGGCGGTCGACGACGATGGCTGCGAGCCCCTGTGCGCGCGCGCGGGCGGGCAGCCACAGCAGCCGGGAAGGCTCGCCGGCGACACCGAACAGCGGCAGCAGAGCGTTCGCACTCGAAGCGGCAAAGCGGCTGAGGACCAGCCCGCCGAATCGCGGACGAACCTGTCGCGACAGCAGTCGGCCCCACGGCAGGGCGCCGACTGCGGTGCCGATGCCGTAGGGAACGAGCAGCAGCAGCGCCCAGGGCCCAACGCGCATGAGTTGCGTGGCCACGGAGTGGTATCCGACGCGCCGCACAAACCACAGGACCAGAATGATTCCGAGGGCGAACAGCACCAGCCGGATCGGCGGGAGCCGCCGCCTGCTGCGGGCACGCGGCGTGCCTTCGGTGCTGTGCATGACCTCTTCCCGCATTCGCGCCCTCTATCTGCAGCCCGCTCCGCTCTTCGGCGGTGCGGAACGACAAGCAGCAGAGCAAGCATTGTTCCTGCCCGAGCTCGGTGTGGACGTGGTCATGATCGGCGGGCCCGGTCAGGTCATCGCCGACTGGATGCGGCAGGCGCCGTTCGCGGAGTTCATCCACTCCCCGAACTTCCCGGGTGGCTGGCCGCGGCAGCGAGGGCTCGCGCGGCTGAGCGTGCCGTTCCGGTACGTCCAGTGCGGGTTCCGGTCGCGCGCCGAGGTCGCCCGTGTCGTGCGCGGCAATCACTTCGACGTCGTCGTGGCGTCACTGCCGTTCTCCTGGATTACCGGCACGCTCGTGGCCAGGAGCGCCGGCATTCCCATCGTGTGGCGGGCGGGCGGAGCGCGGATCAACGCGCTGGAGAGGAGCAGTCTGTGGGGCGTGACGCGTTTCATGCGGCCCGACCTCCTGCTCTGCAACGGCGAGGCGGTGCGTCGGACGTTCCAGCCGCTCGTGCCAGCGCCGGTAGCGATCGTGCCGAACGGCGTCGATACCTCGGTGTTCAACGAGCGGGCGGGGGATGCATCGCGCTTCCGCCCGCGTGGCGCCCGCTTCGTCGTCGGCTACGCGGGGCGCCTGGCTCCGAAGAAGCATCCGGAAGAGGTGATCGAGCTTGCACGGCGGCTCTCGATTCTTCTACCCGACGCGCGCGTGCTGATAGCCGGAGAGGGCGACCGACGCGCGGAGTACGAGCGGATGGCGCGCGACTCGGGCGCGACGAATCTCGAGTTCCTCGGGTTCGTGTCCGATATGCCGTCCTTCTACGCAGCGTGCGACGTGCTCGTGCTGCCGTCGCAATCGGAGGGCTGCTCGAACTTCCTGCTGGAAGCGATGACGTCCAGCAAGCCCGTGGTCGCGGCAGGTATTCCGCCCGTACTCGAGCTGGTGGAGCATGGCGAAACCGGACTCGTCTTTCCACTCGGCAACGTCACCGGGATGACGCGGGCCGTGCTCCGGCTCCTGGCGGAGTCGGAGCTTCGTCGTCGCCTGGCCTGGCGCGCCCGGCAACGCGTCCGGGAACGCACTGCGCTGGTCGCAGCAACGCGCCTTTCCACGCTGCTCCGCGAGTTGGTTGGCGTGCCCGCGCCGCTGCCGCGTCGTCGTCCCGCCGTCGCGCCGGCACCGGTCCACCGCGATCAGTATTCACGATCGTGACGGAACTCCGAACGCCCAACCGTCGGGCAGGACAGGAAGCGGCCATTCGCGTACCATCGTCGCATGGGAACGTGGAGGTCGGGCGCGATCGTGGCGTGCACGTCGCTGGTACTTTCTCTGGGTCTCTACGCGTGAGGCGTTGGCTTTTCCTGACGGTCCTGGCTGCCGGCTGCGCGCCCACGCCGGTGTCGTCGGTTTCTGCACCGCCGGCAGCAACCTCGGCGCCGTCACCTGCCTCCGCCACGGCGCTACCCGCAGCGAGCGCGCCGCCCGCACCTGTGGCGAGCGCGGAGCCGCCTGTACGGCCTGCGCCGCTGCCATCCGCGGCGGACGGCGGCATCCCGCTGGCCGCTCCCGGCCCGGCCGCGCCGCTCGTGGTGCGGAGCTACGAGCATGGAGCTCCGTCCTGGTCGGGCTCACCGCCTCGCGTCGCCTGTCCCGCGCCGCTCCGCGCGGAGCTCAATCGGCTGCTCGCGGCCGTCGGCGCCCACGCCTCCAGGTCGTCGGGCTGCATCGACGGCCCTGGTGCAATGACGACCGCGTCGCTGCTCGGCGTCCGGTCCACGTCCGGCCGCGGCGTGCGCTGGGTGCGTATCCGCTACGGCATTTCGAGCGAGGACGTGAGCTCACGCATGTGCGCAAACGGCGCATGCCCGCCGGATCCGCCATCCTGGGGTGTCGCGGAGATCTCCATCCGGTTCGTACCGACGGCGGGTGGCTACAGGATGACCGTTCCACGCAAGTGGCCCGTGGTCGTGTCCGGGCTGTGGCCGATGACTCCGCTCGATCGCGAGCACGACGGCAAATGCCTCGGCAAGAGCCCGCCGTTTTCTCCCGCCGTCGTCAAGGGCTGGTAGCGCGAGCCGTCGCCCGTCAGCGTCGCGGCATGCTCGGGGGCATGGGCTGAGCGCGCTCGGGACAGATCCGGCCACCGCACTTCGCGCTCGGGTAGCGACACTCGAAGTGCGACGGACCCCTGCAGGGGCCGCCGCGCCGCAGGCAGCGACCGCCGGGCTTGGCTTTGCAGTCGGCATCGGTGATGCAGCGGTCGCACGCCGTGGCGGGATAGGAATTCGGCTCGCCGGGACGGGGTGGCATGCCGCTGCATCGGTACCGGAATGTCTTGCGCGTCCGCATGCATCCGCCCGGTCCCACGGCGTGGGACGCCCCAGCGTCGGCGACAACCGCTGTAGCGTCCGGCGTGGTCACCGAAGCGTCCGGTGTGCGCGGCGGTGGTGGTGAAGACGTTGCTACGACTTGCGTGTCGACGCCGCCACCGTCTGGAACCACCGAGGCCTCGCCGGCGTCGGGCGGCGCGATGGACACCACCGCGGCCTGCGCGGGTTCGCCAGCGCGCGGTGCGCCGGCACAGCCGACAAGCAGCGCGCACACCAGAAGCCCGGACGGGTTTGCCACAGAACCAGCGTAGCCGGAAACCGGGCGCGCCGTCTGCGGGGCTGTGCAAGAGTGCTATTGTCGCGGCCATGTCCGCTCCGCCCGTACGCCCGGAACCCGGTTGGACGCCGCTCACTCCGATGACCGCGCGCTCCGGACGCTCGTTCGTGCACGGACAGGAAGGCGACGACCGGTTGCGCGTCGCACACTTCCGCCGCGACAGCGACGGGGCGCTGACGGGCAAGGTGTGGTTCGGACCGTGGTGCGAGGGACCGCCCGGGCACGCCCACGGCGGCAGCATGGCCGCGGTGCTCGACGACGCGATTGGAAAAGTCGGCTGGCTTTCGGGGCATCGCGTTGTCGCGGCCTCGATTACCGTGCACTTCCGCCGCATGCTTCCGCTCGGCACCGACGCCGTGCTGGAGGCGTGGATCGACCACGTGGACGGGCGCAAGGTCCACACCCGCGGTCGCCTCTGCGACGACGCCGGAGAGACCTTTGCCGAGGCTGAAGGCCTGTTCATCGAGCTCAAACCCGAGCGCGAGGAAGAGCTCGGCACCGCGCGCTAGCCGCCGCGGGGGATTGACGTCGCTCGCCTCCGAACGCACACCGACGTCCTCGCACGGGATTTTCGGAGGACACCATGCTTCGCTATCGCCTATTGGGACGTTCCGGGCTCCGGGTTTCGGAGATCTGCCTGGGAACGATGAGCTTCGGGGAACGCTGGGGGTTCGGCGCGGACGAGGCGACCAGCCACGCGGTGCTCGATGCCTACGCCGAGGCCGGCGGCAACTTCATCGACACGGCCAACCACTATCACGGAGGCGACACCGAGGAGATCGTCGGTCGCTGGCTCGACGGAAAGCGGGACCGCAGTGTGCTCGCCACCAAGTACACGCTGGCGGCGGACCCGACGGACCCGAACTCCGGCGGCAATCACCGAAAGAGCATGATGCGCAGCGTCGAGGCGAGCCTGCGCCGTCTGGGCACCGATTACATCGATCTCTACTGGGTGCACGCCTGGGACGACTACACGCCGTTCGAGGAGACGATGCGTGGGCTGGAGGATCTGGTTCGCGACGGCAAGGTGCTCTACATCGGCGTCAGCGACACGCCGGCGTGGGTGGTGTCGGCGTCCAACGTGCTGGCGGAGCTTCGAGGCTGGTCGCAGTTCGTCGGGCTGCAGATCGAGTACAGCCTGCTCCAGCGCGCACCCGAGCGGGACCTGGTGCCGATGGCGCAGCACTTCGGTCTGAGCGTGCTGTCCTGGGGGCCGCTGGGTGCCGGCGTGCTGACCGGCAAGTACACGCGCAACGTCGAGAACGACTCGCTCCGCAAGCAGGGCAACGAGAGCCGCGGCCGCACGTCCGAGCGGGCCCTCGCCATTGCCCGCACCGTCGACGCGATCGCCGACGAGCTCGGCGTCACGTCGACCCAGGTCGCCGTCGCGTGGGTCGCCGCGCAGGACTACCTCTGCATTCCACTCGTCGGTGCGCGGAAGGTCGAGCAGATCAAGGACACGCTCGGCGCTTCCGTGGTGAAGCTCGACGACGTGCATCTGGCTCGTCTCGACGAGGTCAGTCGCATCGATCTGGGTTTCCCCCATGACTTTCTGCGCTCGGACGGCGTTCGCGACATCATCCGCTCCAAAGTGCGCGAGCGTATCGACGGTCGAGCTGCGCGGCGCTGAGGCGCGCGCGACTTTTCGCCGGGGCGGTTTCCGCGCCGTCACCTGGATCCAGGTCGGCATTTTCCATCGCTAGGCCGATAACGCGCCGCGGCACGGATGGATGACGGAATCGGCTCCCGTGACAAGCGTCATGTGCGCTTTGCGCACACTCCGGTAGGTCTTTGGGATGACGGGGGTCACGGACCCGAGCCCGACCCGCGACCCGCTTCCCCGAAACGGAGCGGGAGAGCGGAAGTGTCTGCTCGGCAACGAAGCCATCGTCCAGGCCGCGCTCGAAATGGGAGTCGGTTTCGCGACGGGCTACCCGGGTACACCCTCATCGGAAGTCACCGACGGCTTCGCGCGCGTAGCGAAGGAACGCGGTGTGGTGTTCGAGTACGCCGTGAACGAGAAGATCGCCGTGGAGCTGGCGTTCGCGGCCTCGCTCGCTGGAGCCCGCTCGATCTGTGCGATGAAACACCTCGGGCTGATGGTCGCGGGTGATCCGCTCTCGACCATTCCCTACGTCGGCGTCGTAGGCGGCATGGTGATCGTGAGCGCCGGCGACCCTTCGTGCCGCACCAGCCCCAACGAGCACGACCAGCGGCATCTCGGCCCGATGCTGCACATCCCGGTGCTCGATCCGGCCACTCCCGCTGAAGCGCACGCGATGACGCGGGCCGCGTTCGAGCTTTCCGAGCACTGCCGGTTGCCGGTTCTGCTGCGGACAACAACGCGCGTCGCCCATTCGAGCGCGACGATCGAGTGCGGTGAGCTGACCGCGCCGCGGGTCGGCGGATTCACGCGTGATCCCGCGGGCAAGGTGCCGATCCCGGTCAACGCCCGCCGGATGCGCATCGAGCTCGAGCAGCACGTGGAGCTGGCGCGCACCTGGCTGGCCGGGTCCGGCTTCTTCCGCTGTCGGGGGCGCGGCTCGACCGTGGTGCTCGCGAGCGGCGCGCCCGCCGCCACCACCGCGGACGTGCTCGCGGAGCTCGGCCTGGAGAGCGATGTCGCGCTCTGGTCGCTCGGCATTGCCTACCCGCTTCCGGAAGCCGAGCTAGTGGAAGCGCTGCGCGGAGTCGAACGGGTGCTGGTCGTCGAAGAGCTCTCGCCGTACCTGGAAAACGCACTGCTGTCGCTCGTGGCGCGGCATGGGCTCGGCGTGGAGATCCTGGGCAAGCTGTCCCGGCATTTCCCCGAGGAGTTCGAATACTCGCCGCGCGTGATACAGCGCGGACTCCACGGGGCGCTCGGACTCGGTCGCGATCCCGGTCCCGACCCGAAGCCGCTCGCGCTCGCGCCGCGCCCTCCGTCCTTGTGCCCGGCATGTCCACATCGTGCGGCGTTCTTCGCGGCCCGCGCCGCGTTCGGCGATGAGCAACTCTACTTCAACGACATCGGCTGCTACACGCTCGGCTACGGCGCGCCGCTCCACACCGCCGACGCTCTTCTGTGCATGGGGGCCGGCTTCTCGCTGGCCGCCGGGGTGAGTCGCGTCACCGGTCAACGTACGGTCGGCTTCATGGGCGACTCGACGTTCTTCCACGCGGGGATGCCGGCGCTCCTCGACGCGGTCAAGGAGAACGTGAACATGGTTGCGGTCGTGCTGGACAACCAGGTCACGGCCATGACCGGTTTCCAGACAGCGCCGGCTCCGGGCGGTATGCCCATCATCGAGGACGTGGCGCGCGCCCTCGGCGTGAAGCACATCGAGACGATCGATCCGTATGAAGTGGCCGAGAGCATCGCCGCGTTCAAACGCGCGCGCCATGTGGAGGGCCCCGCCGTGGTTGTCGTACGGCGGACATGTCCGGTGCATCTGGCCCGGTCGGGCGCTCCGCGACCGGAGCCGACAGTCGCGATCGACCAGACCGCATGCCGATCCTGCGGGCGCGAAGCGCTCGGTCTGCGCTGTCGGCAGCCGTTGACGGCGGGATTCGAGCGGAATCTGGCGCGCGTCGCGGCCACTCGCAAGCGTAGGGAACCGGCGCCCGAGGTAGCCCCTTGCGCGACGCGCTGTCCGCTTTCGCTCTGCATCCAGGGCTATGCGGGGCACATCGCTGCGGGCGAATACGCCGAAGCGCTCGGGCACGTGCTCGAGCGGACCGTGCTGCCGTCGTCCGTGTGCCGCGTGTGCGACAAGCCGTGCGAGGACGTGTGTGTGCGTCGCGACCTCGATGAGCCGGTAGCGGCCAACGAGCTGAAGCGCTTCGTTGTCGAGTGGGCGGAGCGCGAGCGGCCGGATCTCCTGCGTCCCGAGCCCGCTCCCGAAAATGGCAGGAGTGTGGCAGTAGTGGGCGCGGGCCCATCGGGGCTCTCCGCGGCCTACGACCTCCGGCAGCGCGGCTATGCAGTCACGCTGCTCGACGCCGCCGAACGCGCCGGGGGGCTGCTGACGCACGGTATCCCGACGTATCGGCTGCCGCGCGAAGCCGCCGAGCGCGACATCGCACGCGTCCTCGACTCCGGCGTGCGGTTCCAGGGCGGCGTGCGGCTCGGGCGCGAGGTGGAGCTCGCGAAGCTGCTCGAGGAGCACGACGCCGTGTATCTCGCCATTGGTGCGGGTCGGGCGCTCACCATGGCGATCGAGGGCGGCGACCCGGACACGACGACCACCGCGCTCGAGTACCTGCGCGCGCTCGCCGGCGGTGCCAGGCCGCGGACCGCCCAGCGCGTCGTCGTCGTGGGCGGAGGCAATGCGGCCGTCGATGCGGCGCGGAGCGCGCTCCGCGCCGGGGCGGTGCAGGTTGCCATTGCCTGCGTCGAACAACGCGAGGCGATGCCCGCCCTGCGCGAGGAGATCGCCGCTGCGGAGCGCGACGCGGTGGCGATCCACGCCGGCGTGCGGCCGATTCGCGCTGAACGAGGCGCGCTCGTCGTAGAGCCGATTGCCGGGGGAGAGCAGCTCCGGGTGCCCGCCGATCAGATCATCCTCGCCATCGGGCAGGCGCCCGACTCCGACGCGGCGCTCGCCGGTGTGGAGCTCGACCGCACGGACGACGGCTTGATCGCAGCGGATCCGGTCAGCGGAAAAACCAGCCATCCGCGCGTGTTTGCCGGTGGCGACATCGTGGCCGGGTCTCACACGGTGACCGGAGCCATGGGCGCCGGTCTTCGCGCAGCGTGGGGCATCGATCGAGCGCTGCGCGGCGTGCAGGAGGCGTCGCGGCGGGCCCCACCTCCTGTACCGGGAAGCGTGCCGCTGCCCGGCGCGCGGATGCGGGCGCCCGTCGAGCCCCGTCACGCCTGTGCATCGGAAAGCGAGGCACGCGCGGAGGCCCGTCGTTGCCTGATGTGCGGCTTGTGCGGCAACTGCCGCGCCTGCATCGACACGCAGGGCTGCCCGGCGCTGGTGCTCGCCGGACGCCACGTCGAGATCGACGCGTCGCTCTGCGCATCCTGCGGCGTGTGCCTCTCGGCGTGCTCGAACGGTGCCATCGTCGCCAGGAGCCCCAGATGAGCACGCGCGGCATGCAGCTTCTGGTCGTGGGCGTAGGTGGACAGGGCGTCTTGACAGCAGCGAAGGTGCTGGCCAACGCCGCCCACTCCGCAAACCACCCCGTCGCGGTCGGGCAGCTCCACGGCATGTCGCAGCGCGGGGGGAGCGTGGAGTGCAGCGTGCGTCTCGGCGACGTGCAGACGTCGTACATCGTCGGCGACACCGTGGACGTACTGCTCGGCTTCGAGCCGCTGGAGACACTGCGCGCGGCTTCGGCCATCGGCCCGCGGACACTGGTCGTCACCAGTACCGTGGGCATCGTCCCGAAGACGGTGACACTCGGCGCCGCGAGCTATCCGTCGCTCCCGGACATCGAACGACAGCTCCGCGAGCGCGCGCGCGGAGTGGTGACGGTGGACGGCCCGGCGCTGGCGAAGCGCGCCGGCGCGAACCGTTCGCTGAACGCGGTCCTGCTGGGCGCACTGGCGGGGCTGGGCGTTCTGCCGTTTTCCCCGGAAGCCATGCTCCAGGCTCTCGAAAGCCGCTGCTCGCCAGCGTATCTCGCGGCGAACCGTCGCGCTTTCGATCTCGGGCTCGGCTGCACCAGCCCGGGTCATATGCAGGAGGAAGCGTCGCAATGAGTCGCTACAAGCTGGGAATCGACGTCGGCGGCACGTTCACCGACCTGTTCCTCGCGGCCGGTGGTGAAGTCGAAACCTTCAAGGTGCTGTCGACGCCGCAGGATCCGTCGATCGGCGTGCTCGAAGGGCTCGAAACCATCGCCCGGGCGAAGGGAGTTCCGGCTCGCGATTTTATCGACGACCTCTCCACCATCGTTCACGGGACGACGGTGACCACCAATGCCGTGCTGACGCGCCGGGGCGCCCGCACCGGATTGCTCACGACGGCCGGCGTGCGCGACGCGCTCGAGATGCGGCGTGGCATCCGCGAGAAGCAGTACGACAACCGCTACCAGAACGTGGAGCCGCTGGTACCGCGCTGGTTGCGGCTACCGGTCCACGAGCGCGTCGACTGGCGCGGCGAGGAAGCGCAACCCATCGAGCTCGATGACGTTCGCGATGCGATCCGGACCTTGAAGAAAGCCGACGTCGCAGCTGTCGCCATCTGCTTCTTGAACTCCTTCGCGAATCCCGCGCACGAGCTTGCCGCGGCGGAGATCGTCCGCGAGGAGATGCCCGAAGCGTTCGTCAGCGTGTCGACCGAGCTTCTGCCGACCATCCGTTTCTACAACCGCGTCTCCACAACCGTGCTCAATGCCTATTCGGGCCCGGTGCTGGATCGCTATCTCTCGAGCCTCACCCGACGCCTTTCGGGCGCGGGCTTCAGCGGTGTGCTCCTGATCATGCAATCCAGCGGTGGCGTGGCATTGCCCGAGGCAACGGCGAAGCGGCCCGCGACGACGCTGCTGTCCGGTCCTGCGGGCGGCCCGAACGCTGCCGTCGCGGTCACGCGCGCGCTCGGGCACGACGGTTGTCTGCTTGTAGACATGGGTGGAACCAGCTTCGACGCTTCGCTCGTGCAGAAGGGAAAGCTGGAGCTCCGCGCGGACGGCGAGATCGGCCGGCTGCGCACCGCGCTGCCCATGCTCGACATCGCAACCATTGGCGCCGGGGGCGGCAGCATCGGGCACATCGATTCGGGGGGGCTCCTGCGCATGGGCCCTGAAAGCGCGGGAGCCGATCCCGGCCCGGCCTGCTACGGCCGCGGCGGACAGCGCCCGACCTGTACCGACGCCAACATCCTGCTCGGCTATCTCGACCCGGGCTACTTCGCCGGCGGCGGAATGAAGCTCGACGCGGAGGCAGCAAGGCGCGCCGTCGAAACCGACATCGCGAAACCGCTCGGCCTCGACGTGGAGCGCGCTGCGGTCGGGATGTACCGCGTCATCAACACGAACATGGCCCACGGCGTGCGCGAGATCACGGTGAGGCGCGGGCTCGACCCCCGCGAGTTTCCGCTCGTGGTGGCCGGCGGCGCAGGTTCGGTCCACGCCTGCATGATCGCGGCAGAGCTCGAGATCCCGACGGTAGTCGTGCCGGCTTTCGCCTCCGTCCTGTGTGCCGCAGGCATGCTGATGACGGATCTCGCCCACGACTTCGCCCGCTCGCTCGTGTCGCCGGTGGATGCGCTCGGCCCCGATCGTCTCGAAAGCGTCGTGAGCGGACTTGAAGCCGAAGGACAGGCGCTTCTCGAGCAGGAGGGCGTGCCGGGCGAGCGCATCGGCCACCAGGTGTCGCTCGACCTGCGCTATCTCAAGCAGTACCACGAGGTCACCGTGCCGGTGCCGCGCGCGGCCGTGAAAAACGCCGATTGGGAGACGATTGCCCAGGCGTTCCACGCCGAGCACGATCGACTCTACGGCTACGAGCTGTCCCAGGAAGGTACGCGCCTCGAGATCATCAACGTGCGCGTTCGCTCCGTCGGCACGGTGGACAAGCCGCCCCTGCCGCGGTGCGGGAGCGGCGACAGCGACCCGGGCGCCGCGCTGAAGGGACGCCGCCGCGCGTTCGTGCCCGAGCACGATAGCTTCGAGGAGATCCCGGTCTACGACGGGCACAAGCTGCTGGCCGGCAGCGCGGTCGCGGGCCCGGCGTTGATCGAGCGGACGGACACCACGCTCTTCGTGAGCGCTGCCTACCGCGCCACCGTGGACGAACATGCAACCTGCGTGCTTTCGCGCGTGGGAGGTGCGTCATGAACACGTCGGAACTCCAGGTCGACCCTGTTCTGGTCTCCATCGTCGGTCGGGCGCTCCGCGCCATCACGGACGAGATGAGTCTCAGTCTGGAGCAGACGGCGCGCTCGCCCATCCTGTGTGAAGCACGCGATTTCGTGACCGGCCTGTATGACGCCGAAGGCCGCATGCTGGAACAGACCGAGAACCTGCCGATCCTGAGCTTTTCGCTCAGTCCGGTGTGCCAGCACATCGCCAGGCAGTTTTCCGGCGACGTGTACCCGGGCGACGTGTTCTTCCACAACGACGTGTTCTCGCTCGGCAACCAGAACAACGACGTGGCGGCGTTCAAGCCCATCTTCCACGGCGACACGCTGGTGGGCTGGGCGGCGTGCAAGGGCCATCAGGCGGACATCGGTGGCAACGTGCGCGGTGGCTACAATCCGCAGGCGACCGAGGTCTGGCAGGAGGCGTTGCGCATCCCTGCGGTGAAGGTCATCGAGCGCGGCAAGCTGCGCAAGGACGTTCTGGGATCTGATCTTCGCTAACATCCGCCTCGACGTGGTGCAGGAGGACATGCGCGCCGAGATCGGCAGCTGCACCGTCGGCGAGCGGCGGCTCCTGGCGCTGATCGCCAAGTACGGGCTCGAGCGCTTCGAAGCGCACAAGCAGGCGCTGTTCGATTCCACGTCGAGGATGATGGAGGCGGAGATCCGCTCCATCCCCGACGGCGTCTACCAGGGCGAGGCCAACGTCTACTTCGACGGAAAGAACCCTGGGTCGAAGTACGTGATCCGGGTCGAGATCACCGTCGACGGCGATCACGTCAGGTTCGACTACTCGAAGACCGACGCGCAGACCAACGGCTTCGTCAACGGCACCTACACGTCCAGCGCCTCGGCCACGATCCTGACCTTTTTGCAGATGGTGAACCCCGACATCCCGCATAACCACGGCATGATCGCGCCCATCGACATCGTCATTCCCGAGGGCACGCTGCTCAATGCCTCGTATCCGGCGGCGACCACATTCGGCAACCATCTGTGCCCGCCCAATGCCGACGCGATCATCCGCGCGCTGGCGCCGGTGATTCCGGAGCGGGTGACCGCGGGTTGGAACCAGCTGTTGTGTTCGCTTTCGACTGGAGAGGATCCCAGGAAGGACGACACCTACGTCGACATCCTGTTCATGGGCCTCAAGGGTGGCAGCGGCGCCACCAGCGACTGCGACGGCTACGACCATATCGGCATGATCGACGCCTCGGGCGGCGTGCTCGATCAGGACTACGAGATGTTCGAGCAGATGACGCCCCACACGCTGATCGAGCACGAATTCCTGACGGACTCGGCCGGCCCGGGCCGCTATCGAGGCGGGCTCGGTGTGCGCACGCGCTATCGGGTCGGCGGGACCGGCACGAAACTCGTCACCTTCGGCGACGGCGACGTCGAACCGGCGTTCGGGCTGCGTGGCGGAGGCGAGGGGACGCTGAACCGCATCGAGCTCGAGTATCCGGACGGCAGGCGCTACGTCACCACCAGCAAGGATCTCGTCGTCGACGTCCCCCCGGCACTCTCTACCTGCAGGAGGCCGGCGGCGGCGGCGGCTACGGTCCGGCGCACGAGCGTTCCGCCGACAAGGTCCGCGCGGAGGTCCAGGGCGGCATCGTCAGCGTCGAGGCCGCGCGCGAGCACTACGGCGTCGTCGTCGATCCGGAAACATTCGAGCTGGATGCCGCGGAGACGGAAAAGCTGCGCACGGCGATGCGCAAGCGGGGAAACGCTTGATGGATTTCTCGCCGAGCCCCGAGCAGGAGCAGATCCGGGCGACCTTCCACGCCTTCGCCGAGAAGGAGATCCGCCCGCTCGCCCGGAAGCTCGACGAACAGCCGGACTTCCCGCGCGCGATCTTCCAGCGCGCGGGGGAGCTCGGCTTCTTCGGCATGCGCTACCCGCCGCCGCTCGGCAGCGGCACCGACGTCCAGACCTACGTGCTGGCGGTCGAAGAGCTCGCCTGGGGCAGCCTCGCCGTCGCCGCCGCGTGCACGATGCAGTCGCTCATGGGCACCTACTTCGTGCAGCGCTTCGCGCCGGACGACGTAAAAGAGCGCCTCCTCGTTCCGGCGATGCGCGGCGAAGCCGTGGGCACCATCTGCATGACCGAGCCGGATGCGGGCAGCGATCTGTTCGGAATGAAGACCCGGGCGGAGCGCGACGGCGACACCTATCGGCTCACGGGTGCGAAGACGTGGATCACGTCCGCGCCGGTGGCGGACTTCTTCACCGTGCTCGCGCGCACCGGCGAAAAGCAGCTCGGGGTGTTCCTCGTGGAGCGCGACGCGCCCGGCCTTGCGATCGGGCGCAGCATCGAAAAGATGGGCGTGCGGGCATCGCTGACGAGCGAGGTGTTTCTCGAGAGCACGCCGGCCACCTGTATGCTCGGCGATCCGGAGCTGGGTACCCGGTACCTCAAGGAGATCCTGGCCGAGATCCGCGTGATGACGGCGGCGCTCGCGCTCGGCATCGGGCGCGCCGCCTATGAGGACGCTCGCGCCTACGCCGCCGAGCGCAGCCAGTTCGGTCGGAGCATCGACTCGTTCCAGGCCGTGCAGGCGCATCTGGCCGACATGGCGACCGAGCTCGAGGCGGCGCGGCGGCTGGTTCAGTGGGCCGCGTGGCGCAGCGACCAGGGACTGCCCAACGCGAACGAGGCGTCGATGGCCAAGCTCTTCGCCTCCGAGACGGCCGCGAAGAACTGCGACCGCGCCGCGCGCGTGCTGGCGAGCTACGGCTTCGCCAGCGACAGCCCGGTCCAGCGCTACCTGAGAGACGTGCGCTTCGTCTTGATCGGGGGAGGGACGAGCGAGATCCTGCGCGTCAACATCGCAAAGGGGCTCAAGTCATGAGCGAATCCAGGATTCGTGTGCTGGTGGCCAAGCCGGGGCTCGACGGCCACGATGTCGGCGCCAAGCTTGTCTGCCGCGCGCTGATGAGGGCCGGCATGGAGGTCATCTACACGGGGCTCCGGCAGAGCCCGGAGGCCATTGCTCGCGCGGCGCTTGCCGAGAGCGTGGACGTGGTGGGGCTCTCGATCCTGTCGGGTGCGCACCTGCCGCTGTGCGAGAAGGTCATCGGAAAGCTCCGCGAGCAGGGCCTCGAGGAGGTGCCGGTGATCGTCGGCGGCAACATCCCGTCGCGCGATCGCGCCGCACTGGCAGGGCTCGGCGTGGCCGGCGTCTTCCCTACGGGCACGCCGTTCGAGGCCATCGCGGACTTCGTTCGGGAGCGAGTTGCACAATGAAGCAGAAGGAGCCGGAACCCGTTGTCTGGGAGAGCGGCGTCGAGGTCGCGCCGCTCTATACCGAGCGTGATCTCGATGCGAGCGGCGGCGCGCAGGGTGTGGGCCGCCCCGGCGAGTTCCCGTTCACCCGCGGCATCCACCCGGAGATGTACCGCAAGCGCCCCTGGACCATGCGCCAGTACTCCGGGTTCGGCACGGCGCGCGAGACGCACGAGCGGTTCCTGTACCTGATCGAGAACGGCAACACCGGGCTGAACGTCGCCTTCGATCTGCCGACGCAGTGCGGGCTCGACTCGGATCACCCGATGGCCGACGGCGAGGTCGGGCGCGTCGGCATGGCCGTCGATACGCTCGCGGACATGGAGGAGGCGTTTGCCGATATTCCGCTGAACGACATCACCGTGTCGCTCACCATCAACGGCGCGGCCGTGCCGATCATGGCCATGTACTTCTCGATGGCGAAGAAGCGCGGCTTCGAGCTCGCGAGCCTCCGGGGCACCGCGCAGAACGACATCCTCAAGGAGTTCGTCGGGCGCGGCACGTGGATCTACCCGGTCGGGCCGAGCATGCGGCTCGTCGCCGACACCATCGAGTTCTGCGCCCGGAACGTACCGCGCTACAGCGCCGTGAGCGTGTGCGGCTACCACATCCGCGAGTCCGGTGCGACGCCGGCGCAGGAGATGGCCTACGGCCTCGCGATCGCCGCCGCCTACGTCGAAGAGGCTTTGAACGTGGCCTGGACGTGAACGCCATCGGAAAGACCCTCAGCTTCAATTTCGACATCTTCGGCAACATCTGGGAGCAGGTGGCGAAGTTCCGCGCGGGGCGCCGCCTGTACGCCAGGATGATGAAGGAGCGCTTCGGCGTGACGGAGCCCCGCGCGCAGCAGATGCGCATGATCGCCGGCGGCGGCGGCGGCGGGCTCACGATCCAACAACCCGAGAACAACATCGTGCGCGGCGCGTACTACGCGCTGATCAGCGCGCTCTCCGGCACGCAGACGATGGCGCTCTGCTCCTACGACGAGGCATACACCATCCCGAGCGAGCACGCAGCGCGGCTTTCGCTTCGCACCATGCAGATCCTGATGCACGAGATGGGGCTGACGCGACACCGTGGATCCGCTCGGCGGCAGCTGGTTCATCGAGAGCATGACGAACGAGATGGAAAGCCGCATCGAAGCCATCACCCGTCAGCTGGAGGCCGAGGGCGGGATCGTGGAGGCGGTCTCCGAGGGTCGCGTGCAGGCCGAAGTGAACCGTCAGGCCTTCGAGCGGGAGCGGAAGATCCAGAGCGGGGAAGTGAAGAAGGTCGGCGTGAACTGCTTCGTCGAGGAAGAGGAGGCGCAGGAGGTCGAGTTCCATCCGTATCGGCGCGAGGAAGCCGAGGTCCAGATGCGGCGCCTGCAGGAGATCCGCTCAAGCCGCGACGCCGGCCGCGTCGAGCGCGCGCTCGGGGAAGTCGAGAAGGCGGCGTCCGGCGACCAGAACGTGATGCCCGCCGTGATGGACGCGGTCGAGGCGTACGCGACCGTGGGCGAGGTGTGCGGCGCGCTGGAGCGCGTGTTCGGGCGCTTCCAGGAGCCCGTGAGGTTCTAGGATGAAACGCCGTCCCGTTGTGCTGTCGGTCGAGCAGGCGCTCAGCATGAGCTACGCGACCTCGCGCTTCGCGCAGCTCGGATGGCGCGTGATCCGCGCTGAACCCACGCCCGCGGCCGGCCGCCGCTCGAAGGGCGATCCGAATCGCTACATCGGTCGCGAAGTCGCCGGGGAGGACCGTCACAGCTACTTCGTCGCGCCAAACGTCGGCAAGGAGGCGATCGCGCTCGATCTCAAGCAGGCCGAGGGACGCGAGTTGCTCCGCCGCCTGGTCGAGGAGCTCGAGGTCGACGTCTTCTGCACGAACACGCTGCCGAAGCGGCACGCCGCTCTCGGTCTCGATTTCGAGACGCTGTCGGCGAAGCGGCCGGAGCTGGTCTGGTGTTGCATCTCGGCGCAGGGGCTCGCCTATCCCGAGGTGCCCGGCTACGATCCGGTGCTGCAGGCTCTGTGCGGCTACATGGACCTCACCGGCGAGCCCGACGGCCCGCCGATGCAGTGCGGCCCGCCGATCATCGACCTGAAGGCCGGCGACGAGGCGTTCGCGCAGGTGCTGCTCGCGCTTCTGGAGCAGAAGGACAGCGGCCAGGGCCGCGTCATCGACATCTCGATGGCGCAGGTCGCAACGAGCTGGCTGATGACGTTCCTGCCCATGCTCGACATGGGCAGCCCACCCTCCGAGCTCAAGCGCAGCGGCAACCAGCACCGGCAGTTCATCCCGACCAACGCCTATCCGACTGCAGACGGCTTCATCTACATGGCCGTGGGCTCCGACGCGCAGTGGGCGCGCCTGATCGAGCAGCCCGAGCTCGCCTCGCTGGGCAAGCCCGAGCTTGCCACCAACGAAGGGCGCCGCGCCGGCAAGGACAAGCTGCACCGGGATATCGCGGACATCACGCGCCGGTTGCCGACGGAGGCGGTGAGCCGCGCGCTGGCCAAAGCGAGCATTCCCCACGCGCCCATCACGCCCATCGAGCAGGTGATGGAGCTCGACTTCCTGAAGGGCGCGCTGCTTTCAACCATGGCGCCCGATGGGCGGCGCATCCGCCTGCCGCCCCCCGGCGCGCGCACGCCCCACCTCGACGCCGTGGGCGGCGAGCTGCCGTTCGCCCCCGCCTACGGCGAGCACACCAGCGCCGTGCTAGGCGAGCTCGGCCTCGACAAGGAGCGCATCGCGGCGCTCCGCCAGAGCGGCGTTGTCGCCTGACAGGACCCCGACATGCCTGGATTCGACTACCACCGACCCGAGAGCCTGGAAGACGCCTTCCGGCTGAAGAGCGAGCTGCCCGGCGCGCGCTTCATCGCCGGCGGGACCGACGTGATGGTGCGCATCCGCGAGGGCCGGCTTCGGCCGCCCGCGCTGATCTCGCTCTCGCGCGTGCGCGAGCTCGCCGGTATCCGTCACGGCGACGAGATCCGGATCGGCGCGATGACGCGCGTCGCCGAGCTCCTGCGCGACGAGGAGCTCGGCCGGAGCGCCCCTGTGCTGGCGCTGGCCGCGCGCACCCTGGGCGGCATGCAGGTCAGGAACCTCGCCACCGTGGGCGGGAACCTGTGCAACGCCTCGCCGTGCGCGGATACCGCGCCGCCGCTCCTGGTGCTGGACGCGCGGGTTGTCGTGCGGTCGCCCGGCTCCGAGCGCGAGCTGCCGCTGGCGGATTTCTTCGTCGCGCCCGGCGAGACCCGCATCGGCGAGGGCGAGATTGTGTCGGAGATCCGCTTCCGCCGGCCCGACGCGCGGACGCGCGCGACCTTCTTCAAGAAGAGCCGCGTCAGGATGGACATCGCCATTGCGAGCCTGGCGGCGCGTGTCGACATGGACGGAAGGCGCTGCGTTGTCGCGCGGCTGGCTGCGGGCTCGGCGGCGCCGCGCCCGATGCGGCTGCCGCGCGCGGAGGCGTTGCTCGAGGGCCACGACATCACGGCCGAGCTGCTCGACGAGCTCTGCACGGTAGCCGCCGCCGAAGTGGAGCCGATGACCGATGTGCGCTCGACCGAGGCCTATCGGCGCCACGTGATCGGAGTGTTCGCGCGCCGCGCGCTGGCCCGGCTCTCGGGATTGGAGGAAGCACGATGACGAGCGAGCTTCGCTTCGAGGTGAACGGCGAGCCCGCGCTGGTCCAGGTCAAGGCCGGAGCGCGGCTGATCGACGTGCTCAGGGGCGAGCTGGGTCTCTGTGGCACGAAGGAGGGCTGCGGCAACGGCGAGTGCGGCGCCTGCACGGTGCTGTTCGACGGGCGCCCCGTCAACGCCTGCCTGGTGCCGGCGATGGAAGCCGAAGGCGCGAAGGTGACAACGGTCGAGGGGCTCGTCGGGCCCGGTGGCGCGCTCGGCCCGGTGCAGCGCGCCTTTGTCGAAAAGGGCGGCATCCAGTGCGGCTTCTGCAGCCCCGGAATGGTGATGGCGACCGAGGCATTGCTCAGGGAAAAGCCAACGCCAACGGACGCCGAGATCCGGGCGGCGCTGGTCGGCAACCTGTGCCGCTGCACGGGCTACGTGCAGATCGTCGAGTCGGTGCAGCTCGCCGCGAAGCTTCGCCAGGAAGGAGGCAGCCGTGGTTGAGCGTCGCCACATCGGCCGCGAGGTGCCCCGACCCGACGCTGCCGACAAGGCCGCGGGCAGGGCTTCCTACATCCACGACCTGGTCCGGCCGGGGATGCTGTACGGCAAGGTCAAGTTCTCCGGGCATGCGCACGCGCGCATCAAGCACATCGATACCTCGCGAGCCGAGCGACTGCCCGGCGTGCGCGCCGTGATCACGGCCTACGATACGCCCGAGGTGCGCATCGGCTTTTTGCGCGACAACTTCGCGCTCAAGCGCGACAAGGTGCGGAGCCTGCGCGACGAGGTGGCGGCGGTGGCCGCCATCGATCCGGATATCGCGCGCGAAGCGATCGAGCTTATCGCGGTGGAGTACGAGCCGCTGCCGACCGTGTTCAGCCCCGAAGAAGCGCTGGCAGAAGGCGCGCCGCTGGTGCACGAGGTCGATGCGCGCGGCAAACCCGTGGCGACCAATCGCCTGCCGCTCGAGTACCACCACACGTCGGGTGATATGGCGGCCGGTGAGCGCGCGGCGAAGTACGTCGCCGAGGGCGAGTTCTCGACGCCGCTCATCCAGCAGAGCTGCATGGGCACGGCCGGCTGCATTGCCGAGCTCGACGTCGCCGGCAACCTCTCGATGTGGGCCAAGACACAGATCCCATTTCTGGCGCAGAAGGATTTCGTGCGCGCCCTGGAGGCGATGGGGCTTGGCGACAGGAACGCACGGGTGATCGTACCGACCCTCGGCGGCGGTTTCGGCACGGGCCTCGACACCCATGCCTACGAGTACATCGCGATCCTGCTCGCGCATCGCACGGGCCGCCCCGTGAAGATGCTGTACACGCGTGAAGAGGAGTTCGCGTGCCTGTCGCCGCGCCAGTCGGCGAGCTCGCGCATCGTGCAGGGCTGCGATGCCGAAGGCCGGCTGACGTTCCGGCGCGTGTACGTCATGCAGGACAACGGCGCCTACGCCTCCTGGGGCGCGACGTATCCCACCGTGATGCTGCTGCCGGTCACCAGCATCTACAGGGTGTCGAACATCCAGTTCGACGCGGATCTAGCCTACACGAACAACACCTACGCGCAGGCCATGCGCGGCTACGGCAACCCCGAGGTGGCGTTCGGCATCGAGAGCACGCTCGACGAGCTGGCGGAGCAGGCCGGCATCGATCCGTTCGAGATCCGCATGCGGAACCGGAACGAGCCCGGCGAGACGACCCCGATGGGTCTGCAGGATCACGACCTGCGGGCTGCGCGAGTGTCTGGAAGAGACCGCCAAACACCTCGACTGGAAGAACAAACACGGCAAAGGCAAGCGCCGCGGCGTGGGCATGGCGTCGCTGATCCACGTCGGGGGCTCGGGGCGCATCTACCGCTCCGACGGCGGCGGCGTGATCCTCAAGCTCGACGACTTCGGCAACGTGAACGTGTCCTACGGCGGCGTGGAGATGGGGCAGGGGCTGCACTCGGCGCTGTGCCTCGGTGTCGCCGAGGCGCTCGGCGTGAGGCCGGACAAGGTGTTCATCAACCAGACCGACACCGGGACGTGTCCCTGGGACGTGGGCACGCACGCCAGCCGCGGCGCGTTCATTGCGCTGAACGCCGCCACGCGCGCCTGCGACAAGGTACGCAAGCGGATCTTCGCCTACGCCGCGGAGCTCTTCCCGGCCGAGGTCGAGCAGAACCTGAAGAAGCTCCGGCGCAAGAATCCCGACTACCAGCCGCGCGACTACGATGTGGCTGCGCACTGCCGCGCGGACAACTTCGAGCTCGCCGACAGCGTGCTCACGCTGAAGGACGCGCCCGACGAGCCGTGGCTGGAGGTGGATCTCGCGCGCTTCCTGCGGGCGGTGCACTTCCGCGGCCAGCAGGGCCAGATGATCATCGAGGAGGCATTCTACGAGCCGAAGAGCGAGCTGCCCGACTGGGCGAAGGGCGTTGGCAACATGAGCGCCACGTACGCCTTCGGTGTGCAGGGCTGCGAGGTCGAGGTCGACGAAGAGACCGGCGAGGTGCACATCCTGAACATGGTGTGCGCCCACGACGTGGGGCAGATCCTCAACCGCCAGACGCTGCTCGGGCAGGTGTACGGCGGGCTCGCGCAGGGCATCGGCTACGCGCTGTACGAGCAGGTGCAGACGCGCGAAGGGCGCATCCTCAATCCGAGCTTCACCGACTACAAGATCCCGACCATCGCCGAGCTCGACTTCCCCATCCACGTCCACTTCGTCGAGACCGAAGACGACCAGGGGCCGTTCGGCGCCAAGGGCGTCGGCGAGCCGGGCATGGTGCCGACAGCGCCGGCGCTGGCCAACGCCATCTACGACGCGATCGGCGTGCGCATCCGCGATCTGCCCATCACGCCGGAGAAGATCGTGGCGGCGCTGGCCGAGAGGGAGCGCTCCGGGCACTGAGCGCGGGCTTTCAGCCCGGCGTCAGTTCTTCGGGTTGTGCCAGCCTTCCAGATCGGCCACCAGCCGGTCGCACTCCTTTGGCCCCCACGTACCAGGCTCGTACTCGTGGACTGGCGTCACGTCGTCGAGGACGTTCGCGACAACCTCCCATGCCGCCTCGACCGCGTCCTCGCGCACGAACAGCATGGAGTCGCCCTTCATGGAGTCGGTGAGCAGACGCTCGTAGGCATCCACCTCGTCGCCGCTGTCGTTCTTCACGGCGAGGAGCTCGGTCGGCATGCTGACGCGTTCCGGACCAGGCTGCTTGACGCGAGCTGCCAGCGAGATGGCGATGTCCGGGCCGAGTCGCAGCCGGAAGAAGTTGCTCTCCTCCGGCGAGAGACCGGACAGCGGCGGCGGCTTCAGATCGACGACCACTTCCGTCGCGGTCAGCGGCAGGCTCTTGCCGGCGCGAATGAAGAACGGCACGCCGGCCCAGCGCCAGGACTCGACCTCGAGGCGCACGGCCGCGAACGTCTCCACGTTGGAGTCCTTCGCCACCCCGGGCTCGTCGCGATAGCCACGGAACTGTCCACGCACGATCTGGTCGGGTTTGATCGGCGGGATGGCGCGGAACACCTTCACTTGCTCGTCGCGGATCGAATCGGAGTACAGCGACGTCGGCGGTTCCATCGCGAGATAGCCGATGACCTGGAGCAGATGGTTCTGCACCACGTCGCGGATGGCGCCGGTCGCATCGTAGAACTTGCCGCGGCCCTTGATGCCGAACTCCTCCGCCATGGTGATGTGGACGGAATCGACGTAGTGGCGGTTCCAGATCGGCTCGAGGAACGTGTTGGCGAAGCGGAAGAACAGGAGGTTCTCGACCGCTTCCTTTCCGAGATAGTGATCGATGCGGTAGACGGCCGACTCCGGGAACACGGAGTGGAGCGTTTCGTTCAGCTTCTGCGCCGTCTCCAGGTCGTGGCCGAAGGGTTTCTCGATCACGACGCGCGCGCCCTCCGCGCACCTCGACGCGCCGAGAGACTGCACGACCGTGCCGAACAGGCTCGGCGGAATCGCCAGGTAGTGCGTCGGGTGCTTGGCGTCGCCGAGCGCCTTGCGCAGATTCTCGAACGTACTCGGGTCGGCGTAGTCACCGTCGATGTACTGCATCAGCTCGCACAGCCGGCTGAACGCAGCCTGATCCACGCCGCCGCCGTGCTCTTCGATGCTCTTCCGGGCCCGGTCGCAGAGCTGCTCGAGCGTCCAGCCCGATTTCGCGACGCCGATGACCGGAACGTCGAGCGTGTTGTGGCGCACCATGTTCTGGAGCGCCGGAAAGATCTTTTTGTATGCGAGGTCGCCTGTGGCTCCGAAGAACACGAGCGCGTCGGACGGAAGGGCTTGTTTGCTGGTCACGTCCCGACGGTACATGTCGTTCCGGGGCGGAGGCCAGACCGGCCGGGGATTCCCCGGGTTTTTCCCGCTCCAGCGCGCACGCACGGGTCGCCCGGAAGGGGAGCCGCGCTCCTGATTGGCGTCATGCCCGGGCCGAGGAGCCAGGCCTATCGTCCATACATGGCCTTCGAGAAGACGTTTATCCCGCTCGGTGCGTACTGGTCGACTCCGTTCTGCCGCTGGCAGGCGAGCCTCGCGCCGTACCACTCGGTGAAGCTCGCGGCGCAGGTTGCGGGCGACGCGCTGGCCGCGAAGAAGATCGACCCGAGGCGCTTCGACGGGGTGATGCTCGGCATGACGGTGCCGCAGCAGTCGACCTTCTACGGAGCGCCATGGCTCGCCGGCATGATCGGCGCCACCGACGTCACCGGACCGACGCTCTCGCAGGCGTGCGCGACCAGCGCGCGCGTCATCGCATCCGCCGCGACAGAGGTGGAGCTCGGGCAGCGCGAGCGCGTGCTCGGCGTGACCTGCGATCGAACCAGCAATGGCCCGCACATCTACTATCCGAACCCCGCGGGGCCCGGCGGCAAGGGCGACGCGGAAGACTGGGTGTGGGACGCGTTCAACCGCGATCCTTTCGCGAAGAACGCCATGATCGAGACCGCCGAGCGCGTGGCGAAAGAAGCGGGCATCACGCGCGAAGAGCAGGACGAGGTCACGCTGGTGCGCTACGCGCAGTACGCGGAAGCCCTGGCCGACGAGCGCGCCTTCCAGAAGCGCTACATGATCCCGGTGCGGCTGATGCGCGGCAAGAAGGAGACGGGTCGCGTCGAGGCCGACGAGGGCGTATTCCCGACCACGGCCGAGGGTCTGGTAAAGCTCAAGCCGATGGTCGATGGCGGCAGCGTCACGTTCGGCAGCCAGACGCACCCGGCCGACGGCAACGCGGGCATGGTGATCACCACCGAGGCGGCCGCGCGCGAGATGTCGCGCGACCCGGCCGTACGCATCCAGCTGCTCGGCTTTGCCGAAGCGCGCGTCGAGCGCGGAATGATGCCGAAGGCTGTCGTGCCAGCCGCGCGCCGCGTGCTGGAGCGCACCGGCGTCGCGCTCGGTGACGTGAAGGCCATCAAGACGCACAATCCGTTCGCGGTGAACGATGTGCTGCTCGGCCGCGAGTTCGGATTGCCCCAGGAGCGGATCAACCGGTTTGGCTCGCCGCTCGTCTACGGGCACCCGCAAGGTCCGACGGGCATGCGCGTCGTGATGGAGCTGATCGAAGAGCTGGTCCAGGCCGGCGGCGGCATCGGCCTGTTCAGCGGCTGCGCTGCTGGCGACACGGCCATGGCGCTTGTGCTGCGCGTCGGCTGAGGGCCAGAGCGCGAGCGCTTGCATTGGCTGCCCGTCGGTGCGAACGATCACCAGCCATGACCCGCCGGGTTTCCTATGTCCTGGTTGGCGCGCTGCTTGCCGCGTGCTCGACGTCGCAGCCCGAGGGCGCGCACACTGCGTCGCCCCGGACGGCTTCGAAGAGCCCAGGTGCGTCGACGCTTCACGCCGCGGCTGCGCCCGGCAAGAGCGCGGCGCCCAGGGCCCGTCCCGCGAAGTGGGCACAGCCGCTCTCCCGCCCCGGCCTGCCGAACCTGTTCCGCGTGAGCAAGAGCTTCTACCGCGGCGCCCAGCCCACGGCCGAGGGGCTCCGCCAGCTGCCGAAGCTGGGTGTGCGCACCGACGTGAACCTGAGGACGATGCACTCGGACGCGGACAAGCTCTCGGACGTTCAGCTCCAGTACGAGCACATCAGCTTCAAGGCCTGGCACCCGGAGCACGAGGACGTCGTGCGCTTCCTGAAGATCGTCACGAACCCGGCCAGGCAACCCATCTTCGTTCATTGCCAGCACGGCGCCGATCGAACCGGCATGATGACGGCCGTGTATCGCATCGTGGTCCAGGGCTGGAGCAAGGACGACGCCATCCAGGAGATGACCCAGGGCGGCTTCGGCTACCACCCTATCTGGCATGATCTTGTCGACTACGTCCGCAAGCTCGATGTGGAAGGCTTGCGGCGCGAGGTCGGCATCTCGGCACCGGCGCGCTAGCCCAGGCGCCGGGGACGACGCCTGTCGCGCGACCGCGCGGTGGCCTGCGGCTTGCACGTGCATCTTGAATGAGCACTCAACAGCCGGGGATTGCGCGCGCTGGTGCGTCGGAGCGCGCCACCGCGAACAATCTGCGCCGCGCCGGGGCCAGGATGCACGCCATCGTCCAGCGCGCGTACGGCGCGGCCGGCGACGTCCTTGAACTGCAGGATGTCGAACGGCCGGAAATCGGCGAGGACGACGTACTGCTGCGCGTTCGCGCCGCCGGGGTGAATCCGGGAGATTGCCTGCTCATGCGGGGCAAGCCACGGGTCCTGCGCCTTCTGGGTTTCGGCCTGACAGGACCGAAGTACAGGATCCCGGGGCAGGACGTGGCCGGAGAGGTGGAGGCGGTCGGCGACAAGGTGAAGGAATTCGAGCCCGGAGACGAGGTCTTCGGCGAGATCAGGGGCGGGGCCTATGCCGAGTACGCCTGCGCCCCCGCAGTCCGGCTCGCGCCGAAGCCGGTGAACCTCACATTCGAGCAGGCCGCGGCTGTTCCGATCGCCGGGCTGACGGCTCTGCAGGCGCTTCGCGACGTGGGCAAGGTGCGGGCGGGTCAGAAGGTCCTGATCATCGGCGCTTCTGGAGGAGTGGGAACGTTCGCCGTGCAGATCGCCAAATCGGTCGGTGCCGAGGTTACCGGCGTGTGCGGCACGGCAAATGTCGACATGCTGCGCTCGATCGGCGCGGACTACGTCATCGACTACACGCGCCAGGACTACACCAGGACCGGCCAGTGCTACGACTTCATCCTCGATAATGTCGCGGACCGTTCACTCGGGGAGCTGAGGCGGCTCTTGACCAGCAGGGGAACGCTGATCCCCAACAGCTCGGCGGGCGGGCTACGGCGCGTGTTCCTGTCGCTGGCCCTCTCGCCGCTCGTCGGTCAGAAGCTGCGGCCGTTCGTCTCGACTCCGGACAAGCGGGATCTGCTCGCCCTGAAGGACCTCATCGACGCCCGTCGTGTCACACCCGTTATCGACAGGACGTATCCTCTCGACGAGACGGCCGACGCCCTGGACTACGTCGAACGCGGCCACGCGCGGGGCAAGGTCGTTGTCGTCGTGGGAGCCGCGGCAGGTTGAGGCGTCAGCGCGCGCCCGCGAACCGCGGCGGTATGGCGCCAGGCTACGGCCTGAGCTCCTCGAATCCAGCGCGCTCTTCCTCCGCCATCTGGAAGGCGTGCTCGGGGCCCGGAAAGGCGCCGGCGCGGACGTCCTTGGTGTAGGCGACGACGGCATTGCAGAGCGCTGCGCCAACCGCCCCGTAGCGGCGATTGTGCTTGAACTCGCGCGCCGTGACACCGGCCAGATCGTTGACGACGAGCACCTGGCCGTCGGTCCCGGAGCCCGCCCCGATGCCGATGGTGACAGCCTTCACGTCGCGCGTGATGCGCGCCGCCAGCTCCTCGGGCACCAGCTCCAGCACGAGGAACTTCTGCCCCGCAGCATCCAGCGCCAGCGAGTCGTCGTAGAGCTTTGCGGCGGCCTCGGCCGTGCGACCCTGCCGGCGCTTCTTGTCCTGGTGCTGCGATTCGAGCCCGAGATGGCAGCACACGTCGAAGTCCGCGTTGGCGAGCGCTGCGACGATGTCCGGCCGCGCTCCCTCGAGCTTCACACAGTCGGCGCCGGCTTCCGCGAGCCGCCGCGAGCTCTCCAGCGCCTGCGCCGGGGTGTCGTAGGTTGCGTAGGGTAGATCGCTCATGATGTAGGCGTCCGGCGCGCCCCGCCGCACCGCGGCGGTGTGGTGCTCGATGTCGGAGAGCTTCACCTCGCGCTCGTGCGAATAGCCGAGCACGTTCGTGCCCACGCTGTCGCCGACCAGGATGATGTCGACGCCAGCTTCGGCTTCGAAGCGTGCGGTGGGCGCGTCGTAGCCGGTCACGACGACGACTTTGTCCCCCCGTTGCTTCATCTGCAGGTACGTTTCGGCTCTCGACATGTCAGGCGCATAGCCCCGCTGGCCGTCGTCGACAAGCGGAGCTCGACTTCCAGGAACACACCATGCTTTCCGGCGTCAACCACGTTACCCTATCGGTTCGGGACGTATCCGCGTCGTTCGACTTCTACACCCGCGTGCTGGGTCTCCGGCCTCGCTTGAAGTGGGCGTGCGGCGCCTACCTTTCCGCGGGATCGCTCTGGCTGGCCCTGCACCAGGACAGCGAAGTCCGTTCGGGGCCGCTCCCCGAGTACACACACATCGCGTTCGATATCGAGCCGGCGCTGTTTCCCGACTTCTGCGAGCGGCTCCGCCAGGCCGGCGTGACCGAGTGGAAGTCGAACACCAGCGAGGGCGGGTCGATCTTCGTCCTCGACCCCGACGGCCACAAACTCGAGGTGCACTGCTCGGATCTCGAAGCCCGGCTCACCGACGCCAGGGAGCGAAGGTGGGCGGAGTTCGAGTTCTTCGACTAGGTGTGCCCGCGGGCGTCCCTGGCTACTTGCAGCTGAACGCCGGGCATCGATCCCGCGACGGGAACGTCGTACGCTAGGGTATGGCTGCGAGGCATCGAATGGGCTCTGGAGCGTGACGTTGAACGAACCCCCGTCCAGCCGCTCCGGCAGGACACTCCGGTTCCGGGTCCGCGCAGGGCTGGATGTGCCGTTCACCCGGCTTGGCGCGACCGTAGTGGAAATCGGTGTGGTGGCGGACGCGGGCGCCTACGCGACCCTCATTGAAATCGTCCGGCTCGGGGAGGGCGTGGGCAGCGCGAACCACGTGGTCTGGCATGCGAATCCGTCGAAGCGTCAGGTGACACCGCTCCCGAAGGACGAAGCGGAAGGGCTCCTCCGCGGTGCGCCCTTCCGCGCGCGCTACTCCCGGAGCAAGCTGCGCGTGGGCGGGCGCCCCATGGAGCTGGTGGAGTTCGACCATCCGATCGAGAACGGCCCCTTCGTCCTGATCGAGCCCCAGCCCGGCGAGCAGGTCTCCCCGCCCGCATGGGCCACCGAGGACGTCACGCATGACCCCTCCACGGAAATCTACCAGGTCGTGCTGGATGCCTGGCAGCGGTCACCCGCCGCTACATGAGGCCCCGTGCGCGATACCATGCGGCTGCGTCGCGGAGGGACTCGCCGAGCGGGCGGGAGGCGTAGCCGATCTCGCGGGCGGCCTTGTCGCTCGACAGGCGCGCGGTGAAGGTGCTCTGGAGCGCCATCTCGCGGCTCAGCACCGGTGGGCGACCAGTAGCCTCCGCGACCGCGTCCATCAGCGCGCCCACGCGCAGGATTGCCGCGTCGGGCAGGGTGAAGAGCGGCCGGCGCCCGCCCACCACGCGGGCGATCCGCGTCATGAGGTCGCGCACCGACAACGACTCGCCGCCGAGGATGTAGCGCTCGCCGGGGCGACCGCGCTCTGCCAGCGCGAGGTGCGCGCGTGCAACGTCGCGCACGTCACACGTGGTCCGGATGCCGCGCGGCACGGCCAGCGCGGTGCCGCGCTTGGCGGCGCGGAACAGCGGCAGCAGATTGTGCTTCCAGTCGCCCGGCCCGAACACGGCGGTCGGATGGGCGATGACCGCGGAAAGGCCCTCTCCGGCGCCGCGCAGCACCTCCTGCTCGGCGAGCCACTTGGTGTGCGGATACACCATCTGCAGCGGCTCCAGGTTGTAGTCGCTGTGCTCGTCGACGCGGACCTCCACGCCCTGCTGCGCCTCGGGCGGCTTGCCGATCGTGCTGGCGGAGGACGTGTGTACGAAGATCCCGACGCGACCCGCGAGCGCGGCGTCAACCATCGTGCGCGTGCCGATCACGTTGGTGCGGAAGCTCTCCGCCCAGCGGCCGCGCCACATGCCGACGTTGGCGGCCACGTGGAATACGGCGTCCACGTCCGCGAGCGCGCTCTCCAGTAGCTTCGCGTCGTCGAGATCCCCCGCCAGCGGCCGGACGCCCATCGCCTCCAGTCCGCCCGGCAGCGCGCCCGTGCGGGTCAGCGCCGTCACGGCGACGCGACGCTCGGCGAGCTGGCGCGCGAGCTCGCAACCGAGGAAGCCGGTCGCGCCGGTAACGAACGCGGTTCGCATGCGGCGTGCACAGTGCCACAGGCCGGAACACGGCGAAACAGTCTGGCTCCAGCCGCTCTTCGCGCTATCGGGACGCGCGCCCTTCAACCCTGCTTCTTGACGCGCGCCTTCAGTGCGGCGAGCTCGTCTTCGATCGAGGCGTCGGGCTCCGCATCCACTTCCTCGACGATCGGCGGGGGCGCCACCGGGGGCGCACCACGGGGCTCGGGCCTCGTGCGGCTCTGCTGCGCACGGGCAGGCTCCGCCTTCTTGTCGGCGTTCTTCTCCGACTTGCGGAACCTGCGCCAGCGGTACTGGCCGTACAGGGTCGCCAGCGCGACGAGCCCCAGGAGCAGGAACCAATGCCAGTAGTGGAGCGCCATCCCGATCACGCCGATCAGCACCAGCAAGCCGATCACTCCGAGGACTATCCACTTGGTGCGCTTGCGCTTCGCCGCTGCAGCCCGTTCCGCCTCCCTTGCGGCGCGCTCCTCATCGGTTGACAGCACGTCCTGGATGGCACGCGCGGCGGCATCCCTGGCGGTCGCGAGCGCGGCCTTGCCGGACATCTGGCCGGCGGCTTTCTTCAGATCACCCATGCACCCACCAGGAGAAGGGTAACGAGCCAGCGCGGTTGACGCCAGCATAGCGCCGGCTGACCGGGCGGCGTCTTGAACCCATTTTCGCCTACGTGGCTCCAATTTGGGGAAGGACGGAAGGAACCATGCACACCACCGAGCTCACCAAGGAAAACTTCGAAGCCACGGTCTCCGGCGAAGGCATTGTCTTCATCGACTGGTGGGCGTCATGGTGCGGGCCGTGCCGGATGTTCGCGCCCGTGTACGAGCGCGCCGCGGCTGCAAACCCGGACATTACCTGGGGCAAGATCGACACGGACGCCGAGCAGGAGCTGGCCGGCGCCTTCAATGTCCGTTCGATTCCGACGCTGATGGTGTTCCGCGATGGTATCCTGCTGTTCGAGCAGCCGGGCATGGTGCCCGCGCTCGCGCTGCAGAAGCTCGTCGAGCAGGTGCGAGGGCTCGACATGATCGAGGTCAAGCGCAAGGTCGACGAGGCGAAGAAGACGCAGGCTGCACAAGCCTCTTGAGGTCGCCCATGCCGCAGAAAGTCGCCGAGTTCGATCTCTCGGTTCGTCAGCTCGAAGGCTACGAGTTCGCTGTCCGCTTCGACAAGGAGCAGTTCGAGGAGCTACGCTTCGACGAGCCGCCGCCGCTCGGAGGCGATGCCGCCCCGAACGCCGCGCGCGTGATGGCCGCGGCCATCGCCAACTGCCTCTCCGCCAGCCTGGTGTTCTGTCTGAAGAAGCAGGCCGGCGTCGAGCTCAGCGGCCTCGAGACCGACGTCCACGTCGAGCTGGTGCGGAACGAAAGCCGCCGCCTGCGCATCGGCCACGTCGCGGTGAAGCTGCACCCCGCGCTGCCCGGCGATGCCAGCCAGTACACCAAGTGCCTCGAGACCTTCGAGGACTTCTGCGTCGTGACACAGAGCGTGCGCGACGGCCTCGACGTGCGCGTCGAGGTCGAGCCGCGCAAGGCGTGAGCGCCACGCCTCGGCGGTCCGCGGGTCAGCGAAAGCTGACGGATCAGTTCAAGAAGACCCAGGGGAAGTAGCAGCGCGGCGGAGCGATGCGCCGCCGGACCAGCGGTGCAGTTTCGCGCGCGCGAGCCGCCGCACGAGGTCCGCGTAGCCCAGCGCACCGAGCGCGCGCTCGCGCGCCGAGTGAGCCCGGTCGAGCGACAGCCACAGGCGCAGCAGGTGCCGCCGCCGCTCCGGTTCCGGGGGGTCCTCGTACGCGGTGCGGCCGTGGAGGATCGTGTGGTTGCTCAAGAGCTGCACGTCGCCAGGCACCAGGTCCATGTCCAGGTAGAGCCCGGGCTCCGACGCGATACCATCGTAGAGTTCGAGCAGCTCGGCGCCGGCTGCGTCGTAGGGCGCGACGTCCGTGTACTCGAGCGCGCTCCTGAAGTAGTCGGCGTGCCAGAAGGTCCTGAGCCGGCCGTCGAGGTGGCGCGCGGGAGGGATGGCGAAGTAGTCGACTCCCCCCTCGCCGTGGGTGTCGAGCAGGAAGGGCTCGTACAGCCGCTTGACGAGATCGGGGCGTCGCGCGACGAGCTCGTTGTAGACCGTCACCGAGCTGACGATACGGCTCAGTCCGCCGCGCTTCGCCCGGCTCAGGCACAGAAGCCCCACAACGTCCGCCGCGTCGCAGTGGTAGGCGATGGTCGAGCTCGTGCGGTAGGCGCGCACCTCGCGCGGGTCGTCGCCCAGATCGCGGACGTGTCCGAGCAGATCGCCCTGCGGGTTCTGGGCGCCCGGCGTTCCAAGATGCAGGCCGAAGCACCAGAAGAACAGCTCGGTGTCGGCGACGCCCCAGCGCTCGACCGGCAGCCCGCCCAGCACCACGAAGCCCCGCCCATCGATCATGTCGCGACGCCAGCGATCGATCTCGCGGGTCAGGGTGGGCAGCGGGAAATCGCGACGCCGCAGCGACCGAGTGGGCCTGCCGGTGGCGCGCGCGCTTTCGATCGCGCGCTCGAGCTCCTCGATCTGCCGGGGCGAAAGAGCCACGCGCCAGCTCGTCTGCCCGGCCAGCTCCGCGCCACGCCACGCGGCCACTCCGGCAATGGGCGTCCGGCGCACGTTCCAGTGCGGACGCGCGAAGTAGTGCAGGGTCTGGGCGGTGAGCGAGCGGTACATGGTCAGCCCGGCGGCCTGTTACGCGAGCCTAGCCCAGCTTCCCCGTCGAGTCGCCGCGTGCGACGATGACGTCATGTCCGGTTGGCTTCGTGCTGCGGGTATCGCTTGCGTGCTCGCGATGGCATCGGGATGTGGGTCGGGAGCGAGCCCGGGTGGCGGCGGTGCCGGCTCCGGAGGCTCCGCTGGCACTGGAGCGGGCGGCCACGGCGGCAGTGCAGGAGCTGTGGACGCGGGCGGAAGCGGCGGCACGGGCGGCGCGGGCGGGGCAGCGGGCAGCGGCGGCAGCATCGCCCAGCCGGCGGTGCGCCTGGTCGGACGCTTCACGAAGGATGCCGCCTCGCGCTTCGCCTGGTCGGGCAGCGAGATGCAGGCGCGCTTCAGCGGTGACAGCGTCACGCTACAGCTCGACGACCCTTCCAGCAGCGGCAACTACTTCCAGGTCGTCGTCGATGGCCAGGTCAGCGAGGTCCACACTTCCGCGGCGTCGAGCTCGTACCCGCTCGCGAGTGGCCTGGGCAGCGGGACGCACCTCGTCAGCGTGTATCGCCGGACGGAGGCCTTCGAAGGGGTGACCACGTTCCATGGCTTCGACTTCGGCGCCGGCGGAACCCTGCTCGCTCCGCCCGCTGCACCAGGCCAACGTCTGGAAGTTGTCGGCGACTCCATCACCGCCGGCTACGGCGTCGAGGGAGCGGACCAGAACTGCTCGTTCAGCGCAGCCACCGAGAACCACGAGGAGACCTACGAGGCCCTCGCCGCCAAGGCGCTGGGCGCCGATCTCGTTACGATTGCCTGGTCGGGCATTGGCATGTACCGCGACTACGGCGGCGACACCTCGAACAACATGCCCGCGCGCTACGGCCTGACGCTCCCGGCGTCCTCCGGCAGCAGCTGGGACTTCAGTCGCTTCGTCCCGGCAGCGGTCGTCGTGAATCTCGGCACCAACGACTTCGCGAAGGGCGACCCGGGGCAACCGTTCGTCAGCGCGTACGTGGCGTTCGCCCAGCACCTGCGCGACAAGTACCCGGCGGCTCGCATCTACTGCGCTCTCGGCCCCATGCTCTCCGGCTCGTCGCTCGATTCCGCGCGCACCTATCTCCAGCAGGTCATCAGCCAGCGTAAGCAGCAGGGCGACCAGAACATCGCGCTGCTCGAGTTCGCCACGCAGTCCAGCGCCGACGGCTACGGTTGCGACTGGCACCCCAGCGCAAAGACGCACCAGAAGATGGCGCAGCTGCTGCAGGCGACACTGGCGAAGGACCTCGGCTGGAACTGAGCGCCCGCGCCCGGGGCGCTCTGGCTCTCGCTGCCTGTGAGCTCCGCGGCCGGTGCCCCAGCCGTCACCGCTCCAGCCGATACCAGGGATGCACCAACCCCGTCGGGGGATAAAGCTGCTTGTCGATCTTGGCGAAGCCGAACTTCTCGAGGAGGCGGCGGGAGGCGTGGTTGTCGGGGTGGTGGCCGGCGTAGAGCTCGCGGGTGCGGAGGGTTTCGAAAGGCGACGTCGCGGACAGAGTGGCCTGCTTCGCTGGCGTAGCCCTGTCCCCAACACGCGCGGCGCAGGTGGAAGCCGACCTCCCAGGCGCCTTCGGGCTCCCGGGGGTAGGGGCGCAGGCCGCAGCAGCCGACGAAGCTGCCGTTGTCGCGGTGCTCGAGGCGCCAGTACTGCACGCCGAGGCGGGCCGCGTTGTCGATCTCGGTGCGCAGTCGCTGGGCCACCTGCGCTCCAGAAAGAGGCTCGCGTGTCGTGGCGCTGTCACCTCGGGATCGCCCCACAGGGAAAGCGCGTCGCCCAGATCGCTCTCGCGCCACCAGGCGAAGTGCAGGCGCTCGGTGTCCGACGGCAGCGCGGGCATGGCCGTAACTGGTGCCGGGATGCTACGCAGCGGCGGTGCCTAGGGGCTCGCGGTGCCCCACTTCTTGCTGGGAGCTTCCAGATGCGATTCCTGGAGATCGTCCGGTAACATCGCCACGCGGAACTCGCACTCGGCGTTGAAGTTCAGGAGCCACGGCTCCGAAAGAGCCGGAATACCCGAAGGTCGGTCGACCTCCGTGATCACCAGCGCTTCGCGCCAGCCTTCTTCCTCGGTGAAGTAGACGACTTGGGGCTTCGTCTCCTCGAGGATCCGGTTCACCAGAGCTCTGATCGTTCCCTGACGAACGTACGTGTCGAACGGCTCGGCTGGAAGTCGGGCTCGCATCATCAGCCGCATGATTCCCCCTCCTGTGATTCCACAGCGCCCCGACGGTGGTCGAACCGCTTCGTGCCGAGGTTGGCCATGCCTGCGCGTCGTCGTCAACACACGGCTGCACCCCCGTCGCCGCTGCCCCGGCGCCCGGGGCCGGCAGCGCGGAGGCCAGCCCCTGGCCTGGCCGAATCCGGAAGCTTCGTGCCGCCCAGCCGCAAACCAGGCTACACTCGCGCGCATGCTGCGTCGGGGACTCTTGGCCGTGGGGTGGGTGTGGTGCGTATGGGTCGTGCTCGCGACGGCGGGCTGCGACGACAAGGACCGTTGCAAGACGGTGCCGGAGTGCAAGGAGCACGGCAAGTGCACGGCGGATCCAAAAGGCGTGTGCAAGGTCGGCTCGAACGAGGACTGCAAGCCCTCCGCCGACTGCAGGCTCCACGGCAAGTGCACGGCCAAGGACGGCGCGTGCGTGGTGGCGTCCGACGACAACTGCAAGGGCTCCGAGGACTGCACGAAGCGCGGCTTGTGCAGCGCATATCGGAGCGTGTGCGTGGATCCGAAGCACTCCACCGCCATCGAGTGCAGCAAGACCTGCGCGTCCGAGGGACGCTGCGCGCTCGAGAACGGCAAGTGCGTGGCACTGTCGGCCTACCACTGCGCGGGAGCGAGCGCCGACAAGCCCGAGCCCGAGAGCCCCTGCGCGAAGCTCGGCCGCTGTCAGGCGAAGGACGGGAAGTGCGTGGCCGTCTCCGACGACGACTGCAAGCGCTCGGTGGCGTGCAAGAAGGGGGCGCAGTGCTCGGCCAAGGACGGGAAGTGCGCGGCCAGCGACGAGGACTGCAAACAGGCTGGGGCGTGCTCCAGCGATGGCCTGTGCACTTCGAAGGACGGCGTGTGCGTCGCGGCGTCGAGCGCGAGCTGCAGGCAATCCGCCCGCTGCAAGCTGGAAGGCAACTGCACCATGAAGGAGGGCAAGTGCGTCGTCGCCTCGTCTGCCGACTGCGCGCAGTCCTCGGTCTGCGCGAAGGCCAAGCACTGCGTCGCGCAGAACGGCGTGTGCGTGAACCCCGGCGGCGGCGCAGGCGCAGGCCAGGCCAGCGGTGCGGCCCCGGACAAGTCGCGCAAGACGACCATCAACGGGCTGTTCTGACCGAAGGGCGGGCTGCTGCGGCTATTTGCCCGACCCTTTGACTATTTTCGCGGGGCGCCGGAAAGCGGCAGGATCGGGCTGTGGGTGACTCCGGTCCGGTGCGGCGGTGCGTGGCGCGATCAACTCGTCCACTCGAGCAGCTCGCCCGCCGTCTGCACCGTCGCGAGCAGCCGCGGCAGCTCCTGACAGCGCGCCTCCAGCGTCTCGCGGCACAGCGGGAGATCTTCGAGCATGGCCGTCGCGACTGCATGCTCCGGCTCGCCGGCGAGCACATCGACCGCCCGCGCCAGCAGCGCTTCCACCCCCCGCGGCTCGAGCGTGCGCGCGAGGAACGCGACGTTGGGCTGGAGCCAGCGGTGCTCGTAGAGATGCCCCTCGTAGTCCCACAGACACGGCGGGCCGCCGCCCTTGTCGCGCGACCACGGTGCGAATACCGGATTTTCCGCGTTCGCATACATCAGGCAGGAAAAGTACTGGATTGCGGCCACGGCGCGTCCGACCGTGTCGAGCGACCACCAGCTCGTCCACAGTCGCTCGATGTCGGGGAAGAGCACGCCGTGGGTCGTGAGCGCCCCGACCCAACGGTACGGCCGCGCTCCCATGCCGCGGTAGGAGAGTCCGCGCTGGTCGTCGATCTCGTCGAGCAGCGTTCGTCCCATGTAGTCCGAGATCGCCGCGCGCTGTTCATCGCTTGTCAGCGCGCGGACTCGCGGGTGCGCGAGCGCCGGATACAGGTTCTCGACGAAGGCGCCGTAGCGGCCTGTGCCGTGCAGGTGATCCCGCAACGCCTGCAGGCACGTGGGCAGGAGGTAGAGGAACAGATCCGTCTGGACCTCGCTCGCGTAGAGAAGGTCGTTCGCGTACTCGCCCAGGTCGGTAGGCTTCGCGGGCTCGCCCGGTACGAGGCGGACGAGGCGGTGCAGGTGCCCATCGTCGTAGTCGAAAGCCGGCTGGGTGATCCGCGCCGGGGCCGCGGCGGAGCCGAGCTCGCGCTGCAGCGCGGCAAGCCCGGGGTCGGTGACCTGCTGCACCATGCGGCGACAGTAGCGTGCTCTGCTCGAAGCGTCAGCCGAACAGCTTGCGCCAGAAGACCGGCGAAGCCTGATCGCTGCAAGCACGCTGGGGCTCGAAGCGCGCGGCTTCCGGAGCTAGGCTCGGGGCATGTCGATCGTCGGTTTCGCCGTGAACCTGCAGCTGCTGGCCGCCAGCGGTTTCGTCGGCGAGAAGGCTCTGGAGTATCCGCTCGATCCGCCCGGCTGGGTGCCCGCGGCACGCGACGGCCTGCTCGAGGAAGCGTTCACCCACCAGCGCGGCAAGCTCGGCGTGCCAAGCGCCCCCGGTCTCGGCTTCCGTATCGATCCGCGCGCGCTCGCGAAGCACGGTGAGCGTTTCTTCGTGATGGACAGGAAGCGCCTGATCTGGTTCTCGCTACGCGCCCGGGGCATCAAAGCCTCGCTGGAGATCGAGCGCGCGCGGCGGGCGCGCCCGGCAGAGAGTGCCCGGCCGTCGCCGCGCAGCCGATGACAAGAACAGACGTGTTCGTTCCGCGCCGCCTCGGCAAGTACCTCCGGGACTGCACGCCGCTGTCGGTCAACGACGTGCGGGCCGCGCTGTCGCAGGGCCGCGTGACGCTCGACGGCCGGCGCGCGGAGGACGAGCACGCGCTGGTGTTCGAGGAAGACAACGTCCGCGTGGATGATAGCCGGCTTGTGCCGCGTCACCGCCAGCTCACTGCCATGCTGCACAAACCGCTGGGCGTGACCTCGACCGTCCGCGATCCCCGGGGCAAGGCGGATCTCTCGCGCTGGCTCGACGAGATGCCCGCCGGGATGTTTCCTATAGGTCGGCTGGACCGCGAGACCAGTGGGCTCCTGCTGTTCACCACCGACGGCGATCTCGCCAACGCGGTGCTCCGCCCGGACCACCACACCGACAAGGTGTACTGGCTGTGGCTGGACGAGCACGTGACCGACGACGACCCACGCCTCGGCGCGTTGCTCGGGGGCGTGCCGGTGCTGGGACGGGACGCCCGCGCCAAGGCCTGCGCCGTCCAGCACCGGACGGAGCACTTCACCGAGCTGCTCGTCACGCTCGACGAAGGCAAAAACCGACAGATCCGGCGCATGTGTCGGGCGCTCGACTTCCACCTGACCGGGCTCCATCGGCGCTCGATTGGACCGCTCGAGCTCGGCGAGCTGCCATCGGGCGCCTGGCGCCTGCTCGACCCGGGCGAGAGCGATGCACTGTGGCAGGCGACCGGGGGACGGCGGCGCATCTTCGTGCGCAAGCTCGACGCGCTGGCCCGGTTGGCCAGACAGCGGCGCAACGAGGGCGCGCCCCACGTCCGCCTCGAGGCCTGGCTTTCGCGCCACGGCGTCCCGGAGGTTTTCGGCCGGCAGTGCTCGTGAGACAATCTCGTTGATGCGCACGCTTGGAGCATTCCGGAAGGTCCAGCGGACGCAGCGCGTCGCCGTCGCCCTCGGTCTGTGCGTGTCTGCGTGCTCGCAGTCAGCCGCGATTGGCGCCGTCCCCCGCGATGCGGCCGCGTCCGACGCGCTGCCCGATGTCGCGGACGCGGCGTCGCTTCCCGACGCAGCGGCGGGCGATGCGGCAAGCGACGCTCCCGGCGCCGACGCGGACAGCTCGATCGATGCGGGGCCGAGCGTCGCCAGCCCGTGTGGGCACTTCGCCGGCAAGGAGAGCTGGACTTGCCAACCCGACGGCACGACGTTGAAGCGCTCGATCGGTGGCGCGACCGAAAGCTTCACGTGCCCGAACGGTTGCGTGAAGCTCCCGAGCGGCTTCGACGATCAGTGCCGCGTGCGTTCGGGGAGCCTGTCGGACAGGGTGAACGGTCACGCGCTCGACAACGCGGAGGCGGGGTGGGTGCACTACGTCGCGTACTGCGTCGTGCCAGTGATCCAGGGCGCCCGGGACGCGCGGCTTACCGACGCGTCGCAGGTGACGTGGTGGTCGCTGAAAGAGGGCGTGCTCGACGTGTCGAACCCGGATCCGGTCGGGTTCTCGCTGTGCCAGCAGGGCGGCAAGGGCGTGCACATCGGACCGACGACGGCATGCGCCACCGGCCAGGCGTGGCAGGTCGGTGCGTCGGCGATACAGGTGCCTTGCTGTAGCCAGTCGTCGGTCGACAGCATGGCGGCCAAGCTCTACCCGGGCAAGACGACCGACCAGGTCGTGGCCATGGCCGCGACCGAAGCCGGCTACCTGCCCGGCACGTCGACGGGCGACGCGATCGTCGCCTCGACGGGCTACCTGCGGGTCTCGTGGCTGCTGAGATCGAGTCCCGTCGGCTTTTCCTTCCAGGCTCCGATCGTCGCCTCCGAGTGCATCACCGGCCAGAAATCGTGGTGCTACGGCAGCGGCTGGTCGCAGACCGCCTCGTTCGCCCCCACGAAAGCCGGCGCGATGCAGTCGATCTCGGACCTGCACGGGATCCTGGATCTGCTGTCGCCCTAGCGTGGCGCTCCCGCGCGAGGAGTCTGGGCGATCTCGTGGTACGGGTGCTGGGCCACAAGGAAGAAGAACATGAAGATCGGCATCATTGGCTCAGGCAACATCGGTGGGACGCTCGCGGGCCTTCTGACCGCCGCCGGACACGAAGTGGTCGTCGCCAACTCCCGGGGGCCCGAGAGCCTCCGCGAGCTGGTCGCGAGACTCGGCCCGAAAGCCTCCGCCGCGTCGGCTCCGGAGGCCGCGCGGCTCGGCGACGTCGTCATCGAGGCCATTCCCTTCGGCAAGCTGGACACGCTGCCGCGCGCCGAACTCGAGGGCAAGGTACTGATCACCGCATCGAACTACTACCCGGGTCGCGATGGCGAGATCGATCTTGGCGGGCTCACGCAGAGCGAGTACCTGCAAGGCCTTCTGCCCGGGACGCACATCGCCAAGGCTTTCAACACGATCTACTGGGAGCACCTGCGCGTCGAGGGTGACACGGCGAAGGCCCTGGCGGAGCGACGCGTGCTCCCGTTCGCGGCGTCGGACGCGCAGGCAGAATCCGTTGCGAGGCAATTTATCGAGGAGCTCGGGTTCGGTCCCCTGTTCCTGGGGGACCTGGCCCAGGTACGCGGGCTGAGCGAGCCCAACGACGCCCTCTACAACAAGCAGATGACGCTCGCAGAGGCACAGGAAGTGGTCACGCGGGACGCCCAGCGGGCGCCCTGACCACGGTCATCCCCTGTCGAGCGCTCCGGAGGCATCCTCGCCTCCACCATGTACGACTTCTTGCTGAACGACGCCCAGCGACAGATCCGCGACGAAGCGCGCGAGCTGGTGCGCTCGGTGCCCCGGGACATGATCGTCGCGATGGATCGCGACGAGATCCGCTTCCCCAAGGAGTTCCTGCGGGAGGCGGGGCGATTGAACTTGATGGGCTGCCGCTATCCCAGGCAGTGGGGCGGGCGCGACCTCGACTGGGCCACCACCTGCATGGTGATGGAGGAGGTCGGCACGCTCGGCTACATCTTTGCCTGCGTGTTCGGCGTGGGGGCGGAGTTGGTATGCGACGCGATCATCCTGCACGGCACCGACGAGCAGAAGGAGCGCTACGTCAAGCCGCTACTGCGCGGCGAGACCTTCGCCGCCGAGTGCCTGACTGAACCGCGCGGCGGCTCGGACTTCTTCGGCACCACCACCACGGCGGAAGACGCGGGCGAGCACTTCATCGTCAACGGGCAGAAGCGCTTCATCGTGGGCGGAGACGGCGCCGACTACTTCCTGGTCTATGCGCGCACCGATCCCGAGGCCAAACCGCACAAGGGTCTGACCTGCCTGATCGTCGACCGCGGTCCCGGCGTCGATGTGAAGTACCACTACGGCCTGATGGGTTGCCGCGGCGGCGGTACGGCGCGCCTGGTGTTCAAGGACGTGAAGGTGCCCAAGAAGAACATCGTGGGGCAGCTCAACGGCGCCGCCGCGGTGTTCCAGACCATGATGATCCCCGAGCGACTCGGCACGGCGGCCATGACCATCGGCGCGGCGCGCCCGGCGCTCGAGGTCGCTGGCAGCTACACCACGCGCCGCAAGGCCTTCGGGCAGACCATCAACGAGTTCCAGGGCGTAAGCTTCCAGGTCGCGCAGGCCTCGACCCTGCTCGATGCGTCGCGCGCGATGGTCTACACGACGGCACGCGCTGTGGATCTGGGCGCTCCCGCGGGCGAGATGCGCCGGCTGATCAGCGAGACCAAGAAGTTCGTGACCGAGAGCTGCCAACAGGTCGCGCGCCACGCCATGCAGGTGATGGGCGGCATCGGCTACACCAACGTCTACCCGGTGGAACGCATTGTGCGAGACCTGGGCCTGGCTTCGATCTGGACCGGGACCAACGAGGTCATGAGCATGATCGTCGCCCACGAGTGGTACAGCGCGTACGAAAAGCGCCGCGCCGACCTCTTCCGCGACTACGAAGCCGACGCCGAAGCCGCCGGCGAGACGGAAGAGAAGATATTCGAGTAGCTTCCTGACGGCGGCGCGGGTGGCCATTGCGCGGCTCCGCCGATCGGCCGTAGCATCGTGCGATGCGCGCTTCGATCATAGCTCTGGGGTGCTTGCTGGGGTCCTTTCTGGCTGCGACAACAGCGCGTGCCGACGACCTTGCCACGATCCGGGCGCGCCTCGTCGATAGCTACACGGCGGCTTCGGCTCCCGCCGGCGACCCCGGCGTGGCGAGCGCGCAGAAGTCGATCACCAACCGGGCGCAGGGTTACCTCGCGAAGCTTGGATCCAATGGGAAGTTTTCCGATCTGTCGTACACCGACAAGCCCGCCGCCGGCTGGAGCGTGAGCTCGCACTTCAGTCGCGTGCTTACGCTGGCGCAGGCGTATTCGATCCCGTCGGGCGCGTTGTATCACGATGCCTCGCTGAAGCAGTCGATCCAGAGCGCGCTCACGTACGGCTCGCAGTACTACTGCGGTGACTCGAGTTGCGTGGTCGGCAACTGGTGGTTCTGGGAGATCGGCGTGCCGGACGCGCTCGGTCCGACGCTGCTCTTGATGCAGAACGACCTGGACCCGACGCTCTTCGACAAGCTGGTCGCCGCGCTCACGTACCAGGTCGGCGACGTCGCGCACATGAACAAGTTTACCGGGGAAAACCTGCTCTGGTGCGCGATGAACCACCTGCGCATCGGGCTTTTGCACAACACACCCTCCGAGCTCGATCCGGTGCGTACGGCGGTCGAGACGAGCGCGACGATCGACGCTGTCCCGCTCGAGGACGGAATCAAGCCCGACTACTCCTTCATCCAGCACAAGGGGCAGCCCTACACGGGCGGTTACGGCTCGGGCTATGCCGCCGACATCGCGACGTATCTCGAGCTGACGGACGGCACGGCGTACGCGCTCGCTCCCGACAAGCAGACGAACGCCATCAACTACGTGGCTGACGGCGTCGCCTGGACGGTGTTCGACGGCTATTTCGATCCCGCCGTGATCGGTCGCGAGATCACGCGCCCGGGCAAGAATGCCTCCGCGGCGCGCGACGCGTTCGTGGATCTCTCGTTCGTCACGTCGCCGAGACAACTGGAACTACGGAGCGACGCCAAGGCGACCATCGCTGCGCTCGGCAGTGGCGGCATCTCGATCGTCGCGCTCGCCGAGAAGCTGGTGGCGTTGCCCGATCAGGCTGCCTTGCCGTCCGGCCACAGGCACTATCCCTTTGCCGATGTCACCGTACACCGGCGCGCCGGCTACTACGCATCGGTCAAGATGCTCTCCAAGCGCACCAAGAGCGGCGAGCTGGTGAACAACGAGGGCAAACAGGGCTCGCGCCAGTCCGACGGGCACCTGTATCTGGTGCGCGCGGGCGACGAGTACTTCGGCAAGAAGCTCTGGCCCGCGATGGATTGGTCGCGCCTGCCTGGCGTCACCGTGGAGCAGAACGGGCACGCCGCGAACGAGGACTACGGTCTTGGCACCACATCGTTCGTGGGAGGCACCGGCGACGGGCAGAACGGCGTGTCCGCCATGGACTCGGCGCCGCTCAAGACCACGCTTCATGCCGAAAAGAGCTGGTTCTTCTTCGACGACTTCATCGTCTTCCTGGGCAGCGGCATCACGGACACGGCGTCCGCGCCGGTGGAGACGATCGTGGAGCAGTGGCCGCTGTCGAAACCGGACGCGCCGCTCGTCGTCGACGGCAAGACCGTCGCGAGCGGGCTGTACTCCACGACTCTGTCGAACCCGACCTGGATCAGCGCCGACGGGCTTGGCTACTATTTCCCGGCTGCGACCGGCGTCGATGTCGGGATCAAGGACCAGACCGGCGACTGGTCGAAGCTTGGCGTGTCGAGCGGCAGCGTCAGCGCGCGCTTCCTGACGCTCGCGATCCCGCACGGCAAGGCGCCGAGCGGCGCGACCTACGCCTACGCCATCGCGCTCGCCGGTCAGGACATGGCGTCGTGGACGGCGGGCAAGCCGTTCACGATCCTGCAGAACGATCCGGACGTCGCCGCGGTCCGCGCCGGGCAGAGCGTCGGCGTCGTGTTCTGGAAGGCGGGCTCGCTCGATCTCGGTTCCGGCACCACGCTCACTACCGACACACCGGCGACCGTGTACCTCACCGATGACGGCAATGTCGTCTCGGTCGCTGCAGCCGACCCCGCGTGGGGAACAGGCACGATGAAGGTGAAGCTGTCGGGTGCGTTCGCGGACGGCGTGGCCGGCGATCCGGGGATCAGCGTGGACGCCTCCACGGGGACCTTGACGGTCGACCGCGCAAACGGAGCGACCCACACCGCCAAGCTCTCGCGACAGGGCAAAGTGCCCGTCACGCCGGACGCTGGCGCCGATGCCGCGCCGCCTGCCGACGCCGGAGCGGACGCCGACGCTGGCACCGCGAACGGACCGCACGCTTCCCCAGACAGTAGCGGCGGTTGCGGCTGTCGCGCGACGCCGCGCTCGCCTGGAGCGCCGGTACCCGTGGCGCTTGCGGTGCTCGCGCTGCTCGTCGTTCTTCGTAGGAGGCTGGTGTAGAGTCACGTTCGTGGACGATGCCCTGACCAGGGGACGCAGAGCCTACGCGGAGCGGGCGTGGGGTGACGCCTACGACGCGTTTTCCGAAGCAGGCCTCGACGCGCTTGACGCCGGCGACGTCGAGCGGCTGGCAATGTCGGCGGGGCTGACCGGGCACGAGGACGCGACGGTCGCGGCTTTCGAACGGCTCCACCACCTGCGGCTCGACAGGGGCGAGGTTCTGCCGGCGGCGCGGGCTGCATTCTGGCTCGCGATGCGACTGTTCTCGCTGGGGGAGATGGCACGTGCCAGCGGCTGGCTCATGCGGGCGCAGCGGCTGGTCGACGGCGAAGGCGACTGTGTCGAGTGCGGCTATCTGCGCCTGCCTATGGTGTTCCGCTTCACCGGCGCCGGCGACCACAGAGCGGCCCAGGGGGTCGCAGCCGAGGTCGCGGAGATCGGCGCGCGCTACGGTGACAGCGACCTGTGCGCGCTGGCCAGGAGCTTCGAGGGACGCGCGCTGGTCCGCCAGAGCCGGCTCGCCGAGGGGCTTCCGATCCTCGACGAGGCGATGGTGTCCGTCACCAGCGGCGAGCTGTCGCCGATCGTCTCGGGGCTGATCTACTGCGGTGTCATCGCGTGCTGCCAGCAGAGCTACGCGCTCGATCGTGCGCGCGAATGGACGGCCGCTCTGAGCGAATGGTGCGCGGAGCAGCCTCAGCTCGTGGCGTTCGCCGGCGCGTGCCTGATCCACCGCTCCGAGATCCTGCAGCTCGGCGGCGATTGGCCGGAAGCCATCGAAGAGGCGCGTCGCGCGTGCGCGCGCCTGGCCCCGACGAAGGACACCGAAGCGGGCAACGCGTTCTACCAGGAGGGCGAGCTCCATCGCCTGCGCGGCGAGCTCGGCGAAGCGGAGCGCGCCTACGCCTCGGCCAGCGAGCGCGGTCGCGATCCGCAGCCGGGGCTCGCGCTGCTCCGGATGGCGCAGGGGCGCGTCGAGCCGGCCGCGGCGACGATGCGGCGCGTGCTCGCCGTGGCGGCGAGTCCCCTCGAGCGCACGCGCCTCTTGCCGGCGCACGTCGAGGTCATGCTGGCTGCCGGCGATCTCGAAGAAGCGCGGCGGGCTGCCGACGAGCTCCGCCATCTCGCCGAGGAGCTCGGGATGGAGCTGCTCGGCGCGATGGCCGCGCACGCGGAGGGCGCCGTGCTTCTGGCGGAAGGCGACGCCCGCGCGGCAATCGAACCGCTCACGCGCGCTCAGCTCGCGTGGCAGCGCGCCGGTGCTCCGTACCTCGGCGCGCGCATCCGCGTGCTCTTGGCCCGCGCGTTTTCGGCGCTCGGCGACGAGGACGGCGCGGCGCTCGAGCTCGCCGCCGCGAAGAAGATCTTCGAAGAGCTCGGCGCGGCGCCCGACGTGGCCGCGCTCGAAGCCCCGACCGCGCCTGCGCCCTCCCGCGCGCGCCCGGCGCCCGCCGCGCACAAGCTGAGCACGCGGGAGCTCGAGGTGCTGCTCCTGGTCGCGTCGGGCAAGACCAACAAGGCCATCGCGCGCCAGCTCTTCCTGAGCGAGAAGACCATCGACCGGCACGTGAGCAATATCTTCGTCAAGCTCGACGTGTCCTCGCGCTCGGCGGCGACGGCCTGGGCCTACCAGAACAGCCTGGTTGGGTAGCACCGCCCACGGCGCCTGCCTCCGCGGCTCGAGGATGTCCAGAGTCGTGCAGAGGCGGGGGTGATCGAGTTGGACATGCGCCAGCCCGTCGGGAAAGATGCCCCGCGGGGCCCGGGACCCGGGCGCCCGCATCTTCGACGAGCAGACCTGGACCAGGAGCAGAGCATGGCCGTATCCGATCAAGTCCCGACCAACTCCGGCTTTCACGCCAAGAGCGATGGCGCCGAAGTCATCGCCAACCTCGACCTGTCCGGCAGCGTGGCGATCGTCACCGGCGGCTACAGCGGTATCGGTCTCGAGACGACGCGCGCGCTTGCAGCCAAGGGCGTCAGCATCATCGTCCCGGTCCGCTCGGCTGGAAAGGCGGCAGAGAACCTGGCCGGCGTGCAGGGCGACGTGCGGACGGCGCCGATGGACCTCGCGGACCTCGGCTCCGTTCGCGCCTTCGCCGACTCGATGCTCGGCGAGCTCGAGAAGCTCGACCTCTTGATCAACAACGCCGGCATCATGGCTTGCCCGGAAGCGCGGGTCGGGCCGGGCTGGGAGTCGCAGTTCGGTGTCAACCACATGGGGCACTTCGCGCTGACCCAGGCGCTGTTCCCGCTGCTCGAGAAAACGCCCGGAGCCCGCGTCGTCGCGCTGTCCTCCACCGGGCACAAGATCAGCGACATCCGCTGGGACGACATCCAGTTCGAGAAAGGCGAGTACAACAAGTGGAAAGCCTATGGTCAGGCCAAGACGGCCAACGCACTGTTTGCCAACGCGCTATCGCGGCGCCTGCAGGGCAGCGGCGGGCTGGCGTTTGCCGTCCATCCCGGCGGCATCTTCACGCCGCTCCAGCGCCACCTGCCGAAGGAAGAGATGATCGCGCTCGGCTGGCTGGGCGAAGACGGCGAGCCCAGTGAACGGGCCAAGGCCGGATTCAAGACGCCCGAGCAGGGCTGCTCGACGACGCTGTGGGCCGCCACCGCGGCTGCGCTCGAAGGCAAGTGCGGCGTGTACTGCGAGGATTGCGACATCGCCGCGCCGACCGACCCCGAAAGCCCCACGGCGCGCTTCAAGGGCGTCGACGCCCACGCCTGCAGCGACGAATCAGCCGAGAAGCTGTGGGCAATCAGCGAGGAACTGCTTGCGCAGGCGTGAGCTCGGCCGCTTGACCAGGTCCGGGCGGCCCTCCGCGATCACGCGAGATCGAAGCGGTCGAGGTTCATCACCTTGGTCCACGCCGCTACGAAGTCCCGGATGAACTTCTGCCGAGAGTCGGAGCTGGCGTAGACCTCGGCCAGCGCCCTGAGCTGGGAGTTCGAGCCGAAGACGAGATCGACTCGGGTGCCGGTCCATTTCAGCTCGCCCGTCCTGCGGTCGCGTCCTTCGAACACCTCCGCAGCGTCCGAGGTCGGCCTCCACTCCGTGCCCATGTCGAGCAGGTTCACGAAGAAATCGTTGGTCAGCGCCCCGGCCGTCTTCGTGAAGACGCCGTGCTTCGACTGTCCGACGTTCGCGCCCAGCACGCGCAGGCCGCCGACGAGCACGGTCATCTCGGGCGCGGTCAGCGTCAGGAGCTGCGCTTTGTCGACGAGCAGCGCCTCGGCCTTCACGCCGGGCGTGCCCTTGACGTAGTTGCGGAAGCCGTCGGCGAGCGGTTCGAGCACGGCGAAGGACTCGACCTCGGTCTGCTCCTGGGAGGCGTCCATGCGCCCCGGCGAGAACGGTACCGTCACCGCGACGCCGGCGTTCTTCGCCGCCTGCTCGACGGCCGCCGAGCCTCCGAGCACGATCAGATCGGCGAGCGAGATTTTCTTGCCGCCGCTCGCTGTCTTTTCGAACTCGGCCTGCACGCCCCCGAGCGTCTCCAGCACCTTCGAGAGCTGCGCCGGTTGGTTCGCCTCCCAGTTCCTCTCCGGGACAAGGCGGATTCTGGCGCCGTTCGTGCCGCCGCGCTTGTCCGAGCCACGGAAGGTGGACGCCGACGCCCACGCGGTCGACACCAGCTCGGCGATCGAGAGGCCCGAACCGAGCAGCTTCTTCTTCAGTGCCGCGATGTCCTGCTCGTCGATCAGCGGGTGATCGACCGCGGGGATCGGGTCCTGCCAGAGGAGCGCCTCCGCGGGAACCTCCGGGCCGAGGTAGCGCGCGCGCGGGCCCATGTCGCGGTGCGTGAGCTTGAACCACGCGCGGGCGAAGGCGTCCGCGAGCTCGTCCGGATGCTCGAGGAAGCGGCGCGAGATCTTCTCGTACACCGGGTCGAAGCGCAGCGACAGATCGGTGGTGAGCATGGTCGGCCGGTGCTTCTTCGACGGGTCGTGGGCGTCCGGGACCGTCGCCTCTGCATCTTTCGCGACCCACTGGTGCGCGCCGGCGGGGCTCTTCGAAAGCTCCCATTCGTACTTGAACAGGTTCTCGAAGAACGAGTTGCTCCACTTCGTGGGCGTCTGGGTCCAGGTCACTTCCAGCCCGCTGCTGATCGTGTCACCGGCCTTGCCGCTCTTGAAGCTGCTCTTCCAGCCGAGGCCTTGCTGCTCCATGGCGGCCGCTTCCGGTTCGGGGCCGACCAGCTTTGCGTCGCCCGCGCCGTGGGTCTTGCCGAAGCTGTGACCACCGGCGATGAGCGCGACCGTTTCCTCGTCGTTCATCGCCATGCGCGCGAAGGTCTCGCGGATGTCCCGCGCCGCGGCTACCGGATCCGGGTTGCCGTCCGGGCCCTCCGGGTTCACGTAGATGAGTCCCATCTGCACGGCCGCGAGGGGATTGTCCAGGTCGCGGTCGCCGGAGTAGCGCTTGTCGTCGAGCCAGGTGTTCTCCCGGCCCCAGTAGACGTCCTCGTCCGGTTCCCAGACGTCGTAGCGACCGCCGCCGAAGCCGAACGTCTTGAAGCCCATTGTCTCGAGCGCGACGTTGCCGGTGAGGATGATCAGATCGGCCCAGGAGATCTGCCGGCCGTACTTCTGCTTGATCGGCCAGAGCAGGCGGCGCGCCTTGTCCAGGTTCACGTTGTCCGGCCAGCTGTTGACCGGCGCGAAGCGCTGCTGGCCCCGGCCACCGCCGCCGCGCCCGTCCAGGGTGCGGTAGGTGCCGGCGCTGTGCCAGGCCATGCGGATGAACAGGCCGCCGTAGTGACCGAAGTCCGCGGGCCACCAGTCCTGCGAGTCGGTCATCAGCGCCGCGAGGTCCTTCTTCAGCGCCGCGTAGTCGAGGCTCTTGAACGCCTCGCGGTAGTCGAAGTCCTCCCCCATCGGATTGGACTTTGCGGAGTGGGCGTGCAGCAGATCCAGTCGGAGCTGCTCCGGCCACCAGTCACGGTTCGAGGTACCGCCGCCGGCGGCGTGGTTGAACGGACACTTCGATTCGGTTGCCATCGCGCCCTCCTTGGATCGGTCCAGACCGACCTGCTGGAGAAATAGCTAAGGCTCTTCCGTGCAACCGGCAATTCGATTGATTGTGTCAGTTCGATAGCCAGGAGCTATCAGACGCCGATGTCGCACTCCATGGCTGCAACAAGACATCGACACCGATTGAATCGATGACTAGCCTCGAGCCATGCGACCGGGTGGTCTCGCGTTGATCCGGGGATGTCTGTGTGCCGGGTGCTTGGCGCTTGCGGCACTGGTGATTCCGGCATGCGGTTCGTCGCCGCCGCCACCGGGCGCGGGCGGCTGCGCGCCGGGGACCGCCGACGGCGTGGTCTGCGGGGCCGTCGGCGCGGCGTGCGGCTACCAGGCGCCCAAGGGCTACACGACCTGCACCTGCAACAAGGACGGCAAGTGGCACTGCGACGCGGCGAAGTGCCCGGGCAAGGCGCCGCACCCAGGCTCCAATTGTCCCGCCTCGCTCCAGGGGCTCGTCTGCAATTATCCCGGCGTGGGCTGCCAGTGCGTAGCCGTTCCGGGTGGCTACCAGTGGGCTTGCTGACAGGGAGAGCCGACCACGCCCCGGAGGCCTAGGGCCCACTCGGCGTCAGCTCGCGCATCACGAGACGAAGGAGGCCGACCATGAACCGGAAGGTCGATGCATTTCTGAAGCGGCAGAAGACGTGGCGAGCGGAGTTCGAGAAGCTCCGGGAGATCCTTCTCGCGACCGGGCTCGAGGAAGAGCTGAAGTGGGGCAAGCCCTGCTACGTGCTTGACGGCAGGAACATCGCTCTCATCCACGGCTTCAAGGAATATTGCGCCATCCTGTTTCCCCAGGGCGCGCTGCTCGAGGACCCGGAAACGGTCCTCATCCAACAGACCAGGAACGTGCAGGCCGCGCGGCAGATCCGGTTCACGAGCGTGAAGGAAGTGACCAAGCTCGAGAAAACCGTGAAGGCCTATCTGCGCGAGGCTATCGCGAACGAGCGCGCCGGGCGGAAGGTCCAGATGAAAAGGACGGAGGACTTCGAGATGCCCGAGGAGCTCGAGTCCAGGCTCGCCGCCAATGCCAGGTTGAAGGCGGCCTTCGCCAAGCTGACACCCGGTCGGCAGCGGGCGTACATCTACTATTTCTCCGGCGCAAAGCTCTCGAAGACGCGCGCTGCCCGGGTGGAGAAGCACATCCCGAGGATCCTCGAGGGGCTCGGCTTGAACGACCCAGCGCGCGGGCGAGAGGGCTAGCTCACACCACCCGGTCGCTGCCTAGCGCGATCTCGCGACAGCGCAGCTTCGGGCGTCGAGACGTGCTGGCTGGCCGCCGCTCGTCGCGTCACCGCCCGGCTCCCGCCAGCGCCGGGCGGAGCTCGCGGAACCTGTCGTACAGGTGGTCGCTCACCGCGCGGATACGCGCGTTGTCGCGCGCGTCACGGTGCGTGACCAGCCACATATCGCCCTGCTTGAACGGCTTTTCGATGCGCTTGAGCGTCGGTTCCGCGTCCGCGATGACGCACGGGAGTATCGCCACGCCCAGGCCCGCGACCGCGGCCGAGGTCAAGAGCATCATGCCGTTGGCCCGGAAGACGATGCTTCCGCCCGCCGTCAGCGCGCGCAAGCGCCGGTTGCGGTTCAGCACTTCCATGTCGTCGCCGAACCACAGCACGTCGTGCCCCTCGAGCTGGCCCGGCGTGGGCGCGCCGCGGCGCCTGATGTAGCTCTCCGCGGTGTACGTGGCCCAGCCGATATCGCCGATGCGTCGAGCGAGCAGGGTCTGCTCCTTCGGCTTGCCCATGCGCACCGCCACATCGGTCTCGCCGCGCGTCAGGCTCAGGTTCTTGTTGGTGGCCAGGTAGTCGATGTCGACATGCGGATGACGCGCGCGGAAGCCGCCGAGCGCGCGGAGGATGTGCGTCGACGATGTCTCGGTGCTGGTCACGCGCACCCTGCCTTCGAGCCGCTCGTCGCGCCCCGCCAGACGCCGCTCGATGGCGAGGAACGCCGACTCGGCCACGTCGAGATCGGAGAGGATCTCCTCGCCGGCGGGCGTGATGGTGTAGCCGCGCTGCGTCCTGAGAAACAGCTTCACGCCGAGCTCCTGCTCCAGCGCGGCGAGCCGGCGGCCCACCGTCGTCTGGTCCACTTTCAACTGGCGTGCGGCGCCGGCGAGGCTGCCCGCGCGGCTGAGGGCGACGAAGTAGCGGAGCAGCTCCCAGTTGAGCATGCCCTGCATTATTGCATTTCTATTCGGCGATCGTGGGCACTTTTGCAGGTACCGAGCCCCGGCTACCCATGGAGCATCCCAACCAACGAAAGGGGCACGAAATGTCACTCGATCCGTCACACATCCTGCAGACTGGCCTGGGTTTCTGGGGTTCGAAGGCGCTGCTCAGCGCCGTCGAGCTGGGGCTGTTCACCGAGCTCGGCCAGGGGCCGGCCAAGGCGGGCGAGATCCGCGAGCGGCTCGGCCTGCACGAGCGCGCGACCCACGACTTCCTCGACGCGCTGGTCGCGATGAAGCTGCTCGAGCGCGACGGCCGCGGCCGTGACGCCAGCTACAAGAACACGCCCGACACCGCGGCCTTCCTCGACAAGAACAGCCCCGCCTACGTCGGCGGCATGCTGGAGATGGCCAACGCCCGCCTGTTCCGCTTCTGGGGCGACCTGACGCCCGCGCTCAAGACGGGCGAGCCGCAGAACGAGATCAAGGAGGGCGGCGGGCACCTGTTCGACGGGCTGTACGCCGACGAGGCGCGGCTCGAGCAGTTCCTGAGAGGCATGGCCGGCATCCAGAACGGCAACTTCCACCTGCTCGCCGAGAAGTTCGACTTCTCGCAGTACCAGAGCGTGTGCGATGCGGGCGGTGCCAACGGCGCCCTCTGCCGCGCACTGGCCCAGCGCCATCCGCACCTCCAGTGCATCAGCTTCGACCTGCCGCCGGTCGGCCCGGTCGCGCGCCGCGAGATCGAGCGGGCGGGGCTGTCGGATCGCATCCGGGTCGTCGAGGGAGACTTCATGGAAGGCGAGCTGCCGCGCGCCGACGTGATCACGCTCGGCAACATCCTGCACGACTGGGGCGTCGAGGAGAAGAAGGCGCTGATCAAGAACGCCCATAGCAGCCTGAACGATGGCGGCGTGCTGATCGCGATCGAGAACGTCATCGACAACGAGCGCCGGACCAACACTTTCGGCCTGCTGATGTCGCTGAACATGTTGATCGAGACGCACGACGGCTTCGACTACACGGCCGCGGATTTCGACGGCTGGGCGCGCGACGCCGGCTTCCGTTCCACAGAGGTGATGCCGCTGGCTGGCCCGAGCAGCGCCGTCATCGCCTACAAGTGAGCCGCACGCGGGCGGGCGATCGAGAGATCGCCCGCCCGGAGCCGCCGCGGCGGATGCCGTCGCGCGGGCGCACCGTGGACTTCCCCCTGTTCCGGCTACCTCGCGCATCCGCCGACAGGAAAGGCGTCGCTGCGACCTCTTCACGCCGCGCGTCGGTAGTCGTGGTGCAGCCCGTTGAGCACGGAAGCGGCCACGCGGCGGCGCTCCTCGGTCGCCAGCTCTTCGCGCTTCAGCTCGAGCTCGGCTTCGGCCTTGTCGTCGAAGACCTTGCTGTGGCGCTCGCCGGCCTCGTCGGTCCAGCGGATACGCCACCTGCCATAGTGTCGGGTCGGCTTGCCCATCAGGATTTCTCCTTGTGCGGCAAGCTCGACCAGCGGGCCCGAGCAGCGGATTTGCGAATTGCTGCGCGAGCGATTGGCCCGGAGATTGGCCCGAAAACGAGAAACGCGAGGTCAGCCGTGTTGGCTAACCTCGCGTTCTCACTGCGGTTGCGCGGGGGCGATGCGCGGGCTGTACCACGCTCAATCCGTGAACGGATTGTGCAGGGTCACGCCAGTGCGCGCGACGTCCTTCACGTTGCGGGTCACCAAAGTCAAGCCATGGACGATGGCAGTTGCCGCGAGCAAGCCATCGACGGCGGAGATCGGGTCGGGCACGTTGAGCCGTCCCCAGAGGTCGGCTACGCGCGCATCGACGGGAAGCAGTCGCTCCGCGTAGACATCGACCAAGGCGCCGCACCAGCGGTCGAGGTGCGCTGCTGCAGTCGCGTCGCGCAATCTCAAGCGCTCCACCCCTTGTCGCAGCTCGCCTGCCACGAGCACGGACAGAAACAGGTCGCTGTCGTCGACGCCGGCGATCCAGGTCGCGACGCCATGGTTTGCTCTCGCGCCCTTGCGCAGCTCGGACACGACGTTCGTATCAAGAAGGAACATCAGAGATCCACGCGCCGCGCCGCTGGCCGTTCGATTTCGAAGTCGGCGTCGTCGCCGAAGTCCGGTAGGGCGAGCAGATGCTCCTTCAGGCTTCGGGAAGGCGCGCGCAGCAGTGCCTCGCGCAGCAACTCGCGGTGCTCCGCCTCGGCCGAACGTCCGTGTTGTGCTGCCCGGAGCTTCAGCGCCTCAACCAGTTCTTCCTCGAGATTTCTCACGATCAGCTGAGCCATGCTATCAATGATAGCGCGCACCGCCGGTGCGAGCAAGCGACCGCTCGCGGCTTCGTTTGGTTTCGGTGTCGAACGGGCTGCGACCGGCGACCGCTGACGCCAGCGACGAGTCGGCGCACACGGGGGGCAAAAGCGAAAACCCCCGGCCTTGCGACGGGGGCTTCATTGCGCGGGAGCGATCTGCACGTTGGAGCACGTGGTTTCGTGGGACCTGCGCGTGATGCTCGTGGCGTAGGTGGCGTCGCCGCCCCGAACCGTCAACCGTCATCACAGTAGTGGCCCGCCCATTCAAGACCATCCTTATCGACCCACCGCGGCCGGAATCCGTTGGCGGGAGGATCAAGCGGGGCGCTGACCGTCACTGCGGGGCCGTTCAAGTCTTGTGCGTGGCGGATTCCCGAGCGTTCCTCCGGCGGACGTGGCGAGTAGCCAGTACAGCCCAAAACCTCGTAGCCGACCAAGTTGATCGCGTGCACCACCAGGTGAGCCGCCCAGAGGGCCAGCGTCAGAGCGGCAACAGGCTCCTCTGCCTGCCCGAGCAGGAGGATGTCCACGGCTCTGATGGACGCGCCTATTTCGCCGCTCAGACCGTTCACAACCCTGGCTACGACGTCATTACCCGTCGTGCCCGGCACGAGACCTACGACCGCTCCGGTGAGGGCGATCAGGTCCACTGGGAACGCAGACGATGCTGCACCCGACAACTGGCGACTCGTGCGCATCGCACTCAGCCGGCGCTCGACCGATGGGTGGCGCCACGCCTCGTGGATTCTGTTCGGCACGACAAAAAGATGAGCCCCATCCTGTCCTTGCGCGACACGCTCTACGCGAATTTCGCCAAACGCGACCCGCTGGCGCAGATAGGTCAGTGTTTGCCAGTGTTCTGCGACTCGAAAGAGTCGTCGCGCGGCGGTTACGGCACACGGACCGTCCTGGTGTTCGCGCGCAACGACTTGGCTCCGTCCAGCATTAAGCTGCTTGATCATGTGTGGCAGCAGCGACTGAAGGCCGCCGATCTCATGCGAGACATCAGCGACGCGCGCCGCCATCTCCAGTGGTCTGCGGGTGCTCGCTGCGGCGCTGGAGGCGACGGACCGCTTGACGAACCGCCGAATTTCCGAAGCGACGACACGTGTCGAGGCCTCGATGGCGTCCAAGATATCGAGGCGGTCCAATCCAGTGCCAGTTACTGAAGCGGCCTTGGCAATGTCATCGCGCAGCTCGGCGACAACCTCGCAGTAAGAAGCGTAGACCACCGCATCGCGGAGCAGGTCAGGCGGTGCGCGAAGTCGAAGAAGCGCGTCGAGATAGGCGCGCCGAACCGCGGCACGCTTGGCCGGCGAGTGGCACGAGAAAAGCAACTCGGCTCTGCGGATATCTTGCAGGCGTGCAAAGCCATCCGACTCAACGAGGGCGACGATGCCCCTTTCGAACGCGACGGCGTCGCCGGCTGCAGCGGCCGCCCTCAGCTTCTCCATGCCGGCTCGGCTCGGAGTGTTTCGCCTCACCCCTCGTCGTGTATGCGGGCCTGGTGCACGGGTCCAGATGGGCGGGGCGCTCGACTCCGGCGCGAAGATGCGTCCGGGCTAGAAAACCGGTGTACGAAAACGACGAACCCCCGGCCGGGGCCGAGGGATCATCGCGTGGTACGGCTATCGGTTGCGCGGGGGCGATACGCGGGCTGTACCACCCTCAATCCGTGAACGGATTGTGCAGCGTCACGCCGGTGTGCGCAACGTCCGTCACGTTGCGGCTCACCAGGGTCAGTCCGTGAACGATCGCAGTCGCCGCGAGCAAGCGATCGACGGCCGAGATCGGGTCGGGCACGTTGAGGCGACCCCACAGGTCGGCAACGCGCGCGTCCACGGCAAGCAATCGCTCCGCATGGCTTTCGACCAAGGCGCTGCACCAGCGGTCGAGGTGCGTTGCAGCAGTTGCGTCGCGCAGCCTCGAACGCTCTATGCCTTGTCTGAGCTCGCCGGCTACGAGCACGGACAGGAACGGGTCGCTGTCGTCGACGCCGGCGATCCGGGTCGTGACGCCCGGATTGGCTCCCGCGCCCTTGCGCAGCTCGGAGACGACAACTGTAATGGGCAGGCCTGCCGCAGCCTGCGATCGTCAGGGACTTTTCGGCGGCGGGCCGGCATCAGGATCTGCGTCCCTCGAGCCACCAGGTCTCCATGGGCCCCTTGCCTTTAACGTCCGTCAGACCGCGCGGCTCGAGGTGGAAGTCGTGATGGAGCCTGTCCCGGCAAGCCCGGGTGATCTGGATTCTGCCGGCGTCGCCGTGCGATTCCATTCGGCTGGCTGTGTTGACGGTGTCCCCCCAGAGGTCATAGCTGAATTTGCGCCGACCAATCACGCCAGCCACGGCGGGGCCGGTGTTCATGCCGATCCTGAGGGCCAGGGGCGTCTTCCCTGGCGTCTGCAGCCCCGCGACGGCATGCAGTGCGTCCAGCGCGAAACTTGCTACTGCCGCGGCGCTGTCCGGTCGGGGCGTCGGTAGGCCGCCGGCCACCATGTAGGCATCACCGATGGTCTTGATCTTCTCCAGACCGTGTCTGTCCGCGAGCGCGTCCAGCTTCGAGAACACCACGTTCAGAAAGCTCACGACCTCGTGCGGCTCCAGCTCCTTGGACATGGGCGTGAAGCCCACGATGTCAGCGAAGAGCACGGTCACCTCCTCGTAGTGGTCGGCAATGACCAGCCGCTCCTGTTTGAGGCGAGCCGCGATGGGGCCGGGCAGGATGTTCAGCAACAGCCTTTCGCTGGCCTCGCGCTCCCGGGTGGCAATGTCCTCGGCGCTCTGCGTCGTGACCCGGGTGTAGTAGCCGAGGGCCGCAGCGAGCAGGAAGACCCCGAGCAACGACCCGAAGATCGAGAGCTTGGCTTTCCCGGGCGTCCACGGGGGCCCCACCAGCGGATTGCCATCCGTCAGCCAGTACAGCGCCAGGAGGCAGAGCAACGCGAGAGTGGAGATCGTGACGGCGCTCCCCAGATGCTCTCGGGAATAGGCCACGAAAGGCACCAGCGCAAAGAACATCAGGTAGTACTTCACGCCCACGGCGGCACCGACGATCGCGGTGCCCGCTGAAATGGAGGCCACGCCGATCAGACAGGCGGCGGTGGTGGCCAACCAGTAGTGGCCCCTGGAGTTGAGCGTCATGGGGAGGATCAACAATCCAGCGGTGAGCACCTCGGCCACGGCCCACAGACGGCTGGCCGGATGAGCCAGTGTCAATTCCAAGGGGGCGAAGATCAACAACACGGCCATGCACACCATGGCGATGTAGTTGATGAGCTGGACGTGCTTGGCGGCCTCGGGTGGCATCGCGTCGGTGACGCCCAGTCGGGATAGATGGCGAATCAGTCGGCGCACGCGGCCGGGCGACGGCTCTTCGGGACCGGACTGGTCACCCGCGGTGGACTCGGACATGGCAGAACTATAGCGGGTAGCGACTCTCTCGCGAACCGGACGACCGGGGCCGCATCAACGGTATGATGACAGGTGCGTAGTGGCGGACGCATGAAGCGCGGGCGCCGCGGCCCAACCGGTTTCATCGGCGTCTCCGGGGCGAGACCTCGAGCCACTCACCGGCCGGAAACGGGTTCCACAACGTGCCTTCCTTGTCCGTATAGGCGATTCGGGACACACCGATGGCGACTGCCTTCCGGGCGACGGCTAGCGCAGCCTCCCTGGAGGGTACGATGAGCCCCATCTGCTCGATCGATGTTCCGTCGGGAAGCGCGCCGGCGGCGATCCACCCGGCAATCTGGTCGAACTCGGCGCGAGGGACGCGGCCGCTCTTGGTGACGGCGAGCGTCTTGAACGCGGCGCCGCCCGCATACAGCGTCAGGGGCGGGCGCGGGTCGAACATGTGTACCCACACTTTCTCGTCCCCCGCCTCGTTCCAGCCGTCTTGCGGTGGTAGCCGCAGCCTCTTCTGGAGGAACTGCTCCCGCTGGGTGCTGGCGCGCGACATGGCTCCCTCGTCGAGCGGCTGGTCGATCCAACGCGGTATCACCAGCCCGCCGCGTTCTTCCAGACGCGTGCCAGGAGGCATTTTCGCCTTCATCAGCTTCGCCAGGGCCTTCGTCGGCTTCTCGTCGGGAAACTGCCCTTCACGCCACGCCAGATAAGCCGGTTCGATGAAGCCAGCGAGCTCGCCGAAGTCCATTTCGGGGTATTCGGGCGGAGGACGCGGACGCGGGTAGACAAGGTTCGGCACGCGGACCGATGCAGGCTCACCAATCCAGGCCTCGTCGCCCATGAGCTTTCGTGTGCGAACAGTCAGCTCGATGAGGCGGTCGAGCAGGGTCTCGCGCTGGTCGCGCGCCGTCGCGGCGTCGACCTGCAGGCCGAGCCATAGGCTGCGGAGCGTGAGACGCAACCTGAACGAAGTGCCGTGGTCGCTTCCGGACTTGTTTGATCGGAGGGTATACGCGGAGTCGTCCCAGCCTCGCGTGGTCTCGATCAGCGCGTCAAGCGAGGTGAATCCAACGGCGCGCCCGGTTTTCCGCCAATAGCGGAAGTCGAACCACAGATCGAGGTCCTGTGCTGCACGGAACAGCCCCCCGAGGATCCGACCATCGCCCCACCAGCGCCGTCTCTCCGGGTTATCCTTGTGGAAGTCGAAGTCGACATCCAGATACACGTACAGCTCGTCGGACATCGAAGACTCCTCGGGGCCCAGCCCGGTTTCTCGGTGCCAGCATGATGAAAGGGCCAGAGTCCAGCGCCGGGGCGGAAGGATAGCAGACGCGCGCGAGGCACGGCGGTGGCCGACCGATGGGCTCTTGCAGTCGCGACCCGCGTGCGCATCACGTGGGCGCGTTGCTCGAGTCGAGCGGAGTCGTGGTCCGCGAGTGGGGCCTCGCCTTCATGCGACGAAACGGTGAAGGGTGCCGCCACAGCGATCCGACACGCAGAATCTGCGGCAAGCGGCTCGTGTTCCCGGTGTTTTCCGTGGCATGCGCGATGCCTTTCCCCACGGCATGAGAGAGCTCAACCCGAGCCGGCGTGCCGAGCTGGACGGAATGTTCGCGGACCGCGTTTCGTATCACCCGACCGAGCGCCGCCTGTACGGGCACGACGTTGGGGTGATGCCCCGGCGGCTGAGACCACTGTTGGGCAACACGACCCCTTCTGGCGTGGTGCAGCCCGAGAGCGAGGCCGAGCTGATCGAACTCTCGCGCTGGGCGGTGGCGCACAAGGTGCCGCTCACGCCCCGCGCGAAGGCCACGTCGGGCTATGGCGGCGTCGTTCCGGTCGACGGCGGCGTCGTGGTCGACCTACGGCGGTTGAAGCAGGTCAAGGCGATCGACGAGAGCGAGCTGACCGTCACTGTCGAGCCGGGCATCGTCTGGGAGAAGCTCGACCACGCGCTTTCCAAGCAGGGCCTCACGTTGAGGCTGTACCCTAGCTCGTACCCGTCTTCGACGGTGGGCGGCTGGTTGGCACAGGGCGGCGCAGGCTACGGCTCGTACCAGTTCGGCTGGTTCAGCCAGAACGTGCTCTCGGCGCGGTTGGTGCTGCCGTCGGGCGAGGTGAAAGAGCTCAGCGGCGCCGAGCTCGCTCTGATCTCCGGCGCCGAGGGCATCACGGGGTTCATCAGCGAGGTGACGCTGGATGTGATGAAGCTCGAGGAGCTCTCGGTGGCTGCGGTGTCGTGTCCCGACGCTGCCTCGGCCGCCGCCGTGATCGCGGGAGTCGCCGCCGCAGACCTGCCGGTGTGGTCACTTGGCTTCGCCGACCCGAACATGATCGCGCTGAACAACAGGTGCCCTCCGCGCGAGCACCCGCCGGAGCACATGGTGCCGATGCCCGAGGGCTACCTGGTGACGCTGGCCATGCGCCGCGCCGATGAGGACGCGGTGTTCGGCACGCTCGGCGAGATCGTCGAGCGCGCGGGCGCGCGCCGCATCGAAGACGAGCTGGCCTGGCACGAGTGGAACGAGCGCTTCCGCATCATGCGTGTGAAGCGGCTCGGGCCCTCGCTGGTGCCGGCCGAGGTGGTGGTGCCGCTCTCCGGGCTCGGGGTCGCGCTGGAGGAGCTGGAGCAGAAGATCCACCAGCCTCTGGTGATCGAGGGCATCGCGGTGAAGGGCGCCAAGGAGCCCGAGGTGGTGCTGCTCGGATTCATCCCGCAGGACGAGCGCACCCTGGGCTACGATCTCGTGTTCGGCCTCGCGCTGAGCGTGATCGGGATCGCCGAGCGCCACGGAGGCCGCGCGTACTCCACCGGCCTCTACTTCCGCCACAAGGCGGCCCAGGTGCTGGGCCCCGACGCGCTCGGCAAGCTCCAGCAGTACAAGCGCGAGGTCGACCCTACGGGCGTGATGAACCCGGGCAAGGTGCTTGGCGCCGGTGTGCTATCGACGGCGATCCGCGCGGCCGAGGCGTTCGAGCCGGTGGTGCGGCTCGCGGCGAACCAGGTGAAGACCGAGCCCGGCGTGCGCGAGGGCAAGGCCAAGCGCGGCATCCCGGCCGACGTCGCCGAGTACGCCTACGCGTGCTCGCAGTGCGGCTACTGCATCGACGAGTGCGACCAGTTCTACGGTCGCGGCTGGGAGAGCCAGTCGCCCCGCGGCAAGTGGTTTTTCCTCAGGGAGTACCTCGAGGGCAGGGAAGAGATGAGCCAGATGATGGTCGACTCGTTCCTCGCCTGCACCACCTGCGAGCTGTGCAATCTGCGCTGCCCCGAGGCGCTGCCGATCGAGCCGTCGTGGATGAAGCTACGCGGCGAGCTCGTGCACACCGAGAAGCGCATGACGTTCCCGCCGTTCGAGATCATGAGCGCGGCTCTGAGGGCCGAGGGTGACATCTGGGCCGGATACCGGCGCGACCGGAGCGCGTGGTTCCCCGAGGAGCTCGAGGCGAAGCACGGCCCCGGGCACAAGAGCAGGAACGTCTACTTCGCCGGCTGCACCGCCAGCTACTGCGAGCAGGACATCGGCATCGGCAGCGTGAAGCTGCTCGACGCGGCGGGCGTGGACTTCACCTACCTGGGCGAGAAGGAGAGTTGCTGCGCGACCCCGATGCTGGTAGCCGGCAAGTGGGACGTGTTCGTCGAGACGATGCAGCAGAACATCGCCGCGGTGAAGGAAACGGGCGCCGACACGGTGATCTGCTCCTGCCCGGCGTGCGACATGATGTGGCGACACGTCTACCCCGAGTGGACGGAAAAGCTCGGGCTCGAATTCGGCATCACCGCGCGCCACTACACCGAGCTCGTCTCCGAAAAGCTCGAGGACGGCAGCTTCAAGTTCCCCGAGCCTACTGGGGACGGCAAGCCGGCCGAGGTGGTCACGTGGCACGATAGCTGCCACATCGGCCGCGCCTCGGGCGTGTACGAACCTCCGCGCGATCTCTTGAAAGCGATGCCGGGTGTCGAGCTCCGCGAGATGGAACACAACCGCGACACGGCGCACTGCTGCGGCTCGGTGCTCACGCTGATCAAGGAGCCGGAGGTGGCAGCCGACGTCGGCAAGACGCGGCTCGACGAGGCGATCGAGGTGGGCGCCAGGAAGATGGTCGCGCTCTGCCCGTGCTGCGAGTTCCAGCTCAGGGTGAGCGCCGAGGCGAGGCACTCCGACGTGGAGGTGATCGACCTGTCGCACCTGGCTGCCGAGAAGCTGGGCTACGAGCTGCCCGACCCGCACCCGGCGGCGCGCGCGCAATGGGCGGTGTTCGACAAGATGATCCCGCTGCTCACGCCCCAGGGCTTCGCCGACCTGCTCGCCACCATGTGGCCCGAGCTGATCGCCGCGATGCCGTTCGGTCTGGGCAAGGTGATGCGCTTCATGGCGAAGGTGCCCGGCGCGCTCAGGTTGATGAAGCCGCTCTTCCCGGTGCTCTTCTCGATTCTGATGCCGCGCATGATGCAGAAGCTGATGCCGGTGATGCTCGACCGGATCGCCGGGCAGGTGCCGATGCCGGACTACATGGAGGAGCAGATGCCGACCCTGTTGCCCCAGGTGATGGACTCGCTGATGCCGCACATGCTGCCCACGGTGGTGCCGCTGGTCAGCGACCCGCTGATCGCCTATCTGAAGGGCACCGGAGGCGGCACGCGGGCCGGTCCACACGCGCACGCCGGACCGGGCGGGCTTGCTCCCTGAGCAGGCTCACCCGTCGACGCTGCCCCACAAACGACGAACCCCCGGCCGGGGCCGAGGGATCATCGCGTGGTACGGCTATGGGTTGCGCGGGCAGGATTTGAACCTGCGACCTTCGGGTTATGAGCCCGACGAGCTACCAGGCTGCTCCACCGCGCGTCAGAGGTCGGCAATCTAGCCGCGCGCCGCGTTGTGTCAAGGGATATCACTGGCTTGCATTTATGCCGGGGATTTCGCTGCTTTTCGGCCTCGTGGCGGGCGCCTGCGCGGGTTGACGGCATGACAGATCGCAGGTACACGGTCACGTAACGTAACCCTCACGCATACGTAAGGGTTAGACTAGCGGAGCGCCGGGTGATAGAGGCGCCCCAGCCATGACCGACTCAGCTCCCATCGCCTCATCTCGACATCCTGCTCCCTCCGCCGCGGCGTGGCTCGGAACCGGCGCGCGCGGCGGAGGAGAGCTACGCCGCATGCTCGAGCCCGGACGAGCTGCTCCAGGTGGGCGAGCTGGCGAAGGCGACGGGCAAGACGGTGCGCGCGATCCATCTGTACGAGGACCTCGGGATCCTCACGCCGGAGGACCGCTCGAAGGGGCGCTATCGGCTGTTCTCGAGCGAGGCGCTCCTGCGCGTGCGCTGGATCAGCAAGCTGCAGTGCGCTCGGCTTCTCGCTTTCGGAGATCCAGGAGATCGTGCGCGAGCACGAGGACGCGGACGACGCGATGGGCGCCGCGGCGCGGCTGCGCGACCGCTACCTCGACAAGCTCGCCGAGGCCCGCTCCAAGATCCGCGAGCTGCATGCAGCTCGAGGCCGAGCTGGAAGAGAGCCTCGAGTTCCTGAACGCCTGCGACACCACCTGCGCGCCGAGCGTGCAGGTGGAGTCGTGTCCCGACCTGCGAACGCCACCCCGAAGAGCAACGCCAGGCGCCCGATCTGATTGCGGGCGTGCACGCGCAACTGACGAGGACCCCCGATGGCCGTCAAGCTCCCCATCTACATGGACAACCACGCGACGACGCGCGTCGATCCGCGCGTGCTCGACGCGATGCTGCCGTACTTCACCGAGACGTACGGCAACGCGGCGAGCCGCACGCACCAGTTCGGCTGGGCCGCGGAAGCGCCGGTGGAAAAGTCGCGCGAGACGATCGCCGACCTGATAGGCGCGAGCTCCGGCAAGGAGATCGTGTTCACCTCCGGCGCGACCGAGAGCGACAACCTCGCGATCAAGGGCGTCGCCGAGTACTACAAGTCGAAGGGCAACCACATCGTCACCACCAGCATCGAGCACAAGGCGGTGCTCGACTCGTGCAAGCGCCTCGAGAAGCAGGGCTTCGAGGTGACGTACGTGCAGGTCGGCGCCGACGGCGTGGTCGACCCGGCCGACATCGAGGAGGCCATCACCGACAAGACCATCCTGGTGAGCGTGATGCTCGCCAACAACGAGGTCGGCACCATCCAGCCCATCGAGGAGATCGGCAAGATCACCCGCGCGCGCGGCGTGCTTGCTGCACTCGGACGCGGTGCAGGGCATCGGCAAGACGGCGTTCGACGTGCAGAAGATGAACGTCGACCTCGCTTCGCTGACGGCGCACAAGATCTACGGGCCGAAGGGCGTGGGCGCGCTGTACGTCCGCCGCTCGCAAGCCGCGCGTCCGGCTGGTGGCGCAGATGGACGGCGGCGGGCACGAGCGCGGCAATCGCTCGGGCACGCTGAACGTGCCGGGCATCGTCGGCTTCGCCAAGGCCTGCGAGATCATGAAAGAGGAGGGCGCCGCGGAGAACGAGCGCATCCTCGCGCTCAGGAACCGCCTGCACAAGCGCATCACCAGACAAGCTCGACCTGGTGCATGCTCAACGGCCACCCGACCCAGCGCCTGGCGGGCAACCTGAACATCTCCTTCGCCTTCGTGGAGGGCGAGGGGCTGATGATGGCGATCAAGGACGTGGCCGTCTCGAGCGGCTCGGCCTGCACCAGCGCCAGCCTCGAGCCGAGCTACGTGCTGCGCTCGATGGGCCTCGACGAGGACCTGGCGCACTCCTCGATCCGCTTCGGCATCGGCCGCTTCAACACGGAAGAGGAAATCGATTTCGTGGCGGACCTCGTGATCGCGAAGGTCACGAAGCTCCGCGACATGTCACCGCTCTACGAGATGCACAAGGACGGCATCGACATCAAGAGCATCCAGTGGGCCGCGCACTGAGCCGCGCGCACCTTTGCTGAGCTACGGAGTACGGATTCAAATGGCCTACAGCGACAAAGTCATCGAGCACTACGAGAACCCGCGCAACGTCGGCACGCTGGACAAGGAAGATCCGGACGTGGGCACGGGCCTGGTCGGCGCGCCCGCCTGCGGCGACGTGATGCGGCTGCAGATCAAGGTCGGCGACGACGGCGTGATCGAGGACGCGAAGTTCAAGACCTTCGGCTGCGGCTCGGCCATCGCTTCGAGCTCGCTGGCCACCGAGTGGATCAAGGGCAAGAACGTGGACGAGGCCGCGGAGATCAAGAACAGCCAGATCGCCGAGGAGCTGAACCTGCCGCCGGTGAAGATCCACTGCTCGGTGCTGGCCGAGGACGCCATCAAGAGCGCCATCGAGGACTACAAGAAGAAGAAGGCCGCGCGCGAGGCGCTGGCAGGGGGTGCGGCGGCCGAGAAGAGCGGCGACGAGGCGCGCGCCTGACATCGGGAGAGACCCCATGAGCGCAGATGACACAGAGCCAGCGAATCCACCGACGCCGCCGCCTGTCGCGGAGCGAGGCGAAGCGGGCCATCACGGTCAGCGACGAGGCGGTAGAGTTCGCGAAGGAGAAGCTCGCCAAGCGCGGCACGCCCGACGCGGCGATCCGGCTCGGGATCCGCGGCGGGGGCTGCTCGGGTTTCAGCTACGTGATCGAGTTCTCGGACGACCCGCCGCGCGAGCGCGACCGGGTGTTCGAGTTCGGCGGCGTGAAGTTCTACGTCGACAAGAAGAGCCTGATCTACCTCGCCGGCTCGATGCTCGACTACGAGCGCACGCTGATGTTCCAGGGCTTCAAGTTCAGAAACCCGCAGGAAGCCTCGAGCTGCGGCTGCGGGCATTCCTTCACGGTGCGCTAGTTGCGGTGGCCGATCCGTTCGAGACATTGGGCGTCGAGCCCAGCTTCGATCTCGATCCCGGAGCGCTGGAGAAGCGCCATCGCGACCTGAGCCGCGCGCTGCATCCGGATCGCTACGCGGGGCGGCCGGCGGCGGAGCGGCGCCAGGCTCTCGGCCGCGCCATCGAGGTGAACGAGGCGTGGCGGCAGCTGCGCGATCCGATCCGTCGCGCCGAGGCGCTGCTCGCGCGTTCGGGCGTGCCGGTGGGCGACGGCGCCGAGCCGAAGGCCGATCCGGAGCTCCTGATGGAGATGATGGAGCAGCGCGAAGCGCTCGCCGACGCGCGGCGCTCCCGCGACCAGGCGGCACTGGAGAAGCTCTCCGACGGCATCCGCGAGCGCGAGGCGCGCGTGCTCGTCAAGCTCGACGCCGGCTTCAAGTCGCACGCGGCCGGCGACGATCTACTCCGCCAGCTCGGCGAGCTCCGCTACTACCGCCGCTTCCTCGACGAAGCCGCCGCCATCGAGGACGAGCTGTTCTGAGTTCGTACGGATCTGGATCACCCTGTGAGGTTTCTGGAACAGGAAGACTGGAAGACTGGAAGGTTTCTGGGGTCGAGCGCTGGCTCGCCCGAACACTGCTAATCCAGAGACTTGCACGTCGCAGACCCGCCGCCCACCCTCTGGACGAGCCGTATGACGAGCACCACCCCTCGACCCCCAGAAAATAGGCCGTCACCCATGGGCGTAGAGAGCGCTTCCCAGTCTTCCTGTTCACTCGTGATAGGAGCCTCAACACCGTCAGCTGAATTGTAGAAATGTCATGCTGCTCGACATTTTCGACCCCAAAGCGCCGCCCGCACCCATCGGTATCGATCTGGGCACGACGCACTCGATCGTGGCGCACGTGCGCGACGGGCGGCCGGTGGCGCTGACGACCTGCGACGGGGCGGCGCTGCTGCCGTCGATCGTGCACTACGGGCCGCATGGCAGCGTGATCGTGGGCGCGTCGGCGCGACCGTACGCGACGCGCGAGCCCGGGCGCACCATCGCGAGCGTGAAGCGCTTCATGGGGCGTGGCGCGGGCGACGCCGAGACGGAGCGGCTCGGCGCCTACCGTTTCGTGAAGCCGCAGAGCGACGACGACGCCAAGGTCGTGCGCTTCGATCTGGGCGACAGGGTGGCCACGCCCGTCGAAGTGAGCGCCGAGATCCTGAAGAGCCTGAAGCAGAGCGCCGTCGATCAGCTGCACGCCGTGGGCGGCGCGGTTATCACGGTGCCGGCGTATTTCGACGATGCGCAGCGCCAGGCCACACGCGACGCCGGACGGCTCGCGGGCATCGAGGTGCTGCGTCTGCTCAACGAGCCAACGGCCGCGGCGCTCGCGTACGGCCTGGAGAAGAAACACAACGGCCTGTTCGCCGTGTACGACCTGGGCGGCGGCACCTTCGACATCACGCTGCTCACGCTGGAGGACGGCATTTTCCAGGTGCGGAGCACCGGCGGCGACAGCGCGCTCGGCGGCGACGACATGGATCGGCTGATCGCCGAGCGCATGCTCGACGCGATGGGCTGCAGCGACGACGCGAGCCGCACGCCGGAGGTCATCAGCATCGCGCTCGAGGCCGCGCGCCGCGTGAAGCACGGCCTGACCGACGCGGCGGAAGTGTACGCAGAGCTGCCGAAGCGCGGGGGAGGCGACGTGTCGTTCCGCATCGCGCGCGCGGATTTCGACGAGCTGATCCAGCCGCTGCTCGAGCGCACCGGTCGTGCCTGCCGCCGCGCGCTGCGCGACGCGGGCGTCACGAAAGAACAGATCGACGGCGTGATCCTGGTGGGCGGTTCGACGCGCGTGCCGCGTGTGAAGAGCTTCGTGGCGGAGGTGTTCGGGCGGGAGCCGCTGGGCGACATCGATCCGGATCTGGTCGTCGCCTACGGCGCGGCCGTGCAGGCCGATCTGCTCGCCACCTCCAGCGACGAGGTGCTCTTGCTCGACGTGCTGCCGCTGTCGCTCGGGATCGAGACGATGGGCGGCGGCGTGGACCGCATCCTGCCGCGCAACACCACCATCCCCGCCGGCGCCAAGAGCACGTTCACGACCTACGCCGACAACCAGACGGGCTTCGAGATCCACGTGGTGCAGGGCGAGCGCGAGCTGGCCGGCGACTGCCGCTCGCTGGCGCGCTTCACGCTGCGCGGCATCCCGCCCATGCCCGCCGGCATGGCGCGGCTGGAAGTGACGTTCCACGTCGACGAGAACAGCCTGCTGCAGGTGCACGCGCTCGAGCTCACCACGGGCCTCGAGCAGAAGGTCGAGGTCAAGCCGAGCTACGGCCTGAGCGACGAGCAGGTCGAGGACATGCTGCTCGACGCGCTCGACCACGGTGAGGAGGACTACGAGGCGCGACGCCTCGCCGATGCGCGCGTGGAGGGCGAACGCATCCTGCTCGCGACGAAGAAAGCGCTCGGCGCCGACGGCGATCTGCTCGAAGGCGACGAGAAGACGCAGATCGAGGCGGCCTTCCGCGCGCTCTCGGACGCGGTCGGCGAAGCCAAGCACGCTTCCACGGTGCAGGCGCGCATCGACGAGCTCGACGACGCGACGCACGAGTGGGCCGGTCGCCGCATGAACCGCGCCATCGCGCAGGCCATTGGCGGCAAGCGCGTCGGCGACGTCGAAGGCACCGTCTCCCACGCCGCCGGTGTCGACGCCCACGTCGAAGCCCACGCAAGGAACAAGGCAGGCTGATGGCCAAGGTCCGCTACCTCGATCAAGGCATCGAAGTCGAAGTGCCCGTCGGCACCACCCTCCTCCAGGCCTCGCGCAAGTGCGGCGCGCCCGAAGGCGACGCCTGCGGCGGCGTGTGCGCGTGCAGCACCTGCCACGTCTACGTGGAAAAGGGCCTGGAGCTCCTCAGCGAGGCCGAGGAAGAGGAAGAAGATATCCTCGACAAGGCCTTCGACGTGCGCATGACCTCCCGCCTGGGCTGTCAGACCCGCATCGAGCAAGAAGGCGAAATCGAGGTCCGCATCAGCCAGGAAAGCCTCGACGCCTTCTACAATGAACACCCCGACGTAGCGCGCCCGACGGGATAGTTCGTCACATGCCGGCCGCCGATCGGGTGCATGGCGGTCACGTCGTTGTTGTGCGACCAGACTTCCCCTGGAAGCTGCGCATCGCCGTTGGCCATGCGGGTCAGGGCTGCGTAGGCCCCTCGCCACCGGCGCCTGCTTCGCGGCGAAGCGCCACATCTCCCGGCGCTGCGCGGGGCAGCGCGCGCGTCGCGGACGGTATCGTCGGCAATCCGGCTTGATCTGCTAGAGTTCCGTCGTGGCGGACCCGGCGCGCATGTCCTTGCGTCTGCTCGGCCCCTTCGAGTGCGTAGGGCCGGACGGGCAGGAGATCCCGATCCAGGCCGCAAAGCAGCGTGGGGTGCTCGCGTATCTGGCGCTGGCCCACGGCAAGCGTGCTCCCCGACAGGAGCTCGCGTCGCTGTTCTGGTCGGGTAGCGGGGACGCGCAGGCGCGGCAGAGCCTTCGGCAATGTCTGTCGTCGCTGCGCAAGGCTCTCGGCGACGGCGTGCTGGTCAGTGACGGGACCGAGGTCGGCCTCGAACTCTCGCGCGTGCACGTCGATGTCGACGAGGTGCTCGGCGGGCTATCGCTGCTCGAGGATGCGCCGGCCTGCGCCCCGTCCCACTACGTGCGCGGTCCGCTGCTGCCGGGCCTGGTGTTCGGAGAAGACCCCGCGGACGACTTCGTGCGCGACGCGCGGGTGCGCCTGCAGGACGCCGGACAGCGTCTGCTGCTGCGCTGTGCGGCCCAGCAGGCTTGCGCGGGCGAGGACGAGGCGCTCACCGAGACGTACTGGCGTCTGCTCAAGCTCTGCCCGGCCTGCGAAGAAGCGCACCGCGGGCTGATGGAAGTCTACGCGCGGCTCGGCCGGCGCAGCGAGGCGGTCGCCCAGTACCAGGCGTGTCAGGACGCGCTCCGGCGTCACCTGGACGCGGCGCCCGCGCCCGAGACGGTAGCGCTCTACGAGAAGCTCCGCGCAGCGGCCGACGCAGCCGAAGTCGGCGCTGCTGCCGAAGCGCCGCCCGCGCCACGAGCTCCAACGCTGCCGCTGCCGGACAAGCCGTCGATCGCGGTGATGCCCTTCGACAACCTCAGCGCCGATCCGGCGCGCGACTACCTCTGCGACGGCTTCACCGAGGACATTACCACGGCGCTGTCGCAGTTCTCGTCGCTCTGCGTGATGTCGCGCTCGGCGACGTTCGCACTGCGCGGCCGCGGGCTCACGCCGCAGGAGATCGGACGCCAGCTCGGCGTGCACCATATCCTGCAAGGCAGTGTGCAGCTGTCAGGCGACCGCGTGCGCGTGACGACCCAGCTCGTCGATGCCGACCAGGGCGCGCAGATCTGGTCGCAGCAGAACGACGGCATGCTCGGCGACGTCTTCGAATTCCAGGACGAGCTGGTGCAGCGCGTAGTGGCCACCGTTGCCGGCCGCGTCGAGGCCGCCGCGCTAGCCCGCGCGCGGCGCAAGGCGACCGCTGACCTCGACGCCTACGAGTGCGTGCTGCGCGGCCGCTTCCACCACCACCGCTACACCCCCGAAGACTCCGACAAGGCCGTGGCGTTCTTCGAGGAGGCGCTGAAGAAGAAGCCCGACTACCCGCTCGCGCGCGGCTGGCTCAGCTGCGCCATCGCTCGCGCGAAGAACTTCGAGCAGGGGCGGGCGGAGCGCATGAACTCCAAGCGCTACATGGCGCTCCTCGACGACGCCTTCAAGAAGCTGAAGGAGATCGAGTCGATCGACGACGAGGAAACGGAGTGCGTGCGCCTGATCGGCGAGCTCTACCTCTTCCGCCGTCGCTACGACGAGGCCGAGCATTACCTGCGCCGCGCCTACGCGCTCAACCCCAACGACGACCGCATCCAGTCGCAGATGGCGGCTCTGTTGTGCTTCCTCGGCGACCAGCCCGAGGCCGAGCGCTTCGCACGCATGGCCATCCGCAGCAACCCGTTCCACCCGGGCTTCTATCAATTCAACCTCGGGCGCGTGCTGATGCTGCAGGATCGCTACGACGAAGCCATCGAGGCGCTGCGCGCGGCGACGCCGACCCAGAACCGCTACCGCTGCCACCTCGCCGCCTGCTACGCGGCCGTCGGTGACACGGAGGCGGCCGCGCGGGTGTGCGAGGAGATCTACGCCGAGGAGCCGGGCTTTTCGCTCGATCGATTCGCCGTGACGTTCATCTACCGGGACCCGGCGGTAGGCACGGCGCTCAAGGCGATGATGGAGCGCGCCGGCTTGAGCTGACCGGCCTTCAGGCCGGCATCGTCAACGCACAGAAACAACTGACTACGACCTTTTCGCGGCGCGTTGACGCTCCCTTGACGGGCCCTTGATGGGTCGGGGTCAAGTTCATTCTCGTGGCCGCAGACAACCGCGGTCAGGGAGAGAGACCAATGACCAAGACCTACCTCGCCATCCACACCATCCAGCTCAAGCCCGGCAGCATCGATGCCGTCCGCGCCCTGTTCGACGAGAAGATCCCACCGCTCGCGCGGCCCCTCGACGCCTGGCGCGGCGCGAATATGAGCGCCGACCGCGAGAAGAACGAGATCGTCACCATCGGCACCTGGGCCGACGCGAAGCAGATGCAGGCCTTCCTCGGCCAGCCCGCGTTCGGCGAAGCGATGGCGGGATTCGCCGAGTACTTCGCCGCCCCTCCGACCGAGTCGATCGTCGAGGTCGTCACCGAGGTGGGCCCGCGCTCCTGGATGCCCAGCGCCGCCCGGCGAGCTCCGGGCGGCGCTGGGCATCCAGCGTGCAAGCCCGAAAACCCCGCCCCATCCAGCACCACCGCACAGATTCAGGAGACCAACATGACCACCACGAGCGAAAACCAGAACGCCACTTCCGCCGCTCCCGCCCCGCAGGCGCCCGCCGTGCCCGCCATCGCGACCGACGCCATTACCATCATCAAGCCAAGCGAGCGCGTCGCCCTGCCGTCTCCGCCCGGCGTCGGCTTCTACCGCGAGGCCTGCGTCGATGACGGCAACGTCTGGGCGGGCTTCGTTTCCACCGATCCCGGCAGCGCCTCGCCCTGGCACCACCACGGGGAGCACACCACCTACGTCCTTTTGCTCCAGGGCGAGTGCGTCGTCGAGTTCGGCGAGGAGCGGCTGCACCTGCGCGCCGACGGCTCCATGGGCATCGTCCCCCCTGGCCTCGTCCACCGCGAGATCAACGTCGGCGCGACGAAGAACCAGTTCCTCGTGATGCGCGTGGGCCACGGTCCCGCAGTGTTCCCCGCCGAGCCGCCCGCCGGCGCGTCGTGAGCCGCGCCTGGCAACGCCGCAGCGATGACGCCGCAGCTCGATCATGACGCGGCGCAGCCGAGCCCCGGCCAGCTGGGCGATTGGCCGGTCGGGGGCGGCTGGTTTCCCCTTGCGTGCCAGTCGTGCGAAAATCCTCTGGTATCTGCGGGGCTTAACTTCCTCGCGTGTCCGGCCGTCCCGGATAGGGACAGCTACGACGACCCATGCGCGCACTCTTCCCTGCTCTGGTCACGGTCTGCCTCGCGGCGGCCTGTGCTTCGACTGCAACTGCCGAACCGTTGCGTCTGCACGCCGGTGCGGGCGCGGCGCACGCCTTCACAGGCCACCAGAAGGACGAGCTCGGCTTCGGCGCGACGGGGCTGGGCGCGGCCGAGCTGCCCTTGACCCGCGAGCTAGGCGTGCAGCTCGAGCTCGGCGCGCTGTGGCTGTCGCAGGGCAGCGCGCCGAAGGATCCGACGCTCGCCCGTGGGGGCTCCGCGACGGCCTACACCGGCGGGATCGGTCTACGCGTGCGGCCGTTCGCTGGAAGCTACCGGTTCGGCAAGCCCCTGAGCGCGGCAGGGCTGTGGGCAGCGGGTTCGGGCGGGGTCGCGGCGACAGGCGGCCTGGCGCGCGGGATGCTGGACGCGCAGCTGGGCTTCGACCTGCTCTACGAGCGCGGCAAGCTAGGCGTGGGGCCGATGCTCGGCTACCTGCACGTGTTCCAGCCGAATGACGCATTGCGCCCCGACGACGCGAACATCGCGATCCTGGGCGTGCACGTGATGTGGGACACGGCTCGACACGTGATCGGTGACCGCGACCACGACGGCATCAAGGACAACGTCGACAAGTGCCCCGACGATCCGGAGGACAAGGACGGCTTCCAGGACGCCGACGGCTGCCCCGATCCAGACAACGACAAGGACGGCATTCCGGACAAGGTCGATCACTGCCCGAACGTGCCGGAGGACGTGGACGGCTTCCAGGACCAGGATGGCTGCCCCGATCCGGACAACGACAAGGACGGGATCCCCGACAAGGTCGACCAGTGCCCGAACGAGCCGGAGGACGTGGACGGCTTCCAGGACGAGGATGGCTGCCCGGATCCGGACAACGACAAGGACGGCATTCCGGACAAGGAAGACCTCTGCCCGAACGAGCCGGAGACGAAGAACGGCTACGCCGACGACGACGGTTGCCCCGACGAGGAGCAAGTCCGGGTCATCGGTGACAAGATTGTGCTCGACGACCGCGTGCACTTCCGCGTCAATTCCTGGATCATCAGACCCGTGAGCTATCCGCTCCTCAACCACTTGACCAAGCTGCTGGCCGATCACCCGGAGTACGTGCACATCGATGTGCAGGGGCATGCCGACGAGCGGGGGCCGGCGTCGTACAATAAGAGGTTGAGCGCGATGCGCGCCAAGGCCGTGCTCGAGTATCTGGTCAAGCACGGCATCAAGGAGAGCCGGCTGAGCTATCAGGGCTTCGGCTCGAGCCGCCCTCTGGTGAAGAAGAACTCCGAGCATGCCTGGTTCTTGAACCGTCGCGTGGAGTTCAAGGTCACGCGCGAGGTGAAGAAGGTGATCCACAAGAGCGAGAAGCCCGCGAAGCCGGGCGCCAGACCGGAAAAGCCCGCTCAGCCGCAGGGCAAGTCCGCGGCGCCCGCAGACAAGCCCGGCGGAGGGAAGCCGTGAGAGGGCTGCGCGTGTTGCTGCTCGCCCTGGCGGTCGCCTTGCTGCTGCCGCTGGCGTGCACGGAGACGGGCGTCGTTGGGGGCAAGTGCCGCGAGGGGCTCACCACGTGCGGCGGCCAGTGCGTGGATATCTCGACCGATCACGCACACTGCGGCAGCTGCGGCCATGCGTGCGCGGCGGGCGTGCAGTGCGTCTCGGGCAGCTGTGGCAGCGCGGCGGAGGGCGGCGTGGACGGCGGCCGCGACGCGGACGCGGCGCCGACCGACAGCGGCGACGCCAACGTCACGAGCGGCGACGGCGGCAAGCCCGACGCCGGCGATGCTGGCCATCCCGACGCGGGCGACAGCGGCAATCCGGACGCCGACGGTGGCGGCAACGCGGACGGCGGCGAGGGCGGGGCGTGCACTCCGCCGTACAACGAGCCGGGCCGCTGCGGCGACTGCAACACGAAGTGCACGGCGGCTGCGCCGATCTGTTCACCGTCCGACGGCGGCTATGCGTGCGTGCCGTTCTGCACGGCGCCGCTGGTGAAATGCGGTAGCCAGTGCGTCGACACCAACAGCGACCCGAAGCACTGTGGGTCCTGCAACAAGGTGTGCCCGACCGGGCTCTGCCAGGGCGGCAAGTGCGTGGGCGCGAAGGCGGGGCACATCGTCGCTGCCTGCATGAGCTACCAGCAGAACTTCCAGACTTCGTCGCAGACGGTGCTGCTGGGCAATGCGGTGTTCCTGCCGTTCGCCAACCCGATGCGCATCCTCGCCTACGACCAGTACGTCCAGAGCAACGTGCGCCAGCGCGTCGACCAGACCATCGGTTGGGCCGCCGCCGCCCGCGGTCGCAGCTACAACATCACATCGGTCAGCACGGTGGCCGGCGTTTCACAGAAGCTCAACGTGCTCGACTACGACGTGTTCCTCGTCTACGACCAGCCAAACGCGCCGGCCGGCGCGCTCGGGTCCGCTGGCACCGCGTGGGCCACGTCGCTGGACGCCTTCGCGCGGGCGGGCGGCGTGATCGTCGTCCTGAGCGGTGGCGACGGGGTCGGCGAGATGCCGGACCTGCTGACCAATTCGAACCTGTTGCCGGTGAGCGCGGAGAGCGACGTGACGTACAGCCAGCTGTACAACCGCGCGCCCACCGACGCGATCGGGGTGAACGTGCTGACGCCCTTCGTCGGGACGCGCATGAGCTGTACGTTCACCACCTCCGTGACGCCTGATGCGACGACGACCTTTGTGATCAGCGATCAGGGCCCGACCGGTCCCGTCGGCAGCCCCGTTGTGGTGCACCGCACCGCGCTGCCGTAGGCGGGCCTGGTACTGCGCCGCCCGCGGCGGCGAGTTATGGCGTGGGAAGCGGGGCCTACGGGGCCCAGGTGAGGCTAGCGTCCGGCGGGCCGGCGTCGCGGCGGGCTGCGCCCTGGCGTCGGCGCCGGGCGGGCGCGGCGTTCGACGGCGGTTCGGCGGAGGGGACGGTGTCGCTGCGAAGGCCGCCCAGCAGCTGCCGCTTCAGCCGGTCCGTCGCTTCGACCAGCTCGTGGCCGGCGTCCCGCGCGGGGCTGGTGGAGAAGATCGCCACGACGTGCTCGAGCGCGGTGTGCTTTCCGAGCGGGACGAAGGCGAAGCCGAGCAGCGCGAACAGCACGACCAAGAGGTCGATGGCGCGGCGGCCGAGCTTTCCGATCACGCGCGGAGTGTAGTCGGGCCCCGCGGGCGGGGCGAAATTGCTGCGGAGCAGGCCCCCGGGTCAGTGCTTGCCGGTGATCGCAAGCACGCGCTTGATGAGAGCGGGGTCGTACGTCCCCTGGGCCAGGCGCTGGACCGCGCGGACCAGCACCTTGCGCCAGGCGGCCTGATCGGCGGGGGTTGTGCTCACGACCTGCATGCGGCGGACGAGGCGCTTGTACGACGCGGCGTCGAGCTGGCGCACGCGGTGTTTGCTGAGCTTCTGCAGACGCTCTTCGAGCTCGAAGAAGGTCTTCCGGAGGTCGGCGGGCAGGTCGTCGAGGGCCTTCTGGCGGATCACTGTTCCGCCGATGGCGCAAACGCTGACGGTGCTCGCGATGTGATCCAGGTAGGGCGTCCACTGCAGCTGCTCGGCGGCCAGCGACGGCGCGTTGACCACGTCCACCTTGCGCGCGCGCAGGGCAGGCAGCACCTCCATCGGTCCGAGCGCGACCGGCACCACCTGGCCAATGCTGGAGTAGACGAGCGGCGCCATCGGTTCGCCCTGCCACATGACCGGGTGATGGCCGTGCAGGTCCGACGGGCGGTGCACCGCGAAGCCGTGGCTCATCTGACGCACCAGCCCCACGTCGCCCCAGCCGAGTAGGTGGAAGCCCTTCTTCTCGAAGCCCTTCTCGAGATCGGGACCAAGGCCCGCGCGCACCTTGTCGAGCTCCGCCCACGAATCGACGACGCCGGGCAGCTGCAGCACCATCACGTCGCGATAGATGCGGGACAGGCCGACCGAGGTGAGCGCGGCGCCGTCGAGCTGGCCGCTGCGCATCTTGCCGACCATCGTGTCGTCGCTGCCCTGGACGCCGTTGTAGTAGACGGTGAGCGCGAGCCGGCCGTGCGTCTTCTTGTCGACGGCGCGCTGCCAGACGCTGAACAGCTTGCCCCACGACGAGCTCTTCGGTGCCATCGTCGCGATGCGCAGCTTGTGGCCCGTCGCGCGCGCGCTCCGTGCCGACAGCGCGAGCGGCGCGGCGAGCAGCAGAGCCAGGAGCGTCCGTCGCATCTTCCCGATTATGCACGAATCCTGCTCCGCTGAGAACCGGCCAGCCGGTTTGTCGTGTAGGGATCGCTCCGACCCCTTTTTCATCGACAGGGATCAAGCCTTGTCCCGATAGTCGGGCTGGGCCGACAATCGGAGGCGGCTCGCTTCGCTCCCCGGGAGGATCGATGTTCCGTATTCGTACGCTTTTTCTGTCCCTTCTGTTCATCGGCATCCTTCTGCCGGCCTGCGGTTCCGAGGAATCGAAGAAGCACCCCGACGGTGGCAACCCGTACGGAGCCGACGGGTCCTACGTGCCCGATGGAAGTGGCCCAGACGGCAATGTGGAGGCTTCTCCGGACGCAGCGCCCGATGTCAGCACCGACGCGGCCCAGCCGGATGCCGGGCCCGATGCGACTCCGGATGCCGGGCCCGATGCGGCGCCGGACGCCGCGCCCGACGCGACGCCGGACGCCGCGCCCGACGCTTCCGGCGACGCCGCCGCGGAGGCCTGCTCGGTCAACGCCTGCGGTACCTGCACCGACCTCGGCGGCGTCCTGCCCGGCGATCTGTGCGGCCAGTGCGGTCAGTACCAGTGCTCGACCGACGGCACCAAGCTCGAGTGCGGCGACCCCGGTCTGAACCAGTGCGGCGTGTGCACGATCCTCAGCGGCGCGGTCGGCGACCCGTGTGGACAGTGCGGACAGCTCGAGTGCTCGACCGACGGCACGAAGCTCGTGTGCAACGACCCGGGCACGAACGCCTGTGGCACGTGCACGACGCTCAGCGGCAAGGTGGGCGACCCGTGCAAGACCTGCGGCCAGCTCGAGTGCTCGACCGACGGCAAGAGCCTGGTCTGCAACGATCCCGGTACCAACCTCTGCGGCGGCTGCACCACGCTCGCCGGCAAGCCGGGCGACAGCTGCGGTACCTGCGGCGGCAAGCTGGTCTGCAACGGCACCGACGCGCTGAAGTGCAGTGGCGCTACGCCCACGAACACGTGCAACGGCTGCACGACGCTGGCAAACCCGCCCGGCACGTCCTGCGGGGTGTGCGGCTCGGGCCAGTACGCCTGCGACACGACCGAGACCACCAAGTGCAGCGACCCGGTGAAGACCCCGGCGCCCGGTACGAGCTGCGGGACCTGTGGCACCTCGCAGTACGTCTGCTCCCCCGACAACCTGTCGACGACCTGCCAGAACCCGAACGACGTGAATGCGTGCGGTACGTGCACCACGCTCAGCGGCTCGATCGGCGGCGCCTGCGGCAGCTGCGGCCAGCTCGAGTGCTCCACCGACAACAAGAGCCTGGTCTGCAACGACCCCGGCACCAACGCCTGCAAGGGCTGCACGGTGTTGTCGCACCCGCCGGGCACCAGCTGCGGCACGTGCGGGAAGAGCAGCTACGCCTGTACGGGCAAGGACTCGACCGCGTGCCAGAACGCGAACGACACGAACGCCTGCGGCGGCTGCACGGCTCTCGTGAACCAGCCTGGCGCCAAGTGCGGTAAGTGCGGCACGAGCCAATACGTCTGCTTCGGCACCGACAAGACGGTGTGCGAGACGCCGGACGACACCAACGCCTGCGGCGGCTGTGGCACGTTGCCGGGCACCGTGGGCGGCACCTGCGGCAGCTGCGGCACCTACCAGTGCAGCGGCACGTCGATGGTGTGCATGGAGGGGACGCCCACGGTCGGGACCGTGTGCGGCATCTGCAGCACATCGAGCTACGTCTGCTCCACCTCTCCCGGCAAGACGGTATGCCAGAACGTCCGACGACCGCACGGTCGGTGTCGACATGAGCTACACAGTCGCGAGTGTGGGATTCCAGGGCATCGTCTCGCCCACCAGCCCCGAGGCCGTGACCTACGTGCCGGGGCGCAACGGGAATCTCGCGGCCGTGACGCTGGTGATGCTGTCCCAGCAGGTCAAGGGTCTGAAGATCGGTAACTTGACGCTGGCTGCCTACGTCGGCGTGCCCGGCGGCAAGTCCACCCTGCTCGACACAGCGACGCTCACGGGCAATGCGGTTCCCGCCAAGCAGAGCAAGATCCTGTTCAAGTTTCCCAACCGGCCGAAGGTCACGAAGGGAACGTCGATGTACTTCCTCATCCAGACCACCTCGGATATCTACCGGTACCAGGTGTGGGGCGACGGCGCGGGCAAGGGACCGGATATCATGTTCGCCCTGACCGCCACCGGCGGTTGGCAGAAGTTCGCCTTCAGCCCGTATGCGGTCGTCCAGCTCCTGGCCTGCTTCTAGGGGCGCAGCCGGACGAGCATGTAGCGGCTGCTGCCGGCGAGGATGTCGCCGGCATCCGGGAGCGAGAGCACGTGGGCGCCTGTGGCGATCAGGTAGCGCGCGTGCGCCGCGCGGGCCCGGGCGCGCAGCGTCGCCGTCGAGCTGAACGGGTCGGGCGGACGCGGGTGGCGCGGGTCGTGATCGTCGAGCGGGACGGCCTGCGACGGGCGGCCGAGCCCGGCGATGATGGCGTAGAAAGCGAAGTCCGGCGTGTCGATCAGTATCCGCCCGCCATGCGGAAGGACCGCATGGCGCGCCTTTTCGCCCACCTCGATCTCGGGCTCGCGGTCGATGAATGCGTCGCGGCGGGCGAACCAGGGCCGGACCATCAGCGTGGCGAGCGCGACGCCCGCGACCAGCAGCGCCGTGAACACGCCGCGGCCGCGCCCGTGGAGGGCCCTCCAGGCGTGCAGGGCGAGATCGCCGGTCAGCACGGCGCCGGCGAGCCAGATGGCCAGCACCGCGCGTTCGGCGTGATGCGTCGGCGCGCCGTCGCGCAGATCGCCCACCACCAGGAACACCAGCAACGCGAGCAGCAGGATCCCCGCGCGGCGATAGCGGCGGAGCTCCGTCGAAAGACCGAGGGAGACGGCCGCGCCGAGCGCTGCCAGCGACACCACTGCGACCTCCGGCTCGCAGCGCAGCACCCTGAGCGGGAAGGCCGTCAGGCGCACCAGCACGGACGCGGGAGCCGCGCCGACAGCGCGGCGGTACGCCGCCACGCGATTGACGAAGAACAGCGCGTCACCGTGCGCCATCACGCCGTGCAGCATCCAGCCGAGCGGCCCCGCCGCGGCCACCAGCGCGCTTGCGCCGAACCACCACGAGCGGCGGCGGAATGCGTCCCACACGGCGAAGAGCGCGAACGCCGCCGCGACCGGCCAGGCCTCGTAGCGCGACAGGCATGCCGCCGCGAGCGCGAGCGAGGCGATGAAGCGCTGGCGCGGCGGCGCGGCGGCGCCCGCCGCTCCCAAGAGGATCAGCGCGGCCGTCGGATAGTCGGGTACCGTCGCTACGCCGAGCCAGGCCGCATACGGGATACAGCACGCGAGGAGCGCGCCGAGCAGCGCGCCGCGTCGCGAGGCGCCGAGCCAGCGCGCCGCGACGTGGACCACGACGGCCGCGGCGATGCCGAGCACGAAGGCCGTCGCGCGCGCCACGTCGATGCTGCTGCCGAACACGTCCATCACGCCGCCGTTGAGCCAGAACGGAAGCGGCAGCCAGCTTGTGCCGCTCGGATCGAGCGACGGCGCGTGCGCGAAGCGCTGGGCGATCACGACGCGCGCGAAGTCGTCGTCGCTGACCGCGCGAAAACCGGTCCACAACACAGCCAGCGACACCAGGACCTTCGCGCCCGCGACGAGCAGTGCGTCGCGGCGCGTCGCCGTGGTCATGGTCGGGTCGGGGGTTGTTGCCTCGGCGATGGCCCCGCTGCCGGACGACATCGCTCCTCGGCCGCCGCGGCAGCTACTTCTTCGCCGGTGCCTTGACCGGGATCGTGTCCTGATGCTGCGCGCTCTTGGCGCGCTGCTGCAGCGACTCGTCGCTGGACGACGACGCGTAGGCCAGCGTGATGCTCGTGACGAAGAAGATGGTCGCGGTGACCCAGGTCGTCTTGGACAGGAACGTGCCGGCGCCGCGCCCGCCGAACACCTGCGTGGCGCCCTGGCCTGTCAGCGCGCCAAGCCCGCCGCTCTGGCCGGGCTGCAGGAGCACGACGAGCATCAGAAACATGCACGCGGAGATGTGCAGGACGAGGAGGGGGGTGTGGAGAAGCTCGAGCATGACGACTGCGGATGTGTGGGGCTAGACCTGCGACGGCGCCGCTTCCACGATTTTCGCGAAGGACGCCGCATCGAGCGCCGCGCCTCCTACGAGGGCGCCGTCGATGTCCGGACAGCCGAGTAGGCCGGCCGCGTTGTCCGGTTTGACGCTGCCTCCATACAGGATGCGGGTGCCCTGCGCCAGCTCCGTGGAGCGTTCGGCGAGCCGGCCGCGCAGGGCTGCGTGCACTTCCTGCGCCTGCTCGGCGGTGGCCACCTTGCCCGTGCCGATGGCCCAGACCGGCTCGTAGGCCATCACGCCGAAGGCAGGCTTGTTCGCGAAATGATTGATGAAAACGTCGAGCTGCCGGAACACCACTTCGAGCGTCCTGCCCGCTTCACGCTCCTCCAGGGTCTCGCCCAGACAGGCGATGGGCCTGAGGCCCGCGGCGATAGCGGCCGCGACCTTCTGCTGGACGAAATCGTCGCTTTCGCCGAACAGATGCCGCCGCTCGCTGTGGCCGATGATCACCCAGGAGCAGCCGGATTCCAGCAGCATGGGCGCGCTCACCTCGCCGGTGAAGGCGCCTTTGGGCTCGGGATGGAGGTTCTGCGCGGCCACGGTGACGCGGCTGCCGCGCACCTCGTGGGCGATGGCGGCCAGGGCCGTGAAAGGCGGCGCGACGACCACGTCGACCGCCGCGAGATCCCCGCAGCCGGTCACGATGTCGTGGGCCAGGGCGCGGCCGGAGCCGCCGCCGTGGTGCATCTTCCAGTTGCCGGCGATCAGCGGCTGTCGGCGCGGTGCCATGTGTGTCTCCCGTCAGTCGGTGGAGCCCGGGGCGCGCAGCGCCTCGATCCCGGGCAGCTTCTTGCCCTCGAGCAGCTCGAGCGCGGCGCCGCCGCCGGTCGAGATGAACCCGATGCGCTCGGCCACGTCCTTGCCGAGGCCGCGCACGGCCGCGGCGCTGTCGCCGCCGCCCACCACCGTGAAGGCGCGCGATTCGGTCAGGGCGCGTGCGACCCCGGCGGTCCCCCCGGCGAACGCCGCGCTCTCGAACAGCCCCATCGGGCCGTTCCAGAATACGGTCTTCGCCTTCTCGATGCGCTCCTTGAAGGCCTGCACCGAGGCGGGGCCGATGTCGAGCGCCATCTGCCCTTCGGGCACCTCGCCGACCTTGACCGTGCGTCCCTCGGTCGCGTCGAGGCCTCCGGCTACCACCACGTCGGTCGGCAAGAGCACGTCCACCCCGCGCTCGCGCGCCCTTTCCAGCAGCGTGCGGCCGAGGGCGAGCTGATCTTCCTCGATCTTCGACGCCTTCATGTCGGCGCCGCGCGCGGCCAGCAGCGTGTTGGCCATAGCGCCGCCGATGCACAGCGCGTCGCACTTGCCGAGCAGGGCTTCGATGACGCCGAGCTTGTCCGTCACCTTTGCGCCGCCCAGGACGGCCACGAAGGGCCGCTCGGGCGAGCCCGTGATGCGGCCGAGCGCGGTGATCTCGTCGCGCACGAGGAAGCCCATTGCGCGCTCGCGCATCAGCCGGGGTAGCGCCTCGACCGAGGCGTGAGCGCGATGAGCCGCGCCGAACGCGTCGTCGACGTAGACGTCCGCCAGCGAGCCCAGCTCGCGTGCGAAGCCTTCGTCGTTCTTCTCTTCCTCGGCGTGGAAACGGAGATTTTCCAGCAGCACGACCTGCCCGTCGCGCATGTCGCTGACGACCTTCTTGGCCGCGTCGCCGACGCAGTCGTCGGGCAGGAGCACGTCCCAACCCGTCAACTCGCTGAGCCGCGCGCCCACGGGCTCCAGCCCGAGCTCCGGAACGACCTTGCCCTTCGGCCGGCCGAGATGGGACGCCAGGATCACCCGCGCGCCGGCCTCCATGGCATGGCGGATGGTCGGCAGCGCCGCGACGATGCGCTCGTCGTCGGTGATCTTCTGCGTCTTCTTGTCGAGCGGAACGTTGAAGTCCACGCGCAGAAAGACGCGTCGATTCTCCAGCTCGAGCTCGTCGATACAGCGGATGCCCGAAAGAGTCGTGGCCATGAAAACCCCCCGTGTGGCTAGAGCTTCTTCGCTACGAGCCGGGCCAGGTCGATCATGCGCATCGAGAAGCCCCACTCGTTGTCGTACCAGGAAAACACCTTCGCGAAGCGGTCGCCCATCTGCTTGGTCATGGTGGCGTCGAAGATGCTGGAGCCGGGGTGGCCGATGAAGTCGCTCGATACCAGCTCTTCCTCCGTGTAGTAGAGGAAGCCCTTCATCGGGCCGCTCTCGGCCGCCTTCTTCATCGCGGCGTTGATCGCCGCCACGCTGATCGGCTTCTCGGTCGTGACGCTGAGATCGACGACCGATACGTCCGCCGTCGGAACGCGGATGGCGAGGCCGTCGAACTTTCCTTCGAGCGCCGGGATGACCTGCGCGACCGCTTTGGCGGCGCCGGTGCTGGTCGGGATCATGCTGAGCGCGGCGGCGCGGGCGCGTCGGAGGTCGCCCTTGCGGTGCGGCAGGTCCAGCAGGTTCTGGTCGTTGGTGTACGAGTGCACCGTTGTCATCAGGCCGCGCTCGACGCCGAAGTTGTCGAGCAACACCTTCGCCACCGGGGCTAGACAGTTCGTCGTGCAGGAGCCGTTGGAGATGACGTGCTGCGAGCCGTCGTACTGGTCGCTGTTCACGCCCATCACCACGGTCAGGTCGTGGTTCTTCGCGGGGGCGCTGATGAGCACCTTCTTCGCGCCGGCTTCGATGTGGCCGATGGCTTTGTTCTTGTCGGTGAACAGGCCCGTGCACTCGAGCACGATGTCGACGCCGTGGCTCTTCCACGGCAGCTCCTTGGGATCCTTGATAGCGGTGACGGCAATGTCCCTACCGTCCACGGTCAGACCCTTGTCCGTGTGGCCGACGGAAGCCGTCTTGAAGGTGCGGTGGACCGAGTCGTACTTCAACAGGTGGGCGAGGGTCCTCGTGTCCGTGAGGTCGTTGATCGCGACGATTTCCAGGTCGTCGATCTTGTTGTCGTGGATCGCCCGCAGAATGCAGCGGCCGATGCGCCCGAAGCCATTGATACCGATCTTCGTTGCCATGAGTGCTCCTCGCCTGTGCTGGGGACCGCGCAGCCATGCAAACTGCGGCCAGAGCCCGCCGGCAGCATCTGCGCGGGCTCGGGAACCTAGCCATGGTGCAGATAGTGGTCAAGCCACCCACACCTGCGCAAAGTCTGCGCACAAGGCGGCAAGATGCTGGAAATACGGGGTCTTCCGGCCAGCCGTTGACACCGGAGGTCGGCGGCCCCCAGGCTGCCGGCGTGAAGGTCTTCCTGGTGCGGCATTCACTCGCGGTGCAGGAGCACGCCGGGCTCGTCGATGCGCATCGCTACCTCTCCGAGGAGGGGCGGAAGCTGATGCTGGCGGTCGGAGCGAAGCTCGCCGCGGACGGCGTGACGCTCGACGCCCTGCTCGCGAGCCCACTGGTGCGCGCGGTGCAGACCGCAGAGCTGCTCGCGCGCAGCATCGGTTTCGACGACGTGGTCACGACGCTGCCCGCGCTCAGCCCGGGTGTGCCGCCCGAGGCCGCCGCGGAAGCGCTCGCCGCGCGCGGCGCCGCGGTTGCCGTGGTCGGACACGAGCCCGGCATCTCCGCCCTCGGCGCCGTGCTGGTGGGTCGGCCCGCGTTTCCCCCGCTACGGCCGGCGCAGGTCTCGCTCGTAGAACGCGGCCGCGCCATGTGGACGCTGCATCCCGGCACGCTCGAGCTCGAGCGGCTGCTCGTCGCGTAGCGCCCGCCGCCCGGGGGAGTGTGCCATCTCGCCACAGCAGGCCTGCGCCAGCGGGTTTCCTCAAGAAATCGACTACTTCACAGATTGTCAGTCGCGGCGCTGACTGGCTGTGAGGCCAGATTGTCGAGCCCCTCGCAAGAATGCCCGCGGGGCGTTACCCTCGAACCGGGGGGGAGAGGACTTGGCCGTGCCGGCGTTGTTGTCGATTTCGGTAGGACTCGTGCTTGCGGATGTCCTGCTCGCATGGATCTTCGAAAGTATCCACGCGAAGGAGCCGTCGCCGCACCTGCGGCTGTGGGCTCTCGCATGGCTGGCGGACGCCGGGGCCAGCGTGGCGGGCAGCGCCATGATCATCGCTCGAGGAGGAGGTGCGCTCCTCGAAGGGGTCGCGGCGTTTGCAGTGCTCGGGCAGTCGCTGCTCTTGATGCGCGGGACGACCGAGTTCGCAGCGCGCCCCATGGGGCGCGGCTGGTGGATTGCGGCGCCCCTCTCGATCGTGTGCGCCGGCGTGATGAAATGGTTGGGAGTGCCGTGGCCGCTGCCGATGTTTGCGCCGATGGCGTTTCTGGCTCTGGCCACGGCATGGACCGGCATCACCGTGCTCCGCGCCGCGGACATGTCCGGGGGGGGCGCCTGGATGCCCGGCATCGCCCTCGTACTCCTGGGAGTGAACTACTTCGATTTCCCTCTACTTGGCAGCCACGTCCGTCTCGCTCCGTGGGGCATGATGGTTACGCTGATGCTCCGCGTGGCGATCGGCGCTGGCTTCTTGATGCTGCATTTCGACCGGGCGCGTGACGGACTCAAGGCGAGTGAAGGGCGCTACAAGAGCCTGTTCGAGGATGCGATCGAGGGGGTGTTCCGCACGCGCGTTGACGGAACCATTCTCGATGCGAATCCGGCCTTTGCACGCATCCTCGGCTACGCATCTCCGGCGGAGCTCATTGGCAGGAATGCCGAGGGCTTCTACGCGGATCCGGCCGATCGGCGGCGCCTGGCGGCCCAGTCGGCAGATGGAACGACACTCGAAGCGACCGAGCTCTCGTGGCGTCGCAAGGACAAAAAGCAGGTTACCGTCCAGCTCTACGGGCGCAGCATTCGCGACGACCTCGGAAGGACGCTTCACTACCAGGGCTTCGTTCGCGACATCACGGAGGCGCGACAGCTGGAACAACAGCTGTTCCAGGCGCAGCGTATGGAGACCGTCGGCCGCCTGGCGGGCGGGGTCGCGCACGACTTCAACAACCTGCTCACGGTGATCGGCGCCTCCGCCGATATGATTGCCAACGAGGGAGGGCGCTCGGCCGAACTGGCGAAGGGGATCGGCGAAGCGACCGAGCGCGCTGCGGCGTTGACCAAGCAGCTACTCACGTTTGCCGGCCGCGAGAGGCGCAAGCCGCGGGTGGTCTCCATCGCGCCAATCGTGACCGGGCTGGTGGGCATTCTCGAACGGACGCTCGGCAAGAGCATCGTTCTCCATCTCGAGACCCCCGAAGAGGAGCTGTATGCGCTGGCCGATCCCGCGCAGGTCGAGCAGGTCGTGATGAACCTGGTGCTCAACGCGCGCGATGCGATAGCCGGCGAGGGTCGCGTGGACATCCGCGTGGCTCGTGAAGCCGGGGGCGCGGCGCATGAGGACCCGGGGGCCTGCGTGATGCTGGAAGTGCACGACAGTGGAGATGGTATCGACGACGTGACGCTGCCTCACATCTTCGAGCCTTTCTACACCACCAAGGGGCCCGGCAGGGGAACGGGGCTGGGACTCGCGACCGTCTATGCGATCGCGACGCAGTCCGGCGGGAGGGTCGAGGTAGAAAGCGAGCAGGGAAGGGGCACCACCTTCCGGTTCTACCTGCCCGAAGCGCAGCCAGCGGTACAGCGGGAACAGGACAAGGAGCAAGCGCCGTCCGCCACCGTCCGCGCGTCCGTGCGAGGCACGGTGCTTCTGGTGGAGGACGAGCCGGCAGTCCGCAACGTCGCGCGCAGGATCCTCGAGGCGGCGCGCTATGCGGTGATCACGGTCGAAAGCGGCGCCGACGCGGTAGCCTGCGCCCAGCGCGACACGCCGTTCGATGTGCTTTTGACCGACGTGGTGATGCCGGGTCTGGACGGCCCGCACACCGCCGCCGAGGTCCTGCGCCTTCGCCCCGGGGTCGGGGTCGTCTTCATGTCGGGCTACCCGGAGCGGCTCGAGGCAAGTCCATGGGTGCAGGATCTCGACGCGCGGTTTCTGGCCAAGCCGTTTGCGGCCGCTGATCTAGTGGCCATCATCGACATGTGCGGCGCCCGGCAAGGCGAGAGCGCCCAGGCGTGAGCCGGTGTCAGAGGATGACCGCGCCGCGCGGCCGGGTTGTCATGCGGCGAGCGCGATACACGCCCCAGTACGGGGGCATCCGGACTTCCCATACCGGTTTCGAGGCGCTCGAGACCTCGCTGATCGTCGTTTGCGTGCCCAGATCGATCGAGCCGAAACAGACGAGCGTATTGCCGTTGTCGAGCCGCTGCGTGCCACCCCAGATGCGGGCGAAGATATCCGGGTCGTGACGGAACTGCCAGACGGCGTGGGCCTCGCTCGTGCCGGATGGATCGTAGGTGTACGCGAGCTCGAGCGCGCGGCTCCACTTGCGGACACCGGCCCGCCCGTTGTCGAACATCAGGATGTGCCCGTTCGGTAGCACGGTCGTGTCGTGCTGGTGGTAGAAGCGGTCGGTGTCCGGGATGGTGAAGTCGCCGTGGAAACCGTCCTCCACCTCGCCGTGGTAGCCCATCACCCAGATCAAGTCCCCGGTGGCGCGCTTGATCTTGAAGATCGAGTTCTGGTTCCGTGACGAGGCGATCAGGAACGTGGGGTCCGGGAACAGTGCCACCGTGTTCATGTGGGACCAGTCGGGCACGTCCTGGGGCGGCGTGTAGTGATCGCAGAGCTTCCACAGCCAGATCCGGTGGACAGCCGCGGAACTGTACTCGGCCACGGCGGACGTGCCATTCGTCAGCGAGTCGCAGTTGCTGTCCGTGATGTAGTAGAAGTCCCCCGGCGTTTCCGCAGGCCGGACCTCGTGGTTGCCGTACGCGCCCTGCCACACGAGCTCGCCCTGCCAGGTCACGTACGCCATGGGCAGCTCGTCGCCGCCGAACACCACGCCGTCCTCGTACGGGATGACGGGTGTGTCCGAGCCCGAGTAGATGCTGGGGAACTGATAGTACCAGCGGTAGCGTCCCTGCTCGTCCAGGAGTGCCACGGTGTACTGGATGCCGAGGCGCGTGTTCGACAGATTCACGAGCGTCCAGCCCCCGGCGGCCTGTTGGGTCGGTGGCACCGAGAGCTCGACCTGCGGCAGAAAGTCGGGCAGGTCGCCGACGTCGATCGTCGTCTTCTCGCTGGCACTCGCCTTTCCTGCCGACGACCCGGCGGTGAGCGTGCAGGCTCTGCCGGTGGCGAGCCCCATCAGGAAGACATGGTGCTTCGTCGTCGGCGTGGGGTCGGAGATCGTCCAGGGTTCCAGACCGTTGCACGCGACATCGAGCGCGGTATCGGCTGCCAGCGACGAGCTCCACGAGAACGTCGAACGCCAGGACGTTATTGGGGGTTTCCACGGCCGCGAGGCTGGAAATAGACAGGGCGCTTCCGTCCGCTCCAGGTCCGGCATCGGAGGCGTGTCCCGGCCCCGCGCTCTGCTCGCCGCCGGAGCAAGCCAGCGTCGGCAGCGCGCAGCCGAAAAGAGCTGCGAAGCAGACCGAGACACGGGTCTTGCAGAGAGCTCTCCTCATCATCCCTGCCACTTCCAGGCTACCCACGAGGTCCTTCACCGTCAAAAGGGGGCGCGCCGGTCCGCGCGGCGCGGCTCAGTTCGCCGGCTCGATGTCGATCGAGTCGAGGAACGTGTAGGCGTAGTCGCCGGTCTTGGCGGATTTGCCGCCTACCACGAACGAGAATCGCGCCGTCGGTGAGGTCGACGGTGGTGCTCTTGACGATGACGGGCTGGGCGTCAGTCGTCACTTCGTCGTCCACGAGCTTCGTGCCCTCGACCGAGAGATTGTGCGGGTCGTTCGGGTAGCCCTTCGCCGGCCGGCCGACGGCGACGGTCACGGTGTACTTGCCGTTCTCGATCGCGAACTCGAACAGGTTGTCGCGGCCGTAGTCGTCGTAGACGTAGCTCTGCTGCGTGACGGGGAAGCCGGACACGCTGTCGAAGCCGAAGAGCGCGATGGACGGATCCTTGATGTACTGCCCGCTCCAGCCGTAGCCCTTCTTGTCGTCCCACGGGTCCCAGCCGATCTTCATGTAGGTGTGGCCGCCCACGACCAGCGGGCTTGCCGCGGGCTGGCCTTTCGGATCCTGGAAGTTCAGGTAGTACGCCCCGCGCTTGCGCACGTTGCTGTTCGCCTCGAGCACCGGCAGCGTGGAGCGTGAGCCCTCGATGTAGCGGCCCAGCTCGTAGCGCAACGCCATCAACGCGTCGGCGTCCTTGGTCCAGCTCGTAAGCCCCGAAGCGACGCTCTTGGCCGTTGCGTCGGCGGGACCGGCCTGGTCCACCACCGGATACGCCTTGCCGTTGGCGAGCCACAGGTACTCGTAGTCCTCGAAACCCTCGCGCAATAGCTCCGCGCGGATGGTCGGCTGCGCGCCGTCGAAGAAGCGCCCCGCGTCGTAGTACGCCCAGCCGCGGATGCGCCGCCCCCACGCGACCCACGGGATGATGCGCTCGTGCATGCCCTGCGTGTCGACGCGCGTCGGGTTGAAGTACGGGTCGGGATCCTGGTCCAGGCTGTAGAACCACACCTGTTCGCCGTGGTCGCGTTGGCGCTGCCAGGCGTACTTCTCCTGGTAGGCGCGCACGTGGGCGATCCAGATGTCGTAGCCGCAGGCGCCGCCCGGGTCCTCGGCGATTTCCGGCTTCGGTTCCTCGCTGATCGCGATGCGCAGGTGTGGCGCGGCGGCCTTGGTCAGCCGGCACAGCGCCGCCGCGGTCTTGTAGTCGGCCGCGTTCTGCGGCTCGTTCTGCACGTAGTAGTACGCCTTCTTGTCGTAGCCGTTCGCTACGATGTACTGGTCGAGCGCGGCGAGATACTTCGACCAGGCGGCGTTGTACGCCGGGGTGCCCGCGGGGTCGCTCCCCAGGCTCTGCCCGCAGAAGCTCGTCGGGCGCGGCGTGGAGTTGTCCACGAACTGGAACAGCATCGCATTGGGGTAGCCGACGCCGTTCCAGCCCTGGCCCAGGATGTACTTCTTCGCCAACGACTTGATCGAGTACTGGGCGCCGTCGTTCGGCTCGTCGTAGAAGGCGCTGCAGCGCTGCGGGTTGGCGGAGCTGTCCCAGGTGATGTTGTAGCCGAGCCCGCTCGGCCAGGTGGCGCTCTTCGGCGTCATGCGGTGCTCGAAGAGCAGCGTCTTGGCGTCTTCAGTAGTGCCGCCGCTGGGGATCAGGCTCTTCACGTCCACGTTGAGCTGCGTCGCGAAGTGGATGTCCTTCGGCATGTCGAAGTCGAACACGTGCAGCGCGACGGGCACGTTGATGGCCGCTCCGGAGCCCGGCGTGAGCGTGAGCGTCGTCGTGTGATCGCCCTTCGTGGTGCCGTAGGGAACGTAGACCGTGAGCCAGATGGGCTGCGCCTGCGCGCCGCTCAGCGTGACCGGGCTGCCCGGGGCGAGGGGAGTCAGGTGCTCCGGCCAGCCCTGCTCGTAGCCGACGCTCGCCAGCGCGACTCGCTGCCCGGCGGGCAGGTCGGAAAACTTCGCGATCGACACCTTCACGCTGCCGCCGGCCGGATCGATCACGAGCTCTGCCGGCTCGAACTCGCCGCGCGCCGCGGCCAGCTTCAGCCCCGACTTCGTCGCGCTCGGCGCCCGCTCGTTCGGCAGCACCTTGTGCGTCGCCGGTGTCGTCCACAGCGTCAGCGCGCTCGTGCTTTCCTTCAGCTTGTAGGTGTAGTCGGTGGCGTCCGGTTGCACCGGCGCGGTGTTGCCCGTGCCTCCTCCGCCGCCTGTCGCGCCGGAGCCACCGCTGCCGCCCGCGCCGCCGCCGTTGTTCTTCGAGCTGCCGCACGCTGCCGCGATCAGCAGCGCCGCAGGCACGAGCACCCTCACCCAGCCAGTCACCGAAGCCATGATCCGCCATCATACTCCTTCGATGCGATCGCGGATCGGCTATCATGGCGAGCATGCGGCTCTGGGTTCTCGCTTCAGTGGTGTTCTCCATCGTGACACTCCCTGTCGGCTGCAGCAGCAGCGAGAAGAGCCCGGGGGGCAGCGGCGGGAGCGGCGGCAGTGCCGGCGCCGATAGCGGCTCGGGCAACGGCGGCACGTCTGGCAGCGGCGGCGCAGCGGGCGCCTCCTGTCACGGCGACAAGACGAAGTGGGCGGCGGCGACCGGCACCATTTCCTGCTCCAGGAACTCCGACTGCTGCGTGGTGATCAACAGCTGCGTCAACGCGGCGCAGGTCGTGTCGAAGCAGGACTACGATAGCGGTATCGCGGACCAGTGGGCCTACTGCGACAACGACTGCAACTTCTGCATGGTGCCCGCGGTCAACGTCGTGTGTTCGAACGGACAGTGCGGGCTGAGAGAGCTTGATCCCGCAGACGCTTCGGCCGACAAGACCACCAGCCGCTGCGGCGTGGACAGCACGCCGGTTGTGGGTCCGGTCAAGCCGCTTCTGGGCTGCAACTAGGCGCTCCTTGGCAGGGCGTACGAGCACGCGCCGCGCGTGCCGATCCGCTATCATGAAGCTCATGCGCATCTGGCTTTGTTCCCTGGTCGTTCTTTCCGCGGCGCCGCTCGGCGCCGCGTGCAGCAGCAACAGCAGCCCAAGCCGCGGCGGGGGGACGGGCGGCAGCAGCGCGTCGGGCGGAAGCTCCGGTTCCGGTGGCAGTTCCGGCAGCGGGGGCACCGCGGGCAGCGGCGGTGCGGACGGAGGCTCGTGTCACGGCGACGCGACGAAGTGGAGCGCCATCACGCAAGGCCCAGTCACCTGCACGAAGAACTCGGACTGCTGCGTGGTGATCAACGGTTGCGTCAACGAGGCGCAGGTGGTTTCGAAGCAGGACTACGACAACGGCGCCGCGGCCCTGTGGCCCTATTGCGAAAACATGTGCACCGCCTGCATCGCGCCTGCCGTCAACGTCGTGTGCGACAACGGACAGTGCGGGCTCGAGCAGCTGGATCCGATCGACGCTTCGGCCGACAAGAGCACCGACCACTGCGGCATCGACAGCACGCCGGTGGTGTCCCTGGTCAAGCCGAAGCTCGGCTGCAACTAGGCGCGTCTACCCGAGCGCCGCCGCGAACACCTCGGTCAGCTTCTTGTAGGCGCGCTCGGCGGGCTCCTTCGCGTAGGCGCCGTTGTCCGGAACGGTCCAGCCGTGGCGAGCGCCGTCGTAGACCTCGCTCTCGTACTTCCCACCCCACTTGGCGAGCGCCTGGGCGAGCTTCTCGATCGCTTCTTTCGGCATGCTGCGATCCTCGACCGCGTGCCCGAAGTAGAGTCGCCCCTTGACGCGGGGCAGGAGCAGGTGGGGGCTCTTCTCGTCGTCGGTGGCCAGATGTCCGCCGTGGAACGACGCGGCCGCGCCGACGCGCTCCGGGCGGAGCGCTGCGGCGTAGAGCGCCAGCTTGCCCGAGAAGCAGAAGCCCACCGCTCCCATCGGCGCCTCCGATACGCCTTCGCGCTTGGAGAGGAAGTCGACGTAGGCTGCCACGTCGCGCTCGATGGCTTCGGGCGTGATCGGATCGCGCAGTTCGCCGAAGCGCTTCATGGTCTTCTCCTCGCCCCACTGCGGCGTGAAGTTGAACATGGGCGGCTCGCCGGCGCGGTAGAAGATGTTTGGCACGAGCACCGCGTAGCCCGCGCCCGCAAGCCGGCGTGCCATGTCGTCCTGCGACTGTCGGATGCCGAAGATGTCCGTCAGGAACACCACGCCCGGATGACTTCCGCTGTCGGGACGGAACACATGACCCTTGCTGGTGCCGTCCGGCGTCGTGATTTCGATGGCTTCTTCAATCATCGTCGTCTCCGTGGAAGAAAGAGCGCACCCCTGCTCGCCGCATAGCACACTGCCGACCGGCTGCGATCCTGATCACGGCGGACAGGGCGTCGACGTCCATGTCCCGCTCGACGCCTCCCGCCAGCACCGGTTTCCGATGTCCGAGCTCGTGAGCTGGATCTCGTGGCGGTCGAGCCAGCGCATCGACCAGCGCATCCGGGCAGAGGCCGAGGTGACGCGGTGGAACAGCACGGCTCCGGTCTTCGCGTCGAGGACGTCGAATTCAACGTCGAGGTACCGGGTGAGGTCGGCGCGGCTCCGGTTCACGCGGGTTGCCAGGAGCTTCGTCCGGTCGGGCGAGGGAATGGGCTCGGCGTTGACGCGCGGCACGCCCATGCTCCGGACGGCCAGCCACGCTGCGACCGCCGCGACGACGCACAGTCCGGCGATCGCCAGCGCGATCCCGTATATCCACGCGCGCTTCGCCCCGGCCATGGGGCGACGATAGCAGCGCTGGCGGCGCGCTCAGGCGACGAACGACCCGAGACGACGGAAGCGCTGGTAGCGGTCGTCGCGGAGCTCGTCCGGCGACAGGCCGTCCATGGAGACGAGCGCTTCGAACAGCGCGCTGTCGAGCAGCTTTGCCGCTTCGTCGTGATCCTGGTGGGCGCCGCCGGCCGGCTCGTCGACGATCGCGTCCACCGCGCCCAGCTCCAGCAGGTCGGGCGCGGTGATCTTCAGACGCGCCGCCGCTTCGCCGGCCCTGTCCGCGCTCTTCCACAGGATCGCGGCGCAGCCCTCCGGCGTGATGACGGAGTAGTAGCTGAACTCGAGCACGAGCACTCGGTTGGCCACCCCGAGCGCCAGCGCGCCGCCCGAGCCGCCCTCGCCGATGATCGTGGTGACGACTGGCACGCCCAGGCCTGCCATGACCTCGAGCGATGCACCGATGGCTTCGCTCTGGCCGCGCTCCTCTGCCTCGATGCCGGGGAACGCGCCCGGCGTATCGATGAACGTGATGACCGGAAGCCCGAAGCGGTCGGCCATCTGGTACAGGCGGATCGCCTTGCGGTAGCCCTCCGGGTTCGGCATCCCGAAGTTGCGCCGCATGTTCTCTTTCGTGTTGCGCCCCTTCTGGTGGCCGATCACCACCACGCTGCGGCCGTGGTAGCGCGCGAGCCCTGCCACCAGCGAGGCGTCGTCCGCGAAACGCCGGTCGCCCCCGAGCTCGATCCAGTCGCTGAACAGCCGCGAGATGTAGTCCAGCGTGTAGGGGCGGCTGGGGTGCCGCGAGAGCTGCACCTTCTGCATCGGCGAGAGGTTGTCGAAGACCTCGCGCGCCAGCTTGGCCGCCTTGTCCTCGAGCCGCCGGAGCTCGACGGTGAAGTGCGGATCCTCGCTGGCGAGCTGCCTGAGCTCGCGCACGCGCGAGACCAGTTCCACTACCGGTCGTTCGAAGGCGAGGACGTGGGCCATGGGGAGCGCCAAGCCTGCCGCGAAGCCGCCCGGGAGTCGAGCGCGTGGATTGACGCGAAGCGGCAGTGCGCTGCGGCCGCGGGCGGGCCGGCGGCGGTGAGCCCCCGGCGAACCCAACAGGTCTAACCAGTCTCGACGGCGGCCGGGACCTGCGCGCTCGGCCGGTAGCTCTTGACGTTGAAGACGCGGAAGGGCTTTTCCTTGCCCTTCAGCTGGGCGGGCGGCAGCTCCTCGTACTCGAACTTGTTCTGCAGCCGCGCCAGCGTCCCTTCGCTCACCAGGATCTGCCCTGCGGAGGCGATGCCGCACAGCCGCGCACTGGTGTTCGCAGTGTCGCCGATGACCGTGTAGCTGAGTGCCTTCGAGCTGCCGATGTAGCCGGCGACCAGCGGCCCGGTGTGGACGCCGATGCCCACGGCCAGCGGCGGGACGTTGAGCTCCATGCGCTTTCTGTTGAACTTGCCGAGCGCTTCCATCTGCTCGATGGCGCAGCTCACGCAACGTAGCGCGTCGTCGGGATGCGCCACCGGCGCGCCCCACAGCGCCATGATGCCGTCGCCCATGAACTTGTCGAGCGTGCCCTCGTACTTGAACAGCGTCTCGACCATCTGCTCGAAGTACTCGTTGAGCATCTCGACGATGCCTTCCGGGCGTGCGCCTTCGCTCATGCGCGTGAAGCCGCGGATGTCGGAGTTGAAGACGGTGCACTCCTCGACGAGCTGACCGCCCTTCTTCACCTCGAGCTCGCCCGACAGCACGCGCTCGGCCACGTTGGGCGAGAGCAGCCGGCTGAAACGCTCGCGGTTGATGATCTCCTTTTCGATCTTCTTGCCGAGGATGTTGATCTCGATAAACATGCCGGCTTGCGCGGCGATGCTCGTCACGATCTCCATGTCCTTCGGCTGGAACTGCGCGAGCGTCTCGCTGTCGAGCCACAACACGCCGAGGATCTCGTCGTTGTGCAGGAGCGGCGCGACGATGGCCGAGCTGATCCGGTTCAGGATCATGCTCTTGCCCTTCGATGCGGCGAAATCCATGGCCGCGTCGTGGGTCAGCACCGTGGCCCGCTCCTTGATCACGTGATTCATGATCGTGGACGACACGCTGATCGGTGCGTCGGTACCGTCGCGGCGCAGGCTTGCGCCGGGGCGCAGCTCGGCGTTGCTGTCCATCAGGAAGATGACGCCGCGGTCCGCCCGCACGAACTTGAAGATCGTCATCAGGATCTTGTTCAAGAGCGTGGGCAGATCGCGTTCGAGCGCGATCTCGCGGCTGAGCTCGTGGCTGAGGCGCAGGCGCTCGTAGTCGGCCTGCAGCTGCTGGGGATTGCCCGCCACCTGCTCGTACGGCAGAAAGCCCTTCTGCGTGGCGGCGATCTGCGTGCCGATCGCGCGGGCCTGGTCGTTCACGTCCACGCGCGTGGCGTTGACAGGCGGCATCTGGTCGCCCGGCACGTCGTCGATCGTCACGCCCAGGGGGCGGCGCGCGACGGCGGCGGATTCCGCGTACGCCGGTGGCGCCGGAGGCGAAGCGTGGGACGACGCGGGGACATGGCTGGCCGGAACCGGTGCTGACGCCTGGCCGGCGCCCGACTGCCACGCCGGGGGCCCTGCCGGGGCTGCTGCAACCGATGGCGGAGGCGCGAGCGGTTGTCCCGACCCGTCGTCGAAGCGCGCGCGCGTCGTGCCGAGCGCGATGTCGTCGCCGTGGCGCAGGCGCTGCTCGCCGACGACGCGCTCGCCGTTGATGTACGTGCCGTTGAGGCTGCCCAGATCCCTGAGGTGAAAGCCGTCGTCCCTTTGCTCGATCGTGCAGTGCTCCTTCGACACGATCTTGTCGAGGAGCTGGATCGAGTTGGAAGGGTGGCGGCCGAGGGAGTTGTGCGCCCGCAGCTCTACGACCTGCTGACCTTCCGGGGTAGCGAGGAGGAGACGCGGCATCGCGGGAAAGAAGGCTACCGTCACGACCCCGCCGCGACAAGCGTGACCCCTCCGCGGGGGCGGATCGCCCCACAAAACGGGGTCGCCGGCGCGCCACAGGCGGCCGTTTCGTGGCAGCCGGGATCTGGTAGGCTCGGGCCGTGGCGGACAAGCACATTCTGGCCATCGACCAGGGCACCACGGGTTCGACGGCCCTCGTCATGGGGACGGACGGCTCCACGCTCGGCCGCGCGAACCAGGAATTTCCCCAGCACTTCCCCCAGCCCGGCTGGGTGGAGCATCAACCGGAGGAAATCTGGGTCAGCGTCACCGGCTCGGTCCGCGAGGCGCTGAAACGGGCGGGGATCAGCGGGGCCGACGTTGCGGCTATCGGCATCACCAACCAGCGCGAGACCACGCTGCTCTGGGACCGGAAAACCGACGCACCGCTCCACCGGGCGATCGTGTGGCAGGACCGCCGGACGGCCGACCGCTGCCAGAAGCTCAAGCAAGGGGGCCACGAGGCCGCCGTGCGGGAGGCGACCGGCCTGGTCATCGACCCCTACTTTGCCGGAACGAAGATCGGCTGGCTGCTGGACAACGTCGACGGTGCCCGGCCGCGTGCCGAGCGCGGCGAGCTCGCGTTCGGCACGATCGACTCGTTCCTGGTGTGGAAGCTGGCCGGCGGCGCCGCCCAGATGGCACCCCACGTTACGGATGTGACGAACGCTTCCCGCACGCTGCTCATGGATCTCCGAAAGCGCGAGTGGCACCCGGGAATGTGCGAGCTGCTCGGTGTCCCACAGGCGCTTCTGCCGCGCATCGTGCCCTCAGCCGGTGCCATCGGGCGCACCAAGGGCCTGGCGGATCTGCCCGACGGGATCCCCATCGCCGGCATGGCGGGCGACCAGCACGCCGCGCTGTTCGGTCAGGCCTGCTTCCAGCAGGGTGAAGCCAAGTGCACCTACGGGACGGGCGCCTTCGTGCTGGTCAACACCGGAAGCACCCCCGTCCCGAGCCGGTTCGGGCTGCTTTCCACGCTGGGCTGGCAGATTGGTGACGAGGTCGTCTACGCCCTGGAGGGGAGCTGTTTCATCGCGGGCGCGGCCGTGCAGTGGCTGCGCGACGGGCTCGGGCTGGTGCAGTCCGCTGCCGAGATCGAGGAGCTGGCGCGGAAAGTCCCCTCCAGCGACGGCGTCGTGTTCGTCCCGGCGCTCGCCGGCCTGGGCGCGCCGTACTGGGATCCCGACGCCCGCGGGCTGATCAGCGGCTTGACCCGCGGCACCACCGCGGCGCACCTGGCGCGCGCGACGCTCGAGGCGATCGCCTTCCAGGTCAACGACCTGCTGCAGGCCATGAGTGACGACCTCGGTCAGCCAATCGCCCGCATGCGGGTTGACGGGGGCGCTGCAGCGAACGATCTTCTAATGGAGTTCCAAAGTGACATCTCCCGGGTCACGGTCGAGCGTCCCAGCGAGCTGGAGTCGACCGCACGTGGCGCCGCGATGTTGGCGGGAGTCGGCGCCGGGCTTTTCAACAGCGGCGCCGAGGCCGCGCAGATGATCAAGATCGACAAGAGCTTCAGTGTGGGGATGAGCGACGAGGATCGCGCCGCACATGTGGAGCGCTGGCATGACGCAGTGCGTCGTTCTCGCAGCGGAGAGGCGGTCCGGGGCTGACACCAGGCCCCGGCGGACCAACCCTTCTACTAGAGGTACCAGGAACGATGGCTGACGCGGACAACGGCGGTTCCGGAGGCAATCAGGCGATGCGCGAAGTGCCCGTCGACTGGGAAGCGCTGGAGGACGCCTTCGAGAACAACGCACCCGAGGTGCACAGCTACCTGCACCTCGGCACGGGGGAGGTCTTGCGCGTGGTCGACGGCATCGCCGACCCGGAGATGCACGCGCGCATTGCTTCGGACCCCAACTACATGCGCATCGATCCGGTCAGCTCGCGGGAGCAGTACCGTTGGATGGAGCGCTTCATCCCCATGGTCGACGACGAGGAGCTGCAGCGCCGGCTCACCAACGCGATCGACGGCAAGGGAGCCTTCCGCCGTTTCAAGGACGTGCTGATGTCCTACGGTCCCGAGCGCGAGCGCTGGTTCGCGTTCCGCAGCGAGCGGCTGCGCGTCTTCATGGAGGCCTGGCTGGACGCGCACGCGCTGGTGCCGGTGGCCCGCCCGGTGTGGCCTACGGAGGCGCCGCCGAGCAGTCCGGAGGCATCTCAACCCATCTCGCAGGAAGCGCTCGCCGGCCGACGCGGTCGCAGCGCCGAGACCCTGCGCAAGCAGCTCGCCGAGCTTGCCGAGACCCTGGGTGCACGCGATCTGGAGAAGGTCACGGCGTTTGCCGAGTTCGTGAAGGCGCGTCGCGCCGCGCGCAGCTACTCCCATCGCCACGATGCGGGCAGCGGCGAAGCGAGCGGTGATCGCGAGTCGCGCGAGCTGCCGACGGAAGGCTCCGTCAAGCCCGAGAAGGCCGGGAAATCCGGAGAAGAGGAAGAGCCCACGCCCTCTTCCCGCAAGCGGACGGCCTCTTCGCGTTGAGTCGGCGCAGCCTGGCCCCGGTGTTCGCGGTCGCCCTGGGGCTCTCGCTCTGGGGTCTCGCCCGGACCGCGCGCGCCGAGCCGGTGGTCGTCGATCGCGTCGTGGTGCGGTTCATCGCGCCCGAAACAGGCGGCGTGCGCTCGCCGCGATTCATCTCGCAGCGCGTGCTCGCGTTCGAGGCCCGGCTCGAAGCGCTGGCCGATCCTGATCGCATTCCGGGCGACCCGCGCCCGTACCGCGACCGCCACGTACGGGCTGCGCTCGAGCGGCACATCACCGAGACGCTGCTCGCCGCGTCCCACATCGATCCGGAGCCCACCGATGCCGAGCTGACGCGGCAGACGCGTGCGGCGCGACTGATGCTGCTCGAGCGGATCGGTGGCGTACAGGCCCTGCAGGTCGCGGCCCGCGCGGAGGGCATCGAGAATCGCGAGCTCTTGAGCATCCTCCGGCGCCGTGCGCGCGCGAGCATCTACCTCGATCGCATGGTCGCGCCGATGCTGAAGCCGAGTGAAGCCGAGCTCCGCAACATCCACCGCACCGTGCGGACGCCGTTCCAGGACAAGCCCTTCGATCAGATCGAAGCAGCGCTCCGCCGCTGGTACGTGAGTCGCCGCCTCTCCGCTGCTCTCGCCTCCTACTACCAGAACGCGCGCTCGCGCGTCGAAGTCACCATTATCGGCCCGGAGCAGTGAGGCGTGCCGACCGCGCTGCTGGATCTGACCGTGCTGGCCACCGGCTCGCGCGCGCGCGGCATCGGGCGCTACGTGGCGGATCTTGCGCTCGCGATGTCACGGCGGCTCGAATCCGACCCGCGAGGGCTGACGCTCAGGGGCGTCGAGCGTCTATCGTTCCTCGGACCCGGTGAAATTGCCGATGACGTTCCAGCGGCCGTCGAGCGGCTGCTGTCCAGCCCGGAGGAGAACGCCCACGTCCACTGGGCGTATCACGTGCGCATCGCCCTGCCGCGCGTCACGCGCCGCGCCCGCCCCGATCTCCTGCACACCGGGCACCCCGAAGCCACGCCGCTCGGGCGGCTGCCGTGCCCGCGCGTGACGACGGCGCACGATCTCATCGTCCTGAAGTTCGCCGATCGCTACGCGAGCTACAAGGAGGGCTTCCGCCGCGGCCGCGAGCGGCTCGATGTGCGGCGTTTCGGAAGGCCCGATCACATCATCGCGGTGAGCGAGACGACCGCCAACGATCTCGTTACCCAGCTCGGCATTCCCGCGAGGAAGATCAGCGTCGTGTACAACGGCGTGGATCTGTCGCGGTTCTCGCCGGAGGTCGCGCCGGGCGACGGCGAAGCCCGCGCGCGCCACGGTCTCGAAGGGCGGAACTACCTACTCTACGTCGGTGCGGGGGACTGGCGAAAGAACCCCGACGGCATGTTTGCGGCGCTTTCGCACGCGCGCCGCCGCGCGCCGGGGCTCGATCTGTGTCTGGCCTGGGCCGGCCGGCTCAACCAGGAAAACGGCCAGGCCGTTGCGGAGCTCGCGGTCCGGCACGGAGTGACCCGTGATGTGCACATGCTCGGCTACGTCAGCGACGAGGATCTGGGCGCGCTCAACCGCGGTGCCGTGGCCCAGCTCTTCGTGTCGCGGTCGGAGGGGTTCGGCTATCCGGTGGTCGAGGCCATGGCTTCGGGCTGCCCCGTGATCACGAGCAATCGATCCAGTATGGCGGAGCTGGCCGGCGACGCGGCGCTCATGGTCGACCCCGAAGAGCCCGACGATATCGCCGACGCCATCGTTGCGCTCGGGGAGAGCGAGCCCGAGCGGCGGCGCTTGCGCGAACGCGGTGCGCTGCGCTGCCGCTCTTTCAGTCTCGACCGGATGGCGGACGAAACGCTCGAGGTGTACCGCTCCGTGCTCCGCGGCGGGCGCTAGGCGTCGCGCGGAACGCCGCGCCGGGGCGCGAACACGAAGTAGCGCTGCAACGGGAAGTTCCAGAGCAGGCTCACCGCAGCGGCGACGATGACGCGCGCCATGACGTACTGCATCCCGAGCACGGCCGTGAGCAGCCACTCGCCGGAAGCATTGAGTCCCAGGCTTGTCGCGGAGACGAAGACGTAGCGCACAGCCTGCCCGGCCGGTGGCGAGTGGCGCGCTTCGAACGCCCAGTTGCGGCCGAGCAGGAAGTTGGTGACGGCGCCGCTGCCCGCCCCGAGCACGGTGCCCACGACCGGCGACAGCCCTGCGAGGCTCACCGCGCTGATCATCACCGCGAAGTCGAGCGCTGTGGCGACGACTGCAGCCACCTGATGGCGCCCGAGCAGCACGAGTGGATGGCGGGGTAGCGCTGGGCTCGACGGGGTGGACATCGGTCGCCTCCGCGTGATGTAGGGATGCGCGCGCTGCTTCGCAAGCTGCAAGAACCCGGGAATGTAGCAAAATGTCACACAAGTGTGGCAGTTTGCTACGATATGCCCGGGAGGGAGAAGCAGCTAGCCTGCGGCTTGATCGGAGGGAGCAACGGTGAAGTGCAGCGGCTCGTGGGCTCTGGCTCTTGTGATGACGGTGGCGGTCGGCGCGTGCTCCTCGGGGGGAAACGGCGGTGGCGCTTCAGGGGGCAGCGGCGGTAGTGCCGTTGGCGGAAGCGGCGGTTCTGCAGCGTCGGGCGGCGCCGGGGGCAGCGCGGGAACGGCAGGAGGTGGGGGGATCGACGCCGGCGCGGGAGCAGGCGGCATTGCCGGCGGCGCGGGAGCGAGCGGGGGGAGTGACGCCGGCACGGACGCGAGCGGGGGGAGTGACGCCGGCACGGACGCGAGCGGCCCGTGCGTCGGCCTCGACTCAAGCGTCGATATCGACACCAACGCGATCCCCGATTGCGAGGAGACGCTGCTGGAAAATCCGCAGTTTGCCGCGGATGACTCGGCGTGGAAGCCGCAGCAGAGCACGGTAGTGCAGGCCTTCAGCACCCAGGACGCCTACGGACACAGTTCGTCCGGGTCCCTTTCCGTCACGAACACGTTCATGACGGACGCTAGCGCCGGCATGGGCGAAAGCGGGAGCGTGCAGTGTCTGCCGATCACGGGCGGGGCGAAGTACGCCGCCTATGCGCAGTACTTCATCGCGACGGGGCAGGCGACCACGGGCTCCGCCGGGCTGAGCGCGTTGTTCTTCAAGAACGCGACCTGTTCGGGCGTTCCGGACTCGGCGGCCAACTCGGCTTTCGGCAGCGCGACGGACGCATGGTCCCTGGTGTCCGAGACGTTCACGGCGCCCGCGTCAGCGACCTACGTCGAGCTCCGGCTCAACGTGAACAAGCCGCAGAACGCGGGCCCGCTCACGGTGCTGTACGACAACGCGCTCTTGCGCCTCGCGCCGTGAGCGCTCGCTTCAGTCGACGCGCACGTACTCGAAGTCGACGGGGCGGCCCTTGATGCCGCGCTTGGGGGCGGCGACCCAGTTGGCCATCTTGCCCCGCTCGTAGACGGGCTTCGTCATCAGGCTCTTGACGTACGCAATGTCTTCTTCGGTCGGCAGCCACTCGCCCTTGCGCTTCTCCCATTCCGCGTCGGAGACGAACTCGCCGGCCGGCGTGGTGTGGAGGCCGGCATACAGGCCGACGTTGCGGTTGAAGCGCCGGCTCGGCAGCGTGAGCTGGAAATCGATGTTCTTCTCGCCCAGCAGCTTGTTGAACTTGTCGACGCCGCGCTGCGAGTCGCTCACGTAGGCGTCGCGCAGCACCTCGTTCATGGCGTTGCGGAGCGGCACGCTCTCGCGCTCGAGCTTGCCGTCCTTCGGCATCTCGAAGTCGTAGCTGCCCTCGAGCGCGACGTGATCCTCGAAGCGGTCCTCGTGCGCACGGCCCTTGATGCCGGAGGCGAAGTAGGCCGCCGCGTTGCTGGAAACCTCGCCGCCGAAGAGATCCAGCGAGATCGAGTACCAGAAGTTCATGTAGCGCTGGATGGTCGGCAGATCGATCACGCCGTGCGTCTTCGGGTCGTCGCCAGGGAACTGGTTCATGATGTCCGCGGTGCGCTCGCAGACGCGCAGGATGCCCGTCTCGCCGACGAACATGTGGTGCGCTTCTTCCGTGAGCATGAAGCGCGTGGTGCGGCTCAGCGGATCGAACGCGCTCTCGGCCAGCGCCAGAAGCTGGTACTTGCCGTCGCGGTCGGTGAAGTACGTGAACATGTAGAACGACAGCCAGTCGGCGATGGGCGCGTTGAAGGCGCCGAGGATGCGCGGGTTGTCGGGGTTGCCGCTGCGGCGCTGGAGCAGCGCTTCCGCCTCTTCACGGCCGTCGCGGCCGAAGTAGGTGTGCAGCAGATACACCATCGCCCACAGGTGACGGCCCTCTTCCACGTTGACCTGGAACAGGTTCCGGAGGTCGTACAGGCTCGGGCAGGTCTGGCCGAGCAGGCGCTGCTGCTCGACGCTCGCCGGCTCGGTGTCGCCCTGGGTGACGATCAGGCGGCGCAGCGTGTTCCTGTGCTCGCCGGGCACTTCCTGCCAGGCGGGCTTGCCCATCTCGTCACCGAAGCCGATGTTCCGGTCCTCTACCGGGTCGGCGAGGAAGATGCCCCAGCGGTAGTCGGGCATCTTGACGTAGTCGAAGTGCGCCCAGCCGTCCGAGTCGGCGCTGATGGCGGTGCGCAGGTACACGTCCTGCGACAGAAAGCCCTCGGGCCCCATTTCCTTCCACCAGTTGACGAAGCTCGGCTGCCACTGCTCGAGCGCGCGCTGAAGGCGCCGGTCGCCCGCCAGGTTGACGTTGTTCGGGATCTTCTCGTTGGTTGCGACGTTGCTCATGTCTGTTCCTCGAATCAGGTGCGCTTGTAGTCGAACACGGGGCGTTCCGGGCTTCCGTACATGGTGAGCGCGCCGCGCTTGCCGACGGCATTCGGGCGCTGGAAAATCCAGTTCTGCCAGGCGGAGAGCCGTCCGAAGATCTTCGTCTCCATCGTCTCGGGACCGGCGAAGCGCAGGCTCGCCTCCATGCCGGTGAGCGCGTCGGGCGAGAAGGCCGCGCGCTCCTCGATGGCGATGCGGACCTCGTCGTCCCAATCGATGTCGTCAGGAGCGAAGGTGACCAGGCCCTCGTCGAGCGCCTGCTCGGTGGAGAGCATGCCCTCGCGACCCTTGAGCTCGTCTGCGTGCTCCGGCTTGGCCAGGAAGCGCGTCCCGAGGCGCGTCAGGCCGTTGGACATCGGCAGCGGGCCGAAATTCATCGGCGAGAGCGCGATGACGGGGCCGTCTTCCTCGATGTCCAGCATCCAGGAGCGGTCCGCGGCGATGGCCAGCTCGAAGAGCGAGCCCGCGAAGCAGGAGCCGGGCTCGATGATGGCGAAGATAGTGCGCGCGGACAGGTCGAGGCGCTTGAGCACGCGCTTCATCTCCAGCACGACTTCCTTGGCGAACCAGTCGCTCTTCGCCGCCTCGATCAGGGCGCGGTCGGCGGCGAGCACCTTCTGCGCGTCGCCCTCGGTCTTGAGCACGAGGAGGCCGATTTCCAGCTGGTTGAAGCGCAGGTCGAGCAGCGCGTCGTCCAGCTCGCGGAAGGCGCGCAGGGCCCAGAGCTCCGCGCCGGCCTTGCGCATGGCGTCGGCCGACGTCGGCTGCGCCTCGGCGGGAGCGCGCATCGTAAGCGTAGCGACGCGCTTTTCCGGATTGATGTCCAGCGTGATGTACTTGTACGTGGTCGTGTTGCCGTCGCGCTTCGGCTCGAGTGGCGGGAGCTTCACGCCGGGGCCGCTGCGGTCCGTGCCGCGCTCGGCGGCGAGCTTGTCGGCGGCGGCCTTGATGCCGTCCGCAAAGCGGCTCCGCGGAACCGTCTCGTCGATCAGGCCCCACTCGACGGCGCGCTTGCCGCGCACGCCCTCGGCGACGGTGGAGAAGGCGTCGGCGAGGTCACGCCGCACCTTGCGCTTGTCGACCAGGCGCGTGAGACCGCCGGTGCCCGGCAGCACGGCCAGAAGCGGCACCTCCGGCAGGCTGACCGCGGAGTTGCCGTCGTCCGAGAGCACGATGTGATCGCAGGCCATGGCCAGCTCGTAGCCGCCGCCGGAGGCGGTGCCGTTGAGCGCGGCGATCGTCGGCACGCCCGTCTCCTGGCTCATGTCTTCCAGGTACAGCCGCGTCTCGTTGGTGAACTTGCAGAAGTTGACCTTGAACGAGTGCGTCGAGGTGCCGAGCATGTAGATATTCGCGCCGGAGCAGAACACCTTGTCGTTGCCGCTGGTGACGACCAGCGCCTTGGTCTCGGGGTGCTCGAAGCGGATGCGCTGGATGGCGTCGGCCAGCTCGATGTCCACGCTGAGGTCGTAGCTGTTGAGCTTGAGCACGTAGTCGGCGCGCAGGCCGCCGTTCTCGGGCACGTCCATCGCGAGGCGGGCGACGGGGCCGTCGAAATCGAGCTTCCAGTGCCTGTAGCGGGAGGGATCGGTCTCGAAACGGATGGGATCCATGGCGGGGACCCTAGCTCCGGACGTGACCCATATCAAGCACTATGTTGCAGTTGACTGTGATTGGCTCTGCAATATAGTGCTTGATCGATGACAACCAGGGTCGCCGAGCCACGCCATCCCGCGCTTTCAGCGCTGGGGCGCGCGGTGCGCGCGCGGCGCGTCGAGCGCGAGCTGACGCTGCATGCGCTCAGCGACCGCGCCCGTGTGAGCGAGCGCTTCCTCGTCCAGCTCGAAGCGGGGCAGGGGAACATCTCGGTGGCGCGGCTCTGCGACGTGGCAGCCGCGCTGGGCACGTCCGCGGCGGAGCTCCTGAAGGACGCGGAGTCGCCGCGTCGTCCCGGCGTGGTCGCGCTGCTCGGATTGCGCGGCGCCGGCAAGAGCACGATCGGGCCGGAGCTGGCGCGCCGGCTCGGCGTCGACTTCGTCGAGCTCGACCAGCTGGTGGAGCGCGCGGCGGGCATGAGCCTGGGCGAGGTGTTCGAGCTGCAGGGCGAGGCCTTCTACCGCCGGCTCGAGCGCGACACGCTCAAGCGGCTGCTCGCTGACGGGCACGACGCGGTGGTCGCGACGGGGGGCAGCATCGTGAGCGACCCGGAGACGTACGAGCTGCTGCGCAGGAGCGCGACCACGGTGTGGCTCAAGGCGCGCCCCGAGGATCACATGGAGCGGGTGCTCGCGCAGGGCGACGAGCGCCCCATGAAGAATCGCGGCGACGCGATGGCGGAGCTCCGCGCGCTCTTGCGCCAGCGCTCGCCGCTGTACGCGCAGGCGGAGCACGTCGTGGATACGTCGCTCTCCGCCGTGGACGGCGTGGTGGAGTCGCTGCTTTCGGTGCTCGGGGCGGAGAGCTAGCGCCGCCGCAGGAGCGCCTCGATCGCGACGAGCGGCCGCTCGGCCTTGTGGGCGATCTGCGCGTGGCAATGCGACGAGCCGCGCTCGAGCCAGCGACAGGCATCGGGACGGCGCTCGTAGATGCCGCATGCGAAGCGTCGCGTGGCGGGATCGATGCGGAGCGCGGCGCAACGTCCATCCTGCATACGCAGATAGCGGCGGCCGTCGAGGATGTTCGTGACCTCCTCGGCGACCTCGCCCAGCCGCTCGTAGTCCACGGCCCAGACCTGGATGTAGCCCGGCGTGTTCGCGAAACAGCAGGTGCCGCAATCCTGGCAGTCCCGCGCAGCGGTGGACGGAGCGCTAGCAGGCGCTTGGGCTGTGGTATCTGGTGCGGAGCTGCGCTGTGGCAGAGGAAGCGTTCGGGGGCGGGGCCCCGAACGCCCACACGACAGCGTCGGAGCCACATCACCGGCGCGAGGCAGGCAGGGCGCCACCGTCGTCGGCGCAGCGGTGGACGGAGCGCTAGCAGGCGCTTGGGCTGTGGTATCTGGTGCGGAGCTGCGCTGTGGCAGAGGAAGCGTTCGGGGGCGGGGCCCCGAACGCCCACACGACAGCGTCGGAGCCACATCACCGGCGCGAGGCAGGCAGGGCGCCACCGTCGTCGGCGCAGCGGTGGACGGAGCGCTAGCAGGCGCTTGGGCTGTGGTATCTGGTGCGGAGCTGCGCTGTGGCAGAGGAAGCGTTCGGGGGCGGGGCCCCGAACGCCCACACGACAGCGTCGGAGCCACATCACCGGCGCGAGGCAGGCAGGGCGCCACCGTCGTCGGCGCAGCGGTGGACGGAGCGCTAGCAGGCGCTTGGGCTGTGGTATCTGGTGCGGAGCTGCGCTGTGGCAGAGGAAGCGTTCGGGGGCGGGGCCCCGAACGCCCACACGACAGCGTCGGAGCCACATCACCGGCGCGAGGCAGGCAGGGCGCCACCGTCGTCGGCGCAGCGGTGGACGGAGCGCTAGCTGGCGCTTGGCATGCACTCTCCGGATGGAAGGCATCTAGTTGTAATACTGCGGGCATGACGCATACGCCTGGTAGCAGCTCTGCAGATCCTTGAATAGGTTACCGCAGTCCGTCCCCTGGCACGAGCAGCCGCCGACCTGCTCGCAGTCGACGCCATTCCAGCGATAGCCGAACAGCATCTTGCACTTGCCGTAGCTGTGCGCGTCCTCTGGGCTGCAGTCGACCGCGCAGGCGCCGCCGGTGGGGCACGTGTTGCCTTGCACGCAGGCGTCGGCGCCGCACACGTTGCAGCAGATGCTGCCCGACGCGCAGGTCGTGTTGCCACACGGCATCGGCGGCGGACCGGCGTCGACGGGCGCGCAGTCGACCTGGGCGCAGGCCGCGCCGATCGGCGCGCACATGCCGCAGTCGGCGTTGCAGCAGTACTCGCCGTGGGGACAGGTCGTCGGACCGCAGGCATATCCGCCGCCCGAGCCGCCCTGGCCCGCGCTGCCGCCGGTCGAGCCGCCGCTGCCGCCGGTCGAGCCGCCGCTGCCGCCCGCGGCAGAGCCACCGCTGCCCATGAGGTCGCCGCCGGTGACGCTGCCGCCGCAACCGGCGAGGGCGGCGAGCGACAGACACAGTGCGAAAGCAATGGCGAGGGATGTGGAGCGGGATGCCATGGTTCCTCCGTTGTGCTGCCCACCAGCAGGAAGCGTGCCGCGCGGCGGACCGCCGCCTATGCGGGAATTTCCGCGCCCGCTGGCCCACGCTGGCACACACCCCTGACGTGCCGGTCAGGTGCGCGCTACCACTTCACATTGACGGCGGGCGGCTGGATCTCGGCGCGCACTTTGGAGATGTCGACGGTGACGGGGACCAGGGCGGAGCCGTGCTTCTGCTTCGCGAGGTCCACGCCCTTGGCCTTCGCGAGGTCCACGCTCGGAACGACCTGCTCGGCTCTGAGCGCGCGCACGACCTCGGGCGGGCCGACAACCGTCACGTCCACGGTGTGCGGCTTCGTGACGGCGCTCGGTACGCCGACGACCTCGACCGGACGCCGCGCGAACTTCGCTTCGCTCACGCGCCGCGCGATGGTGACCGTGACGGTCCCGCTCTGCGGGCCGATGTAACTGACCCGGTTGGGCGGAGCGTCGATCGCGATGCGCCGGCGGTAGGTGCCCTCGGTGAGGCCGGACACGTCGAATGCGGCGAGCCGCGCGAACTGCATCACTTCCACCAGGCTGACCGGGCCGCGCACGGTGATGGTCTTGGGCTGGACCTCGGGCTCGCCCTTGACCACGAAACCCTCCGCCGTCTTGCCGGTGATCGACGCCTGGATCGGTATCTTGCGCGTGACGATGTCCTGCCATTCCAGGTCGATGCTGGGCGGATCGATGATCGAGATCTCGACGCCGGGCGGCAGCGTGAACATGTTCGGCTCGAAGGCAATACTCTCCTTCCGGCCGTCGCGCAGGTCGATCTCCACGGGTGCGATACCGGTCTGGATCAGGCTGTCGATGGCTCGCGTGGAGCCGCGCAGCGTGACGTGGATGCTGGCCGGGATCTGCGTCATCAATTCGCGCTTCGCGCTCTCGGGCGGTAGGCGCAGCACCACGCCGACCGGCACGGTGCGCTGCTGCTGGTCCTCCTGGCCGTGCAGATAGGCGAACAGCCCGAGCGCGAAGGCGAGGCTCAGCGCCTTGAGTCCGACGTTGTCCGTGAAGGCTTCGCGAAGCCAGCGGAGGACGCCTGTGCCGAAATGCTCGAACACGGCCTACCTGTCCTTGCGTCCGGTGTCCGGCGCGGGGCCGTCATCGTCGCTGCCCGACGAGTGGCGCGACGAGTCCGGAGAGCGCCCGCCGACGGGAGTGCGCAACGCGGGGGTCAAGGGCGTCGCGGGGGGGGGCCTCGGGCTGCTGCTCGGCCCATCGCCGTCCGACGCCGACACCGGCCGCGGCCTGAGCGGAGGCGGAGGCGGAACTTCGCTGTCGCTCTGCGGGCGGCGCAGACTCGGCGGCGGTTCAGCGCTACGACCGCCGCGCACGCTGATGGGAACGGTCTCCTCTTCTTCCGTGTCCAGCACTGGCAACTCGCGCTGCGACGACGGGCCCGTCTGCTCGACGATGGCGACGGGTGGGGCCTGTCCGGTGCGCGTGCTTGCGGGGGGCTTCTTCTTCGTCTTGCGGACCTTGGGGCTGAAGATGGCCTCCAGCATCGCCCGCAGCTTTGGACCGTCGAGATTGGACGCGATGTTGCCGTTGAAGCAGAAGCTGATGGTACCGCGCTCCTCGCTGACCACGACGACGACGGCGTCGGTCTCTTCCGTGATGCCGAGCGCAGCGCGATGGCGCGAGCCGAAGCTCTCGTCGACAATGCGACCCTCGGGCATCGGGAAGAACACGCCGGCCTTGGCTATCCTGAGATTCCTGATGATGACGGCGCCGTCGTGCAGCTTGTTCATTCCTTCCGGGATGAACAGCGACACGAGCAGTTCGCTGGAAACGGCGGCGTCGACAAGGTGGCCCTTGTGCACGCCGACGAACTCGTCGAGGTTGGCGTCCTGCTCGAAGGTGATGATGGCGCCGATGCGGTGGCGCGCGAGGTCCGTGGCGGCGTCGACGACCTCGTCGATGACTTTCGTTTCCTGTGCCTTCGCCAGGCTGCCGAACCAGGCCCGGCTGCCGACGCGCATCAGGCCGCGCCGGATGTCGTTCTGGAAGACGACGACGATCACCAGGATGATGCTGGAGATGAGCGCGCTCAGGATGCTGAGGACCGTTACGAGCTGCAAGAGCTGCGCGACGATGTACAGCACGAAAACCATCCCCAGCCCCACGCCGACCTGCATGGCGCGGGTGCCGCGCAGCACGAGCAGCGCGCGGTACAGGACGTAGTAGACGATGAAGATGTCGAGCGCGTCGCGCATCAGCTGCACGGCCGTACGGTGGTCGAGGTAGCTGAGAACGCCTTCAAGCATGGCGCACCTCGGCTTGCCCCGGCGGTGGCGTCATGTGGGCGGCGTGGGCGACGGCCAGAGCCTGACGCACGTCGCGCACGTCGTGGACGCGCACGACGCAGGCGCCGCGCTGTACCGCGAGCAGGCAGGCGGCGATGGTGCCGCCGAGGCGCGCCTCGGGCGGCGCGGGGTTGGCCGTCGCGATGAACGACTTGCGGCTGGGCCCGACCACGATGCGCGCCCGCGCTCTGCCGAGCTCGGTGAGGCGGATAAGGGTCTCGTAGGAATGTCGCGCGTTCTTCGCGAAGCCGAGTCCCGGGTCGAGCAGGATATCGCCGCGGGGCATGCCGGCAGCCACGGCCCGGTCGCGCGCTTCTGACCACTCCTCCATCACCTCGGCGACGACGTCGTCGTAGGCGTCGTCCGGATACTGCGAGAAGCCCGGCATCCGGCTCATCGGCCCGCGCGAATGCATGATGACGAGCGCGGCGCCGTGCCGCGCTGCTACCTGTGCCAGATCGTCGTCGGCGAGGCAGGACGTGTCGTTGATGATGTGCGCGCCGAGCCGCAGCATGCGCTCGGCGACTTCCGGTCGCGTCGTGTCGATCGAGACCAGCGCGCCGCGCTTCACGGCGTGCTCGACGACCGGCCCGATGCGAGCGATCTGTTCAGCCGCGGTGACCGGCTGCGCGCCGGGGCGCGTGGATTCGCCGCCGATGTCGATGATGTCGGCGCCCTGCTCGATGAGGTCGTCCACGTGGCCAGCCGCCGCTTCCGCGCCGAGGTAACGCCCGCCATCGTAGAAAGAGTCCGGCGTGACGTTGACCGCAGCCATCACCGCGGCTCCACGCTCGCGGCAGGCCGAGTCGACGATCGCGTCCAGGCGCCCCACAGCTACCGGGTAGCAAGAGGCGGGCCGGCGCGCAAGCTATTGGGATGATTGAGAGAGTAGCCTGCTGGATGGGTGGGGGCCGGCGTTCTCGCAAGCCAGCGGAACCCCTGGCCTGCCGGGCGGACGCCTCTCGTCCGGCCTGGGTCCTTTTGTCGATGGCTTAAGCCGCCGTCCTTGGCTAGCGTCGGGGTGGAAGGCGCGCTGGCAGCGCCGCGAGTCGCGAGAATGCTGCGCACGCGGGTACGGGCCGGACCGATCGCCGGGCTCGTCATGAGTCTGGTGTTCGCCTGTTTGTTGACGACCATCCAGGCCGGCGACCGCTACGTGTCCGCGTGGGCGCCGCGCTTCGGTCATCCCGTGCCGGTCACGCTGCGCGTTCCCTACGGTCCCCGGATCATGCGCGACACCCGGACCGGCCGGGCGGACCTCCACTACGTACACCGGCGCATCGTGGTGCCGATCGGCAGCGAGCTCAGCTCCCGGAACGAGGCGCAGTGGACCGCGTTCATCTACGCGACGCTGCACCGCCCGCCGCACTGGCCGCGCCTGGCCGGTGTCTTCGTGATCTTCCTCACGCTCGGCATGGCGCTCACGTCCTACCTGCGCCGTTTCGGGCAAAGCCGGCTCCGGTTGCTCAGGCTGCAGGTGGGCCTGCTCCTTCTGATGCTGTTTGTGGCGCTCTTCGCCAAGGCGCTGCTCCTGTTCACGTCGCTTCCCGAGTTCTGGATACCCATGGCGGTGGTGCCGCTCTGGGTCGCGACCAGCTTGGACCGACGGACCGCGTTTCTGGTCACGGTGGTGTTGTCCTTCGTGATCGCGTCGCTGCTCGAGTTCGATCTGATCCTGCTGGTCGTGATGCTGGCGCGCGGCATGTCGGCGACGCTTCTGTGGACGGAACGCAAGCGAGCCCGCCAGATGGCGTTCTCCGGTGTGTTCGCGGGGCTCAGCGCTGCGGCGGTGTACATCGCGATCGTCGTGAGCTTCGAAGGGCGCTTCAATGTGCTCGCCGACGTTCTCACGCTCGGCAACTCCGAGCTCGTGGCGTGCGTCGGTGGCGGCCTGCTCGCCGGGTTGCTCGCTGCGCTGTTCAGGGCGCCCGCCGAGCGGCTGCTCGGCAAGGTGCCGCGTGAGCGGCTGCTCGACCTGCAGGACCTGTCGCAGCCGCTGCTCCGCAAGCTGTCCGAGGAGGCGCCGGGGACGCACGAGCACTCGCGCGCCATGGCGAACCTCGCGGAGCAGGCGTCCAGCTCGATCGGAGCCGACGCGCTCCTGACGCGCGTGGGCGCATACTACCACGATCTCGGCAAGACGGCGCAGAGCAAGTACTTCGTCGAGAACCTGGGCCCCGATGAACGATCGCCGCACGACGAGCTCGAGCCCGACGTGAGTGCGGACGCGATCATGGCGCACGTCGTGATCGGCACGAAGATCCTGCGGGACGGCGGCATCCCCGAGCCCGTTGTCGAGTTCGCCTACACTCATCACGGAACGCAGGTCGTCGAGTACTTCTGGAACAAGTGCCAGCAGCAGGGCAACCCGAAGGGCCTCGATGCCAGCAACTTCCGCTATCCGGGGATGAAGCCGCAGACCAAGGAGACCGCCATCCTGATGCTGGTGGACTCCATCGAAGCCGCTTCGCGCACCATCGACCCGCCGGAGCGCGACGCGTTCGAAACGATGATCCAGCGGGTGCTGTCCACCAAGCTGAAGCAGGGCCAGCTCGACGACAGCGGGCTCGACATGAAGGACCTGCGCATCATCACGACGCGCATGGCGGACACGCTGGTCAACATGCATCACCACCGCATCAAGTACCAGTGGCAGGCCAAGCGCGCCGAGGAGTTCGGAGTACCGTCGCACGCAGTGCGCGACTCGGCGCCGGTGATCGAGCTGACCAGTCACGTCGGGAGGAGCCCGTCGGAGCCGCCGCCCGCAGGGTCCGAGCCGCCGCCCATGTCACCTGAAGTGGCCTCCACCCGTGATATCCCCCCCGCCGCTCCGGTCCCGGAGGACGTGGCAGGCGGCGATCCGGTCGACACGGCGCCGTCGGTTGTGGCGGAGCCGGTGGACCCGGACCCGCATCGCGACTGAAGTCAGCCAGTTCCAAGCCGAGGCTACAGATGGACGAGCAGAGCTTCATGAAGGCCCTCTTCTTCGGCGTCATCGCCGAGGAGGTCATCTTCCCGTTCCCGCGCGCGCCGGACCCGGAGCGGCAGCGGCTAGAGGAGCTCATCGACAAGCTGCACGGTGTCGTTGCCGAGCACGTGGACGCCGCAGAGATCGATCGATCGGGGCACATCGACAGCGCGATCGTCGACGAACTGCGCGGGCTAGGCCTGTTCGGCGCCGGCGTGCCCCGTGAGTACGGCGGACTCGGGCTCTCGTTCTCGGGCTTTGCCCGGGTCGTGCAGGAGGTCGCCGCGGCGGACGCGTCACTCGGAATGCTTCTGACGGCCCACGGCGCCATTGGACTCAGAGGACTGATCCTGTTCGGAACCGACGAGCAGAAAGCGCACTACCTGCCGAAGCTGGCGAGCGGCGAGACGATCGCGGCCTTCGCCCTCACGGAGCGTTCCTCCGGCGCGGACGCGGGCGCGATCCGCACCCACGCCGAGCTCGACGAGGACGCGGGCGTGTACCACCTCGACGGCAGCAAGCCGTGGGTGTCGAACGGGGACATCGCCGACCTCGTCACGGTGTTCGCGCGGACCAGCCGTGTCGACGAGGGACGCAAGCCTCGCATCACCTCGCTTCTTGTCGAACGGGCCCACGGCGCCGAGACAGGATCGCGGCGGGACACGTTGGGTCTGCGCGGTCTGGCGATCACCAAAGTCACGTTCAAGGACGCCCGGGTGCCTGCCGGCAACGTCCTGGGCGAGCCGGGCAAGGGCTACAAGGTGGCCATGTCCGTGCTGAACGACGCCCGGGTGGTACTGGCGGCAGCGATGGTCGGGCAGTGCCGGGCGATCGTGAACCTGACGGTGCACCGGTTGCAGAAGCGCCGCAGCTTCGGGCGCGTGATCGGCGAATTCCCGATCCTGAAGGACAAGGTCGCGCGCATGATGGCGGATACCTACGCCATCGAGTCGATGACGTATCTCACGGCGGGCCTCGTCGATCGCCAGGTTGAGGACTATTCGCTCGAGAGCGCGATCTGCCGCGTGGCGGGCTCGGAGGCGCTCTGGCGCGTGGTCAACGACGCGATGCAGGTCGCGGCGGGCAGCGGCTACCTGAAGACGCAGCCGCTCGAGCGCTTGTTGCGCGACGCGCGCGCGTGGTTCGTGCTCGACGGCACCAACGAGACGCTGCGCTGCTTCATTGCCCTGGCCGGCATGCAGGGCCCGGGCAAGCGCCTGAGCGACGTGGAGAGCGCGATGCACGAGCCGGTGAAGGGCTTCGGGTTGCTGCGCGACTTCGCGGTGCGCAAGGTGCGCGAGGCGCTCAAACGCGAGCGCGTGACGATGGCCCATCCGCTGCTGGCCCGCGAGGCGGTGATGTTCGAGGAAGCGACGGAACAGCTCGGCCGCGCCGTGGACCGCGCCCTGCGCGAGCACGGCAGGGAGATCGCAGAGATCCAGTACACCCAGATGCGCATCGCCAACATCGCCATGGATTTGTACGCGTTGGCGGCCTGCCTGGCGCGGACCACCCAGGCCATCGAGCAACGCGGGGAAGCGGGTGCGCGGCGCGAGATCGACTTGACCACGATGTTTGCGACGGCGGCGCAGGGGCGCATCGCGTCGAACCTCGTGCGGCTGGAGAACAACGACGACGAGCTGCGCAAGGAAATAGCCGCGCGCACCTATACGGACGGTGGCTATCCGTTCGACGTGTTCTGAGTCTCCACGTCGACGATCAAACCGAGCTCTGCGAACGAGGCGAACCACGCGCCCACGTTCTCTTCGACCTCGACGCTCAGCTCCGGCATGCGCGCGAGGACGTGCTCCGCGGCCTCGACCAGCGATTCTCCGTGCCCGAGAGCCTCGAGCAGCGCGAACGGCGCGTCGCCGATTTCCTTGTCGAACAGATCGCAGTCGATGCGGTAGATGACGAGCTTCTGTGGGGCGGGCGCGGGGAAGGCGACGGCCGGGTCGCCGCGCCGCAGAGCGCGTCGGAGGTCCGCGACGGGATAGCCGAGCGCGAGCAGCCGGAGTGCGGGATTCAGGACGATGCGCGCGCTATCCCAGGCCGACTCCGGAATGGCCGCGAGCTTGTGCGGATCGAGCCGCGGCGCGTCGGCGGCGTCGAAGACCTCGATGTACGCCCACTCGAGCCGCGCCATGTCCACGCACAGCGCGCGCTCGGGGAGCCAGCTCCGCGTTTCCACGAACGCGGGCAGTCGGTCGCCCAGATCGCGCAGCGACCAGCTCGTTGGTGCGATTTCCTCGAGGTATTCCTCGACCAGCCGTTCCCAGTCCCCCTGCCCCAGGATGCCGCCGAGCCCCGGAAAATCCTCGACCAGCGACGCGGTATGCCGGAGCCAGAACTGCTCGCGGTACACGTCGAGCTGCTCCACCGGCGAGAGCCGGTCGTTGCCGGTGAAGTGCCGCGCGGCAAGCTCCGTAGCCTGGGCGTCTTTCGGTAGAGCACGGCGACGGCGGAGCTGGGCCGCCATCCATTCCTGCAGCCGCAGGAGCTCGCTCACGACACTGTCTCCCGCGGGCCGCCCTGCGTCCACGGCCGATGTTCGTCTTCTCCGGTCGCCGGCGTGGGGAGCGCCGGCGGTGGGTCCTGCCGGGCCTCGATCCCGAGCGCTTCGTTCCGCGCATGGCGCGCGCGTTGTGCTTCCGCCATCAACACGTCGAACCCGGGGATGCGGTCGTCCCACTCTATCAGCGTGGAGACCGGCCCCGCCAGGCGGATCGTCTCGCGGTACAGGTCCCACACCGGATCGATCACGTGGCCGTCGTGCGTGTCGATGATGTAGGCCCCGACGTTGGTGTGCCCGGCGAGGTGGATCTGCACGATGCGATCGTGCGGCACGCTCCGCACGAACTCGTACGGGTCGAAGCCATGGTTCTTCGCCGACACGTACACGTTGTTCACGTCGAAGAGCAGCCCGATGTCCGCGCGCTCGGCGATCTCCGAGACGAACTCCCACTCGGGCATGACGCTGGAGGTGTAGGCGAGGTAGCTCGAGGTGTTTTCCAGCGCGAACGGCACCTCGAGGAAATCCTGCACGATCCGCGCGCGCTCCGAGACGAGCCGCACGGCTTCCCAGGTGTAGGGCAGCGGTAGCAGGTCATGAAGCTCTACGCCTGGCACGCCGCACCAGCAGAAATGATCGCTGACCCACGGCGGGTTCACCTTCTTGACCAGCGCCTTGAGCCGCACGAGGTAGTCGCGGTCGGGCGCGCCGGGGCCGCCGATGCCCAGCGAGACGCCGTGCTGCACCAGCCGGTAGCTCTCGAGCACCTGTTCCAGGTGGTAGATGGGCCGGCCACCGTCGACCATGAAGTTTTCGCTGATGATCTCGAAGTAGTCGACCTTCGGTCGGTGGGCGAGGATGTGCCGGTAGTGCGGGACACGCAGGCCGACACCGACGCCCAGGTCGGGGACCGCTCTCCGGGGGGTCTTCATACTCGAGGTGGAGCGTAACGGCGCGGCCCGGCTCGACTCCCGTGGGTCCGGGCGCGCGGCGCTACTTCGGGCAATGGTGGTTGCAGCCGCCCTTGCCCTTGCAGTCGTTCTGACCGGCGCAGGCGTGGCTGTCGGTCTGGCAGCCGCCCTTGCCCTTGCAGTCGTTCTTGCCTTTGCAGCAGGCCTTTGCCTCGGCGGCGGCTGCGGCGGGCTGGCTACCGGCGCCAGGGGACGCTGCGGGCTTTTCGTTGCCACAGCCCACGGCGCCCAGCATCAGGCCGGCGGAGGCCGCCGTTGCGATCTTCCTGGAGAGATTGAATGCCATCGTCGCTTTCGTTGTTCTAGGTTGTCCGGCATGCAATCCGGATTCTGGCCCCGGCCCAGCCCAGCAACCGCATTCGTGGAGCGTCGTCGACGCCTCCAGCAGCGCCTGTCGGGTTCGGCGCTCATCGTCGCAGGGCTGTCGGAGCCACGCAACTTCGCCGGCAACCGCTACCCGTTTCGCGCCGCCAGCCACTTCATGTATCTCGTGGGGAGGCCGCTCGAGGGCGCTGCGCTGCTCGTCGAGCCCGAGCGGGCGATCCTGTACGCGCATCCGCCGGACCCGGACGAGGCGCTGTGGTCCGGCCCCCAGCCCGAGCTCGACGAGCTCGCTGCCGGGCTCGAGCTCGAGGTGCGTCCGATCGACGAGCTGGAGCCGCCGGCCGACACCGCGACGTTGCCGCCGCAGGACGTGGAGTGCGCGTTCTGGCTGTCCGACCTGCTCGACCGCGACGTCGATCCCGGCGGTGGGGACGAGCTGGAAGGCGCGGATCTGGCGCTGGCCGACGCTATGATCGAGCTCCGGCTGCGCCACGATGCGGCCGCCGCGGATCAGCTGCGCCAGGCGGCGGAAGTGACCACGCGCGCGCATCGCGCGGGCATGGCGGCGACGCGTCCAGGGCTCCACGAGGCCGCGGTGCGCGCCCGGATGGAGGCTGCGATCATCGAGAGCGGAATGACCTGCTCGTACAACTCGATCGTCACGGTGCACGGCGAGGTGCTGCACAACGAGCGGCACGACCACCTGCTGGGCGACGACGATCTGCTGCTCGCGGACGTGGGAGCCGAGACGCCCGAGGGCTGGGCGGGGGACGTGACCCGCAGCTGGCCGGCGTCGGGGCACTTTTCCGGGACGCAGCGGGCTCTGTACGAGTGTGTGCTGGCCGGGCAGCTGGCTGCGATCGACGCGGTGCGCCCCGGCGTGCGCTACCTGGACGTGCATCGCGCTGCGGGGCGGCGCATCGTGGCCGGGCTCATCGACCTCGGCATCTTCAAGGGAGACGCCGAGGACCTGTACCACCGCGGCGCCGCGGCGTTGTTCTTCCCGCACGGCGTCGGTCACCTGTTGGGACTCGACGTGCACGACATGGAGGATCTCGGCGACCGCGCTGGCTACGCCCCGGGGCGCGAGCGCAGCCAGTCGCCGGGCGATCGCTACCTCAGGCTGGATCGCGACCTCGAGCCGGGCATGGCGGTGACGATCGAGCCGGGCTTCTACCAGATCCCCGCGCTGCTCTCGAACCCCGACGAGGTCGGCGATCTGGATTCCGCGCTGGACCGCGCCGCACTCGAGCGATTCTCCGACGTGCGCGGCATCCGCATCGAGGACGACGTGCTCGTCACCGACGACGGCTGCGAGGTGTTGACGCGCGGGGTCCCCAAGAGCGTGGACGAGGTCGAGGCCGCGATCCGCGGCTGAGCGGCTCAGGCGCGCGCGCGTTCGAGCCGTTGCTCGGCCGCTATCACGACCTCGCGCCACGAAGGGTCGACCGGCGTCACCAGGTCGACGACCTCGTTCGCGGCGCGGCCTTCGGTGATGGCGTTGCGGGCCGCGTCCGAGCCCGTCAAGAGGTCGAATGCGGGGATCGTCGTTTCGAACTCGTACGGCTCGGTGCGGAAGCGGAAATCTGCGGGTGCCTGCGCCTGGGCATGGGCGATCAGCGAGAGGTACGTCGCAACCGGCCGGAACAGCTGCGGATTGGTCACGTGCAGCATCACGCCGTGGCAGACCTTGCCCTCGTGCTTCTCGAACCAGGGGCGGAAGCTGACCGGTCGCACCTGGGCGCCCGGCGTGCCGCTTTCGGCCAGAGCCGCGGCCAGCTGGCTACCATCCAGGAACGGCGCGCCCACGAGCTGGAACGGGACCGTCGTGCCGCGCCCCTCCGACAGGTTCGTCCCCTCGACCAGGCAGCCGCCGGGATAGACGAGAGCCGTCTCGAGGGTGGGCATGTTGGGCGAGGGCATCACGAATGGGCGTGCCCAGGCATCCGCGCAGCGGAACCGCTCCCAGCCGCGCGTGGGCACGACGGACAGCGCGCCGTCTGGCCCCAGCGGCCAGCCGTCACGCTCCGCGAAGTGCGCCAGAAGCTCGGCCACGGTGAGCGCGTGGCGGATGGGCAGTGGCTCCAGGCCGACGAAGGACAGGAAGCCGTCCTGTTGCGGCGCGCCTTCGAGCGTGGCGGGATCGCCCGAGATCGGATTCGGGCGATCCAGGACCACCACGTGCACGCCCGCGGCCTGCGCCGCGCGTGCCGCCAGAAGCGCCGTCCAGACGTACGTGTAGTAGCGGCTGCCAACGTCGACGAGGTCGACGAGCAGCACGTCGATCTGGGAGATGTGTTCTGCGGTCGGCGACAACGACTCGCGCGTCTCGCCGTACAGGCTCACCACCGGCGCACCGCCGCCATCGGTAGCCGCGCTGGTCGGCACGATCTCCTCGGCCTGCGCAACCGCGCCGAGCCCGTGCTCCGGCGAGAAGATCAGCGACGCGCTGGCGCCCAGCTCGTCGAGTACCTCCAGCGCGTGGCGTCCACGCCGGTCGACCGCAGCAGCATGCGTGAGCACGCCGACACGGGCATCGCGGAGGCGGCGGCGCAGGGCCGAGAGCGGCCCATCGAACAGCTGGTCGAGCCCGCAGAGCATGCGACCTCCTAGCGTGCTCGCGCCGCGGAGGGAACTCCGCAAGGTGGGTCGCCGGGCCGGAAATGTCTGATTTCCCGCACGCTTGACACCCACTACGCAAACAGTTGCGCATCCCTGGGGGCTACATTAGCATTTTTTGCACAGTGCGACGGGTGCTCGTTGTCGACGATGAGGAGAACCTCCGGCTCGTGCTCCGCACGCTGCTTAGCCGTCACGGCTACGAGGTCGAGACCGCGGCGAGCGGCGAGGAAGCGCTCGCTCTGGTCGACTCCTTCGGGCCCGACTGCGTGCTGACGGATGTGCGCATGCCGAAGATGGGCGGGCTGGACCTCCTGGCGACGCTGAAGGCCAAGGGCAACGACGCCACCGTCATCGTGATGAGCGCCTACGGGAACATGGACCTCGCGATTGAGGCGATGAGTGCGGGGGCGTACGACTACGTGCAGAAGCCGTTCAAGCCCGACGAGATCGTCCTGGCGCTGCGCAAGGCCGAGGAACGCGAGCTCCTGCGCCGCGAGAACCGCGCGCTGCGCGCGGAGGTCCAGAAGGAGCACAAATTCGAGGACATCCTCGCCAAAAGCGCGAAGATGCAGGAGATCTTCTGGACCATCACGAAGATCGCCGAGTACAAGACGACGGCCCTGGTGACGGGCGAGAGCGGCGTCGGCAAGGAGCTGGTGGCGCGCGCCATCCACCAGCGCTCCAACCGTCGCGGCGGTCCGTTCGTGCCGGTCAACTGCGGAGCCATTCCGGAGAACCTGCTCGAGAGCGAGCTGTTCGGCCACAAGAAGGGGTCGTTCACGGACGCCATCTCCGACCGCCGCGGACTATTCGAGGAAGCGGATGGCGGAACCCTGTTCCTCGACGAGATCGGCGAGCTACCGCTGGGCCTGCAGGTGAAGCTGCTGCGGGTGCTCGAGGACGACAAGATCCGGCGGCTCGGTGAAACCCGGGATGTGAAGGTCGACGTGCGCATCATCGCGGCTACGCATCGCGATCTGCAAGCCGAGACGACGGCCGGGCGCTTCCGCGAGGATCTATTCTACCGCCTCAATGTGCTGCCGATCCACGTGCCGCCGCTGCGCGAGAGGCGCGAGGACATCCCGCTCTTGATCGATCACTTCGTGACGCGGAACAACGCCCGGCTCGGTACTACCGTGCACGGCCTCGACACCGAAGCACGCCGCCTGCTCTACGAGTACGCCTGGCCCGGCAACATCCGCGAGCTGGAAAACACCATCGAACGCGCGATGGTGCTGTCCGAGGGCGACCAGATCATCGCTGCGGACCTGTCGGAGCGCATCCGGGAGGCGCGGGATCCGGTGCAGATGCAGCTCGCCAGCGGCGAGCTGAGCGTCAAGAAGACCATGCGGCTCATCGAGGAGATCCTGATCCGCCGTGCGCTCCAGAAGACCAAGGGCAACCGGACCCGCGCGGCCGAGGTCCTCGAAATCAGCCACCGGGCGCTGCTCTACAAGATCAAGGACTACCAGATCACCGACCTGTGACCCGCCGCTCGCCTTTTCGGGCCGGATCAGGAGCAGCCTGGGTGAAATCCGTCCGGAGCGGAGTCTACGGAAATCATCGCGGACTTTGACGGGGGCCGCGGTGTGACTAGGATCCACGCCATGCGAACCTGGTATCTGGGTCTACTGGGCGGCGTGCTGGTCGTGGCGGGGTGTGGCCCCAGCTACGGGGGGAACCCGGTGAAGACACCGGATCAGATCGTCGCGGAGCAGGAGCAGCTCGGCAAGCAGGAGCAGTCGAAGTCGGACGACGACTCGGCCCCGGACGACGTGAATCCCGACGACGAAGAAGAGCAGAAGAAGCCCTTCGACAAGCACCAGGCCAAGCTCGAGCTGATCCGTGCGGCTCGTTCCGCGCAGACCTGCGTTGGCGTGGTTTCGAAGGACAGCCCACAGGGGAAGGGCACGGTGACACTCCTGTTCGGTAACGATGGCCATGTGAAGAAGGCCAGCATCGGTCCCCCCTTCGACGGCACCGAGATGGGCAAGTGCGCGATCAACGCAATGAAGGCCGTGATCGTTCCGCCCTTCAAGGGCGACACCGTCAGCATGGACTGGGACGTTGATTTGTCGCCGAAGAAGAAGGACGACGACAGCAAGGAATAGCCTTGGCTCGCGGCTCCAGCGCCGCGCTGCTACTCGGCCTCGAGGGGCGTGGACCGCGCTTGCCCGGAGGGCCTGGCCTGCATCGAATGCCATACCCGCCCTTGCGGCCGTCGGCGACGCAGCTCCGCTTCCAGAACGCCGGCCGATCAGCCGGCAGGAGGCGCTGGCAGCTTGGTACGGAGGCTTCTAGGCTGGAAACCGTGCGCGTTCTGCCGCGCGTTTAAGAGATCGTCCGCCGGCGGCATCCGTCTATGTGGCAATCGCTGTCGACTCAGGAGCGCTCGGATGGGCCACCACCTTCCCGCAATCGTGTGGGACGGTGTCACGGGCACAGCGTTTGCTTGACCAAGGCTCGGCGATGAACTGCTCCGTCTGCAACCACGAGAACCCCGAAGGCGCGCGATTCTGCTCGGGGTGTGGTGCGCTGCTGGCCGATAGCGGCGCGTCGGGAGCCGGGCTCGTCGGGCGGGTGCTCGACGGACGCTACAAGGTGCTTCGCGTTCTCGGCGAGGGCGGCATGGGCGTCGTGTACGAGGCCGAGCAACGCATGGGCGAAGGGACGCGCAGCGTCGCTATCAAGACGCTGCTGCCGGAGCTCAGCACAGACCATACTCTGGTGTCACGCTTCCATCGGGAATCCGGGACGGTCGCGCAGCTCGAGCATCCCAACACCATCCGCTTCTACGACTACGGCGAGACGCCGGATGGCGAGCTGTACATCGTGATGGAGCTCGTCAAGGGACAGGCGCTCACCGACCTGATCGAGCAGGGACCGGTTCCGCTGCCGCGCGCGCTCCATATCCTGAGGCAGGTGTGTGGCGCGCTGCACGAGGCCCACACGCTCGGCATCGTGCATCGGGACCTGAAGCCGGACAACATCGTGCTCACGTCCCGCGCCGGTGAAGAGGACTTCGTGAAGCTGCTCGATTTCGGTATCGCCGCACACGTCGGCCCGGATGCGACGGCGCAGACCAAGCTCACGCAGCAGGGTATGGTGCTCGGGACCCCGCCCTACATGAGCCCCGAGCAGCTCGCTGGCGAGAAGCTCGGCCCGGCCAGCGACGTCTACTCGCTGGGCGTCATCGCGTACGAGATGCTCACTGGCCAGCTTCCTTTCGAAGCGGACACGCCGTGGCTCTGGGCCCACAAGCACATGACCGAGCCTCCGCGTCCCATGGAGAGCTTCGAAGCGGGGCAGAAGCTGCCCGAGGCGGTGCGGCGGGCGGTGATGCATGCACTCGAGAAGACGCCCATCCAGCGTCCCTCCACCACACTGGAGCTGTATCGCGAGCTGGCGGGAGGGAAGACGACCGAGGACATGATGCCCGACGCCGGCCACACCGAGCCCGGCAACGACGGCCCACGCACCTCGCCGATGCCGGCGGTCCCGCCCATGACGACGCCCGGGGGACCGGCGGCGTCGCCGGCGTTCCACACCGCGTCGGCGCTGGCTGCGCCGGTCCGTGCGCAGCCGCCGGTACGCCGCAAGCGGCGCGGCTGGATCGCGCTGGCCGGTCTGCTCGTCGCGGGCGGGGCGCTGGCGGCAGGCGTGGTTGCCTTCGAGCGCGCAAGGAGCGTGGGCCCCGCGCCCGAAGGGGCGGGCGGGACGCTCTCCGTGGCCGGCAGCAGCACCACGCAGATCGCGCCCCTGGTGGACGCCGCCCCGGCGACGGTCTCCGTTCCGGCGCCGGAGCCCCCCGTGGTGAAGACTTCCGCTCCGGCGCCTGCACGCACTCCTGCGCAGCCGGCGAAGAAGCCCGAGAAGCCCGAGCCTCCCGTTGCGAGCTCCCCGGCGCCCCAGCTGCCGCCGATCAGTTTGCCGGCTCCCCAGCCCAGTGCGACGGCGTCCAAGCCGCCCAGGTTCCCCCAGATCACCCTGCCGCAGCTGAACCTGCCGACCCGTCCAGCGCCCCAGCCCAAGCCGGCGCCACCCAAGCCCACGGGGCCGACGGGCAATGCGGCCTGCGCGCAGGCGAGCTCGCTCGCCAGCGGCGGAAACATTGAAGGCGCCGTGGCGATGTACAACCGCTGCCGCAGCACCGGCGGCAGCGCCAACGCGCAGCGCACCGCAGCGGCCCGCATCCGCACCCGCGCGCCCGTGGTCGTCAAGCAACGGGCGTACCTCGGTAATTGCGCGGGGGCGCGCTCGGCGGCTTCCGCTGCCAGCTCGATCGGCGTAGGCGCACCCGCCCAGGCGGCGCTCGCCGGCACCAAGTGCTAGTTCGCGTCGCCTACAGGAACCAGACGCCGAGCACGATCAGGAACGAGGCGACCGCAACGGAAACAAGCGCGGCGGCCTCCCACGGTCCGGTGCGCGGATCGGTGAAGCGGAGCTCGATGGATGCGAAGCGACTCGCTTCCCGATGCCGGCGTCCCGACAGCGCCAGATTGGCAGCCCTCAGTGCTGGGTCGAGATGTTGCTCTTCGGACATCGAGGTCCGCCTTCTGCCACGCCTGGCGCGGCCTGTCGAGGGTCGGACGCCCGGGCGCTGCCGGTCCGTTCAGCGAGCCATCGAACCGGCCGGCTAGCCCCCGAGAAAGCGAACCTTTCCGCGCCCTTCCCACCACTCGCGGTAGCGGCGCTGGGCACGCGCGCGCTCCTTCTTCGGCAGATCGTCGTAGTAGCCGAAGTACTCCTTGGTGAGGCTCTTCAGCTCTTCACCTGCCGCGCGGCGGATGTCGGGGTCGTCGTGCATCAACGCGTCGATGAGCCACTCGATGCGGTGCTCGTCTGAATGGCGCTGCCACCAGCTCTGCCACCCTCCGGGTTCCCGTCCGAAATCCTGCCGGGCGATCACCCCGAGCGCCCAGTGCGCCGACTTGACGACGTCGGCGTTTCCGTCGGACAGAAGCGGGATCATCCGGGGCACGGCGCGCGCCTCGCGCAGGTCCGCCAGCGCCTCGATCGCCGCGTGACGGACATCGTCGGACTGTTCACTGTCCGCAGTCAGCTGGCACAGTCCGTCGCGCAGTGCGGTGCGACTGTCCTCGTCTTTCGATAGCCGTCGACCGGCGGACAGTGCGGCGCGGTGCACGTCCGGGTCCTGGTCCACCAGGCGCCGCACCACGGCGCGCGCGCTCTCGACGCTGGGCAGCTCGCCGAGCAGGCGCGTAGCCCAGCTCCGCACGTCGGGGCTTGCGTCCGCCGTGCGCACGAAGAGGAACGGCACCGCCGCATGTCCGATGCGTGCCAGCGTGCGCAGTACGGGACCGCAGTCCGATGCCCGCACCGGGGCGTCGCCGCGGCGTGGATCGGTCGTGATCGGCCCGGGGAATGCAGCGACCAGGGCGCTCACGGCGGGCTCTCCAATCGCAACGAGGCTGTCGCCGGCTTCCGCATCGCCTTTCACCAGTCGGCTGACGAGCTCGCGGCAGTCGTCGTCGACGTTGACGATGACCGAGGGAAGCTTGAGCTCTTCCGAGCTCCGCCGGGGTGCAAGACGCCGTGCCCCGAAGGAGACCGAACGCGAAGCGGCAGCCAGCGGCGCTTCCGGGGGATGCTTCGACTGTTTGTCGACCTCGATGTCCTCGTCGAGCTCGGATTCACTGATCTGGATGCTCGGTCCGGTGTCGCCTTCCTCGTCCAGCACGGTCTCGGGCACCAGCTCGAGCTTCGGGCTGCTGCCTTCGCGGCGCGTCGACGGCGGGGCCAAGCCGGGATCGAAGCCCATGCCCGGAGAAGTGGGCGCGCGCCGCGGCGGAAAGCTGCCGACGCCCGGTTTCGTGGCGGCTTCCTCTGCCGGGAAAGCGGACGGCGCCGAGTCGCTCGAGACCTCCCAGCCGTCTTCGGGCGGCTCTTCCGCCTCCGGATGCCGCGGGCTGGGCGTCGAACGCCTTGTGAGCGGGAACGCTGCGGCCACTGGCGTCGGGCGATCCGATTCCAGGCGGGTCGGGGTGCCCTGCGGCGGAGTCGGCAGGCGCCTGGCGTTGCCGACCGGGATGACCGGGCTGGCCAGACCGCGTTCGGTCTGTTTGCGCTGCGGGCCGGCCGGCATGTCGCCCACCGCGACGGTGCGCGAGGGCTGTACAGAACCCGGTGCCGGAGCCGACGGCGGAGCAGAGGCGGGCGCCGGGGCAGGGGAGGGAGTCGCAAGAGCGGGGCCCGGCGGCTCCGCCGGCAGCGACAGCGCCTGCGCGAGGGCCTGGGCGCGCTCGTCCAGACTCGGCTTGGGAGCGTGCTTCTTGCGGCGCGCCGCGGGCGGCACCAGCGGCGTGGCCGCGGGTTCGCCTCCGAGCTCGCTCGCGACGTTCTGTCTCGCCGCGAGCTTGCGTCGCATGATGATGCGTTCCAGTGCGCTCGCGACCAACGGAGCGAACGCGATCACATCGCCGACTTCCGACAGCTCCACGTTCGTGTCGCCGTGATCGCCGTACAGGATCAACACGCAGCGGCCCCGCACGATGATCGGCAGGAGCAGCACGATGGGGCCCGTCTTGCGTCCGAGATCGCTGGCCAGCCCCGCGTCGATGCCCTCGTCCGCGAGCGACTGCAGCTGGTAGGCGCGCTCGACCCGCGCGGTGGTCAGCGAGCTCGGCAGGTCGAGCGGAACCCCGATGCCCGTGATCCGCTTGCGGTTGGTGCCCGGACCGTTGGCATCCCGTCCTTCGGCGATGTCGCCGTGGACCGCGAACAGCACGGCGTACTCGAAGTACTGCGCGGCGTAGTCGAAGAAGGCCCTGAGAACGTCGTCCCGGGACTCTGCATCGAGCAGATCCCTCTCCGCCATGGCGGCGGTGTACGGCCCGCGCCGGCGCACCCGACGCCGGCGTTCCGGGCGCGCTGCGGCCTGTGCCCAGCCCGCGAGCCTCATGGACGTAGGCGAAGCGTCGGTCGCGGCCTGCGGCGCCGGAGAGGGCGCAGTCGGCGAAGGCGTCTGCTCTGCTGCAGGCGCGCCGGCGGAGCGCGGCGTGTGTGGTGCCGGCTCTTCAGCGGCCGGCGCTGCACGCTCTGCCGCCGCCGTCGCTTCTTTGGTGACGTCCGCCGCAGGCAGGGCCGGCGGGCGCGGCAGCGAGGGGATCTCGGCCGAGTCGCGCAGCCGACCCGGCATCGAGCTCGGGCTCGGGTCGGGACGCCCCTCCAGTTTGGCCAGCAGCCGAAGCGTGCGACGATCGAGCGGCAGCTCGTAGTCGCGCGAGATGGCCTGCCGGATGCGCACGAGGGGTGCCGCGCGCTGTTCGATGGTCACGCCGAGCGCGAAGCCGAGATCCTGCTCGACCTCGGGCGGCAGCGGATCGCTGACGGCGACGGCGAGTGTGCCGTCGTGCTCCTCGAGCGGGTAGAGCCCGTGACGCAACGCCAGATCTCCCGGTACCAGGCGCAAGGTGCTCTCCTGGGCGCGCGGCAACTCTCCGTCCGGTCCTGCTTCGAGTCCGTGGCTCTCGGCGAGCAGGCGCGTCAGCTGCGCTTCGCTCACCGCCGCCAACTCGAGCAGGTTCGTCGCCAGATCGCCGCCGTACAGCACCTGCCGGGCCAGGGCCTCCTCGACGTCGCGCATGGACGCGACCTGTTGCTTGACGATGGAGGAGCTCAGCGTGGGCATGACCGCAGCTGGGGCGCGCGCCCCGGGCTTCTGGGGATTGTCCCGGGGGAACGGGGGATGTCAACGCGCATCGCCCGCAACCGGGACAGTTGAGCCCCGCGCCCAGCTCTGGCAGCACGGCAGATGTGACAATCCACTCCGATTCCGGCTCCCCCGTGCTCACGCTGACCCTGGACCGGCCCAAGGCCAATGCCTTCGACCAGGCGCAGCTGGATGCCCTGGAACAGGCCTTCGAACAGGCCGAAGCGTCCCCCGGGGTGGCCGTCGTGATTCTACAGGGTGCCGGGGACCGGGCCTTCAGCGCCGGCGCGGACATGGGCGCGGTCGGCCCTCTGGCGGAACCGGATGGCCTTTCGCGCTGGACCGCCCAGGCGCACACCATCCTCGACCGCATCTCGGCCTTTCCAGTGCCCGTGATCGCCGCGATCCAGCGCCCGGCCGTCGGAGGTGGCTTCGAGCTGGCGCTGGCCTGCCACCTGCGCGTGATGGCCAGGAGCGCGCATGTCGCGCTCCCCGAGATCCAGCGGGGCTATCTGCCGAGCTGGGGCGCACTGGAGCGGCTCGTGCCGCTCTCGGGCCCCGGCTTCGCGCTGGACCTGCTGCTCACCGGACGGCGCGTGCCCGCCGAAGAGGCGCTGGCGCGCGGCGTCGTGCAGCGCGTCGCCGACGACGCGGAGGCGGAAGCGCGAGCGCTCGCCGAACGTATTGCCGCGCTGCCGCCGTTGGCAGTCCGTGCCGCCCTCTCGCAGATGGCAGGGCTCGGCGAGGGGATGGAACGCATCCGCCAACGCGAGCTTGCCGATCTGGAGAAGCTGGTCCGGACGGAGGACACCGTGGAGGGCGTGCTGGCGTTCTTCGAGAAACGCGAGCCCCACTTCAAGGGACGCTAGCGAAGGCTCGCGACGCTAGTTCACCAGGAACCACTTGACCCCGGGCTTGACCTCGAGGTGCATGTGGTCGGCGTGCGCCTTGTTGAAATGCGGCGTGAGCATGTACGTGAAGAGCCGCTCGTCCGCCGCTTCGCACAGGATGCTCTGCAGCTCGCGGCCTTTCGCATCGTGCAGGTGACGGGCGCCAGCGCCGCAGGTCTTCGCCCCGACGCTCGAGGACCAGTCCGGTCCGACCCTGAGCCACTCGCCGTTGCGCTTCCTGAGCGCTCCCACGTCGATCGCCAGACCGCCGGCGTGGCGGAAACGCTTGCCGTGCGAGTCGGCCCTGAGCTCGGGCGAGGGCCGGTACATGGTGAAGTGCACGACCTCCACGACGTCGTGGTGGGCGAGGATCCCGCAGAAATCGTCCAGGGCGAGCGCCAGCCGCGCGTCGAGGATCTCGAACGGGGATTCGCGCCGCTTTGCAGCCGGCAGGGACGAGTGGATCCACACGTCGTGCAGTCGTCCCGTCAGCCGCATCGGCGCACGGACACCGCCGGTCGGCGGTTCGGCAAGCTCGTAGCCCACGCCGCGCCGGTCCAGCTCGGCGTAGGCCTGCTCGTTGGTCAGGTTGGCGTAGCGGTAGGCGGGCGACGCACGCACGACCGAGGCCGGCGGAACCTCCAGGTACTTGTTCGACGCTGCTGCGGGAGTCGAAAGGAATGCCGCTCCCACGGCCAGCGAAAGAAACAGCTCTGTCGCGCGACGGCGCATGGGGCGGGACTTTGAGGGATCGGCGGCCAAAATGGAAGTTTGTGCCGCTTTGGCCCCGACGCCCGTTCAGGGTGGGCGTACGACGCGACCGAACGCGGGGTGCTCGCCGAGCTGCGACAGCGCGCGGCCGAGCAGCGTCCGGCCGGGCTCCGTTCTGTGCCACGTGGAAGCGCCGGACGGGTGCGGTAGAGGAATCAAGTCGAAGCGTTGGCCGAAGCACTCCGCGCAGTGCTGCCGGCCGACGACCTCCGTCAGCCGTTTGAACGACAGGAAGCGGCTGATGGCGAGGCGGCCGACGGCGATCACCAGCTTGGGGCGCAGTAGCTCGAAGTCCCGGCGCATCCACTCCTCGCAAGCCTCGATCTCCCGCCGGTTCGGCACGCGATCGCCTCCGCCGGTCAGCGACCCGGGAAAGCAGCGACACACGGCAGCCATGTAGACCCGCTTCCGGAACCGCGCTTCGTCGATGCCCAGCCCCTCGAACCAGCCGAACATCGTCCTGCCCGCGGTCCATGCGAAAGGTCGTCCAAGCTTCCCCTCGCGGCTTCCGGGCGCTTGCCCGAGCAGCATCACGTCGCCTAGCACCGGGCCGCAGCTGACGACCGGTGGGATCATCCCGGGACAACGCCGGCAGGCGAGCAGCTCCTGTTGGTGCTCGACGAGCAGTTGGAGTCGGCGCTGGCGGCTTGCGGTCATCCGGAGCCGAAGATGGCCGATCAACCCGCGGGTCGCGACGTTCGGCTTCCGGCTGGCTGGCCGCCCGGCACCAGCGGCCGCGAAAGTGACATTTGTGTGACGGGGGCGCTAGACTGGGCTTTTAGTGCTGCCGTCGCCCGCGACGGCCGTGGAGGGTCGACCGACGGCTGCCGAAAACAAGACCTGGAACCTGGCTATCTGGGCGTTCGCATTCGGTTATTTCGCCTGCTACGTGCCGTACAGCTCGATGACCAAGGCGCTCAGCGCCGGGTTGTTCTCCGGCATGCACGGCGGCATCAACGGCTTCGAGCTCCTTCCCGTCACGGCCATGGCCTCGCTCGTGGGCATGTTCGTGTTCATCAGTGCCATGCGCTGGTGGAAGTTCGCCGGTCATCGCGATCTGTTCGGGCTGAGCGTGCCGTGCCCGAACGTCTGGACGTTCCTCAGCGGCATCTGCACCGCGGCCATCATCGCCACGACGACGCTGGCCTACACGTTCAGCGGCGTCTCGATCGTGTTCATGATGCTGCTGATGAAGGGCGGCGTGCTGGTGATAGCCCCGATCGTGGACTTCTTCGCGCGCCGCAAGGTGCGTTGGTTCTCCTGGGTGGCGCTGGCCTTGAGCCTGGGCGCGCTGCTTGTCGCCTTCTTCGGCGGGAGCAAGAGCAGCCTGGCACTCACGCTGATCGCCGGTCTGGACGTTGTCTTCTACCTGCTTGGCTACTTCGTGCGCCTCCGCTTCATGAGCCGGCTGGCGAAGTCCGACGATCACGACGCGACCAAGCGCTACTTCGTCGAGGAGCAGATGACGGCAACGCCCGTCGTGGTCACGACGCTCATCGTGCTCGCGCTGATCAACGACGGGCACCTGATGCACGAGGTACGGCTTGGCTTCACCGCCCTGCCGGGCAGCGGGCACCTGATGGCGGCGATCGCGATCGGTCTGTTCTCGCAGGGCACGGGCGTGTTCGGCGGTCTGATCCTCCTCGACCGTCGCGAGAACAGCTTCTGTGTGCCCGTAAACCGCGCTTCGAGCATCCTTGCGGGCGTGGTGGCGAGCTTCAGCCTGGCCGCATTCCTGCCCTACCATGCGCCCGGTCCGGTGGATCTGGTCGGCGCCACGCTCGTGCTCGCCGCCATCCTCGTGTTGAGCCTCCCCGGTGTGCTGAAGAAGCGCGGGGGCCAGGCGCAGCCGGCCGAATAGCCGCCCGTCGGCGCCGGGCCTAGCGGCCGGTGCCTGACACGCGTCATGTGCGAGGGGGCCAGCGCGGCGAACACTGGCGGAGTGGTGCGATTGCTTATCGCGCTCGTGCTGCTGCTTGCCAGCGGATGCGCGACGCAGAGCCGGGGGACGGACGGCGATCTTCTCCACGGACGCGCGCCGGTCGGCTCCTCCCTCGTCGACGGAGCCGCCAAGCTCACCGACGGCGTCGTGAACACGCGCGGCGACGACTGGAGCTCGAGCGCGGCCATGCTGCTCAGGTCATCGCGCGCCTACGTCGAGTACGACCTCGGTCGGCACGTTCCCCTGGGCGCGGCCTACGTGCAGGCGGACGCGAACGACTTCTACACGCTGAGCGTTTCCGACGACGGCACACACTTCAAGACGCTGTGGCGCGCCCGGCCGGTCGGGGAGGCCGGGCTGCAGCCGCGCTGGGCAGCAAACCTCCACGGCGCGGGGCGCTATCTGCGGCTCGAGGCCAGCGGAGGCGACGGACGCTACAGTGCCACGGAGCTCGCGGTCTACGCGCACGCGCCGGCCGTGTTCCCGCCGCGTTTCAGCGTGCGGAACGCGGCACCGGCGCCGGAGCTCCTGCGCAGCGCCACGCTCGTGTTCGGACTCGCGCTGGTGCTGTTCCTGCTTATTGCGGCGGAAGGAACGCAGTGGTGGCTTTCAACGCTCGCAGCGGCGATGCCGATCTATGCCGGCGTGCGCTGGCTCTTCGCGCTCGACGCGGCATGGCCGCTGGCTCCGCGCGAGGTGTCGCTGGTGCGCGGGGTGGTCGCTGCGGTGGCGGGCGTGGCTGTCGTGCGCGAGGCGTTCGCGCCGGCCTCGTGGAAGGCGAACCGCCGCGTCGTGATCGGCACGCTGGCGGTGTGCGGTGTGCTCGCCGCGGCGTGCTTCGCCAACCTCGGCACCGCCCAGTACGTCGACCACGAGCACAACGCGCCCGGCTACGTCCACAACTACGACATGCGGGTCTACTACCCGGTCGCCAAGTACTTCAACGAGCTCTCTTTCGACGGGCTGTACGACGCCAGCGTAGCTGCCTACATCGACGACGACCCGCATGTCAGCGTCGAGTCGCTCCACAACGTCGCGCTGCGTGATCTGCGCTCGCACTCCATGGTGCACGTCTCCGACGTGGCGCCGCGCATCAAGACCATCAAGACGCGCTTCTCGCCCGCCCGTTGGCACGAGTTCGTGGCGGACATGCGCTACTTCCGCCTGAACATGGGCACCCACGACTACCTGGGCAGCATGGCTGATCATGGCGGCAACGCCACGCCCGCGTGGTTCGCAATTGCCCACCTGGTATTTGCCCGGACGCACGCTTCGAACGGCACGCTACTGGCGACGGCGCTGCTCGACCCGCTGCTCATGCTGATCGCGTTCATCGCCATCTGGCGGACGTTCGGCGTGCGCACGATGCTGGTCGCCCTGATCGTGTTCGGCGCGAACGACTTCTACATGTTCGGGACCGACTGGTTCGGCTCGACCCTGAGAGCCGACTGGATGGCGTATCTGGCGCTTGGCGCCTGCGCTCTGAAGACGCAGCGCTTCAAGCTCGCTGGCGGTCTGATCGGCATGTCCGCGATGATGCGGGCCTTCCCCCTGCTCGCACTGGTCGGTGCAGCGATCCCCGCGCTGTGGTGGCTTGTCCGCGAAACCTCGCGGCGTCGGGCTCTACCGCGCTGGCGCGACATCCTGCGCGAGCAGCGCCCCATCGTCGAGGTGGCGGGCGGCGCGCTGGTCGTCGCGGTCGGCATGCTTGCTCTGTCGTCGATCATGTTCTCGCCCGGCGCCTGGGTCTCGTGGTTGCAGAAGGTGAGCGTGCTGGACGCCAGCCCGCACCTGAACCACATCAGCCTGCGCGGTCTCGTGGCTGGATCGGGCCTGGCCGAAGCACGCCTGCTCCGCGAGCGCCTGCCGATCTTCATCGCGGGGATCCTGGTGTTCTCGACGCTGGTCGTGGTCGCCGCGCACCGCCGTCCGCTCCACCAGGCAGCGCTGCTCGGGCTACCGCTCGTACCCGTCCTGTTCAACCCGGCGAACTACTACAGCCACCTGATCTTCCTGTACCCGCTTCTGGCGGTCGAGCTGTCCACCCGCGGCGAGCGGCCTCTGTCCCGCCCGGTCTCGCGTCGTGACGCCGGTATCTGGGTGTTGTGGCTCGGCGTGTGCGCGGCGCAGTACGGCACCGTGCTGGTCCACGACGTTGGCCTGCATTTCGATCTAGCCACGGCGCTTTTGTTCCTTGCGCTCGCCACGATGCTCTTGATGCTGGTGGTGCCGGAGGCGGACGCGGTCGTCGTCGCCGGATCCGGCGCTGCGGTAGTGGCGACCGCGCCGTCTGCGCCGATCGCCGCGGAGCCCGGCGGTGCAACGCCGGAGCCCCCCCCGGCCGCCGCACATCCCGAACCGGAGCCAGCGAGCGCAGAGCCGGAACGCGCCGGGGTCCCAGCCCAGCTGGAGGCGCGCACCGATGGCTCCGGATCCACGGGCGATTGCTGACGCGCTGCGCCCGGACGCCGGCGGGTTGAACGCAATGAGTGCAGGCAGGTCAATCGTCCGGAAATCTGGCCTCGCCCGCGCGACACGGCCCCGGAGGTATGGGCCGTGCCGCGCGGGCAGTGCGGTGGCGCTAGGCCGCGTTCCGTTCCAGTTCGAAGGCCTTCGACGGCAGCTCCTCGAGCGTCGCTTCGAGCAGCGCGCTCCGCAGCGCGGGCGTGGAGATGACCGCTTCGCGCGCCTTCTCCTTGCCCTGGCCGATGCTGCTGCCGCCGTACATCAGGTGCGAGCCGCTCTTCTCGACGATGCCCGCGCGGGCCGCCATCTCGAGCAGGTCGGAAGCCCAGTCGATGCCCATGCCCCAGCGGATGTCGAACTCCGCCTCGCAAAACGGCGGCGCGCACTTGTTCTTCACCACCTTCACGCGGGTGCGGTTGCCGACCAGACTCTCGCCCTGCATCACCTTGCCGATGCGCCGGATGTCGAGCCGCACGCTGGCGTAGAAGCGCAGCGCGTTGCCGCCGGTGGTCGTCTCGGGGTTGCCGAACACGACGCCGATCTTCTGCCGCAGCTGGTTGATGAAGATGAGCGTGGTGCCCGTGCGCGAGACGACGCCGTTGAGCTTCCTGAGTGCCTGGCTCATCAGCCGTGCGTGCAGGCCCATGTGCGAGTCGCCCATGTCGCCGTCGATCTCGGCGCGCGGCACCAGTGCCGCGACCGAGTCGATGACCACGAGGTCGACCGCTCCCGAGCGCGTGAGCATCTCGGCGATGTCCAGCGCCTGCTCGCCGTTGTCGGGCTGCGAGACGAGCACCCGTGACAGATCGACGCCGATGGACTTCGCATAGCGCAGGTCGAAGGCGTGCTCGGCGTCGATGAACGCCGCCACGCCGCCCTGCTGCTGCGCCTGGGCGATGGCGTGCAGCGTGAGCGTGGTCTTGCCGCTCGACTCGGGACCGTAGATCTCGACGATGCGCCCGCGTGGGTAGCCGCCGATGCCGAGCGCCTCGTCGATGGCGAGCGAGCCGGTCGGGATGACCGCGACGGCCTCGGGCGCCTCGTCCTCGGCGAGGCGCATGATGGATCCCTTGCCGTGGGCCTTCTCGATCTGGCCCACGACGGTGTTCACTGCTCTGTTCTTTTCGTCGCTCATGTTCACTGTTCTCCTTGTCGCGGCCCACGTGGGACGCGCTGGACGCCGGCGCACCGCGCGCCGTGCTCTCTCATGCGGCGGGGCCCCGGTCGAGCAGCCGCCCCTGGATGGCTTCGGCGACGTGCGGTGCGCGCACGCGCGGCGAGTTTTCGAGATCCGCGATGGTGCGCGCGACGCGCAGCACCTTGACGAAAGCGCGGGCGCTGAGGCCGAGGCCAGCAATCGCTGCCTCGATCAAGCGCCCGCCGTCGCGATCCAGCCGCGCTACATGCTCGAGCTCGGCGGCCGAGAGCGTCGAGTTGGTCACGGTGGTCGTCTCTCCTCGCTCACGTCGCGCACGCTGCACCGCGCGCGCGGCGATGACGCGCGCGCGCACTGCGCTCGACGGCTCGCCGGGCGTACCGGAGGTGAGCGCCGACACTTCCACCGGCGGCACGCTCACGTGCACGTCCAGCCGATCCAGCAGCGGACCGGACAGCCGCGCCTCGTAGCTGTGGCGGAGCCGCGGCGAGCAGCGGCAGTTGCGGCGCGGGTGGCCGTGGTAGCCGCACGGACACGGGTTCACCGCGCCGATTACCAACGGCCGCGCCGGAAACCACGCGCGCGCTCGCGCCCGCGCGATGCACACGCGCCCGTCCTCCAGCGGTTGGCGCAGCGCTTCGAGCGCGCCGCGCCGGAACTCCGCCAGCTCGTCGAGGAACAAGACGCCGTTGTGCGCGAGGCTCACCTCGCCGGGGCGCGGCATGTCGCCGCCGCCGACCAGCCCGGCTTCGCTGACGGAGTGATGCGGCGCGCGGAACGGCCGCACGCTGACGACGCCTTTCTCCGGCTCGACCAGCCCTGCGACGCTGTGGATGGCGGTCGTCTCGATCGCCTCGTCGAAGTGCAGAGGCGGCAGGATCGACGGCAAGAGCCGCGCGAGCAGCGTCTTGCCCCCGCCGGGCGGGCCGATCATGAGCAGGTTGTGGTTGCCCGCCGCGGCGATCTCGAGCGCGCGGCGTGCCGTGGTCTGCCCGCGCACTTCCGACAGATCGCCGAGCGCGCTGGACTCGTCAGGCACGAACGGCGTGCGCTCCGCCGCTCGCAGCTGGCCCTTGCCCGTGAGATATTCGCACACCTCGCCCAGCGTCGCAGCGACGCGCACGTCCATGCCCTCGACCAGCCCGCCCTCGGCGCTGTTGCCCGCGGGAATGATCGCCGAGCAGATCCCGCGCGCCCGCGCGCCCTCGAGCTGGGGAAGCACGCCGCGGATGGGACGCAGCGTGCCGTCGAGCGCCAGTTCGCCGAGCACGACCGTGTCCGCCAGCACGCCCTCCGGCAGCTCTCCGACGGCGCCGAGTGTGGCGAGCGCCAGCGCGAGATCCAGCGCCGCACCGCTCTTGCGGAGATCGGCCGGCGCGAGGTTGACCGTGATGGCGTACTCGTCGATCAGCACGCCCAGGCGTGCCAGCGCGCTGGCCACGCGCACACGCGCCTCGCGCACTGCTGCTTCCGCCAGCCCCACCATCTGGAAGAACGACGGCCCGCGCGTGCAGCACACTTCCACACGGATGCGGTGCGCTTCGAGCCCGACCAGCGTGCTGGCCTCGGCGCTGGCGAGACCGAGCGGCTTGCCGCAGATGGTGGCGGAGGTGTTGGCAGTGGCGACCATGCCCCCTGCCAGTGCAGCGAGCGTGCCGGCGGCGAAACGGTGGAATTTCTGTGGCTTCGCTCATCGCCGGGGGTGGCGGTCAGGTGGCGTCGCCATGGCGGTCGCCACCCCAGGGAGCCATGGAGCGAGCCGAACGTGCTCCCGCCGTCAGGAGCCGGTGGGCGACTCCGGCGCGCCCCGGTTTTCGGCGGCCGGCGCACCCGATCGCCAACGCGCCACATGCCCGCCCACGGCAGCGAGTAGACAGACGAGGCCGCCCAGCGCCAGCGGGGCGCGGCCGCCGAAGGTGTCGGCGAGCCAGCCGAGCAGCGGGCCGCCGACGAGCGCGGTGCCACCGATGAGCACGGTCTGCAGAGCGAGTACGCGGCCGTGCATGTCGTGGCGGGTGTGGACCTGCGCCTGTGCGGTCGTAGCGGTCATGTAGATGATGCTCGCCATGCCGACGAGGAACACGGCGGGCAGCGCGGTAGTGACCGTGGGCATGACGGAAAGCAGCAGCATGCCGAAGCCCAGCGCTGCCGCGCCCAGAACGACGTGCCGGAGCTCTACCAGCCCGCGGTGCGCCACGATCATCGCGCTGGTGACGGCGCCGACGCTGAAGACGGAGTAGAGCAACGTGAACACCACGTCCGTGCTGTGCAGCGAGTACGTCACGAACAGCGGCAGACTGACGCGGAAGTTGAACGAGAACAGGCCGACCACGCCGAGCATGGCGAAGCTGATGTAGAGGAACGGCAGTGATCGGACGTACCTGAGCCCCTCGCGCACCTCGCCGCCCCTGTGGCGCTGGGGTGGCTGGCGGTAGAGCTCGTCCGGGCGCATCGCGACGACACAAGCGAGCACGGCCAGGTACGACGCGGCGTCGAGCGCGAAGCACCAGCCGAAGCCGAGGCTCACCGTCAGCAGGCCCGCCAGCGCCGGCCCGAAGACACGCGACAGGTTGACGATGGTGCTGTAGAGCACGACCGCGTTCGGGATGTCCTCGCGGGGCACCATTTCCGTCACGAACGAGCGGCGCAGCGGGTTGTCGAAGGCCAGCAGCACGCCGCCGCCGAGTGCCAGCGCGTATACCGCGGCGAGCGGCGGATGCGGCATGAAGGCGAGGGTGGCGAGCGCGATGGACTGCATCATCTCGAGGCTCTGCGTGAGCAGAAGCATGCGCCGCTTGTCGGACCGATCGGCGACCGCTCCGGCCCATGCCCCCAGAAACAGCATCGGTCCGAACTGGCAGGCGGACAGCACGCCGACGGCGATGCCGCTCTTCGTGATGGCGAGCACGAGCAACACCAGCGCAACGTTGGTCAGCCAGTTGCCGGTGTTGGAGATGAGCTGCCCGAAGAAGAACAGCTTGAAGTTCCGCGACCCGAGCGAGTGGAACGTGCGCCCCAGCGCGCGGCGGATGGCGGAAGAGTCGTCCACGGGCTCCTATCTGCTACCGGGGAAGGAGGCGAGCCGCTCGAGCAGTTCGACCGTCTTGTCCAGCGCGCGGCGCTCCCGCGGAGAAACGGTCGCGTCGATGGCCTGCGCGAGCCAGGCGTCCCGCGCCGCGAGAGCTGCTTCGAAGGCCTTGTGGGCCTTGGCGCTCAAGCGGATCAAGGTCTTGCGGCGGTCGTCGGGGTCAGGCGCCGTTCGCACCATGCCGGCGCGCTTGAGCGAGGCGACCTGCTGGGCAATGGCCTGCTGGCTCACGTGCTCGGCTTGGGCGAGTGACGCGGCCGTCGCCGGGCCGCCGTCGCGCAGCCGCTTGATGATGGCAAGTTGTGAGACGGTCAGGCCCGCGGCGGGTCCCACCGCGGCCTCCCGAACACGCGTCCTCAGCTGCTTGATCGCTACCGCCAGCCGCACGGCAGTCGTGTCGGGGCCCTGAGCCTTCATGCCGCAGAAGTAAGACACACAAGCTACTTGTGCAAGTTGCTTGTCTATGATTGCGTGTCGAGCGCGGGGGCGCCGAGGGGCTGAGCGACGAAGATGCCAACCTGCTGCGCGGGCTGCGCGCGGAGTACCTGGAGCTCTTCGGCCTGACGGGGGAAGAAGCCGAGATCCTGCTTTTCAGACCGTTCATCGCGCCGCCTCCCACCGGCCGGGCGCTACGGCGCGAAGTGCCGGAAGTGCTGCAGCTCGGCTAGCCTGCTCGCCGAGCAGGGGGCTCGACTGCACTGACGGAAGCGGCACCGATGAGCCGAACGCTTCCGTGCGGAACGTCCTGTTCGAAGACGGCACCGGCAAGTCCTGTCCATAGGAGATAGAGCGGCGTACCGCGCCCGATGCTAGTCTGCGTCGCTGTCGAGCGATGGACATCTTCGCCAACATCCTGCACCGGGGCGCCGTCGAGGCGCTTGCCGGCTCGCCCATTTTCGCGCGCGGGGAGCGCTACTTCGCCGAGGGGCGCGTGAGGTCGCTCGAACGCACGCGCGGCGAGCTCCGCGGCGTGGTGGACGGAACGGCGAGCTACCCGTGTCGCATCTGGGTGAAGGGCGACAGCCTGGCCTACCACTGCGAGTGCCCCTACTGTCAGGAGGACGGCGCGTACTGCAAGCACCTGGTCGCGTTGGCGCTGGCGTGGCTTGGCGACGGCACCCGCCGATCGGATACGCCCGCCGCGCGCCGCGTCCTGCTCCACGACCGCGCCCGGGTCGAGGCGTTCCTGCGCCACGACGTGTGGCTGAACATCTACCAGCTCGGCGATCTCGACGACGCGTTCTGGCCGCACACCACCTGGCATGCACGCCAGCAGGGCGGTGAAGTCGAAGCGCTCGCCCTGCTGTACACCGGGCTCGAGCTGCCCTGCCTGCTCGCGCTCGGCGCGGACATCGCTCCGCTCTGCCAATTGCTCGCGGAAGTCGCACCACTCCTCCCGCCGCGCTTCTACGGCCACTTCACGCCCGGCGCGGAAGCTGCGTTCGAGAAGACACACCGCCTCGAGCCGCACGGCCGCCACCTGAAGATGGCGCTCTGCGATCCTTCACGTATCGCCGATGCTGCTGCCCAGGACGCCGCCCGGCTCGGCCCCGACGACCGCGACGAGGTGCTCGCGTTCTACGAAGCGAGCTATCCGGGCCACTGGTTCGAGCCGCAGCTGCTCGACACGGGCTGCTACTTCGGCCGCCGCGTCGACGGAAAGCTCGTGTGCGTCGCCGGCGTGCACGTGTACTCGCCGCGCCAGCGCGTCGCCGCCCTCGGCAACATCACCACGCATCCCGACCAGCGCGGCTGCGGCCATGCACGTGCCGTCACGGCGCGGCTCTGCCGGCATCTCGCCGACACCACCGATCACATCGGGCTCAACGTGAAAGCCGACAACTCCGCGGCCATCCGCTGCTACGAGAGCCTCGGTTTCGAGGTCGCGGCGGAATACGACGAGCAGCTGGCGACGCTTGCGGCGCTGCCGGAGCAGTAGCGCCCTCTGGCGTCCCTGCTCCGGCCACTCGGTCCTGCAGGAACTACGGGAACGACTTGAACAGGTCGCCGAGGTCCGTCGCCTTCGCCGCGTCGCCGAGGAACGGCGAGACTCCGAAGATCTCCTGGAACGTGCGCAGCGTGGAGCTGTGCGTGTACTTGATGTTGCTGGTGTAGCCGCCGCCCTTGGCGAGTGGGGACAGTACGATCATGCCGATCGGGTGATCGCCGCCTTCGCTCTCGTCCCAGGTGATGAAGAGGGCGCCGTTGTCCTTGTAGGCGTTGGACGCCATGATCTTCGGCACCTCGCTCTTCAGCCAGTCGTCGCCCTGTTTGACCGAGTTGTTCTGGGGCGCGCAGGTGTTGTGCATGTCGTGGCAGAGGTTCGGCGTGATGAAGGCGTAGCGAGGCACGGTGCTTTTTGACATGTCCGTTGCCAGCTCGGTGTAGGGCCGGTTGTGCGCGATGCAGTAGGCGTCTTTCGGGTCGAGGTTGCCCGTCATGTCGTCGAAGAAGACGTTCGGGTTGTGCTTCGGCGCGTATTCCTTCACGCCGGTCAGCGGACAGACGGTGCCCGTGATGTCTTCCTGGTAGCTCTTCCAGCTGATGTTCGCGTCCTTCAGCTGGCGCGCCAGATGTTTGGTTGAGCTCTTGTGGTTGGAGCTCGGGTTCGAGTCGTTCGTGATGCCGAAGTTCGTCCCGGCCTCGAGCCAGATGTAGTTCGGTTCGCTCGGGTGGATGCCGGGCGGATTGTAGTACTGCGTCGCGTACGAGCTCTTCGGCAAGAGCGTGCCATTGATGTAGGGCGCGCTGCTGCTGCCCTTGATGGCGGACCAGTTGTGGTTTTCCATCAGGATGACGAACACGGTCTTGATGTGATTGCCGGAGGTGCCGCCGCTGCCGGAGGTGCCGCCGCTGCCCGACGAGCCGCCGCTCGAGGTGCCGCCGCTGCCGCCCGTTGCAGACCCGGCCGAGCCGCCGCTCGACGAGCCGCCGCTGCCGCCCGTTGCAGACCCGGCCGAGCCGCCGCTCGACGAGCCGCCGCTCGACGAGCCGCCGGAGCCGCCGCTGGCGCCACCGGCTCCGCCCGTGGCCGATCCGCCGTTGCCGGATCCGGAGCTGCCGCAGCCGGTTGCCAAGGCGCAAACAGAGACCCCAAGCGCGCAGAACAGGCGTCGCATCGTCACAAGCATCCTCCGGTCGACGTGAAGCGATCCGCCGCAAGGCAGGTCGTTGATGGACGTCAATCCTATCTTCACGTCGCCGCCGCGCCAGCAGAAAGGCCGAGCCAGGGGCAACATGCCGCCGCAGCGGAGTTTTCCTGCTACCGCACCGGACGCGGGCTGCGGGGCCGGATGAAGCGGGCCTGCTCCGGGACCTGGTTGGGTGCCCCCATGTCAGGGGGGGATGCTGCGCCTGGACGCGCGGCCGACTGCTCAGGCCGCAGCTGTGGAGGCTTGTTCGAGATCGCCGATGATCTTGTGCAGAGCTGCCGGGTCGTGCAGGAGGAACCCGCCGGCGTCGCGCGTGACGACGTGGTCGCGTTCCCACTTGACCATCACGCGGATGGCGGTCTCGAAGTGCGTGAAGACGCACTCGCCGAGATCGCGCCGCGAGAGGCGAACGGGGATGCGGCGGCAGCCGTCGGCCTCTTCGCCGAAGCGTTCGTCCAGCTTGAGCAGCAGTGTCGCCAGGCGCTTGGTCACCGAGCCGGCGCTCAACACGTCGACGGCCAGCTCGAGTGCGCCGAGCTCGGATTCGACGCAGCCGGCGAGGGCCGCGGCGAGCTTCGGATCGCGCTTGATGCCTTCCAGCACGGCTTCACGCGGAATGACGACTACGCTAGCCCAGGCGCTGGCGGCCAGGGCGTCGGCTTCGTAGGGGTCGCCGCTGACGAGCTCCACGTCGCCGACCGTTTCGAGCGGCCCGAGCAGGCCGCACACGACCGAGCGCCCGCGCGCGTTGGAGCGCACGAGCTTGACCAGGCCGTGCTTGATCACGACCAGCCCCAGCGGCGCGTCGCCGCGACGCCAGAAGGCGTCGCCCTGGCGGGCGCTGTGGCTTGTGCCGGAAGCTTCCAGACGCTGGAGGACTTCCGGATCAACTTCAGAAAATGCACCGGTGTGCTTGAGGATGGGGTCGAACACAGTGCCCGCTGCGTGAGCAATTCCCGTTCCCGCGCAGGCCTTGCGCCGAAAATGGCAGGAAATGGCGACGATCATGCCCCCGGCCGGCGGCCCAGGAACGGATTCGCGCAAGGCTTGCGCTGGGTAACGCGCACAGGTTGCGCCCTGATGCCCGTCAGCACGCAAGAACTCCCTTTGTTGGCCCGACCGCTCGGCTCAGTTGGCCTGGAGCACCGTCTCGGGCGCAGAGGCCTTCTGATCGGGCTGGTAGTAGAGGTAGACGGCGGCCCCGCCGTCGCTGGCCTTGACGGGCATGGTGGCGCGCAGGCGGTACTTGAACGTCGTGGTGGAGCCCGCGGACAGGGCGCTCAGATACAGGGTGAGCTGCTTGCCGGTGAGCTCGTAGGTCGAGAGCTGGCCGTTCTGCTTGTACGCGTCGAGGTCCTCGGTGAGCACGGCGAAGCCGGGCGGGAGGCCGAGCGTGACGATGGCCATGTTCTGGATGCTCGACGTGTTGTTGATGACGTGGACCGTAGCCTGCACGGTGTCGTCCACGGCCAGCGAGGTCTTGTCGTAGCTGATGTCGATCGACAGCGGGCCCGCCGGATCGGCTGGGACATCCGCCCAGGCCAGGTTGTGTTTCGCGACGAGGTTGTAGCTGACCTTGCCGGTGCCGACGAAGGAGAGCTTGACCTGGTGCGAGCCCTGCGTCGCGAAGGACTTCATGTCCACGGTGGTCATGACGTCCGGCTTGTCTGCAGTCAGTGACAGCGTGGTGAACGGGGTGCCGTCCACGTCGACCTCGAAGTTGCCGACGGCGCCTTCGGTGCCTTTCTCGGCGGCGAGCAGCAGCGTGCGCAGCGTCCAGATCGTGGCCTGCGTCGAGCCGAAGTTGCCCTGCGGGTCCTTGGAGCTGGTCAAGTAGGTCAGGGCGCCGTCCACGTCGCTCTTGTAGCTGCCCGATTGGAGCATCGCGTGCGCGACCAGAGCGGTGGCCGTGACCGCGGCGTCGTTGCCGCCGCCGTAGAAGTTGGTCTGGGTGCCCTCCGAGTCCCAGTACACCTTGTCGCCGTCGACGTGCTTCTTCTTGTCGAGATCGGAAAGCACGCTGGTCAGGGCCGGGTCGGCCGGTGCGGCCTTGGCGAAGGCGTTGGCGACGAGGCCGAGCGTGTACGGATCCTCGTCGGTGCCGAGCTGCGACTTCACGTACGAGATGCCGCTCTGCATCTCGGGTCCGGTGTAGTCGGCCGCCGCCAGCGCCCATACGGTGAACGCCGTGTTGCGGAGCGTGCTGGTCTTGAAAGTGAAGAACTCCGACTGGTCGCCCTTCCACGAGCCGTCGGGCTGCTGCTGACCTGCCAGCCAGCTCACGGTGCGCTGCAGCATGGCCGGGTCGACGGGCTGCACCTTGGCCATGTCGGCGAACTCCATCACGCCGAACGCCGTGACCGAAAGGTACGGCGCCGGGTCCTGCTCGCCGAACCACGAGAAGCCGCCGCCCTTGTGCTCGAAGGTGAGCAGCCGCTGGTAGCCCGCCGAGATCAGGCTCTCGGCCTTCATCTGGATGGCAGGTGTGATCTGCCCCGTCTGCGTCATGTAGCGGGTCACGAGCACGTTCGGCCAGGTCGTCGACGTGGTCTGCTCGAAGCAGCCGTTCGGCGCCTGCAGCATGCTGTCCATCCCGGTGACGACCTGCGACAGGAACGCCGGGTAGACCTCGAGATACAGCTCGTCCGAGCCCGGCACGGCATTGGCCGGGAAGCTCACGCCTTGTTGCACGCTGCCCGCAGCCAGGGAACCGGAGATCGCGTTCGGGAATTCCTTGCCGTCCGGCACGACCAGCACCTTGCGCGCCAGCGCGTCGGAGGCGGCGCTGCCCGTGGCGGTGACGGTGAGCGTCTGGACGCCCACCTCGTTCACCCGCACCGGGAAGCGCGCGCCCACCACCTCGCCGGGTCCCACGTCCACGCTCTGCGTCGTCGCGCCGAGCGGCGTGTACCAGGAGCCCGGCGACAGCACGAGCTTCACCGTCTGCGGCGTCGACAGGTAGTTGTAGACCGCGATCGGGAACGACACCTCGTCGCCGCGCGTCAGCGTCGCGGGGAAGCTGATGTCGGCGAAGAAGTCCTGGAAGACCTTGATGCCGCCTTGCCCGCCGCCGAGCTTGCCGTCCGCCGAGTGCGCCAGCGTGGAGACGCGCCACTGGGTGATGCTGTCGGCCATGCCGACGTCGATCGTGGCCTTGCCGTCGGGGCCGGTGATGACCTCGGGATTGACGTAGAGCGTCTCCGGGAAGTCCTTGCGCACGCGCGGCGCCGCCGAGCCGCCGGAGCCGCCAGCGCCGCCCGCCGACGCACCGCCTGCGCCGGCGCCTCCCATGTCGAGCCCGCCGCCAGCGCCTCCCGTGCCGGCACCCGCCATGGGCGGATACATGCCGGCGTCGAGACCGAGATCGGTGTACGGGATGGCGATCTGCGCGTCATCGGCGGTGCCGGCCTTCTCGTCGGGCCCCGATGTCCGGAGGCGGATCGACCAGTCGTAGCTCGTCGATTCGTCCTCGTAGCGGTTGCCCCAGAAGTCGTAGACCGCGAAATGGTCCTTCAGCCGCTGGGCGAGCGCGGAGGGGAAGTCGGTGCCGAGGGCCTGGCAGTAGTAGGTCTGCGTCGAGCAGCCCTCGGCGATGAGTGCGTTCACCTGCGCCTGGACGACGGGGCCGAGGACAGTCGTGAGCCGCTGTTTCTCCGTGTCGTAGTACGGCTGCAGGATCTGCTGCGCCTTGGCCTGGACCTGGCTCCAGCTGGCCAGGTGCAGCCCCGTGAAGGACTTGCCGCCGAGCGCGGCGAGTGACGCTTGCGCCTTCTCCTGCGCGGCCTCGGCCTCGGCCGGGTCGCTGGAGCGCGTCTTGTCGAACAGCAGATCGGAGAGCGAGCCAGGCGGCGCCTGGATCTCGTACTGCGGCTTCGAATACGCGTCTTCCAGCTCGAAGTACGTGGACAAGAGCCCCGGGCGCGCGTCGATCAGCGAGAACACGGCTTCATCGACGACCTGCACTCCGAGTGCGGCTACCGTCGGATTGCCGTTCTCGTCCTTCACCGAGAACGTGAGCTTGGCGGGCTGGCCGGGGCGGTACTGGCTCTTGTCCGTGGTCAGGCTCACGTCGAGCGCCGCGTTGGTGCGCGCAAACAGCGTGCGCCCGGCGCGGATCGTGTTGCCGTCGTTGTCCACGACGTAGGCCTCGACGCGGTTCGTGCCGAGCAGTGTCGTGTCGAGCGGCATCGTGAAGCTGGCCACGCCGTTCGTCGGGTCGAGGGTACGCATGTCCACGGCCTGCCCCTCGTTGAGCCAATCGACGTAGACGTGGGCTTCGGGCTTGTCGACGACGACCTGCACCTTGACCGTGTCGCCGACGGCGTAGACGGCCTTGTCCGTGCGAACCAACACGTGCTCGTTGCCGGTCTGCTCGGAGAACGTGAACTTCTGGTGGATTGCTGTGCCGTTGACGGGCGTGACCGTCGCAGTGATGGTGGCGCTGTCGCCCGCGGCCGGCGTCCACTTGACCTCCGCGTAGCCGAAGCCGTCTGTCGTGGTGTCCAGCGTCTGGCTGCCGAGCTGCACCTTGGCCGCGGCGCCGCCGATGGGCGCGCCAAGCGGATCGCTGACGAACAGCTGCAGCCGGTTCTCCACGCCGGGCACCAGATCAGTCGCCTCGGGTACCAGCACGACGTGCACCGGGCTCTGGGCCACGGTCACCGGCGTCTCCTTCTTCACCTGCTGGCCGGCGGTGTCCGTGACGGTGGCGCGCACGTTCAAGAGCGCGTTGCCTTGGTCGAGCGGCAGTCCCACCAGGCTCGTCGGCAGCCCGAGCGAAAAGCTCATCTGCCCTGTGCTGTTGGTCTTGCCGACGACCTTCTGGAACACGGTTTCCCCAACGTCGAGCGAGATGCCCTCGATGGTAACGGCCGCCCCCGCGACCGGCTTGCCGAAGAAGTAGCCCGCGTCGAGCGTTCCCTTCAGCGTGTCGCCTGGCTCGTACCACTTCCGGTCGACGCTCACGCCGACGTTGAATTTCGGCAGTGCGTAGTGCGACACGTTCACCGTCTTCTCGGTCGTGGTGCCGTCCACGATCGCGCGCACCTTGAACGTGCCCATGTTCAGGATGCGGCCGAGCGTGAAGTGGGTCGCGGCGATGCCATACTTGTCGGTCGAGAGATCGCGCTTGAGGATCTTGTTGCCCTTGCCGTCCTCGATCTCGAAAGTGACCGGCTTGTTCACGAGCGGCGTGTTCTGGGGCGGCGCTAGCGCCAGCGCGCGCAGGTGGATCGTCTGGCCCGGCTGGTAGATGGGCTTGTCGGTGGTCAGCAGCACCTTGCGTCCGGGCTCGGCCACATCGACGCCGCCCGAGAGGCTCTCGCTGGTGCCTTCGGCGTCGGTCCGCGCCAGCACCGTGAAGCTGCCGGTCTGCTGGAGCTGTACGGGGATCACCGCGTCGCCCTTCTTGTCGGTGGTGGCGGAGTGCTCCTCGACGAGCTTGTTGCCCTGCTTGATCTGCAGCACGACCGCCTGGTCCGCGCGCGGTGCGCGCGTGAACGGATCCTGCGCGTGGATGCGATAGGAGACGGCTTTGCCCTTCGAGAGGGTCTGCGGGCCTTCGAGCTGGAGCTCGTAGGGCGACATCACGCGCAGCAGGCTTGCGGTGACACGCAGACCCTTCGCGGACCCGTCATCGATCCTGAGGTTGTCGCGAACCCAGTCGGCCTGCCTGCCCACGCCCGCGGGCAGGTTGAACGCGGCAGCCAGATGCGCCGTCTTGCCGGCTGGGATGTCGTAGCCCGCGCGGGTGCTCGCGAGGACCCTGGAGCCGTCCACGCTGCGCAGCGAGACGTTCAGCTTGCCGTGCGCGTTGTTCAGCGCTTCGACTGGAATGTCGATGCTGATCTGGCCGGCATCGGCCGTTCCGACGAGCTTGGCCTCGTCGATACGGATGGTCCCGTTGGAGGGCCGGTCGCCGCCTGGGGCCGATGTGCCAGGCGAGCCGGAACACCCCCCTGCCGTTACCGTCGCCAGCAGGGCCAGCATTCCGAGCTGTCGGACGCGCGTCCAGGCCGTGTTTCGAGTCGACATTTCTCTCTCCCCGGGTGCCAGCGCGCCGTACCCAGCGCGGCGCGCAGCTGGCTCAGGGGACTGATCCAAGTTCCGTGCCGTACGCGGATCCGGCCTGGATCCCCGCGTCTCCCCTCTCTCGACCGCGACGCCGCGCGCGGGGATGGCACAGTCCGGCACAGCACAGCGTGCCGCGGAGCTTGCACCCGCGGGCTCCGCTTCCCTATGGTGGGTCGGAGCGGACAATGAACCAGCCTGGATTCGAGCAGGGCCCGTTGCCCACCTTGCCGCCTTCGCCGCCACCCCGGTCCAGCGCTCCCATCGTTATTGCCGCGATCGCGGGCCTCGTCGTTGGAGGCGCGCTGACGGCCATCGCCATGGTCCTTCTACGTTCACCGGCGCCGGCGCCGGCGCCGGTCGCCTCCGCCAGCGCGAAGCCAGGGCCCCGGCCCAGCGCATCGGCCAGTGCGGCGCCGCCCGAGCTCACGCTCGAACAGCGCGCCGCCAAGGGGGACAAGGACGCCGTCGCCGAGCTGCAGAAGATGCCGCGCGAGCAGCGCACGGCCGAGCAGGATCTCGCGCTGGCGAGCGCTCGCCGAGTCGCCAAGGAAAAGCAGATCGACGAGCTCGGTCGCAAGATCAAGCTGGTGCAGAAGCTCGGCCGGGACCGCGCCACGAAGAAGAAGATCGAGGGGCTCGCAGACGATCGCGAGGTCGGTAACGACATGCTCGCGACGCTGGCGAAGCTGCCCGGCCCGGTCGGTCCAGACCTCCTGTATACGGTGTGGGCGCACACGCACCGCACCACGGACACGACGGAGCTGGCCGAACAGCTCCTGTACAGCAAGGACGTGCGACCCAAGGCGTCGGAAGCGCTGCAGCTCGCGCTGGATCTGCGCAACGAGACCGACTGCGCCAAGATGGCGAAGCTGCTCGAGCGCGCCAAGGACAAGGGCGACCGGCGCTCGCAGGTGCCGATCGTGCACCTGAACGCCAAACACGGATGTGGGCCGAAGAAGCTCGCCGACTGCTGGTCGTGCCTGCGCAAAACGACGCTCGTCAAGGACGCGTTCAAGGAAGTCAGCCGTCGATCGCCGCCGTGACCCGCGGGCGGTGTTCTGGACGGCGCGCGCAATCTCGACGTGGCGCCCGGCGTGTGCATCGAGTGAGCGTCAGGACGCGGCGCCGGGGTCGGACGCTTTCGCGCCGAGGGCGCGGGCTGCCCCTCGCCAGCTACGAGATGTCCAGCGCGCCGCTGTCCTCGAAAATCCGGAAAGCGATGTCCCGGCGGTCGTCGGTCACGACCTGCACGCGGATGCTGCCGTCCGGATACGGGTCCTCGGCCCGCGCCGGCGGGCTCACCGTGATCTGTTCCGGCTTGAAGTGGTGTTCGAGCAACGCGTCGACCGCGCGATCGGTTTTCTGCTTGTCCGTGAACAGGGCGACAATGGTCATGGGGCGGTTGCAGCTGCGGGTGCCGCCAGTTTGCCTCCGGCACTGACATCCATCAAGGCGCGGCCCCGCACCACCCGGTAGCCTCCGCCGCGATGTCGACCCGCTTGCTCCGCCGTCTGACGGCCGCCGCGCTGGTGCTGGCGCTGGGCATCATCATGCTAGGCGCGTGGGTGAGGCTGAACGACGCAGGGCTCGGGTGTCCGGACTGGCCGGGCTGCTACGGTCACGCGCTGGTCAAGCCGGGCGTAGGGGTGGAGCCGGCCAAGGCGTGGAAGGAGATGATCCACCGCTACTTCGCCGGCAGCTTCGGCCTGCTGGTGATGGTGCTGGCGGTGATGGCCTGGCGCCGCAGGCAGGGGCGCGAGCGCTGGCTCTTGCCGCTGGCGGCGGGCGTGGTGATCTTCCAGGCGGTGCTCGGCGCGTGGACCGTCACGATGAAGCTCGAGCCGCTGGTGGTGATGGGGCACCTGCTCGGCGGCTTCAGCATGGCGGTGCTGCTGTGGCTGGCGCTGCTCGGGCTGATCGGCTCGCGACCGGTGGGCGGCGCTTCGCGCGGACTGGTCACGCTGGCGCGCGTGGCGCTCGGTGTGGTCATCCTGCAGGTGATGCTGGGCGGTTGGACCAGCTCGAACTACGCGGCGCTGGCGTGCCCGGATTTCCCCCTGTGCCGCGGCAGCTGGTGGCCACACGCGAACTTCGCGGCGGCGTTCGTGCCCTGGCACAAGCTGGGCGTGAGCTACGAGTACGGCGTGCTGGGTGGTCCGGCGCGCGTGGCGATCCAGCTTGTGCACCGCATCGGCGCAGTCGTCACCGCGATCGTGGTGGGCGCGCTGGCCGTTCGCTGTCTCTGGAGCGGCCGACCGCGGCTCAAGACCAGCGGCGGCATGCTGCTTGCGCTGCTCGGCCTGCAGATCGCGCTCGGCATCGGCAACGTGCTCCTGGGTCTGCCACTGCCGATCGCCGTGATGCACAACGGCGTCGCGGCGCTGCTGCTGCTGGCGGTAGTTTATCACGCGGATGTATTGCGACCGGGTGTGGCCGCGCCCGAAGCGTCGTCGGATGCTTCGGCTCCGGTAGACGTCCACGCCTCGTAGTAGCCGCCGAAGCGCCGCGCCAGGTGCCTCGGCTCCTCGGCAAAGACGCGCCGTCCGATGTGGCGGGCCTGTGAACGCAGTGCCCGCTCGCGCTGGTCGACCAGCGCGAGCAGCCCATCGACGCGCAGATCGGCGGCCAGCGACGGTGGCAACGCGCGCAGAACGTCGCGGAGCTCGCCGAGATCGTGATCGTCACCGAGCAGATCGGCGAGCTCCCTGAGCGCGCGGCGCCGCGCCTGCATCGGCTTCGGCCAGATGCGCTGCAGCAGTCGCACGTGATACCAGTGGTCCTTCACGCGCTTGCGCCACTCGTGGAAAGTTTCGGTGCCCGGTTCGGCGTACGCCGCTTCGAATGCCTTGCGACCGCGCGCGTAGGTCTTTTCCAGGCCGCCGGACAAGGCGTCCCAGCGGTCGGCGTCCAGCGTCCACGAGCGCACGCGGTGCGACGCGAGGCGCAGCGTCTGCGCCACCTCGCTCTCGACACCGCGTTCCAGCGTGTCGCCGACGGCGTGTGCCCGTCGTTCCTCGAGCAGCTTGTGCACGCCGCTGAAGGCATCGGGCCGCACTTCCCCGGCATGGGCGCTGTACAGGCGCTCTAGACACTCCACGAGTGCGGCGCCCTGACGCGCTCCTCCGAGCTCCTGCGCTGCGTCGCGGAAGCAGGCGTTGTCGTGCCGGAACGTCTCCTCCCCCAGCGCCGGCCGCACCAGCCTCAGCACGGCGCGCGCCTTTTTCAGCCGCTTGCGGGCGTCGTGCACGCGCTCGTCGTGATCGTGCTCGTCGCGGCTCTCGAGGTCATCCAGCGCCGCGTCCAGCTGTTCCAGCACCAGGCGGCGCATGCCGTCCGTCGCGCTCTCTCCCCGGGCCAGTCGATAGCTCATGATTGTTGCCGGTGGGCGCGCTGCTTGCGCCCGATGCTCCACAATGGGATCAATAGTGTGTCGGGCTGTCCAGGCAAGGGGCTTCGCTGATGGTCGTATCACGTGCGGATCTGGAAAAGTGCATCGACGAGCTCCGCGCCGGCGTCAGCGACCCGCGCGTCGGGATCTACGGGCCCGGCAGCCAGGCCTGGACCATCAGCAAGGAAGGCATCCTGTTCCTCGGTGGCGGAAAGGCCGCGCTGATGCAGCTGGCGCATCCCGCCGTGGCGCATGCCGTCGACCAGCACTCGCAGACGCGCACCGATCCCCTGGGCCGCTTCCAGCGCACCTTCGACAACGTGTTCGCGATGGTGTTCGGCGATCTGGATGCGGCCGTGAAGTCCGCGCGTCGCGTGCACGCCATCCACTCGCGCATCAGCGGCAGCATCACCGAGCAGGTCGGCAGCTTCGAAGAGGGCTCCCACTACGAGGCGAACGACGCGGACGCGCTGATGTGGGTGCACGCTACGCTGATCGAGACCGCCGTGCAGATGTACGAGCTGGTCGTGCGCCCGCTGTCGTACGCGGAGAAGGATCGCTACTACAAGGAAACGCGGCGCTTCGCGCTCTTGTTCGGCATTCCCGATCGCGTGCTGCCGAAGAGCTGGGGCGACTTCTACGAATACTACGAGGGCATGATCGACTCCGACATCATCAAGGTCGGCGGGCCTGGGCTGGAGCTTTCGGGGTTTCTCTTCAGCTCGCCGCGGCCCGCGCTCGGGCCGCTGTTCCGGTGGCTCGAGACGATGACGGCCGGGCTCTTGCCCCCCCGGCTCCAGCGCGAGTTCCAGCTGCGATTCGGGCCGGCAGAGCGCCTGGTCTTCCTGGCGTCGCTGCGTGCGCTCGGTCCAACGTATCCGCTGTTGCCTCCCCGCGTGCGCTACATCCCCGCCTACGTGCAGGCGCGCCGGCGCCTCGCCGGAAAGCAGGGCCCCGATCGCATCGGCCAGTTGCTCGAGCGCGTTGCGCTCTACGCCGTCGACAAGAAGCCGTTGCCCATCCGGCGCCGGCGGCGCCGCGCCCAGGCCACGAGCTAGCGCGCGAAGTCGCCGAGCTTTGCGGTGAGCGGGCTGGAACGGTGATCGCGATCCGTGTACGCACTACCGGCGTACGACACGGAGAACTCGCGCACTGGCGGACGGCGGGCGGGCTCGCTCGCGTCGTTGCCGATGGCGTGCTCTGCCGGGGCGCACACGCCGCAGCGCTTGCACGGCGCCTGGCGCAGCACGCCGAAATAGCGGCCGAGGAACAGCGAGCGACACTGCCGGCTCGCCGCGTAGTCCGCTACCGCCGCCAGGCGCTTCGCGTCCTGCCGCTCGAGTGTGGAAAGTCGTGACGCAAGTCGCCGGGTCTCTTCGAGCAGCGTGGGCCCCGGCACGCGCGGCCGCACCCAGCCCGACGACAGCGTCGCAAGCCCCGCGTCCGCCAGTACCGCGGACAAGAGCTCGGCGTTTTTGTGGCTCTGCCCGGCGGCGAGTGCCAGCGCCTCGACGGTCGCGGGGCGGCCCTCGTGTGCGTAGCTCTCCAGCGCCTCGGCGAGCGCTGCCACGTGCCGGGGGCGCACGCGGATCCGCGACAGCAGCGTTTCGTTGCGGCTGCGATCACCCGGCTCGTGGAACATCACGCAGGTGGCCGCTTCGTCGTCGCGCCCTGCCAGCCCGATCTCGCGCACGTACTGTTCGAGCGACGCCGGGGCCTGGTAGTGGATGACGAAGCGCACATCGCGCTTCTGTACGCCGAGGCCGAAGCCGCTGGGGGTGAGATCGAGCCGGCCGATCTCACCCAGCCCCGCGATACCCGTCGTCGGCGTGAAGCCGCTGGTTGCCACCATCACCGTGCGGCGCCCCGGCACCATGAAGTTCAGCTGCTCGCCGCCGCGCTCGCCCGCGGACATCTCGCCGTGGTAGCGATGCGCGGGGATGCGCAGCGCGCGCAGCGCGCCGTACACCGCCTCCACGTCATGCGGCGTCGCGCAGTAGATGATGCCGGGCCGGCGCAGCCGCATTACCAGCGAGACCAGCGCGCGCTGCCGCACTTCGCCGCGCGCCTCGATCACGTCCAGTGCGATGTTCTCGCGATGCGGCGCGCTCTCGAAAACGGCTGGGGAGCGCAGGCCCAGACGGTCGGCAATGTCGTGGCGTGTTTCCGTGGTGGCGGTCGAGGTGAGCGCCGCTACGGGCGGCGGGCCAAGGCGCCAGAGTTGCTCGCCCAGCCGGGCCGACGCAGGCCGGAACTGGTGGGCCCACTCGGAGACTGTGTGTGCCTCTTCCACTGCGACCAGCGCGACGCCCGAGCGCGATAGAGCCCCGACCAGCTCGTCGTCGGCGAACCCGTCCGGTGTGGTCAGCACGACCAGCGAGCCACCCGCCGCGATGCGCGTCAGCGCCTGGCGACGCTCGGCGCCATGGATGCTCGCGTCCACGCGCACGCCCGGGATACGGCGCTGCAGGAGACGATCGTGCTCGGCTCGCAGCAGCGAGACCAGCGGCGAGACCACGACGACCGGTTGACGCAGGAGTTGCGCCGCGATCAGCACCGCGGTCGACTTGCCGATCCCCGCGGGCAGCACGACCAGCGCGTCGTGTCCTTCACACAGCGCCTTGACGACCTGCCGCTGCTCGGCGCGGAGCGTCGTGACGCCGAGCCGCGCCGCGGCGGCGTCGACCTCCTTCCACGTGTCCTGCGTGAACGGGGCGCGCATGGCGGTCCTGACGGGTGCGCTCGGCGGCGCGGCTCCAGGCGCTGCCGTGCGCGGTGCGAGCCGTCCGATGCGCACGCCTTCGGGCAGCGTGCGCGGCGCGGGGACGGGCGCCGGTGCGTTGTTGCCCTGGGGCGCCGCGGCGGCGGACGCGCCGGGCGCCCGCTCGGTCGCCCTGGTTCTGGTGCGGGTCGGCTCCGCGATGCGCGTCGGCCTGGTCGTCGCGACCTTCGCGACCTTCTTCGCGGTGCGCTTGCGCGTCGCGCCCCTGGCGACCCTGTTCGCCGTGCGTTTCGGCGTCGCGCGCTTCGTGGTGTCCGTGGCAGGCGGGGTGGTTTTCTTGCCGGCGCGCCGGGGTGCCGCGCGCTTTGCCGGCTTCCCGGCGGCGCGCTTGGGTGCCGCGCGTCGCGTTGTCTTTTTTGCAGCGCGCTTGGGAGTCTTCTTCGTCGCGCGCTTTGGGGCGGCGCGTCGGGTCGTTTTCTTCGTCGCGCGCTTTGGGGCGGCGCGTCGGGTCGTTTTCTTCGTCGCGCGCTTTGGGGCGGCGCGTCGGGTCGTTTTCTTCGTCGCGCGCTTTGGGGCGGCGCGTCGGGTCGTCTTCTTCGTCGCGCGCTTGGGTGCGGCGCGTCGGGTCGTCTTCTTCGTCGCGCGCTTGGGCGCCTTCTTCGTCACGCGCTTGGCGGTCTTTTTTGCAGCGCGCTTGGTGGCCTTCTTCGCGGTGCGCGGCGCGGGCTTCTTTGCAGCGCGCTTGGGCGCCTTCTTCGTCACGCGCTTGGCGGTCTTTTTTGCAGCGCGCTTGGTGGCCTTCTTCGCGGTGCGTTTGGCGGCGCTGCGCTTCGGCGTCTTCCGGCGCGCCGCACTGGTGGGTGCGGAGCCCCGGGCCTTCCGGCCGGACGTTGTGCGAGCCCCCCCGGTGCGACGTGATGAGGTCTTCTTCATGGCTGTATTCACACTGGAAATCAGCCGGAAGCCGTAGCACCCCACGTCGCTGAAGGGAACAGAAAAACAGTGGACAGCTGCACCCTGTCTAGACGCTCAGGTGCACTTCCCGGGCGGGGGCGCCTCGATGCTCCCGGAGCAGGCTCCCTGTCCGCCGCCAGAGCCCTCAGCCACCAGGCGAGAAGAGTGCGCGGCGGCGCAGGATGAGAGCGGGAAAGAGCAGCCACCAGGCGCGCGGGCCGCCGGTATTTCCACCCGGAACCGCACACCCGCACGCGTTCGGGTGGACGCCGCGGTGGGTCTTCGAGACGCCGGGGCCGTGGAGGCGGGGGGCGGCGGCGCGTTCGCGGCGCGAGGGGGCCGAGCGATATTGCGAGACGCCGAGCTCGCGCAGCAGACCGCCCGCGTCGTCCACGCGGTCCAGCAGCCAGAGCATGTAGCGGATGTCGACGCCGATCGCGCGGGTGCGATCGGCGCTGAAGGAGAAGTCGCTCGCGATGTCGTCCTCGACGCGGTCGAAAACGAGCCCGACGAGGTGTCCGCGCCCGTCGATGACCGGCCCGCCAGCGTTGCCGGCACTGGTGTCGGCGCTCGAAAGGAAACAAACCGGCAGGTCGTCCAGGTCGGGATCGGCCCAGTAGCTGGCGGCCGCCCCCGGCGCCTTGTCGAGCAGGCGGCGGGGCAGGTCGAAGGGCTTCTCTCCGGTGGACTTGTCGATAGCGCCGCGCAGCGTGGTTTGCGCTTCGGCGCGCAGGCCGTCCTCCGGCTCGTAGCCCGCCACCGTGCCGTAGCTCAGGCGCAGCGTGCCGTTTGCGTCGGGATAGACGGGCCCGTGCTGGACGCGTCGGAGCATCTTGAAGTAGTCGGCAGCGACGCGCGATTCGGTGCCGCGCTCCCGCGAGCGCTCTTCGTCGAGCCGATCGATCGCGTCGGCCACGCCACGCGCCAGGACGATCATGGGATCGCGGCTCTTGTCGAGCGCGGCCGCATCGGCCTGGCCGAACAGCTCGCGGGCGTGCTTCGTGTCGGAAAGGCGCGAGCGCCGGACGAGCGCGGTGAGCTTTCGCACCAGCGCGCCGCGCTGCTTGTCGCCCAGCGGTCCAGCGAGCTTGTCGAACGCTTCAATACGCTCGGCCTTCGGCAGGCCGCGGGCGCGCAGGACCAGCGACGTCAACAACTCGCCGTCCACCGAGGGATCCGCGTGCTCCAGGCGCTGTGCTTCGATTTCCCGGAGCCGGCCGGCGTTTTTCTCCACATGCGTGGAGTTCGACTGCCGAGCGGGGATGCTGCGCTCTCGCGCGCGGCGCACCAGATCGACGGCGACGGCGAGCAGAGCGGGGCCGTGCTGCACGCTGTCGAGCAGGAGCGCCCTGTTGAAGCGTGCGCGGCGCGCTGCCGACAGCCCTGCGAGCGCGGTCATGGAGTCCAGGTAACGTTGGCGTCCGGGGCCGGCGGCGCACCAGGATTCGAGGCGGCGCTGCCGGCGCTTGCCCTGTTCGACGAGGTGGAGCTTGTTGCAGGCTTCGAGCAGGTCGCGCGTAGTCTGCAGCCGGCGCTCCAGCTCCTGCTTATGCATCGCGACGCGAGTCTGGACGGCGGGCGAACGAGCGGCCTGGCGCGTGAGCGCGTTGACCCATTCGCTGTACAGGCCGGCACGCGCCGGCAGAACCTGCTCGACGTAGCGCGCGAGCTCGACCGCTGGCAGGTAGCGCCGGGTGCCGGTGGGATAGCCCAGCGCGGCGACGAAGTCGCCTGGTTCGATACCCTCGTCGCCGAGGTGAAGCCACTGCCCGGGCTTGAAGGGCACGTTGTCCTTGGCGAAGTCCGCGGGCTTGCCGTCGCGGCCGACATAGGCGCGCAGGATGGCGAAGTCACCGGCGTGGCGCGGCCACATGCCGTCCACGACGCTGCCGCCGAAGCGCGCGATGCCTGCCGGCGGCGCGTAGACGACGCGCACATCGTGAAGCTCGAGAAGCTGCAGCAGCTTGAACTCCTTGCCGAGATAGAAGCGCTTCACGCGGCAGCGACGGCCGGGGTGTCGGCGTTCGCAGCGTGCGACGTCTCGGTCCGCCGCGCGTTCGATGGCGCGTTCGCGCGCGGCGTCGTCGTGAGTCTTGTTGGCCGCGGACACAATGTCGCCCGTGACGTCGGTCGAGTCCTCGAGCACCTCGACGGTGAAACCCGCCGCCGGCAGCTCGTCTCCGGGCTTGCGCGCCAGGAGCCCCTGGGCGAGGTAGTCGTGCTCGCCCTTGCTCGACGCGCGGAGAGCGCGGTCGATGCAGTGCTGGCTGGTCAGGGCGAGGCCGCTCGGTGAAACGAACGCGGCCGAGCAGTCGCCGAGCTTGACGACGGCCCCGAGCAGCCCGCGACTGCCGACTCGGAGCTGTCGCGCCCGGAGCTCCAGGCCGAGACTCTTCAGATGCACCGGGTCGAGGTCGCCGAGCTGGCCCGGGGGCCACTGCCCCTCGTCCGCCCGGGCGGACGCGCTGTACAGGCCGAGCGAGAGCAGCGCGGCGCACGTCCGGAGCGCCCAACGCCCGCCGATCCCCGACTTCGACATGTGCCCCTAGCGTCATCCCGAGCTGGGCGCTTGGCAAGCGCCACGCGGCGGCACAACGCCGCCCGGATGATCTACGCTGGCCGCCATGTCGAACCCTCGAAGGACCCCGCCGGCCGGCCCGGACCTCCGCCCCGCGCTGGGCGACCGCCGCTTGTTCCCCGACCTCGAAGCGCGCCTGTACATGAATCACGCGGCCGTCTCGCCGCCATCGTTGGCTGTGCGTGCCGCGGCCGAGCGCGTCCTTGATGACTATTCGCGACTCGGGGTCGGCGCGGTGCCGCTGTACGTGGAGCAGCGTTCGCGCCTGAAGGGGAAGTTGGCCGGCTTGATCGGGGCGGAGCCCGGGGATCTCGGGCTGATCTCGAACACCACGCGCGGCGTGACCGACATCGCGTTGTGCCTGCCGTGGAAGAAGGGGGATCGCGTCGTGGTATTCGAGGGCGAGTTCCCGGCCAACGTGACGCCGTGGCAGCGTGCGGCGGAGCTGTTCGGGCTGGAGATCGTGTTCCTGTCGATCCAGGACTACCAGCAAGACGTGGAGCGGGCGCTCGCGCGGCTTCGCGGCGAGCTCGAGCGCGGCGTGCGGCTGGTCGCGGCGAGCGTCGTCGAGTTCCAGACGGGATTGCGCATGCCGATCGCGGCGATGGGCGCGCTCTGCCACGAGCACGGAGCGGAGCTCTTCGTGGACGCGATCCAGGCCTGTGGATCGGTGCCCGTCGACGTACGCGCCGAGCACATCGACTACCTGAGCTCGGGAAGCCACAAGTGGCTGATGGGACTCGAGGGCGCGGGGTTCCTGTACGTGGCACCGGAACGGGTGCAGGCGCTCAGGCCCGCGGTCGCCGGCTGGACCAGCCACGAGGATGCTCTTCGCTTCCTGTTCGAGGGTGAGGGACACCTCCGCTACGATCGGCCCATCAAGAAGGGGGCCGAGCTGTTCGAGGGCGGCGCCAACAACGCGCTCGGCTTCGCGGCGCTCGAGGCGTCGTTGGATCTGATCCTCGAGCTCGGAGTGGACAGCATCTACCGCCACGTGGGCTCATTATTGGAGCCGCTGGAAGCGGGGCTCGTCCAGCGGGGCTTCGAGAGCCTGCGCGCGCCGGATGCGGCGCGGCGTTCGTGTACGTTGAGTGTGCTGCCGCCTGCCGGGATCAGCGTGATCGAGCTCAAGACCGAGCTGGCAAACCGCTCCGTCGCATGCAGCATCCCCGACGGAAAGCTGCGCTTCGCGCCGCACTGGCCCAACAGCGCCGGGCAGGTGCCGGAGCTGCTTTCCGCGATCGACGACAGCCTGGCGGCACTTCGCGGCTAGTCGGCTTCCGGCGGTTCAGACGGCGCGCGCGGTCCGAGCAGGCCTTGCAGCGCCTTCATGAACATGCCGTCGATGCGGTTGTAGTACGTGCGGAGCACCTCGATGGCTTGCGCCTCGTCGGACTCGGAAAGCGCGTCGAGGAAGTCCCGGAGGTGTTCAGGGAAGCTCGGGTCCAGTACCCAGAGCGACGGATAGCGCTCGAGCATGTCGCGGTAGGCTTCGAGGAAGGGATTGGCGATCCAGCGGATGGCGACCGAGTGACCGCCGTCGATGACGGCATCCATCCAGCGCTGGAAGCCGCGCGCGATGACCGCCGGGTCGCCGCCGTGGAACGCGGTGATCAAGAGATCGGTGATGTCGCGGACGCGCTCGACGTCGGTCCGGTCCGCGCGACGGCACGCCTGACGTGCAGCGAACTCGATCACGAGCAGGCGCGCGGGCAGGATGTCCTCGAGGATGCGTACCACCTCGCCGGGGTCCGGCGCGGTCTCCAGAAACGGCGGCAGGAGCTCCATGGTGCCCGTCTTGCGGAAGTCCGCGACGGTGACGCCCTGCCCGTGGCGGACCGTCACCAGTCGCGACTGTTCCAGACGGCGCACGGCTTCGCGCAGCGTGTTGCGGTTGGTGCCGTAGCGCGTCGCCAGCTCGCGCTCGCCCGGCAGCCGCTCGCCGGCCGCCAGCTCGCCGCGCAGGATCTGTCCGCGCAGGTCGTGGAAGATGCTGGCGGCGATGTTGCTGGTCGCGGCACCGCTCTGGTTCGCGTCGTCCATGGGTCCTCGGTGTGTGCGGAACTCACCTACAATGTAGCCTACGGCTCCCCATCGTGGTTGTATGGGTTCCGCTGCCGAACATGCCCCGCGGTTGCGGCTCTGCGCTATGATAATCAGGGGCTACTTGTTTCCTTTCCGGCGCCGCCCTGACGACAGGCGTCAAATCGCGTACGATTCCCGGGGAAGGTGAAGGAGGTGTCTTGTGCGAGCTAGTCGAATCTTTTCAGGCATCCTGTCAGTCGCCGCGTCGATCGGGCTCGCCGTTGCTTGCGGCGGAACCGGTGGCGGGGGCTCCGGGATCTTCGGCACCGGAGGCGGTGGCGGAAGCGCGAATGGTGGCAACACGGGCGGCTACGGTGCGTTCGGCACCGGCGGCGGCGGCAACTTCGGCGGTCTCGGCGGGGGCAGCGGCGGCGGACTGAATCCGGACGCGGCGTGCGCCAACCTCCAGGCCAGCGCGGACCGCATTCCGGTGGCCATGTACATCATGCTGGACAAGTCAGGCAGCATGGGCAGCACGCAGTACAATCCGACCAAGTGGCAGTACGCCACGCAGGGCATCACCCAGTTCGTCAACGACAAGGCCTCGGCGGGCATCAAGGTCGCATTGCAGTACTTCCCGGGCTCGGGAAGCTGCAACGGGACCGGCTACAACACGCCGGCGGTTCCGCTGGCGGCGCTGCCCGGCAATGCGTCGGCCATCACGAGCTCGTTGAGCTCGACCAGCCCGGGCGGATTGACACCGACCGAGGGCGCGCTGCGCGGTCTGACCCAGTTCTGCAAGTCCTACGAGCAATCGCATCCGCAGGAGAAATGCGTGGGCCTGCTGGTTACCGACGGCGATCCCACCCAGTGCACCACTGGCACGAACTCCCTCGCCAACATCGCGGCAAGCGCCTACTCCGGCTCCCCGTCCGTGTTGACGTTCACGATGGGCATGCCGGGCGCGACGACCTCGTTCCTCAATGCTGTCGCGGCTGCCGGCGGAACGAAGACGGCGTTCGACGCGTCCAGTCCGGCCAAGTTCGTGGCCGCCTTGCAGAACATCGCCGGGCAGATCCTCTCGTGCGACTTCCAGATGCCGACCACGGATGCCGGCACCGTCAACCCGGATTCCATCATCATGAGCTTCACGAGCGGCTCCGGACAGAAGCAGAGCCTGAAGTACGTCAAGGACCAGTCAGCGTGTACGGCGGCGGGCGGCTTCTACTACGACAACCCGACCAACCCGACCAAGATCACGCTCTGTCCGTCCACGTGCACCACGGTCCAGAACGACAAGAACGGCAAGATCCAGATCCTGCTCGACTGCACCAAGCTCGGGCCGGCCTAGTGGCGGCATCGGATGACCGGGGGGCATTGCCCCTCGGTCGCTCGCGCTAGCGCGCGAAGCCGTAGACCTCGGGGTGCTCCAGCCCCGGGAGCGCATCTTTCGGTAGGAGGATGGTGCGCACCGCCCAGAGCTCGTCGAAGATGCGGTAGCGCGCGGTCTGGTCGAGGTAGTCGACGCCTGACGAGCCCCCGGTGCCCACGCGCCGGCCGATGATGCGCTCGACCATGCGCGCGTGGCGCGAGCGCCAGATCACGAGCTCTTCGTCTACCTCCACCACCGTGTCGAGCAGGAGCCGCGGCCAGGCGAGCAGCGGCAGCTCGCGGTACGACTCGATGAACAGGACGCCAGCCCGCACGCGGCGCACTCGCTCGCGATCCGCTTCCGGCACATCCTCCGCGAACAGGAAGCTCTTCGCACGCGCCTCGCCCTCGGCGAGCTGCGCCTCGATGCGCGCCTTGTCCGAGCCCAGGGTTTGCGCCAGCCGAGCGGCCTTGTTGCGGTTCTGCGCCTGCATGCTCGCGAAGTAGCTTTCGAGGAAGCCCGTCACCACCTCGGCGTCGCCCGGATCGCCGGGGCTCGAGCCCTGCACGGGCGTCCGGTACAGCCAGGTGTGCAGCGCCGCGCGCAGGTTCTGCTCGCTGCGTGCGCTCTGGATGTGGCGCCAGGCGAGCTCGCCGGCGGGGGAGCCCGCGGCCAGCTTCTCGATGTGCGACAGCGGGTCGCTGCCCGCGTAGTCGAGCCGCTGCTCGTCCTCCAGGCCCAGCACGATCTCCAGCTCGCGCATCTGGAAGGACTGGAAGCCGCTCGCTGGGATCAGCTTGTCGCGAAAGGCGAGGAAGTCCTGGGGCGTGAGCGTTTCCATGACGCGGAAATGCTCGACGGCGAGCTTGAGGATCTCGCTCACGCGGCCCAGGTGATGCACCACGTAGGGGATGCGCTCTTCGGGCACGCGTGGCGCGGCGAGATGGTCGCGCGCGAGCCTGAGCTCGCGCAGCGTCAGCTTGAACCACAGCTCGAAAGCCTGGTGCACGATGATGAAGTGCAGCTCGTCCGGCATGAGCTGCTTCTCGTCGCCTTCCAGCCCGCCCTGCAGGGAGAGCAGCCGGTCCAGTCCCAGATAGTCCCAGTAGGTTGGCGTGTTGGCCACGCGCGAACGCTAACACCTAGCCCTGTTGCCGTGCCAGCCAGCTCGCAATGGGAGAAAAGACCAGGCCGGGCGCCTCGTCGGCCACGAACAGGTCGGCGTGGGAAAACCAGTTGTCGTCGTCGCCGATGCCGAGCACCTGCACGGCGGGTTCCGCCCAGATTTTCGCGGCACTGAGTGCGGCGGGTGTCGGCACGATGCCGTCACGGTTCGACAGCACGCACAGCAGCGGAAGCGTGCAACCGCGCAGCGCCTCGGTGACGTTGGTGCCGGCGAGGACCATGTCGCGCTCGCCGATCCACTTGGCGATGTCGCGGTTGACCCGCGGGATCGGGTCCTCCACCGTCTGGGTCATTTCTCTCGCCCGCGACAGATCCACGTGCGATGCGTTCATGTAGATATCGAGCGCGTGCGGGATGCGCGCAGCGAGCGGCAGCACTGTGCGCGCGAGCCTGCGCGTGCCGGAAAACCGGAGCATGCCGACCAGCCGCGGCGAGCGGAAGGCGAGGGCCAGGGCGGGATGCAGAGCCTCCCACCTGAGCGGTGCGCCGATGGCGACGACACCGGCGACGCGGTGCTCCGGCACCAGCGCCAGATGCGCGTAGGCGAGCGAGCCCCCGAGGCTCGCGCCGATGAGCTGCACCTTGTCCGCCCGCGTGGCCGTGCGCTCGAGGACCGTGTCGAGCGCGGCGCACAGGTCCGTCTCGGCGTAGGCGCGCAGCGACGGTTCGCCCGCATCCGGACGGAGCTCCCGCGAGCCACCCTGCCGGCGCAGGTTCAGCGACCAGACCTCGAAGCCGGCCTCGCAGAGCGAGCGCTCCATGCTGGTGCCTTTCGGGTGGAAGCTGAAGATGAACGAGTTCATGCCGTAGCCGGGCACGATGACGACGGGGAGCCCGCCCGCGAAATGGGCAGGCGAGCGCGCAGCGCGCAGCTCGAGCAGCCAGCCGTCGGGCGTACGTGCGGTGTGATGCTCGACCTCGAGGTTGCCGTTCATTTCCACGTGCTTCAGCTTCGTGCGGCGACGCGCCGCGATGATCTGTCGGCGAGTGCGTCCTCGATGCCGGCCAGAAGCTCCGGCGCACGGCGCGCGACATCCTTCCGTGCGGCGCGCGCCCAGTCGCGGACGATCGGCTGGTGCTCTGTGCTCAGGGCCAAGCGCGGGCGACCGTTCAGCATGCGCGCTACACGGTAGACCACCGCTTCGGGGCTGGAGTGCTCGCGCTTGATGCCGCGGCTTTCCAGCCCCTCCCTGAGGGCCGCGAAGCGCGCGCGCTCAGAAGCATCGCGCCACTCGATGAAGTGCCCGAGCTCGCTCTCGCCGGCGGCATCGATCGCTGCCAGGTACGCCTCGCGGGCGGACGCGTCGCGGGCCAGCTCGCCGTCGAGCAGGATCTCCACGCCGATGTGTGCCACCGCGCGCGCTGCGCCGCGCGTCACCCCGCGCTCCAGAAGGAAGTCAAGCGCGTCATGCGAGAGCTCCCGGAAAACGAGTGCGTCGTGGAAGATATCGTCGACGACATGATGGAACAGCACGCCGTCGTGCATTCCGGCGTGGCGCGTGCCCGGAGGCCGCGTGCGGATCATGGTTGCGAAGTCGGGCAACATGGATCCGAGTACGAACCCCGGAGCGCGCGTCTGCCAGGAGGCGACCGCCGCGTGTCCGAAGAAGTTCACGCAGGCAAGCGTAGCGGCTGGTCGCCGGTGCGACAAGGCGCCGGGAGTCAGGGCTACGTGGCGAGCACGGGGCGCCGAGAGCGCGCTCAGCGGGCGAGCATGGAGCGGATGCGCTGTTTGATCGGCTCGGAGGTCCACACCGGCAGATCGTCGCGCTCGAAGCGCGCGCGCTCTTGTGGTGTGGGGCCGAGCACGCCGGAGCGCAGCGCAAGCTTGGTCGCTGCGTAGGCGTCGGCGGGATGTGCGGCGAGGGCGTCGAGGCGCGCCTTGGCGACGGCGTGCGGATCGTCGGCGACTTCGTCTGCCAGCCCGAGCTCCACGGCGCGCCGGCAGTCGTGCAGCGAGGCGCCGAGCAGCACCTCCGCCAGGTGGCGCTTCGGCAGGCGGTTTTTCGCGAGGGCGAGCACGCGCGGGGGGAACCTGAGGCCGATCGCGACCTCGTTCAGGCCGATGCGCGCCTTGGGATTGGAGGTGACCACGCGGTGATCACAGCACAGCGCCAGCACCGCGCCCCCGGCGATGGCGTGACCGTTCACGCACGCCGCGGTGGGGCCGGGATACGTGAACAGCTCGAGCACCATGTCCTCGAGCAGGTCGATGAAGCGCGCCATGCCGGGGGCGTCGAGGCTGCCCACTTCCTTCAGGTCCAGCCCAGCGCTGAACGCATCGCCGTCGCCCACGAACAGCACCGGCGCGCCGGCCGCGGCCTCGAGCTGGCTGCGGACGAGGCCCATCAGCTCGCTGCTCATCGCGTTCTTGCCCGGTGCCGACAGCTTGATCTCGTGCATGCTAGCGCTCCTTGTCTTCCGGCCCCAGGCAGCCGGCTCTCCGGCGGTACCCGAACGGACCCGGGGGCGCAAACGCGTGCTAGACCGCCGGCGTGACCCGACGCCGCTATGGGATGCTGCTGGCGCTGCTGTCGCTGGTGTTCCTCGGCGCGGCCCTGTCGATGGGTCCGGGCGGCGCGAGGCTCCTGCCGTTCGTCGTGCTGCTCTGGGCGGCGGTGGCGAGCCAGCTCGTGGCCGCAGCGTACCTGGTTGGCGAATCCGGCGTATTCGGCAAGCGCCAGGATGGTCGACTGCCCCCGCTTCGCGTGCTCGCCTTTCTGCCGTACTTCGTGCTGGCGTGGGCGATCCGCGATCTGGTCCCGCTCGTCACGCGCGAGCCCGCGTGGACCGAGGTGGCCGCCGGGCTGTGGCTCGGCCGCTACGTGCGGAACCACGCGGCGCTGCCCGACGGCGTCGAGTGCGTCGTGGACCTGACCGCGGAGAGCCCCGCGATCGGCGGGCTGCCGGACAGTGTGGAGTACATCTGCGTTCCGACGCTGGACGGCTCGGCGCCGCCTCCCGGGCTGTTCGAGACGCTGGTCGGCCGGCTCGCGCAGTCGTCGCAGCGTCTCTACGTCCACTGCGCCGCCGGGCACGGGCGCTCGGCGCTGGTTGCCGCGGCCTTGCTGGTAGCACGCCGAGAGGCCCGGGGACCGGACGACGCCGTGGCACGGCTTTCCCGCGTCCGGCCGCGGATTTCACTCAATATCGACCAGCGCCGCGCCCTGGACGAGCTCTCTGGCCGGCTGGCGCGCGTGCCCGACGGCTAGCAGGAGCCAGGCTGATGTGGCCGGGCGCGCAGAGCGGATCTAGATTCCGCTCCGGCATGAACCATCGTTCTTCGAAGGGAGCCGCTCGCGCGGTCCGGTGCATCGTCGCTGCGTTCCTCGTCGGGGCCATGGCGCTTCCCGCGTGCGGCGGCGCGACGCCGCACTGCCGCCCGCAGCATTGGGAGGGGCAGTGCAAGCTCGGTGCCGTACGCACGGTGCGGATCACGGAGGCGTTTCCGCGCTCCTATGTGACGCTCCAGGTCTCGTACGAGCCACAGCCGAACGCGACCTCGCCTGCGCTCACGCCGCCGGAGGTGCGCCAGGAGTTCCGCATTCCCGCCGACCAGGAGGATCAACTCCGCGACCATCTGGAGCACAACGCTCTTTTGCCATGTCAGGAGACGGACCTGGCGGACGCGACCTGCAGCCCCGGCAAGGTGCAGGTGGCGATCCCCGAGTTCGTCCCGCACAAGACCCAGGTTGCGGCCGAAGCCAGCGGACCGAAGAACTGCCAGCTACTCGAGACCGAGGGATCGAGCCAGGACAAGCCCCTCAAGCCCGACCAGCTGCCGGGCATCCAGCTGCCGAAGCAGCTGTTGTTCGCGACCGGGTCGGCGGACGTCGACGCAGCGCTGCAGGGCACGCTCTCGCAGATCGCCCAGACCCTGGCGTCGCATCCCGAGCTCCAGTGTCTGGCGCTCACGGGACACGTAGCCGCGGGCGAGTCGTCGCTGCTCGCTGCCCAGCGCGCGCGAGCCGTCAAGGATCAGCTGCTCAAGCTGGGAGTGGACGGGACGCGGCTCGTGTCGTTCGGTGGCGCCGTCCCGCTGTATGGCGAGCAGCAGCTCGATCGCAAGGCTGACCCCAGGGACCAGAACGTCGCTCTGTCCGTGCTCCTGTACAAGAAGCCGGGCAAGAAGTGATGCGGGGGGCCGCGGCCTGCGCGGCGCTTTTCGCCCTGTGCAGCGGCTGCGGCGGAACCGCGCTGCCCGCGGCGAAGGTCGTGAAGGCGGGGCAACCCGATCCTCTGCCTGGAGGGACGGCGTGCTACCGCCTGGTCCCGTCGGCTTCACGGCTGGAGGTCGACGTTGGGACGCTGGTCGGGGACTACACGCTCCGTTTCGGGCGCTACCGCGGTGAAGTGCGGGCGGCGCGGGACCCCACCGTAAGTCGACTATGGCTCGAGCTCGACACCCGCTCGCTGTCGGCCGACACCCAGCTGGTAGCGCGTGCGGCGCGGTCCAGCGCATTCCTCGACGTGGCGCGCTTTCCGCGGGCGTGTTTCGTCACCGAGCACGTGGCCCGCGACACGGACCAGCCGCAGACGTACCGGGTGCGCGGCGTGCTGTCGCTGCATGGCGTCCGGCGCAGCATCGCACTGCCCGTGCGCATCGCGCGCAGCGGCAAGCGCTACGTCGTCTTGTCGCACTTCTCGCTGGACCGCGGGCTGTTCGACATCCGCGCGCCCGGCGTGGTGGACGACATGGTCAAGAGCGAGGTGGCGGTGCAGCTGGAGCTCGTGGGCGAGGATTGTCCAAAGGGTGGAACAGTGAGTAGCTGGTGGCACGGTTGTGCGGCGGCTGCCCCGGCCCCACATTCCGCTTCCCAGGAGACGAAATGATCCACATCCGCCGTTCCGGAGACCGCGGTCGTGCCGACCACGGCTGGCTCGATACCCGCCACACGTTCTCGTTCGCGGACTACTACGACCCGGACTTCATGGGGTTCGGGCACCTGCGTGTGATCAACGAGGACCGCGTAGCGCCGGGCACCGGCTTCGGCAGGCACCCGCACCGCGACATGGAGATCATCACGTACGTGCTGGAAGGCGGGCTCGCGCATCAGGACTCGACCGGTTCGGGCGGGGTGATCCGGCCGGGGGAGGTGCAGGTCATGAGCGCCGGCACCGGTGTGACGCACAGCGAGATGAATGCGTCGAAGGACGAGCCGGTGCATTTCATGCAGATCTGGATCGTGCCGGAGCGCCGGGGGCTCAGGCCGCGCTACGATCAGAGGCGCTTCGAGGCGGAGGGCCGACGTGATCGGCTGCAGCTCCTGGTTTCGAAGGACGGAGCCGACGGCTCGCTCTCGATCGGGCAGGATGCCCGGCTGTACGCGGCGGAACTGGGCGAGGGAAAGACCATCGAGTACCGCATCGACGGCGCCCGTCGTGCCTGGTTGCAGATTGCGCGCGGTTCCGTACAGCTCGAAGAGCATCGCATCGAAGCCGGCGACGGCGTCGCCATCGCCGAGGAAGACGAGCTGCGGATCACCGCGAACGAGTCGTCGGAAGTTTTGCTGTTCGACCTGCCGTGAGGCGCTACTTCGCCGTCACCACGCGGAAGGAAAACGCCTTGCCGCCGGCAGCGGCGATGTCGAAGGCGACGCTCTGGGCACCGGCCGGTACCGCGATGGGCGTGCCGTCGAGCAGGGCCTTCGTGACGTGCTCTCCGGCCGGCGCATCCACAACCAGCTTGCGCGCAGTGTTGCCGGTGGGACGGTAGCTGCCGTCGAGCGTGTCGCCTCGCTGCGACACGTCGACCAGCCCGCTCTGGAGCGAGAACTTCCGTCCCGGCACGTACGGCGAGATCACGAGCCCCGAGGCGTTCGCCTCGATGCCCGCGACGCGCAGAGCGGCGAGGATCGGCATCGTGTGCTGGTTGTTGTTCTGTACCGGAAAATCCCGCATCGGCGTGACCTGGCTCTGCCAGGTGCGACCGCTCTTCGAGCTCATGCCGTCGGCTCCGCTCCAGATGCCGTACCAGACCTCGGGAAACGCCAGGGCGTGGGCGGCCATCGTATTTTTCGCCAGGTGCTTCCACGCGCGAGCGGGATCGCTCAGAGCGTAGCCCCAGGTGAGTGGCGCGCTGATGGCGGGCCACACCTGGGCGCCCGGCGTGAGCGTGGCACCGGTGGGAGAAGGGTCGTCGAGCTTCTTCGCGATGGTGTCGATCAGGATCTTGCGGTCGCCGGGCGCGTTGAAGGTGCCGCCAATGAGCGCCCAGATCTGCGACTCCAGATTGATGGTGCTGTCGTAGGCGGGCTTGTTGTCACCGAAGTACGCCCGATAGAAGAACTTGCCGTTCCAGGTGCCGGCCAGTGCCGTGCGGTAGCCCTGCACGGCCGTGCGGAGCTCGGTAGCGAGTGCTGCGTCGCGCGGCTCGATCAGATCGGCGATGCGAGGGAACACAGCGACGGCCATCTGCGTGTTCGGAACGCTCTCGCCTTTCTGCACTGCCAGCGTGTGATCGGGGGCCTCCATCGCGATGCCGTCGCTCCAGTCGCCGCTCTGCAGACGGATCAGGCCGTGCGCGCCCGTGCCCACATCGTCCAGCTGGTGGCGGAGCGCCGCGACCAGGTGCTCGTACACCGTGGCGGCTGGCCCCGCGTCGCGTGGCCAGTACGGCACCTGCTCGTCGAGGAACGCGAGGTCGCCGGTCGCGCCGAGATACTCGCCGAGCGCCCAGGCGAAGAAGATGCCGAGATCGCTCGGGTCCTTGTGGATGCCGGCGTCGTCGAGCATGCCGTTGCCCTGGAAGGCGTAGGAGAAGTGCCCGTCCGACGGATACTGGATCCGCATCATCAGCTCGAGCTCTTCCTTGGCCAGAGCAGGATCCGTGTACACGATCGGCACCGCGAACAGTGCCAGGTCGCGCGCGGCGCCGTCCGCGCCGTGCAGGTACAGGTACGCCGAGCCCTGCGGCACCACGTGCCCCTGGAAGTAGTCGCGCCGACCGACCGAGGTTTCCACCTGGTAGGAGTGCCAGGCCATCTCGCGGTGCAGGAACGGATCGCGATCGGCGCCGAAATAGAAGAGACGCGGCTCGAGCGCCTTTTCGTAGTCGGCGCGCGTGTCGTAGCCCGGCTCGCGCCATTTCTTGTCGATGGCGAAGCTCTCTCCGATGGGGGCATAGCCGTAGGCGAAACGCAGCGTCTTCGACTCGCCCGGCGCGAGCGTGATGTCGCTCCGGATCACGAACGTGCGCGGCTGGCCCTGGCCGTTTGTCGTCTTGCCCAGCGCTCCGCCGCCGACGCCCTGGCCGGGCTGCCGTTTCGTCACCGCTTCTGGCGCGCCCACGCCGCCCTGTCCGAAGAAGGACGCCTGGTCCGTGTACACGTCGCTCGGCGTTCCGACGACCTCGGCCAGGAACGGATCGGCCGGGTAGTAGTCGACGGGGTCCGGCGCATCCGGTGCCGGGCGCGTGTCGGCACCGGTGTACTTGCGGCGCAGGCCGAGCAGCTCTGCGGCGGGGTCGTAGCTCACGCTCTCGTCGAACATGCCGTTTTGCGCGTCGCGCTGCGTCCGTGCCGTCGCAGGGGCCAGGGGAAGCGACGAGCCGGAGACGACCCAGTTGATCTCGATCGGGCGGCGCCCGACGTCCCAGTACTCGTAGTACCGGAGCTTCTTCGTGGAGCTGGAGTGGTTGTCGAGCTCTACGTCGCTGAGCACGACCGGCGCGTCGCCGGGCGGCGCGGTCGTGCGGCGCGTGAGCAGGATGCCGCGGTAATCCATACTCGACTCGGCGTACCCCATGCCGAAGCGCCGCGTCGTTTTCGAACCGCGCGGGCGCCACTTGTACGCGGTGCACCAGGTGCTGTGCCCGTCGTCGATCCACGAAAAGCCGCCAGCGTAGCTCTGCTGGCTCTCGTCGAACTTGTCGAGGTACTCGACGCCGCGGTCCTGGTCGACGACCTCGATATAGCCGTCGTTGTACGCCATGGCGTTGACGCGGCGGTTGCCGAACGCGGCCCAGTGGTCGCGGCGGTCCAGCATGTTGCCGTCCGCGTCCTTTTCGCTGTTGTCGTATGCAGCGCGCGGGTCGGCGTTCTCGTCGAGGCCGTAGTCGTAGGCGGGCAGCCCCTGATCGTCGACCACCCACTGTCCGAAGATGCCGCCGCCCGTGGAGCACGGCGCAAAGCTCTGCAGGTGAGCCAGGTCGACCGGATCGCACGATTCGGGCGGCGGTACATACGGCGGAATCCGGGGGCGGCTGTGCCGCTTCCGGCTTTCCGCCGCAGCCCACGAGCATCAGCGCGCAGGCGAGGCCAAGCCTGGACCAGGGTCCGTGCATGCCGCCCAGCCTAGCCCGGCAAGGGCGTCCGGTGCCATGGCCGGTCAGTCCGGGGCGTGGATCACGGCGAGCACCGCATCGACGTCGACCTGCTCGCCTTCGCTGACCAGGACCTTCTCGACCATGCCGCTCTCGGGAGCCTTGACCGAGTGTTCCATCTTCATTGCCTCGAGGATCACCAGCACGTCACCCGCCTGGACTTCCTGGCCTTCGGCCACGAGCAACTTGACGACCTTGCCGGGCATCGGCGCGACGCATGCCCCGTGCGCCACTGCGCTTTCCGGCTCCGGAAAGCGCGGCTCCTCGACCAGCGTCACCGACCCGTCGAGGGTGTGGCAGAAGACGCGGGCGCCGCTCCGCACCACCCGCACGGTGTGGCGCAGGCCGTCCTGTTCCAGGCGGATCTCGTGCTCCGACGCGCCAAAAAGCAGGACTTCGCTCTGCTCCCCGTCCACTGTCATGTGGAAGCGCCGGGAGCCGGCCGGCACGTACTCGACGCGCAGCGCGCGCTCCATCGCCTGGTAGTCGACCGATTCGGGAGCATAGCGGTTGTTGCGATAGCCGGAGGGCAGGGCGGGAAGCACGCTGCGTTGCTGGCGGCGCGCCTCGTGCGAGGCGAGCGTCGCGGCGATGGCGGCGAGCCGTTCACGCGCCGGGTCCGGTTTGTCGCTGGCCTCGCCGGACAGATGCTCTTCGATGAAGTGCGTATGCGTGTGAGCCGCGGAAAACTCCGGATGCGACAGCACGCGCAGCAGGAAGACGCGGTTGGTGTGGATGCCCTGCACGCTCAGCGTCTGGAGCGCGCGGGCCATCTTCTGGACGGCCTCGGGGCGGGTCGGCGCATGCGTGATGATCTTCGCCAGCATGGGATCGTAGTGGATGCTCACCTCCGAGCCGGTCTCGATCCCGCTGTCCACGCGCAGCCCGTCGAGCGGCGGCAGGTGCCAGTCGACGATCGTCCCGCTGGTCGGCAGGAAATCGTTGTCCGGGTCCTCCGCGTACAGCCGGCACTCGATGGCCGCGCCGTCGAAGCGCACGGCGTCCTGGGACAGGCCCAGCTCCTCGCCCTCGGCGATCCGGATCTGCTCGCGTACGATGTCGATGCCCGTCACGCACTCCGTGATCGGGTGCTCGACCTGCAGGCGCGTGTTGACCTCGAGGAAATAGAATTGTCCGTCCGGCGCCAGGATGAACTCGACGGTGCCGGCGCTCCGGTAGTCCACGGAGCGGCCTGCCGCGATGGCGGCTTCTCCCATGCGCGCGCGGAGCTCCGGCGTGAGCGCCGGCGACGGCGTTTCCTCGATGATCTTCTGGTGGCGGCGCTGGATGCTGCACTCGCGCTCGAACAGGTGAACGAGGTTGCCGTGCGAGTCGCCCAGGATCTGGATCTCCACGTGGCGTGGTCGTTCCACGTACTTCTCGATCAGCAGGAAGTCGTCGCCGAAGGCGCTCATCGCTTCGCGCCTGGCGCCATCGATGGCCGCGGCCAGACCCTCGGCAGTCTTCTGGATCCGCATTCCCTTTCCGCCACCGCCGGCGCTGGCCTTGATCAGAACGGGGAAGCCGATGCGCTCCGCCTCCGCGGAAAGGCCGCTGGTGGATTGGTCGTCGCCGGAATAGCCGGGAACGACCGGCACGCCCGCGGCGCCGACGCGTTTCTTGGCTTCCTTTTTCGAACCCATCGAGCGGATCGCTTCCGGCGTCGGTCCGATGAAGACGAGGCCGGCGGCTGCGCAGGCGGCGGCGAAGTCGGCATTCTCCGCCAGGAAGCCGAAACCCGGATGCACCGCGTCGGCGCCGGTGCGCCGGGCCGCCGCGATCAACCGCTCGATGGACAGATACGACTCGCTGCTGGGTGCCGCACCGATGCGCACGGCCTGATCAGCGCTCCGGACGAACGGCGCCGCGGCATCGGCGTCGGAAAATACGGCTACCGTCGCGATGCCCATGCTGCGGGCGGTGCGCTGGATACGTGACGCAATCTCGCCGCGGTTGGCGATCAGGATCTTCGTGATGCGGTTCATCGGCCGCGGAGGCTATCACGTCAGCCCGGGCTTGCGTCCGCGGCGGCCAAGTGAGATTTGTGGTGGGGTGAACCGGATGCCCGCACGGCAGGTGCAGCTCGATCTCGTTGCTGCCTCCGATCTGTCTCCGATGGTCCGTTCGCTGGTTCTCGAGCCGGCAGGCGGGCGGCCCTTCGAGTGGCAGCCGGGGCAGCACGTCGAGATCGTGCGACCGGACGATCCCGCTTCGAAGCTCCCCATGTCGATAGCGAACGCCATGGACCCCGAGCGGCCGGGGCGCCTGGAGCTGGCGGTCACGCACAGTTCGTCCACGCGCGCGCTCTGCGAGCTTCCAGTCGGCTCAGTGCTGACCGCGTTCGGGCCGCGGGGCAGCTTCGTCCGGCAGGCGGGGTCGGCGCACCCGGCGCTGTTCGTCGGCGCGGGAACGGGCCTCTCGCCGCTCAAGGCGATGCTGGAGGCGGAGCTCCGGACGGATTCCAGCGCGCCCCTGGTGGTGCTCTTCGGCTGCCGAACCGAGGCCGACATCCTGTGGGGCGAGGAGCTCTACAGGCTCGATCGCGACGAGCCCCGTTTCAGCTTCGTGCCGACCTTGAGCCTGGCCAGTGAAGGGTGGACCGGCCGGCGCGGTCGCGTGCAGGCACACCTGCCCGAGCTGGCCTCGGTGCTGTCGGCACCCGAGGCGTGGCTGTGCGGGCACCACGACATGGTCCAGGATTGTGTCAAGCTGCTCGAGCACGATCTCGGCGTTCCCCGCTCGAAGATCTACCTCGAGGAGTATTGACGCTCCCGGCGGAGCCGGCTCTCGCTATTGCGTGTCGGGTCGGATCTTCCCGCAGGCGAGGAACGGCACTTTCTGGATGTCCACGCTGGGGTCATAGGGCCAGGCGTGGAGCACCAGCGTGTGGCCGATGATCGAGTCCGCGCCCGACAGCGCCAGCCCATCGGCGTTGATCTTGAGGGTCTGGTTGTCGCCGCCCTTGGACTTCAGGTCGCCGATGAACCCTAGCGGCTTGTCGGCCTTCTGCGGATTGAAAATCGCGCCGGCGGTCTTGGCATCGGGCGGCTCGCACTTGTCGCCCTGGTGTACGGCGAAGCCGTAGCTGCCGGCCTTCAGGTTCTGCACCCTTGCTGTGATGACCAGCTTGCCGTTTTCCATGTGCAGCGCGACCATGCCGCGGGTCTGGCTCTGCGCGGTCGGCAGGAGCTCTGCGATCGCGCGGTCCGCGCTGGCAGGTTGTGCGGCCGCGCTCTTGGCCGTTGTGTCGGGTGAGGCGGCGCCCGGCGAGGCGGCCTTCGAGCCCCCGCAGCCCGCAGCGATGAAACCGATGATCAGGATAGAAAAGAAACGCGTCATGGCTCGCGATCCTATCACGCCGTCGAGGCCGCCCGGAATTCCTGCACGACGTTCATCAGGATGTCCGGCCGGTCCGACATCAGCCCGTCCACGCCGAGCGACAGCAGGCGGCGCATTTCCACGGGTTCGTCGATCGTCCACACGTGGACGTGCACGCCGGCGGCGTGCGCGGCCCTGACGAAGCGGCGGTCGACCACCGTCAGCGGGCCCTGACGCGGCGGTACCTGCAGCGCGTCGTAGCGGGGCGAGAGCAGGCGCGTCGCGCCGACGCGCGACGCCGCCCAGAACGCGAGCACGCCTCTGACACCGGGCGAACGGGCGACCCGCCCGCGCGCGATCCGGTCGAACTCGTGACCGATGTCATCTTCGGCGGCCGCGATCAGCACGCGGTCGTAGAGGTTGTGCTTCTCGATGAGCTCCCACAGCGCCCGCGCCACGCTCGGCTCGCGCTGCTTGATCTCGATGTTGAAGCGCACCTCCCCGGACAGGGCCAGCGCTTCCTCGAAGGTGGGGATCGTGACGCCCTTGCCGCGGAACGGGTAGCTGCGACCGCTGTCCCGCGTGAAGCGGAAGCCGGCATCGAGCTCTTCCAACTCGGACAGGGAGCGTGTCCGGACGGGGCCGACGCCGTTGGTCGTGCGCTCCAGCCGCTCGTCGTGGTGGATGACGACGACTCCGTCGCGCGTCATGTGCAGGTCGGTCTCGATGTAGCGGCAGCCGGCGTCGATGGCCCCGCGGAACGCCTCGAGCGTGTTCTCCGGCCAGAGCCGCGCACCGCCGCGATGTGCGAAGGCGAGCGGCACTTCGGCCTCCAGGTACGGTCGCGTCACGGGTCAGGCGTCCATGCGCCGGCGCCAGAAGAGGCCCAGCAACAGCAGCGAGACGAGCCCGGCACCCGCTGGTGTGCTGCGGCGGCCCGCCGCGCGGCAGCCGCAGCCGCCGCTGTCGCCGCCGGTCACGCGCGTGGGCTGTCCGGTGCCCGCATCGCTGCCCGCGTCGCCGCCGGCAGCGCCGCCGGCAGCGCCCTCACCTCCCGCGCCGCCGCCGGCGCCGCCCTGCGCGCCGGACGCCTCGGGCGCGGCGTCGCTGCCCGCATCCGGCGTTCCTGAATCCGGCTGTGCTGCTCCGCCATGACACTGGTCGTTCTGTCCGATGGGCATCACGTCGCAGCCGTTCGCGCAGTCTTGTTTCTCGAGCTTGGTTCCGCCTGCGCAGCGCCACATCTCGGTGCCGTCCGACGTGCAGTTGAAGAGATCCCAGGCGTCGTTGCAGTGGCAGCTCGAGCCGAGCAGCTCCATGTACTGGCACCACTGCCAGTAGTAGCCCGGATCGGTGTGGTGGGCCGAGCCGCCGTAGTTGGCGCTCGACTCGCAGGCGTCGAGTCCCAGGCTGCACGGCGGCGAGCACTCGCTGATGTTGTTGCCGTTGGGGATCTGGTAGTGGCCGACGATGTGGTCGCGGTCGATCTTGATGTTCGGCCAGCGCGAGACGATCGATTTGACCATCTCCGCGCTCTTCTTGTAGAGCGCCGTCGAGTAGCCGCTCTTGTTGGAAGCGTAGCCGACGTGCTCGATGCCGATGCTGTGCTTGTTGAAGCACCAGTTGCCGGCGTGCCAGGCCGTGTACGTCTCCGGCACGAACTGCCCCCAGCGCGAGCCGTCCGCATCGATGATGTAGTGGACGGACTTGCCCGAGTCGTACTGCAGGGTCGCGACGGACGCGTTCCAGCCGCCCTCGGTATCGTGGATCACGATCGTGTCGACGGAGGAGTTGCCGTCGGGTCGGTTGGTCGTGCACTTGCCCGTGCAGTCGGTTTGAAACCGAATCGACCCGGGGAAGTCGGCGGCTGCGCTGTGGCGCGGCGGCGGAGCTATCAGGAGCGACGGCGGGATATCGGTGTGCGGTGCGATGTGCACCCGCTCTCCGTCCCGCGCCGTGAACGTGCCGCCGAAACGCAGGATGCCGTACACCTGGGACACGTAGCGCTCGGTCTGCCAGCCCGGCGCGAGCCCGGAGAGCCGGGCGACGGCGTCCTTCCAGTCGACGAGGTGCGAGCTGCCGGCGGGACCGAGGCTGGCCAACACCTCGACGCCTGCCTTCGTGCCGAGCTGCGTGTCCGTCTGTAGTGCCCGCTCGCTCCGACCGAGCAGCTTCGCCCCCAGAGCGAGCGTGTCGAGCTTTCCGCGCCGGAGCTCGAGGATGCCCGCGATCGGAACGTTGTCGTCCGGGCTCGGCGTGCGCAAGCGCGGTAGCGTGAGCCCGTCCTCGACCACCGCGACGGCCAGCACCAGATCCGCCGGCACGCCGTTCGCTCGGGCAAGAGCCGTCACCTGGCGCGCCAGCGGACCGGGCGGCGGTGGAGCCGGATCCTCTGCGCAGGACAGGGGCAGGAGCGCGATGCCGATCGCGAGCGCCAGCGCGATGGCGCCGCGCCTTCCGGCTCTGGAGCGGCGTTGGGAGGTCATCCATCGATGATATCCGACATGCGCGCGGGGGGGGGCCGCGCGATTTTGCGGCCGGTTTCCCGGTCGCAGGCATCAGCTGGACTGCGAAAATGGGCGTATCGGCTCGGGTTGATCTACCGTGTCGCCATCATGCGAGCTTTCCGATACTTGTTCCTTGTCCTTCTGCTTCTGGCCGTCCCGTCGCTCGTCACGAGCTGCAACGGGGGTGGCATCTACGGTCCGCTCGGCGCGACGTGCCCGCAGCTCAGCTCCAACATGGATCCGCTGAACGCGCACTTCTCCGCCGATGCCGAGGCCGACGGCAAGGTCCGGGCTTTCGTCTCCGCCGCCAAGGATCTGGTCACCGTTTCGGTGCAGATGCAGAACGAGGCGGCCCAGGCCTGCCAGCGCATGGGAATGGATCTGGGCATCCCGCCGGCGCAGATGCAAGCGCAGAACGGCGACGAGCCTGGCGCTTCCGCCCAGGCCGCGTGCAACGCGGTGGCGGCGCGCATCGACGCGATCATGCGCCAGGGCGTCCAGATCCGCGTGCAGGGCTATCCGCCGCGCTGCCAGGCCAACGTGCAGGCCAAGGCGAGCTGCGACGCCGCGTGCAACGTGCAGGTGAGCCCTGCGCAGATCATCGCGCAGTGCCAGCCGGGTCAGCTGTCCGGCTACTGCAGCGGCACCTGCCAGGGCCAGTGTGAAGGCAACTGCAACGGGCAGTGCCAGGGCCAGTGCTCGGCGATGGGCCCGAACGGCCAGTGCGCCGGCCAGTGCAACGGCACCTGCACCGGCGGCTGCAACGGCACCTGCCACGCCACCTGTCACGGCACCTGGCAGGCGCCCAAGTGCGCAGCCTCCGTGCAGGGACCCAGCGCCAGCGGCGAGTGCAACGCGAGCTGCAACGCCAAGGCCGAGTTCCGCGCCTCGTGCCAGCCCGCGCAGATCAACGTGATGACGAACGCCAACACACAGGAAGCGATGCGCCTGGTCGCGACGCTGCGCGCGAACCTGCCCGAGTTGCTCCACGCCGAGATCGCGCTCGGCAAGCGACTGGCCGGTAGCATCCAGGTGGTGGTGAACGTCGGCCAGCAACTGCCGCGCGTCATCGGAAACGCCGGCGCCCAGGCCGTGGCCTGCGTCGCAGCCGCGGCCAACGCCAGCGTGAAGGCATCGGCGCGCATCAACGTGAGCGTCCAGGCGAGCGCCAGCGTGTCGGGTCGCGTCGGCGCAGGCTGAGGTCGGGCTGGGGCTGCGGGCTACGGCTCTGGCCCAAGCGGCGCATTCAGCGAAGGGGCCTCGAGTGGGCGCGCTGAACGTTCATTCCGGGCCGAGCTCTGCGAGCAGCGCTTGCACGTAGGGCGCCGTGGCGGTGATCGCGTTCGTCAAACGCTCCACGTTGTGCTCGAGCCGTGCTGGATCGAGATCGACTGCGTAGCCATGGCGCAGAAAGTGGCGGAAGCCGAGCAGCTGTTCCCAGTCGGTTTCCGCAGACGCCGGAAACAGCGCTGGGCGGATGTCGGGTAGCGCGCGCGCCGCATCCGCGAGCAGGGCTCGGTGCCACGTCCCACCGCTGCGGGCGGCAAGACCGAGGCAGCGTTCCACGCGCAAGAGGAGGTTCTCGAACGCCTGGTAGGCGTGGTCGAGGGAGAGCGCGACGAGCGCCGCTTCCGCTTCGCCCGCGCTTGGGTCGGCAGACTCTGCCCGCCGGCCGTGCCGGACCACCTGCTCCCAGTCCCGTTCGAACGTCTACCAGGACTGCCGCGAGGCGCACGTCCACGGGGCTCACAGGAGCGTGCCTTCCCGGAGCACGCGCTCGCGTAGCGAATCCGGCGCCCTGTCGAGCTCGACGACATGCACCGGCCGATCGCAGGCGCGCCACACCTCGGCCGTCAGCGCGTCCGGGTCGCGGCATGCTTCGACCAGCAGATCCACGTCGCTCCTGTCCTCCGGCTTGCCCCACGCAAACGAACCGAAAAGCCACACGCGCGCGCAGCGGCCCTCGGCGCGGGCTGCTTCGATCGCGCGCACTAGCTTGTCGAATCGTGCTCCGGCGGAGCTCTTCCGCCGCCCGGTCCTCACGTTCGAGGTCCGCTTCCGCGACGGCGCGCGCTCTCCGGCGGAAGGCCTTCAAGAGGTCGGGGTCCACGTCGACATCATGCGTCCAACCCGCTCCTCTGGCCAGGGGCACGCTGGTACCCGCCGAGCAGGCCGCTGCCGCCCCGTACCGGCGGCGGCATCGGGCTTGGTGCCCCCGTTCTGCTTGCCCGAGCGCGACACCCAGCCGAGGCCGAGCACGGCAACGGACAGGACGGCACCGGCAATCGCGCGGGTGTTGGTCATAGGATGTCGCCGATCGTGAGGTGGGGCGGACAGCGCTAGTCGTTGCAGGGCGGGCCCTTGGGACTGTGCTGGGGCTTTTCGTGCGTCGGGAAGAAGACCTGCTTGGTGGGGATGACGGTGTTGGTGCTCCCCGAGGAGCTATCCGGGACCAGCGGCAGCGTCAGCGCCGTCGCGCCGAGCGTCGGCTCGACAGCGAGTACGCGCTTCCTCAGGAACGCACCGATCAACTCCACCTTCGCCGCGCCGGGCTGGAGCACGACGCCCGCGACGTGGTTGGTCAGCTTCGAGCTGCCGCTGAGCAGCAGATTGCCTTCGTAGGATCCGGAGAGCTCCGCGCGGTCGAACACGATCGTGCGCGGCCAGTGGCCGAGCTCTGCGAACGCACCCGTGTCGAAGTCGTAGCGGAGCAGGCGGGCGAGCACTGGGTCGTCGGTCTGATCCACGACGTACAGGCTACGCGTGTCCGCGATGTACGTCGACGCGATGACGTGCTGCGGCGCAGGACCGGTGAACGGCAGCTGGTACCACGTGAAGTCCGTGAGGTCGTACTTGTTGGACCAGTCGGCGAAGGGCTTGGTCGTCCCGGCTGGCGTTCCGGGCAGGACCTGGGGCACGTCGCGCACTGCCGTCCAGTAGACGCCCAGCAGGCCATAGCCCAGAACGGCGCCGTGGTTGGCCGCCCCGCTCGCAGTGAGATCCCAGGCCACGTAGGTGGGCGCGCCGAGGAAGGGCGCCAGGTGATCGTTGTTCGGTCCCGCGGTGATGGGCGTGGTGCCGGCTGCGGCTTCGAGCGGCAGGTTGGTGACTTCGCTCACTGGACCTGGATACGCAGCAGATACGGTTGCTGCCCTCCCAGCTTGGCCGCGCCGACCCAGGCGTACTTCCTCGAGACGCCGAGGAACGCCATGAGGTTGTAGCCGTCAGCCAGCTTGAACCTCCTGTGCGCCCCGTCGGCGAGGTTCCAGATCAGCACGTCCCACTTGTTGACACCTGCCGCCGTTGAAAACGCTGCGTGTCCCCAGCCGCCCGCAGGCAGCCCGGGCATGCTGCTATCGGGTATCGTGCCGAGCTTGACGGGCTTCAGCTGCGAGGGGTCGTCCGAGTACGGGGACGCTCAGAGCTCGACCGACTGGTACTGGTTCACGTCCTGGAAGCCGATACCCTTGAAGAAGCCGACTTAGCTGTTCGCGTAGATGGGGCGGCCGTAGTAGGTGCCGGGCTCCGACGGCTCGAGGTAGACCTGTGGGGCGGCCATGCCGTCCGAGTAGAAAATCTGGCCGTGCGCCAGGCCCGCGTCGTCACCGACGAAGGCGTCGAACAAGAACAGCTTGCCCGTCGTGATGGGCGGACCGAGATGGCTGCTCACCGCAGCGCATGTCATCACGAACAAGGCCACCGGGGGCATCTCCGACAGCGTCCTGGCGCACATAAGCGGCTCGGCGGTAACTATCCCCAAGAGCGACATCTATGTTCACCCGCGCTACAACGTGACGCTTGGCCCGCACCTATCGCCATTCGACGTCGCGCTGCTACACGTGCCCTCCGGCGGGCTGACAGCGTTGGGAGTCAGCAGCACGTTCCTTCGGCCGATCAGCGCGACCCTGCCCACCGATTTCGGGGGCGCGGGCATGACGGCGCGCTGCATCGGATATGGTCCCCTGCAACCGGGCGCCGCACAGCCCGTCTACCCCCACTACGCCGACTTCAAGCTGTTCCATCCGGCGGCGTCGGGCTTCTTGAGAGCATATCGAGGCGGCGGCGACTACGCGGACCAGAACTCGCCGCCCACACTCTGGCTGCCCGGCGATTCTGGCGGACCATGTGGAGACTTGGGCGACCCCAGCATTCCACGCACGCAGTTCTCCATCATGGAGGCGGTCTCGGATCTAACGTGCGCACCCGGTGGAGCCGATGGGGGAACTGACGGCGGAACCGATGGGGGAACCTGCACCCAGGAGCCGTCGATCGGCCTGAGCACCCCCCGCCGCCAACTTCCGCGACTGGGTCTACTCCATCATGTACTCCGTGTACGGGCCCCTGCACGTCGATCTCGACGGAGACGGCGTTCTGGACACGGCCGGCGTCGAAACCCAGCCGAACAGCACGCTCCGGGTCTACCTGCAGCTCTCCGCATCCGGCACGACGTACTACTTCCCGCCCAAGACCTTGCCGGGCATCCCGACCAGCGCGCTCTCGTTCATCACAGCCCTGGTGAACGCTGCCAAGTTCAACGGTTCGACGAAGGATCTGTTCGGGCTCGTGGCAGGAGCTCCGGTCTACGTGACCTTCGACTCGAGCGGCGTGCCGACCTACCAGTCGACGTTCACGGTCCCGAAGTCATACGAGTATTTTACGAGCGGCGACTTCGATCGGGACGGCTACGACGACGTTCGAGCTCGTCTCGTCCGACGGCAGCTCGGACGTGATCTACGGCAGCGGCTCGGGGCTGGGCAACCCCGAGGGCGGTGTTCCGCGCGGCTTCGACTTCAACGGCGACGGCACCGAGGACGTCGCCATCACCGGCATGAACAGCGCCGATGCGACGGCTCCCAAGCGCGCCTACGTGCTGAGCACGCAGGACACGCCGCTCTTTTCCGACACCTCGGAAACGGACGCGAACTTCGGGCGGAGCGTCGCGTGGGGAGACCTCGACGGAGACGGCGGTGACGAGCTCATCGTGGCGGCGCCTGGCACGTCGGTGCACATCATCTCCCCGACGAAGCATGTCGCAATCACGGATTTCTCCGGTTGTCCTGGCTACTCGTCGCGTCCGTCGCAGAATCGCTCCGGAATCCGCCGCGCACAAGACTTGAACGGCGCGGCGCGATCGGGCACATCGCGCTCGTGCTCGACACCCTGCTTCACCGCTTTCGCGACGCCACGCGCGATGTAGTCGAACGCGTGGCGGCGGCTGTGCGGACCGGCACACGGCCGAGCCCAGGCCCTGTCATCGGCGGGCTGCTCGGCGACGTGGCTCGTTCCCGCAGAGAGCTCATTGCCGAGAACATGCTCCTCCGCCAGCAGCTCGTCGCGGCGCGGCGCGGCAGGTCAAGAAGCCGAGGTTCGCCACCCATGAGCGCGGACTTCTCGTGGCGCTCGCCCATTTCGTGCCGCGGTGGCGTGACGCCGTGCTGCTCGTCAAGCCCGAGACCATCCTGCGCTGGCACCGGTTGGGCTTCAGGCTGTTCTGGCGGGCAAAGTCCACGGTGCGCGCGCGCGGGATCCGGACCCGACGCACGCCGCCGGAGACGGTCGAGCTCATCCGGAGGCTCGCCAAGGAGAACCCGCTCTGGGGCGCCGAACGCATCCGCGGCGAGCTACTGAAGCTCGGCATCCACGTGGCGAAGCGCACCGTCCAGAAGTACATGCGCCAGGCACGAGGGCCACGCCCGTGGGGACAGAGCTGGTCGACGTTCCTCGAAAACCACCTGCACCAGATCTGGGCCTGCGACTTCCTGCAGCTCTACGACATCTGGTTCAGGCCCATCTTCGCGTTCTTCATCGTCGATGTCGGCTCGCGGAGGGTCGTGCACGTAGGCGTGACGCGCAGTCCCAGCGCGACATGGGTCGCCCAGCAACTCCGGAACACCACGCCGTTCGCCGCCGGGCCGCGGTTCATCATCCGCGACAACGACGACAAGTTCGGGCCCGACTTCGAACGGGCAGCGAAGGCAGCGGGCGTCCGGGTCGTCCGCACCGCGGTGAAAGCTTCGCGCATGAACTCGTTCTGTGAGCGGTTTCTGGCGAGCGTGCGTCGGGAATGCCTGGACCACGTCATGGTGCTCGGTGAGGAGCACCTGCATCGTGTGCTGGGCGAGTATTGCTTTGTGTACTTCAATCGGGCGCGGCCGCATCAGGGCATCGGACAGCTGGTCCCGATCGGTTCGTCGTCCGCCGGCGCAGGAAACGGGGCGATCACCGGGCGCGCCATTCTGAACGGGCTTCATCACGACTATCGGCGCGCAGCGTGACGCCAGGGCTTCCATGCCTGCGGATAATTCACGTAGCCACGACACGGGCGAGCCCCTGCGGCGACAGGTGACAGCTCCGCTCGCTCTCGTGGTCACGCCACACGAGAACCGGGCGGAGCTGCCTGTCGTCGAGCTTCGGCAAGCGGCCTGAGTCAACCAGCGTCATCGTCTCATCGAGCCTCCGCGTGGTGCGCACGGATGGCGGGCTCCACCCGCCGCGCTTCCCCACGGAACCCTGGCCATCCGGGGCCATCCCGGAAGGGTCCTGGGCCCCTCGGATTCGGCAGAAAACCGCGATGAAAGGTCGCTGGACATGGACACTCCTCCGGCCTCGTCAGTCTACGCCTCGATCGAGCTCTTCAGGGGGCGCGCTTTCGTGGCATCCCGCCCTGCGCGTGTCATCTATCGAGCTTTGCAGGGGAGTTCATGTTGCCTACGCGCCGACGACCTGGCCGCGCGGACGGGTGACGCGTGGCCAGGTCGTCGACGAGCACATCCTCCTTCCCGGCGGCGGCGAAAGGCACGAGTCCGGGGCAGAGACAATCGCACGGTCATGCGGTTGCGAGCACAGTCGCGCCGTGCGGATCATCCAGCATGAGGTTTCGTCTGTTCGGGCTGGCAGGGCTGGCGTGGCTCGCCACAGGTTGCGGGGCGTCCCTGCCTCCCCCATCGAACTTGCCCAAGGCCGAAGCGTCGTCTCCGCTGGGCAAGTCGTTCGTGCTGATTCCGGCGCCGAGCGAGGACGACTCGCTGCTCGGAAGGGTGCTGGTCAAGTTGCCCGACGACGGGCAGACACTGGAGGACGTCTCCGAACCAAACCCCTGCCTGCAGTCGCTCGAGCCATCGCACGCAAGCGGCATGGTCAACAGCTTCGACGACGCGCAGGAGCTCGCGGTGAACGGCAGCGCAAGAGCCATGCTCGGTTCCTTCGGATTCCACGGCGATCTCGCGAGGGCAACTCATTTCGTCTACCGCCTTTCGACCGACCGTCGTCTGTCCAGGAACGACACCATCGACTACAAGCAGTGCTGTGCAGGCAAGCGCTGTGGCATCGGCTACGTGTCGGCGCTGATCCACGGCAACGGCGAGTACGCCAGCGGTGCCGGAACGTCCGCGTCCGCTGGCGTCGACGTGGCGTTTGCTGGTGCCGACGGTGCGATTGGCATCAAGCTGTTGCAGAAGCGTCACGTGCGAGGCTGGGTCGCGGCGCTCGTCAAGCTCGATGACCCGGCGGGCGCGGACAGGCTCTCGCCGATGGGCGCGGCCATCGCCGGCGTGAACGAGGAAGGCCTTGGAAGCGAGGTCGGCCACCTCTATAGCGATAGCAAGGTGGATATCGTCTTGCGGAAACCGGCCGAAGGCGACACCACCCGCGTGACCTATGCGTTCCATGACTCGAAGGGCGACATCACGGAAAACGAATTCGTGCGCCGCTACCGGAAGACGACGGGCTCGCCCGAAATCGATCGGGTCGAGCGGCGCCGGAACTGGGAGTACCTGTGGTTGTTCCCGGCCATAACCGGTCTAGCTGCGGTGCCGACAGGTCTGGCGTGCGGCGGATTCGCCCATGCGTTTACCGACCAGGCGTTCTCCAATCGCGGGTCCTTCCTGGGCAGCGCCGCGTGCGGAACAGGCGTCGTCTCGAGCTACTTCTTCCTCGCGATGACACCCGTGATGTTCTTCTCCGACTACGACGGCGCGCCCACCGATCACGCTCTCAGCGAGTACGACGCAAGACTATACGCTGGACGCTACAACCGGGTCCTCTTGCGCAAGGCGGCGCGCGACGCGATCCGCATGCGGAAGTCCGAATCCCGCGTCGTGCCGTTCGTCGGCCACGACGAGGTGGGCGTGGTCGGTACCTTCTAGACACTCGCACGGCGCGTTCACGACCTCGTTCGGCAGCGAAACGCGTGTGCTTCCAAGGACGAGAAAGTCGTGCGACACTCGCCGGCTCATCCGATGGTCCATGCGACGCCTTCGACCGGGACTGCTTTGCGCGCTCCACGCTACCGTTGGGCGCTGCCGACGGAGTCGTTCCTGCGCGAGGCCAGCCCGCGCATCTCCAAGCTGATGATGCTGCAGGTTGCGGCCATTGCTGGCGTGATGTCGCTCCCGCCGGTCGTCCGCGCGACCGGCATCTCGCCGTTCGAAGCGGTGCCGCTGCTCTCCAGCTACGTCGCCCGGGACGTGTTCTCGAATCTCGTGCTGGTGCCTCGTGTCGATCGCAGCCGGGTGAGTCGCGGCCTCTATGTCGGCCTCGATCTGTTCTTTGGTCTCGGGATCTGTCTGGCTCTGCCCGCACTCACCCGTGATCCCGAATCGCCGCTCTGGATGGTTCCGGTGATGTACTCGGCCATGAACGGCGCACTCTACGACGCCGAGCCGTCGCTGACCCTGTTGCTTCTGCACGGGGCGACGCCGCTGCTCACGATGCCGTGGTTCCTGCTCGTCGCGCCGCACAGCTCCTGGAGTATCGCCGGCCCCGTCCTGGCCGCCCTGTTCTGCACGATTGCCTACCACCTGATCGGCGAGCGGAACCTGACGATGCAGGTCCGCCTCCACGAGCAGGAGCAGCTGGTCGCTCGCCTGCACGCCCGCGAGACAGAGCTCGAGCGGCGTCACCTGGCGCAGGATCTCCATGATCAGATCGCCTCGCCGCTGGCGACGGCGGCGGTGTACGGCTCGGTCATCCGCGAGCATCTGCACGACCCGGAGGAGCTGCGTCGGGTGGCGCGCGCGATCGAGGAGTCAGCGCAGGCAGGGCTCGCGGATCTGCGAGGCGTAGTCGAAGGGCTCGACCCGTCGGGAAACGACCTCACGTCGTTCGCGCGCATGCTGGAGCTCCACGCCAGGCGCCGCGCGCGGCCACACGCCGCCGACTTCGAGCTGGAGGTGCACGGCGATGCGTTGGCGCCTCTGCCCGCGCGCACGCGCATTGCGGCTGCTCGTTTCGTCTCCGAGGCGGTGCACAACGCTTTGCATCACGGCTGCGCCCGCCACATCCATGCCCGCGTCGAGCTCGTCGGCGGCGAGTTGCACGTCCATGTCGAGGACGACGGTGCGGGGTTCAATCCCGCCCGCGCGGCGCCGGGCCGTGGGCTCGGCGGCATGCGCCGCCGCGCCGAGGAGCTCGGCGGGCGCTTCGAGGTCCACGCCGCGCCGGGTCATCCGACGCGGCTCGTGCTGCACTTGCCGCTCCCGAGCGGGGATCAGGTCGCAAGCTAGGCCGCAATGCCTTCCGTGCGCTCCTACGACACGATGACGCCCAGGCGCAGGGCTTCGAGCACGGCTTCGGTCTTCGTCGATACCGCGAGCTTGTCGTAGATGGAGCGGACGTGAGTGCGGACGGTGTTGGCGGAGACGGACAGGGCCGTGCCCACCTGACTGTAGCTCAGGCCCTTGGCGAGCAGTTGCACGACCTCTTTTTCCCTTCGGGTGAGGCTCGCGGATGTGGATGTTGGGGCGGTGTCCTGGCCAGCACGGAGCTCATGGAGCACGATTCGCGCGACGCGCGGCGACATCGGAGCGCCGCCGTCGAAGGCCTCCTCGATGGCCTGCGCAACGCGACCCGCGTCCTCTTTGAACAGGTAGCCGGTGGCGCCAGCACGGAGTGCGTCGAGGATTCGCCGCTCCTCCGTAGCAACGCTGATGACGATGATGGGCGGCGCGGCCGAGCCTCGGGAAAGACGGCGGATCAGCTCGACACCATCACCGTCGGGCAGGCCCAGGTCAACGAGGCACACCTCGAATGCCGGTCCGGCGAGCGCCGACAACGTCTCGCGCACGGACCCGGCGAAGGTCGGCTCGAGGCCGGCGCCCACGAGCACCGCGTGGAGGGCGCGGCGGTACCGGGAGTCATCCTCCACCACGAGGACGTGGCGACGAGCCGTGGACATGAATCGGCGGAGCATGGCACGGAGTCGCCCCGTGGTCACACCAAACGGGGTCCCTTGACACCCGCGTGGGGCGCCCGCGATGATCGAGAGTCATGCGGGACCGCGCGCGGTGCCTTGCGTCCACATCGTGGCGCTGCGCGCGATTCCGGACCGCGCACGGGCGTCGAACAGCACTGACGCGTTGGCCGAGCGGCCGTACCGGAACTCTCCCCCGAGGTTGGTATCGCATGATGATGCGATAGTTGCGAGGTCGTTTCCGGGCGATACTGCCGATATGATCCATGGTCGGCCCGCACTTGCAGCGCTGCTTCTCGTGTCCACCCTGCCATTGCTCGCGTGCGGCGGCACCGGCAGTAGCGGTGCGACCGGCGGCAGCGGCGGCAACGGGGGGAGCGCCGCGGGCGCGTCCGGCGCCGCGGGCGCGTCCGGCGCCGCGGGCGCGTCCGGCGCCGGCGGCACGGCGGGTTCGGCTGGCACGTCTGGATCGGCCGGCAACGGCGGAGCCTCCGGATCCGCGGGTGCGGCCGGTGCCGCGGGCGGCTCCGGCGTCGGTCCGGGCAGCTGCACGGCCATCACGCCCGTCGCCTCGATGTGCGATTCCTTGCCGCCGTACCTTTGGCTGTGCGTCACCGACAAGACGCCGCCCGAGAGCGGCTGCAAGCATCCGGCGTCGACGGAGCCCAACTACGACATCGAGTGGTGCTGTCCCGACCCGCTTTGCACGCGCACCGCCACGTTCGACTACGTGTGCAGCGGCAACACGCCGAGCGCCTACTCGTGCCAGCCCGGCGCAACACAGCCCGGAGCGTGCCAGAGTGCCGGGTCGCAGAACTACGTTTGCTGCCCGTAGTCTCGAGGCTCAGAAGCTCGCTGTCCTGGCTACTCCTCGCGTCCGCCGCAGAATCGCTCCGGAATCCGCCGCGCACAAGACTTGAACGGCGCGGCGCGATCGTGCACATCGCGCTGGTGCTCGACGCCTTCGTTCATCGCTTTCGCGACGTGGCGCGGAGTGGCCGAACGCGTGGCGGTGGCTGTACGGACCCGTACACGGCCGAGCCCAGGCCCGGTCATCGCCAGAACAGCCGTCGCCAACTCTCGCGTATCAAATCGGCAAGCGCCGTATGCGGGGTGGAGCACCGGTACCGTCGACCGTCGCGGCAGCCCCTGCATCCAGATCGCCTTCGCACACGGCGACGGCTGTCCTGGCTACTCGTCGCGTCCGTCGCAGAATCGCTCCGGAATCCGCCGCGCACAAGACTTGAACGGCGCGGCGCGATCGGGCACATCGCGCTCGTGCTCGACACCCTGCTTCACCGCTTTCGCGACGCCACGCGCGATGTAGTCGAACGCGTGGCGGCGGCTGTGCGGACCGGCACACGGCCGAGCCCAGGCCCTGTCATCGGCGGGCTGCTCGGCGACGTGGCTCGTTCCCGCAGAGAGCTCATTGCCGAGAACATGCTCCTCCGCCAGCAGCTCGTCGCGGCGCGGCGCGGCAGGTCAAGAAGCCGAGGTTCGCCACCCATGAGCGCGGACTTCTCGTGGCGCTCGCCCATTTCGTGCCGCGGTGGCGCGACGCCGTGCTGCTCGTCAAGCCCGAGACCATCCTGCGCTGGCACCGGTTGGGCTTCAGGCTGTTCTGGCGGGCAAAGTCCACGGTGCGCGCGCGCGGGATCCGGACCCGACGCACGCCGCTGGAGACGGTCGAGCTCATCCGGAGGCTCGCCAAGGAGAACCCGCTCTGGGGCGCCGAACGCATCCGCGGCGAGCTACTGAAGCTCGGCATCCACGTGGCGAAGCGCACCGTCCAGAAGTACATGCGCCAGGCACGAGGGCCACGCCCGTGGGGACAGAGCTGGTCGACGTTCCTCGAAAACCACCTGCACCAGATCTGGGCCTGCGACTTCCTGCAGCTCTACGACATCTGGTTCAGGCCCATCTTCGCGTTCTTCATCGTCGATGTCGGCTCGCGGAGGGTCGTGCACGTAGGCGTGACGCGCAGTCCCAGCGCGACATGGGTCGCCCAGCAACTCCGGAACGCCACGCCGTTCGCCGCCGGGCCGCGGTTCATCATCCGCGACAACGACGACAAGTTCGGGCCCGACTTCGAACGGGCAGCGAAGGCAGCGGGCGTCCGGGTCGTCCGCACCGCGGTGAAAGCTTCGCGCATGAACTCGTTCTGTGAGCGGTTTCTGGCGAGCGTGCGTCGGGAATGCCTGGACCACGTCATGGTGCTCGGTGAGGAGCACCTGCATCGTGTGCTGGGCGAGTATTGCTTTGTGTACTTCAATCGGGCGCGGCCGCATCAGGGCATCGGACAGCTGGTCCCGATCGGTTCGTCGTCCGCCGGCGCAGGAAACGGGGCGATCACCGGGCGCGCCATTCTGAACGGGCTTCATCACGACTATCGGCGCGCAGCGTGACGCCAGGGCTTCCATGCCTGCGGATAATTCACGTAGCCACGACAGGTGTCCCCGGTCGTGATCGTATCTCCCCTCGGGTTCGAAGAAGATCTGGCTGTTCGGGATCAGCACGTTGTCGCTGCCCGTCGGCCCGTCCGAGACGAGCGGCAGCGTCAGCGCCGTTTGACCGAGCGTGGGCTCGACGGCGAGCACGCCTTTCCTGAGGAACGCGCCGATGACCTTGACCTTCGTGGCGCTGGGCTGGAGCACGACCCCCGCGACATGGTGGGTGAGCTCGGAGCTGCCGCTGAGCAGCAGGTTGCCCTCGTAGGATCCGGAGAGCTCCACGCGATCGAAGACCGGCGTACGCAGCCACCTGCCGAGCCGGACGAAGGCGCCCGTCGCGAAGTCGTAGCGGAGCAGGCGAGCCCGCTTCGGGTGCTGGCCTGTCTGGTCCACGAGCCAGAGACTGCGCGTGTCCGGAAGGTACGTGGCAGCGAGCACCTTGCGCGGCACCGGGCCAGTGAACGGGAGCTGGTACCAGGCCATGGTCTGGAAGTCGTACATCCACAGATCGCCCGCAGGCGTCATTGCAGTCTGAAGCGTATCAGGTACGGCGTATCGCCGCCCAGGATCCTCCCGCTCACCCAGATGTGTTGGCGGGAGATTCCGAGGAACGCGCCGAGCGCACCCTCGGGCAAGGCGTACGTCTGCAGTGCGCCGCTGACCGCTGCGTCACTGGACGTTGATCCGTAGCAGATACGGCTGCTGTCCTCCGAGCTTGGCCGCACCCACCCAGGCGTACTTCCTGGAGACGCCGAGGAACGCGATCAGGTTGTAGCCATCGGCCAGCTTGAACCTCCGGTGTGTGCCGTCGGCGAGGTTCCAGATCAGCACGTCCCACTTGTTCACGCCCGCCGACGTTTCGAACGCTGCGTGCCCCCAGCCGCCCGCGGGCTCCGCAGCCATGCTGTTGTCGGGTATCGTCCCGAGCTTCACTGGCTTCAGCTGCGAGGGATCGTCCGAGTAGGGCGAGGCCCAGAGCTCGACCGACTTGTATGAGTTCACGTCCTGGAAGCCGATGCCCTTGAAGAAGCCGACGTACGTGTTCGCGTAGATGGGCCGGCCGTAGTACGTGTCGGGCTCGGTGGGTTCGAGGTAGACCTGCGGCGCCGCGATCCCGTCCGAGTAGAAGATCCTGCCGTGCGCGAGGCCGGCGTCGTCGCCGACGAAGGCGTCGAACAGGAACAGCTTGCCCGTCGTGATCGGCGGTCCGAGGTACACGAAGTTGCCTGGGGACTTCATGGTAACGAACTCGATGTAGCCGGAGCCGTCGACCGCAGAGACGGTGCTGTAGCCGTAGGTTGCCAACCACCAGATCCAGCGCGCGCTGCCCAGCCATCCGCCCTGGACGATGGCGCCCGGATTGACCTGGCTCGCGGTAAACGCCACCTGTGACTTTGCCGGTCCGTCGAGATCACCGAGCACACCTCCGAACTCGGCACTGTACTGCTTCAACTCGCGAAAGACCTGGACGCCGAAGCGGTTCCCGAAGATCGATACCGCGCCGATCGCACACTTTGTCGCCGGAAGCGCGGTGCGGATGCCGACCTCGCCCGTGCCATCCGCGCTCCCGAAGAGCGCGTCATATCCAACCATGTCGAACGCCAGGCCGACCCGGACGTTGGTCCCGTCGTCCTGGACCACGCTCGCCAGGCCTCTGTAGTTCGGGCTCGTCCCCACCAGATCCGGATTGAACACCGCCTCCTCGCAGTCGGCCGGCGACCAGGAGCACGGCTTCCATTTCCAGAACCGCACCTGGGGCGCGTTGGCGAGGCGCTCGATGGGGCAGCCGGCGGCGACAAGGTTCGTGGGCTCCCAATCGGGCGCGGCGCCCCAGTCTCCCCCAGCGCCGCCACCGCCGCCGGTCGCGCCGCTTCCGGCGGTTGCCCCGCTTCCTCCCGTGGACACCGTGCCTCCGCTTCCGTCCGCGCCGGCCCCACTTCCGCCCGTTCCCGCAGCGGCGTCGCGAGTGTTGCCGCTGCTCTGCTTCCCGGAGCACGACACCCAGCCGAGCGCCGCCACTGCCGCCAGCAGAGCGAGCGCAGGGATGCCTCTCGCCGTCGTCATAGCAGATCGCCGATGCACAGGTCCGGCGGGCCCTCGCCGTCGTGGTGTGCCTTTCCGTGATGATGGCCCTTGTCGTGATGGCCGCCATGGCGCCCCTTGCCGTGGTGTCCCTTGTGATGATCCTCTCCTGGATGGGACCCGAAGAAGACCTCGCTGTTCGGGATCACGACGTTGTCGCTCCCCGTGGGCCCGTCCGAGACGAGCGGCAGCGTCAGCGCCGTTTGACCGAGCGTGGGCTCGACGGCGAGCACGCCTTTCCTGAGGAACGCGCCGATGACCCTGACCTTCGTGGCGCTGGGCTGGAGCACGACCCCCGCGACATGGTGGGTGAGCTCGGAGCTGCCGCTGAGCAGCAGGTTGCCCTCGGAGGATCCGGAGAGCTCCACGCGTCGAAGACCGGCGTACGCCGCCAGCTGCCGAGCCGGACGAAGGCGCCCGTCGCGAAGTCGTAGCGGAGCAGGCGAGCCCGCTTCGGGTGCTGGCCGGTCTGGTCCACCAGCCAGAGACTGCGCGTGTCCGGAAGGTAGGTGGCAGCGAGCACCTTGCGCGGCACCGGGCCAGTGAACGGGAGCTGGTACCAGGCCATGGTCTGGAAGTCGTACATCCACAGATCGCCCGCCGGTGTCCCATCCGCGAGCGTGCCGCCGATGACGAACAGGGCGTTCTCGTGGCCGCTCAAGACGGCGCCGAAGTCGCTGCGCGGCGGCGGGGAGGATGATGTGGCCACGGGCGTAGCGCTGGCGTGGAACGGGTTGATGATGCCACCCGCGCCGAGCAGCGTCACGCCCTCGCTGCCGGCGACCAGCGTGGCCTCGACCGTGGTGCCGTCGGTCGACAGCACGGAGAAGGCCAGGCCGTTCGCGCCGATCCAGCCGCCGCGCTCGGCGGAGGGGACCCAGCGCGTGCCGGTCGCCGACACGGCCTCCAGGGCGCCGGACGAGAACTCGCTGGTGATGTCGATCGGTCCGGACGAGGTCTGCGCGAAGACCTGGCCAGTGGCGGGGCTCGTGACCAGCGAATTGAACTCCGGGCTCACCAGGCACGCTTTGCAGATTCGAATCTGGCAGTACGGGCACGTGCCCAGATTGCAGAGCGGGCAGGTGGATTTCGTCAGGGAGGCGGAGCTGAGCGGTCCGGGCTGGCCGGCGAAGCCGCTCGAGTACTTGTTGGACCAGTCGGTAAAGGGTTTGGTCGTCCCGGCTGGCGTTCCGGGCAGCACCTGCGGAACGTCGCGCACGGCCGTCCAGTAGACGCCCAGCAGGCCATAGCCCAGAACGGCGCCGTGGTTGGCCGCCCCGCTCGCCGTAAGGTCCCAGGCCACGTAGGTGGGCGCGCCGAGGAAGGGCGCCAGGTGATCGTTGTTCGGTCCCGCGGTGATGGGCGTGGTGCCGGCTGCGGCTTCGAGCGGCAGGTTGGAGACTTCGCCGTTCGGCGCCAAATTGGAACTGTCGGGCGTTGGAAGGGAAGCGAGATCGGGCGCGGTGGCGCCGAAGGTTTGCAGGACTCTGTAGGGCTGCTTGTCGTAGAGGGACGGATCGATTCGACAGATGTTCAGCAAGTGACACTGCCAAGCGTTCCGCGCCTCGTGCGTGTCGGGGTCGAGCCCGCAGTCGCACACGCGCGCTCCCACTGTTGCGACCGGCGTCTGCCCTTGCGTGTACGTGCTGTTGAAAGGCGTCTCCGGAGACCGGAAATCCGGCGTCTTGCTGTCCGGCAGGATCTGCGGATCGTACGTGGTGATGCCCCAGAGATCGCCGTGCTTGCCGTCGTCGGTCCAGTCGTAGGGGTACAGCCCCCCGGCGGGCCCCGCGGGGTGCCGTGCCACGCGGTTGCACGGGCTGGGGTCGCAGGCGTCGCCGAGGTACGGATAGGCCATGCCGCCCGCAACCTCGGCCAGCAGGTTGCAGTTGGCCTGGCCGTTCAGGTCGCCGAGGTTCGAGCCTGGGCCGTTCGGGTCGTGATTCGATGTGATGCGACAGTTGTCGCAGGCGTCGCCCACGCTGTCTCCGTCGGCGTCGGGGAACTTGCTGCACAGCGCCGGCTGGAGCACGCCGCCCACAACCTTGCCCGGAACGCAGCGCCCCTCGCTGTTCAGGCCCTTGCAGTACGCCTCGCCCGCCGGATCCGGGACACCATCAGGGGCACAGACCATGTCCGGGGGCGTGTAGTTGGTCGCCGGGTCGGTCGGTGGCACGTAGTCGTTGCGATCTGCCTCGTGGTGCTGGGGGTCCGGATACTCGCCCGTGGCGTCGCCCGTGCCGGGGCAATTGTCGCAGTCATCGCCCACGCCGTCGCCGTCCGCGTCGTCCTGGGTCGCCGTGTCATCGGGACAGTTGTCGCATTGGTCGCTCGTGCCGTCGACATCGGCGTCCTTGCCGAACGAGCAGCGGCCCGCGTGGCCGGCGCACTCATTGGGCGCAAAGCCCACCTGCGGATTCGTGATGGAGATGGGTTCATTGGGGTTTGGGAGCGGGACGCAGTGGCTGGTGTGGTAGCCGCTGCCCGGGGTGCCGCTGCAGTCGGCGTTGTTGTTACAGCACACCCAGTCGCTCTGGAACGAGTTCGCGCTGCCTGCGACCGCGCGCAGGTCGCTATGCGGGCAGGTGTCGCAGGCGTTGCCGATGCCGTCGCTGTCGGAGTCCGGCTGGGCCCAGCGGTTGCCGTTGAGTTCCCGCCCCGGGTCGCTCGGACCGACCGGTTCATGGGTGCCGGTGTCGGGGCAGTTGTCGCAGATGTCGGGGATGCCGTCGCCGTCGGTATCCGTGTAGTCCGTGTAGACTCCAGTGTCGTGGTACTGGGCGTCGTACACCGTTGGGCACGGATCGCAGGCGTCGGGGATCAGGTCGCCGTCGGTGTCGATATCCTGTTTGCTCGCCGGGCCCTCGCCGCCGCAGGTGCCGATCCAGTTGCCCTTCGAGTCAACGAGCAGGCGCTCGGGCTTGTTCGATTGGAGGCGCCCGATCAGGAAATCCCTGGCGTCGACCGTGTCGATGCGCGTCTGCTCGTTCTCGACGTATAGATTGCATTTGACCGTTCCTGGGATGCAGGTGCAGTTGGGGTCCAGGTCGGGGATACAGGTGCACAGATCGCAGTGCGGCCAGGCGCGAAACGACGAGTTGACACCGCACAGCTTCTGGCCGTCGTACAGGGGGCCACCCGAATCCCCGTGGTCGAGTAGCTGCACGGAGCCGCCTCCCACGAAGAAGTTGTAGATATTACTGATGCCTGGAATGCTTTCGAGCAGCAGTTGGCTGACGGACCACTGCTGCACGTAGGCGAAATCGCCCAGCGGCGAGGTGTCCGCTGTCCCCTCGGCCAGGTAGTGATACGTCCCGCCCGACGTTCAACCGTAGCCACGGTAGCGGCCGATGAAGGACGAGGCGCAGTAGTGCATGGTACCGTCCGGATCGAATGGCATGACGGCGGGGACCGCGATCTTCGATCCGATGCGCTTGTCGAGCTTGATCACGGCGAGGTCGTGATAGGCCGAACTCTCGAAGTCGAAGTCTATCGGCGAGTCCGTGCTCCACGCGACGATGTGGTAGTCCGAGGGGCCCGGCGTGAAGGTCGCGATGGGGTAGTTCCATACGTCGTCCTCGCTTGGAGACGATCCTCGGCCAAAGAACACCTCCGAGGAAGGCAAGAGACCGACGTTGCTGCTGGCCATGAGCCAGTTCTTGTCCCCATTTACGCAATGTGCCGCCGTGATCATGCGCACCGGCGTTGCGAGGACTGCGCTGCACAGCGCATTGTGACCGTTACTATTCACGGCGAGCCAGATGAACTCCGGCGCGGTCCCCTGGTCTGTGATGTGGGGCGCATTCGTGATGGCCGCGCTACGACCGGCGAGTGTCATCATGGCGAGGACGACTCCGACCAGGGTCAGCGCACGTGCCCAGCGCCCCGTGTTCGAAAACCGGGGGCTGCCCCCCCAATCCTTTCCGGTTCCCTTGTCATGCCGCACTCCGCTTCCGCGCGAGTTCGCCCGCGCAACCTTCGCATTGTCTCGCCATGCAGCGCTGCGTACAAGCACGAAAGCGGCCGCAGACGACGATTCCAGTTTCGATATGGAATCTGGATTCTGACTGTGCGCACGGTTGCCGCGGAGCACCGCTGGTTGTCGCACATCATGCGCGTGGGGCGCACATCAGGAGGGTTCCCGCAGTTTGCAGCGGGGCGTTGGCGGGCGGATGATTTCTTCGTGCGGGCGAGCTTCTCGAGGCGGGGCAGGATCGTCGCGTTGGCGAATGTCGCGTTCGCGGTCGCGTTGGCCGTAGCGACGAATGGCTGCTCGCTCTGCTTTTCGCAACCCCCGGAGAATCCCCGGGACACCAGTTGCCACGCGTCTGCTGCGCTCCCGGCTGTTCATCTGGGGAGCAGCATGGCCGCTTCGATGCTGTTCATCAGCCCGCCCGGGGGCTCGCGATAGCCATCCACTGCCTGCGCTCGGGCAGGGCGTACCGCCGCGATCAGGGCGCGGCGAGCCCGCGCTTCCGTCCCCGCGCTGTTGCCGCTCGCTTCGGAGGCCATGCCGTCGGGCGGCGCCGCGTCAGGCGCTGCCGCTTCTGAGTCGGGCGCTGCATCCGCGTCGGGCGCTGCACCGATGTCGAACACCCGCTGGATTAGCCGGGCTCGTTCGCTCCAACACTCGACCCAGGAAATCTCACAAGGCCAGGGAGAAACGCAGCGCGTCGTCGACGAGCGCCAGCTTGTCGTGCGACAGCGCTGCGATCCTGGACTCGAGCCAGGCCTTCGGGATGGTGACCAGATTGTCGGCGTTGGCGACGCAGCGACGCGGGAGGCCGTCGCGCCTTCCGAGAGGAACCTCCGAGGGAATGCCGCGCGCACTGCGGGACACTTCAAGGACGGTGACGGACGAGCGTACGGCGTAGGCGGAGTCGCGGGAGACCAGGACCACCGGGCGGCGTCCAGCTGGCTCCGGGAGCCTGGCCCACCAGACCTCACCGCGTCTCATCCCACGGCTCCCAGCTCGCGATGGCGGCCGCAGCCACAGCCGCCGTGTCCTCGGTACGTTCGGGATGCTTCAGGTAGCCTTCGACGTAGCGACGGTCGTCGTCGTTCGGCTCCTCCTGATCCAACCAAGCCTGGATCGCTTCTGCTACCAGCGCGCTCCGGCTCCTGCCCGATCGGCGGCGAACTGCTTCCAGGCGCTCGAGCAGATCGGAAGGCACGCTGACGGCAATCTTCCCGGCAGTCATACTTCAATCATACTCCAGTATGACCAGCGGGCAAGCGTGCCCCGGCGGCCGCTACAGCAGCTGCTTCACAACGACAATCGCGCCGGAAAGCGCCGCGACGACCAGCACGGCTTGTCGCGTGCGGCCGGCGTCGAGCCAGCGGGTGACGCGCGCCGACAGCGCGAAGCCGACGAGCACGCCCGGCAGAAGCCACAGGGCCCAGCCGAGCTCGCGCAGGCCGAAGCGCCCGACGATCGCCAGCGCCGCGATCGACATGCTGGCGCCGAATGTGAAATAGCCCGCCAGGGTGCCGCGCACGGCGGGGCCCTTTTCGTGCTGGTAGACCATCGCGACGGGCGGACCGCCGATCGACGAGGTCGTGCCCATGAAGCCCGACAGGAGCCCCGCGCCGAGCAGGACGGGCACCTTCGGCTTCAGAGGCAGCCCGAAGGCCAGCATCAGCACGGCCGCGATCACCACGCCACCGAAGATCAGCGTCAGCGTGTGCAGCGGTAGGAGCGACAGCGTGAGCGCGCCGACCACGGTGCCGGGAACCCGACCGACCAGCGCCCACTTCACGCCGCCCACGTCGACCGAGCGCCGATCGCGCCAGACGACCAACAGCGTCAGCGCGAGCGCTGCCACCAGGAGCGGACCGGGCACGAGCCTGCGATCGATCAGCGTCAGCAGCGGCGCGGACAACAGCGCCATGCCGAAGCCGACCGAGCCCTGCACGGTCGCGCCCAGACCCACGATGGCGGCTGCCAGGACGAGCTGACTCGCCTCCGGAGGCGGCGTCACGGTGCTGGTGGTGCCGGGCAGAGAATGAAATCGAGCATCGGGCGGAGACTGTAGCTTCCTCGCGCCCTGGCCGGGAGGATACAATCGCGTCGCGATGCGCGTCGTATCCGGTCGGAGGGGCTTGTCCGGCGCCCTATCGGCGGCTCTCGCGCTCGCGCTGCTCTTGCCGGCCGCGTGCAGCTCCGGGGACGAGGGCGGCGCGCGAAGCACGGTCGACGCGGGCGCCGACGCCGCCGCCGACGGCGCGGGTGACGCCCCTCTGGACGCTCTACCCGACGCGCCCACGGAGCCGTCGCCCTGTCCCCAGGACATGGTCGACCTGGGCAGCTACTGCATGGACCTCTACGAAGCCCCGAACCGCGAAGGCGCACGGCCGCTGGTGATGTACACGTTCACCGAGGCGTCGGCCTGGTGCCAGGCACGCGGCAAGCGCCTGTGTTTCGACGACGAATGGACCGAGGCGTGCGAGGGCCCGGCCATGACGAGCTATCCGTATGGCGACACGCACGAGCCCGGCACGTGCAACGATGACAAGGTGTGGAAGGTGTACAACCAGACCCAGCTGAACGGCTGGCCCTGGAACCTCCCGGCCAGCAGCATCGACAAGCTGTCGGACCTGCTGGACGCTGCACGTCAGGCTTCGACCGCCGGCAGCGTCGCCGCCGACGAGGTGCAGTCGCTCTACCAGGGCGACCCGAGCGGTACGCACGCCGACTGCACGAACAGCGACGGCGTGTTCGACCTGTGCGGCAACGTCGAGGAATGGACGCGCCGTCGCGACGGCGGGACCACCAACTTCCACGGCAGCCTCAAGGGCCGCTACTGGGCGGAAGCGCGCACCTGCCAGAGCGCCGTGACCACGCATGGTGACGCCTTCCGGTTCTACGAGATCGGGTTCCGCTGCTGCAGCGACTTGCCGCCGCAGCCGGAGCCGTAGCGCCCATGGCGTTGTCCCGCCGCCGTACCAGCCAGGTGCTGGTCCTGATCGCGCTGTGTCTGTGCACGGCTCCGGCCAGGGCGCAGCCGCCGGCGAAGCACGCGCACCCCGCCGTGGTGATGCCGAAGCCGCAGGGCGACACCTCGGTGAAGTATCCGCCGGGGGCGCACGGCGGGGACGTTGTGATCCTCGAGCTCGTGGTCGCGGTCGACGGTTCCGTGCACGACCGGCGCGTGGTGAGCGGCGTCGAGCCCTTCGCGACGGCGGCGCGCGATGCGTCGAAGGGCTGGCGCTTCTCGCCGGCGCTCCGCGACGGCAAGCCGGTGGCCGCGCGCATCCGCTTCGAGGTCACGTTCGAGGCGCCACCGCCGCCGCCCACACCGCCGCGGCTGCCAGCGCCGGAACCCAAACTGCCAGCGAAGACAGAGTCGACAAGAAAGCCAGCCAAGGCGAGCAAGCCCGCGCCCATCGTCATCGACGTGCTCGGCCAGAGGACCCCGCCGGGCGTGACGAAGCTCACGCGCGCCGAGGTGCGGCAGCTGCCGGGCAGCTTCGGTGATCCGTTCCGCGCCGTGGAGGCGATGCCCGGCGTCACGCCCATCATCAGCGGGCTTCCGTATTTCTACGTGCGCGGCGCGCCGCCCGGCGACGTGGGCTACTACATCGACGGGGTCCGCGTGCCGCTGCTCTACCACGTCGGTCTCGGCCCCTCCGTCATCAATCCCGCCATGGTCGACAGCGTGGATCTGTACGCCGGCGGCTACCCGGCGCGCTACGGGCGCTTTGCCGGCGGCATCGTCGCGGGAGAGACCACGCCGCCGCGCACCGACCTGCACGGCGAGGGCGAGGTGCGCGTGGTGGACGCCGGCGGCATGGTCGAAGCGCCGCTGCCCGATCACAGCGGCGCGGTGCTGGTGGGCGGGCGCTACTCGTACACCGGGCTGCTGCTGTCGCTGATCTCGCCCAGCACGGTGCTCGACTACTGGGACTACCAGACGCGCGCCAGCTACGACCTGACGCCGCGCGACACCGTCAGCGTCTTTGCCTTCGGCGCGTACGACTTCCTGGGCGAGAAGCAGAGCGACGGCACTACGCAGGCAGCCTTCAACACGCAGTTCCATCGCGTCGATCTGCGCTACGACCGTCGCGTCTCGTCGAAGACCCACGTAAGGACGGCCGTCACGCTTGGACTGGATCGCACCGGAGGCAGCCCCAACGACCCGGCGACGCGCGATCGGTCGATCAGGATCCGGACGGAGGTCCACCATCGCAAGAGCCGGAGCACGCTGCTGCGCGGTGGCGCCGACGCCGAGCTCGACTACTACGACGTGCTGCTGCCACCGGGTGCCGACCAGAGCACCCGGGACTTCACCTCGCTGTTTCCCACCCGCTCGGACCTGGTCACCGGCTTCTGGAGCGACGCGGTGCTGCAGGCAGCGCCGGGGGTCGAGGTCACGCCGGGTCTCCGTGTCGACTACTACACCTCCGAGGGCGCTGCGGCGTTCTCCGTCGAGCCGCGCATCTCGGCGCGCTTCGCGGTCAGTGACAAGGTGCGCCTCCTGCATGCGTTCGGCCTCGCGAGCCAGCCTCCCGGCTTTGTCGTGCCGCTGCCCGGCTTCCAGGTGGGTGGCCTGGGACACGGACTGCAGCACGCCGTGCAGTCGAGCGCGGGCGTGGAGGTGGACCTGCCGGCGGACATCCTCGGCAGGCTCACACTGTTCCAGAACACATTTTTCAACCTGAACGATCCGCTCGGCTCGGGCGGCGGCAACGGCAACCGCTCCAGCGACACCCAGCAGGGCTCCGGGCGACTGGGCAACGCGGCGGACGTGCTCGACAGTCGCAGCCTCGGCTCCAGCGTGGGGCTCGAGCTGTACCTGCACCGGGCGCTGACCAAGCGGCTCGGCGGTTTCCTGTCGTACACGCTGTCGCGTTCGATGCGCGCGATCGGCCGCGAGCGCTATCCGGCCAACTTCGACCGCACCCACGTGCTGAACCTGGCGCTGGCCTACGATCTAGGAGCTCACTGGCGTGCCGGCACGCGCGTCGTGTTCTACACCGGCTTTCCCGCGCGGCAGGACACGCCCGGCGTGCTCCGGACAGCGCATCCACGGCGCATCCCCTCGTTTTATCGCATCGACTTCCGCGTCGAGAAGCGCTGGCGCCTTGGCAAGCACGGCTACTGGGCCTTCATCGTCGAGATGCTGAACGCCACGCTGAACAAGGAAACGGTCAACGTCGACTGCAACGGGTCGAGTTGCCAGACCGACCAGATCGGTCCGGTCAGCATCCCGAGCATCGGCGTCGAAGCGTCCTTCTGAACCGCCCGGAAAACCGCTATGCTCAAGCCTCACGCTCGGAGGTGCTCGCATGAGCCGCCGCATCGAAAGACTGCTTGTCGTCCTCGTTGGTGCCCTGGTCCTGCTCTTCGGCGCGCGGCCAGCCCGGGCCTGCCAGTACGCCACCTGCCAGTCCGCCGGCGCCGTGACGCTGCCCTCGGGCGCCGATCTGTCGCTGCCGTTCAAGGCGGGCGAGCACGTCTACCTGCTTTCAGGCTATGGCCCCACGGGCGGCTCGAGCCTGCACTGCCGGGCGAGCGACTCGTCCTGCGCGAACGACTGGTACGCGCTCGATCTGAACTTGCCCGACCACTCGAACCACGGCAAAGGCCAGCCGGTGCTCGCCGCAGCGGACGGCACCGTGCTCGACGCCGGTTGGGGTTCGCAGGGCTGGGCGAACTACGGCCAGCGCGTCTACATCCACCACGACTTCGGCGATGGGCACGTGTACACGACGATGTACGCTCACCTCGACACCATCACCGTCAAGACCGGGGACAAGGTCAAGAAGGGCGATCAGATCGGCACGCTGGGCCAGTCGTGCCAGGGGGCGCTGAGCTGCAGCAGCTTTTCCACGCCGCACACGCACTTTGCCGTGCACCGCGACGCCAACTTCGGCGGCACCGGCAGCGGCGGCTCCTACGGCGGACACGCGGTGATCCCCGAGCCCCTCGACGGCTACACAGGGCTCACGCAGGGCCAGACGCTCACCTCGAAGAACAACGGCACCACGACGCCGCCGCAGACGGGCTGCAACATCATCATCCAGCCCACCGGCACCACGCTGGAAGAGGACGGGCCGTGCGGCGAGGCGGTGAACGGTCCGCTCTCCGACATGAACGGCCACGGCGGGCACGCCTTCTGGTCGACGGCCGACACGCCGGACCCGAACTACGTGCAGGGGTTGTTCTGGCACCTGGTGTTCGCGCAGGCCGGCACCTACCAGCTGTCCGCCTACGTGCCCGCGCTGACCAACGCCACTACCGGCGCGACCTACAAGATCCAGTACGCGGGAGCCGCCACCACCAAGGTGCTGATCGACCAGTCGCTGACGCAAGGCGGCTGGGTGGATCTGGGCAGCTTCGATTTCGACGCCGGGGGCAACCAGTGGGTGCGCCTCGGCGACAACTACGTCAACGCTTCCGACAACGGCAAGAGCTTTGCCATCGACGCGCTGCGCGCCACGCCCGTCAGTGGCTCCGACGCCGGCACAGCGACCGACGCGGGCGTACCGGGCGACGCCGGAGCCGACGCGACCGCGCCGTTCGACGCAGCCGGACTGCCCGACTCGAGCAGCGACGCCGCGCCGGGCCGCGGCGGCACCACTGCGGGCAGCAGCGGCGGCTGCGGTTGCCGCCTGGGAGGCCGCGCGCCCTCGGCGCCGCCCGCGCTGTTTGCGCTGCTCGGCCTGGGCTTGTTCGTGCTGCGCCGCCGCGGCTAGAGCCTGAACATCGGGATCTTCGCCAGCGACCTGGGACTTCCGTGCCGGGCCGGCACGCGGGACAGCTCGAGACTACGTGGCGTGCCTAGCGTTCGAGCAGGATGCGGTCGATCCCGTCGGCTGCGACGCGGATCCTCTGCACGGTGAAGGCCGCGAGCCAGAGGCCGAGCGCGCCCAGTGCGGCGCCGCCGTACAGCACCCAGGTGAAGAAGCTGCTGATGGGAACGTGCGAGCCTGCGAGGACGCTTACGCCGAGCGCGGGAGCCAGAGTCGGAAGCCCGCCGAGGATCGTCCGACGCATCTCGTGGGAACGAGCGGCCGCCACCGCAGCACGGACGCGAGCGGCGTAGTCCGGTGTTCCGGGTGCGTCGCGGTAGCTCCCCGTTCCGGGGGAGGCGGGCTCTCGTCCGACGCCGAGCCCGACCGCGATCACCGTGTGTGCTGGAGAATTGTCGTTCAGCTCTATGTGCTCCGGCTCGACGCCTTTCGCGAGGTGGCCGCGTATCTCGGCGAGGAGGCTGTCGACCCGGGTAGGGTAGTTGCGCAGTAGCCACTGTGTCGCGATCGGCCCGACCACAGACGCGACGTAGAGCCCACCATACAGCCAGTCGATCGGCGGCACGTCGCGCGCGGCAAGCCAGCTGCTGGCGAGCATCGCCAGCCCCAACGGGATCGCCCAGATGGCGACAAGGCAGCCCGACAGCGGTGAGTTCGCCGCGGGCCGCAGATCGGACCCGGCGCGCCACCTGCCCGCGATGATCCCGACCCCGAACACGACGAGCAACAATCCCGCCGCAAAAGCGAGCACCGCGAACGCGAACACACCCACAGAGCGCAGCGTACCAGACGTGCCGCTGACCTGTTACGTTGCGCGAACCCGGCTGGCGCTCTACGACCAGCAAGGAACAACCATGGTGGCTGCGCTTCTGCTCTATGATCACAGCTCCTCGATCTGCTCCCAGATGGCGCGGCTCGCACTCGTCGAGAAGCAGCAGCCCTTCACGCGTCGCGAGATCGACATCATGGACACCAACGAGCAGTTCGAGCCGTGGTATGTCGCCCTCAATCCGCGCGCCGTGGTGCCGACGCTCGCGATCGGCGACGAAATCGTCACCGATACGATCCGGACCGTGAACAGGGTGCAGGCACTGCCGGGGCCCAATCTCTCCGGAGACGGCACGACGCAGCTCTGGCTTCGCGACATCATGGCCTTGCACTACGGCGTTCTTCTCTACCAAAACCGGCTGGATCCGGACGGTGCCGCGCCCCAGATCGTCGCCAGGGGCCGGCTCCTCGGGGAACTTTCGGCTCGACGACCCGGATTGCGGGACTTGATCGACGCGCGCCTGGAAGGCAACCGGCGTTTGCAGGCCCTCCTCGAGGATCGTAGCCGTATTGAACAGCACGTCGGCGCCGCGCGCGATCTCGTCGGCCGGATGACGGAAACGCTGGCCGCGCAGGACTACCTGGCAGGCGACGCCTACTCGCTTGCCGACTGCTTTGCCACCGCGGCGCTGGCGCGTTTCCGGATCCACGGGTTCGAGAAATGGTGGGCGGGCACGGCGACCGGGGACTACTACGCGCGGATGAAGGCCCGGCCGGGCTTCGAAGAGGCCGAGGTCATCGACACAGGAACCGAACGCGATCTCTAGCGTGTTCGGCGGGCCGCGCGCGTTGAACGCCAGTTGGTCGCCCGGATCGCGTGGCTCCCGGACATCGCCCCGGCTGGCAGTTCAGTGCCGGAACACGCCCCAGCTGGTCGTGCCTTCCACGCGCGCGTTGTAGGCGGTTGCAGGCGGACCGCTCAATCCTCGGGTGGCGGTTCGCGTTTCCAGGTGGCGGGATACCGCCGTTGGTGGATGACGGCGACCACGTCGATGCAGTCCACACCGGCGCTGTAGTAGACGCTGTACGGAAACTTGTGGAGCAACGCGCGCCGGACCGTCCCTTCGACGAGCGGGAACTGATCGGGTGCTTCGCGGATCCGATCGAAGACCGCATCCAGCTCCACGAGCAAGCGGGTGACGAGACGCTGATCGCGCTCGCGATACCACGCGAGTGCCTCGTCAAGGTCGGCTTGAGCCTCCGGCTGGAGTTCGCCGGATACCCTTCAACGGTCGTTCGCGTGTTTGCGCGCGAGCTCGGCGCGGACCTCGTGCCAGGGTCGGCTTGGCCCCGGCGCCGGATTCGCAAGGCGTTCGCGGACGATGTCGCGGTGCCAGTCCGGTACCGGCACCTGCTGCTTGTCGACGATGCCGTCCCAGAGCGCCTGCACGTACTCGATCTGTTCCTCGACAGGCAGATCCTCGAACCCCGGCGGTGGATACACGAGCGGCTGCGCCATTGTTCCGATTGTACCCGAGCGTATGGGCCGGGTCGAACCGTTGCGCCCCCGGCCGGGCGCGATAGCGGCCGGGTTTGGGGGCGCCGGCGCCCGCAGGCGAAGCCGAGGACGCCGGACTTGGTGCGCGCTTCAACCGCGGGGGCAACCCACGATCAGTGCCGGAACACGCCCCAGCTCGTCGTGCCCTCGACGCGCGCGTTGTAGGCGGTGCTGAGCGCGATGCCGACCACGCTGCGCGTGTCGCGCGGGTCGATGATGCCGTCGTCCCAGAGGCGGGCGGTGGCGAAGAACGGCGTGCTCTCGTGTGGGGCTGCCCCCACTCGCGTCGTCGGCTTCGCCTCCTCCGCGGTCTCCCCCAGACCCGGACGCGGCGCGCGCCTGCGGCGTGCGGGCTGAAGGGCCGGCGGCGCTCCGGCATGCGCGCGCCGCGCGCGGGTGGGGGAGACAGGCGTGGCGCGGTATCATCGGGATGTGGTCGCGGCAGGCTCCCGATGGCGCAGATGGACACGGCGATGCGCGCGGGCTGGTTGGCCTGGAGCTGTCGTTGCGGCGGGTGTTGTCGCGGCCTGTCGTGGCGGACCGGCAGCAGCTCCCCACGCACAGCGCGGTGCCGCGTCGGCGCGCCCACCGCCCCCGAAGACTCGCCCGCCTGCGAGGGGCCGCTGGCTGCTGCTGCGTTCGGGAATTCGCGACGACCCGGGAAAGCCTTCGCCGGTGCGCCGAGCCGTCTACGTCACGAGCCGGGGCATCGCGCGCGTCCTCCAGTTGCGTCGCTGGGGCGGCTGGTCGCCGGACGGCCGCTGGCTGGAGCTGTGCCGCCCCGGTCTTCCGGTCCACGTCGTCGCGGTCCACGGCGCGGCATTCTCGAAGCCGATCACGGTTCCGGAATGCGGCGACTGGCTGAAGGGCCGTCCGCGTCTCCTCTTGTCCGGAGGTGTCGAGTGGAGCGCGCTCGATTTCGACACGAAACCGATCCGCGTGCGGCGCTTCCAGCCGCAGCTCGACGACGTCAAGTTGCCCGAGTCGTCGCCGACGGGCGACGCGCTCTGGTCACAGGACACCGACCCCGGTCGGGTCTCGGCTCACTGGATTGACGTTTCCGCCCAGCATCCGTCGATGAGCGACCTCGGCGTGGGCTCGTGGATTGCCGTGCCGACGTGCGCGTGGTCGCCTATGGGTCATCATCTCGCTTGCGGCGGGCGCATCCCGTTCAGCGACCCCGTGCACAAGGCGGTGCTCGTGTTCGACGCGAACGGAGCGCTGCCGCCGCCGGGCAGGGTACTGCTCGAATGCTCGGGCGCTGGGCCGTGCGGCATCGATCCGGAATGGGCCGGGCGCGACTGGGTCGTCGTCGGGACGGTCGCCGTGCGTGCGGATGGGCGCCGTTCAGCGGTGCACCTGGCCGCCAGGGGCGTCGCGAGCCGCGTCGCCCCCGTCGTGGCATATGCCGACGGCGACGCGATCAAGGTCCGCGATCTCGGTTCAGGGGCGACCTGGACGACGGTCGACCACACGGGAGGCACGCGCGTCGACATCGACTGGTCTCCGGACGGTCGGCACTTGCTCGTGACGGCATACCGCGAGCATCGTCCGTGGAGAGCCTGGCTCGGCCGGAACGCCGCGTTCCAGCCCGGTCTGGCGCACCTGATCGCCGAAACCACCGCAGCGCGCGCTTTCCACTCGGTGTGGTTCACACCGGGCTCGAAGTGGGTGGAGATCGCCTACGGCGTGAATTCGAGTGCGCTCCGTATCGCCACCGGGCGGCAGCATCGAATCGGGGTCGTCCGGCGTTCGGACTGGGCGCCCGACGACAGTCTGTTCGCCGAGCGGGTCCTGGGAAACGTGTGGAGTCGGCTGGTGTTCTGGCAAGCAGGAGGCCCGGATTTCGTGCGCGTGGGCAGCATCCGGTATCAAGGCAACGGCGAGGTCCGCTGGCAACCGTGAAGAGCGACAGCCGGAGCTCAGTGCCGGAACACGCCCCAGCTGGTCGTGCCCTCGACCCGCGCGTTGTACGCCGCGCTGAGTGCGATGCCGACCACGCTGCGCGTGTCGCGCGGGTCGATGATGCCGTCGTCCCAGAGCCGGGCGGAGGCGAAGAACGGCGTGCTCTCCTGGTCGATCTTCATCTCGATCATCTGCTTGGCCATCGCGAGCTGCTGCTCGTCGACTTCGATGCCGCGTTTGGCTGCGGCCTCGCGGCGGATGATCTCGAGCACGCCGGCGAGCTGTTTGCCGCCCATCACGGCGATGCGGTGGTTCGGCCAGGTGAAGAGCAGCCGCGGCTCGTAGGCGCGGCCGCACATCGCGTAGTTGCCCGCGCCGTAGCTTGCGCCCGTCATGATCGTGATGGCGGGCACGGTGCTGTTCGACACGGCGTTGATGAGCTTGGCGCCGTTCTTGATGATGCCTTCCTGCTCGTACTTCTTCCCCACCATGAAGCCGGTGATGTTCTGCAGGAACAAGAGCGGCACATCCACCTGGTTGCAGAGCTGGATGAACTGCGCGCCCTTGTTCGCGCTCTCGCTGAACAGGATGCCGTTGTTGGCGAGGATGCCGACCGGATAGCCGTGGATGTGCGCCCAGCCGCAGATGAGCGTGTTGCCGTACAGCGGCTTGAACTCGCTGAAGCGCGAGCCGTCGACGATCCGGGCGATCACCTCGCGGCTCTCGAACGGCACCTTGATGTCGGCCGAGGCGATGCCGAGCAGGTCGTCCGCGTCGTAGAGCGGCTCTTCCACCTCGGCGGCGGGGGAGGGGCCGTGCTTCCTCCAGTTCAGGTGCGACATGATCTCGCGGGCCAGCCGGATCGCGTCGCGTTCGTCCTCGGCGAGGTAGTCGCTGACGCCGGAGAGCTTGCTGTGCATTTCCGCGCCGCCGAGCTCTTCGTGCTCGGTTTCCTCGCCGGTGGCCATTTTCACCAGCGGCGGGCCCGCCAGGTACACCTGCGCCTGCTGTTTGACCATCACGACGTAGTCGCTCATGCCGGGGATGTAGGCGCCGCCCGCCGTGGAGCTGCCGAACACCACGCACACCGTCGGGGTGCGCTGCTCGGAGCGGCGCGTCAGGTCGCGGAAGCCTTCGCCGCCCGGCACGAAGATCTTGCTCTGGTTCGGAAGGTCCGCCCCGGCGCTCTCGATCAGGCTCACGCTCGGCAGGCGGTTCTCCATCGCGATGTCGGCGAGGCGCCGTGTCTTCTTCACGCCCAGCTCGTTGATGGCGCCGCCCTTGATCGTCGACTCGCTGGCCGTGATCAGGCACTCGACGCCGCTCACCAGTCCGATGCCGCCGATGCTGCTGGCCCCGGTCGCGTGATCGTCCACCTCGTGTCCGGCCAGCGCCCCCAACTCGAGGAAGTACGAGTCGCGGTCGAGCAGGAGCTCTACGCGCTCGCGCGGCAGCAGCTTTCCGGCGTCCTTGTGGCGCTTGACGTATTTCTCCCCGCCTCCCGCCCGCGCCTTGTCGAGCGCGGCCTGGAGCTGCTCCAGCGTCGCCTGGTTCGCCGCGTAGTTCTGCTGGAAGACCTCGTCCTTGCGATCGACGTGGGTGCGGAGGACCGGGTACGGCTGTTCGGCGTGCATCGGCCGGAGACGCTAGATCAACGTGTCCCACGCCGCCAGCGCTGCTGCGGTATGCTGGCGGTCGTGCCGTTTGGACAGGCTGCCGAGGAGCTATTCGGACGCATCGACCGGGCGCCGTGGTTCGGGCGGCTCGGGATGGCGGTCACCTATGACGACTTCGTGGCTGTTGTCGACAGCGCCGATTTCCAGAGCTACGCGAAATACGCGGCCGCGCGCGCGCTCGACATTCCGGTCAAGAACAAGAGCTCGATTCCGGATCTCGTTCCGCTGGCTTCCGGCGCGCGTGATCCTGCGCCCGGGCTGTCGGCGGCGCTGGCCCGGCTCGAGTCGGAGCCCCGCGTGTTCGAGCCGCTCAAGCACGTGCGCCTTGCCGTGCACCGGCGTGTCGGTCGCATCGAGCTGGAGGTGCCCCGCTCGCCGTGGCTGTGCTTCGGCGAGCTGGATTTGCGGCCGGAAGCCGTGCGCACTGCGGCGGAAGCGGCGCGCTGGGCCGTCACCGAGCAGTATCTGCATCGCAGCGGCTTCTGGACGCGGGTGTTCGAGCTCTTTCTCGCCGGCAACTACCCGTACGGAACCGCCGGAGACGGCCGGCTGTACGTGCTCTGACGGCGGCTAGCTCCAGGTGCAGTCGTAGGTTGCCTGGTCAGGCTGCGAGTCGGAAAGCGTGACGGAGACGTCCTTGCCCCGGGAGCTCTCGAGCACGGCGCGGAAGCCCGTCGCGGTGGCCAGGTGGACCAGGCGCGTCCACACGCTGTCGGGGTGGTGGACGGTCAGCTGTGCGCCGCCGTTCCCGCGTTGCACGGACAGCTCGATGCCTCGATGCAGCATGCCCCAGCCGAGCCGCGACGCGCGTAGCGCCATGTCCGGCGAAGCGAGCGACGCCACCGCGCGATACAGGCGTGACTGGGCGAGGTGCCGGTTCGTCCGGTAGGTCCAGTCGAGCACGGCGTCGTCGCTCAGCCCGTTCTCGTCGATGATCGCCAGGTGCGCTGCGACACTCAGCACCTCGGGGATCCACTCGGTGACCGGCGGCGGTGCATCGAGCAGGCGCTGCAGTCGGTCCGGAAGGCCCGATTCGGGACCGCGTAGGCCGCCGGTCTCCAGCGCAGCGCGCAGCACCGAGGCCTTGACGATGCAGTCCGCATAGGAATCGAGTCCGGCCGGCAGGCTCTCTACGTACTGCTCCAGGTGTTGATACATCCTGAACCCCGCTGACGTGACTCTACCACGGTTGGGCGGGCCCGGGATGCGTCCCGCCTTTGAAACCATCAGGCCGCGCGGCGCCGACGGAGCAGTCCGAGCAGCAGGCCGACCAGCAGCGCCGCTGGTGCGCCGCCCGAGCCGCTTCGGGGAAGCGCACAGCCGCAGCCACCGCTGTCGCCGGACGACGCCTTGCCGCCGCTCGCGCCGCCTGTTCCGCCGCTCGCGCCGCCTGTTCCGCCGCTCGCGCCGCCTGTCCCGCCGCTCGCGCCGCCGCTGCCGCCCGAGGCTCCCCCTGTCCCGCCGCTCGCGCCGCCGCTGCCGCCCGAGGCTCCGCCGCTGCCCCCGGTCCCGCCGCTGCCGCCCGGTTCCACGCCGGGCGGGGGTGGCCCGGCCGGATCGCGCAGGATGACGGCGCTCCTCGCCGGGACGCTCAGCTTTCCCGCCGGAACGTCCTTCGTGTAGTCGAGCGAGTAGCTCGGCATGTTCGCCTGTCCGTCGACAGTGCCGCCGCCCGAGAACACCGCCTGCTTCATCGCCGACGGCAGGGTGTACGACAGTGCGCCGCTCGACGAGTTCACCAGAACCAGCCCGCTCACGTACTTGCGGGCGTAGAGCCCGCCGCTCGAGCCACCTGTCCCCGCCACGCGGAGCTTCTCGATGTCCGTCGGCGGCTCGTCGACGTAGCCGCCGAGATCGATCTCGTACTCGGGGTACCAGCTCACGTCGGCGAGGCCGAGCGTGTAGTAGCTGGTGCCGTTGCGGACGAGCAGATATGTCCCGACGAGCAGCGTGCGCTCCTGCATCGACAGCGATGTGCCCTTGGCCGTGATGCCGGCGATCCACACCTTGCCCTTGCCGGTCACGTACTGGCAGAGGCGCCGCGTCGAGACGGCCCAGTTGCCGGCCGAGTCCTTCACCGCCTGCCAGTTCTCGGTGAACACGCCGTCGGTTTCGTTCAGGAACGTCGGCTCCTCGTCGATCAGCGAGTCGGGATTCGGGATAACGAGATAGCGGGGGTGCGACGCGGTCTTGGCGAACGCGGCGCGCATCGCCTTGAAGTACGCCGTCGCGCGCGGGTTCCACCAGTTCGCGAGATCGGTGTGCGAGCTTCCGCCGGCCTTCTGCGCCCACCACTGATCCGGCTTGTAGTTGTACCAGGGGTGGAAGGCCACATCGAGAAACACCCCCGTCGCTTTCGTCGTGGGGTAGCCCTGCCACTCGATCAGCGTGTCGAACAGGTACGAGCGCCACTCCGTCGAGTCGATGTTCATCAGCCAGAACGGATCTGGGTAGTAGATGCGGTTGTTCTTGTACCCGGTGTTGGTGCCGTGCTCGTAGGCGTTCTCGCGCGTCAGGCTGTGCGCCGACACGTACGGCGTGAAGTTGTCGGTGTCTTCCTGCCCCCACTTGTTCACGCCGGTGATGTTGCCGACCGGGTTCTGCTGGTCGGCGCCGTTCAGCCCGTACGCCAGGTGGTAGACGAGCATGAGGAAGTCCGGGTTCATCTTCCGGTACTCGTCGATCTGGCTCTTGAAGAGCTTCTGCGTGCCGACGTAGTGCTGGACGATCCACGGCTTCTGCGCGCTCGTGATGCCCTGCACCGCGTCGGCGAGCTGGTCCTTCCACACCAGCACGTAGCGGCGCGTGCTCGGCAGCTTCTGCGCCAGCCCCGCCGGCTGGATGGCGGCAGGAGTGAGCGGGTAGCTCACTCCCGGCGGATGCGACGCGGCGAGCGCGGTGGCGCTGGCAAGCGCGATGGGAAGCGAGACGAGAAGTGCGCGACGGAAGGAGCCCATGCGCCGCAGTATCGGCGCCCGGGTCCGACGTGTCTACTCGCGGTATGGGCCCGTGCTGGGCCGTAGCCGCCAATGCTCCTTGAGCCAGTCGAGCAGCGACGATTCCTGCTGCAGGATGGAATCGGCGGCGGCGATCTCGAACAGCGCGGTGAAGATGAGCTCCCGGGCGTCGGGGTTGTCGATCCGGAGCGCCGCCTGTTCCACGTCCTCGTCGCGCGGCAGCTCGTTTGCGGCGCGCCGGATCAGCGCGTTGAACCGCTCGCGGCCGAGCTCGACGGCCAGTGCGTCGATGGCGGCCAGCTCCGCTGCGCTCGCCATGCCGTCGAGCCGCACCAGGAGCCGCAGCAGGCCCGCCAGCGTCAGAAGCTCGTTCTCGCCGAGCCCGGTCACCCTCTCCATGGGCTCGTATGCTACACGCGACCCAGCCTCGACAGAAGGCCTACTGTGGCGGCGACGGCTGCGAGCACTTGTTGTTGATGCACTTCAGCGTCTGGTCGCAACAGTCGGCAGCAGTCGAGCACTTGTCGTAGAGGTTGGCGCACTTGTTGGTCTTGCTGCCGCAGGTGAGCGCGCCGCTCTGCGGATCCTGCTGGCAGTAGCCGCCGCAGCACTGGTCGCCGCTGCTGCACGCGCTGCCGTCGGCCTTGCACGGATCGACCACCCAGAAGCCTCGCGAGTTGCCCGCCAGGAGCTCCTGCGCCGGGAGGTAGAAGGCGGGATGGCTCGGATCGGTGCCAGGCGCCGCGCCGAGATCGATGGCCGCGACCCACAGCTTCTTGGGTGTGACGGCCGAGCTGAGATCGCACGAGCGCGGGTCGCTGCACCAGGGGTCGACCGTGGCGACGCTTCCATACAGGCGCCGGCTCGTGAACACCATCCAGGCGTAGCCGCCCGAGGTGATGGGGCTCACCGTGGGCTCGTAGCCGAGCTCGGTGTCGGTGCCGTGGTTGCTCGGTCCCGTCGGCAGATACATGCTGCCGCCGCTCGAGCCGTTGGCTTCATCCAGCGGGTGCGCGGTGCCCGTCGCGACATCGGTCCACCACAGCTCGCCTTCGGAGCCGTTGCGCGTCGCGAACAGCTCGCCGTCGTTCTTCACCTCCTTCTCGAACACCAGCGAGTCGTTGGTGGGCAGGAACGACGGCCAGCCGGGTGGCGCACCCGAATAGACGACGCGCGGATTGGAGAACGCACCCGTCGCCTTGTCGAAGTCCATCACCACCAGCTTCTTGCCGTCGCCGGCGCCCGTCGTGGCGTTGCCCGGGCCCTCGTAGAAGTCGAAGGCGACGTGCTTGCCGTCCGGCGAGAACGCGGGCAGTCCCGCCTTGGTCACGAAGCTGGTGAGCCCGGTCGTGGCCAGCGCGGCGCCGCTCGTCAGGTTGTAGAGACTGGTGTTGCCGCTGTTGGCGCCGCCGGGCAGCGGTGCGGCGTTGCTCAGCCCGATGCTGCCGTCGGGATACATTCCAATCCATCCGAGCAGCCCGTTGGTCGAGTTCGCGTAGGGCGTTTCGGTGTAGCCGTTGTTCAGATCGTACGAGGAGCTCGTCGAGTAGCTGTCGCCGTGCTGTACGATCATGCGGCTGCCGTCGGCGGACACGCTGTGGCAAACGCGGCACTGGGCGGGCCCGCCGTCCGAGCCGGCGACCAGCGTGGGCGCCGTGGCGCCCGGCTTGATGGCGAGCGTGGCGCCCCCGAAGATGATGGACTGTCCGTTCTTGGCCGTGGTCGGGTAGTTCTTCGCCAGGTTCGTGCCGTACGACTGGTAGTAGACGGTGCCCTTGAGCTCGCCCTGGGCGATGGTCCATGTCTCGCTGATGGGACCGTACGCGGTGCCGCCCGCGGCCACCGTCACGTCGACGGTCAGCTTGCCGCCTGCGGCGGAATGCGTCGCGGCGTCCCACGTCGCCTGCGGGATCACGTGGCGCAGGAAGGGCTGCCCGGCGGGCAGCGCCGCCGGCCGCGCGAAGTAGCCCTTGTAGTCGTAGTTCTTGGCGGAAAGATGGACCAGGATGCCGTCGGCGACGGCGCCGGGGCCCGCCTTCCACTGCAGGAGCGGCGCGAGCAGGCCGAGCGGGAACACCGTCTTGTCGTACGGGTAGAGCCACTGCATGGACGGGTCGGCAGTGGGCGTGCCGTCGAGCGCGGTCTTGACGCCGCCCGCCACCGCGCCGCCGATGCCTTCACCGCCCACGCCCTCGTAGCCGCCGGGGCCGGGGCCGGTAGCGGGCTCCGTGCCGCCGTTCTCGGTCGCCTGGATCTGCACCGTGACGGTGGTCGACACCTTCTGCGTTCCGACTGTGGCTTCGACGGTTGCCTGTCCGGCGACCTTGCCGGTGGGCGTGAACACGCCGCTCTTGTCGATGCTGCCGATCTCGGCGCGATTGATCAGCCACTGTGCTCCGACCGGCGTCCCGTTCGACGTGACCTGGAAGCTCACCGTCGGCAGCGCCTGCCCCGACTTGACGACGACCACCGGGTTCGCCGGCGTGATCTTGAGCGAGCTCGCCGCGTCGGGTCCGCCATCGAGCAAGATGCCGCCGCCGTTGCCGCCGTTGCCGCCGCTGCCGCCGCTCGCGGCGCCGCCACCCGTGCCGTGATGGCCGCTTGCGACTCCGCTGCCCGAGCCGCTGCACGCGCCGGCCAGACCGGCGATCAGGAGGGAGACGAAGAGAAGCCAGGTCCAGCGTCGGAAAGCCATGCCCCAGTGTACACCCCCGCGCGCCTCTACACCTGGATCCGGGTCCAGCGGCCTCTGAGGAAGATACCGCCGCAGATCAGCGTGCGCACGACCCAGTCGACGGTGCTCGCGACCCACACGGCCCGGAGCCCGAGGCCCAGGTGCAATCCGAGCCACCAGGCCAGCCCCACGCGCACCGCAAAGCCGCCCACGACCGCCGCGATCAGCGGCGAGCGCGTGTCGCCCGCGCCGCGCAGCCCCTGGGCGAGCACCACCGCGATCGCCATGAAGGGTTGCGACAGGGCCAAGAGCGGCATCGCGCCCATGGCTGTCCTCACGAGGTCGCCACCGGAGCTTCCCGCCGGCACGAACAACCTCAGCGACCAGGGACCGCTGGCCCAGATAACGAGCCCCGCCGCGGTGAGCGCCGCAATGCCGAGCCCGGTCGCGACCAGCCCGCCGTGCCGGGCGGCGCGTGGCTGCTCCCGTCCGAGCGATTGTCCGACCACCGTCGCCGCCGCCACGCCGAAGCCGTCCGCCCCGAGGAAGCAGATCGCCTCCAGCGTGATCATGGCCTGGTTGCTCGCCATCACCTGCGTGCCGAGGCGATTGATGACCGCCACGTAGGCGAGGAAGCCGGCGTGGATCACCACGCGCTCCAACATCGCCGGCGTGCTGATGCGCATCAGCGCCTTTTGCGCCTCGCGCGACGCGGCGCTGGCCCGCGCGAAGAAACGCGCGACGCGCGCCGGCTGATCGTCGCGCCGCAGTACCCAGAGCAAGAGCGCCGCTTCCACCGTGAACGCCACGACGGAGGATGCTGCTGCTCCGGCCACACCGAACGCCGGCACGCGGAGCGGCCCGACGTGGAAGCCGAAGATGAACAGCACGTCGCCGACGACGTTGAGCGTGTTGCTCAAAAGCCCGATCCGGAGCGGCGTCTTCGTGTTGCCCGCGCCGGTCAACACCATCGCCGCCGCCGTGGCCAGGAACATCTGTGGGAAGCCGAGCAGGATCACGCCCAGGTAGCGCTCGGACAGCGCGCGCAGCGCCGGCGAGTGGGGACCTATCGCGCGCACCAGCGGTCCCGCCAGCAGCAGCCCCGCCAGGCACACGCCCACGCCGAGCGCGAGCGCCACCCGCAAGGAGGCCCGCGCCACCTCGCCCGCGCGCCTGCGGTCGCCCGCGCCCACCGCCCGCGCCACCAGCGGCACCGTGCCGACGGTCAGTCCCGCAAACACGCTGAACACCGACCACACGATCGGTCCCTGCACCTGCATGCTCGCCAGCGCCGGCTCGCTGTAGCGCCCGAGCAACAGCCGATCCGCCAGGAACACCAGCGTCTGCAGGAAGCTCGTCAGCACCGCCGGCCCCGCCAGCCGCAAGACCTCGCGCACCACGCCACGGGGCGAGGTGTCGGAAGCGGGCGCGGTGGCGGTCATGGGGGGCGGAGCATACCGAAGCGGGCAGCCCTGGAGCTCCAAGGTGGGTATTTCCCCGGTCCCGTACGGCATCGTCCAGCTTGCCATCCCAACCACCGACGGCACCAAGTACGCCGTCGGCGCGCGCTACGGCGACCACCGCTACTACTTCCGCGAGTTCGGATGTCGCTGACGCCGCGCCGCTCCAGGGTCACCCGCCTCAGTATGCGTGCGCCGGCCAGCCCGAAGCGGTCGAGTACTGCTTGTATGCGTCCAGCACGGCGTTGTCGTAGGCGGTGTTTTACTGGGTGCAGCTCTTCGTGCTGCCGTAGGAGTTGAAGTTGTTCCTCGCCTCGTCAGTTCGTGCACACGCTCGGCGCGCACCCGCCCTTGTCGCAACGGCCGCTGTAGCAGCCAACGTCCGAGGCGCACGGCTCGCCGAGCCGGTGTAGCGCGGCGCACTTGTTCGTCGTCGTGTCGCAGCGCGCGTACGGCTCGCAGCCGTTCAGCCCGCTGAGCGGGGTGACGCACGCCGCGCCGGCCTTGGGCAGCGCCGTGCAGGTGCCGGCTTGTCCGGTGTACACCTGCGTCGGGGTGATGTCGCAGTACTCGCCAGCCGGGCACTCGTCCGGATAGGCCAGGTGGCAGGCCGCGCCGGAGCCGACCGCCGCGCTGCACGAGGCCACGAGGCTGCCGCTCGCGTAGCCCGTGATGGCGCACGGCTCGGCGTTCTTGCACCACGGGCCGTTCTGCGGGTCGCACGTCGCGCCGTCGGCAGCGATCAGGATCTGGGCCACCGTCTTGCACGTGCCGGGTTGCGACTGCTGCGTGTTCTCTCCAAGGCAGATGCCCGGCGGGCCGCAGTCCGGTTCCACTCCGCCGCCGCACGCATTGCCGAGCGCTGCGGGTTTGACGCACTTCTTGGTGGTCGAATCGCAGTTCAGTCCGCTCTGGCACATCGCGTCGCGGGTGCAATCCTGGCCTGCGCCCAGGAGCTTGGTGCACTTGCCGGGGCACGCGCTGCTCGCCTGGCAGAACACATCCGTGCCCTTGCAGTCGTTGTCGATGTTGCAGTCGCCGCCGACGTCCACCGTGCCTGCCATGGCGGCCAGGCACTCCGGGATGCTGCGCTGCAGGAGCTTGTCGCACGACTCGTTCGCGATGGCGTCGAGGCACGCCTGCACCTTGTCGGAGTGGTACTGGACCGTGCCGGCGTTCACGGAGTTCGAGAGCTCGTTGAAGCCGCCGTCCTCGATCGTCTTCTGCGTGAGGGTGGCGCAATCCTCGCCGGGTGTGGAGAAGTCGACCAGCGCGCCGTAGCACTTGTCGTACAGGTCGCAGTACGCCTTGGCGAGCTTGCCGGGCACGTCGCCCAGCGGCACGCCGCCGGAGCCCGCGCTGCCGCCGCTGCCGCCGCTCGCGCCAGCGCTTCCGGCCGTGCCGCCGCTGGCGCCCGCGCTGCCGCCGCTGGCACCCGTGCCCCCGCTTGCGCCGGCTGTGCCGCCGGTCCCGCCGGTACCCTTGATGCTGGCGGTGCTGCTTCCGCCGCACGCGCCGAGCCCCACCAATAGACCCAAGCTAGCGATCACTAGCCCCTGCTTCGCCATGACAAGCCTCCGCGCCCATCATCCGCCCGTCTGCGCCCCCCGTGAACCCCTTTCACCCCGAGCCAGGCCGAGTGTGCCCGTCGCGCCCGCACCCGCAGGTGCTCCACATTCCAGATGATCTTCGGCAATATCGTGGCGTGAGAACGGCCAGCTACGGCGCCAGCCCCCCTCGTTTCCCGGATGGAATCGACGTGGAGGAGAGTGTCCGTTTGCTGCCGCCGGGCGCGACCACGAAGGGGATGTTCCTCCTCGACGCGCTCCGCAAGGTCGAGGATTGCGCGCCCCGCTTCGACTTGTTTGCCGCGGCGGGCTTGGAGCACCATCGCATCCTGCCGTTCTTCGACTACCCCTTCTCCGAGCTGATGCGCCTGCTCATGGCTGCGGCCGAGGTCCTCTACCCGACGCTTCAAGTGGGGGACGGCGTGCGCCGTCTCGGCCGGAGCGCATACGAGGCGCTGTTGCAGGCGCGGATTGGCAAGGTGCTCTTCGCCGTGGTGGGCAAGGATTTCGCCCGCGTGGCTTCACTCGGAGCGCGCGGCTGGAAGATATCGGCCAGCTTCGGCAAGGTGAGGTTCGAGTCGCTGGGCGAGGGGCACGCTGCCTATCACTTCTCCGACTTTCCGGCGTTCATCGATACCTACCAGGTCGGCGTCGTCGAAGGCGCGATGAGCGCCTGTCGGGTTGACGGCGAAGTCTGGGTGAAGCTCGACGGTCCTGGGGATGGAACGCTCGAGTTTTTCTGGGGCTGAGGATGCCGCCAGTTTGGTGACCGTGGGTTGCTGGTGGTCTCCGGATCAGGCATCGTGCTCCGGAGGAGGGCGCATCCCATGCTTGTTCGATCAATTGGTCTTTTCGTTCTCTCTGGGGCAGTGGCTCTGGCGGGCTGTTCCAGTAGCGATTCCGGTGGCGGAACCGGCGGAACCGGCGCGACCGGCGGCAGCGCGGGTTCGGGCACCGGCGGCAGCGGCGGCAGCACGGGCGGGACGGGCGGCACCGCCGGCAGCGGCGGCAGCACGGGCGGGACGGGCGGCACCGCCGGCAGCGGTGGCAGCATGGGCGGGACGGGTGGCAGCGGCGGGGCCAGCGCTGCGGCAAAGGCCTTCTGCGCGGACTACCAGACGACGTGCACGTTCGGATCGACCGGGCACTACGCGTCGATGGACGATTGCCTCACCAAGTACGACTCGTATTCGGCGGCCCGGCAGAGCTGCGTCGAGACGCACCTCGGGTACGCGAAGAACGACCAGCCGTCGGCTCAGTCGGTCCACTGCACGCACGCCGCCGGCGCCGCGCCCTGCAACTAGTCGAGCTTCCGCTGCGCGGGTCAGCGATACATCGCGCGACCCTGCTTCGACACGCACCGAGGGTGCCCGAAGAGGGGCTACCCTTCTGTCTGGATGGCACGGCTGGCCAGCGCGAGGGCCAGGGGCCCCGCCGCCTACTGCTCGAAGCAGCGGCGATGCGGAGTTCACGTCATGCAACAAGACCAGTCATCGCCAGGGCTGAGCCCGCGCCGGACGCAAGCGCCCTACTTGATCCAGACAAACGTCTGCTGGTTCAGCGCGACCAGACCGCCGGCGGGGGTCCGATAGCTCGCGCATTTCCATCTCGAAGCCGTCCTGGGCGGCGAGCCCGCGGGCGCGGTAGAAGAGCGGCGCGTCCGGGGCGGGCGGCGGATTGGGGGAGAAGAGCTGTAGCGTGAAAGCGACGGTGGCGACGGGGCGCGGCCCGGGCTCGAGCGCGAGCGAAGCGGGCCACCATGCGTCGGCCGTGGCCAGCACGCTGGCCGCGTCCCAGTCCACGCGCGCCGCGCGCGGGCGGATCCAGCCGCGCGCCTCGGGATCGTTGCTACCGGAGAAGGGCAGGGGGCCGACGTTCCGATACTCGAAGTGCTGCGTGAAGGTGGGCGTTGGAGCTTCCGACGGGAAGGCGGCCACGTCCTGCCACGGCCCGCCCACTTCCGGCGGCTCGGGTGCCCAGTGATGGTCGTCGCGGCGATTGCGGCCGAGCACGACGCTGGCGCGCGCGGCGATCGCGCCGCCCTGCCTCAGCGTCGCCCCCCAAGTGGAGACGCCCTTGCCGATGCGGACCGCCTCGACGAAAACCTCCGCCTCGCCCACCAGCACCGGCGCGACGATCTCGCCCGTCAGCGAGCGCAGCCGCCGCTCGGCGTCTGGCTCGCTCGCTTCGACCGCGCGCAGCAGAGCGCCTAGCACCACGCCGCCGAACGCGCCGCGACCCTGCTGCCAGCCGTCCTCGATCCGGAACGAAAAGTGCGCTTTGTCAGCGCGCTCGATTTGAAGCACGCGTTGTAGCGCGCTCTGTTCTTCTTCCATCTTCTGTCCTGACCGCAGGATCGGCGCCCCTCGGTCGCCGTCCCGCCGGCGGATCCGTGGCGCACAGCGGGCACCGTGTCAACGCGCCAGCGAGCCGAGGAACTCGTCCAGCGCCGCGTTGACGCGTTCGGGCTGCTCGAGCGTAGAGCTGTGCCCGGCGCCGGGGATGCGCACGAGCTTCGAGCCGGCGATGGCCGCGTGGATCCGCTCGGCCTTCTCGGGCACCGTCGCCACGTCCTGCTCGCCCACGATGACGAGCGTGGGCAGGTCGATGCGCGCGAGCTCAGGCGCGATCGGAGCGCGGTCGATGACGCCGTTGACGGCGCGCCAGATGCTGCGGCGGTTCCCGACCAGCCGCTCCCGCCACACGGCGCGCTCGCTTTCGCGCGCAGGGTCGGTCAAGAACTCCTGCCCGAACATGATCGGCATGACGCGGTCGGCGACGAGCTTCAGCCCGGCGTAGCGCGCGACGGCGTTCAGCATGCGGTAGCGCCGGATGTTCTCCGCGGGCTCGCGATCGGCGCTGGTTTCCATCAGGATGAGCGAGCGCAGGAGGTCGGGTCGCCGCGCGGCCATGCGCATCGCCACGAAGCCGCCCATCGACAGCCCCGCGAAGTGCACCGGGCCGAGCTCGAGGTGCTCGATCAGTCCCGCGGCGTCCTGGAAGAGCGCCTCCATGCCGATGGAGCGCGCCTCCACGTCGCTACTCTTGCCTTGGCCGCGGTGGTCGTAGCCGATGCAGCGGTAGCGCTCGCGCAGGTGATCCATCTGGGGCCGGAACATCTCGAGGCTCCAGAGCAGCCCGTGGCTGAACACGATCGTCTCCCCCGTCGATCCCGCCCCCGTGTCCTCGTAGTACAGCTGCGCTCCGTTGATTGCGATATCCGGCATCGTGTGCTCCGTTCCGTGGGGTGCTGGGAGAGGGTGGGGGTCCTGGCAGCCGCGAAACAGCATAGGCACGTAACGCCTGCCGTGAAGCCCCGCAGGGCCTAGGCGATGTGACCGGCGTCAGACTGCGCTACCCTGGGCGGCATGGATTCCGTGCGCATCGACCGCTGGTTGTGCGCAGCCAGGCTGTACAAGACCCGCACGCTCGCGCAGGAGGCGTGCCGCGGCGGCCACGTGAAGCTCAACGGCAGGAACGCCGAGCCCAGCACTCCGGTCAAGATCGGCGATCGCATCGACGCGCTGGCTCCGCGCGGGCCCATCGTGTTCGACGTGATCGCTCTGGCCGACAAGCGGCAGTCACCGCCACGCGCGCGGGAGCTGTACGAGGATCACTCGCCGCCTCCCCCACCCCGGGAAGAACGCATTGCGCCGCGCGCGCGCGGAGCGGGGCGGCCGACCAAGGCGGATCGGCGTGCTCTCCGGCGCCTGCGCGGTCGCGGGGATTGAGCGCTACTGTTGCCCCTCGCCGCCGTTGTCGCTGCCGTCGTTGTCGCCGCCGTTGTCACTATCGTCGGCCGGTTGATTGGCGTTGCCGGGCGGAGCCGCGATGCGCGGAGAAATCATGTGCAGGCCGTTCAGCACACGGTGCTGGATGATCGGCGGTTCTGGTTCCGGAGCCGGCGGAGCCGGAGGTTCGTTGGGCGGGGGCGCCTGCTCCGCGGGTTCCGGCGGCGGTGGCGGAGCGGGCGCGGGAGGAGGTGCGGGAGCGGGTGGAGGCGACGGCGCGCGGATCAAGTGGGGCTCGCCGTCGAGCGCGGCGGTGCGAGACTCCACGAGGTGGTGCCGCGGGGCTACCGGCGCGTCCGGCTCGTGCGCGAGCCCTGCGCCGGCCAGGGTGCGGTGCTGGCCCGGCGAGGAGAGCGACGGGCTGCTGCCGAGCGTCCGGGCCGTGAGCGTGTCGCTCTGTGGAGCCAGCCCAGACAGCTGGCTCTTCGGCAGCTTGCCGAGGTTCTCCGGGACGACCAGCACGACCAGGCCGACGTAGACGAGGGAACCCGCGACGAGCGCGCAGAACGGCGTCCACCGCCATCCTACGAAGCCGGACACGATCCTGGTTGTCCGCATCGTCCACGCCTCCTGCCCTGGCCGCGGAGTCTACCCCCGCTGATCGCCGTCAACAACGCGTTGGCCGGCTGGGCGCGAAAACCGAGTGGTTCCGCCGGGCTGGCGATCAGCCGCCGGACACGGCGTCGCCAGCCGCAGCGTCGGGCGGCGTCGCGTCGTCCAGATTGCCGAGGTAGCCCTCGGGCAGGCTGACCTGTTGCGTGCCCGCGCTCTTGCCGCGCGGCACGCGCATCGCCGACGGTGGAAACGGCTGCGACCCGTCGACGCTGGAGAGCACGTCGCGGAGCTGGCGGAGCGTCTCGACGCGCATCAGTTGCTGGCGCAGCGCCGCGCTGCCGCGGAAGCCCTTGGTGTACCAGGTGGCGTGGCGGCGGAAGGCCCGCATCGCCGGTGCTTCGCCAAACCAGTCCGAGAGCCTCTGCGCGTGATCGAGCATGATCCCGACGACAGCGCCGAGGTCGGGCGGATCGGCGGGCTCGCGCCCGTCGAAGACGTCGGCCAGATCGCGGAACAGCCACGGCCGGCCAAGGCAGCCTCGTCCAACGACGACTCCGTCGCAGCCGGTCTGGCGCATCATGCGCAAAGCGTCGCCGGCCTCCCAGATGTCGCCGTTGCCGAGCACCGGGATGCCGACGGCCTGCTTCAGCTCCGCGATGGCGTCCCAGCGGGCCTCGCCGTCGTAGAGCTGCGCCGCCGTTCGCGCGTGCAGGGCGACGGCGCGCACGCCTTCGTCCTCCCCGACGCGGCCGGCGGTGAGATACGTCAGGAGCCCGTCGTGGATGCCCATGCGGAACTTGATCGTCACGGGCACGTCGCCGGCGTTCTTCACGGCGGCGCGCACGATGTTGGCGAGCAGCCTCGGCTTGACGGGGATGGCGGAGCCGCCGCCCTTGCGCGTGACCTTGCGCACGGGACAGCCGAAGTTCATGTCGACATGGTCGACGCGGCCTTCGCCGACCAGGCGTTTCACGGCTTCACCCACGTAGTAGGGATCGACGCCGTAGAGCTGTAGGCTGCGCGGGCTCTCGCCAGGTCCGAAGTCGGCGAGCTTGAGCGTCTTGCCGCGCCCCTCTACCAACGGACGTGCCGTGATCATCTCGCTCACGTACAGCCCCGCGCCGAAGTGCCGGCAGATGGACCGGAAGGGGTAGTTCGTCACGCCGGCCATGGGCGCCAACACGACCGGGGGCCACACGGCGAGCGCGCCGAGCGACAGCGGCGTGAACTCGCCGGGCGCCGCGGGAGGGACGTCCCGGTTCAGCGCGCTCTTGTACGCGGGATCCATCGGGGCGACAGAGTGTAGGGATCCCGGCGCGGAGCGCCAGCCCCGCGCCGCGACAGCGCTTCTCAGCCGCCCTTGGCTTGCTCGACGAGATCGGCCACGGCCTGGGTCTCGCGTGCGCCGAGCAGGCCGAACTGCACGCCCATCCCGTTCCCCGAGGACCAGCGCACGATGGCGGGCAACCTGATCGCGCCGCCGCGCACCAGCACGGTGAGCTGCGATCCGTACGCGAGCACTTCCACCGACTCGATGAACATGCCGCCCAGCCCCACGTCGAGTGCGACACCGGCCAGGCGCCTTCCCCCTTCCAGCTCGAGATCGATGACGAGCTCGACGCCAACGCGCGAGATGCGACGCCGATCGGCACCTAGACGGTGCGTACCGGATCCTCGGTCTGACCCGCCACTGCCCTTCGGTGCGATGCTGCTCATCGTTCCTTCATTCTGACACCGCCAGCCGGTAGACGCGAGAGCGGAAGTCGGTGAGGTGACGTTCCCGCTGAGCGTCGTCAACCGGAGATGCATGTAGGTCTGGGTGTGTGTCCTTGTGCGGTTGCTGTCTGCCCGGTAGAACTGTGTTCGTTCATGTCTGGAGGTCCTTCGTGGTGATGCCCCTCGCGCGCCCTGTGCAGCGGGCCGCCTACCGCGCGCAGCAGACAACCTGGCTCGTCAACTGCCTTGCGGCCCATCAGCTGCTCCGCAGTGTGAGCGGGATGAAGATACGGCCCAGCTCCCGCGCGGTCGCGGAAGTGCGGCAGAGATACGCCGATCTGATTTTCCGGGATCTTTCGAACGCGGAGCAGGGGCTGTATCCGCGCAAGCTGCTGTTCCAGATGCCGGTCGTGGGATACGCGCGCCGCTTTCCGCGGCTTGTGCGCGATTTCCCCCGGGCCATCCGCCGCTCGCGCAGGGGCGACTACAAGGATCTTCCGCGGGGCGTCGACCTGGCCGGCTACCCGGCGTATTTCCGGCGCAACTTCCACTGGCAGACCGACGGCTACCTGAGCAGGCGCTCGGCGGAGCTCTACGATATCGGTGTCGAGTTCCTGTTCCTGGGCATGGCGGACGTCATGCGCCGCCAGGTCATCCCGCCCGTCACGCGTTTTCTCCGCGAGCAGACTCCGGAGCGCCCCCGGCTTCTCGATGTCGCCTCGGGCACGGGCCGCACGCTGCTGCAGATCGCGATGGCTCATCCCGGGCTGAAGCTCTACGGGCTCGACCTCAGCCCGTACTACACCCAGGCCGCCCGGGACCTTCTGCGCGAGGTGCCGGATGTGTCGCTGGTGGCCGAGAACGCCGAGCACATGCCGTTCTGTGACAACTACTTCGACGTGCTCACCAGCGTGTACTTGTTCCACGAGCTGCCCCGCAATGCACGGCGCAACGTGTTCCAGGAGATGTTCCGGGTGCTGCGTCCGGGCGGCCTGCTGGTGATCGAGGATTCGGCGCAGCACGCGGACGCGGGCAATGTGGCGTTCTTCCTGGAGCGCTTTAGCGAGGAGTTCCACGAGCCCTTCTTTCCGGACTATCTGGACGATGACCTTTGCCTGGCCCTGCCCGAGGCCGGCTTCGAAGTCCAGGCGGCCGATCCGTGTTTCGTCGCCAAGGTCGTAGTCGCGCGAAAGCCGCTCGAAGCCTCGTGCTGAGGCCAGCGTCTTCTCGCGAGAAAACCCGCGAGGCTGGCCCGATCCGGGCGCTGGGCTGAACGCTGGCGACTTCCGGCGCGCCGGTGAGGTAGGATGGAACCGTCCATGCGTCCCACCGGTGAACTGCTGGTTGTCGAGGATGAGCTCGGCAACGCCAAGACACTGGCCCGGCTCCTCGAACGGTTTCGCACCACGCGGATTGCCGGAAGTGTAGCGGAAGCGTGTGCCCTGCTCCGGGGAGAGACGCGCTGGACCGGGCTCGTTGTCGACATCGGGTTGCCGGATGGCTCCGGTCTCGACGTTGCGGGCTTCGCTCGCAGCCGGCTGCCGCTTCTCCCCGTGCTCGTGTTGACCGGGCGCAACGACAGGACGCTGATCAACCGCTCCCACAAGCTGCGGGCCGAATTCGTCTGCAAACCGGCGAGCGAAGCGGACCTGTTCGGGTTCGTGCGCCGGGCTGTGACTTTTGAAAGCGTTCCCGACGAGCGCTTGGTGTGGCTGATCGACGAGCTGTCGCGTCAGTGCGAGTTCACGCCGCGCGAAACAGAGGTGGTGGCAGCCACGGTGGCGAACACGCCCCGGTCGCAGTGGCTCGAGATGTTCCAGGTAAGCGAGAACACGCTCAAGAGCCAGGTGCGCAGCGTGCTGCGCAAGACCGGCTTCGACTCGCTCGACTCGCTCGCCAAGTCGCTGTTGCACGAGGCCCTGAGCGGTAGCGACGCGGCGGTGCCCTCGGCCGGCGACGCGACGGGCCGGCGCGGCTGAGCCTCAGCGCCGCGCGCAGCCCAGACGCGCCGACATTCCCCAGCGGGTGCTCATCCCGATGGTGTGCCCGCGCACCTTGCCGTCCGGGCCGATGAAGTAGGTCGTGGGGAACACCGTGACGTGATAGGCGCGGAGCACGGCCGGCGTGCCAAGCAGCACCGGGTAGTGGATGTGGTGCTCGGCCACGAAGCGGCGCACCTGGTCTGGCTTGCCCGAGTCCGCGACGATGGCGATGAGCGCCTGGTTTTTGTCCAGACCACGCTGGACAGCGTCGAGCGTGCCGAACTCCTGCCGGCACACGCCGCACCAGGTCGCCCAGAAGTGCACGAGCACGCTCTTGCCCTTCAGGCTCCGGAGCGACACGGGCTGACCTTCGAGGTTGTCGAGCGAGAACCCCGGAGCCGGCGTGGCCCCGCTCGAGAGCAGGCTGCGCTCCCGCCAGGTCGTGATCGCCAGATACAAGCCCAGGAACAAGGCGATGTCGAACGCCCAGCGGCGGAGCCGCGTGCGGCGTTTGCGCGGCCGATCGTTCCCGTTGTCGTCGACCGGCGGCTCGCCGGGCACGCTTGAACGCTGCTCGGAAACCATGCGCGAGCCTAGTCGACCCAGCAGGTGCGCGCTATACCGGATGGCATGGGCGGCGATCGGGAAAGCAGCTCCGACGCTCCGCACGCCATCACCGCGGCGCGCGGCAGCGAGCTGGACAACCAGCCCGACGAGCCGCCGGTCGTCGCACGCATGATCGTGGAAATCCGCTCCGACGGCACCCGCACCATCGCGCGGGGCGCGCTCGAGGACACCGCCAGCGGCGAGAAGGTCGCCATCGAGGCGCGCGGCAGTACTCCAGCCGCTCTAGCGATGTCGCTCGCACGCAGCATGCTCTCCGTGCCGTCTCTGGCGAGGCAGGCCGTCAAGGCCCTGCTCGTCAGCAAGCGTGGCCGGGGCTAGGGCTGGCCGGCCGAAGACGCAGGCTTGTCGCCGGGTAGGCGCCGGCGCGGTTTCTTGCCCTTCCAAGGCTTCCAGTCATTGCGGGTCGTCGGCGCGACCGCGGCGTTGCACGGCGGCGGAAAGCCGGGACTGGCATAGTGCGGCTCCCGTGGCTTGCCGGGCTCGACGTTGGACGACTCGAGGATGCGTTCGTGCTCGTCGATTGCGTAGGCGGCCCCTACGCTTCGCCCGGCGGCTGCGGGCCACGCGTAGGCGATGAAGCGACGCTCCGCCTTCTCTTCATCGACCGCATCCGACGGGCGGGCGGTGAAACCACCGCCCCGCTTGGGGACGCACACGACGAACAGATAGCCTTCGGTCTGCAGGGCGGGTCCGATGCGGGTCTGCTCCGCCTTGCCGAAAGCCGGATTCAGCGGCGGGACCTGGAGCCGGCGCCCGCCCCGGACGGGGCTTGTGCCCGCGAGCTCGTCGATGCGCCCCGCCGAGCCCACGCCGTCGTGGTCCGGATCGACGTAGGCCTTCGTCCGCATCAGATCCTCGGCGAACAGGATCTCGCGCAGCCGGGCTATCGCGCTGCGCTCCTGTGCCTCGTTGCCGCCCGCCACCATGCCCGGCAGTGCTTCCCGGGCAACAAACCGCACCAGCGCGACGCCTGAAGCGATGCTCGCCACCAGCAGTGTCGCGCGCCAGATGCGGCGCTGCTCGAATTCGCCGGAGGGGAGGGAAAGGTACGCGAGAAACGTGAGGAACGCGGCCGGCAGTGCCATGCGCGGAAAGAGCAGCGCCGCGAGTGCCAGGATGCACACCCCGGCCGCCCGCAGGCTCGCCCATCGGGCGGAGCTCCGGTTTTCGCTCGGCGAGGCGTCGTCTGCGCTCATGGGGCCACGGTTTTCCCAGCTTGCGCCGACCCTGTCGATGGCTTCAGCGCTGCGGCGCCTTGGACGAGCCAAGGCGCGTGCCCTCGACGCGTTCGGCTTCGATTCTCGCCTTCACCCAGCGAGTAGCCGCCGAGCGGGCGTGCCGTGGGGTCCGGCTTGCGTTTGAGCGCGGGCTTGCCGTCAGTCGGTGCGGGGACGCCTTCAGGTTGCGTCGGCTTCGTCGCCGCGGGCGCCGCCGTGATCGCGGCGCGCAGCTCCTCGGGCGGAGGCGTCGGCGCTGCGATGCCTGGTTCCGTGCTGCGCCGGTGCGGCGCCCCGTTGGCTGTCTGCGGCGCTGCGCGGACTGGTCCCTGCGGAGGTCCGGACTCCTCTAGCTGCGCGGGCCGCGTGGCCTCCAGCGCCTGGGCCAGCGAAGATCGAGGCAATGGGTCGGTAATGCGCTCGGACCCGGCTTCGTCCGCCATCAGCGCCCGCGGACCCTGCGGATCGGTCGTTCGACCGCTTCTTTCGTCCGTCCGGCCGGCACCTGGATGCGGCGGCAGTGTGGCGACGCTGTCCTGGGGTGACGCCAGCGGGGCCGCTGTCACCGTCACGTTCAATTCGCCGTCGCTCTCGCCGTCGCCGGCACCGGCCAGCGCGGCCTGCGCCTCGTCGCGTTGGGCTCTGATCAGGCGCAACATCGAGCGCGAGCGATTGCGCTCGGTCATCAGCTTCTCGATCGTGCGCCGCGCCTCGAGCAGCTCGTGTGCGGTCTCGGCCGCGCGGTCGTCGCCGGCCATGGGCGTTCCCGGCTTGGTCGGCGGGTCGCGCTGGCTTGTCGCGCCACGCCTGCGCGCTTCATCGCGTTCACGTCGCAGTGCGTCCAGGGCCTGCTCGTGATCCTCGAGCAGCGCAGCAAGGAAACGGTCCTGCTCGTCGACCAGAAAACCGCGTTCCCGCTCCGCGTCGGCTCGTATCTGTTCCAGCTCGCGCAGCGCGTGATCGCGCTCGCCCGTCAGCGCCCCCAGCTGTTCCTGCAGCGAAGCGTTTTCCTCGATGCGCTCGTCGAGCATCTGGCGCATCGTCTGGAGCTCCTCGACGAGCTGCTGGTTCGCCTCCCGGGCGCCGCTCAGCCCGTCCGTCATCTGTTCGACGGCCTGGAACAATGCGCTCAGGCTCGCTCCAGTGCGCGTTCCCGCTGCCAGCGCGGCCTGGACGTGCTGCTTGGCCTCGCCGGGGGTGGACCGGGGGGCCGGCGTAGCGCGGACCGGCCGCGCCGGATCGGTCAGCGCTTCTGCGCCCCCGTCCGCTCGGCGGGTATCGGCGGCATTGGCGGAGCCCGCCCCTCCGTGGTGCTCTCCACTCGGCATTGTGACCGACGCATAGTAGTCGACACCCGGCGGTTCGGCTACAGACGCCGATACCCCCGGGAAATCCAGGCGCGCCGGTCGGCTGCTGCCCGCCGGCCCTGCAAGCTGCTACCATGGCTCGGTGCTTCGACCGGTCTGGATCAGCGCGCTGACTCTCGTCGTGTTCGCGGTCGGGTGCAACTCGGGCAAGACGCCGGCGCCGGCTCCGACGATCGCCGCTAGGCCCACCCAGGCGCCCGCGAAATCGGGACCGCCTCCCACACCGAAGCGGGACGTCCATTTCAAGACGGCGGACGGCGAGATGCTGGCAGGGGAGCTATACCTGGCCGCGGATCACTCGGCCCCAGCCGTCGTGCTGGTGCACCGGCAGGACGGATCGCAGAGCGAGTTCAAGCCGCTGGTGCAGCGGTTGGCGAAGGCCGACAAGCGCTTCACTCTCCTCGCATTCGACCGCCGGGGTTCGGGCGCCTCCCCGCCGCCGCTTCACCCCGGGAAGCTGGACCCCGGCGAGCTGGGCAGCCAGGACGTCCAGGCTGCGATCCACGAGGTTCTCGAAGAGAGCGGTGGGCGCGCCCGCGGTGTGGTGCTGGTCGGTTCATCGCTGGGTGCCGCGCTCGTTTCGAGGGTCGCGTACAGCGAGCCGAAAGTGACGGCGCTTGCGCTGATCTCGCCGGCTGCCGCGATCGACGGCGTGGATGTGTACCACCCGTATGCCCAGGTGCGGAACCTCCCCACCTTCCTTGCCGCGTCCAGTGACGACATCATTTCGCGGTCACCCATGGACGCTCTCGCGCACATGGCCATGGCCGGCACGGTCAAGCGCTATTCCGGCCGATACCACTCGGCAAAGCTGCTCGGCGATGCGCACCCGGAGCTCTGGAAGGACCTCGAGGCCTGGCTGATGGGCGAGTTCGACGAGAAGCCGATGAAGCGGCAGTCGCTCTACTACGCTCCCGGCAAGGAGCCGGGGGCCAAGGCCAGGCGGTTGGACCGCGCCCCGCGCAAGATGCGCGCTGGAGGAGCGGGGAAATAGTGCATCGCATTCTCGTGGTCGAGGATTCCGTGAGCATGCGCGCGTTCGTGCGCAGTGCGCTCGAGGCGGAGGAGGCCGGCATGGGGGAGCTCGAAGTGGTCGAGGCGTCCAGTGGGTTCGATGCGCTGCGCCTGCTGCCGCGAGGCCACTACGATCTCGTGATCACGGACATCAACATGCCCGACATCAACGGACTCGAGCTGGTGCAGTTCATCCGGAAGAGCGAGCGGCACAGGGACTTGCCTGTGCTGCTCATCTCGACCCAGTCCTCCGATCGCGACCGTGAGCGCGGGCTGGCGCTAGGCGCGGACGGCTACCTGGCCAAACCCTTTACGCCGGAGTTGTTGCGCGAGGAGACCGTTCGGCAGCTCGCGCGCCCGCGCCAGCACGCCGAGCCGAATGGTTGAGCCTACAGACAAGGCGCGCGAGGAGTTCTTCTCCGAGGCGCAGGAAATCATCGAGAGCTTCTCGCGCAACCTTCTAGCGCTGGACGCGGCGCAGAAGAGCGGCTCCAGCGATCCCTCGCTGGTGAACGAGGCGTTCCGCGCGGTCCACACGCTCAAGGGTCTGGCAGGGCTGTTCGGCGCGACCCGCATGGGTTCGCTATCCCACCAGCTGGAGGACGTCCTCGACGATCTGCGCCTGGGCCGTATGGAGCTGAGCGCCCAGGTCCTCGACGTACTGTTCCGCGCGATCGACGTGTACGCGCAGATCCTCACCGCGGAGAAGGAGGGGTCCGACAAGTCGATCTCCGCCGTCGACGAGCTCATCGCGAAGTTGCAGCGCCTGGGAGCAGGAGCCCAGCAGCGCGCCAGCCCGAGCACCGAGTACGAGCTCGACCCCGGCACTCTCGCCGTCCTGACGGAATACGAGGAACATCGCCTCGTCACCAACATCGAGCAGGGGTTCAGGCTCTACCGCCTCCGCGTGCAGTTCAATCTCACGACGATCGACAAGGCGCTCGAGGACATGAAGGAGCGCGCCAAGCGTCACGGCGAGATCATCACCTATCTCCCCACGGGCGACGCGACCAGCGCCGACACGATCGAGCTCGATCTCCTGATGGCGTCGCACGACGACCTGGCAACGCTGATTGGGTCGCTGGGAGCGGACAACGTTGTTATCGAGGAGATCCCTCGCCGTTCCCGGCGTTCGCTGGCCGCGCCCGGAACCCTGCCGCCCCCTGTTGACACCGCGCCCAGGTTGCCGACCGCCTTCCCCTCCGCCGAGTCGCTGGTGCCGGAACCTGGCGCGGCGGAGTCGGAACATCTCGAGTTGGCGTCGTCGCTGCGATCCGTGAGCCAGACGGTGCGCGTCGACATCCGCAAGCTCGACCATCTGATGAATATCGTTGGCGAGTTGGCCATCGTGCGCAGCAGCCTGTCGCGGGTGGCAGAGCGTCTGCGTGGCGAAGGTCAGCGCCAGCTTGCCACCGAGCTTCTGCGCCTTCACCGGAACTTCGACCGACGCCTGACCGAGATGCAGGACGGCATCCTCGAGGTGCGGATGGTTCCGCTGGGCCAGGTCTTCGACCGACTGGCGCGCGTGGTACGCCAGCTCAGCCGCGAGGTAGAAAAGGAGATCCGCCTGGTCATCACCGGCGCAGAGACCGAGATCGACAAGCTCATCGTGGAAGAGCTCAGCGATCCGCTGATGCACATGATCCGCAACGCGATCGATCACGGCATCGAGCCCGCCGCCGAGCGCAGCGAGGTGGGCAAGCCGCAGGCGGGGACCATTGCGCTGAATGCCTTCCAGAAGGGCAATCACGTGATGATCGAGATCGAGGACGACGGTCAGGGCATCGACGACGAAGCGCTGGTCGCCAAGGCCGTCCAGCTCGGCAAGCTCCAAGCCGACGAAGCGGGTGAGCTCACGCGCGACGAGGTGCTCGGCCTGATCTTCCTTCCCGGAATCAGTACACGCGCCGAAGCCAACGATCTCAGCGGCCGCGGCGTGGGGATGGACATCGTCAAGACCAACATCAGCCGTCTGGGCGGGGTCATCGACGTGCACACCGAAAGGGGGATCGGCACGAAGATGACCATCACGCTGCCGATCACGCTCGCGATCGTCAGCGCGCTGGTTGTCGATGTCGCCGGGAGGGTCTTTGCGATCCCGCTCAGCAGCGTGTCGGAAGCGATCTCGTTCGACGGTTCCGGTGTGCGGCTCGTCGACTCGCGCGAGGTCATGACGTTGCGGGGCACGACGCTGCCCTTGTGTCGGCTCGACCGGCTGCTCAGGCTCGAGCGGAGCGACGGAGAACCCAGACGGCGTTTTGTGGTCGTCGCGTCGATGGGAAGCCGCCGGTTGGGACTCGTTGTGGACCGCCTGTTCGGGCAGCAGGACATCGTGATCAAGTCGCTGGGCCGCTCGCTGTCGAAAGTGCGGGGTTTCACCGGCGCGACCGAGCTCGGCGATCAGCGCGTCGGCCTGGTGCTCGACCCAGCCGCGCTGATTGAAGAGGTGCTCGCGGGGGTGGAAGCGAAGCAGGGGATCCGGAGGGCGGATGGCTGAGCTCGTCAGACGCCCCCGCCGGGCCCCGGAGCCGTCTCCGGATGGGCTCGTTGCGGTTCGCGAGTTCCTGGTCTTCATGCTGTCCGGCGACATCTACGGGGTGGAGCTGACCCGCATCCGCGAGATCCTGAGCCCGCCACCGATCACCGAAGTGCCGCGCGCGCCTTCGGAGGTCCTGGGGGTGTGCAGCGTACGGGGCCTGCTGGTGACCGTGGTGGACCTCCGGCGCCGGCTCAAGCTGGAGGAGCGCCCTGCCACGCGCCGCGCCCGCATCCTGCTCGCGGAAGCGCCGGATGGTGAAGTCATCGGCCTGTTCGTCGACGAGGTGCGGCAGGTGATGCGCCTGGCCGAGTCCAGCATCGAGCTGGCGTCCGCCGTTCTGGGCGGCGACATCTCTGAACATGTTGTCGGCATCAGTCGTCCCGCCGGACAGCTGATCATCCTTCTGGACCTGAAGAGCATCGTTTCGAGCTGAGGATTGCCATGGCCAGCGACAAGCAACGCCCCGATCCCGAGAAGAGCCTGGTCGGCTTCGTCGTCGGCGATGTCGCCTATGCGGTTCCCATCGGTGCGGTCCGCGAGATCGTCAATCCGCTCCGGCTGACCGAGCTGCCGCACGCTCCGGGCTCCGTGATCGGAGTGGCGGACCACCGTGGGGAGGTCGTGCCGGTCGTCGATCTCCGCACGCGCTTCGGGCTGCCGTCAGCAAGCGACTCGGGCCGGACCAAGTGGATCCTGGTCGATGTGGAGGGGCGCAGCGTCGGGCTCGTCGTGGATCACGTGACCGAGGTGTTCGGTACCGGCGGCGCGGAGCTGCGCGACGCGCCCGCGCTCGGGACCGGAGACGACGTGCGCGGCATCGCCGGCGTTGCGACCCACGACGGGCGGATGACCTTCGTTCTCGAGGTGGATCGGTTCGCCGCTCTCACCGCGCCGCTCGCGCAGCAGGGGCTGCTCGATGTCGCCGAGGAGCAGCGTTGAACCCAATCGCCGGCGTAGAGAAAAGGCTCGAGTCGGCTGACCCCGAAGAGCGTCGTCGTGCTGCTGCCGAGCTGGTCCGGCACGGCGGTGATGGCGCTGTGCACCTGCTTATGAAGGCGCTCGGGGACGAGGACTGGCGCGTTCGCAAGGAAGCAACCTCGGTTGCGACGGCGATGGCGCCCTCGCCCGCGGTCCTCTCGGGACTCGTCGACGCGCTCGGTCCCGGCGAAAACGTCGGGTTGCGCAACGCCGCGGTGGAAGCGCTGGCCGGGTACGGCAAGAACGCCGTCCATGCGTTGAGCCGCGCGCTCGGGTCTCTCGACGCCGATGGGCGCAAGCTGGCCGCCGAGGCGCTCGGAGGCAGCGGGCATTCGTCGGCACTGGTCGTGCTGAAAACGATGCTCGGCGACCCGGACGTCAACGTGCGCGCTGCTGTCACCGAGGCGATCGCACAGAGCGGTACGACGTGTCTCGATGATGCGGTCCCGCTGCTGCAGCGTTGTCTGGAGGCCGACGACAGTTTCCAGCGGTTGACTGCGCTCGACGGTCTCAACCGCCTGGGAGTCGTGCTGGCCTGGGAGCGGATCGAGCCGATGCTCGACGATCCCGTGCTGGAGCACTCGGCATGGCTGGCGGCGGGTCGGAGTGGCGACGAGCGCGCGGCGCCTGTGCTGGCGCGCGCCCTGGAGCGCGCTCGTGGTTCCGGTTGGTACGACACGGTCTCGGCACTGGTGGATCTGCTTGGAGCCGATGTCGACCTGCGCGGGACCGTCCGGTCGGCGCTCGCCAACCTCTCTCCCCAGGTGCGGGAGCGCTTGCTGGAGGAAGCGAGCGCGACCCAGGGCGATGCGCTGGATGCGCGACGCACCGCGCTGGTTCTGGTCGGGATGCTGGACGGCGATGCCGCGGTAGAGCTGGCCGTGGACGCGCTAGTCGACGATCGCGTTGCCGCCGAGGGTGAGCAGGCGCTCTCGCTCCTGGGCGCTCGCGCCGTTCCGCTGCTGATCCGGCGCGCGACCGACAGCCGCGTTCCCGAGCGCGGGGTGTTCATCGAGATGCTGGGACGTCTGGCGGATGCCGGGACCCGGGCTCAGGCCGTGCGGGCCATCCGGGCGGCGCTTTCCGACGAGTCGTTCGACGTGGCGGGCGCCGCGCTGACTGCGCTGGCCATGATTGGCGACGAGAGCTGCGTGCGCCCTGTCGCGGACTGGCTGGCGCGCGAGGGCGCGCCGGCGCGGGTGCGACAGGCTGCCGCGAGCGCCCTGTCCGAGCTGGCACGCCGCTTCCCCGCCGTGGCGCAGAGCCTGGCTCGCGGCGCGACGCCGGAGAGCCCCGACGCGCATTCCGCAGCGGTCATCCTGGCCGCACTGGGGGAGCCGGTCCGGGACACGCTAGCCGACGACGTCGGCTTCCTGTCGTCGGTCCTCAGCAGCGATAGCAGCGCCGCACGACGCGCGGCGCTCGACGCGCTGGCCGCGCTCGGCAGTGCGCTGGGTGTGGAGGCCGTGGCGTTCGCGCTCACGGACGAGGAGCTGGAGGTGCAGCTGGCTGCCGTGCACGCGCTGGGGCGCCTGCGCGACGAGAGCGGCGGGGCCGCGGGCGTCGAGCATCTGCTGGAGCTGGTGCGCGCGGCCGAGGACCAGGCTCTAGTCGCCGCCGCGATCAGCGCACTGGGCGAGGCCGGCGACGCTCGCGCTGTGAGTGTGCTCAGACCCCTGGCTCGCAGCGGTGATCCGATGTCCGCCGTAGCTGCGGTCGAGGCTCTAGGCCGCCTGCACGACCAGCGGCGTGTCGACGCCCTGATCGACGCGCTGTCCCACCCCGAAGCCGAGGTCGTCAAAGCTGCGCTCCGCGTGCTGACCGACGAGCGGGATGCACGCGTTGGCGCCCACCTGGGTGCGTGTCTCGATCACGAAGCATGGGACGTACGCCGGTTGGCGGCGGACCTGCTGGGCCGCCTCGGCGGCGAACCTGGCATGCGACTGCTTCGCGCCAAACTCGCCGGCGAGGACGAGCCGCTCGTCAAGGAAGCCATCCAGCGCGCTTTGTCGAAACTGGAAGGCGTCGTTCCGATCAGGCGCACCACACCTCCGCCGGGGCGCGTGCGATGATGCGTGGCTTCGAGTCGAAGCCAAGGCTCAGGCCGGATCAGTTCCGGCTGCTCCGCGATCTGGTCAACGACCACGCCGGGCTGCACTACGACGACGACTCGCTGTATGTCTTCGACCGCCGCCTGGGCGACCGCGTGGCGGCGCTCGAGCTTTCCGGATTCGACGCGTACTACAAGTACCTGCGCTTCAATATCCGTGGACAGGCCGAGCTGGAGGAGGCTATCGAGGCCCTGACCACGAAGGAGACGTATTTCTTCCGGCAGGAGTACCAGCTCAGGGCATTCCGGGACGAGCTCCTGCCGCGACTTGCGCAGACGAACGCGGCGCGCCGGCGCCTCACCGTATGGAGCGCGGGATGCTCCAGCGGCGAGGAGGCCTACACGACCGCGATGCTGGTCGATCAGTCCGGGCGCTTCCGCGGCTGGGATGTGCGCATCATCGGCAGTGACATCTCCCGCAGCAACGTTGCGTTCGCCCGGCGCGGCGTCTACCGCGGTGCGTCGTTCCGCGCCACGGGCGATGAGGAGATGCGCACTTATTTCGAGGAACGGGACGACGGCTACCACGTCGTGGACCCCATCAAGAAGATGTGTCACTTCGGGCAGCTCAACCTGCTCGACGGAGCAAAGGCGGCTATCGTTGGACGAGTGGATGCGATCTTCTGTCGTAACGTCCTCATATACTTCGACGTCCGTTCGCGTCGGCGCGTGATAGACAACCTGTACGACCGCTTGATCCCGGGCGGCTACCTGATGCTGGGCCACTCCGAATCGCTGCTGAACGTCTCGACGGCATTCGAGCTCGTGCATCTGCAGGACGACCTCGTGTACAGGAAGCCCTTGGCCACCGAGCGTTGGGACAGCGAGGCACGCTGATGGTCGTCACCATGGATCGTGAGCCTCTCAGGCTGCTGGTTGTCGATGACTCGGCATACAACCGGCGCAGCATCGCCGAGACAGTCGCGGCCAGCCCGGAGGTGAAGGTCGTCGGCAAGGCAGCCGACGGCGAGGAGGCGCTGCGTCTGGTCTCCCTGCTCAAGCCCGACGTGATCACGTTGGACCTGGAGATGCCGCGCATGGATGGCTTTACCTTCCTGCGCATCCTGATGAGCAAGATGCCCACGCCGGTCGTGGTGGTTTCCAGCTACAGCCAGAAGGAAAACGTCTTCAAGGCGCTCGAGTTGGGCGCACTCGACTTCGTCGCAAAGCCGGACCGGTATGCCGACGCAGAGCTGGCTTCCGTCCGCGACGAGCTGGTGCAGAAGATCCTCCTGGCGCGCACGCTGAGGAACACGAACCTCATGGGCCGCCGGGTCTTCGAGTCCTTGAGCGGCGTGGAATCGGAGCGGGCGCCCGTGCAGGCGCCGACCGCGCCGCCGCGCTATCTCGTCGCAATAGCATCGTCGACAGGCGGGCCGTCGGCGCTGATGGAAATCTTCACTGCGCTCCCGCCGCGGCTGCGTGATGCGTTGCTCGTCGCGCAACACATGCCCGACAAGTTCACGCGCACGTTCGCGGATCGTCTTGATCGTCGTTCGATGATGAACGTGAGCGAGGCCCAGGACCTGGCAGCCATCGGCGAGACGACTGCCTTCGTCTGCCCTGGACGCAAGTGCATGGAGGTGGAGCTCGTGCCCGGGAGCGCGAGCAGCCTCAGGGTGCGGGTGCGGGCTCCGGATCCGGAGGACCGCTACGTTCCGAGCGCAGATCGCCTGCTCTCCAGCGTCGCGGAAGTTGCCGGCCGACGCGCTGTGGGCATCATCCTCACCGGCATGGGCGACGACGGCGTGCAGGGCGCCCGCGACATCGTCGAACGCGGCGGGATTGTGGTCGCGGAGAGCGAGTCGACTGCCGTGGTGTACGGGATGCCGGGCTCGGCGGTGCGCGCCGGCGTCGTGTCGCAAAGTCTGCCGCTCGGCGAGATCGCGAACTTCATTGCCGGCCTCGGCGGCTGAGCCGGCGCGGACCGAGCGCGGGGTCGCGTGTCGCCCGGTCCGCTCTTGACAGCGGCGTAGGCGTGCACATTTTTGCCACGCTCCCGACAGCGGGATCCACCGCTCCAGGGGTAGAGCTACCTGGAACAGTATTCCGACGGCACGGCTGTGCTTGTCGGAGGCGACAGGAGGAATGTGCCATGTTCGGCAACGACTTCGACACCACGCTCCGGTTGATGGACCAGCTCCGTCGCCGGATGGACCGGGCCTTCGACGAGGTGGAGAGGCAGGGTCCTTCGCACCGTTCAGCTTCCTATCCGCCCAGCAATCTCTACGACACCGGGACGGCTTTCGTGATCGAGGCCGAGCTCCCGGGTCTGACGGACAAGGACGTGGAGATCACGCTGACCCAGGACGTCCTCAGGTTGTCCGGTCAGCGCAAGGTCGACGCGCCCGAGGGATATTCCGTGCACAGGCAGGAACGGGCTCCGTTCCGCTTCTCGCGCAGCTACGCCCTGCCCGCGAAGGTCGATCCCGAAAGGGTCGGCGCCGCGCTCCGGGACGGAGTTCTCGTGATCACGTTGGAGAAGGCGGTGGAGGTGAAGCCTCGCCGGATCCAGGTCAAGGCCTCATGACACGAGCGGATCGAAAAGGAGGAAACGTCATGGCCACAGAATCGAACCTGCGTCCTTCCAGCCAACGCCTGGAGAATGTGGAAGAGCGACCGACCGCGACTCCCCGCGTCGACGTCTACGAGAACGAGCAGGAGCTGCTCCTGATCTGCGATCTGCCCGGTGTTGTCACGGATGCGCTCGGGATCCACGTCGACCAGGACGAGCTTGTCCTGGAAGGCCGGCGCAGCGCGGGGATTTCGGCGACTCCGCTGGCCGCGGAATTCCGCGCGACGGATTTCCGGCGGGAGTTCCGTCTGCCGCGCGGCATCGACCGCGAGAAGATCGGCGCCGAGCTCAAGGCCGGGGTATTGACGCTCCATCTGCCGAAAGCCGCGTCGCTCCGGCCACGACGCATCGAGGTGAAGAGCGGGTAGAAGGCAGCGGCAGGGGGCGAAAGCGGCGACGGGCCACGGCCTGCCGCCGCTTTCGCGCTTTTCGGGGTCGGAATGAATCCGGACGACCACCTGTTCGAACGACGACAACAGGTTTTCGGGCGTGCTCGGGGGCGCGCCCGCTCGCGGGTGTTCCGGCCGCCCGATCCGAGGCCGGGTTTTCGACTACGAGGAGTCCCATGGGTATGAAGAAGTTCGGTCCGCCCCTCGCGTTCGCGGTTGCGATGACGGCAGCGCTCGGGGTGTGGCCGGTAGGATGCGCGCACAACTCACACGGGCCGATGGGGCCGGGTGCCGAGAGCGCCCAGGGCGAAAAGGGCAACTCCGTACCGGTGTCGTTCCTGCCCGCGCCGGCGTTCGCCTATGCGGCCACGAAGAACGGGCCGCCCACCGTGTCCATCGCCGACGTTGCCGGGGCAGCGCTGCCGTCGGTCGTCAACGTGGCCTCGACCAAGGTGGAGCACATCGACGCGCGGCACAATCCGTTCCTCAACGATCCGTTCTTCCAGCACTTCTTCGGCGGCGGCAACGTCCCGCGCGAGCGCCGCGAGCACGGTCTCGGCTCCGGCGTCATCATCAACAAGAGCGGCATCATCCTGACCAACAACCACGTCGTCTCCGGAGCGTCGGAGATCAAGGTCACCACGCACGACAGGCGTGAGTTCGACGCCAAGGTGATCGGAACCGATCCCAAGAGCGACGTCGCAGTGATCAAGCTGGAGGGCGACAACATCAAGGGGCTCAAGCCGATCCAGATGGGCGACTCGTCCCGGCTGCGCCTCGGCGATGTCGTTCTGGCGATCGGCAACCCCTTCGGCGTGGGGCAGACGGTGACCATGGGCATCGTGTCCGCGAAGGGTCGCGCCAACGTCGGCATCGCCGACTACGAGGACTTCATCCAGACCGACGCGGCCATCAACCCCGGAAACTCAGGGGGCGCGCTCGTCGACATGGAGGGCAAGCTCATCGGGATCAACACTGCCATCCTCTCGCGCAGCGGCGGCTACCAGGGCATCGGCTTCGCCATTCCCACGAACATGGCCAAACCGATCATGGAAAGCCTGATCAAGACCGGGAAGGTCGTGCGCGGGTGGCTCGGCGTGTCCATCCAGAACGTCGATCAGGACCTGGCCGACACGATGAAGCTGCCGACCACGACCGGCGTCTTGATCTCGGACGTGGGTCCAGGCAGTCCCGCGGAGAAGGGCGGATTGAGGCGTGGCGACGTCGTGGTCAAGCTCGACGGCAAGAAGGTCGACTCGACCGGCATTCTCCGCAATCTGGTGGCGGCGGCAGGTGCGCACAAGAAGGTCCACCTCGACATCCTGCGCAACGGCAAGCCCACCACGCTCGACGTCATGCTCGGCGAAATGCCGGCCAAACTGGCCGGCCCTCCCGGCTCGACTTCAGCGCCCGGAGCGAACGCCAACCCGAGCAAGCTCGACGGGCTGACGCTCGAGAGCTTGAGTGCGCGCGCCCGGCAGCGGTTCCACGTTCCCGACTCGGTCAAGCAGGGCGTCGTGGTTGCCGACGTGGCGCGGGGCAGCACCGCCGCCGAGCAGGGGCTGCGCCCCGGGGATGTGGTGCTCCAGGTCAACCGCAAGCCGGTCACGAACATCGGCACCTTCAAGCAGCTCTACCAGAAGGCCAAGGGCCGCGTGCTCCTGCTGGTGTCACGCCAGGGCCACACGCTCTATCTGGTCGTCAACCGCTGAGCGCGCGGTCCTGCACAAGCGCCCCGCTCTCCTTTTCTCAGGGGAGCGGGGTTCCGCATTCGCCAGGATAGCGGCACAGGCTGTAGGCACTGTCCCAACAGGAATTGCGGGGCGCGCTCTCGCAGCAGGACTTGCAGGCGTCCTCGTACGAGGTCGTCCCGGCCGGGACGTAGCAGGCCTCGGTGTTGTTCGGGCAGCCATTCGGGTGCTTCTGTGTGTCGCAGGGCTCGAATGGACACCAGATCTTGCAGAGCCCGCTGCCTTCGAGACAGCCGGCGGTGTCCAGGCAGGACCAGCTGCCCTTGCCGCCCGGTCCGTAGGGTGACGGAGGCGACAGACAACTGCCCACCATCGGGCAGGTCGTACACTTGCCGCCGTTGCCGTCGTCGTCTCCGCAGACCTTGCCGTCGCAGGAGCCCTTGGGCGGAGGCGGCGGAGGTGGTGGCGTCCCGGTGTCGAGCACGTTCTTCTGGCAGGTGGCCACAGGCTTCTGCGGGCTCCCTGCGCTGAAAGTGAACGTCCACACGCCCGGGGCCAGATCGGTGACGGACCAGGTCCAGGTCCAGGGATTGCTGGTGGTGATGCCCTGCGTCACCAGCGTGGCCGTCCCCGGTCCGGTAGCGTCGAGCTTGATGTAGGTCAGCGGGCTCGTGTCGGTGAACCCGACGCTCGTCAGGGTTCCGCTACCGGGCGGGTCGGGCGAGATGCTGAAGCGGCTGTCGCAGGCCGGTGCGCCAGCCGAGCCACCGCTGCCGACCGAGCCTCCGCCAGCGTCCGTCGTGTTGCCGGCGTCGGCCATCCCCGCGCTGCCGCCGCTCGCCGCGGCGTCGAGATTCCGTCCGCTGGCCACCTCTCCGGTGCTGGTCGAGCAGGCCGCGGCCAGTGCAGCGGCTGCGGCCAGTCCGGTCCAGGGCAGTCGGCGGTGCATGCCGCCACGCTAGCATGCTGCGGCGCCGCCCCCGCGCCGGTGTGCCGCTGCCGCCACTCCCCCTCGAGTGTTCATCGGCGTCCACCGGCGCGGGGCACAGACCCGGGATGCGGCTACTTCTTCCCGGACTTCTTGGCGTGCGACTTGGCCTTGTGGTGGCCCTTGGCCTTGTGGTGGCCCTTGTCGTGAGCGCCCTTCTTGCCAGCGTGCTTCGTCAGCGCGTGCGCCGCGTGCGAAGCGTGTTGGGTATGGGTGTGCGGCTTGGCGAGCGCCAGAGACGACACGGCAAGAGCGGCCACCACGATCCCGAGCTGGGCGATCGATTTCTTCATGTTGGTTCTCTCCTTCGATGGGCAGGACGGAGCCAGCCCGATGCGCACGAACCACGGTGCGATCCGCCGTATTCCCTGACCCCCGTCGATTCCCTGTTGTCGGGGGCGGCGCCCCCTGGGGCGGTAGACCCCGGGGTTCTGCCACCCCGGGGTTCCGCCACCCCGGCGCCGGCTACGCGGATCCGAGCCGGTCCAGCCTGAGCCGGTGATGCGCGTCGAACAGAGCGCGGAAGGCGAGCAGCACGATCGCGATTGCGCCGAGCGCCGTCGCCGACGCGATCATGAACATGATCACGATCTGGTAGCGAACAGCGTCGCCGGGATCGGCGCCCGCGAGGATCTGTCCGGTCATCATGCCGGGCAGGCTCACGATGCCCATCACCATCATCGAGTTGATGGTCGGGATCATCGCGGTGCGCAGCGATTCCCGGACCGCGCCGTGCGCCGCCTCCCAGCGCGTTGCGCCGAGCGCTAGCAGCGTCTCGACGCGCACCCGTCCCGAGTCGAGCTGTTCCATGAAGCGATCGAGCCCCAGCGAGATGCCGTTCAAGGTGTTGCCGAGCACCATGCCGAGCAATGGGATGAGATACTGCGGCTCGTAGGGCGGGCGGACGCGTACGATGCCGGCGAGCGCCAGTCCCGTCACCAGGAACGCAGCCGAGACCACGCTCACCAGGCTGTTCCAGTAGATCCCGGCGAAGCGGCGGCGGGTGCGGTTCACCGCGGCGACGCCGGCCACCGAGGCCATGACCAGCGCCAGGGCGAGCACCGGTGCCGGTGAGCGCAGCGAGAACACCCAGCCGAGCACCAGCCCGACCAAGAGCAGCTGCACGACCATGCGCACCGAGGCGATCGCCAGGTTCTTCGCGAGCCCGAGGCGGAGCGCGATCGAGATGGCGAAGTTGGCGACCATCAGGAGCGCGGCCAGGCCGAGCTCGAGCGTGCCGATCGCGATGTACTCCGCCTTCATCCGCTGTCCTCGAGCTCGAACATCCGGTCGGTGACGCGCAGCAGTTGTTCGCGCGCGTGGCTCACCCAGACCACCGCGCGCTCCGGGTCGTCCCGCAGCCACGCGTCGACCGTGGCCTCGACGAGCGTGACGCGTTCAGCGTCGAGGCTGGCCGTCGCCTCGTCCAGCAGAAGCACGCTCGGCTCGATCAGCAGCGCCCGGACCAGGGCTACCGCTTGCGACTCGCCGCCCGAAAGCCCATCGGCGGCTTCCGGGCCCAGGTCCTCGCGCTGCCCGAGCGCGGAGAGCAGCGTCCTCGCGCGCTCTGCCGGATAGCTCTGCGCTGTGTGCGCCTTCAGCGCGAACGGGGCCCGCAGATTCTGTTCCACGTCGCCGGGCAACATCCCCGGACGCTGGTGCAGGTAGACAACCTGGGCGCGATAGCGCGGCATGCCGACCGCGGTCAGCGCCTGCCCGCGGTAGCGGACCTCTCCCTCGTCGATCGGATCGAGGCCGGCGAGCGCGCGCAGCAGCAGCGTCTTGCCCGTGCCCGACGGCCCTGCCACGCCGAGTCGTTCGCCGGTACGGAGCTCGAAGTCGAGCCCACGCCAGATCCAGCGTCCTCCCAGGTGGCGGCCCAGCCGGCGACCCTCCAGCAGCGCGGTGTCCGAGGGGTTTCCCATGCGTGAGGGGCACTGAACCTAGTGTGGCGGCCGGGGATTCGCGAATGATTTCCGGAGAGCGGCGGGTCGCCTGCGCCGCTTCGCGCCATTGACAGCGCCGCACAGGCGGGTAGCCTCCCGCTCATGGGGCGACGTCTTCTCGGGTGTTGTGTGATCTTGGTGTCTGCGGTTGCGCTCGCACAGGCGGGTTGCTCGAGCAGTGATTCGGGCAACGGCAGCGGCGGCAGCGGCGGAACGGCAGGCGCCACCGGCGGAACCGGCGGCAGCACCGGAGGCACGGGTGGCACAGCCGGCAGCGGCGGCACGGCCGGCAGCGGCGGCACGGCCGGCAGCGGCGGCACGGCCGGCAGCGGCGGCACGGCCGGGACCGGCGGCACGGCTGGCACCGGCGGCACGGGCGGCGGCTCCGGGACGGCGGGCGATCACCTGCTGATCTCCGAGGTCGGGCTTGAGCCCGGGACCGCCGAGTTCATCGAGATCTACAACCCGACTTCGGCCGAGGTCGACCTCTCCGACTACTACGTGGCCGACAACTCGGCCTATTACAAGATCACGAGCGGTCCGTGGAACCCGCAGGGCACGCCGCAGACCGACTTCCTCGCGCAGTTCCCCTCGGGCACGAAGATCGCTGCCGGTGCGGTGCTGGTCATCGCTGCCGATCCCGGTTTCGAAGCAGAGTACGGGAATTGCCCGGATCTGATCCTGGCCTCGAACGGCAAAGCGCTGAGCTGCGGTAGCGGCAGCGTGCCTGCCATGACGATTCCCAAGAACGGCAGCGTAGGCAACAAGTCGGGCAGCCTGATCAGCAACGACCGCGAGATGATCGTGCTGTTTTCGTGGGACGGCAGCGCCAGTACCGTCAAGGACGTTGACTACGTGACGTGGCAGGCCGCGGGCGCGACCTTCGACGACAACACGCGCATCGACAAGACCTCGGTCAGCGGCTACCAGGCCGACACGGCGCGCGCCTCGCAGAAGCCGGCAGTGCCGTCAGCCGCGGCCGATGCTGGCGCGGTCGTCGCGATCGAGCGCTGCGGCATCGAAAACGGCGAGACGCTGAGCGGTGGCAACGGCATCACCGGCCACGACGAGACCAGCGAGGACATGGGCGCGTCGTTCCAGCCCGATTCGACGCCCTCGCCGGGCACGAAGAACGGTTGCCTGTAGCAGACTCCGGGTCGCCGAACGCTCGACGACCCGGCACAACCGCGACGGCGCTAGCGCCTCAGGGCTTCTTCGGGCCGACCATGTCGGCGGGGCGCACCCATTTGTCGAAGTCCTCGCTCGAGAGCAGGCCGAGCTCCACGGCGGCGCCCCTGAGCGTGGTGCCTTCCTTGTGTGCTTTCTTGGCGATCTTGGCGGCGTTGTCGTAGCCGATATGCGGGTTCAGCGCGGTCACGAGCATTAGCGAGTTCTCGAGATTGTGCTCGATGCGCTCCTTGTTCGGTTCGATGCCGACAGCGCAGTTCTTCCGGAAGCTGTCCGCGCCGTCCGCGATCAACCGCGCGCTCATCAGGAAGTTGTGCGCGAGCAGCGGCTTGAAGACGTTCAGCTCGAAATTGCCGCTCGAGCCGCCCACGTTCACCGCTACGTCGTTGCCGAACACCTGGGCGCACAGCATCGTCATGGCCTCGCTCTGCGTTGGGTTCACCTTGCCGGGCATGATCGAGCTTCCGGGCTCGTTTTCCGGGATCCTGATCTCGCCGATACCGCAGCGCGGCCCGGAAGCGAGCCAGCGCACGTCGTTGGCGATCTTCATCAGGCTCGCGGCCAGCGTCTTGAGCGCACCATGGGCGAACACCACCGCGTCGTGCGCCGCAAGCGCCTCGAACTTGCTCGGGGCGCTGCTGATCGGATGTCCGCTGAGCTCGGCGATCTTCTTTGCCACGCGCTCGGCGAACTCGGGGTGCGCGTTGAGACCGGTGCCGACGGCCGTGCCGCCCAGCGCGATTTCGCTCAGGTGCGGCACCGCGCTCTCGAGGTGCTTCATGCCGTGATCGAGCTGCGCTGCCCAGCCGCTGATCTCCTGGCCGAGCGTGATCGGCGTCGCGTCCATCAGATGCGTACGGCCGATCTTCACGATGTCCTTGAAGGCAGCCGACTTCTCCGCCAGCACGTCGCGCAGGGCCTTGACGTTCGGCAGCACGTGCGACCGCACCGCATCCGTGCACGCCAGCGACATCGCCGACGGGAACACGTCGTTGGACGACTGGCCGCGGTTGACGTGGTCGTTCGGGTGCACGAGCCGCTCCTGCCCGCGCGGCCCCCCGAGGATCTCGCTGGCGCGGTTGGCCAGCACCTCGTTCATATTCATGTTGGTCTGGGTGCCGCTGCCGGTCTGCCAGACGACGAGCGGGAACTCGTCGGCGTGCTTGCCGGCGATGACCTCGTCGGCGGCCAGGACCGCCGCCTGGCCGATTTTCTTGTCCAGCACCCCGAGATCCATGTTCACGAGCGCGGCGGCCTTCTTGACGATGCCGAGCGAGCGGATCAGCTGGGGCGGCATGCGCTCGCCGGAAATCTCGAAATTCTGAAGGCTCCTTTGGGTTTGCGCGCCCCACAGCCTGTCGGCGGGGACCTCCACGGGGCCCATCGTGTCCTTCTCGGTACGGGTCTTTGTCTCGGCCATGCAGAGGGCCTGCACGGATCGGGCGCGAGGATCAGAGATCCACGTGCTCTCGACATGAGATTTGACCTGTCCGGGGCAGATGGCTCACCCTTCTGCCTTGGCCGGGGCCGTGCCATACGGCGCCCCCTTCCGGGTATCCACGATGCGCTTTGTCCTCCGCGCGATGCTTGTGTCCGCCTCGCTTGCCGCGGGGGCGACGGCAGCCGCTTCTTCGCCGGCCGCGCCGGCCAAGCAGCACGCGCGCAAGGACAAGGCCGACAAGCCGGGCCACGAGGCGAAAAGGCCGAGCCACGAGGCGAAAAAGCCGAGCCACGAGGCGAAAAAGCCGAGCCACCACGAGAAGGCCGCGACGGCATCCGCCGCCAAGGCGAAGAAGCCGCACCACGAAAAGCACGCCAGCGCCGCCAAGCCGTCCAGCCGCGCGAGCACCGCGTCGGCGTCCGAAGCGCCCGTCGGGCCGCATCATGGAGCCGGCACGCGACGCATCACCGCCAAGGCCGCCGGCACCAGCGCGGAGACCACGACCGACCCGAAGAAGGCGGAGCACTCCGGGCAGGCCGCCCGGAAGTCAGCGAAACAGGCCCCGAAGAAGACCGCCTCGCATCGCGGCTCCCGCCACCGCGGGCGCCCGCCCCGGCACCCCAAGGCTGCCCTGCCGGCCGGCGTGCCGGAGAAGGCGCCCGACGAGGACGCGCGTCACGCTGTCGCCGGCGGTCCCACCGACGACGATCTGAAGGCCGGCAAGAACGACCCCGAGCTCCGCGCGCTCCGCGCAGCGGACAAGGTCTTGTTCCCCAAGCCGCTCGATGGAGCGCGACCCGGCTGGTCCTGGGGCCTGCCGAAGCCCGTCGAGGGAGACTCGGCCGAGATCCAGGCGTCGGGTCTGCCGCCGACTGCGCGCGTCGTGGACAAGTCCGAAGACGAGCGGATCCCGGCGGCCGACGCCAAGTGGCTGAAGACCCTCACCATGCCGAATCTGCCGGTCCGCATGGATGAGCGCGTGATCAAGTACCTGAAGTTCTACCGCGACAGCTCGCGCGGTCGGGCGATTGCGCACGTGTGGGCGAAGAAGAGCGGACGCTATGCGCCGGCTATCAAGGCCGAGCTCGCCAAGGCCGGGCTGCCGACGGATCTGGTGTGGCTGTCGCTCATCGAGAGCGGCCACAACCCGACCATCCGTTCGCCCGCGGGCGCGGCGGGCCTGTGGCAGTTCATTCCCGAGTCGGGGCGCCTGTACGGCCTAACCGTCGATCGCTGGGTGGACGAGCGGCTGGATCCGCTGCGCTCTACGCAGGCCGCCATCCGCTATCTGTCCGACCTGCACCGGCGCTTCGGCAACTGGGAGCTCGCGATGGCAGCCTACAACATGGGCTACGGCGGGCTTTCGCGCGCGATCCGCAAGTTCAACACGAACGATTTCTGGGAGCTGTCGCGCTACGAGGCTGGCATTCCCTGGGAGACGACGCTCTACGTCCCCAAGATCCTCGCGACCGCGATCGTGATGAACAACAAGAGGGCCTTCGGCCTCGGGGGCGTCACACCCGATCCGCCGGTGCGCTTCGACACGGTGCTGGTCAAGCCCGGCGTGTCGCTGGACAAGGTCGCTGCCGCCGCCGAGATCCCCTCCGACCAGCTGGAGAAGCTGAACCCCGACTACCTCGCGGCGCGCACGCCGCCCGAGGCGCCGCCCGGCAAGAACGGCATGTGGCCCGTGCGCGTGCCGGCGGGCAAGGGCGTTGTCGCCAGCCAGAAGCTGGCGAAGGTCCGGGGGTCGGACGACCTCGAGCCCTACGTCGTGCGCTTCGGGGACACAGTCCGGACCATCGCCGCCGCCCGCGGCACCAGCGAGTACCGCATCCGTCACATCAACGGCATCGGTCGGGGCGAGGCGCTTCCGGCGGGCACGGTGCTTCTGGTTCCGCCCCACAGCCCAGGCGCCAGCGACAGCGACGGCGAGGAGGTCGTGGTGGTGCCGCCGCGCGAGTTCCGCTACCGCGATCGGCGCCGCGTCTTCTACAAGGTGCTGGCCGGCGACACGCTGGGGCGTATCGCGCGCGCTTTCCGTGTCACGCGCTCGGAGCTCCAGGCCTGGAATTCGCTCGACAGGAGCGCGCGGCTGCAGTCCGGCATGGTGCTGCAGGTTTTCGTCGAAAAGCACGCCAATCTGAGCCACGTGCGGCACATCAACGAGCGCGAGACGCGTGTGCTGGTGGCCGGCACGCACGACTTCTTCGACTACTTCGAAGGGCAGAAGGGCAAGCGTCGCATGGTCGTCAGCGTGAAGAAGGGCGACACGCTGCGCGGGATCGGCAAGCGCTACGGCATGAGCGTGGGCTGGATGGAGCGCGTCAACCGCTGCTCGCGGCGCAAGAAGCTCAAGCCCGGTGACAAGCTCGTCGTCTACGTCGATCGCGGCCAGGTGGACGACCGCGAGGCGGGCGACGAGGACGGCGTGAAGACCTCGCCGCTATCCCCTGCTGCTCCGCCGCGCCCCGACGCGCTGCCGCCGATCCACGGCAGCGCCTCCACCGCCAAGTCGGCGAGCGACGGACACCCCGAGAGCTGAGCCCGCTCAGTCGCCCGCGCCCGCGCCGCCGTGGATCGCGGCGGCCGGCCTCGGTTTCTTGTCGGGCGCGTCGAACTGATAGGCCAGGCCGACGCCGTAGACATTGGCGTTCGCCTCGTAGTAGCCGCCGTTGATGCGGTCGGGGTACTGCGGCGGATTGGCGCGCACCGGGTTGACCTGCGTGATCCCGGCTGTCTTCGGATCGACTTTGGCGGCCTTGCCCATCACGCGGGCGTAGGTGCCGTCGAAGCGCCACTTGCCGACGTGGAGGCTGCCGCCGACGGCGAGCGTGATCTTGTCCAGATCCACCGTCAGCGCGCTCAGATACTTGTTCGGGACGGCGCTCTTCTCGTACATGAAGCCGGCGCGCACATCGAGCCCGTAGTCGCCGATGTCGAAGCCCTGTTCGCCGCCCAGGCGCACAGACCAGGTGTTCTTGAAACCGCGATCGAGCTTGATGGTGTTGACCGTGTACTCGCTCGGGAAGCCCGAGACGCCGGTCAGCTTGATGTCGTCCGGCGTCATCACGATGCTGTCGTGCATGCTCCACGCCTCGTACACCCCTGCCACTTCCATGCGCGTGCGCTTCGCCGGCCGCACCTCGACTCCGCCGCGCAGGGTCCACGGCAGCTGGAACCTCACGTTGGCCGAGTTGCCCTTCTGCTTCGCGTTCTGGAAGATCGGCGCACTCGGCAGCCGCACGTCGACCTTGGCGGGCGAGTTGATCCAGTAGGGCAGGTGGAACGAGAGCCCGAAGCGCACCATGTCGTCGGGCACCAGGATGGCGCCCACTGTGCCGGTCGGCGCGAAGATCGGCCCGACCTTGAGCCGGCTGTAGGCGTCGTACTCCGGCTCCTCGGGCGCGCAGATGAAACGGTCCGGCGGGCAGGTATTGAACACCACTGTGGTCGAGAAAAAGCCCGACAGCATCTCGATGCCCGCGCCCAGCGCGATCTCCTTGCTCGGCTGGTAGGATGCGTACAGGCCCACGACGGCGAGAGCGGAGCCGTCCAGCGAAATCAGCGAGTAGCGCTGGGGTGCGGGCTTGCCGTTGATCGTCTGCGGATAGCTGGTGATGGCCGCGTAGGGCGCCCAGGCCGCCAGCGCGAAGTTCGCCTTGTCGACGCCGAAGTTGTCGGCGTACGCCAGGGTCGGGATCGGCAGCACCGGGGTCGAGCCCTTCACAGCGGGAAACGTCTGCTCGAAGGTCTGGCCCGTGGGCTGCCCCGTGTTCGGATCGTTCTGGTGGAGCAGCGCCTTGCGTTGGTACGTGCTCGAGTACTGCAGCCACGCCGCGTCGATCAGCAGCTGGTGACCGGTGAAGGCCAACCCCGCGGGGTTGTAGTAGATCGCGCCCGCGTCGTCGGCACCGGCCACGAACGCGCCGCCGCGGCCGAGCGGACGCACGCCGCGATCGGAGAAATAGAGCCCGCCCGCATGCGCGTGGCCGGCCAGCGTACACGACACCGCGAGCGCGGCGCCCACCAGAGCTCGTTTCATCAAGTTCTAGTTCCCGTCGCGGTGCTTGATGATCTCGTAGAACTGCTCGAGGCCACGCGTGTTGCTGGTCAGGAAATCGCGCACGGTGCCGAAGACGTAGGCGTAGTCCTGGGCCGTGAGCGGTTCGTCCACGCTGGCGGAGGCGTCCACGCGGTTCACCTCCGCCACCGTATCGAGGAACACCTCGATGGGCGTCATGCTTTGCGGATTGTTCGGGTCCATGGGAGTCACGAGGTTTTTCAGGATGCGGTCGAGGATGCGGTACTGGTCGTAGGGATTTCTCTGTCCGTTCGGTTCCGCAGTCAACGTCTGCAGTGCTTCCAGCACGCGGTCGGTGGCGCCGGGCGTGGGCTTCCGGCAGTCGTTGTTCTGCGTGGGCTGGCAGCCGGGGATGGGCACGGTGTCGTCGGCCGGCGCCGCGACGAGCGAGATGGCGTTGTAGATGGGCTGCATGTCCTTGTCGTCGCTCAGGAGCTGCATCATGTCCGACAGCGATGTGATCGTGGAATGCAGCGCGTCGTTGCCGCTGCCCTGCTCCAGCAGATAGTGCAGGAGCTTTTCCAGCTCACGCCGGGACTTCGGGTCCTGGTTCATCTTGTCGAGCAGGTTCATCGTCGTAGCGAAGACCGGGCTGTTGAAGGTGTGGATGACCGCCGTCGTGATGGGCTTGTTCTGGTCGCCGGGCAGTTTCTGGCTCCCGACCGCCCAGTTGCACGCGCTGCTCGCCGTCTCCCGGTACGGGCAGTTGGCGTTGATCTGTGCGCGCAGCACGTCGATCAGGATCGGGATGGCCTTGGGCACGGCCTTGTTGTGGAAGGCCGCGTTCGCCCCGGTGCCGTCGACGGAGAGGAACTGGTCGACGAGCTGCGAGCGCCCGTGGTGCCAGCGCTGCAGGCGCGGGTCGCCTGCCAGCTTCTGGTCGACCTCGCGCATCGCCTGGGCGAACAGATCGAACAGCGTCAGCTGCGGCTTGGGCGTCTTGCCGTCGGCCCAGGTGGTCGCGGCCTTGCCTCCCCGATCGACCATATGGACCTTGGCGGCGTAGGCCGGGTCGAACAGCACCTGCGTGGTGTAGCGGAGGAGATCCAGCCCCGCGTGGCTGGTGCCGTTGCGCGGATCCTGGATGGTCATGCCGTCGATGGTCTTGACCAGTTCGCCCAGCGCTGGAATGAGGTCCGTCTTGAACGCCTGCGCCAGGATCGGGTCGTAGTGCGACAGCCCGCTCTCGGCGCAGTACTTCGGGTTGTAGCCGGGCTGGCCCTTGATCCACGTGCCGGTGTGCGTGCACTCGGCCTGGCTGTGCTGGGCTGACGGCCAATGCCGGTACAGCGTCTCCATCAGCTCCAGAAACAGCGGCGAAGCGTTGTGATCGTCGAACGCCTTCAGGATCGGGCGCATCGCCTTGTAGAAGTTGAATTTCTCCCAGGTGAAGATGGTGCCGTGGTCGCGGATGCGGATCAGGTCGTTCTTGCTGCCGCCGGGGAGCGAGCAGTCAGCGAGCTGTAGCGGGCCGAGCTGGCCCTGCGGATCCTGCACGGTGCGCGTCGGGCAGCCGGAGGTGGATAGCGGATCGATGAGCCCGCTGACGAACTTGTTCGTGTTCGCGTTCTTGCCCGCGACGTAGATATCCAGGTCGGGCATGGTGCCGTACTTGCCGCCGTCTGCGCCGAAGAACACCAGCCGGTTGAACGCTGCCGGAGTCGGGGTCTGCGTCATGCCGGTGATGCCGCTGGCCTGCTCCAGCAGCTGATCCGGGTTCAGCCCGAGCGTGCTGCCGATACTGATGAGCGTGTTCAGGCCGCCGGCGCGGATCTGCAGCTTGCCCTTGCCCAGGATCGAGTCGAGGTAGACGAGCCCCATGTTCTGGAACACGAAAAGCTCGCACTCCTTGTAGCTGCCGATGAGCGGCCAGCTGATGTTGAAGCCGAGCAGCTTCATCGAGACCTTGGCTCCGGCCTTGTTGCAGGCGTTCACGCCGTCCACGTCGTGGATGATCTGCAGGATGCGGTGGAACTCGCTGCGCGCGAAGCCGGTGTCCGGCGCCGAGTAGTCGACCGGCTTGTGCGGATCGACGGGCGAGCCGCTGTAGTCGGCGGGATTCGACGGGTTCTTGAGATCCAGCACCGGGTTGTCGAGATCCAGCGGCGCGCCGTTGATGCTGTTCGGGTTGTAGGTCAGCGCATCGCGGTACGCCGAGTAGTTGCCGAACGCGGTGCCCGCGTACTGCTGCACGTCGGGGTTCTCGAGCGCGCGCAGCACGTCCTTGAACAGGGCAGGGTCCTTGGCGATCTTGACGACCTCCTCGGCCATCTCGTCCCAGAACGTGTCGTTCGGGTCGAGCTTCACGTCCGGATACTTGTTCGAGATTTCGCGCACCTTCAGCGCCGCCCCGATCACGCGCGCGAGCACCTGCTCGTGCTCCGTCGCGAGGTCTTTGAACATTGCCAGTGTCGCGTCGCTGTCCTTGTCCGCGAACATCCAGCCCGCCGCGTAGATCAAGTCGGTCAGGGGCGACGACGCGCCGTCGAACGCCTGGTAGTCACTGCCCCAGGACCCCGTCGCCTTCGACTGGTCGCCGAACAGCTTGTAGGCGCCGGCCAGCAGATCCGTGACCGTCTCGTGATTGTTGGTCGGATCGGGATCGAGCAGCGGCGCCAGGTCGCGCATCGCCGAGGCGCCGAAGGTCTGGCTGGTGTCGATGTACTGGTAGAGCAGCTGACCGTTGACGAGCGCTCGCCCGAACGTGTCCGGCGTGCCCACGCGCGTGAAGTCGGGCACCACGAACGGCGTGTCGACCTTCGCGAGCCCGCTTCCACCTGAGGCCAGGAAGCGACCCAGCCCGTCCACCTGGGCGCGCCCGTACGCGTCCACCCCGATGACACTCTGGCCCGGCGCCGGCAGCGCGAAGCCGCGCAGATCGCGCCGCACGAGATACTGCGGTTGTGCGCCGGCCGCCTCGAATGCCGGATCCTCGGCCAGCAGGATCGCCCGCAGCACCTCCATGTCCGTGCGCGCACGGTTTGGCTGCAGCTTCGTGGGATCGACCAGCTGGTAGGGCTTCGGGATCTTCGGGTTGTCGACGACCGTGGCCAGGTCCTGCTGGATGGCGCCGAGCACGTTCTGCAGCTGGTCGTGCATCGAGCCGCCAGGGCCGAGCTCCGGCACCAGCGTCTGCGCCATCTCGCGCAGCCCGGGGTAGGCGAGGGCGGGGCGGATGGCGCCGAGCGCGACGCGCAGCGGGCGATAGCCCTGGCGTGGGGCGATCCTCGCCATGGCGTCCTGCGCGTCGCCGGCGATCTTGCCCATGTCGTCGTTCGCCTGCTTCCGGGTCCCCGCGTTCTTCGCGAAGTCCGTATAGGGGCTCTCGCCGGGACCCGCGAGCGCCGCGAACAGCCGCCCCGTCGCCCGCGTGAGCCCCGGCATCATCGGTTCGCTCTTCGGTTCCACCGGGTTGTGCTCGTACAGAGGCACGATCGCCTGGAGGAATGCGGTCAACGCGGCATGCCCGTTGATCGTCGCGCCACCCGGGTCGAACGGGATCGGGACGTCGCCATCGTCGAAGGTCGCATTGAACGCCTTGATCAGATCCTTGCGGCGGCGCGCCATCGCTTCCAGCTTCGAGATGGCGTACTTGCGCGACAGCACCGCCTTGCCCGCCACCGGCGGCAGCACGGCCGGGCTCTCGTCGACCTTGTCGGCGTACGTCCCGTCCGGCGCCATGTGGCACAGGGCGTGGTACGACGCGCCCGACAGATCCTCGGCGAGCACGCTTGCGCCGACCCGATCGCAGAGCGTCGAGTACATGTCGTCGCCGAGCGTGGTCTTCTGGGCGGGCGGGCGTGACGTATTGAAGTCCCCCGAGCACGACACCGCCGCCGATAGCGCGACGGCCCCCAGCAGCGCGGACTTTACTGACATGCGCATGAAACGCAGTGTATCTGGCCGTAGGGCCAGCCCAAACGCCGCTTTTATGACGCGCTGCGTCATGTGTCCGGCACGCCTGCGATTCCGCCGCGATCGGGCGCCTCGCCAGTAGTCACCTGCGCGCGGAAGTGGCATTCGTGCGAGCGATGTCCCAGCTGACTGCCATCGTTCTCGCCGCAGGCCAGGGCAAGCGCATGAAGAGCGCGCTCGCCAAGGTGCTGCACCCGCTCGCCGGGCGGCCGCTCTGCTACTTCCCCGTGCGCGCCGCCATCGACGCCGGAGCCACGCGCGTCGTCGTGGTGGTCAGCCCCGGGCACGAAGCGTCGATCGCCGAGCGCCTGCGCGCCGACTTCGGAGATCGCATCGAGACGGCCGTGCAGGATCCGCCGCGTGGCACGGGCGACGCAGCCCGCGTCGGGCTCGACAAGGTGCAGAGCGAGCGCGTGCTCGTGCTGTGTGGCGACACGCCGCTCGTCAGCCCCGACGACATCGCCGCCGTGCTCGCCGCGCTCGAGGGCGACCTCGCGCTGATGAGCTGCCGGCTCGACGAGCCCTCCGGCTACGGCCGCGTGCTGCGCGACGCGCAGGGTAACGTGACCGAGGTGCGCGAGGACCGCGATCTCGAGAGCGACGAGCAGCGCGCCGTCAGCGAGGTCAACGCCGGCGTGTACGCCGCAGGCACCGCGTTCCTGAAGAAGGCGCTAGCGCGCGTGCAGCCCGCCAACGCGCAGGGCGAGTACTACCTCACCGACGCGGTCGCCCTCGCCGCGCGCGAGGGCGGCGCGCACGCCGTCGAGGGGCACCCGGACGGCCTGATCGGCGTCAACGATCGCCGCCAGCTCGCGGACGCCGAAGCGCGGCTCTACGAGCGCATCGCCGACCGCCATCGCCTCGCGGGGGTCACGGTGCACGCCGGCGCGCGCATCGACGACGGCGTCGTGATCGGCCAGGACAGCGTGATCGAAGCCGGCGCCAGCCTGCGCGGCGGAACGCGCATCGGCTCGGGGACGACCATCGACGCCGGCTGCGTGCTCACCAACACCGAGGTGGGCGACGGCGCCTTGTTCAAGCCGTATTCCGTCGCAACCGACAGTCGCGTCGGCGATGCCGCGCAGATCGGCCCCTTCGCCCATCTCAGGCCCGGCAGCGACATCGAGGCCGAAGCGCACATCGGCAACTTCGTCGAGACCAAGAAGACGCGCGTGCGCCGCGGCGCCAAGGCGAACCATCTCGCCTATCTCGGCGACGGCGACGTGGGCGAGGGTGCCAACGTCGGCGCCGGCACCATCTTCTGCAACTACGACGGCTTCCAGAAACACCGCACCGTGATCGGCGAGGGCGCGTTCATCGGCAGCGACTCGCAGATCGTCGCGCCGGTCACCATCGGCAAGGGCGCCTACGTCGCAACCGGCACCACCGTCACCCGCGACGTCCCCGACGACGCGCTCGCAGTCGGACGCGCCAGGCAGGAGAACAAGGCGGGCTATGCCTCACGCCTGAAGTCGCGCCTTGCCGCTGCGGCCAAGAAGGCGAAGGGCGCGTAGGCAGCTCGGGACGCCCTACCGCGTGCCCGTCAGATCCTCGGTGGGCTCGCTGGGCTGTGTGCCGTCGGTCCGGGCCGGCTTCTTGTGGTTCGGCTGGCTCGGCAGCTCGTGGTGCATGCGGCGGCGCTTGACCTCGAGGTACGGCGCCGAGAACGCGTTCGCCGCCACCAGCACCGGGATGCGCTTCTCCACCGTCACACCGAGCTCCCGGAGCTGGTCGATCTTCTCCGGGTTGTTCGTCATCAGCTCGATCGATTCCACGCCGAGCTCGGCCAGCATCGCGGCCGCTACGTCGTACTGGCGCGCGTCCACCGGGAGGTGGAGCAGCTCGTTCGCTTCCACCGTGTCGGCGCCCAGCGCCTGCAGCGCATAGGCGCGGATCTTGTTCGCCAGACCGATGCCGCGGCCCTCCTGGCGCAGGTACAGGATGGCCCCGTAGCCGCGCTTGGCGATCTCCGCCTGCGCGCGCTCCAGCTGCTCCTTGCAGTCGCATTTGAGCGACCCGAAGACCTCGCTGGTCAGGCACTCCGAGTGCACCCGCACCGGCACGTTGGTCCGGCCCTGGATGTCGCCCATCACGAGCGCCAGGTGCTCGTTGCTCAGGCCCGGGTGTGCCGTCGGGTCGTCCCAGCGGAACACATGCATCTGGAACACCCCATGGCGCGTCGGTATCGGCGCCTGGGCTAGCGGTTCCAGGTGGGGGAGGCGGTCTTCGATGGTCTTTTCCATGTCACGCGAGGAGCCGGCAGCATCCAAAGTTTCTACACCCGGCCGGGTTCTCTGGGGTTTTCCGGCTCACGCCCCCGCACACATCGCTCATGAAGATGGTGCGGCCGACTCCGGGGGTCAAGCGCCAGGCCGCGTTGCCGGCCCTTTGGCCGGCCGCTTGCGCCCGCCGCCGCGTGCCTGGCACATCGCCAGGATCGCGTGTTCCAGCACGGCTTTCGGGGGCCGGCGCGAGCCGCCTTTCAGCGCGAAGTCCACCCCAGCCAGCGTCTCCAGCCAGCGTTCCAGATCGCGGCGCGGCACCAGCTTGACCTGCTCGGCCAGCTCGCGCGCCTTGAAAGGCGGCGCGCCCGCCCGCTTCGCCGCTTCCGGCGGGGGCAACCCGGCGCGCGTCGCTGCCTCGAACTTGAGCAGTTGTCGCGTCGACCACGCCAGCACGCCCACCAGCCTGAGCCCGCGGTCGTGCGGGTCGTAGACCGAGTCGAGCGTGGACAGCGCCGCGCCCACGTCGCGGCGCCCCACGGCGCCGACGAGCTCCCACACCGTGGCCGGACGCAGCCGGACGATGCACTCGGCGACGGCATCCTCGGTCACTTCCGCGTCGGCGCCGACGTACAGACACACCCGCTCCAGCGCGTCGGCGACGGCGGAGAGCTCGGGACCGGCGAGCTCGGCGATCAGCTCCGCCACGCCGGGAGCCAGAGCGTTGCCGTGCGCGCGCGCGGCGTCGACCACCCATGCCGGCAGCGCGCGGGGCGACAGCGGCTCGCAGCTCACCAGGAAGCCGCCCTTCTTGGCGGTCGTGACCAGCTTGCGACGCGCGTCCAGCTTGCCCGCCACCATCAAGAGCACCGTCGAGGGGGAGGGAGCCGCCGCGTAGGCCGCCAGGCGATCCAGCGCTTCGGCGCTCTGGCCCTTGCCGCGCGGCTCCCAGCGCTCGAGCGAGCGCACCACCACCAGCCGTGTCTTCGCCATCATCGGCAGCGTGCGGCACGCCGACACCACCGCGTCGACCGGCACTTCGCCGGCCATCAGGTGATCCTCGTTGAGCCCCGGTGTGCCGCCGGCGAGCGCCGCCTGCTCCAGAGCCCGCACCACCTCCGTCTGCCGGTGCTGCTCTTCGCCCGCGATCAGGTAGACGGGGCGCAGCTTGCCTTGTCGCGCTTCTTCCAGGGCCTGTTCGGGAGTCATCGTGGAGGGTGGGGCGGGAGACGCCGAGGACGGTAGGCGCCGCGGGCCCGTCCGGCAAGCGGCGTGCGTCGGAGGGCATCCCGTAGTAAGAGCGCCCGGCCGTGCCTTCACGACGCGTCGACGGCGCCCGAGCGCTTGCAGCCGAGCCCGCTACCACCCTCGTCGCCATCGGCAATTTCGACGGCGTGCATCGCGGACATCGCGCGGTGATCCGCGCCGGAGTGGAGCGGGCCGCCGAGCGCGGCCTCTCGCCGCTCGTCCTCACCTTCCATCCCCACCCCTCGGAGGTGCTCGGCCGCGGCCGCCGGGCGCCGATGCTGACCGCCATCGATCGCAAGGTCGAGCTCATCACGCGCATCGATCCCGCGCTGCGCGTCGTAGTCGAGCCGTTCACGCTCGAGCTGTCGAAGAAGACGCCGCGGCAGTTCGTCGAAGAGCTGCTCGTCGGACAGCTCGGCGCGCGCGTGGTGCTCGTCGGCGACAACTTCCGCTTCGGCCACGACCGTGCCGGCGGACTCGCCACGCTGGTCGAGCTCGGCCGGGAGCTCGGCTTCGAAGCCGGCGCCGAGCCGCTCATCGGCGACGGCGCGGGCGCGTACTCCTCCACGCGCGTGCGCCAACTCGTCGCCGAGGGCGACCTGCGCGGTGCGGCGACGGTGCTCGGCCGCCCGCACTCCGTCTCCGGCCTGGTCGTCGAGGGCGACCAGCGCGGCCGCACCATCGGCGTGCCCACGGCCAACCTCGATGCGGTGGGCGAAGCCCTGCCGCCGAACGGCGTCTACGCCTGCGTTGTCGATTGCTTCGACGAGCGGGGCGCGACGGCGCTCGGCGCCGGCGTTGCCAACATCGGCAAGCGCCCCACCGTCGACGGTACGCGCCTGTCCGTCGAAGCCCACCTGCTCGACCTCGACGCCGACCTGTACGGTGCGCGCCTGCGCGTCCACTTGATCGAACGCCTGCGCGACGAGGTTCGCTTCAGCGGGCTCGACGAGCTGAAAGCGCAGATCGCCCGCGACATCGCCGCCGCCCGCCCCATCCTCGAGCGGACTGCGCCGGACCCCGAAGCAGAGGGCGCCTGGTTCTAGGTCCGCGGACGGCCGTGCTGGTGGCGGAGCGCCGACCCGCGCGCCCTGGGGGCTGCTGGGGCGGATGGGGCGCGCCTGCTCTGGTACCTGGTTGGGTGCGCCCCCGGACACAGATGGGGAGGCTTCCTTGCATTGGGGTTTCGCGCGGCTCTGGCGGGGGTAGAGTGGGGCCGTGCAGATCGATCCAAGGACGCTCGAGGGGTTGCCGCGCGATCAGCTGATCGACAGGGCGCGCAAGGCGGGCGTGCGGCGCCCGGAGTTGCTCACGCGCGTGGAGCTGAAGGACGAGATCGTGCGGCTCAGCGAGACGGACGAGCGCAAGCGGCGCGCGGCGCGCGGCTGGTTCGGGGTGGCGCGCGATCTGCTGGCGAGCGTGGTCGAGCAGGGGCTGCACATGCCGGATGCCGCGAAGCTGATCCGCGGCGAGCCGCTGCTGGGCGAAAACTACAAGGCGCAGGCGCCCGTTGCGACGGTGACGCTCGCGGAGATCTACGTGGCGCAGGGGCATACGCAGCGCGCGCTCGCCATTCTCGACGAGGTGCTGACGCGCGAGCCCGATCACGAAGCTGCGCGCGGCCTGCGCGATCGGCTGTCCGCTGAAGCGGAACGCGAGGGCGCGGCGCAGTCCGAGCGGCCAGCAAAGGTCGCCGGGAGCTCTGCGGCGCCCGCGGGCGCCAAGCCGGCGAAGTCGGCGAAGCCCGCGGCCGAGGCGAAGCCCGCCGACCCCCCGTCCGCGCCGGCGGCGAAGCCCGCGGCCGAGGCGAAGCCCGCCGACCCCCCGTCCGCGCCGGCGGCGAAGCCCGCGGCCGAGGCGAAGCCCGCGAGTCCCACCCAGCACGCGAAGCGCGTGGGCGAAGCGAAGCCCGCGGCCGAGGCGAAGCCGCGCGCCGCCGCGCGAGCCGCCGACGTGGTCGTGACAATCGCCGAGGCGCCGGGCAGCGTGTACCTGTACTGGGAGGTGAGCGAGCGCGCGTTGCGGCGCGCGCAGAAGCTACAGGCCGACGGCCACGCCGTGATCCGGCTGCTCGAGGTGCGTCCGAGCTGGGACGGTGCCGAGCGCGTCGAGCGCGAGCTGGACGTCGAGTTGCCGAGTGGAAGCCGGCGCGTTCCGACCGACGAGACGGCGCTGGTGCGGGCCGCGCTCGGCTGGCGGTCTTCGGCGGGGTTCCTGCCGTTCGCGGTGGGCAGCGAGCTTTCGCCCCCGGCTGGCAACGGCGCCGAGCCGGGCCTCAGCCCATCGCAGCGCCGCGCGCTGGAAAAGTATCGAACCGTAGCAAAATGACACGATTTCCGCGGAAATTGTGACAGTTTGCTACGATCCGGCGTTTTCGAAGCAACCGGCGCGGCTTCCCGCCCGACCGGCGATGCATGGTCGCCGGGCACAGGTTCCTCTTCGCTCCTCTCCTCGCCGTACTGCTGCTCGGCGCTCCACGAGCTGTCGCGTCGCCGTCGCGCGGCAGCTTCCGCGTTTCGTTGCGGGCCGCCTGGGTCACGCGCCAATCGGGGCAGCGCGAGGCGCTGGGCATGCTGTCGCTCACGCTGCCGCTCGATCGCTTCGTGGCTCCCGCGGCGCCGCCGCGCGCGCCGGATGTGCCCGCGCGCGCGCTGGCTGAAGGCCCGGCGGACGGCGACGCTGCTGCGCGCGATCGCGGCGCGTCCGCCGCGCCGGTGACGATCACGCTCGGCCCGGCTCTGGCGCGCAGCGCGGTCCGCGCTGCGCTGCGCGCGCACGGCTATCCCGCCGCGCACCGCCGGCTGTCGTCCATGTCGAGCCGGGCGCGGCTTTCCGCCATGCTGCCCGACGTGCGGCTGAAGGCGGCGCGGAGCAACGACGAGTCGCTACGCCTTACGCCGACCAGCACCGATCCGTACCGCTACACGCAGGCTGGCGGTTCCACGCTCTGGTTCGAGGCGCGCTTGACCTGGAAGCTCGACCGGCTCGTCTTCGCCGACGAAGAGCTGGCGGTGGAGCGGCTGCGACAGCGCCGCGACAAGGCGCGCCTCGAGCTCGTCGAGCACGTGCTCGCGGCGCTCTTCGCCTGGCAACGCGCACTGGTGAAAGCCGCCGACACGTCGCTCCTGCCGAACGAGCGCACGCTGGCCGAGCTCGACGCCATCGAAGCCGAAGCCACGCTCGACGTGCTGACGGGCGGCTGGTTCTCGAAGCGACGGCGCGCGACGCACTAGCTACCCGCCGTCGGGGCAGGCTTGGCCTGCGCCACCGCACATGACGCAGTGGTTGGCGATGCAGCGCGGATTTCCGAAGAAGGGACACATGCAGCCTACGGACGCATCGTGTTGGCTCTCCCGCAGTGTCTGCAGTTTCGCGTCGTACTTGCTCTGGTCTTTCACGTTGATGGCGTCCCGGCCGCACAGGCACTGTGGCCCGTCCGGACAGAAGCTCCCGGCCGCGACGGCGACGCAGTCGGAGTCCGACTGGCAGCTCTGGTCGAAGCCAGAGCCGTCGAGGGCCGGGCAGGGTGGGGGCGCCGCGTCCGCGGTGCAGAGGGCGGTGTTGATCGCCTTCTTCCACACGCCGTTCGTGCAGCTGACGGCGGGGCAGTTGTCGACGCAGGGATCGCACGCCTGGTTCGTGCAGTACGCTCCCTCGGTAGCGCACGCCTTGCCCAGGGCGGCGCCGCTGTCGATGTCGGCGATGCTGGGACAGCCGGTCGCCGCGTCGGGGGTTCCCGAATCGGGGCTTGAATGGCCGGGAGAGGATGTCGTCGTGACGCCTCCGCAGCCGGCGAGGATGACCGCGATGACAGGGACGGCCAGCAATTGGCACAAGACGGCACGACAAGGCGGGCGAAGGGACATGGAGACGGCACCGAGCAAGCCCCGTGCCGGAAAGGGCTGGCGGACCGGAGCGGCGTAGGCTAGATGCCGGGCATCATGCTGGCGGAAACTCGTAGCTTGCTCCAGGACCTCAAAAGGCGCGTCGATGCGCTAAGGGGGTCTCTTTGACGTCCCGCAGCTGAAGCGGGACATCGAAGAGCTCGATTCGCTCTCGGCCGCTCCGGATTTCTGGAACGACCAGAACAAGGCGCAGGCCATCACGAGGAAGCGGGCCGCAGCGGCTACCAAGCTGGAGCTGGCCGAGTCGCTCACGAAGGACGTGGACGACGCGCTGGAGCTCCTGGAGCTGGGCGCGGCGGAGGAGGACGAAAGCGTCGTCTCCGACATCGAGGCGCAGGTGCCGGAGATCGAGGCGCGGGTGCGCAAGGCGGAGCTCGCGCGCATGCTCTCGGGGCCGGCTGATCACGCCAATGCCATCGTGAGCATCCATCCGGGGTCGGGCGGCACGGAGGCGAAGGACTGGGCGGAGATGTTGCTACGCATGTACCTGCGTTGGTGCGAGCGGCGCGGCTACAAGACGGAGATCATCGACTACCAGGCAGGGGACGAGGCGGGCATCGACGGCGTGTCGTTCACGGTCACGGGCGAGAGCGCCTACGGCTATCTCAGGCCGGAGATGGGCGTGCACCGGCTGGTGCGCATCAGCCCGTTCGATTCCAACGCGCGGCGGCAGACGAGCTTTGCCGCGGTGGAGGTCACGCCGGACATCGAGGACGAGATCGACATCGAGGTGAAGGACACGGACCTCGACGTGTCGACGATGCGCGCGGGCGGCAAGGGCGGCCAGAACGTGAACAAGGTCGAGACGGCGGTGCGCATGAAGCACGTGCCGACGGGCATCGTGGTGGTGTGCCGCGCCGAGCGCAGCCAGCACCAGAACCGCGCCATGGCGATCAAGATGCTCAAGGCGAAGTTGTACGAGATCGAGCTGGAGAAGCGCGAGGCCGAGCAGCAGCAGTACGAGGCGGCGAAGGGGCAGATTGCCTGGGGGAACCAGATCCGGAGCTACGTGCTGCAGCCGTACCAGATGGTGAAGGACCTCAGGACGGAGCACGAGACGGGCGCGGTGGACGCGGTGCTCGACGGCGATCTCGACGGCTTCATCGAGGCGTATCTGATGCAGAACGCCGACAAGCACGCCGGCAAGGAAGCGCCGCCGCGGGCGCAGGCGTAGGCGCGAGCGCGCGCGGGGGCGAGCGCGCACAGGGGCCAGCGCGGGGGCGAGGTTCGCGTCGCGTGCGCGATGTGGCAGGCTAGGGACATGAAGGTCGAGATCTTCTACTGCCAGGCTTGAAACTACCGCCCACGCGCCGCGGGTCTCGCGGCGGAGATCAAGAAGGCGAAGGGTGTGGACACCCAACTGACGGTGGGTCGGGTGGGGCAGTTCGACGTGGTCGTGGACGGCGAGCTGATCTTTTCCAAGGGGAGCGAGCATCGTTTTCCGGAGCCGGCGGAGATCCTCGACAAGCTCTGATGCGCGCGCCGCGCTCGCGTCGCGGTAGGGCGACGCTGTGACGGACATAACCGGTTATGTCGTCGGAAATGTCGGCGCGTTGGCGTCGCGTGGTCGTCTGGGCGACGCTGTGACGGACATAACCGGTTATGTCGTCGGAAATGTCGGCGCGCTGTCGTCGCGTGGTCGTCGGGGCGACGCTGTGGCGGACATAACCGGTTATGTCGTCGGAAATGTCGTCGCGCTGTCGTCGCGTGGTCGTCGGGGCGACGCTGTGACGGACATAACCGGTTATGTCGTCGGAAATGTCGGCGCGTTGGCGTCGCGTGGTCGTCGGGGCGACGCTGTGGCGGACATAACCGGTTATGTCGTCGGAAATGTCGTCGCGTTGGCGTCGCGTGGTCGTCGGGGCGACGCTGTGACGGACATAACCGGTTATGTCGTCGGAAATGTCGGCGCGCTGTCGTCGCGTGGTCGTCGGGGCGACGCTGTGACGGACATAACCGGTTATGCCGTCGGAAATGTCGTCGCGTTGGCGTCGCGTGGTCGTCGGGGCGACGCTGTGGCGGACATAACCGGTTATGTCGTCGGAAATGTCGGCGCGTTGGCGTCGCGTGGTCGTCTGGGCGACGCTGTGGCGGACATAACCGGTTATGTCGTCGGAAATGTCGGCGCGTTGGCGTCGCGTGGTCGTCTGGGCGACGCTGTGACGGACATAACCGGTTATGTCGTCGGAAATGTCGGCGCGCTGTCGTCGCGTGGTCGTCTGGGCGACGCTGTGACGGACATAACCGGTTATGTCGTCGGAAATGTCGGCGCGCTGTCGTCGCGTGGTCGTCGGGGCGACGCTGTGACGGACATAACCGGTTATGTCGTCGGAAATGTCGTCGCGGGGGCCGGACCTGGGCGAGATCCTCCACAGGCTGGCGTGGGGCGCGTACTCTCGGCCGTGGGGCTCGTCGAGGAGGCTGGCATGTCACGTGGGAAGGGCAAGAGCGGGTTTCTGGTGGCGTTCGCGTTGTTGATCGCGGTGGGGCTCTTGACCCCGACGGGGTGCAGCTCGTCGTCGTGCTCGCGCTGTCCATCCTCGCCGAAGCCGGGCGGCGACTGCTGTCTGGCCCAGGACGCATACTGTACGTATCGGCAGTCCGCGACTGCGGCCATGGGGTGTTCGTGCGACCACGGCAAGTACACGTGCACCCAGGAGCGCTGTCCTGCGAGCCAGCCGGCGTCGCAGTCGAGCTGTTCGCCCTACCTGAAGCTCCTGACCTGCAACTACGGAAGCGCCGCCTGCAACTGCCTCTATAGCGGCGCTGCCGGGTACTTCTGGACGTGCAGCTAGCGCGGGGGCTCAGCGTTTCGGCTGCGTCTCCGCGAAATCGAGCAGCCGTTTCGCGTATCCGGGATTGTGGGCGCCGGCGGCGGGATCTTCGAGCACGAGGCGGACGGCGGCGAGGGCCTGGGCGCGCTGCTGGTCCGACGGGACGCTCTCGTCGGCTGCGTGCGGCGGTCCGCCGTCTTTGGCCGAAGGCTCGAGCTTCGCGAGCAGCTCGCCCGCGCGCTTTCCGAAGTTCTCCATCGGCGGCGGTCCGTCCTTGTGGCAGCCCGTGCAACTCGCGGGGCGCGTGCGGAAGGTGTGGCCGGTGCCGAGCTCCTTCGAGCTTTCGGGCGTGCGCCCATGGCACGCGATGCAGCCGCCGGCGAGGGCGTGCACCGGGTGCGGTTCGGGCGCGACGGGCCCGACCTCGAACACGAGATTGCCGGCGCTCGACGCCGGCGCGCTATCGCCCTTTGCCGTGGCGTGGCAGCCGAGGCACACGCTTGATTCGAGCGCGGCGGCGGGCACGCGCCCTGCGAAACCGTCTGGCAGCGGAAGCTTGCGGAGCAGCGCCGTTTTCATGTGGGCGCCGTGCGGCGCGTGGCACGCCGCGCAGGCGATGCCGAGCGTCAGATCCGGGGGCGGCATCGATTTCGAGTCGCGCAGGGCGTGCGCGGCGAGAAAGCCAGCAGTCGTATGGCACTGCGCACACTTGCCCTGGCGCGTGCGCGGCTCGGCGTCGCTTCGCGCCATGCGGCTCTGCCGCCACGCGACGACGTGGCCGTAGCGCGGCGGGGCGTCGTGGCAGTTGGCGCAGACGTCGGGGCGCAGCATGGCCCAGCGCATGTTGCGCTCGGGGATCGAGCCGGCGCCGTGACAGGCGTTGCAGGTCACGCCGCCCAGGCGCCTGAGCGCGCGCGGCAATGCGCTCCAGCCGCGGGGCTTTGCGGGAAACACCCAGCCGAGCTGGCGCGCGACCTCGGCGAAGCCGCCGTCGGCGACGCCCGGCTCGCCCACGGTGTGGCAGCCGAGCACGCACGGATTGGCGCGTCCGGACTTGCCGTCGAGCACGCGCTCGAAGGCGTGCGTCATGCGGCTCGACTTCACGGCCTCGGCTTGTTTCGCGTGGCAATTCGAGCGGCCGCAGTCGAGCGGGGTCACGTCGAAGCGACCGACCTGCAGGGCGAGCTCGCGGTGATCGACGTCGTGGAGCACGTAGCGGCCGCGCTCGTCGCCGAGCAGGCTGGTCAGCGCGCCGTCGTGGACGAGCGCGGCGCGGCTGCCCGCGGGCCGCGTGTCGAGCGTCCAGCCCTTGCCGCCGAGGTAGACGCGCTGGCCCGTGGCGATGCTGGTCACGCCGCGCGCCCGCGGCGCCGAGGCGAAGCGCACGATCTGCTTTTCGCTGTGGCGCCCGTCGCTCCACGTCGCTTCGAAGGCGTACGCGCCGCGTGTCCGCGGCGAGAGCGGCACCGGGCCCCAGGGCAGCGGCGCGGGGTGCAGCTTCGAGAGCGGCAGCGTGTGGGCGGCGAGCACGAAGCCGTTCTTCAGCTCGCGCGTGTCGATGTGCGGTCCAGCGATCTGTTTCCACGTGATGCGCCCGGCGACGGCGGCGCGGCAGCCTGGGCGGAGCTCGATCTGCACGTCCTTGTCGAAGCCTGCATCGTTCCGCTCGTCGCCGGCGTCGAGCCAGGGTGCGAGATGCGCGTCGACCTCGTGCTTTCCGGTCAGCGGCACGTCGAGCGGACAGGCTCCGGGGACGGTGAGATGCAGTCGCGGTGGAGCGTGGCGCGCGTCGACGACGAGCGCCAGCGTGGTGCCGATGCGCTCGGCTTCCAGCACCGGCGCGCGCGGCGACCAGCTGGCGTGGACCAGCTGGCGCGCGACGGACAGCGGCGCCTTCACGAGCACGGTGAGCGTGGGCGGCTTCTCCGGCGACGACCGACATGCGGCCAGCACCAGCAGGAGCAGCGCGAGGCGCTTCATGTCGCGCTCCGGCAGGTGCCGAGCTCGCAGCGTCCGCTGCCGCAGTCCTTGTCGAACCAGCAGTCCGGGTGCGGGGGAAGCGGCAGGCAGTGGCTCGAGACGCAGGTGCTGCCCTTCGAGCAGCCGCCGCTGCAGCTGCCGCCGAGCGGCGTGTGTCCGCCCTTCTCGCAGCGCCGCTCGATCACGCCGCCCAGGTGCTGGAAGTGGCAGCGCCACGCGCCCGGGCCGGGCATGTCCGGCGAGAAGTCGACGCACACGCGCTCGCCGGGATGTCCGCGGCGCTTGCCGCACCGGAAGGCGGGATCGGGCGGGCCGGCGACGATGCCGGCCGCGGGCGCGATGGAGCGGCAGAGCACGGCGCCGTCGAAGGCGGCGCATTCCCATTGGCCGTCGTCGGGCAGGTGCGGCGTGCGCTGGATGCAGAGCGCGCCGCGGCACTCGAAGCGGCTGGCGTCGAGCGCGCTGTCGCGACACACGCGCTGTTCGCCGCTGCCCGAACAGCGCCAGCGGCCGACATGGGGCGCGTCCGGCAACGGTCGAGGCACGCGGCACACGCCGTCCGGACAGGACTTGCGAAAGCACGCACGCACCCCACCCACGTCCGCGCAGTCGTCGCCGAGGTCCGCGGGCGCAGGAGCCGGCACCGACTGCGGCGCAACGACGACGTGCTCGGCGGGATGCGGCGTGCTTTTCCTGCAGGCTGTCAGTGCGAGGGCAAGGCCGGACAGAAGCAGCAACCGTCGCGGGGGCATCGGGGACATTGGGCAGGTTCGACGATTGTGCGACGGCCGGCGAGCGACAGCGAGCCCGCGATGAGCGGAGCGGATCGCGGCGGGTTTCCGGGGGCGGTGAGCCCCTGACGGAGGATTCCGGTGGGGGTGAGTGGGTGGGATGCGAACGGGCCTAGTTGCACTTGGTGAGGCCGGGGCAGTTGCCTATCGACGACTCGTCGGTGGGATAGTTCTGGCAGCAGGCGCCGGCGTTCACGCAGCAATCCGCGCTGTACAGGTCGCCGCTGCAGTTGCCGGGCCGATCAGTGGTCTCGGTGCAGGCGCCCCAGTGGCTGTCGGGCCCGCAGGTCTGTTTGCCCCAGTAGCACTGGGTGGGATCATCGCAGTAGCGCGTGCTGCCCGGCGTGCAGGTCTCGCAGTCCGCGTCGCCGCAGTCGGTGAACTTGTCGCAGTCGTCGTTGACGCCGTCGTGGCAGTTCGTTTCCCGCGCGGCGCAGCCGCACTGGCCGGGCTGCTTGCAGTCGGGGTCGGCGCAGTCGACCTTGCCGTCGCAGTCGTTGTCCTTGCCGTCCTTGCAGGCGACCTCGAGGAAATAGGGGAACTGCGGCGTGCAGCCTGTCTGCGCCTTGCAGTTGGTCGCCTGCACGCAGTCCGGATCCTGGCAGTCGACCAGCTGGTCGCAGTCGTTGTCCTTGCCGTCGTTGCAGATCTCCTGGGAGCAGTTGCACACCGAAGCGCAGGCCGGGTCCTGGCAGTCCTGCTTGCCGTTGCAGTCGTCGTCCTTGCCGCTGCCGCAGACCTCGGTGCTCGACGTGGGCTGGCACTGTCCGCCCGGATCGCTGCCGTTGCAGTCCTCGTCGCTGCCGTTGCCGGGGATCTCGGGGCTCGGCAGCACCTCGCCCACGCACGGTCCCCAGGACATGAACTCGCCGAAATTCTGGCAGGCCTGCTTGCCGTCCTTGCACGCGCCCACCTTCCGGCGCTGCGGCGGCCCGGTCCAGCAGCCCTGCGTCTGGCCGTCGTTGCACGAACAGCCTTCGTCCACCAGGCCGTTGCCGTTGTCGTCCTGGCCGTTGCCGCACTTGTCCGGCGGACCGGAATCCACGTTGACGCCGCCGGCGCTGCCGCCCGCTCCGGTGCCAGCGGTCGCGCTCGACCCACCGCTGGCGCTCGCGTCGGTGCCGGCAGCGCCGCCGCCGCCGCCGCCGCCGGGCCGGGTTCCGGTGCCACCGGTCGCCGAGCACGCGGCGGCGAACGCGATGGATACGACAGAGATCCAGCGCAGCGGATGGATCGGCATCAAGCACCTCCCGGAAGCGATTCCGCGCTCATCCTATCACGCGAGAGCGCCTGTGGACGCGCCCGGGGAGCCGCGCTAGACCGGCGCGGCGACGATGAGCGATCCGGGCCAGGAAATCGGTGGAGAGGAAGGCCTTGTCCAGGCGCGGCGCGCCAAGGCGGAGCGCGTGCGCGAGCGCGGCGGGAGCCCGTTCGCCAATGACGCGGCGGCCGAGGACCGCACGCTCGTCTCCGAGCTGCGTGCGCTGTGCTCGGAAGCGCTGCTGGAGCCGCATTCGGAGCTGCGCTACGACCCCGAGCGTGTGAACGAAATCGCCGACGAGCGCTCGTTCCACGTGATGGGGCGCATGGTGGCGCGTCGCGGCTTCGGCAAGGCGTCGTTCCTCAGGCTGCGCGACGGCAGCGGCGAGCTGCAGCTCTTCGCCAAGAAGGACGTGCTCGGCGAGGGCTTCGCCGCGCTCGAGGACATCGACATCGCCGACTACATCGAGGCGCGCGGTACGCTGATGGTGACGCGCACCGGCGAGCTGAGCCTGCAGGCAAAGTCGCTCCGGCTGCTCACCAAGGCGCTGCGCCCGCTGCCGGACAAGTGGCACGGCCTGACCGACGTCGATGCGCGCTACCGGCGCCGCTACGTCGACATGGTCGCCAACCCCGAGGTGGGCGTCGTGCTGCGCGCGCGCTCGTTCATCATCCAGGGTCTGCGCAGCTACCTCGATGGGCTGGGCTTCATCGAGGTGGAGACGCCCACGCTGCACCCGCTGGTGGGCGGGGCCGCGGCGCGGCCTTTCGTCACGCACCACAACACGCTCGACATGCAGCTCTTCCTGCGCATCGCGCCGGAGCTGTATCTCAAGCGGCTTCTCGTCGGCGGTTTCGAGCGCGTCTACGAGATTGGTCGTTGCTATCGCAACGAGGGCATCAGCACCCGGCACAACCCCGAGTTCACGATGCTCGAGTTCTACCGCGCCTACGCTACCTACGAGACGCTGATGGACATGACGGAGGAGATGCTGCGTCACGTCGACAGCCGCCTCCGCGAGCGGATGCTCGCGCTGGGGCTCGAGCGCCAGTACGAGGCCTGGTGCGCCGAGCGCCCCTTCACGTTTGCCGAGCCCTTCGCCCGCGTGCCGATGGCGGAGGCAATCCGCCGCGCGGTGGAAACCGCGGGCCTACCCGCCGACCTTCCCGGGCAGCTCGGCCTGCTCGGTATTTCTCCGGACGGTCAAGGCGACCGGAGCGCGGGCGATCAGCTCGTGGCGCGCTGTCGCGAGGCTTCGGAGCGCGCCCGCGGCATCGACTGGCAGAACCTCCGCAAGGGCCTCGGCGTTTGCGACAGCGACGGCGAGCGCACCTTCGTCGCCTACGAGTATCTGGCCGAGGCGTTCCTGCCGGAAGACTACAGGAGCGCCGACGGTTCGAAGAGCGTGCCGGTGTTCGTCATCGACCACCCGACCGAGGTCTCGCCGCTCGCCCGCAAGAAGGACACCGACCCGACGCTGACCGACCGCTTCGAGCTGTTCGTGCACGGCCGGGAGCTCTGCAACGCGTTCAGCGAGCTCAACGATCCGGACGACCAGGCCTCGCGTTTCCAGGCGCAGGTCGAGAAGAAGCAGCGCGGCGACGAAGAAACGATGGACTACGACGAGGACTACGTGCGCGCGCTCGAGCACGGCATGCCGCCGGCTGCGGGCTTCGGTCTGGGTGTCGATCGGCTCACGATGATGCTCGCCGGGCAGCCCTCGATCCGCGACGTCATCGCGTTCCCGCTGCTCCGGCCGGAGACATCCGGCAAATGATCCTGGCCGCGACCAGCGCCGGACCGGCGCATCACGCCGCCAAGGTGGGCGCGCTCGCCCGCCTCTGGGCCGCGCTCGGCCTGTACGGGCGCATCGCGATCATCATCCTCGCGGCGGTGCTCGTGGTGTGGCTCGTCGTGCTCGGGCTGCGCCGCCTCGGCCGGAGCGGACGTCGCGGTCTGCTCTGGGGGCTGACCGGCCTGTTCCTGGTCGGCGTGGTCGGGCTGGCCAGCTGGGCGGCGAAGCTGCCCGAGCCGCAGGGCAGCTACTTCGTGCTGTGGCACCAGTTCGTGCGCGTCGGCGCGGCGCTGTCGGGCACGGGCTTTGTCATCTGCTTTATCGCGCTGGCTCTGCCGTGGGTGCTCGACCGCATCGAGGGGCGCGGCTTCGTGTCGTTCGTCGCGGCGCGGCACGTGCGCGCGAGCAAGAGCGGCTTTCTCACGGTCATCTCGGTGCTGTCCATCGCTGGCGTCGCCGTGAGCTCGTTCGCGCTGTGCGCCGTGGTCTCGATCATGGGCGGCTTCGGCGCGGATCTGAAGCGGAAGATCCTCGGCAACAACGCCCACATCAAGGTCGAGAGCAAGGCCGTCGGCGGCTTCGATCACTGGCATCCGGTGCTCGACAAGGTGCGCAAGGTCCAGCACGTCGTGGCGGCGACGCCCATCGCACAGGGTGAAGCGATGGCGTCGAGCTCGTCGAACACCGCGGGCACCATCGTGCGCGGCGTCGACTCGAAGACCATCGGCAGCGTGATCGATCTCCTCAAGAACATCGAGGTCGGCAAGTTCAGCTATCTGGAGCACCCCGACACGCTGGCCGATCTGCCGTCCGACACGGTGATCGGCATCGGACCGGGCGGCGAGAAGTACCTCAAGGGGCCGGACGTGAACCCCTTTCTGGACGACTCGCTCGACAAGAACGTGAAGAAGGCGGTCAAGCCGCCCGACGTGTACCCGGGTATCGTGATCGGGCGCGAGCTCGCCAAGACGCTCCACGTCTACGTCGGCGACGAGGTGACGTTGGTCGCTCCGCTCGGCGACCTGGGGCCGATGGGCGTCTTGCCGCGCACGCGACGCTTCAGGGTGGCCGCGGTCTTCTACAGCGGCATGTACGAATACGACGCGAGCTACGTGTACATGAAGCTCGCAGCGGCGCAGGACTTCCTCGACCTGAAGCACAACATCACCGGCATCGATATCAAGATCGACCACGCTGAACAGGTGAGCGAGGTGCGGCCGCTGGTGAGCGCGGCCATCACGCGCAAGGACCTCCGGGTCCGCGACTGGAAGGAGCTGAACAAGAACCTCTTCTCCGCTCTCAAGCTGGAGAAGATCGCCACGTTCATCATCCTGTCGATCGCGATCGCCGTGGCGAGCTTCTGCATCATCTGCACGCTGCTCTTGATGGTGACCGAGAAGAGCAAGGAGATCGCGATCCTCAAAGCCGTCGGTGCAAGCGACAGGTCCATCCTGCGCATTTTCATGTCCGAGGGGATCATGATAGGCGCGATAGGCACCGTGTTCGGCGTAGTGACGGGGCTGGCGACCACGCTGGGCCTGCTCTGGTTCGGCGTACGGCTGGACCCGGACGTGTACTATGTGGATCGCCTGCCCATCAATGTGGACGCCGTGGACTACACGGTCGTCGCGATCGCGGCGCTGGTCATTACCACTCTGGCCACGATCTATCCGGCCCTTGCCGCCAGCCGTCTCAGGCCAGTCGAGGGCATCCGCTATGAGTAGCCAGCACAAGGCAGAGGCACGCCGTGAGTGAAGCCGTCGTCGTCATCGAGGATCTGCACAAGAGCTTCCAGCACATGGGGCGCACGCTCGAGGTGCTGAAGGGCATCGATCTGAGCATCCATCCGGGGCAGATCCTGTCCATCGTCGGGCCTTCGGGCGCGGGCAAGAGCACGCTCCTGCACTGCATCGGCACGCTGGATCTGCCGACGAGCGGGCGCATCGTGCTGGCGGGAGAGGAGCTCACGCGCATGTCGTCCGCGCGCCTGGCCTCCGTCAGGAACCGCGAGATCGGCTTCGTGTTCCAGTTCCACCATCTGCTGCCCGAGTTCACCGCACTGGAGAACGTGATGATGCCCGGGTTGATCCAGGGTCGTTCGCGCAAGGAGATGGACAAGCGCGCGCGGAGCCTGCTGCACGAGGTGGGGCTGGAAGAGCGTGGAACGCATCGGCCTGGAGAGCTGTCCGGTGGCGAACAGCAGCGCGTCGCGGTAGCGCGCGCGCTGGCGCTGGATCCGAAGCTGGTGCTCGCCGACGAGCCCACGGGCAACCTGGACACCCAGACCAGCGAGGCCATCCACGAGCTGTTCTTCCAGATCAACAAGGAACACGGCACGACGATCGTCGTCGTCACGCACAACCCCGCGTTCGCCGAGAGCATGCCGCGCGTGGTGCGCATGCTCGACGGGCGGGTCGTCCGGGACGAGGCGGGGACGGGGAGCGCAGGGCGCAGCTCGGCGGCGGACGCCGAGCCCGACCCGGGCGCGCAGCCCGCGGCCGACGCGTAGATCCAGGGGAGTTGACGCCGAAAGAGCCCGCCCGGGCGGCTCCGGCGGCGCCGGCCCGGAAAGTGCCAGGTTGTCAAGCACCACGCCGTGGGGGGACAATAGGGCCATGAGTACTTGGCTTCGTGGGGGCACGGTCTTTTCGATCCTGGCGCTGGCGGTTGCTGGCACGATTTCGGCCTGCTCGGCTTCCGGCGACGGCAGCCACTTCGCCGGGTCCGGCGGCAGCGGCGCGGGCGGCAACGGCGGCAGCGGCAACTTCGGCGGCTTCGGCGCGAACGCTGGTAGCGGCGGCGGCATCAACCTGGACGGCGGCGGCGGCACGAAAGACGGCGGCGGCTTCGTCGGCGACCCGACCACCTGCTCGCAGGCGGCCAGCTCGCACACCTACATCGGCTGCGACTTCTGGCCCACCGTGGTGGCGAACAACGTGTGGTCGATCTTCGACTACGCGGTGATCGTCGCGAACGCGGGCAACACCCCGGCCGACGTCACCATCATGCAGAACGGGCAGAAGATGGGGAGCGGGACGGTGCAGCCGAACGGGCTGCAGAAGTTCTATCTGCCGTGGGTTGCGTCGCTGAAGGGGCCCGACGCCAACGCGCAGGGAGCGGCGACACCGCTCACCTCCACTGTGCGCGCGCCGGGCGGCGCGTATCACCTGACCAGCTCCGTGCCGGTCACCGTGTACCAGTTCAACGCGCTCGAGTACAAACCGGCGGGCGGCCCCTCGGGGAAGAGCTGGTCGAGCTGTCCGGGCAACGGCGGCGTGGGCTGCTTCTCGTATTCCAATGATGCATCGCTGCTTCTGCCCAGCACCGCGGCGACCAAGAACTACCGCATCACCGGCGTCCAGAGCTGGCAGAAGGCGAACATCGGTTCGTACTTCGCGGTCACCGGCCTCACCGACAACACGACCGTCAAGGTCAAGGTCTCCGGCAATGGCCAGATCATGGCGGGCGGCGGCGTGTCGGCTACCAGCGGCGGCGGGGTTGCGACCTTCCCGATCAACCGTGGCGAGGTGGTCGAGGTGCTCGGCAACACGACGGGCGATCTCAGCGGCAGCCTGGTCCAGGCGGATCAGCCGGTGCAGGTGATCACGGGTATCCCGTGCATCCAGGCCCCGCTCGGCGCCCAGGCCTGCGATCACATCGAGGAGAGCGTGTTCCCGGCCGAGACGCTGGGCAAGAAGTACTACGTCAATGCGCCGACAGGTCCGAACGGCAAGGTGGTGGGACAGATCGTGCGGATCTACGGCAACGTCGATGGCACGCAGCTCAAGTACTCGGCGGGCCAGCCCAATGGCGCGCCCTCGACGATCAACGCCGGCCAGGTGGTGCAGTTCGGACCCATCAACGGCGACTTCTCGGTCGAGGGCAACCACGAGTTTGCCGTTGGCATGTTCCAGCTCGGCGGCAGCATCGTCGACCCGACGGCGCCCATCGGGAGCCAGAAGGGCGACCCTTCGCAGAGCCTGGCGTTCGCCGTCGAGCAGTACCGGACCAAGTACGTGTTCCTCGCCCCCACCGACTACGACGTGAACTATGCCGACGTGGTGATGCCGGTCGCTGCGCAGGTGACGATCGACGGCACCGCGGTGCAGCCCGGCTCGTCGGCGCTCGCTGCAGCCGGCTACACCGTCGCGCGCGTGAAGCTCGGTGCGGGCGCGAACGGCGCGCACGTGCTCATCTCCGACAAGCCGGTGGGCCTCCAGGTCGTCGGCTACGGCAGCTACACGAGCTACCAGTACCCCGGCGGCCTGAACCTCAAGGGCATCGCGCAGCCGCCCCCGCCGATCCAGTAGCCCGGGCTATTTGAGCGGCAGCACGATGACCTCGTCGCCCTCGGAAAGGGCGAGGTGCTCGATGGCGGCGGGGTCGAGCTTCACGCCGTCGTCGGCCAGGGCGGCGGTCGTGCCGACCACGCGCAGCCACGGGGCGCCGTCGGATTCCCGCGCGACCATCGCTCTCGTGGACGCCGAGGACGGGTCGAGCGCGCCGGAGAAGTGCACGCGCCGGGTGTTCTGGACAAGCGTGATCTCCTCGACCGGCGCGACGAAGTGCGGGCCGCCGTCGAACGGATCCACGCGCTCGGCGTAGCGGAAACCGATGCGGCGGAGCATCTTCTCCACGCCGCGGGTCTGCGCGCCGACCTTGCCGATCACGCCCTGCGCGTCCTTGCTGAGCACGCTGGCGTAGATGTTTCCGCTGGGGAACAGATCGCGGATGAAGCCCTTGTCCTCGCTGGACAAGAGGTCCGCCTCGGCGTAGCTCATGCCGGTGAAGTGCCGGCCGAGGGCCTCCCACAGGTGACTCGTGCCGTCCGGTTCGAGCGGCGGGAGCAGCTCCGCGAGCACTTCCTTCTGGAACAGTTCCGGGTGTGCGGCGATGTATAGAAAGCGCACATAGGAGATGAGCAGACCGAGCTTCTCGGTAGCGCGGCGGTAGTCCGGGTCGACGATCAGCCCGCCGATCTCGGTCGGCCCGTTCCAGGAAAAGCCGAGCCTCAGCACCGTGTGGTGGAAGTAGCGGTCGAGCGCCCGCGAATACTTCTCCTCCGGGGTCACGTCGAAATAGATGTAGGGCGCGTCGCGGCGTCCGAGCTGCGCGACGATCATCGATGTGCCGACGGCGACCTCGCGCTCCAGGTCCCACAGCACGAAGACGTACTTGCGGCGGCGGCCATCCTTGATGGCGCCGCTGAAGCTCCGCGTTGCGTGGTCGAGCAGGTTCTGGACGTGTCCGCGATCGTCGGGCAGGTTCACCGTATTGAGGAAGCGCGCGAGCCTCAGAAGCTGCTCCTCGTCGTCGAGTCCCGCTGCCCTGATTTCGTAGCGGATCATCCGCTACGGTCATACCACGGGGGGCGTCCCGGCGAGCAGCCGTGCGTCGGCCGTGCTAGGACCCCGCTATCGTGTCGTTCCGAGAGTTTACAGGCACCCGCAGCTACATCACCGACCCGGCTCTGGAAGCGGCCGTCAACGCTGCCATCGCGCTGGAGCGCCCTCTGCTCGTCAAGGGCGAGCCGGGGACCGGCAAGACCCTGCTCGCCGCCGCCGTGGCCGAGTCGATGGAGCACGACCTCATCCACTGGCCCGTCAAGTCGACCACCCGGGCGCAGGACGGTCTGTACGTCTACGACACCGTCCAGCGCCTGTACGACGCGCGCTTCGGTGACGCTGGCCCCGAGGGTGTGAAGGACATCCGCCGCTACATCAAGCTCGGGCCGCTCGGCCGGGCGCTCAACTCGCCGGCGCGCGTGGTGCTGCTGATCGACGAGGTCGACAAGGCGGATCTGGAGTTCCCGAACGACCTCCTGCACGAGCTCGACCGCATGCGTTTCGTCGTGAACGAGACCGGCGACGAGGTCGTGGCCCAGCACCGGCCCGTGGTCATCATCACCAGCAACAACGAGAAGGAGCTGCCGGACGCGTTCCTGCGCCGCTGCGTCTTCCACTTCATCGACTTCCCGGAGCCGGAGTTGATGAAGCGCATCGTGCGGGTGCACCACCCGGAGGTGGACGATAGCGTCGTGGACCAGGCCATCGCGGCCTTCTTCGACGTGCGCGGCGTGCCCCGCGTGCGCAAGCGCCCGAGCACCAGCGAGCTCATCGACTGGATCGCCGTCCTGACGCAGGCCGGGGTAGGGGCGGACCGCATCCGTGGCGAGTTGCCGTTCGGCGGCGTACTGGTCAAGAAGGAGCAGGACCAGGCGACCATCGCCGAGCACCGCGCGGGCAAGAGCCGCCGCTGGTAGCCGGCGGCCCGAGCCCGTTTTTCGGCCGCCGGATTCGTGGTACCACGCCCGGGTGAAAACCCAGGACTGGTCCTTTCCGCGAGCCGAAGCCCTTCCCACCTACGCCTTCCTCGTCACCGACGACGTGAAGGCCCGGACGCGCGCGTCCGGTGCGGAGATCATCGATCTGGGTCTGGGCAATCCCGACCGGCCCACGCCGCCCGAGATCGTCGCCCAGCTGCACGCCGCCGCCGACATCGGCGAAAACCACCGCTACCACCCGGGTCGCGGCCTGCCGAGGCTGCGCCACGCGGTCACGCAATGGTACCAGAAGCGCTACCACGCGAGCTTCGATCCGGACCGCGACGTGATCGTTACGATGGGTGCCAAGGAAGGCATCAGCCACCTGTGCCTCGCCATCCTGGATCGCGGCGACACCGCGGTGGTGCCCGACCCGTGCTACCCGATCCACAAGGGCGCGCCGCTCATCGCCGGCGCGAACGTCGCCGGCTACGACTCGACCTCGCGCACGACGCCCGCCAAGGCGGTGCACGCCGCGCTCGAGCACGTGCGCCTCGCTGGCGGCCGCGCCAAGCTCGTCATCGCGAACTATCCGCAGAACCCGACGGGCCGCGTGGTCAGCCGCGAAGAGCTCGCGGAGCTGGTGCGCGTGGTGCGCGATTCGGGTGCGCTGCTCCTGCACGACCTGGCCTACGCCGATCTCGACTTCAGCTCGCGTTACGCGCCCAGCATCTTCGACTGCGGCCTCGATCCGGAAGAGGTCCGCAAGTTCGCCGTCGAGGTGTTCTCGATGTCGAAGAGCTACAACATGCCGGGCTGGCGCATCGCCTACATGGTCGGCAACGAGCGGATGATCGGCGCGCTGTCGCACATGAAGACGTACATGGACTACGGCACGTTCATCCCGCTGCAGCAGGCCGCCGCCTGGGCGCTCGAGAACGGCGACTCGCTGGTCGAGGAGATCCGCGCGCTGTACCAGGGCCGCGCCAAGGCCCTGGCCGACGGCCTGCGCAAGACGGGCTGGGGCGACGTGGAAGAACCACAGGGCACCATGTTCGTGTGGACCAAGCTGCCCGAGGCCTGGCGTTCGATGAGCTCGCTGGAAGCGACCACGCGCCTCATCGAGCGCGCGCACGTCGGCGTCGCTCCCGGCACCGGCTTTGGCGCCGGCGGCGAAGGCTACGTCCGCTTCGCCCTGATCGAGGATCCGCCGCGCATCGCCGAAGCGTGCGAACGCATCAAGAAGGCGCTCAAGGAGTAGCCCACCGGGGGGGCCTGGCAGCCTCTCTACGTCACGGCTACGCCACCATCGCGCCGCGGTGCGCGTCCCAGCTTCGGCTTGCGCTCGCGCGCCGCTCAGTGCCCGTTGCGCTCGAGTAGCGTGTGGATCTCGTCCGGCACGACGCCGTAGCCCTCCGCCGCGGCGAGCAGCCCGGCGTTGTGGGGCAGCTCCGTCAGGAACAGGCGCGCGTACGGCGTGCCGACCAGGCCGTGCACCCGGCGGAGCAGCGGCGGGATGCCGCGCGCCACCGCGTCGCGCGCGCTCTCCAGATCGCCGAGCTCCAAAAGCGCGTCGTGCAGCGCGAGGTACACCGTCGACTCGTTGAGCAGGCTGGGCGCGCCGCTCTCTAGAAGCTCGGCCGCCTCTCGCGCCAACTCCGCCGCGCGCTGCGCATTGCCGCAGCGCTGCTCGGCCTGGGCCCACACGCCGAGCGCCACGGGCAGTACGTCGCGATGGCCGGTGGCGCGATACGACTCGGCGGAAATGCGCAAAAGCGAGCAGGCCCGCCGGCACGCCTGGTCCGACTTGGCGCGGAGCAGCTCCCAGCCCCGGTAGAACAGCACGCCCAGGTTCGAGCGATCCGGCGCGGCCCATACGCCGCTGGCCGACGCGTCGGCGTCGGCGCGCGTTTCGGCGAGGCTGCCTTCCAGCTGCTTGTCGTTGCCGAAGGTCGCGGCCCAACCGAGCAGGTTCATCTGCGCGTGCCTGACGGCGCCACTGCTGCCGATCGCGTCGGCCAGTGCCAGGCCCGTATCGAGCGCGGTGCGCGCTTCCTGCCGCGCACCGATGGTGGTGAGCGCGAAGCCGAGGTTCGTCGTGAGCATCGCTTCGCGCTCGCGCAGCCCGGCTTCGCGAGCCGCGGCGGCTGCGTTGCGCCGGGCGTCCAGGGCCGAGCTGAGCGCGCCGCGCGTCTGGCGGATGATGGCGAGCGTCTGCCACGCGTCCACGGCTGCCGCGCGGATGTTGGGCTGGTTGGCCAGCTCGAGCAGGCGCGCTGCTTCCGCCTCCGCTTCCGCGAAGCGCCCGGCGAACGCCAGCCGCGCCGCCAGCACCGCCGAGCAGCGCGCCTCCTCGTCCTGCAAGCCGAGTGCCTGGGCCTCGTCGCGTGTATGGGCCAGGCGTGCGCTGATGCGATCGCCCGTGCCGCGTGCGTCGTCGTAGCGGGCGCGCGCGCCGCGGGCGCGCACCGCGCTCGACTCGTCGTGCACGTTCTCTTCCATCGCGCGGATGGCCGTCTCGCGCTCGCTGGCGCGCGGGTCGAGGCGGCTCCACGCCTCGTCCAGGTACGCAGGCGCGCTGGAACCCGGACGCCTTGTCCTCGGCGAAGGCGAGCGCCCGGTCCGCCATCGTCAGCGCGTCGGTCAGCGCGTTGGTCGCCAGCGCGCGCTGCGCCGCGCGCGCCCAGTGGTCGGCTGCGGCCGCGTACTGCCCGCCCAGGTCGAAGTGGCCGGCGACGGTGGCCGCGTCCTCGCCCATCGAGGTGAGCCACGCCGCGGCCAGCGCGTGCAGCTCCTTGCGTTCACGCTCGCCGAGCGAGCTGTACGCCACCTCGCGCACCAGCGCGTGTTTGAACACCCACTCGCGCGTGCCGGCGAAGCGCGAGACATTCTGCTCGACCAGCACTTCCGCACCGGCGAGCGCCTTCATCACGCTTTCCGCGCGCGGCATGCCCAGTGCTTCCAGCGCCGAGTCCCAGCAGCTCAGACCGAGCACGCTGAGCCGCCCGACCGCGTCGCGACATTCCTCGTCGAGCGAGTCGAGGCTGACCTGGATGGCCGCCTCGATGGTAGGCGCGTGCGTGGTGTCGCGCCCCGCGGCGCTGAGCCGAGCGAGCTCCTCCGCAAACAGCGGCAGGCCGGCAGCCTGCGCGGCGATGCGCTCGATCACGGGTTCCGGCGCGTCCTCGCCCAGAAGCGAGCGCGCGATGGCCCGCGAGGCGCGCTGCGAGATGGGCCGGAGCTCGAGCCGCACGTGGTCGCGTCCGGCAAAGCGGTCGCCATTGTCCGCCCAGAAATCGGGTCGCATCAGCGCCGAGCACCACCAACGGCTGGTGCGACGAGCGCCCGAGCATGTGGTCGAGCCACCCGATGCTCTCCGGGTCGGCCCACTGCAGATCTTCCATGATGATGACGGTGGGCTCGGTGACGACCACCTGCAGCACCAGGTCGGTCATCGCCAACCACAGCGCGTCGCGCGAGCCGCGCGGGTCGAGCCCTTCGGGCAGCGCTTCGTTCGCAAGCAGGCGGCTCAGAAGCTCGCGGCTCTGCGCGGTCAGCTCGTCGCGTGTGGCCGGACCCAGCCGGCCGACGATGGCGCTTTCGGCTTCGGCCGCTGTGGTGCCCTTCGGCAGTCCGATGATAGCGCGCAGCACGTCCGCCGCGGCGCCCAGCGCGTGCCCGCGACCGTACGCCTCGCTACGCTGCAGGATCACGGGCGGAGCCTCGGCTTGTGCCGAGATGCGTGCCAGCACCTCGCGACGGAGTCTCGTCTTGCCGATGCCGGGCGGTCCTGTGATGCTGACCAGGATCGGCGTGCGGTCCGAGCGCGAGCGATCGAAGGCGCTGAGGACCTGCGCCAGCTCGGGCTCCCTTCCCACGAACGGCGCGCCGCCCGCCCGTTCGCCGCGCGCGCCGCGCACCTGCTCGCCGACGATAGCCGAGCCGTCGTCGCGCGCCCGGAATTCGTAGCGGCCCCGCCCCAGTTCGCTCGTGGTCACGTCCGCGAGCACCATGCCTGCCTCGGCGTCGCGGGCGAGCGCGGAGGCGCGGTCGACGACCTCTCCCACAGGCGAGATCTCGCCGCTATCGCTCAGACAGGCTGACGCGCGCGCGACCGCTGGCGATACCGACGCGGGCGCCGGCCCGCGCCAGACGCCGACCCAGATCGAGCGCGGCGGTGGCTTCGGTGCCGACGGCGCGGCGTGCGCCCAGGTGGGCCACGATGGCGTCCTGCCCGAGCGGTACCGCGTCCGCACCGCGCTCGCGCAGGTGCTGCAGCGCTCGCTCGCGCGCCGAGCCCTTGGCGAAGCGGATCGCGACGATGGAAGTCAGCAGGCGCGACGCGCTCGAGCCCAGGCGCGACGACAACGTCGGCTCGGCCGTGTCCACCCAGCTGACACGGCTCGCGTCGCGCACCGCTTCGCGCAGCGTCTCGGCCACTTCCGCGGCCGATGCGGGACGTGCGGCAGGGTCCGTCTGCAGCATGCGTTCGACGATGTTGTCGAGCAGCGGCGGCACGTCGCGGCGGAGCTCGCTGAGCCTGGGCGGCGGGGTCGTGACGAGACGTGCGAGCGTCGCGATCGCCGTCGGTCCGACGTGCGGCGGGCGCCCGGCGACCAGCTCGAACAGCGTTGCGCCCAGCGAGTAGATGTCGCAGCGCGCGTCGATGGGCGCATCTCCTCGCGCCTGTTCCGGCGCCATGTACGCGGGCGTGCCCACCACGTCTCCGGTGCGCGTGATGCGGATGTCGCCGGCTGCAGCCACCCCGAAATCCACGAGCTTCGGCGTCACGTCGAGCTCTTCGGTCTCCGGGTGGCGCCCCTTGCACAGGAAGATGTTGCCCGGCTTGATGTCGCGGTGGATGACGCCCGCCGCGTGTGCCGCGTCGAGCGCCTGGGCGACCAGGATGGCGAGCTCCACCGCCTGCTTGAGCGTCGAGCGGATCGCGCTTCTCGCGCGCCGCGAGATCCTCGCCCTCGAGCCACTCCATTGCCACGTAGGGCAGGCCGGTGTCCTCGAACACGCCATAGGCGACCGTCTTGACGATGCAACGGGTGGTCGAGGTTTGCGAGCAGCTCGCCCTCGCGGCCCAGGCGTGCCTCGTCTTCCGGCGCGATGACGCCGGCTTCGATGGCCATCACTTTGAGCGCGACCTGCTGCTCGGTCACCAGGTCCCACGCGCGGTAGACAATGCCGGCGCCGCCGCGGCCGACCTCGCGTTCGACTACGAAGCGGCCGCCCATGCGGCGTCTCTCGCTGGCGGGGGAGGTCACGTCACCCGAGACTAGCCTTGGCCGCGTCCGGCGGCTAGACGCTCGCGGCGCGGGTTTTGCGGGGTGCGGTCCCTCTTCGGGACTTCCCAGCGCGAACACGCGACAAACGGCGGCCGCCCGCTTGAGTGGGCGCCCCGGCCGGCTATGATCCGCGGTGATGGAGCTGGGCGAGGAAGCAGGCTAGCGCCGATGCTCGAGCGCGTTGCGGTCCACCAGACCCGGCTTCAGGGTGCCCGGCGTCGGGCTCGATGTCCGCGGAGTCGCGCTCGGCTCGCGCGGCCTCGTGCTGCTGCCCTCGCTGGATCGTCTGGTCGCCTTCTTCGCCGTGTACACGGCCGAGCAGGCGCTGGACGGCATCGCCGGCTCGCTCGCGATCGAAGTGGTCCGCTCCAAGCTCGGGGCGCGCGAGATCGCACTGTCGTTCGACGCCGGGTCGAGCGACCGCATGGACCGCGTCGCCGAGGTCGCGCGGTTGACCGGGGGCTTCACCTTCACCGGGACCAGCCGCCACTACGTGCAGTATCGCGATGCCGGTGCTCCGTTCGGCTACGATGCGAGCGAGATCATTCCCACCGACGCGGCGCTCGCGCTCTACCACAACACGTTTGCGCAGGTGTACGAGGTCGAGCGGAAGCTCGCGCTCGGCAGTCTGCTCCGGCGCCTGGCTCCGCATCCAGACCCCGGTGTGAGCATCGACGACCACCCGTTCTGGCTGCTCTCCGAACCCGGACTTGGGCCGAGCCTGCTCGGCTACCTGGCGCGTTCGCGCGTCGATGCCCGGGTCGGCATCGTCGAGTGGCCCCCGGAGACGAGCTTCGACGACGCACCGCTCCGGCGCTTCCTCTTCTCCGTGCAGGAGCTGCCGGCGCGCATGCGCGGCCCGCTCGTCTCCACGCCGGGGCTCGCGGCGTTCCTGCCCGCCTCGCCCGGCGTGGCGGTCGAGCGCGGCTTCCGCCATCCGGTCACGCTCCGCTCGTGTCCCGTGTTCGACGAGCGCGGTCTGGTGCTGTTCCGCGGGCGCGGCGAACCGCCGCTCGAGATACGACAAGCTGCCGGTTCTGGCCGACGTACGCTCGCTGAGACGCACCGAGCAGCCGTTCGAGAAGCTGGCGGTGCTTCCGCACGGCGTTGGTGGTTCGACTGCACCCGAGCTCCTTCTGCGCCCGAAGCTGGTGCCCGGCTCTGGCGCCTCCCGGGCGCGTGCATGCGACGCTCGTTAACAGCAACGAGCTGCCGCTCCTGAGAAGGCTCGTCTACGCGCTCGGCGCGGACGCCATCCGCAGCATCCGCATCGCCGTCACCGAGCTGGGCGCATTCCTGCTGCGCGAGCAGGGCCTCGAGCTGTTGCCGCTCGGAACGTTCTTCCGCCGCGAGCATCCGTCCATCTTCGTGCCGAATGGCTACGAGGTGGCGCCGCGGGTGCGCCCCGAGATGCTGTTCGCAGCGCTCGGCGCACCGGCGGATCGCATCGTGTTCCTGCGTCCCGGAGCAGGCGCCCGTGGCGGTGCTGCGCGCCGGATTCTCGCCCCTGGAGTCCGCGCTGCTCGAAGCTGAAAGCTGGGCCCCGCTGCCGAGCGCCTCGTTCGAGTCGCAGCTCTCGGCCGAGATCCCCACGGTGTGGTTCGATCCGCTCGGATTCAGACCCCTCGCCAAGGCGGAGCCAGCGTCATGACCCCCGACGACCAGGTGCTGGTGGATCAAGCTGGTCGAGCAGGTGCTGCTGCCGCTCGCGGTGGGCGGCGAGCTCAAACCGCTTCCGCCGATCGGCGCGCGACGCGCCCTCGATGCTTGTCGACCACGCGCTGGTTGCCGGCGGCGATGCCGCGGTCCAGCTGGAACGAGCCCGCCTGACGGCCGCGCGCAGGCTGTGCGCCGTCGATCGCGTCGAGGAGCCGTCGGCCGGCGAGTGGCTGCTCGCGTTCGCGCTGAACGACCTGTTGCAGGCGACCAACCCGGATCTCGAGGGCCTGCTGGGCAAGGAGCGGCCCGAGCGGCTGCTCAAGATGGTGGGACAGGTGATCCGGCAGGCGGGCGCGCCGCGGACCGTGGGCGATGCGCTGGGGCGTCACGCCTCGTTCTGGCGGGTCGCCGAGCTGGCGCGCATCGACACGCACGTCTCGTGGTGGGTCGGCCACGCCGACTTCCGCGGCGCAGAGCCGCCGGGCCGGCTCCTGGCCTGGCCGAAGCTGCGCCGCGTGCACGAGTCGCAGCAGAGCGTCCCGCTTGGCGAGATGGCTCCAGCCGATGCCGACTGGTCCGGAAGCTGGCACGAAATGCTCGGCCACTGGCTCGCCGCGTCGCCGCTCACCGATTCTGTCGACCCTCGACCGCGAAAGCCCGCCATTCGTCTGGCGCGGCGCGGCGCTCGGCCTGCTGCAGAGCGACCCGGGGCTCACGCTCGCCTACCGCGTCGTGGACTGGCAGGAACACAAGGCGCGCGCCGCCGAGATCGCGAGGCGCGCCGGCCAGGAGCTCGAACGCGTCGAGGACCGCGCCGTCGCGCTCGAATTCGCCGACGGCATCGAGTCCCGCGCGCGCGCGATGGCCCAGCGGGACGACTAGCCGGGCGCGTCGGGTTTCAACATCGTGTCGCGCGTTGACACATCAGGGTCGCGATACCGCAGCGCAGCATCTGCCAAGCGTGGGCTTTTTCCACGTCCCGGGTGGCTCCTGGCCTGGCACGAAGCATGCTGGACAGTCCCGGGGAGGGAACCGCGATGATATTTCGACAGCTCTTCGACAAGGAATCGAGCACCTACACCTATCTCCTGGCGCGCCGCGCTGGGGGCGAGGCGCTGCTCATCGACCCGGTGAAGGAGCAGGTCGACAGCTATGTGCGGCTGCTCGGCGAGCTCGACCTCGAGCTGGTCAAGGCCGTCGACACCCACGTCCACGCCGATCACATCACGGGCCTCGGCGATCTCCGCAATCGAACCGACTGCATCACCATCATGGGCGAGCAGAGCCGCGCGGATTGCGTGTCGCTGAAAGTGAGCGACGGGGATCGCATCGACGTGGACGGCATCTCGCTCGAAGCGGTCTACACACCCGGCCACACGGACGACTCGTACAGCTTCCGCCTACCCGACCGCGTCTTCACGGGCGACACGCTGCTCATCCGCGGCAGCGGCCGCACCGATTTCCAGAATGGCAGCGCGCGCGATCAGTACCACTCGATCTTCGACAGGCTCCTGAAGCTGCCCGACGACACGTTCGTCTACCCGGCCCACGACTACAAGGGCTGGACGGTCAGCACGATCGCCGAGGAGCGCGCGCACAATCCGCGTCTGAAGGTCAGCGGCGTCGACGAGTACATCGAGCTGATGGGCAACCTGAACCTGCCCAATCCCCGGCTGATGGACGTGGCGGTGCCAGCGAACCTCGGCTGCGGCGTCGGCTGAAGCCGGGGCTGCTCCCCCGTCGGATGGCGGCGGGGGTGCGCCGGGCGCACGCGCCCGGGGCCCTCAAGCGGGTGCTCGGCCTCCGGCCTGCGCGCCCGCGAGGGTCCCCTGCGCGCGTGGGCGGGGGCGGGTGCGTGGGCGGGGGCGGGGCGCGCGTCGGCTTCGCCTCGTGCGCAAGTGCGTTCGCTCGTGGGTATTTCAGGATGCCGCCGTGCTCGGAGCTGTCCAGGCCGGGGCCGTCCTCGGCCCTTGGGGCCTGCGGGCGGTGCTCGCTTCGCTCGCAGCCTGGACAGCTCCTGCGCGTGCGGCGCTTGGGCTTCGCCCACGCTCGGGTGGCGGGCGCGGGCTTGCACAAGGAGTCACGTCATGTTGCGTATCTATCCTGTTCTGCTCGATCTGGTTCGCTCTCTCCGGCCGCTCTTGCGGGCGGCACGACCCGGATCTGGCGCGGCAGTGTCGGCGGGCCCTCACGAGCGCGCCGTTGAACACGGCCGAGGGGGGGTACAGTCGGGGGAAGAATCGTGCGGTGCGGTATCACACTGCGCTCGGTTCGCTGCGCGAGGTGCTCGCTTGTCTGGAGGTCGCGGCGGCGCTCGGCTACATGCCGGAGCGGGAGGCGGCGCTTCGGGCGCGCTTCGATCGCGTGCTGGGCACGTTGGTGCGGCTCGCGGGCGGGCACTGACGCGGGCGTTGGCGCCCTTAGTGCCGCCGCGGAGAGCGCCTGGGACGCGGGCGGCGGCGGGCTGTCGTCGGGAGCGGCGTGGCGGAGGCTGTCGTCGGCTTCGACGTTGGGGTGGAAGCCGGCAGCGGCGAGATCGGTGGGCGGTGACGACGCGGGTGGTGGCTGCGGCGGCGGCGCGGGTGAGCACGTCGCGGAGCTCGCGCTTCGTTGCCCGGCCAGCTGTGCTCCATGAGCAGGCGCAGCGCGGCGGGGTCGATGCCGAGTGGCTCGCCGCCGCTGCGGGCGCCGGTGCGCGCCAGCGCGGTGAGCGCGAGCGGCGCGCAGGTCCTCGGCGCGATCGGCGAGGCAGCGGAAGATCGACCACGTGCGCGTCGCCGACCCAGCGCGAAAGATGGCGGGCACAACGCGCCGTCGGCCGCGAGCTCCTCCGGCGGGTCGCGCGAGCGCCACGACGAGGCCCGCGGGCAGCACGCTGGAGCGCGCGGGCGCGTTGGCGCGGCGCGACAGCGTGCGCGCGATGTGTTCCTGCATGTCGGTCGGCAGGAGCGCCGCGTGCAGCACGACGAGCGTGCCGCCGTCGGCGAGCGCGAGCGGCGAGCGTTCGGCTGTCCTGCCAATGCTCGAGGTCGTGCTCGGCGCCGTTGGCGCCGTCGATGACGACCAGCGGGCCGCCGCGGCGCGGGCTCGCCAGGTGCACGAGCGCGGCCCAGCCCACGGCCTCGATGCCCGGCGGCGACGATCAGCGCGGGCGAGGCGTTCATGCGGCCGAGGCGCTCGAGCTGTTCGAGCGCGCTGGCGCGCGGCGGGACTGTAGGCGCTCGAGCGCACTCTCGCGCGCGGCCTGCTCGGCGATGCGACTCGTTGCGGCCGGCTTCGAGATGGATGATGTGCTCGAGCCGCTCGCGCTCGTCGTCGATGGTGTCGGCGCGGGCGATGGCGGCGAGCTCGCGCTTGCGCGAGCGCGCCAGCGCCGAGGAGACAGCGAGCAGCGCGCTGATGCGGTCGGCGAGCACGCGGATAGCGCGCGCCTCTTCCAGCGACATGGGCGCGGTGCGGCTGCCGCGCGGCATCAGGATGAAGCCGAGCGGGCCGTCCTCGTCGAGCACCAGCGTCGCCGAGAACGCGCGCCGTGCGTCGAACCACGACGAGCAGTGGCCGCACGTCCGGGCGGCGCACCTCGAGCGCCGCGAGCACCTCGGCGCGCAGCGTGCGCTCCGGCTCCTCGCGCGCCATCTCGTACAGCCGCTCGGGCGCGGCGGCCTTCTCGACGTGCAGGTAGCCGGCCACGTCGACGCTCAGCACTTCTTCGGGGCTGACGCGCCACAGCTCGGGCCTGGCGCCGGGCGCGTTGCTGGTCTCGCCGAGCGCGACGAGCGCGGCGCGGATAGCGGCGTCGGGCTCGGGCTGCAGCGCGCCGCGGCTGGCGGCGTCGATGGCGTCGAGCCAGCGCGACTGCTCGGGGCCGAGCGGCCGCGCGACGGCGCGCGCGATCAGCCCGACCACGATCGAGACCGCGCTCGACTGCCAGCACGATGGCGCCGGCGTGGTTCGGCGCCTGCCGTGCGACGAGCCCGGCGAGCAGTGTCGTCGGCGCGCCCAGGATCATGATCGCGAGGATGCCGCGCAGCGCGCTCGACACGGTGGTCGGCTCGCGCGTGGTGGCCGTCCAGGTGCAGGCGATGGACGCCAGGATGACCGCGACGGGCAGCACGCGGTCGGGCGGCGCTACGTCCATCAGCGCGGCCGGCACGGCGACGGTGAACGCGGTGATGGCGAGCGCCAGCGCGCCCGCCGCGCGATCGCCGACGCCCACCTCCAGCTCGCCTCACGATGCGCAGCCGCCACGTGGCCGCCACCAGCACCAGCAGGCTGCCGATGCCGGCGCTGGTCGTCGCGTAGTCGATGGCGAGCGGGTCGAGCCGCACCTGCTCGGCCGGCAGCAGCACGCGCGTCGCCGGCAGCGCGACGGCGATGCCCCACAGGAAGCCGGCGAACGCCGCGGCGTCGAGCGAGCGCGCCGAGCGCGTCGGGCGCCATCACCCCGCCGCAGGCCGGGGATGCGCGACAGCGCGACCAGCGCGGCCACGATGGCCGCGCCCGCGCCGAGGTTCGCGGCCGCGTCGAAGGCGGGATGTCCGGCCGGACCGGTGCGTGCGGCGATCCACATCGCCGCGCCCCAGAAGCAGGCGCGTAGCGCCGAGCGCGCGGTGCGTCTCGATGCGGTCCTCGCCCTGCTGCGGCGGAGCGGCCGTGCGCCGCCACACCTCCGCCAGCATCAGCGGCAGCAGCACCAGCGCCAGCCACGGCACATAGCCGCCGCCGGCCTTCGCCGCCGCAAAGCAGACGTAGGCCACCGCCGCGAAGGGCAGCCACAGCGAGCGGACGCCTCGCATGGCGGCGAATCTAGCGTAGTTCCGCGGCGGTTGGCGCCCTCTTCCCGGGACCCGTTCGCACGGAGCGGTCGAGAAAAGTCCCGGCAATTCCGCGAGCTAGCGGGGCCCGTGCGGTCCACGGGGACGCACCGGGCCGGCGGTGTAGCGCCGTCGCTGTGCGGCGCGAGCGGCTGCCAGGACCCGCCCGCCTACTTCTGCTTCGCGGGCCCGGGCTTTCTTGGCGTTGCCTCCCGCGAGCTTGACGAAGCGCTGCTCGGGGCCGGAGGGCGTGTAGAGCTGGATGGCGAGCAGCGGACGCCGTGGCCGGGCGTGACGGAGTGCTTGGCGCCCTTCGGGATCTGGAAGACAGAGCCCGGCTTGACCGGATAGTCGTTGCCGTCGAGCTTCATGCTCGCGTCGCCGCCGAGCGCGCCCAGCGTTTCCCAGGAGTCGGCGTGGTCGTGCCCGGGCACGGGCGCGTCGGGCGACATCATCAGGAGCTCGAGGCCGGAGCGGATGCGCATTTCGCCGGCGCCGCCGAAAGCCAGGCGCGCGTGGAAGGCGCCGCCGCCCCAGGCACAGATCCTTGGCCTTGGCGAGATCGACCGACTCGATCTTTCCCGGGCGCTTGTGCCAGCGCACTTTCCAGGGCTTGGCCTTGGCGGCCGCCAGCGCCGCGTCGAGCGTCGGTTCGTCGGTTGCGATCGCCAGGGCGACCTTCGCGTCGCTCGTTCGCGCGTAGCGTGCAGCCGGCGCCGGGAACGCGCAGCGCGCTCCACACGTCGAGATTCCGCACCTCTTTGCCGTCGTCGCTGTTGGCGATCACCGGCCCGCGAGCATCCACGGCCGAGCACGTCGAGGTGGTCGTTGCCGGGGCAGCACGACCGTGCTGCCCTTCTTGATGCTCTCCAGCCAGAGCGCTGTCGGCGCGGGCTTGCCGCCGTCGACGCTCCTGCGCGAACGTGGGGTCGGGCAGCCACGTCTTGAGCGTACAGACCTTGTCCGTGCAGCTCGCCTTGCGCGACAGCGCCGCTGGGGGCTTGTCCGGCAGGTCGCCGGAGATGACCGACGGCTTGGCCGCCGCGGCGGGCTGCTCCGCCGATTCGCTCGGGCCGATCCCCTCGTCGAAGATGCTCTTCTTCGGGAAGGGGATGTAGGGCAGGCCGCCGCTCGGACCGGGCGGCGGATACTGGCTGGGCGGCGAGGTGGCCGAGCAGGCGGCGAGCAGCGTGACGACGGCGAGCCCGAGCGTAGACGGGTCGAGGATGGACGGCGGCAGCGAGCGCGACATGGCCGGAGACAATCCCGCGCTGCCGCGCCCGGTCAAGCCGCGCCGGCCGCGGGTCGGGCCCGCGAACGTAAATGCTTGTATATTCACGGGAGATCGCCCGGTCGAGCGAGCCGGCAGAGGGCGCGTTGCCGATCGCATGGCACGCTCCGGCGGCCTCCGGCGTTGCAGGCACCGCCGGCCGGAGCTATCGCGGGCGACCCGCTCCGCGTATCCGGGGCGCCCCCCCAGGGAAGCACATGAAGAAGAACTACGTCCTCGACACCAACGTCCTGCTTCACGACCCGTACGCGATCTTCAAGTTCGAGGACAACGACCTCATCCTCCCGATCTACGTCATCGAGGAGATCGACACCTTCAAGCGCGAGAACACCGAGCGCGGCCGCAACGCGCGAACCATCTCGCGCCTGCTGGACGCGCTGCGCGAGCGGGGCGCATCGCTCGCCCGCGGCGTGCGCATCGGCGAGGACGGCAGCCTGCGTGTGCACGTGCCGGAGAAGCGGCCGCATCTGGCGATCGCGCTGCACCCGGAGTCCGGCGACCACGCCATCATGCAGACGGCGCTCGATCTGCGCGACGCCTCGCCCGGAAAGGCCGACCATCTTCGTGACGATGGATGTGAACCTGCGCATCCGTGCCGATGCGCTGGGGCTCACCACCGAGGCGTACGAGAACCAGTCCGTCGACGTCGAGCACCTGAACACCGGCATGGTCGAGCTCGCCGTTACCGCCGCCGACCTGGAGGGCTTCCTCGAACGCGGCGTCATGGAGCGGCCCGCAGGCGAGCAGCTCTACGCCAACGTGAGCGTGATGCTGCGCGATGACAGCGCCGCCCGTCCGCGCACCGCGCTTGGCCGCTACCACGCGGACAAGGGCGAGATCCGCGCGCTCAGGACGCCGCGGGACGGCGTGATGGGGATCCGCCCGCGCAACAGGGAACAGAGCTTCGCCCTCGACCTCCTGCTCGACGACTCCGTGCGGCTCGTGACGCTGGTCGGCAAGGCGGGAACCGGCAAGACGCTGCTGGCGCTGGCGGCGGGGCTCAAGCGCACGGCGGAAGAGGGCGCGTACGCGCGGCTGCTCGTGAGCCGTCCGGTGATGCCGATGGGCCGCGACCTCGGTTATCTGCCCGGGGACATCGAGGAGAAGCTGAATCCCTGGATGCAGCCGATCTTCGACAACCTGGAGTTTTTGCTGGTGGCCGGCGGCGGCAAGCGACGCGGCATGCGCGGCGGATTCGACGAGCTGTTCGACAGTGGCCAGCTGCAGGTCGAGCCGCTCACCTACATCCGCGGCCGCAGCCTGCCGCAGCAGTACGTGATCGTGGACGAAGCGCAGAACCTCACGCCGCACGAGGTGAAGACCGTCATCACGCGCTGCGCCGAGGGCACCAAGATCATCCTGACCGGCGATCCGTTCCAGATCGACAACCCCTACGTCGATAGCGCGACCAACGGCCTGTCGGTGACCGCCGATCGCCTGCACGGCGAGTCGTTGGTGGGGCACATCCTGCTCGCAAGGGCGAACGCAGCGAGCTCGCGAATATCGCGGCGAACAAGCTATGAGCGTGCTGCGGCGGGATCTGGAGCGGCTGCTCGGCCGTGCCGAGCGCGCGATCGCGCTGCTCGAGCGCTGCCGCCCGCTTGAACGCCGTGCGCGCGCAGGCAGAGGTGCAGGCTGCGTGGCAGCGCGACGAGCCGTCGGCGCCGGACTGGCAGTATGCGAGCGTTCCCGAGCTTGCGGGGCTGCGCGCGGGGCTCGAGGGCATGGTGGACAAGCTCGCCGCCGCGGGCCCCTGGGGCGGCCTGTACGCCGCGCGCGCCGCCGAGCTGTACACCGAAGCGGCCGCCGCCGAAGCGCTCGATAGCGGGTCGTTCCGCGATCTCGCTGCGCTCAGGTTCCCGATCGGAGCCGGGCTGGATGCCGCGCAGGCCGAGCAGTGGGCGCTCGACTGGACCGACGCGACCGTCGAGGCTCCGTCGTCGACCACGCCGAGCGACGACGAGCGCGATCCGCACAGCCTGTTCTCGGCGATGCGGCGGGCCGTCGGCCAGCGAAGGCTGCCATTCCGCGTACTGCTCAGCGAGGACCTGCCGAGCGCCGCGGCCACCGGCGATGGCGTGATCCTGGTGAAGGCCGGCGCGCGCTACCGGGAGCTCGACGTGGAGCGCATCGTGGTGCACGAGATCGAGGGCCACGCGCTGCCGCGGCTGCGTGCGCGCCACGAACGCCTGGGGCTGTACCGCATCGGCACGGCGGGCGGCTCGGACGACGAGGAAGGGCGCGCGCTCTTGCTGGAACAGCGTGGCGGATACCTGGACGCCGCGCGCTCGGCGGAGCTCGGGCGCCGGCACCTGGCGGCGCTGGCACTCCGGCGCGGTGCGGACTACGTCGAGACCGCGCAGCTATTGCTCGAGCGCGGTGCTGCCCTCGAAGACGCGCTCCGCATCACGAGCCGCGTGCATCGCGGTGGCGGGCTTGGCCGTGAGCTGGTGTATCTGACGGCGCTGTCGCGCGTGCAGCGCGCGTTCGAGCGTGACGGCGCGCTGGAGTCGTTTCTGGAACGCGGGCGGATCGCCGTCGGGGCCGCGCGCGTGCTGCGCGACCTCGGCGACCCGCCCGAGCTCATCGACGGCTCGTTCGGCTGGCTGGATGCCGGCGGACTGCCGGCCTGGACTCGAGCTACTCGCCGGCCTTGATCTCGCCGCAGCCGATGCGCGCGCCAGCGGCACCGGCGGGCTGTGCGCCGGTGTCCTTCTTCGCGTGGATGATGATCGCGCGGTCGAGGAACGAGTGCGCGTCGCCGTGCTCGAGGTTGGCGCCCTTCACCTCGAGCTCCAGCGTGCCCTTGCCGTCCTTGCCGACCTCCATGTTGCCGAGGTCGCCGAGGTGGTGCTTTTCCGCGGTGGGCAGGCCGTGCGGGTTCTTGTCGGGATTGAAGTGACCGCCCGCCGTCTTGAAGCCCTTGCCGCTGCAGTCGGCCTTCTCGTGGATGTGCGTGGCGTGCATGCCTGGCTTGGCGTTCTCGACGTTGACCACGACCTTCACGCCGTCGGCGTCCTCGGTGAGCGTGATGGTGCCGTCGAGCTTGGATTTCTTCGCCCCCATGATCTTCGCGGTCACCGTTTTCGGCGCGGCGGGTGGCGCCTCCGCGCTAGCGGACTCGGCCGGCGCCGCCGATGCGGGCGCCTCGGGCGCGGCGCTGGGCGCCTCGGGTGCGGCGCTGGGGACCGGCGGTTCAGGGGCTTGCGCGGGCTTGCCGCAGGCAGCGAGCAGCACCAGGCAGCCGAGCGACGGGAGAACGAATTTCGCAGTCTTCATCTTTATGACCCTCCATGGGGACTCCCCGATAGGGAACGATGCGTCCGGGCGCAAGGGAGACGGGCCCGGTTTTCTCCGGAAGTCGGAGCGGCACAGCTACACGGTCCGCGTCGTGATTATTCCTCGCACCTACCGGCTTCCGTCAGAGCTGATCAAGTTCCACTATTACCGGAATGTGATCGGACGGCTTGTCGCGGCGGCGCTCCTCCACGTCCATGCTGGCTCCCACACAGTGCGCTGCTAGCGCCTTGCCGACAGAAGACGTAGTCGATGCGCAGCCCCTGGTTCCTGCGGAAGCCGCCGCCGCGATAGTCCCACCAGCTGTACAGCCCGCCTTCCTCGTGGTGGAGGCGGAAGGCGTCGACGAGCCCCAGGTCGAGCAGGTGCGCGAGCGCCTTGTGCTCCTCGGGATGGAAGTGCAGCTGGCCGCGCATCGCCTCCGGGTCGTAGACGTCGCGGTCGTCGATCGCGACGTTGAAATCGCCGCACAGCACGATCTCGCCGGCCGGACAGCGTTCGAGCGTCTCGCGCAGGCGCGCGAGCCAACGGAGCTTGCCCTGGAAGGCGGGTAGGGTCGGGGACTTGCCGTTCGGAACGTACGCGCTGAGCACCCGCAGCCCGTCGATCGTCGCGGCGATGAGTCGCTTGTCCGCTTCGGGACCATCGTCGTGGAGACCTACCGCGATGTCCTTCATGGGTCGGCGCGACGCGATGGCGACGCCGTTGTACGTCTTCTGCCCCGCCATGGCGACGGCGTAGCCGAGCCTCATGAGCTCGTCGGTCGGGAAGTCGTCATCCACCACCTTCGTCTCCTGCATGCAGAGCACGTCGGGCTCCGCGCGCTTGAGCCAGTCGAGCACCAGTTCGTGCCGCGCGCGGATCGAGTTGACGTTCCAGGTGGCGATCTTCACGGCTGGCGTGAGTAGCGTGCCTGTTGTCGATCTTCAACGGGCCGGCCCCGATCAGCGTGATTCCAGGCTGGCAACCGGGGCGAATAAGCCCGGCGCGGCGAGTCCGCTTGTCACCCCGCGCCGGCCGCGCTACCCGGTGTTCCCCGAGATGCCGGGGAGAACTGCCAGGCTCGAAGCCAGAGGTGTCCGCGTTGCGCGTGCCGTTCTGGCCGCTTCGACGCTTGCTTCGACGTTCCTGGTATGCGCTCCGGCCCGGGCCCAGGCCGACGACTCGCAGCAGGGCACCGGAGCGGTCCCACGCGGCGCCGCGGGCGCCGTGGTGAAGCCCGCCAAGCCGGCGCAGCAGAAGAAGAAGCCCGTCGTCGTGATGCCGAAGCTCGAGCACTTCGAGCACGCGGCCTACCCGCCCGAGGCGCAGAAGGAGGGCATCCAGGGCGACGTGGTGCTGCGGCTCACCATCGACGCGACCGGCAAGGTGACGAACGTCGAGGTGGCGGAGCCGGCAGGGCATGGCTTCGACGAGGCGGCGCAGGCGGCCGCGATGAAGTTCGAGTTCACGCCGGCGACGGTCGACGGCAAGCCGGCTCCGGTGCGCATCCTGTACAAGTACTCCTTCACGCTGAAGCCCGCGCCACCCGAGAAGCAGCCGCCGCCGCCTCCGCCGCCGAAGGTCGGCAATCTCGGCGGCACGCATCCAGATCGCGGGCACCACGACGCCGCTCGTCGGCGCAACCGTCACGGTCACGTCGCCCGACGGCACGAAGCAGGCGCTGACGACCGACACCAAGGGCCACTGGCAGATCGAGCGACAGAAGCCGGGCAGCTACAAGGTGAAGGTCGACGCCGAAGGCTTCACCGGCGTCGAGAACACCGAGCAGGTCGCGGCGGGCGAGGCGACGGAAGCGACCTACCGCCTGGCGCCGAAGAGCGAGGGGCTCGAGGTGACGGTGCAGGGCGAGCGGCCGCCGCGCGAGGTGACGCGCCGCACGCTCCAGCGCCGCGAGATCAACCGCATTCCGGGCACCGGCGGCGACGCCCTGCGTTCGATCCAGAGCCTGCCCGGCGTGGCGCGCCCGCCGGGCTTCGCGGGGCTGCTCATCGTGCGCGGCTCGGCGCCGCAGGACACGCACACGTTCATCGACGGCAGCAACGTGCCGCTCATCTACCACTTCGGCGGCCTCAGCAGCGTCGTGCCGACCGAGCTGCTCGACAAGATCGACTTCTACCCTGGCAACTTCAGCGCGCGCTACGGCCGCGTCATGGGCGGCATCGTCGACGCCGGCCTGCGCTCGCCGGACACGCGCTGCACCGGCGACTACGGCAAGCCGACGAACAAGGACGGCTGCTACCACGGCATGGCCGAGGTCGATCTCATCGACGGCCGCCTGCTGCTGCAGGGGCCGATCGGCCCGCTCAAGCACTGGAGCTTCGCCGCCGCCGCGCGCCGCAGCTGGATCGACACCTGGATCAAGCCGGTGCTCGAGCAGGCAGGCGCGGGAGTGACGACCGCGCCCGTCTACTACGACTACCAGCTCATCGCCGACAACAAGCCCACCCACGACTCGGACCTCAGCCTGCGCTTCTACGGCTCGGACGACAGGCTGGAGATCCTGATCAAGGATCCCGCAGCCGAGGATCCCGGCTTCGGCGGCAACCTGACGTTCGGTACGGCCTTCTGGCGCGGCCAGGCGCTGTACAAGGGGCAGCTCTCGCCCGATGTCGAGCTCGACTCGATGCTGTCGGTGGGACGTGACACGATCAACTTCTCCATCGGCAGCTTGAAGTTCGATCTGACGAGCTATCCGGTCAGCATGCGCAACGAGTTTGGCTGGCGCATGACGAAGGGCGTCAAGATGAACTTCGGGATGGACTTCGTCATGGCGCCATACAAGGTGTCGGTGCGCGCGCCGCCGCCGCCGCGCCCCGGCGAGCCCGATCCAGGCCCCTTCTCTACGCGCCCGCCGCTCGAGACGACGACGAGCGGCACCGCCTTCCGTCCGGCCTGGTACGTGGAAGGAGAGCTCCAACCCACGCGGCGACTGCGCATCGTGCCCGGAGCGCGGCTGGACTACTCGCGCGACTCGGGGCACGCCGATTTCAGCCCGCGCGTGAACGCGCGCTACGACATTGTCTCGCCGAACGACAGCGACAAGGAAGCTTCCGAAGGCGTGCACAAGCGCCTGCGTACGACGATCAAGGGCGGCGTGGGCGTGTTCGCGCAGCCGCCCCAGTTCCAGGAGACGAACCCGGTGTTCGGCACGCCGGGGCTCTACTCGAACCGCGCGATCCACTACTACGTCGGCGTCGAGCAGGAGTTCACGAAGCACGTCCAGATGAGCCTCGAGGGCTTCTACAAGGATATGAGCCAGCTCGTGGAGCGCGTGCCTTCGGGCGGCGGGCTTCGGCTACAACAACCTGGGCACGGGCTACGTTGTCGGGCTCGAGACGCTGCTCAAGTACAAGCCCGACAAGCGCTTCTTCGGCTGGCTGGCGTACACGCTCTCGCGCAGCGTGCGCAAGAACGGCCCCGACCAGCCCGAGTACCTGTTCCAGTACGACCAGACCCACAACCTCACGGTGCTCGGCAGCTACCGCCTCGGGCGCGGCTGGGAGTTCGGCGCGCGCTTCCGGATCATCTCCGGCTCGCTCGTCACGCCCGTCGTCCCGCCGCCCACCCTGCCGGCCATCTACGCGGCCGATGCCGGCGCCTACGTGCCGATCCAGGGCAAGCCGTACAGCGAAGCGGTTGCCGCTGTTCCACCAGCTCGACCTGCGCGTCGACAAGCGCTGGCAGTTCAAGGACTGGCGGCTCTCCGCCTATCTGGACATCCAGAACGTCTATAACAATGCGGCGGTCGAGGCGATCACCTACAACTACAACTTCAGCCAGTCGAACTACCAGACCGGGCTTCCGATCATTCCCAGCATCGGTCTGAGAGGCGAATTCTGATGCGCACCCGGACTCTTCCCGCTGTTCTCGCCGCGGCGCTCCTCGCCGGAGGCTGCGGGCCGCAGTTCGATCCGGCGAGCAAGGTGCAGTCGCTGCGCATCTTCGCCGTGCAGAAGAGCGAGCCCTACGGCAAGCGGGGCGCCATCGAGCATCTGACGATGCTGTGGGACGATCCGCGGGGCAGCGTGAGCCCGGCCGACATCACGTGGTTTGCCGGCTGCAACAATCCGGAAGGAGACCTCTACTACAATTGCTTCAAGCAGCTCTCGACTGCCCCGGTGCTGACCGCCGATTGCGACGTTGAGTCCAAGAGCTGGGGCGGCAACGATTTCTGCTTCAGGATCCCCGACAACATCATCACGAGCCACACGCCGTCCAAGGACCCCGCGCAGGAGCCCTACGGCCTCTCGTACGTGTTCTTTGCCGCGTGCAAGGGGACGCTGGGTCCTGCTCCTGCCGGTCAGCAATTCCCGGCCGCCTGTTTCGACAAGAACAACAAGCAGGTCGGCCCCGACGACTTCGTCGCCGGCTACACGGCCATCTACAGCTACGCCGGGTACGACAACCTGAATCCCGTCATCCAGGGCGTCAGCTTCAACGGCCAGGAGCTCGACCGCATCAACCAGGGCGGCCCCTGCATCGACCCGGATCCCCAGAGCCCCGCGCCCGGTCAACAGCTCAACTGCCAGAGCCCGGCACCCAAGCCGACCATCGCCTGCGACTCGACGGAGAAGGCCATCCCCTGCATCCCCGCGTGCCCGGGCGACGGCGACAGCACCTGCCCCGAATACGCCATCAAGCCGATCATCCCGCACAGCAAGACGGTGAACCAGGAGGACGATCCGGTAAGCGGGCTGAGCGAGCAGATGTGGATCCGCTACTTCGCCGACGGCGGAAAGCTCAAGTCGCAGGTCCGGCTCCTGAACGACGCGACCAAGGGCTGGAACAGCGACTACGGCACCACTTTCCGCGCTCCGAAGAAGAAGGGCCCGATGCACATCTGGGCGGTCGCGCAGGACAACCGCGGCGGTTCGAGCTGGGTGCGCGTGACGATCGTCGTGCAGTAGGCGGCGCGGGCCGCCTACTTGCAGTTCGGGTCGAAGACGTAGAGCTTGGTGTCGGGCGGGCTGCTGCCCGACGACGGCACGAGCACGTAGCCGAAGGTGCGTCCTGCCGCGACACCGAGGGTGGTGTGGGGGACGGCGATGAAGGTGCCGGGTGAAGGCGGCGCCGGCGAGACGGTCAGCTTGTCGCCGCTGCGCTTGACGGCGCGTACGGAGGTTTGCCCAGATGGGTCGCTCGCATACGCCGCCGTGACCAGGACCGTGGTCGAGTCGATCTCCGCCATCGGTCCGGAGTATGCGGAAAAGTAGCTGAATTGGGTCGGGTACTCTTCGATGGCTACCGAGCGCTTGCCATTGAACGTGGTGTCGCTTCCGTTCAGGAGCGGCCACTTCAACAGCACCGACTTGGACACCTTCGTGCCGCCGTCGAGAGTCAGGATGTCGTTCGTCGCCCAGAGCAGGCCGCCGTTGTAGGTGCTCTCGAAGCGATTCGCGAGTGACACCTCCCCGGTGTCCGCAGACAGATTCACGTCACCGCCGTACTGGGACGTTGCCGTGCCGCCGTCGTTCTGGAAACCGAAGACCGGTTGGTAGGGCCCGGCGCTCGTGTCGATGTGGAACTGGATCAACCGCTTGCCGCTGGCCCCGACGATGCCCGCGCCGCTGGGCAGCCCGTTGCAGGGCGACAGGGAGACGTTGTCGTTGTCGTTGAGCGGCGGCTCGACACGAGCGCTCGGGTAGAACGCGGCCGGGTCGTTTTTCACCAGGAAGAAGTTGTCGCCATCGGCCGGGTAGCCGACGCTGTAGCTGTCGGCGAACTGGAGCCCGACGCTGTGGGTCTGGATCTGCGTCGGCGCGGCCTCTGTGGGAAGATCGATCCAGGCGACGTTGAAGGTAGTGCCGCCCGTCTTGGGGCCCAGGATCAGCACGCGTTTGTTGTTCGAGACGAGGCGGGCGATGCTGGTTGCGAAGGGCGGCTGGGTTACCGGGATGCTCACCGGCGCCTTGGGGTTGTTGACCTGCCAGGCCTTGAGCCCGCTCGCAGTGCCGACGAACACGAAATCTCCCATCGCCGCGACGCACCGGGTCGCGCTGTTCCCGCAACCCAGATCCTGGTTGACCGGGATGACGCCTGCATTGAAGCCGTAGGTTGCTGGCGTGGTACAGGCCTGTGTCTTCGTATCGCAGGAGCTCGCCGTGCAGGCCTGGGTGACGGGGCAGAGGTCGTAGACACAGTTGCCGTTGTTGCAGCTGCCCTGGATACACGCTGCATCGCTCTTGCACTGCGAAGCGGCGTCGCATTCGCTGCCCGCTTCCATCAGCGATCCGCCGCTGCCGGCGTTTCCGCTGGACCCGCCGCCTCCGCCGGAGCCGCCGGCTGCGCTGCCGCCCGACGAAGTATCCGTTCCGCCGTCGCGTCCGGCTATCTTGCTCTTGTCGAGGTTCAGACTGCACGCGGCGAAGCCCGCCGCGATGCCCAGCGCGGCGCCCCAACCGATGATCGTCCGCATGCGCATCAGAAGCTCCCTTCGGCCCAGACGCCATTTGGAGTCGCCGTGACTCCGATCCGGGCTGCCTTCTCGGGGTGCTCGTGCCCCTTGGTCGATTGCCAGATGACGAGCCCGAGCCCTATCGCGGTGACGGCGCCGCCCGCGATCAGCATGATGTTCGTCTTCGTCTGCAGGCCCATCGCGTGGTCGTAGGTCGCCTGCGACGGTGTCGAGTCGTAGGTGCTGGCTGCGTCTTTCGCGGAAAGCCCGAGCAGCACGCCGCCGCCGACTGCCGCCACGCCGGCGCCGGTCGCGATGTAGCCGATGGTCTCGAGTGTGGACGAGCCGCCGGACTCCTCGCCGACGGGATGCTTCGCGGGCGGCGCGAGGTCGACCTGTTTCTTCTGCGTCTCCGAGGGAGCGGTGGGCGTTGTCTCGGCAGGAGTTTCCGCCTTCGCCTCCGCGTCGACACTCTGGTGCTGCCCCGCTGTGAGCGTGAGCTTGCGCTGCTCGGTCATGCCGTCCTGGGTCTTGAGCGTCAGCGTATGATCGCCGGGCTTGCCGTGAAGGACCGCAGGCAGAGGCAGCTCGATGCGGTCCTCGAGCTCTGCCGTGGTCGTGCTGGGCCCCTTGACCGTGACGGTCCCGAGCTTCTGTTCCAGTGCGGCGAGGCGGCTCTTGGCGCGCTCGGTCTGGCTGTCGCTGAGCTTCGGCGTCGTGAGCGCGCGGGCGTAGGCATCGGCGGCCCGTGTCGCGTCGCCCGCAAGCTCCCAGGCCTGGGCCGCCGTGTACAGGGCGACTCCGGCCGGGTGCAGCTTGCTGGCGGCCTCGAAGCCGAGCGCGGCGTCCTTGTACTTGTGGTCCTTGAAGGCCTGCTTGGCCTCACTGTACAGGTGGCGGGCCTCGGCCATCTTGTCCGAATTGCCCGCGGCCCGGGCCCCGCCCGCACCGGACAGGGCGACACCGAGCGCACCCAGCGCGAGGAATCTACGAAGCATCCCTGGAATCTAGACCATGCCATCCGAGACGGGAACCGTCGAACGCCGGGACGCGCCCGCCGGCGACCTGGAGGGCCCCGGGCCTAGAACGGGTTATCCGGAATGTCCGGCTTGATTGCCGGCTTCTTTTTCTCCGGCGGTTTCGATATCGGGGTCGGCTTGGCGGGGGTCGGCGGGTGCCAGTTCGAGTGCGGCGTGGCCGCCGCCGTGGGCTTCGGCGCGATCTCCGTGCCGGGCTCGACCTTGGCCAGCAGGATGTCCAGCACGTCGGGCGTGTTGTCGTCGATGCGGAGCACGTCCTGGTGGTAGCCGTCCGCCTTGACCGTGAGCAAGGCGACCTTGCCGTGAGGCGGCCTCGGGATCTGCTTTTGCCGTCCCGTGAGCGGCTTGCCATCCAGCGCGAACGACACTCCCGACTTGGGGATGACGTTGTGGAGCTGGATGACGGCTGCCGCTCCCGCGGGGCCAGCGGCAGCCGTTGAATCCGTGGCCAATGAGGTGGGGGCAGGAGCCTGCGAAGGCGCGGCCACCGGCACGGCGGCGGAGTGGGGCGCTGCGGCCGCGGTGCGGTGCTGCCTGAGCAGGGCCCAGCCGCCGAATCCCAACCCGGCGATCACGACGAACGCCCCCAGGCCGATGCTGACGCCCAGTAGCGCAGTGCTGGCTGTGCCTCGCCGGGCAGTCGTGGGCGGTGGCGTGCCCGTTGCCACGCCGCTCAGCCCGGGCGCCGAAGCGACGTGGCTGACCGCGCTGCTGCTGGGATTGCTGGTCTGGCTGGGGTTGCTGGTCTGGCTGGGGTTGCTGGTCTGGCTCGGATGCGAGATCTTCGAGCTGGAGGTTTCTCCCGGCATCGAGGAGCTTCCGGTCGACGCGCGCCCGGGGTTGCTCGCCTGCAGCATCTGCCGGATCCGGCCCCGTCGTTCCTCGATCACGTGCCCGAGCCGTTCGCGAACGACGCCCGCGACCTGCGTCTGTGTGACGACGGGCCCGGAACGAGCGAGCCACTCTTCCAGTGCGACTCGCATGCGGTCCGCGGTCGGGAAGCGCTGCATCGGATCCATGGCGAGCGCGCGCAGCGCGATGGTTTCCAGCTCGCGCGGGTAGCCCGGCACCAGCGCGCTCGGAGGATCGAAACGGCCCTCCATCAGGGCCTTGAGGGTCGCGACCTGGTTGTCTCCGGTGAACGGCCGCTGGCCGGTCGTGATCTCGTACAGCACGATACCGAGCGCGAAGATGTCGCTGCGCCGATCGATACGTCCGCCCGAAGCCTGCTCGGGTGCCATGTACGCGGCCTTGCCCTTGATCTGGCCGGCCATGGTGGCTTCATGAGCGCTGCCTAGCGCTTTGGCCACGCCGAAGTCGGTGACCTTCACGTTGCCGTCGAGCGACACCAGGATGTTCTGCGGCGACACGTCCCGATGCACGACGTTGAGCCGATTGCCGTCCACGTCGCACAGCTCGTGGGCGGCGTGCAGGCCGGCACTGGCGTCGGAAACGATCCGCGCCGCAATCCGCGCGTTGATCCTGATCGCCGTCTTCGGGCCCCCGGGGGTGGTGGACCCGGGCTTGAGGATGCGGGCCAGGCTGTCGCCGTTGACCCAGTCCATCGCCAGGTACAGGACGCCGTTCTCCTCGCCGAGATCGAAGATCTCGCACACGTTGGGGTGGTGCACGCCGGAGGCGACGCGCGCCTCGTCGAGGAACATGGTCTCGAACTCGGGGTCGCTCGCCAGCGCAGGCAGGATGGTCTTGATGGCGACGGTCTTGCTGAAACCGCGCTGACCGTGCTGCTTGGCAGCCCACACGCGCGCCATGCCGCCCTGGGCGATGCCCAGCAGGATCTCGTAGCGGCCCAGGTGCATCCCGGGGCGCACTTCACCGTGTTCGGTGAAGTGGGCGGGTGAGGGGTTGGTCAAGTCGTTCTCAGTATATCAGCGCTGCGCGCGGGCGCTCGTTGTCGGGAAGGGGGTCTTGGGTCGGAAGGTGCGACGGCCCAGCGGCCGGATCATGGGGCTAGAGCAGGTTCTTGTTCTTCAGCACCGCCTGGCAGGCCTGGACCGGGTCGGAGCCGAGCTTCCAGTCCGGTGCGCCGTGCTGGCCGTCGATCCGCAGTAGTCGATAGACGCTCTTCGAGGGATCCACGGAAAAGTCAGGCAGGCTCGTGATCGCAGCGGTCACGTTCAACGGCGTGCTGGACAGCCACACGTCGCCCCCGACCACGTTGTAGAGGATGGAGGCGTCGACGTGGCCCGTCACCTCGCAGGAGCTCTTCACCGTGCCCGTGAGGGTCGGGTCGATCTGCAGGTCGAGCCAGGCCCGGCCCTCGATCGTGGTTCCGGCGATCGACGGGTCGTCGGTATGGCATGGCACGTTGCTCTGCTGGTCCGCTTGAGTCTGACCGCAGACACCCAGCGTGATGCCCGGGTAGTTGTCGTTGTCGTCGTCGCGCAGCTTGGTGCAGTCACTGACGCAGTTGGTGTCGCATTGCGAGGTCCGGCCCGCAGCCTGGACGTTGCAGGCCTGGTCCGTGGTGTTCCAGCCGGGCATGTTCGCGCCCTGCTCGGTACTGCCCGCGACGAACAGGAGCTTCTGTGCGGTCAGGCTGGCTCCGGGTGCGGCGCCGCCCAGCGTTCCGGTCACGGGGGCGAGCTGGATGGTGGGAAACGCCTGCTGGAGCGGCGGCAGGATCTGCAGCTGGGTGCTGACCAGCTTGTCCTGGTCGGCCGGCAGATTGCAGCTGCCCACCAGGCCCGAGACCACCGGCAGCGTGACGGAGCAGACGTGCGGCGTGATGCTGTCGATCGTGGTCGGGTCGGAGGCGTTCTGCTGCATGTCCAGATACATGTAGAGCGTCGCTTCTGCGGTCTGGTTCGATGGGCAGAGCGTGATCGTGGCGCCCGACTTTCCCTGCAGGTTGACCGTCATCCGCACCTTCGCCGCCCAGGTTCCACTCACGTCGAGCTGGGATGGTTCCTGGCACTGGATCTGTGTGCCGCCCGAGCCACCCTTGCCGCCCGATCCACCGCTGCCGCCCGAGCCACCATTGCTGGAGCTGTTGCTGTTGCCACCGCCGCAGGCGGACACCGCGAACAGCGAGCACACGAACAGCAAGGAGGCGGGCTTCAGGAAAGGCAGTCGCATGGGGGCATCTCCTCGGTGCTTCCGGGCGAGGTGCGCAGCGATTCACGGTACGCCACCGGTCCGGGCCCAGCAAGGCTGGGCAGGTTGCCTACCCTGCGCCTTGCTCGACGCGCTGCGGCACAAAGCTTTCCCGTCTCCTCGACCGTGCAGGACTGTGTCGAGGGCCGCCGGGAGGCCCGGGGAAAGGGAGTCGGGAAATCGCTACCCGTCAGTTGGTGGAGCGCGGGGCTGGGCCCTGCGCCATCACGATCTTGTTGCCGTACGCGGGAGGCGGCGCGATGAGCTGGGGCGCCGGCTCCCGTTGGGGCGCCGTCACCTCCGTTCGCGGCTGGGACTGCCGCGGCGGAGGCTGGGCGGGCAGCGACGTTGCCGCTCCTCCGCACGCGGCCAGCCCGAGGGCCAGCAGCAGGGCGGAAGTCATGAGCAGAACCTGTCGCATCATATGTAAATTAATCACGAATTTCAGCTCGCGCACGCCGCGGCGCGGCATCGGCGGCTCCGCTCATGTGTTTCCAGGCCGTCGTCCCTGTTAGGGTCGCCGGCCGTGGACCCGGGGACTCGTGTTTTCTGGTTGCTTCTCACGTGCCTGTTGGGTGCGTCGCTGTTCTTTGGCGTGAGCGCCGAGTCGCGCCGCCGCGCCGTGCAGCGCAGCGAAGCCACCCTGACCACCGGCGACATCGTCCAGCTCTCGAAGGTGGTCGACGGCGACACGGTTCTGGTCGACAACGCCGACAAGCAGAGCGTCGCCGTCCGCATCCTCGGTATCAAGTCGTTCGAGGATCACCCCGCTCGCGATGTCTCGTCGCGTTTCGGCGCCGAGGCGGAGCAGGCGATGAAGCAGCTCATGCAGGACAAGCCGGTGCGCGTGCTCCTGAACAATCCTCCGCAGGACAAGCACGGCCGCACCCTCGCAGAGCTGTTCGTCGGGGGCCGGAACGTCGGCCTCGAGCTGGTGCGCCGCGGTCTCGTCATGGTCTTCACGGTCTACCCGTTCCCTTCCATGTCGCTGTATCTGCAGGCGCAGGAAACAGCGCGCGCGGAGCGTCGCGGCCTGTGGGGAGACGACGCCGTCGCGAAGCGCGCGGATCTGCTCGGCCGTCAGTGGCAGCTGGAGGCCAAGTGACGGCAGCGGACGCGAGGTGCCGGCCATGATCCAGGTGCTGATGCGCCTGTTCGGCCATCGGGTGGTGCGCAGTCCGCCCGCGCCGCTGCGCGTGCTCTCGCTTGCCGCGGCGCTCCTCCTGTACGGGTCGACCGGGTTTCTGTACTTCGAGCTGCCGAACAACCCGCAGCTGACCTGGCTGGACGGGTTCTGGTACTCGTTCGTGACGGTCACGACGGTTGGCTACGGCGACCTCTACCCCACGACGCCCGGCGGCCGTTTCATCGTCGGCGTCCCGCTGATGTTCTTCGGGATCGGCCTGCTCGGCTACGTGCTGAGCATTGCCGCTACCGCGCTGGTCGAAGCGAAGACCAAGGAGCTGCACGGCATGAGCGACTTCAAGCTCAAGGACCACCTCGTCATCCTGAACTTCCCCGGCGTAGGCAAGCTCCTGCGCGTGCTGGACGAGCTGGCCCACGACGAGCGTCATATTGGCCGCCAGGTGGTGCTCGATCGACGAGGAGCTGCCCGAGCTGCCGGCGGAGCTGCGACTCGCGGGGTGTGCGCTTCGTGCGCGGCAACCCGGCGCGCGACGCAACGCTGACACGCGCCAGCATCGACACCGCTGCCTACGCACTGGTACTTTCCCGCGAACCCGGCAACCCGCGATCCGACGAGCGAAACGTCGCGATCACGCTCGCGCTGGAGGCGCGCAGTAGCAGCGTCTACAGTGTCGTCGAGTGCGTCGATTTCTCGACCCAGGAGCTGTTGCGCAAGGCGGGTTGCGACGGCATCGTGTGCACGTCGCACTTCGACGCCCACTTCCTCGGAGCCGAGCTGATGAACCCCGGCGTGCAGGAAGTCATCGATCAGCTGACGACCACGCTGCGCGGGCAGCAGATCTACCTGACGCTCTACGAGAGCAAGAAGGAAGTGGCGTACTCCAGCCTGGCCAGTGTCTGCCAGGACAAGGGTCACCTGGCGATCGGCGTGCGTCGTGGTGCGGAGACACTGATCAACGTCGAGAGCGGCTTCAAGGTGAAGGCAGGGGACCGGCTGATCAGCATCGGAACCGAGCGCCTTTCGTCGCTGGACTGACCCCGGATTCGCGCAGGGGGCCGTGGACTTCAGGACAGCCCGGTCCTAGGAAGAGGGCGTCGCATGCGCCTGATCCTGTCTCTGCTCGTCGATCTGTGGCTGCTCAGCTGGTGGCCCCTGCTGGCGCTGCGCCGCCGCCGCGCGGCGCAGCGCGGCGGATGGCTCCGCGTCGAGGTCGATGGCCCCGTCGTCGAGGTCGCCCCCCGGCTGCCGTTCTGGGACCGCCGGCCGCGGCCGCTGGCGCTCGAGCGCCTGAGGCGCGTGGTGGAGCTGGCCGCTCTGGACGGGCGGGTCGCCGGGATCCTGGTCGAGCATCAAGCATCTGTCCGGCGGTAGCGCCACGGCCAAGTCGCTGCGCGATGTGCTGCTCCTGGCACGCGCAGCGCGGCAAGCGCGTGGTCGTCTACCTGCCCGAAGGCGCCAGCACGAGCGGGCTCTACGTGGCCTCCGCTGCCGAGCGTGTGCTGCTCGGGCCGGAGACGTTCGTCTCCCCGCTCGGCTATGCGGTGGAAGCGCAGTACTTCAAGGACGCGCTGGATCGGGTGGGCGTGGAGCCCGAGGTGTTCGCGCGCGGCCGCTACAAGACAGCCGGCGAGATGCTCGTCTCACGCAGCATGAGCGATGCGCAGCGCGAGCAGCTCGACGCGCTGCTCGACGTGGCGTGGGACACGCTCGTCGATGCGCTCGCGACCGGGCGCGGCGTGGAGCGCGGCATCGCCGAGCAGTGGATCAACAGTGGGCCCTGGTCGGCCGACAGCGCCGTCGCCCAGCACATCGCCGACGCGCGTGGTGTACGACGATCGAGCTCGCCCGAGCTCCTTTCGACCCGGGGCAGCAAGGACGGCGCGCCGCTGATAGGTGCCGGGCGCTACCTGGCGCGTCGCCGCATCCGCTGGCGCCCGCTCCGGCGTCCGCGCGTGCATCGGCGTGGTCGAGGTCCACGGGCCCATCGTCGGGCAAGCCCGCGTTCGGCATGCTGCCGATGGCCGCAGAAGAAGCCGGTGTCGCGACTGCCATCAAGCGAGCGCTCGACGACCCGCGCATGCGCGGCGTGGTCGTGCACGTCGATTCGCGCGGTGGCAGCGCGCTCGCCTCGGACCGCATGCTGCACGAGCTCAAGCGCCTCGCGCAGAAGAAGCCGGTCGTCGCGTACATGGGCAACGCTGCGGCGAGCGGCGGCTACATGGTCGCAGTCGGCGCGCAGGCGATCGTGGCCCAGCCCACGACGATTACCGGGTCGATCGGCGTCGTCGCCGCGCGCTTCGTCGTCGGCCCGGTGCTCGAGCGGATCGGCATCGGCGTCGAAGTGGTCAAGCGCGGCGCTCGCGCCGACATGGAGTCGCCGGTCCGGCACCTGGACGAAGGCGAGCGCGAAGTCGCTGGAGCGCCAGCTCGACGACGTGTACCGGTCGTTCCTCCGCGTCGTCAGCGAGGGCCGCCGCCGTCCGCTGACCGAGATCGAGCCGCTGGCGGGCGGGCGGGTCTGGAGCGGGCGCGACGCACTGGCGCGCGGGCTCGTCGATCGTCTCGGGGGGTTCGACACCGCGCTCGAGGAGGTGCGCGCGCGCATCGGTCGCGGCGGCGCCCGGCTCCAGCCCGAGCTGGTGAGCGGGCAGCCGCTGCCTCTGGCGATGGCGCTTCTGCCCCGGCTTCTCGGCGGCTCCGCACGCATGCCGCAGGTGTTGGGTACCCTCCCGCTCGCGCCGCTGATGCTGGCTGCGGCGCGGGAGCGGGTGTGGATGTGGTGCGGGATCGAGGAGCTCGACCTCGGGGGGCGCTGAGCCGGCCTACTCGACCAGCGCCGTGCCGGCCGCGCTGCTCACCGGACCCTGCCACGGCGAGGACAACAACGTCGTCGCGGTTCCGGTGGTCAGATCGTAGCGCACTACCGCGACATTGCTGCCGCCGTCGCCGCTCGTCGTCGCCACACCGAACAAGCCGCCCGAGCCGTCGTAGCTGACGCCGTCCGGCCAGCCCACAAGCTCGCTGCCGAGCGTGCTCGCGCCGATCTGGTATCGGTTCCAGTGCTCGACAAAGTTCGAATCGAAGCGATCGACGAGCGTCTGCCCTGCGCCGACCGGTAGCATGCGCGCCAGGAAGTCGTCGTTGGTGGGCTGGTAGAGCACCGAGCTCTGTCCGGTCGACGGATCGATCGACTCGATGCCCTGTTTCACGCGCGTCGCGCCGCCGTCGGACGTGTCGAAACAACCGGCGGACAGGATCACGAGCTTGCCCTGGTCCAGCACCGCGCTATCCGGGTTGACCGTGGCGAGCGCGATCGCCTTGCCAGTCGCCGATCCGTTCAGGTCGACTTCCGTGTCGGTCGTCGTGTCGAAGGCGATCAAGAGGCTCGGCACCGTGGGGCAAGCGAGCTGGTAGCTCGGCGCGACGATCGTGGTGCGGTCGATGCGCTGCAGCGTCAGATACAACCGGCCGCTCTGCGCGTCGTAGACCGCGTTGTCCGCGTCGACCGAGCCGTCGCCGTCGGATGCGTCGAGATAGCCAGACAGATCCAGACTGTGCGAAACGATGCCCGCGCCCAGATCCAGCACGGCGACGCGGTTGTCGTCGTAGAGCGGCACGTAGGCGCGCGTCGTGGCGATGGCACTGCCGCTGCCCGTCTGCGCCACGTCGAACGCCTTGTCGAGCGTTCCGTCCGGTGCGAGCAGATCGACCCGGCCGTTGGTGCGTTCCAGTACGAAGCCCAGGCCGCCGCTGGCTTCCGGCACGGCATCGCCGTCGTTCACGCTGAGCCGGCCCGTCACTGTCTTCGCCGCCACGTCGACGCTGGCGATCTCGGTGGTGGTCGCGAAATCGGTGCCCGCCACCAGCAGACGTGGGGTCTTGCTGCCGCCGTCGGTCTGGGCGCCCGGCACGACCACGACGCCGACGGGATTCGTCCCGGGCGGTGGTCCCGCGTCGCCTCCATCGACGCCCACGCCGCCGCCGCTTCCAGCCCCCCCGTCCAGGCCGGCGCTGCCGCCGGTTCCGGCGGTTCCGCCGCCCCCGTCCGTGCCCGCGCTGCCGCCGCTTCCGGCGCCGCCCGAGCCGCCCGTCCCGCCGAGCCCCGCGCCGCCGTCGGCGGGCAGCGCAGTCACTTCGTTGTCGTTGCAGCCTGCCGCGAGTCCGGCTGCCGCCAGCCCGACGAGAACCGTTGCCATCCAGTGACGTGCCATCTCCGCCTCCTGTGCCGCACACCCGCGGCGGTTGTCCCGGTCCGCCGTTCGGTGGATCGGGGGCTCTCTGGGTAGCGGGGGCGACCGGAAGGTCGGCACGGGGCCGGCTGGTTCCGCCGCTCCCTCACCCCGCGGAGCCGATTCCGGACCTGCTCTCCGGCCTGGATTGGACGGAAAGCCACGAGCTTGGCCGGTCTCCTGACTCCCGGATCATCCTCCGACGGACCCTTCCCGGGCTCTCTGCCCAGTGGCTCTGTCCGCCTTCGTAGCCGGTCACAGTGGCGGGGGCCGCGCCGGCTTTGCACCGGCTTCCCGTGCCTGGCGCCGCGTCCTGGGAGGGAAGCGGTCACCGGGCTCGCCTTGCTCGCGGGTGGGTGCTTTGCGCCCACCGGGCGGCGGGATACCACGAGCGGTTTGCCGCTGTCCACGCCGCCAACCCGGCCCGCAGAGGGCTGGAGCCTGCGCCGGCGATTCGGTGCAGAGCGGATTGCAGTATCCGACAAGATTGACGACGCTACCGGAGGCGTCCGGACCCGAGGGCTACTCCTCTTCCCGCATGGCACAATCTCCGAGAAATCATCCCCCGTTGAGCCACGGGACGGTCGTCAACGACCGGTACGAGATCCGCCAGAGTCTGGGCAAGGGCGGAATGGGGGAAGTGTTCCTCGCCTACGACCGCAGCACGCAGCAACCCGTGGCGTTGAAGGTCGTCCGCGAGGAGTCGCGCATGCCCGGCGACGACGAGGCTCTGCGTCAGGAACTGCTGCTCGCCCGCTCGGTCAGTCACCCCAACGTGTGTCGTGTCCACGACCTGGCTCCGAGCCCCTGGGGCCCGATCCTGGTGATGGAGCACATCGCTGGCCAGACGCTGCACACGCATATCCGCCGCCGCAAAGCCCAGGGAGGCTACACGGCCGACGAATTCCGCAAGATCGCCAGTGAGGCCAGCGCGGGGCTGGCTGCGATCCACGCGCAGGGCCTCGTGCACGGCGATCTCAAGCCGGGCAACGTGATGGTCACCAACGACCGCGCGGTGATCCTGGACTTCGGCTTCGCGCAGGAGCGCGCGCGCCTCAGCGCGCGGCGGCCGGGTGCTCCTCCAGATGGCGGCACGCCCAACTACATGGCGCCCGAGCGCCTTCGCTCGGGCGGTGCCAGTCCCGAAGACGACATGTACGCGCTGGGTCTGACGCTGTGGGAGATGTGGACCTGTCGCGTTCCGGAACCCGGCTACCGGCCACGCGCCAAGCCCATGCGCTCGCAGATCATGTTCGACGTGCCGGCTGGCCTCTCCGTGGACGAGGTCAAGCAGGTGTTCCGATGCCTCGGCGACGACCCCGCCATACGCCCGGCCGCACGCCACCTGCGCTTCTTCAACCCGACGGCGCTGACCACCAGCCAGGTGCAGATACCGCGCGAGCGCCTCTCGCCGGGGCCGCCGCTGGGGCGCGCCATTACCGAGGCGTTCGTGCCGGGCGCCCAGGCATTGCTGGTCACCTTCGCAACCAACGCCACGGAGGTCGCCGGGCGTCTGTTCTCGCTCGACAAGCCGGTGATGACCATCGGCCGCAGGAGCAACCAGGATATCCCGTTGCCCGAAGCCACGGTCTCGGGCGCTCACGCCGTTGCGCGCTGGCAGTCGGGGTCCTGGCTGATCGAGGACAACGGCAGCACCAACGGCAGCTATGCCGACCACAGCTTCGAGCGCAAGAAGAGCGTGACGCTGCTGCACGGCGGCGAGGCGCAGCTCGGCGAGTGCCGCATGAAGCTGGTGAGCTTCCACGACGGTTCGCCGCAGCACCAGCGCGCGAAGGCGTACCTCGACCGTCGTGACGGGCTGACCGGCCTCCTGGTCCGCGATCAGTTGATGCTGGCCCTGGCCGACGACAGCGGCTTCGCCGAGTGGGACAATGTTCCGCTTTCCGTCGCGCGCTACCATATCCGTGGGCCCAATCGTCACGCGAGTGACCGCCCGACCATCCTGGAGATGCTGGCGCTCCGGCGCGCTGCGCAGCGGGTTGTCGAGCTCACCGAGATGCTGCTCTTGAGCATCGTCCCGGTGACAGCGGGGCGCATGGGCCCCCTCAAGTTTGCGGTCGCCATGACCGGTCCCAGTGTCGAAGAGGGCCGGCAGGTGGTCGAGCAGGTTGTCTCGCAGGTCCAGGGTCTGATGCCGGAGTCGCTCGATCTAGCGGCGACGCTCGTCAAGGCCGAGCCGGGACAGCCGATCCAGTCGCTGCTCGACGAGTAGCGTGCGCGTAGTCCGCTCTCGCCCGCTGTTGCGGGCGTCTGCCTCCTCGACAATGGCAGGTCCTCCCACTCGACCGTCTTTTCCAGCACCGAGCGAGCCCAGCTTGCGGCGGTTGGGTGTGGGCGGCGCTGGCGGAGGAGGGGGCGGCGATCGACCGTTGCGCGCGCAGCTGGTGATTGCGCTCATCATCGGCTTGGTGCTCCTGGCGGTTCCGCTGTACTTGTGGCGCCGCCCCAGCGGCAACGAGAACGCCGCCCAGGACGCCGGGTTGCGCCGCGACGCGGGGCGCGACGGCCGGCCGTCGTCACACGCCGAGGTAACGGGTCTGGACGCGGGTGGCGTCGATGATGGCGTGAAGCTGGAGGCCGTCCAGCGCGTGAAGTGCAGCGCTTCACCGCGCTCGAAGGGTCAGGAGGGCAACCTCTGCGACCATCTGCCCTTCTTCGAGGACGCGCTGACGAAGGCCATCCACGGCACCAAGGGCTGTGCGCCGCGCACCGGCAAGGGCGGTACGCTCAACTACGTGCTGACCATCGATTTCCAGCACCGTCGCGTCGGCGCGTTTCCGGGTGCGAGCGGCCAGTGGAAAGGCCCGCAGGCCCGCCGGGCGACCCAGTGCATGCTCAAGTCCCTGCCCGCGCCGCCCTGGGACAGCATCCGGCACCAGTATCGCTACTACATGCTCGCGGTGATGGCGAAGTATCCCGCCCCGGGCGCGCTGCCCGGACCCGCCGGGGCTCCGGTTTTCAGTCCCCGCCACTGAGCCCGCGCCGGCCGAGCTCCAGCTTGCCGATGAGGCGCAGGTCCGCGACCTGGGAGCGCGCCCGGGCTCATTTCTTGTCGCTCCGTTTCTTCTTCTTGGGCTTGATCACCGTCGGCAGGACCGTGCGGGTCGTGAACTTCAGCTCCCGTTCGGCATCGCCGATGCGTTGCAGGAACAGCCCGGTGAAGGTGCTGAACAACGCGTCGCCGGGCGCCGCGGTGGCCGTTCCAGTGGGTCGGGACACCCAACGCTTGATCTTCTGGAGCATGTCCTTGCTGACCGGGTCGACCTGCACCTTCGCGTGCATGTACAACGCCGCGCCGAAGGGTACCTGGCTACTGTTGCCCGCGAGCAGACGCCGGATCTCCGCACAGCGGCGCAGCACGCCCTCCACGGTCGTTGTCCATTCCGCGCGGCTTCTGCCGGGACGGATGATCTCGATGCGGTACGCTTCCTCCCAGACCTGCCAGGTTATCTTGCACGTCTGTGCGGTCGTCGAGAGCGGCTTCTGCACGCCCGCGCTGTAGATCGTGCCGGTCAGCACGATGGTGGTAGGCAGCCCGCGCCTCAGCTCCTTCTGGATCCTGGCATCCACCACGTCCCGGAACGAAACGCTGACGAACACCATGGTCTTCGACGCGTTCCACTCGAATCTCGCTGCGCGTTTCGGCGGCTCCTTCTTCTCCTGGGCAGAGGCGGGCGCGGGGCGGAAAAGGACGAACAGGAAGAGCACGACACCGAACAGAGCGATGCATTCGCCGAAGACGCTCTCGGCACGCCGGCTCACTTCTCGACCTTCCGGCGGACGGGGATGAACCCGAGCACGTTGGAGAACGCGAACACGAAGCCGCCGGCGCTCGTGTCCATGCGGAAACCGATGTTGCCCGTGAGATCGATTGGAATCCGCTGCCCGGCCTTGTAGCCGCGGGGAGGATCGGTGATGTCGCGGCGCGTCGCTACGCCGTAGATGCCGGCGCTCGTGAAGAAATCGATCCCGTAGACCGAGCGATGGCCGCGGTAGAGGGGGATCCGGTATTCGCCGCCGAGCTTGGCGGCGAAGTCGCCGTAGCGCACTTCCTGGATGTCGGTCCCGAGGAAGTTCGGAGGAGGCCGCCGGTCGAAATTCAGCCCCAACACGCGGCCCGGCAAGAAGTCGCTGAAGTCGCCGACGTAGTAGCGCTCGAAGAACGGAGCGTTGCCCGATATGGCGCCGCCGAACATCTCGAGCCGGACGACGTGGTCCCACGGCAGCTTCCACCAGTGGGAGGCAGCGATGTCGAACCGTTGATAGCTGTAGTCGCTGCCGATCGGTGCGAGCCCGAGCTCGCCGGTGAAGGTGGCGAACCATCCGCGCGTCGGCAGAAGCGGCTGGTCGCGGGAGTCGTACTGCAGCGTGCCGCGCAGCGTGGACAGCACGCTCTTGCCGCGGCGGATCATGAAATCGATGGGCTCGCGGACTCCGTGCGCGTCGGGTCCCGTGAGCCCGCGCTCTTCGGACGCGGCCAGCGGGAGCTGGGCGTCGATCGACTCGACGCGATAGGTGAGCCAGAGCTGCGTGGCGACGGAAAGGTCCCGGCCGACGCCGAGCGCTCCGCCGAAGCGCTTGTAGCGCGCCACGGCGAAGTCGGCGGTGCAGTCGATAGTTGCGCACTTGAGCTGGGACGGGTCGTCGACCAGCACGTACTTGGTGCCGAAGAAATCGCGCGCGTCGTTGTAGAGGAGCGTGCCGTTGGTCATCCAGTGGCCGCCCAGGAACGCGGGATCGAGGAAGCGCACGCGCAGGGCGAGCTGGTCCTGGGCCAGACCGATGGCGGAACCCAGCGTGATGCCCGTCCCCGCCAGGTTCGTTTCCGCCACGTCCAGCCCGGCGTAGGCCGTGAGCGGCCGCTTGTTGCCGCTCGCGTCCGCGTCCGCCGACAGCCCCATCCAGAGGTTGTTGACGATGACCGTGTTGCGCTCGACCACGTCGATCACGAGCACCACGTAGCCGCGCTGCGAGCCCTTCTTGAGCGAGAACTGGACGTCGCGGAAGAACCCGGTCCCGAGCAACCTGTAGCGGGTCAGCTCCAACTCGGGATCGTCGACGTTGATGATGTCGCCGGCCTTGAACGGCACGTAGCGCAGCACGACGCGCGAGCGCGTGCGCGTGTTTCCGCGCACCTCGATGTTCTCGAGCGTGTAGCGCACCGCCGTGTCGGCCGGCGAGCGCGACGAGGCGGTGTCGTCCGAGGGCAGGGAGCCGCGCGGCGGAGGCTTGTCCGGCAGCGGCGCTTCCGGCTCTGCGTTGGGCTCGCCGTCGTTCGCGGGCGGCGCGCCGCTGCCCCAGGTGTCCGGCGCGGCGGTGGTCGGCGCCTGTCCGGCCTTGGACGTGGTGCCCGGCTCGGGTGTCTTTCCCGGCTCCTTGCCCTTGGGTCCGGCGCCGGGCGCTTCGTCCGCGGGCTTCTTCGTCTGTCCAGCAGCCGGCTTCGCGGGCTCGCCTCCCGGCTTTCCGGGTTGTCCGCCCTCCGGCTTGTCGGGCGCCAGGTCCTGCTTCTTGTCGGGCGCCTGAGCCTGCTTCTTGTCGGGCGTTGCGGCGGCAGGCGGAGAACCGGCTTGCGCGTACAGAAGGGTCGGCTCGAACGTCAGCGCAGCGACAAGCGCCACGGCGACCAGTCGCATCGTGTGTCCGACGGTCTGGCGGCGAACCCGATTCAACTCGCGCCTCTCGTGATCCACCGTTCACCCAGCGCCGGACCGCAAACTATCGGTTGCCGGCCACACCGTCCGTATCTGGTGCGCCAGGCTAACACACTGGCGCTCGGGGGAGCCTGCCTGCTGATGCCGCGCGATACCCGGCATCCCACGGGGCCTAGGCCGGAGCCGTCGGGATGAAGGGCGGAATGACCAGATAGATGGTCTTGACGCCGTCCTTGCCCCCCAGGGCCTGGCCGCCCGGCGTCTGGACGTGCAGGAGGACCTCGACGACGGTCGTCTGGTCGGTCTTCAACACGGTGTTCTGGGCGAAAACCTCGAACTGTATCGTCGCATCTCCGCGCACGCCGTAGAAGGTGGTCGCGTCGATGCTCGAATAGGGTGGGTTTGGGCTGACGGCCACGGGTTTGATCGCCTTGATCATCTGTGTGGCATCGAACGGCTTGCCGGTGCTCTGGTCGGTGAAGTTCTCGTATTTCGGATCGGTAACGCCGTCCCCGTTGCAGTCGACGCCGCCACCACAGCTGTAGTTCTCGTGGACCGTGGTCACGTCTTTCAGTCCCTGGCCCGCGAGCAGACCGATCAGCCGTACGACCTCGCTGGAGACGTTGCCATCGGCGGTGTCCTTGTCCGTGACCAACGGCTTCTTCGTCACCTGGCCGAACTGCTCCTCGGCATAGAAACTGCCAGTCTGTGTCGCAAGATCCGTGAGGTCGTGCCGTGCCACGCCCGGCGCGCCCGTGTTGACCGAGACGCCGACGACCTTGGCGTTGATCGAGTTCAGCGCCGCGACCACGTCCTTGTAGTACATGTCGCCCTTCACGGGTGTGCCCGTCGGCGGGAAGGACGGAGGCTCGACGTAGTTGTAGGAGGCGACGGGGCCGTTGTGGAACGCGGCGTCGGTGATCATGACGAACACCGGCAGCTTTCCGGGACGGAAACACGCTCGCCCCACGTCCTTCGGGTCGGCGCACTTCGCGAGCCAGTTGGCGTCACAGCTTCCGGTCGAATCCTTCGGCCAGGGTCCGCCGCCCGCGTAGGCGCAATACGCCTTGTTGACCGCTGCCATCCACAGCGCCTGGGTTGTCCCCTCCGGCGCATCGCCGCCACCCGAAGCGGACAGAATGCCCAGGATCTGCTGGACGTTGTCCGGCGCAAGGAACTTTCCGCCGGAGCTCTGCGGCGCGGTCATGTTGCCGTAGACCCGCTTGCCCGAGATATTGAAGAAGTAGCTGTAGACGTTGTCGCCCGGCACGCCCCATGGCGCCCAGGGCACATCCCTGAACGTCCCGATCCCGATCCACGCGCCCGGGATGGCGGGGATCGGCGGGTTCGCTGTCGGGTCGCCGTTGAGGATCGCCGGGATGATGCTGCTATCCAGCGAGCTCTTGACGTTGTCGATCGCCTTCTGCATCGACTCGGTGGTGTCGATGAGGAAGTAGATGTCGGCGTCCTTGACGCCAGCGGAAAAGTCGAACGTCTTCGACTGCTCCGGCGCGCCGTAGGGAACCACGAAATACAGCTCGCCGTTCGGTGGGGCCTTGCCGTCGCAAGGGTCGCTCTTGGCGGCGGTCTCGATCACGTCCGGTAGACCGCTCGGATCGTTGTCGCAGTTATACTGGACGCGGCAGTCGACACCCTTGCAGGTGGGCTCCTGCGCGTCCGGAAGCCCGTCGCCGTCCGAGTCGAGATCCTGGAAGTCCGGCGTACCATCCTTGTCGGTATCCGCGACCGCGTCGCAGGGACCCTTGCGGATGCGGCCGGGCGTTCCCGCGGGCAGGGACGGATTGGCCGCCTCGTCCTTGTCCGGGATCCCGTCGCCGTCGCTGTCGTAGATCCTTGAAGTCCGGTGTTCCGTCGCCGTCCGTGTCCTTGGTGCCCTCGATCTGGTCGGCGATGCCGTCGCCGTCGGTGTCGGTCGGGTCGTCGCAGACCGGTCCTCCTCCGGCGTCGATGCCGATGCCGCCGCTGCCGCCGCTGTTGCCTCCGACGCCCCCCGCCCCGCCAGTCTGGTAGGTATCGTTGGGTGCGGGATCGGCGCCGCTACAAGCGCTGCTGAAGGCCAGCGCCAGAGCGGTCGCCCCGCTCAGGCATATTAGGGAAGATCGGACCCTGGGCATGATGCCTCCAGAAAGGACGGCAAGGACTCCGCCCGCATACGCAGTCTAGATCATCCAGCGGCGCCCGACTACACGCGGCCCCGGGCGCACCGCCCCCGAGCGCGCTCAGTGCGGGCGTTTCCCGCTGTCGCTGCCGCTGGTCACCGGCAGATGCGCCGCCACGCCTCGCCAGAGTGCAGCGGGCATGTGCGCGGCGAAGCCCATCGCCGCAGACGCCTGCCACGGGAAGCTCACGACGGCCTCACCGCGTTCGAGGCCGCGAATCGCTCGCGCCGCCGCATCTTCGACATCCAACATGAACGGCATCCTGAAATTGTTCTTCCGGGTCATCGGCGTGTCGACGAAGCCGGGGCGGATGTCGACAACGCGCACGCTGGACGCCGACAGCTCGATGCGCAGAGCTTCGAGGAAGATGCTGAGCGCGGCCTTGCTTGCGGAATACGCGGCGCTCGCCGGCAGACCGCGTCGACCGGCCAGACTCGATACGGCAGAGAGGGTTCCCGACCCCCGCGCCGCCATCGGCCCGAGCGCCGCATGCAGTACCGCGAGTGCCCCCAGCGTGTTCACCTGAACGACGCGCTCGATCGCGCTCCATTCCGTCTGCGCGACGGGCTCCGGGTTCCCGATGCCGGCGTTGGCGAGCACCAGATCGAGCCCGCCGCTATCGCGATCCCAGCGCGCGACGCTCTCGCGCGCGGCGCCCGTGTCGGCAACGTCCAGCTCGCACACTTCGGCGCGCCCGCCGTCCGCCGTGATTGCCGCGCCAAGCTCTTCCAGCTCGTCGCGACGGCGCGCGGCGAGGACGACGCGGGTCCCGCCCGCTGCCAGCCGCCTGGCGACGGCGCGTCCGAGTCCGCTGGAAGCTCCGGTAATGAAGGCGGTGTCGAATCGCATCGCCCGGATACTTCCGCATCGCCGCGCTCCGGCCGCAAGGCCCACGCCGCGGAATTCCGCCGGACCAGGACGGAAAGCGGCGGACCCGTGCGGCGCGTGCGGCTACCATCCCCGGCCGCATGAACAGGACATCACTCGAAGGGCGCGTTGCCGTCGTCACCGGAGCCTCCAGCGGCATTGGTGCTGCCACCGCGCGGGCGCTGTCCGCGCTGGGCGCATCCGTCGTGGTCGGCGCACGTCGGCTTGACCGGCTGGAGGCGTTGTGCTGCCGAGATCCGCCAGACCGGCGGCAAGGCGGACGCGGTGCCGCTCGACGTGAGCTACCCAGCCGGAGCTCGGAGGCTTTCGTCGCGCGAAGCTCTCGAGCTATCGGCTGGGCATCGACATCCTCGTCAACAACGCCGGGCTCGCGCGGGGCTTCGAGCCCGTCGTCGAGTCGTCGGAGCAGGACTGGCGCGAGATGATGGAAGCCAATGTAATGGGTCTGATGCGCATGACGCGCGCATATCTGCCCGAGCCTGATCGAGCGCGGGCGGGGAGACATCGTGCACGTCGGTTCGGTAGCCGGCCTCCAGCCGTACGCGCGCGGCGCTGCATACTGTGCGAGCAAGGCTGCCGTCGAGGCTTTCGTCGGTGCGCTCAGGTTCGAGCTTCTCGGCACCGGGATCCGGCAGCTGGTGATCGAGCCGGGACTGGTCGAGACGGAGTTCAGCGCCGTCCGCTTCCATGGCGATCAGAAGCGCGCCGATGCCGTCTACCAGGGTGTCGACCCGCTGACCGCTGAGGATGTGGCAGATTGCATCGCCTTCGCCGTCACCCGCCCGGCCCACGTGTCCGTCCACAACCTGCTCTTGATGGCGACCGCGCAGGCGTCCGCGACTGTTGTGGCCCGGAAGCCGGACGGCGAGTGAACGGAGCCCCGTGCGTCACGCCGATGCGCTACATTCCCCTACCATGAGCGGTTCACCACGCCGGATGCTGGCCCAGAAGTATCGCCTGCATCGCCTGCTCGGCGACGGCAGCGCCGGGGAGGTGTGGGAGGCCGAGAATACCCTGGTCGGCCGTCGGGTGGCCGTGAAGATCCTGCACCGGGAGCTGGCGCTGCATCCGGATATCCGCGCACGGTTCATGGCCGAGGCACGCGCCGCAGGGCGGATCATGCATCCCGAACGTTGCCGGGGTCTTCGACCTGGGCGACGAGGACGGGACGCCGTTCATGGTGATGGAGCTGTGCGACGGGGAGATGCTGAGCACCATTACCGAAGAACGCGGCGCGGTGGGCGCCGCCTATGCGGCCGAGCTCGTCAGCCAGGTCACCAAGGCGCTCCAGGCCGCGCATGCTCTAGGCATCGTGCATCGCGATCTCAAGCCGGCCAACATCATGGTCGTGCATCCGCGCCCTGATCAGCCCGTCGTCAAGGTGCTCGACTTCGGGATTGCGGTCAGCGTCCACACCCAGGGTCTCTCGCCGGGCGATCGTGGCCGTGTGTTCGGAACGCCGGCGTACATGGCGCCCGAACAGGCAGTCGGTGGGCCGATCGATCACCGTGCGGACCTGTACGCGGTGGGCGCGATCCTCTACGAGCTGCTCAGCGGTCGGGCTCCTTTCGGTGGCGAGTCGGCCGAGGAGGTTCTCGAGCAGGTCCGTCGTCGTCCCCCGAAGCCGCTCAAGAGCCTGGTCAGGGACGTGCCGCCCGAGCTGGAGCTCCTGGTCCGGCGTTCACTCGCGAAGGACCCAGCCAAGCGACCGGGAAGCGCTCGGGAGATGGAGCGCGTTCTGGCGCCGTTCGCCCACGCGCTCCACCAGCCGGTTCCACACGTAGACCACGACAGCGCCCCACCGTTGCCGCTCGTGTCGCGTACCAGCTTGTCGGAGGACGAGACGAAGTCCTCCCAGCGTGCGCGTCTGCAGCTTGTGTCCGAGTCGAGCATTCCCCCCCGCCCGACGATGATCAGGCCGGGTCGCTCTGACAGGTGCGGGCCGACCCCGCGGCTCAGCCGCGCTTGCTGCGACGCTTGCGCCCGCGCTTCTTCGGCGCGGCCTTGGCCTTGGCCTTGCCGCGCGGACGTGCCCTTGGCTGCGCGGCGCCGGCGCGGCGTGCCCGCGCTGGAGCCCTCGGCCGACGCCGAGCCGCCGCCCGAAGTCGCGAAGTACTTCGTCGCACGCTTCTGCCCTTCGGTGAGCAGATCGCCGTTCGAGAGGAGCTTCTTGATCGGAAGCGTCAGATCCTTGGTGTTCGTCGCCAGGTCGATCGCCATCTGCTCGACGCCGTGTCCGGGATTGTCCCGCACGTACGTCGAGGACGCGCTGCGTGGTCGGCTCGATTTCCTCGGGCGAGCGCTTGCCGCCGCGGCGGCGTATGCGCGGGCGCGGGGGACGGCCACCGCGCCGGCGCAACGCGCCGGGCACTGCCTGTCCGCCGAGTACCTCCGATACGGATTCCAGGGCAGCCTGCCGGACCAAGTCGGTCAGTTCGGCAACGAAGGATTCAACGCGATCTCGAATCTGGCGGTCAACGTCATTCATGATTTTCGTTCCTTTTTCATACCTAACCTGGAGTGTCAAGCCCGGGTCGAAGGAGGCATCCAATCCAGAGATGACTCGACTTCAAGCGAGTGCTCGGGAAGCAGAGCCAACGAGTCGCGGCAAATGGCTCGCAGTTCGTGCCCGTGCAAAATCGTCGGGAATCCTGCTGTCCGGTTACGTTCGCGCTGGACCGGCTATTCCCGGCGGACGTGCAGATCCCGCGCACAGTCGCTCGCATATGCCGGTCAAGGAACTAGGATTCCTATCACATGCTCGGCGGCGACAGCGATTGTCAAGCACAACCCTGCACAGTGCTTGCGAGTGGTCATAAGTCAGTTCGTGCGACGGTAGATTGCGGCCTCCCACGGCAGAAGCTCGAGCGCGCTATCGCTGATCAAGGGCGCAATCGGCCTGGAAGGCGACTCGGCGTCCGCAAGGTATCGCGGGTCCAGCGTCCAGAGCGAAAGCTCCCAGTGTCCCGTCAAGTCGGTAATGCGCACATTCTGCGCAATCTGACTCGGATTGGCAACGATCAGCACGGCCTCGCCGGAAGCGTCGCCGCGTTCGACGGCGAGCCACCGAGCGCCTGGCGAGTCGTGGACGCGGGCCAGGTCCGGACGGCAGTTGCCGAGTGCGGGCAGGCGCCGACGGAGGGACAGCAAGTCACGGTATAGCGCCAGGATTGCCGCATGGGCCGGCTCTTGTCCGGAGCGACCAGTCGAGCACGCACTGCTCGAACGTCGCGAGCGATTGTGGATCGGCGAAGCGGTGCGGCTGCCCGAACTCGACGAACTCCCCGCGCCGTCCGTTGCGGACAGCCTCGGCGAGCTCCGCGTCGCCATGGCTCGTGAAGTAGTGGAAGGGTGCGGGCTCGCCGTACTCCTGTCCCTGGAACAGCATGGGCAGGTTCGGAGCTGACAGAAGAAGCGTTGCGGCGAGTTTTTGTCGGGTCGGACCCAGCAGGCTGCTGTGGCGTCGACCGTGGGATGCGTTGGCGATCTGGTCGTGGTTCTGCGTGTACACGACGAGCTTCTCGCCGGGATATCCCCGACTCGAGTTGCCGTGACGCCGCCTGCGGTAGCCGGAATACCGCCCGTCGTAGACGAAGCCGTCGGTCACGGCCTTCGCGAGGTCGTCGACCTCGCCGAAGTCGCCGAAGTAGCCGTGCATCGCCCCGGTGAGCAGCGTGTGCAGCGAATGGTGGAAGTCGTCGCTCCACTGCGCGTCCATGCCCCAGCCGTGCTGCGAATCGGCGCGGATCACGCGCACATCGTTGAGATCGCTTTCGGCGATCAGGCAGGCATGGCGGCCGAGGCGCGCCGCCTCCGCGTGGAAACGACGCCCCAGCGCGGTCAGCAGGTGATCTGCGCCAAAATCGTAGATGGCATGTACGGCATCGAGCCTGAGCGCGTCGATGTGATACTCGGTCAGCCAGTGCAGCGCGTTGGAGATGAAATGCGCGCGCACGGGATCGCTGTGCGGCCCGTCGAAGTTGAGCGCGTCTCCCCAGGGCGTGCGGTAGCGATCGCTGAAATAGTGACCGAAGTCGCGCTGAGGTAGTTCCCCTCAGGACCCAGATGGTTGTAGACCACGTCGAGCACGCAGCCGAGCCCCGCTCCGTGGCATGCGTCGACGAGGCGTTTCAGGCCGTCCGGGCCGCCGTAGCTCGATTGTGGCGCGAACAGGTGCACGCCGTCGTATCCCCAGTTTCGCGTGCCCGGGAACTCGGCCACGGGCATCAGCTCGATCGCGTTCACGCCGAGGTCCACGAGGTCTTCGAGTCGTTCGATCACGGCGTCGAACGTTCCCTCGCGCGTGAATGTGCCCACGTGAAGCTCGTAGATCACCAGATCGCGTTGCGGCACCCCGCGCCAGTCGCGGTCGTTCCACTTGTAGGCGTGTGGATCCACGATGCGTGACGGGCCGTGCACGCCGTGGGGCTGGAAGCGCGATGCTGGATCCGGTCGTTCCCTGTCGCCGTCGAGCACGAACAGGTAGTCCGAGCCGGCGGGACATGCCGGCGACCCGCCCTTCGAAGAATCCGGAGTCGCGCGGCGTGAGCGCGTGCGTGCCGCCGTCGGCCACGGAGCGCACGGCAAGGCTTCTCGACGCGCGGCGCCCAGACGCGGAAATGGCTGCCGCCGTCGGGCTGCCGATTCGCGCCGATATCGAGCGCGAATCCCGGGTGAGAGCCGCAGGGTCGCCGGTCATCGCCCGCTCCTGCCGCCACGCTCGGGAACGCGCTCGTAGATCGCGCACAGGCCCGCCATGCGTTCCGCGATGGCGGGTGCGAGCTCTGCCTCCTGGACGCGCCAGGACCAGTTGCCATGCGAGGTTCCGGGCGTGTTCATGCGCGCGGCAGAGCCGAGGCCGAGCAGATCCTGCATCGGGAACACGGCGGTGTCCGCGACGGACATCAAGGCCGCGCGGATCATGTCCCAGTGGATTTCCCTGCCGTCGCTGTCGAGATAGTCGAGGACGCGCCGCCTTCTCTCCGAAAGCTCTCGCGACCGCTTCCGATCGCCGCGCGGCGCGCGTTCCTTGAACCAGCCGACCGCGGTGTCGTTGTCGTGCGTGCCCGTATAGGCAACCGCGTGCCGGGGATAGCGGTGCGGCTGGTAGTCGCTCGGCCCCGCGTCGTCGAACGCGAACTGCAGCACCCGCATGCCGGGAAGCCCGAACCGGTCGCGGAGCGCGCGGACCTCGTCGGTCATGATCCCCAGATCCTCCGCGACGAACGGCAGCCCGCCGAGAGCGCTCTGGACGGTGCTGAGGAAGCGCTCCCCGGGCACCTGCACGAACCGGCCGCGCTCTGCTGTGCGGGCGCCGGCCTTGACCTCCCAGTAGCGGCGGAAGCCGATGAAGTGATCGAGCCGTACCGCGTCGAACCGCGACAGCGTGAGCGCGAGGCGCGCGATCCACCATGCGTAGTCGCTCCGGTCCAGCGCCGACCAGCGATAGAGCGGATTGCCCCACAGCTGCCCCGTCGAACTGAACGCATCTGGCGGCACACCGGCCACCACGCGGCGTCTGCCCGCGCGGTCCACGTGGAAGAGCTCCCGATGCGCCCACACATCGGCGCCGTCGTGAGCGACGTAGATGGGCACGTCGCCCAGCAGGCTGATTCCCAGCTCGCGGCAGCGGCGCTGCAGAGCTCGCCACTGTCGGTCGAACTGGTACTGCACGAACTCGTGGAAAGCGATCCCGTCGGCGAGCCGCCGTCGCGCGCGACGCAGGGCGGCGGGCTTGCGCGCGACCAGGTCGGGCTCCCACGCGGGCCAGGGAGCGCCGCCCTCGGCGGACTTCAATGCCTCGTACAGCGCTGTAGTCGTCGAGCCAGCTCCGCTGCTCTTCGCAGAACGCCTCGAAAGCTCTGGTGTCCCGCTTGGATCGCCGAGCCCCTGAACCGCTCGTGCGCCTGCTCCAGCCGCGGCAGGCGGTAGCGGGTCGCTGCTCCGTAGCGCGCCCGCTTGCCCTGGAGCCCGCGCGTCGGCGCGATCTCGTCGGGCTCGAGCAGCCCGTCGGCGGCGAGCTGTTCCAGGCTGACCAGCCCCGGGCTTCCGGCGAAGGTTGAAGGGCTATCGTAGGGCGAATTCCCCGCGCCCGGCGGACCCAGCGGCAGCATCTGCCACCAGCTCTGCCCCGCGCTCGCCAGGAATCCGGCGAAGCGATGAGCCGCCGGGCCGAGATCGCCGTGGCCGTGGGGGCCGGGCAGGCTCGTGGGATGCAGGAGCACGCCGCTCGCGCGCTCTGACAGTGGCGACGGATTCATGGGATGCGTTCCATCATGATGTATGGCAGCCGTGCAAAAAGCCGGGAAGTCGATATCTGTGTCCGGGATTCCAGTTCCAGCTCCAGACCGGTCAGGGCATCGCGGTAGCATCCATGTGGAAACTCCGGCGGCAGCTCGAGTGCGGTGTCGTTCCACGCGTCGCCGACCGGCGGGCGCCCGGCAAAGCGACTGAAGAAGCGTCCTACGGCAACGAGCACGGCGTCGTCGCCGCGGGTCCTGGCGAAGGCGACGATCTGCTCCCTTCCGAACCCTGAAGCCATCACGGGCAGGTAGTCGCCGCTCGCGAACAGGTCCGCACGGCGCTTGCGCAGCCCGAGCCCCCGCAGAGTGAGCAGCAGTTTGAGGCGGCCGTCGCCCAGCTGGTCGAGCAGCGCCGCCATGTCCTGCTCGTCGGACAGCTCTGCGAGCAGAATGCGGCGTCGCTCGAAATCCACCGGGCGCCGGTTGTCCGGGTCGACGAGGCTGCCGTCCCACAGCTCGCTGCCCTGGTAGAAGTCCGGAATACCAGGGCCCGCGATCTTGAGCAGCAGCATCGACAGCGACGCGAGCCTGCCCGCCCGGGCCACCGGCCCGACGAAGCGCTGCAGGTCGGCGACAAGCCCGGCACTGTGCGCGCGATCCAGAACTCGCTCGACGAAGCGCACCAGCGCCGCCTCGTACTCGACATCGCCGTCTACCCAGCTCGTGAAGCGCTTCGCTTCGCGGGCCGCCTTCAGCATGTAGGCCGCGATGCGCTCCCTGAAAGCGGCGAGCTCCGGGCCGTCGAGCTCGCCGTCCGGCCACGCGCCGACCAGTGTCTGGAACAACAGGTACTCGTCGGCCGCAGCTGGAGCCGACCCGCCTCGAAGCGACGCGCGGTGCGGGGCGGCGAGCGCGTGCCAGCGGAGCGCCGCTTCCGCCCAGCGCTCCGGCATCTCGGAGAGCACACCGATGCGGCAGCGCACGTCTTCGCCGCGCTTGGTGTCGTGCGTCGAGCTCGCGCTCAGCGAGCCCGCCCCATGTGCGGCACGCTCCTTGTTGTGCGCGTGGAACTGTTCGACCGGCACGCCGAACCGACCGGGCTCTCCGCCGACTTCGCATAGGCAGGCAAGCGGCAGGTAGCGATAGCAGGCTGTGTCCTCCACGCCCTTCGCAGCCGCGGGGCCGGTGAGCTGCTGGAAACGCAGGAGCAGCTCGAGGCATGCAGCACGGCTCTCGTCGTCGTGCGCCACGGGCGGCTCGAGCAGGAGGGCGCTCCGGATCGCCTCGAGCGCGGTGGACCGCGCTCCCCGCTGCCCTGCGGCGTCGACGGCTCTTTCGATGCGCCGCCGGTCCTCGCCTTCCACGCGCACCGCGCCCGGGCGCACGTAGCTGCGATAGACGCTGAAGCAGGCGATGACCGCGGTCAGCGCGTCTTCGAGCTCGCTGTCGGGCGGCGCAGTGGGGTCGAGCAGGGCCGAGAGCGAGCGCACCAGCGCCGCAAGCTCGGGGGCCAGCAGGCGCTCCAGCACATGGCGCTTGCTGCCGAACGCCACGTCCGCAAAATCGACGCTCTGCTGCGTGAAGCGGGCGTACGTGTCGAGCAGCGCGTCCCGGCCACCCGGGTCGATCAGCACGCTGCCGAGCAGGTCGAGCTGCTCGTAGCCCGTCGTTCCCGCGACCGGCCAGCTCTCGCGCAGGCGCTCGTCTCCGGCGAGGATCTTCTCGACCACCACGTAGGGTCGGTGGCCCGGGACCGAGCGGGCCAGCCGCTCCAGATAGCCTTCCGGATCGAGGAGGCCGTCGGGATGATCGATGCGCAGACCGTGGACGAGCCCGCGGGACACCAGGTCGAGCAGCAGCGCATGCGACTCCTTGAATACGAGCGGAGCCTCCACCCTGAGGCCGACCAGCCCGCTCACGTCGAAGAACCGCCGGTAGTTGAGCGGCAGTGGACCGTTCCAGAGCCTGAGGCGGTAGTGCTGCTCTTCCAGAAGCGAAAGCAATCGCCCGCGCCCCGGTTCCCTGGCGACCGCAGCGAGCTCGGCATCCACGGCGTCACGCACGTCAGCTTCCGCTCGAAGCAGGCTCTCGAGCCTCGCGTGCAGCGCTTCGCTCTGGCGGCGGCGCTCTGCGGCGTCGAGACCGGGCAGCGCTCTCGCGCGTTCGACGATCGCGCCGAGCTCGTCAGCGTCGACCCGTGCCAGTGCAGGCTCGAGCACGAGCGGCCAGCTGCGTGCGCACAGCGGCAGGCGCCGATCGAAGTACGCGAGGAGCAGCGCGCCGCCCTCCCGCACCGCGCGGAGATCGCCGCGTGCAGCGACCGCGGCCGGACTTTCGCCCAGGATCGGCAAGAGCACGCGCCCTTCGAGACCGGGTCCCCCCGCTGACCAGTCGATGTCGAAGAAATCGGCGTAAGCCGAATCGCGGCCCCTGGACAGCACGTCGAACCACCAGGGGTTTTCCGTGTCGGCTGCCATGTGGTTCGGCACGATGTCCAGCAACAGACCCATGCCATGGCTTTCGAGCGTACGCGCCAGCTCCTCGAGGTCATGCCGCGAGCCGAGCTCCGGGTCGATGCGCCGGGGATCGACGACGTCGTAGCCGTGCGTGCTGCCGCTGCGCGCGGCCAGCACCGGCGAGAGATACAGGAAATCCACGCCCAACGCGGCCAGGTAGTCGACCAACGAGCGCGCACGGTCCAGCGACAAGCCAGCGCCGAGCTGGATGCGATAGGTCGAGACAGGCAGGCGCATCTTCTGGAATGGGGTCCGGGGCGGTCGGCGGTCCGCCGAGCCATCGCTACCTTGCGTCGCCGCGTCCGGGCTGCAAACCCCCAAAAGTCATCCGATCGTCCGGAGCTACTTGTCCGCCACGCTCGGGGAGGGCCTGTTCGGGCGCAGGAGCGATGCCGCGACCGCCACGCCCAGCATCAGCGCGATCACGCCGAGCGACACCAGATTGGGGATGTGCACGAGCTCGCCTGCAATCATCTTCAGCCCGACGAAGCCGAGGATGCAGGCCAGTCCGATGTCCAGGTAGTGGAAGCGACTCATCATCCCCGCCAGGAGGAAGTACAGCGAGCGCAAGCCCAGCACGGCCAGGATGTTCGATGTGTAGACGATGAACGTGTTTTTCGAGATGGCGAGCACGGCTGGCACCGAGTCGACCGCGAACATCACGTCCGTGAACTCGATCACGATCAGCACCAGCATCAGCGGCGTGGCGAGTCGCTTGCCGTTCTCGATCACGAAGAAGCGGTCGCCATGGAGCTTGTCGTCGCGGGAAGGAAGCGCCGCGCGAGCTTCAACGCCACGTTGTCTTCAGGATTGATCGTCTCCTCTTCCTTGCGCAAGCCGAGCTTCAGCGCCGTGTACAGGAGGAAGGCTCCGAACACGTACATCATCCAGTGGAAGTGGTGGAGCAGGCGCCGTCCCGGCCAGGATGAAAGCGGCGCGCATCAACACGGCGCCGGCGACGCCCCAGGTGAGGACGCGCGCCTGGTACAGCGTCGCTGATAGAGAAGTAGGTAAAGACCACCAAAAAGACGAACAGGTTGTCGACCGAAAGCGACTGCTCGACGAGATACGCGACCGCGAAAGTGATCGCCTGGTGGTGGCCGTGCCGGTAGAAGATGAAGCCGGCGAATCCAGCTGCCGCCAGCACCCACACGGTGCTGCGCAGCGCTGCCTCGCGGAAGGAGATGCGATGCGTCGCGCCGCCGAACAGCAAGCGGTTGACGAGCATCGTGCAGAGCACCGCGCCCGCGAAAACCGCCCAATCCACTGGGCCCGCGCTCCTCCACATCGTCGAATGCGCTAGCTATCATGGCGTTCCGGAGCGCGCTAGCGTGGTCCACCCGGGCTTTCGATGAACAGCACTCCATCCGCCTTGTTGCCGGCTGCCCGGCGGCCTAAGACAAGGCGGATGCCTGTCCGTAGGGCGTTCCGTTTCGGATTTGCGCTGGCATTTTCGTGCCTGCTGGTCGTTTCGACTGATGCTCGCGCAGCGGACGGGGGAGTTGGCGACGCAGGGGCGGCCCGGGCCGATGCTGGCGCTGAGCCCGTCCGAAACGACGTCAAGGTCCTCGCGCGGAAGGCCCACAGCATCAAGGCTTTGATCGCCGGCAAGCTCGGGCCGGACGTCGCACCGGCGACCCTGTTCGACGTGCGGCTCGACGACGAGCTCGCGATCGGCGTCGAGCGGCGGCGCCTCTCGGCGCTGATTGCCGGCGCGGCGCCACGGGCCGCCGCGCCAGCCCCCGCGCCGGAGAAGAAGCTACGGAAACCCGCGAAGCCAAAGCCGAAGACGCTCGACGCCGGCGCCCAGGACGCCGCTCCGGAAGCCATGCCGGTGGACGAGCGGACGCTGTGGCAGGCAAGCCTCGATCTCGACAAGGCCCGCTACGCGTTCCTCTCCCTGCCAGCGAAGAAGCGCGCCGCGCTTCTCGCCGAGCACGAAAAGCAGGCGGCAGCAGAAGCGAAGAAGACTGTTGCCAAGGGCCTCAACAGCGCTGAACAGCAGGCGGAAAAGGCTGCCAGTGATCGCCAGAAGGCCCTGCAGGATCTCAAGAAGGCGCGATCCGAAGCGGTGCGGCTCGTGGCGCAGGAACGCGCGCGCCTGCTGGGCGTGCGCGAGAAGCAGGCGCGCTACGAAGCGGATCTCATCCGGCAGCAGCACGAGATCACCCGGCAGTCGGAGAGAACGCTGGAATGGCGTCGTCGCGTTTCCGACCTGATCCAGAAGCTACAGGACCACGACGCCACCGCGACCGCGGCCGACACCCTCTACGACGAGCTGATCAAGACCCTGCGCGGCGCTCGCTCGGATCTGTCGGCGGCGCTGGACGAAGTATCCGCCGGCGAAAGTGCGATTCCGCGCGCAGGCGTCGACCGGCTCGACACGGCGGGCGCCGCCGTCGACCGCAGCGTGGCCGACCGGCTGCGCAAGGACGTGCTTGCCGAGGAGAAGAAGCTCGAGAAGAAGACGAGCTCGGTGCGCTGGTCGCGCGCGAACATGCTTCTCGAGCAGGTCGAGGAGCTCAACAAGAACAGGCTCGCGCTCTACCGTTGGCTCTCCTCGGGCAAGCGCAGCAGCCTGACCGGGTTCAGTCCCAGCGGCCTGGAGCAGGCACGCGCCGAGATCCGCCAGGTCACGCTGGTCACTCGCTTCCACGTTCTTGCGACGGCTCACTGGGTCGTCGGCCTCAAGTCGCCCGACCGCGATCGCACGGGCGATGTCTTCGCGACGGTTTCGCTCTTGAAGCTGCTAGCACTGCTCTTCGCTTTCTTCTGGTGGCGCCGCCGCGCAGGGGAGGTGCTCGGAGGGCTTCGCGATCGGCTCCGCGACGCCGCGCGGAGTCCCGGCCGTCCCACCCGCCGGCATCGGGCCCTGCACTGGGGCGAACGGTTCGCGGGGCTCGTGCTGCGCGTGCACAAGCCCCTCGAGTGGCTTGTCCTGGTGTGGCTTGCCATGAGTTTCGCCGGCACCGTCGTCGAGGGTCTGTACGAGGTCCAGATCTTCTGGACCGTGCTCAGCTGGACCATCGGCGGCATCATCGTCGTCGACGCGCTCGATGAATTTCTCGCGCGTCGCGGCCGCCGACGTCGGCGCAAGAACACCGATCAGCTGCGTCTGCGCTCGCTACGCTTGATTGGCCGCGTGATCGTCCTGGTCGGGTTGACGCTGTCTCTGACCACACAGCTCGTAGGCAAGGGCACGATCTACAGCTGGGTGCTCGGCACCTGCTGGCTGGCGGCTCTGCCTATCTTCCTCGTGATCGTGCGCTGGTGGCGCCCCGTGATCTTCGAGCGCATGCAGGCGCGGCGCAAGAACGCCTTCACCGAGTGGCTGATCGCGCATCAGGAGGGCTGGAGCAGCTTCGTCGCCGCGGCGCTCGGTGGCGGATACCTGATCGGCGTCGGTGTCGGCCGACTGGCGCGCAGCTACGTGAGCGGTTTCAACGTGACGCGCCGGGTGCTCGCGTACTGGTTCCGGCGGGAGATCGCCAAGCAGGCCAAGGAGCGCGACGACGAGGTCCCGAGCGAGCCGCTCGACCCCGAGTGCTACGCGGCGCTGGATCCCGAGCAGGCGGCCGGGTTGCTGGTGCCGACCGTCGCGGACGGCGAGGTCGACGAGGTGGTGCGTTGCATCGACGCGCCGGGCGGAGGCGTCTTCTCGGTGGTCGGCGAACGCGGGAGCGGCAAGACGACGCTGCTCCAGCGCATCCATCGCACGCGCCCCGATTCGATCGTGGTGGACTGTCCTCCCGGAGGCATCGCCGAGTTCCGTCGCGAGCTACGCCGTGCGCTCGAGCTCGACGAGGGCGCCGATGACACGACGATCATCGCGCGGATAAACGCGCGCACCGAGGACAACGCGCTTCTCGTGGACGACGCCCAGCGCCTGGTGCGCCCGACCATCGGGGGGCTCGACGACCTGGACGCGCTGCTCGCGCTCGCACGCGAATCGAGCATCACGTGCACCTGGGTTTTCTGCATGGGGTCCGTCATCTGGCAGTACGTGGAGCGGGCGCGGGGCGCGCGGCCGCTGTTCGACGATGTCATCGTGATGCAGCCCTGGTCGGAGGAAGGCATCGCCGAGTTGCTCGAGAAGCGCTCGAGAAAGGCGGGCATAGAGCCGCACTTCGACGAGCTCATTACGGACGAGGAGCCCGACCGGGAGTTCTACGCCGAGCAGCTGGCGCGTACCGAAGCGAGCTACTACCGCCTCTTGTGGGACTATGCGGGTGGGAACCCGGCCGTGGCGATCCACTTCTGGCGGGAGTCGCTCCGCGTTGACCCCGACAGCCGGGTCCTCGTGCAGCTGTTCAACGCGCCCGATACCAGCGACCTCGAGCGGTTGCCGGACCCCGCGGTGTTCGTTCTCCGGGCCATCGTGCAGCTCGAGCTGGCGGAGGTGGACGACATCATCACGGCGACCATGCTGTCGCTCAGGGAGGTGAACGACGCCATCCGTTACGCGAGTTTCCGGGGCTACCTCGATCACATTGGCAGCCGCTACCGGGTGAGCTGGGGGTGGTTCCGGGCGGTCACGCGATTTTTGCAGAGACGACACCTGCTAGCGGCCGTCAAGACCGAGTAACGGAGGACGACATGAATGCGATCCGGAACAGATGGCTATCGCTCGCGGCTTTTTTCGCGTCCGTCTCGGCGTCATCGGTCGCCTCGGCCCAGCAGCTGACCGACGCATCGAAGGACCTGTCCAAGATTGTCGGCTTCGTCCGCTGGAGCGGCGTGCTGCTTTCGGTCTTCGTCATCATCGGCGTGATGATTGCGCTCAGGTTCCTGAGCAGCGTGGTGGATCGGGTCAGTGCGCGCTTCGCGCACCGCCGCCTGATGTTCCAGAAGATCGAGTCTTTCACGCGCTTTTTCGCCTACTTCGCCACGGGCGGGATCGTCATCGGCCTGAGCTTCCAGATCAACCAGACGGTGCTCGCACTCGTCGGCGGCACTCTTGCGGTGGCGATCGGCTTCGCCATGCGCGATCTGGTCGCTGCCATGATCGCCGGGGTCACGATCATGTTCGATCGCCCGTTCCAGGTAGGCGATCGCGTGAAGTACGGCGGCGAGTACGGTGACATCATCAAGATCGGTCTGCGCTCGGTGCAGATGTTCACGCTCGACCACAACGTCGTCACCATCCCCAACAACAAGATCCTCACCGACGTCTCTTCCTGCGGCAACTACGGCGCGCTGGAGATGCAGGTGCAGTTCGATTTCTACATCGGGGTGGATCAGGACATCGAGCTGGCCGAACGGCTTATCAGCGAGGGCATCCTGAGCAGCCGCTACGTCTACCTCGACAAGCCGATCGATGTTTTCATCAAGCAGGTGATCGAGAAGGACTACGTAGCCATCCACCTTCGCGGCAAGGCCTACGTGGTGGACACCAAGTACGAGAAGCCGTTCGAGACGGACGTGATGAAGCGCATCCTGCTCGCTTTCCGCCAGCGCGGGATCCTGCCGCCCGCGGTGCTCCACCGCAGCCTCGAACCCGGGGCTGACCTCCAGCCCGCGCTCCAGCTCGGCAAGTCGGAAAGCGCGCTGAGCTAGCCGTCCGCCTCGGCGCGCACCCGGCGCTCGGCCTCGGTGACGCCGGAGTTGCACCAGTTGCAGCTCTTCGCCTTGCAGCGAACTCCGTGTTCCGAGCGGATCGTCACGACCGGGCGTCTCGTGCGCCGGAGCACCTGCTCGGCGACACTTCCGAGCAGCATGTGCGCGAGCCCCGTGCGGCCGTGCGTTCCCATGACGATCAGATCGGCGCCGATCTCGTCGGCGGCGTCGACGATGGTATCTGCCGGGGGTCCGATGCGGACCATGCTCTGGACCGACACGTTGTCGAGCTGTTCCAGGTAGCGCGGCAGCCGCTGTTCCGCATCGTCTGCGAGGTACTCGATGACGGTCTGCGTGTCCCTTCCGTCCTGGCCGATCTCGAGCGGGGTGTCGAGAGCGATACCTCCGGGCGGATCGACCACATGCAGCACCCGAAGCTGTGCGCCCAGGCCGCGCGCAAGCTCCGCCGCGTGTTCGACCACCTCGGCAGAACAGTCCGAGAAGTCGACGGGAACCAGGATGCTCCGGATGGAGGGCATGGCGGTGTTGATCCGTAGCAAGAAGTGAACCACTGCGGCCCGCGTCGCGCAAGAACTTCGCGCGGGGGATCGCGCAAGCCCTGCGCCGCGCTGGGTTGCGGGCGCAGCATGGGCGCCCGGCAACGCGGCGCGGCGGGGCGCTCAGATCATTTGCTGTGGCTGCGTGGCGTTCTGCTTTTTGTGCCCACCGCGCAGGATGCGCAGCCCCACGTCCATCCGGATGAACGCGAGCATCACCAGGAAAATCAAGAGCAGCCCGCCGCCCGCCAACCAACGGTTGTACTCGGCTTTGACGAAGATGTTGCCTTCGCCGATGGGCGGTATCCCCTCCGGCACGATGCTCAGGCCGTACTTGCGCGCGATGCCCTCGATGCCAGTGAGGTGGATCACCGGCACGTCGCGCTCGGAGAAGCGCAGCATCACCGAATCGACGAGCCCGCTCTTGTGGGGCGGCTCCAGATTCAGCCCGCGCCGGAACTCCTTCTTGCCCACGTGTGTGCCGACCGACGCCGTGCCGCCGCCCACGTTGATGTAGGCCTTGATCGGACGTTCGCCGGCGGCGGCGTCGTAGATCTGCATTCGCTTGTCGATCGAGTCGACGAGCGAATGCGGTTCGATCATCTCCAGCTGGTTGCGCTCGATCGCCGCGTCGATGATGCGTCGGCCTTCCTTCGACATGCCGAAGCCGCGGTCATCGATGCCGCCGCGGGACGCAGCAATCGAGTGGAAGCCGAATACCTGCTTTTCGCACGAGCAGGTGCTCCATGTCGATCCAGAGCAGCTCGGGGTTGTTGGCGCCCCACTCGGAGGCGGACGCGCTGGCGATCACGATCGGATGGAGCTTCAGCGTCTGGAGCGCGGCGAACGTGCAGGCGTTCAGAGCGGGGAACGAACCCGACACGCCCACGGCGACGATATCGCCCTGCTTCACCTTGGCGGTCTTGAGCAGCTGGACCAGCACGGCAGCGAAGTTCGGGTTCACGCTGGTCCGCTTGGCGGTGATGTAGCCGGTGTTGGAGGTCACGGTCGACAGCGGCTGGCCGATGAGCCCCGTCTTGCCCGGGTCCCCCTCGGGGTCGATGGGGATGCCGCGGCGGACCTTCTCGGCCTTGATCTCGGTAAACGCGCGCAGTGCCAGCTTGGCGGCGGCTATCTTCTCGCTGTAGTAGTGCTGCTTGCGCTTGACCGGGAAAGCCTCGACCGCAACCAGCGCGGCGACGGCAACGACGGCGATCAGCGCTAGCGCGCCGCGCGACACTCCCGGTGGACGCCAGTAGACCCGCTTCATCCGGGAAGCTCCGTTCCGAGGATCACGATCAGGATCAGCCGCACCGCGACGGCGGCCGTCACCAGCGCCGAGGTCGTTTCCACGATTCCCTGACGATCCAGCCAGATGGCGATGAGCCCCGGGATGATGAAGCCGATGACCGTCAGCTCCGTTCCGCCCACCTGGATACCTCCGGTCGCCCAGCGCAGAAACACCCCGATCAGGTAGCCGACCAGGATCATCAGCACCGTCCGCCGGCGCCCGTAGATGATCATGAACGACGAGAGCGTGTGCACGATCGCGAACGTTACGAATCCCGCCGCGATGGTCAGCGCGACGTCGATCGGTCGCGTGAGGTTCAAAGCCAGGTAGCCCGGCACGATCATGCCGCCTGCCGCGATGCCGAACATCTCGGTGAAGAGCAGGCTGATCGCCAGACCGATGCCGACAGCCAGGGGCAACAGCTCGATCATGACGCGGCCTCCTCCAGCACCGAGCGGTTCTTGAAATACCGGACGACATCCAGGCCCTGTCCGCCGATGTTGCCCATCCCCATGATCAACGCCGACGACTCGACCAGGCTCACCAGCCGTTCGAAGATCTCTTCCACGCGCAGGTCCTCCACCACCACCAGTCTCGAGGCGTCATAGCCCGCCTTGGCCGCGGCGCGGGCAAACAGGTACGTGCCGGTCCCCATCAGCACCACGAAATCTGCAGGCGACCACAGCGGAAATTCCGATCCGAGCTGCATCGAGCGGTCGGGCCGATCCGCGCGGCAGTTGAAGATGGCGATGCGGCGTTCCACGTCGGGGTGCTCGGCCGTCGCCGTGTCCCAGAGCTGCTGCGTCGACACCGGGTCGTTCGCTGCAAACCCATTGAGGAACACGATCCGCCGCCCGAAGAAGTCGAGCTGGTGCTCGGTCAGGGCGCCGGGGTCGGGCGGAGTGTTCCACATGCCGCGGATCGCGACCTCGCGCTCCACGCCGAGGTCGACAAGGACGCGCAGCGCCAGCGCGACGTTGTCCGGGTGTTCGGTGTAGCCGAACCCGGCGAGCATCTCCTCCGTGACAGAGGCCACGTCGTCGTTGCCGATCGCGATGAGCTCGGTGCCGCGATCTTCCGCCGCCTCGCGCAGCACGTCGAGCTGCTCCTGCTCCGCCGTGTACAGACGTCCCTTCACCGGCGTCATGCCGCTGAGCGCGAGCGCCACGTGCCGGTCGTCCGGGCCCATCACGTCGAGATGGTCGGGGCGCGCATTGGTGATGACGCCGTGAGTGGCGCGGATCATCTTCAGCTCGCAGAGTGCCTGCAGCTCGGGCTGCAGCGCCATGCACTCCACGATCAACGCTTCCGCCTGGTAGGCGGCAGCCGTGGCGATGATGCGCTTCTGTTCGATGATGTTCGGCCCCGCCGGACGGAAGATGGGCAGCTCCTGCCCGTCCGGAAGGATCATCCGGGCCAGCGTGCCGGTGGTCTTGGCGCAGGTGACGATGCCCGCTTCGCGCAGGCCCGAGGCGATGAGCCGCGTGACGCTCGACTTGCCGCGCGTGCCATTGACGTGCACGCGGATGCGCATGCGACCGAGGTTGCGCCGATGCAGGAAGACCTCGACGAACCCCGCCACGAACAGCGCGATCGTGACCAATACGAGGAGCTGGGTACCGGTCATGGGGAACGCTCGGCGGGCCGCACCGCGGCAACTGATATCATCGCCCGGGGCACGCTGCACCGTCCGTGGTATCCGCCCCCGCCCGGCCGCGACGCGGCGGCGATTCGCGCGCGCTCCGGCCTCCGCTGAATGCCCGAACAGATCCGCGGGGTTGACGGATCGAGCGGAAGACCGGGCACCCGGCCGTGCATTGCCGATCGCCCTGCGAAGCGTCAGGTTTGCTGCTGGATTTGGACCTTGATATCCGCACCCGTCAGCGCTCGGACGTGGCGTTCATCGCCGCGCTCGCGAGCGAAGCGTTCGCCGAGTACTCGCCGAGCTCGGCGCGGCATACCGTCTCCATGTCCGATGAGCCGGATGCGCACACCTGGCTCGCCGTGCGCGGCGGCGCGCGACTCGGCTTTGCCGTGATGCGCCCCGGCTCCCAACGCATCGTTCGGCTCGACGCCATCGCGGTGGAGCCGGCTTCGCGCGGCCTCGGGATAGGTCGCCGCCTGCTATGGCATGTCGAGGCCGAGGCGCGCTCGCTCGCCGTGGCGCGCATCGAGCTCGCCACGGCGGAGGCGAACCTGGCGGCGCTGGACCTGTTCCTGAAGGAGGGCTTCCGGATCGTGCGGACGATACGCGAGTACTACCCGCGAGGGCAGGACGCGCACCTGCTCGAGAAGCGCCTCGGGCCCTGAGCAGCAGCCGGGCACTAGAACGCCGGCCGGCGTCCGCGCCAGCCGCTGCCCAGTGGAACGAGCTTCGAGCGCATGGCGATGCGGACCAGGCCGAGGGATTTGCGCTCGCCGTCGAGCACGAAGGGCAGGGTGCGCGTCGTACCGGCGACGGTGACCACCACCTGGCCGTGCACGGGACCGCGGCCCGACACGCGCGTCAGCTCGATGACGTACTCGCCGGGCTTGGCGCCGCGCAGGGCGAGCCCCTCGCCGTGCGTGCTGGTCACGTCGCGCGCCGTGATGACGGAGTGCGTGGGCGCGCCGAGCCAGGAGACGCGATCGCCGTCCGGGTGGAGCAGGGCGAGATCCAGATCGGCGCTATCGCCGCTCCAGCTCGCTTCCAGCTTCAGATCGCCGCGGAGCCTGTCGAGGTCGGGTGCGGGCTTGTCGAGCAGGGCCTGGGCGGATTTCTGCGTCGCGTCGTCGGCGGCCGCGAGCATGGCGTCGGCGATACGGCTGTCGCCCGCGGAGCGGCCGCAGCGCACCGCCTCGGCCAGCAGCTTGGCGCTCTTGTCGTGGATCTGCGCGATAGCGAGCGAGAAGCGGCAACCGAGCTCCGGATGTCCCGCCCAGCGCTCGAGCCGCGCCAGACGCTTCTGCGAGGCGACGTCGCCGGGACGAATGTCGACCACGCTGCCCAGGATGCGGATCGCCTGCGCGCGGTCGCCGCGCTCGGCGGCCATGTCAGCGCGCGCCGTCAGTGCCCCCGGATCGAGCGGATCCTTCTTCGACCAGCGCTCGGCGAGGCTGCCAGCGCGATCGACCTGCCCGGCCAGCTCGTAGAGCGTGTACAGCTTCTTGACCGCGTTGCGGCTGTTCTTGTTGTTGTCGAAGGCGCGTTCGGCGTCGGCGATGGCCGTCATGCTCGCGGCCTTGGGTGTGATGCGCTCGGTGGTGACGCTTCCGTGGCGCTGCCACACGCGGCGCATGGGGATCCAGCGGCGCGGGCGCTCCCAGTCCCGCGGCCGCGGAGTCGGCTCGAATGCCTCCGACTGCGGGCCGGAGGCGACTGCGGGCGGAGCAGCGGTCGTGTTGCCCGAAGCGCTGTCGAATGGATTGGTCGGCATGGGCTTGGCAGCCGGACGGGCTTTCGGTGCGGAGTGATGCGACGGGGCCGCACGTCCCAGGCCGGCGCCTCCCATGGCGAAGCTGCCCGCGCCCTTCTTCTTGAACCCCGCAGCTCCACCGATCAGGTCGTCCTTGGCCTCGTCGTCGCCGTCGTCGGCGATCTCGCCGCTCGACGCCGTCCCTTCGGCCTCGTCTTCGCCGGTCCACTCGACCGTGGAGCGGTTCTGGTCCAGCCCGAATGCGCGGAACATCGCCTTGCTCTCCAGCACCAGAAGCGAGGTGTAGCGGCTGGCTACGTTGAACTCGCTCGACAGATGGATGGCTTCCTTCTTCGCCGAAGGCGTGCTCGCGCGCTCCAGATCACCGATGCGCAGCGCTGCGTAGAGCCGCGGCACGAAGGCGTTGCCCTTGGCGCGGCTGGCCGAGACGTGCAGCGGGTAGCGCTGCTCGAACGGCTGCTTGCCGACCTTGCCCGTCAGTTCGATGCTGCCGCTGAGCTGGGGCTTGGTCATGCGTGCTACCACGAACGACTCGCCGCCGGCCGGAATGGTGTCGAGCTTCCGCGGCGCGACCGCCACCAGCCCGTCGGGGAGCTTCACCTTCACGTCGCTGAGTGTGGCGCCGTAGGTCGCGCCGAGCACCGCGTAGGCGGCTTCGGCCGTGCTCTGGCCGGGCGCGTACGGCACCACCACGCCGCCGCCCGCCCGCGCCATCGCCTGGAGCGAGTCGCTGTCCGCGTCGGCGCCGATGGCGACGGCTGTCACGCTGCCTCGCCCCGCGGGCAGCGCGTCCTCTACCTCGCCGGTGATGTACGCCGGCCGGATGGCGCCCACGGTGGGCGTGCCGTCGCCGATGTACACGACCTTGAGCTCGCGGGCGTTGGCGTCGTTCGTGGCCTTTCGCGCGCTCTTCACTGCCGCCGTCGGATCCGAGCCGCCCTCGGGCGTGACGCTCTCGAGGAAGCGCCGCGCTTCACCCGCGCTCTGGGCGCTCGGCTCGCGCAGCCCACCCGGCATCACGCGGCACGTCGTGTCGCAGGCCAGCACCGTGAAGCGGTCGCGCGGATCGAGCTCGCGCACCACGCGGGCGGTCAGCGCCGTCGCGCGGCGGTAGCGCTCGCCGAACATCGAGCGGCTGCTGTCCACCACGAACGCCAGCACGCGGGGCTGGTCGCCGGAGGCCGCGCGCGGCAGGCGCGGGCGCAATGCGATGGCGACGTAGGGCGAGGCGTCGTCGGCTTCGCTGTCGTCGTCCTTCGCGTCGACCTTCTTCGCTGCCTTGTCGGATGCGGACGGCTGGTACGCCCAGGCGCTGAGCTCCTTGTCGCGGTCGGGCAGCGCGTACTCGATGCCGAGATCGCCGCTCGGCACGAAGTTGTCGGCGCTCATGGTCAGGTGATCGACGCCGCCCTGGGACGAGTGCGAAAGCTCGTAGCCGCGCGCCCTCACGCCGAAGCCCGCGTCGTTGCCGCGCAGCTCCACGTCGAGCTTGAAGTGGCCGATGCGGGTGGAGCCGCCGGGATCGTAGGCGAGCGGATAGGTGTAGCGCCGGACGCCGCCGGTGGGCTTGACCACCTGCGTGTAGGCCAGCACCACGCGCCGCGAGCCCTTCTTCGGGATCGGATAGATCTTGAGCTCGAAGCGACCGCCGCGCTGCCACTCGAGCAGCGCCGGGTCGTGCCAGGGGCCGGGCACCCATACGATCTCGTCGTGGATGCGCTGGCGCATCTGCGGAGCTGCGTTGACGATCGCACCGCGCCAGATGGCGGCGGCGCGATCGCGATCGACGAAGGCGCCTTCCTCCAGCTTGCCGTTCACTTCCAGTGCCAGCCGTTCGATCTTCGCGTCGGGCGGCAGCGGGAAGCGGTAGACGCCTTCCAGCACCTTGTTCGTGTTGTTGGTGAAGGTCTCGTCGACCTCGGTGCGCGCCACGCTGCCTGCGATGCGCACCTTCACCGAGTGCGAGCTGAGCGAGACGGCGTGATCCAGGTCCTTGTCGCTGCCGGGCTTGCGAGCGCTGAGCTCGCCCAGGCCCCGGACCTCGACCTGTTCCGGATCGGGCTCGGCCGTCGCCGACTCGCTCCATGCCAGCGCCTCGGCCATCCCCGGCGCGGCGCTCACGTACGGCGGCAGCTTCTCGAACAGCCGCCCTTGCTCACCGGCGCGCACGCTGACCGTGTGGCCGTCGCTGTCGGAGAGCTCGACGGTTCCGCGGCTCACGTCCACCGACGACGAACGGTTGTCGGCGCGCAGCGAGAACTTGGTGCCGAGCACGCGCACGCTGCCGTGCGGCACCGCGAAGCTCGCGGTCTGTCCCTCGATGTGCGCCACGTCGGCGACGATCGCGCCTTGCTCGAGGCGGGCGCTGCGCCCGGCGCCGCCGACCAGGGCGAGCCGCGTCGAACGATCCAATGCGATCTGTGTGCCGTCGGCGAGCTTCACGTATGCGCGCGTGTGCGCATCCGTCCTGAGCAGCGAGCCTGCCGGCACCGCGCCGCCTCCCGCGACCGGCGCGCACGACCTGCCGTCGGGATCGCAGAGCTCGAGCCCGCCCTTGCCCTGCGCGGCGCGGGCGACGTGCTCGACGCTGCCGCGCCAGGCCTGGCCGCTCGTGCTCCAGCCCTTGTGGCCCCTGCCGACGAGCAGCGCGATGCCGGCGGCGAGGGCCAGCACGGTGGCGCCCCCGGCGATCAGGGCCTTCGTCCGCGGCTGATATCCGGCTTTCTGCGCGCTGGCGGTCGCCGGCATCGGCTCGGTCTTCGCCGGCTTGTCGGCGCTCTTTGCGGCGGCCGTGCCGGTGGAGGGCTCGGGCTCCTCCACGGAGGGGAGTGTCGCGTGGGCGTCCGCGGTCGCGGGTCCGGATTCGGTCCCGGTCCCGGACCCGGTCGCGGTCCCGGACCCGGTTGCGGTCCCGGACCCGGTCGCGGTCCCGGATCCGGACCCGGTCGCGGTCCCGGTCGCGCGGGGCTCCGCGCCGCCGCGCGCGTCCAGCGCGGCGAGCGCCCGGCTCTCCATGTCTTCTGGCGGCTGGTAGTCGGCGCCGGCGTCGCTGGCGAGCGCTCCGCCGAGCTCGGCCTCGTGGCGCGCGTCGCGGCAGGCGTCGCAATCGGCGATGTGGTCGTACAGCGCCTCGGGCGCGCTGCCGTCCAGCACCTCCGCCATGCGTTCCTCGATCTCCGTGCACTCGACCTTCAGTTCGTCGGTCATCGCTCTACTCCTTCACCGCGATCTCGCGCAGCCGCGCGATCGCACGCGACACGCGCTTGCGCGCTGCCGCTTCCTCGATGCCGCAGGCGCTGGCCAGCTCGCGGAAGCTCAGCTCCGCGACGTACCTGAGCAGCAGCGCCTCGCGTTCGCTCGGACGGATGTGCGACAGCGCGGCGCGGGCGCGTTCGGCGCGCTGCTTGAGCAGCACATGATCCTCGGTGCCCGCGCGCGCCGCGTCGTGCACCAGCCTGAGCCGGTTCTGCTGGCGGCGGCTGCGCTCCAGGTGCCGCGCGCACTTGCGGCGCGCGATGGCCGAAAGCCACGCCCGCACCGAGCCGTCGGCGCGCCAACCTTCGAAGCCGTCGTGGGCGGCCAGCAGTGTCTCCTGTGCGAGATCTTCAGCCTCCGCCTGCGAGCCGACCATTGCCATGCAAAGCCGGCCGACGGCCGCAGCGTGATGCCGCGCGCACAGCGCGAGCGCTCCACGGTGGTCGCCGCGCCCGATGGCCGCCGCGATCTCGGCGTCCTCCGGGCTCAAGGCGACGGCTCCCTCCGACTCCTGTCCGTCCAGTTGTCTGGCGCCGCCCGCATCCATCGACTGCTCCTTCCCGTCCGATCCCATGTGGCTCCGAGCCCGCGGATTGTGACCGCCGCATCCAGGAAAACGTCGCGGGCAGCCGCAGCTTGCAGTCCGGGTCGACGTTCGGAGCCATGGAAAGCGTTCTGACGAGGCGACTTTGTCAGTAGGATGTCAGGATCTCCAGGGTCCGCAGGGGTAGCCGTTCCTGCGCGTAGCATCCGCCCAATGCGCAGTTCGTGCGCGAAAGCCCGCAGCGGTCGGCGAGCGACACGATGAGCAGGACGAATCGCGTCGGGGTGCTCGAGGGGCGTGAGCCCCTCGAGGAAGATCACGGCGGGGGCGACCGCAGCAGATGCGCCAGCGCGCGCATGCCGTCCACCGTGGTGAAGACCCCTATGATCCTCGTGCCTTCCATCACCACAGCCGAGCCGTACTTGTGCTCGGCCATCTGCTCGGCGACCTCGGCGAGACCGCTTCCGGGCGGGACGGCGAAAGGATCCCCACTCATGGCTTCTTCCACCGTCACCTTGGCTGGATCGACATCCGGCAGGGTCTCGACCAGATGAAGGTCCCTGAGCGACAGCAAGCCGACGAGCTGGCCGCCGTGCAGCACCGGCAGGTGCCGGACAGCGTGTTTGCGCATCAACTCGTGGGCCACGACGAGCGACTGCTCCTGGCCTATCGAGTGGGGGCTTCTGGACATGTAGTCGTCGATGGTGACGCGCGTGGTCATGCGGAAATCAGCGTGCAAGACGGGTGCCGCTCGCTGCCGGGGGGCGCCCGGCAAACCCATCCCTATCTTGGCGTGGAGCGTGCACGCCGCACGGAAAGGAGCTGCCTTGCCCAGGAAATTCGCTGCCAACATTGCCCCGGCGCTGGCCGGCGTCGTGGCCCGGGTGTTGCCGGGGGCGACGCTGCTCGAGGTGGAGCCCTTTGCCACTGACGAGGGCGAGGACGAAGCGACCGTGAAGGCGGCGGGCTACGGCGCGCCGCTGAAGCTCCGCGTGCGCGATGCCGGGGGCCGCGAGCGACGGCTCGTGTTCCACACAGCGAGCCCGGACGTGTTCGGCCATGACCGCCGCGCCGATCGCGCCGCGGAGATGCTGCTCGGCTACGACACGTTCGGGCAGATCCCGCGGCACGTCGAGGCGCTCGATGTCGGCGCGATCAAGAAGGACGGCGAAGGGCTGGTCTCGCTGACTGGAACCGGCGAATTCTACCTGCTGACCAGCTTCGCTGAAGGGCACGTGTACGCCGACGAGCTCAGGCGGATCGCGCACAGCGGCAGCCTCGAGCCTACGGACATGGACCACGCCGAGCAGCTCTCGCGCTACCTCGTCGAGCTGCATTCGGAAAAGCGCGAGGACGATCACCGATATGTTCGCGCGCTGCGTGATCTCGTCGGAAGTGGCGAGGGCGTGGCCGGCATCGTTGACGGCTACCCCGACGACGTCCCCGCCGCACCGCGCGAACGGCTCGAGGCGATCGAACGGCGCTGCCTCGAGTGGCGCCATAGGCTCCGCAGCCGCGACCGGCGTCTTTCACGCACACACGGCGACTTCCACCCGTTCAACGTGCTCTTCGACGACGCATCGAAGCTGAGCCTGCTCGACGCGGCCCGCGGCTGCCGGGGCGATCCGGCGGACGATGTGACCTGCATGGCGGTAAACTACGTCTTCTTCGCCGTGGAGGCGCCGGGGGCCTGGAAGGGCGCCCTCGGCTCGTTGTGGCATCGCTTCTGGAGCGTGTACCTCGAGGAGAGCGGCGATCAGGAGTTGCTGGATGTCGCGGCGCCGTTCTTGGCGTGGCGCGGTCTGGTGGTGGCAAATCCTGTCTGGTATCCGGCTGTCCAAGCGGACGCACGCGACCGGGTACTTCGCCTCATCGAGTACACGCTCGAGTCGGAGCGCTTCGACCCGGACTTCGCGGAGGTCGTGTTCGCGTGACCGGAGTCGTTGTGTGGTTCACGGGGCGCCCCTCGTCGGGGAAGTCGACGCTGGCCGCTGCCGTCCGCGAAGTGCTCGAGCAGCGCCACACGCCCACGCTCATGCTCGACAGCGACGCGGTGCGCGCTCTGCTCCGGCCGGAGCCCGGCTACGACGCTGCGGCGCGCGACGCCTTCTACGCCACGCTCGCGAACCTCGCGGCGCTACTGGCTGGACAGGGCTTCGTGGTGCTGGTGCCGGCCACGGCGCACCTCCGCCATTTCCGCGACCGAGCGCGTGACGTAGCGCGAGCCTTCCTGGAGGTGTACGTTGACGTGTCCGCGACGGAAGCCGAGCGCCGCGACGCCAAGGGGCTGTACGCGGCGGTGCGACAGGGAAAGTTGAGGGGTGTGCCGGGCGCGGACGTTGAGTACGAAGTGCCGGAGCACCCTGACGTGACCTCCACCGGCCGCGACGATCGCGAAGCCCTCGCGCGGCTGCTGGAACTCATCGAGACGAAACGCAGAGGACAATCATGAGCGAGCAGACCTGGCAGGAGCGTTACGCCTCCCGCGTCAGCAGTGTCGAGCAGGCCATCAAGGCCATTCCACGCGGTCGCCGGATTTTCATCGGCTCCGGGGCGGCCGAGCCCGGGTCGCTGGTGGACGGCCTCATCACCTACGGCGGGCACCTGGCGGACAACGAGATCACGCACCTGCTCACGCTGGGCAAGGCGCCCTACGTCGAGCGCGGCATGGAGCGGCGCTTCCGTCACACGGCGTTCTTCATCGGCCCGAACGTGCGTAAGGCGGTGCAGGAGGGGCGCGCGGACTTCATGCCGGTGTTCCTGTCCGAGATCCCGGCGCTGATCCGTTCGCGGCGGGTGCGCATCGACGTGGCGATGATCCAGGTGAGCCCGCCCGACGCCCACGGCTTCGTCAGCCTGGGCGCGTCGGTGGACATCGTGCGCGCTGCAGTCGATTGCGCGGAGCTCATCATTGCCGAGGTCAACCCGCGCATGCCGCGCACGCTCGGTGACTCGATGGTGCACGTGAGCGACATCGCGCACCTCGTCCCGGTCGACTCCCCGCTGCCGGAGCTCGCAATCGAGCCGCTGGACGACATCTGCCGCGAGATCGGCCGGCTGGTGGCCAGTCTGGTGCCGAGCGGTGCGACGTTGCAGACCGGTATCGGGCGTATCCCGCACGCGGTGCTCGAGGCGCTCGGCGATCGCGTCGACCTCGGCGTGCACACCGAGATGCTCTCGGACAGCGTCATCGACCTGGTGGACGGTGGCGTGATCACGGGCAAGAAGAAGACGCTCCTTCCCGGCAAGATCGTCACTTCGTTCATCATGGGTAGCCAGCGCCTGTACGACTGGGTGCACGACAACCCCGTGGTCGAGATGCGTCCGAGCGAGTTCACGAACGACCCGTTCACGGTTGCCCGCAACGACAACATGGTCGCCATCAACTCGGCGCTGGCGGTGGACCTGACCGGGCAGGTCGCCTCCGACACGCTGATGGGGCGCTTCTTTTCCGGCATCGGCGGGCAGGTCGACTTCATCCGCGGCGCGGCGCGCAGCGACGGTGGCAAGCCGATCATTGCGCTGCCTTCGACGGCCAAGGACGGCTCGCTCAGCCGCATCTGCGCGGCGCTGGAGGCGGGCGCCGGGGTGGTGACCAGCCGCGGTGACGTGCACTACGTGGTGACGGAGTACGGCATCGCGGATCTGTGGGGCAAGAGCATCCGCCAGCGTACGACGGCGCTGATCGACATCGCGCACCCGGACTATCGCGGCGAGTTGCTCTCCGCGGCGAAAGAGCGCCACTACGTGTTTCCGGATCAGGTTGCCTCGCGCACCGCGTACCCCTGGGAAGAGGAGCGCGTGGTCGAGCTCAAGAGTGGCGAGAAGGTGTTGGTGCGCCCGGTGCGCATCAGCGACGAAGAGAAGCTGCAGGATATGTTCTACCGGCTCAGCGACGAGAGCACCTACTCGCGCTTCATGCACTACAAGAAGAGCCATCCGCACGAAGAGATGCAGAAGCTGGTCGATCTCGACTACGCGCACAACATGGCGCTGCTCGTCTGCCCCGCCGACGATCCGGAGGACATCTGGGCGATGGCTCGCTACGACGTGGACCCCGCCACGAACCTCGGCGACATCGCATTCGTGGTGCGCGACAATCTGCAGGGCAAGGGTATCGGCACGATGCTCATGCAGCGCATGGCCGAGATCGGCCGCGCGCGCGGCCTGTCCGGTTTCGTCGCCGACGTGCTCTGCTCCAACACCTCGATGCTAGGCGTCTTCCACAGGAGCGGTCTCGAAGTGAAGAGCGAGCTCGACTCGGGCACGTATCACCTCACGCTTCTGTATCCGCCGCCGCGCTCGAGTGTGTCGCTGCGACCGCCGGTGATGTGACAAGCCCGGGGCTCTGCCTTGACGTCTGCTGCCCGCGTCGTTGACCATGGACGCGGACAGCTCGCTTGGCAGGTGAACGATGAGATTCTGGAGCGCCTTGTGTCTTGGAACCGGGGTCGTCTTGCTCGCGGGGTGCGGTGGCAGTGGGTCTTCCGCGACGCAGGGAGACGCCTCGGCGGAGGGCGGTGGCTCGGGCGGTTCTGCGGGCTCGGGTGGCTCCGCGACTGGTGGCAGCGGCGGAACCGCGCCGACGGATGGCGGCAAGGAAGCCGCGCCGCTCCCCGCGGACTGCAACGGATCGGTTGCATCGACGGCTCCGCCGGCCACGGGTTTGCCGTCGCCTCCGGCGCTGACGGTGCCGAGTGGGTTCTCGCTCGAGGTGATCGCGAGGGTGCCGAAGGCGCGCGAGCTTTCGGCGCTGCCGAACGGCGATCTGCTGGTCGGGACGAGCAACAGCTCGGTGTACCTGGTGCCCGCCGCGGATCGCGACAGCGGCGCGGGCCAGCCGGTGGTGTTTGCGACCATCAACGACTCACCAGTGCAGGGCGTCGCGTTCGCCGGGTCGACGTGCACGGTCTATGTCTCGTCGCAGCACGGGATCTATGCGATGCCGTACAGGGACGCCGATACCAGCGGCTCGGTAGGCAATGCCATCGCACAGGTGCGCCAGGGCGGCATTCCGCCGAACAGCGACGGCGATGTGCACAAGACGACATCGGTCGTCTTCGGCGGTGGCAAGCTGTACGCGGGTGTCGGCTCGTCGTGCAACGCCTGCACCGAGATCGACCCAACGCGCGCGACGATCCAGCAGATGGATCCCGACGGCAAGAACATGACCACGCGCGCGACGCGCTTCCGGAATGCGATCGCGCTGGCGATCAATCCGGCGACGGGCACGCTCTGGGCCGGCGGGGCCGGGCAGGACAGTCTGCCGACGGGGCATCCGTACGAGTTCTTCGACGGGGTGACGTTGCATCCCGGCATCGCCGACTACGGCTGGCCCGAGTGCGAGGAGAACCACCACGCCTACGTGAGCGGGGCCGACTGCTCGAAGACGGTCCAGCCGCTGATCGAGATGCCCGCGTATTCGACGATCATCGGCGCGGCGTTCTATCCGGCGGGGCAGGGTGGGGTGCACGCCTTCCCGCAGAGCTACCGGGGCGGCGTGTTCCTGTCGGTGCGCGGCTCCTGGCACAAGACGACCGGCAAGTACTACTCCCCGCCGCGCATCGCGTATGTGGCGATGAACGGCGACGCGCCGAAGACACCCGTCGACTGGTCGGACCCGTCGAAGCAGTGGCAGGAATTCATCGGCGGCTTCCAGCTTTCCGACGGCGTGACCCGCATCGCGCGTTCGACCGGCATCGCCGTCGGCCGCGATGGCAGCCTGTTCTTCGCCGACGACTCGAACGGCTACGTGTATCGCGTTCGGCCTACTCCGTAGCTCCACCTTCGGTGCGCTCGCGCACGACCAGATCCGGCGCACGCACGGGCTGCCCCTCTTCGTCCAGCACGCGGACGCGCGGGATCGGGCGCCCGGTGCGGCGGTCGAGCACTTCGAGCGGCTCGTTGCCTTCGCCGTACACCCAGCGGTCGCCCCACTGGCGGAGCGCGGTGATCACGGTGAACAGATCCCTGCCTTTCGCGCTCAACACGTACTCGTAGCGCTGCCCATGGCGGCCCGCGTCGACGCGCTCGAGCACGCCGTGCTCGACCAGGTGCGCGAGGCGCCGCGTCAGGATGTTCTTCGAGATCCCGAGTCGGGCCTCGAAGTCAGCGAAGCGGCGGACGCCGAGGAAGGCGTCGCGGATGATCAACAATGTCCACCAATCCCCAATTATTTCCAGCGATTGAGCCACCGAGCATCGTTGGTCGTCGAAGCGCCGCCGCATCCAAATATGGTTGCATAAAGAGACTATATTGTCCAGACTGTCCGATATGACCGAAGCGGAGTGGAAGCCCACGGCCTGCATCCTGTGCGAGTGCAACTGCGGTCTCGAAGTGCAGCTGGGCGGGCCCGACGGCCGCCGACTGGTGCGCTTCCGCGGTGACCGCCGGCACCCGGCATCGCAGGGCTACGCCTGCGAGAAGCCGCACCGGCTCGACTACTACCAGCACGGTCGCGACCGGCTGACGACGCCGCTCCGGCGGCGCGACGACGGCAGCTTCGAGCCCATCGGATGGGACCAGGCCATCGCCGAGGTTGCCGAACGACTCGCTCGCGTCCGCGACGAGCATGGCGGCGGGACGATTTTCTACTACGGCGGCGGCGGACAGGGGAATCACCTGCCCGGTGCCTATTCAACGGCGACCCGGCGGGCGCTCGGATCGCGCTACCGGTCGAGCGCGCTCGCACAGGAGAAGACCGGAGAGTTCTGGATCGCGAATCGAATGATGGGGTCGGCCACGCGCGCCGACTTCGAGCATTGCGACGTTGCGCTCTTTGTCGGCAAGAATCCTTGGCACTCGCACTCGATCCAGCGCGCGCGTGTGGTGCTGAAGCAGATCGCCGCGAGCCCCGAGCGCACGCTGATCGTGATCGATCCGCGGCGCACCGAGACGGCCGAGCTGGCGGACATCCACCTGCAGGTTCGCCCCGGTACCGACGCCTGGCTGCTGTCCGCCCTGGTCGCGATGCTGGTCCGCGAGGATCTGGTCGACCGCGCGTTTCTGGCGGCTCACGCCGTCGGCGTCGACGAGGTCGTCTCGACCTTCGCCGCGCTGCCCGTCGCGGAGTTCTGCCATCGCGCCGGCGTCGATCAAGCGTTGGTCGAGAAGGCAGCGCGCGCCATCGGTCGCGCCGAGCGGCTGGCGAGCATGGAGGATCTCGGCGTGCAGATGAACCGCCACTCCACGCTGGCGAGCTATCTGCATCGCCTTGTGTGGATGCTGACGGGCAATCTCGGCAAGCCGGGAACGCACTACATCCCGACGCCGCTCATCGATTTCACCAACGGCGCTCTCAAGCGCAGGAGCCCGGTGGTCGGCGCGCCGATCATCGGAGGCCTCGTGCCCTGCAACGTGATCGCCGACGAGATCCTGACCGACCATCCCGCGCGCTACCGCGCCATGATCGTCGAGGGCGCGAACCCCGTGCACTCGCTGGCCGACAGCCAACGCATGCGGGAGGCGCTGGCGGCGCTCGACACCGTTGTGGTCATCGATGTCGCGATGAGCGAGAGCGGGAAGGCCGCCGACTACGTTCTGCCGGCGGCGAGCCAGTTCGAGAAGGCCGAGGCGACCTTCTTCAACTTCGAATTCCCCGACAACTATTTCCACCTCCGGGCGCGGCTGTATCCGCCTCCTGCCGGGCCGCTGCCCGAAGCGGAGATCCACGCGCGGCTCTGCGAAGCGCTCGGCGCCGTGTCGGAGGAGGACTACGCGCCGCTCCGCGAGGCGGCCGAGCAGGGGCTCGACGCCTACGGGCAGGCGTTCATGGCGCGCGTCATGGGCGATCCGCGCCTCTCGGGGCAGTCGTCGACGCTCCTGTACCGCACGCTCGGTCCGTCTCTACCGGAAGAGGTGCGCGAGGGTGCGGTGCTCTACGGGCTCTGCTTCGCATTCGCGATGCAGCACGGGGCGTCGCTTGGTCGTGCGGGTTACGAGGGTTCGCCAGTCGAAGCCGCGCAGAAGCTGTTCGAAGCCATGCTGTCCCATCACTCCGGCCTCGTGCTTGCAGTCGACACGTGGGACGACGTGTTTGCGAGGGTGTCGACGCCGAGCGGCAAGCTCGAGCTGGCGCTCGAAGACATGTTGGCGGAGGTCGGCAAGCTCGCGGCCGAGCCGTTGGCGGACAGCGCGTACCCGTTCGTGTTGTCCGCCGGCGAGCGGCGCTCGTTCACGGCCAACACGATCATCCGCGACCCCGCCTGGCGGAAGCAGGACGCCGGCGGGGCGCTGCGTATGAGTCCGGCGGATGCAGAAGAGCTGGGCGTCTCGAGCGGCGACCGCGTGCGGCTCGAAACGCGGCGCGGCCAGGTGGTCGTCGAGGTGGAAGTCTCCGACACCATGCAACCCGGACACGTCGCGCTGCCCAACGGTCTGGGCGTCGGCTACCCCGATGCCGGATCCGCCGGCGGCGTTGCTCCGAACGAGCTCACCTCCACGGCCGATCGCGATCCCTTTGTCGGCACGCCCTGGCACAAGAACGTGCCGGCGCGGATCGAACGGGTCTGAGCGAGCTGTCGCCCGACCTCGCCCGGAGGGGCGAACGGCTGTAGGCTCGCGGCATGCGGGTGCGGGTATGGGTCGGGTGTCTGGCGGCGGCGTGGCTCGTCGCGTGCGGCGGGTCGACCACCTCGGGCGGTGGCGGTGCGGGCGGCACTGCCGGTGTGGGTGGGACCGGTGGGGCTGCGGGCAGCGGTGGCAGCGCCGGCGCTGCGGGCGGCGGTGGCGTCTGCGGCGGCATCACTGGCGCGACCTGCGAAGCGGCCTCGTTCTGCGATTTTTCGCCGGACAGCTGCGGCCGCAACGATCAGCAGGGGACGTGTCGGCCGCGCCCCGGCAAGTGTGACTTCCTGTACGATCCGGTCTGTGGCTGCGACGGCAAGGTCTACGGCAACGAATGTGCCGCCCACACCGCGGGCGTGGACAAGAGCGAGCAGGGCGGGTGCGCTCCACCCCAGAACGACATCCCGTGCGGGTGGAGCTTCTGCGACGGCACGACGTCGTACTGCCAGGTGAGCCTGAGCGACACCGGCGGCCCGAACAGCTACACCTGCAAACCGCTCCCGGACGCCTGCAAGAAGACACTCGACTGCGGCTGCTTCCCGACGGGAACGCCGTGCCGCGAGCAGTGCGTGCAGGTCTTCGGCAACGGGTTGGATGGCTTCGTGCTGACGTGCCCCGGCGGCTGAACAAACGGCTATCGCACGCCTGAGGTGTCGGGCAGGATCGCGCCGTGCCGGAGCTACCCGATGTGGCGGTGTACGTGGAGCGGCTGACTGCTCTTGTCGTTGGGGAGCCGATCGAGAAAGTGCGCATCGCGAGCCCGTTCGTCCTCCGGAGCTACGAGCCACCGATCGAGAGCGTGACCGGCAAGCGCGTAACGGGGGTGCGGCGCATCGGCAAGCGCATCGTCCTGGAGCTCGAGGGTGAGCTGTTCCTGGTGATGCACCTGATGATCGCGGGGCGGTTCCGCTGGCGGGAACGCGGCGCGGCGATCCCCAAGAAGCTGGGACTGTTGGCGTTCGACTTTCCAGAGGGCAGCCTGCTGATGACGGAGGCGGGCACGAAGAAGCGCGCGAGCCTGCACGTGGTCCGCGGCGCGGAGGCGCTGTCGGAGTTCGACCGCGGCGGGGTGGAACCGCTGGAGACGGACTTTCCGGGCTTTCGCGAAGCGCTGCTCCGGGAAAACCACACGCTCAAGCGCGCTCTGACCGATCCGCGGCTGCTCAGCGGGATCGGCAACGCCTACTCGGACGAAATCCTGCACCGCGCGCAGCTGTCGCCGGTGCAGCGCACGGCACAGCTCGGCGACGACGAGCTCGAGCGGCTCTTCGCCGCGGCGCGCGAGGTGCTGACGAAGTGGACGGAGCGGCTGCGCGCCGAGGCGGGCGACGGATTTCCGGAGAAGGTGACGGCGTTCCGCGAGGGCATGGCGGTGCACGGGCGCTACAGAAAGCCGTGCCCGGTGTGCGGTACGCTGGTGCAGCGCATCCGCTACGCGGACAACGAGACGAACTACTGCCCGCGCTGCCAGACGGGCGGTCGCGTGCTGGCCGATCGCGCGCTCTCGCGCCTGCTCAAGGGCGACTGGCCGCGCCGCATCGAGGAGCTCGAAGAGCGGCTCGGCAAGGGTGGCGGCTAGGCAGCCGCGGTCGTCTCAGGTGCGCCGGTTTCGCCGTCGGCGACGCACCTGCGACAGCAGCAGCGCGGAAAGTGCCAGCAGCCACATGCCGCTCGCCGGGGATCGCCCGCCGCCAGCGAGGTGGCAGCTGCACCCGCCGTTGTCGCCCGAGCTCGCGGAGCTCGCGCCGGCGTCGTTGGCCGCCGCTCCCGCATCGGTTGCCGCTTCAGCGAGCGCGTCGTGCCCCGTCGCATCGCCCGCCGTCGCTTCGGCGAGCGCGTCGCCGGTTGTCGCGTCGCCGGTTGTCGCGTCGCCGGTTGTCGCGTCGCCGGTTGCCGCGTCGCCGGTTGCCGCGTCGCCGGTTGCCGCGTCACCGGTTGCCGCGTCGCCGGTTGCCGCGTCGCCGGTTGTCGCGTCGCCGGTTGCCTCGGCCGGGGCGTCCTGCTGCGCATCGACGAACGCGTCGGTCGACGCTTCCGCCGCGTCCGGAACGCCCGAGTCGGCGCCTGTGCCCGCGTCGGCATCGACGCACACGCCGGCCGCGCAGCTCGCCGGCGGCGTGCAGCCGCCGCAATCGAGCAATCCGCCGCAGCCGTCTCCGACGGCTCCGCACTGGACACCCAGCGAAGCGCAGGTGTCCGGCGCACAGCCGCAGACGTTGGGCGTACCGCCGCCACTGCAGGTGTCTGGCGACGCACAGGTGCTGCAGTCCAGTGATCCGCCGCAGCCGTCGGAGATGCTTCCGCAGTTCTTGTCCTCGGCGGCGCAGCTCGTGGGCGTGCAGCCGCAGACGTTGGCCGTGCCGCCGCCGCCGCAGGTCTGCGGCGCCGTGCAGGAGCCGCAACCCAGGGTGCCGCCGCAGCCGTCGGAGATGCTGCCGCAATCCTTGCCCTCGGCGGCGCATGTTGTCGCCGTGCACGAGCAGTCGGAATCGGACAGGTCGAAGGCGTCATCGCCGTCGTTGTCCAGCCCGAGCGTGGAGGCGATGCGATCCTCGCTGCTGCCCGGGTTGCAGGGATCGGTCGGGATCAGGGGGAAAGTGGTGTCGCCGTAGTAGGGGGGCAGCACATCCTCGCCGACGGGCGTGTACTGCGCGGGATCGGCATCCTTGTGGCAGTTGTTGCAGATCTTCACGCCGTTCGCCCAGTGGTGCTGGCGGAGCCCCGCGCCATAGCCGGTCTTCTTTCCCCAGTCGGGGTTCGACGAGATATTGTCCGCCGCGCGTCCGTGGCATCCCATGCAGCCGAGCACGGGCAGCGAGCCGGTGCCGTTCGAGGTGTTCAGCGGCACGAGCGACTTGCCACTGCCGGAGTGGCAGACATTGCAGCGTTGTCCACCCGAGCCGCCGATGATGTTGTCGAGGTGGCCGTTCATCAGGTCGGTACCCCAGCTCTGCCCGTCCTTCAACGAGACGTAGGTGCCCGAGTTGAAGGTGCCGTGACAGATGTCGCACCCGGAGGCGTAGTCGGGATAGGCAGTGGCGCGCCTGGTGCTGAGCAACACGGCTGTTGCGGCCGTGACGGCTGCGACCCAGAGAGCGAACCGGCTGAAGCGCATGGCACTCCTCCTCGCTTCCAAGGATCTGCCGGACCTCCGATGGTTCCGTCTGACGGCTGTCAGGCGTGCGACTCGCTCTGCGCGGTAGCGCGTCGCGATTGCGCGCCGCGGTTGATGCGCATCAACGAGAGCGCGCGGGCCTACGAAGTGTCGACAGTGCGGCTACTCTGCCGCTTCGCCCGGCAGACGCGAGCTGACAATGCAGCGGTAGGCGAAGCGGTTGTCGGGAAGCCTCATCGACCAGACCCAGGCGTTGTCCTTCTGGTCGACCTCGCGCAGGCGCGAATAGCCGGTGAAGATGCCGCTGCCCGGGAGCGGGAGGAAGCTGTCGAGCACGCTCACGTTGCCGTTGTCGAGGCGGTCGTTGTCGCCCGCGATGATCGACAGATACTTCTCGTTGGTCTCGGACCACACGATCTGCGCGGTCATTGCCTTCTCGTCGAAGGCGACCTGGATGGGGCGCGAACGCCCGTCCGCCAGCGGCACGTACGGATTGGTGACGCCGTTGTCGTAGAGCAGAAGCGAGCCGTCGGACTGCCACTGGGGCGAGTGCTGGTGCCAGAACCACTCGCCGGAGGTGAGCTTGAAGTCGCCGTCGGGGCCGAGCCGCCAGACGATGGCACCCGTCTTGTGGTCGATCTTGATGAGCCAATCCTGGTGCCGCATGCTGAGCAGGACCGTGTCGTCCTGGGGCTGGTACAGGATGCCGTTGCCGTGCGTCCAGTCGTTGGCGTTTTCCCCTGTGGCTGGATCGGCCACGAAGCTCTCGTAGCCGCTGTGGATGCGCTGCGCATCGAGATGATCGAACGAGTTCCAGCTCCAGAGCTTGTGGCCCTGCCGATCGAACTCGACCAGCAGATCGCCGCAGACGTGATGCGTCGTCTGGTCGGCGTCGAGGAACACGTCCTTGAACGCGTAGCTCATGGCTATGTAGTGGCCGTTCGGCAGCTCGATGATGTCGTGGTTGAAGCCCGCCACGCCGAGGCTGGCGGCCGAGACCTGCCACAGCACGTTGCCCAGCTCATCGACCTGGATGGCGTCGTTGTCCTGGGTGAACAGCAGCGTGCCGTCGGGCTGCAGCTTGATGCCGGCGGGCACCGCGGGGATGACCGTGGTTTTCGCGGGCCGTGGCAAGAAGAAGCGCGTGCGTCCGTCCGGCGCCGCCGCGATGATGGCACCTTCGGTCATGTCCGGCAGCACCGACAGATCGAAGATGCGGTACTCGCTCGACGGCGTGCCGCCCCGCGTGACCGGGAACGACGCGATGAAGCCGGGCGCCGGCGGCAGCGTATGGAAGTCGACAGCGACGGACTGCGCGCTGCCGTCCTCCCCGGTGAGCGCCAGCGTGCCGTGGTACTCCGTGTCGGGCAGGAGCCCGCGGGCGCGCAGCGTGAGGTCTGTGCCCGGCTCGTCCGCCGGCGGTGCGGGACGTGCACCGGGGTCGCCGGGCAGCGTGAGCACCGCACTTCCGGGTCGTCGAAGCTTGATCTGCACGTCGACGACCATCGGCTGGCTGTCGTGGAAGATCACCTTCGGCTGCTCCGACAGGAGGGCCTCGGGCGCTGGATTCACGCCCGTATTGGACGAGCCGCAGGCGGCGAGGAGCGCGGCAAGCGCCAGCGCCGCTCCGCAGCGCTGCCACGAAGCCCCGGGAAACAACCGCGGATTTTCCAGCACAGTGGCGGGAGCGTAGCAAACCCAGTCCGGTCGCGAAACGAACGTCGTACGCTCGCTCGAACCTCGATGTCGCTCATCAAACACCGCCCCCGGATCGGACTGCTTCTGCCCCCGGTGCTCTACCCGGGGCAGGAGGTGAAGGCGGTCGTGGTGCTGGATGCGCGTCACGAAGTGGCGATCGAGTCGCTCGACATCCACTTCCAGGGCAAGGAGTGGGGCTACGCCACGACCGGCATGGTGGGTTCCGTGCCGGTCGCACAGGCGATGACGAAGACGCTGCTGTCGCTGGGCGCGCGCCTGGCTGGTCCGCGCACGCTCGCCATGGGGCGTACCGAGCTCTCGTGTCATTTCTCGCTGCCGGAGGAACTCCCGCCGTCCTATCGCGGTCGCAGCAGCGGAGCGGTCTACGAGATCCAGGTGCACGCGGTGATCGCCTGGTGGCCCGATGCGCGCGCCAGCTTCGTCGCGCGGATCGAGCCCCGGCCCCAGCCGCCCGGACCCCCCGAGCCCGTGCTCAGCTCGACCGCGCCGAACGGTCCCGATGGCAACGAGCCCTTCCTCGAGCTCAGTCTGGCCGACCGCAATGTCGCGTCGGGGTCCGTGCTGAACGGCGCCGTGGCGCTCGGGAACGTGGAACAGAGCCGCTACACGGGTCTAGCCGTATCGCTGGTAGGTACGGAGTGGGTCACGATCGGTCGCTTCCGGCACACGTTCGGGGTCGCCCGCTACACGCTGGATCTGGCCGTGGACGACGCGCAGGAAGGCGCGTCGATCCCGTTTTCGATGCGGCTCCCCGAAGTGACTCCGACGACGTGGGCCGAGCTGTGGAGGCTGGACTGGGCGCTGGAGGTGCGGGCCAAGCGCTTGTTGGCGCGGGATCTCGTAGCGTCTGTCGCCCTGTCCGTCCTTCCGACCGAGCGGCGCGATAGCGACAGGAGCCACACGACGCGGCGGCGCGCCGCGCCGAGCGTGGGCTCGGCGCGGATGCATGCGTTGTGGAGCTCGGTCGCCGAGCGCACCGGCTGGCGGCTGCAAGACGACGAGCTGGTCCAGCGGGTGCACGCCGCGTCGCTGCGCATCTGGCGCGAGCATCGCGGGCGGCAGGGCCTGTATCTGGTAGGCGAGGTGGGCTACGAGTCGCTGGGGCTGGGGCTGGACGGTGGCTCGCGTCGCGGGTTCCGCCGTTTCATGACCGCGTCGCCGGTGCAGGGCAGCGCGGTGTTCGAAAAGCAGCACTACCTCGTTGGCCGCGACCCGGCGCAGGTAGAGGCCTTCACCGAAGCGCTCGGGCTCTGGCAGATGGATCCCGGGGCGGCGCGCCTTGCCGACATCGACGACGAGCACTTTGTTGCGGAGCTCAAGAACGCGGGCCTCTCGCGGCGTCCGCTGGAAGCGCTGATCGAGCTTCTGACCACGCTTTCGCGGGCTCTGCCCGCGGCGCGCGCCGCTATTCCGCCCCCCACTTCGATGCACGCACAGCTAGGCGATTGGGAGGCGCTCGCCCAGGAGCTGGACGGAACGCTGGAGCGGGCCCGGATGATCGTCAGCGGTCGTTTCGGCGTGCATCGGGCGCGCGTCGCGACGGAGTGGAGCGCGGACGGTACCGCGCAGAGGACGCTGGTGGAGCTCAGGCCGCGGAGTGGGCTCTCCGGAGTGGAGGCGCTGGGCTGGTCGGAACAGCCGCTTTCGCCGGGGCAGCTGCCCGCGGAGCTGCCGCGCGGAGTGCGCCGCGTGCTCGAGGAGCTGGACGGGGACGCTCTCGCCGTCTCGGTTTCCCCGGAGTCCTTGACACTGGCCCGCCCGGCGCCGCTCGGCGAGCCGTTGTCCGCGCTGGGCGGATTGCAGATGCTGGAACGCCTGCTCGAGGAGATCGGCAGAGGCCGTGGCCCGTACCGCTGAGTCGAGGGGCCCGGCCTTCCGCCTACGGGGCCGCAGCCGTTGCCGGCACCGCACCAATCCGGCGAAATGGCTGCGTAGCGGGGGCGCGGTGTCCATCGCTGTGGTTCGGCCCGCCCCTTGCACCTCATCCGCTGCTAGAACGGGGTCCCGCACAGGTCTGCCGCCCCCGCGCGGACGGTCAAGGAGAGGCTCATGAACATCACGCGCATCATCGTTCCCGTCGACTACTCCGAGCATGCCCGGGTCACGCTCGAGTACGCGGCGGCGCTGGCCAAGGGCTTCGGCGCCGCGCTCGACGTGATCCACGTGTGGGACAAGCCGAACTACGTCCCCGAGACCATGCTCGTTTCCCAGGCCGGCGAGCCAGCAAAGTCGTTGGCCGATCTGATCCGGGGCAATGCCGAGCGCGAGATGGACGACTTCCTCGGGGCGGCGAAGCTGCCGGAGGGAGTGACAGTGACGCACCATCTCGAATCCGGCGAGCCGGCATCGGCGATCCTTGCAGCCATCGAACATCACAAGTCGGATCTCGTCGTCATGGGAACGCACGGGCGCAGGGGAGTGCGCCATCTGCTCCTCGGCAGTGTTGCGGAGAAGCTCGTGCGTCTGTCGCCGGTTCCTGTGATCACGGTTCCACCGGCCACCCGCGCGGGCGACTAGCGAGCCGACGCTCGCGCTCGTCGGGAGATCCACGCTTGCTCGCTCGCATGAAAAACCAGCTGCGCTGGTGGCTGCAGGGCCAGGGCATCCCGGTCTGGTACGACCCGGCGTATCGCCTCCCGCTGGCGTCCGTGGAGGGGCAGACCGGAATGGAACCCCGGCGCGCGGATCTGGCGATCTCGTACCTGGTGGACGCGGGCTTCCTGCGCCCGAAGAACCTTCGCACGCCGCACCGAATCCGCTACCGGGATCTGGAGCGCGTCCACACCCCGGAGTTGCTCGAGTCGCTGACGCACGCGACGACTCTGGGCAACATCTTCGCCGTCGATCCCTCGGACGTGCCTGTGGACGAGCTGTTGCACATGCTCCGCATCGCCTGCGGCGGCACGCTCGATGCGGCGCGTGCGGCGCTCGCGGGGCGCCGCCCGGCGCTGAACCTGCTCGGGGGCTTCCACCACGCCGGACCGTCGCGTCCCGGGGGATTCTGTGCGGTCAACGACATTGCCGTGGCGACAGCCGTGATGCGCGCGGAAGGATTCCGGCAGCGGGTCGTGGTGCTCGATCTCGATGCACACCCACCCGACGGGACGGCCGAGTGTTTCCACGGCGACCCCGGGGTCTGGATCGGATCGCTTTCGGGCACGGACTGGGGCACGCTGGAAGGCGTCGACGAGACGGTGCTGCCCCCAGGCTGTGACGACGGCAGCTATCTCGCGGCGCTCGAGGCGTTGCTCCGCCGCATGCCACCCGCTGGATTGGCCTTCGTCATCGCGGGTGGCGACGTGCTGGCGGGTGACCGCTTCGGCGCGTTCGCGCTCCGGCTGGAAGGCGCACGGCTGCGCGACCTCAGGGTGTGCCAGGCGCTCGAGCGCGTCCCGAGCGTGTGGCTGCCGGGTGGCGGCTACACGCGCAACGCCTGGAAAGTCCTGGCCGGCACCGGCATGGTGCTCAGCGTCCGCTCGCTCGCGCCCATTCCCGCGGACTACGACTCGCTGCGCGCGCGCTTCTCGGCGATCGCGCGGGAGATGCACGCCGAGCAGCTTGAAGGCGACCTGGCGATCACCAGCGAGGATCTGATGTCCGCACTGGGGCAGGGGGGAGCGAACCTGAATCGCTTCCTCGACTACTACACAGCAGAGGGGCTGGAGTACGCCTTCTCGCGCTACGGGCTGCTCGCTCACCTCAGGCGTCTCGGCTACGGGCAGTTCCGTATCGTCATCGATCGCGACGGTCGCGGCGATCGCGTGCGCCTTTTCGCCGGTCCTGAAGACGAGCAGCAGCTGCTCATCGAGTGTGTGCTGGAGAAGCGGCGCATCGACGACGCCGATGTGCTGTACGTGCACTGGCTGACCTTGCGCCATCCCCGGGGGCGCTTCAGCGAAAAGCGGCCGCGGCTGCCCGGCCAGGAAGAGCCCGGGCTCGGGCTGTCGCGCGAAGCCGGCGAGATGCTGGGACAGACAGCAACGCGATTGGGGCTCGCAGGCCTCGCGTTCCGTCCGGCCTGGTACCATACGGCCTACGCCGCGCGGCACGACGGCAGCTTCCAGGACCCAGTGCGGCAGGGCCGTTTCGAAGCGATGCAGCGCGACTTCCGCGATGTACCGCTGCTGGAAGTCACGCTGGCGGCATCGGAGGGCCGCGTGCGCCTGAATGGAGAGCCCTACACCTGGGAGGCGACCGAAATGGTGCACTGGTTCGACGATCGCCGCCCCGACCCGGACGCCATTGCCGCCGAGCGTGAGCGCGCACACTTCACGATCGTGCCGCGAACGTCCGAAGCCCGAGCCTAGCGGTGCCGCTTGGGCCGCATCACGAGCACGGGGCAGTGCGCGTTCCTGAGCACGGTCTCGGCGACCGAGCCGAGCACCAGATGCTCGACGCCGCTCAGCCCGTGCGTCCCCACGATGACGAGATCCGCGTGGACCTCCCGGGCGAGTGACAGGATGCGTTCGGCCGGTTTCCCGAAATCGACGGATTCGAAAACCCGGTCACGGTCGATCGGGGCTCCCGCGCGCGCCATGCCGTCGAGCCGCTGTCCCAGGTAGCTCTCGAGCGTGCGGGCCGCCTCGTCCAGAAATTGTTGCTTGGTGTCTGCCGTCAGCTTGTCGGGCAGGCGCGGCCCGTCGCCTTCCGCGACGGCGATCACGTGGAGCTTCGCTTCGGGGCGCCGGACGAGGGTGTCCAGACCTGCGTACAGGCCCTGTTCCGACTGCTCCGAATAGTCGACCCCCACCACCACATTGTAGTCTTCCGTACCGGCGGGTGCCGGCGTGTTCTCGGCGGTCATCGGCGTTTTCATGCGCCTTCCCGGGCGACCTGGCAAGCGCCAGCTGCCTGCCGGCCGCATCCCAGGGCGACAACGAAGGGGTTTCCCAGGTCGCCGGCGGCTGGCTATGCTCGCGCGCCTTGGTGACGCCGGACCCTCCCGACCATTGTCTTTCCCGCTACGCGGTCCGTGTCCGCTTCTGCGAAACGGACCTGATGGGGATCGTGCATCACGCGAGCTACCTCTCGTATTTCGAGGCGGGCCGCGTGGAATACATGCACCGCCGCGGAGTGGACTACCTGTCGTGGACCGAGCGTGGAGTGCATCTGCCGGTGATCAATGCGCAGCTCGGCTACAAGCGGACCGCACGTTTCGACGACGTGCTGATCGTGGAAGCGCGCCTTGCCCGGCTGCGGCGTGTGCGGCTGCGCTTCGACTACCAGGTGCTCCGATCCGTGGACGGGGTCGGGGAGGAGCTCGTCGCAGACGGTTCGACCGAGCTGGCCTGCGTGGACAACGATCATCGCCCGCGCGCTCTGCCGCCCGACGTGATCGAGATCCTGCTGAACCCGGAAACCCACCCGCGGCCGCTCGATCAAGTGTAGCTGGCGGCGTCGCGCCATCAGCCAGGGGGGGTAGACCGGCGCTTCGTGGACGGTTTTCGCCGGGGCTAGGGCGCCTTCTTGTCCGCCGCTTTCTTGTCCGCGGCCGGCGCTGTTCCGGCGCCTTCCGGGGCGGCCTTGTGGATCAAGTGGAATTCGATGCGGCGGTTCTTCGCGCGGCCTCCCGGCGTGTTGTTCTTGGCGATCGGCTCGTCCGGGCCCATGCCCTGGGTCTCGATCCGATCGGCGGCGACGCCATGCTCGACGAGGTAGGCCTTGACCGACTCGGCGCGCTTCCCGGAAAGCTCGACGTTGTCGTCGTGCTTGCCGATGTTGTCGGTGTGGCCCGTGATGCGCACGCGCAGCTCCGGGTAGTCCTTGAGCACCTTCGCCGCGCCGTTCAGAACCGGCCGGCTCTGGGGGCGGATCGTGGCCTTGCCGAATGCGAAGGTGATGCCCTTGATGACGCCGGTGAACTTCTTCACGGCCTTCGGTAGCTCGTCGGGGCAGCCGTCGCTGTCCTGGTAGCCGTTCATCGTCTCCGGCTTGTCCGGACACTTGTCCTTGTCGTCGGGGATGCCGTCGTGGTCCTTGTCCCGGACCGGACACCCGTCCGGCGCGACTCCGGCCTCGTCGGGGCACTTGTCCTGGTCGTCCTTGAAGCCGTCCTTGTCGCGGTCGCCCGGCGGGCAGCCGTTCGGCGCAATGCCCGGGATGTCCGGACACTTGTCCTTGTCGTCGGTGAAACCGTCGTTGTCCATGTCGCCCGGTGGGCAGCCGTCCGGCGCGATGCCCGGCTGCGTCGGGCACTTGTCCTTGTCGTCGGTGAAACCGTCGTTGTCCATGTCGCCGGGCGGCGGCGGTGGCGCAGGCGGCGGCGGGGCCGCCTTGGTCTTGCGCCCCAGAACCAGGCTCACACCCAGCAGCACGGAGGGATGGTGCGTCAGCGTTCCGTCGCTCGCGTTGTGCTTTTGCGTGAGGTTGTCCCGCACATCCAGCCTCAGACTGGCCATCTTGCCGAGTGCCCCCTTCACGCCCGCGCCGAACTCGAACAGCGGGTCGCCGTCGTTGCCGATCGAGCTGCTCTTGACGCCCATGCGGCCGCCGCCGACCAACACGAACGGCGTGACGCGATACATGGGTAGCTGTGCGATGCCGTGTGCGCGTACCGCCCACAGAAGTGCGCTGGCGTTGTCGCTGGTGTGGGTCGGCATCAGCGCGCCTTCGACCTCGGCGCCCAGGAAGCTGAGTGGGAAGTACGCCGCCCGGATGCCGAGGTCGGGCGCCACGCTATCGAAGGGCAGGTGCTGGAGCTTCTGGTCCATCATGTTGTGGCTCTTCGACGGGAAGAGCACGCCGGCGAAGACGCCCAGCTCCACCAGGTTCGGCGCCGGCCTGTACTGCTTCATCCAGCTTCCGGAACCCCCGGCGTCGGCTCCCGCGCCGGTGGACATCGACAACGAGCCCGAGCTCGAGCCCGAAGCCGGCTGCGCGGCGTCCTGGGCCAGGCCGCGGGCTGGAGCAGCCATAGCCGCAAGCGCAGCACCCAGAGCAATTGATCGTTTGAGCATCCTCGTCCTCGCCTTCAGGGCCCACCCAGCTGTGTCGACGCGGGCAGTCCTCGCGCCCCCGTCCCATCTACAAGCTTCCGGATTCGTCGACCAACCTCTCGCGATCGCGAGCGGCGGACCAGTGCAATCTGATACTAGAGGCATCCGTCCGCTTCAATCTGTGGTTCTGGTCAAGCGACTGGCCGGCCGGGCGTGCAGCGGGGTATCTCGCCGGCTGGAGCGGCGTCCGCGCGCGCTTGCGACGGGGCCTACGAACGGCCGGGATACGCCGAAAACAATCGCGGAACCCGGATCGGGGGGCCACGACGCACCGTCAGCTCCACGATGCCGTCGAACAGCTCGCCGTCGATCACGGGCCCGAGCAGCTCCCCGTCCAGCGATTCGATGTGCATTTCCTGGCCGCAGACTTCCGTCAGATGACGGCTCTTGATGGCGCGTCCGCGGTACAGGTCGGGCAGCGCGCGGATCATCTCGGAGGGCACGATGCCGCCCGCCTGGAAGTGGAGCGCGCCAGGCTCGCTGGCCAGCGGAAAGACGCGGAACACGCCGGCGAGAGTGATATCGAATGCGCCGGCGTGGATGGCGCCGTGCTCCCGGCCTTCCAGCTCGCGGCCGTCGATGACGACGCGCGCGGGTGTCGGGCGGAACACCTCGCGTCCATAGCGGAGCATCCCGTCGGGCAGCGGCAAGTGGGCGCGCCCTGCCAGGTGCGAGCCCACGGCGCGGCCAACGACCCGCAGGATCGCCCCCGCGCCGAGCTCCTGCTCCTGGTAGTACTTGTCGAAGAAGCGCTGGCCGATGCCTCCGGCTGCCAGTGCGAAACCGAGGCGTTTGAAGGGGCTGAGCGTGCCGTCCGCGTCGCGGTGGATGCCGCTGAGCTCCAGCGTGTCGAGCTCGGCCAGGGGCGGGATGCGCCCGGCATCCAGCTCCCGGGTGAGGCGCAGCAGGATCTGCTCGGAGCTGCCCTTGATCCCCATCTTGCGCGCTACGAAATCGATCGTCCCGCCGTTGGTGGGAACGAGCGGCGGCAGCGAGTCGGGGTCGCGTCCCGAGCCCGCGAGCACGCTGGCGCGACTCGTTCATGACCCAGTGCAGCGAGCCATCGCCGCCGTCGGCGACCAGATAGCCGAGCTGCTCCCTGCCCAGCATGTCGCCCAGCGTCCGCGGCAGCTCGTCGAGCTGCCGCGTCTCGCGCACCATCCCCCGAGCCCCCACGATGCGCTGGAGCTTCTCCGCGCGATCTGGGTCGATGCGGCGGTTCTTCCGCGAGTTGGGGTTGAGAATGACTCCAATTTCTTTCATCGCCTGGGCCGCCCGGCCGGGATACTGCCACGTATGTCGGCTCGGCGCAGTGCCGGCCGCTCACCGGAAGCGCCAGGCGACGAATTTTTCTTGCGAGCGGTTCCAGTGCGCTACTTTTCGATGATCGCACCGTCCAAAATGGCGTCCGCTCCCAGGGCCAGCCAGCCCAGCCTCGTTCCCGATCGGGTCGTCAACTGGTGCACGCGAAGCGTGCGCCTGGGGATTGTGCTCGGGCTCTGTCTGGGGCTGCTCGATCAGGTCGTGGTGCCGCTGTTCGGTAGTGCGCCGATCGATGGGGGGCCCACGCCGCGCTTTGCCGAGCGCGTGGCGGGCCTGCTGCTGACGGCCGCCGGCTACGGTCTCGTCCTGCTCCTGGCCAGCGTCGTCTGCGCGGCAGCGCTGCGCTGGAAGGCCGGTGCGCTGGGTTGCAGTCGTCCTCACGGGCGCGCTCACGGGCGCGCTGTTCGCGGCACACATGCTGGCCGTGGTCGTGCGCTTCCTGTCGGGCTCGTACGTGACGCTGGGCGCCGTGGAGTTCTGCCTGAACAGCTGGCATCACTTCGTGCACGCGGCGCTCGTCGGCTACCCCGGATACACCGCGAGCTGGTTCGGCGCGTCGTTGCTTTCAGGCGTCCTGGCCGGCGTGTACATGTTCCGGGCGTTCCGGCTCGATGCAGCGCGGCCGCGCGCGTCGAGGAGCCTGTACGTGATCGGAGGCGGGCTGGGCGCGATCATCGCCCTCGCGTCGACGCGCCGGTGCCCGACGCCTGGGCATCGGGGATCTCGCGCACCACGCCGGAGCTCGTGATGATGGCCACGCTGGACGACGGCGACAGCGCGGTCGAGAAGGTCGCGACCACCAAGTCGGAGACAGCGCAGCCTTCCCAGGGTCGAGCAGGGGCCGCCACTGTCGGCGGGAAACCTGTGGAACAAGGCGGTCGGCGCCGCGCCGCACGATGGCCCGAACGTGATCCTCCTCACGCTCGAGTCGATCTCGATCCACCACCTCGGCTACTTCGGCTACCCGCGAGCCGTCACACCCAATCTCGACCAGCTGGCCCGGCAGAGCCTGCGGATGCGGCGGACCTGGACCACCGCCACCCACTCGAACTACGCGCAGCCCGCCATCATCTCTTCGCTGTTTCCGCGTCGGGGATACGGGTTGGACGTGTACAAGCGACTGGACTACCCGCGCGTGCTCTTCCACGACGTGTTCCACCGCATGGGATACGCCACGGCGACGATCACCAGCCAGGACGAGGACTGGCAGGGCATGCGGCGTTTCGAGACCACCTCGACGCCGACGTTCTTCTGGGATTCGGACAACTATCAACGGCGACCACATCGACACCGGCAGCGAGCGCGTCGTGCCCGACGAGAAGACCGTCGACGAGCTCGAGAAGTGGATCTCCCATCAGCACGGGCACTGGTCGCTGTACGTCGACCTGCAGATGTCGCACTTCCCGTACAAGCTCCCGCCCGGCGCACCCGCGCCGTTCCAGCCGTCGGACCCGACGCCGGGCTCGTTCACGTATCTCGGCTATCCGAGAAAGGATCGTCAGAAAGCGATCAACCGCTACGACAACGCGCTCCACTACGTGGACATGCAGATCGGGCGCATGGCGCACTATCTGGAGCAGACCGGTCAGCTCGACAGCACGCTGTGGGTGATCACCGCCGACCACGGCGAGATGTTCTTCGACCACGGCATGGTGACGCACGGCAAGACGCTGTACGAGGGCGAGTCGCGGGTGCCGCTGCTCGTGCACTGGCCTGAGCGCGTCAAGCCCGCGGACGTCGACGAGCCGGTCTCGACGCTCGACATCCTGCCGACGATGGCGGAGCTGGTCGGGCATTCCGCCGCATCCGGCGTTCCAGGGTCGAAGCTTCCTGAACCCGGCCGAGCACGCCGAGGAGCACACCGCGATCTTCATGAACATCCAGGGCCTGCGCAGCGCGGACGGCATCGTGTGCTGGCCCTGGAAGCTGATCGTCGAGCGAACGGGTCGCCAGGTGCACCTGTTCAACCTGGAAAAGCGATCCCGGCGAAGTGCACGATCTCGTAGGCAAGAACCTCCGGGTCGCGACGGCGCTGGTCAACACGCTCGAGACGCAGATGCGGGCACAGGTTGCCTACCACCGCCTGCACAGCACGCAGCGCAAGCACCGCTACGCGCCGCGGCTTCTGGCCTGTCCGCTCCTGCCGGGTGGCGGGCGTGCGGCGATCGCGGTGTCGCGCCCTGGCACCGCGCCCGGGCCGGCGCGGCCGCCGCCCTCCCGCGCTCGTTGAGCCGGGGGAGCTCCGCGGGCGAGCACGCTCCGGCGCAGCATGATAGCCTCCGGTGCCATGCCGGGCGACAGGCCACCGCGGCCGAAGGCGGCTCCTGTCCGAACGTCGTTCGTCGACGGCGGCTGGGAGGAGGGAACCGACACGGAAGTGGAGCAGCCGGCGCCCGATGTGATCGCGCAGGACGAGTCGGTGCGGCCGCCGACCGGACCGTTGCCTCCGCCGCCGGTACCGCCGGACTTCGTGCCGGCTCCACCCGAGCCTGCGCGCGTCGAGGAAGGCTCGGTGACCGAGGTGGACACGCTGCTCGAGGCGATCGACGACGACGTGGATGCGACCTTGGCGACGGTGCGTCGCGAGCAGATCGAGCACATGCTCGGCGCTCCGCCTCCGGATGCGTCGCCCTACGCTGCAGCCGTGCCGCAGGCGCCCTTGCCGGAGCTGGGTCTGCCGCCTGCCGCGGGTCCTCCCCAGCCGGTGGCGCCTGTCCCCTCGCTGCCCGATGCGCCGCCCACTCCCGCCGCCGGTCGCGTGGATGTGGCGCCTCCCCAGGGTCACGTCGACCTGCGCTACGCCGGAGAGCCCGCTCCGCCCTCCAGCGGCCGCGCGCCGGGCGGAGCGCCGAGCCGCACGGTGCGGGTGGCGGGCGCCGAGATACCGCTGTGGCTGCCCGTCGTCGCGGTTGTCGTGGCGGCGTCGATCGGCAGTCTGCTGCTCGGCTTCGCGCTCGGCCGTGGGCGCCGCGCGGTGGACGAGGCCGCGCGCGCGCCGTCGCCGGCGCTACCTTCGGCCGGGCCGGCTGCTTCCGCCACGCCCGCGGCGACTTCGCTGGTCGAACGCGCCTCCGCGGGCGAGCCGGCCGCCATCAAGCAGCTGGAGGCGCGGTCGGAGCTGGATGTCGACGCCGCCCTGGCGCTGTCGCGCGGCAGGATGATGCAGCGGCGGAACGAGCTGGAGAAGATCGGCCGCGAGTTGCAGCAGAAACCGGCGCTCGCCTCGGACCAAGGGGTAAGCCGGGGGCTCATCTCTGCCGCCCGCGACCCGGAGACTGCGCGCGAAGCGCTGCGCATCATGGCAACGCTTCCCGGCGCTGCCGGCCCGGACCTGCTGTACGAGACGTGGACCGGCACGCCGCGCCGCACCGCGACCACGCGTCTCGCCGAGAAGCTCGTCTACGAAAAGAGCGTGCGCGCGCGCGCGACTCCCGCGTTGGCCGTGGCGCTCGATCTGCGCAAGGCGCAAAGCTGCGAGGAAAACCAGAAGCTGCTGTCCGCCGCCAAGGATTACGGCGACCGGCGCTCGCTGCATCTGTTGGCGCTCCTGCAGCGGCGCTTTGGCTGCGGCCCGCACAAGCGACAGGACTGCTACGGCTGTCTGCGCGACAGCGACGACCTGCCCGACGCCATCAAGGCTGTTCGCGGCCGCGCGGCGCCGAAGTTCTAGAACGTGCTTGCGATTCGACGCGGCGCTTGAGCGCGGCGTTCATCCCGACGAAGCCCCGCGCGTTCTGGGTGAGCGTGTTGGCTGCCAGCTTCACCAACAGGCCGCTGAAGTTTTCGCCCTGGACCAGCCGCGTCCGGTTCCGGTCGATCGCCGACAGCTGGAAGAAGTGCTCGCCGTCGAACAGCCCCTTGAACCAGAGCTTCGCGATCCAGCGGAGCTCCTCGGCCGGTTTCAGCGAGACGAGCGACGGCCGGAAGCTGGTGTGTCTGCCGTCGGCGTAGCTGAGCTCCACGCGCAGGCGTGCGCCGGTCTCGAGCCTGCCGCGAAGCCCGGTGATGAACGGATTCCACTCGTGGTAGGCGGCAAAGTCCGTCAGCACCGCCCAGACCTGCTCGGGCGGGGCGTCGATCTCCACTTCGGTCCGGACCTCCATCGCGCCCAGGGTAGACCCTTGCGGCGTGCAGAAGTTCCTGCTCCCTGGAAAAAGCGGCTCATGCCGACTTGACCTCGGTCACACCCTCTGGGACCATCGTTTGGCCGCAGGGCCGGGAGGCTCCGGCGGAATCTTCCAGTCCATACGAGGTCTGCCATGAGGCTGCACAAGCTTGCTTTGATCTTCGGCGCGGCTGTGGTTGCCGCTTGCAGCGCGGGGGGTGGGACCAGCTCCCACGTTGGCGGAAGCGGCGGAAGCGGCGGAAGCGGAGCCGGCGGAAGCGGCACGGGAGGCTCCGGCGCCGGCGGATCCGGTGGCGGAAGCGGCGGGAGCGTCCTGCTCGGCGGCAGCGGCGGCGGCGGAACCAACTCCGGCGGCTCGGGGGGGGCGTGCGCCGAGACGACCTCGACGTCCAAGAAGCTCGCGCGGCCGGCCGACATCATCTGGGCCGTTGACCAGTCCGGCAGCATGAACCAGGAGACGCAGTACGTTCAGCAGGAGATCAACAACTTCGCCAACCTGATCGGAAGCAGCGGGAGCATCGACTACCACGTGGTGATGATCGCGGCGAAATCCGGCGGCAATTCCATTTGCGTGCCGCCGCCGCTCGGCGGATCGGGCTGCGGCAACAACACGCGCTTCCGCCTCGTCGATCAGCACGTCGACAGCAACAACGCGCTCGACCTCATCATCAGCAGCTACGACAAGTACAAGGACTTTCTCCGCTACGACGCGGTGAAGCACTTCGTCGTGGTGAGTGACGACAACGCCACCGACAGCCCGATCAACTCGGCTGGCGCGTTCACCACCGCGCTCCAGGGGCTCGCTCCCGCCGGGATGTTCAATACCTGGATCTTCCACTCCATCTACGCCTACGGCAGCACGCCGATCATCGGCTGTATCGGCGCGTTCGGGACCGGAGCGGCGGTCGGCACCGTGTACGCGCAGCTGGTGAAGCAGACCGGCGGCGCGCAGGGGCAGATCTGCGTCAACAACTGGCAGCCCGTGTTCCAGGCGATCACGACGACGGTCGTCACGCAGTCGATGGTGTCCTGCGAATACGACGTGCCGAAGCCCAAGAGCGGCACGCTCGACCCCGACAAGGTGAACGTCGACTATCTGCCCGGCGGCAACGCCAAGAATCCGCAGCCCATCTACCGTGTGACGGACGCCAGCCAGTGCACCAGTGGCTCGGGTCAGGGTGGCTGGTACTTCGACGACAACAACAACCCGACGAGGATCTACCTGTGCTCCGACACCTGCAAGGCCGTGCAGAGCGACAGCAAGGCAAAGATCAATGTGCGCTTCGGTTGCAAGGACAGCGTCTACAAGCCGCCGGCGTGACCGCTAGCGCCGCTCGTACTGCGTAGCGCCGAACAGGATCTCCTTGGCATTGTCGTCCATGCCGCCCGTGCGGCGCCGGTCGGATAGCACCTCCAGTCCGCGCTTCACCGCAGGGCGTGCGTCGATCGTCTCGAACCAGCGCTTGACGTGCGGATACTCGTCGAGGACGACGCCCTGGCGCTTGTGCGAGCGCAGCCAGGGGAAGATGGCGATGTCCGCGATCGAGTACTCGTCGGCGACGTACTCGTGGTCCTGCAGCCTCCGATCCAGCACGCCGTAGAGACGCTTGGCCTCGTTGGTGTAGCGATTCACCGCATATTCGATCTTCTCCGGCGCGTACCCACGGAAGTGATGGGCCTGCCCCAGCATCGGGCCGATGTTGGCCATCTGGAACATCAGCCACTCGATGACGCGGTAGCGCGCGGCCGTTTCGCTCGGCAGAAGGCGCCCGGCCTTCTCGGCGAGGTACATCAGGATGGCGCCGGACTCGAACAGCGAATACGGAGCGCCGCCCGGGCCGTCGTCGTCCACGATCGCCGGGATCCTGTTGTTGGGGGAGATGGCCAGAAACTCCGGCTTGAACTGCTCGCCGGCGCCGATGTTCACCGGCACGACCTTGTAGGGCATTTCCAGCTCTTCCAGCAGGGTGCTGACCTTGTAGCCGTTGGGGGTAGTCCAGAAGTACAGCTCGATCATGTCGCTATTCCCGGGGTGGATTTCTGCGATGTCGACCCCGCAAGGCGGATCGTAGCCTCGATATTCCCGGTTGTCCTGGAGTGGCCGTGCTCCATGGCGGAGTCTGGCCTAGACTCCCGCCGACATGCAGCTTCTGGGAGTGCGTCTGGTCGGGGTCGGCCCGTTCGAGGATGTCGAGCTGTCGTTCACCGACGAGGACGGCGAGCCGAGGCGGGTGAGCGTCGTGCACGGAGGCGGCGGGGTCGGCAAGACGACGCTTGTTTCTGCGATTGCCACCACCCGGCCGGGTCACTGCATCATCCAGCAGCCGGCGCGGTTGGCCGGCCCGCCCAGCGAGGGCGCGGCCGGAACGCGGGGCCCCTACGTGATCTGCCAGTACAGGATGGGTCGTGACGACGCCCGTCGACCGCACCCGCTGTCGATCGCGTCGCCGAATGCGCGTGCCTTCGCCGACGACGAGCACGAGGCTTTGCGCCGCCGCGAGCAGGCCCTGTACGACAAGCTGGCCCGGGACGGCGGATTCGTCTTCGTCGCGATCTCGAGCACGCGCTGGTTCTCGCGCCAACCGATCGCCATCAGTGCGCCCGCGCGCACCGTGGCGCGCTACGACGTACGCGCACCCGCGCCTCTCGACGACGCGTCGCGCTCGGATCTGGCGCGCGACACCAAGCAGGCTCTGGCGTACTCGACGATCGCGTCGGCGCTCTCGTCACGCCAGCCCGACAGCGCCCGTTTCGAACGGCTTGGTGCTGCGATGCGCGACACCGTGGATGCGTTGGTTTCGCTGGCGGGGTTCTCGTATCTCGGGCTCGACGCTGCATCCCTGGAGCCGGTGTTCCACGCGGGGCGTCAAGGCATGCTCTCGTTCGATGCGCTGCCCACCCGCGTCCGGCATCTGGTGGCGTTCGCGGCGTTGCCGGTCAGAGCGCTGTGGGCCGCGTATCCCGAGCTCGATCCGCGCGTCGCGGAGGGCGTGGTCGCCATCGACGAGGCCGATCTGCTCCAGGACCGCCAGGTGGAGTCCCGGCTCGTCGCCGCGCTCTCGAACGCGCTGCCGGGCGTGCAGTGGATCCTGACGACGACCTCGCCGATCATCGCGGGCAGCGCGGACACGCGCGACGTGCTCGCTCTGCGCCGCCTGCCCGAGCGCAATCGCGTCGAGCTGTTTATCGGAGCCGAGGCCCGCACGCACTGACGTGTGTTGCGCGCGCACATCGACCTACAGCTCGCACTCATCTGCGCTGCAGAACCACGGTAACGTTTGCGTCGCAGTGATAGTTGGGGGGAGCCGCCACGCGCTCTCATCCAGGAAAGTTCGTGAGCGCTTTTGAAATTGCCCGCTAGCCCCTGGCGAAGTGTTGCGAACGGATGTATTCGTGTGCGCCAGGGGAAGGGGGCTTCATGCAACCAGACAAACTGCTCGGCACGGACCCGGACTGCATTGCCCGGGCACTCGGCGCCTTCGAGCTGTACATCGACGAGATCGAGCGCAAAACCGCTGATCCCCGTGACTTCGATCGCTTCGTCACGCTGCTGGATCGAGTCGTCGAACCGCATTGCGCCCGCGAGGAAGCGCTGCTGCTCGCGGCGATGGCGGTCGGCGGCGTTGCTGCCGGCGCAGAAGAGCTCTCCGAGGCACGCGTACGGCGCCTCGAGGCGCGCGAGGTCCTCCGCGCTCTGGAGAAAGGTGCTCGCGATTCGGGCACCCTGGGTCATCCCCGCAGCGTCACGCAGCGGGCGCGCAACTACGTCGATCTGGTCCGGGGACATCTTGGTTGGTACCGGCGCGTGGTGCGTCCGCTGCTTGAGAGCCGCTTGTCACCCGACCAGACGGACATGCTCGGTGAGGGTGACATGCCGCGCTCCGACTGCGAGCAGGCGGAGCTCGAGGCTCTGGCCGACGAGCTGGTGGAAGCCTATTCCGAGCGTCCAACGCCGGTGCAGCCGGCGCAGCCGGTGTCCTGACCGAACGTTCGATCCCTGTCCCCGGAGGTTTGCCATGGCAACGAAGGCGGAGCAGTTCAAGAGCAAGCAAGAGCGTACCGGAAAGAAATCGGAGCGAACTCCGAAGAAAGCGCGCCCCACCGCCGCGCCGGCGTCGCGCAATGCGTCCGTCGCTGCGGGGCGCAAGGCGTCTTTCGCGCTGGAAGAGAGCGGCACGGAGCGCCCCTCCCGCAAGTCCACGCGCAGCAGCACGAACCGCCAGAAGCCGGACAGCAACCTCAAGCGTCGCGAGACGCGCCGCGTGCGCTCGCCGGCGCGGCGCGCCGCTTCCGGCAAGTAGTCGCCTCGCGGTGCTCGGCTAGAAGGTGTGCGCCCAGCGGTGCAGCACGCCGAGGAAGGCGTACGTACCGTGCTCGAGTCCCAGCGTGTCGGGGCTCGCGACGACGAACGAGAACGCGGCGAAAGCGTCGAAGTGCTTGCTCAGGTTTGCGATCGCCACGGGCCCAGCGCGAACGACGTTCTGCGGGCGACCCGGCAGCACCACGTACTCGCCCATCACGCCGACCTTCACGTTCCTGTCCTCGCCGAATCCGTACAGGTAGCCGCCCCGCGTGCCGAGCGCGAAGGGCGGGCGCATGACCGCCCGGATGTACTCCTCGTACAGATCCGTGTTCCGCGGCGCATCCACGAACAGCGGGTGCGCCTGCAGGAACACGCCGCCGTGGAGGAGCGGGGCCACCGCGGCAATCTCCAGATCGACGGCGTTGTAGGTGGAACGCTGCGCGCCCGGATGGTCGAGCCCGAGGTCCGCCGCGGAGTAGGCTGGCTGGCGCGGCAGGTACCGGCGGTTATAGGGGTATACCGTCCGGACGCTCATCGTGCAGTCGAGGAACGGCAGCGTGGCGCGCCAGCCCACCGTCGTCTGGAAGAAGCTGTTCGTCGAGATGGCGTCGGCCTGGATGCCGACGTAGTTCCAGAACGGCGCGCCGTAGCCCAGCGTCAGGCGTGGGCGGAAATAGATGAAGCCCGCGTCCGTCGCGAGGGACACGAACGGCGACATCTTCTTCGTCTGCCACGGCGAATATCGCGGGGTAGGCGGGCGCGCGCGTCGCGGAGGAGGAGGCGCCGCCAGGCCGGCCCTGGACGCGAACAGCGTACAGAGCGCCACAGCGGTATGCCGGAAGAAGGTCGACAGTCGGGGCAATGAGAAGGCTTCGTATAGCGAGCCGCGAGCGATCGTGCCAACCCCTCTGCAGCGGGACACGCGCGGCACGGTAGATGCAACGTTTCAGGGCATGCGCGCGTCGACTGCACTGCTGCTCGCCCTGGGTCTGGGCCTGCTTGCCGGTTCCTGCGCTCCTGCCGGAGCGGGGTCCGAAGGTCCGCCTCCTGCAACCCACCGTTTCGATCCCCAGGCGGTCGAGACCGTGGACGGCCGGGTGCTCGGTGTGGATCGGACCAGCGCGCAGGATCAGCTTTCCTACGGCGTCCATCTCACCGTGCGTGATGATCTCGGTCGCCCGGTTGCCGTGCGCCTGGCGCCGGGCTGGTATCTCGACCAGAAGGGGCTGCACTTCTCCCGGAGCGAGCGGGTCGAAGTGCGCGGAGTCCGGATGGAAGTGCAGGGCGAGCCCGCGATCCTGGTCGAGGAGATCAAGAAGGACGGCAAGGTCGTCCGCATCCGGGACGAGCGCGGACGCCCGCTCTGGCGGCCGCGCCAAGCGCCTGCGACGGGTGGGAGCAGCGCGCCTCCCGCCCCGGCGCCGCCGTCCAGCGCTCCGCGTTGACACGACGCAGCATGCCCCGGTGCGCGCAACCGCTGCGTCGGAACGGCGCGTCTCCGGGGCCTCGCGGGCACTTTCGTTGTTCCCAGGTCAAAATCGGGGGATTTGGTCTGCGTCATCACGTAGACTCGCGCGGTGTGTGAGGCGCCGGGGGGACCCGCCGGCGGGCGGCGGGCCTGCGCCGAGAGCAAGGAGTCGCCGTGCAACGAACCCTTCGAACCTCCCTGGCCGTCAGCGCTCTTCTGGGGCTGCTTCTGCTCGTTGTCGGCTGCAGTTCGAGCAAGGAAAAGACATTCCCGCCGTACCACGGGCCACGGCCGCTCCTCGCCGGAGCCGATTGCGACCCGCTCGTTCCCGAGCACTGTGGTTTCCCGTTCCCGTCGAACGTCTACCTCCAGGACGATCCCACCGGGCAGAACCCCTCCGGCAAGTCGGTGCGATTCGGACCGACCACGCTGCCAATGACGCTGGGCACGCACCAGGTGGATCCATCGATGTTCTACGGCATGGATGGCTTTTCTCCGGGCCAGGCTCCGATGACGTATCTGCCGGGAGCGACGGACACCGGCCTGGCCTCCCCCGACGACATCGCGACCACCGTCAAGGCGGACTCGCCGACCATCATCCTGAACGCCAAGACCGGCGAGCTGGTGCCGCACTGGGTCGACCTCGACTACTCGGCGAAGCACGACGACGAGCGCGCCTTGATGCTGAGGCCCGCGATCAGGCTCGACGACGAGACCCGCTACATCGTCGCGATCCGTCACGTCGTGGACCAGGACGGGAAGGTCATCCCACCGTCGTCGGCGTTCAAGGCGTTGCGCGATGGAGCCTCGAGCGATAACCGCACCGTCTATCAGCGGCGCAACCTGTACAAGGACATCTTCGCCAAGCTCGCGGCGGCGGGCGTGAAGAAGGGCGACCTGCAGATCGCCTGGGACTACACGACCGCGAGCCGGGCCAACAACACGCGCATGCTGGTTGCCATGCGCGACAAGGCGCTGGCTGCTGTCGGCGCAAGACGGGCCGACGTTCAAGGTTACGAAGATCGAGGAGAACCCGGACCCGAACATCCTGCGCCGGATCACGGTGGAGATGACCGTGCCGCTGTTCCTCACCGACGGCAGCATCTACGACAGCTCCAATCCCGACAAGATCGGCAAGCTCGTGCTGGGTGCCGACGGCCTTCCCAAGCAGAACGGCACAATGACCTCGGAGGTCTACATCCACGTTCCGAACAGCGTGCTGACGGCGGGCCCGCACGGCCTGCTCCAGAACGGTCACGGGCTGTTCGGCAGCGGCCACGAGGGCCAGGACAGCTACCTGGCCGAGATGGCGAACCGCTTCCACTGGATCGCGTTCTCGATGGACCTGTACGGCTTCGCGAGCCCGGATGTGAACCTCGCCATCAACGCGCTTGGCGCTCGGCCCGAGTACTTCCCGGGCTTCTTCGACCGGCAGATGCAGGGTCACATCAACCAGCTTCTGGCAATGCGCATGATGATGGGGCGCGTCGCGAAGGACGGCATCAAGGACGCATCGGGCAAGGTGTTGCTTGATCCGGCGTGGATCAACAAGGATATCCGCGCGTACCGCGGCGACAGCCAGGGCGGGATCATGGGCGGGACGTACATGGCGATCTCGACCGACGTGACCCGGGGCCTGCTCGGTGAACCGGGCCTGCCCTATAACCTCCTGCTCGCCCGCAGCCAGGATTGGCCGGCGTACGGCGTTGTGCTCGGCGGCGCCTACTCCAACAATCTGGATCTGCAGATCATGCTCGGTTTGATCCAGATGGGGTGGGACCGCACGGAGCCGGACGGCTACGCGCCCTACATCACGGACAACACGCTGCCCGGCACGCCGTCTCATCACGTCCTCATCCACGACGCTCTGGGCGACCACCAGGTCACGACGTACGCGGCCCGCGTCCTGGCGCGCACCATCGGCGCAGTCGACGTGAAGTCGAACGACCCGCAGAGGCCGCTCGTCCGTCAGGTCTATGGCATCGAGGCTGCCAGCACCCCGCTCAAGGACCAGAACGCGATGGTCGAGTACGATTTCGGCCTTCCGAAGGAGCCGTTGCACGACCTGCCGGCCACCGCGGGCAACGATCCGCACGACACCGTGCGCAGGCTGACGCCGAGCTACGCACAGTCCGACAAGTTCTTCCGTACCGGGGAAATCGACTGGTTCTGCGACGGGATCTGCAACTGCAATCCGCCCGGGGACAACTCTCCCGGCGCCGAGGACGGCTGCCCGGCGAACTGACCCGACCCATGCAGGGACGACGCGCGCGCGTCCCGTTCAGTTCTGCCGCGGTGCGGAAGCGGCCGTTTCCCCGGCGGCGGCTGGTGCCCCGCGCCCCATCAGATGGGGGAACCAGACCCAGGCAACGTTGGCCGTGAACACGAGGTTCGCGGCGGCCATCATGTCCAGCATCCGTCCCGGGTCGGCGGCTGCCGCGATGAACGCGACCAGGTAGGCGATAGCTGCGGGCAGCAGCTTGAGCTCGATGTGGATCGCGAACATGCCGGCGATGCAGAACCACAGGCAGAGCTGGAGCACCCTGCCGACTGCCGGCGTGACGCCGAGCAGCATCGCGCCGCCGGCGAGCGCGGCCTGGGCGACGATCAGCAGGCCCAGAGTGCCCAGCACGCGACGGTTGTGCAGCGTGCGCGTCATCGAATCGCGCGCCCAGACGCCGAGCGCCAGCGCCAGGATGGCAAACACGCCGAGGCCGACCAGCGTGGCAATGTGCGAGGTGTTGTCGAGCCAGTGCAGGTGCGCGGCGAGGAGCGGGCTCACCGTCCACACTACGCCCAGGACGATGCCGAGGAAGCCCCGCGTGCGGCCGCCGATGCCCGGATCCATCTGCCTGCCCAGGTGCTCGAGCGCGGCCATGCGCTTCTGTTCCTCGGCGTTCTTGCGCTCGGCTTGTTCGACGCGCTCGGCGAGATCGGCGGGCGGGTCGTCGAGCTCGCCGAGCAGCATCGCCGCGGAGCGCGGGTCGTCGTGACGGAGCTCGTAGTCGACCATCGCGGAGATCGCGCGCCTGAAGCCGAGCGCCGCTACCGCGTTGTCGCTCCACGCTCTGAGAGCCTGGCGGAAGCCGAAGCGGCACTCGCCAAGCAGGTTGTAGACCCGCTGGCGCTGCCCTTCGTCGCCGTTGTCGCTGCGTAGCTCTTCGAGCAGCCCGTCGAGGCTCTTCTGCGCATCGGCCGCGAGCTCCAGCGAACCGCGGTGCTGCAGGAAGTCTTCCAGGGCCAGGCGGATCTGCTCGGCGCTCTCGAAGCGCTCGTCGGGGTCGCGCTGCATGGCGCGCTGGCAGATGCGGGCGAGCTCCGCCGGCGTGTCCTCCGGCAGCACGGGATTGGACAGGATGACGCTGCTCACGATCTGCGTCAGTCCCGCGCCGCCGTGAGGGGGCGCGCCCGCCAGGATCTCGTAGAGCGTTGCCCCCAGCAGATACACGTCGGTGCGTTCGGAGAGCCGGTTCGCTTCGCCCCCGAGCATCTCCGGTGCCATGTAGCAGGGAGTGCCGGCCATCTCGGTCGCGTCCCTGGCCAGTGGCAGACGGCCTGCGCTGTCGTCCTGCAGGCTGACGGCGAGCCCCCAGTCGAGCACGTACACCTCGCCGAACTCGCCGATCATGACGTTCTCGGGCTTGAGGTCGCGGTGGATGACGCCGCGGCTGTGGGCGAAGTGCACCGCGTTGCACACCTGCATCAGGATGCGGAGGTTCCACTCGAGCGGGTCGGGCACGCCGTAGCGCTGCGCGAGCTCCTCCGGGGCGTGGATGAGCTCGCCCCAGTGCATGCCCTCGATGCGCTTGAGCATGATGACCGGCGTACCGTCGGTATCGAGCGCGACGTTGTAGATGGGAACGACATTGGGATGCTCGAGGGTGCCGGTGACCCAGGCTTCGCGCAGCAGCCTGAGTGTGGTCGCGGCGGTCCGTCGATCGCCGCGCAGCGTCTTGACCGCCACCTTGCGGCCGAGCGACGACTGGACCGCGAGCTGGACGACGCCCATGCCGCCCTCGCCGATCGTGCGTTCGATGACCAGCCCGGAAGCCGTCGGTGCGGCGCGTTCCAGATCGCGCAGCCCTTCCAGCGCCCGCGCGCCCGCCGTGTCCGTGCCACGTTCGGGCTCGATGGTGGAGAGGGGGTTTTCCTCGACCCTTGAAGCGTGCGGGGCGATGGTCGCCCAGCGCGCCTCGATCGTCGCGTCCAGCTCCGTATCGCGCATCCCGGCCGCGCTAGGCTAGCACGCGGCCGGCCGGGGCGCGCGGCCGGTCATCAGGCGCTTTTCGTGGCCGCTTCCAGCTCCTCGTCGCTCGGTGGCTCCCAGCTTTCGACTTGCAGGACGCCCAGCTCGTCGAAGCGTGCGCGCTGGCGCTCCGAGAGCAGCCCGATGCGTTTCACGGCGGGCACGATGCGCGAGAAGAGCAGTTGCCGGAACTGCCTCTGCCCTTCGTTGTTGAAGGCGATCCGCACGCATTCGTCGCCCGGCAGGCCGCGTGACGCGGAAGGCCGCCAGCGACAGCCCCTCGACCATGATCTGCATGCCGAGAAACTTCATGTCCCAGCGCGAGTCCTGGAGAATCAGGTCGAGCACCCGTTCGGTGACGGCGCGCCCGGCGATTCAGTCGCCCGCTAGCACCTCGAGGAACGCGGCGCCGTAGCGCTCGAGCTTGCGCGGGCCCACGCCGGGTATCGACAGCAGCTCGGCTTCGCTGGTGGGGCGCTCGGCCGTCATCGCCAGCAACGTCGCGTCGCTGAACACCACGTAGGCCGGCACGCCGCGCTCGTCCGCCAGGCGGCGGCGCAGTGCGCGCAGCTGTTCATACAGCCGACCGTCGGCTTCGGGCGGTAGCTCGCGCGCGCCACGGCTCTTCTTCCGCGACGGGCGCGCTGCTCGTGCTTCCTGCAGCAGATCGAGCCCGCGACATTCGTCGCAGGACGCGCCACACGCTTCGATGTGCTCGCCGAAGTGCGCCACCAGGCGCTGGTGGCGGCAGCCGCGCGCCTCGGCGAAGCGGAACATTTCCCGCGCCTGGTTCCGCATGCGGGCCGCGGCGTCGTCCGGCGCTTCGTCCGCGAAGCGGTCGTACGTCATCACTTCCTGCCACGAGTAGAAGAGCACGCAGTCGCTGTCGACGCCGTCGCGTCCGGCGCGCCCGACTTCCTGGTAGTAGCCCTCGATCGAGCGCGGCATGTCGCGGTGGATCACGAAGCGCACGTTGGACTTGTCGATGCCCATGCCGAACGCGATCGTCGCGACGACGACCTGGGCGTCATCGCGCTGGAAGGCGTCCTGCACTCTCGTGCGGTCGGCGGACTCCATCCCCGCGTGGTAGGCGAGCGCGGCGATGCCGTTTTCCTGCAGATAGGCGGCGGTGGACTCGGCGGTCTTGCGCGACAGACAGTAGATGATGCCGCTCTCGCCGGCGCGTGCCTGCGTAAGCTCGAGGATTGCGCGTCGCACCGCGGGCCGGCGCCGTCCGTCGCTGCCCTCGCCACCCTTGCGCATCGCGTACAGGTGCAGGTTCGGCCGGAAGAACGAGCCGAGGAACAACGCCGGCCGCTGCATGCCGAGCTGCTTGACGATGTCGGAGGTGACCTCGCGCGTGGCGGTGGCGGTCAGGGCGAGCACGGGCGTGTCGGGAAAGCGCCGCTTGAGCCCGGCCAGCCTGCGATAGGCCGGGCGGAAGTCGTGTCCCCACTGGCTGATACAGTGGGCCTCGTCCACGGCGATGAGCCGGATGTCGAGCTGGGAGAGCGTATTGCCGACGGACGCCTCGATGCCCTCGGGCGCGGCGTAGACGAGCTCGAACTCCCCGGCGCGCAGGCGCTCGATGCGTTCTGCACGCTCCTCGGGACCGAGGCTCGAGTTGAGGAAGGTTGCGCGGATGCCGACCTCGCTCATCGCGTCGACCTGGTCCTTCATCAGCGCGATGAGCGGCGAGATGACGAGCGTGACGCCACCCAGGATGCGGGCGGGGATCTGGTAGGTGAGCGATTTCCCCGCCCCGGTGGGCATGATGCCGACGGAGTCGCGCCCGGCCAGCACCGACTCGATGATCTCGAGCTGGCGGGGGCGGAAGTCGCGGTAGCCGAACGTCGAGACCAGTACCTCGTGAGGGCTGGGTGCGTCGGGCCGGATAACGGGTGAGGGGGCGAGCGAGCGGGCGATATTCTGGAGCATGCCCACCAGCTCGGGATCGAACAGCTCCGGGTTGCGTCGGAAGACGTTTCTGAGCCCCTGGAGCCGCGCGCGATGGCGAGCGGCGCGAGCCGGATCTGTTGCCGCTTCGGTCAGCTCTTCTGCGAGTTGCTCGGCAACGGCCCGCACGTCGCTTTCGGGATCATCCACCGTGTCTTCGCGGGCTTCGGGATCCGGTTCTCCGACGGGCATACGGCGGGGCCAGGGTGCCCGAGGCGAAGGTCCCTCGCAAGGCGTCCGGCGCAAGTCCGGAGGCAGGTCCTGCGCGAGCGCGCAGAGTCTGCGCGTTTGCGGCGCTGGAACCGCGAACGGCGGCGGCATGCTCCTTGCTGCCTTGCGTTTCATCGAACTGAAAGGGTCGGACGATGTGCAGAGTCGAGGAAATCATGACGCGCAACGTGATGACCCTGGCGCCGGACGCGGACGTTGCCGATGCGGCCTGGGGCCTGACGGTCAAGGGCATCGGAGGCGCGCCGGTCAGGGATGCGGCGGGGCACGTGCTCGGTCTGGTCTCCAAGTCCGACTTGATCGATCCGGCCCGCATGAAGCCCGGCGAGAAGAGCGGCGCGCCGACAAAGGTCGAGGACGTGATGACGCCGGCTGTCTTCGCCGTGCGCAGCAGCGACAGCGTGAGGGAAACGGCGCGCCGCATGGTCGAGACCGGCAGCCACCGCATGCTCGTGGTCGGATCCGAAGGCAAGCTCGTGGGCATCGTCACGACGATGGACGTGCTCAAGGCGCTCGTGCACGGTGATCTCGACGAGGACGCGCGGCGTGAAGCGCCCCCGGAGCCCCGGAGCCCCGGCGCCTAGCGGCGGCGGAACTCGACCCTGGCGCGGCCCTGGCGGAGCTCTTCGTCGGACTGCTCGATTGCGGTCAGCATCTCGTCGGTGTCCCGGGCTCGTCTGAGCTTTTCCAGCAGGTCCGTCCGGAGCGAAAGTGCCGCGATGCCGCTGAGCAGCTGCAGGTGCGTCTGTCGCTCGCTGGGAGGGCAGAGCGTGACGAAGAAGACGTCCACGGGCTCGCCGTCGGGGCCCTGGTAGTCGATGGGGCGCCGCGTCGTGAAGACGCCGACGTACGCGCTCCGCGCTTGTGCCAGTGTGGCGTGGGGAAGGGCGGTGCCGTGGCCGACCGAGGTGTTCTGCGTGCGTTCGCGCTCCCACAGTGCATCGACGATCTCCCGGGTCGTGACGTTGCCGAGCGCCGCGGAGAAGACGCGCGCGAAATGCTGGAAGAGAGCGTCCTTCTTCGACACGTCGAGCTTGGCCTGGACGGCGTCGCGCGCGACAAAGGCCGGCAGGCGCTCGGCGGCGCTGTGCACGCTCTCCGGCGGGCGCTCGAACGCCTCGTGCGTGCGCACGCGCGGCGTCTTGAGCGTGAGCACCGAGCAGGCGGCCGTGCTCATGATGCGGGCGTGCGGGTTGCCGCGCAGCATCTTGACCAGCGTCAGATCCGGAGCGCCCATCACCAGCAGGTCGTAGCCGGCGCTGGTGCGCGCCATCTCGCGGCCGAGCTTCCGCCCGCGGATCACCAGCTCCTTCGCGGGCGCCGAGCAGAGCTGCTTGAGTTGGGCGAGGTAGTCCGTTTCGGCCTGGAGCGTGGTCATCGGTGCGCTGTCGGGGACGAAGCGGACCAGCGTGAGCTCGGCGCCCCAGAGTGCCGCGAGATAGTCGGCCGTCGAGATCACCAGCGCGTCATGGGGACCGGGCTCGGCGAAGACGAGGATCTCGCGCACGTAGCGCACGCCCGCGTCCTTGAAGAGCGCCAGGTTCAGATCGAGCTGGTTGATGAGCCAGCCGAGTGGATTGTACGGGACCAGCGCTTGACGCGGCTGGCCGCGCCACTCCATGACCAGCCACTCGGCCTCGACCCGCTGGGTGACGGCGTGCACCGTGCGGACCAGATCGCGCGAAGCGATCGCATGGAACTCCAGCGAGAGCGACTTCTCGTCGGCCATCGCGCCGACGCGACGCTCGAGCGAGCGCAGCGAGCCGTCGTCCTCGCGGGCCGAGTCGAGACCGAGCTGCTCGGGTACTTCGGTCAGGTGCACGACCTGCAGTTTGCCTCCGCCGGATAGCGCGGCGCCCACTTCCACCAGCATCTCCGGTGATCGCTCCTCGCCGAACAAGGTCACGATCGAACCTGCTTCGCCAACCAGGCTGGTGTCGGCGATCACGGGCTCGGGCATGGGCGGGTTCTTCAGGAGGTCGCGGCGGCGGCTGCGCTGCCCCACGACGCCCCGGCGCGCGGCGCGGCGCCTTCCGTACACGAAATAAAGCGCGGCGCCCGGCAGCGCGGCCATCGCGCCGCCCACGATCGCCAGCGGTCCAAGCATCAGCAAGAGGACTAGTCCTGCCAGGATGCCGAAACCCTGGAACCAGGGATAGAACGGCGAGCGGTACTTCGGCTGGTACCAATGCACGCGGCTCTCGCGGTAGACGACCACTGCGGTGTTGACGCCGATGAAGAGCATGATGACGAGGGAGCTGGCGAGCTTGGCGAGGCGCTCCACGTCGAGGAACGCGATCGCGACGGCCATGGCCCCCGCAGTCAACAGGATCGACGCAACCGGCGTGCGGAACTCGGGGTGGACCCCGTGCAGCATCGACGGCAGCAGCTGATCGCGGCTCATCGCGAACGGAAAGCGCGAAGCGGCGAGCAGCCCCGCGTTGGCCATGGACGTCATCGTCACGACGCCCAGCACCGCCGCGATGATCCCCGCCCAGTAGCCGCCGACGCGGTGCGCGAGGGTGTAGATGGGGTGCAGGTCGCCGGCGAGCTCCGCGTGCGGCACGCAGCCTACCAGTGCGAACGCGACCAGGCCGTACAGGCCCATCATCAGCCCCAGCGAGAGCAGGATCCCCCACGGCAGGTTGCGATCCGGGTTCTTCACCTCCTCCGCGATGGCAGCGACCTTGGTCACGCCGTTGTAGGAGACGAAGACGAAAGCGGTGGCCGCGAGCAGGCCACCGCTGCCGTGGGTGAGCTCGTGGCGGTAGCTACCGAAGTCCATCTGCGTGAAACCCGCCGTCACGAGCACGACCAGCGCGACGAGCGTCACCCCCACTACGACGACCTGTGCCCGGCCCACCTTGCGCACGCCGACCACGTTCAAGACCGCGATAAGGCCGAGCAGCCCGAGCGCGGTCGGCTTGAGCGGCACGTCGCTCAGCACCAGGAGATAGGTGCCGAAGCCGAGCAGCGCGAACGCGCTCTTCATCAACATGGAGAGCCAGACCGTGGTGCCGGCGATGGTGCCCGCCAGTGGCCCGAAGATGCGATCCAGATACACGTACGTGCCGCCGGAGGTCGGCATCACCGTGGCCAGCTCCGCCTTGCAGGTGGCGGCCGGCAGCGCGCACAGGCCGGCGAGCAGGTATGCGATCCACGTCGACGGCCCCGTCTGGCTTATGGCGAGCCCCGGCAGCACGAAGATGCCGCTGCCCAGCATGGCGCTGATGCTGATGGCCACGACCGACATCAGCCCCAGGCTGCGCTCGAGCTCCTTCATGCCTCCCGCCCGGGAACATGGCCACTTCTGGGCACGCCGTCCACGCACGACATGACGAACGCCGAGCGGTTCAGCCCGCCGCGTCGGCGGGTCGACCCGACAGCAGCCGCGAAACACGATCAAGATCGGTGTTTTCGAGCTCTGCGAGCGCAGTCAGGGCCTGCTCCACGTCCTCCGGCCCAAGACGGCGAGCGGCTTCCTGCCGGAACTTGTCGCGCACCGTCTCCAGGTAGTGCGACTGCCCGGGCGCGCCGAAGGGTACGTCCTGGCGCGCGCTGGTGCGCTCGTGTGACGTTGTCTCGAGGGTGACGCGGGCCGGGAATGCCATCCGGAAGCGGGACAGGTCCGCTCCGCCGAGACCCTGCCCGTCATCGCCACCGCTCTTGAGCAGAGCCCGCGTGCGTCTCGCGATGGCGGGCATGTGTGACAGGAGCCGCGACGCGCCGAGGGCGTGCTTGCGGTGGCCGCCCATCTGGCTCTGGTAGCCGAAGGCAACCCGCCATAGGTCGCGCGGCGAGAGCGACCGCAGCGGCGAGCTCCTTCCCAGAGAGCCGGCAAACGCCTCGGCGACCGCAAGGCTCATCGACCAGTCGTGGACCAGGCGGACTTTCGACGAAAGCTCGCGGATGCGCGGGGCGTGCTCGTCCAGATACTCCTGTGTGAGCTCGGCCGGCGTGTGGCGCCCGGCGAGCACGCCGAGGGCCACGTTGAACGGGATCGAGAAGTTGATGTTGACCGGCGAGAGCGGCTCGTGCTCGCCGACGTGCTCCGCCGACAGGTTGTCCATCTCGACACTGAGCAGGCTAGCCTCGACCTCGATGCTGCGCACTTCTTCAGGGCGGAGCGTGCGGCCGTGCGAATGCTCGAACTCGCGCAACACCATGAACAGCGCGTCCATCGTCGTGTCGATGTAGGCGCAGCCCGGGTACTTCTTGTAGGCGAGCGTGTCCGTCACCCAGGAGTGGCCGAGCCCGGTCATCATGCCCGGAAGGGGCACGTAGCTGAAGGACGCCCAGAAGCCCTTCTTCGGGTGCTCGAAGATGCGACGCGCGCCGGTCAGACCCGCGCGGGCAAGCTCTGCGGCCTGGATGCCGGTGACGGTGGGACCGGCCGCCGTCAGCACCTTGCTGCCCGGCCCCATGAAGCCTGGCCAGAGCGTGAACGTGGGTTGGTAGAGGGCGATCGACAGCGCGTGCGCGGTCTGGGCCCTATCGAGTCGATACAGCTTTGCACTGGCTGCCGCGGCGCCGGCTGCGTGGATGAAGCTCCAGGCCTGGCCGTTCTGCGGACCGAGCACCACGCTGGCGCCGACCCGTCCGCCGATCTCGTTGGCGATGACCTGCGCGACGAGCACTTCGCGCGTCGAGCGCCGCTCCGCTTCGCCGACGGCCCAGCTAGCGAGCACCGACGAGTGTCCGGTATGCCCCATGTACAGGTAGTCGTCGTAGTCGAGCGCCATGCCCAGCGCCGAAGCCGCGTACACCGCATCGAAGAGGCGCAACCGGTCGCCCAACGGGATCAGCGTGCAGGGCCCCGGGCCGCTCCAGCCGCGCACCGCATCCACCACCTTCAGCGCATCGCGGCTCGTGGTGCCGGCGTAGAGCGAGGCCATCACGTTGACGATCTGGTGGCGCGCTCGCTCCAGCACGCGTGGCGGGATATCGTCGTAGGCTAGCGACACCACCCAGTCGGCGAGCTTTTCGACCACCGGCATTGCATCCGGAGCGTACACCTTCGGAGGCGGGTGTCACCCGGCGGGCTTCAGTGGCGGTGGGTCCGTCGCCCGGCGCGCACAGTGTCTTCCAGCTCGAACGCCTTGAGCTTGCGCCAGAGCGTGACGCGGCTCATGCCGAGGCTCGCCGCCGCGCGCTCGCGGTTGCCGCCGGCACGTTCGAGTGCCCTGAGGATGCGCCGCGCCTCGCTCGGTAGCTGGCCGGTGTCGGGCGGAATGTTCGCAGGCAGGGGGCGCCCCTGCTCTTCTCCGCGGACCTCCGGTGGCAGATCGCCTTCCGTCAGGACCGGGCCGTCCCCCATCACGAATGCGTAGCGGATCGCGTTGTCGAGCTCGCGGACATTGCCCGGCCAGACGTAGGATGCGAGTGCAGTGACGGCGCCTGGAGAGATGCGCGCGACCTGCCGCACCGAAGTCTGGTTGTGTTGCGCAACGAAGTCCCGGGCGAGGAGCTCGATGTCGCCGGACCGATCGCGGAGCGGCGGAATGAACAGCGGAATCACGCGCAGGCGATACATCAGCTCGGCGTTGAAGCGTTCGCGCTCGACCTCCCGTCGGAGTGGACGCGGCGATGCGCTGACGAGGCGCGCGTCGAGCTTGCTCTCGCCCACTTCCAGAACATGGATGAGCCGGCCCTGCAGCTCGACGGGGAGCGCGTTCACCTCGTCGAGGAAGAGCGTTCCGCCGTGCGCCGGGCCGAGCTGGCCGGGGGCGCCACCCCGGCCGAACAACTCGCCCTCGAGCCAGGCCACCGGTCGCACGGCACAGTTGACCGCGTGGAAGGGCCTGTCCTTCCGCTTCGAATGCTCGTGGATGAATCGTGCCAGCCGCGTCTTGCCGGTTCCGTGCTCGCCTCCGATCAGCACGGGAGCGTCGCTCTCTGCCGCTCGCTCCGCCCTCTCGAGCAGGTGCTTCATCGCCGCGTCGCGCGTGACGATTCCGCCCACGTCGAGCACCGTATCGTGGTCGGCGTGGTCCCCCTCGAGGAGGAGCAACCAGCCGGCGCGCTCGCCGTGATGTTCGACCGGCGTGGCTCGTACGCGGAGCAGCGTGGTCCCGCCGCCCTGGCTCACGCGCTCGACATGCGCCGTCACAGGGCGCCCCGCGGCGAGCGCTTCAGCCAACGGACGCTCCGGACCCATGCCGCACAAGAGCTTCGGAGCCGTGACGCCAGCGGGCACGGGCGTGCCGACGAGCCGTTCGGTGCCGGGCGTGTGGGCCAGCACGCGAAGCTCCCGGTCGAGGACGATGGCTGGACCAGCCAGCTTGGACAGCGCGGCCAGCAGTACGTCTGCGTTCGTTGCGGAATCCTGGCTGGTCGAATCCGTCATCTGCAGCCCACCTGCCACAGCTCAAGCCCGCTTCTCCTCCGTGACGGCGGAGGGCCGGATGGCCGTTTCCAGGTCCGGGCCATCACTGCTCGGCAGCGTCAGGACGAACTCGCTGCCGCCGCCTGTTTCCGCGAGTCGCGCGACCAGGCGACCGTGATGCTGCAGCACCGTGTGCAGCGTGAGAGGCAGACCCATGCCGGTCCCGCTCGGCTTGGTCGTGTAGCCCGGCGAGAAGATGGCGACCGGATCGTCGATACCGCTGCCCGTGTCACGAACCACCAGCTCCCACTCGTTGCCGGCGCTCTTGAGCGAGATCGCCAGACGGCGGGTCGGCAACCCGTGCATCGACTCCACGGCATTCCTGAGCAGGTTGTCGAGGACGTTGCGCAGTCGTGCGGGATTGCCGAGCACCATCGCGGGCGAGTCGGTGATGTCGGTCTCGAGCTCGACGTCCTGGCCGAGCAGCACATCACCCTGGGCGTCGAGCACCGTCGAGAGGAGTTGTCCGAGGTCGACGTGTTCGAGCTTCAGCTCGCCCGCGGTCGGGTGCATGCTCAGGTATTCGCTGAGCAGCGTCTCCATCCGCGACAGCTCGTCATGGATGGCGCCGATCCGCGTCCGGAGCCGGTCGCGGTCCGCCACCGAAGCGGGCAGGCGGTCCAGCCTGCGCTCGAACAGCTGCACCTGCAGCGACAGCCCGTTCAGCGGATTGCGGAGCTCGTCCGCGAGCATGCGGCCGAACGCGCCGATGGTGGTCCACTGCTCCGAGGCGCGCAGGCGTTCCGTCAGCTGCATGCGCAGCAGCGCCGACGCCAGCACCGGCGCGAGCCCGGCGGCGGTCTCGCAGTCCTGCGTGGTGAAGCCCCCGGCGGCGCGCTCCAGGGTCAGCATGCCGACCGTGTGGCCGCCGACCTTGAGCGGCAACAAGAGGAGCGCGGGCGAACGCGGGCTCGCAACGGGGCTGTCGAGCGCCGTGGGTTCACCCGGCACCTCGACGGATCCGGGCAGCGGCAGCAGGCGGAGCTCGCGTTGGTCGACCTGCCACGAGTCCACGGGCCGGCCCGCGTCATCGACGCGGTCAGCTGGGCGCGATCGTAGCGGATGAGCTGGAAGAGCGATCCACCGAGCACCGAAGGGCCCGCTCCAAGGGAAGCCACGCCCGCCAGCGAGCTCGCGATTTCCGCGCGCCGCTCGCGTTCGCCCAGCACCCTGCGCGACAGGCAGGCCAGCGTAAGCACCTGCGCCAGCGTGTCGACTAGAAGCGGGCGGCGGCTGGATTCCGAAGCGGTGGCCTCTCCCTGGAGGATCAGCGCGCACAGCGGCTCGTCACGCCAGGCGAGCGGGATGACGCGGTCAGCGTCGTTCACGAACTCGGCGGCGTAGTCGTGCGCGTCGCCGGGCACCGACTCGAGTCGCGCGCTCTCGTAGCCCGCTACACGCGCCATCTGCTCTAGTGCCGGGTCCATCTCGTCCACCCCGGCGATCCAGCCGTTCAGCGCCTGGACGAAGCTGCGTGCCGCCTCCTGCTGCTGTCGCAGCTCCTCCACGTGGCGCCGATCCGCTTCGCGGCCCGCCCGCGCTGCGCGCAGCCCGTCCGAAAGGGCCTGCGCCAGGGTCGCCAGCTCGTTGTCGCCCGACGCCTCGCGCAGCAGCGCCTGTTCGGAGCTCTGTTGCGTAGCCGTGCGCAGCCGCCGGATGCGCCCGAACACCTCCCACACGCTGAAGCCGATGACAATGACCAACAGCAGCGACGCGGCGCCCGCGGCCGTGCCGACCGTCGTGATGCCGGCCGCCCGCGTCTGCAGGGTGTCCGCAATGTCCTGCACGGTGTGGTCGAGCTCTCCCAGCTCGTCGTGCACGGCCGCCGCGGTGTCGGACGACAACCCGTTCTGCAACGCGGCCGTGAAGCGCGGTGCGAGCACGTGGTCCCAGCGATCCAGGTGCCTGCGCAGCTGCCGGCAGGCGCGCGCGTCGGGACAGGGGGGCACTCCCTGCGCCATATCCCCGTCGACGAGCTCGGCGAGGACCGCGCGCTGGTCCCGGAGCAGGTGCCGCACCTCGTTCGCGCGCTCGGGCGGGACCGGCCCCGGTCGCGCCAGATGCTCTTCGATCTCGAGCAGTCGATAGCGGAGCGAACCGGCCAGATCGACTTCGCGCGCGAAGCCCGTCACATTGTGATGGGCCTGCCGCGAGACCAGCCACGGCCCGAGCGCGAGCACAGCCAGGGCCACCAGAAGCGCGAAGAACCGGCCTCTGAGCGATCGCACCGGCGTCGCCAGCCAGCCGAGCGCAGAAAATGCGCGGTCTTCGTTGGGTTTTCGTCGCATCGCTTCGCGAGTTGACTGTGGTCAGGGGCTGGGTTTCAGGAGAACGCAGGATGCGTGCCAGGCTCCGGCTGGCTTTCAGCGCTCCCGATCCACCTGTCCAGGGCCAATGGACTTCCACGCACCGCTCGCCGGCGTCCGCGCCATCGGCGCATTTCTTGCGGCGAGGCTGTCCGATTGCGCGTGCCTCTGCGAGCCATTGCCATGGAACGTCGTTTGCCCTCCGCGAAGGCGGGAGGGTGGCGTGGAGCCCGTGATCATCGGGAAGCGGTTCGAGAGCGGCGCGGTGGCTCCACACCTGCGCGACTACGAGGCCGACCGCCTGGCCTTCTCCTGGGAGGCGGCCCGGCGCGCTCTGGCCGGACTGCCCGGCGGCCGGGGACTGAACATCGCGTACGAGGCGCTGGACCGGCACGTCGCTGCGGGTCGGGGCGAGCGCATCGCGATCCGGTTTCTCGACAAACGGGGAGGAACAGGATCTGTCGTATGCGCGTCTCGGCGAGCTCAGCGGCCGCTTCGCCAACGCGCTCGACCGGCTGGGCGTGAAGGCCGGCGATCGCGTCTTCTCGCTCATGGGTCGCGAGCCGGCGCTCTACATCACGGCGCTCGGCACGCTCAAGCACCGGGCGGTGTTCTGTCCGCTCTTCTCTGCGTTCGGACCGGAGCCGATCAAGGCGCGTGTGACCCTGGGCAGCCCGAGGGTGCTGGTCACCACCGAGGCCCTGTTCCGGCGCAAGCTCGAGCCGATCCGCGACTCGCTCCCGGCATCGAGCACGTGATCCTCGTGAAGAGCAGCGGCCGCTTCCCGGACACACTCGACTTCGACGCGCTGATCGACCAGGCCGAGCCAGGATACCGGATCCCGCCGACCGATCCGGAAGACATGGCGCTGCTCCACTTCACGAGCGGCACGACCGGCACGCCGAAAGGCGCGGTGCACGTGCACGAAGCGGTGGTCATGCACCACACGACGGGTCGCCTGGCGCTCGACCTGCATGAGGGCGACATCTTCTGGTGCACAGCCGATCCCGGTTGGGTCACCGGCACGTCGTACGGAATCATCGCACCGCTCACGAACGGCGTGACCATGATCGTGGACGAAGCCGAGTTCGAGCTCGAGCGATGGTACGAACGCTCGAGGACCAGCACGTCAGTGTCTGGTACACGGCGCCGACGGCAATCCGCATGCTGATGAAGGGCGGCATCGAGCCGGTGCGCCGCCACGACCTGTCGGCCTGCGCTTCATGGCGAGCGTGGGTGAGCCGCTGAACCCCGAGGCCGTTGTCTGGGGACAGCGAGGCCTTCGGCATGCCGTTCCACGACAACTGGTGGCAGACGGAAACGGGCGGGATCATGATCGCCAACTACGCCTCGATGGACGTGCGCCCCGGATCGATGGGGAAACCGTTGCCAGGTATCGAGGCAGGCATCGTACGGCGCGAGCGCGACGGCTCTGTCAGCGAGCTCGGAGCCGGCGAGCAGGGCGAGCTCGCGCTCAGGCCGGGGTGGCCTTCGATGTTCCGCGGCTATCTGAACGCAGCAGAGCGCTACGACAAGTGCTTTGCCGGCGGCTGGTATCTGAGCGGCGACCTCGCGCGCCGCGACGAGGACGGCTACTTCTGGTTCATCGGTCGCGCCGACGACGTGATCAAGAGCGCAGGCCACCTGATTGGGCCGTTCGAAGTCGAGAGCGTGCTGCTCGAGCATCCAGCTGTTGCCGAGGCCGGCGTCATCGGCAAACCGGACCCCGTTGCCGGCGAGATCGTCAAGGCGTTCGTCACGCTGAAGGACGGCTACACGCCGGGCGAGCAGCTCGAGCGGGAGCTCGTCGGGTTCGCGCGCAAGCGGCTGGGTGCCGCCGTCGCGCCGAAGGAGCTCGCGTTCTCCGCCACGCTTCCGAGGACGCGCAGCGGCAAGATCATGCGGCGCCTGCTCAAGGCCCGCGAGCTCGGGCTGGAAGAGGGCGACACCTCCACGCTGGAAGGAGCGGAGTCATGAATCTGGACAAGGATCACGGGCTCGAGCTGCTGCGCGAGATGCTCCTGGTACGGCGTTTCGAAGAGAAGTGCAGCGAGATGTACAGCCTGGGAAAGATCCGCGGATTTCCTGCACCTGTACATCGGCGAAGAAGCCGTAGCGGTCGGTTTCATGCAGGCCCTGCGCGCGGAGGACAACATCGTGGCGACCTACCGCGAGCACGGTCACGCGCTGCTGCGCGGCACCCCGCCCGGCTCGGTGATGGCGGAGATGTTCGGCAAGATGACGGGTTGCAGCCGCGGACGGGGCGGCTCGATGCACCTGTTCGACGCCGAACGGCGCCTCTACGGCGGCCACGCGATCGTGGCGGGCGGTCTGCCGGTCGCCGTCGGGCTCGCGCTGGCCGACCGAATGCAGAAACGCAAGGCCGTGACGGCGTGCTTCTTCGGTGACGGTGCCACCGACGAGGGCGAATACCACGAGTCGCTGAACCTGGCGGCGCTGTGGAGGCTGCCTGTGCTGTTCGTGTGCGAGAACAACCGCTACGCGATGGGCACCGCGCTCGAGCGCCACGAGGCCGTGACCGACCTCTGCGTCAAGCCGCGCGCCTATGGCATCGACGTCGCGAATGCGTCGACGGCATGGACGTGCTCGCAGTGCGAGGAGGGAGCGCGGAAGGCCGTCTTGCACGTGATGGAGACGCGGGCTGCCGTACTACGTGGAGGCGCGCACGTACCGTTTCCGTGCGCACTCCATGTACGACGCGGAGCTCTACCGCAGCAAAGAGGAGGTCGAGCAGTGGTCGACGATGCACGATCCGATCGACAACTTCTCGCACCTGCTCCGCGAACGCGGCTGGCTCGACGACGCGACGCTCGGAGCGATGAAGCGGAAATCGGCGGCACGATCGCCGCGGCGGTCGAGGAGGCCGAGGCCGCGCCGCTCGAGCCGGTCGAGGATCTCGAGACGGACGTCTACACGCCGGGGGTGGCGCCATGACCGACGCATGACCTACCGCGAGGCCGTGCGTTCGGCGCTGCGCCAGGCGCTCCTCGAGCGACCCGCGCGTCTTCCTGATGGGCGAGGACGTGGGCCGCTACGGCGGCGCCTACGCCGTCAGCAAGGGGCTTCTCGAGGAGTTCGGCCCCGAGCGCATCCGCGACACGCCGCTCAGCGAGTCGACGTTCATGGGCGCCGGGATCGGCGCCGCGCTCGGCGGGATGCGCCCGATCGTCGAGATCATGACCGTCAACTTCAGCCTGCTCGCGCTCGACCAGATCGTGAACAACGCGCGGCACGCTCCGGCACATGTCCGGCGGGCAGCTCAGCGTGCCGGTGGTGGTGCGCATGGCGACCGGCGCGGGTCGGCAGCTGGCCGCGCAGCACTCGCACAGCCTGGAAGGGTGGTACGCGCACATCCCGGGCATCAAGGTGCTCGCGCCCGCGACGCCGGCGGACGCGCGCGGCCTGCTCCTGGCGGCGTTTCCCGATCCGGATCCGGTGTTCATCTTCGAGCACCAGGTGCTCTACAACACCGAGGGCGAGGTGGACGAGGATGCGCCGCCAGCGGTGATCGGCGAGGCGCTGGTGCGCCGCGTCGGCACCGAGGTGAGCCTCATCACCTACGGCGGGTCGCTCGGCAAGACGCTTGCAAGCGGCGGAGGAGCTCGCCGGCGCAGGGCATCGACGCCGAGGTGCTCGATCTGCGCACGCTCCGGCCGCTCGATGTGGACGCGGTCACCGCCAGCGTCGAGAAGACCCACCGCGCGGTGGTCGTCGACGAGGGCTGGCGCACGGGCAGCTTCGCCGCCGAGGTGAGCGCGACCATCATGGAGCGCGCGTTCTACGCAGCTGGATGCGCCGGTCGCGCGCGTGTGCAGCGCGGAAGTGCCGATACCCTACGCGAAGCATCTCGAGGACGCCGCGCTGCCGCAGCCGCCGGCGATCGTGGCCGCCGCCAGAGGGCTCTTCGGCGATGACTGAGTTCGTCATGCCGTCGCTGGGCGCCGACATGGAGGCCGGCACGCTGGTCGCGTGGCTCAAGCAGCCCGGCGATCGCGTGGCCCGTGGCGACATCGTCGCCGAGGTCGACACCGACAAGGGCGTGATCGAGGTCGAGGTGTTCAGTGCCGGCGTGATCGACCGCCTGCTCGTCGAGCCCGGCACGAAGGTGCCGGTGGGGACGCCGCTGGCCGTCATTCGCGACGAGGAGGCGCAGACCGCGCCGCGGCCCCGGCCCGCGCCGCCTGCCGCCGCCCAGCCCGCGCCGCCTGCCGCCGCCCAGCCCGCGCCGCCTGCCGCCGCCCAGCCCGCGCCACCGCCGCCCACTCCACGTCCGGAGCCCGCGCCGTCCGCCGCCTCGCTGCACGCCCCGGAGGTGCACAGACAGGCGCAACGGCTCCGCATCTCGCCGTCGGCGCGACGTCTTGCGCGGGAGCTATCCGTGGATGCGAGCAGCGCTGCGCGGCACGGGGCCCGGCGGAGCCATCACGCGCGAGGACATCCAGCAGGCGGCCCGGCAGCGCGTCGCCGCACCGACGCTCGCCGTTCCCACAGCCGCCGCCGAGCGCATGCGCCAGGCGATCGCCGCCGCGATGGCGCGTTCCAAGCGCGAGATCCCGCACTACTACGTCAGCCACACCATCGACTTCGGCCCGCGCGATGGCTTGGCTCGAGGAGCACAATACGCGCAGTCCCGTCGGCGAGCGGCTGATCTACGGCGTGCTGCTGCTCAAGGCCGTGGCGCTCGCCCTGCGTGAGTTCCCGGAACAGAACGCCGCGTGGCGAGGGGACCACGCCGAGCAGCTCGCGCACATCCACGTGGGCGACGGCCATCTCGATGCGACAGGGCGGGCTGGTGGCTCCCGCGCTGCACGACACGGATCAGCAGAGCCTGCTCGAGCTGATGCAGGCGTTCCGGGATCTGGTGCAGCGGGTGCGTGCCGGACGCATGAGGAGCTCGGAGCTGTCCGACGCGACGATCACCGTCACCAGCCTGGGTGAACGCGGCGTCGAGGCGCTTCTGCCGGTGATCTACCCGCCGCAGGTGGCGATCGTGGGGTTCGGCAAGCTGGTCGAGCGCCCGTGGGTGGTCGACGGCCGGGTGGTGCCGCGCCCGCTCGTCCACGCCAGTCTCGCAGCGGATCACCGCGTCAGTGACGGCCACCGCGGAGCGCTGTTCCTGGCGGCGATCGATCGCATCCTGCAGCAGCCGGAGAAGCTATGACCCGCACCGAGATCGAGAACGCGCTGTTCGCGTCCATCACGAAGATCGCGCCCGAAGCGGAGCCTGGGCGTATCGATCGCAGCGCCGACCTCCGCGAGGAGCTGGACATCGATTCGATGGACTTCCTGAACATCGTGGTCGCGCTGCACGAGCGGCTGGGCGTCGACATCCCCGAGAGCGACTACCCCAGGCTTTTCAGCATCGACAGCGCGACGGCGTACCTGGCTGGCCGATTGCCGGCGGCGTGAGCGTGCGGAGCGACCTCTGCCGTGACACTCTCGGCGGATGAGCGACGCGCTCCGCCTGCTCGTCTACGACCGCACCTGCCGCGGACGCCCGCTCCTGCCCGGTCTGAGCCACGCCTGGGCGGCCGGCGCCCGGCTGTACCGCACGCGCGGCCTGATCGATCTCGCGCGCGGCGTGGAGTCGTGGGAGCAGGCGCTCGACTGGCTGGGCGACGTGGAGCCGGAGCGCAGGGTCGCGGAGATCCAGTTCTGGGGACACGGGAAATGGGGACTGGCACGCGTCGGCGAGGAGGAACTCTCGCTGCGCTCGCTCGAGCCAGGTCATTCGCACCAACGCCGGCTTGCGCGCATCCGCGAGCGGCTGGTGCCGGACGCGCTGTGGTGGTTCCGCACCTGCGAGACCTTCGGCGCTGAACGCGGACAGGCTTTCGCAGCGGCGTGGAGCTCGTTCCTTGGTTGCCGCAGCGCCGGGCACACCTACGTGATCGGCGTCTGGCAGAGCGGATTGCACGTGCTTGGCCCAGGCGAGACACCGGCATGGTCGGCGGCCGAGGGACTCGCGGAGGGCACGCCGTCCGCGCCGGTGCGCGCGCTCTGGTCGCGCCCCGAGGCACCGAACACCATCACCTGTTTCGACGGCACGTTGCCGGACCTAGTCGATGCGCATGACGCCGTGCTTGAGCAGCGCAACGAGCAGCCTGAGGCTCGCCAGGCGCGGTAGCGGCGACAGGTCGAGCACTTCCTCGACCGTGGTGCCACCGTCCACGCGCGAGATGAGGAAGGCTTCCGCGGAGGTCATCCCTCCTTCCGCCGAAGAGGGCACACGCTCGATCCGCGAGCTCCGAACGCAGACCGCCCAGCTTCGCCTCGAACACCCGCTCGAGCGCCGGTGTCGACAGCTCCAGCGCAGCTTCTACTCCTTCGCCCCCGGCGCGCTCGGCGACCTCCAGGGCCGTCTCGGCATAGCGCGCGGCAAGCTCCACCTCGCCCCTGCCGAGCGCGCTGCGCGCCTGGTCGACCGCCGCCGCGACCTCGGCGGCGGGGTCCGCGGTGATCGGCCCGCGACGCCGGCCCGGTCGAGGAGCGGCGCGACGACGTGGGGCGGGTCACCCAATCCGGCACCGACAGGGCCGGCGAGGTCTGCTGCAGGCTGGTCGGCAACGCGCAACCCGAGGCTCTGGCCAGCGCGGCCGCGAAATCGGTCACCGTCGCGAAGCGGTCACCCGGACGCTTCGCCATGGCCCGGGCCACCACGTCGCTCACGGCGCGCGGCACCCATGGCGGAGCCACTTCCGACAGCGCCGGCGCTCGCTCGTGGACGACCTGGTAGAGCACGGCCAACACGTCGTCGCCGTCGAACGGCAGCTGGCCGGAGAGCATCTCGTACACCATCACGGCCAGCGCATACTGATCGGCGCGGTGATCGGCGCCGCCGGTGTGTCCGACCGCCTGCTCCGGCGCCATGTAGTCCGGGGTTCCCGAGCACGTCGCGCTCGCGTGTCAGGGCCTGCGCCGCTCCGACGCGCTTGCTGATGCCGAAATCGAGCAGTTTCACGAAGGGCGGCTCGCCGGGCACATTCACCATGAACACGTTCGCCGGTTTCAGATCGCGATGCACGATCGCCAGCTGGTGTGCAGCCGCAAGCCCCGACGAGATCTGGCCTGCGATGCGTACGACCTCGGACATCGGCACCACGCGCTCGCGGTCCAACCGCGCGGCCAGGCTTTCGCCGTGCAGGCGTTCCATCACGATGTACGGCTGGTTGTCGCTGGTGGTGTCGTAGTCGATGATCTGGACGATGTGCGGGTGCGAGAGCTGACTGATGATTTCCGCCTCGCGCTGGAAGCGCGCCAGAGCTGCGGAATCCGCGAGGAGCAGCACCTTCACCGCGACACGGCGATGCAGCCTGAGGTGCTCGGCGTCCAGCACCACGCCCATTCCGCCGTGGTCGAGTACCTGCAGGATGCGATAGGTATCGCGAAGTACCTGTCCCACCATGTCCGCCGGTGCGGGCAGGGAACGGGCCAGCTGCAGCGAGTTCCCCACCGCTGTCTGGCGCGAATCCAGACGACGCTCGATCCCGGCAACAGGAACTGCAGGTGAGGAAACCATCGATCCGGTGCAGGTGATCGCAAACCGCGTGCCAGCACGTGTGAACTGCTGCGATTGCAGATCGACGCGTCCCCGCGGCGCGAAATGGCCGCGATCACGTGCAATGGCTGCGCGTATGCTGCACCGGGTGTGGCAACCAGCCACGGGCCGGGGCCAGCTCCCGGCCGAGCCGCTGCGGCTCAGAACAGGTACGCGACGGATGCCCGGCCGAGTAGTGCAGGGGCGGGCGCACCCAGCCCGAAAGCCGGCCCGGCCGTCACCAGCAGCCGCCGGTCGTACGACCACGCCAGATCCGCTCCGGCAAAGTGCCGGATCCCTCCCTCCGCTTCGTTCGCGGCCCACGCACCTTCGATGTCCTGAGCGACGTATTCGACCCCCACCCGCAGCGAATCGAGCACGCGGTACGACGCACCCGCTACGGCGTACAGATCGATCTGATCCCGCGCAGTCGAGAACATCTTCTCGCTATGGACCATGGAAGCGAGCCGCAGCGGGCCGAGATCGTAGCTTGCCGTCGCGCGCGCGAAGACGCCGCTCGTCTGCTGGAAGTCGCGCGTGTAGGCCGCCGACAGTGCCAGCCGGAATCCGTGCGAGGCCGGATCCGTCACGAGCACGCGGGCGCCTGCCCGCAGTGCCGTGCGGGCGCTGTGCTCACCCGGAGCGGGCGGCGCGAGCAGACCGCCGACGAACGGCGCGAAGCGCTCGTGCAGCGCACCCTCGACCCTGAGCTCGTTCACCAGCCCGCTCCGGTTCGCCGTGGCTGCGAGCGGGCGCGTTGCCGCGTCCGTCGACGAGTAGCCCGCCGCGTAGCCGGCGACGACGTGCATCGGCCTGGGCAGCGTCGGATCGACCAGGTAGAGGAACGGGCGCTCGACGGGTGCAGGCGCTTCGGTCGTGTCGGCGGAGGCGGGCTCCACCGGCGCGGGTTGGTCCGCCGTCGCGGGTGGCGTCGTGACCGGGGGCGGGTCGTACCAGAACCCGCGACTCTCGGCGTGCGCCCCCGGCGCGGAACAAAGAACAACCAACGCGCCGAGAATGCTCACCGCGCACCCTACCCGGAGCCGGACCACGGTGCGCATCCTACGCCGGCTTTCGCCTGGGCGCGAGCGGCAAGCCACCGGTGTGGATTGCACGCGGGCTGGCAGCGTATGCTGGCGATCCCAACTTCTCGAGCCCTCTGGAGTTCTCCTCTGCGACAAAGCCCCCGGTCGACAGGCGGAGCGTGCCGCGACCCGTTCGCGCGTCCGCAGATTGCTGCTGTCCTGCTCTCGCTTTCGCTCGCCGCGTGCAGCGGCAGCTCGGGAGATGCGAGCGGAAATGGCGTCACGAAATGCAGCGCGCCGCCGCCGCCGCCGCCGGCGCTGCTCCGGATGGACGACAAGCCTTTCCTGCTTCCCGACGGCCGCGCGCTGACGCCTACTGGGACGAATACCGTGCTCGGAGGGTTCCCCGTGCAGGTGATCGCGCATCCCACGCTGCCGGTGGCCTACGTCGCGAATACCGGCTACTCGAAGCGCAGCCTGCAGGTGGTCTCGTTCGACAGCGGCAAGGTGCTTCAGGATCTGCCACGTAGCGAAGGCTTCTACGGGCTCGCGTTGTCGCCGGACGGCAAGCGGCTGTACGCTGTCCGGCGGCGCCACGAAAATGCTCGAGGTCTATGACGTGGCCGCGGACGGCACGCTCACCGCCAGCGGGCAGGTGGATGTCGGCCGCTATCCCGCCGGCGTCGCGGTCTCCTCCGACGGTTCCTCGCTCTGGGTCACCAGCTATCTCGACGAGGCGGTAGAGGAGATCGACGCGTCGACGCTCACCGTCAGCCGGAAGATCCCGCTCTCGCGCCGCGCCTACGGCGTGGTCGAACTGCCGGCCCGGAACGAGCTGTACGTCTCCGGCTTCGGCGACAAGGACCTGTCCGTCGTCGACCTCGCCCAGGGCAAGCAGGTGGCGAGCGTCAGCGTCGGCGCAAACCCGCTCGGGCTCGCCGCCTCGCCGGACGGCAAGCGGGTGTATGCGACCGTGACCGATCAGGACATCGTGGTCTCGATCGACACCAACACGCGCAAGGTCGACGGTTCCGTGTTCGTCGGTGAGCCGGACATCGCCGGCGAGGATAACACGCCGCTTCCCGCGAGCAGCCCGTCGGGGCTCACGCTGGATGCGAAGCCCGGCCGCCTGTACGTGACGCGTGCGGCGGACAACGCCGTCGCGGTGCTCGACGCCTCGACGCTGAAGACGCTCGGCGCGATCCCGGTGGGCTGGTACCCGACGGACGTGGCGCTGTCCGGAGGCAAGCTCGTAGTGACCAACGCCAAGGGCATCGGCACCGGGCCGCTGCTCCACTATGGCGGCAACGGCGACGAAAGCGGCAAGACGGCGATGCAGGGGACGCTCTCGCTCGTTGACCTGTCCGCGATCGATCTGCCGAAGCTGACGGCCCAGGTCGAGGCGAACGTGCGCCGCCCGAGCACGGTGTATCCGTTCGACTGCACGGACGGCGAGTTCCCCGTCCCCACGGTGGCGGGCGGCAGGACGCCGATCGAGCACGTCGTGCTCATCGTGCGCGAGAACAAGACCTACGACACCGTGCTCGGCGACCTCGGCACCGGCAACGGCGACCCGAAGCTCGCCATGTTCGGCAAGAAGATCACGCCGAATCTGCACAAGCTGGCGGCCATGTTCACGAGCCACGACAACTTCTACTCCGACTCGGAGTGCAGCGTGCAGGGCCACCTGTGGCTGACCGCGTCGTTCGTGAACGACTACATGGAGCGCACCTGGCTCGAGAACTACCGCGGCCACGGCGGCGACTTCCCCGACAGGGACGCGGGGCTCGAGCGGGCGCAGCCCGGCTTCGGGACGTTCTTCACCCACCTCATCAAGCACGATGTGAGCTTCACGGATTTCGGCGAGGTGGTGGGCAGCATCGGCCAGTACGCGGGCAAGACGGTGCTCAGCCACGTCGATACCCACTTCCCCGGCGTCTTCTTCGACACGAGCATCAAGGACGAGGACAAGGCACGCCACGTTGCCGAGCGGCTCATCGACAACGACGAATTCCCCGCGTTCAGCTACGTGCTCCTGCCGAACGATCACACCAACGGGACCAGCCCCACTGCGCTGACACCGCAGGCGATGATCAACGACAACGACTACGCCACGGGCCTCCTCGTCGATCGTATCTCGCACTCGAAATACTGGAAGAGCACGGCCATCTTCCTGGTCGAGGATGACCCGCAGATGGGCGCCGATCACGTCGACTACCACCGCTCCATCCTGATCGTCATCAGCCCCTGGGCGAAGCACCACTACACGAGCTCGGTGCACCTGTCGTACCCGTCGTTGTTCCGGAGCTTCGAGCTGATCCTCGGGTCTGCCTCCGATGAACCGCGAGGACGCGCTCGCGACGCCCGTCTACGACGCATTCACCATGAAGCCGGACTACACACCGTACGACGCGCTGCCGCGCAGCGTGCCGGACACGAAGAACGGCAGTGGTGCGGCCGGCGCGGCGTGGTCGCAGCAGATGGACTTCCGCGGTCCCGACCGCAATCCGGATCTGCCCGCGATCCTGTGGTGGGCGATGAAGGGTGCTCCGCCGGAGGGCTCGCGGATCGCCTACCAGCTCGAGCACCATCTGCCGCCGAGCGTAGCGACCGGTCCCGGCGACCCCGACGACGAGCTCGACCAGATCGGCTGGGCTGCGCTCCACCGCTACCTGGCAGAGCACCCGGAGATCCACGCCGACCTCCGCCGGCGCCCGGCGGCGCCACCCGGTGACGAGCAGGACGAGTGAGCAGCGCGGCTGTCGCGACACGCGGAGGGTGGTTACCACTCTACCCATGCGCGTACGTGATGTGATGACAACGCGGCTCCGGACGGTGCAGCCGGACATGAGCCTGGCCGAGCTCGAACGATTCCTGACGGAGGAGGGCATCAGCGGTGCGCCGGTGGTCGAGCATGGCCGACTGTGCGGTGTGGTCACCCGTTCTGATGTCGTCAAACAGATCAGCGTGGGGCGCGTGCTGGCCGAGACAGCGCTCGACTTCTATCGCGACTTCACCGGTATCGGCGGGCCGGTGCCCGGCGAAGAGCTGCCGGACGAGGCCGAGCGCGAGGCGCACGGCGTCGCGGAGCGCCTCCAGAGCGAGCGCGTGCGCGACGCCATGACCGACCACGTCATTTCGGTCGCTCCCGACGCCCCGCTCGCCGAGGCCGCCCGGCAGATGGTCGAGCACTCGGTCCACCGCGTGCTCGTCGTGGCTGAGCGGCGGCTGGTCGGGCTGGTGACAACGCTGGATCTCGCGCGACTCGTCGCCGACGGGCGGCTCTCGGCCCCGGCCAGCTGATCCCCTTTTCTCTCTGCGGATTTGCGTCTCACCCGTGTCGGCGCGAACTCCGTTACGCGGTGCGGTGTCCTGGATCCACACACCTTCTGCGACAAATCGGGCTTGCCTCGCGGGGAGACAAGTGGTCGTCTCTGGGCCCCCTGTACCGGCCGCACGGCCCAGTAACGCCAAGGAAGGCGCCCCCAGCATGAACAAGCTCACCGACTACGTCGTCTTCAACGACAAGAAGCTCGCCCAGCGCTACGCGTCCAAGCGCATTCCGATGTCCACGCTGTACGAGGCGTACTTCGACGGCGACATCGACATTCCGGGCGACATCTACGCCTTCCTCCGCAACCGCAACCTGTTCGTCAAGTACACGCTTACGCCGCAGCACCTCAAGTGGGCGGTGACGAACTTCGTTCCGGAGGTCGCCATCCACTCGAAGAGCCAGGACGAGCGCATCGTCCGCGAGCACTACGACCGTGGCAACGACTTCTTCGGCTGGTTCCTCGGCGAGCGCATGGTCTACACGTCCGGGTTCTTCGAGAACCCGAACGAGACGCTCGAGCAGGGGCAGGACCACAAGATGAACCTGGTCTGCAAGAAGCTGCAGCTCAAGCCGGGCGAGCGCCTGCTCGACATCGGCTGCGGCTGGGGCACGCTCACCCGCCACGCGGCGAAGTACTACGGCGTCGACGCTACCGGCGTGACCATCGCCGAGCGCCAGACCGAGTTCGGCAACGGCCGCATCAAGGAGTGGGGCCTCGAGGATCGCGCGCGCATCCTGTGCAAGGACTACCGCGACATCCCCGAAAACCAGACTTTCGACAAGATCTCCAGCCTGGAGATGGTCGAGCACGTAGGCGTGAAGAACCTCGTCTCCTTCTACGAGCAGGTACGCGACCTGCTCTCCGACGAGGGCCTCTTCCTCCTGCAGTGGACCGGCCTCCGCCGTGGCCTGCGCCCCGAGGACCTCATCTGGGGCCTGTTCATGAACAAGTACATCTTCCCCGGCGCCGACGCGAGCCTGCCCCCTGCAGGGATGCTCAAGGCGATGGAGAAGGCGGGCTGGGAGACGCACAGCGTCGAGAACGTGAGCATCCACTACGCGTGGACGATCAAGAAGTGGCACGACAACTGGCTCAGCAACAAGGACGAGGTCGTCAAGACCTACGGCGAGCGCTGGTTCCGCATCTGGCACATGTTCCTGGCCTGGTCGACGATCATCGCCGAGCAGGGCAACGCATCGTGTTTCCAGGTCGTGCTCAACAAGAACCTCGACCACTACGACCGCACGCGCTGGGTCACGAACAAGTCCGTCGTGCTGGGTGACCGCACCGCGGACCTTGCTCCCGCGAGCGACGCACTGAGCGCGGCGGAGTAGCCCGCGCGCCGCGCGGGGTCGAACCGCGCGTGACGGAGCCGGCCCAGGGCGATATGCCCCGGAGCCGGCTTTCGTCATTTCCGGGCAGCGCACGACAATGGCGCGACCGGCGCCGCGACCGCATGTTGGTGCGGGAGCGGTGATGGGGCCCCCTCGCGCGAAACCGAAAGAGCCGGCCGAAGCCTGGGCGCGGTCGGCAGACGAACTGCTCGACGAGCTCGGCGTTTCCGTCGACACGGGACTCTCGCGTGCCGAGGTCCACCGGCGTCGCGCCCGCTTCGGCCCGAACCGGCTGCGCGAGACCCGCCCGCGCAGCGCCTGGGCGATCCTCGTCGCGCAGCTCTGGAGCGTCATCGTCCTGCTCCTGGTCGTGGCCGCCGCGGTGTCGTTCGCCGTCGCGCGCGTGGTCGAGGGCGTCGCCATCGTGGCGGTGATCGTGATCAACGCCGCGATCGGATTCGTCATGGAGCTCCGCGCGGTGCGCTCGATGGAGGCGCTGGGACGCCTGGGACAGGTCCAGGCGCGGGTCCGTCGCGACGGAGAGATGGATCTGGTACCGGCCGCGGATCTGGTGGTGGGCGACATCGTGGTGTTCGAGGGCGGCGACGTCGTGACCAGCGACGTGCGGCTCGTCGAAGCCAATCGCCTGCAGGCCGACGAGTCAGCGCTCACCGGCGAATCGCTCCCCGTCGGCAAGCACGTTCAGGTGGTCGACGAGCACGCGCTGCTCGCGGAGCGGAAGAACATGCTCTTCAAGGGCACGGCGGTCACGCGCGGTTCGGCCGAAGGCGTGGTGGTGGCGACCGGAATGCAGACCGAGCTCGGCCGCATCTCGGCGCTGGTGTCGGAAGCCGGGGACGAGACGACCCCGCTCGAGAAAAGGCTCGCCGGGCTGGGCCGCCGGCTGGTGTGGCTAATGCTCGCGATTGCGCTGCTCGTCGCGGTGACGGGGATCCTGGCAGGTCAACGGGTGGTGCTGATCGTCGAGACGGCGATCGCGCTGGCGGTCGCCACCGTCCCCGAGGGGCTGCCCATCGTGGCCACGCTCGCGCTGGCGCGCGGCATGTGGCGGATGGCGCGCGAGCACGCGCTCGTGAAGCGCCTGTCGGCGGTGGAGACGCTCGGCTCTACGGGCGTGATCCTCACCGACAAGACCGGCACGCTCACCGAGAACCGACTGAGCGTGGCCGTCATCGTGCTGCACGAGCGGGAGATCAACCTTTCGGGCGATCCGCTTTCGGCGCACGGGAGCTTCGTCGACGAACGCGGCGCGCGAATCGACCCCGCTTCCGACCCGCGCTTGATGGATCTCTTGAGGGTCGGTGCGCTGTGCAACAACGCCGAGCTGCACGTTGCCGCGGAGGGCGAGCCTGCCGAGGCCATCGGCGAGCCTATCGAAGTGGCGCTCCTGGCAGCCGCGGCCAAGGCTGGCCTGTTCGATCGCGGAAATCGAAGAACGGTTGCCCGAGATCCGCGAAGAAGCCTTCGACCCCGAGACGCGGATGATGGCGACCTTCCATCAGGATGAAGACCGCATGCGCGTTGCGGTCAAGGGCGCGCCGGAGGCCGTGCTGGACGCCTGCACGCGCATCCGTAGCCATGACGGCGACCGCGAGCTCGGCGACAAGGACCAGAGGCGCCTGCGTGCCGATGATCAACGGTTCGCGTCGAGGGGCCTCAGGCTGCTGGCGTTGGCGGAGAAGTCCGCATCGAGCTCTGCGGAGCCTCCCTACGCCGGGCTCACCTGGCTCGGGCTCGTGGGCATGCTGGATCCGCCGCGCGAGCCGGTGCGCGCGGCGATCGAAGCCTGCCACCAGGCCGGCGTGAGCGTGGTGATGGTGACGGGCGACCAGGCTGCGACGGCGGCCAGCGTCGCCGTCGCCGTGGGACTCGACGGCAGTCTTGCACCGCCACTCGACGGCCGGGAGATCCAGATGTTGCTTCTTGGCAGCGAGGCGGATCGCGAACGTGTGCGCCGCGCCGTGGTGCTGGCGCGGACCAGTCCGCGGCAGAAGCTGGACGTGATCGAGCTACACCAGGAAGCCGGCGACATCGTCGCGATGATCGGCGACGGCGTGAACGACGCCCCCGCGCTCCGCAAGGCCGACATCGGCGTTGCCATGGGCCGGCGCGGTACCCAGGTGGCGCGCGAAGCGGCGGACATGGTGCTCGAGGACGATGAGCTCGACACGGTCGCCGTCGCAATCCGCGAGGGCCGCATCATCTTCGGCAACATCCGCAACTTCGTCGTGTATCTGCTGTCGTGCAACGTGAGCGAACTGTTCGCAGTGGGCGCCGCGCCGCTGCTGTCGCTGCCGCTGCCGATCCTGCCGCTGCAGATCCTGTTCTTGAACCTGGTGACGGACGTGTTTCCGGCGCTCGCACTGGGCGCGGGGGAAGGGGAGGGCGACGTGATGCGGCGTCCTCCCGCCGACTTTGCCGAGCGGCTTTTGGAGCGGAGGCACTGGACGCTCATCTGGGCCTACGGCGTGATCATCACGGCGGCGGTGCTCGGCGCGCTTGCCGTCGCCCTCCACGTTCTCGGCATGCCGGAGCAGCGAGGCGTGACGGTCTCGTTCCTCACCTTGGGCTTCGGCCAGCTCGCGCACGTTTTCAATGTGCGCGCACCGCGCGCCGGCCTGTTCGTCAACGAGGTGACGCGGAACCTGTGGGTGTGGGGCGCGCTTTTGCTGTGCACCGTGCTGCTGCTGGCGGCAGTGTACGTGCCGCTGCTGTCGCGCGTGCTCGGCACCTCCGACCCCGGCGTGGTCGGCTGGATCGTCGTTGCCGTCGGCAGCGTCGCGCCGCTTTTGCTCGGGCAGCTCGGGAAGCAATTACGGAATCAGTCCAGTTACGACAAGAAGAGAAATGTAAAAACCAAGCAATTACAGGATATTACTTCCTAGAGATCACTTTGTGATACAAACGACGTTGACAGCCGATGCTTCGTGATACATGTATCACGGCGTGACACAGAGCGACGACAACGATCGGGTCGAGGCAGAGGTCGACGGCAGCAGCTCGCGCTCCAGCGAGAAGAAGGAGCGCGTGCTGCACACGCGCATCCCGGCCGTGCTGGAAGCGGAGCTGAAGTCGGTGGCTGCCGCGCTGCGCATCCCGGTCTCGAACCTGGTCCGCACCATCCTCGAGGACGCCGTCGACATCGCCGACCGCGCCGGGGGTCACGTCGAGGATCGCCTGCAGCGGGCAGCTCGCTCGATGCGAGACGAACGCGAGCGCATCCGGGCTCGCGTGGAGCGGCTCGACCCGCTGGCGGACGTGGTCGCCTACCAGAAGGTGCGGATGGCCGTCGACGGACACTGCGCCAAGTGCGGCACCGAGCTCCGCGCGGGCGAGGACGGCCTGCTGGCCATCGCGAGCAAGCCGGGGCCCGCCGTGTTCGTGTGCAGCGGTTGCCAACCGGAAAAGCCCGCCGAACGCTGAAATCCAGGCGCTCCAACACAAGCAGTCTGACGCGGGACCCGTCCCGCCAAGGAGGAGATCCATGTCCAATACCCAGAGCCCCCACACCGATCCCAGCCAACCCGAGCCCGGCGATCTCGTCGAGGCGCTTTTCAGCGTCGGCAGCGACTGGGCGCGTTACGGCCTCGGCGTGGCGCAGCTCCTGCTCCAGACGAGCCAGCGCACCCTCGGGACCACGGCCCGCGCTCTCGGCGACATCCGGGAAAAGCTCGACACCGCCCACGAGCGGAAGGTCGACCACGATGACGTCGTCGAGACCTCCCGGCACTGAGCTCCGCCACAAGCTCGGGCTCTAGTCACCTGTCCCCGATTCCCCGTCGGGGGCGGGTGGCGCGCGCGGGGAAACCGAGCGGACTTTCCACCTTGCGCCGCGCCGAAGCAGCCGCGACTAGACGGCGCTCGCTCCTGTGGGCTAGCATGCGTTCCGGGTGGTAGCCGCGCTGTGCGGCAATAGCGGGAGTGGTGGAATGCAGGTGCGTGCTCGCAGTGTGGGTCTAGTGGCGTCGATTGCTCTGTCGGTCGCGGTGGGTTGTTCGTCCAGCACGAACGTCGGCGGTTCAGGGGGCAAGGCCGGTGCCGCGGGGAGCGGGGGAGCCTCCGGCGGCTCGGCGGGCACGTCGGGTTCCGGCGGCACATCGGGTTCGTCCGGCAGTGGCGGCTCGGGCGCCACCTCGGGTTCTGGCGGCACGTCGGGTTCCGGCGGCACGTCGGGTTCCGGCGGCACGGCGGGTTCCGGCGGCACGGCGGGTTCCGGCGGCACGGCGGGCTCCGGCGGCACGGCGGGCTCCGGCGGCACGGCGGGCTCCGGCGGCACGGCGGGCTCCGGCGGTAGCGGCGGCACGCCGGCTTGCACCCAGTTCGGCAAGACCGGATGCAGCGGCGGGTCGTGCTGCGACAAGTCGGCAGAGTGCCTCGGGGACACCTGTGCCCAGGGCACCTGCTCGGCCGCCAAGGCCTCGTGCTCGGGTCCGGCCCAGTGCTGCACCCTCGTCTGCGCGAACGGCAAGTGCGGCTGCGGTCCTGCCGGCTCCAACTGCAAGCTCCCCGGCGACTGTTGCTCCGGGTCGTACTGCAGCTCGGGCCTGTGCAAGACGTGCACTGTGGCGGTCCTGACTTCATCGAACAAGTGCGGCACTGGGCTGCCGCCGTGCTGTCCGGGATCCAACTGCGTCAGCGGCAAGTGCCAGCTCGGACAGGCGGCTTGCACCGCCAACGGCAAGGCCTGCACATCGAGCAGCGCGTGCTGCTCGGGCAACTGCACTGGCAGCTGCATCGCGGCCTGCAAGGCCACCGGCAACAGCTGCTCGGCAGACGCCGACTGCTGCTCCAGGAGCTGCCTGGGAGGCAAGTGTGCCTACCTGTCGTGCGTGAAGAAGGGCGGCGTGTGCACCGCCGGCGCGAGCTGCTGCTCGGGCGTCTGCAGCAGTCTGAGTTGCGAGTAGAACGGCGCAGGCGTCCCCGGCTGGTGATGTCCAGCGGGGGCGCCGGTCGCGTGGCGGGGGACTCGTTTTTTCCAGCTGCTCGCGCTGCCGCCCCTTGCGCTCGGGCCCCGGCGGCCCCAGCAATCGGGCCATGCGAGCCATCTGGATAACGCGCCATGGCGGCCCCGGCGTGCTCGAGGTGAGGGAAACGCCGGATCCCGAGCCCGCGCCGGGCGAGGTCAGAGTCCGCACGCGAGCCGTCGGGCTGAACTTCGCCGAGGTGACGGCGCGGCAGGGCCTGTATCCGGACGCACCGAAGCCTCCCTGCGTGGTGGGCTACGAGGGATCGGGTGTGGTCGACGCGCTGGGCGAAGGCGTGAGCGAGCCGGCGGTCGGCACGCGCGTGCTGTTCATGTCGCGTTTCGGCGGGCATTCCGACGTGGTGACCGTGCCTGCGGCCCAGGCGATCCCGATCCCCGACGCGATGAGCTTCGACGACGCGGCGGCCATGCCGGTGACGTATCTGACGGCGCACCACATGCTGTTCCAGGTCGCGCGTATCCGCGGCGGCGAGCACGTGCTGGTGCACATGGCGGCGGGTGGCGTCGGCACCGCGGTGCTCCAGCTGTGCCGCACCGTGGAAGGCGTCGTGACCTACGGGACGGCATCGGCGAAGAAGCACGACTACACGCGCGAGCACGGCTGCGACCATCCGATCGACTACCGGAGTCTCGACTACGTGGAGGAGGTCAAGCGACTCACGGACGGGCGTGGCGTCGATCTCGTGCTCGATGCGCTCGGTGGAGCGGACTGGAAGAAGGGCTACTCGCTGCTCGCTCCGGCGGGCATGCTGATCGCGTTCGGACTGGCGAACGTGAACACGGGCGGCAAGCGCAAGCTCTTGCATGTGCTCGGACAGATCGCGCGGGTGCCGCGCTTCAACCCCATGAAGCTCATGGACGCCAACCGCACCGTGTCGGGCGTGAACATGGGTCACCTGTGGGACGAGACGGATCTCATCACCAGCCAGCTCAAGCGCCTGGTGGAGCTGTACGAAGCCGGCAGCATCAAGCCGCATGTCGGCGGCAGCTTCCCGTTTTCGCGCGCCGCCGACGCGCACGGCGAGCTCGAGTACGGCAGGAATCTCGGCAAGATCATCCTCACGCCCGACTGAGCGCGGGAAGCGGGCGCGACGCCCGCGCGTTCATGAGCTAGCCTCGGCCGCCCCATGGATGTCGACGACAGGAGGGACGTGGCTCTCTGGCTCGGCAGCGATCGCGCCTCGCCCACAGAGCCCGTCGAGCTCCCGGCACGCGCGCTGCTCCGCCACGTGATGGCGCTCGGTTCGAGCGGGTCGGGCAAGACGGTGCTGTGCAAGGTCGTGGTGGAGGAAGCGGTCCGGAGCGGGCTGCCCGTCATCTGTATCGATCCGCAGGGCGATCTGTGCAGCCTCGCCGAGGGCTCGGCCGATCCCGCTGCGCTACAGGAGCACGGCATCGACCCCGCGCTGGCCGCCGAATTCCGCGAGCGGGCCGACGTGGTCATCTTCACGCCCGGCTCGCGGAAGGGCGTGCCGCTCTGTGCCGATCCGGTGGACGCGGGCCTCGCCGTCCTCCAAGGAGCCGAGCGGCTTTCCGCGTCGAGCCGCACCGCAGCCATGATTGTCTCGCTACTCGGCTACGAGGCCGACAGCGACGACGGTGCCGGACTCGCGGCGGTGTTCGACGCAGCGCTCGGCCAGCTGCTCGACGCAGGTGATGCGCCGAGCCTGGCGTCGCTCTCGGCCCACCTCGATGGCCTGGAGAGCCAGGGCTACGCTGCGCTGTCCCGCTACCTCGACCCGAAGAAGATCCGCGCCGCGTGCCAGCGGCTGGCGCGGCTGGACGTGGGAGCACGGAAGCTCCTGCTGCACAACGGCATCCCCGTCGACATCGACGTGCTGCTCGGGCGCGGCGGGGGAGCGGCGGCCACGCCCCCGGGGCGTACGCGCATCGCGGTCATCTACCTGAACACGCTCCACAACCAGGACGACAAGGACTTTTTCGTCGCTGCCATTGCCGACCGCCTCTACAGCTGGATGCTCGCGCACCCGAGCCCGGAGCCGCAGGCGCTGTTCTACATCGACGAGGTGTCGCCCTTCGTGCCGCCGGTGAGGAAGCCGGCCTGCAAGGATGGGCTGCAGCTTTTGTTCAAGCAGGCGCGCAAGTACGGCGTGTGCTGCCTGATGGCGACACAGAACCCCGGCGACGTTGACTACAAGGCCATGGCGCAGTTCGGCTCGTGGGCGCTCGGCAGGCTGACCACGCGGCAGGATCTCAAGAAGATCGAGCCCACCGTCAAGGCGCTCGACCCCGTGGCGTGCGACGCGATCATGCAGAAGCTGCCCGCCCTGCGTCCCGGCGAGTTCGTGCTGCTCTCGCCCGATCACTTCGCGGCGGCGCAGGAGCTGCGATCGCGCTGGCTGCTCGGCGCGCACGAGACCTGGGACGACGAGCGCATCGAGCGGACTGCGGATGGAAGATGGCGGGAGCGCTTCGCCGGGCTCGAGCGCGGCAGCGTTGGAGCGGCGCCCGCGGCTGCGCCGCCCGCACCCGCGCCGCCCGCGCCCGACCCGCCCACACCCGCGCCGCCCGCGCCCGACCCGCTCGCAGCCGCCCACGGGCGCGAGCCGATCGACACGCCCGTGCCGCCGACGCTCGACGATCCGCGGATCGCCGCGCCTGCTCCCACGGAAGCCATGCCCGCGCCGCCGCCGGTCCAGCCGCCGCAGTATGCTGCGCCGCCCGTTGCGCCGCCCGTTGTAGCGCCGCCGCCGCCGGTCGATCCCCACGCCGCGGAGCTCGCGCGCCTGGAGCGCGTGCTTGCCCGCCGCCGCTCGATGAGCCCGGCCGACTTCGCTACGGCGGCCGGTGTGGGGCAGAAGAAGGCGCGCGCCCTGCTCAGGGAGCTGGTCGATGCCGGGCTCGCGGATCAGTTCAAGGAGGGGCGCGCTCTGCGCTACTTTGCCCTGTCGAGCGGAGCGCGTCCGGATCTCGGTATCCGCGGCAAGCTCTTGGCAGCGGTGCCCGCGATCGATCGCGCGGCGGCCGAGCGCATCGCGATGGACGCCGCGCGATCGCGCTTGCTCGGTCTGATCGGCGAAGACGAGGTGTTCGAACGCGCCGACCTGGTGCATCGCCTCGTCTACAAGCTCGACTTCAGTGAAAAGGTGGAGCGCCCGCTGCTCGGTCGCCTGGTGGGGCCGAGCCACGACGAACGGCTGGGGAGCGTGTACATCCATCCGCACACCCTGGCGCTGCTCGTGTTCTCCCCGCGGGACGGCGTCGCGTTCGTCGATCGCCCCGCGACGCACGCCAGCCGCATCCAGGATCTCGACGGCGCGGCGGCGTTCGTCGAGGTCGCGCCGGGCGAGCTGGGCATCGACGCCGAGGACTACGAGAAGCGCCGGCCTCCGTCGGACGTCAAGAAGCACTTCAAGGCGCGCTTCGCGGCGACGCCCGGCGCCGTCACGCCGCTCTTCCTGCCGCTGTGGAAGCTCGTGCTCCGCCAGCGGAGCGGCACGGGTTTTCGCGTCTTGACCGTCGACGCGCTCGCCGGTCGCCCCGTGGACTGGCCCGCGCCGGCGTAGCGCCGCGCATGCGTTCCGCCCCACCGGTGTGTCCCGCGCAAGCTTTGCGCTCCCTCCAGCGGATCGCGGCGCTTCCGGGCGGCTTGCTTCTTGCCTGACTTGTTTGTCGGCCCACCCGGCTGGGCGGAGGAGTCAATCATGAAGTTCGTCAGAATGTTGCTGGTCGTCGGCCTTTGCCTCCTGTTCGCGATTCCGGTTTCCGCCGGGAAGCGCGCCGGGGTGAGCATGCCCGATCACATCACGATCTACGGCAAGAAGCTGGTGCTCAACGGCATGGGTGTCCGCGAAGCGACGATCTTCAACGTCGACGTGTACGTCGCCGGGCTGTACCTCGAGAAGAAGTCGTCCAATGCGCAGGAGATCATCCGCTCCGAGCAGATCAAGCGCATCCACCTGCGCTTCGTTCGCGACGTCGACAAGAGCGACATGACCGAGGCGTGGAGCGAGGGCTTCAAGAAGAACGCGGGCGGGAAGCTTGGGGCGCTGAAATCGCGCATCGCAAAGCTCAACAGCTGGATGGCGGACATCAAGGACGGCCAGACGCTCACGTTCACCTACGTCCCCGACAAGGGCGTCCAGGTCCACGTCAAGGGGGCCTACAAGGGCACGATCCAGGGCGCCGACTTCGCGCAGGTGTTCATCTCGATCTGGCTTGGCCCGCACCCGCCCAACAAGGGTCTGAAGAAGGGTATGCTCGGCAAGGGCTGAGCTGGCCTTCGAGCAGGGGGTAGGGCGCGAAAGCGCCGGTATCGCGCGCCGGGGCGTCTCGCTGTCCGGAAAGTGCGTTGTTGCGTTAATATGGCGCTCCAATGACATTCCGGCTTTCCATTCTTGTTGCCGCAAGTTCCCTTCTTTTCGCCTGCAGCAGCGGCGCCGACAACGGCTCCGGCCCCGGCGGCTCGGGAAACGTGGCGACGGCGTCGAACATCGAGCACCTGGTCGTCGTGATCCAGGAAAACACCGCATTCGACGTGTACTACGGCCAGTACTGCACGGCGGCGACGGGAACCGACCCGAAGTGCAACGACGGGCCCGACTGCTGCGAGGCGGGGCCAGCGACGGATCCCTCCGGGGCGCAGCCCACCGCGCTCGACGACGCCGCGCATGGCGCCTTCGACCCCGATCACTCCACCGACTGCATGGTCAAGGAGATCAACGGCGGGAGCATGGATCGCTACGTTACCGGCGCTTCCGGCTGCTCCGATGCGAGGAACTTCGCCTACGCCGACGCCCAGGTCATCAAGCCCTACCGCGACCTGGCGGCGAAGTCGGCGCTCGCCGACCGCTGGTTCCAGCCGGTGGTCGGTTCCAGCTCGTCGAACGACATGTACTTCGCGACCGCGAAGTTCGAGTTCACCGACAACACGAAGACGCCCGACGCCGACGGCGCGCACTGCGGACTGCACGGCGAGCGCAGCACGCTGACCGACCAGTCCGTGGGTGATCTGCTCGCCGACGCAGGGGTGCCCTGGGCCTTCTATCTCCAGGGCTACCAGGCGATGGTCGACGCGAACAAGCAGAGCATCAATTGCGCCGACGCCGACCCCGCCTGTCCCGCGGGCATCAAGAGCTACCCGTGCGACTACGATCCCGGCGACGTGCCGTTCCAGTTCGACACGCGCTTCCGTGACAACCCGAAGTACATGCGCGACTTCTCGCAGCTGTCGAAGGATCTATCCGCTGGCAGGCTGCCGAGCGTGGTGTTCGTCAAGGCGCTCGGCTTCCGCACGGAGCACCCGGGCTACAAGAGCACCATCAAGGACGGCGTCGACTTCGTGACCGGGCTCGTGGATACCATCGAGAGCTCGAGCTACGCCGACAGCACGCTCATCCTGTACACCTACGACGAGAGCGGCGGCTTCTTCGATCATGTGCCGCCGCCGCCCGACAGCAAGGTCGACGGCAAGGCCTACGGTCCGCGCGTGCCGACCATGGCCATCGGATCCTTTGCCAAGCAGAACTTCATCTCGCACGTCACGCTCGAGCACTCCTCGGTCGTGAAGTTCATCGAGTGGAACTGGCTGGACAAGGCCACCGGGGAGCTCGGCGCCCGCGACGCCGTCGTCAACAACATCGGCAGCTTGCTCGACGCGACGAAGACCGGCACGGCCGTGCCGGAATAGGGCGCGTCCAGGCGAACGGCCCTAGCTCTCGTCGTCGTCCTCGTCGTCCTCGTCGTCCGCTTCGGCTTCGGCCTTGCCGGCGAGGTAGGCGTCTTCGAGCGACTTGCCGCGGCGGACTTCGAGCACGCCCGCGTTCATGTGCAGGAGGTAGGGCAGGATGGCCGTGTTGAGGCTCGCCGGGGTCCAGCTCCCCGAGCCGCGCACGAGCAGCGACTTGCCTTCCCACGTCATCTCCAGCTCGGGGTGGTTCGCCTGAAGCGCCGCCGAGATCTACCGCGGCCTCCGCGGCGTAGCGCATCACCAGGCCCTGCTCCGTCACCTCGGCCATGGTTCCGCTCTGCGTGCAGCGGCCCCGCTCGATGAAGACCACGTGGTCGCAGAGCGCCTCGAGCTCGAGAAGGTTGTGCGAGCTGATGACGAGCGTGCGCTTCTTGCGGTGCGAAGCGAACACCTCGCGGATGCGGATCACCAGCTCCGGATCGAGCCCGGCGGTTGGCTCGTCGAGCAGCACCAGCTCGGGCTTGCCGAGCAGCGCCTGGGCGATGCTCACCCGCCGCCGCATACCGTGCGACAGGCTCTTGATGCGCGCCTCGGCGCGATCGGAAAGCGCGACCTCGTCGAGCCGGGCTTCCACGTCGCGCGCGGCCTCGGCGGCACCAAGGCCCTGGAGCCGCGCGTAGTGCGTCAGCAGCTGGCGCAGGCTGACGTGGGGGCTGAGCTCGCAGTCCTGGGGCAGGAGCGTGAGCGAGCCCGGATACTCGTGCGGCGAAAGCGGACCGCGCCCGAGGATGTCGACCTCCCCGGCGTCCTCGCGGATGAGCCCGCCCACGATGCCGAAGGTGGTCGTCTTGCCGGCTCCGTTGGGGCCGATGAAGCCCGAGATGACGCCCTTGGGGATGCTGACGTCGAGCCCATCGAGCGCCACGGTGCGCCCGTACGCCTTCCTGAGCCCGCGGAGCTCGAGTGCGGCCGTCATGCGTCCCTCGCATTGAAGCGCCAGAAGCCCAGGGCGAAGAAGGCGAGTCCGATGGCGATCAGCGCGAGCATCGCGCTGCCGCTCCTGACCAGGCTGGGGTGCCACAGCGCCAGCTGGTGCCCGCCCGGAAACAGCCTGGCCAGCACCGCGGTCAGCGTCGGCGCGCGCTTCTGGATCGGCCCAGCCTGGAGCACCGTCGCCGAAAGCCAGCAGAAGAACATGATCACCAGCGCGAGCCCGCCGGCCCGGGCGTTGGTGCGCGCCATCTGCGACGCGCACATCACCATGCCCAGGTAGGCGAAGCTGTACACGATGGCGCGCCCGGAGATGCGGACCAGCCAGTAGCCGGTGTCGGCCACGGGCATCTGGTCGAGCCAGACAAGGCCCATCACCCAGCACCCCAGCGCGCCGACCAGCACGCCCACCGCCATCAGGCAGGTCTGGCCGACGAGCTTGCCCACCGCCCAGCTGATGCGATCGGTGCGGAACAGCGAGAAGCGCACCGCGCCGCTCGACACGTCGCCGGAGATGGCGTCGGACGACGTGAACAGGATCAGCAGCGGCACGAAGTGGATCGCGAGCCAGCCGTAGAAGATCGCCATCGGAGGAATGGTAACGATGGCCTTGGCGACCTCGGGGTCGCCGGCGAGCGCGCCCACCAGCCGGGTCATGCCGGGGCTCGCCATGATCTCGTGCATGCGCACGGCGTGACCCATCTGTTCCTGCAACCGGTCCTGCAGCGCGCTCAGAATGCGGATGAAGATCCCGGACGCGCCCAGCGAGCCGAGCAGGTAGAGCGCCAGCAGCATGATGGCCTTGCGCGAGCGCAGGGACTCGAGCAGGTCGAAGCCGGCCACGAGGCGGATGCTCTCGACACGCGGGATGCGCCGGCGTTTTGCTGGGCTGGATTCGGGAGAAGCGCTCAAGGGAGTGGGATTGGCGTGCTTTGTCGTCGGCAGGGCCTAGACTGGTTGGCATGAGGAGCCAAGCCGGTCGCCGTGCTCGTCGCGTTCTCGCATTTTCCGCCGCCGCCGTCCTGTTCGGAGTGGTCGCCTGCGCCGCCCGGGTCGACGATCCGGCGCAGAAGCAGGACATCCCGGCCAAAGCGCTCGCCGCGCACAGCGCCCGGCATCTGCACGGGCCGGTGAGCGCGGTCCTCCGCGCGAGCCGGACCCACGGCCAGCTCACGGCCAGCCAGGAGCGGCGCGTCTCGACGATCGAGAGCGAGCTCCAGGTCGACCGCAGTGGTCGCCGCGCGATGCACAGGGAGCTCCGCGCTTCCGCTGCGGCGGTGGTGCGCTCCGGCACCGCGGACTCCAGGGTGTTCAACAAGTCGGTGGACGAGGCGGTGCGCGTCTTCAAGCAACGCGCCGACGCCACCGAAAGCGCGCTCGAGGAGCTGCACGCGATCCTGAAGCCCGACCAACGCAAGGCCGTCGCGGCCGCGCTGCGCGCGCGCATCGACGAGAAGTACGGGCACCGTCATCGCGGCCGTCATCACGGCTTCGGGCGCCTCGCTTCCTACCTGATGCTGTCCCAGCGCCAGGTCGACGAGCTCGAGTCGATGAAGAAGCAGCTCTTCGGCGAAAAGAAGCACCTGCGCCCGAGCCGTGCCGAGCTTCTGGCTCTGGTGGACGCCTTCAAGGGCGACAACTTCGACTCCGCCCTCGAGGCCTTCCGCGCCGACAAGCTCGCCATCCTCCGCGACCGCGTCGCCCAAGCGGGCCAGCGCACCGACACGCTGCTCGCGATCTTCACGCCCGAGCAGCGCGATCTTCTGGCGGACCTGATCCTCCAGGGGCCGGAGAAGGTACTGCTCGGCGCGCCGCAGGGCGCCGACACGGCGCGGACGAGCGTGACGGCGCGATAACGACTGCGCGCTTGCGCCGCAATTCAGCGGATGCAGCAGGGTTGTCGGAGTTCCGCAACGGAACTCCGCATTTCATATTGCAATTTCCGGAGTATTGCGGTCTCCACCGTTCACCCTTGACGTCCCGAGAGCGCAGGTTCCCTATGGATCGCGCTCGTGCAGTATTGACGAGAAAGAGGGTGCGCCATGGGTTGGATACGGCGGAGTGACGCGATGCGTAGCGGGGGGCAATGAGTGTGCCAGCACGACGGAAGTCGTGCGTGCACGAGGGCGTCCGCGGCGCCTGCAGCTCGCACTGCTGGTGATCCTCGGCGCGCTGCTGCTCGGCTCGTACAATTCGACCCGATCGCCGGTGTGGCGAACGGTGTTGCGCACGGGCAGTCCGGGGTGCGGCTGTGGCCAGCCTGGCGCCCCGGGCGCGCCGCTGCAGATTTCGGCGCGGCGGCTGGACATGCACAGCGCGCTGACGGATTCGGCCGCATCACGCCGGATCTGGAAGAGCTGGAGGCGAACCTGACCAACCCCCCCTACGGCAAGTTCCTCGAGTTCGGGTGGAGAGCCACGTTGAACAGGCACGGTGCGAACGACAGGTTCGGACCAGACACGCCCCTCACGCTTGCGGGCCTTACCGCCAGCCCGCTCTGCAAGGACTTCTCCGGCAATGTTGTGTCGTATCCCTTCGGAAGGTTGAACTACGGCGACCTTGCGCCCGATTACTATCACACCATTGCCGACCCCTACGGCTACTTCCGCCAGTACGATTACGGTAGCTGTTCGGCCTTCCTACGCATGCACAGGTTCGTTCAAGTCGGTCTCGACCATGCCGCCGAGACGCAGCACGCACCCGGATCGTTCCCCGTCGGCACGCTCGACATAACCACCACCAGCGTGCGCCTTCTGGTCGCGTCCATGTTGCGGGGCGATACGCTCCAGGGCGCCGATCTCGCCCGGCATCCCGTGCTGCGAACCGCCGGTCCCGACGAGCTACAGGCGGATCTGGATGCGCACGGTCATGTGGACACCACGGTCTTCGGTGACCACGTCACCTGTCCCTTCCATGCGACCTGGAAGTTGAGGATCCGGATCGATGGCGACCCACCCGACCGTACTACAACCGGATCCGCTTCGCGCCGTCGGAGATCAACGGTGACCCGCAGATTTCGCTCGGGAACTGCGATGGCTTCTCCTGGGCGAACAGCCTGCTCGACGCGCTTGTGATCGACTCGACGTTGGATATCAAAAGCTACCAGAAGATCGCGGAAGGCGTTGCAGCCGGCAGCGCCGACACGGTGAGCGCCAACCTGCTCGGCCAGCTGCAGTCCGATGTGTACGCGGCCAACGAGGCGCTGACACCTCCCATCCCGGACTACCAGCGTGCGCTGGCTCCCATCACGGGCGTCGGTGGTCCGGTTTTCCGGCAGGAGCTCGCCAACCAGCGCGTGACCAGCACAGTCCTGCTCTCCGACGCCCCGGGTCCTGCGGGCTCGTGCATCTCGAACGATGTGCGTTCCCATCCAGCACAAGTGCGAGCCCTGCTACGATATGCTGGATCCGGACCACGCGGTCGAGAACGGGGACGACAAGGCCGCCTGCTCGAACGCCCCAGCCTACTGCCGCGTCTTCAGGGGTCAGGTAAATCCGTACTCGTGTGATGCGCGCGACCTCGCCCCGCTGATCGACCAGGGGCTCATCCGCATTCCGACCCCGTACCGCTGCCGGCTCGAGCTACCGTTTGAACGCGTCGATCTGCAGCCGGATGGCTACCGTGTCGTGCTGTCGCAGGGTTTCGTCTGTCCCAACGGCTCGAATTGCCGTCCCTGTCCTCCCGGCCAGACCTGCAATGTGGGTGCGCTGCGTCGGGACCAACTGCGCTACCTCATCTGGGACCGGTTCTCCGGCCTCCTCGGCGGTGATCTCGGGCTTCACGACATCACGGGCCCAGGTTGCTACCCTGGTCGCAACGAGCTGGGCGGGCGTCCTGTGACCGGCACGAGCGCGCTGCTTGGGCAGTTGAAGAACGGCACGACGGTCGTCAACCCGGCAGGCTGTGGGTGGCAGTGATGCGTTCCTTCGTCCTTGTGTTCGTCGCGGTCCTTCTTCTGGTGTCCTGCGGCAGCTCCGCGCCGCCGCCAGACGACGGGCCTATCGAGCTTTGGGTCGCGATCGACATGAGTTCCTCCTCACGCGTACAGGGCAGGGACTGGAGCGCGACCGCTTGCGCGGGAGAGGATTGCAAGACCTACTCGCCTGCGTCGTGCGAAATAGCGCTGAGCAGTGATTGCTTCATCGGTGTCGGTGTGACTGTGGTGTTCCCTTATCCCCACCGAGCCGACATGCCGGGTGCGCTTTCCGTCGACATCGTGTCCGACTCGGGACAGAAGCTCTATTCGACCGAAAGGCCAAACCACTGCAGAACGGAGGGCAACATCTGCGAGGCGACGATTGCCATTCCGTGAGGCGCTGCTCGCGGGTCTTGTTCTCGCGCTCTCCGGCTGCGGCGCTCGCAGCGGCCTGCTGCTCGGCGACGAAGGCGGCTATGGGATGGGCGCCGGTGGCACGCCGCCGCTCGGCGCAGCAGGAGCGGGTGGCGCGGGGCCGACTCCAGCGACGGCTGCTACGCAGGTGACGGTTGGCGCCGGCATCGCGTGCGCGCTCTCCAGCGACCAGAGGATCGTGTGCTGGGCCGATCCCTGGGTCGGAGTGACGATCACGGCGCCTGCTGGGCGTTTCGTCGACGTGTCCACGACCGCGAACCACGCCTGCGCGGTCCGGACGAACGGGTCGGTGGTCTGCTGGCCACCGGGCTTGTGAACGCGACGAACGCCTCGCCCCGCGGATGGCAGCATGGGGTGGTCGTGCGGTGGTCAGCTATCGGCCGGCCACCCATCCCGTCAGGACAATCGCTTCGTACGGCTCGAGCTCGTAGCTCTGTGCTGCGGAACGCGCGTCGTCGCGCAGATTGGAGTGGATGGCGGCGTGCGGCGCGTCGCGGAGATCCACGCGCGCGGGGCGATCGCTGAAGTTCAGCCGCACGTGTGCGTGCGCGCCGTCGTGCTCGCGCCGGTAGCCGAGCACGGAGCGCGGCAGGCTCGCGCGGTCGACGAGCGCGAGGCGTCCGGAGTGCAGCGTCGCATTTTCGCGGCGCAGCGACAGCAGGCGCCGGTACGTCGAAAGCAGCGAGCCCGGATCGGCGTGCTGCGCGGCCACGTTGACGGCGCTCGAATGCGGGTGCGCCGGTAGCCACGGCTTTTCGTGTGCGGTGAAGCCGGCGTGTTCCCCCGCGTGCCACTGCATGGGGCGGCGGCAGGCGTCGCGATTCAGGAGCATGCCGCGCTTGCGAAGCCCGGGCCGGAGCCAGCGCGGTACGCGCTTGAAGCGGTGCGCGATCGGATCGAGCGCCTGGTCGGGCGGCACGTCGTGATGGCTCATGCCGATCTCGTCGCCGTAGTACACGAAGGGTACGCCGCGCGCGGTGAGCTGCAGCGCGGCGACCAGCTTGGCCTTGCGGGCGTCGTCGCCGAGCCGCTCGATGAAGCGGGGCCGGTCGTGGTTGCCGAACACCCAGGTGGGCAGGAGCGGGTCGGCGAACTCGCGCTCCACCTCCTCGATCAGCGCGTGGAAGGCGTCGGCGCGGAAGGCTGTGGTCAGGGCCTTGAACAGGAACACGAGGTGCAGGCCGTCGCCGTCGCCGCAGTAGCGCCGGAGCGCGCGCGGCGAGCCGAACACCTCGCCCACCATGAAACGCGGCGGCCCGGGCACCTCATCGACCACGCGCCGGAGCTCCCGCGCGAACGCCAGCGTATCCGGATGGTCGATGGTGTGACGCGGCTCCTGGAAGAAGCTCGACGGGTCGTCCTCGCTCGGTACCAGCCGGAGCGAGCGCGGATTGTCCTTGAACGAGGCGTCCTTGAAGATCGCATTGAAGATGTCGAGCCTTAGCCCGTCGACCCCGGCGCCCAGCCAGTGCCGGACGACGCCCAGCATGGCCTCTTTCACTTCCGGATTGCGGTAGTTCAGGTCCGGCTGGAAGGGCAGGAAGCTCGCCCAGTACCACTGGTCGGTGCGCTCGTCGTAGTGCCAACCCGAGCCGCCGATCATCGAGCGCCAGTTGTTGGGCGGCGCGCGCCCGCCGGGCTTCTTCCCGTCGCGCCAGATGTACCAGTCGCGGCGGGGAGACGAGCGGCTCGCGCGCGATTCCGAAAACCAGTGATGGTGGTCCGACGTGTGGTTCAGGACCATGTCGAACACGACCTTCATGCCGCGCGCGTGGACCTCGTCGATCAGCCGGTGGCAGTCGTCGAGCGAGCCCATTTCTGGAGCGATCTGGAAATAGTCGCTCACGTCGTAGCCGAAGTCGGCCTGCGGGCTCGAGTAGAAGGGCGAGAGCCACAGCGTCTCGACCCCAAGCGAGTGCAGGTAGTCGAGCTTCGACATCAGTCCCGCGATGTCGCCCACCCCGTCGCCGTTGCCGTCGGCGAACGAGCGCAGGTACACCTGGTAGACGGTGGTCTGCCGCCACCAGCTCATGCGGGGAGCTCCTGGGGCGCCGTGGCGACGCGCTGGGGGATGTCGCCTTCGACGCCCGCGTCGTCGGAGTCGTGTGCGCGGGGGTACTGGAACACGCGAGGGGAAGCCAATTCTAGCTCGCGCGCAGGGGCCGCGCCAATCGCGCCTCGAGCCGGTTCCTTTGCGCCGTCATCCTGAACTAGGATGCGCGCCATGCCCATTCTCGACTCGGTCGTCGACGCCGTCGGCAACACTCCCATGGTCCGGCTCTCGCGCATCGGTCGCGACCTGCCCTGCGAGCTCTGCGCCAAGCTGGAGTTCTTGAACCCCGGCGGTTCGGTGAAGGACCGCATCGGCGTGCGCATGCTGATCGAGGCGGAGAAGGCCGGGCGCATCAAGCCGGGCGACACGCTCATCGAGCCGACCTCGGGCAACACCGGCATCGGACTGGCGATGGCCGCCGCCGTGCGCGGCTACCGCATGATCATCACGATGCCCGAGAAGATGAGCCGCGAGAAGCAGGTGGTGCTCGAGGCACTCGGCGCCGAGATCATCCGTACGCCGACCGAGGCGGCCTTCGACTCGCCGGAGAGCCACATCAGCGTGGCCAAGCGACTGAAGGAAGTGATCGCGAACTCGCACATCCTCGACCAGTACGGCAACCCCGACAACCCGCTCGCCCACGAGCTCGGCACCGGTCGCGAGATCATCGATCAGTGCGAGGGGAAGATCGACGCGCTGGTCGCCACGGCGGGTACGGGCGGCACCATCAGCGGCATCGCCAAGGTCATCAAGAAAGAGGTGCCTGGCTGCCAGGTCATCGGCGTCGACCCCGAGGGCTCGATCCTCGCCGGTCCCGCCGAGGTGAAGTCGTACAAGGTGGAGGGCATCGGCTATGACTTCATCCCCGACGTGCTCGACCGCAGCCTGGTCGACCGTTGGATCAAGACCAACGATCGCGACTCGTTCCGCGTAGCGCGGCAGCTCATCCGCCAGGAGGGTCTGCTCGTCGGCGGCTCGTCGGGCGCCGCGGTGTGGGCAGCGCTGCAGGTCGCCAAGGAGATGCCCGCGGGCTCACGCGTGGTGACCATCCTGCCCGACTCGATCCGCAACTACATGACCAAGTTCGTCGACGACGCCTGGATGAGGCAGAACGGCTTCGCCCAGGCGGAGTGGGAGCTCGGCACGATCGGCGACATCATCCGCACGCTGGTGCCGCAGACGGTCATCACCATCGAGGACGACCGCTCGCTGGGCGACGCGGTGGAGCTGTTCAAGAAGCACGGCATCTCTCAGATGCCCTGCACCTCGCAGGGGCGCCTGTCGGGCATCATCACCGAGACGGATCTGCTCGAGCTGCTCGTCCACGGCAAGCAGCGCGAGACGTTGATCGCAGAGGTGATGGTGCGGCGCGTGTCCACCGTCGCCACGCACGACAGCGCCAACATCCTGCCCGACGTGTTCGAGCGCGGCGAGGTGGCGATCGTTATCGACGAGGAGCGCCACGTGCAGGCCGTTCTCACCAAGATGGACCTGATCGATTTTCTGGCGAGCCGCGCGCGGCTCGGCGGGCTCACGTCCTCGCCGCCCTGAGCCGCTCTCCGGACAGGATGGCGGAAAGCCGCGCGATGCCCGCGCGGAGATCCTCGTCGCGCTCGACGGCGTCGAGCGGACCGAAGGCGAGCACGCGGCGGATGTCGCGCGGATAGCCGAGGCTCGTCAGGAACAGCCGCGAGGTGTCGAGCCGGAACTCCGGGCTCATCACCATCAGTCCCGACAGGCAGCTTCCGAGGCGCCGGACGAGCGCCGCGTCGCGCGAAAGCGCCGCTGTCTGCGGGCCCAGCTCGAGAATCCGCTCGACCTGGGCCGGGCGCAGGCGATCGACCAGGAAGTTATTGTACAGGAACGCCGCCATCAGCGCCCAGGTCATCGCCCCGAGGCCGATCTGCTCGATGAGCTCGCCCGCGACCTTCTTCTTCTGGGTGCGGTGGCGGTACGAGCTAATAGAGAACAGCCAAGCGTGGAGCGGCCCCTGGACGGCGCAAGCGGCGAGGTACTCTGCCGTCATCGCGTAGGCCTCGCCAAGCATCACGTGCACGAGCCGCGAGCGATCGCCGAGCGCGCCGCGCACGTCGCGCGGGCGGCCGAACACTGCGGCGAAGGCGACGGCGTGCGCCGACTCGTGCAGGAGATAGTTCGGCGCGGGGCGGTTCTGTTCGAGATCGCGGAGCGAGAAGAAGCCGGGACGGCTCTGCTCGAGCGCGAGCACGGCGTCGAAGCTCGCGCGATAGGGGATGCGGCGTGTGGCGAGCAGCGTGGGCAGCGCCGTCAGCGGAAAGCCGAAGTACGCGCCCGGATCGTCGAGCGTGTAGCGGAAGCCCGCGCCGAGCGCCGCGTCGCGGATACGGCGGAAGAAGGGATTTTCCGTGTACAGGTAGCCGTCACCCAGGCTCCGGCGCAGTCGCCGAGCACCGTGGTAGCGGCGCTGCAGGGCGACAAGCTCGGCGAGCTTCGTGGCGGGCATCGCTGAAGCGGCTAGAAACCCAAGCGCAGGCCGCTCTTGTGCAACCGCTCGCGGGCGTCGTCGGCGCGGATGCCGGCCGAGATGGTGGTTGCGGACAGCGCGCAGGCGATCGCCGACATGGGGACGATCGCGAGCCCGAGCAGCGAGATGAAGCCGTGCAGGAAGCCGTACGCTCCCCACGCGCCGAAGACCAGCGTCGATAGCGCAGCGACCGCAGTGCCCGCGATGGACGCCCAGCCGCGCAGCGTAGCGACTTTCATGCCCAGGAACACGCCGCTCACCCCAAGGGCGAGCATCACCAACGGCACCGCGATGTGCCAGCTTCGCATGATCCACACCGCATACGTCTGCGCGGCCATCACCACCGTGAAGATACCGGTGATCGCCAGCGCGAAGCCGCCTATCTTCGTCGGCATCTTCGGCGTCAGCGTCTCGAGATCCCGCGCCTCGGTGTCGTCCATCCCGCGCGACAAGCTACAGGATCCGTCGCTGACGCTACGCGGCTACGCGGTTACGCGGCGGTTGCGGCTTGTGCTTGCGGGAGAAGGTCCAGCCTGGGTGCGATATCCTGCAGGCAGGAGATCATCCCTATGTTGCGCATCCACGCTTGCCTTGTTGCCGTCTCGCTTTCTGCTCTTGTCGCAGCAGGTTGTGGCAGCAGTTCGTCCGACATCACCGGATCGGGAGGTTCGAGCGCCGGGGGCGCCGATGCGGGTGCCAGCGGCGGCACGGGCGCCGGTGGCACGAGCGCTGGAGGCACGGGCGCCGGTGGCACCAGCACTGGAGGCACCGGTGCGGGCGGCACGAGCACTGGCGGCACGGGCGCCGGCGGTAGCGGTGCAGGAGGCGCGGCGGGCGGCGGTACGGGCGGCACCGGAACCGGCGGTACGGGCGGCACCGGAACCGGCGGCGCGGGTGCGGGCGGTAGCGGTGGGACCGCTGGCGCTGCGGGCAGCGGCGCCGGGGGTGCCGCGGGCAGCGGGGGTGCGTCGTCGTGCGCGGGCCAGGAGTGCACCGGATTCCCGACGACCTGGGTGCGCGGTTGCACCAACAACCAGAGCTGCGTTGCGGAGCTGCACCAGGTCGATTGCTGCGGTGCGATCCGGGCCATGGGCGTGAATCACAGCGAGGCTGGGAAGTTCTGCGCTGCGGAGTACGGGACCGCGTCCGTCACCGGCTGTCGGCCCTCGGCGACCTCGTGCTGTTCCATGTGGTCCCGAGCTCCGGCATCGTCGCTTCGCTCGGGGTCGCGACGTCGAAGCCGGCGCTGACGGCGACGCCGAGCGCGAAGCCGCCGACGCGGCGCAGTCCGGTGACCTGCTTCGTCGGATCGTTCGCTAGCCCGTAGCGCCACGCGATGTTCGTGGGGGTGAAGTCGAGCGACGCGAACAGCATGGCTCCTGTGTGCAGCCCGAGGATGCCGTGCGTGCGATCGGAGACGCCGAGCCTCAGCGTTCCGAACCAGCTCCGCACCTGGTAGCCGTCGGGCCCGTAGCGCCGGTCGGGGTTGTCGTAGGTGTGGCGGCCGGCGCCGAGCATCAGGTCGAAGGTGAGCCAGTTCGCGAACGGCAGCCAGCCGCCCATGAAGCCGCCGAAACCCTGCAGTGTGTCGGTGGGCAGGTTGGCAGCTTCCATGAAGCCCCCGATCTGGGCATAGCTCGAGCGCAGGCGCAGCATGCCGCCCCCCAGCGCGGACGCGTCGGCTCGCGAGCCGTTCGCGAGTACGCCCATGCCGGCGTAGCCGTCGAGCCCCACCGACAGCGTCGGCGGCTGTGCCACATGGATCGTCGCTTCCGGCTGCTCCGCAGCGGCGGGCAGAGCCACGGCGAAGGCCGCGCCGGCCGCCAGGACAGACAACGGATATCGGGGCATCCTGCCCAGTAGTGCCACGCACCGGACATTCCGGCTCGTCGCGCTTTCGGAAATCACGCCGCGCTGATCTACCATCGCGCTGTGAGACTCCAGCTCGTCCTGTGCGGATTGGTCGCCAGCGCATTTTCTGCATCGCTGGCGCACGCGCAGGTCGCGCCCCAGGTCGACCTGGAGCTGGAGAGCTGCCCCGGGCTCGCGGGTCCCGCGGTGCGTCGCATCCTTGCCGCGGAGCTGGGCGCCGAGCTGGCCGACGCCCCCGGTCCCGGCGTGACGACTGCGATCGTCGTGTGCCACGACAGCGACGCCGAGCTCAGCGTGAAGGATCCGCTCAGTCGCAAGGTCGTCACCCGCCACATCGACGTCGGCGCCGCGGCGCCTAGCGCGAGAGCGCGGCTGGTGGCCATTGCAACGTCGGAGCTGGTGCTGGCGAGCTGGAGCGAGCTCGAGACGAATCCCGATCCGCAGGTGGAGCCGGCGGGGCCGGCGCCGCCGCCTGCCGCGCGCGAAGCGGCCCGCGACTGGGTCGCGCATCGCGCCACGCACGACCTCACGCCCACGGCGCCGCACAAGAAACCCGTCCGCCGCGCGTTCAGGGTGCTGGCGGTGCTCTCGCAGCGAGCCTTCTTCGCCCATCCTGGCGCGCTCTGGGGCGGCGGCGCGAGGGTGGGCCACGAGCCTCTCGAGCACGTGTCCTGGTCGATCGACGCCGTGATCGACCGCGGGCAGCTCGACTCGCCGATCGGGCGCTACGAGGTCGAGACCGCGACGCTGGGCGCCTGCGTCTACCTCGACGAGCGCTGGTCGTGGTTTGCGGCGCGTTTTGGTGGAGGGCTGCGCCTGGGTGCGGCGCGCTCGGTGGGCCTTTCCGGCGCCCAGACGAGCGGCACATCGGGCATTGCGCCCTGGGGCTGGCCGCTGGCGACGCTCTCCCTGGCGGCGCGACCCGCCAAGCCACTCGTCATCGAGCTGGCCGGCGAGACCAGCTACGTGCTCCTGCCCCTGTCGAACAGCAAGTCGAGCGTCGCGAATCCGTCGCTCCGCGGCATGTGGTACGGCGTCGAGCTCGGCGTCGGTTTCACGCTCTGATCCGCTACCTTGTTGCGGAAATCGTCCCCGGATGCCGGGGCGGCGGCAGGGGCAACGTCGGAAGGGCCATGCAGCGATGTGCGCGCTGATGCGGGGCCGGCTCGCGCGGATTTTCCGTGAGCCGATCCGCCGATAGGCGCACACTAAGGGGGGAGAGCCGATGCCCAGAGGCCGCCCGCTACTCCACGTTGTTGCCCCAGCGGAAGCCGCTGCCGCTGACGCTGCGCCGGCCCTGCTGGATGCCGGCGTGCTCTTCAGCCGCTATTCGAGCTACGCGGCCGCCATTGCCTACCGGCTGCTGGGCCGCGACGACGAGGTCGACGACACTGTGCAGGAAGTGTTCCTGGCCGCCGTTCGGGGGCTCGACTCGGTGAAGAATCCGGAGGCGATCAAGGGCTGGCTCGCCGCCATCACGGTGCGCACCGCGCGCAAGCGCCTGAAGCGGCGGCGCCTGCGCGCGATGCTGCGCATCGATCCGGATCCGGACTACGACACGGTCGTGGATGCTTCGGCCAGTCCGGAGCAGCGCGCTCTTCTAGCGCGCGTGTACGAGCTGCTCGACGCGATGCCGACCGATCTGCGCATCGCCTGGGTGCTGCGCCATGTGCAGGGCGAGCGGCTGGAAGACGTAGCCGAGCTGTCGGGCTGTTCGCTGGCGACCGCCAAGAGGCGCATCGCTGCTGCTCAGCGCCAGCTCGAGGAGGAGCTCGATGTCTGATCTGCACGCTCGCCTGGAAGAGGCACGCGGACACGTCGAGACCGAGTGGACGCCGGAGCGCCAGCGGCGCGCCAAGGCCCGGCTCGATCGCGCGCTGCTCATGCGCACGCGCGCACGCCGGACCGGGATGGCGCTGGCCGCGGCCGTCGTCTGCGCGGTCGCTCTGTTCATTGGACTCCGTCACCGGACGCACGCGCCGGCGCTGCAGCAGGCCGTGCCGGTCGCGAAGGCGAACCCGGATCTGCTGTTCCGCCTGCATGACGGGACCACGGTGAGCTCGGTCGCGCCGAAGACGCGGGTGGATACCGTCATGGCATCGACCGACCAGGTCGTGCTCCGCGTCGCCTCGGGCGAGGCGCGCTTCGACGTCGCGCACCAGAAGGGGCGGCAATTCCACGTGGTAGCGGGTCAGGTCCGGGTGACGGTGATCGGAACGCGCTTTACCGTGTCGAACACTGCGGACGGCGTCCGGGTGCGCGTCGAGCGCGGCCACGTGCGCGTCGATTGGCCCGCCGGGTCGATCCAGCTGTACGCCGGCGAGGAGCGATGGGTGCCGCGCGCCGTCAAGCGGCCGAGCGCCCCCGCACCGAAGCCGCATGAGGAAGCCCCCGCGCCGCGGCATTCCGCCCCACTGCCGCCGGCATCCGCTCCCGCTCCCAGGCCCGAGGCGTCGTGGCGCGACCTGGCCCAGAGCGGCGACTATGAACGCGCCTACCACCGGCTCGTTTCCGAGGGCAGCGGCGCGGTCAGGGATGAACCGGGCGACCTGCTGCTCGCTGCGGACGTGGCCCGCCTGGGCGGACACCCCGCCGACGCGGTGAAGTATCTTCAAAGCGTCGTGTCCGCGCATGCGGGCGACGCGCGTGCTCCGCTCGCTGCGTTCACGCTCGGGCGGGTGCTGCTCGACGATCTCGGCCGACCGCGTCCTGCGGCACAGGCGTTCGCGACGGCGCTTCGCCTCGCTCCGCACGGCGCGCTCGCTCAGGACGCACTGGCTCGCGAAGTCGAGGCCTGGTCGCACGCCGGCGAGAGCGCGCTGGCGCACGAGCGGGCCGAGCAGTACCTGAAGGAGTTCCCCAAGGGCAGGCGCGCCGCCGCCGTGCGACAGTTCGGCGGCGTGGAGTGATCGCGCCGCGGGCGCGGCGGTAGCCAGAACTCCGGATCGCACGGGCTGCTGCCGCGGTGCTGGTCGCCGGGGCTCGACGGCGGTATCGTGGAGTCGATGTCTTCCTTGCGGGTGCTCCTGGCGTCGTCGCTCGTTCTGGCCTTCCCGCTGGCTCTCTCGGTCGTCCCTGCCTGCGCCGGCCAGGCCGGCGGCGGCACCGCCCAGAACGAAGGCGGCTTCGGCGCGCTGGGCAACGGCGGCAACGGGGGGTCCGGCGGCGTGTCGCACGGCGGATGGCCGGAAGGTGGCCCGGGTGGAAGCGGCGGTGGCACTGCCGGGAAGGGCGGCGCCGGCGGCAGCGGAGGCTGCGCTCCGCAGTGCAGCGGCAAGGTCTGCGGATCGGACGGCTGCGGGCACGTCTGCGGCTACTGCTCGACGAACCAGAAGTGCAGCGCCCAGGGCCAGTGCGTTACGACCTGCACGTCGACCTGGGAGACCGACCTCACGGCGGTTCCGATGGGCGCCGTGGCCGATAGCTCGAGCGTCTATCTGGTCGGCACCAAGAGTGACAGCGCCTGGGCGGCCGCGATCGCTGGCTGCCAGGGTAGTGTCGTCCACGAGAAGACGCTGTCCGTGTCGGGCGCCACCGCGAGCTCGCTCAGGAACGTCATCCTGGTGGGGAGCTCGCTCTACGCGGTGGGCGACGTCGTCACGGGCAGCGATCCGCGCAACGGACTCTGGGTCCGGCTTGCCTCGACAACGCTCAGCTCGAGTTTCATGAAGCCGCTCTACGGCACGGCCGCGTCCGACGAGAACTGGCGCATCGTCCAGACACCGAGCGGCTTCTGGATGGGCGGCACGTCGAACACGGAGGCAACCGGCTACGCCTGGGGCATCAAGGGCCTGTCGAACGGCAACGCCTGCGGATTCCGCGTCGGCGGCGCCGACCACGGCGCCATCCACGCGATGGCTGCCAATGGTTCCACGGTGTATGTGATCCGCAGCTCGAAAGGCAGCCTGTACGTCGACAGCTTCGACGACGCGTCCTGTTCCACCACGGGACCGTGTCCGTGCGCGGCTTCGGCCACGGCCGGGCCGATCACGGTCGGTAGCACGTCCAGCGACGGCTACAGCGCGCTCTTCGAGGGGGGCAACCTGTACGTGGCGGGATTCGGCGCCGATGCCACGTCGACCGACGCCTTCGGTTTCGTGCTCAGGCTGGACGCCGCCGGGAAGCTCCTGGCGACCTACAAATGGAATCCCAGCTCGCTATTCGACGCGTTCGTGAGCATGACGACGGACGGCAAGGCGCTCTACGTCAGCGGCGCGCAGGGGTGGGACAACTCGCAGTCGACGACTTCGAGCGCAACCGCGGTCATCCAGAAGCTGCCGCTCGGCTTCTCCAACAACGTCGCGCCCACCTGGATCCGGAGCCTGAGCTCCTACGACGTGGCCTGGGCCGTGGCCGCGCAGCCTGCGGCGTCCGGTGACGGCCTGTACGTCGCCGGTGAGCGCCAGGGTGCGGGCTTCGTGATGCGCTGCCAGAAGAGCAACGTCTGCCCGCCTTGAGCGCGGCTAGCGCGCGCGGTGGAAATCGAACACGTAGCCGAGCCGCGCGGTTACGCTGTAGATCGCGGCGGCGTGGCCCCCCGTGCCCGACAGCACCACGTCGTTCGCGGCACGGGCGACGTACACGTCGAGCGGCAGCTCGCGGCGGGCCGACAGCATGAGCTCCACGTGCCCGTCGACGACCCGCGAAATCGGCCCTGTCCGCCAGACCAGCCCGGCGTCGAGACCGACACCCAGAAGCTCGAGTCGTCCAATGCCGAACGGCGACGACGCCTGCATGCGCTGCCAAGCCACCGCCGGGCCGATCCGGAGCCCGAGCTCACGCGAGATATCCGGGTGCAACCGGAGCGCACCCTCGAGGCCCACGTCGAGGCTCGACCCCACCTGGGCGTGCTGGCCGCCTAGATAGCGGCTCTCGATCCGACCCAGCGATAGTCCGCCGACTGCGAGCCAGCCGCCCACCCCGAGCTCCGCCAGCGGCAGGTTCAAGCCGCCGGTGAGCTCGACTCCGAGCGTGGCCGGACCCAGATCGTTGCCCGATCCGGAATCGCTCGCCCCGGCGAGCTGGGCCAGGTCGACCTTCGTCGTGTGGCGCCCTGCCAGCGATGCGCCCGCTGAAAGCTCCAGCCCGTTCGGTGGCGCGGCGTGTGCCGTACCCATCCACGCGAGCACGCCGAGGGCGGCAGCCAGCGCAGACAGCGTTGCAGTTCTCAAATCACGACCTCCTGCCAGCGAGTCCGGGCAGGTGGTCTGCACGCCGTGGGCCAACGTGCGGATCGCCGTTACGGCGCGTTTTTGCCGACAGCGCACGCTCCGGTTCACGCCGCCGCGACACGGCGATCAGGGGCGCGTGTTGTCTACTGGCAGCTGGTGCCGTTGAAGCACTGGTTGGACGGGCACGCGCAGAGCTGGACCTTGTGGCTGTTCTGCGGAGAGCACGAGCACGCTCCGAGGCTGCAGGTCGCCGGGAAGTCTGCCGCGCTCTTGCAGCACTGGCCGGACTTCACCGCGCCGCCGGAAGCGACACAGGTCTGCGCAGCTCCCCCCGCGCCGCCCGCGCCAGCCGCACCGCCCGAGCCCGCAGCGCCAGCTGCGCCGCCGGTTCCCGCGGTGCCCCCCGCGCCAGCCGTGCCGCCGGTGCCTGCACTGCCGCCGGTGCCGCCTGTGGCGCCAGCCGTGCCGCCGGTGCCGCCTGTGGCGCCAGCCGTGCCGCCGGTGCCGCCTGTGGCGCCCGCACTGCCGCCCGTGCTGCCGGGAGCGGCGCCGTTGTCCTTGCTCGAGCAGCCGATCGACAGGCTCGAAGCGACAGCGAATGCTCCCACCCAGACGATTGTTCCGAAGCGCATGTCGTGTGTCTCCCTGGCGTAGGCCACGGCCGGACAGATACCGGCGTTTCGCCGCTCTGGCAAGACAACCGGGGCGCGAGACGCGCTGTCGGTCAGCCTGCCGGCGTTGCCGCGCGGAATAGCGGACCGGGCATCGGAAGGATGCGTCGGCCGGCAACGGGATTCACCAGCATCGCGAGCGCGATCCACAGCGCAATGACGGCCAGCGCGACCGTGCACAACGCGATCGGGATCTGCATGCCGCCGACGTGGCCGTAGCCGGCGAGCAGCTTGAAGCCGTAGAGGATGTCGATGTCGAGCAGGAACACGAACAGCAGCGCCGAGTAGTGACCGAAGGCGTAGGTGAGGGGAACGAACAGCACCAGTGACGCGGCTTCTGTCGCGAGCAGGATCTGGTGCTCGGGCACCAGGCCGTGCGCGAGCGACCAGAGCGCCCAGCCGTTCAGCGCCCAGTTGAAGGCGAAGGCGGCGAACAGCGTGCCGCCGAGCAGGTTGCCGTTGGCGAGGTTCAGAAGGCCCGCTATCAGTTGGCAGCCCCCGCCGAACAGCACGCAGATGACGGCGGCCGTGATCAGGCCCGGGATGCCCACCTTGGCGCCGAAGGCGATCGGCACGAGCGCCGCGCAGCCGATTGCCAGCCCCACCAGGCCGAGCGGCGTCGGATCGGCGAAGCGCGCCACAGGCGCAGCAGCGCCGACAGCCCTCGGAGCTCGCCCCGAGCCCGGTATCAAGTCGTTTTCCGCGAAATCGCCCATCTCCGGATGCACTTCCGCCATCGCCCTCATGACCCACCTCGCCGCATCGAAATGCTGCGGTGCAATAACCAGTGGGTCCTGGTTTGCCTATCATTCGGCCGTCTGTCAAGAGAAAATGTTGCGGCGCAACATGCGGCTGCGGCGCCGGCTATTCCGAGGTTACGGAGGCGAGTGCCGCGATCAGATCCTCGGGGTCGACCGGTTTCGTCAGTACCAGGATGTCGAGGTCCGCGAGCGCGTCGTGATCGCCCTGCACGAACACGCCGCCCGTCATCAGGATCGTGCGGCGCGCTGACTCCGGATCCCTCTCGGACAGGCTGCGATGGAATTCCACACCGGTCATCTCCGGCATCATCAGGTCGCACAGGATCGCGTCGAAGTGGTGCTGACCGACGAGCTCGAGTGCATGCGTTGCAGAAGGAGATGGCACGACCTCGTACCTGGCGCCCTAGCAGGCGCTTGAGGCCCCGCAGCACCGCCGGATCGTCGTCCACGATCAAGATCCGGCGCCGGGCTGGCGACGACGGATGGCCGGAAGGCGGGCGCTCCTTTTCGGGAGGCGGCGTGCGGACCGGTAGCGTGAAAGAAAAAGTCGTGCCTTCGCCCAGAGCGGACTCGATCTCCAGCGTGCCGCCTAGCATCCGCACATTGTCCTGAACGATCGCCAACCCCAGACCAGTGCCCCCCGAGCGGGCGCGGGTCGTGAAGAACGGTTCCAGGATCCGGGACCGCAGCTCCGGCGCGATGCCACGGCCGTTGTCGGTGACGGAGACGACGATTCCCGATTCGGTCTGTCGCGTGGTGACGCGGATTCTGTTGCGATCCCGGTCGCGGCCTTCGAAAGCCTTGACTGCGTTGGACAGCAGGTTCAGCACGACCTGCGAGAAGCGGCCGAAATTGCACAGAGTGCGGGGGAGATCCGCCGCATAGTCGCGCTCCAGCTGACAGTGATGGTTGATCAGGTTCCGGATGACCTGGATCGACGCGTCGACTGCGGCGTTGACGTTGACCGGGATTTCAGCCGAGTTGTCCACGCGCGAGAAGTCACGGAGCTGCTTGATGATGTCCCGGATGCGCCGGCACCCTTCGAGGCTGTCGCCGATCAACTCCGGAAGACTGCCGTTCAGTGACTCCAGCGCCTTCGGCGTCATGCTGGCGACGCGCCCGCTACGCGCGGCCCCGACGGCCTCGACCAGGCCGTCGAGGTTCTGCTCGAGTACCGTCAGGTTGGACAGCATGTACGCGAGCGGATTGTTGATGTCGTGCGCGATCCCCGCGGTCACCTGGCCCAGTGTCGCGAGCTTGTCCATCTGGAACAGGCGGCGTTCCATCGTCCGCTGCTCCTGCTCGCGTCGCTTGCGTTCGCGCAGGTCGTCCGCCGCGACGATGCTCCCGACGCACAGGCTGTGGGCCCGTACTGCCTGGAACGTGGCCAGAACCGGGATGCGCCCGCCGTTGCGATCGAGCAGCTCGATCTCGATGCGCACACTGTCCTGCTCTTCGAGCTTCTGGAGAGCTTCCGTGGCTCGCGGCAGGTCCTCGAGGGCGACCAGCGCGTCGAGGTGGGCGCCGGAAAGCGTGTCGCGGGTGCAGCCCAGCAAGCTGGCCCCGGCTTCGCTGACCTGCTGCACGTGGCCGCCGCGGTCGAGCAGAAGCGCAACATCCGAAGAATGCTCGAAAAAGAAGCGATATTGCTCTTCAGACGCCTGGAGCGCTGCTAGCAGTTGCTCCTTCAACTGGTTCGCGAGGCTGTCGCGCTGCTGGGCGTCCAGGTCGAGCAGCTCGACGCCGAACCCCTGGGCCTGATCGGGCGCAGACGCCACCCGACACACGCGCGCCCGCAGTGAAATGGGGTGCTTTTCAACGTGGTGGAGCTCCACCACCACGTCGACTTCCTTCCCCATGAGGGCTGGGTCGGGTTCCTCGGTGTGGAGGAACAACCCGCCGACGCTCATCGAGGTCACCTGCGCGGGGAGCTCGAAGCCGGCGTGCTGGATCCGGGCCGGACGGCGCGCATCCACCCTGACGAAGCGACGCCGGTCGTCCTCGGCCCCGCCAAACAGCGTGCGGACCAGTTGCCGGTATCGGGCCTGCGATGCAGCGCCCAGCGGAGTCGCGGAAAGTCGCTGCTTCTCCAGGCCGAGGAGCTCATCGACCAGTTGATCTTTCGGTTGTGAAGCCTGACCGTTCAATGCACCACTCCAACCCTAGAAAATATCACAGCGGCGTTCCCAGCCCCGTCGAGGCGGCGGCGCTGGGAACGCCGCTTCCAGCCGCTGTCAGGGGTCGGACTTGCGTTCCATGCGCTCCGGAACAACGTTTCCGCCCCCGGCCTGTGCCCGAGCGGGTACCGGCGCGCCGGGTTTTCTCCTGATGAACGAGGCACGACATGACTGAACCGATTCGGCGCGTGGGCGTCATCGGAGCGGGCGTCATGGGCAGTGGCATTGCGGCACACCTCGCCAACGCGAGCGTGCCGGTGCTTCTGCTCGACATCGTTCCGCCCAAGCTCTCCGACGACGAGAAGAAGCAGCGCTCGGCGAAGAACCGTTTCGCCGACAACGGGCTACAGGGAGCCATCAAGGCCAAGCCGGCGGCCTTCTTCCACAAGAGCCGTGCCGCGCTGGTCGAGACCGGCAACCTCGAGGACGACCTCGACAAGCTCGGTGAGTGCGACCTGATCGTCGAGGCGATCATCGAGCGGCTCGACATCAAGCAGAAGCTGTTCGAGCGGCTCGAGAAGGTGGTGAAGCCGACCACCATCGTGGCCTCCAACACCTCGGGCCTCCGCATCCACAACATGGTCGAAGGCCGCAGCGACCGCTTCAAGAAGCACTTCTGCGTGATGCATTTCTTCAACCCGGTCCGCTACATGAAGCTGCTGGAGCTCGTGGCCGGTCCGGAAACGGATCCCGCCGTTATCGAGCGCGTGCAGCGCTTCGGCGAGGACGTGCTCGGCAAGGGCATCGTGCACGCCCTGGACACGCCGAACTTCGTGGGCAACCGCATCGGCACGCACGCCATGCTGGTCGGGATCCACCAGATGCTGGAGGACAAGCTGGCTCCCGAGGACGTGGACGCGATCACCGGCCCGCCCATGGCGCATCCGAAGAGCGCCAGCTTCCGCACCGCGGACATGGTCGGCCTCGACACGGTGATGCACGTGGCCGACAACTGCTACGAGGCGCTCGCCGAGGACCCGGAACGCGAGGTCTTCAAGCTGCCGGAGTACATCCGCGGCATGGTCGAGCAGAAGCTGCTCGGCAACAAGACCAGGGGCGGCTTCTACAAGAAGACGAAGGAAGGCATCGAGACCTTCGACCCCTATGACAAGAAGTACCGCGCCCGCGGCGGCAACGGCGACATCCGCTCGAAGTGCAAGGAAATCGGCGGCATCGAGGATCCGCGCGAACGGGTGAAGAAGCTCTTCGAGGACGACGGCCCCGCGGGGAAGTTCGCGTGGAAGGTCACTTCGCGCGCGCTCGCCTACTCGGCGAAGATGGTCGGCGAGATCAGCGACAGCATCGTCGCTATCGATGATTCGATGCGCTGGGGCTATAACTGGGAGCTCGGTCCCTTCGAGACCTGGGACGCCATGGGCTTCGAGCGAGTGGTCGAGCGCATGGAGAAGGACGGCATCGAGCTGCCCGCGAGCGTCAAGAAGATGAAGGCGTCGGGGGCCAAGGCCTTCTACGCCGACGGCAAGGTGTTCGAGCTGGCGAAGGGCGAATACGTCCAGCAGAAGACCGATCCGCGCAACGCGACGCTCACGGTGCTGCGCAAGGGCAACGCGCCCGTGCTCACCAACAGCGGCGCCGAGGCCTGGGACATCGGCGACGGTGTGCTCGCGCTCACCTACAAGAGCAAGGCCAACAGCATCGACCCCGAGGTGATCGCCATGCTGGGCGAGGCCACGGAGCGCGCCGAGCGCGACTTCCGCGCCATGATCATCGCCAACCAGGGTGATCACTTCAGTGTGGGTGCGAACCTGTTCGGCGTCGTGGTCGCTGCGCAGCAGAAGCAGTGGGACGAGCTCGACAATATGGTGAACGCTCTGCAGCAGGCCGGTCAGCGCATGAAGTACTCGCGCGTTCCGGTCGTGGCGGCGCCCTTCGGCATGGCCGTGGGCGGCGGGCTCGAGGTGTGCCTCGCCTCGAATGCAGTGCAGGCTGCCGCGGAGACCTATGCCGGGCTGGTCGAGGTCGGCGTGGGCCTGATCCCCGGCGGCGGCGGCTGTCTGAACCTGGTGTGGCGCGCTCTGGAAGGCATTGTCGAAGGCTCGGACATCATCGTGCAGTCGCTGGTGGCAGCGGTGTTCAAGAACATCGCGATGGCGAACGTGGCGACCAGCGCGGAGATGGCCCAGCACTACGGCTATTTCAGGAAGAGCGACGGCATCAGCTTCGACAAGGCCAGGCTGGTGACCGAAGCCAAGGCGCGCGCCATCGGCATGGCCGAGGCCGGCTACCACCCGCCGGCGCCGCGCGCGTACAAGCTGCCCGGCGAGAGCGGCATCGCCACCATCAGTATGCTGGTCGATACGCTCGTCGCTGGCGGCTACGCCACCGAATACGACGGCGTCATTGCCCGCAAGCTGGCTCGCGTCCTGTGCGGCGGCGAGGGCGGCGCGGCGGCGCCCGTCACCGAGCAGCAGATGCTCGACCTGGAACGTGAGACCTTCATCAGCCTGTGCGGCGAACAGAAGAGCCTCGACCGCATGCAGCACATGCTGATGAACAACAAACCGCTCAGGAACTAGGATGGTTTGTGTCCCACCCACCCCCACCGGAATCCTCCGCCGGGGGCTCACCGCCCCCGGACCCCCGACGCGATTCGCTTCGCTCATCGCGGGCTCGCTCGCTCGCCGGTTCCTCCAATCAGATGAAGCTCTAGGCGCTGTCTGTCTTCAAAGCGCCTAGCGGGAGAAGATCATGGTCGATATCGCAATCGTGGAAGCCGTCCGTTCGGCGGTCGGCAGGGCCCACAAGGGCTCGCTCGCACAGAAGCGCCCCGACGAGCTCGCGGGTGAAGTCATCAAGGCGCTGCTCGCGCGCGTACCCCAGGTGAAGCCTGAAATGGTCGAGGACCTGGTGCTTGGCTGCGCCATGCCCGAAGGCGAGCAGGGGCTGAACGTCGCGCGCCCGGCGGGTTTCCTCGCCGGACTGCCCAAGGAAACCAGCGCGATGACCATCAACCGCTTCTGTTCGAGCGGTCTGCAGGCCATCGCGCTCGCCGCGGGTGCCATCGCGCTCGGCTCGCACGACATCGTCATCGCCGGCGGCGTCGAGTCGATGAGCATGGTGCCCATGACGGGTTACAAGATCAGCGCCAGCCCGGCTCTCATGGAGCTGGACCCCAGCGTCTACACGCCCATGGGCATCACGGCCGAGAACGTCGCCAAGCGCTTCGAGATCAGCCGTGAGGTGCAGGATGAGTTTGCGGTGAAGAGCCAGGAGAAGGCGGCCGCCGCGCGCAAGGCCGGCAACTTCGAGGACGAGATCGTCACCGTGCAAGGCGTCCGTTTCGTCGATGGCAAGCACACCGGGTTCGATTTCCGGACGGACGAGCTGATCCGCGAGGGTACGACGCTCGAGGCGCTTTCCCAGCTGAAGCCGAGCTTTGCGCTGAAGGGCAGCGTCACGCCGGGCAACGCCTCGCCGCTCAGCGACGGCGCGGCCGCGGCGCTGGTCATGACGAAGGAGAAGGCCGAATCGCTCGGCCTGAAGCCGAAGGGGTACCTGCGTCACTTCACGACGGCCGGCGTGGACCCGGGCATCATGGGTATCGGACCGATCCCGGCGGTGCGGAAGCTCTTCAAGCAGACGGGCCTCTCGATGAAGGACATCGACGTGATCGAGCTGAACGAGGCGTTCGCGTCGCAGTCCGTCTACGTGCAGCGCGAGCTCGGCATCCCGGACGACAAGCTGAACCCGAACGGCGGCGCCATCGCTCTCGGGCATCCGCTCGGTTGCACCGGCGCCAAGCTGGTCGCGACGATCCTGCGCGAGCTGGAGCGCCGCGACGCCAAGCGCGGCATCGTTACGATGTGCATCGGCGGTGGCATGGGCGCCGCGGGGCTCATCGAGCGCGCCTGATCGCAGGGCACCAACAACCGAAGGCGCTCCCGGTCGCCGGACCCGGAGCGCCTTCGTGCATTTCCGGCCTCAGCCGAGGTCGAATGCTTCGAGGATCTCGCCGTTCTGCTTCCCTTCGACCGCCCGCACGTAGACCTCGGCCACGCGCGCGGCGGGCGTGCCGGTCGACGGGGCCATGCCCATCTTCTCCAGCGTCTCGCTGACCCAGCCGGGGCTGACGGCGTTGACGCGCTTGCCGTCGACCAGCTCCAGCGCGGCGGCGCGCACGAACGCTTCCAGCCCGCCATTGACGAGGCTGATCGCCGCGCTGCCCGGCATGGGCCGCGCGCTGAGGACGCCGGTGGTGACCGTGATGGAACCGTCCGGAGCGAGGTGCGAAAGCCCGTGGCGGATCACGTTCACCTGGCCCATCAGCTTGCTTCCGAGCGAGAGCTCGAAGTCGTCATCGCCGAGGTCGGTGAGCTTGCCGAAGCTCGCGTTGCCAGCCGCGGAGACGACTGCATCGACCTTGCCGATCCTCGCGAACATCTCCTGGATCGACGCAGGCTTGTCGATGTCCACCTTGACGTTGCCCTTGCGCGACGCGCGCAGCACCTCGTGCTTGCGCGCCAGCGCGTCGGCGACCTTCGATCCGATCGTTCCCGTAGCTCCGACGACGACGATTCTCATCGGCACCTCCTCTTGCCGGGACCATACCAGACCGGGCGTCCGGCGGAAGAGCAGACCAGCTACCTGCCGCTCACCCCGGGCGGGGCGCCACGTGCCGCCGCCGCAAAGAACACGAAGGCGCCCCGGCTTCAGAAGCGGGAGCGCCTTCGTGCTCTTCTCGACCTCAGCTGCTGCTGTCAGCCTTCCAGGTCGTGTTTTTTCTGTTCGTACTCTGCGCCGTCGATCTCCTCCTCTGGCGTAGCGCTCCTTCAGTATCTCCTCGGGCGACTGTGTCGGAGGTCTGGGGAGGAGCTTCGCAGTCAGCAGTGCAGCGACAACCACGAGGACGATGACTGCGAGCTCCCAACCCATCGGAGGGACTCCCAGTGAGCTGCTGGTTGGTCTAGGGCGTGACCACAAGCTGGCCGTGCATGACCATGTAGTGGCCGGGCACGGTGCAGATGTAGGGGTAGGTGCCCGGAGCAGGAGCCGTGAAAGTCGTCTCCACGGTCTTGCCCTTCTCGGCTAGAGGCGTGTGGGCGATGATGTCCGGATTGGCCGCGACGTAGCCGTCGGCCTTGCTGGCGAGCTCGGCCTTCGCCACCTTGGCCTCGGTTCCAGCCTTCACCAGCACCCAGTTGTGAGGCAGCACGTCGAGCGTGGACTCGTTGTGGAAGGTCAGATGGACCTTTGCTCCCGTCTTCACGGTGAGCTTGGTCTTGTCGTACTTCATCTGGTTCTTCACGCTATCGAGCTTCAGCTCTACCGTGGGCCCCTTTTCGGCGCTGCTCGGCGCCTGCGCTGCACTGGCGGGTGCGGCGGGCTTCGGTGCCGGCGCCGGCGTGGGGGCCGCGCTCTTCTGGGTGTTGGTTTTCGTGTCCTTGCGCGGCGAAGCGTGGCTCTTCTTGCTGCAGCCCGGCGCAACCGCCAACGCGAGAGCAGCTACTAGGATGACATTTCGCATTTCAGTTTCCCCGTTTCAGGTGAAGCGACGCAGTTGCCGTCGCGCCGGATACCGTGACGTTCGTCGTCGACACGGCAAGTTTGGGAGCCCATGCCGACAGCTTGTAGCTGCCGTTGGGGACGTTCTTGATGGTGTACTTCCCGTTGCTGTCGGCAACCGCGTAGTACTTCGAAGGGACGACGTACACGTATGCGATCATTCCCGGATGGATCTGGCAGAGCAGCGTGTACGCCCCGACCTTCTTGAACACGTGCACGCGAGCGGACTTCGAGGGCATCATGCCCAGGTTGAACTTGTCGCCATCCGAGCTGAAGACGTTGTGCGGGAAGGGGTCGCTGTTGCGGAACACGACCTTGCTGCCGGCCGGGATCGCCGTCAGGTACGGGAAGAACTTCATGCTCTTCTGGTCGATCTCCGTCGTCTTCGGTTTCGCGGGCAGGCCGCCGCTGTTCAGCCACACGACGATGTGCTTGCCAAACTTGGCGGGCGTCGTCGTGACCTGGCCGGAGATCGTGCCGCTGCCGGCTGACGGCGCGGCCGCAGCGGCAGCCGGTGCAGCTGCTGCCGCGGCACCGCCGCTGGCTGCCGCGGCGCCCGGTGTCGCTGGCGCGGCGGCCGTGCCGTTGTCCGGTGCCGCTGCGGCAGCCGGTGCCGCTGCGGCTGCGGAGGTGTCAGCCGGTGCCGGTGCGGCTGCGGGGGTGTCAGCCGCGGCCGGTGCGGCTGCTGCGTTGGCCGTGCCGGGTTCGTTTGCCGGCATGTCGCCATACGGGCAACACGCGGCCAGGGTACCCCCGAGCACGATCGCCGTGGCGATTCCGGTCAAGTTCTTGCGGTTCATCTTCTTAGGCTCCTTTTCTCAATCAGCGGCTAGAAGGCCCAGGCAACATTCATGAGGATCTGCTCGGCCTCGGTCTTGTTCTGGCCCGGGGCGATGATGCCGCCGGCGGCTCCCCAGTCACCAATCGGCGTCGAGGCGCCTTGGGTGTGCTCGATGTCGCCTTGCACCGCGACCTTCAGGTTCGGATTGATGAGCATGTTGACGACCGGCATGACCCGGAGCAGCGCGGCGTGGCCACCCTGGTTCGTATTGATGCGGGTGTACTCGGTGCGCACTGCAGGAACGAGCCAGGGGAAGATCACGTAGTCGAGCTCGTTGAACTGCATGAACGCGTCGGCCGAGTCGGTTACGTCCGTGGGCGCCACGGGCGGGGTCGCGGTGGGATCGCCGGGGTCGCCCGCGTAGGGGTTTGCGTGGTGTTCGTACTCGGCACCGCCGACGAATCCGAGAGAGCCCAGCTGGATATTCAGGTCGCCGCCGATGGTGTTGAAGTTGTCATCCTTTGGGTTCGGACCCGCGGGATCGGTGTTGGCATTGAGCCTCATGCGGCCGTGGTAGCCGAACACGTCGAGGGTGGCGGATGTTTCCGCCCAGGGCTTCTTCGGATTGGCTATCTGTGCGCCGCAGCGCCCTTCGCCGTCGAGCGACATGCCGCAGAGCTTGAAGCCGAGGTGCGCATACGCGTCCTGTGAGTTGGGGGCGTGGAAATCCATACCGTCGGCGACGCCCGAGGCGACCCAGCCGAGCGAGTAGTCGATGAAATGTGCGACCACGCCGTTGAGCTCGATGCCGTCGGCGTGACCGAACGCCGCGCCGAGCGGGTCTTCCGGAGCCGAGTCGTTGTAGAGCTGCCCGACCGATGTTTCCTGCAACAGCTGGTGGTCGAACACGTAGGAGCTGTGCTGCCCGAAACTGGTCAGCGTGGGCATGATGCGTCCGACGACCAGATTGAAGGCGTGGCGCGGCCCGACGATGTCGTTCCACTGGAGGAACGCGTGCTCGGGCGAAATCCCGCCATCTGCAACGCTGAACTCGACGAAGTAGGTCAGGGTGTCGGTGAGCGAGCCCGCCCCGAAGATCGCGGCTTCGCCGATGAAGTCGTTCCAGGCGAAGGTGTTCTGGGCGTCATCGTGCGCGGCGGTCTTTGGCAGATTTATCGCCGTGCCCGCCATCACCAGCACCGACAGCGGCGCTGCCTGCGTGATCGAATCGGGCCAGACCGAGTTCGGGAACAGCTTCTTGTACTCGTCCTGTCCGAGTGGGAGCGTCTCGGCCTGCACGTTGTCGCTGTCGACGCTGCCGTCCTTGCTGGGGAAGCGGAAGCCGTCGCGACGGAACGCTTCACCGAAGGGATTGAGCTTCGGGAAGACGGTGTGGCAGGTGACGCAGCTCGTCTTGTACTTGCGTGCGAAAGAGGGAACGGCGTGTGCCTTCTTGGTGTTGCCGAAGAAGGCGAACACAGCCGCTAGGACCGCGGCGAGGCACGTGGTGAAGGCTCGCGAACGGAGCCGCGAAGAAGGGGGAACGGGGGGATTGATGTATTTCATTTCTCCAGACCTGGTCTTGGGGGAAGCCGGTGGTCTCGCGGCCCCGGGCTGCAGCTGGCGTGCCAGCGGCGAATCGCGCATTGGTTGCAGGTGCCTGCGGCCGAAACGCCCGTATGACGCACCTCGTGCGCTTCTCCCGGATCGGCTGCGCGCCTATTGCGCCGAAAACATGCTGCAAATCATTGCGACGCAGCATGTGCGCGATTCTGGCGTCACGTTGACGAGACGCAGTCACATTCGCGTGACAAGCGTCAACGCGCGCCGGCTCGCCGTTCAGGAGCGGAAATCAGCCGGCGCCAGGCTGTACTTCTTCAGCAGCCGGTACAACGTGCCGCGCGGGAGCTGGGCGTCGGCGGCGGCCTGGTTCACGTCGCCTTTCGTGCGCAGCAGAAGGCCCGTCAGGTACTCGCGCTCGAACGCCTCGATGCGATCCGTTCGCTGGTCGAAGAAGCTGCCCCTTGTTCCCTTCGAAGACACGCTGGCTGGCGCGCCGGCCTGCGCAACGACGGGGTCAGGCAGGTCGTCGGCTACGATGCTGTCGCCGCGCGCCATGGTGAGCGCGCGCCTGAGCACGTTCGACAGCTCGCGCACGTTTCCGGGCCAGGAGTACCGGCACAGGATCTCGAGCGATTCGCTGTCGAGCTGGATGCCCGGCTTGCCCATCTGTTCGGCGTAACGGCCGAAGAAATGTGCGACCAGAAGCGGGATGTCCTCGCTCCGCTGCCTGAGCGGCGGCAGCTCGATGCGGGCGACGTTGATGCGGTAGTACAGATCCTCGCGGAACCTGTGTTCGCGCATCTCCTCGTCCAGATCGCGGCTGGTGGCGGCGATGACGCGCACGTCCACCTCGACTTCGTCCTTCCCACCCACGCGCCGCACTCTTCGTTCCTGAAGCACGCGCAGGAGCTTCGACTGCAGACGGGGTGGCAACTCCGCCACCTCGTCGAGGAAGAACGTGCCGCGGGTCGCGTACTCCAGAAGCCCGAGGCTGCGGGAATCCGCGCCGGTAAATGCGCCGCGCTCGTGGCCGAAGAGCTCGGACTCCAGCAGGTTGTCGGGGATGGCGCCGCAGTCCACCGGTACGAAGCGTTGACCCTTGCGCTGGCTGCGTCCGTGCAGGCTGCGGGCCACGAGCTCCTTGCCTGTCCCCGTTTCACCGAGGATCAGCACATCCGCGTCGGTGGCGGCTACGCGCTGGATGAGCTCGAACACCTTCTGCATCGCGGCGCTGCGACCCACGATCTCGTCGAAGAGGTGGGCGCGTTCGACCTGGCGTGAAAGAAGCCGGTTTTCGTCCCGCAGGCGTCGCTCGTCCAGCAGCCGCTTGGCCAGCTTCTGGAGCTCTTCCGGGCGGAAAGGCTTGCCGAGGTAGTCCGCCGCGCCGAGCTTCATGGCCTCGACGGCCGTCTCGACCGTCGGATACGCGGTCAGGATCAAGGCCGGCAATGTCGGATCGTGCTCCCGGGCTACCCGCAGGAGATCCACGCCGTCCATCCCCGGCATCCGTATGTCCGTGATCAGCAGATCGAACGGCTCTTGTGCGAGCAGGGCAGCGGCCCGCGCGCTTCGCTGTTCGAGCACGACCTCTACGTCGGGCAGCAGATCGAGGGTATCGCCGCATACTTCGAGCATGCCTTTTTCGTCGTCGACAACCAGTACCCGGGACGCCATCAGTGCTCCTCGTCCGTCGAAGCCATCACGGGCAGCGTCACGCTGAATGTCGTCCCCGCGCCTGGAGCGCTCTTGACCTCGATGCGGCCGCCATGCCCCTCGATGATACCCTGGCAGATCGCCAGGCCCAGGCCGGTCCCGTGGTCGTCGTCCTTGGTCGAGAAGAACGGTTCCCAGATGCGTGCCAGCACGTCCTCCGGGATGCCGTGGCCGTCGTCGCTGATGGCCACGGCTACGGCCGGTCCGCTGTCCAGCTCGGTAGCCCGCGCCGTGGCGCTGATGGTCCCGTCGTCATCGACGGCGTCCAGCGCGTTCAGCAGCAGGTTCAAGAACACCTGCTCCAGCTCGCCCGTGTTGGCGCGTACGTCGATTGGCGACGGACCCAGCTGATCCTCCAGCCGCACTCCGCCAGCCTGCGCGCGCTGTTCGACCATCGTCATGGCGTTCCGGACCATCGCGCACACGTCGACCGCACTCCGCGCCGCAGGCGATGGGCGCCCGTAGGACAGCAGCCCGCGCGCGATATCCGCGACCCGATCGGAAAGTGCGACGATTTTCTCGAGCTCCGCGGCGACTTTCGGCGAAAGCTCGTCCCGGCGCGCCGACAGGAGCAGGCGCGCCTTGCCGCTGATGATCGCAATGGGGTTGTTGACCTCATGTGCCACCTGCCCCGCGAGCCGGCCGACGGCGGCCATTTTGCCCGCCGTGAGGAGCTGGGCCTGGGCTCGTTTCTGCTGTGTGATGTCCTGGGCCAGCTCGGCTATCTGGACGATACCGCCGTCTGCATCGAGCACCGGAGCGGTCGTCAGTTGGTAGATCCGCTCGCTATCGGCAGGTTCCGCTCCGGACTTGTCCGGCAGTCGAACCTCGGTGACGCGCGTCTGTCCGTCTTTCACGGTGTCGCGCGCTGGAACGGGCATGATCGCGCTGTCCAGACAGCAGCCTGGTTCGAACCACTCACGCCAGCGGCTGTTCAGCCATTCCGGCTCGAGTTGGGCGTTGCAGACGCGCAGCCCCGTCCCCGTTGTGGCGAGCGCCTGCTCGAGCAACTGCCGCTCCCCCAACGCGCGATCCGCCATGGCTTCGAGACGCAGCTCGTTGGTGTGGGCGCGCTCGGCCAAGGTGGTGACAAAATAGGCGATCAAGCCCAGCATGACCGCCTGCACTGCGACCCGGTTGACCACGAAAAGCAGGTCGTGGGTGGGGTCGAGCTTGCTCGCCCGGCCTTGCGGGAACAGCCCGAAGGCGTAGTGCGCGATCGCTCCGGAGTACTCCAGCCAAGCCATCACTCCGAAGAGTAGTGCTGCGAAGCCGGCCGCGGCGTAGCAGCGTCGCGGCGCCAGCAGCACGCCAGCGATGACCACGTGGAACAGCGCCATCATCGAGAGCGGGTTTTCTACCCCGCCGGAGAAGTGGACAAGCAGCGTCAGCAGCACCAGATCCGTGACGATCTGGGCTTCCAGATAGTGCAGGTGCGGTCGGGCGGCGAGGACGGTGTACAGGACGTTCGTCGCCCCCAGCAGTGTGATCGTCAAGACGAGGGGTGACCACACCGCGCCTGGCAGGACCGACAGCACGCGCACGGCCACCACCACCAGCGCCGTGGCCACCACCACGACAAGCCAGCGCATCTGGATCAGCCAGCGCGTATAGTGGGCGACCTGTTCCGCTTCCCGGGCCTGCGATCGTTCCACAAGGGGGGCTGCGGGCGGCGGCGCAAGCAGCGGTGGCGAGGCGCGCAGCAGCGACCACCCGACGACCACGGCCGTCAGCACCGACGAGACGACCCCGCGCACCATGTGCTCGAGGTGGATCGTCGCCATGCTCGCTCCCGCGAGAAGCGTCTGCTCGACCAGCTCTCCGGCGCTGTAGGAGAGCACGATCGTCAGCGCGCCCAGCATGACCGCGAGCGTCAGGTCCGAGCCCGGGAGCCGGGGCTTCGTGTTTTCCGACGGCGAATCGACGTGCATCCGGCGCTCGAGGAGTATCAGCATTCCAGGGCCCGCTCCATTCCCGGCCCCGGAAAACCATGACGTCGGTCAAGCTGGAGACGCCGGGCGCGTCGGGCGACGGTGCTGTTTCCGGGACAGATCCCGTGGCCACGAGCTGTGGATCTCCGGATCTAGATGCGGGGTGGCGGGCTGGCACACAACGTGCCCCAGGTGCGCTTGCCCGACCGGTCCCGCACCGGTCGGAGTAGACGATGCGCACGGCTCCCCCCAGAAATCGCGCATATTGTGCGCTCGCCCTGCTGAAGACGCCCCTGCGCTCACTGCGGGGGCGGTTCTTCGCGCTGCTGGTGGCGCTGGGGGTGCTCGCGCTCGGGCCGTGGCTCGTTTCGCGGGAGGCCAACCACAGCGTCAAGGGCTTCGCGCGCGAGATGGATCTGGCGGCGTCGCTCCGCTATCGCCTGCTGCAGATCGAGGAAGAACTGTCGCCTCCCACGCCGCTCCCTGCCGAGCGCGCGCAGACGGTCAGGCGAATGCTGGGCGAGCAGCACGCGGCTCTCGTCACCTTGATCCACGGAGCAGCGGGGCGCGGCATCCCGGCCTGTCCCGACGAGCGCACCTGCGCCCGACTCGGGCGCCACCTCGATCGCTGGGACCACCAGCTCGCGCCCCGCTTCAGGGATGCGTTGCGTCAAGGGTCGTCGCGCCAGACCACCCTGCTCGCGCACGACGAGCTCCGCTCGCTGGACCGCACCGTGCACGGCATCGCCGACACGCTGCAGGCGCGCGCCGCTGCGATCACCACGTTCGGCACGGCTGCGGGTGCGGCGTCGCTGCTTCTGGTCACATTCATCGGATTCGGCGTCTGGGAGGTATTCGGTCGCATCCGTCGCCTGCAGGCTGCCACCCATGAGAGCTCGGAGCAGGCGCTGCTGCGCGAGGGTTCGGGCGATAACGAACTGGCGACGCTGGCCCAGGCTCTGCTCGACGGCCTGCGCGCTGCGCGGGCCAGCCGCGAGGCGGATCGGCTCCATCTCGAGGAGCTTCGCGAGCAGCAGGAAGCGACGCGCGCCTTCGTGCAGGCGCTGAATGGCTGGATTGCGGGTGTGGGCGAGCTCGACCCGGCGTTGGAGCAGATGGCCCGCGTTGCCGGCTACGAGAGCGCAAAGCTCGAAACGGCGCCCGATGGCGCGCGCCACTTTGCAATGGAGTCCGCGGCCGACGAAAACCGCGTCATCCTCCTCGCATGGCGCGACGAGCTGCTCTGCGCGCTGACGCTGGAGGAAGGAGCCGCCGAGGCGACATCCCGGAGCCGCGCGGCACTGGTCGAGACGCTGACGCAGGTGTTGACGCTCGCATGCCTGGCGCGCCGGGTGCTGGGGGAACGCGAGCGTCGCGCGGAGATCGCGAGCTCGCTGGCCAGTGTGGCGTCGCTCGGGCCGGGGCCGTCGGTGCTGGGCGAGTCGCTCTTCCAGCTCATCCACTACGACCGCGCGCAACTGACGCGCGTCGACGATGCAGCTCGCCCGGTGGACTCATGGCAGCTCGACAGGCGCGAGCTACGGCTGCTGCCGCTTCCGGGGTCCGTCGAGTTGCCAAGCGAGCCCACGGTGCTCGACAGCCCGCTCGCGGGTTCCAGAGCTCCGTGGATGCTCCTTCTGCCACTCGAGGTCGGGGGGCACAAGGTGGGCGTCTTGACCCTGGAGCGCGAGTCGGGGGGATTCTCGTCGCAGGAACGCGAGACCGCAGCGGGGCTGGCGCCGGTGCTGGCCTCGACGCTGGTGCGTATGCAGCTGACGGAGCGGCTGCGGGTCTCGGAACAATGGACCACCATCGGAGCCTTCGGTCGCATGCTCGCAGACGAGCTGCGCAATCCACTGAACGGTCTGTCGCTGCAGGTCCAGCTATTCGAGCGCCGCCTGGATCGCCTGCCCGCATCGAACGAGGACCGCACGAGGCTACGCAAGCGTCTCGGCGCGATCCACGACGAGCTGACCCGCATGGAAACGCTGCTCGGCGAGTATCTGAGCCTGCACCCGTCCGCCGGCGAGCTGAAGCTCCAGCAGGTCGACCTGGCAGTGCTCATGTCGGAGCTGCTGGATGCGCACGGCGACTTGTTGCAGGAACACGACATCGAGCTCGAGGCCGCTGTCTCCTCCGGGCCCGCCGTGGTGATCGGCAACCCTTCACGGCTCCGCAGCGTCGTCGACAACCTGCTCCACAATGCCGTCGAGTCCATGCAGGGCATGCCGACACGCCGGCTGGGCGTTTCGCTCGCGCGTATCGCTGGCGAGTGGGAGGTACTGATCCGGGATACCGGCGCGGGTATCGATGACCCGGTCGCCATATTCTCGCCGGGCTACACCACGAAGCCGAGCGGAACCGGGATGGGGCTGCCGCTCACGCTGCACACCGTGCTGCAGCACCACGGGCGTCTGGTTGCGCGGCTCGTGGAAGGAGGCGGCAGCGAGTTCGCGTTGACGCTTCCGGCTGCGGACGACGCTGGCGCCGAGCGGCAGCTTCTGCATGACGCAACACCCGGGTAGCAAGAATTGCGCCGTGCCGCGCTTGCTTTTGCCGGAAATCGCTGGAATCCGACGCCGGCGCGGTTGACGCCGTGCGTCGGGCCGAGGCACGGCGCTTGCTACCTGCGTTTCAGATTCCATACGGTTCAGATTGACAGTCCGCAACAGGTGGCGTGACGCCTCGGGCAAGGGGCACGTCCTGGCCCGACGCGGCGGACTCGGCGCATACATCCGCTATCCAGCTGCGGAACATGGGGGCCTGTATATCTTGGACTTGACGTTCCGGCCCGACTATCACGGGCAGATGGTTGCTGTCTAACAAGCTTCCCAGCACTGGCGTAGGTCTAACCTTGAGCAACGACGGCCCCGAACCGCAGGAAGAAGAAGACGAGGCCGCGTCCGGGCCGCCTTCCGCGCCGCCCGTCCGGCCATGGTGGTCCCGCCGTTGGCTGTGGTGGCAGGCCGGAATCCTGCTCCTCGTCGTCTTCGCGCTGGTTGGCCTGGACCGCGCACAGAAGCACGTCGAGCAGCCGCAGTTCTGCGGGTCGTGCCACACGACGGACGTGCACCAGCTCCAGGCGAGCGTGCACAAGAGCCTGCAATGCAAGGCGTGCCACGAAGACCGCGTCGGGCAGAATCTGCACCAGTGGGCGCTCGGCCTGATTTCGAAGACCCGGACCACGCCGCACGGCAAGGTCGACCCCGGCCGCTGCCGCAGCTGCCATGTCGGAGAGGAGAAGAAACGCTCGAACATCGCCACCACGAACGGGCATCTCGTGCACGTGATCAAGGCGGACAAGCCGCTCGCCTGTTCGTCGTGCCACCGGTGGAAGAATCACCGCACCACGCCTCGGCCGGAGGCCTGCGCCAGCTGCCACAAGAAGGTGCACACCTTCGGCGGGCACGCGACGGCGTTCCACGGCAAGCCCGTTTCCTGCCTTTCCTGCCACAACTACCTGGCCCGGGTGGAGGGGGGCGCGCAGACCCCTGCGCAGAACTGCCAGCGCTGTCACGGCCGGGCGAGTCAGCCGAAGGCGGCCTCTCGATTCGCGGAGTTCGTCAAGGCGGACCCGATCCAGCCGACGATGATCCACGGCAACCTGCAGACCTGCGCCGTGTGTCACCAGCCGCACGACAAGTCGCGCGACAAGCGCTTCCGCGGGCGGGACTGCACGCTTTGCCACGCGAAGGTCACGACGGAGTTCCACAACACGAAGATGCCGGACCGCTTCTCGTGCACGACGTGCCACAAGCCGCACGGTCCGCGCAGTTCCCTCGTCACGGCGTGCACGCGTTGCCACAAGGACAAGATGGAGCACGGGATGCTCGCGTCGCAGCACTCCCGGTGTTCGAAGTGCCACGAGGCCCACAGCTTCCAGGCGAGTGTGAGCGGGTGCAGAGACTGCCATGCCGACAAGGCGCTGGTGCTCGCATCCTGGAACGCGAAAGCCCACAACGACTGCGAGAACTGCCACAAACCCCACGAGGCCAAGGCGCCGCAGACCTTCTGCAGCACCTGCCACAAGGACAAGAAGCCCCAGCCCCACCCGGCCTGCACCACCTGCCACGATCCACACGAGGATGCCGAGCACGTGAAGCAGTGTGCCGGGTGCCACAAGGCGAAGGGGCTCGAGCTTGCGAGCTCGGCACCGCGGCACCGGGGCGGCTGCAGGACATGCCATGCCCCGCATGCGCCGCTCGATGCGCTCAAGGCCTGTAAGGTCTGCCACTCGGACAAGGTGCAGCTGGTGGCAACCGCCGGACCGCCGAAACATCAGCGCTGCGTGAGCTGCCACAAGCCGCACAGGTTCGCGGCCAGCGTGACCGCCTGCAGGGCCTGCCACAAGAATCCGACGATCGGTCCGCACACCGACACCTGCACGAAGTGCCATCAGCCGCATGGACCGCCGCTGGGCAAGGCGGCGTCCTGCACCAACTGTCACAAGAATATCGGTCCGCCTGCTGGCAAGCACGCGAGGTGCCAGACGTGCCATCAAGCGGCTCACGGTCCCAAGCTCAAGGCGCCGCTCTGCGGAAGCTGCCACAAGGCCAAGGCCGAGGCCGTGGCAACCTGGCCCAAGAGCGCGCACCCGTCCTGCCAGAACTGCCACAACAAGCACAACCCGACGCACCCGAAGGCCTGCAGCCAGTGCCACCAGAAACAGGCGCGCCAGGTCAAGCCGACGCGGCACACGTGTAACGGCTGCCACGACGTGCACCAGGCATTGCCGAAGAATCTCTGGAGCGCGTGCAACAAGTGCCACTCGTCCCAGGTCCAGGCCGTGCGCGGTCGCGGGCCCACCCACTCGGTGTGCGCGTCCTGCCACAAGCCGCACGGCTTCGCGAAGCCGAGCTGTACGTCGTGCCACAAGTCGCTCCAGGGGGCGCACAAGATCCACGCGGCGAAGGCCAAGTGCACGGATTGCCACGCGACGCACGCGCGGAAGATGCCCACGCGCAACGACTGCCTGAGGTGCCACAAGAACCGGGCCAACCACTTCCCGAACGCGCAGAGTTGCACGAGCTGCCATATCTTTGTGAAGCACTAGCGGGGGCCATGGACGACGAACGTCACGACAAGGATCGACAGATGACGACGCAAGACGAACCGACAATCCCGCTCGAAGGCGAGGAAACGGAGCCGACGCCGGAAGGCGAGGAAACGGAGCCGACGCTTCAGGACGAGGAAGCGGAGCCTACGTCGTCGCCCGGGGCCGGCAACGGCGATGAGGACGGAAGCTCATCCGGGGGCGGAGGGAACGACGACGGACGGCGGCAGCGGCCGCTCTACTACAACCTGGTCAGCCACATCGGAGCGCTGATCGTCGTTCTCGGCGCGATCCTGATCCTGCTGTCCCTGCTCGCCCACGTCACGAGCGGCGGCAGCAATCCGTACGTCGGCATTTTCACCTACGCCATCTTCCCGACGTTCGTGCTGGCCGGCGTCGTGACGATCCTGATCGGCATGCGCTGGGAGGCAGGACGCCGGCGGCGGGCCGAGGCGCTGAAGTTCCTGCCCTATCCGCGCATCGACCTGAACGACACGCGGCAGCGCCGGATCTTCCTGTATCTGATCGTCGGCGGCACGGTCGTCTCGTCGCTGCTCGTCTGGGCGAGCTACCAGGGGTTCCACTACACCGAGTCGGTGACCTTCTGCGGGCAGGTGTGCCACGTGCCGATGCAGCCGGAGTTTACCGCGTACCAGGACTCGCCCCATGCACGCGTTCCGTGCGTCGCCTGCCATGTCGGCGAAGGCGCGAGCTGGTATGTCCGCTCCAAGCTGTCAGGCGCGCGCCAGCTCATCGCCGTCCTGACGCACAGCTACGAGACGCCGATCCCGACTCCGGTCGCGCACCTCAGACCCGCGCGGGAGACCTGCGAGAAGTGTCACTGGCCGGAAAAGTTCTCCGGCGCAGCGCTCCTGCAGTTGCCGCACTACCGCTACAATGAAACCAACGACGCCGAGCAGATCTCGCTGAATCTGAAGATCGGTGGTGGCAACCCCTCCCACGGCAAGAGCCAGGGCATCCACTGGCACATGGTCGTGAACAACACCATCACGTTCGCCGCCGCCGACAAAAAGCTGCAGAACATCCCCTGGGTGAAGGTGCGCCACGCCAACGGCAAGGAGGAAGTGTACGTCGAGAAGGGCACGAAGCTGTCCAAGGGCGCGCTCGCGAAGCTGCCGAGGCACACCATGGACTGCATGGACTGCCACAACCGGCCCGCGCACGACTTCAAGAACCCCGACTTCCGTGTCGATCAGGCGCTCCTCCGGGGACAGATCCCGACCGACCTGCCCTGGATCAAGAAGGTCGCGGTCGATTCAGTGTTCCGCAAGTACGACGGAACCGAGGACGCGCATGCCGGTATCCGTGCGTACATCCGTGGGTTCTACCGGGAGAAGTATCCCGAGATCCTCCAGAAACGGAAGAAGGCCATCGACAAGACCATCGACGTGGTCATCTCGATCTACGATCACGGCGTCTTTCCGAAGATGAAGGTCGACTGGCGATCGTATCCCGTCAACATCGGTCATCGCGACTGGCCGGGGTGCTTCCGCTGTCATGATGGAAAGCACATGACGAAGAGCGGCAAGGTGCTGCCCAACAAGTGCGACTCGACGTGCCACACCATGCCGGAGCGCGGCACGGTGACGCCGCTGGGACAGCCGCCCGCCGAGCCGTTCCCCGAGTGGCATCCCTGGAAGATGCCCAAGGAACACCTGGATATCAAAGGGCACGACAAGGTGATGTGCTACCAGTGCCACGCGTCCGGCAAGCGGCCGGCGCGCGAGTGCAAGGACTGCCACGAGAAGTGAATCTCGCACGGGGGAATGAGGCAGGCGATGAAAACGAACCGAGTCCTGGCGCTCTGCTGCGTGATCCTGTCGGGGATCGCGCTCACGGTCGGCTGCGGCCGCTTCCAGGCCGCCGAGCGGCAGCCCGAGGAGGGCAAGGTCAAGGTGCCGGTGCTGGCGCCCGGGCCCGTCGTGACGAATCCGGCCAAGGTGCGCGACGCGCTGAAGGCGTCGGTCCACTCGAAGCTGGACTGTTCGGACTGTCACGCGCCTGCGCAGGGAACCAAGCCCGGCAAGGCGCATTGCGCCGGCTCGTGTCACGCGCAGGAAACCCAGGCCTACCTGAAGAGCGTTCACGGTACGGCGCGCAAGAACGGCAATCATCGCGCTGCCAGGTGTGACAACTGCCACGGCGCACACGACGTCCGCCCGGCGAGCAACGTCCGCTCGCGGGTCTCGCCGCGGAACACGCCGCTCACCTGCGGCCAATGCCACGCCAATCCGGAGCTCGCCAAGCAGCTCGGGATCAAGCGCCCGTACGCGGGCCAACTGTACTTCGAAAGTATTCACGGCCAGGCGCTGGTCGTGCAGGGGCTCTTGGTCGCCCCATCCTGCGCGGACTGCCACGGCAAGGCGCACGACATCTACAAGGCCAGCGATCCCCGATCCGCGGTCAATCGCTACAACATCGTGGAAACCTGCGGCCGCTGTCACACGGGCCCCAAGGAGAAGTATCTCGAAGGCATCCACGGTCAGGCGCTCCGCGCGGAGGCGGCAAAGAAGGGGGTCAAGCTGGGCTCCGCCGGCGCGACCAGGATCGGCAAAAAGGAGCTTTCCGCCGGCATCTCGGAGGTGAGCAAGGGCAAGACGCCGCCCACCTGCGAGACGTGCCACACGGCGCATTCCATCGTCATGCCGGGCCCGGACTTCAAGCTGGCCAGCGACCAGATCTGCGGCAGCTGCCACGAGGATCGGCTCAAGCGCTACATGGATACGTACCACGGGCAGGCGCACGCCCTGGGCGCGGTCGCCGTCGCTTCGTGCAACGACTGCCACGGGCAGCACGACATCCTGCCGTCCACCAACGCCGCATCCACGCTTTCGGCGAAGAACCGCATCAACACCTGCCGGAAGTGCCACGCGGGCGCACCGGCGAAGTTCGCCGGCTACATGGCACACGCCGACCCGAGCGACGGGGTGCACTACCCGAAGGTCCACTGGACCTACGTCGCCATGACGGCGCTCTTGCTGGGGGTGTTCGGCTTCTTCGGTTTCCACACCCTGCTCTGGTTCATCCGCTCCCTGGTAGCGCGCTCGCGCGACCCGGAAGCGTTCCGCGAGGAGAAGCGGCGCGCGCGCGAAGAAAAGGGGGCGCGGCTGTATCAGCGCTTCCGACCTGTGGACCGCTTCGTCCACTTGCTCGTGTTCACGAGCTTCCTGACGCTGGTCGCGACGGGAATGCCGCTCCGCTACCACACGACGCCCTGGGCGCACGCATTCTTCCGCCTGATGGGCGGCGCGTCGGTGGCCGGCAGCGTGCATCGCTTCGCGGCGATCGTGACGATCGCGTACTTCGCGCTCCACCTCGGTAGCCTGTTCGTGCTGCTACGCAGGAACCGCGACAAGTACCTGAACGACAAGGGTCACGTCAGCTGGCGGCGGCTCTTTAGTGTGGTGTTCGGACCGGATTCGCCGGTCCCGCGCTGGCAGGATTTCAAGGACGTTCTGGGCGCACATGAAGTGGTTCGTGGGCCTGGGTGAAAGGCCACAGTTCGACCGCTTCACGTACTGGGAGAAGTTCGACTACATGGCGGTCTTCTGGGGCGTTGCGATGATCGGGGCGTCGGGGCTTGTCCTGTGGTTCCCCGCGGTCGTGACCCATGTGCTGCCCGGCTGGGTGATCAACGTGGCGCACGTGATCCACAGCGACGAGGCGCTGCTGGCGGCGGGCTTCATCTTCGTGTTCCACTTCTTCAACAGCCACTTCCGGCCGCAGAAGTTCCCATACGACCCGGTGATGTTCTCCGGACACATCACGGAAGAAGAGCTCCGCCACGAGCGCGCCGCGCTCTACGAGCGCATGGAGAAGCAAGGCGAGCTGGACGACACGGTGGCCGTAGGCGAATGGCCGAGGTGGAAGATCATCATCAACCCCTTCGGCATCGCCGCCATCATCATCGGCCTGCTCCTGGCCGCTGCGATCTTCTACGCGATGCTCACGTAGGGACCGAACCCGAAGGGCTTCGGCCCTTCGGCCCTTCGGCGCTTCGGCGCTTCGGCGCTTCGGCCCTTCGGCCCTCCGTGGCGCTGGGCGGCGGCGCTATTACGGCGGCAGGTTGAACGTCACCTGGCCGTCGATGTGCAGGTCCGGGCGGACGAACGTGAGGTTCGGCGCGATGTCCTTGTGGCAGTCCGAGCAGACCTGGCTGCTGGTCAGCACCGGGTGCGGTGCCGGAGGCGGCAGCGCGTGGCAGGTTCCGCACTTGACCTGGCTGCCGTCGACCTGGTTCCAGACCGGCTTGGTGTGGGACCCGCCTGAATCGTGGCTGCCGACGAAGCTGTCGCCGTGGCAATAGACATTCGAGCAGGTGCCGGTGCCCGGGTCGAACGAGGGCTGTGCGCCGAACGAGACCGCCGTGCCCGAGAAGGTGAGCTCCGCGGGGCGCGGCGAGTCGAAGTGACCCGGGTCCTTCACGTTCTTGGGCACGATGTGGCACTCGTCGCAGGTCACGGCGCGCGCCCAGTTGCTGCCCGCAAGGTGCGCCTGGTGCGCGCCCACGCCCATCGCCGTCGTGGCCGTGTTGCCCTCGAGGTCCTTCGGCGGCGCAGGATTGTTCGCGCTGCCGTGGCACGAGTTGCAGGCTGTCGGTAGCACCACGTTGATCTCGCCGTTCACGTGCAGCGCGCGGTTGACGATGGTCTTGTTGTCCTTGCCCACTACGGCGCCGTGGCACTGCGAGCAGTTGTCCATCTGCGGGTGGGGCGGTGCCGGCGGCGTGCCGTGGCAGCCATTGCAGGGCAGCGGCTTGTCGGGGTTCGAGTTCCACACCGGCGACGCCTTGCTGGTGCCGGGCTCGGGCGAATGGCACCAGGTGTTGCCGCAGGTGAGCGACTTCGCGTCGAACGCCGGGTTACGCCCGTCCGTCGCGGCAACGCCCGTGAAGATGACCTCCGCCGGTTCGGCACCGTCGATGTGCAGCGGATCCAGCACGTCCGTCGGGACGTGATGGCACTCCTTGCACTCGAGCGGCCGGCTGTTGTCGCCGCCCGCGAGGTGGATCTGGTGGGCGCCGACGCCGGGGGCCGTGGGCGATGTGTTGCCCTTGGTGTCGGTCGGCGGGGCGAAGTTCTTCGCGCTGCCGTGGCACTCGTTGCACTTGGGCGTCCGCACCTCGACCTTGCCGTCGACGTGCCGTTCGGGGTGCACGAAGGCGAGATTCCTGTCGACCACCGCGCTGTGGCAGACGCCGCAGTCGTTTTCCGGCGCCTGCGGATGCGGCTTGGGCGGCGGCAGCGCATGGCAGGTGCCGCAGGTGTCGGCCTCGCTCCGCGGATGCGTCCAGACCGGATCGGCGTCGCGGTGGCAGTACGTGTCGGAGCAGCGTCGCATCGCCGAGTTGTACTCGGGCGAGTGCTTGCCCTCGCTCGCCAGCGACCCGAAGGTGATCTCGGCCGGGCGCTTCGTGTCGGCGTGGCCGGGATCCGTAACATTCTTCGGCACGACGTGGCACTGCTTGCACTCGATCGCCGCATGCGTGCTGCCTGCGTACAGATGCCGCATGTGGGCGCCGACGCCGGGGTACTCGCTAGTCGTGTTGCCGTGCAGATCGTACGGCGGAGCCGCCTTCTGCAGCAGGGTGCCCTGCCGTGACGCATCGCCGTGGCAGGCCGAACAGCGGCGGCTGGCCGGCGTCTGGTCCTGCCCGTAGCGGTCGAGGCACGCCGGCAACAGCGCTGCAGCGGCGCCGGCCAGCGCCACGATCGCCGTCAGGGCAACATTGTGCGTTCTACCCGCCATGGCAGTACCTGCACATCGAAGCGTTGTCCGAGCGAGCGCTCTTCCAACCGTGGGGGTGGGGGTTGCCGCCGGGGCCGCCGACCTTGTGACAGCGGATGCAGTTGGTGGCGGGGCCCTGGTCGTGGCAGCCGGCGCAGGTGAGGATGTCGCGGCGCGCCGCCTTCCCGTGGAAGTCGGGATTGTTCGGATCGCCGCCGACCCAGCCCTGCGGATGCGGGTTGGCGCCCCGGACGGCGTTGGCGCTCACGCCGTGGCGCACGTGGCAGCCGTCGCAGCTCTTTTCGGTGTGGCAGCTCAGGCAGCGCCGGGGTTGGGACTTCGCTTCGATCGGATGCACGCTGAGCCAGTTGCCGCGATGCACGAAGTGCCGCTTGATGGCTTCCGGCTGCCTGTCCTCGATCTTGAGGTTCTGCGTCACGTCGTGGCAGTCGTTGCACTGCTGCTGGCTATGGCACTGCGAGCAGATCTGGCGCTTCTCGCGCGCCATCGTCCCGTGATGCCGCATCCAGCCCTGGTTGTGGCGGAGGAAGCTCTGCGGCATCACCTGCGACATCGCCTTCTGCTCGTGGCACGCGGTGCACTTGGCCTGGTCCCACTGCTGCTGGTGCTCGTGGCACTTGAAGCAGCGCTTCATCGGCGGGAACACGCTGGCCTGCGGGTCGTCGGCGGGCGGGACCACGCCGGCGTGGCAGGGGACGCACTGGCCGGACAGAGCCGGCATCTTCAGGTGCTGCTCGTGCGAGAAACGCAGCGACTCCGCGAACTGGAGGTCGTCATTCGGCGCCGGATGCACCGCGGCGAGCGTGGTCTGCTCGGCCGGCTTGTGACAGTTGCGGCAGGCGGTCACCCTCGGGAGCATGTGGTTGGTCTTGTCGACCTTGTGACAGCTGGTGCAGTTCAGGCACCGGGGCTGGCCGGGACCCCCGCACGCGATCCGCGTCAGGTGGTACTCGTGGGAGAAATGCGCTCGGCTTCCGCTGCACGCCACAAGCGCGCTCAGCCCGAGGGCCACCACCAGGAGCAGCGTGCGCACCCGGGAAGCCGTCATGGCGCCTCCCGATCGAAATTGTAGCTCAGTCTGAGCAGCGTCTGGACGTCCGCCCGTGCGTACGGGGAGTCTGCAAACGACGCGCCCCACATCAGGCCGAGGTCGGAGCGCGGGTCCCACTCGACCGTACCCGCGTACACGCTCGAGACGTTGTAGCCGCGGATCGCCTGGTCGTACACGTAGAGATACGCCTCGGCAGTGGCGGAAACAGTCCGCGCAATGCGCTGGCGCAGCGAGTCACGGATCGAGTGGTAGCCGTTGTCGACGGCGCGCACCCGCGTGTAGCCCAGGCGCAGCAGCGTGTTGCCGTCCTGGTCCGGTGTCAGTTTGACGGCGATCCTGCCGCGCGCGCCCTTGCTCCCGTCCGAGTACAGCTCGATGTAGCCGCCGCCCTCGAGCCCGACCACCTTGTCGAGCTGCCACGACGCCGTGCTGCCGAGCTCGTCGAACTTGTCCGTGCTGAACACGCTGAGCACGGACTGCCGTGACAGGAATAGCGCTGGCTCGGTGTGCAGGAACTCGCCGCCGAGGCTCACGTGCTCGAGCGGCGTGGAGTCGATCCAGACCCGACCGTCGGCCAGACCGCCGCTGTCCAGGTCGAGCAGGGCAGTACCGCCCAGACTGGCCTTGTCGAACGGCGTGAGCCTGAGGTCGGCGCCGAGGTTGCGGCGCGCGAGCTCGCCGCCGTCGTGCTGCTCGTGCATCGACAGGCCGGCGATCACTGGACCCTTGTCGTAGAAGATGCGCCCGCCCGCGAGCCAATAGCCCGAACGGCTCGGTTCCGGCAGCGCCTGGGGATCGCGCAGCAGCGTGTCGCTTGCACTGCCGAGCTGGTAGTAGCCGGGACGCGCGTCCCAGCGCGGCAGCACCGAGAGGCCGCCGTAGAGCTCGCCGCCGAGCCCCATCGAGAGCTTTCCGCCGCCGGACAGACCGTCGAAGCGGCTGAAGCGGGCGGCACCGCCCGCATAGACCTGGCGTCCGAGACGCACCCAGCCCGGCCCTGCCCGATACCGCACGTTGGCCGTCTGCAGATCGCCGTCGATGCGCCGGTCGGTCTGTCCGGCCTCGCCCATCAGCGCGTCGCCCCAGGCGCTGAGCTCGAAGTCGAGGCTGTCCTTCTTCCAGGGAGCGTCGATATCGTCGGCCCTCAACGACACGTACTCGGTCGCCGGTGCCGGTGTGGTCGTCGCTACGATCGCGCCGTCCGGTCCGGGCAAGAGTGCACGCTGGTAGAGCTGGAGATAGGTCGCGCTCCGGGCGTGCACGGAATACGTGTCCGTATCGGGTTGTGGCGGTGGCTCGGCACGCGCCGCCGCCGGGGCGAGCACGACCGCCAGGGCAACGCCACCGAACACGCACGACAAATGAACGCCGTGCCGGAGCGATCCGACGAGAGAGCTACGTCTGTTTTCCCGGCCACCGGCGCTCGAGCTCACCAAAAGCTCCCAGTCTTGAAGCTCCCCCCCGCTACCCATTCTGTTCGAGGATCGGTCCTCCTCTAGTTGTCCACGACCTTCGCGTCCTGGAGAAGCGCCGGATAGTGGTACCCGATCCCGATGTCGACATCGGTGCCGAGCGTGCCTTCCAGCGTGATGATGTCGCCCTGCTTGGGCACGGCCTGGGTTGTGGCGGCCAGGTCGTTCTCGTGCTTGGAGGCGTCGCCGCTCCCGTCGCGGAGGTGCAGGAATGTCTTGCCTTTGACGCCCGGCGTGACCTTGACGACGACTCCGCGGATCCGGAGGACCTTCCCGGCGAATTTCTTGCGCGCCGCGAGAACGTCACCAATCCGCTCGGCGTTCTTGCCCTTGGCCTTTTCGACCTTGGGCAGATCCGTCGGAGCCGGATCGGCCGCGCCGACCTGCGGGTGTCCCTGGGGCATCATGCCTTGGCCCATCCCAGCGGCCATCGGACTGCCACTGCCCACGTTGGGGTGACCCGCCGGCAGATTGCCAGCGCTGGCGCTGCCGGCGCCATCGCCCATCGAGCCGAAGTAGATGACGTCGAAGGTCCGCTTGAGCGTCTTGCTGCGGAACTGCTGCATCTTCATCGCGTTCGAGACGGTGACCGTGCTGCCCTTGTCGACCTTCACCTGCGGCACCGCTGCCCACACCTTGGCGGAGCCAGTGTCGAGGTGGAGGTACGTGTAGTTCGGCACGTCCATCGTTTCGAGCACCTTGCCGGTCAGCGCAGAGCCGGGCGTGTCGTCGGCCTGCGGTGAAGCCGGAGCCGGAGCCGCGGCTGCCGCCGCAGTGGCTGGCTCGTTCGCGATCGAGCTCTGTTTGTGTGCCCTGTTTACTACGAAGCCGGCTGCGGCGGCCCCGACGAGCGCCACACCGAGCACATATGCCATCTTCATTTCGGGGCGCACTCTAGCATCAGACGTGCCCCCGCTTCACGGACTGCTGACGCCGGTGGGATTTGGACTTGTGTGGCGCGACGGAACGCCCTATCCCACGTGGAATGTGGCTCGTTCCGGCCGGCACGAGGTTTGTGCCCCCGTGGTCGCCAGTCTGGCGCGATCTTCGCAACCAATCCGAACGCGCAGCACGTTGGGAGAATTCACGAAATTCTTGCGGGTCCAGGTAATTTGCCGCGCAGACATCGCACCATCGATCAGGATCTACCCTATGGCAAGCTCATCGAAGACTAGGCTCCCGCACCAGATCTGGCTGCGCCTGGCAGCCGTTGCGGCCATCTCCGCCGGCGCCCTCGTGGGCGCGTGCAGTGGTTCGACCGGCCCACAGGGCTCGCAGGGGCCGCCAGGAGAGATGGGTTCCGCTGGCCCGACCGGCCCAGCGGGTGAGGCAGGACCGCCTGGGCTCCCGGGCGAAGCGGGTCCGTCCGGCGAGGCCGGTCCGCCCGGCGAAGCCGGGCAGCCGGGTCTGGGACCGTGGGCGGCCGGGCCCGGGCTCAAGATGAAGATCGAGGACGCGAGCGTCGACGCCAACGGCTTGGCGACCGTTCACTTCCAGTTGACGGACGACAACGGCACGCCGCTCGACATCGACGGCACGCTGACCCCCGGTGCGGTCACCGTTCGTTTCATCATGGATTGGCTCGACACCGACGCCAACGGAAACCCCACCCAGTACGTCGCGTACACCACGCGCGACCAGACCAGCCCCATCACCAACAAGACCGCCACGCAGCCGTCCACCGACAGCGGCGGCACCTTCACGGCGGTCGACGTGCGGAACGGCGAGTACGAATACCAGTTCGGCACCAAGATCACCATCGCCGACAACGCGAAGACGCAGAAGGTCGGCGCCTACGCGACCCGCAGCTACGACAACAACGAGTACGTGTCCAACGACACCTACAGCTGGGTGCCGGCGGGCGGCACGCCGCTCGAGCGCGAAGTCGTCCTGACCGACAACTGCAACGGCTGCCACGGCACGCTCGAAGCCCACGGGGGCGCGCGACGCGACACCAAGCTCTGCGTGATGTGCCACACGAAGGACGTGATCGACCCGGACACGGGCAACACGGTCGATTTCAAGGTGATGATCCACAAGATCCACGACGGAGCCAATCTGCCCAGCGTGCAGAGCGGCACGCCCTACCAGATCATCGGCTACCAGCAGGGCGTGAACGACTACTCGACCGTCGCATTCCCGCAGCCGGTCCAGGACTGCAACAAGTGCCACCAGGGCGCCAAGCAGGGCGATCACTGGAATACGAACCCCAGCCGTGCCGCCTGCGGCTCCTGTCATGACGATCTCTGGTTCGGCGACCAGACGGCAATCCCCACCGGCATGATCAAGCACATCGGCGGCGAGCAGAAAGACGACAGCCTCTGCCTGGTCTGCCACGGGAAGAACGCCCAGGCTCCCATCGAACAGAAGCACCTGACCCAGTACACCGACCCCTCGAGCCCGAAGCTCGTGCTCAACATCGTCCAGGTCGACAAGACGGCGCCCGGCCAGACCCCCGAGCTCGTCTTCAACGTCACGGTGGATGGGCAGCCCAGGGATATCCTCGCGAGCCCGTTGGACCGCCTGCGCGTCACGCTGGCCGGTCCCACCACGGACTACGCGCAGTACTGGCAGGACACGATCCAGGGCAGCGGCAGCACGGGCACCCTCGTCGCGGACGGTTCGAATTTCCGCTACACGTTCCCTTCGCCGATCCCGTCTTCGGCCAAGGGTAGCTACGCGGTTGGCCTGGAAGGCTACATCCAGCCCGATCCGAACGGTCCCGAGTACGCCGCGTTGAACCCAGTGGCCTACGTGGCCGTGACCGACGCGAAGCCCGTCCCGCGCCGCACGGTGGTCGAGACGCAGCAGTGCGACCACTGCCACGGCACGCTCGAAGCTCATGGCGGATCGCGCACGAACACCCAGTACTGCATCATGTGCCACAACCCGAACAACGACAACAACGAGCGGGTGGCGCGCATGGAGGGCAGCACCATCGTCGCGCACACGGTGAACTTCCGCGCGATGATCCACGCCATCCACATGGGCGAGAACCACACCAAGCCGTACGTGCTCGGAGGCTATCCGCCGCCCAGCACGACGAATCCCGGCGGCAGCCCCATCGACATCAACGAGCTTCGGTACCCGCGCCCGCAGAACGAGTGCAACGCCTGTCACGTGAACAACAGCCAGCGGCTGCCGCTCGCGAGTGACCTCTTGCCCTCGCTCAGCGAGACGTTCACCTGCAGCGAGCCTGCCGGCGCGGACAGCAACGGCTACTGCGACGACCCGTACTGGGTGGGCACCAAGAAGTACACGCCGCCCACCACCTCCGTGTGCACCTCGTGTCACGACGCGGACTCCACCGCCGCGCACGCCGAGATCATGACGACCTCGGGCGGCGTGGAGAGCTGCGCCACCTGTCACGGACCGGGCAAGGTCTACGACATCGACGTGTTCCACGCGCCGGCGCCGTAGGCACGCACCGCGCAACACCGGGAGAGAGCGTGCCGGCCGTGGCGGGTCGGCACGCTAGCAGTGGCATTTTGCCACAGATCACTGTGGCAAAGTGCCACATTTTTCGGCTCGTGCTGGCCTTGGTATGGGATGGCGCCTACTCCTGTCCGAGCGCAGCTGGACCGACTGCGCGTGGAGGACACACGATGTCGAAGCTCTCCGTCCTGCTGATCGCGGCGCTCGCCAGCGGCTGCGCGAAGTCCGCCCCGTCCGGCAAGCCCGCCCCGTCCGCCGCGCCTCCAGCAGCGGCGTCCGCTGCGGCCTCGCCACCCGACTCACCGCACTACGGCGATGTGATGTCGGAGATCGGGCACCGCTTCGAGCTCATGGGACGTGCCGCGAAAGCGAAGCGTTTCCGGCTCGCGCACTACGAAATCGGCGAGCTAGGCGAAGCGCTTCACGACGATCTGCCGCGCGCCCAGCCGCCGAGGAAGGGCGATCCCAAGAAGCTCGCCGCGCTGCTCGCCGACCTCGACAAGCAACGGCTGCCGGCACTGGACAAGGCTGTGCAGGATCGGGACGGCACGGCGGTCGCCAAGGCGTTCGCGGAGACGGCCGGGATCTGCAACGCGTGCCACGCCGCCACCGGCCACGATTTCGTGCAGATCCCCAAGACGCCCGGAGAAACGGTACCTCTGCTCGATCCACGGCCGGCAGGGAGTGCCGCTGCTGGCTCGAAACCTTGACGTCCGTCATCTCCATCGCTTCCCGCGCAGCGATGTGAGACTCTGGGACAGCGGAGGCATCATGGCGAAGACCAGACAGAAGAGCTCGCGCCGGGCATTCGTCCCCCGGGCGCTACTGCGGACGGCGTGCGTGACGACAGTGGTGCCGCTCTGCGCAATTGCTGCGTGCAGCACCGCCGGCTCCGGGAGTCTCGACGGGGGCAGCAGCAGCACGGGCGGCTACTACGGGGTCGCGGCGGGCGGCTACAGCGGAGTCGCGGCCGGCGCGTACGGTGGCACCGGGGGATTGCAGGGAGTGGCCGCGGCCGGTTTCGGTGGCGTCGGCGGCAACGGCGGCTACATGGGCGTCGCCGCGGGTGGCTTCGGCGGCGTCGGCGGAACCGCGGGAATGCCGACCGTGGCCGCAGCCGGCTTCGGCGGCGTCGGCGGCAACGGCGGCTACATGGGCGTCGCGGCGGGCGCTTTCGGCGGCCAGATGAACGACGCCGCTCCGTCCGACGCTGCCTCCGATGCTGCCTCCGACGCTTCCGATGGCAGCGCGATGCTGGACGCGCCCTCCGATGATCGCGCGTTCGGCGAGCTGGGTGCGGCCGAGGCGCCCCAGCCGCGCAAAGCGCGTGCCAGGCGCAAGCGTCGCGGCTAGTCTCGACTCGCGATGCCGGCCAAGTCCGCGAAGGTCGAGATCCGCCGAACCCTGACCGGCACTCCTCTGTCGCGTCAGTACCAGCGCGAGCGCTTCCTGCGCCGGCGCGCCCCGGTCATCCCCTGGGACAGGTTCGACCCGACCGCTTATCCCGCGCCCGCGCTGGCGCTCGCCGTGGACGCCGGTAGAGCGCTGGCGACGGGCGAATACGGCGCGGTGGACGCCTTCGCGCGGGTGGCGTCGACGCTGGCGCGGAACGGCGCGCCGTTCGACCTCGTCAGCGCGGCCACGCGCATCCCGTCCGACGAGCTCCGTCACACGGAGTACGCGCTCAGGTTGGCGTCGCTGTGCGCGGGGCAGGACGTGTCGATCGAGATGCAGCAGAGCGCGTTCGACATGCCCTGGGGCGGAGCTGTGGGCATGGAGGAGCTCGACCTGATGATGCTGCAGCTGTCGACCATCAGCGAGACGCTAGCCGCCGCGCTGATCGACGCCTGCCGCGAGCGCGCCACGGATCCGGTGGCGCGTGCGATGTACGGCGCGATCACCCGCGACGAGGTGCACCATCTCAGGCTGGGCTGGTACTACTTCGCGTGGCGCGAGCCGCAGTGGACGCAGGCCGAGCGCCAGCGCGTCGCGGACGCGGCGGGCCTCACGGTGGCGGGCATCGAGCGGCAGTTCTGGAACGGACGCGACGCACCGCGCGGCAGCAAGAAGGCGGCCAAGGCACTTGGAGTGCTCGACTCGGTGGGGCAGCGCGCGACTATCCGCCGGGTGATGGAGCAGGAGCTCGTGCCGGGTCTGGACGCGCTGGGGCTCGGTGCGTCGCACGCATGGCGCCTCAGGGCCCGCGGCGGTGCGTAGCGGCGGGCTGCCCTGGCGCGCTCTTTCCCGTCCGCTCGACGACCGCGAGCGGGCGGCGGTGGCGGCGTCCGTCGCCAAGCTACTCGGCTGGCAGCGCACGCTCGGGCGTTGGCCGCGCGCGCCCGGCGTGCCCGAAGCCACGCCGTTCGTCAGCCTCTACGCGGAGGGCAGGCTCCGCGGCTGCTTTGGATCCACCGAAGGCGACGCGGCCGAGCAGCTCCAGCGCGCGTTTCTGAGCGCGCTGTCCGATCCGCGCTTCGGCGGCATCCAGCCCTCCGAGCGCGATGGCCTGGTCGCGGAGGTGTCGTACCTGGTGGGGCCGCGCCGGGTGAGCCACGCGGAGCTCGGGCGCCGCTTCGAGCTAGGCGTGCACGGCATCGCGGCGGCGCCGCCCGGTCGCGGCCCGGTGCTGCTCTTGCCGTCGGTGGCGCGCGACGAACGTGCGGATCTGGACGGCCTGCTCCGCGCGCTGGCGGCCAAGGCAGGGCTCGAGAGCGTCGAGTCGACGCAGCTGTTCCTTTTCACGGCCGAGAGCGTTCGTGTCCGTTCCGGGGTCGTCGCGCGCGCCCGCCCGCTCGATCCGATCGACGCCGCAGCGCGCTGGCTCGCCAGGCGCGTGGCGCCGGACGGCGCGGTCCCGTTCGCGGTCGACGCGCGCTCGCAGACGACGTTTCCACACGGTGTGTTCTCGCACGGTCGAGCCGCGGTCGTAGTCCACGCACTGGCAGCACACGGCGGACACCCCGGCGTCGTGGCGCGCGCTTCTGCCTGGCTCACGGAACAGATCCGCGACGCTCTGTCCGGTCGCCCGGTACCTGACTGGCCCGACGATCCCGCGCAGGCGGCCGGCAGCGTGGCGCTCGCGGTGCTGGCCGGCCTTGATCTCGACCGCGAGCTTGTCGAGCTGGCGAATCGGCGCGAGCTCCGCGCGCACGCCTGGCATGCCGCGCAGGTCGTGGCGGCGCTGGGGCAGCGCGCGCCAGCTGCGCTGTGGCAGGCCTGCCTGCGCGATCTCGAGCCGCGTCCCTGGGCGCCCTGGACGGCCCTCGCCGCCCGGACGCGCGGCGACGCCGAAGCGCTCGAGCGCGCCGAGCAGAGCCTCGTCGATTCGATCCGCACGCGCGCGCCGTACAGGGGCGCCGCCGACGTGACCCCCGTGCCGGAAGTCGCGCTCACCGCTGCGGTCGCCGAAGCTCTTGCCGGCTCGAGCTCCCGCCTGGCGATTGCCGCCCGCAAGCGCGCCCAGTCATTTCTCCTCCGCGCGCAGCTGCTCGGCGACCGCATCCCCGCTCCGCTCGACCCCGCGCTCGCCGACGGCGCGTTCCCGCTCTCGCCGATTCTCGACGTGCTGCGTGCGGACGTGACGGGGCACGCGCTGCTTGCGCTCGCGGGGTAGGGGGGCTGCGGGAGGGAACGGCGCGCCCCCGCCGTGGCTACGGCCGCGGCCCTACGGCTTGTTCTTCACGCCTGCGAACGCCGCCGCGGCGCCGACCATCGTGGCCTCCGCCGCGCGAGGGCGCGGCGCGTCGCGCTCGAGCCGCGCGCGGAGCCCGCGGGAGAGCTCGCTGCGCTCGGCTGCGGTGAGATCGGGATGCCACACATCCACCAGCAGCACGATGCGATCGCTGTCCGATGGGTTGTCGGCTTCGTGCACGAACGAGTCGTCGAAGACCAGGCACTTTCCCTGGCGCCAGCGGCGTGTGGTCGAGCCGACGCGGAGCGTACAGCCTTCCGGAACCACGAGCGGCAGGTGGCAGCGGATGCGCAGGTTGGTCGGGCCGGCGTGGGCGTTGACGTGGGTGTGCGGGCCGAGCACCGAGAAGTAGACGAGGGCGGCGCTGTCGGCGCCGGGGATCGCGTCGACCAGCGCCGCGGTGCGCGGGCAGCGCGCGCAATGCTCGTCCATGCGTTCGCCGTAGCGATAGAACAGGTACTGGTGCCAGGAGCCACTGGCTGCGAGGCTCCGCGCTTCCGGGTGCGGCGCCGGGCGGATGGCCGAGAGCTCCGCGCGGATCGCGTCTGCATGGTTTTCGAGCGAGCGCGTCCAGGCGTAGCGCTGCGGCGAATGCCAGGGGTGCGCGGCAAGACCTTCCAGCCGGTACAGGGGGCGCTGCAGCCGGCGCGTATCCACGACGCCTGCCGGCGCGTCGAGGCGCGCGAAGAATTCGCGGACGCGCCGGCTCACATCCCTCCGGGCTCTACTGGACGCGCCCGACGAGCAGGCGGGCCCGGTGCATCGCGAGCGCCTCGGAGGCGTCGATGTTGGCGTCGCAGGACGACGAGCAGGCCGGCGTCTGCTTGCTCGAGTCGATGGAGTCGCCGTCGTTGGTTCCGACCGCCACCGCGGAGAAGGCGAACCGGCCCGCGACCTCGTTGGCTGCGGTGGCGCTCGTGTTCGCGACGAGGTCGAGCGTGCCTTCGAGCACGCCGCTGCTGGCGCCCGAGCAGTCTTGCGAAACCTTGTTCCAGGCGCTCCCCGTCGCGTCCCACACGCGCCACTCGCAGTAGCCGGTTGACTGCTCCTGCACCAGCACGAAGACCGAGCCGCCGGGAGCGGGCGCCGCGACGGTGCCGCTCTTAGACCACGGCATGGCGACCGTACCGGAGGGGTCGACGCCGCCGACCCACACGAACAGCATATGATCGCCGGACGCGGCGGACGCGGGCGGCATGGCCGCGTACAGCATGCCCTGGTCGCTCACGGCCGCGTGGACGTCCAGTGGCGTGGACGCGAGCTGGGGCGGAGCGGACGGCTTGCCTGCCAGCGTGTCGAGCGTCGAGTCGGTGCTGTCGAAGGTGACGTGCTGGGTCAGGTCGAAGTCGTCGACGTAGAGCGTCGCCGAGGTGAAGCCCGCGCCAACGTCGTAGAAGCGCACGGCGCCGCGAACGTAGCCGTCCGCCGGTGCCGTGCCGGCCTGGGTGTACTCGTGCCAGGCCGGATCGTCAGCCGAGTAGCCGCCGCTGCTCGGGAAGACGTTCGACGCGGACCCCTTCGAGCCGTCGTAGAACGTCAAGAACGGCCGCGCGTGTCCGGCGGGGTCGTTGTCGAGCATCCAGATGTGCGCGGTGTACTCCGTTCCCGATTTCGCCGTCCCGTACATTGCGTCGATCAAGTCGCGGTTCGACTTGATGGTCCAGGTGGCCTTGCAGGCGTGAGAACCGTCGTTCACGTTCGCGATCTCGTCCGTCAACGTGAACGAGGTCGTCGGCGTCTTCTCGAAATCCCTCGGCGGATCGCTATCCGTCCAGTCTTCGAAGTCCCAGTTCAGATCGCTGGGTGCGGTGCAGGCGGTGCCGTCGCCGTAGTACGGCCAATTGCACGTGCACGTGAAGCTGCCGGTGGTGTTGGCGCACGTGGCGTTCGCGTCGCAGTTGTTCGCCCCGGTGCTGCACTCGTTGATGTCGACGCAGGACGAACCATCGCTATTGAGGTCGTTGTAGCCGCTGGGGCAGGTGCAGATCGCCGTGCCGCTCGAGTCGTCGCAGCTCGCCACCGGATCACAGTTCGCCGTCGCGCAAGTCGTGCCGCCCGAACCCCCAGCGCCGGCCGCGCCGCCCGAGCCCGCGCTTCCTGCGCTTCCGCCCGCGCCGCCGCTGCCGCCCGTTCCAGCGGTGCCCCCCGCGCCGCCGCTGCCAGCCGTTCCGCCGGCGCCGGCCGCGCCGCCTGTTCCCGCGCTTCCGCCCGCTCCTGCAGTTCCTGCACTGCCAGCCGTTCCGCCTGCTCCTGCAGTTCCTGCGTTGCCGCCCTTGCCTGCGTTGCCGCCCGTGCCTGCGTTGCCGCCCGTGCCCGCGCTGCCGGCGATGCCGCCTGTTCCCGCGCCGCCGTCGGTGCCTGCGCTCGCGCCGTAGCCGCCGTAGCCCGCGCTGCCGCCCAGGTTGGCGTCGTTGCTGCCGCAGCCGCCGAGAGCGAGCGCGGAACCGACGACCACCGAGATCAAGGCAAAGTTTGAAGCGTGCATCCTGTCTACCTCCGCGGCGGAGCATCCCATCGCATAGTCGGTGGATCAACAGCGCCGTTGCGGCAGGTCAATCCCGGGGGATTTCGCGCAACGCTCTCGTGCCCCGCATCAAGCGAGAAGAACGCCGCGCACGCATGCAGACGTTGTGGAATGCGCGCGCGAACCTTGGAGAACCATGCCGCGTGCGATGCGAAGCGTCCCTGGGATCCAGAAGTTCTTGCTTGAGCTTGGACAGGTGCTGCAAGCGTTGCGAGTCGCGAGCTGTCGCGGTTCGCGTTCGCAGTTTGCGACCGCTGCAAGAAATCCGCGTTCGAAGTTGCCGTGGGGAACTCTACCCGCATCCGGTACGGAAGTTGCTCGCCGCGCATGCCGGGTGAACGACCCAGGAAGGTCTAGATTAGGGATGGCAACGAGGAAATTGACAGCGATCGTCAGAGGTGCGGCCGCAATGGCTGCGCTTGCACTCGTCCTCGCGGGATGCAGCGGCAAGGATGGCGCTACCGGACCGCAAGGAGCGCAGGGGCAGTCCGGCGACCCCGGCGCAGCAGGTCCCGCAGGCGAAGCAGGGCCGCCGGGCCAGGCAGGTCCCGCAGGTGAAGCCGGCGTCAGCGAGGCGGCGGTTAGCGGCAATGTCACGAGCAGCGCGACCAAAGCCGGAATCGCGGGCGCCACAGTCTCGTTCTCGCCACAAGCAGTGGCGGACCTGACGACCGACGCGAACGGCGCATTCAATGCGACGCTGCCCGTCGGCGCGTACACGGTGACGATTACCAAGGACAACTACGAGGACGGCACCGCCGCTCTCACCGTCGCGGCGGGTGTCGATCAGACACTGGACGTCGCGCTTGACCCCACCGCCGCGGTCGTGGTGAACGCGGGCCAGGATCAAGCGAGCGATCCAGGCGCAAATCTATCGCTTACCGCGACAGCAGACGTGCTCGATGGCAGCACCGGCACCACCTACAAGTGGACGCAGGTCTCCGGCGTGCCGGTCACCATCTCGGGCGACACCACGCTCACGCCGAGCATCACGATGGGCGACCTGGCCAGCTACAAGACGGAGCTGCTCAAGGAGCTTGCACTGCCCGATCGCTTCATGGTGGTCGGGATCGATCCCCACGCGCTGGAGAGCACGGAAACCGCGGAGCTCGAGCTCACCGTGACGACTTCCAGCGGCACGTACACGGATACGGTCGCGATCACGGCTGATTTCGGCGCGCACAAGGGCCCCGGAATCCGCAACGTGCCGATCGACCAGGGCGTGCTGCTGCAGGCCAAGGACAGCAGCGCGGGCTACAGCTGGAGCGTGGCCGGGCCGTCGGGCTCGACCGCCGCGTTCGATGACGCCACCAGCCGCTTCCCGATCCTGAAGCCCGACGTGACGGGCAAGTACACCGTCACCGAGTCCAACAGCGGGGACAGCCTGATCATCGAAGCGGGCAAGTGGGTTGGTGCCATTACCGGGCTGAGCAGCACCGACGGGCTGCCGGAAGCGGACGACTGCACTCTCTGCCACGGCAATACCGCGCCCGACATGTTCACCGACTGGCGGGCGAGCGGTCATGCCATCATCTTCACGCGCAACATCACCGAGCCGGCCAACCACTGGAGCACGAACTGCGCCCAGTGTCACGGCGTTGGCTACAACCCGGACGCGACCAACGGCGGCTGGGACGAGGCGATGAGCCAGGACAACTGGCAGAAGCCGCCAGGCTCGGAGAGCGCGTATTCGGACATGTTCTCGAGCGCGCCGAACACCGCGCGTATGGCCAACGTGCAGTGCGAGAACTGCCATGGTCCGAACGACAGCGCCGCCCACGGGGCCAAGACCTCGCAGCTCTCCGCGGCCGAAAAGGCCGACATGCACGCCTCGCGCGTGAGCCTGGACTCCCGCGTCTGCGGCGCCTGCCACGGCGAGCCGCCTCGTCACGGTCGCTTCTACCAGTGGAAGGAATCGAAGCACGCCGACTACACGCTGGCGCTGGAAGACGCCACCGTCGAGGGGCGTGGCGCAACCGCTGGGCACTGCGGTCGCTGTCACTCGGCCGAGGGCTTCCTGCAGTGGATCAAGCAGGGCGACCTGACGAAGCGCATCCAGGGTGCTAGCGGCAACGCCACGGTCGCAGAGCTGACCGCGATGGGACTGACGGAAGCCAACGTGCACCCGCAGACCTGCGTTACCTGCCACAACCCACATCATGAAGGCAACGAGCTTACCGGTCGCGGCGATGTCCGCATCAAGGGCGACACCGCGATGTTGCCTGCCGGATTCAAGGCGAACGGCGTGGGTATGGGCGCGATCTGTATGACCTGCCACAACACGCGCAACGGCCTGCACAACGACAGCGCGCCGCCGACCGGCTACTCGGCGCCGCACGTGGCCGCCCAGACCGACACGCTGATGGGGCAGAACTTCTACTTCGTGACGCCCGGCCAGCGCGGAGGCCACTCCTACGTCGCCGACACCTGCGTGACCTGTCACATGGATCTGACGGCGCCTCCGGAGGAGTACAGCTACCAGGGCGGCGGCACGAACCACACCTTCGAGGTCGACCCGAACGTCTGCACCAACTGCCACGGCAACTTCGATGGCGGCTCGCTGCAGTCCGTGGTCACGCAGGATCTCGACGCCCTCGCCTCGTACCTGGGCAATGCGGCTGTGACCAAGCTCAACAGCGTGGGCACACTGCATCTGCGCGCGTACGACGCGGCAACGGGACTGTACTCGTCCTCGAGCTCGTCCAGCTCCAACCTCGTGCTCGACACGAGTGGCAACGCCATCACGGCGGTGTCGGTCAGCGACGTGCACGGTCAGGTGGCATTCACCCTGAAGCTGACCAGCGCGATCACCGTGACCTGGTCCGATAGCAGTACGACCAGCACCGACACGCTCGCCGTGCAGCTGGGCAACGTGCAGGACGCCACGGACGCTCCGGTCTACGCGAAGACGGGCAACATGATGAAGGCCTGCTGGAACTACATGATGCTGGAGGACGACGGCAGCAAGGGTGTCCACAACCCCGACCTCTACATGGAGGTCATCAACGTAACCGAAGGCACGAACGTTTCGAACTGAGTCGTCCGGAGCAGCTCTTTCGAGCTGGGTCCTGACAAGCCGAGGCGGCGCCCCGCGGAACCCAAGCCGCGGGGCGCCGTTTCATATCCATACCGGAACGTGCTGTATCTCGTGGAGCGTCCGTCGTCGTGAACGGACGCTATCGGTGCAGAGTCGGGTACGGTATTCTGCGCGTATGGGACTTCGTCTTCCGGGGGTAGCGGCGGCTTTGTTCGTCGTGTCGATGGGTGCGCACGCGCAGGCCGCGGACTGGTGGGTGGATCAAGCCGCCGCTTCGGGCGGCGACGGCAGCCAGGCCAAGCCGTTCCAGACGATCAACGATGCCAAGGCGGCGCTGAAGACGGGCGACACCGTCTGGATCAAGAACGGAACCTACAACGAGACGGTGGACTTCTGGCACGTGCCCGCCGGCGCCGGAGGCCGCACGGTGATCCGCGCCGCTCCGGGCGCAAGCCCCGTCATCGACGGCGGGGGCGCGTCGGGATTCGTGCTGCAGGCGGGCGAGACGCCGGACATGACCTTCCGCGGCCTGACTGTGAAGAACGGCGACACCGGCATCGAGTTCTACAAGGCCGACGGTGGCGATGTCATCGACTGCAGCACGGTCGGCACAGGCGGCTCGGTGGCGTTCTACTTCGCGAGCCACGGCCACGTGTCCGGCTCCAAGCTCGAAGGCAGTGTCTCGGGCAAGAACTCCGACGGCACCATCATCGAGGACAACGAGATCTACGGCAGCGGCGCCGAGGGCATCACGCTGCACGCGGACTCGAAGAACTGCCGCTATTCGCGCAACGTCGTGCACGACAACTCGTCGGTGAACATCTATCTCGACAGCATCAGCCACTCGGTCGTCGACTCGAACCTGGTCTACATGAGCGCGGGCACGTCGAAGACCACCGTCGGCATCATGTTGGCGGACGAGTCGTACCCGAACGTCACGGCGCCGGTGCTGACGGACATCACCATCACCAACAACGTCGTGATCCACAACGAGTCCGGCATCCGCTTCTGGGACGGGAGCTTCCCGGGGCAGAGCGCGCTCAAGAACGTGGTCATCGCCAACAACACCGTGGTCGACAACAAGACGACTGCCATCAAGTGGGACGCGGGGCCGCACCAGAACACCGTGGTCGAGAACAACATTTTCGCCGGGCAGTCGGGCCAGCAGGCGCTACTGCTGCAGGCCAACTCGACCACCGGCGTCACGCTCGACCACAACCTGTGGAACCTGCCGGGCGTACAGAAGCCCTTCCTCTGGAGCAACACGACGTACTCGCACAGCGGTTGGGCGAGCGCGACGGGGCAGGGTGCGGGCGACGTGTCGGGCGGTCCGGCGTTTTCGGGCGTCTGGGATCTGCCGGCGTCGAATCTGGAGCTCACCGCCGGATCGCCCGCGGTCGACAAGGGCAAGACGCTCTCGAACGTGACCCACGACTACAACGGCGCGTCGAGGCCTGCCGGCGCGGGCTACGACCTCGGCGCGTTCGAGTATGGTGCGACGGCGCCTGCCGGGGGTGCGGGCGGAACGACCGGCAGCGGCGGCGCGACCGGCAGCGGCGGAGCGGGCACCGGGGGCAATCCCGCGGGCGGCGCAGCCGGACAGAGCTCCGGCAGTGGCGGCGCGACGACCGGCGGTGCCGCAGGCACAGCGGGCAACGCCGCGAGCTCGGGAGACAGCGGTGGCTGTGGCTGTCGCACCGGGTCGCGTGGCCCGGCGCTGCCACTGTGGGTCTTCGGGTTCGTGGTGGTGCTGGCGGCGCGCCGCCGCCGTCGCTAGCTCGCCGCCGCGGCGTGACGCCTGAGCCGCGGCGCGATGATCAGCGCGGCGCCGTAGAGCGCGCAGGCGATGAACAGCGTGATCGCGCGGCCGTGCTGGAAGTCCTCGACGACGATCTTGATGCCGCCGAGCACAAGCAGCGGATATACGAGCGCGCGTGCCTCGCGGAACCTGTCGGTGCGTGACAGCGCGGCCAGGACCAGCGCCGAGCCGGCGATAAGCCCCGTGCGCAGCGCCGCCAGCCACTCCGGAGCCATGCCGCTGCTGCCGGTCGGCACGATGAGGGCGATCAGCACGCCGTCGAGCCCGGCCAGGAGCACGGCGAGCGACAGCGTCTTTGCGGCGCGCCCCGCAAACGCCTGTCGTGCGGCGTCGGTCGCGAGCGGCGCCATGTAGGCGAGCACGAGCGTGACCAGCGCAGCGAGCGCGGGCACGGAGACGGCCGGCCAGCGACTGCTGGCGCCGGCCGCGAAGGCGTAGCCCACCAGGCCGAGCAGGCCCGAGCCCGCCGCCGCGAACACTGCGAAGACGGTGCCGTGCAGAGACAGACACGCGTGTCGTTCGCCCGCGCCGAGCAGCGTGAGCAGTGCGGCGATGCCTATCCACGCGTAGGCCGGTACGGGCACCAGTATCCAGGTGCCCACCAACACGCCGACCAGCGCGTAGCTCGTGTTGAACCAGGCGTCGGCCGGGCACTCCCCGGGACGAACGTACAAGAGGTAGGCGACCACGAACCCGGCGACACCGGCCACGACGCTGACCCAGCCGAGCGGCACGCTCACGGCCGGCGCATGCTGGGCGCCGAGCACAGCCCCCACGTAGCCGATCAGCAGTACGGCGCTCAGCTGCACGCGCTCGAGCGTGCCGAACGAGCGCTTCTCCGCGAGCGAGCGAAACCAGTAGCTGGCCGCATAGCCGACGAACAGCGAGAGCTGTACCAGCGTTGCAGTGGGGGTGTAGTGGTCGCGATCCACCAGCACGATCGGCAGATACAGGAGCAGCGCTAGATCCGCCGCTCCGGCCGCGAAGAACCGGACCGGCGGCCACTTCCTGTGCTCGGCGACCCAGTCGATGCCGATGCCCACACCGACATACAGCAGCATCCACGACGGCCAGGCCTGGGTGTGCAGCGCCGCGATGCTGACAGCCGACATCGCGCCGACAAGCAGGATCCATCCGAGCAGGCGCAGGCTGTGCTTCCATGCGACGCCGAGCCCGAGCGCCGTGGCCACGCCCAGCGCGAGGGCGCCCATGGATGGCGATAGCAGGTGGAAGCGGTTGGTGTTCTCGACGATCAGCGGGAAGGCGACCAGCACGAACGCCAGGCCGTACAGAGTGCGGTCGACGACGTCGCCCGGCCTGGTGCCGCGGTAGGCGACGCCGAGCCAGAACAGCGCGTAGGAGGCGGCGAGCAGCACGCCCGTGGAAAAAGCCAGGGTCCCGGATTCCGCGAGCGCCCTGAGCAGATAGGCCCCGCCGAGGATCAGGAACATGCGCCCGGCGAGCGCGGCCCAGCCGCCGAAGCCGTCGGGCAGCTCGCTTTGCGCCGCCGGCTTCTTCTTTCGAGGCACCTGCTTTCGCTGTGGCGCGGCGGGTCGTCGCGCGGGCGCGGCTCGTTTCTCCGGCTGCGCCTGGGGTTCCTTGACGCTGGCTTCCGGTCGGCTTTCGAGCTCCTCGAGCCGGTGCGCGAGGTGCTCGTTGAGCCGCGTCATCTCCTCGAAGCGGCTCTCGAGCTCCTTCAAGCGGGAGCGGTCGTCGGACACAGGTCCCTCGGCCTCGTCGTGCTCTTCGCTCGACGGGCTTGGTCCAGCCGGGGGGTCTGTGTGTGCGGCACCCATCGCACATCGAAGCGCACCGAGCGGGGCGCCCCGCTCGCCGTGAGGTTCGTCGTTGCAACGCTCGGGCCACAGCGCAATCCATGCGGCTCGAGTTGCTGGAATCACGAAAACACTTCGTCGTGTCTCGTTGTCCCGGCATCGACTTCGCGATCCGGCGATCGAGCGTTCGCGAATGTGCCGTTACCTTCGATCAGGGAATTGATCGATCTCAACTCCTGCCGGTCGCTACTTCTCGACCACGAACTCCACGCGGCGGTTCTTCTGGCGTGCCGAGTCGGACGTGCCCTTCACGAGCGGCTGGGATTCGCCGTAGCCCTTGGCGTCCAGGCGGCTGGGACTCACGCCCTTCTTGATCAGGTAGCGTCGGACCGAATTGGCGCGCGCGCGGCTGAGACGCATGTTCGTGTCGGCAGGGCCCGTGTCGTCGGTGTGGCCTTCGATCCGCACGTGCTTGATCTGCTTGTTCGCCTTCAGGGTGAGCGCGACCTGATCAAGGATCGGGTGCGAATCGGGTGTGATCTTCGCCGAACCGGTCTCGAAGTGGACCTTGTCGAGGATCACGAACTTGCCGTCCTTGTAGATCACGCGTGGATCGCCGGTGTCGGGACAGCCGTCGTCGTCGTCGACGCCGTTGATCGTCTCCTTGGCGTCCGGACACTTGTCGTCGACGTTGGGTATGCCGTCGTTGTCGTCATCCAGGCTTCCATCCGGGCAGCCGTCCGCGTCCTGGTAGCCGTTGCGGTCCTCGGGCTGGTCGGGGCACTTGTCTTCGTCGTCCGCGATGCCGTCGCCGTCCCTGTCGTGGCTGGTCGGGCGGTAGCGCACGCCCACGAACACGCGGAACGTGGGCACGCCGTAGCCGGGCAGGATGCCGATGCCGGGGCCGCCCATGATGTCCCACTCTTCGCTCGGATCCACGCGCAGATAGACGAAGCCCTCGAGCGGCACTTCCTCGCTGTCCTGCTGCACGAGGCCGACGCCGCCGTTCAGCTCGCCACCCAGTTCGACCTTGCCGTCGATGCCGCCGAAGCGGTAGCCGAGCGCCACGTCGTAGTCGAACTCGCTCGCCGCGTTGACGTTGTAGAAGGTCGTACCCTTGCGTATCGCGACGCCGGCGTTAGCGCCGATGCGCCAGCCGGTCGGCGCGAAGCGATGGTCGAAGATGATCTTGGGGACGGCCTGGATCATCCGGGCCCCGCCGTTGTAGTCGCCGGTGTGGGTCGGAGCGCGCAGCTCCACGGCGAGCGCCAGCCCCACGCTCTCGCGGTCGTCGAGCAGTCTGAGCTTCGGGACCAGCCGCACGTCGCCCAGGCCGCCGAACGACGGGCTGTAGTCGCCGGTCTGCACCATGTAGAGCGGCAGGCCCAGACCGATGGAGAACGGGCGCGCCAGCGTGACCGAGCCGAGCAGATCGAAGCCCAGGTGGCCGCCCACGAACTTCCTTCTGACGTCGGTGCCGCTCCTGCCCACGAGCGGATTGACGCCGTAGTTCAGGAAGGCGCCGAGCTCCCACGGGTCCGCGGTGGACCGCACGCCGGAACCCTCGGCGTTGACCCAGCCGTCGGAGGTGACAGCGGGCTTGAAGCGCTCGGCGTCGATGTCGGTGTTGGTCTGCGCCAGAGCGGTTTGCGGTGCGGACGCGAACGCGGCGGCCGCACCGATAAGCAGCAACAGGAGAGGTGTGCGCATCGGAACCAGTGGGGAATGTCAGGGTGAGCGGCGGCGTCTGGAGCGACGTGCAGTCCAGCCGAGCGGGAGCAGAAGGGCGAGGCCGAGCGCCAGCGGACCGCTTCCGCGGCGTCCGGGCACGGAGCATGCGCAGGCGCCGCCCTTGACGGCTTCGCCGGGGTCCAGGGCGACCCCGCCGTCTCCCGCGCCACCGGCTCCTGCGCCGCCGGTTCCGCCCGAGGCCGTCACACAGTGGCCCGTGGGCGCGCAGGTCTGCCCCGCGCCGCACTGGTTGCCACCGGCAGTGCAGGCGACACACTGGCCGCCGGTGCAGATCAGGTCGCCGCATTCGGCGTTGGTCGTGCAGCTGCCGCTCGGCTTCGGCACGCAACGGCCGTCCTGCGTGCACGTCTGGTTGGTCGGGCAGTCGTGCGGGCTTGACGCATGGCTGGGCGATGACGCATTTCCCGCCGACGCAGACGCCTCCGCCCGGACACTGCGCATTGCTCGTGCAACCGCCGGGCGGCTGCAGCGGATCGGGAACGCCGTTGTTGTTCGCGTCGCTGGGCACGCACGAGCCGACCTGGCCGACTTCCAGGTCGCCCGCGCCGAGCGCCGCCACGTCGTTGACCGACCGCACATACAGCTGCGCATTGCACGCCTGGGTCACGTTCACCGACGACAGATTGACCGCGCCCTGCAGGTAGCCGTGCGTGTCGCCGTCCAGGCGGATCGGATCGAGGTCGGTGCCCGACTCTGCGCTGGCGTCGTTCGGGTTCAGCTGGGCCTTGGTCCACTGGTTCTGCGGCGTCTGCCACTGCCACAGCCCGGTCACGCTCGCGTTGCCGCGGACCCCGAGCGCGTACTCGTAGCCGCCGGGCGAGCTGTCCTCTGTGAACTTCGCGTCGATGCTCGTCGCGGCCGCGCTGCCGCCGGTGCTGGCGTTGTTGTCGGAGTCGATGAAGAAGTAGGCCGTGACGTTGCCGCCCGGTGCGCTCGAGTCGGAGACGTACACGCGCAGCCAGAGGCGTTGCAGGTCCGTCGCCGCATAGGCCGTGCGGATGTCGATGCTCTGTTCCTGCTGCTTGAACGTGCCGATGCCGTCGCCCGCGACGTCCTCCTGGCCGTAGAGCCAGCCCGGTTCGCCCGTCTTGTCGACGGCGAACAACTCGCCGAGCCCGGGCGTTGTCCGACCGCCTGCCCAGGTCTGCGCCGCCGCAGGTGCCGCGACGGCGGAAACCAGAACGGCGGCTACTGCCGCAACTGCCCTCGATGTGCCCATGAGCCTCCTGGCCCGCCCAGAGGGCATGTGACACCCCTTTCCGCCCACTATCAAGCGGCTTGGCGGAGAGGCGTCTCGATCGGCCGTTGCCGCCGCGTTTCTACTTGCCGCAGCGCACCCTGAGCGAGCCGGTAGTAGTACAGAACGCGCTGCCGCCGGCGCAGGGCGGCGTGAACGGGCAGGAGCAGGCGTCGGAGCTCTGGCAGTTCGACATCAGGCAGTGCTTGCTGCCGTCCTTGCCGGTCGCGCATACCATGCCGCCGGGGCACTCGCTGCAGTCGCTGACGGCCAGGCACTGATCCGCGTTGACGCACTTCGACCAGCAGCCGTTCTCGACGCTTGCCAGCTGGTTGTTGGGGCAGCTCGGCTGCTTGCTACCGCAGGTCGCGCCGCTGCACTCGTGCGACACGAACGTGCAGCTGCCGCCGACGGGGGACGACGAGTACTTCGAGAGCCACTTGACGAGGTCCGCTGCCTGCGGCGAAGTATTCAGTCCGGCCTGGTCTCCGTCCATGCCGAGGACGACCTGCGTGTATCGGGAGGTCGCCGGGTCGTACAGGTAGCCGATGCTGCTCCGATCGCCGGCGTCGGCGCACAGGTACTGCCGGAGCAGCACGCCGCTTGCTGCGGGTTCGACCTCGGCGAAGTGCGCGTACAGCTCGTCGAGCGGAACGCTGCCGGTCTTCTTGGGATTCGCTCCGTAGCGCGAGCGGATCTCCTGCTCCGTCGCCGGGAAGACCACCGCCGGCGGCTGTGCGCCGGCATCGCCCGCGAAGTAGTCGTAGCTGTAGACGCTGCCGTCGTCCGTGATGAAGACGCCATTCAGGCTCGGTTGCCAGGCGTAGTTCTCGTACGAGACCTCGAACAGGATGTGCTGGCCCGAAGGCGGCGGCTTCGCGTCGGGCGTCCCCGTGTCCGCGCCGCTGTCGGCCGCGACGCCGCCCGTTCCCGCAGGGCCGCCGTCGTTCGTGCCTGCGGTTGCGCCCGAACCGCCCGCAGCTGTCCCACCGGAGCCGCCCGCCGCGGGGCCGCTTTCCGCGCGCCCGCCGCAGGCGACCAGCATCGACACGCCCACCGTGAACATCGCCAAGCTACGAAGCAGCATCATGGGAGCGTCGGCTAGCAAGCGCCGTGCCGCAACGGATTTCGTGGAAGTGCTGGAGTGTCGACGATGCGCCGGCACAGCGTGGCACACACCAGGCAATCGCCGTCACGTCGCGCAGCGGATCTCTGGAGAACCTCCCGCGCAGCCCCCGCGCTCGAGCTGCACCGTTGCATGCTGGATGCCGAGCTGGTCACGGAGCCGCTCGCGAAGCGTCCGGAGCGCAGCGTCGGGGTCGGTACCGCCCAGGAGCTCGGCGTGCAGGGTGACCAGCGCCTGGTCGCCGGTCAGGGACCACGCATGCACGTGGTGCACGCCCGCGATACCAGGCAGTTCACCCAGCGCCTGCTCGATGCGCGTCGCATCGAGCCCGGCGGGAGCGCCTTCCAGCAGCACATGGGCCGACTCCCGCGTCAGCTGCCAGGCCGAGCGGAAGATCAGGACGGACACGAGCAGCGACAGGATCGGATCGGCGATGTAGATCCCGCCGACCACGACGGCGACGCCCGCGGCGACCGCCGCGGCCGAGCCCAGTAGATCGCCCAGTACGTGGGCACGCGCGCCGCGTTCGTTGAGCGACGATGCTCCGGAAAGCACCATGAACGCCGCGAGGTTGGCTGCGCCGCCGGCCAGCGCAACGCCGAGCATCAGGCCGCCCTTGACGTGGGGTGGGGAGATCAGGCGCTCCGACGCCTCGAACGCGACCCACAGCGTGAGCGCGAGCAGCGCGAGCCCGTTCACGAACGCGGCGAGCGTCTGGTAACGGTGGTGTCCGTAGGTGCGGGTCGCGCTCGGGGGGCGCCGGGCGAGGCGCACCGCGGCGATGGCGAGCAGCAGCGACGCACAGTCCGCCAGCATGTGACCGGCCTCCGCGAGCAGCGCGATCGAGTTGGCGACAAGGCCTCCCGCTGCTTCCACGACGGTGAAGGCAAACAGGATGCAAAGGGCGATGGCGAGGCGTCTCTCGCCGGGGCTGTGGGTGTGTCCGTGCTGGTGCGACATGGTCTCCTCGGGGCAGGGGCTTTCCGCCTTCTGCATGGACGACAGCCGGCGGCGCCGGGCTCTTACAGGATGCCGGAGAAAAGTTCGCGCGGCTCGCTGCCTTGACCCGAATCTGCTGTAGGAGTACGGGCAACGTGCCGCATGCTGTCGATTTCCTGTCACGCCGGCCGGGTGGCTCGTGGCGTCTGATCCCGGGAGCCTGGAGCTTCCGGGCGAAGCGGATGATGCCGCCCGGCATCCGGTACCGGACGGTTTCGCGGCGCGCTATCGGCAGCTGCTGGTCTTCAAGTCGGCCGATGTGGAAGAGCCCGTGGACATGTTCTTCCACCGCCCGCTTGCGGCGGCGTTCGCGGCGCTGATCGTCGGGTTCCCCATCACGCCGAACCAGGTGACCTACGCCAGTCTCGTCGTGGGGCTGGCCGCCTCGGCGTTCCTGTACCGGGCCGCGTTTCTGGGAGCGGCTTCCTGGAACTACGCGGCGGCCGGGCTGCTCCTGTTCGCCTCGGTCATCCTCGACTGCGCCGACGGCCAGATCGCGCGAGCCAAGGGCGGTGGTTCGCGGATGGGGCGCATCCTCGACGGCATGGTCGACATGTTCGTGCTGCTGCCGGCGTGGTTCATCCTCGGCTTCGGTCTGGTCCGGCACAGCGGTTCGATCTGGATCCTGCTCGGCTTCTTCGCCGGCTTCACCAGCTGGGCGCGTATCGTCATCTACGATCGGATCAAGTCGATCTATCTCGCGCACACGCAGCCCAGCTCGGCCGACGGTACCGAGACGACCGAAGCGCTGGAAGCCGAGCTAGCGGAGCTCCGCGCAAAAGGCCTCTCGTTCGCCTACATCGGGATGTTCACCTACGTGCGCGTCCTGATGCGTATCGAGAACCGCTTCGCGCCCGGATCCACACACGAGCGTGAAGCCTACGGCCCCGAGGAACGGCAGGCATTCCGCGACCGGCACCGGTCCACGATGCGCTGGTGCAGCTGGATGGGCCTCGGCACCCACATGCTGTTCCTCTACACGTCGATCATCGTGGCGACCTGGTGGTATCCGGCCATGGCCGTTGTCCAGGGCCTGTTTGCGACGCTGTTCACCGTGTTGATGATCGCGGTCCTGGTGCGGAGCCGGACGCTGCGCGCGGAGTGAGGGTCCCTGACCGGGCCGGCAGCCCGAAGTGACCCCGGCGTTACGGCTCGCAGCCGCAGTCCTGGCACTCGCGGACCGACGTCGTGTTGCAGCGCTCGGCCAGGGCGTCGCGGAGCGCTTGCCGGGCGCGGTGCAGGCGCACGGTGGCGTTGTTCTTCGTGATGCCGAGCGCGGCGGCGACGTTGGCCAGCGAGCGGTCCTCGAGATCCACCTGCTCGAGCATGCTCCGGTATTCGGGGCGTAGCCCGGCAAGCAGCCCCAGGCTGCATGCGCACGACGCCGTCTCCTCCGGCGTCTGCGTCTCCACTTCCAGGGCCAGCTGGTCCAGGCGCTGCTCGTTCTGCGCGCGCCGCGCGTGGTAGTCGGCGACCGCACGCCGGAGCAGGCGGTAGAACCAGGCACGTAGGCTCGACGGATCGCGAAGCGTGTGCAGGCGGTCGCGTGCGCGCAGCAGCGAGGCCTGGAGCAGATCCTCCGCGTCCGCCGGGGTGGGGACCCGCCCTGCGATGAACGCCAGATACTCCGCCTGACGGGCCGTCAGCTCTGCGAGCAGCGCGGAAGACACTTCCGTCATGTTCTCTACTGTAGGCGCCCGCGTCCTCCGGCGCCAAGCGCGGCGTGGCGGAATTCCGGACTGATGGCCGCTCCTCGCGCGGGTCACCGACGCTGCCGCGCGCTAGCTCAGTGCGCGTCCGCTGGCGGAAAGGCCGCGGAGCCTGTGGGCGGGGGGGGCGGCGGAGCGGGCGGCGCGGGCGGCGCGTCGGATGAACGCGGTGCAGCACTTGCTGACGCCGGCGGCGCCGCGCCTGCCGTACCGGCCGATGCCGACGGCGCCGCGCCGGGCCAGGGTGCCATGTCCCGATGGCTGGGCGGAGACGACGCCGACGTCGCGCTGGGCCACGGCACCATGTCGTGTCCCGTGGCCGGAGACGAAGCCGCGGGCGCCGGAGCTCTCGTCTGCACGGGAGTCGCAGTGGCGGGCGTACTCGGCTGCGCGTGCTGCTCTGCCGCCAGCGCAGCGCGGATGCGTTGCCTCGTCTGTGCATCCGCGCAGTCGGACGTGGTGTAGAAACCGTACAACGCCGAACCCAGCGCCAGCACGGCGAGGCCGGTCCCGATCGCCACGTCGACAGGGCGACTGATGGGGAAGTTCTCGTACGCGGCAGCGGGAGCTGCGACGGCATAGACGACGCGCGCCGACTCGAGGCCGGCCAGTCCCACGTCGATTGCCGGCGGGAGCTTGCTGGTCGTGCAGTCGACGGCTGCCTGTGGAGGGACCTTTCCCACATGGGCAGGGGGTCCTCTGACGATCATCAGCGAGCACCCGCTGTTGCAGAGCACCAGGCCCAGGCAAGTGGCAAGAGCGCGCCGGAGCGTCCAGCGGTGGCGCTGGGCGTAGCGCGCGGCCCCTGGCGCGCCGGATCGGGATGACGTGGACTTCAAACTGGTTTCCCCGAGGTCACTGTATCAAGCTGCCCGGCGGGCGTCATCGCCGTCGCGTGTAGGCGTTGGCTTCCAGCATAACCCGCGAAAGCTCCGGAACGACTTCGGTGGGAGTCTCTCGCGAGCGACTAGCGGCCGGGTGTGCCCGACGGGCGGCGTGGGTCGCCGGCACGGCGTGACGGGCCGGCAAACCGCCCGGATTGTCCGCCCCCTTGTGGCGACACGACGCACAACGCTAGCCTGGGAAGACTTCAAGCCTTTGCGCTGCTCGATGCGCGGATGAGCGATCAACGACGCCCCAATATCCCGGAGTCCCCGTCCCACCGGCCTTCCCGGCATGATGTGGAAGGGGGTGCTGCGTCGGGCGAGGAGCCCGCTCCCCCGACAGGGCAGCAAGCACCGCGCGCCGGAAGAGTGGTGGGAGACCGCGAGGTCGAAGCGATAGCGCGGCCCGATCCGGAGGGGATTCCCACCATCGGTTCGGAAGAACTGTGGAGCAAGAAGATCCGCGCCATCGAGGAGATCGACCGCGGGGGGATGAGCTACGTCGCCCGCGGAATGGATCGAACGCTGCAGCGCGACCTGGCGCTCAAGGTCTCGCCGCTGCCGCGCAAGCAGATGCCGCGCGCCCAGCTCGCACGCTTTCTCGAAGAGGCGCAGATCACCGCGCAGCTCGAGCACCCCAACGTCGTTCCGGTGCACGAGCTCGGTCTCGACCCCGAGGGCCGCGCCTACTTTTCCATGAAGCTCGTTCGCGGGCAGTCGCTCGAGACGGTGCTGGAGAAGCTTCGCGACGGCGACCCGGAGACCGTGTCGGAATTCGGTCTACGGCGTCTGCTCGACGTCTTTCTGCAGGTGTGCCAGGCGATCGAGTACGCGCACGCGCGCGGCGTGATCCATCGCGATCTGAAGCCGTCCAACGTCATGGTCGGCGACTTCGGCGAAGTCCTGGTGATGGACTGGGGCGTCGCCAAGCTGATGAACAGCAGCGACCGTGCTGCGGGCAAAGCAGTGGCCATCTCGGCCGAGGACGCCAACCTGCCGGAGGTTCGGGAGAGCGTTCCGCCGCCGAATCCGCGCCTCTCGGTCACCTCGCTTCGAGCCGGCAAGCTGGCGCTCGCAACGCAGGCCGGCACGCTCGTCGGCACGCCGGCGTATATGTCACCGGAGCAGGCCCGGGGCGAAGCGGTGGACGAGCGCACCGATCTCTACGCGCTTGGCGTGATGCTCTACGAGATGCTGTGCGGCCAGCTTCCCTTCGACGAAGAGGATCCGACACAGCTTCTGGTCCGGATGCTGAGGGAAAAGCCGGTGCCGCCGTCGAACATCAATCCCCAGACGCCGTTGGCGCTCGAAGCGCTCGCGCTCAGGCTGCTGGAGAAGGAGCCGGAGCGGCGTTCGCTCGAGATGTCTGAAATCCGCGCTCACATCCAGGACTACATCGAAGGGATCGCGCGCGACTACGCCAGCGCCAGCCTATGGACCAATCTGCTGTGGACGGTGGGGGCACTGTCGCTGTTCGCGTTTTTGGTGTGGTACCTGACCGGAGAGTCGATTGCTGCGTTGTTCGTGCTTGCGCCGGCTACCGTCTTCAACGCGGTGGGATGGTTCCTGTTCGTGCTGGCGCTCGGGATCCCGCTCTGGTCGGTCTACCTGGCATTTCGTCCACGGGGCGATCGCGACCGCTTCGCGCCGCCCAGCGCCGACGAACGATTCGTTGGACGCTACCTCGCGCACCGCACGCTGACAGCGGCAGTGGCGCCGGTTTTCCAGCTGATCTTCCTCGGCAAGATCGCGAGCCTGGCGGTCGGCTTGATCCGCGCCGGACACTCGACCTCTGCCGAAGTCGCACAGCGCGTGACCTCCGAGCTACGCGCCCAGTGGGGACAGTCGCTGATCGTGATCCTGGTTTTCCTGTTCTGCTACCTGTTCTTCATGTCGAGCGAAGTGCGCTTTGCACGCCGCATCGACCGCTATGACGAGCTGATCGCGCGGTCGCGCTGGGAAGCGTTGTGGCCGTTTTTCTTGATCCTGCTGCTCCTGTTCACGATCGGAGCCACCAGCGTGCTCGACTGGGCGCTCGCGCGCCGCGGTGGTGTCCGGAGCTTCGTGCACCATTTCATCCTGGCCCAGCCGCTCGACCTGGTGGAAATCGGCAAGACCCTGGTCTTCCAGGGCACGTTCCTGGCGGCGCTGGTGCTTCTGACCGTGCTCTTGTCGTTCCCGTTGCCTGAAGTTCTCGCGGCGCTGCGCTTGCCGTACCAGCCGGCGGACCAGGCTGCGGTAGAACATCGCGCTCAGTACTTCGCGCGGTCGCTCGCCGTGCTGCGCGTAGCGCGCGTCGCCTGGCTGTATGGCGGCGCCATGATCGGCGTGCTGACCGCCATGACCATCCTGTCGCACCCAAGCTCGCTGCCGCTGGTCAAGCAGGTGGCGTACATCCTGGGCCCTTCGCTGATCGGCTTCATCGGCCATGCGGTGACGCGCAGGCGGGTGGAGACCTACCTGCGGCAGGCACCAGCGGTGGAGCAGCTTCTCGCGCGACAGGTACAACAGGCCCGCGCCGAGCGCCGGCGCATCATCGCCGATCGCCTCCGGCAGGCGCCATGGCGGCATCGTCTTGTCCAGCTCGTGGTCCCGTTTGTCTGCGTCGCCATCTATCTGATCTGGACGGGAAGCGGCTTCCATCAGCGTGCCATCCATGCGCTCGTCATGCCGGTGACGGCGCAGGGCTGGCTTCTGATCCTGCCCTACGTGGGCCTGGTCCCGCTCCTGCTCATCCGCGACCCCGTGCAGATGCTCCTTCTCAAGCGCAGTCTGAAGAGACAGCCGCTCCAAACTCACGTGGATTCGTGAGCGGCACGTCCCGCCCGCGCCGGAGCAGCTGCATGGCGGCCGCTCAGCCCAGCAGCCATTCGTAGACGCGCCGCAGCCGACCCCGAGCGGTTGTTGACCGCAGCGCGACCGTGGCAACATCGGGTGGGAGATGACTCGAGCGAGGCAAGGGCTTTCGACGGGGCGCGTTGTGCGTGGATGCGCGCTGGCCCTCGCCGCAAGCCTTGGTGCAATCGGCTGCAGTGGGTCCGACCCCTCTGCCGGGTCGGGCGGGGAGGGCGGCGTGACGGGGGACTCGGGCGCCGACGCCGCCGCGGTGTGCGGCGACGGCATCGTCAACGGCGACGACGAGTGCGACAACGGCCCGGACAACGCCTCGGGCAGCGGTTGCGAGGCGGACTGCCACTACAGCTGTCATACGGATAGCGATTGCGACGACGGCAATCCCTGCAACGGCGTCGAGACATGCCAGAGCGTTGCGGGTGGCCGCGCATGCAAAGCCGGCACGCGGCCCGCCGAAAAGTCCGCCTGCAAAGCCGGCGGCTACTGCAAGAGCGGCACGTGCACGCAGCCCGTGTGCGGCAACAACGTCGTCGAGCCCGGCGAGGACTGCGAGCCGCCCAACAGCGCAACCTGCGACGTGAACTGCAAGAAAGTCGTGTGCGGCGACGGCGTGATCGCCGGCAACGAGCAGTGCGACGACGGCAACACCAAGAACCTCGACGGCTGCGACTCGACCTGCCGCTACGAGACAGTGATGCGCTACACGACCTTCGACTTCAGCAGGGACCCTGCCCCCGCGTTCTGTGTGCACAGCGCCAACGCGCTCGGCGCGGCGTTTTCCGCCGAGGTCATCAAGCAATACGACGACAACACGAAGATCACGATCGATGGCGGCTTCTTCAACGGGTTTCTTGCGCTCGGCGGGCTGGACGATCTCACGGGCGCGAACGCAGCGAGCCTCCGGCTCGGCTCGATTGCGGGATCGATCGACACGAGGTATCCGAACACCTGGGACCCGAATGCCATCGACGAGTGGTATCTGGCGGAGACGACCGGTCTCGACTCGCAGCAGCTGCCCAAAGAAGTCTTCTCGCCCGCCTCGATCACGTCCCACGTGCTCTCCGGCGGTCCTGGCCCGATCAAGCTCAAGTTCGTCACCAACTTGACCGCCCACGTGCTCGATTCGTTCAACGCGACGCTCCGGGCGACGATCGACGCCTCGCCGGCGCTGGACGTGCCCGGAGCGCCGCCCTCGACCCTGGCTCCGGGGCTCCAGGTATTCCAGACCATCACTGCGACGGCCCCGGACCAGGGCATATGCGGAGTGGTGACCGTGGATGCTCTGGCGCACACCCAGATGCCCCAGGATTTCTGCCTCGGCCCGAACGCGTGCCAGCCCTCGAGTGTGTGTTCGGGTTCGCGGACATACTCGTGCAGCACCAATTCGCTGCTGGACGTAATCGTGGGCGGCTGCAGTTCGACTGCGCTCTGCTTCCACTTGGTGGATGCGACGCAGCCCGATGTGGGCACGGGGGGCAATCCTCCCGCGATCCTCACCAACGGCGCGAACAACGTTGTAACGCCCAGCGTGGCCGGCGACGGCTACACGTACTTTCTCCACTTCACGGCGGCGCGGGCGCACCTCACCAACAACCTCCCCTAGCCGCCGCTTCGCCGACCGCCGAGCCGCTCCTCTTGCATGGGCGCGCGAAGCTGTCACTCTGCGCGCGCCGTGATCCGACTCGACTCCGTTTCCAAGCGCCATGGCCGCCAGCTACTGTTCGTCGACGCGTCGATGGGCGTGTTCAAGGGCGAGAAGGCAGGGCTCGTGGGCCCGAACGGCGCGGGGAAGTCGACGATCTTCCGGATGCTGGTCCGCCAGGAAGAGCCGGACGGCGGCAACGTCATCGTCGATCGCGGCGTGACCATCGGCTACTTCAGCCAGGACGTCGGCGACATGCAGGGCCAGAGCGTGCTCGACGCGACCCTGGGCGGCGCCGGCGAAGTCAGCGAGGTCGGCCACGAGCTCCACGAGCTCGAGCACGCCATGGCCGACCCCGCGCGCGCCGACGAGCTTGAACAGCTGGTCGAGCGGTTCGGCGTGGTGCAGGCGCGCTTCGACGAGCTCGGCGGCTATGCGCTTGAAGCGCGCGCCCGGGAGATCCTCGCCGGGCTCGGCTTCACCGATACCGTGCTGGAAGACGACGTGGGCAAGCTGAGCGGCGGCTGGAAGATGCGCGTGGCGCTCGCCCGCATCCTGCTCATGCGACCGGACGTGCTGCTGCTCGACGAGCCGACGAACCACCTTGATATCGAGTCGATCATCTGGCTCGAGCGCTTCCTGCGCGACTTCGACGGTGGGCTCGTGATCACCTCGCACGACCGCGAGCTGCTCAACCGGCTGGTGACGAAGATCGTCGAGATCGACGGCGGCGATCTCATCACCTACTCGGGCAACTACGACTTCTACGAGCAGCAGCGCGCGCTCGCCCAGGCACAAAAGCAGGCGCAGTACGAGCGCCAGCAGGCGATGCTCGCCAAGAGCAGGCGTTCATCGATCGCTTCAAGGCGCGCGCCAGCCACGCCGCGCAGGTGCAGTCGCGCGTGAAGAAGCTGGAGAAGATCGACAAGGTCGAGCCGCCCAAGCAGCGCCGGGTCGTCAAGTTCGACTTCCGCCAGCCGCCGCGCTCCGGCGACGACGTGGTCAAGATCGAAGGCGTGAGCAAGGGCTGGGGCGAAAACCACATCTACCGCGACTTCGACCTGCTCGTACGCCGGGGCGAGCGCTGGTGCGTGATGGGCGTGAACGGCGCGGGCAAAAGCACGCTGCTCAAGCTGGTGGCCGGCGTGACCGAGCCGGACGCCGGCAGCGTGACCATCGGCGCCAGCGTCAAGCTCGGCTACTTTGCCCAGCACTCGATGGAGACGCTGGACGCGTCGAAGACCGTGATCGAGACGCTGCAGCACGCCTTCCCGCTAGCCACGCTTGGCACCTTGCGCACGCTGGCAGGCGCCTTCGGCTTCTCCGGCGACGAGGCCGAAAATCGTGCAGCGTGCTCAGCGGCGGCGAGAAGGCGCGCGTTGCCCTCGCTCTCATGCTGTTCGACCCGCCCAACCTGCTGGTGCTCGACGAGCCGACGAACCACCTGGACATCGCCACCAAGGAGATGCTGCTCGATGCGCTCGCCGCGTTCGAGGGCACGATGCTGTTCGTGTCGCACGATCGCCAGTTCCTCGGCGCGCTCTCGAACCGCGTGCTCGAGCTCACGCCCGACGGGCCTTTGCCCTACGGCGGCGGTTACACCGAGTACGTGGCCGAGTCGGGCCACGAAGCGCCGGGCCTGCGCTAGCCGCCGGCGGGGCTGGGCCCGGCGAGCCAATCGCTGCTGGTCATCACTTCGGCCTGCCGGGGAAACAACTTGTTGATCAGGACTGCGTGCACTTCGGGGTCGCGGTCGGCGCACAGATCCGACAGCACGGTCAGCCGATAGTCCTTGTCCGCCGCTTCGCGCAACGTCGAGAGCACGACGCCGCTGGTCGCGATCCCGCACAGAACGAGATGCCCGATGCGCCCGGCGCGTAGCAGGACGTCCAGGTCGCTGCCGCTGAACGCACTCACCCGCCGCTTGGTGACGACCACGTCTGTGCCTTCCGGCGTGATCGCTGGGCGTGGATCCGTCAACAGGGAAGGCGTCGCCTTCGACAGCGTACTGAACCCCTTGTTGTTGGCGCTGATTTCCGGCATGCCGGGGCGGAAGCCCACGACCACGTGGAACACGCGGCCCCCGCGGCGGCGCACCTCCTCGACAACTGCCTTCGCCCGGGCAAGGTACTCGTCCTTCCCGTCCCCGAGCCGCTCGAGGACACCGGGTTGAACGTCCATCACCAGCAACGCGGTGTCCTGGGTCTGGGGAGTCATAGGCACAACCCGACGGCCTGTTTCAGCCGCAGTAGTAATAGCCAGACAGGACCTGGCTCGGACGGCAGCTCTGGCCGTTGTGACAGGAGATGACTGGATCGTTGGGCTGACAGATCACGACGTGGTTGCTGCCCGTGCAGCTCGTCGCGCATTCGGTCGTCGAATAGCCCGTAGTGTTCACGGTCCCGCAACAGACTTCGTTGGAGGGGCAATCTGTAGGGCCATTGCAGCGCAGCGTCGCCGCCATGCAGCCGGCGCCGGAGCAGCTGCACTGGTCCTGGGCGCCGATGCAGCTGTAGGTCGCCGATTGGGTGTTGTTGTCCCTCGTGGCGCAGCAGACCTGCGACGGACCGGCACAGGTCGAGTTTCCGCAGTGGATCGCCACGGTACCGCTCCCAGCGGTCCCTCCGCCGCCTGCGGTCCCCCCGGTACCCGAGCCGCCGGTGCCCGAGCCGCCGGTGCCCGAGCCGCCGGTGCCCGAGCCGCCGGTGCCCGCCGAGCCGCCGGTGCCCGCCGAGCCGCCGGTGCCCGAGCCGCCGGTGCCCGCCGAGCCGCCGGTGCCCGAGCCGCCGGTGCCCGCCGAGCCGCCGGTGCCCGAGCCGCCGGTGCCCGAGCCGCCGGTGCCCGAGCCGCCCGTGCTGCTGCCGCCCGTGCCCGAGCCGCCGGCGCTGACGCCGCCCGTTGCAGAGCCCCCGGCGCTCGAACCGCCCGTGCCTGCCGAAGCATCGCCATGGGCGCCCCCGCTGCCGGCAGCGAAAAGCCCGCTGGAATTGCTGCCGCCGCACGCCAACGGGACAGCGATAACGACCAGCGAGGCGAGTCCGAGTCGTCGATGGATCATCGAATACTCCCGCGGAAGAAATAGCTCTGCACCAGGGGCAAGACCTGTTCAGCATATCACCGCGGTCGCGGTCTGATCGAGGGTGCAGTCGGCACGTCGGGCGCGGTCGAGCAAGGGGCCCCGCTGTGCGAGGTACGCTCGCGGCGGCCGCCGCACCACGGGTTGCCTCACCGCTTTCGGTGCGCGAGCGACCGAGCTGGCCACCGTGGTCGTGGCGGCCGTCGTGACCGGCCTGCAGACGCTCCAGGGTGGGCACGAGGGTGGGCAGCAAGTAGCGCCCCCGAGACGATTCGAACGTCCGACCAACGGTTTAGGAAACCGCTGCTCTATCCACTGAGCTACGGGGGCAGGGACGGCGAAGGGTGGCGTGCGGGACAATTGGGGTCAAGTCCCGCGGAAATCGGGCAATTCGAGCCGGCGGAGCGGCGGACTCCGGGCAGGAGCTGCCCGGCCGGAGTTGGGCCCCGGGGCTGCAGTTCCATGTTCGATGCGCTAGATGGATATGGGGCGGGGGCAAGTGCATTTGCAGATCACCGATCGCGCGCGACTGCGCCATGGTGGGTGGGGAGCAGCGGCTCCTGTCTCGATGGGGGAGCGTGTGGGATGAGCGGTTCGTCGCGGCGGATTCTCGAGATTGGGCTGGTCGGGCTCGGTCTCTTGATGATCGCGCTCGGGGTCGCTGCCTGGGATCCAGAGCTGGCGCAGGAGCGGCAGGTCGCCTTGGCCATCGCCGGGATCGGGCTGGGCGTGGTGCTGGCGCTGTGGGCTACGCTGGGCAGAGCGATCCTGCGCGCGGAGGCAGTCCATCGCAGCACCGCGGAGACTCTCCGCGAGCGCGAGGGCTTCCTCGAGAATCTGGCCGAAGCCAGCCCGACGACGATCTTCGCCTACAACATCATCGAGAAGCGGACCGTCTACACGAACCGCCGGCTCCTGGAGAGCCTCGGCTACGGGCCGCGCGAGATCGAAGCGCTGGGTGACAACTGGCTCGTCGAGCTCCTGCACCCCGACGACGTCGAGAAAGTCCGGGAGCTGGGCACGCGCTACGACGCCGCGCACGAGCACGACGTGGTGCACAGCGAGCTGCGCTTCCGCCGACCGGACGGCAGCTATGCCTGGCTCTCCAACTGGGTGACCGTCGCGGACCGGACTCCTGACGGTCGCGCGCAGCTCGTCACCGGTGCTTCCATCGACGTGAGCGATCAGAAGCAGGCCGAGGCCGCCCTCAGGGCCAGCGAGCAGCGCTTCCGCATGCTGGCGGAGCACGCGCATGACATCGTCTCCCGTTACGAGGTGCTGCCCGAGCCGCACATGGCCTACATCAGCCCGGCCGTGGAAAGCATCATGGGCTATCCGCCCCAGGCGTTCTACGACGATCCCGAGCTGCACTGGAAGCTTATCCACCCCGAAGACCGCGCCTCGTTGGAGCGCCTTTCCCGGATAAGCCCTACCGGTCTGAACGAGCCCATCACCATGCGCTGGGTACATCGGGACGGACACACCGTGTGGATCGAGCAACGCATGGTGCCGGTGCTGGACGAGAGCGGCAAGATGCTGGCCGTCGAGAACATCTCGCGCGACATCACCGAGAAGACACGACTCGAGGAACAGCTGCTCCAGTCGCAGAAGATGGACGCGATCGGGCGCCTGGCAGGAGGCATCGCGCATGATTTCAACAACCTGCTCGGCGTTACTCTGGGCTACCTTGACGTCCTGCAACGTGACCTGCCCGGGAGCGAGAGCACGCGGGAAGCACTGGGCGCTATTCTGGATGTCACGAATCGCGCGGTCACGCTGACGCGGCAGCTGTTGGCTTTCGGGCGCCGCGACCTGGCCCGCCCCAGGACGCTCGACCTCAACGAGGTCGTGAAGGAGCTGGACGGCATGCTCCGGCGCGTCATCCCGGAGAGCATCCAACTGGAGACGAAGCTTTCCGAAGGGCTCTGGCCCGTCCGCACCGACCCCGTGCAGGTGGAGCAGGTCGTACTGAACCTCGCGGTCAACGCCCGCGATGCGATGCCTGAAGGCGGCAGGTTGCTGATCGAGACCTGCAACGTCCAGCGGGGCGCGATTGCCGTCGGTGCGGGGCGGGTGGCGGGCGAGGAGCTGGTAACGCTGGTTGTGCGCGACACGGGCTCTGGCATGGACGAAGCAACCCGGGCGCGGGTCTTCGAACCCTTCTTCACGACGAAGGAGCGCGGCAAGGGGACCGGGCTCGGACTGGCAACCGTCTACGCCATCATGAAGCAGAACGGCGGCCTGGCGCTCGTCGATAGCGCCCCGGGAAAGGGCAGCGTGTTCACACTGGCTTTCCCTCGCGCGGAGCTCGAGCCTGAGAGCGAGCGCACGCCGGCCAGGGTCCGGTCGGCGACCCCCGGGGGCGGGACCGTGCTGGTCGTCGAGGACGAGGCGGTACTCAGACGCCTCGTCGCCCGCACGCTGAAGCAGCAGGGCTACACGGTACTGGAAGCCCGGGATGGCCCGGAGGCGCAGAAGCTGCTCCGGATATCCCGCAGCCGGGTCGACCTGCTGCTCACCGACGTGGTGATGCCCCACATGAGCGGGCACGAGCTGGCGACGTGGGTGGTGCAGGAACACCCGGCGACCCGCGTGCTGTACATGAGCGGCTACACCGACGACGAGATGGTCCGGCATGGCGTCAGGCGGGAGCAGGTGGAGTTCATCGCCAAGCCGTTCTCCCCCGAAGATCTGGCGAACGCAGTTCACGAAATGCTCGGCTCCGGCGATCAAGCCTGAAGTCGCCGACCGGGCCCCGTGGACCGGGCGCAGCCAGCGCCCGCGTCGCGCCCCGGTCCAGCGCCCGGTCCGTGCGGCGACGTTGTCTGGACGGTAGCTAGCCGCTACCGTTCGCGCGATGGACTCTGTCGATACCCTTATCGTGGGGGCCGGGGTAAGCGGGCTGGCGACGGCGGCGGCGCTGGGGGAGGCTGCCGACTACCTGGTGCTGGAAGCGGATCGCGAGATCGGCGGCTACTGCAAGACCATCCATCGCGATGGCTTCGTCTGGGACTACTCTGGGCATTTCTTCCACTTCAAGCATCCGGAGATCGAGGCGTGGCTGAGGGACCGGATGCCCGGGCAGCGCGTCCGCAGCGTGGAAAAGCGGGCCTTCATCCACTTCCGGGGCACGCGCATCGATTTCCCGTTCCAGAAGAACATCCACCAGCTGCCGAGAGAGGACTTCATCGACTGCCTGCATGATCTGTACTTCGCGCAGGTGCCCGGCGAGCAGCTCGGGCGCGACGAAGGCACGGCGGTCGAGGACAACTTCAAGCAGATGCTCTACGCCCGCTTCGGGCGGGGGATCTGCGAGCGCTTCCTCGTGCCGTACAACGAGAAGCTCTACGCATGCGATCTGGCGGAGCTGGACCGCGACGCGATGGGGCGCTTCTTCCCGCACGCCGATCTCACCTCCGTGATCCGGAACATGAAGTGCGCGGACAACACCAGCTACAACACGACGTTCACCTATCCGGAGGGCGGCGCCTTCGAGTACGTCAAGGCGCTGGCGAGCGTTGTGCCGGACGATCGGATCGCGCTCCGGGAACCGCTCGTGGGGGTGGACCTGGAGCGCCAGGTCGCCCGCACGTCGAAGCGCGAGATCCACTTCGAGCGGCTGGTGTCGTCAGCGCCGCTCGGTCGCTTCATTCCGTTGACGGGCCTCCAGTACGACGCCAGCGTGTTCAGTTGGAACAAGGTCCTGGTGTTCAATCTGGGCTTCGACCGGAAGGGCCCCCGGGGGGTCCACTGGATCTACTACCCGGATCGGGAGCTGTCGTTCTATCGCGTCGGGTTCTACGACAATATCTTCGAGAGCGATCGGCTCAGCGTGTACGTCGAACTCGGACTCGCCGCGGATGCGGAGGTCGACGTGGAAGCCAGCCGGAAGCGCGTGCTCGAGGATCTCCAGCGCGCGGGCGTCACCGACGAGCACCGGCTTGTCGCCTGGCACTCGGTGGTCATGGATCCGGCCTACGTGCACATCAACCGGGCATCGAATGCCGAGCGCGACCGTCTGCGAGCGCGCCTCGCCGACCACGGCGTGTACTCGATCGGGCGCTACGGCGGCTGGACCTACTGCTCGATCGAGGACAACATCGTCGAAGCGCGCGAGCTCGTGGCCGGTTTCCGCTGACGGATCCAGAGCGAGCTGCCACAACGAGCGGGAAACGCCCACGCGAACCGTTTTCGTGCGGTTCGGGTCCAACCCATAGGTTCGACATCTGAAGCGCGGTCGGTGGCGCCCGCGTCTGGACCGAGACCCGAGCCCTTGCGAGGTATCAAGTGGGACCTATCGAGCTAACGAAAGACAACTTCGAGCAGATCATCGACTCGCACGATCTGGTGCTGATCGACTTCTGGGCGACCTGGTGCGGCCCATGCCGCGTCTTCGCTCCGGTGTTCGAGAAGGCGGCCCAGAAGCACGAGAATGTCGCTTTCGGGAAGGTCAACACCGAAGAACAGCAGGAGCTGGCGGCGATGTTCGGCATCCAGGCGATCCCGACGCTGGTCGTGTTCAAGGAGAAGATCGGCATCTTCTCCCAGCCCGGTGCGCTCCCGGCTTCCGCCCTGGAGAACGTGATCGAGCAGGCCAAGGCCCTCGACATGGACGAGGTCCGGCGGGAGATCACCGAGGAAGAAGCCGGGAAGCAGAGCGGGGCCGGCGCCGCCGGCAAGGCCTGACGACGCGTCGCGGGAGTGGGGGCCCGTCAGCCGGGCGGGCCGCCCGACCGGGGGCTGTCTCATTTCGAGACAATCTTCGCGACGTAGGGGCTTGCGCGTGGCGGGGGGGCGGCGTCACGATCCAGGGTCTTGGACCTCCGCCTCCTCGATTCCCTACCCGAAGCGGTGCTTCTCGTCGATACGGATGGACGGATAGCCCACGCCAACCAGCTCGCCGAGTCACTGTTCGGATACCGTACAGGCGAGCTCGCCGGGCAGGCGCTCGGCGTCGTGATCCCCGAGCGCTTCCGGCCAGTCCACGCCGCGCATATTTCCGGCTTCGCCGACGCGCCGGGGACGCGCCCGATGATGACCCGCGGCGACCTCCACGCCGTCCGCAAGAACGGCGACGAGTTCCCCTGCCAGGTGGGTCTGTCGGTGGTCGACGATGGCGACAGACGCGCGTTCATGGCCGTCGTCCAGGACACGAGCGCGCGCACGCAGGCAGCCGAGGCGCTCAGGAGCTCGGAAGAGCGTTACCGCGTGCTCTTCCAGTCGACGCCGCTGCCGACCTTCGTCTTCGACCGCGACACGTTGCACTACCTGACCGTGAACGACGCCGCGTTGCGCGAGTACGGCTACAGCCTGGACGAGTTCCGCAGCATGAAGCTCGGCGACATGCGCCCGCCGGATGATCTGCCGAGGATGTTCGAAGCGGTCGAGCGCATCGACAATCCAGGCGTTCATCCGTTGGGAGTGTGGCGTCACAAGAAGCGCGACGGCAGCCTCATCGAAGTCGAGGTCCACGCTCATTCGCTGGAGTTCGAAGGACGACGCGCGATTCTCAGCGTCGCGCGTGACGTGACGGAGGAGAGACGCCTCGAAGAACAGCTGCGCCAGGCACAGAAGATGGAAGCCGTGGGTCGGTTGGCAGGCGGCGTGGCGCACGACTTCAACAACATGCTCAGCGTCGTTCTCAGCTACGCGGGCATACTTGGCGATCGCGTTCTGGACGAGGACGCGCGCCGCGATCTCGACGAGGTCGTGCACGCAGCGGAGCGTGCCTCGGCGCTCACGCGGCAGCTTCTGGCCTTTTCGCGCCAGCAGGTCATTGCACCGCGGCGGATCGATCTCAACGGCGTTGTCGACAACATGAGCCGCATGCTCCGGCGGATCATCGGTGAGCACATCGAGCTCCAGACCCGGCTGTCGCACGAGTCGGCCGTGGTGTATGGCGACCCGAGCCAGATCGAACAGATCCTACTGAACCTCGCGGTGAACGCGCGCGACGCCATGCCCGCCGGCGGTTCCCTGCGCGTCGAGACGTCACGGGTCGAGCTCGACGCGGGTCAAGTGTACGAGCACGTGGACGCCCAGCCCGGCCCCCACGTGCTGCTCGTCGTGTGCGACAACGGCGTGGGTATGGATGCACACACCCGCAGCCACATCTTCGAACCGTTCTTCTCGACGAAGAGTCGCAACGAAGGGACGGGGCTCGGGCTGTCGACCGTGTACGGGATCGTGCGGCAGTGCGGCGGGCACATCGAAGTAGACAGCGAGTCCGGTCGTGGTGCGGCGTTCCGCGTGTACCTGCCTCGCGTCGTCGGTGAGGCCGCCAGCCGCCCGCCGGTCGTTCCACGCGCCGCCAGCGCGCTGGCTGGTACCGAAACCATCCTGCTTGTGGAGGACGAACTTCCGGTGCGTCGTGCGGCGCGCTCGATCCTGCGGCGTCGCGGCTACAAAGTGCTGGAGGCCCAGGACGGCCACGAGGCGCTGGAGATTGCCACGACGCACGAAGGGCCGATCCATCTCCTGCTCACCGACATGGTGATGCCGAACATGGACGGCCAGGAGCTGGTCCGGCGCGTGCTCGGCAGTCGCTCGGAGGTGCGTGCGCTCCTGATGTCGGGCTACGCTGGAGACTTCCTGTCAAGCTCGGGGGAGCTTGCGAGCGGGGTGGAGTTCCTGCAGAAGCCATTCACTGCGGATCTCCTCGCGCGGCGCGTGCGCGACGTCCTCGACGCTCGACTCTAGCGTCCCACGCCGGACACGCTCTGTTCTGCCAGAAATCCGTCGAGCACCCCTACCGCGACCGGCGACAGCACCTCCTCGCGCGGCATCTCGGGCGTCGGCAGCTCGGGCGCGGCGGGGGGAAAGCCGCCGATGCTGGGAAAGCCGCCGGGACGCGCGCTGACGCTCAGGCACAGCCCCGCGTCGTCCTGCTGGAGCACGATGGCATCGGCGTCGCCCCGCGCATTCTTCTTGCCGAAGCTCCACAGGTAGCTCCGCTCGAAGCTCCGGCGCGTGTCGATTCGCTCGCCGAATGCGCTGAGCACCCCGTCGCTGTCGACGCGCAGGGCGCTGTGTTCGGGGTGTGCAGTCGGGAGCGCGAGCAGCGCGCCGCCAGAGCGCTGGGCCAGCTCGCGAGCGCGGTCGGCGAGCGACTCCAGTGCCGGTCCGGCCTCGACCTCGCCGACGATGCGCGCTCGGCCGGGGCCGTGCACGCTGAAATACGCCGGCCAGGCCCGGCCCGGGCCGAGCTCGCCCGCGCGGTGCGACAGCCGATCGAGCCGCACCCGATGCCAGCGAGGTCCCCAGGCGTCGGGGCCTCCGAGTGCCGCCCCGAGATCGCGCCCGAACAGGATCACCCATGCCGACTTCTGCGCGAGAAGCAGCGCGCATTCGCCTTCGAGCTCTACGACGCACGCATCCAGTCGTTCTGCGAGATCGACAACGATCTCGCCGCCTGCCGAGAGCCGGCCGCGCTCGACCACCACGCGGTTCTGCGTCCTCCTGCTGACGAGGTGCGTGGCGACCAGCGCAGGCACGAAGCCGAGCAGGGCCAGCGTTGCGAGCGACAGCACGAAACCTGTCAGCTCGCCGTGGTCGACGCGCGCGAGGGTCCCCGACAGCGCGACGACCAGCGCCAGCAGCAGGGCCCAGGCGAGCCATGCGAACGCGCCGGCGCGCAGCCCCTCCGGCGTGAGGCTTTCGGTGCGGACCGGGAGCTCCAGGCGCTCGTCGTGACCCGGCGGCACGCGGTACGGCATGGCGGGAATATAGTCCACCGGGGCGTGCGCCGCCGGTTGCAACAATTTCGCAATTTCGCGGGGATACAGCCGTGCCCAGGGATCGACAAGCGCGGGAGGCGTCCTTACGTTCTTGAGGCCTGATGCCTGAAACCGCCGGCCCTTCCCAGCCTCCGCGCGCTCCCCGCCCCCCCGGCGCATCTGGTCCGCAGGGGTCGATGATCCCGCACGACTCCCGTCCGTCGTGGAAGGGTTGGGTGCTTCTCGCGCTCCTGCTGCTCGCGTTCTGGGGCTGGCACACGTTCGCGTCCAGGGAGCCGACGCAGCCGCCCATTTCCTACACGACCTTCTACAAGCTCGTGCAGGACAAGCACGTGAAGTCGGTCGTCCTGCGCGGCCAGGAGGTCAGCGGCAAGCTCTCCGCGGAGCAGCAGGTCGAGGGAAAGAAGCTCGACACCTTCCGCACCATGCTTCCGCAGCAGGAAGACAAGGACCTGATGCCGCTGATGCGGGACAAGGGCGTCGAGGTCCGCGTGAAGAGCGAGGAGCAGCCGATGGTGCTGCAGCTCATGATCTCGCTTCTGCCCTGGGTCCTGATCATCGGACTCTGGATCTGGCTGTCGCGGCGTGCCCAGCGGATGATGGGCGGAGGTCTCGGCGGCGGGGGAGCTCTGTCCGGTATGCTCAAGGGACGGCCGCATCGCTTCGAGCGCGAGTCGCAGGTCGCGGTCAACTTCGACGCCGTCGCCGGGCTCAAGTCGGCCAAGCAGGATCTCCAGGAGATCGTCGAATTCCTCAAGCAGCCGGATCGCTTCCGGCGGCTGGGTGGCAAGGTGCCGCGCGGCGTGCTCCTGATCGGTCCTCCCGGTACGGGCAAGACGCTCCTGGCTCGCGCCGTGGCGGGCGAGTCCGGCGTGCCGTTCTTCTCCATCAACGGATCGGAGTTCATCGAGCTGTTCGTCGGCGTGGGCGCCTCGCGTGTGCGCGAGCTGTTCGAGGAGGCGAAGAAGGTCGCGCCCGCCATCATCTTCATCGACGAGATCGACGCGGTGGGCCGCTCGCGCGGCGCTGGCCTCGGCGGCGGGCACGACGAGCGAGAGCAGACCCTGAACCAGCTCCTGAGCGAGATGGATGGCTTCGCCCGCAACGAGCTCGTCATCGTGCTCGCAGCCACCAACCGCCCCGACGTGCTCGACCCCGCGCTACTCCGCCCTGGCCGCTTCGATCGCCGGGTCATCATCGATCGGCCGGAGCTAGCCGCCCGCATGGCCATCCTCGAAGTGCATACGAAGGACATGCCGCTCGGCGCGGATGTGGATCTCAAGTCGATTGCGGGAAACACGCCCGGCTTCTCCGGAGCGGATCTCGCGAACCTGGTGAACGAGGCCGCGCTCAACGCCACCCGCCGTGGCGCGGAATCGATCGAGAACGTCGACTTCACCAACGCCTACGACAAGATCGTGCTCGGCGACCCGCGTGAAACCAAGCTCGACCCCGACGAGAAACGCCGCGTCGCGATCCACGAGTCGGGGCATGCCGTCGTGGCGCACTTCACGCCGCACGCCGAGCCGCTGCATCGCGTGACGATCATTCCCCGCGGCATGGCGCTGGGCGTCACGCAACAGACCCCCACTGCGGACAAGCACATCATGACGCAACCCGAGATCGAGTCGCGGCTGCGCGTGCTGATGGGTGGCTACGCCGCCGAGCGTGTCATCATGGGCGACATCTCCTCGGGGGCCGCGAACGACCTGCAGAAGGCCACGGACATGGCCTTCAACATGGTCGCCCATTTCGGGATGAGCGAGCGCGTCGGGCCCGTCTTCCACGAGCACCGCACCGAACACCCGTTCCTCGGCCAGATGATCGCCACCGAGGGCGGCACCAGCGACGCGACTGTCCACGTGATCGAGGAAGAGACCCGCCGCATCCTCGCCGAGGCCGTCGACGGCGCCAGGAAACTCATCACCGAACACCGCCCGGCGCTCGAGCGCCTCATGACAGCCCTGCTCGAGCAGGAGTCGGTCGAGGGCAAACAGTTGACGGACCTGCTAGGCCCCTCGATTACCCTCGCCGACGCGGTGCCGACGCCGCCGCTTCACCTCGACAGCCAACAGTGACAAGCTCGGGAGCCGGGTCATGACGGAAGCGGACAAGGGCAGCGTGGCACCGTCCACCGTCGTGGTGGCTCTGGATGCCTCGGCTACCAGCGACATCGCGCTCTCGGGTGCGCTCGGCCTTGCCTCCCAGCGCGGCTGGAACCCGCTGCACGTGGTCTGGGTCGTCACTGGCTACGATCCCATGCGGCGCATGGAGTACGCCTACGAAGCGCACCAGCTCGATCTCGGTGCCGAAAAGCAGAAGTTCGAGCAGCGCCTTGCCGAGCTCCAGCAGCGTCACCTCGCCGAGCACGGTGGCGCATCCGTGGAGCTGGTGCCCCACGTGCTGGCGGGCCCCGCAGCCAAGGAGATCCTGCGCGTGGCCCGGGGCGTCCAGGCGGACCTGATCGTAGTCGGGACGCATGGGCGTGGAGGGGTCAAGCGGATGGTTCTCGGCTCGGTCGCCGAAGAGGTGCTGCGCCACGCTGGCTGTCCGGTGCTGGTAATGCGTGACAAGGACTGGTCGGGTCGCTGAGTGCAGCGGAACGCGTTCGGGGCGGAAGGGACGCATGGCTGAGCCGGGTCGCGAGGAACGCTGGTACTCGCTCGAGGTGGGCGAAGTCGTCGAGCGCCTCGGTGTCGACCCCCAGTCCGGTCTGAAGGCGAGCGAGGCGGAGGAGCGCCGCCGGCGTCACGGAGACAACTCGCTCGAAGAGCGTCGCGGCCCGAACGTCGTCGTACAGTTCCTCCGACAGTTCGCCGACATCACCGTGATCGCGCTGATCGTGGCAGCGCTCATCGCCGTCGTGCTCGCGGCGCTCCACGGCGCCGGCTCGTCGTTCATCGAGCGCTACGGTGACGCCAGCGCGATCGCGCTGATCGTCGTCATGAACGCGGTCATCGGCTTCGTTCAGGAACGCAAGGCCGAGTCGGCGCTTGGCGCCTTGAAAGACATGACCGCGCCCACTGCGAACGTCCTACGCGGCGGCCAGCAGCAGTCGATCCAGGCGTCGGAGCTGGTGCCGGGCGACGTTGTGCTGCTCTCGGAGGGCGATCGCATTCCCGCTGATCTGCGCCTCGTCGAGGTGAGCGATCTGGCCGTCACGGAGGCTGCGCTTACCGGCGAGTCGGCCCCCCTGGACAAGGACACCCTGGAGGCGCTCGGGCCGGACACGCCCCTGGCCGAGCGCTCGAACATGGTCTTTCTGGGAACCCACGTCAGCTCCGGGCGCGCGCAGGCGCTGGTGGTCGAGACCGGCATGCGCACCGAGCTTGGACGCATCGCGGGGATGCTCGGCTCGGTCGAGTCGCCGGAAACGCCGTTGCAGCGCGCGCTCAAGCGGTTCGGCACCTATGTCGTCATCGGCTGCGTGGTCGTCGGCGCGATCGTGTTCGGCGTGGGGATGTGGCGGCTCCAGGAGTCCTTCCGCTTCCTCTTGCTCACGGCGGTCAGCCTCGCCGTGGCGGCCATCCCGGAAGGCCTGCCGGCGATCACGACCATCGTGCTCGCGCTCGGTGTCCAGCGCATGGCGGCGAAGCACGCGCTCGTCCGCCGTCTGTCCGCCGTGGAAACGCTCGGTTCGGCGCACGTCATCTGCACAGACAAGACCGGCACGCTCACGCAGAACCGTATGGTCGTGCGCAAGCTCTGGGCAGCCGGCCACACCGTCAGCGTGGTCGGCGCTGATCCCGAGCTCGCGATCGACGAGGAGGACGACGCGCCGCCCGATTCGCGCACGCGGCTGCTCGACGAGGAGGACCGTGAAGTGCCCGTCTCCCGCGATCGCAGCGAGCTCACCGAGTTGCTCGTGGCGAGCGCCTTCGCGCCGGGCGCCAGCGTTTCCGAACACGAGGGTGGCCGCCGCGTCGTGGGCGATCCCACCGACGTGGCGCTCCGATCGCTGTACGAGGCGTATCACGACGTGCTCGAGCAGGATCACCGCTACGAACCACTCAGGGAACTGCCGTTCGATGGCGACCGCAAGATGGCGACCGTGATCGTGCGCGCCGGCGAGCGGCTGCGCGGCTACACGCATGGCGCGCCTGAACGCATCCTGACCCGGGTGACGAGCCTGCTCGATCGCCATGGAAAGGCCCATCCGATGGACGACGACAAGCGCACCGAGCTGGGGCAGATTGTCGACGACTGGGCCGCGCTCGGGCTGCGCGTCCTGGCGCTGGCCCGCCGCGACGCGCCGGAAGGTTCCGGCGAAGAGACGCTGTCCGGCGAGCGCGACCGAGATCGCCGCGCACTACGAGCGTGAGCTGACGCTGATCGGCTTCGTGGGTATCGCCGATCCGCCACGTCCCGAGGCGCGCGAAGCCATCCGCACGGCCCGCGACGCCGGCCTCGTCACGGTGATGATCACCGGTGACCACCCGCTGACGGCGCGCACCATCGCCGACGAGATCGGTCTGCTCGACGAAGACAGCGAAGTCGTGACCGGCCCCGAGCTGGAGAGCATGAGCGACGAGCAGCTGATGGAGCGCGTGACGCGCATCCGCGTCGTGGCGCGCGCGACGGCAGCCGACAAGCTCCGGTTGGTCGAAGCGCTGAACCGCGCCGGCAAGGTGGTTGCCATGACCGGCGACGGCGTCAACGACGCGCCGGCGATCAAGGCGGCGAGCATCGGCATCGCCATGGGGCAGAGCGGGACGGACGTGACGCGCGAAGCAGCGGACATGGTGCTGGCGGACGACAACTACGCCACCATCGTCCACGCCATCGAGGAAGGCCGCGTCATCTACTCGAACATCAAGCGCTTCATCATCTTCCTGTTCGCCGCCAACGCAGGCCTGGTGCTCGCGGTGTTCGTCGCCGCCATGCTCGGCTGGCCCGCGATCCTCACGCCGACGCAGATCCTCTGGATCAACCTCATCACCAACGGCCTGCCCGCGCTGGCGCTCGGCATGGAGCCTGTGCATCTCGACCCGATGACGCAGCCCCCGCGCGATCGGAACGCTCCGCTCGTCGAGCTCGGCGAGGTAGTGTGGCTGTCGGGCTACGGTGCCTGGATGGCGCTGCTCGGGCTCGGCGTGTTCGGCTACTACCGCGTGCAAGCCGCCGGACACCTTGCCGGCCACGATCTGCTTCTGGCCCGCACGATGTGCTTTACCGTGCTGGCGTTCTCGCCGCTCTTCCACGCGCTGAACTCGCGTTCGCGTCACCGCAGCGTGTTCTCGCTCGGCCTGTTCACGAACGGGCGTCTGCTCGGGTCCTTTGCCGCGGCGCTCGGCTTCCAGGCCGTGGCGGTCTACGTGCCCATCGCCCAGCGCGTTTTCGGCACGACCACACTCGGCGTCCGCGAGATCGGCATCGCCATGGTCGTCGCCGCAACGGTGTGGGCGGTCGGGGAAGCGCAGAAGTTCCTCGCCAGGCTGCTCGGGGGCCGGCGCTCCACGGCCCGGCCGGCGTGACCCTGGCTGCACCGCAGAGGCGGAATCCTGCAGCGAAAGCGTGAAACGGCGGTCCAGCCGGCGCGATGAGCAGGTGACGCCCCCCTGAATCCGGCGCTATTGTTCCGCAATGGCTTTGCGTACTCTTGCGCTGGCGGCGCTTTCCGGTGCCGTCGTTCTGGGTTGTGGCAGCTCGGGGAACTCCGACGGGGCCGGCGCGGCAGGTGCCGCGGGGTCCGGCGCAACCGGCGGCGTCTCGGCCGGCGGAAGCGGCGGCGTCTCGGCCGGCGGAAGCGGCGGCGTCTCGGCCGGCGGAAGCGGTGGGACGTCCACAGGCGGCAGCGCCGGTACCGGCGGGCAGGCGGGCAGCGCGGGCGCCGGCGGCAGCGCCGGCCAGGACGCCGGCCCGCCGAAGAAGCTGCCCATCGATCACGTCATTGTGATCATCAAGGAGAACCACACCTTCGACAACTACTTCGGCTCCTTCCCCGGCGCCGAGGGCAACACCACCTGCAAGCTGCAGGACGGCACCACCTTCAAGTGCCCGAGCGCGCCGGACCGCACGCCGCGCGACATGTGCCACGCGCACGACTGCGCGCTCACCGACTGGGACGGCGGCAACATGGACGGCTGGGAGAAGAATTCCGGTTCGAGCCAGAACGGCGATCACCTCGCCTGGGCCCAGTACGACGGAACCAGCATCCCGAACTACTGGGCCTACGCGAAAGCGTTCACGCTCGGCGATCACTTCTTCGCCAACGAGCTCGGCCCGAGCTTCCCCGGCCACACCTTCTTGCTCGCCGCGCAGGCGGGCTGGGCTACCGGCAACCCCAACACCACGATCACGCATCCGTACTGGGGCTGCGACCAGAGCGCGTCCACACGCGTCGACGTGCTCGACAACCAGAGCTGCACCATCAAGCAGGTCTTCCCCTGCTTCAACATCCCGAGTGTGCCCGACGTGCTGCCTGCGGGCGTGGACTGGAAGTTCTACGGCTCGAACTTCTACCTATTGCCGGAGATCTGGTCGATGTTCGACGCCATCGATCCGATCCGCCATGGACCGGGCTGGTCCCACGTCGTCAACACGTCCGAGTTCACCAAGGACATCCAGAACCACACGCTGCCCAAGGTCACGTGGCTCGTGAACCAGGATCTGAGCGACGAACACCCGAACATCGGCGGCGTGTGCGCCGGCGAGAACTGGACGGTCGGCAACATCAACGCGGTGATGAACAGCGAGTACTGGAAGTCGACGGCCATCATCTTCACCATGGACGACTTCGGCGGCTGGTACGATCACGTCAAGCCGCCGCGCAACTACGGCTGCGACAAGACGCACCCCTACGGCCTCGGCTTCCGCCTACCGCTGATCGTCATCTCGCCGTACGCCAAGCCTCACTACATCTTCAAGGAAGTCTCGGAGCAGGCGAGCATCCCGCGCTTCATCGAGAAGGTCTTCGGCGCCCCCGCGCTGTCCACGCTCGACCCCGCCGCCCAGGACGGCCAGGCCAACGACCTGATGGACGCCTTCGACTTCAACCAGACGCCCCTGCCGCCGCTGGTGCTGAAGAAGCGGGCGTGTCTGTAGCTGCCCGCTAGCTGTTGGCGGTCTAGCAGCTGGCAGGGTCCGCGGGATTTCCAGCGGATTCCGGTCGCTTGCCTGTCCCGCGGGACCCGGCGCCGCGCGCCCAGGATCGAGGGAAGACGGGGCGCGTCGCGGTGGTACAACGGCTCGTGACCATGCTTGTCCGTACCTCTGCGTCCGTTGTCCTCGTCGCCCTCGGAGCCTTCACCCTGGGCGGCTGCGGCTTCCTGAAGAGCCTGGTCGGGCGGAACACGATCGACCTGGAAGGCGCGAATGTGAAAAGCATGAGCGTCGACATCCGCAAGCAGGACAAGACCATCTGCCCGCGGCAGCCGGTGCAGATGGCGGTGTTTGCCGATGTCATCCTCAAGGGCGAGAGCAAGGTGCAGAAGCTCGAGACCTGGCAGGGCCGCCCGGGCTCGAACGAGAACGACAAGCTCTCGTTCGACGATTTCGCCTTCCACAGCGATCAGGGCTCGTTCGACCGGAGCGGCTGGTTTTCGCCGAACGAGGACCTGCGGGCGACCATTGGCAAGGAGTTCGAGCTCAAGACCGCCTACAAGCGCCGCCCCGACAAGTTCTCGTTCACCACCACCTACAAGCCCGACTACCGCTGCATCCATGACGGCGGCGGCAGCGGCCGACCGGGTTCGATGGGTAGCTCGGGGACGGCCGGCAAGCAGGGACAGGACGGCCAGAGCGGCTCGTCGACCGAGGGCGGAGGGCAGGGCAACGACGGCACCGACGGCAGCCAGGGCGGCAACGGCTCGAGCGGCGGTGCAGGCCCCGAGCTGACGGCGTACGTCACCTACGTCAAGACGCCCTTCTACGACAAGCTCATCGCGGTGCGCATCGAAGGCGGCGACAGCGACTTCCTGCTCTTCCACCCCGAGGGCCACTTCACGATCGTGGCGCGCGGCGGTCCGGGCGGTCCTGGTGGTCGTGGCGGCTCGGGCGGCAGCGGCGGGCACGGCGGCAGCGGCAACCCGGGCGGTCGCGGCGGCAACGGCGGCAACGGCGGCAACGGCGGCAACGGCGGCAACGGCGGTCCTGGCGGCAAGGTGGAGCTGGTCGTCGACCAGAACCACGAGGACCTCGCCCAGCTGGTCCAGGTCGACGTGTCCGGTGGAGGCGCAGGGCCGGCGGGCGACTCGGGTTCCGCAGGCAACGCGGGTAGCGGGGGCTCGGGCATCGGCACCAACGCATCGAGCGGCCAGAGCGGCACCGCCGGCACCTCCGGTTCGCGCGGGCAGCCGGGCAATGCCGGCCCCGACGGCCAGAAGGCCGCCCACGCCGGCGACGTTGCCGACCACTTCTCGGGGATCGACGGCATCACGGTCCTATGACGACGCTGTCACGCCGCGGTCTCTTGATCGGCGCAGCCACGCTGCCGTGCGGCGTTGCCGCGTGCCAGCAACAGCGCGCGCAGGCGCCGCTCGCGCACCTGTACGGCAAGCAGTGGGTGCACGGCGCCTACAGCTATTTCGCGCGCACCTACGCCGGCATCCAGCAGGGAGCCGAACAGCGCAGCGGCGAGGCCTACCGCGTGCTGGCGCAGAAGGGCGTGACGGCACTGTCGGCGCTGCAGTCGCGGCAGGTGCCGTTCTACATCCGTGTCACCGAAGGCGGCGAGCGCTTCCTCATCGACCGGCAGGTCCCCGAGCGGCTCACGTTCACGGCGGACATGAACGAAGAGCAGCGCCAGGAGGCGACGTTCTCCTGGAAGCTCGCGCGCGACCACATCCAGACCGACTACGTCGAGATCACGCGGCTGGACAAGGCGCTGACGGGTCTGCTCTCCGAGCTCCGCAGTGTCCGGAACGCGCAGGAGGAGGGCCGGCTGGCGCAGTACAAGCTCGTGCGCCAGCTCGGCGATATCGAGGCCGGTGGCGCGCTGCCGTTCCAGCTGCCGTACAAGGTGCACAGGGACGACTACCGCATCGTGCTCTACCTTCTGCTCGAGCGGCTCGATTCGGACCGGAAGCGGTTGCGCCGTATCGAGTCGGGCATCATCTCCGTGGGGCTGGTGGCACGCGCGACCGACGCGAACTCGGCCAGCCTGGCCCAGAACATCCAGAAGGTGCTGCTCGCCGTCGCCAACGATCCGCTGCCGCCGGCCGAGTCGCTGGAGCTGCCAGAAGAGCCCGACGACCGCCACCAGAAGATCGCGCAGGCCAAGTCGCTCCGCGACCACATCGTCAAGACCGAGCGCTACAAGACGTGGCTCGCCGCGCAGAAGGAGCGCGAGGACGAGATCGGCAAGCTGCTCGCCGTGCTCGACCAGATGACGGGGCTGCACACCTCCCGCATCTACCGCACGGTGATGCACATCTGGAACGGCCGTGGCGACTACCTGAGCTACCTGAAGCTCGCCGCGTCGCTGGTCCCTGCGCAGACCGGGCTGGGCAGCGTGCTCGAAACCGCCATCGAGACCACCGAGAAGGCGCGCAAGGTGATCGCCACCGCCGAGAAGATCGAGGGCATCGCCAAGGAAGTGAAGGACGAGGCCGACAGCGGGGAGCTCGAGCTCAAGGGACAAGCGCTGATCAACGTGGCGACCAAGCGCGCGCGCGGCGAGGTCGACAAGCAGCTCGTCTTCTACCGGGACAAGGCCGAGCAGACCGCCGTCGACAAGGCGCTTTCGGCGACGAAGCTGATGCAGGGTCCGCTGCCGGCGTGGTAGCGGGGTTCATTCGCGTAGCACGCCGTCCGTTGCGACGTCGAAGAAGCTCCGGTAGCCGCTCGCGCGCGTTTCGAAGCGCTGTACGCTCTGCAGCACGGTCGCCGTGCGTTGCCCCTTCATCTCGAGCGGATGGCGGCGGCCCTGGTCGAGGTAGCAGCGGATGAAGACGCTCTGCTTGTCGATGGGCAGTGCACGCACATTGGCTGTCCACGCCGCCCACTTCGCTGGCTCCATCACGTACTGCTCGACGTTGGACACGTAGAAGGCGCCGACCACGAGGTGGCGGCGCGACAGCTCCGCCCCGACTGCGCGGAGCGCATGCGTGCCGGCGAAGTCACCGACCACGGGTATCACGCGATTCGCCAGCTCGAGCGCCCGTACGAAGCGGAACTGCCCGGAGCTGGCGAGGAAGCCGAGCTTTCGCCCCGCGGGGCCGCGCGCCTCGAGCAGCGCGCGCAGGCTCGGGTAGTGGCGGCCGTTGGGCGGCTTCAGCTTGAAGGCGAGAGCCAGCTGTCCGTCGAAGAAGGCGCGGTGCGTCCTTTGCAGCGTGGCGCGGTCGCTCGCGTCGAGTGGGATGTCGTAGCCGCGGCGGATGCGCGAAACGAGCTCGGCGTGCGTTCGCTCGAACAGCGCGCGGTCCGGCGCCGAGCGCTCCACGGCTGCGATCACCTGGTCCACGCTCGCGCTCGCGCCCGGATCCGTGCTGGCGTCGTAGGGGCGTCCGAGCAGGAGCGACAGGAACCCGGCGCGGCTCTTCGCGCGCTCGAAGATGGCCTTGTACAGGAGCTGCAGCAGCGCGTTGTCGCGGCGGATGTCGACGATGAACGCCAGCTCCGGTCGCGTGAGCGCGATGTACGTGAAGTTCTGCTCGGGCCCCACGCCGAGGTAGGCGCGGCCCGCCTCGACGTGCTTTGCCAGGAGCGGCGCGACCTCGAGGTACGAAGTCTCGTTCGAAAGGTAGTTGTCGCTGAAGAACGCGTGGTCGGGTCCCGACAGCGTGCGGAACAACCGGGCGAACTCCGCGGGTGGGATGGGGGAGGGGGCCGCGGCCGGGCTCGCTCTGCTGCTGGACACGGCCGCGCTCGGGGCCGGCGCGCTGGCCGAGGGAGGCGCCGCTGTCGGCGGCGGATCCGTGTGGCGGTCGCCATGCCGGCAACCCGTCAGGGCGGCCAGCGCGGTCAGCAGGGCAAACGTGCGTCTCATCCGGGCCTGTTTCCACGAACGCCGCGTCGGCCAGCGCGATTCCGGCGCCGTGAAACCTGACGGGCTCGGTGGTGTCACAATGGGAGTGTCGGCGATGACAGCGACTCCGGACAAGCTCGGCCCCTGGGGCCCGCTGGCGCTTTCCGCGGCGCTACACGCGGGCCTGGGGCTGCTCGGGGTCGGGCTCTTGACCGTGCTGCCGCCGCCGCCCGCGCACGTGCAGCACCACGACGCCTGGGCCGGGAACACCTTCCAGATCGACGGCCTCGTCTCCGAACGCGGCGGAGCGCAACACCACAACTCCGCGCCTGCGACCCGGCCGGCCCCCGCTCCCAGGCCTGTCCCGGCACCGACGGTTCCAGCGGCGGCGCCCGCCAAGGCCGCTGCCGTGCTCGCGGCGAAGACCGGCGCCAAAGCGCCCGCTCCGGCCCGCTCGTCCGCGCCGGTCCGCGCGTCGGCCCGCGCCCCCGCGCCCGCGCCGTCCGGCACGCCGCCGCGCCCGTCCGCCGGCGCCGCTCCCGATCTCGCCCACGCCATGGCCGCCGCCGCGGACGGCCACGACGCGACGCATGGAGGCCAGTTCGGCGCCGCCGGTGTGCTGCCCGGCGTGCGCGATCTGGCCAAGGCCTTCACCCGCGCGCTGCCCCGCGCTGCCAGCGGCGACCCGCTCTGGTCGAAGCTCCCGCTCGGTCCGGCGGGCGGATTCCACCTGGTCATCCAGATCGACGACCAGCGCCATCTCGCCAGCGCCAAGCCCGACGAGAAGACCCTCTCGCCCGTGCTCCAGCATCTGCTCGCCCGCACCCTCCTGATGCTCCAGGCCGGCCAGTTCGCACTCGACCAGAGAAATGTCGCGTCCGGCGCCGAGAAGCTCCACGTCGAGCTCGATGTCTCGATGCGGGCTCCCTCCGACCAGATCGACGTCGAGCCCACAGACACGATCGAACTCGGCTTCAAGCCGCCCACGCACGACAAGCCGGGCCGCGGCTACTTCACCCTGGCCTCCGGCCGCCACGTGGAAGCGAAAGTGACGATCGAGCCGCCGCCTTGATGGGGCTGCTCCCCCGCCGAGGGCGGAGCTGCCGCGCTCGCCGTGCTCGCTTCCGCTGCGCGCGGCGGAGGGCCCTCACGCTGCGTGCTCGGCCGGCCGTCGTGGCGCGGAGGGGCGCGCCCGCGCCGCGCCTCCGGCCTACAGTGGGTCGAGCCGTCCTTCGAGGATGCCGCCGTCGGCGCTCATCGCGATGACCGCGCCAGGGCTTGCGAACAGGCTCACGATGGGAACCGACCAGCTGGGATCGGACCAGATGGGCGTCCAGTCCGTCGGACGATCCTGGCTCTGGAGCCAGAGCTTGCCCCGGCTCGCGACCCAGCAGCGCCCGTAGGCATCGAGATCGATCGCCGACAGGTCCGGCTCGCCGGGCACGGCGGCGGGGGTCATCGTGTCATCCTTGAAGCGCACGGTGTGGCCGCCGCTTCCGGCCACCACAGCCGTCGCCGACTCCGCGTGGGCTGCGGCGGCGATGTAGGCGCGCGCACGGGGCACGTTCTGCTTGGACACGTCCCACATCAGGGGTCGGTAGCGCGCGACGAAGCCGGCGTTCTTCGGCGTCCGACCGGCGACGAGCCAGGTCTCGTCGTCCAGACGTGCGAGCGACGAGACGGATGCCGCCTTGCTGAGTGATGCCGGCCGCAGCCAGCGCCGGCCGCAGACTGCGTACAGGAGCGGGGGCGCACCGTTCCTGGTTCCCACGAGCACGCCCAGGTCCGCCAGATCGCCGCTGGCCGCCTCGAAAGTCACGTCCTCGTCCGGACGCGGGAGCACTTCCTGCACTCCGTCCTGTCCATACACCGCGAGGTAGCCACGAAAACCGCCGATCAGCCACAGCCCAGCGGACAGTCGTCGCACGAAACCGATCTGGTCCGGCGGCGGCACTCCGTTGTCCGGCGCTGTCTGCCAGGAGGTCCCGTTCCAGAACCACAGCCCACGATCGGTTGCCGCCAGACAACGGCCGTCACCGTCCCAGGCGCTCGCGCGGACGACAACGTCGCCCCCGGGGTGGTGTCGGGTCGTCCATTGCCATCCCGTCAGGACGGTCGGCGCGCTGCCACCCTGGCTCGAGTACCGCCGCCCGGACGGGCGCAGGCGGCTTGGAGGGCGGAGGGCGGCGATCACGAGCTGGCCGAGCGCGCTAGCGCTCTGTTGGCGCCGTGGCGGGTCCACGGCGGTGGCCTGGGCGAGCTCGGCGTCGATGGCTGCGCAGGCCGACGGTCTCGCGCGCAGGTCGCTGCACAGTGCCTTCGCGTCGGCCACGCTGCGGCGAGTGGCACTGTTGACGGCGACCAGGCCCTGGGCGGCGGAGCCGACGCGGAAAAGCGGTTCGCCGGTGAGCAGGTAGTAGATGACGCACGCGAAGCTGAACACGTCGCTGGCCGGTGTGATCGCCGCGGGCTCCGCGCCGAACTGCTCCGGTGCCGCGTAGCCGGGCGTCCCCAACGCGACGCCGCCGAACGTCGCCGCCATGCCGCTCGGGCGTGCCATCCCGAAATCGGCAATCTTGAAGATCTCGTCGTCACCGACGCCGCAGCACAGCACATTGCCCGGCGTCAGATCGCGGTGGATCACGCCCTCGCCGTGGATCGCGGACAGCCCGCCGGTGAGCGCTTCCACGGTGCGCACAGCGCGTTCGGTATCGAACGCGGTGCCACTGCGCTGAACGGTCAAGTGGATACGCTCCTGCAGCGTGGTGCCTTCCGGGCCGCCGTCGATGTACTCGAGCGCGAGCCACGGCAGCGTGACCGGCGCTCCCCCCACGCGCGTCTCGATCGTCCCCGTGTCGATCAATCGCACCACGAACGGCGTTGGTGGTACCCGCTCGTTGAGCCGGCCGAGCGCGACTGCCTCCTTGCTCACCAGCAGCGCTGCGGCCTGCCCCGACGCCCGCACCACTTCCGGTCTGACCAGCTTCACCACCACCGGAGCTTCGCCCTCGCGCGCGGTCCGCTTCGCCAGGAACGCCGCTCCCATCCCGCCTTCACCCAGAAGCCGTTCCAATCGGTACACGACGCCATCCGCCATCTGTGACGGAATATTCGTGCGTTCGAGGGCGGAGAGGGTGTCGTGTGAGTCGGGCATGGTCCCTGACTCCTTGGATACGTGAGAAGCGAGGGGGGAACAAGAATGGGATTCTGGCCCTTCGTCAGCTGCTCCCGATCGCGGGCGCGATCGCGGTAGCTACCGCAATCTGTACGTCGCTAGCGGTTTTCGCAGAGCTCCAGCAGAGCGCATGTCGTCTCTGCCTGGAGACACGCGGCAGGGCCCGGTGTTGCCTGCAGACAGCCATTTTCGCACTTGGCTGTGTCGTGGAACTGATCGGGGCAGACCTGTGCCGCATGTTGACAGGCCGATTGGCACTGCTGCGGGGTCGCGGTTGCGCCGCTTCCGGCGGCCCCTCCCCCGCCTTCGCCGGTGCATTTCTGTAGCAGGTCGCAGGTTTGTTCTACACTGAAACATGCGATCTCACCGGGTGACCCCGTCGAGCAACCGCTCTGGCACTTTGCCTGGTCGTGGTACTGCGACGGGCACAGCTGTGCGGCGCGGTTGCAAGCATCCTGACACTGCTTGCTGACGCCACCGTTGCCAGTCGAACTCGAGCAGCCGACTGCCAGAGAGCCGGCGAGAAAGAGACATACGACACTTCGACTCACCGACACCATGCCCTCCCGCTTCGCTGCAGGCTATCAAAGCAGAAGACCGATTTCGAGGGCTAGTCGATTCGACGATGCTCTGGGTTCCGTCAGGTAGCCGGGCCGCGACGAACTGCGGAAAACCGTACACGGCCCGGTCGGCCTCTTCGGGAGGCGCCTGTCGCGCGCTCAGTCGAGCAGCGACGCGCCGCTCTTCGCCTTTTCGGCGAGCAGGCGGCTGGGCTCGAAGAGCTTCGCGTTGTGGCGCTCCTGCCAGCCGGCCAGCGCGTCGTGCACGGCGCGGGCGCCGATTGTGTCGGCCCATTTCATGGGGCCACCGCGGTAGGCCGGGAAGCCCATGCCCAGGATGGCGGCCACGTCGATGTCGCCCGGGCGGACCACGATGCCTTCCTCGATGGCGCGGCAGGCTTCGTTGACGACGCCGAACAGCGCCATCCGCACGATGTCCTCGTCGCTTGGCGAGATGGGCTCGGGGTTTCCGGCGGCCTCGCGGGCGCGCGCCACGAAATCGGCGAGCTCCGGATCCTCCACGGCGTTCCTGCCCTCGTAGCGGTAGTGACCGCTGCCGCTCTTTTCGCCGAGACGTCCGGCTTCCACCAGGAGTCGACGCAGAACCGAGCGATAGGAGTGCTCGGGATAGGCGGCGTCCATGATGCCGGCCGCGAAGACGCTCACGTCCAGGCCGGCGAGATCGCCCATGCGGTTCGGTCCCATGGGCATGCCGAAGGCGTAGAGCGCCCGGTCGACGCGGTACGGATCGACGCCGCGGTCGATGAGCCAGCCGGCCGCCTGCCCGTAGCGCATGAAGATGCGGTTGATGAGGAAACCGGGACAGTTGCCGACGGTGACGGCGGTCTTCTTGATCTTCTTCGCGAGCCCGAGCGTGTCGAGGAGTATCTGCGGCGAGGTGTCCGCGGTGCGCACCACTTCCACGAGCTTCATGATGTGGGCGGGGCTGAAGAAGTGCGTGCCCAGCAGGCGCCCGGAGGTCCCCTCCGGTGCGATGCGCTCGATGTCGATGGTGGAGGTGTTGCTGGCGAGGATGGCGCGGTCGGACGTGTGCTGGGCAAGCTCGCGGAAGATCTGCTGCTTGAGCTCCACCTTCTCGGTGGCCGCTTCGATCACCATGTCGAGCGCGTTGAAGCCGGCGTAGTCGGTCTGGGCGCGCAGACGCGCCAGCGTCGTGTCGGCCTGCTCGCGGGTGATGCGGCCCTTCTCCACGTTCCGCTCGATGTTGCCGCGCACGCGGGCGACGCCCGCTTCGAGCGCGGCGTCGTCGACGTCCTTCAGCCGCACCTCGAGGCCGGCCGAGATCAGCGTCGTCGCAATCCCCGAACCCATCGTGCCGCCGCCCAGCACGCCGACGCGCTGGATCGGCTTCGCCGTGAGCCCCGCGTCGGTAACGCCCGGTACCTTGCCTGCCGCACGCGTGGCAAAGAAGACGTGGATGAGCCCGCGCGCGGCGTCCGAGACGAGCAGCTCGCGGAACAGCTGCTGCTCGCGCGAAAAACCGGCTTCGGCGCCTTTCTCCACGCCCTCGAGCACGGCGTCGAGGCACGCATCGGGATAGCCGACGTTGCGCTGCTTCTTCGCAGCCGCGGCGCGCGCGTCGGCGATGATGCGGCGCGCTTCGTCCAGTGACTCCAGCCGGTCGTCCCGCTCCAGCGCCCGGCTGAGCTCGCGGCGTCCGTCGGCGAGCTCACGCGCCACCTGCTGCGCTCTTTCGACGACGTCGCTGCCCGGATCGACCAGCTCGTCCAGGATGCCGAGCTCATGCGCTTGTCGGCCGTCGATCTGCGTGCTGCCGAGCATCATGTCGACGGCGCGCCGTACGCCGACCAGTCGCGGTAGCCGCTGCGTGCCGCCTGCGCCCGGAATCAGTCCCAGCTTCAGCTCCGGCAGTCCCACACGGCAGCGCGTGCTGCCCACGCGAGCATTGCAGGCCATGGCCAGCTCCAGCCCGCCGCCGAGCGCGAAGCCGTCGATAGCGGCGACGGTGGGCTTTTCCCCGCTCTCGACCAGCGGCAGGATCGCCGCGAGTGAGCCGCCCGAGCCCAGCGGCGCGCCCCTGCCGATCGCCTGCAGCCGGGAGATGTCGGCACCCGCGACGAACGTAGCGGCCGCGCCGGCGAGCACTATCGCCGCGACCTGTGGATCGGCGTGGGCCGCGCGCAGCCGCTCTCCGAGCCCGGTCAGCACGGCCGCGGACAGGGCGTTGACGGGCGGATTGTCGACAATCAACGTGGCGATCTGGTCGGACAGCTCCAGGCGCACGGCCTGTTCGGCGTCGCTCATGCGGGTTCATACGCGGATCGAGCGCGCCCTTCAAGGCGCCGGTGTGCTTCCCGTGGGGTGTTGATCTACGGTCGCGATCGTGCGCTTTTCGATCCGGACGTTGGCTCTGGCCGCCGCGCTGATCGCGGCGGGTGGATGCCATGACCGCGCGCCGGGGGGCGAGGCACATGGCGCGGCCTCGACCAGTTATCCCGCCTCCGGTCGGGCAGCGCGGCAGAGCCCGCCGCACACGAGCGGAACCCCGCCCGAGCCCGAGCCGGCGCGGGTGCGCCTGGTCGCAAAGAGCAAGCTCGGCGTGCCGCTGCACGACAAGCCCGGCACGAGCAGCGTCTCGGCGCGCCTGCCCGACGGCAGCGAGGTGCGCGTGGAAGCGCGCGACAAGGGCGGACACTGGCTCAGCGTGCGTGCCGCCGACGGCACGCACGGCTGGATCACCGAGCGCTACGTTGGCTCGGCGTCGAAGCCGCAGCCGATCGACAGCTCGAGCGTGTGGGCGTCGGACAAGGCGTGCGAAGCGGCGCTCGCGGCGGGGCGCCACGCGCCGCGCGCCGCGGGGCGCGCCCGCATCGGAACCTGGAACCTGCGCTGGTTCCCCGACGGCCATCCAGGCACGCATCCGCACGGCCCGGGGACGGATCTCGCGTGGCTTTCGTGCGGTATCGCCTGGCTCGACGTCGACGTGCTCGCGGTGCAGGAGATCAAGCGCTACCCCGCCGCCCGGGCCCGCATGGGCGAGCTCTTGACGCGGCTCGACCGGCTGACCCACGGGCGTTGGCGTGCGCGCTTCGACGACTGCCCCGACGAAGCCGCCCAGCACGTGGGGCTGCTCTACAATTCGGCGCGGGTGAACGCGGCCGACTTCCACACGTTCGCGGCGCTGAATCCGTATGGGGAGGCGTGCAAGGATCTGATCCGGCCGGGGCTCGGCGGCTACTTCCGCTTCAAGGGCGGCCTCGACCTGCATGTGATCGCGGTGCACCTGAAGAGCGGTGACGGCCAGCGCTCCATCGATCTCAGACGCCGCTCCATCGCCGGCATCGCGGCGGCGTACCGCGAGGCGCAAGGCGAAGAGGCCGACCGCGACGTGCTGCTCGCCGGCGACTTCAACACCATGGGCTGCCCGCACTGCTCGCCACCCGTGGCCGCGCCCGACGAGACGAAAGAGCTCGGCCGCGCCGCGGCGGCGCTGTCGCCGGCGTTCACGGAGGTCGGCACGGACGGTGGCTGCTCGGAGTACTACCGCGGACACGGCGGTCTGCTCGATCACTTCCTGGCGACCCGCTCGCTCCGCGAGATCCCGAGCGGCACGCATGCGGTCGTCGCGGGCTATTGCGCGGCGGCGTCGTGCAGTCGCCTGCCCGCGAAGAGCATGCCTGCGGCGTACGCACGGCTGAGCGACCACTGCCCCGTACTGCTCGACCTCGCCGACCGCGATCTCGACTAGCCCGGCGAAGCCAACGTCGCTGCTTTTCTTCCGGAGAACCAGCCGTCGACCCCGGAAAACCTTCCCGCCTTCCCGCCTTCCTGGTGATCCCCGGCCAAACGCCGCCGCGTGCCGTAGTCGAGGCGGAGATCACCGCGTCGCATGCGGACTATCTCTGGCAAACGCGACGATGCGGCGGATCAGATCGCGTCCGTCGACCGCGAACAGGTCGTTGTGATGGCCGCCGGCTACGATCACCAGCGCCGCGTGCGGCAGCAGCTTCGCGACGACGCGCCCCATCGACACCGGGATGATCTCGTCGTCTTCGCCGTGGATCACCAGCGCGGGAAGCGCGATGGAGCGGGCCTTGGACGCCGTGTCGAAGCGCTCGCTGACGAGCCGGCTCACCGGGAGAAACGGCGCGACGCGACGCGCCATGTCGACGATCGACGTGTACGGCGAGATCAGGACGAGTCGGCTGCCGTAGCCGCGTCGGGCCATTTCCACGGCCACACCGGTGCCGAGCGATTGGCCTTCCAGCACGATGCTCGAGTCGGGGACGCCGAGGGAGGCGAGGTGGCGCAGCGCCGTCTGGGCGTCGGCGTAGATGGCCTGCTCGCTGACGGCGTTTGCGCGCGACAGGCCGTAGCCCGGGTACTCGACTGCGCAGGCGCCGAGCCCGGCGCCTGCGAGCGCGCGTACCAGCGGGGCCTGGTCGGAAAGCTGCTCCCCGTTGCCGTGGAAGTGCACCACCGTCGGCGCACCCGGCGGGGCCTTGGCGTACAGGGCGAACACGGTGCGACCGTCGTGGCCGGGGAGCCGCCAGAGCTCCGCCCCCGGCGCGTGCGGCTCGATGACCTCGCCCGGCGCGGGGTAGATGAGCCGCTTCTGGGCTGCCGTCGCCAGCCCGGCCACGGCTCCGTAGAGCGCGCCGAGCGTTGCCAGGAATGCCAAGGCTCTAGCTCCTCTCTTCACGTCTGTCCGGCAAGCTACCGCACCTGTCGGGGCCGCGCTGGTGGCTGCGGCCGCCTCGAGAGGCCGATTTGGCAGAACGCTTGCTGTCACGGGTGGTCGCCGCGCTAGACTTGGAGGCGTGCGGGGCTTTCTGCGCTTGATGTTCCTTTCGCTGACGGCTGCCGGGCTGGCCGTTGTCGCTTGCAATACCTACACGACCAGCCTGCTCGAGGGTCCGGGCAGCGGCCATGCTGCCGACTGCCACTGGGGTGACTGCTGGTGGTCGACGAAGACCCCGCAGGGCTGCCGCGACGTGTCCAATCCCGCGGACAGCAAGCCTCCCGCGCACGCAGCGGGCAAGGACATCGACGCTATCTACCTCGGGATGACCAAGGTGTACCTGGGCGAGAGCGCGCCGCCCAACACGCTCCCGCCGGAAGGCAACGGCGCGCCGACTGCGGGGAAGAAGCCCTACCAGTTCTTCGGACTGGACGTGGACGGCCTGTGCACCAATCCTGTCTCCTGCGCCGCGGCGCCGAAAGACGACATCGGGTGCACCAGCGCCTCGGGAGTGCCCGCGGACGGGCAGGGATGTCGGGACAACGTCTTCGCCCAGATCGAGCCGCAGCTGGCGGCGGATCCAGAGCTCGGCGTGGCGTACGGCATCAACGAGAACGACTTCGACTGCGAGCTGTACCGGGGCGGTTTCAACATCCTGTTCAAGATCTCGCACTACAACGGCAAGTTCGACGACGACCAGGTGCGCGTGGATCTGTACATGTCGCCAGGACTTTCGGCCGTGCCGTCCTGGAAATGCGCAGGCGGCGACGCGTGGAAGGGGGAGATCGCCTGGCTCCCGAGCGCACCCTGGTTGGTGGACCAGGCCGGACTCGGTGGCCCCGTCGGCCCGCAGGGCGGCCTGCCCGAGGCCAAGACCGCCAACGATCCCTCTGCATTCGTACGCGACGGCTATCTGGTGGCCCACCTACAGAACGGCGAGCAGCTGCGCTTCATTGGCGACCAGACCGTGCACAACGGTTTCGCGCTCGTTCTGCAGCAGGGCCTCCTGACGGGGCGTCTGTTCAAGAACCAGGACAACGTCTGGGCCATGGGCGACGCCCTCATCAGCGGCAGCATCCGCAAGAGCGACCTGGAGCAGTCTTTCAACGACGTGGGGTTCTGCGACTCGGGTACGGTGGCCCCCGTCCAGCCGGTGTCCGCGGCGGAATACAAGAAGGTGACGGACCTGCTGGACAGCAGCACGGACGTGCTGGCCAACGGTGCGAACAGCAAGTCCGCCGGCTGCGACGCCCTGAGCGTGGGCATTGGTTTCGAGGCCCTGACGGTGGCGCCGGGCCCGGCAGTGACCGTGTCGAGCCTGCAGAAGTGCGGGCCCCCGAAGAACCCGTACACGCCCTGATCACGCGGGTTTGAGCCCTCGGTTGCCTTCGCGGGGCGCCGCCGAGCAGATTTCGCGGAAAATCGTCTACAATGGCGGGATGCAATTCTCGAGGCTGGCCGGCGCTCTGCTGCTCGCTTCCATGGCCGGTTTCTTCGCCTGCAACGTCTACAACGACTCGCTCCTGGGCGGTTCGGACCACGTGCCGGTGAATCCCAGCCAATACGGCAGCGGTGTCGGCTGGTGGTCGTACAAGAGCAAGAAGACGGGCTGCGTCTCCGCCGGCGTGCCGACCGCCGCCGATGCTCCCAAGAATGCCGATGGGCCGAGCATCCCGCCGATCATCCTCGCGCTACGCTCCATGGCGCTCGGCTCGCTGGACCGGAAAGGGAATCCGGGGACCGACAATAACCCGCCCTGGATGAGCCTCGGCTTCGATCTCGACGGAATGTGCACCAACTCCGACACCTGTTCGACGACCGGGGACATTCCCCAACCGTGCAAGCCGCGCAGTGCGACGATCCCCAAAGACGGGCACGACTGCCGGGACAACACCTTCGGCAGGCTGGAAGAAACCACCGTCTCGCTGCCCAGCATCAGCGAGAAATACGGCCTCAGCAACCCTGGCTTCAACTGCGCACTGTGCCGCGGCGACTACAACTTCCTCATTCGAATTTCCCAATGGGACGGACAGCCCAACGACAGCCAGGTCCGCGTCGACATGTATCCCTCGCCGGGCCTGGAGACGCCGCCGCCCTGGCAGTGCCAGAAGGACGACCCGAACCAGACCTGGAAGACGCAGCAGTGCTGGTGGCAGGCGGGGGGCTCGTGGACCATCCAGCCGGAGACCTACCAGGGCACCGTGGCCAAGGACGGCTCGCTGCCCGACGCGGATCTCAACGACCCGGCCGCCTATGTGCGCGACGGCTACATCATCGCGCAGCTTCCGGACAACGTGCTGTTCTGGTTCCCGGGTGACAACGGCGTAACCCGCGCCTACCCCCTCAAGATGCAGGGAGGCGTGGTTGCCGGCAAGCTCCAGAAGGACAAGAGCGGTCACTGGGAGATCACCGACGGCACGATCGCCGGGCGCTCGTCGATCGAGGATCTGAAGTCCGGGTTCGAAGAGCTCGGCCTGTGCCCCAACACCGTGGGCTCGGACTACACGCTGATGACCGGCTACGTGTCCCAGTTCGCCGACATCCTCGCCAACGGAAAGATCTCGCCGCAGGCGCAGTGCGATGCCCTCTCGGTCGGCATCGGCTTCGACGCGGCGGAGGCGACCTTTGGCGGCACGGTGCGGAAGGTTACGCCGTTGCCGGGCTGCCCGCCGGACACCGACGGCGGGGTGGACGCGGGCGACGGCGGGGTCGAGGGCGGAGGCGGCTCGGGCGGCGCCGGGGGGGCAGGCGGCACCGGCGGCACCGGTGGCGCGGGCGGCACCAGCGGCGCGGGCGGCGCCGACGCCGGGCTGGACGGCGCTGCCGGGTTCTCGAGCTGCAGCGACCCCTACGGCGAGCCGAACAACTCGCCAGCATCGGCGAGTGCACTTGCCAGCGTGACGTGCAGCGGGTCGAAGAACACCGCGGGAGTGATCGGCGACTTCGCGGATCTGGACTGGTACCGCTATACGATTTCCACGACGCTGTGCACCAATCCGACGCTCACCGCCTCGACGAACGATTCGTCGCTCAAGGTCTGTGTGATTCCGTCGTGCGGCAATGGGAACACCAACTTCCAGTGCCTGGGCGGGACGCAGACCACGGTGGGAAAACTGTCGGGGTGCTGTGCGACGGGCGCTCCCGTGCTGGCTCGGCTGACGTGCCTTACCGGCAAGCCCGGGCCCACCGATGTCCTCGTCGAGAGCCCGGGTGGCAATCCGGTCTGCTCCAAGTACACGCTGAGCTACGGCGCCCAGTAGCCGCGCGGGACCGGCGCGGCGTGCCGCCGGCTTAAGCTGCGCGCTGTTTTCGTGTAAGCCTTGCCCGGGGCCGCGGGGCCCCGGCGACGAGGAAGCGGAAATGGCGACGAAGCACTGGCTCGTGAAGAGCGAGCCCTACAAGTACTCCTGGGCCGATCTGGTCAAGGACAAGCGCACATACTGGGACGGCGTCCGCAACTTCGAAGCGCGCAACAACCTGCGCGCGATGAAGAAGGGCGATCTCGTGCTCTTCTACCACTCGAACGAGGGGAAGGAAGTGGTGGGTGTGGCGCGCGTGGCACGCGGGGCCTACGCCGACCCGACTGCCCAACAGGGCGACTGGTCGGTCGTGGACATCGTACCGCTGCGCCCGCTTGAAGCGCCGGTCTCGCTCGCAGCGATCAAGGGTGACGATGCGCTCCAGGACATCGCACTGATCAAGCGCTCGCGGCTGTCCGTGGTCCCGGTGAGCGCCGTGCATTTCAAACGCATCCTCAAGCTGGGTGGGACACGTCTCTAGTGCGACAAGGAGAATACCAGTGAATCGTCGAATGCTCATCCAGGCCCAGGTCGCGCTCGCACTGGCCCTGTGTGCCGGCTCCGCATGGGCGAAGCCGGGCTCGGGTCTGGTCGACCGCGTCGCGCGCAATCTGCCCGGGTCCTTCCACGGAAAGGTCTTCGGCGTCGCGATCTGGCAGTACCTGGCGCTGTTCCTGGTCTTCATCCTGGCGCTGGTCGTCCGGAAGATCATCCAGGCCGTCGTCAACAGCCGCGTGCGGCATCTGGTCGAGGAGCACGCCTGGGCCACGCGCCTGGTGGACGTGTTCGCATCGCCGGGCGCCACGCTGGTGATGGCGGTCATGCTGCGGGTCTTCTACCCGGAGCTGGGGCTGCCGGCGAAGGCGGCTCTGGTCGTGAGCGTCGTGGTCCGGATGCTCGTTGTGGTGTCGATCGTGTGGGCGGCGTATCGCCTGGTCGACGTCTTCTCCGAGCGCATGATGGAGAAGGCCGAGAAGACCGAGTCCAAGCTCGACGATCAGCTCGTCCCACTCGTCCGGAAATCGCTCAAGATCTTCACGGTCGTCGCCGGCATCCTGTTCATCCTCCAGAACCTCAGTATCAACGTCGGGTCGCTCCTCGCAGGACTGGGCATCGGTGGCGTGGCGGTCGCGCTGGCTGCCAAGGACACGATCGCGAACTTCTTCGGCAGCATCATGATCTTCATCGACCGCCCGTTCCAGATCGGCGACTGGGTTGCCGTGGGCGGCGTCGAGGGTATCGTGGAGGAGGTCGGGTTCCGTTCGACGCGCATCCGCACTTTCTACAATTCGCTGGTCACTGTTCCGAACGCGAAGTTCACCGAGGCGAACATCGACAACTACGGGGTGCGGGAGTACCGGCGGACGTTCTTGACGCTGAACCTGACCTACGACACGACGCCGGAGCAGATGCAGGCATTCGTGGAGGGCGTCCGCGCCGTCATCCAGGCCAACGAGCACACGCGGAAGGACTACTACGAGGTCCACATGTCCGGTTTCGGCGCGAGCTCGCTGGACGTGATGGTCTATTTCTTCTTCAAGGTCGAATCCTGGTCGGAGGAGCTGCGCCAGCGTCACAACGTGATGCTGGAGATCATGCGCCTGGCGCGCGACGTGGGTGTCTCCTTCGCGTTCCCCACCCAGACGCTGCACGTGGAGGAGCTGGCTGCACCTGGCGCGGCGCGCGAGCTGCCGGAGCCGCTACCGGAGCCGAAGCTGGCCGAGGTGGTCGACGCCTTCGCCTCGGGCGGCGAGCGCTCGCGCCCGTCCGGGCCGGAGATCAGCAGGGGCTATCTGGCGGTCGTCGCTCCGGCTGCACAGAGCGCGGACGACGGCTAGCAAGCAGCCGGCGGGCTCAGCCGCCGTCCTTGGTGGCGGCCCGCCCCTCGTTGATCTCGATCAGCGTCCCGAGCGCCTCGATCTCGCGCTTGGTCTGGATCTCCCGCTGGCGCAGGGCTTTGAGCTCGGCATCGACCTTGCGCTGCTCGGCCTCCAGCTCCCGCAGGCCGTCCTTCAACTTGTCGCGTTCGGCCTTCAGCGAATCGAGATCGATGGACACGGCGGTTTCTGTACATCGACGGTCGCGATTCTGCAACAGGGCGGCGGCACGCTCCGCGCCACTTTTGTGGCCTAGTCGACCGCTTTCGGGCCTGCCCGGCTAGGCGAGCGGCTCAATCTCCGCCACGACGCGGTTTCGCCCGCCGTCCTTCGCCACGTAGAGGCGGCGATCGGCGAGCCCCACCAGCTCGATGCCGGTCGGGCGGGAGCACTCCGACAGGGCCGCCGAGCCGGCGCTGATCGTGATCTGGAGGCTCAGCCCCTTGTAGTTCACGACCGTGTCGGCGATGGAGCTCCGCAGCCTTTCGGCCACGCGCTGGGCACCGGTGGCATCGATGCCCCGCAGCACCACCGCGAACTCCTCGCCACCGTAGCGGGCAAAAACGTCCTCGGCACGCAGTCGCGCTCCAACCGTCGCAGCCACGCTCCTGAGCACCGCATCGCCGGCCAGGTGACCGTAGTTGTCGTTGACACGCTTGAAATAGTCCAGGTCGAACAACACCAGCGACACGTTGGTGGAATGGCGAACGGCGTACGCCACCTCCGTGCGCAACCGTTCCTCGAAATGCTGGCGATTGTGGGCGCCGGTCAGTGCGTCGCGCGTGCTGGATTCGTACAGCTGGCGCATTAGCACTTCCTGCTTGGCGTCGGTGACGGAGTAGCGGAAGCTCGCGCGCGGACCGAGCTGGATCCAGTCGCCGTCGTTCAGCTCGGCGCGCGTGATACGGCTACCTTGGACGTAGGTTCCATTTCGCGAGCCGAGATCCTCGATGACGTGCTTGTTGTCCACTGACAGTATGCGAGCATGCTGCCGGCTGATCCCGCCGTCCTGAATGGTGAGCGCGTTGGAAGGATGGCGACCGATCGAGAGCTCGGTGCGGCCGACCGACTCGACCTGCCCAGCGCTGACGCCGTCCATCCGGACAAGCAGCGAGCGGTCGCGCTCTGCTGGCAGGGAAGGGGGCGCGCCGACGTCGGTATGCCGCGACATCTCCGTGACGTCCGTGATCGCGTCGTTGTCCTCGTAGGGCGGTAGCGACGAGACGCTGGAGCGCTCGGCGTCAGGCCGCACCGCGGGCATTTCCTGGGCCGTGATGGCGGTGGGCGAAGGGCCGCCGACGGCGGAGACGTTGGGAGGCAGGGAGTACGCGACCGCTTTGACGCGCACCGCGGGCATTTCCTGGGCCGTGACGGCGGTGGGCGAAGGGCCGCCGACGGCGGAGACGTGGGGAGGCGGGGAGTACGCGGCCGCCTTGACGCGCACCGCACGCATCTCGGGGTTCGTCGGCTCGCTATTGCCGAACGCGTATCTGCCACTTGTCGCGGGCGGCAACCAGACCTGGCGGGAGCCCGGCAGAGCATCCGGTTCCGGGGTGCGGGCCGGGCCGGACGGAGGCTTTACCACGCGACCTCCGGAAACGGCCGACCAGGCCGCGCAAGGAAGAAGCCCTGGAGCAGGTCGCAACCGAGCTCGATGAGTGTGTCGCGCTCTTCTGCGTTCTCTACGCCTTCGGCAACGACCAGCATGCCCATGTCCTTGGACAGGGCGGTCATCGACCGCACGATCTTCTGTTTGGTCGGCGTGATGTGGATATCGCGCACCAACGACATGTCCAGCTTGACGATTTCCGGTTCCAACAGCGCGAAGCTGGTCAATCCGGCGTAACCCGCCCCCAGATCGTCGACCGCAATCCGGAATCCCATGTCGCGGAGCGTCGCTACCCGTTGGCGCACGTCCTTCACCGCGTCCAGCGAGGCTCGCTCGGTGATTTCGAGCACGACCCGGTTGGCGATGCTGGATAGCGGCGCGTGCGGTGACCACAGTTCGGCGTCGAGCAGGTCGGTTGGATTGAGGTTGACGAACAGCATGCCGGGGTTCTCTGGTTCCAGGAACGGCTCGGTAGCTCGAGCACGGATCGTGCGTCCCAGCTCGTCCAGCCGCCCGAGCCGGTCGGCAGCGTCGATGACCGCCCCGGGATGCGGCAGGCTTGGTTCGTCGCTCCGCAGCAGGGCTTCGTAGCCGAACACCTTGTGGTTCTCGACGCTCACGACGGGCTGGTAGGCCATCCACAGCGTTTCCATCGCACGCCGCAGGCTTGCTTCCAGGCCTGCGCGGTCAGCGCCCAGCGCGCCGGAATTTCCCAGGAGCGCAGCCGCTTGCTCCTTGAACTGCGCCATGCGGTGCAGCTGCACGGCCTTCTCGACGACGGACTCGAGCTCGCTGCTCTCGACCGGCTTGGTGAGATAGTGGAACGCGCCGTACTCCAGCGCCTGGACGGCCGTGCGTACTGCCGGATCGCCCGTCACCAGTATCACCGGGACGTGCAGGTCGTGTTCGCGCACCTCCCTCAGAAGCTGGATGCCGCTCATCCCCGGCATCGCGATATCACTGAGGATCACGTCGAAGGTTTCGTTGTCGACCCGCTTGACGGCTGTCTGGCCGTCCGCCGCAGTCTCGACGTCGAAGCCGGCCCGACGCAGCGAACGACTGAAGCTGCGAAGCACGGTGGGGTCGTCGTCAACGAGCAGAACCCTCCCCCGCGTCGGGACTTGAACCCGACCGGACCCCACCTTCGCGTCCACTATGGCCGGCGTGTCCCCGGGCTTTGCCGCCGTCCCCGTTGTTATGGTCATGACGCTACGAACGGCGAGACTCGTCGAAACTGAAGGGGAGAAAAGCGCCGCCTGTGCGCGCCGTAGGTGGATGTGGGCAAAAGTGGCGTCCAGTACCTCGAATCATCTCGAGCGGGCGACGTGCGAGCGGCCCCGTGGCCGGCGCTCTGCAGCCGTCGAGTCGCGGCTAGTGAGCCGCCTCAGTCAATAGTCATTATTTCAATATTCAAATGCATAAATCAAACGTACATAACAAAGCATATAATACCGGGTGCGAGTGCGGGCGGTCTGGTTGGAGGCTTGATCTGCGGCTGGATTGATGCTGGACTAGTCGCGGGCCCCAGGTTTTCCAGAGCTTGTCCAGGCACGACTCTGGACAAGCTGGGAGTAACCTGTGGAGAACTTTTCTTTGCTTGTTTTCTATTTTCTTCTTGATCTGTTTGCCAGCTTTGGGTCATAAGGGGCCTTGGAAGTTCGCGGCACATCTGCCCGCGGATGGATGGTTCGTAGAAGTTGTTCAGGGGCGCCGCGGTGCGTCGTCACCCGACCCGGCATTTCGTCGGAGCGGGGCACGGCAGCCGCCGCCAAGTTGGACTGGTCAGCCCGTCAAGGCGGCCCAGCCTGGCTGGTGGAAAAAAGGCGCGTTCCGGGCCCAGCGGCGTTTCGGCATCGCAGGGCGCGGCGGTTCCCCGGGAGGTAGCGCTCCCGGAAAGGCTTCCTGGCTAACTTCGAAGGCCCCCCTGGCTTTCCGGAAAGCCTCTATCGTTCGCGCGAGAGGCAGGAAGGGAGTCTTGGCCGGTCAGAATCGCGTTCCGGGATTTCCAGGCCCGGCGCGGCACTGGTCGGCGACACTAGGGGAGCTCGGGAGAGTTCGAGTTGGCTTCTACGCCGCTGCGCGCAAGCTAGCTCGGGGTCTTCCGGCCGGTGCGGTCTGGCGCCTCCGGGCGCCGCGGGATTCGAATCCCGTTCGCCGCGCCGCTCGCAGCCGAGGCGGCTTTGCCGCACGAGGCAGTGGAAGGCGGGAAATCGCCGTCCACGCGAGGAGCAACCGTTCGTCGGCGTGCCCGTACTGTTCGTGTTGAAAGCAGAAGTCGTCAAGCGGCGTCAGGTCCAGAAAAGCCATCTGCGGTTGCGGCTGCGGAGGGTGGACGGGGCCTAGCCCGAACGGGGAAACCCGCGAGGGCGAAAAGGCGCCGACAGCCGGATCCACGGTGGCGAACACCTGCGGGGTCGGGCAAAGGGCCCCGGAAAGGCTCCTTGGCGAGGGAAGGCGTCCCGGATCGTCTGGAACCACCGCTTCTTCACGGAGCGACGGGAAAGGCGGTCTCGGTCGTCGGGCAGACGGCATCGCCGCAAGGCGTTGTCGGCCGTCCGGCGGTGACAGGGGCGTCAGAGGTCCAGCCATCTCGCGGACCCGGGTCGGGAAGACAACACCCGGCGTGGGCTCGAGTCGGCAGACCGAAGCGGGTCGAGCGCGTGAACGCGAAACCCACCGGTGAGCACGGGGTTTTTGCCCTGCAAGCGATCCGGTCTTCACACGGAGCATGGGTGCTCGTCTTTGAAATGTGGATTGCAGAAGTCGGTCGGATGCATCTCTGGCCGTTTTTCCGGCTCGCGGTCGCAAGACCCGGGCTGGAGGGCGGCATAGCCAGGTGGGAGCCGAGGGGCCGTTGACGCGGCGTCGCGGAGCAAGCCAGGCGAACGGGTGCAGAAGAGCTTCCCTCCTTGTGTGGATAACCCTGGGAGGGTAGCTGTAGCTCGCGGCGGAATGCCGCGGGTTTCCGGTACGACGGAAGGCGCTTTGGATCGTGCATGGCGTTCGCCCCTAAACCGGGCGACGTAGGCACGGTTCTGGTCGGGCGTATCAAGCCCCGCGTGGCATCGTCAAGGTATGTCGGGGGTCAGCTGCCGGGCGGTCGATGGAACTGCTCGACGGTGTGCGGTCGACGACACGGAGCGCCAGAGGTCGGAGTGTTACGGTGAAGGCTTCCTCCAGCCGGAAGGCACGGGGGGTCAGCGCTCGCGATTGCGCGAGAGCGCGGTCCTGCGGGGCGCGCCGTCATCACTTTCCACCGAAGCTGGCACGAGCCAACACCTCTGCCACCTGCTCCGGGCCAAGCCAGCGCGAACTGCGCGGGTCCGGCTAGCGGAATCCACATTGAAGCGATGATGTCGCAATGGCGTCGGCAGGCGTTGTTGCGGGGTCGGTGACCGTCGAAAGGCGCGGGACGCATCGCGTCCACCACCGACAAGCGAATTCCGCAGGGGCGATCCGGGTGACCGGGTCGCCCCTGTTTTTTGTGCGAAGAGCGCGGAAGCGGTGAGCGACAGCGAGCCCGCGATGAGCGCTGCCGGTCGCGTCGGCGCGGGCTAGAAGCGCGCCACGGCGCCGATCGAGGCGATGTTGGCGTGTTGGGTCACGCTACCGCCGTTGACGGCGTAGCTGGAGCGATTGCCGAAGCCATCCGGACCGTTGGCGACGATCGACTTGATGGCGCCCTTGCCGCCGTTGTCGAACCCGGCCGACCACAGGTGCTGGTAGCCCGCTTCCAGATCGACCGTCGCGATCCGGAAGACGAGCCCGCCGCCGAAGCCGCCGCGCAACGACGGGACGCCAGTGACCGTGAGGTACTTCGCGTCGTTGGCCGAGCTCTCGATCCAGCTTCCCAGACGGATCCCCATGCGGTTGACCAGCAGGTTGTACTGCCCGCCCAGTCGCGCGCCGAAGGTGTCCCGGTAGCCGGTGGGCCGGTCGGCTGTTTTGCGGTACCTCGCCGAAGCGTGGACCGTTCCGCTCGGAGACCTGGATCCCCGGAGGGAAGCGGATCTGGATCTTGTCCTGGGCGCTGTTGTTCGCCCAGGTCAGGTCGAGCTCGACGTCGTACAGGTCGTCCCGCAACGGATCGCGAGTCGGATAGGGATCCTTGCGGAAGCCCTCCTTCTCGAGCGGCGTGACGCCCTTGCCGCGGCATGTGCCAGCGCGCGCCGATGCGCGCTTCCATCGGCACCGCCATGGTTACCTTGGCCGCGTCCTTGCCTTTCTGGTCCTTGGAGCGCGTCGTCGTGGCCCGCTTGCTGACCTTGCCTGTGCTCGCGTCGTAGTAGGGGAACTCCACCGTCAGGTCGCCCTTGGCGCGGATGCTGTCGCTCCAGCGATACCAGGCCGCGACGTCCACGTTTGGCGTGGGCGAGTAGAGCCCGCTTACGACGAAACCCGGCACGAACAGATCCTTCACATCGAGCGTGCTCAGCGCATCGCCGATGAACGAGTCCTGGGGGGTCACGTTGCTCGCCGACATCGACTTCAGCTCGAGCATGGCGATGCCCGCGACGAAGCCGGCGCCGATGGAGAGCTGATCGGTGATGTTGTAGCCGGCGGCCAGCGTCGGCAGCAGGATGGTGCCGTCAACGCCCATCGAGAGGTAGCGCTGCGAGGCCGGTACCGGGGTGTCGATGGTCCGGCCGCCGGCCTGACGCGGCACGGGAGCGGTGCCAGACCAGTCGAGCGTGCCGAACGACGAAGGCGGAACGACCGTCAGCCCGATGCCGAGCTTTTCTCCGACGCGCCACGTGAACGCCAGGTTGGGGATGACGTTGGGCTTGCCGCTGTTGGAGTTGCAGACTTCCGGGTACGAGTCTCGTCAAGCCGCCGCCCGGTCCCGTCGGCTTCCCGGTGGCGCTCAGCCGCTTGAAGCAGATCTTCTGGAAGACGAAGTTGGCTCCCAGACCGAGCTGGGTGGGCTGCCTCCCCAGAGCTGCCGGATTGTAGTAGCCGGCGATGGGGTCGGTGGCGGTCGCGAGCCAGGCGCCACCGCGGGAGAACTGTGCCACGCCGTTGTCGGGGAACTCGATGGCGCTCGACGCCCTCGCCAACGGTGCGGCCAGGAGCAGGGAAGTGCCTGCAATCATTGCCGACGTCCAGCAGAGCCGCCTCATCCTCTCCTCCACTCGCGTGCCGCTCCGGTTAGCCAGGCGAGAGGTAAACAGGCGTCGCGAACAGGGTCAACCGGCATTCTGCCGGCCGTACGGTCGGGAGCTGTTCGGCAGTGAAATGTGTAACAAAAGGACTTCGCTTCACCCTTAGGGGTGATGCGAGGCGGGCCCGATTCAGATACTCCGGAAGCATGGCGCTGGTGGATGGTCATGCAGACCCCGTCTGCGGCCTGACCTCAGGCGACATCTCGCGCCTCTTGGGCGTGGATCTGAAGACTGTCCACAACTGGGTCAAACACAGTCACCTGCATGGACGTCGCACCAAGGGGCGTCACCTGCGTTTCCACCGCACCGAGGTGGTCCGGTTCATGCGCCGCTACGGCTATCCGGTGCCACGGGCGATCGGCGGCGAGGCCCCGCGCGTGGTGCTGGCCGGCACTTATGCCTGGAACGGAAAGGCAGGCCAGAGCCGGAACGGAAAGCCGAACGGCGATGCGCAACTCAAGCGGATGCGCGTGCAGTGTTTCGAGAGCCTGTTCGATGCCGTGCTCACGGTTGGCTCGGGCGAGTACGAGGTGCTCGGCATCGAGCTGGAGCGCTATCCGATCGGAATGGTCGTGGAGGTCGTGGAGGCACTGCGTAGGCGTCCGAGCACACAGGGGCTCGCCCTGCTCGGCATCGCGCGCAGGGCGCAGCCCCGGCGCGTGTTCATCAAGCGTGGAGGCGATCTGGCGATCGAGCGGGTCGGGGATCTCGGGCGCTGCGGTGCGCTGGTTGACCGGACCAGGGCCGGCGCCCCAACGCGCGGTCATCCCGGTTGGGCTCGCGTAGCGGCACCGGCGCCCGAGCCCGGCCGTAGCCCGGCCGTCCAGCGTGGTTTCTGGTACGGTCCAGAGGTGGTCCGGGTCGAGCTCGAGAGCAGCGAATCGATCGCGGAGCGCGGGACAGTGAAGGTTGCCTGGCTGGTGCGGCGGGGCGACGCCTGGGTGCACGCCGGGGAGCTGCCCGGAGCGGTTGTCGAGCGGCTGGAAGCGGGTGCGGGTACCGTGTGGCGCTCCCGGATCGAGCTCACGCTCGACCCGGGTACACGGCTGATGCGCGTCGAGTCGCGCCCCGCGCTGCCCGAGCACCGTAGCGCGTTCGACTACCTTGCCCGGGAGGCGCGGCAGCCGCGGCGCCGTGTGCGCCGGACGACCTATCGGGTTGGACGGCGCGGCGAGCTCGAACGCGACGAGCCGGCGTGAACGGCGGTGGCTACTTGTCCGGCGTCGGCGCGTAGCCGGGCTTGGACGGCGGCGGAACCACCTGGTCGCCGCCCTCTGACGGCGGCTGGCTCGGCGTGGCGGGCGGTTCGGTTGGCTTGGACGCTCCGCTCGGCTTGGGCGCTTCGCTCGGCTTCGGGGCGGGAGCTTCCCTGGCGCCGCTGTCCTTCTTTGCCTTCATGACGAAGCGCGGCGTCGCGTGCGGATTGCAGCCGGGACCGAAGCCAGCCGAGTCGAATTCGGTCGAGTAGCTGCCCTCATGCTGGTCGCCCTGCTTGTCGGTCATCGTGACCTTGATCCGGAGCGCGCGCTCTCCCGCACGGGCCGGCGAGCAGTACGACAAGAGGTAGTACTTGTTGTAGTCCTTGCGGATCTTGCTTGCAGCGTTCTCGAAAGCGATGCCCAGCGAGCCCATCGAAGGCGCCCTCACGACCCCGGCACGCCCGAGGCTATCGAGATCGAAGTCGCCCTTGTCCTTGCCGATGCCGATCGCGAAGACCTCGTGATCGGTCTTGTCGAGCGCCTGCGAGACCTTTTCTTTCGGCGTGCGTCCGGCCAGGTCGGGGCCGCGCGTGAAGACCACCAGCGTCCCGATGCGAACCGGCTTCTTCACGATCATGAGCCGCGCGTCGAGCTGTTCGAGCGCCTGGATCACGGCTCCGTCGAGATCGCGCGAGGGGTCCCTGGGCACGAAGTCGGCGAGCGCCTGGATGTTGTCTGGACCGTCGTCCGCGCTCTCGGGATACTCGCCGATCAAACGGAGCTCCGGGCTGCCGTCGAACGCGTACACGGTCACGTCCTCGAGCTTGTGCACGTCCGCCACGAACCCGGCCGCCGCGCGCGCGATGTTCGTGCGCGTCGCCTTCTCATTCGCCTTCCCGCTCATGTCCACGAGCAGCAGCGTCCTGTGCACCGCGGCCACGTTGCGGTCGAGCAGGGTCAGGCCGCTCTGCTCCGGATCTACGGGCTGGCCGTTCTCGAGCACCTGGAAGTTCTGCTCGGTCAGATCCGTTACCGGCTGGTCCCCGTCCGACACAGCCAGGTAGAGCGCGACATTGCTCGGTTTCTGTACCGAGGTCGCTACCGACTTCACGTCGAGTCCGTTGAACAGGCTGCAGCCGCCGAGCGCCCATGAAAGGAGCACGAGAGCGACGAGCCGAACGGATGCCAAGCGCATGCCGCCATATGTGGCACGCAGCGCCGGGGGAGGGTAGGGCGAAGTGGCCACTCTCCGCCTATTCCCACACCAGCCGTCCAGCGCGCGCATCGGCCAGCATGTCGTCCATCCCGTGGGCCAGCGCCGCGGGGAGTTCTTCCTCGCTGAACAGCCGCACTTCCGCAATCTCCAGCGGATTGTCCGGCGCCCGCACCGGCTCGCCCACCTGGACCTCGACAAGGACCGTGACCGCGTGGAAGCGCCGGTCGCGCTCCGGAGCGGAGTAGACGCCCAGCAGCCGACCCGGCGTCACGTCCTCCACCCCCGTCTCTTCACGGAGCTCCCGGGGCAGCGCGGATCGCAGCGCCTCGCCCCACTCCAGCGTTCCGCCGGGCAGCGCCCACTCCCCGGTGTCGGTGCGCCGGACCAGGAGCCAGCGTCCATCGGCAGTCCTGGCGGCGGCCGCGATGCCGACCACCGGTCGCCGGAGCAGGTGGCGGGCGACCTCCTTGACGATGGCCCAGGCGCCGCGGGGAATCCTCATGGCGGTCAGCATGCCTCGCGAAAAGCCCCCTGTCGCGGCGAAATTGCCGGACAATTCCGCTCCGAGGTTGTCCGGACCGACGGGGTGATCTAGGTCACCGTCCTCTATCCCGGCTCCTCGCCGGGCAGGCCTGACGAGCGATGCGACGACTGCTTCTCCTGATCGTGGCGTGCTCGGGCCTTCCGGCATGCAAAGATCACCGGGAGCCGCCCGGCGCGCGACCCGAGCCCACGACGCACGCGGCCGTCGTCAACGCCGGCCCCGGCGACGACAGCCCGCTGCCGGACGACTCGGCCGAAGCCGGCGCGCGGCCGGCGGGAAAGGCCGTGCTTGGCAGCGTCAACGACAACCTGCCGTTCAAGCCCGACGGCACGAAGCTCGCGAGCATTGCCTGGCGCACCTGGATCTACACCGACACCGGTCCGAAACGGACGCGCTTCGGCTACCTGCGCGCAGGCGCCGTCGTCGATGCGCGCGGCCCTGCGATCAAGAACGCCGGCTGTGCCGGTGGCTGGTACCGCATCAATCCACGCGGCTTCGTCTGCATCGGCAAGGGCGCCACGCTCGATCTGGACAATCCCGTCGTCAAGCAATGCAGCGTGCGGCCGGTGCGCGGGCAGTCGCTGCCCTATCTGTACGCCCGCGCCGCCGACGTGCCGCCCTTCCGCTACTTCAAGCTGCCCAGCAAGGCCGAGATGAAGCACGTGGAAGGCGACATCGACACGCACGTCGCCGCCTGGCGCCAGCGCATCCGCACGAACGGCATTGCGGATCTGCTCGGCGAACCCGGCGCCCCGCCGGACTTTTTGCTTGGCGGAAAACCGGTAGAGAAGCCGTACGGCGTGCCGATGCATCTGCACTATGCCGTCCACGCCGGTCGCGCCGCGCCGGACAGCGGCTTCGCCATCACCCGCACCTTCGAGTGGCAGGGGCGCTTGTTCGGCCTCACCACCGAGCTCGACATCATCGCGCTGGACCGCACGCGCATCGTCAAGCCGAGCGAGTTCCACGGCACCGAGATCGCCGAGGACGAGGGACTGCCCGTGGCGTTCATCATGAGCCACTACGTGACCCGCTACAGCCTCGACGAGGCGACACATCGCGCTCAAGCCCAAGGGCAGCCTGGGCTTCCGTGAGCCGGTGAAGCTCACCGGCGCGACGCGCCCCGGCGCCTTCTACGCCACAAGGGACGGCGACTTCATCCAGGCTGCCTCCGCGCGCATCCTCGAGCCGCGCGACTCATGGCCGAGCTTCGCGACAGGCACGCGCAAGTGGATCGATATCTCCATCCGCCAGCAGACGCTGGTGGCCTACGTCGGGCGCCATCCCGTCTACGCCACGCTGGTCAGCACCGGCCGCGGCGGCATGGGCGACCCCGAGAAGGTCTTCGCGACCGTGCGCGGCACGTTCATGATCCATTCCAAGCACGTGGCCGCCACGATGGATGGCGCCGAGGACAAGAGCGACTCGTACAATCTGCTGGATGTGCCGTTCGTGCAGTACTTCCACAAGGGCTACGCCCTGCACGGCACCTACTGGCACGACGACTTCGGCAAGGTGCGCAGCCACGGCTGCGTCAATCTCGCGCCCATCGACAGCGCCTGGCTCTTCGAGTGGACCGACCCGGTGGTGCCGCCGGGGTGGCACGGTGCGCTCAATTTCAAGCGCGGCACCGTGGTCTACATCCACGGCTGAGCGGCGCCGCTACCTGGCCGCCGGGTCACCCGCTTCGTCGGTGGGGCGCTTCATGTTCAACGGTACGGCGAGGTAGCGGATGCCGTTGTCGTGCGCGGCCGGCAGCCGCCCGGCGTCCACGTTCACCTGCACGCTCGGGTACAGAAGCCGCGGCGGCGCGCAGCGTCGCGTCGCGCTCCTGGCGGAACTTCACGTAGTCTTCCCGCGGCGTGTCGGCGCGGAGCTGCTTGTTCTGCCGCTTCTCCACCCCGATGCTCGACTGGTAGCGGAGCTCGCGGCCGCCCGGCTGGTAGTCGTGCCCCACGAACACGCGCGTCGCGTCGGGCAGCGAGTACAGGTGCTGGGTCACCGAGTCGTAGAGGGCCTCGGCACTGCCGAGCGGGAAATCGCAGCGGCCGGTTCCGTAGTCCTCCATGAACAAGGCGTCGCCGGTGAACACGGCGTCGTCGATGTGATAGCTGACGCACGCCGGCGTGTGCCCCGGCGTCGCGATCACCTCCACGTGTAGGCTGCCGGCGTCGAACGTCTCGCCATCCGCGAGCAGCCGGTCGAACTGGCTGCCGTCCGTGCTGAAAGCAGCGGAGAGGTCGAAGACGGTCTTGAACGTCTTCTGTACCTCGGTGATGCGCTCGCCGATGAGAACCTTGGCGTCGAAGCGCCTTCTCAAACAGCTGCGAGCCCGAGAGATGGTCGGCGTGCGCGTGCGTCTCGAGCACGTAGTGGAGCCGGAGCCCCCGCTCCTTCACGAAGGCCGTTACCTTGTCGACCGATTCGGTCGACGTTCTGGACGCGAACGGGTCGTAGTCGAGCACGGGGTCGATGACGACGGCGTCGTGCGTGTCCGGGTCGAAGACGACGTAGGTCAGCGTGAACGTGGCCTCGTCGAAAAATGCCTCTACCTTCATGGTGTGCCCTCTGCTCGCCAGGAGAGCACGATGCGTGCCACAGCGAGGGGCCGACGGGACGCCCACGGAGGCCGGCGTGGCGGGCCTGGAATCGCGCCGATTCCCCGGTTTCAAAGGGCGCCGCCAGATGCCGTTACGCGACGTCGGGCGCATCATTTCGCTGCCCGGAAGCCGCCGCCGCTGCCGTTGCGCGCTCCAGTTGTTGCCGGATGTTGCAACATCCGGCAGGCGTCACTTGCCCAGGATGTCGACCTTTCCCTCGTAGACGAGCTTGCCGTACTTCGGGTCCTTCAGCTCGATCGAGTAGTCGTTCGGCACCGTGACCTCGAACTTGCGCTTGCGGGAGAAGAGCACGCGCGGCCCCATGTGCTTGTCCAGGACCTCGACCGTGACCGTGTTGTCGTTCTTCTGCGTGAGCTTGACCTTGTTCGAGCTCAGCTTGGTGACCCGCTTGCCCCTGCGCTTGTAGATGGTGAACGTGATCTTGTCGTCCTTCTTCTTGAACTGCAGCACGTCGGCGAGGAACTTGCCGTGCTTGTGCTTCTTGCACTTCGCGGCCTTGGCGGGGTCGTCCGACTTGCAGGCCTTCTCCGCCTTCGCGCCGATATCGGAGCTCTGGAAATCGAGCACGAACGCCTCGTCGGTCTGCGTCATCAAATCGATGGGCGGCTGGCTCGGCTTGGGGCCGGACGCGTCGTCCGACTCGCTGGAAGTCGCGGCCTCGGAGCTGGACGCCTCCGGAGCGGGCTCGGCGGGTGCTGCCGACGACGCCGCTGCAGGGGTCGCGGAAGCGGGCGCCGAGGGAGTCGCGGCGGGCGGCTGGCTGCCGCCGCAACCGGCGAGCGCCAGCGCTCCGACGAGAGAGAGGACGTTCCAGGCTAGGTGAGGGCGGGTCAACATGCCACTTTTGCTACACCGAAACGGCGCGGAGTCAATCCAGAACGCATCGCCGCGGCGCCAGCTCGGCCGTCTTCGCTTCCGGCTTTCCGAGGCGCGCATCCCGGGCGCGTCGCTCAGCGCAGCAGATCGGAGCGGTCGGCGATGATCTCGTAGGCCGCCGGCTCCTGGCCGGCACCCTGGAGGCTCATCTTCGCGTTGGCGACCACGCCGCTGTGCGGCGCGAGCTTCACCGGGAGCTTGAAGGTCGACGCGGCGAGTACCATGGGCGGGCGCGCCAGCGGGTTCTCGTAGTCCACGTCGCCGTCGAGCGCGCGCACCTTGAACGCCACGTTGCTCTTTTCCTCGCCGGTCGTGTTGTAGATGCACGCCCGCACGCTGCGCGTCGCGCCGGCCTTGCCCACGTGCAGCCGACAGCCGCGCACATCGCCGACCGCCTCGAGGATGCGCTTCAGGTACGGCGCCTCGCTCTCGCGCAGGGCGTCGCGCAGCTTGAGCACCGCCGCCTTCGCGCGCGGGTCGCCGAGATACGCCAGCATCATCGCGCCGTGCAGTCGCACCGGGCGGTGGTTCGCGTTCAAGAGGTCCGCCAGCAGGTTCGTCGGCGCGGCGTCCTTGCCGTGTGGCCCGATGCTGCCGTCGATACCGCTGGTGTTCTGGAGCGCGAACGAGCTGCCGCGGTCCTCCACCGACCATTTGATCGCCTGCCCCGGCTGGAGCGGCCCCGCGAAGTACAGCGCGCGCTGCCCGGACGGATACGTCTTGTTCGACGGCGGCGGGTCCTTGTCGAAGAACTGCACCATGAACGACACGTCGCTCATCTCCTTGTCGCTGTTGTTCACCGCGGCGACGTCGACGGTCAGGTGCTTCTTGTTGTCTTTCCGCGACAGGTGCTCGCCGAGCAGGAGCGTGGAAAGCTTCGCGATGGGCTGGTCCCAGAGCAGCGAGTCGGCGCGGTCGCACTTGCACGCGGCGCCGACGCCCGCCATGTCGCCGGCCGGTGCGCTGGGCGCCGCGGGTTTCGCGGAGTGCTTCGGCGCGGGCGCAGGCGCGGCAGCGGGAGCCTGCGGTTCGGCGGCGGCGGGCTCCGGCTCTGGCGCCGCATTGGCTGCTATGCGCGGAGGCGGCTCGGCGCGGCGATCGCCGCTCACGATCCAGCGCGCCGTCAGGATGGCGCCCAGGATCCCCGAGCTCAACGTGATCACGATCGCCGCCGTGGTGCGCGGCAGCAGGCGATCCAGCGCGGGCAGCGGCGGCAGCTTCGGCTGCGGCTTTTCCGGCGCAGTCGCCTGCCGCTGCATGTTCGGCAGGTACATGGCGAGCTCACCGGAAAATGCGCCGCGTGCCGCGTCGCTGTCGCGCCCGCCCAACGCCACGTAGCGATCCGCCATCAGCCCGATCACCAGGATCGACAGCGCCGCCACGCCACCCAGAGCCAGCGCCGCGGCTGCCGTCGCATGCGGCGCCAGGCGAGGCAGACCGAGCAGAGCGACCAGCAGCGCCACCCCGGCGAGCGCCAGCATGCCGAGTCGCAGGATCAGCCGCTGCCGATACAGCTCACGGTGATGTGTGTGTTGCCCCGTGGAGAAATTCACCAGCGTCAGGCGCGAGAGCGGAGTCAGTACCGGGTCCAGCGCCAGAAAGAGTTGCTCGCCCTCGAGCCGAGCCTCGTCCACTTTCGACCACGGCACCGTCACCCGCGTGCCCATCGTCAGCGCGCCGGGCGCGTACCCCTCGCTGAACGTGCCCACGCCCAGATACGCGATCACCAGCCCGAGCGGCGTGCACTCGAGCTCGACCGTCCCGATCGCGTTCGCGCGCTCGTCGGTGGTGGCAATGGCCCGGACCTTCATGGCGAAGGCGCGGATCCTGGATCAACCGCGCGCCGCGCGCTGCGGGAGCGCGCGGCGCGCGGCGGGGCGCGGTGGGGCGCGGCGGGGCGCGGCGGGGCCTGGAAACGGGCATTTCCGCGCCCAAGCCCGGGCTTGGAGGCCAAAATGCCCGCGAAACGGTCATTTTGGTGAGCAAGCGCGGGCTTGGAGGTCAAAATGCCCGGAATCCGGTCATTTTGGTGAGCAAGCTCATCCGGGAGCGGTGAAATGCGCGCGAAACGGGCATTTCTGCGAGCAAGCCCGGGCTTGAAGGCCAAAATGCCCGCGCCGGCCGCCGTCCGCAGCCGTTGCCCCCTCGCAGAGTCCGTCGCGATCGCGCCCGCGCCTCCGGCGCGGGGTTCCCCCAAATCGCGTGCTCGCCGCTCCGCGCCTGCGCGCGCTCAGGGGGAACCCGCCGCACGCGTCTGGCGTACAACGCGGTGTCATGAGCTCCGCGGTTCTGCTGACGGTGATGTTCGAAAAGCCCGGCTTCTTCCTGACCGACGTGCGCATCGTGGTCAGCGTCAACGGACAGCCGATCTACGACGGCAGCTTCCGCGAAGGCTTCGAGCGCACGGTCGAGGTGCTGCCCGGTCAGCACTTCGTCGACACGACCATCGAGCTCGGAGCGCTGAAGCGCACGCGCCGCTACCCGGTCAACGTCGCCCCCGCGCGCGGCTACACCGTCGCGCTGTCGTACAGCCGCTTCTGGGGCAACTTCACGAAGAAGCCGCTCGTGACGCCGTACTGAAGCGGCGCAGCGCCTGGTCAGAGCCCGAGCAGTGCCGTCGCTTCCAGCCCGAAACCGACGAAGCCGCTGTGCGCCGGGCGCGGGCCGGGGCAGTGCGACCCCGCAGTCGACGCGCTGCCGGTGGCGATGCTGCAGCTCTGCGCGCCGGACGTATGGAGCAGCGCTGCGGCGTAGGGGGCGAGTCGCAGCCACGCGGCGATCACGATCGGGATGCCCGCGCCAACTCCCAGCGTGGGACTGTCCGTCGAGTACCCGGTATTCGTCGAGGCGTCGTTCATCGTCGCGTGGGCCAGCCCGACGCCGACGTCGAAGTACAGGCCGGCACGGCGTCGCATCACGGGGTACAGCCGCATGGCAAAGCGCAGGCTGGTGGTGGTGGCGGTGTCGCGTCCAGGGGCGTCCGGTCGCACGTAGCTGAAGCGGGCGTACCCAGCCGAAGCCCCGAGCTTGAAGATGCGGGATTCCGCTGCCAGGAGCTGGAGCCGTACCTCCGGTCCGAAGCGAGGCGAGCAGCTACAAAACGGTCGCGCCGCGCCCAGTCGCAGGCCGACCTCTGTACGCCCGGGCGCAAATCGATGTGGGCCGCCCGCGGCGACCTCGGCGCGGGCCTTTCCGCTCGCGGCTGCGCACAGAAGGAGCGTACCCAGCGCCGCCGCGGGCTTCACGGCGTGGGCGTTCCGAGCGATGCGAGCGGGATGCGGGCGATGCTGCGCGGCACTCCCAGGCCCGCGTTGCGGGGAATGTGCACCGGGCACCAGATCTCGCCGTTCACGACGCCCCACGGATTGATCCAGCCATACCCCGGTGGGGCGGGAACGTCGATGTGCGCGCCGTCGGACAAGCGTACGGCTCGGATTGTACCGTCGTCCAGGTAGAATGGGTAGTACCCACCACCCGAATAGCCGCCCACGACGAAGAAGCTTCCTGGCAGTGACGCCACCTTGCGTGGGTTGAACGACGACGGGTCGTCTGCCCACGGGCTGGCCCAGAGCTCGAGCTTGCCACTTCCGCCGTCGTACTGCGTCAGCTCCTGCCAGACTACGTCGGTGCCGTCGCTGGCGAGCCACGATACCCAGACCCCCGGCTTCTCGTACAGCATGACCACGCTCCCGTCGCTATGACGGAGCGCTATGCCCGCCTTCGACACATCCCCGTCTCGCTCGAACAGCACCTCACTCCCCTTCACGGTCATGTTGTAGTCATCCCAGCTTCCTGCGGGCTTGGGCGTCGCGACGGGCTTCCCGGAGCTCATGTCCCACACGTAGACGCTGCTGCCGCCTGGGCCGAGTTCGAGCGCCATTTGTGACACCCCTAGCTCGCCCGACAGGACGCCCAGCTGCGCATTCCCCGTGACCGTGCCGTCGATTCGGATGCGGGGCGCCGTGTCCGCCACGAGTTGATCGACGGTTCCGTATTGAATCAACTCTGCCAGGCCTCCGTCAGCCGGCAGGTTGGTCTGTTGCAGCACGCCGCCTTTCCACAAGTACGCGCGCCCCATGGAACACGGTTCGGTATTTTTCGCACGCCATGCCGCGATCGGCCCCTTGCCGACTTCGTACATTGCCTCCGCCCAGTCATACTGGCTGAAGGGCACGCCGACGGTGAAGATCGTCCTCATCCCGTATTGGTAGACTCCGGCCAGAGCGCCCAGTTTCATGTTCGGACTGTAGGATCCCGGCCCAGGGAGCTGAGAGGTGTCCATCAAAACGCAACCCTTGATGCCGTTTTGACAGGGCACCCATTCCAGGTGCGGCAGCGCCTTGGCGAGGTCCGTGGCACGCAGCACATTGCAGCCCGGCGGATTCCAGGGCGGATTCTTCCACGCGGTGGGATCCGTGGCCCAGCCGTCGCCACCGGCGTCGGAGGGGTCGCCTCCAATGCCTCCAGCGCTAGAATCCGCCGCTCCCTCCGACCCCGGTGTTTTCGGCACTTCCGCCGGCGTCCGCCGGGCCCGCGCCCGAGCTGCCGCCGTGACCCGCCGTCCCGGCTTCGCTCAACGCGCGAGGTTCCTGGCCGCAACCCGAGCAGGCTGCCAGTGGGAGCAGCGCTAACGAGGCAAGCGCGACTAGCACGCGCCGGGACATGGTTACCGAAAGACCCACGCCAGCGACGACTTCTTCGGGTGCTGTAGATTGTCTCGCGCCAGTTGGACAAAGCGCGGCCTTCCTGGCGAGCCAGCGAGGGCCAGATACAGCCCGCGTTCGTCGAGCATGGGCGCGGCAACCAGCGAACCGTGACCCGTGTAGCGTGCAACACTGCGTGGCATCTTCCCGCGCACGTCGAGGAGCATCACGCGGAAATGCTTCGACTGCTTGTGGTTGGAGGCGACCACAAGCTCCCCGTCCTGCCCCGTCGCCAGGAATAGCCTTCCCGTCCACGGTGATGCGATCTTGGCCAGCACCCCGACTTTCCCATCCATGCCGATGCGGAGCACGCGGACCGGCGCTGGGCGCTCCCGGTTTTCGCGATCGACCGCAAAGAGCGAGCCTTGCACGGCGTTGTAGGTGAGCCCTAGCGGCTGGCCTACGGGATCCTCCCCCGCTTCGGTGTCGAGCGGGAGCGGACCGACGAGCTCTGTGCACTCATGAGTGACGATATCGTAGTCGAGAACCGCGCTCGGCACACCTGGCGATCCGGTGAAGAGGTACATCGACTTCTCGGTCGCAGAGAGCGAGGCGTGGACCTCGGTTGGCGCGTTGGACGTGCGGAGCGCGGCCAGACACGTCGATTGGCCCGGCTGCCTCGCTGGCACTTCCCCGACAGGTGCGGTCGAGTAGCCGGTCAGCATGCCGCTCGCTGACTCGGTAAGGAAGCCGCGGGGCTGCAGCGTCTTAGCGTCCAGGGCTGCCAGGGTCGGCAAGTCCTCGTCCAGCGTGGCGAGGTAGGCACCATTCTCGACCGCAGGCACGAAGGTCAGATCGGGATCGGTGCCAACTGCGTCGAACAGCTCCGCGAAGTATGGATCTGCAGCAGAAGTGATGTCGATTCCGCCGCCGGGTAGCCCCGCGAATACGCGACCCGGTAGATAGGCGGGGTCGGGGCCCAGGAGATACGGCAGGTGCAAGCCCCACGGGCAGGTGGGGCATCCCGGGTAGACCCACTGCGAGGGCACGATCGTTGCGATGTAGTCGGGCGCGACGCCTTCGTTCAGTCGCAGATGGACGCCGTGCCAGTAGCTCTCCAAGTCCTGGATGTCTTGGGAAAGCGCGGGCCGGTCGCGGACACTCGACCAGATGACCCCGTCCAGCTTGAAGGAGCCGACGGCGGCGTACGGGATCGGGAAACTGATGCTAGTCCCCTGAATGCTGTTGTAATCTTGCCACCACTGCCAATTGAAACTGGGTGGCGTCGGCTTGGGGCTGGACGTGAACGTTTCGGTTGTGCCTTGGTCGGTCGTGGTGCCCAGTGCGGTGAAGGATGGGTTGACCGTCTTGAGCTTGTGGACAGCGGCGGAGTTGAAAGCGGTCGCATGCCACGGGCAGGGCGCGGACGCTCCCATGAGGCAGTACTTTCGCAGGTCCGGGTGCTTGTCCAGCGGGCCTGCACAGGGACAATAGCGATACCCGGTTCCGCCCATTTCCCCACTGAGCAGAGCAACAATGCGGCCATCGTGCTGGATGCGCGAGTTGGAGCCGAAACCACACTCGAAGTTCTTGCCGAGGCCCTGGCAGAAAGGACCGGGCTTGGCAATCCCTGTGGGCACCTTGCTCGTCGTGGTCGCCACTTTCGTGCACGCGACGTTGTCGCACTCATCTCCTTTGTAGTGATCGCGGTTGGCGGCCAGGAGTGGCGAGACGGCACCGTACGGTGCCGTCGGACTGCCGACGACGTTGCTTTCGGTAAGGTTCTGGCGGTACTGCGACCACTTCAGGATCTCTGCGTCCTTGTTGCAGTCGGGCTGGTCGATCGGTCCGGGATCCCGCCAGCAGAGGTCGCAGGCGTCGCCCGGGTCGCTGTTGTCGAGCGCCTGGTAGTGGTCAGCACTGCCGTCGTCGAAATTGTACTGGTCCGGGTTGTAGTCGCCCGGGCAGTTGTCGTGATAGTCGTTCACGAAATCGCAGTCGGCGTCGTCGCCGACGTGACAGGCCGGATCGTCGAAGAAGCTCTTGAATTGGGTGCGGGGGTAGTCCGTTTCTCCCTCCCACCTGCCGGTGCTGTTGGGGTCGACGTACTGCAGAATCCACGACTTGATGGTCGGGGCGGTGATATCTGCCCACAGGCTGCTGACGGTGTCAGGCCCGCAGAAGAGGTTACCCGTCGCATCGCAGAACGGGTTGTTCGGTGCGCCATAAGATACGTGCGAGTCGACTCCGATCACATTTCTGGTGTCGTGGTCAGACGGTGATGGAAGGGTGAAGAGCGGGCCGCCGGAGTCGCCCGGCAGGACATTCGGCCCCGACGTGAAAGGTGCCGTGTGAATCCACACTGCCAGCCCGCTGCCTACGCTCAAACGAGCAACCTTGAAATCGTTTGAAATGTAGCTCTGGCGATAATCTGGGAAGACGTACTTGTTCGTCGTGAAGTCGATGCCGTCGGCTCCGTAGCCGGACATTCCACCAGCGAACTCTGCCGACGGCAGCAGTTCGTCGTTCAGGGATGGCGTCTCGAGCGACGGCTTCCTCGGGGACGCGTTCGCGGTGATTGGCGGCCAGAACCGGAACAACGCCACGTCCCGGGCGATGACGTTCGGTGGTGCTTGAGGGTCAACGGCAATGGAGGGAGAGATGAAGTTCTGGACGTCGACGATCCGTCGTACAGCCCGGGATGGTCCGGCGGTACCGCCCGGGGCGTTGAGCCCCACGTGTACCTTCTGCCCAACTTTCAAGTCGCAGTGCGCGGCCGCGATGCCGATGACCGACGTGAAGAGGAATCCCGTGCAGCCCGGAAGCGCGACGACGTCATCGTTGCCCGGCGTCTCGGGCCTGTCATCGTGGCCGCCAAAGATCGCCTGCGACGTTGCCCCAACGGGCACGTCACGCCGTTGGGGGGGGGGCGGACGTACAGTTCCACATAGCAGTGCTACTTACCAGGGCCAGCACTGCAAGCCACCGTATCCCGTATCCAGTCACCGTTGCCTCCTTCGTGTCTCCGCACCCGGGCGAGCGAATCTCGTCCCTAGACGGGAGGCAACATCGATAGTGCGCTCTGCCGGTCTTTGATGTCAACCGTCCGTCGGCGCGTTCGCGCCCTCGATCTTTGGGAAACCCTCCAGCGCCACCTGGAAACTCCAGGCAGAGGTGCGCTACGCGAGCAGGTGGCGATCGGCGGGGTTTGCGCGCGGCGCGTGTTTGGCCCGTCCAGTCGAGAAGGCAAACGCCGCCGGGGCCCACAACGCGGCCACGCGTTCAGCGACGTCCACATCTACGCGCAGCACACGGGTCACGGCGACCAGCGGGCGGAAGCTCTGCTCCCGCTCCTCGAACGGCTTACCGGCCCGGATGGCAGCGCGATAGCCGCGCAAGCATTCGAACACCGTCACGGTGGAGAGCGTGACCCGACCCCGGGGACACAACGTACGCGCGCGTGGCCTCCACGACTCGCGCGTGGCGCGTGAGGTGAAACCGTGCAGCGCGGCAGGCGCGGCGCCGCGGACGTCGCGCTCAGTCGAACGCGGGCACGAGGCCCGGCGGAATGTCCGCGGGCGGCGCGAGCTCGGCCCGGAGGTGCTGGTCGGCGATGAGCTGGATGGCGCCGCGCTTGGCGCCGTCGTCGGGGAAGGCGGCGAGCTCTTCGAGCAGGGCGACGAGCTCGAGGCTGACGGCGGCCTGGTCGACCACGCGACGGCCGAAGCGCTGGTCGCCGACGCCGTCGGCGAGCTTGTTGAAGCCGCCTTCGAGCACGTCGATGCCGCCGAGGATGCGATCGCGGAGCTTGACGTCGTCGCCCTTCAGCGTCAGGCGCTTGGCCGACTCGCGCAGCTCGGACATGAACGCGCGGTGGATGCCGTAGCGCTCGGAGTCGCGCAGCACCTGCTGCACGAGCACGTTGTGCGTGCCTTCCCAGCTCTCCAGCACCATCGAGTCGCGGAAGAGCTGCACCAGCGGCGTGAACGTCTCGATCACGCCGTTGCCGCCGAGCACCTCGATGGCCTGGCGGACCATCTGCGTGTTGCGGACGGCGGTCCAGTACTTGTTCACGTTGACGCCCACGCGCCAGGCGCCGGCCAGCACGTCGTCGCCCTTGCCGAGGGCCATCTGGTCGGCCTGCGAGACGAGGCGCAGCGTGGACGCCGTCGCGCCGAGCGTTTCTGCGCGCAGCAGAGCCAGCGCCTCCTGCACGAGCGGGAAGCGTCCGATGGCCTGTCCGAAAGCCGTGCGGTGGCGCGCGAAGCCCACGGCCTCGCGGTACGCGCCCTGCATGGCTCCGGCGCAGCAGATGGCGTTGAAGATGCGCGAGGTGTTGAGCACGTGCTCGACCACGTTCTTGAAGCCACGGTCGAGCTCGCCCACCTGGTAGGCGCGGGCGCCGACGAAGTCCGTCTCGGCCGACGCCATGGCGCGCGTGCCGAGCTTGCGCTTCAGCCGCCGCACGTTGAACTCGTTCACCTGGCCGTCGACGTTGCGCGGCACCACGAACAGACCGAGCCCGCGCGTGCCGCCGGGTGCGTCCTCGGGGCGCGCCGTCATCAGGAACAGCTGCGCATCGATGACCGAGCAGAACCACTTCTCGCCGTGGATGCGCCAGTCGTCGCCGTCCTTCTTCGCCACGACGGCGTTGGCGCCCACGTCCGAGCCGCCCTGCACCTCGGTCAGGAACTGCGAGGCATGGATGCGCTTTTCGTAGTCGGTGTCGAGCAGGCCGGGCAGCCAGCGGTCCTGCTGCTGCTTGTTGCCCACGCGCTGCAGCACCTTGATGAGGCCGGCGGTGCAGGCGAGGGGACAGTTGTGGCCGTTTTCCCCCGGCTGCGCGAGCATGTGCATGATGCCCATCTGCAGCGTCTCGTTGCCGGCCTCCTTGTAGTCGCCCAGCACGCCCGTCTGCCAGATGAGGCGTCCCGCCTCGTGGTAGCTCGGGTGGAAAACGACCTCTTCCGTGCGCACGCCGAGGCCGTCGTAGCGCTCGAGCCGCGGCAGGTTGTCGTCGTGGTTGGTCTGGAGCATGAGCCCGCTGAGCTCCGTGCCCACCATCTCGCCGACTTCAGCGAGGCGCTTCTTCTCCGCCTGGTAGCGCTCCTTGCCGAGCCTGAGCTCGAGCACGCGCCCGAGATTGTCGTCGGAGGTGAAGAAGTTCTTCGGCTTGTTCTCCTCCCAAGCGAGGAGGTCGTTTCTGCCGCGCTCGATTCCAGTCGTCATGGCCCTGGACTACCACCGCGCAGGGAGGGCGCGCCAGGGTCGCCGGCGTGCCGGCCGGAGTGGGGCATGGCGCCCGGCCCAGCGGTCAGAGCGTGGTAGCCTGGGACCGGTGTCGGTGGTGGTGGTCGAGAAGACGCTCAGGTGCCGGTCTCGGCCCGAGGCGATGTGGAGCATCGTGGCGGATACCGAGCGCATGAATCGTGCGGTCGGGCTCGGCCGGCTCGGGTTGACGGAGCAGAGCGACGACAGCGCCGCCCGCTACCGCGTGCGCAGCGTCGCCGGCGGCATCCCCATCGAGTACGACGAGCGCCCTTTCGAGTGGGTGGCCAACAGATTCTTCCGCGTCCGGCGCGTGATGCACGGAGGGATCGCCCGGGAGCTGGAGACGACCATCCGGCTCGACCCGGAAGATGCGGGCACCCGCGTCACGTTACGCATCGCGATCAAGCCGCGTACGGCGGTGGTGGCTCCGCTGGTGCGCGTCTCTGCCGGAGGCGTGGCACGACGCATGATGAGGGAGATCGCGCAGATGGACGCCGCGCTCGCCCAGGGAAAGCGCGCGCACATCGAGACGCTGGAATCGCGTCCCGACCGCGTTGCGCTCGAGCGCGCGGCGCGTGCGCTCGAAGGGCAGGCGGACGACGAGGACGAGCGCGAGCTGCGGACGGCGTCTGGTGCTGCTGGTGGAGAAGGGCGCGGACACGGACGTGGGCCGCATCCGCCCGTTCGAGCTGGCGGAGGCCTGGGGGGTGGACCGGCGGCGGATGCTGGAAGCCTGTCTGCTCGGCGTCCGCGCGGGATTGCTCGAGCTGGGTTGGGACATCGTCTGTCCGAGCTGCCGCACGGCGGCAGATCGCAGGCAATCGCTGGCGGAGCTGGCCGAGGGCGCGCACTGCCAGCTGTGCGACATCCAGTTCGACCTCGGGCTCGACCGGGCGGTGGAAGCGACGTTCCGACCCGCGCGCTCCATCCGGCAAATCGACGAGGGGCCGTACTGCATCGGCGGACCGCGGCGAACGCCTCACGTCGTGGCACAGGCGATCCTGCCGCCGGACGGCGCGGCGGAGCTCGCTGTGGCGGCGGAGCCCGGACAGTATCGCATCTTCGTCAGGGGCGGAGCGGTCGCGAGCGCGCACGTCACCGAAGCTGGAAGCGGGAGCGTGGAGCTCGAGCTCCTGGGCGACACGCTGTCGCCCGGTTCCGTCGAGCTCGCCCCGGGCGCGGTCGTGCGCGTCGTGCAGAGACGACGGCAGCGAGCGGCACGTGAAGCTCGAACGACAGGACTACGCTGATCTGGCGGCGACGGCGCACCTCTTGAGCACGCTGCCGCGTTTCCGCCGGCAGTTCGCCGGTGAGCTGCTCAGGCCCGGCGTGACGTTGAGCGTGGCGCGCGTTGCGCTGTTGTTCACGGATCTGACCAATTCGACTGCCCTGTACACCGCACTGGGCGACGCCAAGGCCTTCCACGTGGTCCAGGATCATTTCGATCTCCTGCGCGGCATCGTCGAGGAGCACGAAGGCACCATCGTCAAGACCATCGGCGACGCCGTGATGGCCGCGTTCGCGCGAGAGCGCGCGGCGATCGCCGCCGCGGTGCAGATGCACGAGGCGTTCACCGGGTTCCGGAAGCAGGCCGCGGACGCGAGCGGAAACCAGCTCAAGATCGGCGTCTACGCCGGACCCTGCTACGTCGTGACCGCGAACGGCATCCTCGACTACTTCGGCCAGAGCGTGAACCTCGCTGCCCGCCTCCAGGGCGTGGCCCACGGGGGCGAGATCGTGCTCACCGAGAAGGCCGCCGATGACGCGCTCGAGCGCGGCTGGCTCGGCGATCTCGATGTTGTCGAGCGATTCTCCGCCGAGCTCAAGGGCCTCGGGGAGCCGATCCGCGCGGCGCGCATCGTTGTGGACCGGCTAGCGGACGGCTAGCGCGCGCAGGTGTCCGGAATCCACTTGCTGAACCCCGGCGGCACGCTGGCGAGCCAGCGCGCGTGCCCCTGGTCGTCCGCCCAGTAGCCGAGCGAGCCGATCACGTTGCCGCTCGGAGCCCCCTGCTCTGCGGCGCGCTGCCACACCTGCGTGGCCGAGCAGTGGGGCATGCCGATGAGGGGCATGTCGCAGTCCATGCCGGTCGGCACGTAGGAGCTGATGCCGCTCGAGTCCACCGAGACGTAGACCACGCAGCGACCCTTGTACTTCACGTTGTCGGGCAGCCCGGATGGGCGCTTGGAGGCCGACGGCGATCGGAACCGGTAGAGCACGTTGCTGTTGCCGAACGTGAGATCGATGCTGCCGTCCGGGCGCACGCCTTCGGTGTCCAGGCGCACCAGCACGACGTCCGCGTAGTGGCGCTGCGCCATCTTCAGGGCCTTTGGCAGGAAGGCGGAGAAGTCGAAGTGCTTCGGATTCGTGAGCTTCGCCGAATAGCGCGCCTCGGCGCCGGACACCTGGTGCGGGTCGCTGGGCTCGGTGTTGCCGTTGACGACGCTGGTGCCGGCCACCGGCGTGTCGGTGTCCAGGTTCCGGTGCGTGCTGTCCGCACGACGCTCTTCCGTGTCCGGCTTCGAGCTGAGTCCCACCAGGGCCACGCAGGTGCCCATGGCCGCCAGCATCAGCGTCGCGAAGGTTCCGATGATGAAGTACGGCAAAAAGGACCGCTCGCGGCGCGCCGGCGCGGCACCCCCCAGCGTGTTGGCGTAGCCGGCCACGCTGCCCGGATACCCGCCGGCGTAGTGCGGCGCGGCCGCCTGCGGCGCTGGCGACAGTGCGGGCGAATACGGAACGGCGGGGGTCGGTGCGCCCGTCGGCAGGCCTGCGTACGGCGCACCGACAGTCGGCTTGACCTCGATGCGCGGTGGCGCCAGCGCCGGCTGGAATGCGGAAGCGCCCGGCGTTGCCGCAGCCACGCTGCGCATCGGCGACGTGCCGTGCGGTCCGCGCGACACCGGCAGCGGCACCCAGCTGTTCTCCGGCAGGAAGCGCGCGGCCTGTCCGAGGGCGGTCGCGAACTCCTGGGCCGATTGGAAGCGCCGCGAGGGATCCTTTTCCAGCGCGCGCAGCACGCACAGCTCGTACGCCGGCGGGATCTCGGGGCGCAGCGAGCGTGGCGACGGTGGCGGCTGTTCGATGTGCTGGCGCAGCAGCTCGTACAGCACCGTGGAATCGAAGGCGCGCCGTCCGGTCGACGCCTCGAACAGGATGACGCCCGCCGAATACAGATCGCTGCGCGCGTCCACGTGCCGCCCGGCCGCCTGCTCCGGAGACATGTAGTGCGGCGTGCCCAGCAGCGAGCCCGTGCGCGTCGCGTCGTGGATCTCGGAGATGCCCGGCTTGAGCTTGGCGATGCCGAAGTCGAGCACCTTGGCGCGGCCGCCGCTGGTGACGAACACGTTGTCCGGCTTCAGATCGCGGTGGACGATGCCGTGCTGGTGCGCCGCGGCGAGCGCGCCGAGCACCTCCGTCATCAACCGCGTCACGCTGCCCAGCGGCAGCGCGCCGCAGCGCTCGATCAGCGCCGACAGCGGCTCGCCGTCCAGGTACTCCATGACGATGTACGGCTGCCCGTCGGGCAGCGCCGCCAGGTCCAGCACGTTCACGATGCTCTCGTGGCGGACCACATTGACCGCGCGCGCCTCGGCGAAGAAGCGCTCCACCAGCCCTGGATTGCCTGCGCACTCCGGCGACAGGATCTTGATCGCCACGCGGCTACCGATGGCCGGCTGGACGCCCTTGTACACGCGCCCCATGCCGCCCGCGCCGATCAGTCGCGCCACGCGGTAGCTGCCGACCATCTGGCCCAGGAACGGATCGCTGCTCGCGACGAGCCGCGATCCGTCGGTCGTACAGGAGCCCGCCCCGGCCGAGCTGCTCCCGCATTCGGGACACACGTACATCGAGCCTGCCCCAGGGTCGCAGACAGCTGCGGCGGAGTCCAGCATGTCGCTCGTGTGCGGGTGCGGCGGGCGCGCTACGATAGACGCCGATGTCCGTTTGCCGATGGGGTTCTCTGCTTGTTGTCATCTCCGCCACGGCGGCCTGCTCGGGTGCCAAGCCCGCGGTGGGCCGCAGCTGCCCGCCGGATCCTTCACCCGGCGTGGCCATCGGCTCCGGCTGCGCGCGCACGCTGCTCTTGCCCGGCGTGCGCTACGACGACGCCTGGCACGGCGCGGGGCTCGACGGCGAGTGCACGGTCGACGGAAAGAAGGCGACGTGTCCGGCGGGGGCGGCCGGCTCCGTCGCGCTGACGCTCGCCGGCGCGGTCGTGAAGACGAGCTTCACCGCCGCAAAGGACACCGTCGTCCAGGCGCTCTCGGGCGAGGGCCCGCTCACGCTGGCCGGCGCGAGGAGCTGGCTCTCGAATGGGTTCCAGTCGTGGTCGCAGTCCGGAGCGATCGCCATCGGTGCGCCACCGGATGACAAGGAGCTCGTGAAGGCGCTCTCGACCCGCGGGGACGCGGAGGTGCTGCGCGATGGCACCGAGCTGGGCTGGACCTTCACGGTTGCAGGCGGCGGAGGCCCGTCCGTGCTTGCCGGCGCGCTTTCGGCGAAGCGCTTCAAGCCGTGGACGCAGGTCTGGCGCAGTGACGGTGGCAAGCTCCACCTGCGCATCGCGTGCGGCGGCACCGGCGAGCACGTCATCGTCGCAGCCGGCGACAGTATCGACGGCGAGACATTCCGCGTGGAAACTGGCGAGGATCTGCCTCGGATGCTCTCTTCCTACGCCGCAGCCATTCCCTCGCGGCGCACGGGTATGAAGTCGCCCCCGCCCGCCGAGGCCGGCTGGAACTCGTGGTACGAGCTGTGGAACGGCGTGACCGAACAGGGCGTGCGCGACAACGCGCCGCTCGCGAAGAAGATCCTTGCCCCCCAGCTCCCGAAGGGCACGAAACTGCGCATCGTCGTAGACGACGGCTGGGAGCAGGCCTGGGGCGACTGGGACCCGGACAAAAAGCGCTTCCCGTCCGGGCTCGACGGGTTGGCGAGCGATTTGACGCAACAGGGATTCGAGATGGGCGTGTGGCTCGCGCCGCTGATCGCCTCGGAGAAGAGTGCGGTCTACACGGCGCACCCGGGCTGGTTCGTCGGCGGCGCCGTGTACACGCCGCTCGGCAAGGCTCCGATGCACGTCCTCGACGTGACCAACCCCGAAGCGGCGGCGCACCTGACGGCCACCATCCAGAAGATCGTCGGCTGGGGCTACAGCCTGCTGAAGATCGACTACCTGTTCGCGGGCACCTGGGAAGGGAAGCGCGCCCAGGACGTGACGGGAATGCAGGCGTACGCGATGGCGCTCGACATCATCCGCAAGGCTGCCGGCGACAAGACCCTTCTTCTGGCCGTGGGCGCGCCCGGCCTCGCCAGCCTCCCGTACGTGGACTCGTGGCGTGCCGGGGGCGACATCGCGCTCGAGACCTTCGGCCCGTCGTGGCCGTTCGTCGCCAACGAGGCGCGCAGCATCGGCGCGCGCGCGCCGCTCTGCCTCGCGACGCTGTGCGACGCCGATCCGGTGCTGCTGCGCAAGCTGCCCGAAAACGAGGTGGACGTGGGGGGCTGGGTGATGGCGTTCGGTGGCGGAGCGCTGTTCCTCTCGGACGACCTGACGAAGCTCGACGCCTCGCGCCAGGGCTGGGGGCTCGACGCCGCGCGCGTCGCGCTCGCTCTGGGAGGAAGCCCCGCGGTGCCGGTCGACTATCTGCCGAGAGGCGCGCCCGACCATCTACAGAGCGCTATCGGCGACCAGATCTCCGCCCACGGTTCGACCACGAACGTTGTCCCGACGCTCTGGCGTCTCCCCGACGGATCGCGCGTCGGCCTCAACGTGACCGACAAATCGATCAGCGCCGGGGGCACGAGCATCCCGCCACGCTCGGCCAAGGCATTGTAGCTCCTCCGCCGGCGTTCCTCCGCCGCGCAGGGCCGGCGGCGAAGCGCCGGCCCTGTCCTGCCGGACGTCAGTGCGGCGCGTGGTGGCTGGCGATCTTGTCGCGGAGCTGGCGGAACGATTTGATCGAGATCCTCGGTCAGGTTGGCGGTCGTTTCGGCGACGGCGTTGCCCTGACGTTCGACGGTGCTCTCCAGCTCGTCCAGCTTCGGTTCCAGGCGTCGCCAGGTGCTCTGCGCGTCCATCTCTGCCAGGTGGAGCTTGAGCTTGATCTCGCCGCGTAGCTTCTCGAGCTCGTCCAGGCCGTGGTCGATCCGTTGGCGGTACTGTGGTTTCGTCCCAGTCATGGGTGGACTCCTTTCAAACCTGCCGTCGGGCGGTCGTCCCGTTCGATGGGGGCTTCGACATGCCCGACAGCTCTCTCGGCCAGCTCCAGCTGGCTCCGTAGTCGTTCGATATCGTGTTCGAGGCCGTCGGCGAGCGGGTGCCCTCCCGCGCGCGCTGCCAGTCCGGCCAGCGCCCGGCGGTTGAAGGCGAGCCCCACCGGCGAGCCTTTCTCGAAATTGAGCGTGATCGAGTCGCGCAGCAGCTCTAGCGCGCGTTCCGGTTGTCCGACGTCGGAGAGCAGATCGGACAGCGCCGCGGTCGAGCGGGCCAGTCCGATCGCGTCGCCGATCTGCTGCTCGGCCTCGATGGCCGCCACCAGATGACTGGACGACCGCTCGGACTTGCCGGAGAGGCGCTCCAGTCTACCGAGCGTCTCCCATACGCGGGCCAGCTCACGCGAACGGCCGAGTCCGCGATAGGTCTCCTCCGCCGCGAGTGCGTGCTGAATACCGAGCTCGAGCGATTCTCGCTCCTTGCCTGGTCGCGGCGGTGCGTGCAGCATCAGCCGCGCCACCAGGTGATCCGTCTCGGCTAGTTCCAGCTGCGCCACTGTGCTCTCCGTGGCGAAGCGCCCGAACACCTCGCGCGACTTCGACAGCAGGTGGTTCGCCCGCACCGGGTCGCCGAGACGCACCCATACCGCCGCCTCGTCGTTGAGCAGCCGCGCCGCTTCCACCGGCCTGCCCGCTTCGAGCAGCGCGTGGCCTGCCTGCGTGAGCTCCTCGAGCGCGCGCTCGAGTGCGGCGCGCCCGCCGATGTCGTAGCAGACGCTCGCGATGAGCGAACCGATCTCGGCCCGGAGCTCGACGGGATCCCCGGGCGCCAGCAGCTTCTGCGCGTTGTCGAGCTGTTCGAGCGCTACGTCGAGCGAGAAGATCTCGCCGGGCCCTGCAGCGTGCCACTTCATGCGGCCGAGCTCGCCCAGCGCGCGGATACGCAGCTGGCGGCGCCCCGGGCTGCTCGGCAGGGATGCGACGAGCCCGAGCGCGCGTTCGGCGAAGTCGAGCGCCTGGTCGTACGCGCCGAGATTCTCCGAACGCTCCGCCGCAGCGAGGTACTGCTCGGCCGCCAGCTCGATCTGGCCGGCGGCCTCGGCGTGACGGCCCGCGCGCGCTTGGCGGTCGGGGCGCCCCCCGAGCCGGCGCGCCTCCGATTCGGCTGCAGCCAGCGGATTGTCGCCGACGCGCAGGTGCTCGAGCGCGCTTGGCTCGCGTGCCGGCGCCGCGCGGGCCACTGGACGCTCGGTGGGGGGGGCCGCCTCGGGCGCGCTTTGCTGGGGCTGGGTTCCACGCGGCGTCGCTTCGCCGAGCAGCTCGGCCAGCCGCCGGTGCCAGGCGCCCGCGAGCGATGGCAAAAGGCTCCGCCGCAGCGCCTCGGCCGTGCTGTCTGCCAGGACGAAACGACCGTCACCGCGGTCGTCGATCGCCACGCCGGAGTCGTGGGCCACCTGCAAGAGCTCCAGCACCTCGAGCGGATCGACCGCGAGCAGGGCGGCCGCTAGCTCCGCCTCGAAGACATTGCCGATCAGCGCGCCAGCCCGCAGCACGTGCAGCACCTCCGGGTCGAGCGCGTCCGGCGCGAGCGCCATCATGACGTCCTCCGCCTCGGGTTCCAGCAGATCCTCCGCGCCGACGCTGACGATGGCGCCCTCGCCCCCCACTTCCCGCACGGCGTCGAGAAGCGACTTCGCGGCTCCCTCGGGCTCGAGCGACTCGAACGCCAGCACCAGCGGGGCCTTGAGCCAGCCGGGGCGGCGGACCAACGCTTCGAGGCGCTGCAGTGTTCTGCGATCAGCCGAGTCCACCGACTGAAGCACCAGCCCCACGGGTCCGCTGGAGAGCCGCGCGAGGCGGTTCAAGGCCGCGACGACCATGCTATCACCACCGGGCTCGGGCTGTTCGCCAAGCAACCGCTGCCTGAGTCCCGACCGGATGCGGGCACCGAGCGGCATCGGCGCGCGCTCGTCGAGCAGCTGCTCGGCCTGCCAGCGCGCTTCGAGCAGCGGTCCCAGCGGCGGGCCGGACAGATCGCAATCCACCTTGAGCACGCCCGGCGCCGGCAGCGGGTCGAGCCTTCCGCGCCCCAGCACAGCCGTGTGCCGTCCTGCGAGCATGCGCTCGCGGACGCGTTCCAGAGCGGCCCCCTCATGAGTCATGTCGTTGCCTCCAGGTGTTGTTGTGGCGCCTCGAGAGATAGTGTCGGATCCAGACAGGTGAAGAGCTTTCCGGGGTCGTGCGATTCGATCCCGTGGGTCGGGGCGGTGGGAGCGGATGGGCGGGGGCGTGGTCAGTCGACTCGCGATGGAGCGCTGCAAGCCGTGTGCCTGGACGGGGACGCGGAATGTGGTGGTCTTCCACGCAAAAAGTGCGAGCTCGGCCGGATCCCGTGCGGAGGCGACGCAGCCGCGGCGGCGAGCGTGGCAATCCGCTACGGCGCCGGTTGACGCCCAACGCCGGCGCCCGTAGCGCTGGCCGGCATGAAGCGCGCCACAGTTTTCACGGGAGCAGCAGCACTGGGCGTCGTCATGCTCGCGCTATCCGGGTGCAGCTCGAGCTCGAGCTCGAACGGCGCTGCCAGCGGAGGGTCAGCGGGAACAGCGACGGGCGGCGCCGGCGGCAGCGCGGGCTCGGGCGGCAGCGCGGGCAGCGGCGGCAGCGGCGGCAGCGCGGGCAGCGGCGGCAGCGCGGGCAGCGCGGGCTCGGGCGGTTCGGGCGGCAGCGCTACCCAGTGTGCCGGCGGCGGCAGTCCGATCACCCAGCTGCCGGCGTGTTCGACGGCGGCTTCGAGCAGCGTCGATGTTCCGGCCGGGTGCGCACCCACGGTAGACGGCACGCTCCATGCCGCGGAGTGGAGCGACGGCACGTGCTTCAACGTCGGCAGCGTCGACATGGTGGTGGTGATGAAGTACGCCGGAGACAAGCTGTACTTCGCCACCTCGGGAACGCCGACGTGCGGCTGCCCGATGCCGTTCATGTTCGATCCCGACGGCAAGAGCTCCGCCGACGGCGACGAGTTCGACGTGTCGGTGTTCGACGATCCGTTCAACGCCGACGGCGACCGCAACGACCTCCAGCTTTCCGGCGGCACCTGGTCGCAGGGCTCGGCGCCGGCCGGCATCGTCGTGCAGTGCCCCGGCAACCAGCCGGATCCGATCCGCTACGAGTGGTCCGTGCCGTTGTCGGCGCTCGGTGTCACGCCGGGATCGCCACACAGCTTCCGCCTCGCGATCGTGCACGCCAGTGCACACTGGCCGGCGGGCCTTGCCGTGTCCAACGGCGCCTCCGTCGATCCATCGACGTGGGGTACGATCTCGTCGAGCTCGAACTGGCAGTGACGCCGGCCCGAGCAGCCTAGAACAGCCGTCCCTGCTTCGAGCCGCGCTCCTCGAGCGGGACGCCCAGATGCTCGTAGGCCTTGCGTGTGGCGATGCGCCCGCGCGGCGTGCGGCCGAGCAGCCCCTGCTGCAGCAGATAGGGCTCGTACACGTCCTCGATAGTGTCGCGTGGCTCGGCCAGCGCGGCGGCGATCGTCTCTACGCCCACCGGCCCGCCGTCGTAGTGCTCGATCAACACCAGCAGCAGGCGCCGATCCATCTCGTCCAGCCCGGCCGCGTCCACTTCCAGCCGCTCGCACGTGAGCTGGACGATTTCCGCGTCGATGCGCCCCGTTCCCTCGACCTCGGCGAAGTCGCGCACGCGCCTGAGCAGGCGGTTGGCTACCCGTGGCGTACCGCGCGAGCGAAGTGCAAGCTCGTGCGCTCCCTGCTCGGCGCACTCGATGCCGAGCAGCCGCGCGCTGCGCAGGATGATCTGCTTCAGATCCGCGGCCGGGTAGAAGTCCAGGCGCAGGGTCACGCCGAAGCGCTCGTGCAGCGGCTTGGTCAAGAGCCCCGTGCGCGTGGTCGCGCCGATCAACGTGAACGGCTTGATGTCGAGCGGGATGCTCTCGGCGTAGGCGCCGTCGCCCATCATCACGTCGATGCGGAAATCCTCGATGGCTGGATACAGCGCTTCTTCCACCGGCGCGCTCAGGCGATGGATCTCGTCGATGAACAGCACGTCGCCGCGCTCGAGCCGGGTGAGCAGCCCGGTGAGCGCGCCCTTGTGCTCGATCGCCGGTCCGCTGCTGATGACGAGCTGCACGCCCATCTCCCTGGCCAGGATGTGCGCCAGCGTGGTCTTGCCGAGGCCCGGCGGACCGCACAGGAGGATATGGTCCAGCGGCTCGCCGCGCTTCAGGGCCGCCTGCACATACACGCCGAGGTTGTCTTTGTGCTTCTGCTGCCCGACGAAATCGGCAAGCGACTCGGGACGGAACAGGCGATCGAAGCGCTCGTCCTCGTCGCGCGCGACGGTGCCGACGACGCGATCGCCGGGTGCGGAGCTGTCCTGGTGGCTCTTGGTCATCGTCGGGTGCCCGGAAGCGGTACTGTACACTAGTTCAAGTAGCTGGAGGGGTCGAGAGGCGTGCTATCGGGCTCCAGGCTGGCCCGTACCGCTCGCTCCTGCTCGCCGTCTGCGACCCGCACCCGCGCGTGATCCGCGCGGACGACGAAGCGGTGCGGAAGCTCTCGGCAGCGCTCGTGTCGTGACGCGGCGCTCGCGCCTGGTCGGGCACCGTCCACGTCATGGCCTCAATGCACGTCGAACAGCTCCGTCTGCACGGGCTCGCCGAGCCGGCGGCGGATGACAGCGTAGGGCTTTCCTGCTGCCAGGACCCGCGAGCCTAGGCTGCCCGAGCCACCGAGAAGCGGACACGTGCGGTTGCGGGGCTCGACGGCTACCGCGTAGCGCCGAGGCCGAGCAGAAGCACGTCTCCGCGATTGTCGAGCGCTCGCTCCGCATCGTCGCGCCGTGACCGCATTGACGACCTGTTCCGGCTTCGGTGAAGCGGCCCCCCCAGGTCAAGGACATTCGTCGTGCGTAGGTTGGCCTGTCTGCCGCGGGTTTGGGACGGCGATCTCTGGCTTGCGATGGTGAACGAGCGACGGGACGTTTGCGATCGATCTCGAGCCGCTCTCGCTCCTCTGCCGGCTCGCGACGGCCGTGCCGCCCCCGCGTTTCAACGCAGCAAGTGCGGCGGCAGGTTGAAGATGCGCGCGCTCGTCATCACCGCCGCCTCCATCCGCCGCTACCTCCGCTGGCTCGGCGAGCCCAGCGAGCCGCCAACCCTCGCGCCCGCGAGGGGGCCGCCGTTCTTCAAGATCCGCGTCATCCGCCGAAGGCTCGGCGAGCCGGTGCAGGCGGAGCTGTTCGACGCGCCCTGGGCGCGGTCGACAAGGGGCCGGGATCTGTGCGGAGGAGGGAATTCGTGCGGAGCCGACGCGCGCAGGGCGGGATGCCACGAAAGCGCGCCTCCCGCAGAGCTCGATCGAGGCGTAGACCGTTGGGCAGAGGCAGCGAAACCGACGTGGGGCTATCGAGACAGGGCGTTCATCGCACCTACGCGCCGGGTCGACGGTAGGGATCCGCGCGGACAAGCTGGTGGAAGGGCGTAACCACCGGGAACCAGCTTGCACAACGCCCGATCCACGAAGTCGATCCGGGGCTATGCTGAACCGCACTGCGCTTCTCGCCGCCCCTCGCCGTGACCGAAGCCGAGCTCGACGAGGGCGTGGCGGCGGTCGACAAGGTGCGCGCGTCTCTGTAGTCGCCTGCGGGTGCCCCCCGCGATCCAAGCCGCAGTGCGGCGCGCCGCGCTCCGCGCGGCGCGGGCCCACCAAGGCCGGGCTACGCCCGGCCGGGGGCCCCAACGCCGGCCCCCGCAACAGGGGAACCACGCGCGCCGCCTCCGGTCCCTGGTGCCTCCGGGCAGACCTTCCGCGTGCTACGCTTCACGCATGACACGTGCCGCGGCATCGCCTACGGAGCCGACGGTGCCGGAACGGTTGCCGTTCCTCGAGGCGCTCTCGTGGTTCGATCGGGACTTCCGGCAGCTGCCGCCGCTCGACATGTTGCGCCGCTACGAGTCGGGCTGGCGACACAAGGGCGTCGTGGCCGAGCCGTCGCCGGAGGAGCTGGAGTTCATCCGCGCGCTGGCGCGCCGCTACGGCAGCACGCTCGATGTTTGAACGCGAGGCCCATCGCGCCGTGCTGCACGTGCTGGCAGAGCTCGATGCCGCAGCGCTCACACGCTTCTGCTGTTGGTTCGCGGGAGGAACGCGCATCGCGATGGATCTCGGCGAGTACCGCGAGTCCCGGGACGCGGACTTCCTGTGCTCGGATGCCTCGGCCTATGCGGATCTGCGCGTGGCGGTGCAAAAGGACGGCTACGGCGCGCTGTTCCGCGAATTCGACGGCGAGGGCGTGGTGCTTCCCCGCGAGATCCGCGCCGACCAGTACGGGGTGCGCTTTCCTGCTGTCGTCGCAGGTCGCACGGTGCGCGTGGAGCTCGTCCGCGAAGCCCGGATCCAGCTTTCCGCACCAGTTCGACCCGCGTGGGCGCCCGTTGCCTGCCTCGCCATCCCCGACTGCTACGCCGAGAAGCTCCTCGCCAACTGTGATCGCTGGGCGGACTCCGACTCGCTTTTCCGCGATCTCGTCGACCTGGCCGCGCTCCGCGCCGCTCACGGTCCAATACCCGATCGGGCGTGGCATGCTGCCGAGTCCGCGTACAAGAGCGCGCCGCGCGAAGCGCTGAAGAAAGCGGCGCTCGCCTATCTCGCAGACGCGGAGCGGCGCGCGCGGTGCAGCGCCGGCCTTGGAATTCCTCTATCCGATGCGGATCGGCTCAGGGCGACCATCCAGCAGTTGCTGGGCGAGCTGTGAACGCCGGATGGGAGAGAGGGCGCGTCCGGTCCGTCGGCGAGCCATGGTGGGGCGCTGGCGGTACGTGCTCGACACGAGGTAGGCGAAGCCGCCACACATCTGTCATCCCACGCATTTGAAGAAGGCACTTGACCCCCCCCCCCCACAGGATATCCATGAGGGTCCACAAAGGGGGTCGTAATTTCCACGTGGACCGTCCTGTTCGTCGACGACGAAGTGCGGCGATCGTTCCGGCGCTGGATATTTCCTGGCGGAATTCGGCGAGGGCTCGAACCGACGATCTCGCACTACCGCGGGCGCTTCATCTGTCTATCGGGGCGGAGGTCCCGAGTGTGACGCGACCGATCACAGACTGTTGTTGCTGCCCACCGAGGGCTTGGCGCTCGACTTCCGGGGGAGCGCGTTCGAGCGGGCGGGCGCTTGCTGCGACGGCTCCGGTGCGTTCTTCTGCTGCCGCATCCTGGTGGGAGCGAGCGGCACGGTCTTCTTGGGCCGGGGCGACGGCTTGGGCGAGGGGAGCGGCGCGCTCTTCGCGGAGGGCAACGGCGGCGCGCTTGGCGATGGGGCCGGAGCCGGTGGCTCGAGGGCGCCCATGCTCGCGCCCGTTGGGCGCTGCGCGCGGGCGGGAGGGGCCGCCTGCAGCGCCGAGCCTGTCAGAAACGTGATTCCATCCAGGCATCTTCGTCCGCCAGGAACGTGTTGGTTGACGCGCCGGGCATACGCATCCGTGTGGAGCCAGGTTCGGACAGCCTCAGCAACTTCCCTGGGTCGGCGTGGAGGCGGTGGGGCGCGGCTCGGGGTTTTCGGAGCCCGTCGTCGAGCTGGCAGGCGCCGGCCTGGAGCGATGGCAGCCGGAGCCGAGCGCTACGAGCAGCAGCGCCGCCCACCCTGTCCACGTCACCCGCTCGCCCACGAGCCTATCACCGGCGAGCGCAGGCGGAGGCCCGCGGGCTGGTGGCCGGCCTGGGCGTGGTTCCACGGAAAATGCCGTCGTGGCGGTAGCCGGTCGGCCGCGCGTCACGTTTGACACGCGCGGCCTGCCGCGGTCTCGTGGGGCCATGACGACCGTCAAGACCTCGATCGTGACCGCGGCCTGCCTCGCGCTTCTGGCGGGCGGCTGCGACAACGCCACGAAGACCGCCAACGCAAAGCCGAAGCCCACTACGACGGCTGCCGCCACGCCGCCGCCCGCGGCCACCCCCGCGCCGAAGCCGGCGGCGAAGCCGGAGCGCCCCAGTCACCTCGACACCAAGCTGACGGATGCGCGCCGCGACAAGATCGACAAGGCCCATCCCGAAGCGAAGGGCTTTCTGGTGATGGCGGACCTTCAGGACAAGTTGAAGAAGAACAAGGCACTCAAGGCCAAGGAGAAGGCCATGAGCGCGTTCGACGCGATGGCGAAGGGCAAGTGGGTGCTGTTCACCGGGCCGCTGACGAACGCCGGCGACAAGGGCTTCAGCATTGGCGTCACCTACACGCCGCGCCAGAAGGGCGACGTCATGGGCATGAGCCGCCAGTTCTTCCTGGTGAAGCTGACAGACGTGAAGGGCTTCAACCCCGACAGCATGAAGAACGGCACGATGGTGGCCGTGCTCGCCAAGTACAAGGGCAAGGGCGAGGCCAGCCCCGCCTACGAGCTGGTCGCGGAAGGCGACTGGTAGACCGCGCGGCCTCTGGGCTGCGGGGACGGATGGGGCGCGCCTGCTCTGGTACCTGGTTGGGTGCGCCCCCTTGAAACGAAGGGCCTTGTCGTCGACAGTGGGAGGCGTGCTGCGTCGGCGGAGGGTCTGGATAGCGGCGCTGGTGCTCTCGCTGGCGCCGGCGGCGTTCGCCGATCGTTCCGCGGATTCGAAGGCGGCCAGCGATGCCCCGGCGGGCGACGCGGACGCGCGGCCCGCGCCGACGCGCATCTGGAGCCGCGCCAAGACGACGTGGATCTACGAAAAGCCCGAGAAGGGGCACTGGCGCGAGCGGCTCGGCTACGTCCGGCCTGGAACGTCGGTGAAGCTGAAGAGTGCCAAGCCGGTGCGCGGCGCGGGCTGCCCGAAGGGCTTCTACCGGGTCGAGCCGGAGGGCTACGTGTGCCTCGACTGGACCAGCGCGCTCTCGGGTGACAGCCGCTACCTGCGCGGCATGCAGCTCGTCGCGCCGCTCGGCGGCACGCTGCCGTTCCACTACGCGCTGTCGAACGGCGCGCCGATGTACCGGCGCTTGCCGACGCCGGAGGAGTGGAAGCAGGAAGAGCGCTACATGGGCAAGCCGGGCAGCTTCGGACCGCAGTCGTGGGGTAACCGCGGGCACGAGAAGCTGGCGGAGGTCCGCGCGATCCGGGCGAAGGACAAGCTGCCGTGGTTTCTGGCGGACGGCGGATCCATCGCACACGCGCACGAGAAGAAGCTCGTGCGCCGCATCATCCCGCTCGGCTCGATACTGGCGTACACGAAGAGCTTTCGTCACGAGGGGCGCACCTGGCTCTTGAGCGCCGACGGCACCGTCGTGCCGGCCGACCGCGTGCGGCCGTATAGCGAGTCGAAGTTCCACGGGGTGCATCTGGGCGCCGCGGTGAAGCTGCCGATCGCCTGGATGCGCGCGAGCGCGAAGCCGGAGTACGTCCGCGGGGACGACGGCTCCTTCAAGGCGACCGGAAACAGCTGGGCCGTGCGCACCGAGGTCGGGCTCGAGTCGGTGGAGGCGCAGACGAGCGGCAAGCAGAGCTATCTGCCGACGCGCGCTCGGGATGCGAAGGGCAGGCGGCTGTGGATTGCCGAGAGCGACGCCACCGTGGCCCGGCGGCGCGACAAGCTGCCCTACGGCATCGCCAAGACGGACAAGTGGCTGATCGTGAGCATCACCAAGGGCACGCTCGTCGCGTATGAGGGCGCGCGTCCGGTGTTCGCGACGCTGGTCAGCCCCGGCGCCGGCGGACCTCCGCGGAAAGGCGTGCCGCCTCTGAAGACCGGCAGTTCGCCGATGGGGCGTTTCCGCATCCAGATGAAGCATCGCGCGGCGATGATGACCCCCGACCCGAAGGAACCCCGCCGGTTCTGGATCGCCGACGTGCCCGACACGCAGTACTTCGACCCTCCCTACGCCCTGCACACAGCGTTCTGGCACGAGAGCTTCGGCGAGCCGATGAGCGCCGGCTGCATCAACCTCTCGCCCCGGGACGGCCGCACGCTCTTTGCGTGGACCGACCCGCAGCTGCCCGCCGGCTGGAACGGCGTCCAGTCCGGCCGCGGGATGGGCAAGGGGACGATCGTGATCATCGTCCGCTAGCGAGCGGGTGTCAGCGTGTGCCTGACATCTGTGTCAGCCTGTGCCAGCCGGATCAGGGCGGGGGGCTGCAAACCCGCAGAGCGTGCCCCGTCGCAGCTGGCACGTCGATTGCTGTGGATGGGGGGGCTTGCTCTACGAGGAGGTCTCCATGTCCCTGCTTTCCGGTCCCCATGCTTTCCGTTCCGTTTCGCTGCTCGCGCTGTTCGCGGCCGCCGGCCTCGTGCTCGCGGGCTGCGGGGCGAGCGCCGACGGCAGCTCGACAGCGGCCTACGACCACGGCGGCGGCATAGCCGGCGGGGGCGGCAACTACGCATCGGGCGGCTCCGGCGGGGGCTACGGGGGCGCGGCGGGAGCCGGATATGCCGGACCGGGCGGCGCCTATGGCGGCAGCGGCGGTGGCGGCGGCGCGGCGGCCCCGGGCTCGAACACCAACGTCAATCTCGGCGGCTCGCAGGACTTCGGCTACTTCCGCAAGCTGCTCGACGCCGGCCAGGTGCCGCACCCGGGTGACTTCGACGCTTCCGGCTTCTTCGCCGAGCACTACGAAAAGCTCCCGCCTCCGAGCTGCGGCCACAGCGTCTGCCTGCAGCCGATGCTGGGCGTGATGAATAACCTCTACGATCGCCAGGGCTTCACGCTGCTGCAGTTCGGGCTCAACTCGCCGCTCTCGGCCGATCCCGGCTCGCGTCCGCCGCTCGACCTGGAGGTGGCGGTCGACGTGTCCGGATCGATGGGTTCGGCGGGCAAGATCGATTTCGTCCGGCAGGGGCTGAACCTGCTGGTGGACGGCCTGAAGGACGGCGACCGCTTCGGGCTGGTGACCTACAGCACCGACGTGCACGTGGCGTTCCCGATGGCAGACATCACCGGCAATCGACAGGCGCTGCACACGATCGTGAACGGGCTGACCGCGAGCGGCGGCACGAATTTCTACGGAGGCCTCGAGCGCGGCTTCCAGGAGCTGCAGAAGAACTACGACAGCGGGAAGCAGAACCGCGTGATCCTGTTGAGCGACGGCCAGCCCACCTCGGGAGATACCAACCCGGCCGACATCCTCGCGATGAGCAAGAAATACAACTCCGACGGTATCGGGCTGACCACCATCGGGCTCGGCACCAGCTTCAATGCCCAGCTGATGAGCCAGCTCGCGCTGCAGGCGGACGGCAACTACTACTTCCTCGAGGACTCGGGCGCCGTGAGCGACGTGTTCACCGAGGAGCTCAACTACTTCACGGTGCCGATCGCCTACGATCTGACGCTGCGTGTCCACGCTGCCGCCCAGTACAGCTTCGGCCAGGCCTACGGCTCGCCGTTCTGGCAGAACACCAGCTACGGCGCGAAGATCGAGGTGCCGAGCCTGTTCCTCGCGCACCGCCAGTCGGCCAGCGACGTGACGAAGACCGGTGGACGCCGCGGCGGCGGCTCGGCGCTGCTGGTGCAGGTCGATCCCAAGCTCACGGCCGACGACGGCAGCGGCATCACGGACGCGGATGTGGCGGTGGTGGACGTGACCTACCGGGAACCGGGTACGAACAACATCGTCTACGACACGGTTACGGTGCACTACCCGGACCCGCCCTGGAGCACGCGCCCCGAGGGCTACTTCGACGCCACCGATCCGGCCGTGATCGAAAAGTCGTTCCTGATGCTCAACATCTACCTGGGCCTGTCGCACGCCTGCGACGCGTTCTGGAACAAGGGCGATACCACCGAGGCGATCGCGGGGCTGGACCGGCTGGCGGCAGCGGCCAACGACTACAACACCACCGCCAACTCCGGGACCGGCGACGACGACATCAAGGCGGACGTGGATCTGATGACCCAGCTGCGCGCCGTGCTGATCACGAACGGCGCGGTGGCCCCGACCGACTCGAAGATCCCTGCTGATCCCTGGCCCGCCAACTAGGATCGTGGCAGCCGCCCGGGCGGTCGCGAGCTCTGGAAGCGCGAGCTCGCGTCCGCCGGCGCGATCGCCGCGGCGTCGCTGTCGATGGGCAGGCGCACCATGAAACGCGCGCCCTCCACGCCCAGATCCTCGACGCGCACCCGGCCGCCGTGCAGCTCCACGACCGAGCGCGCCAGGCTCATGCCGAGCGCCAGTCCGCGGTGAACGCTCGCACCCGGCTTGCGTGTCGGATCGAGCATGGCCTCGAGCTGCCGGGCGCTGAAGCGACGGCTCGGCAGATCGATCGCGATATGCAGCCGGCGCGCCGAGCCGGGGCTCGCCTTGACGCGTACCACTCCGCGTTCGGCGCTCCGCATCGCGTGCCCGATCAGCGTGGCGAGGGCCCGGCCGATCTGCAGGCGATCGACCTCGAGCTCGGGGATGCCTTCGCTGATCTCCCCGACCACTTCCACAGGGCGGTCGCCGCCCAGGTCGCGGCCCTTCTCGATGGCCTGTCCGAGCAGATCGCTGATCTTGACGCGGTCACGTATCAGCGTGAGCTGGCCGGCCTCGACGCGCGCGGCGTCGAGGATGGTCTCGATCAACGCCAGGAGCTCGCGTCCGCGCCGTTCGATCATGTCCAGGCTCTCTATCTGCCCCGCACTTACCGGTTCGAGCTGGCGCACGAGCTCGGTGAAACCGAGGATGGCGTTCAGCGGGCTCTTCAGGTCGTGACTGACGCTGGCGAAGAACAGCCCGCGCATGCGCGTGGTGGCCGCGCGGGCTTCGATGGCCCGCTCCTGTGCGCGCGCGAACACGCGGAAGCGATCCGCCAGGCGCTCGATCGCCTGCCCGAGCTCGGCCACCACGCGGAAGCGCGCCGGTCGCACCACGCGCGTTCCGCCGCTGATCACCGCTTCGGTGCCGAGGAGCCGGACGCCGCGGGTGGCGTTGGATAGGTCGACGCCGAGCGCGCGTCCGAGCAGCACCCCGAGCAGGGCGGCCACGCCCATCGCGAGCAGGCTGATGAGCAGCGACTCGAAGCTCAGCACGCTGATCGTGGAGCCGCTGAAGCGGACCTCCGCGCTGCCGGTGTCGAGCGGGGTGACGAGATCGACCACGCCGTCCTCGTCGCGTTCCACGGCGTAGCTGGCCGGATTGTCCGGCGCGACGTTGGCGATGAAGCCGAGCTTGGCGGCGCGGTCGATGGCGCCCTCCAGCCCGGCGCCCGGCACCACGCCCGGACCGATCTCGAACGCGGAGCGCGCCAGCGCCCGCGCGGTCTCCTCGCGCTGGCGCTCGTCGGCGCGCCTGAGGTGCGCATTGGCGATCAGCGCCGAGCCGATGGCGACAAAAGCAACGGGCGTTGCCACCGCAGCGAGCAGCCGCCGCGCGACCTTGCGCCGCGGCGCGCCGCTCCTCTGCGCCGCCTCGGCGACTTCGCGCATCACTTCTGGTGGCGAAAGCTCGATGGCGCGCAGGACCGCTGACCGCACGAAGACGTGCAGCGGCAGCGAAGCGGCGGCGACGATAACAGCACCCAGAAGCCCCAGGCTGATCCCCGTGGTCAGGTCGAGGATGCCGGGGCGCGCAATCGTTGCAACGAGGCCGAGCGCCACGAAGGACGGGCCGACCCAACCGAGTGTGACGTGCCAGGGCTCGCCCTCGAGCTCCTGCATCTCGAACGGCTCGACCGAGCGCGAACCGAGAGCGAGGACGCGCAGCACGAAGCGATGCCGCCTGAGCGACCACCAGCTGCGGAAAAGCGTGACGGCGCCGCCCGCCAGGATCGCCAGCAGGAGTGCGCGGCCGGCGACCACGGCGATGTCGTTGCGCAAGAGGAGCATCGGCGGTGCGAGCAGCGACACCAGCGAGCTGACCGCCAGCGTGAACAGGATCTGCCAGCCCAGGACGCGGCGGATGAGCCGTGCGGCCGCGTCGATCATCCGGGCGCCTCTCCGGATGCGATGTGCGGCGCGATCGAGGGCCGGCTGCCACGCGGCGCGGCCCCCACCTGCTCTTTGGTGGACGGCAGCACGATCGTGAACGTGGAGCCCTTGCCGAGCTCGCTCGACAGCTCGACAAGGCCGCCGTGCATCTGCACCAGGCGCCTGGTTATCGCGAGGCCCAGCCCGGTGCCCACGCGGCGCGACGCCGCGTCGCCGGCCTGGCGGTACTCCTCGAAGATTGCGGCCTGTTCCTCCGGCGCGATGCCCGGACCGGTGTCGCTGACGATCAACGTGGCGAAGCGACCCCGCGGCTCGACGCGCACGCTGACCCGGCCCTCGGCGGTGAACTTGACGGCGTTGCTGACGATGTTGCCCACGACCTGCCTGAGCCTTCGCGCGTCGCCCCAGGCTGGAGCGTGCTCGCCGGACAGCTCGACCTGCAGAGGCTTGGACTGCGCCGTCACCCGGGCCTCGCGAACGACTTCCTCGGCGATGGACAGCAGGTCGACCTTTCGCCGGTCCAGCCGGAGCTCTCCCGATTCCAGTGCGGACAGGTCGAGGATGTCGTCGATGAGCGAACGCAGGTGCTGGCCGCTGCCGCGCACCACCACGAGGTTCTCGCGGGCGTCGTCGCTGAGCGGCCCGTCGACCTCGCTCAGCAGGACCTCGGTGAAGCCCAGGATTGTGTTGAGCGGCGTCCTGAGCTCGTGGCTGAGCGCAGCCAGAAACGCGCTGCGATCGCGATCGTAGGCCAGCGCCCCGGCGAGATCCTGGCGGTAGGCGTGCTCGGCGGCGGTGAAGCGCTCGACCAGTACGTTGAAGGCGCTGGTCAAGAGTCCTATCTGGTCGTCCGTTCGCACGGCGATGGGCTGGCCGCCGGGTTCGGCTCCCTCGTCCGCCATGTCCACGATGCGCTGCCTCACGTAGTCGACGTCGGAGTGCACGTCGCGCGCGAGCGCGAAGGCGACCAGCGCGGCGGCGCCGATGAGGATTGTGGTCAGCGCGGCGACCGACGTCACGAGTGAACCCACCGCGAACGGAGCTTCGGGAGCCCGCACGAAGCTCACGACGGACATGTGCTCGAACGGCGCGCTGAGCGGCGCGACGAAGAAACGCGTGCGCCCGAGGCCGGTGGTCGTCTCGCCCTGGCCCTCGACCAGGAGGTCCATCAGCTCGTTGCGTTTGGGCGGCGACAGGCTTCCGTCGACCAGGATGCGCCCGTCCTGGCGCACGAGCAGGATCTCGGCGCCGGAACGGCTGGCAGCTCGTTCGACGACGGTCGTCCGGTCCTCGAGCGCCGTGGCGCGAAGCCGTTCGGACAGCGTAAGGGCTAGCAGGCGGCTCTGCAGTGCCGCGGCGTGGTCGCTCTGCGAATGCAGGTCCGATACGCCGCGCGCCGCGATCGCCAGGGCGGCCGCGATGCCGACGATGACGACCACGGCCGGCGCAAGCGTCAGGAACGGAAGCTGTCGCCTGGAACGCACGTTCCCCCCAGGCTACCACTCGCGTCCCGCCGGCCCACCTGCACCGGAACCTCTACTCGTCGGTGGAGAGCCGGGCGAACACGGCGTGGTCGAGCCAGCGGTTCTGCACGAACTCGGCCTGGCGCGCCAGTCCCTCGAAGCGGAAGCCCAGGCGGCCGATCACGCGCAGGCTCTGGTAGTTGGTCGTGGCGGCAGCGCAGCGGATGCGGTGCACGCCCATGCGCTGGATCGCGAACTCGGCGCAGGCGCGCGCGGATTCGGTCATCAGCCCGCGATTGGTGGCTTCGCGCTTGAGCCAGTAGCCGAGCTCGCAGGAACGGTGCAGGTGCACGCAGGAGTCGAGTCCGACCACACCGAGCAGCTCGCGCGTCTGGCGATCGCGGATCGCGAAACGCACCGCCCGTCCCGCATCCCAGTCTGCGGCGCACGCCTCGGCATAGCGCTGGCTTGCTTCGGGCGTGTTGTTGAAGGGCACCCACGGCAGCCAGCGCTCCAGGTGCCAGCGCGAGTTGTCGACGGCGGCCCAGATCTCCGGGCCGTCCGCGGCGTCGATGGGCAAGAGCAGCGCGCGCGGCGTTTCGATTGGGGATTTCCGCAAAGCGGCTCTGGATGGAATGCTCAACATCTGCGGCGTCGGCATCGGTTGCGCACCAGCGACCTCAGGTTGGCCGCTTCGCATGGTTCCTTCTCGTCACTTGCACTTGGCACGAGCCACGAAGGCCTCCAGATGGCCGGCCTCGTAGTCCCTCCAGGTGATGTACCACTGGTTGGCTTCGGATCCTGCAACGATCGCCGGATAGGGCTGGTAGCCGCTGACCCGGGCCAGGACGCTGGATTTCTCGATGCCGTCGCGGGTGATGCGTGCGAGCCGGACCCGGGAGGCCTCGTACCACGCCACCATGGCGCCGCCGGCGGAAGCTGCGACGGCCGGCCGCGAGCCCTTGCTGGCGAACTCGCGCCGCCAGATGGCCTGCCCCTTCTCCCGGTCGAGGAACGAGGCCAGGGCGCCGGCCTTCTCGTCGTCCCACACGGCGAAGCAGCCTTCCTTGGTGCAGGCGATGCGGGGCTGGGCGTTCTTTCCGTGCGCCGTGCTGACCGGGCGGAGATCCCCGATGAAGCGGTCCTCCGGTTTCTTCTTGCCGTGCTTGCCCTTCTTCGGCTTTTCGTCGACCACGCCTGTCTCGAGTGCGGGGTCGGAGAGCGCGATCCGCAGGCGCATGATCTGTGACTCCTGCTTGCCGCGCTGCAGCGAGAACACGATGTTGAGTTGGTCGTGCGCTATCGCCACGTCCGGCTTGCCGGCGCTCGTGGTGCTGGCGCGCTTGTGGATGAACGCCGTGAGCCGCACGGCCTTGTGCATCGGCTCGAGATCCGCGTTCAGTCGGCGGGCCATCAGATCCTCGCCGCCCGGATCGACGTCCTCTTCCCACACGGCCCAGAACGTGCCGTCGCCCACGCGGACCAGAGCCGGATAGAACTCGTTGCGCTTGACCTCGGAGATGCGCCGAGCCGGTCCGGCGATGCGGCCGTCGGTTTCGAGCAGGCGGACGTACACGCCGGGTTCGTCTCCGGCACCGTCCCAGTAGATGAACGCCAGGCGGTTGCCCGCCGCGAGCAGCTGCGGGTGCCGTACGGCCGTCGACTCGGGCGTGATGAGACGAGCAGGAGAGACGCGCCGGAGCGCGTTGTCGAGCACCGTCGCGAACCCCTGCCGGCGCGTCTTGTCCTGGTGGGTGTCGACCCAGGCGACGACCAGTCCGACCGGTGTCAATGCCAGCGTCGGGCGCGAGACGGGCGACACGAGATCGAACGGCCGGGGACGGCCGAGTCCGGTGACCTGGCAACGGTCGTCGTTCTTGGCTAGAGCGACGCCTGCCTGCGCGAGCAGCGAGCGCGAGACGCCTGTGCCGCCGTTGTTGAACGCCTCCTTGAACATCTTCATGGCGTTTTCGCGGTTGCCGCGAAGCAGCCAGCTCTGTGCCGAGGCGATCTGCAGTGCGTAGGGGTCGCTCTCCCGGGGCTTGAACGACTCGTGCGGCTTGCCGCTGTCCTCGCTGGCAGCGGGTCGTGCGCTCGGCGCCACGGCTGCAACGGCCTTCGGGGGTGGGGGATGCAGCACGTACAGCCAGACCGCGTAGCCACCGAGAACCAGAAGCGCGGTCACCAGAAGCACCGCGAGGGCGCGGCCCGGGCCGCGTTCGCTTCCGCGAGCGGCGCTCGAGGCCGGCGGCAGATCGACGTTCTGCGTGCTGGTGGGTTGCGAGCTCGGCGCGGGAGGCGCCCCCACCAGCGGCTGGTTGCCGGAGGCGCTCAAGAGCTCCGCGCTGACCAGCTCGCTGCTGATCAGCTCATCGACCGCGCGTCCCTCCAGCTCGGTGCTGGCGAGCGGGGCGCGCGTCGCGCCGGGCTGGGGCTTGAGCGCTTCAGCGAGCGCTTCGGCGAACTCCTTGGCCGTCTGGAAGCGCTTTTCCGGGTCGCGGTCCAGCGCCTTGAGGAACCACGGTTCGAAGCTCGGCGGAAGATCGGGACGCAGGCGCGAGGGCTTCGGGATCGGCGCCCCCGCTATCTGGGCCAGGATCATCGCGACGCCCTGGTCGACGTTCCACACCGTCTGCCCTGTCAGACACTCGTACACGATGCAGCCGAGCGCCCACAGGTCGCAGCGGTGGTCGACCTCGCCCTGGCCCTTGGCCTGCTCGGGGCTCATGTAGGCCGGCGTCCCGAACAGCGCGCCTTCGCGCGTCAGCCGGGCCTGTTCGGCATCGCCGCCGGTCGGCTCGTAGAACTTGGCGAGACCGAAATCGAGGATCTTCGCGATCGTCTCGCCTTCCTCGTTGCGCGTGAGGAAGATGTTTTCCGGTTTCAGGTCGCGGTGCACGACGTTCAGTCTCGTGCGCTTTGGCGAGCCCGCGGCACGAGTGGGTCGCGACCGTCAGCGTGGTGTCGATGTCGAGGCGGTGCTTGCGCGTGAGCAGGTCGTACAGACTCTCGCCCTCGAGCAGTTCCATGACGAGGAACGGCCGCTCGTCGTACATGCCGCTGTCGTAGACATCGCAGATGTGGGGACTGCGGATGGCGGCGGAGGCGCGCGCCTCGCGGATGAAGCGCTCGCGGACGACGCGCGAGGTCAGAAGCTCCGCCGCAAGGATCTTCACGGCGACGCGTTTGCCGATGTCGATGTTCTCGGCTTCGTACACCGCCGCCATGCCGCCACGACCGATCTCCTTCGTGACGCGGAATTTTCCCTCCAGGACGGTACCTATCGGGACCTTTGACCGATTGGGCGGCGGCATCTACATCACCACCCCCGACGCTTTTCGCGGACCCTGCGTTGACCGCGGTGTCGGTAGCGCGGTCCGTTTCGTTCTCGGTCCACGACCCCCCCGCTTGCGGCACAGCGAGCGCGATGCGTGATCAGTCTCCGATTTTCGGGCGGTCATGTAGGCGCGCAGGGCTGCTCTGGGACTATACGGGCGTCAGCTTCGCAGGAACAGGTCACGCAGCGTGGCCGGCAGCTCGCCCGAAGCCGGGCCCCGCGAAAGGAGGGGCTCGAGCGGCGCGGCCGAAAGAGTATGCCAGTAGAGCACGCGAAACGGCTGCCCCGGCTTGCGGGCCTTTCGGCCCGGCGCCCGGCCCCCGTCGCGGGCGGGACCGGGACTCCCCACCAGCTCGAGTGATTTCGCGAATGTTTTCGCGGTGTAGGTCGGGTCCAGCTGGAGGCCGGCGCGGCTGGCCAGCTGGCTTGCGCGCTCACCCGCGGGAGTCGGCCAGCCGTAGCCCCGGCCCCGATGGGAATCGTCGAGCTCCAGCCGACGCGCGAGTCCCAGGCCGCTGCCGGCCATGCCCTCGCGGCGCAGGGCCGCCCACGCCAGCGTCAGCGCCATCGCCTCGCTGACCATCCTGCCGACTGCGACCTGTACACCGATCACCTGCGAGTGCAGGCCTTCGCGCCGGACTCCGGCGAGCAGGCCGGCCACGGTACCGCCGGATCCGAGCGGCGCCACGATCACGTCCGGCTCCGGCAGCTCGCCTGCCCGGATCTGCCCGACCAGCTCGCGGACCGCGCGCAGGTAGCCCAGCGTGCCCAGCACGCTCGAGCCACCCGGCGGCACGAAGTAGTCGCCGCGCCGGAGCAGCCGCGGCACGTGCAGCGGCACACGCGCCATCGATCCAGCGGTGACCACCTCCAGCCCCAGACCGAGCCCGGCGCGCAGCGTCGCCTCGGCATGCTCGGTCCACGGCTGCGGGCACAGTACGGCTGCCACGCCGAGCCCCCGCTGGCGCGCGAACACCGTCGTGGCGAGCACGTGGTGGCTGCCGAACGCACCCACCGTGACAATGCGGCGCGCACCCCGCTGAAGCGCGTCCGCCAGCACGAGCTCGAGCTTGCGGACCTTGTTGCCTCCGTACACGTCGTTGACGACGCCGTCGTTCTTGATCCACAGCTCCGCCCCGTCGCTGCATAGTGCGTCGGCGCGGAATACGGGGGTCGGGTAGTGGCCGATGTTCTCGACGGGCGGAGTCGTTGTCACTTCGACCGGATGCTAGCCGAACGAGGCGAGCCTTGTGGCCGCGTAGCGACCCGGGCGCCCGAACCGGCGCGCGGGCTTGACGAGCGTCATCTTCGCGCTGCCGGGCGGGACAGAAAGGACAGGATCGGGGCGCTTATGCGCACGAATCGAGTCTGAAACATTCTGGAAACGTGGCTCCCGCTACTCGACCCCTGGACGCGAGGCGAACCCGTTCCGACGTTGGAAGCCGGGTCGCGCGTATCGCGCGCGGCTGGCTCCCAGCCGCCCGCGACCGCACTGAAGTGGAGAGCGAAAATGAAGAAGGTCGAAGCGATCATCAAGCCCTTCAAGCTGGACGAGGTGAAGGATGCCCTGTCCGAGGTCGGCATCCAGGGGATGACCGTCACCGAGGTGAAGGGATTCGGACGCACCGGCGGCAAGAAGGAGGTCTACAGGGGGTCGGCGTACGTCGTCGACTTCGTGCCGAAGGTAAAGATCGAGATCGTGATCCCGGACGATCTCGCGCATCAGGTCATTGACGCGATTGAAAAGAGCGCCAAGACAGGTCGTATCGGGGACGGGAAGATTTTCGTGGGGCCGATCGACGAAGCCGTGCGTATCCGTACCGGTGAGCGGGGCGAAGAAGCAATCTGAGGAGCGTGGCAGCGGACGCGCAAGAGACAGGAGAGACAGCGAAATGGAACCGAAAGAAGTCATCGAGCTGGGCAAGAAGCACGACGCGGTCATGGTCGACCTGAAGTTCATCGATCTGCCGGGCAAGTGGCAGCACACGAGCGTGCCGTTCAAGAGGTTGTCCGTAGAGTCCTTCGAGGAGGGTTTCGGATTCGACGGCTCCTCGATCCGCGGCTTCCAGCCCATCAACCAGAGCGACATGCTGCTGATCCCGGATCCCGTCACCGCGGTGATGGATCCCTTCACGAAGCACCCCACGCTGTCTTTGCAGTGCACCGTGCAGGACACCATCACGAGGCAGAACTACTCGCGTGACCCGCGCCACATCGCCAAGAAGGCGGAGGCCTACCTGAAGTCGACCGGCATCGCCGACACCGTCTTCTTCGGGCCCGAAGCGGAGTTCTTCATCTTCGACGACGTGCGCTACGAGGCCGGCTCGAAGGGCAGCTTCTACCAGATCGACAGCGTCGAAGCGGACTGGAACACCGGCAAGGACGAGGGGCCGAACCTCGGGCACAAGATCCGGCACAAGGAAGGCTATTTCCCGTGTCCGCCGAACGATACGCAGATGGATATCCGCACGGATATCTGCCTGGCGATGGAGTCGGTGGGCATTGAAGTCGAGGTCAGCCATCACGAGGTGGCCACCGCCGGTCAGGGCGAGATTGACATGCGCTTCGATTCGCTGACACGCATGGCGGACAAGCTGATGTGGTTCAAGCACATCGTGAAGAACGTGGCCTACCAGAACAACAAGACGGCCACCTTCATGCCCAAGCCGATGTACGGCGACAACGGCAACGGCATGCACAGCCACCAGTCGTTGTGGAAGGACGGTAAGCCGCTCTTCGCCGGTGACGGCTATGCCGGGCTGAGCGAAATGGCGCTCTACTACGTGGGCGGCATCCTCAAGCACGCCAAGGCGCTGGCCGCGATAACGAACCCGACCACCAACAGCTACAAGCGGCTGGTGCCGGGCTTCGAGGCGCCGGTGAACCTGGCGTACTCGAGCCGCAACCGCTCGGCCGCGATCCGCATTGCGACCTATTCGCCCTCGCCGAAGGCACGCCGCCTCGAGCTGCGCTTCCCCGATGGAACCTGCAACCCGTACATCGCTTTCTCGGCGATGATGATGGCGGGCCTCGACGGCATCCAGAACAAGATCGACCCGGGCGATCCGCTGGACAAGGACATCTACTCGCTGTCGCCCGAGGAACTGAAAGAGGTTCCGCGGATGCCGGTTTCCCTCGAGAACGCACTTGATGGGCTGGAGCGCGACCACGAGTTCCTGCTCAAGGGCGATGTCTTCACGAAGGACGTGGTCGAGATGTGGCTCGACTACAAGCGCGAGCACGAGCTGCAGCAGGCGCGGCTCTACCCGACGCCGCTCGAGTTCCACCTGTATTTCGATATCTGATCGTCCGTGGACGAACACCCGGCCGCCGCGGTCCCCCGGCGCGGCCGGGCCGTTCCTGTGGCAGAGGAGCGGGCCCTTCCCGGCCAGCCTCGCGGCCGCCAGAAGGCTGTGATACCCTTCGGGATTACTCGTGGCCGACCACGATCTGTACGAAACCACCGTAGAGGTCACGATCACCCGTGACGCCAGCGGCTCCATCCGGATAGTCGGACCGCAGCAGGCGTATCTCGTCGTGATCACGGGGCCGAAGCTCGGCCAGCGCCTCCCGCTGGGCGAGCAGCCGGTCGAGATAGGTCGGGGTTCGACCTCGGGACTGCAGCTCGACGTCGACTCGGTGAGCCGCCGGCATGCGCGCGTCGAGTGGACCGGCCAGACGCACAAGCTGGTGGATCTGGGCTCGACCAATGGCACCTACGTGAACGAGAAGCGCATCACCGAGTGCGAGCTCGTCGGACGGAGACCGGCCGCAGATCGGCAAGGTCCTGCTCAAGTACATCGCGGGCGGCAACATCGAAGGCGCGTATCACGAGGAAATCCAGCGTCTCGATGCGCTTCGACGGGCTCACCGGTATCCACAACAAGAGCCACTTCGAGGAGAGCCTGAACAACGCCGTGTGGCGCTCGCGTCTCAACCCGACCGCCATCAGCTTGATCGTGTTCGATCTGGATCACTTCAAGCAGGTCAACGACACGCACGGCCACACCGCCGGCGACGCGGTGCTGCGCCAGGTCGCCGCCGTCGTGGCCGGGCAGGTATCGGCGGGCCAGCTCCTGGCGCGGGTCGGAGGCGAGGAGTTCGCGGTGCTCTGCAACGGTTCGCCGCTCTCGACAGCCCAGGAAACGGCCGAACGCATCCGCGCGGCCGTCGAGGCGGCGAGTTTCACGTTCGAGGACTCGACGATCCCCGTCACGGTGAGCCTGGGCTGTGCGGAGCGCGTCTCCGGCAGCGATGAACAGGCGCAGCGCCTCTACGAGCGAGCCGACGCGCAGCTCTACGCCGCCAAGAGCGCCGGCCGCAACTGCGTGCGCTAGCAGCCCCACCAGGGGGCGCTCGGAGCTGCTACTGCGGAACCGGGACCGGCTTGGTGCCGGGTTCCTTGGCGGCGTCGGCAGACCAGGTGAAGTTGTCGATCAGCGCGCTGGAGCTGAGGACGTGGTCGCCCATGTCCCAGACCGCGAAGCGCAGCTGGATGACGCTGCCGGGCTTCACCGGCGACTGCGTCTCGAGCCAGCCGGTGGCAGCGCCTGTCGCGTAGCCGGTGCCCGACAGCTCGCTCGTGCCCTTGGTGCACTGGAACGTCTTGCCGCCGTGCGTGCCGGGTGCGCAGACCTCGAGGAAGCCGTTGTTCACGCTGACGGGGTTGCCCTGGCTGTCGAAGGAGATGTTGCTCTTCTGCGAGTTGGGCGGCGCCGGGTTCTGGAGCACGACGAAGAAGTCGTTGTACTTGGTGCAGATGTAGCCCGGGTACTCCTAGGTGTAGAAGTCGAACTGGAACTTGAAGCTCTTGGCGTTCGTCGGGACGCGGATGCTGAGCTGCAGCGCTGCCGGATCGTTCGCCGAGTGGTCGTTGGCCGTGATGGTGCCCGGCGGGCACGAGGGCGAGTCGATCGGGAAGCCGGGTGGCGTGGAGCTGGTGGTGCCCATCGGGGCGGTGCCCGCATTCACGTAGCCCGGGTCGCCGGGGCGCCGCGCCGTGCCGCTGGACAGCATCAGCATGCGCTTGCCTTCCTGGACGTGCACGTTGGGTCCGAAGTTGGGCAGGAGACCGTGCGAGAGCTGGTTCATGCCCGTCGAGCCGTCGGCCTTGACGTACTCGGCGGAGATGACGCCCCACTTCTTCGAGTTCTGCGTCGTCTGCTGGCAGAGCCCGATCGCGCGTGCCGCGTCCATCGGATCGCCGTAGCCGATGTCGACGATCTTGCCGTCGCAGCTCGTCGGCGCGTTGTCCGGCGTGCCGTCGCAGTCTTCGTCGATCTTGTCGCCGGGAACGTCGTACGCGCCCGGGTTGGCGTTGGGATCGCAGTCGTTGCAGTCGCCCTGCGCCACGGTGAAGCCGTCGCCGTCCTGATCGGGCTGCGTCGGGTTGCAGCTCGACTGGCCGCCGCCGGTGCCGCCCCCATTCGCGCCGCCCAGATTGAGATTGCCGCCCGTCGAGCCGCCGCCGGAGCCCGGGGTCGCCCCGTAGCCGCCGAGCCCGCCACCCGTGGAACCGGCGCTGCCTCCGCTGCCACCGCCCGGAGTGCCGCTGTGAAATGGCTGCCCCCGGTGTTCGCGGAGCAGCCGAGCGCGAGCGCTACGCTCGCGAGTCCCCCGAGGATGAGCTGGGTTTGCTTCATGGTGGTGTCCAGGGGCTATTGCGGAACGGGTTGCGTGTTGGCGTCGCCCTGGCCGACGTCCCAGGTGACGTTGTCGATCAGGACCGTGGAATCGAGGATCTCGTCGCCCATGTCCCAGATGGCGAATCGCACCTTGATGTCTTGCCCGGCCGGGACGGGCGCGCTCGTGTGCAGCCAGCCCGTGGCCGCATGGCCCTCGAAGCCGGTGCCCTGCGAGCTCGGCAGTGCCCTTCGGGCAGGTGAAGCTCTTGCCGCTGGTCGACCCGGGCGAGCACACCTCGAGGAAGCCGTTGTTGACGCTGACGGGGTTGCCCTTGCTGTCGAAGGAAATGTTCCCGCTCTGCGCGTTGGAAGGCGGCGGACGACACCAGCGCGACGAAGAAGTCGTTGAACTTCGAGCAGACGTACACGAGGTACTCGACCGTGTAGAAGTCGAAGTCGAAGCCGAACTGGTTCGCGTTCGAGTCGGCGTCTTGATCGTCAGCTCGAGCGCGGCCGGGTCGTGGGCGGTGTGGTCGTTCGCCGTCTGGACGCCGTTGCAGGAGGGCGAGTCGATGGGGAAGCCGGGCGGCGTCTGGCTGTGCGTTCCCGTCTGGTCGCCGCACAGGCACTGGGCTCGCCGGGAGTGTGGAATCCCGGGTCGCCGGGTCGCCGCGCCGCGCCACTCGACAGCGCCAGCAGCGTGCTCCCCTGGCGCGGGTGCACGGTCGGGCCGAAGCCCGGCAGGAGGCCGTGCGACACGTCGTTCATGCCCGGCGTTGCCGTCGGCCTTGACGTACTTCGCGCTGACCACGCCCCAGCTGCTTCCCCTTGGCCACGCGGCACAGACCAATCGCCTTCGCGGCCGCCATCGGGTCGTTGTAGGCGATGTCGACGGTCTGCTTGTCGCACCCGGTGGGCTCGTCGTCGGGTATGCCGTCGCAGTCCTCGTCCACGCCGTTGCCCGGGTAGTCGTAGGCGCCCGGGTTCATCTGCGCGGTGCAGTCGTTGCAGTCGCCCTGGCTCACGGTGTAGCCGTCGCCGTCGAAATCGCTGTCGGGGTCCCAGTGGTCGCAGTTCGGGCGTGCCGGTGAGCTTGGACCCGCCGCCGGCGCCGGAGCCGCCGAGATTGATGGTGCCGCCGCTGCCGCCGGAGCCGCTCAGCGCGCCGCTGCGCGCCGCCGCCGCGCCGCCGATGTGGCTGCCGCCCGAGGTCGACCGAGCACCCAAAAGGCCTCCGGCAATCACAAGCCAATGCTCCCAGCCCCGACAACAAAGGAACGAATCATGCCACTCCGCCTCCGCTACGCAGGCCAGTACCGGCACGCTCGCTGGGCGCTACATGGGAAGCCCTGGACCCTGCGCCGTGCCGGCCGCACCCGAACTTGAGCAGATTAGCCGGCCGACGAGACGGGTGTCACGCGCCCGGCGGCGTCCCGCTGCGCGCTCGACGCGTTTTGTCGGTGGGAGTACGCACCGGCATGAGAAAATTGAAGCGTGCGCGTCCGGACACAGCGCGCGCGCTCGGCAACGTGATGCCGGAAACACGACAGGCCACCGGCGCGTGTCCGGTGGCCTGTCGCCACGCCCGCTTCAGCGCGTGGTGCTAGCGGGTCGCACGGGCGCGAGGTGCACCCTTCTTCGCGGCTTTTTTCGCCGGCTTCTTCGCGGCTTTCTTCGCCGGCTTCTTCGCGATGGCACCGTTCGCCTTGGCGGCGCCGTTCATCTTGGAACGCGAGGCCTTCGGCAAGCAGCGCGTCGGCCAGCTCGTGCGCGCGGTCGGCACGCTCCCACGGGAACTCGCGCGCGGCCGAAGTGACCGTAGGCGGCGGTGGGACGGTAGATCGGAGCGAGCAGGTCGAGCTCCTCGATCAGCGCCCTTGGGGCGCATGTCGAAGTGCGAAGCGATGTACTTCTGCAGCTTCTCCTCGTCGACCTTGCCGGTGCCGAAGGTCTGCACGTACACGCCGACCGGCTTGGCGACGCCGATGGCGTAGGCGAGCTGCACCTCGCACTTCGCCGCGAGACCGGCCGCGACGATGTTCTTCGCAAGGTAGCGCGCGTAGTAGCAGGCCGAGCGATCGACCTTGGACGGGTCCTTGCCGCTGAAGGCGCCGCCGCCGTGACGGCCCATGCCGCCGTAGGTGTCGACGATGATCTTGCGGCCGGTGAGCCCGGCGTCGCCGAAGGGACCGCCGATGACGAAGCGACCGGTCGGGTTGATGTAGTACTTCGGTCTTGTTGTCGAGCGAGCTTCTTCGGCAAGCGTCTTCTTGACGACCAGCTCCATCACCGCCTCGCGGAGCTGCTTGTGCTTCACGTCCGGCGAGTGCTGGGTCGAGACCACGACCGCGTCGATGCGCTTCGGGCTTGTCGTTCTCGTACTCGACGGTGACCTGGCTCTTCGCGTCGGGGCGCAGGAAGTTCACCTTCTTGCCCTTGCGGACCGCGGCGATCTGCCGCATCAGCGCGTGCGCGTACATGATCGGAGCGGGCATCAGCTCCGGCGTCTCGTCGCACGCGTAGCCGAACATCAGGCCCTGGTCGCCCGCGCCCTGCTCCTTGAACAGGCCTGCACCTTCGGTGACGCCCTGGGAGATGTCGGGCGACTGCGGCTCGACGGCGATCGAGCACGCCGCAGGTCTCGTAGTCGAAGCCCATCGACGAGTCGGTGTAGCCGATGTCCTTGATGGTCTCGCGGGCAACCTTGCCGAAGTCGATGCGTCGACTTGGTCGTGATTTCGCCGGCGATGACGACGAAGCCGGTCTTGACCAGTGTCTCGCAGGCGACGCGGCTGCGCGGATCGCCTGTCAGCGCGGCGTCGAGCACTGCATCCGAGACTTGGTCGCAGATCTTGTCAGGATGGCCTTCTGAAACGGACTCGGACGTGAACAGATATCGACTCATTCGAACTCCCGTAGATTCGCGGTCCCTCCGCGAGGATTGACGGATGTCGCGGTGCACCGCATCGAGCCTGGCGAGCGCCGGAAGCTGGCGCGGGTCGCCCGGAATGTTCCGGAGCCGGTCTGCCCCAGCTTCCCGTCGCCATGCACCTCGAGCGCGGTGCGTTGCGAAGAGGCCGATGGCCTATCCCAAATCCGGTCGCATTTCCAGTGCTGGGGGCGATCCATATCGCGATCCAGCCGCGTCAAGGCATGGATCTAGCTGGATTCGTGCCGGATTCGTCATTTGCGGCAATGATCAACGGCGGGCCAGAAGCGCGTCGATCGTGCGGATCAGCTCCCGGGCGTCCGACGGCTTCGTCAGGTAGGCATCGGCTCCGGCGTCGAAACCGCGCAGCGTGTCGATGCGGGCGTCCTTGCTGGTCACCATCACGATCGGGATCTCCCGGTAGCGGGGATCGCTGCGCAGCGCGCGCGTCAGCTCGTAGCCGTCCATGCCCGGCATCATCACGTCGGTGGAGATCGCATCGAAAGTCCCGCTTCTGGCGAGCTCCAGCGCCTCGCGCCCGTCGGCCGCCGCCACGACATCGAAGCCTGCACTCGTCAGCTCGCGTTTGATGGTTTCGCGGATCACGTCGCTGTCCTCGGCGATCAGCACCCGCGCCCGGCTCGCGGCCCGCGGCCGCGAGCGCGGAACCAGTTCGCGTGCTCTACCGGGCTCGCGCGAGAGCTGCGCGACCTCGGACAGGTCTACAACGAGCAGCACGCGATCGCCGACCAAGGTCGCGCCCGCGGCGCAGGGCGCCTCGGCCAGCAGCGGCCCCAGCGACTTGATGACGACCTCGTGACGGCCGAGCACCTGCTGCACGAGCAGGCCGAGCCGGTCCGTGGCGACGTCCACGATGATCACCGCGGCGCCCTGGGCGTCGCCGAGAGCGACCTCCTCGGCCAGCCCCAGCGTCTGGCCCAGATCCACCACCGGAACCAGCTGCTCGCCCACACGAAGACAAACCCCGTCCGCCACCGACTCGAGTTGTTGTGCGTCGATTGACTGGGCACTGACGACCGCGTCGAGCGGGATCGCGACCAGCTCGCCGCCCACCCGCGCCGCAAGCACCTGCGTGATGGCGAGCGTCAGCGGCAGGCGCAGCTCCATCGTCGTGCCGCGTCCGGGGGTGGATTCCAGATGGATGCTGCCCTTGAGCTTCTGGATGGTGTCGCGGACCACGTCCATGCCGACCCCGCGCCCCGACACGTCGGAAATCTGCTGGGCCGTCGAGAAACCCGCGCGGAAGATCAGCTGCAGGCTCTCGGCGTCGCTCATCGCTTCCGCTTCCTGCTCCGTGAGGACGCCCTTCTCGATGGCCTTGGCGCGCAGGGCTCTGGGGTTCATGCCGGCGCCGTCGTCTTCGATCGTGACCAGGATCTGGCCGCCGCGCTGACCCGCCGACAGACGCACCAGGCCGGTGCGCGGCTTGCCGGCCGCCTCCCTGACGTCGGGGCTCTCGATGCCGTGGTCGACCGAGTTGCGGACCAGATGCAGCAGCGGATCCTCGAGGCGTTCGACGAGCACCTTGTCGAGCTCGGTCTCGGCGCCCACGAGCTCCACGTGGATTTCCTTGTCGAGCTTGTGGCTGAGCTCGCGCACGGTGCGCTGGTACTTGGTGAAGAGCCGGGCGATGGGCACCATGCGGAGCTTCATCACCGTGTCGCGCAGCTGCCCTACGGCCAGGCCCAGGCTGCCCAGACCGCTGTCGAGATCCCCGTAGGTTTCCGACAGGACCCGCTCCGTGCGCTGCAGCTCGTCGACGAGCGCTCCGGCGCCGTGCTGCGAGGTCGCCGGCTTCTGCACGTCGCTGCCCACCGCCGCCGCGAACTTCTTGCGGAGCTGCGCCACCTCGCGCAAAAGCGCGCCCTGCACCTCGGCGGCCGCTGCCAGCCGCCCGCGGGCGAGCACCGTCTCGCCGACAAGGTTCATGAGTTGATCGACCTTGCCGAAGTCGATGCGCAGCGTCCCCTGTGACGAGGTGACCGGGCTTGCGGCGCGCGGCGCGGCGCCGCCGGTCGCGTGCTTGTCTGGAGCCGCTGCACCCGTGGAGGGTGCCAGGGCCTGGGTCTCCATGCGGGCGGGCGCCGCCGCTGCGGGAGGCGGAGCGGATGGGTCCGCGAGCCGCGCCAGGATCGGCCGCACGTCCACGTCGATGGGCTGACGCGCGCGGGCGCGGTCCACGATCGCCCGCAGTACGTCGAGCGTTGCCAGCAGCACATCGATGAGCGCGCGGTCGGAGCTGCGGCTGCCGTCGCGCAGCTCCCCGATGCGATCCTCGGCGAGGTGCGCCACCCGGTTCATCTTCTTGAGCCCTGCAAACGCGCTGGAGCCCTTGAGCGTGTGCAGATCGCGGAAGATCTCGCCGACCAGCTCGGGATCCTGTCCCCGCTCCTCGAGAATCAGCAGCCGCTCGGAGAGCCCGTCGAGGCGCTCCACGCACTCGTCGAGGAACGCGGCGATCATGTCCTCGGCGAGCTCGGGCACCCAGCGCGATTCGTCGTCCTCGTCGGGCGCCAGTTGCTGCTCCGGCGCCGGAGCGGCAGGCTCGCGCTCCAGAGGGGGTGCTTCCGCTTCCCCCGCGACACGGGCGTCGCGCAGGCGCCCGGCCAGCGCCCGGAGCTCCGACTCGTCCACGCGCGCGCCCGAAGCGTCGTGTTCGCCCAGCTGGGCGGCGGCGGCCTGCAGTGCGTCGAGCGCCGCACCCAGCTCCCCCACAGGTGCGCTGCGGCTCTCGACGACGGCGCGGGCCAGCTCGCTCACTCCCTCCGCGCCGAGCAGCGCGGCGTCCACGATCAGTGGCACCAGGGCTGCCGTGAGCTCCGCGGATCGCTCTGCCGCGTCTGGCTGTTCCAGCGCGCCGCGCGCCGCGTCGATGCGCGACGGAGCGAGCGCCAGGAACAGCTCGTACAGCTCCGAGGAACCCAGAGGCACGCCGGCGACGCTAGCGCAGCGTGCGCCGCAAGGGGAGGGCCCGTTCAGCGAGCCGCGTGGCCGAGGGGCGGCGCGGCCGAACGCGCCAGCGTCACGCGGACGACCTGCTCGCCGCGGAGCACGGTCAGCTTGACCTTGTCGCCCACGTCCCCGGAAAGCGCCTGGTGGATCTGCTTGGTGCTCAGCATGCGTACGTCCTTGCCGTCGATCAGCAGGATCTGGTCGTCGGGGCGCAGCCCGGCCTTGGCGGCGGCCAGATCCGGCGGCACCTCCCGCACGAAGAGCCGTCCGTCCTGGGTCTGGCCCAGCACCGCGCCGATGGTCCCGCGCATCGGGCCGCAGGCGCAGGGTGCCGCCGCCAGCAGCAGGCCGAGCACGAGTGGACGGAAGCTCGCGGCCCGGATCACGACCGGTAGCCCGCGTTGACGTCGACGTAGCCGTGGCCGAGGTCGCTGGTCAGGTAGCTGAAGCTGCCCGGGCCGTCGCCGAGGCCGAGCTCGATCACGTAGCTCTTGCCGGCCATGACCGCCGCGGCGCGCTTCTCGGCGTCGCCTCCGACGCCCACGCCGGCGCGCACGATCTCGATGCCGCCGATGGAAATCCGCGCGCGAGCAGGATCGAAAGCCACGCCGGCGCGCCCCGCTGCTCCCAGAAGCCGTCCCCAGTTGGCATCCCGACCGTAGAGCGCCGTCTTGACGAGCAGGGAGGTGGCCACGGTGCGCGCGACGAGGCGCGCCTCCTGCTCGCTCGGGAGCCCCACGACGCGGATTTCGGCAACATGCTCGGCGCCTTCGCCGTCGGCGACCATCGAACGCGCCAGCTCGCTGCACACCTCGCCGAGCGCGGGCCCGAGGTCGCTCGCGCCCAGCGCGAGCTGCGACGCGCCGGACGCCAGAGCCAGCACGCAGTCGTTCGTGCTCGTGTCACCGTCGACGCTGCAGGCGTTGAAGCTGCGGTCCACCGCGCCGGCCAGGGCGCGCTCGAGCTCGTCGCGGCCGATGGCAGCATCGGTGAAGAGGAACGCCAGCATGGTGGCGTGGGGCGGACCGGCCGGGGCTTTGCTCGCGCGCGCCGGAGCGAGGTCCGGGTGGATCATGCCGGCGCCTTTGGCGATGCCGAGAACGCTCACCTGTCCGCCGGCCACGTTGATGGTTCGCCGGGCGATCTTCTCCCAGCGATCGGTGGTTCCGATGGCGCGAGCGAACCCGGGGAAGCCTCCTGGGGCCAGTCCGGCGACGAGCTCGCCCGCCCGTGCGGCAATGCGCTCGGCGGGCAGGAGCGCGCCGATCACGCCGGTGGATGCGGGTAGCACCTCCTGCTCGGCGATTCCCAGCTCGCGGGCGACGGCGGCGCAGGACGCGAGCGTCGCCTCGAACCCCGCCTGCCCGGTGCAGGCGTTGGCACAGCCGCTGTTGACGAGTATCGCGCGCGCGCTCCCCGCCTGCAGCCGCTCGGCGACGATGTCGACCGGAGCGGCCCGGACCAGATTCCTCGTGAGCATGCCGGCCACGACCGCAGACGCGTCCGCGACGGCCAGTGCGACGTCCTCGCGGCCGTCCCGGCGGATGCCGGCGGAGGCCGCCGAGAACTGGAACCCGGCGACGGGCGCGTGGCTCCCGCTCGTGTCGCTGCTATCCGGCGGTGGCATCGGCGGTGGCATCCGGTGTGGCGGCGTCCGCACCGCCGTCCCTGGAAGGGTCGATGGGCTTGCCGGCTTCGTTGTTGTAGCGGAAACACGCGCCGGCGCGACACACGAAACCCGGATCGCAGTCGTCCGGGTGGTCCACCCGGCAGCCTGGCGGCTGCTCGCTGCCGAGCACGCAGCCGCCCAGCAACGAGAGACCAGCTCCGAGCGCAAGCCAGAGCGAAAGCGGCCGTTTCACAGCGGCCATCATATCAGCCCCGGGCTGCTTTCGCGTGGCGGCGGGGGCTGCCGTCCGGCTTGACTCGGAGGGCGCCCCGCGTATGCTCCCGCCCCCTGTAAGCGCCAGCTTAGCTCAGTTGGTAGAGCAGCGGTTTCGTAAACCGCAGGTCTCCGGTTCAAGTCCGGAAGCTGGCTCCACGAAGCAGCATCAAGAAGGCCTCTTTCGCGATCGAGCGAGGAGGCGAGGGGACAGAGAGAGCGGGACACAGTGTCCCGGTGGGACACAGGCTCACAGGTCATCGGGATCACGGTCGCGGGACCGGGATGACGCCGCAAGACGTGGGCCCCCCGGCAAACCGCGACCGCAGCTCCCGGGATGTCGTGGCGTGATGTCAATGTCGTTGACACGCCTTGGTGGCGGAAGGACGACCGGGGTATGTCGAGAAACCGGGCGTGGTTGGCTGCGCTGGCGATCGCGTGCGTGACGGTGGCTGGCTGCCACCACAACACCCCGCGGTCGAACGTGGAGTTCGAGCTCGCTGGAGCGAAGCACAAGCTCCTCTACGGTTGGGCCAGGCGCCAGGGCGACGCGCTCGCGCTCGAGCTATCGGCACAGCCGGTGTCGTGCAAGCAACAGCGCGCTCCAGACGGTGCGGCCAGCCTGTGGCTGCTGCTCCCTCCGGGTCGCGACGGGCACTTCTTCGCAGGAAACCGGGTGGGGTACACGACGATAGCGGAGCAGGGCTCGACCGTCGTCGGTGTGCCGCATCGCTTTCCGACTGCCCGCATCGAAGCGTTCCAGGCGCAGCCGGGCAAACGCATGACAGGCAGCGTCGAATTCGACGTGCCATCGAAGAAAGTTGCGGCGCGGGGCAGATTCGATGTTCCGATCTGCAGCGTTCCGGCATCGCGCAAGCTCGCGACTCCCGCCGGAAAGGTCAGCGCCAGCCTCGCGGGCAAGACGCACAGCTACGCTTCGGCAATCGCCACCGTGGGCGTGGACGCCAACGGCCAGCGCTTCGTCGACAGCCTGCTGTTCTCGCGAGACAAGCGCGTCTCCTGCTACGCATCGGCCCACCGCGCGGCAAGCCCCGTGTCGATTGGAGTCGAGCCGTTCGCCCTCTCGGTGGACATTGGCGGTACGCTCGGCAAGGCGGCGCCCCTGGGACGGCCACTGCCTGCCGAAGCGTCGCTGAAAGGCGCCTCTGCGAGCGGGCCACTCCTGACCTTCGGCGACGTCCCGGGGCCATCGGGGTCGCCTGCGCCTCCGGACGGTTGGGTCCAGTTCGACAAGGGAGACTGGCAGTTCGGCAAGCAACTGGAGGGCACGTTTTCGATCCACAGCGCGTCGAACGCGGGACCGCAGCAGCAAGGCGTGGCGGGCGGGCACTTCACCGCCAAGGTCTGCCCCAAGGACGAGAGCGAGCAGGTGCCGTCGATGTTCCGACGTCAAGCTGACGGTCAGCGGCAAGACCATGAAGCTGGCCTACGGCCGCGCGCGTCTGCGACCGGAGGGCGTCTGGATCTCGCTCGCGGACACCGCCGATCTCGCCTGCAGTGCCGTGGGATCCGACTCCGGTCCGACACGCAATGGAGGAGCGGCCATCTCCTTCCTCGTGCCCCCGGGGCCCGGGTCGAAATTCTACGTGGGACAACACGTGGGCGTCGCGCTCCACCTCTGGTCGCCGGCGTTCGACCGCCACACGATCCAACCCGTCGCGCTCTGGCGCGACCAGGCGGAAGCCGTCATGAAGCAGGTGCCGCTTGCGGATTTCTCGACCCTGCGCGGTACGCTGCACGCGGCGTTCAAGTACCAGGACGACGTTGGCAAGCACCCGCCCGTCCAGCCGATCGCCGTCGACGGCGAATTCTCCGTCCAGCTGTGCGTGGACGAGCCGGCGGCGCTCGACGCTCTGGACAACCTGCCCACCACGGCTCCGGACAAGCCGCTTGGCGGAACCATCGGCGGCGCTCCGTACAAGTACAAGGTCGCCTACGCGTCGATGTCGCGCGAGAAGGCGAACGGCACGGACGTCGTCTATTCGGTCGATTTCTTCGACGATGCCCACGCCACGTGCGCGAGTCTTCATCCATTCCTCCGTCTCGATTTTCCCGGCGGAAGCAACAGTGGCGCGCCGCTATTCGGCACCCCGCAGCCCGCGCGCGTCGAAGGGCTCGATAGCTACGCCGATGCGGCCTGGATCCAGTTCGACTCCATCGCATTCAAGCCCGGCGGCAAGGTCGAAGGCCGTGCGGTCGTGCAGTCGCGCAAGAGCAGTCGCCGCCACGCCGCGCTCCGCGGCACGTTCCAGGCCACCGTCTGCAGGACCCCTTAGCCCTCGCGATCGAGGCACGCCCCCGCTGCACCAGATCGACCGTCGCCTGGCAGTGGGAGCACAGCATGACCGGTGGCAAGTGGTTCACCGGAACCGGTTGCAGGCATTCTGGACACTGGACGGAGCTTCTATAGGAGATCGCGTGGAGCACGTTGCACCGGCGGGACGGAGCCCGCCTGACAGCCGCCAGCGCGGCGCGAGCCTTGCTGCGCCAGCCTGCTGCATCCGCAGCAAGCCCGTCATCCTGCGGACCGAAGAACGACCTCTTGTGTAGGTTACCCGGGTCCACCGAGCCGCTGCCGGGCACGCGCCTCGCGGAGCTCTACCCGAAGCGGGCCGCGTACCAGCAGCAGCACGACGCCGCAGCGGACGCGGTCATCCATTCCGGCTTCGTGCTCGAACCGGATCGAGACGCGCTCGAGGCCTATGCGCAGCCGTCGCGAATCAGTCCGTAGCGCGTAGGTGCGGCGCACGATCTGTTGACCGCGGTCATCCCGGAAGCGCGACGCGTTGACAATCCCGCGGGGGCCCGGCAGCCTGGAAGTGGCTGGGGAAGCTGGCGCAGCACGTTGGCTACGCCGAACGCGAATCAAGGGTGGCATCGCGGTCCGGGGCGGTCCTGTGGGGGCGCTCCGACCCGCCACACACTGGATGGAGGGGAGTGACTCATGTCTGTTCCAGGAAAGGTGCTGACCGTTGCGCTGGCGATGTCTGCCTTCTCGCTGGCAAGCCTGTCGCTCCCCGGTGGAGTGAGCACAGCCGAGGCGGGGTGCGACCGGAAGTGCGAGTCGGCGAAAAACAAGCAGGCCGCTGAACAGTATTGTGCAGAGCGACGGCGAGCAGGCGAAAGCTGCAAGGTGATCAAGGCGCGGCTCGCGGGCTGCGGAAAGGGCTGGATCCGCGGCAGGAAGTTCGGCGGCAAGGGGCAGGACTACGTGGCGTGCGTCCAGGGCGCCGGACGCACGGTCCTCGCCAATATCCAGCCGATCGATCAAACATCCGTCAACCAGGAGTGCGAGGCGCGCAAGCGGTGCAACAAGTCCTGCAAGACTGGGGCATGCCGGAACAATTGCCGCCAGTCGTGCAAGCTCGAGGGGTGCGCGCCCGTCGCTGGCGCGATGCTGATGAGCTACTGGCAAGGCAAGGGCTACAACAAGCTGATCATCGACAGCGGCTACAACGGCGCGACGAAGCCGACCGCAACCGTTCGTCAGCTGATGAGGAAGATGAACGCCATCAGCTTCGGCGACAAGGGTACCGCAACCCCGGCCAAATTCGCCAAGGCCGGCATCAAGCAGTGGGTCAAGGACCGCGGATACAAGGACAAGCTCGAGGTGGAGCGAATGCAGGCGCTCCGCGGCCACGAGAAGATCATCCAGCAGATCATCAAGAACATCGATGCCGGGTATCCGACCATCATGCTGATCAACGATCGCCAGGTCGACATTGGCGGTCGGTGCACCAAGTGGCACTATGTTCTGGCAGTCGGCTACGACGCGTCCAACAAGGGCCACGAGAAGATCCTGGTGCTCAACGGCTGGGAAGACGGCTCACGCGCCGAAACGGCGACCAAGATGGTGGAGGTCCCCTCCTACGGGTGCGGAAGGGAGCTGGACGTTGGTCTGATCTGGCTCGAAGACTGAGAGCCCTCACGCCGCGAACCCACAGACCAGCGGCTGCCGCTCCGGAAGCTGGCTCCACGATCGATCGGCCTCGCGCGTGCCGGGTCGGAAGGCTTGTCGGTGAGAGGGCTTCCGGTGCGCAAGCCGGCGCGCAGTCCCTGCGTTCCGGTATCGAAGCGCACGAAACGCTTTCGCTGCGTCGCCGCGTTCCGGCCAGCGGCGGTTGACCGCTATTTCCGCGCCAGGAGTCCCGTGGCCTCGCGTGTCACGACGGCCTTGAACACCTCTCCGGCGCGGGCTGCGTCCTCCACGCGACCGATGTCCGACAGGCTCACGATGCCGACCGGGTTGTTCCACGAGTCGATGACCACGATCCGCGACTTCCGGGCCTGTGTGAGCCTTTCCTCGACGTGGTGCAGCGAGTCGTCCTGGCGGCACGTGACGACGTCGCGCGTCATGATCGCGGCGACGGTACTCTCTGCCGCTCGCCCCTGCGCGACGGCACGCACGGCAATGTCGCGATCGGTGACCACCCCCGCGAGCCGGCCGTTGTCCTCGACGACGGGCACGATGCCGACGCTGTGCTCCGCCATGAGCTTCGCGCACGCCCGGATCGAACGTTTCCGGGTCCGCAGGTGAACACCTCGGGCTTCATCACGTCATGACACGCAATTGCTACAGTCATGTGGTCCCTCCTCGTTCCCGCTTCCGGCGGGCACGCCCCACAGGCCCCGTAGCAAGAGCCGGGCCACGTACGGAGGGATGACGCTGCGCGGGGAGGCCGCTCAGTCCTCGGGGCGGGGGCCGGTGCTCCAGTCCTCGATCTGGTCGACCCGTGTCTCGAGGAAGCGCGCCAGCCGGTGGAAGTCGCTGTTCGGCTCGATGAAGCGTACGTCGGTGCGCAGCGTCTCCGGATTCACCAGTTCCTTGAACGGCACGTACATGAGGTCGAGCTGACCGCTGACGCTGACCATGTGGCCGTCCAGCCCTTCCTCGACCAGCGCGCGGTAGGCGCCGATGCCGAGCTGGCTACCGAGCATCACGTCGAACGCGTGCGGCGGCGAGCAACGTGACTCGTAGCCGAGCTGCACGCCGGTGAGCTTCTTCTTCTTGCCGGTGCGCTCTTCGTAGCGTTCGCTGACGACCTCGGCGATGAACTTGCCGAGATCGACGCGTCCCAGCGAGATGTGGCCATGCTCGTCGTGGGGCACTCCCTCGACGTGCTCGTCCGGCAGCGCCTCGGCCAGGCCTTCGGCCAGGACGACCGTGCCGTAGTGCTTGCCGCGGCGTTCGCGGGTGATGATCAGATCCACGATACGATCGGCGAGCGCCTGCAGCGACAAGCGCTGCTCCTTGCGCTTCTCCCCGGTATCCGGGTCCGTCACCTCGACCTCGATGGCGAGTGCTCCCGCCACGTCCTCCGGCGCCAGCACCAGGTTGGCCTCTCCGGCTATGGCGACGCCATAGGAGAGCCAGCCGGCTTTGCGTCCCATCGTCTCGACGATGTAGTAGCTGGCCGTCGCGATGGCGTCGGCGCGCAGGTTCTGTAGCTCCTTGGCCATCACGTCGACCGCGGTGAAGAAGCCGAACGTGAAATCGATGCCGCGGTAGTCGTTGTCGATCGTCTTGGGCAGATGCACGATGCGCACCCGCGGGGCTTCTTCCGGTAGCCGTTTCTGGTATTCGTACAGGAAGTTGGCGGTCTTCAGCGTGTCGTCGCCGCCGATCGAGATGAGCGCGTCGAGCTCGAGGTCGACCAGCGCGTTGTACACCTTGCGCAGGCGTGCGGTCTTGTCGTGGTCGTCGAGGTCTGCCGGGCAGTCGATACCCTTGCCCGGATTCGCGCGTGCCGTTCCGATCATGATGCCGCGCGCATTGCGCTTGCCTCGCAGGTCGCGCTCCTCGAAGACGCGGAAATGCTCGTCCGGCAGCAGGCGATGACTGGCAGGGTGGTACTCCTGCAGATGCGAGTAGCCGTGGAAGAAACCGATCACCTCGCGGTCGTTCTCGAGAAACGACGTTGCTGCTGCGGTGATCACGGCATTGGCTGCCGGAGCCGGCCCACCGGCGAACACGATGCCGACCCGGTGGATGCGCCGGCGCTTTCGGGGAGTACTGGTCATGATCGGAATTGTTGGCTGAGCCAGCGGGAATGCCACGAATGCAGTCCCGTCGTCGCCCCCCTAGTCGGCGTGCCGGGGCCCGGACCCAGGCCGGCCAGCGGTTCGGGCTACGGCGCTAGCGTGTGGAAGGCAGATCCGGGCCTTGCACGCCCAATGCCTCCGCGACGCGCTCGGCGGCGTGCCGCGGCCGGCCTTGGCCGAGCGGAGGGTACGACGCCAGCTTCACCGGCCATCCGCGCGGCGGTCGGAGCTCGATGTCGATGCGGGTCGCGTTCCACAGCCCGCGCTGCCGCACCAGCACGCGGCAGCCGGCGGCTGGAAAGCGCGCAGCAAGCAGCAGCGATCGAACGCTGATGGTGTCGTCGTCGCGACTCACCCGGCGCATCTCTGTGATGGCGTAGACTCCCAGCACCGCAAGCGCGATCAGCGCGACCGTGCGGTCGGCGGCCTTCCGCGACGAGACCGCCAGTGCGATGGCCAGGATCGCGGCAAGGGTGCCGGCCAGCAGCGGAAGCTGGGTCACGCGCCGCCGCGTGGCGTCCACGAGGAGCATTCCGCGCTGCACCTTGCCCGGGACGGTCGCGGCTGTCGAGCCGCACGGGCGCGATGGGTTGCCGTCGCCGGGAAGGCGACGCAGTCTGGGCCGAGCAATGGCCATGATTCACTACGGAACACTGTTCGTCGGTTCGCTGCTCATGGGCAGTGTCCTTGCGTGCGCAGCCTGCACGCCCAGGAAGGACAAGCCGGACGAGGCGGCCAGCGCCAGCTCGGTCGTCCACGCCGGGGCGGGCGACCCTGCGGGCCAGGGGGCGAAAACCATGCAGCTCCAATCCAGTTCGTTCAGCCCGCAGGGTTCGATTCCCACCAAGTACACCTGCGAAGGCGACAACATCTCGCCACAGCTCAGCTGGAGCGGAATGCCCGGGGGCACCAAGAGCCTGGCGCTCATCGTCGACGACCCCGACGCGCCCGATCCCAAGGCTCCGACGCGCACCTGGGTGCACTGGGTTCTGTACGACATTCCCCCAGGAGCACACACACTATCCGAGAATGTGCACAAGCTGCCGGGCGGAACCCACGAGGGAGTCAACGATTTCAAGCACGCCGGCTACGGAGGACCCTGTCCGCCGATCGGTCGGCACCGCTATTTCTTCAAGATCTACGCGCTGGACGTGGAGCTCGGTGACCTCGGCCGGCCGGACAAGGCGCGCCTGGAGCAGGCGATAAGAGGCCACGTGCTGGCGAAAGGCGAGCTCATGGGCACCTACCAGAAGATGAAATAGGGTAAACTGCTGGTTGGGACCGCGTTTTTTCCACACACGGTGCGCGGCCGTCTATCTCTGCTTCCGGGAGGATCCATGCACGTCCGACGTGTCCTGATTGGTTTGACGTTGACCGGTTTCGCCCTGGCGATCGGATGTGGCGGCTCCGGAGACAGCGGCAACGGGGGAGCCAAGGACGGCTCGGCGGGTTCGGGAGCGGATGGCGGGTCCACCGGCGGCAGCAGCTCCGGCGGCAGCGCTGCGGGCGGCAGCGGCGCGACTGCTGCGGGGGGTAGCGGCGCGACTGCTGCGGGCGGCAGCGGCGCGACCGCTGCGGGCGGCAGCGGGACCGGTGGGACGACGGGAAGCGGCGGAACCGGGACGGGTGGAAGCGGCGGGTCCGGCGTCTGCCACCAGGCGCTGTGCCAGGGCCACCTGTACGCCTGCGGCGACTGCAAGGACAACGACGGCGACGGCAAGGTCGACATGGCCGATCCGGATTGCCTCGGTCCCTGCGACGACAACGAGTCCGGCTTCAACGGCTGCATCTCCGGCCAGCAGAACGCGCCGTGCAAGGCGGACTGCTACTTCGATCAGGACACGGGCAGCGGCAACGACGACTGCTACTGGAACCACAAGTGCGACCCGCTCGAGGTCAATCCGAACTACCCGCCCGAGGGTTCACAGTGCGCCTACGATCCGAACACGACGATCTCCGGCAGCTCACAGAGTTGCACCCAGCTGTACAACAAGCAGTCGGCTGCCTGCGGCAACTACTGCGGGCCGCTCACGCCCAACGGCTGTGACTGCTTCGGTTGCTGCGCGATCCCGGACAGCAAGGGAGTCGTCCACACGGTCTACCTCGGCTCGACCTCGAACAACTCGAGCAAGTGCTCCATGGCCACGTGCGATCTCGCGCACGTCGACGATCCGACGAAGTGCCATGCCTGCACGCAGGTGAAGGGCTGTCTCAACACCTGCCTGCACTGCGAGCTGTGTCTCGGCAAGACCAAGCTGCCGGCGGACTGCCTGCCCAAGCCGCCTCCGGACGGCGGAGCCGGCAGCGGCGGGACGACCGGCACGGGCGGTTCCACGGGCACAGGCGGCTCCGGAACCGGTGGTAGTGGCGGCAGTTGTGGCGGCCAGATCTGCCCGCCTGGAGCGCAGCCCTGCGGGCTGGCGTGCCAGCCTCCGTGCCCAACCGGACAGTACTGCAACACCGGTTGCTGCGTGAACGTCCCCGGCTGATCGCGGGCGAGCGCGCCACGTCCAGGCGACGTGGCGCGCGGCCGCCTCGGATGCCTTGTCGCGACGGGGGTGAGCCGCTACACCTCGCGGCGTGACCGCTGCGACAACGACCGAATCACCCGCCGCACGCTGGGTGATCGGCGCCTTGAGCTTGACCGTGTTCGCGGCCGTCGTGGTCGTGATGTACGCCTTCCCCGGGCGCACCGCCCCCGGCCATCCCGGCATCCTGCCGACCGTGAACGCGGTGCTGAACGCCGGCGCGGCCGCGTTCCTCGTCGCGGGCTACGTGTTCGTGCGCAGGAAGAACATCCCGGCGCACCGGCGCAGCATGCTGACGGCGTTCGCGCTCTCGACGCTGTTCCTGCTGGGCTATGTGGCCCACCATGCCCAGGTCGGTGACGTGAAGTACCACGGCACGGGCATCCTGCGTAGCGTGTACTTCGCGGTGTTGATCCCGCACATCGTGCTGGCAGCGGTGGTGGTGCCGATGGCGCTTCTGACCATCTACAGGGGATGGACCCAGCGCATCAAGCAGCACCGCAAGGTGGCGCGCTGGACGCTGCCCGTCTGGCTGTTCGTGTCGGTGAGCGGCGTCGTCGTCTACTGGATGCTGTACCACCTCGGCGCCTAGGCTGGCGCCGTCGCGGCCAGCATCGACGAGCGGCACTCGAGCACGGCGCCCTCGACCGTCATCGCAACGATGAATCCGGTCTCGGCCAGGATGCTGACGAAGGGTGTCTTCCAGGTGTCGTCCTGCCACATGCAGTTCCATCCGCTCTGCGACGCGTGGCCGACCCAGATCCGGCCCACGCCGGCGATCCACTCGCGCCCCAGCAGGTCGATCGAGATGGCCGAGACATCGCGCCCGCCGTCCATCACTGTGGCGGTTGTGTGCGCCTGGCGGAGGCGCAAGAGAGCCCCCTCGGCGCCGACCGCCGTCGCCAGCCCGCGTTCGGCGCGGCTGTCCAGCGACAGCAGCGCCCGGCTCGGCGGCGCGGCGACGCGCGTGAGTCCGCCGCTGGAGGGGTGGTAGAACCCGGCATAGGCGCGCCCGGACGTGTCGCGTCCGACCGCCAGATAGTGCCCGTCATCCACCTGCGTGACGGCATTGATCACGCTGGCGTCGGCCACGGGGAACGGCTGCAGCCAGCGCCCGCCTGCCGCGGTGCACAACCACGGCGGGCGGCCCGGCTGCTCGGCGACGAGCACCAGCGTCTCGTCCGGATCGCCGCTGGCGGCTGTGAAGCTAATCGACGGGTCGGGAGCGCGGAGCAGCTCGCGCACGCCGTCGCGCGAGTACTCCAGCACCAGGCCCTGATCCCCGGCCAGGAGCCAGTGCGACGGGTCGAGCTGCTGGACGACGTGCATCGGGGCAGGCACGCCGGCCGTGGGCGCATCGAGCCACGTCGAGCCATCCCAGTAGAGCAGGCCGCGCGTCGTCGCGGCGAGGCAGTGCCCGGCCGCGTTCCAGCCGACGCTGACGATGAGCTGATCGTCGCGCGCTGGGTGCCGGACCGACCAGGTCGTGTCGGCCTGCGGCTCCGTCGGCCGGATACGGGAAAGGCTGCGCATGTGGCGCGCGCTGGCACGGCGCGCTCTCGGCCGATGCGTGAGCCACGGCAGCAGACTGGACGCGAAGCGGCGCGCGTCTGCGGGACGTTCCGCCGCGTTGAATGCGGTGGCGCGGGCGAGCGCCAGGTCGATGGCGTTGCAGGCGGCCTGCCGGGCCCGGAGCTCGTCGCACAGCTGCGGCGCGTCGAGCAGGCTCGGCCGCGTTGTCCCGCGTACCTCGGTCAGCGACTCGCGTCCGCTTGCGGCCTCGAAGTAGCGCCGGCCCGTCAGGGCGAAGTAGATGATCGCCGCGAGGCCGAACAGATCGGTCTGCGGACCGAGCGCGCCCGACGCCACCTGCTCGGGCGCCATGTAGCCCGGAGTGCCGACCAGCACATCGCTGCCGAAGGTGGCAGCCAGCCCCATGGGTCGCGCGATCCCGAAGTCGGAAATCTTGAACATCTCCGATGCGCCGTTGCCGCAGCAGAGCACGTTGCCGGGCGTCAGGTCGCGGTGGACCACGCCCACCTGGTGGATCTCGTACAGCCCTTCGCACAGGCTCGTCACGAGCCGTGCCGCGCGCTCGGGGTCGAACGCTGACCCGGTCTCCCGTACCGAGTATTCGACGCGGTCTTCGAGCGTCGTTCCCTCGAGCCCGCCGTCGACGTACTCCAGCGAGATCCAGGGCAGCCGCAGCCGGCGTCGGGCGTACTCGTACTCGATTCCACCGGTCTCGATCATCCTGAGCACGTAGGGCGTGGGCGGCACGCGCTCGTTCAGGCGCCCGAGCGCCACGGCCTCCTTCTTGAAGATCGTGTCCGCCTGACGCCCCGAGTCCATGACGATGCGCGGCAGAATCACCTTCAAGACGACGGGGGTCTCGCCCTCGGGCGAGCGGCGCCAGGCGAAGAAAGCAACGGCCGTGCCGCCTTCACCGAGCGAACGCTCGATGAAGTAGTCGACTCCGGAGTAGAACTCGGAATGGACCGTCGCCCCCACGAACGAGTAGGGGCCGGTGCCAGCGCCGGGCGCGACCGCCATCTCCGCAGCATAGCCGAACTTTGCCGGTCGTGTGATCCCGCAAGCGTCAGATCCGCGATGCCACGTCCCGCACTGCGCGGGCGATCTCCGCTGGCACTTCCTCCTGCAGAAAGTGGCCGGCCTGGGTCAGCGTGACGGGAGCATCCGGCAGCAGCCGTTCGACGCGGCGGCGCACCCGCCCGAGCACCGGATCACGATCGCCCCACACGATCGCTGCGGGCCCTTTGAAGGACTCGACCAGCGCCTGGCAGCGCTCGAGCGCGGGCACGGATGGATGCCCAAGCGAGTCGGGCACCATACGCGCCAGCGCCAGAGGCGCCACGCGATCGCGGAAGCGCCGGAGCGGATAGCGATAGGCGCGCGCCACCTTGCCCCGGATGCTGCTCTTGTCCCCCTGCGCGATCCAGAGCGCCGTTTCGGGAAAACCGAGGCCGCGGAAGGCGAGGTCGCTCAGCACCGGCATCTGCGAGAAGCGGTGGAACGCTGTGGGGCGGAAGCCGGGTCGCGGCGGGCCCACCACGGTGTTCAGGATCACCAGCCCGGCGAGCCGCTCGCGTCGCTTTTCCAGTGCACACAGGCCGATGGGACCGCCCCAGTCCTGCCCGACGAACACCACGCCTTCGAGCCCGAGCCCGTCGACGAGCTCGCCGAGCCAGTCTGCGTGGTGGTCGAGCTGGTGTTCGGCGGCGTCGCGCGGCTTGTCGGACAGGCCGAGCCCGATCAGGTCCGGCATGATCAACCGGAGCGGTTCGCCGGAGAGCTCCTGAACCACCTTCCGGTACAGAAAACCCCAGGTGGGATTGCCGTGCAACATCAGCACCGGTCGCCCCTCGCCGGCCTCCATCACGTGCATCCGGTAGGGCCCGACCCGCGCGCGATAGCGTGACAGGGACGGGGGGAGCTGGCGCTCGAGCCAGCCGGGCAGCGGGGGTGCGGGTAGTCTGTCCATGCGATCGACCCTATAGCGCCCCGGGCCCCGCGTGGTAGTGCGGGCGCATGAGGGCGGTCGTGCAGCGGGTCACCCGGGCCGAGGTGAGCGTCGACGGCGAGCGGGTGGGGGCCGTCGAGCGCGGCCTGTGCGTGCTGGTCGGCGTCGGGCGCGACGACGCGGAGGCCGACGCAGCGGCGCTGGCCGGCAAGGTCGCGGGCGTGCGCATCTTCGAGGACGACGAGGGCCGCATGAACCTCGGCGTGGCCGACGTGGGCGGCGCGGTGCTCGCCGTCTCGCAGTTCACGCTGTTCGGCGACATGCGCAAAGGCAAGCGTCCGGGCTTCGGCGACGCGATGGAACCGGTACGCGCGGAGGAGCTGTTCGAGCTGTTCTGCGAGCGGGTGCGCGAGCACGGCCTCCGGGTCGAGACCGGGCGCTTCCGCACCCACATGCAGGTGGAGCTCGTGAACGACGGCCCGGTCACCATCCTCATCGACACGAAGAAGGCGTTCTAGCTATTCCAGGGAGAGACCATGACCGATTGTCTGTTCTGCCGCATCATCGCCCGCGAGGTCCCCGCAACGATCGTGTACGAGGACGACCGCGCGCTGGCGTTCCGCGATATCCATCCCCAGGCGCCGACCCACGTGCTGGTCGTGCCGCGAACGCACGTCGCCATCATCGACGAGATAGAGGAGAGCCACGAGGCCGACATCGGACACCTGTTCCGCGTGGCGGCCGAAATCGCGAAGAAGGAGGGGCTGACCTCGCGCGGCTACCGCACCGTCATGAACTGCGGCGAAGAGGCGGGGCAGTCCGTCTTCCACCTTCACCTGCACCTGCTCGGCGGCAAGGCCATGGGCTGGCCGCCCTTCCCGCGGGGGTAGCGCGCGCCGTGGCGCTGGACGAGCTCGGGGACGGCCTCTACATCGCCGGGGGCGCCGTGCGCTTCTATGGCTTCTCGCTGGGCACGCGGATGGCCGTCGTGCGGCTCGAGGGCGATGCGTTGCTCGTGTATTCGCCGCTGTTCCTCACGCCCGGGCTCCGCCGTGATCTCGAGAAGCTCGGCCGGGTGCGCTACGTCATCGCGCCGAACAAGATCCACAACCAGACGCTGGCGGACTACGCGGCGGCGTACCCGGACGCCGAGCTGTGGCTCGCGCCGGGACTGCCGGAGCGCCGCCCCGATCTCTCGCCGGCGGGTGTGCTCGGCGCGGAACCTTTGCTGGCGTGGAGCGCGGAGCTGGATCAGTGTCTCACCGCCGGCAACGTATTCTTCTCCGAGGCGCTGATGCTGCATCGCCGCTCGCGCACGCTGATGGTGGCGGACTTCGTCGAGAACATCGACGCAGAGACGGCATCCGCCCTGGCCCGCGCGGCGGGCAGGCTGTTCGGCATGAAAACGCGCCCCGCGCCCTCGCCCGAGTTCCGGCTCTATACGCTGGACGCCGATGCTGCGAGGCAGGCACTGGAGCGTGCGCGCGCCTGGCACTTCGATCGCATCTTCCTCTGCCACGGCGCGCTGATCACGGAAGATGCCGAGCGTGTCTTCGCGTCCGTCTGCGACGAGTTGCTCGCCGTGGCCGGCCGCCGCGGGCGCGCGTCCCGCTGGGCTCTGCCGCGGCTAGCGGCGCGCCAATGAGCCCGCCGCTTGACCCGCCCCGCGCCGCGCCCGGATAATCCGCGGCGATGCGCTTCTCCGTCTGGCTCGGTGCACTGTCGCTCCTGCTGTCCGCGTCGGTCGCCCGGGCGCAGGACAGGTACGCGCTCGGGCTTTTCCACTTCAACGTGCAGTACGTGGCGGGAGGCAGTGCGGGCTCGCGTCTGCTCAGCGCAGATCCGGCCAAGGCCGTCGACAACGACACGATGGAGGACCAGATCATCGTCGAGAGCTTCAAGCCCGTGCTCGACCTGTACCAGAAGCACCCCGCGTGGGGCGTGGACCTCGAGATGCAGGGCTACATGCTCGACGTGATCGGCGAGCGGCATCCCGACGTGCTGTCGGAGCTCCGCGCGATGGCCAAGTCCGGCCAGATCGAGGTGGTGAGCTTCCACTACTCCGATCAGCTCTTCACGGCGTTCCCGCAGCAGGACTGGGAGCGCTCGCAGGCGCTGACCGCGGCGACGTTCAAGAAGTGGGACGTGCCGCTCGCGCAAGAGCGTCTTCTGCCAGGAAGGGCAGGCGGGCATGGCGATGGCCCCGCAGATGAAGGCGCACGGCTACCAGAACATGCTCTGGCCCAAGAACCTCTGGAGCTACCAGCACGACAACTTCGACTCGACCGTACAGCCGCTGTACCGCTTCGGCGACGTGTTCCTCGTGCCGGCGGGCCAGGGCGTGCACTACACCGACGCCAACAACGACATCCAGGTCGACTGGACGTACATGGACGACGGCGAGCTGCTCGCGACCGGCGGCAACAACCCCTACCTGCCCGACCAGTTCAAGTACAAGCCCGCGGCGGTGGCCGACTACGAGAAGAAGCTCTCGGATCTCGAAGCGCAGGGCTACACGATCACCACGGTCGACAAGTACGTCGCCGCGCTCCGCCAGAAGTTCACGCCGCCCGATCCGCCGCCGCTGCTCGACGGCACCTGGCAGCCGAACAGCACCCAGGCGGAGTTCAAGTGGCTGGGCGGCAACGGCGTCTGGTCCGCTTTCGGCGAGGAGCGCGACAACACCGTACGCACGCTCAACGCGCTGGCGCACCGCGAGCTCATGGCCGCCGAGACGGCCGCCAAGGTGGCCGGTCTCGACGCGCGCGCCGAGCTCGACTCGGCCTGGCGCCTTCTGTTCCTGGGCGAGGTCAGCGACGCCACCGGCATCAATCCGATCCGCGGCGAGATCGAATACGGCATCTCGCACTCCACCGAAGCGCTGCGAATCGCGCGGGACGTGATCCGTCAGGTCAAGGCCGAGCAGAAGGCCGACTCCGTCATCATCGATCCCGGCGCCGGCAGCATGCAGGCCGGCACCGAGGACGACCCCATGCGTGGAAAGAGCGTTGCCGCGCCCGTCAAGCTTTCCATCAAGCCGGGCGACCGCGAGGTGACCGAGGAGTGGGAGAAGGTCGCCGACGGCCACTACCGCGTCGCGATCCACTTCGGGCCCGGCACCTACACGGACGTGAGCGTGGTCTTCCCGGGTGAGAAGACGGACGACTTCGTCACCACACTGGCGCTCGACGACTCCTCGCCACACACGTTCCACCGCAGCGACTTCACCTTCAAGGATTTCTACATGGCGCTGCCCACGGGGCTCATCAGCCTGGGCAAGAGCCGGTACCTGATCAAGGACCAGGCCGACGTGCACCTCGCCGCGCACCTCCGCCTCGACACGGGAGACATTGGTTTCGAGGACAAGACCCTGGCGAAGGCCGAGTCGGTAACCTGGGTGTTCCACATGTTCGACGGCAGCGCGGCCGATGCGGTGAAACTTGCCGACGCCATCAATGTGACGCGGAGGGTGGTGCGATGAAGGCGGGTTCTTGCCTTGCGCTGTTCGCGTTCGCGGCGCTCGCCGCCTGCGGCAAGAATCCGGAAACCGTGCACCAGCCGGTCCTGACCGCCACGCTCGACCTGGAGATCGTCGATTCTGCGGAGGTGCACCTGTCGCTCCACGGCGACGACCTGACGGCGACGCTCACGCCGGACAAGGGCTACGGCGTGATGCCCGCCGGCAAGCCGCTTGAAGGCCAGGGCCACGTCGAGCACTTCCCCGAAGCGAACGCCACGCTGTACACCGCGCGCTTCTCCGCGCCGGCCGACGCCTCGGGCCCCTGCGGAAACAAGCCCGTTTCGCTCGCGCTCGCCCTGCACCGCGACGAGGACAACGCGCGCGTCCAGGGCTCGCTCACGCCGTATTGCGGCCGGGACGTATGGTTCGGCACGCCCGCGCACACGCCGCTCCGCCTCTCGGGCGATCTGCCGCTCGGGAAATAGCCGCCGTGCGCCTTGTCGTCGCTGCCCGGCGTCCCCATGCTCCGCGGCGGGCCGCAGGCGGCCAGAGGAGGATACGATGGGTGCGGCACTGGTGACGGGAGCTTCAGCGGGGATCGGCAAGGAGCTGTCGAAGCTCTTCGCAGCGGATGGGCACGACCTGGTGCTGGTTGCGCGGCGCAGGGAGCGACTGGATGCGCTCGCCGACGAGCTGCGCGGCGCGCACGGCATCGACCCGCTCGTCATCGCCGCCGATCTCGCCGATCCGAGCTCGCCGGGGCGCATCCACGCCGAGCTCGAGCGGGCAGGCGTGGAAGTGGAGTTCCTCGTCAACTGCGCCGGCTTCGGCACGAACGGCGCGTTCGTCGAGCAGGAGCTCGCCCGCCAGATGGCGGAAATCCAGGTCAACGTGGTGTCGCTGGTCGCGCTTACGCGGTTGCTCCTGCCCGGGATGGTCACGCGCGGGCGTGGGCGCATCCTGAACATCGGCTCCACCGCGGGCTTCCAGCCCGGCCCCTACATGGCGGTCTACTACGCGACCAAAGCATTCGTGAATCACTTCACCGAAGGGCTTGGCTACGAGCTCGACGGCACCGGCGTCACGGCCACCGTGAGCTGCCCCGGCGCAACGGACACGGAGTTCGGCGCCGTCGCCGGCAACGACAAGTCGCGCCTGTTCCGCATGGGCGCCCAGGACGCGCCCAGTGTCGCGAAACAGGCCTACCGCGCCATGCTCAAGGGGCGCCCCGTCGTGGTGCACGGGCTGAAGAACAAGCTCGGCGTGCAGGCGCTCCGCTTCGGTCCCCGCTCGGTCATCCGCTCGATGGCGGCAAGCCTGAACCGGAGCTGACCCGGAAGCGGGGCGCTTCCCCACCTCGGACAGGTTGCGTTCCTGCGCCATCCAGCAGACCCTCCAGCCTTCTGCAGGGGAGCCGATGGGTCGGTCGGAGCTGTCGGGCGGGGTGTCCGGGGGCCAGCGTCCAGGCCTGCGCCTGCCCTCGCGCACAAGGAGGTTATTATGCCCCAGTGGGCCAAGGCTCGGTGGATTCAGGATATCTGGCACGCAATATCGCCCAAGCTCCCGCAGATCGGCGTCGCCCTCGCGATTCTCGTCCTCGGTTGGCTCGCCGCCGCGATCGTTTCCCGATCGCTGTTCGCTGCGTTGAAGAAGACGACGCTCGACGATCGCATCGCTCGCGGGCTCGGCTTCGAGACGGGCGGCGAGCGCGGAGCGCGTGTGGAGCGCGTGGTCTCGAAAACCCTGTACTACCTGCTGCTCTTGTTCGTCGCGATCGCGTTCTTCAGCTACCTCGGCATCTCGGCGGTCACCGCGCCGCTGGTCACGGTGCTCGACGGCGTCGCTGGTGCGATACCGAACCTGCTCAAGGCGACGGTCATCGGCTTCGGCGGATTCCTGCTTGCCACGGGCGTCCGCAAGCTGATCGTCAGCGTTCTGGACAAGCTCGACTTCGATGGACGCATGCAACGGCTCGGCGGTGAGGACATCGCGCCTGAACCCCCGCCCGAGCGGGAAGACAGGAAGAAGAAGAAGCGGAAGAAGGACAAGAGCGGGACCACGCTGTCCCGCACCATCGGCGAGGTCGCCTACTGGTTCGTGCTGGTCGTCGCCGCCATCCCGGTGCTCGAGGCTCTGAAGATCGGCGTGCTCGCGGGGCCGCTGTCCACCGCGCTTTCGACCGTGACCACGTACCTGCCGAAGATCGCCGCGGCCACCGTGCTGCTCGTCGTCGGTTACGTTCTGGCGCGCATGGCGCGCGGCGTCGTCAGCGGCGTTCTGGCCCGCGTCGGCGTGGACCGCGCCGTGGCGCGGCTCGGGTTCGGGCGCATCACCCGGGAGCACAGCCTGAGCGGGATCCTGGGGGCGCTGGTGATGGCGTTCATTCTGCTGCACTTCGCCATCAGCGCCGTCGGCCGCCTGGAAATCGCCGAGATCAGTGCGCCTCTGAGCTCGATGCTGGAGCGCATCTACGTCTACCTGCCGAAGCTGCTGGTCGGGGGGCTGCTCATGTCCATCGGCGTCGTGGTAGCGCGCATCGCCGGGAGCGTGGCGGCGCACCTGCTCGCAGCGATGGGCTTCAACACGCTGATGGTCCACATTGGCTTGTTCAAGCAGGTCTCCCCCGAGGCGAAACAGCAGGAGCAGAGCTCCAGGGCGCTGGTGAAGGAGCGGCTGCACGCGTCGGGGAGCGGAACGGCGGACCCGGGAGGTGAAGCGGGCGAGACCGTCGAAGCCGACGAGCTTCTGGCGCGCACCGGCGCAGGTGGCCTGGACACGCCGGCGGACATCGCCGGGGTGATCGTGGTTGCCGTCATCGTGCTGCTCTTCCTGCGTCAGGTGCTCGGCACCATGGGTCTCGAAGGACTGGGGCGGCTGCTCGACGGCCTGCTCGCCTATCTGCCCAACGTGCTGGTCGCCGTCGTTCTGATGGGCGCTGGGCTGTGGGCGGGGCGCTGGAGCCAGGCGCGCATCGACGAGCTGACCCGGAACAGCAAAGATCGTCTGCTCAAGGCCATGGGCAACGTCGCCCACGTCGCGGTCGTGACCTTCACCGTGATGATGGCGCTGCAGCAGCTCGGGGTCGGACGGCAGCTCATCGCGATCGCGTTCGCCCTGATCCTGGGCGCTGTGTGCCTGGCCGGGGCTCTGGCGTTCGGCCTGGGCGGTCGGGAGGTCGCGGGGCGCATCCTCTCGGAGGAGTACACGCGCCGCAGGCGCGGGGCACCGCCGGCGGAATAGCTCCGCGGCGCCTGTGACACGGAGGGCCCGATCCGCGGGGCGGATCGGGCCCTCCCGCGCGCGATAGCCCGCTGGCGGAGCGCCGGCGCGCCGCGGTGCCCGCACCGATCAGGTTCCGTGCGCTCCGAGGTTGCCGCCCCGATCGCGCCGCTGGTAGAACTGGAACATGGAAATCAGGCGCATGAAGGCCGACGACCTCGAGTCCGTGGCCCGGCTCCACCTCGATGCGTACAAGGCGGAGTGGTCGCTCGAGGGGGCGAAGAAGTACATCGACAAGTTCTTCCGGTTCGAGCCCGACAGCTGCTACGTCGCGGCCGAGCCCGACGGTCGTATCACCGGCGCCGTGCTGGGCTACTCCTTCGAGAAGGAAACGGGTCTGACGCTCTTCATCCAGGAGATCATCGTCCACCCCGACTTCCGCGAGCGCAGCTACGGCAAGCAGCTCATCGAGAAGCTGCGCGAGTCACTCGAGAAGAAGGCGAGCACGGTGAAGGTCAAGCCGCTCGTCAAGGCGGATACGGGCACGCTCAATTTCTACAACAGCCTCGGCTTCGAACGGGACAAGGCCGTCAGCTTCTCCTTCGACGAGGACTAGAGCGCTCCAGGCGGGAGAACCGCCTCGAACAGCCGCTGCATCCGCGCGTGGTGCGAGCCTTCCCAGTAGAGGCGGTCGCAGTGGCTGCAGCGCCAGAAGCGGTGGTGGCGGGCGCGGGTGCCGGGCTCGAGGCGCGCATCGATGTCGCGCTTGTCCACTGCTGAAAGCGGCGCGTTGTCGTGCAGGCAGCGCGTGAAGGGATCGGCCCACTCGCGAAGGTCGAGGTAGAGCGCGACCTCGCCGAGTTGCTCGCGCGGCTGTTTCGAGCGCAGCCAGTAGCCGAGCGACACGTTCCGGCGCTTGAGCAGTCCGACGTCGCGCGTGAGCAGCACGCGATCCTCGTCGCAGGAGCGCTGCGCCAGAATCCGCGTCGTCGGCGTAGCGCTCGTAGAGCGTGTCGAAGCCGAGCGCACGCAGGTAGGCGGCGAGCCGCCCGAGGTGCACGTCCAGCACGAAGCGGGGAGGCGAGGGGAGCGGCGGAGCGAGCCCGAGCGCGCCCGGGTCCAGCTCGAAGAAGCGCGGGTACACGCTGACGCGATCGCCGTCGGAGAGCTGCTCGCCGAAACCGACGGCCTGCCGGTCGACCAGGATCAAGCCCACTTCCGGATGTGGCACGCCCAGTGACTCGATGGTGTCCTTGTACGCGGGCCGGCCCTGGACGCCGAGCTCGAAGCGTTGCCCGCGCCGCTCCGGCGGCAGGAAATCGTTGAGGCCGGCATAGAAACGGAAGCTGACCGTCACCCGTCAAGCGTGCCACCCGGCGCGGTTGAACGCCCGCTCGCGGCGTGATACCTGACGGCTGCCGAAGGATCCCCTCGCGGGGTGGCGGGAGACCGCCAAGGGAAGCCGGTGAGAGTCCGGCACGGAGCCGCCGCTGTAACCCGATACGTCGAAGGTCATTGAAGCCACTGGCGCGAAGAGCGCCGGGAAGGCGACCTTGGACAAGCCGGGAAGTCAGAAGACCTGTTCGTCGGGCCGCCGGAGCGCCCCTTTTCGAGGGACGCGAGACCGGCGGTAGCCCCATGGAGCGCGCGCTTCGCTCGGAGGGACTTTCGGTGAACAGACACGAATGGACGCGCTGGGTCGCGTTGGGATTTCTAGGCACCCTCGTCGCCTGCGGTAGCGGGGCAGGGGCGCCGGCGCCGGGCACCGACGCAGGCGCTCACTTCTTCGCCCAGCTCGACGCCGGCGCGCCGGACGCGTTGCCGGACGCCGTTGCATGGGACGGCGGCTGGGACGGCGCTCTGGACGAGGCCGGGCTCGATGCCGCGGACTGCGCCGGACCCGGCTCGCGCTTCGTGACGGGCGTGGTCGATCACAGCTTCGGCCCCGGCCAGAGCCAGGGCCAGGACCAGTTCCCGTCGATCGTTTTCGGGCCGCCCCACGGCGGCGGCTGCTGCAAGGGGTCGCTCGACACCGTGTCGCTCGGCAACGGCGGCAGCGTGACCGTCGAGTTCGCGGGCAACGCGATCGTGGACGGCCCCGGTCCCGACTTCATCGTGTTCGAGAACGCGTTCTTCGCCGGGGGCAACGCCGACCAGGTGTTCGCCGAGCTCGGCACGGTGGAGGTGAGCGCCGACGGGCAGAGCTGGACGGCCTTTCCGTGTACGGCGCTCGCTCCGCCCTACGGCAGCTGCGCCGGCTGGCACCCCGTGTACGCGAACCCCGACACGAACAACATCGATCCGCTCGACCCGGCGCAGGCGGGCGGCGATGCCTTCGATCTGGCGGACATCGGCGTGAGCTACGCCCGCTACGTGCGCATCACCGATCGCCCCGACCAGACCGGCTTCAACGGCGTGTTCGATCTCGACGCCGTCGGCATCGTCAACGCCCGATGTCCCTGAGGTGGGCCGCGGCGCTGTGCGTGCTGTCCGCCGCCGGGGCTGCGCGCGCCGAGCCTCCGCCGGAAAAGCCCATCGTCGTCCACGTCAGCGGCCACCGCCACGGCCCGCCCGCGTCGCGGCGCGATCCGACCGCGGCGTCGATGCTGCTGCGCGGCGAGGACCTGCACCAGCCGGGCGCGACCTCGGCGGAGGTGCTGTCCCAGGTGCCGGGCGTGCAGGTTGCCCAGAGCGGCTCCGGCTCGGATCTCGGCCACGGCGTCCATCCGCGGCGCGACCAGCGCCGAGACGCCCGTGTACCTTGCCGGCATCCGCCTCAACGACGATGTGACCGGCACCGCGGATCTCTCGACGGTGCCGCTCTGGATGCTCGACCGCGTCGAGGTGTTCCGGGGCAACGCGCCGGAGGCGGCCGATCGCCTCGGCATCGGCGGCGCGATCTTCTTCGAGCCCCGGCTGCCGCACCACTCCCGGCTCGGCGGCGGCTACGCGCTCGGCAGCTTCGGCGAGCTCAGCACCTGGCTCGGCGGTGCGGTGGCCGCGCCCGGCGCGGCGTCGATGGTTGCGCTCAGCCGCAGCTACGCAAAGAACGACTACACCTACGTGAACGACAACGGCACGCGCAGCACCACTGCCGACGATCGCGCGGTGCGCCGTCCGAACGCCGACGCGACCAGCTACGACAGCTGGGCCATCGGACGCACCACCGCTGGGGCCGGGTGGCGCCGGGATCACCACGCTGGTCAACGCCTTCGACCGCGAACAGGGCGTTACCGGTGCCGGATTGATCCCCGCCGAGGCGGCGCGCGCGCACACCCGCCGGCTCCTGGCCGGCATCACGGCTCGCGTGCCGTGCCACGCGCGGCGCCCCGGAGAGCCAGCGGGCGATTGTCGCATCGAGCTCACGAGCTCCGCCATCAGCGCGGGCAACACGCTCAGCGATCCGCTGCGTGAGCTGGCTCTGGCGGGCACCCGCGGTTTCCAGCACCGGGCAGCGCTTCTCCCAGCAGGTGCGGCTCGATCCGCGAGCTGGGCGACCGCGTGCGCGTCTCGCTCGACGGCGACGAGGAGGCCGAGTTGCTGCGCGTCGACAGCTCCGGGTGCCCAGGGCCTGCACGCGGAGCGGCAGGTGAGCCGCGGCGCGGGCTCGCTGGCGTTCCAGGCTTTCGATTGGCTGGAGCTGTACGCGCTCGGCGCGCTCGAATGCCACTCCACCTCGGGGCCCGACGGCGCCGACCACTGCGGTGTGCTCGAGCCGTCCGGCAGGCTGGGTGCCCGGCTGTTGCTGGCGCCGGGCGTCTCGCTGCTCGCCAACGTCGGGCGGTTCGTGCGGGTGCCCACCCTCGGCGAGCTGTACGGCACCTCGCCCCAGGTGCGCGGCAACTCCGCGCTCCAGCCCGAGCTCGGATATGGCGGCGACCTGGGCGTGCGCGCCGAAACGAGCCGCAGCGCGCCGGTTCCGGCGTGGGTCGATGCGTTCGGCTTCCTGCGCTCCGTCTCGCAGCTGATCGCCTTCCGCCGCTCCGGCCTCGGCTACGTGCGGCCGTTCAACGTCGGTCGCGCGCGCGTGCTCGGCGCCGAGCTCGCCGCCGGCGCCGACCTGTTCCATCACATCCGCTCGACGCTCGCGCTGACCGCGCTCGACCCGCGTGACACGACGCGCACCGAGGGAAACAACCTGATCCCGTTCCAGTCACGGCTAGCGACCAGCGGCCTGCTCGAGCTCTACACCGAGCCGCAGCGCTCGCCGCTCGACCGCGTCGGCCTCGGCGCGCGCGCCTCGTACCGCTCCTCGCGCGTGGCCGATCCCGCCGGGCTCATCATCATCGACCAGCAGGCCCTGCTCGATCTCCAGCTGATGGCCAGCTTCCAGGGGCGCCGCCTCGCCGCCCGCCTCGCCGTCAGGAATGTCACGGGCGCCCGCCACTTCGACGTAGTGGGCTACCCACTTCCCGGGCGCAGCGTGCACGCGAGCCTGGAAGCGTGGTGGCGGTAGCCGGCTGCCCTTGCCGGACCCCGTCACAGTGCTCCGCCAAGCTCCAGCAGTGCGCCGCCACGCAGCCGAGCGACCCACAGCGCCGGCGCGCGCTGCCAAAACCTCGTCATCCGGGCTGAAGCTCGCCGACTCGAGCGGTTCTCGACATCGTCGTAGGCCCAGATCGCCTGGAACAGCATGCCGAAGCCCACACCGAGGGCCAGCGGGGTGCGGATCGATGAATCGCCGGACTGGGCGGCTCCGAGGTACGCCGCTGGCAGCGCGCCGAGCGCGAAGCTTCCGAAGCTGCCACCGAGCGCGAGAAAGCCGCGTCCGGCTTCCCCGTTTCCCCAGTGCACCACTGCGCGCGCGAGCCAGGTGACGGGCAAGCCGATAACCGCACTGCCCAGCAGGGCCGACTGTGCGGAATCGCTGCGCACCGAAAGCGCCCCCGCCCAGAGCGCGGCGTCGATACCCATCGACAGCGCGCACGTGGCCGCGAGCGGCGTGGCATACGAACTGGCCGGGCGGGCGTCTAGAGGAGGAGCGCTACCGCTGCGTGTGTCAGCGGCGGACGCCACGACCGCGCTGCTGGCGTCGGCGCGGATGCTCTTGTGGGCGCGCGGCTGTGCCGACGCGGCTCCGGACCAGCCGAGCGCCGTGGCCGCACCTGCGCAGACGCCCGCGTGGAGCCAGCGCGCGCTTCGAGCCCGTCGCCGCGCTGCATCGGCACGCCCGCGCTCTGCCGCAATGTGATCGTCGATAGCACCCTCCCGCCACAGCGCGACCCGGTGCCGCACTGGATACCCTACTCCCTATGGGAGCGCGCGTGAACACGCTCAGTACCGCGCAACGGACACGCCGAACGGCGCGAGCTCGTCGAGGAAGCGCCGTGCACCGAACGCCTGGTCCGTCGAGATGACGCCGGTGGCCCTCGGGGCGCCGGCGAGCAGGAGCTTGGCGCCGAGGGCGGCGATGGTGCCGGTGATGCCGTAGGGATCGACGCCGCTGGCGACCACGCCGCGGACGTGGTTGTTGCCGCGGCCGCGGGCATACACCTTGAAGGGCTGCTTCCTGCGCTCGGCTTCGGCCGGGCCCTCGGGCTGCGCGTCGATCCAGCGCAGCACGGGCTCTATCGCGCCCGCGCGCTGCGCCAGCCCGATCGCGGGCCGTGCGCTCCACAAGGCCATGGCGCCGACCGCCAGCGCGCTGGGGACGACCAGATTCGTCGTCACGTGCTTGATCCACGGGTAGCTCCGGACCAGGTGCAGCGCCTCGCCACCCGGGAACGGGATCGCTAGCTCGCGCTTCTCGCCTGGCACCTGCACGCGCATCGGCAGCGGCGACAGCCCGCGCTCCTTCAGTCGTCCGCCGCGGCGGATGAGCGCGGGCGCGGTGATGCCGTACACCGCCGACTTCATCGTGCCGTGCGTGGCGCTGAAGCCCTCCACCCGGTTGAACACGTCGATGCGGTCGAGCGCGTGGATCGTATCCGCAAGCAGCGCCGCCGCGCAGTAGCCGATGGCGTATTCGAACGCCTGCGCGTTGACGACGGCGACGTGCTTCTGCCGCGCCAGGCCGTGGTAGCGCTCCAGCACGCGCAGCATGTAGGCCTGCTCGCCTGTGGTATCGAGGAAGTGCGCGCCCGCGTCGAGCGCCGCGCGCACGACGGGTTCGCCGTACAGATCGAAGGGACCGGCCGTGCTGATGACGACGTGCGCGCCGGACACGAGCGGGCCCAGCGTCTCGCGGCGCGTTGCATCGGCGATGCGCACCTCGAGCCCGCCATGCTGTGCCGCGAGCTGTTCGAGCTTGTCGCGGTTCCGCCCGCCGAGCACCACGTCGCCCACGCCGAGGTCGAGCAACGACCGCACCACGAGCTTGCCGGTGTACCCCGTCGCCCCGAACACCACGACCCGCTTGCCCACGCTGACGGCTTAGGGCTTCGCAGGGCGCCTGTAAAGGCCGACGCGTGTCGCGCTGGTTCCGTGCAGGGCAGGGTCGTCGGGGAGTGGGCGGCGAGAGCAACGCCGAGCGCGTGGAAACGCATCGTGCGCAGGTGCCCGGGCGCTGCGGGGAGGCGCGCAGGCGCGAAGAGCTGCTCGGGCACCGGACATCACGCGCGAACCGGACTACTCCGGTCACGTCGTGCACGGAGCTCGTCGCGCTCGAACCTCGAATGTTCCGGCCGGCGCGGACAGCGGCGACACAGGGCGACCAGGAGGACCGCGCGGTGGCCGCGCGCATCACGGCCATCGCTGGATTCCATGTGGATTGCCGCCCACGCCGCGCCGCCCACGCCCACGCCGCCCGCGGGCTGCTGCGGCGGATGGCGTGGGCCTGCTCGGGTACCTTTCGGGGTGCCCCCAACCAACAGGCTGGGTCAGTGACCGAGCAGAGCGACCGAGAGCGCGGTCAGGGCGATGGCGCCCAGTATGTTGAGGATCACGCCTTCGCGGGCCATGCGCGCGACCGTGACCTTGCCGGTGCCGTACATGATGGCGTTCGGCGCCGTGGCAACGGGAAGCATGAAGGCGCAGCTGGCGCTGAGCACGGCGGGGACCATGAGCAGCATCGGCTTGATGCCGGCGCCGATGGCGGCCGCGGCGAGCACCGGCATCAGCAGGGTCGATGTGGCGGTGTTGCTCGTCACTTCCGTGAGGAAGGTGACGCTGATGCAGAGCGTGAACACCATCAGCACCGTGCCCCAGCCCGCGATGCCGGACAGCTCGTGGCCGAGCGCTTTGGAGAGGCCCGACGCCTCGAAGCCCTTGGCGATGGCGATGCCTCCGCCGAACAGGATCAAGAGGCCCCAGGGGATCTTGTTGGCCGTTTCCCAGTCGAGCATCTGCCCGCCCTCGCCGTCGGGCACGAGGAACAGCACGACCACCGACAGGAGCGCGACGGTGCTGTCGCCCGCGCCCTTGGCGCCGATGAGCCCGCTCCAGCCGCCGAAGGGCTGCGTGCGCGTGACCCACGCCAGCGCGGTCAGCCCGAAGATGACGAGCACGCGACGCTCGGCGGCGCGCCACGGCCCCAGCCGCGGCAGCTCGAAGCGGTCGCCCTTTTCGAGCCCGCGCGTCACCACCCACCAGGCCACCGGCAACAGCACGAGCGTCGCCGGAATGCCGATGCCCATCCAGTCGAGGAAGCTGATTTCGTGGTGCGTGACCTCCCGGTACACGCCCATGAAGATCACGTTGGGCGGCGTGCCGATGGGTGTGCCGAGTCCACCGATGCTCGCGGCGTAGGCGATCCCGAGCAGCAGCGGGGCGGCGAGGATGTGTTCCTCGTCCTGCTCCAGCACGGCCAGTGCGACCGGCAGCATCATCAGGGTGGTGGCGGTGTTGGAGATCCACATGCTGCTCACGGCCGTGGCCAGCATGAAGCCGAGCACCAGGCGCCGGCGGCCGTGCGTGCCGACCAGCCGCACCATGCCCAGAGCGAGCCGACGGTGCGCTCCGCTCTTTTCCAGCGCCTGCGACAGGATGAAGCCGCCGAGGAGCAGCAGGATCAGCGTGTGGCCGTAGGCCTCGGCGACCTTCTTGTGATCGAGCACGCCGGTCAGCGGAAATACGGCGAACGGGATCAGCGACGTGACCGCGATGTGGATCGGCTCGGTGATCCACCACACCGCACACAGGGCCGTGACCGCTGCCGTCCACGCCGCGGTGGGCGGGAGCCCGGCGGCACGCGCCGAAAAGCCCGCTACGGCGGCGAGCACGGGTCCGCCGACCAGCGCCAGCGTCCGGGCCCGGTTCGACATGGCCGCCGATGCTACACCGGCGAACCGGCCGGAACGGAAAAATGCGGGATGTGGCTCGACTTGGGGCGAGGGGTTGCGTCGGCCCCGCGCCGATTGCTAGCGCTGGCCTTGTTCTACCCATCCACCCACCCCCGCCGCAGTCCTCTTCGCATTTGAATGCCGGCGGGTCCTGCTTCGTCGACCACCAACCGTGTCTGTGTTCCGCCCCCTGTTGCTTGGCGCGCTCTGTACGCTGCTCGTGCTGCTGGTGGTCCCGGCGCCGGCGGCCGCGTCCGGTACGCCCCACAAGCTGCCGAAGAAGTTCCGCCACTCGCCGTACACGTTGATGTCGCTCAGCGTCGGCTACCCCAACGACGGCTGGCAGCGCCGCGCGAAGAGACTTCGGCACCACCGCTACCTGCAGATCAAGCCGAGCAGCAAGGACAACTGCTACGGCCACCCCGCGCTCGTGTTGATGCTCGAGCGCAGTGCCCGCGACATCGCGCGCGTGGTGCACGGCTCGGTGATGGTGGTCGGCGATCTCTCCGCCAAGCACGGCGGGCGGCTGTACGGGCACCACTCGCACCAGAGCGGGCGCGACGCGGATATCGCCTTCTACATGCGGGACAAGGACGGCAAGCTATTCGTGCCGGATCACTTCGTCGCCTTCGACGGCGAGGGCAAGGCGAAAGACGGCAGCGGGCTCGTCTTCGACGACTACAGGAACTGGCTCCTCTTGCAGGACTGGGTGCGCGACAAGCGCGCCGGTCTCGCCCACATCTTCATCTCCACGCCGCTGAAGCTCCGACTCATCCGCTACGCGCGTCGCCACAAGAGCTTTCGCCGCTACGTCGACGACGCGCTCAAGCTGCTCGAACAACCCGAGCACGCCGAAATCCACGACGACCACTTCCACGTGCGCATCTCCTGCCCCCACCACCAGGACGAGATCTGCCACGAGGAATCGCGGCCGCGGCACTACCACTGACGGCGGCTGCGGCGCGAACCATTGCTTCCCACCCGGGCGGGATTGCCGCATGATGACCGGCGATGAAGCCGGTTCTGTTGGGTCTCGGGCGACGCATGTTTCCCGTTCCGTGGTTCATGTTCCGGCAGGCTGCCGTCTTGTCGGCGCGCAAGGTCGCGCGGCGGTTGGGTGATCTCGACGAGACCGACCGGCGCGTGCACCGCTTCGTAGTGACGGAGCTGCCGCGGCTGGGGCGGCCCATGCCGCCGGAGCACGTGGCCGAGCGACTGGGCATGCCGCTGGCACAGGTGGAGTCGGTGCTCCACGCGCTCGAGCGGCGGCTCGTCTTCCTCCATCGTCCGAACGGCAGGGACGTTGTGTGGGCGTATCCGGTGACGGTGGAACGGACGCCGTATCCGCTGACGTTCAGCACGGGCGAGCGGCTGTACGCCGCCTGAGGGACGGACGCGCTAGCGTCGCCCTTCGTGCAAGGGCAACTGCGCAAGGACGAACGGCTGTCGTTCGAGGTGGAGTCCTCGTGCGCCTGCTGCGGGCGGGAGCTCCGCTTCCGCGTGGAGAGCGATCTCCGCTACACGCTCGCCGATCCTTCCGCCGCTCCGGTCTTCCAGATCCCGCTCGTCGACTTCACGCGGCTGCGCGCCCGGGACATCACCCACGATTTCTGACAGCGCTCGGTCCTCTTCTGGTCAGAAGAGCACGCCCGACAGCACCGTAGAAAGCAGGGCGGGGTGCCCGCGATCTACCTGGATTTCGAGCACAATCGCCTGTTCGCGCCGATCGCGCAGGAGGCGCCATTCGGGTTCCAGCGGAGCCGCCGGGGAAGTGCAAGCGACGGCCTGCGACGACGGGACCGGCACTGACCCCCGCCACATCCACGCGGAAAAGAGGCAAAATCTAGCAGAATATGATGCCTATCAAGCGGGCTTTGCGCGTTCCCTTGGTTTCGGCAGAGCGGCCGACTATTGCTCCAGCTCAACATGACTTCCCATCCTTCCCGCCCGTTCGTCGCGATTTGCGCTCCCTTCGCCCTCGCCGCTGCTGTTTCCGGTTGCAACCCGGAGCCGCAGCCGGTCGCCCCCCCGCCGCCTGCGGCGCCCGCCGCGCCTGCGGCACCCGCCGCGTCCGGCGCACCCGCTGCGCCCACCGGGTCCGCCGCACCCGCCGCGTCCGCGGAAGCGGCCAAGCCGGCAGCGCCCGAGCACCCGAGCATCGTCGGCACTGTCCTGATGTCGACCACCAAGAAGCCGTCGCCGCTCGGTGGCGTTGTCTACCTCGAAGACTCGCCCAAGCAGCCCGGCGCGCTGATGCAGGCGGATGTCATCATCCACAAGAAGAAGTTCCTGCCCTTCATCTCCGTGCTGACCGCGGGGGGCACGGCTTCTTTTTCCAACACGGATACCGTCGACCACCATATCTTTTCGCCGAACGTCAAGGGTTGGGATACGGGCATGTTGAAGCATGGCCATCCGGTGACGAAGACCTTCGACTCGCCGGGGCCCATCGCCCTGCTCTGCAACATCCATCCGGAGATGCTCGGCTACGTGCTCGTCATCCCGTCGACCTCTTTCGGCAAGATCGATTCCAATGGCGCGTACGCCATCGGGGACGTGCCGCCCGGCACGTACAAGGCGACGGTCTGGGTACCGCGTGCGCCGACCGTGACACAGTCGGTGACCGTGAGCGCCGGCAGTCCGGTCACGCTGGACTTCACGGTGAAGCCTGGCGCCAAGCACAAGCACTGAGCTCCGGAGCGAGCGCTCCCGACAGCACTGCCGGGAGACTGTGCGCTACAGTCGCTGCCGATGCGCATTCCGGCCCTCGTTCTTCCGGTAGTCCTGCTGGCCGCTTCCTGTGCGCCAGCGAAGGGAGACGCATCGGGAGCGGGCGGGTCGGCGGGGGGCAGTGGCGGGTCGGCGGGCGCGAGCGACGGGGCGGTTCCGCAGGACAGCGGGCCGCCGGATGCGTCATCGGATGTCGAAGCAGGCGTGTCGCGTCTCGACGAGGTGCTCGCGGCCCTGCGGGCCGACCTGCAACAGGGTATGTTGGAGCATTCGCGCACGGATGGCTGGCCACTGCCGGTGGAGGGTGGCGAGCTGTTCGTCTCGACCGACACGGCGCTGGCGCGTGTAGCCGGCGATCACGACGGCTGGGCCGGAACTGCGATGCACCAGGACGCCGGCTTCTCGTGGGTCGTCCTGGCAGTTCCAAAGGACGATCACTACAAGTTCACCGACGGTACGACGTACAAGGCCGATCCCTGGTCGCGCTCGTACACGTACGACAACAACGGCGAGATGAGCGTAGTCGCGCCCGCGCCGCCGCATCTCGACCGCTACTTCCAGGTTGGCGACGCGGCGATGCAGGCGCGCACGGTGCGCGTCTACGTTCCGGCGCCGCCGGTGACGCACGAGCTCTACGCGGAGGACGGCCAGAACCTGTTCGACCCCGCGGCACCGTGGGGCGGATGGAAGCTACAGGACAGTCTGCCGCCGGGCATGCTCGTGATCGGTATCGACAACACACCGGCCCGGATGGACGAGTACACGCAGGTGCCCGACGTGATCAGTGGGCAGACCGTAGGCGGCCAGGCCGACGCGTATGCCGACTTCGTCGAAAGCACGGTGCGCCCGTTGATCCAGAAGCAGTACGGCGAGCCTGGCCCGGTCGGCCTGATGGGCTCGTCGCTCGGCGGACTGGTGAGCCTCGAGATCGCCTACCGCTACCCGAACGAGTTCCGCTTCGCCGCCAGCCTGTCGGGAACGCTGGGCTGGGGCAGCATCGACCCGGCTACGCACAACCAGACGATGATCGAGCGCTATCGCGACGCGGGGCACCAGGCGCCGGTGCTGTACGTCGATTCGGGCGGCAGCGGGAGCTGCGTCGACTCCGACGGCGACGGCATCTTCGACGACGACCCGAACGCGAGCGACAACTACTGCGAGAACCAGCAGATGCACACCACGCTGCTTTCCGTCGGTTACACCGACGGAAAGGACGTTTTCTACCACTGGCAGAGCGGCGCACAGCACAATGAAGCCGCCTGGGCCGCGCGCGTGTACCGGCCTTTGCAGGTGTTCGCCGGGCTGTAGCAGAGCGCGCTTGCTCAGGGCGTGCTGTACAGGCCGTTCGACATCTCGAGCACGTACTCGTTGCAGCTCGTCGGCGTGTAGCCCGCTTTCATCTTCACCTGGATGAAGTAGTCGGCGGAGTCGTCGTCGCACGTCGACACGTCCTGCATCGGGCTGGCCCCGGGCGCCGTGCAGGGGCACTGGCCGCTCAGCACTCCGGAGATCGTCCGGCGCATGTCGGTCGCCCACTCATAGTCGGTGCCGCCCGTGCTTGCGCACTCGGCGTTGCTGCAGGTTCCTCGGAACACGAGGAACTGGTAGCCGCTTCCCGGATTCGTCAGGAAGTGGATCCGGACGTGGAAGTTGTCGCAGCTGGTGTCCGGCGTGTCGACGGCGTAAAACCGGTACCAGATCTCGCGATCAGGCAGCAGGTTCCCCGAGACGGTGACCGACTGGCCCGTGTCCGCGAGGTCGCCCAGGTCGAGGGCGCCGCTGCAGCTCGTGCCCTGTCCGACCAGCGGCGTGCTCGCGCACTCGCAGGTGGAGGGATCGCCGTCGAAATCGAAGCTGCCGGGAGCGCAGCAGTGCCCGAGGTTGCAGGTCGCGGGGGCAAGGCACTCCGAATCGCTGGTGCAGCTGGTCGCGCATGCGGGAGCCGTCTGGTCGATAGCCCCGGTGCACGCCACATCGCGGTAGGTTCCGCAGGAAAGCGTCCCCAGGCTCGGAACGCAGGCCGAGTCGTCGTCCTCGCTGCCCGCGACGCATTGGTGGGACTGGCAGATCTGTCCGGTGCGGGTGCCCTGGCACTTCGCTGGATCCGTACAGGTGGCCGTGCTGCCGGGGCAGTCCGCCGACGCCGCGCAGCACACGCCGCTTGCACAACAGAAGCCGTTGTCGCAGTGGCCCGAGCTGCACTGCCAGTCGCCGCTGCAGCTTCCGCCGACGGGCTGGTTTTCGACGCAGTGCGCCGGGTCGTCGGGATAGCAGACCGGGCTCGCGCCACCGAGCGACTTGCAGGTGAATCCGGCGGGGCACGACGGTGATGCCAGAGCGCAGCGCGGCAGACACGCCGCCTTCGGAGCGCTGCCGGCGTCGGTCACGCTGGCGTCGCCGGCGTCGGCAGCGCTGGCGTCCGCACCGGTCTGGCCGCTGCTCCCGTCCACGCCGGCGTCGGCGGCGCCTCCCTGCCCGCCTGCGCCGCTGTTCGCATCCAGCACCACACAAGCCTCGCCCGGACTGCACTGCGACGCGGGGCAATCGGCACACAAGGTCGGGGACAGGCCGCCCGTGCCGCCGCTGCCCGCGATGCCGCCGCTGCCCGCGATGCCGCCGCTGCCTGCGATGCCGCCGCTGCCCGCGATGCCGCCGCTGCCCGCCGTGCCCCCCGCACCCGCCTGGCCCTCGCCGGCGGGAGCATCCGCGCTGTGATCAGCGCCCGCATCGGGCAAGCCCGATTGCCCCGTCCCGGTCGCCTCCTTGTCCAGCGTGCAGGCCTGTCCGGCGGCCCACAGCGCGGGCAGGACAAGCAGCAGCTCGCGCAGGCGCAGGCGCATGCGCAGAACCTATGCGGAACCCCCGCCCGCCTCAAGGTTCAATCTTCCCGCCGCACGCGCCCGCGAGTCTGCTTCTTTTCCGAGTGTTTGCGCTTCTGCTCGACGCGCTTTCTCTGCGACGAGCGAGTGGGGCGCGTGGCGCGGCGGCGCTTGGGCGGGACCAGCGCGAGGCGCACCAGGTCCGCGAGCTTCTCGCGCGCGTCTTCCAGGTTCTGGCGCTGGTCGCGGGTGAGCTGGCTCGTGAGCAGGATGCAGCCGTCGGCGTCGAGGCGGTTTTCCGCCAGGCGCGCGAGCCGCGCCTTGACCGCTGCCGGGAGCGCCTTCGTATTCGGCAGATCGAAGCGGAGCTCGACCTTGGACGCGACCTTGTTGACGTTCTGCCCGCCCGGCCCCGACGCGCGCACCGCCGTCCACGCGAGCTCGGCCGCGGGAATCACGATGTGCGGTGTGATGACGAGCGCTCCGGACATGGCTAGCCTGCCCCTTCCACGAGCACCTTGAGTGTGCCGCGCTCGCCGGCGCGCGCCAGCGCCTGGTCGGCCTGCGAGAGCGGATAGCGCGCGTGGATCAGCGGCGTGGGGTCGACGCGCCCCTCGGCAAGCAGATCGACGGCGCGCTGCATGTTGCCGCAGCGCGAGCCGACGAGACGCAGCTCCTCGACAACGATCGGCGACAGGTCCACCTCGACGGGGCCGGCAACGGTTGTCTTCACCACCACGGTGCCGCGCGGCTGCACCAGCGAGAGTGCACGCTCGAGCCCGCTCGCGCTGCCCGTCGCTTCCACCACCATCGGTACGCCCGAAAGGGCGTCCCCGAGCTCCGACTCGAGGAAGGTCCGCGCGCCGGCGCGGGCGGAGAGCTCGAGCTTTTCCCGGTGATGCCCCACGATCGCCACCTCGACGCCTGCGCCGCGGAGGCCGAGTGCGATCAGCGTGCCGAGCTTGCCGTCGCCGAGCACCACGACCGGGCCCCGGCCGTCTTCGAGCTCGTCCAGCACGTGCAGCGCGGCAGCCAGCGGCTCGGCGAACACGGCCTGCTCGTCGGGCACGCTGTCCGGCACTGCCACCAGACAGCGTTCGGGCATCACCAGCTGTTCGGCCAGCGCGCCGTCGCGTGCCAGGATGCCGAGCACGCTGCGCCGCGCGCAGTGGTGCCCGTCGCGCTCGCGGCAGTCGTCGCATTCGCCGCATCCGGCGTTGATGTCCGCCACCACGCGCCGCCCCCGCCAGTGCTCGCTGTCCGCCTCCAGCACCGTGCCCACGAACTCGTGCCCCAGCACGCCGCGATAGCCCATGTAGCCGCGGGCGAGCTGTAGATCCGTGTCGCACACGCCCGCGAGCCGCACGTCGATGAGCGCCTCGCCCGGTTCGCGCCGCGGGAGCGGATGGTCCGTGACGAGCCGCGGCTCGCCGTCGAGTAGCAGCGCCAACATGGGGCCGAGGCTATCCCCTCGAAGGATCGAGTTCAAAGCGTGAGGCGACCGCTGGGTCTTTTCCTTCGGGCCGCGATCCGTGGCAGCCTCCGGCGTACCCGCATGGACGCCGCGCCCAGCTCCGAGGACCGCCACGCGCTCAGCCGCCAGTCGCGCATCGGTTGGCTCGCATTTCCGATCATCGGTCCCGGCGCGGTCTTCTACATGCGCGTCCTGCGCGGTCACCGCATCGTCGGGCTGCCGGCTGCACGGCAGCTCTATCGGCGCGCGCTGGCCACGGGCCGGCCGACCATCGTCTGCGCCAACCACCTGACGATGTACGACTCGCTCTATCTGCACCACGGCCTGGCATCGCTCCCGGAGTACTGGGCCGACTTCCGCCGCTTCTCGTGGAACCTGCCGGCGGTCGAGAACTTCAGTCGCAGTCGGCTGCTGCGGACGCTGATTTTCCTCGGCAAATGCATTCCCATCGATCGTGCGGGTGACGCACAGCATCACGACCGGGTGCTGTCACAGGTTCGGGACCTGGTCCGCCACGGCGAAGTCTGCACCATCTTTCCGGAGGGTGGACGCAGCCGGACGGGGCGCATCGAGCCCCAGGACGTGACCTATGGGGTCGGTCACATCCTGCGCGAGCTCGACCGGCCCCAGGTCATCTGCGCCTACCTGCGCGGCGAGCGGCAGGAGACGTGGGGCCAGGCCCCGGCGCGGGGAGACACCCTGCACCTGTCGGTGGAGCTGATCGAGCCGACGACCGCCCACACGGGGCTCAGGGCGTCCCGGGACCTCGCGCGGCAGGTCATCGGCACCCTGAAAGCCATGGAGGACCGCTACTTCTGCGCGCAAGCTGGTCAAGCCGTGACAGACGCGTGACAGAACGAGTGGTAGCAGAAGGACTCGATGCTTACGGACCGCACCCAGACGGGCTCGGTCGTTGCTGTCGTCTTCCCCGGCCAGGGCAGCCAGAAACCCGGGATGGCGCGCGACTTCCACGATCAGTTCGCGGCCTCGCGCGAGGTCTTTGCGGAAGCCAGCGAGGCGCTCGGCTGGGACGTCGCGGGCATCTGCTTCGCAGCAGAGGATCCGAGGCTCGACCAGACCGAGTTCACCCAGCCGGCGCTTCTGACATGCGAGATCGCCATGCTGCGGGCGCTCGAGACCGGGTTCGGGCTCGTCCCTAGCTACTTCGGGGGCCACAGCCTCGGCGAGTACGCGGCCCTTTGCGCGGCCGGCGCGATTCCGCTCGCCACGGCCGTACGCCTTGTGCGGGAGCGTGGGGCCCTGATGCAGCGCGCGGTTCCGCTCGGTACGGGTGCCATGACGGCGGTTCTGGCGGAGGGTATTGCAGAGCGGGATCTCGGCGCCGAGCTCGCCGATCTCGAGGTGGACGTTGCCAACTTGAACGCGCCCGGGCAGGTCGTTCTCTCCGGCTTGGCGCCTTCGATCGAGCGCGCGACGGCACGCCTCGGCGAGAGCCTCGTCGACGGCGAGCTCGTGCCGCTGAACGTGAGTGCCCCGTTCCATTCGCGCTTGATGCGCGGCATCGAGCCCGCCTTCCGCGACGCGCTCGCCGCTGTCGCCGCGCATATTGTTCCGGAGCGAGCGGGCGTCGTGACATCGAACCTGACCGGCGGCTTCCACCGGCCCAAACGCGAGGCGATCATCGACGCGCTGACGCACCAGATCGGCGCGACCGTCGACTGGATCGCGAACATGCGCGCGCTCTCGGAAGTTGCCACGAAGATCGTCGAAGTCGGTCCGGGCCGACCGCTCGGGCGCTTCTTCCGTGCCCTCGACCGCGAGGTCACGTCGGTCGTCTCGGTGCGGACGGCAGAGAGGGGTCTTTCCACATGAGCCTCGAGTTCGACAAGAACCACTGGGCGCTGATCCTGGGTGGCTCGAGCGGCTTTGGCCTCGCGACCGCACAGAAGCTCGCGCGGCACGGCATGAACGTCGTGGTCGTGCACCGCGATCGCAGGGGCGCGATGGCGCGGATCCAGCCCGAGCTCGACCGCATCCGGGACAGCGGCGTGGGCTTCGCCGCCTTCAACGTCGACGCGCTGTCGAGCGAAAAGCGCGGTAGCGTACTCGACGCGCTCGCCGCGCGCATGGGGGACCATGGTCGCGTCAGACTCCTCTTGCATTCGATCGCCTTCGGCAACCTCAAGCCGCTGGCGCGCGCGCCCGGAGCCACCGACGACGTTGGCGTGCTCGAAGAGGAGGACTTCGCCCGCACCATCCACGCCATGGGCACAAGCCTGGCGAGCTGGACCCAGGACATCTTCGCGCGCGGCCTGTTCGCCGATGACGCGCGGGTGATCGGAATGACGAGCGAGGGCAACGAGGTCGCCTGGCGGGGCTACGCGGCCGTCGCGGCCGCCAAGTGCGCGCTCGAGTCGGTGTCACGCGCAATCGCCGTCGAGCTCGGGCCCTTCGGCGTGCGCTCGAACGTCGTGCAGGCTGGCGTCACCGATACGCCCGCGCTGCGCCTGATTCCGGGCAGCGAGGGCATGAAGCAGGCTGCGCTCGCGCGGAATCCACTGGGACGACTGACGACGCCGGCCGACGTGGCCGACTTCATCTGCCTTCTATGCACGGACGAGGCGCGCTGGTTGAACGGAGCGCTCCTGCGCGTCGACGGCGGCGAACACGTCGTGGGGCTGACATGAATCCGCTGTACCTGCACGCAGTCGGCCACTTCCATCCCGAGAACGTCATCGACAACGCGTTTCTCGAGTCGCTCGACATCGGCACGACCGACGAGTGGATCCTCGAGCGCGTAGGGATCCGCTCGCGCCGCACGGTGCTGCCGCTCGACTACATCCGCGACACCCGGAACGCCGACGTGCGGGCGGCCGACGAGGCGGCACTCTATTCAAATGCGGAGACGGGTCGTCGAGCGGCGCTGCAGGCCCTGGCGCAGGCCGGCCTGGAGCCGTCCGATATCGGGATGGTCATCGCCGGCGGTTGCACGCCGGGCATGCTCATTCCAGCCGAAGCCTGCCGCGTGGCCGCGGCGCTCGGCATCGAGGCCCCCGCGTTCGACGTGAATTCGGCGTGCTCGAGCTTCGGCGTGCAGATGCACCTGCTCGCTTCGATGCAGCGACTGCCGCCGTATGTGCTGGTGGTCAACGTCGAGAACTCGACGCGCGCGATAGACTACAGCGATCGATCCGCAGCGGTCTTGTGGGGCGACGGGACGAGCGCCGCCATCGTGTCGTCGGAGGTGCCCGCGCGGACGCGCGTCGTGGCCACGTCGATGTCGTCGTCACCGGCGGGCTGTTCGCTGGTGACCATCCCGCTTTCCGGCCACTTCGCACAGGACGGCAGCGCCGTGCAGCGCTTCGCCATCAAGACGTCGCTTTCGAGCCTCAACGCCATGCTCCCCGAAGCGCGCGCGCGGGCCGGGAGCACGGGCGGCCGCGTTCTGTACATCGGCCACCAGGCGAACCTGACCATGCTGCAATCCGTCGCGCAGCGCGCCGGGATTGCTTCCGATTGCCACCTGTACAACGTTGCCGATTTCGGCAATACCGGCGCTGCCGGGGCGCCAACGGTGCTTTCGCAGCGCTGGAGCGAGCTTTCCGACGGCGATGTCGTGCTGTTGGCCGTTGTTGGCTCGGGTCTGACGTGGGCGAGCTTGCGGATCGAGGTCGGTAACTGATGCACTACGCTGAATTTGTCGAACGGACGAGCTTCGCGCAGGCGGAGCTGCTTGCGCTCTCGCAGGGGACGCTCGTCGCCGACCCGCCGGAGGAGTTCATCCGTCTGCCGGCCCCGCCCATGCTGATGATCGACCGCGTCGTCGAGCTCGGCCGGGACGGTGCGCGAGGTCGCATCGTCGGCGAGCAGGACATCCACCTGACGGACTGGTTCTTCCAGTGCCACTTCCGCGGCGATCCGGTACAGCCGGGTTGTCTCGGCGTGGACGCGATATGGCAGCTGGTGGGCCTGTACTGCGCTGTCGCGGGGGCGGCCGGTTCCGGCCGTGCGCTCGGCTGCAAGGAGGTCGAGTTTGCCGGGCAGATCCGACCGCATGACCGCGTGGTCCGCTACGAAGTCGACATCCGTCGCTTCTCGCGGCTCGAGGCCTCGGGCGCAGCCGTTGCGATCGGAACGGGCCGTGTGCTGGTGGATGGCGAGCACATCTATACGGTCAAGGACGCGAAGGTCGGGATGTTCCGGGGGATCTCGTACTCCGACTACCCGGCTCCGTCCGCGCGCAGCCGAGGCGGCATCATGGACCGGAGCAGCTGATGTTGACCGCGGAGGAAGTGCTCGAGCTGATACCGCAGCAGCGCCCGTTCCGCTTTCTGGACCGGCTCTTGTCGATCGACGAGAGCGGCGCGAAGGGGGAGTACACCTTTCGTCCGGACGAGTCGTTCTACGCTGGGCACTTTCCCGGCGATCCGGTGACACCGGGGGTGATCCTGCTGGAAGCGATGTGCCAGACGGGCCTCGTCGCGCTCGGGATCTACCTGCTGGGGCTCGACGCGCCGAAGGCGGAGGTCGCCCGCACTGTCACGCTGTTCACGGAGGCACAAGTGGAGTTCGAGAAGATCGTCCGGCCCGGCCAGACCGTCCGGGTGGAAGCCGAGCGCGTATTCTGGAGGCGTCGCAAGCTGAAGTCGAACGTGACGCTCTCGCTCGCCGACGGCACGCTCGTGGCGCACGGTTCGGTTGCAGGGATGGGGGTGCCGCGTGGCGACGCGTAGCGGCAGGGTGGTGGTCTCGGGCATGGGCGTGCTGGCGCCGAACGCCTACGGGCTCGAGGCGTTTGCACGCGCCCTGCGTGAAGGTCGGAGCGGCATCCGCTTCCACCAGGAGCTGGCGGACTCGAAGTTCGGCTGCCAGGTGGGAGGGATCCCCGAGGGAGTCGAAGCGATACGCGAGCGCCTTCTGACGCGGGAGGAGCTCTTGGCCATGAACCCGAACATGGTCTACGCGGCGATCGCCGCCCTCGATGCCTGGACGGACGCCGGCCTGGAGCGGGCAGCGGCCGACCAGGACGTGGTCGACTGGGACGCCGGCGCGATCATCGGCACCGGTATCGGCGGCATCGACACCATCGCGGAGAAGCTCGTCCCGAAGACCGACGCCGGCAAGGTCAGCCGCCTCGGTAGCACGATGGTCGAGCAGATCATGTCGAGCGGCAACAGCGCGCGGGTCGCGGGCCTGCTCGGACTGGGGAACCAGGTCAGCACGAACTCGAGTGCCTGCAACACGGGCACCGAAGCCGTCGTCGAGGCTTTCCTGCGCATCCGCGAAGGTCGCGCCGAGCGCATGCTGGCGGGCGGTTCCGAAGGCCACTCCAAGTACATCTGGGCAGGCTTCGATGCCATGAAGGTGCTGTGCCGGACCCACAACGACCGGCCCACGGAGGCCTCCCGCCCGATGAGCGCGAGCGCAGCGGGGTTCGTGCCGGGCTCCGGCGCCGGGGTCCTGCTGCTCGAGAGCCTGGAAGCTGCGCAGGCGCGTGGAGCCCGTATCTACGCGGAAGTGCTCGGCGGCTTCGTCAACTGCGGCGGCCATCGCATGGGCGGCAGCATGACGGCCCCGAACCCTGAAGGCGTGCAGCGCTGCATCCGTGGCGCGGTGCAGATGGCTGGCGTCCGGCCGGAGCGCATCGGAGCGATCAACGGACATCTCACCGCGACCTTCGCGGATCCGCACGAGGTGGCAAGCTGGTCCCGCGCGCTCGAGACAGCGCCGGAGCAGATGCCGCTCATCCACTCCACCAAGTCCTTGATCGGCCACGCCCTCGGCGCCGCCGGCGGAATCGAGTGCGTCGCCAGCGTGCTCGAGCTCCACCAGGGCTTCGTGCACGGCTCGATCAACTGCGACGACCTGCACGCCGACCTCGCGCCCTATGCCGCGCGCATCCCACACCGTACCGTGGAGGCTCCCGACCTCGAGGTGATCGCCAAGGCGAGCTTCGGGTTCGGCGACGTCAACGGGTGCGTGCTCTTCGGAAAACATAACTGAACAAGGAAGCAAGACCAATGACCGAGCAAGAAGCCATCGAGAAAGTTGTCGGTATCCTCGACCCGTTCGTGAAGAACCGGGAGGCCCTCGAGACGATCGGGATGGAGACCTCCATCCTCAAGGATCTGAAAGTCAACTCGGCGCGCCTCGTCGACGTCGTGCTGGAAATCGAGGACACGTTCGAGATCGAGGTCAAGGACGAAGATGCCGACAAGGTCAAGACCGTCGGCGACGCCGTCAAGCTGATCCTGGCGGCGCAAGCCTAGGCAGAAGTGGGCGTCTACGTCGGCAACGACGTGGTCGATCTTGCGGATCCGGCCAACGCCGCGACGCGCCGGTACGCGCGCTTCGTCGAGCGCGTGTGCGCGCCGTCGGAGCGAGCCGCGTTGGCGCGTGCAGCGGCTCCGGACGCGTACCTGTGGAGCCTGTTCGCGGCGAAGGAAGCCGCCTACAAGGTCTTCGACAAGCTGGGCCGGGCTCCGGGCTTTGCGCACCGCCGCCTGGTGGTTGCCGGGGACCTCCGCTCGGTCGACTACGAGGACCTCCGGCTCCACCTGTGGCTGGACGTGGACGCCGCGGCGGGTGTGGTCCACGCTCTGGCCTCGACCCACGACCAGCGTCCCTGGTCGGCGACCGGCACGGTGGAGGCGCGTGGCGATCCCAGCCTCGCGGTGCGCGAGTTGGCTTGCATGGCCTTGGCTCCGGTCCTCGCGACCTCGCCAGCGGAGCTCCGTGTACGGCGGCCCGAACGACCCGGAAGCTGGGACGGGTACGGTCCGCCGCGGCTGCTCAGGCGGGACTCCCCGGTATCGGGCGTGGACATCAGTCTGTCGCACGACGGGCGGTTCACCGCCGTCGCGGCGCACCTGCCAGAGGTGGTTCGCGCTACTTTGGCTCCTTGCCCGCCAGCTGCCCCGCCGCCCTACGGTTTCGACCAGTCGCGGATCATGCGGCTGTCCTCGATCGACTTGAGCCGGCCGTTGCCGCCGAAGATGTAGCTCGTGCTCACGACCGCGAACTGACCGTCGCGGAAGCGCGTCTGCTGGCACTCGGCCGACCAGGACGAGCTCTCGGCGCGCTTCTTCCGCCGCCACCGCGAGCGGTGCACGACGACGTGCGTCTTCTGCATGCCCACGAGGCAGGAGCCGCTGGCGATCCACTGGTTGGGCCATTTGCGGAAGGTGTTGTCGAACAGACCCAGTGCGGCCATGCGCGAGTGCGCGGCGTGGTCGATCGTCACCGTGTCGTCGAGCAGCGGCCCCAGCGCCGTGGCGCGCTTCTGGTTGAAGATGGTCTCCACCGCGAGCACCAGCTGCGCGGTGGCCTTGAGGAACGTGCGGTTCGAGTTGGTGCTGTCGACGCCGATGGCGCGCTCGCAGCAGAGCCCGGTGCGGTCTCACCGCCTTTTCCGCCTCCGGTGCCAGCTTTCGCGACACGCAGCTGTTGCCGCCGCGGACCACGAAGCCGTTCGCGTCCGCTGTCGTGGTCCACGACGCGAGCCGCCCGAGCTCGGGGTTCTCCGAACAGGCGCGCGCCCACTGGGGTTCGCTGCACAGCTCCATGCCCGCCGCCAAGCAGCGCTGGTGCGCCTCCAGCAGCGTGTGCCCGCTGTCCTTCGGCAAGTCGCATCACACGGAAGTGATCGAGCCAGATGTTCGCCTCCGGTACCTTGCCAGCCGGCACCTCTCTTGCCGGGAAGGGCGGGGGCGTGGCGATCCGCGACGGCGGCCGAACCGCTGGGCACCGCGCTGGCTTCCGGCTTCGCGGAGTGCGCCGCGGCGCTGACCTGGCTCGCGGCGTGGGGCGAGCGCAGCATGAAGTAGCCGGCCGTCGCCACCAGTGCGAAGGCCAGCGCGCTGCCAGCCACGCCGATCGCGAAACGCTTCGGCGTCGGCTTCGGCCCGATCGACATCCGCGGCACGCCGTGCTCGCTGTCGAGCGGTACCTGTGTGCTACTCGCCAGCTGCGTGCCGCCGTCCGGCTGGTTGCCGCTCAGCGAGACCGTTTCCTTCTCGCGGTCGATGCCAGGGGGTTCGGCGGAAGCCGGAGTCGGAAGGCGGCTCCGGAGTCGCAAAGGGCTGCGAGGGAGCGGACAGGAGCTCGCCGAGACTGGGCAGGGAGCCCGGGTCCGGCAGGCTCGTCATCGACAGCTTGGGTGGACGGTAGCCCGCAGTGCGCTGTCGCGGCGCCGATCAGCGCCTCCCAGAACTCGCCTGCGCTCCGGTAGCGCTCCTTCAGATCCACCTCGAGCGCCCTGGCGATCACCGCTTTCGACCTCGTCCGGCACGTCGACGCCGTTCGCGCGAAGGGTAGGGCGATGGCTGCGGTCAGCTGCCGAGCCACGAACAGTTGCGCGGCGTCGTCGCCCTCCAGCACCGAATGCCCGCAAACCACCTCGACGAACACCAGCGCCAGCGCGAACACGTCCGTCCAGGGGCCAGTGGCGCCGTAGCGGCGGCTGAACTGCTCCGGAGCGCCGTAGCGCGGTGTGAACGCCTGGAGCGACCGCCCCGTCGCCTCGTACGCCTTGGTCAGGCTGGCCGTCTCGGTCAGCACCTTGGCGATGCCGAAGTCGAGCACCTTGACCGTGGTGCGCCCGCCCACCTCGGCGATGAACAGGTTCGCGGGCTTCACGTCGCGGTGGGCGACGCCTTGCTCGTGCGCCAGCGTCAGCGCACGCCCGACCGGATCGAGCAGGTCGAGCGCCTCGACTCAGCGAGCGGCCACCAACGCCGCGCTTGCGGCGCTCCTCCAGCTCGTCCTCCAGGGGCTGTCCTTCCAGCCACTCCAGCACCAGGTACGGCGTCCACACGCCACTTGGCGATACCGCGCCGCCCACGTCCAGCGCCTGCATGATGCCCGCCGTCGAGCGCGACAGCCGGTGCAGCAGCCGCCCCTCCGCCAGGAAGCTTTCGAAGAAGCGCTCGCGCTCGTCCTCGGCCAGCGTGGGCGGGACGCGCAGGCACTTGATCGCGACCTTCTCGCCGAAGCCGAGGTGGTGCCCACGGTAGACGATGCCGAAGCCGCCTTCGCCGACCATCTCGTCGATGCGGTACTTGCCGTCGACGGTAGCGCCGACCCAGCCGAAGGGATCCCCGGCGCTCGATTCCATGGTCGGCACGGAGCATAACCGACAAGCCCGCCCAGGAGCACGCGGGGAGTCGCCCGATCCGCGAAATCCCTGACGATCCGCATGGCTCTGGGGTGCGCACGGTTTGCGCGTGGTGGCATTTGCCCGCTACACACAGTGTAGGTGCCGATTGTCGAGTTCATCGAGAACGAGCTGGGCCGGGCCAAGGTCGTCGACGCGCCCGACGGCGGAGTCGCTGGTCGATCTGTGCGACGAGGTGCTGGCGCCGGTGCCATTTTCCTGTCGCTCGGCCAGCTGCGCTACCTGCCAGATCGAGGTCGTCGAGGGCGGAGAGCTGCTCGAGCCGCCGGGCGAGGAGGAGCAGGAGCTGCTCGACCTGCTCGGCGGTCCGCCGAACAACCGCCTCGCCTGCCAGGCCAAGCTCAAGCGGGGCGGTGGGCGGTTCGCCTCAAGCCGGTGGGGTTGTAGGCAGCGCTGGACGCCGTTATCGAGGATCCGATGTCCTCGAAACCGCGCCGTCCAGTAGTCGCCGTCATCGGCAACAGCGCTGCCAGTGCCCACGCGCTCGAGGTCGCCGAGGAAGTGGGCCGCCTGGTGGTCGAGCGCGGCTACCGTCTGGTGAGCGGCGGGCTCGGAGGCGTGATGGAAGCGGCATCGCGCGGCGCGCACCGGGCGGCGAGCTATCGCGAGGGCGACGTGATCGGCGTACTGCCCGGCGGCGCTGCAGCCGCGGCGAACCCCTACGTCGACATCGCCATCCCCACGAACATGGGCTACGCGCGCAACGTGCTGGTCGTGACCATGGCCGACGCTGTCATCGCCGTCGGCGGCGGCTCCGGCACGCTGAGCGAGATGGCCATGGCCTGGCAGCTCGGCCGCGTGCTGGTCGGCCTGGAGGTCGACGGCTGGAGCGCGACAGCTCGCCGGGCGCGCCCTCGACGACAAGCGCCCCGACGCGATCCTGCGGGCGAAAACGGCCGCGGAAGCCGTCGAGCTGGTTGCCGGCAAGCTCGGCGGCCGCTGACGATTCCCTGCTGGCCTCCGCCCCGCGAGCGCCTAGGATGCCACTCCGTGTCCGATCGAGCTGCAGTGACGGCCGAGGGGCTCCGCAAGAGCTACGGCGATTTCGAGGCCGTGGGCGGCATCGACTTCCGCATCGAGCGCGGCGAGTGCTTCGGCTTCCTGGGCCCGAACGGCGCGGGCAAGACCTCGACCATGCGCATGCTGCAGGCCGTCTCCGAGCCGAGCGGCGGCACGCTGAGGGTGCTCGGGCTCGATCCGGTGCACGACGGCAAGTACGTGCGGGCGCGCATCGGCGTGTGCCCCCAGGAAGACAACCTCGATCCCGATCTGGACGTGCGCCAGAACCTGCGCATGTACGGCAGCTATTTCCCCGACCGGAGTCACAGCTCGCCGGGTGAACGAGCTGCTCGAGTTCGCCGCGCTTGGCGACAAACAGAAGCGCGCCATTCCCGAGCTCAGCGGCGGGATGAAACGCCGCCTGATGATTGCCCGAGCGCTGGTCAACGACCCCGAGCTCGTCATCCTCGACGAGCCGACCACCGGCCTCGACCCGCAGGCGCGACATCTGATCTGGCAGAAGCTTCGCGAGCTCGAGGACCGAGGCGTCACCATGGTGCTCACGACGCACTACATGGACGAAGCCGAACGGCTCTGCACGCGTCTGGTCATCATGGACCACGGGAAGATCCTCGACGAGGGGTCGCCCCGCGAGCTGATCGAGCGCCACGTTGGTCACGAGGTGGTGGAGCTTCGTATCGCGGAAGCGCGCGAGCGCGAGGTATTCGGCGGCCTCGACCTCGAGGGCGTGTCGAGCGAGCGCGCGGGCGACATGCGCGTCTTCTTCCTGCCGCGACAGAGCGAGCTTGCCGACCAGCTCGTGGAAAGGGCGCGCCGCGCCGACATCTCGTGCCAGTTGCGCAACGCCGCGCTGGAAGACGTGTTCTTGAGGCTCACCGGACGGGAGCTCGACGAGTGAGCGAGTCCGCGGTGAGCGGTGTGCCGTCGGACCACGCATCCCGGGAGCCTGGCGGCTTCCTCGCCGGTGCCTATCGCGTGACCGCGCGCAACATGTACGTATGGTGGCGCTACGCGGCGACGAGCGCCGTCGGCAATTTCGGCGAGCCGCTGCTCTACCTGCTGGCGCTCGGCTTCGGCCTGGGGCGGGTCGTGCCCAAGCTCGGCGGCATGAGCTACGCGGCGTTCATTGCACCTGGCCTGGTCGTTTCCACGGTCATGTACACGGCGACCTTCGAAGGCACGTTCGGCAGCTACACCCGCCTGGCGACGCAGAAAACCTACGACGCCGTTCTCGCCACGCCCATCACCGTGCGCGAGCTGATCGCCGGCGAGGTGATCTGGGGCGGCATCAAGTCGTCCTTCGGCGCGGCCAGTGTGCTCGTCGTGATCCGTCTGTTCGGTCTGGTGCCGTCCTGGCTGTCGCTCTTCGCGCTGCCGCTCGGCTTTGCGTCGGGCATGATGTTCACGGCCATGGCCATGAGCATCACGGCGATATCGAAGAGCTACGAGTTCTTCAACTACTACTTCACGCTGGCCGTGGCGCCGATGTTCCTGTTCAGCGGCATCTTCTTCCCGCTCGACAAGATGCCGCACTGGGTGCTCGTCTTCGCGCAGTTCCTGCCGCTCACGCACGTGGTCGAGATCTCGCGCGCGCTCGTCCGCGGCACGCCCAGCACCGCGACGGCTTGGCACACCGTCGCCATGCTGCTCATCCTCGTTGCTTCCTACGCGATCTGCTCCACGCTCCTCAAGCGACGGTTGCGCATCTGAGAGTCGCTCTGCCGCCGGCGGAAATGCGCGGGCCGAAGCCCGGTGCGCGACGCCGAGCGCCGGCGAGAAACCCCTTGCGCTCGCCTGATGGATGTTACCATCCGGAAACGCAAGGGCCGGCGCACACGAGGGTCGGCCCATCGGTTCGGGGGACCTGTGGCGACGCGTGGTCGCTGCCCGTTGGTAGGGGACATGAAGGTCGCGATCACACTCCTGATGCTCGTTCTCACGGCCTGCTCGAGCTCGAGCTCCAGCAGTCGCTCCGGTCCGGAAGCATGCGCCGCCGCCGGCGGGCAATGCGTAATCGGCAACAACTCCTGCCCGAATCGTTGGCCACAGGACTGCAATCCGGACCGGAACCCCGGCGGCGCCTTCTGCTGCCTCCCGTGCCCGAGCGGTACGAAACCCAACGAGGCGGGCACGGCCTGCGAGTAGGGCGTGGGGAGCCCGCATGGCGGGCGGGTTGGGAGCGCTAGTCGGCGACCTTCAGCACGATCTTGCCGATGTTCTTGTTCAGCTCCATCCGCTCGTGGGCCTGGCGGGCTTCGGACAGTGGGTGGACGCTGTCGATCACGGGTGCGAGCCGGCCGTCGGCGAAGAGCGGCAGCGAGTCGCGCACGAACGCCTCGGTGATAGCGATCTTGTCCGGGACAGGGCGCGAGCGCATGACCAGGCCGAGGATCTGGTAGCGGCGCATCAGGAGCTGCGCCAGGTTCACGTTCGCGGTGGGGCCGCCCAGAACGCCGATCACGACGCAGCGCCCGCCGACCGCCATGCACGCGGCGTGCTTGTCCCAGTAGCTGCCGCCGATGAAGTCGAGCACCACGTCCACGCCGTGGCCGCCGGTGGCTTCCTTGGCGACAGCGACGAAGTTCTGCGACTTGTAGTTGATGAGCGTGTCGGCGCCGAGCTCCCCGACGCGGGCGAGCTTGTCGTCGCTGCCGGCAGTAGCGAGCACGTGTGCGCCGTGCTGGCGGGCGAGCTGCACCGCCGCCGAGCCGACGCCGCCGGCAGCGGCGTGGATCAGCACGAAGCTCCCCGCTTCGAGCCGCCCGAGCGTGAACAGAGCCTCGCGGGCCGTCAGGAACGCCTCGGGAATCGCGGCAGCCTGCTCGAACGACATGGCCCCGGGGATTGGTATCGCCATCCTCGCCGGCAGGGTGACGCGCTCGGCGTAGCCGCCGCCGGGCAGGAGCGCCATCACGCGGTCACCCGGTTTCAGGCCGCTCGCGCCCGGACCGAGCTCCGCCACGACGCCCGAGCACTCGAGCCCGAGGATTTCGCTGGCGCCCTTGGGAGGCGGGTACATGCCGCGGCGCTGCAGCAGATCCGCGCGGTTGAGCGCCGTGGCCTCTACGTCGAGCAGCACCTCGCCCTCCGCGGGCACTGGCTCCGGCGCCTCTCCGAGCTCGAGCTTGTCGGGTCCCCCGGGTTCGCTGACGACGATGGCTTTCATGCGACCATCGCTACTTGGTCCCCGCCCCTGGAATCAAGGGCTGGGTGTCTTTCGCCGTTGTCGACGGTCATTCTGCGAGCTGCCTTAGGGGGTACAATGGGCGCATGAGGTGGTTCCCACGCGCGCTCCCGGGGGCGATGGTTCTGGCGCTGGCGGTAGGCTGCAGCAGCGGCGACCAGAAGAGCTCCGGGCACGGCCCCGGTATCTGCGACGCCGAAAAGGCCCAGGCGGCCGTGCCGGACTACACGAGATCCTGCGTGCTGTCGTGCGGAGCTTGCGACGAGGCGACCCAGCCCTGGACCTGCCCGGCGATGGGCGCGTGGGCGAAGCTGCCTCACGACTGTTCCGACAGCGCGTGCGGCAGGTGGGACGGGTCGTATCCCCAGCCCGTCGAGGGCCAGTGCACCGCCAGCGCGGCCAGTGGCGCTGCGGCAGCGAAGACGGACATCGGCGCGGCTCCGGTCGTGCTGCCCGACGGGCGGCGGCTGACGCCGGCCGGCACCGAAATCGTGCTGGACCAGGACAAGCTCGAGGGCACGTTCCCCGCCTCGGCGCTGTGGATCCCGGCCACGCCGTTCGTGGCCGTGAGCGACAACGGCTACGCCGACCATGCGCTGCGCATCCTCGACACCGACAAGCTTGCCGCAGGAAAGTACCCGGTCGTTTCCGAAGTCGCGTTCAAGAGCCCCAACTCGATGAACTACGGACTGGCGCTCGCCCAGGACGGCACGTTGTACGCGGCCAGTGGCGCGCCCGACTCGGTCATCCGCGCTTTTTCCGTGGACACGACGAGCGGCGCCCTCGCGGCCGAGCCCTCGCGGGACATTCCGGTCGAGAATACGGCCGCCGGCGACGCATTCCCGTCGGGTATCGACATCTCGCCGGACGGCACCAGGCTGGCGGTGGCGCAGGTCAAGGAACGTGCGCTCCTGCTCTACAGTCTCGGGTCCGCAGACTACGGCAAGCAGCTGGCGGTGATCGATCTGGGCAAGGCGGGGCGCGATCTGCTGGACGCGCGTTTCGATCCGCAGTCGAGCGACGTGGTGTACGTGACCGCCTGGAACGGCGACCGCTTGTTCGAGGTGGACGTGACGGACCCGTCGGCGCCGACGATCCGGGGGATCCCGACGGGCAAGCAGCCCGAGCAGATCGCGTTCATCCCCCCGTCGTTCCTGGTTGTCGCCAACTCGCTTTCCGACACACTCAGCGTGGTGGATCGCGTCAAGGCGCAGGTGGTCGACACGCTGCCAGTGGACGCCAACGAAAAGCTGCCGGGCAGCTCTCCGAGCGCGCTGTCCTACGACGCGGCTTCGGGCAGACTGTATGTGGCGCTTGCCTCGCAGAACGGCGTGGCGGCCTTCGACGTGAAGCCAGGTCCGGGTGCGGGCGCGGCGCCGACGTTCACGCCGCTCGGCGTGCTACCGACGGCGTGGTGGCCGACCGCCGTGGTGGCGGCCGACGTGCAGCCAGGCTCGCCACGGGCGGGCTCGCTCCTGGTCCTGAACGGCAAGGGGCACGGCAATGGGCCGACGCTTCCGCCCCAGACCATCTCGCACGGCCTTGGCGCGCTCGAGATGTCGGGCAGCGCCCAGCTCGTCAGCCAGCTCGACACCGCTACGCTCACCGCCGAGACCAAGAAGTGGCAAGCGGCCGGCGCAGTCGACAAGCTCGCGGGGAAGCCCGAGGTGAAGTGCCCGGCAGGCGCCGATTACGACTTCCCGATCCCGCGCACCAACACCGAAGGGCCGTCGAAGCAGATCCAGCACGTCGTGTTCATCGTGCGCGAGAACAAGACCTTCGACGGTATCATGGGTGACATGGAGGGCGTGGACGGCGACCCCAAGCTGGTATTGGCGCCCGGAAAGATGGGCCAGATCTGGGCCAACATCCGCAAAGTGGCCGGCGAGTTCTCCCAGGCGGACAACTTCTACGAGGACGCGGAGCAGTCCATCCAGGGACACTTCTGGACGGTGTTCGGCCGCAGCAGCGACTACACCGAGCGCACGTGGCTGTCGACCTGGGGACGCGGCACGCGCGGTCCCATCCCGAACCAGGGTGTGAGCGCGGACACCACGCCCGAGGAGGGCGGCATCTTCGACTGGCTCTCGAAGAACAAGATCGACTTCGACAACATGGGCGAGCTGCTCAGCGGCGCTCCGCTCGACCAGGGTTTCGGCCTTGTCTCGACGAGTGGCGCGCAGCCGGACACCAAGGGCGCCTGCTACATCGCGGGGCGCGCGCGGCTTTTGTGCGACATGAAGCCGTTCAGCTACGTGTGGCTGGTGAACGACCACACTCTGGGCGGCAAGGCAGGAGCGCCCAACCCGGGGCTGATGGTCTCGGTCAACGATGAGGCCACCGGCATGATCGTCGACGCCATCTCGCACAGCCCGATGTGGAAGAGCTCGCTCATCATCGTCATCGAAGACGATCCGCAGGACGGCGCCGACCACGTCGATGCGCACCGCTCGATCGCCGTTTTCGCCTCGCCATGGGTCAAGCGCGGCTATGTGACCAATACGCACTTCGACGTCCAGTCGCTGCACAAGCTGTTCGCGCACATCTACGGCATTCCCTACAACAACAGGACCACGGCGGACGCCGCGCTACCGTTCGATCTGTTCACGTCCACTCCCGACTACACGCCCTTCGACTACCAGCCGCGGAGCTACACCGACGTGACGTGCAACGCGGCCGGCTCGAAGCACGCGCTCGAGGCCGAGGCCCAGCACTGGGATTTCTCCGAGCCCGACGATCAGCCCGGCCTGTCCGCCCAGATCTGGGAGATGCTGCACGACAGATAGGCAGGGGCCGCCACGTAGCTCGGAGCGCCGGGACGCGTGCTAGCCTTCGCCCCCATGAAAGCGATCGTGGTCGACCACTGGGTCGAGAAGCCGGGCGAGCTCGTCGTGGGCGAGGTGCCGGAGCCGGAAGTAGGGGCCGGGATGGTCGGCATCGCCGTGAAGGCGGCGGGCTGCAACTTCGCCGACATCCTGATGGTGCAGGGCAAGTACCAGATGAAGCCGCCGTTTCCGTTCACGCCGGGGGCGGAAGTCGCCGGCGTGGTGGAGTCGGTGGGTGGGGGGGTCGACGCCGTGAAGCCCGGAGACCGTGTGCTGGCGACGCTGCTCTATGGTGGCTTCGCGGAGAGGGCGAGCGCGCCGATCCAGACCGTGCACCGCATCCCCGAGCAGATGAGCTTCGAGGAGGCGGCGGTATTCCCGGTGGTGTACCCGACGGCGCACGCAGCTCTGGTGCATCGAGCGCGGCTTCGCGAGGGCGAGACGGTGTTGGTGACGGCCGCAGCCGGCGGCGTCGGGCTAGCCACGGTGCAGGTGGCGAAGGCGCTGGGCACGCGCGTAATCGCGCTTGCCGGCGGCGACGCGAAGCTCGAGGTCGTGAGGAAGGCCGGCGCCGACGTTGCGATCGACTACAAGAAGGAAGACTGGGTCGACCGCGTCAAGCAGGAGACGAGCGGCCGGGGCGCGGACGTCATCATCGAGAACGTGGGCGGCGAGGTGTTCGACGGCTGCACACGCTGTGTCGCCTGGGACGGACGGCTCGTGGTCGTTGGTTTCGCCGGCGGCAAGATCCCGGAGATCAAGGCGAACCGCATCCTGCTCAAGCACATCGCCGTGATCGGTCTGTTCTTCGGCATGATGGTGCAGCACGCGCCAGAGCAGGTCGCGGAGACCTACCGCGCGCTGTTCGAGCTGGTGCAGGCCGGGAAGATCAAGCCGCTTGTCTGGAAGACGTATCCGCTGGAAAGGGCAGGCGAGGCGCTCGAGGCGCTCGGCAGCCGCAGGAGCTGGGGCAAGATCGCCGTCGCACCGTGACGTGAGAGGCCCCGCGCCGACCAACGCGGGTCGCGCTCGGATCTGCGCCGTCGTTCACTGACTCAGCGGTCGGTGACCGGCAGATGCGCGGCGCCGATGACGCCGGCGTGCTCGCCCACCTCGCTGACGAGCAGCGGCAGCTTCGCGAGGGGTGGGGCGAAGACCCGCGCTGCGAGCTCCGAGCGCAGGCTCGGCTCGATCAGGTCGAAGGACGCGGAGATGCCGCCGGAGAAGACCAGCGCATCGAGGTCGAGCACGTTCTGGATCAGCGACAGGCCTCTGCCGAGCGCGAGCCCCATGCCGCCGAACACGTCCCGGGCTGCGGCCTCTCCGCCGTGCGCGGCGTCGGCGATGGGGTGGATGCTGTCCGCGGTGTGGCCGAGCTCGGCGTAGCGCCGGAGCAGTCCCTGGGTGCCGGCGTACGCCTCCATGCAGCCGTGCTTGCCGCAACCGCACGGCCATGCGCCGTCGGAGGTGTCGATGCGCAGATGCCCGATCTCGCCGGCAAAGCCATGCGCGCCGCGGCGGAGCCTGCCAGAAACCGCGAGACCGCCGCCGATGCCGGTGCCGAGCGTGACGAGCAGAAAGCTCGGGTGGGTCTTGCCGTGACCGAAGAGCAGCTCGCCGAGCGCGGCGGTGGTGGCGTCGTTCTCGACGACGACGCGGCATCCTAGCCGCCTGGACAGCTCGTCGGCGATGCGCACGCCCTCGAAGCCGGGGACGTTGGGCAGGCGCCAGCAGCTCCCGTCTGGATCGACCTCGCCAGGGATGGCCAGTCCGACGCTGTCGGGCTTGTCCTCCAGCGAACGCACGACGTTGGCAATGGCGTCGAACATCTGGTCCGGCGGCGCGCCCGCGTTGGTATCGATGAGCGTGGAGCGGACGAGCGTGCCGTCCTCCGCCACGATGCCGGCCTTGATGTGGGTCCCGCCGAAGTCGACGCCGATCATGAGGGAGAGAACCTAGTCAGGCGCGGCTCGTCCGGGAAGCCGAATCCGCGCTCAGGCGCTTTCCAACGCGATCGACGCGACCGGTTCGACCACGATGCGGAGCTTCACGCCCAGCGCGCGGGCGAGCAGCTTGGACTTGCGGCGCGCGCCCCATACTTCCAGCTCGCTGTCGCCGGTGGCCTGTACCCGGATCGTGAGCAGCTCGCCCTCCCGGTCGACCTGGACGCTGCGCACGAGCTGGTGGTGGCTGCGGTCCAGGCCGTCGGCTACGCGAAGGATGCCGGCCAGGACGCGGATCGACCGGCGCCTGCGGCGGGGCAGGGCGGTGTAGTCGGCGTCGCGCCGCTTCGGGCGGGACTTCCTGTGATAGCGCGCGAGGAGGGCCAGGACTTCGCGTTCCTGCTCGCTGAAGCCGCGCAGCTCGCCGTTCCGGATGATGTACGCGGCATGCTGCTCGTGGCGCTCGTAGCCGATGTGCTGGCCTACGTCGTGCAGGATGGCCGCATACTCGAGCAGGGCGCGATCGGAGCTGCCGAGGCGGTGGAGGGTCCGGGTCTGGTCGAACAACTCGAGCGATAGCCGCGCGACCCGTTCGGGATGCGGGCCCGTCTGGCCGGTGCGGCGCGCCATGTCGAGCACGCTGTGGCGACGGATATCGCTCACCACCTCGTAGGAGCGGATGTCCTCCGCGGCGCGGTCGAGGTAGTCGAGCACCACGCCTTCTCGCAGCGACGAGTCGCACAGCGTGATGCGGTCCACACCGGCGAGCTCGAGCAGGTTGGTCAGCAGCACACCGCCGACGTGAATGGTGTCGGCGCGGCGCGTGTCCACCCCCGCGAAGTTGGCCCGTTCGGCGGCGGGAATAGCCACAAGGCGTTCGGTCAGGTTGCTTAGCTCGCCGAGCTCGATCACCTGGCCGCTGGGCGTGGTCCACGGCTCGCGGCCCTGGGCGCGATGCACCGCCTGTCCCAGCGCCAGGATGGTGCCCGAGGTGCCCACGACCAGATCGAAGCCCTTCTTGCGTGCCTTTTCGATCGTGGAGGCCGCCACGTCGCGGATGCGCGACTCGAGCGCCTTCTTCTGGCGCTTGGACAGCGGCGCGCCGCCGCCGAACTCGGCGCGCAGGCGCTGCACGCCCAGTTTGAGGCTGCGGCCGCTCGAGAGCTCGCGTGCGTTGCCGACGATGGTCTCGACGCTGCCCCCGCCCACGTCGAACACCAGCGCCGTGCGGCTCGACAGGTCGATCGCGTTGCGGACGGCCAGGTAGATGTAGTGGGCTTCCTCGGCGCCGGAGATGACCTGCGGCAGGATGCCGGTCTGATCGGCGACGGCGTACAGGAACTCCCCGCCGTTTTCGGCTTCGCGCACCGCCGAGGTCGCCACCGCGCGTACTTCCTCCACGCCGTGGCGCAGCGCCAGCTTGTGGAGCTTGGAAATCGCCTCCAGCCCCGCGGAAAACGCCTGCTCCGTCAGGCGGCCGTGCTCGAACACGCTGCGCCCGAGGAACACCATCTCCTTCTCGCGGTCGAGGACCTCGAAGGAGTGCTCGCCGTGCGTGCCCACGATGATCATGTGCACGGAGTTCGAGCCGATGTCGATTGCTGCCAGCTTCACGAAGCTTCTCCGGGCAGCCGGTGCTGGGAAGCGGATGACGTGCGAAGGCGCCTGCATGTTGCGGCCGCGGAGAGCGTGCGGCCGCCGTGTGACACACCGGTGACAGGCCCGTGGCTACCACGAAACTCGTGAGTCCGCGACCACGGCGGACGCGGCGCGACGAGAGCGGCGCTTCCAACCGCGCCGAACGGGCGGTGCCGCGGCTGGCGGCGGTTGGATGCGCGCGGTCAAGAGCGCGCTGAGCTCGGCCTGGATCCGGTGCCGGCGAGCGGGGCGGAGCGCCGCGCCGTCGAACTCGACCACGTCCAGCTCGGCCACCTGGTGCTCGCCCTCGTTGCGCGTCGTCGCGCGCACCACCTGTACGCGCAGGTCGAACAGCGCTTGTCGGAGCGCCGACATCAGGTTGGGTCCACTCGACCGGACCTCGAGCCGGGACAGGATGCCGTGCTGGCTGCCTTGGAACGCGACTTCCGTCGTGATCATGCCTTGCAGGCTAGCCGTGCCGTGTGACCGCCGCGTTTCGGGTTTGTAGCCGGGCGGTGAAACCTTGTCCCGCGGGCGCGCTAGAGCCCCAGGCTCTTGGCGATGATCTCGTTCATCACCTCGCTGGTGCCCCCGCCGATCGGCAGCAGACGCGCGTCCCGGGCCAGCCGCTCTACGCGCGTCTCGCGCATGTAGCCCATGCCGCCGAAGATCTGCACGGCCTCGTAGCAGACCTCCTGTGCCACGCGGGCCGAGAAGTTCTTCGCCATGCTGACCTCGCCGACCAGGTATTCGCCTGCCGCGACGCGGCGCGCCACGTCGTAGTTGAACGCCCGGGCCGCGGCGACCTGGGTCGCCATGCCGGCCAGCTTGTGGCGCGTTACCTGGAAGCCGACGATGGGGCGGCCGAACGCCTCGCGCTCCTTGGCGTAGGCGATGGCGTCTTCGAGGGCCACTTGCGCCGTGGCGTGGCCGTAGACGGCGAGCGCGAGTCGCTCGTTCTGGAAGTTCCGCATCAGGGCAACGAAGCCGGAGCCCTCTTCGCCGAGCCGGTTTTCCACCGGTACGCGCACCTCGTCGAAAGCGAGCTCCGCCGTGTCGCTCGCCCACCAGCCGGTTTTCTTCAGCGCGCGTGAGACGGAAAAGCCTGGCATGTCGCGTTCGACCACGAAGAAGGTGAGGCCGCCGTGTGGGTCGTCACCGGTGCGGGCCAGCACGGTCACGAGATCGGCACGCACGCCGCTGGTGATGAAGAGCTTGGAGCCGCTCAGCACGTAGTGATCGCCGTCACGGATGGCGCGCGTGCGGATGCCCGCCACGTCGCTGCCGGTGCCGGGCTCGGTGATGGCCAGCGCGGCGATCTTCTCGCCCGCGAGCACGGGCGGCACGAAGCGGCGCTTCTGCTCCTCGCTCCCCAGGATGAACACGGGCGGCAGCGCGATGCCCAGCGAACCGAGCCCGACCATGACGCCCGTAGAGCCGCCGGTGAGCAGCGCCTCGATGGTGATCACGCTGTGCAGCACGTCGCCGCCGCCTCCGCCGTACTCCTCGGGAAAGCTGACGCCCAGGATGCCGGCTTCGGCCGCCTCGCGATACAGCTCGCGCGGGAAGCTCTCCGCCTCTTCCCACTCCACGGCGTGCGGTTCGATGCGCTCCTTGGCGAAGCGCAGGCAGGTCTTCCTGTAGAGCTCGTGCGATTCGTCGAACAATGTGTCGGACATGGGACCTCGATTCTAGCCGAGTCGCTCCAGCCGCCGGCAGGCCTCGTCCAGGGCTTCGTCGGTCTTCGCAAAGCAGAAGCGCGCCAGCGTCTTGCCCTTGCCGTCCGGGTAGAAGGCCTCGCCGGGCACAGCGGCCACACCGGTCGTCTCCAGCAAGTGCATTGCGCGCTCCTTGCTGTCCTTGCCCGGGAGCTTTGAGGTGTCGGCGAGCACGTAGTAGGCGCCCTCGGGCACGTACGGCGTGATGCCTGCGCGGTCGAGCGCGGTGCAGATGCGATCGCGCTTCAGCGTGTATTCGGCTACCAGCGACTCGTAGAAGACGGGACCGAGCACTTCCAGGCCGCGCGCGACTCCGAGCTGAAGCGGCGCGGGCGCGCACACGTACACCAGATCGTTGATGGTACCGAGCATGCGAGCCAGCCGCGGCGTGCTCGCGGAGAAGCCGATGCGCCAGCCCGTGATCGAGAACGTCTTGCTCAGTCCGCTGATGGTGATGGTGCGCTCGGCCATGCCCGGCAGCGCTGCGGGACTGGTGTGGACGTGGCCGTCGTAGAGGAAGTGCTCGTAGATCTCGTCGGTGATCACGAACAGGTCATGCTCTATCGCGAAATCGGCGATGACCTCCAGCTCGTCGCGGCTGAAGACTTTGCCGGAAGGGTTGGCGGGCGTGTTCACGATGATGGCGCGCGTCCGCTCGCCCACCAGGCCTTCGAGAGCCGCGCGCGAGAACTGCCAGGTCGGTGGGTCGAGCGTCACGAACCGCGGCTCCACCGAGAGCGCGCGCAGCGTGTCGACGTGGTAGCCGTAGTAGGGCGCGAACAGGATCGCCTCGTCGCCGGGGTCGAACAGGCCCAGGCATGCGCCGTAGAACGCGCCCGTCGCGCCGCTCGTCACGACGATGCTCTGCTCCGGGTCGTACTCCAGACCGTTGTAGCGCTCGAGCTTGGCGGCCAGCTGCGTCCGGAGCTCGGCGAGACCGTCGTAGCGCGTGTACGTGTTCACGCCTTCGTCGATGGCGGCCTGCGCGGCGCGGCGCACCTCGGGCGGGACGGGCGTGTCGCACACACCCTGCGAGAGGTTCACTCCGCCGACGCGCGTGCACTCCAGCGTCATTTTGCGGATCTCGGACTGCTTGAGGAAGCGCATACGGCTTCCGGGCTCGGGCGACATGGAGCCGATCTACGCGACGAAAGCGCGTTTGGCTAGGCGAGCGCCCGGAGCAGCAGCGGGTTCACGATGTCGGGGCGTTCCTGGTGCACGAAATGCCCTGCAGCGGACACGCGGTGGACCGTCAGGTCCGGCGCGAAGCGCTCGCTGCCGTCGATGAGCTCGCTGCCGAGACAGCTGTCTTCCTCCCCCCAGATCACGGTGACGGGCAGCTTGATCGGGCCGTAGTCGTCCGCGACGCGGCCCGTCAGCATCGGTACGAACGAGCTCCGGAACATCGTGCGGTAGTAGGCGAGGGGGCCGCGGAGTCCGCGCGGTCCAAGCAGCTCGCGCGTCTCGCCCAGGACCAGCTCGCGCGGGACGGCGGCATCGCCGGGCGAGCCGGCGCGGAACATGCGCGAGAGATTCCGGCCGCCGTTCGCGGAGAGCCAGAGCTCCGGCACACGAGGCAGCTGGAAGAAGAACATGTACCAGCTGCGCCGCCGCTGCCGGGGGTTGTTGCGCATGGCCTTGGCCATCAATGCCGGGTGCGGGCAGTCGATGACGACCAACTTGCTGAACCGCTCGGGATAGCGGCTGGCGGTGTGCCAGGCGATTGCGCCGCCCCAGTCGTGTCCGACGAGCGCTACCGGTCCCTCCCCCAGCGCACCGACCAACTCCGCGATATCGTCCGACAGCGTGTCGAGATCGTAGCCGTCGCGCGGGGAGTCGCTCCGGCCGTAGCCGCGGAGGTCGGGTGCTACGCTGCGGTAGCCCGCTTCGACTAGCGCCGGCACCGTCAGGTCCCACGAGCGGTGCGTCTCCGGAAAGCCGTGCAACAGCAGCACGGTCGGCCCGTCGCCCTGCACCACGGAATATATCCGGATGCCGTTGACCGCGTCCACGCGCTCTTGCCGCTTCATCGCCCGCCAGCATAGCAGCATGCCGGTGCGCCGTTTTCCGACGGGAAACCAGCACAGCTGGAGCGGCTGCCGTGCTAGTATGGCGACAGGAAACCAGCCGTTTCCGGATGCGGAGTTCTCGATGCCTGTCCGACGAGCTTGTGTGGTGTGTCTGACCTGTCTGATGGGGGCAGCGATCGGCGCGGGGTGCTCGGGTGCGAAGGAGCATCCTCCCCACCTCGGTGGCACCGATGGCGGCGGAGGGACGTATTCAAACAACAAGGATGCGGAGTCCGACGTTGCGATGGACGGAAGCGCCGGAATGGACGGGGGTGATGCGGCGGTGGACGCGTCGGCCGACACGGGCGGCACCGGAGGCGCGGGCGGCACCGCAGGCGCGGGCGGCACCGCAGGCGCGGGCGGCACCGCAGGCGCGGGCGGCACCGCGGGCGCGGGCGGCACCGCAGGCGCGGGCGGCACCGCGGGCGCGGGCGGCACCGCAGGCACGGGCGGCACCGCAGGCGCGGGCGGCACCGCAGGCGCGGGCGGCACCGCAGGCACGGGCGGCACCGCGGGCGCGGGCGGCACCGCGGGCGCGGGCGGCACCGCGGGCACGGGCGGCACCGCAGGCACGGGCGGCACCGCGGGCACGGGCGGCACCGCAGGCACGGGCGGCACCGCGGGCACGGGCGGCACCGCGGGCACGGGCGGCACCGCAGGCACGGGCGGTACGGCCGGGAGCGGCGGCAGCGCCGGGTCCGGTGGCGCGTCGGGGGCCGGCGGAACGGGCGGGGTTGCGGACGCCGGGACCGGCTAGGCCCGCCGCCCCGCGTACGGTGGTCAACCGGTCCGGTCCTGGGGTACGTTTTTCTGGTGAAGCGGATGTCCCCTCGCTGGTTGACCGCTGCCTCGGTCGCTCTGGCGCTCTCGCTCGCCGGCTGCGGGTCCAGCGAGCAGAGCCCCGGCTTCACTTCGACGGGCGACGCCTCGGCGGACGCGGGACCCGTAGCGACCGACGCCGGAATCGTCTGGCCGGACGCTGATCCGTATCCCGACGCCGCTCCCGGGCCGCATCCCGGCTTCGAGGGAGGGGCGCAGGAGGCGGGCGCCTTCACATGCAGCGGCAAGACCGGCAAGCCGGGCGAGCGCACCATCAGCCTGCAGTCCGGAGGTCTTCCGCGGACCAGCATCGTGCACGTGCCCGATTCGTACGATCCGACGCACGGGAGCATGCTGGTGTTGAACTTCCACGGCTTCAGCTCGGCGGGCTGGCAGGAAGCGCTCTTGAGCCGGATGAGCGGCGCGGCGGACCAGCGCGGGTTCATCGTTGCCTATCCGGAGGGGGTGGCCACGAGCTGGAACGCCGGTGACTGCTGCGGCACGGCCTGGACCGACAGCGTGGACGACATCGCGTTCACCAAGGCGCTGCTCGACAAGCTCGAGAGCGACTACTGCATCGACCCCAAGCGCGTCTACGCGACGGGGATGAGCAACGGCGGCTTCTTCTCGCACCGCGTCGGCTGCGAGCTCGCCGACCGCTTTGCGGCAATTGCGCCGGTGGCGGGCGTGCTGGGGCTGCCGGCGAGCCAGTGCAAGCCATCACGTCCGCTGCCGATCATCGATTTTCACGGAACCAGCGATCCGCTCGTTCCCTACGACGGGGGCACACCCATCCTGCCGACACTCGGCGCCGGTCTGGTTTTCACGTCCGTTGCCGACACGATGAGGTTCTGGCAGCTCAACAACGGCTGCAGCGGCGACAAGAAGACGATCTACCAGCACGGCGATGCCACGTGCGTGGAGTGGCCGGACTGCCAGGCCCGGGCGACGACGGTGCTCTGCACGATCGATGGTGGCGGTCACACCTGGCCGGGCGGGCTGCCGGTGCCGCCGCTCGGCAAGACCAGCAGCGATCTCGACGCTACCAGCACCATGCTCGACTTCTTCCAGGCTCACCCCCTGCCGTAGCGGCACGGCTACAGGTGGTGTGCGTTCCGGCGCGGCGCGGCGACGCGCTGCGTCGAGGGAGCAAGCTGCCACGCGGGAACCGCGCGACGGGGCGCGCGCTCGGTGCCCAGGCGGAGCGCCTGCGCTACGCGCGTCGAGAGCGGCTCGAGCGACCTCTGGTCAAAGCAACTCAGAGCGCCGGAGCGGTGGGCTGCGTAGGCGGCTCCTCCGTGTGCTCCGAGCTGGTGGCTCCACACGCGCGTCATCAGGATCACGCGACCGCGCGCGTCCAGAAGATCCGAACGTGACAGCTTGACCTCCCGGTGGGTCGCGTCGTTCGCCATGCCCCCGAGCACAGCCAGGCTGCCGTCGGGCCGGATACGGTAGTCGACGCGTGCGCCCTCCACGTCGCCCGGGCCGTAGAGGACGCTTCGCGCGCCGGGAAGAGCGAACAGGAAATGCGAGTAGAAAGCGTCGGTGAGCAGGGCAGGGACGCCGGCGTAGGTCAGCACGTTGTTGCCCCACGGACGCTCGGTCGACCAGTACACGAAGTAGCCGACGCGCAGGCGATCGCCGTCACGCCGGAAGCGGTACAGCACGCTCGAGCCGAGGCGCCCCGCCGACCACACTTCCGAGATCACGCACACCGGCTGGGCTTCGATGCGCGTGCGCATCGCGGCTACGGGATCGTGCGCTGGCGCTGCCGCTGCCATGGCCGTACGCGGGGCAGGCCAGCGTGCGGCGCAGCTCCAGCCGCAAACGGAGAACAGCAACGCCAGCGCGGTGACCCCCCGTGTGGGTAACGTCGACAGAGCATCCCAGGATAACAGAGCGGGGCGCTCCTCGTCGCCGGCAATCGACGCGCGCGCCCGCGCCGCGATGCGTCACCTGCCGGTCAGGACGAATGAAGGAACGACAGTTTGTCGCGGTAGCGATCCTGGATCGCGTTGTAGTCGTCCTGCGTCAGCCCGAGGGCGGTTGCCGTGTTGCGCAGAACTGTGACTTCGTCGAAGGAGATGCTCCCGTCGGCGGCGGCGAGATCGACCAGCACGTCGAGCACCTCCAGCCGGAGGTCGCGATCGGCCAGGGCACGCAGGTCGCGCGTGTAGTGCGGAGTCTGTGTGGTCGAGATCTCGACGACGTTTTCGCGAAGAGCGCTCTGGATCGCAGCCACACCGTCCGCTTCGAGCCCGTTGACGCGACCGAGCTCGGCGCGCAGCCTCTGCTCTTCCTTGTCCGACCACTCCCTGTCGGCGTAGGCCACGGTCGCCAGCAGTCCGGCGATGGCGGTCACGATCCGCACCGAGTCGTCGTCCGCACCGCGGAGGTGGGCGCGCACAGTGTCGTACAGCTGCGAGGCGCCAGGTCCGCTGACGGGGGCCGCGTCGCGTCGTCGTCCGAAGAAACCAGTCACGATGAGGGCACTATAGCGCCTGGGACCGAAGCGCACGGAACCTGATACTGGCTCGGGGGCCAAAATGCTCCCGCGCGGAGTATGCTGCGGCCTCCATGGATAGAGGTGCGCCGTGAAAGTCGTGGTGACGGGGGGCTCCGGGCAGCTCGGGACGCTCGTCCTCAGGCGCCTTGTCGCGTCCCGCAAGGTCAAGCGCATCGTCTCGCTCGACCTCCAGCCGCCGGCCGTGCAGAGCCCCAAGCTCGACTGGAAGATCGCCGATGTGCGCGATCCGGGGCTGGACCGCCATCTCGAGGGCGCCAGCGCGCTCGTGCACCTGGCCTTCATCGTGACGCGGCGCGCGACCGCCGAGCTGATGCACGCCGTCAACGTCGAGGGCAGCCAACGGATGTTCGAGTACGCCGCGGCCCAGGGCGTTGGCCGCATCGTCTACAGCTCGTCGATCGCGGCGTACGGCGTCGTGCCCGGCCAGCCGGTCCCCATCGTGGAGGAAACGCCGCGACAGCGCTCCCCGCTCCGCTATGCCGACAACAAGTACGAGGTCGAACAGTGGCTCGACGCCTTCGAGGAGCACCATCCCGATCTCGGATTGGTCCGGCTCAGGCCCGCGATCCTGATCGGCCGGCGCATGCCGCACGCGCTCGGCGACGCCATGCGTCGCGGTGTGATGCCGAGCTTCGGGGCGGCGCGGCTTCCGATCGTGTGGGACGAGGACGTCGCCGACGCGGTCCTCCTGGCGCTCATGGGCGACGCGCGGGGAGCGTTCAACCTCTCTGCGGACGAGCTGCTCGACGCCGCCGGGCTGGCCCGGGCCGGCGGGATGCGTGTCGTGCGACTGCCTACGAGCGCTTTCGGTGGAGCGCTGAGGCTTTCGCCGGTGCTGGAACGGCTTGGCGTCGCGAGCAGCTTCGACCCCGCGTGGCTGGACGCTGCGGATATCGAGGTGGTGGTTTCGAGCGAGCGAGCGCGCGCTGTGCTCGGCTGGAAGCCGCGCTGCCCCACTGCCGCCTCGGTCATTCAGCGCTACGTGGCCGAGGCGCCGCGGCGGCTCGATCCGCGCATCCGGGTGTTCCTGCGGATGGTCGCCGCCGCTGGACGCGCCGCGCCAAGCTCGCAGATCCCGCCGGAGGTGCGGCGTCTGGACCTGCGGCTCCACCTCGACATTGCCGGTCCGTCGGGCGGCGACGTCGAGCTCCACGTCCAGCGCGGTCGCCCGCACCTCGCGCGCGGGATCCCTCGTCCGCCGGACGCCGTGATCGAGCTGTCCGCCCGGACCTTTCTCGAGCTTCTCTCCGGCCATCAGGACCTGTCGACCGCCCAGCTGTCCGGGAAGGTCAAGGTGCGCGGCGAGCCGGTCGCGGGCTTCGTGCTCGCTGGGATGCTCACGGCGTTTGCACGTCGCCGGAACGACAGCGGTCCCGGCGGATGGACCGCGCGCAGGCTTTCCCACTGGTTCGAGCGCGGCCTCGGAAGCGCATCGGAGGACGTATCATGAAATTCTCGCTCTTCTACGAGATGCAGATTGCCGACCCGACGCGGCAGGCCGAAGCGCAGCTGTTTTCGGATTGTCTCGAGCAGGCGGAGCTCGCCGAGAAGCTGGGCTACCACTGCATCTGGGAAGTCGAGCATCACGGGCTCTTCGAATACTCGCACTCGTCCGCTCCGGAGATTTTCCTTTCGTTCGTTGCCGCGCGTACCCAGCGCATCCGCATCGGACACGGTGTGACGCTGCTTCCTCACCGGTACAATCATCCGATCCGCATCGCCGAGCGCATCGCCACGCTGGACATCCTGTCCGGCGGCCGCGTCAACTGGGGCAGCGGCAAGAGCTCTTCGCTGGTGGAGCAAGGTGCGTTCGAGGTGGATCGCGAGACCTTGCACGATCAATGGTTGGAGGCGGTCAGCATCATTCCGAAGATGTGGCAGAGCGACGTCTTCGAACACAAGGGGCGCTTCTTCCAGATCCCGCCGACGCAGATCGTGCCGAAGCCGGTGCAGACGCCCCATCCTCCCATGTTCGCCGCCTGCACCCGTCCCGATTCGGCAGCGTCGGTGGGGCGACTCGGGATGGGCGCGCTGAACTTCGCGATCGGCAGCGACGACTACCTCGCCCAGAAGGTCGAGGACTACCGCGCGGCAGTGGAAAAAGCCGAACCCGAGGACCGCGCGGTGACAAACCACTTCGCCTGCACGCCGCCGACGCTGGTCCTCGACGATGATCGGAAGGCGTGTCGCTACGGATTCAGGGGCGCGCGCTTCTTCTCGGAGAGCCTGTCGCGATACTATCTTGGCGGCGACCGCCCCGTCGGCAAGCTGCCCGTCAGCCGCGAGTTCCTCGCCGACGATGATCTGGACGGGGCGATGCGGATGCGCAACACCGAAGACGATCAGCTCAACGCGATGTGCGGCGACCCCGTGTTCGCGCGCGAGTACATCGAGCGTTTCCGCGAGATCGGCGTCGACGAGCTCATCTGCGTCATGCAGATGGGCACCGTCCCGCACGAGCTGGTCATGGAATCGATCCGCACCTTCGGCGAGAAGGTGCTGCCGCACCTGGCGGACTAGCCCCGCACGGGGCGCTTGCCGCGGCTCTTCTTCTTCTTCTTCTTGCTGCGTCCGGCGGCCGCGGCGGTCCGGCGCGCGGTCGGGCCCGTGCTGCTGCCGCCCGGGGAACGCAGCGCGTCGCGCAGCCGCTCTTCCAGACTGCCGGACTTCTCCCTGCGCTCGCCGATGCGAGCCTCTATTTCCAGATTGGCTTCCACGTCATCGGCCAGCTCGTCCGCCGCCAATTGCCCTACCGCTGCCAACCGGTCGCCGAGGCGCTCGCGCAGGCGCTCGCGAGCCGCCTCGCGGACGATATCGAGCGCGACTTCGTGGGCGATCCTTCCCGATTCACCCATGAGCACGCGGCTTATTTCGAGGTCGAGGAACCCGGTGCCTTCCGGTCCACGGGGGCCGCCGTCGCGACCGTCGTGATGGTGACGGTCGGGATGGTCGTGGTCGTGATGATGATGGTGGTGGTGGTCGTGTCCGTCGCCGCGGTGTTCGTCGTATCCCATTCGACAAGCCTCCAAATGCGGAGGCTAACGCTCCGGAGGCGCGCTGGCCAGGGCGATGGACTCGACGCCCCGGAAGCGCCAGGATGACGTTACGTCGGGTCCTCGAGCCCGGCGCGCACGGGATATGCAACGACTCCGCGTCGCCACTCTGAACATCTGGCACAAGTCCGGTCCCTGGTCCGCCCGGCTCGAACTGATTCGCCGCGAGCTCCAGACCCTCTCCCCCGATCTGCTCGGGCTGCAGGAGGTCCTCAGGCTCGTGCCCGACGGCGGTGAGCCCGGTCCGGACACCGATCAGGCCAGCGAGATCGCCCAGGGTCTCGGATACGACATCGCGTTCGGGCGGGCCAGCGACTACGGCGGCAGCCTGGCGTTCGGCAACGCGCTGCTCAGCCGCTTTCCGATCATCGAGCAGGCCGTCGATCCGCTTCCCGATCTCGATAGCGGCGAGAGCCGCTCGCTGCTCTTTGCGCGTGTCGACACGCCCTACGGCGTGCTCCCGGTGTTCGTGACGCATCTGAACTGGAAGCTGCATCACGGCTGGGTGCGCCTGCGCCAGGTCCGGCACATCGTCGAGCGCATCTTCGAGCGTGCGCCGGTCGACGAGCGCTGCCTACCGCCCGTGCTGATGGGGGACTTCAACGCAGAGCCGGAGTCGGACGAGATCCGCTATCTGCACGGGTTCGCCACGGTGGAAGGCAGGAGCGTGTTCTTTGCCGACGCGTGGCGCTACGGCGGCGACGGCGGGCCGGGGTACACCTTCGATCGCAGGAATTGCTTTGCTGCCGTGTCGCACGAGCCGCCGCGCCGCATCGACTACATCTTCGTGCGGGGCCCCGACCGCAAGCTGCGCGGCGAGCCGCTCGATACGCGGATCTGTTTTGCCGCGCCCGAGGCCGAGGCGGGGCGCGAGGTCTGGCCGTCCGATCACTTCGGCGTGGTGACCGAGCTCTCCGTCGAGTCGCGCGATAGACCATGACCGGAGCGTTGGCCTGGCTCACGCATCTGGCGGGCTCACCACCGGTGCCCTTCGCGGCCGGATCCATCGAGGAGTACTGGTCGGCGCATCGCGCAGCGCTCGGCCGCTGGGAGACGCCGATCGACGGCGCCATCGCCGGCGGCTTCGCTGCCGATCGGCTGGGCTTCGCGTTTGCTGCCGGCTACCACGCGGCGCTCTGCGCTCTGGTTCCATCACTCGAACCCGGGATCCTCACGGGCCTGTCTGCAACGGAAGCGGGCGGCGCGCATCCTCGCGCCATCCGATCGACGCTGGCGCCCGCGTCGCAGGGCGGGTTGCTGTTGTCCGGGGAAAAGCGCTGGAGCACGCTGGCTTCGCTCGCCTCCGGGCTCCTGGTCGTGGCGAGCGCCGGCACGCGCGACACGGGGCAGAACCTGCTCCGCATGGTGCGCGTGCGCACGGACGCGCCGGGAGTGGCGATCACCCAGCTGCCCACGACGCCCTTCGCGCCGGAGATCCCGCACTGTGTCGTGACCCTCGACGCGGTGGCCGTAGCCGACACGGAGGTGCTGCCCGGGGACGGCTACGCGGACTATCTCAAGCCGTTCCGCACGCTCGAGGATCTCCACGTTCACGCGGCTCTGCTCGCGTACCTCGTGGCGGTGGCACGTCGCGCTGGCTTTCCGCGCGATGTCGTCGAGCGTGCGCTGGCGCTGCTGGCCGCGGCGCATACGCTCGCCTCCGGTCCACCGGCGGCTCCCGAGCTGCACGTCGCGCTGGGCGGGTTGCTCGAGGCGACCGCGCGGCTGCTCGAAGCTTCCTCCGCGCACTGGGCGCGGGCCGAGCCAGCTGAACGAGAGCGCTGGGATCGCGACCAGCCGCTGCTCTCGGTCGCTTCGGGGGCCCGACAAGCGCGCCTCGCGCGCGCGTGGGCCACACTTCCAGGCGAGGAACTGGCACAAACGGCCGAGGGTGACTAGGTTCCCGGAGGGGCAGGGTCCCCATGTTTGCAAGCTACGAGAGGAAAGCATGAAGCACGTCGTTCCCCACGACCTCGGTCAGGAAAAGGCAAAGCAGGTCGCGCAGGCCGCGTTCCAGAGCTACAGAGAGCGCTTCGCACAATACGATCCGAAGGCGGAGTGGAACGAGAAGCACGCCGACATCTCGTTCAGTGTCAAGGGCTTCAGCCTGAAGGGCAGCCTCGACGTGAACCCGAAAAACATCGAGATGGAGCTGGACGTGCCGTTCCTTCTCAAGCCCTTCAAGGGCAAGGCGCTCGGCGTGATCGAGGAAGAGATCAAGAAGTGGATGGCCAAGGCCGAGGCCGGAGAGCTCTGACCCGCCGATCGAACGCTCGGCGCTAGCCCGCGAGTAGATCGACGAAGCTGGCGGGTTTCGCGACCCGCGCCTGCCCGAGCCGCTCGAGGTGTGCGAGCACCGACAGCACGGCCGCTTCGTCCCAGGCGTCTCCGATGATTTGCAGGCCGACCGGCATGCGCTCGCCGTCGAAGCCGACGGGGGCGGTGCCGGCCGGGAGTCCCGTGAGATTGCCGAGGAACGCGAAGCGGCACATCGCGTCGAGCGCGGGCGGGTCGACGAACCCATCGCGCGCTTCCTGATCGTTGACCTCGGGCGCGCCCCGGGCCGTTGTGGGCAGTGCCAGCACGTCGACGTTGGCGAGCACGGCCGCCACTTCGCGACGCAGCTCCGTGCGCAGGCGCTGGGCATCGAGATAGTCGTCGGCGCGGAACGTCTCCATGCCGGCGAGGAGCAGCTGAACGTCGGGTCCGAGCTCGTCCATGTGCTCCTTGCGCGCGTCGAGCATGGCGCTGAAGCTCTCGAGGCCGATCGTGAGATAGCCGATGGCCGGGGCGTAGCGCGCCATGCGCATGCGTATCGGAACCAGCGTTGCGCCTTCGCGCTCCAGCGCGTCGAGCGCCTCGCGCGCCGGCAGCGCCGTATCCGCGCGTGCGGCGGCCCACTCGTCCTCGTCGACGCCGATGCGCAGGCCGCGGACGCCGCGCCCCAGCGCCGCGATCAACTCCTCGCGCTCGAAGGGTGGTTGTGCATCCGCCGCGGCGTCGTGCCCGTCCGCGCCCGCGGTGATCTGCGTGAACACCGCGAGGTCGTACGTCGACGCGCCGAGCGGGCCCAGATGCACTACCGAACTGCCGCCCGTCAGACCCTCGCCCGTCACCGGCACGCGGCCGTACGTCGGCTTGAGGCCGAACACGCCGTTCAGGCAGGCAGGGATGCGAACCGAGCCGCCGCCGTCGGCACCGAGCGCTACCGGCACCACGCCGCTCGCCACTGCGACGCCGGAGCCGCTCGAGCTACCGCCGGGCAGTCGCCCCGGGTTGTGGGCGTTGCGCGGCATGTCGCGGTTCGGATTGCCGCCGAGCGGCGACAGGCCGTATTCGGTCATGGGCGTCGTGCCGAGGATGACCGCGCCGGCCGCGCGCAGGCGTGCCGCCGCGGTGCAGTCCGCGGCGGCCGGGACCGGCGGCATCCAGCGGGTTCCGACGCGCGTCGGGATGCCTTCGACGTTCACCTCTTCCTTGATAGCGATGGGCACTCCGTCGAGCGGGCCGAGCGGTTCGCCGCGGCGCAGGCGCTCGGCGGCATCGCGCGCGGCGGCCCGCGCTCGTTCGGCAGCGACGTGCAGGAGCACGCTGCCGCCCGGGCTCCTGGCGGCCAGGCGCTCCGCCCCGGACAGGGCGCGCTCCATCAGCTGCTCCGGATCGACCCGCTCTTCGCGGAAGGCGGCGGCGTAGGTCGCGCTGGTGCGTGGCCAGTCCCCGCGCCCGGGGATTCCGAGCTCCGCCGAGCTCCGCGCGTGATCGGAGCGCGCACGGAGCGGAACCAGCGACACCGGCAGATCACCGCGCGCCTCCGCCCCCAGCCGCCTCGCGGCATCGATGCCGAGCTGCCCGCGCAGCACGCGGCTCAAGACATGCCGCGCCGGCGTGTGACGTGCAGCGGAAACCACCGCGCGGAGAGCGCGACCCGACATGCGTCCAGCGGGAATATCGACCATGCCGCAATGTTACCCCATGCCGGCCCAAGGTGCCTGTCATGTGCCCAGGGCGCGAGGCTTGGCCTGACCCGGACCTGGCGCTAGGACAGCGGCATGTCGGAGTCTGCCCGCATCCAGGTCCCCCGTGTCCTCCACCGTCCCCGTTGTCCGTTCTGCCGCCGCCTGAGGGGGTATGTCGCCGAGAAGGGCCTGGAAGTCGAGCTGGTGCGCTTCGATCCCGAGCGGGACGAGGCGGAGCTCCGGCGGCTGACTCCGAAGGGCCAGGTTCCGACCTACGAGGAGCCGGGTGGCGTCGTGCTGTACGAGTCCCTCGTCATCATGGAGTACCTGGAGGAAACGCATCCCAAGCCCGCGCTGATGCCGACCGACCCGAAGCTCCGCGCGCGCACGCGGCTGCTGTTCGACCTGGCCGACCACCGCCTGGCTGCGCCCCTGCTGGGCTTCGCGCGCCTGCCGCTCGATCATCCGGATCGGAACCGGCAGCACGACGCGCTGATCTCGCTCGCAACAGATGCCGAGCGGCTGCTCGACGACAAGAGCGACTTCGCTTTCGATCGGCGGTTCAGTCTCGCGGACCTGAGCGTGCCTCCGATGCTGCTTCGCGCGCTGGAAGCCGGGCTCGGGTTCGGGGAGCTGTCGCCGCGCGTTCGCGCGTGGTTGGTGGCCGCGGCCCGCCGACCCTCGCTCCGGGCCCTGTTCCCCGAAGCTCCGGCGGGCTGAGCCCCGGGGCCGCTATCCGGCGCCTGGCGCTCCCGGGCCGCGAGCCGGGAGCCGTGGGCTGCCACTGGCGCTCCCGGCCGTCTGCTCGTAAAAGGGCCGCCATGACCGACCACCGCCGGCTCACGCTCCCGCCCAACGGGCTGCCCCTCGACGCGGGCGCGATCCAGCAGAGCTTTCTGAACCACGTCCAGCACACGCAGGGCAAGCACCCGAGTGCGGCGACTTCGCTGGATCAGTTCATGAGCATCGCGCACACGGCGCGCGACCGCATGTTCGACCGCTGGACCCGCACCTGGCGCCGGAACATCCGCGAGCGGCCGAAGCGCGTGTACTACCTGTCGATGGAGTACCTGCTCGGCCGCCTGCTCGAGGACGGCATGCGGAGCATGGACATCCGGGCGGCCTCGGACGAGGCGCTCGAGGACCTCGGCATGGACCTGTCCGAGGTCGAGCACCAGGAACATGACGCGGGGCTCGGCAATGGCGGTCTCGGACGCCTGGCCGCGTGCTTCCTCGATTCCATGGCGACGCTGGGCCTGGCCGCCATCGGCTACGGCATCCGCTACGAGTACGGCATCTTCCGGCAGGACATCGTTGGCGGCGCGCAGATGGAGAAGCCGGACAACTGGCTGCGCTACGGCAGTCCCTGGGAGGTGGCCCGACCCGAGCGCCTGTATCCCGTGCACTTCGGTGGACGGGTCATCAAGTACAGCGGCAGCTCCGGGCGCATCATGCACGAATGGGTGGACGCCCAGGAAGTGTACGCGATGGCGTACGACATCCCTGTGCCCGGCTACCAGAACGGCATCGTCAACACGCTGCGCCTGTGGTCGGCGAAGGCGACCCGCGAGTTCGAGCTCTCGTACTTCAACCGAGGCGACTACATCAAGGCCGTCGAGGAAAAGAGCGCGACGGAAAACATCACGCGCGTGCTCTACCCGAACGACAATCTGCTGGCTGGCAAGGAGCTCCGGCTGAAGCAGGAGTACTTCCTTGTTTCGGCCACGCTGCAGGATTGCCTCCGCAGGCACCTGGATCGCAACGTGGATCTGTCGAATCTGACGGACCAGGCGGTGTTCCAGCTGAATGACACGCATCCCGCGCTGGCCGTCGCCGAGCTGATGCGCCTTCTGACCGACGTGCACGGTTTCAGCTGGGACGACGCCTGGGAAACGACGAGGCAGTGTTTCGCGTACACCAACCACACGATCCTTCCCGAAGCGCTCGAACGCTGGCCCGTCTGGCTGATGGAGCGCGTGCTGCCGCGCCATCTGCAGATCATCTATGATATCAATCAGCGCTTCCTGATGGAGGTGCGCCGGCGCTACCCGGGAGACGAGGGTCGCGTCGCGCGCCTGAGCTTGATCGAGGAGGGCGCCGAGAAACGCGTGCGGATGGCGCATCTCGCCATCGTCGGCAGCCGGCGCGTGAACGGCGTCTCGGCGCTGCACACGGAGCTTCTGCGCCGGGAGATCTTCCGCGAGTTCAACGAGCTCTATCCGGACAAGATCATCAACCAGACGAACGGCGTGACGCCGCGCCGGTGGCTCGCCAAGTGCAACCCGGAGCTCAGTCGTCTCCTCACCTCACGCATCGGCAACGGCTGGATCACCGACCTCGACCAGCTGCAGAAGTTGGCGGCCTTCGCCGATGATCCGGAGTTCCAGCATGACTGGCAGGCGGTCAAGCGCCACAACAAGGAACGGCTCGCGGAGCACCTGAAGCGTTTCCACGACCTCGAGCTGGATCCGACGCATCTGCTCGATTCCCACGTGAAGCGGCTGCACGAGTACAAGCGCCAGCTGCTCAACCTGCTGCACATCATCAGCCTGTACCTCCGCATGCGTTCGCGTCGGGCGGAGGAGCGGACGCCCCGCACGTTCCTCTTTAGTGGCAAGGCGGCGCCCGGCTACGACCTGGCCAAGCGCATCATCCATCTCATCAATGCCGTCGCGGACAAGGTGAATGCCGATCCGGCCACGCGCGGGCGGCTGCGTGTGCTCTTCGTCCCCAACTACGGCGTTACACTGGCCGAACAGATCATTCCCGCGACGGATGTGTCCGAGCAGATCTCCACCGCCGGAACGGAGGCCTCGGGAACCGGCAACATGAAGTTCGCGCTCAACGGAGCGCTCACCGTGGGCACCCTCGACGGGGCCAACATCGAGATCAAGGACGCGGTGGGCGAGGAGAACATGTTCCTGTTCGGCCTGGAGGCACAGCAAGCCGATGCGCTCAGGCACGACGGCTACGACCCGCGGCAGCTGTACATGGCCGATCCGGATATCCGCGCTGCGCTCGATGCGATCCAGAGCGGCATGTTCAGTCCCGACGAGCCGGCACGGTTCCGGCCGATCGTCGACACGCTGCTCGGAGGGGATCACTACCTCGTCCTCGCCGACTTCAAGAGCTACGCGGCATGTCAGCGTGGCGTCGAGGCCGTGTACGCGGATCAGGCCGAATGGACGCGCCGCGCGATCCTGAACGTGGCAGAGATGGGCCGCTTCTCGAGCGACCGGACCGTGCGCGGTTACGCACGCGATATCTGGGGCGCGGAGCCGCGCGAGGCCTGAAAGACAGGAGCGCGACGTTCCGGGCAGGACGTTGCGCTCGACGACTCGAAGAGGGGAGGCGGCGGCGCGCGACCGGGGGGGGATCGGCCGCGCGCCGCCGCGCTCGAGCTATGGCATGGGCTTGATCGTGACCTTCACGAGGTCCGCGACGGAGGGATAGCCCCAGACCGGATCAGCGAGTACGCGCACCGTGCCGTCGCCCTCGCTCGCGCCGGTATCGGGCGCCGACTGGTATCCGGCCTGGTCGGGTCCCGCGGCGCCCGACTGGTTCGCCTCGGTCCCGGCGTCCCACGCGAACAGATGTGCGGCGATGTCGTTCGCGATGTCCGTGTTCGAGCGGGCGTTGCCGGAAGCGTCGAGCAGCGCGATGCCGCCGGGATCCAGTGCCATGAACGTGTCGTTGGACGGTGCGACCATGGCGGCCAGGCTCAGGAAGCGGTGTGAGGCGTCCGCGGTGACGGTGAAGGTGAAGCTCTGGCCCGGCGACAGGGGCCCGGCCGAGCTGGCCCCGACGGCCGTGTTGTCGACGCCCGAGCTGCCGACGCCGGACAGGGCCGCCACGGCGGTCGCCAGCGCCGTCGGATTGCCGTCCTCGGCCAGGTGCTCGAGCCCCTTGGAGGCAGGCTTGCCCGACTCGAAGATCTTCGTGGACCCGTCATGCACCGCCCACAGCACCGGGGCGAGTTTGCCCGGGTAGGCCGTGGTGTCGGCGGTGTTCTTCACGGTCACGTCGAACTTGCCGGTGCCGCTGGCCTTGGTCACCGTCACGCTGACGTAGCCACCGAGAGAAGTGCCGGCCAGATCGTTCGTGTCGTCCGCGTAGCGGCGGATCTTGGTGTCCGGGTCGGCGGGTCCCGTGTTGGCGGCGGACTGACGAGGCGGCTGGTTCGCGCCGATGCCGGGCACCTCGTTCGCCTCCGTGCCCGCGTCCCACACGGCCAGCATGCGGCGGATGTCCGCCTGCACGTCCGCGGCGGGACGCGGCGAGCCGCTCGAGTCGAGCAGCGCCACGCCTCCTGGCGGCAGCGCCATGTAGGCGTCGTTGCTCTGGACGATCATGCTCGCGAAGCTCAGCATCGGGTGGGCCGAGTCGGGGGTGACCGTCAGCGTGTACGTGTCACCTGGCGAGGCCGGCCCGTTCGTGCTTGCGCCGTCCGGCTTCGCGACCGCTCCAACCGTCCCAGCGCCCGAAGCGCCGTTGTTCTCGCTGACGAGCCCGGCGGGTGAGCCGTCCTCGGCGAGGCTCTCGAGCCCCGCAGTCGCCGTGCCGCCTGCGCTGAAGAGCTTCCAGCTCGAGTCGTGTGTAGCGAAGAACACTGGTGCGATCGGCGTGACGATCGCGCCGCTCGTTGCGGAGACATTCTTGAACTTGATCGTGAAGTCGCCACCCGATTCGCTCACACTGACGTCCACGATCTTCGACGGCACCGGCAGCGAGCGCGTGCTGTCGCTGAAGTGGGCCACCACGCCCTCGGCAGGACCCGTGTTGGCAGCCGGCTGTCGTGGAGCCTGGTCCGGTCCCATGCCGGGCGCTTCGTTGCGCTCCGTGCCCGCATCCCACTCCTCGAGCTGCGACGTTACGTCCTGCTCGGCCATCGGGTTGCCGCTCTGGTCGAAGAGCGCGATGCCGTCGCCCTTCGGTGCGATGAAGATGTCACCCGTGTTGCCGAACATGGTGGCGAACGACAGTTTGCCGTCGGCGGGCGTCGCGGTGACCGTGAACTCGTAGGCGTCGCCCGGCAGCGCCGGGCCGGCCGACGACTTGCCCATCGGGGTGTCGTTGACGCCGCTGTCCGCGATCGCCGAGTCGGACAGCAACGATTGCGCCAACATCATCGGATTGCCGTCCTCGGCAACGTGCTCGAGCCCGTCGCCGCGATCCGGCTGGCCGGCGGTGAAGAACGGATCCGGCGCCGAGTGCAGCGCCCACACGATCGGCGAGATGCCCGTGGGCACCGCGCTGGTTCCGGACAGGTTGTCGATGTGCACGAGGAAGCTCGTGCCCTGCGCGCCCCCGGCGCCGCCCATGCCTCCGGTGCCGGCTGTGCCTCCGGTGCCGGCTGTGCCTCCGGTGCCGGCTGTGCCTCCGGTGCCAGCTGTGCCTCCGGTGCCAGCCGTGCCTCCGGTGCCAGCCGTGCCTCCGGTGCCAGCCGTGCCTCCGGTGCCGGCTGTGCCCCCGGTACCCCCCGTGCCGTTGTTGTTGTTGCTGCTGCCGCAGCCCACCAGGGCCAGAGGAACCAGCAGTGTCAATGCAGACCAGGTCGAAAAGCGCATTTAACTCCCTCCATGGATGTCGGGCGACCGCACCGCGCGGGCGCACCGTTGCATCGCCCTGTTCCGAAACAGTGGAACCAGGTTCCTCCCTCCGCAGTGGAGCTCGGATCGATGCTCGCTACTGCCTGGGCGTATGCGGGTTGCCTGGGGCGGTTACACGGATGGGGTATCGATTTTCCCGTTTCCCGGCCTCTGCATCGAACGAACAGAAGTGCGACATGAAGATCATGGCTTTGCGCGCCGTTGGGCACGCACCTCGGCTCTCCGGCCTCCCTCGATGGCGACCATCGCGAGCACCATTCCAGCGACGTGCTCGGGGCCGTACGGTTCGCCGAAGACGAAGTGCGCCCAGATGCTCGCCAGAAGCGGCACGGCGCCCAGCGTGAGCGAAGCCAGTGTTGCGCTCACGCGCGAGTGCGCCCAGTTCACCAGCAGATGTCCGTTGCCCGGGCCCAGCGCAAGCAGCGCGATCAGGCCCCACTGCCATCCGTGCGCCGGCAGTACCGGTGACACGAACAACAGAGCGGGCGCGGCCACCAGCATGGCGACGGCGAAGATGGACGCGGTCAGCGTCACCGTGGGTGCTCCCTCGAGTCTCGCGCGTTTCGTGAACAGGAAGAAGGCGGTGAACGCCAGCAGATTGACCACGGCCAGCAGATCGCCCAGCAGCGACTGGCTGCTGTCGCCGAGGTTGGCGTGCACGATCAGCAGAACCGACAGCACGCCGACCAGGGCCCAGCCGCGCAGCGCACGCGGCACGGGCTCGCCCACCGTGCGGCGGCTGACGATCGACACGAGCAGCGGCTGCAGAGCACCCATCAGCGTGACGATCGCGATCGAGGTGCGCTGTGTGGCGACGATGTACAGAAGCTGGTGCATGCCGAAGCACACGCCGGCCAGCACCACGGGCGCCAGATTGCGCGGCCAGCGCACCTTGAAGATCAGCGCCGCCGCAAACAACACCGCTGCGCCGATCGCCAGACGCGAGACCGCGATGGCCGGCGCAGGCAACCCCAGTGCCTTGACGATGACGAAGCCCCACGAGAATACCGTGGACGCCGTGAGCACCGCGCCCAGTCCTGCGCCGCTGCTGCGTGACGTGCTTCCCGACAAACGATTCTGTCCCCGGGAACGCCCGCGCCGAGCCGTCCGCGAGCGCTAGCCGATGCAGCCGCAGCAGACGTTGCCGGCCAGCGTCGACAGCGCCTTCGACAGCGCGGCCGCGTCGCCCGCCGCCAGGAACAGATCGGGTCCGGTCGGGTTCGTGGCCGTGTAGTTGCCCTGGGCGTCGGCCTGGCACGGCGCGGGGAAGCCGGGGGCGGTGTGCCCCGCGCAAGCGAGGTCGTTCAGCTGCGACTTGTCGACGCCGTTGCCGGAGCTGGCATCGAACCCGATCGCGTAGAGCTTGACGCCCTGCTGGGCGAGGGCCTGCGTGGCCGAGAGCACCAGCGCCTTGTCGCAGGTGTCCTGTCCATCGGTGATCAACACGGCGTACTGATCGCGTCCCGCTGTCTGGATAGCCGTCAGCGCCTGGCTGGCCGTCACGATCCCCTTGCCAATCGGTGTCGACGTGCACAGCCGGGTCGTCTCCGGGTCGATCGCGCTAGCGATGGCCGGACCGTTGTTCAGCCCGGGCTGGACGAGTACTTCGCCCTTCTGGCAAGCCGGATTGGTCGCGGTGATGTTGTTGATGCGCTGCTTGAGCGTGACGCACTGGTTGTTGCCGGGGTCCTTGGGGAACAGCTCCAGCCCGAAGCGGATCGTGCTGTCGAGCTTGCCGGTCAGCTGCTCGACCGCGTTGATGGCGATGTACCACTTGGACGCCTGGTGCCCTGCAGTGGTGTCCGGCGGACGCGTGCCGTCCGGTCTGCGGTGCATGCTCATGGTGCGGTCGAGCACGATCAACATGTCGGGGGGCTCGCACGCGCCGCCGTCGTTCGAGCTGCCGCCGCCGCCCGCGTCGATCTGCACGCTGCCGCCGCTGCCGCCGGTCCCCGTTCCGGCGCCGCTACCCCCGGCGCCGCTGCCGCCGGACGAGACGCCTCCGAATCCACCCGTCGGCCCCGCCACCTTGCTTCCGCTGTCCGTGGTCGAGCCGCAGGCGACGAGCAGAGCCTGCGCGAGGAACGTGGCGAGGGCGGCGGCGACGAAGCGCTTCATCCGTCCATGATAGCCCAGAGTGGCGTTGGGCGGGGATCAGACCGGATCGCGCCGCTTGAGGATGACGAGAATGATGACGAGCGTTGCGAACATCATTCCGGCCAGCACCGCGGGCGGCAACCAGGTCAAGTCGTAGTGGGTAAAGCCCCATGCGCCGTTGAAGTCGCTGCCGGCTATCTGCGCGGTAGCGCAGTGGAAATGCCCGGCTTGCACGAAGTTGTCGACGCTCGTGGTGGCCGGCTTGTGCAGGTCGATGACCCACGCCGCGTCGTTGGCGATCGCCATGCGCTCCTGCGCGACCACGCCCTCGAAGCCCCAGCGCGCCGGCATCACGTACATCGGCCACTGGAGCAGCGGGTTGGTCGTCATCGGCACCATCAGTCCGCCCAGGACGACCTGCGGAATGAGCGCGATGGGCGTGAGCGCCATGGCCGCCTCCGAGCTCTCGACCATGGTGCTCAAGAACAGCCCCAGAGCGACCGAGTTCATCGCGGTGGCGATCAAGAACCCCGAGCTCGATGACGAAAGCCTGCGGGCCGCCGTTGAAGCCGAGCGAGAAGAACACGATCGCCAGGAGCACCGTGCACTGGATGATGCAGAACAGGCTGAGCAGCAGGAACTTGCTGAACACGTAGTTGAACAGCTTCAGGTTCACCATCCGCTCGCGCAGGTAGATGGCCCGTTCGCTCACGATCTCGCGCGCGGCGTTGCTGGTGCCGAACCACACCGCCGACACGACCAGGAAGAAGATTGCCCCCGAGTGGTCGTTGGTGGTCTTCATGTTCTGGAGCATGTCGCCGGCGCTCGAGCCCAGACCGCCCGAGCGCTTGGCCAGCTCCTGCAGTGCGCCCAGACACCAGTACGGGATGGCGTCCTTCTGGCCGCCGAAGACGAGAGCCAGGAGCACGCCGATGATCGGCGCCTGGGCCAGCATGATCGCAGTGCCGGTGACGTCGCGCACCTTGACCCGGAAGTAGCGGCTGAACAGAAGCCCGAACTGCCCGGACGACTTGCCGCGCGAGAAGCCGACACCTTGCTGTTGGGAGCCGGTGCCGACCGACCGCCGTCCGGAGAACATCTTCTGGAAGATCGGGTTCTGTTGGTTGAAGAACTCCGCGTTCCACTCGCGGGCGGCCTGCTGGCGCGCTGCGCCGCGTTGGACGTACGGGTTCTGCGCACGCATCGCCTCGTAGATCGGCCGCTCGCGCTGGTTGAGCATGTCGAACATGTCGCGCGGATTGTCGACGTCGTTCGGCTTGCCCTGCCGCTCGAGGAAGCTGCCGAAGAACCGGTAGCCGTCCTTTGTCGGGCCGAAGAAAATCGGGATGCCGCCCTGGCCGAGGACCAGCGCCAGGTTGAACTTCTCGAACTCGTCCTTGGCCGGCTGGTGGATGGTCGTGATGATCGTCTTGCCGGTCTGCTTGGCCAGATCCGCGAGCAGCTGCACCAGCGCGGTGGTGTCGTCCGCAGCCAGACCGCTGGTCGGCTCGTCGAGGAACATGATGACCGGATCGGTCACGAGCTCCATGGCGATGTTCACGCGCTTGCGCTGCCCGCCGCTGAGGATCTTCTTTTCGGGCTTGCCGATCTGCAGGTGAGCGACGCCCTCCAGGCCGAGTTGCGCCAGCGTCGTCTGCACGCGCCGGTCGATCTCGTCCTCGGAGTAGTCAGGTGGCAACCGGAAGCGCGCGCTGTAGCGCACCGCTTCGTACACGGTCAGCTCCGGATGGACGATGTCGTCCTGCGGGACGTAGCCGATGGAACCGCGCAGCGCGTCGTAGATCGCGTACAGGTCCTCGCCGTTGATCCTGACCTGGCCCGCGCTCGGCGGCAGATAGCCGTTGAGAGTGAGCAGGAGCGTCGTCTTGCCGGCGCCGCTCGGTCCCATCAGCGCGATCAAGTCGCCGGGCAGCGCCTTGAAGCTGATGTGGTCGAGCAGCGTCTTCATCTCGCTGGGGTTGTCGCGGTCCGGGACCTGCAGGACCAGATCCCAGGCCTCGATCTCGTACAGCGGACGTGCCCGCCCAGTCGGCGACGTCCTCGACGATGACCTCGACCTGTTGATTCTGGACCTGGATCAGCAGCGGCATCGGTCCGATGAAGACCTTCTCGCCGTTCTGGACCGGGACCTTCTGGCCGGCTGCGAGCCGCTGTCCGCGTACGTACGTCCCGTTGGAGCTGCCGCGGTCCTCCAGGTACAGCTGGCTCTGCACCTGGTGCAGGATCGCGTGCTTGCTGGAGACCTGTGGGTGCTCGATCTGGATGTCGTTGTCCGGCGTACGGCCGATACTCTTCTGCGCGCCGGCGGCGCCGAGCTGCACCTGTCCGATGACCGTCTTGTGCTTGGGCTTGGCACCCGGTGCCCGTCCGCCGCCGGCGGGTGCGCCGACGACCGGCTGCGCGGGCTGCGCCGGCTGCGCCTGGCCTTCCGGCGTGGCCAGAGCGTGCGCCAGCTGCAGGGCAAGCTGCGCCGGCACCGGCACGGGCCCGAGCGCGATCATCGCGCCCTGATCGAGCGGTTGCGGCTGTCCGGGTGGCAGCCGGTTCTGGCCGAGCCACGTGCCGCTCGTCGAGTTGTGATCGATGATCGTGGGCGGGTTCAGCGTGACGGTCGCGTGGTGCGCGGACACGTTCGGATGCTGGATGACGATGTTGGCCTGCGCGGCCTCGCGCCCGAAGCTGACCTGTCCCGGCTGCACAGGCGCGTTGCCCCGCGCCATCAGCATCAACGCGATGGCGGGGTGCGCGATGGGAACCGCGGCCTGTCCCGACCACGAACTGCGTGCGGAAGTCGAACGGCACGCTCGAGCCCGGCGCGATCGGCGCGCCGTTCGCGGACGTCTGTCCGGTGCCACCGTCGACGAACACGAGTGTGCCGCCGCCCTGGTGCACGAGACGTGCGTGCTCCGGCGCGACGCCCGGCCCACCGAGCCGGATATCACAGCTCGGCGCGCTGCCTATGCTGAGGGTCTGCTTGCCGAAGCCAGGTATCATCATCGGTCGGTCCTAGGCGAATACCAGAGTGCCCGTCTCAAGGGAATCCTGCATCACCGCCGTCCTGTCCAGCGTCGGGCGGCGGTGCGGCATCCGGCGCGCGGGCATCGCGGCGGTGGTGATGGTGATGGCGGACTATCGCACCGGCTTCCGGTTCCGGTGGCGTGGAGGCTTCGAGCACGGTCAGCGGGGCTGCCGTGGCGCTCGGCTCCTCCGGAGGGGGCGGCACTTCTTCGGAATGACGATGGGCGGAGACGAAACGCGCGATCGCCCAGACCGCCACGCCGCCAACGATCAGCAACGCAACCGCGGCCGCCAGCAGCACCATCCAGCGACCGTGGCGCGCTTGACCGCTCGCAGGACTCTCCGCGGCATCGGAGAAGCCGTCGGCGCGGGGTGTCGACGCGGCGAACGGTGTCACCGCCACGGGTCCCGGCTCGGTGGAGCGCTCGGCGTGCGGCGGTCCGTCCAGCAGCGTGGGCGAAGAGGCGCCGTGCGGCGTCGCATCGGTGACCGTGGGCGAGGAGGCGCCGTGCGGCGTCGCATCGGTGATCGTGGGCGAGGGAGCGGTGTGCGCGCCGCTGTCCGGCTCGGCGAGGGGCTGTTCCGGCGCGCCCGGCGGCGCCTGGATCCACGTCGCGCCTGCAACCGTCGACGCTTGTCGCGCGGGCGTTTCCAGCACGTGCAGGAGCTCGACAGTGATGTTGTCGTAGCCACCGCGGTCGTTGGCGAGTGCGACGAGCTGTTGGCACACCACGGCGGGACCGCTCGACATGTGGCTCTGGGTGATCGAGCCTAGCTCGCTGTCGCTCACGAGGTCGGTGAGCCCGTCGCTGCAGAGCAGGAGCACGTCGCCGCGCTGGAGCGCGAGCGGTTCGGGTCGGAGCTCCACGTCCACGTCCGGGTGCATGCCGAGCGCGCGCGTGATCTTGTTGCTCTCCGGGTGATCGAGGGCTTCTTCGGGCGTCAGCACGCCCGCGTCGACCATCTGCTGCACCATGGAGTGGTCGTTGGTGACGCGCTGGATTGCGCCGCTGCGGATCAGATATCCGCGCGAGTCGCCGACGTGGGCGATCTCTGCGCCGCGTTCGTGGAGCAGCATCGCCACGCAGGTCGAACCCGGTCGAACCTCCGTGGGAGCGTCGCCGCCGACCGCGTACACTGCCTGCCCCGCCGCCTCGATGGCCTCGCGGAGCAGCGCCCCGGGCAGGGCGCCTCCGGGCGCCTGCTGCACGTGTTCCACGATCGTGCGGACGGCGGTCTGGCTGGCCTCGCGACCTCCCGAGTGGCCCCCCATGCCGTCGCACACGACGGCCAGGTGGCCGTGACGCGTCTCCGCGTAGCCCGAGGAGTCCTCGTTGACCTGCTTCGCCGGATCCCGACCCGCGTCGCTGAGCTCCGCGATATCGGCGACGACGCTCCTGGCGGAGCGGTGCACTGGACGTGGCTCCCCGCGTTACTCCAGCCGGACGTTGAACTCCACCGGCCCGAAGCGGACCAGCGAGCCGTTCGGGACAGGGGTCCAGATGCCAGGTGTCAGCCGGTTGCCATTGACCAGCGTGCCGTTGTTGCTGTGCTCGTCGCGAGCCAGGAGCTGGCCGCCTTCGAGCTTGACCGTCGCGTGCACGCCGGAGACGCGCGGTTCGGTCAGCAGGATGCCGCACTGGCCGCCGTCACGCCCGGCTCTCATCTCCATGCCGGGCATGACCGTGAACACCCCGGCCGCACCCTGCAGCGTCGCGCGCGGACCCGCCTCCGCCGCCGCCGGCAGCGTACGGATCGGGAGGCGGCGCCTGGTGGCCCGCCTGGTCGGCGGGTGCACCGAACTGCTGGCCCTGGCCCTGGCCGCCGTACATGAATTCCGGGTTCACCGGGGGTGCGGCTGCGGGCGGCGCTGCCGCGGCGGGCGGCGGCCCGTAGCCACCACCTGCAGGCGGGCCTGCCGGAGGAGCTGCCGCATAGCCTCCAGGCGGACCGCCGGGGGGCGGGCCGTAGCCACCGGGCGCGCCTCCGTAGGGCGGTGCGCCGCCGGCGACGACCGGCGCGGCGGGTGGCGGACCGCCACCGCGCTTCTTGCCGCCGCCGCGCACGATCACGACCACCAGGAGCGCGAGCACGACGACGCCGAACAGGCCGCCGAGCACCCACAGGATGGGGAAGGGCGCGGAAGACGCCTTGAGCTGCAGGATGCTGTCGGCCGTGACGCCGCTCGTGCGGTGCGCCTTGTTGTCGTAGAGGATGACGCGGACGACCGCCTGGTTGCCCGAGCCCTGGAGGATCTTGTCCTTGTCCGGGGCCTGCAACTCCACGTAGGTGTCGCTGGCCTCGACCGCGGTTCCCTTCATGCCCATGGCGATGAGCTGCTGCTGGGTACGTTTCGCCTTGTCGATGTCCGTGCTGCCCAGCGCCGCCGGCACCTGTTGTCCTGCGGGCAGGAAGTACACTTCAGCTCGTGCCTTTTCGCCCCCCCAGCAGAAGTTGCCGTAGACCTTGAACTTGCCGCCCGGATAGACGGGGTTGTCCTTGGCGCGATCCTCCGTGTACTTCATGTTCACGTCGAGCGGCCACGTCGAAGGATCGATGCCGACGGGAACGTCCTTGAAGCTGTTGTCGCCGAGGATGGGCGGCTTGACGTTGTTGAAGACGAGCTTGAACGTCTGCGTCACCGTCGGCGCGATGCACGACACCCGCCACTTGACGATGTGCATCTTGCTGAAGCGCGTGCGCACCACGTTGACGATGGCGCCCGCGTGATCGCCCTGGTCCGTGCTGCATCACGGTGAAGAACCCGCCGATCTCCGGGTTCGCCATGTTCTGCATGAAGTCCATCGAGTTCTGCTTGAACTCGTCGTAGCTGCGGTACGGGAAGTACACGCTGATGACGGGCACCGGTGCCTTGGGCAGCGCGGTGTTGTCCTCGGGGAAGCGGCCCTTGGACATGTACTGCTGGATCTGCAGCGCGCCCGGTCCCGTCGTCATCGGGTCGGTGCCGCCGAAGCCGCTGGAGAGCAGCACCATCGCCTGGTGCAGCGGCACCGTGACGCCCTCGCCGACGTTGCCGAGCGATTTGAAGCCATCGGTCGCGGCGGTCTTGATGATCGTCGCGAGCGAACGGTTGCGGCCGTGCGCCGGGTAGGTGCTGGTCACCGAGCCGATCAGGCTCGACGCACGCGCTTTCTGCGCCGCGGACTGCCACTTCGAGTCCTTCACGACCTGGCGGTCGTTGAAGAACATGACGTCGACGATGTCGTTCGCGCCCATGCTCGACACGAAGCGCTCGGCGACCTGCTTCGCGTCGTCGAGCGAGCTGCCCATACGCTTGTCCGCGTCGACCAGGATGAGCCAGGCCGTTCCCACGCTGGGCTGCTGCAGGCTCTGCCCCCAGCCCTCCTTGCTGACGAACTTCGCCGGCTGGTCCGTGCCGTCGACGTTGACGGTGAAGATCGCGTTCTTCTCCGGGAACGGGAACGGCGTGTAGAGCGAGTAGGGCTTTTCCAGCGCCTGGCTCATGCAGTCGAACTGCGCGCCGCCCGTCATGGATGCGCAGGGCGCGATCGCATCGCTCACGCGCTTCGGCTGCACGACCTCGATCACGGTTGTGAGGATCGGGTCTCCGCTCGCCTGGCTGGCGCGTGGATCGATGCGCATGATGTGCGCTTCGGGAGCGGCGATCGCGAGAGCCGGGGCGAGCAGCCCGAGCACGAGCGCGAGCACGCGCCAGCAAGGCCTTCGCGACTGGCTGGCCGGCAACTTGGAGGGGTCGGATGAGACGAGTTCGCATGGTGTCGTTCTCGGCTGGAGGGGGAGGACTAGAGATCTTGACGACGGTGCTGAAGCCACCGAACCGCACGTCGTCACCGTCCTTCAATTCGAGCTTGGCAGAGTGCTCGATCTTCTCGTCGTTCAGGAAGGTGCCATTCGTGCTGCCCGGGTCCTCGAGTTTGAGCCGACCGGGACGCGCGGAGGCGTAGATGATCGCGTGCCGTGACGACGTGGTCGGGTGATCGATCTCGATGTCGAGCCCTTCCATGGCGTCCTTGCGCCCGATCACGTTCTGTCCCTGGTAGAGCGGCCAGAAGCAGCCCAACTCGTTGTCCTCGAAGCTGACGAGGAAACCGGCGAGCGTGCGCGGCGCCCCCACCGGCACGGCCTCCGGATCCTGTCCGGACACCTTCGTGCTGGGCTCGGGCGGCTGGGACGGCGCTGCAGGTTGCGGCGGTGGCGCCGAGCCCCACTGCGCCTCCTGCTCCTCGCCCATGACCGGAGGCGCGGTCGCCGCAAAGGCTTCCGGATTGTTCCAGCGACCCTGTGGCGGCATCACGCCAGGCGGGGGACCCTGCGGCGGCATCGCGCCGGGCGGCATCCCGCCGGGCGGCATCGCGCCGGGCGGCATCGCGCCGGGCGGCATCGCGCCAGGTGCCAGATGCTGCTGGTCCGGAGCCATCGTGGCGCCGAACGGATTCAGCCCTTCAGGCGTCCCGACGCGCATGCGCGGGTCGGCAGGCGCGAAGCCTCCGCTGTTGCGGCGGGCCCCAGTCCGGGTTGTGGTGGTGCGCCGGGCGGAGGCGCATAGCGCGGGCCCGGCGGGCCCTGCGGCGGCGCACCGTAGCCGCCCGGCGCCGTCGGCTGCGGTGCTCCCCAGCCGGGAGGAGGCGCGCCGGGCGGAGGACCGGCGGCGGGCCGTATGCGCCGGGCGCAGGCGGCGGAGCACCGGGCGCAGGCGGTCCCCAACCACCAGGCGGAACCGGGCGGCGCAGCCTGCGGTGCGGAGCGCCGTACCGCAGGAAGCGCAGAACTTGCTGTTCGGCTCGTTCGTGATGCCGCAACGCGGGCACTGGACCATCGACGACCTCCGCTGGGAACGCGTGAACGCCGCCCGGTATCGCATGGACGGCGTGGCGGCGGCCAGCATACCCGTTTTCGCCTCGCCCGGAGTAGTCCGTCAGCGCGGGCGACGGGGGCTTCCGGGCCAGCGGCCGGACGGCCTGACCCAGGCTCGCCGGTGCAGACGACAGGGCGTGGCAGCCCCGCGGGTCAGCGGTCCTTCACGTCCTTGATGCGCGCCTTCTTGCCCGACAGGCCGCGCAGGTAGAAGAGCCGCGCGCGGCGCACGACGCCACGCGAGAACACCTCGATCTTCTCGATCCGGGGCGAGTGCAGCAGGAAGATGCGCTCCACGCCCACGTTGAAGCTGACCTTGCGCACCGTGAAGGTGGAGCGGGCGCCGGCGCGATGCCGCTTGATGACCGTGCCGCGGAACACCTGCACCCGGAGCTTGTCGCCCTCGACGATCTGGTAGTGGACCGCGATCGTGTCGCCGACGCGGAAGTCGGGCAGGTCGCTGCGGAGGGCCTGGCGCTCGAGCGCCGAGATAACGGGTGTGGTCGTGGACATGGCGGTGATCCGGTCGGGGAAATCGAGGTGCGGCATTATGCACCTCGGCGGGGCGCCGTCAACGCCCGAGACGCCCGGGATCGACCCCGCCGCGGTGCGGACCGGCTTGACGGACTCCCCGGAGGGGGCTATCCCCGCGTGCCCCGGTCCCTGGGATGGCTCCCTCGCGTGATGCCGCCCGAAGCCGTGGACGTAGAGAAGAGACAGGAGCGAGGACCCCCATGAACCAGTACCCGGGTGTCATTGGCCGCAAGGTCGGCATGACGCAGATCTTCAACGAGGACGGCAGCGTCACCCCGTGCACGGTGGTGGAGTCGCGTCCCGTCATCGTCGCCAAGCGCACGGCCGAAAAGGATGGCTACGATGCGTTGGTGCTGGGCGTGGGCGAGCGCAAGGAAAAGCACACCAACAAGCCCCTAGGCGGCTTCTTCAAGAAGCAGGGTGTCTCGGCGCGCCGCACGCTGCGCGAGTTCCGCTGCCCGGCGGACTACGCTGCCAAGTACGACATCGGTCAAGAGCTCAAGCTCGACGAGCTGTTCGAGGCCGGTCAGTTCGTCGACGTGCAGGGCGTGTCGCGCGGGCGTGGTTTCTCGGGCGTCATGCGGCGCCACAACTTCCGCGGTGCGGGCGGCTCGCACGGCGCTCACGAGTACAAGCGCCACGGCGGCTCCATCGGCAGCAACATGACGCCGGGCCGCGTTCTGCCCGGCCTCAAGATGCCGGGGCAGCACGGCAACAAGAAGACGAGCGTGCTCAACCAGCGCGTCGTCAAGGTGCTGGCGGAAGAGAACCTGGTGCTGATCCGCGGCGGCGTGCCGGGCTCGAAGAACGGGCTGGTCGTCGTGCGCGGCGCGATCAAGCGCTGGGGCGGCAAGCCGAAGAGCGCGTAGGCGCGCGCTCACGCGGGTGCGGCTCCGTTGGGCCGGACGTCATTGTCCGGTGTTGGATGGGTTTGTGTCCCGCCCGTCACGGCGATGTGGCGGGGGCTCGCTTCGCTTTGCCCTACGGCGCGGGGCGGCGTCGAGATGGTTTGTGTCCCGCCCGCCCACCCCCGCCGGAATCCTCCGCCGGGGGCTCACCGCCCCCGGACCCCCGACGCGCCTCGCTTCGCTCGGCGCGGGCTTGCTTCGCTGCGCCGGGGCTCGCTTCGCTTTGCCCTACGGCGATGTGGCGGGGGCTCGCTTCGCTTTGCCCTACGGCGATGTGGCGGGGGCTCGCTTCGCTTTGCCCTACGGCGATGTGGCGGGGGCTCGCTTCGCTTTGCCCTACGGCGCGGGGGCGCCCTACGGCGCGGGGCGGCGTGAGATTGGTTTGTGTCCCGCCCGCCCACCCCCGCCGGAGTCCTCCGCCGGGGGCTCCCGCCCCCCGGACCCCCGACGCGCCTCGCTTCGCTCGGCGCGGGCTTGCTTCGCTGCGCCGGGGCTCGCTTCGCTCGCCCTCCGGCTGAAGGCGGCTACGGGATTATCGATGGCGTTCGAGGCTCTGCTCGGCTGGTGGAACGACGCGCGCGTCGTTGTGCTCGACGACGATCTGCTCGTCGTCGACAAGCCGTCGGGTATCGCTGTGCATGGCGGGGACGAGCGGCTCGGCGACGACGTGGTCAGACGGCTTTCGCGTTGGCTCGGCGAACGCGGCGAGCACGACTATCTCGGCGTGCACCAGCGGCTGGACAAGGACGCCTCGGGTGTCCTGTTCTTCACGCGCCGCCGCGGCATGAACGCGGAGATCGCCCGCCTCATGGAGTCGCACGCCGCGCGCCGCGTGTACGTGGCGGCGGTGAGCGACCCCGGGCTTCCCGCAGAGGGCGCGTTCGAACACCGGCTCGCCATGACAAGGGCGGCCGTACGCGCGTCGTCGCAGCGCGGCGGGCAGCACGCGCGGGCGCGCTACCGCGTGCTCCGCCGCAACGCCGGCCGCGCGCTGGTCGAGCTCGAGCCGGAGACGGGCCGCACGCATCAGCTGCGCGTGCAGCTGTCGCACAGCGCTCGGCGCCCATCGCCGGCGATCGGCTGTACGGCGGCGCGCCCGCGCCGCGGCTGATGCTGCACGCCCGCTCCATCGAGCTTGGCCGGGCGCCATTTCGAAGCAGCCGTACCCGAAGAGCTCGAAGCCTGGTTCGAGGGGCGCCAGCCGGCACTCGAGCCGCGCGCGCGCCTGCTCGACGCCGGCGTGCGCCGCACGCCGCTCTCCGCGAGCGACGCCTTCGTCTGGTCGAACGACGCCGGCGACCTGATGCCGGGCGTCGTGGTGGATCGCTACGGCGACTTCGCCGTGCTCTCCATCTCCGACGACGAGGCCTACCGGCGTCGCCAGGAGATCGCTGGGCTGCTCGTCGAGCTCGGCGCGCGCGGCGTGTACCTGAAGCTGCGCGTGCGCGCGGATCTGCGCCGGCAGCACGCGGGCGCGCTCGCGCCCGCCGAACCGATCGCGGGCGATCCGCGCCTGGCCCGCTCACGGTGCACGAAGGACCGCTCCAGTTCCACGTGGAGCTTGGTGACGGGCTGTCCACGGGGCTGTTCGTCGACCAGCGCGACAACCGTGCGCGCGTGGCGCGAGCTCGCATCGAAGCGCATGCTCAACCTGTTTGCCTACACGTGCTCGTTCAGCGTGGCCGCCGCCATGGGCGGCGCGCACACCACCAGCGTCGATCTGTCGGGGCGGGCTCTGGAGCGGGGCCGCGACAACTTCGCGCTGAACGGCCTCGACCCCGCCGCACACCGCTTCGAAAAGGACGACGTGATCGACTGGCTGCGCCGCGCCCGCCGCAGGCAGGAGCGCTACGGGCTGGTCGTGCTCGATCCGCCGAGCTTCGGCACGCGCGCCAAGCGCGGCACCTTCTCCGTCGAGAAGAGCTACGTGGCCGTCGCCCGCGACGCGCTGTCGCTGCTCGAACCGGGGGGCCGCCTGCTCGCCGTGACCAACCACACGAAGACCTGGCAGAGCGGGCTGCGCCGCATGCTGCACAGCGCCGCCCGCGAAGCCGGCGTCGAGCTCCGCCAGCTCAAGGACTTTCCGTCCGGTCTCGATTGCCCGGAGGGCCCGGATGGGCCCACGCCGAGCCGGAGCGTGCTCGCCACCCTGGCGTCCGGGCATGCGTCGCGCAAGGCTCGGGGTGACCGGTCCGCTCGGCGCGGGCTCGCTGTCGCTCGCCGCAAATCACCATGAGCCGTCGCAACAATCCCTACGCGGGCGATCCCCGCACCCGTCAGGCCAAGGCCGCGGGCTACCCCGCGCGCAGCGTGTTCAAGCTGCGCGAGATCGACGAGCGGCTGCACCTGCTCGCGCCCGGGCAGCACGTGCTCGACCTGGGCGCGGCGCCCGGCTCGTTCAGCCTGTACGCCAGCCAGCGTGTCGGGGCGAAGGGGCGCGTGGTCGCCATCGATCTGCAGCCTATCGCCCAGGAGTTCGCGCCCAACGTCAGCGTGATGCAGGCTGATGCGCTGGATCTCGACGAAGCTGCGCTGTCGGAAGCGGCGCCCTATGACGTTGTGCTCAGCGACATGGCGCCCAGTACCAGCGGTTCGAAGGTGCGTGATCAGGCGCGGAGCTTCGAGCTGTTCCTGCGCGCTCTCGAGGTTGCGATAGCGCTGGGACGCGACGGCTCGAGCTTTGCCGGCAAGCTGTTCATGAGCGGCGACTTTCCCGAAGCGCGGCGGGCCGTCACCGAGCGCTACCAGAGCTGCAAGGTGATCCGCCCGCGCGGCACGCGACAGAACAGCTCGGAACTGTTCCTGGTGGGCCTGGGCTTGAAGTCCGCCAGTGCCTCAGAGATGTGACAAAATGCCACAAATATGTGGCATTTTGTCACATATTTATGCGGATACGCCTGCGGATCGGCTCCCGGAACTTGGCCTGGGGGCGCCACATGGAGTCCCGTCGGGGGCACATCGTGGAACCTCCGCTGATCGAAGCCCTCGCCCAGAGCGATGCCGGCGCCTACGACACGACGCTGGCCTGTGCGGAGGTCTGCACGCCGCGTCCGCCCGACGCGCACGGTGTTCCCCCGCGGCGCTGGCGCTGGACCACGCCTGCGATCGTGTGTCTGGTCGGTACGCTGCTCGCGAGCGGGATCGCCATGGCCGTCGAGCGGCACCACGCGCCCGTCGTCCAGGCTGCCGCGCGTACGCAGCCCGCGCCGCGGCACACCGCGCTGCCCAGCGCCGAGCCTCCCGAGCTGGCGAGCGAGCTGCCGCTCGACACGCTGCTCGCGGCCTATAGCGACCCGGCGCGCAGCGAAGAGCCGTTCAACGATCGACTCGTGCGCACGCGCGGCACGGTGCGCCGCGTGCAGACGAGCCCGCTTGGCGACGTGTACGTGATGATCGACGGCACGCGCCCCTTTGCCGCCGGCCACCTCGAGTGCGTCGTGCCCGTACGCGGCCAGCGCCGCGCCCTCTCGCTCCAGCGCGGCGACCAGGTCGAAGTCGTCGGCCGCGTCGTCGACGCCGGCCTGGACGTCGTCGCCCGCCGCTGCAAGGTCGTCGGCGTCGAGCACCCCGACGACGCGATTCCTCTCGCCAAGCGCTGAGTTCTGCGGGCTGACGCTCTAGCAGCGCGAGGCGTGCATTTCGGTGCGTCCCGCCGCCCACCCGCTGGATTAGCCGCGCTCGGCCGCCACAAGGCTCGACCCCAAAAAGAACCTTCGGCCCTTCGTGTGGGTCCCTGTCGGAGCCTGCCTAGAACGCGTTGTAGCCGGTCAGCGCCTTGCCGAGGACGAGCGTGTGCACCTCGTGCGTGCCTTCGTAGGTGTAGACGCTCTCCAGGTTCAGCATGTGGCGGATGACGGGGTACTCGAGCAGGATGCCGTTGCCGCCGAGGATGCTGCGGGCGGTGCGGGCGCACTGCAGCGCCACCCGCACGTTGTTGCGCTTGCAGAGCGAGACCTGCTCGGGGCGGATCCTGCCGTTGTTGTCTTTCATGCGGCCGTAGTGCAGCGCCAGGATGTCGCCCTTGATGATCTCGCTGGCCATCTCCACCAGCTGCTCCTGGATGAGCTGCTTTCTTCGCGATCGGGCCGTCGAACTGCACGCGGTTCTGCGCGTAGCTGACGGCCGTCTCCAGGCAGCTCTTGGCCGCGCCCAGCGCGCCCCAGGCGATGCCGAAGCGCGCTTGCGACAGGCAGCCGAGCGGCGCGCCCAGGCCCTGCTTGCTCGGGCAGCATGTTCTTCGCGGGCACGCGGCACTCGTCGAGCACGATCTCGCCTGTCTCGCTGGCGCGCAGGCTCATCTTGCCGTGGATGCGTGGCGTCTCGAAGCCCTTCATGCCGCGCTCCACGATGAAGCCGCGGATCGACTCGGGGCCGCCGTCGTCGACCTTGGCCCAGACGATGGCGAGGTGCGCTAGCGGCGAGTTGGTGATCCACATCTTCGTGCCGCTGATGACGTACTCGTCGCCGTCCTTCTTCGCGCGCGTCATCATCGAGCCGGGATCGGAGCCGCTGTCCGGCTCGGTCAGGCCGAAGCAGCCGATGAGCTTGGCCTGCGCCATCTCGGGCAGGTACTTCTGCTTCTGCTCCTCGCTGCCGTAGGCGTAGATCGAGTGCATGGCGAGCGAGCCCTGCACGCTGACGAAGCTGCGCAGGCCGCCGTCGCCGTACTCGAGCTCCTGCAGAAGGAGGCCGTACTGCACCGAGCTCATGCCGGCGCAGCCGTAGCCCTGGATGCTCGCGCCGAGCAGGCCCATCTCGGCGATCTCCGGGATCGAGATCGACCGGGAACTGCTCCTTTTCGAACAGCTCCGCGGCGCGCGGCAGGATAGCGCTCGCGCACGAAGCGCCGCACCGTGTCGCGGATCATCTTCTCGTCCTCGCTCAGGTGGTCGTCCAGGGCCGACAGTCCGTCCAGGGTCATGCTTTCCATGCCGGAGCGTCTAACACGGCTCGGCCCCGGGAATCAGGCCGTGCGGCCGCAAGACCTGACCGGGATCGCGCGGAACTGGGCCAGATCGGGTCGGACGCCGCTACCAACGGGGCGAAGCGTCATGACTGCGCGCGTCGCGACACTGGGCGCCGTGCTGGCGTCGGCCCTGCTGGTGAGCTGCCCGATGGCGGAGCGGGCCTCGAGCGGGGCCATCCGCGCCGGCTCGCCCAGCCCTGCGCCCGGGCAGGCCGTCGGCCAGCCCGCCGTGCCGCCGCCGGGCGCCAGGCGGCGCCCGGTAGTGCACCCGGTTTTCGTGCTGCAGCCGACCGTCCAGCAGCTCGAGCGCCTCCGAGCGCGGCAGCTGGCCCGCGCCGACGCCCGATGAGCTCGCCGACCTCGGCGCCACACTGCCCGGCGGCGCGCCGGCTGCCGTCGAGCTCCGCCGCGCCAGCGCCCAGCGTGCCCGGCGGCGCCGACCAGCTGCTCGACGAGGACCCGCGCCGCGGCATGCTGCACGCGCTCGGCCCGGCGCGAAGTCCTCGACCCCGACCGCGTGCTGGCGGCCACCGCCAAGGAGACCTTCGTCTACTCGCGGCCGGACTGGAAGTCGCGCCGCATCGGCTACCTGCGCGCCGGCGCCATCGTCGGCGCGGAGCGCCGAGCCGGTCGGACACTCCGGATGCAAGCCGGGCTGGTACCGCCGTCGCACCCGCAGGGCTACGTCTGCGTCGGCAAGATGGCCACGCTCGACCTCGGCGATCCGGTCGTCCAGGCGAGCCGCACGCGCGCCCGACCGCCACGCCGTGCTGCCGTATCGCTACGGCGCAGTCGCGCTTCCCCACGCCGCCCTTCTACACGCGCGTGCCCACGAAGAAGCAGCAGCTCGACACCGAGCCCTATCTGGCGCGCCATCCCGATCTCCGCGCCCGCGCGTGGAAGCGACGCGCCGTTCGGTCCGGTGCCGGCCGTGCTCGCCGACGGCCGGCCCGCGCCGACCTTCAGCGGCTACGGCCGCGACGCAAGTGTGGTCTCCACCGGGCAACGCCATGGTCAAGAGCGGCTTCGCGTTCCTCGACTTCTTCGAGGCGGGCGGCCGCCGCTGGGGGCTGACGACGGATCTCGACGTGATGCCGCTCGATCAGCCTGCGCCCCGTCGAGCCGAGCCAGCTTCCACGGGCTCGTGCTGGACCGCACGACGACGCTGCCCGTCGTCTTCGTGCGCTCGCGCGGCGCGTGGCTCTACGACGGCGATCCGGACCACGGCCTCAAGCAGGCACGGCAGATCGCCTACCGCGAGGCGCTGCCCATCAGTGGAAAGAGCGCGCGCATCGGCGGCGCGCACTACCTCGAGACCAAGAGCGGGCAGTGGCTGCTCGACGATCACCTGGTGCGCGTCGATCCGATGAAGCACCGCCCCGGCTGGGCGAGCCCCGGGCGGACCTGGATCGACGTGTCGATCCTGAAGCAGGCGCTGGTCGCCTACGAAGGCACCGACGCCCGTGTACGTCACGCTCGTCTCCACGGGGGTCGACGGCCTCGGCGACCCCGAGAAGACGCACTCCACCGTCCGCGGCGTGTTCCTGATCCATACCAAGCACATCAGCGTCACCATGAGCGGCGACGAGGCGGACGACGAGTTCGACCTGCGCGACGTGCCCTACGTGCAGTACTTCAAGGACGGCTACGCGCTGCACGCGGCGTACTGGCACGACGCGTTCGGCATCCCGCGCAGCCACGGCTGCGTGAACCTCGCGCCCATCGACGCGCGCTGGCTCTTCGACTGGACCGACCCGCCCGTGCCCGCCGGCTGGCACGGCGCCATGAGCCTGCGCGACGGCACGCTCGTCAGTATCCATCCCTAGAGGGCGCCTGCTCCGGGACCGTCCGGGTGCCTCCCGGAAACCGGAGCGCTTCAGGTATCCTGCGCGGTCCTGCGCGCGTAGGCGGACAGGGGCGTCTGGCTCTGGCCTTCGAGGCGTTCGAGGGTCGAAACGACGGGCGTGACCAGGGTCGAACCGAGCCGGAGGGCGTACCCCCTGGCGCCGGGCTCGTCGGTGCTCTGCCAGCTTCCGCCTAGCTGGGCCCGGAGCACTTCCCCCAGGTACGCGCCGAGCAGCACCGCCGGTCGGCGCGCCCACGGGGCGTCCGGGTCGGACGGCGCGCGCAGGGGCGCGACGGTCTCGACGTAGCGATCCAGCGCCGCCAGGCTGGGCATCGACAGATCCAGCGGGCCCCCGGCGTGCTCCGCACACCACGCGCCGATGGGCGAGCTGCCGAGCGCACGCCCGAGCTGTTCCAGCGTGTCCGCCGCGGGCCAGGGCAGCGGATCCCACGGGCAGGGCGGAGCCGCCGGTGTCGCGATGCGATGTGCCCACGCTTCCGTTTCCGGCTCGAGCTTCGCGTCCAGCGGCGTTCCGCGCTCGATACGCTCCCGCACCATCTCGAAAGGCGCCCAGCTGCGGTCGCCGGCGACCACGCAGGCTTCATCGATGCGCGCGACCGAGCCTTCCCACTTTGCCTGGTACGCGCCGCGGATCGCTTCGCCCAGGTAGCACCCGAAAAGCAGAATCACCGGGAAATCGTCGGACTCGCGCGGATGCGACGCGCCGCCGTAGAGGGTCTCGGCGAGCGCGTCGAGGCGCGCCAGGCTCCACAGCGAAAGGTCGTAGGGCGCGAAGTCGCGGGCGATCGCGGTCGTTGCCAGAAAGCTCGCGGCGACCGGCGCGATGATCGAAAAGTCGTGCTTCGCGCCGCTCTCGGCCAGTTGCGTCAGTCGGGCGCGGGCGAGCTGCTCGAAGGCCGCGATGGCGTCGGCACGGCGACCCGCGCCGGGCATGAGCTCCAGCGGCTCGAAGACCGCTTCGCCTCCGGCGCCGGGGCGCAGCGAGGGATCGAGGTGCGCGAGCTTCACGCCGAGCGCTTCCAGCTCGTCGCTGATGGCATCGGCTTGCTCGTAGGAGAGCTCGAGTAGCCGGAGCCAGGCCTGCTGTGCGTCGTGCGCGCGCTCGAGGCGTCCGGAAGCGAGGGCGATCGCAGCGAGCGCGTCGGTCGATGTTCCGTCGAGAGCCAGCGCGCGCTGGGCAGCGCCGATGGCGCGCTCCGGATCGCCGCCCAGCGCCTGCTCCAGGGCGCGCAGCGCGGCGACCAGCGCGGGACGCGGGCCGCGGCGCGTTCCGATGCCGGACAGGAGCTCCGACGCCTCCTCGACACCGCGGGCGTCGCTCTGTCGGCACGCACCGCGCAGGAGCGCCCAGGCCAGCGTCACACGCACGAGCGGCGGCTCGGGGTCGTCGTCGTGCGCCTGACGCGCCTGGGCGAGGGCACCCGGGAGGTCGCCCAGCTCGACCAGCACCCGGGCGGCGCCCGCGCGCAGCTCGGGGTCGAGCAGGGGGGCGCGTGTGAGGCGCTCGAGGGTGGCGAGGGCTTCGCTCCGGTGTCCTTCGCCCGCCAGCGCCCGCGCGCGCATCAGGACATAGCCTGGGCCGGCGTCGCCAGCCGAGTCGATGGCGTTGATGATGCGGCGGTACTCGTGCTCGTCGAGCAGCGTTGCCAGCTCGAACAGCGACGGCAGCGCTCCCAGCGTAGGCGCCGGTGGTGCGCCGGAGCGAACAGGGCGTTCGAGGACCGGCGGTCCGGGATCCGGAGGCTCGCTGCGCGGCAGGGGTCGCTTTCCGCGCACGACGACCCGGTCCGGTGCCGGAGGATGCTCGGAGTAGCGGCCGCGGCGGTCGGGATCCGCATCGGCGGCGGGTGGCGCCAGGTCGGAGATGTGCTGCGGGCCGCCGACCTCGGCAGACGGTTCGAGGTCGGGAATGGCCTGCACGCCGGGTAGCGGGTCCTGTGCGAGGTCGGCCGGCGCTTCACCGGGCGCGCCGGGCAGGGTACGCGCGTGCGGCGGTGGCTCGTGCGCCACCCACGGCAGCGATCCGTCGCCGGAGCCCGCGGGCGGGGAGCTCCGCCGAGCGGTCTCCGGCGCATAGCTGGGCGTGCTGTCCGGCGGTTCGGAGAAGTGCGGAAGCCCGGGCGCGCGCGGGATCGACGAGGTGCGCACGAAGCGCTCGCGATGCTCGCGCGGATCCGACGCTGGAGCTGGCTCCGGCACGCTGTCCGGTACTTCGTCGATCGGCGTCGACGAGAAGCCCAGCTCCAGCGCAGGCGCACTGACCTGTGGCGCCGGCACGGACCCCCGCGCGGGCGGCACGCTCGACCCGGGGGCCCGCAGGCTCGGGGGCAGCCGGTCCTGTTCTGCCTCTTGGAGCATGCGGCGCGCCTCGGGGAAATCGTCGACGGTCGCGAGGAGTTCGCGCAGGCGCTCCGCGACGCTGGGCGCGTCCAGCCGCCCGCGCAGGTACAGGATCCGTGTCGCGAGGTAGCTCGTGCCGGCGTCGAGCGCTGCCGACTGACCGAGGCCGGCCAGGCGCTGCTGCGCCTTTTCCAGCTCGCCGGCGTCGAGCAGCTCGTCGATTGCGGACAACTCCGCGTGGCCCAGCGGGCCCTCGCGTCCCATGATCCGATCGTAGACCAGGCAGCGAACAGGGCACAATTGTCCCGCTCATCGTCGCGTCGGCCAGCTTGCCTGGGGGCTCCCGCCTTGGGGTGGACTACAGCTTCTTCGCGCAGCGGAAGCCGACGCCGTGGCTTCTGGCGCCGGGGTCCTGGGCGTAGCGGAACGACGGGCGGAGCCAGCTCGCCTGGCTCCCGTTGAACGCGCCGCCGCGGATCACCCGCTTTTCCCCGCTTTTCGGCCCGGTCGGGTCGACCTCGGCGCCCGGCTTGTACGGGCCGTACCAGTCCGCCGTCCACTCCCACACATTGCCGACCACGTCGTACGGGCCGAAGCGCGAGCGGCCGAGCGGGAAGCTGCCGACCGGCGCAGTGCCGGCGTAGCCATCGCTCTGCTTGTACAGCTCGTGCATCTCCACGCCGTGCTTCTTGCCCCAGGCCATGCACTCGCTGCCGCAGGCGTTGAGGTGCTTGGCCGTAGGCGGCTCGTCGCCCCACGGATAGACGCGCCCGTCCGGACCGCGCGTCGCGTATTCCCACTGGGCTTCCGTGGGCAGCTGCTTGTCCTGGGCCTTGCAGTAGGTGTCCGCCATCTTCCACGTCACGCAGTTGACGGGGTGGTTTGCATGGTCGGGGTGGTTCGCGTTGCAGAGCGGGCTATAGGTCTTGCGATCGGCGTCCTTGATGCCCGGCCAGTCGACTTCCTTCGGCGCGCGGCGGCACTTGCCGACGTCCGAGCACGCCTTGTACTTGGCCATCGTGACCTCGTAGAGGTCCATGCAGAAAGCGTCGAGCTTGACGTGATGCGAAGGCTTCTCGTTGTCGAACGCATCGCGCCGGTCGGAGCCCATGAAGAACTGACCGGCGGGGATCTCCGCCATGTCCTTGGGACACGTCGCCGCGGCCGGCGCCGCCGAGGCCGAGGCGGGCGGGGCGACCATGCTGGCGCTGGGTGCCGGGGCCTGCTGGGTAGAAGTGGGGCTTCGGCGGACAAGGAACACGCCGCCCGCCACGCCCAGCACAGCCACAGCGGCCACTGCCGCGATCACGCCGCCGCGCCCGCGCTGGGCCGGCCGGGGCTCGGCGGGTGACAGCGTCTGTGGGGTCGTCGTGCGGATGCCTCCTGCCAGCGGCATGGGGGACAGCGAGCTCGCCGGCATGGTCGGCGCGGTGACTGGCGTGGCGCTGTTGCCGATGACCGCGGAGGGCAGCTGCGTGGGCCCGCTTTCGAGCGGTGTCGGGTGCGTGGTCGACAAGCGCGGAACCTGGACGCCCGCGCTTCCCGCCGCCTGCTCCAGCGCCGCCCAGAACGCTCCCGCGCTCGCGTAGCGAGCGGCCGGGCGGGGCGCCAGCGCCTTTGGAGAACACGGCTTCCACCGCGTCGGGGATGGCGGCACCGAGCGCGCGTGGAGTGGGCCGCTGCTCGGGATTGCTCGACGAGAAGGCGAGCTGCACCAGGTCGCCGCCGTCGAGCGCCGGGTGACCGACGAGCATCTCGACCGCCACCAGCGCCAGCGCGAACACGTCCGTCCACGGGCCCGTGGCGCCGTAGCTGCGCGTGAACTGTTCCGGGGCGCCGTACTGCGGCGTGAACGACGTGATGTTCGTGCCCGTTTTCGCCAGCGCGGCCTGCAGCTGCGTGTTGTCGGCCATCATCTTGGCGACGCCGAAGTCGAGCACCTTCAGCTTGGCGTCCGCGCTGCGCGGTTCGCCTCCGACAATGAACAGGTTCGCCGGCTTGATGTCGCGGTGCGCGATGCCGCGCTTGTGGGCCACTTCCAGCGCTGTGGCTGCGGGCGCGATCACGCCGGCACATTTCCTCCAGGCTCCAGGCAGCGGCGCCGGCGTTCTGCTCGCGCGCGAGCGTTTCCTCGAGCGACTCGCCCTCCAGCCACTCCAGCACCATGTACGGCATCCACTGGCCGTCGGGCGTGGTGTAGCTGCCCACATCCCGCGCCTGCACGATGTTTGCCGTGTGGCTGCTGAGCTCGCTGAGCAGCGCGCCCTCGTTGATGAAGTCCTGCTGCAGCTGGTCGCGCTGGTCGACGGGAGCGGTCGACAGGCCGTTGAAGAACTTGATGGCGACCGGCTGCTTCCAGATGGTGTGCAGCGCACGGTAGACGACGGCGAAGCCGCCTTCTCCCACCGCCTCTTCTATCCGGTACTTGTCGGCTATCGTCTGGCCGGCAATACGCAGGGGGTCGCGTTCAGACATTTGCGGGGCCCTGGAGCATCAAAGGAAGCACTATATCCTAGTACCGCTCCCCGGCCAGATTGGTTACCCCGTCGGGGGAATTTCCGTCGGAACTGGCTCGACCGCCCCGACCAGCGCACCCCGTTCGGCCAGATCGGAAAGCAGTCGGGCGGCGCCCTCGAGCACGGGCGGGTCGAGCTCGCATCCCTGCTTCCCGCAGGCCGTGACGAGCGCCTGGCGCAGGCTCTGGCCGTGCTCGAACAGAGCCGAAAGGATGTCGGCGGCCAGCGGGCTCAGCGCCAGGTAGCGGACCTCGTGCTCGGGGTTCCTGTAGACGAACAGCGAGGTGGGGGCGCGGCGCGGTTCCGTCCGGTCTTCCTCGTCCTCGCTGAGCTCGTGGATCGCGTGGTCGTAATGCACCAGACGCGCGGCATCGATGAAGCGCACGCCACGCTCGAGGTCGAGGCCCTCGGCGTTGGCGCTCACCGGCTCGGTGGCCATCGCACCGATCTCGATCTGCAGCGCCTCGTGGCGCGAAAGCTCCATGATGTACGCCGGCACCCGCGGGTCGTCCTGCCAGAGCGGCTCGCACCAGTCGAGCAGCTCGTCGGTCACGTCGCGCAGGTAGTGGGTGCGGGGCGCGCGCTCGGCGAGGAAGCGCGCGAAGTACTCGTCGAACACCTCGCCCAGCCGCGCCATGCTGCGGGGGACCGAAAGCTGGAGCGCTTCGTACAGGTTGCCGCGTACGAGGTCGCGGTAGACGAACAAGCGCTCGACGTTGTCGGCCAGGATGGCGTCGATGTCCGCCGCGCCCATCCCGCTCCCCTCGAGCCAGGCGCGCACCGCCCCGGCGTCGTGCGGATCGATCTCTGGCCCGAAGGCAAGCTGCGACATGGCGCGCTCAAGCGCTTCTTGCATGCCGCTCCTCGTGCCGCGCGACGCCGCGCCGGTAGACGGCGTCGATCGCCCGGACCTCTGCCAGGAGCTCGTCCAGCTCCGGAACCCAGTTGTCGCGCTCGAGCAGGACGGGCTTCGGCCCGGTGCGCTCGATCGTCCACTCGAGCAGCGCGTAGACCGGATCGCACACCGCGGCGCCGTGCGTGTCGAGTACGAGTCCGCTCTCCATCCGCGTGTGACCCGCGACGTGGATCTGCATCACGCGCTCGAGCGGCAGCGCGGCGATGAAGGCGTACGGGTCGAAGCCGTGGTTCAGCGAGTTGACATAGACATTGTTCACGTCGAGCAGGAGCCCTGCGCCGCTCAGCTCCAGCACGCGACAGATGAGCTCCGCCTCCGGCATCTCCTGCCGTCCGGGGTGCGCGTACCAGGAGATATTCTCGACCGCCATCGGCACGCCCAGGCGGTCCTCCGCGGCACGCACGCGGTCGGCCACGCGCCGTGCGCTGTCCTCGCACAGCTTGAGCGGCAACAGATCGTGCAGCACGCGGCCGCCGGCGGTGCTGAAGCACAGATGATCCGAGTGCCAGGGCGATCCGACGCGCTCGATCTCGGTTCGCAGCGCGGCGAGGTAGTCGTCTGCGGGCGGCTCGGCGGCGCCGAGCGACATCGTCAGGCCGTGCGTGACGATCGAATAGCGCTCGGCGATCTGCTCCAGCGCAGCGGGATAGAATCCGCCGCGGCGCATGTAGTTCTCGGGCGAGACCTCGAAGAAGGCGATGTCGAGCCGGGGGCGCTCCAGCACTTCCTCGAGGAAGTCCCAGCGCAGCCCCAGCCCGACTCCGTCTTGCATGCCGTTTCTCAGGAGCAGGTGCCCGCGCCGCAGGAGCTCTTGGCGCCGCCCGCGCGCTTCTTCTTCGGGGCCGCCTTGTGCGCCTTGCTCGGCACCGCGCCGCAGCTGGCCTTGGCGCCGGCCGCCTTCTTCTTCTTCATCGCGGTCTTGTCGTCCTCGGCGCCCGGCTTGTCGTCCTTGGTGTCGGCCTTGTCGGCCGCGCCCTTGGCGTCGGCGGACTTGTCGCTGTCGGCTTCTCCGGCCTGGTCGGCATCCGCTGCCTTGGCGCTGTCCGTATTCTGCTCTTCGGCTGCCGTCGAGGTCGTCTCCGTGGACTCCGTGGGAGCCGGAGCAGCAGCGGGCACCTCCTGCGCCTGCACCGGGCTCTTGGCCGGAGAAGCGGCAGTGCCCCCGCACGCGACCAGACCGGTAGCGCCCAGCGTTGCGAGCGTTGCCGCAATGGCGTTGAAGGACAGTTTGCTGTTCATCGACGGGTCTCCTTGCTCGGATCGGGGTCCGGATAGGTGATCGCGGCCTCGAGGCAAAAGCGCCATTTGACCATTGTCAACGCATACGATGGCGCCCGCCAACGGTTTCAGCGGCTGTCGCGCTGTGCCGGGTCCGGCACGGCCGTCAAGTCGAGCGAAACGCGGGCCTGTCGCCCCACCGAAACGCCCAGCAGCTTCATCCCCTCGGACACGAAAACCCCTTCTGAATCGCGAGGCTTGATGTCATGCGCCGCGAGCGCGACGCGCAGCGGATGGAGGGTCCGGAGCACGATACGCTGGGGGCGGACTCCCGGGCCGGCCTTGGCCGGAAATTCGAACAGCGCCCGCAGCCGGACGCTCTGCTCCGCCTTGTAGCCGTGGATCAAGAGCTCGCCCGTCGCGGTCAGATCCACCCGGCGGATCTCGCGCGCGGATGCGCCGCCTTCGCCGGCGTCCGCGCTCTCTCCGCCGTCGGGCGAGAGCTCGCTCGCCTTGACGCGCCGCCCCTTGTACGCGGCGTCCGCGGTCGCGTGCTCGATGGATTCGATGCGAAAGCTGGCCCAGCGCCGGCGCGCGCGCTCCGCTTCGGGCACATTGTCGCCCACGTCGAGCCAGTTCTTCGCTTGCCGCGTGGGCTCTTCCGCGTCGCCAGCGTCGGCGTCGGCGCCCATCAGCACCGACGCCAGATCCATGCTCACCGTTCCCCGCGTCTTCGACAGATCGAGCAGATCGACGCGCAGCTCGCCACGCGCCACGCGCAGAGCGCCGCTCGGCGTCGCTTTCTTCGCCTCGAGCGTGAAGCTCGCGCGTCCCTGCGGCTGGATCGTGTAGCGCACCGCGAGGCTCGGGCGCGCGGCGCTCGGAGCCGGCCGCGCGCGCCACGGCGCCGTGTGCGCCGGCTCCGCCGTCTTGTCGTGTTTCGAGCACGAGGTGAGCGCCACGGCGGCGGCGATCACGAGGGAGGTGCGGTGCATCGGTCTCGACTCTCGCCCATGTGGGGGCGGCGGGCCAAGCGTCAAGTGGTCCGCCCGACGCCCTGTGCGGCCGTCAATCGGCAGAGCGCGCGCCTAGTGCCACACCCCGACGCTCGCGCTCCAGCCGAAGTAGCGGGCGCTGGCGTCGATGGCGCCGCTGGCGCGCCAGACGGTGTCGTCGTCGAAGAGGCCGAAGATGCTCCACGGGAATAGTTTGAGACCGAGGCCGCCGGTGCCGTGCCAGCGGCCCTTCGACGACGCGAAGCGCGTGGGTTCGAAATACGCGCCGCCACGGATCTTCAGCCAGCCCGGGATGAGCTCCGTCTCCAGTGCGGCACGCGGCGAGTAGGTGGCGCGCTGCCCGGAGCGGTTGACCTTCTGCTCCAGGAAGGACTCCACGCCGACGGCGTTCGGCAGAGGGCCCGTGATCAAGAGCTGTGCCGAGAGCAGCACGTAGAAGCGTGCCATGGCCTTCGCCCGGGCCTTGAGCTCCTTGCGAACGCGCTCGCCTACGCGTCGCAGGTGCTCCTTGTCGAGCGCAGCCTGGGTCGCATTCTCGGCGTCGATGGCCTTGGCGGCCGCGTCCACGTCGCGCCCCTCCTGCTTCGCCTTGTCGAGCAGGTAGGCGCGCCGCCGTTCGCGCTCGCGGGCGCGCCAATCGAGGTAGCGCTTGGTCTGCGCGACGACCTCGTCGGGGTCGAGCCAGCGCGGGTTGAAGGGACGCGGACCGATCTGGATGGCGGCGCCGACGTTCACGTCCCACGGCAACGCGACGTGGTCGGGCAGGAAGATGGCATCCGGGCTGCCGGGGGTGCCGGCGATGTGGTCGCCGTTCACCTCGTTCACCTTGCTGGTGGGGTTCGCGTGCGTGGTGACGGCCGAGCGCAGCGCCGCGCCGATGCGGAAGTGCCGCCAGTTCGGGCGGATGAGCGCTCCTAGCTCGAGCGCCGTTCCGGTGGTCTCGAACAGCGAGTTGGACTGGTTGGGCAGCGGGTTGCCGTTCACCAGCGTCAGGTTCGACAGGCGTACGCCGCCGCCGAGCACGAGCTGTCCGTCCGCCAGCGAGCGCGCCACCAGGCCGTGCCCCGTGATGAAGCGGGCATTGAGCTTTTCCGGCGAGCCGCGGCGCGTGACTCCGTACTGCTGCATGTTCAGCGTAAGGCCGACGCCCCAGGCCCCGAACTGCAGGTTGCCGGAGAGATCGAGGAAGACGAAGCCGGTGGTGTCGGTGTTGCCGAGCTGGGTGGTGCGCTGGCCGGTGTTGAAGAAATCCGTGTTCTCGACCGTGCTCGGGAACGTCAGTCCGAAACCGAGATCGTAGTCGAGGTTGTCGACGGACCAGGGCGTGCGCACGGCTGGCGCGGCCGGATTCTGCGTGTTGCCTTCGGTGCCCTCGGCGAGCGCCACGTACGCGCCGGCCAGGCCCATGACCCGCGTGCCGGCCAGCACCGGGCCCTGCGTCATGTCGACGCTGTATCGGCTGGTCTGGATCTGCGCACCGTTCGCAGGCAGATCCGCGCGGCCCGGCGCGGCGGCGAGCAGTAGCGCGGCAGAGAGTGCGGCGGCGGTGGCGCGGCGTCTCAACGTTCGCTCCCCGGCCGGCGTGGGCTCTTCGCCATACGCAGCTCGGTCGCGATCACGTTGATGAAGATGCCGATGGCGCCCAGCGAGAACGCGATCAACATCGGGCCCACCAGGCCGACGAGCGCCGCGACGAAGGTCAGGAACACGAACGTGTCGCGCTTGAACAGAGGCTGGATGGCGGAGAGCAGTCCGCCGCCTTCGCCGCTCGCGCCCTGGCTGAGCGGATACTTGAGCAGGTCGCCCGATCCGATACGGATCAGGTAGCGGTACTCGATGCCGCTGGTGAGGAAACCGCAGAACACGATCACGCTGCCGGCGAGGAGGTACAGGGTGTGGCCGCTCGACCGGTACAGTCCGACCGCGGCGCCGGCGAAGAAGGCGTAGTTGGTCAGATCGTCGCCGATGGTGTCGAGCCACTCGCCCAGGTGCGACCCGCGGTAGGTCACGCGGCTCATCTCCCCGTCGCAGCCGTCGAGCACGCTCTGCATCTGGAAGAGGAACGCACCGACGGCGAAGCCGAGGTAGTCGCCTCGTGTTGCCAGCCACGCGCCGAAAAGGCCGATCGCCAGGATGCCGATGGAGACCTGGTTGGGCCTGAGCGGCGTGTTGACCAGCCAGCGCGAGATGGACAGCGAGATGTAGCGGTTGAGCCAGCGCGAGGTCCAGCCGTCCTGGGGCTTCCGGAGCGCGGTGAAGAGCGCGCGTTCAGCGCGCTCGGCGGACTTGTCGTCCGTCACGTCGACGGGCTCGAAGCTCCACGCCGCCGACATCCCGAACGGCTCCTTCGCCAGATCGCGCGCGCGTTCGAGTCCTCCGCTGTCGACGAGCGTGCGGAACAGGGCGCGGTGCACGACCCAGCTCGCGGGGACGCGAAGGCTGCGCGCGTCGTCGGGAACCTGGTCCAGCAGCGGGAGGCGGAGCCGCGCGTCGTCGAGCGCCGGCCGCGCCGCCGCCGCGTCTTCCGTGATGACCACGGCTGCCGCGCCGCCGGCCTGGGCGTCGAGTGCGAGGCGCAGCGCCAGCGGAAGGCCGCCCACGCGCCGACAGGCATCGCCTGAAGGCGCGTCCAGCACGAGTACCCAGCGGTCGGTCATGAAAGGATCAAAGGGGCCACGGAACGCGCTACAACATAGGCCATGAAGCGCTTGTCCTGGAGCTTGTTGGCGATCCTCCTGGTGCTGGGCGGTTGCGGTTCGGGCAGCGACCAGTCGGGCGGCGGGCCGGCTCGAACGCAGAGTATCTTCGTGGTGCCCGACTCGCTGGACGCACTTTCGGGCGAGACGTTCTTCGACCAGCCCTGGCCGAGCGACCTGCGCTACGACGCGGACGGCGCGGTCGACTTCCAGGGCTACCCGAATCCGCGGAAGATGCCGCTCATCGACGACTACGTGCAGTCGATGAAGGGCGTTCTGCACGGCTTCTCTCCGGCGGCCAGCGGCTTCCTGCGCTTCACGGCCGATCTCGATCCGGCGTCGCTGCCGAAAACGCCGCTGGACGCGCTCGATCTGGCCAGCAGCGTGCAGCTCATCGACATCGATCCCGCCTCGCCCGATCACGGGATGCGCCACCGCGTCTCCCTGTTCTTCCGCGCGGAACAGGGCACCTACTGGCAGCCCGATACGCTCGCCTTCATGCCCGCGTTCGGCTATCCGCTCCGGCCGGCGACGCGCTACGCGCTCGTGGTCACCGACCAGGTGCGGGACGCCGACGGCGGTCGCGTGGTCGCGTCCAGGTCGGTGCGCGAGCTGCTCGGCATCGATCCGGCGAGCGGAGCGACGGCTTCTGCGGCCCAGAAGCTCTCCGGTGCGGTAGGCGAGATCGAGAAGGCCGGCATCGACAAGCGCCACATTGCGCACTTCACCGTTTTCACGACGAACGACCCCGTCGCGCAGACGATCAAGATCCGCGACTGGGTGATGAAGAACTATCCGGCGCCGGACGTGACGTCCGGCTCCTGGGTGGCCAAGGACCAGACGACGGACATGGACGTGTACGAGGCGGAGTACGGACCTTCGCCCGACTTCCAGAAGGGGCAGATCCCGTTCATCAAGTACGGCGACGGCGGCGAGCTGGCTTTCGACGCGAGCGGCAACCCGGTCAAGCAGCGCGATTTCAATCTGCGCTTCGCGCTGTCCGTGCCCAACGCGACGGCCTGTCCGACGCCGGCCGGCGGCTATCCGATCATGCTCTACGCGCACGGCACGGGTGGCGACTACCGGACCTTCGTCCGCAGCGGTGTGGCCAAGGCGTTCGCGCAGCGCTGCATTGCGGTGATGGGCATCGACCAGATTTTCCACGGCACGCGTCCGGGCGGGCCCTGCTCGCTCAATTCGCCGCCCTGCAACACGAGCCTCGACCTGATCTTCTTCAACGTGCAAAACCCGACGGCTGCGCGCGCCAACGGTCCCGAGTCGGCGATCGACGTCGTACAGCAGGCGCGCCTGTTCACCGAAACGGGCATCCAGGTGCCTGCTGCAGTGTCGCGCACGGGCTCGGCGATTGCGTTCGACGGCAAGGAGCTCACGTTCATGGGCCACTCGCAGGGCGGGCTCAACGGACCGATGTTCCTGGCCATCGACAACCAGGCGCACGGCGGCGTGCTCAGCGGCTCGGGCAGCATGATCTCGATCTCGATCCTGGAGAAGACGAAGCCGGTCAACGTCGCCGGGCTCGTCAAGACGCTGATGGGGCTGGCCACGGTGAGCGAGCAGCAGGAGGTGAATCCCTTCCACCCCGGGATCTCGCTCATCCAGACCATCGTGGACCCTACCGATCCGATCCACTACGTGCCGCACATCGTACTCGATCCCCGGTCGGGCTTTTCGCCCAAGAGTGTGCTGATGACGGAAGGCGTCGAGGCCGACGGGACCGGCGACAACTACACGCCCCCGCACTCCATCGAGGTGGAATCGGTCGCGCTCGGGCTGCCGCCGGAGAACCCGGTCATCCACCCTGTCGCGGAGGACAAGTGGAGTGATCTCTCGCCGGTGGACATCCCCGCGGGCGGTCTGTCCGGCAATCTTGCGGGTGGCGCGGCGTCGGGTGTGCTCGCGCAGTGGCACGCTTCGCAGGCGAGCGACGGACACTTCGTGGTGTTCGACATCCCGGCGGCGATGCAGCAGGCGAGCGGCTTCGTCAGAAATCTCGTCGACGACCCGAAGGGGCGCGTGCCGGCACCGTAGCTTCAGGCACCGGAGCGGGTCTGCTCGATCGCGCGGCGCACCGAGGCGCCGTGCGCGACGGACTGGACGATCGCATCCAGGCGGGATGCTTCGACCGGCTTGACGAGCACGGAGTCCGGATGTTCCGCCATGAACCTGCGTGCATCGCGCGTCGTCGCGCCTCCGGTGAGGAACAGCGTCCGGCGCAAGAGCTCCGGGCGTTCCCGTTCGATGAACGCATGGATGTCGATGCCGTTCGTGCCGGGAAGCAGCAGGTCCGAGATCACAAGCTCGACAGCCATGCCGTTCCGGAGCAGCTGGATGGCTTCCTCGCCGCTGCCGACCGCCGTCACCTCGTTCCGCCGTTTCAATGCGCGCTGCAGCGCCCGGCGGATCCCCGCCTCGTCGTCGACGAGCAACACGCGCGGCCGCAACGGCGCGGCCACCGGCGAGGCATGGCTGACGCGAGCGTGGCCAGTGGCGGGGCGCGCGTCGGGCAGCTCGACCGTGAACGTGGTGCCGACGCCGTGCCGCGTATCGAAACGGATGCGTCCGCCGAGACCGCGGACCAGCGCCCGCGCGAGCGCGAGCGCGAGCCCGGAACCCTGACCGGTGGGCTTGGTGGTGAAGAACGGTTCGAAGATGTGCGGCAGCTGCTCGGGCGGAATGCCCGAGCCCGTGTCCGACACGGACACGTTCACGTGTCCCTCGCCGGCTCGCGTGCGTATGTGGATGACGTTCAGCTCGGGGCTGTCCGGCGAGCAGGCCTGGCTCGCGTTGAGCACCAGGTCGAGCAGTACCTGTGTCAGACGGGCCTGGTTCGACGCGATGGGCGCGACGGGTCCGAGGTCGAGCTCGACACGCGCCCGCATCGAGACCTGGTACGAGGTCATCCCGACCACGGCGCGTACGACGCGGTTCACGTCCACCGCCTCGACGGCCTCTTCCGTGCCGTGCGACAGCAGAGAGAGATCACCGAGCACGTCGCGGATGCGGCGCATCCCTTCCACGCCCGCGTCGACCGCGTGCAGCGCCTCGTCCCATGCGTCCGCCCGCTGCTCGATCAGCGTCCGCACGTGCTCCAGGTTGGCCAGCACGTAGGCAGCGGGGTTGTTCACCTCGTGGGCCACGCCCTCGGCGAACTGCGCGAGCGCGGAGAGCTTGTCGGTGGCGGCGAGCTCGGTCTGTGCTTGCCGGACCTGCTGTTCGCGATTCCTGAGTTGACGCTCCGCCACGAGCGAGGCGACGATCCCCAGAAGCGGCGCCAGTCCGTTCGCGTCGGCGCCGTCGTAGGCGCCGGGCGAAGCGGCGTACAGAGCGACGATGCCGACCAGTGTGCCATGCGTGACGAGTGGCAGATACCAGGCGCTCCGCATGCCATCGCCGAGCGCGATGCCCTCGCCGGGCAGCAGCGACGACAGGCGGGGTTCGTGGAAGGCCTGCGCGCGCTCGAGGCTTGCCCTGAGCCGGGAGCTCGCGGCGGGCCAGGGCTGTGGGGGGAACGCGTCCGTTCCGAAACGGCGGACTCCTGCCGGCTCGACTATGTACAGCTCGGACTGGTCGACCGGCACCGAGCCCCGAAGCACCTGCCGGAGGTGATCGCGGAGCTGGCGGTCGTCCAGCGCCCCATCGGTCCGCGCTGCTTCCGGGAGGGGCGCCGGCACTTCCGAGGCACCTGATTTCACGCGCAATTCCGGGTCCTCGCCCGACATCGTCGCGAGCGGCATCCCGGGCATCCGTGTGATGGGATCGCTAGCCACGCCCGATAGGACGGCCCGGATTCGGCTTGGTTAAGCCAAGCCGGTCGTGGCGGTCCATAGCCGGTAGGTGCCCAGGCCAGCAGGCCGGACCGACGACCTCGCCCGTCTCCGACCAGGCGATATAGTGCGCGTCGTGAGCTATTCCGCGCGTTTCCAATGCTTCGCCGGTTGCGACGGCTCGTGGCCGGTGACCGAGGCCATGTACCACTGCCCGACCTGCGGCGGCCTGCTCGAGGTCGCGCACGACCTCGACGCGCTCCGCGAGCGCAGCGGCGCTGCATGGATGAAGCTGTTCGACGATCGCTACAAGATCAGCCAATGGCCGTACGGCTCGGGGGTGTGGGGCAAGCGCGAGTGGGTGATGCCGGAGCTGCCCGACGAGCTGGTGGTCAGCACCTACGAGGGGGGAACGAATCTGTTCTGGGCGGAGCGCTACGGCAAGGAGCTCGGCCTGGACGACCTGTGGGTGAAGCTCTGCGGAAACAGCCACAGCGGCTCCTTCAAGGATCTGGGCATGACGGTGCTCGTCAGCGTCGTCCGGCTGGCTCTGAAGCGCGGACTCGACGTGAAGGCGTTGGCCTGCGCCTCCACCGGCGACACCAGCGCGTCGCTGGCGGCGTACGGAGCCGCCGCCGGGTTGCCCGTCGTGGTGCTGCTGCCGCGCGGGCGGATTTCCACAGCCCAGCTCGTGCAGCCGCTGGCGCACGGAGCGCTGGTGCTCGGGCTCGACACCGACTTCGACGGCTGCATGACGATCGTTACGCAGCTCGCCGAGGAGGGCATCGTCTATCTCGCCAACTCGATGAACCCGCTCCGCCTCGAGGGTCAGAAGACGGTCGGCATCGAGATCGTCCAGCAGTTCGACTGGGACGTACCGGACTGGATCATCCTGCCGAGCGGCAACCTGGGCAACGCCTCGGCGCTTCACGCCGGCTTCCACATGATGCGCGAGCTCGGCGTCGTCACGCGCTTTCCGCGCCTGGTCGTAGCGCAGGCGGAGAATGCCAACCCGCTGTATCGCGCCTGGAGCGCGGGCAAGCGCGAGGTCGAGCCGATCGTGGCCCAGCCGACGCAGGCGACGGCTATCCAGATCGGCAATCCCGTCAGCGCGCCGCGCGCCATGCGCGCACTCGATGCAATGGACGGGATCGTCGAACAAGCCAGCGAGCAGGAGCTCTGCGACGCGGCCGCACGCGCCGACCGCACCGGCCTGTACACGTGCCCCCACACCGCGGTCGGCCTCGCCGTGCTCGAGAAGCTGGTCTCGCGCGGCACCATCAAGAGGGGCGAACGGGTCGTCTGCGTCTCGACAGCAAACGGCCTGAAGTTCACCGAGTTCAAGGTCCGCTACCACGAACGGCAGATCGAGGGTGTGAGCGGCGATCTCGCCAACCCGCCCGTGATGCTCGACGCCGACTACGGCCAGGTGGTCGACGCGATCAAACAGCGCTTCGACAGCTAGGGCGAGCGAAGCGAATCGCGTCGGGGGTCCGGGGGCGGTGAGCCCCCGGCGGAGGACTCCGGCGGGGGTGGGCGTAGGGGTGCCCCCACTCGCAGGTGCTCGGCTTCGCCTGCGCGCCTGCGGTCTCCCCCAAACTCGTGCTCGCCTCCGGCTGCGCGCGAGTGGGGGAGACGTCCGGCGCGGCACGTCAGTCCGCAACCCATCTCACGCCGCCCCACGCCCCGGCGCAGCGAAGCAAGCCCGCGATGAGCGAAGCGAATCGCGTGAGGGGGGCTCGGGGGGCCAAGCCCCCCGGGAGGATTCCGGTGGGGGTGGGCGGGCGGGACACAAACCATCCAACCCGCCCATTGCCGTAGGGCAAAGCGAAGCGAGCCCCCGCCCACCGCCGTAGGGCGAGCGAAGCGAGCCCCGGCGCAGCGAAGCAAGCCCGCGATGAGCGAAGCGAATCGCGTGAGGGGGGCTCGGGGGGCCAAGCCCCCCGGGAGGATTCCGGTGGGGGTGGGCGGGCGGGACACAAACCATCCAACCCGCCCATTGCCGTAGGGCGAGCGAAGCGAGCCCCGGCGCAGCGAAGCGAATCGCGTGAGGGGGCCGGGGGTGGGCGGGCGGGATGCTAGAAAGTCAGCCGCGCTGCGGCGCCGCCGCCGTGCGCCGACATGTAGGGGGCGACGTTCAGCGTCGCCTTCGCCGGCAGCTTGTTCTGTGCCGAATCGCTCTTGGCGGCGCCCGAGCTGGAACTGGTCAGCAGCACCACGCCCGTGACGCCCAGCGTGATGGCGACACCGAACGCCATGTCGGCGATCAGCGCGTCGCGCTCGGTCGTGTCGGCACGGTCGTTCGTCGGGTTGTCGTTGTACTTGCTCTTGTCGCCCAGCGCCTTGACGCCGAAGATGCCGCCGACGATCAAGCCGGCGCCCGCGATGCCCAGCGTCACATAGGCCGGAACCTTGCTCTTCTTCGGCGGGGGCGCCGGGGGCTCGCTCGGCGGCGCTTCCGGCGCTGCCGCAGCGGGTGCCGCGGCGGCAGCGGGCGGAGCTGCCGAGGCTTCCAGCGTGACGGCCTGCTCCTGCTTTTCGCCGGGCGCGACGCTGAGGTCCATCTTCTGCTTCGTGTACCCGGGCGCCGAGACCTCGATCTTGTGATCCCCCGGAGGGATCTTCACGGTCATCGGCGTCTCGCCCATCTGCGCCTGGCCGTCGACGCTGATCGTGGCTCCCGCGGGCGTGGTCTTGAAGTCGACCTCGCCCGGAGTGCTCTTCAGCTTGCCGAATGCCTCCTTCGCGGTCGACATCTTCTCGTCGCCCACCTTGTCGGCACCGGGGTTGTCGAAGAACTTCTTGAACGCCGCGTAGGCCTCGGCGCTCTTGCCCTCCTTGTCCAGGCACATCGCGATCCAGTACTCGGCGTGGGGCGACGGGATGAGGCTGTTGGCCTGCTTGAAGTTGTCGAGCGCCTCCGTGTAGTTCCCGGCGCCGTAGGCCTTCTCGCCGGCGCCGTAGGCCTTTCGCGCGGCGTCGCGGGTCTTCTTGTCCGGCTTCTTGGCGGCGTCCTTCTTGGCTTCCGTCCCAGCCTTCTGCGCATGGGCCAGGGGGACCAGCGCCGTGCTCGCCAGGGAGCCAGCCACCAGGGCGGCGGCCAAGCGGGAGATCGGGGCCGAAAGGATAGGCTTTCGCATGGTTGTGCCTCCATCGCGGATCAATCCGCGGTACCAGAGGAGGCTAGACCGCGACACCGGGCGGGGACAACCCCCGGATTCGCGATATTGTCCCCTCGTCAGGGTCCGCTCCGGCGGTCCCACCTTTCCCGATGACTCCGCCACATTCATCCGATTTCGAGGAGAAAGCCGGATCTCCTGCCGGGGGCACCGCGCCGGGCGGGCACCGGTCCACGCTGCCGCCTCCCGAATGGACGCGTGCGGAAGGCCCGCGATCGGCCGCGTCCCTGGCGCTCGAGCGGCGGGAAGCGGACCCCCCGGTCTCCCGGCGCATGGGCCCGCGCGCCGAACAGGGCTACCTCTCCGCGCGGCTCGCCGAGAGCCACGCGGCCGGCGATGTGGACGCGGAGCGCCAGGTGGCCTCGGCGCTCGCGCGTCTGTTGGCGAGGCGCGGCGCGGAGCTGGACTCCGCCACCCGCCTCGCGCGCCGCGCGCTTCTGCTGGGCGAAGACCCGGAGCTCCGCGAAGAGCTGTCCGGTTGGTTCGCGGGACTCGGCGAACCCGCGCTGGCTGCGGCAACGCTCCGGCCGCTGGCCGCGGAGCAGACCGGTTCGGTGGCGCGCCGCACGCTGTCGAGAATGGGTGCGCTGTTGGCGCGTGCCGCCGACGCTGCCGCCGCGGCCGACGTGCTGGCGCAGGCCTCTGAACTGGACGACAACGATCCCGTTGCCGCCGAGCTGCTCGGTGCGCTGGGAGCGTGGGCCGAGGCCGCCGTGCCCGGCGAGCGCGCGGCGCGGGCCTATCTCCTCGCTGCACGCCGCCGCGAAGCACGAGACGAGCGCGGCAGCGCGTTCGAGGATCTGCTGCGCGCTTTCGAGATGTCGCCAGCGCTGCCCGAAGCTGCGGAGCAGCTTGCGCGAGCCCTCGCGACGCGTGGTCGGGTCGGCGCGGCGGACGAGGTGATCCGCGAGCACGCGCGCGCCAGCGGCGACGGCTCGCGCGCGGTCCACCTCGCGCGGCTCGCGGATCTGGCCGACCGCGGAGACGTTCCGCGCGCGATCGGGGCGGCGTTCGACGCCGGTCTCGATGCGGTCGTGGACCCCGGGGACGGATGGCGTGCGCTCGCGGCCCGCCAGCGGCATCCCGGAGCCGGTACGACGCCGTTCGGCGTGCTGCTCGATCGCGCCGGTCTGCACGAGCTGCTCTCCGCTCGCGTGGAGCTCGAGAGCGACACGCTGTCCGGCGCAGACGCCGCGCGGCACCGCGTCGAGCTCGGACGGCTGTACGCCGGTCCGCTTGCCAGTCCCGATCGCGCGGTGGAAGCCTGGATGGAGGCGCTCATCGCCGATCCGTCGAACGAGGACGCCAAGGCGCTGTTGCGCGATCACGCGGCCAGCCTGCGCGACCAGGCTCCGCTGGTCGAAGCCCTGATCAGGGTCGGGCTGGTCGAGTCCGCGGATCACGCCTCGGCGAGGGCCGCCTGTCTGCAGGAGCTGGCGGTGCTCGCGGAGCAACGCCTATCCGATCCGGCGCTTGCATTGTGGGCGGTCGGGCGGATGTCCGGGCAGGCTCGCGACGATGCCGAACATCGCGAGGCGGCCGCACGCCTCGCGCAGCGCGTGAGGCTTCAGGACGAGTCGCTCGCCAAGGCCCGGGCCGAGGCCGACGCTGCGCCCAGCGACGAGGAGCGCGGCGACGCACTCCGGAGCGTGGCGGCGATCCTGCGCGGGCGCCCCGATTCGGGCGAGGCCTACATCGCCGTGCTGCTGCAGCTCGTGCGCCTGTTCCCCGGGGAACGGAGCTGGCGGCTCGCGCTGGAACGCACTTTGCTCCGGGTGGGGCGGCTGGAAGAGCTGGAGGCGCTGCTGCAAAGCGAACTGGAGCGCGGCGCTCTCGGCGGAGACGAGGAACGGAGCCGCATCCTGCTCGCGACGCTGCGTCGACGTCGTGGCGACCTGGATGGAGCGCTGTCCGGGCTCCGGCCGTTGCTCGGCGGCGGTGGCGCGCACGGTCACGCATGGAGCATGGCGCTGCTGCTAGCCGCCCAGCTCGGGGATTCGCGGACGCGGGCCGAGGCGCTGCTGCGGATCGCGTCGCCCTTGCCGCCGACCCTGCGCGCCGTGCTGTGCAGCGTCGCCGCCGAATGCCTCCTTTCGGCAGGCGAGCCCGACGCCGCTCGCGCTGCGGCGCAGCAGGCGGCCCACGCGGATCCGTCGCTGGCGCGTCCTGCCGCCGCTCTCGCTGCGATTGCGCTCGAGCGTCGGGATCCGTCCGACACCCAGGCGATCGAGCGCGCGATGGGCGTCGTGGTGCCGCGCGCCAGGCTGTGCGCAGCGCTGGCCGATGCTCACGAGGATCTGGACGAGCCGCTCCTGGCCCTCGCGTGGACGCAGCGTTGGCTCGCGCTGCGCCCCGGTGACCCGGCCGCTCTGGCCGCGCTGCTCGAGCGCGTGACCCGCCACGGCGATGCGGCGCGGCTTTCGGACGCGCTCGCCTGGCTCCTGTCGCAGCCGCAACCGATCGTGGAGCTGGGAAAGCCTCTGTGCGCCGCGCTCAGGCGCCTGGCGCGCCTTGAACCTGCGCGCGCGACCGCACTCGCCCGGCGGGTGCTCGATGTCGTGGGGCCGAGGGTGGGGGAGTTGCGCGACGTGGTGCTCGAGGTGGCCGATGAGCTCGGCGAGCGGGGGCTCGCGATTGCGGTGATCGAACGCTGGCTGGCGGCCGGCTCGCCGGGACTCGATCGCGCCGACCTGCTGCTCGATCTCGCGCGCCGGCGCGGGTCGGCGGGCGACGCGGATGGCGCAGCGCGGACACTGGCGCGCGCGATACACGAAGGCGCCGATCCCGGCCTGGTGCTGGCGGCGCTCGAGCGCTGCCCGCCACCGCGCAACTCGGATGGCGATCTGTGCCTGCTGGAGGTGCGCGCCGAAGCGCTGAGTGGCATGTCCGGCGCCGATGTCGAGGGCGCCGCCCGCGCCTGGCGCGAGTACGGTGCGGCGCTGTGGGATCTGGCCGGCGATTCTTCCGGAGCGGTGCACGCCTGGCAGCGGGCGGCAGCTCTTCTGCCCGAACGGGGCGTGTCGCGGTTCGCCCGCGATCTGCTGGCGTTCGGAGGCTACGAAGAGGCGCTCTCGCGGCTGGAGGAGCTGGCGGCGTCCCGCACCGACACCCTGGACGCGGCGCGCGTGCTCGCCGAAGCGGCGACCATGGCGCTGCATTCCGGCGACTCGCCGCGTGCGCTGTCGATCTCGGCGCGCGCGCTGGCGCTGGATCCCGCACGCGCCGACGTGCTGGCCGTCGCCGAGCGCAGCGCGGGGCCCGGGGACATCGATCAGCTGCAAAGCATCTATTCCGGTCTCGCGGATGCCGCGCTCGGCTGCTACGGCGAGCGAGCCGTCCACTACCGCGCGGCGCGCCAGCTCGAGCGGCGCGGCGAGCACGGGCGCGCCCTCGGCCACGCGATCGCAGCGTTCGAGGCGGTGCCCGCCGAGGGCGTCGCGTTCGTGCTGGCGGCTCGCCTCTCCGAGCGGATTGGCGACTCGATCGGAGCTCGTGCAGGCGCTGGAGCGCGTAGCGTCGCGGAGCGAAAGCGCCGAGCGGCGTTCGGCCTGGTTGCGCCGCGCGGCCTTGTTCGCCGGCACCACCGAAGAGGGCAAACGCCAGCGCGTCGAGGTGCTCCTGCGCGCGTTCGCCGTCCGTCCGGAGGTGGAGACGATGAAATCGCTCGGCGTTGCCCTGCGGGACCTCGTGGCTGCGGCGCCGGAGTATCGCGATATCGGCGAGCTCCGGTTCAAGCGCGCGCTCGACAGCATGCTGCCGCGCCTGGACGGCCCCGAAGGCGCACGTGTCGCAGTCGAAGCCGCCTACGGGGCCCTCGAGAGCTTCGACTCGGTGAGCCTGGCGCTGTAGGCGCTGGATAGAGCCGCGCACTGCGATGCCGACGTGGAAGAATTTTCGCGGCTCCTGCCGCAAGCTGGCCGGATCGCCCAGGACCGCGACGCCGCGGAGGCCTTCGTGGGGCGCGTCGCCGATCTCGCGCGGCAGCCATTCTCGAACGTCGGTCGCGCGCTGGCCGAGCTCGGCTCCGTGGTCGCCGGAGCGCTCGGCGACGAGCAGGTCTCGGCTCGGCTTCTGGTGCACGCCGCGCTCCGCGATCCGGAAGACGCGGAGCTCGTCCGTCGTGCGGAACGAGCCGCCCATTCGAGCGGCGATCCCGACCTGCCCTCCCGGCTGCTCGACGCGGTGCCCGCGGGCGCCCGGGTGCAGGCGCTGCTGGACGTGGCAGAGGCGCAGGAGGGGCGTGGCGAGCTGGGCACGGCCATCGACGCGCTGGAGCGGGCGCGCGCCGAGGAGAGCATCGACGCTGCCCAGCGGCAGGTGGTCTTCGAGCGTCTGCGTGAGCTGTACGGGCGCGCGGGGCGTCGCGACGCGCTGGAGCACATGCTCGCGCTGGAGCTGGAGCGCGAGGAGCTCGGCACTCTAGAGCGGGTAAGAACGGCCCGGGATCTCGCTGCGCTGGTCAGCGCGCGGGGCGATCCCGAGCGCGCGCTCCGAGTCGTGCTCGCCATGCTCTCGTCGCATCCGGACGACGAAGGGCTCCTGGCGGACGCCGTCACGTTGGCGCGCCAGGCCGGCGATCACCGGCGCCAGGCCGAGGCGCTCGGACGCCTGTCCGACCTGGCCACCGAAGCGCCCGCGCGGCTCGCCCTGCTGCGCGAGCTGGCCGAGCTGCTGGAAGAGAACGGCGAAGAGCAGAACGCCTTCCGGCGCTGGGCGCAGGTGCTGGAGCTCGATCCGGACGACATCGGAGCGCTGATCGCCCTCGAGCGCGACGCCGAGCGAAGCGGCGACTACGACAAGCTCGTGGATCTGCTGGCGCGCCGCGCCTCGCTCGCGAGCATGGTCGACGACGTGCGTCGCATCCGGCTGCGCCGGGCCATGGTGCTGGAGCAGCGCCTGGCGCGACCCGACGAGGCGCGCGCCGAGCTCGAGCACCTGCTCGCCGCCACCGGCGACAACCTGAGCGTCCTCAGGGTCCTGGCCGATCTCGACGAACGGCTTGGCGCCGCGCTCCGCGCCGCTCCGCTCTGGATGCGCGCTAGTGCGGTCGCGCGCGAGCGCAGCGAGGCGGCCGAGCTCGCGCGCCGCGCTTGCGAGGCCTATCTGGCCGGTGGCGATGTCGCTTCCGCGCGCCGCGTGCTGGAAGGCATGGAGGCCTGGGCTACCTCGCGGAAGGTGCTCGAGCTGGAGGTCGAGGTCGAGCGGCGCAGCGAGAATCCGCTCGGGCTGGCCGATGCGCTCGAAGAGCTTGCGCTCGTGCCCGACACGCCGTCCGAGCAGTGCGCCCGGCTGCTGGTGGAAGCGGCCGAAGCCTCTGAAGCCGGCGGCGACCGCGGGCGCGCGCTGGAGCGGGCGGAGCGCGCGGCCCGCATCGCTCCCGAGCTCGCCGAGCCCCAGCTCTGCGCGCGCCGCCTGGAGTACCAGGCGCGCGGGGCAGGGACGCCCGAGCAAGCCCGCCGGACCGTCGCCGAGCTGCGCGGAGTGCAGTCCCCACTCGGCCCCGAGCAGACGGCGCTCCGGGCGTTCTTGATCGCCGAGGCGCTGGACGTGGCGGTCAGTGCCGAAGCCGGATTGAAGGAGCTCAGGCGTGCCCATGACGCCGTCGGCCCGTTGCCGCTGGTCGCGTTGGGCATGGCCGGGCGGTTTGCCTCCGGCGAAGCGCCGGCGCGTGCGCTTCCGCTCTACGATGCGGCACTTGCGGGCGACCTGGGAGGTCTGGGCTCGCGGGGTGCCGCAGCTCTCGGAGCGGCGCGCGCAGCGCGCCAAGTGGGCGAGCTGGAGCGCGCGCTGGGCTACGTGGAGCTGGCAGCGGGCGAAGGGTCGACCCGCCCCGAGGCGCTGGCGCTACAAGCGGAAATCCACGCCGAGCTCAGGCCGGTCGAGCAGCCTCCGTCGCGCCGCGCCTCGACACCGCCGCCGGGCAGCTCGCCACGCGCCTCGACACCGCCGCCGGGCAGCTCGCCACGCGCCTCGGTGCCGCCTCCGGGCAGCTCGCCGCGCGCCTCGGTGCCGCCTCCGGGCAGCTCGCCGCGCGCCTCGGTGCCGCCTCCGGGCAGCTCGCCGCGCGCCTCGGTGCCGCCGACGGCCCGCTCGATGTCCAGCCGCCCGCCGCCGTCGCGCCCGTCGTCCCGGCCCGCTCCCGCCGTCGATCTCGGCGCGCCCGAGCCACGACGTATTTCCAGTGGGAACTTCCCGGCGGTCAATGCGACGGAGGCGTCGCTGTTCGCCGCGCTGGGCAACGGATCGCTCGAGGCGGGCAAGGAGCTCGTGAGGCAGCTCGAGAATCGCTCCGATCGCACGCACGATCTGGCCCACGTCTGCCGTCGGGTCGTCGAGCTGGTTCCCGGCGATGTCTGGGGGCTCCAGAAGTTGCACGCCGCCGCGTTCGCCGACCGGAATCTCGCGCACGCACACGCCGTCGACCACGTGCTCGGGATCTTCGACCGCTCGCGGCCCCGGATCGATGCGCCGCCGCTGGAGGCCCAGCCCGAACAGCCCGACGGGGTGCGGGCCCTGCTGTTCCGCGACGCGCTGGGTGCGACGGCGGAGGCGCTGGCGCTGGTGTGGGAAGGCGCCGAACACGTCTTCCGGCGCGACGCGGGCACCTATGGGGTCACCGGCGTCGAGCGGGTGCCGCTGGGCGCGCCGACGGCCGTAGCCCGCATCTACTCGACTGCGGCGCGCGCGCTCGGCCTGACGCGCACTCCGCTCTTCCAGCGTCGCAGCTCCGGTCCTGTCACGGTGAGCGTGGCGCTGCTGTCGCCGCCCGCGCTGATCCTGAGCGGCGAGGTCAGGCGCGAGACGACGGCGCTCGCCTTCCACATCGGCGCCATGCTCGCTGCGGCGATGCCGGAGCACGTCCTCCTGTTCGGCTCGCCCGAGTCGCAGACCCGTGCGGTGCTCAAGGGGCTGTCGCTCGCCTTCGGCTCGCCGCATGACGGTCACGGCGGTCCCGGTTCCGCGGCGAACCTCGCCGAGGTGCTCTGGGAGAGCATTCCCACCCGCTCGCAGCGACGCCTGCGCGAGCTGTGCGACGAACCGGGCGCGCTCGACTACGACGCGGCGATGGCGACCGCGCGGCTCGCGGTGCGCCGCGCGGGCCTGTTCGTGACCGGGGATCTCGGTGTGGCCTTGGCGGAAGCGTGCGCCGACGAGAGCATCGCGCCGCGCTCGCTTTCCGAACCGGGCGGGCTTTCCGCTCTGTGCTCGGCGAGCCCCGCCATCGCCGATCTGGTGCGTCTGGCGGTCGGCTCGGAGTACGCCGAGGCCCGCTGGCAGCCTGGCAGCCGCCGGCAGGGCAGCGGTCGCACCGCGATCTGACGGGCGCGGCCGTCGGGCCGGTCCGCCTCGGTGCCTGCATCTGCTCCGGCATCGAGGCCGGAGCTGGGCTACATTCGCCCACATGCGGGCCAGCCTGCGAGCGCGGCACGAAATGCAGCGGCGACACCGGGCCGCGACACGCCTGTCACACCTGTGGGCTGCCGCAACGTTGCGTAGCAGCACGTTTTTCCGGTTGGCATGCGTATCGCTAGTGTTACCGGCGATGGCTCTTGCTTCGAGCGGCTGCGTCATAGCGGGACCCCCGGATTACAAGGATCCGGGGCAGACACCGCCCTTTCTGGACCTGGCGCAAGCTGTTCCGTCGCTGCAGCAGGTCATCGTAGCGACCACGAAGACCAGCGGGACACCTCCCACCCGGGTCGATATCTCGGTGCCGGTGCGCTCCGGAGACGCCAATGACCCGCTCGCGGGTCTGCTCTTCGTGGACTACGGGAGCAGCAATCCGGAATACCAGAACTGGGGCTATGCCTCTCCGTCGACCTCCTTCAACAACCCCGAACGCCCCATCAGCGTGTCCTGGCAGGTGAACAGCCAACCGGGCTGTCACACGCTCACGCTGCTGGTGACGCATCTCTCCAAGGCGAATACCAACACCGGCGAGTACTTCGATCAGAACGACATCGCGCTTGCGACGTGGTGGGTCAACGTAGTTACGGACAAGAACAACGTGCCTCCACTTTCGGATTGCCTCACGCAGAGCCCATGAGACACCTGCTTGCGTTCAGTCTTGTTTCGCTGCTCTCGGCGGGGTGCTCCATCTCGGCGGTGAAGGACCAGTCGCTGCAGCCGACCAAGAACCAGTGCAAGACCAGCGACGACTGCGGCAGCGGCGGCGTGTGCACGGGCGGCATGTGCCGGGCGGCCCAAGGCAAGTTCAGCACCGTCATGTTCGAGATCACGCCCCCGGCGACCTCGGTGGGCGGCTTCGCGGGCATCCGCTTCCTCAAGACGCTACAGCGGCTTCACACGGATGGTGGTCAGCTGGATCTGTCTCTGGACAACGTGACGGATCTGCGCGGCACGTTCGTGCCGACGAAAGCGGACTTCCAGAGCCTTCTTGGCTGCACGTTCGACACCGGCAAGGCGAGCGACGGCAGCGTGCCGGGCAAGGTCACGTTCACCTCGAGCGCGGGCTCGCTGGGCTGGTCGTCGGGTACGGCCATGGTCGAGACTTCGTTCGGGCCGACGACGGGCCCGAACGGCGAGTCGTTCTCGGGCAACCGCTTCTCCGTGACGCTGCCGCCAGGCGAGTATGACATCTACGTGGAGCCGACGCTGCCCGCGAACCCCGACAAGCCGCTCTGCAACGTGCCCCCCCAGCTCTTCCGCCATCAGCACGTCGAAGGCGGGAAGGTCACGCTGCCGCTCGTGCTGCCCGCGCCTTCCCAGTTCTCCATGACGCTGTCGCAGCCCAACGGCGCGATGTCGTTCGATGGCTGGAGCGCGCGCATGGTCGATTCGATCACGGACGCCGTGCTGTCCAATCCGGTGAAGCTCTCATCCGACGACCCGACAGCCGACCCGGTCGTCTACCAGGTGGACTTCGACTACTCCACGGTGGTTGGCGGCGATCAGAAGGGCATCGGCCACGAGCTCATCGAGCTGTCGCCTCCCGACGGCGTGGACGCGCCGACCTTCTACATGGATCGGTCCGCACTGCAGCTGATGTCCACCACCAAAGTGGAGGTGGATCAGTTCGCCGATCTGCCCAGCCCGGTGAAGCTGAAGGGAACGGTGGAGGAGAACGACACGCTCGTTCCCGCGAAGGCGACGGTCACGCTGAGCGCAACCGATCTCGACGGGCTCCAGAACGGCACCCTCGGCTCCTACATCAAGAGCTACGAGACCGATTCCCAGGGGCGCTTCAGCGCCAAGCTGTTGCCCGGGACCTACCACGTGCAGGTCGTCCCCAAGGACCCCGGGCTCGCCGCGTACGAGACGATCTGGACGGTGGGCGCGACACCGTCGGTCCAGGCGGGCAAGGTGCTCGGCCTCGACGCCAGCGCGAAGCTCTCCGGCAGCGTGCTCACGCCCGCAGGAAACGATCCGCTGGTGGGCGCGCCTGTACAGGCCGTGGCCTCGCCGTCCAAGTCTCACGCCAGCGTGCTCGAAGCCGCGCTCGGCAACGCGCCGCTGGTGCCGCGCGCGTCCAGCGACGTGGTTGACGACAAGGGACTGTTCACGCTGCGGACCGATCCCGGCGCGTTCGACGTGTCCGTGCGGCCTCCTGACGGCACGGGCTTCCCGTGGCTGGTGCGTTCGAACGTGCAGGTGAAGAGCGGCCTCGAGGACCTCGGACAGATGAAGATGCCGCTGCCGGTGGTCTACTCGGGCCTGGTAAGTGTGCTCCCCAGCGACGCCGGGTCTGCAGTACCCGGTGCATTGGTCCGCGCATACATCTTCATGGACGCTCAGCAGTCGTATACGAGCGATCCAGCGGGCGCGACTTCCGTGCTCCCCATCGCCGAGACGCGCGCCGACGGTCAGGGGAACTACACGCTGCTGCTGCCCGCACGGCTGAACTAGCGCACCCGCGCCATCCAGCGCTGCTGGAAACAGGGCCGCGCATCGGCATCGACTCCGCTTGCGTGTGCCGCGCGGCTCGCGGTACGACGCATCGCGTAGGCCCCGGCGTGGCCAGAAGCAGGGTCATCCCTGCTTCTGGGTGGCGGCCGGTAGCGGCATGAGCACAGCTGTAATATTCTTGTGACCGTGAACAGCCCCCAGGCGTTGCGTTTCGCGCTCGACTCTGTCCAGGCGGCGGAGTCCGATGGAGATCTGGCTGCCGCCCTGCACGAGGTCTCCAACGCGCTGACGGTCGTTCTCGGCTGGCTCGAGGCCGCAAGTACCGAGGTCGATGCAGCTTCCGTCCGCGAGGCGCTGGAGGTCGCCCGTGTCCACGCGAGGCTCGGCCACCGCATTGCCCGTCGCGCGATCGGCGCCGAAGTGTCCGGTGACGAGACGGATCGCAGCGCCGTGACGCTCGTCCGGCAGGCGATTCTGGGGGTCGCGCAGGAGGCCGAGAAGAAGGGCGTGCAGATCAGGCTGGACGTGTCCATTGATGACAACGTGCTCCTCTGCAGCGGCGCCGAGGCGCAACAGATCCTGTTGAACCTGCTGCTCAACGCGGTCGCCTTCTCGCCGTCCCACGGTGTCGTGACGATCCGGGTCGACCGGAGCGCGACGCACGTCGTGTTCGAGGTGATGGACCAGGGGCCCGGCATCCCGGCCGATCGCGCGGATTCGCTGCTGTCCGCGCCGGATTCGACGAGGCGGGGTGGGGCGGGGATCGGACTCCGCTATTCGAACGCGCTGGCGCGTCTGCACGGAGGCGAGCTGCGCCTGGCGCGCACGGGGCCGGGCGCCTGCTTCGAGCTTGGCTGGCCGCTCAGTGAAGCGCGTTCTGGTGCGCGCAGCGTGCCTCCCAGGACCCGTTCGCTCGACGGCGCGCGCGTGCTCGTCGTCGAGGACGATCCCGCGGTGCGCTCGCTGCTGGAGCTGGCGCTCGAAGCACGCGGCGTGCAGGTCCTCGTGGCGGGTGGACGGTCGGAGCTCGAGCGCGTCATGAGCCGCGGAGCGATCCTCGACGCCGCGCTGGTGGATCTGTCGCCGATCGTGGACGATCCCGAACACGCGCTCGCAACGCTGCGTCGAGGCGACGCTGGCCTGCCTGTGATCCTCATCAGCGGCGCACCCGACGGCATACCCGGCTCGCTCGCCCACGCCTTCGCCGCCTGGGTGCGCAAGCCGTTCGAGATGGGCGAGGTCATCGCTGCGCTCGAACGGGTGCTCCGGCCCGGTTGAGCCCGCGTCGGGGCCCGGAGCCGGAACAGCCGTTTTCGTCGCAGTATCCCGCGCGTCTGCGCTCAGAACGCTCTGCGCCGCTAGCTCACTAGCTCACGGGCAGCCCGACGGGGCGTGGTCGGGGAACAGCGTGCAGTCGAGCTTCGGGGCGACCACGAAGCGGCGCGCGCTGCCGCCGTCGTGGCCCGCGGAGGTCCAGCTGGCACCGCCGTCCGCCGAGAACTGGAAGTAGTAGTGATACAGGCCGGCCGCGACGGGTGAATCGACGTACATGGCGTAGCGCAGCTTCCAGAAGTCGAACGCGTACACGAAGTTGTGCCCTTGCTGGCGGACGAACCGGAGCTTGTACGTGCCCCAGCCGTCGACGTCACCCGTGAGCGCATCGGTGACGGCGCGAGCCTGGACCAGGCTCGATGCCGCCTGTGCCGCATCGGCGTCCGAAGCGTATTGCTGATCGGTGACGCCCGGGATCCAGACCTGCGCTTCGACCCAGGTGCTGAGCTCGCTGCCGGCGTAGCTGTCGAAGCAGTAGGCCGGATCGACATCGCCCAGGTCCGTTTCGGGCGCGCGATGGAAGGTCACGAAGTTGAACTCACCGGCCCATCCGACCCGCGGCGGCGCGGCCTTCGGAGGCACGATCTCGAACGGGTAGTTCTTGCCGTAGTTGCTGTCCCACGCCGGGCAGCCGGCGGGCAGCGGGTAGCCGGGCGTCCACTCGCTGTTCTCGAACCACAGCTCCACGTGCCGCGCACCCTCGGGGATGGGGAACACCGCCAGGCCGGGCGCCGCGGTCTTCTTCACACCGTAGGGCGCATCCCAATTGGCCACGGTCTGGGTCATCTGCTCGCCGGTATCGAAACGCAGGTGAGCGAGCACGTCCCAGGTGGGGATGTCGCGGTAGCTGTCCCGGCACTTCGGCAGCCGCGCCATGTCGTAGTCCACGACCAGCACGCCACCCGCCACGAGCGGGGCATCGGCCAGCTCGGACCAGTCCGACTTGAAGTGGACGGTGATCGGGTCCCAGGCGTGAACGGCGAAGCTGTAGTTCTTCTCGAAGTTGCTGTCGTATTCCACGCAGCCGTCGGCTCGCTCGGAGCGAAGCCAGAGCTGGATCTGGTGCGCGCCCGTCGGGATCGCCAGCGAGCCCGCGGCCCACCACTGGGTCCGCTGATCGAGCGTGGACTCGATGACGCTGCCGTCGTCGAGCAGCGCGCTCACGGTCACGGTGCCGCTGATGCCGCACTTGGGGAAGCGCGTGGGGCTGGCCTCGACCGCGAGCGTGGCTCCGGCGTACACCGTGTCCGAGACGCTCTGCTTCCAGTCGGGCGCGAAGTACAAGGTCGCCGGCGGGGGCGTGGAAAGGTCCGCGTCGGCCGGGAGGGTGGTCGAGTCGAGGTGCTCGGCGACGCGAGCTGCAGCCTCGTCGGCGTTCTTGTGCTGCGGCTGACCGCTGCAGGCGACGAGCAAGCTGGCGGCGAAAGCGAGAGCGATGGCGAGGTGCGAGCGCATGGTGATGGGCCCTCCCATTAGTAACTCAGAGGTGAGTTACTAATGTTCGCCGGGTGCGTCAAGGAGGCGCGGCCCCCTTGCCCAGCGAAAGGTTGGAATCGTTGATGACGCGCAATTCTTCGCGGCTTTTCCGTTGCGATTTCTCAACGAGGCGGCTCGATTCGTGAGAGACAGGGGCATGAGCGAGCCTGACGTCGTAGGCGCGCTGGTGCGCCTGGGATTCAGCCTGAACGAGTCGCGCGCCTACCACGCGCTCGTGCTCGGCAGCCCCGCGACAGGATACGAAGTGAGCGTCCGGGCCGGGATCCCGCGCTCGGCGGTGTACGGCGTGCTCCGGAGGCTCGTCGCAGCGGGGGCGGCGCGATCCATTGCCGGCACTCCGGAACTGTTCGCCCCCACGCCTCCTGAAGAAGTCGTGGTCCTGTTGCGCAAGCGCTTCGAGCAATCGGCCGGCGCGCTCGAAGACGCGATCAGCAAGCTGGATGCCTCGCCCGTCGCCCCCGACGCTTTCAGCGTGCGCGGCTACACCCGCGTGATCGAGGAGGCGGAGCACCTGATCCGCGGCGCCAAGGAGCGGCTGGTGCTGAGCGGCTGGCCACGGGAAATCGTACAGCTCGTGCCGGGGCTGCGTCGCACTGCGCGTCGCAAGGTATTCCTTGTTGTCTTCTCGCATGCCGCATTGCCGCGCTTGCCTGGCGAGGTGTTCTCCTATGGGCTGGACGAGGCCGAGCTCGAGGCGTTCTGGAAGCACCGTCTGGTGGTGGTGGCCGACGACCTGCGCACGCTGATCGCCTCGGCCGAGAACAAGGACGATCGCGATCTCGGGGTGGTCAGCGAGACGCCGCCGACGGCGGAGGTGGCGACGAGCCAGATTGCGCTCGACATCACGCTGCTCTCGCAGCGCAGGGGGCGCGACGTGCAGAAAGTGATGGCGCGGATGCTGGGAGATCGGGTGGGGCGTCTCGACAGTTTGCTGGAGCGAACGGGGCGCTAGCCGTCCGGGCGCCTGCGCCCTTTGGATTCGATCAGCATAGCCCCGGGGATCGACTTCGCAGTTCGGGCGTTCCCACTCCTTCCGCCGGAGCTTCGTGACCCGCAGCCTGGCCAGCGGGGTGGGGGAGGACTGGGTGCGCCAGCGTAGCGGCCACAAGTCCGCGGAGCTGCTCCGGTATCGGCAGGAAGCAAAGGCACTTGCCGAGCTGGCCCTGGGTGAGGTAGACCCCCTCTCCCTTGCGATTCCAGAAGTGACCGGCTTGGGCAATCATTGCCCGCCGATTGCCCACGAAATCATCTGCGAAGGTGGCGGAACTGGCAGACGCGCTAGCTTGAGGTGCTAGTGGGGTAACTCCCATGGGGGTTCAAGTCCCCCCCTTCGCACAATCTTTTCGCTTACTTGCACGTCCGCGGACATTGTCCGTGGACTGTTCGGCCCTCGGCGGGGCCTCCGGGCCACCGGCTCGGGGGCCGCTGCGGGCCTTCCGGGAAGCACAGAGGGCAGGACAGGGAACACCTCGCGACGCCGCGTGCCTCGCGGCAGCAGCGCGAGCAGCTCCGTCGGGTAGTCCATCGCGAGCTTCGATCCGGGGACAGCCGACGGGTCGACGAATCTAGGGCGGCGTGCAGGAGATGAACACCCTGGCGCCCGGCGTCGGGGTCTGCACGAGGCCTCCGACGAAGCGCAGTTGCTGCTTCTCGTTGTCGGGGCAGTGGGCAATGAAGGCGCCGTTGCACGTCTTGTTGCCGACGCAGTTCCCGTCGATGTAGCAGAAGCCGTTGACCCCCGATGCGACGGGAGCGTCGTTGAGGCAGCTGTGAAGGTCGGTCTGGCTGTCCAGCTGCGAGATCAGGCACATCTGGAAGTCCGCGCACGCAGGCTGCCCTGTGCCATCGCACTCGAAGGACTGCTGGAGGTTCGCGCGTACCGCCGCCTCCAGCTTGACGCCGCTGGCGCCCGTGAGTGGCGCGCGGCCCGGCTTCTTGCTGCAGTCGTAGGCCTTGGGGGAGCTGGACGGGAGCGCCTCGACCACCTGGCAACTCACCCGCCCGGTCTTCGAATCGAGTGGCAGGCTTTGCGGAAGACATGGGGCATTGAACCCTGCCTTCAAACGGCTGACGATGGCGGTGACTGCTGGGTTGTATTCGAAAGCCGGATCGCCCGGGTCGCTCGTGAGCACTTTCGGGCAGATCGACGCAACAATCGAATTGCTTCCAAAGTCCTTGAGCACCTGCAGCTGGCGCAGACCCGGATAGGCCTTGGCGAAGTACTGCGTCGTGCCGTACTGGCCGTTGCTCGGGTTCTGGCACAGGGGATTGTTCGGCGACGCGGCGACATTCGCGCAATCCAGGCTGTTCGGTTGCGGGGTAGCCAAGGGGAAGATGCAGGCGAACTGCAGGTCGTCACGATCCAACACGTCGTACTCGTGGCCGTTGATGGGGTTGGCGTTCGCGCCGGCGCTCGGCGCCGCAATCGAGTCACCCGTCCTGGGATTCGAGCCACTCCGCGGATCGATCGACTCCTGCATCAGCGGGTCCTTCGGCGGAATGTGCTTGTTCACGTCACCCACGATGTCGTCCCAGATGCCATCCGTGCTGAGCTGTTCGGCCGTCTTGAATTCGAGTGCTGTGGGAACCTTGAGCGTATTGTTCGTGGCGATGTCCTGCCAGGGCACACCCGTGATCGCAGCGAGGTACACCAGCGAGGGATCCCGCGGCACCTTCCCGCTCTGGTTCAGGTCCGAATAGATCGGGTTGGCCTTCGGTGTGTCGCCCTTCTGGCAGGTCAGGTCTGGCTCGTTCGGGCAGATCTCCAGCTGCGTGAGCGCATTGACATAGCGCTGGGTCGGGTAGAGCAGGTCCACGCCGAAGCGCCTCTTCTGATCGAAGCAGCGCAGGTTCGGCGCGTCTTCCTTGTCGGTGAACGGGCCCTTGGTGCACGACGGATCCGTGTTGATTGGCTGGCAGCCGGACGGAGCTGAGCTCTCCTGCAGGGCGCACGAGCGGCAGCAGGAGCTGTTCGGATCCGTAGCGCACGCCGAGGTCGCCCTCGGCATGTGGTTCGGCTGGAGCGCCACCCAGCCGAGACCCGAGTCCATGACGGAGCAGTCGTTCTCGTCGGTCAGCATGACGATCGCGAGCAGCGAGTCGGGGCGCAGGAAGCTCGCGCGCTCGGTCAGCACTTCATGGTCGACGCCATCCGGTGACGAAACGCCGTTCGTGACCTTGACGTTCAAAGGCGGAGCGGGATCGACGAGAAAGCGGTACCAGGCCTCCAGCGACGACTCGAAGCCGCAGCCCTGCTCGCCCGCGGCGTCCACCTGGTCGGCGAACTGCGCCGCCAACGTCGTACCGTTGGTGCCGTCGAAGTTCAGAAAGGTGTAGCTGGACAGGTTCTGGCGGACCTTCGGCAGCAGGTGTCCGTGATCGTTGTCGGTGGGGTTGAACCCGGGGTCCTGGTCGTTGCAATCATTGGTCGCGTCGCCATGCCCTCCCAGGCTGGAGGTGATCAGGCCCACGTGGAGGTTCTTGACCGGCGGGAACTCCGGCTCCGGACCGTAGGGATACTGGCCAGCGCAGGGCTGGCCGTTGGCGGGCGTCGTGTAGCCCCGATCATCGCTACACAGCATGATCGGGTTGACCAGGCGGTCGACGAGATACGGAACGCAACCAGTTCGTACAGGATAACGCCGAGCGCCCAGACGTTGCTGCGCACATCGGCGTTGCGCGCGGACTCCATCTGCTCCGGCGACATGTACAGCGGCGAGCCCATGAACGCAGCCGTCTTGGTCAGGCTCATGTCGGGGCCCGAGGCAGCCGCCCGCGTGACCTTGGAAATCCCGAAGTCGAGAACCTTGACCGAGAGCTTCCCGTCGGGACGCCGGATCACATACAGGTTCGCGGGTTTCAGATCGCGGTGGACGATCCCTAGCGTGTGCGCTTCGGCGATCGCTTCGCAAGCCTGCAGAACGAACTCCGTGGCCTGCTCGAGCGAGAGCGCGCCACGTTCGTGCACCCAGGCCGCCAGGTCGCTCCCCTCGAGGTACTCCATCACCATGTACGGAGTGCCGTTTTCGAGCGTCCCCACGTCCGAGACCCGGGCGACGTGCTCGCTCTTGATCTTCACGGCTGCCCGGGCTTCCCGGGCGAAGCGCGCCAGCACTTCCGGATTCGACTTTGCGCCCGGCAGCAGGAACTTGATAGCAACCCTGTCGTCGAGGTGGATGTGTTGCGCCGCGACCACGACGCCCATGCCACCCTCACCGAGAACCTTCTCGATGCGGTACTTGCCCGCGAGGATTTCGCCCTCGACAGGGGCCTGGAAGTCCTGGTTCACCGTGTCCCCGAGACTGGCCGCGAGCGTCGCTGGGCGGCCGGTTCGCATCACAATAGGCGACCGGGATGGGCGGTTCAATGGGCAACTCGGGTCCGTTGGCGCTTCCGCACAGGCGGCGATGCTACCCGTCATGTGATCTTGCGCGCATCGTGGCGGGGCGCGCGCGAACGCGAGTGCCAGGGTGGACAACAGCGTCCCCTCGGCGCCGTGTCCGCCGGGCGCGAGTCCAGTATCTTGACCCGCTGCGTCGTCCGATCCCAAAGCCGACCCGGCGTGACCGCGCCCTTCAGAAATAGCTCGGCCCGGTGTTGGGCGAGCCGGCGCAGTTGTTGCCGGTCCAGGTGTCCTGATCCGTGAGCCACTGGCCGGGCTTGAAGTCGTCGGCGCAGCCCACGACGCTGCCGGACACGTCGTTGTTCGTAAACGTGTTGTTGCGCGGAGCCCAGTACGGCTTCACCTCGTCGGCGCCCACGCTGAGGATGCCGTAGTAGCTGCTGGTCTTGTTTCCGGTGATGGTGTTGCCGTTGACGACGAGGTTGTTCGTGTCGGTGTCCTGGCACAGGAAAATGCCGGCCGAGTGTCCGCCGTTCGGCCCCGTAGCGCAGTACGGATGATAGGGCTGGGGCGGCTCGGTTGCTGGATGACTGATCGTGTTGCCCTGGATCCGCCAGTTGCTGGCACCGTACAGGCTGACGGCCGCCCACGCGGTGTTGTCCGATACCTGGTTGTTCTTGAACACGCCGCCCCAGGCGCCGTTGATGTCCATCGCGGGACCGAAGCTGTACTTGATGGTGTTGCCGTCGATCACGGTGCCGAGGTTCACCGCCTTGGCTTCGGAGTAGATGGCAGCCCCTTCGGCGACGCCACCGAAGCCGCCGGTAGCACAGCTCACGCTGCCCTTGCCGGGCACGTTGGTGGGCTGTGCACTGTAGAGCATCTGGTTGTTGGTGGCGGTGACGCCCTTGCCGGCGGCGCCGATGGCGGAGCAGCGCGAATTCTCCAGGATCGAGTCTTCGACCACGTAGCCGCGACAGCAGATGTTGTAGGTGGCCACCCCCGCGCCATCCAGGGTGAGCTTCTGCACGTGGAATGGGTTGGCCTCCGGCGTCGCGGGCAGGGTGTCTGCGATCATGGAGTCGCAGCAGCCGAAGGTCCAAGCGCTCTGGCTGGCCTTCAGAATCGACTTTGCAGCGCTGACACCCCGGAGGGTGTGACCGGGCTTGACGGACACCGTCTGCGTCAGCGTGTAGGTTCCGGGCTGGACCTCGACGCAGTTGTGCTGATCGACGGCAGCCTGTAGCGACAGTTGCTCCGTCCACTTGAAGCAGCCGTCCGCGGTGAAGTTCGGGTCCCCACCGGTGCCGCCGCTGCCCGCACTGCCGCCGCTGCCCGCACTGCCGCCGCTGCCCGCACTGCCGCCGCCGCTGCCTGCACTGCCGCCGCTGCCCGCATTGCCGCCGCTGCCCGCACTGCCGCTGCTGCCCGCGCTGCCGCCGCTGCCCGCGCTGCCGCCGCTGCCCGCGCTGCCGCCGCTGGCAGAGCCCGCCGCGCCGCCCGCGTTCGGCCCAGCGCCGCCGCCGTCGCTGCTGCATCCCAGAAGCAGGAGGAACGTGAACGCGAAGAGTCCCGCTGATACCGACCACCGCATGACTCCAGCCTATCACGCGCGGGCTGGGCCCCCGCTTTCGCCCGCGCCGGCGCGATCCTGTGTCGCGAGAGCTGGGATCATCTGTCGGCTGCGCGCCGCGCGGCTGGCCCTGGGCTAGACGCGCGTCTGGCCCTGGCCCGTTCGACTTCCGCCCTCAGCGTCGACGGCGACACCGGGCCGACATGGGTGGCCGCGATGGTGCCGTCCGGGCGCGACACGATCAGCGTCGGCAGTGCGCGCACTCCGTAGGCGTCCAGGGCGCGGCGGTTCCGGTCCCAGGCGACAGGGCCGACGAGGTTCCAGCGCGCCGCGACCGCGCGGGCCGCATCGACGCTGTCGTCGGCGCTCACGGCGATGAAGCGCACCCCGTCCCGGGTCATGGTTCGTTCCAGCCTGGGCACGCTCGCGGCGCAGACGCCGCACCAGCTCGCGAAGAAGTCGACGACGGTCACGCGTCCGGCCGAGGTCAGGCTCACGCTTCCGGTGCCATTGGCCACCAGCGGGACGCTGAGCGCGGGGCTCCGGCTGCCGGTTGTCAACCGCGGACCCGTCCGGATCAGCAGAAATGCGCTGCCGAGCAGCACTCCGCCGGCAACGGCCAGGGCCACTTCGCGTGAAGTCACGCTGTACATACTGGATAGCCGGTGGCGCGTTTCAGAGCCGGTCGATGCGAAACTGTCCTGCCGCTGGATCGTAGGGCCCAGGCAGTGTTGCCCATCTCCGAACTCCGATGAACCCAGGCCCCGCCCAGGTGCTAGCGTCGCGCTCGACCCAACCGGTCCCCACCGCCATGACCGACGCGGATGATCCTACCCGCCGCCTGGATGCGGCCATGGAACGGTACGTCGATGGCGATCTTGCCGCCTTCGACGAGCTCTACGCGGGCCTCGAGGTGAAGTTGTTCGGCTTCCTGGTTTCGATGGTCAAGGAGCGGGCCCGGGCAGAGGATCTGCTGCAGCTCGTGTTCATGAAACTGCACACGGCGCGCGGAGCGTGGGTCCGCGGCGCGCGGGTGACGCCGTACCTGTTCGCCATTGCCCGGAACGCAGCGCTCGACGAGCTCCGATCCCCGACACGCAAGCGGACCGTCGTGACGGAGCCCGCGGAAATGCCCGAGCTGCCCAGCGTGCCGGAGGACGAGCCGCTGGACGACGAAGTCGCTCGCCGGCTCAGGGCAGCGATCGACAAGCTCCCGCCCAAGTACCGCGAGGCTATCGTGTTGACCAAGCAGATGGACATGACGGCACGACAAGCCGGGCTCGTCGTAGGGGCGTCCGAAACCGCCATGAAACTCAGGGTCCACCGTGGCTACAAGCTGCTCCGCGCGGAGCTCGGCGGCGTGTGGCCTGGAGGCACAGCAGCATGATGTCCGACGAAAGCCACACCTCGTTTCCCCCGCTCCCGCGTCCGCGTGCCGATCTGGCGGCGCGCATCCGCAGCCAGATCGCGTCGGACGTGGCTCCACGCCGCGGGCCTTCGGGACCTTCGCGCTGGCTGTACGGCGTCGCGGCGGCTGGCGCCACGCTGATGGCCATTGCCGTGATGATGGGAACGCAGATCGCTTCCCAGCCGATGCGGTCCAGCGTGGTGGCGCTTGGCGGGCTGCTTCTCGTTGCGGCCGCGACGTTCATCGCGTTGGTCCGTTCGGGCAGTGCACGCGTCGGGGTGGGCGCCCGTCTCGCGCTCGCACTGCTTCCCGGGCTCGCGTTCCTGCTGCTCTCCTGGCTCGCGTACGGTGCGCTGCCGCCGGTGGCCGTCGGGGACGCTCACGTCAGCACGCCGGCATGCCTGGTGCGCGGGATGATGCTCGCGTCCATTCCGATGGCCGTGCTGGTCGTTCTGTGGCGCAGGACGGATCCGTTCACGCCGCGGCTGACCGGCGCCATCATCGGCGGCTGGGCGGGGCTCACGGGCACCATCGGTCTCACGATGGCGTGCCCGTCGACGGATCCGCTGCACATCATCATCGGCCACGGCGCCGCGATCGTAGGCGGAGCGCTCGTCGGCAGCCTGCTGGGTCGTCGGCTGCTCTCGCCCTGATTCAGCTCGAGCGCGGGTCGGTTACCGCTTGCCGTGGCGCGGCCGCGCGCAGCGCGTCGGCGATCGTTTCCACGGTGGGGGCGCGAACGCTGCCGCCGTAGAGACGGCAGCACGCTTCGGCCCCGGGGGCATCACCGGATACGTCGCGGCTATCGACGAGGATCGTCGGCGAGCCGTAGCCGCGTACGCGGGCGGGGTTGTCCGGATCGCCGATGCGGTGCTCCTGCCAATGCGGCGCCAGGCCCGCATCGGCGAAAGCCCGCGCCAGGTTCGCGCGGGCGGCTGCCACGTTCGGGCACTCCACGTCGTAGACGAGGTCAACGGTCGTCACGCGCGGCCTCCTGCTCGCCCGTCTCGATGGCGTCGAGGATCGGGCATTCGCTCGTCGGACCCTTTCCCCGGCACTGTCGGGACAGTCGCTCCAGTGCGATCCTGATGCGCTCGAGCTCGTGCAGCTTCGCCTCCACGTCGGCGATCTTCTCGCGCGCCATCGCTCGCACGTCGGCGCATGTCTTGTCGGGGTCGACGCGCAGCGCGAGCAGCTCGGCGATCTCGCGCAGCGTGAAGCCGAGCTGCTTGGCGCGCCGGATGAATCGCACCCGCGCCACGGCCTCGCGCGGATACTGCCGGTATCCCGAGCGCTTCCTGGGCGGCGCAGGCAGGAGCCCCTGCCGCTCGTAGAAGCGCACCGTTTCGACGCGCACGCCCGCGGCGCCCGCGAGCTGTCCGATGCTCAGGGTCTGCCCGTCCATGCGACTATTCTGAACCCTGTAGCTTGGTACAGGGTCAAGCGAACCCGGCGCGCGGTGCGCTGCCGCATCCGGACGAAACGCCCGTGCGGTCGGGTCGTAGTGCTCAGGAACCCTCGAAACCCTTCCGTCCGGTCTCCGTACTATCCACATGACCGCACCCAGTTCGATCGACGTTGAACAGGCCGTCCGGACGGGCGATTCGCGCGCTGCCCGCACGCAGGAAGCCAGCCTGTGCTGCCCCACGGACGCGAACGGGTGCAGCGGGGAGGGGTGCTGCTGATGGCGGCCGACACGGCGCGTCGCCTGCCGCTGGCGCGCCCGGCGCCGTCGTTCGACCAGGCGCTGCGCGACCACGCTCTGCCACCGCTCTCGCGCGAGCGCGTGAGCACGCTCCAGGTCAACGTCGGCAAGCTCTGCAACCTCGCGTGCCACCACTGTCACGTGGACGCGGGCCCGAAGCGCACCGAGATCATGTCGCGTCCCGTCGCGGAGCGGGTCATCGAGCTGCTCGCGGAGAGCCCCGGAGTCACGACGCTCGATCTCACCGGCGGTGCGCCGGAGCTCAATCCGTCGTTCCGGTTCATGGTCCGTGAGGCCCGGCGGCTGGGGCGCGAGGTCATCGATCGCTGCAACCTGGCGGTCCTGTTCGAGCACGGCATGGAAGACCTCGGGGAGTTCCTTGCGGAATTCCGCGTGCACGTCGTCGCGAGCCTACCCTGCTACACCATGGAGAACGTGGACGCGCAGCGCGGGCGCGGTGCATACGAAAAGAGCGTGCGCGCTCTCTGCCTACTGAACGCGCTCGGCTACGGACGCGGCGCGCTCGGGCTCGACCTCGTCTACAACCCGGGAGGGGCGTTCCTGCCTCCGCCGCAGGAAAAGCTCGAATCGGACTATCGCGAGCGACTCCGCGCGGACCACGGCATCACGTTCGATCACCTGCTGACGATCACGAACATGCCGATCCATCGCTTCGCGCACCAGCTGACGCGCGACGGCAGGTTCGAGGAGTACATGAGCCTGCTCGTCGGGCACTTCAATCCAGCCACCGTGCCCGGTCTGATGTGCCGAGCCGAGATCAGCATCGGCTGGGACGGTCGCCTCTACGACTGCGACTTCAACCAGATGCTGGATCTGGGTTTGGAGGGAGCCGGGCGCGGCGAGGCAACGGTGTTCGACATAGACAGGCTGGACGACCTCGCCCGCGCACGTATTTTGACCGACAGCCACTGCCTGGGCTGCACGGCAGGCTCCGGCTCCAGCTGCGGTGGTGCCCTGGCGTAGCGCAGCCCTCGGTGGTGCCGGGTCTGCTAGGATCCACCCGCCATGTTGTCCCAGCGTCGACTCGCACCCGCTCTGCTTTCGTTGCCCCTGCTTGCTGGATGCGGTTCCTCGTCCGCCCCGCAGAAGTCGTACAACGGGAAGTTCCCGGCAGGCTCCCTGTCGGTCGGTGGCAAGTTCATCTTCGGCGCTTCGGTGGCCGGCTTCCAGGTCGACATGGGCTGCCCCACGCTACCGGCTTCGGAGTGCGACGACCCGAACTCCGACTGGTACCAGTTCGTCACGTCGCCAGTGACGGTGAACGACGCGGCGACGCACTTGAACGGCGAGTCGCCCGACGACGGGCCCGGCGAGTGGGAGCTGTACAAGCAGGACATCGACCTGGTGAAGAACGGGCTTCACGGCTCGGGCTTCCGTTTCAGCTTCGAGTGGAGCCGCATCTTCCCCAAGCCCACCTGGGGCGTCACCGGCTACGACGCGCTGAAGAAGATTGCGGACCCGAAGGCCCTCGCGCACTACCACGCGATGCTGAAGGTGATGAAGGCCGACGGCATCACGCCGCTGGTCACGCTCAACCACTACACGCTGCCGACGTGGGTCCACGATGGCGTCGGCTGCCACCAGGATCTGGCGCACTGCTCGCCGCGCGGCTGGGTCGACAAGGACAAGACCGTCGCGGAGATCGCCAAGTACGCCGGCTTCTGCGCCAAGGAGTTCGGCGGCGAGGTCGATCTATGGGCGACGGAGAACGAGCCGTTCGCGGTAGTGCTGCCCGGCTACATCGAGCCGACCGACCAGCGCTCCAATCCGCCCGCCGTGACGCTCGACGCGGCAGACGCGAAGACGGTGATGGTCGCGATGATCGAAGGACACGCGCGCATGTACGACGCGATCAAGGCGAACGACACCGTGGATGCCGACGGCGACGGCAAGGCTTCCCGGGTAGGCGTGGTGTACGCGATGGCGCCCATTGCTCCGGCGAACCCGGACGATCCCGTCGACGTTCAGGGCGCGAAGAACGCTTTCTACCTCTGGAACATGGTCTACCTGAACGCCGTCGCGAAGGGCGACCTCGACGCGAACATGGACGGTCGCAGCGTGCATCGCGACGACCTCGCGAACCGCATGGATTACATCGGGGTCAACTACTACACGCGCATCACCGCGCACGGGCGGACGAAGCCGTTCCTGTCCGAACTATCGCCGCTGACGACCTTCAACCCGTTCACGCTGAAGACCTACGAGGACTACCCCAAGGGCATCTACGAGATGGCGATGGTCGTGAAGAACGACCTGCACCTGCCCATGATCATCACCGAGAACGGCGCGGCGGACCCGAACGACAACATCGCGCCGAGCTACATGACGCGCCACCTGACCTGGCTCAGCCGGGCCATCCAGGATGGAGCCGACGTGGGCGGCTACTTCTACTGGACGCTCATGGACAACTACGAGTGGAATCACGGCATGAGCATGAAGTTCGGCCTGTACGCCGTGGACCCCAAGGACCCACAGAAGAAGCGCGTCCCGCGCCACTCCGTGGACGTTTTCCGGCAGATCGCCGATGCCGAAGCCGTTCCCGACGCCTTGCGGAAGAAGTACCCCATCAAATAGGCCTGGATTTCGCCCGGATCCCGGGCGCGGTTGTGGCGGGTTGGCGGCGTCTTTGCTAGATCGCGGGGCCCCGGGGCGGACGGGCCCCTTTTTCCACCAACCAAGGTAGAGAGTCCCGCATGAGCGGTCATTCCAAGTGGGCCACGATCAAGCGCAAGAAGGGCGCAACGGATGCGGCCCGTGGCAAGATCTTCACCAAGCTGATCCGCGAGATCGTCACCGCGGCGCGCATGGGCGGTGGTGACGCCGACGGCAATCCGCGCCTGCGCAAGGCCATCGCCGACGCCCGCGGCCAGCAGATGCCCGCCGACAACATCAAGCGCGCCATCCAGCGCGGTACCGGCGAGATCGAGGGCGCGAACTACGACGAGGTGCTGTACGAGGGCACCGGCCCCGGCGGCACCCTGTTCCTGGTCGAGGGCATGACCGACAACCGGAACCGCACCGCCGCCGAGCTCAGGAAGGTGTTCGAGAAGCACAACGGTGCGATGGGCGGCTCCGGAACCGCGCAGTGGGCCTTCGACCGCCTCGGCGTGATCACGCTCGACAGGTCGGCGGTGAGCGAGGAACAGCTCATGGAGGCGGCGGTCGAGGCGGGAGCCGACGACTATCGCGACGAGGGCGACGTGTGGACCGTGTACACGCCACCGGAGCAGCTCGACAGCGTGAGCACCGCCTTCGAGACGGCGAAGCTGCCGATGCAGGAGAGCAAGCTCGCCTTCGTCCCCAAGAACAAGAAGGAAGTGGCTGGTCGCGACGCCGAGGTGTGCCTCAACCTGCTCGACGCGCTCGACGAGCACGACGACTCGCAGAACGTCTTTGCCGACTTCGACATCTCCGACGAGGAGATGGAGCGGATCAGCGGGCAGGAGTAGCGCGGGCGGAAAGGCCCGGCGCTGCCGCTAGAACTTCCCCGACACGGTCGCGTAGCTGCCGCCGTGGGTCGGCGCCACATCGAAGCGTAGGCGTGCGCTGTCCTTCGGTGCCTCCGACGAGTGGTCGGGCTTGAGGAAGAAATACGTCGCGAGGCCGAGCGAAACGACCCCGACGCCGAGCGAGACGTCTGCGATCAGGAACTTGGTCTTGACCGCGCTGCGCTTGGAGTCGATCTGGTCCTGCGGCAGATCGCAGACGTTGTTCTTGCAGTGCTTGAGCAGGTCGCTTTTCTGGCTCGAGCCGGTCAGGCCGAAGTAGGCGAAGCTGCCCAGACCGACGATGCCCACCCCGCCGAGCACGTACGCGAGCGTCTTCGAGGAGCCGCCGCTGGAGGTGTCCACGCCGGCCGCGCCGCCCCCCGACGCCGCACCCTGCTTCGGCTGGGCGGCGGCCGCCTCTTCCGGCGAGCCGAACTGGACCTTGATCACGCGCGCCTTCTCGCCTTCGCGGATGAGCACCTTCTTCTCGACGGGCTCGGCGCCCGCGTGCTCGAAGCGCAGCGTGTGCTTGCCCGGATCCACTTCGAGGGCCATGCCGCCGAGCTTGTCGGCCAGCTGCTGGCCGTCGGAGCTGACGCTCACGTCCGTCAGATCGTTGCCCTTCGCGTCGCTGGCGGCGATGACGATCGTGGGCAGCGTCGACTCGACGTCGTTCAACCACTTCGCGCATTCGCTGTTGATGAAGCCCGGGCAGCTCTTCTGGGCGCACACCAGCAGGTTCTTTTTCGCCTCGCGCAGCTTGCCGGCCTTCTTCTGCACCTGCGCCTGCGTGTAGGCCTTCCCGCACGCGGCCTTGTCCGCCAGCGCGGGCGGGGCGCCGAGCAGTACCACCAGAACGGAGCCGAGGATCGGAGCGGTCAGCCTCTTCTCGAAGGACATCGGCGGGAGTCTAACCCGGACGTTCGTCGGTTTACGAGTGGCGGCTCACATGCACTCGGGCTTGGGGTGCCGGATGCCGCTGCCGTCGACGGTATAGGGCGGGTTGCAGTTCGGCTTGGCTGCGGGTTTCGGCTTGGCTGCGGCGTGGTGGTAGACGTGGTGCGGCACCGGATTGTGCACCACGGGCCGGGCCGTTTGCTCGACCGCCGGCGCGCTCGCGGAGGGCCGGGCCGACTCGACCGCCGGAGCGCTCGCGCTGGGCGCGGGGGCAATCTCGCTGGCCGCGGCGACCGGCTCGCTGGCCGCGCTATCCAGGGGCTTCAGCGAAACCTGTGGTGCGCTGGCTTTGGGGGCCTGGGCCGCAGCGCTGGCGGGCGACGGCGCCGCGACGCTACGGCGGACCAGTGCAACCACGACCACGACGATGGCGATGCCGAGCGCGGCAGCGACCCCGAGCAACGCTGCGTACAGGCCCTGACGACGGCGGGGCCGAGCGTGCGACGCAGACGCCACGGAAAGGCTGGAGACCTGCGACGGCGACGTGCCCTCTCCCCCGGGAGCAGGAATCTGCCCGGACCAGGACGGAGCCGACTGCCGGGCTTGCACCAGACCAGCCGGCGCGACGCCGGACACCGCGGAAGGGTTCGAGCCCCCGGGCGGGAGCTCCGCGTCCATCTCCGCCAGCGATCGGCGGTGCGCGGCTAGCTCCTGTGCCTGTGCTCCGAATGGCGCGCCCACCGTCGAAACGCTTTCGATCTCGGCGACGCGCTCCGCGCGGCGCGCCAGCGCGTCGCCGCCTATCTCCTCGACCCATTCGCCGACTTCGCGGTTGAGCGCCACGGCTCCGGCGTGCTCCAGCGCGATCGCGAACTCGCGTGCCGTTGCGAAACGACCCGCCGGGTCGCGCTCGAGCGCCTTGAGCACGATCCCGTCGAGCGCCGGCGGGATCGACGGCACGACCTGCCCCGGCGGCGGGATCTCCGCCTGCAGCACTTTCGTGAGGATCTCGCCGGTGTCGTCGCCGTCGAAGAGACGCCGCCCTGTGAGCGCTTCCCACAGCACGACGCCGGCTGCGAAGATGTCGGTGCGCCGATCCACCCCCTTGGCGCGCAGCTGCTCGGGCGCCATGTAGCTGAGCTTGCCCTTCATCTGCCCGTCGCGTGTGGTCTGCGCGCGCATCGCCGCCTTGGCCACGCCGAAGTCGAGCACGCGGGCCACGCCGTCCACGCCGACGAGGACGTTCTGCGGACTGACGTCGCGATGGACGATGTTCAGCGGCTCGCCGCGCTCGCTCTTGGCTTCGTGGGCAGCGTGCAATCCGTGCAGAGCCGCAGCCATGATGCTCGAAGCGATCCGCGCCGGAACCAGCTCGCCCTGGCGCCGGGTGGCGCGCACCAGCTTCGACAGGCTCTCGCCCTGGACATAGTCCATGACCAGGAACACCTCGCCCTCCAGCGCCACCACGTCGAGTGTCGAGACCACGTTGGGGTGCTGGATGCGCGCCGCCAGCCGGGCTTCGTCGAGGAACATCGAGACGAATTCCGGATCCTTGGCGAACTGCGGGTGCAACCGCTTGATGGCCACCGTGCGGCTGAAACCAACCGGCCCGACGAGGCGTCCAAAATGCACCGTCGCCATCCCGCCAGCGGCGATCTCGCCGTACAGGGCGTAGCGGCCAATGATGCGCCCTTCCGGAGCTGGCATCGCTTCGGGAGAAACCATCCGGGTCGAATCTACCAGATGCCCCGGGCATCTGGTATCGACCCCGATGGCCGCCGTCCGGAGAAGTCGTGCCGGCCCGCTGGCCGCTACGGTTCCGGGCCCTCGTTTTCCGCGGTCCTTCTACGCGCGTCCGGTTCTCGAGGTGGCCCGCGACTGCATCGGCTGCCTCCTCGTGCGCGAGGGGGCGGACGGTGTCGTGGCTGGACGCATCGTCGAAGTGGAAGCGTATCGCGGACCCGACGACCGCGCCGCGCACAGCTTTGGAGGGCGCCGCACGGCCCGCACGGAGGCCATGTTCGGCGAGCCCGGTCGCGTCTATGTGTTCTTCGTGTACGGGATGCACTGGCAGCTCAACCTGGTGACCGGCAGCGTGGGCGAGCCCCACGCGGTGCTGCTGCGCGCCGTGGAGCCCGTTCTCGGGCTCGAGCTGATGGCGGCCCGCCGCAGGATGCCCGCCGGGCGGCGCGAGTTGACCAACGGCCCCGGCAAGCTGTGCCAGGCCTTCGCGGTCGGGGCCGGGGACTACGGCCTTGACCTGTGCGGCGACGGCGATCTGTTCCTGGCCGAGGCGCCCCGGCCGACGAAAGTCGCCCGCGCACCACGGGTCGGCGTGGACTACGCCGGAAGCTGGGCGGCCCGCCCCTGGCGTTTCTTCGAGGCCGGAAACCCCTACGTCTCGCGAGCGCCCCGGGCTACGCTCGCCCGACGCCGATGACGCCTCCGAGCCAGCGACCGCCGCGGCCGTCCCCGCGCCCGCCCAGCACCCGACCGCCGAGCATGCGTCCGCCGCCTGCTTCCAAGTCGCCGGACGTGCGGGCGCCCACCTCGGGGCCGCCGCCCGCCATCGAGACACCCCAGCTGTCCTACCAGGGCCGGCTGTCGGGCAGGCGCGTCACCCTGGGCGTGTGCGGCAGCATCGCGGCGTACAAGGCTGCGCAGGTGGCCCGCCTGCTTCTCAAGGAAGGCGCGGAGGTCCAGACCGTGCTCACTGCCTCGGCCGAACGTTTCGTGGGAGCCGCGACGTTCGGGGGGCTCACCGGTCGGCCCGCGCTCACCACCATGTGGAACGCGGACACCGGCGGTGAGCTACACGTCGACCTGGCCGCGCGGAGCGATCTGCTGCTGATCGTTCCGGCCACCGCCGACATGCTGGCGCGCCTGGCCACAGGACGCGCCGACGACCTGCTGACCGCCACCGCCTTGTGCGCGCGCTGCCCGGTGCTGGTGGCGCCGGCGATGCACCCCAGGATGTGGTCGCACCCCGCCACGCTGCGCAACGTTTCCACGCTGGAGCACGACGGCCGTGTGCACCGCATCGGCCCTGTGGATGGCGAAGTGGCCAGCGGCGAGTCCGGTTTCGGGCGCATGGCCGAGCCCGAGCACATCGTGGCCGCGGCGGCATCGCTCGTCTGCACGCAGGACCTGGCCGGCCGTCACGTTGTGGTCACCGCTGGGCCCACCGTCGAGGATCTGGATCCGGTGCGGTTCGTCAGCAACCGCTCTTCGGGCAAGATGGGATTCGCGATCGCCGAACGCGCCGTGGCGCGCGGCGCGAAGGTGACGCTTGTCACCGGTCCGGTGTCGCTTCCCGTTCCGTACGGTGTGCAGCTCGTCGAGGTGAGGAGCGCCGTGGCCATGCGCGGGGCCGTGTGGCAGGCGCTGGGCCCCGACCTCGGGCACGCGGACGCGCTGGTAATGACGGCCGCCGTCGGCGACTACCGCCCTGCCGAGGCGCACGCTGCGAAGCTCAAGCGCGAATCGAAGCGCATGACGCTCGAGCTGGTGCAGAACCCCGACATCCTGGCCGAGATAGGCGCGGCACGTCGCACCTATCACCCGATCCTGGTCGGTTTTGCGGTGGAAACCGACGGCGACGAACAGGTGATCGCCCACGCCCGCACCAAGCTGGAAAAGAAGCGGGTAGACCTCGTCGTCGCGAACCACGCCAGCGATTCGTTCGGGCGTGACGACAATCGCGCAACACTCGTCGCCCCGGACCAGGTCGACTCGCTCGGCCGCCTCGCCAAGACCGATCTCGCCGATCAGATACTCGACTGGGTGGCGGCGCGATTCCTCGGGATCGGCTGATGCGCCTCGTTCTGCTGGTCGTGATCGTCCTGTTGGCGGCCAATGGGTTCGCCTTGCGCCCGTCGCTCGCTGGCAGCGCTGAAATGTGGCTGGTGCTGGTGGCGGCGTACACGGTCCTGTCCGCCATCGCCCTGTACGCCATGTGGAACGACGGCACACTGGTCGAGCGCCTCTCCCCGCGCTGGGGCGATATCTCGCTCGGCGCGATCACCGCGATTGTGCTGCTCGTTGCCTCGTGGGGCGCGCGTGCGGCGCTGGCCCCCGCGGGTAGCCCGCAGAATGCGTGGCTGCTGCACATCTACCTGCAGATCGGCTCACCGGACCGGATCCAGCGCTCGGTCGAGCTCACGTTGCTGGTGGTGCTGGTACCGGTGCTGGAAGAGCTCGTGTGGCGCGGCCTGGTGCTGGACCGCCTCGGCGATCGCTTCGGCCAGCGTCGTGGCTGGCCGCTGGCCGCGCTGCTCTACGCAGTTGCCCTGCTGCCGAGCGTGTTCCTGTTGGCGGATCCCGCTGCGGGACCGAACCCGCTCTTGATCGTCGCAGCGCTCGGCTGCGGCATCGTGTGGAGCTTCATGGCCAGCATCGGCGGTCGCCTGCCGCCGGTGATCATCTCGCACGTGGCCTTCACGTACTTCTCGGCCCTGCAGTTCCGCTGGCCGGGGATGTAGAGCGGTCAGCCGGAAGGCTCAAAATCCGAGCAGGTGCCCGCCCTGGTACACGAGGAAGCTCGCGATCCACGCCAGCGTGGTCATGTACGCGAACATGAATGCGGGCCAGCGCCAGCTCCGGGTCTCGCGTCTGACGACGGCAAGGGTGCTCATGCACTGGCAGGCGAGCGCGAAGAAGATCATCAGCGACAGGCCGACGAGCGGCGTGTAGGCGGGTTTGCCGTCGGCGCGCGTCTCGGCGCGGATCTGGTCGCGGAGCGGCGCGGCGTCGTCGCCCTCGACTTTGCCGATGCCGTAGACGAGGCCCATCGTCGAGACGAACACCTCGCGCGCGGCGAAAGCGCCTATGATGCCGACGCCGATCTTCCAGTCGAAGCCGAGCGGCTTGAGCACGGGCTCGATGAAGTGGCCGAGCCGCCCGCCGTAGCTGTAGGCGAGGGCACGCGCCTCCTCGGCGGCCTTGGGGTCCCGGGCTGGTTTCGCGGGCGCTACCTGCGCCTTCTTGTCCAGTGACTTGCCGGCGAGGTCCGCCTTGTTTGTCCTCGCCACGGTGGTCGCGCCCACGACCTGCGCCGCGGCGGTCTGCGGAGCGCCGGGACCCGCCTTCGACGGCGCCTTGGGAAACGACAAGAGCGCCCAGAGCACGATGGTACACGCCAGGATGATGGTGCCGGCTTCCTTGAGGAAGACGGTCGAGCGTTCCCACATCATGCGCAGCGTCCCGCGCAGGCTCGGGATGCGGTACGGCGGCAGCTCGAGGATGAGCGGGATGTGGCGACCCTTGATCGCGGTGCGCCCCAGCACGGCCGCGGCGACCAGCGTGATCAGGACCGAGAACAGGTACATCGCGACCATCAAGAGGCCCTGCACCGGCACCCAGCCGAAGATGTGCATCGGCGGGAAGAGCGCAGCGATGATCAGCGTGTAGACGGGCAGGCGCGCCGAGCAGGTCATGAGCGGGATGACCATCATCGTGAGCAGCCGGTCGCGCCGCCGCTCCATGGTGCGCGTCGCCAGGATGGCGGGCACTGCGCAGGCAAAGCCCGAGATCATCGGGACGAACGCACGCCCATGCAGGCCGAGCGCCTTCATCACGCGATCCATCAGGTAGGCGACGCGAGCCATGTAGCCCGAGTCCTCGAGGATCCCGATGAACAGGAACAGCAGCAGGATCTGCGGCAGGAAGACCAGCACGTTCCCGACGCCGCCGATCACGCCTTCGGTGAGCAGATCCCGGCCCACGCCCGCCGGCAGGTAGCTCGTTGCCAGATGCTGCAGGCCGGTGAAGCCGTCTTCGATGAGCGAGATGGCCGGGTCCGCCCAGGAGAACAGCGCCTGGAAGATCAGCAGCATGGTCCCGACGAAGATCACGAACCCGAACACCGGGTGCAGCATCACCTTGTCGATGCGTTCGGACAGACGGTGTTTCGGCGGATGCCGGTCTGCGCGGTCGTAGAGCGCGGGCGCGTGCTGGTCGAGGAAAGCGTAGCGCGTCGCGATCACCTCGTGGTCCAGGTCGCGCCCGTCCGCGGCGTCGTGCACGTCCTGGCAGCGCTCGCGCAGCCTGGGGTCGATGTCGACGAGCTCGTCGTCGGGCTCGACGCTGGTCAGCGCCCACAGTGAAAGGGCGCGATCGCGCTCCACGCTCGAACGCCACTCGGCGGGCAGCGCGTCGGCGATGCGGTCGACGTCTCGCCGCAGCGCGTCCGGGTAGCGCAAACCGAGCCTGCCGTGCGGCGGTCTTGCGACTGCCTCGGTGATGGTGCGCCGCAGCTCGTCGATACCCCGGCCGCGGCGCGCATTGGTCGCGACGCAGGGCACGCCGAACAGCTCCGAGACCGCCTGCGGGTTGGGCGGGTTCTCGGCGACCTCGTCGATCATGTTGAGCGCGATAACCACCGGCACCGACAGCTCTACGAGCTGCAGCACCAGGTACAGGTTGCGGGTCAGCTGCCCGGCGTCGACCACCACCACCGCGAGCTCCGGCTTCGGGTTGCCGCCGAAGCCGAGGATCGCGTTGATCGCAATCTGTTCCTCGGCCGAACGCGCAGTGAGCGAGTAGGCGCCCGGCACGTCCACCAGATCGACCGCGACGGGCTCGTCGTGCTCGAAGCGCGGATGGTTGTCGAGACGGATACTGCCGACGCGCCGCTCGACCGTGATGCCCGGATAGTTGCCGACACGCGCGTTCTGCCCCGTCAGCTGGTTGAAGAGCGTCGTCTTGCCGACGTTCGGATTGCCGACGACCACCACGAGGGGGCGGTTGGCGGCACTGACGGGGGGACCGGTCCTACGCCCGGTTCCGACGGGGGTCGGCTCCGTGCTCGTCACGACTCCCGCGCCCTATGCGCTCCGCGCGCAGCCGGGGCAGCCCATGCCGCCGCGGGAAGTCGAGGCGAGTGCCGGCTCGGGCGGGGCCTGTGCCGCTTCCAGGCGAGCCGCGACAGTGGGTGCCTCCCGCTCGCTGACTTGGACGCTGCTGGCCTCCGCGCGGCGGATCGAAAGGCTGCAGCCGCGCACGAGGAACTCGAGCGGATCACCCAGTGGAGCCACACCGACGAGCTCCACGCGTGTGCCGGGGACGAGCCCGAGCTCCATGAGCCTTCGCCGGAAGGAGCGTTCTCCCCCCACATGCTCGACCGTGACCACCTGTCCTATCGTCGCGAATGAGAGCTGCATCGTGTGTGCTCCGACCCCCTTTCTATAACGCACATGAAAACGACTTTCAAATTCAATTTTCTTGATCAAAATCAACGCGAGCCCTGTGCCGGGGCGCCGCTTTCGGCTCTTCCACGCCAAAAAGTGCCGGATCTGTGCCGGCCCCGGCGCCGTGGTCGCTTCCGCAGGCCACCAGAGGGTGGAAAATACCGAGCGCGGTGGGGCCCGGACACGCGAGCCCGCCGCGCTAGCGCTGCCCGTTCTCCGTCAACCGGGCGCGCGCCTCGCCCACGCTGCGTCCGAGGTGGGGGCTGTCGGTGGAGCCCGGCAGTACCCTGAGCTCGCGCACCAGTGCGCCCATCATCTCGCGCGCCGAGGCGTAGCGCCGCTGCGGCTCGCGCTCGAGCACGCGGTGGACCACGCTGGTCAAGCCCATCGGCAGGTCCGGGCGCTTCATGCTGAGCAGCGGCACGCGCGCGTCGCGCAGCTTCTCGATCACCTCCGCGTCGGTGGTCGCGTCGAACAGCCGCTCCGCAGTCAGCGCTTCCCACAGCACCACGCCGAGACCGAACAGATCACTCTGCACGCTCGGCCCCATTCCCAGCACCATCTCGGGGGCGAGGTAGCTGAGCTTGCCCTTGACGACGTCCGGTTGCGTCGTACGCCCGCGATCCGTCGCGCGCGCCATCCCGAAATCGGCGAGCTTCACCACGCCATGGATGTCGAGCAGGATGTTGGGCGGGCTCACGTCGCGATGCAGGATGGGCGCCAGGCGCCCGTGCTGGTCGCGGCGGCTGTGCGCGGCCTCCAGCGCCCGGAGCACTTCGACGCCGATCGCGGCGATCAACGGCCAGGGCGTCCTCTCGCGAGTGCCGGCAAAGCTCCGCACGTAGTCGCCGAGGTGGATGCCCTCCACCCACTCGGAGACAAGGTAGTGCTCCCCCTGCTCGTCCACGCCGAAGTCGTGGATCTGCACGATGTTCGGGTGGCGCAGCGCGGCGCCGACCCGCGCTTCCTCCACGAACATGGCCTCGATCTCCGGGTAGCCCTTGAAGCCCTGTTCGATGCGCTTCACCGCGACGGGGCGACGGAACCCGGAGGCGCCGCGCGTCTGCGCCCGCCACACGACCGCCATGCCGCCGCGGCCCACCGCCTCGATGAGCTCGTATTTTCCGTCGAGGACCCGGCCGGGTCTGTCGCTGGGCATGTGGGTGGAGGACCTTCTAGTCTAGCAAGCCCCGGTCTGTCGCGGCATCGGCATCTGCGGCGCCAGCGTCGGGGGGGGCGTCCGGACCGGCATCCGCTTCGGCGGTCGCGTCCCCGTCGTTGCCGGCGTCGGGCTGCTCGGCGACATCGCTCGAATAGCTGGCGTCGCCGACGACGCAGCTGCACGGGCCCCATCGACCCGGGGCCAGGCACTCCTGCACCCCGCGGCCGCACGGATCCTTGCAGGCCCGGAACTGGAACTGGCGGCATTCCGTCGCCGGCCGGGGTGGGGCGCTGGTCGAGCACGCACCGGCCGCCGCAGCCAGCGACAGGCCGACCAGAAGCGCAAGAACGGGGCGCCTCATGGCACCCGGGCGGAGGCCAGGCTCGCGAGCCGCTCCGTCACGGCGCGCCGCGCCCATTCGCTGGGCTGCCAGGCCGACAGGAGCTCCATCCAGAACACGTGCCCGTGATCCAGCAGAAACGCAACGCGCAGCGCACCGGTCTGGGCCACCGTTATCTTCTCGCCGCGCTCGAAGCCGCCCACCAGATCGTACACCAGCTTCCGCTCCAGCTCGCTGGCCGGGCGGATGTATCCGTTGGCGAGGCGCCGCGCGAGCTCCGCGAATGAAGGTGAGCCCAGAAGCCGCAGGAGCGCGTCCTCCCCGGTGAAGATCAGGATCGGCACGCGACGCCGGCCGTCCGGCGTGTCCATGTCGGCCACGCGCTCGAGGCCCACGCGGTCGAGCATCGGATCTCCCGATGCCAGTCCGTGCGACAGCGCCGGCATGGCGACCACGAACCGCGCACAGCTAGCGCGCGCCTCGGCCGGCCTGTCCAGGGCTGCGGCGCGCAGCAGCGAGCGCACGCTGCGCTCGTCGTCGGGCGCCGGGACGGGACCGCCCCAGTCGGCGGCCTTCGCGCTCGCAACCTTGCTGCCGGCGGTGCTCTCTGCCGGCTTCCGCGGGGTTCCCGCGCCGCAGGACACGAGCACGAGAGCCAGCGACACGAGTGTCGCACGCGGAAATCGGAGCATCGGCGACATTGTTCGCGCTCTGCTCCCGGGACGCAAATCGTGCGAGGGGAAGCTGCTGCTGCGGCACATCGTAGGAGGGACATGTCGACGGCGGGCGCTCCAGCGGGCCGGGTTCTGGCTTCGGCGCGTGTCGCGCCGGCTCGGGAAAGTCTGTTAGACTGCCACGGAGTGATGTCGCCTCCGCGTCCGACGGACGAAGAAGAGCCTACCGTGGTGGGCGACCTGCCGGTGGTCCCTTCCGTGCGGCGGCAGCGCACGCCTTTCGTGCTGCAGCAGATCGAGGGACCGGGCGCGCCCAGGGATTACGTGCTGGATCTGGACGAGATCGTCATCGGCCGCTCCAACCAGGCCCACATCGCGATCGACAGCAGCATGATCTCGCGTCGCCACATGGTCCTCTCGCGCTCGGGGCCCGAGTACACGGTGTCGGATCTCAACAGCAGCAACGGTGTGTTTCTCAACGGTATCAAGGCGCACTCGGCAGTGCTGCGCGAAGGAGACACGCTGCAGATCGGCGACGTTGTGCTGGTCTACCGCGAGGGGAGTTGATGGCGCGGCGTCCGGCGCGGGGAACAGGTCGATGACGACCTTCGTGCGCTTCTGGGGCACGCGAGGCTCGATTCCGACGCCGGGTCACAAGACGCGCAAGTACGGCGGCAACACATCCTGCGTCGAGGTCCGCATCGACGACGCGCTCTTCATCTGCGACGGCGGTACCGGTCTGCGCGAGCTGGGTGTGGATCTGCTCGCGCGCAGCAGCTCGTCGGTCGAAGCGCATATGTTCTTCAGCCACACCCACTGGGATCACATCCAGGGTTTTCCGTTCTTCATGCCCGCGTACGCGAAGGAGAACTCGCTGTACGTCTACGACGTGACCAAGGACGACGACCGCGTCCATCGACTGTTGCTCGGGCAGATGCGGTCCGAATACTTCCCGGTCACCTTCTCGGATCTCGGCTCGACCATCGTGCCCAGCGATCTCGGTGGCGGCGCGAAATCGATCGAGGGCGTGATGGTGCGCCACTACGAGCAGACGCATCCGGGACGCAGCTTCGCGTACTCGTTCGAGAAGAACGGCGTCAAGGTCGTCTACGCGACGGACAACGAGATCGACATGACCGTCTTGAACCGGGACGACATCCTGCAGCGCCCAGAGGCCCTGCGGCGCGTTCCGGAGGAGTTCGTGCGCTTCGTCGGGGACGCGGATCTGCTGATAGCCGACGGCCAGTACACCGACGAGGAGTATCCGGCGAAGCTAGGGTGGGGTCACGCACGCGCGAGCACGGTGGTGGATCTCGCCGTGCAGGCGCGGGTCAAGCAGTGCGCCATCTTCCACCACGATCCGATGCACTCCGACCAACACATGGATGACAAGATCTCCCGCTGCCGGGCCCGCGCCGAGCGCGCTGGTTCGAACGTCGTGGTCTTCGGCGCGCGGGAAGGTCTGGAGATCAAGCTGGACTAGCCGCTGGTGTCCGGCGGCTACCCGCGCGGAATGCCTGGAAGAGCGGGCGTGTTCTCCGGGCCGGGCAGTCAGGCCATTTGACAACATCCTGGCCGGCCCCTACTGCTCTCGGGCTCCAAGGACCCATGACTATGTTGCGTTCCACTCTGTTCCCGGCCGTAATCGCGGCCGCCGCCACCGTCGCCGTTTCCGCTTTCGCCGGGCCCGGCGCCGCGACCGCGCCGCCCCCTGCCGCATCGCATTCCACGCAAGCTCCCAAGCTGCCTGTCACGCAGTACCAGCTCAAGAACGGGTTGACCGTGCTGCTCAGCCGCGACCAGCGGTTGCCGGTGGTCGCGGTCGATGTGCGCTACATGGTCGGCTCGAGCTACGAGCGCAAGGGGCGGAGCGGCTTCGCGCACTTGTTCGAGCACCTGATGTTCCAGGGCTCGAAGCACTACGACCACGAGTATTTCACGCCGTTCGAGCCCATCGGTGGCGAGGTCAACGGCAGCACGACGCAGGACCGGACGAACTTCTTCGAGCGCGTGCCGGACAACTACCTCGATCTCGCCTTGTGGATGGAGTCCGATCGGATGGAGTATCTCCTGCCGGCGCTCGACCAGGCGAAGCTCGACAACCAGCGCGACGTCGTGAAGAACGAACGACGGCAGCGCTACGAGAACCAGCCCTACGGCATGGCGTGGATCTATCTGGGGAGGATGCTGTTCCCGCCGGGTCACCCCTATCACCACAGCGTGATCGGCTCGCACGCCGATCTCACCGCCGCTTCGCTCTCGGACGTGAAGGGCTTCTTCCACGAGTACTACGCCCCGGCCAACGCGATGCTGACCATCGTCGGCGACTTCGAGCCCGAGCAGGCGAAGGCGCTCGTCGAGAAGTATTTCGGGAGCATCCCGGCGGGGAAGCGCGCCAGCCTGCCCAAGGTGCCGCCGGCGGAGCTGACGAAGATTGTGCAGCAGACGCACCCCGACGACGTGAAGCTGCCGCGGGTCTACCTCGCCTGGCACAGCCCGCCGCTCTACAAGAAGGGCGACGCCGAGCTCGATCTGCTCGGCAGCGTGCTCAGCGACGGCAAGACCAGCCGCCTGTACCAGCCGTTGGTCTACGACAAGAAGATCGCCAAGGACGTGAACGCCTACCAGGTGTCGATGCGCCTGGGCAGCTTCTTCGTCGTGCAGGCGACGGCGGCGCCGGGCGTGAGCGTGGACAAGCTGTCGACCGAGCTGCTCTCGACGCTGAAGCTGGCGCTTTCAAAGCCACCCAGCAAGGACGAGATGACACGCGCCATCAACGGCTACAAGAAGAGCTTCTACCAGCGGCTGGAAGGGGTGGTCTCGCGCGCCGCCACGCTCGCGACCTACTACCAGTACACCGGTAACGCGAACTACCTCGACCAGGATCTCGGTCGGTACGCGCACGCGACCTCCGCGGACGTCGCGGATGCCGCGCATCGCTATGTTCACCTCGACCGCTACGTGCGGCTCGACATCGTTCCGGGGTCGAAGGCAGGAGGTGGCAAGTGATGGCCCGGCAGCTCGCTCCAGTGTTCCTCTCGGCGGTCGTGCTGTCCGCGTGCGGCGCCGGCCACACCGCTCCGCCCGCCGCGCCGACTGCGCCGGTCCCCTCGGCAAAGCCCGTGGCCAGCGCGAAGCCCGCGGTGGACCGCTCGAAGCTTCCCGGGCCCGGGCCCGCGCCCGCGTGGTCGTTGCCCGCGGCGAAGACCTGGAAGCTGTCGAACGGGGTGGAGGTCTACTACCTCGAGCAGGGAAAGACGCCGCTGGTGAGCCTGATGCTGGTGCTGCCGCGGGGCTCCGCGACCGATCCCGCGGGCAAGAGCGGCCTCACCGCGCTGACGGCCGATATGCTCGATGAAGGCGCTGGCGGGCGGAGCGCCCTCGCGCTGAACCAGGAGCTGCAGCGCCTGGCCACCGACTACGGTGCCAACGTGGGCGTCGACTATGCGATGCTCTCGATGAATCTGCTCGCCGAGAACTTCGAGCCCTCGGCGAAGATCCTGAGCGACATCCTGGAACGGCCGTTGCTCCACCAGAAGGACTTTGCCCGTCGCAAGGCGCAGCGCACTGCCGACGCCCTGTCCGCGCAGTCCGACCCCGGGCACGCCCGCGGCGTGACGCTCCGCCACGTGCTGTTCGGCCACGGCTACGGCGCGGAGCTTCCCAACGGCAGCGTGAAGAGCCTGAAGCGCATCCGTCTGAACGACGTGAAGTCGCAGTACAGGAAGTTCTTCACGCCCGACGGCGCCGCCATCGTCGTAGTGGGCGGCATCGGCGAGGCCCGCGTGAGGAAGGGCATCGAGGCCGCGTTCGGTACGTGGAAGGGCAAGTCGCGCGTCAAGGAAGCGAAGGTGGGCCAGGAAAAGCCCCCGCACGCCGTGTACGTGGTGGACTTCCCGGGTGCCACGCAGTCGACCCTGGGCGTGGTGCGCCGCGCGGACGGCGAGAACACGCCGGACTACTTCCCGGCCATAGTGGAAAACCGCGCCTTTGGCGGCGCCTTCACCAGTCGTCTGAACCTGAACCTGCGCGAGGACAAGGGCTACACGTACGGCGCCTCGAGCGTCTTCCAGCGCTGGAGGAAGATCGGGTTCTACGCGCTGGTCGCCAACGTCAAGTCGGACACGACGCGACCGAGCATCGACCAGATGTTCAAGGAGCTGGATGCGACGTGCGGCGCGAAGCCGCTGACCGAGAAGGAGCGGACGCAGGCGGTGGATGGTCTGCTGCTCGGTTTCCCGGGCCGCTTCGAGCACATCGGCGGGGTCGCGGGCCAGCTCGCCGATCTGCCCATCTACGGTCGACCAGCGGACTGGTACGAGAAGTGGCCGTCGCACGTGAAGGCCGTGACCTTGACCGAGGCCAACGCGGTCGCGAAGAAGTACTGCGACCCGAAGAGCTATGAAGTGGTCATCGCCGGCGACCTGAAGAAGCTCCGGCCGTCGCTCGCGGGGCTCGGAATGCCGATCGTCGTCTACAACGCCGAAGGCGAGCCAGCGAAGTAGCGCCGCGACGCGGTCTTTCCACGACGGGTTCGACGCATCGCGTTGCGTGGAGCCCGGGCGAGCGCGAGCGGCGCTGCTTGACCCGGCCCGATCCGCCGGACAATGTCTTCGCACCATGATTGCTCGGGGTGCTTGCTCGAAGTCCATGATGCTGGTGTTGGCCATGGCGGTCGCCGCGCTTTCGGCCGTCGCGTGCTCGGCCAGTGGAACGAAGTCGAATCCACAGGGAAGCGGCGGCGCGGCGGGGGCTGGAGGCGGCACGCTCGACGGCGGACCCGACGCCACGATCGGCACCGATGCCGGACCCGACTCGTCGTTCAGCAATCCGACGACCGTCGTCATCGGCCCCGGCGCGGACAAGAGCGCTCCCGGCAAGTTCGGCGGCGGCGACGATCCGTCCGCCAAGCCCCAACTCGTGTATCCCGCGAGCGGCATCATCGTGCCGCCCAACATGAACTCGCTCGAGTTCCACTACACGCCGGGCGCCGGGCAGACGTTGTTCGAGCTCCGCTTCGAGGCGGCGACGCTGAACTTCGTCATCTACTTCGGCTGCCAGCCGCTCGGCACTGGCTGTGTGTACACCCCGGCCAAGCAGTTCTGGGGCGAGCTCGTGAAGGCGGCGCGGGGCAAGGCGGCCGTCAAGTACACGCTCCGCGGCGTCAACGGTCAGAGCCCGGGTGCGGTCGGCACCTCGGACACGCACGAGATCAGCTTCACCAAGGAAGACATCAACGGCGGCCTGTACTACTGGAACACGACGGGCGTCATCCAGCGCTACGACTTCGGCTATCCGCTCAAACAGGCGGAGCTGTTCATGAACGCGCAGATGGCCGGGGGGTTCGTCTGCGTCGGCTGCCACGCGCTGTCGCGGGACGGGTCGGTGATGGCTGTGGGCAGCGGCGCTCCACTGCCTGCGGCTCCGTACGGCATCTTCGATGTCGCAACGCGCAAGCCCGTTTCCGTGAGCGGGACGAAGCTCACGGGTGCCGGGAACTTCTTCTCCTTCTCGCCGGACGCCAAGCAGCTGCTCTATTCCAACGGTGCGAAGATCGGTTGGCGCGATCTGACCACCGGGCAGACCATCAACGACAACGTCGTCCCCGGGGCGATGCCGGACTGGTCGCCGAGCGGTTCCATGATGGTGTTTGCGAGGCCGTCTCCCATACTCGCGGGGCCCGGAATCCAGGGCGGCGCGATATCGCTGATGGACTACGATCAGCCGAACCAGGCCTGGAAGAACCCGCGGGTGCTGGTGCCGGCGAGCGGCGGCGACAACTACTACCCGGCCTTCGATCCGAGCGGGAACTGGGTCGTGTTCAACCGTTCGGCGGCCAATCACAGCTCCTACGAGAACATCGGCGTCGATTCGAAATCGGGCCAGGTAGGCGACGGCGAGCTGTGGGCGGTCAACGTCCATGGAAACAAGCCGATCCGGCTCGACAACGCGACCAAACCCGGCGCCGTATCCTGGGCGAAGTGGGCTCCGGACATCGGGACGTACTGGGGCGGAACCGTGATGTGGCTCACGTTCTCCAGCGCGCGCGCCTACGGTCTCAGGCTGGCCGAGAACCAGAAGGTGCAGCTGTGGATGGTGGCGTTCGACCCCGACAAGGCCCAGGCCGGCAAGGATCCGAGCTTCCCGGCGTTCTGGTTGCCGTTCCAGGACATCAACGGCGGCAACCACATCGCGCAGTGGGTCACCCACGTCGAGCGCCAGCCCTGCACCACGGCGAAAGACTGCGCCGGTAACGAGACGTGCAGCAACGGCAAGTGCGTGCCGGTCGTGCAGTAGCCCCTCCCGGATTCGAACCGGGACGCCCTTACGGGCCGAGGATTTTAAATCCCCTGCGTCTGCCATTCCGCCAAGGGGCCAGCACGAGAGCGTCCAGCCAACGGCAGGGGGATGCAAGTCCGGCGAAGCGGCGGAACGCGCACCGGCGAGCGGTTGCCGATTCGCGGGTGTTAACCTAGGTTGAAGGCATGCTGCGCTCGGCGCTCGTGGTGCTGGCCGGCGTGCTGCTTGTTCTGGGGTGCTCGGAGCCGCGCGCGGTGCCGATCATCGGCCCGGATGGCACCCGGATGTTCCATGTGAGCTGCGGCTCCCATGAGGCGGAGTGCTACCGGCTGGCGGGTGAACGGTGTCCGTACGGCTACGAGCTGGGGCGCACCATTGCGGGCGGGGACAACATGCTGGTGCGTTGCCGGACGCCGATCCAGCAGCCGGTCTACCCGACCGCGGAGTACCGACCGGCTCCGCCGCCCGCGCCCCCCGCGCCCGTGACGGGCGTTGCCACGTTGCCGTCCACGCCTCCCGAGCCGTCGGCGCCCGCGCCCGCGCCGAGCGCGTCGGCGTCGCCTCTGCCGCGGCCGTCCTCGGTGCCCTGGCCGCCGCGCGTCCCGGTGGTGCCGACCCAGCCGGGCCGGGTGCAGCCGGGGACACTCGATCTCGGATACTAGCGCGCGGAGTGGCGCGGACTGCGAGCCGCCGTCAGACGGCTTCTTCCAGCACGCGCACCAGGCGTCTGAGCTCGGCGATGAGCCGATGGTGGTGCTGCTTGATGCGATCGTGCGCGTCGCGCTGGACGTCGTGCGAGCGCTCGCTGGCCACGTGCCGCGCGGCGCGCGGGTCGGCGCCCGGGGCGTGCCCGTTTCCCTGCTCGCTCACCACCACGTCCGTCTCGTGCGCCTCGATCGACCGCTCGTGGTGTTCGACAGAGAGCAAGTGCTCCTGCAGGGCCGCAGCGTGCGAGCGCACGATGGACTCTGCGCGGGCCAGGTCCGAAAGCGCCCGGTGCAGATCGGTCTGCCAGTTCTGGATATCTTCGACCCACAGCTGGTGTCCGCGTGCCACTGTCGATGTTCAGTGTGGGCTGCCGTGTTGCTGGCGTGGGTCATGATGGCTCCGTTCGGGCGAATGCTCGTCCATACGGAATGCAACCGCCGCGCCACAACTAACCGATCAGGTCCTCGACAAACCGCGGGCGCTTCACGCAGGTCGCCTCACGCAACGCTTGCGTCGTCCGTTCCGCCCGCGGCACCCGTTGCGTCGGGAGCTCCGGCACGATCGCTCTCCTCGGCCCTCGAGAGGATGCGCGCCGGGTCCTGGTTGAAATAGTCGCGCAGCATCGCGTAGAGCTCCGCATCGTGCTCGGCCAGGCGCGCGGGCTGTTCGAAGAAGGCCTCCACGGCCACCGCGAAGAGCTCGGTCTCGTTGGTTCCTGCGTAGTCGCGGAGCGTGTCGCCGTAGCGCCCCTCGCGGAGCTTCTGGAGGCGATCGGCGACCACGTGGATCCAGGGCGCGGTCGCGACCCACGAGAGCGCCGCGGGAACCCCGTCCGCGTAGCCGTCCGCCATGTCGATCACGTGGGCCAGCTCGTGGAGCGCCACGTTGTTCGAGTCGTCGGAAACGAGAAACCCGTGTTTCAGATCGGGACCGGAAATCAGGATCGGGCCCTGGGAATGCACCATGCCCAGGATGTCCGGATGCGCATCCGTGCGGTATTCGTCGTCGAAAGCGCTGGGGTAGACGACGACATCCCGCACGTTCGGCCACTCCCAGTCCTGTAGGCCGTTCGACAGCATCGCCGCGGCCGCGGCGATCAGGACCCGCGTCTCGTCGTCGACCTCGACGCCGCGGATGCCGTAGATGCGCTGCTCGCCGAGGAAGATCCGCACGTCGTTCTCGAAGCGGCTGCGCTCCGCGGCATGGAGTCCGCGGAAATACGGAATCCGCTTCTCCAGCAGGGAGCGCCAGTGCGTCGGGAACGGGCTTGCCGTCAGCTTCCGCCGTCGCCGGTAGCGACGCGTGGACAGCCGCCAGTACAGCCAGGCTGCGAGCGGGCTGCCCGCCAGCGAGGCCAACGGCGAGAACACCACCGCGAGCATCATGCCGACGGCGCCGCCCAGCACCACGCTGGCGACCGCCTGCACCACGAGCAGCCGCACGGGCCAGATCTGCACCCACCAAGCCTAGCCCAGCGCCCGATGTGCTGCCGGTCGGACGCGCGCTACTCGAACCTGCCCGTCGTCCAGTAGTGGACGCGCTTCGGGTGCGCCTTGATGTAGTCGTCCACGGCCTTGTCGACCGTCGTCTTCGAAGCTTCCAGCATGGCCGCCTCCAGCTGATCGAGCGGCAGGAACATGCGCACGAAGAACCCGGTCACCTCGGGCGGATAGTCCTGGTAGAAGCCTTTCCGGGCCAGGGCGTGGATGCGCTCGCGACCGCCCAGCGCGTGCTTCGGGTCCTTCAGGTAGCGGAGCTTCCATTTGGCGAACATCCAGTGGGGGCTCCAGCCCGTCACGACGATCCACTTCTTGCGTCGGATGGCGCGCCCCAGGGCGGCCGTCATCGCGGCGCCGCTCGCCGACACGAGGGTGACGCCGTTCAGGTTGTAGGCCTTGAGCGCCTTCTCGGAGTTCTGCATCAGCCCGGAACCGGGATCGATGCCCTGGATCTTCGAGCCGATCCTCCGCCGCACGTCCGGCTTGGTCAGGTCGGCGATCGAGTCGAGCTCGCTCTTCGGCACGTAGTCGGGCACCACCCAGCCGAGACGCGCGCGCGTGTACAGGGGGCCGAGGTTGACGACCTTGTCCGCGACCTTCTTCCAGTAGTTCTGGTGCGTCACCGGCAGCCACGACATCAGCATGATGTCCAGGTCGCCGCTGGCGACACCCTGGTACTGGATGCCGATGTCGGCCATCGTGAGCTTCACGCGATAGCCCATGCGCTGCTCGAGCAGGCGCTTGGCGAGATTGGTAACGATTTCGGCGTCGCTCCACGCAGTCCAGCCGATGCGGATAGGGGGGAGCTTGCTCTTGTCGACGGTGGCGTGCTGGCTTTTGCCCGGCTTGCGCACGCTAGCCGACGCCGCGGGCGCCCGTGCGGACGCCCTGCGCTCGTGGGCGGCCTGCTTGCGCCGGGAGCTGACGACGACGATGTACGCGAACACGCCGATTCCCAACGCAGCGACAAGCAACGAATACAGACTGCGCAGCCAGCGCGGCATCACGCCACCGCCTTCCGCGAAAACAGCACCTTGAGCCGGTCGCGCACACTCCGCCGCCGCCCGGCGCCGAAGCTCTGCGTGATGCGGTCGAGGATAATCGCCAGCAGCACGACGCCGATGCCGCCCTCGAAGCCCAGCCCGATATCCAGGCGCTGGATGCCGCGCAGCACCTCGTTGCCGAGGCCCCCGGCCCCGATCATCGACGCGATGACCACCATGGACAGCCCCAGCATGATGTTCTGGTTCACCCCCGCCATGATGGAGGGCAACGCGCTCGGGATCTGCACCTTGAACAAGAGCTGCCGCGGCGTGCAGCCGAACGCGAGTCCGGCTTCCACCCGCTCCTTGGGCACCTGCCGGATGCCGAGGTTGGTGAGGCGTACCGCCGGCGGCATCGAGAAGATGATGGTGGCGATGGTGCCCGGCACCTTGCCGAGACCGAAGAACATCGCGGCCGGGATCAGGTAGACGAAGGCGGGCATCGTCTGCATGAAGTCCAGCACCGGACGCACGACCCGGTCGGCCGTGTCGCTCTTGGCGGCCCAGATGCCCAGAGGAAGACCGATTAGCAGGCTCACCACGGTGGCGGACAGCACCAGCGCCAGTGTCGAGATCGTCTGCGGCCAGAGGTTCATGCCGACCACCAGGCCGAGCGAGGTGATGGTGAACGCTCCGAAGCGCCAGCTGACGCGCCAGCTGGCGAGCGCTGCCAGCGCCAGCGTCATGAGCCAGGCGGGAATGGAGAGCAGTCCCTTTTCCAGCGCGCCCGTCAGGCCGCCGATCACGAAGGTGATGGCGTCGAACAGGCCCTGCATGTGATGCAGCATGAACTGCACCGCTTGCTGGATCTCCGTTCCAATCGGCAAACGGCCGATCGGCGCGAGCGCGATCATGGCGTCTTCTCCAGCGTGCGGAGCAGCGCCGTTTTCGAGATGACGCCGAGGTAGTGCTGCTTGTCGTCGACAACGGGTACGGGGTACGCGCTGTCGGCCACGCGCTTGATGACCTCGTCGAACGACGCGTCGGCATCGACCGGTTCGAACGTCGAGCAGCGCCCGGTCGAGCCTGGGATTGTCTCCCTTGGCTTCTTCCATCAGCGAGCCGACACTGACGACGCCGCGGAAGCGCCCGTCCTTGTCCCGCACGAATCCGAACTCGCGATCGTAGTCGCGGAGCTGCTGCAGCGCCGTGCGCACTCCGTCGGCGCCGTGCTGGATGACCGTGACCTGGTCGCGCCGGGCGATGTCGCCTGCCTTGTAGACGTTCGCGACGTCCACGCCGCGGAAGAACGAGCGGACGTAGTCATCGGCGGGGTCCTTCAGGATCTCCTCGGCCGTGCCCACCTGCAGCACGCGGCCGCCCTCCATGATCGCGATGCGATCGCCGATGCGCATGGCTTCGTCCAGGTCGTGGGAGATGAACACCACGGTGCGCGAATGCTCGGCCTGCAGCTTCAAGAGCTCGTCCTGCATTTCAGTGCGTATCAACGGGTCGAGTGCCGAGAACGCCTCGTCCATCAGCAGCACCGCGGGGTCGGTCGAAAGTGCGCGTGCCAGGCCGACCCGCTGCTGCATGCCGCCGGAGAGCTCGGACGGATAGCTGTCGGCGTTCGCCGAAAGCCCCACCTGCTCGAGCGCAGCCAGCGCCCGCTGCTTGCGCTCGCTGCGTTCCATACCGGAAACCTCCAGGCCGAAGGCGGCGTTTTCCCATACAGACAGGTGCGGCAGGAGCGCGAACGACTGGAACACCATCGCCATCTTGCGCCGGCGCACCTCGATCAGCTCGCCCTGGCTCATGCGCGTCACGTCGCGGCCCTCGATCAGCACCTTCCCCGCCGTCGGCTCGATCAGCCGGTTCAGAAGCCGGAGCAGCGTCGACTTGCCGGAGCCGGACAGCCCCATGATGACGAAGATCTCGCCTTCTTTGATCTCGAACGACGCATCCTGCACGCCGACCGTCATGCCTGTCTTCTCGAAGATCGCTGCCTTGGACAGGCCCTGATCCAGAAGCTGGAGGGCATGTTTCGGTCGCGGACCGAAAACCTTGTACAGACTCTCTACGAGGATGAGCGGATCGGACATGCGTTGAACGGGCTCTGTGCGGCCGGGACGGGACGCCTCGTTGCGCCCGCCCTCCAGGCCCGGCTGCCAGACGACTCCACGGTCCAGCGGAGCAGCGGCGGCGCAAAGCACGCGCCATCCCCATAACACGTGGCCCCGCGATTGCACAGACGGCGCGCGGGCAAGCGCGCTTCGGCGCGAAGGTGGGCGACTAGCCCTGGACCATTGCCCGGCTCAGCGCCTCGTCGAACCCGCTGCGGCTACTGTGTACGGTGAGGGCCTGGCGCAGCGCGAGGTTGGCCACGGCGACGGTCATCGCGATCAGCTTCGACCGCACCAGCACATGGGTGGCGGCGACGTCCGCCGCGGTGCGGGCGGCGAAGCGCGTGATCTCGAGCCGTACGTCACCGTCGTAGGAGACGGCCCGCTCGAGATCGTCGAAGACGGTCGGCCGTCCGCCGGCATCGACCAGGCCCTGTACCCGCTCGATAATCGGTTCCACGAAGGCGCGCCCGATGTGCCCCCCGAGCTCGAAGACCACGACCGTGTCGGACGGCTGCCAGATGGTCAGCTCGCCTCGCGGTGTCTTCCAGCGCTCGCGGTCGGGAGCGAGGCGGGCGTAGTCGGCGGAGGCGGGTGGTTGGACGGCCGGATGCATGAGTAGACGCTGCCAACAGGTACGCCCAGATGGACGGCCACCGCCAGTGCTTCTTGAGGGCGCATGATTTCCGACGGTGCTGGCGGGGGGGGCCGCCGGTTCTTTTACGGCTACATCAGCGCGTAGACGAGGTTGAACGAGCTCAACATATCCGTCTTCTTCACGCCTGGCAGCGGCGCGTTGTCGTAGCGCAGGCTGAACGTCACGGCGCTGGAGAAGTTTCCCGCGATGTTCGAGCTCAGCGCGGCGTCCCAGTCCAACCGCCATTCGCGTGCCGTCTGGACGCTCTGGATGTACTCGACGCCGGTCGAGAAGCTCACCCGCTCGTTGACCTTGTTTTCCCAGCCGGCGAACGCGCGTCCGCTGTGGCGGGTGTCGGTCTTCGACAGATTCGTGCCGGCCAGCGCGTCGTCGCGTCGGATGTCGTACTGCAGGTCGTAGCCGCCCTCGATCCAGAGCTGGTTCTTCTTCTCCTCGATGAAGTAGTAGGCCACTCCCGGGTCCACGTTCAGTCTCAGATCGAGACCCTGGAAGCGGTCGCGCCGGCCCGAGACGGCAAGGAATGCCGACCAGTGCTTCGCGAAGAAGTAGTCGTAGCGCACGCGCCCCTGCAGGTTCTCCACGCTGGTCTGCATCCCCTGGTCGGGGTGCTCGGGAGCTGCGGCGCGGGCGAAGTTGGCTGCCGCCGCTGCGCCGAACTGCTGCGCGTCGCGCCTGAGGCGGAGCTTCCCCGCCGCCGTCAGCGCGAGCTGGCGCGAGTTCCCCGACGCGATCATTCCGCCGGCCGCTACGCTCGCTTCACTCGCGTCCTTGTCGTCCTCGGCCTTCGTGGCCCCTTCGAAGCCCTCCTTGGCTACGTCCGTCGAGCCGGTGCTCGCCGGCGTGGTCCCGGTCGTTCCTGCCGGCAGGTCGGCCCGCCCCGGCGCGGCCCAGAGCAGCAAGCCCAGACCTACCAGCAGACAATGGTCACGCATCGAAACGCCTCCTCCTCCTCCCCCGCCAGAGGGTAGTCGTAGTGACGCCAGCGGGGTTGTGCAATCGCGAAACGTCTAGCCCGGCTGGCGTTGTTGCCGGTTGAAAGGGGCGGATGACCGGGGTCATCGAGGTGCTACACTTGCTCCATATGTATCGATACTTGTTCGGCGCAGGCCTGGCGGTCCTGGCCCTTGCGGTCGCCTGCGGATCCGATGCCGGCGGCGTCGCCAACAACGATCATCGGTTCGACGCTTCCGGTGGAGTCGCCGGCAACGCGGGCGGCTCCGGCGGGACGACCCACGGCGATGCTTCGGCAGGTTCCGGTGGCGTGTCGGGAACGGGTGCGACCGGCGCGGCGGGCGGCGCGGCCGGAAACGACGCCGGGGTCTCCTTCGATGTCTGCACCGACCCGGTCGGCAATCTGCTCGACCACGGGACGTTCGAGGAGGGCATGGCCGGCGACGCGCCGGCCTTCTGGGAGGTGCGCGCTCCGGGCCAGCCGACCACCTGCGCGGGATCCGGCACGTCGTCGCAGCACGTCTACCTGAGCGCGGCGCCCACCGGCTGCACCGGCAATGCGCTGACCATCGACGCCCTGGGCCAGTGGGACTGCTACGCCATCCAGCGCGTCAGCGACTACAACAGCATCCAGGGCGGCGCGACCTATCGCATCAGCGCGGCGGTTCGCGCGCAGGGCAACTCCATCAATCCCGCCGCCTGGTTCGTGCTCGGCGTGCAGTGGCTCGACGCCAACGATCAGTTCTTCGGCGACGTGAAGAACCCGAAGACAGCGAGCGCCGCCGAGAACGACTTCGACTGGAAGGTGCTGAGCTGGAACGTGGTCGCGCCGTCGAACGCGACGCGCATTCTCGTCTGGCTTTCGGCGCACTATCCAGGCCGCGTCGACTACGACAACATCGCGGTCGTGAAGCTCTAGAAAGGCCCGTCGGGCCGGCGACACGATTTGCCCGGCGCCCGGCGCCGTGACGCCGTATACCCGGCGTCATGACCGGACGCGTACTGATCGTCGCCGGCTCCGACTCGGGGGGCGGCGCCGGCATCCAGGCCGACATCAAGACCGTGACGGTGCTCGGCGGCTACGCCGCGACGGCCATCACCGCGCTCACCGCCCAGAACACGCTGGGCGTGTTCGGTGTCGTGCCGGTGGAGCCGGAGTTCGTCGCAGAGCAGATGGAGCTGGTGCTCACCGACATCGGCGCCGACGCGATCAAGACCGGCATGCTCGGCTCGGCCGCGGTCGTCGAAGCAGTCGCCGCGACGGTCGAGCGGCTGGCGACCGGCGTGCCGTTGATCGTCGATCCGGTGATGGTCGCCAAGGGCGGCGCGTCGCTGCTCGATGAGCCAGCGCGGCGGGTGCTCGTGGAGCGGCTGCTGCCGCTTTCGGCGCTGATCACGCCGAACGTGCCTGAAGCGGAGGCGCTGACGGGCCTCGAGCTCCGCTCCGCCGACGATCTCGGACGCGCCGCCGATCGGCTGCTGGCGCTCGGCTCCGCCGCGGTGCTCCTCAAGGGCGGCCATCTCCCAGGCGACAGCGTGATCGACCTCCTGCGCACCGCCGACGGCGCCGAGCACCGCTTCGAGAGCCCGCGCCTTCTCACCACCAGCACGCACGGCACTGGCTGCACGCTGGCCTCGGCCGTCGCAGCCGGGGTGGCCGAAGGCTGGACGCTCGCCGATGCCGTCCGGCGCGCCCACGACTACGTGCACGCCGCCATCCGCGCCGCGCCCGGCTACGGCTCCGGCCACGGCCCGCTGGATCATGGCCACGTGCTGAGGGCCGGGAGCGGCTGACCGCTTGGCAGCCGCCGCTTCGCGGGGCACACTCCCGCGCCATGCGTTTCCTGCCTGTCTCCGCCGCGCTCGTCGGGGCCCTGTGCCTCACCAGCGCCTGCCATTCGAAAAAGAAGTCGGACAACTCGACGATCCTCCAGGCCGACACCATCCCCCCGGGAATCCAGCTCAAGCAGAGCGCCGACATCCCGCAGGCCACCCGCCACAGGGCGCAGCCCAAGCCCATCCCGGCGCCCGCGGACGTCGCGAAGCCTCCCAAGGACGCGAAGAAGACGGCTTCGGGACTCGTCACCAAGGTGCTGCAGAAGGGTCACGGCACGGCGCATCCGGAGCCCCAGGACAAGGTGCGCGTGAACTACACGGGCTGGACGACCGACGGCCACATGTTCGACAGCTCGGTCGTGCGCGGTCGGCCGGCTACGTTCGGCGTCGGCCAGGTGATCAAGGGCTGGACCGAGGGGCTACAGCTCATGGTCGAGGGGGAAAAGCGCCGCATGTGGATCCCGGCCAAGCTCGCCTACGGCGAGCATCCGCGTCCGGGCGCACCACAGGGCGAGCTCGTCTTCAACGTCGAGCTCTTGAGCATCATCCACATGCCCAAGCCTCCGACCGTCCCCAAGGACGTGAAGGCGCCGCCGGCGAACGCGAAGAAGACGGCGTCCGGCCTCGCCTACCACGTCCTGGTCAAGGGCAAGGGCAAGACGCACCCCACGGCGCAGAACCGGGTGACGGTGGACTACACGGGCTGGACGACCGACGGAAAGATGTTCGACAGCTCGGTCGTGCGCGGGCAGCCGGCGACCTTCAACCTCGGCCAGGTGATCAAGGGCTGGACCGAGGGCGTGCAGCTGATGGTGGAGGGCGAGAAAGCCCGATTCTGGATCCCCGCCAAGCTCGCGTATGGCGAGCACCCGCGACCCGGCGCGCCGCAGGGCATGCTCGTTTTCGACATCAAGCTCATCAAGATCCAGTAACAACCTGCCGCACGCCGCATAGCCAGGAGGCCGTCAGAGTGCAGACACTCGAGAACTACGTCGAAGGCAAGTGGGTCGCCGGCAAGGAGCCGCAGGCCGAGCTCGTCAATCCCGCCACGGAGGAGGTGCTTGCCCGCACTTCGACGAACGGCATCGACATGAAGCGCGCGCTCGACCACGCGCGCTCCGAAGGTGGCCCCGCACTGCGTGCGATGACCTTTGCCGAGCGCGGTGCGCTGCTCGAGCAGATGAGCAAGGCCATCTACGAAAAGCGCGAGGAGCTCATCGCCGTGGCCGTGGCCAACGGCGGTAACACGCGCAGCGACGCCAAGTTCGACATCGACGGTGCGACGGGCACGCTGATGGCCTACGCCCAGCTCGGAAAAGAGCTCGGCGATCGCACGCTGCTCGTCGACGGCGAGCCCTTCGATATCGCCGGCTCGCGCCTGCAGGGCTGGCACGTGCTGTCGCCCCGACACGGCGTGGCCGTGCATATCGGCGCCTACAACTTCCCCGCCTGGGGCTGGGCCGAGAAAGCGGCGACCGCGCTCCTGGCCGGCATGCCGGTGCTCACCAAGCCCGCCACGGCCACCTCGCTGCTTTCGTGGCACACCGTCAAGCTCGTAGTCGAGGCGAACATCCTTCCGCCCGGCGCGTTCAGCCTGCTCTGCGGCTCGGCGGGCGATCTGCTCGACCACCTCGAGTGGCAGGACGTGATCGCGTTCACCGGCAGCAGCCACACGGGGCGCAGCATCCGCGGTCGCGAGCGGCTCCTCGACCAGGGAGTGCGGGTCAACGTCGAGGCCGACAGCCTGAACGCCGCGCTGCTCCTGCCTGACGCCAGCGACAGCGCTTTCGACGCGTTCATCCGCGACGTGCATCGCGACATCACGCAGAAGACGGGGCAGAAGTGCACGGCCATCCGCCGCATCATCGTCCCGGATGGCGACGTGCCGCGCGTCCGCGAAGCGCTCGGCGAGCGGCTCTCGCGCGTGTGCGTCGGCAACCCCGCGACCGACGGTGTCGACATGGGTCCGGTCGCCACGGCCGCGCAGCGGACGAGCGTGCACGAGGGTGTCCGCAGATTGCTCGAGCAGGCCAAGGTGGCGTGGGGCGATCCGGACAAGGTCGAGCCCGTCGGCGCGCCGGAGGGCAAGGGCTTCTTCGTGCCGCCGCTGCTCCTGGAAGCCGACGATGCGATCGCCGCGACCAGCGTGCACGCCCACGAGGTCTTCGGCCCCGTCGCCACGCTTCTGCCCTACAACGGCAGCGCTGCTGGTGCGGCTTCCGTGGTGCGGGCCGGCGAGGGCGGGCTGGTGTGCTCCGTCTACGGCGACGAGCGCCGCCTGCTCGGCGAGCTCATCGCGCTGCTCGCCCCGTGGCACGGCCGCCTGGTCGTGGTCGACGGCAAGGTCGCCGACAAGTCCATCGCGCCCGGCACCGTGCTGCCGAACCTCGTGCATGGCGGCCCAGGCCGCGCTGGCGGCGGCGAGGAGCTCGGCGGTCCGCGCGGCATGGCGCTCTACCAGCAGCGCACTGCCGTCCAGGGCAACGGCCCGCTCATCGGACGGCTCATCGGCGCTTCGTAGGGCTCCGATGCAGGCGTGGCGCGCGGCCGTTGGCCTGGTCCTCGCCGGGGGACTGGCGCTGGCCGCAGCCTGTACGCCATCCGCCCCGCCTCGCCCTGCAGCGCCGGTGCGCGTGCCCCCGCCTGTCACGGCGAGCGCTGTCGTGTCGCCGCCACCGCCCCCAGCGGACGCGGGCCCCCCGCTGCCGCCGTGCACGCGCGAACACCAGGCGCTCGCCATGCACGACGACAAGACCGTCGCCGACTTCGACGTGGCATGCCTGCCTCTGCTCGACCGTGCCGGCGACCTGTCCTTCGTGAAGAGCCTGTCGCTGTCGGGAAGCCCGCGGCGCGCGTCCGATCTTGCGCCACTCGGCCACCTGCCCGCGCTCGAGTCCATCTGGATCGACATCCACCCGATGGTCTCGCTGTCGGCGCTGTCCCGCATCCGGAGCCTCCGGAGCGTCAAGATCATGAACCCGATCGAGACGCTCGAGCCGCTCGGTGAGCTCACGCAGGTGAAGAGCCTGCGTCTGAACGCCATGCAGCCCGCACTTGTCGACGTATCGCTCCTGTCCCGTCTCACCGCGCTCGAGAGCTTCGACACCTGGCAACACGTCGACCTCTCCGCCGTCGCGCGAGCGGCCCCGAAGCTCAGGGAGTTGGGCGCCTACAACGCGTCCGGCTTCGATGCCCTGGCGCAGTTCAGCGAGCTCCGGGCGCTTCGTCTGTCGTGTTTCGACTCGAAGAAGCAGCGGCCGCCCGAGCCGGCGAAGCTCGAGTCGCTTTCTGTCAGCTGCAACGACCCCACGGCCCCGATGGATCCGCTCCTCTCGTTTCTGGATGTGTTGGAGCTGGACCTCTCGGCCGTGGACCCGTCGTACCCGGAACACAGCCCGGTCCGATCGCTCGCGATCGTCGGTCGCATGAGGAAGCTGCGCCGGCTCGATATCCGGGGCACGCGGGTGACCAGCCTCGCGCCGCTCGCGCATTGTCCCGAGCTCAGGTGGCTCCACATCGACGACACCCGGGTGAAGAGCCTCGCCCCGCTCGCGCGGCTCAAGCATCTGGAGGAAATCGAAGCCACCAACACGCCGCTCGCGAGCATCGCGCCGCTCGCCGCTTCGCCCTCCCTGGTCACGCTCTGGTTGCCCGGGACGCACGTGCACAACGTGCTGTCGCTCGCGCGCGTCAAGACGCTGCACGAGCTGATGCTGCCCGGAAGCTGCGCCCGCCCCGACGCCGTGGCGCTGGCGAAGCGCCGCCCCGACATGAAGCTCATGATGTGGACGGACGGCGGAAGCCCGGACTGCAAGCTCTGACGCGCGCCGGGACCCCCTCGCTAGGAAAGCAGGAACTTCCGCAGTAGCTCGGCGGTCTCGCTCGCGCGCTCCGTCGGGAAATCGTGAGCCGCGCCAGGCAGGATCCGCAGGCGCGCGCCGGGGATGCGCCCGGCAATGCCCCCGGAGTTCTCCGGCGGGATCATGCGATCGGCGTCGCCGGTGACGACCAGCGTCCTGGCGCGGATGCGATGCAGGCGGTCCGCCGTGTCGTGGCGCGCCGCGGCGAGAAGCTGTCCCAGCACGCCGTGCACGCGTGCTCGCTGCAGTCGCGCGAGTTTCTGCCACTCCGCGATCACCTCCGGGTGCTCGTCGATGAAACGCTGACCCAGGATCAGCGGCGCGCTCGCGTCGACCGCCCCTTCCGCCCCGAGCCGCATCGCGCCCAGCATCCGCCGCACCACCGGCGCCGGTGTCGCGGGCCCGCTGCCGGCACCCGCGCGCGTGCAGCCGAGCACCAGCCGGTCGACGCGCTCCGGATAGCGGATAGCGAGCTCCTGCGCGATCATCCCGCCGAGCGAGATCCCGAAGACGTGCGCGCGCTCGACCTCGGCGGCTTCGATCACGCGCGCCGCGTCGCGCGCCATGGACGCGGTGGAGTAGGGCGGAAGCGGCGCGCTGCTGTCGCCCACGCCGCGGTTGTCCATCGTGACCAGGCGGAAGTCCGCGGCGAGCTCGTCGAGCACGCGCCCCCAGTGCAGCCGCGTGCGCCCCAGTCCGCGGATCATGAGCAGGGCAGGGGCGTCGGGCTTTCCGCCGAGCTCGTAGTGGACAACGGCACGACCGCTGCGGATGCGCATACGCGGGATTAGAGCACGGGATCCAGGCTACGCCAGCGCGCGATCCACCGCGCGCATGGTCTTCATCAGGCCTCTGTTCACGCTCTGGATCCAGGGCGAGGCGTTGTCGAGCCCTTCCGGCGGGTGGATGAGGTCGAGGATCTTCGGCCCCAGGCCTGCGCGCGGCGACCCCACGGCGCGCAACACGCCCTTGCCGTGCTGGGCGATCATCTGCCGTATCACGTCGTCCTGCATGTGGGTCACGCGCAGCGCCATCAGCCGCTGATCGAGCTCGAGCAGCGAGAAATCCTCGCGGAGCGCGAAGCCGCCGCTCATCAGGAGCAGGATGCACTGAACCTGGAAACGCGCGGTCCGCTTGGCCTCGGCGCGGCTCATCTTCTGGATCAGCTTCGGCACGTACATCACGCCCAGCCCGACGTGGCGCGACTCGTCGCGCTCGAAGTAGGGCAGAAGCTCGTGCAGGATCGGGCACACGTTGCTCTCGCCGATGCGCCGGAACATCACCACCGCATTCGTCTCGAACAGGAGCTGCATGCCCACGAGCTTGGTCGCCAGCGTCGGCGCCTCCAGCACCTTGCGCAGGAGCCGCTGCGGGATGCCGCCGATGGGCGGCACCGGCCCGAGCGCCATCACGTAGTCGCGCATCACGTAGAAGTGCCGCGCCTCGTCGAACACCTGCGCCGTCGCGGCCATCTTCGCGTCCATGTCCTCGATGGTCAGCGCCAGATCCGCCGAGATGTTCCAGGCGGCCAGCTCGCCCCACATCAGGACCGTCATGATGCGCGACAGCGCCTGGCGCTTGTCCTCGTCCATGCCTTGCCCCGGCGGACCGTACTTGTCCACGAGCGCGCCGAAGACCGCCTTGCCGTCCCACGAGTGCTTCTGCGTCAGGTGATACAGTCGCTCGAGGCGCTTCGTCTTCACCGCCGCGTCTTCGACTGCGGCCTTCTCCACCATCTCGTACGGAGGGAACCAATGCACCATGATCTTCGACCTCTCTCGTGGAAACGCTATTCGTCCGGGTAGATACCGAGCACTTCGAGCAGCGCGGCTTCCCGCGCGATGGCCTGGATGTCGATGGGGCGATCGTCCTCGATGTACGCCAGCACGATCTTCTCGACGCCTCCGAGGAAGAAGCGCGCCACGAAGTGCTCGTCGACCGGGCGGATCACGCCGGCTTCCTTGGCAGCGCGGAGCTCTTCTTCGATGCGCGCGATAGCGGCCTCGTCGATGCGGCGCAGGATCCCGTCCACCACGCCGTCCGCGCCTCGCCCCGCGCGCAGCACCAGCCGCGCTGTGGCCGCGTCCTCGAACACCGCCCGCAGCACCTCTGCGAAGCGCTGCTCGACGAACTGGATCGCCTGCTGTCGTGTAGGCTTGAAGCCGGGCGGCACGCGCAACCGCTCGCGCTCCGAAAAGCTCTTGACGATGCGCTTGGTGATGCGCTCGGCCAGCGCCTCGAGCAGCGCCCGCTTGTCGTCGAAGTACTGGTACAGCGTGCCCCGGCCGATGCCCGCCCGGCTGCATACGTCCGCGATGCTGGTCGCGTGGTAGCCGGCCTCGGCGAAGGCCTCGAGCGCGCAGTCGAGGATCTGGTCGCGCCGCTCCGCCGCCGGCAGGTAGGTCCGACGCTTCTTCTTCGGAACTGACATGTCAGTTCTCATGCCCCTACTTGTACGCTGGGCATGCGAAGTGTCAAGTGGCGGCTCGGAAAGGCGGAAATTGTAGCAAAACGCTACAATTTGTCATGGAAAGCGTGGCATATTGCCACGTGTGCTGCCGGCAGGTGTCCAGGCTAGAACGGCGGAGATGGCGCGCCTGCTCGCCGCTGCCGGGTTCGCGTTGCTGGTCGGCGCGGGGGCCTGCACGTCGAACCACGACCTGCTCGCGACCCAACCGTCGAGCGGCGGATCGGGCGGCGCGCTACCCGACGCAGCTCCCGACGCGCAGGGTGGCGGCGGAGGCGTGCCCGACGCGGCGCCCGACGTGACCGAGCCGACGGGACCGGACCGGCTCACGCTGGTGCACGGCGTGGTGGACGCGACGCGCATCGCGTTCTGTTTCGCGCGCGTCGACACTGGTGGCGCGAGCCTGCCCGTCGGCTCGCCGCTGCCCGCCCAGGGGCTCGACTTCGCGCACGCGACGTCCGTGGCATCGCTGCAGGGTCTCGATTTCGCCAAGGACGCCATCCAGCCGATCGTCATCGCGGGCGATCTGTCGCTGGTGAGCGGCAAGACCTGCGACGCCGCGATCGCGCTCGCCCAGCAGATGTCCGCACCGGACGCTGGGCCCGACGCAGCCGCCCAGGACGCGGGCGCCGACGCCGCACCGTCCGATGCCGCAGCCGACGCATCCACGGACGCTACGGGCGACGCACCGTCCGATGCCGCCGTCGACGCGCCGCCGCCCGTTGCGCCCCCGTTGCGCACCCTGGCTCTGCCCGTGCTGCCCGCTGACACGCTCACCGGCGGGCGCAGCTACCTGCTGGTGGCCGCCGGATGTATGGGCGCCCCTGGTTTCAGCGACAGCCTCGACCAGGCCGTGTGCGGTGATGGCTACGCGCCGGACCAGCCGACGCTCACGCCCGTGGTGGTACGCATGTCGCGCATCACCGCGGCGGAACGGCTGGGGCTCCAGGCGGTCAACGCTTCGCGAGCCACCGACAACCTGACCGTCCAGTCCGGTACGCCGCCCAACACGACCGAGAACGCGCTGCCCGTGGCTTCGGGGCTCGGCTTCGGCGCGATCCTGCCGCGGCCGCCCGATCTGGATCACGCGCTGGTCGACTACGGCACGCCGATCGGGACCGTGCCGCTCGAGGCCCTCTCCGGCAGCACGTCCGCGCCGTCGCAGACCTGGTCCGACGCGCTCGGCCGGGGCGGCGTTTCGAAGCTCGAGAACGGCCGGACCTACGCGATCATCGTGGTCGGCCCGCGCATCGACATCGCGACGCCCGGCTGGTGGAACCTACCCGCCATCACCGTCGTGCCGACCGCGCCCTGAGCGGCGCCGTCGGACTGCTGGACGAGGAAGAGGTCGACCGCCTGTGCCGCCTTCGTTGGCGCCCACGTCGGCCGTCAGTGCAACAGCGAGATCTCGGCGAGCTTGCCGCGCACGTCGTTGATGTGCGGGCTCTTGGGGAAACGACGGATGAACGAACGCATGGTGGTCTTGGCGTCGTTCCAGGCCTGGATATCCAGCTGCGCCTGGGCGAGCAGCCACGTCGCGTCGTCCATCACTTCCTTGTCGGCGGAAGCTTCGGAGAGTTGCACCAGGATCGGGATCGCTTCGCGCTGCTGGCCCAGCTGGCGCAGCGCCCGCGCGAGCTCGTAGCGCGCGTCCGGGCTGTGCGCGGCGTCGTCCTTGTCGGCGAGTGACTCGCGGAATGCCTGCGCCGCCTCGTGCCAGCGACCCGTGCGGATGTCGTCCAGCCCGTTCTGGTACGCGATCAGCGACAGCTCGTTCTTCGCCTTGTCGTACTCGGCGCTGAAGATGGCCTGCTCGGCGCGCGTGAGCGGCAGCTTCTTGATGTCGGCGTAGCCGTCGACGATCTTCTGTCGCTTGTGATGCGCGATGAGGTCGTAGAACTCGCTCGCCTTGCGGCTCGCGCGGGCGCGCGCGTCTTCGCGCTCCTGCACTTCCTTCAGCTGCGCCTGGAGCTGCTTGACCTGGGCGGAGCTGTCTTTCGTCTCGGCGCGCACAGAGTCGATCTTCGCGTCCCAGGCGAGCTTGAGCGCGATGAACAGGACGGCGATGGTCACCACGTAGGCCGTGGCGCTGTTGAAGAAGATGCGCCGCTCGTAGCCCTGTTGGCGCTTGGCGATGCTCTTCAGATCGGCGGCCAGCGCGTTGACGAGATTGTTCGTCTTGATCGTGAGCGAACGGCTCTCCACGATCTCGCGCTTGATCTCTTCCAGCTCGTACTCGTCCATCCCGGGGGCGCCTCGGGAGCGGAGTATCGCTCAATCCGGGTCCCGGCAAGCTCGGGCGCGTTCGCCGGCCCTCGGGCCTGGGCCGCGGCTGCCCGGCGCAGCAGCCGGAAGGCGCGGCGGCGGGCTGTCCGCGCCCACGGCTCTTGAATGTGGGCCGATCCCCCGCTAGAGCCTCAGTCGCCGAACGAGCCGCCGGGGAGGCGGCACGCCGGCAGACCTACCCCGCGCCCCGTCCGGGGCTGCTTCCGGAGTCCCATGGATACGAGCGACATTCGTAAAGGCCTGAAGATCATGATGGACGGGCAGCCGTACATCGTCGTCGACTTCCAGTTCGTCAAACCGGGCAAGGGCCAGGCCTTCACCCGCACCAAGATGAAGAACCTGCTCACGGGCGGGAACCTGGAGCGCAACATCCGCTCGGGCGAGAAGCTGGAGCCGGCGGACGTGGAGGACAAGTCGCTGCAGTACATCTACCCGGACGGCGACATGTTCGTGTTCATGAACGCGAACTCCGGCGAGCAGCTGAGCGTCCACAAAGACGTGGTGGGCGACGCCGCGGACTTCCTCATGGACGGCATCGACGTGACGATCACGCTCTACAAGAGCAATCCGGTCAGCGTGAGCCTGCCGCCGCACGTCACCGTGCAGATCACCGAGACCGAGCCGGGCGCCAAGGGCGACACGGCCACCAACGTGACCAAGGCAGCCACGGTCTCGACCGGCGCCACCGTGCAGGTCCCGCTCTTCATTAGCGAAGGCGAGTGGATCAAGGTGGACACGCGCACCAAGAGCTACCTCGAGCGCGTCAAGGCTCCCTGACATAGGGCTCACCGCCCCCGGACCCCCGACGCGACTCGCTTCGCTCGTCGTGGGCTCGCTGTCGCTTCGCTGGGGGTGACCGGATGCGTCGCGCGCCTAGGGCCGTCGTAGCAGCTTCACGCGGCCGTGCTCGATGCACGCGACGGCGCGCGCGCCGTTCGCCACCACGCAGTCGGTGAGCGAGAGCGCGTCGAGGCCGGCGCGCTTCCAGAGCTCGGGCTTGTCGCCGCCCGTCACGAGCAGGCCGCGCCGCGTCGACACGACCACGAGCTTGCCGTCCGGTGAGCGCGGCGAGCCCGGCGCTCTGTCGTGCGATGCCGGTCCGATGTGCGAGCCCGCGACCAGGGCTTCCAGTCCGCGTCCCGGCTGCCACGACAGCGGCGCGGGGGCGGGGACTCGCGGCGGCTTGCCGCCCCGGCACGCTCCGGGGCGCGGCGAGAGCAGGCGCGTCGCGACCGGCGGCATCGGGATGTTGCGCGCATCGTTGAACGTGAGCAGCACCTCGGGGCGATCGCAGGCGTCGGCGATGCCGGTCCAACGCCGGCCGTCGCTCGCCGTCACGCCGAGCGGCCAGCTTTCCACGCCCGCTTCCGGGTCGAGCGGCAGCTCGTCGTGGCCGTCCGGTGCGACGCGCACCAGCCCGTCGGGCGTCTGGACCAGAAGCGCGCCAGTCGGCTCGAAGCGGAGCGGGCTCCAGCGCGGCTGCTCTTCGCGGGGGACTGGCTTCGCCGCCGGCGTCAGCACTTCGGCCACGTCGAGCGCCGTCGTGGCTCTTTCGAGCGCCGCTTCCATTTTCTGGAGCGTCTTGCCGCTGGCCCAGTCGCGGTTCAGGACGGCGAAGGCTTCTTCCACGTCGCCTTGCGTGAGCGCGGCCTGGAGCTCCGCCTGGGCCATGCGGTTGAAGGCCAGGGTGGGATTGCCGCAGCGGAAGGCGCTGCCGTCGCGATCGAACAGCCGCGGCACGCCGCCCTCGTCGCACAGGACCGACATCAACCGCCGCTCGTTGCCGATGCCGTCGGGCACCGAGCGGCTGGTGTGCTTGCCTTTCGAGCGGATCAGCTCCAGCGACGCGATGTGATCGAACGAGCGCTTGGGCTCGTCCGCTTCGCGCGACGGCCCCGCCGTGCGATCCAGCCACACCAGGTGCGCGCGCGCGGGGCGCGACGAGCCGTCCTTCTGCACCGTGATGGTCAGGTCGATGTCGTCGCGTCCGTCCTTGTCGCGGTCGCTCGAGTCGACCGCGAGCTCCATCGACTCGCCCTTTGGCGGCGCCGCCGCCCGGAGCTCCAGCAGGACAGGACGCTTCCGCTCCGGTTCCAGCACGGAGATGCTGCGAACCGGCGATCGCGGAATGAAACCGGCCCCGCACTTCGCGCCGGCGTCGAGCGTCAGCGAGTGCTCGCCGGTCTGCGAGAGCTTCGTCTCGAGCTTGCAGCTCTTTCCGGTGGGAACGAAGCCAGGCAGCGACGCGAGCCGCGCGGGCGCGCCCCCGGACGGGTAGTACCAGAGCTCCCCTGCCGCGACGCCGGGCGCAGGCTTCTCCGGAAGAGTCCAGGCCACCGCGTCGGGCTTGCCGTCGCCGTTGAAGTCGGCCGACAGCGCCTGCTCGAACACGCGACCCCGCGGCGCGGATAGCTTCTCGCCGCCGAAGCTCCACGCCTTCGCGCCGGCGGGGGCCAGCTCGGATTGATGGGGCGCGAAGGCCGGCGCTGCGCTGGCACTGGGGGCCGCGCTGGCGCTTTCGACGTTGGGAAGCGCCGACGTGATGCCGAACGGAGTGTAGGGCTTGTCGTGCTCACAGCCCTTGCAGCCACCGAGCAGCACGGCAGCCGCGGCCAGGGCGAGCTTCAGCGTCGAGGAATGTCGCATTCCAGGTGGGAAAACGCGCGCCAGGGCCGGGAAAGTCCCTCAGCGCCCCTTGAACGTGGCCTTGCGTTTCTCGACGAAGGCCGCGGTGCCCTCGCGCTGGTCCTCGCTGCCGAAAAGCGCGCTGAACGCCGTGGCTTCCAGCTCGTTGGCCGTGGCGAGGTCCGCGTCGTAGCCGCGGGCCATCACTCGCTTGCTTGCGGCGACGGCGAGGGGCGCCTTCGAGGCGATCGTCCCGGCGAGCTCGCGCACCTTGGCCATCAGCTCGTCGTGCGGCACCACCTGGTTGGCCAGCCCGATGCGCAGCGCCTCCGCCGCGTCGATCATCGCGCCGCTGTAGACCAGCTCGCGCGCGCGGCCGATGCCGACCCGGCGCGCCAGCCGCTGTGTGCCGCCGAAGCCGGGCATCAGTCCGAGGTTCACTTCGGGCTGGCCGAACTTCGCCTTCTCCGAGGCGTAGATGAAGTCGCAGGCGAGCGCGAGCTCCGTCCCGCCTCCCAGCGCAAAACCGTTCACCGCCGCGATGATCGGGCACTTCGCCTGTTCCATCAGATAGCCGAGCCGATGCCCCGAGTCGCTGAAGGCCTTGGCCTCCACGGCGCTCATGTCCTTCATCTCGGCGATGTCCGCGCCCGCGACGAACGCCTTGCCCGCACCGGTAAGGATCGCGACGCGCGCGTCGCCGAGCGCCTCCACGGCATCGGTCAGCTCGCGGAGAACGACCGCGTTCAGCGCGTTGAGCTTGTCGGGGCGGTTCACCGTGATGGTGACGATGCCGTCGGCCTCTTCGACCAGAAGTGTCTCGTAGCTCATCGCTCGAAAGCCCGTCCCGTCTTCTGGCCCTTGTCGTCGTAGACGTAGAAGCCGCGGCCCACCTTGCGGCCGTACCAGCCCGCGGCGACCAGATTGCGGAGCAGCGTGGCGGGGCGGTACTTGTCGTCGCCGAACTCGCGGTGCAGGACCTCCGCGATGAACAGCAGCGTGTCGAGGCCGATCAGGTCGGCGAGCTCCAGCGGCCCCATCGGGTGGTTCAAGCCCAGCTTGGCACCCTGGTCGATATCCTCCGGCGTACCGAGCCCCTCCTGCAGCGCGAAGCACGCTTCGTTCAGGAACGGGATCAGCATGCGGTTCACGACGAAGCCGGGCTGATCCTTGCTCGTGATGACCGTCTTGCCGAGCTGCTCGGACAGCTCGCGGATGGTGTCGGTTGTCTCCTGGTCCGTCTGCACGCCGTTCACGATCTCGACCAGCTTCATCAGCGGCACGGGATTCATGAAGTGCATGCCGATCACCTTGCCCGGGCGACTTGTCTGCCCCGCCAGCCGCGTGATCGAGATGCTGGAGGTGTTCGACGCGAGGATGGCGTCGGGCTTCATCTTCGAGTCGGCCTTCTTGAAGATGTCGATCTTCAGCTCGCGGTCCTCCGTTGCGGCCTCGACCACCAGGTCCGCCTTCTCGACGCCCTCCAGGTCCGCCCCGATCGGGTGGATGCGCTCGAGCAGCGCTTCGCGCTCCTCCGCCTTCATCCGCCCCTTGTCGACCTGCTTGCCCAGGATCTTCGCGATCTTGTCCTTGCCGGCCTGCGCGCGCTCAACGCTCGCGTCGCTCAGCAGCACCGTGTAGCCCTTGCCGGCGGCCACCTGTGCGATGCCGCCACCCATCTGTCCAGCGCCGATCACGGCGATGGTCTTGATATCGCTCGCCTTCATGCACGCCGGCCTAGCTGTCCCCGCCGCGCGGCGCAAGAGTGCGGCTGACGGGCGGCATATCGCCCGGTGCGTCCTGCGTGCACGGCGCGGGAGTGCCGGCGAGGCCGACAGAAAGTGCTCGAAGCTTCGGCTTGGCGACGGAAGTGCCGGCGAGGCCGACACAAACTGCGTGAAGCCGCGGCTCGGCGACACAAATGTCGGTCTGACCGACACGAAGCGCGTGAAGCCCGCGGCTTGGCGACACAAATGTCGGCGAGGTCGACACGGAGCGCGTCAAGCCGCAGCTTGAAGCTGGAAGTGGCGGCCCGATTGCCCGGGCTCGCTCTGCGTCGCAACCCGCGCTCGTCCTCGCTTGTCCGTTGGCGCACCCAACCAGGTCCCAAAGCAGGCGCGCCCCGACCGTCGCCGCAGCCCACTCCCGTCGCTTGGCGAAGCGGCTACCCGGGGTTCCGGAACGCGAACGTCCACGACGCGCCAGTCGGCTTGTCGGCAGTGTGGAACTTCAGGCCGGCGATCCCGCTGCGGATGCATTCGACCACGCCCGGCTCGGAAATCGACGAGCGGGCCACGCGTTCGAGCACTTGGCTTCCCAAGGCTTCCTCCCCGCGCGGGTCACAAAGACTGTGGCGCGGCTTGTCGGCATCGGGGTTGTCGCGCTGGTCGTGCTCGGTGCGTGCAGCACTGTGCGGCCGGCGCCGTTGAAGCGCGAGAAGCCCGCGCCGTCGGTGTCCGCAGAGCCCGCAAGCAGGGCAGGAGCGGCGATCACCGATCTCGCACAGCTGTCGAACGTGCCGCCCAGCTGTCGCGATCGCGTCGCCACGATTGATCGCAAGCGTCCGCTTGCGCCGCCGATCGCCAACAGCTCGCAGTTGCTGATGGCACCCGACTTCGACGGCGACTACGGCTTCTACGCCGTCAGCGGCAGCGTGCCGCCGCCGAGCACGGCGGACGGCGGCGCGTTGGAGCTCGACCTGACCGGTCCCGTGAAGCGCTCGCCCGTACAGGAGCTCGAACTGCGCCTGACGTTCCACAATCGCTCCCCCCAGCCGCTCACCGTCGTGCGCCCGCTCGACGGCACGCTCGAGCACATGCGCGACCCGGGCTACGACCTGTATCTGCGCGACGAATCGAACGGCAAGCTCTACCGCTGGGCATTCGTTGGCGGTCGCTGCGGAAACGTCAACGCGATCGACAAGAGCGACTACGTCTCGATCCCCGCCGGCGCGCGACGCAGCAAGGTCGCGGACAACGGCTGGGCGAGCCACCTCCGGACCGCGGGCATCGGGCGGCCGGGCGCCTACACGCTCTGGGTCGTGTACCGTTTCTGCCGCTTCAAGCCGCGCGGCGTTCCACTCGGCTCCGATCTCGTGGAAAAGTCGGCGGTGCGTGGCGTGTATGCGTCGAACGCGCTCGGCGTCGTCGTGCGCTGAATGGCCGTTGCTGGCTCGCCTTGCCTCGTCTAGCCTGCCTCCTATGAAAAGGGTTCGCGGTGGCATGCTGTTTCTTCTCGGCGCTGCGCTGGTCGCGACGGCGTGTGGCAGCAGCGGAAGCGGTGGCGCGCCGCCCGGCGAGCAAGCGGGGAGCACGTGCGCCACGGCAGCGACCTGCTACCCCGACGTGAAGGACCAGACGCAGATCAAGGGCACGGTCACGTGCCTCAGCAAGGTGCCGAACGGCTACTGCACGCACCTGTGCACGGCCGACACCGATTGCTGCGCGGTTCCCGGCGAGTGCCGGACGGGGCTCAAGGAAGTGTGCTCGCCGTTCGAGAACCAGCCCGAAAGCTACTGCTTTTTGAGCTGCGAGGACGCCGCCGTGAAGGCTGCCGGCTACACCGACGCGAACGTCTACTGCCAGAAGCTGGGCAACGCCGCGTTCACCTGCCGCTCCACCGGCGGCGGCGCGAGCAACCGCAAGATCTGCTCCACATAGATGCGGGCTCCGCTCCTGCTACTCCCGCTGGCGCTCGTCGCTTGTCACCGCGCCGAGGTCTGGATCACACCCGACGCGAAGGTCGAGATTGAGAGCGCGGACGGCGCGAAGGCGACGAACAGCGTCAGCGCCGGCAAGCCGACGACCATCGGGTTCCCGACCGGAAACCACCACATCCGTATCGAGGCCAAGGGCCGCGCGACCGTGGTCGCGAGGGTCGAGTACACCGACGGCAAATGCGACTACGCTCCGACCAGCACCAGGATCTGCGCGGGGTCGAAGCGGAAAGAGCGCCACCGGCATCCGCTGGAGTGGCTCAGGGGCGATGGCGCGCCGTTCAGGCTTCCGCCGCCAGGGCAGGGCATCGTCGTGACGGCGGACATCTCGCGCGGCAGCGTCGATGTCTCGAGCCGTGCCGGGAAGTCGGTTGCTCGACGCTCCCTGGAAGCGAGCCGGACTGGCCGGCGGGCTCTGCCGCTGGTGTTGCCACTGCCGCCGGGCGACTACCGGCTCACCGTCGGTGATAGGACGCACGTGCCCAGCTCGGAAAACGTACTGGTACGGCCTGGAGAGTACATCTGGCGCCACGCGATGATCGGGGAGCAGAAGCCTCCCTATGGGGGCTCGGGCTGGCTGCACTGATGATCGCCGTCAGCCCGGCTTCTTTCCGGAAGTAGTCGATGACCTGCCAGTGGCGATCGTTCAGCTCGCCGGGCAACAGCGCCGGCAAGTGCCGGGGTACCGTGAACCGAGGCGCGCTAGCGCCTTGGCGGGCGGAGGGCGCCGCACTAGCCTCCCAGCGTGCGGGATCGACTGGGAGCGGCGCTGATCGCGGTCATGCTGGCGGGATGCGCGGCGGGGTTTTCGGACGCCCGTCAGGACGCCGCCCTGCTCGCCGAGAAGGGGCGCTACGACGAGGCGGCCGCCGTCCTGCGTGCCGACATCCGGAAGCACCCTCCGGCGATCGAGGACCGCCGCATGTTGGTCCGCGTGCTTGCGCTCACCGGCAACCTGGGCGCTGCGGAACGTGAAGCGGAGCAGCTCGGCAACGTACTCGGAAAAGCAAGTCCCGTGCCCTGGATCGAGATGGGTCACGCCTACGAGCTCGCGCACCGCTACGACGACGCATTGGCCATGTACGACCGCGCTGCGCAGGTGGCGCCGCGCGACGAGGCCGGTCCGCGCGAAGGCGGCCTGCGCGCCGCGCGCTGGGGCGAGGTGGAGCTCGCCGAGCCGCGACTTGTGAAGGCGCTCCGCCGCAATCCCCGGGACGCGGAGGTGTGGCACGCGCTGGGCCTGGTGCGGATGCGACGGGGTGACAGCGCCGGCGCCCGGCAGGCCTACGAGTCGGGCTTGAAGGCCGACCCGCGGGCCTTGGACAACCGCGTGGGGTTGGCCACGCTGGCCTTGAAGCAGCACCAGCCGGCCGCCGCGCTTGTCCAGTACGACGCCATCATCGCGGCGCGCCCCCGCTTCGCCGACGCCCGGCTCGGCCGCTCCCTCGCGCTGCTCGAGTTGGGGCGCCTGGACGAGGCCCGGCAGGCCCTGGACCGGGCGGCGGAACTGGGTGCGGACGGCGCCGCGGTGGCGGCCCAGCGACGCCTGCTCCGGGAGCTCCGGCAGGCGGCACAAGTCAAGCAGAATCGCTGATTTCCCGGGCTTGTAACGCCCCGACACGCAGCGTACTCTCGGCCCCCCTCGGCACACACCGCGCGCACCGCACAAGCGCATTTTTTCGACGGGTGGAGAATGGATTCGCAGACGATCCGGACCGCACTTGGGCACTTGCAGGATGACCCCGACTCCCGAGAGGCCTGGCAGACGCTGCGGGAGGCGGTGGCGGAGTCCGACGGCGATCTGACGCCGCCCGAGCTCCTGCGTCTGCTCGAGGCCGCACGACAGAGGCACGGCGAGCGCGGCGAGTGGGATGCCGCGGCGGCGTTGCTCGAGATCGCGGTGCAGGCGACCGTGGGGACGCCGGACGAGCTGCCGCTCCTCAGGGAGCAGGCGGCCGTGCTGCACGATCAACTGCTCGACGAAGACGGCGCCGGCGTCGTCTGGCTACGCGTCCAGGAGCTCGAGCCCGACGACCCCGAGGCCGCCGAGGCTCTCGAGGAGAGCGAAGGCAAGCGCGGCAAGTGGAGGGAGCTGGTCTCCACCTACGAGGGCGAGGCGGACCAGGCCCCCGACGACGTCTACAAGAGCTCGATGCTGATGCGCGCAGCCGAGATGGAGCTGCGCTTCGGTGCCGGTGAGGCCGAGCTCAATACGATCACCGACAAGCTCGAGCACGCCGTGCGCCTCGACCCGAGCAACGAGCGCGCTGCCCACATGCTGGAGCGGCTCTACCGGCGTGGCGAGCGCTGGGAGGAAGCGGCGCGCGCGCTCGAGCGCGTAGCCGACCGTGCCGAGAAGCCCGAGAGCCGCGTTGCGGCGGGCGTGCGTCTGGCCCGGCTCTACAAGGACAAGCTCGAGGATCGCGAGCGCGCCGCGAGCGCCTATGACCGCGTGCTGCGCCAGGATGCCGATCACGGCGAGGCGATGTCGTTCCTCTCGGAGTACTACTCCAAGGAGGAGCGCTGGGACGATCTGGTCGCGCTCTACGAGCGAGGACTTCAATCGCACGATCTGGGCAACGCCGAACGTCTGGGCGACATGCTGCAGATCGCGATGCTGCACTGGCGCATGCGTGGAAGCGCGCACGACGCCGAGTCCTGGTTCGAGCGCATCCGCAAGCTCGACCCCACCCACCAGGGAATGCTGGATTTCTACCGCGAATACAGCACCGAGCTCGGCGATGACCGGCGGCTCATCGAGGTGCTGCAGGCCGCGCAGCGCGCGATGAAGGACGGCCACGACAAGGTCGCGCTCGGCGGCGAGCTGGCAAAGCTGGCCGAGGGCCAGGAGAACGCGCAGAAGGCCATCGAGCAGTACAAGTCCGTGCTGCGTCAGGATCCGGACAACAGCGAGGCGCGCGACGCGCTGAAGCGCCTGTACAAGCAGACGCAGGGGTTCAACGCCCTGGTCGAGCTCTTGCGCCAGCAGCTCGAGCGCACCGATCCGGAAGCCTACGAGACGCGCCTGTCGATCCTGCGCGAGGTCGCCACCGTCTACCGGCAGTACGTCAAGAGCGATACCGCGCTGGTCAGCGTACTCAACCAGATTGTCCAGCTCGACGAGAAGCTCGACGAGAACGACATTGCCGAGGTGCGCGAGCTGGTTCAGCTGTACGAGAAGCTCGGCCGCTGGCGCGAGCTTTTGACCAACCAGCTCAGGCTGGCCGAGCTGACTTCCGACGAGGAGGAGAAGATCGCGCTGTACCGTTCGGCGGCGCGTCGCTGGTTGGAGCAGTTCTCCAACGTGCAGAACGCGACCGAGGCCTATGAAGCGCTCCTGAAGGTGGCGCCGGCGGATCGCGAGGCGCGCGAGCGGCTCGAGGAGCTGTATCGCAAGCGGCGCGCGTGGCCCGCACTCTACGAGCTGTTCCAGCGGGAACTGGAGACCTCCGACGGCGCGGAACGCGTCACCATCCTCAAGGAGATGGCACAGCTCGCGGCCGAGCGCCTGAACCGCGGTCAGGATGCCGTCGCGCTGTACAAGCAGCTGCTCGACCAGGACCCGACGCGTGTCGAGGTGCTCGACGCGCTGGAGAAGTACTCGGAGCGGTCGAAGGACTGGCAGACGCTGGCCGAGGCGCTCGAGCGCCGCGTGAAGATCTCGGAGGACGAAGCGGCGCAGCTTTCCGTGCTGCAGAAGCTCGGCAGCGTGTATGCCGACCATCTCGGCGATCATGCAGGCGCCGCGCGGACCTGGCGCCGCGTGCTGGAGCTGTCGCCGGGCCACCACAGGGCGCTGCGCGTGCTGCGCGAGTCGTACCTGGAGAGTGGTGACTACGACGGGCTCGAGGAGCTCTACGGATCGCAGAACGACTGGGAAGGTCTGGCCGAGGTGCTCAGCAACGCGGCCGACCGGGCGCAGGAGCCCGCGGCGAAGGTCGAGCTCAGCTACCGCGCTGCTGCCGTCTACGAAACCCGGCTCCAGCAGCCCGACCGCGCGTTCCGTTCGTACGAGCGCGTGCTGTCGACCCATCCCGACGACGCCCGCGCCGCGCGCGCTCTCGTGCCGCTCTACGAGGAAGACGAGAAGTGGGCGCGGCTTCCGGCGCTGTACGAGGTCCTGCTGCAGCACGCCGAGGACAACGGAGAGAAGATCGAGCTACTGGGCAAGCTGGTGGAAGTGACTGGCGGAAGGCTCTCCGACCGCAAGGCGGCGGTCGGCTATGCGCGCCAGGCCTACGAGCTCGCGCCCGCAAACGCCTCGGCACTCGAGCTGCTGGAGAATTCGGCGCGCTCGGCCCAGAGCTGGGAGCCGTTCGTCGAGGCTCTGGAGGCGCGGCTGTCGAGCGACGGGGCGCGTCAGGAGGAGGCTCCGCCCGAGGGCGGAGGCAAGAAGCGCCGCAAGCGCAAGAAGGCCGACACCGCCGCCGAGGACGGTGGTCCGTCGCCGGAGGAGCACCGGGAGCTGTCACTCAAGCTCGCTCGCGTCTACGCCGAGGAGCTGGGCCGCAGCGACGAAGCCGTCGCGACCTACCGCCGCCTGCTCGAGCGCGAACCTTCCGACGAAGACGCGGCCCAGGCGCTGGAAGCGATCCTGCGTCGCGAGGACCGCCGCGACGAGCTCAGGTGGCTTCTGGATCTGCGCGTCGAGCACACGCCGAGCGACGCGGACAGGGTCCATATCCTCTCGGACTGGGCCACACTGGAAGAGGAAGTCTTCGGTTCCGGTGAGGGGGCGGCGGCCCTGTACCGTCGCGTGCTCGAGATCGAACCGGAAAACGCGGTCGCGCTTGGCGCGCTGCCGCGCCTGCTGCTCGCGGCGGGCGACGCGGCGGGTGCGGCAGAGGTGATCGAACAGCATCGCGATCAGCTGGCAGGCGCGGAACGCGCGGCGCTGGAAGTGGATCTGGCCGAGCTCTATCTCGACAGGCTCGAGCGTCCGATGGACGCGCTCGCGGCGGCAGTGCGCGCACTGGAAAGCAGCGAGGGCGACCCGCGCGCGATGAAGGTTCTCCAGCGCCTGATGGACAACCCAGAAGCCCGTTCGGCTGCGGCGGAGGAACTGTCCCGACAGTTCGCGGCGACCGGCGAGTCGCGCAGCGAGGCCCAGGCTCTGGAGGTCATGCTGTCACAGGCGACGGAGCGCGCGGAGCGGATGAACCTGTACGCGCGCCTGGCCGATGTGCACGAGGAGAAGCTCGGGGCGTTCGGTACGGCGCTCGACGTCGTTCTCAAAGCAGTTGCCGAATATCCGGACGAGCTCGAGCTGTGGGATCGGGCCGATTCGCTGGCCGTTCTGGCCGGTCGTCCCACGGAGCTTGCCGAGACGTTCCGCGATGCGATGCGCGGAGAGCTGCCCGCGGAAATCGAAGTCGAGCTCTGCGAGCGAGCGGCGCGGCTGCACGAAGACCGGCTTGGCGATCCCATCGGTGCGACGCCCTATCTGGAGAAGGTGCTCGCGCTCGATCCCGGCAACGAGCGCGCCTTCACGCGGCTCAAGGATATTCTCACTGCGGCCGAGCGCTGGGGCGAGCTGGAGGCGTTGTATGATCGGGCGTCGCAGGCGACCGACGACACTGCCCGGCGCGTCGACATGCTGGTGGAGGTCGCGCTCATCTGCGAGGAGATCATCGAGGACGCCGAGAAGGCCACGCGCTACTACGAGCGCATCCTGAAGATCGATCCGCTGCACGATGCCGCGGTGCGCGCCCTGGATCGGCTCTACGCCCGCCAGGAGCGTCACAAGGATCTGGCCGCGCTGCTCGAGCGGCGACTCGACACGGCGGCGGGCGAGGAGGCTTCCGAGCTCAAGCTGAGACTGGCCCGCATCCAGCTCGAGCAGTTGCACGAGCCCGACAAGGCCGTCGTGCACGTCGAGGACGTGCTCAGGGACAAGCCGAACGACTACGACGCGCGCGAGCTGGCCGAGAAGATGCTCGAGATCGGCAGCCTCAGGGGACGTGCCGCGCGCATGCTCGAGAGCGTGTACGAGGCGCGTGACGAGATCCGCGACCTGGTGCGCGTGCTGGTGATACGACTCGAGGCGCTCGACGCCGGGGCCGGCGAGGACAACGAGGCAATACGACTCGACGAGCAGAAGGAGCTGCTCCGCCGCATCGCGACCCTGCGCGACGACAGGCTGCACGACGACGACGCGGCGCTGGAGTCGCTGGCTCGTCTGGTGCCGCTCGACCCGCTCGACGTCGAGTCCCGCGAGCGACTGCTGGAGATCGGGCGCCGGGTGGGAGCCCACGCGCGCGTCGCCGAGGTACTCGGCACCGCGGCCGACCACGCCGACACGCCCGGTATGAAGGGCGAGATCCTGATGCAGGTCGCGCACATCTACGAGGATCTGCTCGGCGACACCGGAAGGGCGGAGGAGACCTACCGTCGCATCATCACGCTCGACGAGAGCGACGCGGAGCTGGTGCTGCCGGCGGCGCGCGCGTTGGAGCGCATCTACGTGGGTAGCGGCGAGCACGAGAAGCTCGCCGGCGTGCTGCGCACCCAGGTGGCGATGGACCAGGATGGCGATGTGCGCCGCGATCTGCTCGGCCGTCTAGGCGAGCTGTGCGACAGCGTGCTGCACGACACCGACGGAGCCATCCAGGCCTGGCGTTCGCGGTCGGAGGAGAGCCCCGGCGACGAGCAGGCGCTGGCGGCACTCGATCGTCTGTACGAACAGACCGAGCGCTGGCGCGAACTGGTCGAAATCATCGAACGGCGTCGCGACATCGCGGAGGACGGCGACCAGCGCAGGACTCTGATGACGCGGGCGGCCGGTATCCTTGCCGGCCAGCTCTCGAGCGTACCGGAGGCGATTGATGCCTGGCGGGCGGTGATCGACGAGTTTGGTCCCGAGCTTCAGGCACTGTCGGCGATCGAGAAGCTCTACGAATCCGCCGAGCGCTGGGACGAGCTGGGCGAGAGCTACGAGGTGCACCTCGACATTACCGAGGACGACGCGGAGCGGCTCTCCATGCTGGCGCGCCTGGGCGATCTGCGTCGCCAGCATCTCGGCGACCTGGAGGGCGCGCTGGAGACCTACCGCCGCGCGCTGAGCCTCGATACCAGCCACGCGCCGAGCCGGACTGCGCTCGAGATACTCCTCGAGGTGGATGACATCCCGACGCGTCGCGAGGCGGCGGAAGTGCTGCACCCGATCTACGAGACGGACGGCGACAACGAGCGGTTGCTCAAGGTTCTCGAGATCGAGATCGACGCCGCGGACGACCCGATGAGCCGGCTGGAAGGGCTGGAGCGCGCGATGCAGGTTGCCGAGGGCGCGCTCGGAGACCAGGGACGCGCCTTCGGCTATGCAGAACGAGCGGTCCGGGAGGCGGCGGGACGCGCCGAGCTGGAGCCGTGGCTCGAGCACCTGGAGCGGCTGGCCGGCGCTACAGAGCGGCAGGCCCAGTACGTCAAGCTCCTGTGCGAGGTGGTTGCGGAGATCTTCGACGGCGAGGTGCAGCTCGCGGTGACGCTCAAGATCGCCGACCTGGCGCGGCACCAGCTCGCCGATCGCGAGCTGGCGCGCGAGTACTACCAGAAGGCGTTGGAGCTGAGGGCGGATGATCGCCAGGCGCTTTCGGCGCTCGAGTCGCTGTACGAGGAGGCAGGGGACGCGCAGAACCTGCTCGAGATCCTGGAACGGCGGGTCGAAGCGGCGGAGGGCGACGACGAACGCAAACAGCTCCTGTTCCGCCGCGCGCGGCTCCTGGCCGACGTGATCGAGGACAACGCGCGGGCTATCGAGGTCTACGAGACGATCCTCGACCTTGACCTCGACCCGGCGGCCATCGAGGCGCTGGAGAAGCTCTACGCCGCAGAAGAGCGCTGGAGCGAGCTTGTCGAGCTGTACCAGCGACAGCTGGAATCGTCCGACACGCCCGAGCTGCACGTGAAGATCGCGGGCGTCGCATCCAAGCACCAGAACGACGCGCAACGGGCCTTCGACGAGCTGGAACGGGCGCTCGAGCTCGAAAAGCAGCACGAAGGTTCCATCGCCGAGCTGGAGCGCATGATGGCCGAGGCTCCCGAAGCAGAATCGCGCGCGCGCGCCGCGTCGCTGCTCGAGCCGGTGTACCTGCTCCGGGCGGACTTCGCAAAGGTGATGGATTGCATCCGGGCGCGGCTCGATTTCACGCAGGATCCGGACGAGCGCCGCGACCTGCTCGGCCGGCTCGCGCAGCTGTACGAGGAGCAGCAGGAAGACTATTCCGCAGCGCTCGAGACTGCAGCCAAGCTGTTGCACGAGGACGTTGCCGACGAGGAGACTCTGGCCGAGGTCGAACGCCTGGCGAAGGTCGCCGGCGCAGAGCGTCGCCTCGCCGAGATCTACGCGGCGGAGCTGGAGGAAGCGGTAGGCGAAGATCCCTCCACCGCGCGCCTGGCGCGCCGCACGGGCGAGATCTTCGCCGAGCTCGACGAACACGACAAGGCGCTGGTCTACTATCGCCGGGCGCTGGCCTTCGAGCCCGAGAGCCAGCCGCTGTTCGACGCCGTCGACGAGATCCTGCAGAAGACAGAGAAGTACGAAGAGCGCGTGCAGCTGTACCGCGATGCGCTCGACCATCGCTTCGAGCCGGCCGAACGGCTCGGAATCCTGCACACCATCGCCGCCTTGCAGCGCGAGAAGCTCGGGCTCGTCGACGAGGCGATCGACACGCATCGCTCGGCGCTGGACGTGGACGAGAGCGACGCAGTCGCGCTCGATGCGTTGACCGAGCTGTATCGCGAGCGAGAGCGCTGGGTCGATCTGTCCGAGCTGTATCTGCGGCGGGCCGAGCTTGCCGAGACGCCGGAATCCGCGGCCACCTATCGGCTTGCCCTGGCGCGGCTGTTCAAGAAGGAAATGGAAGATGTCGATCGCGCGATCGACCAGCTCGACGAGATCGTGCGTATGGTGCCGACGAACGGCGACGCCATTGCCGAGCTGGAAGCGCTGCTCGAGGTCGACGTGCACAAGGAGCGCGTGGTCGAGATCCTTCGCCCGCTGTACGAGTCGGCCGATGACTGGCGGCACCTCATCAAGCTCAACGAGGATCGCTACGAGCTCGCGCAGGATCCCGCCGAGAAGGTGGCGGTGTTGCGCGAGACGGCACAGCTCTGGGAGGAGCGGGGCAGCGATCTGGCCCGCGCGCAGCGCGCGCTCAAGGTCGCCTTCGAGATCGATCCGGACGACGCAGACGTGCGCGGCGAGTTTGAACGACTGACCGAGTCGATCGGCGCCTGGGGTCAGCTGGCCGACACCTACGACGAGGTGCTGGAGCAGCAACCCGACCTGGCTGCAAGGCGCGAGATCCTGGCCACGCTGGCGCGCGTCCACGACCAACACCGTGACGATCCCCGCCGCGCACTGGAAGCGTACGGCCGTCTGCACGATGTGGACCCGGCCGACATCGAGCCGCTGAACAAGATGGAGCGCCTGGCCACCTTGCTCAGTGATTGGCCGGTGGTCGTGCGTGCGCTGACGGCGAAAGCGGACCTCTTGCTGGACGACGAGGAGCGCGCCAGCGCGTGGCGGCGCATCGGCGAAGCCAAGCGCGACATGCTGGAAGACCCGGGAGGCGCTATCGAGGCCTACGAGCGGGCCCTCGAGCTGGAGCCGGATAGTGCGTTCACGGTCGACTGCTTGATCGACCTCCGGGAAGGTCGCGAAGATGCCGAGCCGTTGGTCGAGCTGTACCAGCGCCGCGTGGAGCTATGCGACGAGGAGGACATCGACCTCAAGTACAACCTGCTCTCGAGCGCTGCCCGCTGCTACGAGGAAAAGCTGGAAGACCGGATCCAGGCCATCGAAGCTCTGGGCCAGGCGCTAGCGGTCAAGCCGGGCGACCGCGAAGTGCTCACGGGGCTCAATCGCCTCTACCGTGCCGAGCAGATGTGGCCCGAGCTGCTCGACAACCTCAAGCTCGAGGCGAGCACCTCGGAGTCGGCGGAAGAGCGTTCGGCGCTCCGCAAGCAGATCGGTGGAATCCTCTCGGAGCAACTCCAGAGCTACGACGAGGCGCTGGAAGCCTACCGCCTGGTGCTGGAAGAGGCTCCCGACGACGGCGAGAGCATCGCGGCAGTGCGAACGCTCGGCAAGGAGCACGAGGACCTGCGCTCGACCGTGGCCGGCATCCTCATCCCCGTGCTTCAGGCCGGTGGCCGTCACGAGGATCTGGTCGACGCGCTCGAGCTCCGGCTCACCGTCGAGACGGATCCGCCGCAGCGGTCCGGGACATTGCGCACCATCGCCGAGGTGTTCGAGAGCAAGTTGGAGCGGCCTGCGATGGCGGAGGCCGCGCTGCTGCGTGCGCTGACCGAACAGCCCGAAGCGAGCGAGCTGCACGCCGATGTCGAACGCCTCGCAGAGGCAGCGGACGGCTGGGCTCGCTACGCCGACGCTCTGTCCGAGCGCGCACAGGCGACGTTCGATCCGGATATTTCCAAGGACCTGTACACCCGGCTCGGACGCATTGCGGAAGAGAAGCTGGAGGATAACAAGCGCGCCGTGGAGGCCTATGTCCGGGCGATCGAGCAGGCCGGCGATCAGCCGGAGCTGCTGTCGGCTCTGGACCGCCTGCATGCGCGACTCGGTGACAGCCAGGCGCTCAGCGAGATCCTGGAGCGCCGCGTGGTGATCGAGGAGTCGGAGGCCGAGCAGGCGGAGCTGTACTACCGCTTGGCGGTCCTGCAGATCCGCGACTTCAGCGAACCTGCGCGCGGGCTCTCGTCGCTGCGCATGGCGCTGGAGCGCGTTCCGGCGCACGAGCAGGCGGCCGAAGAGCTGGAGAAGCTCACCGACGACCGCGATCTGTTCGAAGAAGCGGCCGAGGTCCTCGAGGGCGTCTACCGCTCGCAGAACCGCACCGATCGCCTGGCCTCGCTGTACGAGAAGCGGGTCGGTTTCGCCGACACGCCGGGCGAGCGTATCGACATGCGTCGCAGCCTGGCCAGGGTGCTGGAAGAGGACGTGGGCGACGCGACCCAGGCGCAGCGGGTGCTTCAACAGGGGCTCAGCGACGATCCGACAGATTCCGCCCTGCTCGAGGAGATCGAACGGTTGGCGCCGATCACGGGGAACTGGGAAGGCGCGGCGGCCGCTCTGCGCGATGCCATCGAAAAGTCGCCCGACCTGGTTCCGGACACCGGGCGGGAGCTCTGCGTTCGTCTGGCGACCTGGCAGCGTGACAGGGTCGAGGACAACGCGGCGGCCGAGCAGGCGCTGACGAAGGCGCTCGAGTTCGATCCGTCCAGCGACGAAGTGTTGGTGCTGGTGGAACAGCTGCAGCACGCCCCGGGGCGCGAGAAGGACCTGATCGCGACGCTGCGCCGGCGGGCCAAGCTACAGCTCGACGAACAGCGCCGCGAGGATCTCTTCCGCCAGGCCGCGGAGCTCTGCAACGCGCAGAACGACGCCGAGCTAGGAGAGTCGCTGCTGCGCGAGCTTCTGGGGCTCGACGACAGCAACCTCTGGGCCCTGTCCGAGCTGACCGCTCTGCGCGAAGCGGCAGGTGACTACGAGGAAACGTACAACCTCCTGGTGCGCCGCAGCGAGCTCCGGGCCGAGTACTCGCTGGTGCGCGAGCTGCGGCACAAGGCTGCCGGCATCGCGCGGGACAAGCTGGGCGACAACGACAAGGCCGTCGCCCTGTACGAACATCTGTTCGAGGACGAGCCGACCGATCGCGAAGCGTCCGGCGCGCTCAAGGGTCTGTATGAAGCCACGGAGCGCTGGGAGGATCTCGGACGGTTGCTCGAACGCCTGATCGAGATGGCCGAGTCGCCCGCTGATCGCAGCGCGCTACGTATCGAGCTGGCACGGCTGAACGAACAGCGCTTCGAGGCGCCGGACACGGCTATCGAGCTGCTCCGCGGCGTCCTGTACGACGAGCCTGGGCACAGCGAGGCGGTGGTTGCGCTGAGCGAGCTGTACGAGAAGACGCAGCGTGACGAGGAGCTGGCTGAGCTACTGAACAGCCAGATCCAGGCCGCCAGCGAGCGGGGCGATACCGAGGCCGAGCTCAAGTTCCAGGTGCGCCTGGGCGAGGTCTACGAGTCGCGTCTCGGCAATCGCCAGAAGGCCATCGAGACCTACCGCTCCGTTCTGGAACGGGATGCCCAGCACCGGGGCGCGCTCGAGTCGCTGACGCGCCTGTTCCAGGCCGAGGGCGATCACGCCGAAGCCGCGAAGAGCATCGAGCGGTTGCTGGACATGAGCGGGGGCGACGACGCCGTTCGCCTGTCGATCGAGCTGGCTGACGAGTTCGCCGAGCTCGGCGACGCCGAGAGCTCCGCTCGCGCGCTGGAGCGTGGGCTCGGCGCCGACGAGCGGAACGCGGAGCTCCGCAGTCGCCTGCACGGGCTGTACGAGTCCATGCAGGCGTGGGACAAGCTGGCCAGCCTGGTCGCGGCGGACGCGGGTTTTGCCGGGAGCGACGACGAGAAGGTCAAGCTGTTGCGCGAGGCGGCGTCAATCCACTCGGACAAGCGCAAGGATCACGCGGCGGCGGCGGAGCTGCTCGACCAGGCCAGCCAGCTCAAGCCCGACGATCGCGAGTTGCTGTTGGCGCTGTGCGATGCGTACAGCGAGTCCGGGCGAGGCAAGGCGGCCGCCGAGGTGCTGGAAAAGATTGTCGAGTCCTATGGCGGCAAGCGCTCCAAGGAGCTCGGAGAGATCCACCGCCGGCTGGCCAACGCGTATCTCGCGGAGGGCGACACCCAGCGGGCTCTGGAAGAGCTCGACAAGGCTTTCCGGATCGAGCCCGGCAACGTCAACGTGCTGAAGAAGCTCGGCGAGGTGGCGCTCCAGGCGGACGATCTGAAGAGGGCCCAGCAGATGTTCCGCGCGCTGCTGCTCCAGCGGCTCGATGCGAACAGCCCCATCACGAAGGCGGAGGTGTTCATGAACCTCGGCGAGGTGCACCACCGCATGGGGGAGAAGCCGAAGGCGATCCAGATGCTGGAGCGGGCCATCCAGAGCGATGCGTCGCTGGAGCAGGCCAAGACGCGGCTCGCCGAGCTCAAGGGCGGCTGAGCCTCGGTGCAAGGAGCGTGATGCGCACGCTGCTCGGCCTTGTGCTCGGCCTCGTCGTGCGGCTGTGGGTGTGGACGTTGCGCGTGGTCGTAGAAACGGCACCCGGGCTGGACCTGACGGACGGCGCGCCCCTGGTCCTTGCTTTCTGGCACGGCGAGCAGATGTTGCTGCTCGGCTGGCCCAGGCGGCGCCGGACACTCGTGATGGTGAGCTGGTCGCGGGATGGAGCGCTGCAATCCGGAGTCATGCGCGCCCAAGGGCTCAGGGTGGTGCGCGGTTCGTCGTCGAGGGGCGGCGCGGCGGCGTTGCGGCGGCTTTCGCGCGCACTGTCGGCACCGCTGGACGCCGCTTTTGCCGTGGACGGGCCGCGCGGTCCGCGTCGCAGGGCCAAACCGGGTGCGGCGCTGGCAGCTCGCCTGTGTCACGGGCGGCTGGTGCCGATGGGGGCGGCGGTTTCGGCCAGCCACGTGCTCGGTCGCACGTGGGACCGCTTCCGCATTCCGTTGCCGTTCAGCCGCGTCCAGGTCGTGCTCGGCGCTCCGGTCGATCCCGCGCTGGCAGCCGAGCGCCCCGAGCTCGTCAATCACGGAATCGAGCAGGCGTGCCGGCGCGCCGGGGATCTCCTGGGCGGCCGCGCCGCTCCCGTCGAGGTCGGGGTCTGAGACATGTCGACTCTGGTCATGATCGACGGCGAGCTCGTGCAGGAAGACCACGCGAGGGTCAGCGTGTTCGACCGGGGGTTTTTGTATGGCGACTCGGTGTTCGAGACCATCCGCACCTACGATGGGATACCGTTCGCGCTCGACGAGCATCTGGCGCGGCTGGAGAAGAGCGCCGGGCAGGTGTTCATCCAGCTGCCGATGTCGCGGGAGCAGTTGCAGGGCGAGGTGCTCGAGGCGGTGCGCGCCGCCGGCAATCCCGAGACCTACATCCGCGTGATGATCACGCGCGGCACCGCACCGCTCGGCCTCGATCCGCTCTCCGCCGAGCATCCACTCTGCGTGGTCATCGTAGCGCCGCTGCCAGAGGTGCCCCGAGAGCTGTATGAGCAGGGGATTGCGGTCGTCACCTACCGTACCCAGCGCACGGCTGAAGCGACGCCGGCTGCGACCGCGAAGGTCGGCAACTATCTGGTGTCGGTGCTCGCCCTGCGCGAGGCGCGCAAGGCTGGCGCTCTGGAGGCGCTGATCGTCGACAGCGGAGGGTTCATTGTGGAAGGTGCCAGCTCCAACATATTCATCGCCCGCGGTGGCCGGCTCGTGACGCCTCCCGAGGATGCAGGCATCTTGCCCGGCATCACCCGCCGACTGCTGCTCGACACGGCGCACGCCGAGGGCATTCCGGTCGACCTCGAACCGCTGCCCCTGGGCGAGCTCCGCACTGCGGACGAGGTCTTCATCTCCTCGACGACCCGCGAGCTCTTGCCGGTAGTGCGGGTGGACGGCGCGCTCGTCGGCTCCGGCAGCCCCGGCGCGCTGACGCTGCGACTGCTGACGGCGTTCCGTAGAAAATTCCATAATCCCGGCTAGTTGGGGCGCGCCGGGAAGGCACGGGCGCGTTGCTACGTAGGACAACGACGAGGCTCCATATGAAGACTCTTCTCCGTTCCGCCGCTTGGGTACTTCTGGGATTCGGCATGCTTGCCGGCACGACGGGCTGCGAGCTGCAGAAGTGCGATGTGACCACCACCAACGACGCCGGCGCCACCACGACGAAGTCGGGAGTGTGCGCCAAGTCGCTGAAGAAGTGGGTCGGCACGCCGCGCAACAAGACGGCCCAGTGGGCCTCTGGCGGGTCGCTGACCATCGACGGCTTCAACGGGCCGATCACTGTCGTCAAGGGCAGCGGTACGACGGTGAGCGTTACCTTCACCCCTGTCGATCTCCGCGCCTACGACACGAAGGAGGCCGACATCCAGGCGGACTTCGCCGCGCTCGCCACGGATGCAACCGCCGACGCCAACGGCAACGTCAGCATCAAGACCTACCAGAACGGCAGCGCCCACTCCGGGCTCGGCGCCGAGATCAGGGTCGCGCTGCCCGATACCTTCGACGGCGCACTGTCCGTCACGCAGCATAACGGTGACACCAGCCTGCCGTTCACCGGAAGCGCGTCGAGCCTCACCGTTTCGAGCCACAACGGCGACGTGAGCGGTTCAGCGGGTGTGCCCGGCGCCCAGGGCGGCAAGGTCACGACCGGCAACGGCTCCATCAGCATGAGTTTCGACGGCACGCAGCAGTTCAACGTCCAGGCCAGCGCCCTGGCGGGCGGCAAGGTCGACGTGGGCAACGCCGAGTCTGCCGGATGCACGATCGTCGCGGGCGGCTCCGACGCTGCGCAGACTGTTAGCTGCGGCGGAGCTACCGATGCGGACCCGACCTACGTGCTCCAGGCCGATGGCACCGGCCTCGCCGACGTGACGCTGTCGTTCTAGCCGGGGCGGCTCATCCCGCTGGCGCGTCGTCCGAGCCCGGCTCGGCCACCGGCTTGCCGGGAACCGGGACGCGCAGCTTGCCGCCACCCTGGGCGAGCATGAGGCTGACCGCCTTCTCGAAGAAGCCGCGGAGGAACGGGATGTCGCGGGGCGGATCGGTGATGAGCCCGGCCTTTTCAATCATCTTCATGGTTGCGACAACCTCGAGCGCGCGCGTCTCGCCTTCGCGCGACAGCACGCTCAGGGCACTGTCGCGCATGGCGCGCACCAGCGCCCCGCGGCGCTCGGGCGAGAAGTAGCGATCGGTCGCGGCCGAGAGCTCTTCTTCGAGCTTCTTCGTCATGGTTTCGGGATCCGGGCTCTGGCCGGGCTCGAGAATCCTCGCCGAGCTTGGCCAGAAGCTCGTCCATCCCTTCGCGGGTCGGGAACCAGCCGCGGAACTCGGGGAGGGAGTGCAGCTCGCGCGAGCCTTCCGCCACCGCGCGCGCATCGTCCTCGGACAGCTCCAGACCCTCCTCGTCGAACGGGTGGGGGGGACCTCGTCCGGCGCGGGATCGAGCAGGCTGGCCGCGCTGTCGAGGCCGAGCGGTTCCGGCTGACCCGTCTCGGCATGGCGCCGGCGTGCCGCCGCGATGCGCGCCCGTGTCCACTCGACCGGCACCTTGACGGCCTTGTACTCGGCACCCGGAAGCACCCGCGCGAGCGAATCGCGCAGCTGCGACTGGCTGAGCTCGCCCTGGTCGACGCGGTGCACGCCCTGCTCGTCGTTCAGGAACACGAATACGGATCGGATACGGCTGGCCGGCGCACGCGCCGTGACCACGAGCAGAACGTTTCCCGCCGTGTCGGGAGCGAGCATGTATGCTTCGAAGGTTTCCTCGCCGCGTCCGCCGCCGAGACTCGCGACATGATGGCGCTCCGGCAGCTCCACCCCGCGCGACTTGAGGACGTTCAGCCCGCGGCGCGCTGCCTTGCGCGACTTGCCCGAGCCGCGTTCGGCGACCTCCTGAACGGCTGCGGCGTTGCTCTGCTTGATCCATGCGGCGATCAGCGCGAGCGCCTGATCCCCCGCCTCGTCCAGCGCTTCCATCGCGCCGTCGGCCGGGACCGAGAGGAGCGCCGCATCGATGTTCCCGTCCGTGTCTGCTTTCGCCATGTCACAAGTCTCCGTTACCCGCATCGAGCGACGGCGTCGCGCGCGGTAGTCTCAGGGAACGCGTGCGATCGCGTCGATTTCGACGCGGGCGCCCTTCGGCAGTGCGGCGACCTGTACCGTGGCACGCGCCGGGGGCTTGTCGCCCAGATAACCGCCATAGACGCCGTTGACTGCGGCGAAGTTGCCGAGATCAGTCAGGTAGATCGTCGTCTTCAGCACATCCTCGAACGAGCAGCCCGCCTCGGCCAGCACCGCGCCGAGGTTGTCCATCACCCGACGGGTCTCGTCTTCGATACTGCTCTCGATCAGTGCGCCGGTTGCCGGATCCAGCGGGATCTGGCCGCTCAAGAGCAGCAGCTCGCCAGAGCGCACCGCCTGGGAATAGGGGCCGATCGCCGCCGGGGCCGAGTCGGTCTGGATGATCTGCTTTTCCACGTTGGCTCCTCCCGGGAGGCGCGCATCTTGGCGCCGCCTCCTCCCCAAATCAACGGCGTTCAGCGCGGCACGTCGATACTGCGACGGCCGTCGATAGCACGGCCGAGCGTGATCTGGTCGGCGAACTCCAGATCGCCCCCGTGAGGCACGCCGCTGGCGATGCGGGAAACCCGGATCCCGGCCGCTGCGAGCTCCCGCGCGAGCAGCAGCGCGGTGGCCTCGCCATCCACCGAAGGGGGTGTGGCCACGATCACCTCGGTGACCCCATCGCCCTTGACGCGGGCCATCAGCTCGGCGAGTGGCAGCTCGTCCGGCCCCACGCCGTCGAGCGGCGACAGCAACCGCCCGAGCACGAAGTAGCGTCCCCGCATGGCGCCGCTGCGCTCCACCGCCAGGAGGTCCTGCACCCTGGCAACGACGCACAGCAGGCTGGGATCCCGCCGCCTGTCCCGGCAGACGGCGCAGACGGCATGCCCGCTCTCGTCGACCTCGGCGATGTTGCCGCAGCGCTCGCAAGGGCGCATCAGCTCCCTGAGCTGGGTGAGCTCGCCGCCGAGATCGCTAGCGAGCTCGCCGCCCTCCGCCACCAGGAACAGCGCGAAGCGCTGCGCCGTCTTCTCGCCGACGCCGGGCAGGCGTGCGAGCAGATGCATCAGACGCGAGAGACGCTCGGGTAGCATCGGAGCGGTGTAATGCCCTCGCGTGGGCACGGACGCAAGGCTCCGCTGTCCTCGATGGCGAGGGGGCAAGGCCCCGGGGCGGCTATTTTCCGGCCAACCGCAGATCCTTGATGCGAGCGCCCAGGATCTCGATCGCCTCGGTCACGCGGGGATGGCTGCGGGCTTCGGCGAGGGCTTGGCGCTTCTGCTGCTCGCGCTCGCGGCTGATGATCGCCGCTACCGTCTCGAAGCCCCGGGCGCGCTCCGACTCGAGTTCGAGCCGGAGCCGCGGTGCGGTGCCGAAGTGCGCGGCCGCCGCGCGCTGGAGAACGCTCTCCGACTCCTTGCTGGCAAACTGGCGGCCGAGCACGCTGCCCGGCTCCCAGCCGATCACGAGCTCTTCCGGCCCGAGCTCGAGCGGCGCCGCGTGCTCGAGCAGGGCAGCGAGCTCGGGTCGCGACCCGGCAACCATCTCGATGATCGCGTGCCACGCTGCGAGGCGTTCGTCGTCGAGAGCGGTCGGCGCACTGGCTTCCGCCGGCGCGGGCGCGTTGGAGGGCGCAGACGGCGACGGCGGAGCCGGCGCGGGAGCGGGAGCGGGCGGGGGAGCGGGCGGGGCTTCGTCGACGGATGGCGTCGGCGCCGGTGGTGGTTCCTCCTGGCGCTCACCGCTCGGAGCTGGGCGCGTGCTGCTCTGGGTCCCGGCCTCGCGAGCGCGGGGGCGGGAGCGCGCGTCGGGGCCGCGCTCGCCTCCGCTGGGCTCGCGCGTTCTCGAAGCCGAGCGATCCGGTGCCGCTTGCGAGCCCCCTCCCATGCGGCGCTCGAGCAGCGCCAGGCGACGGACCAGGTCGTCGATCGGGATCAGCGGCGGCCGCCGTGCCAGCCGCACGAGCAGCATCTCGAGTGCAGCGCGGGGCTGCCCGCTGCGCACGACCTCGTCGAAGCTCTGCGAGAAGCCCTGGTGCAATCTGACGACGTCGTCGGTCTCCGCCCGGGCCGCGAGCGCGAGCACGTCGCGCTTTTCCTCGTCTGCGAGATCGAGCAGGTCGTCGGGCTTGTCCGTGACGCGTGCCACGACGACATCGCGCAGGAGGGCGAGCAGATCGCGCGCGACGTGGGCCATGTCGTAGCCCTGGTTGGCGAGCGTTGCGATCACCGACAGGCAGGTCGCGGCGTCGCCGGCGACCAGCGCGGCAGCGATGTCGTGCAGGACCTGCCGGCTGGCGACGCCCAGCACGCGCGCCACGTCCTCGCCCTTGAGCCCTTCTCCGCCCCAGGCGATCACCTGCTCCAGCAGGCTCATCGCATCGCGCATGCTGCCGGCTGCCTCGCGGGCGATGATGGCGATGGCCTTGTCGTCGCTGGCGATACTCTCCTGCTCCAGCACGTACCGGAGCCGCGTGGCAATGAGCTGCGTCGGCACCAACTTGAAGTCGAAGCGCTGCACGCGGCTGAGGATCGTGACGGGGACCTTGTGGACTTCCGTCGTCGCGAAGATGAACTTCACGTGCGGCGGAGGCTCCTCCAGCGTCTTGAGGAAGGCGTTCCACGCGCTCTGCGAGAGCATGTGGACCTCGTCGACGATGAAGATCTTGTAGCGGTCCCGGGAAGGTCGGTAGGGGAGCGTGTCCTGCAGGCGCCGGACTTCCTCCACGCCGTTGTAGCTCGCGCCGTCGATCTCGCGCACGTCGACGTCCGTGCCCGTCGCGATCTCCAGGCATGCCGGACACTCGAGGCAGGGCGTGGCCGTCGGCCCCGGGTCCTCGCCGGGTGGAACGCTGCCGGGCTTGCGCATGCAGTTCAGCGCCTTGGCCAGGATCCGGGCGCTCGAAGTCTTGCCGACGCCCCTGACGCCGGTGAAAAGGAATGCGTGGGCGACGCGGTTGCTCGCGATGGCGTTGGCGAGAGTCCGTGCAACGTGGTCCTGCCCGACCAGGTCGTCGAACGTCATCGGTCGCCATTTTCTGGCCAGCACGACGTAGCTCATCGGAGACGCTAGCGAGTAGCAGATCGCGGGCCTCGCCGGAAGGCCCGGCCCCCGGAACGACGCGCCGGATCCTGCCTTGCCGTGCCCGTTTCCGCTGGCGCCGCAGTGCGCTAGGTTCCGGCCGTGCGGAAGCTCCTGGGAATCGGTCTATTCGTGCTTCTCCCGGCGTGCGGAGGCAGCCGGAATGCGCCCGTGAGCGCGCCGCCCCCGGTTCCCGGAACGCCGTCGGCAACGGCATCTGCCGCGCCTGCGCCGGCGGATGGCGGCGCAGCCGAAGCCGCGGCTCCCGCCCAGGTTCCTCTCGCGATCGAGAAGGTGGATGAACCGGCCGTCAGCCCGCTGCCGCACGTCGAGATCAAGTTCCCGTTTGCCGAACAACACATCCCGCTCACCAAGGCCGCTCGCTATCGCGTGCGCCTCGAGGTCCAGCACTGGCCGATGTCGGGAGACAAGGGCGGCGTCGAGCTTGCTCTCGACGGGTTCCGTCCTCGACGACTCGAGACCCTGGAGCGGCCGGTGCGCCTCGGCGAGCTCGTGCCCGCCGACCAGACGCTGCAGCCCGGCGAGCACGTGCTCGTCGCGATCGCGGTGCGCGTCGACGGAGTCACCGTCAAACCGGGCAGCGGCTCTTCGCTGGAGCCGTTCGGCGCCGTGCACTTCTGGGTCGGCCCGCGCGGCACGCCGAGCATCGACATGAAAGCGCCGCGCCTTGTCTACAGCGAGCCCCGCGGTACCTACAACGGTGCCCGCGCGGCCGACGATGCACTGCTCGACTTCTATCTGCTGGGCGCCGATCCCGGTGCGGGCAAGGGGAGCGTCAGAGCGACCATCAGCGGGCCCGGTGTCGATCGCCGGATCGTGATGAAGGACTGGCACGCGCGCCGCATCCGCGGCCTGCCGAGCGGGGACTATCGCGTCGAGCTCGTGCTGCTCGGCGCCGACGACAAGCCGCTGGCCGGGCGCGGCGCCCGCGTCGAGCGCACGATCACCGTCAACCGCGACGCGCCCGACGGAGGCCGCTACCCGTGAAGCGTGCGGGCGCTACCGGCGCGGGCGCCTCCAGGGACCTGGCGTGAACGCGCACTACTTTCTCTGCGGCGTGCTGGTCGCCTGGACGATCGCCCAGGTCGGGCTGGGCGCCTTCTTCATGCTGGCCTATGCGCTCGGCCGCCGAGAGGTCGAATATCTGCTGTTTGGACTGCTCTGCTTCGCGCTGGCTGTCACCACGGCGGGCATCTCCTACACCTACGGCGCCCCGGAGCATTGGCTCATTGCCGCCCATATCACGCACGCCGGCGCGATCGCGGCGGTCGCGCTGAATCTGCATTTCGTGATGCGCTACGCGGGCGTGAAGAAGACCGCGTGCATCGCCAGTGGCGTGTATGGGCTCGGCCTTTTCTACGAGGTCCTGGTCTGGGGCGGGCTGTGGTGGGACCGCGCGACGCTGCACAGCGTGCGGTCCCACGTGTTCGGCGTCCCCGTCGAGCATCTGTCCGCAACGCCGCACCTGCTAGCCGAGAGCTTCTACTACGTCGCCGTTGCAGAGCTGGTCGCGAGCCTGGTGCTGCTCGGCTACGCCTACAGGTCGGGCAAGCGCGAGGCGCTCATCTCGCTCGCCGGCGGCGTGATCGTGGCTCTGGCCGTGGCCAACGACATCCTGCTTCTGGTCGGCAAGCTGCACAGCGTCTATCTGCTGCCGCACGGCTTCCTCGTCTATGCTTTCGCGGTTGCCAGCACTCTGCTGCTCCGCTACCGCACTGCCGCGGGAGAGCTCGAGCAGACCGCGTCGAACCTCCGGCAGCGCACGGAGGAATTGCGCCACTCGCACGCGGAGCTCAAGGAAATCCAGAACGAGCTGGTGACCAAGCAGCAGCTGGCAGCGGTCGGTGAGCTGGCAGCGGCCATCGCCCACGAGGTGCGCAATCCGCTGGCCGTGATCGTCAACGCCGTGGCGGGGCTCCGCCGCTCGGGACTGCGCGACGAGGACCGCGAGATGCTGCTTGGCATCGTGGACGAGGAAGCCGCGCGGCTGAATCGATTGGTGACGGATCTGCTCCGCTACGCGCGCCCCGTGAGCGTCAAGCGGGCTCTGGTATCGCTTCCCGAGATGGTGCGAAGGGCCGAGTCCGCGGCGATGCAGGAGCATGACGTCGTCATCGCCATCGACGGCGATCCGGAGGCATACAATGTCTGGGCCGACGCGGGGCTGCTCAGGCTGGTGTTCGACAACCTGGTCGAGAACGCGATCCAGGCGATGCCGGGCGGCGGTCGCCTCACGGTGCGCGTGGCACGTGACGAAAGCGCACACCCACCCACGGTGTGCATCGAGATCACCGATAGCGGTCACGGCATGGAGAGCCAGGTCCTCGAACGCGCCGTCGATCCGTTCTTCACCACGCGCCCAAGCGGGACGGGGCTGGGTCTGCCCATCGTCGAGCGCATCCTCGAGGCGCACGACGGACGCGTCGAGATCAGCAGCGAGCCCAGCAAGGGCACCACCGTGCGTCTGTTCATTCCGGTCGGGGAATCGCCGGAGCGGGGTCCGGAGGTCGTAGCCGCCCGCCCGCGCTTGGCGCGGCCGCGCTGAGCGTGCTCCAGGGCTCAGCCCCGGACGCCGGCGAAGTGGCGGTCCCAGCGTTCGAGCTCGTCCAGCACCGCACGCCCGACCGGTGTCGGATCCGCATTCTCGAGCAGCGTGCTGATTCCTTCGTGGTTGCCTTGCGCGATCTGGCGGAAACGCTCCTCGAAGCCGGACCGCTTCGAAAGTTCGTGGCCCGCTTCGAGCATCGTTTCGTAGAGCCGGGCGACGGGTACGAACGCGTGCACCGCCAGCATCACGCCGTGCAGCGGTCGGGGGTCGGGGCGCACAGGAGAGCTGTACAGCGGGCTGAAGGCGTTGATAAGTACGCGGTCGAGGCCCCACAGGGCGTTGAGCTTGTTGTGGGAAAACTCGTGCACCAGCGCTTCGGCCATCGTCATCGGATCGGGATGCAGCGACAGGTAGGCGGTACCGATCGCCTCGGCGTAGGAAGCCGACAGATGTCGTTCCGCATCGAAGCCCACCGGGACCAGCGTCTGCATCACAAGCCGGATTTCCCGGCCGAGCTCCGGCAGGTGCTGGTCGACCAGTTCGAGCGCGCCTGCCAGGCTCCGGGTCCACTCCTCCGGCGGCTTGCCATCGAGATCCAGCTCGTTCCCGGCCTTGTCGGGATGGGCCTCGAACGCGGCCAGTGGGTTGTTGTCGGCGCAGGCGAGCTTCAGGCCGTTGTCGATGGTGTGGTAGGGGCGCGAAATCTCGACGCCGTCGGGCAGAGATCCATTTCCGGATTCCAACTCGTCGAAATCGAGCTCCACGCGTTCGCTGTCGTGTTCCAGAACCAGGGTGCGCGGCCTCAGGCCGATGCGCCAGCGCGGTTCGACGGCGAGCTCGAGGTTCGCCGCGATCGACAGCAGCCGCTCGGGGCGGTGTCGGGGTCGCAGCCCATCCGGAGGGAGCTCGCCCGCGGCGGCCAGCTCGAACGCCCACAGTGCCGTCAGCTCGGTGAGCCATTCGTCCAGATGGCGGACATCACCTCCGCCCCAGAGCTCGGCGTGCAGGCAGTGCACCAGCGTCGAGTGCGTGGGTCGGCGCAGGATGGAGAACACCAGCCCCGCCTTCTTCTCCCTCAGCAGGCGCTCGACGATGCCGCGCACATCGGCGAAGTCGTCGAAGATCTGCGAGCGGAAGCGTCCGAGCGGAAGCTCCAGCATGTGGGAGAGCGTGATCTTCAGGTGTTGGCCCAGCACGCGACGCGTGGTCGTCGAGCCCGCGTCGGGCAGAGTCAGATCGCGCGGCGGCTCCACCAAGGCGGACAAGCGTAGACGAGCTCCTCTTGATGTGCCAGTCATCCTGTCCCGCTTGACCGTCCGTCGCGTCGCCAGCACATTTCCCGCCTCCCATGGCCCAGCGTAAGCGCTACCTGTTCGTGTGCATCAACCGCCGTCCCGACGGCACTCCGAAGGGCTCGTGCGCCGCGCGAGGCTCGGTGGAGCTGCACGCGCGGCTCAAGGCCATGCTGAAGAAGCGCGGGCTCGCGGCCACCGAGGTGCGCGCCTGCACGTCGAGCTGCCTCGACACGTGCTGGGTGGGCCCAACCATTGCCGTCGAGCCCGACCACTACTTCTACGGTCGCGTTGCCGAGGCGGACCTGGAGGAGATCGTCGACGCGCTCGAGCGCGGCGAGCGCGTCGAGCGCCTGGTGCTGGCTCCGGAGGATTTTGTCGAGCCGCGCGAGCTGGCCAAGCTGGAGCGCGCAGGGAAGCCCGCGTCCGGGCGGCCGCGCGACCCTTGATCAGCGCGCGTTCGCGAGCCTAGTGCCTGGACCGCCGAGGGCCTACGCTTGGGGAGGCGCGCGCCTGCGCCGGGGCTCACCGTGGCTTTCGACGTTCTCCTGAAGAAGTACTTCGCGCTGCTCGTCCTCGTGTTGATCGGCGTGGCCGCGTATTTCCAGGCTTCAGGTATCGGAGCGCTGACAGGCGCAGCGCTGGAAAGCGGTGCCGGTTCCTCCAGAGCGCCGGTCGCCCGGGACGCCGTCGCCGCTCCCGGGCGGGCGCGGGCGAAGAGCGCGGAAGCAATCCTGTCGCGCAATCCTTTCGATTCGGTGACCGGGCCACTCGACGAGCACCCGGTGCACAACGTGCCGTCCGCGGCGGTATCGTCGACCGACCCGCTCCAGGCGCCGGCCTGTCCCGGGATCCACGTGCACATCGTGACCGAAGCGGAAGACCCGGCGTGGTCCCGGGCAGCCCTGCAGCGCGACGGGGACGACAAGGCCGACGTGTACCGTGTGGGTGACACGGTGGGTGACCAGAAGATCGCCTATATCGGCTACAACCCGCGTGCGCGCAGCCCAGCGGTATGGCTCGAGAACGGTTCATCCCTGTGCCAGGCGCTGTTGTTCGCAGATGCGCCCAGGGCCGGGGCCCCGGGCGGCGTGCCACCGGTCAGCTCGCCGCCGCCGCCCACGCCGGTCACGATCCCGTCCGCGCCCAGACCGCAGCACAAGCCGCTGTCCAAGGTCGATCCGAAGCTCGCATCCAGGATCCGCCAGCTCAGCGACACGCAGGTGCGCGTCTCGCCCGCTGCGGTAGACGACATCCTTGGTCAACCCGATCAGCTCATGCCGAGCAGCGGTGTCCTGCCCGAGAGCGAGAACGGGAACATCAAGGGCATCCGTATCTTCGGCATCCGTTCCAACACGCTGCTCGGCAAGCTCGGGCTCGAGAGCGGCGACCGCGTCGAGTCCGTCGGGGGTGTGAAGGTCACGAGCCCCGACAAGGCCATCGAGGGGTACGGCAAGATGCGCGGCGCGGGCTCGCTGAAGATCCAGGTCAATCGGCGGGGACATCCGGTGACGATCGACCTGCTGATACGCTAGAGCAGCCCTCCCGAGGTCTGACCCTGGCAAGCTCCAGATGCACCTGATGAGTGGCCTGATCTCCCCGGAATAACACGGTTTCTCCGGATAGTACCGGCGCCGTAATTGACCTGCTGTCAGACTGATGCCAGGATGGCGACATGGTTGACAGCATGGCGGGGGCGACTGACACCGCGGCAACTCCTTCGGCGCCGGGGCACGAGCTGCCCCGCGCATCCGGGGCGACAGCGGACCCCACCGTGCTGGTGGTCGACGACGAGCCGGGCAACCTGACTTCGCTGCACAAGATCTTCCAGAGGGAAGGGATGCGCGTCCTCACTGCCGAGAACGCGAAGGTCGCGCTGGAGCAGGTGCGGACACACCGCGTGCAGGTGGTGTTGACCGACCTGATGATGCCTGGAGTCAACGGCGTCGAGCTCCTGCGCGCGCTCAAGGAGGTCTCGCCCGACACCGAGGTCGTGCTGATGACGGCGTACGGTACGGTCGAGACCGCGGTGCAGGCGATGCGAGAGGGTGCATACGACTTCGTGGAGAAGCCGCTCAAGCGCATGACCATCGTGAAGAGCGTGCGCAAAGCCGCCGAGCGGCAGTCGCTGGTCGCCGAGAACCGCTCCCTGCGCCAGGAGCTCAAGCTGCTTACGACGCGTGAAATCGTCGGACAGAGCCCTGCCTTGCGTCGGGTGCTCGATGTCGCCACGCAGGCCGCGCCCTCCAGCGCCACCGTGCTGATCCTGGGCGAGAGCGGCACCGGCAAGGAGCTGATCGCGCGCTACATCCACGGCAAGAGCACGCGCGCCGACGGGCCCTTTGTCGCCGTGAACTGCGCTGCGATTCCCGAGACTATTCTCGAAGCGGAACTCTTCGGCCATGAGCGCGGCTCGTTCACCGGCGCCGTTGCCAAGCGGGAGGGTCGCTTTGCGCGTGCGCGCGGCGGAACGCTGTTCCTCGACGAGATTGGCGAGCTCAGTGCCGCCGTGCAGGTGAAGATCCTCCGCGTCCTGCAGGAAGGCGAATACGAGCCGATTGGCGGAGACACGGTCAAGGCGGACGTCCGCATCGTCGCCGCCACCAATCGCGATCTGACGGCCGAGGTCGAGGCCGGACGTTTCCGTGAGGACCTGTACTACCGGCTGAATGTGATCTCGGTCACGGCACCGCCGCTGCGCGCCCGTCGCGAGGACATTCCGCTTCTCGTCGATCACTTCCTGGGCGTCTACTGCCGCAAGAACGGCCGCCCGCATCTGAACGTGCCGCGCGAGGTGATGGCCAAGCTGATGGAGTACTCGTGGCCCGGCAACGTGCGCGAGCTGGAGAACGTGGTGGAGCGGGCTGCCGTCCTGTGTCGCTCCGAGACGCTGCGTCTCGAGGACCTGCCCGAGGTGGTGGCCACCGCGAGTGCTCCCGTTCCGTCGGTGCTGAGCTTTCCCATCGGCACGCCGCTCGGCGAGGTGGAACACCGCTTGATCCGCGAGACGCTTGCCCACACGAACGGCGACAAGTCGCTGGCCGCGCAGCTTCTCGGGATCTCGACGCGGACCATCTACCGCAAGCTCGGCGAGAACGAATAGGCGGCGTCCGGCCCGTGGGCGGCAGGAACTGGCCGCTCGGTCAGCTTGACACTTTGTCGCACTGAGCGTCTGTCAGGGCCTGGCTTTGCCAGGTTGGCGCCCCCGACGCTCGCTGTCGGTCTCCAACCCGCTGGAATTCCCAGCGTTTTTTCTGCATTGACCCCTGGCACGCCTCTCGCTTTAACCCCTCCGGACCCGTGCCCTTCGACACCCTGCTCAAGAAGTACTTCTCCGTGGTCATCCTCGGACTGGTCGCGCTCGCTGCCTACTTCGAGGCCTCGGGCGCGACGCAGCTCCTCGGCGCCGCGCTCGCTCCGGACGAGAGCACGTTGGCCTCGCGCCCGCCGGGTCCGGGTGACCTGGCGGCGCTGAACCAGCGACCCCGCGCCGAGGAGAAGAGCGCCGAGCCGATCCTGTCGCGCAATCCGTTCGATTCGGTCACCGGCCCGCTCAACGCGAAGCCGCTCGATGAGTCGCTGCCGAACGCGTCGAAGGCCGACATATCCGATCCGCTGTCGGCGCCGGCCTGCGACGGGATGCGGGTCAACATCGTTACCGAGTCTCCCGATCCGACCTGGTCGCTTGCGGCGGTGCAGGGCCCGGGGGAGCCCAAGGCGAGCATCCGCCGCGTGGGCGATCACATCGGCCCGAGCGAGGTCGTGTACATCGGCTACAACCCGCGCGAGCAGAGTCCGGCAGTCTGGATGACCAACGGTCCGGCCTTGTGCCAGGCAGTGCTCTTCAGCGAGCAGCCGAAGCCGACGCCGGCGGCTACGCCTCGTCCCGCCAGTCCGGCGCCGCGGGCTCACCATCGCGGCGGGCCGGCGACGGTCCCGCAGGATATCGCGTCGAAGATCCAGAAGGTGAGCGACACCGAATTCAATGTCGACCGTTCGGTCGTGGACAAGATCCTCGAGAACCAGGCCGAGTTGATGCGGTCGGCGCGCATCGTGCCGGAACAGAAGAACGGCAAGGTCGTCGGCATCCGCATGTTCGGTATCCGGCCCGACACGCTGCTCGGCACACTCGGCATGAAGAACGGCGATCGCCTCGAGGCGATCAACGGATTCAACATGAGCAGCCCGGAGAAGGCGCTCGAAGCCTACGCGCGCCTGCGCACCGCCTCGAACCTGAACGTGAAGATCAATCGTCGCGGCCAGCCGATGTCCATCGACTTCCACATCAAGTGACAAGAACAAGAATGTCCCCTACTCGTGCAATGTTGTGGCTCGCCGGCCCCCTCGTGCTGCTTCTGGCAGCCCCGGCCGTGGCCCAGGCCCCCCCCATCCGTGCTCGTCCGAAGCCCGGGGTCCTCAAGTTGCCGACCGCGAAGAAGCCCGCGGTGAGAACGCCGCCGCAGAAGAAACCAGCCGCTGCGGCCCAGCCGCCCGCGGCGCCCGCGCTTCCCGGCCAGGCTGGACCGCTGCCGACGACGATGGACGCCATCGCCAAGGCCGCCGACACGCCGTATCGGCCGAAGCCCGCGGGGTTCCGCGTCAAGTTCAACCTTCAGGACGCCGACCTGGCCGAGCTGGTCAATCACATCAGCGGCATGACGGGGAAGCGTTTCATCTACGGATCGAAGGTGCGCAACATCAAGGCGACGGTGGTCTCGCCAAGCCCCGTGACGCTTGCAGAGGCGTACCAGGCCTTCCTGTCGATCCTCGATGCCAACGGCATGACGGTCGTTCCGCACGGCCGCTTCCTGAAGATCGTCGACAGCGGCGGCATCGTGACGCAGGACACGCCCATCTATTCACGCGGCGCACCGGTACCCAACGAGGACCGTTTCATCACGCGCCTGTACCGGCTGCGTAACGTCGATGCGCAGGAGGTGGCGCAGCTGCTCTCCAAGTTCAAGAGCAAAGAGGGCGACATCTCCGTGTACGCGCCCGGGCAGCTGCTCATCCTGACGGACACGGGCGCCAACATCCAGCGCATGATCCGCATCATCGAGGAGGTCGACGTCGGCGGGGCGAGCAACAAGATGTGGATCGAGCCGGTTCACTACGGCGCCGCCGATGATCTGGCCAAGCGCATCAACGAGCTGTTCGATCTCGGGCAGAACGGCAAGCCCGGCGCGAACGGCGCGAACGGCGCGCCCGGCGCCGGCGGTCTGGTGAAGGTCGTCCCCGACGACCAGTCCAATTCGCTCATCATCGTGGGCCAGCCGGATTCGTACAAGAAGCTGCTCGAGTTGATGAAGCGGCTGGACAGCAAGCCCGCGGCGGAGGGCAAGGTGCACGTGCTGCCGCTCCAGAACGCCGTCGCCGACGAGCTGGCGAAGACGCTCACGCAGATGCTGAACGGCGCCCAGAAGGGCGGCAAGCCGGGGCAGCCCGGCGGAGCCGGCGAGCTGTTCGACGGTCAGGTGCAGGTGACTGCGGACAAGGCTACCAACTCGCTGATCATCACCTCGTCGGGGCGCGACTACGCGCAGATGCGGCTCGTGGTCGACGAGCTCGACATGCGTCGACGGCAGGTGTTCATCGAGGCCGTGATCATGGATGTCGGGGTCGATCACTCCACGAGCCTGGGCGTGGCATTCCACGGCGGCACGACAGCGAATATCGGTGGTGGCGGCGACACGCTCTTCCTCGGCGGCTTCGACGCCGCGAAGTCCACGACGTTCCCGATCAACCAGGACGCTCTGCAGGGGGCCGCGCTCGGTGCGCGCGGCCCCGACCTCCCTGGCACGTCGCAGCTCCTGGGCACGGGGCTGAGCATTCCGGCCTTCGGCGTCGTGCTCAACGCGGTAGCCAGCAACAGCGACTCGAACGTGCTGGCCACGCCGCACATCATCGCCACCAACAATGTTCCCGCCGAGATCAACGTGGGCGAGAACATCCCGCTGCAGACGAACGTCGGCGGCGGTCTCTCGAACCTGGGCGCGCTCGCCGGTGCTGCCGGTGCGCAGGGCGCGAACCTGGGGGCGCTGGGAGGCCTCGGCGCGCTGGGACTGGGCGGCTACAGCGCGCCGCGCCAGGACGTTGGCACGAAAATCAAGGTCACGCCGCATATCAACAGCAAGAACCAGGTCCGCCTCGAGATAGAGGAAGAGATCAGCAATCCGGGCGCCGCGGTCGGCGCGCTGGGCGCGGTGCCGATCACCAAGCGCACGGCGAAGACCACGGTCGTCGTCGATGATCAGCAGACCGTCGTCATCGGCGGGCTGATGCGCGACTCGGTGGTCAAGACGCGCACGAAGGTTCCGGTGCTGGGTGACCTGCCGGTGCTGGGCTTCCTGTTCCGGAAAACGGAAAAGCAGACCCGCAAGACGAACCTGCTCCTGATCCTGACGCCCTACGTGATCCAGAGCCAGAACGACCTGCGCAAGATCTTCGAGCGCAAGATGGAAGAGCGGCAGGAGTTTCTCGATCGCTACTTCGTGTTCGACAACAACGAGTGGACTCCGCCCAAGGACTGGACGCGCACGAACGGTCTCGTCGAGGACATCCGCCAGTCGTATTTCAAGGTCCAGGAACGCCAGCGTCTGGAGGAGGAGAGCAAGCCGAGCGAGGCGTTCGAGCACACGCCGAGCGAACCGATCGACCTGCCGACGAACGTCAAGTCCGGCAACAACCCGACGCTCCAGGCTCCGCGTCCGGCGCCGCGCCCGCGCCGGATCCGCCGGCGTCCCACCCCGCGTACGCCGCCGGTCCGCCGCAGGCCAACCGGTCAGCTGGAGTCGCCGATCCGCATCAACCCGGTCTCACGCAGCGTCAACGTGGAGCGGATGGAGTAGTGGCGGCGATGCTCGAGCAACGCGTTCTCGGCGACATCCTGGTCCGGCACGGCGTCGCCACGGCCGATGCTCTCGAGCCGCTCTACGCGCAGCAACGGGAGAAGGGCTCGCCGCTCGTGGACCTGATGGTGCAGAGCCAGGTCGCCAGCGAGAGCGATATTGCGAAGGCGCTCGCGGCGGAGTGCGGGATGGAGTTCGTCGAGCGCGTGGACGCCGACGCGGTGCCGCTCGCGACCGCCACTCGGCTGCCCATCGGCTACGCGAAGAACCACAAGATCCTGGTGGTTGCCGAGAACGACGATTCGGTGGAGGTGCTGTGCGCCGATCCGCTGGACACCGGGGCGCTCGACGACGTGCGCGCCATTTTCGGCAAGCCCGTCGCGGCTCGCGCCGCGGGCATTGAAGTCGTGGTGGACGCGATCAACCGCGTCTACGAGAAACAGGACACCACGAGCGAGCTCGAGTCGACCGACGACCTGGGCGACGAGGATGAAGTCGACATCCTCGAGTCAGACGAGGATGCGCCCATCATCCGCTGGGTCAACCACCTGTTTTCCCAGGCGGTGAAGGAGCGGGCCAGCGATATCCATATCGAGCCCGAGGAGAAGGAAGTCCTCGTCCGCTACCGGATCGACGGCCAGCTGTATGTGGCGCGTCGTGCCAGCCGGCAGTTCATGAGCTCGGTCGTGGCTCGCGTGAAGATCATGGCGGGGCTCAACATCGCGGAAAAGCGCCTCCCGCAGGACGGCCGCATCTCGCTCAAGATCGCGGGGCGCAGCATCGACGTCCGCGTCTCGACCATCCCCACGAGCCGCGATGCAGAGCGCATCGTGATGCGCCTGCTGCACAAGACCAACGTGCTGCTCGATCTGGCGGAGCTCGGGTTCTCGCCGCGCGACTACTACCTGATGGACCAGCTGATCCATCGTCCGAACGGCATCATCCTGGTCACCGGCCCGACCGGCAGCGGCAAGACGACCACGCTGTACGCCTGCCTCAACCGCATCAACCGGCCGAACATCAACATCCTCACCGCCGAGGATCCGGTCGAGTACGAGATCGGCGGGATCCACCAGGTCGCCGGTGCAGCCGAAGATCGGCCTGACCTTCGCCAATTCGCTGCGCGCGTTCCTGCGGCAGGATCCCGACGTGATCATGGTCGGCGAGATCCGCGACAAGGAGACGGCCGAGATCGCCATCCACGCGTCGATGACCGGTCACCTGGTGCTCTCGACGATCCACACCAACGACGCCTCGGGCGCGGTCACGCGCCTGGTGGAAATGGAGATCGAGCCGTTCCTGGTTCGCTCGACTGTGATCGGCATCCTGGCGCAGCGCCTGGTGCGCGTGCTGTGCGAGCACTGCAAGGAGCCGTACGAGGCGAGCGCCTTCGAGCTCTCGCAGCTCGGCATCGACCCCGAGCGCACGCGCCGCCGCGATGAGCGGCAGCTGTCGCCGCGCTACACCGCTCACGAGGTGGACTACACGCCGATCGGTTGGCGAGGGCCCGGAATGCCAATGGTGTACCGGGCCCGCGGCTGCGATCGCTGCGACGACAAGGGCTTCACGGGCCGCATGGGGATCTACGAGCTTCTGGTGGCGGACGACGCGGTCGGTGCGTTGGTGCTGCAGAATGCCGACGCGCAGAGCATCAAGCGTGCCGCGCAGCTGCAGGGCATGGATTCGCTCAGGGACGACGGCGCGCGCAAGGTGCTGCTCGGCAAGACGACCGTGGAGGAAGTGGTGGCCGCAACGCAGGAGGACGTTTTCGTCGAGTGAGGGGCGCTCTCAGGCGACGGACGGGTAGCTGATGGCCGTCTACGAGTTCAAAGGCATCCAGATCGATTCCGGCAAGTCCGTGAAGGGCTACCGTGATGCCGACAACGCGAAGGCGCTCCGGGCGATGTTGCGCCGCGACGGGATCATGCTGACGCTTGCGACCGAGGAGAGCGAGCGCAAGAAGAAGTCCCGCCGCGACATCGACCTCATGGCCTTCTTCCGCCGGGCCAACTCCGCGGATGTCGCGGTGATGACCCGGCAGCTGGCGACGCTCGTGCGCGCCGGCGTGCCGCTGGTGGAGTCGGTTGCGGCTTTGACCGAGCAGGTCGAGAAGGAAGCCCTGGTGCGGGTCCTCACCAGCGTGCGGGAGAGTCTGAACGAGGGCACCAGCTTCGCCAAGAGCCTGGAGGTGCACCCGAAGGTCTTCCCTCCGCTGTTCGTGAACATGGTCGCCGCCGGCGAGGCTTCCGGCACGCTGGAGAGCGTGCTCGAGCGCCTGGCGGATTTCATGGAGGCGCAGTCGCGGCTCAAGGGCAAGGTCGTCGCCGCGCTCGCGTATCCGGTGCTCATGACGATCATCGGAACGCTGCTGGTGAGCCTCTTGATGGTCGCAGTCGTGCCGAAGGTGACCCGGATCTTCGACAACCTGGGGCAGGCGCTGCCCTGGTACACGCGGCTCTTGATCTTCGTGTCCGACACGATGGCCAACTACTGGTGGCTTCTGGGCGGCCTGGTCATCACGGGGGCACTGCTGTTCCGGCGCTGGAAGAACACGCCGGAGGGCCGCATGAAGTTCGACACCTTCAAGATCAAGGTGCCGCTCTTCGGGCGGCTGAATCTGCTGGTTGCCGTGGCGCGCTTCGCCAGCACGCTCGCGACGCTGCTGTCGAGTGGCGTGCCCCTGCTCACGGCGATGGAGATCGGCAGGAACGTGCTGGAGAACTCGCGCCTGCAGGCCGTGGTCGGTGACGCCATCGGGTCCATCCGTGAAGGCGAGAGCATCGCCGAGCCGCTCAAGCGCAGCGGCTGGTTCCCGCCGATGGTGACGCACATGATCGCGGTCGGCGAGAAGACCGGTCAGCTCGAACCGATGCTGGAGAACGTCGCGCGTGCCTACGAGGCGGACGTGGAGACCAAGGTCGCCGCGCTGACCAGCCTACTCGAACCTCTGCTCATCGTGGTGATGGGCGGCATCGTCGGGTTCATCGCGATGAGCATCCTGATGCCGCTCATCCAGATGAACGATCTGGTGAAGTGATGTCGAGCCCTGCCGACAACGCCCAGCGAGGAGCCGCAACATGGCCATGATGCGCCGCCGTCGGGGCGAGGAGCGGATCTTCTTCCCATGGGAGAGCCGCGGCGGCATCCGGCGCTGGCTCGGACTGAGCCGCGTGCGGTCGTTCCTCGTTGGCGTTGCTGTGGTGGGTTTCATCGTGCTCATCGGCGCGCGGGAGCGCCAGAGAGCGGGGATTCGCCAGACCCGGGCCACCCTGCTAGACGTCCGTCAGGCGGTCGACGCCTATGTCGCCGATCACGATGGGGCTTGCCCACCGTCGCTGTCGGCGGTGGCACACTACGGGAGTTTCAGAACGCCTCCGCGCGATGCGTGGGGGCGGCGCCTACGGCTGATTTGTCCGGCAGAGCATCCGGACGCGGAATACGAGCTGATGAGCGACGGCCCTGATGGCAAGCCAGGCGGGCTGGATCGCATCGAATAGCGAACGAGGACCCCATGAACGAGTTCGAGCACCCCCCGGCAAACGAAGCCCTGGCGACGGATCATACACGCGCCGATTTTCCACGCACGCTGCTTTCCGGGATGCGGCGGGCCTACCGCAAAGGACAGCGCGGCGTCACGCTGGTCGAGGTCCTGATCGTCGTAGCCATCATCGCGATGGTCGCCGGCGGCGTGGCTGTGTTCGCGCTGCCGAAGTTCAAGGAAGCGCAGATCAAGACGGCCGAGACTGGCGCACGCACGATCCGCCAGGCGATCCAGAGCTGGCAGGCGACCAGCAACGAGACGACCTGCCCGACGATGAGCCAGCTCGTGCAGGAAAAGCAGATCGACTCGGCCACCAACACCAACGATCCGTGGGGGCAGCCCTACACGCTGACCTGCACCGATGACGAGATCATCGTGACGTCGTCCGGCCCCGACAAGAAGAAGGGCACGAAGGACGACATCAGCGTGCCCAAGAACGCCCAGGCCGGAAGCGACGAGTAGAGCAGAGGCCATGGATCGGTCACCTTCGTCAGAGCCAGTCCCGACGCGCGGCGGCGCGGGGGCTGACCCTTATCGAGGTACTGATAGTCGTTGCGCTCATCGCTCTGCTCAGCGGCACGGTCCTGTTCGGCTCGGGTCTGTTCGCGTCCAACCGCGAGCGCTCGGCGGCCACGCTCATCCTGACGGGCGTGAGGCTCGGGCTGACGCGCGCGAATGCCACCGGCAAGCCGGTGCGCATGGTGTTCGACCTCGAGAAGAATCGCGTGAAGCTCGAGGAAGCAAAGGGCGTCATGCTGCTCAAGAAGGACGACGGGGAAAGCACCGGAGCCGGTGCCGAGCCCGCGACGCAGGCCGAACGCGAGGCGAAGAAGGAAGCGGACCGCATCATGGATGGTCCCAAGCCCCCTCGTCCGCGCTTCAAGCCGGTCAAGGATTTCGGCGGCGACTCGGAGCACCCGGGCGACGGGCGCGAGCTCGGCCGCGGGATCACGTTCCGGTCCGTGCAGACCTCGCACGACGGCGAACCGCGCAAAGAGGGCAGGGCGTATCTGTACTTCTGGCCCGGCGGCGGAACGGAGCGGGCTTCGATCCAGATCCAGAGCTCGCCCGATGACAAGGGGCTCACCATCCTGGTGAGCCCACTGACGGGTCGCGCCGAGATCAAGCGCGGGCACGTTGCGCTCGAAGAGCCGCGCACCGACTCGGACTTCGGCGAGCGCAAGTCGGAGGAGGAACCGTGAGCCCCCGCCGGCACAGCCTCCGCGGCTTCACGCTGCTCGAGGTGCTGGTCGCGATCGCGATTCTGGGGCTCGGGCTCAGTGTGATCCTGAGCTCGCAGGTCGGGCTGTTCTCGAGTGCAGCGCGCACCGAGACCCTCAGCCAGGTGACCGGGCTGGCTCGCTGCAAGATGGGCGAGATCGAGGTCAAGCTCGACAAGGACGGCTATCCGGTCGCCGACGAGAACGACGAGGGGCGTTGCTGCGGGGACGATGACGAGGGCCTGCAGCGCTACACGTGTTCCTGGAAGATCGAGCGCGTCGAGCTGCCCGAGCAGACCAACCTCGGGGACGGCGCGGACGGAGGTGTGAGCGGCGATCAGGGCGACATGGGGCCGCTCGGGGCGCTCGCCGGCCTGCAGCAGGGCGGCGGAGCGTCGGTCGGAGCGGATGCCGGTTTCAGCGGTCTGATGAACCTCATGGGCGGAGGCAGCAGCAACGGCGGCGCTACGCCCGGCACAGGCGGCGGCATGCAGGGCATGGCCTCGATGGTGATGGGCCTGGTCTATCCCGACCTGAAGCCGATGCTGGAGGCCAGCATCCGCAAGATCACGGTCACCGTGCACTGGAAGGAGGGGAAGAACGACCGGGACTTCCAGGTCACACAGTACCTCACCAATCCGCAGCAGGGCGGTCTCGACCCGAACGCCGCGAACGGGTTGCAGAACGTCGGCAATCTCCTGGGTGGCGGCAACAGCAGCACGCCGGGCGGCCCGAAAGCGAGCCCGATCCAGACTTCGCCATTTTCGCCGCGTGGCGGGGGAGGCAAGCCGTGATCCGCACCGCCCGGCGCAGGCGACGGCTCGCCTCGGCCGGCTTCACGCTGGTCGAGATGCTCGTCGCGGTGGCCATCCTCGCGATGATCTCGGTGCTCATCTACAGCGCCTTTGCGGGCTTGAAGCACAGCAAGGAAGGCATCCAGCGCGTCAACGATCGCTATCGTGAAGGGCGCCTGGCGATCGACCGCATCAGCCGCGAGTTGCAGAGTGCGTACCTCTCGCTGCAGGTGCAGACCCCGCTGAACCAGGCGATCGCAGTGCAGAAGACCGCTTTCGTCGGTACGCAGGGCACGCCGGCTGACCGCGTGGATTTCAATTCCTTCGCGAACCGCCGCATCGAGCGTGACTCGCATGAGTCGGATCAGTGCGAGATCTCCTACTTCGGGTCGGAGAACCCGGAGAAGCACGGCGTTATCGATCTGGTGCGGCGCATCAGCAAGCACCCCGACCTCGAGCCCGACCAAGGGTGGACGGGTGGAGGTGCTGGCCACCGACATCGATCTGTTCGACCTCCAGTACCTCGACCCGCTGACCGGGCAGTGGGTGGACACCTGGGACAGCACGCAGGCCATCGGTCAGCCCAACCGCATGCCGCTCCAGGTGCGTGTCCTGCTCGTGCTGAACGGCGGCCGTCGCACTTCGGAGAGCAACGGACGCCAGACCATCCGCTTCATGACCTCGGTGGATATTCCCATCCAGCATCCCCTCACATTCGCGACGCAATGACACGCAGGCCGAAGACACGGAGCCGTAGCACGCCCGCCGGAACGCGGCCGCGGAGTGCTGCGCCCGTGTCGCGCCGCATCCGCCGCCGCCAGCGGAGGCAGAAGCGCGGCATCGCGCTGATCCTGGTGCTGGGCGCGCTCACGCTCCTGACGGTCATGCTGACCGAGTTCCAGGACGCCACTTCTGCGGAGCTCGGCAACGCGCTGTCCCAGCGCGACGAACTGAAAGCCGAGTACGCTGCGAAGAGCGCCATCAATCTCTCGCGGCTGCTCATCGCGGCCGAGCCCACTATCCGCAAGGGGATTGCGCCCCTGTTCATGATGATGCGGATGGCTCCCCCGCAGATCCCGGTGTGGGCCTACGCCGACCGCGTGCTGGGAGCTTTCAACGACAAGGACGGCAACCAGGCCTTCCAGCAACTCGCGGGCGTGGATCTCGCCGACGGCAAGAATCTCGGGCTGAAGGGCGCGGGCTTCGACGTGCAGATCGTGGACGAGGACTCCAAGATCGATCTGAACACGGCCGTGCCCGGCGACGCCTTTTCCGAGGTGCGCGAAGCGACCGAGCTTATGGGATTGATGGCGGGACCGCAGTACAACCCCATGTTCGAGAACCGCGACACGGACGGCGCCTATTCGGATCGCCAGACGATCTGCTCGGCGCTGATCGATTGGGTGGATCCGGACCAGAACGCCTACAACTGCGATCCGAATTCGGGTACCGCGCAGCAGTCCGCGGGCGCCGAGGACTCGTTCTACCGGATGCTGAAGAAGCCCTACCAGCGCAAGAACGCCGCGTTCGACAGCCTGGAGGAGCTGCACCTGGTGCGCGGCATCAGCGACCAGTTCTGGGACACCTTCATCGATCCCGATCCGGATGATCCGGACAAGCGCACGGTCACCATCTGGAGCCAGGGCAAGGTGAATGTGAACACCGCGAATGCGCAGACGCTGCTCGCGGTCATCTGCGCGTACGGTCCGGACAGCCCCGTGTGCAGCGATCCCTCGCAGGCGGCCACGTTCCTGATGGTCCTCAACGGCGTCAAGAGCTTCATCCACGGGATACCGGTCTTCGGCTCGCCGGACGCCTTCGTGAACTCGATAACCAGCGATCAGGGCCTGCTCGGTCCCGCGCTGAAGATAGCGAACATCAAGCCCTTCGTTCTGAAGTCGAAGTCCGAGCTGAAGAAGGCCGTCACCACCGAGAGCAAGGTGTTCAGCATCTACGCAACCGGCTACGTGAAGGCCGGCAAGCGCGAGACGCGCACGCGCATCCACGCGGTGGTCGACTTCCGCGGCGCGCCGCCGCCCGGGATGGCGCCGGGTGTGGCCAGCGCGCTGGAGAACCTGGCGAACGGCCAGGGCGGAAGCGGCGGCGCCAGTGGTGGCACGACGAATGGCCAGCCGTCGGGCCTCGCCGGTCTCCCGGGTGCGACGCAGAACGCCATCGCTTCGGTGCTCAAGCCGAGCCCCGGAGGCAACATCATCTACTACCGGATAAACTAGACCGTTGTTCGATCTACAAGAAGCACGACATGGGTAGGCTCGTCGGCATAGACATCGGAAAATCGCAGGTACGCGCGGTGGAGCTGCGCACCAGCTACAAGCGCGTGGCGGTCGAGCGCATGTTGGAGGTGGACGTAGCGACCGCGGGTACTCTCGAGCAGGCGCTGCTGGCTGCTGGACTGCCGCTCACGCAGCACAGCGAATCCGTCGCCGTGGCGATCGAGGGCGAACATGCTTTCACTCACCGGCTCGAGCTGCCGAGCACGGCGCTCAAGCAGCTCTCCGAGGTGGTGCCGTTCGAGCTCGAAGCCCAGGTGCCCGTCGATTTCGACGAGCTGGTGTTCGACTTCCGCACGCTCCGGCGGGCTTCGAATAGCGATCCGATCATCGTGCTTGCGGCGGCAGCCCGCACCGAGGATGCCCGGGCGCGCATCGTCCAGCTCCAGCAGGCTCTTGGCCGCGAGCCCGAGCGCATCGGGTGCGGTCCACTGCCGCTGGCGAATCTCGCCGCGCTCTCGCCCGAGCTCGGCTCGCCGGCTCCCGTCGCGCTGGTGGATCTCGGAGGAAGCCGCACGGAGCTGGTGGTCATCGCGGGCGGCGAGGCCGTCTTCGCGCGCACCCTGTCCCGCGGGACCGAGGGACTTCCGGACAGCGCGCAGGCGCTGGCTGCCGAGCTCAGGCAGACGTTCGCGTCCTGGGCTCTCAAGGGCGGCCAACCGGTGGAACGCGCCTATCTGCTCGGTGGAGGTGCCGCAGCGCCGGGCGCGGAGGAGTATCTGGCGTACCATCTCGGCGTCCCGGTGGCGCCGTTGCCCGCCCTCTCGCTGGAGGGTGTGACGCCGGACCAGGTGCCGATGCTGCCGCGCTTCGCCAAGGCGATCTCGCTGGCGCTCGGGGCGAGCGGTCGCTCCCGCGATCTCGACCTGCGACAAGGGCCTCTCGCCTACCAGCGCGGCTACGGCTTTTTGAAGGACAAGGTCCCGCTGCTCAGCGGGCTGGGCGCGGCCATCGTCATCAGCTTCGCCTTTTCCACCTGGGCGCAGGCGCGGGCGTTGTCGCGCGAGAACCAGGTGCTGGACAAGACGCTGTCCAGCCTGACGATGAACGTGCTCGGCAAGAAAACCAGTGACCCGGACGAGGCGGCGCAGCTGCTCTCACAGGCCAAGGCCAAGGGCGAGCCGGACCCGATGCCGCACATGGACGCGTTCGACGTGATCGTCCAGCTGTCCAAGGCCATCCCGATGAGCGTGACGCACGACATCGAGGAGTTCGACATGCAGCGCGGCCACGTGCGCATCGACGGCGTCGTGAACTCCACGGCCGACGCGCAGCTGGTGGCAGGTGGGATCTCGTCGAAGCGCTGCATCAAGGACTCGAAGATCTCGAAGATCACGCAGGCGGTGGGGAGCGACCGGCAGAAGTACGTCCTCGAGTTCGAGGTCAAGTGCCCCGAGGACCAGTCGAAGAAGAAGAAGAAGAAGAACGCGGAGGATGGACAGTGAGTCTGCGCGAGCGCATCGATCGCCTTGAACCCCGGGAGCGCCAGCTCCTGGGCGTGCTCGGCGCCGTGCTCGCCGTGCTGTTGCTGCTGCTCGTACCCATCGGCATGTCGGCCATGCTTTCCTCGCAGGAGAGCCAGAACGAAGCCTTGCGCAATGCGATCGACAGCATCCAGAAGGGGCGTGCTCTCGTCCGCAAGCGCCGCGCCGAGCGCGACGCCATCAAGGCGCGCTACGCTTCGCCTGCGCCGCCGCTGGCCGGCTTCCTCGCCAAGCTGGCTACGGAAACGGGCATCGATATCCCCGAGAGCCAGGATCGCGCGCCCATCCCGCACGGCAAGCGATACGAGGAGCGCTCGACGAAGATCGCTCTGCGCAAGGTGGGCATGCTGCACCTCGTGAAGTTCATGGAGAAGATCGAGCAATCGCCGCACCCGGTGGTTGTCTCGCGGCTGAACATCAGAAAGCGCGGCACGGAGGTCGACTCGTATGACGTTGAGATGATCGTCAGCGCGTACGATCGCAAGGCGGACACGAAGACGAAGAAGAAGAGCGCGTCGTCCCAGGGGGAGGAGCTGTGAGCCCGCGCGCGAAGAAGATCCTGCGCTGGGTCGGCTACCCGCTGTTCTATCTGTTCTGCCTGGCGCTGTTCGCGTACCTGACGTTCCCGTACGAGCGGTTGAAGAACCGTATCGTCGCTGAGGTCAACGCGCGCCAGACGGGAGCAAGCTCGCTGCACCTGGACATCGACAACATGAGCTCCTACTGGTTCAGCGGTGTCGAGGCCGACGGCGTCAAGTTCACCGGCCCGCCTCCCGCGGCCACGTCCGACACGGGCAGCGACGACGGCGAGGTCGGCGCGGACAAGGGCGAGAAGAAGCCCGCCAAGCCGGAGCAGATCACCATCGACGAAGCGCACGCGCGGGTCTCGCTTCTCAGACTTCTCGTGGGCACCGTCTACGTCAGTTTTGGCGCCGATGCCTTCGGGGGCAGCATCAGCGGCAATACCTCGGACGCGGACAAGAGCCGCAGTGTCCACGTGGAGCTGGAAAGCGTGGATGTGGGCAAGCTGCCGATGCTCAAGGACATCGTGGGCCTGCCGATGACCGGCAGCCTCGACGGCAAGGTCGATCTGAAGCTACCCGGGGGCAAGGCCGCGAAAGCCAGTGGCAACATCGATCTGACGATCACGAACCTGACGGTGGGCAACGGCAAGGCGAAGATCCGCAATACTATCGCCCTTCCCAAGTTGAATGCGGGCACCGTCACGCTGAAGGCGGAAGTCACCGAAGGCCGGCTCGCCATCGAGAAGTTCAGCTCGAAGGGGCGCGACCTCGACTTCGTGTGCGAAGGCAAGATCCGCCTGCGCGATCCGGCGGACGAGAGCCTGGCCGAGCTGTCGCTTCGTTTCAAGTTCTCCGACAGCTACAAGAACAAGAACGACATGACGCGCGGGCTGTTCGGCGCGCCGGGCTCGAAGATGCCGGGGCTGTTCGACCTGGATCCGAAGAACAAGCGAGCCAAGCGCCCCGACGGCTTCTACGCCTGGCGCGCGACCGGACCGTTCTCGCACATCCTGTTCGAGCCAGCCTTCGGCGGCCTGGCGGCACCGCGCCGCGGCGCCGGGTTGCGCGCTTTTCCGCGCTGAGCCGCTCCCGCGCGGCGTCGCTCGCTCCCGTCAGGTGTCGATGGAGATCATGAGCTTGCGGCGCATGGCGAAGTAGGGCTCGCTCACGCCGTACAGCACGAGTTCCTTCAGCCGCTCCTGGTTGGGCACCGCGCTCGAACCCTCGTCGGACGCCTTGATGATCTCGACGGCGGTCTCCATGTCGTGCGCGACGATGAATCCCGCGCGATCCGCGGTGAGGTCGACACCAGCGACCCAGCGCTTCAGGTCGAGCGCGCCGCCGGCCTGCAGCAGCTTGGAGACGATGCGCGCGAGCTGATCGCGGGCCTGGCCCTGCATGCTCGCGTCGAGTGCTTCGAGGGCTTCCGTCACCGGACCTTCGAGCTCGGCAGCGATCGGGAACTGGGGGGCAATCATCTTGATGGCCGCGAACAGCCAGCTCTTCAGCCCGGTACCCGAAGGTAGAAGATGACGGACGTACATGCCGGGGCGGAAGTACGCCAGGTGGCGCGCCGCGATAAACGCAGCTGCCTGCGGCGGTACCTCGGCCGAGAGGGCCGCCATGCCTAGAACGACAGCCGGGGTGTGGGCGTGGAGGAACGACAGCCCGCCTGGGTCGTTCGTGTTCTGGAAGGTCGGCGGCGGGTCCATTCCCAGCACACCCGCCGCGTAGTGCAGCGTCTGGCTCATGGGGTAGGGGTGACGGGCCAGATCGATCGCGTAACGCGAATCGTAGCCCAGCGCCTCCAGGCTCTGGCCGCGTCGCGCGATCACCGCCGGCTCGATCAAAGCGAACACGCTGGTCAGAAGCGGATCGGCTCCCGGGTGCATCACGGAATTGAGCCAATCCTCGTTGTCGAAGGCTTCTTGCGCCGCCGCCGCGGTTTCGGAGCGCATGCGCTTGAAGAAGCGCTCCTCGTCGGGCTCGGCCAGGTTCAGCACGTAGAGCGCCTGGCACAGGCACCACGCGGGATCGGGCTGCTTGACCTCCGTGTACAGGCGCCGGAGCAGCTTGTACGACTCGGGTCGGTACGGGTTCTGGCGCAGCAGGGCCAGCTGCGACGAGACAGCCTTTTCCAGGTACTTCGCCGGATCGGAAGCGTAGAGTTCGGCCAGCAGTTCCGCGCGTTCGCGGTTGTCTGCGTCGAGCGTCTGCGCCGCCTCGTAGGCGTCGACGGCCTGGTCGATCCAGCCCAGCTGCTTTTCGTACAGCTCGCCCAGAGCGGTGAAGGTGCTGAGCATCGTGGCCTGGTCCTTGGCCTTCGACGCCGCTTCGAGCTTGCGCTTGAGCAGCTTCTCGACGCCCTCGTGGTCGCCCTTGTCGCGCTGGAGTTCGATGGCCTCGTCCAGCGCGCGCTCCATGTCCGGGTCCAGCTCGAGCACCTGCAGATAGAATCCGAGAGCGCGATCCGAGATCGCCCATCTGCCGGGCGCTGACGATGGCGGCGGTGTGCAGGTACTTCGCCTTCTGCTTCTCGTCCTCGACGAAGTCAGCCAGGCGCAGCACGACGTCGACGAGCTTGCCCCAGTCCTTTTCCTCGCTGTAGAGCTGCATCAGCTTGGTCAGGAGCCGGCGGTCGTCGGGGCGCTCTTCCAGGGCCGCGACGAAGCTCTTCGCGGCTCGCGTGCGATCATCGAGCTTGCCCGACGCGATGTCGCCCATCTCCATCAGGAGCTGCACGCGGTCGTCGCCCGACGCGATGTCCAGGTGTCGCGTCTTGGTCTTGATGACCTGTTCCCAGTCCTCCTTTTCTTCGTAGACCTTGGCCAGCGAGACAAGCGGCTCGGGGTTCGCGGGGTCGAGATCGGCCGCTTCCTCCAGCGGCTCGACGGCCTTGTCGGGCTCTTCCGCACGCAGCAGCGCGTCGCCGAAGCGGAACAGGGCTCCGGCCTTTTCCTTGCCCTTGATCTGGTCGCCGAAGCGCTTGAACAGGTCCGAGTAGAGCTCCACGGCGCGCTTGGGCGAGCCGTGCTCGGCGGTGACCTGGGCGACCCGCTCCAGCGCCTGGGCGTCGTCCGGTGCGATGCGCAGGAGCGTATCCATCGGTGCGATCGCCTTTTCCGTGGAACCCGTCTGTGACAGCGCGTCCACGTAGCGCACCAGGACCCGCGCCGCTTCTTTCTTGTCGAGCGTGTCGGCGCGGTCGGCGATCAGCTCGAAGTGCTTGCTCGCCTCGAAGAAGCGCTTGACGTCGAACGCGATGTCACCCAGCACCTTCAGGGCGTCCAGGTTCGTCGGGTCGAACGAGATGGCGCGCTTGGCCGCTTCCTCGGCGCGCGCGTCGTCCTTCAGGCGGTCACGCGCGAGAACGGCCATTTCCGCGGCCAGCTTGGCTTTCGCACGCTCGCCCTCGGTCTGGTCCAGCTCGCGCTCCAGCAGCTGGAGCGCGGCGTTCACGTCGCCGCGCGCGGTGTAGGCCGCGCGCAGCGCCGCGGAAGCGCTGGCGTCGCTGGGTTTGGCGTCCAACGCCAGCTTGTAGCGCTCGATCGCGCCGTCGCGATCTCCGCGCTGCTCGAGCAGCTTCGCCGCGCGCAGGAACTGCTCGGCCTTGGCTTCCGGAGTCGTGGCTTTGGAGGCCAGGGCCTCGATGGCCTTCAGTGCGGCGTCGGCGTCGCCGGACGTTTCGCGGAGCCGTGCCAGAGCCTCCAGCGCACCCGCGTGCTCCGGATCGATTTCCAGCGCCTGTTCGTAGGCGGCTGTGGCGCGCTCGGGAGAGCCGATCTGGTCCGCCAGCACCCGCGCGCGAGCCAGCGTCAGCTCCATCCGCTGTGCGGGATCCGTGATCAGCTTGAGGTGCCGCTCGTACAGCTCCGCCACGTCCTCCCAGCGATCCAGCGCACGGTAGTGGCGGATCAGCGCGGTGAGCGCTCCCTCGTGTGCGCTGTCGATCTCCAGCACGGACTCCCAGGCAGCGGCGGCCAGCTCGTGATCGAGGAATTCCTCGTCGTGGATGCCCGCGATGCGCTCCCAGAGCGTGATCTTCTGGCGCGGCGTTGCCGCGAGCTGGATCTGGGCCGCGAGGTTCTCGAGCAGATCCTTGTAGCGGCCGGTCCGGCTGTAAAGGCGGTCGAGGCCCCGCAGCGCATCCAGGTTGCGGGGATCCAGCGCCAGCACGGCGTCGTAGCGCTGCATCGCTTCGCTGTCGTCCTTGAGCTGGTCCTCGTACAGCTCGGCGATGCGGCACATTGTCTTGAGCTTGTCTTCGCCGCGCTGCGCGTCCGCGTGCCGCTCGAGGATCTTGACGTACCCGGCGTAGTCGCCCGTCCGTTCGTAGATCTTCCCGAGCTCCTCGCTGGCCTTTTCGTGGCCGGGATCCTCGCGCAACACCTGCTCGAACAGGTCGCGGGCTCCGCCAGTGTCGCCGAGCTGGTGTTCGAGGATCTCGGCGGCCTCGGCGCGCAGGTCGCGGGCGCGGGCCGGCGTGGCCGAGGCATCGGCGCGCCGTGTGAGCACCATGCCGAGCTCCGGCCACTGCTGTGCCTTGCGGTAGATCCGCGTCATGCCTTCGAGCGCAACGTCGTTGGCCGGGTCGGTCGCGATGATGGCCTGGTAGCAGGGCAGGGCCAGGTCCGGCCTGGAGATGCGGTCGGCGTACCAGGTGCCCATCCGGGCGAGCAGCACGTTCTTGCTCTCGGGCGGCATTTCCTGGTCCGTCACGGCGCCGTTGCAGGTCTCGAGCACCTCGTTCCAGGCATCCTGGTTCGAGCCTGCCAGCCGCTCCACCTCGTCCCCGTAGCTTTCCTGGTGCGAGTCTTCGCAGAATGCTTGCGTGTAGGCGACGAGCGCCTGCTCCTTGTCTTCCAGCTCCTGCACGTAGACCCGGCCGATCTCGGCGAGCGAACGCGCGCGCTCCGAGCGGCTCTCGGCCTGCTCGCTGCGGCTGAGGAGCATCTCGATCAGCTCCTCGTACTTGCCGAGCTGCTTTCTGACTTCTTCCAGCGCGGTGGCCGCGATGTCGTCGGCAGGGTCGAGCTCGAGCAGCCAGGCGTAGACCTGCTCCGCCTTATCCAGATCATTGACCGAGTGTTCGTAGAGGCGTGCCGCGCGGAACAGGAGGCTCTTCTTGGCTTCGCGCGCCTCCTTGTCGTCGCCGGCTGCGAGCTCGTTGGCGGCCATGCTGAAGGCCTCGGCGACGCGCGCTGGATCCGCGCCTTCCTCGACCGCTGCTTCGAGCGCGACCGCGGCCTCGTCGTCGGCGGCGTCGGCGACCAGGGCATCGATGCGCGAGTCGAGCTCCTCGTCGGTGATCGTCGCGTCGCGTTGGGCGTTGGTGCTGCGGCCCAGCGTTTCGAGCGACTCGAGGAGTGCGGAGGCGCTCTTCGGTCGCTGTCCGGGCTCCTTCTCCAGCAGCGACAGCACGAACTCGTCGAGCTCTTTGGCGATCCAGCCCCGCGGCGCGACGCTGCTCGGCGGCTCGGGCGTGCGCGAGGTGTGCCCGACGGCCGCTTCCGTCGCGGTGCCCGGAAAGACCGGCTTGCCACTGAGCACCTCGTACAGCATGGCGCCGAACGAGTAGACGTCGCTGCGGGGGTCGGAGGCGAAGCCCCGGATCTGCTCAGGCGCGACGGTTTTCGGCGAGCCCACCGTCGAGAACAGCTCGCTCTGACCGTTCGCGACGCGCGCGCGGGCGCGCAGCCGGTCCGACCCGGAGTCGAGCAGCACCAGATGCTGCGTGCCGTCGGCGTCGCGGAACACGAGCACGTTCTCGAGCCTGAGATCCCCGTGGGAAAGGCGCCGGTTGTGGATGGCCGCGAGGGCTTCGAGGATCCCCTTGAGCAGAGGGCGCGCCTCGTTGATGTGCATGGGCCCCGTCCGTGCGATGCGCGTCGACAGCGGCTGCCCTTCCACATGGGCGTGAGCGACGGCGAAGCGGTCGTCGATCTCGCCGGCGAACAGCTTCTGCGGCAGGCCGGAATGGTCGATCGCGCCCACGAGCCGGGCCACGGTCATGAAGCGGTGCAGCCCCCGCTTGTCGCGCGTTGCCTCCCGCCTGAGGACCTTGAGGCGGTAGTCCTCGCCGCCCAGCCGCGCGAGGTACGACATGCCCAGCCGGCCTTCGCCGAGCTTGCGCACGATCTCGTAGTCCCCGAGCCGGGTGCCGGCCGCGAGCTCCTCGTCGAAGGGGATGCCGTTGACCCGGATCTGCGAAACCTTCGGGTTGACCTCGGCCTTGGACGCCAGGATCGCGTCGCACAGCGCTTCTACCGCTTCGGTCTCGACGCAGTGCTCGGTGAGCGACTTGACGAACGACCCCTTCGCTGCGGAGCCTCCGACCTCGTCCGGGTCGAAGCCGAGCAGGTCGCGGCTCATCGTCAGAAGCTCATCCAGCTCGAACAGTCGCTCGAGCTCGCCACGGAGGATCTCGATCTCCATTGTTCTTCCTTGGTAGACGTTTCCGGTCCGTCCGGGACGCGCCCGCCCCGGGCGCCAGGGGGGCGGATTGTAACGAAAATATTGGCGAAACAATACCGTAGCGGCCCCCTTGTCTGGGGCAGGCCGGCGTGGTCCGGGCGGCGTCCCTGCGGCTTTCTGGCATTTGCTGCCGGCGGCGTGTCAGGTTCGCCTCGTGTCCTCCGGCAAGCTAATGGTCCAGCGGGTCCTGCCCATCGCGATCCTGGTCCTCGCCGTCGTGGCCGTTCCGGTGATGATCCTGGCTCCGGGCGGCGTCCAGCGCCTCGACAACCTCGAGAAGGAGAAGCGGAGCTCCGACGTCGAGGTGGTGCGGCTCACCGAGCAGATCCGGCAGCTCAGGGCCCAGGTCAAGCGCATCAAGGACGATCCCGCCGCGGTCGAGCGGGTGGCCAGGGACGAGCTGGGACTGGTGCGCCAGACCGAGGTCGTCTTCCAGTTCAAGCAGTAGGCGCCGGGTCGCACCCACCCTCCCGCCCCCACCGGAATCCTCCTCGCGGGGGCTCACCGCTCCTCGAGCACCCCGCCGCGCCTCGCTACGCTCGGCGCGCGCTGTCGCTCGCGGCGCTGCCCACCGGTTGCAGCGGCCACGTCTCCGGATAACCATGCCGGCGTGAGCGTGGATCTTGCGCTGCGGTTGGCCCGGAGCGGGGTCGTGCCCGAAGGCGATATCGAGGCGGCGCTGCTCGATTCGATGCAGCGTGGCATCGCATTTCCGCTCGCCTTCGCCGAGCGCGGTCCGGTTCTGGCCCAGTTGCTTGAGCGGGAGCTCGCCCGGTGCGCCGCGCCGCTGCTCCGGACGGTGCGCGCCGTCCCCGAGCTGGTGGCGAAGCTGCCGGTGGGGCTCTGCCCGCATCTGCTCGCCGTGCCCGTGCGGCAGGACGGCCGCACCGGCACCGTCGACGTGGCGGCGGTCGACCCGCTCGATAGTCACCTCGCGGCGGAGTTCGTCTTTCATCTGGGCGCGCCGGTCCGCATTCTGCGCGCCCCTCTGGCCGAGCTTCTGGCGGTGCTGGAGACGCTTCCGGACACGCCGATCGCCCCGCGGCTCGTGCCGGCTCCCGATCACGGTGACAGCGCTGGCACCCCCGCGTTCGGCATGCCGGCGGTCCGCCGCGAGGGTCCCGCCCGTCTCGACCGTCGTCGCACGACCACGCAGCCGCGCGGTCTACCCGCGTCCCGGCCGCCGCCGCCCCACGATTCCAGACCGCCGGACGCCCGGGGCAGCGAGCCTCCCATCCCGCTGGTGCGACGGTCCATCGCGCCCGGCCGCTGGCCGCACCGCCGAGGAACCAACCCGGGCGTCGGGGCGGTCAAACCGCCAGCGATCGAAGTGCTCGAAGATGAAGCCGGCGATCCGGTGATCGGCCTGTTCCGTTCGAAGCCTCCCGCGAGCAGCGAGGTCGCTGTCGAGAGCGGCGCCTCCCTGCGTTCCGCGGACGACTTCGGCCTCGCGCTGATGGCGCTGGCCGAGGCCGATACGCCCGACGCGGTGGCGCGCCAGCTGGTGGCGGGGTTGAGCTCCGTGGCCCGGTGCGTGGTCGTGCTGGCCGTGCGGAACGCGAGCTACGACGGCCGGACCGGCACTACCGGAGCGACCGAACGCATCCGCGCCCTGCGCGTTCCAGTCGGCGAGCCCAGCGTGCTGGCGACGGCCGTCGAGGCCGGGTTCTACCTGGGGCCCCTGCCGCGGACCCAGGTCCACGACGGGCTGAGCGAGCTGCTCGGCGAGACCGACGAGATCTACGTCGTTCCGGTTGTCGTTTCCGGGCGCGCAGCGCTGATGGTCGTTGCGGCGGGATTTGTCAGCTCCTTCGAGGCGACGCGACGCGCCGACAGCCTGGTGGCCGCAGCGGGCGAGGCGGTGGAGCAGATCCTGCGGCGCCGCAAGCAGGCCCACTCCGGCTGACTGCCCGAAGGCGGTGCCGCCGCCCTCAAATGCTATGGAAGCGGTGCCATGAACGACGGCAAAGCGGACCTGGATCTGTGGAACAAGCTCGCCACCAAGGAGCGGAAGGGTGGCGACCCGGCGGAGCTCGTGTGGCACACGCCCGAGGGCATCGAGGTGAAGCCGCTGTACACGCGCGCCGATGTCGAGGGCATCGACTTCATCGACAGCGTGCCGGGCGCGTTTCCGTTCCTGCGCGGGCCCAAGGCGACGATGTACGCCGGCCGTCCCTGGACCATCCGCCAGTACGCCGGCTTCTCCACCGCCGAGGAGTCCAACGCCTTCTACCGGCGCAATCTCGCAGCCGGTCAGAAGGGGCTGAGCGTCGCGTTCGATCTCGCCACGCACCGTGGCTACGACAGCGACCATCCGCGCGTCATCGGCGACGTTGGCAAGGCGGGCGTGGCAATCGACTCGGTCGAGGACATGAAGATCCTGTTCGACGGCATCCCGCTCGAGAAGATGAGCGTGTCGATGACGATGAACGGCGCCGTGCTGCCGGTGATGGCGAGCTACATCGTCGCAGCCGAGGAGCAGGGGGTGAAGCAGGCGGATCTCACGGGGACCATCCAGAACGACATCCTCAAGGAGTTCATGGTCCGCAACACGTACATCTATCCGCCGGCGCCCTCGATGCGCATCGTGAGCGACATCATCGAGTACACGAGCCAGCACATGCCGCGCTTCAACTCGATCTCGATCTCCGGCTACCACATGCAGGAAGCCGGAGCGACGGCGGACCTGGAGCTCGGGTTCACGATTGCGGACGGCCTCGAATACGTGCGCACCGCGCTCGACAAGGGGCTCGATATCGACGCCTTCGCGCCGCGGCTGTCGTTCTTTTTCGCCATCGGCATGAACTTCTTCATGGAAGTCGCGAAACTGCGGGCGGCGCGTCTCTTGTGGGCCACGCTCATGAAGCAGCGCTTCAAGCCGAAAGACCCGCGCTCCATGATGCTGCGCACGCACTGCCAGACGTCCGGCGTGAGCCTGACGGAGCAGGATCCCGTACAACAACGTGGTGCGCACCACCATCGAGGCCATGGCGGCCACACTGGGCGGCACGCAGAGCCTGCACACCAACGCCTTCGACGAGGCGGTGGCGCTGCCGACGGATTTCTCGGCGCGCATCGCCCGCAACACGCAGCTCATCCTCTCGCACGAGAGCGGGATCACGAACGCGGTCGATCCCTTCGGCGGCTCGTACTTCATGGAGTCGCTGACCCATGCGCTGGCAAAGAAAGCCCTCGGCCTGATCGAGGAGGTCGAGGAGATGGGTGGCATGACGCGGGCGGTGGAGACCGGCATGCCGAAACTCCGCATCGAGGAGGCCGCCGCGCGCCGTCAGGCCCGGATCGATCGCGGCCTCGACGTGATCGTCGGTGTGAACCGCTTCCAGGTTGCGGACGCCGAGCCGCTCGATGTGCGCGTGGTGGACAACACCGCGGTACGCAGCTCGCAGATTGCCCGGCTCGAGAAGGTGAAGAATGAGCGTGACGCGGCGAAGGTCGAGACGGCACTCGCCGCCCTCACGCGCGCCGGGGAAAGTGGCGAGGGCAACCTGCTCGCGCTTTCCGTGGACGCGGCCCGCGCGCGGGCGAGCGTCGGTGAGATCTCGGACGCACTGGAAAAGGCCTTCGGCCGCCACCAGGCGGAGTCGAAGAGCATCTCGGGCGTGTACGGGAGCTTCTACAAGGACGACGACGCCTGGAAGGCGATGCAGCGCGATGTGGAAGCGTTCGCCAGCGCCGAGGGCCGCCGCCCGCGCATGCTGGTCGTCAAGATGGGCCAGGACGGCCACGACCGCGGCGCCAAGGTGATCGCGACGGCCTTCGCCGATCTCGGTTTCGACGTGGACGTGGGTCCACTGTTCCAGACGCCGGCCGAGGCCGCGCGTCAGGCGGTGGAAAACGACGTGCACGTGGTCGGCGTCTCCACCCAGGCCGCTGGTCACACCACGCTCGTGCCTGCGCTGCTCGAGGAGCTCGAAAAGCTCGGCGCGCGCGACATCAAGGTCGTCTGCGGCGGTGTCATCCCGCCCCGCGACTACCCCGCGTTGGAGAAGGCGGGCGTCGCCGCCGTATTCGGCCCGGGCACGCCGATCCCGGAAGCGGCACGCCGCGTGCTGGACGTGATCGGCGGACGGAAAGCGGCCGGGTAGCTTCGAACTCCTCCACCCGCCGCCTACTCGAGAATCCGGTCCGGATCCCCGAGAAACTCGAAGTGCATCGTGTCGTGGAGCTCGTCGTGCCCCAGCCAGTGGAAGCCGTAGCGCTCGAACACCTTCACCCAGCAGCGTGGCATGGCCATGCGGTCGAACGGGGAATCGACCTTCTTCCGGCAGATCTTCTTCTGGCTCCAGCGCCCTACGCAATCGCAGCACGGGTTCAGCTCGGGATCGATGTCGATCGCGATGCCATAGACGTGGTTGGAGATCTCGTAGTCCTTGTAGGTGTTGGAAAACCGCATGCCGCTCAGGTGCCGCGGCTGGTAGGGGTGCGCGGCACAGTCGCGCTCGAGGGCCGCTTCCACGCAATGTAGCGCCGGCACGATCCTGCGATTGAGCACTACATCGAGGCCCATGAAAGTCGTTCGCTCGGCGTAGTAGCGCGGTGGGTGCGGGTTGTCGCCCGGGCTGCCGAAGCCCGGGAAGCGCCCGTACTCGCGCGTCCGGTAGTCGATGCTGCGCTTGCGGGCCGCCAGGATCTCCCGCCGCTCGGCAGGCGACGCGTGCGGCTTGGCGATCTGTCCGCGGCGAAGCAGGAAGGCCTGTGCGGTCTGCTCGCGACAGCTGGGGCCGGTGGCGCTCGCCGCCGAAGCCGGGCTTTTCGTTGCGGCGTGGAACGCGGAGCTTGCCGCGGCAGCGGGTGCCGCCGACGCTCTGGGTCCTGGATCCGCCTTCGCCGGATGCGTGTCGCAGCCGAGCAGCAGCAGCGCCGCCAGGAGCGTCCCGCGCCCGCACAGACAGAGCGTGCCGGCTGGCGTCGAAGTCGAGATCCCATCTCCAATCCTGTCTCCGACGGTATCGGCAACGGTCCGCCATTCCAAGCCGCGCCCGCGGTCGTGGTCGTGGTCGGTGGATCTCGCGGGCTGGGTGCGGGGCGTGCCGAAGTTGACTTGCATCACGCGGATGCCGGTCAGTCGGAAGGGCGGGAGCGCCCGGTCGAGCTCGCGGGCGATGCTGACGCCATGCGGGATTCAGTCGTGGCTGTCGTAGGGGCGCCGTATCGCTCGGCTCATCGAGGAGCACAGCGCTCGCTCGGTCGTCATCGACCCCATCTCCGCGCTGGAGCACGCCGGCGGTCCGTCGGCGGCGGAGGACACGGCCGTACGGCTGCTCGATTTTGCCAAGACCCGTGGCGTCACCATCCTGTCCACGTCGCTGCTGGAAAGCGCCGCCGCGGGAGTGGAGTCGACGGCAGCTGGCATCTCCACCATCGCCGACACCTGGGTCCACCTCAGCTACCTGGTGAACGGCGGCGAACGCAATCGCGCGCTGACCGTGGTCAAGTCACGCGGGATGAAGCATGATCATCGCCGACGACGACGGCAACTACGTGGACGTGAACCCGGCGGCCTGCGAGCTGATCGGACGCACGCGCGAACAGGCGATCGGGCTGACCTCGACCGACATCGCGCCGCCTGGGCGCGACGCGTCCGCGGCGTGGCGGGCATTCCGCGAAGCAGGCACGGCGCGCGGCGAGTTCATGGTCGTGCGGCCGGACGGCACGCTGCGCGTGGCGGACTTCTCGGCGACTGCCAACGTCATGCCCGGGCGGCATCTCTCGGTGCTGCGTGACGTCACCGAGCAGAAGCGCGCCCGGCAGCACCAGCAGGCGCAATTCGCTGTCACCCGCGTCCTCGGCAAGGCGAGGAGCCTCGACGAGGCGCTTTCGCATCTCCTGGTCGAGCTCACGACCCATCTGGAACTCGACCTGGGCTTCCTCTGGCACGTCGACGAGGCTCTGGACCGCCTGCGGCTGCATGACAGCTGGACGCTTCCCGGGCTACCTCCACTCGCTTCCGACCACCTCGATGGCTTCGGCCTGCTTTCAAGAGGAAACGGCCTGTCAGGCCGCGCGTGGGCGGAGGGCGTGCCCGTCGCGTCCAACGACCTGTCCAGTCCTTCCACCCCGGCTTCGAGTCGCCTGCGCGATGACTATTCGCTCCGGGTTGCGCTGGCGATTCCTGTCGGTTCGCGTGGGCGTGTCGAGGCGGTGCTCGCCCTCGCGGGGCGGCGGCATCTCGTGGCTGTGGACGAGCTCCTGCGCATGGCGTCGGACATCGCGGAGCAGATCGAGCAGTTCACCCGGCGCAAGCAGGCCGAGGAGGCGCTCCGTACCAGCGAATTGACGCTGGCTGCGGCCGAGCGCACCGCGCACCTGGGCAGCTGGCTCTGGGACACGGACAAGGGCGAGCTGTACTGGTCCGACGAGCACTACCGCATTCTCGGCCTCGAGCCCAGCTCGATCACGCCGTCGATCGAGGTCTGGCTGGACGCGGTGCATCCGGATGATCGCGGCCACGCCGCGGCGGCGCTCGCCACGGCGTTGCAGGAGCACCAGGAGTTCCAGGTCGAGTATCGCATCCGCCAGTCCGACGGTGGCGAACGGATCGTGGTGTCGATCGGCGAGACGCCGGCGGTCGAAAACGGCCGCGTCACCCAGGCCATGGGCAGCATCCAGGACGTAACGGAGCAGCGCTCGCTGGAAGCCCAGTTCCGCCAGGCACAGAAGATGGAGGCGATCGGGCAGCTCGCCGGCGGAGTCGCTCACGACTTCAACAACCTGTTGACCGCGATCCTCGCCAACAGCGACTCGGTCCTCTCGGAAATCGACCCTCGTCATCCCTTCTACGAGGACCTGGACGAGGTCCGGCAGGCGGCGGTGCGGGCGGCCGCTCTGACGCGCCAGCTTCTGGCGTTCAGCCGCCGGCAGATGCTCGAGCCGCGGACCGTGAGGCTCGCCGAGCTGATCGCCGGCATGCAGCGCATGCTGGAGCGCGTGATCGGTGAGGACATCGAGCTTTCGGCGTCGTTTGCGGCGGACGAAGGCTTCGTCCTGATCGATCCCGGACAGCTGGAGCAGGTCGTGCTCAACCTGGTCGTCAACGCGCGCGATGCGATGGAGCACGGGGGCCAGATCGAGATCAGAACCGGACGCGTGGATCTTGCAGAAGGGCTCGCGGGCCAGCACGGCGAGATCCCAGCGGGCAGGTATGTGACCCTGAGCGTGCGCGACACCGGCTCCGGCATGGACGCGGCGACGCAGGTGCGCATCTTCGAGCCTTTCTTCACCACCAAGGAACAGGGGAAGGGGACCGGCCTCGGGCTGTCGACGGTGTACGGCATCGTGCAGCAGAGCGGGGCGGGCATCACTGTCGAGTCCGGGTTGGGCCGCGGTACGCTGTTCACGGTGTATCTCACGCCGAGCGCAGGGCCCAGCGAACCGCTGCGGCGCGCGTCCGCAATGCCGCGGCAGCTCCGTGGAAGCGAGACCGTCCTGCTGGTCGAAGACGAGGAGATCGTGCGCCGTGCCACCCGGCGCATCTTGCAGGCCAATGGCTACAACGTGCTCGAGGCATCCCGGGCAGACGAAGCGCTTTCTATCCTCGGCGCGCCCGAACACCATGTCGACGTGGTCATCACCGACATCGTCATGCCGGGGCTCGACGGGCGCGAGCTGGCTGATCGCATCGCCGCGCTCTGGCCGGACATCCGTTGCCTGTACATGTCCGGTCACAGCTTCGATGCGCTCAGTCGGCGCGGGGCGCTGCCGGAGGACGCGCGCGTCCTCCACAAGCCGTTCACGGCCGGAGCGCTGCTCGAGAAGCTGCGCGAGCTCCTCGACGCATGAAGTCTGTCAAGTGCCTGGATCTACAAGCGATCTAGTTATGAACTTGACCTCGGGTTCATATTCCGTAGCCTACGCTCATGGTGACCTTGCAGACCGGGGCTCCGGCGCGCGCCGCGCGCAGACCGCTGCAGCCGCGCGCCGTGCGCACGCGCGCGCGGCTGGTTGAAGCCGGTCAGCACGAGTTCAGCGAGCGCGGCTATGCCGGCGCCACCGCGCGGTCCATCGCGCGGCGGGCCGGCTCTGCGACGGGCAGCTTCTACCAGTACTTCGCGGACAAGGACGCGCTGCTCTGCGAGCTCGCCAGCGAGCGTCTGCGCTGCGTTGCCGACCGGGCGCTGGCGGTCGTCGACGGCCACCTGGGAACGCCGCGCGATCGCGTTCGCGCGATGGTCCGCATCGTCGTCGACTACCACCGCGAGGATCCGGGGCTGCACGCCGTGCTCAGCGAACGCCGCCACGCCGACCGACAGCTCGACGAGCTGACCTCGGCCGCCGAGCTTTCGCTGGTGCGCCGCATCGGGGGATTGCTCGAGCGCTGGCGCTTCGCGGGCGACGCGGAGGCGACGGCTTTTGTGCTGTTTTCGATGATCGAGGGAGCCGTGCACGCACACGTCCTCGGCGCCGAGGTCGTCTCCGACGAACGCTTCATGAGTGCGCTGCTCGATGCCGTGCTCGCCGTACTTGGACCAGGAAGAGACCCATGAAGATCAAGCTGAACCGCACGTGGACCCGGCTGATGGACAGCTACAAGGCCGACCACCAGAACGTCGTGAACCAGAAATGTCACAGCGTCGGCATTCCGCTCATCGCGGGGTCGCTTCCAGTGGGCGCGACGCTCGTCGGCCTACCGCTCGCAGCAGGCATGTTCAGCGTGGGTTGGACCTTCCAGTTCGTCGGGCACGCCTTCGAGAGGAAGAAGCCGTCCTTCGTCGACGACCGGCGCGCGCTTCTGGTCGGGCTCTTGTGGTGGCTTGAAAAGAGCGGTCTCGCCGAAGTCGAACAGAGCGGGGCGGACGACGCCGTCGGCGGGGCCGTGGCTCCGGCCGCGTGAGCCCGGCTCGCGGCGAGCGGGCCTTCCGGGGGCACGATACTTGTGCTCGCTCGAGCGCCCAGACAGGATCTCTTCGTGACCCCGCCCCCCGGAAGTCCCCTGTCAGGCGCCGTGCTCGGCGGCCAGCGCCGCGCGCTAGCGAAGGCGATCACCCTCGTCGAGAGCACCCGTGCCGATCACCAGGCGGAAGCGCGGCAGCTGCTTTCGGAGCTCCTGCCCCATACCGGCAAGGCGCTCCGCGTCGGCATCAGCGGTGTTCCGGGTGTCGGCAAGAGCACGTTCATCGAGGCTTTCGGCCTGTACCTGATCGGCGAGGGGCATCGCGTGGCCGTGCTGGCCGTCGATCCGTCGAGCTCGATCTCGGGCGGCAGCATCCTGGGCGACAAGACCCGCATGCCGCGTCTGGCAGCGAACGATCAGTCCTTCATCCGTCCGAGCCCCTCGGCGGGATCACTGGGCGGCGTGGCCCGGCGCACGCGCGAGGCGATGCTGCTGTGCGAGGCCGCGGGCTACGACACGGTGATCGTGGAAACCGTCGGCGTCGGGCAGTCCGAGTACACGGTGGCGTCGATGGTCGACTGCTTCCTGCTCTTGATGCTGGCGGGCGCAGGCGACGAGCTCCAGGGCATCAAGCGCGGGATCGTGGAGCTGGCGGACATCCTGGCGATCAACAAGGCCGACGGCGACAACGTCAAGGCGGCTGGGCGCGCGGCCGCGCAGCTCAAGAGCGCGCTGTCGCTGCTGCGCTCACCCACTGCAGGCTGGACGCCACCTGTCGTGACCGCGAGTGCGCTCGAGGAGCGCGGCATGGACGAGGTGTGGAAGCTCGTGCTCGAGCATCGCCGGCATCTCGAAGTGCACGGGCTCTTCGAAAGGCGCCGCGCAGAGCAGCGCGAAGCCTGGCTTGGCAGCATGATCCACGACGGGCTCGAGCAGCGCTTCTTCTCGCGTGAAGACGTGCAGGCGCTCCTGCCCCGCATCCGCGAGGACGTCGATGCGAGCCGCATCACGCCCACCGAAGGCGCGCGCCGTCTGCTGGCGCTGCTCGACGACTAGAGCCCTCTAGCGTGTCGCTTCGCGCTCGAACGCCGCGAGCACCTCGGCGGGCGCCTGCACGAGCTCGATCAGGACGCCGGCCCCACCGATGGGTGCCTGCTCGTTTCCCTTCGGGTGGATGAAGCAGACGTTGTAGCCCGCCGCGCCCTTGCGGATGCCACCGGGGGTGAAGCGCACGCCCTGGCTCTGGAGCCACTGGACGGCGACATCGAGGTCATCCACCCAGAGCCCGACGTGGTTCAGCGCCGGCTCGTGCACCCTGGGGCGCCCGTCGGGATCGAGGGGTTGCATGAGATCCACCTCGACGCGCAACGGGCCGCTGCCTGCGACGGCGATGTCCTCGTCGACGTTGTCCTTCTCGCTCCTGTACTGCCCGACCTTCTGCAGCCCGAGCACGTCGAGCCAGAGCTTCTGCAGGGCGGACTTGTCCGCCGCGCCGATGGCGATCTGCTGGACTCCCAGGATGCGGAAGGGTCGTTCGGTCATGCTGCTCTCGTGGGTCGACGAGCTCAGGGGAAGCGCGCCTGGACGCCGCCGTTGAGCTCCATCGTGGTGTGGATGGAGCGCAGGATGCCCACGGTCAAGCCCGCATCGAGATAGATGCCGACGTTCTTCGCGAAGTCGTACTGGGGCCCGGCCGCGACGTGGAAGATGACGTCCTGCTTGTACTCGGGATTGTAGTTGGCGTTGGTCGCCTGCCAGTTTTCCTTCGTGCCGCCCCCTTCCAGCTCCAGCCCGATCGCCGGTTCGATGAAGACCTTGAACGCCGAGTCGCTCATCGTATAGACGCGAGCACCCGCGCCGACGACGACCAGCGGATTGGTGTCGGTTTCCTTTTCGCGGGTGAAGCCGAAGCGCCCCCAGAGGAACAGCTCGATGGAATCCAGCGGAGCGAAGGCGAGGGCCAGATCGGCGCCGAAGGGCGCCTGGTGGCCGCAGAATTTCTGCTGGTCCTTGGTCGCCTTGTTGGGCTTCGGTACGGAGCAGAACGGCGACCGATCGTAGCGGAATACCATGTTGTATCCGCCGTAGACGCCGGCGCGCAGACCGAACTGGCGTCCGTGTCCGTAGCTCGGAGCCTCGTCCTCTTTCTTGTCGCCTTTTGCGTCGCCGCCCTTGTCGCTTGTCGGACTGGCGTCGTCGGATTTCTCCGTGCCCGAGGCGTCGTCGGCGGCGGTGTCGGACTCCGCCGTGCCCGAGGCGTCGTCGGCGGCGGTGTCGCTCGCCTTCGATCCGGCGGTCGCGTCGTCACCGGGTGCGGCGAGCGCGCCCCGCGCCGCCAAGAACAAGGCCAGCGTCCCCAGGCATGCCAGCGTACGCATCGTGCGCCGACGATAGATCAGCTCGCCGGAGCTGGCGACCAATCCCTACGAGCGGGAGCTCCGCGCGCCTGTCGAGCGCGCCGTTCCCGCGGCGGTCCAGCGCCGTTCCGGGCCGACAGCCGCCCAGCGCAGGTCGACCTTGGAGCTGCCCGCCGACGCGGTGATGCTCTCCTGGCCGTCCCATTTCTCCGGCGCGGGCAGCCCCAGCGAGCGCTGGCCGCGCAGCTTGTCCAGCGCACCCTGGTCGGCGGTGAGCGCCAGGATGCCGAGCCCGGCGAACACCCCCACGGTGCCGCTCGGGATGTACGGTGCGATGACCGCGCGCAGGTTGGGCGCCAGGGACGCCGCATGGCGTGCGGCCCAGCGCACGTCATCCAGCGATTCGAGCAGGAGCGCGCTCGGTTCGCCGGGTTCGCGCCGTTCGGGCACGAGCGCGAGCGTCGTGGCCTTCTTCCACGCTGCAGGATCGGGAGGGGCGGCCGGCGGGACCTTCTTGGTGGAGTCGTCCACCTTTCCCTTCCCCTTGCCCTTGCGCAGGATCAGTACGTCGTCGGTAGGCAGGGAGCGCGGAACCGTGACCCGTACCGGCCGCTTGAACGAGCGCGGGTCGCCGACCTGTCCCGAAGCCACCGCGTACGCGAGCGTCTCGGCCGAGGCGACCACGAAGCGACGCGCCGAGGGCGTGCCGGGTTCCGGATCGAAGGTGCGCATCGAGACGCCCCCCGGCGCTGGCGGATACAGCGCCCCGGTGACCACCCGGTGATCCGGTTCGATGAGCCGTGCGCCCGTAGCGATCAGATCGACCAGTGCGCCGGACTGGGCCAGCACCTCCAGAGCCTGCCGCGACGGCGGAGCCACCAGGAGATCGAGCTTTGGAGGGACGCGCTTGCTCTTGAGGAGCGCTGCCGCGGCGAGCAGATCGCGGAGCGACGCCCCCGAGTCCCCGCCAAGCACGACCTGGTGGACCGGCTTGCCGGCGAGCTCCCGGACCGGACGTACTGCGCCTTCCTCGTCGAGGACGAGCGGATCGACCGCGGACAGATCCACGCTGATCACGTCGTCGCAGGGCGCGCCGGCGTCCGGCACGAGGCTGCGGTGCGCCTTGGAGCGCCGCTGGTCGCGTAGGTACACCTCGGTCTTCTCGTCGCTGACGAAGACCGCTGCTGCCGCTCCGAGCTGGGGCGCGAGCGCGCACAGGACCGCGCGGTCGGCGACCGACAGAAGCCGCGCGCTCGGTCCGGCGAACTCGACGACCACCGGCGCGTGGAATTCGTCGTCGACTGCGCCGGATCACCTCGCCGAGCTCGCGTCGGATGAGCTCGAGCGCTACGTCGCGCACGCACACGAAGGGCCGGACGCGACCCGACAGGAGCACCTGGATGCTGCGTGGTGGACGCACCCAGAAGGTGCCGTGCGCGAGCGCTTCGGCAAGCTGGGAGGGCGAGGCAACGAGAGTGAGCATGCCGGCTCCACCCACCGAGCCCATGCGGGGCTCGTCGGTGAGCGCCAGTCGCGCCGGACTGCCGAAGCGCTCCAGGTGTACCGCTGCCGGAAACCCGATGCCGGGTCGAGCGATCAGCACACCTTGCTGGAGCACCTCGCGCGAGACGCGTTCGGGGGCGCCAGGGGTGGATTCGACAGGCGCTCCGTCGGTGATGCACCGCGTGTCGTAGGCAATAGCTACCTCGACTGCGGACTTCTTCATCCCCAGTTGGAGCGCCTCGCCGAGGACCCGGTTCGGCTGCCGCGTCAGGATGACCTGATCGACCTTGACCCGGACGAGATCCCCGTCGAGGCTCGGATCGTCGGCGCGGCCGGCGAGGATCTTCTGTGTCATTGTGCGGGGCGGGTCCCCCGCTCGCGCACGCATCGGGTTTCGACTACCTACCTGTAGGGCTGTGACGGCCGTGCCGTTTCTGGCGAGCGCGAAGGTAGCCGTTCGCCGCGCAGGGGGTCAAGGTCGCTCAGCAGGTAGATCTCCCTGGAGGCCATCACCCAGCCGGCGCCGGGGTGCAACCCCCGAGGGACGAAAGCGGGGATCTCGGCCTTCTGGCCGGGAAATGGCTGCTTCCCGCGATAACATTCACCCGCGCAGCCAAACCGGCTAACCTGGCGACATGTTCAAGGAAGCGCTCCAGGGCGTCGTGGACGGGACGGACGGCGGCCTCGCCGGGCTCTTGATGGATTTCGAGGGCATACCCGTCGAGAGCTACGCCCGCGACGATTCTGGCGGGTTCGATATCGAAGCCGTCGGGGCCGAGGTCAGCGTCGTGGTAAAGGCCATCCAGCGGGCCACGGAAATGCTCGAAGCCGGCGAGACGCGTGAGGTCGCGTTCAAGAGCGAGAAGATGGTGACGCTGATCCGCATCATCAACGACAACTACTTCCTCGCCCTGACGATGTCTCCGGATGGAAACTTCGGCAAGGGTCGCTTCATGCTCAGGATCACCGCGCCGAAGCTCGTCGACGAGCTAGCCTGAGCCGGCCCTTGGCCCGGTCGAAACAGCGAAAGGCCATCGCTCCGGTCAACCCGAGGCCGAAGTCCCCGCGTGCAGCGCGCGTCAAGGTGCCGCGACGCCGCGCGAAAGCTAGTCGCGCCCGCGGCGCGGAGCATGGGCTGGTCCGCATCATGGTGCTGAGTGGGCCGAACCTCGACCGCCTTGGTCGACGCGAGCCGGAGGTCTACGGAACGCAGACGCTGGAGCAGATCCACAGCCGTCTGGCCGAAGCTCGCGCTCGCCGCCGGCGCGGAGGTCGACTGCCGGCAGAGCAACCATGAGGGGGCATTGATCGATTGGATCGGCCAGGCCTGTGACGAGGGCTATGCCGGCATCCTGATCAATCCCGGGGCGCTCACGCACACGTCGTACGCGCTCTACGACGCGCTGCGTGGTGCCGGGCTGCCGGCGGTCGAGGTCCACCTGTCCAACCCCGATGCGCGCGAGGGCTTCCGCCGCCGGTCGCGCATCGCGCCGGCGTGCGTCGGACGCGTTGCTGGATTTGGCGCCGATTCCTATTCCCTGGCGCTCGACGGACTGCTCGCGCGGCTGCGCCAGTAGGCGTTCCGCCGGTCGATTCCGGCCCAGCGCGAAGGAAGATTCGCGCCTGTTGCTGGTTGTACAGCCCGGGGCGAGCGACTAGCGTCCCGGGCCTCAGGAGGGTTCACCCGTTCGGACGGGTCGAGGTACGCACGATGGAGATCACGCTCAAGCAGCTCAAGAGCCTGCTCCGGACGCTGGAAGAAGGCGGCGTCAGCGAGTTCGAGTACCAGGACGAGAAGTACAGGATGCGCCTCAAGGTGGGGCACTCCGCGACAGCGGTGGTACCCGTCGCGCACGCGGCACCCGCCGCGCAGCCGGAAGCCGCGTCGCAGAGCGCGTCCGGCACCGAGGACGAGCCGGGCGTGGTGTACATCACATCGCCGTTCGTCGGCACGTTCTACCGGGCCCCGTCTCCCGAGGCGGAACCGTTCTGCGAGGTCGGTAGCGCCGTGAAGAAGGGTCACACGCTCTGCATCGTCGAGGCGATGAAGCTGATGAACGAGATCGAGTCGGAACAGGACGGCACGATCCTCGAGATCCTCGTCGACAATGGCCAGAGTGTGGAGTTCGGGCAGAAGCTCTTCAAGCTGAAGACGGCGTGAGCTGGCCTGTACCGATGGAGCCTCGCCGGTGTTCTCCAAGGTCCTGATCGCCAACCGCGGCGAGATCGCCATGCGCATCATCCGCGCATGCCGCGAGCTCGGCATTGCCACGGTCGCGGTGCATTCCGAAGCCGACGCAGGGGCGCTGCACGTGCGTTTCGCCGACGAGGCGATCTGCATCGGTCCCCCCGCGCCCGGCCGGAGCTATCTGAACATTCCGGCCATCATCAGCGCCGCCGAGGTCACCGCCGCCGACGCCATCCACCCCGGCTACGGCTTTCTGAGCGAGAACGCCGAATTCGCCCAGGTGGTCGAGCGCTGCGGACTCTGCTTCATCGGGCCGCGGCCCGAGGCCATGAGCGCCTGGGGCGACAAGATCAAGGCGCGCCGCATGGCCGAGCGGTTCAACCTGCCGCTCTTGCCCGGAAGCGAAGCGCTGGAAAGCCACGAGCACGCCGAGTCCGAGGCGAAGAAGATCGGCTTCCCGGTGATGATCAAGGCGCGCGGCGGCGGCGGCGGGCGGGGCATGCGCGTCGTGCGATCGACCGCGGAGGTGCGGCGCGCTTTCGAGTCGGCAACGGCCGAGGCGATGAGCAGCTTCAACAGCCCAGAGCTGTACCTCGAGCGTTTCGTGGAGCGCCCGCGCCACATCGAATTCCAGGCGCTGGCCGATCAGCACGGGCAGGTCTGGACGCTCGGCGAGCGGGAGTGCTCGCTGCAGCGGCGCCACCAGAAGCTGCTGGAGGAGTCGCCGAGCCCCGCCATGACCGACGAGCTGCGCTCGAAGATGGGCGAGCTCATCCGGCACGCCATTCGCGAGAGCGGCTACACCTCGCTCGGCACGCTCGAGTTCCTGATGGACGAGGACAAGAAGCTCTACTTCCTCGAGATGAACACGCGCCTGCAGGTGGAGCACCCCGTCACGGAAATGGTCACGGACCTCGATCTGGTCGTCGAGCAGATCCGCGTGGCCGCCGGGGAGAAGCTGAACCTGCCGGACACGCGGCCCTGGAAATTCCGCGGTCACGCCATCGAGTGCCGCATCATGGCGGAGGACTCCGAGACGTTCGTGCCCTGGCCCGGGCTCATCACGGAATACCATCCGGCGGGCGGCGCGGGCGTCCGCGTCGATTCCGGCGTGTTCGGCGGATGGAACGTGCCTTCAGCCTACGACTCGCTTCTGGCCAAGCTCATCGTGCACGCGAAGACCCGCGAGGAAGCCATCCGCCGCATGCGCCGGGCGTTGGACGAGTTCATCGTGGGCGGCATCCGCACGAACATCAACTTCCAGAAGCGGCTGCTCGACGACCACGAGGTGCGCGACGGCACCATGAGTACCCGTACCGTCGAGCGGATTGTCGCGGAGCTGCGCGCGAAGAAGTAGACAGCGCCGATTGTTGACAGCGCGCGGGATAGGTCCGAGGTTTTCGCAGTGCTCGAGTTGACCAGGCGGATCCTCGACGGCGAGGTGCGGGCCACGGCGCGTGTGTGCCGCATGGTGGACGACCGCGTCGAGGGGCACCGCGAGATCCTCAAGGAGCTGTATCCGGGGACCGGCTCGGCCTGGGTGCTGGGCATCACCGGTAACCCGGGCGCCGGCAAGAGCACGCTCACCGACCGGCTGATCCAGCGCTTCCGGCTCGGTGGGACGCGCGTCGGCGTGGTGGCGGTGGATCCGACCAGCCCCTTCACGGGCGGCGCCATCCTCGGCGACCGCATCCGCATGCAGCAGCATTTCGAGGATCCGGAGGTGTTCATCCGTTCCGTCGCGACGCGCGGCGCGCTGGGAGGCCTGTCGCGCTCGGCTGCCGACATCGCGCGCGTGCTCGACGCCTGGGGCGCCGGCGTCGTCATTGTCGAGACGGTCGGTGTCGGACAGGACGAGCTCGAGGTGACCCGTGCCGCGCACACCACGCTGGTGGTGATGGCGCCCGGCATGGGGGATGACGTGCAGGCGATCAAGGCGGGTATCCTCGAATGCGCGGACGTGTTTGCGGTCAACAAGGCCGACCGGGAAGGCGTACAGGCCACGGTTCGTGATCTGGAGCTGATGATCGCGCTCGGCTCGAACCTGCTCGGTGGCGCATCGACAGCGGGAAAGCGCGGCCACTCCGCAGCAGCTGTGCGGGTACCGAAGCCGACCGGCGCCCAGGGCGAGCCGGTAGAAGGCCCCTGGACGCCGCCTATCGTCGAGTGCATCGCGACGCGCGACCATGGTACGGGCGAGCTGCGCGAACGGCTCGAGGCGCATCGAGCCTGGCTCGGCGGAACAGATGCCGGCCGAGCGCGCCGCATCGAGCGTCAGAAGGAGCAGATGGTCGCCTCGCTGCGCGACACGCTGGTGCAGGAAGCCGCCGCCGAGCTCGGACAGGCCATCGACGAGGCGGCCCGCCGCGTCGAGGCCCGCGAGATCGATCCCTACAGCGCCGCCGACGAACTGATCGCGCAGTTCCGCGCGCGCTAGCCGCGCTCAGAAGCGGAAGTCGAGCTGTGCCGCGGCGCCGTGCACGCCGATGATGGGCGTGAGCGCGAGGCGCGGCTCGCGCGCGACCGCCGCCTTTTCCGGCGAGGGCCGCGTGAGCAGGAGCGCGGTGCCGGTGCCGATGCCCACGATCGCGGTCACGACGGACACGATGCCCACCACTTTGAGCTTGTCAGCTTGCGAGCACAGGCTGGCAATGTGGTCCGGGCTCGGGGCGCCATCGACGACGACGCCGTCCTTCGCGCCCTGGCACACATCAGAATCATACTGCTCGGGAAGGTTGCCGCGCTTGTACGCCTGGAAACCGTCGTCGTTCGAGATCTGGCGGGTGCGGACTTCGGCATAGACGAAGGTGCCGCTGGCGACCGCTGCCAACGAGTAGGCCGCGATGGCGCCGACCAGGTGCCAATCGGTGCTCGGCAATGCAGTCGTGTCCTTCTTCGGGGGAGAGGGCGCTCCGGACTCAGAGGTCGGGGGCGCCGACGTCTCCTGGGCCCGTGCAGGCCAGGCAGCGAGCGCGAGCGCACAGGACAATGCAAGCGGACCAAGCTGGCGAACGGACATGGCTCCCTCCTACGGGTGCATCGGCGCGATTTCGAGTGTCGCTCCCCCGCCGCGGCGCCGCAAGCCCGTCACATTTTCGCGCTGACACGTCCAGCTCCTGCGGGCGCAGTTCCGCGCGCGCTGACGTTGGGAGCGTCGCAGGGCGATCCGGAGGTTCAGTCGGGTAGGCCCGGGCGGCAACGCCCGGGCCTACCCGACTGGCCCGCGTCGAGAACTCCGCTCGTTCGACTAGACGTTGAGCTCCTGGGCTTCCTCGGCGCGATCCATGATGAAGTGGAAACGCGCAGAAGGGTCGCGCCCCATCAGATCGCTCACGATGCGGTCGGTCTCGAGCGCGTCGGCGATTTCCACCTTGAGCAGCCGGCGCGTCTTCGGGTCGAGCGTCGTTTCCCACAGCACCTTGGGCATCATCTCGCCCAGGCCCTTGAAACGCGTGATCTCGGGTTTGGCGTTGCCCTTCTGGTGCTGCTTCAGGATGCGGTCGCGGTCCGCGTCGTCGGCGGCCCAGTACGTCTCCTTGCCGATGTCGATGCGATAGAGCGGCGGCAGCGCGACGAAGACCTTGCCCTGGCGGATCAGCTCGGGCAGGTGCCGGTAGAAGAACGTGAGCAGGAGCGTCGTGATGTGGTGCCCGTCGCTGTCTGCGTCGGCCAATAGCACGACGCGCTGGTAGCGGAGCTTTCCGATATCGAAGCTCTTGCCGATGCCGCAGCCGAGCGCGGTGATCAGGTCCGACAGTTCCTTGTTCTCGAGCAGCTTGTTCAGCGAGACCGACTCGGTGTTCAGCACCTTGCCGCGGAGCGGCAGGATCGCCTGGTGCGCGCGGTCGCGCCCCTGCTTGGCCGAGCCGCCCGCCGAGTCGCCCTCCACGATGAACAGCTCGGTCGCCTCCCGGTTCGATGACGTGCAGTCGCTGAGCTTGCCGGGCAGCGTGAGCCGACCGCTGGTGGCCGATTTGCGCGTGACGGACGCCGAAGCCGCGCGCGACGCCTCGCGCGCACGCGCCGCGAGGATGATGCGCCCGACGATCTGCTCGGCCGTGGTGCGGTTCTGGTTCAGCCACTGCTCCAGCGCCGGGCGCACCGCGCCGTCGACCACCGACTGCACCTCGGGGTTGTTCAGCCGGTCCTTGGTCTGCCCCTGGAACTGCGGGTCGGCGATGAACACGCTGAGCACGCCGACCACGCCCTCGCGGATGTCATCGCCCGTCAGCGTCACGCCGCGCGGCGTCAGGTTGTGCGTGTCGATGTAGTTCCGGATCGCCTTCGTCATGCCGGCGCGCATGCCGTTTTCGTGCGTGCCGCCCGAGCCGGTGGGGATGCCGTTGACGTAGCTCCTGAGGTGCTCGTCGGTGGATTCCGTCCAGCGGAACACGACCTCGACGCGCGCGCCGTTGTCGCGGAAGAGCGAGAAGGGCGCCTCGTGCACCGGGCGCGCGCCGCGCTCCTTCAGGACGTGGTCGAGGTAGTCGACGATGCCGTTATCGTGCTGGAAGGTGACCTTGTCGTTCTTCGTCTCGTCGACGAAGACGACCTTGAGCCCCTTGTGCAGGTAGCTGGTGACTTCCAGCCTCTCGCGGATGAGATCGGCGCTGAAGTCGATCTTCGGGAAGATGGTCGGGTCGGGGTGGAAGAAGACGGTGGTACCCGAGCCGCGCACCTTGCGCAGCTTCTTCAGTTTGCCCACCGGCTTGCCCGCCTTGAACTCCTGCTGCCACTCGGCGCCGTCGCGCCGGACGGTCGCCACGAGCTTCGTCGACAGCGCGTTGACTACGGAAGCGCCCACCCCGTGCAGCCCGCCCGCCGTCTTGTAGCTCGAGTTCTCGAACTTGCCACCCGCGTGCAGCGTCGAGAAGATGATCTCGAGCGCGCTCTTCTTGTGCTTCGGGTGGATGTCGACCGGGATGCCGCGCCCGTTGTCGGTCACGGTGATGGACTTGCCGTTCTTGTGCAGCGTGACCGTGACTTCCGAGGCGTAGCCGTTCATCGCCTCGTCGACGCCGTTGTCGACAATCTCCCACACCAGATGGTGCAGCCCGGCCGAGCCGACGCCGCCGATGTACATGCCCGGGCGCTTGCGCACCGGATCGAGCCCCTCGAGAACGGTGATGTCCTTGGCGGTGTATCTCGTCATGGGGTTCTCCCGTTCCCTCGCGCGCCCCGCGTCATGACTCCTCCAGCGGCTCGAGTGCCGGCGGCGTCTCGTGCACGATCTCGACCAGCGAGCCGCGCTTCATTACCTCGCGTCCGCGCCCGCCGCGGCTGGTCAGCTCGTACTTGGCGGTGTTGACGCGCTGCTCGCCGCCGAGCGACGTGCGCGCCACGATCGTGTCGCGGTCGTCGTCCGCGGCCCTGAAGCCGATTAGCTCGTCGCCTGCGCCTAGCTTCATCAAGAGCACGCCGCGCCCCGGGCCGGACAGGTAGTTCACCTCGCCGACCTCGCACAGGAGCGCGCGCCGCTGGCGGCTGACCGCGATCAGCGTCTCTTCGCCGCCCACCGCCTCGACGCCGATGATGACCGCGCCCTTCTTCGGCCGCGCATAGCGTCGCCCGCTGCGCGTGCTCGGCTCCACGAAGGGCGAAAGGCCGAAACACAGCGCGTAGCCGTCGCTGCTGGCGGCCACGCCATATGTCTCCGGGAAGTAGCCTTCCTTCTCCGCCAGGTTGCCCACCACGCGCGGGTCGAGCGAGAAGGCCGCCACGATGCGCTCGCCGTCCTTGAGCTTGAACAGCTTCTGGATCGGCTCGCCGTAGCCAGTCGTCGCCGGCACGTCGATGAGGCGGCACGTGTAGGCCGTCCCGAAGTTCGAGAAGAACGCGATGGTGGCGCGCGTGGAGCCGGCCTGTACCGCCAGCACCTGGTCACCTTCGCGCAGCCGCGTGGAGGCAGGATCCTTGATCTCCTTCTGGCGCTTCACCCAGCCGTCGCGGGTCAGAAGGACCTGGTTGTCCTCCGCGACGATCAGATCCTCGGCGGAGAACTCCGGCTCGTCCTCGACGGCCGCGATCAGCGTGCGGCGCTTGTCGGCCTTGCCGTAGCCGGCGATGATCCCCTGGAGCTCGCTCTTGACGATGCCCCAGCGGCCGCGCGACTCGACGTCGCCGAGCAGCTTCTTGATCTCGCGGGCGCGCTTTTTCTTGTCCGCGAGCTCCTTTTCGATGACGAGGATCTCGAGGCGCGCCAGGCGATACAGCTTGAGCTCGAGGATCGCGTCCGTCTGCTCGGCGTCGAGCTTGTAGCTCGCCATGATCTTCTTTGCCGCGTCGGCCTTGCCGTCGCTCTTGCGGATCAGGCGCAGGATCGCGTCGAGCGCGTCGAAGATGGTGACGAAGCCGTCGAGGATGTGCATGCGCTTCTCGAGCGCGCCGAGCTCGTGCTGCAGCCGCCGGGTCACGACCTCCAGACGGAAGTGCAGGAAGTGCCAGAGGATCTCCTGCAGATCGAGCCGCTCGGGCCGGCCCACTTCCGGGTTTTCCGTCGGCACCAGGCACGTCAGATTGACGTTGAAGTTCGTCTGCAGCGGCGTCTGCTTGTACAGGTACGCCAGGACCTTCTGCTCGTCGGCGTCCTTCTTGAGCTCCAGCTCGATGCGCACGTCGTCGGCCGAGACGTCCTTCACGTCGAGCAGCATCGGCATCTTGCGGCTCGTGCACACGTCCGCGATGCGCTCGACGAGCGTGGACTTGTTCACCGTGTAGGGGATGCTGGTGATGAAGATCTTCTTGCTGCCGCGGGATGACGGTCCCTTCTCCCACGTGCCGCGCAGCTTGATGCTGCCCTGGCCGGTCTCGTAGACCTGCTTGATCTCCTCGCTGCTGGACACGATCTGCCCGCCCGTCGGGAAATCCGGGCCGCGCACGGTGCGGCAAAGCTCGCGCGCGCTGAGCTCCTTGCCCTGCACCAGCGCGTCGAGCAGCCGGATGGCTGCCGAGCACACTTCCTCCGGATTGTGCGGCGGGATGTTGGTCGCCATGCCGACGGCGATGCCCGTCGCGCCGTTGACCAGCAGGTTCGGTAGCTTGGACGGCAACACCACCGGCTCGGCCTTGGTGCCGTCGTAGTTCGGGCGGAAGTGGACCGTGTTCTGGCCCAGCTCCTGCAGCATCTCGCTGGCGACGGGAGCGAGCCGGCACTCCGTGTAGCGCATGGCCGCCGCGGGGTCGCCGTCGAGCGAGCCGAAGTTGCCCGAGCCGCTGACGAGCGGCAGGCGCAGGCTGAACGGCTGCGCCATGCGCACCAGTGCGTCGTAGATCGCCGCGTCGCCGTGCGGGTGGTAGTTGCCCATCACGTCGCCGACGACCTTGGCGCACTTGCGGTGCTTGGTGTCCGCTGTCAGCCGCTGCTGCCACATCGTGTACAGGATGCGGCGCTGCACCGGCTTCAAGCCGTCGCGCACATCGGGCAGCGCGCGGCTCGTGATGACGCTGAGCGCGTAGTTCAGATAGCGGCTCTGTGCGATCTCGTGCAGGGGGACATCGAGCTCGGCCCCGTCGGTCGGCGCCCCGCCGCCCTTGCCCCCGCGCGGCGGCTGACCTTTCGAGGCCGTGCGCTTCGAGGCTTTCGAGCCGCCGCGCCGGCCGGACGTGCCGCCCCGCTTCGAGGGCTTCGAGCTGCCGCGCTTGGCGGGCGCGGCGGTGCGCTTCGAGGCTTTCGAGCCGCTCGGCTTCGAAGGCCTTTCGCCGCCCCGCTTCGAGGGCTTGGAGCTCGTCTTGCGTCGTGTCGCCAAAGGTCCTCCGGGCTCGGGCGCCCGCCCGCGGACCCCGGCGGCGCCGGCGGGTATGTGCGCTCGAAACGACCCGTTCGCTAGCGCTTTTTAGCGCTCGAAGTCAACAAATGATCAGTAGTTCCGGCCGCTGCTCCAGCCGATGACCCTCCAGCGCGACAACTCGAGAAACGTCGTGCAGCATCGCTCTACTCCAGCGGTTGGGTGGGCTCGAGAGGCTGCTGTGCCCGATCGCGCCATCGTAGGCGCACGTCGACTGCCCGCAGGCGCAGTGGCCGAGCGCGAGCGCGAGCGCCGCGGACCTGGCCACGCGACGCCCTGCGCGGACCCCTCAGCCCCTGCGCGAGGCCTTCGGCGGCGCGGAGGCCGACCGTGCGGTCCTCTTCTTCGCCGACGGCTTCTTCTTCGCCGACGGCTTCTCCTTGGCGGCGCGCTTGGCCGCAGGCTTGCCGTTCGCGTTGCGATTGCGCGGCGGTTTGCGGCCGACGTTCTCGGCCTTGAAGGCGCTGGGGCACGGAACGCTCACCGGGCAGGCGGCGCAGGCGGGGGCGCGGGCGGTGCAGATGCGGCGGCCGTGGAAGATCAGGGTGTGCGAGAGGATGTCCCACTGCTCCCTCGGGAACAGCTTCATCAGGTCGCGCTCGATGTCCTCGGGCTTGGTGTTCTTCGTCCATCCGAGGCGCTGGGAGATGCGCTGCACGTGCGTGTCGACCACCACGCCTTCCGGCGCGCCGAACGCCACGCCCAGCACCACGTTGGCCGTCTTGCGGCCGACGCCGGGGAGCTCCACCAGCTCGTCGAGCTTCCGCGGCACCTTGCCGCCGTGATCCTCCACCAGCTTCTTCGACAGGCCGATGATGTTCTTGGCCTTCTGGCGGAACATGCCGATGCTGGCGAGGGCCTTTTCCACCGCCGGCGGCGGCGCCTTGGCGAGCGCAGCCGCGTCGGGCCAGCGCTTGAAGAGATCCGGCGTGATGCGGTTCACCGCCACGTCGGTGCTCTGCGCCGAAAGGACGGTCGCGACGATCAGCTCGAAGGGACTGCCGTGTTCGAGCTCGCAGTGCGCGTCGGGGTGCGCTTTGCGGAGCGCCTGGAACGTGCCCGGCGCGTCGCGCTGGGCGCGCGACCTAGCCATCCTTGTTGCCGTCGTCGCCGTCGTCCGCGTCGCTGTCCGCCGCGTCGTCGTCCGCCGCGTCGCTATCGGCGTCCGGCGCTGGCGGCACCATGCTCTGGCCGTCGTCGTCCAGCCCGGCGTTGCTCTCGCCCACGGCCTCGAAGCCAACCACGCGCTCGTCCTCGCCCACGTTCATCACGCGCACGCCCTGCGCGTTGCGCCCGGTCTCGCGGATCTCCCCGATCTGCGTGCGGATGGTCTGGCCGCGGTCGGTAATCAGCATCACCTCGTCTTCCGGTTTGACCAGGCTGATGCCGACGACGGGACCGTTGCGATCGCTGGCGTCGATCAGGATGATGCCCTTGCCGCCGCGGTTCTGCTGGCGGAACTCGTCGAGCTTTGTGCGCTTGCCGTAGCCGCGCTCGCAGATTGCCAGCACCTGGTCGCGCTCGGGCTCCGTCGTGGCGAGGCCTACGACCTCGTCGTCGTCGTCGAGCTCGATGGCCTTCACGCCGCCGGTGTTGCGGCCCATCGCGCGCACCTGGCTCTCGTCGAAGCGGATGCTCTTGCCCTTCTTCGTGGCAATCAAGAACTCGCGCGTGCCGTCGGTCACCGCCGCGGTCAAGAGCTGGTCGTCGTCGGCGATCTTCACGCCGATGATGCCGCTCTGCCGGTAGTTCTGGTAGTCGAGGATGCTGGTCTTCTTGATCTGCCCGCGGCGCGTGAGCGTGGTCACGAACACGTCTTCCACGAAGCCGGGCACGGGCGTGATGGCCCGGATGCGCTCGTCTTCCTCCATGCCGATGAAGTTGACAATGGCGCGGCCCTTGGCCGAGCGCGCCGCCTGCGGCACCTCGTACACCTTCTTCACGTAGACCTTGCCGCGGTCGGAGAAGAAGAACACGAAGCTGTGCGTGGAGGCGATGAACAGCTGGTTGACGAAGTCGTCGTTGCGCGCCTCCATGCCGCGGTTGCCCTTGCCGCCGCGCTTCTGCGCCTTGTAGGTCGAGAAGGCCGTGCGCTTGATGTAGCCCTGGTGCGAGATCGTCACGACCATGTCCTCTTCCTGGATCAGGTCCTCGATCTGGATCTCCGCCTCGTTGTCGACGATCTCGGTGCGGCGCTCGTTTCCGTGCTTCTCCTTGACCTCTTCCAGCTCCTTGATGATGAGGTCCATCAGCACACTCTCGTCGGCGAGGATAGCGGACAGCCGCGCGATCTCGTCGGACAGCTCGCCGTATTCGCGCGCGAGCTTTTCCTGCTCGAGGCCGGTCAGCCGCGACAGCCGCATCTCCAGGATCGCCTTGGCCTGGCGCTCGCTGAGCCGATAGTCCTTCTTCTTGGCCGCTTCCGCGATCTCTGCCTCGGGGCGGCCCGCACGGCGCACAAAGTCTTCGAGCCCCTTGAGCGGCAGCTTCATCAGGGCGGCTCTGGCGACATCGGGATCGCGCGACTCGCGGATCGTCTTGATCACCAGGTCCACCTCGGTGATCGCCATGCCCAGGCCTTCGACGATCTCGCGCTGGGCCTCGGCCTTGCTGAGCTCGTAGCGGGTGCGGCGGCTGACCACCTCGCGCCGGTGCTCGATGAACAGCACCAGTGTCTCTTTCAGGTCGAGAACGGCGGGGCGGCCGTTGACGATCGAGAGATTGATGATGCCGAATGACGACTGCATGTCCGTCATGCGGAACAGCTGGTTTTCCACCACCTGCGGGAAGACGTCCTTCTTCAGCTCGATGACCAGGCGCATGCCTTCGCGGTCGCTCTCGTCGCGGCACTCCTTGATGCCCTCGATGCGCTTGTCGCGGATGAGCTCGCCGATCTTGGCGTGCAGTCGCGCCTTGTTGACCTGGTAGGGGAGCTCTGCGACGACGATCTGCTCGCGGTCCTGGCTGCCGTGCACCTTCTCGACATCGGTGCGCGCGCGCATGACCACGCTGCCGCGCCCGGTCTTGTATGCCGCGTAGATGCCGGCGCGCCCGTAGATCATCGCGCCCGTGGGGAAATCGGGGCCGGGGATGATCTTGATCAGATCCTCGATCGTCAGCTCGGGTTCGTGGATGAGCCTGATGGTCGCGTCGATGACCTCGACCAGGTTGTGCGGCGGGATGTTGGTCGCCATGCCGACGGCGATGCCGCCCGTGCCGTTGACCAGCAGGTTCGGGAAGCGCGCCGGCAGCACCACCGGCTCCTGCTTCGACTCGTCGAAGTTGGGCGAGAAGTCGACCGTCTCCTTGTCGATGTCGCCCAGGAGCTCCATCGAGATGCGCGCAAGGCGGCACTCGGTGTAGCGGTAGGCTGCGGCCGGGTCGCCGTCGACCGAGCCGAAGTTGCCCTGGCCGTCGACCAGCATGTGGCGCATGGAAAAATCCTGCGCCATACGCACCAGCGCGTCGTACACGCTCGCGTCGCCATGCGGGTGGTAGTTGCCGAGCACCTCGCCGACCACGGTGGCGCACTTGCGGTAGGCCGTGCCGGGCGTGAGGTTCAGCCCGCGCATCGCGTACAGGATGCGGCGGTGCACCGGCTTCAGGCCGTCGCGCGCGTCGGGGATCGCGCGCCCGATGATCACGCTCATCGCGTAGTCCAGGTACGAGGTCTTCATCTCGTCCTGGATGCTGATCGGGTGCTCCTGCGGATTCGGAGGCGCGGGGGGAGCGGGCGGTTCGGGAGGGTTGGGAGGTTCGTTTGCCATGCAGAGGTCCTGATCCGGCGCCGGCGGGGGGAAGTGGCCGGGCGCGCGGTCGGGGCGAAAAAGCCCCGGGTTTCATGCCGGAACTAGCCCAGCGACGCCCCCCTGACAATGCCGCGCGAAGCGCCGGCGGGGGCGCCGCGCGGGTCGATTCAACTGTCCGGAATTATGGATTATTTCCGGAGCACTGTCGAGCGCTGGAGCTCGCATCGGGCAGGCCCTGCGCGACAAGCCGATCCCGTCGGCGTCGGGCGGCCTAGCCAGCCCCATGCCCGTCGAGGAATCCGTCCACGATCGTCGCCACGTCCGGCTCGACAACCGGCAGCTTCGCGCCCGATCGCGCCAGGATCCCCGCCACCATGACCGGCGCGATCAAGACCACCAGCTTCTGCAGCGGATCGCCCGGACCGATGCGCCGCGCCGCCTGGTGGTGGGCGACGATGCCGGCCGCCTTCCGCAGGTTGGGCGCCAGCACCGCCGCGGCTGCGCGCAGCTCGGGATGGTGCGCCATCTCGTTCATGAGCGTCAGCACCGCGCCGCCATAGCCGCGATAGGTCCGTCTGTAGGCCTCGACGATCGCCACGAGATCGGCCCTGGCGTCGTCGCTGGCCTCGAGCTGGCCGAACGGGGACGACAGGAGGCAGTGGCCGAGCGCCGCCTCGATCAGCGCCGCCTTGTTGCCGTAGCGGCGAAACAGAGTGACCTCGTTGACGCCGGCCCGCCGGGCCATCTCCTGGGTCGTGGCCGCGTCGTATCCGCGCTCGGCAAACGCCGAGACCACGGCTTCGAACAGGCTGTCGATGTCGATCACCTTGGGCATGCCCGGAACAGCTCCGGAGCCCCCGGGAAGCAAGGCCCATGACCGAAGCCGCCGCCCAGCACTCCGAGACCCAGCGTTCCGGGTTCGAGCTCGAGGACACGTTCATCTGGCGCCTCAAGGTGCGGCTCCAGTTCACCGGTTGGCTGCAGTACGTGCCGACCGCCATCCTGGGGCTCGTCTTCCTGTTGATCGCCGGTGTCGGCTGGCTGATCGGGGTCTGGCCGGGTCTGCTGTTCTGGACGCCGCTTTCGATCGGATTGCTGCTTTCGACGAACGCCGCATTCGAGGTCGTGACGCTGATATCAACGTTCGGCCGCAGCCTGCAGAAGGTCGTCATCGACGCCCCCGCATGGGCCTGGCGACGTGCTGGATCGGCCCGGGTGCCGATCAGAAGAGCATCGTGGCGAAGCCGGGCGACCGCTTCGATCCCGAAAGAGATCACGTCATCTGTGTCTGTGCAGTCGGCTACAAGTCCGTGCTGGGGCCCTTGTTCATCCGGCTCATACTGCGCACGCAGCATTGGCGGTATCCGCTCGACCAGTTGTTCTTCAGCGACCCTGGGCTGACCCAGCCGCTCGACGTTGCCAAGCCGCCTTTCGATGCCTTCGGGCGCTGCTACGAGGTGTGCCAGTGGTCGCCCTCGTCCTACAACGGGCAGACGACGCGCGCCGCGGCGGCCGTGGAAGAGACAGAGGGCACACCCAAGCTCGCGCGGATGAACTTCTACGCAGCGACGTCCTCGCGCTACTACGCTGCGGTCGCGCTCGGTATCTGGTGCGGCAACTGGGAAATGGGCTGCGAAGCGCTGGGCGTCCCCGGCCACTTCGCCGTGCTTTCCCCCCCCGAGCGCGGGCTCGACAGCGCGCCCAGGCTGCCGCACTACGACGTGAGCTGGATTGTGGACGATCGCATGGCAGACCGACGCGCGTCCTACTGGCTCCGTGCGAGTCTGACAGGCTCATCGTACAGCGCTCCGCCTTCGCCCAGATCGGTGACGCTTGCGCGGGTCAGCGCGTTGGCGGCAGTGCCGCGATGCAGGTGGCCGCCTTTGGGCAAGAGGGCCACGTCGCGGCGCTGGCGCGCGTCGAGATGCAGTCTCACTTCGAGCTGGCCGAGCGCCGACTCGAGCCCGCACACCTCGCCTTCGGAAAAGCCCGCCGCGGCGTCGGGGTGCACCGTCAGCGTCAGCGGCGCTGCGGGTGGCTCGTACCACTGGCTCGACTGCGAGCGCAGGGTCGACACGCTCGTGAGCAGGAGCGGAAAGTCCGCCGGACGCGGCGGGGAAGGGGGCGGCGCCTCGTGGATCAGGTTCACGCGCCCGCTCTTCGTGGGGAAGCGGCGGCCCTCGAACAGCACCTTGGGCGCGAGCGGATTCTCGATTGGGCCGGCCTCCAGCTCCTCGAGCGTGACACCGCACGCGGCGAGCTTGCCGGAGACCATGCGCTCTTTCCAGCTGCGCGCGTCGCCGGCGAGCTCTGCGCCCAGACCTACGCGCTCCGCCAGCGCCTGGATGATCTGGAGATCGCTCTTCACGCCGGGCGGCGGCGCCACGACGGGGCGCGACACGCCGATCAGCTCGTGACCGTAGGCGCCAATCAGATCGTCGGCCTCGAGCAGGGTGGTGGTGGGCAGCACCAGATCGGCGACACGCGCCGTGTCCGTCAGGAACGAATCCACAACGACCACGAGGTCGCGCGTGCGCAGGGCTTCGGCGGTGGTCCGCGACTCGGGCAGCATTGCTACGGGATTGCCGCAGGTGACCCACACGGCGCGGATCGGCGGATCGGACGCGGCGAGCATCTCCGGGCCGAGCCGCGGCTCGCTGAGCGTGCGCGGCGGCGGCGGGCCCTTCACGGCATCGAACGCGCCGCGGCGCTGGAAGTAGAAGGACACGCCGCCGCCCTCGATGCCGAGGTTGCCGCTCACGGCGCCGAGCGCGTCGAGCGCGCGCACGATGGCGCCGCCGTTCGCACGCCGCCCCATGCCCCAACCGACCAGGATCGTGCAGGGCGCGCCCGGCCCGAGCGCGCGCGCCAGCGTCTCCGCTTCGTCGCTGGTGACGTTGGCGTCGGCGCACCACTCCTCGAGCGCGCGCGAGAGGGCGAGCTCGCGGAAGGCCGGCAGGTGATCGCAGTAGCCCGGAGCTTTCGCGTCTGCCCAGTCGCGCTCGAACAGGATGCGCGCGACGCCCATCGCCAGCGCGAAGTCGCCGCCCGGCCGCGGCTGGATGAAGCCGTCGCACAGGCCTGCGGTCTTGTGGAACACCGGGTCGACCAGCCAGAGCTTCGCGCCGCGCGCTCGCGCTTCGCGCAGCATCGGCACCAGGTGCGGGCTCGAGACGACCACGTTCTTGCCCCAGCAGAGGATGCTCTCGGCTTTCTCCAGCTGGAACAGACTGCCGCTGTCGGAGACGCCGAAGTCGAGCTCCTGCGCGGCCTCGCCGGCGCCGCTGCAGATGTCGCCGCGCTTCGTCGTGACGGGACCGAAGAGAGAAAAGAAGTAGCCCGTGAGTGACTTCAGAAGACCCAGCGAGCCGCCGCTCCGGTAGTCGAGGATAGCGGCTGGCCCCGATTCGCTGCGGATGCGCACGAGCTCCGCGGCGGCGTAGTCGAGCGCCTCATCCCAGCCCACCGGGACGAGCTCGCCGCTTTTCCGCATGAGCGGCGCCGTCAGCCGCTCGGGGGAGTACTGCAGGTCGAGGAAACGGTTGGTGCGGTGGCACAAGAAGCCGCGTGTGACGGGGTGATCCGGATCGCCCGCGAGCTTCGTCACCCGCCCGCTTTCCACGCTCGCGACGATGCTGCAGCTGTCCGGGCAGTCGCGGTTGCACAGCGTTCTTCTCTGCTCTGCCATGGCACGCCAACGCTAGCGCGGCGCCCGCCGCGGCACGAGTCAGTGTGCGGCGTGGAACAGCAGCCAGGCCACGGCGACCGCGAGCAGGAATACGATCCAGAACAGCGGGTTTTCTGCCAGGCGGCGCTCGGCCGGCGGTCGTGGCTCGGCGAAGTGGGCGAGATCGGCTTCGAGCTGGTCGAGGCGCCGCTCGCTTTCCTCGAGCCGGCGCTCCACGTCGACCTCGAAGTGATCGGCCGGAGCGGGCGCGGACAGGAGCGTGGTCTCGCTGGCCTCGTCGGCGCGCTCGGCCGGCGCGGGCGGGGGCTTTTCGGGGCGCACACCGCGCGAGATCCGGTCCGCGCGCCGCACGGTCGGCGCGCTGCGTTCCTGGGTCTCCACGTTCCTGGGCGTGGGGGCGGCGCTATGCGGTGCTTCGTTGCCGGGCGCCGTGGCCTCGCGCAGCACGACGCCGCGCGCGGAGACCCCGGACTCGTCGGGGGGGCCGCTGACCGGATCGGTATCGCGCCGCGGCACGCGCACGGCGTCCGGCGCACCTTCGACGCGCGTGCCGTCGCGCGCCGTCGCCGGCGTGGGCTGGCCGCGCTCGTTGTCCCGTCCGCTGCTCATCGCTGCTTGAAGCGTACAACGCGGGTGCCGGCGCGCCTCGCGCTTCCAGGTTGTGCAGGGGATCCGTGCAGGATCGTCGCTGCGGAGGGCAGGGGCTGCCAGGACCTCCGGAAACGTAGCAAAATGTCACAAATGCGTGGCATTTTGCTACATGCGGCGCGCCCCCGCGGCGGCTAGAAGAAGTTGCCGATCGTGAACTCGAAGTCGCTCGACTTCTCGTAGGGCAGCGGCTTGAAGGGGAAGCCCCACTCGAAGCGCAGCGGGCCGAGCGGCGAGAACCAGCGCAGGCCGAAGCCCCATGACGTACGCAGGTCGCCGAGACTGCTGAACGTGAAGCAGGGATTGGTCACGGCGTAGGGGATGCTCGCGCCGCCCGTACGGCAGTAGTTCTGCTCCAGGTTCCAGGCGTTGCCGGCGTCGGTGAAGATCACGCCGCGGATGCCGACCTTGTCGATGATGGGGAACTCGAACTCGAGGTTCTGGTAGTACTCGAGGTTGCCGCCGATGTTGGCGCCGTCCTGGATGGGTGCGCTGTTGGGGTCGGTGGTGCTGGTCAGAGGCATGCGCGGGCCGATGGTGCGGAACAGGAAGCCGCGCACGTCGTAGATGCCGCCCAGGAAGAAGCGCGCGAAGATCGGCACGCCCTGGCTGGTGGGGCTCGTGACCAGGCCGGTCTCGCTGTTCAGCTTGAGCACCATGCCGTGGCCGAGCGGGTAGTAGAAGCGGCCGGTCAGGCGATCGCGCAGGAACTCGTTCTGCGAGCCGAGCGCCGAGGACGCGAGCTCGGTGGAGGCGTTCAGGTAGATGCCGCTCGTAGGGAAGAGCCGGTTGTCGCGCGTGTCGTAGGTGACGGCGGGACGGACGCTCGAGGTCCAGCCGTCGTTGAACAGGTTCGCCAGGGGCAGCCGCGTGAACACGCTGACCGCGCTGGACGTGCCGAGGAAGGTCGACTGCGTCTGGGTGGAGACGCGGTCCAGCTCGGCGGTGTAGGTGAGCGAGGCGACCAGCTCCGGCTCGACCAGCGGATAGCCGAAGGTGAGCGAGCCGCCGCGGCTCGTCTGCGAAAAGTCGTTGTAGATGCGCAGCTGGTCGAAAAGATCGACGCTCGAGCTGAACTGGCTGTCGAGGAAGTACGGTTCGAAGAAGCGCAGGTCGACCAGCTGCCGGAGGCCGCTGACCTGCGCCTGCAGCGACAGGCTCTGGCCGTTGCCGAAGAGGTTGGCCTGTTGCACCTGGGCGGTCGCGATGAAGCTCTCGATGCTGGAAAAGCCTGCGCCGACCTGGAACGTGCCCGTGGGTCGTTCGGTGACTTCGACGTAGACATCCATCTTGTCGGGCGCTGAGCCCTGTTCCTGCGAAATGTCGACGCGCTCGAAGTAGCCGAGGGCGGTAACGCGCTCGCGCGACTTGTCGAGCAGGGTCTCGCTGTACTTGTCGCCTTCCTGCACCTCCATCTCGCGGCGGATGACCTTGTCGCGGGTCTTGGAGTTGCCGCGGATCTCGATGCGCTCGAAGTGGACCAGCGGTCCGCGCACGATCGGGACCACGACGTCCACCTCGTGTGTCTTCGGATCGAGCCGGGTCTGCGGATTCGCCTCGACGTTCGCATAGCCGTGATCGCGGTACATCGTGCGGATCGACTGCAGGTCGTCGAGCAGCTGGGCGCGATTGAAGTAGTCGCCGCTCTTGGCGCGCACCATGTTGCGCAGCCTGCGGCGCCCGCCGATCGGCGTGACTTCCTCGCCATTCTTGCCGCGCTCGTAGATGCGAAGCTGGCGGATCTTGTAGCGTGGGCCCTCGTTGATCGTGAGGGTGATCTCGATGCCGTTCTTGTCCGGGGTCAGCATTACCCGGGGCGTGGAGATCTGCACCGAAAGGTAACCGCGGTCGTAGTAGAGCGCGCTGATCACCGCGATGTCGCGTTCGAAGGCATCCTGGCGGAAGGGGCCGCCCGAACCGAACGCGAAGAAGCCGGGGTTGCCGGTGAACATCGTCGCGCGGAGCTCGGAGTCGCTGATCGCGTCGTTGCCGATGAAGGTGATGCGCCGGACGCTCACCCGGCCGTGCTCGGCGATCTTGAACTTGATGGTGACTTCGTTGTTCTTCTCGGGAACGATCTCCTGCTTCACCTCGGCGAGGAAGTAGCCCTTCTCCGCGTACATATCGCGGATCTTCTGCACGCTGCGACGCACGGCCGGGTAGGAGAGGACCGTGTTCGCCTTGACCTCGATGCCGTCCTTGAGGTCGTCGGTGTCGATCTTGTCGTTGCCGTCGAATTCGACGGCGGCGATGTTCGGGCGCTCGCGCAAGAGGAAGCGCAGCACCACGCCGTTGTCGTTCTTGTCGAGGTCGACTTCGATGTCGTCGAAGAAGCCCGAGTTCCACAGCTCGCGCACGTCCTGGGTCAGGACGTCGGGGTCGAAGGCCTGACCGACGCGTTCCTTGAGGTAGGTGAGCACGTCGTCCTTGCTGACCCGGCGATTGCCCGCGACCTGGATGTCGGCGATGGGCAGGCCCCGCGCCTGCTCGGCTTCGTTCGCCGGGATGCGCGCAGTGGACGGCGGCGAGGTGGGCAAGGGACCCGGCGCGGCCGCGGTCGCGCCGGGCGAAGCCGGTGGGGGGGCGGCGGGCTGCTTGTCGCCGGGCTTTGCGGCTCCGGGCTTTGCGGCTCCGGGCTTTGCGGCTCCGGGCTTTGCGGCTCCGGGCTTTGCGGGCTTCGCGCCGCCGGGTTGGGCTGCTCCCGGCTGCGCGCCACGCGCGGGCGCTGGCTGCGCACGCGCTGGCGCTGCCAGCACTGCCAGCAGTGCAACAACACAGGCAAACCACCCTGCGAAGCGGCGACCGGCGGAGAGGACGTCTCTGCATCGAGGGAGCAGGCCGAGCGTTCAGGAAGGAGCCCGTGCTGGCGGGCGATGGGACCGGGCTAGCGCCTGCCGGAGCCCGGGGGAAGAGGGAAAGCCGACCCCTGCTCCGCGGCGCGGCAAGCGACTGGGAAGTAACGTGAAAACGCGGGCCTGCGTAGCCCAGAGCGACAGTTACCTCAAGCCGCTCCGGAAATTTCCGCACAAAGGCGCCCTGGCCCGCGGGCCGCGTGGCGCCTACCGGTAGTCGTCGACCTCGATCCCGAAGCGCTTCATCCAGCGGTGGATCTGCATGCGGGCCTTGCCGAGCTCGCGGCCGACAGCGGCGACGTTGCCGTGGTGGCGCGCCAGCAGGGCGCAGAGCTCCGCTTCGGTCGGCATGACGCTGCGCGGCAGGACGCTGCCGGTGGCGGGCGGCGCGCTGGCTGGCGGCGGCGCGCCGCTCGGACGCGCTCCCGGCGCCAGCGGATCGCCGTAGTCGCTCATCGCGTCGCGCACAGGGTCGGGCAGCTGATCCACGTCGATGAGCGCGCCGTCCGAGAGCGCGATGGAGCGTTTGATGCACGCCTCGAGCTCGCGCACGTTGTACGGCCAGTCGTAGTTGATGAGCGCGGTCATGAACGGGAAGGAGACGGAGAGCGCCGCGCCGCTGTGACGCTCGAAAAACGCGCGCACCAGCATGAAGATGTCCTCCTTGCGCTCGCGGAGCGGCGGCAGGCGCAGCTGGTATTCGTTCAGACGCGCGAACAGATCCTCGCGGAACTTCCCCGCCTGTTGCAGCCGGCCGAGGTCGCGGTGCGTCGCGCACACGATGCGCACGTCGACGCGCTCGGGCGTGGTGGCGCCCAGCGGGAACACTTCCTTCGACTGCAGCACGCGCAGGAGCTTGGCCTGCGCTTCGAGCGGCATGTCACCGATCTCGTCGAGCAGCAGCGTGCCGCCGTCCGCGCTCTGGATGAGACCGGGCTTGTCGCGATCGGCGCCGGAGAACGCGCCGCGCTTGTAGCCGAACAGCTCGCTCTCGAGCAGATTGCCGGGGATCGCAGCGCAATTGACGGCGGCAAAGCGACCGCGCCGCTCGCTCAGTCGGTGCAGCTCGCCGGCGACGACCTCCTTGCCCGTGCCGCTTTCCCCCAGCAGCATCACGCTGAGCTCGGTGGGGGCGATGCGCTCGAGATCGCCGGCAATGCGATCCATCTGGTAGCCGCCCACGAGCGCGGACGAGCTGCTCCGCGCCCGATCGCCGAGCACGACTCCGTCGATGCGGTAGTCGGCCATCAGCTCGGCGTGCCGCTCGACGAACTTCAGGATGGCGTCGCCGATGCGGACTTCGCTCATCGGCTCGAGCGGGCACTCGCGGACGGGGTGGCCGTCGACGAGCGTGCCGTTGCGGCTGCCGAGGTCGCGGATGATCCACAGGCCGCGTTCCCAGGCGACCTCCGCGTGCGAGCGCGAGACGGCCTTGACCGGCAGCTGGAACAGGGCGCCCTCGTCGCGGCCGATCAGCGAGCGGCGCTCGGTCAGGAGGAAGACGGCCGGCAGCGACGCGTACTCCTCCGCGTAGAGCAGCACCAGGCCCGCAGTGGGACCGGCGCCCGGCGCGCGCGGCGCGGAAGGCCCGCCGAATTCCTGCATGGCTCCAGTGGAGAAATCGGTCATGCCCTCTTCACGCCGCAGGGTAGCGAGCCGGCAGGGGTGAAACCAGCATCTTTCGGGTGCGTGCGGAGGGCGTGATCTACACTTCTGGGCATGAAGAGCAGCGAAAGCCTGCGTGTTGCCGCCGTGCAGCTCGGCTGTCAGGACGACGTGGAGCAGAACCTGGCGACCTGCCGACGCCTCATCGAGGCGGCCGCGGCCGAGTCGGCGCGCGTGGTGGTGCTGCCGGAAAACTTCGCGTATCTGGGGCCCGAGACGGGCAAGCGCGAGCTCGCCGAACGGCTCGGCGACAGCGCCGCGCCGATCCAGGGCATGCTGATGCGCGCTGCGCGCGAGACGGGCGTGACGATCGTGGCCGGGGGCTTTCCGGAAGCGAGCAGCGACGCCAAGCGACCGCACAACACGTGCGCGGTGATCGCGCCGTCCGGCGAGATCGCGGCAAGCTACAAGAAGATCCATCTGTTCGACGTCGAGCTGCCCGACGGCACCCAGCTGCTCGAGTCGGTCGCGACGCTCGCTGGAGCCGAGCCGGTCGTGGTGGAGCTGGAGGGTTTCCGGTTCGGACTGTCGATCTGCTACGACCTGCGCTTCCCCGAGCTGTACCGCGCGCTGGTCGAGCGCGGCGCGGAGGTGCTGCTGGTACCCGCCGCGTTCACGCTGCAGACGGGCAAGGATCACTGGCATCCGCTGCTCCGCGCGCGCGCCATCGAGTCGCAGGCGTGGGTGGTAGCGGCGGCGCAGTGGGGAAAGCACCCGAAGGGTCGCGCGTCGTACGGCCACTCGCTGGTGGCCGACCCGTGGGGCACCGTCGTCGCCGAGAGCTCCGACGGCGTCGGCGTCATTGTCGCCGATCTCGATCGCGCCTATCTCGAACGCGTGCGCAACACGCTCCCGAGCCTCAAACACCGTCGCATGTAGCGACGCCTATAGAGTGGGTGTGGGACCCGTCAGCGCGCACTCCAGCGAAGCGACAGCGAGCCCGCGATGAGCGAAGCGAATCGCGTGAGGGGGGCTCGGGGGGCGGAGCCCTCCGGGAGGATTCCGGTGGGGGTGGGCGGGCGGGACACTAGAGATGCCGTTTGGCGATCTCGGTCCAGGTGCCGGCGGGCTCGAGCGAGATGTAGTTCTTCCAGAAGGGGCGGGCCTTCTGTGTCTCGCCGACCTGCTCGTAGGCCATCGCCAGGTTGAAATAGGCGTCGGCGAATCGCGGATCGGACTCGATGGCGCCGAGGAACAGCGGGATGCTCATGTCCGCGCGTCCTCGTTCCAGCATCACGTAGCCCAGGTTGTACTGGGCTTCCGGCTGCCGCGAGTCCATTTCCAGGGCTTTTCTGTACAGGGTCTCGGCCCCTTCCGGGTCGTGGCGCCGGAAACGGATATTGCCGAGGTTCGTGTAGGCGATGGCCAGCCAGGGATCGACCTCGATGGCGCGCGCGTACAGGTCCTCCGCCTGGTCCATCGTCGCCGGGTCCTCGTCCAGCTCGCTCGCCTGCAGGTACAGCTCGTAGGCGGTGCGCGCGCGCTCGCGCCCGGCAGACGGCCTGAGCACGCGCACCACGTCGTCGCGCAGCGACTTCACTTCCAGGTCCAGAAGCATCTGTCCGGTGAGCGGCTCGAAGGCGCCATCTTGCGTCCGCACCACGACCCGTTGTCCGTCGGAGACGATCCTGAGCTCGACCAGTGGGCGCGTCACCTTCGGCAGCGAGTTCTTCAGCTTGGTGATGGCGCGCGTCACGTCGCGCAGCCGCACCTTGCGGTCGAGCAGAGTCTGCGCGGTCCTCAGCGCGATCAAGTCGCTGAAGGTGTAGGCGCGACGACCGCGGCGACGGCCGGTGGGCGACACCACGCCCGCGCGGTCGAGTGTCCTCAAGCGCGCAGGCGTCAAGCCGAGCAGACGGGATATCTCGCTGCGGGTGAACAGGTCGGTGAGCGGCTCGCGGTTCGAGGGCGTCTGCTCGCGCTTGGTCTTCGTGTCGGGTGTGTTCTTCTGCTGCTGCACCCGGCCGCCACCCGGCCCGAACACGACGTGGATGATCTTTTCGTCGCGTCGTTTCTTGCGAGCCATGTCTACTTGCTGCGCCCCGCCGTCTCGTTCCAGCCCTGGTCTCTCTGTCGTTTCTTCCGCGACGCCTTCGGTGTCAAGCCTTAGTCCGAAACAGCGACGAGGCCGCGCGTTTCGCGCGGTCCGGATTGTCGTTCGGTTGCGCACGGCGGGGCCAAAAGGCACTTGACGTGCGCGCCCTGTGCTCTCAATCGCTCGCGCCCCGAGCTAGGAGGAACCGCCGCCGCGCTTGTCGCGGCGGAATCGCACGGCGGCGGCGCGGCGCAGACGTCCGCGCGGGCGCTCGAACACCGGTGCCTCCACCTCGACATCGATGCGCGCGCCGCGCGGATCCGGTCGCACCACGAGCTCGGCACGTACGCGTCCCATGGGTCCGCCGGAGCGAAGCTCCGCTTCCAGGCAGGCGATGCGGACAGCGCGCACGCGCGCGTGCGGATCGGCGGCGAGTAGCCGCGAGACCTGCGCGAGCTCCTCGTCGGGCACGAGCCCACCTCGCGACACCACCGGCAGAAGCACGCTAGTGGAACCGTAGTAGATCCGGCCGCCGGGTTCCTCGCGCGTCGCGCCTTCGCTCATCACGTCCGCCGCTTCGAACAGCTCGCGCCATCGGTAGTCGGCGCTCTGCCATAGGTCGAGCCGACGCTGGCGGACCAGCGGAAGCCCGCGCGTCTTGGCGAGCCCGGGATGTCGGCTGCGTCGCACGACGCGATCGTAGGCTGTGGCTCCGCACAACCCGAAGTTGTCGGCGCTTTGATAAGCGCACGCCGCGGAACTTGGCCGCAGCTCGAGCTGCCTGCGACGATTTCACGTGCGATGACAAGCTCCCGGGCACGGCCTCGTGCCCGCCGAGCGGCGTCCGCTATAGACCCGGAGGACACGAGCACCCATGCAGCCGACTCGAAGCGGATATGGCGGTCCGGAACGCCGCCGTCACCAGATGTACGTCACCCGCAACACGGAGTATCACTTCCGCGACCAGGTCTGTGTCGCGGTGCGGGATCGGAACTCGGGCACCTGGCTTTCCTCGCATCTGGCGTTGAACCGTCGCCTCAGCGGTGGCGTGCGGTTCCACAAGAACGGCACCGCAATTCCGTGCCTGGAGGAGCCGGGAGTGGGGGATGCCCTGTTCTTTGGTTCCGGTGGGCGCGAGCTGGTCACAAGCCTGCTCTGCGAGATCAAGCGGCCGGAGAAGAAGATCGTCGTGAGCTACCCCCGTGGTTCCGCGACGCTCGAGCTGCGCCAGAGCCTCGCTTGAACCGCACCGGTTCAACCAGTGACTTGTTGAACCAGTAGCGTTTCCTTCAGGTCTCGCGGTGCGCGTACATGTGTGCGCCTGTGGCACGCACTTCGCGGCATACTGCGAAGCGGGGTTCGCGTGTGTGCGCCCCTCATCCAGGCGAAGCGTGGGAAAAGGGCACCATCACGAAACAGGATCGGCGTCGGCACTGTTCTTGGATACAGCCCCGCGACAACCGAACACCTGGTGAGATGATGGCGCTGACTTCCGAGACGACACCGAACCCGAACGACCCGCGCGCCGTGCGCATCCTGGCCAAGAGCATCTACAGGGAGCTCAGGGGCAGCGGCTTCAGCGAGAACGACGTGCTCGCCCTGGCTGGCGAGCTGCTCGGGCTCGTGACCAGCGAGGTCAAGGGGCAGGGGCCCCGTTAGCCCAGCTGAATGGGCTGCGCTCCGGCGGGGCGCGGCGGCACGCGCGGTAGCAGCGACCGGCCTTGTGGCCGGTCGCTGGCGTTTTGTGCCCGCTCCGGTCATCCCGGGGTGCTTCCGTGCGACAAGTCGCATTGACAGCGGCCGGGTCCCATCGAAAGTATGGGTGGGTTTGCTGTGATATCCTCCCCGTCCCAGGCGAAAGGACCCGTGTTCGCTATTGTTATCAGCGAGAAAGGGGGGGCCGAGCGGCGCGAGGTCTTCGACCGATCCGAGATCAGCGTGGGTCGCGTCCAGGGCAATGATCTGATGCTGCCCAAGGGCAACGTGTCGAAACGTCACGCTCGTCTGCTGTTCCGTGATGGGCGGTTCATCGTCACGGATCTCAACAGTACCAACGGAACCTACGTGAACCGTCGCCGCATCTCGCAGGCGACGATCGTGCGCGAAGGCGACCGCATCTACGTTGGCGATTTCGTGCTGCGCATCGAGGTGCCCGAGGAGCTGGGCGACGCGGCGTCGCCCGCAGAGGCCACGGGCAGCGGTCCCGTGCTGGCATCGCGGGAATCGCAGGAGAAGTTCGTTTCGGCGCAACCGCTCGAGGCCGACGAGAGCGGCGGCAGCTATCCACAGGTACCGGGACCACCGCGCGTGCCCGGCGCAGCACGCCTGCCGAGCGCGACCGTGGAGCCCCCGCCCGGAACCGACTCGCGACCGGGATCGCTGGCGTCGATACCGGACGCCTCGCAGCCCGCTATCGAAGTGCCGAGCGTCTCCACGCCGGACGTGGACATCCCCGAGGACGCGGGAGTCTACGGTACGGCCCTCGCGACTCTGGTCGAGCGCGTGATCGAACAGCTGCCGTCCGCAGCGCTCGATGGCGATATCGACGATGCGCTGACGGCGCGCGTGGAGCGCGCGATCCCCGAGCAGCTCGCGGCGCTGGACAAGGAAGGCGAGATCCCGCGCGACGCCGCACGCGAGTCGCTGGCCCGCGATGCGCGCCTGGAGCTGCTCGAGCTGGGACCGCTCGGCCCGTTGCTGGATGAAGTTGGAGTGTCGGCTATCAACGTGGCTCGCTTCGACCGCGTGACGGTCGTGAGGAACGGTCGATCGGGCAGGGTCCACCCGACGTTCTCGTCCGAGGCTTCGCTCCGTCGCGTGGTGGCGCGTCTGTGTCGCCGGGCGGGCGAGCCGCTCGCGGCCGACAAGCGCGCCGTCGAGTGCCGGCTGCCGAATGGCGCGAAGGCGAGCGCAGTGATGGGGCCGGCGGCTGTCAGCGGCACGGTGCTTCTGGTGCAGAAACCGCGGCGCGTCGCCCTGTCGATCGACGACCTCGTACGGAGCGGTACCATCTCGCGTGCCATGGCGACCTTCCTGTCGCACTGCGTCGCCGCCCGCAGCAACATCCTCGTGGTGGGCCCCCGCGACGCGGGAACGTCGTCGGTGTTGAGCGCGCTGTCCGCGGCCGGCGAGGGGCCGATAGTCTCGGTCCAGGAGCTCGACGACGTGGTTGCCCATGACCCGGCCGCGACCCGCTTCAGCCTCGGCGACTCCGGCGCGGAATCACGCAACCTCGTACAGCTCGCGGCGCGCATGCCCGATTCGCGCCTGGTCATCGAGCTCAGGGACAGCGATGTCACGGGCGCTGTCGTCGAAACCATCGGCGAGGGCGCCGATGGCGTGGTCGCGGCGCTGCGCGCCCCGAGCCTGAGGCGCGCGATGGCCCGGCTGCCCGGCGACCTCGCGGTAGCGCGGCAGGGAATGAGCATCGCGGCCGCCCGCGAATGGGTCGCGTCCTCGTTCGATATCGCGATCGAGGTGAGTCGGCTGCGCGACGGCCGGCATCGCGTCCTGAGGGTGGTCGAGCTGCAGGGCGTCGAGGGCGACGAGATCAAGCTGCAGGATATCTTCACCTTCGTGGTGGAGCGGACCGCCGCCGGAGGCGCCGTGGAAGGCACATTCAACCCGAGCGGCGTCGTGCCCCGCATCGTCGAGGAGCTGAACGCCCGCGGCGTCCCGCTGGAAACGTCGCTCTTCACGCGCCCGCCGTCACGCTGACGGGGGGCGAAGCCCTCCGGGAGGATTCCGGTGGGGGTGGCCGGGCGGGATACTAGGCCGTCGCCTTGGCGAGCTTGCGGCCCATCATGCGCTTCTTGATGGCGCTGAGCTTGTCGATCATCAGCACGCCGTCGAGGTGATCGTTCTCGTGCTGGATCGCCACGGCGAGCAGGCCGTCGGTTTCCAGCTCGAACGGCTTGCCGTCCGCGCCGACTGCACGCACCTTGACCCGTTCGGCGCGTTTGATTTCCTCGCTCACGCCGGGGAACGACAGGCAGCCTTCGCTCCAGCTCTGCGAGCCGTCGAGCTCGAGGATTTCCGGATTGATGAACACCCTGAGGTCGCTCGGCTCGTCGTCGCTGGCTACATCGATGACGAAGATGCGCTTGTTGACACCGATCTGCGTGGCGGCGAGCCCGACGCCGGGCGCGTCGTACATGGTCTCGGCCATGTCCTCGACGAGCTGCCGGATCTCGTCGGTGACCTCGTCCACCGGCTGCGCGACCTCGCGTAGACGCTCGTCCGGATACCTCAGGATCTCTCGAATCGCCATGAAGCCCGTCAGGAACGTAACATTGGCCCTGCCCGGTCGCAACGGCGCGCGCGGCGCGGGCTCAACCGGGATTGGTGCGGCCGGCGCTCTTCTTCGGGTAGAGCATGGGCCCGGACACGTAGGCGTCCGTGCCGCACAGCTCCCAGCGCGGAGATTCGATGCGCGGCGCGTCGGCGGGGTTTTCCGGGCCCGCCCAGTCGACGGCCCCCGGGCGACCTCGCGGACCGAGCAGCATGGGGGCAACGAAGACGTGCATCTCGTCGGGAAGCTGCTGTGCGAGCAGGCTGCCGGCCAGCTCCGCTCCGCCCTCGCAGAGCACGCTCACCACTTCGCGCGCTGCCAGCTCCTTCAGCGCCGCGAGCATGTCGCAGCGACCCTCGGTGGTCGCCGGCACGCGGATCACTGCGACGCCGCTTTCTTCAAGCGCCTCGGCGACCGCGCGGGAGGCGTCCAGCGTGGTGATGACGCAGGTCGGCGTCTCGCGAGCGGTCGTCACGAGCTGGCTGTTGGTCGGGATCCTGAGCTTGCTGTCGATCACGACCCGCACTGGACTGCGACCTGGAACGTCGCGCACCGTGAGGCGCGGATCGTCGGCTATCACCGTATTGATACCGACCATCACCGCGTCATGGGCCGAGCGCAGGGTGTGTACGCGGGCTCGCGCTTCGGGGCACGAGATCCAGCGCGAAGCGCCAGTGCGGGTGGCGATGCGACCGTCGAGCGACACCGCGGCCTTCAGGGCCAGGAAAGCCGCACCGGTCGTGATGTATTTGCCCCACGGTTTGATGAGCGCGCGTGCTTCCTTCTCCAGCACGCCCACGCTGACTTCCACGCCTGCCTCGCGCAGGCGTTCTACGCCTCCGCCCGGCACGCTGGGGTTGGGATCGCGGCAACCGATCACGACACGCGAGATACCGGCGGCGAGGATCGCGTCCACGCAGGGCGGAGTGCGCCCTTCGTGATTGCACGGCTCCAGCGTCACATACAGCGTCTTGCCCTTTGCGGAATCCCCGGCCGCGCGCAACGCGACGATTTCCGCGTGGTCGAGCCCGGCGGCCTCGTGGAAGGCTTCGGCGACGATGTCCTCGCCGTCGGCGATGAGCGCACCCACGTGCGGGTTGGGGGAAGGATCCCCACTTCCCGCAAGCTTGAGCGCGCGGGACATCAGCTGGCTGTCGATGTCCGGCATGGGTTCCTGTCCTGGTTCAGCGAAAAGGCGGCGGGACGACTCAGGCGCCGTCGCCGGGCTGGGAGAGCTTGTTCATCTCCCGCATGAATTCGTCGATGTCGCGGAACGAGCGGTAGACGCTCGCGAAGCGGACGTAGGCTACCTCATCCAGCTCCTTGAGCCGGGCCATCACGCGCTCTCCGATGATCAGCGACGAGATTTCCTTGTCGCCGCTCTCGGCGAGCTCGCGTTCAAGTGCCACGGCCTGTTCTTCCAGCGTGTCGTCCGACACGGGACGCTTGTTGCAGGCGATGCGCAGGCTGCGGAGCACCTTGGCCCGGTCGAATGGCTCGCGTTGGCCGTCCTTCTTGACGACGGTGGGCAGCGTGAACTCCACGCGCTCGTAGGTGGTGAAGCGCCGCTTGCAGGCATCGCACTCGCGCCGGCGCCAGGTGACGGTGCCGCCGGCGACCAGCCGCGAGTCGATGACCCGGCTGTCCATCTCCCTGCAATATGGGCACTGCATGTTGCCGCCTTCGCCCGTCGTGCCCGCTACTCGTTGAACGCCGAGAGGATCAACGTCGCGTTGGTGCCCCCGAAGCCGAAGGAGTTGCTCATCGCGTGTGTGATGCGCCGTTCGCGCGCCTGGTTGGGCACGTAATCGAGCACACACTCCGGGTCTGGGTCCTCGTGATTGATGGTGGGCGGAATGGCGCCGGTTTCGATGGCTTTGATGCAGATGGCGGCTTCGACCGCACCTGCGGCGCCGAGCAGATGCCCCATCATCGACTTCGTCGAGCTGACCCAGAGCTTCTTGTCGAGCGCGTGCGCGCCGTAGACCTTCTCGATCGCCTTCGACTCCTCGACATCACCGGCCGGCGTGGAAGTGCCGTGGGCGTTGATGTAGTCGATCTGGGTCGGGTCGAGCTTCGCGTCCTTCAGCGCGAGCTTCATCGCGCGCACCGCGCCGGCGCCACCCGGTGCGGGCTTGGTGATGTGGTAGGCGTCGCTGGTCGCTCCGGCGCCGGTGACTTCCGCGAAGATGTGCGCGCCGCGCTTCTTCGCGCGCGTGAGCGACTCGAGGATCAACGTGCCGGCGCCCTCGCCGCACACGAAGCCGTCGCGCCCACGGTCCCAGGGACGGCTGGCGCGCTGGGGCTCGGCGTTGCGGCGGCTGAGCGCGAACATCGCGCTGAAGCCCGCGATGCCGATCGGTGTGATCGTCGCTTCCGCGCCGCCGGCGACCATGACCTCGGCGCGTCCCTCCTGGATCCAGCGCAGGGCTTCGCCGATGGCGTGCGCGCTCGACGAGCAGGCGCTGGTGTGCGCGTAGCTCGGGCCCTGGAAGCCATGGGCGATCGAGACCTGGCCGGCTGCCATGTTCGCGATCAGCGACGGGATGAAATACGGGCTGACCTTGCCCGGCCCTTTCCGGTCGAGCAGCAGCGTGACCCGCTCCAGATTCTCCAGGCCACCGAGGCCTACGCCGATGAACACCCCGACCCGCTCGCGTTCCTCGTCCGTGAGGCCGAGGTCCGCCTGTTCCAGCGCCATCTTGGTTGCGGCGAGCGAGAACGGGATGAAGCGCGTGACCTCCTTGATCTTCTTCCGCTCCATGAACTGGGTCGGATCGAAGTCCTTCACCTCGGCGGCGAAACGGGATGGATAGTCCTCCGTCGCCTCGAAGAGGGTAATGGGGCCAACGCCGCTCTTTCCCTGGATCAGCGAATCCCAGGAAGCCTGGGTGCCGATCCCGTTGGGGGTGACCAGTCCAATTCCAGTGACGACAACGCGTTCCATGCTCATCGGGGTATTAAGGCGAGCCCCGGTTGCCGGATCGCGCCGGCTGGGACGGGGAGGCCCCGGCCCTTTGATAGACCGGGGACGGCTCCCGCTGTGGGTGGGTTGCGGGGGACGGCCCCCGCCGCCCCCGGGGCTGCGTTCTCAGCTGCTAGCGTGCTTCTCGATGTAGTCGACCGCATCCTGGACGGTCCGGATCTTCTCCGTGTCCTCGTCCGGGATGTCGATCTCGAAGGCTTCCTCGAACGCGAGGACCAGCTCGACCAGACCGAGCGAATCCGCGCCCAGGTCGTCGATGAACGTCGACTCCGCCTTGATGTCCTTCTCGTCGACATCCAGCTGTTCCCGGATGATTCGCTTGACCTCGGCCTCGATCTTCTCCGCCATGGTGCCTCCACGGGGCCTCTACAATGAAAGCGCCCCGATTGCAGGTGTTTTCAGGTGCGAGCAAATTGCTCAGTGATTACATGTACATTCCGCCGTTGATCCGGAGGGCATGCCCGGTGATGTAGCCTGCCTCGTCCGAAGCGAGGAACGCGACGCAGGCTGCAACTTCCGCGGGCTGCCCGGGCCGCGCGAGCGGCACGCCGGCGAGCATGGCCTCGCGCTGCTCCTCGGTGAGCGCGCCGGTCATGTCCGTTTCGATGTAGCCGGGGGTCACCGCGTTGACCGTGATGCCGCGCGAGGCGTACTCGCGGGCCAGGCTGCGGGTGACGCCCAGCAGAGCTGCCTTCGATGCCGCGTAGGCCGTCTGGCCGGCATTCCCCATCTCGCCGACCACGCTGGACAGGAAGATGATGCGTCCCGCGCGCGCCCGCATCATCGACTTGAGCGCGCCGCGAGCGCAGGCGACCGCACCCTTCACGTTGACCGCGAACGTGCGATCGAAGTCCTCGTCCTTGAGGCGGAGCAACAGACCATCGAGCGAAATGCCGGCGCTGGCGACTAGCACGTCCAGCCTGCCCAGTCGCTTGGCTGTTTCAGCAACGGCCTTCTCCGCCGCTGCGGTGTCCGCCACGTCGAAGCCGAGGATCTCCGCCTTGCCGCCCGCCGCCTCGATCGCCTGCGCCGTGTCGCGCGCCGCCGTTTCGTTCGAGCCGTAGCCGATGACCACGTGCGCGCCCTGGGCGGCAAGCGCCTGCGCTGTCGCGCGTCCAATGCCGCGCGATCCGCCAGTGACGAGGGCTACTTTGCCGCTGAGGTCGAACATCTTCCTCGGTCCCCTGATACCCGGGTGCCTCCCGGCTCGGCCCGGGCGGGGCGTGTTTACCACGCCCCGGCCGAGATCAAGCCGGAAAGATCGCGTCCCGCGGTGCGTCGCAGCGTTCGCACCCGATGGCAGGGTTGCCCCCACTCGCAGGTGCTCGGCCCGCCGGGCCTGCGCGCCTGCGGTCTCCCCCAAGGCTGTGCTCGGCCCTCCGGGCCTGCGCGCAGCCGGAGGAGACTGTGGCGGCGCCCGGCGTCGGGAAAAGCGCCGGATCCCCGAGGCCGCGACCCCTGGAGTCATAACAGACCGGCGGGCGTAGCTATGACGCGCTGCTCGCCCTCGCGGCCGGCAAGCTCGCTCCCTGCGTGCTGCTCACCTTGAACGCACGCCACTTCTCCGGTCTCGACAGAACGGGCGTAACGATCACGGTACCGTAGGCCGCATGCGCTTTGGTGAAGGCCAGAAGGCCAGGCGAACCAACCTGCATCCGCAGGAGCAACGTGGTGGTGGCAGGCGGTGGAGCGCGCAGCGGTTGACAGGCCGGGGAAGCCGAGGCAAGCTGGACGTAGGGCCTAACATCTGGAAATGGTTGACATAATTGCCCTTATGCGACGTCGGCCGCGAGCCTTGGCCTGGCTACGTTGGAGACGTGCATGCACCTTCCTGCTGTCACGGGCAACGACACCGCACGATCGCCCCGGTTCGCGCTCACGCCGACCCGTCCTTGCCGCTTTCGACAACGACGGCGTCGTCGGAACGCGGCACCACTTCGGCCGACGATCGTTGCGCAAGCGCGACCACGAGCGCGCCGAGCTCGCGGAGTGCATCGACCGTGAAGACGTGCTCGGGCGCCTCGGCGCGCGGGGGGCCATCCGCGTCCGTCCATGATCGCGGGACGCGCATGCTCGAACCGTCATCGACCCGGATCACGATCTGCCTCGGACCAGGCTTGACGACCTCGAAGGTCTCGCCCTCGAAGGGATGGTGTCGGCGCGTGATGGTGACGCGCGCCAACGAAGACCGACCTACATACTCAGTGTGTGACCCCCCACCCGTGAGCGAGGATGCCGCACTTCAGGTACGCGCGAAGCTCTTCCTCGACGTAGCGGGGCAAGCCACGGGCGTATCGCTCACGCGCTTCCTTTAGGAAGGCCTCCAGGTTTTGCTGCACGACCTGGTAGAGCGCCGTCTGCTCGGGCTGGCGGCGCGGCCGACCTGGCGAGGCGACGTTGCTGATCCCGGGGGCACGCGGGCGCAACACGCGCCGCGCCTTCGCAAGCGGCGCGCCTGCTCCAGGTGTGTGGAATCACACGACGGAGGGGTGGCGAAGGCCGTGTTCGCCGGCGGCGATCGCCAGGCGAGCAAGCTGCCCGGCCGCTGCGGCCCTGGGAAGGGCGCGTGAACCCCGCGAGGATTACGAGGTGGATGCGAGAAAGTCGGCGGCTGCCGCGACGCCGGCCGGATTGCCCGCTGGCAGCACGCGGACGCGCTTGTCGATGCGGCGGACGAGCCCGGCCAGCACCTTGCCCGGACCGATTTCCAGCGCCCGGTCGACGCCCGCCTCCGCCATGTGCGACACCGACTGGCTCCACTGCACCGGGCTGTCGATCTGCCGCACCAGGAGCTCGCGCACGCGCGACGCATCGCTATTGGGCCGCCCCTCCACGTTCGAGACTACCGGGAAGGAAAGCGGTCCGATCTCGATCTCCGCGAGCGCCCGCTCGACCGTGCGGGCGGCAGGGGCCATCAGCGCACAATGGAAGGGAGCGCTCACCTTGAGCGGAATCGCTTTCAGCTTGCGTGACGCTGCCAGCTCTCTCGCCCGTTGTACCGCGCCAGCGTGTCCGGCGATCACGACCTGCCCCGGGGCGTTGTAGTTGGCCGGCGAGAGCACCTCGCCTTCGGCCGCGTCCGCGCACAGCGCGCGGACGGCATCGGGATCGCCGCCCATCACGGCAGCCATCGCGCCCTGACCCGCCGGCACGGCGTCCTGCATGGCGCGGCCCCGGAGGTGCACCAGGCGCACTCCGTCTTCCAGCGTGATGGCGCCGGCCGCGATCAACGCACTGTACTCGCCCAGCGAGTGGCCGGCTGCGAACGCGGGCTGCTGCAGCCCGGGCACGGACGCGCGCAGCGCTGCCAGGGCAGCCATACTCGTGGTCACGATTGCCGGCTGCGTGTTCGCCGTCAGGGTCAGCTCGCTCTCCGGTCCCTCGAAGCACAGCTTCGAAATCGACCAGCCGAGCGCGGCATCGGCGCGCTCGAATACTTCGCGGGCTTTCGGGAAGGCGTCATGGAGCGCCTTGCCCATGCCGACGGTCTGCGTTCCTTGTCCGGGGAAGAGCCAGGCTACGGTCACGGGGCGTTTCATACACGCCCCGCCGCCGCTTGAAAACCGGTCTACATCCGGACCAGAGCGCTGGCCCAGGAGATGCCGGCGCCCAGCGCGCACATCAGCACCGTCTGTCCGGGCTTGATCCGGCCGTCGCGCACGCCCTCGTCGAGGGCGATCGGGATCGATGCGCTCGATGTGTTCCCATAGCGCTCGATGTTCAGGACGAAGCGATCGAGCGGGATGTGAAGCCGATGCGCCACCTGCGTGATGATGCGCATGTTGGCCTGGTGCGGCACGACCCAGTCGACGTCGCTGGCGGTGAGCCCCGCGGACTCGAGTGCCTCGAGCGAAGCGCTGCTGAGGTTCTTGACCGCGACCTTGAAGATGTCCTGGCCGATCATGTGCACCTTGTCGCGTTGCTGCGCGATGCCCTCCGCCGTCAGCGGCTCCTTGCTGCCGCCCCCGGGTATGAACAGCGACTCGGCCCAGGTCGCATCGGTGTACAGCTTGGTCGACAGCACGCGTGACGAGGCGCCGTCCGTCGGCGTGAGCACCGCTGCGCCGGCGCCATCGCCGAACAGCACGCAGGTCGTGCGATCTTCCCAGTTCAGCACCCGCGACAGGAGCTCGACGCCGACGACGAGCACGTTGTCGTGCATGCCGCTCCTGATGAACTGGTCGCCGATCGACATGCTGTAGACGAAGCCCGCGCAGGCGGCCGCGACGTCGAAGGATGGGATTGCCGTCACGCCGAGCTTCTTCTGTAGGAAGGCCGCGCAGGCGGGCAGCCGCATGTCGGGGCTGATCGTCCCGACGATGATCATGTCGAGGTCTGCAGCCCTGAGCCCGGCGGACTCCAGCGCTCCGCGCGCGGCCTGGAGCGCCATGTCGCTGGCGGCTTCCCCGTCCCCGGCTACATGGCGCTGCTTGATCCCGGTCCGCTCGGTGATCCACGCGTCCGAGGTGTCGACGAGCTTCTCGAGATCGGCGTTGGTCAATACGCGCTCCGGCGCGTAGGCGCCGGTGCCTGCAATTCGGCTGCCCCGGGGCTTGTCGGTCGACATCCCGATCTGCCTACGATGTCACGCCCCGCCCGTCACGAGAAAATGGTTCAACCACATCAAGAGAGGTTGAACCATTGCCGGCCAATTGGCCGATCGCGCGCCTGCCTACTCGCTCGCCGGACCGGACTTCAGCACGGCGCGGCCCTTGTAGTACCCGCAGGAGGGGCAGACGCGGTGCGAGACCATGGGGGCGGAGCAGTTCGGGCAGGGCACGACGTTGGGTGCGGACACCTTGTCGTGCTGGGCTCGGCGCATGTCGCGCTTGCTGCTGGACTTGCGTCGCTTGGGAACTGCCACGGGATCACTCCTTGTTCTGTCGCAGGCGGCTGGCGATCGCCGCCAGAGGGGCCAGGCGGGGATCGATGTGCTCCGCCTCGTCCGGGCCGCCGGAGGGCGGAGCAGTAGCTGGATCATCGGCTCGAGGCAAGTCGGATCGCGTCACGCTCATCGGGAGCTCCAGCAGGAGGAACTCGCGCACGAAGCTGTCGAGCACGACGCGCTCGCCCGAATAGGTATCCCGGGCTGCGTCCTCGTCGCTGAGCACCGGGTCGTCGTCCCAGCCACCGGACCGCTTGCCGCCCCCGGAGTGCTTGGCCTTGGGCTTGTGCCCGCGGTCCCGGCGCGCGCCGTGCGGGTCCTTGCGGTGGCGCGGCGCGTGGCGCTGCCGCGTGTCCGGCTCCGCGGCCTGGACGAGCAGCAAGAAGATCTCGGGCTCGAGCGTCAGGGGCACCGGCTCCAGGCTGCGGGCGTCCGGCAACGTCACCGGAGCCCTGGCCCGCCCACGCACGATCACCTCCCGCCCATTCAGGGTCAGCTCGACGGTGAGCTCGCCGTCGCTGGCGGGCGTGACCTCGGTTCCCGCGAACGCGTGGCGCAGCCAGGCCTCGCCGAGCGGCCAGGTGATCTCTTTCGGACCGCGCTCGAGGTCCGCGATGGAGACGGTGAACAGGGGCTGGGGCACGGGACCCGCAAGCTAGCGCCGCGCCCGGTCCCAGGCAAACGGTGGTAGCGTCCGCGGCCGATGTGGGCGCGGCTTGTCGCTGACACACGTTTTCGCCGGCTTCTGCTCGCGCTGGGCATCTACGCCGTCGCTACCGGCGTGTACTTCGCATTTGCCGCTCCAGCCACGCTCACCGAGCACACGCCGTGGAACCACTTCGCCCTGCTCGCCGACTCCTGGCTGCATGGGCGGCTTGATCTGGGCGGAGCGCCGCCCGCGTACGCGGGGAACAACGACTTCGCGCTGTACCAGGGCCACTGGTACATCGTCTTTCCGCCCTTCCCGGCACTCCTGCTGCTGCCGTTCGTGGCGCTTGCCGGTGCGGCGACGAACGTGCAGGACGGCCAGTTCTTCATCTGGCTCGCCGGCATTGCCCCGGCAGTGCTGTTCCTCGCGCTCGAGAAGCTGCGGCGGACCGGACGCTCGTCGCGCAGCGCCCCGACGAACGTCGTGCTCGCGTTCCTGTTTGCCTTCGGCAGCGTGTACTTCTTCAGCGCCGAGCAGGGCACCGTATGGTTCGCCGCGCACGTCGTGGGCGCGATGTTGGCTGCGCTGTACCTGCTCTTCGCGCTCGACGCGAGCCGGCCGGTGCTGGCAGGAGCGGCGATCGGGCTCGGTTTCATGACGCGCTCGCCGCTCTTGTTCGCGGTGCCGTTGTTTGCGCTCGAGGCGATCCGCGTTTCGCTCCGCACGCCGCAGCAGATGCAGCACGAGGTGCTGCACAAGGGAGTGCGCGGCGAGCTCGACCGACCCTGGCGCCGGCTCGACAAGGGCAGGCTGCTCCGGCTCTACGTCGCGTTCGCGATCCCGATCCTGATCGTGCTCGGCGTTGCCTTCCGGCTGAACCAGCTGCGCTTCGGGAGCCCCTTCGATTTCGGCTACGAGCACCTCACCGTCGGCTGGCATGCCCGCATGCAGAGGTGGGGGCTCTTCAGCTACCACTACCTTGCGAAGAACCTGGGCGTGGTGCTGACGAGCCTGCCGTACGTGCCGCACGCTCCGGCGAACGCCCCGTTCCAGGTGAACGGGCACGGGCTCGCGCTGTGGGTGACGACGCCGCTGTATCTCTGGCTGCTCTGGCCGCGCCGCACCGGCTTTCTGCACTGGGCGCTGTGGCTGACGGTGGCGGCGGTCGCGGTGCCCACGCTCTTCTACCAGAACACCGGCTGGGAGCAGTTCGGCTATCGCTTCTCGAACGACTATGCGGTGTTCCTGTTCGCGCTGCTCGCGATCGGCGGCTTCCGGTTCCGCACGCTGTTCACCACCGCCGCTCTCTGGTCGGTGCTGGTCAACGGCTTCGGCGCTGCGACGTGGCACCGCTCGGGCTTCTCGGCCTACTACTACACCGAGCCGAGTCAGAAGGTGCTCTACCAACCGGACTGACGCGGTCGCTCGAAGAGAGCGGCGCGGCGCCAGACTACTTCAGGCGGAAGTTCTTGAACGACCAGTCCAGCTGCGCTTCGTGGCTCTCCATCTGCTGCTTGGTGCCACCGGCTTCGAGCACGTAGAGCCGCTTGGGAGTCACGTACAACGTGACGTAGTAGAGGTGGGGCTTGCTGGCCTCGTCGTGTCCGAAGCGCAGCTGCTTGCCGGCCAGGCCGTCGACGTTCTTCACGTCGCGCTGCCCGAGCAGGGCGTAGCCGCCGCGCTGTCGCATCGAGTTCTCGATCGCGCGCGACCAGAACTCGATCGGCCCCTCGGGGTCGTTGTCGATCTCGCGCACCGCGATGACCAGACCGTCCGCCGTGGTGGCTCGATAGTCGTAGCCCTGGTCCTCCTGGTCCTCGAGCTCGACGAATCCCTTGGGCGTCGCGGCGTTGAAGGAGTGACCACAAGCCGCGAGCAGGAGCGCGGCGACAACGAGCAGGATGGTTCGCTTCATCTTCAGCCTCCTCATCGCCTACAGCCTCAACAGCTTTCCGAGCCCCAGGTTCCGGAGCCACGGGAAGGGCAGGTTCACCGTCGAATCGACGTGCTCGGTCGACTGCGCGCTGAACTGGATGGTGATAGTCGAGAACTGGACCAGCTCGTGCAACAGCTTGAGCTTGCCCTTCATGCTCTCGATCTCGTCGGTGACCCGGGCCAGCTCGCGTTCCACCTGGAGCGCGTCCTTGACCGACTGCGCCTTCTTCAGGAGCGCTGCCAGCCGGTCCCGTACGGCCTCGGCGTTCTTGAGACGGATCTGGAGGTCCCGGTACTGGGCGGTCACGTCCTCGACGCTGACAGCACGGTGCAGCACGTCGCCCAGCTTCATCATCGAAGCCAGCGCGCCCTGGAACCGCGCTGCCGGCACCCGCACGGTGATGGAGCGGTCGTCGCGCCGGACCAGATAGCCGCCGGCGTCTTCAGCGATCTGCTCGGTGCGGTCGAGCGCCTTCTTGGTCTCGAACACCGCCATGTTCAGATTGGCGCGGTAGATGAGCAGGGGCGAGGCCATGGCCGCGGCTTCGGGCGGCCGGGCGCTACCGGTGTCGACGCCGGGTTGCGTGTGCTGCACGGGCGGAGGCGTTGTCGCGTCGCTGTTCCGCTTCGGGGGCGCGGCTCCGCCGCTGTCGCGGGGGGGCGGAGGCTCCGCCTGCGCCATCGGCCTCGGGGCGGGCGCACGGTCCAGTGCCTCCTCGTCGGCGCTCTCGGCGCTTCCCGTCAGCGTCGGTTCCGGGGCCGCTTCCGGCTCCATCGGAGCCTCGGCACCGGCGCCGGTGGTCTCGGCGCGATAGCGGGCCTCCCCAGCGTAGCCTGGTGAAGAGGGCGCACTCGCCTTCATGGCTCCGCCGCCGCAGCCGGACAGGGCCAGCAGAGCCAGCAGGGTCAACACCTGGAGCGGCGTCGGGCCGGCACAGAGCCGGCGGGCCGCGGTGTGCAGTCGGGTCATGAGGCCTCCCAGCGCCAAACGAGACAGCGCCCCGGACCTTACACCACTTCGTCGCCGGCGGCGGGGTGCTACCTGCTGCCGTGGCGGATCACGACCTTCTTGATCGCGGGTGGGGTGACCGCGCGGTCGCCTTGCACGGGCACGCTGGCCAGCGCGTCGATGACCTTGTCGGGCTTGCACATGCCGAAGATCGTGTATCCCCCGTCCAGGTGCTTGGCCGTGCCGTCCATGATGAAGAACTGCGCTCCGTTGGTGTTCGGCCCGCGGTTCGCCATGCACAGCTGCCCCTCGGTGTCGTGCGTGGCTCCCTGCCAGATCTCGTCGGGGATGACGTAGCCGGGCTCGCCGGTGCCGTTGCCGGCGGCATCGCCGCCCTGGATCATGAAGCCCTTGATGATGCGGTGGAACGTGGTGCCGTCGTAGGCCGGCTTCTTCACCCACTTGCCGTCCGGATTCTTCCAGGGGCGGATGCCGCGTGCCAGACCGATGAAGTTGGCGACCGTGATGGGCGCGCGCTTGTCGTACAGCTGGCACGTCAGCTTGCCCTGGTCCGTGACGATGTCGGCGAGCAGCTGGCCCTTGCCCTTCAGCCCCTTCGTGGCCTGGGCCAACGAGAATTTGCCATGCAGCGGGTCGTCGGGGCTCACCGGCACCTTGGCGACCTTCGGGGCCTGTTCGTTCCCGTCGTCCTTCCCGGCCTTGTCCTCGTGCGGCAGCGACTTGGCGAGCTTGCCGCTGGTCTTCTGCTCCCCGTCCAGCCTGCCGTTCTTCGAGCTGCCCGACTTCACGAGGCCGAGGTCTGTCTTGGCAGGCGTCGCTTTCGGCGCGGCGCCGGTCGATGTGGACTCCGCGCGGATCGGCTCGGGGGGCGCTTTCTGGCAGGCGGCAAGCGCCAGCAGCGCGGCGGTGCCCAGGGACAGTCGAAGCGTGCTCGAAAGGGTCATTACGTTTCCTTCTCGGGGGTCAGGGCTCGATCTCGACCTTCTGGCCGGCTTTCACTCCGTGCGAACGCGCCCAACCGGCGTTGAGCTCCAGCACGTGCGCCGCGAGGCAGGGCACGCTGCGCTCGTCGTCGTTGAGCGTCGGCACCTGTTCCAGGATCCCGGCGATGGTGCCGTCGCGGGCGATGAACAGCATGTCGAGCGGGATGCACGTGTTGTGCATCCAGAACCGGCGGATCTTGTCGTTGTTCCAGGAAAACAGCATGCCCTGGTCATCGGGCATATGCGTCCGGTACATCAGCCCGCGCTCGCGCGAGTCCGGCGTGCGCGCCAGCTCGACCGCTGCGCGCGGCTTGCCCGGTGCATCCACGAAGTCGACGTAGCCGTGCGGAAGCCCGGGCGGAGACGCGAGGGGATCCGGCGGGCAGTCCTTGGCTGGGTGGGCTACCGGCGGTGACTGCTCGGGCGTGGGTACGATGCAGGCGGGCTTGGCGGCGCTGGCCTTTGCGCTCGCGGCGCGCGCCGCGGGGGCGGGAGCGGCCGTGGCTGCGCTAGCGTGCCCGCGGGCGGCCGTCGAAGGCGTCGCGCGGGGCTTTTCCGTACGGCCGCAGGCCGCGCCCAGGAGCAATGGAGCGACAAGGAGCACGAGGGTTCCGCGCATCCGGGCCCTCTACCTGCCCCGGGCGCGGTCGGCAACCGGAGTCTGGAGGACGTGAGCTCCTGGCACACCCGTGCCTCTGCACTGACGGTCGTGTCACACGCGCTCCGTCAGCTTCTTCACGATACCGCTTTCCCCCCGGGATTTCCGGGCCGTCCGCGTGGCACGCAGCCTGCATTGCAGCGGGCATGCTGCTTCCGGGGATCGCCTCGCCCGAAGTCCGGGCCACGTCGCGCGTGCGCTCCGGGTCCGCCGTCCGCTATGCTGCTGCCATCATGACTTACCGGGGGTCTTTCCTTCTGGTAGCGCTCCTTTTCGTGGGTTGCGGCGGCAGCGTCGAGGGCGGGACGGCCTGGGCGGGCGGCAGCGGCGGCATCGGCGGAGGCGGCGGCACGGGCGGTGTCATCGTGCATCCCGACGGGGGACCCGACGCACACCCGGACTCCGGGCCCGACTCCGGCCCGGATGCGCCCTGGGACGTGGAGTCCGACTACTACGACCCGGGCTGCCCGGACGCTGCGCCACCGCCGGTCACGGAGGAGTGCGATCTGTTCGCCAAGCCGACGACCTGCCCGGGCGGCGAGGGCTGTTACCCGTTCGTGCAGTATCCGTCGGGGCCGTGCCAGCAGGAGCTGTACGGTACCGTGTGCCGGGCCGTGGGCATCGGCCACCAGGGTGACCCCTGCGGCGGCGGCGACTGTGCGGCCGGGTTCGTGTGCGTCGTAACCGGCGCCGGCGACCAGTGCGTGCAGCTGTGTCACCTGGGCGGCGCGAAGGATTGCCCATCCGGGCTCGTGTGTGTGCCCATCGATTCCAACGGATACGGCGGATGCGACTGATGCGCTCCTGGCTCCGGGTTCTGGCCGTCGCGGCCCCGCTATGGCTCACCGGCTGCGGCGCGCGGACGGGTCTTCACGAGCCGCCGCCGGATGCGGGCGTCGAAGACGCGCCGAGCGACGTGCAGCTCGCCGAGTGCATCACGGACGAGGACTGCCCGACCGCCGATCAGTGCTCCACGAGCAGCTGCGTCGAGGGCGTGTGCATGCCCGCCGTGGCTGTGGACTGCGACGATCACGACCCCTGCACCGAGGACACCTGCACGCCGGCCACGGGCAAGTGCAAGCATCGCGATTTGGCGCTCGACCAGGACGGTGACGGCTACAAGGGGCCGCGTCCCGGCTACGCACCCGGCGCGCCCGGGTCCTGCGGCGACGACTGTGACGACACGAACCCGAACGCCCATCCCGGCGGAATCGAGATCTGCGACGGCGTCGACAACGACTGCAACGGCATCATCGACGACAACATGACGTACGTGCCGTCCGGAACGGGCGACGTGCGCGTCTCGGGTCCGCACAAGCAGGCCGGGGGAGGCGGCGTCGCCTTCAACGGCAACATCTACGCCGTCACCTACAGCGCCCAGGAGGCGCACTGGAAGAACTACTTCAAGGGCCTCACCGACACGGGCCAGACCTCCATCGACGAGACCTCCATCACCAAGGTCAACAACGACACCTTCACCGGACCCATCGTGTGGACCGGCGCGATCTTCGGTACGGTCTGGGAAGATCGTCGCAACAACGACTACGAGATCTACTTCAACCGTCTGGACAAGGACGGTCAGAAGCTCGCGCCCGACCTACGCATCACCTCGGCAGGCGGCTTCTCGCTGGAGCCCGCTCTGGTCTGGAACGGCACCGAGTTCCTCGTCACCTGGACCGACCAGCGCGCGGGCGGCTGGACCATCTACGGCCAGCGCATCAGCGTGGACGGCGACAAGCTGGGCGGCAACGTCGAGCTCACCAATCCCGTCTGGTTCGGCGAGTCCTCGAAGCTCGCCGAAGGCACGAAGAAGCTCGGGCTGGCCTTCAACATGGGCGACGCTACGAACCAGCAGGTGGGCTTCCGCCTGTTTGGCCCCGACTTCTCGTCGCCAGGCAGCCTGATCCAGGTCTCGACGGACAACGGCACCGGCCCGGCCATCGTCTACAACGGTGACCGCTACGTGGTTGTGTTCTCCAAGCGCACGACGGTGCCCGGAAACTCGATCTGGGGCGCTACGGTCGACGAGAACGGCAACATCGTGACACCGGAGACGCGCCTGACGAAGGGCGCGAAGCACGCGCGGACGGTCGACGTGTTGGCGCTGGGCGACCGGTTGCTGCTCGTCTGGGCCGACGACCACGACGGCAACTACGAGCTTTACAGCAAGATGCTCTCGCCCGACCTCAAGGAGCTCGCGCCGCGCGCCCGCATCACCAAGAGCGCGAGTGACACGCTCGACCCGATCGCCGCGTTCGGACCGAACGGCGACGTGGGCGTTCTGTTCGACGACGACCGCTCGGGCAACTGGCAGACGTACTTCACGCGCCTCGTGTGCAAGGCCGGCGCGACGCCGTAGCGCCCGCGAGCGCTAGCTGCGCTTCCGGCTCAACCCCGCCTGGTGCACCTTGCCGGGCAGGCGGCGGCCGATGACGGACTCGGCGACGCGGCCGGCTTCGATCAGCTTCTCCAGATCGATGCCGGTCTCGATGCCCATGCCGTGCAGCATGTACACGAGATCCTCGGTGGCGAGGTTGCCGGCGGCACCGGGAGCGTAGGGGCAGCCGCCCAGGCCGGCGACGGAGGCGTCGAAGTCGCGGAAGCCCATCTCGACGCCGACCAGAGCGTTCGCAAGCGCCGTGCCGCGCGTGTCGTGGAAATGGAGCGCGAGCTTCTCCGCCGGTACGGCGTCGAGGAACAGCCGGCAGATGCGCCGGGTCTGCAGCGGCGTGCCGACGCCGATGGTGTCGCCCAGCGACACCTGGTAGCAGCCGAGGTCGAGCAGCCGCTTCGAGATGTCGAGCGCCCGCTCTGGATCCACCTCGCCTTCGTACGGGCAACCCCACACCGTCGAGACGTACGCGCGCACGCGCATCCCCGCGTCCAGCGCAGGCGGCACGACCTCGCTGAATACGCTGAGCGACTGGTCGATGCTCTTGTTCGTGTTCTTCCTGTTGTGGGTCTCGCTCGCCGACATGAAGACGGCGATCTCGGCGAGCCCCGCGGCTTTCGCGCGTTCGAAGCCCTTGGCGTTCGGACACAGGGCGCTGAGCGTCACACCCTCGGGCGCCCTCACGTCGCGCACCAGCTCGTCCGCATCGGCCAGCTGTGGCACCCAGCGCGGGGAGACGAAGCTGGTCAGCTCGATGCGTGTGAGACCGGAGCGGATCAGCGCTTCGATCAGGTGCTTCTTGCCGTCGAGCGGGATTGGAGCGGCTTCGTTCTGCAGGCCGTCGCGGGGCGAGACCTCGTACACCGAGACGCGGTCGGGGAGATGTTCCAGCATGGGCTCGTCTAGCTACCTCTAGTCTAGATCACGTCGCCCCGCGTGCGAATTGTGCCGGAATCGCGGGCGAAAGCGACTTGTTCGCGCGCTCCACCGGCGGTCAGGACCCCAAAACCAGACTACGTGTCGAGCAGCCGCGTCTGCCGCTGCCGCGGGTGCGGCGTGAACTCGATCGGATAGTCGCCGCTCCAGCACGCGTGGCAGAACGAATTGCCCGCCGCTGGCTTCTCCGCCATCGGCAGTGAGTGCTTGCCCGGCGGCGTCACTCGCGCCCGCGTCACCGCGTCCACCATCTTGTCCAGCGAAAGGTACGCCAGCGAGTCGCTCGTGACGTAGTCGTTGATCTCCTGGACGTTGTGGCTCGAGGCGATCAGCTCGCTGCGCGTCGGCGTGTCGATGCCGTAGTAGCAGGGCCAGCGCGTCGGCGGGCTCGAGATGCGCAAGTGCACCTCGCGTGCTCCGGCGTCGCGCAGCATCTTGACGATCTTGCGGCTCGTCGTGCCGCGCACGATGCTGTCGTCCACCACCACCACGCGCTTGCCGCGCAGCGTGTCGCTCACCGGGTTCAGCTTCAGGCGCACCCCGAAGTGGCGGATGCTCTGCTGCGGCTCGATAAAGGTGCGTCCGACGTAGTGGCTGCGCACCAGCCCCATCTCGAACGGCATGCCCGACTGCTCCGCGTAGCCGATGGTGGCCGGCACGCCGGAGTCGGGCACCGGGATCACCACGTCCGCCTCGACGCCGTGCTCCACGGCCAGCGCGCGGCCGAGGCTTTTCCTCGCTTCGTACACGCTGATGCCGTCGATGGTCGAATCGGGCCGCGCGAAGTACACGTACTCGAAGATGCACATGTGCCGCGGCTTGTCCTTGAACGGACGCAGGCTGCGCATCCCGCGCTCGTCGAACACGATCATCTCCCCCGGCTCCACGTCGCGCTCGTACTCCGCGTCGATCAGGTCGAAGCTGGTCGGCTCGCTCGACACCACCCAGGCGTCGCTCTTGCCGCGCGTCTTGCCGAGGCACAGCGGGCGGATCCCCATCGGATCGCGCACGGCGATCATCGTCCGCTCGGTGAGGCAGAGCAGCGAGTACGCCCCCTCGACCTGCGAGAGCGCGTCGGCGATGCGATCCTCCACCGCGCGCTGCCTGCTCATCGCCACCAGATGAACGATCACCTCGGTGTCGCTGATGCTCTGGAAGATCGAGCCGCGCGCCTCGAGCTTCTCGCGCATCGCCTCGGCGTTGGTCAGGTTGCCGTTGTGCGCGACCGCGATCGAGCCCCGCGAGTAGTCGACGCCGATAGGCTGGGCATTCTTGAGGAACGAGCCGCCCGCCGTCGAGTAGCGCACGTGGCCGATGGCGTTGTGGCCGTTGAGCTTGTCGAGCTGCTCCGGGGAGAACACGTCGATGACGTGCCCCATGCCGCGGTGCAGGCTCAGCTGCTGTCCGTCGCTGGTGACGATGCCTGCGCTCTCCTGACCGCGATGCTGCAGCGCGTGCAGCCCGAGGTAGGTGAGGTTGGCTGCCTCGGGATGACCGTGGATTCCGAAAACGCCGCACATGTGGCAGAGCGCCGGCCACGGAGGCCGGACGCCGCGCACTTTGCCTGCTCGCAGGCCGCCGCGCCAGCGCCCGTTGCCCGGGCTGTCTATGTCCGGCCTGGTGTCCGGACGACGTAAGCATGAAAGACTCCTACAGTTTCCACCCCGAGCTGGGTATTCTGTCGCACCGATGAGCGCACTCGACGAGCTGCTCGCCTCGTGGCGTGCAAATCCCGACGCCGAGTCCACGCTGGCCCTGTGCTCGTACCTCGGCAACTCCGGGCGTGAGGAGCTCATCCGGGAGGTGGGGACCAGCGCCGAAGCCTGGCACCTGAACGACGCCGAGGTGATGCTCGCCGTCGGACGCATGTACCTCGACGCGGGCCTGCTGGCGGAGGCGCAGGCTGCGCTGGTGACGTCGGGCAAGGGCAACGCCCGCGACTGGCGCGCGTTCCGTTTCCTGGGGGAAGTGCTGCTCAGGCGTGGTGATGCGATCCGCGCGGAGAAGGTCCTGGCCCGGAGCATGCAGCTCGGGCAGGGCGATGACGAGACGCGCCTGTGGCATGACCGCGCCGTCGTGTACGCAGCGTTGCAGAAGCGGGTCGGGCCGGAGGCGGTGGCCGGCGAGGTGGCCCGCAGCCTGCCGCAGACGCCGTCCCTCCCGGCACCCCCGGGGAGCCCGCCGGTCGCGCAGCACTGGCACAACGACGAGCCGCCGACCATGCCGCGTCCGGCGGGCACGCCGCTGCCGCCGGGAGCCGTGCCGAACTCGGCCCCCGTTGTCCCGCGCGCGCCCGCCGCGCCAGCGCCCGTGCGGCGGGCGCCGGCACCCGTCGCGGCGAGCCCGCGCTCGGTGCCGCCACCGCGATCCGCGGAGGCGCCGTCGTCGAGGCAGCCGAAGTCGGTACCGCCGCCGCTGCCGCCCTGGGCGTCGTCGTCCGGCGCGGCCGCGCAGGCGCTCGTGGCGGAAGCGGAACAGCCGGCTCCGTTCCAGTCCGTGCCGAGCGAACCCGCGCCCGCTCCGGTGCCCCCGCCCGAGCCGGTGCTGTCGCCGAAGACTCCGCTGGGCGGCATCGAGGCGCAGGTCGCGCCAGCGCCAACCTTGCCGGCGGCGGAGCCCTACGCCGAGGACGACACGGCGACGCACGTCTACGACTCTCCCAACCCGGAGCCCAAGCTGATCCTGCAGCATCTGGCTCGCGTTGGGGTGTACGAGCCGGGTGGCGGAGCGCCGCCCGCCTGGGAGAAGGCATCATCGCCCAGGACGCGCGGCAGCTGGGTGTTCGTGCTGGCGACCGCGCTACTCGCCGGCGCCGGCACGGGAGCGTACTTCTACGCCCGCAAGGTCAAGCGCGAGCGCGCCGAGCTCGCGGCGCGCCTCGACAAGCAGATCGCCAACATGCTCGAGAGCGGACGCGTGGAGCAGCTGCGCACCACGGACGACAAGCTGAAGCGGGTCTTCGAGCTCGACTCGCGCAGCCAGCGTGCCGCGCGCCTGTGGCTGGAAAACCGGGTGTTCGGCCTCTTGCTCCTGCCCGGCCCGCAGCAGGGCGTGGACTCGGCGATCCATCGCGCGCGCAAGGTCAACGTCCCCGAGAAGGACCTCGCGTACGCCCGGATCGCTTCCTTCCTCGCCGATGGGGATCTCGCGGGCGCCGCCGCGCTCTTGCCGAAGTGGGACAAGAAGGCGGGCGACAACGCGCTCTACCAGCTTCTGGCGGGTGCGGCGCTGGAGCGCGCGGGAGATCAGCGCGCGATCGAGCGCTACCAGGCGGCGCGCGATCGCGATCCGAAGCTGGTAGTCGCCAAAGTGCTGCTGGCGCGCCTGGTGCTCCTCGAAGGCGGCGCCGAAAAAGGCAAGCCGCTGGTGGATGCGCTACAAAAGCAGATCGGCAATCGTCCGTCCACCAAGGCGCTCAGGGCGCTAGAGTGGGCGGTCGATCCCACCCGCCCCAAAGAGCTGCCCGCAGACGCGCAGCTCACGGACGACGAGAAGAAGCAACTGCCGCAGCCGCTCACGCCCGTGCCGTACATGGTCGATGGCCTGCAGGCGATCCAGTCCGGCGAGCGCGAGCTGGCGAACAAGGCCATCGGAAAGGGCATCGGTCTGAGCGAGAGCCCGGCGGTGGCGACGCGCCTGGGCTTCCTCGCGATCCAGGCGGGCAACGAGAAACTCGCGCGCAAGGCCGCGCTCAGAGCGCTGCAGTTTGCCGCGGTGTATCCGGGCGCGCGCGTGCTGGCCTCGCGCGTAGCGCTGCTCGGCGGCCGCATTGCTGAAGCCAAGAAGGCCATCCAGGAGCTCGACCCGAAGGCGCCCGAGGTGGCGGTCGTACGCGCCGTCATCGGCTACGAGGCGCTGGATCCGAGCGAGCTGTCCGAAGCGGTCGGCGCACTGGGCGACGGCGCATCCGAGCGTCGGGATCTGGCGGCGCTGGTCGCCGCGCCCGGCGTGCTTTCCGGCGAGCAGTATCCCGACGCGGATGCGCTGCAGCAGATGGCGACTCCCACGGTGCCGTGGGGGCAGATCGTCGCGCTGGACGCTGCGCTCGACACCGGGCAGCTGGAGCTGGCCGACAAGGTGGTGTCCGGCTGGAGCGACGAGGTGAAGAAGCGGCCGGTGTTCGCGCTGAGGTTGGCGCGGCTGCTCCGCTACGAGGGCAAGGCCGAAGAAGCGGTGAAGGCCTCGGGCAACGCGCTCGAGTCGGGCAACGTGACGGCGCGCGACCTGATCGAGCGCGTGGACGATCTGCTCGACGGGCACTACGGCAAGGGCGCGCGCGAGCTGATCGCGAAGTATCCGAGCGTGCTCGGTCCAATGACGGGCTTCCTCCAGGTAATGGCGGACGCGAACCAGCACAAGGCCAACGCCAAGGTGAAGGCGTCACAGCTCGAGCTGCCGCCCGACGCCGCGCCGCTTCTGTTGCGTACGATGGCCGCGCGCGCACTGGTTGCCGTCGGCGACAAGCGGGCGAAGAAGTACCTGAAGGCGCTGCTCAAGCAGCACAAGAGCAATCCGGATCTGCAGCAGGCCCTGAAGGATCTGTAGCCGGGGGCGCACCCAACCAGGTACCCCAGCAGGCGCGCCCCATCCGTCGCCGCAGCTCCGAGCGGTCGCGACCGCACACCGTGACCGGAGCGAGGTCGCCCGATCCGCCGATGGCCCTCAGTTCGTGGTGACGACCACGCCCAGCGTGGTCGTGAACTGGTTCTTGCTGAAGTCGCGGACCTTCCTGGGGAACACCGCTTTGCTCTGCCCCGACGCGGCGCTGACCGCGAAATCGCCGCGATTCTCCAGCCTGAGGATGAGGTTGTCGGTCGGCTTGGCCTCGATGGTGAGCGTTCCGGTGGCGAGCGAGATGTCGTAGTTCGCGCCCGTCGTGTAGCCCTCTGGGTCCTTGTAGTACTCGCCGCGGCCGGCGACCGCCCACACGGGCGTGAGTTGGTAGCGCGCGCCGAGCATGGCGCCGTACCAGTGCTTCTGGTCGATGCTCGTCTGCTGCGTCGTCGCGTCGAAGTTGCGCACGCCCTCGGTGCCGTAGTCGGCGTTCAGCACGAACGACAGGTTTTCCGTGGCGTCGTAGCTGGCGACGAGATCGACCAGGTGCTTCCACGCCTTGAAGTCGTTGGCGCCGCCGCGATCTACCGGGTAGCTCGCGGCCGGCGTGTTCACGCTGGGCGCGCAGCCCTTGGCCGCGGGGTCGTAGGCGGTGTCCTGTGCGCAGTCGACGCTCGTGACATCGCTCTGCTCCGGCCCGCCGATCCATCCCAGGGAGATTCCGACGTTGTCTGCCGGCGCGAGCACGGCCTGCAGCCCGTAGCTCTTGCCGGTGTTGTTGTCGACCGTGTTGTTCCAGCCGTTCACTGCCAGCACGTTGAACGACAGTATCGGTGCGACCGTGATGTTCGCGCGGAGGCCCGTGTGGAACAGTGGCTGGGCGAGCCAGTACAGCACGCCGCGCGTGTAGTTCATGTTGTTCTGGCTCTCGGCGACCTCGGCTCCGTAGATGGTGTCGAACTTGCCGAAATCGAGCTCTAGCGCGTCGAACGGCTTCCACGAAGCGTACGCCTGCTTGACGTATTGCAGGTCGTAGTTGGCGTCGTCGCCGGCGTACGTCTGCGCGGTGGGGCCGAAGCGCAGGCTCAGCGTTCCGCCGACCGGTGCGGGATCGTAGCTGGCGTCGAGCCCGATCCAGGACAGCGCGAAGCCGTTGGTGGTGTCGTACGCGCGGAACGCGTTCTGCCCCGACTGCGGCTTCGGGAAATTGTAGTTCAGTCCGGCGTACCCGTCGGCGAACGCACCGAAGTGGATGGCCTTGTACCAGGGCGCTGGCGGAGGCGGCGGTTCGGGTGCGGCGGGCTGGGCGTTCGCTCCGGCCGTGGCCGCCAAGGCTCCGAGCCCGAGCAGCGCGCCGAAGACCACATGGATTGAACGCTTCATGATTGCTCCTTTACACGGGTACAGCGTGGGCGGGGGGCGCAATTGGAGCACCACGGCCGGTCGATCCGGACCGCCCTACGACCGCTTGGTAGCGGGTCGCAGGTTACGGCCGCATTTCGTACCAGTTTCTTGCGCAGCGCGTCGTACAGATCGCGCCGGCGCGGGTTTCAGGGTGATTTCCGAGCGGTTGCCGCACAGCTCCGGCGCCAGAGGAGCGGCCCGGTTTCGCTCGGTGGTCCCCTCTAGCGCTGTTGCGGCGAGGGTTGGCCGGTACGCCCCTCGATCATTCCGGTGAGCTCTTCCGGATCGTTGGAACGGCCCATGGCCTCATCCAGCGTGATGAGCCGGCGCGCGTACAGCGAGTAGAGCGACTGGTTGAGGGTCTGCATGCCGTGCTTGGTCTGGCCGACCTGCATCTGCGAGTAGATCTGGTGGATCTTGTCCTCGCGGATCAGGTTGCGGATAGCGGCGTTGGGCACCAGCACCTCGAGCGCCAGCGCGCGGCCGGGATTGCCCGCCCGGGGGAGCAGCAGCTGGCTGAGCACGCCCTCGAGCACGAACGACAGCTGCGCCCGGACCTGAGGCTGCTGGTGCGGAGGAAACACGTCGATGACGCGGTTGATGCTCTGGATCGCGGAGTTCGTGTGCAGGGTCGCGAACACCAGATGGCCCGTCTCGGCGATGGTGAGCGCTGCCTCGATGGTTTCCAGATCGCGCATCTCGCCGACCAGCACCACGTCCGGATCCTGACGCAGCACGTACTTGAGCGCGTCCTTGAAGCTGCCGGTGTCGGCGCCCACTTCGCGCTGGTTGACGATGCAGCGCTTATGAGGATGCAGATACTCGATCGGATCCTCGACGGTCATGATGTGCTGGCGCGTCTCGCTGTTGATCTTGTCGATAATCGACGCGAGCGTCGTACTCTTGCCGGACCCGGTGGGGCCCGTCACCAGGATCAACCCACGCGGTTTGCTGGCGAGGTCGAGGACAATGGGGGGCAGCCCGAGCTCCTCGAAGGACAGGATCTTGAACGGGATGGACCGGAACGCGCCGGAGACGGCGCCGCGCTGCAGGAAGATGTTGGCGCGGAACCGGGAGAGGTTCTTCACGCCGAAGGAGAGGTCGAGCTCCTTGTTCTTCTCGAAGGCGATCTTCTGTTCCTCGGTCAGTACCGAGTAGCAGAGCTGTTTCGTCTCCACCGGTGACAGCGACGGCAGCTTGAGTGGCACGATGGCGCCGTCGATGCGCAGGAGCGGCGGCGAGCCGGTCGTGATGTGCATGTCGCTCGCGCCCTTTTCGATCATGGCGCGCAGCAACTGGTGGAGGTTGACCTTCAGCCCTTCCTGTTCGGCGTGTGTCATCAGCCTTCCAGCTTACACGATGTCCGGGCGCGCTGCCGCTGGCTTGGGCGGGCCCGGCCGGGCTCAGTCCGACATGGTGACGCGCAGGATTTCCTCGGGCGTGGTGACGCCCTCGAGGATCTTGGTGATGCCGCTCGCGCGCAGGGTGTTCATGCCTTCACGAATGGCGGCGACCTTCAGCTCGGCGGTGGAGGCGCCCTGCAGCACCATCTCCTTCAGGTTGTCGGTGAACTTCATCACCTCGTAGAGCGCAACGCGGCCCTTGTAGCCGGTGTTGTTGCAGGTGGTGCAGCCCGCGCCCTTGACGATGCGCGCGGTCTGGAGCTGCTCCTCGGTCACGCCCATGTCGAGCATCGCCTGGTGATCGATCTCGATCTCGCGCTTGCAGTCGACGCACACGCGCCGCGCGAGACGCTGGGCCAGCACCAGGTTGACGCTGGCCGTGATCAGGAAGGGCTCGACGCCCATGTTCAGCATGCGCGAGATCGTGGCCGGCGCGTCGTTCGTATGCAGCGTCGAGAGCACCATGTGGCCCGTGAGCGCGGCTTTGACGCTGATTTCCGCCGTCTCGAAATCGCGGATCTCGCCGACCATGATGATGTCGGGGTCCTGTCGGAGGAACGAGCGCAGGGCCATGGCGAAGTTGAGCCCGATCTCGTCGTGCATCTGAACCTGGTTGATGCCGTGCAGGTTGTACTCGACCGGGTCCTCGGCGGTGCTGATGTTCACGTCCGACTTGTTCAGCTCGCTGAGCGCCGAGTACAGCGTCGTCGTCTTGCCGGAACCGGTGGGCCCCGTCACCAGCACCATGCCCCAGGGCTGCCCGATCGCCCACTGGAAGTCGACGAGCGGAGCCTCGTCGAAGCCCAGCTTCGTCATGTCGAGCTGCAGGTTGCCCTTGTCGAGCAGGCGCAACACGACCTTCTCGCCCCACATCGTGGGCATGACGGAAACGCGGAAATCCATCTCGCGTCCCTTGCCGAGCTTGAGCTTGATGCGGCCGTCCTGCGGCAGCCGCCGCTCGGCGATGTCGAGCTGGCTCATGATCTTGAGGCGGCTGACGATCGCTGCCTTGAGCTTGAGCGGCGGGGTCATCTCTTCGTGCAGCACGCCATCGATTCGGTAACGGACGCGTAGCCGCTTCTCGTAGGGCTCGACGTGGACGTTGCTGGCGCCTTTGCGAATGGCGTTCAGCAAGAGCACGTTTACCAGACGGACGACCGGCGCATCTTCGCTCTGGCGTTCCAGCTCGAGGACGTTGTCGTCTTCCTGCTCGGCCGAGAAATCGATGTCCTCGTCGCCCAGGTCGAAGTCGGCCATCACCTCCTCGTAGGAGGGGCCGACGTTGTAGTAGCGCTCGATGGAGGCCAGGATGGCCGTCTCGCCCGCCACGACCGGCTCGACGTTGTAGCCGGTGAGGAACTTGATGTCGTCGATCGCGTGCAGGTTCGTCGGGTCGCTCATGGCCACGATGAGCGATGAGCCCGAGCGCGAGACGGGGATGATCTTGTGCTTTTCGCAGACATCGCGGCCGACCAGCTTGATGACATCCGCGTCGATCTCGTACTCGTCCAGATCGATGGCCGGAAGGCGGTACTGCGAGCTCAGGAAGTTCGTGATCTCGCCGTCGGAGATGTAGCCCAGCTTGGCGAGCGTGTAGCCCAGGTTCTGGCCCGAGCGCTTCTGCTCTTCCTGCGCGCGACGTAGCTGTTGCAGGCTGATCAGCTTCTCGCGGACCAGTAGCTCGCCGAGGCGGTTGGAGTTGCTCATGCGTGTTTCCTCACGAATCGGAGCCTGCCGCGGAGCATACCAGCCACGCCAGGGCGTCAAAAGGGGGGCCTCCCCCGCGGGTCGCCGCCAGTCAGTCGAGCAAGCCCAATCCCGTGGCACGAGGCTCGGGTTTTGGTCAAGATGCCCCTCGCGATGAGCCTGGTTTCCCGCGCCGTGGGTCTGGTGCGCCGCCGCCTGGAGCGGGGCAGGCTTTCCCGCGCGAGGCGGCAGGAAGCCCTCGGACGCCTGGAAGAGGCGACCGCTCTCTACCTCGAAGCGGGCGAGGGCGGTGAAGCGCTGCGCCTGTACCGTCTGCGGGCCGAGCAGGCGCTCGATTCCGGCGGGGCGCCTCGGGCTCCTGTCGCAGGCGCTCGAGCTTGCCGACGGCGATGAGCGCGCGGCGATCCTGCAACGTCGCGCGGGGCTCAAGCTCGATCTGGTGAGGGCAAAGACGCTGGTCCTGGGTCGGAGCGAGCTTGTGGCGCTGGGCGAGGAGCTGGAAGAGCTGGGACAGCCGCTCGACGCCGCCGAGGTCTTCGCGCAGGCCGGAGCGGCGGACGCACAGGAGCGCGCGCTGGTTTCGGCCGGAGCGGTCGACCAACTCGAGGAAGTGCTCGATGCCCAGCGGAACCGGCAGCGTAGCCATCGCAGGCACGAGGAGCAGGAGCAACGTGTGCGCGATCTCGAGCTTGCGGGCTGCCGCCGCCAGGCGCTGGAGCTGGCCCGTTCGCCGGCGCTGCGCGGTGACGAGGCGACGCTCGCCCTCGCACGCGATATCGAGCTCAAGCGCTGTCGAGGCCCTTGCGCGCGCCTCGCGGTCGATGGCGAGCCGTTCGAGGTGGCGTTCGGCGAACGCATCACGCTCGGTCGGCTGGGGGCCACCTTGACGCTCGAGTCGCCCGCGGTCAGTCGCAGGCATCTCGAAGTCCGCCGCGCGCCGACCGGCCCCGAAGTGCTCGATCTCGAATCCAGCAACGGGACGATGATCGCGGGTGTGCGACTCGACGTCCCGGTGGCGGTGGGCGACGGCGTCGACCTGGAGCTTGGCGGGGAAGTGGGCGTCCGCATCGAGCCGTGGCGCGACGGCGTGCGCATCGTGGTCGGAGGCCGCACGCTGCACGCGCCGCTGGGCCCGCTGGTCGTCGGCGATTGGCGCGTCGAGCCGTCGCCGGACGACGACTGGTTGGAGCTCATGGCGCCCGAAGGCGCGCCGCCCTGTCGTGGCGCGCTCCGGCTGGACGCGCGCGTCCAGCTGCTCTCGGGCGATGCGCTATCGGAAGAACCGGGCGCTGGCGTGCGACTCGAGGTCCTGTCGTGAATCTCTGGCGGCGGCTGCTTCTGCGGGTGCGGGGCGCTGCTTCGCCCACGGCGGAGCTTTCGCCGGAGTCCGCAGCAACGCCGGCCGATGCCGAGCCCGTGGACGATCCGCTCGCTCCGATCCGGAGCGCAGAGCCCGGCTCGCCGTCCGCCGTGCGGGCGGCGCTCGCGGCGTTCACGTCGGCGCGCGGAACGAGCCTCGAGCGGCACGCGCTCGACGCAGTGCTCGCCCTGCAGGCACACAAGCGGGCTCCCGACGCGCTGCTCGTCGCCGCCGCCGACGTGCTGGTGCAGCGCGGCGCCGCCTCCGCCGCGCTCGACTTGCTCGGCGCGGCGCACAGCAGTCCCGCGCTGCTGCTGGCTGCGGATTCTGTACGCCGATCGGGGTGAGCTGGCACGCGCGCTCACGTTCGTCGAGCGCGTCCTGGCGCGGGACATCGACTGGCCCGGTGCGCGGGAGCGGCACGAGCGCTTCCGCCGCGCGCTCGGCGCCGAGGCGGCCGCCGCAGCGCCGCTCGATCAGCCGACGCTGCTCGAGGCGGAGCTTCCTTCCACGACCCTGCGTATCGTCGGCGAGGCGGGACGGGGCGGCGCGGGTGCGGTGTACGAGGCGCTCGACGACGTGCTCGGGCGTCGCGTCGCGCTCAAGATCTATCACCGAGCTGCCGAGGAGCGGGACAAGCTCGAGCGCGAAGCGCAGCGCGCGGTGGAGCTCGGCGGCGTAGGGGTCGTGCGGATCTTCGACGTTGATCCCACCCGCGGCTGGATCGTCATGGAGTGGCTACCAGGCGGCGCGCTCAAGCGCTGGTTGGCGCGGGCCGAACCCGCCGTGCTGTGGCCGCCCGAGCGCTGGTTCTCGCCGCTGGTCGCGGCGGTGGCGCGCGTGCACTCCCAGGGCGTGGTGCATGCCGATCTCAAGCCGGCCAACGTACTGTTCCGCTCGCCGGAAGAACCGGTGCTGTCGGACTTCGGCCTGGCGCATGCGCCAGGCCAGCGCGTTCCGGGCGGCAGCCTGGGGTATCTGTCGCCCGAGCGTCTGTCGTCGCTGCCGCTCCAGCTCGACGACGACGTGTACGCCCTCGGTCGCATCCTGGACGACGCGCTCGACGCGCTGGAGCGGGCTCCCGAGCCCCCCTCGGCGCTGGAGGTGGCCGCCTGGCGCCAGGTCGCGGCCGAGGCCACGGCCCCGAGGCCGGCCCGTCCGCCCAACGCGGCGGCGCTGCTCGATTGTTTGCCGCAGACGGCGCCCGGCGGCACTGCTGCTACGCTCGCTTGACTTGGGTCGGCCGAAGCCCAATAACTCGTGCAGATTGTCGCATAGGAATACGCGACTATAGCTGGAGCCCGAGATGGCGAAGACCTACAGCGACCTGTTTGCGGACATCAAGAGCAACGTCAAGCTCGTCACCCTGGAGGACCTCAAGGCCCGCCTGGAGAGGGACGACAAGCCCGTGCTGGTGGACGTGCGCGAGAAGGACGAGTTCCGTGGCGGCTACATCCCCGGGGCCATCCACATCCCGCGCGGCTTCCTGGAGATGCAGGCCGAGCAGAAGCTGCCCGACAAGAACGCCGAAATCGTCCTGTACTGCGCGGGCGGCGTGCGCAGTGCGTTCGCCGCCAGGACACTGCAGGAGCTCGGCTACACGAACGTCATCAGCGCCAATCCCGGCTTCGTACGCTGGAAGGACATGCGCTACCCGATGGAGGAGCCGCCGCACTTCACCGATGCGCAGCTCGACCGCTACTCGCGGCACATCATGCTGCCCGAAGTGGGCGAGAAGGGGCAGGCGAAGCTTCTGAAGAGTCGCGTGCTGCTGCTCGGGGCCGGCGGGCTCGGCGCCCCGTCAGCGTTGTACCTGGCGGCCGCTGGCGTGGGCACGCTGGGCCTGGTCGACGCGGACGTGGTCGACGCCTCGAACCTGCAGCGGCAGGTGATCCACGCCACGTCGCGGGTGGGCATGCCCAAGGTCGAGAGCGCCGAGACGGCGATCCGCGACCTGAATCCCGACGTGAAGGTCGTCAAATTCCAGGAGCGGCTGCTCAGCGACAACGTGGATCGCATCTTCGGCCAGGGCTGGGATGTGATCGTGGACGGCTGCGACAACTTCCCGACGCGCTATCTCGTCAATGACGCCTCGCTGTTCCACAAGATCCCGGTCGTGCACGGGTCGATCTTCCGGTTCGAAGGGCAAGTGACGACGTTCGCGCCGTTCTCGCCCTGGGACGGCCCTTGCTACCGCTGCTTGTACCCGGAGCCGCCGCCGCCGCACCTCGCACCGTCGTGCGCCGAGGCCGGCGTGCTCGGCATCCTGCCGGGCGTCATCGGCGTGTTGCAGGCGACGGAGGCCATCAAGCTCATCCTGGGCGTGGGTGACCCGTTGGTGGGTCGTTTGCTGACCTACGACTCGCTGCGGATGACCTTCCGCACGCTGAAGTTGCGCAGGGACAAGCACTGCCCGGCGTGCGGCGAAAGTCCGACGATCACCGGGTACATCGACTACGAGGGGTTCTGCGCCGGCGGCGCGGCAGCCGAGTAGATCCTGTAAGCCGCGCGGCGACCTCCGCGTTCAGCTTCCGACGGGGCGCGACGCCGCCGCGTCGGAAAGGACCCGCGATGTCTCGCTCCGCCCTGATCGTTCCTCTATCAGCGCTGCTCCTCGTCGCCTGCGGCGGCAGCAACACGCAGGACGCAAACACCGGAGGCCCGCGCGCCGTGCAGTGCCCGCCCGGACAGGTCTTCGACGGACGCTACTGCGTCGCGCAGGGCGCCCCGCCGCCCACTGCAACGACGACAGCCCCGCCGCCGACGGCTACGACCACCGCTCCGCCACCGCTTCCGCCCGGCCCCAGCGGGCCCCAGGCCACGCCGCTCGATGCGACGGCGGCAGCAGCGGCCACGAAGCTGCTCGCGCCGCTGGCAGCCCAGCATGCCCCCGCCGGGGCCAGGCCTCTAGGGTCCGTCATCGCGGGACAGTTCCAGCAGGGGCAGGAGCTCGACCAGCAGATCCAGATGCAGCCCGGGCGCTGCTACACGGTCGTCGGAGTCGGACTGCCGGCCGTGCAGAACCTGGACATCGAGCTGGTGCCGATGGTGACGATCCCCGGCCTCAGCTCGCCCGTGATCGCCCGCGACCAGACCCAGTCGCCGAACGCCGTCCTCGGCGACAAGCCGAACTGCTTCAAGTGGGCCGCACCCTTCCCGGCGCCCGTGAAGGTGGTGGTCAAGGTGTCGAGCGGCCAGGGCGTGGCAGCCGCACAGGTATTCGAGAAGTAGCCGGCGAGCTCCCGCTACAGGTTCGCCGCCATCTCGCGGCCGACCTTGCGATCCTCGCCGGGTTGGCGCTTGCCGAAGAAGCGCGGCCAGTTCTGCCCCAGGCCGAGTGCGCTGCGGCGCTTGAGCTCCCAGCGCGTCACCCAGCCGCTCACGAGCAGCGCGGTCGTGGAAAGCGCCAGGCCGGCCACCACGTCGACGATGTAGTGCCAGCGCAGGAACATGGTGGCGCCGATGATGTTCACCGCAAAAAACGCTACGATGGGCCAGGTGTAACGGAAAGGCAGCTTGTCGCGATGGCGGAACGAGAACATCGCGATGAAGGTGGGCGCTGCGGTGTGCAGTGACGGGAAGATGTCTTTCTGCGCGCCGCCCTCCGCGACGGTGCGCATCACCGTGTCGAGCCACATCCCGTGGGGGAACTCGTGCTGGAACTGGTCCGCCATGGCCTGGTGCGGGCCGAAGCCGGGCACCAGCATGTAGATCGTATGCCCCAGGCAGAAGACGATCAGCATTCCGAGCGCGAAGTCGCCCAACACCCGCTCCCGCTTGCTGAACAACAGAATCGGGATGACGTGCAGCGCGAGCAGGAAGAAGTAGCCGAAGTAGAAGAACGCGAACCACTCCGACGTCACTGGATTCACCCAGTGATCCATGGCTAGAGCGGGTTCGAGGCCAAAGACGTGCAGGTCGAGGTGGTACAGGCCGAAGTCCAGCGACCTGGAGTTCACCAGCGGCAGGATCTCCCCGAGGAAGAAGTAGCTGAGTTGGACGGTGCCGTAGATCGCCAGCCGGTACAGAAGCGGCGCCGCGAAGTCGTGCTTCATCACCTGGCCGCGCACCAGCACCAGCGTGATGACGAGGAATGCCAGCAGTCCGAACACACGATGCAGCGACTGCGCCCGGATCGCGCCCGCCGGCGCGTTCAGCACGGCCAGATTCAGCAGCACCAGATAGGTTAGGACCAGCCAATCGTGGACCCCGAAATCGCGCACCATGCGGCGCAGGAATCCGCCAGCGCTTTCATGTGGAACTTGGCGCTCGAGGTACAATTCGCGATGATCGATGGCCATCAGTCGGACGAAGACAATGTAGGACACACTGCGCTGTCGCGCAGCGTGGGCCCAGTGAGACGGATCCTAGCTGGAGCCTCGGCCCGGACGGAACTGTAGGGGTTTTTCGCGCTCCGAGCACATTGCGGCAATGACCCTTGTTGTGCGTAGCGGACTACGCGGCGTGAAGCCCTGTACGCGGCATCGGTTGTTGCCCCGGCTCCCCGCGCTGAACGCGTCGGCGGCCTGGGTTGTTTCGGGCACCCCGCACTACTCCCGCTTGGCGCGGCGGGGGGCGGGCTGTTCCCCCGCCCCCGCGGTTTCCTCCTGCTCCTCCGGCTCTGCCCCGGGCGAGGGCTCGCTCACGCGGACCTTGCCGCCGGCGGCGGGCGTGTACACCAGCTCCCCGGCGTCGGTGACCCGCGCCCGCACCACGTTCTCCACGTCCAGCCGCGCCAGCAGCTGTTCGGCCTGCGCTTCGTCGATGCGCAAGGTCCGGGCCAGCCCTCGCGCATCCAGCTCCTCGTCCTTTCTGTGGACCACGTCCGAGGCGGCGGAAACCCAGGCCTGGTCGATCGCGCGGTCGCGCTCACGCACATGGTGGCGCGCGCGCGACCAGGCGATGGCGGCCAGCACCAGCGGCATGGAGACGGCTGCGAGCAACCCGGTCGTGGCCAGCACGCCCGGAGTGATGAACGCCAGCGTCAGCAGCATCACCAGCAGGGACAGGGTGCCGAAGGCTCCGACCACGCCGGCTGCCACCCGCCACGCGGCGACGCGCATTCTTGCGCGCTGCGCCTCTTCGAGCAGTGGCCACTCTACGCCGCTGGGTTCGATCGTGTTGTCGGCGAGCGGGACCCGTGGGCCACCGCAGACCCGGCAGCGATAGCGCAGCGTCTTGTGCGGCTCGAACGTCCGCGACGGCGCCGCAGTGTGGGCAGCGATTCCTCTCGCCGTAGGTTGCTCCGCAGTGCGCGCAGCGGAACGAATCCGGTTCCAGACCGGTCCCGCACACGCGGCAGGTACGCCCGGGGCCCGGTTCGGGCGACATCGCGGGATGCGTCACATCCCGGCTCCTATCGCGCCGGGGGCCGGTTGTCACGGGTTGCCCCCGGGGCTTGCGCCGCAGTGCGTTGCGCGCCGGACGCGCTGGCCGAAGGCGCGCTGTTTGACGCACCGGCCCCCTGCACATATCCTAGCCTGGAGCTGTGGAGGGCCGAATGGGCTTATTCAACCCGCGCCAATTGCTTCGTTTCGTCGCGGGTCTTGTTCTCGCAGGCTCGATGGTTTCCTGCGCCAAGGATGCCGGGGTGAACACCCCGGGGGGCGGCGGTTCCGGCGCGACGGACGGGGGATACGACGGCAGTACGGGTGGAGGCGGGAACACGGGCGACAGCGGGTTCCCCAAGCTCGGCTTCGGGTCGCCGTGCAAGAACAATTCCGATTGCGATAGCGGGCAGTGCACCGACGTGGGGCAGACCACCCCGAATTTCGTATGCACGACGCCGTGCCAGCAGGGGCAGGCCTGCACGGCGGGCTACTGCGTCTTCCAGCCCGACAAGGGCTACGTCTGCATCCCCGACGCGGGCGGCGAGTGCGCGCCCTGCACGACCAACGCGGACTGCTCGAACGTCGGCGATCGCTGCGTGGCGTCTCCGAAGTTCGATCTGTTCTGTGCTCGCGACTGCTCGTTCGACGGCGTGTGTCCGAGTGGCTTCAGCTGCGTCGCGCCGGGTAGCTACGGTCCCGGCGGCGGTCCCGGCGCCGGCGATGCCGGCACGTCCACGGGGCAGGACGGCGGAGTTGGCGAAGCCGGGCCGCCGACCGAACCGCCGCGTATCTGCGTTCCGGACAACGGCGACTCGTGTCCGTGCACCAAGGCGCGCGACGGGGTCAAGCGCACCTGCGAGCAGACGTCGGGCGGGCTGACGTGCCAGGGCAAGGAGACCTGCAACGGCTCGAGCGGCCAGTGGGAGGGCTGCTCCGCCAGTTCGCCCCAACCCGAGCTGTGCGACGGTGCCGACGACAACTGCGACGGCGTGGTCGACGGCAACGCCAACGGCAGTCAACCCCCAATCTCCCAGCTCTGCCCCAGTGCCGCACCGCCGCACTCGCAGTGGTCGTGCGACAAGACGAAGGGCACCTGTGTGCCGAGCTGCGACACAGGCTGGGAAGCCTACCCGGCCACGCTGCCGCCCTCGGCGGGCTGCATCTGCCAGGACGACAAGGTGGAGCCCAACGACGCCTGCGCGGCCGCCACGGCCGAGGGCTCCGTGAGCGACGCGGACACGACCGCTCTCACGATAAGCGGGCGGTTGAGCTCGGACAGCGACGAGGACTGGTACAAGTTCGATACCGTCGACAGCGACGAGGGGAGCACCAACAGCTATCACATCAAGATCGTGTTCACGGCGCCCCTGCCGACGAACAACGAGTTCGTCTTCGACGTGATCCGCGGTGGCACGTGTGCGGCGCCCGATTCCGCTCACTCGAACCTCACCAGCTACGACTGGTGCGTGGACGGTAATGGCAAGGACGCCAGCGGTACGACCATCGGCGAGGCGACGTGCGGGCTCACTTCCTCCATCCACTGCGGCCCGCACGGCAAGTCCTACCTGGTGCGCGTCCACCGTAGCCCCACCGCTACCGGCACCTGCAAGTCCTACACACTGGCGATTACGGCCAAGGGCGGGGGCGCCTGCGACTTTTCGCAGAAGACGGGCGCCTGCGACAAGCAGGTCAGCGAAACACCCTGAGCAACGGCCGTGATGCTGCCCGCATGGGCGCGTGCGGGTGCCCGCCGGGTTGGCTCAATCCTGTTCGAGCACGGCGAACAGCGATTCCAGCATGCGGTAGGTCAGGCCCCAGACGATCCGGCCCCGCACGTCGAACGCGGGCAGCGCCAGATGACGGCCGTCGAGCACGTAGTCGACCGTGGTGGTGGTCTCGCCGCGCGCGAGCGGCGAGAGCGGCGCCCAGATCGTTTCTTCCACTTCCTCGTTGGTCACCAGCGGGCGCTCCTCGACGAGCTCGAACACGATACGGCGCGATGGTCATCCCGACGCGCTGCCCGCGCGCGATCGCGGGAATGTCGTCGAGCCGCCCGAGCAGGCTGCCGTAGCGTTGCAGGTCGAGCCCCACTTCCTCGTGCGTCTCGCGGATCGCCGTGTGGCAGAGGTCCGGGTCGGCTTCGTCTTCGCGCCCGCCCGGGAACGCCATGTGCCCCGACCAGGGATCCCCTTCGCGTGCGGCGCGCCGGATCAGCAGCACCTCCGCCCCGTCGGGCCGGCCGCGCAGTACAGCGGCGACCGCGGCCGAGCGCTCGCCAGCGCTCCGCGCCGCGCCGGTGGCTCCGCGCCCGGCGAGAGCCTGCCGCACCCGTTCCAGATCGATGTGTCCGGGCGCCACGCCGCGCCTAGCCAAGCAGTTGCCGGGCGATCACCATGCGCTGGATCTCGCTCGTGCCCTCGTAGATGGTCGTGACCCGGACGTCGCGCAGGTAGCGCTCGACGGGAAACTCGCGCGTGTAGCCGTAGCCGCCGTGCATCTGCATGGCGCGGTTGCACGATGCGCATTGCCGCCTCGCTCGCGAAGAGCTTCGCCATCGACGCCTGCCGCGTGAAGCGCTCGCCTCGTTCCTTCAGCGTCGCGGCGCGCAGCGCCATGAGGCGCGCAGCGTCGAGCTCCGTGGCGCTGTCGGCGAGCATCCACTGGATGGCCTGGAAGTCGGCGATGGGCCGGCCGAAGGCCTGGCGCTCCTTGGCGTACGTCGTCGCCGCGTCGAGCGCCGCGCTGGCCGATGCCGATGGCCTGCGAAGCGATCCCGATTCGTCCGCCGTCGAGCGCCATCATCGCGATGCGGAAGCCCATCCCGGGCTCGCCGAGCAACGCGCTTCCAGCGGCAGCCGGCACTCGTCGAAGGTCAGCGGCACGGTGTTGGAGCCGCGCAGCCCCATCTTGTCCTCGGGCGCTGCCGACGATCAGCCCCGGTGTGTCCTTTTCGACGAGGAAGCAGGAAATCCCCTTCGGCCCCGGGCCGCCGGTCCGCGCCCACACCACCATCACGCCGGCGTAGGCGCCGTTGGTGATCCACTGCTTCTGGCCGTCGAGCACCCAGCCGTTGTCGCTCTGCCGCGCGGTGGTCCCCATGCCGCCCGGGTCGCTGCCGACCGCCGGGCTCGCTGAGCGCGAACGCACCCGTCACGTGTTCGCCGCCGGTCATGCCGGGGCAGGTGGCGGGCCTTCTGCTCGTCCGAACCGAACGCCTGGATCACCTCGCGCGACCATGTTCGTCACCGCCATGGCCACCGAGGTGGACGCACAGGCGCGGGCGATCTCCATCATGGCCAGCGCGTAGGCGATCACGCCCGCCTCGGCGCCCGCCGAAACGGCTCTGCATGTTGACGCCCATGAGGCCCGAGCTCGGCCAGGCCCGCGAGCGAGTCGGCTGGGGAAGCCCCGCTCCGGTCCAGCTCGGCCGCGCGGGGGCGACGACGCGCGTCGCGAAATCCCGCGCCGTGGCCTGGACCATCCGCTGGGTCTCGGTGAGCTCGAAGTGCATGCGGCTTCGTAGTTTTGCGATCCTGCGGCCGGGAAGTCACCACAAAAGAGCGCGCCGGGCCGCGCGGAACTTCTGATAGCCTCTCGCGCGATGTTCCGACACCCGATCCCCCTCCTGCTCCCGGAAACCTGGCCAGGCCGTTTCCCGCTTCTCTCCATGGCGCTCGTGCTGTCACCGGCCGCGGCGCTGGCCTTCCCGGGCTTCTTCGTCGGCAAGAGCGCCGCGAAGCGCGTCAACCACGAGACCCACGTCGTGATCATGCACAAGGGCGATCGGACCGTGGTGTCGCTTGCGCTCGACTACGACGGCCCGCTCGACGATTTCGCGATCGTCATGCCGGTGCCGGCGGACGTGACGGTCGATCACGTCAAGACCCTGCGGCGCGAGTCTGTCGACCGCGTCACCGAGCTCAGCGCTCCGCGCTTCCACGAGTTCTGGGAGACCGACCCCTGCGACACGTGCGCCGGTGCTGCAGGAGTGGGAGCGCAACAAGAAGGCGACAGCTGCGACGGCCTTTCTCGGTGGCGGCAGCATGCTCGAGGAGACCGAGAAGGTGCCGCCCGAGATGCTCATGACCGTCAAGCCGAGTTCAAGAGGCCGGCGAGTTCGGTCCGGTCGCTCCTGTCGGAGAGCGACGCCAAGGACGTAGCGGGTTGGCTGAAGCAGCAACGGCTACGCGGCGCCCGCGGGCGCGGCGAAGCGACCTCCAGCAGTACGTCGCGCAGGGCATGCAGGTGTTGGTCGCCAAGGTCGACACGCAAGAAGATCGAGCTGGCGGGCGGAGGCCGCGCGGTGCTCTCGCCAGTCCGCTTCTGGACCGAGAAGCCCTTCGACACGCTGGCGACCCGCCTCGGACTGTACGACATGGCAACAAGCAGGAGCTCTACGTCTACGTGATCGACCCCGACCATCGCTACGACGTCAAGAACTACAAGAACATCTATCCGCCCACGAACATCGAGGTGGCCCTCAAGCAGGGGACAACCCGGGTCAAGGAGCGGATGGGCGAGTTCTACAACGCCATCATCGACTTGATGCAGAAGAAGAACCCGAAGGCGTTCTTCGACGAGTACGCCTGGTCGACCAAGGGTTGCGGGCAGCCGTGCCCGGACGAGCCGCTGGCGATCGGCGAACTGTTGACCCTGGGCGCCGATGTCTTCGAGGAGACGGTGCCGAAGGACGAGGCGCATCCCGAGCCGCCGCCGCTCACCGACAAGGAAAAGGACGCGGAGAAGGCCAAGCTCAAGGAGATGAAGCCCAAGGAGCGCGCCGCGGAGAAGAAGCAGTTCAAGGAGGACCGCATCGAGCTGGCGCGACGAAAGGCGCTGATCGCGCGGAACTACTACGTGCTTTCGCGGGTCCACTACCGCTACGACAAGTCGAACCTGACGAGCGACGTGAAGATCGGCCCCGCCGACGCGGTCGAGGGCGGCATCGGCATTCCGCAGGGCAAAGACAAGAAGATCTCGACCGAGGTCAAGCCCGCCAAGGAGAACCGCCTCGAGATCCGCTACAACAACTTCCACCCCTGGAAGGGCATGGCGAAGTGCCAGACGCCGCGGCGCTGGCGTTGGGGCAAGCCGCCGCGTACCTATCGCGGGCGGCGCAAGATCTGGGTTGCCGACGACCTGACGCGCAAGAGCCGTACGCAGGTCACGCCGGCCAAGGTCGTGCTCACGCCGATCCCGTCGCTGGGGCTGTCCGGCGCGCCGAAAGCGGGTGCTGGGGGCGCGGGGCCGGCGTCGGGCGACGGCGGACCCGCGAAGGCGACGGGCGCGAAGAAGAAGAAGAGCAGCTGCGGTTGCCGCGTCCCCGGAGGCGAGGCTCCGTCCAGCCCGCCGCTGTTCCTGCTCGCTGTGCTGGGTCTGGGATTCGGCCTGCGCCGCCGCCGTCGCTAGCGGTCGCGGTCGCGCCGCTACTCGAGCGGGTCGGTCACGCGCGGGTAGTGGCCGTGGTGCGCGAAGTACACGCGCAGCACGTCCCGCGCGACCTCGTTCGCCTTCTCGCGCCACACGTGGCCATTCTGGAGCAGCACGCCGACCACGACGCGCGGTCGCCGGCTGGGAGCGAAGCCCGTGAACCAGCTCGTGGTAGGCGAATGCCGCGTCGGCTTGAGCGTGCCGGTCTTGCCGGCGACCTGCACACCCGGCAGGTAGCTTCTGTGCGAGTCATCTGTGAAGGCGTGCACGGACGTGCCGCTCTGCACCGTCACTTCCATCATCCGTGTCAAGAGCCGCGCGGTGCGAGTCCGGAACACGCGCCGCACGATCCCGCGGTGCTCCGGCGCGTGGTAGTCGCCGGCGCTCTGGACGATATGCGTGCGCACGATGCGTCCGCCCGCCGCGACACTGTAGGCGAGGTAGGCCGCGCCCAGCGTTGACAGTCGCGTGTGGATGAACCCGGCCGAGGTGCGCGCGAACGCCAGATCGTTGTACGGCACGTGCAGCGTGCCGAGCTCGACGGGCACGTCGAAGGGCAGGGGGTGGTTGAATCCGAACTGCTCGCCGGTAGCGATCAGATCGTCGCGCTCGAGGTAGCGGGTGGCGAGCTGTGCGAAGATCGCGTTGATGCTGTGCCCGAGGGCGCGATAGAAGCTCGTGCAGCGTACGCCCGGACCCCGGGGCGGCCGCTCGAGGTTGTCCCGCTCGATGCGGTGCATGCCGCCGCGGTAGCAGACGCGCTGGGCGGTACTGGCGTGCGCCCGCTCGATCAGCGCCACGCTGGTCACGATCTTGAACACGCTGGCCGACGGCGCTTCGAGTTTCAGGAGCACGTCGCCCGGATGGCGCGCGCCGTACTCGGCCCAGGTCAGGATCCGCCCGGTGCGCGCTTCGATGACGACCACAGCGCCCTGGGTCGGGGCTGCCTTCGCCAGAAGCCGCTCGGCGGCGCGCTGCAGCTCCGGGTCGAGGGTGAGCTTCGCGCGCCCGCCGCCGCGGATGGGCGCGGTGGCGCCGTGGTCGGTCAGCCGGAGTTGGCGCAGATCGACGCTCGGCGGGGAGGCGTCGGCTCCACGGCCCACCGCCGGTAGCAGTATCGACAGCGCGGCGGCGACAAACAGAGGCCCCGCGAGCTGGTGGAGCCAGCGCGGCACCCCTCGGTGGGTACTCCCGTCGCGCGGGCCGGCCAACTTTCCGCGCGAACCGGCCGGACCCGGGGCCCAGTACTTCATCAAGTACTTATGTATCCCTGGGGGAAACGCGCGCCGGGCAGCGAGCGAAGTTGGCCCCGGCTCGCCGGCGCACCGTACGATCTCGTTTGCAGATCGGAGGTCAGCATGAATCGACGGGTTGGACTCAGAGCACGTACCGATTTCGCGGTTGTCGCCAGGGACGGGAGCCTGGCGGCCCGTTGCCGGGGCATCGAGGTATCGTCAGGCGGGATCGTGCTCGATCGCGGCCGCCCCGTGCTTTCCCGGCACGAGCGCATCATCATTCCGCTAGAGATGCAGCTGCCGGAGCGTCACAAGCCGCTCTTCGCTCTCGCCCGCCCGGTGTGGTCGTTCGGAACCCACCAGGCGATGAAATTCGTGCGTATCTCCGACGTTGATCGCCTGACGCTGGCCGAGCATCTCGATCTGCTCAGCATCCGCGGCGTGGGTCTTTGCTGAAAGAGAAAACAGATGTATCGACGACTCGTCACCGCGCTTCTACTCCTGTTCGTTGCCAGCGCTGTCAGCGCCTGCATGGTCCCTGCTACGCGCTATGACGAGGCGCGCTCCGCACTGAGGGTCGAGCAGGAAGCGAACCGCCGCGGCGCCGTCAGTTTGTACGAGGTCGAACAGAAGGTCCGGAGCCTGCAGGCGGACCTCGACAAGCGCCAGCACAAGCTCGAGCGCCAGGGGCAGAAGATTGCCGAAGCGCAGCTCGACAAGAACGTTGCGAACAAGCAACGCGACAACGCTTCCCAGCTCGTCGATCAGCTCCGCGGCGAGCTGGCCCGCGTGGGCGACAACCTGCGCTCCTTCGCCGACCAGAAGCAGAAGCTCGCCGATGCGCTCGACGCCGCCCAGGCGCGTGAAAAGCGCCTCGAAGAGGTCGAGCACCAGGCGGCCGAGCGGGCGATGATCGTGCGCGACCTGTCGCTGCTCCTGCACGATCCGATCTCGACCGGCGCTGTCGAGCTGACCATGGTGGACGGCCGGCCCGTGCTGCGCATCGATTCGGCGAGGGTCCTGGCCCAGAAGAATATCCTGCCCCAGGGACAGAAGTTGCTCTCGGCCGTGGTGCGCGTCATCGGATTGCACGCCGGCAGCAGCGTGACGATTCGGGAGCTGCACGCGGATGCCGCTCTCTCCGAGGAGCAGGAGACGCTGCGCCTGCGCCGGCTTTCCGACGCGCTCGCCCAGCAGGGCATGGGTTCCGGACGCGTGACGCTGGACGTGGATCAGAGCAAGCCCGACGCAGCCGAGGACGCCGCCGGCGACGATGCCACGTCGGCCGACGCCACCGCGCCCGCGGGCGGTTCGGCGGCTAGCCCGGAGTCCGGAGCCGGCACGCGCACGCTGGAGATCGAGATAGCGACCGGGCAGAGCTCGTAGCGCTGCGCGCCGGCGGCGCCACGGTTGCGGCGCTGGCGGCCAGCACGTACCGTGCGGCCGCCGGTGTCCCAGTCCGATCCCCAGAAGAGCCCGACTTTCAAGCCGTTCGTTCCGAGCTCGACGTCGCTGCCCGAGATCACGCTCAAGGCGCTGATCCTGGGCATCGTGCTCGCGGTCGTGCTGGCCGGCGCGAACGCCTATCTCGGGCTGTTCGCCGGGATGACGGTGTCGGCGTCGATCCCCGCCGCCGTCATCTCGATGGGCGTGCTCAAGCTGTTCAAGCGCTCGAACATCCTCGAAAACAACATCGTGCAGACCTGCGCCAGTGCGGGCGAGTCGCTCGCCGCCGGCGTGATCTTCACCATGCCGGCGCTGGTGCTGCTCGGCACGTGGAGCCGCTTCAACTTCGTGCAGACGACGCTGATCGCGGGCTTCGGCGGGATCCTGGGCGTGCTGTTCACAGTCCCGCTGCGCCGCGCGCTGATCGTCGAGGAGCCGCTGCAGTTCCCCGAGGGCGTTGCCTGCGCCGAGGTACTCGAGACCGGCGAGCGCGGCGGGGCGGGCGTCAAGCTCGTTCTGGGCGCCGCGATCGTCTCGGCGCTGTTCAAGTTCGGCCAGACCGGGCTCCAGCTCTGGAAGGAGGCGGCGGAGTGGGCCACCGGCGTGGCTAGCAGGCGGAGCCTCTTCTACATCGGGACCGATCTGTCGCCCGCGCTGGTCGCGGTGGGCTACATCGTCGGGCTGAACATCGCCGTGCTCGTGTTTGCCGGCGGCATTCTCAACTTCTGGGTCGCCATCCCGATCCTGACCTGGATGCACGGCGGCGTTCCCGCGGGGCAGAGCGCCACCGAGCACGCGCTCGAGGTCTGGTCCGCCCAGACACGCTACCTCGGCGTCGGCGCGATGGTGGTGGGCGGACTATGGGCGCTGGTGCGCATGCGCGGCAGCGTGACGACCGGCATCCGTTCGGGCCTCGACGCCTACCGGAAGCTCGAGGACGGCCACGCCGACGCGGCCGAGCGCACCGACCGCGACATGCCGATGCAGTGGGTGCTGGTCGTGATCGTCGTGTCGATCCTGCCGCTGTATTTCCTCTACCACTTCCTGGTCGGCCACGTCTGGATGAGCCTCGGGATGGCGGTCATCATGGTGATCGGCGGTTTTCTGTTCTCGGCGGTGTCGGGCTACATGACCGGTCTCGTCGGCTCGTCGAACAACCCGATCTCCGGCGTCACCATTGCGACGATCCTGTTCGCCTCGCTGCTGCTCCTGTTTGTCTTCGGCGCCTCGGGCGCCAGCGGCGCTGCAGCCGCCATCCTGATCGGCGCGGTCGTCGCGTGCGCTGCGGCGATCGCCGGCGACAACCTGCACGACCTGAAGACGGGCTACCTGGTCGGCGCGACGCCCTGGAAGCAGCAGGTGATGCTGATCGTCGGCACCGGCGTGTCGGCGTTCGTGATGGCGCCGATCCTGAACCTGCTGCTCGCGGCCTACGGCATCGGTCCCCACACCGCCGCTCATCCGCAGTCGTTGACCGCTCCGCAGGCGACGCTGATGGCGTCCGTGGCCAAGGGCGTCTTCGAGGGCGGCCTGCCCTGGACGATGGTCTTCATCGGCATGGGGCTCGCGGTCGCGATCATCGTGCTCGACCTGTACCTCGAGAAGCGCGGCTCGAACTTCCGCGCGCCGGTGCTCGCCGTGGCCGTCGGCATCTACCTGCCGCTCGAGCTCTCGACGCCGATCATCATCGGCGGCGTGGTCTCGCATTTCGTGAAGCGCGCTGTGGCGCGCCAGAAAGGCAGCGTTTCCGGCGACGCGCAGAAAGACCTGGAACAGCGCGGCCTGTTGCTCGCGTCGGGTCTGATCACGGGCGAAGCCCTGGTGGGCATCCTGATGGCCATTCCCATCGTGCTCTCCGGACGCTCCGACGTGCTCGCCTTCTTCGGCGTGCACAGCTCGCCCCTGCCGGGGCTGGCGCTCTTGTGCCTGGTTGTCTACGGGCTGTACCGGGTGGCGTCGCGGCAGAGCTAGCGGTCTTCCAGACTCCCCAGGCGTCGGGTACGTTGCGCCCATGAGCACCTGGGACGCCGAGCTGGAGCTTGCACATGCCGCTTCGGACCGCGGTGACACGGCCGCCGCCATCGCGGCCTATGAGCGTCTCCTCGCACGCGAAGGAATCGACAACTCCCGGCGCGCCGAGGTGCTTGCGTTTCTGTCCGTCGAGCGGGGATGCGGCGCGTGCCAGGGAGGTGCGGGCCCTGTCGCACCCCGTCGTGTCGTGACGGCCATCGCCTTCTACTCGTAGCGCTCCAGCCCCGCCACACTGCGCCCGCCGTCCACGACGAGCTCCTGCCCGGTGACGAAATCGGCCAGCGCCAGATACACGACCGCGTCGGCGATGTCCTCGGCGCTACCGATGCGGCCGAGGGGCGCTTTGACGGCGAGCCGCTCCACGGCTTCGGGCGGCATGTCGTCGGGCGGTAGCACGGTGCCGGGGGCCACGGCGTTGACCCGTACATCGGGCGCCAGTTCCAGCGCCAGCGTGCGCATCAGCTGCTTGAGCGCGCCCTTGGCGACGACGTACGGCAGATAGTTCCGGAACGGAGTGGTGGTGCTGGAGCAGGTGACGAACACGATCGCGCCGCGCGCCGCGCGCAGGGCGGGGCTCGCCTGGTGCGCGAGCGCAAAGGGGGCTGATAGGTCGAGCTCCAGACTGCGGTCCCACGCCGCGTCGTCGAGCTCCGCATACGGCACGCGCTCGAAGCTCGCCGCGCTCGGCACCAGCAGGTCGAGCCCGCCGAGCCGCTGCACCGCTTCGTCCACCAGCCGCCGGGCCTGGGCGCGGTCGGACAGATCCGCCTGGATGCTGGACGCCGCGCCGCCGGCGCTGCGGATCTCCTCGCAGGTCCGCTCCGCCCCTTCGCGACTCGAGCGGTAGTGCACCGCCACGCGCATACCCGCGGCGCCCAGCTCGAGCGCAATGGCGCGCCCGACGCGCTGCCCCGCGCCGGTCACCAGCGCGCGCTTTCCGGCTAGCTCCATCCGCGCCAGTGTAGGCTGCCCGGAGTGTGGCGTCAGCCCGGAGACCCGTGAAAGCCTGTGGAAACCGCGACTAGCTCGCCGGGGACGCGATGACGCTTCCGCATGCCGCGCTAGAGGTCAGAGCGTGAAGGTCACCTTGGCCGGCCAGCTGCCGGGGGAGGGGTACTTTGCTTCCTTGAGCACGCCGACCAGGCAATCCACCGCCGCCTCGCCGTGCGAGTCCGGCGGCGTGACGCCCACCGAGAGCGCGTGGCCGTCGGTGCCGACGTACATTGTCGCGCTGAAGGAGCCGGACGCTCCGCCCTTGCAGCTCGAGATCTTCGACCCCAGCTCGTCGAGCGTCTTGTCGATGCGGTCGCTGGTCCACTCGGTGGGCGGCCGCACGTCGTTCGGCGGATCGAACTCGAACGACTTGGACGCCAGGCCGTGCACGCCGCCGACGGGCTTCGGCCACTGCTTCGAGCGCAGCACGTCGAGCATGCACTTTTCAGTGTCGTAGTCTCCGAGCGTCGAGTGATCGAGGCGTGCGTCGCTGAGCTGGCCGCGCTGATCCACCTTGATCGAGAAGCTGACCGAGCCGCCGAGGTACTGCACCTTGCCGGCGCCGTCGTCCAGACAACGCTGCAGTCCCTTGAGGCTCGAGGCGAACGTCCTCGTGACCGCGTCCTCGTCGAGCGCGCCGATCTCGGCGCTCACTTGCGCCTGCTGGCCGTCGTGCTGCTCGGCTTGCTCGGGCGGGGGAGTGGGCGCCTTGGGCGGCGGCTTGTCGCCGCCGCAGGCAGCAGCCAGCACGGCAGTGGAGATGAGGGTGGCCTGGAACAGGGAGCGGAGTGCGCAGGAACGCGTCATGGGAGCATAGAAGTAGCGGACGTTCCGCGCCGGAACAAGGCCCTGGCGGGAGGTTCAATGCCGGAGGATTTTCTTCACAGCGCGCGCGACTACTCGAACAGGAGCAGCTCCGGATGTGCGTGCATGTGGTCCACGAGATCCGCCCGTGGTCGCACCGCGACGCCGATGCGTGCGGCCCGCAACATCTCGATATCGAAGGCACTGTCGCCGAAGCTCGCGAGCCACGCGGCATCGCCGATGAGCGCCCGCCCGGCCACCGGCTTGTGCTCGGCGTACGGCACCTCGCCGTGCATCCGCGGTACGAGGCGATCGCCGTCCACCGCCGCCCGGCTCGCCGCGATGTCGCTCGCGCCGATGCCCCACAGCCGCGCCGCCTGTTCGACGATGAAATCCGGCGAAGCCGACACTATCACGGTGCGCAGCCCGCGGCCCCGCGCCCACTCGATGACCGGCGAGAGCGAAGTGTTCACGCGCTCCTCGAGATCCCGACGGGCGAACGCTTCCCGGACAAGCGGTCCGAGCTCCGCCAGCGAGTAGCCGGCGTAGCACCACGTCATCATCTCGCACACCTCGCGCTCGGGGTAGCGGCGGTTCGTGTACGCCTCGAAGATGCGCGCGGCCAGCGCCGACGCGCTGCCTTCGCTGGACACGCCGTGGGCCTCGGCAGCCTCTACCAGCGCCGGCCGTGCCTCCTCGCGGATCAAGCCCTCGGCGGTCGCGAACGAGAGCACGTCCTCCGACACGTCCCCCCACCACAGCGTGCCGTCGCCGTCGAATGCCAGCGCGGCGGCTCCCTGTTCCGGAAGCGCCGCGCCGAGCTCCGCGATCAGCGCTTCGGCGGAGACGGCACGCGTCACGGCCGCTCCTGCCACCACTTCTCTGCCAGTCCGAGATCTTCGAGCGTGTCGATCTCCATATAGCCGCCGCGCGTGTTCTCGCGGTGCATCGTGCTGCCCTGCTCCAGCATGTGCTGCAGGAGATCGATCAGGTACGCCTTCTCGAAGCTCCGCCCTTCGCGGAACTCCTTTCCGGCGTACTCGGCCTCGGCCGCGTCGAAGGCTTCGGTGAGCTGGCGCGCTCCATCGGCACTCAGCTTCATCACGCCGATGAACTCGCCGTCCGCTGCCTCGCTGTCGATGTGCCGGCTCAACTCGACCACGCGGCTGCCCTCGGCCCGGAGCTTCTCCGCGTCCGTTTCCGGATGCTGCGAGCGGCTCGTGTAGCGCCGCCGCCACGCCGTGTCGCAGCCGAGCGCGATATCATGGGGGCTTTTGACCAGCTTCTGCACGACCGCGCCCTCGTACACGATATCCGAGTAGGTGGAGACGAAGCCCTCGCCGAGATACTCGCGCGCGCAGAGCAGCGACAGGAGGATGTTGTTGTTCTGCCAGTCCGCGTTCCTGACGAACGAAAACTCCGGGTAGCGCTCGCGCACCACGTCCTCGGCGTAGCCGCTGATGAACACCACGTCCCGCCGCCCGATGCCGGCCTCGGCGAGCGCTTCGAGCACCCACTCGAGCATGGGACGCCCCATCACCTCGACCAGCGTCTTGGGGATCTCGCGGGTCTCGTGCCCGAGCCGGCTGCCGCGGCCGGCTCCGATGATGATCGCGCGCATGTTCAGCTCGTTTTCCGGGCGAGAAGGGTAGCCGACGGACCCGCCGTCGTCATCCTCGCGCTCGCCCCCTCTGGATTTGTCGTTGACGCGAACCGCGGCGTGAGCGACTAGCGATGCTAGTGGCTGATCTCTCCCTCGACGAGTCCCGTTTCATCGACCTGTTGCGGCGTTTCATCGCCATGACGCCGGAGCTGCAGAACTCCCCGGACGTGGGCCTTGTCCCGCGCGAGGAGCTGCCGGCCGATCTGGTGATGGAAACGCTCCGCCCCCACATCGACAGCGGGTTCATCGAGGTCGAGCGCCTCGCGGCGGCCGGACACGAGTCCCGGCCGAGCCTGGTGCTGACGGTGCGCGGCAGGGGCGAAGGGACGATTGGTTTCGTCGGCGCGCATTTCGACGTGGTCCCCGCGGACAAGGAAGCCGAGGGCTGGGAGCGCGATCCCTTCAAGCTGTGGGTCGGCGACGACGGCACGCTCTACGGCCGCGGCGTCACCGACTGCCTGGGCCACGTCGCCGTGCTCACCGACCTGCTCGCGCAGCTGGCCGAGCGCGGCGAGCGCCCCACGCGCACGCTCAAGGTCGTCTTCATCGCGAACGAGGAAGAAGCGCCCGTCCCCGAAATCGGTCTCGACTACGTGGTCGCCCAGGGCCACCTCGACGATCTCCAGGAGCGGCCCCATCTTCTGGCTCGACAGCGCCGACTTCGGTCCCACCGTCGGCACCGGCGGCGTGGCGATGTGGGAGCTGCACGTCGAAGGTGTGACGGGCCACTCCGGCCTGACGCACAACTGCGTGAACGCGCTGGAGCTTTCCATGGCGACGACGCTGGCGCTGGGGGAGTGGTTCCGCGGCGCCTTTCCCCCGCACGCCGACGAGGAGCGCTACGGGTTCCTTTCGTCGTCCACGCTCAAGGGCACGGTGATCAAGGCCGCCAACAACAAGATCACCAAGATCCCGGGCAACGTCGTGGTGGAAGGCGATATCCGCCTGACGCCGTTCTACGAGATGGAAGACGCCATCGCGGGTGCGGAAAAGTTCATCGCAGAGCTCGATCGGCGCCTCGAAGCGGGCGATGTGCCGGCTGGTTTCCCTCACGTACGCGCCGCCGACGGCCGCCGTGGCAAGCTCCGGCTCGAGCGCAAGGGCCGTTTCATGGAAGGCATCGCGTGCGATCTGGACTCGCCGGGCCTGGCTGCGCTCGAGGCCGCCATGGCCTCCGTGCGCGGCAAGGATCGGCTCGAGCCCTACAGCATGACCGGCTCGCTGCCGCTCGTGCGCGACCTACAGCGCAAGGGCTTCGACGTGCAGATCACCGGCTTCGGCCGCAGCACCTACTACCACGCGCCCAACGAGCAGGCCGAGCTGCAGCACTTCCGCGAAGGCTTCGCGATCCTGCACGAGCTGCTGGAGCGGCTGTAGCAGCGCCGCCGGGACCGCCATCGGGACCGGAGCCGGAAGTCGGGAGCCGGAGCGATTCCGCGCACGTTTCCGGGGGGTTATTGCCGTTGGGGGGCGTCGTGGGCGTATCGCGCCCAGGACGTGCATAATGGGCCGGGTGAAGTGTTTCGTGCGCATGGGGATCGCGCTGTCGGCGGCTTTTTCCGCACTGGGCTGCAGCCACGACATCCCGCCACCCGTCACCTACGCCTCCACCAAGGTCGACGACCACACGGCCAAGCCCAACCCGGCGAACGACGACAAGAACCTCAAGCCGCCGTTCGGTCCGTTCGACGTGCAGACGGTGTTCTACATCGCCAAGAGCAACGACAAGGACCGCGTCGACTACGGGTTGCGCCTCGACCAGCACTGCGCGCCGGCCAGCGGCAACGCCATGTTCCCGTACTGGCGCGAGCTGCAGCATGCTCCGCCGGTGCGGTCCCACAAGCTCAAGTTCTTCCAGTACGCCGGCTATGGATTCTCGGAGCAGCGCATCGTCAAGAAAGGCCGTTCGGGCGGGCAATATCTCGTCGTGCTCAAACAGTTCAAACGCCCGATCCTGATCGTGACGAAGCAGGGCAAGGACGGATATTGTACGGCCACGCCGTACACGAAGGTGCAGGGGGTCGAGAGCGCGCACCTCGACTATATCTTCGCCAAGGTCGCGGGCGTGATGAGTGTCGACTACATCGATATACACGGAACCGACACGAAGACCGGCCGGAAGCTCGTCGAACGCCAGACGCCCTGAGCGGACGGGCGCGCGGGCGACCCGTGTGCAAGATTGGGCTCGTGAAGTTGCAGATCGCCGGCGCGGCGCTGGCCCTCGGGTTGTGCGCCAGCTGCAGTCACGACATTCCGCCGCCCGTCGCCTACCGGGCCTCGAAAACCGACGACCCTACGGCCAAGCCGAACCCGGCGAACGACAACTCCGACTTCCACCCGCCGTTCGGTCCGTACGACGTGCAGGTGGTGTTCCACATCGCCAAGAGCAACGGCGGCGATCCCATCGCCTACGGGATCCGCCTCGACCGGCACTGTACGCCGAGCGGCCACGACCCGGTGTTCCCCTACTGGCGCGAGAACCGGCATCCGCCGAAGCTCGGCTCGCATGCCCTCCGCTTCTTCCAGTACGCGGCGTATGGCTTCTCGACGCAGCAGACGACGAGGAAGAGCCGCAGCGGCGGGCAGCACCTGATCGTGCTCAAACAGGTGAAGCGCCCCATCCTGATCGTCACCAAGCAGGGCAGGGGTGGCTACTGCACCGCGACGGCCTACACGCGGGTCAAAGGCAAGAAGAACGCGCGGCTCGACTACATCTTCGTCAAGGTTGCCGGTATGATGAGCGCCGACTACGTGGACGTGCACGGCACCGACACCAAGACCGGCGAGAAACTCGTCGAACGCCTGACGCCATGAACCGGCGCCTGGTGCGCGGGCTACTCCAGCTGGGGGCGGCGTCGCCGCTCTGGGGCTGCGGCCCCAGCGTCCCGCCGCCGGTGGCGCGTGCGCCGGCCCAGTCGGGAGCATCTGCCGCCGTGCCCGGCGAACCCGCCGCCGTGCCGAATCCCGCCAACGCCGACCCGTCTCTGCATCCGTCCTTCGGCCCCTACGACGTGCAGACGGTCTTTTTCATCGAAAAGAGCGACGATCACAACCGCGTCGACTACGGCATGCGCCTCGATTCGCACTGCAAGCCGGTCGGCGACAACGCCGTCTTCCCCTACTGGCGCGAGTTCGAGCACGCGCCGCCGGTGCGCACCCACACGCTCAAGTTCTACGAGTACGCGGCGTACGGCTTCTCCCAGGCGCACGCTGTCGACAAGAGCGGCGCGGACGCACGCTTCCTGGTCGAGCTCAAACAGGTCGCCCGCCCGATCAGCATCGTCACCGGCCGCGACAGGGCCGGCCACTGCAGCGCCCAGGCCTACGCGACGATCCAGGGCCACCAGGCCGCTCACCTCGACCACATCTTCGTCCAGCTGGCGGGCGTCCTGAGCGTTTCCTACGTCGACGTGTACGGAAGCGACCGAAAGACGGGAAAGAAGCTCGTCGAGCGGATGACGCGCTGAGCGCGGGCAGAGACGCGGTCGAAGCTGGTCAGCAGAACTGGCCATGGATACCAGTCCCGCCGATCAGCTCGTCCTCATCCCTCTTTGCCGCCCTGCAGCGTCTCGAGCACGTTCTTGTCCTCGAGCGTGGAGATGTCGCCCTGCGCTTCGCGACCCGCGGCGACGTCCTTCAGCAGCCGGCGCATGATCTTGCCGCTGCGTGTCTTGGGTAGGCTGTCGGCGAAGCGCACCTCGTCCGGGCGGGCGAACTTGCCGATCTCCTGGCCGACGTGCTCGGCGAGCGCCTTCTTCATCGCGTCGTTCTTTTCGTGGCCCGGCTTGAGCGTGACGAACACCACCAGCGCCTGGCCCTTGACGTCATCGGCGCGGCCCACAGCGGCGGCCTCGGCGACGGCCGGATGCGCCACAAGCGAGCTCTCGATCTCGGCGGTGCCGATGCGGTGGCCGGAGACGTTGAGCACGTCGTCGATGCGCCCCACCACGTGGAAGTAGCCGTCGTCCTCGCAGCGCGCGCCGTCGCCCGTGAAGTACGCGTCGCGGATCTCGGAAAAGTACTGCTTCCTGTAGCGTTCGTCGTCACCCCAGATGGTGCGCAGCATGCTGGGCCAGGGCTTCTGGATCACGAGCAGACCGCCCTCGTTCGGCCCGAGCTCCGTGCCGTCGCTCTGCACGATGGCCGGCTTCACGCCGAAGAAGGGCAGGCCCGTCGAGCCGGGCTTGGCGGGGTGCACGCCGGGCAGCGTGGTCAGCATGATCGCGCCCGTCTCCGTCTGCCACCAGGTATCGACGATGGGGCAGCGCTTCTTGCCGATGTTCTCGTGGTACCAGACCCACGCTTCCGGGTTGATCGGCTCGCCCACGGTGCCGAGCAGCCGCAGGCTCGCGAGGCTGGCCTTGTCCACCCACTCGGTGCCCTGGCGGATGAAGGCGCGAATGGCCGTTGGCGCGGTGTACAGGATCGTCACCTTGTGCTTGTCGACGAGCTGCCAGAAGCGCCCCCAGTCGGGGAAGTTCGGCGCGCCCTCGTACATCACGCACGTCGCGCCGTTGGAGAGCGGGCCGTAGACGATGTAGCTGTGCCCGGTGATCCAGCCGACATCAGCCGTGCACCAGTAGACGTCGCTCTCGTGCAGGTCGAAGACGTACTTGGTCGTGACGTGCGTGCCGGCGAGGTAGCCGGCGGTAGTGTGCAGCACGCCCTTCGGCTTCCCGGTGGAGCCGGAGGTGTACAGGATGAACAGCGGGTGCTCGGCGTCGACCATCTCCGGGTCCTTGCCGTGGGACTTGTTGGCGCCCTTCACGGCCTCGTACCAGTCGACGTCGCGGCCTTCCTGCATGCTGATCTTGACGTGTTCGTCGCCGAGCCGGCGGTAGACGAACACCTTCTCGACGCTGGGCGCGTCCTCGAGCGCCTTGTCGACCGTGGCTTTCAGCGGCACGACGCCGCCGCGGCGCCAGGCGCCGTCCTGTGTCAGCACGACCTTGGCGCCGCAGTCGTTGATGCGGCCCTGCAGGCTCTCGGCGGCAAACCCGCCGAACACGACGCTGTGCGGCGCGCCGATGCGAGCGCAGGCCAGCATGCCGACGACGACCTCCGGCACCATGCCCATGTAGATCGCGACGCGGTCGCCCTTCTTCACGCCCATCTCGCGCAGCACGGCGGCGAATTCCACGACCTTCTCGTACAGCTGGGCGTAGGTCAGCGTGGTCGACTCGCCCGGCTCGCTCTCCCAGACGATGGCCGGCTTGTCCTTGACGCCGGTCTGCAGGTGGCGGTCGAGGCAGCTCTCGGTGGCGTTCAGCGTGGCGCCCACGAACCACTTGGCGTGGGGCAGCTTCCACTCGCTGATCTTCGTCCAGGGCTTGCGGAACACGAGATCGCGCGTCTCGCGTTTCCAGAAGGTCTCCGGGGACTCGAGGCTTTCCTTGTACAGCCGCTGGTACTGCTCGAGCGAGTTGATGCGCGCGTGCTTCTTGAACTCCTCGTTCGGCTCGAAGTGGCGCGTCTCCTCGTTGAACGTCCCGATAGCCTGCTTGTCGTCTGCCATGTTGGCCCCTCGTTGCGCTGCCTTTGCGCCGTGAAGAGCGTCATTCCTACCACGGCTCCTCTGCATGCGTCCCCCTCGCGGAATCCGCCCGCGATCACGCTGCGGTCGGTCGCGGACCTGATCACCGGGTCAGTTGTGTGATCTTGCTGACCTTGGTGGGCGGAGCCCACTCGCTCCAGCCGGCGCGCAGGCCGAGGCCGAGCGTCCTGAGCCCGCCTTTGCCTGCGCCGGTGCTGGGGTCCCGGTACGGATAGGCGTCGCCGTAGTGAATGCTGCTCGCCTGATCGATGTCCGCGACGGCGTCGGCCTCGAGCAACACGTGCCCGAGGTTGAACTGCACGCCGATCTCGAGCAGCAGATACGGGTCCCAGCCGCTGGCCACGGTGTCCTTCGGTGGCACGCCGGACACGTCGACGTTCTTGTCGTTGGTGATGTCCTTGAAGGTCACCTTGTGCTGCACAGCGCCCAGGCCGAGCGCCGAGGTGAAGCGGATGCTCTCGCCGCCGCTGTTGATGCGCAGGTTGGGACCGATGCGGAACGATTGGACGGCGTAGTTGCGCGTGGCGTGGTCGCCATCGCACGACGGGACGCACTGGTCCTTGGCCTCGTGCGTGCTGCCCTGCATCAAGAGCTCGAGCGACACCGGCGTCCAGAGCCGGTAGCCCGCGCGGATGCCGAGTGCGGCGCCGCCCGTGGCGTTGCCGCTCGGCTGCTTGGTATTGTTCGGGTCGCCCGTCAGGCCCGTCAGATCGAGGGCGCCCAGCGCGTACCAGCCGCGCAGTTGGCGGGCGGGCTTGTCCTTCGAGCCGCTGTCCTTCGAGCCGCCGTCCTCCGGCGCGACGGGCGGACCGAGCGAGGCGTTGATGGTCTGCTTCTGCCCGATCTCGACGGTGAAACGCTGCTCGAAGGGCTTGAAGCCGTTCTTGTAGACCTGCACGTAGTGCTGACCGGGGGCGAGCGGGCCGCTCCAGTGTGAAAAGGCCTGTGCCTTGCCGTCTATCGCGATGGCCGCGTCCGGGTCGTCGATGCTCACCGTCACGAAGCCCATCGTTGGCGTCAGCGTGATGGCGACAGGAATGTGCTTCTGGCCGCCCGCGACCCGGACCACGCGCGATGCGTCCGCGTAGCCGGGCGCGCTGGCGGTGACGGTGTGCTCACCGACGTTCAAGCGGATGGACTTCTGGCGCGTCTTCTTGTCGACGTCGCGGCCGTCGACGCCGACGCGCGCGTCGGGCGGCGCGACCTGGATGTCGATCGAGCCGACCAGCGAGCTGAGCTCCTCGATGGCTGCCTTGACCTCGGTGCGCTCCTGGTCGTCGATCTCGCTGCCGTGCCTGGCCAAAAGCTTCTCGAGCGTGTCGGCGGCCTCGGCGTAGCGGAACAGGGCTTTCAGGCACAGAGCGATGTTCTGCAGCGAGGACGCGCCGGGCTTGAGCTGGTAGGCGGCCTCGAACTCGGCCAGCGCACCCTTGTAGTTCTTGTCCTGGTACAGCTTGACCCCGTTCCGGAAGTGGCGGACGGCGGCAGGCTTGGCTGGCGTGCCGGTCTCGTCCGGAGGCTTCGCGGCGCGCTTGGCGGAGGAAGCGGGCGACGCTGCTCCAGCCGGCGCCGCCGGCGCGGCAGGCTGGGCGAAGGCGCGCGTGCCGGGTGCGATCACGAGCGACGCGGCAAGCAGCGCGAGGAGCCGGCAGAAGCGAGACACGAAAGGCGTTCGGGGGTGGGGAGACGCACGCCCGGAGGGCGGCTGATTTCGCCGGTGAGCATAGCCGATCGCCAGGCGTGAGCGGGCGCCCGCCGTGGCAAAAGCCACGGAAAGGCGCTACGGACCCTGGGTATTGAGCTGCAGCCCGCTGGCCACGCCGCCCGCATGCTCAGGTGGGGCGGTGGCCGTGGGCTTCGCGTGCGTGACGTGTGGAACGGCATGCACATGGGCCGCGGTCCGGTGCGTGGCCGGCGGTGCCGGGAGGCGCGAAGCGGCGTCGGCGCCGGCGTCGGCGGACGCGCTGCTGCCGGAGGGCGCCGGGGCTGGCGCCGACGCCGCGAGCTCCGCGCTGGCGCCCGGGGCGGCAGCTGCGCTGGCTTGGACGGGGGTCAGGGCGGCAGGGTCGGCGCCCCGATGCCGGGCCATCAGCAGCACCGTCACCGCAAAGGCGCCTAGCGCGGCGACCAGCCCCACGACGACCGTCCGGCGAGTCTGGGTGCGGGCGTCGGCTCGGCTGCGGACGGCCGTGCCCTCGACCGTCACGACGCGGCCCTCGCCCCCCGGATCGGAACGGAGGGGGCGCTGCGAGGAAGACACGTCGCCCGACAGCAGCGCGTCCCGCGATCCGCTCGGTCCCCCCGTCCGCACCAGTCCGGGCGCGGCGGCGGCGAGCGCTTCGTAGAACTCGCCGGCGGACTGGAAGCGCTGGTCGCGATCGCGCTGGAGTGCGCGGGCGATCACCCGCGCCAGCGGCTCCGTCACCTCGGGCGCGAACTGTCGCACGTCCGGCGAGTCCTTCGTGCAGATGTCGATCAGGATGGCTTCATAGGCCGTGCCGACGTGCGGCGGGCGCCCGGCCAGCGCTTCGAACATGATGGAACCGAGGCTGAACAGATCGGTGCGCCCGTCGATGTCGCGGAAGGCCTGCGCCTGCTCCGGGGACATGTAGTACGCGGTGCCGAGCACGGTGCCGCGGCGCGTGAGCGTGTCGGCGTTCGACGTCTTGCGCGCCACCTTCGAGATGCCGAAGTCGACAATCTTGACGAACATCGGATCGTCGTCGCGCTGGCACAGGAACACGTTGTCCGGTTTGAGGTCGCGGTGGACGATGCCGGCTTCGTGGGCGCGGTCGAGCGCGCGCAGCACCTGGCCGGCGATGTGCACGACCTCGGCCACGCCCAGGCGCTTTTCGCGGCGCAGGCGCGCGCGCAGGTCCTCGCCCGTGAGCAGCTCCATCACGAGGAACGGGCGGTCCGCCTCGGAGCGCCCGGCGTCGAAGATCTGCACGATGTGAGCGCTCTCGACCGCGCTGGCGGCCTGGGCCTCGCGCTGGAAGCGTGCCACGGCGTCCAGGTCGCGGGCGGCGTCGCGGTCGAGGAACTTGAGCGCGACGCGCTTTTCGATGCCCGTGTTGGTGGCCTGGTAGACGGCGCCCATCCCGCCGCGGCCGATCAGACGATCAACGCGGTATTTGTCCCAGACGGTCGTGCCGAGCAGGGGATCGGGATCTGGGTCCGGGCGGCTCATCCGTCAGCCTGGCGCGGAACCCCGTCCCGCGCGCCAGGCATCGTAGCACGCCGCCTTCGGCGCGCCGCAGCCGCGCCCTCAGCCCTGCTTCGCGAGCGCGTGCTGGATGCGGGCGGTCGTGCGCGACGCCGTCCGCGGGTGCAGCACGCCCTTCTTCGCGGCTTTCGCCAGCTCGCGGCTGGCCTCCGCGACCTTGTCCTTGGCAGCGCTGTCGCCGGCTGCGAGCGCCGAGCGTGCCTTCTTGACCGCCGTGCGGACGGAGCTCCGGACTGCCTTGTTGCGCTCGGTGCGGACGAGCCGCTGCCGGTTACGCTTCTCTGCTGACGCGTGGTTCGCCATGTCGGATCCTATCTCGTGGGTCAGTCGGCGCTTTCGTCGGAACGGCGCGCGTCGGGAGCCTTCGGGTCGTAGCCCTCGGGGTGGATCGGGAATGCGGGAGTGCCCTGGCGCACCCTCTTGCGCTTGTCGTGCCGGCCGGCCTTGGAGTGCCGCATGCTGCGGCGCTTCTCGGTCTGCTTGGTGGACGAAACCATGTGGATTTCCTTCAATCGAACGCGCGGGGCCGCGCAGGGGGCCGGGAATATGAGCGAATCGCCCTGGCTTGTCAACGCGGGCCCGCTCCGGCCGGGGCAGTCGATTACTGCGGCCGGATGGGCGTGCCCACCGAGAACTGGCTCCGGGCGAACGGCTGGACCCGCGCCTGGGACAGGGCCGCACGGATGCAGCCCGCTGCGGGCGTTCCGGCTGCGGGTCCGGAGACCGAGACGCTCTTCACCCGGCCGTTCGAGCCGAAGACGATGACCGCCCGGGAGGGCTGATCCTGGCCTGCCACGCAGGCGCGGGCCGAGCCCAGCACGGCGCCGACCGCGACGGCCACCTGCCCGGTCGTGGGCTTGTCGGGCAGGCCGTTCGTCGTTCCCTCGGCGGGCTTCATGCCGGCGATGGGCTTTTCCTCCGCCGGTTCCTTCTTGTCCTGGTCGTTGGCGGGCTGCTGCTTCGCTTCCGCCTTGTTTTCCGGCTTGGCGCGCGCTGCGTGCGCCGGGGCGCGCGGCGCGCCCGGGGCGCCGGCCGACGCCGCCTGGGGCTTGTCCGCCGCCGCCAGCTCGCCGTTCGGCAGCTGGTCGAGCGACAACACGCCCTTCTCGCCCTGCTGGGCCGCCGTCGCGGCCGGCGCCGTCGATGCGGCCGGCGCAGCCGCCGCCGCGGGCTGCTGCGTGTCGGGATTGGTCGCGAGCGGCGTGGGCTGGTCGTGTCCGCGCACGAGGAGCAGCACCGCGGCGGCGATTCCAACCAGCGCGACACCAGCTGCCACCAGCGGTCCGCTGCTCCGGCGCTTCGCCGCCGGCGCATTCTGCGACGCCCGGGCGCTCTCGTCGGCGTTGGACGCCGGCTCCGGCGCGCTCGCCGGTGGGACCGAGGGGCGCGAAGGGCGGGACGCGAGCATGGCCGCGATGTCCGGAGCACTGGTGCGCGAGCGCGACGCCACCGCCAGCGACTCGCGCGCGATGTCGGACAGCTCGTCGGGAGCCTTCGACGACCCGGCCACGCTGGCGCGGGCCATCTCCGCCAGGCTGCGGGGCGGAGCGCTCTCCGGCGCCGGCGGCGCGCTCCGGCGGGGCGGAGCGCTTTCCGGCGCGCTGTCGTGGCTGTCCGCCGCGAGCGTGCCTTCGTCGTTGCTCGCCGGCAGCGGTGCGGCAAGCAGCTCGTCCTCCGTTGAACCGGCCTCGACTTCCGCCAGGCGCGCCTGGATTGCTTCAGCGCTCCGCTCCTCGAACGCCGGGTCCTCGCGCACCGGCCAGTCGACAAGCAGCGACTCGACCCGTTCGGGCAGTCTCGACTCGTCGTGATCGGATGAGCTCATCACTCGTTTCCTTTTCGGTGGTAGCCGCGCTTTTCCAGGTAGGCACGCAGCTTCTTGCGGGCTTCGTGGACCCGCCAGGCGACGGTGCCCTCCGGGCAGCCGAGCACTTCGGCAGCCTCTGCGTGGCTCAGCCCGTCGATGCTGACCATCACCAACGTCGTGCGCAGCGTCTCGCTCAGATCGTCGATGCCCTCGCTGACCGCCTTCGCCAACTCGCGATCGGCTGTCGAGCACACCCGGATTGGAACGAGCCGCGCTCCGCTCCACCAGCGTGCCCTCGATGCGCGGATCGTCGGGCGTGGTCGAGGTGCGCTTGTTCTTCCGCGAGCGGATGGCGTTGAGCGAGAGGTTGACCGCGATCCGGTAGAACCACGTGAACGGAGCGCTCCGTCCGTCGAAGCGATCCAGCGCCCCGTAGGCGCGCACGAAGGTGTCCTGCGTCACGTCCTCGGCTTCCGCGGCTGTCGCGCAGCAGGTGGGCAGCCAGCCGGTAGATGCGCTTCTGGTAGCGCCGGACCAGGACACCGAACGCCTTCGCATCGCCCTTCCGGGCGGCGTCCACCAACTCGCGATCGCTCTTGTCGGGCATTCCGGTCCGCGCTTGTGGAGGGCGCTGTGCCTTGCCAGGTCGGGCAGAGCCTCCCGCGGCCGGTGACCATAGTTCATCACTGCCAGGTTGGACAATCGAGGCGGAGCGCGGCATTGGGCTCGCTTCGACGCTCTGCGTCGCCCGGGGTCAACTCCCGGGATTTCCAGGGTTTTCCGGCTCGCTCCCGAGCGGATCCCTGCGGCGCTTTCTGCACCGCTCCGGGCGTCCGGGGCTTGGCGGATGCATCACGCCTGGCACCATCCTCCACTCTGTCGACACTGGATTCCCCGGCGCTGCCCTCCCGCGCGCAAGCGTGTAGTCTACGCCGCGGTTCGGGAAGCCTGGCCCAGGCTCCGGAGTTCCGTACCGGGAAGGCATCCGCAGCACCCATGCAGAACGAAAACGGAAACGGCACCGAACCGGGCCTCGTCACCGACGCCGTGCGCGACCTGGAGAAGGAGCTCCAGGCGCAGGGCGGGCGGCGCTGGCTCCGGCGGCTCTCGGTGCTGGCGGTGCTGGCGGGCTCGTGGGCGGTCTGGTCGTGTGGCGACGCGCGACGCGGCCGCCGCCGCCGCCGCGCTTCACGACGCAGAAGATCGAGACGCGCGACATCGTCGAACAGGTCGAGTCCACCGGCACCGTCAAGCCGCTGACCGAGGTGCAGGTCGGCGCGCAGGTGTCCGGGCGCATCGTCGACGTCAAGGTCGACTTCAACAGCAAGGTGAAGAAGGGCGATCTGCTCGCCGAGATCGACCCCAGCCTGTTCGGCGCGCAGGTCAGCCAGTCCGGCGCACAGCTCAAGGCGGCCAAGGCGAGCCTGGAACGCGCCAAGGCGCAGCTCGCCACGGCGAAGGTCGACCCTCGGGCGGCAGAAGAGCCTGCTCGCGGAGAACCTCACGTCGCAGGCGCAGGTCGACCAGGCCCAGGGAGCGTACGACGTCGCCGAGGCCGACGTCGCGTCCTCCCAGGCGCAGATCTCCCAGCTCCGCGCGCAGCTCTCCAGCGCGCGCACCACGCTCGCCTACACGCGCATCTTTTCACCCATCGACGGCAGTCGTGATCAACCGCGCCGTCGATCCGGGGCAGACCGTCGCCGCCAGCTTTGCCGCGCCCGTGCTGTTCGTGATCGCGCAGGATCTGTCCAAGATGCAGGTGCTCGCGGACATCGACGAGGCGGACGTCGGCAAGCTGAAGGAGGGCATGAAGGCCGACGTGGTCGTCGACGCGTTTCCCGGCGAGACGTTCAAGGGGCGTGTGACGCAGGTGCGCTACAGCCCGAACACCGTCCAGGGCGTGGTGACTTACTCGGCGGTCGTCGACGTCGACAACCCCGAGATCAAGCTCCGCCCGGGCATGACGGCGACGGTGAGCATCCGCACGCGCGAGGCGCACCACGTGATCGCCGTGCGCAACGCTGCGCTGCGCTTCAAGCCGCTCCCGGAAGAGGACAAGGACGGCAAGGAGAAGTCGGTCAAACCGAAGACCACTATCAAGCCCGGCCAGGGGCGGCTCTACCTGCCCGCAGGCGGCCCGCCGGGCCAGGAGAAGTACCGCGAGAAGGTCGTGGATCTCGGCATCACCGACGGCATCTGGACGGAGCTCGACAAGTCGAAAATGAAGGTCGGCGACCTGGTCATCACCGACCAGCGCGAGAACAAGAAGAAGGGGTTCCGGATCTTCTAGCGGGGATCGGGGATGGAACCATGAGCGACAGGCCGCTCATCGATATCGAGCAGGTCGGCAAGGACTACCTCAGCGGGCCGGAAGTGGTGCATGCGCTGATAGGCGTGGACCTTGCCGTGCGGAGCGGCGAGTTCGTCGCGATCATCGGCGCGAGCGGCTCGGGCAAGAGCACGCTGATGAACATCCTCGGCTGCCTGGATCGGCCGACGCGCGGAACGTACCGGCTGGCGGGCGTCGACGTGACACGGCGGACGGCGGATGCGCGCGCCATCGTGCGCAATCGGCTGATCGGCTTCGTGTTCCAGGGCTTCAACCTGTTGCCCCGCACCACCGCGCTCGAGAACGTCGAGCTGCCGCTGGTCTACCGGGGCGTGAGCGCGCGCCAGCGCCGCCGCCAGGCCCGCCACGCGCTCGAGCAGGTGGGGCTCGCCGAGCGCGCCGGCCACACCCCCGCGCAGCTTTCCGGCGGCCAGCAGCAGCGCGTGGCGATCGCGCGCGCGCTGGTGACCCAGCCGCCCGCTGCTGCTCGCGGACGAGCCGACCGGCAATCTCGACACCCGCACCAGCCACGAAGTGCTCGCGCTGCTGCAGAACCTCGTCCGGGAAAGCGGCATCACGATCGTGCTGGTCACCCACGAAGCGGACATCGCCGCCTGCGCCTCGCGGATCGTGACCATGCGCGACGGCCGCATCGAGCGCGACGAGCTGAACCGCGAACCTCTGGACGCCGCGACCTGGGCCGCCATGCCGCATGGCGCGGTGGACGCGGCGATGCTGCCCGGGCCCGGGCCATGAAGACACTCTGGAGCTCGTTCAGGCTCGCGCTCTCGGCGCTGATGCGGCGCAAGGCGCGCGCCTCGCTCACGGCGCTCGGCATCCTGATCGGCATCGCGGCGGTCGTCGTGGTGACGGCGCTGGGGACCGGGGCGCGCGAGCGCATCGGCAGCCAGATCGAGAGCCTCGGCTCGAACCTGCTGTTCGTGTTCAGCCAGCCGGTGGCCAAGAGCGGCGCGCGCGGTCGCCCCGGCGCGCAGATGGCGCTCACAGATCGCGATGCGGCGGCGGTCCGCCGCGACGCCAGCGCCGTCAGCGCCGTGACGGTCTACTCCGAGGTCAAGGCGCAGGTCGTGAGCGAGTACGACAACGCCAAGATCGGCGTGATGGGGGTGGACAAGTACTACTATCCCGTCCGCGGCTTTTCCGTCGACGACGGCCGCATGTGGACCGACTCCGAGGAGCAGACCAAGGCCAAGGTGTGTCTGATCGGGCAGACCGCGATCGACAAGCTCTTCGGCAATGTCGATCCGGTGGGCCGCTACCTGCGCATCGGTCGCCATCCGTTCCGCGTCATCGGCACGCTGAAGCCCAAAGGCCAGTCGCCGTTCGAGGACCAGGACGATCGTATCCTGATGCCGATCGGCAGTTGGCGAGCGCGCGTGTCGCCCACTCTGGGCGACCGCGTCATGCTGATCATGGCGTCGGCCAAGACCGCCGCGCGGACGGGTCAGGCCAAGCGACAGATCGAAGGCATCCTGCGCCAGCGCCATCACATTGCCGAGGGCGACGAGGACGACTTCAAGGTCCGCACCCAGGAGCAGTTCAGAAAGAGCCAGGATGCCGTCTTCAACATCCTGACGGCTCTGCTCGTGTCCGTGGCCGGCATAGCGCTGTTCGTCGGTGGCGTGGGCGTGATGAACATCATGCTGGTCAGCGTGACGGAGCGGACCCGCGAGATCGGCATCCGGATGGCGATCGGCGCCAAGCGCAACGACATCCAGCTGCAGTTCCTTGTCGAGTCGATCGCGCTGACGCTGTTCGGCGGTCTCGCCGGCATCGCGCTGGCGGTGGGGCTGATCGTGCTGATCCACCGCACCGTCGGCTGGACCATGCGGCTCAGTCCGGAGGCCGTAATCGTCGCGCTGGTGACCAGCGTGCTGGTCGGACTGGTGTTCGGTTTTCTGCCGGCGCGCCGCGCTGCGCGGCTCGACCCCATCGATGCGCTGAGACATGAGTAGGACGCTCAGGTTCCTGTGGACGGCGCTCCTGGTGGCGCTGGGCGCGCTCCGGCGCAATGCGCTCAGGGGCGTCCTGACGGCGTTCGGGATCCTGATCGGCGTCGCAGCGGTGACGATTGTCGTGGCGCTGGGGGAGGGGGCCACCAAGGCCGTGTCCGGCCGCATCGACAGCCTGGGTGAAAACGCGCTGATCGTGATCCCGCGCGAGACGCAGCAGAGCGGCATCCGCGACGAGTCGTCGCCGCCGCTCCTGACCGAGGGAGATGCCGCGGCACTGGCACGCGAGGCGCACGGCGTGACAGCAGCGGCCCCGCTGCTCACGGGCTTCTCGCAGGTCGCGTGGCGCGACTCCAACACGACCGTGCAGGTCATCGGCACCACGCGGGACTTCTTCAAGGCGCGCGCCTGGAAGGTGCACAGCGGCAGCCTCTGGGCGGCGGGCGCGGAGAACATCGGCGAGAAGGTCGTCGTTGTCGGCACCACCGTGAAGGACGAGCTCTTCCACGGCGAGGACCCGGTCGGCCATACCGTGCGCATCGGCCGCTATCCGTTCATGGTCGTCGGTCTGCTCGATGAAAAGGGCCAGAGCCCGTTCGGGCAGGACCAGGACAATGTCATCGCCATGCCGACCGCGACGATGCGCGCGCGGCTCCAGCCGACACGGCCGGGGCAGGTGTCCCGCATCCTGCTCAGCGCAGCGCGGCCGGAGCTGTCGGCCCGGGTCAAGCGCGAGGCTACCGCCATCCTGCGCCAGCGCCATCACCTGGCGGAAGGCGCCGAGAACGACTTCAGGATCCGCAGCCAGGAGGACTTCCGGAAGGCGCAGCAGCAGATCATGGGCGTCTTGAGCATGCTGCTGCTCGGGATTGCCGCGGTGAGCCTCGTGGTCGGCGGCATCGGCGTGATGAACATCATGCTGGTATCCGTCGCCGAGAGGACCCGCGAGATCGGCATCCGCATGGCGATCGGCGCGCGCGAGGCGGACATCATGCTGCAGTTCCTGGTCGAGGCCGTGGTGCTCGCGGTGGCGGGCGGCATCGCGGGCGCACTGCTCGCGATCGGAACGATCGCGGCTCTGGCGCATGCGCTCGGCTGGTCGATGGCGGTTTCACCGCGCGCGCTCGCGGTGGCGCTCCTGACCAGCACCGTGGTCGGCGTCGCGTTCGGCTTCGTGCCGGCCCGTCGTGCCGCGCGCCTGGACCCGATCCAGGCGCTGCGCCGCGAGTAGGTGGGGCTCAGGACTCTTTCGAGCCCTCGCTGCCTACGCCGAGCTTCTTCTTCAGAAGATCGCCGAGCGTGCCGAAGCCGCCCTCCTGCTGCAGCGCCTTCCGGTATTCGCGGTGGGCGGCGCGCTCCTCGTCTTCCTTGAGCGCGCGGATGCTGAGCTTGGGCTCGTGGCGGCGCGGATCCACGTCGATGATCTTCGCCTCGAGCCGGGTGCCCGCTTTGAAGGCCTTGCGCAGATCGGTGCCGCGCGACGTGCCCGTCTGCCCGGACGGAATGAAGCCGCGCGCCGCGCGCCCGGTCACTCCGAGCAGCCGCACGATGAGCCCGGCGGTGCCTTCGGCCTTGACCACCTCGACCTGGACGCGGGCGTTCTTCGCGACCTTCTGACGGGGTTCGTCGGCCTGCTCGGGCGGTGGTGCGGGGTGCAGCGAGAGCTTCTTGCTCTCGAGGTCGAAACGGTTGATGACGACTTCGATCTCCTGCCCCTCGCTCAAGAGCTCGCTCGGATGCTCGATGCGCTGCAGAGACAGATCCGTGATGTGCAGAAGGCCGTCCATGCCTGGCTCGAGCTCGACGAAGGCGCCGAAGTTCTCCAGGTGCGTGACCTTGCCCTTGTGGCGGGTGCCCGGGGCGTACTTCTCCTTGGCCTCCGCCCAGGGATCCTCGATCAGCGCCTTCCTGCTGAGCCAGATCTTCCCCTTGTCGTCGATCTTGGTGATCTTGACCTCGATCTGGTCGCCGGGCTTGAACAGCTCGGCCATCCGCGCGCGCGGGTCGTGGCTGGCTTCGGAGACGTGGACGAGGCCCTCGAGGTTTTCTGCCTCGGGCAGGGCGACGAACGCGCCCCAGTCCACCACGGTGCGGACGGTGCCCTTCATCACCTGACCCTCGGTCAGCAGCGACAGCGCCTGCTTGCGGCGCTCGTGGGCTTCCGCCTCGAGCATGGGACGGCGCGTGACCACGACATCGCGGCCGCCGGGCTTGAACTGGACGACCTTGAACTCCATGCGTTGGCCGAGCAGCGACGCGAAGTTCGCGTTGGCCGGGTGGAGGTCCATGCCCGACGCGGGCGCGAACGCGCGTACGCCGCCGACGTCCACCTCGACGCCTCCCTTGATGACGCCGGTGACGAGCCCCTTGACCAGCGTGCCGTCCTTGGCCGCCTGCTCGAGCTTCGGCTTCTCGTCCTCTTCGCGCAGTGGCTTGCGTGTGAGCACGACGAGGCCGCCGCGGGCGCCGTCGTTGTGGACGTGCGCCAGGAAGCGGTCGCCGATCTCCGGCACCAGATCGTCGGGCTCCATCTCGCCGCGGTCGAAGATGGCCAGCGCCTTGCCGGACAGGTCGACCATGATGGCGTCGTCCAGCACGGCAGTGACCTTGCCAAACACGTCCTCGCCGATGTGGAAGGGCGCGCGCTCGTTGGCCGGCCGCTGGCCGCGATGCGCGGCCTCGGCGCGGTCGCCATCGGCGGGCTTCTTCTTCTTGCGCTTGCGGCGGCGCTTCTTCTTCTTGTCGGCGCTTTCGGACTCGCTGGCAGCCTCTGCCGGGCTGGTCGCGGTTCCGGGCGCGGGCTCGGCTTCGGGCTCGGGCCCGGTCGCCGCTACGGGCTCGGCCTCGGTCGCGGTCTCGGGCTCGGTCGCGGCTTCGGTCGCGGGCTCGGTCGCCGCTACGGTCTCGGGCTCGGTCGCGGACTCGGGCTCGGTCGCGGTCTCGGGCTCGGTCGCGGTCTCGGGCTCGGTCGCGGATTCGGTCGCGGTCGCGCCTTCGATCGCGGGTTCGGGCGCCGTCACCGGCTCGGTGGTGGCTCCGGGCGCAACCTGGGCTTCCGCCGCGGGCTCGGCGGGCGCTGCTTCGCCGGAAGCGGTGGACGGAGGGTTGGCGGTCGGATTGGTGTTGTCGGAAGGCATGGCGGACCAGTCTCGGCTCTAGAGGGACGAGCGTATATCGCGCCTCGTGGCGGGTGCCAATCGCGAGTGGGGGTATCTGCTCCCGGGGATGGCCGGAACTAGCGGGTGACCGGCAGGTGGCGGTTGACGCCGCCGCTGCGGTCGATGCTAAGCCCGCCGGGCTGTTCGGTGTTCGTCCGGTCCACTTCCTCGGCCAGCTTTTCGGCGACTTCCACGAAGGCGCGGGCGATTGCCGACCCCGGGGCAGCCTGGACCACCGGCGTCCCGGCGTCGCCCCACTGGCGGACGCTCGCGTCGATCGGCAGCTGCCCGAGCAGCGGCGCTCCGGCCATTTCCGCGACCTTCTCGCCGCCGCCGCTGCCAAACAGCTCGTGGCGCTTGTCGCAGCCGTCACACACGAAATAGCTCTGGTTCTCGACGACGCCCAGCACCGGGATGCCGACCTTCTGCGCCATCGACACCGACTTGTACACGTCCTGCAGCGCCACCTCTTGCGGTGTCGTCACGATCACGGCGCCGTTGGTCGACACGCGCTGCGCCAGCGTGAGCGCGATATCGCCGGTGCCGGGCGGAAGATCCAGCAGCAGGTAGTCGAGCTCGCCCCAGTCCACGTCCTTGATGAACTGCAGGAGCGCCCCGTGCAGCATCGGGCCGCGCCACACCACGGCCGACCGCTCGTCTTCCAGCAGGAAGCCGATGCTCATCAGCTTCACGCCGAAGCGCTGCAGCGGCACGATCTTCTGCCCGTCGCTGACCGGGCGCCCGGTGATGCCGAGCATGGTCGGGATGCTGGGGCCGTAGATGTCGGCGTCGAGCAGCCCCACCCGGTGACCCGAGCGCGACAGCGCGAGCGCCAGGTTGGCGGCCACCGTGCTCTTGCCGACGCCGCCCTTGCCGCTCATCACCAGGATCACGTTCTTCACGCCCGGCACCGGGTCGTCGTCCCCGATCACGCGGCTCGTGACCTCGCGGCTCTCTTCAGTCGTCTCGCTCATGGCCCAGGTGAACTAGGACCAGCGCTGGGTCCTGTCAACGCGGCCGGCGATGCAACCCGGTCCCGGGCCCCGATGCGCAAGGGGGCGCGCGCAATCCGGCGTCAGATGAGCCCCGCCAGCCAGGCGCCGGCCAGACCTACGCCGAAGCCGAGCGCGGTCGCGACTAGTACTGCGCGCACACCGATGCGGGCCGCGATGCTGATCGGGAGTGGCTCCGGCTCCGGCTCCGGCTCCGGTCCGGGCGGTTCGGTCGTGGGATACGTGGCTGCGACTTCCCGGGGCATGCAGGCTGCGGCAGGGATGCGTGGCGAGCGCAGGAGCGAGTCACTGGCCGCCGGGTCGCGCGGCGGCAAGCGCAGCATCCGCGCCGGGAAGCTGGGCGCGCGCAGGACGAGCGCGGGCGCCGAGGGATCGAGCATCGTGGGCTTGAGCCGCGGCCGGGACACCGAGTGCACCAACGGGATCGGTCCCAGCGACGGGCGGACGCTCGGGGCGAAGGAGCCGGCGTGCTCGGTGCCGACAAAGGGTCTGAGCCCGGCGGCGAAGCTGGCTGCGCTGGCGGGCCTCAGCTGTGGATCGCGCGCCAGGGCGGCTTCGATCACCTCGACCAGGCGCGGCGGCAGCCAGGGCGCGGCTTCCGCGAGCGGACGGTGACGTCCCGCGACCACGTCGGCGAGGACGAGCTCGGGCGTGTCGCCCTCGAAGCGCGTGGCCCCTGCCAGGAGTTCGTAGAGGATCGCGGCGGCGGAGTACACGTCCGTTCGCGCGTCCACTTCCAGTCCCAGCGCCTGCTCCGGAGCCATGTAGAGCGGGGTGCCCAGCACGATGCCGGCCTCGTCGAGGAGCGCGGGGTCGAGCACGCCCTTGGCGATCCCGAAGTCGAGCACCTTGGCCAGCGGGCGGTCGGGGCGCGGGTGGGTGACCATTACGTTGGCCGGCTTCAGATCGCGGTGCACGATGCCCTGCTCGTGCGCCGCCTCGAGCCCCGCGAGCACCTGCAGCATCAGCTCGCAGGCGTAGGAGGCCGGTAGGGCGCCGCGCTGCTCGAGTATCTCGAACAGGGTTTCGCCGTCCAGGAACTCCATGACCAGGTAGCAGGTGCCGTCGCGGGCAACTCCCAGGTCGAAGATGTCGACCACGTTCGCGTGCCCAATGCGCGCGGCGGCGCGGGCTTCGGCTACGAAGCGCCGCGAGAGGCCGGCATCCCGCGCGAGCTCCGGGCGCAGCAGCTTCAGCGCTACGCGCTTGCCGACGAGCAGGTGCTCGGCCTCGTAGACGACGCCGGCGGCGCCGGAGCCGAGCTGCCGGGTCAGGGCGTACTTGCCGTCCACGAGGCGGCTCTGGATGGGTTGGGTTGGCATCACGGTCACGTGTCCCTCCCCACAAACGGCGCTGCGCGTCAGGTCTTTAGGCCCCCGCGATCTCGATCCGGCCCCGGAAATACGCGAAACCCCCCGACGCCGGAGCGCCGGAGGGTTTCGGGTTGCCGCGAGGGCTCAGGTCAGCCGCTGCTGGCCTTGCCGTTCACGCTGGCGCTGGCGTTGACCGAGACGTTGATCGACGCCTTGGCCTCTCCCATCACCTTGAGCGAGCTGGCCATGCAGGTCGCGCCCGCCGCGGAGATGTCGCCCACGGCCTGGATCGCGCCGCCGACCTGGTCGGCCAGCTTGAAGATCTGGTCCTTCAGGCTGATGGTCGCGCCGAAGGCAGCGGCGATGTCCGCACTGTGAGCCGACAGAGCGGCGTACAGCTGCGCGTCGCCCGTGACCTGCACGTCGGTCGACCCGCCGCACTTCACGTTGGCGCTCGCCTGGCCGTCGCAGGATGCCTGGCAGTTGGCGTCGACGTTGCATTTGAGCTTGCCGTCGCAATGAGGCGCCGTGTACTTGACTGAACAGCCGCCGGTGCACGTTCCGTCGCACTTGGCCGGCGTGGCGGTGCAGGTGCCGTCGCAGGTGCCCTGGCAGTCCACGGCCGCGTCGGTCGTGCACTTGCCGGTGCACTGGCCGCTGCAGGAGCCGCCGCTGAACTGGCCGGTGCAGGTCGCCTTGCAGCTGCCGGTCGCACCTGCGCTGCAGGTGCCTTCGCAGGTTCCGGTGCAGTTGCCGTCGCCGGTGCCGTTGGTGGCTTTCCCGTCACACTGGCCGTTGCAGGTACCCGTGCACGTGCCGCTGAACTGGGCGGAGCAGCCCGCGTCGCAGGTGCCGCTCCAGCTCGGCGCGTCGCAGCTACCCTCGCACGTGCCCGAACAGCTGATTGCGGCGCTGGCCGAACAGGTGCCCGTGCACTGGCCGGTGCACTGGACCGACGGTGCCGTGCAGGAGCCCGAGCAGGTGGCGCTGCAGGTGCCCGACAGCTCCGCGGGAGTGCAGGACGCCTCGATGTCGCACTTGGCAGCCGCCGCGCACTTGCCCTGGCAGTCCGCCTGGACACTGGCGTCGGCAGTGCAGGTGTAGTTCGCTTTCACCGTCACCGAGGCACCGGCGTTCAGAGCGCTGGCCACGCGGGCGTTGAGCACGCCGCACGCGCCCGCAGCGTCGGTCTTGCTGGTGTCCTCGCCGAGATCAGCGTTGATGGCGTTGCAGACCGTGGTCCACTGGCCCTCGACCTTCACGGCCGCGTCCTTCAGCTCGGTGGCGGCGTCCGCGAAGGACTTCACCGTCAGGTCGGCTTTCGCCGAGACATCCAGTCCGTTGCACCCCTGTGCGGCCTTGGCCGCGCTGCAGCCTCCGCCGGCCAGCGGCAGCGCCAGCGTTGCGGCTAGCAGGGGGCCGGCTACGAAGCGAAATCCATTGGTTTTCATCTAAGGCTCTCCTTGGTCCACGTATCCCAGGGCAGGCTAAAGCCCCGCCAGCATCGTTGGACGGGTCACCACCCTCGGGTATGCAGAGGATAGAGCGACAAGGGCCGGCAGGGGAAGCCCCGCAGTTTGTCCTGTGATTACCCGCGCTTGTTCGCCCAGACGCAGCTGTTGCGCAAGGCTCGCGCCCAGGTCCGGAGCCGGCCCGGGTCGGGGCCGGCTCGTGATGTGTGGGGAGCGGCGCTACTTCGCCGGCCAGCAGCCCGTCTGGATGTTCTGGAACGAGCCGGAGTTGGCGCCGTAGCACTTGTTGTACAGCGCAGACGACGTGAGCTGGCTGCCGCCGACGCAGGTCTCCGTCAGGGTGCTCTTGCCGCCGGCGGCCTTCGGGCAGCCTCCGCCCTGGCAGGTCTGCGCGGTGCCGGCTGGGCACGAACACGTTTCGCCGAGCTCGAGACAGAAGTGCTCTCCGGTGAAGCTGCTGGAGACGCACAGGCCGTTCGAGCCGCAGTCGCTGTCGTCGACGCAGGGATCGCAGCCAGCGGGCGTGCCCGCGCTCTTGCAGCTGCCGTAGCGGTGCGCGCAGGTCGGCTTGCCGAGATCCTTGTCCCAGAGGCCGCAGGTTGCTGCGCTGCCCCACGGACACGAGTTCGTCTTCACGTCGCAGAGCACCGTGCAGATCTTGTTGCCGCTTTCGTCCTTGGCACAGACCTGACCCTGCTCCTCGTTGCAGTCCGCGTCCGTCTGGCACGAGTTGCAGAACTTGCGCTTGAGGCAGATGTGGCGGAGCAGGCTGAGCGGGCCGCACTGGAACGTCTTGCCCGCTCCGATGTCGGCGGCCTTCGCGCAGTCCGCCTTCGACGAGTCACCCTGGAAGCCGCAGGCGTTCTGGCACGGCAGCGTAGCCGTGCGCTGCAGCGAGCAGAAATAGCCCGTCGGGCAGTCGGTGTCGGCGCCGCAGTCGCGCTGGGTGCAGTAGGCGAAAGGATCGGCCTTGCCGGCCCCCACGCAGCTGAAGCCCTTCGTCGCGTCGCAGTCGGCGGAGCCGTTCGGGCAGTCGCTGCCGTACTGGCCCTTGTCGCGCGGGAAGCTGTCCTTCTTGCACGCCTCCGCCGGTTTGCCGCTGTCGTCGTTGCCGGCCGGGGCGCAGTAGCCGTCTGGGCAGTCGCCCGAGTACTGGCAGGGCACGCCGCACTTGCCGCCCATGCACTCCAGGCCCGACCGCTGCGCGCAGTCAGCGCTCGTCTTGCAGGCGTCGCCGTCCTTGCCCGTGCCGTCCTTCACGCAGAAGTTGTCGGTTCCGCAGACGTAGCTCTGGGGGCAGTCGCTGCTCTGCTTGCAGGCGTGCTCGCACATCTGGCCGATGCAGGTGAAGCCGCGCGGCTGGTCGCACTCGGTGCTCTGCTGGCAGGCTTCGTGCTGTCCGGTCCGGCCGCCCTTGGAGTAGTCGAGGCGCACGCAGTACTTGGCGATGGTCCCGTCCGGGAACTGGTACTTCTCGCAGTTCTTGCCCATCGGACAATCGGACTGGCTTTTGCACGACGGTTCGCAGGCGTTGTTCAGATCCCCGAACACGACGCAGCGGGTGCCGGCCGAGCACGCGCTGTCCTGGCACCTCTTCTGGCACTTGCCTTCGATCGTCACGCCGGAGCAGTCGCTGTTCCCGCTGGAGCATCCCGCTCCGAGCCCCAGAGCCAGCGCGGCGGCCACGAACACCAGGCTGCGGACGAAGTGCGGCCAGGACCGTCGCTTCCGCGGTGCGTCGGACTGGGTCGATCGCCTGGATTCACGAGCGCGCATGACTACCTCTGGTGATAACGGGAACCGTCGGCTTCATGCATCATCGTCGTGCAGATGATCGTGCCGACAGTCGGACTGTAAAGTTCCACAGCACAAGCAACAAAGCTGTAACCAGCCGCCTGCGCCCGGCGTACTACCGCAAAGCGAGGGCGTGTGGGAAGAGGCACCGGCCCTTGACGGCCCCCCTTGCCCCGGTTACCTGGACTCGTCTAGATTATACGTGGAGATGCGACCCATGAGAAAGCTTGTTCTGTCTGGCATTTGTGTCCTCGCGAGCGCACTCGCTCTGGCGTGCAGCTCGAGCAGCGCCAACCAGGGTGCTGATTTCGATCACGGTACGGGCGGCGCGTCGAGCGGCACCGGCGGCGCATCGAGTGGCGGTAGCGGTGGTGGCTCGACGCAGAACGCGCCGTACCCGGCGGGCCCGTACGGCTACGATGTCGGCAGCACCATCGGGCCCGGCACCCAGTACTTCTATGGTTGGAAGGACCCGGTTGCGGCCGGCTACGACACGAACAACCTGAAGAAGATCTACCTCTCGGACTTCTACGATCCGGACGGCAGCAAGAACACCAAGGTCATCCTGCTCAACGTCTCGGCACGTTGGTGCGTCGTCTGCCAGGGCGAGTACTCGGAGATCGAGCAGCAGAACAAGTACAGCCAGTACAAGGCCAAGGGCGCCGAGTTCTTCGGCGTGCTGTTCGAGGATCTCAACCAGAATCCCGCGCAGCCGTTGGACCTGAAGCTGTGGACCAAGGACTACGGGGTGCACTTCCCGATGGTGACCGATCCGTCCTTCTGGTTCGGACACTTCTTCACCGCCGACGCGACGCCGATGAATCTGGTGATCAACGCCTCGAACATGAAGATCGTGGGTCAGGTGCTTGGCGGCGACACCACGACCATCTGGAACCAGGTCGACAGCGCGCTCGCCAACGCGAAGTAGCGGCCTCCTTGCGCGTGTCCCGCGTCGTCGGACAGTGTCCGGCGGCGCGGCAGTCACGCCCGGCACAGTACCTTCTCGTGTTCTTCCCTTGCGTCTCCTGGCGCTCCGGACGAAGACGGCTTTGGAGCCACGATGCAGTTGAAACCGATCGTCACACGTGCGGCGCGACTGGCGCTGGCAGCCGGGCTTCTCCTGCCCGTGGTGCTGGCCGGCTGCGGCGGCGGCGGTGCCCAGGGTGCGGGTGCGGCTTCCGCGTCCGGAAGCGATCGGTCACGTCCGCCGGACTTCGAGCTCGACTCTCTCGACGGGCGCAGCGTGCAGCTCAGCGACTATCTGGGCAAGGACGTCATCCTGATCGACTTCTGGGCGACCTTCTGCGACCCGTGCCTGGCGTCGATGCCGCATCTCGACCAGCTCTACCGGAAGTACAAGGACAAGGGCTTCGTGGTGCTTGGCATCTCCATCGACGGGCCCGACTCCGTCGCCCAGGTCAAGACGGAGGTCGCCAAGTTGGGCGTCACCTTCCCGATCCTGCTCGACCAGGAGACGCGCGTGGTGTCGCTGTACAACCCGAAGACCAGCGCGCCGTACAGCGTGCTGATCGCCCGCGATGGTCACGTGATCATGAAGAGGGAAGGCTACACCACCGGCGACGCGGTGCAGCTCGACAAGGACGTGCAGGCTGCGCTGGCGGCCAAGTAGCGACGACGATCCCGCGCCGATGCAGAACAGGACGCGAGCTGCGGGGGGAAAGCGCAGCCTACGGCACGCCGCGCACGGGCTCGCGGTGCTTCTGTCGGTGGGGTTCGGCACATCCAGCGCTCTGGCGCTGCAGCCGGGCAAGCTCGGCGACAAGCCGGTGGACGTGGACGTCACCGAGGCCGGCAGTTTCATCTACAACTTCGACAACCGGAACTTCCGCCCCGGCAAGGTCGATACGGCCACCGACGACAAGTGGGGGATGTTCTACAACCGGCTGAACCTGCAGAGCAGCTGGGGCAGGTGGCAGCTCGGCCTCAGGCTGGACTCGGCCTGGTTCTACACCGCGCCCACGGCCAAGGAGGTCGCGCGGCGCATGGTCGATCACCAGCCGGCCGGTACGGGGTCCGCCCAGGACTACTACGACCAGGAGGGCCATCAGGCCCTCAACGACCTGTCGACCCGCTACCAGAACATCATCTATCCGTCCAAGTACTACCTCGGCTACACGACGCCCGATTTCGAGGCGACGGTTGGCGATGTGTACGCGCAGCTCGGCCGCGGGCTGGTGCTCAGCGTGCGCAAGATCGACGAGCTGTCGAGCGATACCACCATTCGCGGCGCCCGCCTCACGGGACGGGTCAAGGCGGACGGCGTGCGTCTCAAGCTGACCGGCATCGGCGGCGCGCTCAACCCGCTGCGCATCGACGAGGCCAGCGGCCGCATACTGAGCGTCGACCCGAGCTACGGCGAAGGCCCGTTCGCGGGCCAGCGCATCGCCGAAGCGGGCATGCCGCGCCCCGCGTCCGATCACGGGCAGAGCTATGTGGGGCCGACCTACAGCACCGATCGCCTCGCCGGCGGCGAGCTGGACGTGAAGACGCGGCACGTCGCGGTCGGCTACCAGGCGGCGCGGCTCATCCGCCACTACCCCATCGCCGGCGACGTGTCGCAGTTCCCCGAGCCCAACGTCACGAACTTCAGCCAGTCCATCGGCATCCCCGACTTCGACGGCCATGGCGCCGGCTATGTCGAGGTGGCCTACCAGCATCGCGATCATCCGGGCGTCGCCCACGTGGTCGATCCGGGCTACGCCGTCTACGGCAGCCTCAGCGTGATCCAGCGGCCGGTCACGGTCCTGCTCGAGATGAAGCACTACCGTCGCTTCTTCGCGCTCAAGCCCAACCGGCTGAACCGCGCTGCCACCAAGGAATTCCAGATCGTCCAGTACAGCACGCCCCCCACGACGGAACCGATCTGGGAGGACGCGTTCTTCAACTACATGACCAGCTGCATCACCGGCGGGCGCCTGCGCACCGACGTCGAGGCGAGCGACAACGATACGTTGTTCGGGTGGGTCGGCCGCTACGATACCTGGGCGGCCTCATCGGCCGTCAACCAGGAGTGCAAGACGGGGGACGACAGGCTGGATCGCATCTGGGACTTCGCCGTCGGGCTGGAGAAGACCGCGCACCACCATCGCTCGCGTGCGACCATCACGGTCGGGGCGCGCGACCACGAGGCGAACCAGCCGTTCATCGACGCGCACGGCAACAGGACCCGCGTCCTGTATCGCGAGAACTACGTCCGCTACGACATCATCGAGTACATCCACGGGCCGTTCTCGCTGCAGCTGCAGGGCTGGCACCGGCACCGGGTCGAGCCGCGCGCGGAAGGCGAGGCCTGGTTCGAGGGCGAGCACCTCACCGGTTTCCAGTGGGCGCCGCACATCGTCGTCGCGTTCGGCGTCGAGTACGACACGCGCTCGACCACGCCGAACATGTACTACAACGGCCAGGTCCGCTACAATTTCAACAGCTCGTCGAGTGTTTCGGCGTTCGTCGGCGAGCGGCGCGGATCGCTGCGCTGCGTGTCGGGCGTGTGCCGTTTCTTCCCGCCCTTCGAGGGCGCGCGGCTCGACGCGACGCTCCGCTTCTAGCTCGGCGTCCGTAGCGCGTCGTATCCGACGGCGCTGTCGCGCTCTGCACGGCGGATCAACAAGAAGAGTGGGAGATCGGGAGGTCTCCTGGGTCGAGGGATGGCGATGCGGCGCGCCAGTCACCCTCCCTCTTGTCGTGCACTTTCCTGCGCGGCAGACCATACTGGTCGAGGGGGCTTCTGGGGAGCCCCCGGCGCGAGGGCCGCGCGCAGCGCACGCGGGTGACCATTGGCAGGCAGCGAGACAGGGACGGGACGGGCAATCCGGGTCAAGGCGCCGACCGTGACGGTTCGTGACGCTTTCGTGCTCGAGCGCTTCGGTCTCGAGGCGCAGCAGCGCTACCGGCAGGCAGCTTCGGCGGGTCTTCGCAGGCTGCTGCTCGGGACCGACCCGTCCGATTGGGTCGATTTCGGTCTGTTCGTCGAGGCGATCGAGCTCGCCGACCGCTTGTTCGATCGGGGAAAGCTGGAGCTGGCCTGGGAGATGGGTCGCTTCGCCGCCAGCCACGACATCGGTGTGTGGAAGCGCCTGATCATGGGACGTGTGCGGCCGTCCATGTTCATCGGGCTCGCGGCGAGCGTGTGGAGCCACCACTATGATCGCGGCCGGCTGCTCTCGCGAGCTCGTGGTCCGACCGGGCTGCACGTGACGCTGGCGGACTTCCCTGCGCCGCATCGCGCCCACTGTCTATCCATCGGCGGCTGGATGCTCGGATCGCTCGAGCTCGGTCCACGCCGGAACGGCGTCGTGCAGGAGCTTTGTTGCCGCGCGAAGGGCGACACGAGCTGCGAGTTCCGCGTGGCCTGGGACGAGTAGTGCCGCTCTAGAACAGCACGCCGAGGTACCAGCGGACGACCTGGGCCGTGCTGGTGTTGGCGGCGCCCGGGTTGTTCAGGTTGGTGCGGATCTGGTTCGCCTGGGCACTCGGATAGCCGAGCCCCGCCAGCGGGAACAGCACGCCGTACTCCAGCATGGTGTAGAAGCCGCCCATCTTGTTCGGGTCGTCGTTGAGCGAACCGTCCTTGGACTGGAAATAGAGCTTGCCGTCGAGCTCGACGCCCAGGTTGGCGTCGTGGCCCGGCGTCTGCACGAATTCGCTGGCCCGCGTCCAGATTGCCGCCACGCCGCCGCCGAGCTTCTGCCCGTTCTGGTTGCGCAGGAAGTCGTAGTCCGCGCTGGGACGGAAGTAGTACTCGCCCTGGATCCTGTTCAGGATGTTGCGGTTGAGGATCAGGTCGATCTTGTAGTTCGGGTGGAAACGGAAGGTCGAGATGGTGTTGCTGCCGTGCTCGGTCTGCAGGCCGTTGACGCCCGGGCTCAGGCCGTTGACGTTCGAGTCGCCCGACGCGATGCCGAACTTGAACTGGAGCCGCAGCCGGTCCTCGATCAGCTTCTGCTCGAGCTCGGTGGCCAGCCCGTACTGCTGGACCTTCCAGCCGTGGCCGCCGAAGGCGCTGCCGTAGTCGCTGGTGCCCGGCGTCGAGAGCGTGTTCTCGATCGAGCCCTGGATGGTGACCGCTTCCATCTCGAAGCGGAACTTCTTGTACAGCACCTGCAGCCACAGGTCGGGGATCCAGGCCTTGGCGCCGCGTCGCACGTAGCCGGTGCTGTCGGCCGGATTGAGCTGGCCCGTGGTGCAGCCGATCGCGTTCGCCGGGCAGGCCCCGTTGCGGTCGTTTGCCAGCAGCTGCGAGCGGTAGACGACGTAGGCGCCGCCATTGACGACGAGCTGGCCTCGCGCCAGCCGCATCTTCTGCAGGTTCGCGTTGGTCTTGCGCACGACGACCAGCACGTACTGGTTCACGTCGTCAAGCTGCGCCAGGTCGTAGGGCTGCGCTCCGGGAAGGTTCGCCTGGGCGCTGGTCGGGCCCTCGTTGGGGAAGTCCCAGGCGCCGGCGAAGTACAGGTCGATCGCCTTGATGCCCGTGACGAACATGATGCGATCGGCGGTTGACTGGTAGTCGTCGTCGTAGCCGTCGCCCGAGTTGGCGAGGATGCCCAGGCCCCACTGGCTCGGCATGCGGCCGAAGCTGAGCTGCCCGACCGGACTCATGTACTCGGCCCATACGCGCTTGACGCGGATGCTGTCCTTCAGGCCGTTGACGCCGGCGCTAGGGGGCTCCTGGGTCGTGTCGAAGGCGCCCAGCGGCGCATAGCCGCCGCGCTGGACGACCGAGTAGCCGCCGCTCTGGCCTGGCTGGTTCGCGTACCCCTCCGGCGTGGAGCCGAGCACCAGATTATCCAGCAGATCGATCTGGCTCATGATCCGCAGGTTGTCCGAGATGTGCAGCTCCGGATTCAGCCTGAAGCGGATGTTGGCGCCGGCCTGCGTCTTGTTCTTGCAGGGCCAGCGCGCCTGGGCTGGATCGCTGCTGCTGTTGGGCGCCTCGGGGGACTGCTTGCCGGTGCACAGCGCGGGGCCCCACGGGCCGCCGGTGCCGGACTGCCCTCCGACGTAGTTGTTGTCCGCCGGCGCTGGCCAGAGCTGCGAGTCGGGGGGGTCGATGCGCCCCAGCGAGAAATTGTGGAAGAGCTCGGCGCGCAGCCGGAAGTACCCGTGCAGCTCGAGGATGGGACGCGCGTGCGACCACCAGTCCTCGGCGTAGACCTGGTCCTGGGACTCGCCGGAGGATTTCTTGTTCTCGGCGCCGGGGCGCTTCTCGCCTTGCTTCTCGAGCTGGCTCTTGTCGCTGCCCGGCGCGGGCCAGCCCGGCATCGGGCCGAGCCCTCCGCCCGCCGGCGCCGGACTGGCGCCCGGCAGCTCGGTGCCGCGGGTCGTTTCGGGCGGGCGGGGCGGCGCTTCGCCCGGCGTCGTTCCGCCACCCGCGTCTGAAGGCTGCTCGCCTGCCGACGGCTGGGCGCCGGCTTCGTCGCCGGCTCCAGCGTCGGCCTGGCCCTCCGCGGCTTTCCCGGCGGCTGGTGTGCCGGCGTCGCCCTTGTCCGGTTTTTCGCCTGCCCCGCCCTTTTCCGGCTTCTTGGCTGCGGCCTTCTTCGCCTCGCCCTTCTTGGGCTTGGCGGCGGCTTTGCCCTTGCCGGCCTGGGCGGCCGGAGGCTTGTCGGGTTGCGCGGGCTGGGCGGAGGCGTTCGTCGAAGCGAAGACGACCACACCCAGAGCGAAAAGGGAGACGACGGAGATTTTGTGCATGGGCGCGGATCTCCGCGGAAAAGCCACGTCAGCTGGACCGCCCCGGGGCTATGGCATGGCCCGGCAAAGACTGTCAACGACTAGTGGAAAGCGGTTCCTGAAGCCGGCTAGCCACGGTAGGCCTGCATCACGTCGGTGCGCAGTCTCTCGGCACGCGCTTCCGGCACCGTTCCGGCAGGGCGTTGGGCGGCGTTCTGGTACTGCGAGATCGCCTGCGCGTTTTCCGCCAGCTTCTGCTGGGCGGTCCAGCCGGCCGATTCGGGCAGGTCGAGGGCGGCGCGGAACGCCTCGCCGAGCTCGATGGCGGAACTGAAGCGGTGCATGGGGTCCTTCGCCAGTGCACGGGCCATGAGCAGGTCGAGCACGGCGGGAGCCTGCGGGATGATCTGCGTGATGGGCGGTGCGGTCTCTTCGAGCTGTGCGGTTCGCACCATGATCTCGTTCCGCGCCGGCGAGTCGAACGGTGTGGCTCCGGTGAGCATCTCGTACAGCACGATGCCCGCGCTGTAGAGATCGGTCCGCGCGTCGAGCTCGCGCCCCAGCACCTGCTCGGGAGCCATGTACGCTCCCGTTCCTGGCGCCATGCCGCCCGTGTTGCGGGCTTCCTCCGCCGGAACCCGCGCGATGCCGAAGTCCGTCAGCTTGACCATGCCGTCGGTGCGCACCAGCACGTTGCTCGGCTTAACGTCGCGATGGATGATGCCGAGCGCGTGGATTGCCGCCAGCGCGCCCAGAAGTTGCGAGAAATAGTGCCAGGCGCGGGCGAACGGCAGGCAGGGAATGCCGCCGGCGTGAGCGGCGGCTCTGCGACGTGTGATGATCTCGTTGAGCGGCTGCCCTTCCACCAGCTCGATGGCGATGGCGAGCTGATCGTCGGCCTGCACCAGCGCGAAGAAGTGCACGATGTTCGGATGCGACAGCCGGGCGAGCGCGTGCGCTTCACCCAGGAAAAGACGTCGCGCCCGCTCGCGCCCCTTGAGGAGCGGATGCAGCACCTTGACCGCAACCGGATGCGGCGGCGTGCCCGAATAGCGGCCCTCGGGATTGTAGTAGAGCCAGCCCCGGTGCACGACGCCCATGCCGCCTTCGCCGATCACGTCCTCGACGAGGATCTTTCCCCACGCCAGATCGAGCTCGGTGCCCGCCTCGATGTGCCGGATGGCGGGCGAACTTGCCTGGGCGGTTCCGCAGTGAGGACAGAAACGGGCGCCCGCCTCGGCGATGACGCTCAGGCATCTGGAGCAGACGGCCACGTCGCTAACATAACGCCCAGGCGCCGGTCTGCGGCCGCGGGGTGGCTGTGGGGGCGGCGCCCCGCCTGCGTTTCGGTTCGGATCCCGCGCTCGCCGGGCCGGGGGCCGGGGTGCCGGAGCTGTGGTTCCTGGGCGGAAATCATGGCCGTTGCGGAAATGTGGGCGAATGTGCGAGCCTTGGCTTCGCTCCCGACGTGCGACCTCTACCCAACGGAGAGCTTTCGATGAAAGCGTTCCCGCTCCCTGCTCGCCGACCGCTCCCTGCTGCCATGACCCCTCCTCGGAACTCAGCTCGTCGTCTGTTGTGCCGGGTGACCGGCGGGGCGTTGCTTTCGACGCTGATGGCCACGTCCGGCTCCGCGCTTGCCCAGCAAGGATCGGCCAAGAGCGGTGAGTTCACAGTCCAGCGTTTCGATCCGGCGCCGGGGCCGCGCAACTACTTCACCACGCGTGGCGTGCGGACCGACGGCAAGATGGCGTGGAGCGCCGGCTTGTACGTCAACTATGCGAACCAGCCGTTCGTCGTCAGGAGCTGCCTGTCGCAGACCGACTGCAGCGACCCCAACGCGATCCAGAAACAGGACGTCAAGGTCGTCGAGAACATGGTCACCGGCGATGTGCTCGGCTCGTTCACGCCGATCCCGCGCCTGCAGCTCGGCCTGAAGGTGCCGATCACTTTCGTAAAGGGCCAGGGGCTCACCGACCAGGGCACCGCCGACCCCAACGGGCTCAGCGGGACGGGCCTCGGGGACGCCGAGCTGGAGGGCAAGTACCGCCTCCACGGGGAAATCCACGATCCGTTCGTGGTGGGGCTCGGTGCGTTCGTGACCGGACCGCTCGGGCACGCCACGTCCAAGGGGAACTACATCGGCGACACGACGCCGACTGCCGGGCTGCGCGCCATCTTCGACGGCGAGCACGGGCCGTTCAGCGTCGGCGGCAACCTGGCGGGGGTCTACCGGGGCAACGGCCGCGTCGGTTCGACGAAGCTCGGCCCCGAGTTCCGCTACGGTATCGGTGCGGGCTTCAAGGTCAGCCCCGTGTTCCGCATCCTGCTCGACGATTTCGGCAGCACGAAGTTCTCTTCGCACAACGGCACCAACGCCAACGAGATCGACGGCGGCGTGCAGATCATGCCGCTCGGTTCGCCCATCCTGGTGAACCTGGGCGCAGGCACGGGCCTCATCCAGGGTATCGGCGTGCCCGCGGTGCGCGCGTTCGTGGGCTTCATGTACGTGCAGGAGCGCCGGGATCGCGACAACGACGGCATCTACGACAACGACGACCAGTGTCCGACCGAGGCGGAGGACCGGGACGGCTATCAGGACAGCGACGGTTGCCCCGATCCCGACAACGACGGCGATACGATCCTCGACAAGGACGACAAGTGCCCGGACAAGGCCGAGGATCCGGACGGCTTCGAGGACAGCGATGGCTGCCCCGACTACGACAACGACAAGGACGGGATCCCCGACGATCACGATCGCTGTCCGAACAAGCCGGAAACCAAGAACGGCTACAAGGACGATGACGGCTGCCCGGACGAGCCGGACAGGGACAATGACGGCGTCCCGGACTCCAAGGACAAGTGTCCGGACCAGCCCGAGGACACCGACGGCTTCCAGGACACCGACGGCTGCCCCGATCCGGACAACGACGGAGACGGCATCGTCGACAACAAGGACCAGTGCGTGGACCAGCCGGAGACCTACAACGGCTACCAGGATGACGACGGCTGTCCCGACAAGCCGCCGAAGGGCTTCAAGCCGCCCAAGGGCTGGAAGCCGCCGGACCTGAAGAAGGGCACGGACAAGTAGCAGCGAAGTCGCTGCTCGAAGAGTCGACGGTGCACATCGAGTCGCCGTCGGGGTGAGGGCAGGTGCGACACCTTGTGCCCATGTGCCACGAGGTGCGAGTGATCTCGAACGCCAGCCCGGTTCGGCCCCGCAGCACTGTACGGATGATCTATTGTATGGATGCGATGTTTCGCTCGTCCGACTCCTGATGACCCGTCTGCTGCGGCCACTCGTCGTTGCGCTCGCCGTGCTGCTTGCAGGCCCGGCGTTGGCGGGTTCGAGCGTGGCGTCGCTGATCGATCGGCTCGAGCACGGACAGGATTTCCGCGTGCGCGTCCAGGCGGCGCTGCAGCTCGGCAAGTCCCGCAGCAAGTCCGCGCGGCAACCGCTGGAAAAGGCCCTGGACGATCCCAACGCTGCGGTGCGGGCGGCGTCGGCGGCGGCCCTCAAGGTGCTGGGCGACAAGCGCGCGATCCACGCGCTCAAGGAGCATCGCCTGGACACATCCGCCGCCGTGCGCTCGCAGATCAAGGCATCCATCCGCGCGCTGGAGCAGCTCGGCCGGCATCACGAGAAGCCGAAGGTCCTGGTCAAGCTCGGCAGGATCCACGCCTCGGTGCGCTACCGGAGGCTGCTCGACGAGGTGCAGCGTACTTCGCGGACGCAGCTGGACGAGCTGCCCGGGGTCAAGGTGCTCGACGATTCGGACGACTACAAGGCAGCCGCCAAACGCCGCAAGCCGCCGGTCGTGATGGTGACCGGCCGTCTCAAGCGGCTGAGGGCGTCGCGCGAGGGCAGCTCGGTCATCTACAGCGCCAAGATGGAGTACGTGATGCACCGCATGCCCCAGCAGGCCATCGCCGGGACGGTCTCCGGCTCGGCGAGCACCCGCGCTTCGGCTGCCGAGGCGCGCGATAGCCGCCGCTCGGCCGAGCTGAAGCACGCGGTGCTCGTCGCCGCCATCGAGAGCGCCATCCGCCGCGCTCCCGCTGCGCTTCTCGAAGCCGCTCGGTAGTGCATTTCACAACATCGCGCGGCCGGCTCCGGACGGCGACGCCGGGGCGCCTGCGTCGTTGGCGCTAGCCGATTTGGGCCGAGGCGCGTCAGCGTGTAGCCTGCGCGGCCATGCCGCTCCGGGTGCTGTTCGTTTCCAAGCCGATCGTGCCGCCATTCCACGACGGTACGAAGTGCCTGGTGCGCGATGTGGCGCTACATCTGGAGCGGGCCGAGGCGGTGGTGATGTCGGCCCCGGGCGCTCCGGCGCTCGAGAGTGTGGTCGACGCCGGGCTGTACCCGCGGCGCGACGGGCGCGCTCCGGTGCAGATGGCGCCGGTGTATCCCGACGCGGGGCGGTTCGCGCCCGCGCTGCTCGACAACGTCCGCGCGGCGGCCTTCCTGCTCGCCCGCTCGCGCGCGGACGTGTGGCACTACGTGTTCGCGCCCAACCCGAGGAGCAGCGCCGTGGGCAGCGCTATCGGGCGGCTGCGCCGCGCGCCGGTGCTGCAGACCGTGGCTTCGGCGCCGCGGCGCTTCGAGGGCCTATCGAGGCTCTTGTTCGGGCAGATCGTGGTGGCGCAGAGCGAGTGGACGCGGCGCCGCATCGTGGACGCGTACGAGCGGGAGGGCGTCGCGCCGGCCGCCCGCCCCCGCCTCGAGGTGGTGCCGCCGCCGGTGGGGCCGCTCCGCCCGCGTTCCGCCGACACGCTGGGCTCTGCGCGCCGCGCACTCGGCATTCCGGAAGCCGCGCCGCTGTTCGTCTACCCGGGCGATCTCGAGACCAGCTCGGGCGCCGAGGACGTGGCGGCGGTGGTCGCCCCCATCGTGCGCGAGCTACCCGACGCGGTGATCGTGTTTGCCTACCGCGAGAAGACGCCCGAAGCTCCGCGCCTGGCGCGCGCACTGGAACAGCGCCTCGACTCGCCGAACGTGCGCTTCGAAAGCGAGCTGCCGGACGTGCTGGCGCTGATCGGCAGTGCCAGCGCCGTGCTGTTTCCGGTCGACGATCTCTGGGGCAAGGTCGACCTGCCGATCGTGCTGCTCGAATCCATGTCGCTCGGCGTGCCGGTGGTCGCGATCGATCACGGGCCGCTCTCCGAGCTGGATGGAACTGTGCGCGTGCCCCGCGGAGATCGCGAAGCGCTGGCGGGTGCCGCGCTCGAGCTCGTGCGCGATGCCGGGCGCCGCACGGCCGTTGTCGACGCGCAGCGCGCCGCCGTCGAGCGTCGCTTCCGTTCTGGCGCCGTGGCGGCGGCGTACGAGCGGCTGTACGAGGATCTGGCCCCGGATCGCAGCCGGGCTCCCCGGGCGCGACCGTGACCGTGGCCGGCTAGTAGATCGGCTCGCGGTGGCGGCGGCAGGCGCCGAGCGCGTCGTCGAGCGCGCTGCTCCGGCGCAGGCACGGATAGCAGTCGTCCTTCTTGCCCGGGCCGCAGCCGCGCTTCACCGTGAGCGGCTCGAGGATGCGGAAAGCGCGCGTGTCGCCGCTGAGCGTCGCGCGCGGGAGCAGCTTCTTGTAGTCCTCGCAGCTTTGCGCCTTGCGCAGCTCGAGCGCCACGTCCAGCGCGGGCGAGGCCTTCCGCCGCACTTCGGGGCTGTACACCAACTGCTTGGCGAGCTGCGTGGTGGGCGTCTTGGCCTTGGTGGACACCCACACGCTGTAGAGGATGTCCGCGCCCGCGCTGCCCAGTCGGAGCGACGCGATGCGCAGCGCTTCGGCCGCCGTGTCGTCGTGCCCGGCAGCGCGCCGCACGTGACGCAGCAGCGTCGCGTCCTTGGACAGCGACGGGTCGAGGTCGAGCGCCTTCTCGTAGGCGCGGAGCGCCGCCTTCTCGTGGTCGAGGTGCATGCGCCCGCGCCCCAGTGCCAGCCATTCGCCAGCGCTGCGCTGCTTCGGGTTCCGCGCTTCCAACGCCTCGATGGCGTCGAGATCGCCCATCGAAGCGCGGGCCAGGAGCTCCGCCAGCTTCGGGTTGTCGCCGAGGGTGGTCGACGCGGCGGGCGCGTGGACCGGGCCGCTGTCCGCGGCGGCCGCGTGCCGCGATGGAGCCACCGCCGCAGCGTGGCGCGCGGGCGCCTTCGACCGGAACACCAGGGCCGCGACAGCCAGCACCACCAGCGAAAGCCCCGCGCCCAGCGCCCACAGCGGTACGGGGCCGCGGCGGGTTGCCTCCGCGTCGCGGGAGCGCTCGGTACTCGCCTCCGGACGCAGCGAGCCCGGATCGATAGACACCGACGAGAGCATGGGCCGCGGCGCGATGCGCTCCAGCACGGCTTCGAACCGCGTGCGCAGCTCCTCGGCGGTCTGGATGCGCAGGGCGGGATCCTTCTCGAGCTGCTGCACCACGATCGCCGAGAGCTCCGGATCGACCCAATCGGGCAGCGGCGGCGGCTCCGTCTTCATCTGCATGGCCAGCACCGTGCCGATGTCCTCGTCGCGGAACGGCGCATAGCCGACCAGCATCTCGTACAGCATGATGCCGACGGTGTAGAGATCCGCGCGCTGATCCACGGCTTCGCCCGCCGCCTGCTCGGGCGCCATGTACTGCGGAGTGCCGAACACCGTGCCGAGGCGTGTCAGCACCGGGCCCTTGCCCGCGTCGTCGTGGTCCTCGTCCACCAGCACCTTGGCGATGCCGAAATCCAGGATCTTGACGAACTCCGGCTCGCCCGGGCGCTGCACCAGCATCACGTTCTCCGGCTTGAGATCGCGATGCACGATGCCGTCGGAGTGTGCGGCGGCCAGCCCGTCGCTGATCTGCCGCGCGATGCGTGTCGCGCGATCCTGAGGCAGCGCGCCGCCCAGCAGGAGCTCCCCCAGGCTCGTTCCCTGGACGTACTCCAGCACCAGATAGAACGAGCCGTCCTCGAGACGCCCGAAATCCGAAGCGGCCGCGATGCGCGGATGCTGGATGCGCCCCGCGGAGATCGCCTCGCGCTCGAAGCGGGCCACGATCTCGAACTGGCTGGTCAGCGCGCGGTGCAGCACCTTGATCGCCACCAGCTTCTTCATGTGCACATGCTCGGCGCGGTACACCGCGCCCATGCCGCCCCGGCCAATGAGCTCCAGCACGCGGTAGCGATCGCCGATCACCCGGCCTACCAGCGGGGCGTCGGGGTCTGGCCCGGCGCCCGGGCCGTCGGCGCGCACCAGCGTCGGTGCTTCGGTCCCGGAATCGGGCTCGTAATCGGGCGGACTGTCGCTCTGCATCAGGAGTCGTTCCCGGGCTGTCCGCCGTGGCGTCCGGCACCGGCGGCGAAGCGCGCCGCTCCCTCGGCGGCTTCGACGAGCACGGCGGTGCCGCGCTTCGCCTCGATCCCGAGCCCTTCGGCGAGCGGTCGGCCCAGGCCCTCGAGCAACGAATCGCGGTCGGCCAACACGCACGACCACGGGAACCTGGCGATGGCCTGGCCGAGCTCCACCGCGCGCTCGAGCGCGCTGCCGTCGGGAACGACCCGGTCCACGAGCCCGATGCGCTCGGCCTCGGCGGCGTCGACGAGCCGACCGGTGAGCATCGAGATCCAGCGCCCGGCCGAGCCCCACCACGCGTGGCAGCCGCTGCGTCCCGCCATCGATGAGCGGCACCCCCCAGCGCCGCTCCAGACAGCCGAGCTTCGCCGAGCTGCCGGCCACGCGCAGATCGCACCACAGCGCGATCTCGAGCCCGCCCGCGACGCAGTAGCCCTCGATGGCTGCGAGGGTCGGCTTCTTCGAAACGAGTCGCGTAAAGCCCATCGGGCCTTCGGCGCGCTCCACGTCGTTGTCGAGCGCCTTGAGGTCGGCCCCGGCGCAGAAGACCTCCGCGCTGCCGGTGACGATCAGCACGCGCTGCTCGTCGGCGGCCTCGAAGCGGCGGTAGCCTTCGAGGAGCTCCGCGGCGGTCGCGCGATCGACGGCGTTCTTCCGCTCGGGCCGATCGATGCACAGGACGGAGACGGGGCCGCGCGTCTCGTAGCGGACGAGCGTCATCGCGAGTCGATTCCCAGGTTCGCCAGGCGATCCGCCTCCGAGTTGTGCTCGCGACGGACGTGCGAAAGCTTCACGTTCGAGAACTGCGACAAGAGCTCCCGCGCCTGTTCGTAGAGCGGCTTCAGCCCCGCGTTCTTGACGCGGTACTGTCCCTTGAGCTGCTTGATCATCAGCTCCGAGTCGGCGCGCACCTCGATGCGCTGGATGCCGACCTCGATGGCGCGCTCCAGCCCCGCGAGCAGCGCGCGGTACTCGGCGACGTTGTTCGTGGTGTGACCGAGGAAGTCGCTGACCTCGGCGATGACGTCGCCGTCCGGTGTCTTGAGGATGGCGCCGATACCCGCCGGACCCGGGTTGCCGCGTGCGGCCCCGTCGCTCCACAGGATGGCCGTGCCATCCTTCGTCGTCGCGTGCTTCTTCCTCGGCGCTGTCGGAGCCTCGCGGCTCATTTCATGCGGCGTCTCGAACCCGAACAGCCCTGCGGCTTCGCGCAGCACCGCGCGCTCCGCGGCGGTCAGGTCAGGCCGCTCCGCAAGCCTCTCGAGCAACTCGGCCTTTTCGCGCGGAGACGGCATTCCGGCGGCATACGGACGCGGCGCCACTACGTCAAGACAGCGCGCTATGTGTCCGGACTCGCTGCTGCAACTCGAGCGTGCTGGCGGACCAGCAGCAGCACGACCTGGACACACAGAAGCGCGAAGATCGGGATCAACAGCCACAGGAAGCGCGCCTGACGCTCCGACGCCTGCCGCTACGTGGCGAGGATCTCGCGCAGCACAGCGAGCAGATCATCGCCAGCGGTCGATGCTGCGCTGCCGGCCGCCGGCGACGCCGCGCCGGATTCCGCCTTCTCGTCCGCCAGCGTCGCTCCCCCCGCGCTTTCCGGCTGAAGCGTAGCAAAATGTCACGCATATGTGACATTTTGCTACGCTGTGTGCTCTGCCAGACTGCTCTGGAGTCGAGCGTAGTCGTCGGACAGATAGAAGGAAAGCAGCGCCGCAACCCTCACCGCGAGATCCTGGTAGGCGATCTCGCCCTCCTCGTCCCGCCGCGCCAGGATCGGTTCGATGCCTTTCTGCTCCACCTGGGAAAGCTCGCGCCGGTAGTCGCGCCGGACCAGCAGCATGGCGCGCAGCGCTGCGCTGACGTTCCCAGCGAGAAGCAGGCCGGCGCGATCCGCGGTGAGCTGCATCACGCGATGGGCCGCGACCAGATCCTCGTTCAGCGCCGAGATGTCGTCGCTCTGCCGCGCCGGGTCGACCACGCGCCGCACCCGATCGCTGACGGCTGCAGCGCCGCCCACTACTCGCTTCAGCGTGCTCTGTGGCACGCGCGACGCCAGCCGGCTCATGCGATCGGCGAGCCGCCAGCTGCGCAGCATGGGCAGTACGCCCAGCGCCAGGTCCAGCCCCTGTTTGCTCTTCTCCAGTGCGCCCGCCCACACGTCGCTGGAAGTCACCCGGCTGTGCCCGTAGCGCAGGTGCGCCACCTCGGTGCCGATCGCGAACGAAAGCTCGCGCGGTCGCATGCGGAACTCGCTGTCCGGTTCGATGTGCCGCCCGCCGATCAGCACGAAGGGCGGCTTGGCCTCGTAGCCGCGCATGCCCACGCCCTTGTCGCCGCGCGACACGTACGCCACCACATCGGCCACCCCGAGCAGTCGCGCGGCATCGTCGAGCGCGCGGGCGGCGTGCTCGAGCGCATCCGTCGTTTCGCGATGGCGCGCCGTCGACAGCCGCTCGCAGTAGTCGCGGATGACCGTGGCGTCGGGCAGGGGAACGGCCGCCAGCAGGGTCTGCAGTCGTCCGAGCAACGCGCCGCCCTCGCGCACCAGCGGATGGCGCAATGCGCCCCAGAGCTGCTCGTCGGCCAGCGCGTGCACCACCCCGGGCTCGCCCGGCGGCACCGCGTCGGGTGCAAGCCCGCCTGGTCCGAGCACGGCGAGCACGCGGCGCGCGCGGGACTCGAGCTCGCCCTCGGCGCGATCGGCCAGCGCCTGCACGCGTTCGACGACCAGCGGCTGCAGCCGTGCCAGCTCCGCCAGCGCGCGCACGTCGGGATTGTCACGATCGCGGCCACGCGCCTCCGCGAGCAGCTCGTAGATGCGGATGCGCAGCGCCTGGCCACCCGCGCCCGCCGTCAGATCCGCATCGCGTGGGGGCAGCAGATCCTCCAGCGCTTCACTGGGCAGTGCGCTCAAGCGCGCTTCGAGCAGATCGCGCGCCCGCTCGCGCTCCGACCGCAAGAGCAGGTGCTCGGCCAGCGCGATGTCGCCGAGCGCACCTTCGATCGGATCCCGCTGCCGCTCCTGGGCGCTGGCGTGCACCGCGATGTGCAGCGCGAGCGCCCACGGCTCGGCGGCGTCGCCCTGCTCGCGAAGATCCCGGACGAGCGCGTCGCCCGCCGCGACCGACATCGACCAGCTCTCGTACAGCTGTGCAAGAACGCCGCGGGGTTGTCCCTCGATCGCTTGCACGGCGGAGGGAAGGTCGGGGCGTGTCACGTGCGTTTCTTCCAGCTCCTCGCCGACCATGAAGGCGGCGAACGCCGCCAGCGTGTCGCCGCCTTTCGACGCGGCGTCGAGAAAGCGCCGCGCCGCCGGCAGAGCGGACTTGTCGTCGCTCCGCGCCAGCCAGTTCAGGCGTGCCGCTTCGCGCAGGCGCTCGCTGGCCTCGAGCGGCGGCAGCGCCGCCAGCTCGGCGAGCCGTTTCGCGCTGCTCCGCCCCGCCTTCCACGAGTGCTCGCCGGCGCGCATCAGGCCGCTGCCCGCGTCGCTGCGCAGTGCCTGGCCTTCGAGCGGCTCCACGCGCACGTCGCCCACCGTGTTCAGCGCCACCAGCGCCGCCCGTCGTTCAGTGAGCAGGAAGCGTACCTCCCCGTCGCTCTCCGTCAGGATGCTCGAACGCACCGGAAGGCGCGACGATCCGTGCAGCCACGCGATCAGGATCTCGCCCGATTCCAGGAAGTCATTCAGGAAACCGCGCTCGATCTCGTCGGGCGGCTCGATGTGGTGCGCGCGGTCCACCTCCCGCGGAACGACGCCGCGGCACAGCCGCTCGCGCGCGATCAGCTTCTGCACCTCGGCGCCCCTGCCGGTCGGCACACCGAGCGCGGCACCGTCGACCTCCACGCTGTCCGAGAAACGCCCGGGCACGTAGTGCAGGGCGTCGCCCTCGAGCAGCGCGACGCTGCGCCCCTCGGATGCGCTCTTCGCCGCCAGGAGCACGAGCCCCCGCGTCGTGCGCCACAGCTCGGCGTCGGCCTTCGAGCCGTCGGGCAGCTCGAGCTGGCCCTTGAGTGCAATCCGCCGCTCGGGCTGTCCCAGCCCGCTCGCATCCGCATAGGCCGCGATGGCGTCGCTCATCCCTACGACCGCGTAGCATGATCACGCCGGCACGACTGTGCCAGGGGTGCAAATGCGAGGGGTGCTTCTTCGCGAAGGCCTGGCCCGGTGTGCGCGCCGGACCTAGACTTCTGCCATGGGGCTCGCGGGGATGGTTCGACGATGGTGTGGGGTTCTTGTCTCCGGCGTCGCGCTGGCGTGCTCGTCCAACAGCGCGTCGCCGAAGGGTGGGGCGGGCGGTGCCGACGGCGGCCCGTGCGTCCCGGCCCAGCCGACGCCGCCCGCACAGGGGACGGGTTGTGACGGCGTGCCGCTCTACCAGCTGCCGGAAGATCCGGCGGCACAAGGCCCGTGGCCCGTGGGCGTGCGCACGGCAGACATCGATGGGCTCGTGACGGAGGTGTGGTACCCGGCGAAGCTGGGCAGCGAGCAGTGCCAGCCGAAGGTCGAATACGACATCCGCAAGCATCTGCCCGACTCCGAGCAGGGCAAGATCCCGGACTCGGCGAATCCGTGGCAGGTCTGCGACTGCTATCGCGGTCTGCCGATCGACGAGCAGCACGGGCCGTACCCGGTGGTGTTGTTCATCCACGGCCTGGCGGGCTTCCGCACCTTGAGCCTGACCCAGCAGGTGCACTGGGCGAGCCGCGGTTTCGTCGTTCTCGCGGCGGATCATCCCGGCATCACGCTCAAGGACGTGCTGGCGACGCTGAACGGGCAGGGCAGCGGCGTGCAGGCCGACCAGGTCGGCGACGCCAACAAGATTCTCGACGCCGTCGAGGCGCCGAGCGGCGATCTCGCGTTCCTCTCGGGGCACCTCGACACGAATCACATGGCCGTCGGCGGGCACAGCGCCGGCGGTGGCGCCGTCGAAAAGCTCGAAGATCGCCCGGGGCTACTCGTGCGCATGCCGATGTCGGCAGGCGGCACGACAGCGAGCCCATCGCTGGTCTCGACGCTCATCCTCGGCGGCATGGACGACGGCATCGTCGCGTACTCGAAGCTGCAGTCGGCCTACGACACCACCCCGGTCAAGAAGCGCCTGGTGGGCGTGTCCAACGCCGGCCACGGCCTGCCGACGGATCTGTGCTCGCTCGGCCGCGATCAGGGCGGCATCCTGCAGGTCGGCATCAAGTACGGCGTGCAGATCCCGTCGCTGGTCGCCACGCTCGCCAGCGACGGCTGCGGGGCCAAGCAGATCGACCCCGCCGTCGGAACCGCCCTCGTCGAGTTCGCCTCCAGCGCCGTGCTGGAAGAGACGCTGATGTGCAGGAGCGGCGCGACCGCGGCGCTGTCCGCGATCCAGCAGAAGTACCCGCAGGTGGGCGAATACCGCGAGGATACCGGGCCGGAATGACGCCCGGAGCCGGGTTGAAGCGCGCCCTCACCGTGTGCAAGGCTGGCTTCGCAAGCGGGCGCGGCCCGGCGGAAAAGGAGCGACGATGAGCGATCAGGTGAGGGCGTCCCATATTCTGTTGATGTACGCGGGCTCGGCGCGGTCGACGGCCAAGCGCAGCCAGGACGAGGCGAAAACGCAGATCGCCCAGCTCAAGCAGCAGATCGACGGCGGCGCGGACTTCGCCGAGCTGGCGAAGCAGCACTCCGACTGCCCGTCGTCGTCGCGCGGCGGCGATCTCGGCAGCTTCGGCCGCGGGCAGATGGTGGGGCCGTTCGAGAACACGGCCTTCGCGCTGCCGGTGGGCGGCGTCAGCGACGTGGTCGAGACCGACTTCGGCTACCACATCATCCAGCGCACGGGCTGAGCCCAGTCGCATCCCAGCCCACCCCCGCCGTAGTCGCTCGCCGGCTTCGCTAGCGCTCAGGCTGGGCCAGAAGCGTCGCCTTCGATCACGCGGTGCGGGTACGGGCGGCGTACGCCGTGCTCATCGAGCGCGCGCTTGATCTCGAGGCACAGGCTGGTCTTCATCGAAAACCAGGTCGTCGTCTCGGACCACACGCTGAGCTGCATCTGCACCGACGAGTCTGTTGAAGCCGAGCACGAAGCACAGCGGTGCCGGTTCCGCGAGCGACAGCTCGTTCCGCTCGCAGACGCAGAGGAGTAGCTCGCGCACCCGATCCAGATCCTCGTCGTAGGCGACCGGCACTGGCGAGATCGAAGCGGCGGATCGGGAAGCGCGTCAAGTTGACCACCTTCGTCTTGAACATCACCTCGTTGGGGATGCGCACGTAGTGGTTGTCGAAGGTGCGGATCTTCGTGGCGATGAGATCGACCGCGAGTACCTCGCCGGCGACGCCCTCGATCTCGATCAAGTCGCCTACGCTGAAGGGCCGCTCGCCGAACAGGAAGAAGCCGCTGATCAGGTTGGAAAGCGAGGTCTGCGAGGCGAAGCCGATGGCGACCGTAGCGACGCCAGCCGCGCCGAGCAGCACGCCCAGCTTGAAGCCGAGCTCCTGCAGCGCCCACGCCAGCGCGACGCCGAACAGCCCCCAAGCGGTCACCCGACGCAGGAGCTGCGACCTGCTGCACGTCCTGATTGCGCGCCAGAAGCCGTCCGATGGCCCGGCTCGCCAGGCGCGCCGCGATCAGGCCCAGCACCAGGATCAGCCCGGCGCGCACCAGCGTCACGACGCGGGCGTGGGTCAGAAGCGCGAGCGCCTTGTGGGCGAGGTCGGCAGCCGGCATCAGCCTCTCCCCCGGAACAGCGAGCCAAACGCGTGGAAAAGGAGCTTCTGCGAGCTCGGGTCGCGGGGCGCGCTGATCCGCTTCTGCGCTGCCCGCCTGCTTCGGCGGCTTCTTGCCGAGATGCAGCGTGGCGAGCAGTTCGCCCGGGTCGCGTTCGAGCGTGACCGCCTCGGTCCAGAGCTCGCCCGAGGCGGTCGCGTACACGCGAGGCGCCGCACCGGAAGCAGCACGCGCTCGAGCAGCAGGGGCTGATCGGCGCCGTTGTCGATCGAGACAGCGGTCATCACGCGATGCGGGTAGTGGACGATCTCGCCGAGGCGCAGACGACCGTAGGTGCGCGTGCCGTAGCAGACCTCGCCTTCGCGCGTGTTCGGAGCCCCACCAGGTGAGGGAGGGGCGGAACGCGGGGAGCTCCTCGAGTTCCGGTGCTTGCGCTCGGCGTCGGAGACGCGCAGCCACAGTGGCGAGCCGACGTAGACTGTGACCTTCTGGTGGGGCGGAACCGTCATGGGGTGCTCGGGGCGCGTCACCACGGGGCGATCGGGCAGGATGGGCAGGAGCTCGAGCTGTTCCGACGCCATCCGAGTCACCGAAGCGCGACACGACGGCTGCCGCGGTGGGTTCGTGAGGTGCGATCGGCACTTCGACCCCTACCGTGGTGTCGCTGGTGTCGCCCGAGCTCTCGCGGTCGAGCCTCCACTCGTTGTCGAGCCGGGTTGCGGTCAGGATCAGCGGGCCGATGCGGAATCGACCGGCCTTGCCGTGGCCGATCCGGTGCTCTCCCCACCAGGTGGTCGACCTGCGCTCCGCTCACGCTACCGCACGTAGCGACGCCCGGGCGGGCAATCAAGACAAACCGGGCCTCCAGGCCCTCCAGCCGGCGGGCGCGCTGTGCTAGACCAGCCGCCCCTATGAGCCGCACTTCCGACGACATCCGAACGGCGTTTCTCTCGTTCTTCCGCGAGCGCGGGCACGAGGTGGTCCCGAGTGGGCCGCTGGTCCCGCCGAACGACCCGACGCTGATGTTCGCCAACGCCGGCATGGTGCAGTTCAAGGACCTGTTCACCGGTCGCGAGAAGACGAGCCTACCAGCGCGCCACCTCCAGCCAGAAGTGCATCCGCATCAGCGGCAAGCACAACGACCTGGAAGCGGTCGGTCCCTCGCCGCGGCACCACACGTTCTTCGAGATGCTCGGCAACTTCAGCTTCGGCGACTACTTCAAGGAAGAAGCCATCGTCTACGCCTGGGAGCCTGACTGGGCGAGCTGGGCGTGCCGAAGGACAGGCTGGTGTGCACCTACTTCGGCGGGGAGAAGGGCGTGCCGGCGGACGAGACGGCGCGCGACCTGTGGAAGAAGGTCACCGGCTTCGGCGACGACCGCGTGCTCGGCATGGGCATGGACGAGAACTTCTGGCGCATGGGCGACACCGGCCCGTGCGGTCCGTGCAGCGAGATCCACATCTTCAACGGGCCCGGCCCCGACCCCTCCAGCTTCGGCGAGGAGCAGACCAGCGAGGGCTTCGGCTGGATGGAGATCTGGAACCTGGTCTTCATGCAGTTCGAGCTCAAGGCCGTGCACGACGACCGGCTGGAGCTGGACCCGCTGCCCGCGCCCAGCATCGACACCGGCGCGGGGCTCGAGCGGCTTGGCCAGCGTGCTGCAGGGCAAGACCAGCAACTACGAGACGGACCTGCTGCGCGCGCTGGTCGATCGCGCGGCCGAGCTCTCGCACAAGCCGTACGGCGGAAGCATGCAGCCCGACGACGTGAGCATGCGCGTCATCGCCGACCACGCGCGCACCACGGCGTTCCTGATCGCCGAGGGCATCCTGCCCGACCGCGTGGAGCGACCGTACGTGCTCCGGCGCGTGATGCGCCGCGCGATCCGTCACGGCCATCGCCTGGGCATCGCCGAGCCGTTCCTGCACGAGGTGGCCGACAAGGTCATCGAACTGATGGGCGGGCAGTACCCGGAGCTCCGCGAGCGTCGCGACCTGATCCTGACGGTCACCGAGCAGGAGGAGGTGCGCTTCCGCCAGACCATCGAGCGCGGGCTGGGTCTGCTCGACGAGCAGTTCGCGCGCATGGACGCAGGCAGGCGAACAGAGCTGCTCGGCGGCACCGAGGCCTTCACGCTCTACGACACCTACGGCTTCCCGCTGGACCTGACCGAGGTGATCTGCGCCGAGCGCGGCTACAGCGTCGACAAGGCGGGCTACGACGCATGCGCTGGAGGAAGCGCGCGCCGCTCCGAGTTCAAGGGCAGGGAGCAGGCCGTCGAGGGCGTGTACCGCGAGGCGCTCGAGAGCGTGCCGGGCGGCGCAGGTCGCGTTCACCGGCTACGAGAAGGACGCGGACCGCGCGGCCATGCTCGGCCATCGTCAAGGACGGCGCGCTGGTCGACAGCGCGGCGCCGAGGGCGACCGCGTCGAGGTCGTGACGGCGAAGACGCCGTTCTACGGCGAAGCCGGCGGCCAGGTCGGCGACGCGGGCGCATCGAGACGGACGGCGCGCTCATCGAGGTCGAGGACACGCAGAAGCCGCTCGCGCGGGCTGGTCGTGCATCGCGGCGTGGTGGCGCGCGGCACGCTCGAGAAGGGCGCCGAGGCAAAGCTCGAGGTCGACGTGGAGCGCCGCGAGGCGATCCGTCGCAATCACTCCGCGACGCACCTGCTGCACCTGGCGCTGCGCAGCGTGCTCGGCGAGCACGCGCAGCAGAAGGGCTCGCTGGTTGGCCCGGACCGCCTGCGCTTCGACTTTACGCACGGCAAAGCGCTGACGGACGAGGAGATCCGCGCGCATCGAGGACATGGTCAACGAGCGCGTGCTCGCGAACTGCGCCGGTGCGGACGGAGGTCATGAGCATGGACGAAGCGCGCAAGCGCGGCGCCATGATGATCTTCGAGGAGAAGTACGGCGACACCGTGCGCATGCTCACGATGGCCGATTCGGTGGAGCTCTGCGGCGGCACGCACGCCCGCGCGACGGGCGACATCGGTCTGTTCAAGATCACCGGCGAGCAGGGCATTGCGGCCGGCGTGCGGCGCATCACCGCGACCACGGGTGCGGGCTCGCTCGCCTATCTGCGCGAGCTGGAGCAGGGGCTCTCGAGCGCGGCCCAGGCCGCCAAGGCAGCACCCGCGCAGCTGGTCGAGAAGATCGACAAGTTGGTGGCGCACGAGCGCGCGCTCGAAAAGCAAGTGGAGGAGCTGCAGAAGAAGCTGCTCACCGGCGAGGGAAGCGGCGGGCTCGATGCGCTGCTCGGCCGCGCGCGCGATGTGGCGGGCGTGAAGGTGCTCGGCGTCCGCACCGAGGTTGCCGATCGCGGCGCCCTGCGCGAGCTGGCCGAGCAGCTGCGCGACAAGCTCGGCGAGAGCATCGTGCTGGTGGGTTCGGAAAGCGACGGCAAGGCGCAGCTGGTGTTGACCGTCGCCAAGCCGCTCACGTCCCGGTTCAAGGCCGGAGACCTGATCCGGCCCATCGCCGGCATCGTCGGTGGGTCGGGCGGTGGCCGCCCGGACATGGCCCAGGCCGGCGGCACGGATCCGTCACGCCTCGACGAGGCGATCGAGGCGGTCTACGCGCGCGTCCAGGCTTGATGCGCGACCCGCGGGGGTAGCGTAGACTGTGCACGCTTCGGCCGCCCGGGGTGGTGGCTGGAAGGATGACACGATGCGCTTTTCCATCGATCCTTGCGTGCGCTGCTCTGCTCGGCGGCGTGGTCGGTGGCTGCGGTGGTTCCACCAACGGGACCGGCTCGGGGCCCGTGCCGCAGAGCCAGTTCCCGGCGCGCTTCGAGAGTGCGGTCTGCGACAACATCGGCAGCTGCTGCCAGAGCGCCGGCTACAAGTACGACGCGGCGGGATGCAAGTCGGCGCTCGACCAGAGCATCGGCCAGATCTTCAGCTCGAAGAACGCCGTCTACGATGCCTCGGCCGCGGGCCCGTGCATCGACTCCGTTTCGGCGGCCTTCGCGTCCTGCAAGGGCTTCGATGCCGTCTCGGCGGTTCCGTGCCAGAAGGTCTTCACCGGTACCCAGCCGGCGGGTGCGGCGTGCACGAGCTCCACCGAATGCAAGCCGGTCGCCAATGCGGAGGTCTACTGTGAACATCCGTCGGGCGCCGGAGGGCAGGCCGGAAGCGGGCAGCGGACCTGCACCGTGAAGCCGCGCGGCAAGAAGGGCGACGGCTGCGACGAGACCTGCACGGAGAACGGCAACGTCACGTCCTGCGGCACCAGCAGCGGCGGCGGCGGCGCGGGCGGCAGCGGCGGCGCTCCTCCCAGCGGCAACGCGACCTGCTACACGAACGACGGCCTGTACTGCGCGGGCAACGGCGTGTGCGCCGCGATGATCCCGATTGGCCAGCCATGCCCCGACTACTCGGGCTGTGTAGATGGCGCGTACTGCGATAGCGGCACGTGCGCGGCCAAGAGGGCGGCGGGTTCGTCGTGTTCGTCCTTCTCCAACGAGTGCAAGGACGGCACCTACTGTGCCGACCCCGCACACACCGGCACCGGGACCTGCACGAACAAGAAGGCGGACGGCCAGGCCTGCAGCTCCTTCGACGAGTGCCAGAGCGAAAATTGCCAGAACGGCAAGTGCAGCTCCGGCGGCATCTCGCCCAGCATGTGCTCCGGACAGATGAACACCGGCGGCACGGGCGGCGCACTCCCGGGCGGTGGCGGCACGGGCGGCACCTTCAACGGCGCGGACGCCGGCTGATTACGCCAGTCGCTCGTCCGGCAGCCCGCCGTCGAGGCTCGAAAAGCCCCAGAAGACGGGCTCCGGCACGAGGCGCACGCCCAAGCGCTCCTCGACGCGCGCGCGGATGCGCCGTGCGAACGCCACCACGTCGCTCGCGCGCGCGCCCTCGTGGCACACCAGCGCCAGCGTGTGGCGCGTGGAAAGTCCCACCGCGCCCGCGCGCTCGCCGCGGGAGAAGCCGGCGTGCTGGATCAGCCAGGCCGCCGACAGCTTGGTGCGTCCGTCGGGCTGGGGGTAGCGCGGCATCTGTGGGTTTCCCGCCGCGGCCTCGACGCTCGCGAGCTCTGCCGGAGTGACAAGCGGGTTGACGAAGAAGGAGCCGCAGCTCCGGCTGTTCTCGTCGTCCGGATCGAGCAGCATCGACTTCTCGCGTCGCAGCTCCAGCACGGTGCGACGCACGTCGGAAAGTGACGCCCGCTCGACGCCGCCGGCCTCGAGCCGACGCGCGAGCTCCGGGTAGCGGAGCGTCGGCGCGCCGCCCGGCACCAGCCGGTAGTCGACGCCGAGCACGACGAAGCGCTCCGGCTCCTCGCTCTTGAACAGGCTGTCACGGTAGGCGAAGCGGCATTCGGCCGGCCTGAGCGTCACCACGCGCCGCGTCCTGCGATCGAGCGCGCGCACCGCGCTGATGCTTTCGGCGACCTCCTGGCCGTACGCGCCCACGTTCTGGATCGGCGTAGCGCCCGCGCGTCCCGGGATCCCGCTCAGGCACTCCAGCCCGGCGAGGTTTTTCGCGACGCTGGACTCGACCAGAGCGTCCCAGGGCTCGCCGGCGGCCGCGTACAGGACGACGCTGCCGTCTCGCTCCTCGCGCCACTCGGTGCCGGAGAGCGCCACGTGGATCACCAGGCCGTCGAAGCCGGCGTCGCTGACGACGACGTTGCTGCCGCCGCCCAGCACGCGCACCGACACGCCGTAGCGCCCGGCCCATTCGAGCGCCGCGATCACGCTCGCCTCGTCGCCGGCTTCGACCAGGAACGCGGCCGGGCCGCCCACGCCGAGCGTGCACAGCGGAGCCAGCGGGACGTCTTCGAGCGGTTGCACCGTGCCCGCGCTCGTACCACGTCCCGCGTTGCGGTGCGCTACTCCTCGTCGTCGTCGCGCCCGCGCCCGCGGCGCAGGCCGGGCTTGGGGATCGGCAGCTGCCGCACCCGATCGTCCTTCTGGGCGGGTCGCGCGTCGTTCACGCGCCACATCTCGTGCCGTCGCGTCGCCTCGATCGTGCGCCGCGCCTCCGGCGCCATCTGGATGTTCTCCACGTCGAGCTCCGCGAGCGCCTCGGCGAGCGACGCAGCCTGCTCGACGGGGCCGGCCAGCTCGTCCAGCAGCACCATCGTCTGACCGCGGATGCGGCACAGTCCGCCGGCTCGTCCGGACGCCGTGCGCAGCGGTTCTATCCGGACCTTCAGGCCCAGCTTGCGTGCCGCCGACAGCAGCTCGTCCAGCAGACGCTGCGCGTCCACTCCCCGAGCGTACGCCTGTCCGGGCCCGCGCAGTAGCGCCGCGCGGCGAACGCCTGGATCGCCTCGGGATCGCCCGGGGTGGCGGTCCGGCCCCGCCTTGCACGGCGGCAGCTGCTCGGATAGCAAGGGGCATGGAGCGTTTCGCGGCGGGCGGGTCGTGGGTAGAGCTGGTCCAGGGCGACATCACCCGCTCGGATACCGACGCGATCGGCAACGCCGCCAACTCCATGCTGATGGGTGGCGGCGGTGTGGACGGCGCCATCCACCGCGCCGCGGGTTCCCAGCTGATGGAGGCGCTCAGGGAAAAGAAGCGCGAGCTGCCCGGCGGACGGCTGCCGACCGGCGCCGCCGTGCTGACGCCCGGCTTCAATCTGCAGGCGAAGCACGTCATCCACTGCGCGGGGCCCATCTACGACCGCGAGGGAGAGCGCGCCGCGGAGCTGCTCGCCAGCTGCTACAGCGAGGCCCTCGCCCTGTGCCGCCGCCACGGGATCGACTCCATCGCGTTCCCCTCGATCAGCACCGGCGTCTACGGCTACCCTCTCGCGGAGGCCGCCCCGGTCGCCCTGAAGGCTGTCCGCAACGCCCTGAAGCCGGAGGGCACACCCGGGCTCTGCCGCTTCGTCCTGTTCGACGCCCCGACGCTCGAGGCCTACCAGAAGGCCGCGCTCACGGTTTTCCGGTAGGCGGGCACGGCGCGGCTCGGGGCGGGCTCGGCCGGCGGCGCCGGGGGGCCCTGCGGCCGGAGGTTCCCCCAGCTTGGAGCGGCCTCTGGGCCGTGCTATGGCCGGCGGTCAAGAGGGGCGCCTGCCGGCGATGGGAGCGATGTGCGCTTCCCCGGAGGCGCCCGCGGAAGAGAGAACCGAGCGTATGTTCTCCCCCAACACAGAAGAGACGATTGTCAATGACTTTCACGGAAGCTGCGGCGCAGGTGCTGCGCCTCGTGGGCAAGCCACTTCACTATAAGGAGATCACGGACGTAGCCATCGAGAAGAACCTGCTGAGCCACGTCGGCAAGAGCCCAGAGGTGACCATGGGGGCCCGGCTGGCCGCCCTGGTGAAGAAGGGCGACAAGGAAAACCCGCTGGTCCGCGTCAAGCCGGGCGTCTTCGCTCTACGCGACTGGGACGACGCGACCGTGAAGAAGGGCCTGGCAGACCGTACGCCGGCGCTCGAGCGCATCGCGGTCAACGAGGCCGCCCAGGCCGAGGCGGGCGGCGGCGAAGAAGAGCCGGCTCCCGAGGTCCCCGAGACGCCTGCGCCGGAGCTGCCCTCGCAGCCGGGCTATCCTGAACTGGACGTGGACGAGGAAGCGCCGCCTCCCGACGCGGCCGAGCTGGAGCGGGCGAAGATGGCCGCCAAGGCGACCGAGATCTTCGCGCCGGAGGAAGACGACGACGTGCCGCTGTTCGGTGCCGGCGCCGAGGCGGAAGAGGAAGAGGCCGAGACGGGTGGCGGCGAAGAGCGCGACGGAGCCCGCCGGGGTCGCCGCCGCCGCCGTCGTCGTGGGGGTCGCGGTGGCGAGGAGAAGAACGGTGGCGGTGACGGACTGCCGTCGTACACGGTCTCGGACGCGCCTGCGGATGCCGCTGCGGCGGAGGAAGCTTCCGCTGAACCGACCGAGCGCGCCGAGCGTGGTGAACGCGGCGAGCGCAGTGATCGTGGACGGCGCCGCGATCGCCGCGAGCGTGGTGAGCGCGGTGAGCGCGGCGAGCGCGGCGAGCGGGGAGAACGCCGCGAGGCGCGCGGCGGACACGTCGACGAGCTGTCCGGGCGCGGTCTGGCCGACGTTGCGGCTGATCTGCTCGCCGGCTTCGAGAAGAGCGGGATGGTGGGCCTGTCCAAGCTCGCCGACGCGGCGCAGCGGCGCGGGCGCATCTCGGGCGACACGCACCAGGTGCAGTCGGCGTTGTCGGCGGCCATGCGCGCCGACAACCTGCGTGCGGCGGGTGAGGGCCAGCGTCCGCGTTTCTGTGTGAACGACAGCCGCGTGGGCCTGACCGAGTGGATGCTCGACGGCGAGCTGGCGCGGCTCGAGCGCGACCTTTCGTCGCTGGCAGATCGCTACCGCGAGGCGAGCCGCCGGCATCTGCTCAAGCGGCTGCAGGAGCTGCCGCCGCGCGCGCTCGGCGAGCTCGTGATGTTGTTGCTCGCGCGGGTCGGCATGGAAGGGCTCGACGTGGTCAAGCGCTCCGGCGCACCCGGCGCCGAGCTGCACCTGTCGGGTCGCACCACCGGTCCGACGGGCGGCGTGCACACGGCCATCATCGTACGCCGCGACGGACGCGAGGTCGGGCGCGAGCAGGTCACGGCGCTGCGCGGCGCGCTCCACCACTACGGGCCGGCCCACGCGGGCTGGATCATCACCACCGGTCAGGTGCTGAGCGGCGCGCGCGAGGAAGCTGCCGCTGCCGGCGCGGCGCCCTGCGCGCTGGTCGACGGGCTGTCGCTGGCCACGCTCTGCGAGCGCTACGGCGTTGGCGTGATCGAGACGCGAGTCACGCTCCCGCTAGCAGATCTCGAGCTGCTCGACGCGCTGCGCTCGAGCTAGACCCGGGTCTATCGTGGACCTCGTGGCTCGCGTGGGCGGTAGGTTCCGGCGTGGCGTGCCGGGGGCCCTTCTTGCGCTGGGTCTGTGCAGTGGCTGCGGGCGGCCGCCGCCGCCGTCGCAGTTCCCGACGGCGGACGCGGCCCTCGGGCGCATGCATGCCAGCTATTCGTGCAGCCGCGGCGTGCAGGGCGAAGCAAAGCTCGATCTGTTCAACAAGCAAGGCCGCGTGCGCGGCAATGTCTTGTACCTGGCGATGCTGCCCGAGAAGATCCGCTTCGACGTGTACAGTCCGTTCGGCGTCACGCTATCCACGCTCACCAGCGACGGGCAGAAGTTCTCGCTCTTCGATCTGCAGAACAAGCAGTTTTTGTACGGGCCGGCCAACACCTGCAACGTCGAGCGCTTCACCCAGGTGCCGGTGCCGCCGTTCGCGCTGGTCGAGCTCCTGCGCGGCGAGGCGCCGGTGCTCGTGCACCAGCCGTCGCAGGCGACCATCGCCTGGGACGGCGAGTACGTCATCCGCATCCAGAGCCGGCACCAGGCGAACGAGGAGATCCACCTCGAGCCGACGCCGGCCGACTGGAACCTGCCGTGGCAGAAGCAGCGCGTGCGCGTGCTGGAAGTCGCCGTCTCGCAGCAGGGCATCGATCTGTACCGGGCGCTTATGGAGGACCACAAGGCGTCGCACACGGCCAGGCCCAGGGTGGACCCCGACCACCTGACGCCGGACGTGCCCCCGAGCGGGCCCGCCTGCGGCGCGGAGATCCCCCGCCGCCTGCGCATGGAGGTGCCCGGAACGGACCAGGATCTCATCCTTGTCAACAAGGATGTCGTCCACAATCCGCCGATCATCCGGGGCGCATTCCGACAGAAGGTCCCGGGCGGGGTCGAGGTGCGCTACGCTGCGTGTGGCCGCTGAGGGCGACACATGAAGCGGAGTACCAGGCCGAAGTCAGCGAAGCGCGCGGGCGCCGCGCCGTCGAAGCGCGGCAAGGCGCCGTCGAAGCGCGGCAAGGCGCCGTCGAAGCGTAGCGAGGCGCCGTCGAAGCGCAGCAAGGCGCCGTCGTCGAAGCGCGGCAAGGCGTCGTCGTCGAAGAAGGCCAGCACGCCCAAGCGCCCGAGCGCGCCGCCCGCGTCCGCCGGGCGCAGCCGCCGGCACACACCGCCGCCGCCGGAGTTCCGCACCGTCTCGTCGAAGAAGATGCCGCGCTTCGCCGGCGTGCCGAGCTTCCTGCGCCTGCCCGTACCGTCCGATCCGGAAGTCGTGCCGGATGTGGACGTCGTGCTGTGCGGCGCACCCTTCGACTCCGGCGCCAGCTTCCGCCCCGGCGCGCGCTTCGGCCCGCGTGCGGTGCGCGAGGCCTCCGCGCTGGCGCGTCGCTTCAGCGCAGCGCTCGGCATCGACATCTTCGAGGAGCTCATGGTCGCCGACGGCGGCGACGTGGCGGCCTCCCCGCACGACGCCGATGCCGCGCTCGATGCGGTGTCCGCGAGGGCCGAGGCCATTTCGCGCACCGGCGCCACCTGTGGCTTCGTGGGCGGCGACCAGTCGGTGACGTTGGCCGCGCTGCGCGGCATCCACCGCGCCAAGCTCAAGTCGGTGGGCCTCATCCACATCGACTCGCACAGCAACACCTCGGGGCCCGCCTGGGGACGCAACGTGCACCACGGCAGCGCCGTCCGCGTGGCGGTGGAAGAGGGGCTGGTGCGCCCCGAGGAGGTCCTGCAGATCGGCGTCCGCGGTCCCTATTCGGGCCCGGCCGATCTCGACTACGCGCTGGCCCACGGCTTCGAGGTCGCCAAGATGGACGACGTGAAGTGGGACCTGTACTCGGTCATCGGCCAGGTCCGCAAAGCCGTGCGCGGCGGCTCGATCTACGTGTCGGTCGACGTGAGCGCGCTGGATCCGGCCTATGCGCCGGGCACCGGCATCCCATCGCCCGGGGGCATGAACACCTGGGAGCTGCAGCAGCTGCTGCGTGCGCTGGTCGGAGCGGATCTGGTCGGCTTCGACCTGGTGGAGATCGCGCCGGCGTACGACCCCGCCGGTATCACCGCGATGGCGGGCGTGACGGTGCTGCAGGAGATCCTCAGCTCGCTCGCCGACACCCGCCGCAGTGCCCGCCCCGCCCCCAGCACCCGCCGCAGCGAGAGCCGCCGCGGCAAACGCGTCTCGCCGTAGCCAAGGCCGGCCCCGGTCGCGCCGCTAGCTCACCGCGTCCCGGATCAAGCCGGGCTTGTCGCTGATGATCGCGTCGACGCCGAGGGCGGCGAGCTCGCGGGCGCGGTCGGGATCGTTGACGGTCCAGGTGTTGACCCGCGCGCTGCCGTGATGCCAGCGGGCGATGCGGCGCTCTGTGACCAGCACGTGTTCGGGGTGGACGGCGCCGGCGCCGAGCAGACGGAAGCCGCGCCCGTGGCGCGCGAAGCGCTGGCCCTTGTGGACCAGCCACGCGACGCGCACGTCCGGCAGGCGCCGCGCCAGGCGCCAAACGATCCCCGGGTGAAAGCTCGACAGGAGCAGCCACTGGCCGGGGTCCTGCCGCGCGCAAACGAGCTCCACCACGCCCGTGACCAGTCGATCGCGATCGGATACGTCGTGCTTCAGCTCGATGTTCACGAGCATGTCCGAGCCGGCGGCCCAGTCGAGCACTTCTTCCAGGCGCGGTACAGCTGCGCCGCCTCCCACGTCGATCCGCGATAGCTCGCCGGCCGGGATGTGCTCCACGTCGCGCCGCTCGCGGCCGTCGGTCACGCGCTCGAGCGTGCGGTCGTGCAGCACGACCACGTTGCCGTCGGCGTCGAGGCGCACGTCGAGCTCCACGCCGTCCGCTGCTTCCTCGCGCGCCAGCTCGAAGGCTGCCAGCGTATTCTCGGGCGCGGCGTAGCGCGCGCCGCGGTGGCCGAGCACCAGTGGCCGCCCGTCCCGACGTGTCCACCCCGAGGTCACGGCAAAGCCTAGCCCGACAGCTCGCCGACGATCTCGCGGGCGACCTCGCGGGCGCGCTCGAGCTCGTCCTTCTTGAAGGAGATGCCGCCCACCACCGGATGTCCGCCGCCGCCGTGGCGCGCGCAGATCTCGCTGATGTCGGCGTCGAGCTCGTGGCCGGACCAGGGGTTATAGCCAACCGAGATCTTCACGCCGTTCTTCATCAGGCCGACGACCACCGAGTACGTGCGCTCCGGATACAGGGCGTAGGTGACGAACTTGCCGATGGTGTCCTGCACCTCGTCGGTCAGATCCACGAACACGACGCGCCCCGTCTTCTGCGCATGCGTCTTCACTCGCTCGATGAAGCGCGCGTGTCGCTTGCCGATCGAGCGATAGCGGTCCTCGATCTCCTTCAGGACGGCCACCTCCGCGAGCGGCTGTTCGAGCAGCTTCGGCACCAGGCGCGTCAGGAAGCGATCGTCGCCGTAGTGCTCGACCACGCTGACCAGGCGCATTACCGGATCGGTGCGGTCGATGGCCTGCTGTGCACTTTCGAAGCTTGCCGTGTCGATGATGTCCGCCCAGCGCACCAGCTCGTCGAGGTGCGGATCGGAAAAATCGAAGTGCTCCCGGCCGACCCGCGCGAGCAGACGGGTGCAGGAGCTGCATTCCGCGTCGTAGAAGAAGCGTCCAGAGCCGGCGCGCTCTTCGAATAGTCGTCGCTCGGCGTCCGTCGTAAAGGCTGTCCGGTGGTGATCGAAGTACCAGGTGAGCTTCGGCGAGGTGCTGAAGCGGAAGTCGAGGATGGCGTTCTCGTCGCCGGCGAGCAGCCGGTCGTCGGGCTTCTGCTGGCCGGCGCCGTAGCCGCAGCTGCGGTATTCGAACGTGGGTGCGTCTCCGCCCGCGGCCTGCCTGAGCCGCGTGAACATCACAGCGCTGGCGAGGCCGTCGAAACAGTGGCCGTGCGTTGCGACGACGACTTTCATGACCGGGGCTTGTTAGCACCTGGGTCGACCCCGGGGTCGCGGTTTCTGGCGCGCCGACGGGGATCATGGGCGATCGGGGCGGCCGAGCAGGGTGCTGGTCCGCGACGGGAAAGGCGGTGTAGGATCGCGCCGTTGTCAGTCGTTCCAGCGTTGAAGGCAGGGGAGAGATGACCGAGAAGCTGATGATCTACGGCGTCGTGATCGCGACCGCGCTCGCGACGGGATGCAAGAAGAACGACCAGCCTCCGCAGAATGCGCAGGGGTTCCAGCAGGGCCAGGCCGGCCCACAGCCCGGACAGCCCGGCTACGGCCAGCCCCAGCCTGGTCAGCCCGGCTACGGCCAGCCCCAGCCTGGTCAGCCCGGCTACGGCCAGCCCCAGCCTGGTCAGCCCGGCTACGGCCAGCCCCAGCCTGGTCAGCCCGGCCAGCCGCCGCCGGCCGCGAGCCAGCAGCAACCGGGGCAGGTCCCGCCGCTCGGCGCGATCCTCTCCGATCCGAACACGCTGCAGAACATCGTCGCCGGAGCCCTCGCGGGGACTGCGGCGTCCATGGGCGCGCTCACCGGTGGGCAGCTCGGCCCGATCCAGCAGGGCATCAAGTCGCAGGCGACGATCCACGCCAAGGGGATGCGCGCCGACGGCAAGCTCCTGAGCGCCCAGCTGCAGCAGGACGGGCACGCCCAGGGCCAGCTCACGCTGCAGGCCGGCGGCTGCTACACGATCATCGGCTTCGGCGGCCTGGGCGTGTTCCAATACCAGATCAACCTGATCACGGCGCCGCCGCTGCCGCCGCAGGTCCTCGCGCAGAGCGCCGCGACGGACAACGTGCCGATGGTCGGCGCGGACGGGCAGTGCATCAAGAACCCGTACCCCTTGCCGATGCAGGTGAAGGTGGACATGCACGTCATCAAGGGTCAGGGCATGGTCGGAGCCCAGGCCTACAAGAAGTGAGGCAACGCCACATGAAACGATCCTCCAGGTTGTCGTGGACGCCGGCAGTGCGCCGTTCGGTCGTGTTGGGCGTGAGCGGCGCAGCGGTCGCGTTCGCGTTGGGTGCGGGCTGCAAGAAGGAAAAGCCGGTGGAGTATCCGCCGACACCTCCGCAGAACTACGCCGCCGACGCCGCGCCGCCACCCGAGGCGGGCGCGATGCCCGCGCCGGATGCCGGCGCGGCGGCAACGGACGCCGCGCCCGCCGCGGATGCGGGGCCGCAGGCTCTGGACATGGTCACGCAGCAGATGCTGGAGGCGGAGATCAAGAAGCGCGCTCCGAAGCAGGCCCGCTACATGAAGAAGGAAGGCGAGCTGTTCGGTGGCGTGGTGCAGCAGGGCGGCCAGATCGAGCAGCAGTTCATGATCCAGCCGCACAAGTGCTACGCGGTGCTGGCGCAGGGCGGCCCCGGCGTTACGGAGGTCGACGTCCAGATCACCGCCAAGCCGATGGCGGGCCTGCCGCTGCCGAGCGCCGTGATCGCCGTCGACAACACCACCGGTCCGGCGGGGGCCATCACGCCCTGCTGGAAGAACGCATTCCCCGTCGCGTTCCCCGCCACGGCGGTGATCAAGGCGAGCGGCGGTGCGGGCGCTGTCGCCGCGCAGATCTATGTGAAGTAGCCGCGACCGGAAATCGCCGTGCGCTAGCAACCGGCGCTGCTTGGCGACCGAGCAGGCGGTGTGCCCCTGCCTCGCGAACGCCGCCTGTCCGGCGCACGTCTTCCGCCCGGCCTGGGCGAGCTGTCCGAACCTCCCGAAGCGCTCTACCTGCGCGGCGAGCTGCCGCGCGGGCCGCGCGTCGCGATCGTCGGCACGCGCCATCCCACGCGCGGGGCGGCGCTGTTCGCGTTCGAGCTCGCCGCACGGCTGGCCCAGCAGGGCGTCGCGGTGCTGTCCGGCGGCGCCGACGGTATCGACAGCATGGCGCATCGCGGAGCGCTTTCGGTCGGCGGCACCACGGTGGTCGTGGCGCCGGGAGGTTTCGATCGGCCATTTCCGGAGCACAACGGCGCGCTGTTCCGGCAGGTGGTCGAACACGGTGGGGCGTACCTGTCGCTCGCGCCGTCGGGTACGCCCGCGTCGCGCGGAGCGTTCTTCCCGCGCAACGCCTGTCTGGTGGCGTTCTGCCACGCGCTCGTCGTGGTGGAAGCGCCGCTCCGCAGCGGAGCGCGCAACGCTGCGGCCCACGCGCGCCGGCTCGGCCGGCCCGTGTTCGTGGCGCCGGCCGCGCCGTACAACGGTCAGGGCCTTGGCTGCATCCTCGAGCTGAAGCTCGGCGCCCGCCCGCTGTACGGCGAGCGCGACGTGCTCGACCTGCTCGTCGCGGCGCGGCTGCACGCCATCCCGCTCTCTGTCGGCGAGCTCGACCCGGAGCGGCTCGCCCGGTGGGCACGACGCGCTCGGAGCGTGTGCCTCGTGAAGGGTCGATCGGGCTGCCGCGCGCGCGCGCCCGCGTGCTCGCCCGTGCCCCCCTGCGTGTGCGCGTGTGCGCGTGCGCCCGCGCGAGCGGCGGCAGACCGTTCGAACAGCCGGCGCCGCAAGTCTTCCGGTCAGCAGGCCGGTGGCCGGAGCCGTCGTTCTGTGGCGGCGCGCCCAGTGGGGCTGCAGGTCCGCCAGCAAATGCTAGGAGTAACGGAAGATTCGGCGTTCGGGAGCGACGCGCTCAGGGTGCTTGACGCGGTCCGTGCCGGGGCCATCTGCCCCGACGATGTCTGCTCCCGGACGGGTCTATCGGTGGGCCGGATTCAGGAACTTCTCTTGACGCTGACGCTAAGAGGAGTCTTAGTTGCCGACCTGGCAGGCCGCTTGAAACTTGTAACTAGCTGAATTCAAAGAAGTTTGTAACAGGCGCTCGCGACCCCGGACTTGCGCCGCCGCGCGCCGGGGCCCATTCAGGGTGAGGAAAGGTTCGAGAGGTTCATGAGCAAAACGCTCGTCGTCGTGGAGTCGCCGGCCAAGGCCAAGACCATCAAGAAGTACCTGGGCCAGGGCTTCGAGGTGATGGCGAGCAAGGGCCATGTGAAGGACCTGCCCAAGAAGATGGGCATCGACGTCGAGGACGGCTTTCGCGAGACATACGAGGTCATCGAGAGCAAGGCGAAGGTCCTGGCCGATCTCAAGACGCACGCGAAGAAGGCCGAGCGCTTGCTGCTCGCTACCGACCCCGATCGCGAGGGGGAGGCCATCGCCTGGCACATCGCCGACGAGCTGAAGCGCCCCAAGCTCGACGTGCAGCGCGTGGAGTTCCACGAGATCACGAAGAAGGGCGTGCAGGCGGGCCTCGAGCATCCGCGCAAGCTGGACGAGGGACTGTACGACGCACAGCGCGCCCGCCGCGTGCTCGATCGCATCGTCGGCTACGACGTGTCCGCGCTGGTGTGGTCCAAGCTCGCTTTCGGGCTGAGTGCCGGACGTGTGCAGTCGGTGGCGCTCCGGCTCATCGTGGAGCGCGAGCGCGAGATCGAGGCGTTCGTTCCGGAGGAGTACTGGAACATCGGCGTCGCGCTGCGCGGCAAGCAGCCGCAGCCGGTGGCGGCGCGTCTGACCAAGGCCGACGGCGAGAAGATCGAGGTCAAGGAGGGCAAACTGGCGGGCGAGGTCCGCGCAGGATCTCGAAAGCGCGAGCTTCAAGGTGACGAAGGTCACGCGTCGCGAGCAGAAGCGCAACGCCACGGCGCCCTACACCACCAGCAAGCTGCAGCAGGACGCGACGAGCTATCTGCACTTCACGACGAAGCGCACGATGTCGATCGCGCAGAAGCTGTACGAGGGCGTCGACCTCAAGAAGGACGGCGGCCAGGTCGGTCTCATCACCTACATGCGTACGGACGCCGTGCGCGTGAGTACCGACGCCATCGACGCGGTGCGCGAGCACATCAAGGAGACGTTTGGCGAGCAGTACCTGCCCGCCAATCCGAACCTGTACAAGGCGCGCAAGAACGCCCAGGAAGCGCACGAGGCGATCCGCCCGACCTCCCTGGAATATTCGCCGGATCGTGTCCGCCGTCACCTGACCGACGAGCAGTTCAAGCTCTACAAGCTGATCTGGGATCGCTTCGTCGCTTCGCAGATGGCGTCGGCCGTCTACGACCAGACCGGCGTCGATATCGAGGCCAAGCCGGGTCGCACGGACAAGCGCTTCGGTACGCTGGGGCTGCGCGCCAGTGGCAAGGTTCTCAAGTTCTCCGGCTGGCTCGAGCAGTACCAGCATGGCAAGAGCGACAAGCCGTTCGGCGAGGATGCGCCGAAGTCACTGGCGGGCGAGGACGAAGCGCCCGGCTCGAGCAGGAACGGCGCCGCCAAGCGCGCCGCCAGCCTGGACGACGACGCCGAGGGCACGCTGCCCGAGCTCGTGGAGGGCGAAGCGCTCTCCATCGTCGCGCCGCCCGGCGTGAGCACCGATCAGAAGTTCACCCAGCCGCCCCCCCGCTACAACGAGGGCTCGCTGGTCCGCGAGCTGGAGAAGCGCGGCATCGGTCGCCCCAGCACGTACGCCGAGATCATCAGCAAGGTGCAGGCGCGCGACTACGTGGAAAAGCTCCCAGGCGGCCAGATGAAGGCGAGCGAGCTCGGCAAGATCGTCGTCGATGGCCTGGTCTCCACGCACCTCGACTTCATGGATCCGGACTTCACCGCGAAGATGGAGGAAGACCTGGACGAGGTCGAAGCCGGCAAGCTGGATCGCGTCGAGCTGCTCGGTCGCTTCTACAAGCGCTTTCGCGAAGTGCTCGACAAGGCGAAGAAGGAGAAGCGCTGGTCGCCCGAGCCGGAGCCCACCGACTTCAAGTGCGAGGAGTGCGGTTCGCGCATGCTCAAGCGCTGGAGCAAGAACGGCTGGTTCCTCGGCTGCGAGGCGTACCCGAAGTGCAAGTTCACGCAGGACCTCGCGGCGGACGGCGAGCCCGCCAAGCCGCGCCTCACGGACATCGTGTGCGACGAGTGCGGCAAGCCGATGGTGATCAAGACGGGCCGTTACGGCGAGTTCCTGTCCTGCAGCGACTACCCGAAGTGCAAGAACACCCGGCCCATACCGCTCGGCGTGCCGTGCCCGAAGTGCGGCGGCGACATCGTCGAGGTGCGCCCGAAGAAGCGCGGCGGCCGCACGTTCTACGGCTGCGCGAACTACCCGGACTGCGACTTCAAGGTGTGGCAAAAGCCCATCCCGGAGCCCTGCCCAGAGTGCAAACACCCGTTTCTGGTCGTCGGCGGCGGGAAGAAGGCTCCCAAGCTGGTCTGCCCGCGCGGCAAGGAGTGCGGCTACTCCCGGCCTATCGAGGAGCCGGCGGCCGACGCGCCGAAAACGGAAGCCAAGCCCGGTAGCGCGACCGACGGCAGTAGCAGCAAGGACTCGACGGCGCCCGCATCCGTCTCCCCATGAGCCCGACGGAGCCTGGGCCGGTCACCATTGTCGGCGCCGGCCTGGCCGGGTCCGAGGCCGCGCTGCAGCTCGCTGCGCGCGGCGTCCGCGTGCGTCTCCTCGAGCAGAAGCCGCTGGCGCGCACGCCGGCACAGACCAGCGACGCCCTGTGCGAGCTCGTCTGCTCGAACTCGTTCCGGGGCGCCGCGCTGGAAAATGCGGTGGGTCTACTCAAAGAGGAGATGCGCCGACTCGGTTCGTTCGTGATGCGCGCGGCGGAAGCCACGCGCGTGCCGGCGGGCGGCGCATTGGCCGTCGACCGCGAGCGGTTCAGCGCCGAGATGACGCGGATGATCGGCGAAGAGCCGCTGATCGAAGTCGAGAGCGCGGTCGTCGAGCGCGTTCCCGACGAGCGTCCGCTCGTCATCGCCACGGGGCCGCTCACCGGCGACGCCCTGGCCGCGGACATTGCCGCGCGCGTGGGCAGCGAGGCACTCGCCTACTACGACGCCATCGCGCCCATCGTGACGGCTGACAGCATCGACTGGGACAAGGTGTTCTGCGCGTCGCGCTGGAACAAGGGCGAGAGCGACGAGGACCAGAGCGCCTACGTCAACTGCCCGCTCGACAAGCCGCAGTACGAGAAGTTCGTGGCGGACGTGCTCGCGGCGCGCAAGGTCGAGCCGCGAGAGTTCGAGGACGCGCGCTACTTCGAAGGCTGCCTGCCGATCGAGGTGATGGCCGAGCGGGGGCCGCAGACGCTCTCGTTCGGACCGATGAAACCGGTGGGCCTGGTCGATCCGCGCACCGGGCACCGCCCGTGGGCGGTCGTGCAGCTGCGCAAGGAAGACGAGGCGGGCACGGCCTACAATATCGTCGGCTTCCAGACGCGCATGGCCTGGGGCGAGCAGGCGCGGGTGTTCCGTACCATTCCGGGGCTCGAGAACGCCGAGTTCTCGCGCTACGGAGCTGTGCACAGGAACACGTTCCTGGCAGCACCGACGCTGCTCGATGCGACGCTGCAGCTTCGCAGCGAACCAGGGCTGTACTTCGCCGGACAGATCACCGGTACCGAGGGCTACGTGGAGAGCGCGGCGGGCGGCTGGCTCGCGGCGTGGTTCATCGCCGAGCGGCTCGCCGGGCGTGAGCCGTCGCTGCCGCCGCCGGCGACGGCACACGGCGGTCTCTTGACGCATCTGGCGAGGCCCGCGGAGAGCTACCAGCCGTCGAACATCACGTTTTCGCATCTGCCACCGTGGGAAGGTGAGCGGCTGAAGAAGCGGGCGCGCTACCGCGCCATGGCCGAGCGCGCGCTCGCCGAGCTGGATGCCTGGATCGCCGAACGCCCGGCGAGCGACAGCGAGCCCGCGATGAGCGAAGCGAATCTGGCTAGAGCAGCTCGCTGATCGTCCCGTCGGCGAAGAGCCACGCCTCGCGCGGGATCCAGATCCGATCGCCGTCGCGAGCGAGCCGGCCTCGCGCGACCAGGCGCTCGGCGACGCGCTCGCGCTCGGCCGTCCAGGCCGCGGCTCCGGTTTCCCGTGCGGCCTGTCCGAGGTCGACGCCGTCGGCCATGCGCAGTCCAAGCAGGATGCGCTCGGCGAGCGACGTCTCCGGCGACAGCGGTTCCAGCTCGCTCGCCGCGCTGGCAGGATCGATCGTCGCCCAGTCCGTCTCGAGGTAGCGCTCGGGCGAAGGCGTGTTGCGGTAGCGCACGCGGCCGTCCGGTAGCGACAGCGTGCCCCACGCTCCCGCGCCGAGCCCCAGGTAGTCCCGGCCCCGCCAGTAGCCGACATTGTGCTCGGCGAAGTCTCCGCCGTGCGCGAAGTTGCTGATCTCGTAGTGCTCGAAGCCGAGCGCCGAGAGCGTCTCGTCCACGCGCGAGGAAGCTCTCGGCGACCTGGTCGTCGCCGAGCAGGGGCAGTCGCCCTTTCTTGGCCAGCGCACCGAACAGCGTGCCCGGCTCGATGGTGAGCGCGTAGGCGGAGAGGTGGGTGACGCCGAGCTCGGCTACCCGGTGCGCCTCGTCCGCGGCCTCCCGGCTGTTCTGTCCTGCCACGCCGAAGATGAGATCCGCCGAGACGCGCGCGACGCCCGCGCGCACGGCTGCGCGCACCGCCTCGAGCCCGCCGGCCACGTCGTGCAGGCGACCCAGGAAACGCAGCCGCTCGTCGTCGAGCCCCTGCACCCCGATGCTCACGCGCCCGACGCCCGCGTCCATCAGCGCCCGCGCCCGCTCCTCGTCGAAGCTCGTCGGGTTGCACTCCACCGTGACCTCGGGGTCGTCGCCGGCGAAAATGGGCGCGGATAGCCGCGAGAACCCGCCCGAGCTCCCTGGGCTCCCAGAGGGACGGCGTACCGCCGCCGAAGAACACGCTGGCAAGCTTCCTCGGGCCCGTTTCCGTGGCCCGCCGCGCGAGCTCGGCGACTGATCTGCGAGGCATACGCGGCATGCGGGATCTCCGGGCGCTCGGCCGCCACGCTCAGGAAATCGCAGTACGGGCACTTCTTCAGGCACCACGGGAAGTGCACGTAGACGCCGAGGCCGGCTGCTTCCGGTGGCGTCCTGTGCGTCTGCTGGGTGGGCTCCACGTTCGTCCTGATGGGCCCCCGGCGGGGGCGGGCTTCAATAAGCGAGGTGCTATCCGGGTCGCCCCCCGATTGCGGGTGCGGGGGCCCGGTGTTAATTTCCATAGTGCCGGCCGAAGCGCCAGGCTCCCTGAGTGTGCTGGCACTGGAACAAATCGTCGATCGGGTTCACGGGTACCACCCCGGTGCGGATGTCGACCTACTTCGAGCGGGCCTACCACTATTCCGAGTGGGCGCATCGCGAGCAGACCCGCAAGAGCGGGGACCCCTACTTCGTCCACCCGGCGAGCGTAGCCGGTATCATCGCCGAGCTCCGGCTCGACACGGCCAGCGTGTGCGCGGGCCTGCTGCACGACGTGGTCGAGGACACGCTCGCCACCGTCGATGACATGGAGCGGGAGTTCGGGCACGAGATCGCCACCCTGGTCGACGGCGTCACCAAGCTCGGCAAGATCAACTTCACCTCGCGCGAGGACCGGCAGGCGGAGAACTTCCGCAAGATGGTCGTGGCGATGGCGCAGGACATCCGGGTCCTGCTCGATCAAGCTGTGCGACCGCCTCGACAACATGCGCACGCTCGAGCACATGAAGCCCGAGAGCCAGGAGCGCATCGCCCGCGAGACGATGGAGATCTACGCGCCGCTCGCCAACCGCCTTGGCATCCAGAGCATCAAGAGCGAGCTCGAGGATCTGTCGTTCCAGTACCTGGACCCCGACGCATACCGGAACATCGTCGGCAAGCTAGCCAAGTCGAAGAAGGAGCGCGAGCGCTACATCGAAGGTGTGTGCCGCACCATCACTTCACGCCTGGCCGAGCATGGCTTCGCCGCGGAGGTCAGCGGGCGGGCGAAGCACGTCTACTCGATCCACCGCAAGATGAAGTCGCAGCAGGTGGACTTCGAGCAGGTCTACGACACCATCGCGTTCCGCATCGGCGTCGAGTCGGTCGCCGACTGCTACGCCACGCTCGGCGTGATCCACTCGAAGTGGACGCCGATTCCGGGGCGCTTCAAGGACTACATCGCGCTGCCCAAGCCGAACATGTACCAGTCGCTGCACACGACGGTCATCGGCCCCGGGCGACAGCGCATCGAAATCCAGATCCGCACGCACGAGATGCACCGCGTTGCCGAGCAAGGCGTCGCCGCACACTGGAAATACAAGGAGCGCATCTCCGGCGGGGTGGACCCGGAGGACGCGCAGAAGTTCACCTGGTTGCGCGAGCTGGCGGACTTCCAGCGGAATGTGAAGGACCCGGCGGAGTTCCTCGAAAGCGTGAAGATCGACCTGTTCCCCGACGAGGTCTACGTCTTCACGCCCAAGGGCGACGTGCGCGTCTTTCCGCGCGGCGCGACGCCGATCGATTTCGCCTACGCGATCCACTCCGAGGTCGGGCACCACTGTTCGGGGGCGCGTGCCAATGGGCAGATCGTTCCCCTGCGCTACAAGCTGAAGAACGGCGACGTGGTCGAGGTGATGACCTCGCCGTCGCAGCAGCCGAGCAAGGACTGGCTGGATTTCACGGCTACCACGCGCGCCCGCACCCGCATCCGCAATTTCCTGCGCAGCGAGCAGCGCGAGAAGAGCATCAACCTCGGTCGCGAGCTCCTGGAAACCGAGCTGCACACGGCGGGGATGAGTCTGACCAAGTTCCTCAAGAACGAGGACGAGGTGCGGCGGGCGGCCGAGGCACACCGTCTCGGCAGCAAGGAGGAGCTTCTGCTCGCCATCGGCTACGGCAAGCTGGCCGCCGAGGAAGTCGTCAAGACTCTAGGCGGCCCGCACGAGCCGTCGGGCCATTCGATACCGCCGCCGGGGCTCAAGGCGGGGCGTATCGAGCAGCTGGTACGCCGGGTCAAGCGCCGCGACCAGGGCGGTATCCGCGTCAGCGGTATCGACGACGTGCTGGTGCGCTACGCGAAGTGCTGCAATCCGCTGCCCGGCGACCCCATCATCGGCTTCATCACGCGTGGCCGCGGCGTGACCATCCATCGTCGCGGTTGCATCAAGGCGTTCGACACCGATCCGGAGCGTCGCGTCGAGGTCACCTGGGACACGCGGGCGAAGATCAACCGACCCGTGCAGCTCAAGGTCACCACCACCAACAAGCCGGGCATCCTGGCCACCGTGAGCCAGACCTTCAGCGCGCAGAAGATCAACATCAACGAGGCCAACTGCCGCGCGAGTGACGACGGCCGTGCCTGCAACATCTTCACCTTCCAGGTCTCGGACCTGAACCAGCTGAAGACCGTGATGAAGGCGCTGTCCAAGGTCAGCGGCGTCGTCGAGGTCGAGCGCGTCTAGCCCCGACACTGCACTTCGCCGGGGCACCGTCGGGCTGAGCATACAAGAAAGCCGGCCACCCGAAGAGGAGGCCGGCTTGGAGCGGGAGAAGGGATTCGAACCCTCGACGTCAACCTTGGCAAGGTTGCACTCTACCGCTGAGTTACTCCCGCAGAGTGGGCGGATGGTCTAACTGTCCCCGGGGGGTCTGTCAAGCGCATCGCGCGCGCGACCCGGGTGGGTGGCCGGGCCCGGACCCCGGCGCTTTTCGGGTCATTCCGGCCGGTGCTGCACGTCAGAGCGCTGGCCGGACGAGGGTCGTGGAAGACCGGCAGCCCGGGGGGCGCAGACGACGCCGTGCGCATTTCTTCAGCGCTTGACGCTGAAGAGCGACAGCCCGCCCGCTCGCCGATCGCGCGTCAGGCGAAAGCGTCCAATCCTGCCGCGACCCCGTTCCAGCAATCGATAGATGACCGGTGCGGACCGACCGCGGACGGAGTATCGCCCGATGATCGCGAGCCACTCTACATGGTACTTGCCCAGCACGGCCGCGATGGCGACCGGGCCGTCGCGCGGGATGCTCACGGCAGCGCTCCTGGTGTTGGCGATCACGTACCAGGGGATGTTGCTGGCTACCGTCCCGCCCTGCAGGACTGGATCGAGCTTCTGCAGGGCGACCTCGGCGGTGCGGAGCACCGCCAGCTCGCGATCGCCGTACAGCTTCACGGGTCGGAGGAGCATCGACCCCGTGATGAGCAGCAGTAGCGTTGCTGCCGCACCGCGCCAGAGCCGCCGCACGTCCAGCCGCCAGAGCCAATCCAGCAACGCATCCAGGGACTGACCGCCGGCCAGCATGACCAGCGGAATCAGTGGGTGCAGCGTGCGCCACGGAACGAAGACGCTGCCAGAAGCGAGCCCCAGCGCGAATGCCAGAGCCACCCCGAGCACCCAGATCACCGTGCTCTGCCTGGAGCGAAGCCGTCGCTCGGCGATCCAGGGTGTGATTCCGGCAACGGCGGCCAGTGCCAGCAGCGCGGCTCCACCCGGGACAATATCCAGCAGGGTGCGCACGACCTGGGTGATGCGGCCGAGCAGGTAGGTGCTGCCCAGCCGCGCGTGCAAGAGGTCAATCGACGGCCGGCCGTTCCACAGATAGAGGTCGAGCTCGCTCTTCATCCGGGCCGCTTGTCGCGTGACGCCGAGCGGCGTGCCGAACAGGACGAGCCCGTAGCACAGTGTCAGGGCTACGAGCACGAGCTGCGTTGCCGCGACGCGCTTGAGCGCGCCCTGCCGCCGGCTTTCGTACAGCGCCCATACCCAGATGATCAGTGCCAGCAGCGCTCCGGACGGGCGGGTGTAGTAGACGAGCGCGGCGAGCACCGAGCACAGCGCCCATTTCTTCCGCGCGGCGGCGACCAGGATCAGCAGCGTGAGCAGCTGGTACGGGGCGACGCTCTCGGTGTCGAAGCGGAACGTGGACAGTGAAGGCGCGAGCGCGAAAGCGACGAGCAGCGCGGCGCCGAGAGGCGGGCTCTTGACCACCCGTCTAACCGCGACCAGGTCCCAGAAGACGAGCACCGACAGTGCCGAGATGCACGCCATGACGGTATTCGCCACCTGGTGCGTGGCTCCGAACAGCCACAGGAACGGCACCAGGACCACCGATGTGAGCCCACCCCAGTAGTCGAAGGGCGCGGTCGGCACGCGCGGCGGGACGCGCAGGAAGTGCCAGACGATCGGTTCCTCGAACCTGCCGGTCAATGCGATGTGTTTCGCGACGCCGAAGTAGTAGGCGGAGTCGTTCTGGAAGTTCCCTTTCGCCCGCAGCCCGATCTGCACATAGACGATCGCGATGAAGATGCAGAAGCCGAGCAGCGCGACTTCCCAGGGCCCGAACGGGCGACCGCGGCCCAGCCGCCGCGCTCTCAGAGTCGAACGTCCGGCTCCGGTGGCGTACGCGATCAGCGCAGCGCCCACGACCGCCGCTTCCAGGAGCTTTTCGCCGTGACACAGCGGCAGAAGCACGAGCGGCGCGAGCGACAGCCCGACCGCGGGAGCACGCCCGAGCGCCGTCCGCCACGCAGCGGCAAGCCCGCCCGGGAGACGGAGCTGGCAGTCCGGCGCCGCGGCAGCGGCGAGCAGGAACGAGAGCGACAGCGCCGCGGCGGCCAGGTCTCTCGAGCGGGCGCTCCAGGGCAGGGAAGTGGGGACGCTCTTCAGGGACAGGAAGACGCCGGACAGCGTCAGGGCGGTGCCTACGAGCTGGAGGACGCGGAGGAGACGTGATGTCGAAGCTGCGCGCGTCGGTCCGCGGCTCACATCCCACCTCGCGCCGGAACGAACCCGCCCGGTCCAGGCACGACCCCGGCAGTCAAGAGCACGCGCGCCACGTCGGACGGGATGGAAGCACCGCCACGGCTCCGATGGAAGAGGACGCTACGTTGCGGCATGTTCCCGTCGCGTCCGGTGCCGACCGCGGTCCCACGGGCGAGGCATCCACGCTGGTCCTTGCGGTCGACAGTGATGGGTCCAGACACCTCGAGCGACGTCGGCTACGGTGCCTGCGCGTGGCCATGCCCGGTGATGTGTTCCGGAACGGGTAGCCTGCTGTTGCCAGCTGCGCGTCGGTCGACCCGCACGCTGCCGCCATCGAGTCCGGCGCGTCCGGCGCGCCCGGCTGGTCCGGCGGGTCCGGCGCCGCGCCCGCTCTCCCCTTGACCCGCAGCACGCACGCCGCGATGGGACGGGAAACCGAGCAGCAGCGGACCATCACCCCGGCCGAAGCCCGCTCTCCCCTTGCAGTTCGGGCCGCTTACTGGAAAGCTTCCGTTGCGTAATGTTACGTACCCTCTTCGACGAAGCGGCAACCTATGTGGGGTTCACGGCGGCCGACGCATCCCTGCTGCGCGAGCTCGCCGCGGTGGTGCGGCCGGCTTTTCCGCAGATTGTCGATCGCTTCTACGACGCCATCGCTCGCGAGCCGCGAGCCGCGGCCGTGTTCAGCGGCGGTGCCGAGCAGATGGATCGGCAGAAGCGGAGCCTCGGCGAGTGGCTCGAAGAGGTCGTCTCGGGCAGCTACGACGCGGAGTACGTGGAACGCCACGCGCGCGTCGGGCGCGTGCACGTGCGCATTGGACTCGACCAGCGCTACATGTTGACCGCGATGTGCGTCGTGCGCGAGGGCCTGCACGCCGCGCTCGACCAGAGCGATTGGTCCGACGAGAGGCGCGTGGCGGGGCACACCGCGATCAACAGGATCTGCGACATCGAGCTGACTATCATGCTCGAGACGTACCGGGAGGATTCCGTTCTGCGCATCCGCAGGAGCGAGCAGCTCGCGACGCTAGGTCAGCTCGCTGCTTCAATTGGCCACGAGCTCCGGAACCCGCTCGCCGTGATCGAGAGCTCCGTGCACCTGTTGAAGCGCCGCGCCGACGACGAGCGCACCGTGAAGCACCTCGGACGCATCCGCTCCAACGTGAAGATTGCCGGTGACATCATCGGCCAACTGCTGGAGCTGGCCCGGGATCGCGATGTGGAGCGCTCGCCGACAGACGTAGCCGAGCTCGTCAGGGATGCCGTGCGCAGCATCAGCGTGCCCGACGGCGTGGGCGTGAGCGTCAGCGCCTCGGCGGAGCTGCCGATGTTCCGCGTGGACGGCGTCCAGCTCCGGATGGTGCTGACCAACCTGCTGCTCAATGCCGCGCAGGCCGTCCTTTCGAATGGCGGTAGCGGCGAGATCAGCGTGTGGTTCGGCCTGGAAGGTCGCGAGCTCTGTCTGATCGTCGAAGACGACGGGCCCGGCCTTTCCGCGGAAGCTCTGGCGCGGGCGTTCGAACCGCTATTCACCACGCGCAGCAAGGGGATCGGGTTGGGGCTGGCGCTGTGCCGTCGCATTGCCGAGCGGCACGGCGGGAGCGTCCGCGCAGCCAACCGCGAGGAAGGCGGTGCACGCTTCGAGCTCAGGCTGCCGGGCGTGCTCGCGGATCTGGCGGTCGGCGCCTGAGTGGAGCGCGACGTGCCGGAGTACAGAAGGACCAGCACGATCGCGCCGAACACGATGCGGTAGATCGCGAACGGCACGAACCCGCGCGTACGCACCCAACGCATGAACCAGGCCACTACGGCATAGGCCACCACGAACGACACCGCGAAGCCGACGCCGAGGACCAACCAGCCGTGCAGGTCGTGCGGGCCGCTGCCCAGCGCGCCTTCCCGGTGGCGGAGCGACTTGAAAAGGTCATAGCCGGTCGCTGCCACCATCGTCGGAATCGACAGCAGGAACGAGAACTCCAGCGCAGCCGGACGGGTCATGCCGACAAGCTGACCGCCGGCGATGGTCGCCATGGACCGCGAGGTACCGGGAAACACGGCCGAGAAGATCTGGCAGAAGCCGACCCAGGCCGCCTGGCGCGGGCTCATCTGCTCGACGCTGGCGGTCCAGCTCTTCGACGTGGCAGCGTTCGGTGCGGCGCCGCCCTTGCGTTCGCCGTACACGACGTCGACGGCCCACATGACGACGCCTCCGGCAATCAACGAGACACCCATCACGAGCAGGCTGCCGAGGTTCTTCCCGATCACCTTCGTCAGGAGCAGCGCCGGAACCGCCGTCACCACGAACGAGATGCCGGTGAGCGTGAGCGGGTGGCTCCAGAAGCTGCCCTGACCGCTCTCCCCCCGGGGGAACGTGGAGATGAACTTCCACAGTCGCGAGCGGAAGTAGATCGGCAGGCACAGGATCGCGCCGAGCTGGATCACCACCGAGAACATCTTCCAGTAGGGATCGGATAGCGCGATGCCGAGCCAGCCCTCGACGATGCGCAGGTGCGCCGTCGAGCTGACGGGCAGAAACTCCGTCAACCCTTCGATGACTCCCAGAAGGACCGAAAGCAGGTACGAGCTCACACGTTTCTCCGCGGTCCGGGCCCTTCGGTCGTCCGGAGCGGAGTCATAGCAACGGTCGATCCAGACTGTCCACCGGTCGGACAATGTGGGTATCGACCGGGCCTGGAACACGGGCGACGCCGCGCAGCGCTGCCAGGGCCGGCGGCCGGCCGGGCCGCCTGGCGCGCGGTTCTGCTTGTGCTTCGCGGGCGCGGCGGGAAACACTCGGCGGTCGTGCCCGGTTTCCTGGTCCAGGACTACCTAGAGCTCGTAGGCCAGAAGCTCGGCCCCTACGAAGTGCTGGAAATCGCCAGCATGGGAGGAGTGGCCCTGGTCTACCGGGGCGAGCACGAGACACTGCACAACCGCGTCGCGATCAAGGTGCTGACGCCCGAGGCGGTGAGCGAGGGAGCGCGCGAGACGCTGGAACAGCTGTTCCTGCGCGAGGCGCAGATCCTGAGCCAGCTGCGCTCGGAGGACATCCTGCGCGCCTACGACGTGGGGCGCGCCCGCTGCCCAGGCGACGGCATCGAGCGACCGTACATGGTCGTCGACTGGCTCGAGGGCCACACCTTCAACGTCGAGATCGAGCGTCACAGGGAAGAAGGCCGGCCGTTCACGCTGCCCGAGGTGCTGGAGCTGCTCGAGCCCATCGCGCGCGGGCTGGATGTCGCCCACGCCAACGGCATCATCCACCGCGACGTCAATCCGCGGAATTTCCTGATCGAGAAGCGCGAGGACGGGAGCCCGCACGCCAAGCTCATCGATTTCGGTTTCGCCAAGGCGATTGCCTCCTCGCTCACAGTGGAGACAGTGACCGGAACGCTCTACGCCGGCAGTCCGGACTATTCCGCCCCCGAACACTACGACCGCGAGCGCTACGGCGAGCTGTCGGAGATGACCGATCTCTACACGTTGGCGCTGTCGCTGGTCGAGGCGCTGACGCTCGAGCCGCCGCTCGTGGGCACGACGCCGGAGGCGCTGGCGTTCTGCACGGCCAACGCCGAAGTCCGGCCCACACCCCGCACCCGGGGTGCGGAAGTGAGCGACGAGGTCGAAGCGCTGTTCGAGAAGGCGCTCGCCGTCGATCAGTTCGAGCGTCCGTCGTCGGTGCTCGCGTGGTGGAACGAGCTGCGCGCCGCGGCCGGCATGGACGTTCCGGACGCGGATTCGACTCCGGCGCCGCCGGCGCCGCGGCCCTGGCCCCGTCGCATCGGGCTCGGGCTCACGGCGCTCGTCTTCATGGGCGGAGCGGCGGCAGGTGTTGCGCGTTTCGTGCCGTGGCCGCTTTCCTGTCCCGCCGGACATGCGGACTGCAACCAGCGCGCGCTCGACGGCTGCGAGACGGATCTCGGCAGCTCGACGTCGGACTGTGGAGGCTGCGGGCACGCCTGTCCGACCGCCAGGCTGGAAGCGACGTGCAAGGCCGGGCGCTGCGAGGTGCTCGCGTGTCTCACGCCGGGCCATCTCGACTGCGACGGTGACGCCGACAACGGTTGCGAGGTGGATGTGGAGTCCGACCCCGACAACTGCGGCGACTGCGGCAAGGTCTGCTCGCGTGCCGGCACATCCAAGGTCGTGTGCGCGAAGGGCGCGTGCAAGGTCGCCTGCCGGACGCATTTCGGCGACTGCAACGACAAGCCCGACGACGGTTGCGAGACGGATCTCGACAAGGACCCGCAGCACTGCGGTCGTTGCGATCGGGTGTGTACCGGTACCAGCTGTGACGGCGGGTTGTGCGAGCCGAAGGTGCTGGCTACCGTGCCGTCCGCCGAGCACGTCGCGGCGGCGGGCGGCGGGCTGTACTTCTGGGACGAGAAGGAGCACCAGATCCGCGGCGTCTCGGCCGACGGCAAGAGCAGTGTGCTCGCGGAGCACGTCTCGGGCGTGTTCGATGTCGCGGTGGGGCGCGACGTGGTCGTGTGGTCCACGGAGCAGCCCGCGCGCGTCTGGGCATCGCGCATCGGCGGAGGCGCGCCGGTGCTGGTCGACAGGCCGCCGAAGCCCTCGACGCTGGTGGTCGACGCTTCCGGTAGCTACGTGGCCTGGGCGACGCGCGCGAAAGGGGCCGGCGCCGCGCCGGACGGCGTCGTCGCGGCGCCGCTCGACAAGAGCTTGCTCGCCAAGCACCCGGCGCCGGTCGATTGCCACGGACCCGTCGCGGCCTTCGCGGGCGACGGCGACGGCGTTGTGTGCTGCCGAACCGGCGGCGTGATTACCGGCTACCCGTGCGGCAGCGGGACCTGCAAGCCGCATCGCTATCGCATGGCGTGCCCCGCGTCGCTCGCGCTCGACCCGGACTGGATCTTCTACCCGCAGGGCGTGCGCGTGCTGGGGCTCGACAGGAAGAGCGGAAAGCTTCACCAGTTCGCGAAGCGCAGCACCACCACGCGCAATCTCGCGTTCGACGGCGGGTACCTCTACTTCCTTGCTGGCGATCGCGATGCGGACGTGCTGCGCGTGAAGCGGCTGCTGGTGGGTGCGGCCTCGCTGCCGGAGTTGCTCGCGCGGCATCAGCTCGACGCCGCGTCGCTGACTGCCGATGGCCACGGTGTCTACTGGACGAGCCGCGCCGCGGGCGGCACGGCCATCGACATGCTGCCGAAATAGTCGCGTTCCCCGCGGAAGTGCACGGACTGGCCGTGTAGGTGGAGGTAGGAGTCGGTCGACATCGTCGACACGACGCACTGCGCCGACACATCGCGGCATACGGCGTGGCGCAAATGAATGGAGCATCGAAGGCATCCAAGCCAGAGGACAGATGCTGTGTCGCGGGGTGAAACAAGCTAGTCTACCGGCATGGCGCGCTTTTCAGCTAGGCTTATCCAGGGAGTTCTCTTCACCGGCGTTGCGGCCGCGTTCGCGATGGCGTGCAGCGCATCACCCGGGGGCAGTCATTTCCAGGGCTCCGGCACCGGCGGAAGTGGAAGCAGCTCATCGGGAGGCAGCGGCGCCGGCTACAACGTGAGCGGCGGCTCGTCCAACAGCGGCGGTAGCGGTGCCGGCTACAATTTCGGCGGGTCCAACAACGGCGGCAGCGGCGGCAACACAATCGGTGACGCCTGCGCCGTGACGCACAACGACGGCAAGCAGCTGCCGCTCGACATGTACATCATGATGGACAAGTCGGGCTCGATGGATGGCTCGAAGTGGAACGGCGTCAAGAGCGCCATCACGTCGTTCGTCAACGCCGGTGCGCCGGTCGCGGGTATCGGCGTTGGAATCCAGTTCTTCCCGCAGGGCGGAGGCAGCAACTGCAATCCCTTCCCGCCATGCTCGAACGGGTGCGTCAACTTCGGAGGCATCTGCGTTCCCGGCAACAACTCCGCCGAGTGCAACATCAACAGCTATCTGCCGCCGGCTGTCACGATCCAGCCGCTCCCCGGCGTCGCGCAGCAGATCATCAGCGCGATGAACGCGAACTCGCCCGGCGGCGGCACGCCGACCCTGCCGGCGATGCAGAGCGCGGTGCAGGCCACGACCGCCTACGCCAAGCAGCATCCCGATCACAAGGTCATTATCGTGCTCGCCACCGACGGCGATCCGAACGACTGCAGCAGCTCTGTCTCCAACGTCTCGGCGGAGGCAGCCAAAGCGCTTGCTGCCAACCCGTCGGTCATGACGTTCGTGATCGGTATCGGCACCGTCTCGAACATGGACACGATCGCGCAGGCCGGCGGCTCGCAGAAGTCCTACCAGGTGGACGCTGCCAACGCGAACCAGACGTTCCTCGACGCCATGAACGCGATCCGCGGCAAGGCGCTCGGCTGCGAGTTCCTGCTGCCCAAGCCGACCGGCGGCGGCACCCTCGACCCCAACAAGGTCAACGTCGTCTACACGCCCAAGGGCAGCAACAAGGGTACCTTGTTGCCGCAGGTGTCCAGTGCGTCGCAGTGCAAGAGCAACCCTGGCTGGTACTACGACAATCCGAACAACCCGACGAAGATCGTCCTGTGCCCCACGTCGTGCAACCAGGTGAAGAACGCCGGCGGCTCGGTCGACATCCAGCTCGGCTGCCAGACCGTCGTCGCTCCGCCGTCCTAGCCGCCCGCTGCCCTGCGAGTGCCGGGCGCGCCGCTCACATGGCGGCGCGCGCGGCTGTGCGCCGCGTGCCGTTCACGGTCCCGCGTCCTGCGGATAGCCATTGACGCAGCCGAAGCCATAGTCGACGCCACACGGACCGTTGGGCGTGAGACAGCAGGCCGTCCCGTACCCGGCGGTGGGGCAGAAGGCCGGGGTGCACGTGCCGGGCATCTGGCACTGGCCGGCAATGCAGTCGGCGCCGCTCTGGCAAGCGTGGCCGCACACGCCGCAGTTCGAGAGATCCGTCTGCGTATCCACGCAGGCCCCGCCACAGTAGTGCAAGCCGCCAGGGCACCAGCACTTGCCGTTGAGGCAGTTGGCCGGTGCATTGCACGTCACGTTGCCGCAGGGGTCCGGCGCGCCGCCGTAGCCGCCGGTGGCGCCGGTACCGCCGGTGGCTGCGCTGCCCCCGGTGGCTGCGGTTCCGCCGCTGCCGCCCGTCGAACTGCCGCCCGTTCCTCCGGCGGAGCTATCCACCGAAGCATCGACGGCCGGAAAACCGACCGAAGTGTGCCCTCCGCACGAAGCGAGGGCGGCCGCGCCGAGCGCGACGAGTAGCCCCGCCGCACGCCCGCTGCGCGAAAAGCCATCCATAAGCGTCATTGTCCGCTAGCTCCGAACATGCCGCAACAGTCGCGCCCGGGCGTGCCGCAGCTCCGGGGCTTGCCAATCTGACATTCGGACTATAATAAGAATATAGGATGCCAACCCGACCCCTCTACGAACAGCTCGCCAGCGTGACGAAGGCGCTGGCCAGCCCCGAGCGGCTGGTGCTGCTCGAGCTGCTCGCCCAGGGCGAGCGCAGCGTGGAGAAGCTGGCCGAACACGCCGGGCAGACCCTGCAGATCACCTCGCACCACCTGCAGAAGTTGACCGCAGCCGGGCTGCTCTCCCGTCGCCGCGAGGGGCGCCACGTTGTCTACTCGCTCGCCGACCCATCCGTGGCCGGCTTCTGGTCGGCGCTGCGCACGTTTGCCGAGTCGCGCTCCCCCGAGCTGCGCGATGCGGTCTCGCAACTGGCCGCGCGGCGCCGGAACGCCGGCACCGTCACCCCCGCGGAGCTGGAGAGCCTGCTCGCGCGCGGCCGCGTGACGCTGGTCGACGTGCGCCCCGCCGAGGAATACGCGGCCGGCCACCTGGAGCGAGCGTGCTCGATACCGCTCGACGAGCTGTCGGGGCGCCTCGGCGAGCTGCCGCGCCGCAAGCTGGTGGTCGCCTACTGCCGCAGTCCCTACTGCGATCTCGCCGACCGCGCGGTCGCGCTGCTCGCCGAGCACGGCTACCGCGTGCGTCGGCTCGAAGAAGGTGTTCACGAGTGGAGCGCGCACGACGGAGCGCTCGCCCCAACCCACTGACCCGGGAGTCGATGGATATGTCCCTTTTGAAGATCACGAACGAGAAAGAGCTCCTGTCGGCGCTGTCGCCGGAAGAGGAGACCATCGTGGGCTTCTTCGGCGAGTTTTCCGAAGCGTCGCAGAAGGCCCTGCCGGCCTTCGAGGCGTTCTGTCGCGAGCAGGGCGAGCGCCCGATCTTCCTGGTCGACGTGGGCGTGGTGCGCGGGCTGCACCAGCGCTTCGGTGTCTCGTCCGTGCCGACCGTGCTGCGCGTCAAGGGTGACGCCGTGCTCTCGAAGATTGCCGGGCCGCACTCGACGGAAGGCTACGCCAGCGCACTCTCGTCCAGCGCGGCCCCGACGCGCAGTGCTGCAGCAGCCAAGCGCCAGCACAACGTGCGGGTGTACGTGACCGACACCTGCCCCTGGTGTACGCGCGTGAAGTCCTACCTGCGCCAGAATCACGTGGCCTTCCGCGAGGTGAACGTGTCGCACAACGAATCCGCGGCCCGCGAGATGGTGCGGCGGAGCGGGCAGCAGGGCGTACCCCAGGTCGACATCGACGGCCGCATGATTGTCGGATTCGACAAGGGACGGATCGATTCGCTGCTGGGACTCGGCAAGAACTGAACCCCGGATGATCCGGAAAGGAAAGACGAAGAGATGAACCTGCAACCGCTGAACGGACACGTCCTGCTCCGGCTGGTCGAGGCCGAGGAGAAGACGAAGGGGGGCCTGTACGTCCCCGACTCCGCCCGCGAGCAGCCCGCCGAGGGCTACGTCGAGGCGAAATCGAGCGGCTCCTCCGACGAGATCGCGATCGGCGATCGCGTCGTCTACAAGAAGTACTCCGGCGAGGAGATCAGCTTGGACGGTACCAAGTACCGCCTGATACAGGAGGGAGAGCTCCTGGCGAAGTACGTCGAAGCCGACGCGATACCGGGCTAGCCGAGCTCGGCGAGGCGCTGCTCCGCCGCTTCGCGGAGCGCGTCCTCGTCGGCGTCGCGCGAAAGCTGCCGCAGCAACACCGGGTCGTCCAGGCGCGCCACAGCCGCCCGGCGCACCTCGAGCGAGTCGTCGTAGAGCGCGCGGTTCGCGAGTACGGCGCTGTCCCGCGTGCGTCGCACCGCGGCGAGCCGCACCTGCCAGGCCTCGTCGTCGCGCGCGCGATGGGCGATGAGCTCCTGGCTCCGGACGCGGTCCACCGCCGTGCGTCTCACCTGCCAGGCCTTGTCCCACTGTGCCCGGTTCCTGAGGGTTGCCTGGTCGCGCACGCGGCGCACCGCGGCTTCGCGCACCTGCCAGGCGGCATCCTCACGCGATAGACGCACCAGCGACGGCTGGTCCTTCACCTGGGCCAGCGCTTCGCGGCGCACCTGCCAGGATTCGTCCGACTGCGCGAGCTCCGGGATCCAGGTCGTGTCGGCCGGTTTCGTGCGGTCGCGGCGGCCGCGCTTCTTGCCGCGCGGCGGGCCGGCCGACAGCTCGCGGAGCCGCCTCACGGCCAGCGCCCTGGCTTCGCCCGACTCGGCTTCGCGAGCGACCTCTTCGAGCAGCCGAACGTTGCCAAGTCGCGAGAGAGCGGCCTTCTGCACATCCCGATCCGCATCGTGGAGCGCTATCTCGGCGCGCACCGTCCCGTTGCGTACGCGCAGTGTCGCCTCGCGCCGCGTGTCGCTGAACGCGCTCTCGCGCGCTACGCGAGCGATCGGCCGCTCACGCACCAATCGGGCGAGCGCCAGCCGGCGCACTTCGGGATCGGGATCGCGACAGGCCAGCTCGGCGAGCTCGTCCTGGTCGTCGGTCTTGTCCACCGCGCGCCGCCTCACCTCGGCGTTGTCGCTCTCCTGCAGCACGTCGGACACGAGACGCCGGTCGCTCAGGCGCTTCACGGCCGTCTCCCTCACCAGCGCGTGCGACGAGGAGCGGGCGAGCTCCGCCAGGAGCACCTCGTCGGCGATCTTCTTGGCGGCGGTCTTGGCGACCACCTGGTCGTGCGCCTCGCGTGCGACCTCGAACAGCGCCGCGTCGTCGCGCAGCCGGGCGACGGCAAGCTGTGCGATAGGCCGCGCGGAAGCCCGCCGCGCGACTTCCCCCAACGCCTGCGGCTCGTCCAGCCTGCGCAGGGCAAGCCTGGCGAGTTCCATGTCGTTGGTGGACAGCGCGACCCGGGCGAGGGACGCCGAACGCTGGAGCTGCTTGACCGCGCGGCGTCGCGCATCCGGGTCGGCGAGTGTCAACGCTCGCTCGATTTCCAGCGTTTCGTCCTCGCCCGGGTCGTCGGCGGCTCCCACAGCGCCGTGCGTAGCATGGCCGATGTGCGGGCGCTGTCCCCGTGGGTGTTTCCTCCCTCCTGCCGGCCAGTGTATAGTGACGCATAATGTCGCTGGCTCGTCTCGCAGGGGTGGTTCTGTTTGGGGGTTCGCTTCTGGTCGCGGGCTGCACGCACGACTACGGCGCTTTCGACTACCAGAACCGGGATGCCGGGACCGGCGGCACCGCCGGGACCGGAGGCCTGGGCGGCAGCGCCGGCAGCGGCACCGGAGGCCTGGGCGCGATCGGGGGGACCGGCGCGACGGGGGGAACGGGCGCGACGGGGGGAACGGGCGCGACGGGGGGTAGCGGTGGGACGCCGGGCTGCCCCAACAACCAGAAGATGTGCAACGGCGGCTGCGTCTCGCAGAACGACCCGAAGTACGGTTGCGGAGCGACGGGGTGTGCGCCGTGCAGCATCGCCAACGCGACGTCGCAGTGCTACCAGGGCGCGTGCGCGCTGCTCACCTGCGATGCGGGCTACGGTGACTGCAACGCCGATCTCACCGATGGCTGCGAGCAGAAGCTCGACACCACGACGGACTGCGGCGCTTGTGGTCGCGCCTGCGGCAGCCAGCACTCCTCGTCGGCGACCTGCAACGCGGGCGCCTGTGACCACGTGTGCGATGCAGGCTACGGCGACTGCTCGCAACCGAAGTCCGGTCCGGACGACGGCTGCGAGACAAATCTCGCGACGGACAACAGCAACTGCGGCAGTTGCTCGAACGACTGCAATGCGCAGGGTGCGGGCAACGGCTTCTCGTGCAACGCCGGCGTCTGCGGTTGCACCGACACCGCCCAGTGCGACCAGGGCGGAGGCGTCAACGGGACGTGCGATACGGGCACGGGCCTGTGCTCCTGCGGCGGCACGGCCTGCCAGGCAGGCGAGGCCTGCATCAAGGACAAAGGCAACGACATCTGCTCCTGCGACGGCAAAGCCGCCTGCCAGAGCGGCGAGACGTGCTGCCAGTCGCCCGGCGGCTGCAAGGACCTGCAGACCGACGCGCAGAACTGCGGCGGCTGCGGGTACGCCTGCGACTCGGGTCAGAACTGCGTCGCCGGCCAGTGCCAGTAGTCCGGCGTCGGGCCAGGACGGAGCGGATCACCGTGGCACTATCGATCGGCGCCGTGCGATAGTAGCCCCGTGGCTCGCACCAGGGATAGGTTTGTCTTCGCTCTGTTTCCGCTGGCGGTAGCCGGTATCCTCGCCGGATGCTCCAGCTCCACGGTCGTGTCCGCCAAGGGCGCCGCGGGAGGTGCCGGAGGGAGCGCGGGCAATGGCGGCGCAGGCGGCACAAGCTCGGCGGCCGCGTGCCCGGGCGCTCTTCTGGAGCTCAGCGGCTCGCCGCTGTCTGCCAGCGCGCACGGGGATCTGTACACGTACCCCGCCATCGGCGCGGGGAGCTGCGTGTCCGACCAGAACGACAAGCAGACGGCGATCTACCACTTCGTCGCTCCGAAGCCGGGCGTCGTGACCCTGGAGGCCCAGAGCACGAGCTTCGGCCCCGCGGTTTACATCTGGAAGGCCTGCGACGATCCGTTCAGCGAGATCGGATGCTGGGAAAAGGGCAAGGGCAACGCCGCCGTGGAAGCGAACAAGGACTACTACGTCTTCGTCACCACGGGCTGGAAGATGAACGCTTCCAGCCTGTTCACGCTCGGCATCAGCTACAACTAGCTCAGGGTTCTGGCTGCGACCGGGGTTTGCGCGGCGTGTCCCGCAGCATCTCGCGAAGCCGGTCGGCGAGCTGGCGCCCTGAGAACGGCTTCTGCAGGATGGTGGCAGACGGTGGGGCTTCGTGCTTTGCCAGCACCTCTGCCGCGTGCCCCGACATGAGCAGGATGCGGATTCGCGGGAATTGTTCGCCCACCTCCCGGGCCAGCTCCGGTCCGCTCCGGCCCGGCATGACGACGTCGGAGACCATCGCGTCGATCTCTCCATCGGCGCTGCGGCACTGCCGGAGCGCCTGGTCGGCGTTGCCCGCGACGAGCACCTGGAACCCGGCCGAGAGCAACCCACGTCGAAGCACATCCCTGACCGCAGGCTCGTCTTCCACCAGCAGCACAACGCCCGGGTTCCCGGAGGAAGCCTTCTCGACAGCTGCTGCCGGCTCCTCGGGCTTCTCTTCGCCCGCGCACCACGGAAGCAGCACGCGCAGCGTGGTGCCCCGGTCAGGCGCGCTCTCCACCTCGACGTCGCCAGCGCTCTGCTTGACGATCCCGTAGACGGTGGCGAGGCCTAGCCCGGCTCCCTTGCCCAGGCTCTTGGTGGTGAAGAACGGCTCGAAGAGGCGACGGCGCGTCTCGGCGTCCATGCCCCGGCCGCTGTCGATGACCGAGAGAGCGACATAGCGACCCTGCCGGAGCCCGCGGCTCTGCGCCGTCTCGGCGTCGAGCTCGACGTTGTCGGTTCTGACGCCGAGAAAGCCTCCTTCGGGCATCGCATCACGTGCGTTGGTCACCAGGTTCAGCACGACCTGATCCAGCTGCGCAGGGTCGACCCAGACCGACCCATGTTCGGCCGAGCATTCGATCTCGAACTGGATGTGCTCGCCGATGACCCTTGAAAGCAGGTCCCGGAGCCCGTTCACGGCGTCGTTCAGATCGACCTGCTCGGCCTGGAGCACCTGGCGGCGGCTGAATGCAAGCAGCTGTCTGGTGAGGTTGGCGGCGCGCTTTGCGGCCTCGCATGCCGCCTCCAGATCTGCCCGCATCGCGTTGGGCAGCCGGTCATTGCCCAGCACGAGCTCGCAGGTTCCGATGATGACCGTGAGCAGGTTGTTGAAGTCGTGCGCGACACCGCCGGCGAGCCGTCCAAGCGCCTCGAGCCGTCGCGCGTCCTGCAGCTGGAGCTCCAGCGCCGCGGCCTCTTTCTCGGCTTTTCGCCTCGCGCTGATGTCGCGCAGGACGATCTTGACCCGCCGGTGCCGGCCTTCGACGCGCTGCAGGTTCGCTTCGACCGGTACGGAGCCGCCCGCGTGGTGCAGGACCTCCAGCTCGACCGGACCGGCGCGGCGTGTCGAGTGCGCCCGCTCGAGCTCGGCCTCCAGACGCTCGAGCTCATAGCTGGCGAGGAACCCGGCTTGCGACAGCGTTCGGCCCTGGACCTGCTCCAGCTCCAGCCCCGTGATTCGAGTGGCTTCCGGGTTGAAGTTCTCGATGGTGCCGTCCTCTGCCACGGCGACGATGGCGTCCGGCGAGTCGCGAATCAGCGCCACGTAGCGTTCCTCGCTCTCGGCCAGCTCGCGTCGCGAGCTCTCGATCGATCGGAACAGCGGCGCGATGAGCGAGATGCCGCCCAGCATCAGCAGCGAGATGCCCAGTGCGATCAGCTCCGCGAGTGGATCGAGCTTCTCGTGCCTGGTGGTGACATCCACGAGCGTGACGAAGCGCCGCATGGCCATCAGCAGGACGGCTGTCGCGATCAGCACCCAGGCGCTGCGACGCCCAGTGATGCGGACCAGGCGCAGCGCCTGCCACGCGGCAGCGAGCTGGACCAGCAACGAGACGATCAGCAGCGCGGTCGGCATTCCCGGAGCCCGCCGGAAGTCTCCCCCGGTGCGTCGCTCCAGGCAACGCCTCGAGGCTGGAACTCCATGGAGCGGCGCCCCGGAGCGAGCGGCTCCGGGGCGCCTTCGGGAGGGGGAAGCGGGGATCAGGGCTCAGATGAAGATGATGTTGGCTCCCTTCGAGTGGTCGAAGAAGTCCATGGCGCTGATGATGTCCTGCACCTGCGGCATGAAGTCGTCCTTCGTCAGGCCCATCATGTCCGCCGCGAGCCGGCAAGCGTACATCTCCGCGCCCGCGTCGCCGAGCGTTTCGATCATCTCGCGCACCGGCGGGATGTCGAGCTTGTCGATGGTCTTCTTCATCATGTGCGTGGCCATCGACTCCATCCCGGGTAGGCCGCCGAGCATCGTCGGCATCGGCATGCTCGGATTGCCGACCGGGCTCACGTGCAGGTGATCGATCTTCTTCTCGGTGACGATGTCGAGCCCCCAGAAGGTGAAGAACAACACGGCCTCGATGCCCGACATGCGCGCCGCGTTGGCGAGGATCAGGCCCGGATACGCCATGTCGAGGCTACCCTTGGAGCAGATGATCGACACCTTCTTGATGGGCTCGGGCTCCGCGCTCGGCATGAACCCCGGCGCTGCTGCGACGTTTCCTACGGGTGCTGTTGCGGTCATTTCTCGTCGTCCTTTCGTTTTCAGACGCAACCCACCGGCTTGCTGAGCCCGGCAAGCTTGGCGCTGAGCTTGCCCGGCCCGCCCGGGAACAGCGCGTACATGGCTTTGGTCGGCACGCCGCCGATCTTCGTGATGCGTCGAACGCCCGGCGACTTGCCGGTCGCTTCGTAGTCCTTGCGGCAGAAGCGGATCACGTCCCAGTGCTGCTCGGTGAGCTGGATTCCGGCGGCACTTGCCAGGTACTCGGCAACCTCCGGAGACCAGTCGTTCGGGCTCTCGAGGAACCCCTCCGCGTTCACCGCGATGTTCCTTCCGGAAATCTGGATCTCGGTCATCTCACAACTCCTTCCTCTGGTCGCCGTTCGGCGGAATCTGGGGGCGGCGGGCGATCTGGCGCGTGAGCTCCAGCATCACGGCGAGCCCGCTCTGGACTTCGGGGTCGCGCATCGAACGCATCAGCCGCCACAAGCTCACCTTCGGCGGCGCTTCGTGCTCTGCATCCAACGCGCCGAGCGCATTGTTCGCGACCGCGAGCATCTGGGGTTGGGTCATGCGCTTCACGGTGTTCACGATCAGCATCATGTTGTCGCCCAGCCGGTCCAGGTCCTCCTGCGTCGTCCCTGCAGCGATGCGGTCGAACAGTTCCATCGCGCCCTGGGACATGCGGAACCAACCGCGGTCCTCGGCGTGCTGCAGCGTCTCGACCGTGCTGCGGACGATGTCGCGGCCGAGCGGCGAAAGCTCGTCCACGAGGCTTTCCAGATTCTCGAGCTGTTCCAGTGCCCGGATGAATCTGGGGGTGCTCCGGAGGACCTTGCGCAAGAGGTGGAGGACCTGTTCGGAGTTGAACTCGGTTTCCATCTCGCCGAGCTTGTCGCTCATGGCCGCCATGGCGTCCTTGAGCACGGGGACGAGCTCGTCCTTGAGCTCCTCGGCGGCGAGCGCCTTCCTGTAGAGGTGTTCGACGCGCTGGTTCAGGGTGTCGAGCCGTTCGTTCATCCTCGCGAGCTCCCGCGCGAGGTCCGGCTCGCGCGGGGCAGGGGAGGGCTGGAGCTGGATTGTGTTTGCCATCACGCCGCCTGCTTCCCGGCCATCAGCATCTGCGCTTCGAGCGGCAGCTCGACGCCGCGGATGAGCTGGTTGAAGTACACCCAGCGGAACATCATCTTGCCCCAGTGGTTCATGCGGCTCTCGGCGAGCAGCGAGAACGGCCCCACGGCGGGCAGGGGGAACTTGCCGGGCAGCGGCTCGGTCTCGTAGTTGAAATCGATGAGCAGCCCCTTGCCGAAGCCCGACTCGATGAAGCAGTTCGCGTGGCCGTCGAACGCGGGCAGGAGATCCTGCCCCTCGATCTGGCGCAGGATGTTCTCGGTCAGCACCTCGGCCTCGAAGTGCGCTACCGAGCCGGCCTTGGAAGCCGGCAGGTTCGTCGCATCGCCGATCACGAACATGTCCTCGTGGTCGAGCGCCTTGAGCGTGTTCTTGTGCGTCGGCACGTAGTTGAGCTCGTCGCCCATGCCCGAACGCTCCATCGCATCGTCGCCCATGTTGGTGGGGATGGACACGAACAGGTCGTAGTCGAGCTCCTTGCCGTCGTAGCTCTTGATGCGATTGTTCGCGCCGTCGACCTCTCCCAGGTCGAAGTTCGGCACCACGCGGACGTTCTTGCGCTCGAGCAGCTCGCCCAGGAGTGCCGAGGCGCGCGGCTTGGTGAATGCGCCGTCGAGCGGGGTCGCGTAGACGAGCTCGACCTTGTCGCGGATGCCGAGCTCGTGGAAGTGCGAGTCGGCCAGGAACAGGAACTCGAGCGGCGCGACCGGGCACTTGATCGGCATCTCGGCGACGTTCAGTACCAGGCGTCCGCCTTCCCAGTGGCGCAGGGCCTTGGCGAGCGCGGTCGAGCCTTCCAGCGTGTAGAAGTCGAAGATGTTCTTCCGCCAGCCTTCGCCTGTCAGTCCCTCGATCTGGTCGGGCCGCACCTGCGTGCCCGTGGCGATGATCAGGATGTCGTAGGAGAGGTACTGCCCGGTCGCGAGCTTCACGCGCTTCTTGTCGGGCTCGATGACGTCGATGCCGCTCTGCACGAGCTCGACGCCCAGCGGCAGGAACTCCGACTTGGGCCGCGTGACCTCGTCGGGCGTGTAGACGCCGAACGGGATGAACAGGAAGCCCGGCTGGTAGTAGTGGATGGGGTCCTTGTCGACGACGGTGATCTTCCACGTGTCGGACGACAGGCGGCGGGCCAGCTTGTTGACCATCATGGTGCCGGCGGTACCGCCGCCGAGTACGAGCAGCTTTTTCACGGGGTGCCTCCTTCGAGGTGTCACCGCCACACACAGCAGAGCCCATGCCAAAGTAGTGTCCTCAACGATTCCAAGTACTTGCGGATCCTCGTCCGAGCACTGATGTTCCAGAGCGTTGCAGAGTGTAGCTTCCAGTAGCAAACTGTTCCTAGATGTTCCTGGCGGCTGTATGAGCGAGACACGAACAGGCTGGGCCGAGACGGCGCTGCGCCGGATGGGGCGGCAGGCGCGGGAGGGACTGGTCGAGGCGTTGGCCGGCAAGACCCACGACGCGGTGTTCGTGGTCGACGCCGAGCGCAATCTCGTGGCGTTCAACGAGCGCGCCGAGGCGTTGACCGGGGTGTCGCGAGAGGACGTGCTGGGGCGGAGCTGCCTGACCGGGTTCAAGTGCAGTACCTGCCTCGAGTCGTGCGGCATCTTCGAGCGTGGCGACTTCTCGGACGTGCCGGTCGAGATCCACCAGGGCGACGGCCGGCGGCTTCCCGTCCTGAAGAGCGCCGCGGCGATCCGCGATCGCGCCGGCAAGGTCATCGGCGCGGTGGAAACGTTCCGGCCGCTGGACGAGCAGGGGGCCGCCGGCGCCTTGGTGGAGGCGACCTGGGCCGGCATGCAGTCGTTGATGGACTCGCTGGGGCGCGGTGTGCTGGTCGTGGACGAGCAGTTCGAGGTGCAGCGCTGCTCACGCCTGTTGGCCGAGCTTGTCGCGCGGCCGACGAAGGAGCTGATCGGGCGTCCCGTTTCGGAGATCCTCGGCGCAGGGCTGTTCGGGGAAGGTGCCTACTTCCGCTCCGCGCTGCTGTCGGGCGAGCGTCGAGAGGGCTGGCGGGCGGACGTCCGCAGCGGCGACGGCGCGCCCAGGCCGGTGTCGGTGACAGGCGCAGTCCTCGACGCCAACGTTGGCTGCGGTCTGTCGCCTTCGTCGCGCCGTTATCTGATCGTGGTGCGCCCCGAAGCGCCCATCGATCTGGCCGATGCCAACGACGACTCGAACGGCCCTGTCATCTTCGAGGGCATGGTGGCGCGCTCGCAGGCCATGCGCCGCGTGTTCCATCTCATCGATCATCTGCGCGATAGCGACGCCACGGTGCTCATCAGCGGCGAGAGCGGCACCGGCAAGGAGCTTGTCGCCCGCGCCGTCCACGCGCGCTCCACGCACGCGGGTCACCCCTTCGTCGCGGTCAACTGCGGTGCACTCCCCGAGAACCTGCTCGAAACCGAGCTGTTCGGTCACGCGCGCGGGGCGTTCACGGGCGCCGTCAGGGACAAGCCGGGGCGGTTCGAGGTGGCGGGTGACGGGACCGTGTTCCTCGACGAGATCGGTGATCTGCCGCTACCGCTCCAGGTCAAGCTCCTGCGCGTGCTGCAGGAGCGCAGCTTCGAGCGGGTCGGCGAGACAGTCAGCCGTCCTTTCCGGGCGCGCGTGATCGCCGCCACGCACCAGGATCTACCGCGCGCGGTGGCCGAGAAGCGCTTCCGCGAGGATCTGTTCTACCGACTCGACGTGGTGCCGATCGTGCTGCCGCCGCTGCGCGAGCGTCGCGAGGATCTGGAGCTTCTCACCCTCCACCTCCTGGGGCGGGTCGGTCAGCGCCACCGTGCGCTCAGGCTCTCGCCCTCGGCGATGCGCGTGCTGCTGTCGTACTTCTGGCCCGGCAACGTGCGACAGCTCGAAAATGCGCTCGAATATGCCACCGCAGTGTGCGAGGGCCAGACGATCCATCCCGAGGACCTGCCATCGGAGATCCGCGGCGAGCGCACGTCGCTGGGCGCGGGAGTCCCGCCGCTGGCGGAGAGTGCGCCCCCGGCGTCGCCGCCGAAGCCACCACCCGCCCCGCGCGTCGCTTCCCCGGGAGGCGCGCCGGACGCGGCCCGGTTGCTCGAGCCGTGGCCGGACCGGCAGAGTATCCTCGCCGCGCTCGGCACGACGCGCCATCGTCGCGGGGCGGCGGCGAAGCTGCTCGGGATCAGCCGCACCACGCTGTGGCGCCGGATGAAGGAGCTGCGTCTCGAATAGCCTACTGCGTGGTGAACGCGTACAACGCGTTGTCCCCGGCGACGAAGATACGCCCCTTGGCGGCGATCGGCGTCTGGTAGCGGCGGAGGTTCTGCATGGCGTTCTGGGCGCCGGTCCCGTCGAACAGCACCTGGCCCGTGTCGCCGTCGAACGCCCGCAGGCGATCGCTGCTGCCCGCGCCGAGGCCCCACACCACGGCGTTGGCGTGCCCGTCGGTGGTCGTCACGATGGGCGAGCCTCCGCCGCCCTGGTTGGCGCACCACGCCACGCTGATCTGCGGCGGCAACGTCTTGCTGATGCGCAGCGCTCCAAGATCGCCGTTGGAGGCGGGGCAGTTGAGCGCGCTGCCGTTGAACACGACGTAGGTTCCCTGCGACGTCGTGTAGGCCACTTCGCCCTGGATCAGCGTGCCGTTCGACACGCGCGCGCTCGTCACGCCTTCGCCGGTGATACCGTTGCCCGTGCCGATGCCACCCAGGTTGCTCCGGTCGAGCAGATAGGCGACGCCGTTCTTGCCCATCGCGACAGCGAGCTTGGACGGCGTGGCGCCCGGCACGTCGACCAGTACGGCGCCGGAGCTGCCGATGTCGGTGTCGGAGTTGTCCAGGCTCTTCCAGTTCGACGGTGCGAAGTAGTCCTTGGCCTGCTGGCTATAGGTCGGGCCGGCGCCGAGCCGGAGCACGCCCTCGCCGTCGCTCCAGGTGTTGGCGCCAAAGGTGTTGCCGGTGGCCACGAATAGCGAGCTGCCGTCGGACGAGACTCCGACCGGCGACCAGATGCCACCGCCCCGGGCGCGCGTGGCCCAGCCTGTGGGTGCGGCCGGGTTGTTGATGGGGATGGCCACCAGCCAACCGTAGTAGGTGCCGCAGTCGCCGTAGTGCCCGCCGTACGGGATGTAGACGGTGCCGTTCAGGATGGTGAGCGCGCCGCGTTCGTTCTGCACGCTGGAGTTGAACGTGCGGCTGCCGTCCTTGACCTTCGCCGAGATGTCCACCGGCCAACCGCTGACGATCGCCCCGGTGTCGATCGACAGCGCGTACACCATGTGCTTCTTGGTCGTTCCGCCGTCGGGGGTCGTCATCGCATCCACGAACAGGCGACGCGTCGCCGGATCGATGACGCCTGCGCCGGTGATGCCGAGCGGGTTGATGTTGCCGCAAGGCAGTTTGCCGAGAGGCACCGGCGTGGCGAGGTGCTTCTGCCAGACCACGCTGCCGTCGGCGGCGTCGAACGCGACGACGTCGTTCTGCTCGGTGGACGCGATGACCAGGTCCTTCCCGCCGGGACCGCCGGCAAAGTAGAGGGGCTGGGCGTACGTCGGACCGCTTAGCGAGGCCTTGAACGTCGTGTCCATGTGGGTGGTCTTCGCCTTGTTCTTCGTGATCAACGCATCGACGTACAGCCCATCGCGCGTCGGCGAGTTGTGGTACTCGAGCACGGAACCGGGGCCGGCCCCGCCGCTGCCGCCCGAGCCCGCACTGCCGCCCGAGCCCGCACTGCCGCCCGAGCCCGCACTGCCGCCCGAGCCCGCACTGCCGCCCGAGCCCGCACTGCCGCCCGAGCCCGCACTGCCGCCCGAGCCCGCACTGCCGCCCGAGCCCGCACTGCCGCCCGAGCCCGCACTGCCGCCCGAGCCCGCACTGCCGCCCGAGCCCGACGTTCCGGCGGCCCCGGCGCTCGCGTCGGCCTGGCCGCCGCCCGTTCCGCCTGTGCCCGGCGAGTTGTTGCCGGAGGAGCCACATCCCGACCACACGCCCAGACCGAGCAGCGCGGCCAGCGCTGCGTTGCCGAACGATGACGCTGTTGCGCGCATGCAGCGCGACCTCCCCGACCCGGACAACGCTCTCTTCGACATGCTGGCCCCTTTCGTGGCGGCGCCTGCCAGCGCCGGTCGACTGAACCTGCCGCCGGGCCGCCCGCGATGCAAGCAGCCCGCTCGGTGGAGTACCGGGCGCGGCCTCTCACCGGGAGGTCCGCGCCCCACCCGGCTAGGTCACGGCTCGACGCAAGATGCCGCCTTCCGGCACCGCCGGCCGGAAAGCTGGCAGAATGGGATTTCGCGATGCGGGCATAACGCCCGCGTGCCGTTGCTTGTTGAACCGATGCGAAGCTTGTGCTGCCTGCTCGCGCTGTTGCTGGGACCGCTCGGTTGCAGCAGCTCGCCGCAGAGCGGGCCCAGCAACGTACCAGGCGATTCGGGAACAGCGGGTTCCGGAGGATCCGGTACCTTCCTCATCGACGCAGGAATCCAGTGCGTGGATGCCGGCCAGGACAAGGGGGACGCCGGCTGCACGCCTTCGCAAAGCTCGGTCAGCTTCTCCGCGGACGTCGCTCCGCTCCTTTCCGGCAGCTGCAGCGGGGAGGCCTGTCACGGCTCCGCCGGTTGGAGCGACTATGCGTCGATCACCAGCGCCCACTCGCACGAGTGTTGCGACGGCAGGCCGCTCGTCGTCCCTGGCGCTCCGGACCAGAGCTATCTGGTGCACAAGCTGACCGGCCACGGCATGTGCATGGGCCTGCCCATGCCGAAGAACGGCGCGCCGCTCCCACCCGCACAAATGCAGACGCTCTACGACTGGATCTGCCTCGGCGCGAAGAACGACTGAGCTCAGCTGTCGATGAAGCTCTTCAGCTGCTTGCTGCGGCTCGGATGGCGCAGCTTGCGGAGCGCCTTCGCCTCGATCTGGCGGATGCGCTCGCGCGTGACTTCGAAGTCCTGTCCGACTTCCTCGAGCGTGTGGTCGCTCTTCTCGCCGATGCCGAAGCGCATGCGCAGCACCTTCTCCTCGCGGGGAGTCAGCGTCTTGAGCACCTTGCGCGTCTGCTCGGAGAGGTTCATGTTGATGACCGCGTCGGCAGGGCTGACTGACGCTCTTGTCCTCGATGAAGTCGCCGAGGTGGCTGTCTTCTTCCTCGCCGATGGGCGTCTCGAGGCTGATCGGCTCTTTCGCGATCTTGAGGACCTTGCGCACCTTGTCGAGCGGCAGCTCCATTTTCTCGGCGATCTCCTCGGGCGTCGGCTCGCGGCCGAACTCCTGCACGAGATAGCGCGAGGTGCGGATGAGCTTGTTGATCGTCTCGATCATGTGCACCGGGATGCGGATGGTGCGCGCCTGATCGGCGATCGCCCGGGTTATCGCCTGGCGGATCCACCACGTCGCGTAGGTGCTGAACTTGTAGCCGCGCTTGTACTCGAACTTGTCGACCGCCTTCATCAAGCCGATGTTGCCTTCCTGGATCAGGTCCAGGAACTGCAGGCCGCGGTTCGTGTACTTCTTGGCGATCGACACCACCAGGCGCAGGTTGGCTTCGACCAGCTCGGCCTTTGCCCGCTCCGCCCTGCGCTCGCCGGCGCGGATGGCCGCGTAGGTCCTGAGCATCTCCGCAACGTCGATCTTGAGCTCCTCCTCGACCTTCTTGACGCCCTTCTGCGCGTTCTTCAGAGCCAGGGCCACGTCTTCCACCTGGACCTGCTCCACCCCGAGCTTCTGGGCGAGCTCCTTCTTCGCGTCGGGATCTTCCCTGGCGTCGCGCACCAGCTTCTTGAGCTGGGTCTTGGTCGTTCCGCTCTGCCGCTCGAACTCCAGCGCCTTGCCCTGGGCGCGCTGGACGCGTCTCGATCATCGTCTTCAGCTTGATGACGATCTTGTCGATCGTCTTCTTGTTGAGGCGCATCTCCTGGAGCGTCTTGACGAGCTCCTTCTTGTTGTCCCCGAGCGCCTTGTCGATCTTCTTGCGGCGAGCGTCGTCCGCTGTTCTTGCGCTCCTCGGCCTGGTCCGTGTTCTTCTTCTCGATGCGCTTGACCCGATCGATGAGGCGGATGATGCGGCGATCGGCTTCCTCCTCGTCGAACTCGTGCTCTTCGTCCTCGGCGTCGCGCACGATGTCCTTGACGCGGATCTTGTGGTTGCGGAGCTTTTCGCCGATCTCGATGATCTCGCGCACCGCCACGGGGCTGTTGAGAATCGCCGCCAGCACCTCGTTCTCGCCCTCCTCGATGCGCTTGGCGATCTCGACCTCGCCCTCCCGGGTGAGCAGCGCCACGCTGCCCATCTTGCGCAGGTACATGCGCACCGGGTCGTTGCTCTTGTACAGGTCGTCGTCGGCTGTCTTGGTCGTCGTCGTCGTCGTGGTCGTTGTCTCGCTTCCCCTGTCGGCCTTGCCTGCAGACTTGCGAGTCGTGGCGCTTTCCGCTGGCGCGGCGCGGGTGGAGACCTTGAGGTTGGCACTGTCGTCGACGACCTCGATGTCCTCGTCACCCAGCGCGCTCAGCACGTCGTCCATCTGCTCGGCGCCAACGTCATCGCCGGGCAGCGCGTCGTGCACGTCGTCGTAGGTGAGGAAGCCCTTGCTCTTGCCGAGCGTGATCAGCTGGGCGACCTCGCGGGCGTTGTCGCTCTTGCTCTTGCCGTTTTCGGCGCTCTTCTTCGACCTGGAAGTCGAGGCCTTCGCCTTGCCGTTGGTCCCGGCAGCGGGCGAGGCGTGCGTTGCGTTGCGAGCGGCTCTTGCGTCGCTCTTGCCGTTGGCCTTGGCGCCCGTCGCCTTCTCGGTGCCCTTGCCGTTGGATGTTGACGTCGCGGTGGCCTTCGCCGTGCTCTTGCCGTTGGCCTTGGACTTCAAGTCCTGCTTGGCCTTCGAAGTCGCGCGCGAACCTGTCTTGCTGTTCCTGGCGCTGGCCTGCGATGCAGTGCCGCCGGTCCGGGTTCCGGCTGCCACTTGCTTCGAGGACGATTTCGAAGTCTTGGCCTTGCTGGACGCGGCCGCTTTGCCCTGCTTCGTCGAGCGCTCCGACTTTCTTGCTCCCACCGCTACCTCTCTTCAGAGACCGTGACGTTCCCGCGCACGGCGCATGTGCTCGCTGAGCAGCGTGATTTCCTGGTCGAAATCACCGCTCGCTGCAGCGCGCTGGAGTTCCTCCACCACTTCGGACTTCTGGCGCGTCAGCTCGAGCCGTTTCAACTTGTTGACGTTCTCCGAAAACTCCAGCTTCGCGTCCTCGAGCTTCTCGTGCCGAGGAGCCGCTAGCCGAGCAGCGGCGAATGGATGGATCGATGGCGCCAGCTTCGCAAGAACTTGTTCGGCGTCTGTCAAAGCCATTCCATCCCAAGCTTGACGCAGTGCAGCAACTGCTGCGGCCGCATCGCCTTCAAGGAGCTGCACCCCTTCTACTCCTTCTTGTGTATCGAGAAGCTGGGGGTAGTCCAGGAAAGCGCCGAGTATTTCTAGACCGATCTCCAAGCGGCGGTCTCGTGATCGCGCCCTCGACGGGGGCTCGGCACGCTTCGGTCGGCCCTTTCCCTCGCCTTGGCGCGGTTCTCGCAAGGCGTGTCGCACAGAGGCCGCAAGCGCCCGGAAAGTGCGGGCATCTGCGATGCCGAGCCGCTCAGCGATGCGGTCGGCGTGCTGCTCGGCCATGGCGCGGACGGCGGGGTCGTCCTCGGCCGCAAGCAGCTCGGTGACCTCCCGGATTTTTGCTGCCCGGGCCCGCGCGTCGTCGGCTGCGAAGCCCCCATCGAGGGCACTGTCGATGAGATATTCCAGCATGCCGCGGGCCGCGCCGATCACGCGGCGCACCGCCTCGGCGCCCTGTTGGCGCGCGAGGTCGTCCGGATCGATCCCGTCCGGGAGCGTGGCGACGCGCGCGTGCAGGCCGGCTTCGCGGCAGGCTTCGCGTGCGGCACGGGCCGCACGACGGCCCGCCGAATCGCCGTCGAACAGCAGCGTGACGCCCGGCGCAAAGCGCTTGATCTGGCGGGCCTGCTCGGGAGTAAAGGCCGTGCCCAGCGGAGCGACGACGTTCTGGATGCCGCGCGCATGCAAGCCCATCACGTCGAAGTTGCCTTCGACCAGGACGCACTCGGCGTCGCTGCGCAGACTCTGGCGCGCCTGGTACAGACCGAACACCGCCTCGCGCTTCTTGTAGATGGGTGACTCGGGCGAGTTCACGTACTTGGCGACCTCGCTCTGCGTCGAACCCATTGCCTCGAGCCCCGCCTCGCGCAGCTCCGCTTCGTCCGGCGGATCGAGCGCGCGGCCGCTGAACGCGATAACGCGTCCGTGCAGATCCAGCACGGCGAACATCAACCGGTGCCGGAAGCGATCGTAGTGCCCCGAGCCGCTCTTGCGCGGTACCAGCAGCCCGACCCTTTCCGCGGCCTGCAGACTGAAACCCTTGTCTAGCAGATAGCGCGAGAGCAGATCCCAGCCGTAGGGTGCATAGCCGATGCGGAAGGCCTGCAGCGCGTCCGCGATCGAATCGGTGGACGAGGTGGGGGACAGACCGCGGCGCTCCAGCTCGCCGAGAGCGCCTCGTCGCAGCGGATGCTCGCGCAGCATGCGCTCGAAGAAAGCGGCTGCGGCGTTGCCCACTTCGTACAGCTCCTGCTGCCGGCGCCGCGCTTCCGCCTGCTGTTTGCGCTCGGCGTCGGACGCGTCCTCGACGACCTCGATACCCACACGAGCCGCCAGCTCCCGGACCGCCTCCACGAAAGGCAGCCCGGAAATTTCCTGAAGGAACTTGATGGCGTCGCCGGACGCGCCGCAACCGAAGCAATGATAGAAGCCGCGCTCCTCGTTGACGTGGAAGCTGGGCGTCTTTTCCTTGTGGAATGGGCAGAGCCCGACGTGGCTGCGGCCGCGCTTCTGGAGCTTCACGCTCTCGCCGATAAGCGCAACGATCCCCGTCTGTTGTCGGACACGGTCGATGGTCTCCTGCCCGATCACAGCAAGTTAGGCATACCGCAAAACGAGCGCGAGCCAAGGCGTGATTCCCCGGATTTCTGCTTGGATTCTGGCCCGTTTGTTGCTCGTGCCCGCGCGCGCTCACGGCCCGTTCCTGCAACATTCCGCCCCAGCCGGAGCCCTCGCTATTGACTGAACAGATGTTACAGTATAACGATCGGCGGGTGAAGGCCCTGCCGGTCGACAATCCGCCGAACCCCTGGCAGTCGGCGCACGTCGAGTATCTCGGCGAGCCACCTACGCAGCAGCTCCAGGTCTACGAGGATCACTCACGCAGCATCCTCGCCGAAAACGACAGCCCCGACGTAGGCTTCCGCTGGAGTCTCAACCCGTACCGGGGCTGCCAGCACGCTTGTGCGTACTGCTACGCGCGCCCCAGCCACGAGTACCTGGGCTTCGGCAGCGGTGTGGATTTCGAGCGGCGCATCGTTGTCAAACCGCGAGCGCCCGCGCTGCTCCGCGAGGTGTTCGAACGGCGCTCCTGGCAGGGCGAGCTGATCGTCATCAGCGGCAACACCGACTGCTACCAGCCGCTCGAAGCCGGCTACGCCCTCACGCGGCGCTGTCTGGAAGTCTGCGCGGAGTACCGGAATCCCGTGCACCTCATCACCAAGGCGCCGCTGGTGGAGCGGGACATCGACGTGCTCTCGCGGCTCGCGGCGTTCGCGCGCGCCGGCGTGTCGGTGAGCGTGCCGTTCTTCGACCAGGACAACGCGCGCGCCATCGAGCCGGGGGTGGCGACTCCCGTCCGGCGGCTCCGGACCGTGCAGCGGCTCGCCGACGCGGGGATCCCAGTGACCGTCAACGTGGCGCCGGTCATCCCCGGGCTGAACGACCGGGATATCCCGCTCGTGCTGGAGGCCGCCGCGCGCGCTGGCGCGCGCTCGGCGGCGCTCGTCATGCTGCGCCTGCCGGGCAACGTGCAGCACGTCTTCGAGCGGCGGCTGCGCCAGGCCTTGCCGCTGGCGGCCGAGCGCGTGCTCGCGCGCGTCCGGCAGACGCGCGGAGGCCGTCTGGACGATCCGCGCTTCGGGCGTCGCATGAGCGGTTCGGGCCCGTACGCCGAAGCGATCCGCGCCCTGTTCGAGACCACGGCGCGACGGCTGGGGCTGGAAACGGGCGGCTCGGCCGGTCCCGCCCCCGCCAGCTTCAGGCGTCCGACGGACCGCGGCGGCCAGCTGCGCCTGTTCGACGGTTGACGGCTCGCAACGCCCGCCCACGCGTCGCGTCATGACCGTTGGCAGGCCGGTCCCATCGTGCTAGACGGCCGCGCGGGCTCGGGCCCGGACGAGAGGCCGTGCAAAGGCCTGGATCGGAGCCGAGCGCGCCACGAGCGAACCCCCAGGACGAGAGCGAAATGCCTGAGACCACGAACACCAGCACCAAAGGCAACGTCGGCAAGATCACCCGGGTCATCGGGCCGGTGGTCGACGTGGAGTTCCCCCCGGCAAGCTGCCCCGCATCCTCAACGCGCTGACCGTCTCCAACGCCAACATCTCGAGCGAGAAGGAAAACCTGGTGCTCGAGGTCGCCCAGCACCTGGGCGAGTCGGTCGTTCGCGCCGTCGCCATGGACGCCACAGAGGGCCTGGTCCGGGGCTCGGCGGTCACCGACACGGGCAGCCCGATCATGATGCCGGTCGGTCCCGAGACGCTCGGGCGCATCCTGAACGTGGTCGGCAAACCCGTGGACGAGGCGGGGCCCGTCAACGCAAAGAAGAAGATGCCGATCCACCGCGCGGCCCCCGCCGTTCGTCGACCAGAGCACCAACGTCGAGGTGTTCGAGACCGGCATCAAGGTTATCGACCTGCTCGCTCCGTACAGGAAGGGCGGCAAGATCGGCCTGTTCGGCGGCGCCGGCGTGGGCAAGACCGTGCTCATCCAGGAGCTCATCAACAACGTCGCCAAGGCGCACGGCGGCGTGAGCTGCTTTGCCGGTGTGGGTGAGCGCACCCGCGAAGGCAACGACCTGTTCCTCGAGATGCAGGAGTCGAAGCTCGAGACCGGCGAGCCCGTCCTCAGCAAGACGGCGCTGGTCTACGGCCAGATGAACGAGCCGCCCGGAGCGCGCGCCCGCGTCGCGCTGTCGGCCCTCACCGCCGCGGAGTACTTCCGCGACGAGGAAGGGCAGGACGTGCTGCTCTTCATCGACAACATCTTCCGCTTCACGCAGGCTGGCAGCGAGGTGTCCGCGCTGCTCGGCCGCATGCCGAGCGCCGTCGGCTACCAGCCGACGCTCGCGACGGAGATGGGCGCGCTGCAGGAGCGCATCACCTCCACCACCAAGGGCAGCATCACCAGCGTGCAGGCGATCTACGTCCCGGCGGACGACCTGACCGACCCCGCGCCGGCCACGACGTTCGCGCATCTCGATGCCACCACGGTGCTCTCGCGCGCGATCGCCGAGCTGGGTATCTACCCGGCCGTCGATCCGCTCGACTCGACCAGCACCATGCTCGACCCGCAGATCGTCGGCGACGAGCACTACGCCGTCGCGCGTCGGCGTGCAGCAGACGCTGCAGAAGTACAAGGACCTGCAGGACATCATCGCGATTCTCGGCATGGACGAGCTGAGCGAGGACGACAAGCTGGTCGTGGCGCGCGCGCGCAAGATCCAGCGCTTCCTCTCGCAGCCGTTCTTCGTCGCCAGCCAGTTCACCGGCCTCACCGGCCAGTACGTGCCGCTCAAGGAGACGATCGCCGGCTTCAAGGAGATCCTCGACGGCGGTCTCGACGATCTGCCCGAGCAGGCCTTCTACCTGCAGGGCAACATCGAGATGGTGAAGAAGAAGGCGCAGGAGCTGAAGAAGCAGGCGTCCTGAGCGGAGCATCTGGATGGCCGAGACCCCGCATATCGATCTGCAGATCGTCACGCCCGAGGGCGTCGCCCTGAGCGCGGAGGTCCACGACCTCACCGCGCCGAGCGTCGAAGGCGAGTTCGGCGTATTGCCGGGCCACCGTCCGCTGCTCGCGGCGCTGAAAACCGGCATCGTCAGCTACCACAAGGAAGGCGAAGTCCACTACGTTGCTGTGGGACCGGGCTTCGCCGAGGTCTTCGAGGACCGCGCGCTGCTCCTCACCGACCGTTACATCGACAAGGCCGACGTGGATCCGGTCAAGGCCCGCCTCGAGCTCAAGGACGCCGACGAGGCGCTCGATCGCTACGAGGGCGAGCCCGGGACTCCCGAGCACGGTGAGCTGATCATGCGCGAGACCTGGGCTGCCACCCAGCTCGAGCTGTACGGCGACCCGCCGCCGCCGACCATCCGCACGTTCATGGAGTTCCAGCTCCTGCCGCACGAGGAGTACGTGGGGATGGAGGAGGCGGCGCCGCTCACGGAGTCGTACTTCGAGGACGCCGACAAGCGCGACGAGGAACGCCGGGAAAAGCGCGCCTCGAAGAAGGACTAGAGCGCTCTACGGGATCCGTAGGCCGACCCCGGCTCGTGCGAGCGGGCCGCCGAGGTCGACGTACGGAGGCGGGGAGCTTGAGCCCCAGCTCTCCATCCGTGTGCCGAGCTGCCAGCCGGCTTCGCCGTCGAACCAGAAGTTGTCGCTGAGCCGCAGCTTGGCCCCGAGCGCAAGTTGACCCAACACGCCCTCGGCGTGCAGACCGTGGCTGCGCGAGTCCTCGACGCCCCCGCCCAGGAGTGCGTACAGCCTCGAGCCGCGCTCGGAGATCCGCCACATCCAGCCGGCTCCGGCGGTCCAGAGGTTCGTGGCGACGCCGTCACCGACCGAAACGCGGGCGAGGGTGCTCGAGATCAGGAGTGAGCCCAGCGGCTGGTACCAGTCGACGCGGAGCCCGCCGCCCCCGCCGACGCGCCTCCGGCCGCCGACGTCTGCCCCGAGCGCCACAGCCACCGGCGTGAGCTCGAGACAACAGGTTGTGCCCGATTCCGCCAGGAGGTCGCCCCGGCGCAGCGTGACGTCGCCTGTGAACGCCACAACGTCCGCACTCCGCGAGCGGACGTCGTCCACGACCACGTGCCCCGCCGCCGTGTCGCCGCGCATGACGCCCAGGACCTGCCCGTGACGGACGCCGTCGTTGCTGCCGCGCGGGATCCGGCCGCGCGTGCCGTCGGACGCGGTCACGCGGGCGCCGATAGGGAACGCTTCCGGTAGGGCTCGCGCGAGATTCCGCTCGAACGCCTGGTGCGCCAGGTCCGCCGCCGTCGAGCTGTCGTGGACGCCCTTGCCGTCCGTGCCGCCGCTGACGCCGAGCGCGAGTTGTTGCCGGCACGGCCATGTTGCCAAGATGCGCACGTCGGCACTCACCGAGCCGGAGTACGTCCCGTCCTTGCGGTACGCGACGCAGCGGCCGTTCTTGCTCAAGATATCGGTGGCGACGCAGGAGGAGTTTTCGCTGACCGAGGCGTGCGCAGTCGCGATGATGACGCTCTCGACCTGCAGCCTGCGGCCGATGTCGCAGGCCTCCTCCACGGTCGGAGCGGATGCGTCGGTTGGAGGGTTCCAGGCTTGGCGTGTCTGCTCCGCGGGGCGGAGCCGCACGCGGTCGGAGCGTCCCAGGGCAACCCGGAACGACCGTTCGACGTCCGCTCTGGCCTCGCCCACGACGAGCAGGGCGGCCGTGGGCGCCGTTGCGTGCAGTGGGGCGCCGACGTTCTCGGCTGCCAGCGATCGAGCCGATGCGCAGCCCCCGAGTGCCGGCAGCGATAGCGCCAGCGCCAGCGCCCGGCGTCCGCTCCGGCAATTCAACGCCATCTCGCAGGCTCGCTTCACCACTGCGTCAGGGGCCGCCGTCGCGTTGCGCGCGCTGGCGCGCGCGGCGAGCCGCGTCGTACACGCGGAACATGCGGTCGATGACGAGCGTCCGGTCGACCATGACCCGGAGGTTCCAGACGCCCAGTGGATCGCCTGGCTTGAAAGGCATGGGGTGATCGAGTCGCTTCTGCCCGGCGTGCACCTGCTGCTGATCCACGTGGACCAGTCGCTTGCGGCTGCGTCCGCCGCCCGGCATGCTGATTTCCCACTTCACCTCGTGGGCTTGGCGAAGCGGCCTGTCGAAATCGATGCGGAAGCCCGAGAGCTGCCTGGCGCGGTCGACCTCGAATGGGATCTCCCGGCGCTCTTGTACCTGCCCGCCGAAGAAGATCCCGAACTGCGCGCGCTTCACCAGCGGGTTGGCTGGTGCGGGCTTGCTCCGGCACGCGCTGATCGCGCCGAGCGCGAGGGCGAGCGTCGCAGCGACCGTGGCCCTCTGCTTCATCGCTCGAGCTCCTCTGCCATACGCGCGAAGGCTGCCACATCCAGCGTCTCGCCGCGCGCCCCTAGGTCCACGTCGGCCCGCTCGGCCGCCTGCGACAGCGCCTCGGCATCCAGGTCGAACAACCCCTTCCAGGCGTTGGCGAGCTTCTTGCGGCGCTTGCCGAAGGCGGCGTGGACGAGCTGGCGCAGCGTTTCCGTCTCTTCGTAGGGCGTCTCCAGCGGCTCGAGCACGACCACGGCCGAGTCCACCCGCGGCTGCGGATAGAACGCCCCGCGCCGCACCACGAACGCCCGCCGTGGCGCGAAGCGCGCCTGCGAGAAAACAGACAGCGCGCCGTACGCCTCGTCGCCCGGTCGCGCTGCGAGCCGGTCAGCGACCTCGAGCTGCAGCAGGAACACCACGCGATCGAACAGCGCGCCGTGCTCGATCGCGCGCGCCAAAAGCGGCCCGCTGATCTGGTAGGGCAGGTTGCCGGCGAGCACGTGAGGCCGCGGTCCGCCCGCGAAGAGCGCCGCGAGGTTCACGCCCTTCGCGTCCGCTTCCTCCAGCTGCAGCCGACCCTCCTCGATCGCCCGGGCGAGCTCGGTGCGCAGCACCGGGACCAGATCGCGATCGCGCTCGACCGCCACGACGCGCGCTGCTCGCTCGAGCAGCGGCCGCGTCAGCGCGCCGAGCCCAGCGCCGAGCTCGACCACGGTGCCGCCCGGCGGCGTGGTGCACAGCTCCGCGATTCGCGCCGCCAGGTGCGCGTCGGCCAGGAAGTTCTGCCCGAAGTGGCGCTTCGCGACCAGTCCGTGCTGTCCCAGCATGGACTTCGGGTCCGCGCGCTCCTTCGATTGTCCGTGGTCCCGGCTCATCGTGCACCGACTGTAGCCTGAAGTCGCGCGGCGAGCCGAGCGTTGCAGCGAAGGCGCCCGCGCCGGCCTGCCGGCGCCGCCCGGGCAGCAGTCAGCGCAGGACGATGCGGCCCTTCCAGGCGGTGCAGCGCCGATCGGCGCCCTTCGGCACGTCGCAGCGCCCGAGCGACAGGCCGACGCTTGCGCCCGGTACGCCGCGCATGCCGATGGACGAGAGCGGGATGGCCATTTCGATGATCCACTCCTCGTCGTCGTCGCGCGGATCGTTCGGCGTACCGTCGAGGTCGTGAGCCACAACGGCGCGGGACTGCCACGAGGTGTCGACGCGCCTGCCTGTCTCGATCTCGTCGGTGAGCGTGCCGATGGGCGAGACGTAGATCACACGCGACGATGCGTCTTTCGCGTGCGTGAACGCAAGACGGAAAGCATCTTCTGGCCAGAGCGGCGCGTCCGGCGTCTTCACGCTGGCGCGGATGTCCTGGTCGGCGGCGTAGAGCAGCACGTACAGCTTGCCGTCGCCCCACGACAGGTGCGCCTCCGAATCCGGCGCGCGGCGGCCGTCCACGCTTTTCCACACGCCGGTCTGTGCATGTGGTCCGCGCCAGTCCTGCGGTTCGGCGTCGATCTCCACGGGCACGCGGGCGCGAGCGATGCGTAGTACGGGGCCAAAGAGCGCGGCCGATGCGCTGGGCTGCGCCGATGCGAGAGACTGCGCCGGCGCATGGTGGCGGATCTTGTACAGAGCCAGCGACGCGAGGAGAACGCCGCCCAGCGCCGCGAGCAGCGCGGCGCGTTTCACGGCGCGGGCGTTCCGTCCGCGTGCACCGCGAACGTGAACGATGGATCGGGCGCGGCGGTCTGGTAGTCGCGCGCCTCGACCTGGATCGCGCCGTCTGCGCGCCGGTGGAACAGGCCGAAGCCCCAGCCCTTGGTGCCGCTCTTCGGCGCGCCGCCATTGCCGAACATCGCTTCCCGGCCGTTGTGGCTGTAGGTGTGGATGTGCCCGACGATGATCAGCGTGTACGGGTGCTTGGCGATGATCGCGTCGGAGGGCTTGACGCCGGGTGCGGTGCTGGCGCTGCTCGGCTCGTGACGCACGATGAAGGTGTAGGTCGTCGGCACGGACAGCGTCTTGTCGAGCCAGACGCCCTGCGCGTCCGTCCACGCGTTGGCGGCGATGAAAACGAATTTGCTCGTCCACGAGCCGTCCGGCGCGTCGTGCTCGATGCCGTAGTAGGGCAGCGTCTGGCCCGCTGAAGCGAGGACCTTGCTCAAGAACGCCTTGTACTGCGCGGTCATCCCGTCCGCTGTGCCGGGCCCGCAGTTGGACGTCGTCAGCCACGTGCACTCGTGGTTGCCCATCGCTGGATAGAACGGGCCCGTGAAGACCTTGCGCGCGCCGAGATACAGGTCGAGCTGCGACGACGTGTCGCTGGCGATCTCGAACGCGTAGTCTCCCGTGGACACCACGAACGCGGGCCGCGGTGTGAGCCCCTGGATAGTCGTGTAGATCTGCGTGATGACCGCTGTCGGGTAGCTCACGGTGAGCGGCAGGGAGCCGCGTGTGTCGCCCACAGCCGCGAACAGCAGCGGCGAGCCTGCGCCAGCGTCCGCTGCGCTGCCGCCACTCCCGCCCGTGCCGCCGCCGGTGTCCTGCGGGGGTGGTGCCGCATCCACCGGCGGCCCCGCGTCGCCGGTCGGCGGCTGACCGCACTCCGCCTGCGGCACGCACACCATGAGCGGGTCGCCGGAGACGCCGCTCTCGAGCAGACAAGCCTCGCCAGCGCCGCATTCATCGCCTTTCGGACACCTGCGCAGGCACCACGCCTGTCCGGTCAGGATCGTGCAGCTCGACCCCGAAGCGCACTTCGTGTCTGCGGCGCAGGACACGCACGTCTTGACCGACGACCCGCCGCTGCCGCCGCCGCCTCCGGACGGAGTGACGTTGGACTCGGCTCCGCTCGAGCACGCGGCGGCCAGTAAAGCGACGGCGATTATCCAGCTGCGGGAGGACATGCCCGCCATGATACTAGAGCCGCGTGTCCACCGACATGAGCGATGCCGTTGTCGTTCGGCGCAGCCGACGCCCCGGGGCGCCGGCGCAGTTCGAGACACGGCCTGGAGTTGACGACCGTCAGCAGGACCGACAACGCCACGCAGGTGCCGTATCCGCGCCTCCGGCCTCAGCCCTCGAGATGCGCGATTCTCGAGTGGCGCGAGCTCGCCGGCGGGCGAGAAGCCGAAGACCCGGCCGATGAACACCAGCGTCGCCTCCAGCGTGCGGCGGATGTTCTGCTCCTTGCGGAATCCATGCCCCTCGCCCTCGAAGGCCAGATAGGCGTGCGGGATGCGCTTTTCGTCCAGCACCTCGACCATCATCTCGGCCTGGCTCGGCGGCACCACCTTGTCGTCGAGCCCCTGCAGAAGCAGCAGCGGCCGCTCCAGCCGGTCGGCGAAGTGCACGGGCGAGCGCTCGCGGTACAGGTCGGCGCGCGCGGGGTAGGGGCCGATCATCGTGTCGAGGTAGCGTGACTCGAACTTGTGCGTGTCGCGCGCCAGTGCCTCGGCATCGGCCACGCCGAATAGGCTCACGCCCGCTGCAAACGCCGTTGGGTCGAACACCAGCGCGCACAAGACGACGTAGCCGCCGGCGCTGCCGCCCTCCACCCAGGTGCGCGCCGGATCGGCGAGCCCCTCCGCGGCCAGGTGCTCTGCCGCCGAGACGCAGTCCTGCCAGTCGATCTCGCCCCAGCGCCCGTCGAGCAGGCGGCGGTAGGCGCGCCCGTAGCCCGAGCTACCGCGGTAGTTCACGTCCACCACGCCGATGCCCCGCTCGGTGTAGTACTGCACCTCCGGCGAGAAGCGCGGCGAGGTGTGCCCGGTGGGCCCGCCGTGGCAGATCACGCGCAGCGGCGGCCGCTCGTCCGCCGGCCCCTCGAACGCGGCATTCCTGGGCGGATAGAAGAACGCGTGCGCGACCGCGCCGTCTCGCGTGGAAAACTCGATCGCGCGCGGCACGGACACGCTCGTCGCATCGGGAGCGTCGAACGTGCTCCGCACGCGCTGCTCGCGCCCGCTATCTGGATCGAACAGCACGATCGCCGGTGGATCGGTCGGCGACGCGGCGGCGAATGCGATCTGGCCGCCGCCCGCGGCGAGCGCCGTTGGAGCGTACGACGTGTAGCGGAGACCGGTCGGCTCGAGCTTCCCGCTCTGTGGGTCGAGGAGCTCGAGCGAGTCCGTCGCCGCGCGCGTCACGACGCAGGCGATGCGGCCGTCGCCGAGGAACGCGTAGCGGCGCGTGTCGAAGACCCACGCCGGAGAGCCGACCTCGCCGCCCACGAGCGCTGTGAGCGACCGCTCGCAGTCGTCCGAATCGAGCCGGTACAGGTTCCAGAAACCGTCGCGATCGGAGCCGAAGTGCAGCACCCCGTCGGGCGACCAGCGTGGCTCGATGATCGACTCCTCGGGACCACCGGTGACGCGCTGCGCGCCGGACAGCGCGCCCTCCGGCGCCACGTCGGCGAGCCACAGCTCGGTGCCGTCCCACGGCATGCGCGGGTGGTCCCAGCTGAGCCACGAGAGGCGTTTGCCCGACGGATCGAAGCGCGGCGCGGCGAAGAAGTCGTGCCCCGAGGCGACGACGCGCGGCGCCGCCGAACCGTTGCAGGGGAAAGCGACCAGCTCGTTCGTCACCCCTCCGCCTTCGTGCCGCTCGCGCACGCACACGATCGTGTGACCGTCGGGTGAGACGGTTCCGTCGGCGTAGCGGAGCGAGTTCGGCTCTGGAGGCTCCGGCGTGATGGCGATCGGATCGGCGCCGGGCCGCTCCAGGCGGTAGAGCTGCCCGCCGGCGAACGCGGAGAAGAACACCACATCGCCGTGATAGAAGACCGCGCCTCCGCCGTACTCGTGCACGCGGGTGCGCGCGTTGAAGCCGGAGGGGATCAGGTCCGAGAGAGCGCCGTCCCGCCACTCGACGACGGTCGTGCGCCCGCCCTCCGAAGCGCGCGACTCGGTGAAGCGCACTGCGCCGCCGCGCACGTCGAGCGCGCCGAAGCGCGGGCTCGGAGCGCGCGCCACCGTCCCCGCATCGATCGCTGCCTTCCAGGTGCCGTACGCTTGCACAACCATGCAGCGTCTGTAGCCAGAGCCCGGCGCGGGCGTCAAACGGAGAGCGAGCCCCGGGTCGAACGGCGGCCGGGGCACTCCGTCACGCGATGGGCGGTTCTGCCGGCTCCGCTCCCGGCGTGGTCGTGTCCGCGCCGAGCTCCAGAAGGTCGAGCAGCGCGTCCGACCAGCGCTCGGGCGCTTCGAGCATCGGGTAGTGCCCGACGCCTTCCAGCAGCGCCAATCGGCTCTGGGGGATCTCGGTGTGGTGCAGCTCGGCCATGTCGCGTCCGGCGACGGGATCCGCCGTGCCCCACAGGATGTTCGCGGGCAGCGGGCACTCTTCCAGCGCGCCGATCCAGCGGTGCCAGAACTGCCGGCGCTCGCGCAGGTACTGCGTGATCTGCGGCAGGCGCAGCCTGCCGTCATCGCGCGACAGCAGCTCCCACATCGCGTCGAGCTCGTCGCGCGACACCAGCGCCGGAGCGCCCCAGAGCTTTTTCATGTTGTACGAGAACACGCGCTGGCTGCCGAGCCGCGCTACCAGCGGGCCGAGCGTTTCGCTCAAAAGCAGCTTCTGGATCACCCGGAGATGCGCCAGCTCGATGTGAACGCTGCCGTTGCACAGCGTGAGCGAGCGGAGCTCCACCGGGCGGCAGCCGAGCTCGTAGCGGGCGAGGAGCTCGGTGGCCACGCTGGTGCCGTAGTCGTGGGCCACCAGATGCGCCGAGTCGACCCCGAGCTCCTGCCACAACGCTAGCGCCACATCCGCCTGCTCGTGCAGCGAGTACGAGTAGTCGCGCGGCTTGTCCGACAGTCCGAAGCCGAGATGGTCATGCACGATCACGCGGTAGCGGGTCGCGAGCCGCGGGAGCACCTGGTGGAAATCGTACGAAGACGTTGGATAGCCGTGCAGGACCACCATGCAAGGCCGCTCGCCCCCGCTGTCCACCGCGAAAACCCGCCGTCCACGGATCGAGTGGTACGTTCCCTGCGCCTCCCATCCCTCGGCGTCCATGCTTGTGCAGTAGGCCGGGACGGGGAGGTTGTCGAGCGGCGAGCCGTCCTGCCCGCGCGCGCCGCTCCAGTCGCCCAGCCTCGAACAGGTCGCGTGCGCGGCCTACGCGCGGGCGCCGGACGCGCTGCCTTCGGCCATATCGAACACGCAGGCGCAGCCGCGGCACGGCGGCGGAATGTCGCCGCGCGCGACGCCGGCGCGGAACGCGCTGTAGCCGGGCCCGGCGTGGATTTCGCCGAAGCGCTGGTTTTCGAGGTTGCCGAAGCGGTACTCCGGATCGAGCGCCGCGATCTGGCAGGGCGCGACCTCGCCTTCGACCGTCACGTAGGTCGAGCGCGTCGCCCACTCGCAGCGCCGTACCGCGAGCGGATCCGGGCTCGAGAAATGGATCCTGAGGCCGAGGTCGACGGCCAGGGCGGCCAGCCGTGGCCAGTCGACGCCAGCGTAGGCCTCGTACAGACTTTCCAGGGTGCGACCGAGCGGCATCTCGCGGACGAACGTGATGATGCCGGCGCGTTCGTTCGCGGCGAAGCGGATCAGCGCTTCGGTCTCGCCGAGGTTTTCGGCACCGAGCACCGCGCGCAGCTCCAGCCCGGCTTGCAGGCCGCTGTCATCGATGGCGCGGCGTAGCGACCTCACGTTGTCCACGACGACCGCGTGCCTCGCGACGCCGCGGATGCGCCGGAACAGCGACGGATCGGTGGTGTCGAACGAGATCGCGAACTCGTCGACGCCAGAGGCGAGCAGCTCGCGGGCGAGCGCGGGTCCGAGCAGCAATCCGTTGGTCGCCAGCGTCACCTGCCGCCCGCGCGCCCGGGCCACGCGCACCAGCTCGAGCAGCCCAGGGTGGAGCAGCGGTTCGGAGTAGCCGATGAACGTGAGCCGCTCCACGTCCGGGAAATGGTGCTCGAGCATCGCGTCGAGCGCGGCGGGCGCGAGGCTTTTCTGCGGTCGTCCGGAGAGCGTGTTCGACACGGCGCACATCGAACAGCGCAGGTTGCAGCGCGAGTCGATCTCGATCTCGATCGATTCCGGCTGCTTGCACGCCTGCATCGCCCCGGGATTCTACTACCGCACGGCAAACCGGGCATAGCAGCCCCTGCGCGGCGTCATGCCGCTGGCGGCCGCCCGCTGCCGGGTTCCGCTTCCACGCGCGGACCGACGCGACGGGGACGCCAGCGCTGGACGCGCACGCCGAGGTGGCGCAGCGCGCGCTCGCCGCGCTCCTGGGCCACCTGCGCGCGCAGTCCGACGGCGTCGGCGACTGCGGGCATCAAGGGTGAGCCTTCGCGCGGGATGCCGAGCACGTGGCTCATGCTGACCCAGCACAGCTCGATGCGGCGCCGGGGAAAGCGCGCGAGCGCACGCTCGACCGCCGGGCGCGCCGCCGGGTCGGGCGCGGGTGACCAGACGTAGATGACGCTGGGCCGAGGGCGTTCCTTCTGCAAGCGTTCGAACAGCTCTGCCAACTCGCGGTCGGTGCGCGGCCGCTCCGGTTCCAGGCGCGGCGCGGACCCGATGCCGAACGCCGCGAGGTAACGGCGCAGGCCGCGCTCGCGCGCGCTGCCGGCGAAGGGCTCGGGCGCGTCGAAGGGCGCACGCGCGCGCAGGCGATCCGCCCGGCGGGCGATACGATCCAGATCGTGGCTGTGCACGTTGCGTACAGCGGCTGGGTCGAGGGGGCGCATGTGCTCGAGCACTCGCACCGCCACGTCCGCTTCGTCGAGCTCGCTGCGATCCGAGTCCAGCGTGGAAGCGGCGTGCGCTAGTGCGCTCATGACGTGGATGCCGTGCGCGGGGCCGCGATCGGGTGGCAGCCAGGCGAGCACGCGCGACGCGACCACCGCCAGCCCGACGCGATCGCCGCGGGCGAGATGACGCTCGGCCGCTGCCGAGACCTCGTCGATGGCGATGTCGAGAGGCGCCTTGCCGGGAGTGCCCGACCAGAGCTCGACCGAGGCATCGAGCACGAGCCACACGACCTCGCGCTCTTCCTGCTCGTAGTCGCGCACCAGAAGCACGCCGCGGCGCGCTGACGCCTTCCACGCGATGCGCTTGAACGGATCGCCGGGCTGGTGCTCGCGGAGCTCGCGGAGCTCGTTTCCGTCGCCCGACAAGAGCCCGGGGCGTCCGGCCTCGGCGGTCATGCGGCTGCGCCCGCCGCGCGCCGAGCGCATCGCGACCGCGTAGGGGCGCGGCATCACCTCCAGGCCGAACGGGTTGGCGAAGGTGAGCGGGACCTCGAACAGGCCGGGATTGCCCTGCACCTCGAGCGACAAGCCGTGCAGCCCGTAGCGGCCGACGCGCGGCGCGGAAATCTCTACCTTGACGCGCAGCCGTCCTGCGGCGGGGACCTCGCCGTCCGGCGGGTCAAGGCGTACCTGGAGCTCCGGCGCGGCGATCGCACGCAGCTGGACGTAGCGCGCGGCGCGGGTATCGCGGTTGCGCACTTCGGCTTCAAGCTCGATCGTCTCGCCGCGCGCCACACGGCGCTGGCGCGGCTCGGTGGTCCACAGCATCTCGAACCCAGCCGCGCGGATGCGCGCCACGCTGAGCTCCGTGACCGAACGCGCGATCGCGAGGCCGACGAGCAGCGCGCCGCCCCAGGCGACGATCGCCGCTTCGCGCGCGACCACACCGACCACGACCGTGCCGATGCCGGCGAGCGCCAGATCGACCGCGGCGCGGGTGGGGTGGACCTGCATCGGCGCGAGCGTAGCTCACGCGGGGTGCCGCGAGTAGCCGTGCCCGCCCGGCGCGTCAGCCCCCATCCGCGTCCTGGACCACACGCCTGCAGATTGGCACTGCATTGATGTGGCAGAGCATCCTCACCCGCGCGATCAGGCCCGCGACCTTTTCCGGTTTCCGGGCGACGCCGACGCCGTGTTCGTACATGTACGCCATGGCATAGCAGGCCTCGGCATGGCCCTCTTCGCACAGTTCGATCGCAAGCTCGCGGGCGCGGTGCTCGTAGAGCCTGGCCTCGCCCGGGTCGGCGTCTGTGCCCCGGCCGTCGCGGAAGGCGGCTGCGGTCTGCAGGCAGGCCTCGATCTGGCCCCACGCGCAGTGCAGCGAGGCGGTCTTCAAGGCGCCCGGCCGGTTTGGCAGGGACGGCGCGTAGGCGGTCACCGGGCCCGTCGGCGCCGACTCCGGGGCGGCGTCAGCGGGCGCGGCTTCTGCGACGGCCCGCCGCTCGGGCGCTGCGCTTGGCGTGGAGACCGGCGCCGGCTCGGTCACCGCCGGAGGCGGAGGTGGCGGCCGGGACCGCGAAGAGACGACCACGGCGGCCGCGCCGCCGATCAGGGCGCCGGCGAGGAGAGCCAGCCAGGTCGCGACGCGGGATGAAGGCATGCTGCACCGGAATTGTCCGCCAGCGGGCTCGGGATGGCACAGCTTCCAGCGCCCGCACTCCATCTGGCCGGCCGGACCTGCTATTCACGGGGCGTCCTCTCTTTTTCCGGTTCCATGCTGTCCGGCCGCCGCAGAACCAGCAGCTCCCTCGGACTGGCTGCCATCACGGTCGTGCTGGCGTCGGCTCCGGCGCGCGCGGCCGGGTCGAAATACTCCGCCTACGAGCGCGAGGCGATCCACCGCGTCTTGGCGCGCGACCACGGGCGCATCGACCCGCACCCGGAAGGCAAGATCATCGAACGCATCGACGTGGTGCCGCTCGGCGTGTTCGACGAGACCGACCCGGTGCCGGACTTCTTCAACGTCTTCCACGTCACGACGCGGAAGCGGGTTGTCCGCCGCGAGCTCCTGTTCGATACGGGCCAGCCCTATGACCGGGACCGCGTCGAGGAGTCGGCCCGCAACCTGCGTGATCTCCGGCAGTTGTCACTAGTGCTGATCGTTCCCGTGGCCGGCAGCCGGCCGGACCGTGTGCGCGTCGTGGTGATCACCAAGGACGTGTGGAGCCTCCGGCTGAACACGGACTTCGGCGTCTCGAACGGGACGCTCGACTACCTCGTGCTGCAGCCGAGCGAGATCAACTGGTTCGGAACGCACAATTCCGTCAGCGGCCTGTTCGTGCTCAAGCCGGATACGTTCTCGCTGGGCGGGGCGTTCGACGACCCGCGAATCGCCGGCAGCCGCATCGAGGGCTCTTTCGGCGGCAACGTCATCGTCAATCGCGACACCGGTCGACCCGAAGGGTCGTTCGGCAGCTTCTACTACGGTCAGCCGCTCTATTCGCTGGAGGCCAAGTGGGCCTGGGACACCACCATCCTGTGGCGCACCGAGGTCACGCGGCTGTTCGTTGGAGGAAACGAGCGCACCTACGACGCAGCGGCCACTCCGGCCGACGACGCGATCCCGTACGAGTACAAGAGTGATCTCTGGTACGGGGACTACGAGCTGACCCGGTCGTTCGGGCACGGACTGAAGCAGGATCTGTCGGTCGGAATGGAAGCGTACCGCCGGCGATTCCACGCCACGGATCTGTCGAGGTTCGACCCGCGTGCGGCGCGCGAATTCACCGGGACGCAGGTTCCCGTGAGCGATACGCGCATCAGCCCGTACGTCCAGCTCCACGCCCACACTTCGCGTTTCCTGCGCGTCCACGACTTCAACACGCTGGGCCTCGAGGAGGACTACAGCCTCGGTCACGACATCCTGGCGCGCGTCTATCCCGCCAGCCGAGCGCTCGGTTCCTCGCGGACCCTGCTCGGCACCTATCTCTCGGCCTCCTATACCGCTCCGCTCGGCGACGGGCTCGTGCGCGTGCTCGGCTCGTCGCAGGTCGAGCTGGCAGCCCACGGGGGTACGGACGCCCTGTTCAAGGCCAAGACCCGCGTGGTCTCGCCCAGCCTCGGCCCGGGGCGCCTGGTCTACGACGCCGTGCTGGCCGACCACGAGAAGAACTACCTGCGACAGCGCTTCACGCTGGGCGGCAACACGCGTCTCAGGGGCTATCCGATCGACAGCTTCCTCGGCCAGGACCTGGTGGCGGGCTCGCTCGAGTTCCGCACCCGCGCAGCGGAGCTGCTCTCGGCGCAGCTCGGCGGCGTGCTGTTCTATGACACGGGTGACGCCTTCGACGGATTCTCGAACCTTCGCCCCAAGCAGGACGCCGGCCTGGGGATCCGGATGCTGTTTCCCCAGGCCGACCGCATCGTCTTCCGCGCCGATTGGGGCTTCCCGCTCACCCGCGGCTACCGCACCTTTCCCGGTGCGGCGTACTTCACGTTCGGGCAGGCGTTCCCGATGCCCGGGGTGACGCCGCCCAACGTCACCACGACAGACCTGACCAAGTAGGGCGGCGATCCCGCGACGAGCAGAGCGAACGCTAGCTCTTGTTGCCCGCTGCCTGTTGTTTCTGCTGGATCTTGGTTTTCAGATCCTTCAGCGCCTGGTCGTACTCGGCCTTCAGCTTCTTGACGCGATCGTCGACCTGTTTCATCACGGTCTGGGCCTGCGAAAGCTCCGAGTCGATGCGTGCCTCCGCGTCCTTGTCGGCCTGCAGGCGCGCCTGGGCGGCCTTGCGCTCGGAGTCCGAGCGGTTCGCGTCGTTCGCCGCGGCCTGCTCGTCCTTGATGCTGCGCTCCAGCGTGCTCTTCACGTCCGAGGCCTCGGCCGCCATGCGCGCGAGGTCGACCTTGGTCTGGATCACGGCGATGTTCGACAGGTAGCTGGCGTAGGCGATGTCGTCGGCCTGCTTTTGCAGCTTGTCGACGTTGTTCTTGCCGATCGAGTCCTCGTGGTCGTCGATGTAGCTCCTGCGCCTCGTTGCGCTCGCGCATGCGCTTTTCGAGTTGCTTGTCGACCGCGGTCTCGAGCGCATGCGATGTGGCGCCGTAGGCGTCGGCGTCACAGCCCTTCTTCTTGATGGCGTAATTGGCCGCGCCGCCGACCTTCTTCTCGATCTCGGCCTTCTCGTCGTCGAAGAACTCGGAGACGTTCTTGTCGGCCTCGGCGCGCTGGACGTAGGCGCTGCTCCTCCCGGAGCTGTCCGCCTTGTCGACCACCGTGGCCACGTCCGACCAGTTCGGCTTGTCGAGCTGGTCGGGGTAGGTCGCGAAGGCTCCGGTGAGCTCGCGCGCCTTCGACTCCTGTTGGTCGAACTGGCCGCGCGTCGAGGCGAGCTTGTTCGGATATCGCGAAGCGTAGCCCTCCATGCCCGCGGAGGAGGCGACCTGGGGCTCGGGCTTCTGGTTGGAACATGCCGCCGCCCCGGTCACACCGAGGCAGACAGCGAGCAGCACGCTGAGGCGTTTCATGGTCCCGAGAGTACAGTCCGCACACGCCGCGGGCGTCAACCAGTACATTCTGCTGTAAAGGCGCGGCCTTGCGCGCCCTAGACGGGCCTGACTGCCCGCCGGTAGCCGACTTTGTTCAGCGCCTCGTCGATCACGGCGCTGCGTGCCCGCGCGTCATCCTCGAGCTCCGGCACCAGGATCAAGCGGTGCGCGAGCACCGGACCCGCCACGTGGCGCACGTCGTCGGGCGTGGTGAAGGGGCGTCCCTCGAGCACTGCTCTTGCCTTCGCGGCCCGCAGCAGGCCCAGCGATGCGCGGGGCGACGCGCCCAGCACCACGCGCGGGTGGGTGCGCGTGTAGCCCACCAGGCTCACCGCGTACTCGTAGATGTCGTCCTCGACGTGGACGCGCGCGGCGATCGATTGGAGCTGGAGCGCGTCGCTGGCGCTGAGTACGGATTCCGGTTCGGGTGCGGCCACGCCGTGAGCGCGGAGCATCGTTACCTCGTCGCGCGCCGCGGGGTAGCCCATCCGGACGCGCACCAGGAAGCGGTCGATCTGCGCTTCGGGCAGAGGGTAGGTGCCCTCCAGATCGATCGGATTCTGCGTGGCGAGCACGAAGAACGGATCGGGCAGCTCGAAACGGTCGCCTTCGATCGTGACCTGGCGCTCCTGCATGGCTTCGAGCAGGGCCGACTGGGTCTTGGCGGGCGCGCGGTTGATCTCGTCGGCGAGCACGACGTTGGCGAAGATCGGTCCAGCCCGGAGCGAGAACGTGCCGTCCTTCGGGCTCAGCACATAGGTGCCCGTGATGTCCGCGGGTAGCAGGTCCGGTGTGAACTGGACGCGGCGCACCGAGCAGCCGAGCGTCGTGGCGAACGCCTTGACCAGCGTCGTCTTCGCGATGCCCGGTACGCCCTCCAGCAGCACGTGCCCGCGCGCGAGCAGCGCGACCAGCATCATGTCCACGGGTGCGGACTCCCCGATGTACACCCTGGTGACCTGGCGTTGCACGTCGAGCAGCCGCTCGCGGGCGGCCTCGATCTCGGTGACCTGCAGGGCGTGCGTCACCGCGTGCTCCCGAGATGTTCGTCGACTTCGGCGAGGATGGCGAGCACGCGCTTCTGGATTCGTTCGACGTCGCGCTGCTTCACCCGGACCGGCTGCGACGCCGTGACGGATGCCTCGACCCTTTTCAACTCGTCCAGCATCTGCTTGAGCTCTCCGGACGATCGCCGACTGAGCGCGTTCTGTCGATCGATCTCGGACAGGAGAGTAGCCGTCGCCACGCGCGAGTCGAGCCCCAGGCGGTGGACCAGGCCTTCTTCCAGGGCGCTCTTGAGCTCCAGCAGTGCGAGCCCGCGGTGGGTCGTCGGGGCGGCGAGCACCGCGGCGCGGCCGGCGACCCCGCCCTGGGCGACCAACGGCGTGGCGGCGGCGTAGCGCGGCGTCCTGCGCCGGTAGGGCCGCGTGGAGACCAGACCCACCCACGCCAGGCCGCCCAGGGAGACCAGTGAGGCGAGGATCAGCGCCAGGGTGTCGGGTAGACCATCGCGGTGCACGTCGCCGAGCATTTGCAGAAAGCCCCCCAGGTAGTCGTGGAGATCCTGCGCCAGGGTGCTGCCGCCGCCGTAGTGGCCGCTCTGCTCGAAGCGCCCGGCAAGCAGATACAAGCGTGCCGCTCGCGCCGTCCCCAGGTGTCGTCCTCCAGCAGGTAGTCGATCAGACCCTCGGTGAACGCCCGGTTGCCCGGATAGCGCAGCATCAGGTTGATGACAGCGGAGGGATCGCCCATCGCGAACAGCCGGCCCCGGTTGACGATGATGCCGGTGACCGCCAGCGTGGCGTCGGGTTCGCCGACAGCGGGGATGGTGAGGACCGGCGTCAGGTTCGGGTGGACGAGCGCGGTCGGGTGGTTGGTGACTAGTTTCTGCACCTTGGCCACGACCGGATGGCGTCCCTGCTCGTAGCCGGCGACCTGCTGTACGGCCGGTACCGCAATCGCGAGCTCGGGATTGTGCCGCAGCATCTCTGCCGGGTGGGTCGGAGCCGGGATGCGGTGGATGTGGAAGTGCTCGAGCAGCGGTGCGGCCGTGCCGTAGTCGTCCAGCACTGCCAGGCGCCCGCCGGCCCGGAGGAACGCGCTGATGTCCTGGTAGTCGAGTTGCACCACCGGATGCAGCACGATGACGCCGTCGGCCGGCTTCAGCTCGTCGTAGTCGAGCTTCTCGACCACGCGCACGCGGTCCTTGCCGAGTTTGTTCTGCGCGATGGCGAGAAGCTCGCTCGTGCCCTGCCAGCTCTTGTCGTGGTATCCGAACGCTGCCTGTGCCGGTACCGCGACGAGCACGCAGGCCAGCCAGAGGAGCGCAAAACAGCCGAGCCGCGCGTGGGCGCGCATCGAGGGGCAAGCTAGCACGCCAGCGCGCTCCGGCCGGCAAGCTGGCGATCCGGCCGCCGGGCCGTGGGCGGAGGTGCGCAAGTGTTGATCAATGCTCGGGATCTACTGAACTTGACCCTTCGCGGGGTGTCGCTAAATTAGCGAGTAGTTCCAGCTTTGCAGGCTGCGGACCCCCCGAAAGCGAGGCTGCAAATGCTCCCTCCATTTATCATCGACCAGATCCGGCGTCGTGAGGAAGACGAGCTCCATCGCCACCAAGGCGAACGGCCGCGTCTGGAGTTGCCTCTCGACACGCACCGGCCGGCCCCCGAGCCCACCGAGGACGAGGAGCCAGTCGAGCGCGGCGTCGTGATCCTCGATCTCGCCTAGCTGATACCACCCCCCCCAATAGAACGGCGAGAGTTTGCCGGGCTCCGGGCCCGTCCGGAACTCGTCGCCGTGAGGCCGAGCTGCGCGCCTCGAGCCTGACGCGGCGTGGGCCGGGGAAGCGCCCGGAACTCGCGTCGCGTTGTCGGCCTCGATGTACTAGGCTCCGCCGCCCGATGGCGGCGTTTTTCCGAAGGTTGACCCAGGGAGCACTCGCCGCGGTGCTCGTTGCGGCCGCATCCGGTTGTTACTCACCGGGGCACGGCGTTGATCCGCCGCTCGACAGCATCTACTTCCCGGTCGGCATGGCCGTGAGCCCGGGAGCCACCCGGCTGTACGTGGCCAACAGCGATTTCGACCTGCAGTACAACGCGGGCTCGCTGCAGGCGTACGATCTCGACCGGTTGCGCGCGCTGGCGCCACACTACTGCACGTCCGACGCCGATTGCGGGACAAGCCAGCGCTGCGACCTCGCCCCTACCGACCAGAACGCGGGCGCGCCGAGCCATTGGTGCGTCGACAGCAGCGGCCCCTGGGCGGGCAGGCCGTGCGGGGCGCTTGGGGACAAGAGCCCCGCGCACCGCGTGCTGGAACCGGGCCGTTGCGGTCACCTCGACCCCGTCCATCCGCAGGACGGGGGAAGTCCGGTTGTGGTTGCCAGCGTCGGCATCGGCGCGTTCGCCACCGACGTGCTGTACATCCCGCGCCCGGCCGATGCGCAGGGCAACCCGCAGCCCGGCGGACGCCTGTTCATCCCCGTTCGGGGTGACGCGACGCTGCACTACGTCGAGGTCGACGACGACGAAAAGGCCCAGCACACCAGCTTCGAACTGGAATGCGGGCAGCGGAACAACAACGGACGCTGCGACGACCAGCATCGCGTGGGCGACAATCCGGATCAGGAAAACACTCGGGGGCTCCGGCTGCCGACCGAGCCTTTCGGTATCGCGGCGACGCCGGACGGCGAAGCCATCGCCGTCACCCACCAGACCGAGGGCAAGGTCTCGCTGTTCGTCAACGACGCATCTAGCTGGGGCAACGGCACCACCAGCTTCGGCACGGGCCCGAAGCTGGAGTTCATCGTCGGCAACATGCCGAGCCGCCCCATCGGCATCGCGGAGGTGCCGGAGCCGGAGATGGTGACGGTGCCGGACCCCGCGACGGGAAGCGCCACCAATTACCAGCCGGGCTTCCTGGTGACGTACCGCGACGCCGCCCAGATCGGGCTGTTCCGGTACTACAGCGACCAGTACGCCTCCAACGGCCAGCCGAACAATCCGGCGCGTCCCTTCATCCAGCAGTCCGGCTCGGTCGATGTCACGGCGAATTCGGTGAGCTTCGATTCGCGCGGCATCGCGATCGACGCTTCGAGACGCCAGGCCTGCGAGCGGCGCTGCGACATCAAGACGGGCGGGGGAGCCGCGGCGTTCGACTGCCTGAAGAGCTGCGCCGGCATCCCGCTGGGCATCTACGTCGCCAACCGCACTCCCTCGAGCCTGCTCGTGGGACAGACGCGCACGAACGCGAGCGCCACCTCCAGCGATGATCTGCCCCACTTCTACCGTTCCGTGCCGCTGCCTTTCGGGCCGTCACGGGTCCTGGTGGGCGATGTCATCGGACCGACCGGTCTCAGGGAACGTCGGGTGTTCGTCGTGTGTTTCGACTCGCGCCGCATCGGCATCTACAACCCCGACACAGACACCATCGAGAAGTGGATCGAGACCGGCCGTGGCCCGCATGCATTCGCCGTGGACATCGAACCGCAGGCGCCCGGCGTGGACCCGTCGCAGGACGCACCCGGGTATGCCTATGGCTTCGTCGGCCATTTCACCGACTCGTACATCGGGATGATCGACCTGGATCAACAACACCCCACCTACGGGCAGATCATCATGACCATCGGCAATCCGAAGGCGCCGAGGGCATCGAAGTGAGCGTCACCTTTCCAGAGCGCACCCTTCCGGGCCGGGCGGCGTTTGGCCTGGTACTCGCTTTCGCCGCTGCCGCGGTCGCACTGGGCGGCTGTTCGCAGACGCCGGTGACGCAGCCGCTCCGGTCGCTCGAGCGCAGCGGCGCCGTGTCCTTCGTGTGCGTCGGTCCGGACGGCCAGGGGCGCGACATCAACGACTGCCCGGACTACGCCGCGGGGGCGAACCGGCTGCTGGCTCTGGTGACGCAGACGCTGCGCGGCGAGGTCGCCGTGGTTGACCTGACCGCCGGCAACGTGGTCGACGTGGACCCGTCGACCCCGGGCTTCAGCTTCCTGCCAGTGGGAGCGAACCCGGTCAACATCGTCTCGACGCCGGGCGGCGTGGCGACGTTCGTCGGTGTGGCCGAGGCCGGCAAGCAGGGCATCTACGCGCTGCCCTCGAGCTGCGTCGGGCGGCCGCAGAGGAAGTCCGACGGCGGCTACGAGCAGGTCCGCGATCTGACGAGCTGGCCCGCGTGCAAGCTTCCCAGCGCTCCCGGCAGCATGGCGATCCTTGTCGATCCGCCGAAGGACGACGACAACAATCCGGCCACTCCGCCGCGCGAGCGGGTGAGCTGCGCCGCGCCCTACACGGACGACGCAGGGGCGGTGGGCCAGGCGGTTGCCGCCACGCGCGGCGAGTGCGCGGCCGATCTCGCCCTGGAGACGAACCCGCCGGGGCGTCGCAAGCTGGCCGTGGCGCTGCCCAAGCTGGGCGAGATCGATATCATCGACGCGCAGCAGCTGCTGGACCGTCCGCCCGGGAGCTTCGGTGCATGCCCCGTCGAGCGGCGCATCCACCCGAAGGTCGACCTACCCGCGTCGGACATCAAGCAGCCGCTGCCTCCCGATCTGCAGAAGGCGGGCTGCACCCCGCCGGATCTCAACTACGGACCGCCGTCGCAGAGCTACCTGACCCGTCCCGCCGGTTTTGCGGTTTCCGGAAAGAAGCTCTACGTGGCCGACGAGGGCGCTCCGGTGGTGCACGTCTTCGACGTTTCCGATCCTTGCAACGTCAGCGAAGAGCCGCCGCTCCTGCCCGAGTCCTTCGATTCGCCGGGGCGCGTCGTGACGACGAGCCGTGTGGCGGTGAGCCCGCTGACCACGGACAACAAACGTTTCGCGTATGCGATCGACGAGATGGACGGCAGCGTCATGATCTTCGACGTGAGCCCCGGTTCGTCGGATCGCACGCCCATCGTGCGGCCGGGCTCGCCGTGGCTGCCGTTCGAGGCACCTGACAGGCTCGCGTTCTCGTCTCCTGCCCGGGACATCACGTTTGCGCTGCGCGACGTGCCCACTCCGGATCCAAAGACCGGGGTGGCCCAGATCGGGCAGGAGTGCAATCCAGATCCGTCGATCCCGACCGATTCGGTCGCCGCCAGCTATCGCACCTCGAGCGATCTCTCCAGCGGCGCGTCTCCCCGCAAGCTCAGGGGCGTGTTCGGGTTCGTGATGCTGTCCAGCGGTCAGATCGCCGTGATCGACGAGGACGACTTCGACGCCCGCTGCCGGCGGCCGGTGGAAGCCAACCACTCTTCCACGCCGGACTTCCGCGGCTGCGCCGGCGACCCGCAGAGCATCGCAGGCTACCAGACGGGCAGCGGCGCCAACCCCACGCCGACGGTGTCGGACGAGGCGAGCTGCAATGTGGTCGAGCGGCACCGCACGCGGAGCGCCAACTTCGTCCTGGCGGACTCCAGCACGGGCGTGCGCGCTCCGGCGCTCAGGTCCTACCCGCGCCTGCACACGCCTCAGGGCAGCGCGCCGCCCGAGGGAGCGCCGCCCCGGTTGCTCGGTGTGGACTTCGGACCCTCTGCGCCGGCGCAGGCATTCATCGGGTCGACCTACGTGAAGCGCGGCGATGCCAAGAACCCTCTCGATATCGATCCGGCCACGGCGGAGAACGACTCGCTGGTGCTGCCGTTCAATGAACCGCGCGCGTATGCGGCCAGGGAGGACTTCACGCTGACTTTCGAGGGGCCGATCATGGGTGACCGCAACTCCGGCGTCCTCGCACTGTCGGCGCCAGATTTCAGTGACCCGGGGGCCTTCTTCTGCGACCGCGGCGTCGAGGACTACGACGCGACGAAGGCCTACGCGAAGAACACGCTGGGCGTGACCCAGAGCCTCGACCGATTCGCGCTGAACCACGCGGACTACGTGCAGCTCGAGAGTGCCGTGCCGGACAGCGGTGACTCGTACTGGAAGACGGACGCGGCGAAGGAATGCGGCGGGGAGTCCAACGGCCACTTCAACTGCGTGGGCGCGTTCGGAACGCCCGACGTGCCGACCCTGGCCAGGGACCTCACGATTCGCGAGGCCTACACTGACCACCTGGTCGTCGAACCCAGCGGCAAGGGCGTGACCCTGAGCACGATACGCTGCTGCTTGCCGGCGGAGCAGAAGTACACGATCCGCGGCGGCCGCCAGTGGATACTGACCGGTAGCAAGTCGGGTTTCCGCCACCACATGACCACCGCCTCCGACGGGCGCTGCGTTCCCGACTGCAATCCGCGGCGCGCGTTGCTCAAGGGGCGCGCATTCGAGATCGCCACCAAGGCGCAGGCCGACAAGTGCAACCAGAAGGACGCGCCCTCCGACTGTCCCGTGCTCGGGTGCGTCGTCGACAGCGTGCCGGTCAAGCCCGACAACGCCTGCGTGTTCAGCAGCCTGAACGCCCGCTTCGCCGTGTATCGCGGCGACGCACCTTCCGAGCGCGACATGTCGTTCGGGTGGACGACGAGCGGCGGCTTCTCCCCGCTGGTGGCGAACCTGACTTCGCAGACCACGTCGGTCGACTCCGCTCTCGATGGTGTTCGTCCCGCAGATCGGCCAGCTGGCGGTGGCGGATGGAGCCGCTGAAGGGCTCGCGCTCGTCAGCCTGGACTCCGTCGCCGTCAGCCATCTGTATTATTAGCTGATGGCTGGGCGCAAGACGCCGGTGATGCAGCAGTTCGCCGAGGCGAAGCGTGCGTACCCGGACTCCATCCTGTTCTTCAGGATGGGCGACTTCTACGAGATGTTCGAAGACGACGCGGTGCTCGCCGCGCGGCTGCTCGATCTCACGCTGACCAGCCGCAACAAGGGCAAGAAGGACGAAATCCCGATGGCGGGCGTGCCGCACCACGCGGCGCACGGCTACATCGCGCGGCTGCTCGAGCTCGGGCACAAGGTCGCCATTTGCGAGCAGATGGCCGACCCGTCCAAAGTGAAGGGCATCGTGCCGCGCGAGGTGGTGCGCGTGATCACGCCCGGGCTCATCACCGAGCGCGAGCAGCTCGATGCGTCGAAGAACAACTGGCTGGCGGCTGTGGAGCCGGGCGAAGGCGGCGTGGGCGTTGCGCTGCTCGACCTCTCCACCGGGGAGCTCCGCGCGGCGGCGCTGCCGGATCCGGCGGCCCTGCTCGGCGAGCTGTCCCGCGCTGCGCCACGCGAGGTGCTCGTTCCCGCCGACTGGGACGAAGGCGAGCACATCGCTGGCGCGCTGCCGCGAGCCGCAGTCCGGCAGGACGCCACGCTGGACGCAGAGCGAGGTGGAGCAGGCCCTGGGCGACGCTCGCCGCGGACGCCGTCGGGATTGCGGAACCCGCCCGGCTGGCGGCGGCCCGCGCGCTGCGCTTCGCCGCGGCGTGCAACCCGGGCGCGGAGCTGCCGGTTCGCCGCATCGCGAGCTGGGATCCGTCCGGATCTCGTGCTCATCGATCCCGACCGCCCAGGAGCACCTGGAGCTGGTCCAGTCGATGTCCGGCGCGCGCGAGACGACCCTGCTCGGCGCCATCGATGCCACGAAGACACCTGCCGGCGCGCGGCTGCTCCGCCGCCGTCTGCTCGCGCCTCTGCTCGATGTGGAGCGCATCCGCCGCCGGCTGGATCTGGTCGAGCTGTTCGTGATCAACCCGCGCCTGCGCGACGAGCTGCGCGGACTGCTCGGCGGCATCGGCGATCTGGAGCGGCTGGCCACGCGCGCGAAGCTGGGCGAAGCGAACCCGCGCGACCTCGGCGCGCTGCGCGACGGCCTGATCGCGGCGCGGCAGACGGTCGCGTTGCTCGACGCAGTCGAGGATCGCGGCGTCGCGCGAGACGCTCGGCCTCGGCGGGGAGGCCGTCGACACCGTCGACGACCTGGCTGACGAATTCGCGCGCGCGCTGGTGGAGCGCCCTCCGGCGCAGCCCAAGGACGGCGGCGTGTTCTGCCAGGGCTTCGACGCGGAGCTGGACGAGCAAGACGGCGCTGAAGAAGAGCGGCGCCGAGCGCATGGTCGAGCTCGAGGCGCGGCTGCGCGAAGCGACCGGCATCGCCACGCTCAAGGTGCGCTACACGCGCGTGTTCGGCTGGTACATCGAGGTCAGCCGCTCGCAGCTCTCGCGCGCGCCGGAGGACTGGCGGCGCAAGCAGACGGTCGCCAGCGGGTGAGCGCTACACCAGCACCGAGCTCGACGACCTGGCCGACCGCATCACGCACGCCGAGGAGCGGCACCGCGAGCTGCGAGCTCGAGCTAATCCGGCAGCTGGTGCGGCGCGCCGGCGCCGCGAACGCGCGCATCGCGGCGCTCTCGTCGCGGCTGTCGCGCTGGGACGTGGCGGCGTCGCTCGCCGACGTGGCGCACCGCTACGACTACTAGCCGCCCCGAGGTCGACGACAGCGAGCTGCTGGAAATCCACGACGGGCGCCATCCCGGTAGTGGAGCGGCTGGCCGCGGCGGGGCGCTTCGTGCCGAACGACGTGAAGCTCGAGATCAGCGGCGAGCACCTGTGGCTCGTGACCGGGCCGAACATGGCCGGCAAGAGCACGCTGCTCCGGCAGGTGGCGCTGACGGTGATCCTGGCGCAGATGGGCAGCTACGTGCCGGCGCGCACGGCGCGCATCGGGCTGGTCGACCGCGTGCTCTCGCGCGTCGGCGCCAGCGACAACCTAGCGCGCGGCGAGAGCACGTTCATGGTCGAGATGCGCGAGACGGCGGAGATCCTGCGCTCGGCCACGCGCCGCTCGCTGGTCATCCTCGACGAGATCGGTCGCGGCACGAGCACCTTCGACGGCCTGGCCATCGCCTGGGCCGTCGCCGAGTACCTGGACGAAGCCGTCGCCGCGCGCGCCCTGTTCGCCACGCACTACCACGAGCTCACGGCCCTGGCGGAAGCCAGCGAGCACGCCGCCAACCACAGCGTCAGCGCGCGCGAGATCGGCGACGACGTGGTGTTCCTGCACCGGCTCGTGCCGGGCGCGGCGAGCCGCAGCTACGGCGTCGCGGTGGCGCGGCTGGCAGGCTTGCCGGAGTCGGTGCTGGCGCGCGCGCGCGCGGTGCTCGCCGCGCTGGAGAGCGGCAGCCACGCCGGCACCGAGCCGAGCGCCGAGGGGCGCCCGCGCGCTCGCCGCGTCAGCGACAACCAGCTCGATCTGTTCGCGCCACCTGCCGAGGGGACGAAAGCCCAGGGCGAAGTGCTCGAGACCCTGCGCCAGCTCGACATCGATCGCCTGACGCCGCTCGAGGCGCTGCAGCTGCTCTCGAGGCTGAAGCAGCGGCTGTAGCGGCTCGCGTTTGACCCCCCGTTCCCGAGGGGTACACTTCCCCTTGGCGCGCGGCTGCGCGCTCTTGCTTTTCGGGAGGCGGACAATGCGGGTCTCGCTCGTCGGAATCGGGATTGTCGGTGCAGTGGTCCTGCTCTCGCCGGGGTGCGCGAACCCGCTCGACGTGTTCGGCATGGACGAGGTGGTCACGCAGAAATCCACCGCCAAGAAGCCTCCGGCCATCACGGACGACAAGATCGAGGACAAGCACCCGGTCTTCGACCCGAATCTGACCATCACCGAGGACTTCGACGGCTGCGAGGTCACGCTGAACAAGAGCGCCTCGGTCACGAAGCTCGACGTGCTGCCCTGGGCGAAGAGCGACGCCGCGCTGAAGGACCGCATCTTCCGGAACCGCACCGCGGCGCTCACCGCGCTCGGCCAGCGGCCCGTGATGCCGTCGATGGAGGTCATCAACGGCGCGCTCAAGCCGTTCGACGACGGGCTGTACGCGGCTGTCGAGCTCGCCGCCGAGGACGGCAGCGATGGTTCGCCCATCAACAAGGCCGCCCTGTTCAAGAATCTGTTGGCGGAGCTCGTCACGCGAGCCTCGAGCGGCACAGCGACCGAGCAGCCGCTGGCCAGCGACGCTGCTGCACAGATTGGCGCGGCGATCCTCGCCGGGGGCGGCTCGCCGGCTCTGCCGTCGGGCATTGCGTCACTGGCGCAGTCGCTGCTCGCCAAGTTCAATGCCGACCCGCTCACCTCGCGAGCGATCGGCTTCTACACCTGGAACAAGGAGCTTTCCGGCATCTTCCGGCGCGACCGCTTCCTGCAGAGCTACGACAGTGTGCGGCCCGGCTTCGGCCCGTACGCAGAGACGGCGGTGGCGCTGAACGGCGCGCCTGCCATCACGCAGCAGTACAAGTCCGTGCTCGGTCTGTACGCGGGTCTGACCAATCCGTACTTCCACCTTCCGCCCACCGCTCTCGCGCCTCTCGTGCCTGACGCGAGCGCGCTCGGCAACCTGTCGTCGATCCAGAGCACCTTCGAGTCGCAGCATCCGGAGATGCAGGGCACGCCCGAGTGCGCGGCGCACCTGGCGTTTCTGCCGGCCTCCGACAGCCCGGAAACGAAGCTGTTCCGCGATCTGTACTGCGACGTCGCGATCCCCCAGGACCAGAACCTGATCGACGTGCTGATCGATCGCATCCGGTCGGGGCAGGTCGACCTGACGCCCAAGCCGGACTCCGGCTGGTACGACCGCCAGCTCTATGCTCTGGAGACGCTGCTGGTGCCGGAGAAGGCGCCGGAGAAGGACCATCTGTTCCTGACCAAGCGCTACAAGGAGAAGCTGGTCGAGACGTTCAAGTCGCTGATCACGCAGCGCCGCGAGACGCACGTGAAGCAGCTGGAAACGGGCTCGAGCTCGGACGTGTCCGGTTACATGCCGCAGAAGCAGGTCGACGTCTACCCGAAGCTCCCGGTCGAGCCGTTCCCGACCTTCTATCTGCGCACGGCTCGCGCCTATCGCTTCCTGCAGGGAGTTCTGGTCGCCAGCATGGGGCAGACGTTCCTGGATTCGAGCGGACGCATGACCGAGGACGGAACGCGTTCGCCGGTGATGCTCGGCGACGAGCTGTCGCAGAAGATCGAGCTCCTGTACGGCCTGTACGCCGTTTCGGCGCGCTCGATCGGCATGAAGCCCGTGCTCGATCCCGGCGAGAGCGACGTCGACATCGGGAAAGCCGAGGCCTTCGCGCGCGACTGGATCACCAAGTGGCGCAGCGATCCTGACATTGCCCGCGACCCGCGCGTGATCGCGCCGATCGAGCACGATATCACCCACAACCAGGTCCGCTACTGGGTCATTCTCGGCATCAAGGCGCTCAGGATCCAGGCAGAGTTCTATCCGGGCTACGAGCCGAAGGTGGTGTCGACCCCGGACTGCGAGTTCCGCTCCTTCATCGATGAAAAGCCCTACACCCTGGTCGAGCAGCAGGTGGAGATCGCGCTGCCGGATAGCCAGCCGCCGCTCACGCGCGACGAGCTGCGCTCCATCGCCGACAAGTACAACAACCAGGCCGATATCGTGAAGGCGCTGGAGTCGCGCTGATGCGCGGCGCGCTCTTCGGGCTTCTGCTCGCGACCAGCGGCTGCGGCGGCTACGGCCTGATGCAGACCGCGCACACCGAACCGCCGGGGAAGGGAGCGGCCGCCTTCGGGCTGAACGGCGTGTCGAACAAGCTGTCGGGCGTCGCCGGGCGCACCACGCTCGACGCGGTCAGTCTGCAGGCAGCGCCGCGCATCGGCCTGGCCCCCCACGTCGATATCGGTCTGCAGCCGTGGATGTACATGGGCGGACGCGCCGACGTGAAAGTCGACGTGCTGGCGCCTCACGAGCGGCTGGCGGTGGCGCCGCGCGCGGGCGCGGGGTTCGCGGTCGGCAGCGAGACGCGGACGCTCATGGGTATGGCGGGCGCTATCCTGAGCTATCGCGCGACGCCGGGCTTCGAGCCGTACCTGGCGGCCACGTACGCCGACAACTGGATCACGCGGCCGAAGCTCGATGTAACGCCCGCGTCCGGCGAGTCGTTGGCGCCGCGCGCGAACACGGGCGACGGCCTGGTCCAGCTCACGGTCGGGTTCGAGTGGAGCGGGCGCTCCGCGGGCTTCCTCGCCGAGTACAACCTGTGGTTCCCCGTGAACAACGATCCCGGCGACGGCTACGCGTTCGTCCCCACGGAGGTATTCTCGATCGGCTTCGATTTCTTCAGCCCGCTCCGCCACTAGCGTCTGCGCCCGCGCGGCGCGGGCGGCTTCGCGTTGCGTCCGTCCTCCGGCCAGGCGTGCTTCGGGTAGCGGCGCATCAGCTCGCGGCGGATCGACGGATAGTGCCGCTCCCAGAAGCCGGACAGATCGCTCGTCACCTGCACGGCGCGCTGGTTCGGTGCGAGCAGGTGCAGCGTGAGCGGCTCGCGGCCGTCGCAGATGCGCGGCGCGAAGCCCATGCCGAAGAAATCCTGCAGCCGCGAGGCGATCCAGGGCGGCTTGCCGGGCTCGTAGTGCACGGCCGTGCTGCGCCCGCCCGGCAGCGTGATGCGCTCCGGCGCCAGCTCCGAGAGCCGCCGCGCCGCGGGCAGCTCGGCGCGGAGCAGCGCCGCGAGATCGAGCTGTTCCAGCTCGGAGAGCCGCGTCAGACCTTCGCACGCCCGTGCGAGCAGCGCGGCGTTGTCCGGCGGCTCGTCGAGCCCGAGCTCCGGACACTTGTCGCGCACCAGCGCGATGCGCGCGCGCAGCTGTTCCAGCGCGTCGTGTGCGGCGAGTGGGCGTCCCTCCGCCGCGCGCAGGAGCAGGCGCGACGCTTCCTCCGACGGCGGCGCGGGTGCGCGACTCTCGTCGAGCACGACCGAGCCGCAGCTGATGCGGCTCACGCGATCGACGCGGCCCGCTTCTGCGTTCCATGTGAGCTCGTCGCTCATCTCCAGCAGATCGGGATGCAAGTCGAGCAGCCACTCGGGCTCGATGGCGCTGGCCACTCTGACGACGCCGCCGCGGCGCCGCCCGCTCTGCTCTTCCACGTCGACCGCCACCATCAGCATCGCGTCGTGCACCACGCTCGACGGCGAGAGCTCGGCCGCGGCGCCGTTCGACAGGGTCAGCTCGCTGCCGCCGCGCTTGCGCCGCCGCGCCACGCGATCGACGAAGCCGGCCAGCACCGCGAGCGACAGCGCCTCTTCGATGCCGTCCAGTCCGTCCGGTCGCTCGCCGCGATCGCGCGCGATGCGCGCGATCTGCCGCCGCGCGCGCTCCACCGCCTGCACCGCGCGTCCGTCGAGCTGCATCTGGCGCAGGCTCTGCCGGTCGAAGCGCGCGCCGCGCGCCTCGTCGAAGCGCTCGACGAGCTCCAGCACGTCCGACGGCCCGCTCGCTTCGCGCGCCGCATCGTAGGCCTGGCCGCCGAAGCGCGTGCGCGTCTGGTTGCGGATATCGCGCTCGCCGAGCAGCGCGGCCACCAGCGCGCCCTCTTCCGCCACGCCGCGCGCTTCGGCTTCGACCACGACGCGCGACAGCCGCGGATGCAGCGGAAAGGCGAGCATGCGCCGCCCGACCTCCGTGATGGCGCCCTTCGCGTCCAGCGCGCCGAGCCGACCCAGAAGAAGCTCCGCTGCCTCCAGAGCCGCGGCGGGCGGCGCGTCCAACCACGCCATGGCTGCTGGATCGGTGATGCCCGCGCCGTGCAGGCCGAGCAGCGCGTCCGACAGATCCAACCGCAAGAGTTCGGGCGCGTCGTGCTCGGGCCGCGTGTCGAAGTCGCCCTTGGTGTACAGGCGCAGCACGCGCCCGGCGCGCGTGCGCCCCGCGCGCCCTGCACGCTGCGTCGCCGAGGCGCGGCTCACCTTGGCCAGCTCCAGCCGCGGCAAGCCGGTCCACGGCGAGTGCGAGGCGCGGCGCGACAGTCCGCTGTCCACGACGGCCGTCACGCCGTCGATGGTCACCGACGACTCGGCCACGTTGGTGCTCAGGATCACCTTGCGCTGCGACGCGGGCTCGACGGCGCGAGCCTGCGCTTCGATTGGCAAGTCGCCGTGCAGCGGCAGGACGAGCAGCCCCTCGCGCTCCGCGGTCGCCGAAAGCGCCTCGCCCGCGCGGCGGATCTCGGCCGCGCCGGGCAGGAACACCAGCACGTCGCCGCTCGCTTCCTCGGCGAGCGCGCGCTTGACGGCGCTCGCCACCTGCTTTTCCAGCGGGCGATCGTCGGGCCGCGGCAGGTGCTCGAAGGTGAGCGGGAACAGCTTGCCCTCGCTCCTGAGCAGCGGGCAGTCGCCGAGGAAGCGCGCGACCGGATCGGCTTCGAGCGTTGCGCTCATCACGATCAGCTTCAGATCGGGACGTGCGCCCGATTGAAGGCGTGCGACCAGCGCCAGCGACAGATCGGTCGCCAGGTGCCGCTCGTGGAACTCGTCGAGCACCACCGCGCCCACCCCTTCCAGCGTCGGGTCGTCGAGCAGCCGCCGCGCCAGCACGCCCTCGGTCACGTAGCGGATGCGCGTCTGTCGGCTCGAGACATCCTCGAAGCGCACCGTGTAGCCGATGCTCCGGCCCACTGCTTCGCCACGCTCCGACGCCACGCGCCGCGCCGCGAGCCGGGCGGCCAGCCGCCGCGGCTCCGCCACCAGGATCTCGCCGTAGCCTGAAAGCCCCGCGTCCAGCAGCGCCCCGGGCACGCGAGTGGTCTTGCCCGCTCCCGGCGGCGCTTCCAGCACCAGCGCCCGCGCCGAGGATAGCTCGCTGACGAGCCGGGGCAGCAGCGGATCGATGGGCAGGGCTTGCATTGTCGGTCCAGGGCATCATGTAGACGACTGCCCGCGACTCCGCTACCTCGCGAATCTGTTCATGCCCAGAACCCGCCGCGCCGCTCTGTTCGATATGGATCGGACCCTGATCCGCAAGGACTCGGCCACGCTCTACACCCGCTACCAGCGCGACGTGGGCGAGGTCGGGGCGTTGGACGTGGCGCGCGTGGCCTGGTGGCTGCTGCAGTACACGTTCGGCGTCATCGACGCACCGCGCGTTGCGAGGAAGGTCCTCGCGGGGTACCGCGGACGCGACGAGGCGAGCATGATCGCGTCCTGCGAGGTGTGGTTCCGCGACTACGTGCTCGAACACGTGTGTGATGCGGGGCGCGAAGCCGTGCGCCGTCATCAAGAGGCCGGGGACCTGGTTGCCATCGTCACCAGCGCCACGCCCTACGCGGCGCGACCGCTGGCGCGGGAGCTCGATATCGAACACGTTGTGTGCACCGAGCTGGAAGTGGACGAGCAGGGGCTCTTCACGGGCCGTCTGGTCGAGCCCATGTGCTACGGCCCCGGAAAGATCGAGCTCAGCGAGCGTATCGCCGAGCGCGAAGGCTTCGAGCTGGGGGCAGCTACCTTCTACAGCGACAGCATCACCGACCTGCCCCTGCTCGAGCGCGTGCAGCGCCCCGTCACCGTCAACCCCGACGCCCGCCTGCGCCGCATCGCCCGCCGCCGCAGCTGGCCCATCGAACGCTGGTAGGCGGAGCCGGCGAGCGACAGCGAGCCCGCGATGAGCGGAGCGAATCGCCTCGGGGTGCTCGAGGGGCGGTAAGCCCCCTCGTGGAGGACTCCGGTGGGGGTGGGTGGGCGGGAGGAGACCAGCCTATCCCTTGACCCGGATCGCCCAGGTCAGCCGTGCGACGCTGCGCAGCACGTTGGGTACCCGCTTGAATAGATTGATCGAGGGCGGTCGCTTTTCCATCACGCGCACCGGGATTTCGCGGATGCGCACGTTGGCGCGGTAGGCGCGGATCACGAGCTCGCTGGCGAACACGTCGCGTTCGATGAGGCAGGCGCGCACGAGCGGCTCGAGCGCGCTGCGGCGGAATGCCTTGAGTCCGTGGGTGTCGGTGCCGCGGAAGCCCAGCAACGTGCGGAGCAGACCGGTGTAGAACACGCTCGCCGCGTGCCGCACCCAGGGCCGGTCGTCCTCGGCGCCGCCGATCAGCTTGGAGCCGATGACCATGTCGGCCTCACCCGAGTCGAGCAGCTCGACCGCCTGCTGGTGGAAGCCGGTATCGCAGAGGTCGATCTCCTCGCACAGCACGATGTCGCCGCGCGCGTCGAGGATGCCGAGCCGGAGCGCCTTGCCGTAGTTGGGCTCGCCCGCCGACAGCATGCGCACCTCGGGGTATTTCTCGCCGAGCTCCTGGGCGATCTGCACGGTGCGGTCGCGAGAGCCGTTCTCGGCGATGATGATCTCGTACGCCCAGCCCAGCGGCGCCAGACGCTCGCGCAGATCCACGATGGCCGCGTGCAGGATCGCCTCCTCGTTGTACACGGGGATGACGATCGAGATGCGGGGCTTTTCGCTCGCTTCGCTCATGTGCTCGGCACGCGCAGGGGCCGGAACGCTAGGTCATTGAAGCCGATTGGGCAACCGCTTGCTGTCGCCGGTCAGCCGCAGCCTCGATCCCGCTGCTGGGATCTGCCAGCAGAACAGGCATGCAGGTGGACGCCGCGGAGCGACAGCGGAGCCGCGGCGAGCGCAGCGAGTCGCGTCGGGGCGACGGTCGCACCCGCCCGCCCGGTGAGCCCCCTCGAGAAGGACTCCGGTGGGGGCGGGTGGGCGGGAGACAAACTAGTGCGCGTCGTTCCAGTTTGCGCCGTGGCCGACCTCGACGGTGAGCGGCACATCGAGCGGATACACGTTCTCCATCGCCTGCTTGACGCGCGCCATGGCGGCCTCAACGTGCTCTTCGGGGACCTCGAACACGAGCTCGTCGTGGACGGTGAGGATCATGCGCGCGCCGGGAGCGACGGGCTCGGCGAGGGCAAGCATGGCCAGCTTGAGCAGATCGGCGGCGGTGCCCTGGATGGGCGTGTTCATCGCGATGCGCTCGGCGGCGAGGCGGCGCGCGCGGTTGCCGCTGTGGATGTCGGGCAGGAGCCGCCGGCGGCCGAGCAGCGTGCGCACGCTCTCGCCGGCGCGCGCATGCTCCAGCGTCTCGTCCATGAAGCGACGCACGCCCTCGTAGCGACGGAAGTACGCGGCAATGAAGCTCGAGGCCTCGGCGCGCGGAATGCCCAGGCTCTTGCCGAGCCCACTGTCGCCCTGGCCGTAGATGACGCCGAAGTTGACCGCCTTGGCGCGGCGGCGGTGTTCGGGCGTGAGCTTGCTTGCGTCGAGCTCGAAGATCTCCATCGCCGTGCGCGTGTGGATGTCCTGTCCCGTGCGGAAGGCTTCGAGCAGCACCGGATCCTGCGACAGGTGCGCCAGCACCCTGAGCTCGATCTGCGAGTAGTCGGCGCTCACCAGCTCGGTGCCGGGCGGCGCGATGAAGGCGCTGCGGATGGAGCGGCCGAGCTCGGTGCGGATGGGGATGTTCTGTAGGTTTGGATCGGTGGAGGAGAGGCGCCCCGTCGCGGCCACCGCCTGCTCCCACGAGGTGTGGATGCGACCGGTGTCCTTGTGGACCAGCCGGGGCAGCGTATCGATGTAGGTGCCCTTGAGCTTGGCGAGCTGGCGCAGCTCGAGGATCACGCGCGGCAGCTCGTGCTGATCGGCGAGCGCTTCCAGCGTGGCGGCGTCCGTCGAGCGCGAGGTCTTGGTGCGCTTGATGGGCTTGAGGCCGCACTCGTCGAACAAGAGCGTCTCGAGCTGGCGCGGCGAGTTGACGTTGAAGGGGCGGCCGGCGATGCGGTGCGCCTCCTTCTCCAGCCGCTCCAGATCCTTCTCGACCTGCTTGCCGAGCACGCCAAGAACTTTCGTGTCGACCAGCACGCCGTCCATCTCCATGTCGGCCAGCACGCGGCTGAGCGGCACCTCGATCTCCTCGAAGACGCGCGTGAGGCCCTCGTCGGCGACGCGCGGCGCGAGGCGCTGCATCAGCCTGAGCGAGAGATCGGCGTCGGCGGCGGCGTAGGGCGTCGCTTCGTCGAGCGGCACCTCGTCAAAGGCCAGCTGGTGGCCGCGGCTCTTGTGCGTGACCTGGTCGTAGTTCGTCATCATCACGCCGAGCTCGCGCTCGGCGAGGTCCTTCAGGCCGTGGCGCTGCTCCGGATCGAGCAGGTAGTCGGCGAGCCGCGAGTCGAAGGCGATGCCGCCGAGCGGTAGGCCGTGCCGGCGCAGCACGCAGTCGTCGTACTTGAGGTTGTGCCCGGTCTTCTTCGGGCTGTCGGCGGACAGCAGCGGACCGAGCACTTCCTGAACCTTGTCGAGCGGGAGCTGCGGCGGCGCGCCCATGTAGCGATGCGCTACGGGCACGTAGTACGCGCGGCCCGGCTCCCAGGAGAGCGACAGACCGACCAGCGCCGCGCTGGTCGCGCCGAGCGACGCGGTCTCGGTGTCGACTGCGAGCCACTCGGCTCTTTGCGCTTCGGCGGCGAGGCGTTCGAGCTCGGCGGCGTCGAGCACCGCTTCATACTTCGCTTCGATGGCTGCGGGCGGCGGAGGCGGCTCGGCCTGGCCCGCTGCGCCTGCTGCGGGCGCTGCCGACGCCTCGGCGTCGAGCTGGGCGATGAAGCGGTGGAAGCCGAGCTCGGCGTACAGAAGGCGCAGTCGCGCCACGTCGCGACCGCCGTAGCGGAGCGCGTGCGGATCGAAGTCGATCACGCAGTCATCCTTGAGCGTGACGAGCTTCTGGCTCATCAGCGCCTGGTCCTTGTTCGCTTCCAGCGTCTCGCGCAGCTTCTTGCGCTTGATGTCGTCGAGGTGCTCGTACACGCCCTCGAGCGTGTCGTAGCTGTTCAAGAGATCGGCGGCCGTCTTGGGGCCGACCGAGGGCACGCCGGGGATGTTGTCGGAGGTGTCGCCCATCAGCGAGAGCAGGTCGCGCACCTGGTCGACGCGCACCTTGAAGCGCTCCTGGACCTCGTCCACGCCGAACACGCGGTCGCGCATGGTGTCCCACATCACCACGTCGGGGCCGACCAGCTGCATGAGATCCTTGTCGGCACTGACGATCACGACCTTGACGTTCTCATCGGCGGCGCGGCGCACCGCGCAGGCGATCAGGTCGTCGGCCTCGACGCCTTGCTGCTGCAGGATCGGGATCGCGAAGGCGTCGACGATCTCGGCGACGCGGGCGATCTGGCTTTTCAGCTCGGGCGGGGCAGGGGGGCGGTGCGCCTTGTATTCCGGATAGAGCTCGCGGCGGAAGGTGTCGCGCCCGGAGTCCATGGCCACGGCGAGCATGTGGGGCTGCTGCTCGCGCACCAGGCGCTCGAGCATGTTGACCGTCCCGAACACTGCGTTCGTGGGCTCGCCGCTCGGGCTCGAGAGCTCGCGGATGGCGTGGTAGGCGCGGAAAACGTACCCGCTCAGATCGACGACGTAGAGCACGTCGGGGGCAGCCGGGCGGAAACAGCCGGGTCGGCATGTCGGCGCGTGTAGCACACCGTCCCCGGCGCCGGATCCCGCGCGCGACCGGAGGTGCAATTTTCGCCTCGCGGCGCGGTTTGTCGACAATACCTGGCACCGCGGAGCCAGGGACAGTACGCTAGCAGGCGAAATGCCAGGGGCGGCCGACGAAGTGCCTTCGGAGCTGGTAGCGGACAAATACCGCCTGACCAGGCTGCTGGGCCGTGGTGGCATGGGCTCCGTCTGGGAAGGCCTCCACACCTCGTTGGGCACCCGCGTCGCGGTCAAGTTCATCGATGCGGCCTACGCCGAAGACGAGGAAGCACGGAATCGCTTCCGAACGAGGCGCGTGCAGCGGCCACGCTGCGAAGCAAGCACGTCGTGCAGGTCTACGACCACGGGGTGAGCGACGATGGGCGCCCGTACATCGTCATGGAGTTCCTCTCCGGCGAGCCACTCGACAAGCGACTCGATCGCGTGGGACGGCTTTCGCTGCCGGATACAGCGAACATCATCATGCAGACCTGCCGTGCGCTGTCCAAGGCGCACGAGGCGGGCATCGTGCATCGTGACCTGAAACCGGAGAACGTGTTTCTCGTCTGGGACGACGAGGACCAGGCGGACATCGCCAAGGTCGTCGACTTCGGCATCGCGAAGTTCACCGATCCGACGCTCGGCGCGTCGTCTGCGACGCGCACCGGCTCGGTGCTGGGCACGCCCTACTACATGAGCCCCGAACAGGCACGGGGCCTGCGTTCGGTCGACTACCGCTCGGATCTGTGGTCCATCGGCGTCATCGCATACCGCTGCGTGGTCGGGAGCCTGCCCTTCGAGGGCGAGGCAATCGGCGACGTGCTGGTCAAGATCTGCACCGCGCCGCTGCCTGTTCCATCGACGCTGGTGGCGGGCGTGCCGCCGACCTTCGACGCATGGTTTGCCCGGGCGCTCGCCCGTGAGCCGGAGAATCGCTTCGGCAACGCGCGCGAGCTGGCCGACGAGCTGATGGCCGCGAGCGGCCTGTCGCAGCGGCTGCCGATGTCGTCGATGGTCGACCCGAGCAGTCCGCACCAGGCAGCGCCCAGCAATGCGGAGTGGTCCACCGCGCGGACGCAGGCTGCTGTCGTCACGCCTGGCATCGGGGGGCTTACTCCTCCGCCCGCGGCGCTCACCGGCGCGCCGACTACGCAGACACCGGCTCCGCCCGGCAAGTCGCGTGTCGGGCTGGTCGTGGCGCTCGCGGTGGCCGGCGTGCTGGTGCTCGGCGTGGGTTCGGCTGTCGCCTACAAGCTCGGCAAGAGCCCAGCGGCCCCGGCGAAGGCAAGCGGCCCCGAACCGTCGGCCAGCATTGCAGTGGCCGTGCCCTCGGCGGGTCCGGCCCCCAACGCCCTACCGCCCACGGCGTCGGCCAAGCCCGCCGTGGAGCCGGTTCCGAGCGCCAGCGTCGCAGAAAAGCCGTCCGTCGCGCCCCCACCGGCCACGGCCAGGCGACCGGCGGCCGCTCCGCACCGGCACGCCACGGTGAAGCCGCACGCAGCCGCCACGCACAAGAGCGGCGGGTCGACGGGCAAGATCGAGCTCGGCTACTAGCGGGCTCCGCCTCGCGCCCACCGCCTGTTGCTTGACCCCGGCATGCGCGTGGACCTACTCAATGGGGCGATATGCCTGCCCACAGGTTGCCTGTAGTTGCCCTGCACGTCCGCCTCGCCCTTTCCGCCGCCGGTCTCGGCGCGGGGTTGCTCCTCGCCGCGTCGCCCGCCCGCGCCCAGTCGGCCGCCGACAGGGCGACCGCGCGCTCGCTTGCGACCACGGGCATCAAGCTCTACCGCGCCGGCAACTACAAGGACGCGCTGGACAAGCTGACACGGGCCGAGGCGCTGTACGACGCCCCGGTCCACCTGCTCTACATCGCTCGCTGTCAAGTCAAGCTGGGCAAGCTGGTCGAGGGCGCGGAGACCTATCGCAAGCTGGGCCGGGTGAAGCTCTCGTCGAACGCGCCCCAGGCGTTCAAGGACGCCCAGGATTCCGGCGCCAAGGAGCTTTCCGCACTGGAGCCGAAGATCCCCGCGCTGCGGGTGGAGGTCCAGCCGGCCGACGTGAACGACATGGACGTGGTCATCGACGGAGAGCATCTGCCGTCCGCCGTCGTCGGCATCGATCGGCCCGCCGATCCCGGCAAGCACACGGTCCGGGTGACGGCGCCGGGTTTCAAGCCCACGGAGACGACCGTCGAAGTCCAGCAGGGCGAGAAGAAGCCGGTGAAGCTGACGCTCGAGCCCGGGGCAGGGGGGGGGGCTGCGCCTGCCGGGTCGAGCCCCTCTGGAGCTGCGGCGGGCGCTACCGCCAAGGCGGGCGGGGATGAAAAGGGCAAGGCGCCGCCGCCGACGACCGCCAAGAAGCCCCCGCTCATCGGCTTCATGGCAGGGGTGCGCGGCGGAGCGACCTTCTTCGCGGGCAGCGCCTTTCAGGATCCGGCCGGAAACAGGGTCAAGATGTCGGACTTCGCGGGCGTCGGAGGCGGCGCAGAGCTGCACGGAGGCGTCCGCATCTGGCACTACTTCACGCCGGTGCTGACGCTCTTCGCGGGCGGCCTCAAGCCGCCGAACCAGAAGCTGGTCAGCGGGGGAGCCACGCTGAACTCGACGAGCAAGGCCGACTACCAGGGCGGGGGACTCGGCGTGATGATCGGAACTCCGCCGGGCCGTTTTGGCGGCTTCGGCGAGCTGGACGTCACCTTCGACTCGGTGTCGCAGCACACCACCCTGAACGACCTGCCGAACTGCTCGGTGACGACGACACTGAGCGGAACCGGCGGTCGAATTGGTGGAGGAGTGGTGATTCCGGTGGCGCCATTCCTGCAGCTCACCCCGTTCGCCATGGTGACGGCGGAGAAGTTCGACAAGCGGAACGTAGACATCCCCTCCCGCTGCGGCGTCGTGCTGGTCGGTTCCCCTCCGGGCGACCAGACCATCCAGAACCAGACCCTGCACACGATGCTGTTCCTCGGCCTGGGTGGCGACTTCATATTCGGGGCTGACAAACCCCTGAAATGACACTCGAAAGCCCGATCCTACAAGGTCGTGCAACGATTTACATTGCGGTGACAATTGGGCCCAGGGCGGGTGCTACTTGCCGATCGATACGGCATGGAAACCCTTCTCGTTCTGCTCTACTTCACCGTCCTCCTCGTTCTCTGCTGCTACGGAGTCCACCGTGCCCACCTGGTGTGGCTGTGCACGCGCCACCGCAAGAAGCTGAAGGCGGCGGAGCACACCGTGGTCGTCCCCGAGGACGAGCTGCCGTCGGTCACCATCCAGCTCCCGCTGTACAACGAGGCGACCGTCGTGGCGCGTCTGCTGGATGCTGCCGCGCGCACCGACTATCCGCTCGATCGCCTGGAGATCCAGGTGCTGGACGATTCGAGCGACGAGACCCGCCAGATCGCTGCGGCCAAGGTCGAGGAGATGCGGGCGCGCGGTATCGACGCGGTCTACGTGCGCCGCCCGGACCGCGTGGGCTACAAGGCGGGCGCGCTCGACTACGGTCTGAGCCGCGCCAAGGGTCACCTGATCGCGATCTTCGACGCGGACTTCATCCCCCAGCCCGGCTTCCTGCGCGAGGTCGTGGGGCACTTCCGCGAGAGCGACATCGGCATGGTGCAGACCCGCTGGGGTCACATCAACCGCAACGATTCGCTGCTCACCAGCGTGCAGGCGTTGATGCTCGATGGGCACCATCTGGTGGAAAACCGGGCGCGCTTCGGCGCGGGCTGCATGTTCAACTTCTCGGGCACGGGCGGCATCTGGCGGGTCGACGCCATTCGGGACGCCGGCGGCTGGCAGCACGACACGCTGACCGAGGATCTGGATCTGTCGTACCGCGCGCAGCTCGCGGGCTGGCGGTTTGTCTATCGTCCCGACGTGCTGACGCCGGCGGAGCTCCCCGAGGACATGTCCGCCTTCCGCGCGCAGCAGTTCCGGTGGGCCAAGGGTACGGTGCAGACGGCGCGCAAGCTGCTTCGCCGCGTGATGCGCACGAAGCTCTCGGCGCACCCAGCGCTTCGAGGCCTTCTTCCACCTCACGCCGCACTTCGCCTACCCGCTCATGATGCTGCTGAGCGTGCTGCTGCTGCCCGCGCTGATCCTGATGCCGGCGACCGACGTGAAGTCGATGCTCATCATCGATCTTCCGCTATGCGTCGGTGCAACGGGCTCGCTGGCGACCTTCTACGCACTGGCCGAGCACGCGCAGGGGCGTTCACCCTGGGCGGCGATGCGACGCCTTCCTGCTCTCATCGCGCTCGGGGCCGGGCTCGCTCCGCACTTGACCCGCGCGGTCTGGGAGGGCCTGCGCTCGATGTCCGGGGAGTTCGTCCGCACGCCGAAACGCGGCATCACCGCGGGCCGCTACAAGCAGGCCGCGCAGCTGCCGCTCGCCGAAATCGGGCTCACGCTCATCAGCGCAGCCAGCGTGGCTGCCGCGTTCGAGACCGGCCACTGGTTCGCGCTGCCGTTCGCCGCGCTCTTCATGCTCGGCTATGGCTACGTGTCGACACTGGTGGTGACGGAGCAGCTCAGCCGTCGTCGCGACGCGGAGGCCATCCGCCCCCCGGTCGAGAGCGGCGAGACGCTGATCGACGGCGCTGCGGAGAGCCCCGGCGTCGCCCGCGCCGCATAGCCCAGGCACAGAATGCCCGGTGGGTTGGCCGGCCTGAAAAGGCAAACCAGCCCGCCCCGCGTTGCTCCGTTACCGCTCGAGACGCGGAGCTTCCCGTTCCTTATGGACTTTTTCGGCTGCGTGGGTAGTATGACCCTACCTTCGGGCGCCCTTGCGGCTGGTTGTCGGGGGTGCCCTCCAATTGTGCAAGCACGGCCGTGCGCCGCTGCTCGACGGGGGTCCCGATGACCAAGGCCGACATCGTCCACGCGGTGTACACGAAGCTGGGAGGCTTCTCGAAGAAGGAGTCCGCCGACCTCGTGGATCTTGTGTTCGAGACCATGAAGGAGACGCTCGGGCGCGGCGAGAAGATCAAGATCTCGGGGTTCGGCAATTTCGTTCTCCGGGACAAGCGGCAGCGCCAGGGACGCAATCCGCAGACCGGGGAGCCGATCACCATCACCGAACGCCGCGTGCTCAACTTCAAGGCCAGCCAGCTGTTGAAACAGGCCTTGAATGACCAGCACGAGCCGACCGACGGCCGGGGCCAGCAGGCCACCACGCAGGTGTCCTCCACCGATACGGCAAATGTCCCCGCGCGGCCGGTGGGCAGCAGCCTGTCCGTCGCCCAGAGCCCCGGCTCGACGGCGAAGGAGTAGCCCGCCTTGGTCGAGCGCCGCGCCGGCGAGCTGCCCGTCAAGCTCTATTACCGCATCGGCGAGGTCGCCGAGATCGTCGGTGTCGAGCCCCATGTGCTTCGCTACTGGGAGACCGAGTTCCGTTCGATCCGGCCCCAGAAGTCCCGCAAAGGCCAGCGCATCTACTCGCGGCGGGACGTGGAGCGGCTGCTGAGGGTCAAGGAGCTCCTCTACACCGAGGGGTTCACGATCGCCGGGGCCCGCAAGCGCCTCCGCGTGCGTGGCGTCGAGCCCGTTCCCGCCGACGATCCGGCCCAGCAGCGAGCCCGCCGGCTCCGCTCGGCGCTGCTCGAGGTCAGAGGCGACGTCCAGACGCTGCTCGCCGAGCTCGATGCCGGCGAGGATCCCGAACCGGGGCCCGGCGCGAGCGCCTGAGTCTCCGGCTATCGCACAACCGGCCCGCGTCGTGACCGACCTGGGCCGGAGCCGCCTTGACGCCCGCGGCCTGAACGACCACACCCGACCGAACCCCATCGAAGGAGCTCCGCCCATGGCAGAAGGACTGAACCGCGTGATGCTGCTCGGAAATCTCGGAGCCGATCCGGAGCTCCGGATGACGAGCGGGGGCCAGGCGGTTCTGAAGATGCGACTCGCAACGTCCGAGACCTATCTTGATCGCAACAAGGTGCGTCAGGAACGTACCGAGTGGCACAACGTGGTGGTCTGGGGCAGGCGAGCGGAAGCCCTTTCCAAGTTCCTCACGAAAGGTTCGCGCCTGTTCGTCGAGGGAGGCCTCAGGACCTCGAGCTACGAGGATCGCGAGGGCAACAAGAAGTACCGGACCGAGATCGTCGCCAACAACATCATCCTCGCCGGCTCGCGCGGTGGCGGTGGCGGTGGCGGTGGCGGCGGCGGTGGCGGCGGCGGTCGCGGCGGCGGTGACGCAGGCGGGCACGAGAGCGGGGCGCCCCCTGGCGGCGGCTATGATGACGCGGACTATGGCGGCGGCGACGACGACGACATTCCGTTCTGAGGTGGGGCGCCCGATCGCCTGGGCGCTGCTTTTCCTCCTGCCAGCACTGCTGGGCGCCTGCTCGTCCTGCGGGAGCCCGGGCGGGCCCACGCCTTCGGCGTCGGCAAAGGCCGCCGAGCTCACCCCGGTTCCCGCACCCGCGGGCCTCTTGGCCGAGCTGTATGTGGAAAGGCCCGGTGCCACGTGGAGCAGCCTGCGCAAGCTGGTGGGCGGTCCGGCGCGGCTTCTGCCGGCAGGCTTCCAGATGCTTGCCGCCACGCTGCTCGGCCTGCCGCCCGACGCCGCAGGTCTGATCGATGATCTGCCCGTGCGGGGCGCGATGGTCCTCGACGAACACGGCTCACCGCGCGTGGTCGTCGGCCTGCACGTGCGCAACGGCAAGGAAATCATCGCCTCGCTCACGACGGGCTCGAAAGCGCGCTTCCACGCTAGCCACGACGAGAAGTCAGGCGTCACGCTGCTCGAGCCAGTCGAGGGCAAAGCCTCGAGCGACGTTGCGCTCGGCGTCGTCGGTCACTACCTGTTGGCTGCCAAGGCACCCCGGGTGGTCAAGGCGGCGGGCCCGTTCGTGGCCCGCACGCTACCCACGAGGAAGCCGCCGCACGGCCCCATTGTCGCGGTAGTCGATCACAAGGCGCTGGCCGGGCCCGTCGCGTCGCGCCTCTCGGGAGGCTGGAAGGCCTACAAGAAACAGCTTGAACAGAGCCGCCGGGAGGCCCAGCAAAAGCAGGGGCACCCAGCGGATTTCGCGGATCCCGCGGCGGCGTTGATGGGCGCCAGCTCGGCGGTCGGCGGTGCGGTGGACGTGCTGGAGAGCTCGGAGCGGCTCGTCGTCGTGATCGACCCGATGGAGACGCGTCTCGCTGCCCGGGCGGAGCTCACGCCTGGAAAAACGGGGGCTGCAGCCGATCTGGTCGCGGGGATGACAGTGGGGTCGCTCGACGCGCTCACCGGGCTGCCCGGCAGCACCGCGCTCGCGCTAGCTTCGCATACGGACGACAAGTCCCGTCAGGCCTGGGCTGACTCGACGACGACGGCGCTCGAGAAGCTGCTCGGCAAGCGACTGACCGGCGCCGACAGGAAGAAGCTGGAGCAGACGCTGTCGGACCTCGCAAAGGGGCGCGGGGACAACGCCGCGGTCGGGGTTGCTGTCGGCGAGCAGGCGAGTGTCCTCCTGCGCAGCTCGGTGGCCGACGCCGACGCGTTCCAGAGCGGAGCGCGCGGTTTGTTCCAGCTCCTGCGCATGCCGGCCATCGCGCGACCTGTCCAGCAGTTCCTCGGAAAGACGACCGTGGTGTTGTCGAAGGCCCACGTGAAAGGCATCGACGGCAGCGTCCAGCGGGCGAAGGTCACGGTCGCGCCCCCGAAGAGCAAGCAGCACGCCCCCGGGCTCCAGCTCGGGTCGAAGCCCATCGACTTCCTGTGGACGGTGCAGCATGGGGTCGTCCTGGGCGCGGCTGCGCACGAGCCCGGGCCGGGTCTGCTCGCGCTCGTTCATGCCGCGGGCGACGCCGGCTCCAGCCTCGGCGGCGAAGCCGGCGTCGCGGCGGCCGTGAAGCGGCTGGGTCACGACGCAGCGTTCGCGGTGTACATGGACCCGAAGGTGCTCTCTACCGGTAGGCCGGCACAGGGGGCGACGGCGCCGGTGCTGCTCGGGTTCGGTCGCTCCCAGGGACGGGGATGGCTCAAGGCCGATGTGTCCCAGGCCGCGATCCAGGCCGTGGTCCGTCTCACGATGATGCGGAGATGAAGGAGGGATCCCCATGCACAACCCACGCTTTTCGCTCGTTCCCCGCATCCTCGGACTCGGCATTGCAGCGGCTGCGCTGACAGCGCTGGGGCTGCCAGGGTGCCTGGGCCGCTCGAGTCTGGAAAACCCCGTGCTGGCGCCGCCCGACGGCGGCGGCGCAGGCGGCAGCTCGGGCTTCGGCGGCAGCTCGGGATCCGGCGGCAGCTCGGGGTTCGGCGGCAGCTCGGGGTTCGGCGGCAGCTCGGGGTTCGGCGGCAGCTCGGGGTTCGGCGGCAGCTCGGGCTTCGGCGGCAGCTCGGGCTTCGGCGGCAGCTCGGGATTCGGTGGTGCCGGCGGCGGGCCGGGCTGCAGCCCCCAGAACTGCAAGGGATGTTGTGACGCCGCAGGCAACTGCCGCGGCGGCAGCGAGATCAACGCCTGCGGGCTCGCCGGTGTGGAATGCGTCGATTGCGGCGCGCTCGGCTTCAACTGCGTGAGCGGCGCGTGCGAGGGGCCACCGCCGAAGTGCGGTCCGGCCAACTGCAAGGGCTGTTGTGACGCGAGCGGCCTCTGCCGCTTCGGTACTGAATCCGACGCCTGCGGGCTCGGTGGCATCGCCTGTTCGAACTGCACGCCGAGCGGCCAGGGTTGCGTGTCCGGCAAGTGCCAGGGCTCGCCGCCGCCGAAGTGCGGACCGTCGAACTGCGGCGGATGCTGCGACGCGAAGGGCGTGTGCCGGACCGGCAACAGCGACACGGCATGTGGCGATACGGGTCAGGCCTGCGCGAACTGTTCGTCGCAGGGTCGTACCTGCACGCAGCCGGGCAGCTACTGCGCCTTCGTGCCGAGCTGCGGGTCGTCGACGTGCCCAAGCGGATGCTGCGACGCGCAGGGCAACTGCCAGAGCGGGAACATGAACTCCGCTTGCGGCGACCAGGGCCAGAAATGCACCGACTGCACCCAGGCCGGTCAAAGCTGTGCGGCGCAGGGCTTCTGCTATTCGGGGCAGCACTGCGGGCCCGACAATTGTGCCGGCTGCTGCACCGCGACCGGTGCGTGCCGGGCGGGCAGTTCCTCGCTGCGCTGCGGCGAGTACGGTGCGCTGTGCGACAACTGCTCCGCCAAGGGGCAAACCTGCCAGAACCAGGTGTGCAGCAGCGGATCGAAGTGTCCGGCGGCGTACCCCGGCTGCAGTCCGACGTCGCTGACGCCGCCGCCCAAGACCTCGAAGAGTTGCAGCAGCAGCGATCTGGGCGCACTGGCGAAGGCGTGTCAGGGCAATCCGGTGGCTTCGAGCTGCGCGCCGTTCTTCCAGAAGCTGCTCGTTACCAAGCCTTCCTGCTACGACTGCCTGCTGCAGTTCACCGGCAACGATGCGTACACGCGCTGCCTGACGCCGTACCTGACGCAGAGCTGCAACCACAACCTGACCTGCGCGGTCGGATTGCTCCAACTCGAGCTGCCAGAGCTGTCCCTCGAGCCAGAAGAGCCAATGTTCGAGCGACGTTTTCGGTTCGGGTGGCCAATGCACGTCGTGGGTGGACGGCTACTACTGCGCGCAAGCGGCCATCTCCGGGCCCGCCGGCTTCTGCGACTTCCAGGCCGGCGCAGACATAGGCAAGTGGTTGGCGGGCGTGGGAAAGCACTATTGCGGCGGCTAGTGGACAAGCGCTCGGCGCTCCGGGCCGGCGGATCCGCCCGAGGGGCGCTAGGGTAGAGCGATGAGCCGGCGCGGCTACGAGCGGGTGTTCCTGGTCACGGGCTTTCCGACCTTCCGTGGCCGGAAGATGGTCGAGCATCTGCTCGAGGCCGAGCCGCGTTCCCTGGTCTACGTGGTCGTCCGCTCCAAGTTCGCCCGCGAGGCCGAGGAAGCGCTGGATCATCTGCCGCGCGAGCAGCGCGAGCGCATCGTGGCGATCGAGGGCGACGCGGCGTCGATGGATCTCGGCCTCAGTGGGCAGGAGTATCGCGAGCTGGCGTCGCTCGTCGATCACATCCACCACGTCGCGCAGGTCACCTACCCGGGCGTCGATCGCGCCATGGCCGAAAGCGTGAACATCGGCGCGACGCGCGAGATCATCGAGCTCGGGCGTGCCTGCCGGGATCTCAAGGACGATCGTCGTCCACTCCAGCGCCCTGGTCAGCGGTAACCGCACTGGGCTCGTGCTGGAAGAAGAACTGAGCGCTGGCCAGGTCTTCCGCACGCCGGTGGAGGAGACGCTCGCGCGCGCCGAGCGGCTGCTCAGGTCGGCGATGGGCGAGCTGCCGATCGCGGTCGTCCGCCCGACGCAGATGGTCGGCGATTCGCGCACCGGCGAGGTCGACCGCCTCGACGGGCCCTACCTGCTGATCCTGTTGATCGTGAGCTCGCCGCAGGAGTTCCCCGTGCTCCTGCCCACGCGCGGCGACGCGCCGATGCACCTGGTTCCGATCGACTACGTCGTGCGTGCCGCACACCGCATCGGGATGCAGCCGGATGCCATGGGGCGCACCTTCCACCTGGCCGATCCCGAGGCCGCTCTCGGTGCGCCGCGTGTTCGAGCTGGTGGCGCGGAGCGGCGGAAAGAAGCTCCCGAGCGGATTCATCCCGACCAACGTGACCAAGGCGCTGCTGCAGCGCGCCGGGCGTGAGCCTGCTCTCGCGAAGCCCGCGGGCGTTCCTCGATCTGATCGCCACCCCGGTCCGGTACGACACGCGCAATACCGAGGAAATCCTGCAGAGGCAGCGGCCTGTCGTGCCCGCCGTTCGAGTCCTACGTCGAGGAGATGGTCGCCTACGTCAAGCGCCGGGTGGAGCAGCGTCGCGCGCGGGACGAAGCAGAGGAGGCGGAGGTTCTTGATCCGCTCTCCTGACATCGAGCGCGCCGCTGTGTTGCTGCTCGCCGCTGCAAGCGCCGTGGTGGCGGTGACCTGCTCGGGCAACGGAAGCCTGCACGCCGAAGCGCCCGAGCGCACAGCGGCCGGCGGCACTCCGCCGCAGCGCGCCATCGGCGAGCGCCCCGCCGGCATCGGCGTCGTCCGGGCCCGCGTCGCCGCCGGGCTTCCGCTTCCGCACCTGGATGCGGCGCTCCAGCAGCTGCGAAGCGGCAGCGACGCAGGCGCCCGTGCGCGATGCTGTGGCTCGGCGACTCGCATTCCTACGCCGACTTCTGGACGAACGCCGTCCGCCGTCCGCTGCAGAAGCGTTTCGGCAGCGGCGGGCCCGGGCTTCGTGCTGCTGGGCATGGATCCCTATCGGCACGCCGGCGTGAAGGTCGAGCGCCAAGGGCGACTGGCACCACGAGCCGCCGAATCCGGCGACCTCGCATCCAGCATTCGGACGGCGTGTTCGGCCTGGGCGGTATCCGCACGGAGCCGGTTTCGGGCGACGCGCGCGCGAGCGTCGAGCTCGAACCCGGAGCAGTGGCCGGCGCGCGCGCACTGGACGCTCTTCTTCCGCCTGCCGCATCCCGACGCGCACTTCACGGTGCGCGTGACCGGTTCGCAGCCGGTCCGCGTGGGAGCCGACAGCGGCACAGCCTTGTCCCGGCGGGCTCGCCGCTCCGGCGGCTCGAGCTCGACAGCCCCGCCGACGGGCAAGCTCGAGCTGAGGCGCCGCATCAGGCGAGCCGCAGCTGTTCGGCGTCACCATCGAAGGCTCGAAACCTGGCGTGGTCGTCGACACGCTCGGCATCAACGGTGCCCGCGCGGCCGCACGCGCTGGCCTGGGAAAAGGCGGCGTGGGTAGCCGAAGTCGACGCGCGGAAGCCCGCGCTGGTGGTGCTTGCCTATGGCACGAACGAAGTCGCCAATCCGCTCGCCATCGCGAAGAACCGGCAGTACTTCGACCGCCTGCTCGCGCGTGTGCAGGCGGCGGCAGCCGGACGCGGACTGCCTGATGGCCGGACCTACCGACTGGGACGAGGACAACGGCCGCACGCGCCCGCGCGTGCTCCAGCATGGATCAGCTCGAGCGGCAGATCGCCTCGGCGCACGGCTGCGCTACTTCAGCGTGTACGACGCGATGGGCGGTCAGGGCAGCCATCGCCGCTGGGAGCACGAGTCGCCGCAGCTCGGCGCGCTCGATCACATCCACCTGATGCCGGCGGGCTATCGGCGCATCGGCAAGGAGATGGTCGACCGGACTGCTGAGCGGGTATCCAGGTCGGCGGCGCCAGGAAGCGGGCCGTAGCACCCCTCCGGGCGACGGAAGGAGGCGCTCGGCGACCCGTCTCAGGGGTGCTTCCGGCTTCAGGTACTTCTGGTAGCCCTGCATCAGCGCCCGGTAGATCCAGCTGCCCAGCACTTCCGAGCCGCTGCCGGTGGGGTGGGTGAGATCGGCCTGGCCCAGGCCGCGCTGGACCCAGGCTCGCCATCGAGCCGTAGCCGCCCATCGCCTTGTACGTGTTCCAGAACGCGCAGCCGACCTCGGCCGAGGCCGACTTCTGCTCCTTCACCAGGGCGGGGATGACGGGCATGGTCCGGAGCTCGGTCGCCGTTCTTCTCGGCGCGGTCCATCGCGGCCAGCACCAGACAGCCCGCCTCGGGGACCGCTTTGCGCCCCTGCTCGAGGACCGCCTTCAGCGTCCGGTGGTAGTCCTTCATCGGGTAGGCGAAGTTGTCGCCGCTCTCGTTGGCGCCGAACTCGTAGATCATCAGATTCGGGCTGCGCCACTTGAGCTGCTCGGCCCACTGCGCGTCGTCGACCTTGTCGAGGAAGCGGACGCGCGCGCCCTGCACGCCGATGGCGTCGAGCACCACGCCCGGGCACGTCGCGCTCCATCACCACGCCGAAGGCGCGACTATGAAGCCGCCGCGGGTGACGATCTCGAGCATGTGCGCGCCGTCGGGAACGTCGATGGTCTTTTCGACGCGTCTTCTTCTCCGGGCCGTTCGGTGTCGATCACGCCCCAGGGCTTGCCGTCGAGGTTGATCTTCAGCTTGCCGCCGCCGGGCTGCTCGAGGTAGTCGATCTCGAAGCGGGAGACCTTGCGGCCGAAGTGACCGTGCTTCGCGGTGCCGAAGCGGGCGCGCGCGCCGGGCGGAGCGCGGAACGACACGCCGCCGATGCCGTACAGGGCATCGGGCGTGAGCGGCCCCACGATGCGGCTGACGAGCCAGCCGCGTGGAGGCGAAGCGGTACACGTCGTTGTGGAAGTACGCGGGCCACGCGTTCGCCATCAGCATGAAGCCGTGCCCGGCGTCGCCGAACTGTTTCTGGAGCTTGCGACGCAGTGTGCCCGAGACGTAGTCGCTGGTGACGATCGAGTCGCCGAAGTGGATGACGCGCGTGATGGCGTGCGGCTGCTTCTGCGCCGTGCGGTAGAGCGCCTCGTAGAAGCCGTCGAGCGCCTTGCCGCTCGGATCGATGATCGGCGACCGGCGGCTTCTTCACGTCGATGGGCGGCAGGTCGGCGTGCTTGCTCCGCGATCGGCCCGTGGTTGCCCGTTGGCAGCTCGATGTTCTCGGGCTGCGCCATGCCCGGGCTGCTCGCGCGGTCTCGGTCTGCAGCGTGGCTTCGCCGACCGTCAGCACCGGCTTGGGTACGGGAGGACGCACCGGCGCTCGGCCGGCGGGCGAGCGAACAGCCGCACCCGCTGCGAGGCCCGGGGACGAAGTGGGCGACCGCCGCGAGCACCAGCACGGTGACCGCAGCCAGCGCCGGGCGCGACAGGAGCGGCGTCTTCGGCGAGCGCACCACCTCGCCGTGCACCGTCGACCTGGTTTTCCGCCTCGCCTTCGACAGCGGGGCGCTCGGGCGCGACCATCTCGTCTAGTTCACGCAGGACATGTCGCCGAGCTGGCGGCACAGGGCCCTGAGCAGGCGCTTGTCCTGGTCCGATGCCCTTGCCCGAGTCGACCTTCGCCTTGAGCGCGTTCTTCACCGCGGTCTGCTGGCTGCGGTCGCCGCTCGTTGCGCCTTTCGGTTCGTCGCGCTGGCCGTATGCGGCGCGGTCGCTGTGCGCGGTCGCTACGGAGTGACGTCGTCTTCTTCGGCGTGGAGCACCGAACGGATTCTTGCGCACGAGCCACGCTGTCTCCGGAAGAGGCGACCTTTTCCGTGGCGCTTGGGCTTCGTGGTCGCGTTCGGATGCGGCGCGCTCGGCAGCTGGTCGACGTCGACGCCTTCGCCAGCCTTGTCGAGAAGGGCTATCTCGTTGGCGGCGCGCTTGCGGCGGACCGAGTCGACGCTGGTCGTGCTCGCGACCTGATCGAGCAACGCGCGCTTCTTCGCCGCGTCGATCTCCTGGTTGGCGCGATCGAGCAGCAGGTCGGCCCAGCGGGCTTCGATCTCGCTGGAAGTCCGCCGACTCGTCGCGCGTTGCTGTCTTCGGGGATCGTCAGGGCCTTGGCGTGGGCGTCCTCGATGTGGCCCTTGTCCAGCAGCGCCTTGGCGGCAGCCAGCGTGCTCGCCGCGCTGTCGGGCGCCTGCTGCGCCTGCTCGGCGCCGGACGCGGCGCCCTGCGGCGCATGGCGCGTCGTGCCGACGATCGACCATGCCGAGGATCACCAGCGCGCCCAGACCTCCCAGCGCCGCGACGGCCTTGACGCCGGGTAGACAGTCCCGCCTTCGGCGGCTGCGCTTCGATGCCGGGCGTCGGAGGCGAAGTGCTCGGGCATGAAGGCGGCGACCGCACCGATCTGCTGGCTCTCGTCGGCGCCCGGTCGGTAGATCTGCCCCGCCGGAATGTACTTGAGCACCACGTCGCCGAGCTCGATGGTGTCGCGCGCGTCGATCAGGCTGCGCTCGCAGCTCCACGCCGTTGATGCGCAGCCCGTTGGCGCTGCTCGCGATCGAGCAGCTCGTAGCGGCCGTTGCCGATGTTGCGGATCTCGGCGTGCACCCGGCTCACCGAGCTGTGGTTGATCGAGATATCGCACTCTTCGCCGCTGCCGATGACGACCCGCTCGCCCGGCTAGCGGATACTCGCTGCCAGGCGCCGGTCCCACCAGCATCACCAGGCGGTCGGGCTGGCCGAGCAGCGAGTGGCCGCGTGGCACTCCCGGCACGGTCGACGGGCGGTTGCCGGTTCCGACGTCGGGAAGCGTCTGCTGGCGCCGCCGCCTCGTCGACGACTTCCAGCCGGTAGTCGCCGAGCTGCACCAGGTCGCCGTGTTCGAGCGTGCTGCGGGCTCGCCGACCCGCATGCCGTTGACGAAGCAGCCGTTGTAGCTGGACAGATCCTCGATCTGCCCAGCCTGGAGTCGCGCTTGGCGATGCGAGCGTGGTGGCGCGAGATGTTCCGCTCGGTCAGCCGAACGGTATTGTCCTCCGCGCGGCCGACGGAGTACTCGTCACGCACGAGGTTGACGACCGTCTTGTTACCCTGGTCGTCCTCGATGGTTAGCTTCCACATCGGGCCTTGACGATCCTGCCGTGAAACCCAGCTGACGCCAACGGGCGCCTCGGGATCACGGCAGTTTTGTCACGGATTTCCCAGACTTTCTAGTAGAAGCCACATGCCCGGACAAGGCATGCTGCGGTTTCCGGGTCAGGCTCCGCCCGGGCGCGGGGCCGGGCGCCCCGTGCAGCGGCCCGAATAGTCGCTCCGCGCGGGCTCGCCGACGGCGCCTACCAGCCGTTCCGCGCCAGTGTGAACAGCGCATCGTGCACGCGGGGGCGCGCGGCGCGGATCGCCGTGTGTTCGCGGGTGGGATTGACGCGGTTGGTGAGTAGGACGACCGCGCGGCCCCGGCGTCCGGATCGCACCACAGGCTCGTGCCCGTGAAGCCCAGATGGCCGAACGTTGACGGACCGCAAATGCCGCCGGCGGAAGAGCCCTCGGGCGACAAGCCGTCGAAACCGGCGCGCAATGCTGCCGCCCGGCCGCTCCCGGACGAGCTGGCGGCAGCGTCGGCGGCGAGCCATCTCGGAGCGGCGCCCTGCCAGCGCGTCGAGAGGGCGGCTCCGAATCGCGCCAGGGAGCCGGCGGTGGCGAACAGCCCGGCGTGTCCCGAGAGCCCGTGCCCTCCGAGTGCCCAGGCGTTCTCGTCGTGCACCACCCCGACGAGCTCGCCGCCACGCCACGCCACGTGCTCGGTCGGCGCGACGCGCTCGGGAAAGGTCGGGTCACGGCCGAGCCAACCGCGGCTTGGTGCCGCGTCGAGTCCAAGCGGCACGACGCATTTCACGCTCCACCAACCGATCGAGTGGTGTCGCGTGCGCGCGCGCCAGCGCTTCGCCGAGCAACAGGTAGCCCGAGATCGCTGTACACGGGAGCGAACCCGTCCGGAGGAGGTGGTCCGGTGCAGTCGCCCCGGCGCGCGTCTGCGGCTTCGGCGAACAGTGCGGATCGGTCCACCCCGCGCCTGCCGATCAGCACCTGGAACAGCGGGCGGTGGGCTTCCAGTCCGCTCCGATGCGAGAGGAGCAGCTCGAGCGGGACGTCGTTGCTCGCGCTTCCACGGGCTTCGTCGAGCAGCTCGCCCAGGGGCGTGTCCATCGCGGGCCCCTGCTGCGAGGCGAGGCGCGCCAGAAGCGTGGCCACGAAGGGTTTGGTCACCGAGGCGAGGTCGAAGGGCGTGGCGGGCGTGATCGCGCCGATTCCCCCGGGCGTTGGCCGGCAGCCCCGACGCCGACCGCCCAGCCCCCCGGCCCGTGGCGCGCCACCGCGAGGCTCGCGGCCGGCGCCACCCGCGGCCCGACCACGAGCTCCTGGGCCAGTTGCGACAGCCAGGGTACCGGTTCGGGTGCGGGGCCGGCCTGCATCCCGCCTGTTATAGCGGGCCGGCGCCCGGCAATCCCTGTGCATTTTGACCGGACGGGAGTGCCCCCGGTATGCTTTCGAGTCAGCATCCGACAAAGGGCAAGATCCCCCGCATGGCCGAATTTACCTGGGAGGCTCGCGCGCGCACCGGCGAGATGCGCAAGGGCGTGATGGAGGCGGACGACGCGAACGCCGTCAACGCGCGTCTGCGCCAGCAGCAGCTGAATCCCGTCAAGGTCAAGAAGAAGGGCGTCGCGATCAACCTCCAGATCGGCAGCGGCGTCGGCACCAAGGACCTGGTGACGTTCAGCCGGCTGTTCGCGACGATGATCGACGCCGGTCTGCCGCTGGTGCAGTGCCTGGAAATACTTGCAGGGCAGCAGAAAAACAAAATCTTCGCCGGCGTGCTGCGCGACGTGAAGAGCGCGGTGGAGCAGGGCGGTACCTTCAGCGATTCGCTGGCGCGCCACCCGAAGGTGTTCGACCCGTTGTTCGTGCACCTGGTCCACGCCGGCGAGGTCGGCGGCATCCTCGACACCATCATGAACCGCCTCTCGATCTACCTCGAGAAGCGACAGAAGCTGGTCCGCCAGGTGCGCGGCGCGCTCGTCTACCCGAGCGTGGTCGTGGTGATCGCGATGGGCGTGATGACGGTGCTGCTCACGTTCGTCATCCCGTCGTTCCAGAACATGTTCAAGGACTTCGGCGCGAAGAACGCGCTGCCGAAGCTGACGCAGATCGTCATCGCCGTCTCGCACGGCTTCGTGAGCTACCTGCCGTTCCTGCTCGCGGCGGCGGTGATCGCTGCCATCGCGCATCGGCTACGTCTACCGCACGCCGGCGGGCAAACGCTTCTTCCACAGCACGACGTTGAAGCTCCCGATCATGGGACCGGTGATCCGCAAGATCGCCGTGGCCCGCTTCACGCGTACGCTGGGCACGCTGTTGCAGTCCGGCGTACCGATCCTCGACGCCCTCGAGATCTGCGCGCGCACCGCCGGCAACGTCGTGATCGAGACGGCGGTGATGTACGTCCGCCAGCGGATCAGCGAAGGCAAGAACATGGCCGAGCCGCTGTTGGAGACCGCCGTGTTCCCCGACATGGTCGTGCAGATGATCGCGGTCGGCGAGCAGACCGGCGCGCTCGATCAGATGCTCAACAAGGTCGCCGATTTCTACGAGGAAGAAACCGACGTGGCAGTGGCCGCCCTGACCAGCATGCTCGAGCCGATCCTGATGGTGGGTGTCGGCGGCATGGTGGGTGTCGTGCTGGTCGCGATGTATCTGCCCATCTTCTCGCTCGCCGGCAACATCAAGGCGGATTAGCCCGGGGCCGGATGGCGTTCCGCCTCGGCATTCCGCCTCGGCTTGCGGGGGCTCTGCTGCCGCGACGGATGGCGTGGCTCACGGGCGCGCGACTCCTGTTCTTGACGTTGCTCCTGGGGCTTGTGGGGGTGTTCTACCTCCGTGGCCAGTTCCGGTTGGATTCGTTCACGATCCGCGTCGCGCTGGGCACGCTGGCCATCGCGTTCGCGCTGGGCGGCGTCTACGCGGCGGTGCTGAGGACCGGCCGGCGCCTGGCGTTCCTGGCGGATGCGCAGCTTGTGCTCGATCAGTTGACCTGGACTGCGATTGTCTACCTGTCGGGGGGCGCGTCGAGCGGCGCGACCTCGTTCTACGGGTTGAGCTGCCTGGTGGGCGCCATCCTGACGGGACTGCGCGGAGCCGGCATCGCGGCGTTCAGTGGAGGCCTCTGCTACGTGGGGCTGGTCGGTGCGCTGCAGATAGGCCTCTTACCTTCGCCGCCCGATCAGCCCGCGGCGCTGTACCGCGTCTCGAGCAGCGAGCTGACCTACGATCTCGCCGTCAACCTGCTCGTGATGGTGGTGGTGATGCTCCTCGCGGGCTACCTGGCCGAACGGCTGCGCATGACCGGTGGACAGCTGGTTGAAGCGGAGGAGCGAGCGGAGCAGGCCGAACGGATGGCGGCTCTGGGGCGGCTGGCGGCGGGTCTGGCACACGAGATCCGCAATCCACTCGGTTCGATCGCGGGTTCCATCCAGCTGCTCCGCACCGGCAGCGGTCTATCGGACGAGGACCGGCAGCTCTGCGGCATCGTCGAGCGCGAGGCCGCACGCCTCAACGACCTCGTCACCGACATGATGGACCTGTCACGTCCCCGCAAGCCCGTCTTCTCCTCGGTGGATGCGGCCGCTGTGTTGCGCGAGGTGGTGGAGCTCACCGGCCGTTCCGGGCGAGGCGTGTCCGACGTCGAGGTGGTGTGCACGGCGCCGGAGCACGTGCCGATCCGCGCCGACAGTGCGCAGTTGCGCCAGCTCATCTGGAACCTCGTGCGCAATGCGGTGCAGGCCTCGAGCGCGGGCGACTCGGTTTTCGTTACGCTCGAGGTGGACGACACGGGGCGGGTGGAGCTCCGCGTCAAGGACGAGGGCATCGGCATCGACGAGCCGGCGAAGGCCAGGCTGTTCGACGCCTTCTTCACCACGCGCTCACAGGGGACGGGCGTGGGTCTGGCGGTGGTCAAGAGCATCGCGGACGAGCATGGCTTCGCCATCGAGGTGGAGAGCGAGGAAGGCCATGGCGCGATGTTCCGCGTCGCCATGGGACTGCTCGTGGAGGAGGGCGGCGCGCACGGCACCGAGCCGGTCGCTTCCGGTCGCGGCGACAGCGAGGAGCCAGGTGCGGATCCGGCCCAGCGGTCGGGGCCGGTTTAACATCCGGCCGTCGTGTGAACATCCAGGTGCATGGTGGCAGTCACAGTTGTCGCGGTCGGAGGTCGCCGGTCACCTGCGATCGCGGCACGGCGGCGTCTGGTGCGGAGGCGGAATACTCCGTTATTCCAGCCACTTGCGGCTGCTCTGCCGAACGCGTGTGAAGTTCTGGCACCAGCGTTGCGTACAACGAGATAGTGCCCCAGATGAAAGCCGTGAAAATGACTCGATCCCGACTCGTCCTCCCGCTCCTGTTCTCGCTTGTGGCGCTGCTCCTGCCGGCCCGCGCGCTGGCAGCACCGAGCCCCCAGACGTTCGTCAAGCAGAAGCACGTGGAGCTCACCGCCCTGCTCAAGAAGTCGAAGTCCGCTGCGACGGAAAAGAAGATCCAGAGCATCTTCGACCAGCTGCTCGACTATCACTCGCTGGCGAAGCAGTCGCTCGGCGAGTACTGGGACAAGCGCAGCGATGCGGAGCGCAAGGACTTCGAGAACGTCCTCGAGCGGCTGGTCCGCAACGCCTATCGCAAGAACCTGCGCAAGACACTCGACTACAAGATCGACTACCAGGGCGAGGCGAAAGCCAAGGAAGGCTACCTGGTCAAGACTGTCGCCAAGAGCCGGACGAACGCGCGCGAAGACCCGGTCAGCATCGACTACGTCCTCCACAAGGTCGACGGCAAGTGGCGGGTCTACGACATCGTGACTGAGGGATCGAGCCTGGTGAACAACTACCGGAGCCAGTTCCGGCGCATCATCAAGAAGAAGGGCTTCGACGAGTTGATGAGCCGGATGAAGAAGAAGCTCGACAAGGAAGAGGCTAGCTGAGCCTCCTCGAGAGGGGGGACCCGGCAGGCGCCTCGCCCCGGAAAACGGCGTCCCTGCGCCGTCCCGGGGCGTTCCTGTCAGCGCTGCTCCGGTCGTTCCGGGTGCGGAGTTGCCCCCCGCGCGGCCCGGGCTGGTACGATCCGGACAGGTGACCGCGCGTCCTGACCCTTCTCCGGCGCCGCCCGCTGCGGCGGATCGAAAGCCCGCCGCCGAGCCGCATAGCCCGCTCCGGCTGACGGTGGCCCGCGGCTCGCTCGGGATGGAGCTCTACGAGCCGGTCGAGGTCGGGCCCCTCGAGGTCGCGGCGCTGTCGCTGACGCTGCCCGGTCTCAGCTTCCCGCTGGATCTTTCCGGGGGGGTGCCGGTCTTCCGCCACCGGCGCGGCGATCTCGAGCATGTGGAGCTCGCGGTCGGTCTGGACGCGCTGGGGCGCTGGCTCCTGCCGCGCGTGCGCGAGGTGCTCGGGCGCCTCGAGTCGCCCGTGGCGGTGTGGAGCATTCCGCAGGGGCTGGGCGTGGGGCTGGTCGGCGAGGCGGGTGCTCTGGCCTTCGACCTGCTCTGGGCGCCCGCCCTGGATGACGCCCGGTTCGTGTTGGCCCGGGCGCGCGGGGTCGGTCTGGGCGCGCCCGCGCTCGGGTTCGCGCTGCGTGCGGTCGACGCGGCGCTGGGCGGCCGCGCCGAGCGCACCGGGCGCGCACTGACCTTTCCGCGCGCGGGGGCGCAGCTTGGCCGCGCCGTGCTGCCTGCGATCGGCGCCCGGGCGCCCAGCGCCGCGCGAGTGCGATTCGGCGCGCTTTCGGTCGACGGCGATCGCCTGACCGTGACGCTCGACTCGACGTACGCGCCGCCCGCGCTGACGGACGACGCGGTGCGCGCGCTGGAGCTGGCGGGACTGACGCGCGAGGCGGACGAGGCCCTTGCTCGCGGGGATATCGAAGCCGCGCGCGCCGGCTACGTGTCTGCGCTCGAGCGCGCGCCGCGGCACCCCGGCCTGGCCCAGCTCGTGGCCGGGATCGACGTGGCGATCGGTGGGCGCGCCGAGGCGGCACTCGGCATGCTCGTCGAGTCCATGCCTGCGACCCGTGCAGGTATCGTGGGCGCGGAGCTGCTCGCCGAACTGGGCGATCGCGACGCCGCCCGGGACGCCATCCTGGCTGCGGCCGACGCGGAACCCTACGCTCCGGTCGCGGCCCTGATGTGGCAGCGGCTGTCGGAGGTGGGCGGCGACGCGGCGGAAAGGCTGGAAGCGCTGGACCATGCCGTGGCGCGCGCACCTGGCCTTTCGCGGGTGCGCTGGGCGCGGCTGTCGGCGCGTCTGGAACACGGTGATGTCGAAGGTGCGTTGGCCGACGCGGAGCACCTGGAGGCGGGCGCGCGCGGTTCGCGCGCTCGCCACGAGCTGTGCCGGAGCACGGCGCAGGCGCTCTTCGATGCCGGTTTCGTGCGCGACGCCGGCCGGCTCTTCGAGCGAGCGCTGCGCTACCTGCCGGACGACGCGGAAGCGACGGCGGGACTGGCCCGATCGCTGATGGATGTCGGTCGCCGGGAGCGGGCGTTCGCACTGTTCGAGCGAGCCATCGCGCTGGGCGACCGTCATGGTCAGCCCGAAGCCGGTGCACTCGTCGATCTGGCGCGGCTTCTGGCCGGCGACATCGGCGATCTGCCGCAGGCGATTGCGCGGGTGCGCGAGGTACCCGCCGCGTCTCCGCGCGCGCTGGAGGCCCGGCTGCTCGAGGCGCGCTGGCGCTCGAAGTTGGGCGATATCCGTGGCGCCTCGCTGGCGTTCGGGCGGCTCCGGCAGGCCGTGGAGCTTTCGAGCCCGCCTGACGCCGGCTGGGCGGAGTGGCTCTTCGAAGCTGCGCGTTTCGAGCGCGACGTGCAGCACGACGCGCTGGCCGCCGAGCGACATCTCACCATCGCCCTTCGCCTGGCGCCGCGCGACCGCAAGGTCGCGGAAGCCTATCGCGAGGTCGCCGCCGTCGTTGCCGCGCGTGCGCGGCACGAACGCGAGGCGGGGGAGGGGCGTGACGAGGAACTGGAGTCGCAGGTGCCGGGGGTCACGGCGGACGCGGACGAGGAGCCCGACGAGCTGCGCGTCGATCGCCTGCGCAGCGCTCTGCACGTCGATCCGGACAACCTCGAGGTCGTGATGCAGCTGGCCGCCGCGCTGGAGCGGCTGGGGCGCGATCACGATCTGCTCGCCCTGCTCTCGGCTCGGCTCGACGACGCCGACGTGGCCGAACAGAAACAGCTCGAGCCGAGGTTGCGCGCGCTGCTCGAACGGCTGCGCGACGCCGCGCTCGCCCAGGGACGGGAGAGCGACGCCGAGCTCTACGCGGGCGTGCTGGCGCGGCTCGGCTGAACCGGATCCGCCGACAGCGCGTCGCTCCCGCCGAACTCGTCGTGCCAGGCGCGCTCGGCGGCAGGAAGCGCCGCTTCGGGCAGCACAGCGCTGATCCGGAGCGGCGTGCCGAGAAGCCACACCGGCGGCGCGCCGAGCAGAGCCAGCGCGCGATCGACCAGCGCCGGCCGGCTGCCGACCTCGACGCCCACCAGGCTCAGCCGTCCCAGCCCCAGCTCGATCGAGAGCCCCTCGCCCAGCGCGCTCTCGAGCACGCGCCGGGAGCGGGCGAAGTCCGGCACGTTCCTGAGCGGCACGCACGCGCGCACGCCGTGCTCGTCCAGCGTCGCATCGGCGAGGGGAAGCCCCGCTTCCGCCGCCGCCTCGAACAGCGGCGCGCCGGCCGGCGCGCGCAGCAGCGCGATCTGCCGCTGCATAACCACGGCGCGCGAGGGCGTGGACTCCGTATCCGGGGCGATGCGCGTCTCGCGCACGTTCCCAGTGGCGGGATCGCTCGTGCGCCGCGCGACGATCGTCACGCGGTTCTGCTTTGCCCACTCGACGGCCTGGGCGCAGAGCACCTTGGCACCCGACTCGGCCATCTCCTGCATCGTGGCGTAGTCGAGCTCCGGCAGGTGGTGCGCGTCCGGCACATTCTGGGGGTCGGCGGAGTAGACGCCGTCCACGTCGCTGTAGATCTCGCAGCGTTCGGCGCCGAGGGCCGCGGCCAGCGCGACGGCCGTGGTGTCCGAGCCGCCGCGGCCGAGCGTGGTGATCTCGCGGCGGTAGCTCATGCCCTGGTAGCCCGCCACGATGACCACGCGCCCGCGGTACAGCTCGTCTTCGATGCGGTGTGGGCGCACCTCGATGATGCGGGCATCGAAGTGCCGGTCGTTCGTGATGATGCCCGACTGCGAGCCGGTGAAGCTGATGGCGTCGAGTCCGCGCGCCTGCATCGCGATCGACAGCAGCGCCATGCTCACGCGCTCGCCGGTGCTGACCAGCATGTCGAGCTCGCGGCGCGGCGGCTCCGGTTCCGCGCCGTCCGCGCCGTCCGGCGCCCGCGCCGCGTCGCGCGCCAGCGAAAGCAGGTTCTCGGTCGTCTTGCCCATGGCGCTGACGACCACCACCACGTCGTGCCCGGAGCGCCGCGCCAGCGCGACCCGGTCGGCGACGGCGTGGAGCTTCTCGATGTCGGCCACCGACGACCCGCCGTACTTCTGGACGAGGACCGCCATGACTCCCGCGCGTAGCACGGCCCCGCAGGCTGGGCCAAGCGCACGCCTGCGGTCGATCACCCGGAGCGGGTCCCACGCGGTCCGGAAGACGTCCAGAGCGGGATCGGTTTCTTGCAGGAAGGCCGGACGGGGGCCTACAGCGCGAGCTGGAACAAGCGGCAGCCGTCCTCGCTACCGGCGATGGCCGACCAGGGGACGAATGCGATCCCGCTGGCGCGCGCGACCAGCGCTCCGGCCAGTGCCGACACCTTGCCGGAGCCGGATTCGATGAAGTCGAGCAGCGCTTCGCAGGCGCCCGGCTCCAGCTCGTCCGCGAGCAGCAGGCAGTGCCCCTCGGCATCCACGAGACGGATGCCGGCTGTGCGATCGCTCTCGATGCGCTCCGGGGAGAGCAGCACCGGTAGCGGTCTCGCCACCAGGAGCAGCGGGTTATTGTGCACGTCGTTCGGGAGCGTGAACGAACGCTGGGCGAAAGCTGCGGCACGCGCCAGGTCCTCCGGCGACGCTGCCGGTGCGTACTCGTACTGGTAGACACGGATGCGGGGCGGGTCCAGGCCAACCAGTCGGCTCGAGAAGTTGACGACGACGCGGCGTCCCGGCGAGCCGAGTGACAGCGCGCCGCGCGTGGGCGCTCCGGCTTCACGCAGGAGCTCGCCGGTCTTGGGGTTGACCAGGAGACGTGTTTCCCAGCCGACGCCGGCCCGTTCGCGGCAACGGCCGACCTCCACCAGCTCGCACCACTCCATCGGCCCCGTTTCCTGCTCGTCGCCGCGCAGCTCGACGGAGGCTGGATCGTCGGGGCTCGACGACAGGCGTCGCGCGACGGCGCCGATGGCTGCCAGCGCCAGCGCGGTCTCCTCGACCGGCGCCGCCGGCTCGAGTGCGCTCTCCAGGCGCGTCAGAAGACGCGCGATGCACGGCAGGTCCCGTTCGGAAAGCGAGTTCTTCGCCGCTGCGAGCGCCTCGTCGACGGTCGAGGTCTGCGAGCTGCGTCCGGCCCTCAGCACCGAACCGACGAGCGCCTCGAGAGTCCCCGGCAGCGGTTCGCGATGCAGCGTCGACGGGGTCAGGTCGAGCGGGGCGGTGTCTTCGCGCAGGTCCACGAGCTCCAGTGGAGCCTGCGACGGATGCGCCGCGGCCGGCGGGCGTTGCGAGGCGGGACCCACCCGGAACGAGATGGGTGTCGCACCCAGCACCGACACGGGAGCCGGGGACGGGGACGCCGGGTAGACCGAAGGGGGATGGGACGAACCGCGGTGCGCGGCGGTCAGACCGAGCAGATCGATCACCTGTCGCGCTTCGGGCAGCTGCGCGTTACCCGTCGTGTACACCCGGCGAGTGGGCCCGAACGGGTCGCGGATCACGATGGTGGAGCCGCCCTGGCTATCCGCCAGCTCCACCGTGATGCTGAGCACGCGCGTGTCGCTCACGCTTCGACAATACTCCGATTGCGACCGTTCAGGCAGCAGACTGCCGGAGGCCGCAGTCGTACGCTGCGGAATCCCCGACGAGGGACCGACATCCCCATCCGGCCTGGCTACGGCTTCGCCGGGTGCTTCAGTGCGTAGTCGATGACCTTCTTGAACGCGGCAAGCGAGTAGGGCCCGGATGTGCCGACGGGCGGCTCGGCGGACGTCGCTTGAGGTACGTTCGCGGATGGGTGTCGGTCCGGCGCGCTGGCCGCGCTTTGCGCCGGCGCCGCGCGAGCGACGTCGGTCTTCGTAGCGCGGGACGCCGCGGCCGGCGGCCGAGCGCCGGCACAGGCCACGACGAGAGACAGCGCGAGCAACGGAACGCAGCGACGTGTCATGGCAGCGGCATACTGGCGCCGCGCCACCGCTGCACGCGCTGTCGACTTCGACGCGCTTGCTAGCGATTCGGTGATCCACTAGCGTCGTCCATGCTGGGTGTTTTGTTCCCCTTGGGTGGGGAAGAGGAGAGACCGTGACGATTGACCAGAGATGCGTGCGCCGATCGAGCGCCCCGAGGGTGTTCCTGTTGGTGCTGGCGAGCGCGTCGCTCGTCTTGATGAGTTGCACCGGGTCCGCTGGCGAGGCGAGCAACCAGGGGTCGCGGCGAGCGCCGCTGGGCAGCGCCGCGAAGGGCGTTCAGCAGATGCCGGCCGGGCTTCGGCCCGCCTGGATTCAAGCGCAACAAGCCGGCGGGAGCCCAGCCGACGCGTTCGAGGCGAAGGCGGGAGCCTTCAGGGTGCACCACGGCCCGGCGACCCCTGGAAGTCCCCAGCGAGGCGCTGCGTTCGACGCGACGCTCGACGACCGGGGCGTGGAGCTCGAGGCGGGGAAGCACAAGGCCCGGCTTTCGCTCGCAGCGATGGGGCGGCACGGTGCGCTCGATGCGGTGCAAGAAGTGCAGCCGGTAGCCGAGAAGAACCGGGTGCGGTACCGGCACGGCGGCGTAGTCGAAACCTGGGTGCACGGCCCGCTGGGGCTGGAGCAGTTCTTCGATTCTCGCCGAGCGACCCGCTGGGGCCGGCGACCTGGTGGTACAGCTCGAACTCGGCGGTGCGCTCTCACCGCGGCTCGAGCCCGGCGGCGAGCGGATTGCGCTGGTCGGTGGCGACGGCGCGACCAAGCTCTACTACGGCGAGCTGCACGCAGTCGACGCGCACGGAGCGCGCGTGCCGGCGAAGCTCGGCGTGCGCGAAGGCCGCATCGAGCTCTCGCTGGACGACCGGGACGCGACCTATCCGCTGCACATCGACCCACTGCTGTGGGCACAGCAGGCCAAGCTCACGAGCCCCGGCGGCGCGGTGGACGATGGCTTCGGCGGCAAGGCGGTGTCGCTCTCGGGCGACACGGCGCTGGTCGGGGCGGGCAGAGCGCACGGCAGCCAGGGCTCGGCGTACGTGTTCGTGCGCTCGGGTACGACCTGGACCGTGCAACAGGAACTCGCTGCGTCCGACGGTGCGGCGCTCGACAAGTTCGGCGATGCAGTATCGCTCTCCGGCGACACTGCGCTGATCGGAGCGCGGATGTCGAACCCCGATGCAATGCTATCGCCTCGTGGCTCGGCCTATGTGTTCGTGCGTTCGGGTACGACCTGGGCAGAGCAGGCCAAGCTCACCGCCTCCGACGGTGCGGGGTCCGACAAGTTCGGCGATGCAGTATCGCTCTCGGGCGATACTGCGCTGATCGGAGCGGAAGCATCGGCCTCCACCCTGGGCTCGGCCTACGTGTTCGTGCGTTCGGGTACGACCTGGGCCCAGCAGACCAAGCTCACCACCTCCGACGAGAAGGCAGGCGACCAGTTCGGCTGGGCTGTGTCGCTTTCGGGCGACACGGCGCTGGTCGGAATGACCCCTCCTGATGTTCCGGGCTCGGCCTACGTGTTCGTGCGTTCGGGTACGACCTGGGTGCAGCAGGCCAAGCTCAGCGCCTCCGACGGGGCAAAGGGCGCCGCGTTCGGTCTCGCCGTGTCGATTGACGGTGACGAGGCGCTGGTCGGGGCGCAAGGCGACACTGTCGGAGGGAATGACTCCCAGGGCTCGGCCTACGTGTTCGTGCGCTCCGGTACCAGCTGGACCCAGCAGGCCAAGCTCACCGCCTCCGACGGCGACTTGAACGACCTCTTCGGTAGCGCCGTGTCGCTGTTGGGCGACACAGCGCTGGTCGGGGCGACGGCAGACACTGTCGGTGGCAACAGCTATCAGGGCTCGGCCTACGTGTTCGTGCGCTCCGGTACCAGCTGGACCCAGCAACAGCACATCACCGGCCCCTCCGGGGAACAGGTTGAAAAATTCGGTGACCCGGTGTCGCTTTCGGGCAACACGGCGCTGATCGGGGCGGCCGTCAGTCTCGGACCGAACGCCCAGGGTGCTGCCTATGTCTTCCAGGCCGGCCCGACTGGTGGCGCAGCGGGTGCCGGCGGCGCGGGTGCCGGTGGTGGGGCGGGTGCCGGCGGCGCGGGTACCGGTGGCGGCCCTGCGGCTGCGGCCCCGGATCCTGGCGGTTGCGGCTGTCACCTGTCTGGCTCGCCCGCGCGGTCGCCGCGCCTCGTGTGGTTGCTCGCGCTCGCGGCCCTCGGGCTGCGTCGCCGGGAGCGCGCCAGCGCGCGCGGCTGACCCGCCAGCGGCGGTGAGCCGCTGCTCAAGCCGCCGCGGCGCGCGCCTCAGTGGCGGTGCAGGGCTTCGCGGAGCCCGGGGATGCAGGGGTTGTCGCCGAAGTAGACCTCCTTCTCGGCCGTTTCGGTACCTTTGCACGCGATACGGAGCTGCTTGTAGCGCTCCCCGCAACTCGCCGGGCAGCACGGCGCTTCGTTCCACGGTTGCTGTGTCGCGCAGACGGGCGCCGAGCGTTCGCACAGATCCTTGACGGCGACCAGGTTGTCGGCAGTCATGTGCTGATCGTCCCAGCATTGGCCGATCACCTCCAAGCACGTCGCCAGCGCGGTGGAGGGACCGCGGTAGGTCGTGTCGACGGCGAGCTCGACAGCACCCGTGTCGATCAACACACGGCGGCCCGCCGCGTCGGTCGGAAGCCCCGATAGATCCGGCGGAGCGGGGATCGTGACCTTTACGGGCTTCGGGTAGGCGTACGGACGATAGTCATCGGCCGTATTCTTGCAGTCACGGGCTGCGGGTTCCGGAGGGGCATGGGACACTTTCGCAGGGCCTGCACTCTTGCGGACAGGGACCGCGGATGTCGGACGGGCGTGGGGCACGTTGGCAGCGCCTGGACCCCCGCAGCCAAGGACCGCGAGGGTGAGCAGCGCGGGGCCAGACCAAGCCGGTGTTCGAGCCGCCCATGCCCGCCCCGGAACCAGCCGGGCGAGGGGAACGAGCCGGAGGAGACCCAGATTGTATCGCTTGCGCGCCATCAGGTTGGTGCCTTCGCTGCTCTACGGGCTTGCCCGGCGGGCCCGCGCATTCGCTGCTGCAGCTCGTGCGCGTGAGCTTGCTTGCCCAGGGGGTGGCCCAGTCTAGACCACGACTGAAATCCCTACACCCACAGCTTGCGCAGCCGCAGTTGTTCTTCTGTGCGCAAGCGATGATGCACTGCTCGTCCCGAGCTCAGGGCACGGCCCCGCGGCGTGATCGGTCAGGCCCGGTTCGAGATGTCGCGCCCGCAGGTCGGCATCGCCTCGGGCGCCGTGATGCGCGCGACGGAGAAGCCGGCGGGCGGGGCTAGCCCGTCCTTCTTCGGGTTACCGCAGCCCGAGCACTCGAGGCAGGCGGGTGGCAGGTCGGCGAGCGGCTCGTCCGCGCGGGCCACCGCGTCGGGCGGGCCGCCGTAGCGCTTGAGGCCCATCCGCCGGAGGCGGACGCTCTCGTCGGCCGGCAGGTCCTGGATGCCGCCCAGGTCGCGGGCAGCCTTCATGATCTTCGCCATGTGCTCGATGGTCTCGAGCTTGCAAAAGGCGTCGAGGAGCGTCGAGCCCACGCACACCGCCCCATGGCGGTCCATCATGACGCCGTCGTGGCGCGCCACGGCCTCGCCGACGGCCGCGGCCAGCCGCTCGGTTCCGGTGGTCTCGTAGGAGAGCGTCGGCACCGTCCCCAGCGTCAGCACCACCTCCGGCAACGCACAGCGGGCAAGCGTCAGGCCGGCGACCGTGAACGCGACCGCCATCGGCGGGTGGGCGTGGATCACCGCCTGCACGTCGTCCCGGGCCCGGTAGGCTTCCAGGTGCATGGCCATCTCCGAGGTCGGCTCGCCCCGTCCGCGCACCTTCTTCCCGTCCATGTCGATGACCACCAGGTGCTCGTCCGAAAGGAGCCCCTTGTGGCAGCCCGCCTGCGTGCACAGGACCAGCCCGCGGCCCAGCCGCACCGAGAGGTTGCCGTCCATCCCCACGAGCAGCCCACGCTCGTAGCAGAGGTGACCGAACCTGATCATCTCCCGCCGCAGCAGCTGCTCGGGGACATACGCCATCGCGGCGCGGAGCATAGCCAGAAAAGCGCGCGGAGCGGAACCGGCGCCTGGTTCGGTTGGAAGCTGGTCCGCAGTCCATCGAGCTTGCGCCCGGCCGGACTACCGAGCGGGACTGCCGGAGGCCGAGGGCAATGACGGCATCAACAGGAGCCGCCGTCGCCGGCGTCTGAGCGCGTGCCGGATGTGGGGTGGCACAGAGGACAGATCGAGGACCGAGAGCTCGTCGAGCACGGCGCGGGCAACCTCGATGCGCCCGGCGTCGTGCAGCGCTTCGGCGCGGTTCAGATAGGCCGTGGCAATGCGGGTCATGTCCGCGGCACGCGCCGAGAGCTCGGCCGGGGCGATTGCCAGCGCACGTCGGTAGCCGGCTACCGCACGCGCCAGATCGCCGGCGCGGTCCCACAGCCGGCCCTGGTAGAGCCCTGGCCGGTACCAGCGCGGATCCGCGGCCAGCGCCCGGTCGCACAGCGCGCTGGCCGATTCGCGCAGACGCAGTGCGGATAGCACGAGCGCCCTCAGCATCAGGAGCCACGCCAGCACGCGGTGACGCTTGGTGGGCGGCGCGCCGGGAGAGCGCTCGAGGGCGCGGGTCCTCTTGCGCGCGCCGCGGCGCGCGCGTTCGAGCAGCTCGTGCGGCGCGTCGCCCCGCATCTCGGCGCGCGCGAGCACGGCTTCGCGCGCGACCGAGAGCTCCACGCCGAGCGCGGGCGGAAGCTCTGCTTCGTCGCCTTCAAGTCGGTCGAGCCAGCCGAGCGCGCGCTCGTCGCCGGCGCGTCCCAATGCGCGGATCGCGGCGCGGCGTTCGTCGAAGTCCTCCTGGTTTGCCCGCGCCACCGCCCGCTCGACCAGCGCGGGGTCGTACAGCGCGTCGAGAGCGGCGATGCGCGTGCCGCGTCCGGGATCCGCCAGCCCCTCGAGGATCGCGTCGCTGCTGCGGAAATCGCCCCAGATGCCCAGCGCCTCGGCCAGCGCGATGCGCTCGCCGAGATCCGAAGCGCGGGCGTTGGCCATGACGAGCAGCGGCACGACGCGCCGGTCGTCGACGCGCGCGATGCAGCGCGCCGCTTCGGCCCGCACCTCGCTGCGCGGGTCATCCAGCAGTGCACCGGCGAGCACCATCAGTAGGCGGGCATCGGCCATCGGACGCACTGCCGCCAGGCTGTCGACGGCCTGGGCAGTGTCTCCTTCGGTCACGGCCGCGCTGATGCTGTCGATGATGAAGCCGATCGAGAAGTCGTCGAGGTGGCGCGCGTGGAGCATCAACCGGGCTCTCTGGTGGGGGTCGAGCTCTGCGAGCGGATTGCCGCCCCGTACCCCTTCGACGACCTGCCGCACGGCGGTTTCGAACGCCTTGAGCAGCTGATTCACCCGGGCGAGCTCCGCCCGCGCCTCGCGTCCGGCAGCTCCCCGCAGCCGTGCCGACAGCCGCAGGAGGTCGAGCTCGAGCTGGGGTTCGTGGCTGACTGGGCGGAGATCGACAGCGTCGAGCCGCGCCGCGTCGTGCTTGGCCAGCTCTGCCAGGCGCTCCAGCGCGGCGCGGCGTTCCAGAATCGCGCCGCCGCGCGCGGTCGCGGCCAGCGAGGCAACGTCGTCGGAGTCGGCCAGAGCGCGGCGGCGCACGCGCGCCGCCAGGATCGCCGCCTGTAGTGACGGAGGCGGAGAGACGCGCGCCCGGGCCTCGAGCGGCCGCGCGATCAGTGGCGTCAGGAGCTGGCGTGCGTCATCGAGCCACTCCGCCGTGGCGGCCGCGGCGTCCGCGGCGGGCCCCTCGTCGCGCAGGAGTCCCCTTTCAACGTCGTCGTAGAGCGTCGAGAGCTCGCGCCCCGATCGCGCGTTGGAAGCGTCAGCCTCCTGTGACGTCGCTGCCCTCGCTGCCGGGGGGCGCCCAGGAACGGAGCCCGCCAAAACCCGCGGCCCACAGCCGCCGACGTTCCGGATCCCACCCTAGCGCGGCTACGCGCGCATGTTCGAGCGCTGGTTCCTCTTCGAGGCCCGGCGCCTCGATCTCGGCGATGCGTTCGGCTCTCGCGCGTGGGGGGTCGACCAGTACCAGGTGGGTGTGATCGTTCGGTTCATCGTAGATTGCCGCCCAGACGCGCGGCTCGGCGTCGAGCTCGCCCGTCGCCAGCGCACTGATCCCCGCGCAGCCGTCCACATGCGCGAAGCTGGCGCCCCCGTCGGTCGACACGGCTAGCCCGCGTGCACTGTCGCCGATGCAGACGACCGGGCCCCGGACCGCGAGCAGCGGTGCGGTGCCTCCCGCGACGCGCCGCCCCGATTCATCCAGCGGCTGCAGGCTCCAGCTCAAGCCGGTATCCGCCGAGCTGAGCAGGCTCAGCCCGGTCCGGTCCCCCACGAGCAGGGCCAGCGGCGTACCGTTCGGCGCGATGGCGATCACCCGCGCCCGCACGTCGACTCCCGCCCAGGTTTCGCCGCCGTCGTCGCTGCGCACCAGGCGCCCCGAGGACGTGCGGGCCAGGACCACGTCCGGAGCGCTCGCTGCGCACTGGCACAGCTCGATGCCGGGCGCGCCCAGATTGCCGCTGCCGACGACCCGGCCCCAGCCGGCGACGAGCTGCGGCTCGCGGGCGCTCCTGAAGCGTCTGAGCAGGCGATGGTCCCTGGTGGCGAGCAGCACGGCGTCGAAATCCGGACCGACCAGGGCCAGGCTTTCGATGCCGCGCGCGCCGGTGTCGAGGCGTTCCGGCGAAGCGGCGCCTGCGGACCACCACAAGAGCTCTTCGCCGCCGGCAACCAGCTCTCCGCCGGCGAGCGCTACCGCGCCCAGGACCCCGGGAACGCGCACATCGTCACGCCAATGGCGCTCCGCCCACGGTGGCGGTTCGTCGTCGCGGGTTTCCGGAAGCTCCAGCCAAGCGGCGTCTTCGCCATCGTAGTCGCCTTCGCTGTCCGCATCGAGCTCCGGGAGATCGCCGGACACCGAGATCCTCGTACGGCTCGTCCGTGCCTTCCTCGACCGGCCCCGCGAGGCTCTCGGTGGGCGGGGCCTGGATGCCCGCCGAGGCGTCGAAGTCGACCGGACCCGTCTCGTCCGGCTCGCCCGGGTCGGGTTCCTCGTCACCCAGGTTGAGCAGCGTCGCGATGTCGAGTACCAGCTCGCCGCCCGTCTCCTCGGAGTCCTCCGGAGGCGCGTCGAGCTCGATGCCGATGTCGAGATCCGTGGCCAGCTCATCGTCCAGCCCCTCCTCGTCGTCGAGCGTCGTGAGCAGCGTCCCGGGGTCGATCGAGATCCCCGGTTCCTCGTCCTCCAGTTCGTCCGTGCCGTCGAACGGAGGCAGATCGCTTTCGGGGTCGTTGTCGTTGGCTTCGCTGTCCAGCTGGCTCATCTCGTTCTGGCTGATTCCGGAGGGCGGGCGGAATTGCCCGCAGCCGGCACGATTGTACTCTGCCAGGAATGGCCGCGCCTGTCCTTCGCGCGCGGCGGATATCCGCTAGACTGGCGCGATGTCGGTGAAGCCGCTGCTCGGTCCCGGTCTCGTGGTACGTCGGGTCCACGTGGAGCGGCGCGACGTCGTGTTCGTCAAGGGCATCTTCGAAGCCAGCGAAGGACTTGGCGCGCTGTTTGCCGAACGCGGCGGAGACCTGCAAATCGCCGCCCCCGTTTCGCGCACAGCGGAGCTCGACGAGGTGCTCGCCGACCTGGCGCGCGAGATCGGTGCGGTGATCGACGCCGAGCGCTCGAGCAGCTGAACCGGGTGACCGGCGTCATTCCCGCCCGTGGCTGGCGTGGCGCGGGGGCGTGCGCCCTCGGCACAGGTTGTGCGCGTTGGTCGAGGCGCCCGTTGCGAGGCGCCACTCGATCCTCTAGATCATCAGCTTGCGTTTTGAACTGCGGCAGCGCGCCGCGAGAGCCATGAAGCACCCCTCGAGTCCAGACCTGACGCAGCCGCCGCTATCCGCGTCGAGCGGTCTGGATGCGCGTGTTGTCGACGCATGGGTCACGTGGCTGGGTGCACTTGCGACGGACGCAGAAGCCGCACTGGCCGCGGCGATGGCGTACAAGGAGCTCGACGCCGTGGCGCGCAATCGCTGGCTCTCGGCGCTCGAGCACGATGCCGAGCGCGCGAACGTTCCACGCATTGCGGTCTACGCTCCGCTGCTCGCCGTCGAGTCCGATCCGGAGCGTCGCGCGCGCATCACCGAGGCGATCGGTCCCGCCGACGTCGCGGCAACGCCGCGCGTGGCGGCCAGCGCGCTCTGCGGGGTCACGCGGCGCCGGCTTGCGCGTCGCCGCCATCGTCACGCCGCTGTATCTGGATTTCGTGCAGGTGCTGGCCTGCGGCTACCGCCCCGCCGGCGGCTTCGAGTGGGTCAAGCACGATCCCATCGTCGACCGTCGCAACGCACCACGTCCCGGCGATACGCTGGGCGAAGCGGTCATGGAGAGCACTCCGCTCAAGCCGCTGGTCGACCAGCTGGCGCACGCCGTTCTGGCCCACCAGCGCAACGGCCGCGTCATCCCGGAGGCGCTCAAGGTTTTCGCGGATCTGTTCGGGCCCGGAGCGGGGGGTACCCTGCCACCGCCGCCTCTCTGAGCGCCGTGCCCGTGCCGTTCCGTGCCCGGCTACTGCCTCACGCTCTGTGGCTTGCCCCTCTGATGGCAGGCGGCTGTGGCGGCGGTGCGGCACAGAGCCCGCAGGTATCGAGCGTCGGCCATGCCCACGGCACGCCGATCCTCTTTTCCTACCGGACCACCGGGGGTGGGGTGTTCAGCAGCGACACGACGCGCGGGCGGGCCACCGTGGTGCTGTTCGTGACCACCTACGATCCCGTCTGCCAGCTCGTGGCGCAGAAGCTCGATGAAGTCCTGCGCGCGTTCCGGCCGCGGGCGAACGGCGGTGCGATCGTGCTGGAGCCGGAACAGAACGCCATGTTCGCGGACGTGTTCCGTTCCACGCTGCACCTGTCCTATCCGGTGGCCATCGCGGACGCAGGCACGCGCCTGGGCGACGGCCCTTTCGGCGCGGTCCACGTCGTCCCCACCGTGGTGGTGCTCGACCGCGATGGGCGCGAGGTCTGGCGGAAGGTGGGGATGCAGAGCCCCCGACAGCTGGAAGCAGCCCTCGCCAGCGCTTCTAGATAGCCCCGCCATAGTCTGCGCGCGGGCTCGTCCGGCTGGTTATGGTGATAAAGGGGTAGAAATGACTTTTCATCGTCTGGAACGGGTCTCGAGCTGGCGCACGATGGCGCTGCATGCCTGGAAGAGCCCGGTCGATCCCACCGTCTACGGCGTTGTCGACATCGACGCGCGGCCCCTGGTGGCGCACGTGCAGAAGCTCCGCGAACAGAGCGGCCGCCGCATCACGTTGACGCATCTGGTGGGCAAGGCCGTGGCGATCGCCATCGCGGAGCGCCCGGAGGTGAACGCCATCGTGCGTCGCGGGCGGCTCTACGCGCGCGACTCGATCGATGTGTTCTTCCAGGTCGCCTTCGAAGGCGGGGAGAACCTGGCCGGGGCGAAGGTCGACAACGTCGACGAGAAGAGCGTGGCGCGCATCGCCGATGACCTGGCCCGGGCCACCGAACGGATCCGCGAGCGCGGCAACGATCCGACCCAGGTGAGCGCGAGGCGGCTGGGAGCGCTCCCGCCCGCCCTGATCCGCGCGGCCATGAAGCTGGGCGAGACGCTGACCTACGACTTTGACCTCGACCTGTCGAAGCTGGGCATTCCCTACGACGCCTTCGGCTCGGCAATGGTCACCAGCGTGGCCGGTTTCGGCCTGACCACCGGCCACGCGCCGCTGTTCCCGCCTTCGCGCGGTCCCATCGTCCTGACCGTTGGCGCAGTGCACGACGCGCCGGCTGTGCTAGATGGGCAGGTCGTCGCCCGCCCCACGCTCACCATCGGCGCCACGTTCGACCACCGCATTCTGGACGGCTACCAGGCGGGCAGGCTGGCGAAGCGCTTCTGCGAAGCGCTCGAGAATCCGGACAAGGAGCTTCTGTGAAGAAAGTGGAAAAGGTCGTGCTCGCCTACTCGGGCGGGTTGGACACCAGCGTGATCCTGCGTTGGCTGAAGGAGAAGTACTCGTGCGAGGTCGTGGCGTGGTGCGCCGATGTGGGCCAGGCCGAGGAGCTCGACGGTCTCGAGGACAAGGCCAAGGCGACGGGCGCGGCGGCCTATGTGCAGCTGGACCTCAGAGCGGGCTTCGTCCGCGACTTCGTGTTCCCGGCGCTGCGAGTGGGCGCGCTCTACGAGGGCGAGTATCTGCTCGGCACGTCGCTGGCCCGGCCCTGCATCATTGAAGGCATGATGAAGACCGTCGCGCAGACGGGGGCCGACGCGATCGCGCATGGTGCGACCGGCAAGGGCAATGACCAGGTCCGGTTCGAGCTTGGCGCGGCGCATTTCGACCCCGGAGTCCAGGTGATCGCGCCCTGGCGCGAGTGGGATCTGAAGTCGCGCACCGACTGCATCCAGTATGCGAAGACCCACGGCATCCCAGTCACGGCGACGGCGGAAAAGCCATACTCCATGGATCGGAATCTGCTCCACCTGTCGTTCGAGGGCGGAATCCTCGAGGATCCGTGGGTCGAACCGCCGCGCGACATGTTCATCCTGACGAAGGACCCCGAGGACGCCCCTGACGAGCCCGAGTATCTCGAGATCGACTTCGACGCGGGCAATCCGGTGGCGATCAACGGCGAGGCGCTCGAGCCCGTCGAGCTCTTGTCGCGAATGAACACCATTGCGGGGCGCCACGGTGTCGGGCGCGTGGACATTGTCGAGAGCCGCTACGTGGGGATGAAGTCGCGCGGCGTGTACGAGACGCCGGGGGGCACCGTGCTCCACAAGGCGCATCGCGCGATGGAGTCGATCACGCTCGACCGCGAGCAGATCCGCATTCGGGACGGGCTCGTTCCCGAGTACTCGACGCTCGTCTATCGCGGGTTCTGGTTCTCGCCGGAACGCGAGATGCTCCAGACCATGTGCGATTCCATCCAGACCGTGGTGAGCGGCACGGTGCGGATGAAGCTGTACAAGGGCAACGTGACCGTGGTGGGGCGCAGGAGCCCGTATTCGCTCTATCGCGAGGATTTCGTCACGTTCGAGCAGGACAGCGTCTACGACCAGACCGATGCGACAGGCTTCATCCGCCTGAACGCGCTGCGGCTCCGTCTCGAGGCCCTGCGCGACGGGAAAACGCGCTCCTGACGCAATGCGTCCACGTATCTGCGGCGTCGGCGGCGGCCGTGCCGGCCATCCGGCGCCGATGTAGCGAAGCCCAGCCGCGTCATGTAGACTGGCTCCGGTCTCTGCGGGGTACGATGGGCGCGATGCGCGGGAAGATTGCGGATGCTTGAACTGGAACGGAGACGGCTGCGGTCAGCGGTGCAGCTTCTAGTCTGGGCGTCCGCAGCGGCACTGGCGGTGTCCTGCGCCAGCACCCAGAACAGCGGGCTGCCGACGGGCAGCGCGGGTGGCGCCGCGGGTACAGGCGGCAGCGGCGCGACCGGCGGTAGCGGCGCGACCGGCGGCAGCGGCGCGACCGGCGGCAGCGGCGCGACCGGCGGCAGCGGCGCGACCGGCGGCAGCGGTTTCGGCGGCGTCGGTGGGGGCAGCGACGCTGGCTGCAACCCGGCGTTCTGTCCGACCAACGGTTTCGGGCAGCCCTGTTGCGTGGCGCCTGCGGGTCCGTGTGGCACCGACACCGGCAACGGCTGCGTCGCCCAGGCTGGGGACGGCGGCCCAAGCACAGGTGGCGCGGGCGGTACATCCGGCGCGGGCGGTACATCCGGTGCGGGCGGTACATCCGGTGCGGGCGGCACATCCGGCGCGGGCGGTACATCCGGTGCGGGCGGCACATCCGGTGCGGGCGGCACTGCCGGAGCCGATGCCGGCGCGGACGCACAGCCCGACGTGTCGGTCGACGCCAGCTCCGACGCCTCGCAGGACGTTCTCGATCGACTAGCCGTTCGCCGATCGTCCGCCGCTCCAGCCTGCGGTATGACGGGGCATGCAGTTCGACATGCCCGGGCGGATGAAGCAGCTCCTGCCTCGATTCGAGGAGTTGATGCAGGCCGAGGTGGTGCCGCTCGAGCGGGAGCTTGCGGGGCGCGAGTTCCGCGACAACGTTCCGCGGCTCGCCGAGCTGCGCGGCCGGGTGAAGGAGGCGGGGCTGTGGGCGCCCGAGGTGCCGGAAGAGTGGGGCGGCATGGGGCTCGACTTCCGCGAGCACGCGCTCGTGAGCGAGGTGCTCGGACAGAGCCCGATCGGCCACTACGCCTTCGGCTGCCAGGCGCCCGACGCCGGCAACATCGAGATCCTGGCCCGCTTCGGCACCGACGAGCAGAAAGCGCGCTGGTTGCGACCGCTGGCGGCAGGGGAGATCCGCAGCTGCTTCTCGATGACCGAGCCGGACCGCGCCGGGTCCAATCCGACCTGGATGGACACCACGGCGGTGGTCGATGGCGACGACTTCGTCATCAATGGGAAGAAATGGTTCACGACCGCCGCCGAAGGCGCGGCGTTCGCGATCGTGATGGCTGTGACGGATCCGGACGCGCAGCCGTATTCGCGCGCGAGCCAGATCATCGTTCCCACGGACACGCCCGGCTTCAGGCTGGTGAGGAACATCCCCATCATGGGCGAGGCCGGCAGCGATTGGCTCAGCCACGGCGAGATCGAGTACAGCAACTGCCGCGTCCCCAGGGCAAACCTGCTCGGCACGCAGGGCGCGGGTTTCGCGATCGCGCAGGAGCGGCTCGGCCCCGGGCGCATCCACCACTGCATGCGCTGGATGGGGATCTGCGAGCGCGCGTTCGACATGATGTGCCGGCGCGCGGCGACGCGGGAGATCGCGCCGGGGCGCCTGCTCGGCACGCGGCAGATCATCCAGGAATGGATCGCCGAGAGCCGCGCCGAGATCGACGCGGCACGGCTGATGGTGCTGCACGCGGCCTGGAAAGTCGACCAGCAGGGACTCTACGCGGCACGCGACGAGATCTCGTGCATCAAGTTCCATGCGGCGGGCGTGCTCTCGAAGGTGTTGGACCGGGCTATCCAGACCCACGGGGCGCTCGGCATCACGGAGGATACGCCGCTGTCGGGCTGGTTTCGCCACGAACGCGCCGCGCGCATCTATGATGGCCCCGACGAGGTGCACAAAGTCGCCGTGGCGCGGCGTATCCTCAAGCGCTACGGGCTGGAGGTCGGAGCGCAGGCACAAGGAGGGTCCGGGTGAGCGAGTTGATCGACAGTCCGCGCAGTGTACGGCAAGGAGAGGAGCTCGATCTCGAGCCGCTAGCCGCGTATCTCAGAGAGCACATCGACGAAATCGGTGACCACGCCGAGCTCAGCATCGAGCAGTTCCCGAGCGGCCACTCGAACTTGACGTATCTGGTCCGCGCGGGCGGCGGCGGCTACGTGCTCCGGCGACCGCCTTTCGGCAGCAAGGTGAAGACGGCGCACGACATGGGACGCGAGTACCGCGTCCTGTCGCGGCTCCACGCAGTGTATCCGCTTGCGCCGGAGCCGCTGGTCTACTGCGAGGACGAGAGCGTGCTGGGCGCGAAGTTCTACGTGATGCGGCGCATCGAAGGCATCATCCTGCGAAAGGAACTGCCGCCGGGGCTTTCGATATCGGCGGAGCAGATCCGCCGCTTGAACGAGAACCTGATCGACAATCTGGCGGTGCTCCACGGCCTCGATTACGAGCAGGCCGGGCTCGGGGATCTGGGCAAACCGGCCGGCTACATCGAGCGGCAGGTGACGGGCTGGACCAAGCGCTACCACGCCTCGCAGACCGACCAGATCGAGAGCGTCGATCGCGTGGCGAAGTGGCTCGCCGACACCATGCCGGCCGAGAGCGGCGCTGCGCTCATCCACAACGACTACAAGCTCGACAACGTCGTGCTGGACCCGGCCGACCCCACGCGCATCATCGGTGTGCTCGACTGGGAGATGAGCACGCTCGGCGATCCGCTGATGGATCTGGGGACCTCGCTCAGCTACTGGATCGAGGCCGGCGACGGCGATGTGTTGAGGCAGGTGGGCATGGGCCCCACCGCTGAACCGGGCAGCATGACGCGTCGCGAGCTAGCCGATCGCTACGCGGAAAAGACCGGCCGCGACGTCTCGAACATCCAGTGGTTCTACTGTTTCGGCTTGTTCAAGACGGTCGCCGTGCTGCAGCAGATCTACTATCGCTACAAGCAGGGCCTCACGAAGGACGAGCGCTTCGCGCCGCTGATCCTGCTGGTCGGCATGCTGTCCGACCGGGCCGTGGAGAGCATCGAGAAGAATACGATCTGAACCCTGCCGTATTCGCCGCCGGCTGGCGACGTCGCCTGCGCGGCCAGCCCAGGCTGCTCCGGCTGGAAAGCGGCTCGGGATCACTTGCCGCGAGCTTGGGATGGTCGACGCCTGGACCGCTGCGCGGCGAGGGCTTTCTCTTCCCGACACGCGCTGGAAAACGACGACGCGCACGCCTTGTGGAAGAGCGCCAGCGCCCGGTTGCTGTCCTGGGGTACGCCCTTGCCCTGCTCGTAGGCGCGGCCGAGTTCCTCGCACTGGTCCGCCTCTCCGAGCTCGCAGCCCTTCTCGAGAGCGTGGGCCGCTCCGCTCGGGTCCGGGGGGACGCCCCAGCCCTTCGCGAGCTTGTGCGCCAGACTGCTGCACGACAGCCCATAGCCGCCGGCGCACGCCCGTCGGTACAGCTCGATCGCCTTCTGCGCGTCTACCGGCACTCCCAGGCCGATGTCGTAGTGGAAGCCCAGTTCCTGGCAGTGCGCCATCTCGCCGCTATCGCACTGATCCCTGAGCAACTGCAGCGGGTCGAAGGCGTATTGCGTCGCTCTACCGAGTGTCCAGCCCGCGAACACGATCAGCGGGACCGCTCCGACCGCGAGAGAGCGCCAGAGCCAGCGTTCGCGCGTCCGTTTCCCGATCGCGCTCTGGAGCGAGATGCGCGCTCTGCCGAGCGGCCGCGCTTCGCGGCGCACATCGATGCCCAGCACGTTGTCCGTTCCGCAGTACACGCAGCGGGCCACGAGCTGATCGGCCACGACGACGAGCGGGGCGCCGCAGGCGTGGCACCCGGGCGGCGCGCCTGGGCGTGGGGGTGGGCGAGCCCCGAGGTCGAGCGTGACCAGTCGGAGCGCCTGACGGTCCACGAGGCCGGCCCTGAGCGTGAGGTTCACGCCGAGGATCGCTGCAACGGCGAACGCTGCGAGTAGCATCGCATTTTGCAGCACCAGCACGTGCCCTGCCCTGAGCCAGGCCGCGACGCCGAAGGCGACCGGCCAGGCGAGGAACATCATGACGGCGCCCACCAGCATGCGCCCCGACACCGCGCGCGCCCCCGGCTGGTCCAGCAGCCGCTCGACCATCGCCGCGAGCCCGGGCCGCCCGGCGACCACCGAGAGCGCGCGGATCCGCTCGCGCAGCTCGTCCGGCACGCTGACGGTCGCGCCGCAGTACGTGCAGGCCACACCGTCCGAATCGTGCGGCGTAGCCGCCGCGCCGCAAGAAGGGCAGTGGAGGATTTCGATGTCATGCGGCGCTGGCTTGTCGTCGCGGGTCTGCTGCGTTGTGCCGCCGGCAAGGCTCCGGATGGAATCGAGCAGAGCCTGGAACGAGTCGCGCTCCACCGGGCGTTCGGTAGTGGCGAGCACGAAGCGGGTTCCGTCGCCGGTTGCGACCGAAAGGCTCCACACGTCGTACTGCCCCGGCCCGAGCAGCCGGGAGAAGAGACGCTGGGTGCCTGCCTGCAGCCGACCCCGGGTGATCGTGCTGTCGAGCAGCCAGATGGGAATGCCGAGGCACGTCCCGAGGACCACGTACGCCAGGAACGACGGCAAGTTCACAGCGATCCGCGCCAGCGAACGCCCTTTGTTGTGCTCCACCTCGATGCTGGACGCGCCCGGGTCGATGGACTTCCACTCGAGGAACGTTCCGTCGAAACCCCCGCCTTCTACGCGCAGTCCTTCCGGCGAGAGCAGAACGTCGCTCGGACGCTCGCGCACAGCTGCTACCGCTCGCGCGAACGCGTACGGCAACAGCAGGACAGCGGACAGTGAAGCCAGCGCCGCCCACTGCACCCACTCCGGGTAGTGGCTCTGCGTGCGGTCGTCGGCCAGGTAGAAGACGACGTCCATCACGGTCATCGCCAGCGCGGGCAGCAGCGTGGCCGCCGCACCGGTCAGGCCCCACAGCGAGGAGACTCCGACCTCGAGCGGAAGCCTGATGGGGCGCTTGGCCATCTGGGGGACTATCGCATGTCGCGGACGCCCCGACAGGGCGGTCCAGACGCTCCCCCCGTGGAGCTCGGAGAAGGACTGTGCCTGGACGCTCCACGTGCTGCGCGGCCAGCCCACTCGTCGCGGCCCAGCGAGCCGTACAGCACGAAGATGGGTCCCGCCGTGCTACAAGCCGTTCATGTCCATCGACGCGCTCGCGCTGCTGAAGGGTCGCGACCTACCGCTGCCGTCCGGGCAGCTGCTCAAGACGCTCGACGACGGCGTGCTGGTTTTCACGCATCAGCGCTTCGGCGGCGATCTGGAAGAGCTCGGCACGATGCTACGCCAACTGCTTGGCGCTGCGCTCGACCAGCACGACGATCCGCGTGGCGTGTTCCTGATCCCGGACGTGGTGGAACCGGAGGCGCGCAGCTACGAAGGGGTGATCGAGGAGATCGGCGAAGCGGGCGAGTGGGCGCCGCTCGTGAGCGTGGACCCCGTGCCGGCAGCGCTTGCAGACGCGCCCGACGGCAGCCTTGCGAACATGGTGGGCCAGGTGATGGGTGCGCTTGGCGGCGACACGATTGCGGAGCTGATGCAAGCCGTGACAACGGGCGACAACGCGGCGTTGGCGACGATGCAGGACAAGCTCGTTGCGGCGTTGGGCGGTCAGGAACAGCTCGAAGCGTTCGGCCAGCAGATGCTCGACGCGGCGCAGGCCGAAGCCCCTGGCGCGGCCACCGCGATGCAAGCCCGGCTCGCCGCCGGCGGCTACGCCGATCCCGACGCGCCCGGGCTCGCCCCCGAAGAGCCTGCCCAGCCAGCCCCGGATCCGAAGAAGAAGCCGGAAGAAGGCTAGAGCGCCGAGCAGGCGTGAGAGTCGCGCCAATCCGGAGGCAGGCTCGTCTAGTGCGCGAGGTGAGGTGGGGGCCGCAGGACGGCAAGCGTGACGCGGTCCGGGAACCGTCCGGCGCCGTCCGGCACCGTCCGGCGCCGTCCGGACGCTTCCGGACGATTCTCGCGCCGGACAGGCAACAAAATCAGGGGAAATCCCCACTTGAAGCGGCTGGCACGGTGTCTGCTCCATGGTGGCCATGAGCCGCTTCCTCCATTGGGTCATCCTGGGCTTCGTTCTGTTCGCCGTCGCCTGTTCGCCGGCAGTGGGCGAGCGCCACTTGCCAACCGGTCACGGCACCGGCGCCGGGGACGACGTGGTGTTCGGCACCGCGGATCTGTCGCAGTTCACCGACGAGGGCGGCTACGCCGTCTCGAAGGTGATCCAGGCGGGCGGGCTCGCGACGCGCGGCGGCTTCCTGTTTGATCTGTGGGCGGACGTCGGCAGCTCCAAGGTGACCCCCGAGGTGCGCGGCGTGCGCGAGGACGGCACGAAGACCGATTGGGTGCCGGCCGAGATCACCTGGCACGAGGCGCCGCATCTGGTGGCGCGCGCGGACCTCGGCGAGAGCGTGACCGCGACGCAGATCCGCATCCCGTCGGAGCAGATCAAGCTCATCCAGAACATGATCTACGACGCCGTGACGCCGGCGGAGATCGCTGCGGGCGACTCGCAGCCCTCGTCGGGCGTGGGCTCCAAGAGCCAGGGACTGTCGTCGAGCTTGATCGGCCTGGTGCAGCCGCGTTCAGCATGGAATGCGCGGCCGGCGCGCTGCTCGAGCAAGGACGCGAACAAGTATCGCATGGCGATCCACCACACCTTCACGCCGCCCTCGTCGTCCGGCGGCTACGCGGCGCGCATCCGCTCGATCCAGGCGTATCACCAGGACACGCGCGGCTGGTGCGACATCGGCTACCACTTCCTCGTCACCGAGGATGGCCGCGTGTGGGAAGGCCGCCCGGTGGACAGGATGGGCGCGCACGTAGCCCACCAGAACACGGGCAACATCGGCGTCTCGTTCGTGGGCTGCTTCCAGAAGGGCGCGTGCGATGGCATCTCCAGCTCGAACGTGCCCACGGAAGCCGCCATCGAGGGCGCGGGTCACGTCATGCACGCCCTCGCGCAGAAGTTCAACATCTCGCCGTCGCCCGCCGACATCAAGGGCCACCGTGACCATGCCGGCGCGAGCACCGAGTGCCCTGGCGACGGCCTGGAAGCACGCATTCCCGATCTGATCACGATGGCCGACGGCGCTGCGCAGCCCCCCGCGCAGGGCCCGACCGAGTCGCCGGGGCGCGCGCTCGGCGTGGTGTGGGATTTGTCGCAGACGTCCTCGCCGACGGCGAGCGGCAACGTGCGCGTCCCCAGCGCCACCGTGAACGTCGTCGGCGGCTCCTCCACGACGGCGCGCGCGGGGGACGCCTTCTGGTCGCTCCAGCTCGCGCCGGGCGACTACGTCCTGAACGTGTCCGCACCGGGCTACCAGACCGCCACCGAGACGATCCACGTCGACAGCGGCTCGGACACCTGGGGATCGATCGGCCTCGAGCCGGACGGCGCGGGCACGGGCGGCGGTGGCGGCACGAGCGGAAGCGGCGGTAGCGGTGGAACGAGCGGAAGCGGTGGCAGCGCCGGCGCGGGCGGAACGGCGGGCAGCGGCGGCAGCGCGGGCAGCGGCGGCGGCAGCTCGCAATACTCCGCCGTGGTACAGGCCGCGCTCGATCGCGCGCAGGCCGGCGTCGGCTTCTCGTACTGGTGGGGCCATGGCCGCTTCCTCCCCACGGGCCCCACGAGCAGCACCGCCGGATCGTGCAACGGCAGCTGCCCCAGCTGCTCCCACGGCGGCTACTACGGCGGGGATTGCTCCGGATACATTGCGAAGATCTGGCAGGTGCCGTCTAGCAACTCCGACCTGAGCGTCGATTCGCACCCGTACAGCACGGCCAACTTCTACTACGACACCAGCTTGTGGACGACGGTGTCGCGGAGCAACGTCAAGGCCGCGGACGCGTTCGTGTACCGCAGCGGCAGCCACGGGCACATCTTCATGTACAAGAAGGGTGACGGCTGGGGCTCGATCTACGCCTACGAGTGCAAGGGCTGCTCGTACGGCTGCGTCGCCGGCTACCGCACGGCGTCCAGCGCGTACCACGCGATCCGCCGCACCGGATACTGAGGCTGGCTGCTACGCAGAGCGCTGTCGCCGCCGCCAGCCCAGCGCAACCAGCCCGAACAGCGCGAGCGTTGCGCCGTCCAACGGCGCGTTCCCGCTTGCCATGTGGCAGCCGCAGCCGCCACCGGCGGCCTCGACCGTCGTGCTCTGGCCAGCCGTGCCGTCCGTGGGCAGCGGCCAGGTGGTCTGGTCCTTGTCGAACAGGTCGGGCTGGCTGAGGGCCATCGCCGAGAGATAGAACAGGATCCCCTGCCACACGTGCGGCGGCGCGACGCGGTTCGACCAGGTCAGTGGCTGTCCGGGCTTGGAGGTGATGACCTGCGCCTCGCCGAACTGGAGCGTGTCGGGTGTGGCCACGTTGGCGAGCAGGTCGAGCGCCTGCTTGGCCTTGTCGTGCGAGCCGCCCGGCTTGCCGTAGAGCGCGGCCGAGACGATGTTCTTGGCCGTGTAGCTTGCGCCTTCGCCGTCCTTGCCCGACAGCTTGGCGATGATGGCGTCCATGTCCGCGTCGAGCTGCACCTCCAGGCGCGGGTCGTCCGCCGCGAGCAGCCGTCCCGGCCAGATGGTCCACGCCACGGTGCCCTTGCCGGCGCTGGGGTTCTTGTCCGCCTTCAGGTCGCGGAAGCGCTGCTGATCGGGCAGGTAGTACGTCTTCATGATCGCGTCGCCGAGCGCCGCGGCGTGCTTCTGGTAGCGCTTGTAGTCGGCGCTGTCGCCCTCGAGCTTCGCCAGGCGCGAGCCGGCGGCCATCGCCGAGTACACGGCGATCGCGCCCTGCAGCTCGCTGGTGAGCTCGGTGTGGTCGTCCTCGTTCGCCGGAGCGGGCAGGGCGCTGCCCTTCAGGGTCCAGCGGTCCAGGAGGTCGAGCGCGCGCTTCGCCGAAGGCCAGATCTTGTCGACGTACGCTTTCCGTGCCGAAGCATCCAGCGTGGCGGCGTGCAGCGCCAACGACCAGATGTGCAGCCCCGTGTTGTCGATCTCGAAGCGGATGGGGCCGCCGGTGGTGCCGTCGGCGAAGTAGTTCATCTCCCAGGCGTCGCCGGGGAACTTCTGCTCGCCCGTGGTCGGGTCGGTGGGCACGTTGGGAGTGAGCAGCAGGTTGCCTCGCGTGGGCGCTGCGCGCAGAAGGCCGGCGTACCACTCGGTGCGCTGCGTCACCCAGTCGTCGAGCCCGGCCACGTCGAGCGCCGCGTCGAAGAACGCGCCGTCGCGCGGCCAGTCGAGATAGTACGGAGGCTGGCGCGCGATGCTGGCGCAGATGGCGCCGGTCTTGCGATCGCGCGCGACGTACACGTTGACCAGTGCGCGCTCGGCGATGCGCACCACCTGGGTGCCGAGCGACTTGTCCGGCAGGCGCGCCTTGCCGAGCACGGCGTCGGCCGCGTCCTCGGCGGCCTTCTGGCGCGCCATGGGCGGATTCTGCTCGGCCGTGGACAGCGCCTTGCGAGCCTCGGCGAGCGTGCTGCCGAAGGCGAAGTCGACGCTGCCCTCCGCGGTGGCGCCCTGGAACGTCAACGGAGCGATCAGCGCGCCGTTGGTCTGACCAGCTGCTACACGGGAGCCCGAGAGGGTCCGATCCGCGAGGTCCGAAAGCGCATCCTGCGGCTGCAAGGACCAGCCCCGGGCACTCCGGATCTTCGCGAGCTGGTCGGTGCACTTCAAGGCATTGGCCACGCTCGGGTCGATCGGCAGCACCGCGCCGGGGAAGACCTGGGGCAGCTTCAGGATGTTGTCGACGAGGTGGTTGACCTGGGTGCAGATCTTGGTGGCGTCGCTGCCCACCTGGAACTGTGACGGCGCCGGCTCGGTCGTGATGATGGCCGCGACGCCCGGCTTTTCGTCGCTGTCGAGCGACGCGATCTGTGCGTCGACCTCGGCGTCGCTGGGCGTGCTCTTCATCAGCGCTTCCATCGGGCCGTAGTCGACCTTGGAAAGGTCCAGGGTTGCACCGAGTAGCGCATTGATCACCGCGCGATCGTCCGGGTGGAAGTGGATGATCTGCCCACTCTGCTTGTCGTACAGGGCAAAGAAATCGTTGCGCGAGTCGAGCGCCCAGTCGGCGACGGGCAGCTGTTCGATCTGCGACAGGGTGGGGGAGAGGTTCTCGTAGACGGCGAGCGAAACGCTCGTGACCGTCGAGGTGGCGCTCTTTCCGACCTTCACGTCGCGCGTCAGCACGTCCGCGTCCGGCGAGACAATGTCGGTCAGCGTCACCGTCAGGCCCAGGTCGCTGCGCGTGAAGGTCGTGACGGGCACCGGCGCGTCGTCCCTGGTGTAGCCCTGCGTGTGCGTCCACTTCGCGTCGCGCAGCCAGCTGAGCGCTGGACCGGTGCCGTCGTCGACGATCAGACCAATGTACGATCCCATGCCGTCGAGCGCGCCGAGGTGCGGCTCGCTGCGCACGTCGAGATCGTTGGACGCGATGTACGCCAGCTGGTCGTAGTAGCTCGGGCTGGGCCAGGACAGCACCGTGAGGTCGCCATCGGCGCTGATGCCGGCCGTGAGCGCGCCGTGTCCGGCGACGGCGTTGGTGTTGGACGCCCCGAACAGGTGCTCGATGCCGTCGATCCGCGTCTGGGCCCGGGCTCCCGCGCTCCACAGCAGAAGCAGGCCCGCGGACAACAGGGAACTCCTTCGCATGCCGCTCCTCCTCTTCCCCGAGGATACAGGACGGAGATATTTCGTATACGAAATACCTTGCCGCCGCTGGTCGGCGCCGCGGTCGCGGGCTATGCGGGAAGCGTGGGCGGTCGACAGCTGGATCTCTTTGCGCCGGCCGGGGTCGAACCGGCGGACAAGCTCTCGCCGGCCGATGAGCCGGCGCTGCGGGCATTGGCGGAGCGGCTGCCTCCCCACGTGCGCTTCGGAACGTCGTCGTGGACCTTCCCGGGCTGGGCGGGGATCGTCTACCCGGGGCGTCCGTCGGAGCGCGAGCTCAAGGAGCGGGGCCTCGAGCTGTATGCGCGCCATCCGCTGTTTCGCACCGTGGGCATCGACCGCTCGTTCTACCGCCCGCTGGATGCGCCGACGCTGGAGCGCTACGCGGCCGGGCTTCCGCCGGGCTTCCCGTGCGTGTCCAAGGTGTGGAGCGGCGTCACCGCAGCCGTGGACCCGCGCACGCGCGAGCCGAACCCCGGCTTTTTCGACGCGGCGCTGTTCGAGTCCAGCGTGTTGCGCCCGATGGCCGAGCACTTCGCCGAGCATGCAGGCCCGTTCGTGTTCGAGCTCTCGCCCCTCCGGCGCCGCGAGCTGCCGCGCCCCGGCGTGTTCGAGAAGAAGCTCGACGCTTTCCTGGCGGCGTTGCCCGGCGGGTTCTCGTACGCCGTCGAGCTCAGGAACCGCGAGCTGTTCACGCATGCCTATCTCGACGTGCTCGGCAGCCGGGGCGTCGGGCATGTGCTGTCGTTCTGGGAGCGCATGCCGTCGATCGGCGAGCAGCTCGATGCGCCTGACGTGCTCACGGCGCCGTTCGTGGTGTCGCGGCTGCTGATCCCGCCGGGAGAGCGCTACGCGGATCGCAAGCGCGATCTCGCGCCGTTCGATCGCATCGTCGATCCGCAGGAACAGATGCGCGCCGACGTAGTGCGGCTCTGCGAGGCCTGCGCGCTTCTGGGCAAGGTGCTGTTCGTGATCGTGAACAACAAGGCGGAGGGCTCGAGCCCGCTGACGATCCGCGCGCTCGCCGAGCGGCTGGCGGAGCCGCGCGATGGCTGAGCCCGGTGCGAAACGCGGCGTGGCCATCCCGGAGCCCGATCCGGAGCGCTATGCCGAGGCGGCGGCGCTGGCCGGGCGCGCGCCCGAGCTCGCCGCCGTGGGCCGCGTGCGCGCCGGAACTGCGGGCTGGACGGATCGCACGCTGGTCTCGAGCGGGCTGTTCTATCCGAAGGCGAGCATGAGCGCCCAGGCGCGACTGTCGCACTACGCCGGGCACTTCAGTCTCGTCGAGGTGGACGCGACGTACTACACGCTCTTGCCGCCGGCGACTGCAGAGCACTGGGTGGAGTGGACCGGGCCGGGCTTCGTGTTCGACGTGAAGGCGCACCCGGTGCTGACGGGGCACCCCATCGACGTGGCGCGGTTGCCGCGTGATCTGGCGGAGCTTCTGCCGGAAGACAAGCAGCGGATGTACGCCGACCGGATGCCGCCCGAGGTGGCCGGCGAGATCGAGGCGCGTTTCCGCGCGCTGGTCGAGCCGCTGCTGCACGCCGGAAAGCTCGGCTGCGTGATGCTGCAGTTCCCGCCGTGGTTCTCGGCGACCCGGGGCAACGCGCGGCGCATCGAACAGCTCGCCGAGCGTTGGAGCGACGTGCCGCTGTCGGTGGAGTTCCGCCACCGGAGCTGGCTGGCCGAGGACCGCCGGGAGCGGGTGTTCGAGCTCCTCAGGCGGCATCGGCTCGCCTACGTCTGTGTCGACGAGCCGGACACGCGCATCGGCGGCGTGCCGCCGATCGCGGCCGTGACCCGCCCGGAGCTTTCGCTGGTGCGCTTCCACGGCCAGAACGCCGGAGCCTGGCGACGCGGGGCCGGCGTCCACGAACGGTTCAACTATCTGTACTCGCCCGAGGAGCTGCGCGCCTGGGTCGAGCCGGTGCGACGCCTGGCGTCGGAGGCGGAGAGCGTCCACGCCGTGTTCAACAACTGCGTCCGGAACTACGCCGTCATCGGCGCCCAGGGCCTGGCGGCGCTGCTGGCGGAGCCGGCCTGAGGTCGGCACGACGACCAGGGGGTGCCGGACGGCGTGACAAGGGAGTATGTTTCCGGGCGCGGGAGGGAAGCCCGGCGGGGCGGAGCGGGTTGACCCGAACGCACAAACCTCTATGTTCCTGACCCCAGCGCGCAACAAGAACGCGCTTTTCGGAGGATATTCATGGCCAAGCTCGACGGAACCAAGACCCACGACAACCTCAAGGAAGCCTTCGCCGGTGAGTCCCAGGCGAACCGCCGCTATCTGTACTTCGCGAAGCAGGCGGACGTGGAGGGCTATCCGGAAGTTGCGGGCCTGTTCAAGGACACCGCGGATGGCGAGACGGGCCACGCCCACGGTCACCTGGACTTCCTGAAGCAGGTGGGGGACCCCGCCACGGGCAAGCCGATCGGCAACACGCAGAAGAACCTCGACTCGGCCGTCGCCGGCGAGACCTACGAGTACGAGACGATGTACCCCGGCATGGCGAAGACCGCCCGTGACGAGGGCTTCGACGAGATTGCCGAGTGGTTCGAGACGCTCGCCAAGGCCGAGAAGTCGCATGCCGGTCGCTTCGCGAAGGCATCGAAGGGGCTCGAGACGCTCTAGCCTCGCGACGCCCACAAGCGACCAGGGCCACCGCTTGCGCCGCGTGCGCGAGCGGTGGCTTTTGTCCTTGGGGCCAGAGGTGGCCGATGAAGAAGGTTTTCGCACGTAATCCAGAGCGTCCGCCGGCCTACGATCCCAACGATCCGCGCTACTGGGATCCGCGAGATCTCGAAGGCGAGCTGCTCAGGACGTTCCACGTCTGCAGCGATTGCCGCATGTGCGTCACGTACTGCGGCTCGTTTCCGCTCTTGTTCGACGCAGTCGACAAGGACGTGGAGGCGGGCCGCGCGCACAGCGTGGAGCTGCTCGACGCCGGCACCTTCCGCGAGGTCGCTGACCACTGCTGGCAGTGCAAGCTCTGCTTCATCAAGTGCCCCTACACCGCCGACGAGGGCGCGTCGGAGCTGCTCGACTTCCCGCGGCTCATGGCCCGCGAGAAGGCGCAGCGCGCGCGCCGCGACGGCGTGCCGCTGGTCGACCGCATCCTGGGCGAGCCCCAGATCATCGGTGCGCTGGGCGCAGGGCCGCAGGCCAAGCTCGCCAATCTGGTCAACGAGAAGCGCCTGATCCGAAAGTTCACCGAGAAGGTCAGCGGCATCTCGGCCGAGTTCCCGCTGCCGCCGATGGCGAGCCAGACCTTCTCGCACTGGTTCGACCGGCACACGCCGGGGGAGGGAGCGGGAGAGCAGGGCGAGGTGGTGCTGTTTCCAACCTGCTACGGCGAGCACAATTTCCCCGATGTGCCGCGCGCGGCGGTCCGCGTGCTGGAAAAGAATGGCCTCGGTGTCGAGCTGCCCATGGCGCTCACCTGCTGCGGCATGCCGAACCTCGACGGCGGCGACGTGGATGCCGCAAAGCGCAAGATGCAGCACAACGTCGACCTGCTCCTGCCCTACGTGCGTCGCGGGCTCAGGGTCGTGGTGCCCGGTCCGACCTGCGGCTACACGATGAAGAACGAGTGGCCGCTGTATCTCGGGACAGAGGAAGCGGCAGAAGTGGCGGCTGCGACCGTCGACCTGATGCAGCTTCTGGACGAGCTCCGCCGCCACAAGAAGCTCAATCGCGACTTCGTAAAGGGGCTTGGCAAGGTGGCGTACCATGCCGCGTGCCACCTCCGCGCGCAGAAGATCGCCGTGCCGGGCGCGCGCGTGCTGTCGCAGCTACCGGACACCGAGGTGCGCATCATCGAGCGCTGCTCCGCGGTGGACGGCACATGGGGGATGAAAGCCGCCTACTACGAGGAAGGCGCGCGCTACGGGAAAAAGCTCGCCCGGGCGATCCGCAGTGGCCAGGAGGAGGGCGAGACGCGCGTGGTCGGTGACTGCAATCTCGCCGCGCTGCGCGTGAAGAAGGAAAACGGCCTGGAGATGCTGCATCCGGTGCAGGCGCTGGCCGAGGCGTACGGTCTGGGCCCTTGAATCGCCGGCCCAAGCGACACACGTTCAGCGAATCATGAAGCCTGTCGACCGCAGCGAAATCCTTGGCCTGGGCGAGTACGAGCAGATCCGCGAGCGTTTCCGTAGCCGGGTGATCGAGGACAAGCGCGCGCGGCGCGTGGCGCTCGGCGGTCACATGACCGTGCTGTTCGAGAACCACGACACGGTGCTGTTCCAGATCCAGGAGATGCTCCGCACCGAGCGCATCAGCGCCGACAAGGCCGTGCAGCACGAGATCGAGACGTACAACCAGCTCGTTCCTGGCGAAGACGAGCTGTCCGCGACGGTCTTCATCGAATATCCGGACACCGAGGAGCGCGACCGCATGCTGGCCGCCCTGGCTGGCGTGGAGCGCTGCTTCTACGTCACCACCGGCGAAGAGCGCCTCCCGGCCCAGGGCGAGAAGCGCGGCGAGCGGACCGATCGTACGACGGCAGTGCAGTACGTGAAGTTCCCGCTCTCCGCTGCCGCGCGCCGCGCGATCGAATCCGGCGAAGGCACGCTGCGCCTCGGCGTCGACCACCCCGCATACAAGGTGGAGGTGGACCTGTCGAAAGCGACCCGCGAGAGCCTGGCGGCCGATCTCGCGGGCTGAGCGGCTGCGCGATTGACCCCCGTCATCGCGGGGTCCACGCGGAATCTCTTGCGATGGATCCCTCGTTCTGGTTGGCGTATCCTGCCGGAGGAGGCGGGCTCATGAGGCTCCACAGGTTCGCTTGGCTCGCGGTGGTCCTTCCCCTGGCGTGCAGCAGCGGTGGCGGTAGCTCCGGGGGATCGGGAGGACGAAGCGCGACCACCCGTGGAACCTGTCCCTGGCATGGCAACTGCACGTCGCAAGCCCCGAACGGCGCCTACGACTGCGCGGGCGACTACGAGCTGATGCAGTCATCGACGGCAACTGGGAGCACGTCACCGACTGTTCGCTCACGCAGGACAGCAAGGGCTACGTCTGCTCCTGCACGGGCGGCTGCGGGACGAACCAGGTCGAATGCGACTTCGGCTTCAACATCTGCGAAGGGGAGAAATACCCGACGTGTGGCCCGAACGCGCACCCGGTCATGACCGATCACTGGTTGTGCGAGGACGGCAGCTCCGGCGGCAGCGGAGGCGGAGGCTGAGGCCGAATCGGGATTTGCAGCGACATCGACGCTGCGTGCAACATCCAGGCTGATTGCTGCGGCTACAACCCGCTCGACCCGCAGGCGCCAGGCGGTGCTTTGTGTGTCCACTTCGACGGCAACAACGCTCCGTCCAAGTGCGTGGCCACCTGCTACTCGAACTCCGACTGCACCAGCGGTTGCTGCGCCCGGTGGCTGTCTGGCTCGGTCACCGCGTGCGGCAACCCCGCCGTCTCCGCATGCCTGTGAGGTGCGGCGGGTAGCGCTATCCCGAAAACCCGTAGCGTTCGAGCAGCTCGCGCGGAATGCGTCGCGGCCGGCCGCTGGCGATGTCGAGCAGCACCCAGGTGGTTGCGGCGCGGCACAGCAAGCCGGCGTCGGTGGCGCGTCGGAACAGCGTGCGCCGGAGCGAGGTCGCGCCGCGCAGCGTCTCCACCCAGGTGAGCACCTCGAGCGTCTCGCCCTCGAAGGCTTGCCCCAGGTAGTCGATCTCGTGTCGGCGCACGACCCACAGCACGCCGAGCGCGCGGTACGCTTCCAGATCGAGACCGATCGACACCGAGTGTGCCGTCGCTGCCTCGTTCACCCATCGCACCCAGCTCACGTTGCCCGCGTGACCGAGCATGTCGATGTCGCTCGGCGGTACGTCGAAGCGATGCGTAAACGCGTTCGCGGGCGGCTCGGGATTGCGGAGATTGGCCATGGTTGCGCGCTGCGAAGCGTCCGACGCACTCGCGCGGCGCGCCGGAAATCCTCGCAGAAACCTGTCATAGGCCGCGAAGCTGGGTTAGATCAAATACAGGCCGATGGCGCTGGCAGATGGTTCTCTCGAGCTCTTCGACGACGGGCTGCGCAGCCTGAGGGTGGCAACGCGCGAGGCCATGGCGTTCGCGCGCCAGGCCACATTGTTGCACCGCGACATCTCGCCGGCCTATCCCGCGGCGCTCGCACCCGGGCACGACGTGGTGGTGCTGCTGCACGGGCTGTTCGCGACGGCAGGGGTGCTCCGGCCGTTGCGCGAGCACATCGAGCGTGAGCTCGGTGCCCGCACCGCGTCGTTTACCTATCCCCCCGGGCCGGGAGTCGAGGCGCTCGCGGGGCGGCTTGCGGATCTGGTCGCGCAGCTTCCGGACGGCGCGCGTGTCCATCTCGTCGGTCACAGCCTCGGCGGCGTGGTGGTGCGCTGGTTCGTACAGGAGCTGGGCGGCGATCCGCGGGTCGTGCAGACGATCTCGATGGCCAGCCCGTTCGCGGGGACGCGTCACGCGCGCCTGGCGCCTGGCGGTGCTGGGCGGGACATCGCGTCCGGCAGCGAGGTGCTGGGGCGGCTCGGCCGATCGCTAGCGCGGGCATCGCATCTTCCGCACCTTTCCATCGTGGCCTCGGACGACGCGTTGGTCACTGAATCCGCGGCGCTGGGAGCCGGCGACACGCTCGTCGTCGGCGAGTGCGGGCACAACGGCTTGCTCTACCACCCCCAGGTGCTCGAGGAGGTCGCGCGACGGGTCCGGGCGGCGCGCCACAGCGCCGACCGCGGCTGAGTCGCGGGCAGGCGATTTCCGTGCTGGTTTGCAGAACGCCGCCGTGGTAGCCCGGCGCGCGTGCCGCACAGCATCGCGATAGGCCGCCGCCGCGGCTGCCAGGTTGCCGGCGTCGCCCTGGCTCTGGCGCTGCTCGTCTCTGCCCGGCCGGCCCACGCCGACGTCTCGTCGTGGTTGTTCGCCGGTGGCGGTGCCGGGCTCTTGAGACAATCCGGCGAGAGCACGCTGCCGTTGTCGTTGCAGTTCGACGCCGGCATGGGCTCACCCCCGTCGGGTCCGGTGATCCTGGGCGGTCTTGCCCGCATCCAGCCCTACCTCGGGCACGGCACCGATCTCTCGCTGCTCGTGAGGGCCACGACGCACGGTTTCAGCAACGGCGACTGGGGTGGTGCGCTCGATCTAGGCGCGTACGGGCGCTTCTGGGGCATCGGCTCCCAGGGCGTGACCGGCTCGCTGGTCCTGGGCGCCCCGTGGGGCATCACGCTCGACCTGGGGGCGAGTGTCGGAACCAACGACCAGCAGAGCGTGAGCGCCGTGCTCGGCATCGACCTCGCGCGTCTGACCGTGTACCGGCAGAGCGGGCTGGGCTGGTGGCCGAACCCGTTCCCGGTCGACGGGCGTCCCGGCGAGACCGCTTCGCTCGCTCGCTGATTTTCCGCCTCGAGCGGCACGAAACGGCACAAAGTCGGGCGGGTCGCTCCGATCGAGGCTACGCTTCGTCTCGATTATGTCCGGAGCTCCGGTAGAGGAGGGCCAGATCCTCGCTGGCAAGTACCGCGTCGAGGCCGTCCTGGGCGAGGGCGGCATGGGCGTGGTCGTTGCTGCATGGCACCAGGAGCTGGAAAAGCGCGTCGCCATGAAGTTCCTGCGGCGCGAGATGGCCGAGCGCAGCGACGCCGCCGAGCGCTTCCGCCGCGAAGCCCGCGCTGCGGTCCGCATCCAGAGCGAGCACGTTGCCCGCGTGCTCGAACGTCGGCACCATGGAAGAGGGCGTGCCCTACATGGTCATGGAGTTCCTGGAGGGGCACGACCTGGCGGAGGAGCTTTCCCAGCGCGGTCAGCTGCCGGTCGCCGAGGTCGTGGACTATCTGCTGCAGGCGTCCGAAGCGGTCGCCGAAGCACATGCTTCAGGTATCGTGCATCGCGACCTGAAGCCGGCAAACCTGTTCTTGACCCGACGCGCGGACGGCACGCGCCTGGTCAAGGTGCTCGATTTCGGGATCTCGAAGTCCATTGCGGGCGGCTCGATGGGCGATCTGTCGCTCACGCGCACTGCTTCGATGATCGGTTCGCCCCTGTACATGTCGCCGGAGCAGATGAAGTCGGCCAAGACGGTCGACACCCGCACCGACATCTGGGCGCTCGGAGCCATCTTCTACGAGATGTTCGCAGGGCAGCCGCCCTACCTGGCCGACTCGATGCCCGAGCTGTGCGCCAGGCTGCTCGACGACACGCCGCAGCCGATGTCCGATTTCCGCAACGATGTCCCCGCGGAGCTCGAACAAGCCTTGTTCCGCTGCCTGGAGAAGGACCGGACGCGCCGCTGGGCGACCGTGGCGGATCTGGCGCAGGCGATCGTGGCGTTTGGCCCGCCGGAGTCGCACATCCATGCGACGCGGGCCTCTCGCGTGCTCGGCGCGACCGATATCAGCGTGACGGCTCCGTTGGCATCGTCGCCGGCGCGGCAGGAGGTCGCGCGGCCTGTGACAGCGGCGGACTCCGTGGATGAAAAGGCCCGGACGCTGTCGACGGGCGGTTCGACTGTGGATTCCTGGGGACGCACGGATCCGCCTGGATCCGTCGGGCCGATGCCCCAGCGCCCGCGCTGGCTGGTTCCGGCCGCAGCGCTGGCACTGGTGCTTGGCAGTGTGGGGGTGATGCTGCTGGTCCGGAGCCCGAAGGCGACGGCTCGCTCCGCTGCCGCGTCTGCCAGCGTCGCAGCACCGGTCAGTGCCGAGCCCCCGGGCGCGCAGAGCGCGGCCGCGACCGCGGTTCCGCCCCCGGCAGCTGGCTCGGTAGAGCCCGCGGCGGCGGACGCCGGAGCCCAGCCGCCCCCGGCGCCCCTCGCCCCGCCGGCCCGGAGCGCGGCCCCCACCAAGGCTGCTTCGCCGCCGCACGTCGTGTCCCGGCCTACGCCCCGGCCGGTCCCGAAGAAGCCCGGCAACGGCGTCATTCCCGAGTTCGGTGGACGCCGCTGACACTCCGATGCTGGTCGCGCGGGGCAGCTGTTGATAAGCCGGTAGCGACCCCCAACTACCGGCAGTGACACGCATGAGGCACACCCGCACATTCACCCGCAGATTCCCGGTTCTGCTCGCCGGCCCGCTCTTGTTCGGCATCGCGCTTTCGGGCAGCCGTGCCGTCGCCCAGACCAGCGCGTCCGACAAGGCGGCGGCCGAAGCCCTGTTCGACCAGGGGCGCAAGCTCCTGGCCCAGGGCAACTACGCCGAGGCGTGCAAGCGGCTGGAGCAGAGTCAGCGCATCGATCCCGGCATCGGAACGCTCCTGTATCTGGGCGACTGCTACGCGAAGAGCGGACGCACTGCCAGCGCATGGGCCACCTTCCGCGAAGCGGCGTCCGAGGCGCGTGCGGAAGGCCAGACCGGCCGGGCGCAGGCTGGTAGCGACCGGGCCGACAAGCTCGAGTCGAAGCTGTCGAGGCTCGCGATCGGGGTGGCCCCCGAGACGCGGTCGATCGACGGGCTCCAGATCAAACGGGGCACCGAGGTCGTGCGTCCAGGCTTGTTCGGCGTACCGATTCCGGTGGACCCCGGAATGATCACCGTCGAAGCCAGCGCTCCCGGCTACGCCACGTGGAAGAAGTCGGTGAAGGTCGGCGATCAGGCGGACCGCGTGACCGTCAAGGTCCCGCCGCTTTCGAAGACCGCGCCCGCAGCGCCCGCAAAGCTGCCCCCCACCGACAAGCCGCCCACTCCCGCTCCGGCGCCCCGGCCAGAGCCGGCGCCGCTCACGCCTCCGCCGGCCGACACCGGAACGACCGGTTCGACGCAGCGTACGCTGGGGCTTGTCGTGGGCGGCGCGGGCGTCATCGGCATCGGGATCGGATCGTTCTTCGGGCTCAAGGCCATCCAGAAGAACAACGACGCGAAGGACCTCTGCCCGGGCAACCGGTGCACTTCCCCGGAGGGCGTGACCTTGACGGACGACGCGAAGAGCGCCGCGACCATCTCCAACATCGCCTTCGGCGCCGGCGCTGCAGTGCTGGCGACGGGCGTGGTGCTCTACCTCACGGCGCCCAGTGGACAGAGCGCTGCCCTCCGGCTCCAGCCGAGCGTGGGACGCGCGGGCGCGGGGATGAGTCTGGGAGGCCGTTTCTGATGCCGCGCTCCCGCCGCCGGTCCCGCGCTCTCGGCGTTGTCATGGTCGCGCTGGTGGGCGTGATAATCGCCACTGGCTGCCAGTCGATCGCCGGTATCGAGGACCGCACCTACCAGCCCGCGAGCCAGCTGTGCGTCGACTACTGCAACGCCGTGCAGAAGAACTGCACCGGCGACAACGCCGTCTACGGCAAGGACACCTGTCTCGGGATCTGCAAGAACCTACCTCCCGGCGACCCGACCGAGCCCTCGAACGCCAACACGGTGGCGTGCCGCTTGCGCTTCGCGAAGGCCGCTGCCAGTGCGCCGTCGGAACAATGTGCCGCTGCGGGTCCAGGCGGCGACGGCACCTGCGGCAGCCCCTGCGACGCCTACTGCATGCTGTTCGAGAAGATCTGCCCGTCGGCGTACACGATCGTTCCGGACTGCCAGGCCAAGTGCGCCGCTCTGGCCTCCCACAAGGGGTTCAGCGCAGTCTCCGATCACAGCGGCGATACGGTCGAGTGCCGGCTGGTGCATCTGGGCGCGGCGACGCTGGACCCAGCGACGCACTGTCCGCACGCCGAGTTCCAGTCGACCGACTACTGCAAGAACGGCAACGCGGCGGCGACCTGCGAGGACTACTGCCGCGCCGTGACGGTCGCATGTACGGGCAAGTTCCAGCAGTACGCCTCCCAGGCGGAGTGCATGGCTGTGTGCGCCGACTTGCCGCTGGGCACCTTCGCCGACGCGAGCACGAACACGGTTGGATGCCGCTACTTTCACAGCTTCAACGCACTGGCCGACCCCGCCACGCACTGTCCGCACTCCGGTCCCGGTGGCGACGGGCAGTGCAGCAAGGACAACTGCGAGCCGTACTGCCTGCTAATGCAGAAGGCCTGCGACTCCACGTTCACGAGCACATACGGTGACCTCGCGACGTGTCAGAGCCAGTGCGACAAGACGATCCAGGGCGCGGGACCGGGCGAGCTCTACAACTCCGACGGTTCGGGCACACCCATGCTCTGTCGCCTCCAGCACCTGGACGCGGCAGCGGCACTCCGGGCCGACAAGAAGACGAGCGACGCCGACAACGAGTGCCAGGTGGCAGTCGGGGCGGCCAAGGGCTGCTGAGCGCAACGGGCGCTACACCCGGCCGAGCGCCGCGACGAGGCGCTCCAGATCCTCGCGGCGGTGCTGTTCGGTGACTGCGATGAGCAGCCGATCGCCCAGCTTCGCGTCGATGCGTCCAAGATCCAGACCGGCGATGATGCCGTCGGCCTCCAGCTTCTGGCACACCTGTGCGGCATTGCCGCCACGCACGCGAATCGAAAATTCGTTGAAGAACGGCGCGTCGGCGAAGCCGGGTGCGAAGCCCTCCAGGTCGAGGATGCGGCGGCGCAGATAGGTGGCCTTGGCGAGGCAGTGCCGTGCGACCTCCACGAAGCCCGACTTGCCGAGCATGCTGGCGCGGATCGCCAGTGCCGTGGCGATCAGCCCCTGGTTCGTGCAGATGTTGCTGGTCGCGCGCTCGCGGCGGATGTGCTGCTCGCGCGTCGCGAGCGTGAGCACGAAGCCGCGCTCGCCGTTCACGTCCACCGTCTCTCCGCAGATGCGCCCGGGCATCTGCTGCAGGTACTTGCGCTCGTCGCGGCACGCGAACAGCCCCACGCCGGGGCCGCCGAACTGTGGCGGACAGGCCAGCGGCTGGCCTTCGCCGACGGCGATGTCCGCGCCCAGCGCGCCGGGCGGCTCGGCGATGGCCAGCGCGTACGGCTCGCTGTTGGCCGCGATGGTGAGCGCGCCGTGGCGCTTGGCGATGCCGGCTGTGGCCGCGATGTCCGACAGCGCGCCGTAGAAGCCGGGATAGCCGACCATGACGCACGCCGTCTGGTCGTCCAGCGCGGCGTCGAGTGCCGCCACGTCGGCGGCGCCGCTGTCGTTCACCGGGACCTCGACGTAGGTGGCTCCGCGCCCGCTCAGGTACGTCTGGATCACCTTGCGGTAGTCGGGATGGACGCAGCCGCTGACCACGACCCTGTCGCGCCGCGTGAGCCGCTGGGCCATCTGCGCCGCCTCCGCCGCTGCGCTGGCGCCGTCGTACATGCTGGCGTTGGCGAGTGGCAGGCCGTAAAGCTCGCTGACGATCGTCTGGAACTCCCAGATGATCTGCAGCGTGCCCTGCGCCACCTCGGGCTGGTAGGGCGTGTACGCCGTGTACAGCTCGCTGCGCAGGAGCAGCTGATCCACCGCGGGCGGGATGTGGTGGGCGTACATGCCACCGCCCAGGAACGACAGCATCGCGGCGCCGCGGTTCTTGCGTCCGAGCTCGGCGAGGTGGCTCATGAGCGCTGCCTCGTCGAGCGCCGCTGGCACGGCCAGCAGGCCCTCGAAGCGCGCCGCTTCGGGGACCGTGGAGAACAGCTCGTCCACCGAGCTCGTGCCCACGACCGCGAGCATCTCTGCGATCTCTTCGGGCGTGTGCGGCAGGTATCGCATCAGTGGTCGGCCTGTTCGATGTGCTCCTTGTAGGCCGCCGGGTCGAGCAGTTCGGCCTCTTCCTCGGGCTTGTCGATGCTGATAGCGACCATCCAGCCCTTGTCCCAGCAGTCGTCGTTGACCAGCTCGGGGTTGTCCTCGAGCGCGTCGTTGATGCGCGTGATCTTCCCGCTCACGGGTGCGAACAGGTCGCTCAGCGTCTTGACGCTCTCGATGGTGCCGAAGGTCTTGTGCGCCTCCACGGCATCACCCACCTTGGCGTCGATGCCGACCAGCGTGATGTCGCCGAGCTGCTCGACCGCAAAAGCGGTGATGCCGACGACGAGCTCGTCGCCGTCGCGACGCGCCCATTCGTGATCCTTGGTGTACTTGCGGTCGTCCTTGACCTCTTTGGCTCCGCTCATTGCCTCGCTCCTGTTCGACTCCTGGGGGCACCGGTCCCGGCCGGCCTGGCGCTCCTCGAGCAGCGCCTGCTCGCTTAGCCCGGCTTCGGACGCTTGTAAAATGGCGTCTTGACGACCACGGCGTCGATGGGTTTTCCGCGGCAATCCGCCTTGAATTCCGTGCCGACGGCCGTCATGCCGACGGGCAGGTAGCCGAGACCGATGTTCCTGCCCAGCGTCGGCGACGGGCCCCCCGAGGTGCACACGCCAACCTGCTTGCCCTGGAGGTCGAGCAGCGGGTAGCCGTGGCGGGCGATCCCGCGGCCGGTCATCTCGAAGCCGACCAGCTTGCGGGTGGGGCCCTGTTCCTTGATGCCGCGGATCGCGTCGCGGCCGACGAAGTCGCCGGCGTCGAGCTTCACCGTCCAGCCGAGCCCCGCCTCGATCGGGTTCGTGGTCTCGTCGATGTCGTTGCCGTACAGACTGAGGCGCGCCTCCAGCCGCAGCGTATCGCGGGCTCCGAGGCCGGCCGCCGAGATCCCGTCCGGCTCGCCCGCGGCCATCAGGGCGCGCCAGACCTCCGCGGCGCGGTCCCAGGCCACGAACATCTCCACGCCGTCCTCGCCCGTGTAGCCGGTACGCGCCACGGTGCAGTCGATGCCGGCGACCTTCGCATCCTGGAAGCGGAAGGCGCCGAGGTTTTCTGCGACGCCGCTGATGGAGCAGCCGGCTTTCTCGAGGATCGACAGCGCGCGCGGGCCCTGCAGCGCGATGAGCGCGGTCTGGTCACTGAGGTCTTTGAAATCGCAGTGCTGGTCGGCGGCCTTCGCGAAGTGCTTCGATATCTTGTCGCGGTTCGAGGCGTTGCAGACGACCAGCACGCGGTCCGGGGCGCGCTTGTAGATGATGAGGTCATCGAGGATCGTGCCCTGCTCGTTGCAGCAGCACGTGTACATCGCCTGGCCCTCGGCGATCCGGCCGAGGTCGTTCGTGACCAGGTAGTCGACCACCGCCGCCGCGTGCTCCCCGGTGAGCTCCAGCTCGCCCATGTGCGACACGTCGAAGAGTCCGGCGTGCTCGCGCACGGCGCGGTGCTCGGCGCTGATACCCTGGTACTGCACCGGCATCTCCCAGCCGGCGAAGGGGACGAGCCGGGCGCCCAGGCGGCGGTGCTCTTCGTAGAGGGGCGTGCGCTTCAGTTCGGTAGCCACGCCCTGTCGGTTAGCGTGAAGCCGGCCTCGGGACAATGCCCGAGTGGTCGGACGGTAGCCACAATTGCCGGATTTCGGCCCGGTGTCGCCGTCGTGCTAGCGTTTCCCTCGTGCCCCGGGGCCGCGTGCTGATCATCGAAGACGACGAGTGGGTCTCCGCCCTGCTGGCGAAGTTCCTGCGCGACGCGGACTACCTCGTGGATACCGCCGTCGAGGCCCGGGAAGGGTTCGACAAGGCCTGCGAGCTGCTGCCGGACTGCATCATCTGCGACGTGTCGCTGCCCGACATCGACGGTTTCTGGGTCGCGCGCAAGGTCCGGACGGAACGGTCGCGCCTCGCGACCACGCCCTTCCTGTTCCTGAGCAGCGCCGATGACACGGCGTCGCGTCTGCAGGGCCTGAACGTCGGCGCCGACATGTACCTCACCAAGCCGTTCCGGCACGAGGAAGTGGTGGCGCAGGTCGGCGCGCTGATCGACATGGCCGATCGGCTGAGCGACCAGCGCGATTCGTTCATGCACGGGCCGGTCTCGTCCAAGTCCAGTCCGGCGTTCCGCGGCGATCTCGCGCAGCTGTCCGTGTCGACCGTGTTCACGCTGCTGGAAATGGAGCGGCGGACGGGGCACCTCAAGGTGCGCGACGAGAGCGGGCGCACGCTGGAGTTCCGGCTTCTCGACGGCGGCCTGGTCAGCGTGCTGGACGACGACAAGCCGGTCGACGCGGTCGCGGCCATCCGTCAGGTGGTCGGGTGGAAGACAGGCCGTCTCTGGTTCCGCCCCGCGGACGTCTCCGATCCCGGGCCGGACGCGCGGCGATCGATCGGCATGCTGCTGCTGGAAGCCGTGAGGCTCGAGGACGAAGCCGGTCGCTAGCCCGGCAGGTTACTGCAAGTGCTTCGGGTCGAGGGGCTTGCCGTCCGGGGTGAGACCGGCGCGCTTCCAGCGCTCGGCCTCGGAGAGCCCGCGGGTCATCGGCGGCTTCGTGATGTCGCGGATGACCAGCTTGGTGCGCCCCGGCGAGGCGATCACCTCGATACGGTACGTCTTCTGCGGGTCGCCGCCCTTGATCTTCACCGCCGGAAACACCGTGCGCGCCGCTCCGATCTCCACGCGTGACACCACGACGCGCTTGCGCACGTAGTTGGCGACGGATTCCGGGGTCACGCTGCCGCTGATGTGCGCCGCGTCGGGGTAGCGCCGGTCGACCGACATGCTGCGCGGCACCCGCAGCCCGAACACCACGGCCTTGCCTGGTGTCAGCTCGCCCGGTTCCAGGTGGTCGACCGGCGGCCGTGCCGAGGCTGCAGCCGAGGCAGATGCGTGCTCGCCCGGCACGACCTCTTGCTTGGCGCGGCAGCCTGGCGCGAACACCAGCGCGAGCGCCAGGGCGCCCATTTCCAGCTTGCTCGACACTATTCGGTGATGGCTGCCCACGAATCGATGTGCGGTGTGCTGGGGGGCGTGGGCAGATCGATGGTCAGGACCTTCGACTTGCCGCCCGGCACCGACGTGCCGCTGTTGCCGGTCTCCATCACCAACTGGAACTTGCCGGGATTGGCGCTCGTGACCGAGGTGTGGCTGCCCGTGCCGAAGTAGGGATCGGTGACCGATGCCTCGTCGATGCAGGTCGGGAGCTGCGCCACGCCGACGCCGAAGATGACCGCATTGCTCGACAGGAGCGAGCTGGAGTTGTCGATATACTGGACGTACTTCAGCGACGCCGCGCCGGGATTCTCGGGAAGGCGCTCCTTGCCACCGTCCGACAGCTTGGAAGCAGTCTTCGGTATGATGTAGTCCACGCCCCACACCTTGCTCGTGCCGGCGCTGCACACGGCAGAGCTGCCTGCCGGTGTCGGCTGGAAGGTCGAGAAATAGAGCACGCCGTTGAACAGCGTGATGGGGCCGGCCACGCGCTCGCCACCGGCGAGCGTGGTGTACCAGTTGGCTTTGGAGTCGTAGGCTGCTCCCGTCGAATCCAGCTGCTCGGTCAGCGACACGACGTAGTTGGTCATCTCCGGCGGCGCGGTCAGAACGTCCTGATCGCCGGTGGAGAAGGCGACGGTCACGTTGTTGCGGTCGTCGAGCGACAGCACGGGCGCGGTGTCGATGGGTTGCCCCGCCTCGAACGGCGTCGTCGTGCCGGAGTAGGATGCGCTCGAATACGGGTCGAAGAACAGCTTCATGCTCCAGTTGTCCGGTTTCGTGGAAGACAGGTCGACCCGCCACAGCGTGCCGTCGCGGTCACCCACGAAGACCCGATCGGCGATGCTGCCGGTGTCGCCCGGGAACGCGACCGGCGTTCCCGTGATGGGCGAGTCCAGCGGCGACGCGATCACGCGCGCTGCGAGCCCCGGAGGCGCGTCCGCGGTGCTTCGCCGGAAAGTGCGGATGATCTCGCCGGTGTCCAGCCGCACGATGGTCAGCGAACGGGCGGGCCCTGCCGCGGCCGGATAGCAGTTGATCTGCGAGCGCGGCGGATAGTTCGTGTCCACGTGCGTCGGAGTCGGATCCGCGCGGTTGCACTTGGCGCCCGTCGGACCGGGTCCGTCGCCGCCGGGCAGCACGGCCACCGGAACTTCGCGCGCGCCGCTGCCGTCGGGATCGAAGAATAGCGTCGTGATGAGCGGCGTGCCGCTCCGGGTTCCGAACAGCGGCTTGCCGGTGGCGTCGGTCGTCAGCTGCCACAAAAACTTCGGGTTGTGCGTCGCGTCGGGAACGGGGTCGGTCACGTCCAGCGCGAAGTAGCCGCCGCGGTTCGCGCCGAACCCCTGGACCAGGATGGTGCGCCAGGTCGTGGTGCCGCTGCGCGCGCCGTCCTGGGTGCGTTCCAGGACCAGCTTCTTGTTGCTGTCCTCCATGGCGACCACGTCCTTGATCACGGGCGCACCGTCGAGCAGCGGCAGATGCGTGCCGGGATACTGCGAGGGGACATCGGGCAGCACCGCCGGCGGCATGAAGGCCCAGAGCTCGTTGTTCTCCTTCTTGTCGACCTTGTCGGTGTCCTTGGAGTCGCCGGGCGCGACCTTGAAGGCATGCAGGAAGCCGTCGTTCGTGGACGTGTACAGCACCAGCGGCCGGGTCGCCTGGCCCTGGGCGAAGACCTGGTAGCTCTCGTCGCGCAGGAACTCGCCCGGCCGCCCCACCAGACGCGGCGTCGAGTGGTAGATGTCGCCGACCACGTTGCAGTCGGATGTGCCCACGTTCTTGCAGCGCGTGTAGGAGGTGCCGTTGTCGAGGCCGACCTCCCACTTCATGTACTTGTCACGACACTGCGTAGCGGTCATGCCCGCGCAGGTGGTGCTGTCGATGCTCATCGCGGCAGGCGGCACGTCGTTGTCGAAAGCGAGCGGTGCATCCTTGCCGATGGTGACCCCGCTGTACTGCCCCATGCCGTCCGGGTCGCTGGTCAGCTCCGGGCGGATCGAGTGCTGGGAGTAGCGCGCGCCGGCGTTCGCGTCGGCAATCACCGTGTAGAGCGCGCGAGACTTGGGAGCGGAATTCACGTTGGCGACGAAGTCGTCGCCCTTGGACGGATCGATGGTCTGCGCGACCGGATTGATCTGGCCTGTGCCGGTGTCCTTCTGGCAGACGTAGCGCTGGCGCTCGAGCACGCCGGTCCACAGGTCGAACGCCTGCGGCTGGAAGGAGCTGTAGAAGCGGTACGAGCCGGCGAACGCATCACGTACGTTGCTGTTGGCGGCGAACACCGGCAGCGTGCGGCTGGTCGTGCTGGTGGCGATCTGCGACAGGACGGCGCTCATCGCCAGGCGCAGCTCGTCCAGATTGTCGGCGAAATACGCGTGGTCGGTGCCGCCGTTGTAGGCGATACGGCTCAGCGTGCAGCAGGCCTGCAGTGCGGAATTGTCCGGGTATTGCGAGCACAGGCTGCCGCTCGACTGGCTCGGATCGAGATCGGCCTGCGTGAGCTTCTTGCAGTCGACGGGCGTGGCCGAGCCCCCCACCGTGACCTTCGACACGGCAAATCCGATCACGAAGGTGTCGATGGGCTTGTGAAGCGCCGCATTGGCAAGGTCGGCGGAGACTTCTTCCGGCTTGTCCTTGTACGGGCACTGGCCCGCCGGACTGCCGGACGCATCGCAGAATGGCCTGAGGTCCATGTTCGGCTCGCCGTCGCTGAGCAGGACGACGAAGTTCTTGCGGCAGCCGCCGGCCACGTACGGGTCGTTGTAGGGCCCGAAGTCCTTGCTGGTATCGACCGGATCCTTGGAATGGTCATTCCAGAAGAAATCCCTTGCGTCGTCGAGCATGCCGGCGATTGGCGTGGCGCCGTAGGGGCGCGATGCGAGCAGGATCTGCTGGATCTGCTCGTTCCTGGTTGTGATAGCGCCGCCCGAGGCGTTCGGATCACCGAACGCCACCATGCGGCCTTCCCAGGGTGGCGCTGCAGCATTGCGCGCCCCGACCTCCTGGTTCGACAGCGTGCCGCAGCCGGTGGGCTTGCCCTGGTGCGGTTGGCCTACGAAGTAGCTCCAGGTGCCGCGCACGCCGCTCAGGTAGTCGGGCGACGTGCCGCTGACGCCGGTGCCCGGATCCGGCAGCGTGTCGAACGTCATCAGGCCGAAGCGCACCCGCGTCTGGAACGAGTCGAGCAGTCCGTCGCTGGCCTGGGAGAAGTTCGAGCAGCTGCCTGTCGGGTTGTCGTAGGGGTGGTAGTGGATCGCGCCGCTCGGGAACGTGTAGGCGTTGGGCGAGGGCAGTACGCCGGGGCCGGGGGTGCAGGTGCCACTCAGCGGGCGGTGGTAGGGGTTCATGTAGTCGAGGTCGTACGGGAGCGTCGAGCCGAGCGAGTACTCCTGCTTGAACGCCAGCGAGCTCCGGTCTTCGGAGTAGCAGCGATAGTCCTGGATGGAGCCGGTGAGCACGCTCAAAAGGTCGATCCACCGGCTCTTCTCGCTCGGCGTCGCGCCCGTCGGGTCGCAGGTGGGGTAGTCGGAGCTGGAAGACTTGTACTCCATCGATCCCGACGTATCGACGAGCAGCATCACGTTGGGCAGCGGCGGATTCACGTCCGTCTGAGCCCGGGCCAGGCCGGACAGACCCAGAACGCCGGCGGCCGCAAACGCGGCGACCAGAAGCCCGGGGGGCCTCGGGAAACGCTGAAGGAATCTACGAGGGTACATGGTCTCTTCTCCCTCTACTGCGCCGGGATGTTCGGCAGGGTCACGTGCGCGCGCACTGCCTGCACGCTGGCGCTGCTGGAGACGCCGGTCTTCGGCGCACACCACGGGTCGGTGTTGACACCCGAGCTGGGCATCGAGCGGATCTGGCCGAAGGCCGTCAGCGTCACCTTCACATCGAAGAACGAGTTGGCGCCTCCGCCCACGTCGGACTTCGCTTTCGGATCTGCCTTGTAGGCCTCGATCATCTCGACCATGAACACGCCGTTGAGCATGTCGGCGCCGCTGGACAGCGGTGCTCCCAGGCTGCCCGGGGCGCTCGTGGTCTGGGCGTCGAGAAGCGTCTGGCCGTTGTAGTTGTCAGCGACGCGGCCAGCGAGCTCGCTCATGAACAGCTTGTAACAAGGGATGGGCGCGCCCGAGGTCACGGGGGTTACCAGCTTGTTGGACGGGCAAGCCTCCGCGCCTTTGCGCATCAGGTCGAGATACGTCTGGGGCTTGCTGCCGAGCTCGCTGGTGGCCACGCGCCCGGCGTAGTCCGTGAGGTAGTAGGTCTGCAGCGCCTGGCGGCTATAGCCCGAGGCCTCGTCGACCAGGCTGGCGCTGCGCGCGGCGACGATGCCGATGGCCGTCAGGAGCACGATCACCATCACGACGATGAACACCGCCGCGCCGCGCTCGCCGCGCCGTGCCCTGTGCCGTGTCAGTTCCACAGCGTCCCCATCTGGTTCGGCAGCGAGACATCCGCCTGCAGCGTGCGGACGCGGGCGAAGGGCGGGGCGCCGTTGGCGCCGAGCCCGATGCGGTACAACCCGGGGGCGATCGCGCCGCCGGCCGTGATATTGGCCGAGCGGTCCGCCTCGCGCGAGCGCACGGAGAGGCGTACCCGCACCGCCCGTATGCGCTGGGGGCCGAAGAGCGGCGAAGTGATGCCGGTGGTATCGCCCGCGTACTTGAGGATGTTCGACGTGTCGCCCGGCGCCAGCGTGGTCAGGGTCGGATCGGTCTGGTTGAGGATGGTTCCGCTGACGACCGTGAGCCCGAACTTCAGGTCCACCGCGTACTCCGCGACCACTTCCTGGGTGTTCGCGATCTCCTGGCCGGAGGTGTCGAGCTCGGATCGCACCAGCTCGGTGCGATCCCCGTCCCAGGGCGCCGCGCCGGCGTCCGAGTAGATCGGCGCGTAGTCGGCATTGCCCCTGAGGCTCTTGACCTCGTACTTGACGAAGTTGACCACGTTGACGTACCCGGTCTCGTTGGCGCGGATGCCGCAGATGCTGCTGGCGCTCGTCCGCAGGCGCAGCGTGGGGTTGTGGGTGAGGATGACCTGGGGTGGCGAAGCGTTGACGTCCTTGATGGTGCCGTACTGGGCCTTGCCCGAACGATCGACGATGCGCAGTGCCCGGCCCACTCCGAACACGGACGACAGGATCTGCAGCTGCGTCTTGCTGGCGTCGTACCCCATGCGCGCCAGCGGACCGATCTTCGTCTGCAATGCGACGATGTAGGTCGAGCCGCTGTCGGTCACGCCCCAGATCGGAAACTCCTCCACGGAGGAGAAGCTGCCGGCGAGCGTGATGCTGTCCGGCGCGAGGCCGTTGGCCTTGAGCGTGGTGTTGGTCGGCGAGCTGCCGATGCGCAGGCCGGCCATGTGCTTGAGCTCCGTCGGCCAGCTGGCATCGCCGACCGGATTGCCGCACACCGACGGGTCGCGGCGCACGTTGGGTGACGCCATGAAGGCCGCGCGGGCGATGTCGTTCTGCAGGCGCTCGAAGCCGACCATTCCGGCCAGCGTCGCGTCGGCAGTGCGCGTTTCGCTCTTGTAGAAACGCGAGGCGTCCTTCGCCAGCTCGAACACCACGATCGACACGATCAGCCCGCCCGTGATCGCGACCATCAGCTCCACAAGGGTAAAGCCGGAGCGCCGTGCGCGTGAACGAGGGAAGGAGGACCGGAGCATCAGATTGCCGTCTGCTGCTTCACCGCAGTGGTCTGGTAGACGAAGTGATACCGGGTCACGGCCTGGCCGATGTCGGTGGGATTGGCTGACGGATCGCAGACCGACTGGCCGTTCACGGTGCCGCCCATGCCGTCGCGGACCCAGAAGACCCGTACCGAGGCGCGGATCAGGCCGTTGCCGGCGGTGTCGGGGTAGAGCCAGTCGAGCCGGATGTTGGCGCAGAACACGGCCTGCGACAGGTTGGCGCTGGCGCCCGAGCCGCTGGCGCCGCCCTCGCTGATGGGGTTGCCCAGCGCGTCGAACGCGGCTCCGAACTGCCGCGCTGCACTCCACTGCGGCCGCACCCACTGGCCTGGATTGGAGTCGACCAGCTTGAGCCAGGTGGTGTCGCTGTCGAGGTCGCGCTTGTTCTGCTTTTCCGAGGGGTGGTTCCACTGCGCCGCGTCGGCCGCGAGCTGCTCCTGCCACGCCTCCGCGATGCGCGAGGCGATCGCCAGCGATTTGGCGTGCTGGTTGGCGGCGACGGTGACCTTCTCCATCGCGATGATGCCGGAGACGCCGATCGCCAGGATCGTCAGCGCCATCATCAGCTCGACCACAGTGTAGCCGCGCGCCCGCGCACGTTGAAGCCGACGGCCGGTCATGGCCCCACCTTCGCCGTGCCGAGGCGCGTGCTGCCGTTGGGCAGGATCATCACGGTGCGGATCAGCCCCGAGATGGCCGAGCCGGTCTTCCGGTACACCTCGGCGACCGGCACGCCCGCGAGCGGCGTGAAGGTGCCGGTCTGGCTGTAGCGGACGAACGCGCGCCCGAGCGGTGTGAAGCACAGGTCCATCTGCTGTTGCGCGCCGGAGTGCGCGGCGTCGCCCTGGAGCGTGATGTAGGTGTCCTGGTACTGACCCTGGGCGGGCGGCGCGAAGCTCGACACCAGGACGTTGCCGGTCACGGTGTTGCCGGTCGGTGTGGTCCAGTCGGTCAGCGTGCAGCTCGAGGAGGGCAGTCGCTTGCAGTTGGCGTCGGTCACCGCGCTGCCGCGCACCGCTTCCTGCACCGTCAGGCTCCCCTCGGGATTGCTGCTGGCGTCGAAGCGCACCAGCACGGCAGCGCCGCGGCCCATGGCACGCATGCGGGCCCCCCGGAAGATGTTGCTGACCTTCTCGGCGGCCTGGGCCGTGCGATGGTCACGCATCCGACGGGTGATCGAGGGAATGGCGATCACCGCCAGGATGGCGATGATGATGACGACGACGACCAGCTCGATCAGCGAGAAGCCGCGCTGGGCGGCCTTCCGGCGGCGGTGGAGGGTGGATAGGCTTAGGCTCATAGGCGCAGAGATCCCGATCGAAGCCAGGAGCAAGCCCTGTGCCGCCGGTGCGGGCCGGTGCGGAGCGATTTTCCCCGTGATTTCGAGGGCCCGCAAGTGCGCCACGCGGTAAGGATTGCATCGCTATGTAATCGTTGCAGAGCTGGGGAAAGCAGAGCGATAGCCTCGCCTCGGTTCCGCTGACCGCTCGCTGTGGCGAAATGTCACAAAATCGTTGCATTTTGCCACATTCGACGCTGCTGCCAGCGCGTGATTGCCCGGGCAGCGCGGGCGGTCTATTGCGGGACCGGAAGGACCACGGAGCTGCCCAGATGAGGATTCGCACGCCACTGTTCGTCGGGATGTCGCTGTCCCTGTTCGTCGCCTGCCACTCGAAGAAAGACAAGCTGGCCGCCGAGCACGGCGTCGCGCCACCGCCCATCCAGAGCTCGAAGCCCGGGGCCTGTCTCGGGGGCGGCGGCACGGTCAGCGACAAGGTCTCCGCCGCGTTCTTTCCGCGCACGGTGGCCGGCTACTGTATCGACCCCAACGGCGAGACCCGCACCTACGGCGCCAGTGCGAAGGAAGGGCTCGACAAGGTCTGCACGGAGCTCTTCGACGGCGAGTGCGAGGTCTACAAGAGCTACGGCCTGAAGCGCGTCGTCACGCTCCGCTACATCGACGGCAAGGGCTCGCCCGGCACCGTGACCGTGAACCTCTCGCGCTTCGGTAGCCGCGACGGCGCGTTCGGCTTCTATACCAAGCGCGTGGTGGCCGACAGCGACCCGGCCGAAAACGCGCCGAGCAAGCTCCACGCCGGGGGCGCCGCTGCGCTGGGTACGGGCATCGCCTACGTATGGCGCGGCGAGTACGTTGCCGAGATCAGCTACGTGAACGAAAACGAGGCGCCGGATCAGGTGAAGAAGAGCAGCGACAGCCTGCTGCCGTCCTTTGCCAAGCAGCTCGGCGACAAGCTTCCGGGCGACAAGTCGCTCCCGCCGGCGGCTTTCGCGCTGCCGTCCGCTGATCGCGTCAGCCAGGGCATCGCCTACGACGCGAAGGACGTGCTCGGCATCAAGGGAGCCGGTCCCGGCGCCGAGGGCTTCTACAAGAACGGCGACAAGCGCTGGCGCGATTTCGTGATCGTGCGGCCGGACGAGGCGTCGGCGAAGGACGTGATGAAGACGCTCAGGAAGCTCGACGGCGCGAAGACGCTGAAGAAGCAGCTGTACGACATGGTGACGTTTGCCCGGCGTGCCGACGAGTCCAGCCCGCGGATAGAGTGGATGGCCGGCCGCAAGGGCGCGCGCGTCTTCGGTGTGGGCGACGAGGAGTACGCTCTCGACTCCGGGCAATCCGCCGAGGACGCGAAGAAGGTGAGCCTCGACAAGGACCAGAAGCTGGCGCGGCTCAAACAGCTCATCGACACCGCCGGCGGCAAGTAGCGTCCAGAGCGCGGGATTGGTTCAACCGGTGGCCGTCAGGGCGGGCCGGGTTGTCGCGCGAAATCGAGACCAGACGTGCTATCTCCCGTGCGGCCCTATCCCCCGGGCGGACCCGCGAGAGAGGATGAACGCGTGGACTTCGAGCTAGACGAGCAGCACCAGATCCTGCGCCAGAGCGTGCGCGAATTCTGCGAGCGCGAAGTGCGCCCCAAGGCGAGGAAATGGGATGCCGAGGAGCACTTTCCCCAGGAACTCGTGCCGAAGCTGGCCGAGCTTGGCTTGCTGGGCATCCGCATCCCGGAGGAATACGGGGGCGCCGGGATGGATACGCTGGCCTATGCGATCTGCGTGGAGGAGTGCGCGCGGGTGGATGGCTCGCTGGCGCTCACCGTGGCGAGCCACAACGGTCTCGGGACCGGTCATATCCTGGCGTTCGGCAACGACGCGCAGAAGCAGCGGTACCTGCCGAAGGCGGCGAGCGGCGAGTGGCTGGCGGCCTGGGCGTTGACCGAGCCGGGCTCCGGCTCGGACAGCTCGGCGATGAAGACGACGGCCGTGCGCGATGGCGACGACTGGGTGCTGAACGGCACGAAGATGTTCATCACGCAGGGCTCGGTGGGTGGTTTCTGTGTCGTACTGGCGCGCAGCAACAAGGACGTGCCTGCCCAGCGCGGGATCACCGCGTTCATCGTCGACCAGGGGACGAAAGGCTTCTCCGCCAGCAAGAAGCTGGAAAAGTACGGCTGCCGCTCGAGCGACACGGTGGAGCTGACGCTGGAGAACGTGCGCGTTGCCGATTCGCAGCGGCTGGGCGACGTCGATCAGGGCTTCTACAACACCATGAGCATCCTCGATCGCGGGCGCATCTCGATTGCCGCCATGGCGCTCGGGCTCGGGCGCGGAGCGCTCGGGATGGCGCTCGGCTACGCGAAGGACCGCCAGGCCTTCGGCAAGCCGATCGCCGAGTACCAGGCGATCCAGTGGATGCTGGCCGACGCGGCGACCACGCTGGACGCCTCCGAGCTTCTGATCCAGCGCGCGGCGATGCTGTGCGATCGGGGCGAACCGTACTCGCGCGAAGCGGCCATGGCGAAGCTGTTCGCGAGCGAAGCGGCAACCAAGGCGTGCAACGACGCGCTGCAGATCCACGGCGGCTACGGCTACACGCGCGAGTTCGACGTGGAACGTCATCTGCGCGATGTGAAGATCTGCGAGATAGGCGAGGGCACGAGCCAGGTGCAGCGCATGGTCATCGCCAAGCACCTCCTGCGCGGCTGAGCGCTCCCGGCGCGAGGCAGGGCGGGACCGCGCCGAGCGGGTGTCGCGACGTCGTTCGGGCTCGCTACTCGGTCCGCTTGATCACGTGGAACCCGAACGGTGTCTCCACGACGCCGGAGAGCTGCCCGACCTTCAGCTTGAAGGCCGCGTCGGAGAACTCCTGCACCATCATGTTGCGGCTGAAATGGCCGAGGCTGCCGCCGCGCGCGGCCGCGCCGGGCTCGTCGGAGTATTTCGCGGCGAGCTTGCCGAAGTCCTCGCCGGCGCGCGCCTTGGCGAGCACTTTCCCCGCCAGCGCGCGGGCTTCGGCCTTGGTGCGGGTGATGCCCGGCCCGGCGTGCAGCGCGCCTTTGTACTGGATGAGGATGTGGCTCGCGGCGATTTCGGCTGGGCTCGTCGGCGCGGGCGGCCGCTCCGGGGGCCAGCGGTACGGGAGCCACGCGCGGCGGCTCGGACGGGCCTTCGAACGTCGTGACGACGCAGCCCGTCGAGCCGCCGACCCAGATCAGCAGCGGCAACAGCGCCGCGCGCGCCGCTCTCGGGATCGGGTTCATTATCGACGTCTAGCGCGTCGGGGGCTTCGGCAGCTGCTTGATCATGTTCGGCTTGAGCAGCAGTCGGGGGCGGGGCTCGGCTCCGCTCGGTGAACCGGGTGGCGGCGCCATTGGATTCGCCACGTCGGTCGCGGACGGTGCGGTGTCGGCGTCGACGTCGGCTGCGGTGGGCCCGGTGTGCTTCGGAGTGAAGACGCCCAGTGCGCCGAGCAGGCCGATCGCGATCAGGCCGATCAACACGGCCCAGGGAGCCCAGTCGGGGAACAAGTCCTCTCCGCCTTCCGGCTCGGGGCGCTGGCGGGAAGGCTTTTCCGGACGGCGCGCAGCTGCCGCCTTCGATGCTTTCTTCTGGCTGCCGGACCTGGCGGAAGGACCCTTCGAGGAGGTTGCCTTCTGCTTGGCGGACTTGCGAGGAGCAGGCTTTTCTTCTTCCTCGTCGTCCTCGTCGTCCTCGTCGTCCTCGTCGTCCTCGTCGTCCTCGTCTCCTCGTCGTCCTCTTCCTCGTCGTCCTCTTCCTCGTCGTCGGCCACGGCCTTGCTCGCGGCCTTCTTGTCGTCGGCTTTCTTGTCGTCGGCCACGGCCTTGCTCGTGGCCTTCTTGTCGTCGGCCTTCTCCGCCTTGGCCTCGTCGGCCTTCTTGTCGTCGGCCTTCTTGTCGTCGGCCTTCTTGTCGTCGGCCTTCTCCGCCTTGGCCTCGTCGGCCTTCTTGTCGTCGGCCTTCTTGTCGTCGCCGTTCTTCCAGGGCGGCTCGGACCCGAACGTTTCTTCGAGCCCTCGGCGGGCGGGTCGCTCTTCTTGTCGTCGTTCTTGTCGTCGTCGGCCATGGTTCTAGCTCCCGATCTCTGCCCAGGCGTTGGTGATCACCGGCTCGGGACGATCGGCGGCGTACGCCTCGACGGCGACCTTTCCGCCTCCGAGGTCGTAGCCGACCGTGCGGATGCTCTCGCCCGGCCACACCGGCTTGCGGAACTGAGCGTGGAAGCTCTTCAGTTTGTTCCCGTCCCCGCCGCACGCTTGCTGGATGATGGCGCGTCCCACGAATCCGTAGGTGCACAGACCGTGGAGGATCGGACCCTGGGAGAAGCCGACCATCTTGGCGAAATCGGGATCGGCGTGCAGCGGGTTGAGGTCGCCAGAAAGGCGGTACAGAAGCGCCTGCTCGGGCGCTGTGGGCTCCTCGTGGGTCCAGTCGGGCTGTTTGCCGTCCGGGCGCTTGACGATGTCCGCCTTGGGGGGCGGTGCGCCGCCGAAGCCGCCGGCGCCGCGGAACAGGATCGACCAGACCGTGTCGAAGCAGGGCTCGCCGTTGACCTCGGTCTTCGTCTCGAGCACCACCTGCGCCATCTTCTTCATGTCATAGATGCCGACCACCGTGCCGGTGGTCCTCAGCGTGCCTTCGGAAGGGATGGGCCGGTGCATGCGGATCAGCTGGCCGCCGTGCACGACCATGGCGAGGTTGCCCTGCGTCTTGCCGAGCATGTCGCCGACCAGGGGATACGCCGGCGCTACCGCGAAGGTCGGGAAGACCTTCGGTCCCCGCGCCTCGTACACGTAGTCGAGCTCGGCTTTCTTCGCGCCGATGCCGAGCGCGTAGAGCGCAACGGTCTTCCAGTCGTACTTGAAATCGTAGGTTTCGGTCTTGTATCCGACAGCCGAAAGATCGAGGCTCATCGCATCCTCCTTGCGGGGCGGGAGAAGCGTTAGTGGTGCGGGAGCGGCAAGTCAACGACAGGGTCCCGGACCTGCCTTCCGCAGGCGATCGCGAGGCGCGCTGATGCACGCGCCGGGCCTTCTGCGGACGCTCACTGACGCCCTCGAGCTAGGCGGTATCGACCTCCGCGCGTGGGGGTTGGCGTGGGCACGCGTGGCTCCCAGCATCGCGCTGGTCCCGGCGTTCGGGCTCAGGGCGATCCCGGGTCCGGCGCGGATCGCGCTCGGTCTGGCCATGGCTGCCGGCATCGCGCCCGCCCTGGCTCCGGTCGCGGCCGGCTCGATGCCCTGGCCAGCGCTGCTTCTGGTGGAGGCCGCGAAGGGACTGCCGGTCGCGCTGACCGCCGCGGGCGCGTTGTGGGCCGCGACGATGACTGGCGGCGTGATCGACAATCTGCGCGGCGGCCGCGAGCGCGCGGATCTGCCGACCGTCGAGCAGGGAGGGACGCCGGTGGGCGTGCTGCTGTCGATGCTGGTCGCGATCGCGTTTCTCGAGAGCGGCGGGCCGGCGCGCATGGCCGAGGCACTGGCCGCGCCGGGGCTCGCCTTCCACGCTCCGCTGGCGCGGGCCGCGATCGATCTGGCGCACGGCATCGAGCTCGCGGTCGCCGTCGCTGCGCCGGTGCTGGCGGCGTCGATCGTCGTGGAGGTGGGCGGTGCGCTCGTAGCGCGCGCCGCCAGCCCCGCCTTCATCCAGCCGCTGCTCTGGCCGCTACGATCCCTCGCGATCCTCGGCGTCGCCGCGATCGTGTTCAACCGCATCGCCGGGCTGCTCGCGATGTACGCGCACAGCGTGCCGTAGGCCGGGGTCTACAGCGGAATCCGGTAGGCCACGTTCAGGCTCAGGCTGAACATGCTGTTCCGCCCGACCAGCGACGCCTCGTCGCCGAGGGGATCGGTGGCGGGCTTCTTGGGCAGAAGCCAGGCGCCGTAGCGCAGCGTTGTACCGACGGACCAGTGGGACGACAGGCGGTACGAACCGCCGAGGGCGACGCCGATCGTGTAGCCCTCGGTCCGGATGGTGACGCCGCGCGGGCCGACGAGCGCCTTGTCGGTGAGTCCATTCTTCGACTGGAACGTGTCGCTGACCGCGACGAAGCCGACCGTGAGCCCGGCCCACGCCTCCACGTGCTCGCCCGCGATGGCGTAGTAGCGTCCGATGCCTTCCACAGTGAGGTAGCCGCGGCTGTGACTGCGGTCCACGCCGGGGGGATCCTGGCGCGGCGCGTCCGTGGTCGGGATAAGCCCCAGGCTGACCCCGGCGCCGACTGCAAAGTCGGGTGTCGGCCTGACCAGTGGCCAGACCTCGATCATGGGGCTCGAGTCTCCGTTCTTGCAGCTGTTCTGCGTGCGTGCGCTGCACACCTTCGCGCCGGGCAGCACCAGCCAACCCAGCCCGAGCTCGGCCATGCCCGTGCTGCGGTACGCGGCCCTCTCCGGGATGAGCGTGGCGCTGCCGTCGGCGGGCTGGAGTTCCGCGGACGCGCTGCCGCTGTCCTCGAGCTGGACGTTGGCGGAGGTGGTGTCGGTCTGCGCCCGAGCCGATGCGGCGCCCAGCGCCAGAACCAGCGCCGCCGATACGCCGAGCACGCGCTGTCCGTTCATAGCCAGCGGCCTCCGGTCGAGGGAGTGGGTGCGGGTGCGGGCGGCTTGGCCCCGGCATCCGACGGGGCCTTGACCGCAGGGGAAGCCTTCGGTGTCACTGTCGGCCGTTTGGCGTGCGCCGGGTGGTGCCGGGGGCGAGGAGGCGAGGCGGAGCTTGCCTGCGCCGGGGCACTGGCGCTCTCCGGCGGGCTCTGCTCCAAGCTGCCATCGAGCGTTCCCATCAGGCTGCGGGCAGCGCTGTTGGTCGGATCCAGCTCGAGCGCCAGCTTGACCAGGGCGAGCGCGCGCGAGCGGTCCGAGTCCGACAGATCCCGTGCACGCCCGGTCAACGTGCGCGCGCTGTCCTGCCGCACGCGGCGGATGCTGGACGCGTGCGGCCAGCGCTGCAGCGCCGCGTCGGTGATGTCTTTCACGTTCTCGCCGGGGGGCGAGTCCCAGGCGCTGGCGAGCGCCGCAGCGCGCGCGCGCTCGGCGTAGCTTTCGAGCGTGGGCTCATGCTTGTCGAACGCGCCCAGCCGGCTCGCGATCAAGAGCGCCAGCCCGCCGCCGAGCAGGAAGAACGCCGCGACGAGAAGCGCCCGCCGCAGGCGCGAGCCCGGCGCCTCGGGGAGGGCGTGTTCCGGCAGGCTGGACAGCGAGTCCCTGAACGACGCCGGGGACGACAGCCGCTCGAAGCCCGGCGAGGAACCCGGCGGCACCGAGGCGGGAGGAGCCGTCGAACCCAGCGCCGACGGGGGAGCCGAAGCGCGCGGCGCCGACGGTGGCGCCGAGCTTCGCGGCGATGACATGAGCTCGGCAGGCTCGTCGGCGAGCGTGGGCTCCACGTTGGAGCGGCGGCCGGCGGCGGGCTCGGCATCCAGTGCGGTGTCGGGGGCCGAACGCCGCGTGGCTTCCGCGGGCGGCGCGCTGTCGTGGAGCGGCGGCTCGGCCACTTGCGTGGCCGCGTTGTCCGGATCGAGCACCTGCGTACCGCCGCTGCCGGCCATCTTCGCGGCCAGCTCCGGGGTAAGGCCGAGCGAGCGGGTGCGCTCGATGCTGGCGAGATCGAGCGCGCGCTGCGAGTCGCCGAGCAGGGTGGAGCGCACCAGGTCGGAGGGATTGAGCCCGCAGTCGCGCGCCGCATCGATCAGCGCGCGTCCGAGCTCGCGGGCGTCGCGGCAGCGATCGCCGGGGTCCTTGGCCAGATTCGCGGCGACCACCCGCGCGAGCGGTTCCGGGACGTAGCTCGATCGTGCGATCGAGCGCACGTCGGGTGGCGTCTCGTTCGTGTGCTTGATCAGGATGGCGACGGGGTTCTCGCCGTCGAACGGGGTTGTGCCCGACAGACACTGGAACAGCATCGTGGCGATCGAGTACACGTCGCCCGCCGCACCGACGCGCGCGCCCTGGGCGCCTTCGGGCGAGATGTAGCGCGCGGTGCCGAAGATGACGCCGGCCTGGGTGGCGACCGAATTGTCCGCCCAGTCGATGCGCGCTACGCCGAAATCGAGCACCTTGACGAAGTCGCGGTCGTCGCCGCGGCGGACCAGCATCACGTTCTCTGGCTTGAGGTCACGGTGCACGATGCCCTGGGCATGCGCTTCGCCGACCGCGTCGCAGACCTGCAGGACGACGTGCAGGGCGCGCGGCAGCGGCATCGCACCGCCGGCGGCAGCCAGCGCCGAACGCAGCGAGATGCCGTCGAGGTGCTCCATCACGATGTAGCCCTCGCCGCCGATGTCGCCGTTCTGCTTCTCGAGCTCGCCGGTCATCAGTACCTGCACCACGTTCGGGTGCATCAGCCGGCTGGCCACCTTCGCTTCGCGTTGGAAGCGCGCGGTGACCGTCGGATTGCGCAAGAGCTCGCGGTGCAGGATCTTGATCGCGACGTCGCGTTCGATGCCCTTCTGGTGCGCGCGGTACACGCGTCCCATCGCGCCGATGCCGATCAGCTGCTGGATCCGGAACTGCCCGGCGACCGTCAGGTCGAGATACGGATCGTCGCTGAGCTCGGTGCGGCGCGCGCCGAGCGGGGTGCCGTCCTTCGGGCAGAAGATGACGTCCGGGTCGTAGCTCTCCCCGCACCTCGAGCAGACGCGCCGCGGCTCGCTCATCGACGGAAAGCTAGCACGCGCGGCCGATGGGTGAATCCCGTGGGCCGGGCGGACTCCTGGCCGGAAACGCGCGGGAGGGCGATCCCGGAGCGCACCTCGGGGGCCTGAGCTGCTAGGCTCCCGCCCCTGTTCCGGTGGCCGGGCTGCCGCCGCCGTTTCCAGGCCTGATTCGATGTCGATGTGCTTGTCCCGTGCGCTTTCGATCGTGCCGAACCCGGCGCGGGAGGGCGTCGTATGAGCGATGCGCCCGACCGGGACGGCGAACAGACGGCCACCAATGCGCCTGCTGTTGCACCCGCCGGCGCCCCCGCGGCGGAGTCTGCCGGAGAGCCCGGATGGCGGGTGAAGCTGCCCACGTTCGAGGGCCCGCTCGACCTGCTCCTGCATCTCATCCAGGAGCACGAGATCGACATCCGCGACATCCCCATCGCGTTCATCACGGAAAAGTACGTCGAGTACATCAAGCTCATGCAGGAGCTGAACATCGATGTAGCCAGCGAGTATCTGGTGATGGCGGCGACGCTCGCGCACATCAAGTCGAAGATGCTCCTGCCGACGCCGCCGGAGGATCAGGAAGACGCCGACGCCGAAGCGGAAATGGATCCGCGCGCGGAGCTGGTGCGGCGGTTGCTCGAGTACCAGAAGTACAAGGATGCAGCCGGGCAGCTCGGCGATCGCAGCGTGCTCGGTCGCGACGTGTTCCTGCGCGGCATCTCGGCGCCGAGCGTCGACGGACCGGCGCCACTCGCGCAGCTCTCGCTGTTCAAGCTGCTGGACGCGTTCCAGTCGGTGCTCGACCGCGCGAAGACGACCGTCGACCACGAGATCGATCTCGAGCGCTTCTCCATCACCGACCGCATCAACGAGCTGACGGATCTGCTGAGGCGGCGACCTCGCGCATGGTTCGACGAGCTGTTCGAGGGGGCTACGAAGTCGTGGGGACCTGATCGTGACGTTCCTCGCCCTGCTCGAGATGACGCGCCTGCGTCTGACGCGCCTGTACCAGGACGCGCCCCTGGAGCCGATCCTGGTCGAGTTCGCGGTCACGGACGAATCCGGAAGCGGAGAGCAGGCTGGCGGCGACGAATCCGGAATCGGAGAGCAGGCTGGCGGCGACGAATCCGGAAGCGGAGAGCAGGCTGGCGGCGACGAATCCGGAAGCGGAGAGCAGGCTGGCGGCGACGAATCCGGAATCGGAGAGCAGGCTGGCGGCGACGAATCCGGAATCGGAGAGCAGGCTGGCGGCGACGAATCCGGAAGCGGAGAGCAGGCGGAGACGGAACCGGACTGATGGGCAAGCGAAAACGCAAGAGCGCAGAAAAGGAAGTGGAGGCGGTTGTCGAGCCGGTCGCCGAGGCCACGGGCGACGACCCCTCCAGCGAGCAGACCGCGGAAGGCGCGCCGGATGACGCCGAGGGGCAGGAGAGCCCAGAAGCCGACGGGCAGGAGAGCCCGGAAGGCGACCCGGCGGAGGCCGCGTTCGACGAGCAGTCGGTCGAGGACACCCGCACCTATCTGAAGGGCCTGGTCGAAGCGATCCTGTTCGTCAGCGATCGCCCGCTGTCGTTGAAGGAGCTGGCGCGGGCAGCGAAGATCGATCGCAAGCGCGCGGCCGAGCTGGTCGAGGAGCTACGCGAGGACAGCCGGGACCGCGGCATCCGCATCGAGGAAGTCGCGGACGGGCTCGCGTTCCGTTCCAACCCCATCTACTCCACCTACGTCCGGAACTTCTTGTCGCAGCGACCGGTCCGGCTCTCGCGCGCCCAGCTCGAGACGCTGGCGATCGTGGCCTACCGGCAGCCCATCACGCGTCCCGAAACCGACGACATCCGCGGCGTGGATTGCGGTCCGGTGCTGAAGGGGCTGCTGGAGCGCGAGCTGATCCGCATACTCGGCAAGAAGGACGAGCCCGGGCGGCCGATCCTGTACGGCACCACCACCGCGTTCCTCGAGCTCTTCAGCCTGCACTCGCTCAAGGACCTGCCGACTCTGAAGGAGTTTACCGAGCTCAGCGACGAGTCGCGTCAGAAGTTCGAGCTGGAGACGGGCGAGGAGGTGCCGGACGTGCTGCCGGAGCTCGAGAGCGAGGCGGCCGGCGAAGCCGCCGAGGGCGAAGCCGCCGAGGGCGAAGGCGCCGAGGGCGAAGCCGCCGAGGGCGAAGGCGCCGAGGGCGAAGCCGCCGAGGGCGAAGGCGCCGAGCGCGAAGCCGCCGAGGGCGAAGGCGCCGAGCGCGAAGCCGGCCCCGCTTCCGACGACGAGGACGACGACGACGAGGACGACGACGACGACGACGACGACGACGACGACGACGACGACGAGGACGACTGAGCGACGCTACGCGCCGTCGGCCTTCGACGGGTGCGCCGGGTCGTCGAAGTGATCGGCCAGCTTGACGACCTGATCGAACAGCTCGGGATGCTCAACCAGCTTGCGCACGAGCTCCCAGAGCTTCGGGTCGTCGAGCCGTGCCATCCCGGTCTTCTTCTTCGATCGGCCGCGTTTGATGCGCACGATCGAGTCGGGGCCCTGCTTCTGGAGCGCCTCCATCTGCTTCACGAATCGCCGGGTCGGAAACAGCTCGCCCTTCTCCCAGGCGAGCACGGTCAGCTGGTCGATCTGCAGCGTATCGGCCAGCTCGCGGGCTGTGCATGAGAGCTCCTCGCGGAGGTTCTTGATGTCCTGGGGCAGCACGCGGCGACGGTAGCACGCAACCCGGGTCGGCTCCTGGCCGATGCGGGCGGCATGCGCGCTCTGGCCCTTCTGTTCGTGGTTCTGATCCTCGTTGCGGCAAGCCGCTGCCGCGCTCCGCTCCCCGACCCGCCTGTGCGTCCGGGCGGGGATGCCGGTGTGGACGCTGCGGTGGCGGTCGCGCTCGAGCCCGACGCCTCGCCTTCTGCGGCTCCGCGGGTGCTGCGGTTGAGGGTCGAGCTGCCGCCGGGCACGCCCGGGTCCGCCTCGGCACTCGGCCTGTACCAGGGAGCGCTCGACAGCTACCACCTGCGCCGCATCGAGAAGCAGGATCTCCCGAAGACCCTGCTCGAGCGCCGCGTACCGTCGATGGCATGGGCCGAGGCCGACGGCGGCGTGCTGGTGCTGGCCCCGACGGTGCCGCTCGCTGCTGGCGGCATGTACAGCCTCGCTTCACCGGACCTCGGGCTCGTCGCCACCGTGCGCATCCGCGAAGCCGGCGCGCTGCCGCTTTTCGGTCGCGTGTGGCCGCCGCCGGACGCGGGAGGCGGAGCGCGCCACGCCGTCTATTGCGCCGACAGCGGCGCGCCGACGGCCGCGGCGGACGTGGAGCTATCGCCAGGCCACATCCCCGCGCGCATGGCGCCCGGCGTCGGCAGCGCCGGCGTCGGCCGGGGCGCGTGCGTGCACCTGTCGTCCGGTGCGCTGCCCGATGGCGGCACCTTCATGCCGCCGCCTCGCGCCAGCGACATTGCGCTGGACCCGGCACCGCTCGAAAACCGAAGTGTGGCTTCGCCCGCGCCGCCGGACTGCTCCGCTGGGGAGTTCCACTTCGGTCCCGGCTGTGCGGAGGTGGAAGACGACCGCCTCGTCGTCAGGACGCCCTCGGCCCCGCTGTTCTGGGCGATCGTGACGCCGGGCGCGGTGACGCTGCGGGGGGCCGCCGCCGCCGCGCGCTTCGTCGTGCGCGGACTCGCGGTGTCGGCGACCCAGCCGCTCGAGATGACCACGCTCGACGTGGGCGGGCACGAGCTGCACTCGAGCTTCCAGCTGTCGACGTTCGGGGCCCGGCCGCACGTCGTGGTCAACGAGGTGCTCGCCAATCCGCTCGGCCCCGAGCCGACGGAGGAGTGGGTCGAGCTCGTCAACGACGGCACCACTGCGGTCGACCTCGACGGCTGGACGCTGTCGGATATCGGCGGCGGGAGCTTGCTGCCGGCGCACGTGATCGAGCCACAGGCTTTCGTGTTGGTCGTGCGCGAGGACTTCGTGCGGGACGACGGGCTGGACCCTGCGCCGCCGCCCGGGCTCGCGCTGCTGCGCGTTCCGGCGATCGGGAGTCACGGCCTGTCCAACGCGGGCGAGCCGCTGGAGCTCGACGATGCGTCGGGTCGCGTGATGTCGCGCTTCCCGGCCGTGCCGAAGCCCAAGGCCGGCATCAGCGTCGCGCGCCGGCATCCGTGGTCGCTGGACGACGCCCCGCGCTCGTTCGGGCTGTCCGCGGGCAAGGGCGCCTCGCCCGGCGCACCCAACCGGCTCGCCGAGTGAGCGTCGAGGTCGCTCAGGTCCCGGCGAGCGTCATCGAGCGGACGCGCAGGGTCGGCGCGGCGGTCGAGGTCTTCAGATCCAGATCGTCGCCGACCGCGTCGATGCCCTTGAGCATGCTGTCGAGGTTGGACGACACGGTGATCTCGCTTACCGGATAGGCGAGCTTGCCGTCCTCGATCCAGAAACCGCTCGCCCCGCGCGAGTAGTCGCCGGTGATGGCATTGAAGCCGAAGCCCATCATGTCCGTCACGTACAGGCCCCGCTTCGTGGACGCGATGATCTCGTCGCGCGTCTGCTGGCCCGGCTGCAGCACGAAGTTGCTGGTCGTCGAGGCGACCGAGCCTCCGCCGCGTCCGGCGCTGGCGGTGGTCTCGCGCCCCAGTTTGCGGGCGGCGTAGCTGTCGAGCAGGAAGGTTTCCAGTACGCCGGCCTTGACGACCTGGTTTTGGCGCGAGCGCAGTCCCTCGCCGTCGAACGGCCGGGAGCCGGGTGCCCGCGGGATCAGAGGATCGTCGATGATCGTGACGAGCGGGCTCGCGATCTCGCTGCCTTCGCGCTCTGCCAGATAGCTCGACTTGCGCCAGATGGCGCCTCCGAGAATACAGCCGGCCAGCGTGCCGACCAGCGACCTTGCCACGTCGGGGTCGAACACCACCGGGACTTCGCAGGTCGGCACCTTGCGCGCGCCCAGCTTGGCCAGCGTGCGGCGCGCGGCCTCCTCGCCGACGGACGCTTCGCTGTCGAGCTCGTCGAGATGGCGGCGGGCTGTCCAGTAGTGGCCCCTGCGTCGCTTCCCGCCCTCGTCCTCGACCACCGGCGAGACCACCAGAGACGCGTACGAGCCGCTGAGAGCACCGGTGAAGCCACTCGATAGAACCAGGGCGCTGGTCGAGGCGGTGCGCGAGAACGTGGCCCCCTCGCTGAGCTCGAGCCGCTTGTCGAAGTCGAGCGCCGCGCGCTCGCCCTTGCGTGCGCGGGCGATGGCCTCGTCGGCGTCGACCCGTTCGACGGCCGGGTCGTACAGTTCGAGATCGGGGTGTGGAGCGCTGGCGAGCAGTGCCGGGTCGGCAGGGCCGGCGTAGGGGTCCGGCTCGCTCAGCTCTGCGAGCATGAGCGCATCCGCCACGCAGCGCTCGAGGCCTGCCTCCGTCAGATCGCTGGTGGCGGTCAGGGCGACGGACTGGTCCTTCATCACGCGCAGCGAGACGCCTCGCGTCCCCGCCTCTTCCACCAGCTCGACCTCGCCGAGGCGCACCTTGGCGCTGAGCTCCCAGCCCGAGCGGGCGCTCGCCTCGGCCACGTCGGCGCCGGCCTTCTTCGCCGCTTCCACCACGCGGCTGGCCAGGTCGACCAGCTCCTTCGTTTCGTCGTCCGCCATTTGGGGGCTCAACCTGTCGCCTCGGAAGCCCGCCGTCAACAACCCGGATCCCGCCCGGGCAAGGAACTCGCGGCGTCGGGCTCCGACTGCGTCACGAGTTGCTGATCCGGCGCAGGGAGCGGGCTGTCCAGAGGACGCCTCCGGCCAGTACGGCGGCCATCCAGAGCAGCGAATAGCCGAGCGGGCTGCCGGCGACCGACCGGGTTCCGAAGTCGCCGTGGAACTGGGCGAAGGTGCCCTGGACCGCCAGTCGCTGGAAACCGGCCACCAGGATCAAGAGCGCGCCCAGTGCCGGCGCCGCCGCCAGCTTCACGAGTGGCCCGAGCCTGCGTTGGCCGGCACGCCGGGCCGCGAGAGCGAAGCCGGCGGGTACGCTGGCCACGTCGAGCAGGACCAGGCCCAGGTCGACCGCGCTGGGCAACCGCTGCGGATCGACGACGTAGGCGTAGGACCAGTCCGGCGCGAACGCCAGGAAGTACGCGGCGATCGGGCTGAAGACCAGCAGGCTGAACAACGTCACCACGACCATGGAGCGGCTTGTCGTCCCCATGCCACCGGCGCGGGCCAGCTCGTCCGCAGCAGCCCAGGCGAAGGCGACGCCGAGCACGAACCCGAGGAGTGGTGCGGTGGGGGCCGGCACGGTCTGGACACAACCACGAAGCCGGTCCCGGCGGAAGTGCCCTCCGCGCAGCTTGTCCAGGCGCCGGGATCCCGGTACATCATCGGCGATGAACGCCGACCGTCTGCGCGAGCTCCTGGAGCGCCTGCAATCTGGAGCTGTGGGAATCGATTCTGCGCTCGAAGAGCTGAGGCATCTGCCCTTCGCCGATCTGGGCTACGCGCGCGTCGATCATCACCGCGCGCTCAGACAGGGGCTGCCGGAGGTGATCCTCGGACAGTCGAAGACCCCCGAACAGATCGCCGGGATCGCCCGTCAGCTGGTGGCCGCCGGACAGAACGTGCTGGTGACGCGGCTGTCTGCGGACAAGGCCGAGAAGGTGCTGGCGGCGGTGCCGGGGCTCGTCTACTCGGAGGCGGCGCGGGTCGCCAGCTACGAGCACCAGCCCATCGAGCCACGGCCGGGGGCGCCCGTGCCCGTGGTCACGGCGGGCACCAGCGACATCCCGGTGGCCGAGGAGGCGCTCGAGACGCTGCGCATGGCCGGGGTCCCGACGGCCCGCATGGTGGACGTGGGCGTGGCGGGCATCCACCGCGTGGTCGACCATCTGGCGACACTCAGCGCGGCTCCGGCGGTGATCGTGGTTGCGGGAATGGAAGGCGCCCTGGCCAGCGTCGTCGGTGGCTTGATCGCTGCTCCCGTGATCGCGGTGCCGACCTCGGTCGGCTACGGCGTGTCGCTCGGCGGTCTGACGGCGATGTTCGGGATGCTCGCCGGCTGTGCGTCGGGAGTCACCGTCGTCAATATCGACAACGGCTTCGGAGCCGCGATGGCCGTGATCCGGATCGTCTCGCGCGTCCACGCCACGGAGCACAAGGCGTGAGCGGCGGTCACGGTCACGGCCACGATCACGACCACGGCCACGATCACGATCACGATCACGACCACGGTCACGGCGATCTCGAAGGCCCCGCCGAAGCCCACCGCGCGCCGCTCGAGCCGGGGGCGGGAGCCGGCAGGCTGCTGTTCCTCGACACGTTCAGCGGCATTGCCGGCGACATGACCATCGCGGCGCTGGTGGATCTCGGTGTGCCGTTCGAGGTGGTGGAGCGGGCGGTGGAGCAGCTGGCGCTCGGTGGAGTCCAGCTCGAGCTCCGGCGGGCCTATGCTGGAGCCATCGGCGCCACGAAATTCGATGTGGTGATCGAGCCGGGCGGCACGGAGCGGAGCTACAGCGAAATCGACGCGCTGCTCGAAAGGGCGCCGCTCGAGGCGCGCACGCGCGAGCTATCGCGCCGCGTGTTCCGGCGCCTTGCCGAGGCGGAGAGCGAGGTGCATCGCATTCCGATCGACGAGGTCCATTTCCACGAGGTGGGTGCGGTCGATGCCATCGTGGATATCGTGGGAGCCTCGGCGTGCATCGCCTACCTGGGTGCGGAGCTGGTCTCGGCGCCGCTGCCGATGGGACGCGGGAGCGTGGAATGCCGCCATGGCGTGCTGCCTCTGCCCGCGCCGGCGACCGTCGGATGCCTGCGCGGGGTTCCGACGTACGACGCGGGCATCGACGCGGAGCTCGTGACGCCGACCGGCGCTGCCATCGTGGGCGCGTTGGTCCAGCGGTTCGAGCGCTGGCCGCCGATGGTGCCGGAACATATCGGCTGGGGACGGGGAACGCAGGATCTCGTCGATCGGCCGAACGCGCTGCGCGTGGTGCTCGGCAGTTCCCAGGCGCCGCGCGCAGAAGGCGCCGCGAGCCACGTCGTGCTGGAAGCCAATGTCGACGACATGACCGGCGAGCTCGCGGCCCACGCCATCGAGGCGCTGCTCGCTTCGGGAGCGCTGGACGCCTGGGCGGTGCCCATCACCATGAAGAAGGGTCGGCCCGCGCTGACGCTGGCCGCGCTGGCGGCGAGCGAGGGCGCTGATCGCGTAGCCGAGGTGATGCTGCGCGAGACGAGCTCGATCGGCCTCAGGCGGACGCCGGCGACGCGGACGGAGCGGCCGCGCCGGGTCGTTGAAGTCGAGACGCGCTTCGGCCTCCTTCCGGTGAAAATCAGCGAAGGGCCGTATGGCGCGCCGCAGCTGAAGCCGGAGTTCGATGCCTGCGTGGACGCGGCGCGCAGCGCCGGCGTCCCGGTGCGCGAGGTGATCGCTGCAGCGCTGGAAGCGGCCGGCCGCGCGTTGCCGTAGGTCCTCGAAAAGTGCGGCGGGAAGCTATCAGTCGGGGCGCTCGAGCGAGAAGCCTGCCGCTTCCCAGGCGAGCACGCCGCCCTCCATGAACGCTACGGGCACGCCCTGCTCGGCCAGCTTGGCCGCCAGGTCCTTGGTCTGGTCTCCGGCGCGGCAGTAGATGACAGGTTGGTTCGGCAGCATGTGCAGCTCGGCCAGCCGGGTCTCGATCTCGCCGAGCGGCATGTTGACCGCCCCCGCGATGTGCGCGCGCTGGAACACCGCCGACTCCCGCGTATCGACCAGGCTGATCCGCGCCTGCTTCAAGAGCTCCGCGACTTCCTCGGGCTTGAGCGCGCCGGCCGCCCGGGGCAACACGGGATCCAGCAGCTCCTTGAGCTGCGCGCGCCGGAGCGCGCCGACCTTGCCGTTGACCGGACGACCCTGGTGGAACACCACGAACGTCGGCACCGACTGGATGCCCATCTCCCGCGCCAGCAGCGGTGCCTGGTCGATGTCGATGGAGACGATCTTCGCCTTGCCGTCGAGCTCGAGTGCGAGCGATTCGAGCTCCGGCGCGACCGTCTTGCACGGGCCGCACCATTCGGCTCCGAACTCGACGAGGACGGGCAGCTCGCTGCGTAGGATCTCCTGCTCGAAGTTCTGTTCGGTGACTGCCTGGAGCGCCATGACGCCTTTCTAGTCATCCCCGGGCGCGCCGCAAGCGCCTGGCTGACCGTGACCGGTGATCTGCCTCCGCCGCCCGCCGCCGGCGGACCGAGAGCGCGTCGTCGCATGCCTCCGCCAGCGCGTAGAACGCCCCGGTGGTCAACAGAATGGCCAGCGCCGGCCACAGCAGCACTCCCACGCTGGAGCCGCTCCCCAGAAGCGTGCCCCAGCTCGCGAAACCGGGGGATTCGGGCCCGGCGAGCGCCAGCGCGGACTCGAGGCCGACGGCGGCGGCTCCGGTGAAGGCTGCGCTGACCAGGGCGGGGCCCAGAGCGTGCGGCAGGATCTGGGTCTCCAGCAGACGACCGGGCGGGGTGCCGAGTGCGCGTGCCGCCATCACGAAATCCTGCCCCGAAACCCGCAGCACCTCGCCCCGCACCAGCCTCGCTGTGCGGATCGCCCTGAGCAGTCCCAGCACCAGCACGAACGCGAGCAGCGGTGGGAGACGGTGGGTGCCCAGTGCGATGGCGAGCAGCACCAAGGTCGGCATCGCCCCGCCCAGCTCGACGAGACGCGCCAGAACGGCGTCGATGAAGGGCGATGCGTAGCCGGCGATCGCGCCGAGCAGTGTGCCGCCCAGGGTGGCGAACAGCACCACTCCGAATACGAGGATGACTTCGTTGCGCGTAGCAAGCACCGTCAACGCGATGGCGTCGCGGCTGCTAGTGATGCGTCCCGTGCCGATGGACCGCTCGTCCGCGCGGATGGGTGCCCACACCGCCCAGTCGTCCGGTCCCAGGCTGGCGGCGATGGCAGCCGCGTCCCGGCCCCGCACGCTGGCCGGCGCGGTGACGGCGGGCAGCACGCTGACGTGACCGTGCTCCGACATCACGATGGGCGCGCTCGAGGCGATCAGATCCGAGAAAACCGCGACCAGCACCAGAAGGGCCAGGTACAGAAGGCCGACGCGGGCTGCGGGGCGCCGGAGGATCGCGTTCATCCGAACGCTCCACGGTTGCGGGCGTCGGCTGCCCGGATGCGCGGGTCGAGCCACAGGAGCAGCAGATCGCTGGCGATCTGGACGAGCGCCACGCCGAGGGCGCCGAGCAGCGCCATGGCCATCAGCCACGGCAGATCGTGGTTCGACACCGCCCGGAGCGTCGCGGGCCCCAGCCCAGGCAGGTGGAAGATCTGCTCGACCACGAAGGCTGTCGTGCCCAGCATCGGCAGGTCCACGCCCAGGAGCGAGATGGCGGGTGTGCTCGAGGCACGGAAACTGCCAAGCGCGACGCGCAGCCGCGACGCGCCGAACGCCATGCGGGTGCGCGAGTAGTCCTGGTCCAGGGCGGTCAGCGTCGCGGCGCGCTGGTAGCGCGAGACCAGTGCGCCCGACACGACCAGCACCAGGATGGCAGCCAGGGCGTAGGAACCCCGTTGTCCCGCTCCCGGCGCGACCGACGCTGCCAGCGTCGCCACCGGCAGGGCGACGATTCCGACGGCCAGAGCGGAGGCGATGTGGTCCGAGGGCTTTCCGGCCCGCGAAGCGGCCAGGAGCCCGAGCAGGATCCCGAGCGCGTAGCCGCCGAAAAGACCGGATCCGACCAACAGCAGCGTGACCGGCGCGCGCGCGATCATCTCGTCGAGCACCGGCTGGCCGTCGAGCGAGACTCCCAGGCGGTTCCGCACGGCTTCAGCGGCCCACTTGCCGTACTGCGTCTCGATGAGCATCGCGCTGACGCGTCCGGGGCCGTCGAATGTGATGAACCTCGAACGGTTCAGCGACCACCACTGGCGCCAGCGGGCCGCCACGCTGCGCGCCTGGACGACCGTGGCTCCATCGGCCAGCGTCCACGAAAGTCCGGTCACGTGGGCCGCCAATGCCGACAGACGCTGCACGCGCGCGGCATCTTCCGGCGTCTCGACGTTGCCGAGCTCGTGGATCAACTCGGGCAGGGCGTAGGTGTCCAGCTTCGCGATGTCCTCGCGCCGCATCAGCGAAGAGCGCTCTGCGACGCGCTGCACGAGCCGGTGGACGATGGCCGGCCGGAAATCGATGGCTCGCTCCTGCCAGTAGCGCGTCCAGAACACCACGGCGCTCCCGGGCACTCCGAGCTCAGCCGGACTGCCGACTCCCATCCGTCGCGCGACGGGTGCCAGAGCCAACGCGACGCGGCCGCGCCCGCTGGGCGGCAGCGCGTCCAGGCGCGGCAGGACGTGGGGGAGCGCCGCGCCGCCGAGCCGGGCGAGCTCGCCGCGGGCCGCTCGCGCGCCGGGGCCCCCCGCCGCGATGCGCCGGGTCGCCTCGGTGGCGAGATCGCGGACGTTTTCCGGCTCTGCATTGAAGAAACGCGGCAGCTTCTCCAGGCGTTGGCGGGCTGCGGACGGATCGAGACCGGGCTCGGCGGCGGGTGTCCAGCCGAGGGTGGCGGAGAGCAGCCAGAACGCGGCGATCGAAATCACGACGAGCGTCGGCACGATCCACAGGATCCGCCGCAGCGCGTGCCGCATGGTGTCCGGGCGCTCAGCGCAGGACCACGTATCCGGTCACTGCGACGAGCAGCAGCGCGGTGAGCACCAGCGCGCCAACCGCACGCGGATGCAGGCCGGTCGTGGGGATCTGCACCGGGTCCTCGTCCGCGTTGTAGACCGCCGCGGGCTGTGCGGGAGGTGGTGGGCGCTCCGACGGCGGCGCCGGTTCCGTGGGGGTCTCATCCTCCAGCGGCGTCGTCATGCCGACCATCGTGTGCCCCACGCGGAGCTTGCGCGATTCACGTGCCGCCTCGTCGCTGGGCTCGGGCGCCGCCTCCACCTGTTCGTTGCTGAGCGGGCTGGCGCGCACCGTGGCATCGGCGTCGACCACTTCCGGCAGCGCGTACTTGCGGTACTTGAGTGGCTCGTCCTCGTCGCTGGGTTTGCGCAGGCCGTCGCCCTCGAAGCGCGCGACGATGACCGTGATGTTGTCGTGCCCGCCGGCAAGGTTCGCGCGCTCGGTGAGCACTTTGCACGCCTCGAGGGGGTCCTCCACGCTCGCCAGGACCTCGCGGATCTCGTCGCCGCGGATCATGCCCGACAGGCCGTCGGAGCAGAGAAGCAGCGTATCTCCGTACTGCAGATCGACGTAGGTCAGGTCGACCTGCACGGTTTCCGCGGTGCCGAGCGCCTGCAGGATGATGTTGTTGTGCTCGAAGGTCTCGGCCTCTTCTTCGGTGAGCTGGCCGGCTTCGATGAGCTGGTTGACCAGCGACTGGTCCCGCGTCACCTGCACGAGCTCGCCCTTGCGCAGGATGTAGGCGCGGCTGTCGCCGACCTGCGCCAGGAACAGACGCGAGTCGATCACGGCCGCGATCGTGCGACGTGGTGCCCATGCCGCGTCGGGTGCGGTCCGCGCGCGCTTCGTTGAAGATGCGGATGCCCGCTTCCTCGACGGCGAAGACGAGGCGCCGGGCGAGATCGTCGTGGTCGGTGGGCGCGTCCGCCCTGTGCGAGCTTCTCGTAGATGATGTCGACCGCCAGCTGGCTGGCCACCTCGCCAGCCGCGGCACCGCCCATGCCGTCGCAGACGCCCATCACGGTGCCGCGCTCGCCGATGACCTGATTGCGATCCGCCTCCATCAGGCTGCGGCTCTTCCGCGTCAGGTCGGCGACGAGGAAGTTGTCCTCGTTGTGTTCGCGGATCTGTCCGACGTCGGTGCGCCCGAACAGATTGACGCGGATCTCCTGCCCGTCGTCGCTCATTGCGGGTCCTGCCCGTTCGAATCCACGTCGAGCCGGAACAGGTGCTGTCCGATGCGGACGTGGTCGCCCGCGTCCAACGCCACCTCGCCGCGGATCGCCAGGTAGGTTCCGTTGGAAGAGCCCAGATCCTGCAGCGTGAACACGTTCGACTCTTCGCGTCGGATAGTCGCGTGGCGGCGGCTCATGAACGGGTCGCTCGTGAAGACGATATCCCCAGCTTCGCGCCCGATCACCGTCTCCTCGGCCGATAGGTAGAACACATTTCGAGTGACGCCTTCTACCGTGCGCTGGCACAGACGCGCAAATCGTGGTGAAGCCGGCGACCCGAAGATCTGCGCGCCTCTTTCAGCCGCAGGGCCGAGTCCCATCTCCGCGTCGCTCACGACCTCGAACCTTAACACCTCAAGGCCGATCAACACCAAGTCGGCGTGCTCGAGTCTGGCCGGCCCGCGGAGCCGCACGTAGACGCCGTTCACCGAGTCCAGATCCCGAACGAAAAAGCGCCCGTTACGCTGGAAAACGCGGGCATGACGAGGCGAGACGTAGGGATCGTTGGGCAACAGGACGGTGCCCTCGTCGCGCCCGATGTCGGTCTGGGGTTCGACCAGCGCGTAGTCACGGCCCGGGTGTCCCGTCCTGGGCTATCACCACCAGCCGCGCCTGGGCGCCGGGCAGCGATGCCGGCGCGAAGCGACCCGTGGTAACGCCCGGCCCAACGGACGGGGGAACGCTCGGCGGCGGGGTAGGCGGGGCTGGCGCCGGCTCCGGCGAGCCGCCGGCGCGGTAGGTGGCCGGAGGATGCGCCATGGGCGCTTCCGGGCTCGTGCTGGAGTGTGGGGCCGATATTGGAGGCTGAGGGGTGGCGTCGGGCGCCGGGGCCGGCGCTGCGCCCAGTCGCGCGCCACAGAACTGGCAGAAGCTCATGTGTGGCGAGTTGCTGCCGCGGCAGCGCACACAGATCACCGGCGCCGCCTCCGGGCCGGGCGCCGCGATGTCCACCACCGGCGCCGCGATAACCGGCGCCTGCGCCTGGGCGGGGCCGGGCCCCGCCCGCTGGCCCCGGCCCGCCAGCGGGAGCGGGCGGCTGGGCGGGCGGCGCGGCTCCGGGGCCCAGAGGAGCGCCGCATTCGGAGCAGAAGCGGCTATCGGCCGGGTTGACCACGCCGCAGCGGTCGCACGCTGTTCCCGAGCCGGGGGGCCGCTCCCGGGGCGTGAAGTCGAAGTCAGGCGCGGACGGCCGGGAATGGATGCGCACGGTGCTCCCGAGATCCACTTTCGAGTCTGGCTGACCGCCGCCCATCTCGACCCCGCGGGGTGGTGTCGCCTCCGCAACAGGACGGGACGGCGAGGCTGTTTCCGCAATCCTGGCAGAACCTCAGATGGTCGGGGTTGTCCCGCCCGCACCGGTCGCACCTCACAACGCGAAGGGGAACCCTGTGGATAGCGGCGAGTCAAGCGCGTGCGTGCGCCTGGCGGCTCGCCGGCTTGTGCGAGCTACCATCGGGGCAGCGGATCGCGCACCTCGAGGATCAGCTCCAGCGCTACGATGTGGGCGACTCCGAAGCCCAGAAGCTGGTCGGCGCGGCGCTGGCCGGCCTTGTCGGTCCAGCCCTCGCAGCAGCAGCGGCCGGTAGGCCAGGGCGGCCCCGATCACGGTGGTGCGATTGATCTGGTATTCGACGCCGCCGCCCAGAAAGCTCACGACGCCGCCTGTTTCGGTGCCCCACTCGTTGCCGTACAGGGCAGCTCCCAGCCCGCCGGCGGCGTAGGGCGTCAGCCGGTTTCCCTCGTCGGCATAGTAGCGGAATTCGCCCCGAAGCTGCTGCAGGATGGCCAGGCGCAGCAGGTTCGACGAGTCCTGGCGCGAGAATTCGTAGGCGCCGCCCACGTACCAGGGCCCTCGCGAGCGGTAGCCGACCCGGATCGCCAGGCCTCCGCCCGAGCCGAGGATGCACGGCGTCGTCGCGTCCGGCCGGGCAGACGCCGCCCGCGGAAGCGACCGTCTCGGTGGCGAGGCCGACCCCGTACTGCAGATAGTGGAAGTTGATGGGGGGCGGGCGCGGGCGCAGCGGGGGCGCTGGGCCAGTGCCGGCCGGGGCGCCGAGCGCAGCGTCCGAGCGCCGAGAGACATTGGCGACAAGCCGGGCCATCTCACTGCTCACTGTGTACCGCCGCCTGGGGACGCCTTGCGCCAGTGCCGCGCTGGAGCTGGGCCTCTTCTGTGCAGGTCTTGACTCTGCGGCAAAGCATCGTCTAAAGGCGGGGCGAGGTCCCGGGAGAGCACAACTAGATGGATATCTACCTCGACAGACGCGCAGTCCGTCAGATCCGCCTTTCGGCCCAGGAGGCGATCGAGGAAGGCGACACCGAATCCCTGCGCGAGGACATCCTCGAAGCGTTCACCGAAGAGCAGGTCGAGGAGATCGAGCGGCGGCTCGACAACGGCGACTTCTTCGAGTTCCTCACCGACGTCATCGACGAGTGGAGCGGCGACGATATCGACGAGCTGATGGAGCTGCTCGAGACGCAGCTCGGCGAAGTCGGCATCGACCTGAAGACCGAGTTCAAGGGCGAAGACGACGACGAAGACGACGACGAGGACGACGACGAGGACGAAGACCTCGACGAGGAAATCGAGGACGACTTCGAGAGACAGACTAGCGCGCGCGTCCGGGCTATTTCGGCGCTCGGCCAACAGCGGCCTTCGGCCTGCCGCTTGATGTAGTCGTGGCAGCTCCGCCCCTTCCGGCGCAGGCGGCGCCGTCGGGCACAGCTCGCGGGCGCAGGGCACGTAGCGGGAGTCCGGCATGCCGTGGGCGAGCGTCGACAGCACGCTGCAGGCGGACGTCTGCCGTCACCCGCCTTCCTGGCCAGTAGCGCCTCGTCCCACAGGCGTCGTCCTTGAGCAGGCTCGTCGGGTGATCGGTCCACACCTTGTGGAACGCGCGGCGCGCCGCCGCGGGATCGTGGAGCTGGTCGCGGTACAGGATGGCGATGCGCATCTGGGCCTGGTCGTAGCGCGGACGCTCGTAGCTGCCCTGCATGCTCGACGGCTCCTGCTGCGAGAGCATGCGGCGAGCACTGCGATCGCGCCGCGGTAGTCGCCGAGCTTCTCGTCGTCCTGCGACGCGAGGTACAGCGCGTCGTCCCACAGCGCGCCGTACGGGTAGGGGAAGCGCTTGGCCGTGTACAGGTAGCGATCCCGCGCGGCGCGCGCTGCGCCCCGCCTTGTCGAGGTACTCGGCGTAGGCGAAGTGCAGGCGTTCGGACGAGCTCGGTCCTGTCGAGCTTCGCAATCAGGCGGTCGAGCTCCGCCAGCGCCGCTCGCCGGCCCGCCCTGCTGGTCGTCGTAGAGGAGCGTACGGTGCAGTGCGCTGACGGCGGGGCCGGAGCGCGGGTAGTCGAGCATCACCTGTTCGAGCATCCGGTAGCCCTTGTGCGCGGTCGCCGTGCTCGACCTCGATCACGGCCTCGGTCGTAGGCGGCGCGCGCGGCGCGCCCGCTGTGCGGCGCCAGCGCCAGCGAGCCTGTCGTACGCGGCTTCGGCTTGGGGTAGCGGCCCGCGCGGTCCAGGGCTGGCGCCACGCGGTACATGCGCCTCGTCGCGATTGCGCGGTCGCTTCGCGCTGCCGCGCGGCCTCGCGCCAGTGCTCGGCCGCCTCGTCGTAGCGGCCCGAGGTGTAGGCGCGCTCGGCAGCTGCGCGGGCTTCGAGGTACGGCCGCGGCAACGTCGGCGCGCACGCCGCGAGCAGCCAAGAGCGCCAGCAGCAGGGCGCCGCGGCTCAAGCCGGCGCCCTCCGCGCGCGCGATGGCCTCGGCCAGCTCTTCGGCGGCGCGGCGCGCCTGCTCGCCGGAAACGTCGAGGTGCGTGACGGCCGCGCAGCGCGCGCGGCGCGATCGAGGAGATGAGCACGCCGCGTTCCTGCGCCGCCTCGATCACCCGCGTCCGCGCGCGCGCGCTCGAGCTCGATGTTGACGATGTTCGTCTCGACCGCGTCGCAGGTCCACGCGGGCCCCGGGCGCGCTGCGGCCACGATCTTCGGCGAGGGCGCGCGCCGCGCGGTGGTCCTCGGCCAGCCGCTCGCGATGGTGCTCGAGCGCGTACAGCGCCCCGGCAGCCAGGATGCCCGCCTGCCGCATGCCGCCGCCGAGCATCTTGCGGAAGCGATGCGCGCGGCCGATGAGCTCGTCGGACCCCGCCAGCGCGGAGCCGACCGGCGCGCCGAGCCCCTTCGAGAAGCACACGTTCACGGTGTCGAACGGCGCCGCGAGTTCGTCGAGCGGCGCGACCGCTGGCGACCGCTGCGTTCCACAGCCGCGCGCCGTCCAGGTGCAGGCGAGCCCGTGCCGCCGCGCCCGCTCGGCGATCGCTGACGATGCGTTCCTGTGGGAAAACGCGGCCGCCGGCGCGGTTGTGCGTGTTCTCCACTGCGACCAGGCGCTGTGGGGCAGGTAGTAGGCGGGTGGCTTGACGCGCGGCTTCCATCTCGTCTGCGTCGAACAGCCCGCCCTTCCCGGCCACGGCGAACTGCACACCGCTCCACGCGGCCCCGGCGCCGGACTCGTACCAGGCGCAGTGCGCGCCCTCGCCGATGATCACCTCGTCGCCCGGCCGCGTGTGCACGAGCAGCGCGAGCTGGTTGCCCATCGTTCCCGAGGGCACGAACAGCGCGCGCTGCTTGCCGAGGAGCTCCGCCACGCGGCGTTCGAGCTCCGCCACCGTCGGGTCCTCGCCGTACACGTCGTCGCCCACCTCGGCGCGCGCCATGGCCTCGCGCATCGCGGGCGTCGGCTGCGTGACCGTGTCGGAGCGGAGATCGATGAGGTCCATGCGGCCGAACCCTATCACCGACCGCGCGCGTCGAGGCCCGCCAGCATCAGCTCGTAGGCGATGATCTGGACCGCCTGGGCCAGGTTCACCGACGGCTGCGGGGCTGCCATCGGGATGCGCACGCGCTCGTGCGACAGCGTGCCAGGTCGGCCTGCGACAGGCCGGTCTTCTCGTTGCCGAACACGAACGCGAGCTGGCCGCCGCGCTCGGTCGTGAGCTCGGCCATGCGGGCCGCGTCGCGCGGCACCAGCACCCCCGAGACGCCGCGCCGGGAAGTGGTGGCGAACACCAGATCGACGCCGTCGAGAGCCTCGGCCAGGCTGTCGCACACGCGCGCCGCCTCCAGGACGTCCAGCGACTTGACCGCCATCTTCCGCGCCATCTCGTGGCCGGGCGAGGCGAGCCGCCCCGGCTTCACCAGGAGCAGCCGGGAAAACCCCATCGTCTTCAGAGCGCGCGCCGCCGCTCCGACGTTCTCCGGATAGTGCGGGCCGACCAGCACGAAGCGCGCGGCGTCGTGGATGGGCAGGTGCAGCCGCGCCATCAGGCGTACCGCTCGCGGAGCCCCCACGCGATCCGCGTCGCCATGGCCATCACCGGCTCCTGCGAGTTGACGCCGATGCTGGTCGGCAGCACCGAACCGTCCGCGACGAAGAGCCCGCGGGTGCCGAAGCACTCGCCGTTCTGATCCACCACGCCGCGCCGGGCGTCGTTCGCCATGCGCGCGCTGCCGAGCGGGTGGAAGGCCATGCACTCGATGCGGCGCGCGTCGATCTTCATCCGCTCGACCTTCAAGGCGTCGTCCATGGAGCGGATGGGCGGCACGCCGAACACCGGCGCGTACACCTCGCGCGCTCCGGCCGCGAACGCGATCTCGCGACAGGATCGTGAACGAACGGCGAAGCCGCCGCAGATCGTCCGCGACCATGTTGTAGCTGAGCATCGGCTCGCGCGTGCCGATGCCGGGGCGCACCACGCCGCCGCCCTGATCGTGGATCATCGCGCCGAAAATACCCATGTACGGCATCGTCTCGATGCGGCGGCGCAGCGACGGCCCCACGCCGGGGAACGCGCCGGCCAGCACGTTGACCGTGCTGTACACGCCCACCAGCGTGATGCCGTCGTCGTGGAAGTGATCGCTGTACACGGACTGCAGCGCGCCGTTCCAGCCGTCGAGCCGGTCGTCGAACAGCGCCGCGACGCGCACGGCCGGGTGCAGCGTGATGTGGCGCCCCAGATCCGGCCCGCCGAGCCCCGACGCTGCCAAGAGGCCCGGCGTGTGGATGGTGCCGCACGCGACGATCACGAGCGGGGCGCGCACGCGGAATCGATGGCCGGGAGCGCCGTGCTCGCCGCCGAGCAGTCGCCCCTCGACGCCCGTTGCGCGATCCCGGTCGAACACCACTCGCTCGACGAGCGCGTCCGACACGACACGCGCGCCGTGTTCGAGCGCGCCCGGCAGATACGACACGTCCACGCTCATCTTGGCGCCCTTGGGGCAGCCGAAGTTGCAGCGTGCGTTGCCCTCGCAGCCGTCGGTGTTGCGGTTCAGCGGGTACATCGGGATGCCGAGCTCGCCGGCGCCGTCCACAAAGCGCTGCGTCGAGCGGGAGCGCAGCGCCCGGGGCACCTCGCCGATGTGGCAGCGGCGTTCCACGGCGGCGTACGCCGCTTCGAGCCCACGCTCGCCGAGCTCGTCGAGCCCGAGCTCCTGCTCCCAGTGATCGTGCACGTGCGACGGAATGCGGAAGCACACGCCGCCAGTCATCACGCTGCTGCCCCCGACGCAGCGCCCCGCCATCAGCGCGATGATGGGCGTCTGCCCCAGCCCCAGCGCCGCGATCATGCCCGACTCGCGACCGAGCCGTCTGAGCGACTCGCTCGGGCGGAACGCGCCGTACTCCTCCGGGCGGTAGTAGGCGCCCTCCTCGAGCACGATCACTTCCAGGCCCGCCTCCGCGAGCGTGGCGGCGACGACCGCACCCCCGGCGCCGGAACCGACGACGACCGCGTCGCAGCCCACGTCGAAGCCCTTTTCGAGCTGCCGGCCCTGGACGATGCTCTCCGATGCCCCGATGTCGTTCACGGTCGGGCCCTCTCGGCCGAAGCCGCTGGAAGCCGCCGCCGCGCTGCCAGATCGCCGCGGTCGAAGCCTGTTGCGGCCAGCTCCGGATCGTCCTCGTAGCCGTGGATGCAGATGCTCACCTTGAGCCCGGCCAGGAGCGCAGAGAGCAGTCCGAAGCGCGTCCGTTCCACGCGCTCCAGGTACAGCACGCGCCGGGCGATCGGCAGTCGGCTCATACGCGACAGCACGTGCAGGTAGAACAGCGGCAGCCACTCCAGCAGCAGCAGCCCGACGCGCCACACGCGCTGGGCCTGCGGGCTGGCCGCGCCGATCATCAGATCGACGCCTTCGACCGTGCGTTCGGCGAGCTCGGGCGACGCGGCCACGATCCGGCCTGCGTCGTCGGTATCGGCCAGCACGCCCTCTACGAGCGCGACCGCGACGCGGCGGCTCCGCGGATTCAGCGCGCGACGACCCCAGTCGCGGTCGCTGGCATCAGGGTCGAGTCTGGAATGCATGGGAGAATCTGGCGAGTGACAACCAGCCAGCGCCGAGCGTAGCGAGGCGCGTCGGGATGATCGAGGGGCGGTGAGCCCCCTCGAGGAGGACTACGGAGGGGGTGGGTGGATGGGTGTGGCCGGAGGGTGTCGTTTGTCGGTGCGAGCACAGCGGAAGCCGATCCAGGGACGACGGACACCCGGATCCGCCGCGAGGCGCACGGCACCTCGCAGCCACGGCACGCCGGACTGGTAGCTTCCGCCGCGGATCACACGCTCGCCGCCCGCGTTGCTCTTCGGGCCCTGCGGGTCCACCGCTGCGCCCGCCGGATAGCTGTCGGCGTAGCGGTCGCTGGTCCATTCGGACACGTTGCCGGCCATGTCGAGGAAGCCGTCCGGCGTCCGTCCCGATGGAAACGAGCCGACCGGTGCCAGCTCGGCGTAGCCGTCGCCCGCGTCCGTCGGCGACTGGCCGAGCCGGCCGTGGTTCGAGACGTGCGAATTGTACAGGTTGCCCCACGGAAAGCGCCGCCCGGGCGTGCCGCGGGCCGCCCGCTCCCATTCCGCCTCCGTGGGCAGCCTGGCGCCGCGGAAGCGGCAGTAGTCCAGCGCGTCCCGCCAGGTGACCAGCGACACGGGGAAGCCGGGCCTGTCGAAGCGCGTCGCGCCCCGCGAGTACGGTACCGGCCGGCAGCGACGCAACGCGACGCAGCGCCGGTAGGCGCGCACCGTCACCTCGGTGCGGTCGAGCCAGTATGCCGACAGCGTGACCTTGTGGCGCGGCATCTCGTTGGAGAACAGCATCTCGTTGCAGCGCATGCGGTCGCCCAGCGGCTCGCGCGTGCACTCGAGCACTGCCTCCAGCACCTCCGTCGGCGTGGAGCCCATGTAGAACGTGCTCGTCGGCACGCGGATCATCGTCGAGGCCGGTGCGCGCAGCGTGGCGACACCGCCGGTCAGCGCGCGCTCGGCCGGGCCCTTGCCGCCCGCCCAGGGCTCGAAGCCCTTGCGCTCCGCGCTCTCCGCACGTCCTGGCGCGGGCAGGGCCGCTACGAGCAATGCCGCCGCGACGAGCGGCGGCATTGCGCGGAACGGTCGGAGCGGCGGCCTGCCCAGGGCCCCTCCTCAGCCTACTTGCACTCGGTGGCGCAGCTGTTCTGCTGGCAGTTCGCGAAATCGTTCAGCTGCTGGACGGAGGTCTGCGTCGAGCACTGGCCGCAGCTGTTCTGCACGCAGGTGTTGAACTGGGTCTGGTCGGTGATGCCCTGGCAGTTCTGTCCGATGCACAGGTACAGGCCCGAGCAGGTGGTGTTGCCGAAGCAGGCGTTCATCTGCGAGCAGCAGTTCGACTGCATGCACTGGTCGCAGGTCGCGTTGTTCGTCGTGAGCTGGTCGCAGGTCGAGCCGGCGGGGATCGACGACGAGCAGCTTCCGCCGCCGGAGCCGCCCGCGCCGGAGCCGCCGAAGCCGGAGCCGCCCGCGCCGGAGCCGCCGAAGCCGCTGCCGCCGGTGCCGCTGCCGCCGGTGCCGCTGCCGCCGGTGCCGCTGCCGCCCGTGCCGCTGCCGCCCGTGCCGGAGTTGCAGGACGCGACGCAGGTCGACGGCGTACCGCCGTTGCACATGCACTTGTCGAAACAGGCCGTGCAATGCCCGCAGCAGGCAGGGAGGTTCGAGGCGCCGCCGGTGCCGGAGCCGGCCGTGCCGCCCGTGCCGGTGCTAGTGCAGACGTTCTGGCACTTCGCCGCCCCGTTCACGCAGGTGCACTTCGCGCAGTTGCCCTGGCATTGGTTGCAGTCAGGCGCCGTGGTGCAGCCCTGGGTGCCGAGGTTGCCCGCGGAGCCGCCGGTGTTGCTACCCCCAAAGCCGAAACCGCCGCCCAGGCCCCCGCCCGAGCTGGTGGTCGCGCAGGAGACCATGGCGGGGGCTCCCAGCGCGAGAGCGAACAATAGGCCAAAGACATTCGAAGCAGTGCGGATCTTCACCGGAGCCTCCCTGGAAGCAGTGCGACCTCAGCCGCCCAAGACGCGGAGCATAGCGCGCTCTCGATTTCGTACCACCTGGGGCGGAAAACAGCGCCCGCCCTCGCAAAAATTACGGACGGGCGGCGGAATCCGCCGCCCGTCTCCTTCTACGTCGGCGAAGGCCTAGATGCCCCCGTCGCTGGGCGCGCCGCCCGCACCGCCGCCGCACTGCGTGGTGCAGTTGTCCTGCTGGCACTTTGCGAAGGCGTTCAGAGCCGTTTGCGCGGCCTGCGAGGCGCACGCTGCGCAGTTCTGGGTCACGCAGTTGTTGAATTGGGTCTGATCGGTGATGCCCTGGCAGTTCTGGCCAATGCACAGGTACAGGCCCGAGCAGGTCGTGTCGCCGAAGCAGGTGTTCATCTCGTTGCAGCAGCTGCCCTGCATGCAGGTGTCGCACGTCGGGTTTTTCGTGGTCAGCTTGTCGCAGGTCGTGCCGGCCGGGATGGTCGAGGTGCAGGAGCCGCCGCCGGAGCCGCCGGTGCCCGTGCCGCCGGTGCCCGTGCCGCCGGTGCCCGTGCCGCCGGTGCCCGTGCCGCCGGTGCCCGTGCCCGCAGTGCCGCCGGAGCCGCCGGCGCCTGTGCCGCCGGTGCCCGTGCCAGCCGTGCCGCCGCCGTAGCCGCCCGTGCCGCTGCCGGTGGTTGTCGTTGTGCAGCCGACCGCAGCCAGCGTCAGGATGCTCGCCGCCGCAAAGATGTTTACAAGCTTCATCGTAGTCCTCCGTATTCGGGCTCCGGCGAATGGAGTGGGGGTGGGCGGAGCCGCGAAGCTCGACTCGTCTACTTTCTCCACGATCCCCGGTCAAGGATCGGAGTCACCTCCGGGGCGTCTTGTTGTCGCTTTTCTGTGACCGGAGCTTGTTCTTTCCACCGTCACGAGCGTTCTCCGCTGGTGCTGTAGGCCCGGTCGTCGGATTTCCATCGGGTGCGTCGGATTCCGCATCCGCTTGCGCGTCGGCGCCTGCATCCGTCACCACACCTGCATCGCTGGCGTCGGCTGACTGCGATCGCTTTGCATGCTTGGAGTGACGTCGCGAGTGATGCGGCGGCGGGCGCTCGGCGAGCCAGGCGACGGGATGCGGGTCGTGTTGCGCGTCGGCCGGCCCGGGGCTGGCGACGGCTTGCGCTGGAGGGCGCAGGTGCGCGGTGATCTGCAGCGCCGCGACGGCCAGAAGTGCGCCGACTGCTGCGCCGCCCAGTGCAATTCGCGTCGTGTGCGTGTGCGTTTCCTGCTTCCACGACTCGCGGTGGTACTCGTCCGGTAGCGTCGGCATGGCTAGTCGCGCCGACGACATCTCGAGCGCTTCGGCCAGCGCGCGGCCGAAGTCCTCGCAGCTCGGGAAGCGCGACTTCGGGTTCTTCGAAAGCGCGCGCGCCAGCACCGTGTCCACGTGCGGGTCGAGGCCGCACACCGCCGCGATCTCCGGAGGCTCGTCCGTCGAGATGCGCGACGCGACCGCCACCGCGTCGTCGCCGGGGAACGCGCGCCGGCCGCTGATGCCTTCCCACATCGTGGCGGCCATCGAGAACTGATCGCTGAGCGGCGAGAACTTCCCGCTGGAAATCGACTCGGGCGCGCTGTACGCGGGCGTGCCCAGCAGGCCGCCGTCGCGGGTGAGGGTCGAGTCCGGAACGCGCGCGATGCCGAAGTCGGCGATCTTGGCGCCGGTCCGCGCCAGGATGATGTTCTCCGGTTTGATGTCGCGATGCAGGACGCCGGCCGAGTGGGCGGTGGTCAGCGCGTCGCCGATCTCGCGTGCGATCTTCGCGGCCGTTTCGGGACCGAGCCCTCCGCGCCCGAGCTTGTCCTTGAGCGTCTGCCCCTCCACGTACTCGAAGACCAGGTACAGCCCGAGCTCCGGATCCTCGCCCATGTCGTGGAGCGCGACGATGCCCGGGTGTCCGACCCGCGCCGAGGCGCGGGCCTCCTGGCGCATGCGCTCGATCAGCGCCTGGCGCTGCTCCGGCGGGATGCCGAGATCGTTGCGTAGGTGCTTCACCGCCACATCGCGATCGAGAACAGGATCGTGCGCGAGCAGCACGCGTCCCATGGCTCCCTGGCCGAGAAGCCGGACAATCCGGTATCGGCCGATCTGTTCGGGGAGCTGGTCCTGCGCGTCCATCAACCGGTTGGGGGGCCGCAGAGGGGCGTCGTACCTGCGGCGGAGACCTCATGTATCCCCGTCGGCGGGCGCGTGCCAATCCTGTTCTGGGGTTTGTGCCCGGCTCTTCAGCCGCCGCCGTCGGTTCCGGCGTCGCCGGGGGGCTTCGCCGGTGGCTTTTCACGCTTCGGCGGCGGCTCGCCGTACTCGTCGCGCAGCTTGCGCAGCAGGCCGTCGCGCAGCACCACCTCGTGGTACTGCGGCATCTTCGGGATCTGGACGAAGACCTTCACGTCCTGCCGCGTCTTGATGACCTCGATCGAGCCCTTGCTCGTGTCCTTCGGGTCGCCCGGCGGCACGTAGTTGAACAGCAGATAGCCCGCGTCCTCGTCCTTCTCGAGCACCTTGAAGCCGAGATCGACCCGCAGATAGCGCAGCGCGGTATTGAACGTCTGCAGCTTGCTGTAGTGCGAGTCGGCCTCGACGCGCGCCTCGGCGTTCGTCGAGCGCAGCAGTCCGGCGCCGGTCATCGCCAGCAGGGCGAGCACCAGGAGTCCGGCGGGCCTCCGCATGCTCTCCGTACTACTTTCCGCCGCGCGCTCCGGCCAAGTTCCGGTGGGCGACCCACCCGCCGCCCCTACTCGGCGGCGGCCTGCTCGAGGTCGACCGGCTCGGCGGCCAGGAATTCCTTCAAGCTGGTCCGCTCGACCAGCATCGACCCGACTCCGAAGACCGCGGCGATGCCCAGCTGGGTGACGTAGGCGAGCAACACGAACACCGAGCCCGGACCCACCACCTCGGCCGGAGCGAAATACATGGCGAAGCCGGCGTAGATCGAGATCTGGAACGCGCCGAAGAACCCCGGTGCATTCGGTAGCAGGATGCCGAGCGCGAGCACGCCGATGCTCACGCACGCCTGCGCGAACGTGATCGAGTCGAAGCCGCAGCCCCACGCCAGAAGCCACGCCGACGCGGCGTTCAGCAGCCAGTAGACGGCCGTGGTCGCGACGAACGGTACGGTGTAGCGCGGGCGCGTCAGGAACTTCAGACCGTCGGCGATCTCCTCGACGCGATCCGCGAGCCAGTGCGCCAGTGGCCTGGAGACGAGCCCCACCACACGCTCGCTCATCCGGCGGGCCCAGGAGCGCCGCCAGTAGAACAGCCCCATCACGACGAACGCCGCGGCGAACAGCACCAACGCCGAGTACGCCGCGCCGGGCACCACCGCCGCGGGCACTGGCAGACTGCCGATGTGCTTCGGCAATGGATCGAGCGGCTTGGCGATTTCCAGCGCCAGGAACAGGAGCGCGCTCAGGAACAGGCCATCGCAGACGCGCTCGGCGCCCACGGTGCCGCTGGCGGCCCAGCCCGTCAGGTGCCCCTTCTTGCGGATCAGTACGGGTCGTACCACCTCGCCCGCGCGGAACGGCAGCACGGCCGTTGCCAGGAAGCCCATCCACGCCACGGTCACCACCCGGCGCAGCGGTACCCGGTGCACCGGCGCCAGCAGCAGGCTCCAGCGCGCGCCGCGGATGATGTGCACGCCGCACCACATCGCCACGTACACGCCGACGGTCCACCAGCGCACCCGCGCGAACGCCTCGGGCGCGGGCCACAGCGGAAGCGCGCCCGCGTGCATGATCCACGCGAAGACACCCCCCAGCCCGAGCGACACGGCCAGCTTCAGGCGATGGCGTTTGAGCCAGCCGGTCCGTGTGGGCACCGCCGCCGCGGGCAGCACCTCGGGGCCGGAGGCTCGCTCCGGGGACAGGCTCGGGGGGTCGTTCGACAAGGTAGGATTCCGGCGCACTTTTTCGTTCTGGCCAGGACCTGTCAACGTCGTCCCCAGCCGCCCGGCGGTTCTGCCGCGGCGCGGCTCATTCCGGCAGGCGTCCTTCGAGCAGCGCGCGGGGGCCCTCGCGGAACAGGAAATCGACTTCTTCGGCACCGTAGCGCTTGTCGATCCGCGCCATGCCTTTTTCGACCTCGGCGATGTCCGCCGGGCGATGCGCGTCGCTGCAGGCCGCGTGGTAGAGCCCCCGCTCGAGCAGCTCCTCCGCGCAGCGCTTGACCTTGCGTCCATACTTTCCCACCAGCGCCGCGGTGTCGAGCAGGGCGCCGGAGCCCATGTCCACGAGTCGCTCCAGAGTCTCGGGCGAGCGCCAGATGCAGCGATAGCGTTCCGGGTGGGCGATCACCGGGGTCAGCCGGCGCCGCTTCAGGTCGAAGAGCCGGTGCTCGATACTCGGCGGAAAGTCCATCTCGTAGAACTCGAGCAGCACTGCCCGCCCGCCGGGGTAGGGGACGGCCTGCTGCTCCATCAGCCGGGCGAACACGATCTCGTCGAAGTAGTGCTCGCTCGATAGCGCCACCTTGGGCAGGTCCTCGCCCCCCAGGTGCGGCTGCATGCGTTCGAAGGCCGCCGCCAGGTCGTTCGCGGTGTTGTCGAACATCCCCGGGCGCATGTGCGGGGTGGCCACGACCAGGTCGAAGCCCAGCGCGTGGAGCGCCTTGAGCATGGCGAGCCCCTCCTCCACCGAGCGGGCGCCGTCGTCGATGCCCGCGATCCAGTGGCAGTGCAGATCCACGAAGTCCCGCATGCGCCACTGGATCTGAGATCATCGGGCGGGACGCGGCTACACGGGCGCCGCCGCCGGGCGGCCGCCCTAGCGACGCTGCCGGCCGGTTTCCCGCAGAATCCGCTCGCAGCCCGCCGCCGCTCGCGACAGCCCCGCGGCGCGGCCCGGTTCGCTGCCCTGACCGCAGATCAGCACGGTGATCCCGTCCACCGACAGGCGCCGGACCTCGGTGCTGCGCGCCAGCACCTCCAGACGGGTCGGAGTCGTGTCGTTGGCGGGCCAGCTGGCCGCGTCCAGCAGCGGAGCCAACGCCGCGAGCTCCTCGCAGTCCGCGCTCCGGCCTGCACCGGCCACCAGGCAGCCGGTGTCGTCAGCCACCGCCAGCGCCGCCAGAGGCCCATCGCGCCGGGTGGCGTCCAGCAGCCGGGACAGAGCCACCAGCGGGTCCGGGCTGCGCGCCAGACGCCGCTCCTTTCGCTCGCTCTCCGGGGGCATCATGGCGGCGGAGATTGCACGCGGACCAGCCGCTGGGCCAACTTCCCGACGGCGTGAGCGGTGTGCTGTGCTAGACGGCAGCGGCTCGTGGTGTCGTAGAATGTCCCGTTCCTCGCTGCTTCCGCTGATCGAAAACCGCCACGTGATCCTGTGCGTGGGCAGCGGCGGCGTCGGCAAGACGACAGTCGCTGCAGCCATCGGCCTGGCCGCCGCCCGCCGCGGCCTGCGCGTGCTCTGCCTCACGATCGATCCCGCGCGCCGCCTGGCCAACAGCCTCGGCCTCCGGCGCATGACCTCCGACGCCCAGAAGGTCGACGTGAGCCGCTTCACGCAGGCTGGCGTCGAGGTGTCCGGCAGCCTGACGGTGATGATGCTCGACACCAAGCGTACCTTCGACGAGCTGGTACGCCGACACGCCTCGAGCCCCGAAGCGCGCGACCGCATCCTGGAGAACCGCCTCTACCAGTATGTGTCGACCAGCCTGGCCGGCACGCAGGAGTACATGGCGATGGAGAAGCTCCTCGCCGTCAAGCGCGACACCAACTACGACCTGATCGTCCTCGACACACCGCCAACCAGCAATGCGCTCGACTTCCTCGACGCACCGGAACGGCTGATCGAGGCGCTGGACAGCGCCGCCATGCGCTGGTTCATCCAGGCCTTCGAGAAGAGCGGCAAGTTCAGCCTGAACCTGGTGGCCAAGAGCGTCGCCGTCGTGCTTCGCGGCATCGGCCGGCTCACGGGCGGTGGGTTCCTCGAGCAGATGGCGGAGTTCATCACCGAGCTCAACGATCTGTTCGGCGGCTTCCGCGAGCGCGCGAGCCAGGTGGCCGAGGCCTTCCGCGGACCGGACTTCGGCTACGTGCTCGTCACGACGCCGGCGCCGCTCGCGATCCGCGAGGTGCTGTATTTTGCCGAGCGGCTGGTCGAGCAGGGGATGCGCCGCGACGCTTTCGTCGTCAATCGCGTGCACAGAAAGCCGCGCCAGCTGCCGACGCTCGAACAGATCGAGAGCTCCGTCGAGCGCCACGCTCTGCCCCTCGGTGACGACGGCGCGGAGCGGCTGGCGCGGGCGCTCGAGGAAGAGCGCCTTCTGGCCAGCCGCGACGCGGCTCACCTGGCAGCGCTGGGCAACGCCTTCGACGGCAGTGACGATCCGCCGCTCCGCATCGACATCCCGGCGCTGCCGGGAGACGTGCACGATCTCGCGACGCTCGCGGGCGTCGCAGCTCTGCTCTGCCCGGAAAGCGCTTTGCGACCGTAGCGGTCGCGGTCGCGGTCTTCGGTCGCGGTCTACGGTCGCGGTCTTCGGTCGCGGTCGCGGTCTTCGGTCGCGGTCTTCGGTCACGGTCGCGGTCTTCGGTCACGGTCGCGGTCTTCGGTCGCGGTCGCGGTCTTCGGTCGCGGTCGTTCGGTCACGGTCGCGGTCTTCGGTCGCGGTCTTCGGTCACGGTCGCGGTCTTCGGTCGCGGTCTTCGGTCACGGTCGCGGTCTTCGGTCGCGGTCGCGGTCTTCGGTCACGGTCGCGGTCTTCGGTCACGGTCGCGGTCTTCGGTCGCGGTCTTCGGTCGCGGTCTTCGGTCGCGGTCGCGCGTCTTCGGTCGCGGTCTTCGGTCGCGGTCGCGGTCTTCGGTCACGGTCGCGGTCTTCGGTCACGGTCGCGGTCTTCGGTCACGGTCGCGGTCTTCGGTCACGGTCGCGGTCTTCGGTCGCGGTCGCGGTCACGGTCGCGGTCGCGGTCACGGTCGCGGTCTTCGGTCGCGGTCTTCGGTCGCGGTCGCGGTCTTCGGTCGCGGTCTTCGGTCGCGGTCTTCGGTCGCGGTCGCGGTCTTCGGTCGCGGTCTTCGGTCGCGGTCTTCGGTCGCGGTCTTCGGTCGCGGTCTTCGGTCGCGGTCTTCGGTCGCGGTCACGGTCTTCGGTCGCGGTCACGGTTCCGGTCTTGGGCCCGGTAATGGCTTCTGTCGTCATGTTTCTTTCTCCTTCTTGGGTGAAGGAGAAAGAAACATGACGACAGAGACCTCATGCCTCATGCCCCACCACCGGCTGCACGCGTACGGCCTCGCGCTCGAAGTGCTCGCGGCGGTGAAATCCGCGGACGTGCGCGATCGCAAGCTGCGAGACGAGGCGGTACGGGCTGCGAAGAGCGTGTGTCTGAACTGCGCGGAGGGCGCAGGGCGGGTCACGCGGGCGGACAAGGCGCGGGCGTTTGCGGTGGCGCGCGGGGAGCTCGTGGAAGCGGTCGCGGCGGTGGAGATCGCGGTCGCGTCGGGCGACGCACGGCGCGAGGCGCTGCCGGGCGTGCTGTCGCTCGGACAGCGCCTGAACGCGATGCTCACGCGGCTGGTGCGCTGAGCGTCAGTGCGTGAGCTTCCAGAGCATGGCAACAACGCGGTCCAGCAGCTCCAGCACGGGTCGCGCCTGCGCGTCGGTGACGTAGCCCCACCCAACCGCCACGCGCAGCGCGCCGCGCGATTCGTTGGCCGAACCCGCCGCCGAGTGGAACCGCGCCCGCCGATTGCCGGGATCGGAGTGCTGCGCTTCGCACACATTGAGCACCATGCTGCTGGCCGCCTTGCGCAGTTGCGTGTCCAGCGCGCGGTCGTGCCGCGCAATACGCGGCATCAGCGGCCGCAAGGCGCCAATGGCTTCCAGAGCAACGCGTTCCACTTCGAGCATGTTCCAGTCCTTTCTCCCGCCGGGCGGGTCGCCGACCCGCCCGCCCGGCGGGAGAAAGGACTGGGACCGGGACCGGGACCGGGACCGGGACCGGGACCGGGTTCGGGACCGGGTCCCAGCGGTGCGGTGCCGTGCAAGCCCCAGTGCCAGGCGGAGCCTGGCGCGGGCTTGCCCACCGCCGTCAGATCGCCCAAGCGAGCGAAGCGATGCGAGCCGTCCGCGGTGACGGTCACGGTCACGGTCACGGTCTTCGGTCACGGTCTTCGGTCGCGGTCTTCGGTCGCGGTCACGGTCGCGGTCGCGGTCGCGGTCTTCGGTCGCGGTGACGGTCTTCGGTCGCGGTCGCGGTCTGGGGCCCCCGGGCGGCGCGGAGCGCCGGCCTTGGGGGGCCGCGGCGCGCGCAGCGAAGCGAGCACGCCGCTCGCGCCGCGCCGCTTCCCGTGGGGGGCACCCGCCAGCGGCAGCTCTAGCGGCGTTCGCGCTTGTTGCGGTGGCGGTAGCGGACGACGATGGGGACGCACTCGAAGCCGAAGCGCTTGCGGATCTGGTTCACCACGAAGCGCTGGTAGCTTTCCTTGACGGAATCGGGCGCGTTGCTCATCGCGACGAAGACGGGCGGCTGGGTGCTGGCCTGTGTGATGTAGTAGATGCGCGGGGCGCGTCCGCCGCTGGTGGGCGGCGGTTGGCGCTCCAGCACCTGCTCGAAGAATCGGTTGAGCTCGCCGGTGGTCACGCGACGTTTGAACTCGTCGGCGGCCTGCCACACGGTCTTCATCAGCTCCGCGACGCCTTTTCCGGTCTTGGCGCTGACGGGAACGATGGGCGCCCAGCGGGCGAAGTGCAGCTCGTCGCGGGCGCGCTGCACCGCGTCTTTCCGCTCCTTGTTGGTGCGGTAGAGGTCCATCTTGTTGAGGCCGATGACGATGGCGCGGCCGCGTTCGGCGCAGAGCGACAAGAGGCGCTGATCCTGCTCGGCAATGCCCTCGGTGGCGTCGCACATCAAGACGACGACATCGGCGCGGCCGACGGCGCGGATGGCGCGCATCACGCTCGCCATTTCCACGCCGCGGTCGACCTTGGAGCGGCGACGGATACCGGCGGTGTCGACGAGCACGTAGTGATGGCCGGCGTACTCCACGTCCGAGTCGATGGGATCGCGCGTCGTGCCGGGGCGGTGGTCGACGAGCGAGCGCTCCGAGCCGGTGAGGTGGTTGAAGAGCGAGGACTTGCCGGCGTTGGGCCGGCCGATGAGGGCGACGTGGGGCGGCGCGTCGGCGGGTTCTTCGGGAGCGGCGGGCTCGGGGGGGGGCAGGGCGGCGACCACGGCGGCCTCGAAGCCGGCGGTGCCGCGGCCGTGCAGAGCGCTGATTGGGTGGAGCGCGTCGATGCCGAGGGCGTACAGCTCGGCGGAGTCGAGCTCGCTCTGTGGAGTGTCGGCCTTGTTGGCGACGTAGACGACCGGCTTGCCGCTCTTTCTGAGAAGCTGGACGGCTTCGCGGTCGGGCTGCGTGGGCGGCATGCTGCCGTCGAGCACGCAGATGACGGCATCGGCCTCCTCGATGGCCGCCTGCACGTGGCGGGCGATGCCCTGGCCCATTGGATCGTCGGTGGTCGGGTCGAAGCCGCCGGTGTCGATCAGGGTCATGTCGCGGCCGTGCACGTGCGCGTCGGCGTAGTGGCGGTCGCGCGTGACGCCCGGCATGTCATGCACGATCGCGAGCTTCTTGCCGGCGAGGCGGTTGAACAGCGTGCTCTTGCCGACGTTGGGCCGGCCGACGATGGCAACGATCGGCGTCATCGCTTCTTGCGCCTCGGTGCGTCGGGGATCTCGGTGGAGAGCTTGCGGAGCTCGGGCGCCTCGTAGCCGAGCTCGGCCAGCTGGCGCGGCATGTCCTTCCAGCGGGGCGTGACGCGAACGAACAGCTCGAGGTGCACACGCCGACCCACCAGAGCCTCGATGCGCTCGCGCGCGGCGGTGCCGATCTGCTTGATGCGCGCGCCGCCCTTGCCGATCAGGATGCCGCGCTGGCCGGATTTCTCGACGTGAAGCGTGGCCTTGATGATCAGCGTGCGGCCGGAGTCGTCGATGCGGTCGATGGCGACGGCGACGGCGTGCGGCACCTCGCGCTCGGCCCCGAGCATCACCTGCTCACGGACGTACTCGCGGATGAAGAAGCTGGTCGGGCGGTTGGTGAGGTCGTCCTCGGAGAAGCCGGGCTCGCCCTCGGGCAGGAGCTTCTCGAGCTCGGCGAGCACGGCCTCCGCGCCGCCCTTCTCGCGCAGGCTGGTGGGGATGACGGCGGCGAATTCGTGCGCGCTCTGGAAGGCCTCCATCAGCGGCAGCACCCAGGCGCGGTCACGGAGCAGGTCGACCTTGTTGACGACGAGCAGGGCGGGGCGCTCGGCGGGCAAGAGTGCGATGAACTCGCGGTCTCCGGGTTGGACCAGCTGCTCGGCGGGCGGCGGCGACTTGCGCTTGGTCTGCTCACGGGCGAGCGCGCCGGCGTCGGTCATGAACACGAGTACGTCGGTGGAGCGCGCGGCGTCGAGGGCGGCGGCGTTCATGCGGCGACCGAGCTCGGAGTGGGGGCGGTGCAGGCCGGGGGTGTCGATGAAGGCGATCTGGGCGTCTGCGCGGTGGACCACGCCGAGCAGGGCGTCGCGGGTGGTCTGTGGGCGCGGCGACACGATCGCCAGCTCTTCGCCGAGAGCGGTGTTCAGGAAGGTCGATTTGCCGACGTTGGAGCGGCCGACGAGGGCGACAGTGCCGAAGCGCATGGTTCGTGGAGGAGGCGTGCCGGCGGGATTGGCCGGCGGGACGGCGAAGGATAGAGGTTCGGCGCGGGAACGCTTGCCCTATTTGCGGGGTTGCGCCAAAAACCCCGGGCCCCATGAGCGACAAGCCAGCCGACGAGCGGGACGAGCCGGAGCGGGACGAGGAACCAGCCGGGGAGGCGCAGCCGGCCGAGGCGCGTTCCGCCGAGACCGGGTCCGGGACCGAGTCCGGGACCGAGGCCGAGTCCGGGACCGAGGCCGAGTCCGGGACCGAGGCCGAGTCCGGGACCGAGGCCGGGACCGGGTCCGGGACCGAGGCCGGGATCGAGGCCGAGGCCGGGACCGAGGCCGACACCGAGCAGGATGGCGAGTGGTCGACGACGCCTGAACGGCAGGGTGAACATCGCCCCTGGCTGCTGGGGCTCGCCGCGGTCGTCACGTTGGCCAGTCTGTTCGGGCCGATCTCGGCCAGCGGCATCTGGGATCCGCACGAGCTGCGCATCGCCGATCTCGCGCGCCGCATCGCGCTGAACCTGCTCGGCGGGCACAACCTTGCGCTGCAGGACGCGGTCAACTCCGTGCCGACCCTGGGCGAGCTCGCCCGCGGCCAGCTGCCGTTCACGTCGGTGGCGGTCGGTTTCCGGCTTTTCGGGCTGCACGCCTGGGCGGGGCGTCTGCCGTTGGCTCTGTGGGGGCTGGTCGGCGTGCTGGTGACGTATGCGCTGGTCTCGCGGCTCGCGGATCGCGCGGCCGGGGCGTTCGCGGCGCTCGCGCTGTCGACGATGCCGCTCTACTTCCTGCACTCGCGCACCATCCTCGGTGACATCGTCACGATGTCGGCGATTGCGATCGCGACGGCCGGGCTCGGCATCGCGGCCTTCGACCGCGAGCCCGGCGTGCAGGGCCACCGGACGAGCCGCAGGGTGTTGTGGCTGCTGTTCGGCCTGGTCGGGCTGGGCGCGGGCTTCGGATCGCGCGGTGTGTTGATCGGCGTGGCGATTCCGGCGCTGGGCGTGGGGATGACCTGGCTGCTTTCGCTGCTCTCCGGGCGACAGAGCCGCGAGCGGCTGGGAGACGCCGCCGGCGTGCTGTCGCTTTTGATCGGCGCGGCGGCGCTCGGCATCGGGCTCAAGGTGCTGTTCGGCTCGCCCGAGCACGCCGAGCACTTCTCCGCGCTGCTCGGCGCGAAGGTGGACCGGGCGCGCCAGCGCCCCGCCTTCGACTACGTCATCATGTATCTCGGCCACGGCCTGTTCCCCTGGAGCGCGCTGATCCCGTTCGCCATCGCGCGCATGCTGCGCGCTCCGACGGGCGTGGGGCGCGCGGCGTTCGAGCGCGAGTCCTCGCTCCGCATGCTGCTGCTCACCGTGGTCGCGATTGGCTACGGCATCTACAGCGTGATGGCGCCGACAGTGGGCCACCTACCGTTCGGCGCCGTCGCGGCGTTCGCCGGCATCGTGGCGCTGGCGCTGCGCGACTTCGAGCGTGGCGCGCCGGGGTCGCGGACCATCGCGATGGGCGTAGCGGCGTTTGCGGTGTTCTTCTACGAGGATTTCCGCGAGATCCCCATCAAGGGGCTGAGTGCGTTCGGGGTCAAGGCGGCCAAGTTCCCCGAGAGCTTCAAGCAGACGGGCCTGCATTTCATCGAGCTCGGCACGGCGGTCTTCCTCTTGCTGTTCTTCTTCTCGTTCATGGAGCGGCAGCGCGACGCCGAGCAGCGCTTCGATCGCGACGAGTACCTGGCCTGGCCGCGCCAGCTGGCGACGTTGTGGAACGGCAACCTGCTGTTCGGCGCGATCGTGGCGGAAGCGTCGCTGGCCGGCATCGCACTCCTATCGTGGCTCAGCCACCGGTTCTTCCACTGGCAGCAGTTCGAGACCATGGGGGCGATGGAGCGCAAGGCGGCGTACGTGGCGTGGATCGCGCTGCCGATCGTGGTCATGCTGCTGCCCGCCGGCGCGCTCCTGCTGCGCGACTGCTTCCGCTACGCATACGGTCGCTTCAGGCTGAGCCGTGCGGCAGGGTCGATGCTGGGCGTGGTCGCTTGCGGGCTGACGCTCAGCCTCGGCTACTATCCTGCGCTGGCCGCGCAGATCTCCCCCAAGGAGGTCTTCGAGTCCTATCAGCGGCTTTCCCATCGCGGCGAGGCGCTCGGCATGATGGGGGTGAGCGCTGGCAGCGCGAGCTACTACGCAGGGCGCGAGGTCCCGACGTTCGGCACCACGACCGAGGCGTTCAACTGGTTGACGCAGGGAGCCGGGCGCCGCTGGCTCGTGATCCGCGCCGACGCCCTGCCCGAGATGAATTCGATGTTCCGGCGGCAGACGACTCCGCCGCGGAATCTGCCCGTGCTCGACGCGCGCTCGAGCGAGATCATGTTGGTGTCCAACAAGCTCGGGTCGGGCGAGGACAACAGGAATCCGTTCGACAACTGGATCCTGACCCAGCGCCCGAAGCCGATGCATCCGCTGGACGGCAACTTCGGCGGGCAGCTCGACGCGCTCGGCTGGAGTGTCACCACGCCCGACGGCGAGCCGGCCGAGGCCGTGGTGCCCGGGCGGCCCTACAAGCTAGTCCTCTACTACAAGGTCGCGGCGCCCATCTCGGGCAACTGGAAGACCTTCGTGCACGTCGACGGCTTCCAGCGGCGCTTCAACGCGGATCACGACACACTCGAGGGCAAATATCCGTTCAACCTGTGGCACGTCGGCGACTACATCGCCGACATCCACGAGTTCTCCCTCGAGCCGAACTTCACGCCGGGCGACTATCACCTGTTCTTCGGCCTGTTCATCGGCAACCGGCGGCTGCCGGTCAAGCGCGGGCGTGCCAACGACAACCGGCTCGAGGCCGGGGTTTTCCGGGTGCGCTGAGCCCCGGAGCGCCGGATTCCGCGCTGGTGCGCCCACTCGTGGCGTCCTGCGAACGCTTCGCGTGACAGCACGCCGGATCGGGGTTAAGGCCCGGGGGTGCCCGACGACCCTCCTGACGACCCCGACGCGCTAGCGATCGCCGATCGCAGGAGCGCTGATCGCATCGAGGTCACGTGGTCCGTCGACTGCCAGACGGAGGACACGTTCCTGTACGCGTCGATCATCAACATCTCCGAGATGGGGATCTTCGTCGGCACGCGCGATCCGCTTCCGATCGGCACGGAGCTCACGTTGCGCTTCTCGCCGCCGGGTACGCAGGAGCCGTTCGTGCTCGCCGGCGAGGTGCAGTGGGTGAACGCGATCCGTCCGCTCAGCGAGAACCTCAATCCCGGTATGGGGGTGCGTTTCGTGGGGCTGAGCCCGGACGACCGCGAGCGGCTGGTCGAAGCGATCCACACGATCGCGTACCTGCGCGACGCGACGAACTGACTCCGGTCTGACCCTGCGGAGCGCGTCGGCGAAGCGACGAGCCCGCGATGAGCGAAGCGAATCGCATCGGGGTGCTCGAGGGGCGGTGAGCCCCCTCGAGGACTCCGGCGGGAGCAGGCGGGCGGGACGGGACCAACTGCGAAGCTGTTTTCGCAGCACAAACTGACAGAAGGATGACGCGCGTCAACTCGACCTGAGCTACGCTTCGCGCGCCATGAAGCCTAGATTTGCAGCCGACTACCGCACGCTGCTGTGGGCCTTCGTGCTCACTCCCGGGTTCGTTGCGCTCCAGTTCGCCAGGCCGGAGCTGGTTCCGTACCTGTTCTGGGTCAGCGCCTACTTCGCTCTCGCCTGCGGTGTGATTGCGCACAACCACAATCATTCGCCCACGTTCCGCAACAAGCGAATGAACGAGGTGTTCGCGGCGTGGATCTCGGTCTTCTACGGGTACCCGACGTTCGCCTGGATCCCGACGCACAATCTGAACCATCACAAGTTCGTCAACCGGCCCGGTGACGCCACGATCACCTGGCGTTTCACGAACAAGCACAATGCGTTCGTGGCCGCGACGTACTTCTTCGTCTCCAGCTACTACCAGTCGGACCCGATCAAGACCTTCATCAAGAAGGCCAAGACGAAGAACCCGAAGCTCTACCGCCGCATCATCACGCAGTACTCGGTCTGGGCGGGCGCGCACATCGCGCTGCTTTCCCTGGCTGTCGCTCTGCACGGCTGGAAGACGGGACTCTTCGTCTGGACGTTCGTCTGCCTGATCCCGGCGGTGTTCGCGCTGTGGACGATCATGCTGTTCAACTACGTGCAGCACGTGCACACCGATCCGTGGTCGCGTCACAACCACTCGCGCAGCTTCGATGGGAAGCTGCTCAACTTCCTGTTGTTCAACAACGGGCTGCACGCGGCGCATCACGAGAACGCGGGAACGCACTGGACGAAGCTTCCCGAGGTGCACGCGCGCCTGGAGCCCAACATCGACAAGCGCCTGATCCACCGCAGCATGTGGTGGTTCTTCTTCCAGCAGTACGTGCTGGCGCTGTTCTTCCCGCGGCTGGGCACGACGCAGGTCGGTCGTCCGGGGTTCGATCCGCCGGACGGTTCGAAGGTGAGCCTGGAGTCCGCGGACGTGGAGCTCGGCGAGGCCGGCTCGAACGCCCGGATGCTGCAGGCCTGAGGCCCCCGCGCTACTTCGTCGGTTCGTCGGCCTTCATCGGCGGCGGCGCCGCCTTCTTGGCCTTGGCGGCGGGAGGTGCGGCGGCCTTCGCCGCGGCGGCGCGACGCGAGGCGACGGCTGTGCCGCCGCCGCTTCCGGGCCCCAGCGAATCGAGTGCGGCACGCGCCCGGTCGGAATATCCCGAGACCGACAGGAGCGCCGTGTAGTGCCGGCGTGCCCGCTCGTTGTCGCCCATGCTGCGGTAGCAGTCGGCGGCCTGCCAGCTAGCTTCGTTCCCGACGCCTGTTCCACCGTAGCGCGAGCTGACCGAGTCGAAACGAGCCGCCGCGGTGCGGCAGCCGGAGCTGCTGCGCGCAGCAAGCGCGGCGTACAGCGCGGCAGTCGGCGCTTTTTCGCCTCCCGCTTGCGCCACGTCCTCGAAGCGTCGCTGGGCCTCGGCGTAGCGGCCGGCGCGATAGGCGGCCATCGCGCGGTCGTAGGCGCTCTGTTCGTCACCCGCGTCGCTGGCGGCTCCGGCGGTGCCTTCCGGCTCGGCCTGCTTCTTTTCCCCCTGCGCGGCCCGGTCGGCCATCGGCGCGGGAGCCGCCGCGGGAGCGGATTCGGCGCGCTCGCCATGGCGCGGGGCGTGGTGCTTGCGACGCGCGCGGTCGGGCGCGCCGTGCGACGGCACGTCGTCAGCTGCGCTGGCCGCGGGCATCGGCACGATCGCAACCGACTGACCCTCGCGCTCCGGCACGCCCCGCTCGGTGACCTGGACCGATTCGCGCTGCCCCGGGCGCGCCCGCAGGAACAGCAGGCTCGAGCCGATCATGAGCAGCAGGAGCGCCGCCATGGCGAGCTGCGGGCGCATCGCGTAGCTCGCCATGATCGAGACCGCGCGGCCCAGACGCTTGCGCAGTGGCAGGACGGCGTTGGCTTCGCGCTCCGCCTGCAGGATGCGGGCTTCGAGGCCGGCGGGCGCTTCGATCATCGGTAGCACGCCGACCTCGCGCGTGGCGCGCAGGCGCGACCCTATGTTGCGACAACGCGTGCAGTGCTCCATGTGTCGCCTCGCGGCGGCACTGGTGAGCTCGTCCAGCTCCTCGTAGAGCAGGTCGAGCACTACACGGTCGAACTTCTCGCAGTCCACGTCGGTTCTCTCTAGTCAGCGCAGTGCGCGCGCGTATTCCTCGAATTCGGCAAGCGCGTCCTTCAGCCGGTCCAGCGCGTAGCGCATGCGGCTCTTGACGGTGTTCTCTCCCACGCCGGTGATCTGGGCGATGTCCTTGAACGGAAGGTTGGCGAGCTGTCTGAGCAGGAACACCTCGCGCTGATCGTCCGGGAGCGCCTCGACCGCGGCGACGATGTGAACCGCCACCTCGGAGGACGCTGCTGTACGCTCGACGCTTGCCCGCGGATGCTTGTCCGCGATGCTCTCGACGAGAGGGCGTCCATCTTCGTCACCTCCGGCGGGCCGGTCCAGTGACGGATGGCGCCGGTGACTCTGCTTGCGGATGTGGTCGATGCACAGGTTTCTCGCGATGGTGTAGAGCCAGGTGGAAAACCTCGCTTCATGTTTGAAGTCCGCGGCGTTCTGCACCACCCGCAGGAACACGTCCTGCGTGAGATCCTCGGATACGCCGGGATGACGGAGCTGTCGGATGGTGAAGTTGTAGATGGGCGTCTTGTAGCGACGTACGAGCTCTGCAAAAGCCTCACGGTCGCCTCGCTGGTAGCGCACCATGAGCATCTCGTCCGTCGCGTCACCCCGCACGGCCGCCATCCCGGTCACCTGTCCTCGCCTATCGAGAGATGATGAGGGTATGACGTGCTGAACGGGGTCAGCCTTAGCCCGATGTGCCCGGGTTCCGGACGTTTCGAGCCGCTCTTCAGTAGACGTCCCTGCACGGGATTCGATCTGCCCGCCCGCTCCGTAGCGCTACCGTAGCGCCCGGGTGCGGCGGGCAGCAACCTACCCCGGACAGCGGGGCCGGCGCGGAAAAGGCGACGCCGGCCCGTGGTCGGCCAGTCGGGGGGAGGGTCCGGACGAGCGGGCGAGCAGGGTGGGGGCTAGACACCCCACCGCTGGGCTGCAAATGGCCCTTGTCGGCGCCGGTTGCAGTCTGCTCGAATCCCGAACATAAGGTGGGAGCCGCCCGGGTGAACCAAGGTTGGTTGCTTGCGGGGCATCCTTATTTCATCGAAGAGGGTGAACGATGCGATTTTCCAAGGCCTTGTGGGTAGCGCTGATCGCTCTGTTGGTCACCTCGACCGCGTGGGCACAGGGAAAGAACCCCGAGCCCACGAAGGCCGGCGACAAGACTGACGCCGCCGCGACCAACACCGCGAAGAGCGGTGACAACGGCGGCACGGCCAAGGCGGGCGACAGCAAGGCGGGTGATACGAAGGCCGCGGACACGAAGGCTGCCGACACGAAGGCTGCCGACACGAAGGCGGGGGATTCTGCTGCCGCGGCGGGAGCGTCTGCGTCCGCCGCCGCCAAGCCGCCGATCGATGGGTCGACCTACGTGGTCCGGTTGCGTGATCTCGAGCAGCGCGTGGACGAGCTCAAGGAGCAGATCCGCCGCAGCCACACGCGGCTCAGTCTGCTGAGCGACACCATCCTCTCTGGTGGCGTGGGGGGTGCGCGAGCGGAGATCAAGTTCACCAACGACATGAGCAACGCATTCCGCCTCACGCGGGCGCTGTTCGTGCTCGATGGCGCGGTGCAGTACAACAAGCAGGACGACAGCGGCGCGCTGGCGGCCCAGAAGGAAATCCCGATCTTCAGCGGTTCGATTCCGCCGGGGGATCACACGCTTGCAAGTGCTGGTCCAGCTGCAGGGACACGGCTACGGGGTCTTCTCGTATCTCCGCGGCTACCACTTCGAGGTGAAGTCCAGCCATTCCTTCACGGTGACCGAAGGCAAGACCATCAGCCTCGAGGCCATCGCCTGGGAGAAGGGCGGCGTCACGACGCCGCTCGAGCAGCGCCCGGCAGTCCGCTACGTCGAGAAGATCACTTCCGGCATGTCTTCAGCCGGCGGCGCGAGCGGCTCGTCCAGCAAGTCCAGCTCCGGGGCATCCGGACATCTTTCGGTCGGTACGGGAGGCAAGTGATGCGTTCGCGTTGCGCCCAGAGCTGGGCGCTCGCTGCAGCCCTGGCTTCACTCGGTCTCGCGAAACCCGCGTTCGCGATCGGGACGACGGAAGCGCGCGGCCAGGCGCAGCTGGCGATCCAGAGCGTGGAGTCGGACATCGGCAGCGTGCGGGCTGCGGCCGCCAAGGCCCAGCACATGCGCATGACGCCCGAGAAGCGCATCGCCGCCGGCGACATGCTGCTGCGTACCAAGGACTACGAGCACGCCATCGAGGTCTTCAACCAGGTGGTCGAGCTGCACCGGCAGGGCAAGGTGTCGGCGAACTCGGACGCGGACGCCCGCTTCCTTCTGGCGGAGGCGTACTTCGAATCGAAGCAATACCTGTCGGCGCGCCGCTACTACCGGAGCATCCTCGACAAGGCTTCGCAGAGCCCCTACGACTCCTATGCAGGCCGCTCTCTGAGCCGGCTGGTCGACGTCGCGCTGCGTACCAACGACCTTGACAGCCTCGACGACGTGTTCCAGCGCGTCGGCCAGTTGCCGGCGTCGGATGCGACCGGTTCGCTGCAGTACGCACGCGCCAAGGCGTACTTTGCCAAGCACGAGTACGATCAGGCCAAGAGCGCCCTCGGCTCGCTGGCGGCGAGCTCGGAATACTACCCGCAGGGGCAGTATCTCCTGGGCGCCATCCTGGTGAAGATGTCCACGCCCACTCCACCGCCCGCAGAGCCTGCAGCCGCCGCGCCGACCGACGACAAGGCCAAGTCCGACAAGAAAGACGACAAGGCCAAGGCCGGGAGCGACAAGGAGCAGCAGAAAGCAGCCGGCGCTTCGATCGGACCGTCGCCGAAGACCATCGCTCCGCCGCCGGACAAGAAGCGCTACGCCGCGGCGATCGATCAGTTCCGCAAGGTCACGCGGCTCCCGCCCGACAGCCAGAAGCACCGCCACGTCATCGATCTGGCCTGGATGGCCATCGGCCGACTCTTCTACGAGACGGACAACTTCCTCGATGCGGCTGACGCCTACGGACACGTCAACCGCAAGTCGCCCGAGTTCAACACCATGCTCTACGAGCTGGCGTGGGACTACGCGCGGCTAGGCGACTACCAGCGCGCGCAGCGATCCCTGGAAGTGCTCAGCATCACGGCGCCCCAGAACCTCCAGATGGCCGACGGCACGCTGCTCCGCGCCGACCTGATGCTGCGCCAGGGTCAGTTCGACAAGTCGCTCAAGCTCTATCGATCCGTGCACAACCGATACGACCCCATCCGCGCGCAGGTCGACCAGTTCTTGAAGGTCACCACCGATCCGGCCGTCTATTACGACAAGCTGGTGCAGGATCGACTCGAATCGGAGCAGACCGGCGGCCCGCTTTCGCCGGTGGTCATCGACTGGGCGCGGAAGGAAGCGGAGAACGACCGCGCCTTTGCCATTATCGACGACGTTTCCCGCTCGCGTGAGCTGATACGGAAATCACATCGGCTCATCAACAAGCTGAACGCGGTGCTCGGTTCCAGCACGCGCGCGAAGGCCTTTCCGGAGATCAAGGCGTCGCTGGAGCAGGCCCTGGGCCTGCTCAACAAGGTCGCAGTGGCCCGCCGCACGCTGGCCGAGGGCATGGACGACGTGGCCTCTTCGGATGTGGGAGGCGAGCTGGGCCAGGTGAGGGCGAAGCGGCGGGCGCTGATGAAGCGCATGGGATGGCTTCCGGTCACGCCGGGCGACTTCTCGCGTCGCGACTCCTCGGGCGAGCACGAGTGGAACAAGGTGTCGCAGCAGCTGCAGCGTCTCACGCTCGAGGCGGACAAGCTGCAGGCGATCGTCAACGGGCTGCATCGCGTGCTCAAGGACGCCGATCAGTACGGGGTCGTGCGGGATCCGGAGAGCCGGCGGCGCTTCGAAGCGGAGATCGAGGCCAACGAACGCGATCTGAAGACCTACCGCGAACGTATCAAGGCCTACCAGGAGGCGGTGGATATGGGCCGGGTCCAGATCGGCTTCGGCGACCAGCGCTACGTGGAAGACGACCAGGTGCGCACGCAGTTCCGCCAGCTCTTCTCCCGCGAGGTGCAGCTCGTCGCGTCCGGCCAGGACAACGGCAACGCGCAGGAGTACGCGCGTTCCATCCAGAGCGTGCTGTCCCGCGCCGATTCCGCATCCTCGAAGCTCGAGGGCATCAAGGCCTCGCTCGAACGCGAAGCCCTCGAGAAGGCGAGGGGCCTCGAGGCGCAGGTCGCCACCGAGGCTTCGAACATCGACAAGTACTCCGGCAGCCTCGACGCGCTGGATCAAGAGGCGCGGCTGCTGGTGGGCCAGATGGCCATGAAGAATTTCGGGCTGGTCCGCGACCGATTGAAGAGCATCGTTCTCAGGTCCGACGTGGGGATCGTGCAGGAGGCGTGGGAAGTCCGCGAAGAGCAGCGGACGCGGGTCCGCGACCTGCAGCGAGAGCGTGCCCGCGAAAACCAGCAGCTGAACGACGAGCTGCGCGAGGTGCTGGACGACGCGGAGGATCAGCAATGAAGAGTCCGCTGAAACGTGCTGCACGCGGCCTGGTCGCGCTGGCCGCGACCGGAGCGCTGGCCGCGGGGCTTCTCGCGATGCCGGGGACGGCGCTCTCCCAGCCTGCTTCCGGACCGGACGCGAGCGCCGCGGCCATGCCGCCGGCGACGGGGCCCGACGCGGGGGCGGCGGCGACGGAAGCCGGTGCTGCGCCCGCTGCGCCGGCAACGACTGCCCCCGTCATCAGCCTGCACAAGGCTGCGCCGCCGCCGCCGCCGCCCACGCCGGCGCAGCTGCGTGCGCTCGAGATGCTGCAGGAGGAGGAGAAGGCCTACGAGCAGGGCGCGCGCGATTTCCGCAACACCCTGACCATGATCGTGCGCCACCACTACGAAGAGAAGCGGCGCCGCGTCCTGTCCCGGCTGGACAAGGAAATTGCCATCGAGAAGAAGGGCCTCACCGATGCGCGCGACGAGGCGATCCGGCGGCTCGAGAAATTCATCGCCCGCTACAGCGGCGACAACGCCGATCCTTCCGCGACGCCGGACGCGATGTTCCGTCTGGCCGCGCTGTACGAGGAGCGCGCGCGCAGCAACTTCGACGCGCCGCTCGGTCCGGGGTTGAAGCCGGCCATCGCCCTGTACCGCCGGATCATCCGGGAGTTCCCGAGCTACGAGGAAATCGCAGCCGTCCATTACTATCTGGGTCACGCCTACACCGACTCGGGCCAGATCGACGAAGGGCAACAGGCCTGGCGCTCGCTCGTCTGCTCCAACCTGTACCAGGTCAAGGACGACCCCAAGGATCCCGACAAGATCCTGCTCCAGCCGCTGCCGCAGGATCACGACCAGAAGTTCTGGACCGCCTGGTACAACAAGCACCCGCTTCCGCTCGACAAGGCGGGTCCCGGCGGCAGGCACGCCAACACCAAGGCGAAGGGCATCGGCGTCGACGAGGAAGAACTCGGCTTCAAGGATCCGTACCCGGATAGCTGCAAGCCGATCCCGCAGAACACCGCGCCCGGTCAGGACCCGCGCTACCTGGCCGAGGTGTGGTGGAAGATGGGTGACTACCACTTCGACCAGGAAGACCCCCACGGCGGACCCTACACCCTGAACCGCGCGGTCAGTGCGTACGAGCATTCACTCGTCTACAAGAAGCCGCCCATCTACGGCGTGGCGATGTACAAGCTCGCCTGGACCTACTACAAGCAGCAGCGCTACAAGACGGCGGTCGAGTGGTTCGTCAAGCTGCTGCACTACGCGGACGAGCAGGAGGAGAAGACGGGCGACCCCGGCGCCGACTTCCGCTCGGAAGCGTACACGTACATCGCGGGCTCGCTGACCTACGTGGACTTCGACGGGCCGCCGCCCGGCGATCCGTTTATCCCGCGCAACGACGTCCTCGATGTCGAGCAGGACCCGCTGGTCGCCGAGCAGAAGATGAGCATCGCGATCCAGCGCGTGCAGGATCCGGAGCTGATCGACCAGGACAAGAAGTGGACCGTCGAGATCTACAAGGCGCTGGCCCAGGAATTCATCGACATCACGCAGAACCGCAATGCCATCGCGACGCTCGAGCTCACGCTCAAGAAGTTCCCGATGGATCGCGACGCGCCGGTGATGCAGAACAAGGTCGCCGAGCTGTACGATCAGCTCGCCCGCCTGGCTCCGGACGGCTCTGCAGCCAAGGCCGAGTACTCGAGCAAGGCGCTCGAGGCCCGCACCAAGCTCGCCGCCTACGTCGGCACGACGCCCTGGACCGACGCCAATCGCGACGATCCCGAGGCGCTGCAGCAGGCAGAGCAACTGGTGAAGAACGGCCTCAAGCGCGCCGCTGCCGATCACACCAATCGCGGCAAGGCGCTGTACAACCGCGCGCTCGAGCTGAATGACGCCGAGGAGCAGAAGGCGCTGATCGAAAAGGCGATCGAGGAGTACCGCCTGGCCGGTACGGGCTGGGCCGCCTACTACTCCCAGGATCCCAACGCTATCGACGCCTACGAGAGCAAGTTCTGGCTGGCGGATGCCCGCTACTGGGTGGTCGTGCTGCAGATCGCGATCGACAAGTCGCCGACGCCCGCGGAGATCAAGGCCGCGCGCGATGCCGCGATTGCCGTGCGCGACTCGAACGAAGACGACAAGTACCTCCAGCCCGCGGCGTACTACGTCGTGACGATCGCCGAGAAGGTGCTCGACGACGACTACCGCAAGTACAAGGATTCGAACGGCGCCGAAGGCATCGAGAAGCGGGACAAGGTCCACTTCAGCGGCGAAGGGAAGGACAAGAAGGTCGTGGTCGACCCGGTCCCGCAGCCGGTCCTCGACACGATCAAGGCGCGCGACGAGTACAACGCCAGGATCCCCGAAGACAAGGACCCGGAGAAGAACGGCCTGCTCTATGCCTTCCAGGCCGGCGACTACTACTTCGTGTACGGCCACTTCAAGGAGGCTCGTGCCCGCTTCGAGCCGCTCTACAAGAATCACTGCGGCAAAGACGAGTGGGGTTACAAGGCGTGGGAGAAGCTCATCAGCATGAGCAACTTCGAGAACAACGCCGCCGAGAGTCGCAGGCTTGCGACGGGCAAGAGCTGCGCCTTCGACGCCGAGAGCAAGAAGGCGGAGGACGCCATCCGCAAGCCGGTCAAGCAGGGCGTCGCCTACCTCGACGCGCGCAAGCTCTACGACGAAGCGCAGAAGATGCCGGACGGGCCGGCACGCGACAAGAAGTGGCGCGAGGCGGCGGCCGCGTACAAGGTCGCGCTCGACGCTGCGCCGGACCGCGACGAGGCGCCGGAAGCGGCCATGAACGGCGCGTACGCGTACAAGAAGGTCGGCGAGTACGACAAGGCGATCGCCATGTACGAGCTGTTCATCTCGCACTACGGCGACAACAAGACGCTCGACAAGCTGCAGAAGGGCGACCCCAAGGCCAAGCCGCCGGTCGCGCCCGATCCCAAGAAGTACGAGGAGCGCGTCAAGTACCTGAAGCAGGCCGACGATGCGCTCGCCGGCGCGTACGTCCTGTTCTTCAACTACCCGAAGGCGGCTGCCACCTACGACAGCATCAGCGAGAACCCGAACTTCTCGCAGAAGGAGCGCCGCGATGCGGCGCAGCAGGCCCTCACCCTGTACGCCAGCCTGGACGACTCCGGCGGGATGTCGCGCGCGAAAAAGCGCTTTGAACAGCTCGGCGCATCACCCAAGGAGATGGCGCAGGCCGACTACATCGTCGCTAGCGCCGAGCTCAAGAAGTGGGACCAGTACAGCCCCGATACCGGCGCGAACGCGAACGCGCGGCGCCACGCCGAACAGGCGATGGCCGACTACTACACGCGGCACAAGAACAGCAACGCCGCCGCGCAGTACGTCGTCAAGTCCGCATACTGGGTGGCCAAGACGAAGGACGCCAGCCACGCGGGCGATACCAACAAGTGGTGGACGTACACCATCAAGGCGTTCGAGAAGTGGAAGGGCCTGGCGCCGCGCACAGGCGGGAAGAGCACGGCGCTCGGTTCGGCCGAAGCGTCGATGGCGGCCGAAGGCGAATACGCGATGCTCGACAAGGAGATCGAGCGGAACTTCGACTACGACACCGGGCACCACCACTACAAGGGCACCGCGGTCGAGGTCATCAAGAAGTACCGCAAGGACGCGGTCGAAGCGAAGAAGTGGAAGGACAAGCTGCAGCACATCGTCGACGCGTACGTGTCGCCGGAATGGACGGCGGCCGCGGTGGCCCGGCAGGGCTCGGTCTACGACTCGCTCCGCACGGGTCTGTTCAACACGCGCCCGCCTGCTCTCAAGATGTTCGACGCGCGTACCGAGCGGCTGCTCAAGCAGGCTGAAAACAGCAGCAGGCCCGAGCTGCAGGAGAAGGCGGACGCGATCCGGGTCAAGGTCGAGCAGCAGTGGCGCGCGACGCGCGACAAGGAGCTCGATGGCGCCGATCGCGTCATGGTCAACCGCTATGCGACGGCGGTGATGCTCGCAAAGCGCTACAATATCTCCAACGCGGCGGTGACGCGCGCCATCCGCAGGCTGGCGTTCTTCACCGACGTGATCGGAGAAGCGAAGATGGCGCAATACACCGCTGGAGTGAAGGACCTCAACTACACGCCGGGGATGTTCCCGAAGATGCGGCCGGGTCTGGTGACCTCGCCCAAGCCGAAGGCCATGCCGCACCCGCTGCCGGTGCTGGCGCAGTGACGCGATGAAGGGGCAGGCGATGAATACACTGATCCGCGAAGGCTGGCCCCGGCGTCGCGCAGCGCGTCTCGCGCTCCCGCTCGCGCTGGTTGCTGCTCTGGGGAGCGTGGGCTGCGCCGGGCAAGAAACGGCCGGCCCGAAGGTACCTTCGGGCACGCAGGTGCAGACGCCGGCCGGCGGCGGCGTCGGTACGGCACAGAACCAGCAGGGCCAGCAGTACGCGGTCACCGATCGGCCTTCGAGCGGTGCGTCGGCGGCGAATCGCCCGAAGATGAATGCCTCGGCGCAGCAGGCGTACAACGCGGGGCTCGCGGCCTTCCAGAACGGTGATCTCGACGGGGCCAAGGCGCAGTTCAACAAGGCGGCGCAGTCCGACTCGAACGCCTACCAGGCGTACTATTCGCTGGGTGTGGTGGACGAGCGGCTCGGAGACAATGCGGGCGCGCTGTCGGCGTACAAGAGGGCGATCAGTATCGTTGCCGACTACGAGCCGGCCATCGTCTCGTACGGCGTGCTGCTGGCCAACACCGGACAGCAGAGCGAGGCCGAGACGTTCCTCTCGAACCAGCAGTCCAAGTACCCGAAGAGCGCCGCCATCACCGCGGGGCTCGCGGAGGTCAAGTCGATCGAGGGCAACTCCGCCGACGCGCAGCGGCTGGCCCAGGAAGCGCTCAAGAAAAATCCGGACTACCGCCCGGCGATGATGACGTTGGCGCGCGACCACTACCGGAATCGTCGACTCGACCTGGCCCTGTACACGCTCAAGGGGATCCTCGACGGCTACGGTCCCGAGAATCCGCCCAGGGACAAGAACAACGCGTCGGCACACCTGCTGCGCGGGATGATCGAGAAGGAGCAGGGCCAGCGGAAGCTCGCGATGGACGAGTTCAAGAAGGCGATCGACCTGCGTCCAGATCTGGTCCAGGCGCGCCTGCAGCTGGCTGCGTACATGCTGGAGGCGGGCAACGCTACCGGCGCTGCGCCGCTCCTGGAGGGTGCGATCCGCTACGACAAGGGCAATGTCCTCGCCCACCTCAATCTCGGCGATGCGTACCGGCTGCTAGGCAAGATCGGTGACGCGCAGAAGCAGCTGGAGTGGGTGCTCTCCAAGGACCCGAACATGGCGCAGGCGCACTACGACCTGGGCCTGCTCTATCTGTTCTCGGAGAACATTCCCGGAGTCACGCCGAAGCAGGCGGCGGACAAGGCGATCAGCGAATTCACGGAGTACCAGAAGCTGGCTCCCCGTGGTGGCGGAGGCGCACCCGACGACACCAAGGAGCTTATCACGCGCGCCAAGACGAAGAAGGCGCTCATCGAGGCCAAGGAGCAGGAGCAGGCGCAGGCGGCCAAGTCCGCGCCGGCGGCCGGCAGCGGCGGTTCCGGCTCGAACGGCTCGATGCCGCCTGCCAAGAGCGGTTCCGGCTCGTCCGGTTCGCTGCCGCCCGCAGGAGGGACCAAGAAATGAGCATCCGACTCGGTATCGCGCTCGCCGTCGCGGGCACGTTGCTTCCCGCGACGACAATGGCGCAGGGCAAGAAGAGCCGCGTGGTCACCATCAGCGAGGTGACGATCGTCGGTCGCGTCCAGAAGCCGATCGCCGCCGTGGACGTGAGCCGCATCCAGCCCAAGCTCACGCTTGCCCAGCTGCGCCAGCCGTTCCTCGATCGCATCGAGAAGGCGCTGTACAAGGATCCGTTCTGATCCGCCTGGCCCTCCGGCAAAGCCGGCGGGCGGCCCAGCCCTAGGTCTGGCTTCGCGTGATCTCCACGCTGGTCGCAGCGCTCGTCGTCGGCTTGTGCGTCGCCTGGAGCGCCCAGCGCCTCGCCCAGGCGCGGCGCTTCGATCGCGATGGTGCGCCGGAGCTGCTGCAGGCACTCGGCCACGGCGGACGGGAGCGCGCCGGACGCGTCGCGGCGGAACACCGGGAGCAGTGGGCTGCCGTGTCGGCCCTTGTCGAAGTGCTCGACGCGCCGTCGCACGACTACGGTGTCGCGATGATCAACGAGCAGCTGGCCGATGTCCGGCGGGAGCTCGATGCGAATGCCGAGGTGCCACGCGCGGCGGCGCGCATCGCCGCAGCGGCAGGAACCGCGCTGTCCGTGCTCGGGATCGCCCGGGGGCTGCCAGGCGGGGGGCTCATGCTGGGCTGGGTTGCTGCGCCGTTTCTGCTCGGGTTGACCGGAGCTCTCGCGTGCGCCCAGCTCGGCCGGGCGGCCGAGCGGCACGTCGTCCATCACCGCGAGGCCTGGAACGGCCTGCGCTCGGCCTTCTCGGGCCTGCTGCCGGCGGAGCAGAAGCGGGCACCGGGGGAGTCTAGCTGAGCCGCGCGGGCCGGCGGCCGGAAGCCGTGTTGTTCCGCTCGCGTAGGCCTTCCCCGAGGTGGACCCGGTCGGGCTTGTCGGGGTAGGCTGTCGTTGTCACCGGAACCTCTCCGGGTTCGCGGTGTCCAACGGGAGACGGACCACTCCAGGTCCCGACACCTGCCCACGAGGTAGCTCCACGATGACGCAGCAGCCCTACCCGCAGCAGCAGCCGGGGCCCGGTTCGGCCCGTCCCGGTCAGATGACCGCCGTGATGCGCGCGGTGGCGCCGACCGGACCGAAAGTGCTGCGGATCGGACTGGTGCAGGGCGGACGCGTCGTCGAAGAGCGGATCATCAAGCAGCGCAGTCACGTCACCGTCGGTCCGAGCGAGAAGAGCATGTTCGTCATCTCGGCGACGAACGTGCCGCCGAGCTTCCGTCTCTTCGAGCTGGTGGGCGCCGAATACTACCTGAATTTCCTCGACGGCATGACCGGGCGCATCGCGTTGCCGACAGGAATTTCCGATCTCGCGGTTCTCCGCGGCCAGGCGCGTCGCACGCCGCAGGGCGCCTACCAGATCAAGCTGACGGAGGACTCGCGCGGCAAGGTCGTTATCGGGGACACCACGTTCCTGTTCCAGTTCGTGGCGCCGCCGCCCATACAGCCGAAGCCGCAGCTGCCGGTGTCGGTGACCCGCGGCGCGACGTCGATCGACTGGACGACGACGATGATCGCCGCGTTCTCGTTCCTGCTGCACTTCCTCGCGATCGGGGCCATCTACTCCGACTGGCTCGACCCGGTCGTGGACGAGCAGGTGAGCGTGGCGGGTCTGGTGGATACGGTGAAGAGCCTGCCGCCGCCCCCGCCGGTGGAACAGCCCACCGAGACGGCCGATCAAGGCGACCAGAAGTCCCAGAAGGCCGAGGCCAAGGCCGCGCCCCAGAAGGCCGCGAAGGGGACGGCCGGCAAGGCCGGCCATATGAGCACGGCGCAGGCCGCCGCGCTGAGCCACAGCCTGGACAAGCTCGAGATGGCCACCCTGGGCGCGCTGTCCAGCCAGGGGCCGGCCACCGCGGGTGTGCTGCAGAACAGCGAGGTCGCGACCAGCGCTCTCGACCAGGCGGCGGCTAGTGGTGCGGGCGTAGGCGCCGGTACGGGTGATCTGAAGCTGGGCGGTGCGGGCGGCGCCATCCGTCCGGGCCAGATGGGTGGCGGGCTCGGCAGCATCGGCAGCACGGGCAAGTCCTCGGGCACCGGCGGCACCGGCAAGGTCAAGAAGGTGAAGGGGCCGCGTGGCAACGCGTCGGTCGGCGGCGCGTCCGTTGCTGGCGGTACCGTGAGCAATGCGAGCCGCGTGGTGGCGGGCATGCGCGCTGGCTTCCGCGCCTGCTACAACCGGGGTCTCGCGACCAATCCGGACGCCCAGGGCAGCATCCACCTGACGATCCGGGTCGGGCCGGGTGGCGAGGTGCAGGGCGTGAGCGCGTCGCCGAGCGGCAATCTGCCGGGCTCGGTCGTCGGCTGCGTCCGCGCCCGCGCCTCCGCAGCGCAGTTCGCACCGCCCGAGGGCGGGAGCGCCGTGGTCAACGTGCCCGTGACGTTCGTCCACCAGTGACGGTCAGGCCAGCCGGCCTGATGAACAACGGGCTGCTCTGCCGCACCTATTCCGGATGCGGCCCGGGTCTCGCCCGGCCGCTGCCCTATGCGGTCCCGCCGGCTGGGCAGCCGTTCGAAATGCTGGAATGAGCTGGATTTTCACCATGTCTGCTTGCGTTGACAATCCCGGAGAGTGGTTCCTATACTCCCCGGAAGTCACGTCAGCAGAGGGAGGCTTAACGCGATGCGCTTGAGCAAAAAGAGTTGGGCAGTAGCCGCCGGAGCAGCGGTGATGCTCGGCATGTTCGGCGTGGCAGCCGCGCAGACGACCGGAACAGCCGGTCCCGCAGTGCCGGAAGTCTCGACGCAGCAGAATGTGAACCTCTCCGTCCCGGAGATGCAGGCCGAGGCGGACAAGGACCTGCCCCAGATGGACCAGGGGGCAACCTCCGTGCGCCGTCAGCTCGAGGACGCCCGCGCCGCGCGCGACGTTGTCAAGGTGCTGTGCCTGAACGACAAGCTCAACCAGATCGACGTTGCCATCCGTTCGGCGCGCGATCGGGCTGGCAGTCTCAAGATAGCAGCGCAGCAGAAGGATCAGGATCGCGTCAAGCACGAGTACGTGGTGATCCAGGTTCTGCACGATCGAGTGCAGACTCTCGTCGCCGAGGCCAACCAGTGCATCGGCGAGGAAACGGGTTTCGTGGGTGAGTCGCGGGTAACCGTCGACATCGATCCGAATATCCCCGATACCGATCCCTCCGAGTTCCCGAACGATACGATAGTGAGCCAACCTCCCGTTCTCAGCAGTCCTACGATGTAGCCACCGGTATCGCGCTGGTGCGGCAGCCAGCGCCCATCTTCCTGCCCGGGGGCATCGGGCAGGTGTGACTCACCCATGAAGATCCGTGTCATGGTCGGGGCGACCCTGGTCGTCGCGACAACCTCGCTTAGTGCCTCGGCCCAGCAGCAGCCGTGGCTGCAAGATCGTCGCTACGGCGAGGGTATCGGTATCCGTGCGGGGGATCTCGAGCTGCACCCCGGCGTGGCCGGCGAGGTCGGCTACGACTCGAACTACTTCCAGCGCTCCGGCGAAGTGGACGCGCAGGTCAACGAGCCGGTCATCTCGGCGCTGCGCTTCCGGCTGACGCCGTCGTTCTCGCTGGCGACGCTGGGCGCCCGGCGTCGCTCGCTGGACATGACCCAGGCCGCGCCGCCGACGGTCAATTTCCGCGCCGGCGTCAGCGCCGGCCTCAACTACCTGGTCGCGACGGACTCCAAGTACTCGAAACAGGTCCGCGACCAGTCGCATATCGACGCCGGCGCCGATTTCAACCTGGACGTGCTGCCCGAGCGGCCCTGGGGCGCGGAGTTCATGGGGAACTTCGTGCGCATCGCCGAGGCGTCGAACAGCCCGGACACCAACGCGGCGTTCAACCGCGACTCGCTCAGGCTCGGCGGCGGCATCGTGTGGCGGCCCGGTGGCGGCCTGTTCGACTGGCACCTCGGCTACGAGCTCCGCTACAACTACTTCGAGAAGCAGATCTTCCGCGAGTACAACAACGCGCAGCACTACGTGAAGACGCGCGGTCGCTGGCGCTTCCTGCCGCGGACGGCGCTGCTCTACGACGCTTCGCTGGGCTTTCTCAACTACTCCGGCACCGACGACGCAGTCGAACAGCACGCCCGTGCGCGCGCGGCTGGGCCTGAACGGTCTGGTGACCAACCACTTCGCGCTCCTGGCCATGGCGGGCTGGGGCGCGAGCTTCTACGACCCGCGCAACAACCATCCGCCGCAGAACTACGACAGCCTGATCGCCCAGGCCGAGGTCAAGTGGTACCTCCTGCCCAAGCCGAACCTCTCGCCTGACCAGGCCACCGTGGGTCTGTCGTCGATCGCGCTCGGCTACATCCGCGACTTCCACAACAGCTATCTGGGCGACTACTACGGCGCGTGATCGCGGCTACCTGAACTTCTCGTACTTCATCGGCGGCCAGGTGCTGCTGTCAGCTGGAGGGCGGCTTCTCGCACCTGCGCTACCCGCAGAGCTACTACTCCACCGGCGCACGGCAGTTCGGCGCCTTCAGCGAGAACCGCGTGGATGCGACCGCTGTTCGCCGAGTACCGTCTGAGCGACAGCTTCGGCATCAACACCACGCTGCGCTACAACGCGAACCTGACCGACAACGCGTATTCCGGTGAGTCCGGCCAATAACCAACTTCGACAACCTCAAGTTCAGCCGCTTCGAGGCCTACCTCGGCGCGCGCTGGTTCATGTAGGCCGTGCGCCTGGCATGTCGCTGGCGCGTAGTGGCACACCGGCGTGAACGGTGCTGGTCGCCGCGCATCCAAGTACAGCGATGAACTGCGTTCGCGGCGTTCCGGTGGCCGTCCGGGCCTTGCTGGTCCTGGTGCTGGCCGCCGCGCTGGTGGGTTGCGGCGGGGCCTCGAGCAACGCGCACCTGAACCTGCCGCCGCCCGTCGAGAGCACCTCGGTCGGCGCGGGCGATGTGTTCCACCTGGAGATCGTCGGTGAGAAGGACCTTCCCGAGGAGTACCAGGTGGCCTCCGACGGCACGGTCGACCTGCCCTACATCCACCGCGTGAAGGTGTCGGGCCTCGAGCCGCAGCAGATTGCGGCGCTCGTGCGCAAGAAGCTGATGGAGCAGAAGATCCTGACCGATCCGAGCGTCGTGGTCTCGGTCAAGGAGTACAACAGCAAGCGCGTCACGGTGCTCGGCCAGGTGCAGAAGCCCGGCTCGTTCCCGTTCTCCTCGGGCTTGACGCTGATCCAGGCGATCTCGCAGGCTGGCGGCTTCAATTCGATCGCCAACAAGGACAAGGTCAACCTGACGCGCAAGACGTCGAACGGCGCCAAGACGGTGATGGTGAGCGTCGATGCCATCACCGGGGGCCGCTCGCCGGACATCCTGTTGCAGGCCGGCGATCAGATCTACGTGCGCGAGCGGATCTTCTGATCGGCTGCCTCAGTGCGTGCCGTCGGAGCGCGGCACGTAGCGCACGACGAAGACCACGCGGAAGCGCGGCGTCGTGATGCCCGCGAAGTGCTCGGTGCTGGTCGTGCCGCCGGGCGCGACGCGCTGATCGCCCGACAGCGGTATGGCCATGCCGCCGCCGGCCTGGAACGTCAGCTCGCCACTCGACAGGGGTGACGACCCGAACGACGCGAGCCACTCCGCCGGCGCCAGCACGCCGTTCCGGATGTGGGTCCCGTCCGGCAGCGTGTGATCCTGCGATGCCAGAGTCGGCAGGGCCCACGCCTCCGCGCTGAACGACAGCAGCCGGCGCGGCAGGATTTCGACGCCCGCACCCAAAGCGCTCCAGAGCTCGGAGCCCAGCCGTGCGCCCGCGAGTTCCGCGGTCTGCCTGAGCCTGAGCCCCACGGAGCCGGAGGCGTAGAAGCGACCCAGGGCGATGCTGGAGACAAGAGACGGAGCCAGGACGAAGGAGCGATCGCCGGCAAAGGACTGCTGGTCCCCGAAAGGAAGGCCGAGCGCGAGCCGCGCCTTGGCAGCGACCCGACTCGTTGCATCGAGCTTCCGGTCGATCAGCGCGTACGCCGCGTCGATGCGCGGATCGCGCGCTGCGCTGCGCGCGATGGGAGGCGCGCTCTGCGAGGTCAGGCCGGCGATGCCGGCGCCCGTCTGGTACAGCACCATCGGCAGGGCCGCACCGAGCTCGAGCCGGTGCGTCGCGCCGTAGGCCCAGAGCAGCGTCGCGTCGACCGCATCATCGACGACCCGGATCTCGCGCCCGTCCGGATCCGGCGACGGAGCATCCAGCACGATGGGGTGCGACAGGTAGCTTGCCCCCACGCCGAAGGTGAAGCGCCCGGCGGGCAGTGTGCGAGCGGCCGGGATTGCGACGAAGCGACCGCCTTCCGGCGCCATCCACAGGGCGTTCGCGTCGATGCAGCTCGACAGCCCGTTGTCGGGCTTGCAGGGGTCGGCAGAGGCCGGCAGCGCGACCGTCGCCAGCGCGATTGCGAGGAGTAGTGAGAGCGCGGTTCTGGGCATGGGGCGGGGTCCACGCCGACCATAGTCGGACGCTGCCCGGGAGGGGGAGCTCTTGCTCCGGGGCAGGATAGGCGCTGTTTCGTGGCCCACGCCCCCCGTGCTATCCCTCGGCGGGCCGCGCGTCCGGAAGTGGGCGGCGCGTCTGGAAACGATGCAGATCGCTCCGGAGACCCCCCTCGTGCTCGGTTCGGCGTCCCCACGTCGTCGCGCCATCCTTTCGACGCTGCGCGTGCCCATCCGGGTGGTCAGCGCGGGAATCGACGAGCAGGTGGGGGCGACCGAGGACGTGGAGCAGTTCCTCGAGCGGGTGGTTCGCCAGAAGCTCCGTGCCGTCGAGCCGCTCGCCGCCGAGGCGCCCCTGGCCGGCGTGCTCGTCGCCGATACGATCGTGGTTGTCGACCGGCAGATACTCGGCAAGCCCGACAGCCCGGAGCATGCTCTGGAGCTCCTGCGGCGCCTATCGGGACGGACACACACTGTCCACACGCGCTACGCGATCGCGCACGCCGGGGCGCCGGAGCCGGCGGTCGAACGGACCGTGGTCTCCCGGGTCACGATGCGCACGGCGCGAGGGGACGAGCTCGACCGCTACGTCCGTACCGGCGAAGGGCTGGACAAGGCCGGCGCCTACGCCGTCCAGGGCATCGGCTCCTTCCTCGTCGAGCGGATCGAGGGCTCGTACACCAACGTGGTCGGGCTGCCGGCCTGCGAGGTCATCGTCGATCTCCAGAGCGCGGGCCTGCTCGCAGACTACCCGTGACCGCCAGCGGGCCCTCCCTGCTTTCGCGCCTGCTCCGGGGGCGCGGCGCCGCGCCGCGCTTCGGCGACGCGCTGGCTTGCGCAGCGCTGGGGCTGGTCGCGCGGGTTGTCGTCGTGGTGTGGGCTGCAGGGCGCTTTCCGCCGGCCGACGACGGGCACTTCTACCACGTGATTGCGACGCGGATCGCCGAAGGGCACGGCTACACCTGGCTGTGGCCGGACGGCACGGTCACGTACGCCGCGCACTATCCCGTTGGCTACCCTGCGATCATCGGCGGTCTGTACGCGCTGTTCGGCGAGCATCCCGTCGTTGCGATGGCCTTCAACGCCGCGCTCGGCACGCTCGCCGTGCTGGCTGTGCACCAGGTGGCGGCCAGTGTCGCGACGCGCCGGGGCGCGGTGCTGGCCGCCCTGCTGGTCGCGCTGCACCCGGCGCTGGTCTTCTACACGCCCGCGCTGATGACGGAGGGCGTTGTGGCCGCGCTGATCGCACTGGCCGCGTGGCTCGTCGTGCGCGCCCGTCGAGCCGACGCGCCGCGCGGCTGGTGGGTCGCGCTGGGGCTCGTGCTGGGCGCGACCACGATGGTGCGCCCCCAATCGCTGTTGCTCGCGCCGCTGTTCGGCGCGCTCGCCTGTTCGGGGCGCACACCGCGCGAGGCGTCACGGCCCTGGATGCGCCGCCTGCGCGGAGCGCTCGTCGCGTCGCTGGTTGCGCTCGCGGTGTGCCTGCCGTGGACCGCGCGCAACTGCGCGCGCATGGGGCGCTGCGTGTTCGTGAGCGCGAACGGAGGCTGGAACCTGCTGATCGGCGCGGGGCCCGGCGCGACCGGAACCTGGGTGCCGATCGAGCGCGCAGGTATTCCGCCGCGCTGCCGGAACGTGTTCGACGAGGCGGAGAAGGACGCTTGTTTCGGAAGCGCTGCGCTCCAGCAGATCGCGCGGCACCCCGGCCACTTCATCGGCCTGATGCCAGCGAAGCTGGCCGGGACGTTCGACTACTCGGGAGCCCCGGGGTGGTACCTGCACTCGTCGAACCCGCGCGCCTTCGATTTCCGCGACAAGCTGCGGCTCGGCGTGATCGAGACCGTGTGGGAGCGGCTCGAGGTGCTGCTCGCCCTCCTCGCCCTCGCGCTCTGGCCTGCGCCCCGCCGGAGGGCGCGTCGCGCCGTGGCCGCCCTCGCTGGGGTGTTCCTGTTCCTGCACGCCGCGTGGGTTGCCTATCTGGGCATGGCGGTGTGCGCTGTCGTCGCCGGCCGGGCCCTCTCCGACCATCCTCCGGCGGCGCTTGCGGCGGGCACTGTCGCGCTCACCGCGGCCACCCACGCGGTGTTCTTCGGTTCCGGGCGCTACTCGATCGTCTGCTTCACGCTGATCTCCGCGCTGGCCGGGAGTCTGTTCCTGCGGCGCCCCGGCCGGGCCCCGCCGGCGCCGGCGGGCGCCTCGGGGTTTCCCGGGCCTGAGGTGGGATAGCGGCTGTTTTGACACCCCGCGGCGGCTCGGGCGATACTGCGCGGGAAGGAGAACGCATGCCGCTCATCGAGACCGAAGAGGCCGCGCGCCGGTTGGCCCGGGCGATTGCCAGCGACCTTTCCCTCTACAACGAGGAAAAGATCATCCGCGGTATCGAGAACGATACGCTGTTCAACGAGCTCAGCGAGGAGATCGAGGAAGGACGGGCGCTGTACAAGAGCCGCGTCGCCCCCGACCTCTATCAGCGAAACTTCTACGATCGCGCTCTGGTCGACATCCTGGTCAAGTCCAAGGGTCACATCAAGAGCAGCATCTGGTAGCGCTGCGGCGCCGCGCTCCGGGGCTTTGGGATGGCCAGCGCGCGGAGCGTGCGCCGCTTCGTGCTCGAAGCCGGACTGCCTCGCGAGCGCCTGGACAAGGCGCTGTCGCGCCTGATGCCCGGCACCTCGCGGGCCACGATCCAGCGCTGGATCGCCGAGGGTCGGGTTCTGCTCGACGGCCGGAGCTGCCGTGCGCGCGACTCCGTCGAGGCGGGGAGCGTCATCGAGGTGGAGCCGGGGCCTCCACCGCCGAGCCGCGCCGAGCCCGATGCGAGCGTCGAGCTCTCGGTGCTGTACGAGGACGCCCATCTGGTGGTGATCGACAAGCCCGCCGGGATGGTCGTGCACCCGGCGCGCGGGCACGCGCGCGGCACGCTCGTCAACGGTCTGCTGGCTCGCTTCGCGCGCCCGCCCAGCGATCCGCGGGACGCCGAGGGGCCGATGCGGCCGGGCATCGTGCACCGCATCGACAAGGACACCAGCGGCGTGCTGGTCGTCGCGCGGGACGAGCAAACCCGCGAGGGGCTCAAGGCCCAGTTCTCGGAGCACAGCATCGAGCGCGCCTACCGCGCGATCTGCGTGGGCGTGCCGCGACAAGGCACGATCCGCAGCCTGCACGCTCGCGATCCCCGTTCGCGCTTGCGTTTCAGCTCGCGCGTGGAGCGCGGGCGCGACGCGGTGACGCACGTCGCGCTCGTCGAGAAACTGGCCGGCGGACGCGCCTCGCTCGTCGAGTGCAGGCTGGAGACCGGCCGCACCCACCAGATCCGCGTGCATCTTTCCGAGCAGACGCGGACCCCGATACTGGCTGACCGTCTCTACGGCGGGGTCCCACACGACCCTGCGCTGCGCGAAATCGCCGAAGAGCTCGGTCGGCAGGCCCTGCACGCAGCGGTGCTGGGCTTTTCGCATCCTGTCGATCAGCGTTGGCTGCGCTTCGAGGCGCCGCTGCCCGTGGAGATGCAACGCGCGCTCGAGCGACTGCGGGCGCTGGACTAGGGCGTCGCCTCGTCGCGGCCGGTATCGGTCGGGAGCACCTGCGGCGGAACCGGCTCCCCCTCGGCAAGCAACGATGGATACCGGGTGCGCAGCAGCGTCAGCGCCAAGAACCCGATCACCACGGCGAACCACAGCGTGGAGAAGCGGATCAGGATCATCGACGACGTGGCCACCCCGAGTCCGACGTGTCCGATCTCCACCAGCTGCTGTTGGATCATCGTCTCGGTGATGCCCAGGCCGCCGGGCACGGGGATGACCGCGCCCGCGAGGGTCGCGGTCGCGTAGAAGAAGATGCTGAGCATGACGCTCGGATGTCCCCCGAAGCCGCGCAGCAGCAGATCGAGTCCGACGCCCTCCGCGCCCCAGCCGATGACCGACAGGAAGGCCGGGTACAAGAGCGCGCCTGGGCTTGCCAGGATTCGCAGGCTGTTGAACGACTCGTGGAGCTTCGGGCCGAGCGGGCGCAGGCGCTCCGGTCCGCGCTCGATCCAGCCGATGACCGTGAGCAAGGGCCTGCGCCACAGGATCAGCGTCAGACCGACAGCCACGGCCGCCGTGCCCGCTGCGGCCCAGGGCAGTCCGCCGTGGAAGCCTGCGCTGCCCACGACGATCAGGATGATCACGCCGATCACGTCGGTCATCCGCTCGGCGACGATGATGGGGGCGGTACGCGACGCCGGGACGCCGTGTGTCTGCTTGAGCACCGCGCACTTGAAGACCTCGCCGACCTTGCCGGGCGTCACGGTCAGGACGAAACCGGACAGGAAGATCAGCAGGCTGTCGAACTTCCGGACATGACGGATCTGCAGCCGCTTCAGGTAGTACTCCCACTTGAAGTAGCGCGCGAGGTAGTTGACGAGCGCCAGGCCGAGCGCTGCGATGAACGCGCTGTAGTGGAAGATCTCGAGGCTGCTTTTGATCTTCGAGTAGCCGGCGTACGCGACGAACACGCCGTACAGGGCGACGCCGATCAGCATCGCGATGACCGCCCGCCGCAGGAATGTCTTCATCGATTTCTTCCGGACCGGCCGAGCCGCCATACCATCCAGACCAGTCCCAGGAGGACAACCGTGCCACCGACCAGCCCGATGCCCCAGGCGGGCCACGCATAGCGTCCGCGCGCCAGCCCCGGGGGCGGGCGCTCTACGATTATGCGGGGAGCCGGAGCGCTCGCGCCTGCGTCTCCCGCCTCCGGCCCGTGTCCCATCGTCGCGTCCGGATACACGCCTGGCCGGGTCCCCGCAACTGCCACGGCGCCAGGCCCGGGGTCCGGCCCGCGGGTCTGGAGCAGTCGTCGAGCCGATCCTGGCTTGATTGCATCGATTCCGTGGGTGCTAAGCTGCGCTGCCCGGCGGCACCCGCCGCCCCGCCCGGGCCGCTCCGTTGCGGCCGCCAACCCGGAACATCTGGAAATCACGTGAGTCTCGCGGGAGCCCCCACGCCGTCGACGCCACCGGGCGATGTCGAGCTGCTCGAGCGGTGCGCCGAGGCCGCGCGCCGGCTCAAGCAGCAGGTGGCCAAGGTCGTGGTCGGGCAGGACGAAGTGGTCGACGCCATGCTCGTCACCCTGCTGGCGCGCGGGCACGCGCTGCTGGTTGGCGTGCCCGGGCTTGCCAAGACGCTGCTCGTCTCCAGCGTAGCCGCAGGCGCTGGGCCTGAGCTTCGGCCGCGTCCAGTTCACCCCCGACCTGCTGCCGGCCGATATCACCGGGACGGATGTGCTGAACGAGGTGGACACCGGCGGCAGCGTGCGGCGGGAGATCCGCTTCATGGCCGGACCGATTTTCAAGAATCTCGTGCTGGCCGACGAGATCAACCGCACGCCGCCGAAGACGCAGGCGGCGCTGCTACAGGCCATGCAGGAGCGTCACGTCACCGTCGGCGGCTCGACCCATGCTCTTCCGGATCCGTTCCAGGTCTTCGCCACCCGCAACCCGATCGAGCAGGAAGGAACCTACCCGTTGCCGGAGGCGCAGCTGGATCGGTTCCTCCTCGAGGTCCACGTGGAGTATCCCTCCGAGGACGAGGAGCGCGAGATCGCGCGGCGGACCACCTCGGGGCTCGATCCGCGCATCGAGCCAGTGGTGGGCATCGAGGAGATCCGCGAGCTGGGCGCGCTGGTTCCCCGCATCCCCGTGACCGACGCCGCGGTCGAGCTTGCCGTCCGGCTGGCGCGCACGACGCGGCCGGCGCGGCGATGCGGTGGACGAGGTGAAGCAGTACGTCCGTTTCGGCGCGGGGCCGCGCGGCAGCCAGGCGATGGTGCTGGCTGCGAAGGCCAGAGCGGCCATCCGCGGCGAGGCCGCCGCCGACGTCGACGACGTGGCCGCCATGCTGCTGCCGGCGCTGCGCCACCGCCTCGTGCTCAGCTACCGCGCCGAAGCCGACGGCGTGCGGGACGTCGACGTGCTCGCGGCTGTGCGCCGCCGCGCTCGAGCGTGAGCTGCAGGCGTCTTGTCGCCCGTGCCGGTGAGCAGATCACGCGCACGCCCGGATCGAAGCGAGCCTCCAGGAGCGCTTCGTCGAGCACCTTCATCATCTCGTGTCCAGGCCCCGCCGGCCTGCCGGCGGGGAGTTGATGCTAGTCAACACGGAGCGTTCCGGACCCCGAAGTGGTCCCGGCATCGGCCGTTCGGCCCCCTGGGCAGGGTCGGACAGCGCGTGGAATCCGCCGCCCGGGAGCGCTTCCTCGCGGGTCGTTGAACGGGAGCCTCGCGCGACCGCCAAAGCTATGCTTTGCTCCCGTACCTGAAGCATGGACCGCGAGGATCTGAAGCTGGCAATCAAACGGCTCCTCATCGAGGAGCTTGATCTCAGGGACCGCGTGGAGTCGGACATTGTCGACGACGCGCCACTGTTCGGGGAGGGGCTAGGCCTCGATTCGCTCGACGCTCTGCAACTCGCCATGGCGATCGAGGAGCGCTTCGGAGTCCGCATTCCGGAAGGCGAGGAAGCGAAGGCGATCTTCGCTTCGGTCGCGACGATCGCGGACCACATCGCAGCGGCCAACGCAGCCTGATGCACCGCGACTCTGTGTACGAGTGCCTTGACGCATCGAGGTATCGGGCATGCCGCGCGGACAGATCCCGATGAGCAACACCCGCGAGCGACTTGCGGTGACGGGAGTGGGCATTGTTTCGGCCCTCGGTCCCGATTCCGCGACGAGCATGTCGCGTCTGATGGCGGGCGAGCGCGGTTTTGGGCCTGTCACGCTGTTCGATGTGGAGGGGCAGCACAGCCATATCGCCGCTGAGATCCGCGATCTGCGCGTGCACGACATCGCTCCGCGCGGCGAAGCCGACGCATGGTCCCGCAGCGATGCGATGGCCGTGGTCGCAGCGCGCGAGGCACTGCAGATGGCGGGACTCGAGCCCGGCACGAGCGGAATCGGGCTTGCATTGGGCGGCACGACGGGCGGCATGCTCGAGGCCGAAGCCGTGCTGGCCGACCTGCCGCCCGTCGATGCGCCGGGGGACGCGGTGCGCCGTCTCCTGTCGTACCCGCTTTCGACGTCGGCCGAACGCGTCTCCCGGACGCTGGGTCCGGTCGAGCGCGCGGTCTCGCTCTGCAGTGCGTGCTCCAGTGGCGCGATCGCGATCGCCCAGGGCGCAGCCTGGTTGCACCGGGGAGTGTGCGAGCGGGTGCTCGTGGGAGGCACCGACGGCCTGTGCCGGCTCACCTTCACCGGATTCAACTCGCTGGGTGCCGTGGACCCGGAGCTGTGCCGGCCGTTCGACGTCTCCCGCGCGGGGCTCGGGCTGGGCGAGGCGGCTGGCTTTCTTCTGCTCGAGCCTGCTCATCTGGCCGAAGCCCGGGGTGCGACGGTCCTCGCGTGGTTCGATGCCTGCGCGATCCTCGCCGAAGCGCATCACATCACGCATCCGGAGCCCTCGGGGGCCATTCCGGAGAAGCTCCTTTCCATGGCGCTCGAGCGCGCCGGTCTCGGGGTGGAACAGCTCGACTACGTCAACGCGCACGGGACGGGCACGCAGCAGAACGATGCGATGGAGGCGCGCGCGCTCGCGCGCCTGCTCGGCGAGCACCGCGCTCGCGTGAGGGTCTCGTCCAGCAAGGCGCAGGTCGGCCACACGCTTGGCGCATCCGGCGCGATCGAAGCGGCGATCACCGTCCTCGCGCTCGCATCGCGGAGAAGTGCCGCCGACCGCGGGCCTTGAACGGCCCGACCCGGAGCCGGGGCTGTGCCACGTCATGGGCCGCGGCGTGCGCGCTCCGCTCAGGGCTGCGCTGTCGAGCTCGTTCGGGTTTGGCGGCACGGGCGCCGTGCTCGCATTCTCCAACGCCGCGGAGCCGGATCGCCGGCTCGATCGCCCTATGCAACCGCGGCTGTTGATCACCGGCTCTGGCAGCGTTGGCCCGCTGGGCGTCGTCGAGGGCGAGGGCAATGCCGACTACGCGCCCGCAACGCCGGGTGAGTCCCCGGTGCCGTCGCGGTTGGATCTCGATCCGCTGGCGCTGCTCGACAGCGGGCGTTCGCGGCGATTCGACCGCGCTGCGGCGATGCTGTGCGCAGGGGCGGAGCGCGCTCTGGCGTCGGCAGAGCTCGATGCAGGCGGCGTCGGATTGGTGGCGGGCACCGCGTTCGGGAATGTCGAGCGCTCGGTGAAGTTCCTGCGCCGGGTGGCGTCGCGCGGTCCGCGCATGGCGAGTCCCGCCGAGTTCCCGCATCTGGTCCCGTCCGCGCCTTCAGGCAACGCCTCGATCTACCTCGGGCTCATGGGTCCGGTGCTGGGTGTCAGTGATCTGGTGACCAGCGCGGAAGCGGGGTTCGAGGTGGCGCGCACCTTCGTGGAATCCGGGCTCGCCACCGCCATGATCGCCGGCAGCTCCGAAGCCGAGGATCCGTTCATCGCGGGCGTACTCGGTCCCATCTATGCCGGCGCAGACGCTGTGCCCCGCAGCGAAGGCGCAGCCTTTGTCGTCGTCGAATCCGGCAGTGCGGCCGCGGCGCGCGGCGCGAAGGCACAGGCGGCCATCGAGGCCAGCGTGCAGAGCTGGAAGGACCCAGCCGGCGCGCTGGCGGAGCTCCGGGCGCCGCAAGGGCAGGCACTGGTCGTGCTGGGCGCGTTCGATGCGGATTTCGAGAGCGTGCTGGCCGCTTCGCCCTGGGCGTCCGTGGAACGGCGCCAGGTCGTCGCCACAGCCGGCCAGCACGAAGGCATCGGCGGATTCGCGCTGGCCGCAGGCGCAGGCCTGGTGGCCCGCGGCGCCGCCGACGAGGTGCTGGTCGCTTCCAGGGCGCGGGAGCGGACGTACCTGACGTTGCTGGTCGCGGCCGGGACAAGCGCATGAAGCCCGCCGAGGTGATCGCGGTCGGCGCGGTCTCGGCTCTTGGTGACGGTCCAGCGGCCTACAGCGTCGGCGAAGTCGGCGAGCCCGCCCGCAGCGTGGTCGCAGAGGACCCGGAGCTCTCGGCCGCAGACTTCAGGCGTCCGTTTGCAGCGCGTGTTGCCGGGCTGGAAATCCCGCCCGGGCTCGACCGCGCGGCCGCTCTCCTCGTGCGGAGTGCGCGCGGTCTGCTCGAGGAACTCGATGCAGGCTGTCCTGGTTGGCGCAGGCGGCGCGTCGGTCTTGTCATCGGGACCTCCGGCGGCGGCATGCCGAGCCAGCTCCGCGCTTTCGAGGTGCTCGAGCGCGGCGAGAAGCTGGATGCTCCTGCGGCCAGAGCGGCGACCTACTTCGGACCCATCGCGCCGCTCGAAGCAGAGCTCCAGGTGCCGCTCTGCTTCCGCTCGCAGATCCTGGCGGCCTGCGCCTCCTCGACCGTCGCTGTCGGGCTCGCGTGCCGTCGTCTGGAACTGGGCCAGGCCGATCTGGTGATCGCGGGGGGTTACGATGCGCTGTCGGTGTTCATCGCAGCCGGGTTCGAGGCGCTCGGAGCGACCAGTGCGACGCGTTCGGCTCCGTTCCGCCAGGGACGCGACGGTATGGCGCTGGGCGAAGGATCAGCGCTCGTGGCGCTTGCGCTGCCCGGCCACGGCGCGAAGCGCGTGTACGGCCGCGTGCTCGGCTTCGGGGCGAGCAGCGACGCGGTCCACACGACCGCTCCGGACCGGAGCGGCAGCGGCCTCGGCAGGGCCGCGCGCGCCGCGCTGGACGACGCCGGCGTCGCCGCAGTCGAGCTCGTGAGCGCGCATGCAACGGGCACACCCTTCAACGACGCGGCCGAGGCCCGCGCAATGGAGCTTGCGCTCGGCGACGGCGTGGAGCGGGCCGTGGTGCATCCGTTCAAGGCCGTCATCGGCCACACGCTGGGCGCGGGGGGCGCGCTGGAAAGCCTGGCGGGGCTCGATGCGATCGAGCGCGGTGTGCTGCCGGCCGCTGCTGGCGAGGGCGAGCTGGACCCGGCGTTTCGCGGTCGGCTCCTTTCGCGGAACGAGTCGGGCAACCCCCGTCGCTGCTTGAAGCTCTCCGCTGCGTTCGGCGGCGCGAATGCCGCGCTCGTGCTGGGAGCCAGGGACGAGGCCGGCGACGGCGCTCGTACCCGGGCGCATCCGCGGCTGCTCGCCGTTGGCCGGCCGCAGAAGAGCCTGGATGTGGACGCGGTGCTGCCCCGGACGCGATTGGAGCGCGTCAAGCTCGCGCGGCTCGATGCGGTGAGCTCTCTGGTAGTGGCCGCGGTTGCCAGTGTGCTCGAACAGTTCGACGGCGAGCTGCCGGAGCGCACGGGCGTTGTGGTCGGGAGCGCGGCTGCCACGCTGGGCATCAACGACCAGTTCGACGAGCGCCGACGATCCCGTGGCGCCCGCGGCGTGGAACCGCGCCGCTTCCCGGGCACTTCCCCGAATCTATCGCCAGGCGCATGCTCCATCGCCTTCGGCCTGCGGGGGCCCTGCTTCTCGGTCGGCATCGGTCCGGCGGCTGCTACCGAGGCGCTCCTGGCGGGCTGGGATTCTGATCGCCACCGGCGACGCCGAGGCGCTGCTGGTCGTGGCGGTGGAGGACGTGGTTCCCGTGGTGCGGGGGATCTGGTCTGCGGCGGGTTGGGTTCTGCCGGAACCCGGAGCGATCGCGGTCCTGCTGGGGCGCGGGCCGGAAGCAGGTCCGGTGCGGGAGCAGCTGGCCCGGGTTCACGCCGAGGCGGAGCGGTCAGACGGCCGGGTCGGCGGAGCCGCGCCGGGATGGCCCAGCCTGCTGGTGGCGCTCGATGCGTCGGGAGCCGGACGGAAATGACCTCTCTTGCCCGTTCCCCACGCCTTCTGGCAGTGTCCCGGCGCCGGAATGCGTCCGGTGACCCGAGCGTTTTTCAAGACGACCGAATGCGAGTCTCTGCCCGACACCTGTTCCTGCTGGTCGGCCTGCTGGCCTTGGCCGTGCTGTCCGGCTGCACCAAGACGACGATCCCCAACACGGACGTTGAGGCCACCACCTTCAACCGGCACGTGATCCAGTTCTGCGAGGATTACCGGCACGCAGTCGAGCACCGCAACATCGCGCTGCTGATGCAGATGGCGGACCCTCGATACTACGAGGACGGCGGCAACATCGACGCCAGCGACGACCTCGACTACGCGGGCCTCAAGAAGTACCTCGAGGACGAGTTCCGGAAGACCAAGGCGATCCGCTACGAGATCCGCTATCGGAGCGTGGGCAAGGGTCGCCGCAACACCATCTACGTCGACTTCACGTACAGCGCGAGCTACAAAATCCCGACGAAAGAGGGCGACGTGTGGCGCCGCACGGTCGCGGACAATCGGCTCGAGCTCGTGCCCGCCGGAGAGAGCTTCAAGATCCTCTCCGGCATGTGAAGGCCCGCCCAGGTCCTTCGCGTGGTTGCCCGCGTCGCGGCGAAAAGCTGGCCCCACGCCAACGCGCTGCGTTATACTGTGGCTGGCGTGGCTCATGCCGATCGTCCAGGTTCAATGGGCGATCAGCTGGGTCGCCCGGCGGTGCAGCAGTGCTGCGGGGTAGCCATGGGGGGCCTGGATCGGAACCAGATCAGCTTCGAGGCAGCCCATGCAAAGGCCCACAGTCGCATTCGTCGGTACGGGGGGAGCAGCGCGCGGCATCGCACACCTCGGCGTCCTGCGCGCGTGCGAGGAGCTTGGCCTGTCCCCGGGGATCTTCGTGGGCGCCAGCGCGGGCGCGATCGTGGCGGCCACCTACGGACAGGGCATCCCGCTCGACGTGTTGGTCGACGGCTACCGATTGCCCTGGCAGAGGCGGCACAACGGGCCGCGCCTGCACATGAGCACCTTTTTCGGCGCGCCCCGGCCGCGCGACTTCCTCGATCCCGGGTATCTGACCTCCGGCCTGTTTTCCATCGACCGGCTGGAGCGCTATCTCAGGCGGTATCTGCCGGTCAACGACTTCCGCCAGGTCGACAACCGGCTGATCATCACGGCGGTCGACATCGACCGCGCGCAGCGCGTCGTCTTCGGCCGCGGCTACGATTCCGACACGCCGATCAGCCAGGCGGTGGCTGCCTCGTGCTGCATTCCCGGGTTGTTCCGCCCGTACCGAGATCCATGGCCGCTATCACCTCGACGGCGAGGTGGTGCGGACGCTGTCCGCCGATGTGGCGGTGGAGGCGGGCGCCGATATCGTCATCATCTCGAACATCTACCGGCCCGAGGACACCAGCAGCGACGCGCGTAGCGTGGCGAGACGCGGGCCGTTCAAGGTCCTCAACCAGTCGCTCAATATCGTGCTCACCGAAAAGGAGCGGCGCGGCGTCGATCTGTACTCCCGCGAGTATCCGCACACGCGCTTCATCGATATCGCGCCAGACATCGGAATGTTCGGCTACCTCAATCGCTTCACGGCGCGCTCGCTGATGATGCGCGGCTACCGGACCGCGCTCCGGGCCCTGGCGGAAGCGAAGGAACAGGGCCGCCTCGACCCGCCGTTCTCCCGGGCGTCGAGCTTGAACTAGATCGGCGGTCGCGATTCTGCTCCGGGCCGGCTCCGCCGCGCATCGCGACGCTATGTGATCTGGAAGTCCTCGACCATCTCGCTGATGACGTAGCCCTGCGCCCGGGGATGGAGCACGAACAGGATCTCGTCACCGAAGAGCCGGGTGTTCCCGACGCGCGGAACTGCGATCGGTACGCGGATCAGGATGTCGTCGTTTCCGGGCGACACCGGGAAATGGCGAGTCGAGCGCAGCCGTTGGACATCGACAGCGCGATAGGTCTCGACCGCGCTCGGGCGGTACACCAGCTGCCCGGACAGCGCCCCGTAGTCCAGGCGGGAAAGGCGCTGCTGCCAGTACGAGCGGGCGCGCACTCGCCCGTGACCCGAGCCGGTCTGGATGTAGGCCTGGGCGTCGATGAGATTGTCCAGCTTGTCGGGAGCTTCATCGACGACTGCGCGGAAGAACTCGCGCACGGCCTCGCGTGCAGCCGCAGGGTTCGCGGGCGTACGCAGAACCACGAGCCCCTGCGCAGGGTTGCCCGACGACGTAGCCGGCGGGATCTCCGGTGCGGGGTCGAAGGCGACGCCGGGCGCCTGGCGGGGCGCGTCGGACTCCTGCCCGGCGGCGGGGAACCTGAGGGGCCGCGTGCCGCCGCATGCCGACACCAGCAGCCAAGGCAGAGCCAGGACCCAGACCGCGGCGAGCCCACGGCGCGGGCCGCGGGGAGGGCGGGTGTGGCTACAGGGGCTCGGTGACCGGGTCATCGGTGCGCGTCATCGTGACGATCGCCCGACCTTCGACCGGAGTCCAGCCCGGCGGCACGTTGTCGAGCTCCGACGCGATCAGTGAAAACCGCGTGCTATCGACGCTCGGGATGCGGACCTGCTTGAGCCCGTCTTCGCCGAGCAGCTCTTCCACGTCGTGACGGCCGTGAAGCACCCGATAGGCCATCACGCCGTTGCGGTGCACCGCGATCATGTGCTCCCCGTTGGTCACCAGCAGATCACCGCGGTTCTCGCCGTGCCCTTCCTCTGCCGAGAGCCGGTCCACCAGCGAAATCGATGCCCTGAGCGCCGTGGCAACGTGCTCGGGCGCCACGTGCGCCTCGTCGAGATGCCCGGCGTCGTGCAGGAACGACAGGAAGAGGTAGAAGAAGAGCTCGCTGTCGGTGTCCCCCCGCACGTTGCGGCGCAGGAATTCGGGCTGGGAGGCCAGCAGGCGCTCGCGCAGGCGCAAGAAGCCGCCGATGGTGCCGGTCTGGGCGAACAGCCACATCCGGTAGCGGAAGGGGTGGGTGTTCTCGGTCCGGAGCGAGCCGACGCTGGCCCGCCGCACGTGTCCGATGAGCACATCGGTGCGGACGTTCTCCGCCGCCTCGGCCAGATCGATGACGTCGCGTTCGTCGAGGGGGCGGCGCCTCAGGAGCACCTCACCGGACTGGTAGAAGCCCACGCCCCAACCGAGCGACTGATCCTGGGGACGCTTGACCCTGAGCGTATCGGCGTTGACCTCCAGCACGCGTGCACCGAGGTCAGAACGATTGCCGATGAAGCCGAACATCCGGGCCATGACTACCTCCGGTGCTCCGCGCGCGCGCGTAGGCGTCGCAGTTCAACCCTGATCATCCGGTTCGACTGTGTCATGGCGTGTTCGATTCATCGAGCGGCCCGGCGTTGGGGAGAAGTTGTGGAGCTGTCGGCTGCCGGTCGCGTCGATTTCAAATGTAGTGCGCCCCGTCGCACTCTGCACGTTGCTTGTAAAATGTCGTGCGCCAGCCGGGAAAAGCTCGCGCTCTCATTGGCCCGCCGCCGCACTTGACAGTCGCTGCCGCCGCCCGTGCTCGTCCAGCGCACGGGCGGAGCGTTGGGTGCGAGCCTGCTTCGCGTCTCGGCCGTCTGGCCAGGCGGTTTCGCAAGCGCGCGACTTCGCCGTGCTGGTCGGACGCGCCTCCGGGTGCCTGCGCGGACGGCACGCGCCGGAGCGCGGAGGCTCGTCAGGGCGACAGCCGGTTCAACATGCGGGGGAACGGAATGGTCTCCCGCACATGCGGCAGCCCGCAGATCCACGCCACGCTGCGCTCGACGCCGAGGCCGAAGCCCGCGTGCGGGACGCTCCCGTAGCGGCGGATGTCGAAGTACCACTCGAACGCTTCGCGCGGCAGCTGGTGCTGTTCGACCTTCCCTTCGAGTGTCGAGAGGTCATCCTCGCGCTGGCCGCCGCCGATGATTTCGCCGTAGCCCTCCGGTGCAAGAACGTCCATGCACAGGGCCAGCTCCGGGCTCTCCGGGTCCGCCTTCATGTAGAACGCCTTCAGCGCGGTCGGGTAGCGGTGCACGATGACCGGTCGGTCGAAGCGCGCGCTGATGACGGTCTCCTCGTCGCCACCGAAATCATCGCCGGGTTTCGCGTCGTGGCCCGCTTCGCGCAGGATCTCGATCGCCTCGTGGTAGGTGATGCGCGAAAACGGCGGTTTCACGCATTCGAGCTTCGAGATGTCGCGCTCGAGTGTCTCGAGCTCCGCGCGTCGGGTTGCCAGCACGTGCGAGACGATCGCGCACAGGAAATCCTCCGCGAGCTGCATGTCCCCGGCGAGGTCCATGAAGGCGACCTCCGGCTCGACCATCCAGAACTCCGCCAGGTGGCGCCGCGTCTTGCTCTTCTCCGCACGGAACGTCGGTCCGAAGCAGTACACCTTGCCGAAGGCGGCCGCAGCCGCCTCCATGTAGAGCTGTCCCGACTGGGTCAGATACGCCGGCTGGCCGTGGTAGTCCGTCTCGAACAGCGTGCTCGTGCCTTCGCACGCGTTGGGCGTGAAGATCGGCGCGTCCACCAGAGTGAAACCACGGTCGTCGAAAAAGTTGCGGATCGCCTGGACGATCGCGTGGCGCACCCTGACGATCGCGTGCTGCCGCTTGCTGCGGAGCCACAGGTGGCGATGGTCCATCAAGAAGTCGGTGCCGTGTTCCTTGGGAGTGATGGGATACTCCGCGGCCTCGGCGATCACCGACAGCTCCTTGACGCCGATCTCGAACACTCCTTTGTGCTTGGGATGCTCCCGCACCTCGCCCACGAGCGACAGCGACGTTTCCTGTGGGAGGCGCCCGGCCAGTTCGAAGAGCTCCGGGCTTACGTCGCCCTTGAACACCACACACTGGACGATGCCCGTGCCGTCGCGCAGCTCCAGGAAATGGAGCTTCTTGCTGGAGCGCTTGTTGTAGAGCCAGCCGGAGAGCTGGACTACGCCGCCCACGTGATCCGAGAGCGCGTCGATAGAGACCGCATCCGTCATGCCCCGCGCATAGCGCAGAGTCGGGGCAGCGAAAAGCGCCGGCGCAGCTCCGAGGTTCCCCCTAGCCAGCCCCAGGCGCTGTGATAGCCTCCGGCGCATGGTGAGCCCTCGAGTCCAGCGTCGGAAGTCGCGACTTGTGGGCCTCGGCCTCGCGCTGTTGGGCGTGCCGCTGGCCGGGTGCCCTGCCGTCTATCCCGAGCTGCATCCGCCGGTTCACGCGCCTCGCGCCGGTGCCCAGCTCGAGCCCCCGCCGCCGTCGAATCTGTTCTTCATCACGTTCAAGTCCGCGGAGATCCCGCCGAAGACACGCGACGGGCGTCCGTGGGACACCACCGGTGGCGAGAAGCCCGATCCGTACGCGATCCTGAAAATCGGCGGCCGGGAAATCATCCATACCCCGACCCAGTCCAACACGCTCCAGCCGACGTGGCCGGACCAGAAGAGGGAAAACTACTGGATCAAGCCCGGTACCGGCGTGCAGGTCGAGCTGTGGGACGAGAACCCCATCAACGACCACCCGATCTGCGTCAAGTCCGTTCCGGATTTTCGCGAGGCGGTCAACGCGGGCACGCTCGACGTCTCCTGCGACACCGGCGCGCACATCACGTTGGTAGTCGAGCCTGCGCATGCGCGCGTAGGCCTCGGCTTCTACTACGAGCTCCGCACCGTCAACATCTTCATCACCCGCGTGATCAAGGCGTCGCCTGCCGGCCGGGTCGGGCTGAAGCGGGGCGACCAGGTCCTCCGCATCAAGGGCAAGGACGTGAGCCGGATGGAGGAGGGAGACGCCCAGAGTCTCGTCAACGCGAACGCCTCCCTGGGCGTGCCGCTGACCGTGAAGCATGCGGATGGCAAGGTCGAGGACGTGACCATCAAGGACGGACCGATCTATCCAACCGAGCGGGACGGTGTCCCCCTCGATTGAGCCGGCCTCGGTCGCACGGCTTGACTCCGCGCCGGCGGAGACTACGTCTCGAAGAGCATGAGCGAACCCAGCCAGGCCAGCCGGGCGGCGCGCCGTGGCGCGCTGATCGTAGAGGAGTCCGATCGGGGGACGCTCGTCGTCACCGGGCCGGAGCGCTACACGTGGCTCAACGGGCTTGTCACGTGCGATGCCGCAGCGCTGTCCCCGGGCAAGGGCGCCTGGGGGCTTTTTCTGACCAAGCAGGGCAAGGTGCAGTCGGACGTGGTCGTCGTCGCGGGGGAGGAAGCGCTGTATCTGTCCGTTGCGGCGGATCGCGCGGCGCAGCTGTTCGAGACACTGGACAGATTCCTGATCATGGAGGACGCGGAGCTGTTCGAGCGATCGAACGAGCAGACCTGGCTCTCGCTGCACGGCCCGCGCGCGTTCGAGCTGGCTTCCGCGGTCGTGCCGGCGACAGGCGGTGTGCTGGCCGCGGTCGATCCAACGGGCCTCGGCGGCGCCGCCGTGGTCGTGCCGCGCGCGGCGGCCGCGGCGACGTTGCAGGCGCTCTTGTCGGCCGGGGGCTTCGACGTGGCGCGCGCGGAGCCGGCGGACTGGGCCGAGCTGCGCATCGAGCGCGGCGTGCCCGTCTTCGGCGTCGACTACACTTCCGAGGACAACCCGCACGAGGCCTCGCTGGATCGCAAGGCCGTCTCCTGGACGAAGGGCTGCTACCTCGGACAGGAAGTCGTGTGCATGCAGGACATGCGCGGCCGCGTGAAACGCCGTCTGGTGACGTTGTCGGTGGAGGACGGCCCGGTCCCGGAGCCCGGCACGCCGGTGAGCGCTGGTAACGAGGGCGTCGAGGTGGGGCAGGTCACTAGCGCCGTGGCGAGCAGCCGTCTGGGTCGCCCGGTTGTGATGGCCCGCGTGCTTACCAAGCTGCCGGAGCCCTGCGGGACGTACGGCGTGGGGGGCCGCGCTGCGGAGCTCCTCGACGAGTCGACCTGATCGGCCGGCATCGCGGCGCGATCACGCGCACCGGTCGCCTACTATCGACCGTTGAGGTAGCGTGCGACCGATGGCAGACAACGAGAAATCCGGTCCGGGGGATCAGCACGCGCACCACACCCAGGGCGGGCTGATCGTCGCCGACGGCGTGCTCGGGCTGATTGGCCGTACGCCGCTGGTGCGTCTGGCGCACCTCAGTCCGGAGGGCGGAGCGACCGTGTGGGGCAAGTGCGAGCTCGACAACGCGGGCGGCAGCGTCAAGGACCGCCCGGCCCTGTCGATGATCCTCGCTGCCGAGCGCGACGGCCGCCTGGCGCCGGGTGCGACGCTCATCGAGGCGACCAGTGGCAACACAGGCATCAGCCTGGCGATGATCGCCGCGGTCAGAGGCTACCGGTGCGTGCTGGTGATGCCCGAGGACATGAGCCTGGAGCGGCGCTACATCCTGCGCGCCTATGGCGCCGAGATAGTGCTGACTCCGGCGCTCGACGGCATGTCGGGCGCCGTCGGCCGTGCGCACCAGCTCATCGCCGAGACGCCCGGCGCGTTCATGCCGAGCCAGTTCGACAATCCCGCCAACCCCGAAAGCCACCAGCTGGGCACCGCCGTCGAGATCCTCGAACAGACGGATAGCGACATCGCGGCGTTCGTGGCGGGCGTGGGAACGGGCGGCACCGTCACCGGCGTCGGTCGGGCGCTGAAGCAGCGCCTCGACGGCGTGCAGATCGTGGCCGTTGAACCGGCGGGCAGCGCCGTGCTGGAAGGCAAGCCGCCGGGGATGCATGGCATCCAGGGGCTCGGCGCCGGTTTCGTGCCGGAGATCTTCGACAAGAGCGTGGTCGACGAGATCATCGCCGTCAGCGACGTGGCCGCGGAGCGCATGGTGAGGCGGCTCGCGCGCGAGGAGGGGCTGCTCACGGGGCCGTCGTCCGGCGCGAACGTCCACGCCGCGGTGGAGGTCGCCCGCCGGCTCCCGGGCGGCAACGTCGTCACCGTCCTGTGCGACTCCGGCGAGCGCTACCTATTCTAGGTGTCGGCCCTGTCCGGGGGATCAAGGTTTACTGGGTCGAGGGTTGCCCGACCGGACGCGGCTCATCCAGAGGCTGGAGCGTTCGGTGCGGCGCTGATCGTGCTCGCGACGCATCGGGATGAACGAGCGCGCCCCAAGAACCCTTCCCGCCTTCCCGCCTTCCTGGTGCGCCAGCCCAAGTCCAGCCGAGGAGGATGCCATGCGTTGAAACCTTGGAGTGAAACCCCGCGGGTGGAAACCCCGTCCGGCCAAGGCCGAGCGTACGCGCGAGGTACATCCGGAAGCGAGTCTTGCGCTGGAGGTGCGACCCGAAGGCGAAGCGTAGACAGCGAGTGCGTGGGCCGTGTGATTGAGCCGCGTAAAGAAACCGTTCGAGGCCGACACCGTCAGGAAGGTGGAAGGCAACACCAGACCAAAGGCTGGCTCGAACCGAGGTCAGAGAGCAGGGCACGTGCACAGAAGGGATTCCTGGAAAGCTGGGAGATCTCGTCGGTGCCGTCTGTTGGGCGGTACGGCGTCGATAAGGAAACGAAGCGGCGCAGAGGCCGGCGAGAAGTCGGAGCATCCTGATAATAGTGATGACGAAGGGGAACCTGTCCGATGGGACCCTTCCGAGCGAAGCGGGATGCCGGAACACGGAACTGTTCGGATGAAAGAGAGCCGGGATGTCACGCTCGGAAACTGTCTCAACGAAATACGAACGGATAGCGGAACTGGCGAAGCGAATGCCGGACGCAGCGCTGTGGTCGCTGTCGCATCACATGGACGAGGAGTGGCTGCACGAAGCCTATCAGCGCACCCGCAAGGACGGCGCGACTGGAGTCGACGGATGCAGCGCGGATGAATATGGCGAGGAACTCGAGGCGAACCTCGAGACCCTGGTCAACCGCGCGCATTCTGGCGAATACCGGGCGCCACCCGTCCGGCGGGTGTACATCCCGAAAGGCAACGGGCAGACCCGGCCGCTGGGCATCCCAACCTTCGAGGACAAGGTGCTCCAGCGGGCGGTAGCCATGCTTCTAGAAACCGTGTACGAGCAGGACTTTCTGGACTGCTCGTATGGGTTTCGACCAGGGCGGAGTGCCCACCAAGCCCTGGGCAAGCTACGCGACACTCTGATGGAATGCGCGACGGATGGGTGCTGGAAGTCGACATAGGGGGGCCCGGGCGGCAACGCCCGGGCCTACCCGACTAGAATCCCCCAAGCGCCGCTACTTGCCCTTGAACTCCGGAGCCCGGCGCTGCGCCCAGGCCATCACGCCTTCCATCAGGTCCTGCGAGGCCAGCAGGTTCACCTGACCCGCTTTCTCGCGGGCGAGGGCCTCGTCGATGCCGCCGATGGCGCTCTCGCGCACGGCGGTCTTTATCGCGGTGAGCGCGAGCGGCGGGCCGTTGGCGAGCTCGCTCGCCAGCGCCGCGGCGCTCTTGTCCAGCTCCTCGGGCACCACCACGCGGTTGACGAGCCCCAGCTCCAGTGCCAGCGCCGCTTCGATCTTCGTGCCCAGCATCAAGAACTCGAGCGCCCGTCCGAGCCCGACCAGCCGCGGCAGCCAGAAGCTGCCCCCGCCGTCGGGCATCAGGCCGATCTTCACGAACTTTTCCTGTAGGTAGCCGCGGTTCGACATCACCCGGAGGTCACAGGCCAACGCGAGGTCCGCGCCGAAGCCGACGGCCGCGCCGTCGATCGCGGCGATGAACGGCTTCGGTGCGTGGGTGATCGTCTTGATGATCGCGTGGAACTCGTCGATGCGCTCGGCCATGTCGACGTCCTGGCTCTCGACCATCGCGCTCTTCAGAATCCGCGCCCGAGCAGAAGCTCTCGCCGGAGCCGGTCAGCACTACCGCGCGCACATCCGGGTCGGCGGCGACCTCGGCCAGCGCCGCGCCGAGAGCGCGGACGAGCTCGCGGTTCAGCGCGTTCCGGGTGCCCGGGCGGGCGAGGGTGAGGGTGGCGACGGGTCCGTCGCGGCGCGTGAGCAGCGGTGAGCTCGTGTCCATGCCGGGGAGGCTAGACGGACAGAGGCGCTCGCGCCAGGACGGCGCTGCCCCGACGTGCTAGGTCAACGCGCCATGTCACGCCCGTTCGACATCCCCGACGAGCATCCGCTCGACGAGCAGCGCGGCCACACCTTTCCCAGCCTGGTTGCGCTGATGCAGCGCCTGCTGGCGCCCGACGGCTGCCCCTGGGACCGCGAGCAGGATTTCCGGTCGCTGCGCCGCTACGTCCTCGAGGAGGCCTGCGAGGTCATCGACGCCATCGACTCCGACGACCGCGAGCATCTGAAAGAGGAACTTGGCGATCTAGCGCTGCAGGTCGTGTTCCTCTCCGAGCTTGCGCGCGACGAGGGCAGCTTCGGCCCGGATGACGTGGTGCGCGGCATCGTCGACAAGCTAGTGCGCCGCCATCCGCACGTCTTCGACAACGTCGAGGTCAGCGGCAGCGACGAGGTGCTCCGTAACTGGGAGACCATCAAGGCGAACGAGAAGAAGGACCGCCCCTTGCTCGACGGGGTGCCGCGCTCGCTGCCCGCGCTCTACCGCGCGCAGCGCATCGGCGACAAGGTCAGCCGCGTGGGCTTCGACTGGCCTGACGGGCGCGGCTCGCGCGCCAAGGTCGCCGAGGAGCTCGACGAGCTGGACGAGGCCCTCGAAGGAGGCGACAAGGCGCGCGTCGAGCACGAGCTCGGCGATCTGCTGTTCGCGCTGGTGAACCTCGCGCGCCACCACGGCGTCGACGCCGAGATGGCGCTGCGCGCCACAGCCGATCGCTTCAGCGCGCGCTTCGGTCACGTCGAGCAGCGCGTCAAGGAGTGCCACGGCGGTTGGCCGCGCGGCAAGGACGGCAAGCCGTCCGGCGGCGTGCCGCTCGAGGAGATGGACGGCTATTGGGACGAGGCGAAGAAGCTCGAGTCATGACGCCGGACGCGACGAAGACCCGCGACCTCGGCCCCGCCGAGCTGCACCCGGTCGCGCGCCTGCCCGAAGAGTGGCAGAGCGTGGTTGCGGAAATGGGCGAGCGGAGCTTCCGCGCGCGGCAGATCTTCCGCTGGATCCACCACCGCGGCGTGATGGACCCCGCCCAGATGACCGATCTGCCCGCGCCCTTGCGCGAGCGGCTCGCCGAAGCCGGCCTGGCCGAGCCCGCCACGGTCGCGCACGTGCATCGCGCCGCCGACGGCACGCGCAAGCTGCTGCTCGAGCTCTCGGGCGGCGCGCGCGTCGAGTGCGTGATCATCCCGATGACCAGACGCGATGACGGCGCGCCCCCGGAGGACGCCGACGCTGCCGCCGCGGTCGACGACGAGGAAGAGGACGAGCCCGCGCGCCAGCGGGTCACGCTCTGCATCTCCACGCAGTACGGCTGCGCCATGGGCTGCGTGTTCTGCGCCAGCGGTCAGGCCGGGCTTGTGCGCGGCCTCGGCGCCGCGGAGATCGTCGCGCAGGTGCAGATGGCGCGCCGGTACCTGGAGCCGAACGAGGACCTGCGCAATCTCGTCTTCATGGGCATGGGCGAGCCGCTCCATCACTACGACGAGACCGCGCGTGCCATCCGGCTCATCTCGCACGCCGACGGCTTCGGCATGGGTCTGCGCCGCATCACCGTCAGCACGGTCGGGCTTGTGCCCGGCATCGCGCGCCTCGGCGAGGATTTCGGCGGCCGCATCGGCCTCGCCGTCAGCCTGCACGCGCCCGACAACGAAACGCGCGACCGCATCGTGCCGATGAACAAGAGCTACCCCGTCGAGCGGCTGGTCGAGGCGCTGCGCCGCTATCCGCTGCCGCAGCGCCGCCGCATCACCATCGAGTACACGCTCATCGCGGGACAGAACGACAGCGTCGAGCACGCGACGAAGCTCGCGAAGCTGCTCAAGGGCCTGCGCGTGAAGGTGAACCTCATCCCAATGAACAGCATCGAGGCCTCTGCGCTCGGCGCTTCGCCCGACGACCGCGTCGAAGCCTTCCGCGAGGAGCTCGCCCAGTTCGGCCTCAGCTGCTTCGTCCGCACCCGCCGCGGCGACGACGTCTCCGCCGCCTGCGGCCAACTAGCGCTCAGAAAATCCCCGCCGCGCAGTAGCCGACTCGCGCCGTCCACACCGGCGCGGCTGGTCGACACACAAGGCCCAAGCGAGCGCCGGGCGCGCCGTCCACACCGGCGCGGCTGGTCGACACACAAGGCCCAAGCGAGCGCCGGGCTCCGGAGGGCTGTCGGCGGAGTGGGGGCCGAAGGGGGGCCCCACGTAGCCGGCAGCCCTCCGGAGCCCAGAGCGAGCGCCCCCTTGACGAGGGATGTCTCGTCCGCGAAGTATCCCCCCGTGTTCAAGAAAGTCCTGGTCGCCAACCGAGGAGAAATCGCCTGCCGCGTGCTTCGCACCTGCGAGCGGATGGGCCTGAAGACGGTCGCCGTGTTTTCCGACGCCGACGTCACCGCGCCCCACGTCGCCGCCGCGGACGAGGCCATCCGGCTCGGTCCGCCGCCCGTCAAGGACAGCTACCTGAACGTCGCCGCCGTCGTCGCCGCCATCGAGCACACCGGCGCCGACGCCGTGCATCCCGGCTACGGCCTGCTCAGCGAAAACCGCGCCTTCGCCGAGGCCGTCGCGAAAGCAGGGGCAACCTTCATCGGTCCGCCTCCCGAAGCGCTCGAAGCCTTCGGCGACAAGATCAAGGCACGCGAAGTCGCTCGCTCCGTCGGCGTCGCGCCGCCGCCCGGCAGCCCCGGTCCCATCGAGCCCGACAACGTCGAGAAGCTCCGCTCCGAAGCCGATCGTATCGGTCTGCCCGTCCTGATCAAGACCGCCGGTGGCGGCGGCGGCATCGGCATGCAGGTCGTCGACGACGAGTCCAAGCTCGAGCGCGCCGCGCGAACCTGTGCCGACCGCGGCAAGTCCGCCTTCGGCGACGGCCGCGTCTACATCGAGAAGTACCTCACGCACCCGCGCCACATCGAGGTGCAGATCTTCCGCGACAGCCACGGCAACAGCGTTGCCTACGGCGAGCGCGAGTGCAGCGTGCAGCGCCGCCACCAGAAGATCATCGAGGAGTCGCCGTCGCCCGCCGCGTTCTTCCAGGGCGAGGAGGGCGGAGCGCGCCGCCGCAAGTTGTGGGAGGACGCCCTGCGCGTCGTGGAGAAGGTCGGCTACGTCGGCGCCGGCACCGTCGAGTTCGTCGCCGACGCCGACGGCTCGCTCTACTTCCTCGAGGTCAACGCGCGGCTGCAGGTCGAGCATCCCGTCACAGAGCTCGTCACCGGTCTCGACCTGGTCGAGTTGCAGCTCCGCGTCGCTGCCGGCGAAGCCATCCCCGCCGCTGCGCTCGAGCCGACCCTGAACGGGCACGCCGTCGAGGGCCGCGTCTACGCCGAGGACCCGTCGAAGATGTTCGTGCCGCAGCCCGGTCACATCGACGAGCTCGTCTGGCCGGAGGGTCTGCCCGGCGTGCGCGTCGACACCGGCGTTGTGGAGGGCGGCGACGTGACCCCGTTCTACGATCCGATGATTGCCAAGGTTGTTGCCCACGGTGCCAATCGGGCGGAGGCCATCGCGCGGCTCGACAAGGCGCTGGCCGCCACGCGTCTCGTGCTGATGGGGCCCAAGGGCCCGCGCGCGACGAATCTCGCCTTCCTCAGGCAAGTGCTCGCCGACGAGCATTTCGCATCGGGGAGCTACGACACCTCCCTGGCCGAGGCCCTGGCCAAGGCGTTGAAGAAGCAGAACTAGGGGCTGCCTCCCCCCGGCCGGTCCTCGCCGCCCCAGGTGGCTGCGGGCGGCCGCCCCCTCCAAATCGCCGGCTCCGCCGTCTCAGGAGGGGGAAGCCATGCCCGGCCCGGTCGGCGGACCGGAAACCCGCGAGCGGCCCCAAGCCGCGTTGGCTGACGTATCCTGCCCCTGATGAGCGACGAACTGGTGGACAAGGCCCGGGCCTGGGCCGCGGGCGATCCGGATCCGGAAACGCGGGCGGAGCTCGAGGCGATCATCGAGCGCGGCGACACGGACGAGCTATCCGAGCGCATGCACGCACCGCTCGAGTTCGGCACGGCCGGGCTGCGCGGCATCGTAGGCGCCGGCATCAACCGGATGAACCGGGCGGTGATCCTCCGGACCACGCGCGGGCTCGCCGACTATCTGCTCACGCTTCCCGATGCGCGCAGTCTGCCCGTGGTTGTCGGCTACGACGGCCGCACCACCAGCCGGCAGTTCGCCGACGACACCGTGGGCGTGCTGGCCGCGGCGGGGCTCACGGTGCGCTACTTCGACTCGCCGGTGCCGACGCCGGTTGTGGCCTACGCCGCGCGCCAGCTCGCGGCGATTGCGGCGGTGGTCATCACAGCCAGCCACAACCCGCCCGAGTACAACGGCTACAAGGTCTACGCGCCGAACGCCGCGCAGATCATCGCGCCGGTCGACAGCCGCATCGCACACTTCATCGAACAGGTCGGCGCGGCCAAGGACGTGCCGCTCCTCGCAGGCGCGATGCAGGGCAGGAGCGACCGCGTCGAGCGCGTCCCCGACTCCCTGTTCGAGCGCTACCTGATGGAGCTCGACGCCATCCGCCCCAAGGGCCCCGCCGATGCCGACTTCGGCATCGTGTACACGCCGATGCACGGCGTGGGCTGGCGTTTTGCCCAGCAGGCGCTCGCGCACGCGGGCTACAAGCGCGTGACGGTCGTGCCGGAGCAGGCGGAGCCGGATGGTCGCTTCCCGACCGTGCGCTTCCCCAATCCAGAAGAGCCCGGCGCGCTCGATCTGGCGAAGGCGCTCGCCGACCAGGAGAAGGCCGAGCTCGTGATCGCGAACGATCCCGACGCGGATCGTCTCGCCATCTGCGTTCCCACGGTCACCGGACGCTGGGTGCAGCTCACCGGCAACCAGGTCGGCCTGCTTCTCTCCGATTTCGTGCTCGAGCACGCCGCGGCGCGTCCGACGCCCCTCGTCATCTCCAGCATCGTCTCGTCACCCATGCTCGGCGCGATCGCCCGTTCGCGCGGCGCAGCATTCGAGCAGACGCTCACCGGCTTCAAATGGATCTGGAACGCAGCGCTCGATCTCGAACACGCCGGAGGCGTGCGCTACGTGTTCGGCTACGAGGAAGCGCTCGGTTATTCGGTCGGCCACATCGTGCGGGACAAGGACGGCATCAGTGCGGCTGTGCTGTTTTCGGACCTGGCCGCGCGCTGTCGAGCCGAGGGCGTGAGCGTGCTCGAGCGGCTGGAGGCGCTGTACAGGAAGTACGGTCTGTGGATCAGCCTGCAGAAGAGCATCGTACGTCCGGGCACCGAAGGGCAGGGCGAGATCGCCCAGGCCATGCAGAAGCTCGGCGCGGAGCTCCCCGCAGAGCTGGCTGGGCACAAGGTTGTGGGCTCGGTCGACTACCGGAGCGGGGGAGGGGAGCGGCCGCGCTGGCTGCCGGACACCAGCTTGATCGCGCTCGAGCTCGAGGGAGAGAGCCGCGTGCTGGTGCGTCCGAGCGGTACCGAGCCCAAGTTGAAGATCTACGTGGATCTGCGCGTCGAGCTCGCAGCGGGCGACATCGTGGCCAGTCGCGAGGACAGCGCGCGGGACGCTGGCCAGGCGATCGCCGATGCGATCGCCGGTCACGTGGGTCTGGCGTGAGCGGCACACACTCTGCCGGGGCCGGCGGTCGCCGGGCTCTGGTAGCGTAGGGTTCCGGGCGGGCTCTATGTGGAAACTGCAGACAACGGAGGAAGCACGATGCACAAGACGCTAGCGGCAGTGGTGGTGGCGGCGGGAGTGCTCGGCGCAGCGCCGGCAAGGGCGCAGGAGCGGTTCGCGTCGCAGGGCACGGCCGCGTTCGGCGCGGATCGACTGTTCGGGCTCAGCCTGCACCACGAGCACACGGGGGGAGACCGCGCGACGGACACGACCGACTTCGGGCTGTTTTGGCGCCCGCCGATGGATCTGTACGAGATCCCGCGCCTGTCGTTCGACTATTTCCCTATCCACGGGCTGAGCATCGGCGGCTCGGTGGCGTTCGCGACGTACTCGGGTGACAGCCGTCGCGACAACTCCGCCTTTCTGCTCGCGCCGCGCGTCGGCTACTGCTGGATGTTCAGCCGGGCGGTCGGCTTCTGGATCCGGGGCGGCGTCACCTACGACAACATGGATGCCCCGGGCCCGGGAGGCGAGTGGGGCCTGGCGTTCTCGGCCCAGGGCATGTTCGTGATCTCGCCCGTGAATCACTTCGCCTTCCTGCTCGGGCCCACGCTGGACATCACGATGGTGGGCAAACGCACCGGCGGGCGTGGGGACGTCGACCAGAACTACCGCAATATCGGCCTCTTGAACTTCGGCCTGATGGGTTGGCTCTAGGCGGAAACCTCGAGCCTCCCGATCAAGCGTCGCGATCGAACGGCACGATCTCGGTGCTCGCGAGGTTCGGAATGACCTCGCGCACGGCGTCACCGATCTCCGACGCGGTGCCGACGACGACGATCAAGAGGTCGTCGCTCGGGATGCGGCGGCGCACGGCCTGGTTGGCCTCGTCCAGCGTGATGGCCCCGATGCGCTCGACGTACTCCGAGTGGTAGCCGGCCGGCAGCTCGTACAGCTCCTCGTCCAGCGCGAGGCCGACGCGCTTGGACGCGGTGTCCAGCGAGAAGGCGTGTGAGCGCGACAGATAGCGCTTGGCCCAGGATAGCTCGCGTTTGGTGATGCCCTTGTCGCGCCACTTGGCGAGCATCTCGAGCTCGAGCGCGACACATGCTGCCGCGTCGCTTGCCTTGGGGAAGGTCCACATGCTGAAGCTGCGGCGGTGCCGATCGTATGGCAGGCTGGAGTAGGCGCCGTACGACCAGCCGCGCTTGGAGCGGATCTCTTCCGTCATGCGCGCGGTGAAGGTGCCGCCGAAGACGGTGTTGGCCACGTGCAGCGCCAGGTGGTCCTCGTCGTGGGGATCCGTCCCCAGGCCGCCGATCATGATCTGCGTCTGGCTGCGCTCGGGCTTGTCCACGACGACCAGGCGGCGGCCCGGCAGCATGTCGGGATCGGGCAGCGTGTCACGTCGGCGCTCCCCCGCGCCGAGCGACGACATCATGCGTCCAGCCACGGCCTCCGCGACGCCGGCGTCGATGTCGCCCGCGAACGCGAAGACGAGGTTGTCCGGGCAGAACGTGCGGCGGTAGAGCGCCTGCACGTCATCCCGCCCGATCCCGCGCACGGTATCGAGCGTGCCGCTCACGGATCGCCCGTAGCCGTGTCCGTCGTACAGCTTCTTGCGGAACCAGCGCCGTGCCAGCGCGCGGTCGTTGTCCCTCAGCTCGACAAGCTCGCCCTCCGTCTCGCGCTGGAGTCGGGCGAGCTCGTCCGCGGAAAAGCCCGGTCGGGTGAGGACGTCGGTGTACAGGTCGACGAACGGATCGAGGGAACGGCGGATCACCGTGCCGTGGAAGGTGAGTGTGCTCTGGGAGATTTCCGCGCCGAGCGATCCGCCGAGCGTGTCGATACGCGTGTCGAGCTGTTGCGGCTCCAGGCCGCCGCCGGTCCTGCGCATGAGCCGGGCGGTAATGCGTGAGAGGCCTTCCTTGCCCGCGGGGTCCTCGATGGCGCCGGTGCGGAGCGCCACGCTGATGGACACCAGGGGCAGCGCCCGGCTCGTCTCGACGAGCAGCAGCGGGCCCCGCTTCGACTGGATGCGCTGGGTGCTGTCGCTGCTCATGTGCCGCTCGCCTTCTGCGGCCGAACGCAGCCCACCGTCCGGCGCTCGGGTACGAGATAGCGCCGGGCCACGCGTCTGAGGTCACCTGCGCTGATGCGCGCCGTGGCTTGGAGTCGCTCGAACGCTGCGGCGGGCCGCCCGAGCACGGTGTCGTAGAAGCCGATGGTCGACGCCTTGCCGTCGACGGAATCCAGGCTTGCCAGGAGGCCCAACTCCAGCCGGGCTCGCGCGCGCTCGAGCTCCGCGAGCGGGATCGGCTCCTCGCGTACCCGCTCGAGTTCGCGGTCGATGACCTCGAGCAGCTCCTCCGCGCGGTGGCTGCCGCGCGCCGAGGCGTAGATCTCCGTGAGGCCGGGGTCGCGGAAGGGCCCGACGAACGAGCGCACTTCCGTGGCCAGCTCCAGCTCGTGGATCAGACGCTGGTGCATGCGGCTGGCGCGGCCGCCGAACAGCACTTCGCCGAGCAGCGAGAGCGCGGGATAGTCGAAATCGCCCAGGGCAGGGCTGTGGTAGCCGACCAGCAGCTTGTCGCTCGCAGTGGGCTTTGCGAGCTCGAACCGCCGCTCGGAGGTCTGCGGCGGTTCGGGCACCACGTCCTCGAGCGGAAGCTCCACGGCGGGACGCGAGCCGTAGGCGTGCATGATGCGGCGCAGGGCCGCTGCTTCGGACATGTCGCCGACCACGACGACGGTTGCGTTGTTGGGCGCGTAGTAGGTCCGGTAGAACGCCTGACAGTCGTCGGTCGAGAAGCCCTCGATGTCCTTCATCCAGCCGATGGTCGGCCAGCGGTAGGCGTGCCGGGTGAAGGCCGTGGCCCAGAGCTGCTCGCTGGCTGCGCCCTCCACGTCGTCATCGACGCGGTAGCGACGCTCGTTGGCGACGACCTCCTTCTCGCTTTCGACCTGCGGCTCGCGCAGCACCAGATGCGCCATGCGTTCCGCTTCCAGCTCGATCACCACGCCCAGCTGCTGCTTGGGGACGGCGACGTTGTACTGCGTCCAGTCGAGCCAGGTGGCAGCGTTGCTTTCCGCGCCGGCCTGCTCGAGCTTGCGGTCGAACTCACCGGCGGCAAGGTGCTCGGTCTCGTTGAACATCAGGTGCTCGAACAGATGCGCCAGGCCAGTCTTGCCCTCGTGCTCGTGGCGCGAGCCGACGGCGAACCAGGTGTGGTACGCGACCACCGGAGCCGAGTGATCCTCGCACAGCAGGATCGAGAGGCCGTTTTCGAGCCGGAAGCGCTCGACGGTCAGCGCGGGCCCGAACGGCACGCTGCCCTCGTGCTCGATCCTCCCGTGGGGCGGCGCCGCGGCGTTGAGCTTGTCGAGCCGCCGCTGGCGGGCGGTTTGTTTCTGGAAACCAGGCATGGCCCCGGAGTGTGTAGCTGGAGCATCCCGACCGGACAACCCCGCCCGGTCATCGATCGTGCGAAAGCGAGCGCTAGTCGAGCTTGAGTATGGCGAGGAACGCCTCCTGGGGCACTTCCACGCTGCCGACCTGCTTCATGCGCTTCTTGCCTTCCTTCTGCTTCTCCAGGAGCTTGCGCTTGCGGCTGATGTCGCCGCCGTAGCACTTGGCGGTCACGTCCTTGCGCATGGCGCGCACGGTGGTGCGCGCGATGACCTTGGTGCCGATGGCGGCCTGGATGGCGACCTCGTACTGCTGGCGCGGCACCAGTTCCTTGAGCTTCGAGGCGAGCGCGCGGCCGCGCGCGTAGGCGGTGTCGTGGTGGACGATCACACTCAGCGCGTCCAGAGGCTCGCCGTTGAGCAGCATGTCGAGCTTGACCAGGTTGTCGGGACGGTAGCCCACCAGCTCGTAGTCCATGCTGGCGTAGCCGCGCGACGCGCTCTTCAACTTGTCGTGGAAATCCAGAATCACGTCGGCCAACGGAATCTCGTAGGTGATGACGACGTGCGTCTTGGTGGCGAAGTGGATCCCCTGCTGGATGCCGCGCCGCTCCTCGCACAGGGCGACGACCGGGCCCACGAACTCCGAGGGCACGTGGACCGTCACCTTCATGATCGGCTCCTCGATGCGCTCGATGTCACCCACCGCAGGCATCTTCGAGGGATTGTCGACGGTGACAACCTCACCGTCCTTCTTGTGGGCGTGGTACACGACGCTCGGCGCCGTCGTGATGAGATCGATGTCGTACTCCCGCTCCAGGCGCTCCTGGATGATCTCCATGTGCAAGAGACCGAGGAACCCGCACCGGAAACCGAAGCCCAGCGCGTCGGACGTGTCCGGTTCGAACTGGAACGACGAATCGTTCAGGTGCAGCTTGCTGAGCGCGTCGCGGAGATCCTCGTACTGCGCCGAGTCGGTCGGGAAGATGCCCGCGAAGACCATTGGCTTCACTTCCTTGAAGCCCGGGAGCGGCGACGTGGTCGCGCGCTTGGCCAGGGTCACGGTGTCGCCAATCTTCGTGTCCTCCACGCTCTTGATACTGGCGGCGACGAACCCGACCTCACCGGGACCCAGCTCCGTCAGCTCCACCGGGTGCGGGCCGAAACAGCCGACGGCGGTGACCTCGTAGGAGCGGCCGGTGGCCATGAACTCGATGCGGTCGCCTTTCTTCAGCAGGCCGTCAACCACGCGCAGCATCACCACCGCACCGCGGTAGCTGTCGTACCAGCTGTCGAAGATAAGAGCGCGCAGGGGCGCGTCGCGGTCGCCCTTCGGAGGGGGAATGCGTTGCACGATGGCCTCGAGCACCTCGCCGACGCCCTGGCCCGTCTTGGCGCTGGTGAGCACCCCGCCGCTGCAGTCGAGGCCTATCACCTCCTCGATCATCTCGGCCGTGCGATCGACGTCGGCCGATGGCAGATCGACCTTGTTGAGCACGGGGATGATCTCGAGGTCGTTGTCGAGCGCGAGATAGACGTTGGCGACGGTCTGCGCCTGGACGCCCTGCGTGGCGTCCACCACCAGGAGTGCGCCTTCGCAGGCTGCGAGACTGCGGCTGACCTCGTAGCTGAAATCGACGTGCCCGGGCGTATCGATGAGCTGCAGCTGGTACTCGATTCCGTCGTGCGCCTTGTACTTGAGCCGTACCGTCTGGGCCTTGATGGTGATGCCGCGCTCGCGCTCGAGATCGAGCTTGTCGAGGAACTGCGCGACCTTCTCGCGTTCGGTGATCGCGCCGGTCAGGTCGAGGATGCGGTCGGCGAGCGTGCTCTTGCCGTGATCGACGTGCGCTATGATCGAGAAGTTGCGGATGATCGACGGATCGGTGGGCATGCTTCTGCCTGGCCCCGTGTTGGTAGATCGGAAGGAGGCCCAGCTTTCGAGCGGGCTTGTCTAGCCCCAAACCCGCGTCACGACCAGCGCAGGCGACGCGCGCGTTGCGCGGCTCGCGCGATCGGCGCTGCGTTCGGGCTACGCCTTCTTGTTGCCGCGTTGCTGTGCTTCGGTCAGGCTCATCTGCCCGGGCAGCGCGTGCTCGTAGCGCTTCAGGACCAGATCGATGCCTTCCCGGATGTAGACGGCGACCGGCACTTTCGTGCGATTGTGCAGCAGATGCAGCCGCTCGTTCTGCTCCGGCGTGATGTAGACGGTCGTCGAAATCTTCTTGCGTGACATCGTGTTCTCATCCGGAGCCGACTTGCCAGCCGTTACAATAGATTCCCATACGTATGATGTCAATCACGAGAAGCCGGGCGCCAGATATTTTTTGCCAATGAATACAGTGATTTACAGCATAAAGCTGGCCCCGGAAGGGGTCCAGGGGGCAAGGCTGGATCCGGCCATTTTCCCGGGCATATTGCGCGCTGCGCCAGGCTTGTCAGCGCCCGGGTCCCCGCCTAGGATGGCGCCAGACCACGGCGAGGCAGTGCGTGCGGAAAGGCCGGCCGTAGGCTTTCTTTTCGGTGCGGAGAGGGCGAGCGGAATGACGATGACGAGGCACAAGAGCCCTCCTGCCGGGGCGCGGCGCGGGAAGCCGCGCGGAGCGGCATGGTGGCTGGCGGCGCTGGCGATCGCAGTATTCCAGTCTGGCTGCAGTGGGTCGACGTCCGCGCACGTCAACTCCGCGTCGTCGGGGAAGACCACCAAGGACACCAAGATCGTGCACCAGGAGTGCGACACGAACTCGAGCGGTGCGGAGAAGATCGACGCCAACAACGACGGCCGCCCCGACATCACCATCGTCAAGGAGGGCGGCCACGAGGTGTGCCGGGCCGTGGACCTCGACTTCGACGGCAAGGTGGACGAGTGGGTCTACCGGGATCCGGCGGGGCAGGTGACGCGGCGCGAGACCGACTACGACCGCGATGGTCGCATCGACGAGATCTCCAAGTACAAGGGCGGGGTTCTGGTCGAGAAGGACCGTGCAACCACGCTCGGAGGCAAGCTCGATACCTGGGAGTACTACAAGGGTGGGCGCGTCGCGAGCGCCGAGCGCGACTCGGATGGCGACGGCGTCATCGATCAGTGGTGGGAGTACCCGGCGGGTGGCAAGCCGGGCTGCCCGATCATCCACTCCGACATCGATGGCGACGGGCATCCGGATCCGGGCTCCTCGGTGGACGTGTGCAAGGACGCAGGCTACGTGCCGCCAGCGCGCAATCCCGCCCACGAGGTGAAGAGCCCCGACTTCAAGGGGCCGGGCGCCGTGCCGACGGAACTGTCGAACAAGCCGACGGGAAGTGCCGACTCGAAGGGCGCGTCCGACCAGAAGGGCACGTCCGACCAGAAAGGCGGCAAGTAGATGCGCTCGCGCCACGAGCTCTTGATTGGGATGGCGCTGCTCGGCGTTTCGAGCTTCGCGGTCTACGCCTGTGGCGGGACCGGCACCGGGCCGAAGATGCCGACGAAGAGCGGCCGCGCCGTCTCGGTGGCGAAGAACAGCGCCGACGATCACTCGCGCTGCGACTTCAAGGGCCGCGCCGACCGCGAGGTCAGCGAAACGGCGGGGCCGGGCGCCATCCAGCCGAACATTCGTCGCGTCTACGCCATCGTTGGAGAGGGCGAGGACCGCCACAAGAACCTGCTGTGCCGCGAGGTCGACACGAACCTCGACGGGATGAAGGACGTGGTGCGCACCTACAACGACAAGGGCGAGCCGCTGCACGAGCTGGCCGACAGCAACTACGACGGCAAGATCGACACCTGGGAAACGTTTGCGCGCGGTCGCATCGCCAAGGTCGAGATCGACACCAACCACGACGGCCAGCCCGACGAGGTCCGCTACTACGTGGACGGCAAGCTGAGCCGCATCCAGCGCGACACGAACCACGACGGAAAGCCGGATGTCTGGGAGATCTACGACAAGGGGCACCTACGCCGCATGGGCGTGGATCTCGACCACGACGGCCATGTCGACCGCTGGAACCGCGACGAGATCGCCGCGCGTGAGCAGGAGTTGAAGGAAGAGCAGGAAGACGAGAAGGCCGACGGAGGCGCCGGGGACGCCGGTCCGCCGCCGCTCGCTGCCGGCGATGCCGGTGCCGCTGCCGCTGCCGCGGGGGATGCTGCCAGCAAGACGAAATCGAAGTAGTCGCTTCGGGTCGGCTCAGGGCGTGCTGGTGCCTTCGCGGCCGTAGTCGTCGGACAGTCGCACCACGTCGTCGAGCTCGGGGGTCGAGACCTCGAACACGCGCACGTCCTCCACGGCGATCATGCGGTGGATGGTGCCCGGTGTGACATGGAAGGTGTCGCCGGACCGCATGTGCTCGGTCCGGAGTTCTGCTCCATCTCCGAGCTCCAGGTCCATTTCGCCGGATTCCACCATCAGGGTCTCGTCCTTGACCTTGTGGTACTGCCGGCTGAGCTTGTGCCCCTTGTTGATGTGGAGCACCTTCGCGACGTAGCGGGCGGTCTCCGCCCAGATGACCTCGTGACCCCAGGGCTTGTCCACGCGACGCATGCGCCGCCCATAGCAGATACCCGCCCCAGACAACAGGAGTCTGGCGTCCCGCGCCGCGGGCGGCCATAACCGGGACCCGTGAGCGAGCCAACCGGCCACACAGCATGACCACCGAACGCCTCCAGAAAATCCTGGCCCGTGCGGGCATCGCCTCGCGGCGCGCCGCGGAGGAGCTGATCGTCGCAGGTCGGGTCAAGGTCGACGGCCACGTGGTGACCGAGCTGGGGTCGCGCGCCGACCCCCGCCGCTCGAACGTGGAAGTGGACGGGCGTCGGATCATGGCAGAGCCGCTCGTCTACATCGCGCTGCACAAACCGAAGAACGTGATGTGCACGCTCCGCGATCCCGAGGGGCGACCGACCGTGATCGACTACGTCAAGAACATCGGGCTGCGGCTGGTGCCCGTCGGACGGCTCGACTTCCACACGAGCGGTGTGCTGCTCCTGACGAACGACGGCGACTTCGCTGAAGGGCTGATGCATCCGCGCCGTCGCGTACCGAAGGTGTACGTGGCGAAGGTTCAAGGCGAGCTCGACGACCGCGCGATCGAACGCTGGCGCCGGAGCATCGTCATCGACGGCCGGGCGACGCAGCCCGCGGAGGTCAAGCGGCTGAGGACCGTGGAGGGCAAGACCTGGATCGAGGTCACGCTGCGCGAGGGCAGGAACCGTCAGGTGCGGCGGCTCGGCGAGGCTAGCGGCGCGGCGGTGGTGCGGCTGGCGCGCGTCGCCTACGCCGGCATCACGGTCGAGGGACTGCGTCCCGGGCAGTGGCGCCATCTCGGCGTCGACGAGATGGTCGATCTGAAGCGCGCCTACGGTGTGCCCAAGCGCGTGCGCCCGGCCGAGCTGCCCGAGCGGGCGCGCCCGGGCGCGCCGGGCCGGGGCGAGCGGCGGAGCGCGCCGAAGAAGGCGCGCGCTTCGGTTGGGCGCGCCAGGCCCGCGTCGAAGACGGCCGGCGGCTCGCCGGACCGCGCCAGGTCCGCGTCGAAGAAGGCCGGCGGCTCGCCGGACCGCGCCAGGCCCGCGTCGAAGAAGGGCGGCGGCTCGCCGGACCGCGCCAGGCCCGCGTCGAAGAAGGGCGGCGGCTCGCCGGACCGCGCCAGGCCCGCGTCGAAGCAGAAGAACACGCGTCCGCGCCGCGGGCGCTAGCGCGCGTTGGTGGAGGAGCCCGCGTCCGGGTCGCCTACGTGCGCCGGGAGCGACCAGTCGCGCTGGAAGAAGCCGCCGGCAAGCACCCTGGCGGAACCGAGTACCTGCTGTCCGGAGGCTGCCGCCAGGCCGGCGTCGTACACGATGAAATCCGGCAGCAGCCGCGGCAGCGACAGGGCCTGCCAGATGCCGCCCGCATCCACCGCTTCGACCGCCACGACGTAGCGGTCCGGGTGGCGCGGATTCGCGTGGACGAAGATCGCCCCCACGTCGGGGCCCGCGTAGCGATGCTTGCCGAGGAGCAGCGCGCCATGCCGCACGTGGACGGGCAGCGCGGCGTCGAGCGAGCGCAAAAGCCGGTTGTCCGCTCGCGTTCCCACCAGGAACAGCGAATGCGTGCGTTCGACTTCCCGATCCACGTCGCGATCAGCCAGCACGGGGTAGTGGATGTCTTCGCCGTAGCGCACGGCGGCGAACGCTTCTGCGACCTCGCGATTGGCGCGGGCGGTGGATGGATCGAGCGTGCCGTAGACGAAGGCGAGGGGACCGAGGAAGGCGTCGCGGATCGCGCCTTCGACGCCGGCGTGCTTGTCGCCCGGCGCCGGCGCGATCGCGCCGGCCGCCCAGCCCTTTGCGGTCCGGTGTGCGGCGAGCGGCTCGTTTGCCTTGAATTCCAGCGAGCGCCCGTCGATCTCGAGCTGCACGGGCGCGTCGCCGCCGAGCTTCGCCCGCGCCCGGTCGATCGACAGTCCATCGACCGCGTCGGAGGTCACCACTACGTGGTGCGGGTCGACGACTTTCGCGTCCACCAGCCCCATGCGCCCGGGCGTCGCGAGAACCGTGATGCGGAGCCAGTCCTGCTTCGCGTAGCGCAGCTGGTCGCTCTTCAGTGTGATGTGTCTTGGCGAGGGATCGTGCCGGTGGCGCGCAAGCCACGGCCACATCTTCGCCCCCTTCCATTCGATCTCCCAGACGTGGTGGCCGATGTCCGGCCAGTCCTCGCTGACGGAGTAGCCGAGTGCGCGGTAGCGCTTGACCAGCACCTTGCCGTTTTCGTGCGGGTAGTCCTTCGTTCCCTGCGCGAGGAACATCGGCATGTTGCGGCCGTTCTCCGCCCAGCTCGTGGGCGACCAGTGCCGCATGCGGTCCTTCTCCCAGGGACGGAGCGGACGGTGCGAGGTGTCGTGGCGGATGAAGTAGCTCTGGTAGCCGCACAGTGGCGACACCGCCGAGAAGCGGTCCGCGTAGAAGAACGCGAGCTGGGCGGTGCCCGTGCCCCCCATGGACACGCCCGTGATGCTCACGCGCTCCGGATCGACGGGAAACGTCTTCATCGCCCAGTCGAGGCTCCGCATCACCTCGTGCTCGCCCGGTCCGCGGTAGAACGCGTTGCCGTACGCGAACGGCGCCAGCACGAAGCCGTCCACGCCGCTCACCGGTCCGCGGCTGTCGCTGTCGAGAAAGGCGCGCATCACGCCGTGCGGTCCGCCGTTGTAGCCGTGGAGGGCCACCACCAGCGGGTAGCGGCGCTTCGCCCCCGGGTCGAAACCCGCCGGCACGTACAGCTCGAAGCGCTCGGGGCGGCCGTCGAGATCGGAGCGGCGGGCGAGGGCATGCACGCCCGGCAGCGCCAGCGGATCCCGGGCGTGCTCGACGTCGGCGCACAGCGCTTCCAGGTCCTCCAGCGTACTCGCGAGCGCGTGCAGCGTGGAGTGACGCCGGTGGCCCAGCTGGCGCAGGCGGCCGCTCTTCTGTTCGAGCGTGTCGGCGATCACAGCCGCGTCGAGTAGTCCAGGACCGGACGCGCCGCTGCGCAGCTTCGCGCCGAGCGCTCCGGCGCGTGAAAGGACGCGCGGTGCGCGGCGGGTGACGAGCAGCGTGCGCTCCAGCTCGACCTTGCCGAGCTCGATGTGGAGCTCGAGGCGGCGGATGTTGTCCGTGTCGCCGAGCGCCCTGGCGGAAACGGGCGGCAGCACGGCGCGGAGCGCGTGCACGGCGCGCCCGCCGACCGGCAGTTGGCCGAGAGCGACCTTGAAAAGTGGCTTGGCCGAGCCCGTCAGGCGCGCCTGCACGCTGGCGTCGCGGGCCACGTCGCGCGGAGCACCGCGGCGGTACTCGAGCGCGATGCGCGGCCGGTAGCCGTTGTCGTCGAGCCCGGTTGAAAGCTCGACGTGCAGCATGGAGGCCGCCAGCCGCGCGGTATCGTCGGCGTCGGTGCCCGGCAGCGCCAGTGACAGTCCGCGAGGTGGTCGCAGCGTGCTCCGGTCGAGCACCCGCACTGCACAGGCCCAGTAGTGGCCGCGGTGATGCAGCCACAGCGTGAGCCGGTGGCGGCCCTTCGGTAGCCGCAGCGGGATCGCGTCCCACGACCCGCCCCGGATCCGCTCGATGTCGCGGCTCCAGAGCTTGTTCCCGTCGACCAGCACCGTCGCGCCGCCGTCGAACGAGAGCAACAGCCAGCCATCGAGAGCGCGCGCCAGCTCGAGCTCGCCGCCGAGCATGGCCCAGGGCCCGGCCTTCTTGCCGGCGGAAAGCTCCTTCTCGAGGTCGAGGGCCCCGTCGTCGGTGGACACCACACGCCAGCGCGGTCCAGAGCTCGCATCGGACAGGGGTGCGCCCTTGCTGGGCCGCGCGGCGCCCGGGTCGAGCCCGGCGCCCGCGCTGGCCGGCACGGCGCCGGCTACCAGCCACGCGCCCAGCGAGCCGTCTTCCGCCGGGATGATCCGGGTCGTGGCTCGCGCCGCGCTGCTGGCACAGGTCGCCGCCAGTACCGCGGCGACGACCAGAGCGCGCTGCCGCAGCGAGGCGGGCATCTAGCCGCCGTGGCCGTGAGCCAGGGTGCGGGGGCCGTCGCGGAACATGATGCTGACCTTGCCGTCCTCGAGCACCTCGGTGACGTAGCCTTCACCGAATTTCTTGTGCAGCACCAGCTCGCCTTCGGAAAACCGATGGTTCATCGAATAGCGGGTCAGAGCGTCGGAGGGCTGGCCCGAGACGCGCGCTTCCCAGTCCGCGACGCGTTCCTGCTCGGCCCGCGCGCGCTGCGTCAGCTTCGGTGCGGCGCCGGTTTTCGTGCGCTTCGGGCGCCCGGCGGCGGCCTTTTCCTGGGCGGACTTCGGTGCGCGGTAGTTATGCTGCCGGCCGCACGTGAGGCATTCCACGCGCTTGGGGCGACCCTCGACCATCGCCACGATGCGGTGCCCGAGATCCATGCGACAGCTGGTGCACCAGGAGTCGATTTCGCTGCCCGCAGTCAGCGCTTTCACGACTCGCCCTCCTCGGGATTCCGGTCGGGATCATCGGCGTCCGCCGGATGCACTGGAGGCGGAGGTTCCGAATGCCGCGGAGGACGTTCGGAATAGCGCGAAGGACGCTCCGGGCTGCGCGGAGTGGAAGCAGCGCCGGACGCGTCGGCGGCCGGCGGCTCCTGCGACGGATCCGCCTCGGGAGCCTCCTCGCGCTCGCGCTTGTCCTTCGCTTCCGGCTTGTCCTTCTTGACGCGAACGCGCGACCGCACGTCGGGCCGAGGCGCGCCGTAGCGCGAGTCGTTCGGAATGAAGCGCACCTCGGTCTTCACCTCGAACGACAGCGTGGTCAGTACCTTCGACATCTCCTCGGCAAAATTGGTGTGCTCGAGGAAGTCGCGGATTTCCTTCGCGACCACGCGGTAGAGTCCGTTCTTCGTCTCGTCGAGTTGCGCGAAGATGAGAGCGAGGGCTTCCTTGGGAAGCTTCATCTCGCTCACGAAGTGGCGGACGTTTTCCGGCCCCTCGCTGATCTTCTCGTACCCGGCCTCGACAATGCGCTTGATGAGCTCCGGCAGGATGCGCTCCAGCCGGCGCCGTTCGCGCTCCTTGTCCTCGACTCGATCGCTGCTCGGCGGCGGCCGCTCGCTGTTCACGAGCTGGAATTACCCTGGCGCAGTGCGTCAGTCAAACCTCTGGCAGGTGCCCCCGTGGCGCCGGAGACTGGGCGTCGGGCCCGCTCGTGGGCTATGCCGGACCTCGTGAGATACGGCCCGCTGGCACTCCTTCCGGTCCTGTCGTGCGCGGTGGCGGGTTGTCACAGCAACGCCCACACCTCAGGGCGGGCTGGAGCCCCGTCAGCCCGCGTCTCGGCCGAGGAAACCGCCTCGGCGCCGAGCGTGGTCGGCCCGGTGACCAACCGGCCCCGTGTGGAAGCGGGTGCCAAGCCCGACGCTGGGTCCGCGAAGGCGGTCAGCGAGTGGATCGCGCCGTTCGACCTGGTGGACGCCGGTCCAGCGCCGAGCGGCGCAAACTGGGGCCGCTGCGCGCTGCATTTCACCGCGCACGGGCGACCGCGGCTCGATGTCATGAGGCTCGGACTGATGTGCGGTCCATCCAACGGCATGCGTCGCGTGCCGGCGACCGACCTGCGCGTGGACGGTGGTATCGGGCGGACCGATCTCGGCTTCCGGGCCAGCGCCGGCGACTGCTTCCGCCTGCTGGTCGTGGGCGTGCCCGGCAGCGGCCGGATCGAGGCGCGTCTGCTCGATGCGCAGGGAAAGGCCGTAGCGGCCCAGTCCGGCCGCCGCCGCTTTACCATGCTGGGCCTGGACGGACCGGTCTGCGTGGACAGGTCGGGCCGCTATCGCGCCACGGTGCGCGCCGAGCGTGGGCCTCTCGCCGTCGAGCTGTGGGAATTGCGCTAGCGCTGGCCCGATCCGGCGGGCGGGTCGCTTCCGTTCCGCCGCGGAGGCGCTAGGATGTCCCCGATGCGAGACGAGTATCGAGAGCGCCGGGAGCGCGTGCTCCAGGCTATCCACCCAGGCGTCCTCGTCGTGCCTTCCGCGCCCCTGGCGATCCGCAACAACGATGTGGAGTACGACTACCGGCAGAACTCCGACTTCTACTACCTCACCGGTTTCGACGAACCGGAGAGCGTGTTGGTGCTCGGCGGCGACGCGGGCAAGCCCCTTACGCTCTTCGTGCGCGCCCGCGACCCGGAGCGCGAGGTGTGGGACGGCGCGCGGGCCGGCGTGGAAGGGGCGACCGACGAGTTCGACGCGGATCAGGCGTTTCCCATCGCCGAGCTAGCCGACAAGCTTCCCGATCTGCTCCAGAACGCGCCGAGGCTGTTCTACCGGCTCGGGCTGGATCGAGGCTTCGACGACAGTGTGCTCGGGGCGCTCGACCGCGTCCGCGCGCGGGCGCGCCAGGGCGTTTCCTGCCCCGCCACGATCGTGGACCCGGGCACGGTTCTGCACGAGATGCGCCTCGTCAAGTCGAAGCACGAGCTCGACTTGATGCGCCGTGCGGTGGAGATCACGCATGAGGCGCACGCGAAGGTCATGGCGATGGCCCGACCTGGGATGTACGAGTACGAGGTCGAGGGAGCCCTGCGCGAGGTGTTCTGCAAGAACGGCTCGGAGCGCGTGGCCTACTCGCCCATCGTCGGCAGCGGGCCGAACGCCACGGTGCTCCACTACCGGCGCAACAACCGCCGCATGGGCGAAGGCGATCTGCTGCTCGTGGATGCGGGCTCCGAGTACGGCTACTACGCATCGGACGTGACGCGGACGTTCCCTGTCTCGGGGCGTTTCAGCGATGCGCAGCGGCGCGTCTACGAGATCGTGCTCTCGGCCCAGCAGGCGAGCATCGAGGCGACCCGCCCCGGGGTCACGCTCGACGAGGTCCACGACAAGAGCGTGCAGGTGATTGCGCGTGGGCTCGTCGAGCTGGGCGTCATCGAGGGCCCGGTCGACAAGGCGATCGAGGAGCAGAGCTACAAGCCCTATTTCATGCACCGCACCAGCCACTATCTCGGGATGGACGTGCACGACGTAGGCGCCTACCACATCGAGGGAAACCCGCGGCCGCTCGCCGCGGGTATGGTCATCACGGTGGAGCCGGGCGTGTACATCGCGCCCAGTGCGGAGGTTCCGGAACAGTACCGTGGCATCGGCGTGCGTATCGAAGACGACGTGCTGGTCGCTCCCGAGGGGCAGACGGTACTCAGCGCTTCCATTCCGAAGACGGTCGCCGACGTCGAACGTGCCTGCCGCGCATGACGCGCCCGCGCCCGCGCGTCGCCGCGTGGGGCATTTCCGGGGGCGGGCGCTTGCTCCGGCGCTGCTCGCGCTGGGCGTCCTGACGCCGGCGGTGGCTTCGGCCGAGGCTCCTGCCGCGACTGCGGCCGAGGCTCGATCCGCGTCGGGGCCGAGCTCCCCGGTCGAGCCCCCATCCTACCGCGCGCACGAGACGCCACTGCCCGCCGGCGGTCCCTACGTGCACTTCATGGGCGGGCTCGCGCTGGGCGAGGGTCTGAGGTTCAACAATCCTTTCCGGCTCTCGAAGGTCCTCGGCAAGAGCCCCGAGTCGCTCTCCCTCACCGCGCCGTACCTGGATTTCTCGGCGGCCGCGCTCCTCGGCCACCCCGACGGGCTGCAGCATGGTCTCGCGGTCCATCTGTCGACGGCGGTGCTGGGCATTGCCCAGGAAGTGCTGACCCCGTCGTACATCGCGCTGGTGCGCTTGCCGCCGCGCTTTCTCGTGTACGGACGCGCGGGCCTGCCGATCGTGCTCGAGCCGGATGCGACGCTCGGCCTGGAGCTGGCGGCCGGCGGTGCGTGGATGGCGAGCGCCGGGCTTGGCGTCACTGCCGAGCTCGTGGGCAGTGTGTACTACGGAGCGGCGACCCAACAGACGCCCATCACCACCATCCCTGTGCTGTCGCTGCAGGTGGGGGTCGTGGTCGACTACGAGGTGTTGCCTTGAAGCCGCGCGGCCTTCCGGGGGCAGGCGCGCGGCTGTGGTTGCTTCTGGCCGTGCTGGTGGGGCTGTTCTGCACGGCTCCAGTTCCGGGCGACGTTGGCGGCTGCGGGCAGACGGCGCAGGATCTCGACGCACCCACGTTCTTCGCCAGCAAGAAAGCCATCGACTGCCGCCGCTGCCGCGAGTGCGGCATCGATTCGCAGAGCTGCACCGACGCCTGTGACACCTCGCAGCCGATCGAGACCTCGTTCCCCGAGTACTGCTACCCGCTCGTCCACGACGGCGAGGTGTGCCTGAGAGCCCTCTCGACTGCGTCGTGCAACGCGTACGCAGGCTACATGGATGACGCTGCGCCCAGCGTGCCGACCGAATGCGACTTCTGCCCACCGGGGAAGGGCCCATGAAGCGGCTCGGGTCGAGCTGGGTCCTGGCGTTCGTCGCGGCCGTCCTGTTCGCGCAGGGGTGCGCAGCGGGCAGGCAGATCACCGCCGGGGTCGGCGACTACGACCAGTACCGCCGCCTCAGGACCGCCCACACCGTCGAGCAACGCCTGGCGCAGAGCTGGCGCTATCTGGAGGACTATCCCGACGGGCGCTGGAGCGGGCAGGTGCGCGCCTGGTTCGGGCCGGCCGAGCAGCGCTACTTCGACCGCGCCCACGACAACGTGGACCGTTTGCGCATGTACCTCGACGCGCTGCCCGACGGTCCGCATGCGAAACACGCCGCCCAACGCATCACGGAGCTGGAGCTCGCCCAGCAGTATCGCGAGCGCCACGAGCAGCGCTTCCTGGCCACGGCGCAGGCGGTCGAGAAGAGGCTGGCCCACGCCCAGGCCATGCGCCACGAGCTGGTCGAGCAGTTCTCGAGCTGGGCGCGGCGCGTGGCCATGATCCGGAGCCTGGGCAAGCGCACCGATCAGCTGCCGGCGGCGTTCATCTTCCCCTGGCGTCTCGAGCAGCCCGAGGCGCACTGCGTCGAGCGGGTCTGCAAGAAGACGCTGTCGATCACCTATGCGATCCCGAGCCGCAAGAAGCTCGAGCCGCGTCAGGCGATCTTCGACGTGTTGCTGCGGCTAGACCGGGCCGGGCGCGTGACGCGCGCCGAGATCACCGGGCCCGGGCTGTTCAGCCGCATCGGCGAAGCCGTGCAACTCGGGCCGGTCGCGTCGGACAGCCCGCGCGCCCGCGCCGAGGCGATCGGTCGCTCCGTGCAGGTCGTCTCGACCGCGATCGCCCGCGCCATGCCGTCGTCGCACTGCGCCCGCTCTGCGGTGAGCCCGGTGGTGCTTTCCCGCCAGTGCGCGGGCGTGCGGCTGGAGATGATCGCGGCGGTCGATGCCGGCGGGGAGGACCGCATCGTGGTCCAGCCTGCGCCGGTGGCGTCTGCAGAATAGACGCGCGCCCGGCGCGCGGTCGGGAATGTTCCGGGGTCCGGGCGCGCTCAAGGCGTGCTAGGACAGCGCCGCGCATGGCCCTCGAGCCGCTCATCCCCTACATCCACATCCCGAACCTGGTGATCTTCCCCCAGGGCTATTTCGGCGGGAATTTTCCGCCGGCGCCCTTCTCGATCAAGCCGTTCGGAACGCTGGTGGCCATCGGCGTGTACCTGGGGGCCTACCTCGCGGTGAAGCAGGGCAAGCGCGTCGGTCTCGACGAGCGCGCGCTCACCTCGTTCATCTTCTGGGTCGTGGGCATGGGGTTCGTGGGCGGGCACGTCCTCGACACGCTGTTCTACTATCCCGGGCGCGTGCTCCAGGACCCGCTCTCGCTGGTCCGGCTGTGGGATGGGCTGTCGAGCTTCGGCGGCTTTGTCGGCGGGATAACCGGCGCGCTCTTGTGGCGCTGGCGCTACAAGGTGCCCATCCTGCCGTACGCGGATGTGGTGGCGAGCGCGTTTCCGGCTGCCTGGGTCTTCGGGCGCGCCGGCTGTGCGAGCGCGCACGACCACCCGGGCCTGCACTCGAGCGCGTGGTTCGCCGTGCAGTACCCCGGCGGAGGGCGCCTCGATCTCGGGCTCTACGAGATGCTTCTGACGATCCCCCTGGCTTTGACCTTCCTCTGGCTCAGGAAAAAGCGCCGCCCCTGGGGCTTCTACATCGCGATCATGTCGCTGGCCTACGCGCCGACCCGCTTTGCGCTCGACTTCCTCCGTGCTCGCGACGTGTTCGGTGCGGACGTCCGCTACGATTCGCTCACGCCGGCGCAGTGGGCCTGCTTCGGGCTGCTCGGGTTCGGCATGTTCATGTTCTGGTATTCGATGCGGCGCGCCGGCTCGCTCGAGTCCATTGAAGCTCCGCCTCCTCCCGCACAGCTCGTCGAGCCAGCGGACAAGCCGGCCTCCTGAGCCCGCGGCGCGCCGGCTAGGCGCGGATCTTCAATGCGGATTTCGCGACGGTTGCCTTGAGCGGAAGCCGCCCCGGCGTCTCGCCATCCATGTCGATCAGTACCTCGCCCCACGGCAGCGCCGGCTCGGCTTCGATGACCGACCCCCGCGCGACGCGTACGCCGGGCGAGCCGAGGTGGCTGCCCTTGTAGATCTTGTAGGCCAGGCCGATACCCTGTGCCCGCGTGAGGTCGTACAGCGCGATGACGTTGAACTGCCCGTCGGAAGGGTCCGCTTCCGGCGCGATCATCATCCCGCCGCCGAAGTAGCGCCCGTTGGCCACCGCCACGTTGAGGATAGGTCCTTCCAGGCAGGACCGGCCGTCGACTTTCACGACCACCGGCAGGTTACGGTAGCTCGCCATTGCGCGCAGGGTGCCCAGGAAGAACGCCGCGCGTCCGCCCATCCACTTCGGGCTCGAGTTGACGATACGATCCGTCAGCCCGCCGATCCCGAAGCTCGTGATGTTCAAGAAGGCGCGTGTCACCCGTTCGCCCGAGTCCGCGGTGAGTTCGAGCACGCCGAGGTCCAGCGGCCTGGGCTCGCTGTTCCGCAGGCGGTCGACCGCGCCGGCTACATCGTCCGGGATACCGAACGTCTTCTTGAAGTCGCCCCCCGTTCCGGCCGGGATCAGCGCCAGGTCCGGGCCTGCCAGCGGCGCGCCGGACTCGTCGAGATAGGCCTGGCCGACCTCGTTGACCGTGCCGTCGCCGCCCACGATTGCGATGCACTCGACCCCGTCTTCACGGGCCAACCGGGCCAACCGGGTCGCATCGCCCGGGCTCTGGGTCTCCGCCACTTCGTGGCCGAGACCGGCCCGCTCCAGGGCACGGACGATCTCCGGCAGCTTCCGGGCGGCATTTCCGCTTCCCGCTCTTGGATTGACGATCACGCGGAGTTTCATCGGGATGCCCGGAGCCTACACCGGTTGGCCGCCGCAGGGTGGGCGCCTCGCCGTCGACCTGGACGAGGCGCCCCGCCGCTCCCTCTGGCGAGCCCGGGTCGGGGCCCGGGACCGGGGCGACTTGACGGAAGGTCGGGTCCAGATATCGTGTTTTCCGTTCCGCGGACCGCCCGTCGGGACGAGTGGGTCGTGGGCGGCCCTGGAAACAGCGATTCGAGGAAGCGGGATGTCGACCGAGGAGGATGCACGCAAGCTCTTCATTGCGGGTTTGCCGGACTCCGTCACCGAGGACGTGCTCCGTCAACTGGTCGAGGCGACCGGGGGCACCGTCAGGAGCCTGAGTCTGCCCAGGGACCGCGAGACCGGACGTCCGCGGGGCTTTGGTTTCGTGACCCTGTCCACCGCCGAAGAGGCGGCGGCGGCCCGCGATTCACTGGATGGGTCCATGCAGGCGGGCCGAGCGATCTCCGTGCGCCCGTTCCAGTCGGAAGCTCCGCGCCGCGGCGAGGCGCCTGCGGCGACGGGCGGCGCAGGCGGAGCCGGCGGCGGGCCCGATCGGACACTGTACGTCGGCAACCTGCCCTACGACGTGACTGTCGAGGCCGTGGAGGAGATGTTCGCCACGAGCGGTGCGGGCCGGATCGTGCGCGTCCACCTGCCCACGGGACCCGATGGCCGTCTGCGCGGCTTCGGCTTCGTCACGATGGGATCGAGCGAGGCCGCCAACGAAGCGATCGTCCAGCTGCGTTCGGCGGAGATGGGGGGACGCCGGCTCGTGATCAACATCGCGCATCCGAAGGGCGAACGTCCCGAGCGCGGAGATCGTCCGCGCCCGCGCGATGCGGCGACGGCGCCGTCGCGTCCGTCCCCCCGATCGTCCGATCCCGATCCGGCAATGCTCGAGGCGCTGGGCGAGCCACCCCGGGCGCCGGAGGGGCGCCGCCGCGCGGTCAAGCCGGAACGCAGCGAGAGCGACAACAAGCGCCGCAACAAGAAGCGGGGCGCGAGCGCTGCCGATCGCACGCCCGAGCGCCGGCGCAAGCAGCGGCGGGGGGACTGGAAAGACTGGGACGAGGACTAGCCGCCGGGTGCGGGCCACCTGGATTTTCCGAGGGCCCGGCCGCGGTTGGGGGCTCGGCGCTACACCCGTCCCCAAGCTTCAAGCTTGCGGAATCCTTGTGCTTGGCATCTCCAGAGTGCGCTGGGCCGGGTCGCCGCTACGCGCCGGTACTGAACGGATGCCGGCGCCGGAGGCCCGGGCTCGATTGCATCCCGGCAGATCCGCGTGCTAGTTAGGTCGACCTTCGCATCTGGCCGAAGGCCAGGGCCCGACCGGCGACGCCTTCGTCGGGGCCCTTCGGTACCCATGGGCCAGCGGGTCGTCCTCTTGATAGCGATCGATCGATGATTTTCGACTGGCTCTACGGCCTGTTCTCGAATGACCTCGCCATCGACCTGGGGACGGCGACGACGCTCATCTATGTGAAGGGCAAGGGCATCGTCAGCTGCGAACCTTCCGTCGTGGCCGTGCAGCGCGACTCGCGCGGCGACAAGAAGGTGCTGGCAGTCGGCCGTGAGGCCAAGGAGATGCTCGGTCGTACGCCGGGGAACATCCAGGCCATCCGGCCGTTGCGCGACGGCGTGATCGCGGACTTCGAGATCACGGAGGCCATGCTCCGCTACTTCATCGCGCGCGCCCACAACCGCCGCACGCTGGTCAAGCCGCGCATCATCATCTGCGTGCCGTTCGGCATCACCGAGGTGGAAAAACGCGCCGTCAAGGAGAGCGCCGAGAGCGCGGGCGCTCGCGAGGTCTACCTCATCGAAGAGCCGATGGCCGCGGCGATAGGCGCGGGGCTGCCGATCACCGAGCCGAGCGGCAACATGGTCGTCGACATCGGCGGCGGTACGACGGAAGTTGCCGTGATTTCGCTGGCCGGCATCGTCTACTCGCAGAGCGTGCGCGTCGGCGGCGACAAGATGGACGACGCGATCGTCGCGTACATGAAACGCAAGTACAATCTGGCGATCGGCGAGCAGACGGCGGAGCGCATCAAGATGACGCTCGGCAACGCCTACTCGCTCGACCAACAGATGACCATGGAGGTCAAGGGGCGCGACATGGTCGCGGGCATCCCGAAGACCGTCGTCGTCAACTCCGACGAGATCCGCGAGGCTCTGGCCGAGCCGACCAACGCCATCGTCGAAGCCGTGCTGTTGGCCCTGGAGCGGACGCCGCCCGAGCTTGCCGCGGACATCGTCGACAAGGGCGTCGTGCTCACCGGCGGCGGGGCCCTGCTCAAGAATATCGATGTGCTCCTGCGCGAAGAAACCGGGCTCCCCGTCATGGTCAGTGACGACCCGATCAGCGCTGTCGTGCTCGGCAGCGGCAAGACCCTCGATCATATCGAGCTCTTGAAGGAAGTAACCATCGGCTGAGTGACATCGTTCGAGCGGGCTTCGCCGTTCGGCAGGTGCCCTTGGTCGGCTCCGCGTAGATAACCTGCCGTGGGTTCGTTCAAGCGATACCGCGATACCGCCATCGTCGTGCTGCTTCTGGCGGTACCGTTTTTCTTCCTGCGCGCGAGTATCCGCAAGCCGGAGGACATGAGCCCGGTCGACCGGACGATCATGCGCGTCGCTGCGCCGTTCCAGTACGCGGCCGCCGCCCTCGCGCGAGGCGTTTCCAGTCTCGTCAGCGACTACGTGTATCTGGTCGACGTCAAGGCGAACAACAACAAGCTCAGCTACGAGAATGCCCGGCTTCGCCAGCGCGTGCGCGATCTCCGCGGGCAGGAAGCGGAGAATCGGCGGCTGAAAAAGCTTCTGGGGCTGCGCGAGACCATTCCCAACGAAACGGTGAGCGCGGTCGTGGTGGGCAAGGACACCAGCGAGTACTTCCGTGTCGTACACCTCACGCTGGACGATCCGGGTGTGGCAGTTCGCCCCAACATGCCCGTGCTGTCGCTCGACGGCACGGTGGGGACCGTGCTGCGTGTTGCCGGCGGCAAGGTGGACGTGCAACTGACTGTCGACAGCGGATTCGGCGTCGATGTAGTCGATGAACGCACACGGGCTCGCGGGTTCGTTCGTGGCGTCGGCGATCGAACGCGCTATGCCGTGCGCGTGGAGTACGTGCAGCGGACGGACGAGGTCGATGTGGGCGACCTGCTCCTGACGAGCGGCGTCGGCTGCCGCTTCCCGAAAGGCGTCGCGGTGGCGCGCGTGACCAAGGTCATCAAGCGCGATTTCGGCATCTACCAGCAGGTCGAGGCGGAGCCGACGGTCGACTTCTCCCGCCTGGACAACGCGCTCATCGTCCTGACCGACACGAAAGACTGCGAACCGAAGAGCGCAGCGCAGGGGCCACGGGCCAAGCGGTGAGCGGGCCATGCGGAACGCGGCGTTTCTTGCAGTCGGAATCCTGCTGATCCTGGTTCAGTCGAACCTGTACCGGATCATCGGTCCACTCCACATCCACGGCGCCACGCCCAGCCTGACGCTGCCGCTCATCATCTTTCTCGGCGTGCACGAGGCATCGATGGTCCGCGGAGCCGCACTGGCGTTCGTGCTCGGCTACGCGATGGATCTGTTCGCCTCCGCACCTATCGGCCTCTTCGCGTTCGTGTCGGTGGGGATCTGGTGGCTGTCGAGGGTGGCGGGTGTCCGCCTCACCGCGCAGACAACGCTGACGCGCATGTCGCTCGCCTTCGGGTTCGCGCTGGTACAGAGCGCGATGATCCTGACTCTGTTGGCGATCTTCGGCGCCGACACCAAGCGACCCCTCGAGATCGGCACCGTCGTGCTGCCGAACGCCATCGCGACCGCGCTGGTCAGCCCGCTCGTCTTCGTCATCGCGCAACGCCTGCACCAGAGCACGTTGGCGGTGCACAGCGCGGCAGATGGAGCGCAGCGGTGATCGGGGAGCGGATCCAGCGCGCGGGGAGGGCAGCGTGAACTTCCTCGTCCAACGTTCGGACGTCGGCGAGTTCCGTCGCCGCTACCGCTGGATGGTGCTGGTTGTCATCTTCGTGTTCCTGGTACTGGTCGGGCGTCTGGTACAGCTGCAGATCGTCGAAGGGGATCTCCACGCTGCCCAGGCGCGCCGCAACATCGTCGGCGAGATCAACCTCGCCACGACCCGGGGCGTGATCCGGGATGCCTACGGCCGGGTGCTGGCGGCGAACCGCCCCTCGTACAACGTGTACGTGACCCCCGAGGTCATCGACATGCAGAAGACCTGGCCGCACGTCGCCAAGCTGATGGGGCTCGACGACGCCGAGCGCCAGAAGCTCGAGGACAAGATCCTGCACATCCGGAAGCTGGACGACACCAGGAAGTCGCAGCAGATCCTGCTCAAGGTCGACGTGAGCCGCGACGTCGTGGCGGCGCTGGAGACACACGAGGGGGAGCTCAGGGGCGTGGACGTCGCGCCGGTGCCGGTCCGCTACTACCCGTACGGCGAGCTGGGCGCGCACATGCTCGGCTACATGCGCGAGATCGATCCCGAGACGCTGGCGCGCCTCCAGGGTCGCGGATACCGCTCCGGTGACCGCATCGGAGCCGTCGGCGTCGAACGTCGCTGGGAGAGCTACCTCAGGGGCAAGCGCGGCAAGGAGAAAGTCCTGCACGGCGTCAAACGCCGCCAGAACCGCGAGGAGCTCGAGGCCAAGTACCTGGAGCAGCCGCGGAAAATCGAGCCCATCCCGGGTCGCGACATCTCCCTCACGCTGGATATCGACCTCGAGAAATCCATCGAGCGGGCCATGCGCGGCCAGCTCGCCGGTGCGGTGGTGGTCGTCGACGTCCGCACCGGGCGCATCCTCGCGGCGCTGTCCAAACCAGGTTTCGATCCGAACGTGATCTCCGGCGGCAGCGGCAAGAAGGCCGTGCGCGACGCGTTCAAGCGGCTGTATTCCGATCCGCTGAAGCCCATGCTCGACAAGACGATCTCGGCAGCGTACCCGCCGGGGTCGACGTTCAAGCCGTTCACCGCACTGGCCGCGCTGCAGAACCACCTGATCGACCCCAAGGCGACGATCGATTGTCGCGGCGGCTACTTGTACGGCAAGCGCTACTTCCGCTGCGAGGGCGTGCACGGGCACGTCAACCTGCACCAGGCCATCGTCGAGTCGTGCAACACGTACTTCTACCACCTGGGCGAGACAGTCACGATCGATCCGCTCGCCAAGGTGGGGATGGACTTCGGCTTCGGCGTCAAGACGGGCATCGGCGTGAATCCCGAATCGCGCGGCCGCATGCCGACCCGCTCCTGGTACGTGCGGCGCTACAAGGGCCAGTTCTACGGCGGCTACTCGCTGCTCGCCGCCATCGGACAGGGCGCCACCACGGTGACGATCCTGCAGGAGGCGCTGGCGTACGCGGCGCTGGCCAATGGCGGAACGCTCTACCAGCCGCAGGTCGTGCGCAGCATCGAGACGAGCGACGGTACGATCGTGCAGGAGTTTCCTCCGCGCGTCCGCCGCGTCATCCCGATGGATCCGGACCAGCTATCGCTGATCAAGAGCGCGCTCATCGGCGTCGTGCAGGACCCGAAGGGCACCGCTCACAAGAAGGCGATCAAGGGCGTGGACGTTGCCGGCAAGACCGGTACCGCGCAGGTCACGCACGTCACCCCCCGGGGCGTCGACAAGGAGAAGGTCTGGTACTTCAACCGCGCCCATGCCTTGTTTGTCGGCTACGCCCCGTCGCATTCGCCCGAGATCGCCATCGCGGTCCTGATCGAGCACGGCGGCGGCGGCGGCAAGCACGCGGCGCCCGTCGCGATGAAGGTCGTGCGCGACTGGCAGGCGCTGAAGCAGAAGCGCCTGGAAGCCCGCGCTTCGTCCCACCAGAAGAAGAAGCGGAGCACGCTCTGATGGCCAGCGCCGATCGTGTGTCGTTCCGCGGGGGCACCCAGGTGGACATGCCGCTGCTCGTCGGCATCGTGGCCATCGCGACCTTCGGCATCGTCAATCTGTACAGCGCCACCAGCGTGTACATCAATTCGGCGAAATCCGGCCTGGCCGACATCTACGTGTCGCAGATCTACTGGATCGTCGTGGGCATCCTGCTGGGGTTCCTGGCGGCGATCATCGACTACCGGCACTTCGAGCGGATGGCCTACGTGCTGTACGCGGCGGGGTTGGTGGCGCTCGGCCTGGTGTTCGTCCTGGGCGCGGACATCCGCGGGTCGTCGCGTTGGATCCAGATTGGAGGGTTCTCGTTCCAGCCGAGCGAGTTCATGAAGATCCTGCTGATCCTCGTGGTCGCCAAGTACCTGCACAACGACCCGAAGACGGAACCCCGTACGCTGTTCGATCTCGCGCCACCCGCAGCGCTGACGTTGCTTCCGGTGATAGCGGTCATGGCCCAGCCCGATCTCGGGACGAGCATGATCTACCTGCTGACGGCCGGCGCCATGATCGCGATGACGCGCATCCGTGGGCGCAGCCTGTTCTCGATGTTTGCCGCTGTCTCGCTGGGCATCCCGCTGCTCTGGAAGTTCGGGATGCACGACTACCAGCGGGCGCGCATCACGAGCTTCCTGAACCCCGAAGCGGACAAGACCGGTGCCGGATGGCACGCATTCCAGTCGCGCACCGCGATCGGCAACGGCCGGTTCCTCGGTGAAGGCTTCATGAAGGGGACGCAGAACCAGTTCGGGTTCCTGCCCGATCAGTTCTCGGACTTCCCGTTCGCCGTGTTCGCCGAGGACTGGGGCTTCGTGGGCAGCGTGCTACTCCTGGCGCTGTACGCGTTCATCTGCATCTGGGCGATCCACGTCGCGTCGCAGGCGAAGGACCGCTTTGGTGCGGCGGTTGCAGTCGGCGTAGGGGCGATGTTCTTCTGGCACACGGTGTTCAATCTCGGGATGGCCGTCGGCCTGCTGCCCGTGGTTGGCATTACGCTGCCGCTGTTCTCGTATGGCGGGTCGAGCGTGATCACGATGCTGATCGCGCTGGGGCTCTTGATGAACGTCTCGATGCGGCGCTGAGACGAGCGGCGGCCCGGCCCAGCAGGCGCCGGGTGCCAGCCGGCCATCCAGCCGCAATGGAATTACCCCGGCCGCGCTTCAAAAATTTCAATGAGGACGAAGGGATAAGCTTCAACGCAACGCATTTTCTCTTCGTCTGTGGGGGACGTTGACGTTACACTGAAGTGGTCGGTCGGCTTGGAGGTTGACCCCCGCTTCCCCCTCAGGAGGTCTTGTGAGCTCCCTATTCACCCGCGTATTTGGGATTGGCTTTGTCACGCTTTCAGCCTCGGCGCTGGTGATATCCTGTGCTTCTAGCGACACCGGGACGACTTTCCCGAGCGGGGGCTCCGGCAACCAGGACTCCGGCGTGGACTCCTCGACCGGTGGCACGGGCGCGGGTGGCAGCGGCGTCGGAGGAAGCGGCACGGGCGGCAGCAGCGCGGCCGGCGGTACCGGCGCGACGGGCGGCTCCTCCACCGGTGGAACGGGCGCGGGCGGCTCGGGAACCGGCGGCTCGGGAACCGGCGGCTCGGGAACCGGCGGCGGAAGCGGCACCTGCAATCCGGCGTTCTGTCCGACCTCCGGCTTCGGCCAGCCGTGCTGCGTGACCGCCAACGGTCCGTGCGGCGTAGACACCGGCACCGGCTGCCAGCAGGGCAGCACCGGCAGCGACTTCTAGGGCGTGCTGCGCGCAGCAGGGCGCGGCTCGTTGCGCGCCCCTCGAGCAGCCCGACGCGCCTCGCTTCGCTGGGGCGGCGGCTCGCTTCGCTTCGCCGCGCGTTCCGCGCTCACTCCATGCGGAACAGGTCGTCGAGATCCTCGCGCGTGAGACGCTTGCCGCCACCAGCGTCCTCGCTGAGTACCGAGGCGACGAGATCCTTCTTCTTCTGCTTCAGCTGGAGGATCTTCTCTTCGATGGTGCCGGCCGCGACCAACCGGTAGACGGTGACGACCTTCTTCTGGCCGATGCGGTGGGCACGGTCCGAAGCCTGGTCTTCGACAGCGGGGTTCCACCACGGGTCGAAGTGGATCACCGTGTCGGCGGCCGTGAGGTTCAGCCCCGATCCGCCCGCTTTCAGGCTGATCAAGAACACCGGGATCATCGGGTCGGTCTGGAAGCGGTCGATGCGCTCGGGGCGATCCATGGTGCTTCCGTCGAGGTACTCGTAGCGGATCTTGTCCTCGTCCAGTGCTTCGCGCATCAGCTTCAACATCGACACGAACTGGCTGAAGATCAGCACCTTGTGCCCGCCGGACTGGACCTCGTCCACCAGCTCGCGCAGGGCGCTTAGCTTGCCGCTATCGTCGTGGCTGAACTCACGCGGCAGGCCGAGCAGCCGTGGGTCGCAGGCGGCCTGGCGTAGCTTCGTGAGCCCCGCCAGGATGTGCAACTGGCTCTTGGCAACACCGACGCGCTCCACCTCGCCCATGACCTGTGCGCGCACTTCGCGCAGCACCTGCATGTAGATGGCCTTCTGATCGCCGGGCATGTCGATGATCTTGTCGACCTCGAGCTTCGGCGGCAGGTCCTTGGCGACCTCCACCTTCGTCCGTCGCAGGATGAACGGGTGGATCGTGGCGCGCAGCCGTGCGGCCTTCTTCGAGTCGCCCTGATCGATCGGGCGCGCGAACCTTTCCTCGAATTTCTGCAGCGGTCCGAGCAGTCCCGGGCTGACGAATTCGAAGATCGACCAGATCTCGCTCAGCCGGTTCTCGATGGGCGTTCCGGTCAGCGCCAGCCGGTGAGCCGCCTGCAGATCCTTTGCCGCCTGCGCCGTGGCGCTCATCGGGTTCTTGATGTTCTGCGCTTCGTCCAGGATCGCATAGTCGAGCTTGAGCTTCTTGAGCAGATCGATGTCGCGTCTCAGCAGGGCGTAGCTGGTGATGATGACGTTGACATTCTCGAGCTCGCCCTTCTGCTCCTTGCGGCCGGCACCATGCCAGAGCGCAGTTGTGAGCGATGGCGAGAAACGTTCGATCTCGCGCATCCAGTTGCTGACAACGCTCGTGGGCGCGACGATCAGAGCGCTCAGGCTCTTCTGCTTCTTGTCGGCCTTCAGCGTGAGCAGAAGCGCGAGCGTCTGGATCGTCTTGCCGAGACCCATGTCGTCCGCGAGCACGCCGCCAGAGCCGATTTCGTGGATGAACCTGAGCCACGACAGCCCCTGTTCCTGGTACGGGCGCAGGGTGGCCTTCAAGCCGCGGGGCTTCTTGACGGCCTTGATCTCGTCGATGTCGGCGAGCTTCTGGAAGAGAGCCTTCGCTCCTGCTGTCACGGAGGACTGGTCGGTCTGTTGGAGGAGCTCCTGCACGCGGCCCGCCTGCGAGAGCGGGAGCTTACCGTTCTTGCCGGCCGAGGCGAGCAGTTCGATCTCGCGGTCGATGGCGGCCTGGACTTTGCCCGTGTCGAGCTGGGCGTAGGAGTTGTCCGACAGCCGCACGAACTTCCGCCCCTCGCGCAGACAACGCTCCAGCTCCTCGCGGTCGACTCCGACGCCCTCGGCTTCGAACACGAGCTTGACGCTCAGCCAGTCCACTCCGCTCGAGACACGCGCGTTCATTGCAAGCGGTTTGCTGCGCACGTGCGTGCCGAGCAGGTGCTCCGGCACGTACAGGTCCCAGTCCTCGGGCAGCGAGCCCACGCCCTCCGACCAGAACTTGATGGCCTGCTCGCCTTCCGCCGTGAAGAACTCGCCGCTCTGGTCGGGGGAAAGACCCAGCCCGAGGAGCTCCTGTGCCGCCTGTTGCTGCGCGACGATGTCGCAGCGGATGCAGGTTGCGCGCTTCTGGCCCTCCTCGGGCGGCTGGATCATGACCGGCGGCGAAATGCCGTCGGCGCGGACCTCCACCTCGAGGTCGCCGTAGGCAGCGCGCAGCGCGATCTGGGCTTCGGTGATTCCGCCGGATGCACGCATCCGGAACGTGGGCGTAAGGTCGATGACGTCCGCAACCTGTGACAGTTCGGGCAGCTCCGCACCCACCTCTAGCGCGACCTTCGGCAGTCCCGTGGTGATCATGCTGATCAGCTCCGAGGCGGGCTCGGCGATCGTGGGGCTGCGCAGCAGGCGCCCCAGCGCGGCGGGCGACACGTGATGATCGATAGGACGCGCGATGCCTTCGCTGGTGTCGATGTGCCAGCCGGGAGCTCCCTGGAACCAGCCGCCGCTGGTGAGCTGGAAACGCCGGCCGTCGTTCGGGCGCTCGAAGGTGACCTTGGCCACGATCGTGTCCGCGCCGACCATTTCGAGATCGAAGCGCGGCTTCAGCGGCTCTTCCGCGAAGCGGAGCTGCATCAGAGCTGGCTCCAGCAGAACGCGCTGTCCGCGCAGGAGCGGCAGGAGCTCGGCGGCGTCCTCGTCGCGGATGTCGACGGCGGGGTGCCGCGGGTTTCCGCTTTCGAAACGCGCCAACACCCTGAGAGCGTCTCGGTCCTTGGTCGGCGCGTAGGCCTGCCACGTCAATGCGACGCTCGGCAAGAGGGGCACGCGGGCGTCCGTGTCGAGCACCGTGACCGTGAGTCCGCCCTGGCGCACGTGCACGCGGAACTCGAGGTTGAGCCTGCGCACGTTGTCTTCCGGCGCGAGCCAGGCGCCGATGCCCGTTGGCTTGGCGCTGGCGTGCGGCGTGGGCGGCGGCGTCAGGCCGGGCGGGACGACCGGCTGTTGCCCCTGTGCGCGCCGTCGTCGATCGCGGCGGCGGCTCGACTTGCTCTCGTTTCCGCCCGGGTGTTGCGGTTGCGGAGGGGGAGGTTGCTGCGGTTCGCGTCGCGGCAGCTGGGCGCGCGCCTGGTTGCGCACGGTGATCAAGAGCGCAGCGACGTGTTTGCAGTGCTGCCCCGTCTTCTGGAAGGCGGGGCAGGTGCAGTGCGAGGTGATGCCTTCTCCACCCAGCCGGATCGTGACCTCGTAGGGGTCCGGGTCCGAGCCCTTCACGCGGCCGTGCGCGCTCGACTCGTTGACGCCAACGTCCTCGACGACCTTGCGCTTTTCGTAGTCGAGCCCGCGCAGGAAGGTGCGCGCGCCGAGCAGGCGGCGTAGGCCGCGATCAGAGAGTGTTGAGAGGGCGTCCGCTAGTGACGACAAGTCCATCCTCGAGGTAACAGGTGGGATGTATCAGGTTAGAAAGGGAACAATGGCCAGCGCAGTGAGAGCGACGGCCTTCACGAATAGATGGGCGGCAGGGCCCGCGGCGTTGCCGAGCACGTCGGCGACGGCATCGCCGCTCACGGACGCGGCGAAGCCCGATGACGTCGTCCGCGGCCGGTTCGCCCGGCGCGCGGCGCCGAGCGCAGCCCGGGCTCCGTCGCCGACGAGCGCAGCGGCAAGGCCCGTGAGTGTGGCAACGACGACGAAGGCCGCCAGTGCCTGCGCGGCGAGGCCCGGCGCGCTGCCGTGGTAGAGCAGCGAGAGCGAGCCGCCGAGCGCCGCGGGTAACAGCAGAGCCACGGCCACGGCTGGGACTACACGACCGAGCGCCGCGCGTGCGGTCAGATCGATGCAGCTCCGGTAGCTGGGCGTGTAGTCGCGTGGCACCTGGGCCAGACCCCGCTCGCGGGGGAACCCGCGCAGCTGTCGCTCGACCTCCAACGCCACGCCGCGCGCGCCGCGCATCGCCGCGCGGACTGCCGCACCGGCATAGGCCAGCACCACCGCAGCGCCGAGTGCTCCGCTCCACACGACTGCCGGCTGCGCCGCGTCGAGCAGGCCCGCGTAACCCGAGCTTGCCTTGCTGATGAGCGGCAGCGCTGCAGCGGCGAGCAACGCCGACAGACAGCCGACCGTGATCAAGTAGGTCTGGGCCACGGCGGCGGCCGAGAAGCCCGCATCATCGAGCCGGCCGGTACGACGCTCGGCGTCGCCTTCCGTGGAAGCGCGATTCATCGCTGCGATTCCGCGCGCGTTGTCCGCGATCGGCCCGAAGCTGCCGATCGCCAGCACGTACGGCCCGATCGCGAGCATCGCCATGAGCGCAGTGAGCGCGGCCAGAAGGCCACCGCTCACCAGCCCCGTCGCGGCGCCCAGCTGCCACGCGCCGGCCATTGCAGCGCCCACCACGAGTGCCGGAAGCGCTGCGGCCTGCAGCCCCACGCCCAGACCCTGGGCGATCGCAGCCGCTCCGCCCACACGCAGCGAGTCGAGCACGTCACGCAGCGCGCTGAAGCGCCGCTCCACGCGAAGCCGGGCCGCATGCGCGACTGCAGCTGCTGCCAGCACGCCGATCGTTCCCGCAGCGAAGAACGGAAGCCAGAAGCGCTCGCCCAGAAGCCAGATCGTCGCGCCGGCGAGCCCAGCGAGCGCAACCACCGCCGTTGCGAGGTGCCCGCGCCACAGCGCGCCGGCCGGGCTGTGGACGTCGTCGGTGTGGACGACCATCACGCCGAAGCCCGACGCGATCACGCCGAAGGACCGGACGACGAGAGGCAGCGTGACTAGCGCGAGCATGCCGCCGAGCTCGGCGTGACGCGCGTTGTACACGGCTGCCGCCACGATGACTGCCGTGACGTTGGCGACCGTGGCGGACACGAACAGATCCACGCTCCGCGTTGCCGCCAGTCCGACGTGGTCGCCGACCAGCTCTGCCACCACGGCCGGGTTGCGCGTGTCGTCGTGCTCGAGGCCGGCGTCGCGCTCGCCTGCCAGGTCGCCGCCGACGTCGCTCGAGACGTGGTAGGTGGCGCCGCCGCGCTGGATGACGAGCGCAGCGGCCACCGCACCGAAGCCGAAGCCGGGTAGGAGCATCGCGACGTGGAGCGCCAGCGGTGCGGCCTGGTCGGGCGGGAGGTGGAAGCCGCCCTTCATTGCGTACACGAGGCCGAACAGAGCCGCGAGCGACAACACACTCGCAGCTTCGACCAGGAGCCCCGTCGCCGCGCCGGCGCGGGCGGCGATGCCCAGGGCCCGGTCCAGGCTGACACGCGCGGCGGCCAGGGTGCGGACGCTGGCGCGGACCGCGAGCTTGGCGCCGGCGTGAGCAGTCAGGCAGGCCAGGCCGGCCCCGAGCAGGAGCCCGAGGACCATCCAGAAGCCGGATTCGACGTTGCCCAGCGGGCCCCCCGGATGCTCGAGGCCGGCGTGCAGGGCGAACACCAGCGCCGACAGCCCGATGGCCCCCGCCGCGACCAGACGGAACTCACGCCACAGGAACGTCTCGGCGGCACGCTGCACCGCGCCGGCGAGACGGCGCATCTCGGCGGTGCCCGCATCGCGTGCGGATAGCCAACGCGCAAGGGAAACGGCGAACGCCAATCCCGCAATATTGATCCCGAGGATCAGGCCGATTTCGGTCACGACGGCACTTCGAACACGGCAACGCCTGCCGCTCCATGCAGCGCCTGCGAGGATCTGCCCCTGCGAGCCGCCCGGCGACCAGGGTCACCATCCAGGCATCAGCGTTGGGGCTCGGCCGACCTGCCCGAGGGCCAGGGCCGGGACGCTCCCCCGCAGGAGCGACGAGCCAACTAACGAAGAGGGTTCGTAGCACGGCCCCGAGGGGGCCGGCAAGCCCGCTCTCGCGCCGGGCCGCCCGCCGGCCGGCCCGCGCCGGTCAGTTCGCGCTCTTCGACTGGACCACCATCAGGTGGTACTTGCCGAACTCGTTCTGTCCGAGGGTGAAGAGCACCTCGATCAAGAGGCGATAGGGAGTGGTCTGGTCGGCCACGATAATCGCTTCCGAGCTCGAGGCGTCGAGCCCCTTGGCTTCGCGGATGAGCTTGTCCGTCTTGCGCGCCGACTGCAGGGCGTTGCCCAGCGGCACGATGTAGAGATCGTTCGGACCGCTGCGCTTGTAGCGGGCTCCGACGCCGGTCTGCGCGAGCGACTCGCGGCCGGGTAGCTGCAGCACCTGGTTGTTACCGACCAGGATCTGCGTCTTCGAAACCGTGACGATGACGCCTTCCTGGGCAGGCTGCGTCTCGATCACCGACTTCGGCAGGGTCATGTCCTTGTTCTGCGGAATCGACGCGCTCGACTCACCCAGGGTCTTCAGGAGGAAGACCAGGATGATCGTCATGATGTCGAGCATCGCGGTGATGTTGAGGAAGTTGACCTCCTGCCCGCCGGCGTTCTTGCGCCTGGCCTTGCGCAGCTCCGCCTTGAAGCGGGCCGGCGGCGCCTGGGGAGGTACTCCGCCGTCGGTCATTGCGGCACCTTGAAGTTCACGTCATCGAACAACGCGTTGCCCTTCGGCGTCGTGCGAACCGCGTCGATCACACTGATGATGGTCTGGTAGTCGGTACCGGGATTGGCGCTGAGGTAGACCTGCGTCTCGTCGGCGTAGTCCGGGTTCGAGCCCTTGAGCTTGGCGGCGCACTTGTTGAGCGCGCCGTAGTCGTACTTGCCGTTCTTTTTCGGGATCGCGATGCCGGCGCCGACGCCTTCGCAGCCGGGTGCGACGTTGCCGCCCGACGCCTTGATCGAGAAGCCGTCGTTCACGATGAGGACGGTGAGGTTCAGCGCCTCGCTCTTGACCTTGGCGCGGACGCCCGCCGAGTGGCTTGCCGGCGGCGTCGTGTCGATCGTCGCGATGAACGTGACCGAGATCGTCGCCAGCATGAAGATCAGGATGTTGACGATGATGTCCAGGAACGGAACGATGTTGAGCTCGCCGCCCTCCTCATCGGGGGACAGCTCCTGGGGCTCGCTCAACCGGCGGACCTTGGCCCGCTGGGCGGCGCTGAGCGGGGTAGGGGCCTGGGCCATAGGCGCCTTGGCTCAGCCTCCGCGCTGCTGGATCGTCAGCAGATTGAACGTGCGCTCCATCGTCGAGTCGAGGTCATGCTGGATGGCCTTGGCGCGCGTGTGGAGGATGATGTGCGTGATCATGCAGAACACGGCGATGCCGAGACCGAGCGCCGTGTTGTACATCGCCTCTGCGATACCGTTGGACAGCATGCGCTGCTTGTCGGCCTGGGAAAGGCCCGCCGCGGAGATCGCGTTGAACGTCCGGATCAAGCCGCTGACCGTGCCGAGCAGGCCGATCAGGGTGGCGATGTTGGCTAGCGACCAGAGGGCACCTACCCTCTTCTCGGCCTGAGGCTTCAGCTCGGAGAGCTTCTCGCTCAACGCCGCGTCGATCTCGTCCGGACCCTTGTTGGCGTGCGTCAATCCCGACTTGACCAATTGCAGAATCGGGTAGTCGCTGGCCTCGCAGAGCTTGATAGCGCGGTCGATGTTGCCGGCGACGACGAGCTTCCTGACCTGGGCGAAGAACTCCTTCGAGTTGACGCGATAGCGCGTCAACTGGAACGAGAATCGCTCGACAACGATGGTCATCACGACCGCCGAGGTCACCAGATTCAAGGTGAGGAAGGTCGGGTTGTTCTTGAACGCCTCGACCAACTGGCTCGCGTGGCCTGATGAACCTACCGCTGCAAGAAGCAGGAGCTGCATTCGGCTATCCCTTTCCCAGGATCATTCTTCTGACGTCGTTGGTGCGCACCCCGCGCGACGCCGCGCTGAAGCAGGCGCGACTATAGCCGCCGCGCGAGACACAGTGCAAGCGTGCGGATTCACGAACGGTCTGGCTCCGCGGACGGGTCGAAACGGCGCGTCCTCCTGCGCATGTCAGGCGCATGGGATCCGACGCTCGCGTGCCTTTCCCGCGGGCGGTCCGGGACGCTACCCGCCGGTGCATGGGCTGCCGACCAGACGGCCGACGCCTGGCCCGGGCGTCGGTACTTATCGAGGTGGTTCGATATCGCCCGGTGCGGCTCCTGCGCGGAGGGGAGCTGTGTCCTTCTGTCGACGGGGCGGAGAAGACCCGGTGGAATGTCCGCGCGCAAAAAGCGACCGACGCCGGGCAACATGAAAATGCCGGAACATGTTGGATTCCTGTAACTTTATGCTGCCGCGCGAATACTTCCCGGCGACCCAATCTCTCTTGACTGTGTGGGGTCTGCTTCAGCAAGATGGCTCCGTCCGCTCCGTGGACATGGGTGGAGCGGGTATCGAGACGAATGTGGCTGAAGTCGGTTCCCGGTCCGCCAGGCGGAGCCGGGGGGGCCCGAACCCACGCCGAGAAAAAAGCCGAACACAACCGGAAGGTAACCAGCAATGTCGACTCTGTGGCATCACTTTCAGGCGGGCGGATGGGCGATGTGGATCATCCTATTCTGGTTGGTCTGCGCCATCGCTGTCATCGCGGAGCGCGCCGTCTATCTGTGGGGCGCGTCGATCAACAAAGACGTGTTCCTTGCGACGATGCAGAAGTGCATCCTCGCTGGCGACGTAGCCAAGGCCGTCAAGATGTGCTCGGCCGCCAACGCTCCGTTGGCTCGCATTGTCCAGGCTGGTCTGGTCAAGGTGAATCGGCCTGACGAAGAGGTGCAGGCCGCGATGGACGAGGCCGCCCTGCGCGAGATGCCGCGCATCAACAAGCGCACCGGCTACCTGGCTCTGTTCGCCAACGTCGCGATGCTGACCGGCCTCTTCGGAACGATTGTCGGACTCATCAAGGCGTTCGGCGCCGTCGGTGGCGAGTCGATCGATCCGAGCCAGAAGGCGCGCATCCTGGCAGAGGGCATCTCGGAGGCGATGAACTGCACGGCCTTCGGTCTGATCGCCGCCATCTCCGCGCTGGTCGGCTTCGCCGTGCTCAACGGCAAGACCCAGCAGATCGAGGACGACATCAACGAGTCGTCCGTCCAGATCCTCAACCTGGTCGTTGCCAACCGTCAGAAGGTCAATCTCCAGGGCCTGGAGCAGGCGGCCTGAGAAGCCAGCGCATGCCGGCGGGCCGCGCCAGCGTGGTGCGGCCCCGTCGGACTGGCATTTGTCTGACAGGGCGTAGCTAGAAGGAGCAGCAATGGCTGGTATCGATACCGGTGGTGGTGGTGGTCACGGAGGGAGGCGCTCGTCGAATCACGAGATCCCGCTGATCCCGTTCATCGACTTCCTCCTGTGCCTCGTGATGTTCCTGTTGGTCACGGCCGTCTGGTCGCAGATGGCCCGGATCAACGCCGACGCCCGCGTGCCCGGCCCTCCCAAGCCGGATCAGCCGGTGGACGTGAAGAAGGAGAAGCAGCTTCACGTCGAGATGCGGGGCGACCGCAAGTTCCAGCTCGTCTGGAAGGAGGGGAGCACCGTGGTCAACACGATCGACGTTCCCCGCAAGAAGGTGAAGATCGGCTCGTCGGGTGACTACACGTACCCGGACCTGGCGAAGAAGATCTCCTCGGAATGGAAGCAGAACGGCAGCCACCGCGCGCCGACCGACAAGAAGTTCGATCAGGCCGTGCTCCACACCGACAACACCACGCCCTTCTCGGACGTGATCGCGGTCATCGACGCGATCTACACGCCGCAGCGCGACTTCTCGTTCGGAGGCAAGAGCGAGAAGGTGCCGTCCTTCAACGTCACCTTCGCGGTGAACTGAGTCATCATGTCGGAAAAGGCTCTTTCCCGTTTCGAGCAGCCCATCAAGGTGCCGGGCCGTCGGCTGCTGCACCACATCCCACTTGGGTTCGTGCGGCAGAAGGTCGTCGGCGGCGCACGGCGCTCGTCGAATCACGAGATCCCGCTGATCCCGTTCATCGACTTCCTGCTCTGCATCGTGCTCTTCCTGCTGGCCAGCTTCTCGGCGACCGGCCAGATGCCGGTCGACAAGAATGTCACGCTGCCCAAGGCAGAGAACGTGATGGACATGGTGGACGCGCCGATGGTCGCGATCACCGGCACGCAGATCCTCGTCGACGGAAACCCGGCGGGCAGCACCCGCGCCATCGAGGAAGCCAATCGTCTGCAGCGCGTGGACGAGCTGTTCAACGTGCTGAAGAACAAGCGCGAGCTGTGGAAGCAGGTCAATCCCGGCAAGCCCTTCCCGGGCGTGGCCATCCTCCAGGTCGACCGCAAGGTTCCCGCGCTCGTGGTCAAGAGCGTGTTCCAGACCTCGGCCTTCGCCGGCTTTCCCAACATCAGCTTCATGGTCGGCCGTCTGGGCAAGCCCGGTGGCTGATGCCTCCGGTCCAGCCGGGCGCACGCGCCCCGGCGGACCAGTCGGCTGATCCCGGGCGCAGGCCTTGGCGAAGCAAAGCGGAAGCGGGCGCGAGGAGCACCAGCCTGGGCTCCCTTCTCTGAACCAGGCGCGCGCCGAACGGCGGCGCGCGACGCCGTTCGGCAAGGCGCGCCTGGTGGGGGTGACGCCCCAGTTCTGGATCTGGGTGGCGGTCGTTCTCGGGGCGTTCGGGGTCGTCTACTGGCGCATCACCGAGGGTCGCCTCGAAAGCCAGAGGAGCGCGGTGATGGCCAAGCAGCGTGCCATCGCCAAGACGCTCGGCCCGAAGATCCTGCCGTTTCGCGATCGCATCGAGGGCTGGGTGCAGAAGCTCGCCGGCCCCTGGAAGGGCGACTACGTGGCGCCTTCCGTCGACCTGTCGAACATCACGCACAGCCCCGGCGTGTACCTGCGACTCGACATCGAGAACGCGCGGAGCGCGAAATCGATCCGCAAAGCGTCGTCCAGCTCGCTGCACGACGGCTTCACGTCGTGTTTCTTCGTGAGGTCGAAGGCCGTCGACCCGCAGAAGGGCCCGCCCTGCAAGGCGCTTTCCGACTGCGCCCCCGGCCTGCTCTGCAACGAGTGGGACGTGTGCACGCGTCCGGCGGAGCCGTACAACATGCGGCTCGCGTATCGAGCGCTCCGCGTGCTGTCGACCGAATGGTCCGACGAGCTGCACCAGGCGAGCAGCGATCTGGGTATCACAGCGTACGACCGCGACCTGGATCGCGTCACCCACAACGACGTGCCCATCGCGATCGAGATCCTGACGCGGGCCAGGTACTTCACAGCCGTGCTGGACGAGACGCCGGCACACGGGTTGCCGAAGGCGCTGGGCGATGCAGGCGCCGAAACCGACGAGCAGCGCGTCCAGCGCACCGATCACTTCGCGCGGATCGGCGTGTGGGATCTGCAGAGCGGCAAGCAGCTGGCGGGGCTCAGGGCGCGCGCACAGGGAAGGATCATTCCTGTCGGCGATCGCGTTGTTCGCGACAAGGAGACCGCGGCCGCCGCGCAGCGCCAGGCCAACAGCTGCATGCTGGCGCTCCAGCTGCGCGCCGCCATCCAGGCGGAAGTCGTGAAGGCCGCGCCGGCCGATGCGGGAGCCCCGTCGGCTCAGCCGCCGCCCGCCGCGTCGGGCGCGCCGCCGGCTCCGTCCGCGTCGGGCGCACCGTAGCCGCCCCCGCCGGGCGTCTCGATACGCAGCCGCGCGCCGGCGGACACGTCTGCGCTGAACCGGCCGGGAAGCTCGCGCCCGTCGAGTAGATTCCGTCCCCGTGCGCCCGCAAAGCCGCCGGCCAGTCCGAAGGGCGCCCGCACGCGCCGCTCCGAGATCATCGAGACGCTGAGCGGCCGCAGGAACTCGAGTTCACGCACCACGCCGTCGCCGCCGTGGAAGCGGCCGTCGCCGCCGGAGCCGCGCCGCACCGAGAACTCGTGCAGGCGCACGGGATAGCGCGCCTCCAGCACCTCGGGATCGGTGATGCGCGTGTTGGTCATGTGCGTGTGCACCGCCGAGGCGCCGTGGAAGCCCGGACCCGCGCCGGCGCCGCCGGCGATGGTCTCGTAGTAGCCGAAGTGCCCATCGCCGAACGTGAGGTTGTTCATCGTGCCCTGGCTCGCCGCGGCACGACCCGCCGCGGCGAGCAGCACGTCCACCACGCGCTGCGAGGTCTCCACGTTTCCGGCGGCAACGGCGCGGCCGGCTGATGGAGACAGCACGCTGCCCTCGACGAAGCGCACCTCCAGGGGGCGCAGGCAGCCGCTGTTCAGGGGGATGGGCGCGTCCACCAGCGTGCGCACGAAGTAGATTACCGCCGCGAGGGTGACCGCCCGCGGTGCGTTCAGGTTGCCGTCGACCTCCGGCCCTGTGCCCTCGAAGTCCACCAGCATGCGGTCGCCGTCCACGCGCAGCGTGCAGACGATCGGCGTGCCGTCGTCGAGAGCGTCCTCGAAGCGATGCTCGCCGTCCGGCAAGCGTGCGATCTCGCCGGCGACCTTCGCCGCGGCGTCGTCCTGCACGTACCGCATATAGGCCTGCACGCGCTCCAGCCCGTAGCGCTCGACCAGCTCGTGCAAGAGCCGCGTGCCGGTGCGGCACGCGGCGATCTGGGCCTCCAGATCCGCCAGGTTGTCGCGCGGCGCGCGCGCGGGCCAGGGGCCGCTCGACAGCGTGTCGAGCACGAGATCGCGATCCAGCACGCCGCCCCGCACGATCCCGAGCGCGCGCAGCACGACGCCCTCCTCCTCGATCGAGCGCGAGAACGGCGGCATCGACCCAGGCGTGGTGCCGCCCACGTCGGCGTGGTGCCCGCGGCTGGCCGTGAAGAACAGCAGCCGTCCGGCGGCGTCGTGCACCGGCGTCACGACGGTGATGTCGGGCAGGTGCGAACCGCCCGCGGCGGGATCGTTCGTCACGAAGACGTCTCCGTGCGCCATGTCCGGGTGTGCGGCGATCACGGCACGCACGGACTCGCCCATCGCGCCCAGGTGGACCGGGATGTGTGGCGCGTTCGCGACGAGGTCGCCTTTTGCGTCGAACACCGCGCAGGAGAAGTCGAGCCGCTCGCGGATGTTCGTGCTGAGTGCCGTCCGCCGCAGCACGTGGCCCATCTGTTCGGCGATCGACATGTACAGGTTGCCCATGATCTCGAGCAGCACCGGGTCGACGCTGTCCGGCCTGGTGAGCGCGAGCGTCTCGGTCGTGTAGAGCTGCTGCGTGCCCGTCTGTTCGACGACGAGCACGCCGCCGGCGTCGTGGCGGAGCTCGAACCCGGGCTCCACCACCAGCGTGCCCGTCGCCTCGAGCACGAGCAGGGGACCGCTGCGCCGCTCCCCCGCTGCAAGCGACTCGCGATCGACGACCGGAACGTCCTCCAGCCAGCGGCCCGCATGGAACAGCCGCGTGGTACGACGCGGCGGGGCGCCGGCCTCCGCGGCGGTCGAAGGCGGCTGCAGGTGGGGTGGCGGTCGGTGTCCGCGCGCTTCGACGCGGGCCTGCACCAGCTCGACCGGGTGTCCCGGCCGCGCGTAGCCGAACAGCTGTTCGTGCTGGGCGCAAAACGCGCTGTGCAGAGCGGCGGCCCCATCGGCCGCGAGCGTGAGCGAGGTCTCGGTGCCGGCGTAGCGCAGGTCCAGGCGGCGAACGCTGGCGACCTGCCCGGCAGCGAATCCCTCGGCGGAGAGCACCTTGTGGCCCTGTTCTTCCAGCGCCTTGAACACAGGTTCGAGCCGCGTGAGCTCCGCGTCGTCGAGAGCGACCCGCCCTGCGTCCGCGTCGCCGTGCCAGGTCACGTCCGCCAGCCCCATGCCGTAGGCCGAGAGCACGCCGGAAAGCGGATGCAGAAGGATGCGGCGGATACCCAGGCGGCGGGCAATAGCGCAGGCGTGTTGCCCGCCGGCTCCGCCGAAGACGACCAGCGCGTAGTCACGCACGTCGTAGCCGCGCGCTACCGAGACCTGGCGGATCGCCTCCGCCATGTTGTTGTTGGCGATGTGGAAGAAACCCTCGGCGAGCTGCTCCGGAGTCCGCTCGTCGCCGTTCGCGCGGAGCTCCGCCGCCAGCGCTTCGAGTGCGGCCCGCGCTCGCGCCGGGTCGATCGCGAACGGGAAGCGGTCCGGCGCCAGCCTGCCGAGCGCCAGATTCACGTCCGTGAGCGACAGCTCGCTGGCCGCGGGGTTGCCGTAGCACAGCGGACCGGGATCGGCGCCCGCACTCGCCGGGCCGACGCTCAGGGTGTGGCCGTCGTAGCGGCACAGCGACCCGCCGCCTGCGGCCACCGTGTGTATGCTCATCATTGGAGCCCGCACGCGGACGCCGGCCACCTCGGCCTCGTACACGCGATCGAATCCGCCGTCGTAGCGCGACACGTCGGTCGAGGTCCCGCCCATGTCGAAGGCGATAGCGCGCTCGATCCCGGCGCCGCGCGCCACCCGGGCGGCCGCCACCACGCCGCCGGCCGGCCCTGACAGGATCGCGTTCGGACCGCGGAAGCGGTGCGCGTCGGTGAGGCCCCCGCTCGACTGCATGATGCGGAGCGTGCTGCCCGGCAGCTCGCTGAGGAGCGCGGCCACGTAGTCGCGGATCAGCGGCGTGAGGTAGGCGTCGATCATCGCCGTATCGCCACGCGCGAGCATGCCTAGCTCGGCTGCGATCTCGTGCGACAGCGCCACGTGCGAAAAGCCCGCCTGCCGTGCGAGCTCCCCCAGCTCCTGTTCGAGCTCGCCCGAGACGTAGGCGTGCAGCAGCACGATCGCGACGCTGTCCAGGCCGCTCTGCTTCAGGCGCTGGAGGTCGGCGAGCACGTGTGCCGGATCCGGGCGCGAAATAACCCGGCCGCCGGCGTCGGCGCGAGCGTCCACCTCCAGCACCTCGCGGTAGAGCAGCTCCGGGCGCGCGATGCGGATGTCGAAGATGCGGGGCCGGGCCTGGGTGCCGATCCGGAGTAGATCCGCGAAACCACGGGTGGTGACCAGCGCTGCGGGGCGTCCTTTGCGCTCGAGCAGCGCGTTGGTGGCCACGGTCGTCCCCATGCGGATGTCGCACGGCGGGATCGGCGCGTCCTCTGCCAGGCCGAGCAGCGCGCGGATGCCGACCAGCGGTGCGCGATCGGACGAGAGCACCTTTTCGACGGAGAGCTCGCCGCTCTCCGGGTGCTGTCCGATGCAGTCGGTGAACGTCCCGCCGCGGTCGATCCAGAACTGCCAGCGCATGGCCCGTGCTCTCCCTCGCTAGCGGTTCGCGAGCAGGTAGAGCACCGCGACGAGCGCCAGTGCCAGCACGAGGATCAACAGCACCAGCGGCAACAGGCTTCGCTCCGCAGGTGCAGGCGCGGGCTGGGGCTGAAGAGGCGGACCCTGGGGTGGCTGCCGCGTCGCTGGCACCGTGGGTGCCCCGGGACGTGCCGGCGGTGCCGGACGCGCCGCCGGGGTGTCCGGCATGGTGGCGTCCAGACTCCCAGCCAGCGCGGCATGTCCTGCGCCAGGCAGCGGGGTAAGCGCCGGCGGAGCCGGAGGCACTGCCGGTGTGCCGGCTGCAGGCTGTGGGGGAGGGAAGGCGGCTGCGCGCTCGCTCGGCGCCTGCGCGACGCGTGTGGCGGCGTCGTCGTCCACCTCGTCGTAGCGGGCCGACGCCGCGCCCGCGGCCGGCTTCGGTGGTGGCTGGGCCCGCGGCGCGGAAGGCGCCTTTCGCGGCTTCGATGGCGCTGCAGGAGGCGGGGGAGCGCCGCGCCGCGACGATATGGGCGGCGGCGGCGCGCCGTGTCGGGACGGCGGCGGTGCAGGCGGCGCCAGTGGTCGCGAGGCGACCGGTCGTGAGGCGACCGGTCGCGAAGCGACGGGCGGCTTCGGCACCCCGGCCGCGGGACGCGGCGACGACGGCAGTGGAACGCCGGGCTGCGAGTCGCCGAACGGCGTGGAAGCGACGCGCGTGGCGGCGTCGTCGTCCTCGGTGTAGGCCGCGGGCAGCGTAGCGCCCGGTCGGCTCGGGTTCGTCTGGTCCATGAACCACGGCGACTCGATCACCCGCGTCTGCACGCCGTCATCGGGCAAGGCGTCCTGGAACTCCTCGATCGCCTCGAGTGGCAACCACTCGTCGGTGCCGATCTCGCACACCTCGGCGTCCGCCGGTACCTTGCCCGCCGCGATGCCGCGTACCAGCAGCTCCGCGGGCACCGGACCGATCGGGTCCTCGTTATCGTGCCGGACGTACCAATCGGCCATCGATGCGCGCTTCCCCCCGGCTCAGGGGCGCTTGCGGACCAGGACGCGGCGCGTGATCTCGACGACCTTCTCTTTCAGCTTGTCGTCCCTTTTCGCGAGCTCCGGCTCGAACAGCCCCCGCTCGACCAGAGCCCCGCCCGGCGTGTTCCGCGTGCCGACCACGCGCAGCGTCAGGATGCCGGCGCCGGGGCCTGCGTCCTCCTTCTCCAGCACCTTGGTGTTCGCGTACAGCGTGTCCCCGGCTGTCACGCCGCCCGGATGCGCGCCCTGGTCGAGCCCCATGTCCCAGACGGCGTTGCCGGTGACGTCGCGGCTGGTGAGCGCGAGCACCCACGACAGCACCAGGCCCCCGTACACCACGCGCGTCTTCGCGAAGGAGTTTTCCTTGCAGTAGACCTCGTCGAAGTGGATGGGGTGGGAGTTCCGGCAGAGCTGGGTGAGCTGCATGTGCTCCGACTCGCCCACCGTCTTGCCGACGGTGTGTGCGATCACGTCGCCCACCTCGAAGTCCTCGAAGAACCCCGCGAAGCCCGCGCGACGCGCCGGCGCCTTCACGCCTTCACGCAGCACCGCCGGCAGGTGCGGCACATCCGCCGTGTCCGGCTGCGTCGCCTCCGGCCAGGGATCCGCCGGACGTCCACTCACCGCGCCGGCCCGCACCAGCGCCTTGCGATCGAAGCGGCACACCACGTCGCCACGCTCGTTCGAGAGAACGGTGCGCACCTCCACTACGCCGCGGTCGCCCTTCGAGGTCGGCTTCTGCGACAGCACCTGGCTCGATGCCGTCAGCGTATCGCCCGCGTAGCAGGGCTCGGGAAAGCGCACGTCGATGTAGGCGAGATGCGCGATCGCCTGCTCGCTCACGTCGTGCACACTGAAGCTGAGCCCCAGATTGAGCAGCAAGAGCGGGTGCACCGGCCGGTCGCGGAAACCCAGCGCCTGCGCGTAGGTGCGGCTCGCGAACGTTGGCGTAGCGTCCTGGAACGACGCAGCGAAGAAGGCCGCCATGCCCTCGTCCACCGTCACGTCCCACGGGTGCTCGTAGACATGACCCGGCTTGAAGTCATCCAGGCGACGCCCGTAGCTAGGCTTGAGGATTCTGCTCATGGGTCTTCCTCCCGCGGATCAGGCCTTCTGCATGCCCTGTTCAAGCAGCCGTCGCGCGATCACGTGCGCCTGGATCTCGTTGGCACCCTCGAAGATGCTGAGCACGCGCGCGTCGACCAGCAGCCGCGACGCCACGTATTCCTCGGCGTAGCCGTTGCCGCCGTGGATCTGCACGCACGCATCTGCTGCTTCCCAGGCGGCGCGGGTGCCGAGCAGCTTGGCCATCCCGGCTTCCAGATCGCAACGCTTGCCACTGTCCTTCTCGCGCGCGGCGAAATATGTCAGCTGCCGCGTGGCCATGTTGCGCGCGATCATGCGGCCCAACTTGCGTTGCACGCGCGGGAACTTCGCGATCGGCGCCCCGAACTGGATGCGTTCGTGCGCGTACTTCGTCGCCTCTTCGAGCGCTGCCTGGGCGATGCCGACACCGCGCGCCGCTGTCTGGATGCGCGCGCTCTCGAAGGTGACCATTAGCTGTTTGAAACCCTGGCCCTGCTTGCCGCCCAGCAGCGCCCCGGCCGGCACCGCGAAGTTGTCGAAGCCGATCTCGAACTCCTTCATGCCGCGGTAGCCGAGCACCTTGATCTCGGTGCCGGTGATGCCCTCGTCGGGGAAACCTCCGGTCTCGGGCTTGTCCTCGCTGCCGCGCTGTTTGGGCGCCAGGAACATGCTCAGTCCCGAGTAGCCGTCGTCGTCCGGATTGGTGCGGGCGAGCAGCGTCATCAGGTTGGCGCGCGTGGCGTGCGTGATCCATGTCTTCTGGCCGTTCACGCGCCAGGAGCCGTCCGCCTGTTTCTCGGCGCGCGTCTTGATGTGCGCCAGATCCGAGCCGTAGTTCGGCTCGGTGAAGACCGCCGTCGGTAGCACCTCGCCGGTGGCGAGCTTCGGCAGCCACTCCTGCTTCTGCTCGTCGGTGCCGCCGCCCAGGATCAGCTCCGCGGCGATCTCGGCGCGCGTGCCGAGCGAGCCGACACCGATGTAGCCGCGGCTGAGCTCCTCGGTCACCACGCACATCGCGACCTTGCCCAGGCCCTGCCCGCCGTATTCCTCCGGGATCGTCAACCCGAACACACCGAGCTCGCTCATCTTGTCGATGAGCTCCATCGGGATGAGCACGTCCTTGCGGTGCACGTCCTGCGCGATCGGATCGACTTCGCGCTGGGCGAACTTGCGGAACTCGCTCTGGATCGCTTCCAGCGTCTCGTCGCCCAGCCCGAGCGCGCCGAAGCTGCTCTGCTCGTGCGAAAGGCGCGCCAGCTGGCAGACCGCATCGCCTGACGCGTGGCGCTCGGCGATCGCCTGTACTCCGGAAGCGAGCAGCGTGCTCTTCACGTCGTCCGCCGTGAGCCCCATCTCGCCGAGGCCGAGCGACTCGCAGGCGCCCAGGTTCACGCCGCCTGGCAGCTCGCGCACCAGCTCGCCGACGTACGCGCCGGCGAGGCGGAGCTCCAGCTCGCCGCCCGAGCCGTCCGCGCTGACGCGCTTCGCCCACGCGACGAGCTGGCGGGAGGCTTCCAGCTCCGTGGCGAGGTAGGCCAGGGCGTGCGCGGCCAGCTGGTGCTCTTCGAGCAGCTTTCCGGAGACGCGACCCTTGTCCTGGTCGACCACCTTGGATAGCAGCTTCGACAGCGCCCGGCGGTACAGTTCCTCCACGGCCGCGACGGCCGGCTCCAGTTCGTCGGGTCGCGGGGCTCCCGGGGCGGGTGTTCCAGTCATCGTCCCAGCTCCTCCAGAGCAGAAATCCGACGTGTTCTCATAGGGTCTTCTACGCGGCGCGTCAACCGACCGCCAGCCCCGCAGCGTGACATTTTGCTACGAATATGTGTCAAAATGTCACACTATTCGGTCGAGATGGCGTCCGCGAGCGCTACCATCCGCTTGGCCTCCTCGACATGCAGATTCTCGACCAGTTTGCCGTCGAGCACCACCACGCCCTTGCCCTCCTTGCGCGCTGCGGTGTGCGCCTCGATTACGCGCTGCGCGCGCTCCACCGCGGCGGGCGACGGCGAGAAGACCGCATTGCACGGCGCGACCTGCTTGGGGTGGATCAGCGTCTTGCCGTCGAAGCCCAGCTCCAGCCCCTGCAGACACGACTCGTGAAAGGCTTCCTCGTCGTCCAGATCCAGGAACACGCCGTCGAGGATCGCCAGCCCGTAGGCGCGGGCCGCGAGCAGGCACAGCCCCAGCGAGGTCAGCATGGGCAGCCGCATCGGCGTGTGCCGCGCGTGCAGATCCTTCGTCAGATCCGACGTGCCCATCACCAGGCAGCGGATGCGCGAGCTCGCCGCGGCGATTTCCTGCGCTCGCAGGATGCCGAGCGGTGTCTCCATCATGCACCAGATGGCCGTGTGTGCCGGCGCGCCGTGGCTCTCCATGAGCTTCTCCACGTCCAGCACCTGCTCCGGGCGCTCCACTTTCGGGATCAGGATGGCGTCGGGACCGGCCTTCGATGCAGCCTCCAGATCCGTCTTGCCCCAGGGCGTCTCCAATCCGTTGATGCGGATGACCAGCTCGCGCCGGCCGTAGCCTCCGCTCCGCACCGACTGGCAGACCTGATCGCGCGCGGCCTGCTTGGCGTCCGGGCTCGTCGCGTCCTCCAGATCGAGGATCAGGCCGTCGGCAGGCAGGCCCTTGGCCTTTTCCTGCGCGCGGGCGTTCGAGCCGGGCATGTACAGGACACTCCTCCGGGGACGGGCATCAGCAGTCATGGCTCTGCATGCTTGCGTCGCGTCACAAAGTGATCAAGCCCTCTGACATGCGAAGCCATCGCGAATTCTTCAAACCGCTGGCCATTGGTGCTCCCGAGCCGCCGCGCGAGATCCCGTTCAAACCGGCCCGGATGATCCATTTCTTCGACCCCTCGAACGCGAAGATGGTGTCGAAGGTGCCGGATCTGGCGGGAAAGGTCGACGTCCTGCTCGGCAACCTCGAGGACGGCGTGCAGTCGGACCGGAAAGTCGACGCGCGCGAAGGCCTGGTGAAGATCGGCAAGGAGTGGAAGGGCGGCGGCGCCCAGCTCTGGACGCGGGTCAACGCCCTGGACAGCCCCTGGTTCCTCGACGATGTGATGCGTCTGGTCGGCGAGATTGGCGACCAGCTCGAGGTCATCATGGTGCCCAAGGTCCAGGGTCCGGAGGACATCCACTTCGTCGACCAGCTGCTGGCGCAGCTCGAGGCCCGCCACCAGCTGAAGCGCCCGCTCTTGGTCCACGCCATCCTCGAGACGGCTTCGGGCGTGAACCAGGTCGAGCAGATCTGCGCAGCGAGCCCGCGCATGCAGGGGCTCAGCCTGGGCCCGGCGGATCTCGCCGCGTCGCGCCGTATGAAGACGACGCGCGTGGGCGGCGGACATCCGGGCTACCTGGTGCGTGCTGATCCGGACCCGGACCATGCCGAGGCGCCGCGGCCGACCGCGCAGCAGGATCTGTGGCACTACACGCTGGCGCGCATGGTCGACGCCTGCACGGCGCACGACATCCTGCCGTTCTACGGCCCCTTCGGCGATATCGCCGACACCGTCGCGTGCGAGGATCAGTTCCGCAACGCGTTCCTGATGGGCTGCGTGGGCGCGTGGTCGCTGCATCCCGTGCAGATCAAGATCGCGAAGAAGGTGTTCAGCCCGCCGCCGGAGGAGGTCGCGTGGGCCCGCCGCGTGGTCGAGGCCATGGGCGACGGCAGCGGCGCCGTGATGATCGACGGCAAGATGCAGGACGACGCCACCTACAAGCAGTGCCAGGTCATGCTCGACTTCGCCCGCGTCATCGCCGAACGCGACCCGGAGATGAAAGCCGCATACGGCTTCTAGGCCGCCACGGGGCGGCCGGGCTGGCGTTATTGCGCAGTGCGCTATAGGATGCGCGCCCGGTATGGCGAAGGAAATCTACGAGCTGGGGGAGATTCCGGAGCTGGGCGAAGTGCCGGCGCGCATGCACGCGCAGGTCATCCGCCCGGATCGCTTCGGAGAGCCGAAGGACGCCTTCAGGTTGGAGCAGGTGCCGGTGCCCGCGTTGGGGCCCCGCGACGTGCTCGTGTACGTGATGGCTGCCGGCGTGAACTACAACAACGTGTGGGCGGCGCTCGGTGTGCCGATCGACGTGATCAAGGCGCGCCAGAAGGCTGGGGCCGAGGAGGACTTCCACGTCGGCGGCTCCGACGCGAGCGGCGTCGTGTGGAAGGTCGGCAGCGACGTGAAGAACGTCCAGGTCGGCGACGAGGTCGTCGTGCACTGCGGCTGGTGGGATCCGGAAGACCCGCACGTGAAGGCCGGCAAGGACCCGATGCTGGCGCCGAGCCAGAAGATCTGGGGCTACGAGACCAACTGGGGCAGCTTCGCCCAGTTCACCAAGGTGCAGGACCACCAGTGCCTGCCCAAGCCTCCCAAGCTGAGCTGGGAAGAAGCCGCGGCCTACATGCTGGTCGGCGCCACGGCCTACCGCATGCTGCACGGCTGGGCCGGCAACGAGGTGCAGGCGGGCGATGCGGTGCTCATCTGGGGCGGAGCAGGCGGGCTCGGCTCGATGGCGATCCAGATCGTCAAGGCAGCGGGCGCCAAGCCGGTCGCGGTGGTCAGCAGCGAGGACAAGGTCGCCTACTGCAAGGAGCTCGGCGCGGTGGGTGTCATGAACCGCAAGGAGTTCAGTCACTGGGGCATGCTTCCGCACTGGAAGGACGATGCCGGCTACGGGCGGTGGCTGAAGGGCGCCAGGAAGTTCGGGCGCGCGTTCTGGGACGCGCTCGGCGAAAAGCAGAACCCGGCGATCGTGTTCGAGCACCCGGGTGAGGCGACGGTACCGACCAGCGTGTTCGTATGCGACACCGGCGGGATGGTCGTGATCTGCGCGGGCACTACCGGCTACAACGCGACGCTCGACCTGCGCTACCACTGGATGCGCCAGAAGCGCCTGCAGGGCTCGCACTTCGCGAACGACGACCAAGCGAAGGGCATCAACGATCTGGTGACCGCGGGCAAGGTCGATCCGTGTCTGTCGCGCGTGTTCGAGTTCAACGAGACGGGCGACGCGCACCAGCTGATGCGCGAGAACAAGCACCCCAACGGCAACATGTCGATCCTGGTCAACGCGCGGGAGCGCGGGCTCACGGATCTGGCCGGCTCGCGCTGATTCCTGCCGATCGGTGCCGGCGCAGGGTTGCGCGCGCATCACTAATGACATATATGTCATTAGTGATGGTGGTGCGGCCCCGGAAGCGCAGGCGGCTCCAACCGGAAGAGCGGAGGGCGGAGCTGCTTCTGGCGCTCGATCACGTCGTGCATCGGCACGGCTCGCTCGGTGCGACCGTGCCCCGCGTGGTGGCCGAGGCGGGGGTCGCGCAGGGCAGCTTCTACCGCTACTTCCCGGACATCGACGCGGCGCTCGGGGAGCTCGCACGGCAGCTGCTCGCGCCCGTGGCCGCCGCCGCGCTGGAGCTGGACTTCTCGCGGGCGGAGCAGGCGGCCGACGTGGAAGCAGAGCTCGAACGCTTCTACCGCGCGGTCGCGACCGTGCTGATCGAGCACGGACACGTCGTGCGCGAGCTGATGCTGGCGGCGTCGCTCGGCAAGGGGCCGCTCGCCGACGAGATCGAGGTGTTCCTGTCCGCGATGCGCGACCGCGCGCGGGAGCTGCTCGAGCATCAGCTCGTGCGCGGGCGGCTCGACGAGGCGGAGCTCGCCACAGTTGCGGGCGCGATCGTCGGCATGGTGCTCGGCGCCGTGCACCAGGCGGCGCAGGCGAAAAGCGCGTTCGAGCCGGAGCGTTGGGCGCGGATGATGGCTCGTTTCGAGACGGGCGCGCTGGCCGCGATGGTCGAAGCCAGCACAGGTCAGGAAGGTGGAGCAGATGGGACACGTGAATGAAGCGATCGAGCTGGGTAGAGGACGTTCGGAGGTGTGGGACTTCGTGACCGATCCGGATCACTTCCCGGACTACGTGTCCGGCTACCAGAGCGGGCGCGTGACCACGCCCGAGGCGACCGGTGAAGGTTCTGGGTTCGAGTGGCGGGCGGCTCTCGGGCCTCTCACGCTGGATGCGAGCGAGAGCGTGGTGGAGTGGTTGCCCGACGAGCGCGTGCGCTACGAAGGAACGCTGGCGGGCAGCAGCTTCCGTTCCGCCATGGAGCTGTCGCCGGCGGGGCACGGGACGCGGCTCGAGGTCGACATCGACTACGAGCTGCCGCGCGGGCTGGGTGTGCTGGGCCCGCTGATGCAGCGGCTCGTGCGCTCCGACGTGCGGCGCTCGCTCGAACGCGTCGCCGAAGAGCTCGGCGACGAGCCAGCGTCGGTGCAGGCGCTCTACCGACGGCGCGCCGGTAGCTACGACGTGGCGACCGGGCTCTATCGGCTCGCATTTCCGCTCCGGCGCTACCGGCGCATGGCCGTCGACGCGCTGGGCGTGAAGCCGGGCGACAGCGTGGTCGAGATCGGCTGCGGCACCGGCGCCAACTTCGAGCTCATCCAGCAGCGCATCGGTCCGCGCGGGCGGCTCGTCGGCGTCGACTTGACCGATGCCATGCTCGAGCAGGCGCGCCGCCGCATCGCGCGCCACGGCTGGGACAACGTGGAGCTGGTGCAGAGCGACGCGGCGCGCTTCGAGTTCCCGCACGCAACGAACGGTATCCTGTCCACGCTCGCGCTCACCTTGAGTCCAGACTACGACGCCGTGATCGAGCGCGGGGCCCGCGCGCTGGCGTCGGGGGGCCGCTGGGTGGTGCTCGATCTCAAGAATCCGGGCTGGCCGCGGCGGCTGATGGATCTGGCGCTCACCGTGATGCGTCCCTACGGCGTCACGCTCGAGCGCGGCGAGCGCCACCCCTGGGAGTCACTCGAACGTCACATGCCGCAGGCGTCGACGCGCGAGCTGTACCTCGGCATTGCCTACCTGGCCGTCGGCGAGAACAGTCCGTAGCGGCGCCTGTAGCCTTCCGTTAACGCGCTGACGCCGGAGCAGCTGGGGGCGACGAGCCGAGCGTCTGGGCGCCGTAGCTGATTCCCAGCATGACCACCACTCCCAGAGCGAAGCCGATGAAGCCGTTGCGCAGGATGACCTTCACGTCCACCGTCATGCCGGACGCATCAAGCAAGTTCCGTGCCGCCCCTTTTCGCGAGGATTGCGGCTGATCGCGCCGCGGATGTGCCAGCGGTTGTGCCAATCGCTGCCGCGGGCTGGCAACACTGTCGCGACCCGCGCACAGGGCCCAGCGACAAGCGGCGGCGTGTGCCTGGTGGCACGGATTTCGGATAGGATTGACGTCTGATGTTGCTTCGTCATGCCCGCACCTTGATCGGATTCTCCGTGATCCTGGTCTCCGGGCTGGGCGCCTGCGGCGGGCACGTGACGGGCGGAGGCGGAGCCGGAGCGGGTGGGGCAGCGGCGACCGGCGGCGGCGGCGGTCAGGGCGGTTCGGGTGCCACCGGCGGTTCGGGTGCCACCGGCGGCTCGGGTGCCACGGGTGGGGGCGGTACCGGTGCGGGGGGCTGCGCGAGCTCGATGTGCACGGACGGTGCGCCGTGCTGCCCTGAAGGCTCGCAATGCGGTGCCGGAGCGGACATCAGTGGCTGCACGTGCACGAATGGCCACTGGGTGTGTGACTGGTGTCCCGCCGGCGGTTGCTCGGGTAGCGGCGGTGGCGGCTACGGCGGCGGAGGCGCGTACGGCGGCAGCGGTGGGTACGGTGGCGGCGGCGCGTACGGCGGCAGCGGTGGGTACGGCGGCAGCGCCGGTGGTTGCACCGCCTGCGGCCCGGACGGCGCGCCGTGCTGCCAGGACGGTGTCGGTTGCGCGAAGGCGGGCCAGCCCGGCTTCTGCGCGTGCAAGTTCGGCACCTGGGCCTGCAACGGCACGGGAGGCAGCGGGGGCGGCGGCGGTTGCGGGATCAACGGTTGCGGTATGGGTCTCTCGTGCTGCGGCACGTCGTGCGCGAACATCGACAACGACATCCACAACTGCGGCGGGTGTGGCATCGCGTGCGGCGGCACGCACCCGTACTGCAACCACGGCAAGTGCACTGCGCCGCCCTGCGGAAACCAGCAGATGCCGCCCGCGGGCACGTTCTGCTGCGGTAACAGCTTCTGCCCCGACAGCCAGCTCTGCTGCGACGTGCAGCAGGGCGGACCGCAGTCGCCGTATCCGGGCTGCTACGCACCGAACGCGCAGAGCACCTGCCCCGTCGGGTGTCCTTCCTGTCTGTAGTCTTTCGAGAAAGGATCTCGCTGTGCTTCATTATCGCTTTCCGGTTCTGTTCTGGCTTTCGGTGATCGCCGTCTCCGGCGTGGGCGCATGCGGCGGCTCCACGACGAGTGGCAACAGCTCCGGCGGCAGTGGCGGTAGCGGCGCTACGTCCAGCGGCGGTAGCGGTGCAGGCACTAGCGGCGGTTCGGGAGGCAGCGGCGCGAAGGGTGGCAGCGGCGGCAGCACCGGCGGCAGCGGCGGCAACACCGGCGGCAGCGGCGGCAACACCGGCGGCAGCGGCGGCTGCATAGATCCGGGCACCTGCGGTCCGGACGGCGCGCCGTGCTGCCAGGAAGGCATGGGATGCGGCACTGCCGGACCGGGCAGCGGTATGTCGTGCACCTGCCACGCCGGTCACTGGCAGTGCAGCACAGGCAGCGGCGGCAGCGGCGGCGGCCCGGGGTGCGGCCCGAGCGGCAACTGCGGTCCTGGTCTCACCTGCTGCAGCGGCGGCTGCGTCAACACCGCCAACGACATCAACAACTGCGGCAGCTGCGGCAACGCCTGCGGCGGCGCGCATCCGTACTGCGGCTACGCGCCGGGCGGCACGGCGTGCAGCGCGCCGCCGTGTGCCGTGCAGAAGCAGCCCCCCGCCGGTCAGTTCTGCTGCGGCAACACGTTCTGCACCAGTGGCCAGCTGTGCTGCATGGTGGAGCAGGGCGGCCCCTCGTCGCCGTATCCGAAGTGCATCACGCCCAGCGCGGGCCAGACGACCTGTCCAATCGGCTGCCCCGCCTGCGCGTAGCCTATGGCAAGCGTCGTGCACGTGCCACAACAGCAAGTGGGCTTGCGCGCTCGAGCGCGACGGCGGAGCCGGCTGAGCGGCGTTCAGCTCAGGACGTAGCGGGCTCCGGCTCCGGCTTCTTCTTCTTGCGGTTGCGCTTCTTGTCGTCGGGCGCGTCGCGTCCCTTGATGTCGAAGGTGATCGCACCCTCGCGGAAGTCCACGCTGACGTGCCCACCGTGCTCGAGCTTGCCGAACAGGAGCTCGTCGCCGAGCGGCCGCTTGAGCTCGTCCTGCATCAGCCGCGCCAGCGGCCGCGCGCCGTTGTCCTTGTCGTAGCCCTTGTCGGCCAGGTACACGCGCGCTCGGTCTGTCAGCTCCACCGTCACTTCGCGCTCGGACAGCTGTTCGCCCAGCTCCTTCACGAACTTGTCGACGATGTACTCCATCACCCCCGGGGTCAGCGGATCGAACGAGATGCGCGCGTCCAGGCGGTTCCTGAACTCGGGGCTGAATGTGCTCTTCATCGCGATGTCCTCGCGCCCCGAGGTCGAGCGGTCGCCGAAACCAAGCGGTCGCCGCGCGATGTCGGCCGCGCCGACGTTGCTGGTCATGATCAGCACGACGTGGCGGAAATCGCTCTTCTTGCCGTTGTTGTCGGTGAGCACGCCGTGATCCATCACCTGCAGGAGCACGTTGAATACGTCCGGGTGCGCCTTCTCGATCTCGTCGAGCAGCAGCACGGCGTGCGGCGTCTTGGCGATGGCTTCCGTCAGTAGACCGCCGCGGTCGAAGCCCACGTAGCCGGGCGGCGCGCCGATCAGGCGGGAGACGGTGTGTCGCTCCATGTACTCGCTCATGTCGAAGCGGATGAGCTCGATGCCCAACGTGCTGGCGAGCTGCCGCGCGACCTCGGTCTTGCCGACGCCCGTGGGACCCGTGAAAAGGTACGAGCCGATGGGCTTTTCCGGCGGTCTGAGCCCAGCGCGGCTGAGCTTGATCGCCGTGGCTAGCTCCTGGATGGCGCGGTCCTGCCCGAAAACGACCTTCTTGAGATCGGCCTCCAGGCTCCTGAGCGCGCTCTTGTCGTCGGCGCTCACCTGGCGCGGCGGGATCTGCGCCATGCGCGCGACTACCGCCTCGATACGGTCGACGTCCACGGTCGAGCCCGGTCCCTCTTCCAGTTTGGCGTCGGCGCCGGCCTCGTCCATCAGATCGATGGCCTTGTCGGGCAGTTTTCGGTCGTGCAGGTGGCGTTGAGCAAGCGTGCCGGCGGCCTCGATGGCTTCTTCGGTGTAGCTCACCTCGTGGAACTCTTCGTAGCGCGGCTGCAGGCCCTTGAGGATCAGGATCGTCTCTTCCAGCGTGGGCTCGAGCACCTCGATCTTCTGGAAGCGGCGGGCCAGCGCGCGGTCGCGTTCGAGGTGGGTTCTGAATTCCTCGAACGTGGTTGCACCGATGCAGCGCAGCTTGCCGCTGGCCAGGGCGGGCTTGAGCATGTTCGCCGCGTCCATGGTGCCGCCACTGGCAGCGCCCGCGCCGATGACGGTGTGCAGCTCGTCCACGAACAGGACCGAGCCGGGCCGCTTCTCCAGCGCCTTGAGCACCGCCTTGACGCGATTCTCGAAGTCGCCGCGGAACTTCGTCCCCGCCAGCAGCGAGCCCATGTCCAACGCGTAGATGACGGCGTTTTCGAGCGGCTTCGGAACCTCGCCCGCGGCGATCTTCGCCGCCAGGCCTTCGACGATGGCCGTCTTGCCCACGCCGGCGTCGCCTACGAACATCGGATTGTTCTTCTTGCGCCGGCTGAGCACCTGGATCGCGCGGCGCAGCTCCTTCTCGCGGCCGACCAGCGGCTCGATGTCGCCCGCCTCGGCGCGCTCGTTCAGGTTGACGGCGAACCGCGCCAGAGGGTCCTTCTCGCCGGATTCCTCGTCCTCTTCGTCCTCGTCCAGCTCGCCTTCGGTGACGCCCTCCAGCTCGTCGTCGCCATCGGTGCTGACCCCGTGCGAGACGTAGTTGACCACGTCGTAGCGGCCGAGCCCGCCCAGCTCCAGCGCGTGGACCGCAGGCGAATCCACCTCGGCGAAGATCGCGATGAGCACGTTGTAGCCGCGCAGCTCCTCCTTTCCGCTCGACTCCACGTGGATGGCGGCCCGTTGCAGCACTCGCTGGAACCCGCGCGACGGCGCGGGCGTGAGCGGATGCTCCTCCGGAGCCTGATCGGCATGTCCTCGTCGAACACGCGCTCGAGCTCGGCCTTGATGCGCTGCAACGTTGCCGCCGCTCTTCTTGACGATGCGCGTGGTCGCGTCGTCGTGGAGCAGGGCATAGAGCAGGTGCTCCACGGTGGTCATGTCGTGGCGGCGGCGCTGCGCCTCGCGGGCGGCGAGGGAGACGGCAATTTCGACTTCGGCGCTGACTTTCATGGCGGGTCGCTCGGCTGCCCTCAGTTCTCGTCGAAGCCTTCTGGTTCCGCCGTGCACTTGAGCGGATGACCGTGCTCCTTCGCATAGTCCGTCACCTGGACGGCCTTGGACTCGGCCACGTCGCGCGTGAACAGGCCGACGATGCCGTACCCTCTGTGATGGACGTGGAGCATGATCTGCGTCGCCTCGGTTTCGCTCTTGTGGAAGAACTTCATCAGCACGTGCACCACGAACTCCATGGTGGTGTAGTCGTCGTTGTGCAAGACCACCTGGTAGCGGCGCGGCTTTTTTGTCTTTGGCCGCTCGACGACGGCGAGATCATCCTCGTGTTCCGGCGCTTTTCCGGGTTCGTTCGGCTTTTTCGGGCTCATTGGATTGGACCCAGCGAATTTGACCACTTCGCCCGCCGGTGTCGAGCCGACGCGGGCGCGGTCCGGTCAGGACAGGAGGTCCCTGAGAAACGATAGCAGACCCAGGGCGCCATCGACGCCCGTGCTCCCGCCGTCGTGGAACGGGCCCTGTCGCACAGGTCTGGACAGGGCGCCCAGATTCCCGGCGGCCCGCTCAGAGCGTTCGTGTGCGGCCTGCCGCGCTTTTTCGTCCTGCTCGCGCCGTCGAGCTTCGATGAGCCCGCCGCCCTCCACGAAGGCCAGGACGCGCGGCAGCTCGCCGATGTCGAACCAGGTGCCGTGGCGCGCGCACACATCGACGATCACGCCGCTCGACCGGCCGAAGTTCTTGCGGTTCATGGTCATCTGGCAGAGCGGGCACTTCACATACACGACGGGGTCTCCGCTTGGATCGAAGCGCGGAGCCCGGCGGGGGGCTGTTTCGCCGTAGCGCTCGCGGCGCTCGAGCAGGTCGTGGAGCAGCTGGTGCTCGACGAATTGCCCGCCACAGCTTCCGCAGTCGTAGAGCGATCCGGGGCCGCCGCGGAACGACTGCATGGGCTTCTTGCAGCGCGTGCAGAGGATGTACGTCGGTTCGCCGACTGGCTCGAGCCCCAGTGGCTGCCCGCACGCGCCGCACAACGCGTCGTCCGGCACGTTCATGTGGAAACAGGCGCTGCAGCGCACCGTCGCGATGCCGATGCCGCACTCGGGGCAGTGGCGCAGGTCGCGCTCCACCTGTCGGCCGCAGCCGGGGCAGAAAAAGCCGCGCTGCGGCCCGCGCGCCCCGCTCTGTCGGTAGGGACCGGTCAAGGCCCGCAACGGTAGCATCCTGCCGTGTCGCAGAATTCTATCCGGGTAATATTGACAGCCTATTCTACCCGGGTACTATTCCCTGCCATGACCGATGAACGGACCTACTCGGCTTTCGCAGGCGAGCGTCTGATCGCCGCCGGTGATCTCCGCCACATGCTGCTCGAGACCAAGGCGGAGCTCGACCGGGGCAGGGTCGGCGAGGTGCTGATCTTCGAGGACCAGACAGGGCGCCAGGTCGATTTCGACTTCCGGGGCAGCGCCGGGGACGTGGTCGAACGCGCGCTGCCTCCCAGGCGCAGCGGCCCCGGCAGGCCCCGTCTCGGCGTGGTCTCGCGCGAAGTGTCGCTGCTGCCCCGCCACTGGGAATGGCTCGAGGAGCAACCGAACGGCATCTCCGCCGCGCTGCGCAGGCTGGTGGAGGAAGCCAAGAAGCGCGAGCCGGCCGCCGAGCGCACCCGCCGCGCACGCGATGCCGCCGGGCGTTTCATGTCTGCCATGGCCGGCAACCTGCCGGGCTACGAGGAAGCGTCGCGAGCGCTCTACGCCGGCGACGCGGCGCGCTTCGGCGAGCTCATTCGCGATTGGCCCGCCGACGTGCGCGAGCACACGGCGAAGCTGGCACAGGCCTCGTTCACGGCTTGAATCAGCGCTCGCTGTCCAGATGCGCCATCTGCGCCGGGTGGTAGCGCGTGCCGCGGGCGGCGTCGTGCGGGATCAGTTCCTCGAGCTCGGCGACATCGGCGGCCGAGAGCGGCTTGTCCAGCGCGCCGAGCGCGTCGTCGAGCTGCTCGGCCGTGCGGGCGCCCACCAACGGGACCAGGGTTGGCTGTTTCTCGAGCACCCAGGCGATGGCGACCTGACCGGGCGTGCTACCGCGCGCGGCGGCGAAATCCGCGAGCTTTTGCGAAAGCTGCTCATTGTGCGCGAGGTGGTCGCTGGAGAAGCGCGGAAAGCGACTCCGCGAATCGCCGGGTCGGTCCGCCTTCCTTCCGACCAGGAGCCCGCGCGACAGCACCCCGTAGAGCGTCGCGCTGATGCCGAGCTCCGCGAGCGCGGAGAAGAGCTTCTCTTCGGGCCGACGGCTGACGAGCGAGTACTCGATCTGCAGATCGACGATCGGGTGCACCGCATGCGCGCGACGGATTGTGTCGACGCCCACCTCGGACAGGCCGACGTAGCGGACATAACCCTTGTCGATCAGATCCTTGATCGCGCCCACCGTGTCCTCGATCGGTACTTGCGGGTCGAGCCTTGCGGGTCGGTAGATGTCGATGACCTCCGCGCCGAGACGCTTCAGACTGTAGGCCGCGAAGTTCTTCACCGCGGCGGGCCGCGTGTCGATGCCGCTCCAGCCGCCGGCGGGCGTCCTGAGCGCGCCGAACTTCACCGACAGGAGCACGCGATCGCGTTTGCCTTCGATGGCGCGGCGGATCAGAAGCTCGTTGTGCCCCATGCCGTAGAAGTCGCCCGTGTCGAGCAGCGTGATGCCGCGCTCGATGGCGGCGTGGATCGTCGCGATGCCCTGTTCGTCCGTCGTGGGGCCGTACATCCCCGATAGCCCCATGCACCCGAGGCCTACCGGGTGCACTTCCGGTCCCGTGCGGCCCAGCCTGGTCTTCGCGATCTGCATGACGCCGACTATAGCGCCTAGGGTCCGTCGCTGTCGGCGATGAGCGTGCTCTCGAGCACGGTGCTCGAGGGCGCGCCCTCGCGCGCCGAGACCAGCATCGACTCCACGACGCGCGCCAGATCGTCGACGTTGCGCATGGTCCACTCGGGGTGGTCGTCCCTTTCCATGTGCGGGTTGTGACCGCCGCTGGCGACCCTGTAGATGCTGCGCTTCGGGAAGCCGAGCTTGTCCAGGGCGGACAGCGCGCGCCACGCGGGGGTCAGCGGATCGTCCTGCCCGATGACGATGGAGCAGCGGTCGAGCCGGTCCGCGCTTTCCGGTTGCGCGCGCGCGACCTCACGCGTGAGCGCCGCCATCGGCCGTATCGGGACCTGGCGGAACTGCTCCAGCATGCTGGCGCGCTCGGCTTCGGTGTAGCCGCGCGTCTCGGGGCTCCTGAGCCCGAGCCGTCCGAGCAGCTCCTTCATGACCGGGATGCGACCCAGCGTGGCGAGCAGCAGCGCGGCAAGGTCGAGCTGGAGCCGCAGGCCCCAATGGGCAAAGGGATAGACGGGTGTCACCGCCACGCGCGACATGCGTTCGCCGAGCGCCTCGTCCGGTACCGACAAGAGCGCCACCGCGGCCGCCGAGTGCCCGACCAGCACCGTCGGCAGGTCGCGCACCGAGAGCAGATCCAGCCAGTGCTGCAAGGTGCGGACGACGGCCTGGGGGGCCAGGTGCGCCGCGCCCGCAGAAGGTTGCAGCGGACTTTCGCCGGAGCCGAGATGATCCGGAACCAGCACCACGGCGCGCGCATTGTCGCGGCAGATGGCCGCCGCCACGTGGCTCCACACCGCGCGCGTGCAGAGCGTGCCATGGGCCAGGACCACCAGATCCGACGCGCGAGCCAGCACGCCCGAGTCCGACACCGAGCCGAGCCGGCTCTCGTGCGCGTACAGAGACCAGGCGAAGTCGCGGTAGCCGCTTTCTGCGAGGAAGCGATCCACGTGCGCTTCGGCGAGCACGCCGGCGCGCGCCAGCGAGTGCACGGAGTAGTCCGCGCGCGCGATGTCGTGCGAGACGCGCTCTACCTTTGCCGGCGCCGTGGCCCAGCCGAACTGGGCGCGGATGCGCAGCTCCGGCGCGAGCCGTGCCGGAGTCTCGTAGCCACCCAGATCGATCCCCGAGAGCGCGCTCGAGAGCTCCGCCACCGACGCGAAGCGCTGCTCGGGATGCGGAGCGCAGGCGCGCCGGAGCGCGGCCCTGAGCGGCTCCGGCAGATCGTCCGGCAGGTCGGAAAACGCGCGCTCGATGTCCCGCGGCGGAAGCCGCCCGAGCAGCATCTCCAGAAGCGTGCGCCCGAGCGCGTATTGGTCGGCGGCGGGGCCGACGGCGCCACCCGCGATCTGTTCCGGCGCCATGTAGCCCGGCGTGCCCACCCGGGCATTTTCGTCGGGGTCGTCGTCGTCGAAGAGCGTGGCCAGACCGAAGTCGCCCAGATACGCGTTGCCCTGCGAGTCGAGCAGCACGTTGCCGGGCTTCACGTCGCGGTGCACCACGCCGCTGTCGTGCGCGTGCGACAGCGCGGAGGCGATCTGCAGTGCGATGGTCAGCGCTGTGGCCGGTTCGATGCCGCTCGCCGCCCGCTGGGCGAGGTTCGGGCCGTCGATGTAGGCCATCGCGATGAAGTCGGGCCCCACGTCGTACAGGCTCACCACGTTCGGGTGCCGGAGCCGCGCTACCGCGCGCCGCTCGCGGTCGAAGAAGCGCCGCGCGCGCCCGCGCAGCGCCTCGTGCTCGCGGAACAGCTTGACCGCCGCACGGCTCTCCGAGTGCTGGTGCCAGCCGAGCCACACCTCGCCCATGGCGCCGCGTCCGAGGCGCCGCTTGAGCACCCAGTCGCCCGCCTGGCGCACGTCTGCCGCCGCTTCCGCCGCCCTTTCCACCACTTCGCATGATCCAGCCGGGGGGCCCGCGCGGTCAAGCAGAGGGCGCCCGGACTCGACCGCACGGCTGACAATCGCTACATCTAGGGCGCGAGAGCGCCGAGCGCGCGACGGAGGAGACACGTGAGCGAGAAGGATCGCCCCTGGATCATGCGGACGTACTCGGGGCACAGCACCCCGAAAGCGTCGAACGAGCTCTACCGCCAGAACCTGGCCAAGGGCCAGACGGGCCTGAGCGTCGCCTTCGATCTGCCCACGCAGACCGGCTACGACTCCGACTCGCCGCTGGCGCGGGGCGAGGTCGGGCGCACGGGGGTGCCGATCTGCCACCTGGGCGACATGCGCGCACTGTTCGAGGGCATCGCGCTCGAGCGCATGAACACCTCGATGACCATCAACGCCACGGCCGCGTGGTTGCTTGCCCTCTACATCGCCGCCGCCGAGGAACAGGGCGCCGACGTAAAGAAGCTCCGCGGCACCACGCAGAACGACATCATCAAGGAGTACCTGTCGCGCGGCACGTATGTGTTCCCGCCCGGCCCCAGCCTGAGGCTGATCGCGGACACCATCCAGTACACGGTCGAGCACGTTCCCGACTGGAACCCGACCAACATCTGCAGCTACCACCTGCAGGAGGCCGGCGCGACGCCCGAGCAGGAGGTCGCCTACGCGCTCACCACCGCGATCGCCGTGCTCGATACCGTGAAGGAGCGCGGCATCGCCCAGGCCGAGCTCGACCGCGTGTTCGGCCGGCTCTCCTTCTTCATCAACTCCAGCATCCGTTTCGTCGACGAGGTGTGCAAACAGCGCGCCTTCGTCGAGCTGTGGGACAGGCTTGGCCTCGAGCGCTACCGGGTGAACGACGCCAAGCTCCGCCGCTTCCGGTATGGCGTGCAGGTCAACTCGCTGGGCCTGACCGAGCAGCAGCCCGAGAACAACATCCTGCGCATCGTGCTGGAGATGCTCGGCGTCACGCTCAGCAAGAAGGCGCGCGCCCGCGCCATCCAGCTGCCCGCGTGGAACGAGGCGCTCGGCCTGCCGCGCCCCTGGGATCAACAGCTGAGCCTGCGCGCCCAGCAGATCCTCGCTTTCGAGACCGATCTGCTCGAGCACGGCGATCTGTTCGACGGCTCGCCCGTCGTCGAACAGCGCACGAACGCGATCCGCGACGCGGCCTGGGCCGAGGTGGAGGCCGTGCTCGAGCGCGGTGGCACCGTGCCCGCGGTCGAGAGCGGCTACATCAAGGAGCGATTGGTCGCCTCCAACGCGGCGCGCATCGCGGCCATCGAGGCCGGCGAGCATATCGTCGTCGGCGTCAACAAGTACGTCGAGACGGCCCAGAGCCCGCTCACCGGCGAGGGCATCGACACCATCCTGCGCATCGATCCGTCCGTGGAGAAGGAGCAGGTCGCGCGGCTCGAAGCCTGGCGGAACCAGCGCGACGCCGGCGCCGTGAAGCAGGCGCTCGACGCGCTGCGCGCCGCGGCCCAGAGCGGCGACAACATCATGCCCGCGTCGATCGCCGCCGCGAAGGCCGGCGTCACCACGGGCGAGTGGGGCAGTGTGCTGCGCGAGGTGTTCGGCGAGTACCGCGCACCCACCGGCGTGGCCGGCGCCCGCACCCCCGCGAGCGGCCACGACAAGCTCGAACGCCTGCAGAAGGAAGTCGACGCGCTCGCCCGCGAGCTCGGCCGACGCCCCAAGCTGCTCGTCGGCAAGCCGGGCCTCGACGGCCACTCCAACGGCGCCGAGCAGATCGCTCTGCGCGCCCGGGACGCCGGCTTCGAGGTCGTCTACGAGGGGATCCGCGTCACGCCGCGCGAGCTCGCCCGCGCCGCTGTTGACGAGGGCGTGCACCTGGTCGGCCTGAGTATCCTGAGCGGCGCACACATGGATCTCGTGCGCGAGGTGATGAAGGAAATGAAGGAGCAGGGCGCGGGCGACGTGCCCGTCGTGGCGGGCGGCATCATCCCGGACAGCGACGCCGCCCAGCTCGAGAAGGAGGGCGTTGCCGCCGTGTACACGCCCAAGGACTACGACATCTCGCGCATCCTCGAAGAGCTGGTCACGCTGGTGAAGAAGGCGCACGCATGAAGCCGCTGCTCGACGTGGTCGAGCTCGCGCGCCGTGTCGAGGCCGCCGAGCCTGCGGCCGTCGCGCGCGCCATCTCGCTGGTCGAGGATCGCCGCCCTGGCGCGGAGCAGCAGAGCGTCGAGCTGTTGCGGGCGCTCCGCCACGTCGGAAAGGCCTCACGGGGCGAGCGCGTCGGGCTGACGGGGCCGCCCGGCGCCGGCAAGAGCTCGCTGCTGTCCGCCCTGTGCCGCGTCGCGCGCGAGCAGGGACGCACGGTCGGCGTGCTCGCCGTCGATCCGTCCAGCCCCAGGAGCGGCGGAGCCCTGCTCGGCGATCGCGCCCGCATCGCCATCGACCCCGACGACACGGGCCTGTTCGTCCGCTCCATGGCGTCGGGCGGCGATCTGGGCGGCCTCTCGCGCGCGGCCGGCGCTGCCGTCGAGGTGCTCGCCGCCGCCTACGATCTGGTCGTGGTGGAAACCACCGGCGTCGGCCAGAGCGAGACCGACGTGGAGCACGTCGCCGACACCGTCGTGCTCGTGATCCAGCCCGCGTCGGGCGACATGCTGCAGTTCCTCAAAGCCGGCATTCTCGAGATCCCCGACGTGTTCGTCGTGAACAAGTCCGATCTCGGCGCCGTCGCCGATCGCGCGCGCTCGGAGCTGGTCGCCGCGCTCGACGCCATCCACACCGGCGGCGCAGCCGCGTGGCGCCCGCCCATCGTCTCCACCAGCGCGCCCAGCGCGTCCGGCATTGAAGAGCTCATCGAGGCCATCGACAATCACCGCGCGCACCTCGACGCTGGCCACGCGCTCGGCGCGCGCCGAACGCGCTCCGCCGCGACCTGGGCGCTCAGGCTGTTCATGCAGCGCTACGGCGAGGTCGGCGTCGAGCTTGCTGGCGGTCGCGACGTGCTGCTCGCGCGTTTCACCACGGCTATCGAAGGCGGAGCCACCGGCGTCGAAGCCGTCGCCGCCGAACGCCCGTCGTACGCCGAAGGCCACTGAACAGCGCGCGGCTGTGCCGCGGGGTACCGGAGGGGCCTCTCCGCTGGCCGCCGCGCGGCCTTCTCGATCGGCAAAACTCCTTTTTCATACAATAGGAATCGCAGCGTTGCAGACCAGGGGCTTTCACGCTGTTTCCTGGTGCGCCGTTCGTAACGGCCCGCCTGCGCGCGAGTAGCAAGCACGCCTGGCATGCCGCTTGCTCGCATGGAACGAGGGGAGGGTTGCGCACATGCTCGTTTCGTTTCCGGTTCGCGCGCGGTGGCTGCTGCTGGCGGTGTTGTGCGCGGGGCTCTCGGCGTGTGAAGCGGGCTCGACATCTCCTGTCCCAGTCGACGCGGGAGGGGAAGGTGGCGCGAGCGGCGCCGGCAGCAGCGACTCGGGCCGCGTACCGGATGCGACGGCGACCGACGCAACCGACGCGAGCAAGACACCTGACGCGAGCAAGACGCCCGACGCGAGCAAGACGCCCGACGCGAGCAAGACGCCCGACGCGAGCAAGACGCCCGACGCGAGCAAGACACCTGACGCGAGCAAGGCGCCCGACGCGAGCAAGGCGCCCGACGCGAGCAAGACGCCCGACGCGAGCAAGACGCCCGACGCGAGCAAGACGCCCGACGCGAGCAAGACGCCCGACGCGAGCAAGACGCCCGACGCGAGCAAGACGCCCGACGCGAGCAAGACGCCCGGCGCGAGCAAGACGCCTGACGCGAGCGATGCCACGGCTCCCGCCAGCGACTTCGCGCGACTCGGCGCGCTGTCGGGCAAGCGCATCTACTTCCAGCATGCGTCGGTGGGCGGCGAAGCAGTGGGCGTCTACCAGGGGATCGGCGCCTGGCCCGACCCCAGCTGGGGCCTGATCAAGATCGCCGCCGACAACCCCGGCTCGGGCACTTCCGTCGCGACCAACGTGCACACGGCGGGCGCGATCAGCGTGGGCCACGTCGGTGAGTGGTCGCACGGCCAGTACAACGGCGATCCGACCACCAAGCTCGCGCTGTTCGACCAGTACATCCGCGGCGGGCTGGGCGGCGCGATGGACATCGTCGTGTTCAAGCTGGGCACTCCGGACATCGACGCGGGCGACGGCAGCGTGTCCGGGACCAACGGCACGTCGCAGGCGACGTGGTTTTCCACCGTGTACAAGCCCACGATGGACGCGCTCGAGGCGAAGTATCCCGGCACGCTGTTCGTGCAGGCGACCCTCCCCATCCACAACTGCGACGCCTACTGGGGCAACGTCTACTACGAGCAGTGGAACCAGCGCATCCGGCAGAGCTACGCTGGAAGGCTGTTCGACCTCGCCTACTGGGAGAGCGTCAACGCTGCGGGGCAGCGCACGTACGACCCGGACGGCGCGCCCTGTATCCATCCGGACTGGGCGATCTTCAGCGACGCGCACGTCAACGAGCAGGGCGCGGACTGGCTGGGCGAGCACCTGCTCGCGGTCCTGGCCAGCCTCTCGTGAGCTCGCCGCACCCGGTCGCACGCTGCGGGACGGTGCGGCGCGTTCAGGTCGCGGTCTTGGGCGGCGCCTTGGGCTTGGCGGCCTCGGCGTTCTCGTGGGCGCGCTTCAGCTCCCACTCCATGTTCTTCTTGGCGCGGCGGATGCGCTGGCGGCGACGGGTACGAGGATCCTGCGGGGTTCCCATGGTCGGCGGGTCGTACATCAATGATCGCGGGTCGGCAACCCGAACCGCACGCGGAGGCCCTGGGGCGCGGGGGGCCGACTGCCGGCTCCGCCGGGCTACTCGGCCGGAGGCACCAGGCTCGGGGTGCGCGTGCTGACCGGCTGAACCGGGGTATTGCGGGTGCGGCGGGCCCGCAGCAGCGCGATTGTGGCGGTCGCGGCGACGAGCGCACCCGCGCCGACCAGGGCGTAGCTGCGGAACTGGGACAGCCACGCGATGAGCGTCGGCAGGCGGCTGGCGAAAGCGTGGCCCAGGCCGAGCATGAGCGTCGCCGACCCGGCCAGGCCGAGCGCGTCGTAGGCGAGGAAGCGCTTGTACGGCAGGCGATGCGCGCCGCTCAGCATGAAGACCGGAAACCGGAGCAACGTGATGAAGCGCGCAGCGGGCACCAGCTTCAGGCCGTGGCGCTGGAACAGCCGCTCGACGCGCTCGCGGCGCGCCGGTGACAGCCGCTTTAGCGCGTGCGGGCCGAGCCGCCGCCCGACAAGGTACATCAGCGAGTCCGCACCGAGCACGCCGAGCGCGCACACGATCGCCGTCGGCAGCCAGGCCATGCTGCCGGTTGCGACGAGCGCGCCGGAGGCGAGCAGTATCCCGTCCTCGGGGACGGGCAACCCGAGCCCGCCGGACAGGAGCAGCAGCAGGACAGCGCCGTAGGAACCGTGAAGCAGCAGCCAGGCGACGATGCTGGGCATCTAGGTCGCCCTCCCCGTTTCGCAGGCCGGGCTTCGCCCCGCGGTGCGTCGTCGCACCGGCAAGGGCACCGCGACGAGTACAGGGTTCATCCCGATCACTACCTTCAACATGACACGCGGGTCGGGCCCGCGCCACGTTCAATGTGCAAGAGTGCGGCACGCCGGCCGCTCTCGATACCTAGCGACCGAAGCTGTCGAACGCGACGCTGGCTCCTGCGAGCAGCGCCCAGTGCGGCGCGCTGTTGGTGAAGTCCGGATTCGTGAGCGAGCCTTCGGTCTTCCGGGTGTACGTTCCGCCGTCGAGCTCGACGAAGCCGCCGAAGCCGACCTTGTCGAGCGCGTACCAGTCGGCGCCGAGCCGCACGCGCAGCCACTCGAACCCCGAGTACGCGGTGGTCGGAGCCACGACGCCTTTCCCGATCGAAGTGGTCCGGTAGCCGAGCCCGGCGCTTGCCCAGGGATCGAACGAGCCGTTCGCCCGGAGGTGGTAGGCGGCGAAGCCACCCGCCGCGATCGTGCTGGTGGCGCAGTCGTGACACCCGGTGCCGGGGCCGACGAACGCGTACTGGCCCCACGCCCCCACCACCAGGTTGCCGGCGACACCGAAGCCGAGATCGAGCGCAAACCCGGGTCCCGCGCCCATCCTTTCGCGCTGGTGGGTCGACTCGTCCAGGTGGCCGGTGGGCACGAACAGAGCCGCCGAGCCGGAGATCAGGACGCGCCCGGCGAGCGTGTTGTCGCGCGGCGCGGGTGTGCTCTGGTGCCCCGCACTGTCGCCGGGTGTGGCGGTAGTGCCGGGGCGAGCATGCCAGACGGCGGGCGGCGAGGCGGCGGCGGGCGAGGCGAGCAGCCCCACAAGCAACAAAGCCCTGCCCTTTGCCGGCATCCCGCTCACATCTCCTGATCCGGACCGCGACACGACTCTAGACCAGCGACGACGATCCTGAAACACGAGGTGCATAACCCGCGCCCGGGGCGTCGAACCGCGCTCCCGCCCTGCCGGCCGGCAGGGCGCGCAAAGCTGACGTGCGGCATGGCGGCCACGGCAGCGACTGCGCGCACCCAGGCCTCGCTCGACGGGCGGACCACAATGGCTGTTCTTTGTGCCCTCCGGGCCCCATGTTTGGAAGCAGTGGAGGGAAGTTGGGAGCATTTCGAGCACCAGGCCGACATCGGCGTGCGGGGCGTCGGGCCCACGCTGCCCGCCGCGTTCCGGCAGGCCGCGCTGGCGCTGACGGCGGTGGTGACCGATCCGGTGTTGGTCGACTCGCGTGAGGCCGTCGCGATCGCATGCGACAACCCGGATCCGGATCTGCTCTTTTTCGATTGGCTGGACGCCCTCGTCTACGAGATGGCAACGCGGCATCTGCTCTTCGGGCGCTTCGACGTGGAGATCGCGGACGGACGGCTCGAGGCGACGGCCTGGGGCGAGCCCGTCGATCGCGCACGGCACCAGCCGGCGGTCGAGGTCAAGGGAGCGACGTTGACGGGCCTTTCGGTTCGGCGCGAAGGCGGGGGCTGGGTCGCCGAGTGCGTGGTGGACGTGTCGAGGAAGGGCAGGGAATGGACACCCGGAAGCTGACACGCACCTCGGAGCTCGAGTGGCGGCTGGAGCCGCTGCGCGGCATGCACGCGCCGGTGGTGATCTACGCGGACGAAGCGCTCATCGGCGACATGGACGACAAGGTGCTCGAGCAAGCTGTCAACGTGTCGGCGCTGCCGGGTGTGGTCGGAAATGTCAGCGTGATGCCGGACGGGCACTGGGGCTACGGCTTCCCGATCGGCGGCGTGGCGGCGTTCGACGCGGAGGCCGGAGGTGTGGTGTCGGCGGGCGGCGTGGGCTTCGACATCTCGTGTGGCGTGCGCTGTCTGTCGACCGGACTCTCCGTCGACGAACTCGACCCGGCGACGCGCGAGCTGCTCGCCGACGCTCTCTACCAGCGCATTCCCGCAGGAGTCGGCAGCCGCGGGCGCATCCGGCTCGACGAGCAGGAAATCGACGCGATGCTCTCGGGCGGCGCCGTCTGGGCCGTCGGACAGGGCTACGGCACTCGCGAGGATCTCGAGCGCATCGAGGGGCACGGCTGCGTCGACGGCGCGCGGCCGGACTGCGTGTCCGAGCGCGCGCGCCACCGCCAGAGCGACGAGATGGGCACGCTAGGCTCCGGCAACCACTATCTGGAGGTGCAGCGCGTTGCGAGCGTGGTGGACAAGGCCGCCGCGGCGGCGCTCGGCTTCGCCGAGGGCGACGTCGTCGTCAGCATCCACTGCGGTTCGCGCGGGCTCGGCCACCAGATCGGCACCGACTACCTGCGCGAGATGGCGATGCAGGCACACCATTTCGGCCTCGTTCTGCCCGACCGCGAGCTAGCCTGCGCGCCGCTGCAATCCGATCTCGGCCGGCGCTATCTCGGCGCCATGCGCGCCGGCATCCACTGTGCTCTGGCCAACCGCCAGATCCTCACGCACCTCACGCGCCAGGTGTTCGCCGACGTGCTGCCCGCCGCGGAGCTGCGACTCGTCTACGACGTGTCGCACAACACCTGCCGCGAGGAGGAGCACGTGGTCGAGGGCGAACGGCGCACGCTCTTCGTGCACCGCAAGGGCGCGACGCGCGCCTTCGGTCCCGGTCACCCCGAGCTGCCGTCGGATCTGCGCGAAGTGGGGCAGCCGGTGCTGATCGGCGGCAGCATGGGCACCGAGTCCTGGGTGCTCACCGGCACGCGCGACAGCATGGCGCTCGCCTTCGGCTCGGCCTGTCACGGCGCCGGGAGGCGTATGAGCCGCCACCAGGCCAGACGCCAGTGGCGTGGCGAGCTATTGGTCCGCGAGCTCGCGGAGCGTGGCATTCTTCTACGCAGCCCCAGCATGCGCGGCGTCGCGGAAGAGGCGCCGGGCGCCTACAAGGACGTGCGCGCCGTGGTGGACGTCGCGCATCGCGCCGGACTTGCCCGCAAGGTCGCGCGTCTGGAACCGCTGGTGTGCGTCAAGGGCTGAAGCCCGCTCGCCGTCCAGGTCCCGGCACGGCGCATGCATAGGTTAGGTCGAACGGAGGACGTATGGCGACCAGGACGGCAAAGAGGTTCGACGACCTGGACGAAGGCGATCGGGAAAGCGGTATCCCGAAGAAACACCGGCTGGGCGCTTCGAGGAGCGAGATGCTCTGGCTCCTGCTCGGCGCGGTGGTCGTGCTCGCGATCGTCGCGGCATTCTGGTTCGAGTCGTTCCGCTGAGAGCGCGAGCGAAAGCGGCGCCGGGGTGCGGCTCTGTCGATTCGGTTGAATCGTTGCGCTAGTCCGCTTCGCGTTCCGGCGTGCAGCAGTGCACCCGCGGTCGTTCGTCCTCCAGCACGGCGCCGGTGACCGGATTGGGCCGGAAGGTCGTGCAGCCCTTGAGCCCCATCTGGTAGGCGCGCTCGTAGATGCGCTCGAAGGCGCTGAAGTCGTATTTCCGCGGCACGTTGATCGTCTTCGAGATCGAGTTGTCGACCCAGGGCTGCAGCGCGGCCTGCATTTCCAGGTGCTGGGTCGGGTCGAGCGCCGCGGCATCCACGAAGCTGCCCGGCAGCCGCGCCCCAGCGCCGTTGTGTTCGCGCCAGAGCGCCAGCGCGAAGTCCGTGAGCGAATGCTCCCGCGTCGATCCGTCCAGATCGGTGACGCGGCGCCGTAGCGAGAAGGCGTACACCGGCTCGATGCCGCTCGAGACGTTGTTCGCGAGCAGGCTGATGGTGCCGGTGGGCGCGATGGCGCATAGATGGCTGTTGCGGATGCCGTGCCGGGCGATGCCGTCGCGGATGTCGTCGGGCAGCGTCCTGATGAACGCGCTCTCCAGGTAGCGCTCGCGGTCGAAGAACGGGAACGCGCCTTTCTCCCTGGCCAGCTCGATGGAGGCCCGGTAGGCGGCGTGGCAGACGCGACGCATCGCCTCGCCGGCGAGATCGCGGGCGGCCTCACCGCCATAGTTCAAGCCGAGCAGGATCAGCGCGTCGCCGAGACCGGTGAAGCCCAGGCCGATGCGCCGCGTGCCGCGCGCCTGCTCGCGCTGCGCGGGGAGGGGAAAGTGCGAGGCGTCGATGGCGTCGTCCATCATGCGCACGGCGACGGCCGTCGCCTGCTCCAGCGCGTCGAAGTCGAGCGCGGCGCCGGCGCCGAACGCATCGCGCACGAACAGCGGGAGGTTCAGCGAGCCCAGGTCGCAGGCGCCGTAGGGCGGCAGCGGGATCTCGCCGCAGGGATTCGTCGCGGTGATGTGCTCGCGGTAGTAGAGGTTGTTCGCCGCGTTGATGTGGTCCATGAACAGCACGCCGGGCTCGGCGTAGTCGTACGTTGCGCGCATGATGCGCTCCCACAGCCGCCGCGCCGGCACCTTGCGGATCACGCGGCAGCGCACCGGCCCGTCGCTGCCGGTCCAGTGCCGGAGCCGCGTCTCGTGCTGCCTGCCGTCGCGGTCGAGCGACGCCTCGGGAAACACCAGCTCCCAGTCGCGCTCCTCGGCCAGCGCCTGCATGAACTCGTCGGACACCTGCACCGAGAGGTTGAAGTGCCGGAGCTCCCGCTCGTCCTGCTTGGCGGAGATGAACTCCTCGACGTCCGGGTGATCGCAGCGCAGCGTCGCCATCATCGCGCCGCGGCGCGCGCCCGTGGACAGCACCGTCGCGCACATGCTGTCCCAGATGCGCATGAATGGGATCGGCCCCGACGCGATCGTGCCCACGCTTCGCGACTGCGCCCCGCGCGCCCGGAGCGTGGAAAAGTCGTAGCCGACGCCGCCGCCCTGCTGCATCGTGAGCGCGCCTTCCTTCAGCCCGTCGAAAATCCCGTCCATGGAATCCTCGATCACGCCCATCACGAAGCAGTTGAACAGCGTGACCCGCCGCGATGTGCCGGCACCGGCCTGGATGCGCCCCCCCGGCAGGAACCGGAAGCCCGCGAGCGCCGAATAGAACGCCCCCTCGTGCGCTGCCGGCTCCTTCTCCACTGCCGCAAGCGCCTTCGCCACGCGCCGCCAGCTGCCCTCGATGCGCGTCTCCCCCTCGGCGCGATAGCGGGTGTTCCAGATGTGCTTCGAGATCGCGGTACGGAACGGATCGGTGCTCATGCGGCCTTCCGATCAGGGTTGGACCGGGGGGGAGGGGATGCAAGAGGGGCGCCTTCCGGCTCGCATCGCTTGAGTCTTGATGTTTCCGTAGGGGGATGAAGCGTGAGCTCGCTCCGGCCACGATCCCGTCGAGGCCCGCGTCCCTCCGGCTGTCACGGCGAGCCTGGCGATCCGTCGCCGTCCGGGCTCGTTGAATTCCGTCAAGTCCCGGTGCGCGTGACGGGAGCCCCCTTGCGTTGTCGGGATTGAATGATGACAGTGGAACAATGCAGCGGGCTTCCGCGGGAGCCTTCGGGAAGGGGCGGCAAGTGAGGGAACCGGGATACTTGCTGGCGCGGCGTGCTCTGGTCGTCGCCGTCGGCTTGGTTCTGTTGTGCGGTTGGAGCACGAACGCGTTTGCTGCTGATGCGGGGGCGGACAAGCTGGGCGCCGAGTGCGCGAGCGATGCCGATTGCGGCACGGGCCTGAAGTGCGCGCTTCCGGGCTCGAACGATTTCGGCAGCGGCGGCCCGGGAGGTGGCTACTGCACCACGACCTGCACCCAGGCGTCCGACTGCACGGTCATCGCTTCCGGTGCACAGTGCGTGGCGGTCGGCGGCGGCAAGTCGTTGTGCCTTTCGGGTTGTGACCCGACCACTGGCAGTGAATGCCGGGGTCGCTACGACTCGTTGTGTCTACCGCAGCAAACCGCCGGCGGCGCTTCCACGGTTGCCTGTACGCCGAAGTGCCTCACGGACCACGACTGTGCCGGCCGGAAGTGCGACGCGAGGACCGGCTTGTGCATGGCTTCGCCCACGACCGGACTGCCCGTCGGAGCGTCTTGCGACCCGCAGGCGGCTTCCGACCCTTGTGCGGGCTTCTGTTTGCATTCCGTGGGCAAAGCCGCGAACGATGGCATCTGCACCGCCTACTGCGGCAACAGCTCGCTCGGTATTCCAGGCGCCTGCGGTTCCGATCCAAAGCAGGACACCCCGCAAAGCGCGGCGTGTGTGGCGTCGACCAGGCTTCCGGGTGGCGGCAGCGTCGGCATCTGCGGCCAGCTCTGCAACTGCGACGGCGACTGCCAGGGCAGCAACATGATCTGCCAGAGCTGGGCGGACTATCGGATTTCCCGATCCGGCCCAGATGTCGACCACCTTGAGCAAGGCCGGTGTCTGCAGGTCGGCGACCGATGCCGACGGCGGCGCGGTGACCGGGATCCCGTGCGCCGGCGGCGGGACGGGTGGCACCGCCGGTGGCACGGGTGGCACGGGTGGCACCGCCGGTGCCGCCACCAGCCTCTCGTCGTCGTCCAACAGCAGTTGCTCCATCGAGGTAGTCGGTGCCGACCGTCCGGGCGCGGCGCTCTCCAGCGTCCTCCTCTTGCTCGGGCTTGGCTTGATGTCGCGCCGTCGTCGTCGCTAGGCTATCCGCCTTCGGGCAACGGCGGGCGAGGGGGCACGCCAAGGCCGCGTCCGCCGCGGAGCGCATCGTCGCTACGATGTCTCCTGAGCGGGATTTGTCGGGGCGGGCAGATTCGAACTGCCGACCTCACGGACCCGAACCGTGCGCGCTACCAAACTGCGCTACGCCCCGTGGCTGCTGCCCGCCGGCTTTCTGTGCCGGCGGGCGCGCGAGATTGTTCCGTCGAAGGGGTTCTGTCAAGCACAGCGGGGGCTTCCGCCACCCGCTCTGCTCGCTGCCGCTCGCGCCCCGGCAGCGCCTTCTGCCGCCGCCTACTGCGCGGCCTTGTGCTTCTTCAGCGCCTCGGTCAGCTCCGGCACGGCCTGGAACAGGTCCGCCACCAGACCGTAGTCCGAGATCTGGAAGATCGGCGCCTCCGGATCCTTGTTGATGGCGACGATCGTCTTCGAGCCCTTCATGCCGGCGATGTGCTGGATGGCGCCCGAGATGCCGATCGCGATGTACAGGCTCGGCGCGACGATCTTGCCCGTCTGCCCGACCTGGAAGTCGCCCGGCGCGTAGCCCGCGTCGCACGCCGCGCGGCTGGCTCCGATGGCGGCGCCCAGCGTGTCGGCGAGCGGCTCGATGATGTCGAAGAACTTCTCCTTCACGGCGCGGCCGCCGGACACCACCACGTCGGCTTCGGTCAGCTCCGGACGCTCGCTCTTGACGGCATCGAGCGAGACGAACTCGACCCGGCTTGCGCCCTGGCCGGGCGCGACCTTGGCCACGTCCTCCAGTGGCGACGAGCCACCGCCCGGCTGGGCCGCGTCGAACTCGCTCTGCCTGGCGCTCGCGACCTTGATGTTCGTCGTGAGCTCGCAGTAGCCGTAGGCGTTGCCTGCGAACATCGGACGCTTGAACACCAGCTTGCCGCCCTCGCCCGACACCGCCGCGCAGTCGCTGGCGTAGGCGGCGTCGAGCCGGGCTGCGACGCGCGGCAACAGGTCCTTGCCGTAGCTGGACGCGGCCGCGCAGATCAGGCCGAAGCCCTTGCCGACCTCGGCCACCGTCGGAGCGAACTGCTCGGCGACGTAGTTTTTCAGCGAGGCGTCGTCGCAGACCAGGACTTTCGCGGCGCCGTAGCCGGTCAGGTCGGCTGCCGCGGCCTTGGCGCCCGCGCCGATCACCAGGATCGAGAACGAGCCGCCGAGTGCTGGCGCGGCCTCACTGGGCCATCGTGATGGCGGAAAGGGTGGTCTTCCTGACCTTGCCGTCTTCGGTGAGCTCTGCAACTACCAGTGCGTCTGCCATTTTCGTTGCTCCTTCGCCTCAGATGACCTTGGCCTCGGTGGCGAGCTTTTCGACCAGCTCGGCCACGTCCTTGACCTTCACGCCTGCGGAGCGCTGCGGAGGCGCCTCGAACCTCAGGTATTTGGTGGTGAGCGCGGTGTCGCTGACCAGCTCCGCAAGCGGCTTGACGACGAGCGGCTTGCGCTTGGCCGCCATGATGGCCGGCAGAGCGGCGAAGCGGACGCCGTCGTTGTACTTGAAAGAAGCGTCGGTCTTCGATGAGTACACGCTGGTTGGCGCGACGATGCGCAGGTCCACCGTGACCACCGCCGGCAGGGTGAGCTTGAGCGTGAGCACGCCGCCGTCGACCTCGCGACCGACTACCAGTGCGCTGCCCTCTTCCTTGATCGTCGCGGCGAACGTGGCCATGGGCCAGTCGAGCAGCTCGGCCAGCTCCTGGCCGACCTGGTCGGTGTCGCCGTCGACCGCCTGCTTGCCCAGCAGCACTACGTCGGGCTTTTCCTCCTCGACGACCTTCTGCAGGGCGAGCGAGACCAGGCGACCGTCGAGCTCGTCGTCGGTGGTCTCGATGCGGATCGCGCGATCCGCTCCAGTGGCCAGGGCGGAGCGCAGCGTCGTCTCGGTCTCCTTCGGGCCGAGCGTGACGACCACCACCTCGCCCTCGCGCTTCTTCGGCGTCTTGCCGTTCTCGGTCAGGCGCAGGGCCGACTCGAGCGCATACTCGTCGAAGGGATTGATCTTCCACTCCAGACCGGTGGTGTCGATCTTGTCGCCGGACGGCGGGATCTTCACCTTGTTGGCGTTGTCCGGGTCAGCGACCCGCTTGAGCGCAACCAGGATCTTCACGGCAAATCCTCCTGATGAGGTGTTTCCCAACCGTGGCTCGCGCGCAGCCCGCGAGGGCTTCACGGCATCGCCGGCCTTATGGCCGGAGCACGGATAGGACGGTAGCGCGGGACAACTAGCTTCTTTGGAACGCTGCGTCAATGTGGCGCCTGACAGCTGTCGGCCCAAGCTTCTGCGCAGGCCGACCCGGACTCCCGCTACATCCCCGGGATGCGGCGGCGCCGGCCCAGGTCATTTCCGGGCCGGGCACAAGCTGCGCTACAAAACGCCAACACCCATGCCCCTCCAGACCGACTTCCTGGTCCTCGGCAGCGGAATCGCCGGACTGTCCTTTGCTCTGCGCGCGGCACGCCACGGCGACGTCACGATTGTCACCAAACGTGAGCGCGACGACTCGGCCACCGCCTGGGCGCAGGGCGGCGTCGCGGCGGTGCTGTCTCCCGAGGACTCGTTCGAACGCCACATCGCCGACACGCTCTCGGCGGGTGCCGGGCTCTGCCACGACGTAGTCGTCGAGCTGTGCGTGCGCGAAGGACCGGACAACATCCGCTGGTTGATGGAGCTCGGAACCGAGTTTTCCAGGAACGAGCAGGGCGAGCTCGACCTGGGACGCGAAGGCGGCCACACCGCACGTCGCGTCGCTCACGCGGGCGACATCACCGGGCGCGAGATCGAGCGGGCCCTGCTCGAGGCCGTGAAGGCGTCGCCGAACATCCGTCTGCTCGAGTGGCACATGGGCATCGATCTCATCACGCTCAGCAAGTTCGGCGGACCGGACCAGTGCGTGGGCGCGTACGTGCTGGACGAGAAGCACGGCACCGTCGAGACGGTGCTCTCCCACGCCACGGTGCTGGCCACCGGCGGCGCCGGCAAGGTCTACCTGTACACGTCGAATCCCGACGTGGCGACGGGCGACGGCGTTGCGATGGCGTATCGCGCAGGCGCCGAGATCGCGAACATGGAGTTCTACCAGTTCCACCCGACGGTGCTCTACAACCCGAAGGCGAAGAGCTTCCTCATCAGCGAGGCGCTGCGCGGCGAAGGCGCGGTGCTCCGTCTTCCCGACGGGGACGCGTTCATGAAGCGCCATCATCCGATGGCGGATCTGGCGCCGCGTGACGTGGTGGCCCGCGCTATCGATTTCGAGATGAAGCGCACCGGCTCCGAGTACGTGCTGCTCGACATCACGGGAAAGCCCGCCGCCTTCGTCAAGGATCGCTTCCCGAACATCCACGCCGAGTGCCTCGGCTACGGCATCGACATGACGGAGGAGCCGCTTGCCGGTGGTGCCGGCGGCCCACTACATGTGCGGGGGCGTCACGTCCGATCTGCATGGCCGCACCTCGCTGCCCGGCCTGTGGGTGATCGGCGAGACCTCCTGCACCGGGCTCCACGGCGCCAACCGCCTGGCTTCTAACTCGCTGCTCGAAGGGCTGGTGTTCGGCCGGCGCGCCGCCGACAAGCTGAAGACGCAGATCGCCGAGCTCCGCACCGCCCCGCGGCCCGAGGTGCCCGACTGGCAGATCGGTTCCGCGGTGGCCAGCGACGAGGCGGTCGTGGTGTCGCACAACTGGGACGAGCTACGGCGGCTGATGTGGAACTACGTCGGCATCGTGCGCAGCAACGCGCGGCTCCGGCGTGCGGCCCGCCGCGTGGCGCTGCTGGAGGAAGAGATCCGCGAGTACTACTGGAAACACCTCGTCACCCGGGATCTGCTCGAGCTCCGCAACATCGCCACCGTGGCGCAGCTCATCATCTCGTCGGCTGCGAGCCGTCACGAGAGCCGCGGCCTGCACTACACCATCGACTACCCCGAGACACGGGACGATCTGCTGGACGACACGGTAGAGAAGCGCGGCGTGATGCCGCATCTGCGCGGGCGGTGATGGACGAGCGCCCCATGAGCTACGGGGGCGCCGTCGGCTGGGCGGCGGCCGCGGCAGCGCTCCTGATCCTGCTGACGCACGGCATCGTGGCGCTGCGCCCGGCGGCGCGCACCGACATCGTCAATCTGGGAGCCGTGGAAGCGCTGGTGTTCGTGCTGGGAACCTTCGGTGTGCTCAGCGTGTACGCCAGGGGCCGTGGCGCGCGCCAGGCGCTGGGCCTCAGGCCCACACATCCTGCGCTGGGCGTCTTCGGCCTGGCCCTGGGCATCACGCTGCAGCTGCCCGCGCAGTCGCTGGAGCAGCTGGTGCTGCGCGCATTTCCCATGTCGAACGCCGAGCTGCTCTCGCGCTCGCTGCTGTTCCGCGGCGAAAGCGTGGGGCAGGCCATTGCGCTGCTCGTGGTGGTGGGCTGCGTGGGTCCGCTGGTGGAAGAGCTGTTCTTCCGCGGTGCGCTCTTCGGCGGAGTCCGCCGGGCACGGAGCGTGGCCGGTGCAGTCATGGTCTCGTCGCTGGCCTTCGCGCTGTCGCATCTGGAGTGGCGGAACTGGGTGCCGCTGCTCGTCGTGGCGTTCGCGCTGGGCTACCTGCGTGCGGTCGGCGGCTCGCTCCTGCCGTGCCTGGCGCTGCACGTGGGCTTCAATACCGTGACCATCGTTGGCATCCTGACGGGCGTGTCCACCGTGACCCGCCCCATGCACATCGGGCCCGGCCTGGCGCTGGCCGGCTGGGGAGCCACGCTTGCCCTCCTGTACGCCGTGCAGGTCGTTGCAGCGCGCAGCCCGGAAGCCGAGCAGGCCCGGATGGAGGACGCGACATGAAACCGCGGGTAGCCCTGTGCCTGCCGGGTGGCGGCGCCACCGGCGCGATGTACCAGATCGGCGCGCTGGCCGCGCTCGAGGACTCCGTCGAGGGTCTCTGGGCGCACGAGTTCGACGCTGTACGTCGGCACCTCCAGCGGCGCGAGCGTCGCGGCGACGCTCGCTGGCGGGCGCCCGGTCCAGCGTATCTATCGCGCTTTCCTCGATCCGGCGGATGTGTACTTCCCGCTGGAACGCAAGCATCTGCTGCGGATGGATTTCAACGAATGGCGCCGCACCCTGGTCAGCGCCGCCGGCGCGCTGAGGCACGGAACCGCGAGCCTCGTGTCGCGGCGGCCCGGCCCATCGCCGGCCGCGCTGTGGGAGGAGCTGGATCGCCTGAACGACTCGCTGCCCGCTGGCGTGTTCTCACTCGACGGCTACGAGCGCTTCCTCGAGGACTTCTTCGTCCGGCGCGGCATCCCGAACAGCTTCCACGGCATGCCGCGGGAGCTGCGAGTGGTGGCGCACGATCTCGACTCGGGCGAGATGGCGGTGTTCGGCGACCCCGGTTTCGATCACGTGCCGGTGGCGCGGGCCTGCACCGCGTCGATGGCGTTTCCGCCCTTCTTCTCGCCGATCCGCATCGGCGATCGCCACTACATCGACGCCGGCGCAGCGCAGATCGGGCATCTCGACGTGGCGGCACGGCTGGGCGCGGACGTGATCGTGGTCGTCAACCCGATGGTGCCGGTCGCGGTCGACAGCGTGCCCACCGGACACGGCCGCCGCACGAGCGTGCGCGACAAGGGCCTCATGTGGGTGATGAACCAGGCGCTGCGCATCGGCATGCACAAGCTGGTGCAGGAGGCGTGCGCCCGGCTGGAGGCCGAGGGCAAGGTCAGACGTCGTGCTGCTCGAGCCCGAGCCCACCGACGGCATCCTGTTCATGTACAATCCGGCGAGCTTCGCGGCGCGGCGCAACATCCTCGAATACGCCTACCGCACCACGCGCGCGCGCATGTCGAAGTGGTTCGAGGCGGGTTCGCCGGCGTTTTCGCACGCGGGCTGGCGCACGCGGGAGACGACGTGAGCGCACTCCAGCGCGCGCTTCTGGTGGCTCTGTTGCTGTCGGCGCTCGTGCTGACCGGCTGCAAGAAGCCGTACCGCGTCGGCGAGCACGTGATGGTGGAGTGGGATGGCAGGGACTACCCCGCCTACATCATCGAAAAGAAGGGCCGCACGCGCTATCGCGTCCACTTCGACGGCTACGATGCGCGCTGGGACGGCGACGTCAGCCTCGACCGCATCAAGGGTCGGGTGCAGGGACACGTGACGCCGCCGCCGCCTCCCGCGAACGTGGCCCGCGCCGCCGGCATCAACCCGAAGGCGTCGAGCTCCGCCGAGCCGGTGAGCGCCTACAAGGTCGGCGATCGCGTTCACGTCTCCTGGCGCGGCTCCAACTACAAGGCCACCATCATCGAAGTCATCAGCCCCACTCGCTTCCGCGTCCACTACAACGGCTACGAGACGGCCTGGGACGAGACCATCGATCTCGACCGGATCGTGGGGCACCGGTAGGCGGCGCGAGCCGGCACGTCGGGCAGCGGATCGAGCTGGTGCACGCATCCGCGCCGCGATGAACTTGGCCCCGTCGGCTCCGTCCTGATACCCGACAAGACGACTGCTCCGAAGAGCCCCGACAGGTTGCCGCGGGACGGGGCGGTCGTGGTGTCTTTGCGAAGGGAGCGCGAGCATGCGTGGGCCTCGACGTGCGGGATCTGTTCTGGGAGCGGTGCTGTTTGTTTCGACGCTGCTGATGGCGGCGCCGGCGGACGGCGGGCAGCGCCCGGTCTCGCTAGGCGAGGTAACGGCGCACGCGCCGGGCAGGTCGTTCGTGCCGCTGTTCCGCGCGGCCGTGAAGCGCGAGCTGTTGCGCATCGACTTCGGCAAGGCGCGGACCCGGGAGCGCTTCGTGCTCTCGGCGGCGCTGGTTCGCCTGCACGCGGCCAGGCATGACGACGGCGCCGAAGCTACCTGCGTCGTGTCTGCGACTCTGCGCCGCGCGCGCGGCGGCGAGCTGCACGCGATCCTGCATGGCCGTGCGAAAGCCGTGGATGGCGCCCGTCGCACGCGCGAGGCGGAGATCGACGCCATGAACGCGGCCGTTCACAGCGCGCTGCGGCGCGTGCCGGAAGCGCTGAAGTAGCCGGCGCCGGCGCCGTCCGGAAGCGCCGCCCCGCTCAGCGCCGACGCGCGACCAGTCGCACCGAGTCCTCGCCGTCCATGTGGCCCATGCTGCGCCACGCCGACGAGAGCCGGCCCTGGTCGGCTTCGTCGAGCAGCGAGGGATCGCGCTCCCACAGGGCCTTGGCGTAGCCCAGCCAGTAGTCGGCGGCGCGGGCTTCACCGAGTGAAAGGTGCGTCAGCCCGCGGTAGAGCGCGTAGCGCGCGCGGCGCCGCGCGCTCCACCCGGGAAAGTCCGGCTCGACGCGCCGGAACTGTCGCACGGCCTCCGGGTAGCGGGCCTGCTCGAACTCGTTCATCGCTGGAGATAGGGGTCCGGAGCAGCCGCCCAGCATGGGCGACAGGAGGCAGGCGATGAACGCGAGGGACCACCGGAGGGCGGGCTGACGCATGCCTGCCTGTTCGGGCGCGCCCGGCGCCGGTTGCGTGCTTCTTCAAGAAAAGGCGCCCGCACTTGCGCGAAAGTCCCCGCCACGCTAGCCCCTCGCCCCCCACATGACTCTGAACGACCGCGACAAGCTCCGCAATATCGCCATCATCGCCCACGTCGACCACGGCAAGACCACCCTGGTCGACGCCATGCTGCGGCAGACGGGCGTGTTCCGCGCCAACGAGGCGGTCGAGGAGCGGGTGATGGACTCGAACGACCTCGAGCGCGAGCGGGGCATCACCATCCTGGCCAAGCACGCGAGCGTGCGCTGGAACGGCTACCACATCAACATCATCGACACGCCTGGCCACGCCGACTTCGGCGGCGAGGTGGAGCGCACGCTCAAGATGGCCGACGGCGCGCTGCTGCTGGTGGACGCCGCCGAGGGACCGCTGCCGCAGACGCGCTTCGTGCTGAAGAAGGCGATCGAGCTCGGATTGCCGATCCTGGTCGTGATCAACAAGATCGACCGTCAGGACGCGCGCCCCGACGAGGTGCTGAGCGAGGTGTTCGACCTGTTCTGCGACCTCGAGGCCAAGCGACGAGCAGGCGGACTTCCCGGTGCTGTACGCGGTTGGCAAGAACGGCCTTGCCCGTCGCGAGCTGGAAGACACGAACACCGATCTCGTGCCGCTGTTCGAGATGATCGCCGAACGGGTGCCGCCGCCGGGTGGCGACGTGGACGGGCCGCTGCAGTTACTTATCCACAACACCGAGCACGACGACTATGTCGGCCGCCTCGGCATCGGGCGCGTCGCGCGCGGCACGCCTGCGCACTGGGCAGCAGGTCGCGCTCCTGCACGAGGGCGGCGTCAAGGCGCAGAAGATCAGCACACTGTATTCGTTCGAGGGCATGAAGCGCGTGAAGATCGACGAAGCCCAGGCCGGCGACATCGTCGCGATCGCGGGCATCGAGGACGTGCAGATCGGCGACACGGTGGCCGACCCCGAGCACCCCGAGCCGCTGCCGCGCATCCAGGTGGAGGAGCCGACCATCAAGATCAGCTTCCTCGTCAACACCTCGCCCTTCGCCGGCAAGGTGGGCAAGTGGGTGACTTCGCGGCACGTGCGCGAGCGGCTCGAGCGCGAGGCGCGCCGCAACCTGGCGCTGCGCTTCGAGCCGACGAACGAGCCGGACACGTTCACTCGTCTTCGGCCGCGGCGAGCTGATGCTGGCGATTCTCGCCGAGACCATGCGGCGCGAGGGCTACGAGTTCGCGCTCGGCATGCCGGAAGTGGTCACGCGCGACATCGACGGGCAGCGCTCCGAGCCCGTCGAGCGCGTGGTGGTCGACGTGCCCGACGAATACGTGGGCGCGGTGACCACACGGCTCGGCGAGCGACGCGGGCAGATGATCAAGATGAGCAATCTTGGCTTCGGGCGGGCGCGCATGGAGTTCCGCGTGCCCTCGCGCGGCTTGATCGGCTTCCGCTCGTCGTTCCTGACCGAGACGCGCGGCACCGGGCTTCTGAACACGCTGTTCGACGGCTGGGAGCCGTACCGCGGTCCCATGCTGCGCCGTTCCAACGGTGCCATCGTCGCCGACCGGGCCGGCAGTACGACGCCGTACGCCCTGTTCCACCTGCAGCCGCGCGGCGTGCTGTTCATCGGGCCCGGTGCGCAGGTGTACGAGGGCATGATCGTCGGCGAGCACAACCGCGCCAACGACCTGGACGTGAACGTCACGCGCGAGAAGAAGCTCACGAACATCCGCGCCGCGAACCGTGACGAAAACGTGATACTGGCGCCGCCGCATCCTGCTCGATATCGAGAGCGCGCTGGAATTCATCGATCGCGACGAGCTGGTCGAGGTGACGCCGGACGCGGTACGCGTGCGCAAGCGCATCCTCGACTGCAGTCGGCGGCCGCGCCGCGACGACGCGCGCAGCTAGCGATCGGCCCGTTCGCCAGTGGTTCAACCACAGTGGTTGAACCAAAAGCCCGCGTGACGAACCGCTTCCGCTCGGCTAGAGCGGTGCCCGTCATTCTTCACGCCCTCGGTAGAGGGGAGTCCATATGTCGGGTCTTGGCATCATCGGCTCCGGGCGGTACCTGCCCGGCCGCCCCTACACGAACCATGATCTCGCGCGGGTCATGGATACCAACGACGCCTGGATCCGCCAGCGCACGGGGATCGCCCAGCGCCACTTCTGTCCGGAGGGCCAGGGCGTGTCGGACCTGGCGTTGCCCGCGGCGCGCATCGCGCTGGAGGCGGCCGGCCGCGCGCCGGAGGATGTCGACTACATCCTGTTCAACACCATGACTCCGGATCACATGTTCCCGGGGTCGGGGACGCTGCTGGGGGCCGAGCTCGGCTGCGTGGGGGTGCCCGCGCTGGATCTCCGGACCCAGTGCGCGGCGATGATCTTCAGCCTGCAGGTGGCGGACTCGCTCCTGAAGAGCGGGGCGGCGCGCACGATCCTGATCGTGGGCTCGGAAGCGCATGCCGGCTTCATGCCGTGGCGCGACTGGGACATCCTCGAAGGCACGACCGATCGCCGTCCCAGCCCGGAGGACTGGCAGCGCGCGACCGACCACCGCAGCCTGGCCATCATCTTCGGCGACGGCGCCGGCGCGCTCGTGGTGGAACGGAGCGAGCGGGAAGACACCGGCGTGCTGTCGGTGGATCTGCACAGCGACGGGCGCCACGCCGACAAGCTGTTGATCCCGGCGGGCTTCCGCCAGCGGCCCTTCATTTCGCAGCAGACGGTCGACGACGACACGATGATCCCGGCGATGATCGGTCGCGAGGTGTTCAAGCACGCCGTGACCAAGCTGCCGCGCTCGGTGCGTGCCGCCTGCGCGTCGGCCAAGGTGAAGCTGGAGCAGATCGACTGGTTCATCGCGCACCAGGCCAACGATCGCATCAACGACGCGGTACGCGAGAAACTCGGCGTGCCGACGGAGAAGGTCCCGTCCAATATCGCCCGCTACGGCAACACCTCCGCAGCTACGATTCCCATCCTGGTCGACGAAATGCGGCGCGACGGCCGCCTGCAGGACGGGCAGCTGGTCTGCTTCCTCGCGTTGGGCGCCGGGCTGCACTGGGGCAGCGCGATCGTGCGCGTCTGACGGCGGGCGCGAGGCCCGGCCTGCACGCCTCAGGCGTGCGCGTCGATCTCGGCCGGCGGCGTTTCGACCGGATACGGTGCCGGCCCGAGCCGCCCGCTCTGCTCGAGCTCTTCGCCGATGCGCCGCAGCAGCGTGCGGGTGGTATCGCGGCGCAGCGCGCAGATCGCAACGCGGTCGGGCTGCTGCTCGACGAGGTGGCGCTCGGCCGGCGGCAGCGCGTCCACCTTGTTCAGCAGGACCAGCTTCGGGATGCGGTCGAGCCCGAGCTCCGCGAGCAGCCTCCCGGTCGTCGCCGCGTGCTCGGCGTGCTCCGGGTCCGAGGCGTCGACGACCTCCAGCAGCAGGTCCGCGTCGGCGGCTTCCTCGAACGTGGCGCGGAAGGCGGCGAACAGATCCTTCGGCATGTCGCGGATGAAGCCGACCGTGTCCGTCAGGATCACCATGACGGCTATCGGGTAGCCTGAGCTGGCGGGCGCGCGTGTCGAGCGTCGCGAACAGCTTGTTCTCGGCCAGCACGCCGGCCTGCGTCAGCGTGTTGAGCAGCGTGCTCTTGCCGGCGTTGGTGTAGCCGACGATGGCCACGACGGGCACTTCGCTCGCGCGTCCGCTGGCGCCGCCGTTCGGCGCGCTTCTTGCCCGAGGTTCTTCAGCTCCTTCTCGAGCCGCGTGACGCGCTCGCGCGCGCGGCGCCGCCCGATCTCGAGCTTCGTCTCGCCGGGGCCGCGCCCGCCGATGCCGCCGGTGAGGCGGCTGAGCGCGTCGTCGCGCTGGCCGAGCCGAGGCAGCGTGTACTTCAGCTGCGCGAGCTCCACCTGCAGCTTGCCGTCACGGGTCTCGGCGCGCTGCGCGAAGATGTCGAGGATGAGCTGCGTGCGGTCGATGACTTTCAGGTCCGTCGTCGCCGCGATAGCCGCTGGCCTGCGCAGGAGTGAGATCGCAGTCGAAGATCAGCGTCTCGATGTCGTGCTCGATGGCGCGCATCACCACGTCGTCCAGCTTGCCCTTGCCGAGCACGAACTTGGGATCGATGCGGTCGCGGAGCTGGATGACCTTGTCGATGACCTCGACGCCAGCCGTTTCCGCCAGGCTCTCGAGCTCCGCCAGGCGCGCTTCCGCGCGTCGCATGGCGCCGGCGCGTCGCTTTGCGCCGACGTGGACGAGCATGGCGCGGCCGTCCTTCGCACGCACCTCGCGAGAGGCGCGCCTGGCGTGCGAACTCCGCCTCCAGCGAAGCGATGAGCTCGCCGAAGTGCGGCTGCTCGCGGCCATAGGGCAAGGGACCGACCACCTCGTACGGCTGGCGCCCGCCGTGGTCCGGCACGTTGTACGCCCAGGTCATCGAGCGCGGCTCGCCCTCGGGGGTGAGCAGCACGGCCGACACCAGATCGAGGCGCAAGCGGGTCAGGTCGGTCAGGTCGTCGCGCGTCAGCGGCTCGCCGTAGAGGTGCGTGTGCACCAGCCGGAGCGCGCGGAAGCGCCCCTGGGCGGCGCGCAGGCGTCCGATATCCGGCAGCATCAGCCCGGTGGCCGTGCCCACGATGACGGAGTCGACCTGGCCGGAGCGGTGCACCAGCACGCCGACCTGGCGCTTGGTCTCGCGGGACGCCTCGGCCAGCGAGCGCACCAGCTCCGGAGTCGCGATCCGGTCGAGCGGGACCCGGCGCCGGTAGATGCGCTGCAGGGCCTTCAATGCGCTGGGGGCAAGGCCCGTGGTGTTCCCGTGGATTTCGGACATTCGGTGGCGCGACGCGGCCAGCCGGAAATGTAGCGCCGGTCCGGGGCGCGGACAAGGTGGGGGGAACACGTCCGGAGGTCGATCGCGGGGGTCAGCTGCGGCGCGGGGACGTCATGTTGGAGCCGGAGTCGCGCACCGACGGTCCATCGCTGGCGTCGGCGTGCGGTCGCTGCCCGTCGCATGAACGAACTCGCCCGGACGAGAACCGATCACGGCCGGGGAGCCTCCACGCGGTCTCGTAGTCTGCCAGCCGTGGTGGCATAGTGCCCGCGATGGCCCGCCTCACCCCGCTCTCGCTCGACGACGCCCGGCGCATCGGGGCGGCCTATGGGCTCGAGATTGCAGAGGTCGAAGCGCTGGCGGCGGGCTCGGTGAACTCGAACTTCCGCCTGGCGAGCGCTGGCGGCCGCGCCTTCTTCGGTCGGATCTACGAGGAGCAGGACGCGCGCGGAGCCTGGACCGAGGCGCAGCTCTCGCACGCGCTCGCCCTGGCGGGCGTTCCGACTCCATCGCCCATCGAGCTTCTCGAAGGCGGCTACATCGCGGAGCACGCTGGCAAACCGCTGGCCATCTACCCCTGGATCGACGGCAGCCTGCTCTGCCAGGCGCGCGTCGACGCAGCCGCAGCAGGCAAGGTCGGTGCGGCGCTGGGGCAAGTGCACACGAGCGGCGTGCGGGTGGCAGGCGAGGGCAGGTTCCGCGTTGCGGACGTCGAGGCGCGTCTCGGTCGCATCGAACTGGAAGCGCCTGCCGAGCTTGCCGTCGCCGTTCCGCGTATTCGCGAGCGGCTCGCGCACTACGCGCCGCTGCGCGACCCGGATCTGCCGCAGGGGCTGATCCACGGCGACCTGTTCCGCGACAACGTGCTCTGGTCCGAGGGGCGCATCCTGGCGCTGATCGACTTCGAGAGCGCTGCGCGCGGCGCGTTTGCGTACGATGTGATGGTGACGTTGCTCGCCTGGTGCTTTTCCGATCGCTTCGAGCTGGAGCTGTGTCGCGCTCTGCTCTCGCGCTACCACGCTGTGCGCCCGCTCGAAGACCGCGAGCTCGACGCGCTGGGCGTCGAAGGCGCCATCGCGTGTCTCCGCTTCGCGACGACGCGCATCACCGACTTCGCGATGCGGGCGCCGGCGGGAAAGCCGCCCGTGCGCGACTACCGGCGCTTCCTCGCGCGGCTCGCGGAGCTGGAAAGCGGCGCGATCGACGATGCGGTCGCGGGATTGCGCCGCTAGCGTCCCAGGGCTAGCGAATACTGATCACGAGGGACAACACCGTGGCGCGAGTCGGAGAGCTGGATTTCGAGGGCTTCGTGGGCCAGCGCCGGGCCCAGCAGCCGGGCGCGGTGGACGACGACACCCACGCCTATGCCTACGTGTCCGACCGCGCGACGCGCGACGCGTTCCAGCGCATGAAGCCGGTAGAGCTCGCCGTCGCGGCGGGCGTCCGGCTGTTCAAGAACGTGGGCAAGGCCGAGTTGCTCGGTCACGCGGTGAAAGTCGGCCCGCGGCAGTTCCCGCGAGTGCACGCCATCGCCCAGGGCTGCGCGAAGACGCTCGGCATCGCGACGCCCACGCTGTACGTGGTCAACAACCCGTACCTCAATGGCGCGACCTACGGCACCAACGACGACGCGTTCATCATGGTGAACTCCGCGCTCGTCGATCACCTCTCCGACGAGGAGCTCACCAGCGTCATCGGCCACGAGTGCGGGCACATCCACAACAACCACGTCGTGTACCTGACCGCGCTGCACTACCTCACGCACATGGCGGGGCTGTTCGTCCGCTCGGTGGGTCTGCCGGCACTGCTCGCGCTCAGGGCCTGGTCGCGCCGCGCGGAAATCACCTGCGACCGCGCCGGCGCGCTGTGCACCGGCGATCTGGAGGTGGCTCTGCGCGCGCTGACCAAGCTCGCGCTCGGCTCGCAGAAGCTGTACGACCAGCTGAACATCGAGGCGTTCCTGGAGCAGCATCAGGAGGCGCAGGAGAGCATCGGCCGCTACGGCGAGGTCTTCTCGACGCATCCGTGGCTGCCCAAGCGCGTGCTGGCGCTGCGCGTGTTCGGCGACAGCGAGCTGTACCGGCATCGCGCGGGGCTCGGAGACGACGGGCTCAGCATGCAGGAAGTCGACGAGAAAGTGCACGACATCATCAAGGTGCTCGGCTGACGCCAGCCCCCGGGAGACGGAGGAACAGATGCTCGACGCGTTCCGCGAGAGGAAGCTCGAGGTGATCGAGGCGCTGAAGAGCCTTGGCGAGGTCGCCAAAAGCGTGGGCGCCCGCTCGCTGGCCGGGCGTGTCGATTCGGAAGTCGTGAAGAAGCTCGAAGCGGATCGCTTCCATCTGGTCGTGGTTGGCGAGTTCAACCACGGCAAGACGACCTTCGTGAACGCGCTGCTCGGCAAGCCGGTGCTGCCCGTCGGCGTAACGCCCACAACGGCGGTCATCCACCATCTGGTGTACGCCGACGAGCCGCGCGCGCGGGCCGTGCTGGAATCCGGCGACGAGGAGCTGCTGCCTTTCGACGCGGTGAAGAGCTTCTCCGTTGGGGGCGAACGGCGCAGCGATCCGGTGCGCTACCTGGAGGTGGGCTATCCGGCCGAGCTCCTGCGCGAACGCGTCGTGCTGGTCGACACGCCCGGCGTGAACGACCTGTCGCTCACGCGCGCCGAGATCACCTACGACTACATCCCGCGCTCCGACGCGGTGCTGTTCGTGCTCGACGCCGGGCAGCCCGTCAAGGAGAGCGAGCGGCAGTTTCTCGAAAAACAGATCATCGGAAAGAACCGCGACAAGGTCGTGTTCGTGGTGGCGAAGACGGACATCTGGTCGGCGGAGGAACAGGGCGAGGCCGTGCAGTACGTCCGCGCCCAGCTCGGCGAGCTGGTCGAGGACCCGCCGGTGTTCGCACTGAGCGCCCAGGCAGCGCTGGCCGGCCGCGCGCAGGAGAGCGGGCTGCCGGCTCTGGTCGAGCATCTGACGCGCTTTCTCGCCGAGGAGCGCGGCCGCATCGTGCTCGAGAACGCGTTGGGCGAGGGCACGGCCGCCGCCGGCGTGCTCGGGCGCGGCATCGACGCGCGGCGCCGCGCGGCCACGCATGAGCGCTGAAGCAGCTCGCCGCGTCGCATCGAACTATTGGCGCGGGACCTGGCGGGCCACGCGGACACCATCGAGAAGCGGCGGCTGGCGATCCGCGAGGAGTCCGGCGCCATCAAGGCCTGGGCGCGCCGCGATCTGGACCGTTTCTGTGACGACGTGGTGCGGCAGCTGCCCGCCATCGTCGAGCGCGCCTCGGCGGACGAGCTGAAGCAGCACCTGGGCGCGTTCCTCGAGCAGTCGTTCCGCGACTGGGCCAAGGCCGAGACGGACGAGATCGCCCAGTCGCTCGAGCAGCTGGCCGAGCGCATGGTCGCGCTGGTGCGCGACGACGCGCACGACGCCGGGCAGCGTCTGAGCGAGGCGATGGGCGGCGATCTCACGACGCCCGTCGATCGACGTCGACACCTTCGCCTACGACGTCGGCGTGTTCGCGGTGCTGAGCGTGGGGCTCGGCGTGCTGTTCGCGAACGCGATGCTCGGCGGCATCCTGCTGGTCGCCGCGCCGGTGCTGGCCCTGTACAGCAAGGACCGCGCGCAGCACGAGGTGCGCAAGCGGGCGCTCGAGCTCGCTCCCGTCGTGCTGCGTGACGCGGCGGCCAAGGTGGCGCCGAAGATCGACGAGATGGTCGACGGTTTTGCCGAGCGGCTGGACGCCTGGGTGGTGACTGCGGGCCAGGAGCTGCATCGCGAGATCATCGAGGTGCTCGAGGCGGTTCGCCGGGAGCGGGCCGACGGCGCTGCCGACATCGACGCCGAGAGGGCCGCGTGCGACCGCGATGCCGAGCGCCTGGCCGCCGTGCTGGCGCGCCTCGGCGAGCTCCGCGACGCGCTCGGACGCTCCTTCGACGCCGAGCCCGTCGCCGCTTCCGGAGCGAGCGACAGCGTGTCATAAGCAGCGCATGAGCGGTGCAGAGACGGGGCAGGGCGGTGCGCGGGGTGGCCGGCTGCCGGCGGCGGTCGACCAGGCGATGCAGCGGCTCAACACCAGCGTCGACGTGGACCGCGAGCTGTGGCGCGAGGACATCCAGGGCTCCATGGCCCACGCCCGCGGGCTCTCGCGCGCCGGCGTGATCAGCGAAGAAGAAGCGGCGCAGCTGGTCAGCGGGCTCGAGCGCGTCGCCCGCGAGATCGAGCGCGGCGAGATGAAGTGGGATCCCGAAAAGGAGGACGTCCACATGAACATCGAGGCCCGCCTGATCGAGATCTGCGGGCCCGTCGGCGGCAAGCTCCACACGGGCCGCTCACGCAATGACCAGGTGGCGACCGATCTGCGGCTCTGGACGCGCGCCCGCGTGCGCGAGGCGCTCGCGGCGCTCGACGCGCTGGCGCTCGCGATCATCGAGCGTGCCGAGGCGGAGCTGGAAACGCTGATGCCGGCGTACACGCACCTGCAGCGCGCGCAGCCGAGCCGTCTGTCGCACCACCTGATGGCCTGGCAGGAGATGCTGTGGCGCGATCGGGGCCGGCTAGAGGACGCGCTCGAGCGGCTGAACGAGTCCCCGCTGGGAGCCGGCGCGGTCGCCGGGAGCGGTTTCCCGCTCGATCGCGAGGGCGTGGCGGCCGAGCTTGGCTTCGAGCGCCCGATGAAGAACTCGATCGACGCGACCGCCAGCCGCGATTTTCTGATGGAAGTCGCGTCGGCCCTCGCGATCCTCGGGGTCCACCTGTCGCGCATCGGCGAGGAGATCGTGCTCTGGTCGAGCCAGGAGTTCGGCTTCTTGACGCTCAGCGACGCGTTCTCGACCAGCTCCAGCATGATGCCGCAGAAGAAGAACCCGGACGTGGGCGAGCTGGTGCGGGGCAGGGCGGCGCGCCTGGTCGGGTCGGCCACGACGCTCCTGGTTCTGGAAAAGGCTCTGCCCTTCGGTTACGGACGCGACCTGCAGGAAGACAAGCGGCCGATCTTCGACGCAGTCGATAGCGCGCTCTGCTCGCTCGCGGGCGCTGACGCGGCGCGATCGCGACGGCGACGTTCAATGCCGATCGCATGCGCGCCGCGCTCGATGGCGGTCATCTGTGCGCCACGGATCTCGCCGATTTCCTCGTGCAGCAGGGGCTGCCCTTCCGCGAGGCTCACCACGTCGTGGGGCAACTGGTGCGTGACGCCGAGCAGCGCGGCGTGCAGCTGGGCGAGCTGCCGGCGGACGTGCTGTCGGCGGCGCACGCGTCGCTTGCCGGCGACGCGATCGCGTCCGTGCTGGACCCTTCACAGGCGGTGGAGCGTCGCGATCTGCCCGGCGGTCCCGCCAAGCGCCGCGTCGCCGAGGCGATCGGCGAAGCGCGCAGCCGCTGGCGCTCGCAGGGCCAGTCCGGCTGCTAGAAGCGCAGCGGCGCCTGGTATTTCCACACAGTACGGGGCGCGCCCGGCTGGTCGAAGGCGCCGCTGCGCCACATGACAATGCCGGCGGTGGCCGCGACGCCGACGCCCGTCAGAAGATACGTGGCCCAGGTCGGCCAACGGTGGTGCGCGGTCGGCTGTACGGGCCCCGCGAAGTCGCGACCGAACTCCCTCTGCCAGCCGAGCGGTGGCCCGCAGCTCGCGCCGTGGCAGGTGGCCACGCGAACGCCGTCCGCGTGAGCCGAGGGTACGGCGACGGCCCAGTGGCGGCAGCGCACATGCGACGGCACCACGACCCGCCCCGCGCGCAGCTGCGTGCCGCCCAGGTCGTCGAGGCTGCACGCGACGGGTGCAGGGACCGGCAGATCGAGCGCGGTGTCTCCCGCCGTCACCCGGACCCAGCCGGCCCACACCGCGCGGCTGCGGCGCACTACGCGCGCGTGGTGCTCGCCCGGAGCCAGCGCTAGCCGTCCCGCGACGCGGCGTCCGTCGACGTAGAGCCGGTCGCCGTGCACGAGCCCCTCGGCGGCGAGGTGTTCGACAGCAGGCGGAGCCAGCGCGGCGGGCCGCGCAGCGGGCGGAACCGCAGGACGGGCTCTTGCGCCGCTCCGGTCCGCTTCGTGCGTCTCGGTCGCCGTCGTGTACGACTGCGCACGGCGACCCTCGAGCGAGCGGGCGCGCCGTCGCAAATCGGCAGCGCGTGCGGATCCGTCGGCGCGGCGATCGAAGACGTCGGCTTCGATCGTCGAGTCGTTCGGCCATGAGCCAGGCAGCTTGCGGTAGCTCCGGATGGGCGTGGAGCAGCCGGTCGACCCTGCCGAGCCGTGCCAGTGCCGTCTTCTCGTCCAGCGAGCCTGCCAGGATGCGCGCTTCGTCGAGGAGCTTCTCGATGCGTCCGACCAGCGCAGGATCGTAGCTGGGCCCGGCCGGGCAGTCCGGAGCGGGCGCCTCGATCGCGATCTGGTGAGCGCGCTGCCAGGAATCGAGATCCGGCTGGTGAGCCGCCCGGGCGGCGTTGGTCCCGAGCCATAGGAGCACGAGGGCGTGGCTCATGGCCCGCGCATGATACCGAAAGAGCGCGCGGCGCGCCGAGCGCCCGGCTTTGCCTCCGGGCTTGGTTTCCTGTCGCCGGCTGCGCTAACCTCCGGCATTCGTGCAGATCCGCTTCGAGCCCCTCCCCACACTCCCGGGCGGTAGTCCGCTGCGGCAGTCCCACCCGAGGTAGGTGCCGTGCAGCTGGATTTCGCCGCGCGTGAGCTCACGATCAAGCTCGTCTACTACGGTCCCGCGCTCAGCGGGAAGACCACGAATCTGCAGGCGCTGCACAAGGCGGCCGATCCGTCGGCCAGCGGGCGCCTGATGACGCTGGAAACCCGCGACGACCGGACGCTGTTCTTCGATCTGCTGCCGCTGACGTTCCGCGACGCCGGGGGGCTGGCTGTCCGTTTGAAGGTGTTCACCGTGCCCGGCCAGGTCATCCATGCCTCGACCCGACGGCTGGTCGTGCAGGGGGCCGACGGCATCGCGTTCATCGCCGACTCGCAGATCCAGGAGACGCAGCACAACGCCGAGTCGTTCATGGACCTGAAGGAGAACCTCAAGTCCAACGGCCTCAATCTCAAGCAGATGCCGCTCGTCATCCAGTTCAACAAGCGCGATCTGGCGGGCATCCGCAAAGACGACGAGATCGCCCGACTTGCGGCACAGGGCCGCGAGCCCACCTATCTCGCGGTGGCTACGCGGGGGGATGGCGTCGTGGAGAGCTTCATCGGTCTACTGCATCTGACCTGGAGCGCGCTCGACGCCGAGCACGATCTCAACCGCAAGTTCGGCTTCGACTCCGACGCATTCCTGGCGCAGGTTGCGAGGAGTCTGGGCCAGACCCGTCCTGTGCCGGAGCTGCTCGGCGACTGCGTAGGCGGTGCGCTGGACGTGCTCAGGCCGGAGGCTGTGCCGTGACCAACCCGGCCCCCGAGCGGAACCTCGACTCGCTGATGCTGGGTGGCGACATCCGGCTCGAGGAGCTCGTCGATCGCGAAGCCCTCGGCGAGATGGTCCAGAGCTTCTACGGGCTTTTCCGGGTGCCGCTGCGCATCTTCAACGACGAGGGCCTGATCCTGGCGGACGCCAGCGAACAGCAGGCCCTCTTCACCTACCTCAACACCTTCCGCAACGGTCGACGCGCCCTGTCCGAAGTCGTCGACAGCGTCAAGAACATCAATCCCGGTGTCGATGGCGAAGCGACCCACCGGTGCCTGACCGGCGCGATCTACCAGATCACGTCCATCAGCTACGACGGGCGGCAGCTCGGGCGGATGATCCTCGGCCCGTTCCTGCCTCCGAAGCTCGACGAAGCTCCCAGGGCGGTGCTCGATCTCGATCCGGCCATCGACGCCGCCAAGGTCAAACACCTGATGGCGGAAATGCCCCGCGCCAGGGAGGACACCGTCGCGCGTATCGCGCGCCACCTGAAGAGCGCGCTGGATCTGATCCTGTTCAGCGGTCACAAGGCGCTGCTCACGAGCAACATGCATCTGGCTGCGGTGCGCGAGAGCTTCCGCGAGCTGGAGCAGAAGAACGCCCACCTGCAGGAGGCCTTCGACCGGCTCAAGGAGCTGGACCGTCTGAAGAGCAACTTCCTGGCGACCGTGTCCCACGAGCTCCGCACGCCGCTCACGTCCATCATCGGCTACAGCGAGATGCTCGCCGAGGGAATCGCCGGGGATCTCACCGGGGAACAGGGCGAGTTCGTCGGCACCATCCGCGAGAAGGGCGAACAGCTGCTGGAGCTGATCAAGGGCCTTCTGGATCTGTCCAAGCTCGAGAGCGGCACGATGAGCCTGCGCAAGGCCAGCATCGACGTCGGACCGATCGTCGAGGACGTGGCGCAGACTGCTGACCCCCGCGGCACGCAAGAAGGGCGTCGAGATCGAGGTCAACATCGACGGTGGTCTGCCGCTGCTCTGGGCGGACGCCGACCGGTTGCGCCAGGTGCTGTTGAACCTGACCGAGAACGCCATCAAGTTCACCCCCGAGAAAGGCCGCGTCACGCTGTCGCTGGGCCACACGCTGATGGAGGCGCCCGACGCCGACGGAGACGCTGTCGTGCTCTTGTCGAGCCGGCGCCCGGCACTCGAGCTGCGCGTGGCCGACACGGGGATCGGGATCCCCGAAACCGAGCGCCAGCGCGTCTTCGACGCGTTCTACCAGGTCGATTCGAGCTCGACGCGCGAGCAGGGGGGCACGGGGCTGGGCCTGTCGATCGTCAAGCGACTCGTCGACGGACACGATGGCACAGTGCACATCGAGGACAACACGCCGCATGGCGCGGTGTTCGTGGTGACCATTCCGTGCCGTCGCGCCACGCTCTCCTGAGTCGATGGCAGGCAAGGCATCAAGGCGCGGCACGGGCGCTGGAAGCGAACGCGCGGCCATCGCTCTTTTGAGCGAGCTGTTCGCCGGGGGCAGTTCGCGCGGGCGGCGGATCGAGGTGGGGATCGGCGACGACGCCGCCGTGATTGCTCCCGGGCGCGATCGGCTGGTGTGGACGGTGGATGTGTGCATCGAGAACGTCCACTTCGACCGCCGCTTCCTGTCGCTGGCCGACGTTGGTTTCCGTTCCCTGAACTCTGCGGCGAGCGACCTGGCCGCGATGGGCGCGCAACCGCTGGCGGCGCTGTCGAGCCTCGTCGTGCCGTCCCGGATCGCGAAACGCGAGCTCCGCGAGCTGGGTCAGGGGCAGGCCGAGGCGTCGCGCCAGCTCAAGCTGTCCGATCGTTGGCGGCAACATCTCGCGCGGTTCAGAGCTGGGCGTCACCACCACCGTGCTGGGCGAGGTGCCGCGGCCGATCCGTCGCAGCGGCGCGCGTCCGGGTGACGAGCTGTGGCTGGTGGGCGACGTGGGGCTGGCGCGGGCGGGCCTCTTGATCCTGTCCCAGGGGCCGCGGATGCAGCGCACCCGGCGTGCCGCCGAGGCCCAGGAGCGCTGCGTCGAGGCCTGGCGACGGCCGCGTGCGCTGATTTCCAGGGGCCGCGCGCTTCGCGACCGTGCCCACGCAGGCATCGACATCTCCGACGGCCTGTCCGGGGACGCTGGGCACCTGGCCGAGGCGAGCGGCGTGCGCATCGTGATCGACAAGCCGCGTCTGGCGCTCGCACTATCCGACGAGCTCTCGCGCGTTGCGGAGCTGCTCGGCCGGGACGCGCTTGCGCTCGCACTCGAGGGCGGCGAGGACTACGCCCTGCTGGCGACCGGACCGCGCGCCAAACGACCCCGCTGGGTCCGCGTGATCGGGCGCGTCGAGGCGGGTGAGGGCGCAGTGCTCGAAGAGCCAGGCCGCGCAGCCCGCAAGCTGCGGGGTGGCTTCGACCACCTCGCCGGTTGAAGGCGCCCCGGCGTTCCGGGGCGCTGTTCCGGCCCGCGCCTGCTCAGCGGCAGGCGGACGGCAGGCCCGCGCCCTTGAGCGCGCCCTGGATGGCGCCGAGCGCGGCGTTCTTGCTCTTGCCCTGGGCGGCCATGGCGCTGCAGATGCCGGCGGCCTGCAACATGTAGGTCTTCGTCATCGGATCCGGCGCGCTCTGTGCGTTCTGGCTGAGCGCTGCGCAGCAATTCGCCAGGCTGCTCTTGGGCACGTAGTGGCCGGTGACCTTCTTGGCGTCGGCGTCCGCATCGGCCGCGGCGTCGTCCCCCGCGTCTTCCGGAGTGAGCACCAGCTGCTTGGGCGGCGCCGTCTCCGAAGGTGCTGCGGGCAGCGGCGGAGGGGGCTTGTCCTTCTTGCAGCCCATGTAGGTGGCCGCCACGGCCGGAAGCGCCAGCCCCAGGATGACGGGCGTGAGCAGCGACCACTTGGTGGTGGGTTGCGAAGCGTTCTTCATCGCGGTCCTCCGAACGGGCGAGAGTGCCCGCGTCAGCTTTCCAGTTTGATGTCCCCGTGGAGTTTCAGCAACCACCCGGCACCGGGACGCCCTGCAGCTGTGCACGGATGGTGGTGCGCGCTGCCGCCGGATTGGCGTTGCCCTTCTTGGCCTGGGCGGCGATGCCTGAACACACCGCAGCGGCGGCCTGGTACCTGTTGTGCTTCAGTCCCGGCTTCTTGGCTGCGGCCGCCAGCGCGTTGCAGCAGCGCTGGATGGTGAGGTAGCCCGTGTTGGCGGTGCGTGTCACCGCCTTCGCCGGCTCGGCAGACGCCGTGGCCTTCGGGGCAGCCGCTGCCGCCGCCGCGGGCGTCGGTGCCGCCGACGGAGCGGCAGCAGAGGCGGAAGCCTGGGCGGTGTCGCTCGGCTCCGTCGCGGGCGCGATCGATGCGGCCGGCGCAGCAGAGGGCAGCGCCACCTGTGACGCTGCGGGCGCGGCGTCGTCGGACTTCTTCTTGCAGCCTGCCAAGGCCACCAGGAGAACCCCGGTGGTCAGAAGGAGCCTGCCCTTCGCGTCGCGTCTCATGGCGCCCGTTTTACTAGACCAACGAGAGAAATGCACAGCGCGTTGCCTTCCACCCCCGACAACGCGCTGCCTGGCGGCGAGCTTTCAGTCCACTCGCCGGTCCCTGCTTTGTCTTGTGATTCCAGCAAGTTGGCGTCAGCGGCCGGGGCCTGCGGAGCCGCCGGGGTCCTGCCATGTGGAGGACCTCCGGGCGGCACGCGGCCCTAGCTGCAGCCCATGGAGTTGCCGCAGTTCAGGCACTTGTAGCAGGCGCCGTTGCGCACGGTGATGTGTCCGCACGAGTCACACACCGGCGCGTCGCCCATCATCTCTTCCAGCTGTGCGCTGAGCGCTCCGTGCATGTCCGTGCCCGAGCTCGCGTTGGCGCTGACCGGCTCCGCCGCGGGCAGTGCGGGGGGAGTGCTCTCGGGCGCCATCAGGCTCGGCCCGGTGGGATCGTCGATGCTGGCAGGCGCTTCGGCGGGCTTCACCTGCGCGAAGTCGTAGCGCTGCAGGTACTCCACGCCGAGCACGCGGAAGATGTAGTCGACGATCGAGGTCGCGAACTTGATGTTCGGATGGTCCTGCGACCACGCCGTGCGGCTCGAAGCGGGTGAACGTGAACTGCTCGACGTAGGTCTCGAGCGGCACGCCGTACTGCAGGCCGACGGACACGGCCATGGCGAAGCAGTTCATCAGCGAGCGGAAGGCAGCGCCCTCCTTGTGCATGTCGATGAAGATCTCGCCCAGCGACCCGTCCTCGTACTCGCCCGTGCGCAGGAACACCTTGTGTCCGCCGACGCTGCGCTTCCTGCGTGAAGCCGCTGCGCTTCTTGGGAAGCCGCACGCGCTCGCCTTCCGGGCGGACCAGCGCTGCGGGCACCGGCGCCGCCGCGGCGGAGGTGGCCAGGCTGCTTTCCTTCTCGTCCTGCTCCTTGTTGCTCGTGGACAGCGGCTGCGAGGCCTTGCAGCCGTCGCGATAGAGCGCCACCGCCTTGAGGCCGAGCTTCCAGCCCTCCTCGTAGATCTCGCGCACGTCGTCCACCGTCGCCTCGTTCGGCAGGTTGACGGTCTTGCTGATGGCGCCCGACAGGAACGGCTGCGCGGCCGCCATCATCCTGACGTGCGCCATGGGCGCCAGGAAGCGCCGGCCCGTGCGGCCGCAGCGGTTGGCGCAGTCGAAGACCGGCGTAGTGCTCGTCCTCGAGGTAGGGCGCGCCCTCGATCGTCATGCGACCGACGATGACGTCGTTGGCTTCCTGCGATCTGCGCTGCGCTGAAGCCGAGGTGCTTGAGCAGATTGAAGCCGGGCTGGCTCATGCTGCTCCGCGTCGACGCCGAGCCGCTCGTAGGTCTCCTTGCCGAGCACCCACGGCGCGAACGCCAGGTTCAGATCGAACACGCCGGGGATAGCCTGCTCGACCTTTGCCAGGTCCTCGTCCGTCAGCCCGCGCTGCTTGAGCTGCCGCGCGACCGACGTGCGGTGCGCCGAGCAGCGTGTTGGTGCCGGACACGTAGGCGACGATCTCGCGGATCTGGAGCTTCGGAGTAGCCGAGCTTGCGCGAGCGCAGCGGGCACCGACTGGTTGACGATCTTGAAGTAGCCGCCGCCGGCGAGCTTCTTGAACTTCACCAGGGCGAAGTCGGGCTCGATGCCGGTGGTGTCGCAGTCCATCAAGCAGGCCGATGGTGCCGGTGGGTGCGAGCACCGTGGCCTGCGCGTTGCGGTAGCCGTGCTGCTCGCCGAGCTTGACGGCGTCGTCCCAGTCCTCGCAGGCGGCGCGCCACAGCGCTTCGGGACACTCGTCGCGGTTGATGGCGTAGGCCGCCTCCTGGTGCATGCGCATCACGCGCAGCATCGGCTCGCGGTTCTTGGCGTAGCCCGGGAACGGCCCCTTGCTCCCGGCCATCTTCGCGCTCGTCGCGTAGGCGTGGCCGCACAGGATGGCGGTGAGCGCGCCGGCCACCGCGCGACCCTTGTCCGAGTCGTAGGGAATGCCGAGCAGCATCAGCAGCGTGCCGAGGTTGGCGTAGCCGAGCCCCAGCGGACGGTAGTCGTGCGAGTTCTGCGCGATGGCCTGCGTCGGGTAGCTGGAGAAATCCACGAGGATTTCCTGCGCCGTGAAGAACACGCTCGATCGCGTGGCGGTAGCCGTCCACGTCGAAGCTGCCGTCCTCGCGCAGGAACTTGGTCAGGTTCAGCGACGCGAGGTTGCAGGCCGTGTTGTCGAGGAACATGTACTCCGAGCACGGATTCGACGCGTTGATGCGGCCCGTGTTCGGGCAGGTGTGCCAGCGGTTGATGGTGGTGTCGTACTGCACGCCGGGATCGGCGCAGGCCCAGGCAGCCTCGGCGACCTGCTGCCACAGGTCGGCGGCGTCGTAGGTGTCGACCACCTCGCCCGTGGTGCGGGCGCGCGTCTGCCACTTGCCGCCGAGCAGCGCCGCCTTCATGAACTCGTCGGTGACGCGGATCGAGTTGTTGGAGTTCTGCCCGCTGACGGTGCGGTACGCCTCGCCGTTGAAATCGCTCTCGAAGCCGGCAGCGATGAGCGCCTGCGCCTTCTTCTCCTCGCGCACCTTCCAGTTGATGAAGTCCGCGATCTCCGGGTGATCCATGTCGAGGCAGACCATCTTGGCGGCGCGACGCGTGGTGCCGCCGCTCTTGGTCGAGCCCGCGGCGCGGTCGAACACCTCGAGGAAGCTCATCAGGCCGCTGGACGTGCCGCCGCCGGAGAGCTTCTCCTGCTTGCCGCGGATGTTGCTGAAGTTCGAGCCCGTGCCCGAGCCGTACTTGAACAGCCGCGCCTCGCTCTTCATCAGGTCGTAGATGCTCATCAGGTCGTCCTCGACGCCCTGGATGAAGCAAGCCGAGCACTGCGGGTGCTCGTAGGCGTTCGTCGTCTCGTCGACCGCGTCGGGCTCGGGGTTCCACGCCCAGTTCCCGCCGGAGCCCTCGATGCCGTACTCGTGGTAGAGCCCGCAGTTGAACCACACCGGCGAGTTGAACGCGCCGTACTGGTTGACGAGCAGGAACGTCAGCTCCGCCTCGAAGGTGTCCGCGTCCTTCTTGCGTCGCGAAGTAGCCGCCGAAGTCCTCGCCCGCGTCGCGGATGGTGTGGGCAACGCGATGCACGACCTGGCGCACGCTGGTTTCGCCCTGCGCCTTGTCGCCGTGCAGCCCCGCCTTGCGGAAGTACTTGCTGACACGACGATGTCGGTGGCCAGCTGCGACCAGGCGGCGGGGATCTCGGCGCCCTCCATCCGGAACACGACCGACCCGTCGGGATTGGTGATCACGCTCTCGCGCCGCTCCCACACCACCTGATCCATCGGATCGGCGCCGGGGCGGGTGTAGCGGCGTTCGAAGGCGAGGCCGCGTGCGCGGCGGCCGCGCGAGGAGCGTCGGGATTCCGGCTCGGTGCGCTTGCTGCGCGGCGGCTCGTCGGTGGTGCCCTTCACGCTGCCTGCCTGCCCTACGATCGACGATTGCGCCATCCCTCTGCTCCTTGCTCGGGCTCCGTGCCCGCACTACGTGCCGCTGCGCGGCACCCGTCCGCCCAGGACACAAAACAAAAAAACGTCCCGTCCGGCCCCCAGCACCTCTTGGGAGGTGGCTGTGGGGTCGTGCTGTCCGCCGGACTGACCGGCGCCCCCTAAGCTGCAAAGCTGTTCAGTAAGTCTCTCCAGCAGAACCGCTGAACAGGCGGCCGGCTACTGGATACGCGCGCAGGAGAAGAACATTCAGTGAGCAGCCGGTGTACCCCAACCCATTGGGGTCAGGCAACAAAAAACCACTAGGAATAGGTAAGAGCGCGGACCGGCTGGATTTTCCTCTGCTAGTCGTCTGCGCACTGCTGAACTTCCAGAACCCTGAACACAAGTAGCCCGCAGGCTCGCCCCAACCCTGCCCCAGGGTTTCCACAGGCCTCCCGCGTCCTGGCAGCCGGTTCTGTCCCCGGGACGACGTACAGTCTCCGCCGGTGAGCACCTGGACGCGCCTGCGCTACCTCGACTTCGCGGTCGCTGGCTTCGCGTTCGTCGCCATCCTGCTCCACGACGCGGCGCACCTTTCGGCGGGGCGCTGGTACGACATCTTCTGGGTGTGCAACGTGTCGGCGGTGCTGGTGGCGCCGGGGGTCATCCTGCGCTCGCCGACGCTGTGTGCGGTCGCTTTCACGTGGCTCATGCCGGGAACCGTCGTGTGGCTGCTCGACAGTCTCGTGGCGGGGGCGAACATCCTGCCGACATCGTGGGGCGTGCACGTTGGCGGCATGCTGGCCGCGCTGTACGGCGTGTGGCGTTCGGGTTTCGCCCCGCGCGGCTGGCTCGCGGCGCTCGGCACGCTGGCCGCGACGCTGGCCCTCTCGCGACTCCTGCTGCCGCCGCGGTTCAACGTGAACGTGGTCCACGCGGTCCCCCAGGGCTGGCATTTCCTGGGGGGAACCTACGCCGGCTTCGTTGCGGCGGCGCTCGTTCTGGTCGCGCTGGTGTGCGCGCTCGGGCAGCTCTTGTGCTGGCTCGCCACGGGGCGTCCGCGGCGACGGTCGGGCTCAAGCTGAGCGGGCAGGGGAGTTGACCGGATTGTGCGGCGCCTCGCCCGCCAGCACGCGCAGGATGTCCTCGGCCACGGCCCGGGCCATGGCGCTCCGGGTCTCGTCCGTAGCGCTGCCGATGTGCGGCGCGAGCACGACGTTGTCGAGCGCCAGCAGGCGCGGCTCCACAACGGGTTCCCGCTCGAACACATCGAGCCCCGCAGCCGCGATGTGGCCGCGTTCGAGTGCATCCGCCAGCGCCGCCTCGTCGAGGGTGCTTCCGCGTCCGGTATTGACCACCACGGCGCCCGGCCGGAGCGCGGAAATCGCGTCGCGATCGAGCCAGCGCCGGGTCGCCGGTCCGCCTGGCAGGCAGAGCGACAGGAAGTCGCTCTGCGCGAGCAGTTCCGCCTTGCCCACATAGCGCGCGCCGAGCCGCGTTTCTGCGGCGGCGTCGAGTCGATGGCGCTGCGTGTAGAGCACCGCGAGACCAAAACCGCGAGCGCGCTCGGCGATCGCACTGCCGATGCGTCCCATGCCGGCGATGCCCAGTGTGCGACCCCGGAGCGGACGGCCCAGAAGCAGATCGAGCCGCCAGCCGTGGAAACGACCGGCCCGCACGAAACGATCCGCTTCGGCGATGCGACGCGCCGCGGCCAGCAGAAGGGCCCAGGCCAGGTCTGCCGTCGCGTCGGTGAGCACGTTCGGCGTGTTGACGACCTGCACGCCGTGCTCCGTTGCTGCGGCCACGTCGATGTTGTCGTAGCCGACCGCGCAGTTGCCGATCACCTGCAGGCGGCGGGCCGCGGCGATCGCCTCACGCGGCACCGGATCGGTCAGCATGCACAGGAGCGCGTCCGCGTCGCGCATCGCCGAGTGCAGCTCGTGGGCGTTCGGTGCCGCCTCGCCGCCGAGCAGGTCCACGTCGTGGCGAGTGCGGAGAAGCTCGAGCGCTCCGCCCGGCAGGGGGCTGGTCACTACGATGCGGCGGCTCACTTCGTCTTCCCGGCGGGGATGACCAGCGGCGCCGCCGGGTCCGCGGGCAGCGAGCGGATCACCGTGTAGTCGTGCGCCGGATTCACCAGGTGCACCGGCCCGAAGTGCGCGAGCGCGTGCGCGATGCGCTTGGCGTCGCCGCTCACCACGACCCGCACGTGCCGCTTGCGAAGGAACAGCTGCGCCGCGGCGTTGACGGATCGCGGATCGAGATCGCGGAGCGCGCGGTCGAGCTCCGCGTAGGCGTCGTCCGGCAAGCCGAGCCCGGCGAGCCGTGTCCCCATCCGCGCCAGCCCCTGCACGGTCTCCGCCCGCCGTGCGCCGCGCTCCACGATCGCGCGCAGCGCTGTTTCCGTTTCCGCGTCCTCCGGCAGCGCGCCGGCCAGCTTTCCCATTGCATCGAGGATGCCCTGCACCGCCTGCGCCGTGTGGGGCGTGGTGCTGCGGGCAGACAACACGACCAGCGCGGGACCGTGCGCCATCGGCTCCACGCGTGCGCTGACCTGCGTTGCGAGATGCCGCCGACCGGAAAGACCGTGCGAAAGTCGTCCCGACTCCCCGCCCAGGAGCTCGACCGCGCCGAGCAGTGCCGCCCAGCGCGAGCTGTCCCGGTCGGGGCCCAGCGTTCCGACCACGATGTCGCTGTGACGGCTTGCCGGGCGATCGATCACGTCGACCTCGACGCGATCGGGCGGCAGTGCGGCGGTGGGTGTCGGCGCGCTGACGGGATGGCCCTTCCAGCGCGCGAAGGCGGCTCCGGCCGAACGCGCCACGTCGTCGCTGCCGACATCGCCGGCGACCACCAGCACTGCGTTTCCGGGCACGAACTCCGCGTGGTACCAGCGCCGGCAGTCCGCGAGCGACAGCGCTCCGAGCTCGTCTGCGCTGGCGCGGCCGTGCGCGTAGGGGCTCACGCCGACCGGCAGCTCGAACAGCCTGCGCACGAGCGCCTGCTGCATGGAGTCGCCGGGATGCGCCGCCCGGCGTGCCCGCACGGCGTCCTGGGCTCGCTGCTTCACTCGCTGGAACGTGGCCGGCAAGAAGCGCGGCTGTGTTGCGAGTGCCGCGATCAGATCGAGCGCGCTGTCGAGATGGTCCCGCGTGACGTCCAGACCGAGCCAGGTCGCGTCGCGATCCGTGCCCACGCCGAGTCGCCCACCCAGCGACTCGATGCGCGCGGCAAGCTTGCGCCGCGTCCAGCGACCCGCGCCGCTGGCGGCGAGCAGCTGCGCGGTGAGCTGCGCCACTCCGGGCTTCGCGCCGTCGCGGGCGCGCCCGGCGCGTACCACCAGCCGCACGCTGACGAGCGGCAGTGTGCGGCGTGGCATGACGCGCAGACCGAGCCCGTTCGGCAGGGTGCGGCTCGAGACGGCCGGCAGGGTCGCGTCACCCAGCGGAGCCTCGGCCGGCGGATGCGCGTCAAGGTCGGGGGCCTTGGCCGAGGACACTCCGGGGACGCCGCTGGCGGCGCTGTGCTTTGCCGCGCGCGGCGACTCTGGACCCGATTGAGGCGGCGGCTCGACGTAGCGCGGCCGGCAACCCGCGGGCAGTAACAGGCCTGCCGTGACCAGGGCGAAGAGCGGCCAGTGCGTCAATGGACCGCCTTCTTGGCGTGATGCTTCGCCGTGTGGTGATGCTTCGCCGTGTGGTGATGCTTCGCCGTGTGGTGGTGCTTCGCCGTGTGGTGGTGCTTCGCCGTGTGGTGGTGCTTCGCCGTGTGGTGGTGCTTCGCCGTGTGGTGGTGCTTCGCCGTGTGGTGGTGCTTCGCTTCGGGAGGAGGCGGCCCCTGGAGCTCCACGACCGTGCGGTGGCGCGCGGTGAGATACTTCGCCGCCGCGCTCGCGATCGCAGAGGTCGTCACCGACTCGCACCCGTCCAGCCCGTTCGCGATCGACCGCGCGTCCCCGTCGAACGCCTCGGCTTCTGCAAGCCGGGCAGCGCGCTTTCGGTTCGACTGCAGCCCCAGCAGGAATTCCGTGCGCTCGAGCGCGCGGGCCTTCTCCAGCTCGGCGGCGCTCGGCCCGTGCCGGCGCAGCCGCGCGAGCTCCGCATCGACGAGCTTCTGGACCCGGTCCGGATCCGCGCCGTCGGCGAGCAGCACGCGGATGCCGAGCAGATCCGGTCCGTGCCGCCCGGCGGTCCACGCCGAGACATCCCGCGCCAGCCCGTGGACCCGCACCAGCGAGTCGTACAGCCGCGAGCTCTCGCCGTCGCCCAGCACCCGGGCCAGCAACGCCAGCGCGTCGTGCCCGGCAGTGTGCGGCGGCGGAATCACCCATGCGTTGAACAGCGCGGCGCTCTCCGCGCGCTGGCTGTCGAGCACGCTGACCCGCTCGCTCGTCTGGTGCGGTGCGGAGAGCGGCCGTGGCTTCGGTGCGTGCTTGTGCCGGACAATCGCGTCGAAGTGACGGTGCACCAGCTGCATGGCGTGCTCCGGGTCGAACGAGCCGGCGACGACCAGCACGGCGTTCTCCGGCCTGTAGCAGCTCCGGTACAGCGCCTTGATCTGCCGGGCGCTGGCGTGCGCGATCTCGTCCGGCACGCCCAGTGCGGGTCGCGAGTAGGGCCTGAGCCCCTGGAACGCGAGCTCCCCGAGCCGGAGCTTCGCGTGCGCAAGCGGCGCCTCGAGCACGCGACGCGCGTCGGCTTCGGCGGCGCGCCGCACCGTGGGCAGGCGCGACGCCGGCAGGGTGGCCCAACGCATCCGCTGAAATTCCAGCCATAGACCGAGCGAGAGCTCGTTCGCGGGCAGCTCGTCGAGAAACAGCGTGCGGTCGTGATCGACGGAGGCGGAGCTCTGCCCGCCGCGCTGGGCGATCAGCCGCGAGAGCTGGCCGGGCCGGAGGTGCTCTCCGCCTTCGAAGCTCATCTCCTCCAGCAGATGCGCGATGCCGCTCTGTCCGGCCGGCTCGTCGCGCGCGCCGCAACGGTAGAGTACGCCGACCGTCACCGTTGGCGCACTCGCGTCGCGGTCCAGCACCACGCTGAGCCCGTTGTCCAGGGTGCTCCGCTCGATTGCGAGCCGCATCCGTCCCAGCGCCAGCCGCACGGCAGAGGGCGCCCGGGCGGACGGAGAGCCGGGCTGGGCCGGCAACGGCGGCGCCGCGAGCACAAGCGCGGCAGCGGCCAGAAGTGCACCCAGGCTCCGGCTTCGCATCCCGGGGCGAATAGATCGCAAGGCCGGGCAGCGCAACCGGGGCGGTGCCGGTACGAAGTGAAATGGTACCGCCGTCCGGCTATCCTCCGCCCGATGACCCAACGAGGAGCGCTTCGGCCCCCCACGCGCGGCGTCGTGGCGGCCGGCGATCCCGCTACGGCCGAAAGTGGAGCCGCGTGTCTGCGGGCCGGCGGCAACGCGATCGATGCGGCGCTTGGCGCGGCGTTCGCGGCATTCGTGTGCGAGCTGCCGCTCGCCAGTCCCTTCGGCGGCGGAGTGATGGTCGCGGGCGACGGATCGGGTGAGCTTGCCGCCCTCGACTTCTTCGCGCGCACGCCCGGCCTCGGCGCCGACCCGCGCGGCGATCTCGACTTCCGCGACGTCGAGGTCGACTTCGGAGCGACGACGCAGGTCTTCCACATCGGGCGCGGCAGCGCGGCACTACCCGCCGCGCTGCCCGGGCTGCTCGAGGCGCACCGCCGCTGGGGCTCGCTGCCGCTGTCGGCGATCGTCGAGCCCGCGGTCGATCTCGGGCGGCGCGGCTACGAGCTCGGCGCGGGCATCGCCTACGTGTTCGATCTGCTCGAACCGATCGTCACGGCCAGCCCCGGCGTCAGGGCGCTGCACCTGCTCGGCGGCCAGCTCGCCGGGGCCGGCGCGCGGCTCGACAATCGCGAGCTGGCCGACACGCTCGAGCGCATCGCCCGCCGTCCCGGGCACGTCCGCGAGCTGTACGCGGCGCTGGCCGATCAGTTCGGTCCGTCCGCCGGCGGCCGCATCACCGAGCGTGACGTGGCAGAGCTCGAGGTGTTCGCCGCCGAACCGCTCCAGGTCGACCACGGCGGCTTCCGGCTCTACACGATGTCGGCGCCGTCATCGGGTGGTGCGCTGGTGGCCCTCGGCCTGCGGCTCTCGGAAGGGCTTGGCGAGCGCTCGGGCTTCCTGTCGCCGGAGCACGTGCTCGGCCTCGCGCGCATCGAGGACGCGCTGCTCGACCTGCGCGACGAGAACTTCGACGAGCGCTGCCGCGATCCGCGCTTCCTTGCCATGCTTTTCGACGACGAACGCATCGCCGCGCTGCGCGCCGGCCTCGCCGACCGCTCGCTCGCGGCGCCCGGCCACCCGCTCGGCTCGACCACACACATCAGCGCGCTCGACGAGCACGGCGGCGCCGCCTCGCTGACGCTGACCAATGGCGAAGGCTCGGGCCACGTGCTCGAGGGCACCGGCATCCACGTCAACAACCTGATGGGCGAGGAGGACATCCACCCGCGCGGATTCCACCACGATGCGCCCGGTACGCGGCTCGTCACCATGATGGCGCCGAGCGTGCTCGTGGGCGGCAGCGCGCGCACGATCGCACTCGGCAGCGGCGGCTCGAACCGGTTGCGCAACGCCATCCTCTCCGTCATCTCGCATCTGCTCGAGCACGGCGCGGCGCCCGACGCCGCCGTGCTCGCTCCGCGCGTGCATCTCGAGGCGGTGCGCAGCCGGGCCCCCGACGCTGTCGGCCGCTGGCCGCGGCAGATCGCTTTCGAGCGTCGCGGACCTGGCGGCGCCGAGCTGGCCGAGGACAGCGTTGCCGCGCTGGTGGGCGCTTATCCGGATCGGCCGGTCATTTTCGACACGCCCAACATGTTCTTCGGCGGCGTGCATCTGGCCCTGCGCGACGGCCTGGTTTTTCACGGCGCCGGGGATCCGCGCCGCGGCGGCAGCGTGTGCATCGTCAGCTGACGTGATCGGGCGACGTGCCGCGCCGCGCGCCGGGTGATAGTATGGGAGAGCGGTCGCGGGTCCTACCCGCGCCTACATGGACCGACATGCTCCCCGGCTCACTTGTGCAGCACGTCATGCTCTGCCACCCTCCGCCCACCGTTCCTTCGTCATGAGAACGCTTGGGGAAATCCAGCCGGGGCAGACTGTAGGCCGCTACGAGTTCCTGGTGCCGATCGCGCAGGGGGGCATGGCCGCGGTGTGGGCGGCGCGTCTCAAGGGTACGCGCGGGTTCAGCAAGACCGTCGCGGTCAAGACGATGCTGCCCAGCATCTCGGACGATCCGCAGTTCGAGCAGATGTTCCTCGACGAGGCGCAGATCTGCGCGCGCATCCGTCACCCGAACGTCGTGGAGATCCTCGACCTCGGCGAGCAGGACGATGTGCTGTACCTCGTCATGGAGTGGGTGGACGGCGAGCCGCTCAGCTCGCTTCGGCGCGCCGCCGCCAAGGCCGACGGCATTCCGCTGCCCGTCGCCGTGAAGATCGTCGCCGACGCGAGCGCGGGCCTGCATGCCGCCCACGAGCTCAAGAGCGAGAGCGGCGAGCTGATCGGCCTCGTGCATCGCGACATCTCGCCGCAGAACATCCTCATCACCTACAGCGGGATGGTGAAGATCGTCGACTTCGGTGTCGCGAAGGCGGCGGGCCGTACTGCGGAGGAGACGAGCGCTGGCCAGATCAAGGGCAAGCCACCGTACATGTCGCCCGAGCAGGCGCTGGGCAGTCCGATCGACCGTCGCACCGACGTGTTCGCACTCGGCATCATCCTCTACCAGCTGACCACCGGGAAGCATCCGTTCCGTGGCGAGAGCGACATCGTGACGCTGCAGAACATCGTCTCGGATCGGCCCATCATCGCGCCCCGCGCCTACAACAAGGACTACCCGAAGCCGCTCGAGACGGTCGTGCTGAAGGCGCTCGACCGGGATCCCGAAAAGCGCTTCCAGACCGCAGCCGAGTTCGAGGCTGCGCTCGATCGGGTGTTTCCACCGACGGTACCGCGTGTGCGCACCGAGGATGTCGGCAAGTTCGTGACCGGACTGCTGGGCGAGCGCGGCGACGAGCGTCGCTCGGCGCTGCGCGAGGCAATCCGTCTGGCCGACGATCGCGCGCAGGGCGCGGACGAAGTCGCGCCCGCGAAGCTCCGGCCGCTCACGGAGCTGGCGCGCCAGTCGGTCCACGGCGGGACGCCGCTCAGCCAACAGACGGCAGCGCTCCTCATGCCGCAGGCCGCCGAGCTCTCGTCTCCCGGCAGCGGGCGACCCACGCTGGCTTCGGAGAACTCGACTCCGGCGGGTCCGGTGAGCGGACCGCTCACGCCCTACGGCACCGAGACTCCCAGCTCGCCGGCGCCGGCACGCTCGCGCGGTGCGGTGTGGATCGTCGGCGCTCTGCTCCTGACGGGCGCGCTGATCGGCGGTGCCGTGCTGCTCACCCGCGGCGGAGGCACCGCCGTCCATGAGGTCAACGTCCCGGCCCATCCTGCGGCGGCGGCAGCGACCCAGCAGGCCGCGCCGGCGGACAAGCCCGCGTCGCCTTCGGCGAAGTCTTCGGCGCCCTCCGAGGACGACGCCATCGATCCCAGCCAGCTGGCTCTGGAGAAGGACGAGCCGGCGAAGACGACGCACCCCGCGGTGGCGCACGCGATGAACCCCGCGAAGAAGGCGCCCACGCCGGTCAAGCCCGCTGCCAGCGCGAAGCCGGACAAGAAGCCGCCGGTCAAGCAGACCAAGTCGAGCGGCGGCTTCGTGCCGCCGCCCATGACCGATCCGGGCTTCTGATCTGTAGCAAAATGTCACAAACCTGTGACATTTTGCTACATTCCTAGTTCCAGCGCGCCCAGGCGCCGAGGTAGTAGGCAACCAGAGCCTGGTTGTCGAGGCGGTTCAGCCGTGTCGGTCGCTCCGACATGTCCGGGGGGAAGTCGAACAGCGCGCGCAGCGTGTCCGGGTCGAGATAGCGCAGGGGTGCGGGCGGAAGGCGCCCCGGACGCGGCCCCGCATGGTGGCGCGCCAGCACGTAGCCCCACTCGCCGAAGGACGGCACGAACACGTGATAGGGCAACGTCGAGAGACCCACGCTGCCGAGCGTGTGTACGACGCACCAGAACGCGTCGCGGGCGAACATCGGCGAGGTCGACTGCACGACCATCGCGCCGTCGGAGGCGAGCCGGGTGGCGGCCAGCTTGTAGAAGCGCCGCGAGTAGAGCTTGCCGAGCGAGTAGTTCGTCGGATCCGGGAAATCGAGCAGCACCACGTCGAACTTGTCGCGGCTCGTGCCGAACCACACCATCGCGTCGGCGTTCACGATGTGGACGCGCGGGTCGGAAAAGGAGCGCTGGTTCTGTCCGGCGAGCAGGGCTGAGTGCTGCGCGAGGGAGGTCATCCGCCGATCGAGATCCACCAGCGTGACGGATTGCACGCCCGGCCACTTCAGCACCTCGCGCACCGCGAGCCCGTCGCCACCGCCGCCGATCAGCACCCGGTGGTGCTCTGCCGCGGCGGCCATGGCCGGATGCACCAGCGCTTCGTGGTAGCGGAACTCGTCGGCCGAGGAAAACTGCAGGTTCCCGTTCAGGAACAGCTGGAAGCCCGCGCCGCGCCGCGCCACGACGATGCGCTGGTACGGGGACTGCTCGGCGAGCAGCATCGGGCCCGGGTACATCGCCGTCTCGGAGACCTTGCGCAGCCGGCCTCCCTCGAAGAAGAGCACCACCAGCACCAGCAGCACCAGTACGGCCCGCACGCGGGCTCCCGCCATCGAACGGCGTTCCGGGCCGGTGCTGCCGGCGAGCACCCAGGTGGACGCGAGCGCCACGACGCCATTCAAGAGCCCGCATGCAATCGAGGTGTGCACGAGCCCGAGGTGCGGGACCAGGAGCAGCGAGAACGCGAGGGAACCGACCAGGGCGCCCGCGTAGTCGAAGGTGAGCGCGCGCGCGATCAGCTCCTTCAACGAAAGCTCGCGCTCGAGGATGCGGATGAGCAGCGGCAGCTCGAGGCCTACCAGCGCGCCCACCGTGACGACGATGGAGTACAGCACCAGCCGGAAGGCTCCGGTGAAGCCGAAGGCGAAGAACAGTGCGGGCGCCGAAAGCCCACCGACGAGCGCCGTGGCCAGCTCCACGTCGACGAACGTCAGCGCCAGGCGGCGTTCGACGAAGCGCGAGGCGTACGCGCCCAGCCCCAGCGCCGAGAGGTACACGCCGATCACGATCGAGAACTGCGTGACCGAATCGCCCAGCACGTAGCTGGCCACGGCCGCCATCACCAGCTCGTAGACGAGGCCGGCGGTGGCGATGACCAGCACCATCGTGAGCAGCGCCGCGGTCGGTGCGCGCGGATGCCCGTCGCCGGGCGCGCCCGGGACACTCCACGCCCCGGTCACGGGCACAGCTCCGGCGTCGCGCTCCGGTGCTCCGGACGGACGCGACTCTGCTGGCTCAGCCGCCGATCGCGGCCGCGATGATGATGCTGAGGCCAAGGATCACGGAGCCGATCATGATGGCGAGCGCCGTGTTCTGATCCTCTTCGATTTCCTTCCTGATCGAGAAGGGCGTGACCAGTCTGATGATCAGGAAGCTCGCCGCGAACATTGCGACGCCGATCAGCGAATAGACGATCGACGCGACAAGCGCTTTGACGAAAGGAACCCAGGTGATTGCCATGCCGTCGCCTCTTCCCCGCGGAGGTGTTGGGCTCATCGTTAACACGAACCGGCGCCGTTCCGCGACCCCGCGTGGCAGGATTGCCGGCCCGACGCCCGGCGGACGGCGGCCCGCATCCGGCCGATTTCTCGGATCCCGGGCCGGCGCTCGGCTAAGCTGGCCCGAGCGAGGCATCCCCGCCCATGTTGGTCTTGTTGGGTCCTCCCTTCGAGGGGACCGACGCAGAGTACGCTCGGCTCGCCCAGGTAACGGGCCTGGTGGCCTACGAGCTGAAGACGCGGATCCGGCCCGGATCCTGGGGCGTCGTGCGCGCGCTGGCCGACGAGGCGCAGGCACGGCAGCTGGGTCAGGCCATCCTCTCCCAGGGCTTCCGCGTCGCGGTGGTCGACCCCCAGCTCATCTACGAGCCGTCGCGGCGGACGGCCATCCTGCACGGGCTCCGCCTCGAGCCGGAGCAGTTGGTGCTGGACCTGAGCGAGCGCACGATCGCGGTTCCCTACGCCGCGCTGCTCGTGATCGTGCGGGGCGAGGTGCAGACCGGCGCCCGCCCCATCCAGGCGCGATCGACCCGCTCCAGCGCAACTTTCCGTGCTGTGGTGCCCAGCGCCAGCGATATCGCGGTGTTTCGGGAAAGCATGCCTTCGGGGGACTTCGACGCCTACGCGGCGGCGGATCTGCACTTCGTGACCGTTCCCTGGATCGCCCGGGTCGATGCCCGTGCCTTCCCGTTCCAGACACTGGGGCTCGCATCCGATAACCCCGTCCAGGCGCTCGACCAGCTGGCGGACGCTCTGGCAGAGCGCGCCGGGATCCGGGTGGATCGCAGCAGCCGCGTCTCCAGCGTCGCGTCATTCTCGACGCCTGGGCCTGCACGCACCGCGTCACCCGTGCCCGGTGGCCCCGCTGCCTCGCGCCCTGTGCGCGAAGGAGACGAGCGTTTCGAGGGGTATTCGCGGCTGATCGGCGAAGCCGAGCGGCAGACCAAAGGCTAGCTGGCGCCGTTGCCTGGGCGCCGGGCACAAACTGGCTACGGGACCGAAAAGAACCGGTGATAGGATAGCGGTACCTTGAGGTCACAAGCTACGAGAGGACTCCGAGCCGTCGCGCTGGGCATGGTTCTCGCTATGGGCACGGTGACGGTCGCGCCGGTGGCGTCGGCGCAGTCGCGGCACGAGTTGGCGAAGGCGCGAGCGGCCTACCGGCAGGGGGTCAGCCTGGAAGCGGCTGGCGACTGGGCCGGCGCGCTCGCCAAGTTCGAACAGGTCGCCCAGGTCAAGCGCACGCCACAGGTCCAGTTCCACATCGCCCGCTGCAAGGAGAACCTCGGCCGGTTGAACGAGGCGCTGGGCGACTACCGGATGGCCGAGTACGAGGCCAAGCAGAAGAAGGCCAAGGAGCTGCACCAGATCACCAAGGCGCGCAAAGGGCTCGAAGCGCGCATCCCCAAGCTCGTGATCACGCTCGGCGAAGGCGCCGAGTCGGCAACAGTGGAGCTCGACGGCGTCCAGCTGGGCGAGGCGAAGCTGGGCAACGAGGTCGCGGTCGATCCGGGCGCTCACCAGATTGTCGCGACGCTGCCCGGCGACAAGCACTTCGAGAAGGACGTGACGGTCAAGGAGGGCGAGACGAGCAAGGTCGATCTCGTTCCACCTCCGGAGCTTCTGAAGACACCCGAGGAGACTCCGCCGCCGTCGGAAGTGCCGCCCGTAGAGACGCCGAAGAAGAAGCCACCGGAAAAGCACGGCTCGGCGGCGCCCTGGATCATCGGTGGCCTCGGCGTAGCGAGCCTCGCCGCGTCGGGAGTCTTCTACGGCCTGCGCGCCGGCGCCAAGAGCGACCTGGAGAAGGGCTGCCGCGGCAACGTCTGCCCGGCGAGCCTCAAGAGCACCGGCGACAAGGGCAAGCTCTACACGACGCTTTCCGAGGTGACGCTCGGAGTGGGGGCGGCCGGAGTGGTGGTCGCGGTCATCATGCTGGCGACCGGTGGCTCGTCGTCCCCCAAGGCCGACGAGAAGAAGGACTCGGCTTCCCGGCGCGGCGTGCGCGTCGATCTGGTGCAGACCTCTTCGCTTACTGGAGTCAATGTTGTCGGACGATTCTAGGCCTTCGCATCGTCGCCGGCGCTCGTGGCGCTGGTCCGCCGCGCTCGGAGCGGTGGTATTGATCAGCGGCTACGTAGGCTGTGGCTTTCCCAGCTACACGTACGACGACAACGCCTTCTACGACTCTGGCGTGGGCGGGGCCAGCGGAGGCAGCGGAGGCGTGGACGCGTCGGCGGGCAACGGTGGCCTTGCGGGCAGCGGCGGCACGGGCGCGAACGGCGGCAGCGGTGGCTCCGTCACCGGAGGTGCGGGCGGCAGCGGCGGTTCGACCGGCGGCACGGGTGGCACGGGCGGTTCGACGGGCGGCACCGGCGGCTCGACGGGTGGCACCGGCGGCAGCGTGGGCGGCTCGGGCGGCACCGGTGGCGGCACCGGCGGCGAGGACTGCACCAACGGCAAGGACGACGACGGCGACGGCAAGATCGACTGCCAGGACACCGACTGCCAGGGACCGTTCACCTGCGCTCCAGCCGTCCTGACTGGCGGCTGGCTGGGGCCGGTCGCGATGTGGGACGGCGCGCCCGGGTCCGAGCCCAACTGTTTCGCGTCCGGCGATTACGTGACCCCTGCGACCAGCGGCAACGCCAATGTCCAGGGCGGCACGTGGAGCTGCCAGGGTTGCTCGTGTGGCAACCCGACGGGCGGCAGCTGCTCCGACGTAGACATCCAGTATTGGGACACGACCAGCTGCAACGGCGGCTGCTGGGGCTGCACCGGTACGTCCTTCACACTGACTAGCGGCGGGGCCTGCAAGGTCTATGGCGAGATCCACGGGCCGAGCGGCGAATCGCCGAAGGCCGCGATGTTCAGCCCCCCGACGGCCAGCGGGTCGTCGTGTGCGGCGCAGGCGGACAACAACAAGAAGAACATCCCGACGCCCACCTGGCAGAACTCCATGGTGGCCTGCACCGGCGCGCCCACCAGCGGCAAGGGTTGCGGCGCCACGTCGGCGTGCATCCCGGTGCCGAAGGCGCCGTTCGGGTTCACCTGCATGTACAAGGACGGCGACAATCCCTGCCCGTCCGGGCCGTACACGCACAAGCACGTCTACTACACCGGCTACCAGGACGGGCGCACGTGCAGCGCGTGCACCTGCGGATCGCCGACCGGTCAGAACTGCAGCGGCACGGTCAAGACGTACACCGACACCTGCTCGAGCAACGAGACGGTGATGAGCGTGCCGAACCAGTGCTATCCGATCGCCGCCGACTCCACCACGGTGCCGTACGACGGCGGGCTCGAGGATACGCGCGGCTCGGTGTACACGGGCGGCACGCCCAGCGGCGGCTCCTGCACGGCGGGCGGCGGCCAGAAGAGCGGCAGCGTCGCGCCGACCGGGGCAGTCACGTTCTGCTGCCTGTGATCGCGACCGCGGTTTGACGCGGGCGCTCCCGCGTGCACTGTAGCGACCCGTGTCGCCGTCACGCCGTGAGATGCTGACGCTGCTCCTGGGCGCGCCCCTGGCCGCCGAGGCATGCCGGCGTGTGCGCCCGCGGTCCCTTCCCGGCGAGGTGCGCGGCGCGGCGATGCCTGTGGGTCATCGGCTCCGGCGCACCACCGTGGAGCACGCGAGCGGGCCGGCGAAGCGCGTGCGCGTGGCGATCATCGGCTCGGGACCGAGCGGGCTCAACGCGGCGTGGCGGCTCGAGCGGCTCGGCGAGCGCGACTTCGTCGTGTTCGACCTGGAGCCGAAGGTGGGCGGCACGTCGACCTACGGCACCGACGGCGTGGTCCCGTATCCCTGGGGCGCGCACTACGTGCCGGCGCCCACCCGCGACAACCCCGCGCTCATCGCGTTGCTCGACGAGCTAGGCGTGCTCTTGAAAGTCCCGCCCGGCGCCGAGCCGCGCGTGAAGGAGGCGCGGCTGGTGCGCGCGCCGGAGGAGCGGCTGTTCATCCACGGCGCGTGGCATCAGGGGCTGTTCCCATACGAAGGCGCGTCGAAGCAGACCTTCGCGGAACTGAGGCGCTTCAATCGCGAGGTCGATCACTGGGTGCGCTGGCGCGACACCCGCGGCCGGCGCGCCTTCACCATCCCGGTGCACCGCTGCTCGGACGACGCCGAGGTGACGGCGCTCGACCGCATGACGGCCGCCGAGTGGGTCAGGAAGAAGGGTTTCACCTCGAAGCCCATGCACTGGTACCTCGAGTACGCCTGCCGCGACGACTACGGGCTGACGCTCGAGACCACGAGCGCCTGGGCGCTCCTGTTCTACTTCTGCGCGCGCGTGCCCTCGCCCGGCAAGGACTCCGAGCCGTTCATCGTGTGGCCGGAGGGCAACGGGCACCTGGTCCGGCACCTGTCCGGCGTGGCGGGCAAGCGCGTGAAGCTCGGCCATCTGGTGACCGATGTGGTGCCGCACGACGACAGCGTCGAGCTCAGCGTGCACGACGTGAAGGGCGGCACGCTCCAGCGCTACGTGGCTGACTACCTGATCTTCGCCATCCCGAAATTCATCGTCCCGCACATCTACCGGCCGTGGCGCGACAAGCCCCCGCCGCACCTCGACGACTTCAACTACGGCGTGTGGATGGTGGCGAACCTGCACCTGTCGAAGCGCCCCCGGAGCCGTGGCTTCCCGTTCGCGTGGGACAACGTGCTCTACGACAGCCCCGCGCTCGGCTACGTCGTCGCGACGCACCAGCGCCTGGTCGACCACGGCCCGACGGTGTGGACGTACTACCACCCCTTCGTCGATCACGACCCCGCCGTCGCGCGCGAGAAGCTGAAGGCGATCGATCACGCCGGCTTCTGCGATTCGATCGTCTCCGATCTGTCCCGCGCGCACGACGGCCTCGAAGGCGCGATCGGGCGCATTGATGTCTACCGCTGGGGTCACGCCATGGTCAGCCCGCGCCCCGGCTTCATCTGGGGCCCCGCGCGCCGCAGAGCCGCCCAGCCCGAAGGCCGCGTGCATTTCGCGCACTCCGATCTGTCCGGCCTCGCACTGTTCGAGGAAGCGCAGGACCGCGGCATCCGCGCCGCCGAACAGATCCTGCGCGTCATGGGGCGGCAGTTCGAGTCGCTGGTCGATTGACGCGCATTTCGTGGTCGTGGGGCGTCCCAGCGCCGGAAAATGCACGTGAGGCGCGCATTTCGTGGTCGTGGGGCGTCCCAGCGCCGGAAAATGCACGTGAGGCGCGCATTTCGTGGTCGTGGGGCGCCCCAGCGCCGGAAAATGCACGTGAGGCGCGCATTTCGTGGTCGTGGGGCGTCCCAGCGCCGGAAAATGCACGTGAGGCGCGCATTTCGTGGTCGTGGGGCGCCCCAGCGCCGGAAAATGCACGTGAGGCGCGCATTTCGTCGCTGTCAGGCGTCCCAGCGCCGGAAAATGCACGTGAGGCGCGCATTTCGTCGCTGTCAGGCGTCCCAGCGCCGGAAAATGCACGTGAGGCGCGCATTTCGTCGCTGTCAGGCGTCCCAGCGCCGGAAAATGCACGTGAGGCGCGCATTTCGTCGCTGTCAGGCGTCCCAGCGCCGGAAAATGCACGTGAGGCGCGCATTTCGTGCGTGGGCGCCCAGCGCCGGAAAATGCACGTGAGGCGCGCATTTCGTGGTCGTGGGGACGCCCCAGCGCCGGAAAATGCACGTGAGGCGCGCATTTCGTGGTCGTGGGGCGTCCAGCGCCGGAAAATGCACGTGAGGCGCGCATTTCGTGGTCGTGGGGCGTCCCAGCGCCGGAAAATGCACGTGAGGCGCGCATTTCGTGGTCGTGGGGCGTCCCAGCGCCGGAAAATGCACGTGAGGCGCGCATTTCGTGGTCGTGGGCGCCCCAGCGCCGGAAAATGCACGTGAGGCGCGCATTTCGTCGCCGTCTGTCGCAGCGCAGTCCCAGCGCCGGAAAATGCACGTGAGGCGCGCATTTCGTCGCTGTCAGGCGTCCCAGCGCCGGAAAATGCACGTGAGGCGCGCATTTCGTGGTCGTGGGGCGCCCCAGCGCCGGAAAATGCACGTGAGGCGCGCATTTCGTGGTCGTGGGGCCGCCCCAGCGCCGGAAAATGCACGTGAGGCGCGCATTTCGTGGTCGTGGGGCGCCCCAGCGCCGGAAAATGCACGTGAGGCGCGCATTTCGTGGTCGTGGGGCGCCCCAGCGCCGGAAAATGCACGTGAGGCGCGCAGTTCCGTACTGTCAGGCGTCCCGGAGCGCGGAAATGCGCGTGAGGCGCGCTGCAGTGCTCACGGGATGCCCCCTCGCGCCACACATCGCTCTCGCGCCCGCTTCGCGGGGTTCCCCCAAATCGCGTGCTCGGCGCTCCGCGCCTGCGCGCGCTCAGGGGGAACCGCCGAAACCGCCCCACCGCGCCTGCGCGCGCTCAGGGGGAACCGCCGAAACCGCCCCACCGGCGGCCAACACGCCTGCCGGGCCCTGGATCCGGTGTCGGACAGGCACCCGCTACGCGTGCTGCAGGGAGGGGCACCCGCCAGGCTGGTTGCAGCGTGATCGCGGCGCGAGCGGCGGTCGACGCGCGTGGGGCGCCGCGAAATCCGCTCTCCGGCGCGGCGGCGAGGGACGGGGAGCCCCGGCCGGGCGCGGGCGCCCGGGCTTGGCGGGCCCGCGGCGCGCGCGAGCGCGCCGCGCCGTCCCATGCCGTACAGGTCGGGGGGCAACCCCCGGCGAAAGAGAGCCGCGCGCCCGCGTCGCTGTCGCTCCGTGCGCGGTGTTGTAGCCTCGACGCGATGACGACCGCGGCGCCCGCGCAGTTTGCCGAAGCGAGCCCGGCGCTGGGACCGTGGCTGTGGGGTGCGCGCACGGACATCGCGCTGTTCGTGGGGAGCGCGGCGCTGGCGCTTTCGCTCGTTGTCGTGGGGCACGCGACGGGGCTGAGCGAAAAGGCGCTGCCGGAGTGGGGCTGGGTGGCGTTCGTGCTTTCGGTCGACGTGGCGCACGTGTGGTCGACGCTGTACCGGACGTACCTCGATGGCGAGGAGCTCAGCGCGCACCGGCTGCGCTACTTCGGCATTCCGCTGCTCTGCTACGTGGCGGGCGTGGTGGTGTACACGCAGGGCTCGCTGATGTTCTGGCGCGTCTTGGCGTACATCGCGCTGTTCCATTTCGTCAGGCAGCAGGTGGGCTGGGTGGCGGTGTACCGCGCGCGCTCCGGAAGGCGCGGCGCGCTCGACCGGGTGATCGACGACGCGGCGATGTACGCGAGCACGCTGTATCCGGTGGTGTACTGGCACGCGCACCTTTCGAGCTCGCGCTTCGCGTGGTTCGTGCAGGGCGACTTCGTGAACGTGTCGGGCTACGCGGCGGCGATCTTGCCGATCGTGAAGGTGATCTGGGTCGTCGCGCTCGCGGCGTTCGCGGTGCGGCAGATCGTGCTCTGGGCTCGAACGGGCACATTGCAGCTCGGCAAGAGCCTGGTCGTCGCGACCACAGCGGCGATCTGGTACGTGGGCATCGTCGGCACCAACAGCGATTTCGATTTCACCGTGACGAACGTGATCGTGCACGGCGTGCCGTACTTCGCGCTCTGCTGGTTCTACGCGAAGGAGCGGAAGAAGGACGCGCCCGGCTCGCTCGGCTCGCAGATCGTGGCGGGCGGCGTGGCGGCGTTCCTGGGCGTCTTGTTGCTCTGCGCGTTCGCCGAGGAGATGGCCTGGGACAAACTCGTCTGGCACGACCGCGCCTGGCTGTTCGGCTCGGGCATCCAGCTCCGCGGCCTCGTGCTCGCGCTGCTCGTCCCGCTGCTCGCCCTGCCGCAGGCAACCCACTACGTCCTCGACGGCATGCTCTGGCGCCGTGGCGACACGCGCCGCCTGCCCGCGCAGCGGCGGGCGCTCGGGTTCCGCTGAGGTTCTGCAGAGCGACGTCGTTTGGTCGGCCTCGACCCGCTATGCCATGCTGCTCGCGGGAGCGAGAGCGGCGTGGACGACGCAATCGACGGCAGAAGTGCGCCTGGGTTCGCCGGATTCGGTGGGGGTCGGGCTGGGTGCATGCGTGCTGCCGGCGCTCTTCGGAGCGGGCGGCGCGCTCATGGGTTCGGCGTATGCTGGTCTCGCCGCCGCCGCAGTCGTGGCTGTCGCGTTCTCGGCGCTCTGGGTGCGCCAGCTCGGGCGCCGTGACTTGTGGGTGGCCGCCCTGGTCGGCACCATGTTCGCGGCCATGGTGGCGTTCATGTTCGCCCCTGCGCTACGCGCCGTGACGGGACGCGTGCCCTCGCTGGGGCTCGCCTCGGCGCGGCAGGAGGACGGCGTGTTCCACCTGCAAGAGCTGGCCCGGACCAGCCAGCTCTACGTGGGCGTCCCCACCAAGGTGCGTATCAGCAGCGGCCACTACGTGGACGATTTCCCAGTGGTTGCGCCGCTCGCCCCCGCCAGCTGGAAAGGGGCATCCCCCGTGCCTGCCTGGGGGTTTTGCCTGTCGAGGCAGGACAACGCGGGACAGCGCGCGCAGGCGGAGCAGGAGTGCCGCCGGTGGTTCGCCCGCGGCGGTGGCCTGTGGCAGGCGCCGAGCCACATCGCGCACCCCAACGATTCGATCTCCCTGCCCGAGCTTGTCGACAAGGCGAGCCAGGCTCGCGGCCTCGTCCAGAAGGCGGGGGCACCCGTGTTCGAGCGGTTCCCGGTCAGCGACTACTACGAGAACGTCTTCATGCCGCTGGTCGTTCTGCTCATCACGGCTCTGGGAGTGGGCATCGCGTCGCGCAGGCCCACTCGCACAGGTCCATAGGCCCGCGAGTGACCCGCATCTGCCCCCCCGTCCGCCAAGGGACGGGGGTGCGGCAGCTGACGCCGATCAGCGGGAAGATGCGCGGCTTCCCCAGCATCCAGAGCGGTCCTACGCCGTGGTTGCAGCCCGGCTCGCGGCGGTGTTACGCCTTGTCGCCATGGACAAGGTGGTACGCGATGCGGCCGCCGCGGTGGCAGACATTCCGGACGGGGCGACGATCCTGGCCGGTGGCTTCGGGCTGTGCGGTATTCCCGAGCTCTGCATCGCAGCACTCCGCGACAAGGGCGTGAAGGATCTCGTCGTCGTCTCGAACAACTGTGGCGTCGACGATTTCGGTCTGGGGCTCCTGCTCGGGCCGAAACAGATCAAGAAGATGGTCTCGAGCTACGTCGGCGAGAACAAGGAGTTCGAGCGGCAGTTCCTGTCGAACGAGCTCGAAGTGGAGCTGTGTCCGCAGGGCACGCTGGCCGAGCGGCTGCGCGCGGGCGGCGCGGGCATCCCGGCCTTCTACACGCCGGCGGGCTACGGCACGAAGGTGGCCGAGGGCAAGGAGACGCGCGAGTTCGACGGCCGGAAGTACGTGATGGAACGCGGCATCACCGGCGACTTCGCGATCGTCAAGGCGTGGAAGGGCGACCGCTACGGCAACCTGAAGTTCCGGCGCACCGCGCGGAACTTCAACCCGCTATGCGCGATGGCGGGTCGGATGACCATCGCCGAGGTGGAGGAAGTGGTCGAGGTCGGACAGCTCGACCCCGACGAGATCCACCTGCCGGGCATCTACGTGCAGCGCGTGGTGGCCGGAAAGCACGAGAAGCGCATCGAGCGGCGCACGGTGAGGAAACCCGCGAGCGAAGCGAGCCCGCGATGAGCGAAGCGAGTCGCGTGAGGGGGGCTCGGGGGGCGGAGCCCTCCGGGAGGATTACGGCGGGGGTGGGCGGGTGGGACATGGAGGAATCTTGAGATGCTGACCAGAGAACAGATTGCCCAGCGCGCGGCACAGGAGCTCCGTGACGGCTACTACGTCAACCTCGGCATCGGCATGCCGACGCTCGTCGCCAACTACATCCCCGAAGGCGTGGAGGTGATGCTGCAGAGCGAGAACGGCCTGCTCGGCATCGGCCCGTACCCGCTGGAAGGGAAAGAAGACGCCGACCTTATCAACGCTGGCAAGGAGACGGTGACGATGCTGCCCGGCTCCGCCATCTTCGACAGCGCGATGTCGTTCTCGATGATCCGCGGCGGGCACATCGACCTGGCCATCCTGGGCGCCATGGAAGTGGCGGCGAACGGCGATCTGGCCAACTGGATGATCCCCGGCAAGATGGTCAAGGGCATGGGCGGCGCGATGGACCTGGTCCACGGCGCCAAGCGCGTGGTCGTGATCATGGATCACGTCTCCAAGAAGGGCGCGCCCAAGATCCTGAACCAGTGCTCGCTGCCGCTCACCGGCAAGGGCGTCGTGCACCGCATCATCACCGATCACGCCGTGATGGACGTGGAAGGCGGCGGGCTCGTGCTGAAAGAGCTCGCGCCCGGCGTCAGCGCCGCCGACGTCAAGGCGAAGACGGAAGCGCCGCTGAAGGAAGCGGCGGAGCTGAAGGAGATGAAGCTCTAGAAGCGCCTGGGGGGCTTGAACAGGCCCACGTGATGCGCGGCATCGCGCCGTACCGAACGGGCGGGAACGTGCGGACTAGCCCCGCCACGCCGCGGCGAAGCGGAGCGCTTCGCGCGTGAGCTCGCTGCCCTCCGCGCTGGTGACGGCGCGCAGGACCAGCTCGGATTCGCTGCGGTGGGGGATGGCGAAGCGGCGCTCGTGCTTGTTGCCGTCGGGTGTCTGGAGCGACCACGACAGGTGCTGGCCGTCGGAGTCGCGCGAGACCCGGCCGACAATCTCGCCGTCGCCGAGCCGGGCCGAGAGCGCCACCGACTCGATCCAGCCGAGCGGCTTGTCGCTCCGCTCGCGTTGATGGAGCGCGACCTGCACGCGGTGCTGGTCGTGCGTCACGGCGCCCGGTTTGGCCTGCCAGCCGAGGCGACCGCCCAGCCAGCCGAGTAGGAGCTCCGCCTCGGCGCCCATGCCCTCCTCGCGAGCGCAAGCGACGTGCTCGATGCGCAGCGAGCGCACGTCCTTCGCGGCCGGTGTGAGCGCGGGGTCGTCGAAGAAGCGCGCGATCATCTCGCGCCAGCGCCGGCCGCGCGAAAAAGCGAGATCCTCGATGTGCCCCGGCGAGAGCTCTGCAATGCGCTGGGAGCGCGACACGCCGTGATTCGCGCTGTCGAGGACGACCCGCGTGCAGCCCGGCGAAAGCGCATCGACGGCCGCCCCGTGCGCACCGGGTCCGAGCAGCAGCACGCCCGGCAGGCGCGACTCGCTGAGCGATTCGATGATCGAGCGGGCGCGCTTTGCGACCATGGCGCCGAACTTGAGCTCGATGCGCTCGGCGCAGACTTCCTCGCCCTTCTGCCCAGCCTCGTAGCGGCACACCGCGCCCACCTCGCCGTCGAGCGCCCAGGGCTCCGCTCGCGGATCGACCTCGACGAGGAAGGTGCGCGCGGCCAGCGTCGAGCCGATATGGTCGACGACTTCGAGAAATTGCGCCGAGCCGCCGCTCAGCGCCACCAGATTGAGCGTGTGGGCGCGCGCCTTGGCGCGACCGCTGTCATCGGGTTCCCAGAGCTCTGAAATCGCTCGCTCGATCTGCGACAGCGACTCGCTGACCTTTCCGCTGTGCCCTGGTGTCATCAGGGCCGGCTCCAGTCGTGGCCCAGACGGGCGATCAGGGCGTGGGCCTCGTCGGGACCCCAGCTACCCGAATCGTAGCTGGCGAGCGGTACGTCGCCCTTCTTCCACTGTTGCATGATGGGGTCGACGAAGGCCCACTGCGCCTCGACCTCGTCGTGGCGCGTGAACAGCGTGGCGTCGCCGCGCATGGTGTCGAGCAGGAGGCGCTCGTAGGCTTCCGGCGTGGCGTGGCCGAAGGCCGTGCCGTAGCGGAAGTCCATCGCGACCTCGCGCATGGCAATGCTCTGCCCCGGGATCTTGGTCGCGAAGCGGAGCGCGATGCCCTCGTCGGGCTGGATGCGCAAGATGAGCGCGTTCGGCTGGTTCATCGCGCCCGGCGCGCCGGAAAAGAGCGGGTGCGGCAGCGCCTTGAAGTGCAGGGCGATCTCGGTCACGCGCTTGGAAAGCCGCTTTCCGGCGCGCAGATAGAACGGCACGCCCGCCCAGCGCCAGTTGTCCGCCTCCATCTGCAGCGCCACGAACGTTTCCGTCATCGACTCGGGGTCGACGTCGGGCTCCTTGCGATAGGCGCTGACGGCGTCGCCACGCACGGTGCCCGCGCCGTACTGCCCGCGCACCGTGCGTTCCCGGACGGCCTCGGCGCCGCGGATGGGTCTGAGCGCGCGCAGCGCCTTGACCTTCTCGTCGCGCACCGAGTCGGCGTCCCAGGCGACCGGCGCTTCCATCGCGACCAGGCAGAACAGCTGCATGGCGTGGTTTTGCACGATGTCGCGCATCAGCCCGGTCTGTTCGTAGAACTTGCCGCGGCCCTCGATGCCGATGTGCTCTGCGACCGTGATTTCGACGTGGGAGACGTGGTTCCGGCTCCAGAGCGGCTCGAAGATGGTGTTGCCGAAGCGAAGAACCAACAGGTTCTGCACTGTTTCCTTGCCGAGGTAGTGATCGATGCGGAAGATCTGCCGCTCGTCGAGCAACCCGAGCAGATCGCGGTTCAGCTCGCGTGCGGAATCGAGATCGATGCCGAAGGGTTTTTCGATCACGACCCGCGCGTACGGCTTGCCGTCGACGGGCGGATCGACCAGGCCCGCCTTCTTCAGCTGTTCGACGATGGTGCGCGCCGCGCCCGGCGGAACCGCCAGATAGAAGGTGCGACCGCCGGCTGTGCCGTGCTCGGCGTCGTAGCGCTCGAGCCGCTCGCGCAGCTTCACGTACGCTTCCGGATCGTCGAACGAGCCCTGCACGTAGCCCATGCCCTTGGCCAGATCGTCCCACACCGCACCATCGACCGGCTTTACACGCGAGTGCTCGCCGACCGCTTCGCGCATCAGCTCGCGGAACTTGTCGTCGCTCCACGGGCGGCGCGCGAAACCGAGCAGACCGAACGCCGAGGGCAGCAAGCGGTTGGCGGCGAGGGCGTACAGCCCGGGCAAGAGCTTGCGGCCGGTCAGGTCGCCGCTGGCGCCGAAAATGGTCAGCACGCAGGGGTCGACGGACAGCTCGCTCGCCATGCCGGCGCGCAGCGGGTTCTCGGGCGGAGGCATCGTGTCCATAGCCCGCCGATGCTCGTCCGGTGCGCCGCGGTGCGCAACCCGGTCCGGCGATTCCGCCCTGCCAACGCAACAAATCCGGGCGACGGGAAGGTATTGGGGCGTAGCGGCCGGCCCCGGGATGCTGGCATGATGACGGGTCCATGGCCGGACGGACGTTTTCAATAGGCGACATCCACGGCGAGACGGAGCATCTCTTCAAGCTTCTGTCCTGCCTTCCCACGCTCGACTCCGGGGACACGCTGGTCTTCGTCGGTGACTACCTGGACCGCGGTCCTTGCTCCGCGCAGGTGATCGACTACATCCGCGGCTTGCCCCAGCAGACGCCTGCAAAGGTCGTGGCGCTGCGTGGCAACCACGAGGACGCCTGGCTGCGTGTGCTCGAGCGGGGTTGGGACGAGTTCGTGATGCCTCCGGGCAACGGCTGCCTGGCGGCGCTGCGCTCGTTTACCGGCGGCAGCGTACCGGCCGAGGGCGAGCTGCCGAAGCCCGACGAGGAGATGATGCTGAAGACCGGCGGATTCTTCCCCGACGAGGTCGTCGACTGGATGGGGTCGCTTCCGTACTGGTACGAGGACGATCACGCCATCTACGTGCACGCCGGTCTACCGAGCGGACCGGATGGCTTCATGCATCCTTCGGAGGTCAAGGCGCCGATCGCGCTCCTGTGGTGCCGCGACGAGCACTTCTTCCGGAACTACCGCGGAAAGTCGGTGGTGTTCGGCCACACCCGCACCGCCTATCTGCCCCCCGAGCTCAGCGGCTACACGCCCGAGGACCCGACCGATCTCTGGGCGGGCGAGAATGTCTACGGGCTCGACACCGGTTGCGGCAGCGGCGGCTACCTCACCGCGCTCGAGCTGCCCGCAATGAACGTGTACGAATCGCGCGACTAGGGCCCGCGGCGCCGCGCAACGTCCGGTTTCCCGCCGGAGCCATTTCCTCCGGGTCGGGCATCCGCCGGGCTGTCCGCGCCGATCCCGAGACGCTCGCGCGTGATGCGGCAGGCCAGGGGACTCTGGTCGATGCCGGCGGCGCGGCGGTCGAGCTGGAGCGCGACGGCGAGCGTCGTGCCGGAGCCGCACATCGGGTCGAGTACGCGGCTGCCGGGCAGGCTGGCGGCGCGCACGATGCGTTCCAGCAGCGCTTCGGGTTTCTGCGTCGGGTAGCCGGTGGTCTCGGCCACCAGGGGCGTGTTGGCGCGCATGGCGGAGCAATCGGTCCAGACGCTGCCACGGCGGCGCCCCTCGTCGGCGTAGTAGCGGTACGCCTTGCCGGCTATCACGCGCTCGCGATACCGGCGGCCCGAGGCGTCCACGTGTTTGAAATGCATGCGCTGGCTGGTGGCGGCATAGGGCTCGCGCAGCGCCGGGTCGTCGCCGTTCCAGATCATGTCGCCGCGCGCGTAGATCAGGATCGTCTGGTGCGTCACACTGGGGCCTCTCCTGCGTCGCGCTCCGTTGCCGGGCGCCCACACCATCTCGCCCTGGAACGCGCTGCGCCCGAAGACGCGGTCGCACAGCACCTTGGCGTCGTGCACCGTGCGATGGTCGAGGTGCAGCCATAGGCTGCCGCGCCCGGTCATTGCGTCGCGTATCGCCTCCATCCGCGGCTCCAGCATCGAGAGGAACGCGTCGAGCCCGCCCCAGTAGTCGCGATAGGCCTCGGTGCCTCGCGCGCGCTCGCCGGAGCCGTCGCGAGCGGCGCGGCGCCCACCCGCGTTGAACGGCGGATCGACGTAGACGAGGTCGAACGCTCCGCCCTCGCGCGCCAGCTTGCCGACAAGCTCCAGGCAGTCGCCCTCCAGCAGCACGGGCCCGCTCAAGTGCCTACGCTCCGTTTCCCGCCGCGCTTCCGGCCACCGAGCGCTCGATGTCGAGCGGGTCGTCCTCGGCGATCGATTCCAGCGTCGACTTGTCGAGCGGCCCGAGCTCCGGCTGCGGCGGCAGCCAATCCCAGTAGGGGCCGCCGCCCTCGCAGCCGTGAACGGCGAGGTCACCGGTGCACGCCATGCGCAGATGGATGTGGTCGTCGTGCGGCGCGCTGTCGCCCGGCTGCTGCAGCACCGTCTCGGCGTGCCACACGAGAGCCGGATCCTCGTCGCGCGCCCGCGCGTAGTCGATGATCAGCGCTTCGACGGGTCGCGCGCAGAACATCCACTCCACGCCGATGTCCGGCGACTGGAGCAGCGTCTTGATCAGGAGCCACTCGCGCGCCACGTCCAGCCGCAGGAAGTCCCCGCGCCCGACCACCTCCGCCAGCCCGTCGCTGCCCATGTGGATGAAGCCCGGATTCCTTACCGGCGCGCCCGCCGGTGTGGTCACGTACCAGAGCAGATCCGCGTCGCGGCCGTTCTCGTGCGATGCGTGGCCGGGGATATCCCCCCCGTAGCGCGCGGACATGTCGCCGATGACGAGCGGCGCTCCGCCCGGGCGTTTTCGTGCGACGACCGCTGCAGCCTGTTCCACGGCGTGGACCAGCTTCGGGTTGCCCCAGTCGTTCGGCGTGTGCGGCCGGTAGCGCACGAAGCCCGGCCCGCGGACGGGGAGCTCCGCGGCGCCGGTCTGTACCCCGTCGTGCGGCACGCCGAGCGATCCCTCGAGGCCGGGTGCCAGCGGCGTCGGGGTACCGAGACAGCCGGCGAGTGGCCAGGACGCGAGCGCCAGAGCGACGAGTTGCCACCCCGACCGACTCACTCCGGCACCTCCTCCATGTACCCCGCGATGCGCCCTTCGATTGCGCCGACAGCAGCGCTTTTGCGGAACGACTCGGCGAGGGCGAGCTTGCCGTCTTCGCGGACCAGGTAGCCCTCGTCCACCAGCGCGAGGTACGCGTTCTGGATGACCGGCTTGCACACGGCTTCCGCGGCGCTCGATCTCGCCGGCGAGGAACATGCGGTTGCCGGTCGAAAGTGCGCGCTTCACCAGGTCCTTCTCGGTCATCGGGCCCTTGACCAGCGGCACCGCTCCACGCGCCGCGACGCGGTAGCCCTGCAGGAAGCTCTGCAGAACGGCGGCGTAGGTGTGGAGCCACTGCTCGCCGCTCCAGCCGCCTTCGCCCGGACCGGCGGCGAGCTGGCCGCCCGTCGGTGAGCTCGACCACGCCGTCCTTTTTCATGGCGGCGAGGGTCTCCGCGAAGATGTCGTCGAAGGGTGCATCCGCGCGGAAGCGGAACTCGTGCTTGAAGAGCCTCGAGAGGTTCTGCACGCGCTCGCGCACGGTGGAGACGCCGACCGGCGGTCCTGGTGGCACCAGCATCGCGATGGCCACCAGCGCCCGCTCGACGAAGAAGTGGACGATGAAGTTCTTCGAGGTATCGAGGGTGAGCCGCTTGCCCTGCATGGTGGTGTAGATCACGCCCTCGCCGGCGCGGACCTTGCGCTTGCGCGTCGCCTCGGGCTCGCCGGGCAGGTGCGCTTCGACCATCTCCGCGTCGACGAACATCTGGATGGCCTCGCGGATGGCCTCCGGATGCAGCGCGCCGGAGGCGGTGGCGATGGCCGGCGAGATGCGTGCGCCCAGCCTGTCGAGCACGGCCAGAAGCCTGGACGCGCGCTCGACCAGCTCCTCGTGCAGGATGCCGCGCTTGTCGTGACTGAGCAGTGCCAGCGCGGTCAGCGCGCCCGGCGTCACGGCGGCGACGCGGTTGATCTCGTCCATCACGCGATTGCCGAGCCGGGTGACGAGCGCGCGGCGCTTGGCCGGTGTCAGCGACTGCTCGGTTCTGGAGGCCGAGCTCCTCGCGGATCTCGTCCAGCGTCAGGATCTGCCCGAACTGCAGGTTGATGCGGCCGTAGCGGTGGCGCAGCACCTCGGTCGTCTTGAGCAGGCCTGCGGCGTCCTCCTTCGACTTCTCGCCGCCGCTGAGCTCGCGCTCGTAGCTGCCTGCCTCGACGACGCGCTCGTAGCCGATGCTGACGGGGACGAAGTACGCGCGCCGCTGCGAGACGCCGAGCGCGGCGTCGACGATCATGTTGAGCAGACCGAACTTTGGCGCCAGCAGCTTCCCGGTGCGGCTGCGGCCCCCCTCGAGGAACAGCTCGATCGGGTAGCCATCGCGGATCAGCCGGCGGATGTAGGCGTCGACGACCGCCGCGTACAGGCGATCGCCCTTGAACGAACGGCGGATGAAGAACGCGCCGCCGCGCCGGAAGATGCCGCCGAGCGGGAAGAAGTTCAGATTGTCGCCCGCCGCGATCAGCGGCAGCTGCAGGTTTTCCTCGTTGAAGACGTAGCTCAGGATCAGATAGTCGATGTGGCTCTTGTGGCTGGGCAAGAGCACCAGCGTGCCTTCCTTGGCCGCGGCGCGGACGCGCTCGATGTCGGCTCTTGTCGTATTCGATGCCGGCGTAGATGCGATGGAAGACGCGGTGGAAGATCGACCTCCAGCCCCTTGATCGTGGCCATGTCCTGGGTGGCCTGGAGCTGGCGCAGCATGTTCAGCGCGCGACCGGTCAGCACGTAGCGATCGGCAGGCGCGCGCGCCAGCCAGATCGCTTATCACCTTGCGCAGCCGGGGGCTTCGGAGGATCTCCATGCGCACGCGATCGGGAGCCTTTTCGGCGGGCCCGGTCACGCTGCGCCGCTCGCGTTCGAGCCGCCGGAGCATCGCGTACGTCACGCGCCGCACGCGCACCGCGTCGGAGGCGCCGTTGGCGCCCTCCAGGAACTCGGACAGGTCGAGCGGCTCGCCGGCCTTGAGCGCCACGTGCTTGTAGTTCGAGAGGAACTGCCCGACCGTGCGCGCCGGGCTCGGCCACTCGCGCGGGCCGAGCAGGAAGTCCATGCGCCGCGTCCCGCGCGTGTCGGGCTGCTTCGTCCACACGAAGACCTGGGGCACGAGCAGGATCGGCGCTTTTCGCTCGCGCTGCAGATCGATGAGCGTGCGCACCAGCTCGTCGCCCTCCTTGAGCCCGCGGCCGCCGCTGGCGCCGGCTGCTACGTCGAGCACGCCGGGCGGGCGCTTGAGGAACAGCGCGGCCGAGCCTCCGCGCTCGATGGCGTCGCGCAGCTCGTCCGACGGCGTGACGCCGGGGCGGGGGAGGATGGCGTTGAGCCAGCCCTTGCCCATGGGGTTCAGCACCCAGAGGCCCAGGTCGTTGGCGAACCGCACCTGCGGCAGCCCGTAGCGCTTGGTCAGATGGTCGAGCGCGAAGAAGTCGATGAAGTTCAGGTTGCGGAGCACGTACACGACGGTGCCCTGCTGCGACAGGCGCCGGACGTCCCGCACCCAGCGCGTCGTCGACCTGGATGCGATCGAAGAAACGTCGGTAGAGCGCCCGGAGCGCAGGGTTCGGCTCGTACGGCTTGGTCAGCTCGCCCTTGGCCATCAAAATCCTCGGGGGGGAGCGTAGGCCGATAGGCCACTGCTCGACACCCGGAACAATGATATCGCGGCCTTGCCGCCACAACCAGGGCCCGGCGCCGTCTCTTGCTTGCCCGGCGCCCGGGTGGCGACTAGATGAGCGGAGGCACTCGTCCTGCCAGGAGCCATGCCGACAATCCCAGGCACCGACGCCCGCCAATTCCCGTCGCTCGCCGTACCCGTGCGGGTCGGTCTGGGCCTGCTGCTCGCGGCGACGCTCGGCGCGGGCTGCAAGAAGCACAAGAAGCCCGCTGCCGCGAGCGCTCCGGAGGCGCCGAGCGCGAAGACCGCCGGCCCGCCGTCGCCCCGCTGCAGTGCGGTCAAACGCGGCGCCTCGTTCACCATCGGGCGGCCCGGCCAGAACAATCCCGGCGACGGGGACGACGACGTGCCGCTGCCGTTCGCGGTGGATCTCGGCTCGGCCGTCCCGCTGCCGTCGGGCTTCGCCGTGTCGGCGCTGCAGTCGATGGACGGCGGTACCGGTGCCGTGATCGCGATTGTCGGCCCGGACGCCGATGGCGGGAAGCTCGTGGAGCTGGGGCGCGTCTACGGCGACGCCGATCCGCCCCGGCTGGCTGCCCGCGACGGCAGCCTGGTCGTTGCGCTCGCGGGCAACGATGCGAGCGGCGCTACGCTGCGGCTGGTGGCGATCCGCAATCCCGCGGGGACTGCGGATGTCGTCTGGGGCCGCGATATCGAGCAGGGCAATGACCAGTCGCAGGTGTTCGGCGTCGAGCTCGGTAAGAAGCGCGGCGTGCTGGTCTGGGACGACTGGGACAAGGGGGGCGACCACGGTGTCATCCGCGGCAGCACCTTTGCGCTGGACGATGTCTCGAACGCGACGCGCCCGCGGGTGCTGTCGCCGAAGGACGACGACGCCGAGGCGCCACGCATCGTGCGCCGCCCCGGCGGGTTCTGGCTGGCGTGGATCTCCGCACACCCGCGCCCATGCGAAGCGCCCCGGCGCGTCGAAGCCGGCCCCGAAGACCGCGCCCGCGGCGTCGGCCGGGCCCGGGGCAGGGAGCGCCATCGTCGAGCTCGGCAGCCGCTGGCTGGAGCTCGTGCCGCTCGACGAGAACGGCTCGCCCACGGCCCCGCCGATTTCGGTCACCCAGCACGACGCGCACGTGCTGGTCTTCGACGTCGCGCCGGCGCCCGACGGCGGAGCGCTGCTCGCCTGGCGGGACGACGAGGCCGCCCCCGGCGCAGAGGGTCGCATCGTGCATCTGGCGCGCGTGCGCCCCGGCGGGTCGACCGAGACGCACGTGCTCGACGACGAGAAGGTCGGTGCGGGCGTACCCACGCTGCTCGTCGACCAGCACCCGCCGCAGAATGCCGGACCGCAGGCGGGATGGCTGTCGCTGGCCGGCGTGAGCGACGAGACCCGGCTGGCGGCGCTCGACGACCACGGGAAGCTGATCGACGAGCTGTCGACAGACCGGGTTCTGCGCCACGCCGAGCCGGTCGTGCTGGACCGCGGCCGCATGCTGCTGGCGGCGCCGCACGGGTTGGCGCTGGAGCTGTCGACGGCGACCTGCCAGGTGCAGAAGAATGCGCCGAGGCCGGCTGCCAGCGGCAATTGACAGGCGCCCCGCTTGCTCCCACTTTCGTAGCTCGGCGCCTCGCGGCGAGGCTGGGAGCGGTCATGGCGAAGGTTCTGGTTCTGTTGGCGGACGGCTTCGAGGAAATCGAGGCGGTGACGATCATCGACGTGCTGCGCCGCGCCGAGGTGGAGGTCACGGTGGTCGGGGTGGGGGACGGCCCCGCCCGCGGCTCGCACGGCATTCCCATCGTGCCGGAGCGTCACATGGACCAGATGCGGATCGACGGCTACGACGCGCTGGTGCTGCCGGGTGGCATGCCCGGCTCGGCGAACCTCCGGGACGACAAGCGCGTGCTGGCGCTACTGAAGCGCTTCAATAACGACGGCAAGCTGCTCGGTGCTATCTGCGCCGCGCCGATCGCGCTGGAGGCGGCCGGCGTCCTCGCCGGGCGCCGGGCCACGTCCTTCCCCGGTCTCGAGCTGCCGAGCGCCGAGTACGTGGAGGAGCGCGTGGTGACCGACGGCCAATTGATCACCAGTCGCGGCGCCGGCACCGCGATGGAGTTCGCGCTCGCGCTGGTGGAGCGGCTGGTGGGCGCCGACCAGGCGCGCGAGCTCGCCGACCGCATGCTGGTCCGGCGCTAGCGCTCTAGTTGCAGGTGCCGCTGGACAGCGACACGTCGTCGATGTTCCAGCCGCTCATGACCCAGGCGCGGAACGCGCCCTTGGTGCCGGTGGCGAAGCCGAAGCGCACCTTGAAGCTAGCGCTCTTGTAGCTGGTCACGTCGAACGTCTCGCGCGTCCACGCCGAGTCGGTGACCAGCACGTTCGAGCCAGGGTTGGTCCACAGCGTGTGCCAGCTGCCGTTGTAGACCTCGACCGTGTCGGTCGTGTACGGCACTGCGTCGCAGTTCAGCCAGCGCCAGAAAGTGAGGTGCACGGTGCCGCCGGCGCTGGACAGGTTGATCGCGGGGCTGGTCAGGTACCACGCCGAGTGGGTGGCGTACGAATAGTTGCCGCCCAACACGATGCCCGCCACGCCGTTGTCCGACGTGGTGGAGTGGTCGCTGGCAGGATCCGGGAAGCCCTCCTCCTGGCCGGAGCTGGTCTTGGTCGGACCGATGGCCCACTCGTTGCCGAACGTCCAGCCGCGCGAGTTGTCCGAGAAGTCCTCCGAGAAGTAGATGGTGCCGCCGCTGCAGCTGCTGGACGAGCAGCCGCAGGTGCCGTCCGAGCCGCAGCGCGTCGCGCAGCCGCCGCAGTTGTTCGGATCGCTGGCGGTCGCCGCCTCGCAGGCGTTCGTGCCGTCCTTGTCGCAGTCGCTGTGGCCCCCGGCGCACGTGGAGCACGAACCGCCGTTGCAGTACTGCGACGCCGTGCAGGTCTTGCCGCAGCCGCCGCAGTTATTTCCGTCGCTCGCGATGTCGGTCTCGCAGCCGTTGGCGGAATTACCGTCGCAATCGGCGGTGCCAAGGGCGCAGGCCGAGATGCAGCTGCCGTTCGAGCAGTTGGGCGTCGAGCCCGAGCACGTCTTGGTACAGGTCCCGCAGTGGTTCGGGTCGATGGCCGTGTGGATCTCGCAGCCGTTGGTGCGCGCGTCGCTGTCGCAGTCCGCGTAGCCGCTGTTGCAGGCGATGCTGCAGTTGCCGCCACTGCAGGCTGGCGTGCCGTTGTTGTTGCTGCAGGCAGAGCCGCAGCCGCCGCAGTTGGCCTTGTCGGTCGCGATGTGCGTCTCGCAGCCCGCAGCGGACGTGCAGTCGCCCCAGCCGGGGGAGCAGGTGCTGACCTGGCAGCTGCCGGTGCTGCAGTCGCCGGCAGCATTCGGCGGGTTGCAGCCCTGGCCGCAGGCGCCGCAGTTGGTGTTGGTGTTCAGCTGGGTCTCGCAGCCGTCGGTCGGGTCGCCGTTGCAGTCGCCCCAGCCGGCGGCGCAGGTCGGCTTGCAGGCTCCCGCCGAGCAAGTCGTCGATCCGTGCCCGTTGGCGCACTTCACGCCGCACGCGCCGCAGTTCGACACGGTGTTGAGCGGGGTTTCGCAGCCTGTCGAAATCTTGCCGTCGCAGTTGTCGAACCCGGCTTTGCAGGTGATGGCGCACAGGCCCTGGTTGCACGACGGCGTGCCGTTCGTGCTGCTGCAGACGTTTCCGCAGCCGCCGCAGTTGCCGACGTCCGACTTCAGATTGGCCTCACAGCCGTCGGTGTACTGGCTGTTGCAGTTCGCGAAGTTCGTGCTGCAGCCAGTGATCCCGCATTTGCCGGCGCTGCAGGCCACGGTCGCATTGGCCGCGGAGCAGGCGTTGCCGCACTTTCCGCAGTTGCCGGGATCCGTGGAGATGTTGGCCTCGCAGCCGTTGCTCGCGAGCCCGTCACAATCGGCCAGGTTGCCCGTGCACTGGCTGACGCCGCACACCCCGCCGACGCAGTTGGGCGTGCCCGTACCCGACGGGCAGCCCTTGCCGCACGCCGAGCAGTTGTCGACGTTCGTGTTGATGTTCGTTTCGCAGCCGTCGACAGGGTCGAAGTTGCAGTCGTCGAACCCGGTGGCGCAGCTGACCCCGCACACGCCCTTGGTGCAGCTCGGCGTGGAGTGGTTGGTGCTGCAGGCACTGCCGCAGGCGCCGCAGTTGTTGACGTCGCTGTCGAGCTGGGCCTCGCAGCCGTCGGTGGGGTCGGCGTTGCAGTCGGTGTAGCCGGAGTCGCAGCTGGCGACGCCGCACGTGCCACCCGTGCACTTGGCCGTGGCGTGCGAAAGCGCACAGGTGTTGCCGCAGCTGCCGCAGTTGGCGGGGTCCTGGCTCTGGTTCGACTCGCAGCCGTCGGTGGGGTCGTTGTTGCAGTCGGCGTAGCCCGCGCTGCAGCCCGTGATCGTGCAGGAGCCGTTGCTGCAGGTGCCCGTGCCGTTGGCAGGCTGGCAGGCGTTGCCGCAGCTGCCGCAGTTGGCGTCGTCGACGAGCACGTTCGAGCAGTTGTTGTCGCAGCACTGCTGCCCTGTCGGGCAGGGTTGCTTGTCGCTGCAACCGGGCTTGCACGTTCCGGATTGCGTGTCGCAGATGGTGCCCGGAGGACAGTCGCCGAGATTCTGGCAGCTGCAGAGATGGGTGGTCGTGTCGCAGGTCAGATGGGTGCTGCCGGCGTCGCCGGCGTCCCCGGAGGGCGCGTTGCAGTCGGCGTCCGAGTTGCAGCCGGTGACGCAGTGGTCGGTCGTGTCGCAATAGCTGCCGAACGCACAGTCGCTGCCCCCGGGCAGGCACTCGACGCAGCTGCCCGAGCCGGTGTCGCACACCGGTGTGGCGGGTGTCGCGGCGCAGTCGGCATTCGAATGACAGGTTCCCCCGTCATTCGCGCCGGCGTTCCCGCCGTCGTTCTGCCCACCGCTGCCGCCCGTGGCGTCCTGGCCGGCGTCCGTGGAGTTGCTGAATCCGTATTGGGGCACGGTGCACGACAGGCTGCCGAGCGCGGCTGCCAGCACCAGGATCAGACGGGTTCTCTGCGACATCCTAGATAGGGGCTCTGGTAGAAAGGGAGCAAGGCGCAGAACGGCGCACTTCCCATATTGCACTCCTTCCGCGCGCCTGGCCAGCAAGCTGAGCGAGGGCTGGGCGGGTCGGGCCCGCCCAGGGCCGGCGTACACTCTCCCACTTCATGAGTGGCTCGAGGCAGCGCGATTATGAGCGCGGAGCGAAAAAGTTACCGCGGCATTTCCGGGGACGCCGCCAGCTTGTGATGCGCCCGGGCCTCTGCGACAATTGACGTTGAATGGATCCGCTCCCGGAATCCGCGCCTGTCTCGGCGGAGATGGGCGTCGGGCACGAGCTCGGCCGCTACGAGCTCTTGATGCCGATCGCATCCGGCGGCATGGCGATGGTGTGGGCCGCACGGCTCAAGGGCACGCGCGGGTTCCAGAAGATCGTCGCCGTCAAGACGATGCTGCCGAAGCTCAGCGACGATTCGGACTTCGAGCGCATGTTCCTCGACGAGGCATCGCTCGCCTCGCAGATCCGACATCCGCACGTCGCGGAGATCCTCGATCTCGGCGAGCAGGACGGAGTGCTCTACCTGGTCATGGAATGGATCGACGGCCTGCCGTTGAACCAGGTCATGAGGAAGGCGCGCAAGGCGGGCGGAATACCGCTGCCACTCGCGGTGCGCATCGTGATGCAGGCCTGCGCCGGGCTTCACGCCGCCCACGAGCTGCGCGATCGGAAGGGCGAGCTGGTCGGACTCGTGCACCGCGACGTGTCGCCGCAGAACATCATGCTCGGCTACGACGGCATTGTGAAAGTCGTCGACTTCGGCATCGCGAAGGCCACTGCGCTCGGCGGCGGAGCCACCGCGGCCGGAGAGGTCAAGGGCAAGATCGCGTACATGGCGCCCGAGCAGATCAAGGGCGATTCCCTCGATCGCCGCGCGGATCTGTTCGCGATGGGGATCATCCTGTATGCGCTGACCACCGGCAAGCATCCGTTCCGCAAGGAGTCGGAAGCGGCGACGATCTACAACATCATCGACAAGTCGCCGGCGGTTCCTCCGCGCAGGATCGTTCCCGGCTACCCTGCGGCACTCGAGCGGGTCGTGCAGCAGGCCCTGGCCAAGGATCCGGGCAAGCGCTTCCCGACCGCCAATGAGTTCCTGCGCGCGCTCGACCAGGCGCTGCCGCCTTCCATGCGGGCCAGTACCGACGAGGACGTGGGGGCGTTCTTGAAAGGGCTTTTCAGCGAGCGCCGCGACCAGCAGCGTGAAGCCTTCGCGAAGGCTCTGGAGGGAGCCGACCAGCGCGCAGAGTCGCGCGTAAGCCTGCGAAGCTTCCTCGACTCGCAGCCGCCTCCGCCGCCGAACAGCGGGATCACTCCGGTCAGCGACGTGTCGCTGAGCACCATGGCGGCGACGCGCCAGACGCTGGAGTCCGGCAGCGATGTGGCGATGCCCACCGGTAGCGGGCAGACCCTGTCCTCGCCGATCATGCGGCCGGGCGGGAACAAGCGACGCTGGGTGGTAGGTCTTGTCGCGGCGGGCGTGTTGCTTGTCGGAGGAGGCGTGGTTCTGCTCGAGGCGGGCGGGGGCGCTAGTGCCGCCAAGCCGGCGCCGAGCGCACAATCCGTTGCCGCCGCCGTGCCCGCGACGCCGACGCCCGCGCCGGCCGAGTCGGACACGACGGAGGTGGTCGAAGCGTCCGCCCTGCCGGTGGAGCCGCCGCCGCCGTCGGCGAGCGCGGAGCCGGCTCTTTCCGCCGCTCCAGCACCGAAGCCGCACCCCGTCTATCACCCGCGTGCGCACCACACGGTCAAGAAGTCGACGGCGACCAAGACGGGCAACAACTGGCGCGAGGACCCCGGCTTCTAGCTGCTCCGGCGCCGCCAGGTCGGGAGCGCGCGGGCAGGGAGTGACCCCACCGCGGAGGCGCTGGGCCGGGCGTCGCAGCTAGAAGCGACCGACCAGTGACGCGCCGGCTTCGCTGTCGGGAGCAGCGGGGAGCAGCCGGAGGGCGGTCTTGTCCGCGGGCTTGGCCTCCGCGTGATGTCCGGTCAAAAGCAGTACGACGGCAGCGCCCACACCCGCGACGCCCACGCCGAGTGTGATTTCCGAGACGAGGTTGTAGGTCTTGGCCTTGTCGTAGTCGCTCTTGCTCGATGCCGGGCAGGCGTTGTGATTGGAGCCGCACGCGGCGTTCAAGTCGCTGATGGCCTTGTTCTTCAGTAGGAAGAACGTGCCGGAGGCGGCCAGGCTCGCGACGCCGACACCGCCGATGATGAAGGGCAGGACCTTCGAGCGCGGCTTGACCTCGAGCGGGTGCTCTTCCCCGCCGACCGGTCCGGTGGGGGTGCCCGTCGCGGCCGTGGGAGTCGGCTTCAGTGTCACCTCGAGCGTCTTCTTGTCCTTCTCGGCAACGGACACCGTCTGCGAGAACGGCTCGTGTCCCGGCGCCTTGGCGCTCACCGTGTGAGGACCGGGGTCGATGGGCACCGGCACCCCGATCGAGGAAACACCCAGCCTGACTCCGTCGAGCTCGATGCTGGCGGCCTCGGCGCCCTTGCCGCGCTTGATGGTGACCTTGGGGATGCGTGCCTCGAGGTCGCTGATGTGCTTCGTGACGGTGGTTTTGAACGACTTGGCCCGGACCTCGTCCGCACTCTGGAGCGCGAGCTTGTAGCCACCCAGCGCCACTACCAGCTGTCCGAGGTGCTCCTCGCAGAGCGCGATGTGATAGCGGACCTGCGCCGTCATCCGCACCTGCCCGACCTCGCGGAAGCGGGTGAGGGCCGTGCTCCAGTCGCCGGCCTGTTCGAGCTCGGTGCCTTGCTGGAACTTGGCGCGGGCTTGTGACAGCTCCTTGCGGCTCGGACCGGCGAAGGCGGTCGCCGCCAAGAGCGAGAGGCACAGCGAAGCCAGGACTACTCGGCACCGGCGCGCTGCTCGCGGGGAGCGCGCAGAGGGGTGGAACATATGGACAAGGCTAGCCGCAAGTCATGTGCCGCGTCCAGAGACGGCGTCAATCGCGCCTTTCGACATCGATCAACAAGGGCTGAGCGGCCCCGTGCATCTCGTGCCCCAGCGCCGCTGCCACGCCGAGGGCCTGGCCCCGGCCCAGAAGCAGCGTCACAGCCGTCAGTGCCAGGTCGAGCGCCGCAGCGCTCCGCGCGGTGCTCAGGAGCTTGTTCGACTCCACTACGCCGGGCGCGTCGACCGCCGCGCGCGCGGTCGGGGCGATCTCTTCGAGCAGCTCGCGGGCATCCAGGGGGACGGCGAGATCCTGGTCGTCGGCCAGGCCGGCGCTGGCGAGAAGCAGGGCGCCGTGACCGACTGTCATCACCAGCCCGGCAGCGGATCCGGCGTGGCGCACCCAGTCGACCAGCGCGCTGTCGGACAGGGCTAGCCGGGCGCCGTAGCCACCGGGCAGGATCAGGAGCTCTGGCTCGGGGCAGGCGTCGAGCGCCCCCTCGGCCTCGATGACGAGCTGGTTTCGGGTGCTGATGCGGCCTGGGGTCACCGCGACGGTCGTCACCTTGAAGGGACGCCAGTTCCACTTCCGGCCCGCGCTGCTCAGCACCGCCAGCGGCGCTGCCACGTCCAGCAGCTCGACCTCGTCGAACAGGAGCACAGCGACGCTCCGCGAGCGCGTTCGCATCAGCGCCTCGACGCTCCACGACGGGAAATCCGCCAGCTCATGCCGGAATCCTAGCCCCGCGGAGCGCCCGCGGGCCAGCCCTGGCGCGACTACTGCTGGGCGCCGGTCGCCAGCGTGGCCAGTACCGGCTCGGGATCCGGGTCCGTCGCGATCGGCTCGTCGCCGATGCGGTTCTTGTCGAGCACATGCTTCGGTGGCGTGCGCAGATCGCGTGCGAGCCCCACCCAGGACAGGACCCTGAGCACGTAGTAGCTCACGTCGATTTCCCACCAGAAGAAACCCTGGTTGGCCGTCGACTGGTAGTAGTGGTGGTTGTTGTGCCAGCCCTCGCCGAGCGTGACGAGCGCGAGGAGCAGCGAGTTGCGGCTGGTATCGCTGGTGGCGTAGCGGCGACGGCCGAACACGTGCGACAGCGAGTTGATGGTGAAGGTGCCGTGGTAGACCAGCACCGTCGACAGGAAGAAGCCGGTAAAGACCGCGCTCCAGCCGCCGAACAGGTACACCGCGAAGCCGAGCACGATCGGCGGCAGCAGGTGGAAGCGGTTCAGGAAGCGGAGCTCCGGGTACTTCGTGAAGTCCCTGATGCGGTCGACCGGCGTGGCCTCGTACTTGTCGCAGACGATCCAGCCCATGTGGCTCCACCAGAAGCCGCGCTTGGGCGAGTGGATGTCCTTCGGGGTGTCGGAGTACTTGTGGTGGTCGCGGTGATGTCCGGCCCACCAGAGCACGCCCTTCTGCGCCGCGGTGGCCCCGCCGAACGCCATCAGGAACTGCATGCCGCGCCCCAGCTTGTAGGCGCGGTGGGCGAAGTAGCGGTGATAGCCCGCCGTGATGAAGAACATCCGCACGTAGTAGAGCGCCACGCACAGGAGCGCGTCCCTGAGATGGACGCCCGTCCAGAGTGCTCCCAGGGGCATCAGATGCACCAGGATGAAGGGGATCGACCTGAACCAGTTGACCCGCTCGTCCGGGCCGCGGACGTAGGCTTCGGGCGAATCGTGCATGATCCAGGGATAGCCGACCGCGTGTCAGGAATCGGTCAGCTCGCTGTCACTTGTTGACAGGTAGCGAAGGGGCGGCTTTTCCTGGCGGTTTCCGCCCCCTGCCGGATCCGCTTGTCGGATGGGGGGCCGATGTTACCTTGCCGCGGTGCAGCACAGGGAAGCGGCGGACCGCACGCGCGCCGTGCGCCGGGTGATCTGGATCACCTTCGTGCTCAACGTCGCCGTGGCAGCCAGCAAGATCGCCTACGGCAGGTTCGCAGACGTGCTGGCCATCCAGGCCGACGGTTTCCACTCCACGACGGACTCCGTGAACAACATCGCGGGGCTGATCGGCATCTGGATGGCGAGCCGTCCGCCGGATGAAGGGCACCCGTACGGGCACCACAAATTCGAGATTGTCGCCTCGGTGTTGGTCGGGATGTCGCTCCTGGCCATGGCCTACGACGTGGTAAGCGGGGCGATCGGGCGGCTCATGGGGGCGGGCACGGCGCTGCCGCGGGTCGGCGCGGGCGCGTTCGTCGTGCTCGGGGCGACTCTGGTCGTGAATGTCTTCGTGGCGGCGTACGAGAACCGCCGGGGCAAGGAGCTGGACAGCGCCTTTCTGATCAGCGACGCGACCCACACGCGCTCCGACGTACTGGTTACGCTGGGCGTGCTGGTCGCCAGCGTTCTGGTCGATCTCGGCTACCCTATTTTCGATGTGCTGGCGGCGGGCGTGGTGGCGGTGTTCATCGCCTGGGCCGGCATCAGCGTGCTGCGCCACAACGTCGGCTACCTGGCGGACGCCGCGCGGGTCGACGAGGAGCGCGTGCGGGTGATCGTGCTCGGTGTGCCCGGGGTCGCGGGCACGCACAAGATCCGCACGCGGGGGGTTCCGGGCACGATCTACATGGACCTGCATATCCAGATCGCTCCGCACCTCGACGTCGTACAGGCGCACGAGGTGACGCACTGGGTCGTCGACGCGCTGAAGCAGGGTATCGACGGTGTTGCCGACGTGACCGTCCACACCGAGCCAGCCGAACCCGGTGAGCCTTATCCCCCGCTGCCCTGGGACACCTGAGCTACTCGTCGTGCGGGTGCCAGCACGCCACACGGTGGTGGCTGCCCTTGTCGAGCTCCTCGAGCACCGGCGTGTCGACGTCGCACTTGCCCTTCTCGGCCCGCGGACAGCGCGGATGGAAGGCGCAGCCCGGGCGGCGGATCGATCGGGCTCGGCACGTCGCCTTCCAGCAGCACGCGCAGCCGGCGCCTTTCCGGATCTGGCACCGGAATCGCGCTGAGCAGCGCGCGCGTGTACGGGTGGTGACGCTTCTCGTAGAGTGACGCGGCGGGGGCGACTTCGACCAGCTTGCCGAGGTACATCACCGCCACCCGGCGGCTGACGTACTCGACCACCTTCAGGTCGTGCGAGATGAACAGGTAGCTCAGCTTGAGCTCGTCCTGCAGATCCAGCAGCAGATTGACGATCTGCGCCTGGATCGATACGTCCAGCGCGCTGATCGGTTCGTCGCACACGATGAAGTCGGGCTCGACCGCCAGGGCGCGGGCGATGCCGATGCGCTGACGCTGTCCGCCCGAGAACTCGTGCGGGTAGCGGTGCATGGCTTCGGGCCGGAGCCCGACGCGCTTGATCAGCGATTCGACGCGCGCTTCCTCTTCAGAGCCCGAGCTCGCGAGCTTGTGGATGCGCAGCGCCTCGCTGATGATGGCGCGGACGGTCATTCGCGGATTGAGCGACGAGTACGGGTCCTGGAAGATGATCTGCATGCGGCGCCGGAGCGGCCTCAGCTGGCGCTGCGACAGCGGCGTGATGTCCTGCTTGTCGAACACGATGCGCCCGTAGGTCGGTTCGATGAGGCGCAGGATGGTGCGGCCGAGGGTGCTCTTGCCGCAGCCGCTCTCGCCGACCAGGCCGAGTGTTTCGCCGTTCCTGACGTAGAACGACACGCCGTCGACGGCGCGCACGAAGCGCGTGCGCCCGAGCAGGCCCTGCTTGACGGGGAAGAACTTGGTCAGGCGCTCGACCTGGACGAGAGGGCGACGCTTCTCGACCGGCGCGGCCGTCTCTTCTTTCCTGGGCGGCGTCCGGCTCGCGCACGCTGTCGGGTGCATCCGGTGGATCCCAGTACGCTTCGCTGCCCTGTTCGCCCTCGGGCTTCTCCGGCGTGTTTCCGGTCTCGTCGCTCATGAAGCCGCGCCCGCGTAGTAGCAGCGCGCCCTGCCGCCCGTCAGCCTGAATCGACGAGATCCGGCTCGGTCTCGGTGCAGCGCTCGTAGCCCGGGGGCTTTTCCGCGCGGAGCGCGCAGCGATCGGCGAAGCGACAGCCTGGCGGAAGCTCGGCCAGATCCGGAACCAGGCCTTCGATCGTCGGCAGGCGTCGCGGTCGGTTGTCGCCCTGCGGACACGTCCATCGGCGGCACGCTGGCGAGCAGGCCGCGCGTGTAGGGATGCAGCGGATCGGAGAAGAGCTTGTCCACCGGGCCGCTCTCCACCACGCGTCCCGCGTACATCACGACCACCTGGCTGGCGAACTCCGCGACCACGCCCAGGTCGTGGGTGATGAAGACGATGCTCATGCCCGAGCTCGCTCTGCAGGCGGCGGAGCAGATCGAGGATCTGCGCCTGGATGGTGACGTCGAGCGCGGTCGTCGGCTCGTCGGCGATGAGCAGATCGGGATCGCAGGACAGCGCCATCGCGATCATGACGCGCTGGCGCATGCCGCCGGACAGCTGGTGCGGATAGGAATCGACGCGTTCTTCCGGGGAGGGGATGCCCACCAGACTGAGCATCTCCACAGCGCGTTCCCGCGCGGCGCGGCGCGAGCCGTCACGGTGGATGCGGATGGCCTCGACGATCTGCGAGCCGACCGTGTAGACCGGGTTGAGCGAGGTCATCGGCTCCTGGAAGATCATGCTGATCTTGTCGCCGCGGACGCCGCGCATGGCCTTCTCGCCGAGCGCGAGCAGGTTCTGGCCCTGGAAATGGATTTCCCCGCCCGTGATCTCGCCCGGCGGCGAGGGCACCAGGCGCATCACGGACAGCGCGGTCACGCTCTTGCCGCAGCCGCTCTCGCCGACGATCGCCAGCGTCGTCCCCTCGGGCACATCGAACGACACGTCGTCGACGGCCTTGAGCAGGCCCGCGGTCGGTGTGGAAGGCGGTTGTGAGGTGCCGCACGCCGAGAAGCGGTTCGACCATGAGCGGGCGCACGTTAGCACGCGGGGACGCTGTGAGGTCGCGTGTGCGGCCCGGGCCGTGATGGCTCGTCAGCTAGCCCGGAAACCAGCGAAACGACAGCGAACCGAGGAGGTGGGCGGGTGGGAGGTCAACGGTAGTAGATTTCGAGCCGTGGAGCCTGGCCGCCGCCGATGCCGGTGGAGAAGCTCGCCCCGACGCTTCCAATGTCGCGCGATCTGAGGGCGATGCCGTGATAGCTGCGCGTGCCGTCGTGGACGGCGCGCGCTAGTGCGGTCACGTCGATACGCAGTACGGATGGCGGCGCGGAGCGGGCAATGCCCTGACTGTGCGGACGGCCGAGCGGCGGCTGGCGGAGCCACGTCAGACTCTGCTCGTCCCATGCGCCCTTCACGCGCCAGGCGTCGACCCGCACGTCCCGCGAGCCGACTGGTGTGCCCGGCATCGGATCGAGCAGCACGAACGCGCTCTCGATGCGGCGGCCCTTCGGCCAGGCCGGTTCGAAATCGAGGTACAGACCGACCGACCCCTCCGCCCGGCTGCCGAAGACCACCGCGGTCGGCAGCTCGCCGGCGCGCGGATGGGCGCGCGAGCTCACCACAGCCATCCGCGCTGCTTCGGTCACGATCCGGCGGCTGCCTGCTGGCACCGGCGCGCCGCCGGCGGCGACGCAGCGGTTGGCCAGACACTCGTAGCCGCGGGCGCAGGTACCGGGCGTGTTGCAGGGCTGGGGCCCGGGAGCACAGGCTGCCAGCGCGGGCAGCACGATCAGCCAGCTCACGGTCACGCCACGCATGCGTGCCGAGCCTAGCAGAAGCGTCCCGGGGCGTGCCTAGCGGCGCCGGCCGCGGCGTCGCGCCAGCAGGATCTCCGCGGCAGTCAGCGGTCGCCCGGAGGGGGGCGCAGCGCCGGACGCGGGCGCGCCGCCCGAGGGCGGAGGTGGCGCGATTTCCCGGCCGGGACCCGCCACCGGCGGCGGACGCGCCGCGTGCCCGAAGCGCGGCACGCTCGGCGGCGGTGCGTCGCTCTCCACGCGTGGCGTGCTCCTGCCCTGCGCGGCTGCCGAGCGCGACTTGGCGTCGAGCAGGGAGTCGAGCGCGTCGCTCCGGCCGCGAGCGGCGGCCCGGGCGCGTCGCTCGCTCCTGTGCCGCAGGCGCGCGCGCAGCCGTCCCGGCAGACCGCCGACGGCCTCGGGCAGAGCCAGACGTCGCGCGGCCACGCCGAGCAAGCAGCGCGAAGGCGGCCAGCAGGATCAGAGGCGCGCCGAGGTCGCGGTAGGAAAAGCGCTTGGCTTCGCGGTCGTGGAAGATGCCGGCGAGCGTGTCGCGCATGCGCCCGCCGGTCAGCGCCGCGATGCGCCCGAGCAGCGCGCGGTCGGTGCCGGTGGGCCGCAGCTCCTCCCCCGCGGTGAGCACCGCGCCCGTGGTGCCGACCGGCTTGCCGCTGAGCTCGTCGACGGCGGTGGTGATGTAGGCGCCAGGGCGCGACAGCGGAACGGTCGCGGCGTACGCACCGGCGCCGACCGCCTCGAGCGCCACCTCGCGCTCGAAGCCGTCGGGGCCGCCGACGCGCACCTTCAGGCGGCGGAAGCTCTCGGTGCGGCCGTCGTCGTCGACCACCGTGGCGCGGACGTGTAGCTGGCCGCCTGCGGCGTCTGCCTCGAGCCGCACGTCCGGATCGTCGGCGACGCGGGCGATGTCGCGGCCGAGCTGCCCGAACATGCGCGCGGCGCCCGCCCAGCTGGTCCACGCCTGCCCCCAGCGATCCTTGTAGTCGCTGGTGAACGCGGCGGCGCGTCCGATGCCGACCGACCAGGTAGCCAGAATCGGGTCGCCCTCCGGGCCGCGGAGCAGCACCTGCGCGCGGCCCTTCGGAATGGTGACCACGTAGCCGGTAAGTGCGGGTGCCGGCGCCGAAGTCGACGCCGCGCGTGGGCGGACCGGGCGTCGAGGGCGTCGCGTGGAACGTCACCTCGTTGATCGAGCTGCGCGACGCCAGGATCGTTTCCTGCGCGAACACCGCGGGCAGTCGCGAGGCGTCCTCGATCAGGTAGAAGCGGCCGCCGCCGAGCTTGCTCGTGTGCTCGAGCGCCGCCACGTCGCTGCCGCGCCCGAGCGCGACCACGCTGGTGGTGATGCCTCGGGCCTTGGCGCCGCGGACGCGAGCGCGAAGGCGTTGGTGCGCTGCTCGGCGTCGGCGCCGTCCGAGAACAGCAGCACGTGCTTGAGGTTGACCTTTTCCTTGTCGAGCGCCGCGTACGCGGTGCGTAGCGACAGATCGACGTAGATGCCGCCGCCGCCGGGGCCCACCGAGCGGATCGCCTTTTCGATCTGTCGCCTTGTCCGTGACGGGGCCGAGCGGCACCGTCCACTTCACCGAGGTGTCCACGTGCATCACGCCGAGGCGGTCGCTGCTGCCGAGCAGCTTGGCCGATCGCGCGGCGGCTTCGTTGGCGAGCTCCAGCTTGGTGTGCCCGCCGACGCTCATGCCCATCGAGCCCGAGTAGTCGATGGCGATCACCTCGGCGAGGCTGGCGCGGCGCCGCTCCTGCTTCAGGTCGAAGGAGACCGGGCTCACTTCCTCGACCGGCGTCTTGCCGTAGCCGCCCGGACCCATCGCGTGATCGCCGCCCATCAGCAAGAGCCCGCCGCCGAGGTCACGCACGTAGCTGGCGAGCGCGGCGAGCTGCGTCGGCGAAAAGTCCACCGCCGAGATGTCGCTGAGCACGACCAGGTCGTAGGCAGCGAAGCCCGCTACGTCGGCCGGCACGCCCTCCGGACCCGCGCTATCGACCTGGAACGCTGCGCTCTGCAAGGCGTGCACCAGCGCTGCCGCCATGGCCGGATCGCGCTCCATCACCAGCGCCGAGGCCTGCCCCCGCACGCGCACGAAGGTCGAGCCCTCGTTGTCCTCCGGCGCGGCGTCCTGTTTCGGGTCGAGGGCGCTGACCGCCACGTCGGTAGCGATGCAGTCCCGGTCCCGGCGCCTGTTCGCGCAACCTGAGCACGTCCTCGCCCTTTGCGACCTTGCCGTTGCCCTTCCGGAGCAGCTTGCCGTCGCGGTACACCCGTACCTCGATCGGCGTGGGCTCGCTGGCGGACGTGACGATGCGCATCTCGAGCGTCTCGCCCTCGCTGGCGCGGGCCGGCATGCGCACCGCGACCAGACGCAGGTCCTTGCACCTTGCTCTGGTCGAGCGGCACCACGTCGACGGGCACGCCCGCGGCTACCGCCGCGGCGGCGGCCTCCAGCGGGTCGCCGCGCGTGTTGACGCCGTCGCTCATCACCACGATGCGCGCGGCCGAGTCCGCGGGGACTTCGGCCAGTGCGCGCCGGATGGCGGCGCCGATGTCGGTGCCGTCGCGCCCGAGCTCGGCCTTCTGCGGAGCGGGCAGGCGCGTGCGCGGTCGCAGCGGATCCTCGACGGCCGCGTTCGGCCGCGAACGCGACGGTGCCGATGCGGTCGTCGTCGCGCATGCCGACCTCGGCCACCGACAGCTCGGCGTGGACGCGCGAGTCGGCGTCCGGCACCAGATCGATGCTGCGGCTGCGGTCGATGGCGACGATGACTGCCAGCCGGTCGAGCGGCTTGCCGAGCTCGGCGCCGATGGCCGCGAGCGACGCCGCGAGCACCGAGAGGCCGATCATCAGCTCGGTGAGGCCGCGCCGCCAGGCGTTTTGCCGCGCAGACAACGAGAGCAGTCGGTGCGCGACGAATACGACTGCGAGCGCGCAGGGCAGCGCCAGCAGCGGTCGCTCGATCCTCAGATAGTGATCGGGCAGCACGCGCGCCCAGGTCAGGCCGACGTACAGCAGCGGCAGCACGCCCAGCACGCTGGTGGCCATCAGGATTGGACGCCGCGCCAGGCGCTTTCGCCGCGCCGCCCACCCGAGATAGGCGAGCCAGACCACGGCTCCCAGCACGAGCGCGGCGAGCGGCACCCAGCGCGTCACCGACGGCGGGATCACGCCGCGCGCCTTTCGGGGCGGGGTCGGTCGGGCAGCCGGGGCTTCGGCGGCTGGGCCAGGCTGGCGCGCGTCCGCGCGCGCCGCGTCAGCCACCACACGTCGAACACGATGAACCCGAGCGCCAGAAGCGCCAGGAGCCAGGTCCAGTCGGTCCGGGCGTCGGCGACCTTCGCCGCGCTCGAGACCGTCACCGCGGCTCGCCCCTGGGAGAGCTTCTTCGGGCGCGTGTCGCTCTCGGCGTCGCTGGTGAGGTTGGCCGCGACGAGCACGCTGCCCGCGCGCCTGCCCTTCCAGCTCACGAAGTAGAAGCCGGCCTGTGCGACCTCCGGCACCACCACCAGGCCGCCCCGCGCCGGGACCTGCATGCGCTTGCCGCCCGGTTCCTCGATGCTCACGCGGCTCACGTCCGGGGGCACGCGTACGCGCATCGGCTGCCCTGTTCGGGCCGGGCCGGTGATGCCGCGCGCTCGGTGCGAGCGCGCGAGCTCGACGATGTTGCGCACGAATAGCACGAAGCTGGCCTTCAGCGGCCAGTTGCTGTCGCCCACGTCGAACGAAACCAGCGTCGCGCTGCGCCCGGGCATGGAGATATCGCTGATGACCGTGCCTTCACGTGCCCTCACCAGCGAGTCGGCGGGACCATCGGTCTCGATGCGGCGCGCCGACAGGAGCTCGACTCCGTCCAGCGTCAGGAAGCGGAGTCGCGGATCGCTCTTCGACCACGAGGTGATCGCCGGCTTGTCGATGCGCTTGCCCACGACCGAGGTGCGACAGCGGCCCGCCGGTGGATCCAGAATCACCAGATCTGCGCCGGGCGCGTTCGCCGGGCAGGCGCCGTCGACGACCACCAGCGCGTCGGGCGGAACGTCGGCCTTCGGCAGCGCGGCGAGCGAGGTCCCCATCAGATCCACGTCCGGATCCGCCAGCAGCGCGCGCTTGAACCAGGGGTTTGCGTTCCCGGGCGCCATCACGACCGGGATCTTCCGGCCCGCCGGCACGCGGGCGTAGGCGCGATCGTCGACGCTCAGCGCATCCCCGGGGCTCAGCTGCATGACGAGTCCGGTGCCGGCGTCGCCGGCTGCCGGCTCGAACGTCAGGACGACGGGGGCGCGTTCGCCGGGAGCGAGCTGGAGGCGTCGCGAGGCGAGCGGCTCGGAGACGTTGCGCTGCCTGAGCGTGACGAACACGCTCCTCTCGCGGTCGCCGTAGTTGGCGATCAGCGCGAAGGCCTGCACCTGGTCGTGGTGCGTGGCAGGATCCTGCCCGCTGCGCACGTCGACGCGGACCATGGCGACGTTGTCGACAGGGGAGCCGACCCGGATCACGTCGATCGGCAGCGTCGCCGACGCCAGCGAGTCGGGGTGGGCCAGCGCCCCATCGGTGAGGACGACGATGCGCTTCTCGCCCGGCAGCTGTCGCAGTCGGTCGCTCGCGATGGCCAGCGCGCGCCCGAGATCGCCCTCCACGTCGCGCGCGCGCAGGCTGTCCACCGCGGCGTCGAGCCGGCGCGGGTCGCGGTCCAGGGGCGACGCGATCAGCGCGTTCCGCCCGGCATCCACGATCATCGCGTCCGCGCCGGGTCCGAGCGAGCGGATCACGTCGTGCGCCGACTTCTTCGCCCGCTCGATGCGGGTCTTTCCGTCGGGGCCCTTCGCGCTCATCGATGCGCTGGTGTCGATGATGATGGCGACGTGGTCGCCAGTGATCGCGCCGCCCCGGGTGGCCGGACGACCGAGCGCCAGGGCGAGCAGGATCAACGCCAGGAGCTGCAGGATCAGCGGCACCTGCACTACCAGCCGCTTGAACGGGCTCTTCGCCAGGAGATCGCGCTGCGCCGCGCCCCACAGCCAGGTTGACGGCACGCGCAGCCGCTGGCGGCGGATCCGGAGCACGTACAACAGCACCAGCGGTGCGATCAGGCCGAGCAGCCACAGGCCGCCCGGGCTCCTGAGCTCGAAAGGCATCGGCGCCGGGAGCCTAGCGCGGATTTCCGCGGAAGGTGGTCGTCGGCTCAGCCGGTGGCGCCGCGCCGGCCCGGCAGCCCGAAGCGGGCGTAGCTCTCGTCCCGATCACGCAGGATGTCGTCGAGCTGGGCCTCCAGCTCGGCGACGCCCACCTCGGCGACGGTCTGCTGGTTGGCTCGAGCAATGCGCTGGCGCAGCGGTGCGGTCGGCTTCTCCTGCGCGGCGAGCAGTCGCTCCAGATCGAGCGAGGCCGGATCGATGAACGCCGTTCCCTCCGGAGAGCGGCTGCGCACGCGCTCGAGCACGCTCTGGCGGACGAGCTGGATGGTGGGGTCGGGGCTGCGCCGGATGAACGGGATCAGCCGCTCGGGATCGGACAGGTCGGCCCGGGCGTCCGGGTGGAACGCCGCCATGGCGAAAGGGACGGAGCCCAGCTGGTGGCGGGCCGTGTCGTCGCGGCGGATGTGGGCCACGAAGTGCTCGAAATCCAGCCTGCCAAGCGGTAGCCGCGGGTAGATAAGCAGCCCGATCTCGGTCTCTGCATCCGCATCCAGCTCTGCGATGGCAGCCAGCGACGGCGCCGTGTCCGTGGTGTCGCTCTGGGTCAGCACGCGCTCGGCTACGTGCCCCTCCTGCCGCGCGCGCTCGGCCCACGGACAGAATGCGTGGCGTTCGATGATCTCCGTGGCGTAGCGCCGGTAGATGCGGAGCGCCTCGCGGACGAGTTCGGCGTCGGACATGCACTGTCAGGATAGCACCCGGACGTTGAAGTCGTCGCATGTCCAGCGTCAGTCACCGGACGGAACGACAACTGCGAGGTTGACGGCGCGCGAGACAAGACAGAGAGTGTCGGTCCGCTCGACGGACGCGAGCGTTCATCAACGAGGAAATCTACATGGCCGCACGTAAGCGCAAGAGCAAGAAGGCAACGAAGAAGACCGGGACCTCGCGTCGCGCCGGCTCCGCACGCAGGAAGACCGCGAAGAAGGCGGCGAAGAAGACCCGCCGCAAGACCGCGAAGAAGGCGGCCAAGAAGACCGCGAAGAAGGCGGCGAAGAAGACCGCGAAGAAGGCAACCCGCAAGGCATCGAAGCGGTCGACCAAGAAGGCAACCCGCAAGGCCGCGAAGAAGGCAACCCGCAAGGCTTCGAAGCGGTCGACCAAGAAGGCGGCAAAGAAGGCCGCGAAGAAGGCGACCCGCAGGACCGCGAAGAAGGCGGCCAAGAAGACCGCGAAGAAGGCCGCCAAGAAGGCGACCCGCAAGACTGCGAAGAAGGCGACTCGCAAGACCGCGAAGAAGGCCGCGCCGACGCAGGCCGCTCCGACGCAGGCCGCTCCCAAGAAGGCCGCTCCCAAGAAGGCCGCTCCCAAGAAGGCCGCTCCCAAGAAGGCCGCTCCCAAGAAGGCCGCTCCCAAGCCGAAGGCACCCAGCGTGACCGAACCACACGTTCCCGCGCCCGCGGTCCCCAGCCCCATCGGCCCCGACGTGATCAGCGCCGACACGCCGATGGCGCCCACCGGAAGGCTCTTCTAGAGCCTCCCCGGGTCAGGCGCCGGGCTAGTCCACGCCGCGCGCGACGAAGCGCCGGACCACGCCTTCCAGCGCTTCGTCCGCGGTGGCGCGGACGTAGCCCGCGCCGTGGCGACGTGCCCAGGCGCGCAGCTCCTCGACCAGCCCAGCGAAGCGCAACACGTAGGCTTCGATGGCATGGGTGTCCATCGTGACGTCGACGGTGGCGCCGGTTTCCGCGTCGACCAGCGTGAAGTCGCCTTCGAAGCCCGGCTCGATCTCGTCGCGCGTCACGATCTGCAGGAGCGTCACGTCATGGCCCGCGGCACGCGCCCGGGTGAGCGCTTCGGTGACCGGTCCGGCGTCGAAGAAGTCACTCAAGACGACCAGCATGCCGGGCCGGCGCGAGCGCAGCACGAGCTGATCGATGGCGCGGGCGAGATCCGCCGCCCCCTCCGGCGCGGCCCCCTCTAGATCGCGCAGCAGCCCGGCCAACCCACCGCGCCCACGCCGTGGAACGCCCGCGCTCGCCAGACCCGACGTGCCTTCCGTCGCCGATCGGGCCACCAGCACCTCGGCCCGCTGCGAGCCCGCTAGAGCCATGTAGCCGATCGCGGCTGCGAGCCGCCGCGCGACCTCGATCTTGGGCGGATCGCCGTAGTCGAGCGACGCCGAACCGTCGACGAGCAGGCGCACGATGGAGTCCTCCTCGGCCCTGAACAGTTTGACGACGGGCTCGCCGGTGCGCGCGAACGCGAGCCAGTCCACTCGCCTGAGGTCGTCGCCGGGCACGTAGCCGCGGTGCTCCTGGAACTCGGCGCTGCTGCCCTTGCGGCGCGCGGCGTGCTCGCCAGCGGCGCCCGAGCGCGCGCGGATAGCGAGCCGCCGGCGCAGCGCCTCGAGCTCGCGAACGAACTCCGGATCGAGCAAGCTGGACAGCTCCGTCATGGCGTCAGCCTGCCGTCGGCTCGGGCGTCGGCGGCTCGTCGCCTTCGCTGCCGGGTTGTGCACCGGGGCCTGCCGGGTTTTCGCCTTCGGTTGTGAGTTCCTCGTCCTCGGCGCGCAGCATCTCGTCGACCTTTGCGAGCGTGGCTTCGTGTTCGCGCACCACGCGCCCGCTGCGCACGCGCGCCGCACCGAGGAGCCCCATTCCCAGGAGCGTCCAGGCCGCTGCGCACACGGCGCCCGCGCCGATCACCAGCCTGTCCGGCGAGGGTCTGCCGAGCTCCTTCATCATCTGGAACACGTAGACCGGGGATGGGGCGGCCAGCAGCATCGCGGAATCCTCCCGCTGGGTGACGACGCCGGCGATCGCCATTATGATCCAGGGGCCGATGAGGGCCAGGAACAGCATGGCGAGCAGCAGCTAGCCGCGGCGTGGTCGAGGCGGTGGAGCGGGCGCGCACCCAGGCCGTGAAGCCGACGACGAACACGAAAAATCCCGCCGCGTATCCGCCGAAGGCCAGCAGGGATCGCACGTTCTGCGTCGCGCTCGGGCTGCCACCGAGCAGCTCCGCCGCTACGCCGCCCGCGCTCTCGAGCAGCAGCCCGACCAGGCCGAGCAGCAGCAGCAGCGACATCGCCCGCATCAGCCCCGGCCCCAGATAGCGTCGGAGCCGACCTGCTCCCTCCCGGTCCCAGTGCACGCGCACGCGCCGCGAGGGGCCGAGCGGCTCCCCGGCGAAGACGAACGCGGAAAAGGCGAGGAAGATCTCGGTGGCGCCCATGCCGGTAGCCGCAACCGCCCAGCGATCGCCCGGCTCGACGAACGCGGGCAGTATCGCCACCACGGCCAGCACCAGCGCCGAGACCAGGAACCAGCGCCGGAGCCCACTGGAGCGGTCGTCGCTCGGCCCGGCCATGTTGGCGACCGTCACCTCGTACAGGAACCACGCCGGCAGCGCCACGATGGTCAGCGGCGTGAGCACCAGGAACACCAGGTACTCCAGCCCGAAATCGGCGCGGGCATAGGCCGTGGGCAGCCACACCGGCGGGCCTTCAGGCACGCCGGGCCATACCGAGTGCGCCAGGTACGACAGCGCCGACGCCGCCGCCAGAGTACACGACGATGCGACAGCGGCACGGCGACCAGCAGCGACACCACGATGGCCACCGCGGAGCTCGAGAACTTGGAGCTGACGCGACAGACCGAAAGCGACGGCCAGCACGGCGAACAGCATCAGCAGCGCGAACGCGCTGACCACCTCGGTAGCCGTGACGCCGCCGAACAGGAACGGCAGCGCGCCCACCGGCGCCAGCATCACGATGTACAGGCCGATGTAGGTGAGCGAGGCGAGGAACTTTCCGCGCGCGATCGACGGCGCGCCGAGCCCGGTCAGGAGCAGCGCCTCCCAGGTGCTGCCGCTGCGCTCGGAGGCGATGGTGCTGGCCGCGACCGCCGGCGCGACCCAGGCCACGACGGCGAACGCCAGCGAGAAGAAGGTGTGGAACAGGGCCACGCCGACCTTGGCGGGCTCGGCCGTTGCGCTGGCGATGCCGCCGATCGACGCGATGAGCAGCGTCATCATGCCGGTGACCACGGCCAGGATGATCGGCGTGCGGCCCAGGCGCGCCGCCTGGCGCAGCTCGCGCATCCACACCGGGTTCGGGTCCTCGCGCATGCGCGCGACCTCGATCCGCGCCCGGTCCATGCGCCGCGACGAGGGCGGCGCCGGGGCCGTGCGTGGGGCGGCCGGTCTGCGCGCTCATTGCGAGATCCCCCTTCGTGACCTCGAGGAAGATGCGTTCGAGCTCGTTGCGCTCGGGCTCGACGCCGACGACGCCCACGCCGCTGGCGACCAGATGGCGGACGACCTCGGCGACGAAGCGGTCCCCGCCGGTGTAGTGCACGACGAGCTGTCCCGCCGGGACCCGGCTCGACGCCGAAGATGCCGCTGCCGCCCGCGAGCAGCGGCACGACCGGGCGCGAGTCGCCGAGCACGCGGAGCTTCAGCGCTTGCGCTGTGCCGCGCCGGGGATGGCCACGCCGCCTGCGGTCGTGTCGGGCAGCGCGCGGGTGCGGGAACCCGCGTCGGCGACGGGCACGGGCGCCGGCGGCTCGGCCGCTTCGGCGGCGCGCCCGGAGCGGCGGCGACCTGGGCGGAACTGCGCCGCACTGTCCGGCGGCCGGGCGCGCTGGCGGCACGGCGCCGCGGCTGCGGCGCTCGAAAGCCTGCGCCGGCGGCGCGTGCGCGGCGCGCCGGCCGGCGGCGGCGCGGAAGCCCCACGGCCTCGGCGGCATGCGCCGCGCTTCCAGCCGCTCGGCGATCTCGCCGATGCGGTCCGGCCACGACCAGCCGCCCGCGCTCGAGGATGCCGATCGAGGTGCACACGTCGCGACAGCTCCGTCAGGATGTGGCTCGAAAGGAAGATGGTCTTGCCGAGCTCGCGGAGCTCCAGCAGAAGATCGCGGATCTCGATGCGGGCGCGCGGGATCGAGGTCGCTGGCCGGCTCGTCGAGGATCAGCACCTTGGGGTCGTGCAGCAGGATGCGCGCCAGCTGCAGCCGCTGCTTCATGCCCTTGCTGAGCGCGGCCACCAGGCGGTCCTGCAGATTGCCGAGGTCGGTCAGCTCGATGACCGCGTCGACCACGCCGATGTCGAGCACGCCGAAGGCGTCGGCGAAGAACTCGAGGTACTCGCGCACCGTGATGCGCTCGTACACGCCGGCGTGATCCGGCATGTAGCCGATCAGTCGTGCGCACGTCGTCGGGATCGATGGACACGTCGATGCCGTCGATCTCCACGCGGCCGGCCATCGGCTCGAGCAGCGTGGCCATGATGCGGATGGTCGTGGTCTTGCCGGCGCCGTTCGGGCCGATGAAGCCGAAGATCTCGCCCGTGGCCGACCTCGAAGCTCACGTCGCGGAGCACGTCCATGTTGCCGTAGCGGTGCCACAGGTGGCGGACACGGATGGCGCGGCGGCGCTGCTACGAGCGCGGCGCTCGACGGCCTCGACCATGCCCGGCGCAGCGCTCACTTCACGCCTCCGTAGCCCACCACGCGGACCAGCACGCGGTCGACGATCGAGCGCAGGCCCGAGTCGCTGGTGCGCCCCTCGCCGCCCTCGAGCTGGCCGAGCAGCACGGGCACGTCGGCCGGCCACCAGTCGGTGTCGGTGCTCGGCCAGCGTCTCCAGCGCCTGTCCAGGCGGCGCCCACGCCCTGGGCGGTCGGCGTCGACGTCTGCCGAACAGGTCGGCGTCCAGCTCGATGCGCGTCGGCCGCCGCCGCTGGTCGCGCGGATGCGCCGAGCTCCTCGGCGACCGTCTTGCCCTTGCTGGCGAGCACGCTGTCGTCCGTCGGCGATGCGCGGGAAGGACACCGCGCCGTGCCCCGGCGACGCTTCAGCAGCACGGCGAGCAGATCGCGCGCCGCGCGGTTCTTCACCTCCACGTCGTCGGCCCGTCCGCACGATGCTGACGCCGCCGCCCAGGTCGATGAAGCCGTCCTCGCGAACCACGACCGTCTGCCAGGGCTTGGCCTGGAAGTGCTCGATGCGGGCGCCGTCGCGGTCGACGACCATGATCGCGGCCGGTGTCGTCGGTCTGGCCCGCCACGTCGAGCACGCTGCCGCGCTGCGTGGCGCGCACCGTCAGCTGTTCGGACGCTGGACGCTGTAGAAGCCGCGGAAGCGCGTGGCGGCGCCTCGCGACATGCCCGCGCCGGCTTCCACCAGGGTGAGGTGGCGCGCTCGCCCGCTGACGCCCTTGGCGGCGACGCCGAGCACCACCACCGCGCCGAATGGTCGCGCGCCGCCCAGATCGGCAGGTGCAGGAGCGCCCTGAGCGGGCGTCCCTTGCGCGAGGCCCGATGGAAATTCAGCGGGCCCGCGCCGGCCGCGTACAACAGAGCAGCAGCAGCGCCGAGACGGCGATCGCCCAGCGCGAGCCCTCGTTGGGGTCGAGCTCCTTGCGCACGCGCTCGCACCCCGGGCGGTCGAGCGCGGTCTGGGCGGAGGGCAGCGCGACGGTGTTGTTGCGGTTGCAAGCGTGGTGCACCAGATCGACCATCTCGAGCTGCACCCACTCGTCGCTGACGGCCGGCTCGCGTGTGGCGTCGAACGCCAAGCAGGTGCACCTCGCCCAGGCCGTAGCTGGCCGACGCGCCCCACGGGCTCGGGTGCAGATTGCCACCGCTGTAGCCGACGAGCTTGTCCGCCACCTCGGTGCGACGGGGCGATGCAGCTTGTGCGCCGTCGCGCCGGTGCCCGGGCCCGCGGTAGCTGTACGGAGGCGCTGCCGACGGATTCGGGACGACGAGGAAGTCCGCTCTCCGCCTTGACGCCGGCCGGCGGCGCGCCGGTCCGCACGTCGCCGCCCAGCATATCCGTCAGCGGAGGCCGGTGCAGATCTTCCGGCCGCGTCACGACCACCGCCAGCGCGCCGCCGGCAGCACCCAGTCGCCCAGCGCCTCGAGCTCGGGACCCTTGAGCGCGGCGATCTGCTCGCTCCTCGCCAGCACCACGGCCGCGCTGGCGTAGCCCGCCGCGCGCTCGGGCAGCACCGGATCGCCGGTGGCGGCGTTCACGCCGTGGACTGGAAACGGCGAGCGTGGGGTACGCGCCGTAGCGCGACGCGTCTGGTGCGGGTGCGTGACTGGCACGCCCATGCCGCGCAGTGACGGCGCGATGCGGCTCGGCACATCGAGGTCGAACAGGAACGGCCCGGCGGGCGCGGATCCGGCAACCCGACGTCGGCCAGTACGTTGCCGTCCGCGATCCAGCGCACGCAGGCGCAGTTCCGGCAGCGAGCCGTTGAACCCGTGGGTCGGAAGCATCAACGTCACGCGCCCCTTGCCGGCGACAGCGAACGGAGCGCGCGTGACGATGTGGGCGGTATCGCGCGCGTAGCTGAGCTCGCTCGAGAGCTCGAGCGAGCCGGCGATCTGCGCGTCGCCGGAATTCGACAGGCGTACCGCGACGCTGAACCAGCCCGGACAGGTCGGTGTGCCGGCGCCCAAGAGCGGCGTGGGCTCGACGATCAGCGCGCTCTTCTTCGGCGGGGCGGCCGCGGCGGGCAGCGCGAGACAGCAAAAGCGCTGCGAGCGCTGCGAGCGCTGCCAGTGCAGCCAGCCAGCGCCGCGCAGAGCGCTCGTCTTTTCGCCCTCGCGCCACGTCCCGAGCCTAGCGATCCTGCACTGCGCGTTCGACCGGTTCCGGCCGCGTGGCGACGGTCTCGACGAGCTGCCGGATGACCTGGTCGGTGGTGATGCCGTCGGCCTCGCCCTCGAAGCTGCGGATCAAGCGGTGGCGCAGCACCGGCAGCGCGACCCGCTGGATGTCCGCGAAGGCGACCTGGGCGCGCCCCTCGAGCAGGGCGACCGCCTTGGCTGCCAAGCACCAGCGACTGGCCGCCGCGCACGCCCGCGCCGTAGCGGATGCGCGCGCCGGACGATGTCCGGGCGCGCTCGTGCTCTCGGGAGCGCTCGCGCCGACGAGCCGCGAGGCGTAGCGCACCACCGGTTCGGCGACCGCGATGTCCCGGCACAGCGAACGCAGCGCCAGCACGTCGTCGCGGTGCAGCACCGGGTCCGGCGCGGCGACCTCGTGCGCCGGTGGTGCGCGTGATGATCGCCGTGAGCTCGTCTTCGGAAGGCGAGGGGACGAGCACCTTGAGCAGGAAGCGATCGAGCTGCGCCTCCGGTAGCGGGTAGGTGCCCTCCATCTCGATGGGGTTTTCCGTGGCCAACACGAAGAACGGCTCTTCCAGCACGTGGCGCTTGCCGGCGATGGTGACGGCGTGCTCCTGCATCGCCTCGAGCAGCGCGCTCTGCGTCTTGGGCGTGGCGCGGTTGATCTCGTCGGCCAGGATCACCTGTCCGAAGATGGGCCCGCGGTGCAGCTCGAAGCGCCCCGTGGACGCCGCCGCTGGCGTCCATCACCAGCACGTTGGTGCCCGTCACGTCGCTCGGCATCAGGTCCGGCGTGAACTGGATGCGCGAGAACCCGAGCTCCAGGCTGGAGGCCAGGGTGCGGACCAGCAGCGTCTTGCCCAGGCCCGGCGCGCCTTCCAGCAGCACGTGGCCGCCGGCGATCAGCCCCCACAGCACCTGATCGACCACGTCGTCCTGGCCGACGATCACCGTGGCGATGGCCTCGCGCAGCGTCGTGCTGGCGTGGCGGGCCTGTTCAAGTCGGGCTTCGAAGCTGGTCGTTCTTGTCGCTCATGGGGAATCGACCGGGCAGTCGCGGCAGCCTACACCGCGTGCCCCGCCCAGGGGAGACGGCGCCGGCTACGGCTGGAAATAGCGCCCTACCTGCTCGCGGTACTCCTCCGGAACCTCGGACCGATCGACGCCCCCGACCTCGGTTTTGCCCGCGCTGCCCAGGGCGCCGGTGCCGACCTGGTTCGCCGTCTCGCCGGGGCGGGCCGGCGCGCGGCCCATGGTCGCGCCCTGCATCGGCACGCCCGGTTGGAGCTTCGGATTCTGCCTTCGACCGGAGCTCTTTCGTGGCGACCTTGCCGGTGTGGCCCTTGTGATCGCCCTGGCCCTTGTCGTGGTGGCTGCCGGGGCCTCCGGCGCCCTTGCCCGACTTGCCGCCGCCGGTCTTGTTGTCGCCGGCCATCCCCTTGCCGCTGCCGGGTGTGCCCTGCATCGGCACCGGCATCGCGCCCAGCCCGCGCTCTGCCTGTGCGCCGCCGCGGTCGGCATCGTCGAGCCCCTTCTGCCGCCTCGCGTCGCCGCTCGGGTCTTCGTTGGCCAGCTTCTTCAGCTGCTCGCGCAGCGCTTTCTGCCCCTCCGGGTTGCTCATGCGGCGCGCCATCTCCTCGAGCTGCTTCTTCGTCATCGGGTTGGCGGCGCCGCCCTGCTTCTCCATCTGCTTGCCGAGTCGCTCGGCCAGCCGTTTGCGTTCCGCGTCGCTCAGCCCCTCCAGCGCCTTTTCCATCGACTCGGCCAGTCGCTTCTGCGCCTCCGGGCTGCCTGTCTGGCCGAACTCCTCGAGATCTTCCTGGGCCTGTTTGGAGAGCTTGCCGCCGAGCGACTTGGCCAGCTCGCGCAGCGCTTCGGCGTGGGCTTCTCGCTTCTCGAACAGCTTCCTCTGCTCTTCTAGCGACTTGGCCAGACCGGACGCGCCTTTCTTCCGCGCTTCCTTCTCGGCCTCTTCCAGAGCCTTCTTGGCTTCCTCGCGGTCCTTCTTCTCGGTCTTGTTGGCGAGCTTCTGCATCTCGCGGTCGAAGGCGACCAGATCGCCGTCGCCCAGCGCCTTGGCCGCGCGCTTCGTCGCCGCGCGCTTCGAGAGCTCGCGGATAGCCGCTTCCAGTCCGTCGCGGTTCTTCTTGTCGTTGAAGTGCTGCCGTTCGGCGGCGATGTCGTCGCGCAGCTTGGCGAGGCGCGCCTGCGCCTCGCGCTTCTGCATGCCCTTCTGCAGGTCGGCGCGGAGCTTCTTCGCTTCGCGCGCAATGTGGTCGAGCCGTGCGCGCTGTTTGGCGTCGCGGGCGTCGAGCTTGTCGAGCGCGATGATGCGGTCCAGCCCCTTCAGGTCCGCGTTCTTCACCATCTCGGTGCCCGGGGGCTTCGGCGCCGGAGGCGGCAACTTCGGCAGCGGCACGAGGGACAGCCACACCACGGCCGCCCCGCCCAGTGGAGCCAGCCCCTGCCAGCGCTCCAGCACGCGCGGCCGCGCGCGCCTGGGGTCGCCGGAGGCGAGGGCCTCGGTCGCGCGCCGCGTCACGATCTCGCGCGCCGGATGTGCGGGATCGGGTCCGCCCACCGCCGTGCTGATCGCTTCGTCGGTCCCGAGCCGTGCATCGAGATAGAGCGCGACGTCCGGGTCGCTCCAGCGCCGGCGCAGCGACAAGAGGAGGCCCGCGAGCGCCCCCACCAGCCCGAACACAGCCGCCCAGGGGCGCAGTGTGCCGAGCCGCAACCACCACAGGAGCGCCGTTGCGGCGCCGCCCGCAACCAGCCCCAGCGCCGCCCCGGTCAGCGCCCGGCGCAGCGCCAGCCGCGCGCGCACCCGCCGCGCCCAGCGTTCGAAGCTGCGATTGAAACGTCCGGCTTCGGGTGCGATCGGTGCCATGCGCGAGCGGTGGCCTCTCGGTGCTGGTTCTAGCCCCAGCACGTTCTACGCACCAGGCCCTGCCGCGCATTCCCCTGATTTGTCCCGGTATCGGCGGGTTGGGAATGCCGCTGGAGCGGAAACCAGCTAGACTGCGCGTGTGGGCCGTCTGCTCGTCGTGGAGGACTATCCTCCGCTCGCGACCGTGATCGCGATCAGCCTGCGCCGGCTGGGTCACGAGGTGACGCGGCTCGGCAGCGTCCAACGGGCTTTGACGGAGGAGGGGCCGTTCGACGCGGCGGTGATCGACATCGATCTGCCCGACGGCAACGGGATCGAGCTGGCCGAGTTCCTGTTGGCCGAAGGCAGGGCCCGCTCCGCGGTCTTCTTCAGCGCCACGCGTGACGCGGGCGCCCGCGAGCGCGCTCTTGGGCTTGGCCCCATCGTCGACAAGGTCGACGGCGTAGAGGCGCTGGCAGACGTTGTGGGCGAAGAGCTCGAGGCGCGCGCCCAGTTGGCGCGCGCGGTCGGCGTTTCCGACGGCGTCGTGCCGCAGCGTGTTTCAGGCCGGAGCGGTACGCGACGCAAGTTGAAATAGCCCCCTGGCCGGCGCGCCTGCAAACGAATAGGCTCTGCGCCGCCGATGGCACCCAAGACGGACAAGATCACCGTTCCGGCGATCCGCGCGCGCAAGCAGGGCGGGCCGAAGATCGCGATGCTCACCTGCTACGACGCCACCATGGCGCGCCTGCTCGACGAGGGCGGCGCGGACGTGCTGCTGGTCGGTGACTCGATGGGCATGGTCGTGCAGGGATTGCCGACCACGCTGCCCGTCACGGTCGACGAGATCTGCTACCACGGTCGCGCCGTGGCCCGCGCCACCGAGCGCGCCCAGATCGTCGGCGACATGCCGTTCATGAGCTTCCAGGTCTCGAGCGAGAAGGCGCTCGAGAACGCGGGACGCCTGCTCAAGGAAGGCGGCTTCGAGGCCGTCAAGCTCGAGGGCGGCGAGAGCGTGGCGGAGACGATCCACCGCATTGTCAGCGCCGGCATTCCCGTGGTCGGTCATGTCGGCCTGACGCCGCAGTCCGTGCATGCGATGGGCGGCTTCCGCGTGCAGGGCAAGAGCGAGGACGCCGCGGTGCGTGTGCTCGCCGACGCCAAGGCGGTGGAACAGGCCGGGGCGTACTGCATCGTGCTCGAGGGTCTGCCCGCCGATCTCGGTCGGCGCATCACCGAGTCGATCGACATCCCCACAATCGGCATCGGAGCCGGCCCGCACTGCGACGGCCAGGTGCTGGTCTGTTACGACTTCCTCGGCATGTACCGCAACCTGAAGCCGAAGTTCGTCAAGCGATACGCGGAGCTGGGGGACGCTATCGTCGACGCCACGTCGCGCTACGTCGCCGAGGTGCAGAGCGGCGCCTTTCCCGACGCAGCGCACAGCTTCGGCATGGCGCGCCCGCACACCGAGGGCGAGCCCACCGGCGACAAGGCCCGCGTCACTCATCCCCCTGCCGGCTACGGCCCCGCCGACGACGAGAAAGCGTGATGCGCGTCTGTCGCCGGGTCGACGAGTTCCGTGAAGCGTGCGACGCCGCGCGCCGTGGCGGCGGATCGGTCGGGCTGGTGCCGACCATGGGAGCGCTGCACAGCGGCCACCTCGCGCTGGTCAAGGAAGCGCGCCGCCACTCGAGCGACGTGGCGGTCAGTATCTTCGTCAACCCCACCCAGTTCGGCCCGAACGAGGATCTGGCGCGCTACCCGCGTGATCTGGAGGGCGACCTCGGCAAGTGCGAGCGCGCCGGGGCGGCTCTGGTGTTCGCGCCCGCCGTCGACGAGATGTATCCCGCCGAGGAGCACACCCGCGTTCACGTCGCCGCGCTCACCGATCACCTGTGCGGCGCGAGCCGATCCGGTCACTTCGAGGGCGTCGCCACCATCGTGACCAAGCTCTTCGCTGTCACGGGTCCCTGCACAGCTGTCTTCGGAAGGAAGGACTACCAGCAGCTCAAGGTCATCGAGCGCATGGTGCGCGATCTGCTGCTGCCGGTGCACGTGGTCGGGCATCCCATCGTGCGCGAGCCCGACGGCCTGGCGCTGAGCTCGCGCAACCTGTACCTGTCCGCGGACGAACGGCAGAGTGCGCTCGCCATCCCGCGCGCGCTATCCGGAGCCGTCGCCCGCTTCGCCGCGGGTGAGCGCAGCGTCGCCGCGCTCCACGATCCGGTCGTCGTAGCGATCGAAAAAGCGGGTCTGCGCATCGACTACGCCACGCTCGCCGACGCCGACGAGATCGCGCCGCTCTCCGACCGCGTCGCCGATCGCGCGCTGTTCGCCGTCGCCGCCTTCGCCGGGAAGACCCGCCTCATCGACAACGTCGTGCTGGGCGAGGATCCCGCGCCCATCCCTGCGTGAACATGGCCCCCGCACCCGAGCCTCGCTTCATCGTTCTGGAAGGCATCGACGGCTGCGGCAGCACCACCGCAGCGCGGCGATTGGTCGATGCACTCGTAGCCCGCGGCGAGGACGCGCGGCTCACCTGCGAGCCCTCCGGGGGGCCCATCGGCAAGCTCATCCGGCAGGCCCTGCGCCGCGAGCTGCCGCGGACCGACGCCGGCGCTCCGCGCGAGCCGTCATGGGGCACCATGTCGCTGCTCTTCGCCGCGGATCGGCTCGACCACGTGGACAGCGTCATTTTCCCCGCGCTCGCCGCGGGCGCGACGGTCGTGAGTGATCGCTACGACCTTTCGAGCCTCGCCTACCAGTCGGCGACCTCGCCGGGCGGCGCGGCGTCCGTGCCGTGGATCCGTGAGCTGAACCGGCGCGCGAGGCGTCCGGCCCTCACGATCGTCATCGACGTGTCCGCCGAGGTCGCCGCCCAGCGCCGCAGCCAGCGCGGAGGCCGCGAGGAGCTGTTCGAAGCCAGCGACGTCCAGCGTCGCCTCGCCGCCATCTACGCCCGCGCCGAGGATCTGGTGCCGGGTGATCGCGTCGTCCACATCTCCGGCGAAGGCAGCGTGGAAGAGACGAGCGAGCTGGTGCTCCGCGCCGTGCTCGATGCGCGCTCTTGAAACGTCGCCCAGAGCCTGGCGAAGTTCGGCCTGGACTACTGACCTCCGGATCGAAATGGACCGGCGCCTGGGCTCGGAAATGCGTACAAAACGCTTGGAAAGGGCGAAAAGCCGCGGCCAGGACGCGGAAATGCCCGTCAGGCGCTCGAGAAGGGCTGCAAGCGGAGCTTGGGCGCGAAAACGCGCACGAAACGCTTGAAAAGGGCGAAAAGGTGCGGGAGGACGCGGAAATGCCCGCCCGCCCGTGAATTTGCCCGCCCTGGCGACGGCGGATCATATTCACGGCGTGCGACGAGTCTTTCTGGTTGGATTGTTCCTGGCGGGTTGCGGCGGCGGAGCTGCCACCGCGACGCAGCCGCATACCGCTGCCGCCGCGAAAGCGCCTGCCAGGTCCAAGGTGCCGAAGGGTGCTGTCTCGCGCGCCGAGCTGCTCGCCACCGTGAACGCCGGTCTCGGCCGCTTTCTGCAGCGGGTGGACGTTCGAGCCCAGCCTCGACGCCGGCCAGTTCCGCGGCTTCCGCATCGTCGCGCTGCACCCGCCCGGATATTGGCAGGGCGTCGACCTGCAGCCCGGCGACGTGGTCACCGCGCTCAACGGCATGCCCATCGAGACCGAGATGCAGGCCTACGACGCCTTCCAGTCGCTCAAGCGTGCCGACGCCGTCCGCGTCAGCTACCTCCGCGCCGGCAAGACGCACACGCTCGTGGTGCCTATCGTCGGCGCGCCGCCGCCCGCGCAGGACAATTCGCAGAAGCCCAATCCCGCCGCAAAGCCCGCCAGCAGCGCCAAGGCCGGCAGCGACCACCCGGGCTGAGCGCCGCACCCGCCCGCGCCGCGTGCGTTCACTCCGTGCGCAGGTTGTCCAGCTCGTCGTAGGTCGCGCGCGCACGAACCGGGAGGAAGAGCAGGTCGTCGTAGCCGGCGCTCGCTGTGGCGGCGGGTAGCTCGATGCGGCGTTTCGAGATGCCAGGGCCGGCTGCGGTGCGGATTCCGTGCAGGCGCTGGTGCCCGCGCATCGGGACCACCTGGAACGCGCCGGGACCGAGAGCCGCCGTCCAGCGTGCGACGTGCGAGACCTCCGGCAGGACGACGCGCACTCCGGTGTCGGTGAACAACACGCCCTTCTTCGAGTCGCGCGCCCAGTAGGTGTAGCTGGCGTGCCGGTCCTCCCCGCCGTGGTGATCGAGCTTGCCCAGGGTGATGCGCTTGACGCTCGACCAGGCGATCCAGTTTGCGAGCTGACCGCGGTCGAGTCCGAGCTCCAGGCGGGCGAGGGTCACGAGGCGGTGCCAGCTCCAGAGGCTGCCCCGGGTGACCCGAGCGATTTCGGCGGCGTAGTGGCGGACCCCGGGGTCATCGATCTGCCCCTTGCCCTGCAGGCTCTTCAAGTAGCCTTCGGGAATATTGCGGCGGATGTGCCCCGCACGGAACGCGAGCTCGTGCTGCGCGTCCGGCACGGGCAGCCGGGACAGCAGCGGATCCGCGAGCCCGTACTCGTCGACGATGTGCACGTCCGGCCCCGCGAAGTAGCCGCGCAGACCGATGCCGCCGCGCACAACCACGCGGTGCGGCTTCGCCGCGAGCTCGCGGCCTTCCGTTGCCCAGCGGCTGTCGGGCAGGGGGGCCGTGACCGTGTACCAGGTTGTCGGCACTGCGGAAGGTGATGAAGGCGTCGTCGCAGGCCCAGGCCGAGTGGACGAGCAGCACGACCACCGCCGTGATCGCGAGCAGTACCGCCAGTCGATCCGGATCCAGGAGCCGATCCGCCTTGGACGCTGGCTTGGCTTCCATCTCGAATCAGGCTTCCTGGCGCGTATCCAGGACCCGGAGTCCGTATTGGTCCAGCACGGTGTGAAGCGACGGCGCGAGCTCCATGGGGATGCCGATCAGGCCGAGCGCGGAGCCCACGGCGCTGATGGCGAGGTGGACGAGGCGGTGCAGGGCGGGCGGCTCGACGACAACGACGCGCTCGATGTGCTTGCGGATGGACAAGCCGAATAGCGACATCAAGCGTCCGGCTTCGGGCTCGACGTCCTCGAGCAAGGACAGATCGTGCACGATGTACAGGGGCTGGCTGCCCGCGCCGCGTAGTTCGAGCAGCGCGGGCCAGGCGAGCTCGGTGATGAAGCGCACCATCTCGACGCTGCCGGTCGAGGGACGGGTGATCTGGGTGAGCAGTCCGAGCGGTTGGGTGAACCAGATGGAGAGCGGCTCGCTCGGGTGCGCGAGGTGCGGGGGCACCGCGAAGGCCGGCGGATGCGGGCCGGTTGTCGTCATGATCGCAACAGGAAGCCCGCGAGGGCGTCCATAGCCGACGCGAAGCGCCCTCGGTCGAAGTGTGCGCCGCTGGTCATCCAATCGACGTGCTCGGCGGGCTTCTCGTCGTCGTGGAAGTGGCCGATCACGTCCAGGTGGTCGCCCTCGCCGCACCACACAAGCTCGCCCCAGAGCATGCTGAGCGTCGGGACGATGCCGTCGTTGCTGCGGTCGCTGACCTCGCCGGCGACGTGCTGTTCGAGCAGCGCGGCCTCTTCCGGACCGGGCTCCGCGTAGGGGTACGGTCGCGGACGCTGGCTGGTGAACTGGTAGAGGGTGGAGAACATCGCGGCGGTCAGCGCGGCGTAGGGCGAGCGCACGCGCTTGGCAAAGCGGATCGCCTGCGGCGCGGGCGCAGCCGTGGCGATCGAGCCGTAGCGCACGGCGTTGCTGTCCTCGGCCGCGGCATTGAACAGGTCCATGGCCTCCGGCATGGTCTGGATGATCGCGCCCTGGTCGATCCGCACCTTGCCCAGAAAGCCCGTGATCTCCTCCCGGCCCCCTTCGTCGACCACGCGCAGCAGCATGTCCGATATGCGGCTGGCCAGGGCGAGGTTGCCGCCCAGCATGTGGTCGATGCCGCCCAGGCCGGAAAGGAGCTTGGAGAAGACGGCGAACGACGGTGCGCCGACCGACAGCGACACGACCGTCAGCAGGCTGAGGGCGTACAGCACGCGCGCGCCCGAGACGGTCGCGAAGTAGCCGGCGAGTGGCGTGCCGTAGTGCGGCGTATTGAGCGAGGTGCAGGTGCGCACGCGCCCGGTCCAGCTCATCAAGTCGTTGTCGATGCCGAGGTTGGTGGTGGGCGAGAGCGCCAGCCGGCCGTCGAGGCCACCCGTGGAGTGTCCGACAATGTGGATAGGTCCGTCGTCACTGCCGGCGCTGCTGGTGACCGTCTTGGCCAGCACACGCGCGCGGAAGCGCAGCGAGGACGTGGGTGGCGTCGGTACCACGTTGATCTGCACGTCGGTGCCCGCGTCGGAGAAGCGCTGCCGGAGTGCCCCGCGCACGTGCCCGAAGTAGTCGTATCCCGCCAGCTGTCCGAAACCGAACATGCCTGGGACGAGGTAGACGCGATGGGGCGGCACGGCGTCGGCAGTCTACCGGTGATGGCCCGCGCTGTCGTCAGCCGAGAGCCATGAGCGCGGCCCGGTCGTCCTCGGCGGAACGGCCGAGCGGTTCGAGTGGGAAACACAGCACTATGCGGCCGCCGGTGAGCACCACATGCCGGCGATCGACCCGCCCGTGGAAGCCGCCGGCACGGTGGAGTGCCTCCAGCGCCTCGCCGAGCCTGGCGAGCTCCGGCTCGTCGAGCGGTCGATCCAGCGGCTTGCCGCGCGGGGCCTCGATCCACACGGCGCCGTCGGCGGGGACATGGCGGAGCACCGCCGCGAGCGCCGGTTGATCGGCGCGGGCGAAGGGCAGCACGCGCTCGAGCGTCGGGGCGTCGGCGTGCAGCACCAGCACCTCGCGGCCGAGCAGCGTGTCGCGGAAGCGCGCTCCGCCTAGCGGCTGGAGCCGCTCGCCGCGCTGCGACTCCGGTGCCCGGGCGACGCGCTCTACCGGACGCGCGGGCGGTACCTGGCGCGGCCACTCGACGGCAGCCAGCGCTTCGCGCGCCTCCAGCGCATCGGCGGGTCGCTCCGCGGCGGCTGCGACCAGACGCCGGGCCACGGCGCGCGCGGGTTTTGCGAGATCGTCGGACAGGAACGGCAGAGCCGCCCCCGGCGGGGCGCCGGTGAGCGCGTGCCACAGAAGCGCTCCGGCGCCGTAGATGTCGCTCTGGATGTCCGCGGGCGCCCCGGCCCGCTGCTCCGGTGCCATGTATGCCAGCGTGCCGATCACGCCGCTCGTCACGGTGGCGGCGGAATCGCTGACGTGGGCGGTGCCGAAATCGGCGAGATGGGCGGCGCCGGCGCCGTCGAACAGCACATTGGCCGGCTTGATGTCGCGGTGCAGGATGCCGCGGCGATGCGCTTCACCGAGCGCTGCGAGCACGGCGGAGATGATTTCGACGCCGCGCGCGGGCGCAATGGGGCCGTGTGCCAGCAGATCCGCCAGCGATCCTCCCGGCATCCATGCCAGCACCACGGCGGGCCCCGCCGGCAGCCAGTCGATCAGCGGCACGATCGCGGGATGACGGAGCTGCCCGAGTGCGCGCGCTTCGCGCTCGAAGCGCAAGAGGGCATCGCGGCCGGACTGCTCGATGCCCGCGGCGGCGAACACCTTGACGGCGACGCGCGCCCCGCCGACGCGATCGATCGCCTCGTAGACTCGCGCAGCGGGCGTGGTGGCGATCCGGCGCACGACCTCGTAGCGACCGAACAGGCGCTCGCGGTCATCGCCGTCGGCGGACGGGGCCGGAGCAGGCGGTCCCTCCTCGACGCCGAGCGCGCGCATCTCGTGCCCCACCTCGCGTGCGGAGCCGTCGAGCCCGAGGCCCTCGAGCGCACGCTTCAGCACGGGCAATGCCTCGCGTCGCTCGACGGCGTCCCGAGGGATCTGCTGCAGCACGCGCGACGCGGCGCGAAGCCGCCCGTGAGCCGCGAGCAGCCGGCCCAGGCCGAGCCGGGCGATCTCGCTTCCCGCGTCGCGCGTGAGCTCTGCTTCCAGACAGCGCGCGGCGTTGCGAGCGTCGCCCGCGCGCTCGAACGCCGAGGCCGCTTCGAGCAGATCGCCTGCGCGCTCGAAATCGAGAGCGGCGCCGCGCGGGTCGTCGATGGCGAGTCCGAGCCGTGCGGCGACCCGCGCCTGCCCGGCATCGGCGAGCGACCGGGCGATCTGGGCCGCGCGCTCGCGGTCAACGGACAGTGCGGTGATCGCCTGCTCGACCAGATCGCGAGCGTCGCTGCGCGCGGCGAGCCCCAGCGCCCGATCGGGCTCGCCGGCGGCGAGCGCCGCGCGCGCCGCTCGCTCGTAGCTACAGGCTCGCTCCCACAGCTCCGCCGCGCGCGCCGGGTCGCCGAGCCGTTCGGCGAGCTCCGCCGCTTCCTCGAGGCGGTCGTCGCGCACGAGGGCTTCGAGCTCGGTGCTCACTTCGCCCCGCGCTCGGCGGCCTGTTCGGCGGTCCGGTCGTCGTCGTTGGCTTCGTCGTTGCTGGAGTCGTCGGCGTGCTGGTCGCTCGTCGCCGCGGCGACGTTGCCCTTCGCGTCCTGGTCGCCGCCATGGGCACGCTGGGGTGCCGGCTCGGCCCGGTGTGCGGCGAGTTGTCGAGCCAGGCGGGTTTCGGGCCAGACCGAGTCCGCGTTCCACACGGCCTCGACATCGGGATCGGGCCGCACACTGGCGTGCGGGCGCGGGCACCCCGCCGCCAGCGCGCGGCGGTCGACTCCCTTCGCCAGTTTGCGGAGTACCGTGCGCGCGCGGTTCGGCTGCCCGGGACCGCTGTGATCCACCCAGAAGTAGCTTCGCGCGCGCACGTCGACGTGCACGAAGCCGCTGCGCGTGTACACGCCCACGCCGCAGAAACCGAGGTCGCGGACGAAGCGCGCGACCGCGCGGTCGCTGGCGCCGGGGACGACCAGATCGATGGCGCGGCCCTGGCCGTGGCGCGAGTGGCTGCCCCGGTGCGGTGTGCGGTACGCCGAGATGACGCGGATGCTGTGCGTCTTGAAGTGGCGCTGCAGCCTGTACAGGATGTCGACGACCCCCGGGTCCACTGGAAACTCGTTGCCCGTGTGCTGGTCGCGCAGCACGCGTGCTGCGCGCTCGAGCTCGCTTGCGGAGAAGCCGCCCCGGTCGCTGATGGGCGAGAGCGCGATCTGTTCGCGCGTGTTGATGCTCTCGATGACCAGCTCGGGGCGGCCGTGCGCGTCGAGCGGCGCTTTGCGCTTCGGGTCCTTCTTGTGCCAGAGCCTGACGTAGTGCCGATAGCGGGCGTAGGACATGCGGCGGTGGTGATGGCCCGGGCGATGCGCGTGATGGGCCGCCACGGCGCGTCCGGGCAAGAGCGCGATCGCAAGGAGCATCGCCAGACACCACGCGAGCCGCTGCATGGATTCCGCGTCCCCCGCGGTAGCGCGTCCGCTACTCGATGAAGCTGACGTTGGCCGCCAACTCGAAGTCGAAGCGCAGCTCCACGTCCTGGATGTCGCCGGTCGCGAACGTGCGCTCCCGCAGGCGGTGGAACGAGAGCCGGCCGTTCTGCGACGGTGCGACGCTGCGGGCGGGGATGGTGCCGCTTCCGGCGTCGTCGCGGAAGCTGCACACCGTGCTGCTCGAGCCGTCGATCCGCGACAGCTCGACGTAGACGAGGTCACCCGGCCTGCCGACGTTCCACGTCACGTCGACGGGCTGGCTTGTCGACAGCGCGCCCACCTCCGAAAGCGGCAGACCACCGGCCGTGACGCCTTCGAGCGCAGACGGAGCGTCGGCTTCGAGTGTGAGCGGCGCCACCGACATCCCGCCGGAGCTCTGGATCGTATAGTGCGCGGCGGCGGGCAGCGGCTCGGAGCGGTCCCGCGTGGTGTACATCACGCCGGAGACCCGGTCCGTCACGGTCGGGAAGGCGCGCGGCGCGAGCGTGGTCGAGCTGCCCGCCACATCGACCGAGATGTCACCGGCCTCGAGCAGCTCGACGTGTCCCATCGACGACACGTGCGTCGCGCCGGTGAGCGTGGCGCACTGACCCGGCGAGGGCAGCTTCTGCGCGAGGCCGACCAGGCCGAGCACGGCCTGCGCATCGACATCGGCCGGCGTGTGTACGAAGCCGGCGAGCGCACCAGCGCGCGTGGCGTTGTCGCTGTCGACCGCGGTGCTGCGCTCGATCGAGATGAGGGCATGCGTGCTGCCGGTGTCGGCGTCGGTGGCGTAGTCGGCGGTTTCCGCCGAGCAGCCGAAGGCCGTCAACGCTGCGCCGAGCAGCAGGGCGACGGACAGCCGCGTGGCTCCGCGCCCGCGCACAGCTGCACTTGCCGGGTCGGGGCAGGGCCCGGTGGCTTTTGTGGACCGATCCAGGTGCACGAGCCCATGGTACGGCGCGGCCCTTCCGGGGGCAAGCGGACCGATCGCCCCCGGACGGCCGGCCCGGTCGCGGTTCGCGTCCTCAGGGTCCACTTCCGCCGGGCGCGGTACCGAAGCAGTTACGGAAGTCATCAGAATCTGGCGGCCAGGGCGCCGCCCGGACCGACGGTCAGTCCGGACAGCGTCGCCCCTATGCTACGGGTTCCGCCCGCGGCATCTTCCAACCTGAGCGAGCCCTGCAGCGACTGGTAGGCAACGTCCAGCTCGGCTCCCAGCCAGAACGGTTCGATTTCGACCGCGACGCCGATCAAGCCGCCGGCAAACCAGCGCCGGGCATCCACGGGCGCGGTCTGTTCGATGGTTGGATCGAGATCCGTGCGCAGGTAGAAATCGCCGCCGATGTGCTCGAAACCACCGCGGATGCCGCCCCACACCTGCACCAGGGACGCGCTGCTGCGGTAGCCCACCAGCACGGGCACGTCGAGACCCCAGCCGCTGGCGCCAGCAGAATCCACACCCGGGATATCGCGGCCGCCGCGTGAAGTCTGCCCGGGCTTGTCCGCGCCCGGCTGGGAGAGCACGCCGCTCGCGCCCAGGCCGATGCTGAGGGCGTAGTGCTTGCTCTCGAACGCGTGTCGCCCATCAATGCGCACGCTGCGACCCGTCCAGGTCACGCCCGCGTCGCTGGTGAAGCCGATCCCGGCGCGCGCGCCGACCCAGGGCGAGAGTCCAGGAGCCGTCAGCTTGTCGGCCAGCGCGCCCGCGACGAGGTCCCGCTCGGCGCTGGAATCCTGCGGGACGGCGCCTGTGCCGCCGCCGGCCTGGCGACCGCGATCGATCGCCGAGCTCGCGCCTCCCGTGACGAACTGAGCAGCCACCCCGCCGCCCATGCTCACCTTGCCTGTCGCAAGTGTATGCGCAGGGTGCAGCAACGGCACGGCTCCTCCGCAGCCGACGGCCGAGAGCAGCACCGGCAGGAGAGCGGCCCGCGGGATGGCCACGACCCGCTACTTCCGGAAGCGCGACGGGTAGTCGTTCGCTTCGGCGCGCTGCTTCAGTTCATCGTCGTCCGGATGCAGCCTGAGCGCGCGCGCGATCAGCGTGTCTTCCGTCTCGGCGCGGTTGGGATCGGGCAGGCAGCACTCGACGGGACACACTGCCTGGCAGGCCTCGTGGTCGTAGAAGCCCACGCACTCGGTGCACAGCTCCGGGTCGATGACGTAGATCTCGTCGCCTTCGGAGATGGCCTCGTTGGGGCACTCCGGCTCGCAGGCGCCGCAGTTGATGCAGTCTTCGGTGATGTAGGTAGCCATGGAGAACGCGATCGGGGCCGCAAAACGGCAGATATGATGGGGTTCTAGGCTCCGGCCCCTAGCGTGTCAACTCGACACACCGCTCCGGAAAATCTGCTGCTACAGTCCGCCCGCCTCACATGACCCGGCACGACCTGATGCTCCTTTCAGGAGCGCTCCTGCTCTCGCTTTCGGCACTCGCCGGCTGCGCGCCCAAGATCGGCGATGCGTGCTCGGTCTCGACCGACTGCTCCGCGACCGGCGGGCGGCTCTGCGACTCGACGCAGCCCGGCGGCTACTGCACGCTCTTCAACTGCGAACCGGGAAGCTGCCCGAGCGAAGCGATCTGCGTCGCGTTCAAGGCGCATCCCTCGCAGGCGGCGGCGTGCGCGGACCCGCAGGGGAGCGCCCGGCTCGAGCGGACGTTCTGCATGGCCAAGTGCTCGAAGAACAGCGATTGCCGCGCCGGCTATGCCTGCATCGACATGAACGTCAGGAACAACCCCTTCGGCGCTGTCGTGGTCGAGCACGGTGCCGACAAGGGCAAGGTGGACGGCCGCGTGTGTGCCGTACCCCTGAGCGGCGCTCCGGTGTCGGCCGACGCCGACACCGCGGTGTGCACCGGGCAGGACGACGGCGGGTACGGTTCGTTCGAGGCCGGACCGGACGCCGAGGCCGGCCGCGACGCCGCGCCGGACAGCGCAGCCGACGCTTCCGTGGACAGCGGCGAGGCGGGCGTGGACAGCGGCGAGGCGGGCGTGGACAGCGGCGAGGCGGGCGTGGACAGCTCGACCGACGCCGCGCAGGGCGACGCCTCCGACGCGACGGCGGACTGATGTCCGCTGCCGCTCGTCCGGGCCGGGCCGTCTCCGGCCGTGGGCTCGGCGAGCGACTTGCCCAGGTCGGGCGCGCGCTGTGGCCGATCGCGACGCGCACGCTCGGCGCGCTCGGCGTGCTCGTGGTGCTGGCGACGCTGGTGTTCCTGGCGCTCAGGCTGCTGCCGGGCGACCCCGCTGCGCTGATCCTCGGCGATCAGGCCTCGCTCGCCGATCGCGCGGCCCTGCGCGCGCGGCTCGGCCTCGATGCTCCGTTGTGGTTGCAGTACCTGCACTACCTGCGCGGACTGTTCACGCTCGACATCGGCGACTCGCTCACGCGACCGGGCGTGGGCGCCTTCGCCGAGGTGGGCCGGGCGCTCGGTCCCACGTCCAGGCTGGCGGGCCTCGCTGTCGGCCTCGGCTCCGTGCTCGGCATCGCCGCGGCGCTGTTCTCCGTCGCGCCGTGGCTGCGTCGGGGGCGTGACTGGGTGCACCGCGGCATTCTGGTCGTCGCTGCGACGCCGCTTGTGGCGTTCGCGCCGCTGATGACGTTCGTGGTGGCTGTGCATTGGCGGCTGGTGCCACTGCCGGGCGATCCCGAAAGCGGCTTCTCCGGGCTGCTCTTCGCCTCGGGGCTCCTGTCGTTGCCTCTCGCGGCGCAGGTCGCGCGCATCGCGCGGGCGGCTCTGCTCGATCAGCAGAACGCGAAGTTCCTCGACGTGGCCAAGGCCAAGGGTGCGTCCAGCCTCCGCGTCTGGGTCGTGCACGCACTGCCGCCGGCCTCGGCGCCGATTGCGGTCGTGATCGCGACGCAGCTCGGCGCGCTGCTCGGAGGCGCGGTCGTGCTCGAGCGGCTGTTCGAGCGCCCCGGCCTCGGCACCCTGATGCTCCAGGCCTACGCCGCGCGCGACATCCCGGTGCTCGAGGCGTCGGTGATCGCGGCGGGCTTCCTGTTCGTGGCGGCCCAGGCCGCGGCCGCGGCGCTGTCGGCCGTGATCGACCCGCGGGGGCAGGAATGAACCGCGACTCGAGGCGTCGCCGCGCGGCGCTGCTGGCGCTCCTGCCGGCTCTGCTGCTGGCGCTCGGGACCGGCCTCTACGCGCTCCTCTCGCACCACTCGCCATCGCGCCTGACGCTCGAGCTCGCCTGGGCTGGGCCGACGGCGGGGCGGCCGCTGGGCAGCGGCGACGCGGGCGTCGACCTCTTGCCGCTGGCGTGTCACGCGACGCTGCGCGCGCTGGCGCTCGCCGCTTCGGTCTCGCTCTTTGGTTTCCTGGTTGGCACACCGCTCGGCGGCGCGGCAGGGCTCTCGCGGGGGCGCTTCGAACGCTGGACGCTGCGCGTGTGCGATCTGGTGCAGTCGTTTCCGACGTTCCTGATGGCGCTGGCTGTGTTGTCCGCGGTGGAGGTGCCGTCGCGTCTGTACATCGGCCTGGTGTTCTGCGTGACCTCGTGGGCGTCGTTCGCGCGCATCAGCGTGGCGCAGGCGCGGACCCTCGCCGATTCGCAGTTCGTAGAAGCCGCGCGGGCGCTCGGCGCGCCGCGCGCGCGCGTTGTGATGGCGCACGTGCTGCCGAACCTGCTTGGCCCGGTCGCCGTCCAGCTCGGTACCGCGGCCGCGGGCGTGGTGCTCGGCGAGACGGCCCTCGGCTTCGTCGGGCTCGGCCCGCCTGACGGGGTGAGCCTCGGCTCGCTGCTGGAGCAGGGCACACTGGCCATGCTGCGCGCCCCGCACGTGCTGGCGGTCGGCGCGGTGGCCGTCGCCCTCGCGAGCGGCACCCTGCAGCTGGCGAGCGAAGGGCTCCGGCGGCTGGTGCACGTCGCCTAGGCGCCTTCCACAGGGCGCTCCAGGTTTCCGGAAAAACGGGACGTGCTGGCCCCGGCGCGCTAGGCTTCGCCATCGTGGCAGGCTTCGACCCGGGTGAGTTGAGACGCGGTCGGGGGGACCGCCGCCGGCGCATACTACGAACTGGCCCCGGACATCGTCATCGCCGTTCCACGCAAGGGCTACGTCCAGTCCGAGCCCGACGCGCGCGCCTCGCTGGAGGAATTCGCACGCATCGTGCGCGAGCGCGGTCGCCGCGCGGCGCTGATCGTGGTGCTCGACGACGTGCGCTCGCAGGATGCCGGCAGTCGCCGCGTCTGGACCGAGGAAGCCGACCCGGACCTCTACTGCGGGCTGGCCCTGGTGTGCGGCTCGGCGCTCTCCCGTGCCATCGGCTCGTTCTTCATGGGTCTGAACCGGCCCCGCGTCTTGCTGAAGATGTTTCCGGATCTTCCGGCGGCCGAAACCTGGGCGCGCAGGATGGTAGAGGAACATGGCGGACCGCTCTGAGCGACCCGCGGGCGACCGCGGTGAGCTCGCCGCCGAGCTCGAACCGGCGCTCGGCCGAATCACCGAGGTGCTGCTCTCCATCGCGGCGGGACGTTTCGATGCCCGCGCCGAGCGCGACCACAGTGGGGATCCGCTCGACGTACTGGCATTCCTGGTCAACGCTACCGCCGAAGAGGTTGCTCGACTGGTCGAGGCGCTCCGGCACGAGCGCGAGGAGCTGTCGCGCACCCAGCAGCAGCTGGTCCAGTCCACCAAGCTCGCTGCGCTCGGCCAGCTCGCCGGCGGTGTCGCGCACGAGCTCAACCAGCCGCTGACCGTGATCCGCACGCTGGCAGAGCTCATCCCCGAACACGCCGAAGCCCGCGTCGCCGACCATGTCGCGGACCTCGAGCTGATCGGCAAGGCCGCCGAGCGCATGGGGCACATTGTCGACAACGTCCGGACCTTCGCGCGGCAGTCGTCCTTCAAGCACCGCCGCATTGAACCCGAGCTGCCCCTCGCCGACGCGCTGGAGCTGCTGGGCGAGCAGCTGAAACAGCACGGCATCGATCTCGACCTGCAGGTCGCATCGGATCTGCCGCGGCTCCTCGGAGACGCAGAACGGCTCGAGCAGGTGTTCGTCAATCTGCTCGCGAACGCGCGCGACGCACTCGACGCGCTGCCCGCCGAAGCGCCGCGGAACATCCGCATCGCCGTCGAGCAGGACGGCGCGCACATCAGCTACGCTGTCGAGGATAGTGGCGGAGGCATCCCGCTCGAGCACGCCGCACAGATCTTCGAGCCGTTCTTCACTACCAAGGCGCTCGGCGAGGGGACCGGGCTCGGGCTGTCGGTGTCGCAGGGCATCGTGGCCGAGCACGGCGGCGAGCTGTGCTGTGACAGCGCGCCGTCGGGAGGCGCGCGCTTCACCGTGCGCATCCCGATCGCGCCCGACGAGAGCGAAGCATGAGCGGCTTTCGCATCCTGGTGGTCGACGACGACGAGCTGGTGCGCCGCGTGGTGCGGCGCATCGCGACCGAGTTCGGCGAAGCGGTCGCAGAAGCCGATGGCGCGGGCGCGCTGTGGGCGCTCGAGCGCGGGGTGTTCGATCTCGTCATCTGCGACATCCGCATGCCGCCGCCGGATGGTCTCGAGGTCGCCGCGTGGGTGCGGGATGCAGAGGCCCCACACGCGCGTCGTGCTCATCAGCGGCTTCGCACGACCGGAGGACGAGTCGGAGATTGCTGGGCTCGGTGCGAAGCTCCTGCGCAAGCCCTTCGACGCAAGCGCACTGCGCGCGGCGATCGGCGACGCGCTGCTCGCGACGCCGTCGGACGAAACGTAGCGAGAGCTCCACGACCGTCCCGCTGCTGTGGGAGGGCGCGTGCGTTCGTGACGCGACAGGGGTAGCCTGCGACGACGATGCGGCGTTCTCTGCTTGCTTTCGCGTTGCTGGCGCTCGCCTGCGCCCAGGGCTGCTCCGACGAACCCGTCGGGGTCAGCCCTGCGTCTTCCGGGGGAAGCGCAGGAACCCGGCTCGATGCGGCAGCGGGTTCCGGCGGCGTCGCCGGCAGCGGCGGGCTCGACGGGGGCTCCGGCAGCGCCGGCTTCGATGCCGGAGGGCAGGGCGGCGTAGGGGCGGGAGCTCCGGGGGGCCAGGGCGGTAGAGGTGGCGTCGACGCGGGAGGCCAGGGCGGCAGAGGTGGCGTCGACGCGGGAGGCCAGGGCGGCGCGGGAGGGCAGGGTGGCAGCACGACCGGCGGGATCTTCGACTGCCCCGCGTCAGGTGCGGGTGGCGTTCCGGAAGCCGGAACGGCCGTGGATGCTGCCGTCGACTCCTCGGCGTCCGACGCCGCCGCACTGGATGCCGCGCCGGACGCCCCGCTGCCTGACGCCGCCGCGGAGGCTTCGCCGGCGGACGCCGCAGAGCCGGACGCGGGCGCTACCGTGCGCGTGCGCATCGTGGCGGCCAACATCACCAGCGATAACTACCAGTCGTACGAGCTGCCCGGCATCCGCATCTTCCAGGGGCTGGCGCCGGACATCGTGATGGTCCAGGAGTTCAAGTACCGCCACGGCACACTCCGCGATCTCGTCGACACGGCTTTCGGAACGAGCTTCTGCTTCTACCGCGAGGCACAGGTTGGGGGCATTCCGAACGGCGTGGTGAGCCGCTACCCGATCACCGGCTACGGCGAGTGGCAGGACCAGAGCGTTCCGGATCGCGATTTCGTCTGGGCGCGCATCGACGTGCCCGGTCCGATCGATCTGTGGGCGGTGAGCGTCCACATGAAGACGTCCACGACCACTACCCGCGCCCAGGAGGCCAAGGATCTGGTCGCCGACATCCAGGCGCAGGTGCCTGCGGGGGGCTATCTGGTGGTGGGAGGCGATCTCAACACGGGCAGTACCACCGAGCTGGCCGTAGGCGAGCTGTCTTCCGTCGTGGTCACGAACGGAACGCGCCCCGCGGACCAGAACGGCAATGACCGCACCAACGCAAACCGCAACAAGCCCTACGACTGGGTCCTGCCCAATGCCGCCCTGGCCCAGCGCGAGCTTCCCGTCGCTATCGGCGCCAGCAGCTACGCTTCCGGGCTGGTGTTCGACAGCCGCGTGTACACGCCGCTGTCCGAGGTCGCGCCGGTCCAGGCGGGAGATTCCGGCGTGAACGGCATGCAGCACATGGCTGTGATCAAGGACTTCGCGCTGCCTACCGGGCCGTAGCCTGGAGAGCGCGGGGCGGAACCGACCAGGGCCTGGCTCGCGCTACACCAGCATGCGGACGCCGTGCGACGCGTCCTTCGTGCCGATCTCCAGCGCGGCCGAGTGCGTGGTGGCTTCGAGCGGCAGGCGCCCCTTCACTTCGAGCCGTAGCCGCCCCTCTGCGATCTTGGAGTTGAGGCAGTAGGTCATCTCGCCGTTCGGGTTCTCGTAGTACAGGCCCACGAAATCCCGCGTGTCGGCGGAAAGCTCGCCTTCCACGCGCGCCTGCTGGTTTTCCGCAGAGAAACGCCAGCTGCGCGGCGTGATGCTGCCGCGCGCATGGAGCAGCTCGCGCGGCGCGTTGAACTCGTAGCGCACGCCCTTGTGCCACACGCACACGAGCGTCAGCGGCGGCGCCAGCACCGGGCCGAGCTTGACGCGCGCTGTGACGCCCTCGAGCAAGAGGTCGCTCTCGCCCTCCCACTGGTTGACGTGCCCCCAGCCGTACAGCTCCGCGTGCCGTGCGCCCCAGTTGTGCCCCTGCATGCCGCGCCAGCCGTCGACCAACACCTGCTCGCCGCCGTCGACCGAGAACTGTCCCGAGAAGCTCGTGTCGGGATGCGGCGTGACCAGCTTCGAGCTCGGCAGCTTGGTCTCGTACATCTTCAGGCTGGGAAAGGGGATCAGGGGCGGACCGCCCGCGTCGAAGTCGAGCGAAAAATCGATGCGGTGTCCATCGTGCTCGATGTCGCCCTCCACGTGCCCGTCGGCAAAGTGCACGTGCGCTACTTCCACATCGAAGCCCTCGCGTGCAAACCGTGCGTCCTCGTACGGCACTACCTGCTTGACGCCCACGTGCTCGCCTTCGCGATCGAACGCGATGGCCCAGGCCTCCGCCACCGGGTCGCGCCCTGGCCGCGCCAGGATCGTCGCCTTGAGCCACAGCGCGCGGCGCCCGGTGGGATCGTTCAGCTTGAGGAAGTAGCTCTCGACGTGTCCGCCCTTCCGCGAGGGATCGAAGCGGACTGCGTTCCACCCGGGCCGTGCCATGCCGCCATCCAGCCACTGCCGCCCCCGCACTGCAACCGCCGCGTGCGCCCTCTTGACGAAACCCAGCCTGGCGCCCCGAAGAAGCTGCCGCCCCCCCCCACCCGGGCTACCGCCGGGCGGTCATCATTGGAGGGAGTGCACGACCTGCGCGCGGTATTGCTCGTCGGCCGCTTGTGCCTTCTGGACCCAGTGCCAAAGCTGCTGGGGGTTCTTCACCGTGCGCGCGTACGATCTGCCCGCGTGCTCGGAGCGGACTCCCTCGGGAATGAACGCGCTATCGAACCCCCCGATGGTCATGGACGTCGCGGTGGCGAACGCCAGCATCCACTTCGCCATGCCGGGCGTGAGCCCTCCGGTCGAGACCTCGCAGCCGTCGAGGCAGGACGATCTGGTTCCCTTCAGGAAAAACGACGAACCGTCGGGCAGCGAGATGAATGCGCAGTCCGGTGCGTGCTCGGTGGCGGATGCCTTGTGGATCAGTCCCTGGGCAGTGCGCTGTTCCGGCGCCGTGAGTTCGTGTGGATGAGACTGGGGCGACTTCCTTGTGATGGGGTTCACCGAGTTCCTGGTCGCGCTCGAGACGTGCGTTGGCTCCAGTTCGAGCACCACGGGTGCCGGGCCGCAGGTGGTGGGCTCGCGAGGCAGAGATCGCCATCCGTTGGCGGACGCAGAGGCGGGAGGTGTCGGTGACGCTGCCGGTCGAGTCGACGGTCGGGGTCGTGGCGGGGGCACGCTTGTCACGCTCGGGGCGTCGGGGTGGCGGCCTGCCTGCCGCCGGTGCCAGGCGTGAACGAGCAGCACGACGGCGCCTACGGTCGCGGCAACGACCAGCGCCGAGCGCGATTCGATCACCGAGCGGAATGTGCCCCTCATGTCGGTTCGAGTCGAAAACCTACTCGCGCTCGCCTAGCTGTTCGAGCGCTTCTCGCACGGCTTCCGGGTCTGCCCGGGCCGCGTCGCGGCTCATCGCCTCGAGCAGCGGGCGCGCTTCGGACAGCCCCGCGCGGCCCGCCGCCGCGACGGCCAGCGTGCGCGCATCGCGCGACCACGAATCCAGCCCGCGCAGGATCGACTGGCGTGCGCGTGTGTCGCCCAGCGCCGCCAGCGCGATGCGCGCTTGCCATTTGTAGCGGGGGCGGCGCGTCGGCAGCATGCTCCAGGCGCGTTGCATGAGCCCGCCGCGCGCCGCTTCGATGCGGAGCTCGCCAGCGAGCTGGATCGCCGCCTGCTCGTCTTCCGGATCCACGCCCTTGCCGGAATTGACTGCGTCGGCGATCACCTGCTTTCCCGCCTCGTCGCCGGCCCGTGCGAGCAGGACGGCGGCCGCCAGCCGCACCGATGGAGCGTCGTCCCTGAGCGCACCGCGCGCGCGCAGCCTGAGCGGTTCGGGCAGCTCGCCGCCCGCTTCCAGGTGGCGCTCCTCCGCCAGGCGCAGCGCGACGTGGCGGATGTGCGCGTCGTCGTCGTGCGTCTTGGCGAGCACGGCCTGCTCGGCGTCGTCGCCCGCGATGCGGTGCATCGCGATGAGCGCCTGGAAGCGCACCTCGGCCGAGCCATCGCCGAGCGCCCGTTCGATGATGCCTCGCGCCTTCTTGTCGCTGGGCCGGGCCGTTTCGCCGAGCGCTAGCATCGCCATCTGCCTCACGCGCGTGTGTCCGTCGTCCAGCGCTGCCACGAGCGCGCCGAGGCACTCGTGGGCCTGCGCGTCGGCCAGCGCGATCGCCGCTTCGGACCGCACCGCGGCGGTCTCGTCGTGCTCGAGCGCTCTGACCAGCGCCGCGAGCGCGGCCTTGCGCTCGTCGCCACCAGCGATTCGGCCCAGGTCGCGCACCGCCGACATCCGCACCTCGGGCTTCTTGTGCGTCACGTCGCGGACGGCTGCCTCGAGCGTGCGCGGCAGCGGGGAAGGCGTGTACATGGCCGCGCCGAGCCTAGCAGTCGCGACCCGTGCCGCTTCTCCGGCCCGCGGGCCGCACGTGGGAGTGCTTCGATCGGCGGCGTGGCACGTCCAAGGTCCTGGATGACACCGACAATGCGCGCGCTTTCTGCCGGGGTGGCTCTCGGCCTGGCGCTGTCCCTCGTGGCAGCGTGCAGCAGCTCGAACAACGGCGGCTCGTCCACCGGCGACGCTTCTGGAGCGGGCGGCAGCGCCGGCACCGGAGGCGTTGATGGCGGGGCGGGCACCGGTGGCGGCGCGGGCGTGGGCGGGGACGCGGCAGCAACCACGCCGCTCGGCCGCGCCTGCAGCACAAGCCAGGACTGTGCCGCCGGTCTCACCTGCCTCGGCGCCGACAGCACCGAGCTCGGTGGCGCCGGCCCCGCCAAGGGTCTGTGCACCGCCGACTGCACCGCCGATCTCGGCAAGTCGAGTTCCAGCATCTGCACCGCGATCGATCCGGCCGCGGTGTGCGTGGATCTCGGCGCGCCCGGCTCGCCGCACGGTGTCTGCCTCGAAGGCTGCTCGGCGGGGCCGGACTCGCTGACGGACTTCGATCCCGGCAAGTGTCACGGACGCCACGAGCTGGCGTGCGAGCCTGTCTACGACTCGAACAACGTCTCGACCGGGAAGGGCTACTGCCGGCCGAACTGCAACAGCGACGCCGACTGCGGCGGCCGCACCTGCAATCCGCGCACGGGCCTGTGCGACGATCAGGCGGCGCAGGGGCTGCCGGTCGGCTCGTCGTGCCCCGCTCCGGGCTCCGACGCGGGCGCCGACCCATGCCGCGGCACCTGCGGCGGCGTGGTGCACTCGTTCGGCGGCGCGCCGTTCACGTATACCTGCTCCGAGCGCTGCACCATCGGCGCCGTGCCGAGTTGTGGCTGGGACGGCAGCGGTCCGGCGGACGCCTACTGCGTGTTCGTCTACGACGCCAATGCCGGGCGCGGCGACCAGGGCGCCTGCGGGCAGACCTGCGACTGCAACAGCGACTGTCTTGATCCGGATCTAGTCTGCCTGCCCTTCAACAACGCCACGCTCGAGAGCCAGCTCGGGCACAAGGGCTACTGCGGCGATCCGCTCGGGCTCGACGGCGGGACGAACCCGGGCATCAGCTGCAGCGACGCCGGGCTCTGAGCCGCACCGCAGAAACGCCGCGACGCGGGGGCCTCCGCGCGGCCGCTGTCACGGGGGCTGCCGCCGCGCCTCGGCTCGTGTTAAGCGTCGTCCCCCATCATGAGCGAGGTCAACGAAGCCAACCAGGACCCCACGCTCGGCCTGATGCGCGTGTTGCGCGACGACGGCCGCACCGATCCGGCAACCGATCCGTTCCTGGCGCCGGACGTGCTCCTTTCGATGTACCGCGAGATGCGCCGCGTGCGCATCCTCGAGACGCGCATGGTCGCGCTGCAGCGCCAGGGCCGCATCGGCTTCTACGGCAGCTGCACCGGACAGGAAGCGCCGCCCATTGGCACCGGCTTCGCGCTCGATCCGGGCGACTGGGTGTTCCCGGCGCTGCGCGAGAGCGCGATCATGCTGGTGCGCGGCTTCCCGCTCACGCGCTACCTCGCGCAGGTGTTCGGCAACGGCTACGACGTGCTCAAGGGCCGGCAGATGCCGAGCCACATGTCCGCGCGCGAGGTGAACCAGGTTTCCTGGTCGAGCTGCATCGGCCCGCAGATCCCGCAGGCCGTAGGCGCGGCCTGGGCGGCGAAGAAGCGCGGCGATCGCATCGTCACCGTGGGCTTTCATGGGCGACGGCGCGACCAGCCAGCCCGACTTCCACAACGCGATGAACTTCGCGGGCGTGTTCCGCGTGCCGTGCGTCATGATCTGCCAGAACAACCACTGGTCGATCAGCGTGCCCACGTCGCGGCAGACGGCGTCGCAGACGATCGCCGTCAAGGCCAAGGCCTACGGCGTGCCGGGCCTGCGCGTCGACGGCAACGACATCCTCGCCGTCTACCGCGCCGTCAGCGACGCGGCGCAGCACGCGCGCGAAGGCGGCGGGCCGACGTTCATCGAGTGCGTGACCTACCGCATGGGCGCCCACTCCACGAGCGACGACCCGACGCGCTACCGCTCCGAGGAAGAGGTCCAGGAGTGGGCGAAGAAGGATCCCGTCGATCGCTTCCGCCGCCACCTGGCCTACCTCGGCGTGCTTGACGACGCGCTCGAAGCGCAAGATCGACCAGGAGCTCGGCGAGGAGATTCTCGGCGGCCGTCAACGAGGTCGAGCAGTACGGCCCGCCCGAGCGCGAGACGCTGTTCGACGACGTCTACGCCTCGCCTGCCGTGGAACCTCGAGGAAGAGCGCGCCGAGCTGCTCTCGTCCCGCCCGCGCCGAGTCGCACTGAGCGGGAGCTTGTGACGCGCGCGGGCTTCCGCTAACACGCGGCCGCATGGCGGATGAACAGTTCGATGCGATCGTGTCTGGGCGGCGGGCCCGGCGGCTACGTGTGTGCGATCCGGCTCGGCGCAGCTCGGGCAGAGCGTGGCGTGCGTCGAGGAGGAAGAGTACGGCGGCGTGTGCCTCAACTGGGGCTGCATCCCGTCCAAGGCGCTGATCGCCAACGCGCACCTGTACGACAAGGCGCACACCGCCGACGAGGTGGGCCTCGAGTTCGGCACGGTCGAGCTCGACTCCGACCGCATGCAGGACTGGAAGGACGGCATCGTCAAGAAGCTCACCGGCGGCGTGCGCACAGCTGCTCAAGGCCAACAAGGCCACGATCATCGAGGGCAGCGGCAAGCTCGTCGACCGCCGCACCGTCGAGGTGAAAGGCAAGGACGGCCAGACGCCGCCGACTGGTCGCGAAGCAAGGGCATCGTCGTCGCCACGCGGCTCGGCCACCATCCAGATCCCGGGCTTCGAGTTCGACGGCGAGCGCGTCATCGGCGCGCGCGAGGCCGTCAGCCTGCGCCACGTGCCCAAGCGACTGGTCGTGATCGGCGGCGGCGTCATCGGTCTCGAGCTCGGCATGGTCTACCAGGCGTTCGGCAGCCAGCTCACCGTGGTGGAGCTCACGCCGGGCCTGCTGCCCGGCACCGACCCGGACTGCACCAAGGTCGTCGAGCGCAAGCTCAAGAAGCGCGGCGCGAGATCCTCGACGAACGCCAAGGCCGAGGGCGTACGAGAAGAGCGCCGGACGGCTCGCTGCGCGTCAAGGTGCGACAAGGGCGGCGAGACGCAGTCGATCGAGTGCGACGCCGTGCTCGTCGCCGTGGGCATGAAGCCGCGCTCGCGCGGCATCGGCCTGGAAGCAGCTCGGCGTGCAGATCGACGCAGCGCGGCTTCGTGCAGACCAACGACGTGTGCCAGACCAACGTCGAGGGCATCTACGCCATCGGCGACGTGAGCGGCCCGCCCATGCTCGCGCACAAGGCCAGCAAGGAAGGCGAGGTGTGCGCCGAGGTGATCGCGGGCAACCGCGCCGGCAAGGACTGGGTCACCGTCCCCGGCATCATCTTCACCGATCCCGAGATCGCCACCGTCGGGCCTCACCGAGCAGGCCGCGAAGGAGCAGGGCCTGGACGTGAAGAGCGGCAAGCTTCCCTTCGCCGCGCTCGGCCGCGCCATGAGCATCCGCGAGACCGACGGCTTCGTGAAGGTCGTGATGGAAAAGGAATCGAAGCGCATCGTCGGCATCCACATCGTCGGCCCCGCGGCGAGCGATCTCATCAGCGAAGCCGCGCTGGCGCTCGAGATGGTCGCCACCGCCGAGGACATGGCGCTCACCATCCACCCGCACCCGACCCTCGGCGAAGCGCTCATGGAGGCCAGCGCCGCCGCGCTCGGCCACGCCATCCACATCGTCAACCGCTAGACGCGAGCCGACCGAGATGACGGCGCGCATCGCCCGCGCCGATATCTGGTTCGCCACGCTCGAGCTCGCCATCGGCCGCCGCCGCGTGCGCCGCGGACCCGTCGGCACCGGCTACCGCTGGCGCGTCGCCACCAAGCCCGGCTTGCGCGCCCAGTACAATCTCGAGCACGCCGACCGGCTCGCACTGCTCGAGGCGCTCGAGCTGACCGGGCAGGCGGTCGCGCGCTCGGCCCCGCGCGAGACGGACATTTCGAGCTGGAAGCCGCAGCATGACGCGCTGGATGTCGGTTGGACCGACATTTCCGGCGCCAAGCTATAGCTTGCGGCGTCTGTCGTCGGCCTCACCGACATTTCCGGACCCAAGCCGCAGCATGACGCGCTCGTTGTCGGTTGGAGCGACATTCCGGGTTCGAAGCTGCGCGCTCGGCCCGGACCCCCTTGGCGCTCTTGGCGCCTTGGCGGTTCGTCCCTCGTCTCGCGGCGAGGCCGGGACGCTCCGCGCGGCGCGAGCGTGGCGTATCTGCGGCGTGGAGTGGCTGCCAGGACCCCCAGAGAATCCCGCGGAAAGTCGCCATCCGGCGCCTCTGGGCAGCCGCGCGGCGGCGTGGCATGGTCTAGCGCATGGGCGTTTTCGATCGCATGGGGCGTGTCATTTCGAGCAACTTCAACGCGCTGCTCGACAAGGCCGAGGACCCGAAGAAGTCCATCGAGCTGACGCTGGAGCGAGATGCAGCAGCAGATCCGCGCGGCGCGCCAGGAAGTCGTGCGCGGCGTCGCGGCGGAGAAGCAGCTCCGCAAGAAGGTCGAGGAGCTCGACAAGGAAGTCGAGAAGTGGGCCAAGCGCGCCGAGCTCGCCGTGCGCCACGACGACGACGAGCTGGCGCGCGAGGCGCTCCTGCAGAAGAAGCGGCTCACCGGCGAGCGCGATCGCGCCGAGGCGCTGCGCGCCGAGCAGCGCGGGCAGGCGCTCGAGATGAAGGCCGAGCTCGAGCGCATGGAGCAGAAGGTCGAGGAGATCAAGGCGAAGAAGAGCACGCTCATCGCGCGCGCCAAGCAGGCCAAGGCCGGCGGCGGCGCGGAGGGGCTCGGTGCCGGCGGTGGAGCGAGCGCGTTTTCAACGAGTTCCGGCGCATGGAGGACCAGATCGAGGGCGTGGAGACCGCCATCCAGGCGCAGGCCGAGGTGAACGAAGCGCTCGGCGGAGGGCGCGGCCCGGGCGGCATGACGCGCGACCAAGTGGAAGCGCGGTTCCGGGCGCTCGAGCACGGGGGCGCCGCGGAGGAGCGAGGCGACGGCGGCGCTTCGAGCGAGGTCGACGACGAACTGTCGGCGCTGAAGAAGAAGATCCGCGTCGGCAAGTGAATGCGTGATCGCCCGACAGTCCGGGGGGCCGCCAGGCGCCGCTGATGGCCATGCGCGTCGTGGTCAGCTTTCACTGGCGTGATAGTCCGCCGGAGGCGGATCCCGTCGGGGCGGCGCAGTCGTTGATGCGCCGTTCGGAAGCGCTAGGTGGTCGCGTGGTGGCGTGGCACGTGGGCAGCGTCGCGTTCGATTTCGAGGTGCTCGACGACGCCGTGGAGCTGGTGCTCGGCGAGCGCGATGACGAGGGCGGCGGCGCGCTGCCGGCCGGATTCAGTGCCGGCGTGGCGGCCGGACGAGGTCTCTGTCGTGCTGGGCGCCGGCTCGCAGGTAGCGCTGGCCGCCGGCCCGGCGCTGGAGCGCGCCACGGCGCTGGCCCACGTCGCGCGTGAGGGCGAGGTGCTGCTCGATCCGGCGCTCGATGACGGCGAGGTGCTCGTCCGCGGCGCGCGGCTCGGCATGTTCGGCCGCTCGCGCTTCCGCGGCCTGCGGCTCGATCTGGCGCACCCGTGGCGCAGCGTGGTGGCCGCCGGCGTAAGCCACCTGCAGCCGCCCGAGCACGTCGGCAGCACGCACGCGAAACAGCTGGTGCTCGCGCCAGGCGAGGTCGCCGTGGTCCGCGGCGACCGGGGGAGCGGCGGTTCGCGCCTGCTCGAGGACATCGCCAACGAGCACGCCTCCGCCCGCACGCTGCACGTCGGTCCCCACGCGGCGGGCGAGCCGCTCGGCGCGCTCTCGTTCGCGCTGGCCGGCGCTCGCGCCGAGGGCGTGGACACGACAGGGCTGGAGCCGGTCGCAGAAGCGCTGCTCGAGAGCCTGCTCGGGGGAGAGGGGCTGGACGTGGACGCGGCGGCAACGCTGATCGGCGCCTGGCTTCGCATGAGCCCCGAGGCGCAGGGCGAGGCGCTGGTCGTCGTGGACGACGCCCGCGAGGTGGACGCCGACACGCTCGCGGCGATCGCCGCCGCCGCGCAGCAGGAGCAGCTCAGGGTGGTCGCGCGCATCGGTGCCGCGGAAGAGCTGCCGGTTGCTCTCGCCGAGCTGCCCGTGTCGGCGGAGCTCGCGCTCGCGGCCCTGCACGGCGCCGAGGCCGCCGCGCTCGCCCGGGCGGCCAGCGGCGGCACGCTCGGCGATCGCGCGGCCCAGCGCTGGGGCCGCCGCGGGCGGGGGTCGCCGCTCGCCGTGCGTGAAGCCGTGGCCGAGAGCATCGAGGCCGGCGACCTGGTGTGGGACGGTGCCGAGCTCGTGGTCCGCGTGCGCACTGCGGGCAGGGGACGCGGCGAGAACGCGCGCCACTGGGTCGAGCAGCGCTTGCGCTTCGTTGAGCCCCCGGAGCGCGCGCTGCTGGAAGCGCTGGCCGTGCTGGGGGGCGTGGCGCGCCGCGCCGACGTGCTGGGCCTGATGGAAAGGCTGGAGGAGTCGCCCGACGATCCCGACGCGGTCGTGGTGCGGCTGGTGCGCTGCCGCTGGCTCGCGCGGCGCGGGGGGGGCAGCTGATGGCGCTGCCGAGCGCCACGCATCGCGACGCGCTGCTCGATCTGCTCGATCCGGCGCGGGGCGTCGAGCTGCATCGAGCGGCGGTGGAGCTCTTGATCGCGAGCCAGCGCCCGCTGGCGCAGAGCTCCGCGGCGCTGCACGCGCTGCTTTCGGGCAACGCCGAGCAGGCGCGCGCGTTGGCCCGCCGGGCCGGCGCCTCGGCGGAGGCCGCGGGGCTCGACCAATCCGCCGGCTCGCTGCACCGGTTCGCGGACGTGCTGGACCTCGAAGCGCTCGCGGAGCGCGGACTGGTCGGGATGTGGTCGAGCTGGCTGCGCGTCGAGCGGGGACCGCTGACCGAGCCGGCCCCGGCGCCCGCGTCGGTGCGGAACGCGGGCGCGCGCGCGGAGCTCGTCTACGCCATGGAAGGGGCGGGGCAGGGCGCACGCGCCGCGCAGGCGCTGCGCGACGGCGATCTGGACACGGTCGACGAACTGGTAGGTCAGCTACGCGAGCAGGGCGACCACGAGCTGGTCGCCGATCGGCTGGCGGCGATGAGCGCGCTTGGACGCGGCGACACGAGCGAAGCGCTGCGACTTCTACGCAGCGTGAGCGAGCGAGCGCGCCCGCTCGCTCACGCCCAACGCTGCCGTGCCGCGCTCGCCCACGGCATCGGCCTGGCAGCGGCGGGGCGCCTGGCCGAGGCCGTGCTCGAAGCGCTGGAAGGGCTGGCGCGCGCCCGTGAAGCGCAGGACAGGAGCGGCGAGCGCGCCTGCGCCCGCTTCCTTTCGCAGCTGTCGAACAGCGCGGAGCAGCCCGCCGCCGCTGCCGCGTGGCTATCGGTCGCAGAAGGCTGAGCCCGCGCTCGATCAGTCGCCGGCGGAAGCGTCCGCTTCGTCGCCCCCGGCCTGCTCCCACACCTCGCGCAGGATCTCGGCGACGGCTTCGTACAGCGCTTCCGGGATCTCGTCGCCGATTTCGAGCTCGGAGAGCGCGCGGGCGATGGGCACATCGCGCACGACCGGAATGCCCCAGGCGCGGGCCGCATCGATCATCTGCCGCGCCAGATCGCCCTCGCCCTGCGCCACGATGCGCGGCGCGGCGTCCTCTTCGTCGGATTCCACGTAGTGCAGGGCCGTTGCCAGATGCGTCGGATTCACGATTACCACCGTTGCGTCCTTGACCGCCGAGATGGTCGCGCCGCGCAGCATTTCGTGGTGCGCCTGCTTGCGGGCCTGTTTGATCTCCGGGTCGCCTTCGGATTCCTTGTACTCTCGCTTGACCTCGTCCTTGCTCATGCGCAGCCGCTTCTTCCACGACCAGTGCGTGATCAGCACGTCGAGCAGGGCCAGGCCCAGCCCGACCAGCGCCGCGATCCACAACAGGTGCCGCGCGAGGTCGGACGCCACCACCGCCGCCGCGCCGATGTTGCCGATGCAGTTCGCCAGGTCGCTGCCGTGATCGGCGAGCAGCCGCACCGCGAGCCAGCCGACCACGAGCGCGCCGACGAGCGAGCGCACCACGCCCAGGATGCGCTGCCAGTTGAAGATGTTCTTGAGCCCGGTGATGGGGTTCGCCTTGGAGAGATCGGGCGCGAGCTTCTTCGTCGCGACGATGCCGCCCGTCTGCACGAAGCCCACGACTGCGCTGACCAGCGCCGCCGCGGCGATCAGCGGTAGGGAAAGCGTGAGCACGTCCAGCGCCAGGCCCATCGGCGAGAAGGCCTGCAGCGGATGCTCGAGCGCCTGCTGGATGCGCGCCGTCGCGCGTCCAGCGGTGGCCGCGACCGCCGCCGGCGCCAGCGTGATCGCCACGACGAAGCCCGCGGCCTGCACCAATGCCGAAGAGACGGGACTGTCGCCGTCCTCGCGCGCCTTCCTGAGGCGTCTTGGTGTCGGTTCCTCGGTCTTGTCGCTCACGCTGCCGTCCCGCTAGTCGACTGATCCACAGCACGGGTTGCGCGGAAAGAGGCAGATGAGCTCTGGCTTTCCGGCTGGGTCCTGGCAGCCGCTGGCCGTAGCGACGGCGTGCGGCTGCGGCTGCGGCCCCCGGGTCGCCCTGGGGGCCCGTTCCACGAGCAGGTGCAACCGCCCGCCATGCCGACTCACGCCGCTCGCGAAATGCCTACTCCTGCTAGGCGAACAGGTGCCGAGCAACCTCGGGCGCGTGACTGAGCGGCAACAAGTGCGAGTGGGCGTCGAGCACCACGAGCTCTGCGTTGTCTCCGAGCCCGGCCAATCGCTCGCCCTCGACAAGCGGCACGAGGGGATCGCCGCGGGCGTGGAGCACCCGGGTAGGGGGTTGGTAGCGAGCGATACGGAAGTCCCCTTGTCCCATGTCCAGCATGCGTTCCATGGCTCGCGCGAAGCGCACTGCCGGGTCATGCTCCGCGCGTCGCACGATCTGTACCGCGACTTCATCGCGCTCGTCGGGGTGCAGCAGGGGATCGAGGAACTGCGGCAGCAGACTCGCCGGCGTTTCCTGCCCGGAACGCAGCGCCGCGGCCAGGCCCCGGCGCAGGTTCAATCCGTCCGCGTCGAAGCCGGTGAAGCCGCCGCACAGGAGCATGCGCTCGATGCGTTCGACATGGCGTGCCGCGGCGCGCGCCGCCAGGAACGCGCCGACGGACAACCCCACGAGCACCACCGGTGCGGGTGCCGACTCGATGATCGCGTCCAGCTCGCGCTCGTAGGCGGGCAAACTGTCGTTGCTGTCCGGTGCTTCCCCGTGGTCGGGCAGCTCGACGAACCAGAGCGAGACGCCCTCGGGGCGGTGCTCGGCAACCCGGGACCAGGCGGCGCGGTCACCGGGTGTCCCGTGGAGCTCCATCCCGAACGGTGCACGGAATTCGAACTCTTGCCGCTCGCTGTGCACGGCGCCCCGGGGTACGTCGTCGCCATCGCCCGGGCCCGCTCGCGACGCGACGGGCTCGAGGCGAGGCTGCGCGCAGCAGCGCAGCGCTTCGCTCTCACCCCACGCGAGCTCGAAGTGCTCGCCCACGTTGTCGAGGGCGAGTCGAACAAGATCATCGCCGCCCACCTCGACTGCGCCGAACGAACGGTCGAAGTCCACGTCACCCACCTGCTGGACAAGCTCGACGCCGACTCCCGCGCCGGCCTCGGTGCGCGCGTGTGGCAGTAGATTCTGCCAACCTGTGACCGGCTACAGGTGACGCGCGATTGTCCCGACCGATAGCCTCCGTGGCCCAGACGTTGTCCGGAGGCGCTGTGCAACTGCCACAGTCGAGGTACCCCCCGCAGCCGTCGGGCACCGGCCCGCAACCGACTCCGGCGCAGCTACCGGTTGGCACACAGCCAGCGTCGCCCCCGGCGCCGCTGCTTCCACCCATGCCCCCGGTTGCGCCGCCGCGGGCCCGCTCGCGATCCTGCCTGGCCTGTTCTAGTTCGTGCATCGGTTGCGGTGGCACGCCGTAGTCTGGTGGCGGCTTCACGGGGTAGAGGATGGCGACCCGAGGCCCTGCGCTGCTCGGGCCGCCGCCGCGCGCGCTAGCCGCGACGCCTGCGGGTCAGCGCCACCGCGAGCGCTGGAGCTCAGAGCGTCGGGATCGGCAGGCCGGCGCCGCCCGTTGTGCGCCATGCGGCTGCGGTCTGCTGGATCACGGGGATGCGCAGCTGCGGGGCGGGGTGCGAGCGGTCGAAGCCGAACAGGATGTCGAGCGGGCTCAGTTGCTCCACGCCTTCGAAGAACTGCATCGTCAGGATTCCGCCTTCCTCCGTCCAATGCGCGCCCTGGCGGTGCGCGCCGGCGGTCAGCACATTGTTGGTGCCGGCCGCGTCGGCGGCGAACTCGTTCGGCTGGTTGAAGAGCGGCACCGCGCTCGACAGCACGCGCCCGACCTCCTGCGCGTCGAGCCCGCCACGACCGGTGCAACCAAGGTGGCCGAGGTAGTGGTGCGCGAGCTCGTGGCCGAGTACGAACGCGACCTGCTCGTCGAACAGGACGTGCTGGCGCGCCACGCGGGCAGGGTTCGCCTGCTGGACCGGATTGAAGAAGCCGGCAGCGGGCTGCACGATGGGCCTGTTCGGCTGCTGGTACTTTGCGATGAGCTGGATGTACTGCGACGTCTTGTTCGAGTGGAACATCTCGTCGGTGGACTTCGCGTTGGCCAGGTGCGCTTCGATGTCGAGCAGGCCGTCGGTGATCGTCATCAGCGCCTTGCCATCCTTCGTGCAGGCGGCGAAGGCGTTCACTTCGCCCGGCGTGTTGTCGACGACCAGCGGAATGCCCTGCACGCGCTGGCGCTGGGCTGCCGGCAGCGCGGCGATCAGCTCGGCGATGATCTGCTGCGCGCGCGAGCGCTCCCACTGCACGTTGTCGGTGTTGATCGGGTCGTAGGCGACCGGTGCGGCCGCCGGGGCCGGCGCTGCGGTCGGAGCGGGCGGCGGCTGCGCGGGGTACTGCCCCGGTGGGTATTGCCCCGGCGGGTACTGCCCGGGCTGCGCGTAACCCGGCGGCTGCTGCGCGGGGTACTGCCCGGGCGGGTACTGCTGCGGCGGATACTGCCCCGGGGGGTACTGCCCCGGGGCGTAGGGGCCCTGCGCGTAGCCCGGGGGAGGCGGCCGCTGCTGCGGATACTGGACCGGTCGGGAGGTCTGGCAGGCGTTGGCGAGCAGCAGGGCGGCTACCGTGGTCAACCCACCGGCGCTGCGCCACGGACGGGATGCGAGTGGCATGGGCAGAGGATAGTCCCGGCTGCGGCGGCCGGCAGCCGATTCGGCAGTTCTTGGACGTTGGCGAGCCGGCGGCGATTCAGCCGGCCCGGCCGGCCCGAGGACCGTCGCGTCAGCCGAGCGCGATGAGCGCGACCAGGAAGCCGAAGTACCCCGCGGTCAGCAGGGCGCCCTCGACGCGCGTCACGCGGCGCGAGGTCCTGAGCGACCAGATACAGAACACCGTCAGCGTCAGCATTGTTCCCAGGTCGAGCCGCATCGCGTGCAGACTGCCGTGCAGCGGTGCCACGAGCCCCGTCGCGCCCAGGATCAGCAGCACGTTGAAGATGTTCGAGCCGATGACGTTGCCGATCGCCAGCTCGGAGTGACCGCGGAGCGCCGCCACCAGCGACGCGGCCAGCTCGGGCAGGGAGGTGCCGATAGCGACCACCGTGAGCCCGATCACCCGCTCGCTCATCCCGAAGTGATGCGCCAGCCCGATGGCGCCGTCCACGAATACCTTGCCGCCGCCGAGCAGCAGGGCGAGCCCCAGCACGGCCAGCCCCGAGAGCACCAGACGGTTGGCCGTCGCCGGCTCATCCCCGCCTGGCTCGTCGTCGGGGCGGGCGTCCGGTCGCGCCCAGCGCAACGTCGCGTAGGTGAAGCCGAGCGCGCCCGCGACGAAACCGAGCGCGACCAGGTGCCCGGCCAGCCCGCGCACCAGGATCAGCGGCAGCGCCAGGCTGGCCGCGAGCAGCACCGGCAGCTCGCGCCGCGCCAGCGAGCCGTCCACGCGCGGAGGCGCGATCAGCGCCGTCAGACCCAGGATCAAGCCGATGTTCGCGATGTTCGAGCCGATGACGTTGCCGAGCGCGATCTGCGGTTTGCCGTCGAGGCCCGACAGCATGCTCACCGCGAGCTCCGGCGCCGAGGTCCCGTAGGAGATCACCGTCAACCCGACGACCAGCGGGCTCACCCCGAAGGCGCGTGCCAGCCCCGCGCCGCCGCGCACCAGCCACTCCGCTCCGAAGTAGAGCAGGGCGCCGCCGAGCAGAAGCAGGCCGAGGTTCTCGAGCATCCGGGGGCTATCCGATCAGGCGACGAACACGACGACGTAGACCACGGCGAGCAGTATCTGGATCAAGGCGAATGGCAGGGCGGTGCGCACGAAGCGTCCGAATCCCATCCCGAGCTCGTGCTTGTGCATGATGGTGACAGCTACCACTGTGGAGGCCGAGCCGATCGGCGTGATATTGCCGCCGAGGTTGGCGCCGAATACCACGGCCCACCAGAGCCCGGGATCGGGATGGTGCATGGCGGCAAGGATCCGCGCCAGAACCGCCGTCAGCGGGATGTTGTCGGTGACCGAGCTGGCTCCCGCCGAGGCCATCAGCAGCGCGGCGCTGCCTGCGTGGGTGCCCAGGCCCACGAGCGCAGCGATGCCGTGGCCGATGAGCGCCAGCACACGGGCGTGTTCCATCACGCCGATGACCACGAAAAGCGTTGCGAAGAACAGCAGCAGGTCCCAGTCGATGGCCTGGTAGAAGCGATCGACCTCGCCCCTGTAGCGGAGCAGGACGATGACGGCGAACGCCAGCGCCACGTAGCCCATGTCGAGATCGCGGATCACGGGCAGCACCGACGTGGCCGCCAGCGTGGCGATGAACAGCACGAACATCACCAGCGAGAACCAGAAGAAGCCGCGGCTGCCGATGCCGTCGTTCTCGTCGAAGCCCGCGACCAGGCGCGCCGCGCGGGCCCGGTCCCCGGGCGTCTTCAGACGCTGCAGGTCGAACAGCCACCCGCCGGCGATGATGGTCGCCACCGTGGCCACCGCCACGTAGGGGCCGGCCACCAGGAAGAACCGCATGAAAGGGATGTGCGCGGCGTGACCGACGATGATGTTGGGCACCGAGCTGATGAGCGTGAGCAGGCCTCCCACGTTGGTCAACAGGCCCTCGATCAGCAGAAAGCCGAGCAGCTTGTCGCTGGCGCCGAGCTTCTTGAGGCTGACCGCCGACAGCGAGCCGACGATCAGCATGGCGGTGACGTTGTTCAGCACCGCCGAGAACACCACGGTCATCACGCCGTAGGAGAACAAGAGCTTCCACGGGTCGCCGCCGGAGGCCTTGGTCAGCTTGATCGCGATCCAGGTGAAGAGCCCGCTCTTGCTGGTCACGTCGACGAACAGGCTGGCGCCCAGGATCAGCGCGATCACGCCCCAGTCGATGGACGGGACGTAGACGGGCAGATCGACGTGCTCGCCGAACACGTTGGTGACCGCGCCGAACGGCAGGATGTGGAACACCCCGCCCAGGAACAGCGCGACGACCGCGCTGACGCCGGTGATGACCGACTTCTTCGCGTGGAGCTTCTCCTCCAGCGATAGCGCGACGATCATCGCGACGAGCAGCAGCAGGAACAAGAGCGTCACGGCGAGCGACGGATGCGGCTCTTCCGGTGCCGCGGCAGCGGTGATGGAGAGGAGCGACAGCATCAGAGCATCAACAGCGGCACGTCGCGGAGCTCGACGGCGATCGGGTAGGCGAGCCCGTGCATCGCGAGCTGTTCGTCATCCTTGGTGTTCATCACGATCATGTCGATCGCGTTCTCTTCGACCAGTCGCTTGCAGTCGGCGATCTGGTGCCCCATCGTCACGACAGGGTGCACCTCGAGCGGTAGCTCGTGGGCTTCGATCTCGGCTTTGGCGCTGGCGATGTAGTCGCTGGGCTCCTTGAGCAATTGCGCGGCGATGTCCACGCGCGCTCGCTCCGTGTCGATCGACGGCAGCTTGGCGATCACATCCATGTAGCGTTGGAAGACGTGATCGTTCTCGAGATGCGCCAAGAGCAGCCTGCCGCCCGGTGTCGTGAAGCGCACACCGTAGTTCACGATCGAGTCGGAGCCGGTGAGCTGGTCGTGCAGCACCATCACCGAGTCCGTGTCGCGTGTGCCCGGCGACAGTCGTCCTTCGTCCGTCGGCGCGGGCAGCAGCAGCACCGGCGTGGTCGTGGCCTGGGTGAGCACGTCGACGTGTGCGCCGAGGCTGAACGGAAAGCGGCGTGCGCCGCCGTGCAGGTTCCGGTAGGCACAGATTAGATCGGGCCGCTCGCGCTCGACGATCGCGAGCAGCTCTCCCGCGTCGTCGAACTCGTCGCCCGCGACTTCCCGCCAGGAGAGATCGGCGCGTTCGAGTACCGTCAGGTAGTCGCGGACATCCGACGAGAAGTGGCGCGCCTGTTCCCGGGGCAGGTCCGTGAACACCAGCACGCTCGAGATGTCCACGGGCGAATAGCTGTAGCGCTGCTTGTCCGCGGACTTGAACGCACTCTCGAACTCGTCGAGCCGCAGCATCGAGGCATCTTCGGCCCGCCGAGCGCTCCGGCGCAACCCCTCCGCTGCACTTGGGCCTGGGCCAGGAGCCCCGCCGGGTTAAGCTCGATCGCCGTGCCGCTCGAGATCCGCCAGAAGCAAAGCGTCCCGCGAGGTCTGCGGCGGGTGCAGGAGCACTTTGTCGAGGGCAACCACATCTGGCTCTTGCGCAACGGCGCCTCGGCGTTCCCATCGATGCTGGAGGCGATCGAGGGCGCGAAGCGCCAGGTGCTGCTCGAGATGTACTGGTTCGCGTCCGACGGGATCGGCCGGAAGTTCGCGCGCGCCCTGGCCGACGCCGCCGCGCGCGGCGTGGAAGTGGCGCTGATCTACGATTCTCTCGGTTCCTGGGAGAGCGACTTCGGGATGTTCGAGGAGCTCGCGAAAGCGGGCGTCAAGGTGCTCGAATTCAACCCGGTGATGCCCTGGCACAAGCGCTTCCGGTTGGCGAAGCTGACGCGGCGCGACCACCGGAAGATTCTCGTCGTCGACGGCGAGATCGGCTTCACGGGCGGCATCAACATCGCCGACCAGTGGCAGCCGTACGACCAGGACGGGCATGGCTGGCGCGACGACATGGCGCGGCTCGAAGGTCCGGTCGTCGCCGGCCTAAGCGGCATCTTCCTGCGCAACTGGCGGCGCGAGACCGACGTGCCGCTGGCGGTGGAGCCCGCCGCCGGCGCCGCCCAGGCAGAGCAGCCCGCAGAAGGTCCGTGTGCTTGGCGAGGACTTCGCCCGGCACCGCCGCGAGATCGTCCGCGCGTACCTGAAGAACCTGTACCGCGCCGAGCGCCGCGTCTGGATTGCCAACTCGTATTTCGTTCCGGATCGCATGGTCGTCCGCGCGCTCAAGCGCGCGGCGCGGCGCGGCGCCGACGTCCGCGTGCTGGTGCCGGGCGTGAGCGACGTGGAGATCGTTCGACACGCCAGCCGCGCCGTGTGGGGCGGTCTGATGCGTCACGGCGTGCGTGTCTTCGAGTGGCAGCGGAACGTGCTGCACGCCAAGACGGCGGTGATCGACGGGCACTGGAGTACGATCGGCACATTCAACATGGACGCACGCTCGCTCCGCTCCAATCTGGAGGTGAATGTTGCCGTGTCCGACGAGGGCTTTGCCGCCGTCATGGAGCAGTCGCTTCGAGCGGGATCTGGAGGACAGCCGCGAGGTCGACTCGCACGAGTTCCTGTTCCGGCCGCTGGGCGACCGGCTGCTCGAGCTCATCTGCTACCGCTTCCGCAAGCTTCTGTAGGGCGCGCCGACTGTGCGGCGGCGATCCTGCGTGCTATGTGATTGCACGTGGAGCGCCTTTTCCGTTCCGACCTGGCTCGCCCTGGCGCGCAAGTACCGCGCGCTCGGCGAGTTCAGGCGCGCCCGGCACCAGCTATCGCCGAGGCGCGCGCGCCGCTCAGGGAGCTGGCGCGGGAATTCCCCGGCGCGCTGCGCGAGCTCGACATGCTGCCGCTCGACGAGATCGACCGCCGCGCGGAACGCCTGGAGGCCGCTGCCATCGCGGGCGGCGCCGAGCCGTGGATGGAGTGGCTCTCTGCCTACCACGCCGCCATGCGCGCCGCGCTGCACGTCAAGCGCCGTCTCGAGGGGCGGCGCAGTATCGACGCGCGCGCGCGCTTTCGAGCTCGCGCGCGAAGCGGCGAACGCGAACCGGCTACCGTTGCGACATCGCGTTCGTGCAGGCCGTGGCGCGGCCGCCGGCGCGGCCGGCTCAACGTCGTCGTCTTCGAGCGGCTCGAGGCCGGCTTCGGCGCGCGCCCCGGCAGCATCTGGCAGGCCCTGTTTCCGGAGCGGCGCTCCCTGCCGCATCGAGAAGCCTGCATGTCGGCCCCGATGGCGCCGGAGTCCCGCGACGCGCTCGAGCTCAGGAGCTACGAGTTCATCCGCGATCTTCGGTCAGCAGCGCTGGACGCGCGCTCACCGGCAGCGATGCGCCGCCTTTCCTGTTGTTCGACTGGCTCGACGCGCTGGAACAGACCGGCTGCGTGCGCCCCGAACGCGGCTGGATGCCGATGCACCTCGGGATGTGGCAGGGCGAGCGAGCTGGTCGCGGCCGCGCCGGCGTACGTCAAGGGCAACAGCGAGGGCGAGTTCGTCTTCGACCACAGCTTGCGCGCACTTCGCCGAGTCGCGGCTGCGACCTCGAATACTACCCGAAGCTGATCGTCGCCGTGCCCTTCACGCCGGCGACCGGGCCGCGGCTGCTGGTCGCGCCGGGCGTGGACGAAGCCGCGGTGCACGGCGGCTTTCGCCGCGGGGCTCGAGCAGCTGTGCGAGCGGCTCGGCCTGTCGAGCGCGCATGTGCTGTTCCCGCCGCGCGCCCAGGCGGAACTCCTGTCGGAGGCCGGGCTCGTCCAGCGCTACGGCCTGCAGTTCCACTGGCGCAATGCCGGCTACACCTGCTTCGACGATTTCCTCGCGCGCTTCAGCTCCAAGCGCCGCCACCAGATCCGCCGCGAGCGGCGCGACATGCAGCGGCAGGGCGTCGCCTTCCGCATCCTGAGCGGCAGCGACATCGACGCCGAGGCCGTCGACACCATGTTCGACTTCTACCGCGCCACGGTGGAGAAGTTCTATTGGGGCCGGCAGTACCTGAACCGCAATTTCTTCCACGAGGTCGCTTCGCGCATGCCCGGCTCGCTGCACCTGGTGCTCGCGCGCGAGCGCTCCTCGGGCCGCGCGCTCGGCGGCGCGTTCAACCTGCTGGGCGGTGGCGCGCTGTACGGTCGCTACTGGGGCGCGTGCGAAGAGCGGCCGTTTCTGCACTTCAACGTCTGCTACTACCAGGGCATCGAGGACGCGATCGCGCGCGGCCTGACGCTGTTCGAGCCCGGCGCGGGTGGGGAGCACAAGCTTGCCCGCGGCTTCGAGCCCACCGTCACGCACAGCGCGCACCACTTCGCCGACCCGCGCCTCGACCACGCCGTCCGCGACTACTGCGCCCGCGAACGCGAAGCCATCGACGACCACATCGCCGATTCCCGCCGCGACCCGGTGCTCAAGCCGGTGTAGACCGCCGTTCGCCGCACTTGTCGGCGTGTCGCGGATGGGTCGCGGCAGGATGCCGGGGTGGGTGGGGGTCAACAGGAGTCGCATCACATGGACGAGGAGTGGCTGCACGAAGCCTATCAGCGCACCCGCAAGGACGGCGCGACTGGAGTCGACGGATGCAGCGCGGATGAATATGGCGAGGAACTCGAGGCGAACCTCGAGACCCTGGTCAACCGCGCGCACTCTGGCGAATACCGGGCGCCACCCGTCCGGCGGGTGTACATCCCGAAAGGCAACGGGCAGACCCGGCCGCTGGGCATCCCAACCTTCGAGGACAAGGTGCTCCAGCGGGCGGTAGCCATGCTTCTAGAAACCGTGTACGAGCAGGACTTTCTGGACCGTATGGGTTTCGACCAGGGCGGAGTGCCCACCAAGCCCTGGGCAAGCTACGCGACACTCTGATGGAAATGCGCGACGGATGGGTGCTGGAAGTCGATATACGTACGTATTTCGACTCCATCGACCGCAAACAGCTGTGCGAGGTGCTTCGTCAACGGATAGGGGACGGTGTCGTGCTGCGTCTCATTGGCAAGTGGCTCAACGCGGGCGTGATGGAGCGCGGGGAGATCAGATACCCCGAAGCTGGCACGCCGCAGGGTGGGGTTATCTCGCCGATGTTGGCGAACATCTTCCTGCATACGGTGCTGGACGTGTGGTTTGAAAGCCAGGTGAAGCCAGTGCTGCGTGGACGCGCAGTGCTGGTGCGCTTTGCTGACGACTTCGTCATAGCATTCGAGCGGGAGGATGATGCACGACGTGTGCATGAAGTGCTGCCGAAGCGATTCGCGAAGCACAGGCTGGAACTACACCCAGACAAGACGCGCCTCCTGCCTTTCAAGCGGCCGCTGCTCTCGAAAGAGGACGACGGTACGTCAAAGGAGGTGGGCTCAGACACGTTCGACCTGCTTGGCTTCACGCTCTACTGGGCGCGGTCCAAGCGAGGCCACTGGGTCATCCAGCTCAAGACGTCGCGGAGTCGCTTCACTCGCACATTGCACAGGCTGAACGAGTGGTGCCGCCGGAACCGACACTTGCCGGTGCGCATCCAGTGGGTCCGGATTTGCCGTTCCCTGAAGGGGCACTTTGCCTACTTCGGGGTGATGGGAAACGAGGGCCGACTGGTTGCGCTGTGTCACGAGGTGTATCGCCTCTGGCGCGGCTGGCTGCACCGTCGCTCGCAACGCGCCCGCGTAACGTGGGAGAAAATGCGCCGGCTTGCGGAGCACTACCCGCTCCCTCGTCTGCCCGAACCTCGCGACCTACGCGCCCTGGCGTGATCCGAAGAGCCGGATGCGCAAATCGCGCCCGTCCGGATCTGTGGGGGGCCCGGGCGGCAACGCCCGGGCCTACCCGACTTCAATCGACCAGCCCCGCCCTGCGACGTCGCAGCGAGGCTGGGCATCGACGGCGCGCTACTGCGCATCGACGGCGCGCTACTGCGCGCGCCGCGAGGCGGCGAGGGGGGTGACGACGAAGCCGTGCCACGAGAGCAGCGCGAAGGCCGACGGCACGGCGCTGTGGTCGGGTGCGCCGGCCTGTTCGGGCCAGCGCAGCTGGCCGCGCGCTTCGAGCCACAGGCCGTCGGCGCGGAGCATCAGCGGAATTCCGAATCCCAGCGAGGTCTCGAAGCCGCGCTCGGCGCCGAAGCCGTGGCCCCGGGGCTCTGCCCAGAACGCGCCCAGGCCGAGCGACACGGAATCGATGAAGAGATCGGGCAGCGCCTGGCCCGTCTCCTGGCCCTGGGCCCAGCGCGGCACGAAGCCCGGCCGGAGGTCGACCCCGACCGACAGCAGCCGCGCGGCGCCGTCGCCGCCCTGGCCGAACCCGTCGCGGTAGCTCGAGTAGACACCCAGCATCGAGAAGTAGTGCAGCGTGAGCCGCGCCGCGCCGCGCGCGCCGGCCTTGTCGACCTCGGCGCCGAGCCCGAGCCCGAGCTCGAGATCGCCCTTGAACCGCCCGTAGACGCCGTTGCCGCCCGAATAGCGATCCGGCTTCACTTCCGGCTCCACGCTGGAGGTCGTCTGGTGCCCCCAGGTATCGGCGGCGTGCGCCGGCACACCCGCCAGCACCGCGGCGAGCGCGCACACCAGCCCCCAGCCGGCGGGTTTCATCCCTCGACCGCCCTCACGATGTCCTCGCGCAGCTCCGCGGCGAAGATGAGCCGCACGCGCTCCATCCGCTCGCCCCTGAGCCGCCCGAGCAGGAACGAGACGTCCCCCGGCTTGCGCGGCGCGCCCGTCGGGAAGATCACGGACAAGGAGTCGGTGGCGTCGTCGAACGGCACGTCCGCGGCCTGGTCGAGGCCGACGTACACATCCGGATCCAGCCCGTGCTCGACGGCCACCTCGCGGGCGCGTTCGTGTGCTTCGCGCCGTGCCTCGGGAGCGAGCTGGGTCGTGTAGAGCTCGTAGGTCTTGAACAGGCGCCTCGAGTAGAGCCGCGTCGACGAGATCCGACAGCACCGGATCGCTGGCGCTGCGCCACGCGGCCAGCGCCTGCCAGAGCAGCGTGTCGTCGAGCTCGAGGTAGTCGGAAAGCTCCGCGTCGCCGGTGCGCGCGATCGACTCCGACGGCGGCGGGAGTGGCCGGCAGCCGCGCCCCGTCCACCAGCAGCTGGCGCACCCTGCCCAGGACACGCCCCAGCATCCACTCGCTCGCCCGGCTTGCCTTGTGGAAGTAGACCTGCTGGAACATGAAGAGCCGCGCCAGGATGAACGACTCGATGGCCGGCAGCCCCTTGGCGCCGTCGATGGCCAGCGGCGGCGCGACATCCGGCGACTCCGCCACGCCGAAGCGCAGGCTGCGCAAGAGCCAGTCCAGATCGAACCTGCCGTAGCCGACGCCGGTGGAGTAGGCGTCGCGCAGCAGGTAGTCGCAACGATCCACATCGAACGTGCCGCTCACCGCGCGCGCCAGGAACTTGAGCTCGTGCCGACCGTGGACCAGGTCGGCGACGCGCCCGGGCAGGGTGGCGTCGAAGCGGCGGAGCACCCCGTTCACCTCCGTCGACGGATCCATCACGATGCGCGTGGTCCAGTCCTCGTGGGGCGGGCCTTCGGGCATCGCTTCCTCGAACAGGTGCGAGAAGGGCCCGTGCCCGAGGTCGTGCAACAGCGCCGCGGCCAGCGCGTCGCGAGCGCGCTCGGTCGTGACGCGCTGCCAGAACGGCAGAACGTCCGTGGATCGCGCGTAGCCGGTCGACAAAGCGCGTCATCACGAACGCCGCGCCGATCGCGTGCGAAAAGCGCGTGTGGTCGGCTCCCGGGTAGGCGAGGGAAGTGAGGCCGAGTTGGCGGATGCGCCGGAGTCGTTGGACTTCCTTCGCCTCGAGCAGCGCCGGCACGATCTGCTCCTCCTCGGACTCGAAGGCAACGAGGCCGTGCACCGGATCGCGCAGAATCATCGGTCGTCTCGCCCTGGGCGCGAGGCCGGAGAGGAGCTCTCCGCGGCGCCGGCCGCGGTGCCCAGGATCGGACAATAAGCCATCGAGATCACGTTCTTTGTCGTGCTAGCGCCTTGCGTCGAGCAGCGCGTGTGCCCATGGATTATTTTGCGGACTGCGCTGCGTGGGGGTTCCGGCGGAGACAAGGCCCGCAGTCTAGCAATGTTGCTGCTCCGCCGATCCACTGGACAGCGCGTCGGATTCGAGCTTTGCTGGAAGCATTGGGCCGAGTAGGCCCCGGGGTCGAAACCATGCCGAGTCGTTCACAGGAGCCGAGGTCAGCGTCCAGCGGGGCGGGCCTGCGTGCGCTGCGGCTCGTCGACATCCTGCGTCAGCTGCCCGAACGGGAAATCGCCTCGCTCGTCGCCCGGCTCGGGATCGCCGTCGATAAAGCCAAGCGCATCGATGTGCCGTCGCAAGTGGCCCGCGCGCTCCTGATGCTGCCCGAGGCGAGGGACCCGTCCCAGCTTCCCGGGCCCACGCGGGAGCTGCTCTACCGCATCGCCGAGTCCAGGGGCTCGCTGCTCGTGGAGGCCCTGCCGGCCCCCGTCGAGCCGCTCGTGGCCAGCGCGGCATTGTCTTCGCGCGCGGGACCAAGAACGCCGTCGAGCTGCTGCTTCCCATCGCCTACATGTGCCAGATGCGCACCTGGGAAGGCGAGGATCCGCGCGGCCTGCGCGCGCTCCTCGCCCAGTCGAGCCCGGAGGTGGCCAGCAGCATCGCGTCGCACTACCTGGGGCGCCCCGCGACGCCGCCGTTGGCGCTATCGATGGAGCCGGCGTGGGAGGTGCTCAGCGATCCCGCGGCGCTCAAGAAGGAAGTGGAATCGCTCGCGCCGCTCGAGCGCAAGCTGCTGCGCGCGGTCGAGAAGGTCGGCGGCGAGGTGGATACCGAGGAGCTTCTGGACCTGGAGCGCGAGCCGATGCGCCTGCGCGGCGCCACCGGTGTCACGCCCTCGCGGCGCGGGGTCGGGTTCGCTCTGGAACGGCGCGGCTTCCTGATCCCGGTGCATCCCGAACCGGCACCTGATCCCGTCCGAGGTCGCGCTCGGTGGTCGGCGCACGGGCGCCGCGCCGAGCGCGACGCCCAGCGCCGGGAGATCCAGAGCTACGTGCTCGACGAGGATCACGATCCGCGGCGCGCCCGCTTCGCAGAGGATCCGGTTCCGCTAGCGCTGGCCATGGCTCTGGCCGTTCGCGATCCCGTCGGTGGAGATCCGGCCTGGCGTGGGCACCCCGCGCTCGCTGCTGGCGCGCTTCTCCTCGCGGTTCGGTCGCGATCAGGAGGCAGTCGCCCTTCTGGCGGCTCTCAGCCGCGCGATCGGCCTGTGGGATCCCTCGGTGATGGGCGTCACGTCGCCGCCCGGCTCCTACCGCGTCCAGGAGCTCGGCACGCTCTTGTTCAATGCCTGGCGTCGCGGCGGCGCGTGGGATGAAGCCCGCCCCGACGGCGAGGTGCTGCGCGCGACCGGTGAAGCGCGCGAAGCCAGCGCGGTCGGCGTGGTCCGCGAGATGGTGCTCGACGCACTGCGCGAGCTCGGCGACGGCAACTGGGCGCCGTGGGAAGCGGTGGCCGCCTACGTGCGCGCCGACAGCCGCACGCCGGGTCTCGCACGCCTGCTGGAGCGCTGGGCGGCGCGGGCCGGGGTCGAAGCCGATGACACCCGCCGAGGTCGCACGGCGCGTCGCGCTCGAGAGCCTGCACGTACTCGGCGTCGTGGATCTCGGCGATCCGGACTCCGGGGAGCCGGGCACGACCCTGCGCATCACTCCGCGCGGGCGCGCGTTCCTGGCCGACACGCAGCCGAGCCTCCAGACGGACGCCAGCCGTTTCGTCGACAACCAGGCGCTGCGGATCGGGTCCCAGGAGCGCGTCGGCAACATCGCCGCGCTCGCTCCGCTCGTGGAGATCGGGCAGGTCACGGGCCAGTTCGACGTATCGATCACGCAGCAGACCCTGTCGCTCGCGCTCAGCGCGGGGCTCGAGCCGGAGCTCATCAAGACGCGGCTGGAAGTCATCGCGCCACTGCCCGATCCCATCGAGCGGCTGCTGGTGCAGGCGAGCGCCGTGATCGGACGCGGCGAGCTGGTGCAGACGCAGGGCTTTCTCTGGGTGGAAGATCCGGAAGTGCGCGAGATGCTCCGCACGCGGCGGCAGACCGCCGATCTGTTCGTGGATCCGTCTCCCGCCTGCGGGGCTGCTGCTCGCGCCGGGCGTCGACGCGGACAAGCTGGCGCGTCGCTGTCGCGCGCTCGGTGTGGAGGTCCTGGTCGAAGGCGAGGTGCACCGTACTGGATTCGATGGCACCCCCACCGCGCCGCAGCTCCAGCACGAAGACCGAGGCCGTGGGCTCGAACGGTTCACGCAAGCCGAGCGGCACGCGCCGGCGCGCCCGGCGTACGGGCTCCACAGCTGCGCCCAAGACACGCAGCGGCTCGGACAACTGACAGCCGGCGTGGCGCCCGGGCTCACGCCCGCAGGCGTCGCTCGACCCAGTCGCGAGCGCCTGCGCTCGGGCTCACCTTGACGACCTTGCCGCCGCTCACGAACAGCTCGGCGGGCAGGGCGCGGCCGTTGTACTCGCTCGCCATCACGAAGCCGTACGCGCCCGCGTCGCGGATCACGACGGCCTCTGGCAGCGGATCGCCCAGTGCGTGTGCGCCGAAGTCGTCCGCGCTCTCGCAGACCGGTCCCACCACCCGCCACGCGGTTCCGCCGGGCGGGCGTTCCAGCGGCTCGATGCGGTGCACGGCCTGGTACAGCGCCGGGCGGATCAGGTCGTTCATGCCGGCGTCGAGCATCACCCAGCGCCGCTCGCCGCTGTGCTTGCCCTGGAGTACGCGCGCGACCAGCACGCCGTGCGGCGCGACCAGCGCGCGGCCCGGTTCCACGATGAGCTCGAGCTTGTCGAGCCCCTCACGCGCGAGCAGCTCGAGCGCGGCGCGCGCGAAGTCCGACGGCGGCTGCACCGGCCCCTGTCCGTAGTCGATGGCGAAACCGCCCCCGAAGTCGACGAACTCGAGCGCATGCCCCGTACCCAGGCGCGCGCGAGCCGCGTCGCACACGACCTGGGCCGACTCCAGGTACGGCGCCGGCGTTTCCAGCATCGAGCCCACGTGCGTGGAGACGCCGACCGCCGACAGTGCGTCCGGCTCGCGGTCGATGAGCTCCCAGGCTCGCGCGAGGTCCTCGCGTACGATGCCGAATTTGGCTTCGTCGTGGCCCGTCGCGACGTGCGCGTGGGAGTCGATCTCGATGCCGGGATTGATGCGTAGCGACACGCGGGCACGCTGGCTCTGGGAGCGCGCGCGCGCGGCGACCCTCGCGATCTCCTCCACGCTCTCGAGCTGGATGGCGTGGATGCCTGCGGCGATGGCGCGGTCCAGCTCCGCGTCGCTCTTGGCGACGCCGCTCATCACGATGCGCGCCGGCTCGACGCCGCAGCCGAGCGCCACCTCGAGCTCGGCCGCCGACACCACGTCGGCGCCCGCGCCCTCCCGCGCCAGCGCCCGCACCACCGAGCCCGCCGTGTTGGCCTTGACCGCGTAGGCGACCACGCTCGGCGCAGCCCCGAACGCGCCGACCAGCGCGCGGGTGCCGGCCGCCATCGCGTCGAGGTCGTAGACGTAGGCTGGCGTGGGCGTCTTCGCCGCGGCCAGCAGATCGGCGAGCCGCGCTCCGCCCAGCATTGCCGCGCCCGCGGCGTCGCGTTCGAATCCGGTCATGGTCGGCGCTTTGTAGCCGACCGGGCACGAATCGGCGAGCCAGCCACGGCGGGCCCCGGCCGCCGCGCCGCGGCGCCCTGAGGCGGCCCTGCACTGCACCTGCGCGGCCATTTCGGCCGGACAGTGGCCTGTGTCCGTAGCAAAATGCCACATATATGTGACATTTTGCTACGTCTTGGGGCAGCGGGGCCGTGCTGGGGGCTGCGCTGACGTGGAGGGTGGGCCTGCTGTGTGGCCTTCCGGGGTGCCCCCGAAGGACGGTATAAGCGATAGCCGTATCCGCTGTCCGCCTCGAGTCGAGCCGGTGCTGGCTCGATGGGTAGCGGCTACTATTAGCTGATAGCTTGGGATTGCGAGCGCCCGCCCAGGGCTACTGGGTGCAGAGCTAACGGCTGATCACAGTGGTTTTCCATCGCGCAAGGAACGTCTGCACGAGGGGGCCTGCCGCCCATACGAAGCAGGTTCGCGGCGGAGCGCTGCGCGGCGACAGGAGCGATAGCGCGGGGGCTCCGCCATGAGCCTGCCGGCCGAGCTCATGCCGAAGCTCGACAAGTACGAGCTCCTCGAGGAGGTCGGTCACGGCGGCATGGCGACCGTGTACCGCGCGCACGACCGGCGGCTCGGGCGCGATGTAGCGGTCAAGGTCATCCACCGGCATCTTCGCGAGAGCGTCGAGGTCGGGGCGCGGTTCGTGAGCGAGGCGCGCGCGGTGGCGAAGCTGCGCCATCCGAACATCGTCGAGGTCTACGACGTCTCGGACGAGGACGATCCCGAGCGCTATCTGGTCGTGGAGCTGGTGCGTGGCACCACGCTGCGCAAGCTCCTGAACAACACCGGGCACATGCCGGCGGAAATCGCCGCCGCGGTCGCGCTGGAGATCGCTGCGGCGCTCGAGCACGCGCACCAGCAGGGCGTCGTGCATCGCGACGTGAAGCCGGAGAACGTGCTGGTCGATCTGCCCGAGGAGGGCGTCGACACGCGGCGTTCGAGCGAGCGGAGTACCGAGGGCGGTGTGACGCGGATCAAGATCACCGATTTCGGCATCGCGAAGCTGCTGGACGCGCAGGGCGTTACGTCCACGGGGCAGGTGCTGGGCTCGCCGGCGCATATGGCGCCCGAGCAGATCGAGGGCGGCGAGGTGGACGCGCGCGCCGACGTGTTCGGGCTCGGTGTGCTGTTCTACGAGTGTCTGGTCGGAAAATTGCCGTTCGACGGGCGCAATCCGGCGCAGGTGCTCAGGCGCGTGCTCGACGGCATCTTCACGCCGGCCGATCGCGCCCGGCCCACGGTGGGCGCGCGCTTCGCGCGCATCGTGCACAAGGCGCTCGCCCGCGATCAGGAGCAGCGCTACGAGTCGGCGGCCGCGATGTCCGAGGCGCTGCGCTCGGAGCTTACGCGGCTCGGCTTCGACGACCCGCGGCGCGAGCTCGCGGAGTATCTCGAGGATCCCGAGGCGTATCGCAAGGAGTACGAACCGCGTATCATGGCGCGGCTCGTGGACCTCGGACGCCGCGCGCGCTCGCAGCGCGAGGTGACGGACGCCGCGGCGGCCTACAACCGCGCCCTGGCGTTCCGCCCCGACGATGCGGATCTGCTCCGGCAGGTGGCGGGGCTGGCGCGTGCGGAGCGGCTCAAGCGCGTGGCGGCGCGCGTCGCGGTGATCGTCGGTGGCAGCGCGCTTCTGGGTGGCGTCGCCTACGGCGTGGTGCGCGCGGCGCGCAGCAAGCCGGCGCAGGGCAGCCCCGGGCTCGACGGCGCCCACGGTCGGGGCGGCGCGGCGAAAAAGGAATATCACCCGCTCGACAGTCTGCCGCGCATCAAGGCCGACATCGCCAAGCCGGGAACCAGCGCGTCGGCGCCGCACCCGCGCTCGCCGCATCCGGCGCGGACGGTGCTGCACGTACCCACGGCGCCCACCGCCACGAAGGGGACGGGCCAGGTGCGGGTCGTCATCCGGGGTGCGACGGGCGGCACGGTGCGGATCGACAACGGACCGGCGGAGAGCCCGTTCGGCAAGATGTACTCGCTCGCGGCCGGCAAGCACCGGCTGGACTTCGTGCCCCCGAACGCCGACTGCTGCGAGACGCCGAAGCCGAAGTTCTTCACGGTCGTCGCGGACAAGCAACAGACCGAGTACGGCGAGATCCCGTTCAAGGACGCCACGCTCCAGGCCACCGGTCCGGCCGGCATGGTGCTGACGTGTGGTGAGCTTTTCCCTGGCAAGCTGACCGCGCCCGGATCCCGCACGATCACCGATGAACGGGCCGCGTCTGTCGGCCACCTGCACCAAGTTTCCGCCGCCAGGCAGCACGGACGAGCCCAAACCAATTGACGTGCACCTGGCGCCCGGTCGAACCTTCCCCATCTCCTGGCCCTAGGCGCCGTTCTGCGCGCCTGGGTCAGTGGTCCGGATGAGCTCGATTCGACTCTGTATTCCTGCAGCCCTCGTGTGCGCGGCAGCCCTCGGCTCCGCGAGAGGCGCGCGTGCCCAGCCGAAAGGGCCGGGGCAGGGCGATGCGCCCGCGGGGCAGCCGCCCGCGGATCAGCCGCCCGCCGCGCCGGAACATCTCGGTGACGATGCCGAGCTGGCGCGCGGCGTGAACCTGTACGAGTCCGGACAGTACAGAAAGTGCGCCAGCGACTTCGCCGAGCTGCTGGACTCGAAGAGCGGGCGCGCGCTTCGCGATGTGCACATCATCCAGACCGCGCGCGTGTACTACGCGGCCTGCCTGATCGGCAGCGGGCATCCGGGCAAGGCCGACCAGCCGCTCCGCGACGCCATCCGCGACAACCCGCAGATGAAGCCTCCCAACGGCACGATCTTCCCCCAGGTGGTCGTCGATCACTTCCTGCAGGTGCGCCAGAGCATGCTCGCGTACATCCACGAGCAGGAGCAGAAGCGCATCAAGCTGGCGCAGGCGCAGGCGCAGAAGGCGGAGCACAAGGAGAAGCAGCGGCACGAACGCATCGCGCGGCTGAAGAAGCTCGCCTCGGAGGAGACGATTGTTACGAAGAACTCGCGCTGGCTCGCTGCGATCCCGTTCGGGGTGGGCCAGTTCCAGAATCGCCAGCCGGCGTTGGGGTGGACGTTCCTGACCAGCGAGACGCTGCTCGGCGGCACGGCGTTCGCGATGATGGTGCTGGAGTCGAGCTACGCGAACCAGGGCTTCGATCCCGGCAAGGCCGCCGCGCTCAGACGGAACAGCAGGACCGCGTACAAGGTGCTCGAGGCAACGGGCTGGGGCTTCGTCGGCGTGGCGGTGCTCGGCATCGTGCAGGCCCAGATCGCGTACAAGCCCGAGTTCCGTGACGGCGTGCGCAAGCGCAAGCTGCCGAAAGACCTCGAATCGGTCGCGAAAACGCCGACTTTCGCGCCCGCTGGCGGCCCCCTCGCCGGCGGTGGATTCGCGCTCGGTCTCACCGGGCGCTTCTAGACCTGCCCCGGGGCGGGGAATCGTGCCGGCTACGGCACGTGGCGGTAGGTGATGGCGAGCAGCGGCATGGTGGCGCTGGAGCTGGTGGTGCCGAGGGCGCGCACCGCGCCGATGTCGATCGCCCAGCTCCTGAACGGGAAGCGCGCTCCGGCGCCCAGCGTAGCGCCGTTGTACGGGCCCGCCTCGCGCCCGATCGGCAGAAGCGTGTCGGCTTCGAAGAGCAGGTGCAGCCAGTGGGCGACCGGAACGATCGCGCCGGCTCCGCTCGCCATGAGCGAAGCCGGTCCGGCGAGCAGCAGCGTGGAGCCAATCGAGAAGCTGCCCTTGCAAGCGTCGTCGAAGCAGAGCTGCACGACGCCGCCACCGCGGCCGAGGAAGAAGTCGCCCTGGTTGAGCCCGACGATGCCGGTGGCGGAGGCGATGAGCGCGATGCGCACGCGCCTCTCGTCGAGCACGCGCGTCTTCAAGCTGAGGTCGAGCGGCAGCACGCCTTCCACCGGCGGCGTGCCGGTGACGGAGATCTGCGTGCTGTCGTTGAGCGCGTAGCCTATCTGCAGGAGCGCGATGTCGTAGCTGGTGGCGTAGAAGCTGCCGCCGGGGTGCGTGTACGCCGTTGGCGCGAGCAGCACCCGATCGGCGTGCGCGTTGGCGATCTTCCGCTCGTGAGCTGGGCTGGGTGGCGGGGGAGGCGGCGGTGCGGGAGGCCGAGGCGGATAGGCGGGCGGCGCGTAGCCCGGCGCGTAGCCCGGCGCGTAGCCCGGCGCGTTGCCCTGTGGCGACGCCGGAGGATACGTTGTCGGCGGCGGCGCAGACGGCGCGGTGCCCGGAGCCGCCGGTGCGCCGGCGGGCGTCTGCGCGAGCGCGGGCGTGCTTGCCGCGCACAGGGCAAGCAGAAGACGAGAGATGCGAGCAGCACTCATGAGCGGGGGCTACGGGCACGATAGCCAAGACAAGGCCGCGCTGCTACGCTGGTGCCGTGGGGCAGCGACCGAAAGGCTGGTGTCGAGCGTCCGTATTTGTGGCGCTCTGCCTTTTCATCGCCTGGTCCAGCGCCGGGTGCAGTCGAACGGGGCTTGGTGCGGAGGATCTCGCGCCCTACGACGACGCCGCATTGCCGGGTCAGGTCGACGCCGGCGACGCGAGCACGCTCCCCGACGCGCCGGTCGGTCACTGCACCCCGTCCGCGGAGACGTGCAACGGCGTCGACGACGACTGCAACGGCAAGATCGACGACGGCATCCCGGCCAAGCCTGCCCCGGCGGTGGCCAGAGCTACTGCGTGGCCGGGCACATGAGCAAGTGTCCGAAACGCTGCGATCTGTGCGTCCCGGGAAGCCAGCGCGTCTGCTACCTGTCGTACTGCCGCTACTGGGGCGTGCAGACGTGCACCGCCGATGGACGCTCCTTCGGCCTGTGCCTGGAGCAAGCACCCCCGCCGGAGTGCCAGGCCGTCGCCAACGCCGAACATGGCTCGGCCGCGCTCGAGCAGTGCTGCATCGACAATGGCTACTGCTGCGTCGACACCTACGATCTCGAATCACAACGGCAACTCGCAGGAGCTTTTGGGTTCCTGCGACGAGGTGACGTGCAGCCTGTGAGGCGGGCGATGCTCCTGCTCGCGACGGCGGGCGCCCTGTTCGTTTCCATGGCGGCCCAGGCCGCTCCGTGCGGCAAGCCGGACCTGCTGGACGCATTGCCGCCCGACGGTGCGGACGGTGTGCCGACCGACGCGACGCCCAGCGCCATCTACGCCCACACCGCGGACTACCTGGGCGAAGACGTGCCGCTGGAGGACTCCGACCGGCACACAGGTTCCGGCGAAGGTCAGCTTCGACTCCGCCGAGGGTATCCTCACGCTCACGCCGGATGCGCCGCTGGCGGCCGGAAAGGCGTACACGGCGCACTGGCCCCAGCTCCGCGGCATCGCGACCGCCAGCAAGGGGCGCGGTCGTGACGTCACCTTCACGGTCGGCAGCGGGCCCGACGGCGCTGCGCCGTCGTTCGACGGCGTGACCGGCGTCCACTGGGACGTGCAGCGCAAGCGCGACGACTGCACCGATTCGATCGAGGAGCGTTTCGTGTTCGATCTCGATCTGGCTCCGGCGGACGATGATTCCGGTCGCGACGCGCTGGCGCTGGTCGTGTTCCAGACTTCGGGGCCCGGGCTGGACGCTCCCGCGCCGGTGGACGTGCGCGCCATGCCCTCCAAAAACACCGTCCGGGTGATCGCGCACGGTCGACGAGGCGACCGGTCATGTCTGCTTCGCCGCGCTGGTGCGCGATCTCACCGGAAAGACGTTGGCCAGTGCGAACCGCACCGTGTGCGTGGACACCATCAAGCCGCCGTTCTTCTACGGCTGCCGCGTCGCGGGCGGTCGTCGCGCCGGCGGCAGCGGCTGGCTCGCGCTGGCGCTGGGTGCTTTCGCGCTCGGCTGGAGGCGTCGGGCGCGGTAGAGGACTCGGCACGTGGCTTCTCGCTACAGGACCCCGTACTTGGTCGCGCTCGCCTTGTCGTGCGCGGCTCCCGCACGCGCCCAGAACGCCGCGCCACCCGCGCCCGCGCCTGCAGCGCCGCCTGCGCCCGCGCCCGCAGCGCCGCCTGCGCCCGCGCCCGCCGCGCCGCCTGCGCCCGCGCCTGCCGCGCCGGCCGCGCGGCCCCAGGTCGCCGTTCTCGACGCGGTCGCCATCGGCGTCGATCCGGTGATTGGCTCCGCGGTGACCGAAGAGCTGCGTCGGACCGCCGGGGAGCTCGGCTACGCGCCGACCGACGCGGTTGCCACGCGCAGCGCGGTCGGCCAGGTCGGCCTCGCCGGTGCGCCGACGGCCGCAGACGTGCTGCACGTCGCAAAGCGGCTCGGCGCCGCGCGCGGCGTGTCGGCCGTGGTGACGGCGCGCGGCGGCCGCTACGTGGTGCGCGTGCAGGTGGCCAGCGCGGACGGACGCGGGCCCTGGTCGGCCCAGGGCGACGCCGGCGCGGGTGACCTGCGCGCGGTCGTCGATTGGCTGCTCCGGTCGGCGCTGCCGGCGCCGTCGGCCGCCCCTCCGCCCACGCCCGCGCCGCCTGCGCCCGCGCCTGCCGCGCCGGCCGCGCCGCGGCCGCCGCGGTCGCCGGGCATGCCGCCCCCGCCGCGGCCGGTCCCGCCGCCGCGGCCGCGTTTCGATCGCTTCCGGCTGGCAATCCAGACCGAAGGCGCCATCGGTGTTTCCGGTCGGTTCTACAACCACCTCGCGGGCGCGCGGCTCGACTACCGCTTCACGCCCGACGTGGCCGCCGGCGCCTACGTCGCCTACGCCAACCTGAAGGGCAAGGACGGCCGCGCCAGCAACGTGCTCACGCTGCTGATGGTCGACTACCGCGTGCGCCTGTCGCACTCCGGCGCGCTGCAGCTCCCGCTTCGCTACGGCATCGGCTACCTGCCGAAGAACGGCCCGGTGATGCGCGCGTCCCTGGGCCTCGGCTATTCGGTCAGCGACAGCGTCGACCTGGTGCTCGATGCCGTCGCTCCCACGCTCTGGGTCAGCGGCGACAAGACGGTGTTTTCCATGGATATCGGCGCCGAGGTGTCGTTCACTCTGTAGGGCGGACGCTCATGCTCTACATGGAGCGCTCGTGACGTTCGATCGACAGCAGGCGTTCCATGTGGCACGGCGCCGTGCGACCGCGCGAAGGCTCCGGCGCGAGCCAGGTTAGCTAGCGCGCAGTGGGAACGCGACGTGAAACTCGACGCACGATCGAACGTGCTTACAGACGCATACATTGGTCACGGTGTGCGTGTCGCGGCAGGCAGGGTCATTGCGCGTTGTACGCCGCACGCGTTGCTTGAGTGTGCGCGTCGCGTTTGGTTGTAAACGGCGAGAACCCCGCAACAATGCGCTGACTGTTTCGCGAACGCTCGTCAACATGTCCGACCGCCTACATGTCGGTTTGACCAGCGACGATATAGTGGTCATTCCTTACATAGCCGTTTCGCTTCTGGGCAATCGGTGAGGTGGCGAGCAGGCACGGTCGGTGCGCCACCTAGCCCCCAAACAGACCCCCAGTCACCGCCGCCCCCGCGCGGTGACCGCGCCACCAACGCCGCCCGGGTGGCGCGTCGCCCTCGCTCTTCGTCGAGCGAAGGCTCACCAGGAGTACGCCATGAAGTACCAATTGTGGACTTGTTCCATCATCGCCGCGAGCTTCGCGCTCGCGTGCAGCGCCTCTCCCGGCGCAAACGCTAACGACTTTCCAAGCTCTGCTGGAAGCGCCGGAACGCCAGCCGCTGGTGGCAACGCCGGAACGCCAGCCGCTGGTGGCAACGCCGGAACGCCAGCCGCTGGTGGCAACGCCGGAACGCCAGCCGCTGGTGGCAGCGCCGGAACGCCAGCCGCTGGTGGCAACGCCGGAACGCCAGCCGCTGGTGGCAGCGCCGGAACACCGGGCGCCGGCGGTAGCGCGGGGTCCGGTGGCAAGGGCCAGGGCGGCGCAGGTGGCAGCGGCAACCCTACGCCGCCTCCTGTGTCGAAGAAGGCGGCCATGCCGCGCATCAGCATGGGGCAGCCCGCCTATGCGAAGTACGCGTCGGACTCGGCAGCCGACGCACTCGACGCGGACTACGGCACCTCGTACCGGTCTTCGCACGTTCCCTCGGCAGGCGACCCCGATTGGCTCGCCGTCGACCTTTCCGCGGTGCCCGTGGTGCAGCGCAAGACGGTCTACTCGGTCTGGTTCAACGAAAATGGCTACAACTACGTCACGTCCGACAGCGACAGCTACACGCTGCCGGGTGATTTCCAGATCCAGGCGAACGCTGCTGCGGGCGGCTCGACGCCGCCTTCCAGCGGCTGGGTCACGCTGACGAGCACCAAGGGCAACGAGCTCAGCTCGGGTGCGAATCTGCTCGACCTGTCCGGCTACAACTGGGTGCGCTTCTACTGCACCGCGCACGCCCCCAACTCGGACTCCCAGAACCAGGATCTGTCGCTGCAGTGGAACCTGTACGACGCGCATCTGGGCAACGACGGCTGGAAGTTCGGAGGTGACTCGATCACCGCCAACTCGATGGGTCACAAGGGCTCCAACGACAGCTTCAGCCAGCTCGTCCACGCGAAGGTGAAGAACTACCCGGCGTTCGAGATGGCAGGCCACGGCGGTTGGACGGCGCACACGATGCTCGGATACGCCGATTCGTTCATCGCTGGTTTCCCTGGTTTGTACTTCGGGCTTTCGCTCGGTACGAACGACGCACCCGGCAACGACCCGCCCACTTTCAACGCGGAGATGTCCACGCTCATCGACAAGGTCATCGCAGCGAAGAAGATACCGGTGGTGCCGACGATTCCGTACGCAGGTGACCCGCAGCACGTGAACGTCATTCCCAAGTACAACGCCGAGATCCAGGCGCTGTACAACAAGTACGGTAGCAAGCTCGTGCACGGGCCGGACCTGTACACGATCATCTACCAGGGCCGCGCGAGCTACTTCGACAATCCGACCGACCTGCATCCGAACGAGGCCGGCAACCACGCTATCCGCCAGGCCTGGGCGGACGCGATGGTCAAGAACGTCTACTCCAAGTAGATGGGATCCGGAAGCAGCCGCCTCCGGAGCGGAGGCCGGCGGGCTCGTGCCTTGACCCGCGCTGCTAGGAAGCGCGATCGTCAGGAAGACGAGTTGGGCGCAGCGGCGAACAACGTCCACCGGCAACACAAGGGGAACATCATGGCACACGCTCTGCGTCTTCGGTACTCGCTTCCAGCCGCGTTGCTGCTGCTCGGATGCGGCTCGGGCTCGCACGCCACCCAAGACGCGACAGGCGGCGCGGGCGGGGCCAGCGGAGGGGCGGGCGGCGCGGCCGGCGCATCCGGAAGCGGTGGCAGCGCGGGGACTGGCGGCAGCGCGGGGACTGGCGGCAGCGCGGGGACTGGCGGAAGTGGCGGTGCGCCCGCCGACGGCTCGCCGTATCCGATGAGCCCCGTGATCGCGGGCATCAGCTTCGACCAGTCGACGCTCGCCAAGGCGGCCCCCGGCAGCGATCAGTTCGGCTACACGACCGCCTCCGACGGCAACATCTACGTCGCGTGGGGCGACGGCGGCGGCTTCAGCGGAACCAACTCGCAGGGGCGCGTGAGCCTGGGCGTCGCGCGGCTCGAAGGAACCCCGCCCTCGTACAAGCCGTTCAACGTCTGGGGCGGCGTGAACCCCGAATCCAGCCAGGCCGCGACGCTGGGCAAGACCAGCAACGGCGTGATCTCCGTGGGTGGCGTCATCTACCTGTACGTCGACGAGCAGGACGTGTGGACCAACAACCACCTGTGGAAGTCGTCGGATCTCGGCAAGAGCTGGACGGACGTTGGCGCCATGTTCAACGAAACGAACAGCGCTTTCTCCGACCCCGGCATCGTGCAGTTCGGCGCCGACTACCAGGGCGCGCGCGACAAGTACATCTACGGCTACGACGAGCTGGCGTTCTCCGACGGGCTCGCCCTGTTCCGCGTCGCCAAGGCGAACATCGAGACGCGCTCCGCGTACGAGTTCTTTGCCGGGCTCGACGGCTCCGGAAACCCGACCTGGAGCGCGGACATCTCGAACATCCAGCGCGTGTTCACCGACCCGAACGGGACCGAATGGGGCGTTACCTGCACGTACGATCCGCTTCTGAAACGCTACCTCCTGGCGGTGCGGCACACCGGCGACACCGGCGAGTGGGGCCTGTTCGACGCGCCCGAGCCGTGGGGACCCTGGACGACCGTGGGCTACGGCACGGACTTCCCGAAGTGGACCTACACGTCTGACCCGAACGGCGCGAGCGCGAACCGCCCCGCCTACATCCACAACTTCCCCGCCAAATGGCTGAGCGGCACGACCCTGTGGCACATCTCCGACCGCGGCGATCAGTTCAACATCATGAAAGCCACGTTGACGCTGGTGGGACCCTGAGGCCGGGGGCGCACCCAACCAGGTACCAGAGCAGGCGCGCCCCGTCCGCCACCGCAGCCCGAAGGGGCGTTGGACGTATTGACCCGGCGTGCGAGTGGGCGTGGACGACGCCTACATCCACGCGTAGCCGCGCAGCGGCGAGCGCACGGCGCCCTCGATGGAAACGCTTGTCGCACGCGAGTATGCTCCTGCCACGATGACCCTGCGTACTGCTTTACTCGTCGCGCTCGCAGCCTCCGCTTGCAACGCCCAGAAGGAAGCGCCGATCGCGAACACGCCGCCGCGCACCACCGCGCCGGCTCCGCCACCGGTCGCGTCGAGCGCGCCGCGTGCTGCGCCGCCAGCTCCTCCGCCGCCCCAGCTCGTGATGACGAGCGTGGACCTGCCTGGCGCGAAGGCTCCCGTGACGCTCGACCTCATCGCGTACGATCGCAAGCACGGACGCGTCTGGGTGCCGGTCGGCGACACCGCCAGCGTCGATGTCTATGACATCGCAGAAGGAGCGTTCCGGCGCGTCGACGGCTTCAAGATGGTCAAGCGCGAGAGGCGCGGGCACGAGCGCGCGATGGGGCCGAGCTCCGTCACCATCGGCGACGGCTTCGCCTACGTCGGCACCCGCTCCACGAGCGAGGTCTGCGCCGTGGACGAAAAGTCGCTGAAGCTCGGCAAGTGCCTGGAGCTTCCGACTCCGCCCGACTTCGTCACCTACGTGGCGCCGGCGAAGGAGGTGTGGGCGACCACGCCGCGAGACCACTCCGTGAGCGTGCTCGACGCCAAGAGGCCTGCGCAGCTGAAGGCAAAGCTCGTGATCAAGGCGCCGGGCTCGGTCGAAGGCGCCGCCGTCGATGCCGAGCACGGAAAGTATTTCACGAACCTCGAAGACAAGAACCAGACGCTGGTGATCGACATCGCGTCGCACGCCATCCAGGCGACGTGGGACGCCGGCTGCGACAAGCACGGGCCACACGGCATCGCTGTGGACCCGGCGCGCAATCTCCTGTTCGTCGCCTGCTCGGATTGGGTTTTCGTGCTCGACGCCGCGCACGACGGCAAGCTGCTCGGCGAGCTTGAGACCGGCGCCGGCGTCGATGACATCGCCTACGAAGCGTCCAGGCAGATGTTGTACGTCGCCGCGTCGAAGGCGCGCCGCTTGACCGTCGCCAGCTTCGAAGACCCAGCCAAGCCCAGCGTGATCGCGACCGCCCGGCTCGGCGAACGCGCACGCAACTCGGTCGTCGACGCGCGGGGCAACGTCTACGTCGCCGATGCCGCCAGCGCCAGGCTCGAGATCTTCTCCGAGCCGCCGCTGTAGTCAGTCCAGCGTCTACGGCAAGCTCGACGCAGGGAGACGTGCGGAGTCGGGCCAGGCGCTCTGGCTCGCTCGATCAGTGAGCCGTCTGCGCGGCGCGCTGGGGCAGGAGCCAGATGCAGCCGAGAATGAAGACGATCAGCGCGCCGGACGCGGAGTACCGGCTCAGGGCGAGCCCGCCGGAAGCGAGCGGCTTGTCGAGGAAGTCGCCGACCACGGCGCCGAGCGGCCGCGTGAGGATGAACGCGGTCCAGAACAGCACCGTGCGCGACACGCGCGTGAAGAGGTAGAACCCCGCCACCACCACCAGCAGCACGACGAAGATCCCCACGCCTCCCAGGTAGCCGAGCCCCGCGGAGTCGGCGGTCCAGTCGCCGAGCGCGGTGCCCAGCGTCTGCGAGAACATGATCGTGACCCAGTAGAATGTCTCCGAGCGCGGGTTCGAGACGCTCTCGACCGACACCGAGCCCATCACGAAGCGCCAGATCGCCAGCGACGAGAGCAACAGCACAAGGAGCAGCGACGAGCCGCCCGCGTAGCCGATCCCGAGCGACCGATCGGCAAAGTCGGCCATCGTCGTGCCGACCGTGGTGGTGGCGATGATCGTCACCCAGTAGACCACCGGATGGAAGCGCGGCGCTTTGATCTGCACGATCACCGCGACCAGGAACACGACGGCGAAGATCGCCGTGCCGACCAGATAGCCGAGCTTCATCGACATCGAGACCGCGTCGCCCCCGGTCTCGCCTAGCGTGGTGGCGGCGATCTTGAGCATCCAGAAGAGGAGCGTCACCTCCGGAACCTTGGCCAGCGCGCTGTTCGTGCTGTCGGGCGTCGTGCTCGTCACAGGTTGGGGCAAGGATGAGACCGGGCAGCGGTGTGCGCTACGGCGAAGCCTCTGCGATACAGCTCGTAGCCCATGACCTGCACTGACAGCACTCCGATGGGACAAGAGCCCTTTTCCCGGGGAAGTGCAGTGCGCGATGAATGCCCGCGTGACGGCGGCGTAACGCTACAGCGCCGTCACGACGACGTTGGTGCGATCCGCGGCCTTCTCGGCAGCTTCGACGCTGGTCACGGCTTCGCCGCGGGGGTTCAGCTCCCGCTCGCCGAGCCCCAGCAGCTTCAGGAACAGCCGTGGCGGCTCGAACTCCAGATCGTGCTCGCGTGCGAAGAGTTGGCCGAGTTGCTCGGCGTAGCCGCGCGCCAGATCCCGCGTGCTGATGCGATCGAACTCTTTCGCCTTCGGACGGCTCGCCAGCGGCAGCGCGACCAGGGTGGCGAACAGCAGCCGGTAGATGAGCCGCGCGCGCCAGCGCTGTCCGGGCGGCGCGTGCGCCAGCACATGACGGAGGAAGTGCACATTGAGCGGCACGTGGAACGACTCGTCGCGCGTCAGGATGGTCAGCATCTGCCGCACTTCGGGCTGGCGCACATTGCGCAGCGCCAGACGGTACGTCGTCGAGCCGATCGTCTCGAACATCAGGTTCGTGAGCACGATCGTCTCCATGCGCTTGGCCCGACCGTAGAGGCGGTACAGCGTGCGCGTTACGCGCCCCATCGGCTGCACCTCGCCGCCGATGTGCTCGAGGAACTGCGTCAGGAGCTGGCGGTGCCAGCCTTCCTCGTCGCCGTAGAGCCGGAGCACCTCGGCCAGATCCGGATCCCACTCGCCGACGATGTCCGCCAGCTGGTGGGCCTGGGTGAGCCCGCTCTCCTCGGCGCGGAACGCGGCGTTGAAGAACTTGATAGCTGCGCGGCGCTCGTCCGCGCTTTCCCATTGGATGGGTTCCGACAGCTGGAGGTACTCATCGTTCATGCGCTCCGCACGACGGCGTAGCGTCTCGAGCCACCAGGAAGTCGGACGTTGGGTGGGGGTAGGGCGTTGTCGGGCCATCATTCCTGTTTCTGTATCGCTGCAATCCAGAACCCCCCGAAGATCCTTGCCGGTGAATCGCATAGAGCCCACTCTGCCGCACGGAACAGATTGCGAGAGAGCGGGTGCCGCATGAAAAACGCTGTTGGAGTCACGATGCGTACGCCACGCGAGGTCATGATACGACAGCCGGGGGGCAGGATGCGCTTGACTGTAAACGGTGAGTCGAAGCGCGTGAAGACCTGGCTTTCCTTCGCCCCCGGTGCGATGCGCCGCGCCGGGCCGTAGCGTTTGACCAGTCCGCGTAGGCTGTGTGGATTGTAGAATTCCGCCAGGATCCACCCGCCGCGCCGCGTCACGCGGGCCATTTCCGAGAGCGCCCGGTCGATTTCCCGTACGTGCGCCAGCACCTTGAAGGAGCAGGTCACGTCGAAGCTCTCGCTGTCGAAGGGCAGCTCCGTCACCGACCCCTCTCGTACGTCCAGTCCGCGCTCGTGGGCTCTTTCCAGCATTCCGGGGGAGAGATCCACCCCCTTGGCCGAGCGCGCGAAGTTTGCGATGCGGGAAAGCACCAGGCCGGTGCCGCAGCCGACCTCCAGCACGTCGCGGTCGTAGCCGTAGCGCTCGACGAAGGTCGCTTCGAGCTCGTCGAGCATCTCGTGGTAGCCCCCGGGGTCGTTGTCCCCGCGGTGCTCCTCGTAGCTCTCCGAGAAGGCGTCGTAATAGGCGCGATTCGATTCGTGGCTGCCGGATGCGTCCATCGGTACCCGCCGGGCGGTGCCGGACCTTGTCGTCTCCGGGGCTGCAAAGCAAGGGTTTCGCCCCGCCGGCCCATTGCGTGGACGGACCGGCACCCGCAAGTGTTCAAACCGCGGACACTTCCTGGCCGTCGCCGGGGGGCGGGAATGTGCCGTCGCGTTACCCTGGTACGCGGCCTCCGGCGGCTCGCCGGGCCCGCGTGGCGGCTAGCCGAGCGCTGCGGGGTCCCCGAGCTTTCCTTCCACGTGCCCGCACTTCCGGCAGACCACGATGCCGGCGACCGCGGCCGTCGCGCCGCCCAGCGAGAGCTCGCCGCTGCCGGATGCCGACAGCTCTCCTCCGCACGACGGGCAGTGCGCACGGGTCTGGCGCTGCCGCGCCGCAGGCGGCGGAGCACGCCGCACCAGCCGCACCGCCGCGTCCACCAGCGACGGCGCAGCCTGCCGGCTCTCCGACAGCACGCGCCCGCGCACCCAGACGTTCCATGCCAGAAACAGCGCGCCCGCTGCGCACAGTGCGAAGAACACCGTGCCCACGCCCAGCCTGGCCACGGTCGCATAGGCGATTGCGCCCAGCAGCACGGCCAGCGCGACCGTGTCGCGCGCCCTTCCGCTCTGGATCCGCTCGGCCTGGACCGCGTATTCGCGGTCGAACACCTGCATCAGCCGGTGGCGGAGGGCTTCCGTCTCTTCCGTGGCCGTGTGTTGCCTCACCTCGAGCAGCACGCGCCGCGCCATCTGCAGAAAGGCCGCCGCGTCGTCCTCCGCGCACAGCTTGAGCGCGCTGTCGCGCTCGCCCTTGTCCAGCAGCGCGGTAAGCTGCTGGTTGACCTGCGGGATCTTCACGAGCGAGCGCAGCACGCGGATGGTGCGCAGAAGCGCGATGCAGAGCCCCAGCGCGGCCACCACCTCGAGCGTCGGGAAGTTGTCGGGCACGGGGCAGTCCTAGCCGATCTTCCCGGCGGGCGGCGAATCGACGCGTGTGGGCTGGGGCGCGGGGGCCGCCCGGCAAGGCAAGCGCGGGCGATGCCGGCTTCCGGTCCCGCGTCCGGGGGCCGGGAATTCCGGCCGCCCGGCGGGGCCCCGCGCCCCGTGGGGCCCCGGTCCCGCGCGGCGCGCCGGCTCTCCACGCGGCGCTGGAAGGGAGACGCCACCGCAGCGGATTGATACCGTGCTCGGGATGGCGCGAGGTCGAGCCGCTGCGCAGCGATGGGTCGCCATTCTGGCTGCCGCCCTGCTGGAAGCCGCGCCCGCCCGCGCAGAGGCCCCGGACCGCGCGCGCCAGTGCGCGCGGGCGTACGTCAACGCGCAGCGGTTGCACAACGAGGGCAAACTGCTGGAGTCGCGCCGCGACCTGATCCAGTGCGGCTCGAAGCAGTGCCCGGAGATGCTGCGGCCCGACTGCATGCGCTGGCTGGGTGAGGTGGACGCTTCCATTCCGAGCGTGGTGGTGTCGGCGAGCGCGGGCGCGCGGGAGCTCACGAACGTGCGCGTGTTCGTGGACGGGAGACTGGAGCAGAAGCGGCTGGACGGCACCGCGATCGAGGCCGATCCCGGTGAGCACCTGCTGCGCTTCGAGTCGCCGGGACACGAGCCGGTCGAGCGGCGATGGCTCGCGCGCGTAGGGCGGAAGAACGAGACGCTGGAGGCCGATCTCGGCGACCATGACCAGAGCCTCTTGCCGGTCTACGTGCTGGGTGGCGTCAGCGCGGCGTCGTTCGGGACCTTTGCCGCATTCGCGATCTCCAGCCACGCGCAGAAGCAGGATCTGGACAGCTGCAAGGGCCACTGTAGCCCCGAGCGCGTCGACAGCATCCGCCGACAGCAGATCGTCGCAGACGTGTCGCTAGGCGTCGGCATCGCCGCACTGGCGGCAACGGCGTACTTCTACTTCAGCGCGCAATCGGGGACGAAGCGGGAACGGGCCTCGGCGGGCGCTCGCTGGTACGCAGGGGGCGAAGCGTCGGCGAGCGCCGGCCGGTTCTGGTTCGGCGCTAGCTTCTGACCCCGCGCTCGCGTCGGCTCGCAAGGAGCGCCGCGCCCAGCAGCAGAATCGCCCCCGGCAGCGCAGGTTCTGGATGGGGTCCGCCCCCGGCTATCGAACAGCCACTCGAGTCGCCCGTGCCCGCCGCGGGAGGCGTGGCCTGGCCGCCGGCGTAGTGAACACCGCTGTCCGCCGCGCCGATGCCGACGAGGCCCGTAGCGCCGCCCGCGGCGGTTCCCGCTTCCGCGGCAGCGCCGCCGGCGCCGCCCGGCGTTCCCCCCGGGTTGCCTGCGCCGGCGCTGCCCGGCGCTCCGCTCTGGCTGCCCGCGCCGGCGCTGCCCGGCGCTCCGCCCTGGTTGCCTGCGCCGGCGCTGCCGGAGGGCGACGAGCAGCCGCCGCCGGTGCACTTGTGGTCGTAGCAGTTGCAACCGGACTTCTGGCAGTCGGTGGTTTCCTTGGCGGTGCAGCCGGTGCCCTTGCTGCCGCAGCCGTAGCCACCCGAGCACTGGTGATCGACGCAGTCGCAGGCGAACTTGGAACAGTCGTTGATCTCCTTGGCGGTGCAGCCGGTGTCGGGGCAGTAGCCGCCGGAGCACTGATGGTCGACGCAGTTGCACCCGAACTTGGAGCAGTCGTTGATCTCCTTGGCGGTGCAGCCGCTGCCGGCGCAGTAGCCGCCGTTGCACTGGTGATCGACGCAGTTGCAGCCGAAATGCGCGCAGTCGCTGGTCTCCTTGGCGGTGCAACCGGTGCCGGGACAGAAGCCGCCGTTGCATTGTCCGTCGACGCACTGGCAGCCGTAGTGGCCGCACGCCGTGCTGCAGTCGTCGCCGGCCAAGGCCTTGAGCTGGTCCGCGGTGCCGTTGAAGACATCGCGGTCGAAACCCTGGCCGTTCGAGCAATACTTGGTCTCGCCGTCGCAGTACTGCCAGAAGGTCCAGTTGCTCCAGCCGTTCGGGACCGACGGGCAGCTCGGACCGTAGGCAGCGATCCACAGCGGGTAGCTTCCGAAGGCGGTGCTCTGCACGCTGCCGTCCCAGAAGTATGCGCCGGTGTAGATGATGGGCGTCTTGCCAGTGCCGGCCTTCACGACGTCGAGCCAGGTCTTCACCTTCGACGCGATCGTGGCGGGAGACTGGCCGCCGGTCGCTTCCACGTCGATCATGCAGGGCAAGTCGCCGGCGCCGAGCTGACCGACGGCGCTTACCATCATGTTGGCCTGTGCCGTCGCGTCCTGCCCGGGCTCGAAGAACTGGTAGGCGCCGCGCAGGATTCCGGCGGCCTTCATCGCGTTCCAGTTGTAGTTGAATACCGGGTCGACAAAGCCGGTCCCGTCGCTGATGCGCGCGTAGCCGTACGTGAGGCCTCTGCCAGTCCACGTGAAGTTTCCCTGGTAGTACGAGACATCGGCGCCCTGCGGGCCGCTGTACTTGTCGACGCCGCACTTCTTCGTCAGCGCGCTACCTGTGGTGCGGAGCTCCAGCCCGGCACCGGCGGCCCGGCCGTTGTCGGCGCTGCAGCCGGCGAGCGCGCCGAGCGCGACCAGTCCTATCAGGTATTTCCACGTTGACATCAGCTTTCCTTTCGTAGTCTGCGCGTCTTTCGGCGGCGCCGGACGAACGCGGCGACACCGAGCAGAAGCATGGCGGCGGTCGGACGGCGCGCAGGTCGTCCCGCAAGCGAGCAGCCCGTTCCGTCGCCCGGGATGGCTTCGCCGCGCGACGGCAGCGGCCCGGCGTCCGCGTCGCCCGCCCCGCCGGCGCCGCGTGCGTGCCGACCCGGGCTCCACGGCGCGCCGGCAGCGCCGCTTGCTCCGGCGTCGGTTTGATCGCCCGGGGGCTGGACGGCGGCGTCACCGGTCGCGCCGCCCGCGCTGGCCCCTGCACTGCCGGAGGGCGGCGGCGAGCAGGAACCTCCCGTGCACTTGTGGTCGTAGCAGTTGCAACCGGACTTCTGGCAGTCGGTGGTTTCCTTGGCGGTGCAGCCGGTGCCCTTGCTGCCGCAGCCGTAGCCACCCGAGCACTGGTGATCGACGCAATCGCAGGCGAACTTGGAACAGTCGTTGATCTCCTTGGCGGTGCAGCCGGTGTCGGGGCAGTAGCCGCCGGAGCACTGGTGGTCGACGCACTGGCAGCCGAACTTGGAGCAGTCGTTGATCTCCTTGGCGGTGCAGCCGCTGCCGGCGCAGTAGCCGCCGTTGCACTGGTGATCGACGCAGTTGCAGCCGAAGTTGCCGCAGTCCTGGGTTTCCTTGGCAGTGCAGCCGGTGCCGGGACAGAAGCCGCCGCTGCACTGCCCGTCGACGCACTGGCAGCCGTAGTGGCCGCAGGCGGCGTTGCAGTCCTCGCAGGGCTCGATGTTCTTGTAGCGGATGGGCAGGTAGATGCTGGGATCGATCGAGCGCCAGCGGTGCACGGCCGGGTGACCGTGTCCGTACTCTTCGTAGACCTCGACCCAACCCGACTTGAAGTCGCCGGAAACGTACAGCATCACGTGCCCCGTGCCGGCGTTGGGATCGCCCGGGTGGTTCAGCGCGTCGCCAGGCTGCAGGTCCGAGGCGGCGATGACGTAGGTCGATCCGTCGTCCCAGGGTCCTCCGGCGAAGCTGTAGGTCGTGTTGCCCGGCGCAGGGCGTCCCCACACGGCCGAGACGAATCCGGAGCAGTCGCTGCGGTAGCAGCAGACGCCGGTGGTCGGGTCGGTGTACCAGGCGTTCCAGGAGTACGGGACCTGGGCAGCGACCCACTTCTGGGCGCGGGCGAGCACCTCGCAGCGGGTCACAGCCCGTGCGGCCGACGAAGCCAGAAGCAGGACGGCTGCGGCGAGGAGGCAGGCAAGACGTCGCATCGTCCGCCTGCACTGCACGAGACATGCCGCCCGCGATCCACCGGAAATCCGGCCGACGCGAGCTCGCGTGGGGTGGGCATGATCGGTCGATCGTGCGGATCGGCCGGAGCTTCGGGCACGGCGTGACCGGACACTGTTCGCGATACACCCGGATCGACCGACACAGCACGGAACCTGCGCGGATCGGCGTTTGCCGTGTTCGGCGCGCCGGCCGCGATGACAGGCCGCTGGGGTCGGGATAGACTGGTCCGAGACCGTGCGGGATGTGACCGAGACACGTCGCGAGGACCTCCCCGGTGCCCGGGCCCCGCGAGTGCCCGGGGTGACTCCGGTCTTCTGCGAGGGCCACGCCGATCCGGCCGGGCTGCCCCCGGCGATGCTGGTCGCAGAAATCGTCCGGGTCGGGCGTGACGCTGCCGCGGACCTGACCCTGGACGACGGCCAGGCCTCCCGCATCCACGCCGAGCTCGAGCCGGTGGGTGGCGGCGTCCTCGTCACGGACGCCGGCAGCCGCAACGGCACGTTCGTCAACGGCGTGCGCATCGACAGGCCCCGACTTCTCGCGCGCGCGGGCTCCACGATCCGCTGCGGCAAGACGCTGCTCTGGGTGAGCGACGACATCGACCAGTTTGCTGGCGTCTGGAGCCAGACCCAGGGACTGCTTGTGGGCGGACCCCGGATGAAAGCCGTGCAGCAACTCGTCGAGAGCATCGCCCCGCTGACGGATCCGGTGCTCATCGAAGGTGAAACCGGCACCGGCAAGGAGCGGGTTGCCGAAGCCCTGCACCGGGCCAGCGGGCGACGCGGCGAGTACGTCCCGGTCAACTGCGCCGCAATACCCACCGAGCTCGTGGAGGCAGAACTGTTCGGATACCGGCGAGGCGCGTTCTCCGGCTCGGAGGGTGCGCGCCAGGGGCTGTTCCGCGCGGCGGATGGCGGCACACTGCTGCTCGACGAGATCGGCGACCTGCCGGCGCCCGCCCAGGCCAAGTTGCTGCGCGCGCTCGAGGGAGGCGAGGTGCGGGCGGTCGGCGACGATGCGGTCCACCACGTCGACGTGCGCGTGATCGCAGCGACGAACCTGAGCCTCGACGAGCTGGTCGCCGAGGGACGCTTCCGCGTCGACCTGCTGCACCGGGTCGCCGCGTGGCGCGTTCGCATCGCGCCGCTGCGCGACCGCCGCGAGGACGTGCCGCTGCTCGCCCGGTTCTTCCTGGGCCCGGCCGGCGGCGACTTCTCGGTGGAAGCGATGGAGCGACTGATGGGGTGGAGCTGGCCGGGCAACGTGCGCGAGCTCAGGAACGTGGTGAAGGCCGCCGCCACGCGAGCGCTGACGCAAGGTGCGCCGCGCATCGGGGTCGAGCAGCTGCCCTCGAGCGTGGAGGTCGTCGACCGCACAGCGCCGGCGCAACCTGCCGCAGATGTCGAGGATGTGGCGCTGAGGGCGCGGCTCGAGACAGCGCTCCTGCTCAGGGAAGGGAACGTCACGCAGGTTGCGCGCGACCTGGGCTTCGGCCGCCCGGCGCTGTACCAGGCGCTGCGCAGGCTCGGCATCGATCCCGAAACATTCCGGAAGCGCTAGAGGGGATCGCGTAGCGATGAGCGCGCCCACCCGTATCGATCGCTATCTGGTGTTCGACGCCTTCGCGCGGGGCGGCAGCGCCAGCGTCCATCTCGCGCGATTGATCGGACCCGCCGGCTTCTCGCGGATCTTCGCGATCAAGAGGCTACACCGCGACCTGCTTTCGGATCCGTCGTTCGAGGCGATGCTGATCGACGAGGCCCGCCTGGTCTCGCGCGTCCGCCACCCGAACGTCGTGCCCATCTTCGAGGTGATATCGGCGCCCGGCGAGCTCTTGCTGGTGCTCGAGTACATTCCGGGTCTGGCGTTGAGCCAGCTCCTCCGCCTTGCGCGCGAGCGGCAGGAACGGGTGCCGGTGTCCGTCCTGAGTTGTTTGATGTGCGATGTCCTCGCCGGCCTGCACGCCGCCCACGAGGCGGTGAGCGAATCCGGCGAGCCGCTGTCGGTCGTGCACCGCGACGTGTCGCCCCAGAACATCCTGGTCGGCAGCGACGGCGCGGCGCGCATGGTCGACTTCGGGATCGCGCTGGCGACCGAGCGTCTGCAGCACACCCGCACCGGAGAGCTGAAGGGGAAGCTTTGCTACATGGCGCCGGAGCAGGTGCGGCGGCGCCCGGTGGACCGGCGGACCGACGTGTTCGGAGCCGGCGCCGTGCTCTGGGAGGGGCTGGTTGGCGAGCGGCTGTTCGACGGGGAAGACGAGCTAGCCGTGCTGCGCCAGGTGGCAGACGGCGCGTACCGCACACCGCGCAGTGTGCAGCCGGCCGTCCCCGAAGCGCTCGATGCGGTCGCCATGCGCGCTCTCTCCCTCCTGCCGGGCGATCGCTTCGCCACCGCCGCCGCCATGGCGGCCGCCCTGGAGGCGGCGGCGCCTCGCGCTCCGGTGCGCGAGGTGGCGGCGTGGGTGGCGCGCATCGGCGCGCGTCAGCTCGCTGAAGGAGCGGCGCTCGTGACCGAGGTCGAGGGCTACGTGCCCGGGAATTCCCCGGAGCGGGAACCGGAGGCGCCGGCTTCCCGTCCCGAGCCGGCAGTCGATGGGAGCAGAGCCCGGTCCGCGCCGCCGGCGGACGTGACGGCTTCCTACACCGGGCCCGTGAGCCTGCCGCCCGCCAGGGCGCCGGCGCCCGCGCTGGAGACGGTCGTCACCTCGGCGGACGCGGAGACGGTCCGACTGCAGCGCTCCGACGAGGGGGGCGGGCGTCGGGACGGCGTCTCCGCGCGCATCAAGCTGGTCGCGCTGGCGAGCTCGGGAGCTCTGCTGGTCTTCATGGCGATAGTGGCGACTGCTGTGCTGGCGCGGCGCACGCCGTCGCCGCGGGCTGTTGCCCCGTCGCCGGTGTTCGCGGCGAGCGCGGCTCGTCCCGCCGCGGCGTCGGCTTCCGGCGTGTCGGTTCCAGTCGCAGCGCCCGGGTCCGGCGAGCGCGAGGCGGGCGCCGACTCGAGCGCTCCCCCTGCTCGAGGGGCCGCGCCTCCGCATCCCGTCGCGACGAAGCACGCGACCCGAACGCACCGCACGCCGCCGCCGTCCGCCGCTCCCTCGGCGAAGTCGACCGAATGCCGCACGCCGTACTACCTCGACAAGGACGGCGTGAAGGTGCCCAAGCTCCAGTGTCTGCATTGAAGGTGGTGCTGCGTAGCGACCGCGTGGTGCGCGTGTTACCCTAGCTCGCGTGGGAACTGGACGCCGCGGCGTCGCTCGGCTGATGCTTGTCCTTGTCGTCGGCGTAGCCGGTTGCAGCGTCGTCGACTCTCTCGACGGCTATTCGGGACCGGGCGCGGTCGCCGGCGGCGCAAGCGGAGGCGCTTCCGGGTCGTCCGCGGGAACGGGTGGCAGCATCGGCGGCTCGGGCGCTGTGGACGCCGGCGTCGGCGACGCGGATGCCGCCGCGGGGGGATCCGGGGCGGGAGCCGGAGGCGCGGGTGCCGCACCCGACGCCGCGCCCGACGCAACTCAGTGTCCGTTCACGCAGAACAGCGGCTGCGACAACCAGACGACAAGCAACTGTGGCAAGTTCGGTTGCCTGTGCGCGGACTCGGCGTGCAGCGGCGGCGTTGGGTGCGACGGCACTGGCTGCTCCGTTCAGGAAACCGACGATTGCCTCGCTTGCGGCTGCGCCTGCGTCGATCACGCATGCTCGGGCGGCAGCGGCTGCGCCGGGACGGGTTGCACCGCGAAGGAGACCGCGAACTGCGGGAATTACGCGTGCGCGTGCGTCGACCACCACTGTTCCGGTGGCCTCGGCTGCGGCTCGGAGGGAAAGGGCTGTACGGTCTGGGAAACGAACTTCTGCGAGCAGCGCGGTTGCAAGTGTGCGGACCACAAGTGCACTGGTAATCCGGCTTGCTGAACGGAGCCGGCTCGATGACCCGGATCTGCGGGCGTCCCTCCAGCAACATGCGCGGCAGTGGTGCTAGCGCACAGGCAACGAGAGCGCCACGTCGCTGAAGGGCAGGCGCACCACCGACTTGCCGTTGCCGAGGTACAGGTAGTCGCCAAAATTGTCGATGCCGCGCGCGGCGCCAACTGGCGCGGTGAGCCCGGCGGGAGAGGCCAGGTTGGTGCGGCCGCTGCCGTCTCGTTTCATCTGGTACACGCCGCCGCTCGACAGCGCGACCAGATCCGTGCTCTCCAGCACGACCAGCGCGCTGAGGCCGCCGAGCCCGCTCGACAGCTTGGTGACGTTGTTGCTGTAGTTGCCGATCGCCGGGCTGCGCGGGACCGACGAGATGTCGCCGGTGTCGCCCGAGCCGACGTACAGCTCGGTGCCGTCCTTGGAGAAGGCGAGCGCGGTGGGGTCGGTGGCCTGTCCGGTGATGATGATGATGCTGCCGACGCTGCCGGCGGAGTCCACGCCGTAGACCTTGGTCGCGTCGGAGAACACGACGCGATCGTCGGGGGCAACGGCGACCGCGAGCAGCGTGTCGAAGGTCGAGTCGGTGACGAACGAGGTCTTGCTGCCGTCGGGCTTCACGTTCCAGAGCACGCCGTTGGTTCCGCCCGGGGCATGGCCGCACACCAGCAGATCGCCGTTGGCCTCGAGCGCGATGCCGGCCGCGGCGGGGACGCTGGCGACCGTGCCGACCGCGCCCTGGGCGGTGACCTTCACGACCTGGTCCGAGGCGCCGAGGCTCACGTAGAGCACGGTGTCGCCGTTGTTGTCCTTGCCGAAGGCGACGCCGGTGGCTGCGTCCGCGAGCTTGGCGAACTGCTCGAACGGGCTGGGGACGCCGCCGCTTCCGCCGCCGCCGTCCTGGCCGGTGCCGCCCGCGCCGCCTCCGGAGCCGCCGCTGGCGCCACCCGAGCCCGCCGCGCCGTTCGACGAATTTCCCGAACCACATCCGGCCAGTGCCGCTGCTACGACGACGACCGAGCACCCCAGACCCACGAGAAAACGTCGCATAGGCCCTCTATCTATATCAGACTCGCGTCGGGCTGTTGTGAGCCAGGGGCGCGCGGCTGCCGGGTACGGGGAGCGCGAAAGCCCCGGAAAGTCCGGCGTCTCCGGGCTCGATCACGCGCCGGGAAGTCCTTTCCGGCGCTCGACCGTAGAAGGTGGGGCATGGAGCGACTCGGCGAGTACCTGATCCGGCGGCTGGTGGGCGAGGGGGGCATGGGCAAGGTGTACGAGGCCGAGGAGCGCCTCTCGCACCGGCGCGTGGCCCTGAAGGTGCTGCGCCAGGAGCTGGCGCGCTCGGAACGGGGGCGGCGGCTGTTCCTGAACGAGATGACCATCCTGGCGCACCTCGACCACCCGAACGTGGTGCGCTGCCTGTCTTGCAGCGAGGTGGACGAGCAGCTGGTGATGGCGCTCGAGTTTCTCGAGGGGCGCACGCTGCGCGACCAGCTCACCGCCGACGGGCCGCTCGAATGGACCTCGGCCGTGGGCATCGCCGCACAGATCGCCTCGGCTCTGGCCGCGGCGCACCGGCAGGACCCGCCGATCGTGCACCGTGATCTCAAGCCAGAGAACGTGATGATCCTGGGTGACGGCAGCGTGAAGGTGATGGACTTCGGCATCGCCAAGGTGCTGCAGGAGCTGTCGCGCACGACGACGCAGAGCGTGGGCACTCTGCAGTACATGAGCCCCGAGCAGATCGACGCGGGCAACATCGATGGCCGCTCCGATCTCTACTGCCTGGGGCTGGTGCTGTACGAGATGCTGGCCGGCAAGCCGCCCTTCGAGTCGGCTTCGCCGCGCGAGCTTCTGAACAAGCAGTGCACGGAGGCGCCCCCGCCGCTGCCGGACGACGTGCGGCGCGGGTTGCCGCGCGGCGTGGAACGGCTCTTGTTCGAGATGCTGGAGAAGTCGCGGGACGATCGACCCGCGACCGCCGACGACGTGCTGCACGAGCTGGAGCCTTTCGCTCCGGCGGACGCCGCGGCGCCGCGCCCGCGCTCCGCCGGCAAGCTGGACTCTGCCGCGGCGGCCGCGTCGTCGGATGCGCCAGCCACGGGCAAGGCCCGGAGCAGCTCGCGCGACAGCGAGCCCGCTTCGGCGAAGAGCTCCGGGAAGCCGGACAAGCCGCGCGCCGACACCATCGCGCTCGTCGAGCGTGCGGGCGCAGAGCGCGAGGTGTCGAGGCGCACGGGCGTGATCATCGTCGTGGCGCTTTCGCTCTTCGCCGGCGTCGTGACATGGTTGGTACGCACCCATAGCGGACCGGAGGCGCCGGCGCTGGACACGACGGCGGTCGAGATCCCGGAGCTGCCCGGCGGCGCGCCGCTGCGCCAGACGGGCGCTGCGGGCCACTTCGGCGATCCGGTGCAGGCCGGGGACAACCGGTGAGACGCGCCGCGCCCGCTGACGAGGGCTTCGTCGCGGGTGCGGAGCTCGACCCCCTCGGCCGCGCCGCCCGCTGGGAGCTCGAGGGCGGCCGCGAGCTGTGGCGGCTCCCGGCCGACGAGCGCGCGGTCGCCGTACGGCTGCGGCGTCTCGGCGCGATCGACGTAGGCGGGTTCGTCGCGGCCGGTGAGGACGACGACGGCGTGTGGCTCGTGCGCGGCGCGGCATCGCCCACGCTCGGCGAGGAGCTGTCCGGCCAGGGACCGCTGCCGTGGCGCGACGCGGTCGCTATCGCGCAGTCGATCGCCGACGTGCTCGCGGGCTGCGAGCAGCAGGCGCTGTTTCCGGGGGCGCTCGCGCCCGCGGCAGTGCGGGTTTTGGAGCATCGCGTGACGTTCCGCGCCGACGCGCTGGTCCGCGACCTGGTCGGCGCGCCGCCGCGCGCCGCTGCGTCGCCGCGCTGGTCCCCGCCGGAGCAGGTGGGCGGCGAGGCGTGGAACAACGCGGCCAACCGCTACGTGCTCGGCATGATCCTGTACCGGCTGCTGGCGGGCGAGCATCCGTTCGCTGCCAAGGGGCTCCGGCTCGGGCTGGAGGAGCAGAAGCGCGGCGCCCCGCCGTTGCCGGACGCGATCGCCCGGGAGCTGCCGCCCGGACTGCAGAGCCTGTGCCTCAAGCTGCTGGAGCCGGATCCGGGCGAGCGTCCGGTGAGCGCCGCGCGCGTGGCGGGTGAGCTCGGGCGCTTCCTCGATGAAACGGAGCGCGTGGAAGCACCGCCGAAGCGCGCCGACCGCCGGCAGACACCGTTGCCGGTCGCAGCACCGACGCGGCGCTCCGGCGCAGTTCCACCCGGCGGAGCGGAGCTGGTGCGGGCGCGCACCAGGGCATGGCTCGTCGGGCTGGCTCCCCTGGGCGCCGGTCTCGCGCTGGCCGCAGTTGCCATGAGTCTGGTTCCGGACAGTCCAGCGCTGCCGCACCACACGCGCGCGCCGCTCGTCGAGCGGACCACGACCGCTTTGGACTGCGCGACCTGCCACACGAGCCAGGCCGCCGAGTGGACGCGTTCGGTGATGGCCCACTCGGTCAAGAGCCCGATGTTCCAGGCGCTGGAGATGCTGGTGGAGGAGCAGGTGGGGCGCAGCGAGGACTGTCCGGATGGGGCCGGCATCCTGCGCAGCGTCGATCCGGGGACGGCGTGTCGCGATCGCGCGTCCGGCCTGCCCGTGACTGGCTCGGGCGGGGAGCTGTGGTGCGTGAACTGCCACGCGCCGCGCGAGAACCTCTCGGCGTCGCTGCCCGCGTGGAACGCGATCGATCCGCGATCCCGGAGCCGCGAGCCGCTTCGCGATCTGCTGCCGGCGAGCACGATGGAAGGCATCGGCTGCGGCTTCTGTCACCAGGTCGGCGGCCCCGTGCATCCGGGTAACGCGCGCGCCGGGCGCTACGAGGGCAACCCGACCTGGACCTCGTCGCGCACCGGCCAGGTCTTCAGCATGCGCCCCGAGGATCAGCGCGGCGTGTTCGGCATCTCGAACAGCGGATACTGGCTCGATCCTTCCCAGCTTCTGGGCACCCGCGTTGCCGGCGTACACGGCGCGCCCGATGCGGACGCCGTTTCCTATCTCGCCTCCAGCCGCTTCTGCGGCGCGTGTCACGACGTGCGGCTGTTCGGCACCGACGTGCTCGGTGCGCGGAAGGGCGAGCACTTCAAGCGCTTGCGAAACGCCTACAGCGAGTGGCGCGACTACGCGGCGGAGGAGCGCGCGGCAGGGCGTCGTCCGGCGAGCTGCCAGGGCTGTCACATGAGCCGCTACCCGGGCGTGTGTGCGAAGGGCGCCGCGAAGGCGCCCGCGCCGGGCACCCACCCCGACGGCGTGTTCACGTCCACGCCGACCGCGCTCCGCGACGCCTGTCCACCGGGCACCCACTTCCGGTCGGAGCCGCCCGGCTCACGCGCAAAGGGCTTCGTCGCCACCGCGTCGGGGCGCCCCGCGCCGGTTTCGCCGCACTACTTCTCCGGCGTCGACATTCCGCTCACGCCGTCGTTCGGCCGCAACTTGATCGACGAACCCGACGTCGACGCGGCGGGTATTCCGCTCGGCGCGCGGCAGCGGCGCGATCTATTGCTCGGGGCGGCGCTGCGCTTCGAGATCGATCGCCCCGCCCAGCGCGGCTCGACGCTGGAGATCCCGGTGGTGGTCGAGAACATCGGCGCCGGTCACCGCATCCCGGCTGGTTTCAGCCAGGAGCGCGAGCTGTGGGTGCACCTGAAGGTCACCGACGCGCGCAACGACGTGGTGTACGAGGTGGGCCGCGTCGACCGCGCCGACGAGGATCTGCACGACAAGCGCTTCCTGCGGGTCAACACCTCCGACCGTTCCAGCGACGGGCGTGGCCGTCCCCAGGGGTTGTTCGGCGCCGACGTCGCGGACGGCCGCGACGTGCCGCGCTGGAGCCCATCGCCGGAGTTCGGCGGCACGCGCTTCCGCGGTCGCGGTCTGATAAACTTCCAGAACGGCTTTCTGCGCTGCGTGGTGTGCATCGGGCGCATCGACTTCGACGGCAGCTGCCAGCCGCTGCCGGGCCAGGAGAGCGCGCGCGCCGACCGCTACGCCGACGGCAGCTATGACATCGATACCGGCGAGTGCGGTTCGAACCTCTCCGGCCGAAACGCGCTCTTCGAGACCTACTTTCCGGTCGGCGCGCTGGACGCGACGCGCGGCGTGACCAGAGGCCCGGACGCCATCATCGACACCCGCTCGCTCGCGCCGAGGACGCCCGTCACGTACACGTACGAGCTGCCCGTGTCCGGAACCCGGGGGCCCTTCCGCATCGAAGCGGAGCTGCTCTTCCGGGCGTTCCCGCCCTACCTGATCCGCGCCTTTGCGGACTACGAGGCGCGCCAGGCCGCGCGCGGGCTCAGGCCGAGCGGGCCGCTCATCACCGGCGCGCCGCTCGGGCGGCTGGAGGTCGTCGAGCTCCGCCGCGTGCGCGCGGTGGTGCCGTGAGCGAGCCGGCAAGCTGGCCGTCGCCGGTGTTCGATGCACCGGTGCTGCGCGGTCTGGACGCGCGCGCGCGCAGCGGTCTGTCGCGGGCAGGGCGCCTGTTCGAGGTAGGCGCCGGCGAGCGCGTGTACGACGAGGGCGAGCCGTCCGACGCATTCTACGTGGTGGTGCGCGGCGAGATCGCGATCGAAGCGGTGCGGCGCGGCGACGAGCAGCCGGCGGTGGTGCGCACCGCACGCCGGGGCGATACCTTCGGCGAGGACGCCGCGCTCGGCGGCCCACGGCGCGCGGGCGCCCGCGCCGTCGAAGCGACGGAGCTCGCCGAGGTGCCGCTGCCCGTATTCCGGCGCCTGGCCGAACAGAGCGGCGCGTCGGCGCTGGTGGAACGCGAGGAGCGCGCGCTGCGCCGCACAGCCACGCGCGACCTGCTCGGCACGCTCGCGCTGTCGCGCGATCTCGGCGACCGCGACCTGGAGCTGTTGCTCGATGCGGTGCAGCCCGCCACGTTCCGCCGCGCCGAACGCATCTTCGTGGAGGGCGATCCCGCCGACGACTGCTTGCTCGTTACCGACGGACTGGTGCAGCTCTCGACCGCCGACGACGGCCGCATCCAGGTGCGGGCGTACCTCGCGCGCGGGGACTTCTTCGGCGACACGGACCTGCTCGGCGCAGGGCGCCGCTCGATGACGGCCGTGGCCCTCGGCGACTGCCGCTGTCTGCGCGTGCCGGGCCGCGCGCTCAGGTCGCTCGTGGATCGGAATCCGGGGCTCCTGTCGCGGATGCGGCGCATCGCCGCCGATCGGCAGGCGCTGCAGGAGGACGTGGTCGGCGCCGCGGGCGACGGCAGTACCGAGCACGTCTTCCACGACCTCTACCGCATGCAGATGGCCCGATCGCTCCTGGCCATCGACCAGCAGAGCTGCGTGCGCTGCGGGCACTGCGCGTGGGTGTGCGCGGAGCTGTACGGCGTGGCGCGACTGGTGCGGCGCGGCGACAAGGTCGTCACGAAGCTCGACAGCGCGGGTGACCCGCAGAGCCTGCTTCTGCCCAACTCCTGCCAGCACTGCGAAAACCCCGTGTGCATGATTGATTGCCCGACGGGCGCGATTGGCCGCGACCCGCGCGGCGAGGTGTTCATCCGTGATGAGCTGTGCACGGGCTGCGGCGCGTGCGCCAAGGCGTGCCCCTGGGAGAACATCCGCATGGCGTCGCGACCCGACGCGGGCGCGCTCTCGGCGGACCTGGCTGTCAAATGCGATCTGTGCCGCGGCTACGAGGCGCCGGCATGCGTGGCGGCGTGTCCGACCGAGTCGATCTTCCGTCTGGAGCCTGCGCAGGACTTCGTGGAGGTCCGGCGGCTGTTCGGCGCTCCGGGCCGGCGCGCGCTGGAGCGCGACGATCCGCGCTGGTTGCGCCGCGCGGTCGGCTTCGGGCTCGCGTTCGCGATGGGTCTGGGAGGGCTGGCGCTGGGGCTTGGTACGGCCGGTCTCGCGTTGCCCGCGCTGGCCACAGGATCGAGCGCGGGGCTGCTCTGCCTCGCGCTCGGCGCGTACGTGTTTCCCAAGCGCGGCGTGCGCTACTGGCTCAGGCCGCGCGAGGCGCCCAGTGCGGCGCGCCAGGTAGCGGGAGACCCCGGGCCGCGTCTGGCAGCGCGTTCGCGCGTGCGCCCCCACGCGACGCTGCACGTGGCGCTCGGGCTCGTTGCGATGGGCGCGGTCGCGCTGCACGCAGGTCTGCGCTTTCCGCCGAACGTCGCGGGTGCGCTGAACCTCGGCTTCTGGTGGGTGGCGCTCCTGGGTGTGGCGGGTCTGCTGGTGTACCGCGCTCTGCCGGACCGCCTGTCGCGGATCGAACGGCGCGGCGCACTGCCGGAGGATCTGGCTCGCGAACGCGAGGCGCTGGTCGCGCGGCTCTACCGCGATGCGAGCGGGCGCAGCGATCTGCTCAAGGCGATCGTGGACAAGCTGCTCGTGCCCTATTCGCGGCGTCCGTTCGGCTCGCTGTTTCTGGTCCTGTCCGGACGCAGCCTGCGCAAGGAGCAGCAGCGCCTGCGCCGGCGCGTCGAGCAGGTGCTCGAAGGCCGCGGAGGCGACAAACTCGACGGTCTGGACGACGTGCTGCGCACGGTGGTGGAGCTCAGGGCGTTACCGGCGCGGCGCGCCTTGACGGCGCTCCTGCGCGGCTGGCTGCCGTTGCACCTCGTGCTGGGCGGAGTCCTGCTCGTGCTGCTCGTGCTGCACGTGGTGGGGGTGATGGCGCGATGAGCGACCGGAACAGGCCTGCTCCGTTGCTGTCGCTGAAGAGCGCTCCTCGGCCCCGGCGGCGCCGCGCGCCGCGGGCAGAGGAGACCAGCGACGTGCGGCGCTTCCGCGGTCTGCTCGTGGCGATCGCCGTGGCGGTGGTCGCGGCGGTGGGCGCCATCGCCTCCAGCACCGGCCTTGCGGCGCTGCGATCCCCCGGACCGCTCTCGCGCCCGCATCGGCTGGCGGGACTCGAATGCGGGTCGTGTCACGAAGAGGGCCCGCCCGGCAGAGCGTGCGTGCGTTGCCACGGCGCGCATCCTTCCACCAGGCCGGCGCATCGCCAGCTCGCGCGCCGCGGCAGGCTGGGCTGCCCGACGTGCCATGCCGTGCACCGCCACAACGAGGGCCTGGCGCTCCTGCCCGGCGGACGCGTCCTCCGCTACGGCAGCGGCTGGGAGAAACCGCTCGCCGGCACGCCGGGCCCGCCCCTGACCCGCGCCGTGAACGTCCCGCTGGTGCGCGCTGGCGCGTGCGCGGGCTGCCACGATCTCCGTTCGCCCTCCGATCCCGTGGCGGCGTGTCTTGTCGGCGTCGGGGCGGTGCGCGTCGATGTGTGCTTCGACGAGCACCGCCGGGTGGGGCAGGCCGGACACGGCGGCGCGCGCGTCGCGGCCAAACCGGCCTCGCGCGACGCAGCCTGGCAGAGCGCGCGTGCGCTGGTCGCGCGTCCGGACACGCTACTCAGCGGGGCGGTCTACGGCCCCGCCGGCTGGCTCGGAGCGGGACTTGTCGCCGCGCTCCTGGCTCTCGCTTTCGAACGCCTGCTCTCGCGGCGCGGGGGGCGCGTCGAGCCGTCCTCCGTCCCCCGCGCCGCGGACGTGGTGCGTCTGCCGCAGATTGATACTGCGACCTGCCTCGGCTGCTACGCGTGCGTGGACGTTTGCCCCTACGACGTGATCGAAGTGCGGCGCTACGTAGCGACGGTTGCTCGTCCCGACGACTGCTGCGGACTGACGCTGTGCGAGCAGGCGTGTCCGAACGGCTCGCTGGTGGTGCGCTCGGGCGAGCCCGTAGAGGACAGGCCGGGGGTTGATGATGCGCTCGAGTCGCGTGATTGTCCGGGGCTGTACCTCGCGGGCGATCTGACGGGCCTGCCGCTCATCCGCAACGCCATCAATCAGGGCGCGCACGCCGTGCGTGCCATCGCGCGCTCGCTGAAGGGAGCGCGGGACGGCGCCATGCTGGATCTCGCTATTGTCGGCGCGGGGCCCGCCGGCATTTCCGCCGCGCTCGAGGCGAAGGAACAGCGGCTCGACTTCGTCGTGCTCGAGCAGAGCAGCGTGGCGGCCAGCATCAAGAGCTTCCCGCGCGGCAAGCTGGTGTTCGACCAGCCTCTGGGGATGCCCCGCGTGGGGGATCTGTGGCTGGAAGAGAGCACCAAGGAGGAGCTACTGGGACGCTGGCTGCGCATCGTGCGGCGCGAAAAGCTGCCAGTGGAGGAAGGCCGCCGCGTGACGGCGATCGAGCCTGGAGGGCAGGGGAACGAGCGTTCGTTCAGCCTCCGATCGCTGGATGCGGACGGCAACGAGCAGGTGGTTCGCGCGCGCCGGGTGCTGCTCGCGAGCGGGCGCCGCGGCACGCCCCGGAAGCTCCCGGTCGAGATCCCCGAGAGCGCGCAGAACCACGTCTTCTACCACCTGGCCGACGCGCGTAGCCTTGCCGGTCAGCGCGTCGTGATCGTCGGTCTCGGCGACGTGGCGATGGAAGCCGCCATCGCGCTCGCCCAGCAACCCGACACGGAGATCACCGTCTGCTACCGCGGGACGGCGCACCGCCGGGGAAAGCAGCGCAACATCGACGAGTTCGAGCGCCTGGTCCAGAGCGGCCGCATCGCACTCGAGCTCGAGAGCCACGTCGACGAGATCGGCGACGAGCTCGTGTTGCGCATCCCGAGCGGCTCCCGCCGCCTGGAGTACGACGCCCTGTTCGTGATGATCGGCTGGATCCCGCCGTGGTCGCTGCTCGAGTCGGCGGGGGTCGCGCGGGGCGCGCGGCCGGACTGACGGCTTGCGCGGCGAAATCGCGCCCGGGCAGCTTGTCGCCGGGTATCGAAGTGGGCATATTCGTAACCAGTATGCCGGGGGAGCGGGCAGAGCGGACGTCGGAGCAAGCGTTGGTGGACGCGCTCGATCGCATCAGCGACGGCATCATCGTGTACGACCAACGGTGGCGGATCGCGTACATCAACCGGAGTGCGGAGCGGTACTTCGAGCGCACCCGCGAGGAGCTGCTTGGCCTCGGGCTGCTGGAAGCGTTTCCGGACGCGGCCGGGACCGAGGTGGAGAGGGAACTCAGGCGCGCGGCCGCGGGGGAGGCTCCGCACGAGTTTTCACTCTTTGCTCCAGTCCGTCATCGCTGGGTGGCGTTCCGGGCGTACCCGTCCGACGCTGGGCTCACCGTCTACTTTCGGGACGTGACGGAGCAGAAGCGGGCCGAGGACGAGCTCAGGGAGCGCGAGGCGCGGCACCGCGCGCTCTTCGAGCAGAGCCTGGGTGCGCTGCTGCTCACGGCGCCCAACGGCGGGATATTCGCGGCGAACCCGGCGGCATGCCGCATGTTCGAGATGACCGAGGAAGAGATCTGCAGGGGCGGCCGTGCACTCCTCGTCGACATGACCGACCCGCGCAGCCGGGCGTTTCTGGAGGCGCGCCGGCGCGATGGTCACGCCCACGGCGAGCTGACCTGCCTCAGGAAGGGCGGGAGGCCATTTTCGGCGGAGGTCTCGTCGGCGATCTTCCGCGACGTGACCGGAGTCGAGTGCACCAGCATGCAGATCAACGACCTCACCCGTCGCAAGCGCGCCGAGGAGGCGATCCGGCTTCTGGCGGATGCCGGCAGATTGCTCGTTACCTCGCTCGACCCGGAGACGATGTCCGGCGATCTCGCGCGGCTCCTGGTTCCGCACTTTGCCGATGCCTGCGTTGTGGATCTGCTGCCCGGGATCGGCGCGGGGCACCGTCCTCGGGCCGGCGGCGCCCGTGCGGACGTGCGCCAGTTGCTTGACCGCGAGCCGTGGAGCCGCGTGCTCCGCCGGGTCCTCGCGTCACGCAAGGCGGAGCGCATCGAAGTGACCGCGGCGGACTGGCTCGGAGTCGCTTCCCTGGCGCGCGAGGGCCTGGGCGCGGCGCCATGCTCCTTGCTTTTCGTGCCGCTCGTCGCGCGCGATCGCGCCATCGGCGAGCTGGTGCTGCTCAGGCGCTCCGGGCGTGACGCCTTCGACGACGCCGACGTGACGCTTGGCGAGGGACTCGCCGATCGGGCTGCCGCGGCGATCGACAATGCGAGGCTCTACGCGGCGTCGCTCGAGGCGACGCGGCTTCGCGACGATGTCCTCGGCGTCGTCTCGCACGACCTGCGCGGCCCGCTCAACGGCATCTCGCTGACGGCGAGATTGATCGCGCGGCGGCATCCCGACGAGCCAGGGCCGCGCGCGATCCTCGACGCGGTAGCGCTTGCGAACCAGCTGCTCGGCGACCTGCTGCTGGCCGGGAAGCTGGAGTCGGGAACCTTCGCCGTCCATCCGCAGCCGGAGTCCGTCCCGGAAATCGTCGACGAGGTACTCGCTCTGGCGCGGCCCGAGGCCGGGGACCGGGCCATAGAGCTCTGGACGTTGGTCGATGCCGACGTAGCGGAGGCGTGGGTCGACCGTTTGCGCATGCTCCAGCTCGTCGGCAATCTGGTGTCCAACGCCTTGAAGTTCACTCCGCGCGGGGGCCGCGTCGGCATCCGGGTGCGGCGCGCCGGAGAGCAGGTGGAGGTGGCGGTTTCCGACACCGGTCCGGGCATCCCCCCGGACCAGATCCCCCACCTGTTCGATCGCTTCTGGCAGGGCGCCCAGGCGCGTAGCGCCGACGCTGGTCTTGGGCTGTCGATCGCGAAGGGGATTGCCGAGGCCCACGGCGGCGACATCCGCGTCGAGAGCGAGCTGGGCCACGGCGCGACGTTCATCGTCACGCTGCCGCTGCAGGGCCAGACGGCCGACTCCAACGCTGTGGCGAGCTGAGACGCGAGCGGCTGGGCGCGCCAGAGCGTGACCGGAGCGCACACCTCATGAACGGCGGTGCACAGTCGGGGGTGCGCGCAGCTTCTGGAGGCCGGCTACCGCGGGCACATCGCTTGCTAGTTGTTCCGGCGTGAGAAACGGCCTGGCAGCTGCGGTGGCGTTCGCGCTGCTCTCTTCCGGTGTTGCCCGGGCGGAGCCCCACGTCACGACGCCGGTGGTGTTCGACCGGATTGTGGCGGTCGTCGAGGGTGAGCCGATCCTGCTGTCGGCGTTGCGGCGGCGTGCCGCGCCGTTCTTGCACCCGACGCCGGGGGTACCCGGACTCCGCCGTCAGCGCGCTCTCCGGAAACTGTACCGCGGGTTGATGAAGCGTCTGATCGAGGAACGCCTGGTCGAGCGCGCCGCACGCGATGCGGGCATCTCGATGGACCGCGCGGCGGTCGACCGCACCCTCGCCCTGGTCGCGGTCCACAACCACATGAAGCGGGCGGAACTGCTCGCGCGGGTGCGCGCGGCGGGCATGACCGAACAGGAATACCGGGCGGAGCTCCAACGTCAGCTCGTCGAGAGCCAGCTGCTGTACGCGTTCATGCGCAAGCACCACGTGCGGATCGACGGCGAGGACGACACGGCACGCGCGCACATCATGGAACGGGAGCGCAGACGATGGATGGCCGGGCTGTACGGGCACGCCAGCATCCAGCAGTACTTCCGGCCCTGATCGCGCTTGGTCTGATGGGCGCCTGTGCTCCGGCGCGTCCCTCCGCATCGGTGCGTTCGACGTCGGCTGCCCGCAACGTCGCCCATCGTCGCGGGCCCGCCTGCGCCGCGGCGGGTCTGCCGGCGCCCCACTGGTCCGATCTGCCGGCGGCAGAGATCCCTTCCGGCACGAAGGTGACGCGTGTCGTGATCCGCAACGCCCGACCGGTGCCGCCCAGGCTGGTGCGCGGGGTGGTGCAGATGAAGGCTGGAAAGCCGCTTGACTCCCGGGTGGTGGCCGCCGACCTGCAGCGCATCTGGCGGCTCGAGGCGTTCTCCGGCGTGCGCGCCGTGGTCGAGCCGGACGCGGGCGGCGTGGTGCTCGCGTACGTCCTCCGCGAACGGCGCCTGGTCGGTAGCATTTTCACGGACGGCGATCACGACGCACGCCTGGGCGTGCACCCCGGCGATCTGTACGACCCCGCGCGCCTGCAGCGTCGCGCCGCCGCGTTCGTTTCCGCCGCCCGGGACGATGGACACCTGGCGGCGCGGGCCGAGGTGCGCGGCCGGGCCGTGGACGCGCACACGGTGGATCTGTGCATTTTGGCAGAGCGCGGCCCGCGGTTCGTCGTCGACCGCGTCGTGTTCGACGGTAACCAGAGGGTCGACGACGCCACGCTGGTGGGAGCGCTCCACACCGGCGGCGGCAAGGTCAATGCGCCCGGCAAGCCCTACCGCGCCGACCTGCTCGAGCAGGACAAGGTCTGGCTCTCGGCGGTCTACTACGACCGCGGCATGCTCGCAGCGCAGATCGGCGAACCGCGCGTCACGCTGCACGACAACCACAAGCTGACGGTCCATCTCCGCGTGGACGAGGGCCCGGTGTTCCAGCTCGGACAGCTCAGGTTCCACGGCCGACTGGTCGCCAGCTCCGCCACGTACCGGAAGCTACTCGGCATGAAGCGCGGCGAGGTGTTCAACCGATCGCGGTTCTTGGCCGGGCTCGAACGCATCCGCGACTATCATCTGTGGCGCGGCCACGCTTCGCTCGACGTGGACCCCGACCCGCACCTGGACGCGAAGCATCACACGGTGGATCTCGTCGTCAAGGTGGAGAAGGCGAAGTGAGACGCGCCGGAGCGCTCGCGCTCATGGCATTTGCGGCCTGCAGCACGCCGATCCGGCCGCCCCGGCGCGTGCAACCGCACGGCACCCAGGCGGCGTGCCCGCGCGCGCACAGCGAGGAGAAGATGGGCCGCTGGATCGACGCCGCGCTCCGCCGTCGCTACGAGCTGTACCGCGATGCGCGGGTTGATAGCTACGTGCAGGAGGTGGGCGGGCGCGTCGCGCGACAGACGCAGCAGAGCTCTTGCCGCTGGACTTTCCGCGTGTTCGACCGCTCTGCCGTCAATGCCTTCTCGTTTCCGGGCGGCTACGTCTACGTTACCCGCGGGATGCTCGCCGAGCTCGGCTCGGAGGCGGAGCTGGCGGCCGTGCTCGGACACGAGATCGGTCACGTCACCGCGCGTCACTCGCTCGCCGAGCACTCCTGGCTGGAAGAGCAGCCCTACGAGCCGACGCGCGCCGACCTGATCCACTTCTACGAGCGCTCGCGCGACAACGAGCGCGAGGCCGACCAGCTCGCGGTACGCTACGTGGCCGCTGCCGGCTACGAGCCGCGCGCCGTGGCCGGGATGCTTTCCGCGCTCGCCGAGGTCGAGCAAGCAGAGGGCGATCATGGCGCTTCGTCGCTGTGGGACGACCATCCGTCCACGACGGCGCGTATCGCACGCGCAGCGCGGGCCGCTCTGCCTCTGCCGCGCGGCCGCCGGGCGCGGGCCAGCTACCTGGCGGCGATCGACGGGCTCGAATACGGCGACGATCCGCGACACGGCTACGTCGACGAGGATCGCTTCGTGCGTCCGGACGCAGGCTTCAGTTTGCGGCTCCCCGATGGATGGAGCTCCAGCGTCGAGGACGGTACGCTGGTCGCGCACGCGCCGGGGGGGCACGAGCTCATGCTCCTGTTCCGCACGCGCCATGCGACTATCGCAGGAGCGCGGGCGGCGTTCTTCGACGACGATGTGCGTCACGACGAGCTGGTCCACGAGCGCGTTGCGGGCTTCTCCGCGCTGGTGCGACAGCCGATTGCCGGCGAAAGGAATGCCGTCGAATTCGCGCTTTTCGAAGCGCGGGGCCACGCTTTCCTGTTGATCGGTGGCGGGCAGGCGTCCGACAGGCATGTGCTGGGCGGTCTGTCACCGATCCGGGACCCGGCCCTCTCCGAGGTGCATCCCGGCCGGTTGTCCGTGGTCCGGTTGCGGCACTCCACCACGCTCCGGCGCCTTTCCTCGAGCCGCACGGGTCTCGACCGGCTCGTCCTGCTGAACCACGAGAGCGCCGACGCGCCGCTGCCCGCCGGCCGATTCGTCAAGCGGGTCGTCCCTGGAAGCGCTAGTGTGACCGGTCGTGGCAGCGGAACATCACGACCCGATGGTGATCGGATGGGCGGAGCTGGTCGACATCCCCGAGTGGAACATCGCGCGCATGCGCGCGAAGATGGACACCGGCGCGCGTACCAGCGCACTGCACGTCGAGAACATCCGTGAGGTCGACTACGGCCGGGTGAGGTTCGAACGTCCGGCTGCATCGCCGCCACCTGGACCGTCGCGTCACGGTGGAGGCGCCGATTCTGCGCCACGGCCGGGTCAAGCCGAGCAGCGGCGACGCCCAGACCCGCATCTTCGTTCACGCCCGCGTACGGATCGGTCCGGTCGAGAAGGATATCGAGCTTAGCCTGGTCGATCGGGGGAAGATGATCTTCCGGATGCTGATCGGCCGTTCTGCCTTGGCGCATGACTTCCTCGTCGACACCGGGCGGCGCTATCTTCTCGATCAGCCCAGGCGGTCCGGGGGCAGGAAGAAGAAGAAGAAGGGGACGGCGCCACGCTCGACCAGAAGCGGCGCGCCAGCCGGGGAGGGTGCCAAGTGAGGAGGGCGTCATGAAGATCGCGATCCTGTCGCGCAGCCCGCGCGCCTACAGCACGCGGCGGCTCCGGGAGGCGTGCGTGCGGCGTGGCCACCAGGTCAAGATCCTGAACACGCTGCGCTTCAGCATGCTGGTCGAGTCAGGGGAGCCGGATCTGTTCTACCGCTCGCGGCGGCTCAGCCGCTACGACGCTGTCATCCCGCGCATTGGAGCCTCCGTCACGCACTTCGGCACGGCCGTCGTGCGCCAGTTCGAGCAGATGGGCGTGTTCACGCTCAACTCCTCGCAGGCGATCACCGTATCGCGCGACAAGCTGCGCTCGAGCCAGGTGCTCAGCCGCCACCAGATCGGCGTTCCGCCGACCGCGTTCGTTCGCGATCGCGTAGGCGTGCTGCCGGCCATCGAGCAGGTCGGCGGGGCGCCGGTGATCATCAAGCTCCTGGAAGGCACGCAGGGCATCGGCGTCATCCTGGCCGACAACAACAAGATCGCCGAGGCCATCATCGAGACCCTGCAGAGCGCCCGGCAGAACGTGCTCATCCAGAAGTTCGTGAAGGAGAGCAAGGGCCGCGACATGCGCGCTTTCGTAGTAGGCGACCGCGTCGTGGCCGCGATGCGGCGCATGGCAACCGGCGAGGAGTTCCGTAGCAACGTGCATCGCGGCGGGCGTGCCGAGCCGGCAGAGCTGGATCCGCTCTACGAACGGACGGCGATCCACGCCGCGCAGATCATGGGTCTGCGCGTTGCCGGCGTGGACATGCTCGAAAGCGACGACGGTCCGCAGATCATGGAGGTCAACTCCTCGCCCGGGCTCGAGGGCATCGAGACCGCGACGGGCATCGACGTTGCGGACGCGATGGTCGAGCTCCTGGAAGAGCAGGTGCTGTTTCCGGAGCTCGACCTGCGCCAGCGCCTGACGCTCAAAAGCGGCTACGGCGTCGCCGAGTTCCCGGTCGTGCAGGGCTCGGAGCTTTCGCACGTCACCCTGCGCGAGTCGGAGCTGCGCGACCGCGACGTGCAGGTCCTCAGCATCAAGCGCGGCAGCGTGGTCCTGCCGAATCCCCGCGGCGACAGCGAGATCCTGCCGGGTGACGTGCTGCTCTGCTTCGGCAAGCTCATCACGCTCAAGGGGCTGATTCCGACGGACAAGCGCCGGCGGCGCAAGAAGAAGGCGCCGCGCGCGCGCTCGAGCGCGGCGTCATGAGCGGCGCGGAGCCGTTCATCATCGGTGACAACCGGGTACGCCGGGGCGAGACGCGGGACATTGCACTCAAGGTCAGCGAGACGTCGATGGGGGTCCCGGTGAGCGTGCCGGTGCGCGTGGTGCGCGGCAGGCGCAAGGGCCCGAGCGTGTTCGTGACGGGCGCCGTGCACGGCGACGAGCTCAACGGCACCGGCGTCATCCGTGCCCTGATGTTCCAGAAGCTCGAGCTCGACGCTGGCACCTTGATCCTGGTGCCAGTGGTCAACGTATTCGGTTTCGAACGGCACAGCCGCTACCTGCCGGACCGCCGCGACCTGAACCGGAGCTTCCCCGGCGATGCAGCAGGCAGCCTCGCCTTCCGGCTCGCGAACGTGATCTTCAACGAGGTAATCCAGCGCTCCGACTACGGCATCGACCTGCACAGCGCCGCGCACGGCCGGACGAACTTCCCGCACGTACGGGCCGATCTCTCGCAGCCCGCGCTCTCGAAGCTTGCCCAGTGGTTCGGCTGCGAGGTGACGGTCGACAAGAAGGGCGACGATCACTCGCTGAGGCAGGTGGCGTGCGAGCATGGGGTTCCCACCATCAATGTCGAGGCGGGTGAAGCGCTCAAGATCGAGCCGGGTGTCGTAGAGCTGGGCGTCCGCGGCGTACACAACGTGTTGTCCCACCTCGGGATGATCGGTACCCGGCCTGTGCGTCCGGCCTACCAGACTACCGTCGAACACAGCCGCTGGATACGCTCGCAGTGGGGCGGCCTCCTGCGTTTCCACGTAGCGCCGGGATCGCTGGTCGACGAGGGCGCGGCGCTGGCGACCTGCGATGGCTTCTTCCGCGACGAGAGCCCGGCTGTGCGGGCGTCCGTCGGTGGCATCGTGCTGGGCATGACGACGCTGCCAGTGATCCGCCCCGGCGAGCCTGTCTGCCACATCGGCATCCCGAAGCGGCCCCTGGCCGAGATCCGCCGCGAGCTCGAAAAAGCGCCGCGTACCCTCCACCGCCGCGTGCAGGACACGCTCGGCAGCGACGTCCACGTCGTCGAGGCGCCGCGGAAGCGACGCCGCTAGCCTGCCAGGTCGGCTGCTAGATTCGCGTTATCCTTGGCGAATCATCCAGGCGCGCCACCGGCGGAGATCCCTCGAGGGCTCCGTACGTACAACTGGGAGCGCGCGCCGGCTGTAAGCTGGGGCGGGCTCGTATCGTTGGGTTTTCGATTCCGGCGGGCCTGGCCCGGGGAGACGCGCGATGAAGGTGCGGAGTGTATCTGTTCTGGCGGCGGCGGGGATGATGCTGACGAGCCTGACGGTCTGGTCGCTCACGCCGAAGGGCGCGAGCGTGGAGCCCGAGCCCGGCCCCATTGCCACGATTGCCGGGCCCATCCAGCCCGGCCCCGACCACTCGCGCTTCACGGTCGGCAGGACGTTGATGATGGAGGGGCGGCTGGGCAACGCGCGCCTCGTCGCCGGACAGGACAACCAGACCTTCGTGTCGGTTTCGGTCAAGGCCGGGGCCGACAGCGTGGCCAGCACGCCGTCGCCGCTCGAGCTCTCCATCGTGATCGATCGCTCCGGGTCGATGAAAGGCAAGCGGCTCGACAACGCCGTCGCGGCGGCGCAGGGCATGATCCGGCGCCTGCGCGACGGTGACGTGGTGAGCGTGATCGCCTACAACACGCAGACCGAGACGCTGGTGCCGTCGACGACCATCGATGCCTCTTCGCGTGAACGCGCGATAGCCGCCATCAGCGGCCTCGTCGCGCGCGGCGATACCTGCATCTCGTGCGGCATCGACGCGGGCATGGACATGCTGCGGAAGAGGGGCGGGATGGTCGAGCGCATGCTGCTGCTCAGCGACGGCGAGGCCACGGCCGGCGTCAGGGACGTCGAGGGGTTCCGTCGTATTGCGTCCACCGTGCGCCATCTGGGTGCGGCGATCAGCACCATCGGCGTGGACGTCGACTACAACGAGCGCGTCATGACGGCGCTGGCGCAGGAATCGAACGGCGAGCATTACTTCGTCGAGAACCCGTCCGCCCTGTCCGCGGTGTTCGACAAGGAGCTCCAGTCGCTGGTCCACACGGTAACCAAGGACACGAATCTGACGATCGCGCTCGCACCGGGAGTCGAGGTGGAGCAGGTGTTCGACCGCAGCTTCCAGCGCGATGGGGATCGCATCGTGGTGCCGATGGGCAGCTTCGCAGCAGGCGACACCAAGACGCTGCTCGTGCGCGTGCACGTGCCGCGCGGGGCGGCGGGACAGCGCGCGATCGCGGACGTGAAGCTCGACTACGACGATCTCGATGCGCGCTCGCCGGGGAGCTGCCGTGGTAGCCTGGCGGCGTTGCTGGTCAGCGATCCTTCCGACGCTTCGCCGGTGGACCCGTTGGTGCAGGGCCGCGTCGAACGCAGCGAAACGGCGTCCACGCTGCGCGAAGCCAATCACCTGTTTGCCACGGGGAACGCAGGCGAGGCCAAACGCAAGCTCGCGACGCGCCTCGATGCGCTGCGGCACCAGCGCGCAGTGGCCGAGAAGTCCGCGCCGAAGCCGCGCAAGAAGGAAGTAGCCGCGGACTTCGAGCACCAGGCCAACGTGCTGGGCAAGGCCGAGCAAGGCTTCGAGGCGCCCGCCGCAGCGGCACCGGCGGGCGGGCCTGCCCAGACGCACGCCGGCAAGGCGCAGGTGCGGCAGAACGCCGCCGACGCTTTCGACCTCGGTCGCTAGCGCGTGTCACGGCCGATATGCCGCGCGCAGGCCTGCTTCGGGCGGGCCCTTGCGGCGCGGCGCGCTTTCGGCGGAACATCCGGGCTCGCGGGAGCTCGAACGGGGAGGCCACCCAGGTGCTTTGTTGCCCAAGGTGTCGCGCGCGCGTGAGTCGGACGAGGCGGAGGACGAGATGAGCGAGACGACGATCGGAAAGAAGACATCGCGGAAAGCGTTGCGTTGGATGCTCGGCGTGCTCGCGCTGGCGATGTGCGGTGCGGTGGTGGCGTACGTGGCCACGCGCCCGGCGCCGCCGAGGAAAGCGCCGGCCATCCAGGCGCGGCTCGAGCTCGCCGCTGGCGACGTGCTGCTCGACATGGGCAAGGGCGAGCAGCACGCCATCAGCGGCACAGCGCTCCTTGCCAACGCCAAGCTCTCGACCGGCAAGGGCGCCCGTGCGCTGGTGCGGCTGCCCGACGGTTCGACGATCTTCATGCGCGACGGCAGCGCGGTGAAGCTCGGGGCGGACTCGGTGACGCTCGACAAGGGCGAGTACTGGCTGGATGCACCGCCTACCGATCGCAAGGCGATGGTCCACGACATAGGCGACGTCACCGTCACCGCGGCGGATGCGGGACTTTCCGTGAAGAAGGCCCACGGCGCGACCATCGTCTACGTTGCGCGCGGGATGGCGATCGTCACGTCGAAGGCCGGCCGCGTCGAGGTCAACGCGGGCGAGCAGGCGACGGTGAAGGGCGCCGCGGCGCCGAAGGTCGCTGCTCTGTCCTTCTGGGACGACTGGACGGGCGGCATGGCCGACTACCGCTCTGGAAACGGCATCCCGGGCGCCGGCAGCGGCACCATCTACGGCGTCGACACGGGGGCGCCGGCCGGACACCAGGCGAGCCGCCTCGAGATCAGCCGCCAGGTGGTCAAGGCCGTCGTGCGAGATGGGTTGGCCGAAACCGACGTCGACCAGACCTTCTTCAATCCCGGGCAGCGCGACGTGGAGGGCTGGTACTGGTTCACCGTCCCGTCGCATGCGAGCGTCACGGGCTTCTCGGTGGAGACGAACGGCGTGCTCGTGAAGGGCGAGTTCACCGAGCGGCACCAGGCTTCGACGCAGTACACCGAGGCAAAAGCCACCGGCCATTCGCCCGCCATCCTCGAGTGGGTCGACAGCCACACCTACCGCGCGCGCATCTATCCGGTGCCCGCGGGCGGCACTCGCCGCGTCGTGCTCCGCTACGTCGAGCTCCGTCCCGACAATGACGGCACGCTCGAGTACATCTATCCGATGGGCTCGGGCGATCCCGTGCGCATCGGCGAGTTCTCGCTTTCGGTGGACCTGGGCGACGCCGGCAGGAACATGAAGATCGCGACGCTGGCCGATGCGCGCATCGAGCAGGGAGGCAAGCTCGTAACGATGCGGCGCTCGGGTTACACGCCGCGCGCGGACTTCCAGCTCGAAGCGAAGCTGTCCGACAAGCCGCCACCGCTCCGGTTGGCGCGCTTCAAGGCGGGGGGCGACAGCGCCGACTATGTGCTCGCGCGCTACACGCCGGACGTGGACTTCAGCAAGCAGAAGCAGCCGCGGGGTGATGTCGTGGTGGTGGTGGATACGTCGGCCGCCGGCGACGAAGCCAGCCGCCAGCTCAAGGCATCCACCGCGGAGGCGATCCTGCGCGCGCTCAGCGACGACGATCGTTTTGCGCTGGTCGCGCTCGACGTGAAGGCGACGGTGCTGCACCCGGCGAAGGGTCTGGCGCCGGCTTCCGATCAGGAGATCTCGAAGGCGCTCGAGGCGCTGGCCGATCACTCCTCGGGCGGCGCGACGGACCTGTCGTCGCTGTTCGACGTCTCGCTGGCCAGGTTGCACGGCACCGAGCAGCCGGCTGTGGTGTACGTGGGCGATGGCATCGCCACTTCCGGCGACATGAGCGGGGAGCAGCTGGTCGAAAGGCTACGTCGCGCGCTCGGGACCTCGCGCGCGCGGCTGTTTACCGTGGCCGTGGGGATGGACGCCGACATGGGGCTCTTGGCCGAGCTGGCGCGCGCCGGCGGCGGCCGGATGTTGCGGGTGGACGAGGCGGAAGAGACGACGTCGACGGCCCTACAGCTCGCTGCCGCGCTCAAGGTCCCCACCATCACCGATCTGGACATCGATCTCGGCGCCGGGCTCGACGATGTCTTCACCAGTGCCAGCGGCAAGGTCTCGCGCGGCTCGCAGGTGACCGTGCTGGCGCGCACCCACCACGACCTGCCGTCGAAGGTGAAGGTGAAAGGGCGGCTCGGCGGCACGCCGTTCACGAAGGAGTACGACGTCGAGAAAGACAAGGGCGTGCTGACGGCGTTCGTGCCGCGGCTGTGGGCCGCCGAATACGTGCGGCGCCTGCTCGGCCAGGACACCGGCGCAGATGCCGAGCGCGGGCGCATCGTCTCGCTCGGCATGACGTACGGGCTCATGACGCCGTACACCAGCATCCTCGCGCTGGAGAGCGAGGCCGCGTACTCCGAGATGGGGATCCCGCGAAAGCACTCGAAGCTCCGCGGCGTCGAGCTCACGTCGCTGGACGCCAGGAGCGAGCGAGAGCTGGCTGCGATGCTGAACGCTTCACCCGTGTCCGTGACGTTCGGCTGCGACCGTTTCGAGCCGGGCTCGGGCAACAAGGAGCAGACCGTCGCGGCGCGGCAGGTCGAGCAGAAACAGGAAGGTCAGGGCATGCGAGCCAAGTCGGAGCCCAACCAGCGCTACGCCGTCGCGCCGGCAGCCAAGCCGCAGTCGGCGGCGGCCGCGCCTGTGCCCCAAGCCGCGCCCGTGCCTTCCGTGGTCGCCGAGCCGGAGGAGAAGGCCGCGAACGACCAGGGCGACCGGCCGAAGGACGAAGCCAAGATGGCGCCCCGGAAGCACTACGCTCCGTCGCGCCACGGGAGCCGGACCGGTAGGGTCGGCGGTGGTCTCGGCGGCCTCGACGCACGCAGGCCGAAGGGCGGGAGCGGCGCGCTGGCTCTGCTCGGCAAGAACAAGAACGCGGAAGGCGACGGCGAGCAGAGCGACGAGCCGAGCGACACGCTCCAGGCGGGCAAGCTCGATCTCGACGAGCGAAAGCCCGTGCAGGTCGCGACCTGCTCCGATGCAGCGGCGCGGCCGCTCGCACAGCGCGTGCTCCTGTGGCGCAAACGCCTGCGCACGGCGAAGTCCGCTGGGGAGCTGATCGCGCGCTACGAGGCGGCGCGCCGCGCCTGCGAGCTCGGCAACTGGCGCGCCGAGCGCACGTTCATCGAGCTGCTCGAGAAGCACGTCGACAACGAGGGGGCCGTGGGCGTCGTGCTCGGCCATTTCCGGGCGCGGCCCGAGGTGGAGAAGTTCCTGGCCAAGCTGATCCTGCGTCGCTCGGTGGACCCGCGCATGGTGGCCGCAGTGGAGCGCGTGCTGTTCGGCTCGTCGGTGAGCTGGGACAAGGCGGATCTCGAGCTGAGCGCCATCGCGGATCTCGACAAGCGCATCCAGAAGCTGCGCGAGTACATCGCCCGCGCGCCGGAGGATCCGAACGGCGGCATCCGCCTGGTGAAGCTCTTGGTGGAAGCCGGGCACAAGGACGAAGCGCTCGCGATCGGACGGCGGCTGCGCGACCAGGGGCTGATGACGCCGCACATCGCACAGCAGCTGGGCGACGTGCTGGCCGGTGCGGGGCTCTCCGACGAAGCCGTGCGCACCTACTCCGAGATCGTCGAGTTCGATCCGGAGAGCATCGCCTCGCGGCGCCTGCTCGGCGACATCTACCTCGGGCACGGCTGGGACGACCCGGCCTACCGCCAGTACCAGACGATCACCGAAGAGGCGCCGGATGACGCGCTCGGCTGGCTGCGGCTGGCTGCGGCGGCCGCCGGCGCGGGTCGGGTGGATGAAGCGCTGCGCATCGAGCGCAAGGTCTCCAGCGCGCAGGGCAACCCGGGTCCCACCGATCCGCGACGCTGGGCGCGGCTGTGGTCCGCCGAGCGTCTGGCGGGGCTGCTCGAAACTCCGCCGAAGGCAGCGCCGGGACAGCCGTCGGTGGATCCCAAGCGGCGCGCGGCCAGCATCAAGCGTGAGCTGAAGCAGCTGCAGCTCTTCAGTGGGCCCGGCACGCTGGTCCTGCTCACGTGGCAGCAGCTGGACCAGAATGTGCTCCTGGTCGAGCGTCTGGACGGCAAGGATGTGGGGCTCGGCGAGGTCACGGATGCGGCGCGCGCAGGGCTCTCGTCCGCGCTGCTTTCCACTTCGGATGCCGCGCGCGCCGGCTTCGTGGCTCGGCTGAGGAGCGAGCCCGGGGAGCGCCCGGTGGCGCTCCGGCGCACGGACATTGCGTGGAATGGCAAGGACTTCACGGTCCATGTGGAGAAGAAGAACCTGCCGGCCGGCGCGACGGAGATCGAGCTGTAGGCCTATCCCAGGGCGATTCCGTGCATAATGGTCGGACCTATGCGCCGCTTCGTCCTGCTTTTCGCCCTTGGCTTCTTCACCGCCTGCTCGTCGTCGAACTCCGCCAAACCGTCGGGCTCGGGAGGGACGGCGGGCAGCGACGGCGGCGGAGCTGGCGGCACGGGCGGCACCGGTGGTGCGCCGCCTTCCTGCGACGTGCACGCCGTGAGCGGCTCGCCGCACTTCACCGACAAGACCGCGGACTGGGGGCTGTCGGGCATCACGGGCAACCGCATCATCGCGGTCGACCTGGACGGCGACGACTATCCGGATCTTGTGGTCAACTCGATCGGCTCGAACCAGCGCGGTGCGATCGCGGCGTCCGGAGGCAGCGGCGGCGCGGCAGAGGCGGGCGCAGATGCGGGCGGGGCAGATGCGGGCGCGGCAGAGGCGGGCGCAGATGCGGGCGCGGCAGAGGCGGGCGCGTCGGATGCGGGCCTCCCGGCCCCGCCGGACATGCGCACGCACATCCTGATGAACCGCCCTGCGCCGGGCGGCGGGCGCATGTTCGTCGACGAGACAGTGCAGAGCGGCTACGGCGCGACGCGCGACGGCGCGCAGGACGAAATCCGCTCCACGCAGCTGGCCGTCGCCGGCAACGTCGATAACGACGGCGATCTCGATCTGTTCAGCGGCACCTTCACCGACAACTCGAAAGTGAAGAGCCCACCCACGCCTGCGGACAAGGACCGCTCCGAGCTGATGCTGAACGACGGCAAGGGGCACTTCACGTTCGGTCCCAAGCTGGAGCCGTACGCGAGCAACGGGCTGCCGGTCAGCGGCGCAACGTTCGCGGACGTGAACCGCGACGGCAATATCGATCTGTTCGTGGTGGGCTGGTACGCAAGCTACGGCTTCTCGTATTCCGGCACGCAGGCGCACCTGCTTCTGGGGCAGGGCGACGGCACGTTCAAGGAAGTGACGAGCAGCGCGGGGCTCACGACCAATATCATCGGCGGCTACGCCAACGGCACCAACGCGCGGCCCGCCTACGGCGCCACCTCCTGCGACGTGGACGGTGATGGCGACATGGATCTGCTGGTCAGCGCCTACGGCCGGCAGTGGAACCAGCTCTACCTCAACGACGGCAACGGCCACTTCAAGGACGTGGGGCGCGATACGGGCTACGCGGGCGACAGCATCACCGACTACAGCGACAACCAGTTCTTCGTCTGCTGGTGCACCGCCAACAGCGACCCGGCCTGCCCCAAGAACCCGCAGCCCATCATCCAGTGCCCGAACCCAGCCGGCGCGTACTGGAACCCGGGCACGGACGACCAGCTCTGGCGCGCCAACGGCAACACCTTCACCACCGCCTGCGGCGACGTGAACGGCGACGGCGTGATGGATCTGTACAGCGCCGAGATCCGCCACTTCCACGTCGGCCAGAGCAGCGATCCGTCCCAGCTCCTGCTCGGCAACCTGTCCGGCGACAAGCTGCACTACGACCGCATCGCGCCCGACAAGAACGGCATGATCTTCCCGCACCCCACCGCCGGCTGGAACGAGGGCGCGCTGATGGCGGCCCTCGTCGACCTGGACAACGACGGCCGGAAAGACGTGATCGTCGCCAACAGCGACTACCCCGACCAGTACTCGCTCGTCTTCCACCAGAAAGCCGACGGCAATTTCGAGGAAGTGGGCCAGAGCTGGGGTCTGCATCACGCTTGCGCCAGCGGTCTGGCCGTCGCCGACTTCGATCGCGACGGGGATCTGGACGTGGTGGTCGGCTCCGGCACGGCGCGCGACTGCGGCAAGATCTGGTCGAAGAACGAGGTGCACCTGTACGAGAACGACGCCTCCACGCTCGGCCACTGGCTGGCGGTCAAGCTCCAGGGCAAGGGCGGCGCGAACAAGGCCGCCATCGGCGCGCGCGTGAGCGTCACTGCCGGCGGCGTGACGCAGATGCAGGAAGTCGGCGGCGGCTACGGCCACTTCGGCCAGCAGAATGACCTGGTGCTGTACTATGGCCTGGGCGCCTGCCAGAGCGCTGAAAAGGTCGACATCCGCTGGCCGGACCAGAAGCTCAGCAGCAGCAGCGAAGGCGTGACTGCCGCAGACAAGCTCGTGACGTGGAGCGGGCCGTAGCGGCCGGCAGCGAATGCGCCGCGCGCCCCCGCTGGGTCGACTGCTACTTGTCGAGCTTCATCACGGCGTGGCGCGTGCACCAGTAGAGGGTGCGCCGGTCGAGCGCGATGCTCTCGAACGGGCCGGAGGTCAGGATGTCGGAGGCGCCGCCCGCTTTGGGCGCCCGCATCGCGGTCCTGTTTGGCGGTACGGCGGCGTCGGCGACCAGCCAGTAGACATTCCAATCGTCCACTGCGATCGACGAGGGCGAGGACTGGTCGGGGACGACCGTCTGGGCCGCGCCTCCTCGCTTCGGCACGCGCATGACAGCCGATCCGTGGCCGTTGTCGTTCCATTGTAGCCAGTAGACGTAGCCGGCATCGCTGGCGAAAGCGCGCTCGAAGCCATGAACCGACGGCACCAGCACGCGCGCGGTTCCGCCAACCTTCGGAACGCTCAACAGCGCCTGTCCGGTGGGCGGCGACTCGGCGGCATAGACGCGCGTGTCGTCGGCAGCGACCGGGCCGTCCCAGCCGGGATGCAGCGTTGCCGGCGTTCCGCCCTGGAGCGCCACGCTGCCCAGGGCTCCCCCTCCGTGCAGCGGTCCGGCCACGAAGAACGCACGCTGCTCATCGATCGCGAGAGCCTCCCCGAGGACCTCTGGATCGCTGATGTGCACCAGCACCTGGCTCGCGGCCCCGGGCGCGGTCGATGCCGCCACGACCCAGCCGCCGAGGCCCTGGAGCACCAGCCACGCAACGTGGCCGCCCGCGACCACCAGGTCGACGGCAGGTCCGTCCACGGACGCTGGTGCCTGGAGGGTTCGAGTCGTCCCGTCACACTTGGAAACGCGAAGCACGTCGGGGCTGTTCAGCTCGGTCAAGTAGAGGGCATCGGTGTCGATCGCGATGTCGGTGAGCTGCAGCCCGGGATCCTCGAACAGGACAGTCGGCAAGGGCGCAGGCGCTGCGCATGCCGGCGCGTCCGGCACGGTGGCGGCCGCGGGCGGTGCCGCTCGTTCGCGCGACGCGAGCGCAGTACGCGCGCCGCAACCGGCCAGCGCCACTCCGACCAGTACGACAGGTATCTCCACCCGCACGACCCCATGCTCCCACACTTCGCCAGAGCCGACACCGGCGACCGGGACGAGGTGGCGATGACCGCGCCCGTGGCAGTGCACCACGGGCGAACGCCGCATTCTCCCCGGTCCTTTGGTGCAGCCTGAGCACGCGGTAGCCCAGTGCCGCCAGCGCGCGGTCGTCCCAAGCCGCCATCGCGCCGCACAATGCCGAGGGGAGGCACCTACAGCTCCTTCGCCAGCTCCAGGGTCCGGACGTTCTCCGGCAGGCCGTCCGTGAAGTGCTTCCGCCACTCGGCGTCGGCGATGCGCCGGGCGCGGGCGTCGATGCGGGCACGCGCCTCGGCGGCGGCCTGCTGCGCTTCCTCGCGGCGGCCGGCCGCCAGCAGCGCCTCGATGTGGGCCAGGCGGATCAGCGACTCGCCGACGGCGCTCTCGCCGACCTTCGCGAGTAGCTCCGCGCCGCGCCGAGCGACCTCGAGCGCCGCGTCGCTCTGCCCGGCCGAAAGATGCACCAGCGCCAGCGTGGCCAGCGCAGAACACAGGAGTGCCGGCGCGCCTTCGAGCATCTCCACGGCGTGCGTCGCCTCTTCGAGTGCCGTGTCGGTGTCGCCCGACTCCAGCAGCATGCGGGCTACGTAGCCGCGTGCGACGCCGCTCAGGCGCTGGTTGCCCTGCTCGGCGAGCGCGGCGACGGCCTGGCGTTCGAGCTCGATGGCCTCCGCGAGCTTGCCGCGGCGGGACAGGGCGCGCGCGAGCTGTGCCTGCGCCACGGGGATCGAATTGGTCAGGCCGATGCGCTCGCCCAGCGTCAGGGCATCGGAGAGCGAGCGCTCGGCCGCCGCGTAGGCGCCGATCTCCACGCACGCGAAGCCCACGCTCACGCGCTGCAGGCACGCGTTGCGGAGATCGCCGGCCTGCTCGAAGCTGTCCGCCGCGGCTTCAGCCAGCCGCACGCGCGCGGCTGGATCGCCGCCCGCGCCGGCGCGCACGGCGTGAGCTTCGTGGATCCACGCCATCAGCGCCGGATCGGCGCCGTGCGCGCCGGAACCAGCGTCGAGCAGCTCGAGCAGTGCGTCGGCAAGCGCAGGCCTGCCGCTCAGGACGAGCTGGGTCGCCGAGCGCGCCAGAGCGATCAGCCGCTGCGGCGGGGCTTCCTCGCCCGGCGCCAGATCGCGGAGCCGCTCCGCGATGAAAACCAGCTGCTCGCCGTCGCCGGCTTTGCCGCTGGCTGCCGCGGCTTCGCCCGCGGCGCTGAACCACTGCGCGCTGCCGCGGCCCAGGTGCCCGAGCGCCTCGAGGGCGGCGCGTTGTGCCTCGCGGTTCTGCCCGCGCCACTTCTGCGTTTCGGCCTCGAGCAGCTCCAGCGCGCCCAGCTCCTCTCCCTTCGCGCCGAGCGCCATGCCGCGCCGGGCGCGCGAGAGCGCGCCGTTGGGGTCGTTGCCTTCCAGCGCCTGGCGCCCGGCGCGCACGTACCAGCGGATCGCGCCCTCGGGGCTGTCGCCGCGTTCGAAGTGCTCGGCGAGCACCAGCGCCTCGATCTCGCCGGCGCGCTCCAGCCACTTTCCCGCCAGCTGGTGGCCTACCACGCGGTCGCTCTCGGTGAGCATCTCGTAGGCGGCGTCGCGCAGAAGCGCGTGGCGGAAAACGAACTCGCTCTCTCCGGGGAAGCGGCTGGGCGCGCTGGGCGCGATCACCTCGCGCTCTTCCAGCTCCTCCAGAAGCCCGTCGATCGACACGGCGCCGTCCTCGTTGCCGAGCAGCGCCTTGACCGCACCGCGCCAGAACTGCCGGCCGAAGACGCTGGCCGCACGCAGCACCCGCCGCGCCTCGCTCCCCAGCCGCTCGAGGCGCGCCTGCGCCATGACCACGACGGTGTCCGGCAGCGTTCCGCCGCGGCCCTCGGCCTCCGCCCGGATCAGCTCCTCCAGCCAGAACGCATTGCCGCCCGCTCGCTCGATCAGCCGCTCTACGCGGGCCGGCTCGATGTCGCCCAGCACCTCGCGGACCAGCTGCTCGCTGGCCCGCGCGGTCAGCTCCGGCAGCCTCAGCTCGAACAGCCCGCGCTTTTCCCACAGGTTCGGGAACTGGTCGTGCACTTCCGGTCGCGCCAGCGCCAGGACCATCAGCGGGCAATTCTTGAGATTGCGGAGCACCGCATCGACAAGCTTGATGGTCGGCAGGTCGCCCCAGTGCAGGTCCTCCAGCAACAGCAGCACCGGGCGCTCGGCGCACTCGTACCGGAGGAAGTCCTCGAATGCGCGGCGCATCTGATCGCCGCGCAGCATCGGATCCTGGCGCGCTGCGCGCAGCTGCACGCTCGCGTCGTCGGGGAAGGGCGAACCGACCAGCTCGCCGAGGAACTCGACGAGCCGCACCAGATCGCCCTCGGGTGCGCTGCGGCCCACGCGCGCGCGAAGCTTCTGCTGCCGCACGCCGAGCGGTTCGCCGTCGCGGATCCCGGATGAGCGGCGGACGGCCTGGCCGATGATGGCGAACGGTGCGCCCGCCGTGACCGAGTCGCCCTGTCCGATCAGCACCTCTGGCCCCATCTCCTGTCGCCTGAGGCGCCTGAGCAGCTCGTGGCGGAGCCGCGATTTGCCGTAGCCGACCGGCGCCGTGACCAGCACCGCCCGCGCGACCGACTCCTCGGCGCACTCGGCGTACGTCGCCTCCAGCGTGATGAGCTCCCGCTGCCGCCCGACGCAGGAGGTGGGCTTGCCGAGCAGCGTGCGGGCTGGCTCGACCAACTCGCGGATGCCCTTGAGCGTGAGCGTCGAGCCGTCGCCGCTGATCTCGAAGCGCGGATCGAGCAGCCCCGCGGTGATCTCGTCGAGCTGCACCGGGCGCGCCGGGCTGGTGGCGGTGGGCGGAGCCGGCGGGGCGCCCGACAGGAGCGCGAGCGCCCGGTCGAGCGCTTCGCCGACGGGTCGCCCCCGCGCCTGTTCGCCGCGGCCTGTGCTGAGCGCGATGCGCGTGTCGGGCAGCGCCCCGCGCAGGGCCAGAGCAGCGCGCGCGGCCCGCACCGCCTGGTCGTTGGCGTTGCCGCCACCGGCGAGCGTCACCACGAGCGACCCGTCGAGGAGAAAGCCCGCTTCGCCGCCGAACGGTTCGACCGCGTCTTCGATGGCTGCCCGATGCGGTGTCAGCGCGTCGGCGTCGTTCCCTCCGCTGGCGAGGATCACGGACAAGAGGCGCTTCTCGCCGCCGGTGATCGCGCGCTTGTCTGCCGCGGGCGTGGCGGGCCGCGCGCTGCCCGTCGGCCCGACCTGCTCGAGCAGTGCCAGCACTTCGGCGCCGTCTGCGGGCCGCTCGTTGCGGTTCTTGGCGATCATGCGCGACACCAGCTCGTCGAGCTCGGCTGGCACGTGGCTGTTGAGATCGCCAGGGTGCGGCGGTTCCTCCAGCAGGATCTTGGTGAGCAGCGCCATGACGTTGTGCCCCACGAACGCGGGCCGCGCCGTCAGGCACTCGAACAGCACGCAGCCCAGCGCGAAGACATCCACCCGCGGATCGAGATCCTCGGCGCCCTGGGCCTGCTCGGGCGCCATGTAGCCCGGCGTGCCGAGGCTACTGCCGCTCAGGGTCAGCCGGCGCGTGGCATGACCCAGGTGCGCGATGCCGAAGTCGAGCAGCCTCGACTTCTCGACGTTGCCGTCGACGAGGAAGATGTTCCGCGGGTTGAGGTCGCGGTGCACGATGCTGCGCGCATGCGCCGCGGCCAGCGCCGAGGCGAGACGCTGCGCGAGCGTGAGACTTTCGGCCAGGGTGAGCGTGCTGTGCGAGAGGACCGACGCCAGCTCCTCGCCCTCCAGCCACTCCATCGCCAGGTAGGCGATGCCGCTCTTCGTCCGACCGTGCGCCACGTAGCGAACGATGGCGGGATGATCGAGCTCGCTCAGTGCGCGGGCCTCGCGCGAGAAACGCTCCTCGCCGTCCGGCGTCCCGCCGAGGAGCGTCTTCAGTGCGACCGGCTGGCCCGTGAGGTGGTCGGTGGCGCGGTAGACCGCGCCCATGCCGCCCAGCCCGGCGAAGCTTTCCACCTCGAACCGCTCGGCGACCAGCGAGCCGTGCACCAGCCGCGTGCCGAGGTCCATCGGCGCGCTCTGGCTCGGCGCGGTGCGCGCAGAGTCCGGGGGCATGGCCACCCCCGGGCGGCGTGCGGGATGCTCTTCCGACACCAGCTGAGCGTAGCATCCGCGGCGGCGGCCGGAGTAGCCCCGGGGGGCTTGCCTCCCGGACACAGGGTGGGGATCATCGGCGGATGTTGGACCTCGACGATGAGACCGGGGCGCGGGCGGACCTTCAGCGCATCGTGGGGCTGGAGGATGCGGTGCTCAGGAACCTGCTCATCACGCAGCGCTATCACGATCTGTCGTTGGGGATCACCAGCGTTCTGGGGCGGAAGAATGTCAACTGGTCGACGTTTGCGACCTGGGCGTCGAAAACCGCGGGCGAGTCGATCCGCGACGAAGAGCTGCCGAAGCCGCTGCTGGATCTGATCGAGGACGCCGGAAGGCTCGATAGCGCGCTCGAATGGCTCAACCGCAGCATCTTCGGCGGGCAGACTGCAGCCGCGCTCCAGCGCGCCGACGTGATCGAGCGCGTCGAACGCACGCTGGGCGACGTGAGCCGCACCATTGCCGACGGCAACCTGAAGGTGTTCGCGGAGCTGGCTCCGGAGTTCCTGCGCGCGATCGTGGCGTTCGGCAAAGATACGGAGTTCAAGCAGGCGACGATCGAGGCGTTTGTGGGTGCGTTCAGACCTGGACCCGCTTCGGAAGGCGGCCAGGATCTGTTGAAGAGCGCGTTCGCGATCTACTACCAGGCGCGCTTCGAGTCCGACTTCACGAAGAAGGCCCAGCTCATCCTGCTCGCCAACGGCCAGGTCGGTTTGCACGAGCAGACGCGCCTGCAGCCGAACATCCAGGGCGCGCTCGACGCGCCGGTCGAGGATCTCTTGACGGAGCACGTCGCCGCTCGAGTCGAGGAAAAGTCCGGCGATCCTTCACTGGCACGCAAGGTCCGCGACAACCGCGAGCAGCACCTGGGCCCGATGCTCCACCTCGTCGCCGGCGCCTGGCGCCAGTTCGCCACGCACTACCTGATGCGGTTGGCGCTGCCCGGTCATGCGAGCCTATCCCTCGGTGCCGACATGCCGCCCCTGAGCCGGGGCCAGGAGTTCCCTGCGCCGCTCGTGGATCTCGCACTGCCCGAGCTGCTCACGTTCGCCGAGCACTACCTCGCCTCCCTCGCCTCGGAAGCCGGGACCGGGGCGCACGACTGGGCGGACCTCGATCAGCGCATGGACTTCATCGTGGATCTGTTCCGCACGAAACAGCAGACCGCCGATCTGCTCGATCAACCGTTCGACGAGCGGGTGCGTACCGAAATCGAGGCGGGCCGGGTGCCCGCGGGCCCTGTCGACTGACGGGCCGGGCCGGTTGACATCGCGGCGGCGGCCACGAATGTTCCCGCTGGCCATGAAGCCCGGCGACCACCCCGACTTCTTCCGCTTCCCGCCGCCTCCGGGCCGCTCGCGGGAGAGCAGCATCCGCCTCGATGCGGAGGGTCGCTTCTGGCACGACGGCGAGCCTGTCGCGCACTCCGGCATGGCGCGGGCTTTCGCCTCCTGGATCGCCCGCCATCCCGACGATGGCCGCTACATCCTGACCAACGGCTTCGACTGGACGTACTTTACGGTCGACGACGTGCCGTACTTCGTCCGGTCGCTGCGCATCGACGGGGACCGAGCCGTCCTCCAGCTCTCCGACGGGAGCGAGGAGCCGCTCGACGCCTCCACGCTGGAAGTGGGGGCGCGCGACGCCCTCTACCTCAAGGTCAAGGGAGGTAGCTTCGACGCCCGCTTCACGCCGTCGGCCCAGACGGCCCTCGGCCCGCTGCTGGTCGAGGGCGAGGACGGCGAGCCGGCGCTCCGCCTCGGAGGCCGGAGCTACCCCATCGGGCGTCGATCGCATCCCGCCCGCCCACCCCCGGCGTAGTGCAGGGATTCCGCGTCGGGCGCCGTCGTGGAATAATACCGGCCAATGCGAGTGCTGGTGGCCGACAGGCTTTCCGAGGGTGCCCTGGACGAGATGCGGACCCTCGGAGTGGAGGTGGTGTACGAGCCGGACACGCAGCCCGAGCAGCTGCCGCGGGCGCTCGAGGGCGTGGGCGTGCTGGTCGTGCGCGGCACCGAGGTGTCTGGACCGGCCATCGAGTCGGCCGAGGCGCTGAACCTGATCATCCGGGCCGGAGCGGGGGTCAGCAACATCGACGTCCACGCCGCCAGCGAACGCGGCGTCTATGTCGCCAACTGCCCCGGCAAGAACGCCTACGGCGTCGCCGAGCTGACCTTCACGCTGATCGGCTGCCTCGACCGGCGCGTGCCCGACGCCGTCGACAGCCTGCGCGCGGGACGCTGGGAGAAACACGAGTACGCCCAGGCCGTCGGGCTGCGTGGCCGCCGCCTCGGTATCGCCGGGCTCGGCCATGTGGGTCGCGCCGTGGCGCGCCTGGCTGTTGCCTACGGCCTCGAGCCCCGCGCCTGGAGCCGTTCGCTCACGGTCGCGCGCGCTGCCGATTCTCGGGATCTCCCGCGCCGGCAGTCTGGAAGAGCTCGCGAGCCGCTCCGACATCTTCACGGTGCACCTCGAGCTCAGCGAGCGCACGCGCGGCATCATCTCGCGCAGCGTGATCGAGGCTTTGCCCAACGGCGCGTTCTTCGTCAACACCGCGCGCAGCGAGCTCTGCGACTACGACGCCCTGGTCGAGCTCGCGCCGAAGAAGAACCTGCGCGTCGGCCTCGACGTGCTGCCCGGCGAGCCGGAGATGCGCGAGGGCAGCTACGACCATCCCATCCTGCACGCCGGTCTGGTGTACGCCACGCCGCACATCGGCGCCTCCACCGACCAGGCCCAGCTCGCCATCGCCGACGAGACGGTGCGCATCCTGAGGAGCTTCATCGTCAAGGGCGAGGTGCCGAACGTCGTCAACATCTCCGCCACCTCGCGCGCCCGCTACCAGCTCGTGGTGCGCCACCGTGATCGCGTCGGTGCTCTGGCCGTTGTGCTCGGCGTGCTCAAGCGCCACGGCATCAACATCCAGGAGGTCGACAACACCGTGTTCGAGGGCGGCCGCGCCGCCTGCGCCAAGGTCCGCCTCGATACCCGTCCGTCGGAAGCCTGCCTCACGGAAATCATGGCCTACGACGACGAGGTCCTGCACGTCGACATCGTGACCCTGCCGAACCTCGCGTAGGCGGGCAGGGAAGGGGGCAGGTCCTGGCAGCCGCGGCGCCCAGAGCGCCGTCGCGAGACCGCCGGCTTTTCGGGCCCTTGGGACGAGTTCGCGCGCATGCGTCGCGTGGGGCAGTGCACGACGACGGCGCTTCGCGTGCATTTCCGCCGTCCCGGACGCCCGACGGCATCGAAATGCACGCGAGGCGTGCATTTCTGCCGTCCCGGACGCCCGACGGCATCGAAATGCACGCGAGGCGTGCATTTCTGCCGTCCCGGACGCCCGACGGCGTCGAAATGCACGCCTCGCGTGCATTTCCGCCGTCCCGGACGCCTGACGGCGTCGAAATGCACGAGCGCCGCGCTTCCCGCTCTCCCGCTTCCCGTGGCGTTGCGTGCCGGGCGGCCGGGCCGCGCGGTGGAGCCCGTCCCGGGCCGTGGAACGACGGACCCTCCAGAAGGAGCCGGAAAATGGCCCGCGAAGGGGCTGGCGCGGGCGGGGGATTGATCCACAATCCAGAGCGGTTCCGCCCCTTGCGGGGCCGCTTGCGCAGGGAGCTCTGCTCGGTTAGAGTCCGCGCCGACAACCGGGTGGATCCTGCTCGCGGGCCCCCTTCACAGGGTCCGTTTTTTTTTACCCAGCGCCCGGCCGATGGGGCGGTTTCCATCCGGAATCTGGCACTCGCATCCTCATGAACATCGCTCACGAACAGCTCAAGGGACTCGATCGCGACCGCGTTCTCGCGGCCGTCGAGCCCGTGCTGCGTGCGCATGGTGTCGAGGGAGTGGAGCTCTGCTGGCGTACGGACGCGGGCGGTCGCGTGCTCGAGCTCACGCTGGAGCGGCCGGACTCGAAGGTGCCGGGCGCCGGCATCACCATCGACCTGTGCTCGGAGATCTCGCGGGATCTGTCCGCGGCGCTCGACGTGGCCGACGCGATCCCGCAGAGCTATCGCCTGCAGGTCGGCTCTCCGGGGCTCGAGCGGGCCCTGTACAGCGCAGCCGACTACGCGCGCTTCGCGGGACAGAACGCGCGGCTCAAGCTGCGCCAGGTCGTCGACGGCCAGCGCGTCCTGCACGGTACCCTTCACGGCCTCGACGACGAGGGCCGTGTCGTGATCGAGACCGACCGGGGGGAACTCGGTCTCGAGATCGACGTCATCGACAGCGGCCGCCTCCAGTTCGACTGGAAACGGGGCGGGGCATCTGCCGGCAAGCCCAGGGCTCGCCGGCAATCAGCGGGTAGTGGGCAGAAGGCCCACAAGCCAGAGCGGAGCAGGTGATCATGGCAGCTCACGGAGCAGGCTTCGACATCGATCTCGGCAGCATTGTCGAGCAGGTTGCCCAGGAAAAGGGCATCGACAAGCAGATCCTCATCGAGACGATGGAGGCGGCGATCCTCAAGGCGGCGCAGGCGGCGTTCGGGCCGACGCGCGAGCTCGAGGCGCGCTTCAACCCCGATACGGGGCAGATCGATCTCTTCCAGTACATGACGGTCGTGGAAGAGGTGGAGGAGCCCGAGCGCGAGATCGCGCTGGAAGACGCGCGCAAGCACGGCCTGGAGGCGGAAACCGGCGAGGAGCTCGGTTTCCAGGTGTTCTGGCATCCGCGTGACGCCGAGCGCGCGCGCCAGCAGGACAAGGAATTCGGCGCGGTGCTGGACATGAAGCAGGCGCGGAGCGCATTCGGCCGTATCGCAGCGCAGACGGCCAAGCAGGTGCTCCTGCAGCGCGTCCGCGACGCCGAGCGCGACATCATCTTCAACGAGTACAAGGACCGCCAGGGTCAGCTGATCCGCGGCATCATCCGGCGCTTCGAGAAGGGCCACAACATCATCGTGGACCTCGGGCGGACGGAGGGCGTCCTGCCCTCCCGCGAGCAGACGCCGCGCGAGACCTACCGCCCCGGCGACCGCATCGTGGCGTTCGTGAAGAACATCGACCGCGAGGCACGCGGCCCGATGATCATCCTCAGCCGCAGCGATCCGCATCTGGTGGAGAAGCTGTTCGAGGCCGAGGTGCCGGAGATCTACGAGGGTATCGTCAAGATCGTCGGCGTGGCGCGCGAGCCCGGCTCGCGCAGCAAGATCTCGGTCACGACGCGCGACTCGGATGTGGATCCGGTGGGCGCGTGCGTGGGCATCAAGGGCTCGCGCGTGCAGGCCGTGGTGCAGGAGCTCCGCGGCGAGAAGATCGACATCGTGCCGTTCGACCGCGATCCGGCGCGCTATATCATCAACGCCATCCAGCCGGCGGAGGTGAACAAGGTTATCGTCGACGAGGCTGACCACCGCATGGAGCTGGTGGTGCCCGACGAGAAGCTCTCGCTCGCCATCGGCCGCAAGGGCCAGAACGTGCGGCTCGCCTCCCAGCTCACCGGCTGGAAGCTCGACATCATCAGCGAGAGCAAGTTCAAGCAGATGGAAGAGGAGGCGCTGCAGGCGCTGCGCGAGATCGACGACGTGGACGAGGATCTCGCCCGCGCCATGTACCGGCTCGGCTTCCGCGCGCTCGAGGAGATCGCCGAGGCCACCGTGGAGGAGCTGGTGCCGATCCAGGGCCTCGGCACGCCGGAAGCGGCGCAGTCGCTCAAGGAGCGCGCCGAGACGACCATGGAGCGCCTGCGCAAGGATCGCATCGATCAGGCCTCCAGCCGCGTCGAGCCCTTGACCGAGCGCGACAAGCTGCGCTTCGTACGCGGCGTGGGATTGCGCACGCTGCAGCTGCTCGAGGAGGCCGGCTACCGCTCGGTGGCGGACCTGTCGCGCGAGGATCCGGATCGGCTTGCCATCAAGACCGGGCTCGGCATCAAGAAGGCACGCCAGGTGCAGCAGGGCGCGGTGTACTTCCTCGAGAGCGAGGCGCCGGAGATCGAAGCGGCGCGTGCCAGCGCACAGGCCAACGCTCCCGAGCCGGCGGAAGCTCCGTCGGCGGTTGAAGCGAGCGCGAAGCAGTAGCAGGAGCACGATACGAGGCATGATGGCCGCGACCCGCACCCAGCAGAGTCCGTCGGCCCGCCGTCCGCGGCGGAGCCCGGTGCGGACGTGCGCGGGTTGCCGCGCCGAGGTCCCGCAGGGCGAGCTGGTCCGCGTCGTGCTCGGTCCCGAGGGCGAGATTGTGCCGGACGTCGCGGGCAGCGCTTTCGGGCGCGGCGCGTGGCTGCATCCGCGCCCGGATTGCCTGGAAGGGGCCGCACGCGGCGGGCTCGCGCGCAGTTTCCGCGCGCAGGTCACCACGTCGGCGCCCGCGCTGGCGACGGCGCTCGCCGACGCGGCGAGCCGCCGGGTTGAAGGTCTGCTCTCCGCGGCCCGCCGTGCCGGCCAGCTCGCGATCGGTTCCGAGGCGGTCAAGGAAGCGCTCATCGCTGGTAGCGCACTCCGGGTCGTCGTTGCGACGGACGCGCGGGCTGCCGCTGCGACGCCGTGGGTCGAGGAAGCCGTGCGGGCGGGACGCGCGGCGGCGTGGGGTAGCAAGGACGCGATCGGCCGTGCTGTGGGCCGGAGCGAGGTGGGTGTGGTTGCGGTCCTCGACGAGGGCTTCGCCAACGCCCTGTCGAAGGTGATCGAGATGGCGCATGTCACGGCGCCGAGTGGTTCGAGGAACGTCAGGGCGGACGTTTCCACGGAGGTTCGATGAGCAGCAAGGTGCGTGTCTACGAGGTTGCCCGCGATCTGGGCATGGACAACAAGGCGCTGGTCGCCCTGTTCCAGTCTGTCGGGGTTTCCGAGGTGCGCAATCACATGAGCGCGGTTGCGCCTGAAGCGGTCGACCGCGTCAAGCGTCACCTCGAGAAGCAGAAGGCGCAGAAAGTCGTCGAGGAGCGCATCCGGCCCACGGTCGTCAAGCGCCGCGCGATCAAGAAGCCCGCTCCGCCGAAAGAGAAAGAAGTGGCAGCGGAGGCCAAACCGGCCCCGGCTCCCGCCGTGCAGAAGCGGGCCAAGGCTGCTCCCGTCGCCCCGGCACCGGCTGCCGAACCGGCTGTCGAGAAGCCCGCACCTGCGGCCGAGCCGCCGGCGGCTCCCGTAGCCAAGGCGCCCGAGCCTGCCGAGCCGGAGCCGGCTCCCGCCAGGGCCGACGAAAGGCCGGCCGCCGCGGCGCCCGAACCGGCGCAGGTCGACAAGAAGCCCGAGCCGGCACCCGCCGCCGAGGCGAAGCCCGCCGCGGCAGCCAAGCCCGTCCCGGCGCCGGCGGAGAAGAAGCCCGAGCCGCCGCCTCCGCCGCCCGCGCGGCCGTCGAGCCCGCCCAAGACCGGTATCGACGTTCGGGAGGGCCGCCCCGGTGTGCCCATGCCGCAGCAGCCACGCGGCGGTCCGACGCCGCGGCGCGTGCAGTACGACGCCAAGGCGCCCGGCGCCATGGGCGGCCGGCATCGCGGCGGTCCGGTCCGCATGGGCCGCGGCATGCGTCACCGCGGTATCGGCTCGCTGTCCCGGCCCAAGGGCAGCGGGCAGCCGGTCACCCAGGAGCGCTCCGCCCACAAGAAGGTCGTCAAGATCGAGGGCTCCGTCGGGCTGCAGTCGCTGGGCGGCAAGATCGGCATCAAGGCCACCGAGCTCTTGATGAAGCTCATCCGTCTCGGCATGACCGGCGTGAACATCAACAGCACGCTCGACGCCGAAACGGCGAAGATTGTCGCCAACGAGTTCGGCTGGGAGGTCGAGGACGTTGCGGTGACCGAGGAGGAGGCGATCGTCGCCGCCCAGGGCCTCGAAACCACCGACGAGGACGAGAACAAGAAGCCGCGGCCGCCCGTCGTCACGGTGATGGGTCACGTCGACCACGGCAAGACGAGCCTGCTTGATCAGATCCGCAAGGCGAACGTGGTGGCCGGCGAAGCCGGCGGTATCACGCAGCACATCGGCGCCTACAGCGTCGACACGCCGCGCGGCCGCATCACCTTCCTCGACACGCCGGGTCACGAGGCGTTCACCGCCATGCGCGCGCGCGGCGCGCAGACCACGGACATCGTGATCCTGGTCGTCGCGGCCGACGACGGCGTGATGCCGCAGACCAAGGAGGCGGTGAACCACGCCCGCGCGGCGAAGGTGCCGATTGTGGTCGCCATCAACAAGTGCGACAAGCCGGACGCGCAGCCCGAGCGCGTGCGCCGCGAGCTCAGCGAGGTTGGCCTGGTGCCCGAGGAATGGGGTGGCGACACGCTATTCACGGAGGTCAGCGCTGTCACGCGCCAGGGCGTCGACGAGCTGCTCGAGCAGGTCGTGCTGCAGGCCGAGGTGCTGGACCTCAAGGCAAATCCCGACAAGCCCGCCGTCGGCGTGGTGGTCGAAGCCCAGCTCGACCGCGGCAAGGGCCCGGTCGCGACCGTGCTCGTCACCGAAGGCACGCTGAATCGCGGGGACGTGATCCTCGCGGGTGCCGCCTACGGCAAGGTGCGTGCGATGCTGGACGCCAAGGCGCACAACGTCGGTGCGGCCGGCCCGGCAATCCCGGTCTCGGTCATCGGTCTGAACGACGTGCCGTCCGCGGGTGACCCCGTCCATGTCGTCACCGACATGAAGAAGGCCCAGGAAATCGCGGACACGCGCAAGATCAAGGAGCGTCGCAGCCTGATGCCGGCCGGCGGCGCGCAGCGCATGTCGCTCGAGGACCTGGCCCGCGCCATGAGCGAAGACGAGCAGCTCGAGCTCAAGGTCATCGTCAAGGCCGACGTGCAGGGCTCGGTGGAAGCGCTCGCCGAGTCGCTCCAGAAGCTCAGCACCGAGAAGGTCAAGGTCAGCGTGGTGCACGCGGCCGTCGGCGCCATCACCGAAGGCGACGTGAACCTCGCGGTCGCCGCGGGCGCCATCATCATCGGCTTCAACGTGCGCCCGGCGGGCAAGGCCAGTTCCCTGGCCCAGAAGGAAAGCATCGAGATCCGCCAGTACAACGTCATCTACAACGTTGTCGACGACGTGAAGGCGGCCATGGAGGGCATGCTGGCGCCGAAGCTGGTGGAAAAGGCGCTTGGCAAGGCCGAGGTCCGGCAGGTGTTCCGCATCTCCAAGGCGGGCACGGTTGCCGGCTGCATGGTCATCGAGGGGCTGGTCCGCCGCAACGCAAGCGGCCGCCTGTTCCGCGAGGGCAAGCAAGTGTGGGAAGGCAAGATCGAGGGCCTGAAGCGCTTCAAGGAAGACGCCCGCGAGGTCAAGGAAGGCTTCGAGTGCGGCATCTCGCTCGAGGGCCAGAACGACATCAAGGAAGGCGATATCATCGAGGCCTTCGAGGTCGAAGAGGTCAAGCAGACGCTCTAGCGCGCGATGTTCATCGGCGTTGCTCGTATCGTGCTGCAGATCCCGGGGGCCCGGTCCTTGAAGGACCGGCGGCGCGTGGTCAAGAGCTTCAAGGACCGCGTGCGGGCGCGGCTGCCGGTGTCCGTCGCCGAGGTCGGGGACGTGGAGCTCCGGCAGGTGGCGACGCTGGGGCTCTGTGTCGTGTCGGGCGATGCGTCGCGCTGCCGCGAGGTGCTGTCGCATGCGACGAGCATTGCCGGCGGCCTGGGCGATGCGCTGGTGGCGGACATCGCCACCGAGGTCGTGTCGTTCGGAGCGGGTGGGAGCGGACTCCGCGGCGGCATCGAGCACGTGCTCGTCAGCGAGATCGCCGAGGGCGGTGGCCGCCCGATGGCGGAAGACGGCGAGGACGAGCTCGACGGCGGCTTCGGAGACGACGCGCCGTTCGACGGTCGCCTCGACGAACGGGCGCGGGGCAGGGGCCGGTGATGAGGGCGGGGCGGAGCGGAAGGCGGAAATGAGCGACGGTCGTCGTGCCAAGCGCGTGGCTACGCGCATACAGGCCTATCTGGGGAGGGCGCTGATCCGCGAGATTGAGGATCAGCGGCTTGCTTCCCTGGTCATCACGGGCGTCTCGCTGAGCGATGACCTCGGGATCGCGCATATCGGCGTCCGCCTGATGGTCGGTGATGACGACCCGAAGCTGCGCCGCGCGGCGATGCAGAGCCTGTCGCGGGTCGGCGGCCGCCTGCGCCGTGGCGTGGCGCCCGAGCTCGGGCTGCGCCGGGTGCCCGAGCTGCGCTTCGACTACGACACTGGTCACGACGCTGCCCGTCGCGTCGAAGAGCTGCTCGAGGACATCCGGCACGAGCCTCATGGCGAGGGTGACGACGAGGACGGCGGCGAACCGGACGGCGCCTGACCGCGGCTTGCCGCGAGGGCGCCACAAAAACGAAACGGCGCAGAGCCACGAGGGCTCCGCGCCGTCGTCCGGCGGACCGGGTTGCTACTTCTTGCCGCGCTTGGTGATGATGATCTGCACGCGGCGGTTGCGAGCGCGGTTCGCGTCCGACACGTTCGGGACGAGCGGCTTCGTCTGGCCGTAGCCCTTGGCGGTGAGCCGGTCCGGCTCCACGCCGAGGTTGACCAGCGCATCGCGGACGGCGTCGGCCCGCTGCTGGCTGAGGCGCATGTTGTAGGGCGCCGTGCCGGTGTTGTCCGTGTGGCCCTGGATTTCCACCTGCTGGATGTCGGTGCGGTGCTTCAGCACGTCCGCCAACTCCTGCAGGATGGACATCGAGTCGGGCAGAACGTCGGCCGAGTCGTGCTGGAAGTGGATGCGCTTCTTGAGCTTCAGCTCCTTGTAGGTCACCACAACGTTCGGGCGCTTCGGGCGCTTGTTGATCGAGATGCGCGCCTTCACATCCTCGCGCGGCTTGACCTCCAGCTCCGTTGCGCTCGGCAGGAACCCGTCGGCGTCCACCGTGATCTTCACCGGCCCCGGCGGCACGTTCTCGAAGCGGAATGCGCCCGAGGCGTCCGAGGTCAGCTCCAGCTCGCGGTTGAGCTTGTCGGTGATCTTGACCTTGGCATTGGCGACCGGATTGCTGCTGTCCGCGTCGATCAGCGTGCCGACGACATTGCCCACCTTGGGCAGTGCCTCGAGCTCGCACTGCACATTGACAGTCACCGGACCTCCGACGCCGCCGCCGGACACCGCGCCGCCAGGCGGCACCATGCCAGGCTGCATCGGCTGCCCGGGCTGACCGGGCTGTCCGGGCTGCATGCCGGGCTGTCCGGGCTGCATGCCGGGCTGACCGGGCGGCTGCATGCCGGGCTGACCGGGCGGCTGCATGCCGGGCTGACCCATCGGCTGCATGCCCGGGCGACCCATGGGCTGCATGCCCGGGCGACCCATCATGCCGCCCATCGCGTCGGGCGGGATCGTCGCCGAGCACTGCCCGTCGCGATAGCCGTCGGCCTTGATGTTGAAGGTGTAGGTCCCGGGCGGCAGATCCATCGTCTTGAACTTGCCGTCGTCGGCGGTGACCATGCCGGTGAGGTTGCGTCCGTCGTAGTGGAGGATGGCACCTGCAACGGGCTTGTTGTTGCCCTTTTCCACCACCGAGCCGCCGATGAAGTGCTTCGTCGGCGCGGGCGTCGGCGCGGGCTGCTCCACCGGGATCTTCTTGATGATCGGCTTCGGCTTCTGCGTGTCGAAGGCGTAGCCGACGCCGAGGTAGAGGTTCCACGGCAGCTCCGGCGAGACCTCCTCGATGAAGTGCGAGGTCGCCCCGGTGCCGATGTCGAAGGCCGCCGTCAGCGCCAGCCCGTCGAGCCAGGGGAACACCCTGGCGCCCAGCGTGACCCGCGAAGGCGTCGTCTTGAAGCCGGCGTCGTTACCCAGGCAGCCGTCGCCCTGGAACCTGAGGCTCTCGTTGCAGGTGTAGTTCTGCCGATTGACCGGCACATCGAACGTCCACTCGGCGAAGGGACGCACCACGTCCCACACGCCCTCGGCGCCGATGCCGATCTGGAAGCTGTCCACCTTGTTGATGTTGAGGCCGAAGCGCTCGATGCGGGTGATCGGACGGCCGCGCTTGTCCTCGACATCCGAGACCAGCTTGCCCGAGTTATCGAGCATGTAGCCGAGGTTCAGGTGAGCCTTGAACGGGATGCGATCCGCGGGGTTCGTGCGGTTGTGCAGGTCCATCGTGCCGAGGGCGCGGATGGCGAAGCTCGTGCCGCTGCCGTTCAGACCGACGCTGCCGGTCCCGTTGAGCAGCCACAGCTGCAGCTCGCCGCCGACCGAGAAGATCCCGTCGGGCGTCTTGGGGTTGAAGAACTTCAGGCCGAGGTCGGTGTCGCCGAGTACCTGCAACAGCTCGGGGCGGCCCTGGTTGTTCGAGGTCGCGTAGGAGTGCAGCCCCGCGTAGGCCTCGAAAAACGGCAGGATCGTCGCGGAAAGGCCGATGTGCGCACCGATGCGGCTGACGCTGTCCTTGCTGGCGCCGGCGCCTGCGACCGGCTCGGGACAATTGTTCCCGTCGCACAGGAAGCCCGAACCGCCGAAGTAGCTCGTCAGGAAAGACACCCGGAAGGTGCCTGGCGCGCCAGACCCCGCCTCGGAGATGTGGAGCAGACCGGTCGAGGCCGAGAGCGAGTTCTGCAGGTGCAGCGACTCACGGCGCCACGCCAGCTTGTCTTCGGGGCTCATCTCCCCGCCGCCGGGGGGCGGCACGTTCGTCTCGCCCTGGGCGCCGAAGCCGCCGCCCTGGCCACCGAAGGAGAAGCCCGCGTTGCCGCTGGCGCCCGTGCCCGGCTGCGCCGGCTGCCCCATCGGAGGCTGGCCCGGTGGCGGCCGCATGCCCGGCTGCATGCCGGGCTGGCCGGGTTGCGGCTGGCCGGGCTGCGGCTGTGGCTGCGGCACAGGCTGCCCGGGTTGACCCGGAGGCGGGGACGGGGGCGGCATCTGCGCGGCGGCGGTGCCTGCCAACGCGAGGATCCCGAGCAGTGACAGGGATGAAAGACCGGTGCTCCTTCTCATGTTCCCTCTTATCGCTTTCCGCCCCCGGATGCTGACCACCGCCCGCTGGGTGTGCCTCGCTCCGGGGCGGCGCGGTTTTATCACCGTTTGGGTCCTTGCCGAAACCGATGGATTCACGTTGCCCGCCGTCAGGGCCCGGCCGCCCCGCGCATCCGGGCTTGCTGGCCGCCCTCTTTGGCGTTTTTTCGGCATTTCTTCGGCGGGGACCGTGCAAGGCAGGGCCACAATCCGGCCAATGCCGCGGCTCGATCCGCTAGGCTCCGGTGCGTGACGGAAGCTTTGATCCGGGTCGACCGCCTGAGGAAGGTCTTCCGGCTGGGGCTGACCATGCGCCGGGTCGAGGCCGTGAAGGGCATCTCGTTCGAGGTCCGGCGCGGCGACATCTTCGGCTTCCTCGGACCCAACGGCGCCGGCAAGACCACCACCATCAAGATGCTGACCGGTCTCATCTTTCCCACCGGTGGCAGTGGTCGGATCTTCGGTGAGCCGGTGCCGAGCTCGAAGGCGATGGCGCGCGTCGGGTTCCTTCCCGAAAACCCCTACGTGTATCCGTACCTGACGCCGACCGAGTTCGTGGAGATGTGCGGGCGGCTCTCGGGGCTGTCGCGCCGCGCCGTGCGCGACCGCACGCGCAAGGTGCTCGACCAGGTCGGCATCCTGTACGCCGCGGACCGGGCCGTCCGGCGGCTGTCGAAAGGCATGCTGCAGCGCACGGGTCTCGCCGCAGCGCTGGTAGCGGATCCGGAGCTGCTCATCCTCGACGAGCCGATGAGCGGTCTCGATCCCGTCGGCCGCAAGGAAGTGCGCGATCTCATCGTCTCCGAGCGCGCCGGTGGTCGCACCATCTTCTTTTCCACGCACATCCTCAGCGACGTGGAAACGATGTGCGATCGCGTGGCCATCCTGCGCCGCGGCAGTGTGGTCGTCAGCGGCCGGCTGGACGAGCTCCTCAGGAGCGAAGCGCAACGCACCGACGTGGTCCTGCTGGGCGCCAGCGAGGCCTTCGAGACCGCTTGCCGCGACGCCGGTCACAAGACCAGCCGCGTCCGCGAGCGCCTGGTCGTCGAAGTCGAGGGCCGTGCCAGGCTCGATCAGCTGCTCCAGAAGGCCCTGGAGGCCGGCGCCAATATCGCCGAGGTCACGCCCCGTCACGAGACGCTGGAAGATCTGTTCGTGCGCGAGGCGATCGAATCAGACGGCGCCAGAAGTGCGGACGCCGGCAGCGACGCGGAAGAACAAGGGGAGCCGGTCCAGGACGAGCCGTAGGCCGGCGCGGGTGGGCGCTACGCCGTCTTCTTCCGCCGCGACACCACGGTCATCACCATCTCCAGGTCGCTCTTGCCGAGCTCGCGGGTCAAGAGCAGCACCGCGGCGTAGACGACGCCGACGAGCAGCGCATAGGCCACGGTGAGGACCTTGCCGTGATAGGGCAGGTAGCGGCCGACCGTGATCGCGATGCCCATCGCGATCACGACGCGCAGCAGGCTGGCGAGCGGCGCGACGCCGCCGGCGGTGCGCTTGACCATGATGGCGACGCCGATCGTGGCGATGGCGAGGCCAGCCGACGTGGACATGGCCGTGCGCCACAGCAGATCCGCGCCGAACGGCTGTCCGCGCACGCGCAGGAAACACAGAAGCACGACCAGGCCGAAGGCCGTGGCCGTGATGAGCGCGCTCATGCGCTCGCGCTTCAGGCTGTTCAGCACCGCGGTCATGATGCCGAAGATGGCGAACGCGCCGAAACCGATCGTCAGAAGCTGCATCGAGCGCGTGCCGTATTCGGCGGCCTGGGGCGGGAACACGAGCTTGAGCAGCGGACCGGCGAGGCCCGACGTCACGCTCACCATCGCTCCGGCCAGGACCATGGCCAGGCGAACGCCCGTGCGTACGTAGCGCTTGACCGCCGCGCGGTCGCCGTCGCGATAGGCCGTGGCCAGCATCGGGAACAGGATGAACGTCACGCTGAGCAGCAGCTGGTAGGGCAGAAAGCAGAACAGCTGCGTCGCGCGATAGGCACCGACGAGCGGATCGGCCGCGCGTTCCGACAGGCCCGCAGCGACGGCGGAGCCGGCTGCAAACGTCCTGAGCAGGGTGAGGTCGGCCTGCAGCAGGAACTGCAACAGGAGCTGTCCGAGATACAGCGGCGCGATGAACTTCAGGTGGTCGGAGACGACCGGCCCGCCCGGACCCTTGCGCCCCACACCTGCGATACCCACCGCAATGCCGAACACGACCGCGGAAGAACCGACGAAGCCGATCACCGCGCCTTCCGGACCGAAGTCGAAGCGCGTCGCGAAGAACCAGGCCGCAGTGATCATCGCGGCCGTGCGCAGGGTCGAGGCGGTGATGTCGAGAGCGGCCTGACGCGTGAAGAGCTTCTGTCCGTTCAGGACGCCGATGAAGGGCGCGTACATGCCGTAGAAGAACAGCACGCCGGCCATGATCCTGAGGCCCAGGATGATGTGCGGCGCTCCGATGGCGCGGCCGACGGGCCCTGCCAGGAAGAAGAACGCGACTGCGATGGGAGCGGTGCAGAAAGCGTGGATCTTCAGCGTGCCGCGGACGGCAGCGGGCTGATCGGCGTCGGGTGTCTGGGCGACGCCGCGGCTGACGCCCTGGATCGACGTTGCGATGATGGGGTTATAGACGATGCTGCCGATCGACAGGATGCTCGCCAGCGCGCCGTAGCCGCCCATGCCGAGCACGCGGGGCAGGGCGATCTGCGAGAGCAGCCCCTGCATCATGAAGTAGATCTTCGCGAACGCGACCGCGAGCCCGCCGCGGCCTGCCTTGCGCGTCACCTCGTGATCGCTACCATCGACTTCGGCGGCTCTCGCGGCCGCTGCAGCTTCCTCGGCGGGCGACTCGGCATCCAGGGCGACGGCGCTCGCAGCGCCGCGCTCGGTCTGCTCGGGCGACGGCTCCTGGCCCTCCGCGCCCGGAGGCTGGCTGACCTGGGGCGGGGGGTCGTGGTGTTCCTCGGCCACAGCGGAAAACGCGCTATCGCACCCGTCCGGAGCCGCCGTCAACTGCCGCCCGCGCCGGAGGCTTTTCCGCGCTTGACGCAGCGCGCATCACGACTAGTCTTCCCGCTCCCATTCCAGCGTAGCTCAGTTGGTAGAGCAGGCGGCTGTTAACCGCCGGGTCGTTGGTTCGAGTCCAACCGCTGGAGCCGCTGTGCTCGAGGCCCCCCGTGGGGGCCTCTTCGCATTTCGGGAGCGGATGGAAGGCCGGCAGGTCGCGGAAGAGCCGCTCGGGGCTAGGCCTCGTCGCGGGGGATTGAGCAGTTGTAGTTCCGCGAAAAGACGCGGCGTTCGTCCTCGTAGGCGTCGAGGCTGGCGTGGATGTGGAAGTGCGTCTCGTTGGAGGTGAGCACAGTGCGGGTCTCGGTGTGGACGTCCCAGCCGTCCCTCCGGAAGCTCCGGAAGCTCACGACCTCTCCGCGCACCGAGGAGTAGTCACCCCGCCGGTAGCTGTAGCGCTCGACGGTGGATTCGCCGATCTCCAGGTCGATCTCCTCGAGGCGCACGACGCCGTCGTCCTTCACGACCTCCAGCGTGGACACGTCGTTGGCCAGGTCGCGCGTCACGGTCCAGCGGTGATCCTCCGGCTCCACGACCTCCTTCGCGATGGGTGCGGTCGCCTCGGCGTCGTCAAAAGGCCGGAGCCGCTGGTCGGCATCGCGGGGCTTCCTTGTCGGAAGGACAAGCGAACAATCCGCCGGGTACAGCGTCAGCGGGGTAGGTGAAGGAGGCGGCCAGGCGAGCGGGAAGTACGACGTGGAGATGGCGACGCGGATGCGATGCCCGGCCGGGAAGCGCTGCGCGACGTTGTTCAGCTGGACCCGGACGCGATAGCGCTCCCCTGGGACGAGCGAGCTCGGCTGCTCGTGGCTGTCGCGGTGGGTGAGGTTCAGAAGCCCGTAGGTCACGCGCGTCGCATCCCCGTTGGGAGCGATGTCCGAGAGCCTCACGGCGACCATGGCCACCGGGCCTGCCGACGACAGCTCGAGGTCGACCACGGGCGCGCCGAGGATCTCGAGCGGCTCGTCGAGCGGATCGGTATCGAAGACCAGCGCTCCGCCGTCCTCCTCGCGCTGGTCGTGCGGCAGATCGGGAGGCGCGGCGTACGAGCACCACTTTCCTGCAAACAGCCCCACGCTGAGCGGGGACTGGAACGTCAGCGGCGCCTTCGACACGCGCTCCCCCAACGGGACGAGCCGGTTCTTTCCGAAAGCGTACGTTTTTGGACCGATCCGTGGCGATGGCCACGAATCTTCCGCGACCCAGCGCCCCGGCCGCTCCTTGTAGCTGGGGTGTGGTGGAACACTGTCCTGCATCCACACGCGGAGTCTCGGCTCCTTGTCCACCGCGCGGTCGATGCCCTTGAGCCAATGGTCCCACCAGCGGACGGCCTCCTGCAGGAAGCCGATCGCCGGACCGGGCTTTCCGAGGTGTGGGTAGGCGTGGCTCCACGGCCCGATGAGGCCGCGGTGAGAGCCCCCGAGATTGGCGAGCAGCCGGAATACGGCGTTGGAGTAGCCGTCCGCCCAGCCGCTGATCGCCAGCACCGGCGTTTCGATGCTCGAGTAGTCTTCGCAGACCGAGCCGTGTTTCCAGTAGGCATCCCGGTGCGGGTGGCGCATCCACTTCTCGAGCCACAGCCCGCTCTTCTCGAGTCGCTCGAACCACATCGTCCGCCAGCGCTCGCCGACGACCAGAGGATCCGGCGGGCACGAGTTGAACGCGAACATCACCGACGCCCAGGACAGGTTGTCGCCCAGCAGGCAGCCTCCCATATAGTGCACGTCGTCGGCGTAGCGGTCGTCCGTGAAGCAGGCGCTGATCACCGCTTTGAGCTCGGGAGGACGCCGCGCGGCAATCTGCAGCCCGTTGAACCCGCCCCAGGAGATCCCGATGATGCCGACGCTGCCGTCGCACCACGGCTGCGCGGCGATCCAGCGCAGCACTTCGAGCGCGTCGTCCTGCTCCTGCTCTAGATACTCGTCCAGCAGCACGCCGTCGGAGTCGCCGCTGCCGCGCAGGTCGACGCGCAGGCACGCGTAGCCGTGTCCCGCGGTATACGGCATCATCAGCGCATCGCGCGCCCGCGTGTGATCACGGCGACGGTAGGGGATGTATTCCAGAACCGCCGGCACCGGGTTCTGCTCTGCGTCGTCCGGGAGCCAGATGCGGGCTGCCAGCTTGCAGCCGTCCGGCATCGGGATCCACGCTGTCTCGATGCAGTGGATAGGGTTGGGGAGCTCCGTGACGGTCTTCATGGTGCCTCCATGTCGAGCCCGTGGGGCCGTCGGGCGACGGTCGGGCGGCGCGTGGCGACGGGCCGGGAAAACCGGAAATCCAGCGCCCGGGTGATCTGCGCGTACTTGTCGAGCAGTTCGCGATGGTCGCGTGCCCCCACGTAGGTCATGGCGCAAGCGTAGCTGTAGCTGTCCTGTTCGACGAGGTCGGACAGGCGCGTCCCGCGCTGGACGAGCAGCTCCACCACGGTCGACGGGAAGCGGCGCTCGAGCGCGCGGATCCGCTGGCGGCTGGGGACGTGGGTCACGACGCCGTCCTCGAACCGTCGCCAGAAAAAGGCGGCCGCCGCACCAAATGCGCCGCGTCGGTGGGCCATCACCGGCTCGCGGCCGAGCGCGACCTCGACCGCGACTTCCAGATTCGAGCGACCGTCGACCTTCTCGAACAGATCGCCATGGTGTTGTGCCACCCGGGTATTGATCTCGAGCAACGACACATGGTCCTGCGAGGCGTTCCACAGAAGCTCCGCGTTGAAGGCGGAGCGGTCCAGCCCGATCCGCCCGAGACACCGCTGCACCACGTTCTGCATGCGCTCGACGACGGCGCGGGGCAGACGCGCAGGGTACTCGTAGCGCGAGAACGTCGAGCTGTTGTGGTAGCGGATGGAATCGACGGCGCCGTAGAAGCGGACCTGGCCACCGAGCACGTAGCCTTCGAGCGTGCACTGTCGGCCGGACAGGATCTCCTCCGCGATGCAGTGGCAGCCGTCGGCCGGGGCGACCTCCGGCGGAAGCCGCGCCCGGCGGAGCAGCGAGTTGAAGGGCTCGCCTATCCGCTCGATGTTCGCGCGGAAGGTCTCGAGCGCCCGCTGGTAGTCACGGCGATTCGCGATGCGGAAGCCCAGAACCGAGCCCCAGGACTTGACGGGCTTGATCCAGAACGGAAACGGCAGGGGCGGCGCGTCGACTGCCGCGAACGGATCGACCAGCGAGAAGCGTGGAACGGCTTCCGGCACGACCTTGCTCTGCTCCAGTCGGCTCCAGTACTTGTGCTCGCAGGCGAGTACGCTCTCCAGAGACGCAGACGGCAAGCCGAGCTCACGACAAAGAACGGGGAGCATCGTGCTGGCCGGAAAGTCCATGTACGCGACGACCGCGTCGACGCGGCCGGGAAAGGACCTGATCTCGCGGAGCGCCTTGTCGATGAGGTGGTCGACGGGGTAGCTCGCCTGATCGGTGAGCTCGTGGTGTTCGAGCAGCGGGTGGAACTCGTACTCGTCCGCGTGCGACAGCGCGGCGAGCATTTTTCGATGAAAGCTGTCGAGGCCGATCAAGAAGACGTGGCGGCGGGCTTCCGTCGTCACGCCGCCCCCGCTGTGTGCCCCCGGGCCAAGCTCGATGGCGACGGTTCGACGAGGCGGATGCCGAGCGACTCGACGCAGGCGCGGTACTTCTGGACCAGTTCACGCACGCTGTTGCCGGCCGTGTAGATCTCCGCGATCTGGTACATGTAGCTGTCCTGCTCCTCGAGGTGTGCCAGCCGCACCCCCTCGGCGACGTTGAGCTGGATCACGGTTCCGGGCAGGGAACGCTCGATTCTGGCGAGCTTGTCCGCCGAGGGAACGCCCGCGACGATGCCGTCGCGGGTCTCACGGAGCATGAACTTCGCGGAGACCTTGAACGGGCCCTCGCCCGCCGGCGGGTAGTCAGGTCGTCGCCCCAACGCGAGATCGACCATCACTTCCTGGTGCGAGGCGCCGTGCACTCGCTCGAACAGGACACAGTGCGACTGGGAGATCCTCGGATTGATCTCGAGCGACCAGATGCGGTCGTTCGGCTCGTCGTAGAAGAACTCCATGTCGAACGCCGAGCGGTCGAGCCCGATCTGCCGGAGGACCGCGTCCGCAGTGTCGATCATGCGCCGCTGTACACTGCGCGGCAGCCGCGACGGGTACTGGTAGCGCTCGAAGGAAGAGCCGTTCGGGTAGCGTAGCGAATCGACGATGCCATAGACGTGTGGAGCACCATCGAAGACGTAGCCTTCGAGCGTGCACTGCTTGCCCGTGACGTAGCCCTCGGCGATGCAGTGCCTCCCCGTCACCTGCGCGATTTCCGGCGGCAGGACCGCGTGTTCCAGCACGAGATCGAACGGTTCGGCGAGGCGGGCGATGTGCGCGCGGATCCTGCCGAGCGCGCGTTCGAGCGCCGGCGCGCTGTCGATGCGGTGGCCGAGGTAGGAGCCGAGTGACTTCACCGGCTTGAGCCAGAAGGGGAACGGCAGGTTGATGCGGTTCTTTGCCTCCGGGTCGAAGGGATCGACCAGGCAGAACGGCGGGATCCGATCGGGTATGACCTTGTGCTGCTCGAGCCGGCTCCAGTACTTGTGCTCGCACTTGAGGACGCTCTCGAGCGACGGCGTGGGCAGACCCAGCCGCCGGCACAGGATCGGGAGCATCGTGCTCGCGGGGAAGTCGTAGTGGGAAACGACCGCGTCGACCTTGAAGGGCAGGGCGCGGATCTCGCGCTCGGCCCGCGAGAGGAGCGCCGGCATGTCGTAGCTCGGGGCGTCGGTGACGTCCTCCATTGCCAGCACGCCGTGGAACCGGAGCTCGGCAGCGCGAGTCAGCGTCGCAAGCCGCGCCCGGTGGAAGTCGTTCAGGCCGATGACAACAACGTGCCGCAGTCCCCCCATTCCGGCGCACCCGTGCAAGGTGTGCGCCAGGCGCGGCTCCCGTGCGTGTGTTCCTGGGCGGCCTCTCCGGCGTCGGGAACGCGCAGCAAGTGCGTGAGGGGGAGGGGCCCCGCGCAGTCCGCACGCCTGACCGCGTGGCTGGCGTCGAGCTATACTCCCCCCCCCCGGGGGCTGTCCCCGGGCGAGGAGGGATTGACATGGCCGGGTTGAACGGGCGGTTTGTCTGGTACGAGCTTCTGACGAGCGACGTTGAGGCAGCGAAGGCTTTCTACGGCGAGGTGGTGGGCTGGACAGCGAAGGACGCGCCGGGGCCGATGGCGTACACGCTGCTCTGCGTCGGCGAAGCGCGGGCTGCGGGCCTGATGCTGCTGCCTGACGAGGCGAAGAAGATGGGGGCGCCGCCTTCCTGGCTCGGCTACCTCGGTGTCGACAATGCGGAGCAGGCCGTGTCGCAGGTCGTCGAGCTGGGCGGCAGGCAGATGGGTCACGTGCATCAGATGCCGGGCGTCGGGAGCTTCGCCGTCATTGCCGACCCAGAAGGGGCGGTCATCGGACTGTTTGCGCTGGAGATGACGAACGCTCCAGACAGGGGTGCACCGGGGGTCGGTGAAGTCGCGTGGAACGAGCTGAACACCACCGACCACGCGTCGGCCTGGAAGTTCTACTCGAAGCTCGCCGGTTGGAAGCACACCGAGTCGTTCGAGATGGGCCCGGAGATGGGGACCTACTTCATGTTCGAGAGCGGCAAGGGTGAACGGACCCGTGGAGGCATGTCGAACATGGCCAAGGTCCACGGCTTCCCGCCCCACTGGACCTACTACATCGGTGTTCCCGATATCGACGCCGCGGCGAGGCGCACCGAGTCGCTTGGCGGTACGGTCATGAACGGTCCGATGGAGGTACCGGGTGGCGACATGGTCGTCCAGGCGCGCGACCCGCAGGGTGCGGCGTTCGCTTTGTACATGAAGAAGGCGTAGCTCCGGGCCGCCCGGACGACGCCGGGCCGCTCAGCCGAGCTGCTTCTCGTAGACGCGATACTTCTTGTAGATTTTCGCGCCCATCGAGCGGATGCCGAGGTTGATCGGCGCGTCGTCCTCGCGCGTCCAGCTGAGCTCCGCCCACTGGTAGCCCTTCTGCTTCCCGCGCTTGGCCACCTCGACGTACATCGCGGCGGAAAGCGCGCCGTAGCGCTTGACGTTCTTGCGGAACTTCTCGCGTACACCGAGCAGGATGAGGCGCGTCGAGCGCGGCCTTCTGACCTTGGTGCGCCAGAGCAACTTCGCCCAGCCCAGGGGAAGCAGGCGACCGTCGAGGTCGGCGATGACCTCGTTGAGGTTGGGGACCGTGATGCACATGCCCGCGGGCTCGCCGTCGATCTCGGCGATGAACGCGATGTCCGGATCGATCACGAGCGACAGGTCGTCGGCCATCTTGTCGAGCTCTTCGCTGGTGATGGGGACGTAGGCCCACTTGCCGGCCCACGTCTCGTTGTAGATATCCATCACCGTCCCCAGCTCCTGACGCAGGTTCTTCGTGTCCACGCTGCGCAGGCGGACCTCCGGCAACCCTTTCACCGTGTCCCAGGCCTTCTGGGTGCGGGCGTTGAAGCCCGACTTCACGTCGTAGCGCCAGCAGTAGAGGTCCTTTTCCTTCGTGTAGCCCGAGGCCTCGGCCAGAGCGCCCTGGTAGTCGCGCGAATGCGCCATGTCGATCATCGGGGGGTACTCGAAGCCCTCGATCAAGACGCCGATCTCCTGAGCGGCGTTCAGGGACATCGGGCCGTTGATGCGCTTCATGCCCTTCTGCTTGACCCATTCCTCGGCGCGCTGGAGCAACGCCTTGGCGACTGCCTCGTCGTTGATCGTGTCGAAGTAGCCGAAATGCCCGGTCTCGTCCTTCCACGTCTCGAGCCAGGCGCGGTCCACGGTGGCCGACGTGCGCCCCACGAGCCGTCCGTCCTTCCACGCGGTGAAGAGCGCCACGTCCGCATGGCGGTGGACGGGGTCCTTCTTCGGGTTCAGCCGCTCGCGGATGACCAGATCGAGCGGCGGCACCCAGTTCTTGTCGCCGCGGAACACCTCGAACCCGGCTCGGATGAAGTCCTTCGTATCCCTGCCGGGCTTGTGCTGTCGGATCTCGATGCCCATGGGCTAGCGGCATACTCGATCGAAGGCCGGGTGGAAACGCTCCGTGGAACCTCGCGCATCCCGGTGGACTTCTGCATACCGACGCGGGGAAGCGGTCGCGCAGGAATCCGGCCGGCAACGGGTGTTCAGCATCGCCGACGCGGTCCGTACGGGATGCCCCGGCAAGAACGGCGGCTGCGACCCGGCGGCGGCCGCGACCGCGCCTGCCTCGACTCGTGCGTGGACGCCGTGCTCCGGGCGGAGCGCGACGGCCGGTTGCAGCTCGAACTTCAACGTGGAAGCGATGCGTGATGGGTGCGAGCAGCAGAACTGCCCCGAGCATCGCCAAGTGCGTGCCGTTTCACTTGCGTGGGCCGGCGCCGGACGGCTGGGAAGCGTGCGGCGGGCGCCAGAGCTTGTCCTCGCTGATGACCAGACCCTTGCCAGAGGACGAGCTCCATCTCCTTGAAGTCCCACGGCTTGTGAAGGCGTGCGGCATCCCGCGTCAGCAGCTGCTGGAGCGACCCGGGATGATCGACCCGTACGCAGCGCACCGGATCGGGACGGCAGAAGCCGATATCGCCGTGTTCGCGGGCCAGGCGGGTGCAGAAGTCAAGCGGATCACACCGGAAAATCCAGAAGACCTCCGAGCAGGGGAACACCTCGGGGCCCTGGCTTGTTGGGCTGAAATGGTCGATTATCGGGCCCGTCCAGATCGCTTGCGACACCCGCGCGTCCAGCGCGCGGCGCGGCGGCAGCTCAAACACTGGAGCCTGGCTTGACAGGGCGTCTCCGGCGAGCGACAAGGCATCGCTGAGATGGACCGGAATCTTGCGGGCACGGCTGTCGGCACGCCCACATCCGACCCCGAAGTCGGCCGCGTCTGCCCTCTGGACCTGTCACCGTTGGCGCCCGTCGTTCCGGCGATGCCGGCCGAGGTCGCTGAAGCAGTGGGGCGCGCCCGCAAGGCGCAACGGGCTTTCCGCGAGCTCTCGCTGGACGAGCGCGTTTCCGCGCTGCGGGCGGCCGCGCGCGCGATGCTCGAGCGGCGTCACGAGATCATGGAGATCGTCCGCGTCGAGATGGGCAAGGTGGACGTGGAAGCGCTCTTCAACGAGGCGCTCGGGCCGCTCGACACGGTCAACGCCTGGGCGAAGGTCGTGGGTCGCCATGCGACGCGCGAGTCGGTTCGCCTCAATCCGATCAGCTTCCCGAAGAAGAGCGCCGTCGTGGATATGCTTCCACGCGGCGTGGTGGGCGTCATCGCACCGTGGAACTTCCCCGTGGCGGGGCTCTACCGAGCGGTCATCCCGGCACTCATGACGGGCAATGCGGTCGTCGTGAAACCCTCGCCCCACACCCCGGCTTCCAGTGCCTGGTTCCTGGAGGTGCTGGCGAGCGTGTTGCCCTCCGATCTGGTTTCCGTGGTGCAGGGGGGAGCGGAGGTCGGCGAGGCGCTCATCGGCTCGGGTATCGACGCCTGCGTCTTCACAGGCTCGCCGGCGACCGGTCGCAGGGTGCGCGTGCTGTGCGCCGAGCACGGCGTCGTTTCCAGCATCGAGATGGGCGGCAAGGATCCGGCCATTGTACTAGCCGACTGCGACATGACGCGCACGGTGGCGGGTATCTCGTCCTGGGCCCTGAACAATGCCGGACAGGCGTGCGGCGCGATCGAGATCGCATACGTGGATCGCACCATCGCGGACGAGTTCGTGGAGCGGCTCGGGCGTGTCTGGAAGGCCCTTCGAGCGGGCCCCGGCCCGCGCGGAGAGGTGGACGTCGCGCCGCTAGGCAACCGCAGGCAGCTCGAGGTGGTCGCCCGCCACGTCGAAGACGCGCGGACCCGCGGTGCCACGGTCGTGTGCGGCGGCCGCGCTACGGGCACGGGCCTCTGGTACGAGCCGACACTGCTCGATCACTGCACCGAAAAGATGGAAGTGGTGCGCGACGAGACGTTCGGTCCCGTGCTTGCGATCATACGAGTCGACGGGATTTCCGATGCCGTCGCGCAGGCGAACCAGAGTCGCTACGGTCTCGGGGTTTCACTCTGGACCCGGGACGTCGACCGGGCCCAGCGCATCGCCGAACGCCTGGATTGCGGTGTTGTCACGATCAACAACCACGCTCTGACCGGGGCTATCCCGGAGCTTCCGTGGACCGGCACCCGGGAAACCGGCTCCGGCGTCGCGAACAGCAGGCACGCGCTCGCGACGTTCGTCCGGCCGAAGACAACCGTCGTCGATCGGTCGACCGGCTTCGAGTTGTACTGGTTGCCCTACGATCGTGGCCTCTTCGATCTCGGAGAGGCGCTCTCCGACGTGCAGATCATGGCGCTCGACCGCGCCTGGAAGCTCCCGCTCCTGCTCGCGCAGCGGATGCGGCGGCTCAAGAGGTTCTTCGGAGCGTGACGAGGCCATGACCGTTCAGGATCTCCACGCACCTACGCGTCGTGCGGCGCCCGCCGCGCCTCCGCGACGCATCCGCGGCGTGCCCGGCGGAGCCGTCACGGGCCCGGCGATCTGGGCGGCGGCAAAGCTGCGTGTTGCCGCGTGGGATCGAGTCGCGGCCGCCCCGCAAGCTGTCCAGACAAGAACACTCCTCGCGCACTGCGCCCGCGCCGCCCGTACGGAGTTCGGCAAGCAGCACAAGCTCTCCGGCGTGCGGTCCTGGGAGGACTTCCGCGATCGGGTCCCGGTGCGCACCTATGCGGACTTCGAACCTCTGCTCGAGCGCATGCGACGTGGCGAGCGCAACGTTCTTCACCCCGACTTCATCCGCTACTACGGCTGCTCGTCGGGCACGTCCCACACCCGGGCGAAAAACAAGTACCTGCCGATCTCGCGCGAGCAGATCAAGTGGCAGCAGAAGGCGGGCTTCGACGTCGTGGCCCGCTACCTGACGCTCAGCGGGGACCGGGAATGGTCGGCAGGCTACAATCTCGCTCTTCTGCCCCCCGCCGTGATCAAGTGGGAAGGCCCGGTCGGCATCACGAGCAACCCCGGGCTGATGCAGCTGCACATGCCGAAGGTCTCGGCCCTCATGTCGCTGCCCAGGCCGCCGCTGCGCGATATCGAGGACTACGATCGCAAGCTGGACGCGATCGCGGATGCGTACCTGGATCACGACGTGCGCTCCCTGTCCGGCACCACATGCTGGTTTCCGAACCTGTTCGAGCGGGTGCTGGTCCAGGCACGACGGCGTGGTCTTCACGCCGAGACGGTGCGGGACGTGTGGCCGAACCTGAGCGCGCTGTTCGGGGGCGGCGTCTACGCCGAGCCCTACCGCGACGTCATCGAGACGCGCGTGGGTGGACGGATTCCGCTCATGGACAACTACAATGCGACCGAGGGCGGCATCTTCGCGGTGACCGACCGCCTCGACGAGCCGGGTCTTCGCGTGATCCCCGACCGCGGCGTCTTCTTCGAGTTCGTGCCGCGCGCAGAGCAGGGTCGCCCCGACGCGGAGCGCGTGCCGCTTTGGCGCGTGGAGAAGGGCGGCGAGTACGCGGTCGTCGTCACTACCTGCTCGGGCCTCTACGCCTACGACATCGGTGATCTCGTACGGTTCACCGACGTATTCCCGCACAGGCTGGAGTTCATTGGCCGCAGCGCGGGCATGCTGTCGGTAACCCAGGAGTTGATGACGACGCTGGAAGTCGAGCGGGCCGTCGGTGCGGCCGTGAAGCTCGCGGACTCTGCCGTCGTGGAGTTTGCCTGCGGCGCGGATATCGGCGGCCGCGGCGGCGGCAAGGGCTGGTACGTGCTCTTCGTCGAGTTCGAGCGGCCGCCGGCCGATCTGGAGCGCTTCCGGCTCGCGTTCGATGCCGGCCTTGGAGAGCAGAACAGGGTGTATCGCGAGCATCGCCAGAAGGACGCCGCGATCCTGTCCCCGGAGATCGTGACGCTCCCGCGCGGCGCGATGAGAGAGTTCGTGGATCAAGTCGGGCGCAACGGCGCCCAGCAGAAGTTTCCTCGCATTATCGACGACGCCAAACGCGATGTTCTGCGCCGGCTCGCTCGAGAATCCTTGCATTGAATGGAGTCCGTAATGTCGGAAAAGCTCGGTGTGCTGGTTGTTGGCGCAGGTGGCGCGGTCGCGTCGACGGTGATCGGCGGCGTTCTGTTGATGAAGAAGGGCCTCGTTCCGAAGCTCGGGATGCTCACCGAGACAGAGGTCGGACAGAAGCTGCCGTTGGCTGCGGTCGAGGATCTCGAGTTCGGCGGTTGGGACATCAGGACGACCAACCTGTTCGAGGCTGCCAAGCACCATGGCGTGATCCCCCGCCACCTCCTCCCGGACATCGAGGAGGAGCTGTCTGCGCTCCATCCCTGGCCGTCGATGGTGTCACCCACCTTCCTGGGGGGTGACCTCGGCGACAACGCGGTCGATGGCACTTCCTACCGCGACCAGCTGCGGCTGATGCGCGCGCAGGTTGAAGCGTTCCGGAAGGAGCGTGGCGTGGACCGCACCGTCATCGTGAATCTCGCCTCGACCGAGCGGCACACGCAGATCTCGGACGTGCATCTGACGCCCGAGGCCTTCGAAGCCGGGCTCGACGCGAACGATCCGCGCATCAGCCCAGCCATGAGGTACCTCTACCTCGCGATCACGATGGACATGCCCCACGTGAACTTCACGCCGAGCCTGTCCAACATTCCCGCGCTCGATACGCTCTCGCAGAAGCGCGGCGTTCCCATCGCGGGCGAGGACGGCAAGACCGGCCAGACCCTGCTCAAGACAGTGCTGGCGCCGGCCTTCGCGGTGCGGCAGCTCCTCGTGCAGGGCTGGTATTCCACGAACATCCTCGGCAACAACGACGGCCGCGTGCTCGATGATCCCGCCTCGAACAAGACCAAGGTCACGAGCAAGCTCGGCGTCCTCGACAACATCCTCGGCTACGGCGTGGACGACCACCAGGTGCACATCCACTACTACCGGCCCCGCGGCGACGCGAAGGAGGCGTGGGACAACATCGATCTGCTGGGCTTCCTCGGCGAGCCGATGCAGGTCAAGGTCAACTTCCTGTGCAAGGACTCGATCCTCGCAGCGCCGCTGGTGCTCGATCTGGCGCGTCTCATCGATGTCGCGCACCGCGTGGGCGAGTGCGGAGTGCAGCGGCAGTTCTCGGTCTTTTTCAAGGCGCCCTATCGCGTCGAGGGTGAGCCGGTCGTTCACGACCTGTTCGAGCAGTTCCGGATGCTGCGCGAATGGAGCGACTCGGTCGCCGCCGCGCCGCGTCAGGTGGACGCCGTCGCGGCACGGGCGGTTTGAAGTCGCCGCTCGCCATCACCGGCGGACATGCGACGCTCGATAACGGGCGACACGTCCGCTGGCCCGTACTCGGGGACGAGGATCGGGCCGCGGTGATGGCGGTGCTGGACCGGGGGGTCCTGTCCGGGCCTCTGGCGCCCGAGGTGCGAGGGCTGGAACGCGAATTCGCAGCGTTTGTCGGCGCTCGACACTGCCTGGCCACGAACAGCGGTACCTCCTCGCTCCACATCGCGCTCGCAGCGGCAGGTGTGGGACCGGGCGACGAGGTCGTGACCACGGCCTACAGCTTCGTGGCCACCGCGCTCGCAGTCCTGCACCAGGATGCCATCCCGGTATTCGTCGACATCGAGCCGCGTTTCTGCGGGCTCGATCCGGCTCTGCTCGAGGCCGCCCTCACGCCGCGCACCCGTGCCATCCTGCCCGTGCACATCCACGGCCTGCCGTGCGAGATGGACCCCATCCTGGACATCGCGCGGCGCCATGACATCCCTGTGATCGAGGACGCCTGCCAGGCCCACGGAGCGGTCTATCGCGGGCGGCGCGTTGGCACGCTGGGGAACATGGGTTGCTTCAGCACGCAATCGAGCAAGAACCTGCCCTCGGGCGAGGGGGGGCTTTTCGTGACAGACGACGACCGCCTTCTCGAGCGCGCCAACCGCACGCGCATGTTCGGTGAGGACGTGGGGTCGATGCAGGACGCCGGCTTTTCGCTCGAGCGACCTCTCGATGCCGAGCGCGCGTACGAGAGCTCCGCGATCGGCTACATGTACCGCACCAACGAGATGTCCGCGGCGCTGGCCCGGAGCCAGCTCAGGCGGCTCGTGCACTACAACGAGCGCGCGCGGCACAACGCGCGCCGTCTTTCGACCCGGCTTGGTGCGCTCCCCGGCGTCGAACCGCCGGCCACGGATGACGACCGCACCGGCACGGTCCACAAATACCGGGTGCGGTTCGATGCGCGCGCCGTCGGTGTCGACGCTCCGCCGCGCGTGGTGCGCGACGCTCTGCTGGCCGCACTCCGGGCCGAGGGTCTCGAGGTCGTGCTCTGGCAGACCATGCCTGTTCCTGCGCAGCGGCTCTTCCGTGAGCGCATCGGCTATGGCGGGCAGGCCCACCCCTGGGACGCGGGCGCGCCGGCCGACTACGACCTCTCCCGGTTCCCGGAAACCTGCCGGCTGCTCGACAGCTCGCTGGTGTTGTTCTCGCAGAGCTGCCCCATCTTTCCCCAGACGGACGAGACCATCGACGCCTACGCAGACGCGTTCGAGCGCGTGTGGATGCGGCTCCCGGAGGTCCCCGGAGCTGTGCCATGAAGCCGCGGCAGAAGCGCTGGTTGCACCTGGCGTTCGCCGCGATCGGAGCATCGATCGTGGTGCTCCTCGTCCTGCATGCGGGCCCGGCGGCGATGGTCGGCGCCGTCCGCGGAGTAGGGCCGTGGGTTCCGGCGCTGCTGCTGCTCGAGCTCGGTATCGTCGTTCTCAATGCGCTCGCGCTGTCCTCTCTCTACAGCGCTGGCGGAGCGCCCCGCCTGGGCATCGAGCTGTGGCGCGCGTCCTTCCGGGCGCAGCTCCTGGCGGTCGCGGCGCCTGCCGGGCGTCTGGTGGCCGAGACGTTCCGCGCCCAGCAGCTGTCGGGGCGTGCCGGGCGCGCGCGCGCCGCAGCCGCCGCGGCGTGGATGATGGCGATCGTGCTGCTCGCCAACGCGCTGATCGCGATCCCGACGATGTTGGCGGTCGCGTCGATCGACGGAGCAACCTGGCCGACGTTCGCGGTGGCGCTGTACTGCGCGGGGACCTTCGCTATCGGCGGTGCGGTCGTGTTTGCAGGGCGAGCGCGTCTGGGCCGTTGGCTCGCACGCCGGGTGCCGATCGCCCGTGAAGCGGGGCCCGCGTTCGACGATGCGTTCGCGGCGGAAGCGCCCGGCGTCGGTCGCGCGCTGCTCTTCGAGTTCGGCACCCGCGTGTTGCTGATCGGCGAGATCCTGCTGCTGCGCCACGCGGTGGGAGCGTCTGCCGATGTCGTAAGCGGTCTGGCTACGACGGGCCTCGTGTTGGCCGGGGCAGCCGCCGGCGACTTCGTGCCTGCCCAGCTGGGCGCTACGGACGGCCCCGTAGGCCTCGCCGCTGGCAGCCTCGGGATGCGGAGCAGTGCAGCGCTCGCCTTGACTCTCGGGCTGCACGCCGTGCAGCTGTGCGTGGGGGTTGCCGGCGCCCTTCTGGCTTCCCTGGTCCTCCGGCCCAGAGCGGCCGTCCCCGTGGAGTCGTCATGACCGAAACACTGTCCATCCCCGGCCAGCCCGCAAACCCGACGCCGCCCGGCCCCATGTCGCAGGCGGATCGGGCCGCATCGCTCGCGTTGCTGGAGGCGATCATCCCCGGCAGCGACAGCATCCCTCCGGCCGACGAGGCGACCCTGGTCCGCACCGAAGAGGTCGTGCAGTCCGTCTCGCCCAACCTTGTACCGCTCTTCCGCAAGGCACAGCGCGCGCTGTCCGAAGCGGCGGTGCTTTCGACAGGGCGATCATTTGCCGCCCTCGATACCAGGGAGCAGCAGGCGCTGCTCCAGCGGTGGTACCAGACGCCAGCGTTGCGATCGGCGCTGGCGGCGCTTTCGCTGGTGTACAAGTTCGTTCATTTCGATCGTCCGGGGGTCTACGAGCGCCTGGGCGGGCGGCTCAACGTCGTTCCGGAAGGTGAAGAGCCGCCCTGGCGCCGGCAGATGATGCTGGCGACGGACCTTCCCGCGGACGAGACGCTCGAGTGCGACGTGGTCGTAGTGGGCACGGGGGCGGGCGGCGCTGTGGTCGGCCGGGAACTCGCCGAGCGCGGTCGCGCCGTGGTCTTCGTCGAGGAAGGCAGCTACCACGACCGCCGGGACTTCGACGGGAGCTCGGTCCGCGCGCACTTGAGCTTCTATCGCTTTGCCGTGACCTTCGGGAACACCGTCATGCCGCTCTTCATGGGGCGGCTCGTGGGCGGCTCGACGGCGGTCAACGGGGGAACCTGTTTCCGCACGCCGCCCTGGGTGCTCGATCGGTGGTGCGATGACCTGCGCACCGACGAATTTGCGCCGGGCGCCATGAAACCGTGGTTCGAACGCGTCGAATCGTTCCTCGGCGTGGCGCCCACCGAGCCGCGCTTCCTCGGGCCCATCGACGATGTCGTCTCGCGCGGCTGCGACGCGCTCGGTTGGAGCTACGGCCGGATCCCCCGCAACGCGCCGGGCTGCGAGGGCTCGGGCTTCTGCAACTTCGGTTGCCGCACCGACGCCAGGCGCAGCACCAACATCTCCTACATCCCGGCTGCGCTCCGGCGCGGCGCGCTGTGCATGACCGAGCTCCACGCCGACCGGGTGCTTACCGAGGGCGGACGCGCCGTCGGCATCGAGGGGGTCGCCCGCGACGGGCGCCGCGTCAAGGTGAGGGCTTCGGCGGTGATCCTGGCGGGGGGCAGTATCCCGACGCCGCTCTTCCTGATGCGCCAGGGCATCTGCAACAAGAGCGGACAGGTCGGCAGGAACCTGTCGCTCCACCCGAGCGGCGGGCTGAACGCACTGTTCGACGAGGAAATCCGCGGTGCCGACTTCGTGCCCCAGGGCCATGCCGTCGACCAGTTCGCGCGAGACGGGATCATGATCCTGACCGCTCTGGGCGACCACAACGTGGAGGCGGTCACGCTGCCGATGAGCGGCAAGCCCCTGATGGATGTGCTCGACCGCCGGAACCATCTTGCGGGCGTCGGCACGCTGGTGGCCGACGCCTCGCCGAATGGGCGCGTGTGGTGGGAGCGGGCTGGTAAACCCGCGATCACGTACAACCTGCAACGCGAGGACCTGCGCCGGCTGCACGAGGCGAACGTCCGCGCGGGAGAGATGTTCCTCGCCGCGGGCGCGAAGCGGCTCTACCCGCTCGTGCTCACGCGGCCGATCGTCGAGCCCGACGACTTCCACGAGTTCCGGAGACAGCCGCCGTCGGCCAGCGAGCTGGTGGTCGTGAGCTACCATCCGCTCGGCACCTGCCGCATGGGTCGCGATCCGAAGACCAGCGTCGTGGACTCCGATCACCAGACGCACGACCTGAAGCGCCTGTTTATCGTGGATGGCAGCACCATCAACGGTCCGCTCGGCGTCAATCCCCAGTTGACCATCATGGCGGTGGCCACGCGCGCGGCCGCCCGGATCGACGAGCTCCTCGACTGACGCCTATTCCGCTTCGCTGGGCGCGCTTTCGTTGGTGGACGCGGCGTCCGGGCGCGCCCGCCTGCCGGGCAGGACGGCCGGCAGCACGATCAGCACCGTCGCGACGGCCATCAACTCGCCCAGGACCGCCGCCCAACCGAAGGAGCGCAGCGCTCCAGAGTGAGCGAAGAGCAGCGTCAGGTAGCCCACGATCGTCGTCAGGGAACACAGCAGGATGGCGCCGCCCATGCGGGCACAGGCGCGCCGAGCGTCGACGCCCCAGGCGTCCATGGCGCCGAGCAGGTTGACCACGTAGTCCGCGCCGACGCCGATCGTGATCGGGATCGCAGCGAAGTTCAGCATGTTGAGCCGCACGCCGACCGCGAACATCACGCACTGCGCCGAGATGGCGACGACCGCGACGGTTGCCACCACCAGTGGAATGCGCAGCGGTCGACGCCGGAAGATGGGCACGAGCACGAGCGCGACCAGGGCGCATACGACAAGCACCACCCGCGGCGCTTCTCTCTGGATCAGCCGCAGGATTTCCGCCATGAAGAGGAAGGCGCCACCTGCCACGCTCCCTTTCGGCAGCTTCACCGACGACAGCTCGTCCGAGAAGCGGATCACATTGCGGGCGTTGTTGTAGTTGATGCCCAGGGAGGGGAAGAGCAGGACGACCCTGTCGGTGCGGCCGTTGGTTTCCTGAAAGGCGCGCGTCAGTGAATTCGGGACGTCTTCCGGCGTCAGGACGTGCAGGTTCCGGGGCGAAAGCCAGCTGTCCACCCGCTCTTTCACCTTGGCGGGCATGCTGTCTTTCGGGAACTTCGAAATCTGCGAGCGTAGCCGCGAAAGCCGCTGGATGCGGGCGCGCTGCTGGGCTTCCGGGTGGACGTACTGGGCGATCGTCTCGACGCGCTCGGCCATGTGCCGGGGGCCGTCGACCATGCGCCGGCGGAGGGCGGCGGCGGCAGGCTCGCGGTCCTCGCCATCCTTGACCAGCACCACGATTGGGTTCATCCAGACGCCGAAGATCTTCGACATCTCCGCGTCCCAGGAAGCACCGCCCGAGCGGAGCGACTGGGTGTTGCGCAGGTGCAGGAGGTTCTCGTCGTAGGGGCCGTGGGCGATCGCCCGCCTGAGGCCGATGCCGCCGACCGCCAGAGACGCCACCACCACGAGCAGCGCTACGAGGCGCGGCGACCAGGGGCGTCCGAAGAAACGCGTCAGCCGCTCCTGGAAGCCGCTGAGTTGCTCGCCCTGCCGCGGCGGATCGAGCCACGCGATCGTCAACGGCATGAGCAGGAAGGCAATGGCCCAGGTCGTCACCATGCCGACGCCGCCGAGCCAACCGAACTGCGAGAAGCCGCGAAAAGTCGCGGTGGCCAGGCCGAAGTAGGCGGCGGAGGCAGTCGCCGACGCGGCCAGCGTGCCGGGGAGGGCGGCCTTCGCTGCGGCCACGATGGCTTCCCGCTGCGAACCGCCGGATGGCTGGGCGCGGTAGTACGCGAGGAACATCAACGGGTAGTTGATGCCATTGCCCGCGATGATGGCACCGAGGAAGGCGGAATTGGAGTTGAGGAAACTCCCGGACAGCCGTCCCAGGCCGAAGGTCAACAGTAGCCCTGGCACGAGCCCCAGAACCACGGCTGCTATGGCACGGACCGTGCGGAAGTACGCGACGATGAGCCCGCCGACCAGCAGCACGACGAGGATCGACGACAGCGAGAGGTCGCTCTGGATCGCGGAGTGTTCCTCGAGCAGGTTGACGACCTCGCCGTTGTAGGCGACCTCCACCGATGCAGGGAATCCCGGGCGCAGTCCAGCGACCTCGGCCTTGACCGCCTTCATCAGCGCCTCGGAGGGTCCGATATCGACCTCGGAGCCCCGCAAGGCCATCATCAGCACGACGACGTGGCCGTCCTTCGACTCGAAGTATCCTCTCGGGAAGCGGTCCTTCCCCTGGGTCATCGCCTCGATGCGCTTTTCGACGTGCTGCCACTGCTCCTTCGGGGAAGTCTCGAGATCGACGTAGAACGGGTTGGCGTCGCGACGCGTGACTTCCGCCGCGTGGTCGACGTCGTGCATCAACGAATCGAAGTCGGACGCTGGCAGCAGAAGCGGCGCATGCTGGTCCGCCCAGCTGCGCTCCGTGTCGATCGTGGCCTGGATCCAGCGGGCCTGGGGGACCTTCCTGGCGCGGAGACGGCGGGCGAGCTCGCGGATGAAGCGCTCGTTGTCGGCGCGCTTCGGCCCGTGGGCGATCACATTCAGTCGGGCCACTCCCCCGACCCGCTTGTGGATGTGGTCCAGGGCGCGCACGCTCGGGGCGTTCCCCGGAAGCAGCTCCTCCATCCCGGCGTGGATGTCCATGAAGTAGCGTGTGGACAGCACCAGCGAGGGGGCGAGCAGCACGAGCACGACGACCGTCGCGAATAGCCGATGCTCGCAGATCGCGCGGACGAGGCGTTCGTAGGCGAGCGTGGCGAGCCTCCTGGGGCCGCCGCTCGCGGGCGGGGCGGGGGGCCCGGTCGAGCTCACGAGGCGACCCTGGCGCTGAACTGGTCCCGGCGCAAGACCGTGCGTGCGGCGGGACGCCCCCGTTACACTTTCCGGCCCGCGGGCTAGACTCGGTTGCCGCTATGCGTGCGCACGTGTTCGTCTACGGGACGCTGCTCGCCGGGGAAGCGAACCACGATGTGTTGGGCGGAGCCCGTTTCGTTTCCCGGGGAAGAACCGAGCCCGCGTTCGAGCTCCGCGACCTGGGAGCCTATCCGGGGCTCGCCGGGGGCGGGCGCCAGGCCGTGGTTGGAGAGGTGTACGAGGTCGACGAGAGGATGCTCTGTGCGCTCGATCGCTTCGAGGATCATCCCCGGCTCTACCGCCGCACGCGCGTCGCGCTGTCGGACGGCAGGCTCGTCGAGACGTACGTGCTCGCGGCCGGGCAGGGCGCGGGCTGTCCCGTCATCGAGTCGGGCAGCTGGCGACAGTGGCAAAAGGCCCGGCAGGGCGCTTGAACGCGGCCCGCAGGACGATCCCGGCACTCTGCTATCCTGCTCGTCGTGGCTCTCCCTGCTCGCCGATGGGCGCGCTCCCTGGCTCTGCTGCTCGGCGTCGCAGCGCTGGTCGCTGGTTGCGGCACGGACGAGAGCGTCGCGCCGCCCGTGACGGGTATCCGGGTGACGCCGGACTCCGGCGGGCGCTTCGACATAGAAGGAGCCGGCGGCACGCTGCTCCGCGGCGCATGGGCGGAAGTGCTGATCGAAGACGGCGAAAAGCAGCGGACCCTGTCCACGCGTGACTGCAACGCGCGCTGGCAGCGCCTCGACAGGTCGCCGAAGCCCGGCGGGTACTTCGACGCATTGACGGGCCATGAACTCGACTGCGAGGTCGACAACGTGAGCCTGTCGCTGCGCCTGTACGCCGATCCCCAGCACGATACGGCGCTGGCGATGCTGGACGTGACCAACCACCGGAGCGGCGACCTCCGGGTGCTTCGCTTCACGCCGGTCATCAGCTCCGGCGACGGCGGCGGTCTCTTCGTGGGGAAGGACGCGATGCGCACCCGCGTGCTCGACGACGGCATGGACATCGTCTCCGACACGGAAGCCAATCTCCACTACCCCGACAAGTCCTCGCGCCAGCCCATCATCGACTCGTTCTTCGAGATCGGCTCGCGCGGAGACGTGCTCGCGAACTGGAATCACGCGGTTGTCGACCTGGACAGCGGACACTCCTGGGTCGCCGGCACCCTGGGTGTCGAGCGAGCCTTTCCGACGTTCGGTACCAAGCTCGATCCCGATGCTCCGGCCCGATATCGCGGGCGCACCGGGCAGAACGAGCTCATCACGGACCAACCACTTCTGTACAAGGGCAAGCCGGTGAAGCCGGGCGATTCGCTGTCGAGCGAAGTCGTCTACATGAACCCTTCGGCGCCGGATCCCTGGACGGGCCTCGAGGATTACGCCGACGCCGTGGCGGCGTGGCTCGACTACACGGTGTGGCTGAAGCGCGACGGCGGGCGCTCGACCCCGAACGGCTGGAACAGCTGGACCGGCTCCGGGTCGACAGGCGGACTCGGTACCAACATCGACGAGACCAACATGGGCGAAAACCTCGCAGTGATGGCCCGCGAGTTCGCCCCGTTCGGCATCGACTACTTCCAGATGGATGACGGCTACCAGGTCGCCGACGGCGACTGGCAGGCCAACGGCAAGTTTTCGTCGGGGATCCCCGCTTTCTCGAAGAAGATCACCGACGACGGGCTCCAGCCGGGGTTGTGGATCGCCGCGTTCCGCGTCTCGACCAGCTCCAAGCTAGCCGCCCAGCATCCTGACTGGCTGCTGGATCCGGCGACGAACGTTCTTCACGGCCTGCTCGATCCCGGTAGCGACGCGCGCATGCTCGATCTGTCGAACCCTGCGGTGCTGGACTGGCTGGGCTCGACGATGAAGCGCTACAAGAACGATTGGGGAGAGCGCTGGATCAAGCACGATTTCGGCTACTACGAGATGCTGTATCCGCCGAAGCACGATCCAACCCTGACGAGCATCGAGGCGTACAAGAAGGGGATCCGCGCGATCAAGTCGGCGCTCGGCGACAACGTGTTCTATCTCGGAATCGCGCTCATGGGCATCAACGAGGGCGTGGTCGACGGCATGCGCCTGACGCTCGATGCCGGTCCGCTCTGGGAGCAGAGCCAGCCGTTTTCGACTGTGGGCAACGGGGACAGCTTCAAGGCTATCGTCAAGACGGGAGCGCGCCGGTACTACTTCGAAAACCGCGTGTGGGTGACACACAACGATCTGCTGTTCTTCCGTACCGACAAGCAGCATCCCGACCCGCCGGTGACGATGGACGAGGCGAAGACCTACGCGTCGTTCATGTCGCTGAGTGGCTCCATCATCAAGTTCGGCGAGGACCTTCGCACGCTGACGCCCGCGCAGATCGACGTGTGGCGGCAGCTCCTGCCGAGCTATCCGGACGCCGCGCGACCGATGGATCTGTTCACGCGCCACTACCCGGAGGAGTGGTTGCTCCGCGTGCACGGTACGCTGGCCGGTTCGGACGAGAGCTGGTTCGTGATCGGGTTGCTCAACTGGGGCAGAAACTACGACTTTTCGGCGCGGCCGATCGAGACCCTGCCCGACGAGGCCCGCACCTACAGCATCGAGCTCGGAAAGTGGGGGCTGGATCCGGACAAGCAGTACCTGGCGAGCGAGTTCTGGAGCGAGAAGTTCCTCGGCGTCGTACAGGGAACGCTGGAACGCACCGTGCCCGCGCACGGGCACGAGGTGATCGCGCTGCGCGAGGTCAGCGGCCACCCGCAGTATCTGGGCGACAACCGCCAGATCACCCAGGGCGGAACCGATCTCGAGAGCGAGAGCTGGGACGACAGTGCGCGGGAGCTGGACCTCCGGTTCAAGGTCGACGCGGGGCCGGCGACGGCGGTGCCCTTCGAGTACCGCTTCCGCGTCTATGCGCCTGGGGGCTACCAGCTCGCGAGCGCCGAAGGCGCCCCGGCAGAGCAGAAGGGGCGAGTCGTCACGCTCCGCATCACGCCGGACAAGCCGGGCGAGCTCGAGCTGCGCGTGCACTTCAAGTGAGCCGCGGGCAGCCTGCCGTGTTGTTATTGGTGCGGCGCATCGTCATGAGCCATGTGATAGGTTTGGACTATGAACTACAGCCCGTTTCCGTTCTCGCTCCGACAGCTGCAGTACGCGGCGGCCGTGGCGGAGCTGCTCAGCTTCCGCAAGGCCGCGGAGTGCTGCCACGTGTCGCAGCCGTCGCTCAGCGCGCAGCTGGCGCAGCTGGAGGAGGCCCTGGGCGTGCGGCTGTTCGAGCGCGACCGCAGGCGGGTGCTCGTGACCGAAGCCGGGCGTGAAATCGTCGAGCGCGCGCGGCGCATCCTGCGCGATACCGGTGATCTCGAGGCGCTGGCGCGCCGCGCCGCCGACCCGCTGGCGGGGACGCTGCGCATCGGCGTCATCCCGACCATCTCGCCGTATCTGCTGCCGCGGGCCACGCGCGCGCTGCACGCCGCGTATCCCGGGCTCACCGTGCACTGGCTCGAGGACAAGACCGACACGCTCGTGCAGAAGCTCGACGTGGGCGAGCTCGATGCAGCGCTGCTCGCACTGGAGGCCGACATCGGGGAAGTCGAGCATGCCGTGGTCGGGCACGATCGGTTCGTGCTGGCCACTCCGAAGGGGCACCCACTCGGCGAGAAGTCTTCACCGGCGCGAGCGGCGGAGCTGGCCGGCGCGGGCGTGCTGCTGCTCGACGACGGGCACTGCTTCCGCGACCAGGCGTGGGAATTCTGTTCGGGCGCCGACGCCAGCGAGCTCGAGTTCCGCGCGACCAGTCTGTCCACGCTCGCGCAGATGGTGGCGGGAGGCGCGGGCGTCACACTGCTGCCGGAGCTTGCGGTACCCACGGAGGCCAGGCGTGCCGAGCTGTCCCTCAGACGCTTCGCGAAGCCCGCACCGGGGCGAACGGTCGCGCTGGTCTGGCGCCGCCGCTCGCCGCTCGGGTCCTCGCTGGAGAAGCTCGCGGCGACGCTGCACCAGGCGTACCCGGGCGACACGGCGCTGCCTGCCGCGGCACGCAGCCGCCGTCGTCCCGGTGCCCAGGCTCGCAAACGAGCCTGAGCTGTCACAGTTCTGCTGCGCGCCAGAGGTACCAGCTGGCCAGCGTACGATACGGCTTCCAGCGTTCGCCGCGCGTGGCTACCTCCCGGGGAGAGGGGAGCTCACGCTTCCGGAATGCGACAGCGAAGCCCTTCCGGATGCCGTAGTCGTCGACCGGAAGCACATCGGGGCGGCCGAGGCGGAACATGAGCAGCATCTCGACGGTCCAGCGCCCGATTCCGCGCACTGCCGTCAGCTGTTCGATGAGCGGCTCGGCGTCCATGCTGGCAGCCTCCTCGAGAGTGGGGAGCTCGCCGGCGCTCGTGCGGCGCGCGAGGTCCTTGAGCGCCAGCACCTTGCTGCGCGAAAGCCCCGCGGAGCGCAGTCGCGCTTCGGTGGCGCGCGCGATCTGTCTGGGCGTGGGACCTTCCTGTGCGCGCGGGAACAGCGCGCAGAGCCGGGCGTAGATGGTCGCCGCCGCCTTGCCCGTGAGCTGCTGGTAGACGATTGCTTCGGCGAGGGCGACGAACAGGTCGGGGGTGGCCTTGAGCTGCATGCGGAAGGGGCCGACCTTTTCGATGAGCCGGCCGAGTGCCGCATCGGCGGCACGCACGTGTTCGAGCGCGGCGTCGGCATCGAAGCCCGGAGCCCTGCTGCCCGCGAACAGCCCGGCAGCCCCGTGTGCCCCCTCGATCGCCAGCAGGCGCAACTTGGTCGTGATGCCGCCGGCGGCCGAGAACCCGCCGACCCTGCCGCCGGCCGCCAGCACGCGATGGCAGGGGACGACCAGGGCGAAGGGGTTCTTGCCCAGGGCCTGCCCGACCGCGCGCGCAGCCCCGGGCTTTCCGAGGCGCTCGGCGAGCTCGCCGTAGGTCAGCGTCGAACCCGGCGGAATGCCCCGCGCCGTCTCGTAGACGCGGCGGTAGAAGGGCGGAACCCCGTCCAGGTCGAGAGGCACGTCGGACAGGTCCAGGCGCTCGCCGCGTAGCAGCGCGGATACGCCATCGACAGCGCGGGCGACCTCGTCGGGTGGCGTCTCCTCGCGGGCGCCGGGGAATCGCTCGACGAGGCGGGCGCGCGTTCTGGCGTCGCGCGCTTCCGGAAGCTGCACCCCGGCGATGCCGCGTGCGTTCCACGCGACGGCGCAACGGCCGATGGGGGTGTCGAACAGCGTGAAGGCGTGGGTTGGCATGCGCCGGCCATTGTAGCGCCTCCGGGCGCGCGTTGGGGCATGCGTACGGTCGAGTACATGGCTAGAATGGCACGCGTGGCCACTCTGGAAACCTTCGTGGCGCTGCTGCGCGGAATCAACGTCGGCGGGCGCAACAAGCTGCCGATGAAGGAGCTGGTGCCGCTCTTTGTCCAGGCCGGTGCCAGTGACGCCAGGACGTGGATCCAGAGCGGCAACGTGGTTTTCAAGGCGTCGCGGCGCGACGTAGCGGGACTGCCCGTCGAGGTGTCGAAGCGCATCGCCGAACGCTTCGGCTTCGAAGTCCCCGTGATTCTGCGCAGCGCCCGGCAGCTTGCGGAGGTGGTCGGCGGCAATCCGTTCGTCGCTCTGGGGGCGGACGAGCAGAAGCTGCACGTGATGTTCCTCGCCGACTCGCCCAGCGCCCGGCAGCGGGCGGGTCTCGATGCTGCCCGCTCGCCGCCCGACGAATTCAAGGTGCGCGGGCGGGAGATCTACCTCTTGTGTCCCAACGGCGTGGCGCGCACCAAGCTGACCAACGCCTATTTCGACTCGGCGCTCGCCACGGTCAGCACGGCCCGCAACTGGCGCACCGTGCTGAAGCTGCTGGAGCTGGCGCAGTCCTGATCGCGGCAGGCCCTACTCGGGAGCCTTGATCGCCTGGATGGTCGCGGAAGCGACGTAGTCCTCGGCGCCGCTGCCGGGCAGCCAGTTCTGGATGAACTCCCGGCTCTCGCGTTTCACTTCGACCCGGACGTTGCTGAAGCCGGCATCGGTCAGCATCGCCTCGAGGTCGCGGACGGGAGCGGCGCCGGAAACGCAGCCGCACAGCGCGTCGATCTGCCTGCCGAGCTCATCGGGGATCGGACGGGTCGCGACCACGTCCGAGATAGCGAGGCGCCCGCCCGGCTTGAGCACGCGGAACGCCTCGCGGAAGACCTGCGATTTCTCCGGCGAGAGGTTGATGACGCAGTTCGAGAGGATGACGTCCACGCTGCTGTCGCCGACGGGCACGTGCTCGATTTCGCCGAGGCGGAACTCGACGTGGTTGGCGCCCAGATGCCGGGCGTTGTCACGCGCCTTCGCGAGCATTTCGGGGGTCATGTCGACGCCGATGACGCGCCCGCGCGGGCCAACCTGGCGGGCAGCCAGGAAGGCGTCGAAGCCGGCGCCGCTGCCGAGGTCGAGCACCGTCTCGCCTTCGCGGAGCGAAGCGATGGCCTGGGGATTGCCGCAACCGAGCCCGAGGTTCGCGCCGTCGGGCACGGCGGCAAGGTCCTCCTCGGAGTAGCCGAGCCCGAGCGAATTGTCCGGGTTCTGCCCGCAGCAGCCCGGTGAACAGCAGCTGGAGCTCTGCTCGGCTACTTTGGCGTAGTGCTCGCGGACGCTGCCGCGGATCTGGTCAGTGGTTCCGGTCATCGTGATCGTTCTCCATCAAGGGATCTGATTGGGCTGTGCCGAGCAGCTCGGCGCGGTGCGTTTCGAGCAGCTTCTGGATCGCGTCCCGCGCCATGCGGAAACGTGTCAGCATCTGTTCGCGCGAAAGGCTGGGGTCATCGCTTGCGGGGTCCGGGATCGGCCAATGCAGTCGCCGCGCCGCGCCCAGGAACGCCGGGCACACCTCCTCGGCACAGAGCGTGACCACGGCGTCGATGCTGGCCGGGTCGATGCCGTCGACCGACTTGGAGCGCTGCTCCCGCATGTCGACGCCAAGCTCGCCGAGCACTTCCACCGCAAACGGATTGACACGGGATGGCCGGCTGCCCGCGCTCTGCACCCGGACGCCGCGCCCGAAAAGGTTCCGGGCGAGCGCTTCGGCCATCTGGCTCCGCGCCGAGTTGGCCACGCACAGAAAAAGGATGGTCGCCATCTGCTACTCCGGTGAAGGCTCCGTTCCAGCTCGGATTCCCGCCGCGAAATCAGGGAAGTAGCGCCGGCCCAGCCAGAACGCGACGTGGACCAGGCCGATCATCACGGGCACTTCGACCAGCGGACCAATCACCGCGGCGAAGGCCGCGCCGCTGTGGATGCCGAACGTCGCGACGGCCACGGCAATCGCCAGCTCGAAGTTGTTCGACGCGGCAGTGAAGCTCAGCGTGGTGGATGCCGGATAGTTCGCCCCGGCGATGCGGCTGAGCCAGAACGACACCAGGAACATCACCACGAAGTAGATGAGAAGCGGTATCGCGATGCGCACCACGTCGAGCGGTAGTTTCACGATGGCCTCGCCCTTGAGCGAGAACATCACGATAATGGTGAAGAGCAGTGCAATGAGCGTGATGGGACCGATACGGGGCAGGAAGCGCTGTTCGTACCACTCCACGCCGCGGGCACGGATCATCACGAGCCGCGTTGCCAGGCCGGCGGCGAAAGGGATACCGAGATAGATGGCGACGCTGGTTGCGATCTGCCCGATCCCTATGTCGATGACCGCAGACTTCAGCCCGAGCCAGGAGGGCAGCAGCGTCGCGAAGAACCAGGCGTACACGGAGAAGAACAAGACCTGGAAGATCGAGTTGATCGCTACGAGCCCCGCGCAGAACTCGGGGTCGCCCCGCGCTAGATCGTTCCACACGATGACCATGGCGATGCAGCGCGCCAGCCCAATCAGGATCAGCCCGAGCATGTACTCGGGCTTGTCGCGCAGGAAGACGACGGCGAGTGCGAACATCAGCGCCGGGCCGATGATCCAGTTCTGGACGAGGGATAGGACCAGCACGCGGCGGTTTCCGAGCACGCCGCCGAGCTTTTCGTAGCGAACCCTGGCCAGAGGCGGGTACATCATCAGGATCAGCCCGACCGCGATGGGGATGCTGGTCGTGCCGACGCTGAGGCGGGACAGACCCGAGACCACCCCGGGAGCGCCGAATCCGAGACCGACCCCGAGCGCCATGGCCGCGAAGATCCACAGCGTGAGGTACCGGTCGAGGAACGAGAGACGGCGTGCGACGCCAGCGGGCTGGGAGCTCATCGTCGACTTCCGATGCTAGAGGCTGCCAATCAGGGCCTTGAGCCGGCGCAGCGACCGGGGATCGAGGCAGTAGCAGACGCGCGGTCCGTCGACCTCGCCCTGTACCAGCCCGACCTCCTTCATGACCTTCAGGTGCTGGGACACCGTGGACTGCGCAAGTTCGAGCTCGCCGACCAGCTCGCCGCAAACGCAGGCAGTTCGTCGTGCCAGCAGGCGCAGGATGTGGATCCGCGCCGGATGACCGAGCGCCTTGCACAGCGCGGCCAGCTCCGCATCGGCCTCGGGTCCCTCGACCGGTCTCATGTCCGGAACGCTGTCTGGAGGTGGAATGCACGCCGCGTCAGCTGTCATCGTCAATCGACGATATGCGATGAAGCGGGCGGAGGCAAGGTGTCGAGCGACCGGTCCCGGCCACGTTGTCCCACGGATGAGCGGGTCCCCGGGCTGTACCGGGTACTCTGGTGGCCTGGGGCCGCCAGGGTCGGCTATCGTGGCCCGCGTGAAGCTTCAGGCGCATGGGCTTTCCGACGTCGGGCAGAAGCGCGACCACAACGAGGACCGCTTCCTGGTGGACGAGCCGCTCGGCCTGTACGTCGTTTGCGACGGGATGGGCGGGCACGCGGCGGGCGAGGTGGCCTCCGCGCTGGCCGTGAAGACCATCGAGCACGTGGTCCGCTCCGAGCTCGGCGAAGCCGCCGGCGAGGCTCCGGACATGTCCCGGGCGGCGTATGTCACCGACGTGCTGCGCCGCGCAGTCGAGGCGGCCAACTCCGCCGTGCACGAGCTGGGCAAGCGCGATTCCCGGGCGCACGGCGCCGGGACCACCTGCACGGTGCTGTGCATCCGTGGCCAGCGCGGCGTGTTGTGCCACGTCGGAGACAGTCGGCTCTACGTGCGTAGGGCGGCCGAGCTGCACCAGCTCTCGCTCGATCACAGCTTCATCGCCGACGCCGTGCGGCACGGCTTCTCGCCCGAGCAGGCCGCGGACATGTTTCCTTCGAACCTCCTGACGCGCGCGATCGGACCGCTGGCGCGAGTCCGCATCGACACGCTCGAGTTCGATGTGCTGCCCGGCGACACCTACCTCCTGTGTTCGGACGGGTTGCATGGCTACTTCGAGAACGGCGGCGAGTTGGGTCAGCTGCTGGATGGCGAGCCCGACAAGCTGCCGCAGCGCCTGATTGACCTGGCCAACGAGCGGGGTGGAGATGACAACATCACCGCCGTTGTCGTGCGCGCCGAAGCGCCGGCGTCGGAGCGGCAGTCACGCGTCCACGAGGATCTCTCCGCGCTTGCCGCGATGGAGCTCTTCAACGAGCTGACCTATCCGGAGCTTCTCGAAGTGGCCAGCGTGCTCCGCACCGAGGAACACGAAGCGGGTGCGACCATTCTGCGCGAGGGCGAGACCAGCCACTGCCTGTACATCATCGCTTCGGGCCGCGTGCAGGTGGAACGCAATGGCTCGGCGCTGACCACGCTGTCGGCGGGCAGCCACTTCGGCGAGATGGCGCTTCTCACCAATCGGCCGCGCTCGGCCACGGTGCGCGCCCTGGATGCTTGCCGTCTCCTGGCGCTGGACCAGCCGACGCTCTATCCGCTGTTCCACGGCAACCCGATCATCGGGCTGAAGTTTCTGTGGAAGCTGGGCCAGATCCAGAGCCTGCGCCTCGACGAGACCACGCTGTTGCTCCGGCCACCGGCAGAGCAGCCGGGCCTCGAGACGACGCTCGATCTCGGCAGCACGCAGGAGCTGTTCCCGCCGCCGTTCAGCCGCCGCCGGCCGCGCTAGCGGCGGTCGGCACGCCGGCGTCCGGATGCGGCCCCCCCCGGCCGGCGCGGGCCTCCGTGGCTCTGCCGGCCTGCTGGCCCGCGAGGTCCTTGCAGCAGCGGAACCCGGCCTCGTAGCCGTAGTCGAATTCCTTGTGGAAGATGACGGTCGGGCGGCAGCGGTCCCGGACTGGTCCCCACCAGCCACCTTTGAGCCCGCCGCGGCGAGGCGACTTCTCGCCCGGACGAGTCACCCATTCGTTGACGTTGCCGTTCAGGTCGATCACGCCGGCCCAGGACACGCAGGTGTTGACCGACCCGATCGCATGACGTTGGTCCAGCCGCCGGAGCTCCTTGGAGCAGCGTTCGTCCTTCCGGCACTCGTCGTAGTGCAGCATGCGATGTTCGTGGTCCGGCATGATGTAGGGCTTGTCGATGTTGCATGCGTTGGCGTCGCGCTTGTAGCCCGTGGCGTAGGGGAGCATCTCGGGCCCCTCGCATGCGAAGTTGAATTCGTCCTCCGTACACAAGCGCTTGCCCTCGCGTTGGCAGAGCGCCTGCGCTTCGAGCCAACTCGTGAGGACCCGTGGCAGCTTGCCCGCCTGGTCCGGATACTCGTAGCGGTCCATACAGAAGGCCAGGTGCTTCAGCCGATCGGAGAAGCAGCGCGACGCGCGGAACTCCAGACAGCGCGCGCTGATGTTCTTGTTGTCCCGGTGCCTGACGTAGTCGGGATGGAATTTCGCGCATTCTTCCAGCACGTCCGGGCAGTACTGGCCCTCCACGCGCAGCATTCCGTCGGGACAGCCCCGGGTGTTGCCGGGGAGCGCGGTTCCGGCATCCAGCGCCGTGTGCGCGCCAAGTGCGGGGCTGGCCGAGGCGGACGGCAGCGGACTTCTGCCCGGTCCGGCGCCCGACGAGAGGACAGCCGGTCGATGTTCTGCACTCGTCCGCGGACTGGCCTCGTGTGGTGCGTTCCCGCCGCGATCGCAGCCGGTTGGCGCGAGCGTGGCGACGGCGAGCGCCGTTCCCACCGCCCGCTTCGCGGTCGTCCTCCAGCCTGCCCGCTCCATTCTTCTGCTGTCCAAAGCAGCAAACCCAGCGAACGCCGGCCGAAGACGCAATCCCGGCCGCCCGTCCGAAGGGCTAGCCCGCCGCTTGCTACAGACTAGCGGCTGCTTCCCAGCTGGACAAATGCGTGGGGACGGAGCGCCCGATCCTCGCTGGCGTAGCTCTGCTCCAGCCGGTACCAGTTGGCTTCGGCTCCCAGGCGGGCGAGCACGGACATGAGCCCGAAGCGGATCCGGAACAGGAACAGGAACTCGCCGGGGACGCCGATCTTCATCAGTTCCCGCTTCCTGTCCACTAGCCGTCTCATGCTCATCGCCTCGCCGAGATCGATACGTTGTACCCGGTCCTGCAGCATCGGGCCGTAGAAGGAGCGGACTAGATCGCGCGCCGTGCCGAAGTCGTAGGTCTGCCCCTCGCGGACCATGCCGAGCTCGATGAAGCACGCTTCCAGCGCCTCGCGCGTATCGCTGTGCACCGCGCTGGTCAACCGCGCGAGCTTGTCGACGTAGGCGGGCTCGAACTCGCGAGAACACCCGTAGTCGAGCATCGCGACATGCCCATCCGGTTGGAACAGGTAGTTGCCGGGGTGGGGGTCGCAGTTGTACAGGCCATGCTTGAAGAGCGTGCCGATGTAGAATTCGAACAGCGCTTCGCCGATTTCGTTGCGCTCGCGCTGGGAGGGATTCGAATCGAGGAAGTCGTCGAAGCCCGCTCCGGCGATGTACTCGCTGGTCAGCACGCGCTGCGAACACAGATCGGTGTGGACCGCCGGCACCCGGAGACGCGGATGGTCGGCGAAGAGCTCGGCGAACCGGGCCTGGCACGCTGCTTCGTGCAGATAGTCGCACTCCTCGAGGAAGCGCGACCGCGCCTCTTGAAGGAAGTCGGCCGCACGCGCGTTCGGATAGATGAGCGAGATGAAGCGCACGCCAATTGCTGCCGGGCCGAAATCCGCCCGGATCGCCTGGGCCACCTCGGGATACTGCACCTTGACGGCGACGCGGGTGCCGTCGGACAGCGTGGCGCGGTGCACCTGGCCAATCGAGGCGGCTGCCAGAGGTACGGGCTGCAGACGGTCGAGCAGCGCGTCCGCGCGCCCGCCGAGCTCGTCGCGGAGCAAGGCTCTGACGCGTTCGGGGCTCATGGGTTGGGCGTGGGTCTGCAACACCGACAGTGCTTCGCCCAGCTCTTCCGGGAGCTCGATGTCGACGTAGCTCATGAGCTGACCCGCCTTCATGGCGATGCCCTTGAGCTGACCGAGCGCGTCAACGACGCGCGCCACGGATTCCTCATCGAGGTTGGCGTCCGGCTGTCCGCGGGAGCCGAGCACCAGGCGGCCGCTCCGGAGTGCGGCGCCGGCGGTGCGCCGCAAGCGCCCCAGGCTCGAAGTGGGCAACTTGCCAGACGCGGCGAGCAGGCGTTCGGCGAGCTGCTGCTTCTTCGAATAGGTCATGTGCCCAACCCAGCGCGCCCTTGAGCGTACCACGCGCCCGACGGCGCTTGAGCGCGTTCCCGAACGGCGATACCGTCGCGCAGGTTCCGGTAGGAGGAAGAGGAGGACGCAATGGCTGACAGGATCGGGCCGCTCACGGCGGCTGCACTGGCACTGGTGGTGGGGACTGCGCTTCTGGCCTGCAAGAAGAAGCGAGCACCACCGCCGCCGATCACCACGTCGGGCGAGAAGGCTAAAGCCCCGGCGGCCCAGCAGAGCTTCACCGGCAACTACACCATCCAGTCGGGAAGGAACGCGGACGGATCGCAATACGCGGGCAGCGTCGACATCTCCAATCACGGCGACCACGACGTCCTCGCCTGGACCATCAGCAGCGGCGGGAGCAACTTCTCGGGAGTGGGCATCGAGATGGGTGACCTGCTCGGAGTGGGTTGGGGCAAGAGCAAGCCGGGCGTCGTCGTGTACAAGGTCTCCGGCGGGTCGCTGGACGGCAAGTGGGCCATGGAGGGCGCGCCGAGCCTCGGAACCGAGAGCCTGAGCGGTCCGGCGGGCGTGAGCGGCACGTACAACATCGTCTCGTCGAGCTCACCGGCATCGGGAGGCGCCTACCACGGCAAGGTGACAATCACGCCGAAGGGAGCGCTGCGCACGGTCCACTGGGCGCTCACCAGCGGCGAGAGCTACAGCGGCGTCGGCATTCTCGACGGCGATTTGTTCGTTGTCGGTTGGGGCAGTGGCGTTGGTGTGGCCGTCTACCACACGGCGGCGAGCGGCCTGTCGGGGAGGGCGGCCGGCGCCGGTGCCCAGGGGATTGGCAGCGAAGTGCTGGCGCGCAAGTAGCGTGGGCTAGCGGCGGCCGACGATCTCGGCTTCGCGCTCGCGGACGATGTCGCCCGCGCGCTCTTCGAGCAGCGCCGTCAGCTCGTCGGCCGTCACGGGCGGTCCCGATCGCCGGAGCCAATCCTCGAGCGCCGCGCCCATCCGCTGGGCGGACGGATAGCGGAACGCCGAGCCGCGGGCCATCGCCCTGAGCACGATGCGCTCGAGCAACGACGGATAGTCGGCAATGACCTCGGTCGGGTGCGCGAAGTCGTGTTCCTTGAGCCGTTCGATCGTGGCATCCCACGAGCCCGTCGCGAAGGGACGCTTGCTGGTGGAAAGCTCGTACAGGCACACGCCCAGCACGAACACGTCGCTCATGCGGCTGATGCGGGCTCCGGTGGCCTGCTCCGGCGCCATGTATGCGGCCTTCCCGCTCGGCCGCGACTGGGGGCCTTCGCGCCGCTGCTGCTCCGCCGCCGACTGCGCCACGCCGAAGTCCACGAGCTTCAACGTGCCGACCGTGGTGAGCAGAAGATTCTGCGGGGAGACGTCGCAGTGGACCAACTTGATGTGGCGCCCGTTCTCGTCCCTGAGCTCGTGGGCGGCGTGCAACGCCTCGCAGGCGTCGGCGACGAGGCGCGCGGCGATGCGGGGCGGCAGCGGACGCGGCGTGTCCCCCTTGTTCGGCTTGAGCAGCCTCGCCAGGCTCTCGCCGTGCACCCACTCCATGGCGATGTACAGCACCCCGCGCTCGTTGCCCAGCCCGTAGACCTCGCACACGTTCGGGTGGGTCACCTGGGACGCGTAGCGGGCCTCGTCCACGAAAAGCGAGCAGTACATCGCGTTCGAGGCGAGCTCCGGCCGAATCGTCTTGACCGCGACGATTTGACCCGACGGGTGGTGGCGTGCTGCCCAGACCCGCGCCATACCGCCCTGCGCGACCGCGCAGAGCAACTCGTATGGGCCCAGGCGGTCGCCGGGCCCGAGCTGTGCAACGCTGAGTTCCGTGACTTGCTGGACGCTCATGGCGGAAGGCCGAGATAGCAATGCTCGCCCCGTCTCGGGCCGCCGTCAAACGTCGGCAGGGTAGGGCCCGGTCGGGGAGAGCCTGTGCCGGCGCCAGATGCGCTCAGTCGCGGAGACGGAAGCGCTGGATTTTGCCGGTCGCCGTCTTCGGCAGCTCGGGCAGGAATTCGATCCAGCGGGGGTACTTGTAGGGAGCCAGGCGATCCTTCACGAAGGCTTTCAGCTCGGCCACCAGGTCTCCGGATGCCAGCCCCGGATCGGTCAGGACGACGAAGGCTTTTGGCTTGACCAGGCCGTCGCTGTCGGCGTGGCCGACCACCGCGGCTTCGAGCACCGCGTCGTGTTCGCCGAGTGCGGATTCGACTTCGAACGGCGAGACCCAGATCCCCCCCGCCTTGATCATGTCGTCCGCGCGCCCGGCGTACGTGTAGTAGCCCTCGCCGTCGCGCACGTAGCGATCGCCCGTGCGGGTCCAGGGCCCGTGGAAGGTCGAAAGGCTCCGCTCGCGCTGGTTCCAGTAGGCCGCCGCGGCGGACGGCCCCCGCACCCACAAGGACCCCTCTTCGCCGTCCGCCACCAGGTCGCCGTCGTCGCCGATGAGCTTGGCGTCGTATCCGGGTACCGGCTTGCCCGACGTCCCGTAGCGCACGTCGCCGGGACGATTCGAAAGGAAGATGTGCAGCATTTCGGTCGACCCGATCCCGTCGAGAATGTCGCTGCCGAATCTCTCGCGCCACTTCTCCCCGACGTGCCGTGGCAGAGCTTCGCCTGCGGAGATGCTCACGCGCAGCCGCTCCGAGCAGCTCTCCCGTGTGATCGACGGATCGGCGAGCATCGAGGCATATAGCGTGGGCACGCCGCAGAAGAGGGTCGGCTGCTTGTCATGCATCACGCGCCGGATGGCGGCCGGTGTGGGCCGCTCCGCCATCAGCACGGCGCTCGCGCCGACGGCGAGCGGAAATGTGAGCGCGTTGCCGAGGCCGTAGGCGAAGAACAGTTTGGCCGCCGAGAAGACCACGTCGTCCTCGCGGATGCCGAGCACGCCCTGCGAGTAGAGGGCTGCGGTCTCTATCAGGTCAGAATGCAGATGGACCGCGCCCTTGGGCGAGCCGGTGGAGCCGGACGAGTACAACCAGAAGGCCACGTCGTCCGGCGTCGTAGGTGCCGCCTCCAGTTGGTTTCCCGCCGGACCCAGAACCCCATCGAGCTCCGGGCGGCTGTGATCGGGGCCGCCGAGCGGAGAGCTCGCCACGACAGTGTGCTCCAGGAACGGGGACCTGGCGATGCCCGGTTCCAGCTTGGGAAGCAGGGCGTCGCTCACGACGAGCACGCGCGCACGGCTGTCTTCGAGCATGAACGCGTAGTCGTCTCGGGTGAGTAGCGTATTGACCGGCACGGGCACCGCGCCGATCTTCATCGCGCCGAGAAACAGGGCAGGGAAGTCGACGGTGTCGAGCATCACCAGCATGACCCGCTGCTCCATCTGTACGCCCAGCTCCCGGAGCGCGTTGCCCGCGCGGTTGATGCGCTCGGCCAGCTCCGCGTAGGTCAACTGTGTCCGGTCGTCGCGGTAGGCGAGGCGCGCGCCGCGTCCCTCGTCGACGTGGCGGTCCACCAGATCGACCGCGGCGTTGTACCTCCGGGGAAATGTCACCCGCGGCGGGGTCGCCTTCATGTCGAGCTTCGCGTAGGGAGAGGTCATTGGAACTCCACGACCGTGCGGATCGACTCGCCTTTGTGCATCAGGTCGAACGCTTCGTTGATTTGCTCGAGCGGCAGCTTGTGGGTGATCAGGCTATCGATGTCGATCCTGCCATCCATGTACCAGTCCACGATACGGGGTACGTCGGTGCGCCCGCGTGCGCCGCCGAACGCCGTGCCCTTCCACACCCGCCCCGTTACCAGCTGGAAGGGCCGTGTGGAGATCTCCTGCCCGGCGCCCGCGACGCCGATGATGACGCTGACGCCCCAGCCGCGATGGCAGCACTCCAGCGCCTGGCGCATCAGTTCGACGTTGCCCACGCATTCGAAGCTGTAGTCCGCGCCACCGCCGGTCAGCTCCACCAGTTGCGGGACCAGGTCGCCGTCGAGCTTGTCCGGGTTGACGAAGTCCGTCATGCCGAAGTGGCGCGCGAGCTCTTCGCGTGCGGGATTGATATCCACGCCGATGATGCGGTTCGCGCCGGCCATCCGTGCGCCCTGCACGACGTTGAGCCCGATGCCGCCCAGGCCGAACACGACCACGTTGGCTCCGGGTTCGACCTTCGCGGTCCAGATGACCGCGCCGATGCCCGTGGTGACGCCGCAGCCGATGTAGCAGATCTTGTCGAACGGCGCGTCGTCGCGCACCTTCGCCACGGCGATCTCCGGGAGCACCGTGTGGTTCGAGAACGTCGAACAGCCCATGTAGTGGTGGAGCCTTGTTTTGCCGATTGAAAAACGGCTCGTGCCGTCGGGCATCAGACCCTTGCCCTGCGTCGCGCGGATCGCCGTGCACAGGTTGGTCTTGCGGCTGAGGCAGGACTTGCAGCCACGGCACTCCGGTGTGTAGAGCGGGATCACGTGGTCGCCGGGCTTCACGCTGGTCACCCCGGCGCCCACTTCCAGCACGATCCCGGCGCCTTCGTGCCCGAAGATCGCCGGGAAGAGCCCTTCGGGGTCGGCGCCTGAACGCGTGAATTCGTCTGTGTGGCAGACGCCGGTGGCCTTGATCTCGACCAGGACTTCCCCGGCGTGGGGTCCTTCAAGCTCGACTTCCTCGATGACCAGCGGCTTGCCCGCTTCGTACGCCACCGCTGCGCGTGTCTTCATGGCTGCCCTCCGCGCACATCGTACAGCACGCGTTCGGGCTGGCAATCCGGGCTGCGCTCACGTGCCGGTGTTGCCCGGACCTGCAGCGACGGGGAGGGTGCGGTCGGCCAGCGGATTGGCCTCGGCGCGCCGCTTCAGATACCGGAACACCAGGCTAGTCGCGGTGTAGGTCACTGCGGAATAGACGATGCCGAGCAGCACGTCGGTGACCCAGTGGTGGTCGAGGTACACGGCTGCGAACCACATCGTCACCGCGAACGCGAGCATGCCGAACCAGGCAGCCCAGCGATTGTGCCGCCAGCCTTCCAGTACGAGCAGCAGCGGATAGGCGGAGTGAAGCGACGGGACCGCCCCGAACACGTCGCTCGACCGACCGTACATTCCGTGGAAGTAGCCGAAGCCGAGCATCGCGTCGACGCGCGTCAGGCCCGGCCCTTCGCTGGCGTGGGTGGCGAGGTCGACGACGCAGCCGTGGCCGTGGAAGTACCAGGGCGGGGCCGCGGGGTAGACGTGGTAGGTGATGAAGCCGAGCACGTTCAGGATCAGGAACGACCAGGCGAATCGTTGGAGGCCGGTGAAGTCGCGGAAGTACAGGTACACCGCGTAGCCGAGCACCACGAAGATGAACGTGCCGTAGGGGATCGCCGAGATCGCGTCGAGCACGGGGCTTGTGTGCTGCTGGAGCCAGTCCCCGGGCGTCATGCGCACGCCGCCGGATTCGAAGCCGAACCAGGCCAGCTCGTGGGCGCGGAGGTCGCACAGGTGCACGGTCGACTTGCTGACGCCGACGCTTTCGAACAGCTTCATCGAGTCGTACAGCACCCCGACCAGGCACGCGGGGTAGATGCCGATGAGCAGGCGCTTCGTCGACTGGTTCGTGTAGGAGAGCGTCAACGCCAGCACGAACGCCGCGACCAGGTCCCACCGGAACACGCCGCGTGAGAACTGGTAGAGGCACCACAACACCCAAGGCGCCGGCGGCAGCAGAGTCCAGCGCGGCCACAGCGAACGCATGTGGCTCCAGGCACGGCCAATGCTCGGGCGGATCATGCGTCCTTCCAGAATCCGGATCCGGGCTTGTGCGACAACCCCGCCCTCGTCATGTAAGGAGCGGGGAGCGGTCGCGCAAGGGCGCGTGCGGCGTGGGCGCAGGCACGGGGCATCGTTAGCCGGTTACGCTGCATTCGGGCAGGGCTTCGCGGATGCGCTCCCGCTCCCCTGGCGACAGCGGGTTGCCCCGCAGGGTGAGCCACTCGAGCGTCCCGACTCCCAGAAGCTCGCGCGGCAGCGCGGTCAGGCGGTTGTCGGCGAGCAGCAGTTCTTCCAGCGCGCCAAGCTCTCCGAGTTGCCGCGGCAGCGTTTCGAGCTGGTTCTGGTTCACGTACAGCCGCGCGAGGCGCGCGAGCCGTCCGATGCTGGACGGAATCGCGCGGAGGTGGTTCCCGCTCAGCGCCAGGTGCTCGAGCTGGTCGAGCTGGCCGAGCTTCGCGTCGATGGTCTCGAGCTCGTTGTCGGCCAGGTCCAGCTCCTTGAGCTCGTGGAGGTCGTAGAGCCCAGCGGGCAGCTCGGCGATGCGGTTCGACGCCGCGCTGAGCTCCTGCAGGTGCTCGAGCTCGCCCAGCCACCCGGGCAGCTCGGTCAGCACGTTGTCGGAGACATCGAGGCGTGTGAGCCCGCGGAGCCGCGCCACGGCGTCCGGCAGCTTGCGCATGCCAATCGCGATGATCTCGAGCTCCCTCAAACCGCACAGCACCTCGGTCGCTGCTTCGAGCTTCTTCAGCTCGCCGTGCCGAAGCGCAACCAGCTTGGCGCCATCGGGATCCAGAAGCGCGTGGTCGAGCGTCCAGCCCACCTGTCACCATATAGCGCGGATCGCGAGCGGCGCCGTAGGACGTGCGGCCGGCCGCGTGACCCCCCCTGCCAGCCGGGCGCGCCGGACGCGGCGGCAGACGCGGCGGGGCGGCTTTCCAGCTGCTTCAGCTGCAGGGTTTCATTGCAGCTGAAGTCGCGGTAGCTAGGTCCAGGCATGGCCTCCTACGATTCCGCACGTGACTGCTACGTAGTGCGCATCGTCTACGATGGCCCCGGCTTCGCGGGCAAGACGACCAACCTGCAGCAGGTGTGCCGTCTGGTCTCGACCAAGCGCCGCAGCGAAATGTACACGCCGGCCGAGCTCAAGGGCCGCACGATGTTCTTCGACTGGCTCGAGGTCGACGCGCCGCCGCAGGGCGGTGCAAAGATCAAGATGCAACTCATCACCGTCCCGGGGCAGGTGCAGCGCAACTACCGGCGCCGTCCGCTGGTGGAAATGGCCGACGTGGTCGTCTTCGTGTGCGACTGCACTCCGCCGCAGTTTCCCGATACCATGCGCACGTTCGCGCGGCTGCGTGCGTCGATGAAGAAGCGCGACGCGCCCTTGCCGTTGGTCGTGCAGGCCAACAAGCAGGATCATCCTTCTGCGCTCAAGGAGGAGCTTCTGCGTCGCCGGCTCAAGCTCGGCAAGGCGGTCCCCATCGTTCCGGCTACGTCGGTGGAAGGAAGGGGAGTGCGCGAGACGCTCGTGATGGCGATGCGCTTCGGCATCCAGTCGCTTGCAAAGAGCGAAATCGCGCCGCTCGCTGCGGCCTTCGCGGACGCCGACTCGCTGTTCGATCACGTACTGACCTTCGAGGACAATCCCCACGACGACGAGCCTATCGACGCCGAGGAGCTGCATGTCGGTGCCGAGGACGTCGACGTGGAGACGGCGGCGGCCGCCGCCCACCTTCGCGCCGCCACTTCGCTCGATGCGCTCGAGTCCCGGGCTCGCCGCGCTGCCAAGCGCAAGCGCACCTCGAAGCGCAAGGCGAAGTCGAAGGGCCAAGGCTAGGAAAAGGCGGGGAACCGGAGCGCCGGGGCTTTTCATCCAGAGCAGAGGTCGCCATGATCTGCCGCATGTGGATGAATCCGAAGAAGCTCGAGCTCCCCTCGGCCCGGGAGGCGTTGCCGGGGCGCGAGGAAGCGATGCTCGTCCCGGAACAGCACGTCGTGAACGGTGCGCGGATGACGCCGCCGTTCCCCGAGGGGACCGAGCAGGCGGTGTTCGGCATGGGATGCTTCTGGGGTGCGGAGCGCAAGTTCTGGCAGGCCCCTGGCGTCTACTCGACAGCGGTCGGCTACGCCGGAGGTCTGACGCCGAATCCGACGTACCGCGAGGTCTGTAGCGGCCAGACCGGCCACACGGAGGTCGTGCTTGTCGTCTACGACCCGGCCGTCAAGAGCTACGAGGCGCTGCTCGCGATCTTCTGGGAAAATCACGATCCGACGCAGGGCATGCGCCAGGGCAACGACGTCGGCACGCAGTACCGCTCTGCCGTCTACTGCTTCGACGAAGCGCAGAAGCGGGCAGCCGCGGCGTCACGCGATGCCTACCAGAAGGTGCTCGCCGAAGCCGGCCACGGCACCATCACGACGGAGATCCGCGACGCGCCGGAGTTCTACTACGCCGAGGACTACCACCAGCAGTACCTGGCAAAGAACCCCGACGGCTACTGCGGCCTCGGTGGCACCGGCGTCAGCTGTCCCGTGGGGTTGGTGCCTACGGGCTGAATCCGGTCTGCGCTACATCCCGAGCACGGTCGGGCTCAGCCCGGGCGCCGCGATCGCATGCACGCCGGACTCCACGCTGACGGAGCTTTCGCGCACGTACAGAGTGCCGCCTGCCAGGTCCGCAAGCGGCTGGTAGAACCCGACGACGGTGCCAACCACGTTGCCGGCCTTGTCGCGTGTCTGCACCTCACGCTCCTCGCCCCACACCGGCTCTGTCGTGTTCACGGTGTTCATCCAGTGCATGGTGCCGTCGGGCTCGATGATGGCGATGCGGAAGCGGCCTGGCGCGCGCAGCGAATCGCCGTTCTGGATGATGTAGCCGTTGGCGTTGACGTACGACTCGCGCGTGAAGATCCCCGAGTACGTGTAGTCGCTGATCCAGTCCGGGTTGCAGTAGCCCATGAAGTCCTTGAACTGGCTCGGGTTCTTGAGCTGCTTGGCGTTGAGGTCGTAGCCCCACGCGCCGATCGAGCCGTTCTGGTATGGGTAGTTGGGGTCGACGCCCGAGATGCTGCCACCCTGGCTGCAGTTGGCGTGGTTCCGTCCGAGCGCGTGACCGAGCTCGTGCGCCATGGTGAACGGCGCGCCGCCCGAGTAGTTGCTGGGGCCGCCCGAGCCGTCCGGGAAGTAGCCGAGGCCGACCGCGGCGCGCCCGGAGGTGTAGTTCGCGGGCGGCACGCTGCCGAGGCCGGCGACGCAGCCGCCGCCGCAGAAGCCCTGCATGGAGCTGGCCGGTGCGAGCGCCCCGTAGATGAACGTCTTCGAGTCGACGCCGAGCTGGTTGCGCAGGCCCATCGCCCACTGCAGTGCCTGGTCCCAGCCCGTGCCATTCGCGCTCACCGAGCCGTACGGGTAGTTGACCGCAGCGTGCACGGTCATGTTGATCGCGCTCGCCGGGTACACCGACATCAAGGTGTTCACCAGCGTGCTCTTGGGGACCTGCGGCGTGTACCCGTTCATCACCACGGGGACGACGATGACCTTGAACGCGCCGTGTGTGCTCTCTGCGCTCATGCTCGCAGTGCCCGAGGCCGGATAGGTCGCGCCGTTGACGGTACCCTTGGTCGAGCCGCTCGCTTCTTCGAGGCGCACGGCGAACTTCGTGCTGCCCGTCATCTGCGCGGCTGGAATGGTGAAGTTGAAGGTGCTGCCGAGATTGCTCTGGCTGGAGGCGCCGCTCACGCTCTTGTTGACGGTCTGGTCGTTTGCGCCAGTGATGGACAGGCGCCCGACGATCGTCCTGGACGAGAACCCGCCGCCTGGAGCGACGAAGACCCGCATCAGCGCTTGGCGTCCCTGCACGACCGGCGCGTTGCGGTTCGATACCGCCTGCCCGTTCTTCTCGATCGCGATGGATACGCCCTGGTTGATGACGATCTGCGAGATCGAGATCCCCCCGGCGAGCGCGCCCTGGGTGGCGGGTTGCCCTCCCGAGCCGCCGCTGCTGGAGCCGCCGCTGCTGGAGCCGCCGTTGCCGCCGACGCTGGTTCCGCCGCTGCCGCTGCCGCTGCTACCGCCGCTGCTGCCGGAGCCGCCGCTGCTGGAGCCGCCGCTGCCGCCGGTCGGCAGGCCGCAGGCGTTCTCGCACTGGACCTTCGAGCTGCCGGTCGTGCAGATGCACAGCGCGTAGCAGCCCTTGCATGCGTTGCAGTCGGGGTCCTTGGTGCATCCCGCCGCGCCGACGTTCCCGCCCGCGCCACCATTGCCGCCGCTCGCGGCCTGGCCGCCACTGCCCCCGAAGCCGTTGAAGCCGGAGCTGTTCGGCGATCCGCAACCAAGAACAATTGCCCCCGCTGCCAAGAATGCAAACCAGCTTCGCATCGGTCCCGCTCCTTGTGTCGTTCCGCTGTGCCCGAGGAGGCGTCCGTTCCGTGGTGCGCGCAAGCCGTCGAAGGATGCGTGCGGACGAGCCCGCGCACCGGTGATTATTACCGTTTCGGCCGCTACGTCGAGCTTCTGCGAGAGAAAATGCCCCCACTGTGCGTGTGGCTGCACTTTTCCGTTCGCGGCCTACCGCGGCGTGAGCAGCCCTCGCATCCCGGTGGAATTTTCGCGCTGTAGCGTCAGCGCTCGGGCTCGGCGGGCAGCGTGAAGGAAAACCGCGCGCCGCCGCCGTCGGCACGGTCGATCCAGATCGCGCCGCCGTGTGCTTCGACGATGCCCTTGGCGATGTACAGGCCCAGGCCTCGACCTCGACGTTGGCCGCCGGGGGCCTGCCAGTAGCGGCTGAAGACGCTGCCGATGTGCTCGGGCGCAATGCCGGGGCCGGTGTCTTCTACCGTGAAACGGACGTGGGCGCCGTCGCGAGCCGCGGACACGCACACGCGACCCTGCTCCGGCGTGAACTTTATCGCATTGCCGATCAGGTTCGAGAACACGCGCAGGGTACGCTGGCGATCACAATCGACCACGAGCCCAGGCTCGCACGAAGCGGACTCGAGCTGGATGCTGCGGTCGTCGGCCAGCGGCGCGAGAATGTCGACGGCTTCCGTCAAGAGCGACTCGGCGGGCCAGAGCCCGCGATCGAGGGCGAGACTGCCAGCGTCGAGGCTCGCGGTGTCGAGCAGGTCAAGCACCATGTGGTGCATGCGATCCGCGTCGCGGCGGATGCGGTCCACGTAGCTGTGAGGTCGTTGGTCGTCGCGGTCGAGCCGGCGATCGAGCAGGTTCGCATTCAGCACGATGCCGTTGAGCGGATTGCCGAGATCGTGGGAGATCACCGCAAGCATCTCGTCGCGCGCGCGGATCGCGCGCTGGCTCGCCTCGAACAGGCGCGCGTGCTCGACGGCCTGCGCGACGCGGTCGGCGACGAGCTGGAGGAGTCGTGCGTCGTTGTCGTCGAATCGCCCCGGTTCGAGTGTCCCGACATGCAGGACGCCTGCTGCCCGATCGCCGAGCCGCATTGGCGCGAGCAGCAACGAGCGGATCCCCGCTGCCTTGAGCCCGGGCGGGCTGACCTCGACCTGTGAGAGGTCCTCGACGCGAAGCGGACTTTCGCGCTCCATCACCTGTCGGGCAACGGTTCCCGAGAACGGCACGTGGGATCCGATCTCGTCGTCATCGACGATGCCTCGTGCGGCGCTCACCACCAGCACGTCGTCGTCCTCGGAGCGCAGCAGGATTGCGACCGTGTCGGCGCGGAACACGGCTTCCACCTTCACGGCCACGCTGTCGAGCAGTTCATGGAGATCGAGACGCGAGAGCGCCGCCTCCGTCACGGCGAGCAGATCGCCGAGCGCGCGCGCGGCGCGTTCGGCATTCTCCCGCGCTATCTGCTCGGAACGCAGCAGTTCGGCGTGCTCCTGCTCGCGACGCTTGCGGTCGGTGATGTCGCGGGCGATGCCGAAGAGCCCAGTGACGACCCCGGCCCTGTCGCGGAGGACGCCTTTCGTGGACAGATAGACGCGGCTTTCGCCTTCGACGTTGGCGAGGTTCTCCAGCGTGCGCGTGTCCGCCGCTTCGAGCACGTTCGTGTCGGCCTCGAGGATCCGGTCGGCCATCTCCGGAGACAAAAGCTCGCGGGCATTGCGGCCGATCACCTCGGAAACCGGACGGCCTATCGCTCGCGCTCCGGCCTCGTTGATCATCAGATAGCGGCCCTGGAGGTCCTTGGCGAAGATGATGTCGGTCGTGCTTTCGAGCAGCGCCAGCAGGAGGCCCGTGGGAGTCGCCGGCTCTGCTACGTCGTTGGTTGCCGCATTGCGATGTCCGGGCGCTGCGCTCCTGAGCGCCTCCAGCGTCCGATCGAGCGTGTCGAGCAGCGGACGCAAGACCACCCCCTTCGCGTTCCGTGCATCTCGCACAAACGCGCGGCGAGCTGTCTCGAGCTTGTCGAGCAGTGCAGGGTCCCCCATTCTTCCCGATACGGAGCATAGTGACGCGTCGCCGCAACGCAAGCAGCCCGGATCTCACTGATAGTGGACGCCGGGGTGGACCAGCATCAGGACCAGCGAAAACGCCGGGCGGGCGATGTAGGGAAACAGCTGCCAGGCCAGGATCAGCCCTGCGATCTGCATGAAGCCGGAGGAGCGCATCTGCTGGTAGAACGACGCTGTGGCACGGGGGGCCGCGCCCTCCACCACGCCCGCTCCATCCAGCGGGGGGATTGGGATCAGGTTGAAGAGCCCCAGCAAGACGTTGAGATTCATCATGATCGACAGCGCCATCGCCCCCGCGGCGAGCGGCGTGTGGCTGTTCGGGTCCTTGGCGAGCACGACCAGGTGGGTGAAGCTCACCTGGTTCGGAGCCACGAAGACGCCGGCGGCCAGGAGCGCGCGCATGATGACCAGCGCGACCAGCGCCAGCAGCAGATTGGCCGCAGGACCGGCGAGCGACATGAGAGCCTGCCGGCGCGGGTGTCGCCGCCCCCACTCCGGGTCGTAGGGAACCGACGCCCAGCCGAGCATCCAGCCCATCTGGACGAACGAGATGAGCGGAACGAGCACCATGCCGAACGGCGAGCGCCGGATGTGCGGGATGGGGTCGAGGCTGACGTGCCCGCCTTCGTAGGCGGTGGAGTCGCCGCCTTTGTAGGCGACGAACGTGTGCGCGAACTCGTGGAACGTCGTGCTGAAGACAAACACGAGGTACCAGACGATGAGATTGGCGATCATCCCGGAAGACAGGTGCATGTCGGCTCGGCTGCGAAGAAGGGTACCGGAGGATGATGCACGACCCATCCGGGAAAGCGAGTGCATTGCCGGGGCTTCGGCACGTGCGGCGCGGAAGCGACCGGCCGATTGCCCGGTGGCGCCGTCCGGTTGCACTTCCGGGGGCGGACAGCTCCTGTCCGGGCCGGCCGGAGCCGGCCTGGCGCCGTGCTATGGACCGGCCGTGTCCGGTCCGAGGGGAGCTACGCCGTGAAGATCGTGCACGCGGCCGACCTGCACCTGGACAGTCCGCTGCGCGGGCTCGAGCGTTATGAAGGCGCGCCGGTCCAGGAGATCCGCGGCGCTACCCGGCGCGCTCTGGAGAACCTGGTCGAGCTGTGCCTCGAGCAGGATGCGCGCCTGCTTCTGGTCGCCGGAGATCTGTTCGACGGCGAATGGGACGACTACTCGACGGGGTTGTTCTTCGCGGCGCAGATGGCGCAGCTCGCGGAGGCGGGCGTGCAGGTGGTGTGGGTGCGCGGCAACCACGATGCTGCCAGCCGCGTCGTCCGGCGGCTCAGGCTGCCCGACAATGTGCGCGAGCTGTCCGACAAGCGGCCCGAGAGCATCGAGTTCGCGGAGGCCGGAATCGTCGTGCACGGGCAGAGCTTCGCGCGGGGTGCGGTCGACGAGGATCTTTCGAAGGGCTATCCGTCGCCGCAGAGGGGGCTGGTGAACATCGGGCTGCTCCACACCTCTGCCACCGGCCGCGAAGGGCACGACGTATACGCGCCGTGTCGCGTGGAGGATCTGGTCGGCAAGGGCTACGACTACTGGGCCCTGGGTCACGTGCACCAGCGGGAAGTGCTGTCGACCGATCCGTGGGTCGTCTTCCCGGGCAATCTACAGGGGCGCCACGCGCGCGAGACCGGGCCGAAGGGCGCCACGCTGATCGAGATCGACGCCGGGCGCATCGTGGCGGTGGAGCACAGGGTGCTGGACGTCGTGCGCTGGGCGGTGTGCCGCGTGGACGCGAGCGAGGCCTCCAGCGCCGACGAGGTGGTCGACCTGGCGCGCGTGGGAATCGAGCGCGAGCTCGCGACGGCCGAGGGCCGCACCCTCGCGGTGCGCGTCGAGGTCGACGGCATGACCCGCGCCCACGCCGAGCTCGCGGCGGAACCGGAGCGCTGGGTCCACAACGTGCGGCAGGCCGCTCTGGAGCTCGCGGGAGACGACGTTCTGGGTCGAGAAGGTCCGTCTGCGCACGCGCGACGAGGTCGACCTCGTCGCGCTCGCCGAGAGCGACGACGCGGTCGGACAGCTGCTCAAGTCGCTCGCCGAGCTCCGCGCCAGCGACGCCGAGCTCGGTCTGCTTGCGGGCGAGCTGTCGGAGCTGCGGAAGAAGCTCCCGCGCGAGCTTCGCGAGGGAAGCCGCAGCCTGCGGCTGGACGACCCCGGGCGTCTGCGCGAGGTCCTGTCCGACGTGGAGCAGCAGCTCCTGCCGCGTCTCTTGTCGCGGGAGGAGCGCTAGCCATGCGCTTCCTTTCGCTCGAGCTGGCGGCGTTTGGGCCGTTTACCGGCCGCGTGATTGATTTTTCCGGCGGCGAGCCTGGGCTGCACGTCGTCTACGGGCACAACGAGGCAGGCAAGAGCACCGCGCTCCGCGCCATCACCGGGCTGCTCTACGGCATTCCCGAGAAGACGCGCGACGCACACCTGCATCGCATGCCGGATCTGCGCATCGGCGCGCGCATCCGCGCTGCCGACGGCCACGAGCTCGAGCTGGTCCGGCGCAAGGGCCGCAAGAACACCCTGCTCGGGCCTGGCGACAAGCCCCTGGACGAGGGCGTGCTCGGGCGACTGCTGGGTGGCGTCGGCGAGGCACTGTTCAAGAACATGTTCGGGCTCGATCACGTCACGCTCCGCGAAGGCGGCAACGCGTTGCTCGCCGGCAAGGGCGACGTAGGCGAGACCCTGTTCGATGCCAGTCTGGGTGGACGCGGCATCCGCGAGTTGCTCGAAGCACTGCAACGCGAAGCCGACGAGCTGTTCCGCCCTCGCGCCAGCACTCCGGCACTCAACGCTGCGCTGAAGGCGTTCGACGACGCGAAAAAGCAGAGGAGCCACGAAAGCCTACGGCCCGAAGCCTGGCACGAGCAGAAGCGCGCGCTGGATGATGCGCACGCGGAGCGCGACCGATTGGCCGCACGCCGTACGGAGCTGGCGTCGGAGGAGCAGCGGCTCACCCGCATCCAGCGCGCCCGGCAGCTCGTATCGAGGCGCCAGGCACTGTCCGAGGAGAAGAGGAACCTGGGCGACGACCCGCTGCTCGCCGCCGATTCGCGCAAGCGGCGCGAGGCTGCCCAGAGCGCGCTCGCCGACGCGAAGCGCGAGCTCGGGCGCCGGCGCCGCGAGCTCGAGGCGCTCGAGCAGCGCCGTGGCGGGCTCGACGTGCCCGAAGCGCTGGCAGCCCTGGACGAGCAGCGCATGGACTTGTTGCGCGATCGCCTCGCGGCGGAGCGCAAGGCCGCGCGGGACCTTCCGAAGCGTCGCGGCGAGCTCGAGGTGCACGAAGCGGCGGTGGCCGCCGTGCTGCGCCGCCTGGGTCGCGCCGAGCCGCTGGAGCGGGCCGTCGATTCTCGTGCCGGATGTGGTGCTGCAGGCGAAGGTTCGCGAGCTCGAGCTCCAGCACCAGCGCTTCGCCGACCAGTTGCTTGCGGCCGAGGAGCAGAAGCGGGAGCTCGAGGACAAGCGCGCCACCACCGAGCGGCGCCTGGCCGCTCTACCCGCGGTGCCGGACAGCGGAACGCTCGAGCGCGCGGTGGCGGCGGCACAGCGCGACGCGGATCTCGACGCGCGCCTCGTCACCTGCGAGTCGGAGATTGAAAAGGCGGAACGGGAAGCGGAGCAACGGTTCGCGGCGCTCGGGCGCTGGTCCGGTGCGCTCGCCGAGCTGCCGGCACTGCCGTTGCTGTCGCAGGAAAGCATCGACCGTTTCGAGGCGCGCTTCGCCGAGGTCGAGCAGGGCCGCCGAGCGCTGCTCGAGCAGCGTGAGCAGCTTCGCCGTACACTGGACCGCTGCGGCGAGCAGCTCGATCAACTGCAGCGCGCGGGCGCGGTGCCGACGGAGGAGGACCTCGCTGCGGCACGCGCGCGCCGCGACGAGGGCTGGCAGCTGGTGCGGCGCGCATGGAACCAGGGCGAAGACGTGAGCGCCGAGGCGACCCGGTTCGATGACGAGCAGCCGCTGGACGGCGCCTTCGAGCGCGCGCAGATGCAGGCTGACCTCGTCGCGGATCGCCTGCGGCGCGAGGCTGGGCGCGTGGAGCAGCTCGCGAGCCTTGGCGCGGAACAAGCCCGCGCCAAGCAGGAGCTCGAACGCGTCGGAGTCGAGCTCGGCGCGCTGCACCTGTCGGAGCAGGCGTTGGCGGGCGAGTGGACCGGGGCCTGGCGCGCCTCCGGGGTCGAACCCCTGTCTCCCCGCGAGATGCGCGGGTGGCTAGCCCGTCACGGCGAGCTGTCGGCGCGGGTGCAGCAGCTTGCCTCGCACAAGCGCGAGCGCGACGACCTGCTCGAGCGGCGGCGTCTGCTCGTCGAGGCTCTCCGCGCGGCGCTGGACGCTGCGGACGACGCGGCGCTGGCGTCGCTGGTGGAGCGCGGCGCCGCGGAGGTGCAGCAGCGCGCGTCCATCCAGGGCGAGCGGCAGCAGCTCGACGGCACGCTCCGCGAGCTGCATGCCGAGCTGCAGCGCGCAGCGAGTCGCGTCGAGGAGCGCCGGAGCCAGCTCGAGGCGTGGCAGGCCGAGTGGGCACCGGTGGTCGGCGAGCTCGGGCTCGAGGCCGGCGCGTCGCCGGCCGAGGTCCGCGCGGTGCTCGCCGAGCTGGTGGAGCTGTCGAGCCACGCCGAGAAGATGGTCGATGCCCGTCGCCGGATCGCGAGCATGGAGCGCGACGCGCGGAAGCTGTCTGCCGAGGTCGGCGAGCTGGTACAGGCCCATGCGCCGTCGCTGGCTCCGCTGCCGCTGCTCGAAGCGGCCGCTGGCCTTCTCGCCCGCTACGACAAGGCGCGGCGCGACTTCGACAGCCGCGTCGCGCTGGAACGCGACATCGAGAGCCGGCGCCGGGAATGCGCGGAGCTCGTGCGCGAGGCGGAGCATGCTGAACAGGACCTCGCCGAGTTGCTCGCTGCCGCGGGCGCCACGGACCTGGCCGGTCTGGAGGCTGCCGAACAGCGGTCGGAGCAAGCGCGGGAACTCGAACAAAAGCTCCGCGAGCTGGACGAGCAGCTGCTGGACGTGCGGGGCGGCGAACCTTTCGAGGCGCTGGCGCGTGCCGTGTCGGAGTGCGACGAGGCCGCCGCCCGCGGCAGGCTCTTCGACATTGAACACGAGCTCGCCGAGATCGAGGAAGCGCTGCGCGGTGTCGATCAGGACATCGGCGGCCGCGAGCGCGGTCTGGAGCAGCTGGGGGGATCGGGTGCCGCTGACGCCGCCGCCGACGCCGAGCAACAGCTGGCGCGCATCGAGGAGCTGGCGGAACGCTACGCCCGCGCGCGCCTCGCCAGCCGCGTGCTGCGCCGCGAGCTCGAGCGCTATCGCGAGCACAACGAGGGGCCGATCATCTCGCGCGCCCAGGAGCTGTTTCCGCGCTTGACCGTCGGGCGCTACCGGGGGCTGCAGGTTGATTTCGGGGAAGACGACGAGGCTGTACTGCGCTGCGTGCGCGCCGACGGCGCGCCCGTCGATATCGAGGCGCTTTCCGACGGGACGCGCGACCAGCTGTATCTCGCGCTGCGCGTGGCGAGCCTGGAGCGGTTCGCTCTGCACAACGAGCCGCTGCCGGTCGTGCTCGACGACGTTCTGATTCACTTCGACCCCCAGCGAGCCCGCGCGGCGCTGGGGGTGCTTTCCGAGCTATCGCACACGACTCAGGTGCTTTTCTTCACGCACCACGAGCATCTGGTGGAACTGGCGCGCGAGGCGGTTGACGCCGGCCTTTTCTGCCACGAGCTCGAGAGCTCCGGGCGCGCGGCCTGAGCGCCGCTTTGCCAGCGCCGGCGCGGGTGCTCTACTCGCGGGCATGATCCGAATCGATGCCGATGCGGGCGAGGCGCTGCGACAACTCCTCGAAGTGCCCCGCGAGGCGCGCGACGCGGCGTGGCAGGAGCGCTTCGACGAAGCGGTGCTGCGAGCGCCGGTCGAACCTGGTGAGCTGATGCAGGGGCCGGACGGCTTCGCCTACCGTGTGCTCAGGAGCAGAGGACCGGGGGCGGACGCTGCGAAGCTGACCAGCGTGCCGGCCATCGCACAGGACGCCACGGAAAACGGCTACGGCATCGTCATCGATCCGGACGCCGAGGGCGCCGCTGCGTGGGTGTTCCACTACGGTCAACTGTGGTCGCTCCGCGAGTACCAGAGTCTGCACGGCGATCCGGAGGACGAGCCCGGAGAAGGGGGAGGACCGGAGCAGATCGCCGAGGATCGCCAGATCATGGTGGGGCAGCCGAACGACCGCATGTTCCCGGAGTATGCGCGGCGGGTGGTCGCGAAGTATCTGCAGCGCGTTGTCGGTATCGCCGAGCCGCAGGTGCTGGTCATGGTCGACCCCGCCGCGCGCCCTTCGCGCAACCTCGTGTTCAACCTCCACCCCGAGGACTTTCCCGACGAGTCCTCGTTCCAGATGGCGCTGCAGTCGCTGATGTGGTTTCTACCGCCGAATCGTGGCGTGATCGCAGTCTCGCGCAGCGCGGGCTTCGACGAAGGGTTCGCTCCGCTTCATCCCTCCAAATAGCGGCGCTCCGCCCGCGCTACTGCTTGCGCTTGCGCTTGCGCTTCTTCTTCGCCGGCTTTCCGGCGAGCAGCTTGTCGATGCGCACGCCGTTGATGACGAGACCGTCGAGGCGCGCGTTGTCGATGCGGACGTCGGTCAGATCCACGTCATCCAACCGGGCGCCCCGCAGCGTCGCGTCGGAAAACGACGCGCGCGACAGATCCACGTCCTCGAACTTCGCCCCCACCGCCGAGGCATCACGAAGCCGCATCCGGTCGAGCGCTACGTTACCGAGCCTGGCGCCGCCCAGCTTCGCGTCGTCGATGACGAGCTTCGACAGATCCACGTTGCTGAGCCTGGCGCCGCTCAGCTTCGCGTCGTCGATGACGAGCTTCGACAGGTCCACGTTGTGCAGCGACGCGCCGGCAATCCGCGCGTCATCGACGCTGAGCCCCGAAGCGTTCACGTCGACAAGCTCCGCGCCGTGTAGATCGGCGTGCTCGAAGCGCAGCGGCGCTTCGCCTTGTCGCTTCCCCTTCTTCTTCCCGGCCATCGCGCGCGAGCGCACCACGGCTGGAGCCGCAGCGCAATCGGCTCGAGCAGGGCCTCGGCCCAGCGCGTGCGGCTCAGTTCAGCGCCAGACCCGCGTCGCGGGCGCCCTGCTCGGCGAACGAGAGCCCGGTGCACTCGATGCAGCCGCACGGTTCGCGCGCGAAACGGGCGCAGTGGTGCCGGAAGCGCTCGTCGTGGATGCGCAGATAGAGCTCGCGGCGGATGCCTGGATCGTCGATGTCGGCCGGCGGGAGCGCGCACTCGAGGATGCGCAAGGCGAGCGGTTCGAGACGGTCGGCCACGCCGGGATCCACGCGCTCGATGCTCGCCACGGCGGGGGCGTCGCCGCGCTCCATGGCGCGCACCCACAGGAGCTCGCGGCGCGTCGCCGGGTCGCGCGCGATGCGATCGAGCGCTCGGACGAATAGGGCCTCCGGATCCTGGGTCTTGTGCTTCTTGCTCATGGGTCCCCTTCGGGACGCGGGCCGCGCCAGTTTCGCGGATTACGACGGCTCGGTGTGTTTCGCTGAAGCAGAGCCTGCGGCTAGCCGACGCGTGGTCGCCAGCCTGCGAGCGCGTGCTCGACGAAGGTCATCCGGTCCTGACCCCAGAAGACGAGGTCCTGGACGACGAACGACGGCGCGCCGCACAGGCCACGGGCATTGGCCTGTGCGGTGGCGGCGAACAGCGGTTGTTTGTACTCGGCGGCGCGATCGACGAGGGCGGGCTCGAGACCGGCCCCCTCGGCGATGGCGCGGAGCTCGTCCGGATCGGAGATGTCGCGGTCGTCGGCCCAATAGGCGCGGAACAGGGCATGGCTCAGGGCGCGCAGGTCGTCGCCTGCGGCGAGCGCCATGCGCAGCGCCGTGACCGTGCGCATCGGGAAGCGCGAGGGGAACCGGAACGGCACGCCGTAGGCGCGCGCAAAGCGCTCCATGTCGCTCCGGAGGAAGCGTTGCTTCGACCCGGAAAACGACAGCAGCGGTACGTCGGGCGTGCCGATGTCGTGGAACAATGCCCCGAGCAGGAACGGCCGCCACACGAGATCCGCGCCGCTCCGTTCCGCCAGGGCCTCGACCTGTGTGGAAGCGAGATACGCGAAGGGGCTCGAGAAGTCGTACCAGAACTCGAAGCTCCTCCCGCGGCCGGCACCGGGTGCGGGTGGGGTGCCGAGCGTGAGCGCGTGTGCCTCGTCGTGTCCGAGCCCGAGCGCGCGGGCAACCTGGTCGAGCCGGTCCTGCCCCCAGTAGAGCTCGCCGTCGACGAAACACGCGGGCGCGCCGAACACGCCGCGCGACAGTGCTTCGTCGGTGCGTGCGCGGAGCTCGCTCTTGATCGCTGCATCGCCTGCGCGTTCGACGAGGCGTGTCCCGTCGAGTCCTGCGGCGTCGAGGGTGACGCGAACGACCTCCGGGTCCGACAAGTCGAGGCCCTCCGCCCAGTACGCACGGAACAGCGCGTGACTCGCGCGCGGCAGGTCGGCGCTGGCGAGCGCGGCGCGCAGGGCGGTGACTGTGCGGTTTGGGTGCGTTGGCGGCATCCTGAGCGGCACCTGCCAGTGCTCCGCCCAGCGGTGCATGTCGAGACCGTTCAGGCGCGCGCGCGGCGGTGGCATGCGGGCCATATCGGGTGCTGCCGGCCCCAGCGCGTTGAAGACACCCCCGAGCAGGAACGGCCGGTAGACGAGCTCCGCGCCGGCGCGCTCCGCGACCCGTTCGATCTGGGTGGAGGCGAGGTAGGCGTAGGGGCAGGAGAAGTCATAGTAGAACTCGAGCTGGGCCATGGGTGCTCTACGGTGGAGCGTTGCTTCGCGGTTGACAAGCCGGGGTCGTCCAGCGAATGCGGAATGCCTCACGGCCCAGCAGCGCTAGGCTGTAGCGCCAGCCATGCCTGAACCCGAGGAAACGGAGCTCGAGCTCGGGCTCGACGAACCCGACGACGAGGTGAGCCTGCGTCGCCGCGCGGCGCGCGCGCTCGGCGTGCAGGAGAGCGCGCTGCCGGTCGTGGAGGTCCGGCGCCGTTCGATCGACGCGCGTAGGGGAAGGGTGCGCTTCAAGCTCCTTTTGGGCTTCGAGCCGTCGAGAGGAGAGCCCGGAGGCGCACCGCTGCGCGAAGTGTCGCGTCCGTCGCGCGTGGTGATCGTCGGCGACGGACCAGCGGGCCTGTTCTGCGCGTACCAGCTCGCGCGCCACGGCATGGGTTCGGTCGTCCTCGACCGCGGCAAGCGCGTGCAGCCGCGGCGCCACGACCTCAAGGGTCTCAACCGCCGCGGCGTGGTGGACGGTGACAGCAACTATTGTTTCGGCGAAGGCGGAGCGGGGACGTACAGCGACGGCAAGCTCTACACCCGGGCGCACAAGCGCGGCAGCGTGCGCGACGTGCTCGAGCTGTTGGCGCTGCACGGGGCGCCGCCGGACATCCTGGTCGACGCGCGCCCGCACATCGGCTCCAACCGGCTCCCGAAAGTCGTGACGGCGCTGCGCGAGCGGCTCGAGGGCGTCGGCGTCGAATTCCGGTTCGGGGCCCGGGTGGTCTCTCTGTTGACCGATGCGCCGCGGCGCGCAGTCACCGGCGTGCGCCTCGCCGACGGCACGGAAATCGAGGCCGAGCACGTGGTACTGGCGACCGGGCATTCAGCACGCGACGTGCTGACGATGTTGGCGGAGCAAGGTGTACGGCTTGAACCCAAGCCACTTGCGCTGGGCGTGCGCATCGAGCATCCGCAGCCGCTCATCAACCGCATCCAGTACGGCGCGGCGGCCGGACATCCGCGCCTGCCGAACGCGGCCTACCGGCTGGCGGCGACCGTCGAGGAGCGGGGGGTGTTCTCGTTCTGCATGTGCCCGGGCGGGTTCGTGGTGCCGGCATCGACGGAGCCGGGCGGGCTCGTGGTCAACGGCATGAGCCTGTCGCAGCGTGACTCGCCGTTCGCCAACTCGGGGCTGGTCGTTGCTGTCGAGCTCGAGGATCTCCAACGAGCGGGCTTCGCGGGGCCGCTCGGCGGCGTGGAGCTGCAACGGCGGCTCGAGCAGGCGGCGTTCGACGCCGGCGGCGGGATGCTGCGCGCACCGGCGACACGGGTTCTTGACTTCCTCGCAGGGCGCGGCTCCAGCACCGTGCCCGCCTCCAGCTACCTGCCAGGGCTTTCCGCCGGAAACATTGCCGAGGTGCTGGACTCTGCCGGACTCGCGCTTCCAGGGCGTCTCAGGAGAGCGCTCCCCGAGTTCGATCGGCGCCTGCGCGGCTACCTCACGGACGAAGCGGTGTTGATCGGCGTGGAGTCGCGCACCAGCTCGCCCGTGCGCATCCCGCGCCATCCGGAGCATCTCGTCTCACCCGATCTGGCCGGGTTGTACCCGGCGGGGGAGGGCGCGGGCTATGCCGGCGGCATCGTCAGTGCCGCGCTGGACGGCATGCGCGTGGCGGAACGCATCGCTCGCGGGCGCTGAGAACCCCGCGCATGCCGCGGGCGAAGGCCCGGACGCCAGCGAAAACGCCAGCGTGCGACGGGGGGAAAGCTTGGCAGTTGCGGACCCCGGGCTCTGTGGGGGATTATGCGGGCGAAATGTCTTCCGACGGGGTGGCACCGCCCGTAACGCCAGGCACCGTGCTCGCCGGGAAGTACCGGGTCGAGTCCGTGATCGGCCAGGGGGGCATGGGCGTCGTCGTGGAGGCCCGCCACATCCAGCTCGAAGAGCGCGTAGCGCTCAAGTTCCTGCTGCCCGAATACGCACGACATCCGGACGCGTCGGCGCGCTTCCTGCGCGAGGCACGTGCAGCGGTGAGGATCAAGAGCCAGCACGTGGCGAGGGTCTCGGACGTCGGCACGCTGGAGACCGGCTCACCGTACATGGTGATGGAGTACCTGGAAGGCGGCGATATCGAGCAGCAGTTGCTCGCTGCCGGTACGCTCCCGGTCGAGGACGCCGTCGATGCCATTATCCAGGCGGCCGAAGCCATCGCGGAAGCGCACTCGCTCGGCATCGTGCATCGCGACATCAAGCCGGCCAATCTCTTCGTTGCGCGTCATTCCGACGGCTCCCCGCTGGTCAAGGTGCTCGACTTCGGCATCTCGAAGATGATCGATGCGTCCTCGCAGGGGCTGACGCGTACGGCGACGACGATGGGCTCTGCGCTGTACATGTCGCCCGAGCAGCTGCGCGACGCGCGTTCCGTCGATCATCGAGCCGATATCTACGCCCTCGGCGTCTCGCTCTACGAAATGCTCTCGGGGCGGCAGCCGTTTACCGCCGACACGTTCCCGCAGCTGTGCGTGCTGGTGGCGACCGGCGACCCGACGCCGCTCGCCGAGGTGCGCCCGGACCTGCCGTACGATTTCGCGCAGGTCGTGGAAAAGGCGTTCAAGCGCGATCCCAACGATCGCTACCAGTCGGTTGCGGAGCTGGTGCTGGCGCTCGCTCCCTGGGCGCCCGCGCGCTCGCAACAGCTCGTCGAGCGCATCGCGCGCACGGCGGGCTACGCCCCCCGCGCTTCCATGCCGTCGCTGTCGCAGACTGGCCCGGGCCAGCCTGCTCCGGCCGCGCCAGGTTCGACCACGGATCTTCTCGGCGGCGGTGACCCGCCCGCCGTCAAGCAGCCTGGGGCTGGCGGTCGGGGCCGTGGCGTTCCTTGGGCTCCTCGTCGTCGTGGGGGGAGGCCTATTCGCCTGGCATCTGCACAACAAGGGCAGCGCGGATCCCGCTGCCAGTTCGAGCACCCTCGCGGCGACGCCCGCGGCCTCGTCGGCCGCGCTTGCCGACGACACGGCGAGCGCGCCGGCCGCGTCCGCCAGCGACGCTCTATCGGCGAGCGCGCCTGCGCCGTCGAGCAGCGCACCGGCAAAAACCGCCAAGAAGCCCGCAACTTTCGCGCAGCATCACGCCGTCAGCAAGGTCATCTCGCAGACTCACAATCATGCCTCGCCCGTTTCTCCGAAGCCGAAGCCGAAGCCGACCGCTACAGCCACCAAGAGTGCCGATGAATACCGCTAGGACCTCCGTCCGGATCGTTTCCGTATTGCTGCTGGCGATCGCCAGCGTCTTCACGCCACGAGTAGCCCACGCGGGCGACAAGGCGCTTGCCGAGTCCCTGTTCGAAGCCGGGCGCTCGCTGATGAAGCAGAAGCAGTACGCCGCAGCCGCAGCCAAGCTCGAGGAAAGCCAGCGGCAGGACCCGTCGCCCGGCACGTTGATCAACCTGGGCGAATGCTACGCCTCGATCGGCAAGACCGCGACGGCCTGGGCCGACTACAAGGCGGCCGCAGCGCTGGCGATCAACAAGGGCCGCAGCCAGCAGCAGGACCTCGCCAACCAGCGCGCAGCGGCGCTGGAGCCGAAGCTTTCCAAGGTCACCCTGCAGAAGCCAGCGGAAACCCCGGCGGGGCTCACCGTGAAGCTCGACGACCGCTCGCTGGGCGTCGCGTCGCTGGGCGTTGCGATGGCGGTCGATCCCGGCGATCACACCGTCCAGCTCGACGCGCCCGGGTACAAGTCCGCCACGAAGAAGTTCCAGGTCGGCGCCGAAGCCGACAAGGTGACGGTCGAGCTGCCCGTGCTGGAGAAGGCGCCGGAGCAGGCCGCCTCCAGCCCGGCGGCGTCCGCGGGCGGAGCTGGCACGAGCCCCGGGCAGTCCGGCGCTCCTCCGGGCGGTGACCAGGGAACCGGCGGCGGATCCATGAAGACTATTGGATTCGTCGTGGGCGGCGTCGGCATCGCCTCGATCGGCGTGGGCGCCGTGTTCGGTCTCATGGCGTCCTCGCAGGCCAGCAGCGCCAAGAGCGACAAGACGCTTTGCCCGGACAAGGTCTGCACGCCCGCCGGGCGCAAGGAGATCGATTCCGCGAAGACCAAGGCACTCGTCTCCACCATCGGCTTCGGCGTCGGCGCGGCCGCGCTCGTGGCGGGCACCGTGCTGGTGCTCACTGCGAAGCCGTCAAAGGAGCATCCGCCGGGTTCGGCGACGGCGCGTCTGGTGCCCGCGGTTGGGCCTCACGGCGGCGGCGTGGTCATGGCGGGGAGTTTTTGATGCGCTCCTCGCGGGGTGCGGCGTTCGGCATCACGTCCGCCGCGCTGGTCGCCGCCATGGTCGTCGCCCCCGGCTGCGGTAGTCTGCTCGGCCTCGGCGACTTTGCCGACCAGAAGACGGATGCATCGGCGAGCGGCGGCTCGGCCGGCACGGGGGGCAGCGGCGGCGCGACCGGAGGCAGCGGCGGAGTTGGCGCGGCGGGGGGAAGCGGTGGCGTGACCGGCGGCGCCGGCGGCAGTGCGCCTGACGGCGGCGACGCTGGAGATGCCGGCCCGCAGGTGACCTGCACGGGGATCGAGACCTTCCACGTGCTCAAGGGCACGCAGACGACCGGGCTGACCGCGAGCAACTCGCTGTTCGTCGCGACCGGCAACAACGAAGCGTATGTGGTCATGGGCACCGAGAACCCAGCCCACGTGTTCGTCCAGCGCGTCACCGACCAGTCCGGCTCGAGCCGACTCGCAGAATTCGCGGACATCCAGCCGGACATTCACGTGACCGGCGCCCAGATCGTGGGCAACACGCTGCACGTGACGGGCTACGGCAACTACTACAACTCGGGGTGGGGACAGGTCGACCTCTCTTTTTCGCTCCAGTCCCCGATCGACTGGACGGCCCCGACGGTGGATTTTGCCCCGGTGCCTGCGCCCTGCGCCACAATCCAGAGAGCGTTCTACATCTACGACTCCAGCGGCCAGCGCCACTCGGCGATGTCGTGCGTCGAGGATGCCGACGGTGGAAGCGGAGGGATGGATCTGTACGTCGACGGGAACCCCATTGGGACGAACCAGGCGCTCGACGGGTCGTACGAGGTGACCAGCTTCGCGCTGTCGCACGCCCAGTACGTCCTCGTCACGGGCGAAGCTCCGGGCGAGGGGGTCGTTTTCTACGGAAGTTTTGGCTCCGCTTCGCTCACGAAGTCGAAGAAGATCCAATTCGGTGCGAACGGCGGGTCGTGGCCACTGGCCGCCTGGGAAAGCACCAGCGGCACATCGATCATTCTCTACAGTGTGCGTTTCGACCCCGACGCTGGCTTCGGCTTCCCGTTGGACCTGTACGCGGGGACGGTTTCGGATCTAGCCACCCTCGACAACGTCCCGCCACCCAACATGCTGCACATCGCGTCGGTCAATTCGCAACCGGCGATCCGCTTGGCGGGAAAGCCGGCGCACGTCACGAATCGAACCTTGCTCGCGGAAAGCACCTTCGGGGGAGACGAGGTCGCTTTCAGCGTGTTCGCGGCTGATGGAACGCCGCTCGCTCTTCACCAGGTCGTGAAGCAGTCGAGCAGCACGTCGATCAAGTATCGGGACGTAGCTGTAGGCGCCATCGGAAACAGCGTGTTCGTCGTCTGGAACGAGTACAACACGGATACGAGCGAGTCGATTGTCGATGGGGAACTGTTCGACTGCAACTGAAGGGACTACGCCGGTCCCGCCTCGAGCGTCACGCGCGTGATCTCCGCCGGCGCGCCCAGGCGCATGGGCGGACCCCAGTAGCCGGTGCCGTTGCTGACGTAGACCTGCGAGCGACCGAAACGCGCGAGGCCCGAAACGACCGGCTGCTGCAGGTACACGAGGTAGTTCCAGGGCCAGAGCTGCCCGCCGTGGGTATGGCCGGAGAGCTGCAGTCCCACGCCGTAGCCCTTCGCTTCCTTGATGGTGCGAGGCTGGTGCGCGAGCAGCACGAGCTCGCGGCTCTCGTCGCGGCCCGCCAGGGCCCGCTCCAGATCCTCGCCGTGCCCGTGGCCGAAGCGCGCCGCGTTGTAGTCGTCGGTGCCGGCCAGGTCGAAGCTCGCGTTGCCGTTGCCGATGCTGACGCGCTCGTTGCGGAGCACGCGGATGCCGAGCCGCTCGAGCTCGCGGCACCAGGCGACGGGCCCGGAGTAGTATTCGTGATTGCCGGTCACGAAGAATACGCCGTGCGGCGCGCGCAGCTCGGCGAGCGGCGCGACGTGCTCGCGCAGATGCTCGACCGAGCCGTCCACCAGATCGCCGGTGATCGCAATCACATCCGGCTCGAGCGCGTTGGTGCGCGCCACGATGTCCTGCATGAACTCCCGCCCCAGCGTGGGCCCGAGGTGGATGTCGCTGAGCTGTACGATGGTCAGGCCGTTGAGCTCCCGCGGCAGCCGTCCGAGGCGGATGCGGAGCTCGCGAACGCTCACGCGGCCCAGGCCCCCGCGCACGGCCGCCGCTCCCATGCCGGCGGTGATCAGCGCTACGCCACCGGCCAGAAGCCGCGCCAGGGTCAGCCGCCTGCCGGGATCCAGCGGCGGCCGGCCCGTGGCGAGCTCACCGACCCGCACCACCACGCGCACCAGATCGGTTCCGGCGACCAGCACCAGCAGGAAGAACATCAGGCCCATCCAGCTGTAGGTGCAAAGCAGGATGGGCCGCGCGCTTTCCGCGGGCAGCGTCGTCGACAGCGCGAAGGTGAGTGGCACGCTGAGAAAGAGCGTGATGAAGAGCCCCGTCAAGAGCCGGAACGGGACTGGCCCGAGGTCGACGTCACGCACCAGCCGCGCCCAGAGGTAGTAGTGGACGGCGCCGGTGATCGCGAGCGCCACCAGGAAGAACAGGGCAAATGACAACACGCGCGACATCGTCGTCGTCTATATAGGCAGGATTGCGGCTTGCCGCCATCTGGCGGTCTTTACGCGGCGTGCGTCCAGGCCTAGGAAACAGACGCCATGTCCACCCGAGGCCGCCGATGAGGCTCTGGCTTGCCTCTGGCGTGGTCCTGGTCGCGGCGATCGCCGTCGCGCTGCTCGTCTTGTGGCCCAGCGGCTGGTCCAGGGCGCGGGCCGGGCGCATCACCCGCCTCGGCCGGCTCGCCGCGCGGCTTGCCACTAGCCGCCTGGGTGCGGGGCTCAGACGCCTGTTCGCCGACGCGGAGGGGCGGGCACGCATCGACGAAGCGCGCCGGCGCGCCGACGCGGAGCGGGTCGCCGAGGAAATGGGCCACATGAAGGGCGCGCTGATGAAGCTCGGCCAGATGCTGTCGTTCGTGAGCGACGATGTGCCGGCCGAATACCGCCTGGCGCTGTCGTCGCTGCAGGCTTCGGCGCCGGGGATGGACTTCCCGCTGATCCGCAACGTTGTCGAGCAGGAGCTCGGGCGCCCGCTCGAGCGCGCATTCGCCCGCTTCGAGCACGAGCCGCTCGCTGCGGCGTCCATTGGCCAGGTCCATCGCGCCGAGCTTCCAACCGGCGAGGACGTCGTGGTCAAGGTGCAGTACCCCGGCGTGGCCGAGGCGATCAGGGCCGACCTCGACAACGCCGACATGCTCTACGGCATGATGGGGATGCTGTATTCAGCGCTCGACCCGAAGCCGGTGGTCGACGAGCTCAGGGCGCGTATTGGCGAGGAGCTCGACTACGAGCTGGAGGCGAGGAGCCAGGCCGCCTTCGCCGACCTGTTCGACGGTCACCCGTTCATGCGCGTGCCTCGGGTCCACCCCGACTATTCCACGTCTCGCGTGCTGACCAGCGACCTCGTCCGGGCGCGGCGCTTTCTGGAGGTGCTCGAGCTGCCGCAGGCGGAAAGGGATCGCTACGGCGAGATCCTCTACCGCTTCATCCTCGGTTGCGTGTTCGAGTTCGGCGTGTTCAACGGCGACCCTCACCCGGGCAACTACCTGTTCGACGACGAGGGTCGCATCGTGTTCCTCGACTTCGGCTGCGTGAAGTACTTCCCGCCGGACATGCTGGTGCGCTGGAAGCAGCTGATGGCGGCGCACCTCTCCGGGCGCCCGGAGGAGTTCCGCGAGCTGCTCGTCGAGTTCGAGTTCCTGAAGCCCGACAGCGACCTCGCGACCGACGACCTGTACGAGTACTTCGGCTACTTCTACGAACCGTTCCGTGAGGACCGCGTGTTCCGCTTCACCCACGAGTACACGCGTCGCTCGTTCCGCATGGTGTTCGCGCCCGAGGGGCGCTTCGCCGGCTTTTCGAAGAAGCTCAACATGCCGCGCCACTTCGTGTTCGTGAACCGCATCCAGTGGGGCGTGTACTCGGTCCTGACGGAGCTCGGAGCCGAGGCGAACTGGCACCGTATCCACCGCGAATTCGTCTTCGGCGACACGCCGGCGACCGGGCTCGGACGGGAAAATGCGAGCTTCCGCCAGGACTGGCGCCGGGAGCGCGGGCTCGGCCCCGGTGAGCTCCTGCTCACGCCGGACGGGGTCCGGACACGCTCCCTCGAAGCTCCGTGAACGACCGCATCCGGTGCGGCTCCGCGCGGGCTCACGCGCAGAAGGTGCGCCGTTCCATGCGCAAGACCCCAGGTCCAGCGCGGCAACGCGGTGGCACGCGGGGTGCAGCTAGGCGGGTGTGTCGGGAACACCCGGCGTATGGCGATTCTCCACCATCATGGGCTTTCCGGAGCGGTCGTCGTGGCGATCGGGCTGGCAGCTGGCCCGGCTGCGGCCGCCGCGCCTGCCGTCCCCAATGCGACGCCGGTGCATTCTGCCGCGCCCGCCGTGGGCGACCGTGCGCTCGGGTCGACACTGTTGCCGGACGGCTACTTTCTAGATGCCGGCGGGGCGCGCAGATCCTTCGCGCGGACCTACGACGAATGGGCTTCCAGACAACGCTACAAGCCGCACTACGTCAGAGCGGCGGCCGAGATGTTCGGGCTGCTCGGCTCGGGTCTCGTCTACTACTGGGTCAAGGCCGAGCAGAACAAGGAGGACTGGGACTTCCCGGACATCTCGCAGCGCTTCACCGGCGAGGCCATACGCTTCGATAACAACCTCTTCATCACGAACCACGTTCTGCACGCTGCGTCCGGCACCGGGTACTACTCGTTCGCGCGGGCCAACGGCCTCTCGGTTCCGGCCTCGCTCCTCTACTCGTTCTCGACCTCGGCCGTGTTCGAGTGGGGTCTGGAGTGGCTGGAGAAGGTCAGCATCAACGACCTCGTCTACACGCCGATGGGCGGGTTCGCGCCGGGCGAATGGTTCAATCAGTTCGGCAACTACCTGAACAGCGCGCCGGAAGGGGGCGGCGTCGGAAACCAGATCGCGGCTGCGACACTCGGCTTCCCGCGCTACATCCACAACCGGCTGGATGGCGAGCGTCTGCCGCCCGCGTTGCCCGCGGACAATCTCGGTTTCAGCACGGCCTACTCGCACCGTTTCGACCTAGGCTACGGGTTTGCCGCCGCGGACAACGACCAGGGTCGTTCGGGTCTCGAGCACGACGTGAAGTTCGACGCGCGCATCGTTTCGATGCCGGGCTTTCTCAGGCCGGGGCGCTTCTCGACCGATTTCGGCAACGGCAACTTCACCAACATGCGCACGCGCCTCGGCTTCGACTCCAGCGGCTGGGCGGATCTGGATCTGTACTTCGAGGCGGATCTGGCCGGCTACTACTCCCAGGATATCCAGCCGGCGGCTTCCGGGGTCTCGGGCGACGCGTCCATGTACGCCGTGGCCAGCGCGGTACGCGTGATCGACAGCTGGTCGCTTGGCCGCGACGACACGCTGGCGCTCGCCCATCTGATCGGGCCCTCGGCCAAGTGGTGGTTCGCTGCCGGCGGCGCACTGCTCCGGCTCGATGCGAGCGTCAGCATCGACTTCGCGGGCGTCCGTTCGCTGCCGTATCGCGAGTGGGAAAAGCTCTTCGGCTCCGCGGGCACGAAAACCGTGCTGCAGAAGCACAGCTACTACTTCGCGATCGGCACTTCCGGACGGGTCGGTGCCCGCCTCTCGTATGGCGGACTGGACCTCGGCGGCCGCGGCGGCGTCGGTCTGTACGACTCGCTCGACGGTGCGGATCGGGAGCAGCAGACGGTCTACCGTGACCTCCACAACCGCGACCAGATGGTCGAAGGCGAGGCCTGGGTGGGCTACACGCCGCCGCGAACGCCGGTGCACCTCGGCCTGCACGGCTGGCAGATGTGGCGTCATAGCCAGATGGCGCCGCTCTCCGAGTCGCGCTGGGACCGTCGCCTGGCGATCGAGCTCGGTTTCCGCTTCTAGCCTGCGGCGGCCCGGCGCGCCGAGCTACGGACCGCTGCTCTGCCAGTCGTAGGCAGCCTGGAAGTGCGCCATCACGGGCAGGTGGTCGGAGTGGCCTTCGTTGATCACCCAGGCGTTCAGTGGCTCCAGCGACCCGTCGAACAGGATGTGATCGAGCGTCGTCTGGAACTGTCCCGCGACACCCGCGTGTCGCCACGTCGGCTGGCCCGGATGGAAGAGCGGCAGCACGTTCTGGTAGCCCTCGTCTTCGAGGTAGCGCACCGCTGCACCGTCGGGCGACTCGTTGAAGTCGCCCATGATCAGGGTAGGGATGTCCTTGGTCAGATCGGCGGTGAACGACTTGATCTCGTAGCGGTGATCGCCCGAGGTCGTCAGATACGAGTTCATCGTCCCGCCGTTCCCGTCGGTCATCGCCCTGAGGTGGACGTCGAGGATCTGCAGCCAGCCCGCGGGAGTCTTCACCAGCACGTGCCAGGCCGGATGCCAGGCGTTGGGCGCCCAGAGCCAGCCGGCATCCAGCACCGGATAGCGGGACAGCACGGCGAGCCCGGCGGCGCCAGGCGTGGGCTTGTACAGCTGGTACGGGTACTGTTTTCCGTAGCGCGCCTGGAGCACTGCTTCCCACTCGGGCGTCGTCTCCTGCAGGCACACGATGTCCGCGTTGTCCTGGCCAACCGCGCTTACGGTGGCGGCGTCGTCGTGCTTGCCGGTCGCGACGTTGAACGTCTTGACCGTGAAGTGCGGGACGCCGGGTGTCGGATCGCGTGGCTCCAGTGGGCGCGGACCGCACCCGACAACGAGCAGGAGAGAAGCGATCGCCCAGAACGAAGCGCGAAGCATGCGAAGCATGAAGCTGTCATTCGATCGGCGTCTGGTCAAATCCACGCGCGCGCAAAGTGCGACGAAATAATTTCGTGTGCTTTGCGCCAACGCGGACATTGCGCGACCGCCACAACGACGCGGGATGCGTTGCGCGTTCGCGCGCTGCCGCTATCTTCATGTCCGCGGGGGGATCGGAATCAGTAGCATTTGAAGTCGACGTTTCTGGTTCTCCTCCTGTCCATCCTGTCGCTGCTCTGTGGCTGCGCGCCGCTCGCCAGCTTCCGACCGGCGTCGGGTCTCATGGACGACCGCAGCCTCGAGGTCGGCGTCGGCGCCGCGATGGTCACGAAGCGCCCGTACGTCAGCGAACCGGCGCGCGGAGCGGGGCAGCTCTGGGTCACTGGCGAGCCGACCCGTTGGCTGTCGCTGTCCGGCATCACCGTGTTCGACACCGGTGCGGCGGGCGCGGGCGGCGCCGTGCGCATCAACTACCTGCGCAGCTCCGACTTCGTTGCCGGTGTGGAAGGCGAGGCCGGCTTCGCCTGGCTCGGGGCGTCACTGCCGCTGGCGTTCCGGATCTTCGATCAGACGTGGCTGTACGGCGGCCCACGCATCGCCAACTGGGGAATCGATCCGGTCGGGGGCTTCACCGGTGGCTTGAGCGCGCGCATCAAGGGCGGGTTCATCCTGCGCGCCGAGACCCAGGTCAGCTGGCAGGGCTTCAAGTACTACAACATCCGCAAGCACTTCGGGCTGGCCGCCGCCTACCAGTTCCGCTGAAGCCGGCCGGGATCGCTCCGGGCCCACGTTTTTCGCTGCGGGAACGTGTAGGGTGGCGCGGCGGTCGCTCCGTGCCAATACAGAAGCTATGCTGCGCGTTCGGCGCGGCGTCCGGAGGGGGCCCACGCCGGCCACGACCCAGGAGGTTTCGTCGATGACTGACGCGAGATGGCTTCGGAGCCCTGTTCTGCTCCCGGTCGCGCTCCTGCTTGCAGCCGGCTGCGGCAGCGGCAGCACGCCGGCGAACAACGGCTCCGGGAAGGGTGGAGTCGTCACCAGCTGTTCCGGTGGGGAGGACACCTCGGGCTGCAGCGTGATCCTGGCCGCGGGCAGTGACGACACGACGGCGGTGCAGACCGAGCTCATCAACTCGAAATCGGGCGACACCATCTGCTTCTGTCCGGGCTCGTACAGCTTCAAGAAGGAGCTTAGCCTGACGACGAACGACGTCACCGTGAAGGGCGTCGGCTCGAAGAACACCGATGTGGTGCTCGACTTCGACAAGCAGACCGAGGGCAAGGACGCCTTCAGCGTCACCGGCGACGGCTTCAAGGTCGAAAACCTCTCGCTGAAGAACAGCCACGGCGACGGCATCGTCGTGACCGGTGCCACGGGCGTCACCTTCCGCAATATCAAGGTGAGCTGGGACGCCGGTTCCGTGACGAACAACGGGGCCTACGCCATCTATCCGGTCCAGAGCACCAACGTGCTGGTGGAGGACAGCGAGGTCGTGGGCGCGGCGGACGCGGGGCTGTACGTCGGCCAATGTACGAACGCCATCGTGCGCAACAACAAGGTGCACGGCAACGTGGCGGGAATCGAGTTCGAGAACACCACCAACGGTGAAGCCTACGGCAACGAATCCTGGGACAATACGGCGGGTATCCTCGTGTTCGCGCTGCCCAATCTCGACAAGAAGGACTCGATGAAGTCGAACGTGCACGACAACAAGGTGCACGACAACAACCGGGAGAACTTCGCCGAGCAGGGCTCGATCGTCTCGAACGTGCCTACGGGCACCGGCATGCTGGTGCTTGCCGCCGACGAGGTGGAAATCCACAACAACACGCTCACCAACAACGACTCCACCGGCGTGCTGATGTTGAGCTTCGACACGGTGGCCATGCTGATGACGCCGAAGCCACAGCCGGATCCACAAACCAGCCCGTACTCGCACTCGATCTACATCCACGACAACACCTTCACGGGCAACGGCGGGGCGCCGCGCAGCTTGCTCGGTCTGTGGAAGATCAAGCCGCTCGAGGACGTCATCTGGGACGGCATCGAGGAGCCGGGCCAGAGCATTGGCCTGTGCCTGGGCACCACGGACGTCCCGTCGTTCCGCGATTTCCACGCACCTGACGGGATCAGCGATCCCACCAAGCACACGACGGATTCCACGGCCTACCAGTGCAAGGGCACCGTTCTCTCGCCGGTGCAGCTCTAGCGGCGCTGCTCGCTATCGGCTGCGGCAGCCCAGCGCCCGATGCGGGCGAGAGCGGGCCGCCTCTGCCGTGGAAGCGGTCGTTCCTGGGCGTTGCGCCGGCTCCCGCCGACAATCCCACGACGGATGCCAAGGCGGAGCTCGGCCGGCTGCTGTTCTACGACCCCATCCTGTCGTCGGACCGGAAGGTGGCCTGCGCGACCTGCCACAGCGAGATCTGGGGCATGTCCGATGGCCTGCCCCGCTCGATCGGCGTCGAAGGAACCGGCCCCACGGGCCCGGGGCGCGTCGGCCCGAACCACACCCAGCGCAACGCGCCGACGCTCTGGAATGCCGCATACCGCGAGCAGCTGTTCGACGACGGCCGCGCGGACTCGCTCGAGAGCCAGGTGCACTCGCCGCTCACCAACGCGGTGGAGATGAACCGCGATCCCGCGCAGCTGGTCGTGGATCTGTCCGCGATCCCGAAGTACGTCGAGCTGTTCCAGGCGGCGTTTCCACGTGAAGCAGCGCCGGTGAGCTACGTGGACGTGACGCGGGCCCTGGGCGCGTTCGAGCGCACGCTCGTCACGCGGCGGGCGAACTACGATCGCTACGCCGCGGGCGACACCGGTGGGCTGAACGCGGAGTCGATCCGCGGCATGAATCTGTTCGCGGAGGCGGGCTGCTCGAGCTGCCACGTGCCCCCGCGCTTCGAGAGCGAGCGCTACGCGAATCGGGGCATCGGCGACGGCAGCGACCTGGGCCGTTACGAGGTGACGAACGAGCCGCAGGACCGCGGCGCATTCCGCGTGCCGACGTTGCGCAACATCCGCGAGACGGGGCCGTACTTCCACGACGGCTCGGTGGTGAAGCTCGAGGACGCCGTGGCGCACGAGGCCGAGCGGTCGCACGAGCGGGGCCAGAGCCGGAAGCTCTCCGCCGACGAGGTTCAGGCCATCACGATGTTCCTCGACAAGGGGCTCATCGATCGCACCCACGATCCGTCGCGACCCGACACGGTGCCGAGCGGGCTCGAGGTCCCTCCGGACGGGTTCCGCATTCCGCGCTGAAAGTGTGCCATTTTGCCACAAAACTGTGGCAAAATGGCACACAATCTGGCGCCTGATCGATGCCTGTCACATGATTCCGGCGTGAGGACGCTGATGGCGGGGATGCTGCTTGGTCTGCTGGCCGCGCTGCTGGCGGGCTGCGGCAGCAGCCAGAGCCCGACGCCGCCGTCGCACGTGACGCCGGCGCCCGAGGGCAAGCCGTACGACAAGCTCGGCCAGTGGCACATCTTCCGCGACATGAAGCGGCAGCTGCCGAACGACGGCGTGGTGCCGTACGAAGTGAACGCGCCGCTCTATTCCGACTACGCGAACAAGCACCGCTTCATGTACGTGCCGGAGGGCAAGAAGGTCGGCTACGACCCGACGGGGGACTGGAAGTTCCCGGTGGGAACGATCCTGGTCAAGACCTTCGGCTTCCTCGCCGACATGCGTGACCCGTCGAAGGGAGAGCGGCTGATCGAGACCCGCCTGCTCGTGCACGAGTCGACGGGCTGGACGGCGCACACGTATCTCTACAACGACGCGGAGACGGAGGCCGTCAACACCGTGGCCGGAGCCGACGTGCCCGTCAGTTGGATCGACGTGCACGGCAAGCAGCAGCACAACGACTACGGCGTGCCCAACACCAACGACTGCCAGAAGTGTCACGGCACCGGGGCGAAGCTGAACACGCTCGGCGGCCACACCCGGCAGCTCAACCGCGACCACGACTACGGCAACGGCCCCGAGAACGAGATCGATCACATGGCCTCGCTGGGCTGGTTCAGCGCCGCGCCGCCGCCCGCCGCCCAGCGCCAGACGCTCGTCGATCCGTTCGGCAAGGCGCCGCTCGTCGATCGCGCGCGCGCCTACCTCGATTCGAACTGCGGACACTGCCACACCAAGGGCGGGGGAGCGACGCAGAGCGCGCTCCGGCTCGCGTACGGGGACACGGACCCGGTCGGGGATCCGACCAACTGGGGCGTCTGCAAGCTGCCGACCTCGGCCGGCGGCGCGACTTGTGGCCTGACGCTCGACGTGGTGCCGGGCAGCCCGGAACAGTCGGTCATGATCTGCCGCATCAGCGCGACGGATCCCAAGATCCGCATGCCACCCCTCGGCAGCAAGATGCCCCACAGCGAAGGCGTCCAGCTCATCCGCGACTGGATCACGGCGATGCAGCCGGCGGGCTGCAACTAGGCCCGGATCGTCCGGCGCGCAGCTAGTGGCGTCGGCTCAGGGGATCGGCGCGATGTCCGAGGCGGCGAGCACGCGCTCGAAGTAGTAGAGCGGCACGCCGTAGTGGGAAAGGCCGCTGTGCTTGAACACGAACGGTTGCGCGAGCTCCGCGTCGGTGGGCGTGGGCGCGGTGTCCTCCTGGAAGAACAGCAGCGAATCGAGCCCGGCGCTGGAGAGCGCGCTCTCGACGTTGCTCTCGAGCTGCTCGGACAGGGCGTAGGTGCCGCCGCCGGTGGTCCAGATCATGGAAAAACGCCGCGCGGGCAGCGCGGACGGGTCGAACAGCGAGACGTCGCTCGTCGTCCAGTCGGAGTAGGTGGAGTCCTGGCCGTAGAGCGAGTCGTAGAGCTCGACCTCGTCGACATCGAGGCCGCCCACCGCGAGCGTACGCGCCGTGGCCCAGTAGCCGCCGGAGTGCGAGGCGACCACGATGCGATCCAGATCGGGCACGTCGACCGACACGCCGAGGAGCGGCGCGAGATTGTCGACCAGGAGCTCGGAGAGCATGGCGCGGACCTCGCCGGGGTTGTCCAGGTTGCCGGGGTTGCCGGTGTCGGCGTCGAAGGAAAGCTCCGGCGCGACGAGGATGGCGTTGACGTTTGCGGCGTCGAACTGCTCGGCGAGGTGGAGCGCCACGCGCGCCGGGCTGCCGGGCGTGCACACGCTGTCGGTCGCGCCCATGGCGTTCATGACGCAGTTCTCGAAGCCGTGGAAGAACATCACCAGCGACGGCTGGCGACAGGGATCGAAACCGGGCGGCACGTGCACGGCCACGTCGGGGTGACCGCTGCCGGGATAGGCCGCGTGCGCGAGCTGGAACGTCAGCACGGCGGCGAGCGCCGGCGCGGGGCACGACGCCGAGGCGTCGCTCGCGTCGGCGGCACCCGCGTCGCCCGCGTCGCCGGCCGCGCCGGCGTCGGCCGAATCGCTGGTGCCGTCGACGGGCGCGACCGCGGCGTCGCCGTCCGTCGCGGCGCCCGGCGCGGAGCTGCACGCCGCGAGCGCGACGGCGAACAGACACGCGACGCGCAGTGACGACATCGCCCCGCAGGATACCGCGCCGGACCGACAAACCCCAGACGGTCTACTGCCGCGTGCTGCCCTCCCGCACGGAAAGGACTTATGTCGCCCGGTGCTCGACGAGGATGCGGTGCGGCGGGAAGCTAGGCAGCGCTGCGACGCTCGGAGCGGTCGCGCCGCCTGTCGCGCCGCCGCCGGATCCGTGTGCGCCTGGAGCGGAAGCTGCCTCCACGGACGCGGGTACGGCGGATGGCGGGAAGGAGTGAACCGGCTGGACGAAGACGGGCGCTCGGCTATTCTTGGCGGAAGACGCGAGCGACAAGGGATCAGGCGATGGCGACAGGTTGGGCCAAGGACGGGGCGGTGCAGGAGCAGATCGACGCCAGTGTGGCGGACGCCGTCGAGCGGGCGCGGAGCCGCCTCAGGGGCGAGAGCCTCGCGGATTGCGAGAGCTGCGGCGAGCCGATTCCGGAAAAGCGGCGGAACGCGCTGCCCGGGGTGCGGCGCTGCGTCGAGTGCCAGGCCGAGGCCGACGCGGAGGAGACCGAGCACGCCCTGTACAACCGGCGCGGCAGCAAGGACAGCCAGCTGAAGTAGCGCCGCGACGCTGACGCGGTCTAGTCCAGCCCGAGCGCGGCGCGTACCTCGCGGGCGCGCTCCGAGACGACGCGGAGCGCCTTGTCGAAGCGCGGGTCGCTCCGTAGCGATTCCAGCGCCTCGCAGTGCTCGAGCCAGGTCAGGTCGTGAAGACCTGTGTCGACCGCTCTGTCGAGCTGCTCGAGCGCGCTGGCAGGCTCGCCCGCGCGGGCGAAAGCCTCGCACTCGAGCTGGTGCACCAGCACCATCTGCCGGCCGCGGCGCACGCCGAGCTGCTCTTGCATGAAGGCGAGCTCGTCGGGCCCGAGGCTGCCCTTCTCGAGCAGCGAGACGAGCAGCCGGGCGTACTCGATGGGCTCGGTCGTGGGTGCCGCCTCGAGCGCTGGCCGGAGCTTCCTAGCGTGCTCGCTGTCGCCGCGCCACAGAGCGAACCGCGCGGCAAGCGAGAGCGCGGAGAACTGCGACTCCGGATCCTCGGCGGGACGGTGCAGGATCGACAGCGCTTCGTCGTACCTGCCGAGCAGAGCGAGCAGGCGTGCCAGGTCGAAGCCCGCGCGCAGGCCGGGGTCGAGCTGGTCCGCACTCTGGAGCTGGGCGATGGCGAGCTCGGGCCGGCCGATCTCGCCCAGGATCAGTCCCAGCAGGTGGTGGGCGTCGGCCAGGAGCGGCGCCCGTGACAGCGCTGCCTGCACCCCGCGTGCGGCCGCAGCCACCCGGCGCTGGGCGAAGTGCACGCCGGCCATCGCGACGAGCGAGTCGCTGCCCTCCGGAGCGCGGGCCAGCGCTTGCTCTGCGAGCTGCTCGGCTTGTTCTCCGAGCTCCTCGTTGCCGTTGAAGAACCACAGCCGCACGCAAGCCCGCGCGTAGCCGGCCAGGATCGTCGCATCGCCGGGCGCCAGAGCGAGCGCTTGACGGTACAGCTCGACCGAGCGCTCCACCGGCGCGCGCCACTGCCGCCGGAGCTCGGCGCGCGCCTTGAGGTAGAGCTCGATCGCGCGCGGGTCGGTGGGCGCCGCGCGTACGGGGGCGGCAGCGGCTACCGTGAGCGCCTCGGCGATGGCAGCGGCCGCCTCGTCGCTGACCACGAGCAGATCGGTGGCGGGTCGATCGAAGCGCTTTGCCCAGAGCTGGAAGCCGTCCGCCACGCTGACGAGCCGTGCGGCGATGCGCAGCATCTGTCCAGCGCGCCGCACGGAGCCCTCGACCACGACCTGCACGCCGAGCTCGCGGCCCACCTCGCGCGAGTCCACCGCGCCAGTGAACGCGACCACAGCGCTGTGTGGGCGGAGCCTGAGCCCCTGCGCCATGCTGAGTGTGTCGATCAGATCTTCGGTCAGACCCTCGGCGATGTACTGGTCGTCGCGTGGACCGCCGTTCTTGAAGGGCAGCACCGCAACGGTCTTGTCGCCCACCGGAGTGGGGTCGGCGGGTAGCACCGGGCGCCAGCTCGAGGCGGGGGGCTCCTCCGTCACGTCGCTCCAGGTCGAGATCAGGTCCGCCAGTGTCTTCGCCAGGTCCCGCGCGCTCGCCGGTCGATCGTCTGGCGAGCGCGCCATGCAGCCGAGCACCAGCTCTGCGATATCTTCGGGAAGGTCCGGGCGTCGTGTGCGCGGGTCGGGCGGCGATCCGGTGAGGCGCGCTGCCGCGAGTGTGATCGCCGAGTCGCCCTGCCAGGGCAGCTCGCCTGTCAGCATCTCGAACAGCGTCACGCCGAGCGCGTACACGTCTGCGCGAGCGTCCACATCGCGCGCTCCCTCCACCTGCTCGGGCGCCATGTAGGCGGGCGTGCCGAGCGCGCCGCCCAGCGTGTGCGACGGTTCGTCGACGTGCGTGCGCGCAATGCCGAAGTCGGTCACCACCACGCGGCCGCTTTTTTCGAGCATCACATTGTGCGGCTTGAGGTCCCGGTGCACAACGCCAGCGTCGTGCGCTGCCGTCAGGCCGGCGCACTGGGCTCTGGCGATGGACAGCGCACGCGCGATTGACAGCGCGCCGCCGCGCGCGAGCTCCGCCGACAGCGGCTCGCCGTCGATGTACTCCATCGTGAGGAACCGCTCGCCCTCGTGCTCGCCGATGTCGAAGGTGCGGGCGACGTTGGGATGGGTCACCCGCCGGGCCAGCTTCACCTCGCGCTTGAAACGCTCGAGCACGCCCGGCAGAGTCATGAGCTCACGCTTCAGCATCTTGAGCGCAACGATTTCGTCGAGCTCCCTGTCGCGCACGCGGTACACGCTGCCCATGCCGCCTGCGCCGACCAGCCCGAGCACTTCGTAGCGCCCGCCGATCACCGGGCGCCGGCTCCCGGTCTGCATGGCGGCCGACTTGAAGTCGGTCATCGCCTGCGTTTCGTCGTCGCTCCGGGGGTTCAACGTCGGGAGCGTAGCCGGGCCTCGCCGCGACGCCAACTGGGCGCCGCGGCTGCCAGGACCCGCCGGAGCTATAGGGGGAGATCACGGCGGGCACTGCGTGCATTTGCAGCAGGTGACGTCGCAGTCTTCGGGGAAGTCGTCGCAGTCGAAGCCGACCTTGCCGCCGCAGGAGGCGGGCAGCGGGCCGCACTGGAAACCGGAGCACTGCGAGTTGCCCTTGCACACCGACTCCGCGCAGCAGCCGGGGTTGCCGCAGTCGCTCGCGGTGCACGGGCAGCACTCGACGGTGCCCGGCTTGGTGATGGTGGCGCCCTTGGTGATGCCGTAGGTGCCGTCGGGGCAGGTGGCGGTCTCGCCGCTGCCGCTGGGGCAGCTGCAGCCGGGATCGGCCTTGCACGTGGGCTGGCAGGCCGGGTCGAGCGCGCAGGCGAACGCGTCGAGGCAGCCGGGCAGGTGATTGCAGTTGTGGTCGAGCCCGTCGCTGCACACTTCCTTCACCGGCGTGACCTCGCCGGTGCAGGTGGTGGGCCAGTTGCCGTTGGTACAGGTCTGCGTGCCGGCGCGGCAGGTGCCGACGCCCTGGGTGTTAGGCGGCCCGGTGTAGCAGGGGCGGGTCTGGCCGTTCGCGCAACTGCCGCCGCAGCCTGGGAAAGTGGCGCACGAGGGGTCGCCGCAGTCGGCCTTGTTGTTGCAGTCGTTGTCCTGGCCGTCGTTGCAGACTTCGCTCGCGGGGCCGACCGCGCCGGTGCAGTTGCCCCAGACCGGGAACTCGCCGCCGCCGGTGCACTTCTGCGTGCCGTCCTTGCAGTCGCCGATGTGACGCGTCGCCGGATCGAGCGAGGACGGGTAGCAGGGGCGGGGGGGCGTGCCGGCCGTGCACTCGCAGCCGGCGAGATCGCCGTTCTTGGGATCGCAGTGCCCCAGCCCGCCGCCGCTGCCCGAGCTGCCGCCGCTGCCGGCACTGGCGCCGCTGCCCCCGCTGCCGCCCTGTGGGTTGCCCGCGCTGCCGCCCTGCGCGCCGCCACCGTCGATGCCGCCGCTGCCGCCGCCGGTCCCCCCATTGCTGCCGCCGCCCGTGGCGGCTCCGCCACCGCTGCCGGGCGAGTTGGCGGCTCCAGATGCGGCGCTGCACCCGTAGCCGACGAGCCCAGCAAAGGCCATGAGGACCGCTGCAGCGAAATACCTGGAGGACATATGGCTCCTTCCCGGCCGCGCGCGTTCGGGGCCTGGAGGAAAAGAGGAAGCGGGAACACGATAACGGTGCTCTCCCCGGCCCCGCGCGTCAACGTCCGCGGAAAATTGCGGTATCATCCGGCTTTCGAAAGCTGGAGATACCGTGCCCGAGATCGAGTTTTCCCTGAACGGAAAGCGCGTGGCGATGGAGCCGCGCGCCGGCGAGACGCTGATGGATGCCCTACGCGGTCGCTTCGGCGTCCTGTCGGTGAAGGACGGCTGCAAGCCGCAGGGCCAGTGTGGCTGCTGCCTGGCGCTGGTCGACGGCGTGGCGCGCGTGACCTGCGCCTGGGCGGCCGAGAAGGCGGCGGGCAAGGAAGTGTTGACGCTGGAGGGCGTGCCCGAGGCGGACCGCGAGCTGCTCTCGCGCGCGTTCCTGGTGACGGCGGGGCTGCAGTGCGGCTTCTGCATCCCGGGCATTGCGCTGCGCGCCAAGGCGCTGGTGGACAAGAACCCCGAGCCCAGTCGCGACGAGATCGCCAAGGCCATCGACGGCAACCTGTGCCGCTGCACGGGCTACGTGAAGGTGCTCGACGCCATCGAGATGTACGCGCGCGGCAAGCGCGGCGAGGCGCTGCCCGAGCCGGGGAGCGACGGCCACGTGGGAAAGTCGCTGGCGCGCTTCGAGGGCGGCGAGATGACGCTCGGCGTCCGGCCGTACATCGGGGATTTCGTGCGTGAAGGCCTGCTGTCTGGCGCGGTGAAGCTGTCGGACCACCCGCGCGCGCGGGTCAAGCGCATCGACACGTCCGAGGCGCGCGCGTTGCCTGGCGTGGTGGTCGTCGCGACAGCCGCGGACGTGCCCGGCAAGCGTTTCTATGGCCTGATCGAGAACGACTGGCCCGGCTTCGTGGCGGAGGGCGAGGAAGTGCGCTGCGTGGGCGACGTGCTCGCCGCCGTGGCTGCCGAGGACGAGCGCACCGCGCGCGAGGCGGCAGGGCTGGTGGAGGTCGAGTACGAGGTGCTCGAGCCGGTGCTGGATCCGGATGCGGGCCTCGCCGAGGGCGCGCCGCAGGTCAATCCGGCGTATCCGAACGTGCTGTCGCGCACCGCGTTCGCGCGTGGCGACACGGAAAAGGCGCTGGCCGACAGCGCCCACGTGGTGCGCGGCACCTGGCAGACCCAGCGCATCGAACACCTGTTCCTCGAGCCGGAGAGCGCTCTGTGCGAACCGCGCGCGGACGGCCGGCTGCACCTGTACACGCAGGGGCAGGGGATCTTCGACGATCAGCGGCAGGTCTCGGCCTTCCTGGGCATCGACGAGAAGGATCTGTTCGTGGAGCTGGTGCCTTGCGGCGGCGCGTTCGGCGCCAAGGAGGACATGTCGATCCAGTCGCAGACCGCGCTGCTCTGCAAGCTGACGGGGCGGCCCGTGCGCATCACGCTCAGCCGCGAGGAGTCGATCCGCATCCACCCCAAGCGCCACCCGATCCGCATGCACTACGAGGTCGGCTGCGACGCGGAGGGAAAGCTCACGGCGCTGCGCGTGCGGATGACCGGTGACACGGGCGCCTACGCCTCGGTCGGCGCCAAGGTGCTGGAGCGCGCGGCCGGGCACTCGTGCGGGCCGTACCGCGTGCCCAACGTGGACGTGGAGGCGCTGGCCGTCGCGACCAACAATCCGCCCTGCGGCGCGATGCGCGGCTTCGGTGCGAACCAGGCGTCGTTCGGCGTCGAGGGCGCGATGGATCTGCTCGCGAAAGAAGTGGGCATCGACGGCTGGGAGATGCGCTGGAGGAACGCCGTCGACGTTGGCGACATGTTCAGCTCCGGGCAGATCTTCGAAAAGTCCGTGGGGCTGAAAAAGACGCTCGAAGCGGTCAAGGACGCCTACTACGCGGCGAAACAGCAGGGCCGTGCGGTCGGCATCGGCTGCGGCATCAAGAACAGCGGCATCGGCAACGGCGCGGTGGAGTACGGCAAGGCGCGGCTGGTCGTCGAGAAGGACGGCACGGTCTCGCTCTACAACGGCTTCACCGAGATGGGGCAGGGGCTGCTCACGGTGCTGGTGCAGTGCGCGGTGGAGGTCACGGGACTACCTGCCGACGTGTTCCGCCCGAAGGTCGACGCGACCTTCCAGCTCGGCTCGGGCCAGACCACGGGCTCGCGCGGCACGCTGCTCGGCGGGCGCGCCGTCGAGGACGCGGCGAAGAAGCTGGCGGCGGACTTGAAGGGCGGCGCGCCGCTCGGCGATCTGGTGGGCAAGGTCTACGAGGGCGAGGTCGTGATCGACGACACCACCAAGCCGGGCGCCAAGGTCGACAAGGTGAAGACGCACACGGCGTTCGGTTTCGCGACGCAGGTGTGCGTGCTCGACAAGGACGGCCGCGTCGATCGTATGATCGCGGCGCACGACGTGGGCCGGGCCGTGAACCCCGCGCTGTGCGAAGGGCAGATCGAGGGCGCCGTGCACATGGGCCTGGGCTACGCGCTGACCGAGGAGCTGCCGTGCGAAAACGGCATGCCCGTCACGTTCAAGCTGCGGGAGATCGGCGTGCTGCGCGCGCGCGACATGCCGCGTGTGGACGTGATGCTGATCGAGGAGCACGAGCCCGAGGGGCCGTTCGGCGCCAAGGGCGTGGGCGAGATCGGCCTGGTCCCGACGGCCGGCGCGGTGGCTGGTGCGCTGGCGGAGTTCGACGGGATCCGGCGCTACACGCTGCCGATGAAGGACTCGCCAGCTGCGAAGGCGATGGGTGTCGGACGCATCCGCTCGAAGTCGGATCCGACGAACTGGCGGTGAGCCAGGCTTGGAAAGCGACTTGAACAAGCTCCTGATCGGCCCGGATCGCAACGGGCGCTGGGTGGCGATTGCCGACGGGCACATCGCGGCGGTCGGCACGTTGCCGGAAGCGCCGCCGGAGTGCGCCGCGCAGGTGCGCTGCGCCGACGCGGTCATCGAGCCGGGCCGCGTCAACGCCCACACGCATCTGTACAGCGGCCTGTTCGCGCTCGGCCTGCCGCCGCCGACGCCCGCGCCGGAGACCTTCCTCCAGATCCTCGAGCGGCTGTGGTGGAAGCTCGATCGCGCGCTGGACGCGGCGTCGCTCGGCGCGGCGGCGCGCTACTACGTCGCCGAGGCGCTGCTCGCCGGCACGACGGCGCTTGTCGACCACCACGAGTCGCCCGCGCTTGTCGAAGGCTCGCTCGACATCCTGGCGGACGCCTGCGAGGAGCTCGGGATGCGCGCGCTCTGCTGCTACGGCGCGACGGAGCGCAACGGTGGGCTCGAGGAAGCCGGGCGCGGGCTCGACGAGTGCCGGCGCTTCGCGCGGGAGCGTGACAGCGATCGCGTGAAGGGGCTGGTCGGGCTGCACGCATCGTTCACGGTCTCCGACGCGACGCTGCGGCGCGCCGGGGACCTGTGCCGCGAGCTCGGCACGGTGTTGCACGTGCACATGGCCGAGGCCGCCGAGGACGTCGAGGACGCGCGACAGCGCGGCTACGCCGGGCCGCTCGAGCGGCTCGACCAGCTGGGCGCGCTCGTGCCCGGGTCGATCCTGGCGCACGGCGTGCACCTCGATGCCGCGGCGATGCGGCTGGCCCGGGAGCGCGGCTGCTGGATCGTGCAGAACCCGCGCTCGAACCTGGGCAACAAGGTCGGCTATCCGGCGTATCTGCCGGACCACCCGAACGTGGCGCTCGGCACCGACGGCTACCCGGCGGAGATGCTCGAGGAGCGGCGGGTGCTGGCCGAGCAGCTTGCTGCTCACGGCGAGCCGGCCGCGGAAGCGGCGCGCCGCTTCGACGGCGGCAGGCGGCTGCTTTCCGCGCGCTTCGGCGCCGGGTTCGGCCTTTCGTCGGGCGCCGTGGCCGACCTGGTGGTGACTGCGGGCGGGGTGACGAGCCTCGTGGTCGTCGCGGGACGGATCGTGGTACGGGAGGGCCGCCTGCTGGTCGCCGACCACGGGGCCATTGTCGCCGAGGCGCGCGAACAGGTCGCGCGCCTCGGCGCGCGGATGCAGGCGATAGGATGAATCATGCCGCAGCTTGGACTGGAACGTGACGTTGTCGATGAACAGGTACTGGAGCGCAGCATCGGGCGCTTCCGCGAAGCGGGCATCCGGCTGCCCACGCTGCGCCAGCTCGCGCATCCGGAGGAGATCCCTTCGAAGATCCGCGAGCAGCTGGCCGGCATCGATCCCGACGATCCGCACCCGCTGAACCTGTTCCGCGTCCACTGGTACGACGCGGCGGATCGTCGCGGATTCGCGACGGTGCCCGAACACGTCGTTTTGCCGTCGTCGCTCACGGGTGTGGACGCGAAGATCGTCGTGCTGCTCGGCAACCGCTTCCCGATGATCGGCGCGCACAAGGTGCTGGCGGCCTACGGCTGTCTGGTGCCGCGCGTGGTGACCGGGCAGTTCGACCCGACGACGCACCGGGCACTGTGGCCCTCGACCGGCAACTACTGCCGCGGCGGCGTGGCGATCTCGCGCCTGATGAAGAGCCACGGCGTGGCGATCCTGCCGGCGGGCATGAGCCGCGAGCGCTTCGAATGGCTGGAGCGCTGGGTGGCCGACAAGGACGACATCATCCGCACCCCGGGCACGGAGAGCAACGTCAAGGAAATCTATGACGAGTGCGCCCGGCTCGATCAGGACCCGAAGAACATCGTCTTCAACCAGTTCTGCGAGTTCGGCAACCACCTGGTGCACTACCTGTGCACGGGCCGCGCGCTCGAGCACGTGTACGAGACGCTGAAGAAGAACCAGCCCGGGCTGCGCGCCGCCGCCTTCGCCTCGGCGACGGGTTCGGCGGGCACCATCGCTGCCGGCGATCACATGAAGGATCGCTACGGTACGCACATCGCGGCCGTCGAGGCGCTGGAGTGCCCGACGCTGCTCTACAACGGCTACGGCGAGCACAACATCCAGGGCATCGGTGACAAGCACGTGCCGCTCATCCACAACGTGATGAACACCGACGTGGTCGTCGCCGTGTCGGACAAGAGCAGCGACGCCGTGGAGGTGATGTTCGGCAGCGAGGAAGGCCGTCGCTATCTCGCCGAGCGGCGCGGCGTGCCGGCCGGCATCATCGAACGGCTCGGCGATTTCGGGCTGTCCAGCGTGTGCAACATCATCGCGTCCATCAAGACCGCCAAGCTCTACGGCCTCGGGGCGGACGACGCCGTCTTCACGGTCGCGACGGACGGCGGCGAGATGTACGGCTCCGAGCGCGAGCGCATCCTGGAGCGCGATTTCGGCGGAAAGTTCGACGCAGTGAACGCCGGCGAGGTGTTCGGCCAGCATCTGGCAGGAGCCGGGGTAGACCACACGCTGGAGTGCCGCCGCGTGGATCGCGAGCGCATGTTCAACCTCGGCTACTACACCTGGGTGGAGCAGCAGGGGCTGTCCATCGAGGAGTTCGATGCGCGCCGTGACCAGAGCTACTGGCGCAGTCTGCGCGAGATGCTGCCGATCTGGGACAAGCTGATCGAGAGCTTCAACGCGCGCACCGGGCTCGCCGGCTGAGGCCGAACATGAACCTGCCGACGTTCTTCGTGTGCAGCGGCTGCGGAGAGCGCGTCGAGGGCAGCGGTCTGCCGCCGTTCCGCTGTCCACACGCGCGCGAGGGCGACAACGTCGATCACGTGCTGGAGCGGCGGCTGGACGTGGCACACGTTCCGTTCCCTGCGCCGGACGACGACAATCCGTTCATCGCCTTCCGCTCGCTGCTCGGCTCCTACCAGCGCGCGGGCGTGGAAGATCAGGCTTGGGTCGAACAGGTGAGGGCGCTCGACCGGCGTGTCGCCGAGGTGGACGGCCACGGTTTCTCGAAGACGCCGTTCGGCGACGCAGTGGAGCTCGCGCGCGCTGTGGGTTGGAAGGGGCGCCTGCGCGTCAAGGACGAGACCGGGAACGTCGCCGGCTCACACAAGGCGCGGCACCTGATGGGGCTCATGCTGTATCTCGAGACGCTGCCGGGCGCTCCGGCGCGCGAACGCCCGCTGGCGATCTCGAGCTGCGGCAACGCCGCGCTGGCCGCCGCGGTGGTGGCGAGCGCGGCCGGGCGGACGCTGCGCGTGTTCGTGCCGACCTGGGCGGAGCCCGCCGTGGTCTCGCGGCTCGACGCGCTCGGTGCGACGGTAGAAGTGTGCCAGCGGGACGGCGCCGAGCCGGGCGATCCGTGCACGCTCGGCTTCCGCCGCGCCGTGACCGAGGGAGCGGTCCCGTTCTCGTGCCAGGGCAGCGACAACGGGCTGGTCGTCGAAGGCGGAATGACGCTCGCGTACGAGATGCTCGCCGCTTCGGCACCGCCTGATAGGATTTTCGTCCAGGTCGGCGGCGGAGCGCTCGCCAGCGCCACGGTGCAGGCCTATGAGGAAGCCGAGCGCCGCGGCGCGGGCCGGCTGCCGCGCTTCCATGCCGTGCAGACGGAGGCCGTAGCGCCGCTCTGCCGCGCCTGGGCGCGGGTGATGCGGCGTGTCCTGCCCGCGCTGGGCTACGGAGGCGAGCTGCCGCCGGAGAGCGGCGCGGGCATCGAGCTCGACAGTGCGCGGCAGTGGGCGGATCTGGTCCGCGAGCACCGTGACGGGTTGGAGCTCGAAGCGGCGCTCGGCTACGCCGTCACGCACAAGAACGAGTTCATGTGGCCGTGGGAGGGCGAGCCGCACGGGCTGGCCCACGGCATTCTCGACGACGAGACCTACGACTGGTTCGCGGTCACGCGCGGCATGCTCCGCTCGGGCGGCTTCCCGATCGTCGTGTCCGATCCCACGGTTGCCGAGGCCAACCGCCTGGCTCGCGCCAGCACGACGATTCCCGTCGACGCGACGGGCAGCTCCGGCCTGGCTGGCCTGCTCACGCTCGGGCGCGCCGGTATCGGCGTGGACGACGACGCGGTCGTGCTGTTCACGGGCCGGGATCGGGCGCGCTAGCTCGATCGATGGCGTGGCCGGCGGGCAGGTCTAGCCGGCGGAAGGCGTTACCGGTGCGCTCACACCGTCACTCGGCAACAACGTGCGCTTCTGCTTCTCGTCGCCCTCGTAGCCGGCGTAGTTGTTCACGCCCTTCTGGATGACTTCCTTCTCGTCGCTGCCGCGGTCGGCGCTGAACTTCGAGGAGGCGTCCGGCTTCGGAAGCAGCTCCGTCGAGTCGGCCAGCCACTTCGGAAGCTTCGCCCACTGTTCACGCTGGGGCCCGATGGCGAACAGCCGGGCATGTCCGCCCCACATGCCGATCGTGACGCCGACCTCCACGTAGTAGACCTTGCCGGCCTCGACGGTCGCCTGCATCGCGGGCGTGCCTTCGCTCCACGCGATGAACGTGTACTGGCCCGGGGGCATCTTCGACACGAAGTAGCTCTCGCCGTTGACCTCGCCGAGGAACCTCCCGCTCTGGTCGATGATGTTGAAGCTTGCGCCGCCGCCGTAGCCCGACGGTCGGATGAAGACGACCGTGGCGTTCGCCGGATCCGCGGCAACGGCCTGCGGAGGCTTCGCCTCGTTCATGAACTTTAGTCCACCGCAGCCCATCACGAGCAGGGTGAGCGCCAGAGACAGCAATCCGACTACCTTGCGCAACATGCGACCACCTCCAGGTTTGGGAGACGGTGGCACCGGCGCCGGGGGCAGTCAACGACTACGGAGCGCGCTCTGCCGGTGGAAACGCTCTTTGCCGGATCTGGCAATTCTCCATGAAATCGGGCTCCTGCACCCGGCCGGTCGGCGCGCCTCGCTCCGGGGGTGGGCGGCGGGGCGGGCGAAATGACGGCCGTCTGCGCCGCCGGCGCCGGATTGAGCTACGTATCGAGTGATGGCTGCTGTGGCTCGGCGGGTGATGCTGACGTTTGTTTCATTGTGGGTGCTCGCGTTGGCGGTCGCCTGCGGCTCGTCCGGCGGCGGCGGCGGCGCGGGCGGCGCCGCTGGCAGCTCGGGCTCGGCCGGGGCTGCCGGCATCGACGGCGGCGGGGGCTCGGCCGGCCTCGACGGCGGCGGGGGCTCGGCCGGCCTCGACGGCGGCGGCGGCTCCGCGGGCGCGGACGGAGGCGCGGGCACGGACGGAGGCGCGGGCACGGACGGAGGCGCGGGCACGGATGGAGGCGCGGGCACGGATGGAGGGGGCGGTGGTGCCAACGTGGTGACCTGCGCCACGTTGCCGCCGCTCGCGCAGGGGACCTGCGAGGTCACCGCGGGCACTGGCACCGGTCAGCTCATCGTGGGCGACGTGCTGACGCCGGGCACCATCTACCGCGGTGGTCAGGTGCTCGTCGACGCCCAGGGGACCATCGCGTGCGTGGGCTGCAACTGCGACCAGAGTGCGGCGGGCGCCACGCGCATCAGCTGTCCCGACGGTGTCGTCTCTCCGGGCCTGATCAACACGCACGATCACATCACGTACGCGCAGAATCCGCCGTACACGGACACGGGCGAGCGCTACGAGCAGCGGAACGACTGGCGCAAGGGCCGGCGCGGCCACACGAAGATCCCCGCGGCGGGTGGCGCCAACGCCAACGAGATCCACTGGGGCGAGCTGCGCTTCGTGCTGGCCGGTGCCACGTCGACAGTGGGCTCCGGCGGGCAGGACGGCCTTTTGCGCAACCTTGACAAGGCGAACCTCGAGGAAGGGCTCGGGCAGCCTGCGGTGGACTACGACACGTTTCCGCTCGGGGATTCCAACGGCACGCAGCTCGTCGGCAGCTGCGGCTATCCGTCCATCGTCGATCCGGCGTCACTGTCGGGCGACGACTCGTACGTGCCGCACGTTTCCGAGGGCATCGACGCGGTGGCCGAGAACGAGTTCCAGTGCCTCAGCTCGAGTGCCAACGGCGGGCAAGACATCATCATCTCGAAGACGGCGCTCATCCACGCCGTGGGTTTGACGCCGCCGGACTACGCCGCGATGGCCGCCGCCGGAACATCGCTGATCTGGTCGCCGCGCTCGAACATCACGCTGTACGGTGACACCGCCATCGTCACAGAAGCGTCGCGGCTGGGCGTGCGCATCGCACTCGGCACCGACTGGATGCCGACCGGTTCGATGAACCTGCTGCGCGAGCTCTCGTGCGCCGACTTCATGAACTCGAAGCGCTTCAACCACTTCTTCAGCGACGAGCAGCTCTGGCGCATGGTGACTTCGGACGCGGCCGGCGTGGCCGCCGTGGACGACGTGATCGGCGTTCTGGCGCAGGGCAAGGTCGCCGACATCTCCATCTTCGACGGCTCGCAGAACAAGGACTTCCGCGCCGTGATCGACGGCGAGCCGAAGGACGTGGCGCTCGTCATGCGCGGCGGGAAGGTGCTGTACGGCGACGCGAACGTCGTTTCCGGGCTCGCGAGCGGCAGCTGCGACGCTCTCGACGTGTGCGGCGTGCAGAAGCAGGTCTGCCTGCAGAGCGACATCGGCGAGTCGCTTTCCGCGCTCGAGACCGCGGTCGGCAGCTCGATCTACCCGGCGTTCTTCTGCGGCGCCCCGAAGAACGAGCCCAGCTGCGTGCCGATGCGACCGACGTCGGTGAACGGCTCCTCGGTCTACGATGGGACGACGAGCGCGACCGATAGCGATGGCGACGGCATCCCCGACGCCACGGACGATTGCCCGGCCGTGTTCAACCCGATACGGCCTCTCGATGGGGGCAAGCAGGCGGACTTCGACGGGGACGGAACGGGCGACGCGTGCGACCCCTGTCCGCTCGACCCGAACACGGCGACGTGCACGACGTACGACCCCAACGACCGCGACAACGACACCATCCCGAACGCATCGGACAACTGTCCGACCGTCCCGAACAAGAACCAGGCGGACGCGGACAAGGACGGCAAGGGTGACGCCTGCGACCCGTGCCCGAACGCATCGAATTCCGGCGCGGCGGCGTGCCCTGCGACCATCTACGACATCAAGAACGGCACACTGTCGCCGGGTACCGCCGTTGCGTTGTCGAACGCGCTGGTGACGGCCCGCTTCGATAGCGGCTTCTTCCTCCAGGTCAAACCCGGCGATCCCGATTACAACGGCTCCGACTACTCTGGCGTGTTCGTGTACGCGCCGGGCAACACTGTGAAGGCCGGCGATCGCGTGGACGTCACGACGGCGACCATCGCCGACTACTACGGACAGATCCAGCTCGGCGGGGCGACGGTCAACGTCGTGTCGTCACTCGGCGAAGCGTTGCCGGCTCCCGTCGTCGCGACGGCGGCGGATGTCGCAACCGGCGGGGCGCGCGCAAGCCAGCTCGAGTCGGTGCTGGTCGAGGTGGACAGCGTGGCCGTGACGGACGTCGCGCCGGCACCGGGCCCCGGTGACGCGGCACCGACCAACGAGTTCGCCGTGACCAGCTCGCTGCGCGTGAACGACCTGCTCTACCTGGTGACGCCGTTCCCGGTGGTGGGCACGCAGTACGTGTCGATCTCTGGCGTGCTCGACTACCGCAACAACAACAGCAAGCTCGAGCCACGAGGGCCGGCGGACTTTGTCGTGGGCGCGCCGGTGCTGATCGGCTTCGGGCCGACCCCGACCTTCACCGATGTCGGCCAGGCCAACACGCCCACCATTCCGACGCCGCTCACGGTCAATCTGAGCGCTACGCCCGCGAACGATACGTTCGTGACCGTCGTGTCGAGCGACACGAACGCGCTGACTGTGACCGGCAATGGCGTCAACGTGAAGGCGGGGCAGCTGAGCGCGCCGGTGCTCGTGAGCGGGCTGGCAAAGTCCGCCGACGTGACGCTGACGGCGACCCTCGGCACCACCAACATGACGGCGCACGTGCGCGTGATCGGCGCGTCGGAGCAGCCCCAGGTCGTGTCGCTGTCCCCGGCGTCGCCGATCCTGCAACCCGGGGCCACCCAGGCCTTCACGGCCACGCTCGACATCCCGGCGCCGGTCGGCGGGTCTCTGGTCGCGCTTGCGGTCAATCCGACCGATTCCGGTACGCTGCCGGCGAGTGTGACGGTTCCGGCCAACACGCTGTCGGCGACGTTCGACTACACCGACGCTTCGGTCGAGACGAATGCGACGATCACGGCAACTCTGGGCGCGAGCTCGGCGCAGGCGAGCATCCTGGTGCAGGCCGGCAGCCCGAAGGTCGTTATCAACGAAGTGGATTACGACCAGCCCGGCACCGACCTGGGCGAATTCGTGGAGCTGTACAACGCGGGCTCGGTGCCGGTGTCGCTCTCGGGTTTCACGCTGTACTTCGTGAACGGCTCGAACAGCACGGTGTACCGCAGCGTGGATCTGGGGCCTGCTGGTTCGCTCGGCGCGGGGCAGTATCTGGTCGTGGGCGCGAGCAGCGTGGTGTCGACGGTACCTTCCGGCGCGCTGGTGATCGATGCGGGTGCCGTGACCGACTCGATCCAGAACGGCGCGCCCGACGGCATCGCGCTGGTGGACAGCAACGCGAGCGCGCTCGTCGACGCGCTGTCCTACGAGGGCGCGATGACGGCGGTGCCGGTGCCGGGAGTCGGCACGGCCAGCCTGGTCGAGGGCACCGTGCTGGCAACCAGCACGGCCGACAACAACAGCTCGGTTGCATCGCTCTGTCGCATGCCCAACGGCAGCGACACGGACGACGCCAACACGGACTGGTCGGTCTGCACCCACGTTACGCCTGGCGACGAGAACCAGCTGTGATCGCGCCCTGAGCTTTCGCGGCGTCGCCTCCCGAGCCGCGCGGACTCGCGCCCGGGCCTGGCACGGCGCTCGGGTCACTGCTGGAAGCAATAGATCGGCTGCGGATTCTGGCACTGCGAGTACGCGGTACCGCCGCCCGCCGGGCAGCCCGCGATCAGGTTGAAGGGGCTGGTCGTGGGACCGATGCCGCCGGCGACGGCGAAGTCGACGCCCGACGCGGTCCAGCCGGTGCAGGTGCCGTCCGAGCCGACGTTCAGGCCGCTCGTGGCCTTCATGCCGTCGGGGTGGGTCCCGGTCCAGGGGCAACCCGTCACCGGCTTGCCGTGCTCGTCGACGATAAGGGCCGAGGGGCCTTTCGCGACGAGCGACGCCTTGTTGTCGGCGATCTTGGCGGCCTTCGGTCCGACCGAGTACCAGCCGTCGGGGACGTTGCCGACACGGTCGATCGCATCGGTCGTCGCGTCCGAGAGCCAGGCCTTGAACGTTCCAGACAGTCCTGCGGCTGCGGCAGCTTCCTGACAGAGCTTGTCGCCGGCCGCGAGCCCAGTGGGTGTCTGCGCGGCGTCCCTCAGGTCGCCCGCGTAGCTCTGCGACGTGACGAACAGCCGGGCGTGCGATCCGGCGTCACTGCCGCTGTCTGTGCTGTCGGTCCCCGCGTCCTTCGGCGCCGCCGTTGTCGAGCTCGTCGACGAGCCGCACGCCGCGACGAACAGCGCAACGGCGGACAGGCATAGGCGACCCGGTAGCATCGTTTCGAGGCTGGTGAGGGCTACTCGACGTTGAACGCCATGCCGGCATCGCGCAGGCGGCGTACCAGACGCGTTCCCATGGCCGACGCGGGCGTAAGGATCCCGCCGCCCTTGTCGAGCTCGTCGAGCGCCAGACACGCGGCGGATTCGCCCAGCATCTTGGCGGTTTCGCCGTAGCCGGGGTCGCTGTGGCCCTCCACCCGCACGCGGAGCTCGGCAGGTCGGCCTGCGGCGTCGGTTCCTTTGCCGATGAGCCGGCTGATGAAGTAGCCGGCTTCGCGCTCTTCGCGGCTCGGGCCTTCGCCGGGGGACGGCAGCTTCCGCTCGAGCAGCGCGCGCATCCAGCCGACGTTGGCCGTCGCCATCAGCCCGGCGAGACCGCCGGTGAAGGCGCTGGCCCTGGCCAGACCCCGGGCGCCGCGCCCGAAGCTCATTTCCTCGGAGTAGCGGAAGTCCCGCCCATAGCGGTAGCCAAAGAGCGCGTTGGAGCGACGCACCACGCGCGTGTTGATGCCCGCCATCAGGAACGGTCCGACCCACATGCCGATATCGCGGTCGCGCCGCACGCGCATGGGGTCCGGGCCGTCCGGCCCCCGGCGCTCGCCGTCCGGGTTCAGGGCGTAGGGGTCGGCCAGGATGCGGCGCACGCTGCGGTCGCGTCGCGCTTCATCGAGCAGGTTGAGGATGCTCCCGACGGTGCCGCCGCTCATGCCGCCCTTGGTGCGGGCGAAGAGCTTGACCTGCGAGCAGACGCTGCCGTGTCGTTCGCCCATCGCTTCCTGCAGGACGAACGTGCCGAGATCCGAGGGGAGCGAGTCGTAGCCACAGCAGTGCACGATGCGTGCACCGCTCTTCTTCGCCGCGTCGTGGTGGGCGTCGATCATGCGCCGGATGAACTGCACCTCGCCGGTCAGATCGCAGTAGGCGGTGCCGTGCCGGACGCAGGCGGCCACCAGCTCCGCGCCGTACTTCGCGTACGGGCCGACGGTCGTGCACACGACGCGGGTCCGGGAAGCCATGGCGTCGAGCGACGCGGCATCGAAGCTATCGCCGACCAGGAGCGGCAGCTCCGCGGCGCTGGGGTGCGCTATCGCGAGCTTCGCCCGCACCGCCTCGAGCTTGTCGCGGTTGCGACCGCCCAGCCCCAGCCGGAGCGCGCCGTCCGGATAGTGCTCCACCAGGTACTCCGCCACCAGCTGTCCGGTGAACCCGGTGGCCCCCCACACGACGACATCGAGAACAGGGCGGCCGTTTCCACTCATGGTCGGGTTCATGGCACAGCCGGCGGCGCGTGCAAAGGCGCGCACCGCTGGCGCAACTACCCGCCAGCGGCCACGAAGCGCGCGATGTGCGCCCGCCGTTCGGGTGGGGTCCACTCGATGTTGACCTGGCGGTCGGTGATCTCGTGGAAGGCTCGCTTCTCGATGCCTACCAGCTCCTCGGCAGCGGCTTCCAGCACGGCGTGCGGCACGTCGGCGAGGTTCTCGCGCAGGCGCTCGAGCTCGGCTTTCATGTCGCGCGAGGTCAGAAAGCCCGCCAGGACGAGCTTCGCCTTGATGCGCAGCAGGTCCGGCTCTCCCGAAAGGACGTGGGGCAGCCCCATCAGGTCGTCGAGCAGCTCGCCGGCGCGCGGGTTGCCAGCGGCGTAGGCACTCTCGATTACGTGCGCCAGATCGAAGGAGGCGAGCTGCGGCACGAAGGCGTCGCCCTTCTGCTCGGCGATGCGCGCGTAGTGGAGGAGGAAACCGCCGATCTCGCGCACGGTCTCGTGGTGGTCGGAGATATCGTCGGCCAGCTCCCGGTACTGGTAGAAGACGTCGTAGACCGCGCGCGTGTCGAGGTGCTTGGTGGCTTCGCGAAGGAAGCTGTTCATGAAGCGCAGACACAGCGACACCACGTGCTCGTCGCCGCGCGCCGCCGCAGCGCGCGCGATCACGCGGTTGACATTGCCGATGGCGCTGATGGCGTCGGGTGCCTTGGTGAGTGCGTGCTGGAAGGCGAGGTAGAGCTGCGTCAGCACGTTCATCTCGAGGAAGGTGCGCTTCTGGGTGATCATCTGGCGCGCCGCGCTCGATAGCCCCACGAAATCGCGACGGTCCGCCTTGAACCAGGCGTCGGTCATGCGCGGTTTCAGCTCGCTGTAACGGGAGATGATGCGCTTCAGCGACCAGATGCCCTCGCGGGTCACGTCGCGGTCGGCCCGGTCGATCGACTTGATGATGATCGTGCCGATCTGGTACAGGCGCTCCTCGATCTCGTTCTGGGCCCGCTCCGGATCGACATGCTTCTTCGCCGCCCGATCGATCTGCTTGAGTGCCTCCCGCATCAACAGCTCCACGATCGTCGATGGGTCGAGGAACTTCACGACGTAGAAGAAATACGGGATCACCACCACCCAGCCGAGCAGCACGCCGTAGACGGCGGTGCGGTAGGCCCACATCGGCGCGAAGCCGGGGCCCACGATGTACATGACCCACAGGACGTTGGCCGCGCCGAAGGCCATCACCGCGAGCACGACGCGGTTGATACGATCGCGCAGGAACAGGTCGATGAGCTTCGGCGTGTACATGTTCGCCGTGAGCGGGATGGCCAGACCCACCGTAGCGATCAGCATCGCCAGGATATTGTTGTAGGCACGCGCGATGGGGCTCAGCGAATCGACCAGCTTGGTGTTGTTCACTCCCGCCCACGACACCGCGTGCAGGCCGGGCTCGCCCGCTCGCACCCACTCGCCGACGAACTCCAGCAGGAACACGCCGGTGAAGACCGCCCCCGTGAGCGTGACACCGCGTACAAACCGCTGCCTGAGCAGGTCCGCCGAGCCGTCGTCCATTCCGCTAGCTTCGAGCAGCTCCAGGTGGGAGGCAATACGGCCGTGTGACGGCGGTCAGCCGCTTCCGGACCCCCGAATGGCGGACAAGACGCTACTGTCGTCCCCATGGCGCTCGGTGCGAAGACGCGGGCCGCTCTACTTTTATGGCTGACGGCGGGCTGTACGGCCACGCCGCCGAAGGCCGTCTCGCGGCCCTCGCAGGCGGTCATCCCGCCGCCCGCGACGCAGCCGGCCCCGCCGGAGCCCAGAGCGCCGCCGCTCCCGGCACCGGTCCAGCGCGTCGCCGAGCTCGAAGCTGCCGGGTCGATCGCCGACCGTGATGCGCGCTGGGCCAGGCAAAAGGCACTCGTGCAACGCATCAGACGACTTGCTGACCCGCGCAGCGCGGATCCGCTCGCTGGATATCTGTCGCGACACAAGGACTGGAAGCGCTCGGGCGAGCTCGTCCATTTCCAGACCGAGGTCGCCCTCGCCCTGGCCGAGCTCGGCGATCTGCGCGCACTGCCCGTGCTGGCTGCGCGCCTGCGTCTCGATCCGCTGAAGGTCTACGCCGACGACGGCGGTCCGGAAACCGCGCTGCGGCGCGACGACATGGAGCGCGCTGCTGTCGCTCGCTCCATTGTGGATCTCGCCAGACTGCATCCCGAAGCGCTCGCGAAGGTCCGCGCTGTCGCCGAAGAGCCGGTGTACGAGTGGACGCTGATGTCGCGCGGGCCGCGCGCGACAGGCATGCGCGCGCTGGCGGCGATGCACACCTCACGCCCGGGCATCGTCGGCCAGCTGCGGGCCTGGGCCGCCCCGTCCGATCCGCTGCCCGCCCCGGGAGCCATGCCGCCGTTTCCGGAGTCCTGGGTCATCGCACAGAGCGCGCTGCGCTACGTCGGCGCGCTGCGCGACGCGAAGTCCTGGACGATCCTGCTCCAGCAGCTCCAGCGTCGCCCTGCGCGCCTCGACGTGACGATGGACGCGTTGATGCGCGGGCGCGTGGCCATGCTGGGCATGGCGCTGCGCGCACTGGGCGTCGGGGCCGCAAACGGCCTGTCGGAGTGGGGTGACGCGAGGGCGTTCGATCCACTGCTCCGGTACATCGACAGCGACAAGGACAACGAGCAGAGCCGTAGGGCGGCCTGCGTGGCGCTCGCCTGGGTCCTGACCGAGCAGGACATAGCGAAACTGGCGAAGCAGATCACGCGCCTGTCACGCTCCGGGAAGAAGGCGGCGCGGTTCAAGCTCGGTTGCCTGCTCGGCGGACTTCAGGAGCGGCGGGTCGATGGCCTGACGCCGCTGCTGCTCGGCCTGATCACGGCGAAAGTCCCCGCGGACACGCGGCATGCGGCGGCGCGTGCCCTCGGTCGGCACGGTCTCGATGCGGCGACGGAGCGGAAGCTCGACAGGCTGCTGGCGGATCCCGACTTGCGTGTGGACGCGGCGCTCGCACTGTTGCTGGGCGGCAGCCGTGACGCGGCCCGGCACGCGGTCGAGTCGCTGCCGGTGGCGGAAGTCACCGGAGAGCTCGGCGAGCTGTACCGGGTGACCTTCGGCAATTTCCCGGACGCCGATTTCGTCGAGGGCCACATCTATCGTTGGGTCGACAACGCGCGCGCGCTCACAACCCTCGATCTTCCCGCCGGCGCCCAGCGGTTTGCCGAGAACATCCTGGCGCACCAGTTCGGCGTTCTTCTCGACGACAACGGCCCGCACTCGCTGACCCGCGTCGTGCTCAGGCGCCGTCTGTTCGACGCCGCACAGAGCGGCCCGTCAGCGACGCGGCCCGAAGCCGTCGCGACCCTCGAGCTGATGCGCGAGCGCGGCACGCTGCTCGCCCTGGCCGACGGCAAGGGCACGACCGCGGAGCTCGCCGGCAAGGCCGTCGAGCGCCTCTCCAGCGGCTCCGGTTTCTGAAGTGCTGGCGGTGCGGCCGCCGCCTTGGTGATCGCGGTCATGACGCCGATGCCGTGCCGGCTGTTCGCTCGCGCCGGCTTCGGCTAGTGTGCGCGGGATGGCAGACGGACCGCTCCTGGTAGGCATTGCAGGGGGGAGTGGCTCGGGAAAGACCACCGTCGCCGAGCGCGTCGCCGCGTCGCTGCCCTCCGGCACCGTCACGATCGTGGAGCACGACGCGTACTATCACGATCGCTCGGATCTCTCCTACGAGGAGCGCTGCCAGCTCAACTTCGACCACCCCGACTCGCTCGAGACGGCGCTGCTCGTCGAGCATCTCGCCGCGCTCAGGCGTGGCGAGGCCGTGGAAATGCCGGTCTACGACTTCACCACGCATCGCCGCGCTCCGGCGCTCCGTCACGTGGAGCCGACCCCGGTCGTGATCGTCGAGGGTATCCTGACTTTCGTCGAGGCGCGCCTGCGGCAGCAGCTCGAGGTCAAGATCTACGTCGACACCGATCCGGACATCCGCGCGTTCCGCCGTATACGGCGCGACCTGGAGAAGCGCGGTCGATCCTTCGAGTCGATCCGCGAGCAGTACTACAGCACCGTACGCCCGATGCACCTCCAGTTCGTCGAGCCGTCGAAGCGCTGGGCCGACCTGATCCTGCCCGAAGGCGGCAACAACAAGGTCGGCATCGACATGGTGATCGCGCTGGTGCTGCAGCGCGGGTTGCGCGCCGAGTAGCGGCGCGTCCGCCGAACCAACCCCCGGGGCGCGCCGTCTGTTTTCCGGCGCCGGGCTGTAATGATGGCGGGCGGAGGCCCGTCTGCAGGGGTGAAGGAGGCACGCATGCACCTCACTGAAATCAGCGACAACTACGACCGGGCCGCCCGCTACTACGACCGCCTCACCGACGTGGTGTTCGGCTGGGCGCTCGGACTTGAAGCCCGGCGCCGCCGCGCCATCGAGCTTCTGGGGGACGTGGAGGGAGCGACCGTGCTCGACGTGGGCTGCGGTACCGGGCGGAACCTGCCCATCCTGGTGCCGCGCGTGGGCGCGCGCGGGCGCATCGTCGCCGTCGACTACTCCGAAGGCATGCTCGAGCAGGCCAGCGCCCGCGTCGACGCCGGCGGATGGGAGAACGTCGAGGTCCGCCGCGGCGACGCGGTGAAGCTCGAGGGAGTGCCCGAGCAGGTCGACGCGCTCGTGTGCGTCTGGTGCTACGGCATCGTGTACGATCTGGATGCCGCGCTCGAGCGCGCCCTTTCGGTGCTGAAGCCCGGTGGAAGGCTCGTCATCATGGACTTTGCTGGCTCCAGGCCCGAGGGGGGGCTCTTCCACTGGCTCTTCCCGCTCTACGCCGCGGCGCTACGGCTCGCGGGCATCGACACCGCCCGCGACCTCGACGACGCCGCGCTGCGCGCCCGCTGGGAGCGCGGCCGGCGACTGCTCGAGGAGCGACTGGAGGACGTGCGCGTGGAGACGTATTTCAACGGGCTTGGGTTCACGCTGTCGGGGCGGAAGCCGCGCTAGGAGCGCTAGAACGAGCAGCTCCAGGTCACCCGGCCCTGGCCGTCGTTGGTGCAGGCAATGATGGATGACGGACAGGCCGAAGTGTCGATGCAGTCGCAGAGCGCGCCGCTGTCGCAGGCGGGGCGCGGATCGCAGGAGCTCCATCGGTCCCCCGTGTCGCCGAGCCCTTCGTAGCAGATCTCGGTAGTGAGTCGGCAGAACTTCCCGCCGCACTTGAAGTAGCCCGGTGGCGCGGCGCAGCCCTCCCACCAAGCGTCGACACCGGCGCCGTGCGCGGCACACTCGCTCGCGTACACCTTTCCGTCGCAGCCGCAGACCGGCCGCTGCGCGTCGCACCCCGCATCTTGCGCCACCTAGCGGCCGGGGTAGAGTTCGCCGCCCCCGGGCGTGTTGGCGGGTCGACCGCAGGTCGCATACTGCCAGTGGCACAGTTCATACGCTGCGCACGCCGCGTCGTCGCACAACGGCGTCGCGTCCGGCGTCGCATCGGGCCCCGCATCCCGCACGTCGGCGCGCCCTTCCGCCGGGGCTTCTGGAGCCTGCTTGTCCGCACCGCTGTCGGCCAGGCTGCCACGGCCCGACGTGGTCGCGCCCCCACAGCCGCCTGCCGCCAGCACCAACCCGATCGCCGCCGCGCCCCGCCACAACATGCATCCAGCGTAGCGTCCACGCGGCGCGCCCGGCACAAGCCCGCCAGCGGCTGCTGATTTCCACGGGGTGGCGTATTCTCTCGCTGCGACAACCGGCCGGTTCAACACGCGGTGGCGTTCCCGACCCGGTTTTGGTACCCCAGGGCGTCCCACCTAAAGGAGGTAGCCATGCCCTTCGCTCCATCCGAGATGACCCTTGCCAGCAGCGCCTTTGAACCCGCCGGCCACATCCCGAAGAAGCACACGGGAGAGGGCGAGAACGTCTCGCCGGCCTTGTCCTGGACCAAGGCGCCGGGCGAGGCGAAGAGCTTCGCCATCATCTGTCACGACCCGGATGCGCCGCTCGTCAAGGACGGCCAGTATGGCTATGTCCACTGGGTGCTCTACAACCTGCCAGCGTCCACGAGCTCGCTCGCTGAAGGAGCCAAGGAGGGCACCGCGGGCGTGAACGACAGCGGAAGCCAGGGCTACACCGGCCCCATGCCACCGCCGGGCCACGGTGTGCACCACTACTTCTTCTCGCTCCTCGCCTTCGACAAGGAACTGGATCTGGAGCCCGGGCTCACGCTCTGGAAGTTCCTCGAGAAGGCGGAACCGCACCTCATCGCGATGAACCGCCTGCTGGGCAGGTACCAGCGCGGATAGCCGTCGCTTCGAGGCCGCCTCGCGGGTCGTGGACAAGGGCGACGGGCGCAGGCGGCCTTGACGCGTTCGCTCGCGCGCCTCGGGGCGGTCGTCGTCGAGCGCGAGTCATTGGCACGTAGCGGACTACCCGCTCCGACACCCGCACCACCCGCTCTGACAGCTTTCGCAGCGCCGCCCGTATCAGCGCTTCGTCGCCCGCGCCCACGTGGGCACGCACCTGCTCGATGGCGCGGTGGGCTTCGCGCTCCTTGTAGCCGAGGCCGGTGAGGGCGCCGAGCGCGCGGCTCGCCGCATCGGCCGCGGCAGGCGAAGCGGGCTTTCCGTAGAGCGAACCGTCAGCGTGCCGGAACGTGAAACCGCTCGAGTTGCGCCCGTCGACCAGCAGCCGGCCGCGGTGCACCGCGCGGTGGTGCGCCGAGCACAGCACCACAAGGCGTTCGGGATCGTGGCCACCGCCCTCGGCTCGTGGGTCGACGTGGTGGACGTTGACGAACACGGCGTTGCGGCAACCCGGCACAGCGCAGCAGCCGTGGTGGCGGAGCATCACTTCGCGGCGCGTCTCCGGTGGGACGTGCTGCGCAGCGCGTCCGCCGTCGCTGATGCGTTGGGCGTCGCACTCCGCCATCTCCACGATCTCCGGCGCGATCGCCACGGACTCGCCCTTGCCGACCTGCTCGCCGGCGCCGCAGCGCTCGCAGACGGTCATCGCGATCTGGTAGCTCGACCGGCCTTCGTCGGCAGGGCCGCCGAGCACGCGGCGCGCCATCAAAAGCAGCAGCGCGTCGTCGTCGAGTGGAGTGGGGGAGTCCCGCCGGAGCTTCGCTGCGGCCTGCCGGAAGGTCGCGAGCGTCTCGGCAGAGACATCGAACGACAGCCGATGGCGCCGCGCTTCCGGCCGCGCGGCATCGCCCGGGCGATCGCCGGGCTGCCGCCCGCTGACCAGACGCTCGATGTCGCGGACCGTGCGGCTCTTCGCCGCCGCTATCCACCCGGACTCGGTGTCCGGCGTGGCCACGCGCGTGAGCTCGCGCACCGCCGACCAGCCGAGCTCGTTCGCCCCGAGCGCGGCGTCCAGTGCCGGTAGCTTCTCCAGCGCTTCGGCGACGCGCAGCTTCTCCAGCGTTGTGCGCGGTCCGTGCCCGAGCAGCCGCTCGACGTACTCCACGAAGCTGCCGTAGCCGAGCTGCTCGTGTGCCCGCTCGCGATACGCGATCAGCAGCCAGCACCCCTCCTCGCGGTCCAGCGCGGCGCGCTGCTTCGCGATGCCCACAAGTGCATGGTGTGCGCGTTCCCACTCGCGTGTCTCTTGCATACTCGTCGCATACCACGCTGATTTCCGGCCTCGCAGGTGGCGCGGTGGTGCCGGATCGCGAGCGCGATCAGCTCCGCAGTCGTCGCGCTTCCGGCGAGCTCTCTATCGGGTGCACAGGCGCCGTGAGCGCGAAGCGAAGGGCACGGCGGTGATCGCGACGGCTGCCGGTGCGGAAATGTGTCAAGCGAAAAGAACCGCGCGATCCAGCCTTCCACGCGGGAGTGCCACGACGCAGTCCGATGCGCGCGTTCACGCGGACATCGGCGCTCCCACGCGGGCCGACTCCGACTCCGGCGCGCCGCTCGGCGTCGCGCCTACGTGGGTGCACTCCGGACTCCGGCGGCGTGGGCGCACGCCGCGCCGCCGCCGCGCCTTGCATCGCGCCCGCGCCCGCCGCACGCTTGGGTGTAGTGCTTCGGGGAGCGATCTTCTTCGTCGGAGCTGCGGCGTTGCTCGCGGCCTGCGGCGGCAGGGTGGGGCGGAACGCGCTGCCGCCGGATGCCTGCTCGAAAGCCGCGGCAGCGGTCTGCTCGCGGTACGAGCAGTGCAGCCAATTCTGGTTCGATTTCCTGTGGGCGGACCAGACGGCGTCGATGCGCACGTCGGTCTCCAGACCGATGCCGCTCGCCGCGAGCTCCGCGGCCAGGCGCGCGGCGTCGCTCGCCGCCCGCCTCGATCAGCGCTTCGCGTGGCCCGCCCAGACGCGCGCGGCCGAACACCACCTCGAGTCCGGGGATGGCGCGCGCCTGCTCCAGCGCCCCCTGCGCGCGCTGGTTGAGGATGCGGTGACGGCGTGATTGCACCGCCGGCCAGTCCACGGTCGCCTGGCTGTCGGTCAGCTTCAGACCGAACTCCGCGCTGCGCCCTATCTCCAGCCGCCGCGCCGCGGTCTCGCGGAAGATCTTGGACGGGATGCAGCCCTCGAACAGACACGCGCCGCCGAGCCCGCGCCCGGCCACCGCCAGGAGCACCCGCTTGCCGCCGCGCGCCAGCGCCATCGCCGCCGGCGTGCCGCCGGGCCCGCCGCCCACCACCAGCACATCCACATGCCCCCCGTTTGCCATGTCGCTCTCCCAGTGCTGCGTCCGGCAGAAGATGTGCCGTCACCCGACACGGTAACCACGCGGCGCCGGCGGCCAACCCGGCAAGCTGATTACCGCGCTGTGCTGCCCGCAGGGGCATTCCGGCGCACACAGTGCGCATCGGGATCCCGGCCTAGAGCGACGCGGGATCGATGAGGTGCGCTTCGGCGCCGATCCAGTAGACGGCGTGATCCGTGGCCGCGACCGTCTCGATCGGCTCCGTGTCGCAGCCGATGAGCTCCGGGCTTGTGCCGTCGGGCGCGGCCGTCCACACCTGGTTGCAGTACGATCCGGGCGTTCCGGACTGCGTCCAGAACACGCGCGTCGAGTTTGCCGCGACAGCGCAGATCTGCAGCTGCGGGCGCGGCGGAATGATGGTCGCCGCCTTGCCGCTGGCCGTGTCGAAGGCACAGATCGAACCGCTTCCTGGCGTAGTCTCGTAGGCCGCGAATGCTCGCCCGCCCGCCAGAGCGAGCTCGCGCCACTCGGCGTTGGTCCCGATCCCGACGCGGACCGCGGGGTTGCCGGACAGATCGCCGACCACCATCGCGCCCGCTTCGGCCCATGCGAGCCGCTGCCCGTCCGTCCGGGGCCAGAAGGCAGAGCGGTGGAGCTGGAACAGGATCGACGCCGCTCCCAGCGTGGAGCCGTTGACGGGGCGGCGGGCCAGCGTGCTGGTTGTCGTGTCTGCCGACGAGGTCATCGTAAAGAGCGCGCCGGGCATCAGGGCGATTCCCGTGGGAAACCCCGCCTCGTCCAGCGTGCCCGCGACGCTCGAGGCGAGCGTCGCGGGGCTGACGTGCTCCACAGGCTCGCCGGCGGTCACCGGCTGTCCTGCGGGAGCACGCACCCAGAACAGGTCCGACGGGTCGGCATCCACGACGACGTGAGCCTGGCCATCCAGGACCGTCTCCCACGGCGCTCCGTGTTTCGTGCGGAAAACCCCGGCCTTCGTCACGCAGGTCTTCAGGCAGCTGTACGACTCGAGTCCCACATACAGCGTATCGTCGACGGCGACGCGGGCGGTGACGATCGGTTGCTCGGATTGAAGACCGTACACCGGAAGCAGCAGCGTCTTGGACGCAGGTACCGTCGAACAATCGGCGGCCGGTGCGCTGTAGCCGACCAGCGGTACGCACTGCACGTCGTTCTGCGGCGCCGTCGCGTCCCGCTTTCCGTCGCTGGCATCGGCGTCCGTGATGCCGGAGTCGGCGTCCGGCGTGCTGGAGTCGGCGTCCGGCGTGCTGGAGTCGGCGTCCGGCGTGCCGGAGTCGCTGGCGTCGGTTGCCGCCGCCGGGTGACTCCCGGGGGCGCCGCCGCGACCACAGCCGATCGCAAGCAACATCGCCGCCGCGACGACCCAGCCCGTCGTTCCGGGTGCGCGCCGCGACTTCGACCAAATACCCCCGTCCATGCGCCCAGGATAGCGCCCGGGCGGCTCGGGCAGAAGCCGCGCTCTGCTGCCGGCCGCCGCGCAGCGCTGGCGGGGGACTTCGCGGTGGAGCGAGCCGGCGCAGTTGGGCGCAGCGGGGTGTGTCCGGGCGCAGCGGGATAGGGGCCCCCGCGAAGCGGGGTCCCGGTGCGCCCGGACACACCCCGCGGAGCTCCCGCGAGCACGCCGAGGCCGCGACCGGCGCGGAGCGCGCCGCGCAGCAGCACCCGCCCAGCCGCTGGATGAGCGGCACAGCGCCGCCCCAGCCCTCGACCCCCAGGAAACCTTCCAGTCTTCCAGTCTTCCTGTTCCCTGCCGGAAGACTGGAAGCGCCGGAAAGGTGCGTCTACTTCGCCGTCTCCTCGACGAACGCCGACGGAAAACGCGCAATCGCCGCAATCGCGAGCTGCAGCTCGCGCGCGTCGACCGCCTCGCCGATCTTGTGCGTGTTCTGCTCGATGCCGGGGCCCATGCCGAGCATGGGCGGGTGGGTGAACTCGCCGGCGTCGACCCAGTTCTTGCCGTCGGGCACGCGCAGCGCGTCCTTCTTCACCGGGAAGCCGACGCCGTCGGTGGAGAAGATCCAGCGATCCACGCGCGGCTCGTGGCGCAACGTGCCGCCCTTCTGGCCGTTGTCGGGAACGGCGGGGCTGACCACGGACTTGTAGGCGCGGCGCGCGGCGGCGATGGCCGGATGATCCTCCGGCGTGACCCAGCCCATGTAGATCTGCGGGTTGTCCGGGTGGTAGCCCTTCCACGTGGGCTCGTTGTAGGTCGGCACGCCGACCTCCACCGTGAGCCCCGCGTCGCGGGCGCGCTTCACGGCCGCGAGCTTGTCGATGTCGGCTACGGCCTGGTCGGGCGTCTCACCCGCCGTGAGCCGGCGGTCGAAGCGGAAGGTGAAGCGATCGGGCACGGCGCAGTCGCTCGGCGACTCCAGCACGGCCCACGACGCGGTGCGCGTGCCGCGACCGAGCAGCGGATCCTCGAGGAAGCCGTCGCCGCGCTCGTAGGCCTGAGCGGCCTCGGCCAGGATCGCGCCGCCGAACTCCAGCGGGTTCTTGCCCTCCCAGGGCATCGAGCCGTGGCAGGAGCGGCCCGTCACGACCACCTCGATCTGCATGCGGCCGCGCTGGCCGCGGTAGATGCCGAGCGCGCCCTTGTTGGCGTCGCCGGTGCCCTCGGTGAGCAGCACCGCGTCGGGGAACACCTCGGGACCGGCGGTCGGCAGCACCTTGCGCATCAGGTACATCGGGCCCGCGCCGTCGTTGTCTTCCTCGGTCACCGTCGCGTACGAGCGCACGATGGCGCCGCGCAGGCTGCCCTGCGGGATCGTCTCCAGCAGGATCTTCGTCGCGACCACCTGGCTCACCACGCCGCTCAGCTGATCGGCGCTGCCGCGGCCGAACACCATGTGCTCCCACTCGTCGTCGGGCGGTAGCCAGCCGAGCTCGCCGCGCAGAAACTCGCGATTGACGCGTTGGTCGTCGGTCCAACCGTCGTAGCAGTCGATGCCGCCGCCGATCTTGCTCTGCCACTGGCTGCGGAGGGCCTTGACCGTGTCGGTGTGGCCGTCGAGGTAGATGACCTTCTTCTCGGCGCGGGGCGTGGGGTCGTCGGGATCCTCGACGCTCCAGACCAGGTTGCCGTACTCGTCGAAGCCGACGTCCTCGGGGCGCGCCACGCAGCCGTTGTCGAGGATGGCCTTCTTCAGCACCTCGAGGCGCGGGCCTTCGTGGTTGCTGAGGCCGCAGCTCGGATCGCCGCCGTCGCTGTCCGGGCGGTCGACGTGGTCGGCCGGGATGCGGACGACTTCCTTCAGGATGGAGACGGCGAGGGGACGGTACTTCGCGGCGAGCTCGCTCACCGCCTTGTCGAGGTCGGACATCTACTTTGCTCCTTCGGCCGAGAGTCGCTCGGCCAGGTCCGCGCTCTTGGCCGAGGCCAGGAGCGCCATGATCACGTACACCTTCTTGTTCGCCTCGCGCGCCAGGTCGACGCGGGCCTTTTCCAGCACACCGTGCGTCACCTCGGCGCCGATGTCGGCGGGGAGGCAGTGCATGTAGAGCGCATCCCGGGTCTTGGCCATGCGCTCCTCGTTGCAGATCCAGCTGGTGAAGTTCTTGTTCATCGCGAGCGCGCGCTGCTCGATGTCGCCCATGGCCTTGCTGTCGCCCTGCTTGTTGGCCTGCACGCGCTCCAGCATCAGCTCGCGCGGGCCCCAGCTCTTCGGGTAGACGATGTGCGCGCCGTCGAAGGCCTCGTCCATCGAGTCGGTGACGCGGAACGAGCCGCCGGACTCCGCCGCGTGCTTCTTCGCCGCGTCGAGCGTGGAGCCGGTGAGCTCGTAGCCCTTGGGATGCGCCAGCACCAACTCCGCGCCGTAGCGCGACAGCAGCATGGCGAGGCCCTGCGGCACGCTGAGTGGCTTGGCGTAGCTCGGCGAGTAGGCCCAGCTGACGGCGATCTTCTTGCCCTTGAGCCCATCGGGGAAGCGCTCGCGCAGCCACAGCAGATCGGCCATCGACTGCGTGGGGTGATCGATGTCGCACTGCAGGTTGACGATCGGCACCTGGCGCTCGTCCTTCGTCGCGGCCAGGTAGTCGTCGATGCCCTTCTTGACCTCGCGCAGGAAGACGTTGCCCTCGCCGAGGATCTTGTCGTGACGGACGCCGAGCGCGTGGGCGTTCATGCCCAGCATGGCGCCGGTCTCCTCGGCCGTCTCGCCGTGCGCGACCTGCGTGGAGGAGCCGTCGACGATCACCGGGTGCATGCCGAGCCGCGCCGCGGCGCCCGCCCAGGCGCTCTTGGTGCGCGTGGAGTTGTCGAAGAAGATCGCGTACGCCAGCTCGTTCGGGAACAGCGCCTTGGCGCGGCCGCTGCGGTCGAGCTGTTCGAGCTTCTCGGCCAGGGCAGCCAGCGTGTCGATCTCCGCCGTCGTCCAGTCGGAGGTGAGCAGCAGGTTCTTGCCGTACAGCTTGCGGAGCGCTTCGTGATCAAGTCCGGTCATTTCTTCGTCCTGGAAATACGTGTGCCGACCCGTCCTTCGCAGGCGCGGGAGTAGTCCTCGGGGAGGCAGATGACGACTTCCTCGCCGCCCGCCTCGAGGAAGGAGAGCGCGGCCTCCACCTTCGGCCCCATGCTGCCGGGCGGAAAGGACCCCGCGGCGTATAGCTCAGCGAGATGGTCCGTGTCGACGCTGTCCAGTCTCACGCGATCGGGCGAGCGGAAATTCTCGTAGATGGCGTCGACACCCGTCGTGATGACCATGCGCCGCGCGCCGAGCGCCGTGGCGAGCAGGGCGCTCGTGCGGTCCTTGTCGACCACACCCTCGATGCCGCGCAGGATGCCGGTGCTGTCGTGGAAGACGGGGATGCCGCCGCCCCCGCAGGCGATGACGGTGACGCCCTGGTCGACGAGCCGCTTGACGGTATCGAGCTGCACGATCGACTTCGGGATGGGCGAGACGACCACGCGGCGGTAGCCGCGCCCCGAATCCTCCACCATCGTCCAGCCGCGTTCAGCGTGCAGCGCGTCGGCTTCCTGTTTCGTGTAGAAGCGCCCGACGGGCTTGGTCGGGGGCGCCTGGGCGCTCTCCGGGTCGACCTCCACCTCGGTCACCACGCACACCACCTCCCGCTTCTCGCCGTGGGCCTCCAGCTCGGCGCGCAGTGTGCGCTGGATCATGTAGCCGATCGCGCCCTGCGAGTCGGCCACCAGCGAGTCGAGCGGCACGTCGTGCAATTTTCCCGCGGCCAGTTCCGAGCGCAAGAGCATGTAGCCGACCTGCGGCCCGTTGCCGTGCGTGATGACGATGTGATCGCCGGCGGCGATGCGCTCCGCGATGGGGCGCATCGCTTCCGCGGTGCGCTTGAACTGGCTGGCGACATCGGTCGCCAGCTTCGGATCCAGCAGGGAGTTGCCGCCCAGGGCGGCTACGACGATTTCGTCGCTCATCGATAGCTCCAGAACCCCGGAAAAAAGGGCAAGCGCGCAATCTAGCACGCTGCGCAAACCTGGATACCCGTTCGCGCAGCGCGGCGGATCCCGGTCACTTTCTGGGATTTCCGTCGTTGTTCTGGCAGGTCCTGGCAGCCGCAACACGGCGCCGGGCCCTCCGCAAGCCTGCGGCGACTGCCCCACGCGTCCCAGCCTCGTCGCTGCGCCCGCGGACGGAGGAAGCCGCCCCAGCCGGATTGGCGTATCAGACTGTGATGGTCGGCGTTCGCAGAGGCGCACTCTGGCTGGCAGCAGCTCTTGCCTGCGCCTGTGCGCCACGCGCTGGCGCCGATCACCCGGCCTCGACGGCCGCGACAAGCCCAGCTAGAGCGACCAGCGCGGCCGTGCGTCGCACGCCGCCCCAAGAAGCTACGCCCTGCCTCACGATCCGCGACGCGGAGCTCGGCTGCGCGCGCGAGTGCGAACCACTGCAGCCGGTCGTCCAGACCTGTGCCAGTGCGCTGGCCGTCGGGGACAATCCGCCCGCCACCGGCTACCGCGTCGTTGTGCACGCCACCAGCGACGGCAGGGGAGGCATCGAGGGCGTGCGGACGGAGCTGCCGCCCTCCTCCAGCGCGAGCCTGCGCGCCGTCGCCGCCTGCATCGCGCGCGCGTTCCGTCGCTTCGTGCCCTGCGTGCCCGTGCAGGAAGGCCAGCCGATCGTCGTTCCGCTCCGGGTCACGGCGGGCACGCGGCGCTAGGCGCCTCGCTCTGGGCGCAATCTGGACATCGTGCATGACACGCCGGGAGCGGCCTCGGGGCGATGCGATCGCCAACGCGCTCTGCCGCGAGCGGCGGTACCGTCCGGCGATGAAGCGCATCGCTGGTCGCGTCGAGGGCTACAACAGCGTGCTCTTCTTCCTCGAGCGGAGCGCGGATCCGACGCTCCGCGCGCTCGCATTGACCGCGCGCGGGCATGCCGAAGCGGGACGGGGACGCTCGCTAGAGCTCCTCGTTCGACCCGCTGCTCTACGCTCGCTGCTGGTGCCAGCCGCTCGAGACGAGGCCTTCGATGATCTGCCGGCTGCGCTCGGGCCAGAGCGGATGGGGCCGGCGCGCGAGCTCGTCGGCGATGAGCGTGGCCGCGGTGGCGGTCGTCAGGCCTTCGTCGCGGGCGCGGGCGAGCACGCGCTGGGTCACGACGAAGATGGAGCTTTCCCAGTCGCGGCTGAAGTGGCGCTGGACGGCGGGGTCGTCCAAAATGGAGCCGTATTGCTCGTTCGCGCAGTTCACGATGCCCATGCGGTTGCACAAGAAGTCGGGGACGTAGCTGATATCTCGCGCGGACAGCGCGCGATCGTCCCGCTCGGCATCGAGCAGCTGGTTGTTTGCGGCACCGCACACGAGCCTGGCGCGGATGCGCGGGATCGTGTCCGGGTTCAACACGCCACCGAGTCCATTGGGCGCCAGAACGTCGGCTGGCTCGTCGAAGATCGACAGATCATCCGGCATGACGTGGCGCAGCGAAAGGCGCGCATCGCGAATGCTGCCCTCGAGCTCGGCGATGCGCTCTTTCGAGATCTCACTGGCCACGATGCGCGCGACGCCGCGAGCGAGCAGCTCGCCGATCATGAAACCGGACACGTTGCCGGCTCCCTGCATGGCGATGGTCTTGCCCTCCAGGTTGCCCAGAGCATGGAAATCCAGCGCGGCCTCCATGGCACAGACCACGCCCTTGGCCGTCGGCTCCGAGGGATTGCCGGAACCGCCAAAGGCCGGCGGAATGCACGTGGTGTGTCGCGTGCGTGAAAACACCTCGAGCATGTCCGGGGGCGTCGTGCCCGCGTCTTCGGCAGTGACGTAGCAACCGCGGAGCGAGCTGATGAAGCTGCCGTACTCGCGGTAGAGCTGCCTGCGATACTCCGGATCCTGGTAGCGATCGCCAGGCTGGCGCGCGATGACGCCTTTGGCGCCGCCCCACCACAGACCCGCCAGGGCGTTCTTGCGCGTCATTCCCACCGAAAGCCGGAGGCCATCGCGCAGCAGATCTTCGAGTCGCGCGTACTTCCAGTGCCGCACGCCGCCGGCTCCCTGGCCCCGCGTGGTCTGGTGCACGAACGCCGTGAGCAGCGCGCCGGTTTCGGGGCCCACTTCGAAGAACAGCGCTTCGTGTTCGAGGTGGTCCCGCTTGTCCTGGTGCAGGAAGTCGACGAGCTTCCCCAGGAAATCGTGGGAAGCCAACAGGCTGCCCGTGCGATCACGCACGATGTACGCGCGGCCCCCGTGCTGCGCCAGCCGTTCGGTGAAGACCTCCGGAGCAAGTTCGAGCTGATTCATCGCGCGTCCGCCGTGCTCCTGGCCAGCGCCGCCACGTAGTTCGCCTCTGCCGAGTGGAGCAGGCTCCGGCGGAGCAGATCCATGATGTAGAAGAAGGTGAGATCGACTTTGCCGGAGGCTTCGCCTTCGAGCGTCCCTTCCAGATCGTTCGGGTCGAAGCGAAGTGCGAAATCCTTGCCGGCGTAGCGCGCGCGGCCGTCGGTCAGCTCGGCCACGAACTCGCCCTCCGGGAAGCGCCCCAGCACGCGCTCCGTCCCATCGACCACTTCCAGACAGAAGCCGTCGTGGTCGCTGAAGCGCTCGTAGTCGGCGCGGCGGCCGAAGAAGCGCGGCTTGAGCACGTAGGGGGCGCCTTCTTCGGGGCAGAACACGTCGCAGTTGCCGCACTCGTTGCAGAAGTCGGCGAAGGTGGCGATCTGGTGGCGCTTCTTCAGCGCGAGCGTGCCCTCGCGCCTGACGCTCCAGGCGCCGCCGCTCTGTTCGGCCTTCACGATCGGCAGCTCGCGCTCGGGCGGCGTGAAGGTGAAGTTCGCGTCGTTGGGGCAGACGGGCACGCAGATGTCGCAGGTGACGCAGTCGAACAGCACCAGCTTGCTGTCGATGCGCTTGGGACCTTTGCTGTTCTGGGCGGCGTGGTAGCGCGGGTCGTTTTCGAGCGCGCCGACGTAGGCCTCGGTGTTGAGCAGCGCCGTTTGTTCCGCCCACGCGCTCAAGGTGTCGGCGTCGAGAGCGCCACCGTCGTCGAGACTCGTGAGTGCGCGCTCGCGCCCGTCGGCGTCGAGATCGAGCTTGTCGAGCGCCTCGGCGGCCTTGCCGTGCGCGCGCAGGATGAAGCCGGGCACGTCGCTGGCGCCGACGGCCTTCATGCGCTTGCCGAGCTCCATGAAGTAGCCCGAAGCGCGGCCGTAGCCCCCCTTCTTCAGGAGATCGCTGCACACCGTGACCGGCACCAGGCCGAGCGCCACCGCGTCGGGGAAGTTCTTCTGGTCGATGCCGGCCGAGAACGAGATGGGGATGCTCGAGCCGAACTCGCGGCGGAAGCGCGCGACCAGGTTCATCGCCAGCACGTGCAGCGGCGGGCCAGACAGGTACATTTCCTTCTGGTCGGGCGTGAAGAAGCTCCGGTGGTTCTCCACGATCAGCGTGTTGCTGAACTTCACGCCGAAGCCGAGGCCGAGGCCCCGCGCCTTTTCCAGCAGGCGCCCGCTGAAGTCGACGGCTTGCTGCCACGAGGTGTCACGCTCGAACGCGCTGTCCGGCACGTGGATGTCGGCGTAGCCCATCACCTCCTTCAGGAGCCGCCGCATCTCGACGGGGCCGAGCAGCATCGGGTTCAGCTTGACGATGGAGTGGATGCCCGACTCCAGCAGGAAATCGGTGATGCGCTCGATCTCGTCGGGCGGGCAGCCGTGGAAGGTGCTGAGCGTGAGCGTGTCGGAGAGCCGCGTCGCGTAGTCGAGGTCGCGGTACTTCGAGAGCTCCGCGCCGAGCTCGCGGCGCAACCGTGTGACGACGTGGCTCGCGTCGCGCATGCCGCGGATAAACGCCTGAACCCGCTCCGTCTTGATGCCCTCGAGGTCGTAGCCGACGCTCATGTCGAACACCGCGGGGCGGTAGCCGGGCGCGAGCGGCAGCACCTCCTCGAGGATGCGGATCAGCATCGCGCCCTTGACGTACTCGTCGAGCGACTGTTCGAGCTTGAGCTCCTGCGACCACTCGACGTTGTAGCCGACGGTCTCCATGTCGATGCAGGGACGCGGGATCTCGAGCTCGTCGAGGATCTGCACCGTCTTCAGCTCGAAGACGCGGCAGCCGCCGAGCCACGCCAGCACCAGGTTCTGCGCCATCTGCGAGTGCGGTCCGGCGGCGGGGCCGAGCGGCGTCGCCGCGGTGTGCTGGTGGAAGCCGACCTCGAAGCTCCGCTCGCGATCGCCGAGGAAGAACTTCCGCTCGGGCAGATCGAAGATGCTTCGCTGCTGTTCGAGCTCGCGCAGCATGCGCGAGGCGAGCGCGCCGAAGGGATACGGAACCAGCTCTGCCATGACCTCTGGGCCCCCGGGCCGGAAAGGGAAGCGCGGAGTCTACCGCGGCGCCCCGGCGTCGTCACTCCGCCGGGCGCGTCCGGCGTTCGCCCCGCGGCGACCTTCCCTCGTCACGCGTCGTAGAAGACGGGCGGGCGCTCGCCGATGAAGCGCAGGATCGCAGCGTGGTCGTCGTCGCCCAGCTCGGTGAAGCGGATGCCCATGCCAGGCGAGACATCGCCGTGCGGCTCGCGGACCCAGGCCACGCGACCCTCGGCGGTGATCTCGCGACCCTCGGGCAGACCGAACGTCACCGTGAGCTCGCTGCCGATCGGCAGCACGTTGTAGGTCGCGATGAACAGCCCGCCATCGGAGAGATCTTCGGAGAACCCGTTGAAGAAGTTGGTCTCGGACTGGAAACCGAGCTCCGCCTCGACAGCAATCCGTGGTGACGAGCGTCGATCGCCGGAAAAGGAAGGTCGCGAGCCGCGGTCGGTGCCGGGGTCGTCTCCGTCGGTGACTGGCATAGACCCTACCGTATCGTCGAATGACATGGGTTGATGGGTGAGTGGCAGAGCCCGGGCGCAATTACGAGTGACCGGCAGCGGGAAACCGGCCCGGGCTAGCCGGCGTACCCGCCGGCAAGTGAAGGACACCCCCCATCCGCATGTCCGGCCGGGCTCGCTCGTCGCGCTTCCGGCACTTGCCGTGCTTGCCGTGGTATCGGTGCTCGCGTTCGGGGGCTCGCGGGCCGCAGGGTGGCAGGCACCGGGCTGCGGACACGACAAGTTCGCGCCAGCGCGCCCGGGCGTGCCGGCGGCGCTGCATTTTCCGGCCGGCTTGAAGGACGACCAGGGCGGCGCCGAGTCCAGCGCGTCCGGTCACGCGCGGCCCTGTCCGCCCTCCTCCGCGGCGATTCCGCCTGTCCGGCCGGTCTTCGCGCCGCGCCCGGCGTTCGACGGCCTGCACCGGCCGGCCGTCGAGCAGCCGGCCTGCATGGCGACGGGGCCGCCTACGCCTCCGCCCAGACGCAGCTGATCTCCGTTATCGAACCCACATCGTCCGGACGCGCCACGCGTCCGCTTCCGCGTGGTGCGCGCGATCCCATCCGGGAGCGGCGCGCGCCGAACCGCGCCCGCGGGACCACGCTGGCAGCGCCCAGCCCGCCAGACGCCTGCCCGCGGTCGCGCATCACGGGTCTACTGCACAAGGAAAACTCCTTTGACTGACATTTCACGAAACTCCCTGTCCTCCGGCTCGCCTCGCGGCGAGCTCGCATTCCGGGTGCTCTCGAGCGGCATCTTCTGCGTTGCCGGTTTCGCGCACCTGTTCCACCCCGAGCGCATCGTGCCGCGCCTCGAGGCCGCACCGTTTGCCCACCTCGCGCTGGCATTGGGTCCGGCGCCCGTGCTGGTGTCTGCCAGCGGCCTGGTGCTCGCGGCTGGTGGCGTGGCGCTGCTCCTGGGACTCTGCACCCGGGGAGCCGCGCTGGCGCTGATGTTGGTGCTGCTCCCGATTACCCTCACCGTCCAGCTCTCGCCGGCGCACATCGGGCCGCTGTTCAAGAACATCGGGCTCTTCGGCGGGCTGCTGCATTTCGCGCTGCAGGGGGCAGGCGTAAACGTGCCAAGCCTCGACAACTGGTTGTCGTCGCGCCGTGCGCGTGTGCCGGCCGAGGTAGCGTCATGAGGGCGCTCGCAGTCCTGTTCGTCGTGTTCGCACTGACCGGCTGTGCGTCGAAGCCGGCCGCGCCGGCCTCTACCGGCGGCGTGGTGGCGAACGGCGGCGTCGTGATCCTGGTGAGCCAGGTGCCGCACCTGCCGGTGTCGCTGAAGACGACCCAGCAGATGCTTGCCGGGCACAGCGCGGATCACGTCAGCGTCGTCGTCTGTGGCAAAGCGCTCACCGCCATCGAGCGCGGCAGCCCCCAGGCAGCGCTGCTCGACCAGGCGATCTCGCAGGGCGTGCGCGTTGTCGCGTGCGAGCTGTCGATGCACAAGCTCGGGGTCAAGAAGACCGATCTCGAACCCGGCGTCGTCAGTGTGCCGAACGGCCTGCTCGAGGTGATCCGGCTGCAGCGGCTCGGCTACGCCTCGGTCGAGATCTAGCCCAGGGCTCGGCTTTCCGCTGATGCTCGAGCGAAAAGCCGAGCTCCATACCTACCGCGCCGCGACGCAGCGGATCATCGTCGACGCATCGGGGCCGCAGTGCGAGCTCGGTGCGCTGGTCGTCTTCCGGTAGCCCTGCGGGCAGCTCGCGTCGCAGGTATAGAAGCCGGCTTCGTCGTCCTTCTGGCAGAAGGTGTACAGCGTACCTTCCGCGCCGCAGCGCGTGGCCGGCGAGCGGGACACGGCGTGGTAGCGCTCGGGGCAGCGCGCGTCGCAGCTGTAGAAGGAGGCTCCGCAGTCCGGGGCGCAGAAGGTCTGCAGAGCATCCCTGCCGCCGCACTGTGCGCTGGGACTGCGCGAGACCGGATGATAGCCCGCTCCGCAGCTCGAGTTGCAGGTGTAGACCGACTCTGGCTTCTTGTGCGTGACGCCTGCTTCCGGGTCGCAGCTGTCGAAGGTGCAGTCGTCACCGTCATCGGTGTCCACGGGCGTGTGCGTGACCCCGTTCGCAGGATTGCAGCTGTCGGTCGTGCACACGTCGTGGTCGTCGACGTCCACGGGCGTGTGCAGGACGCCCCGGACCGGGTCGCACGAATCGACGGTGCAGGCGTTCTTGTCGTCGACGGCCGGGGGTGCGCCGGGGCTGCACACGCCGCGCTGGTCGCAGCGCGCGACGCCGTCGCACACGTCGCCGTTGTCGCAGTCGGTTCCCGCCGTTGCGAGCTGGGCCCGGCAATGCCCGTCCACGCAGCGCGCCCGCACGCAGGGCTTGCCGGTGACGCAGTCGGCGTCCGACGCGCACTGCCTACCGGTCGATGTCGCCAGCTGCTGGTGCGCCTGCTTCGCCTTACTGTCGTCCGTGTCGTGGTGGCAGCCCGTCAGCAGCACCAGGGCTAGCGCCCCGGCGAAGAAGGGTGTGCGTCGCGTGGCCATGCGAAAACTAGCTTCCCGGCGCGTAGTACGTCGGGCCATCGGCGGAGATGTCGTCGTCGCTGTTTGCGTCGCCGGTGGCTTCGAGGCCGAGGTCGGCGTGGTCGTCGCTCTCGCCGAGCAGGGCCGCTTCGAGCACGTCGGTGAACACGCGGCGCTTGTCCTCGTCGTACAGCACGAAGCGCACGTGCTCGAGCCTCGAGCCGCCCAGGGCGAGGTGCCAGCGCAGCGCCGAGGCCATCGCCGCAGCCGACGCCTCGAACGCCACGGCGGCGGCGCCTGTGCCGAGGGCGGGCAGGGCGAGCGAGCGGAGACCGAGCCGCTCGGCGGCGAGCAGCGCGCGTTGCGTCGAGCGCCCGACGCAGGACGCCTGCTGCCACGCGCTGACGGCGTGCAGCACCTTCCGGCAGTCGAGACGCCCCGGGCCGGTCACGACGCACGCGCCGAGCGGGTGTTCGCCCCCGGCCTGCGCCTCGGCCTCGATGGCGTCGCCGCCGGCGCGGCGGAGGGCGTCACCGACGCCGGTCTGCATGTGGAGCTGCCAGTTGGCGCTGTTGACGATGCCGTCCACCTTCGCTTCGGCGATGTTGCCGACCTCGGTGCTGATGCGCGTGCCGTTCTGTGACAAGCCCGCTTCGCTGCGCGTCGGCGCGGCCGGCCGCGGCGCATTGCGAGCCAGTGCGCCGAGCAGTCTCCCCGGTTTGGCGAGCGTCGGATAGCGTTGCTCGCGCTCGCAGGCGAGCATACGGGCTAGCACGTGCTGGAAGTACGCTTCCTCCGGCCCGGTGGGCGGCGGGAAAGCGGGGCGAGGCTTGCTGTCCAGCAGCACGCGCGGATCGGGGAACGGCGGCGAGCCGTAGCGCAGGTCGAAGACAGCGGCGCCGAGCCCGAACACATCGGCGCGGCGATCGAGCGTCTCGCCGCGCAGCGCTTCGGGCGCCATGAAGCGCAGCGTGCCGCTGGCGTCGCCCGCGATGATCTGCCCGACCGGTCTGGCGACAGCAATACCGAAGTCGCCGAGCTTGGTTCCGAGCTCGGGCGAGCCGAAGAAATTGGAGGGCTTGATGTCGCGGTGAAGCACGCCGTGCTGATGCGCCGCGTGCAGTGCGCGCGCGATGTCGGCAGCGGCCTCGCACACGAACCACAGCGGCAGCCCGTGCCCGACCGACTCGCGCCGCGCGTGATCGAGCTCGTTCAGATCGATGCCGTCGACGTATTCCTGCGCCATGTACGGCGTGTCGCGGTGCGTGCCGACGTTGTAGGCGCGCACCACATAGGGGCTGGTGATGCGCGCCATCAGCTGCGCCTCGGTGAGCATGCGCTCGGCACGCTCCTGGGGCGGGACGTTGAGATCCGGGCGCAGCGTCTTGACGATGACCGGGATGGCGAGATCGCGGTGGCGCGCCAGCCACACATCGCTCATCCCCCCGCCACCCAGGCGTCCCCAGATCTCGTACTCGCGGAGCTGCTGCCCGGGGTCGAACATGACCGCAGGGTACAGCATTTGCCGGGCGGCGCGCCTCGTACGAAAGTTGTGCCGACCCCGCCGCCACGCCCGGCGAGATGGGCTCTAGGCGTGCGCGGCGCTCTCGGCGGCTTGGGAGCCTTCCTCGGGCTCGTGCTCGCCCGCCATCAGCGCGTCCATCGGCGGCCCGAGCTCGGGGTGCTCGCTGATGTTGCCGGAGAGGATGCCCGTAGCGACGCGCGCAAACGCCGTGTACAGGAACGCGCCCGCCGCCCACACGCCGGCGCTGACGAAGAACTCGGTCACCGAGGGCCCGTACTCGACCACCTCCCCAAGCGGGTCGGGCACGAATCCCGGGATGATGAGGCCCATGCCCTTCTCGACCCAGATGCCGAGCGCGATGAAGACACACGAGGTCACGAGCAGGTTGCGGTTGTTGTAGAGCTTCGGGACCGAGAGAACGACCATGGCCACCACTTCCATCACGATGGCGCCCCACACGTAGGGGACGATCTTGTGGTGACCGTGCAGGCCGAACAGCATGTAGTACGACGAGGAGACCTCGCCCGTCTGCGTGTAGAACTCCTTGAAGAGCTCGCAGCCGAACAGGAACAGGTTCACCGGCAGGACGTACGTCATCACCCGCCGGAGGTAGGTGAACACGCTCTCCTTGACCTCGTAGTCGCTCCAGCGATTGATCGCGAGGAAGACGACGTACAGGATTGCCGGCCCCGAGGCGAACGCGCCGATCAGGAAGCGCGGCGCCAGGATGGCCGAGTTCCAGAAGGGCCGGCTGCCGAAGCCGCTATACAGGAACGCCGTGACCGTGTGGATGCTGACGGCCCAGAAGATCGACAGCATCACGAACGGCAGATACATGTACCACTGTGGCGACTCGCGCTTGTACAGCTTGTACAAGAGGTACACGGGTACGTAGAGGTTGAGGAAGAAGTACCCGTTGATGACGACGACGTCCCAGGCCAGCATCGAGATCGGGAAGTTCATCCGGCCGACCCAGGGCATGATGTGATAGAAGCGGTCCGGCCGGCCCAGGTCGACGGTGATGAACATCAGGCACATGCTCACCGCCGAGAACGCGAGGATCTCGCCGAGCAGCACGACCTGGTGCACGTCGTGGCGATGGTAGATGTACGAGGGCACGACCAGGAGCACGGCCGCCGCGGCGACGCCGACCAGATAGGTGAAGTTCGCGATGTACGCGCCCCAGCTCACCTGATCGGTCATGTTCGTCGTGATCATGCCGTGCAGGTGCTGCTGCCAGTAGAACAGGAAGCCCAGCACGATGATGCCGAGCAGCGTCGCCATCCAGACGTAGTACTGGACGCTGCCGACGAAGATGCGGCGCAGGACCTTGCCCCAGAATACGAGATACCGCTTCATGCCGCCTCGCTAGAAAGCCTTCCTGGCCAGCGTGTGGCGCACCAGGTTCAGGGCGCGCATCACCGCGCGGTTGTCCTTGATGACCTCGCGCGAGACCTCTTTGGCCTGTTGCGAGTCGGGAATGCGGCGGGTCGCCGTCATCATCGCGCTGCGGAGCAGCAGGACCAGCTCCGAATGGAACTCCTCGACCTCCTCCTGCGAGGAAAATCCGAGACTCAGGGTTTCGGGGTCGTACTTCATGGGTCAGCCGTAGAAGTAGAAGAAGCGCGGTTTCGTCCCTAGCTCCTCCTTGAGGATCCAGACGCGGCGGCGTTCGAAGATCTGGCGGACCTCGCTTTCCGGATCGGCGAGGTCGCCGAACTTGCGCGCACCCGTCGGGCACGCCTCGTAGCAGGCGGGGTAGCGGCCTTTCCGGGTCCGGTGCAGGCAGAACGTGCACTTCTCGACCACGCCGACCGGGCGGATGCGATTGGAGATGTAGCCCTGATCGGGGTTGATCCGGTCTGGCTCGATCGATGGTTCCACCCAGTTGAAATGCCGCGCCCAGTACGGGCATGCCGCCATGCAGTAGCGGCAGCCGATGCACCAGCTGTAGTCGATGACGACGATGCCGTCCGGCTCCTTCCAGGTGGCCTGCGTCGGACAGGCACGCACGCAGGGTGCGTTGTCGCAGTGGTGGCACTGCACCGGCAGGTAGTACTTGCCCGGCTCGGGAACTTCCGCCGGGTCGTAGTACATCTCGCCGTCCTCGAGATCGTGGGAGCCGTTGTCGAGCTCGATCACGCGGATGTAGCGGATCTCCGGGTCGTTCGGCTCGTTGTTCTCGCGCGCGCAGGCTTCGACACAGCGGCGGTTGCCGTTGCAGTGCGAGAGGTTGAGGCCGTAGGCGAAGTGCACGCCCTCGATCGGCTGGGGATCGGAGATGTGGACCTTCACGCCGGTCTTCTGGAGCGTTTCCTTCTCGATGTTGGCGAAGACCCGCTTCTTGTCGTCGGGCGTCAGCTCCTTGTAGTGCTTGCGCAGGAACTTCTCGAAGCCGGGATCGTTGCAGGCGGGCGCCGCGGTCATCGCCAGCCCGGCTGCGGCGGCGGCGCGCAGGAAATCCCGGCGCGAGCCGTCCTTCCCGAGGCCGATCTCCGCCGCTTTCTCCATGCGGTCCGCTGCGGTCGGTGCGCCGGCGGCGGCGTCGTCGCGGTAGATAGGGAGTTTCCTCGACATGGCGCGTGCCTTACTCGCGCGGCCGCTGCGGCGGATGCTGCGGCTTGATCGGCGGGAAGGGTGGGTGCGGGTTGTGGGGGTTGTGGCAGTTCGGGCAGGACTTCTTGTGCTTCACCCCGTTCCAGAAACCCAGGATCAGGCCGTGGGTGCCCTGCGTCCACGGCTGCAGCTTGTCGCCGTGGCAGGACGTGCAGACCTTCCACGCCTCGTTGAACGACACGAGCTCGCCCGTGGCGGTACGCAGCTTGTCGATGTTCTTGACCGAGTGGCACTGGTAGCACCAGAAGGTCCCGTCGCCGTGCTTGAACTCGCGGCTGCGCACGGCGTGGAACTTGACCAGCTGGCGTGGCTGGGGATTCGTCGGTTGGTCCTTGTGGCAACGCGAGCACGGATACATTGGCAAGAGCTGCTCGCGCGGCTCGACGGCGACCGTCACGGCGTTGGACGAGGGCGCCGGGGCCACCATGTGGCGGGGCTCGGGGCTGCTGCAAGCCACGAAAAGCGCGGCGGCACCGAGCGCGGCCAGCGTTCGTGCGAGGGCGATCATCGGCCGGGCTCCGCGCTCGAGGCAGGTGCGGCGCTGTCAGCCGGCGCGGCGCTGCCGGTGGGGGCGGCGGTCGGCGGAACGCTCGGAAGCGCGCTGGCGGGGGGCACGACATCGGGCGTGTCCTTCGGCATGTTCCTGGTCGGATGCTCCATCACATCGGAGCCGCGCACGGGCGAGTCGATCCAGATGCGGCAGTAGTTGGCGACGAATCGTCCCGCCACGCAGCTGCCGGCGGCGTCCCGGAAGCAACCGCTCAGCTCGCCGTGCACCTTCATGTCCGGGTCGACCTGGGTGATCACGAACAGGGCGCGGGCGGCGCCGTTGCCGACCCAGCGCCCGTCCTTCTGGATCTGGTAGTGGAGCTGCCAGGGAGCCTTGCCGTCGAGGTCGATGGCGGTCTGCCCCGTCTTGACGCGCTCCGGGCCGTCGTGGCGGAGCCAGACCTCGGGCGCCTTGAGCGGCGTCAAGTCCTTGCACGGGGTGGACGACTCCACCTCGTACAGCTTGATGATGATCTTCTGGTAGCCCGGACGCTGGTCCACGTAGTAGCGAGCGCTCTTGATGGAGAACGGCTCGCCGAGCAGCTTTCCGCTCAACGGTGCGACGGGGATCGCGGCAGCGGAGGTGGGCGCCTTGGGCGGGTCCTTGGGTGGCGCGGGCTCCGCGTGCCCGCAGGCAACCACTGCAGAAGACGCAAGAACGATCGCCGCAAGGCGCGGCACGATCGGAACATTTCCTCGACGCGGAATGCTCATGTACCAGTCATTGGCCAGGAGGATGAAGCCACCGGTACCGCTGCTCGAAGGGGGGGCAGGAGCAAGGGAACCGCCCGACCGGCTGCAACGGCTGTGCCATGGACGGGCGCACGAGCAGCAAACGCGCCGCGGGCCGCGTCGCTTCGGGACCCATACATGCGCGGCGATCCGATCGTGCGCGGAATACGTGCACGCCCACCCGCACAATTGCGCAATTGTCGCCGGGTCGCCCGGTCCGCGCGCAATATGTACGCATTCGGTGCGGCGTCGCTGCGCGTTCTGCCACCGTGAGCCTACGACGAGGGGGGGCCTTCCACGTCGCAACCCGCCAGCGTTGCGCGCACTCGGCGCGCTGTCGGCGAAAGGATCGCGCAAAGATGACGGCCATCAGATACACGCCGGGCGGGGTCCGCTATGTGCAAAGCGCACACTGAACGGATCAAGCGATGGGCGACGACGACCAGGACGACAAGGCCACAGAGCGCCGCGACTTCCTCGGCTATGCGATCGGCGGGACTGCCGCCGCTCTCGGCGTGATGGCGATCTATCCGGTCGTCAAGTTCGTGCAGCCGATGGAGTCGACGGCGCCGACCGCGGTCCAGGTCGGCAAGGCCGAGAAGTTTCCGCGTGGCTCCAGCCGCATGGTGATGCTCGGTGGTGACCCGGTGCTCGTGATCCGGACGGAAAACGGGGACTTCCGTGGATTCGTGGCGCTCTGCACGCATCTGAACTGCATCGTCGCCTATTCGGCAGCGCACAAGCAGATCGAGTGCCCGTGCCACGGGGGCGTCTATTCGCTGGAGGGGAAGAACATTTCGGGGCCACCGCCGCGTCCACTCAAAGAGGTGGAAGTGAGCGTGGTCCAGGGCATGGTCACCGCTAGCCAGGCTTGAGTCCCCCGTGATCCCGAGAAGCGTAAGCCGGTGGTTTTCGGAACGACTGGGCACGAGTGCCCTGCGCGACCGCGCGCGGGAGCGTCTGGTGCCGAGGAACACGCCGACGCACTACCTCGGCGGCCTGTTGCTGTTCCTGTTCCTGGTCCAGGTCCTGAGCGGGATCCTGCTGCTGCTGCCCTATCGCCCCAGCCCGACGGAGGCGCACGCGTCGATCATCAACATCGTCGGCCGCGTTCCCTACGGCAGTCTCGTCCGCGGCGTGCACCTGTGGGCGAGCCACCTGTTCGTGGTGGTTCTGGGAGCGCAGATCTTCTCGATGATGCTGCTCAGGCGCTTCACGCCGCCGCGGGAGCTGGTCTGGCTGAGCGGGTTGGTCCTCCTGGGGCTCGGCGTCGGCATGGCCTTCACGGGCGCCATCCTGCCCTGGAACCAGAACGCCTACCTCCAGGCGCTTGTCAGCAGCAAGATGGCGGGCGAGACGCCGCTCATCGGGCACTTCCTCGAGCGCTTCCTGCGCGGCGGCGAAGAAGTCAGCAACTGGACCCTGCACCACGCTTTCGGCTTCCACGTGGGCGTGTTGCCGGCCACGGTGACGCTGATCATCGCGTTGCACGTGTTCTTCGTGATCCGCTCCACGCGCGCGGCGGGCGCCCCGGTGGTGGACGAGCCCAGGGTCCCGCTCTTCCCGGACTTCGCGGTGCGCCTTGCGGTGCTGTGTACGGGCGCGCTTGTGCTCGTCATCACGCTGGCCACGTTCAAGGAGCCAGCGCTTGGCGTAGCGGCCAATCCGACGTTGCCGGCGCCGGCCGGCATCGCGCCTCCCTGGTACTTCCTGTTCCTGCATCAGATCCTGAAAGTGACGCCGGCACATCTGCTCGGTGTCGAGGGGTCCAAGTTCGTCGGCGGCGGTCTGAGCCTCGTGGTGCTTGGCCTCGTGGCCCTGCCGTTCGTGGACAAGCGCGGCTCGCGGTTCAGCTTCTGGGCGGCGCTCACGCTTCTGGTGATCTGGCTGGTGCTAACTCTCGATGTCCTCTTCTAGGCTATTGTCCTCGGTGCTCGCGGTCGTCGTGGTGCTCATGCTGGGCGCCTCGAACGGCTGGGCCGCGCCTGCTGCTCCCAAGGCGGGCGCGGCCCAGCCGAAGGCGAAGCCGGCGGCGGGCAAGGTCCCGAAGCCCGCCGCCTCCGCAGACGCCGGTGCATCGCCCGTCACGTCGCTGGCTCTGATCGGCGGTTCGCCCGCCGGGCCGCGGCACGGCCGCGCGCAACGCGACACGAACACCTGCCTGACCTGCCACCTGAGTCTCCCGGACAAGAAGCTCCGGCGTGTGGCCGAGCAGTACCAGGAGAGCGCCCACCGCGACGCGCGCATCGGTTGTGCGGGCTGCCACAAGGGTGACCCGACCGACCCGACCGTGAAGGCGCACGATCTGGCACGCGGTTTCATCGCGCATCCGCAGCACGACCAGATTGCGGGCATCTGCGGCGGCTGTCACGAGAAGCCCAGCTTCATCCGCAGCTTCAACGCCAAGCTGCCGGTCGACGAGTACACCCTCTACAAGCTCAGCATGCATGGCAAGCTGACGGCCGCCGGGGACCAGGGCGCGCCGACGTGCAGCGATTGTCACGGCATCCACAACATCCTCGCTCCGTCGTCGCCGCGTTCCACGGTGAACCGGCAGAACATCGTGCGGCTGTGCGGCGGCTGTCATGCCAACAAGAAGCACATGGCGCCGTACGACATCCCGACCGACATGGTCGAGAAGTGGAAGCACAGCACGCATGGCAAGGCCTTCGCCAGTGGCAGCGCCGCCGCACCGAACTGCATCGGCTGCCACGGCCCGCACGCCGGCACGCATCCCGGCACGCCTTCCGTCACCGCCGCGTGCGACTACTGCCACACCGAGGAGAAGAAGTTCCTTCTAAAGAGCCCCCACGCACGCGCCTTCCAGGACCGCGGCCTGGCGGACTGTCTGCCCTGCCACGGCCATCACGACGTTGTCGCGACGAGCTGGACTGCGGGGATGGCTCCGGATTCGGCGTGCAGCAAGTGCCATAGCAAGGACAAGAAGCAGCGGGCGATTGCCTCCGAGATCTCCCAGCTCTTCGACTCGGTGAACAAGGAGCAGCACGCGGCGGTCGTCGAAGTGACCCTGGCCAAGCGGGCCGGCCTGTACGTGCCCGATGCCGACTTCGCCCTGAACAAGTTGACGACAGCCAAGCAGAATCTGCGCGTCTCGACGCACGCGCTTGACCTGGTGCAGCTGCGCGAGCAAGCAGCGATTGCGAAGCGCGAAGCCGACGCGGCGAAGAACGCGGTGGCCAGGGCGCGGCACGCAATGGCGGTGCAGCGCCGCGGCTACTATGTCGCGTTGGCGCTGGCGGCGCTCCTGTTCGTGCTGTTGCTGGTCAGAGCGCTGAGACTGTCACGCGGGAGACCCCGGAGTGAGGCATGAGCGAGCCGACCAGTGCGCCGGCTCCGGAGCGTGCAGCGCGGCGCCCGCCGCGTTGGGTCGCGATCGGGCTGCCGCTACTCGCGATCATCGTGGCTGCGCTGGTCGCCGGCGCGCGGCGGTACGCGACGCACTCGTCAGGCGCGTGCACGGGTAGCTGCCACACGGCGCAGTCCAAGGCGCACGTCGCGTCGGCGGGGCACAAGAACATCCGGTGCCAGGCCTGTCACACTATCGGTGGTGGTACCGGCCTCCGGCTTCTGATGGCGAAGGCGGTGGGGGCGAGCCACGTCCGCGCTCACGGTCAGGTGAAGGCAGCGAGCTGCTCGTCCTGTCACAACGACCTCCAGGCGGGCTGGCAGAAGATCGCGGAGACGTCGGGGCACCGGCTGCACGAGGACCTGGACAAGGTCGATTGCCTCTCGTGCCACGCGAAGACGAGCCACAGCGGGAGCGCCTCGGCCAAGGTCTGCCTCGGCTGTCACAAGGACTCGCACCTGCACGCGAAGAAGGACTTCAACGAGGCCGGACGTCCGCAGTGCCTTTCGTGCCACAACTTCTCGTCGTCGAGTGGCGGCAAGCCCTGGCTCACGATTGAAGCCTGCGATCGCTGCCACAGCAAGAACGCGAAGTCCTTCAAGGGCAACCCCGAGGTCATCCCCGCGACCGTGATCCGCCCGCAGGATCTGCACGGCGGCGTGGACTGCAAGCTCTGTCACCAGCCGCATCACGACTACGGCAAGGGCCAGACCGAGCCGCCGTGCCGGCAGTGCCACAACATCAAGATCGGCACCGAGGACGTGCAGCTGCCCAAGGAGCACCACGAGTGCCAGAGCTGCCACAAGGTCCACGCCCCGCTCAAGCGCGCTGACGACCAATGCAAGCGCTGCCACGAGCAGGCGCGGCGGCGCGAGAACAAGAAGCGGTCGACGGCGCTCGAGCACGACGAGTGCGCCAGCTGCCACCAGCCGCACACGTGGGTTCCCGACAAGAACGGCTGCGTCAAGTGTCACAACAAGCAGGCGACGCTGGTCTTCACCAAGAGCCCCGTGCAGCACCAGAAGTGCGTCAACTGCCACGACGTGCACGGGCCTCCGCCGGTTGGAACGGTCTGCGGCAAGTGCCACAAGCAGAATGCGGCGAAGATGCGGGCCGGTCCGGCGCGCCACCAGATCTGCACCAGCTGCCACAATCCTCACGACCCGCTGCCCAAGCCGCCGCAGGCGTGCATCAGCTGCCACTCGAAGGAAGTCCGCCAGGTGGTGGCCGTCGGACCGGCGGCGCACGCTCGCGGCAGCTGTCCGTCCTGTCACACGATCCACGGCAACCCGAAGGTCACGATCAAGGTCTGCGGCAACTGCCACAAGGACAAGATCCGGCTGGTGGCGACCGCGGCGCCCAAGCCCCACCAGAACTGCATGTCGTGCCACAAGCAGCACCGCTTCAGTGTGCGCGGCGTGCGGCTACCGTGTCTGAACTGCCACCAGAAGATCGTGAAGACCGCGCAGATCCACACGGGGCGTTGCACGAAGTGCCACGAACATCACGGCGAGCCCGACGTCAAGCAGACCCAGTGCCTGGGCTGCCACAAGCAGATCCATCTGGCGCCGGTCAACCCGACGCACGAGAAGTGCAACTCCTGCCATCTGCCCCACAAGAAGAAGGAAGCGGCGCTCCAGCAGTGCCGGCACTGCCATTCGGACAAGGCGCACGTCGCCGACCAGTGGCCGGCCCAATCGGCGCATCACAAGGCCTGCAACAACTGCCACAACCAGCACGACGTGCGGCAGAAGAAGGCCTGCGGCACCTGCCACGCCAAGCAGGCGCGACAGGTCAAGGTCAACCCGCGTCACAAGTGCGTCGGGTGCCACGCACCGCACCAGGCGCCGCCGAGCACGCTGGCCGGCTGGTACGGCCGCTGCGTGAACTGCCACAAGACCGAGGCGACAGACTCGAAGCAGCACACGGCGTGCAACAACTGCCACAAGCCGCACGGATTCATGCCGCCGAAGTGCGTGACCTGCCACGCCGCGAACATCAAGAAGGGCCTGCACACGGTGAAGGCGCACTCGCAGTGCAACAAGTGCCACGTGACGCACAAGGCGAGCCTGCCGACCCGGCAGAATTGCCTGGCTTGTCACAAGGACAAGGTCGACCACCAGGTCGGCGCGAAGCGCTGCCAGGGCTGCCACCTGTTCAAGTAGCGGCCTGTCGGGACGCCTGATTCCCCCTGGACCGGCGCAGGGGTGTTCGCGGGTCGGGCCCGCCGTCCGGACGCCATGCCGCAGCGCGGCGGAAGGCGCTACGCGGCGCGTTTCCGGCTCCATCTTCGAGCGAGCTTGAAGCGTTGTGGTCTTGGCCCTACGAAGGGCGGAACAAGGAGCGCATCGCGTGGGTACCTACATTCGGGATGAAGCGGACCGGGATCCGGAAGAGACCCGGGAATGGATCGAATCGCTCGAGGCCGTGGTCTCGAGCGAGGGGCAGCAGCGCGCGCGCTACGTGCTCAAGCGCGTCATGCAGGCTGCGCGGCAACATCGCGTGGTGCCGGTCGGACCGCTCACCACCGACTTCGTCAACACCATCCCGCGTCAGGAAGAAGCTCCGTTCCCCGGCGACGAGGAGATGGAGAAGCGCATCCGCCGCATCATCCGCTGGAACGCCGTGGCCATGGTGCACCGCGCGAACAAGCGCTTTGCCGGCATCGGTGGCCATCTCTCCACGTACGCCTCGAGCGCCAGCCTGTACGAGGTCGGCTTCAACCACTTCTTCCGCGGCAAGGACCACCCGGGCGGCGGAGACCAGATCTACTTCCAGGGGCACGCCGCGCCCGGTATGTACGCGCGCTCCTTCCTCGAGGGCCGCATCTCCATCGAGAACATGGAGCACTTCCGCCGCGAGGTGGAGCGGGGCAGGGGACTCAGCTCGTATCCGCACCCGCGGTTGATGAGCAACTACTGGGAGTACCCGACGGTGAGCATGGGGCTCGGCCCGCTGTCGGCGATCTACGCGGCGCGCTTCAACCGCTACCTGCATAATCGCGGCATCCTCGACACCTCGCAGGCGCGGGTGTGGGCCTACCTCGGCGACGGCGAGACGGACGAGCCGGAAGCGCTCGGCAGCCTGACCATCGCGGCGCGCGAGCAGCTCGACAACCTGACGTTCGTCGTCAACTGCAACCTGCAGCGCCTCGACGGACCGGTGCGCGGCAACGGCAAGATCATCCAGGAGCTGGAGGGCGTGTTCCGCGGTGCGGGCTGGCACGTGATCAAGGTGATCTGGGGCCCGGAGTGGGACGAGCTGCTCGAGAAGGACGACGAGGGCGTCCTGCGCCGGCGCATGAACGAGGTGCCCGACGGGCAGTGGCAGAAGTACGCCACCGCGCCGGGCGACTACACCCGCCAGCACTTCTTCGGGACCGATCCGCGGCTCAGTGCCATGGTCGAACACCTGAGCGACGAGCAGATCAGGAAGCTCCGTCGCGGCGGACACAGCTACCGGAAACTGTACGCGGCGTACAAGCGTGCCACCGAGACCACGGATCGCCCGACGGCCATCCTCTGCCACACGGTCAAGGGCTGGACGCTGGGTGAGCACTTCGAGGGCAGCAACGTCACCCACCAGAAGAAGAAGATGGAGAAGGGCGAGCTTCGCGCCTTCCGCGACACGCTGCACCTGCCCGTGCCCGACAGCAAGCTGGAGGAGGCGCCGTTCTACCACCCGGGCAGGGAAAGCCGCGAGGTGGAGTACCTGCTGGAGCGTCGCCGCGCGCTCGGCGGCGTGGTGCCGACGCGCCGCACGCAGGTGAGCGTGGACATCAAGCTGCCCAGCGAAGAGGACACATACGCCGAGTTCTACGAGGGCATGAAGAAGGGCGAGGCGTCGACCACGATGGTGTTCGCGCGGCTCCTGTCGAAGCTCCTGCGCGACAAGGAGATCGGGCGGCGCATCGTGCCGATCATCCCGGACGAGGCACGCACCTTCGGCATGGATGCGCTGTTTTCGCAGGTCGGCATCTACTCGTCGCGCGGGCAGCTGTACGAGCCGGTCGACAAGGGCAAGCTGCTCTACTACCGCGAGAGCACGGACGGCCAGGTACTGGAAGAGGGTATCACCGAGGCTGGCTCCACCGCGTCGTTCCTCGCCGCCGGCACTTCGTATGCGGTGCACGACGAGCCGATGATCCCGTTCTACATCTACTATTCGATGTTCGGTTACCAGCGCACGGGCGATCTGATGTGGGCGGCGGGTGACTCGATGGCGCGCGGCTTTCTACTCGGCGGCACCGCCGGCCGCACCACGCTCAACGGCGAGGGCCTGCAGCACCAGGACGGGCACAGTCCGGTCTTGATGAGCGTGATCCCGAACGCGGTTGTCTACGACGTGGCGTTCGCCTACGAGCTGGCGGTCATCATCCAGGACGGCCTGCGGCGCATGCTGCACGAGCAGCAAAACGTCATCTACTACATCACGCTGCAGAACGAGAACTACACCATGCCGCCCATGCCCGAGGGCGTGAAGGAAGGCATCCTGAACGGGCTGTATCGCTACCGCGCGGCGGAAAAGAAGAGCGAGAAGCGCGTGCAGCTCTTCGGTAGCGGCAGCATCCTGAACGAGGTGCTGCGCGCACAGCAGATCCTTGCGGAGAAGTTCGGGGTTTCCGCGGACGTGTGGAGTGCGACCAGCTACCAGCAGTTGCGCGCCGACGCGCTGGCCTGCGAGCGGCGCAACCGGTTGCACCCGGAAGCGGAGCCGAAGGTGCCGCACATCGTCAGCACGCTCGAGGGTGTGGAAGGGCCGTTCGTCACGGCCAGCGACTACATGAAGGTGAATGCCGACCAGATCGCTCGCTGGATGCCGGGGCGTTTCGTGCCACTCGGCACCGATGGCTTCGGCATGAGCGACACCCGCGAGGCCCTGCGCCGCCACTTCGAGATCGACGCGGAAAACATCGTCATCGCGGCCCTCGACGCGCTGCGGCTCGACGGCAAGCTCGAGGCGGGCGTCGTGGCGCAGGCCATCCGCGACCTCGACATCGATCCGGACAAGGTCGACCCGCTGACGGTGTAGGCGCGCCGCGCGCTCAGGGGGCCGGGCACGGCACACGCAGCGCCACCAGGCGGCGGGGTCCGACGGCGTCGCCGCGCGGAACCACCAGGGCGGAAACGCGTCCTGGCCTCGTCAGCAGGAAGACGTCCCAGCTACCGCGCCCGTCACCGGACGACGGCTGATCCCTGCCGAGCAAGGGCTTCCACGGAGTCCGGACGCGGGGCGCAAGCCAGCGCCAGCGCGCCCGGAACGTCCACGAATGGAAGCCATAGGTGCCAGCGTTGTCGTAGTCGACGTCTCCGTCGAGCGCCACGGCGACGACGCCTTTGCCCGACCGCGCAGCTTTCAGGCCGACAGAGTCGATGCCCAGTGGCTGGAGCGGACCGAGCGCGCCGTCGGCCCCGACATCTGCGATCGACCAGCCGCCAGACCCGTGCACACCAAGTAGCCCGTTGCCGAGGGCGTTGACGCGCGCGGTCGAACCGAGCGCCAGGCCGGTGTCCACCGCCTGGCCGTCGGCATCGAGCAGCCGGCGTCGGACCGCGCCGTCCCTGCCGATCCAGAACAGCAGGTGATGTGCGCCCGAGGTGACGACTGTCGCCTGGAGCACGTTGTCGGCCGCGACGTTGCGGCGGAGGCCGAGCGCGCGGAAGACGACCACGCGCGAGGCGGAGATGCCAGCCAGCGTGCAATGCCCCGCGCTGCACCACGCTTCGAGCGGCCGGAAGGGTCCGACCAGTGTCGGGGAGAGCGCCAGCAGTTGGCCGCGTTTCACGTTCCACACGGCGACGCGCAGCGCGTTGTCTTTCGTGAACAACACCAGCGCATGCCGGCCGTCGCTGGCCGCGGCGCGAGGTGTGGCCCACGGCGCGCCGTTCCAGCGCTCGACGGCTCCCGCACCATGGAGGCTCGCGTACAGGGTGCGGAGCGGCAGGAGGGTTCCGTCGGGCTTCCGGACCGGTGCGCGGAAACAGCGTACGCCGTCGCCTTCCGGCACGCACAGGTCGAAAGAACCGGGCAGTGGGGCGAAGGCGAGCGAGCCGTCTCTGGCGAGCCACGCCAGGCCGCTGTGGTCGCCCCGCGCGGCCGTTGTCACGGCGATCCCGTGAACCGAAGCGACCGGCCTCCGCCCGTCCAGGACGCCTGCGACGGAGGCTCCGTGCGCCGGGCAATCCCCAACGGTCGCGGGCGCCACTCCGGGACCCGGCGCGGGAGCGCGCGCGCCGCAGCCGGCCAGCAGCGACACCAGGACCGACGCTCGCATGGCGATGTGATCTACGCACCAGTCCGCTGGGTGCTTCCCCCGAAGCAGCTCCCTCTGCGATTCCCTTCGCGCGCTGCCTGGCGCACACTCCGGCCCATGTTGCATTGGGCCACACTCGTTCATCCCGGGATTCCCGTCGTCGAGAAGATCGCCCGCACTCTGGCGGTGTACACCTTCCTGCTTCTGGGGCTGCGCTTCGCGGGCAAGCGCGAGCTCGGGCAGCTCAATGCCTTCGATCTGGTGATGTTGCTGCTGCTCACCAGCGCGTTGCAGAACGCCATCATCGGCAACGACACGTCGCTCACGGGTGGGCTGATCGGCGGCACAACGCTGCTGGTCTTCAACTACCTGGTGGTGCGCGTGCTCTACCGCCACCGCAAGCTGGACCGGCTGCTGGAGGGTGACGCGGACACGCTGATCGTCAACGGCAAGCTGCTGGAGCAGCGCCTGGAAAAGGAGCTCATCACCCGGGACGAGCTGGAGGCGGCGGCGCGACGCCAGGGGATCCCGAGCCTCGCCCACGTCAAGACCGCGCGGCTGGAGGTCGGCGGCGCGCTCACGTTCGTGCAGCGCGAGCCCACCGACGAGGAGCTTCGTCACGAGGAGCTGCTGGATCGGCTGGCGCGGCTCGAGAAGAAGCTGGCCGCCGCGATCGACGGTGAAGCGGCCAGGAGCGCGTGAAGCCCCCTAGCGCGACATCACGTAGGCGACGAGCGCGTCGAGCTTCTGTCCGGCGACCACCCCGCGGTAGGTCGGCATGGTCGGCGAGTAGCCCGCGACGAGGTGGTCCTGTGGCTCGAGCACGGCGTCACGCACGAAATCCGCGTCGACCGTGATCTGCCGGCCGTCGGCGAGCTTCAGCGTACTGCCCCGGAGGTCGCGCAGCGGCGGAGCGATGTGGCTCGGCGCGTCGTGGCAGGCGTTGCAGGCCAGGCTGGCGTAGAGCTTCTCGCCTTTTTCGAGCGACGGATTCGACGACGGTGGCGGCAGGTTCGACGACGGCGCTGGCGGAGTCGGGGTGGCGCCGGCACTCGCGGCTGGGCGTGCGATCGCGACGGTCGGAGCGGAGTGCTTGGCCGGGCGCGCCGGTGTGCAGGCCACGACGGCCGCTGTCGTCGCCTGGACCAGAAGCAGCAACCGCGGTTTCATCGCGCGCCAGCCCAGGACTTCTGCCGCGCCAGTGCCAGCAGTGACGTCACCCGCGCATGAGCTCTGTCACCAGCTCCGCATTCGCCTCCGGAAAGCGGTACTTCCCGAGCTCCGCCGGCAATTCCCATGCAAACGCGCTCACTTCGAGCGCGCGCGGCTCGCCGGAGACGAAGTCGCAGTCCACAGGGTGCAGGACCACGCTACGGTCGGCGTAGTCGTGGTGGATGGGCGCGCGGCGCGAGCGCGCGCGGCAGCGGACTCCCAGTTCTTCACGGACCTCGCGCTCGGCGGCCTGCTCCGGCGTCTCGCCCGCTTCGAGCTTGCCACCTGGAAACTCCCACAGCCCCCCCAGGTGCGCGTCGTCGGGCCGGCGCGAGAGCAACAGCCGCCCGTCCTTCCACACCAGCGCGATCGCAACCTCCACGATCATGCGAGCTTGCTCGCGATATTGCGGTGCGCTGCCGGCATGGCCAGCGCTTCCAGCTCGGCCTGCGCGCACCAGCGCACAGCCTGGCAGCCAAGCGCGCGGGCGCGCCCCTTCGGAGCACTGGCCGTGTAGGCGTCGAGCGTGATGCGGTAGCGCGTCACGCCGTGGCGCACCACGGCAGCGAGCCCTGTGGCTTCCGCGTCGAGGCCCACGCTCTCCCTGACCGCGCGCGACAGCGCCTGCTCGGGGGTTTCCTTCGCGTTGCGCTCGGCGTTTGGGAACTGCCACATGCCGGCCCAGCGCGGTGCGTCGTCCTGCAGCTGCGTGACCAGCACGCGCCCGCGCCGCCACACCAGCGCCGCCACCATGTGCAGCGCCGTCGTTTCGGGGCGGCGCGCCGTCTCGGGCAGCTGGTCCACGATGCCCTGCGACAGTGCCGCGCACTGCCCGCGCACGGGGCAGCCGTCGCAGCGCGGCTGCTTCGGGGTGCACACGGTCGCGCCGAGCTCCATCAACGACTGGTTGAAGTCGGAAGCGCACCCCTCCGGAATGAGCGCGCGTGCGAGCGCCCACAGCTCGGCCTTGAGCGGCGCGCGTGCGGGATCGCCGCGCAGGGCGAAGAGCCGCGTGAGCACGCGCACCACGTTGCCGTCGACGATCGGCTCGGCCAGGCCGTAGGCGATGCTCGCGATGGCGCCGGCGGAGTAGGGCCCGATCCCCGGCAGCGCCAGCAGCGCCTCGGCGCTGTCCGGCAGCTGTCCGCCGTGCCGCTCCACGACGGCGCGCGCTCCCTGGAGCAGCCGCCGCGCGCGCGAGTAGTAGCCGAGCCCCTGCCAGGCGTGCAGCACCTCGTCCTCCGCGGCAGCAGCGAGAGCGCGGGCCGTTGGAAATCGCTGCATCCAGCGCTCGTAGTACGGCAGCACCGTGGCCACTTGCGTCTGCTGCAGCATCACCTCGCTCACCCACACCGCGTACGGGTCGCGCGTACGCCGCCACGGCAGATCGCGCTTCTCGCGGCCGTACCAGTCGAGCAGCGCTTTCGCGAGGCGCGCGCGCCGCCGCGCGTCGGGCAGCTGGAGAGGGGGTGTGGGGGGTCTGGCGCTCAACTCCCGGTGCTCTCTGGACAGCAGCCTTCGTAGCTCGTCATTCGCAAACGCCCCTCAGCCGCTCGAACTCGACGGCGTCGTGGGCCGAGAACACGCGCACCTCGCCGCGGTTCTCGCGCGCCAGAACGCGCAGGCGCTCCTGGTTTTCGAACTGCCGCTCGCCGTCCACCTGCACCGCGCGCTCGAACAGATCCATCAGGGGAGGGCAGCGGCGCCGATCCGGATCCATCTCCGAGTGGTGGAAGTAGGCGTCGCCCGCGTGCAGCAGCCAGCCCTCGTCCGTCTGCACCGCCACGGCGGAGTGGCCGCGCGTGTGGCCGGGCAGCGGCACCAGCAGCACCTCGGGTGGCACGCCGTCCAGACCGCGCACGCACTCGAAGCCGAACCAGGGCTCGCCCTCCGGCTGGTAGAGCGACCAGGTGGGCGAGTGGCTCCACTGCGCCGGCCGGTAGCGGTGCCGCTCCAGCGTGCTCTGCGGACGCGTCGCCGCATCGTGCTCCGCTGCCAGGACGTGCACCATCGCCTCGGGGAAGTCGCTGATCCCGCCCGCGTGGTCGATGTCGAGGTGTGTGAGCACGACGTGTCGCACGTCGTGCGGCGAGAAGCCGAGCGCCTCGATCTGCCGGGCCGCCGTCTGTGCCTCGTCCAGCTTCGGCTGCGTCAGCGCCAAGAAGCCGCGCCCCAGCCGCTGCCGCGGCGCCCCGAGATCCTCTAGCCCGAGCCCCGTATCGACCAGGAGCAGCCCGTCGTCCAGCTCGACCAGCAGGCAGTGACAGACCAGCCGCGCCCGCTCCAGCAGGCTGCCGTATCCGGTCAGCCAGCGCCCGCCGATCGGACACAGCGTCGCGCAGTCGAGGTGACGCACCTTCATGACGCCGCGGACTATAGCGTCGAACGCGCCGCGCGGAACCCGGCGTCAGCCCCGGACTGGTCCCTGCAAGGCTGGTGGCGACGTTGATCGCGGCGGCGCGGTCCGGGCGAGCTACTTGGCTGGCAAGCGCTGGTCGTAGACCTGCAAGGCGCGCCACTCGGCCTCTGGCAGGGTCTGGGCGGTCGAGCGGTTGGCCAGCATTCCGTTGACACTGCCCGGGACGGTCAAGTACGGGCCGACGCCCTGCTTGTAGATATTGCGGCGATAGATGGCCAGTCCGGTGTAGTCGTACCAGGTGCCGTCGGCGCGCTTCGGACCGACAGCGTGCACGCGGAGGTGAGGGCGACTCCTGTAGACATCCGTCACGCGCGGATACACCGTACGGCTCTGCCGCGGCAGGAGCAGAGGCGCTCCATCCAGGCCCCCTTTCGGAGGCACGACATGCAGTCCATCAATCCAGCCACCGGAAAGCTCATCCGCCAGTTCGAGGAGCAGACGCCCAGCGAAGTCGACAACGCCATCGTCGCCGCGCGCGACGCCTTCCACGCCTGGCGCGGGACGGCCGTGGCCGAGCGCGCGGAACTCCTGAAGCAGGCCGCCGCGGTGCTGCGCCAGAGGTCGGGCGAGCTGGCAGAGCTCATGACGCTCGAGATGGGCAAGCCGATTGTCGAATCGGAGTCGGAGATCGAGAAGTGCGCGTGGGTATGCGAGCACTACGCGGAGAACGGCGCGCGCTTCCTCGCGCCCGAGCGGCTCGGCAGCGACGCGGCCGAAAGCTACGTCCGCTACGATCCGCTGGGCCCCGTGCTGGCCGTGATGCCGTGGAACTTCCCGTTCTGGCAGGTGTTCCGCTTCGCCGCGCCCGCGCTGACGGCGGGCAACGTGGGCCTGCTCAAGCACGCGAACAACGTGAGCGGCTGCGCGCTGGCAATAGAGGACGTGTTCCGCCGCGCGGGCTATCCGTCCGGCGTGTTCACCTCGCTCCTGATGTCGATCGAGCTGACCGACGAGATCATCGGCAATCCCGGCATCGTCGCGGTGTCGCTCACCGGCAGCGAGCGCGCGGGTCGCGCGGTGGGCGAGGCGGCCGGCAAGCACATCAAGAAGACCGTGCTGGAGCTCGGCGGGTCGGATCCGTTCATCGTGCTCGACGACGCCGACCTCGAGGCGGCCGTCGCGACTGCGGTGAAGTCGCGCGCCATCAACTCCGGACAGAGTTGCATCGCCGCCAAGCGCTTCATCGTGGAAAAGGGTATCGCCGAGCGCTTCACGACGCTGTTCGTGAAGGCCATGCAGGCGCTCCGCGTCGGCGATCCGCTGGCTCGCGACACGCAGGTTGGTCCGCTGGCGCGCGCGGATCTGGTCGACACGCTGCATCGCCAGGTCACGACCAGCGTCCGGATGGGCGCGAAGGCACTCGCCGGCGGGGCGCCGCTCTCGCGCCCTGGCTTCTTCTACGAGCCGACCGTGCTGTCCGGCGTACAGCCGGACATGCCGGTGTTCGAGGAGGAGACGTTCGGCCCCGTGGCGGCGGTCATCGAAGCCGACAATCCCGACCACGCCGTGCGTCTCGCCAACCGCTCGGTGTACGGTCTCGGAGCGTCCATCTGGACGGGGAACGTCGACGAGGCCAAGCGGTTGGCTGCCGGGATCGAATCGGGGATGGTGTTCGTCAACGGCCTGGTGAAGTCCGACCCGCGGCTGCCATTCGGCGGGGTCAAGCGCTCCGGTCACGGCCGTGAGCTCGGCCGCGTCGGCATGCACGAGTTCGTCAACCAGAAGACGGTGTGGATCGCGGGCTAGCTGTCAGTGCCCGAGCAGCTTCTGTGCGGAGTCCAGAAGCCCGCTTCGCGCGACGGCAATCATCACGGCGAACATGATCGTGTTGAAGGCGGCGTGCGCGACGATGTCCGATTCCAGGCGCCTGCGCCGGACGAATACGACACCGAACCACAGACCCAGGATCGCGGTCTGGAAGGCTGCGAGCGTGCCTTCTTCGAGGTGGCCGAGGCCGAACAGCGCGGCCGACAGGAAAAGCGCGGGCCACCAGCGGCCAGTCACGCGCTTGAGCCGGGTGATGAAGAGCCCGCGGAACACCACCTCCTCGAACGCTCCGGCCAGTCCCATGAAGAGCGGGATTTCCCACGGGCTCACCTGCTCGGCCCAGCCGACCAGCTCGCGCAGGAATCCGCTCCGCTGCGCGACCTCCGCCTTGCCGCCGCCGAGCGCGAACGCGATGGCCGACAGCGGCAGCGCGGCTGCCAGGTGGACGAAGTAGGTGCCGCCGAGCACCAGTAGACCGAACGTGAGCTCGCGTCCCAGGCGCCCGCCGCCCAGGCCGATCTGCCGCGGTCGCTGCCCGTCTGACAGCACGATCAAGAGTGCGATACCGAGCAGACACAGGTCGCGCGCGGTGAGCTGCAGGAAGAAGCTCTGCCCCGACACGTGCGCCGCACCCAGAAGCGCGCGCGGCCGGTACACAAAGCCCGCCAGCACCAGCCCGACCACGCCCAGCGCCGTGGCGATCCGTGCAGCGCCGCCCAGCCCGTTCTTCCGCCAGGGCCGGACCAACGCCACCCCCAGCGCGGCGAGCACGCCGGCGCCAGCCCAGCCGGACACGCCCGCTCCGAGGAGCTCGGGCGCGATCATGACGGCGAGCACGTAGGCGATCTGGGCAATCGCACGGCCCCTGCCGGGAAGCGACGTTCTCGAGGACCTGGAGCGCCGCGGGGTCCTTCCCGGTAACCAGCGCCTCGAGGCCCCCGGAGTCGTGCTGGGCTGGTGCGCTCATGCCGGGGGCACTATAGGTCCGGATCAAGAGCTGGCGAGCACCGGCGATGCGGGCACTTGTTCCCCCGCCGGGTTCCGTGCGATTCTCGATTTCCTTTCCCGCGATGTCCGAGCCCCGCGAATTTCCCCTCGAGTCGATCCGGACGGACGGTTGGTTCGAGCGCATCGGCGAGGGTATCGGCAGCTTCCAGGCGCTGTGCGACATCATCGGAGCCCGGTTCTTCGCATTCGCGATGATTACCGGAGCGCGCATCACGGCACTCACCGTCGACCGCCGCAACCCGTCCAACACGCTGGTGGACTTCGTGGTCGGCGGGGTCGAAGAAGAGGTCACCGAAGCGGACACGCAGCGCCTCACGCTGGGTGACTTCCGGCGCCGGCTCGTCAGCGCCCTGGTCGCGGAAGAGCCGGCCGGTCCGGCGCCCGAGCGGGCGACCGATACCGAGGCGGTGCAGCTGTTCATCGGAGTGCGCTACCTGCTCCTGGCGCCGCTCTACGGCTACAGCCTGGAAGAGCTCACCCTCGACGCCGACGGCGACGCAAGGCTATCGCTGCTTCACGACGGCATCGAGGAGGTGTGCCAGCTCGAGGAGCTGCGCATGCGCCTGCGCAGCCACGTGCGTGAAGAGCTTGACCGGGTCCAGCGCGGGGCGGGCCGGGGCGCGATCGATCTGGGACGCGTTGTCGAAGCCGAAGAAGCCGCGCAGAGCGACGATCACGTGAGGGTGCTGGAGCTGCTCGGCTCCTGGCCGGCGCCACTGGCCATCTTCCTGCGCACGCCCGAGGGCCAGCTACTTACGCCGGACACGCGCGGTCTGATTGCAAAGGGGCTCGGCCTGCTCGGCAGCGCCTGCATCGCGCTGGGCGAGATCGAGAAGGGCGAAGAGGTGCTTCGCCTCGGCGTGCAGTACGCTGGCGACGGCAACGCCGCAGCGGACATCTTCGCGAGGCTGGGTGAGGCCATGCTCGCCGACCGGCGGGCCGGTGAGGCCATCGCTCCGCTGCGCCGCGCCGCCAATCTGGGCGCGGCAGGCGCCCGGGTCTGGCCCCGCCTGGCCGAGGCCCTGGCAGCCCGTGGGCGCCATCTGGCTGCGCTCGGGGCGATCGAGGAAGCGCGGGCGGCGGGGGTCGCCGAGGGCGAGCTCGGCGCCACCCTGGACGACATCCACCGCCAGCTGGGGAGCGCGCTGGATTCGTGGCGCGAGCTGGTGGTCGACAGCGCGTCCTCCTAGCCAGGGCGGTTCGCAGTGCCGGCGGTTCGTGGTACGCCGCAACAGCCGTTTTCCGGCTGTGCCTGCTCGGATTGACAGGGCCGGGGCGCCGGGACTGAGATCACTCGCGCTCTACGAGAAATCAGCTGTTTTGTCATACAGCTGCGGGTCGAGAAGCGGACAAGCCATATGGTCGAGCTGTACCTCCCGATGTTCCTGATGTTCCTCGTTGCGGGGGTGGTGTGCCTCGGGATGTTCGCGGGCGGCGCCCTGGTCGGGAAGAAGAACCCGACCCCCGAGAAGATGATGCCCTACGAGTGCGGCAACGACACGCAGGGTGCGCGCCACATCAAGATGAACGTGAAGTTCTATCTGACGGCCATCCTGTTTGTCGTGTTCGACATCGAGGTGGTGTTCATCTACCCGTGGGCCTCGCTCTTCAAGGGGCTCGGCTGGCAGGGTTTCGCCGAGATGTTGATGTTCATCGCAGCGCTGCTCATCGCGCTTCTGTACTGCTGGAAGAAGGGAGCTCTCGAATGGGAGAGCTGAAGTCGACGACCACCGAGGTTATCGAGCCGGGCGGCGGCCAGGGCTTCGCCACCACGCGCCTCGCCGACATGCTGCACTGGGCGCAGAAGTATTCGCTCTTCATGTACCCCTTCGTGACCGCGTGCTGCGGCATGGAGTTCATGGGCGTATCGAGCCCGCGCTACGACTTCGCGCGCTTCGGCGCCGAGGCCCCGCGCTTCTCGCCGCGGCAGGCCGATCTGTTGTGGGTCGTGGGTACGATAACGCAGCGCCAGGCGCCCATCCTCAAGCGCATCTACGAGCAGATGGCGGAGCCGAAATGGGTGCTGGCGTTCGGAACCTGCGCATCCTGCGGCGGCTTCTACGACAACTACACGTGCGTCGCCGGCATCGACAAGATCATCCCCTGCGACATCTACATTCCCGGCTGTCCGCCGCGTCCCGAGGCGGTTCTCGACGGCCTGATGCTGCTTCAGGACAAGATCCAGCACGGCGATCGCACGCCCGGCATCGTCAAGCCGCGCACGGATCCTGTTGCGGGTCCCGACTACGGCATCGTGCAGCTTCGGCGATCGAAGAATCCCGAGGCATAGCCCACCTTCCTTCACGAGGCGCCGACAATGTCCAAGGCCCTGGTCGAGCTCATCAAGAAGAACTTCCCATCCGCTGTCCTCGAGACGCATGCCCAGCACGGCGACGAGACCGTCGTGCTCGATCCGGGCAGCTGGCATGAGCTGGCCGCGTTCCTCAAGGGCGCGCCCCAGGCCGACATGAACATGCTCGTCGACCTGACCGCGGTCGACTATCTCGATCGCGAGCCTCGCTTCGAGATCGTGGCCCACCTCCACTCGCTGACGCGCGGCCATCGCATCCGGCTCAAGTCCCGTGTCGGCGACGAGGACGGCGAAGGCGCGGAGATCGACACCCTGTCCGACCTCTGGGCCAGCGCGAACTGGATGGAGCGCGAATGCTTCGACATGTTCGGCGTGAAGTTCAAAGGCCATCCCGACCTGCGCAGAATCCTGATGTACCCGGAGTTCGTCGGGCACCCGCTGCGCAAGGACTACCCGGCTGACAGGATCCAGCCGCTGGTGCCGTATCGCGATGCGCCGAACATCCAGAAGCTGCCGCCGTTCGGCCCGGACGAGGGCATGAGCTTCGGGCGGCAGACCCACGAGTGGGTGGCGGAAGAGGACGACGCCGAACAGCCTCCCATCGCCGTCGACGAGGTACACACCTGATGGAGCCGCTGGATCTGGATCTGGACGAATCGGAGATCGAGCTCCCGTCGGAGCCGATGCTGATCAACGTCGGCCCCTCGCATCCGGCGATGCACGGCACCGTGCGCGTCGTGATGGAGCTTTCCGGCGAGACGATCGAGCGCTGCGACGTGCAGGTCGGCTACCTGCACCGCGGCTTCGAGAAGATGTGCGAGCGCGGCAACTGGAGCCAGGTCTTCCCCTACGTCGACCGCTGCAACTACGTCTCGCCGATGCTGAACAACGTCGGCTTCGCGCTCGCGTGCGAGAAGGCGCTCGGCGTCACGGTGCCCGAGCGCTGCCAGTACTACCGCATGATCCTCGGCGAGATGGCCCGCGTCAGCGATCACCTCACGGCGGCCGGCGCGATGGTCATGGAGCTCGGCGCCTTTACGCCCTTCCTCTGGATGATGAAGGGCCGCGAGATGATCTGGGACCTCCTGGAAGAGGAGACGGGCGCCCGCCTGACCCACAGCTTCGGCCGCGTCGGAGGCATGGCGGCGCCGCCGACCGAAGGCTTCAAGGAAAACTCCCTGGCTGTCGCGGAGCACCTGCTCGGCATCATCTCCGAGGTCGAGGCTCTCCTGTACGGCAACCGCATCTTCCTCGACCGGTTGCAGGACGTCGGCGTGATGAAGGCGGAGGACGCCATCTCGCTCGGCTGGACCGGCCCCATCCTCAGGGCGAGCGGCGTGCCCTACGACGTGCGCAAGGCGGATCCGTATCTGAAGTACGGGGAAGTCGACTTCGAGGTGCCCATCGGCGAGCACGGCGACTCCTACGACCGCTTCGTCGTGCGCATCGAGGAGATCAAGCAGAGCATGCGCATCGTCCAGCAGTGCATCGAGAAGATGCCGGACTCGGGCCCAGTCAACATCGACGATCCGCGCGTCGTGCTGCCGCCGAAAGAGGAAGTGTACACGACCATCGAAGGCACGATCCGGCACTTCAAGATCGTGATGGAGGGTCTGAAGATCCCGGCCGGCGAGGTGTACTCCTACACCGAGGGCGGCAACGGCGAGCTCGGCTTCTATCTGGTGAGCGACGGCAGCGGCACGCCCTATCGCGTCCGCATCCGGCCGCCGGCGTTCCTGAACACTGGCGGTCTCGAGATGCTCATCACAGGCGCGATGGTGGCGGACGTTGTCCCCTCCTTCGGCTCGCTCAACATGATTGGTGGCGAATGCGACCGCTAGGGAGCGGCCACGTGAGGGTTTGCTAGGTGCCTACGTTCAAACTGGACGACCGCGAGATCCCCTTCGAGCCGGGCGACACGATCATCCGGGCGGCCCACCGCCAGGGGATCGATATCCCGCACTACTGCTGGCATCCCGGCCTGAGTGTGGCAGCCAACTGCCGCATGTGTCTGGTGGAAGTCGCTCCTCCCCCCGGACGCAGACCACTGATGCTGGACGTGGTCAGGTGGGACCCGGAAAAGCAGGACTACGTCCAGGAAAAGAAGCCGAAGCTGCAGCCCGCCTGCCAGATGCAGGTGGCTGAAGGCATGCAGGTCTTCAGCGAGTCGAGCGAGCACGTGGCCCGCGCGCGGCACTCGGTGCAGGAGATGCTGCTTCTGAACCACCCGGTGGACTGCCCGATCTGCGACCAGGCGGGCGAGTGCCGGCTGCAGGACTACTGGCTCGAGCACCAGCACTCGCCGAAGCGGATGCACGACGAGATCATCCACATGCCGAAGGCGCAGAGCTTCGGTCCGACCATGGTCTACGACGCCGAGCGCTGCATCGTGTGCACGCGCTGCGTGCGCGTCAGCGCCGAGCTGGCCAAGGACCCGGTGCTGGACAAGCGCGAGCGCGGCAACCTGGGAGAGATCGTGCTCTCGCCGGGCGCCAGCTCGACCACGCCTACACGCTGATGACCGAGTACGTGTGCCCCGTCGGGGCGCTCACCAGCAAGGACTTCCGTTTCAAGGCGCGGGTGTGGTTCCTCCGGACCGCGCGGACGGTCTGCGTGGGTTGCGCCACCGGTTGCAACTCCTTCACGGACTACGACCCGCGCTACGACAAGGTGTACCGCTACCGCCCGCGGGAAAACCTCGAGGTCAACAAGTACTGGATGTGCGACGAGGGCATGCTCGACTACGCGCGCATCCACGAAGACCGCGTGCTCGAGGCGCGCGTGGCGGGCAAGGCGGCGGCCTACGAGAAGGCCCTGGAGAAGGCCGCCAAGCTGCTCCGCGGAGTCGACCCGGATGCGGTGGGCGTCGTGCTCAGCGCCCAGCACTCGAACGAGGACAACTTCGCGCTGCTCACGCTGGCGCGGGACTACATGGGCGCCGGCAACCTGTTCTTGTCGGGCAAGGCGCCCGGCGTTGGCGACGACATCCTGCGCCACACCGACAAGAATCCGAATACGGCAGGGGCGACGGCCCTGTCGACCAGCAGCCCGCCCGGCTCGTTCGCGGATCTGGTGGCGGCGCTCGAGGCGAAGAAGCTGAGCCACGTGCTGGTGCTCGGCTCCTACGCCGCCGACCCGGCGCTTGCCGATGCGCTGGGGAAGGCCCAGGGGATCGTGGCGCTGGCAACGCACGAGGGGCCCTTCGCGGAACACGCCGGGGTCGTGCTGCCGGTCAGCAGCTGGGCGGAGTCCGACGGGACGTTCGTCAACGCGCAGGGCAGGGCGCAGGAGAGCGAACGCGCTATCCGCCCGCTCGGCGATTCGAAACCGGGCTGGAAGCTCGTGGCCGAGCTCGGCCGCAGCATGGGCTATCCGATGAGCTGGAAGAAGCTGAAGGATGTCCGCGGCGCGATGGCGCCTGAAGCGGGCGCTGCGCTGGCGGGCCCTGGGGCCTCTGCCGAGCAAGCGGGAGCAGCTGGATGACCGTAGGAGCCATCGTCGTCTTCGTCATCAAGGCGGTCGTCGTCGTGATGTTCGGCATGCTTCTGGGCGTGCTGCTCACGTGGGTGGATCGCCGCCAGGGCGCCGTCATCGCCGACCGCGTGGGCCCCAATCGGGCGGTGATGTGGCTGCCGCGTGCGGTGGCGCAGGCGCTGGCGGTGCTCCCGGCGCTGGCCATCGCCGCCGGCATCATCGCGTACGTCATCGTGGAAAAGCCGCTGCCGGCCGATCGCACCGATCGCGCGGTGTTCTTCAGCCAGCTGGCGATCTTCCTCATCTGGGCCACCGGGCTGGTGATCGCCCGGCGCATCGATTCGCGCGGGGTGCGCAACAGCTTCGACGGCTTCATCCAGTGGATCGGCGATCCGCGCCGCATCTTCTACGCCGGCCTCGCCGCGCACGCGGTCAGTTTCGTGGTCGCCGTGGTGCTGAAGGGGACGCCGCCCGGCCGGCAGATCCGGGATTTCGCCTACTTTGGCGGCGCGGCAGTGCTGGCGGCGACGATCCTGTTCGGCGCGTTCTACTCGGCCTACAGCGTGCGCAACGATGAGCGCGTCGGCATCCGCCTGATCGGTCTTCTGCACCCGGCGGCCGACGGCCTCAAGGCGCTGTTCAAGGAGGACTTCATCCCTCCCGGTGCAGACCGCTTCCTGCACAGCCTGGCGCCGATCATCTCGTTCTTCCCCGTACTGGTAGTGATGGCGGTGGTGCCGTTCGGCGACACGCTGTGTTTCGCCACGAAGAACGGCCACATCGACTACGGGCACCTGCTCAGGATGGTGCCGGCGGAAGGCGTGTGCGTCGACGGCGCGGTGAAGATGCAGGGCCTCGATCTGAACGTCGGCATCCTCTACTTCTTCGCCCTGGCCGGCACCGGTATCGTGGGCGCGGCGCTGGCAGGTTGGTCGAGCGACAACAAGTTCAGCCTGCTCGGCGGGCTGCGCGCTGCCAGCCAGATGGTCTCCTACGAGGTCGCCATGGGGCTGACCATCATCGGCACGCTGATGGTCTACGGCACCCTCCGCCTCGACGACATGGTGCGTTGGCAGGCCGAGCACACCTGGGGGATCTTCGTGCAGCCCCTGGCATTCTTCCTGTTCTTCGCCGCGGCGGTGGCGGAATCGAAGCGCATCCCGTTCGACCTGCCCGAGGGCGAGAGCGAGCTCGTAGCCGGCTACTACACCGAGTACTCCGGAATGAAGTTCGCGATGTTCTTCTTCGCGGAGTACGTCACGGTCGTGACGGCCAGTGCGCTGATGACCACGCTCTTCTTCGGTGGCTGGCACGTCCCGTTCCTGTTCCGCGACGGCTTCCACGTCGTGATCGGCAACACGCTGGTCTTCACGCAGCCGCTCACGCAGATCACGGTCGTGCTCATCGGCGTCTGCGCCTTCATCTTCAAGGTCTGTGCGCTGTGCTGGCTGCAGATCACCATCCGCTGGACCCTGCCACGCTTCCGCTACGACCAGCTGATGCGGCTTGGCTGGCGCAAGCTCCTGCCGGCCGCGCTCTTGAACATCCTGGCAACCGGCCTGGTGATCCTGGCACTGCAGTCGGGCGGCGCGTCGACTCTCGCGGGTCTCGACATGCTCGCGCATCTGTCGATGCTCGTGGTGGCGGCCGCGACGATCGGTCTGGCGGTCTGGCTCGTGCTGTTCCTGATCAAGCCGGTGAAGAAGCGACGCATGCTGGCCAGCACGTCCGCGCAGTTCGCAGCGGCGCGGGGCGGTACCCGTTCTGCGCGCATGGGAGCATGAGGAGAACACGATGACGACAGGACCGCTCGGACCGCGCAAGGTCGTCGGCACGCCGATACCGCGCCCGGCGCGCAGCGGGCGCGTGCAGGCCTACATTCCGGAGATCTCGCGCGGCCTCGGCATCGCGATGAAGCACTTCTTCAAGAACACGAAGGAGATGGCGTTCGGGCAGCGGCCGGATCCGGTGCTGGAGAGCATCGAGGACGGCATCAACACCATCAGCTATCCCGAGCAGCGGCGGCCGTATCCCACGCGCTTCCGCGGCGTGCATCGTCTGACCCACCGCCACGACGGTTCGCCGCGCTGCGTGGCGTGTCTGTGCTGCTCGACGGCCTGTCCTGCGCAGTGCATCCATATCGAAGCGGCGGAGTATCCCGAGGGGGATCCGCGCCATGGCTACGAGCGCTATCCCGCGCGCTTCGTCATCGACGAACTGCGCTGCATCTTCTGTGGCTTCTGCGTGGAGGCGTGCCCGTGCGACGCCATCCGTATGGACACCGGCGTGCACGCGGCGCCGTACGACTCTCGCGATCAGTTCATCTTCGACAAGGACCTCTTGATGAGCTTCCACGGCCGGGATGGCTCGCAGGAGACCGAAAATCCGCGCAAGGAGCCGGGCGAGAAGGGCTTCGCCGGCGTCACTCGCGAGAAGCATCACTAGCCTGTGTCGAAATGCCACACTTTTGCGGCATTTCGACACGGTCCGCGGCGGGCGCCGGCTGCGATAGCGGGATATGAGAAGGCCGTGAGCGCAGAGTTCGAAGCGGTCATCGGGCTGGAGGTCCACGCGCAGCTGCTCACCCGGAGCAAGCTGTTCTGCGCCTGCTCGACCAGCTTCGGCGAGCGCCCGAACGAGAATGTGTGCCCGGTGTGCCTGGGCCTGCCCGGAGCGCTGCCCGTCATCAACCGCCGCGCGGTGGAGTACGCGGTGCGGGCGGCGCTCGCTCTCGGTTGCCACATCAACCAGCGCAGCATCTTTGCCCGCAAGAACTACTTCTACCCGGACCTGCCGAAGGGCTACCAGGTGAGCCAGTACGAGCAGCCGTTCAGCCAGCACGGCCATCTCGACGTGGAGATCGACGGCGGCGTGAAGCGGGCGGGCATCACGCGCGTGCACATGGAGGAGGACGCCGGCAAGAACGTGCACGGCGTGGGCGGGCAGTCGCTGGTCGATCTCAACCGCGCCGGCACGCCGCTCATCGAGATCGTGGGAGAGCCGGATCTCCGGAGCGGTGCCGAGGCCGCGGCGTATCTCAGGGCGCTGCGCGAGATCCTGGTGTCGATCGGCGTGAACGACGGAAACCTGGAGGAGGGGAGCTTCCGCTGCGACGCCAACGTGTCCATCCGATCGCGCGGCGAGGAGAAGCTCGGTACGCGAGCGGAGCTGAAGAACCTGAACTCCTTCCGCTTCGTGGAACGCGCCATCGAGGTCGAGATCGCGCGCCAGACGGCGCTGGTCGAGAGCGGCGGAACGGTGACGCAGGAGACGCGCAGCTTCGACCCGGCCACGGGCACCACGCGCACGCTGCGCTCGAAGGAAGAGGCACACGACTACCGCTACTTCCCCGAGCCGGATCTGCCGCCGCTGGTGATCCCCGACGCGCTGGTCGACGCCGCGCGCCTCGGGGTAGGGGAGCTGCCCGCCGCGCGGCGCCGGCGCTGGGTCGCCGAGCTCGGCCTCGGGGAGCAGGCGGCGCACACGCTCACGCAGCATCCGGCCGTAGCGCGCTTCTTCGAGCAGGTGCTCGAGCACTACCCGGAGGCGGTCAAGGCGGCGAACTGGATCCAGACCGAGGTGCTGCGCGGCCTGACTACGCACGGGCTGCAAGCCAGCTTCAGCGTGACGCCCACGCAGGTGGCGGAGCTGCTCTCGCTGGTCGACGAGGGCGCGATCAGCGGCAAGCAGGCCAAGGAAGTGCAGGCCCTGCTCGAAGGCAGCGAGCGCATGCCGCGCGCCGTGGTCGAGGAGCGCGGCATGCGCGTGGTCGGCGACGAGAGCGAGTTGCTCCCGCTCTGCCAGCGGCTCGTGGAGGCGCATCCCAAGGAGGCGGCAGCTGTCCGGGGAGGCAAGAAGGGCGTACTCGGTTTCTTCGTCGGGCGCGTCATGAAGGAAACGCGCGGCTCGGCCGATCCGAAGCTGGTCAGCAGCCTGTTCCAGCGCTTGCTCGAGAATGGAGAGAGCTGATGCGATTGCCCCACCCCAACCCCCTGAGCGGCAGCGACTACTCGGCAGTGGAGCTGATGCCGGACAACGCTTCGGTCGTGATGCTCGAGCAGCGGCTGTTGCCGGTCGACGAACACTACGTGGTGGTCGAGGACGTGGACGGCGTGGCGGTCGCCATCCGCGACATGATTGTGCGCGGCGCGCCGGCCATCGGCATCGCGGCGGCCTACGGCATGGTGCTGGCGGCGCGCGCGGGCGAGCCACTCGAAGCCGCGGGCGAGCGGCTCAAGGCCGCGCGTCCCACCGCCGTGAACCTGGCCTGGGCCGTCGATCGCATGCTCGCCGTCGCCCGGCAGGGCGACAGCGCGGGTCGGGTCGAGCTGCTCGCGGCGGAGGCGCGCCGCATCCACGCCGACGATGTGCAGGCGAACCGCAGCATGGGCCGGCTCGGCGCCGAGCGCGTGCCCGACGGCGCGACCATCCTCACGCACTGCAACGCCGGCGCGCTGGCGACGGGCGGCTACGGCACGGCGCTGGGCGTAATCCGCGCGGCACGCGACGCGGGCAAGAAGGTCAGCGTGCTGGCCGACGAGACACGGCCGTACCTGCAGGGCGCGCGGCTGACGACCTGGGAGCTTGTGCGCGACGGCATCGACGTGGAGCTGATCACCGACAACAGCGCTGGCTCGTTCTTCGCGCGCGGGGTCATCGACCTGGCCGTCGTCGGCTCCGACCGCATCGCGCAGAACGGCGACGTGGCCAACAAGATCGGGACCTATTCGGTGGCGTGCCTGGCGCGGCTGCACGACCGTCCGTTCTACGTCGCGGCGCCCTGGAGCACGGTGGACGAGCAGTGTCCGTCGGGCGATGCGATCCCGATCGAGGAACGCAGCGAGCGCGAGGTGACGCACCTGGGCGATCGGCGACTTTCGCCTGAGGGCGTGCACGCGAGAAACCCCTCCTTCGACGTGACGCCCGCCCGGCTCGTCAGCGCGATCTTCACCGAGCGGGGGGTGATCGATCCCGTGGGTCCCGACGCCATCCGGCGACTTTCGACCGGCTGACGGGATTGCGGGGCTCGTTGCCGGACACTAGGCTAGCGCCGTGACTGATCAGGAGCAGCCCGCGCCGGCGGGCCCGGTCCCGCGCGAGCGCAAGCCGGACTGGCTGAAAGTGCGCGCTCCCGGCGGCGAGAGCTACGCCCGGCTCAAACAGACCCTGCGCGGTCTGGACCTGTTCACGGTTTGCGAGGAAGCGCGCTGTCCGAACGTGGGCGAGTGCTGGGGCGCGGGCACCGCCACGGTGATGCTGCTCGGGCACATGTGCACGCGGGGCTGCCGCTTCTGCGCGGTGACCACCGGCAATCCGCGCGGCGCGGTCGACCCGCGCGAGCCCGAGCACGTGGGCCGGGCCATCGCATCGCTGGGCCTGAAGTACGTGGTGCTGACCATGGTCGACCGCGACGACCTCATCGACGGCGGGGCCGATCATATGGCGCGCGCGGTGAAATCCCTGCGCCAGCACCAGCCGGAGCTGCTGGTCGAGACGCTCGTTGGAGATTTCGGCGGACGCCGACCCGACATCGACGTGATGGTGGACGGCGCTCCCGACGTGTTCGCCCACAACATCGAGGTCACCCGTCGCCTGACCCCGCTCATCCGCGATCAGCGCTGCAGCTACGATCTGTCGCTGGACGTGCTCCGCTACGCCAAGCAGAGGGCGCCGGAGCGCCTCGTCAAGAGCAGCATCATGGTGGGCATCGGCGAGACGGACGACGAGGTCGAGGAGACGATGGAGGATCTGCGCGCGGCTGGCGTGGACGTCGTCACACTCGGCCAGTACCTCCGGCCGACGCCACGCCATGCGCCGGTCGAACGCTACGTCGAGCCCGGACGCTTCGCCGCCTACGAGCGCGCGGGCTACGCTCTGGGCTTTGCTTTCGTCGCGTCGGGCCCGCTGGTGCGATCCAGCTACCATGCTGCCGAGGGTTTCGTGCAGGCCCGGCTCCGGCCGGCCGAGGCGGGCGAGGGCGCTCCGGCACGGCTCGTTGGCCAGGCTGCATCGGCCCGTCGGCCCGGAGTCGTGCCGCCGGAAGCCCTGCTGTCGAAAGCGAAGCGATAGCGAGCCCGCGCCGGGAGCGGCGAGGTGCCCGGGGATCCGGACGAGCCCCGGCGGAGGATTCCAGTCGGAGCGGGCGACGGCACGGGACGGCGCAAAACCCCTCGTCTGGCCGCTGACGCGCGCCGACACTTCGGTTACGCTCGCGGCGTCCCCTCCCGGAGTTCCTGTACATGCCTGTAGCCGATGAGAGCCTGCTCAACAGGGTCGCGAGCAAGCTCGGCGAACCGCCGAGCTATGCCAGCGACACCGTCAAGGGGTCGCTGCTCACCGCAGCTGCTGCTTCCTATGGCTCGAAGCCGACCGGCGACGAGGCCACACAGCCGACCGGGTTCGATCCGGGCGCAGCTGCGCTGTTCGAGGCTGTGGTGGAAAGTGCATTTCTCGTCGCTCACGCCGACGGCGAATTCGACGCGACCGAGCAGCAGGCGTTCCAGCATGTCGTGCTCTCGGCGTGCGAGGATCGGGTCGCCGAGACCCAGGTCAAGGCGCTGCTCGCCGATCTCGCCGATCAACTCGAAGAAGACGGCGTCGACAAGCGCATCCAGATGGTCGCGCGGACGGTCAATCGCCCCGAGCACGCCGAGGAAGTGCTGCGCATGGCTGCGCTCCTGGCCTACGTCTCGGGGGGCGTCAGCGCCGAGGAGCGGACGGTTCTAGAGAAGCTTACCCGCGAGTTCCAGCTCGACCTGGACGCGCTGGAGCGCGCGCTCGGCGAGGCGGAGCGCGCGCTCAGGGACTGACGGACGTCAGCGCTGTCGATGCGGCGCGTCAGACCGCTTCCGGGGCTTGATTTCCCGCACACTGGCGCATCGATCCCGATGGACGTATCAGGGGTTACGCAGGCGGGAGCGTTCGACTAGGCTCGCCCGCGAAAGCGCGCCCGGACGGCGATTCCGGCCGGACCGCCAGCACATCGGGAACGTCATGACGTCAGCAGCACAGACCCTCTCCGCGCCCGCATCCGACGACGGCATCGTGCGCGTGCTGCACGAAAACGGCACGCTGGACGAAGAGCACGACCCGGGTATCTCGCTCGACGAAACGATCGAGCTCTACCGCCACATGGTGCTCACCCGCATCGTCGACGAGCGGCTCGTGACCCTGCAGCGGCAGGGCCGCATCGGTTTCCACATTGGTTCGCTCGGCGAAGAAGCCGCCATCATCGGCTCCGCGTATGCCATGCGCGAGGTCGACTGGATCTTCCCCTGCTACCGCGAGTTCGGTGCGGCGCTTCTGCGCGGCATGGAGCTGCAGAGCTTCGTCGACAACATGTTCGGCAACGCCAACGACCCGGCCAAGGGCCGCCAGATGCCGGATCACTACACGTGTCGGGCTGCGCACTGGGGCTCGATCAGCTCGCCGATCGGCACGCAGATGACGCAGGCCGTGGGTTTCGCCTGGGCGGCGAAGATCAAGAAGCAGGACCTGGTCACGCTGGTCTATTTCGGTGACGGCGCGACGAGCTCCAGCGAGTTCCACAACGGGATGAACTTCGCCGGCGTGTTCAAGGCGCCGACGATCTTCTTCTGCCGCAACAACGGCTGGGCCATCAGCGTGCCGGTGGAGCGGCAGACGGCGTCGCGCACCTTCGCGGAGAAGGGCGTCGCCTATGGCATCCCGGGCATTCGGGTCGACGGCAACGACCTGTTCGCGGTCATCTCGGCGACGCGCCGTGCGGTCGAGCACGCGGCAAGCGGGAAGGGCCCGTTGATGATCGAGGCGCTCACGTACCGCATGGGCGGTCACTCGACGAGCGACGACCCGAACGCCTACCGCAAGAAGGACGAGCTCAAGCCCTGGGTCGAACGGGACCCAATCGAGCGCCTGTCGCGTTATCTCGTCCATCACGACAAGTGGAACCAGGAAAAGGAAGAACAGCTGCGCAGCGAGATCGACCAGCGCTTCCGCAAGGCGGTCGAGAACGCGGAGCACGCGCCTGCTCCGGCGCTCGAGACGATGTTCGACGACGTCTTCGAGAAGCCCTCCTGGAACCTTGTGGAGCAGCGTGCCCAGCTCCTCGCGGGCCCGCGCGCACCCTCCTCGCACTGATCGGAAAGTAGAATTGGACGCGCCGGCGGTGCGCGTCCGGAGCGGAGTCACCCATGCCTCAGATGAACATGGTCCAGGCGATCAACGACGGTCTACGCCTGGCAATGCGCCGGGACGACCGGGTCGTCCTGATGGGCGAGGATGTCGGCAAGGTCGGCGGAGTGTTCCGCGTCACGGCCGGTCTCTTCGACGAGTTCGGTGATGATCGCGTGATCGACACGCCGCTCAGCGAAGGCGGCATCATCGGCACCGCAGTCGGCATGGCCCTGTACGGGCTGGTGCCGATCCCCGAGATCCAGTTCTCGGACTTCATCTGGCCGGCCTACGACCAGATCGTCAGCGAGCTGGCGAAGTATCGCTATCGCTCGGGCGGCGAGTATCCGGCCAAGATGGTGATCCGCACGCCGGTGGGCGGCGGCATCCGCGGCGGGCACTACCACTCGCAGCACCCGGAGGCGCAATTCATCCACGTCGCCGGGCTCAAGGTGGTGTGTCCGTCGAACCCCTACGACGCCAAGGGGCTCTTGCTCGCGTCGATCCAGGATCCGGACCCCGTGATGTTCTTCGAGCCGAAGCGGGTGTACCGCGCCGCCAAGGGCGACGTGCCCGAAGGCGACTACACGGTGCCGCTGTCGAGCGCGTCCATCGCACGCGAGGGCCAGCACGTTACGGTCGTCGCGTACGGGGCGATGCTCTACGAGGCGCTCGACGCGGCGCAGAAGGCCGCGGAAAAGGGCGTCGAGTGCGAGGTGATCGACCTTCGCACCTTGTGGCCCGTCGACATCGACACCATCGTGGCCAGCGTCAAGAAGACGGGCCGTCTCGTCATGGTTCACGAGGCCCCGCGAACGTGCGGGTTCGGCTCCGAGATCGTGAGCCTGGTTTGCGAAAAGGCGTTCTATCACCTGGAGGCGCCGCCTGTGCGGGTCACCGGGTTCGACACACCGTTCCCGTATGCGCTCGAGATGGAATATCTGCCGCTGTCCCACCGCATCCTGCCCGCGATGCTGGAAGCGGCGCAGAGCTGAGTCGCTGAGAGACCTTCATGTCAAAGTACGAATTCAAGCTACCCGACATCGGCGAAGGCGTGACCGAAGGCGAGATCGTCAACTGGCTCGTCCAGGAGGGCGACAAGGTCTCGGAGGACCAGGAGATGGTCGAGGTGATGACGGACAAGGCCACCGTCACCATCGGCGCTCCCCGCCAGGGAACCATCGCGGAGCTCAGAGCCAAGGTCGGCGAAGTCGTGCCGGTCGGACAGGTGCTTGTTGTATTCGATCTCCAGGGCGGTGTCGGCGCGCCGGCGCCCGGCCCGGGCAACGGCAAGCCGCAGGCGGCGCCAGAGCCGGCCCAGGCCCAGGTCCCCCGCGAGCAGAAGAAGAAGGACGAGCCGGCAGCGACGGCCGTTGGCGATATCCGCGAGTCGCTGCCGGGGATGGGGATTGCCCAGGCGGGGCGCGCCGCACAGGCGCAGCGGCAGGCCCCGGCGGCAGACAGCGGCTACTTCAACGAAAAGCCGCTGGCTGCGCCGGCCACGCGCAAGCTGGCGCGCGAGCTCGGTGTCGATCTACGCCGCGTGCAGCCCAGCGGCCCGGGCGGGCGGGTGACCCGCGAGGACTTGCAGAATTTCCAACCGGGCGCCGCAGCCGCCGCCCCGTCGGCGCCCGCGCGCCCGGCGCCTGCAGCTGCCAGGCCTGCCCCCGTTCCAGCTCCGCGCCCGGCGCCGGTGCCGAGCGGCGAGGCTGAACGGCGCGTGCCCATCAAGGGGATCCGCCGCCGCATCTACGAGAACATGGCGCGGTCCAAGCACACCGCTGCCCACTTCACCTACGTCGACGAGTGCGACGTGACCGCGTTGAAGGCGCTGCGCAGTCGCAGCCAGACTTTTGCCGAGCGCGAGGGCGTGAAGCTCTCGTTCCTGCCGCTCATCGTGAAGGCCGTCGTCGCCGCGCTCAAGAAGCATCCCGCGCTCAACTGTCTGGTCGACGACGCGTCGCAGGAAATGGTGCTTCGCAACACCTTCGACATCGGCATCGCGGCGGCGACCGAGGCCGGGCTGACGGTGCCGGTCGTGCGCGGTGCGGATCGTCTGAGCGTCATCGAAATCGCTCGCGAGATCGATCGGCTCGCTGCGGATGCGCGGGACGGACGCACGCGCATGGAGGACCTCGGCGGGTCGTCGTTCACGATCACGTCGCTCGGCAAGCTGGGTGGTCTGTTCGCGACGCCCATCGTCAACTATCCCGAAGTCGCGATCCTCGGTGTGCACGAGATCAAGCGGCGGCCGGTCGTGAAGGACGAGCAGATCGTGATTGGCGACGTGATGCTGCTCAGCTTGTCGTTCGATCACCGCATCATCGACGGCCATGTGGGGGCGGCCTTCGCGCGGACCATCATCGAGTACCTCGAGGAGCCGGAGCGGTTGCTGCTCTCGATGAGCTGATCGCTTTCGGGCGGCTCGTGGGCACCAGCGCACACCTACCTACATTGCTGCCGTTGCCGGTGGGATCCGTAGCTGGACTGACGCGCTGCGTTGTGCGCAGACATTTGGCGTCGTCAGCTCGCCGCTTCGGACGATACGGTGTAGCCTGTGCACGGAACGAGTGCGACAAGTGGGAGGTCGATCAGGGATGAAATGCCTTCTACGCGCTGCCGCAGTCGCGATGGTTCTGGCCGTCGCGGGGGCCGCCGGCGCGCAGGACAGCGCGCCGACCGCCGAGCAGATCAAGGCAGCGGCCGCGGAATTCGACCAGGGGCGGCACGCTTACCGGGCGAAGGACTACGCCGAGGCGGCGGAACACTTCGAGGCGGCGGACCGAAATGCGCCGAGCGCGAAGACCCTCGAGCTGGCGATCCGTTCGCGCGACAAGGCCGGGCAGCTCGATCGCGCCGCGACGCTGGCTGCGCTCGGCCTCTCCCGCAATCCGGGCAACCAGGGCATCAAGGACATCGCCAGCTCGGTGCTGAAACGCGCCAAGACGGAGCTCTACCGCGTTGACGTCCAGTGCAACACGCCCTGCGATCTCGTGATTGGCACCAAGCTGACGTTCGGCAGGGCTTCGAAGGAAAAGACGGTCTACGTCAAGCCCGGCGAGCACGAGCTGCGCGCGGGCTGGTCCGGTGGTCGGAATGCGTCGCAGAAAGTGACGGCCACAGAAGGCGGGCAGACCTCCGTGAGCTTCAAGGAGCCGCCCAAGCCCCGGCCGACGACGCACAAGGCCACGCCGGCCGGAACGGGCAGGGGCCCGGGCCCGGGCCCGGCGGGACCGGGTGATCATGGTGCGGAGGTCAAGTCCGGCGGGTTGCCGCCGCTGGTGTTCTGGATCGGGACAGGTCTCACCGTGGCAGCCGGTGGGGTGACGATCTGGAGCGGCATCGACACGAAGGCCAACCCTGGAGCGGATACGGTGAAGGCGGCCTGCGCGAGCGGGGCATCCAACTGCCAGAGCCTGTACGACGATGGGCGTAGCCGGCAGCTGAGGACAAACATCCTCGCCGGCGTGACAGCGGGCCTCGGTGTCGTCACCATTGTTGTGGGGGCGTTCGCCACGGACTGGAGCGGTGGACCTCCCCAGAAGGACACGAAGAAGACCGCTCGCGCCCTCAGCGTCGAGCCGTGGGTCGGCGTGGGCAATGGCGCCACGCTAGGCGCAAAAGGAAGGTTCTAGGGCCGCACAGGTGGTTGCCGCCAAGCTCATCGACGGCCCCGAAGGGCGCCAGCGGATCGACCGCTACGAGCTCGTCGCGGAGATCGCGTCGGGTGGAATGGCGACCGTGTTCCTGGCGCGGCTGTCGGGCGTCGGTGGCTTCCAGCGCTTCGTCGCGATCAAGCGGCTGCATCCGCATCTGGCCGCCGAGAACGAGTTCGTCGAGATGTTCCTCGACGAAGCGCGGCTCGCAGCCGGTATCCATCATCCGAACGTCGTTCCCATCCTCGAGGTCGGGGCCAGCGACCGTGGCTACTACCTCGTGATGGAATACATCGAGGGTGACACGCTGGCGCGGCTTCTGGCGCGGGCTGCTTCCTCGGGCAACAAGCTTCCGGTCAAGATCGGCATCCGCGTCATCCTCGACATGCTCGCTGGGCTGCACGGCGCGCACGAGTTGAAGGACGACATGGGTCAGCCGACGGAGCTCGTCCATCGCGACGTGTCGCCGCAGAACGTGCTGGTGGGCGTCGACGGCATCTCGCGGATCACGGATTTCGGGGTGGCGCGCGCCGCTACGCGGCTGACGGCGACGCGGGTCGGACAGCTCAAGGGCAAGATCGCGTACATGGCACCGGAGCAGGCGACCGGAAAGTCCGACGTTGATCGGCGAGCGGACGTGTTCTCGTCCGGCATTGTGCTGTGGGAGGTCCTGGCCGCACGCCGGCTGTTCAAGTCGGAGAACGAAGCCGCGACGCTCTCACGTGTCATCTCCGAGCCCATTCCGCTTCTGACCACAATAGCTCCCGATATCAACCCGCAGATCGCCGCCGTGTGCATGAAGGCGCTGGAGCGCGATCCGCAAAAGCGCTTCGCGACGTGCGCGCAGTTTGCGGACGCCCTCGAGCGCGCCGCGATCACGGCCGGTGAGATCGCCGCCACGCGCGAGGTCGCTGCCTACGTCTCGGAGGTGATCGGCAACGAGATTTCCCAGGCCCGCGAGGCCGTCCGCGCCTGGCTCGCGCGCAGCGAGCCGAGCCAGGTCGCGATGGCGCAAGGAAGGCTTCCGAGCCAGCCCGGCGCCAGCCCCGCGTCGAGCGTCTCGGCAGCCGCGATGGCGCTGCCCGAGCAGTCGCAGTCGGGAGTTGCGAGCTACCCCACCGGCTACGCCCCTGCGGCCCAGCCCCACCGCTCGAAGACCCCGCTCGTGCTCGGTCTGGTTGTGGCGCTGGCAGTGGTGGGTGGGGCCGCCATCTTCTTTGCTTTCCGGTCGGCCGCGAGGACAGAGGACGCGACGGCTTCCCGCCCGGTCGCGTCCAGCACCGCGGTCGTCGCCGCCAAGCACGCGCCGGCTGTGCCGCCAAGCGCGGTCGAAGCCGCTCACAGCGCGAAGCCGGCCGGGAGTGCCGAGGCCGACGCGGGGGCCCAGCCCGGGGCTTCGGCCAGCAGCGAGAAGCCGGCCACTCCGGCTGTGCACCATTTCCACCCCCGGCCGGCGCCGGTCGTGCACACGCAGCCAAATGCGACGGCCAGCCCGCCGAAACACAAGAACGACGCCGTCGACATGTCGAACCCCTACCGCTAGGTCGACTGTCCCGGCCTGCGCTCCGCGTTGACAGGCGCCGGTCCTGCTGCTAGTTGTCGCGCGCGCCGCGGGCCCGGTTCTGCAGAAGTCTCCTGTACTTTCGCAGAGTTGGGGCCAGGTGCCGGAGGTTGGTGACGAGTCGTGGCGGTCAAGAGAGTCTGCCTATTCAGCGGGAACGCGAATCCCGAGCTGGCGTTGGAGATCGCAAAGGTCCTCGACACGCCGTTGGGTGAGGCACGCGTCTCGCGCTTCAGTGACGGCGAGACTTTCTGCGAGATCCGCGAAAATGTCCGCGGTCTCGACACGTACGTGATCCAGCCGACCTCCTCCCCGGTGAACGACAACCTGATGGAGCTGCTCATCATGTGCGACGCGCTCCGGCGCGCGTCGGCAGCGGCCATCACCGCGGTCATCCCCTACTATGGCTACGCGCGGCAGGACCGGAAGGTCGCTCCGCGCACCCCCATCACATCGAAGCTGGTCGCCGACCTGCTGGTCGCAGCGGGAGTGGGCCGCGTCCTGTGCGTGGATCTGCATGCTGGCCAGATCCAGGGGTTCTTCAACATCCCCTTCGATCACCTGTACGCGCTGCCGGTGTTCCTCGACGACTACCTCAAGATGCGCTTCGGCGAGGATGCCGTTTTCGTCTCGCCGGACGCCGGCGGCGTCGAGCGCACCCGCGCGTATTCGAAGCGCCTTGGGGCGAGCCTCGCCATTATCGACAAGCGTCGCGAGCACGCCAACGTCAGCGAGGTCATGCACCTCATCGGCGATGTGGAAGGCCGCGACTGCATCATCGTCGACGACATCATCGATACGGCCGGCACGCTGTGCAACGCAGCCCAGGCCGTCATGGACGGCGGGGCGCGTCGTGTCGTCGCCTGTGCGAGTCACGGAGTGCTCAGCGGACCCGCGGTGCAGCGCATCGAGGAGTCTGCACTCGAGGAGGTCGTGGTGACCAACTCGATCCCTCCCAGCGAAGAGGCGAAAGCCTGCAAGAAGATCCGTTTCCTGTCTATCGGCAGGCTACTCGGCGAGGCCATCCGGCGCATCCACAACAGCGATTCAGTCAGCTCGCTGTTCGTGTGAGCCGGTCCGGCCCTCTCGAACCCCAGGAGAACGTGAGTCATGGAGCTCGTCAAGGTTCCCGCGATCCGTCGCACAGAATCCGGTAAAGGTCCGGCGCGCCGTCTGCGCCACGAAGGGAGAATCCCCGCCACGGCGTACGGCAAGGAGATGCCGGCCGAGTCGTTGGCGGTCTTGCCGAAGGACCTGCTCGGCGTGCTCAAGAGCGAGCACGGCCGCAACTCGGTGATAGAGCTCGAGGTCGAAGGCGAAGGCAGGCGGACGGTGCTGCTGGCGGACTACCAGTACCACCCCGTTTCCCGGGAATTCCTGCACGCGGACTTCCTCCAGATCCATCTCGATCGCCCGGTCGAGGTGGACGTGCCGTTCGTTCTCACCGGCAAGGCCAAGGGCGTGGTGGTCGGCGGCGTACTCCGGCAGGTGTACCGCAAGCTGCCGATCCGCTGCCTGCCCGAGCAGATCCCGGTGAAGATCGAGCACGATGTCACCGAGCTCGAGCTCGACGGCCACGTTGCGGTCCGCGACCTGGCGCTGCCCGAGGGAGTCACCGTGCGCCTGGACGAGAGCCGGACCGTGGCCGCGGTGGTGACCGAGACGAAGCGCGCCGAGGAAGAAGAGGCGGCGGCGGCAACCGAGGCGGCCCCGACCGAAGCTGGCGCACCTCAGGCGCCGGCTGGCGAGACGCCTGAAGCCAAGACGTGATCCTGGTCGTCGGCCTGGGCAACCCGGGCAGGCGCTACGAGGAGACCCGTCACAACGTCGGGTTCATGGTGGCCGAGCGGGTCGTCGGTCGTGCGGCGGGCCTGTGGCGCGAGAAATTCCGGGGTCGTTTCGCACAGATCGAGCTTGGCTCGCGGCGCGTAGCGGTGCTCGAGCCGCACACCTACATGAACGAATCGGGCGGCAGCGTCCGGCCCGCCACCACGTTCTTCAAGGTGCCACCCGCCGACGTGCTGGTCGTCCACGACGAGCTGGACCTGCCTTTCGGCCAGATCCGCCTGAAGCAGGGGGGCGGGGACGCGGGCCACAACGGTCTCAAGTCCATTACCAGTCACCTCGGGACGCCGGAGTACATGCGCCTCCGGGTTGGAATCGGCCGTCCCCCCGCCGGGTTCCGGGGTGACACGGCCGATTATGTGCTACAAGCCTTCGCCTCCGCGGAGCGGGCCGACCTCGATGAGGTGGTCGACCGCGCGGCGGATGTGGTGGCTGAAGTCGTCGAACGCGGTATCGCGGCGGCGATGAACGTCACCAATCAACGAGCGAAACGTTGATCGCTCCTTGCTCCGGGTGACGCCCGGGGCCAAACGCCCACAAGGAGAACCAGATGCCCGAAACCCAGCTGGGGGTACATCCCCCGCGCGCCTACGAAACCATCTACGTGATGCGCCCCGACGTGGCGCAGGAGGCTGCTGCCAAGGTCTCCCACCGCGTCCAGGAAGTGGTCGAGCGCGAAGGCGGCAAGCTCACGCTCGTCGAGACGTGGGGTCGCCGTCAGCTTGCGTACCCGGTCAAGAAGTTCAAGCGCGGCGTGTACGTGTACGTGCAGTACGTGTCCGGCGGCGGTCTCGTGTCCGAGCTGGAACGCAACCTCCGGATGCTGGACGAGGTGATCAAGTTCCAGACCGTCGTGGTCGGAGGCGAGGTCGACGTTGCGGCACTGGAGATCGACCCCGAGTTGGTGCAGTTCGCCGATATCGAGCCGCCCCCCGAGGACGAGGTCGAGGAGTCGCTCGAGCGAAGCCTGGGCCTGGAGGAGGCGCCGCCTCCCGCGAAGGAGCAGCACGCGGCCGAACCCGCCCGTGGCGAAGGCGCCGGCGACAAGGAAAAGAAGGCCGAAGCCTCGACCGAGAAGCAGGCCGAAGCCTCGACCGAGAAGCAGGCCGAAGCCCCGACCGAGAAGAAGAGCGAAGCCTCCACGGAGGAGAGCACGGAGGAGGAAGAATGAAGGACAGCGGACGCCCGCGTGATCGCGATCGCGATCGCGATCGCGATCGTGACCAGGAAGGTGGCTCGTTCCGGCGCAACCGTCGCCGCGGCTGCGGCTTCTGCGCCGATGAGGCGCTGACCATCGACTACAAGGACCCGCAGGCCCTGCGCTATTTCATCACCGACCGCGGCAAGATCGTGCCGCGCCGAATCTCGGGCAGCTGTGCCAAGCACCAGCGTGCCATCACCGTGGCCATCAAGCGCGCGCGCAGCATCGCGCTTCTGCCGTTCACGGCCAACGAATAGGAGATCACCCATGGCGACCGCCATTCGAGTTGTCCTGCAGGAGGACGTCGACAACCTCGGCACCAGCGGCGACGTGGTGCGGGTGAGACCCGGCTATGCCCGGAACTTCCTCATCCCGCGCGGCCTGGCCGCCCCGGCTACCGAGAACAACCTTGCACGCATCGGCGAGCTCAAGCGTATCGCGGCCGAACGAGCCCATGCTGCGCTCGATGAAGCGAAGAAGTTCGCGGCCAAGCTCGAGAACAACGCCGTGAAGATCGAGCGTGCCGTCGGCGAGGAAAACAAGATGTACGGCTCGGTGACCGCCAAGGACATCGAGGCGGCCTTTGCCGCACAGGGCCTCGAGATCGACCGGCGGAAGCTCGAGCTCAGCGAGCCGATAAAGCAGCTGGGTCTGAGCGAGGTGACGATCCGCCTGCACGCCGAGGTGAAGGCGTCACTCCGCGTCGAGGTCATCAAGAAGAGCTGACAGGAGCTGTCCCCGCGTCCCGCGCTTGACAGGCGGGCCAGCTCGGGAGACAGATGAGCGAGACACCCCGGTGCCCGTCCAGGTCGCCGGGGTGTCGTGCATTTGGAAGGCTGGGGACAAGTCGTGGAGCGGTTCTGGGAAATCGGTGGACGGCTCGGGTTTCCATGCAATGGGCGTTCCGCGCGCGGGTCCGCCCCTGACAGGATCTGTCCTGGCGCCAGGGCGCGGAGCGCGGCAGAAAGTAGCGAGGTCGAGCATGTTTGCGGGTGAGCACCAGCACAGGAACCAGCCCGTGGAGCTCGCGCCGGCGGGCGGAAGGGTGCCGCCCAGTGATCTCGATGCCGAGGCGGCGGTGCTGAGCGCCGTACTCCTGTCGGGCGAAGCGTTCGACGCGGTCCAGAGCATCCTCTCGCCAGAGCACTTCTACTCGGACGCCAATCGCCGCATCTACGAGGCGATGGTCGACCTCTCGAGTGCAGGGCGGCCGGTGGACATCGTCTCGGTGGCGGGGTGGCTCAGGGACCGTGAGCGGTTGCAGCAGGTTGGCGGCACGCCGTACATGGCGCAGCTTGCCGACGCGACGCCGGCGGTGGCCCACGTCGAAGCGCACGCCAGCACGATCCGTGAGAAGTGGCGGCTGAGACAGCTCATCGCGACCTGTCAGCGTTTCGCTGCGGAGGGCTACGGCGACTGCGGCGAGGTGCAGGGCTTCATCGACGATGCCGAGCAGGCGGTGTTCGACATCGCGCGCGTCCCCGAAGGCACCAGCATGCGTCCCGTCAAGGACGCCATCCACGGCGCGTTCGAGATCATCAGTGCCGCTGCCAAGCAGGGAGGTGGCATCTCGGGTATCTCGACCGGTTTCACGCTGCTCGACCGCAAGATCTCGGGACTGCACCCCGGCGATCTCTACATCGTTGCGGGTCGCCCCGGCATGGGCAAGACGGCCTTCGTCCTGAACCTTGCAGTCAACGTCGCACGTCCTCGCGAAGCGCCGGCTGTCGCCGACAGCGACCCCTATGCCGAGCCGCCGGTGGACGAGCCGGGCTTCGGCGTGGCGTTCTTCTCGCTGGAGATGCCGCGTGAGCAGTTGGCATCGCGTCTGCTCGCGTGCGAGGCGCGGGTCGACGTCTCGCGCATCCGCAGCGGGGATATCCGGCGCGACGACTGGAACAAGCTCACCGAAGCGGCCGCGAATCTCGGGCGTCTGCCTCTGTGGCTCGACGACACGCCGGCCATCACGCTGCTCGCTCTGCGTGCGAAGATCCGGCGCCTGCAGGCGGACATCGGGCGCGGTGCAAACGACGCGGTCCCGGCGAAGAAGCTGGGGTTGGTCGTGGTGGACTATCTGCAGCTGATGCAAGGGCGTCGCGACGCGGGCAGCCGCGAGCAGGAAATCAGCGAGCTGTCGCGCGGACTGAAACAGCTCGCCAAGGAAATGGGAGTGTCGGTCATCGCGCTGAGCCAGCTCAACCGTTCCGTGGAGACGCGCACGACCAAGGACAAACGTCCGCAGCTGAGCGATCTTCGCGAGTCCGGCGCAATCGAGCAGGATGCCGACACCATCATGTTCATCTACCGGGACGAGTACTACTTCCAGGACAGCCCGGACAAAGGCGTCGCCGAGGTGATCATCTCCAAACAGCGCAACGGCCCGACCGGCAAGGTGCTGACGCGCTTCACCTCCGAGTTCACGCGCTTCGACAACCTGGCGCCCTCGGAGTACGAGTTCGACGAAGCCGATCCGTTCGAGGATCTAGACGCCGGCTGAGGCCGGTTGGGGCTCGCGGGCCGGAAGTCACCCGCTGCCCTGCACGATATGTGCGCTTCGCGGGTCATGGAGGTAGCCTCCGGACCATGCTTTATCGTGCGCGCTTCCTGGGCCTGGTGGTGGTCGGTGTGGGCCTGGCGGTGGCCTGCAGCCGGTCCGGATTCGAAGACCAGTATGTCCCGTTCGACGGCGGCACGGCCGGCGTGGACGCGGGGGTTGCCGGTGCGGGCGGTTCCGGGGCCGTGGCGGGCTTCGGTGGCGTGGGCGCGACGGGAGGCAGCGGCTTCGGCGGCACGGGCATTGGCGGCAGCGGCGTTGGCGGCAGCGGCTTTGGCGGCAGCGGCTTTGGCGGCAGCGGCTTTGGCGGCAGCGGCTTTGGCGGCAGCGGCTTTGGCGGCAGCGGCTTTGGCGGCAGCGGCTTTGGCGGTACGGGCTTCGGCGGCACGGGCGGTACGGGCTTCGGCGGCAGCGGCTTCGGCGGCAGCGGCTTCGGCGGCAGCGGCTTCGGCGGCAGCGGCTTCGGCGGCAGCGGCTTCGGCGGCAGCGCCGGCGGACCGACCGACGGTGGCAACTTCTTCGACGCCTTCCCGTTCCCGGACAGCGGTCCGATCGGCAACTGCGTGCAGTGCGCCGACAAGTCCTGCAACAGCCAGGTGAACGCCTGCTACAACAATCCGAACTGTGCGAGCGGCGTCGTGTGCGCCCTCTCCAGCTGTCTGGGTGGTGGCGGCGGGCTGAATTTCGCTTGCGTGCTGGGCTGCTTCAACGGTGATTTCGGCGCGGCGGGTCAGGCCCTGCAGGCGTTCCTGTGCGTGTCGTCGAACTGCGGGCAGCAGTGCGTCGGCGCCATCGGCGGAGGCACGCCGGGTGGTGGCGGCGGTCCCGCGCCGGCGCCGGGCCCGGCCCCGGCCCCAGGCGCCGCGCCGGCCCAGTTCAATCCCGTCGCGGGCGGCTACCAGCTGGTCGTTCCGGCGGACAAGGCGCAAGCACTCGGAGTCCCTGCCGGGACCATGTATGTGCCGCCGCTCGAGGTGCTCGACAGCATTCCGGCGTCCGGTGCGGTGTGCGGACCCAACGGCGCGTCGTGCCACTGACGTTCCGGGCGCGGGCAACGCCGCAGCGCTGCGCTCGTTGAATCAGAGCAATAGCTTCTCGGCGAGCTCCTGCATCAGGTCGTCCAGGCCCTCGTGCGTGGCGGCGCTGATCAGGCGGAGTTCGATGCCGATCGCGGCGAAGTCCTCACGCGCGGTTTCGTAGGCCTCACGCACCTCGGGCAGGTCGGCCTTGGTCATGGCAACGACTTCGGGGCGCCCCACGAGGTCAGGATTGAAGCTCGCAAGTTCCTGGCGGATGAGGTGGTAGTCCTCGAGCGGGGTGCGCCCCTGCTCACCCGTGAAGGTGACCAGGTGCAAGAGCACGCGCGTGCGCTCCACGTGTCTGAGGAACCTGAGGCCGAGCCCGGCGCCCTCGCTGGCCCCCGGGATCAAGCCCGGAATATCCGCGATGACGAAGCTCCGGCCCAGGCCCCGCCGCCAGTCGCCGATGGTCACCACGCCGAGGTGGGGTTCCAGAGTCGTGAACGGGTAGTCGGCGACCTTGGGATGGGCGCGGCTGACTGCGCGGATCAGCGTGCTCTTGCCGACGTTGGGAAAGCCGAGCAGCCCCACGTCGGCCATCACCTTCAGCTCGAGCCGGAGCGTGCGGCGCTCTCCGGGACGGCCGGGCTCGGCGCGGCGCGGAGCGCGATCGACGGGCGTTGCAAAGTGCTTGTTGCCGCGGCCACCCTGGCCGCCCTCGGCCACGACGAATCGATCGTCCGGGCGCGTGAGCTCGGTCAGGCGTTCCCCCGTCTCGGCGTCGTACACGATCGTTCCGAGCGGAACGCGGACCTCGATGTCGCGGCCAGCGTGTCCGTAGCGGTCTTTTCCCTGTCCGTGCTCGCCGCGCTCGGCGCGCACGACGCCGATGTGTCCCAGGTCCTGCAGTGTGCCGAGGCCTGGGTCTGCGACCAGCGCCACGTCGCCGCCATTGCCGCCGTCGCCTCCAGCGGGACCGCCGAAAGGCACGAACTTCTCGCGGCGGAAGGCGACGACGCCGTTGCCGCCGTCACCCGCCTGGACCTTGAGCGTGCACTCGTCGATGAACCTCATGTCAGTGGCAGAGCGTAGTCGCCCGGAACGCTCCGGACCGGCTGCCCCTATAGCCCGGCTCGCGCCCCGCGTCAGATCCGCCGTTCGCGTTCCCGGCAGAGGCCCGGCCCGCGAAGGATCGGGGCCTCCAGGCAGGGGAAGCGCGGTCCGCGGCGCTCAACGGCCGCCGCTCGGCGGTTTCAGCGGGTGCGCCGGCGGGCTCGGCGGCCCGGGGGCTCCTTGCGGACCGCCGCCGTTGTCGTCGAGCGTTCCCAGGGCGGCGAGCACCGCATCCATGCCGTAGCTCCGCGCGGCCTGTTCCCGGAACACATCCGGCACGCGCGCCAGCTTCAGGGCGACGACCTTGCCGAGCTCGAGCTCCCTATCGGCGAAGCTCTCGAAGGAAGAGTAGCCCTTCGCCTCGTAGAGCCTCAGCTCCCGCACATGCTGCAGCTCCAGCGCGACTTCGAAAAAGGTGGCGGCGAGGTTCCGGCGCAGCGAGTGGATGTGCTCCACCGCGTGGTGCAGCTCGGCGACTTGCGTCTTCAGCTCCTCTGCGCCGGCCGGCGCGCGCAGCGTGGCGCGCGCGCTTCCCGGCCGCGGCGGTTCGGCATTGCGGGCCTCTGCTTCGGCAGCGTGCTTGGCAGCGTGCCGGGCGGCCCACGGAGCCGCGCCGCGCAGCCCCAGCCGTCGCTTCGACTTCGAGGACGCCTTGGCCGCGGGCTTGCGGCGCGCCTTCTCGGCCTTCTTCCGGGGCTTCTTCGGCCGCTTCGGGGTGGGGCGCTTCGGGCCTGGAGCGCGCTTGGGCGTTGCCTTGGCGCTGCGTGCCGGACCTGCCTTGGCCTTGCGGGGGCTCTGGGCAGTCTTCCGCGTCCGCGCCGACGCCGCAGGCTTGCCCTTGGACTTCTTTGTGTTTTTCGCCATCTATGCCCCGCGCCTCCGCGGCCCGTCCCTCCTCGGGCCCCTCTGCCGCGGAGCTATCCTGGCAACAAGAGCTTATTACATCAGCTCGCCAGCGCCAAATTGCCTGACGGCGCGCCGCCGCGGAGCCTGCTCTGGAGCCCAGGACCCGGCTTGCCGACGTGGTACATCGCGGCGGATGCAGCCGAACGACAGCGTGCCTCCCCCAAGCGTCCCGCCGCCGAGCGACCGCATTGCGGTCGTCGTGAACGGAAACGCCAAGAGCGTGAACGACGAGGTGATCTCGACGCTCGACCAGATCCTTTTGGGCGGCGATCTGTTCGTGTCCAGGCGTCTGGAAGACGCCCGCGAGATCGCCCACACGCTGGTCTCGCGCGGCTACGGCACGGTGCTCACCGGCGGCGGTGACGGCACCTTCACGGTCATGGTCACCGAGGTCGTCCACGCCGCACGCCGGCAGGGCAAGCTGCCGCCGCGCTTCGGCCTGCTCAGGCTTGGCACCGGCAATGCCCTGGCGTGGGTGGTCGGGGCCAGTCAAGCCAAGGGCAGGGGCCTTTCGGCGGACATCCAGCGCCTGAGGGAGGATGCCGGAAGCCGTGAAGTGCGCCTGATCGAAGTGGAAGGCTTCATCGCGCCGTTCTGCGGCTTCGGTATCGATGCGGTCGTGCTCGACGACTACCAGCGCGTCAAGAGCGCGCTGTCGAGGACGCCGCTCAAGCCGGTAGCGGCCGGTCCGCTGGGCTACGCGGTCGCGTCCGTCACCCGGACCCTGCCGAGCTACCTGCTGCGGCGGGTGCCCCACTGCCGGGTCATCAACGACGGGGCGGACGCGCACCGCATGGGCGCCAAGGGGAGCGTGATGGGACCGCCCATCCCCCGCGGTGAGGTCATCTACGAAGGGCCGGCGCGCATCGCCGCGCTTTCGACCATCCCGTACTACGGGTTCGGCTTCCGCATGTTCCCCTACGCCGAGGAGCGCGAGGGCCGCATGCATCTGCGCGTCTCGACCATCACGCCGCTGCCCTTCGTGCGGAATTTCAAGGCCATCTGGCGCGGCGAATATGAAAGCCCGACGGTGTTGTTCGACTATCTGGTCGAGGCGGTGACCATAGAGGTGGATCCGCCGACGGTGTTCCAGATTGGCGGCGATCCGAAAGGGGAGCGGTCCCGCGTGCAGGCGCTGCTCTCCCCGCAGCCGATCCGATTGGTCGACTTCTATGCGCCGCCGAGCGCGAGCTGAGCGCTGGAACCTGCCGCCCACCCTCGCGATCGGGTACGCTGGATCGCAGCCGGCATAGATGAAGCTCATCCGGGTCATCCTCAGCGATACGCACCTCGGCACGGGAAGGCGCCGGGGCGCGTTCAATCCGTTCGAGGACTTCCACCACGACGACCGCCTGGTGGAACTCGTCGAATACTACTCGACGGGGCGCTACGCCGAACACGAAGTCGAGCTGATCCTCAACGGCGACATCTTCGACTTGATGAAAGTCGAGGTCGAGGGACACTGGCCGGTTGACGTGACCGAAGAGCTGGCAGCCGACAAGATCCGCCGCTGCCTCGAGGGGCATCCGCGTGTAGTGGCAGCCCTCAAGGCCTTCATCGAGCGGCCGGGCAAGCGTATCACCTATATTCCGGGCAACCACGATCCGGAGCTCTTGATCCCGTCGGTGCAGGACGTGTTCCTGCGCTACGTCGCGCCCGATGCGCTGGGTAGCCGCGTCCGCTTCATCACGGCCACGGGTGTCTACTCGTTGCCCGAAGGTATCCAGATCCGGCATGGACATCAGTTCGAGAACATCCACCGCTTCGACTACGATCATGTGCTGGCCGAGGGCGAGCGCGGGAAACCCGTGCTGGCGCTCCCGTGGGGAAGCCTGTGGTGCATGGAGGTCCTGTATCCCGCCAAGCGCCGCCGTCCGCACATCGATCAGGTCGTGCCCTTCCGGCGGTTCCTGATGGGCTCGCTGCTGTTCGACTTCCGTTTCACGATCGGGTTCTGCCTGAGGACCATCGTTCATTTCCTGCGCAAGCGCATGAAGAGCGTGCGCAGCGTGGTGGAGAAGCTGAAGGCGCTGCCGCTGGTCCTGAAGGAGGAGATCTTCGCGATCGGTGACTTCGACAGCGCCGCGATCAAGACGCTGCGCCGGCTCCACGGCGTGCACACGCTCATCATCGGGCATTCCCACGCGCCGAAGGTGCGGGCGATCGAGAACGGCAAGGTCTACATCAACACCGGCAGCTGGGTGCGCATGATCAACCTGGACGTGCAGCATCTGGGACAGGAAAACGGGCTCACCTACGCGCTCATCGAGTACGACGCCGACGGCAAGCCGCAAACGTCGCTGCTCAGGTGGCACGGGATGTATCGCGAGCACGAGCCAGTCCTGTACCAGTCGTGAGCGTTCGAAAACGCTTCGGAACGCGGCGTCGGACCGCTAGCATGCGGGCGTGGGTCGTCGTCTCCTGCTGATCGCGCTTGCGGGCGCATCCCTGTGTGCGGTTCCCGCACGCGCAGAGGACAGCGCGCAGAGCTTGCGAGCGAATCTGTCCTGTCGGCCCCAGGCTTCGCCGGGACGCGTGCTCTGCGAGGTGGAACTCGAGGTCAGCCGAGGGCGCCTGCCCTGGGCCGACGCGCTGGTCACCGCCGCCCCCGGCTTCGTGCGCCCGCTACGATCCCGGGTCGGGCCGCGACAGGCGGGGGCCCGACAGGACACGCGCATCCGGCTTCCCATCGCGCTCGTGGCGACGGCCAGCGGCCACGGCAGGCTGGAGGTGCGCGCGCGGGCCGTGGTGTGCACCAGGTCGCCGGAAGGCCCGGAACTGTGTCTGCCGGACACGCGGACGCTGCGGACGGACGTCCACGTCGGCCCTATCCGCGAACGCTGACGGACTCCGCGGGCGAAAAGTTGTCCGCCTGGCGCGGCGGCTGCTACGGCCCGGAGGATGAGGCTTCCGGGTCGGCTACGTGCGACGACGCTGGGGGACCTGCTCGGCTCGCTCTACCGTGAACGGGCGACCGGGACGTTGGAGCTGGTGGAGCAGAGCGGAGTCGCCGCGGGTCGCGTCCACCGCGTGCACCTCGACGCCGGGCTGGTGGGCGCCGTCGACAGTCGGCTCACGGCTCCCCGTCTTGGCGAGATCCTGAGAAGCGAGGGATTCATCAGCGACGCGACGTTGCGGCGTCTCGTGCGCCGGCTCGACAGAGCGCCCGGGCGCAGGCTCGGCGAGCTTCTGGTGGAGGACTGCGAGGCATCGCCCGGTCTTGTGGACGCGGCCCTCCGCTTCCAGCTGCGCCGGCGTCTGGACGCGCTTTTCGCGATAGACGATGCGTCGGTGCGCTTCCACGTCGCACGGCCGAAATCCGCCGACGCTGCGCTTCCGCTCAGCCCCCACGAGTTCCTGCACGGCCGAGAGCGCACCCGCGATCGCCAGCCGGCGCACGCGCCGCCGAGCCGGCCGCCGACTCGGCGCGAACAACCGCACCGTCAGGATCCGGTGCGGGCGCGCGCGTTCGGCGTGCTGGGTCTTCCGCCAGGATCGGGCCCGGGCGATGTCCAGCGCGCATTCCGCTCGCTGGCGCGCGAGCACCATCCGGATCGGTTTCCGGCGGCGAGCGGGCGTCAGCGCGAGGCATTGATGCGCCGCTTTGCCGAGCTCAGCCAGGCCTACCACCTGCTGGTCGGCTAGCCGCCGGCGCTGCGCCAGCGCGCGATCAACTGCGGCAGCTCGCCGAGCTGGATCAGCGCGTCCGGTTCGGACCGGACCAGCTCGTCGCGCGGCAGGATGCCGCCCTCGACTCCCACCGTGCGCGCCCCCACGGCCTGGCCACACTGGATGTCCTGGGGTCCGTCGCCCACCATCACCAGCTCGTTCGCGGGTAGACCGAGAGCGCGGGCGATGTGGAGCAAGGGACCGGGGTCGGGCTTCTTCACCGGCAGGTCGTCCCCCGCGACGACCGCCGAGAAGTGTCCGCCGAGCGACAGACCGCGGAGCGTCGCGTCGGTCGTGGCGCGCGGTTTGTTCGTGCACAGGGCCAGCGGCAGAAAGGAGAGCTCGTCGAGCACGCGGAGTGCGTCCGGCAGCAAGGTGCTTTGATCGGTCGCATGCGCCGTGTAGTAGTCGAGGAAGGTCGAAAGCCAAGCGTCGAGTGCCGGGTCGTTCTCCTCGAGCCCCACGACTCCCGCGACCAGGTAGCGCGCGCCGTCGCCGACGTGCCGGCAGACCTCGTCCACGGCGAGCTCGTCGCGACCTCCTGCACGCAGCATGTGGTTCGTTGCCGCCGTGATGTCCAGGCGCGAGTCGATCAGAGTGCCGTCGAGATCGAAGACGACGGCGCGGACAGCGGCGGCGACCACGAGCGCTCAGCCTGAGCTGCCGGCGCTGCGCCAGGCCACGCGCCCGACGAAGAACGGGCCCATCTGGCTGATGTACGTCGAGGTCTGTCGCGTGCCGCGCATCGTCTGCACGACGTGCGACAGCGGATGCAGATCCTTGCCGACCAGTCCGATGACGAACTCGCTGTCGTTCGCATCCAGGCCGTGGCAGGCAAGCCGGATGTCGTGCGCGAGTCCGGCTTCGCCGTAGGCCCTGCCGATCACGGCGTGCTCGCGCAGGATGCCGCCCTTCTCGCGGGGCTCGAGCTGCTCGAAGGCGCCGCTGCGGCGCAGCGGATACCACACCGCCCAGGGACAACTCTCGTCGAGCGCGGTGGTCCGGGGGCGTTCGAGCAGCCAGAACTCGAGGTCGGGCTCGAAGCCGCTGCTGTAGCTCCGCCCGAGCATCGTCAGGTCCGGCTTGAGCTCGAGTCCCTGGAGATCCTGCTCGGCGAACATGGGGCGCACGTGCGTGACAAAGTGCGCCGGGTCCTCGCTCCACGTCAGGAGTGCGAGCCCGCGGGGGTTGTTCACGTCGTGGTAGACGACCGCCGCGATGCCGCGTCGCTCGAGCGAGCTCACGAGCGCGCGCTCGGACTCCGGCGCGCCGAGCTCGCCCGTGCAGTCGAAGACCAGGAGCTGCATGAAGAGCCGGCGGTTCATCACCTGCGGCTTGCCGTCGCGCTCCGCGCCCCGCTCGTTCACGTTGATTGTCGGCTTTTCTTGCTGTCCGGTAGCCATGCCGTCTCCACACATACCGCAAGTCCCGCCAGGCGCCGCCGGCAATCTCCGGGGTGGGACAAGGCGGCGTTCTGCAACGCCTTTCGGAATTGCGTGCTCGATCCAGGCTGATAAGCTCGGCCGACTTGCCCACTCCCCGACCCAGCGACCGGAAACAGCCTGGCCCGAGCGTCTCCGCCGAGCGGACGCAGGCGCTGAACCATCCGCTGCCGGGCGGAATGCGCGATCTCCTGCCCGGCGAGGCGCGCCGCCAGGCGGAGCTCGGGCGGCGGGTTCTCCAGAGCTTCGAGCTGTTCGGATACCAGCGCGTGTCGGTGCCGGCGTTCGAATACGCCGAGGTGCTGGAGAAGGGGCTGGGCTCGCTGGATCCCGGCGACGTGCTGCGCTTCGTCGAGCCCGAGACGGGCCGCGTGGTCGCGCTGCGCCCCGACATGACCCCGCAGGTGGCGCGCTTGATCGCAGCCCGGCTGGCGGACGCGCCCTGGCCAGCGCGCCTCTGCTACGAGGGCTCGGTGCTCCGGCGCCGGCGCGAGCGAGCGCGATTGAGCCGGCAGATCCCGCAGGCGGGTATCGAGCTGGTCGGCAGCGAAGGGCCGGCGGGCGATCTCGAGGTTATCGAGGCGGCGGCCGCCGCCGTGCGCCGCGCCGGGCTCGAGGATTTCGTGATCGATCTCGGCCACGCGCGGATCGCCGGAGCACTGCTCGACAGCGTGCCCGAACAGCACCGCGCCGGGCTGGTGGAGGCGTTGGGGCTGAAGGACGGCGCCGAGTTGTCGCGGCGCGCCCAGCAGGCCGGGCTGACCTCCAGCGAGGTGGCCGCGCTGGCCGAGTTGCCCATGCTGCACGGCAGCGTGGACATCTGGCCCCGTGCGGAGCGGCTCCTCGCCGGGACGCCGGCCGCTGGCCCGGCGTTGGAGCTGCGCCGGGCACACGAAGCGGTGGTCGACTCCGGAGTCGCGCCCCGGGTTGTGGTGGACCTGGGGGAAACCTGGAACTTCGCGTACTACACCGGGATCATGTTCCAGCTGCTCGCTGCGGGACCGGGCCAGCCCGTCGGGTCGGGGGGGCGTTACGACGGCCTGCTCGCGCGCTTCGGCGTGCCGCAGCCAGCAGCGGGCTTTGCCGTGGATCTCGACAACCTGGCGTGGGCCCTGTCGAGCGCCGGGCAGATCGAGGCTCCGGAGCTGCGCGTGCTGGTCGCTGCGGCGGCCGGCGCTGGCGCGGGGCAGGCGCACGAGCTCTGCTCTCTGCTGCGCGCGCGTTCGATCCGCTGCGCGGCCGCGCCGACCGGCGATGCGGCGGCCCACGGCCGCGCGTGGCACTATTCGCATCTGGTGGAGCTGTCCGGCACCGGCGCTGCGCTGCATCGGCTGGCCGCCGGAGGGCAGGAGTCGTTGAGCGGGCAAAGCCCCGGCGAGCTGGCCCGGGTGGTGGTGGAACGTCTGGTGGAGGAGTCCGGCAGAAGCCCGGCGCGCTGAGCCCTGGCGGAAGCCGGGAAAGGGTAGTGGTGGTGGCATGTCGGCTGTCGTGATCGTGGGCGCCCAGTGGGGCGACGAAGGCAAGGGCAAGATCGTCGACATCTACATGGAAGTCGCCGACATGGTCGTGCGCTATGCCGGAGGCCCGAACGCCGGCCATACGCTGGTCGTCGGCGACGAGAAGGTGATCGTCCGGCTGCTGCCGAGTGGGATTCTCAGGGACGGCACCCGCTGCGTGCTCGGCCAGGGCATGGTGATCGACCCGGGCGTCTTGATCGGCGAGATCGACGAGCTCGGCCGTCGCGGCTACAAGGGGCTGGAGGCGCGCCTGTCGATCAGCGACCGCGCGCATCTGATCCTGCCGTACCACATCCTCATCGATGGCCTCAGAGAGGAAAGTGCGCGCGCCGACAAGGCGATCGGCACGACCAAGAAGGGCATCGGCCCCGCGTACGAGGACAAGGTGCGGCGCACCGGCGTGCGCGCCGGCGAGCTCCGCGACCTGGATCGCCTTGCCGCCAGGGTGGAGAGCTCGCTGGAGGCGTGGGCACCCGTTGCCGCCGCGCTCGGCGGCAAGCTGCCAAGCGTGAAGGAAGTCGTCGAGCCGCTCGAAGAGCCCGCGCGGCGCATCGTGCCGATGCTCGACAACACATCCATGCTGGTCGAGCGGGCCATCCGCGATGGAGCGCGTGTGATGTTCGAGGGCGCACAGGGCACCTTGCTTGATGTCGACCACGGCACGTATCCGTTCGTGACTTCCAGCTCGGCCGTGTCGGGTGGCGCAGCGATTGGCGCCGGCATCGGACCGAACCGCATCGATACCGTGATCGGCATCACCAAGGCGTACACCACGCGCGTGGGCGGCGGGCCATTCCCCACGGAGCTCGACGACGCCGATGGTCGGCATCTGCGCGAAGCGGGCGCGGAGTTCGGCTCCGTGACGGGCCGCCCGCGCCGCACTGGTTGGCTGGATCTGCCTGGGCTGCGCTATGCGGCGCGGGTCAACGGGCTGGACGGCCTGGCGCTGACCAAGCTCGACGTGCTGACCGGGCTCGAGCGCATCAAGGTGTGCGTCGCCTACGACACGCCGAACGGTCGCGTGGAGGATCTGCCGATCGATCTGCTCGACGATCCGCAGGCGTGCCGCCCGGTGTACGAGGAGCTCCAGGGCTGGACGGAGCCCCTGGAAGCGGCCCGCACGCTGGACGAGCTTCCCAAGGCGGCGCGCGCCTACGTCCGCTATCTGGAGGAAGGTGCCGGGGTGCCCGTGTATCTGGTGAGCGTGGGCCCGCGCCGGCGCGAGACCATCATGCTGCACAACCCTTTCTTCGGGCGCGCGGCCGCGCCTTGAGGGCGATCCGGGCTGGCGTCACCTCGCGCCTGGAGTAGGCTTTCCAGGCCATGCTGCCGGCGTTTGTTGCGACCGTCGTCTTTGCGCAGCTCGCTTCCGGGCCGCTGTCGCTGGCTCCGCGCGCCCGCGCCAGCCTGCGGGCTGCCGCTGCTGCCAGCCCGCGGCCGCCGGAGTGCGCGCCTCCGGGCCCCGGCCAAGAGCGCTCGCTGTGGGATCGCGCGCACGCTCCCGGCCTGCTCCAGTACTGCAACGATCTCGCGCGTGGCTACGCGCGGCTCGGGCATTCCGCGGCGGGTGCGCTCGAGGCGGCGCGCGCTGCCGAGCGCGCGGCGCCCGGTCATGCGGCGCCCCGTGTGCTGGAGGGCAGGGCGTTGCTCGCCGAGGACAAGCCAGCGGACGCCTTCCGGAGCTTCCAGCAGGCGCTGAAGCTGTCCCGCCGCGCGCTGCGCGCGCCGGGAGCTCTGCACGCTCTTGCGGTTTCAGCGCTGCGCTCCGGGCACACTGCGGAGTCGCTGCGCGCCTACCGGGCGCTGGTGCCGCGCGCCAGCCTGCTGGACGCTGCAGAGCGACAGCGCGCCTACGTGGAAGCGGCGGAGCTGGTGATGGCGCAGGGCCCGAAGAGTCTCGACGAGGCTATCGGCTATCTGACGGAGGCGCGCCGTCGTCGCAGCCCGCCCGGGTTCGGCGACTACGTGTCGGCCGCGCTGGCGCTCGCGCTGGACCGGCAGGGTCGCGGCGAGGAGGCGCGCGGCGTCGCCGCCGAAGCGGGCGGACCCTGGCGCCTGATGAGCCGCCTCGACGAGAACGACAAGACGAAGCCCGGAGGCGACGGACGCGCGGCGCCGAGCGCTCGCAAAAAGGCGCTGCCATCTAGCGGCCCGGTGCTGCCTCCCGGCGAGCTCTCCGCGATGGTGGCGATCCTCGCCGAGCGCGAAGACCCGGCGCTGGCGCGGGAGCAATGGCGCGCGTTCCTGGCGTCTGCGGCGGGCAAGGGCCCGTGGGCCGCTCACGCCAAGCAGCACCTGGCGGGGCTGGGCGCCGCACGCAGGCGACGGCACTGAGTCATGTCGTCGGGTGGACAGCGGGTAGGCTGGGTGTCGGTCGTCGTGGCCGCGGCGCTGCTGGTCTCGCGGCCTGCGGTGGCGCAGCTGTCGATCTGGGACCAGGCCCGCGACCCGCACCTGGCGAGGGCGGAGCACGTTCTGCACGGCGTGGAGCGGATGCTCCTCAGAGCGCAGGAAGCCCAGTTCGCCCCCGACATGCAGGCGGATTTCACACGCTCGGCGCTGGCTATGCTCGAGCTGGCGGGCGGCAGCGAACTGCCCGATGTCCGGCTGAGGTACTTGCTCGGTGATCTGCTGGTCGACCCGGCGATCGGTCGATACGGGGAGGCCGCACGCCTGCTGCAGCGCGCGCTCCGCGAAGCCCCGGAGCATCCACTCGCTGCACAGGGTTGGTTCGACCTGGCGATTGCGGAGGCCAAGCTCCACAAGCCGAAGCTCGAGATCGATGCCTACAACCACGCGCTCGAGCGGGCCTGGCAACCGGAGCTGCGCGCCAATATCTTCATGAACCGCGGCGAGTCGCGAATGGTGCTCGGGCATCTCCAGGGCGCGCTTTCCGACTACCGTCGCGGCCTCCAGATAGCCCAGCGCCCGGCTCTCAGGGCGCTGGCCTACTACGGGCTCGGCATCACGCTCGAGCGCAGCGGCGACCTGCCGTCGGCACTGGATGCGATGCACAAGGCGAACGCGATCCAGGTGCAGACGAAGTTTGGCATGCCCGGCAGCGCGCTCGATTCAAACGGGGTCTTCTTCGTTCCGTCGTATGACCTCTTCTACTACGAGGCGCTGGCGTGGATGGCGTATGCCCGCGACGCGCGCGCCCCGGCGAAAAAGGTGGAACGGCTGGAGCGCGCGATCAGCTATTGGAAACGCTACCTGGCCCAGGCCGAGCCCGACCACCAGCCGTGGGTGGAGCACGCGAAGCTGCTGCTCGACTCGTGTCGGCGCCAGCTCGCCAAGGCCACCGTCGAGGCGAAGGGCAGCCGCAAACGCGCCGCCCACTAGCGCTAGTGCGCGGCTACGCCGCGCGCGGCAGCTCCGGCTCGCTGGGTGCGCGCAGGATGCGCCCCACGCTCTCGCCGTCCTCGACCGACTGGAATACCGGCCGCAGCCCCGGACCGATTTCCCCTTCGCCGAACGCGCCGCTCGCGGCGAGCGCCCGGGCGCGCGGCCCGTCGAGAACCAGGAACACATCGCTCAAGCCCTGTCCAGTCGGCGTATCGATGACGTTGACGATGCGGCTCCGGTCGAGGTGCAGTTCCTCGTCGCCGCGCTGGATCAGCACGCGCTTGTTCGTGATGAGATACCGCGTCTGGTTCACCAGCCGCCCCGGGCGGATGACGACGTGGTAGGCGAGGTACACCGCGATCGCGAGCACCATCAACGCACTCAGGCCCAGTCCGGCGACCAGTGCGATGAACGCGACCGACCCGGCGGGCAGCCCCGCGCCCAGCACGCGCTTCACGCTAGGCACGCCGAGCCACATCATGCGCACGAACGCAGCTGCGAGGAATGCCGCCAGCACCAGCTGCATCCACCCGCGCCGCGCTCGCGGCACATAGGCACGCAGCGTGGGACGGGGACGCGCAGCCCAGACTACGCGCTCTCCGCTGTCGAGCCGCTGTGTCAGCGGACGCTCGCCGTGTCCGGTGGGTGCGACGCTCTCCTCGCCGCGGATGATCGCCCACACGCGATCGGGCGCCGTCACGCCGTACAGGCGCAGCATCAGCCGGCGGCGCAGCGCGCCCGTCGGCACAGCCCTGACCAGCTCGAGGTCGCCTGCGCCGGGCGTGTGATGGCTCCAGAAGATGCGTGCGAAGCTGATGGAACGCCGCTCGATGCTGCGACGGAACGGACCGCGCTGGTAGATGACGTGGTGCTCCGTCACGACGTAGCGCACCTTCGCGAGCCAGAGCTTCGGGCCGTGCAGGCACGCAACCCCGAGCGTGGCGGTCCAGGCCGCGAACAGCAGCGACGCGTCCGGCGATGCGGACAGAGCCAGCGAAAGCACGAGCGCGAACAACGTGGAAACGGCCGAAGCCACGAACGCGAGCGCCGCCGCGGCACGCAGCACCGGCGGCGTGACGACCTCGTTGGGGTAGCCCGACCAGATGATGCGTTCGTCGAAGAGCGAGTCGCGTGCCAAGTGCCTGCCTGCCTGCAGGTTGAACGTCTGCAGACAACACTAACTTGGGTTCCCGGCACCAGTCCGTCCAGTCGGAACTGATTCCGTGCGGACTGTAATGGCCGTGGATGGCGGCTTTCGCTTCAGGATGCAGGCGAGATGAAGACGATCTCGATGCGCTGATTGCGCGCTGCTGCACCGCGTCGTGCGGGCTCCACCAGCGGCTCGGCGCCACCGGCCCGCTGCACCTCGACCTTGGCGGCGCCGGCCGCTTCCAGCGCCTTGGCGACCGCTTCGCCGCGCTTCTGGTCGCGCGCGCTGGGTGCTCCCGATGCGGAGTGCACGACGACCAGCACCGGGAAGGCCGCGTGCGCCTTGGCGACGCGGCCGAGGAGCCCGAGCGTCTTCTGCGCCGGCTTGTCGAGCTGATCGCCGCCCCGGAACAGTCCGCGTAGCGTCACGACGACGCCGCGGTCGTCGCGGAACGGATACAGCTCGCCGGTTTTCGACAGCTCGGTCAGGAGCGCGTCGGTGACGCCCGCGGCCGGCGCTTTCCTGGTGGCAGGCCGGCGTGCCTTGCCGAGCAGATCCAGACACTGCGAGCGCAACGCGATCGCGTCGTCGATAGGAGCCGGCGACGGCTTCTTCGAGAGCCTGGTGTCGAGCGCGTCGAGCTTCGACAGCGCTCCCTGCAGATCCTTCGAGCTCTGGCCGAGCAGGCGGGTCGAGACGCAGAGCAGGCGCGCTTCGACCGCCATCGATCGCGCCGCGGCGAGCCGCGCCTTCTCCCGTGCGGGCGAGGCGGGTGTGTTGGGCACGAGCGGCAGTGCGTCCTGGGCGACCTTCGCGCGCATCTCGAGATCGTCGGCCTCGGCCGCGACGCGCTTCTCCTTCTCGTCGAGCGCGTGCAGCGACTTGCCGGCCTTGTCCAGCTGCGCCTGCGCGTTGTCGAGCCGCGCGCCGGCCTTGGCCAGTCGCGCCAGCACGAAGGCGTGCGTGTACGCTGCGATCGACTGCTCGCCGAGGATCTGCGCGCCCGACACGTCGTCGTCCTGGTACGCGTGCTCGGCCTCCTGCCGGAGCTTCTGGGCGTGCGCAAACGCCTGGGGCGCGAGCTTCTGCGCTTCGGCGGCGGCGGGAGTGTGCTCGACCGCGTCGGCCTGGCTCATCACCTGCGGGCGCGGCGTCGCGGCGCACGAAACCAGCAGCGCGGTTGCGAGCGCGGGCAGCAGCCGCTTCACTTGCCACCTCCCGGTTGCGCCTTCTTCGCCGGCGTGGGAGCCTTCTTCGCCGGTCGGGCGGGGTGGGCGCCGGCCTTCTCGAGCAGGTCGAGGCGCTCCTGTGCGCGGCCGCGGCGGGCCACGGTTTCCTCCAGTAGCGCGCGGGCGTGTCTGGCCTTGGTCGCGGCGTCGGCGGCCTGTTTCTCGACCTTCTCGGCCCGCTGCTCTGCGGCGACGGCCCGGCCAAGATCCTGGGCCGTCTGGGCCCACTCGAGCGCGAGGCTTTCCAGCATGCCGGCGTGCCGGTAGTCGCCCGCGGCGCGGGCCTGGTGGGCCCGATCGAGTGCCTGCCTGGCCTTGTCGAGAGGCTGCTTGGCGAGCTTCGCGCTGTCGGGCTTGGCCTCGACCGCCTTCACGATGCGCTGCGTCTCGGTTCGCGGGTTGCCGAGCGGCGTCGCCGCCAGCGCGACGCCCGCCACGACCAGCGTCGAACAGAGAGCGACAACGGCCAGGTTTGAAGCGCTATTGAGCCGCCGCACGGCGGGCAACAAGCCACGGGCCCGGCACGAGGTCAAGCCCCGGATCCCGCCGCCGGGTGGTGTGAGCTGCCGGGCCCGGTCGGGCGATCCGCTGGCAGTGGGTGTACTCTCCCGGGTCATGGCCGCTGGCCGGCTTCCGGATCTGCATTTCTTCCACGACGCGGAGCGCGCCCTGGTCGAGCACTCGCTCGAGCTGGTCGAGGCCGGCGCCCGGGGTGAAGCCGACCTGCTCCACACCAACCTGGACCGTCTCGCTCACGCCGCGGATCTGGTGCGTGACAGCCCCGCGGTGCTCGGCTCGTGGGAAGCGCGGCGCGTTGCCGGAGGTCCCGACGGCACGCTGCTCGACCTGCTGTGCGCCGTGCCCGACTGGGACCTCGAGCTACACGTTCCGGTACGCGTGATCTTCGGTCAGGCCTACCTCATCGCCAAGATCAACTTCCTCAAGGCCCTGACGTATGGGCTCGATGCGGTCGATGCACCGGAGGAGCTCCACGATCGCGCCGAGTTCGCGCTCGGGCGCTCTATCTATTCCAAGCTCGCCGAGGAGCTGTTCATCTCCATCGTCACCGACCGGCAGGCCGAGCGCCGGCTCAAGGTTGCGGCTGCCCAGGCCCTGATCCGCATCTGGGAAAACCGCCTCGAGTCGGAGATCGACGACTTCGCGCCCGTTCTCGACTCGGTATGGCACGCCCGCAACAAGCTGCGTCCCATCATCGGCACCACACTCGGCACGCAGGAGTTCTTCCGCTTGTTACGCGAATGCAGTGACACGCGCTTCCTCGACTATTTCGACGACGAGGTGCCGGACGAGCAGCTGCAGGCGTTCGAGGAATTCCTGTTCGGGCTCGGGTGGGAGCAGCTCAACACGCTGCGCGAGCGGATGCAGACCGAGAGCGCGCCCGCCGTCACGCCCGAACAGGCCCGGAAGCTCCTCGGGCGGCCGCCGTCCTGGGCGCCGCGCGACGGCGGCCCGCAGGCGCTGTACACCAGCTACAAGAGGCGTCGCGTCCGGGCGCAGTACCGCGCGCTGACCTCGGCCCCGGGACCGCGGAAGACGGCCGAGGAGTTCGTCATGCGCTCGTTTCTGGTCCGTGACCCGGACTGACGCCCGTCGCCGCGGAGTCCGTAGCCCCGGGGGGACGATCTGGGGGAAGCCATCCCGCCGCTCCGGCGTTGCCATGTATCGTGAAGCCCGCCTCTCGTTTCGCCCGCGGCTTCGCGGTATAGCGCGCCACCATGACACGACGCCGAGCGAGCTGGGACGAGTACTTCATGGCCATCGCGCGCGAGGTGGCGACGCGCTCGACCTGCGATCGCAAGCACGTCGGCGCCGTCATCGTGCGGGAGCGCATGATCCTGACCACTGGCTACAACGGATCCATCCGCGGTCTCGCGCATTGCGACGACGAGGGGCACATGATGGAGGACGGCCATTGCGTGCGCACCGTGCACGCCGAGGCAAACGCCATCGTGCAGGCGGCGCGCAACGGCGTCAGGCTCGACGGCGCGGACATCTACGTGACCGCGTCGCCCTGCTTCAACTGCTTCAAGCTGGTCGCCAACTCCGGCCTCGAACGCATCGTGTTCGGCGAATTCTACCGCGACGAGCGCATCTTCACGCTCAGCGAGCAGCTCCACATCCATCTCGAGCACATGCCGATCGAAGAGGTGCCGCACCTGGAGCAGCCGTGACGTTCTCCGTCGCGGTGATCGCGGGGGGACCGTCGAGCGAGGCCCAGGTCAGCCGCGCTTCGGCGGCCGGCGTGGAGAAGGCGCTGGTAGAGGCCGGGCACCGCCCGCGCGTGGTCGAGCTCGGCGCTGACCTGCCGGCGGCGCTCCGCGACGTCGACGTCGTGTTCCCGGTGACGCACGGCCCGCTCGGCGAGGACGGCTGCCTGCAGGGGCTGCTCGAGGTACTCGATCTTCCGTACGTGGGCTCGGGCGTGCTGGCCAGCGCGCTGGCGGCCAGCAAGCCGCACGCGAAGGTGCAGTTCGCGCGGGCGGGCCTGCCGATCGCCGAGGAGCGTCTGGTGCGGCGCGGCGAGGATCCGCGTGCGCGGGCGGCCGGGCTGCGCGCCGATCTCGGCGCTGCGCTATTCGTCAAGCCAGCATCGGGCGGCTCGGCCATCGGTGTCGGGCGGGTGCGCGCGAGCGACGACGACGGCGTGCTGGTCAGAGCGATCGAGGCGGCGCTTTCGGAGGACCCCGTCGCGCTGGTGGAGCGCTTCGTGGACGGACAGGAGATCACCTGCAGCGTGCTGGAGGACGAGTCGGGTGAACCACGCGCGCTGCCGCCCACGTTGATCCTGAGCCGGGCCAACGAGTGGTACGACTTCCAGAGCAAGTACGCCCAGGGCGGCAGCGAGCATCGCTGCCCGGCGCCCCTTCCGGCGCCGCTGACCGAGCGCGTCCAGCAACTGGCGGTGGCCGCGCATCGCGCGCTCGGGGCGCGCGACCTGTCTCGCGTGGACTTCGTCGTGGCCCAGGGCGAGCCCGCGCCGATCACCCTGCTGGAGCTGAACACGCTGCCCGGCATGACGGCGACCAGCCTTTTCCCCGAAGCGGCGGTGGCGGCGGGCATCCCCTTTCCGGAGCTGTGCGACAGGTTGGTCCGGCGCGCGCACGCCCGCCCGCGCCGCGAGGCGCCCGGCGAGATGCCGATGCCCTGAGCTCAGGCGCTCTGTTCGGCGTCTTCCGCTTTGCGCGCTTTCGCGAGGCGGCCCCGCTCGCGGAGCTTCTCGAGCAGCTCGTCGCGGTTTGCCGGCGGTGCGACGGGCCCGCTCACGCGGTGGCGGATGCCGCTCTGCTCGATGTCGGCTGTCGCCGCTGGGGCACGCACAAAAGGCTCATCGGCGGATTCCGGCGTGGCGGCTGAAAGCTCCGGCGGCGGTGCGGCCTTGGCGGCCAGCACGCGCTCGATGAACGCCTTGCCCGAGGCATTGAAACGCTTGAAGCGGATCTTCGCTCCGGCCGGACGATCGCCGTCGGCCTTGGCGTAGCCGACCGCTTTGCCTTCCGCCACGAGCACCCGCTCTCCGCCCTCGAGCAGCAGCTCGAACCGCACCAGCGTTCCCGAAGCGAGCCGCGGCTGGTCGATCAGCACCATGCCCTTGTTGTCGATCGCCCAGCCTTCGGCGGCGATGAGCTCTTCTTCAGTCGTGTACGGCCGTACCAGGCTGAGCGAGACGGTTTCGGGCATGGGCAGGAACTCCAGCCTGCAGGTAAACGCGGATCGACCGCGGCGGCAATCGGATCGCTTCCGGCCCGGGTTTCCCGCCGCGGAAACGATCGGGCCCGGCGCCGGCGCAGCGCGCGCGATTGCGCCGGCACGGCTTGTCCGGCTGGGAGCACCCGGTAGTATGCGGGCAGCGGATGCAGGCACGCAGGGTTCTGGTCGTTGGAGGAGGCGGGCGCGAACATGCGCTCGCGTCGCGGCTTCTCGACTCCGTGTCGGTCGGGGAAGTGATCGTCGCGCCGGGCAACGCGGGAACGGCGCGGGCGCCGCTCGGGAGCAACAAGACGTTGCGCAACGCTGCGGGCGACCCACTAGACATCGCGCGATCCGAGCGCGTGGATCTGGTCGTGGTTGGACCCGAGGCGCCGCTCTGCGACGGGCTCGTGGATCGCCTGACCGCCGAGGGCATCCTCGCCTACGGGCCGGGGCGCGCGGCAGCGGCGCTGGAGGGCTCGAAGGAGTTCATGAAGGACTTTGCCGCGCGTCACGGCATCCGCACCGCGCGCCACGTCGTCGTGCACGACATGGACGAGGCGCGCCGGGCGCTCGACAGCTTCGACACGCCGCCTGTGGTGAAGGCCGACGGGCTCTGCGCGGGCAAGGGCGTCGTCGTGTCCAGCACCCGGGACGAGGCGCTGGCGGCACTGTCGCGCATGCTCGAGGGCGGGGCGTTCGGCGACGCCGGAAAAACGGTGGTGCTCGAGGAACGCATCGTCGGACAGGAGGCGAGCGTGCACGCCATCTGCGACGGAGAGCGCGCGATCGTGCTGCCCGCTGCGCAGGATCACAAGCGCATCGGCGACGGCGACACCGGTCCGAACACGGGAGGCATGGGCAGCTACGCGCCGGCGCCGCTGGTGACACCCGCACTCGCTCGACGCATCGAAGAGGACGTTATCCAGCGCGCGGTGGAGGGCATGAAGGCGGACGGCATGCCGTATCGCGGCACGCTGTTCGCCGGCTTGATGATCACCGCGCGCGGCGAGGCGGTCCTGCTCGAGTTCAATGTGCGGTTCGGCGACCCGGAGACGCAGGTGCTGATGAACGTGGTGGAGGGGGACCTTGCCGAGGCGCTGGGCGCTGCCGCACGCGGACAGCTCGAGCGCGACATGCTGCGGGTCAGGCGCGACCACGCACTTTGCGTCGTGCTCGCGGCGTCCGGCTACCCCGGCAAGCCGCGCAAGGGTGACGTGATCGAGGGGCTTCCGCGCGCGGAGGGTCTACCCGGCGTCAGCGTCTACCACGCGGGAACCCGGCGCGAGGACGGGCGGATCTTGACCCATGGCGGGCGCGTGCTCGGAGTCACGGCACGCGGCGCGACGCTGACCGAAGCGCACGGGCGCGCGTACCGCGCCGCCGAGCAGATCCACTTCGCCGGTCGGCAGATGCGGCTCGACATCGGCGCGCGCGCGCTGGGGGGCGGATGAGCGACCGCACCGGCATCAACGAGGCGTTGGCCGTGCTGGATGACGGCGGCGTCGTGGCGGCCGCGACCGAGACCTTCTTCGGTCTGCTCGCCGACGTGAGCCGCATCGACGCGGTCGACCGTCTCTTCGAGCTGAAACCCCGCGGCGCCGACAAGGGTGTGCCGATCCTGTTGCCGGGGCGGACCGCGTGGCGCGGACTGGTGGAAGAGCTGCCTCCGCTCGCCGAGCGGCTGGCGGAGTCGTTCTGGCCGGGCCCGCTCAGCATCGCGCTGGCTGCCGCGAGCGACGCGGACCGGCGCCTGACGCTGGACGGGACGGTCGCGGTACGCCTGCCGGGCGCCTCGCCGGCCCAGGAGCTGGCGCGCCTCGCCGGGCAGCCGCTGACCGCCACCAGCGCGAATCTGCCCGGCGCGCCTCCGCCGACCCGCGCGCGGGAAGTCCGCGACGCCTTTGGGGCAGCGATCACCGATGGGCGGCTGTACGTGCTGGAAGGGAGCTGTCCCGGTGGTCGCGCCTCGACCGTGGTGGTGGTGCGGGACAGCCATGTGCGACTGGCGCGTGCCGGTGCCATCGCGGTGCACGACATCGAGCGGGTCGCCGGCGTCACCCTGGAGACGTGAAGGGGACGTCATGCGGTGGTCGACGCCGCTGGCCGCCCTGGCACCGGGGTGATAGCGATAGGGCGGCATGGTCGACATCGCGCCGCTGCGCCCGCTCCGCTACGATCCGTCGGCCCTGCCGGGCGTGGTCGCGCCGCCGTACGACGTCATCGACGCCGCGCTGCGCGCGCGGCTGGCAGCACGGGATTCGCACAACGTCGTGCACATCGATTTGCCGGAAGGCGAGGGCCACGCGCGCTACGACCACGCGCGCGTGCTGTTCGAGGCGTGGCAGAGGCAGGGCGTGCTGGTGCGCGACGCCGAGCGCGCCTACTGGCGCTACGCGCAGGACTTCACGCCGCCTGGCGGCGGCGGTTCGATCGAGCGACGGGGCTTCTTCGCCGCGGTGCGCGCGACGCCGTTCAACGAGCGGAAGGTACTGCCGCACGAGCTCACGTTGAAAGGCCCGAAGCTCGACCGCCTCGAGCTGGGCCGCGCGACGCGCGCCGCGCTGTCGCCGCAGTTCATGCTGTATCCGGACCCCGGGCGCGCGCTCGAAGCCCACCTCGACTCGGGGGAGCCGTTCGCGGCGTTCACAACGGACGACGGGGTGCGCCATCGGCTGTGGCGCATCACCGACGACAGGTCGATCGCGCAGATTACCGACGCGCTTTCCGCCCGCACGCTCCTGATAGCGGACGGGCACCACCGCTACGAGACGGCCGTTGCGCTGGCGCAGGAGATAGAACGCTCGGCGTCCGCGCACGACGCGTCCGCCGAGCATCTGTTCACGCCGGCGCTCCTCGTCAACGAGGACGATCCGTCGCTGGTCGTCTATCCGACGCATCGGCTCGTGCATTCACTCGTGCGATTCGACTTCGAGCGCCTGCTCGAGCGCGCCGGCGAGCTGTTCGACGTGCACCCCGTCCGCGGCGATTCGGCTGCCCTCGTGGCGCGGCTCTCGGCGGCGCGGGGCAAGGCTGTGTGCGCCGTGGTCCCTGGAGGGCGCGCGGCGCTTCTCGTCCGTCGCGACGACGTTGACCTGGCCGGGCATCCGGTGCTCGGCGCGCGCCCCGACGTGCTCAGGGATACGGCGGTGGTGCTTCTGCACGACGGCCTTCTGCAGCACGTCCTCGGCATCACCCCCGAGGCGCAGGCAGCACGTGAAAACCTGACGTACGTGCAGGATCCGCACGAGGGCATCGCACTGCTCGAGCGCGGCGACGGTCAGGTCCTGTTCTTGATGAATCCGACGCCGGTATCGGTGATCCGGCGCGTGGCGGAAGCCGGCGAGACGATGCCGCAGAAGTCGACGTTCTTCTATCCCAAGGTCCCGACCGGGCTGTTCTTCCACACGCTCCATCCCGACCGCCACCTGACGTAGATCAACATCGAGCGCGTCCGGCAGCGGGTGGCCGCGCAATCGGCCACAATGTGCTATCGACACCCCGCACCTGCGGCGCCGGCCCTTCGCCGGCTCTCCCGGTGAACCCAGCGAGCCTCGTGGGGCTGCAACAGCGGCCCGCTTGACGCATCGCATCACAGGCGGTAGCCCCACGCATGCGGGGCTCCACGCCCAGAACGGAGGACCATGGCCCGAGTAATGAATTTCAATGCAGGTCCGGCGGCGCTTCCGCTGGCGGCTCTCGAGCGTGCGCAGCGTGAGCTGGTCGATCTCGAGGGTACGGGAATGAGCGTCATCGAGCACAGCCATCGTGGCAAGGCCTACGATGCCGTGCACAAGCAGGCGCTTTCACTGGTGCGCGAGCTGCTCGGCGTGCCCGACAGCCACGAAGTGCTGCTCTTGCAGGGCGGCGCCAGCCAGCAGTTCGCGTGGATTCCGATGAACCTGCTCGGCGAAGGCAAGAGCGCCGACTACGTGATCACGGGGTCGTGGTCGAAGAAGGCGTTCAGCGAAGCGAAGACGGTGGGCCAGGCGCGCGCCGCGGCGACCACGGAGAAGGACGGCAAGTTCCCGCGCATTCCCGCGAAGAGCGAGCTGGAGCTCGATCCCAAGGCGGCCTACGTCCACATCACGAGCAACAACACCATCGCGGGCACCCAGTGGCACGAGTTCCCCGACACGGGCAGCGTGCCGCTCCTCGCGGACATGTCCAGCGACATCATGTGGAAGCCCATCGATGTGTCGAAGTTCGGCATCATCTACGCCGGCGCGCAGAAGAACCTCGGCCCGAGCGGGATCGCAGTCGTGATCGTCAGGAAGGACCTGATCGAGGGCGGTCGCAAGGATATCCCGAAGATCTTCCAGTACCGCACTCACGCAGACGCCGGCTCGCTTTACCACACGCCGCCGACGTTCTCCGTGTACCTGCTGCGCAATGTGCTCGACGTCGTGAAGCAGGGTGGCGGCCTGGCTGCGATGGAGAAGCACAATCGCCAGAAGGCGGAGCTGCTCTACAAGGCGATCGACGGACGCCCTGATTTCTACCGGTCGCCGGTGGACAAGGCGAGCCGCTCGATGATGAACGTGGTGTTCAATCTGCCGACGCCCGAGCTGGAGGCGGAGTTCGTCGCCGAGGCCCAGAAGCAGGGCATGGTCGGGCTCAAGGGGCATCGCTCCGTGGGGGGCATTCGCGCCTCCATCTACAACGCAGCCCAGCTGTCCTGGATCGAGGCGCTGGTGGAGTTCATGAAGGACTTCAAGAAGGGATCGTGATGGCAAAAGTACTAGTCAGTGATCAGCTCAGCAAGGATGGGCTCGCTATCCTCGAGAAGGCCGAGGGCATCGAGCTCGACAACCGCCCGGGCTTGAGCGAGGAAGAGCTTGCCAAGGCCATCGTGGGCGCGGACGGTCTGGTGATCCGCAGTGGCTCCAAGGTCACCGCGCGGGTGCTCGAGGCCGCCGACAAGCTCAAGGTCGTCGGTCGTGCCGGCATCGGCGTCGACAACGTGGACATCCCGGCGGCCACGAAGAAGGGCATCCTGGTGATGAACACGCCGACCGCGAACTCGGTGACCACGGCCGAGCACGCCATCGGCCTGATCTTCGCGCTGTCACGCAAGGTGCCCGCCGCCGACGCCTCGATGAAGGCAGGCAAGTGGGAAAAGAAGAAGTTCGCCGGTCGCGAGATCAGCGGAAAGACGCTGGGCATCATCGGCCTCGGCACCATCGGCAGCATCGTGGCCGATCGCGCGAACGGTCTGAAGATGAACCTCTTGGCCTACGATCCCGTCGTCAGCGAGGAGCACGCGGTCGAGCTCGGCGCCAAGCTTGTGCCGCTCGACGAGCTGTTTGCCAAGTCCGACATCATCACCATCCACACCCCGCTCAACGAGCACACGAAGCACATCGTGAACGACGCCGCGATCGAGAAGATGAAGGACGGCGTGATGCTGGTGAACGCGGCGCGCGGCGGCGTCTATGAAGAGGCCGCAGTGCTGCGCGGGCTGGAGTCCGGAAAGATTGCCGGCGCCGCCTTCGACGTGTACCTGGAGGAGCCGCCCGGGGCGACCGACCTCGTCAAGCACCCGAACGTGGTCGCCACGCCGCACCTCGGCGCCTCCACCAAGGAAGCGCAGAATCGCGTCTCGACCGAGATCGCTCATCAGGTCGTCGCCTTCCTGAACGAAGGCGCCGTGGTGAACGCCGTCAACAAGCCCGCCAAGTAGGGCTGCAGCCGGGCCGGGGGCGGCGAGGGGACGCTCCCGGCATAGCGCTCGAGGGTCGCTAGAAGCGCGCGCCGCTCGTCACCGCGGCGATCACCGTGCCCTTGGCGTCGCGCACCTTGGTGCCGCCATGGGCCAGGAACGGCAGCGACCCGAGCACGGTGACCGCGCCCACGGCCAGCGTGATGATGCCGGCGGTACGCAGCCCGCTGCTGTCCGCATACCGGCCATAGCCGTACATCGCCATCCCCGCGAGGGTCACCGGCACGCCGGCGGACATGCCGACTATGCCGGTTGTGCGTGAGCTCGCCGAGCCTCCGGAGACCTTGAGCTGCGCCTGGCCGCTGCCCGGGTCGATGCGGAACACGTTGGACGTGGTCATGCCGGGTGCCGCGACGCGCACGTCGATGCCTTCGACCACGAGCGTGCGGTCGCACGGCGCGGGGCACGCGCGCCGCCAGGGTCCGTCGTCGACGTAGTCGCGTGTCTCCAGCCACGCGCCCGGATAATCGACGTGCAGGTGCACGAACGCCTCGCCTGGCGCGCCGCGGCGCGCCGGGGTGGTCGGTGCGGGAAGGCTGGACGGGGGCCGCGCGGAGGCCACCGGCGGCGGAGCGGGCGGGGCGTGGGCGGAACCCGTCGGCACAGGCGCCGAGGAGCTGGCCGGTGGCGCAGCTGGCGCCGTCCCGGATTCCGACGAGGAGCTGGCCGGTGCTGGCGCCATGGGCGGCGCACCAGCGTCGCCGGCCGACGGGGCTGCCGCCGTCGGGGGAGCCGCTCCGGCTTCCGGCTGCGACGCCGCCGCGAAGGCGGAGCCGAGGAGCACCGTCGCAGCCGAAGCAGCACACAATCCGCGGGCCCAATCCGTGGCGTTGGTCACGTCCGAACCAGCGCACGGTCGCGCTCGTGGAGCAAGGCCTTGACGCGCCAGGAGCGTTCGGGCCTACCACGGAAGCGGTGGAGCCAGTCGTCGACCTGGGCCCGGGGGCCGAAAAGGACCCGCTAGCACGCGTGCTGGCGGAGCTGGTGCGCACGAACGCCCGCCGCGCGGCTCAGCGCCGCGAGTTCGACCGGCTCCGCGGCGCGATCGCCGTCGTCGCGGACGACGCCGGGAGCGCCCTGACGCTTCGCTTCGACTTCGGTCGCTTGACCGTTCACGAGGGAATCGTGGGTATTCCCGATGTAACCCTGCGCGGCCGGAGCGCCGATATCGAGGCGCTGGCGGATCTGCCGTTCAAGACCCGGCTGCGCGTGCCGCTGCCCGCCCCGGGCGACGCCGATGGCCGCCACGCGATCTCGGTCCTGTGGTCGGCCCTGCGCGGCCGGCGCATCAAGATCTACGGGCTTCTGTCGCATCCCCGGCTCATCTACGGCCTGCTCCGGGTTCTGGCCCGCAGCGGGTAGGAGCGGGCCTGGAGGCGCCGGGCGAGAGCGCTTTGACCTCTGGCCACGGGCCGGTTAGCCTCATGCCCGGATTCCGAGTCGCAAACTGCGGCACTGGTGGGTCGGTCCTTGCCTCGCTACCGCCTACGCTTCCTGCTCCAGGAGATCGATCTGCCGCAGGGCGACACCCTGCTCGGCCGAAGCGCGTCGTGTCACGTGACGATCGAGGATCCGCTCGTGTCGCGCCAACACGCGCGGCTCAGGATCCTCGGCGATCGCGCCAGCATCGAGGATCTCGGCTCGCGCAACGGCCTGATCGTGAACGGCCGGCAGATCGAGGGCGAGCAGGTACTGGTCGACGGCGACAGGATCCGCATCGGCACGCAGGAGTTCGTGCTGTGCACCGTGCCCGTGCAGCCCCGCAAGCAGGGCCTGCCCGGTACGCGACCGACCGGCTTCATGTGTCACTGCGCAGTCTGTGGGCTGCCGTATCCCACCGACCTGGTGCAATGCCCGTCGTGCGGCGCTACCGATCGCATGGACGAGGAAACGCTCAGCGGGGCGGAGGACGATCAGCAGCGGAACTGGACTCTCGAGCTGCTCGTCGAGGTGCTCGAGAAGGCCCTGTCGTTGGGGCGCTGGGACGATATCGAGCGCGTGCTGCGGCGGGCCCGCAGCAACGTCGAGGAGCGCGTCGCGGCGAACGAGAACGTTGAACGCAAGCATCTCGACGTGCTCGCCCGCGCGGCGGCGGCGCTAGCCGCGCAGCGCAAGCAGGCGGAGTGGGGGCGTTGGGTGCTCGGGCTGTACGCGGCGATGGGGCTGATCCCGGCGGCAGATGTGGGATCGTCGCTGTCCACGCTTCCGCCGGCCGAGCGCGCCTCGCTGGCTCCCGAGGCGAACCGTGTCGTCGAGCGCATCCGTGCCGGAGGTGGCCCGAAGCTGGAGGAGCAGGACGCCTTCTCCCGCGTCGAGTCGCTGAGCTCGCCGCCCGGTGAGCGCTGATGGGATTCCGGCTGCGCTACCAGCAGCAAGACCTGGAGCTCACCGACGGGCGGTTTCTCGTCGGCCGGAGCACCGAATGCCAGCTGTCGCTGGACGATCCGCTCGTGTCGCGCTTCCACGCGGCGCTGACCGTCGACGGGGACGAGGTGCTGCTCGAGGATCTGGGCAGCCGCAACGGCGTGCGGCTCAACGGGCGGCGCATCGAACGCGCCGAGAAGCTGGCGCACGGCGACCGCCTGACCATCGGTACGCAGGAGATCGCGCTGCTATCGGCCAAGGCTGCGCGTGCCGAGACCATTGCGCGGCCTGGCGCGACGGAGACGCGCGTGCAGGCGTTCGAGCTGCTCGGCAGCCTCGCGGACAAGGCGCTGGCGCTCGGGCGCGGTGACGAGGCCGAGCGGATACTCGGAGCGCGGCTCGAGCAGCTGCTCGCTGACGCCCGCGGGACGCGCGCGCCCAAGGCGGAGCTCTGCGAGCGCGGCGCGCTGTTCGCTCTCAGGTTGGCCTCCACAACCGGGCGTGCGCGCTGGTTCGACTACGTCATCCAGCTCTACGCCGCACTCCGGTGCGCCTGCCCCGTCAGCGTGGTCGACGAGCTGTACGCGGTGCTACCAAGGGTTGGCCAGGTCGAGCTGGGGTCGCTGCGCGGATACATCGCTTCCCTGCGCGAGCGCTCGCACGCAGGGCCAGCCGAGCGTTTTCTGGTGGGGCGAATCGAGGGTCTGGAGCGCGTTGCGGCGGTGAAATAGTGCCGCTCCTCGACGGACGACCGCCCGACCGGTATTGTTCGACGGCGTGAAATCGGACTCGTCGTCCCATCAGACCCAGCCGAATATCGCCGTGGCTGAAGCCGGCTCGGTGGATGCCGGCACGCGCTATTGGCTCGACCACCACGGGCGTCGCTTCGACGTGGGGGCGCAGCCGATCGTGATCGGGCGCAGCGCAGTCTGCCAGCTGGTTCTCGACGACGCGCTGGTCTCGCGACGCCACGCGCAGGTGCTGCTCCTCGACGACGCCGCGGTGGTCGAGGATCTCGAGAGCGTCAACGGTGTCTACGTCAACGGCGAGCGGGTAGAACGGCGCCGCGAGCTGAATGTGGGCGACCGTCTCGTGATCGGCAAGCAGGAGATGATCGTGCACGGCAGGTCACGTACCGCGGCGCCTGCTGCCCGGACCATGCGCTTCAATGCCGAGACACTGACGGGAGTCGACGCCCAGCCCCTCGGGACGCGCCCCACGCTCACCGACCCCATGGAGGAGGATGCCACCCACCAGGGCGACGCCCTCGACCTCCTCGGCGGTGTGGCGGACAAGGTGCTCGCGCTGGGCCGCGGCGAGGAAGCGGAGAAGATCCTGTCAGCGTACCTCGTGAACATGATCGACAGCGCGGCGCGCGGTACGGTCGATCCGGCCATGGCCGAGAAGGCGGCCGAGTACGGCGTGAAGCTGGCCGGTGCGACGGGCAAGGGCAGCTGGGTCGACTACGTGTTCGATCTCTACAAGCCGATGAAACGCCCGCTCCCGGGTCATGTCGTCGACGAGCTGTATACGGTTCTGCGCCGCGTATCCGGGATCAATCTCGCCGGTCTCCGCGCCTACGTCGCGATCCTGCGCGAGGCGCGGGAGAAGTTCGGTCCGGCTGATCGCTTCCTGACGCAGCGGATCGAGGGCCTGGAGCGGCTGGCTTCGGCTCGCTAGCGTCGCTCGGACGGCGTGCGTCGAGTGCGAGCGAATAGCCCGCGGCCTGGGCGATCGCCGCGCGCAGCTCCGGGTCGTCGACCTCCGCGAGCCGGCTCTCGAGATCCGCGGGGAGCGGCGCCGGTGGCGGCGCGGGGGCTCTAGGCGCTACCACGCGAGGGCGGGGCTCGAGGCGCTCGACACGGAAGCGTAGCGTGTCCACTGCCAGACCGGATGCGCGCAGCCGGCCGATGAGGTCGTCGGAGAGCAGCGACAGTTCCTGCGCCCACACCGCGGACGCAACGCGGACGAGCAGCGTGCCACGCTCCAGCCGGCCCGGCCGGGTCCGGTCGCTGATCCGGGGGCCCACCGCGCGGCGCCACAGCTCGGCGTCGATCCGCCCCGGCTCGGCCGAGCGCGCCGCCCGGGCTCGCGCGTCGGCGAGCAGCGCTCCGAGAAGCTCGGGGCCGCGCCCCCGCCCACCGCGCGTTCCGCCGCCACCGTTTCCGCCGTGCCTGGTCATCGTCGTGTTCTGCCGTTGTGGAGCCGGGCGGTCTGCGTCACGCTTGCAGTCCTGCCCGTCGGGGCTCGGTGGAGTTCGATGCTAGCGCCGCGTCAGGATCCGTTCCCGTTCGAGGCCGTCCGCGACCTCCTGGGCATCCTGCGCGCGATGTACGCCGCTGCCAAGGAGCAGGGCGCCGGGCGGCGGCGCCTGCTGGCCATCCAGTCTGCCGGCCAGGAGCTGCGTGCCGCCGTCGATCTGGCCCTGGAGCACGAGCCCGGCACGCTGGGTCACGCGGCCGCGTGGCAGCGCGCCGAGCGCGCGACCGGTCGCCTGGCGGATCTGGTGGATTCTACGACGCCGCTCGAGCCCACGCTCGAAGCGGCTGCAGAGCGCGTCCGCGGAGCTCCGGGCACAGCCGCTGCCCGTCGCGAAGCCGCCCGCCGTGCGCGCCGCTGATGGGTGCCGAAGGTGGGATTCGAACCCACACGCCCTTGCGGACAGCGGATTTTGAATCCACCGCGTCTGCCATTCCGCCACTTCGGCTTGTGTCGTGATCCTGACTAGTTGCGGCTGCTGCTCCTACCATGGACCGGGTGGGCCTGCCCACCCGGTGCCCACCCCCCTGGTCACGAAGCTCCGGAATCGCGAGGTCGAGGGCCATCGGCAGGCCGTGGCGGAGCTCCTCGGCGCGGTTCCGGCCGCGTTTGTAGCGGGCCAGCATGTCGCTGGTCTGGTGCCCCGTGCGATCCATGACCCACGCTTCGGTCTTCCCGTTGGCGAGGGCCAGCGTGATGAACGTGCCGCGGAGGTCATGGGCCCGGAGCCTACTGCGGTTCGTGCCCGAGGCGTGCAGTTCCTTGCGGGGCACGCCGGCGCGGAGCAGGGCCCGGCGCAACGTGCGGGCCAGCATGTTCAGCTCCATCGGCGCGCCCTGCTCGTCGCGGAAGACGAGGTCATCCGGGCCTGCGTCGCGGTGGAAGCGCTTCCGCCACTTGCTGAGCGCCCGCACGACGCCGGGATCGAGCACCCACGATCGCGCGTCGTCGGTCTTGTTCCTGTCGAGCGACAGCGTGCCTTGCTCCAGGTCCAGGTCCGCCCAGACGAGCTGCTGCGCTTCGCTGGCGCGCAGACCTTCGCGCACGAGCAGGCCGAAGAACAGTCGATCGCGCACCGGGATCTCGACGTGGCCGAGCAGCTTCCGATCCTCGTCGGGGTACAGGTACGAGTAGTCCGGCGGATCGCCCACGCGCGGCATGAAGCGCTTGGGCAGCGGGTTGGCCGGGATGATCTCGCAAGGCCAGGCGGCGAGCGACAACACGCGGTGGACCAATTGGGCGTAGTGCCGGCGGGTGGCGGGACGCTGCGCCGACGCGGGCAGGTTCGCCATCGCGATCTTGGCGTGCTCGACCTTGAACGCGACCGGCCGCACATTTCCGAGCGGTTGCCCGGGCGCGACCTCGATCGCGCACAGCTTGGCGAGCCGCGCCTCGTCTACGTGCGCGGTGCGCTTCTCCGCCACGTAGTCGGGGAAGGCGCGGGCCAGCCCACCGGAGGTCCAGCGCGCGCCGAGCTGTCGGAACGTCGTGCGCATGTTCGTCAGGCGCTTCTGCTCGGGCACTACGCCGCCGCTGCACAGCCCGTCGGCGATGCGCACCGGCTGTGCCGCGTCCGCGTCCGTTGCGGCGGCGCCGAGCCGATCGAGCAGCAGGCGAGCGTGGTCCGACTGTCCAGCGTCGGTGAGCCGGGCTGCAACCTCCGTCATGGTGTCGGCGCGCCGCCGAGCCTCCGCGCGGTCGCGCTTCGTGGATTGGCTTGGCGCGCGAGATCGCTGCCACGCGGCTGTCCTGCGGGTGCACATTCCTGCCGCACAGGCGACGGCTGCACAGGTAGACGTTGCTCCGCATTCGGATCACGTGGGAAGCGCTCGCGCTTGTCAGCGATGGAGGCCAGGTGCAGCGCGCTCAAGGCCAGGAACTCCAAGAGCGGGCGCTCGCCGGGCGCGCGGTCTGGCTAGGGGTCGGGCGGTGGGAGGTCGAGGAGCTCGGGCGCGGCGTGGGCGGGCAGGATTGGCGGTGGGCTCGCGGGGAGGCGCAGCTCTTCGAGGGCGGCGCGGGCTTCGTCGGAATCGGTGACGAGGTCGGTGAAGCGGAGGCGGCCGCCGCAGGGGCAGGCGAGGGCGTCGATGTCGTAGACGCGGCGAAGCAGCGTGGCCCAGTCGATGTGGGAGATGGCGCTGTCGAAGGTGCGGAGAGCGTCGCACTCCGCTTCGACACGACAAGCCGCAGCACCAGCGACGTTGCTGCGCCTCGGTTCTGGTGCTCGTGGTGAGCACTCAGAATTCATGACGCGGCGCTCGACATTGCTGGTGACGCTCTGCTCGGGCGTGCACGCGGGTGCATACCGTTCTGTCGGTGGGCGGTCCAGGTGCCTGCTCGCGATTTGACGGCTCGCAGGTGCGCTCGCGCACGACTGGGGGTTCCGGTCGACGCTGTGCCTGGGTGCGAGCGCGACCACGGCTTTGCGGTGGGGAAAGTTGGGGGCGTCAGGAACGCGAGATCGAGACCGCCTATCGACAGACCGCAGAGCGCCTGCGTGCAGACGGGCATTGGCCGGAGACCAGCGCGTTTCTTGATGGTCTGGCGGACTGCTACAAGCGTGAAGCGGAGCGAGAGGATGAGGAAGCACGCTGCGAGCGCCTGGAGGGGCTTCCTGCTTCGACTTCAAGCGCAGCAGGCGCTCTGCCAGGCAAAGATCGAGGAGTGCGTTAGGTACACGGCAAGCGCACAGCGCTGGGCAGCCCAGCAACAGCGTGGTGCCTATGGCCCGACCTGACGGGGGGCTGCGCGCCGGCGGATCCTTCTACCTGGACCCCTTCGTGTTCAGCATCTGGCTGGGGTTCGACGATGACCTCGGCCGCGAGCGCGTGACCTACACCTACGACCGGGGCAGCTCTTCCGGACCCTCGCTTCCCACCCGGGGACAAGCCGAAGTGGGCGCCGTGACCTGGCTCGCTGCGTGGCGGGTCGGCATACAGTACGACATACCCTGATCCGCAAGAGGGCCAGGAAAAGGGACTCGAAGTCCAACCCCATCACGTACGCCGACCGTCGATGGCCGGACAGTGGAGCGCCGCGCGCCGCCTCTGGTGACGAGGATGTCCGCACCCGGGACGTCTTGCCGGATGCGGGCGGCGAGCTGGCGGAGGCGGGCGAGGTCGACGAAGCGGGGCGCGCCCTCGCCGGGGTAGACGAGGTGGACGTGAACGAGGCCCGGTCCCGATGCCGGCGGGCCCGGAACCTGTCCGAACGCCGCGGTCAGCCGCTCCGCGAGCAGGTCGCGCAGGTGTTCCCGCCACTGGCGGCCGCCGCCGGCGGATCCCTGCGCCGCCACCCCGCACAATGCGCTCTTGCCGGCATTTCCGCGCGGCACGCCGCTTGCTGCACCTCGCGCGTGCCTTCGCAGCTGCATGAGGCCCTGGTGGATCTGTTCCGGTCGAGGCCGGCGTTCGTCGCGGAGCTGCTCCGCAGCGTGCTGCACGTGGCGCTGCCTGCCAGGGCGAGCGTCGAGATCGTGGCGGCCAGCTTTGGCGAGGCCCGCCCGCCCGAGTACGCCGCTGATCTCGTGCTGCACGTACGCGCCGGGCGCCGTCGCTTCGTCCTGATCGTGGAAGTGCAGCTTGACACCAACGCGGACGCGCGCGACGCGAAGCGCCGCGTCTGGCCGCGCTACGTGGTGTGGCAGTGGGCCGAGCAGCAGTGCGCGGTCTATCTCGTCGTGGTCACGCCGAGCCGGCGGGTCGAGCGCTGGGCGGCGCAGCCGATCGCTGTCGGCCATCCCGGCTTCGAGCTCACGCCGCTCGTGCTCGGTCCTTCGACGGTGCCGGAGCTGCTCGATCGCGATCGGGCGGTCGAGAGCCCGTACCTGACGGTGCTCTCCGCCGTCGTGCACGGCCGCGGCCCGCACGCCGTAGCGCTCGGCGAGCTCGCAGCCGAGGCCTCGCTGGCCTTCGAGCCCGACAGGCGTACACTCTACATCGACATGGTGCTCGCAGCGCTCGAGCCCGGCGCCCGCAGGAAAGTAGAAGCCATCATGGTCCAGAAATACGAATACCAGAGCGAGTATGCCCGGCGGTACTTCGGGCAGGGACTGGCGGAGGGCAAGGCCGAAGGCATCCTTCGCGTGCTCGAAGCGCGCGGCTTCGCCGTGCCCGACGACGTGGCCGAGCGCGTGCGCGCCTGCCGCGACATTCCGACGCTGGACGCGTGGCTGACGCGTGCGGCGACGTTGACAGATGTCCGCGAGTTGTTCGGGTAGCGGTAGATCAGGGGCGTGTAGCGCAGCTCGAATGCTGCGGGAGTCCACCGCGTGATAGCGGCTGCCAGGACCCGCGGTATCACCCCGAAGTGAACCCGAGCGAGCCGGGCGCGGCCCGTACTCGCCCCGCCCCAAGCGCAGCGGCGGGCGCGGTCTTCGCGGCGGAGCGGGCCTCCGCAGGCGGAGCCCCAGCCGTGCATCGCGTCCATCTGCAGCACAGCAATGCGGAGACGAGGACTATGGCCCGTGAGCACGCGACGGCCACGACCGACGCGGAGCGAGCCGTAGCAGGGGCAGGGGCGTGGTTGACAGCGCGAGCGTTGCGGGGCCCGTCGACGTGGGGGTGGCTGCCAGGACACCTCACGGCGAGCTTCTCCATGTGGTAGATTCGATATGTGTCACGCGCGCTGCGCGCTGCTCTGTTGGGACTGACGCTCGCCGCCCCGGCAAGCGCACAATCGCTCTACACGCCTCCGACGGTCGCACCGCTGTCGATCACGTCGGACGCACCGGGTACGCGCTTCGAGATCCAGCGCTTGTCTGATCTCGTGCCACTGGCGAAGTGCGTGGGCAAATGCCGCGTGTTGCTGCCTCCGCACGCACTACAGCTGCGGAGTCTGCGGGGCGGAGCACGCCTTCGCGCTGGATGACTACATCCTCGTCGGGTTCTCGATCTCGCCGAAGGTGCGCTCGATCACGACCCCGAGTCGCTGGAGATCGAGGAGCTCTTCTTCAACCGCCGGCTGAGTCGCGACGTACTCCCGGCCATCGACGTGTTCCCGACGTGGCGCGACGTCATCGTCCACATCACGAAATTCCTGGCCTACGTCGCGCCGGGAGAAACGGTGACGCCCGAGATCGATCTGCCGCCGGGCACGCTGCGCGCCACCGACGGTCGCGCGTGCATCCACGTGCAGGCCACCCAGGGACCTGCGCCTACGTCATCTCCCGCGCCAGGTACACGATGTCCTCGCCGCGCTGGGCGTGGGGCGTGGGTAGGAGCAGGAAGGCGCGTTCGTTGACGAAGATGCTCATGCCGTCGCCGCGGCCGAGCTCGGCGCCGGCCTCGAGTGAGTCGAAGCTGCGGTAGTTCTGCGTCAGCGCGAAGCCGAGCGTCGGCTTGACCACGCGCGCGAACAGCCGGTAGGCGGGGCCCGGCTCGTCGGCGATCGGGTGGTCGGTGATGCCGAGTGCGCCGAGGAAGCGCGTCAGGACCTCCCAGGCGTGATCGGTCGTGCCGGGATCCTCGTGCTGGCCGCATTCCACGCTGAGCGCGGGACGGCCGCGGCGGACCAGCGCTCCGATGCTCACCTGCTCCATCAGCATGCCCGGGCCGTCCCAGCCGTAGGTGACGCGCGCGCCGGTGTGGCGTGCGAGTGCGATGCCGTCCGGCGTGCCGTCGCAGATCGCGGACGGCACGGTGGGTTGGCTGGCCGAGTGCAGATCGATGATGCCGTCCAGCCCCGTCACCAGCGGACGCAGCTCGAATGCGCGATTGTGCTCGTAGGTCCACGCCTCGCGCGCCAGGTGATTCACGTAGTCGTAGCTGAACAGGCGGTTGATGTCGGTGCCGTCGGGGGTGTAGCGCCGTCCTTGCTCCGTCGCCCTGGGGTTGCGCGCGTAGTCCGGATGAACGCGCTGGCGTCGGGGCGCAGGACAGGGAATGCGGGCGACAAGCGCGGGGGGCGCGGGTGACGGGGCTGCTATGTGGCGGCAGCGGACGGTCTCGACGGGCTGGGGCAGGGGTCCGGGCGCCTCGTGGTAGTCGGCGCACGCACTGGCGGCCGGCGCCGGCTTGTCCTTTGCCGTGCATGTCGCGCAGCGGGAAGCGTGCCGAGCGTGGAGGCGACAGCGAGAGCGGCGAGCGCGGGCTCGCCCGCCAGCACCGATCCCGCGCCCGGCGCCCCGCAACGACCCGCTACGTCAGGTGGTGATCGGCGATCCAGCTGACGTCGTAGTGCGGTAGTCCGGGGTCATTTGCGAGTCCGCGCTCGACGGATGACAGCACGGAGAAGTGACCGGGAGTGCCGAGCGCTTCGGCGCCTAGTTCCCAGTTGGCGCACCAGATGCCGAGCGCCACCGCGGCGTAGTAGCGCGAGGAGGTGGAAGCGTAGAAATCCATCCGGGCAAGCGTCGCTCTGCCGTCTCTCTCTTCCAGCGCCGCCGCGGCGCGCGTGGTCTGGCCGTTGTAGGACGACGGCGACCACTGGCACACCTCGTAGCAACGTCCGAAGGCATCGAAGGGTGGCTTCTTAACGTCCAATGGCTGCTGTAGCTCCGGGTCGCTGAAGAACAGCTGCTCGAGCGGTCGGCGCCAGTGCTGCGACCTCTGTATGAAGCGGATGGTCAGGGGTTTCAACGCGGACTCGTAGCCGACCGCACACACGCAGATGACGTGGTCCTTCTCGGGATCGAAGCGGTCGCCCAGCTTCGCCACGATGCTCTTCTGGTCAGCACCCGGGCCGATCCAGCAGGTTGCCAGGCCCATGCGGGTGGCGTCGATGACGACCTTTTGCAGGCTGCGGCCGACGTTGATGACGGCGAGACGGTCGTAGGTTTTCGGGGCAATAGCGACGAGGAACTCGTGCGCACCGACAACGGGCCACACCGTCAGCGGCGCAGCGACGTACTCGAAGCGGATCGGGCTCTTGCCGATCTGGCGCTCGGGCTGGCTATTGAGAGCGACGCTGCCGAGCAGCGCCTCGCGATGGGCCGGCGTCAGGTTGCGTTTCTGGAACGAGCGACAGGCGCGCCGGGCCCGCATCACGTCGAAGGCGTCGAGCCCATCGAGTGGCGCGGGAAGCGGCTCCGGCGGGCGGAGGCCGAGCTTCAGCGTCACGATCTCGAAGGCGGTGTTCGCCGAAAGCAGGAGACCGATCGAAAGCGGCGTCCAGAACAGCAGCGCCGGCCAGAGTCCGATCAGCCAACCCACGCCGGCAAGCAGCAGGAACACAAGCGCCGCCACCCCGGAGGGCATGTACTGCAGCCAACCGGTGAACTGCAGCTTCAGCTTGATGCGCCAGATGAAGGTGCGCTGGAGCGCGAAGCCAGCCGGCTCTCTTTGCACGGTGTGTGTGACGGCTGCGTTCATGCCCCACAAGTACGCCCGCGCCGGCTTTATTGCAAGCGCATACTTGCAATAAAGCCGGTTTGCTCTACGCTGGCTGGCATGGGAGCAAGGGCATCATGCCGAAGGTCATAGACCTCGATCGCCTGTTCGAGACGGTGGTCTCGGTGTTCGCCGAGCGCGGCTATGACGCGGCAACAACACAGGAAATGGCCAGGCGCGCAGGCGTCAACGAGGTCACCCTGTTCCGCCGCTTCGGCAACAAGGCCGCGCTGATCGAGGCGGCGCTCGGCCACTGCCTGAAGGAGTCTCCGTTCGGCAAGGTAGTCGCCAGCGACGACGCCCGGGCCGATCTCCTGGCGATCGTCGACGCGTACGCGCAGACGTATCGTGGCTACGGCGGCGCCGTGCTGACGCTCGTCGCCGAGATGGCGAACCATCCCGAGCTGCGCACGGCGATGGCGGCGCTCGTGCCCAACCTGCGCAAGGCGGCGGACATCGTCGCCCACCACCAGGCCGCGGGCAGGATCACTCCGGGCGATCCACTGCAGAAGATCGTGCTGCTGATCTCGCCGATCATGGTCTCGGGGATCATGGCGCGCTCCGGCGCGAAGCTCCCCGTCGCCGATCTGGAGCTGGGCACGATTGTCGACACCTTCCTCGATGGGCACGGCCCGAGCCCGAGCGCCCGGAGCGAGCGCCAACGCAAGCGTGGGGGAGCGACGAGGAAGTCCAAGCCGGGTCGCTGATGACGCGACACTACGCGCAGGCCACTGATGGAACGCGCAGCACGCCGTGCATCGTTCCCCGACTCCACAGGGAAACACCGCGCGCCTCACTACTGCTTCGGGTGCTTCAGCATGGCCCCGGATCGACTTCGTAGCCTGGGCATGCGCACGCTCTGGCCGAGATCCGCCACCCCCGACAGCCAGCAGAGCTTCCAGGTGAACTGATACCGTAGCCCTGGAGCCGCGGAGGGCACTGGCACCGATCGCGCCGTTCTCTTGTGGCAGCTATACGCTATTTCCCAACGCATTCTGATATTCCGCAGCGGCAACGGCCGTCATCCATGGGCCGTGCCCGGCCCGGACGGGGTTGATGAACGTCGTGGCCGCTGGATAGAACGGGCCATGCGTCGACAGAATGTGATTTTCGTCGCGCCGCTCCTTGTCGTCGCGACGCTTGCCGTGAGTGGCTGTGGGCGGCAGGCGATCACCGAATACGCTGTTCGCGACCACGAACTCGTATTCGTCCAGATCAAGGGAACGTCATGGTCGCTCGGCGACTGCAAGCGAGCCGCGGATGGCAGCCTCTCCGACTGCAAGGCCTACCCCGTGGTGTACAAGTGATGCGCCGCCTTGCCCCCCTCTGCTTCGCGCTCGCCGCGGGACTGTTCTTGCCGGCTTGCGTCACGTCGCGCCGGATAGCGGATTTCGCAGTGCACCCTTCCTACAATAGCTACAAGGTCATCACGGTCGGCGTGCGCTACGCATTCTTCTCGGCCTGGACGACGTACGAAGCGTGGAACTGCAGCAAGGTCAGCGGCAGGTTCGTGTGCAGCCCCATCTCCTATGACCAGAGCAAGCGGGGGATACCCGGCTCTGGCGTCGTCCCGCCCGGTGCCACCGCCGCACCGACCGTCGCGGCTGCACCGGCCCCGAGCGGAACATCGCCCGTGAGAGGTGCACCGTGATCAATCTGCGACCCGTTGCCCTGTTGCTCCTCGCGCTCGGCGCCGTCGGCTGCGGCGGCGCAACCCTGGTGCACGCGGGCTATGCCGTTCCGAACAAGGTCTGGTACGAATGGGTGCACTCCGACGGCCACCAATTGATCGTTGTTTGCGACGTTGCGCCAGACGGGGCCGAGACGCACTGCAAGGAGAGCAACCTGTGCCATCGCTTCTGGTGCTCGCAGCCGTTGTCGTCGGTAGCGGCGTCCTTGCAGGATGCGGGAGAACCTACGCCTTGGTCGCGCCGGACGCTGCGGTGCCCCGATATCTGCCGTACATCTACTTCGTGAAGCAAACCAGCAGCACGTCGGAGATGGAGAAGTGCGCGATACGACCCGACAACAGCGTGACCTGCGCGAGCGTTTCGAGCAGAGAACAATAGGTTGGAACCCCGCCCGCGAGAGCCCGCCGCATCTCCAGCTCGCGGGCAAGCGCTTCGCCCACTGCCCCGCCGCCGCCGCCCGCTGCAGCGCGTCGGCCAGCACCGCCTCGACGGCATCACCCGCGTCAGGCTTCGCGGGCGTCGGTCGACAGCGCCGCGTAGTGGATGTCGATCACGTCGCGCGCGAGGCTCAGCTCGTCGAGCAGTTTGCCGCGGAGCTGCGCGCGCGCGCTCAGCCCCTCTGGCGTGATCTCGTAGACGCGCTTGTCCGCCGCGGAGCTCTTGTGCCACCGCCCGGCGATGAGCCCCTGCTGCTCCAGCTTGCGCAGCGTGGGGTAGAGCGAGCCAGGGCTAGGAGACCACGTTCCGCCGTTCATCTGCCGGATGGTGGTTGCGATGCCGATGCCGTGCGACGCCTCGCGGCTCAAGAGCTCGAGGATGTACAGCGGCAAGAGCCCCCGCACCATCCCCTGCAGGATCGGACATGTCCACGCGTATCTATACCTGTGCCTGACCCCTTGCCAGTCATCCCCGTGGGCCGAGGATAGCGCGCCTGCGTGCTCCGGTCACATGCTGTGTGAACCGGGTGCGACGATCACGCCATTGTCCGCGGTAGCCCGCGCCCTGTCGCCAGGTAGACGGCGAAGCTGCCCAGCCAGTGGGTGCCCGCGTAGTGGTCGCCGCCCACGGCCGCGAGACCGGCCGTGGCGTGCCGCGCTGCGGCGTCCAGCAGCGGCTGCCGGCGCGGGTCGTCCTCCGGTAGGCCCGCCGCGATGCCTTCCAGCATCCAGGCGCGGCTCAGATTCAGCCCGTCCAGGTGGGCCAGCTTGCCGTCGGACGGGTCCGGGCAACACACCGGATCCAGCGCGAACGCGGCTGGATCCCGCAGGGCGGGCAGCCAGCCGTCCAGCCACGCCGCAAACGGCTCGGGCCCGAGCACCCGGCGCATCAGATCGGCCTCGGCCAGGCACGGTGAAAGGAAGTCGTACCCCGACGGCTCTAGATGCAGCGGGCCGTCCCGATCGCTTCCGTACAGGGCGAGCACCCGCTTGCGGATATGCCCCGCCCCGGCGTCCGGGACGCTGTCGAGCCACAGCCCGATTGCGAAGGCGCTCTGCGGGTGCTCGCCGCTGCGCACCGGATACACCAGCGAATCCAGCCAGCTTTCCAGGCGCTGCGCCGCCAGTGTGCAGAGCGGGCCCATCTCCCTGGTCCAGCGGGCCGGTTCCTCCACGCCTTCGTGACTCCATTCCGTGAGCTCCGCGCGGAGCTGCAGCAGCCAGGACAGTCCGTAGGGCCGCTCGAAGCCCTCGCGTCCGGGCGCGCCGAGATGGCGGAGCTCTCCAGCGATGCGCTCGGGTTCGAAGGTCCGCTCCAGCGCGGCCAGCCCTGCCTCTGCGAAGTCCGCGTCCGGCAGGCTGCGTGCCAGACGCGCCAGCGCCCAGTGGCTGTGCACGGCCGAGTGCCAGTCGAAGCAGCCGTAGAACGCCGGCGTGAGCTCGCGCGGAGGTCGCACGTCGGCGTCGCTCGACAGCACATGCGCCATCTTGTTCGGGTACTCACGCGCGAGCGACGAGAGCAGGCGCGGCGCCACGCGCGCTGCCAGGGCAGGGTCGACGGGTACGCGATCGGTCACGTACGGATCCTGCACACCATGACGACGTTGTCCAGCACGTACAGCGGCTGGTGGGCATCGCCGGCCGACGCGTAGGGCGCGCGTGCGAAGCGCTGTACTTCCAGGCCCGTCGGCGAGAGCACGCGCTCGACGAGCGCAGCGACGCCTGCCTCCCAGCTCGCGCAATCCGCCAGGGGAAGCGGCTCGCTGGGTTCGCGCGTGACGCCGCCGTCGAACACGATCGGCACGTAGGGTAGGGGCATCGACAGCACCAGTCGTCCTCCCGGAGCGAGAGCCCCGGCGAGCCGCCGCAGCAGCGACAGCGGGCGCGCGCAGCGGTCGAGCACGTTCAGGCAGCTGATCGCATCCCACGGCTCGTCCGGGATCCCGCTCTCCGCCACGTCGACGCGGAAGCACAGGTAGCCGCGTCGTTCGAGGCGCCGGGCCATGGCCCAGGACGTTCTCCGTGGTGGCCACCGTTCCGAACAGCGGCGCCAGCGTGCTCGTGACGTTGCCGGAGCCCGCGCCGACATCGATCAGTCGCTCCTGGCCGGGCGGGCCGAGCAGCTGCTCCCATTGCGGCGTGTCCAGCAGATGCATCGCATACATGCCGAGCAGGCCGTTCACGTCGAAGTCCGACAGGAAATAGCGCATCAGCGAATGCAGGCGCGTCTTCCAGACGCCGTGCCGCCGCGCGCGCAGTGCGTCGAACGACGCTTCGCTGCCGCGTGCGAGCTGCACGAAGCGCCCGCCGAGGTCCGCGGGGAGTGCGGACAGGTTGCAGGCGTGATGGTCCAGGCTCTCCCCCGTCGGCGCCATTCAACCGGGCAGGGGCCGTTCGCGCAGCTTCCAGGCTATGCGCGTGGCCATGCTCATGATGGAAAGCTGCGGATTCACGCCCAGGCTCGTGGGCAGGATGCTTCCGTCCGCTACGAATAGCTCCGGCAGATCCCAGGCCTGCCCGTCCGGATCCACGACCGAGCCGCGCGGCGACACGCCCATGCGACAGGTGCCCAGTGGATGCTGCGAGCCGCATTCCAGCTGCCGGCCGGGCACGTGCTCGAGGTCCAGTATGCGCAGCCTATCCGCGTCGATACCGCCCAGACCGAGCACCGGCAGGAAGACTTCCTTCGCGCCGCCGGCGAAGAAGATCTCCGCCATGTGGCGCATCAGCTTCGGGACCGCGGCGCGGTCGCGGGACGACATGCGGTAGGTCATGACGGGCCGGCCGAAGACCTCGCGGATGGCGCCGCCGCCGTCGTCGTGGATCATGCCGCCGAAGATGCCGAGGTGCGGCACCGAACGAGCGCGCTGGACGTGCTCGCTGCCGACCCCGGGCATGGTCGCTGCCAATACGCCCGGCGGAACGAACAGCCCCACCAGCGTGATGCGCTCGTCCTCGAAAGCGTCGCTGTAGGCGCTCTGGAGCGCGCCCTTCCAGCCTTCGATCTTCTCGTCGAAGCGCGCCATCACGCGGAAGCCCGGATGCAGCGTGAGGTTCTTGCCCACCTGGCCCGAGCCCAATCCGACGCCGCTCCTGGCGAGCAGCAGCGGCGAGCCGTACGCGCCGGCCGCAACGACCACACGGCGTGCACGCACACGCAGGCGTCCGAGCTTCCGCCCGCGCGCGCCGGACAGCACGCGCCCAACCACGCCGCTTGCCCGGCCGTTCCGCCGCGTGATCGTCTCCACGCGGCAGTCCGAGTACACGCGCGCGCCCGCTGCCATGGCGCGGGGCAGGTAGCTCACGTCCACGCTCAGCTTCGCGCCGTGGGGGCAGCCGAAGTTGCAGCGCCCGCAGCCGTTGCAGCCGTGCGTGTTGCGGCGCAGCGGCTTGGTCGGATAGCCCAGGCGCTGGGCGCCTTCGAGGAAGCGCAGCGTCGACTGCGAGCGCATGTGCTCCGGCACCTGTTCGACGTGGATGGCCTTCTCGACCGCTTCGAAGCAGGGCTCCATGCCCCTCTCGGTGAGCTCGACGAGACCGAGGTCTTCCGACCACTCGCGCAGGATCGAGCCCGGGATCCGGAAACACACCCCGCCTGTCAGCACGGACGAGCCGCCGATGCAGCGGCCCATCATCACGTTGACCATCGGCGTGTCGCCCAGGCCGAGGGCGAAGGTGAGGCCCGCGTCGCGCCACATGTGCCGCATCGTCTCGCTCGGGCGCATGCTGCCGTAGCGCTCCGGCGGCACATGGCCTCCCTCTTCCAGCACGATCACGTCCTGACCGGCCTCGGCCAGCTCGCAGGCGACCACCGCGCCTCCCGCGCCGGAGCCGACGATGACGACATCCGCCTCCAGCTCGAGATCCCCTTCGAGCCCGCTCGCCTGCACGACCCCACCGCCGCGCGTCGCAAGTCTGTCACCGGGCATGCTGTGGTCCCCCCGGGCCCGGCAAGAGACACTGTCCGTCGAAGCCGATCTCCTCGGCGGCGTCGGGATGCTCGTAGTACAGGACGCAGAGCAGCGCCTTGATCGCCAGCACGGGAGCGCCGAGCGAGCTGTGTTCGAGCCGCCCGATGGCGCGTGCGCGTTCGGCAACCGGCATGCGGGAAAGCGACGTGAACCTGAGCACCAGCAGCGGCGCCAGGAACGAGATGGCCAGCAGCGCCAGCCGGAGCGTCAGGCGCGTCTGTGAGCCCGCGCGCGCAAGGAAGTCCTCGAGCTCGAGCGCCAGCCAATCCATACGGTCCGCCGGGGGGGCGCCGGACGCGGTGGCGAACACCGCCTCGGCGACCACGCGGAGTCCGCGCACGAAACCCGCGTGTACAATCGGGCGGCCGTCTTCCTTGCGCAGCGGAACCAGCGCGCTGTCCGGCTCGCCCTCCGCCGTCCGATCCGTGCTCACGGGCGCGCAGACTGCCCGCTCTGGTGAAAGGCTACAAGGGCGTCGCGCGCTCCGGCCGGCGGGTGGCCCGTTGGAGGTGTCGCCGGGGGCGGAGCGGCGGAAAACACCCCCCAACGGCCGGCCGGCATTGCGTCCTGGCCCAACGTTACGTAAGGACTATCCCCGCTGCGCCGCGTGGCGCGGAAGCACCCGGATCCCCGCCGCTTTTGCCGGGTCGGCCCGGGGCGCCTGCTTGACAGTGGGGGGGCACGGACCCAGGTTCGCCCCCTCGAACCCGACGAAAAAGCCGACAAAAGGAGCCACAACGATGAAATTCGAGGTACCGCCGCTTCCGTACTCCAAGGATGCCCTCGCCCCTGCGATGTCGCAGGAGACGCTCGAGTTCCACTACGAGAAGCACCACAAGGGCTACATGAACAAGCTGAAGGCTGCTCTCGAGGGCAAGCCCGAGGCACAGAAGACCCTCGAAGAGGTCATCAAGTCCAGCTCCGGCGGAGTGTTCAACAACGCTGCGCAGGTGTGGAACCACACGTTCTTCTGGGAGGGGATGAAGGCCGGTGGCGGCGGCGCTCCTCCGGCCGGCGACGTGGCCGATCTGATCAACCGCGACTTCGGCGGCTGGGATCAGTTCCGCGCCCAGTGGCACAAGGACGGCGCGGGTCGCTTCGGGTCGGGCTACGTGTGGCTGGTGCTCGACGGCGGCAAGGGCAAGATCCTGACGACGCCCAACGCCGAGACGCCGCTCACCACGCCGGCCACCCCGCTGCTCACCACCGACGTGTGGGAGCACGCCTACTACCTCGACCACCGCAACGCCCGCGCCAAGTTCCTCGAGGTCTTCACCGACAAGCTCATCAACTGGGACAACGTCGCGAAGAACCTCAAGGCCGCCAAGTAGCTCCTGCTACCCCGACGACCGCCGTGCGGCCTGGTGCTGCGCGGCGGTTTTCGCGTTTGTCAGTAGCTGGATTTGTCGAGGCGGGTCTTGCCGCGGAAGACCCAGTAGACGATGGCCGTGTAGGTCGCGACGAACGGCATGCCGATAAAGGCGATGGTGCGCATGATGCCGAGCGTGCGCTCGCTGGAAGCCGCGTTGTAGATGGTGAGGCTGAAGTCGGGGTTTTCGGCGGACACGAGCAGGTTCGGGTAGAGCGCCATGCCGAACAGGAACACGAGCGCGGCGATGGTGCAGCACGAGGAGATGAACGCGTAGGCGGGGCGGCCCTGGTGGATGGCGCGGGGGATGTTGGCGATCGCCAGCACGTTCAGCAGTACGACGACCCAGCCGAGCGGCAGGCGCTGGAAGTTGTTGGTCGCATGCGGCACGTCGATCAGGGTGAAGATCGTGACCAGCAGGTAGAGCACGAGGAACAGGCCGAAGGTGCGCCACATCCAGCGATGGATGCGCTGCTGCAGCTCGCCTTCTGTCTTCAGGTACAGGTAGATGGAGCCGTGCATGGCGCAGCCGGCGACGGCGAGCGCGCCGACCAGCAGCGGGTAGGGGCCGAGCAGGTCGGAAAGGCGGCCGGCGAACTCGTGATCGGGCCCGATCGGAATGCCCTTGATGGCGTTGCCGACGGCCACGCCGAACACGAATGCCGCGGTCGCGCTGGCCAGCGAGAATGACACGTCCCAATAGCCGCGCCACAGCCGCGAGTCGCGCTTGCTGCGGAATTCGATGGAAATGGCGCGTCCGATCAGCGACGCGAGCAGGACCATGAACGGCAGATAGAATGCGCTGAGCGCGGTGGCGTAGACGACCGGAAAGGCAGCGAACAGCCCGCCGCCGAACGTGACCAGCCACACCTCGTTGCCGTCCCAGAGCGGGCCGATCGAGTTGATGACGATGCGGCGTTCCTCGTCGCCTCGCACCATCAGGTGCAGCATGCCGACGCCGAGGTCGAAGCCGTCGAGGATGGCGTAGCCGGTGAGCAGCACACCGAGCAGGAAGAACCACAGCATGTGCAGGTCCATCAGCTGTCCTCCTCGTGGTCGGTCTCGGTGAGCGAGTAGCCGCGTGCGTGATCCTGCCGGATCGACGCGGCATCGAAGAAGCTCTCGCGGTCGCCCGCTTCCGTGACTTCCGCGACCGGTTCCGGTCCGTGCTGGATCTTGGTGTGGAGCACGGTCACCCAGATCACGCCGAGCGCGAGATACAGAAGCCCGAACATGATGATGCTTGCCAGCACCTGCTGCGGCACCAGCACAGCCGAGACGGCGTCGCTGGTGCGAAGCAGACCGTAGACGACCCACGGCTGCCGCCCGACTTCCGCGGCGACCCAGCCCGACTCGTTGGCGAGGATGGGGCCGAGCACGGCGGCCACGAACACCCACATCAGCCAGCGCTGCGAAAACAGCCGCTTCCTCCACAAGAGGAAGAGCGCGAGCAGGGTGACGCCGATGAAGAACATCCCGAGCGCCACCATCAGGTGGTAGGTCTGGAACGGGATCTGGACGGGAGGACGTTCGTCGGCCGGAAAGCGGTCGAGCGCCGACACGGGTTTCGACGCGTTGCCGTGGACCAGGTAGCTCAGCATGCCCGGTATCGAGACGCCGTCGCGCACGCGCTCGGCCTTCACGTCGGGGATGCCGAACAGGTACATGCCGGTGCCGCCGGGCTCGCTCCTGAAGTGCCCTTCGAAAGCCGCGAGCTTGGCGGGCTGGTTCACGGCTACTGCGCGAGCCTGCTCGTGCCCGGAGACCAGGATGGCGACGCTGCTGGCGGCGGCAACTACGAGCGCGATGCGGAAGCTCTTCTTCGCGAGGTCCTCGTGCTGCTTCTTCAGGATGTACCAGGCGCACACGCTGAGGACGAAGAACGCGCCCTGGATGAAGCTGCCGAGCAGCACGTGACCGAGCCGGTGCACGCTGGACGGATTGAACACCATCGCCCAGAAGTCCGTGATCTCGGCGCGCGCCTCGGCGCCGTGCCCGACGATGTGGAAGCCCGCCGGCGTCTGTTGCCACGAGTTGGCGATCACGATCCACACGGCCGAGAACATCGAGCCGAGGAAGACCATCAGCGTGGCGAAGAAGTGCGTGCGGCGGGAGACACGATCCCAGCCGAACACGAGCACGGCGAGGAAGCCGGACTCGAGGAAGAAAGCGAAGATGCCCTCGGCGGCGAGCGCGGAGCCGAACACGTCGCCGACGAAGCGCGAGTAGGTGGCCCAGTTGGTGCCGAACTCGAACTCCATCACGATGCCTGTGGCGACGCCGACGGCGAAGTTGACGGCGAAGATCCGCGTCCAGAAGCGCGCCAGGGCCTCGTACGCGGGGTCACCGGTCCTGAGGAAGCGGGCCTCGATGATGACCATGATCAGCCCCAGCCCGATCGAGAGCGGCGGGAAGAGGTAGTGGAACATGATGGTCAGCGCGAACTGCAGTCGCGACAGGAAGACCAGATCCATGGCGTTGCCCTCTCTCAAGAAGTGCTGGCGGGCCCATGATTAGGCCGCCAGCAGCCCAGCGAAACCCCTGCGCTGGGGGTTTGACAAGGCGCACGAGGCTCTGCAGATTTCGCGCCATCCGTGCCCGGAGAGGCCGTCCAAGCGGCTTCCGATGGGGCGGATGTCAATCCGGCCGCGCGCTAGCACTAGCGTAGGACGCGCCGGATGGAGTAGAGGAAACCCGGGTCGCGGTCCGTCCCGGCACCCGGCCCCCAGGGAAACAAGATGGACAAGGCGCTGACGCTATACGACACGACCATCGGCAAGAAGGCCGTCATGGCGGTCACCGGGCTCGTGCTGTTCGGGTTCGTGATCGGTCACATGATCGGCAACATGCAGCTGTACATGGGGCCGGTGCAGCTGAACCACTACGCCCACACGCTCAAGAGCCTGCCGGAGCTGTTGTGGCCGGTGCGCATCGTGCTGGCGCTGAGTGTGGTGCTGCACGTCATCACCACCGTGCAGCTCTACGACCGCTCGCTCTCGGCGCGTGGCACGGGCTACCGCGTGAAGAAGAGCATCGCGGCGAACTACGCGTCGAAGACGATGATCTGGACCGGGCCGACCCTGTTCCTGTTCATCGTCTACCACCTGGTGCACTTCACGATCCCTGGCGTGTCGATGGGCAACTACGTTGAGAGCGCGACCAACGTCTACGCCAACGTGGTCAACGGCTTCAGCATTCCGTGGGTCGCCGCCATCTACATCGTGGGCAACCTGGCGCTGGGCTTCCACCTCTACCACGGAGGAGTCAGTCTGCTGCAGACCCTGGGCATGAACCACCCGCGGCACAACGACCGGGCGCGCGGCATCGCCAAGACGTTCGCGCTTGTCGTCACCCTGGGCAACATTTCCTTTCCGATCTCGGTTCTGCTCGGGATCGTCAGGTAGCGGGAGCACGACATGGAACTCGAGTCCAAGGCACCCTCCGGACCGATCGAGACGCGCTGGGATCGCCACCGCTTCGCGATGAAGCTGGTGAACCCGGCCAACCGCCGCAAGCACAAGGTGATCGTCGTCGGCACCGGTCTAGCCGGCGGCGCGGCGGCCGCGTCGCTCGGCGAGATGGGCTACAACGTGCTGTCCTTCTGCTACCAGGACAGCCCGCGTCGCGCGCACAGCATCGCTGCCCAGGGCGGCATCAACGCCGCGAAGAACTACCCGAACGACGGCGACAGCATCTACCGGCTGTTCTACGACACGGTGAAGGGCGGCGACTTCCGCTCGCGCGAGTCGAATGTGTATCGGCTGGCGCAGGTCAGCGTGAACATCATCGACCAGTGCGTGGCACAGGGCGTGCCGTTCGCGCGCGAGTACGGCGGGCTCCTGGCCAACCGCTCGTTCGGCGGGGCGCAGGTGTCGCGCACCTTCTACGCGCGCGGGCAGACGGGCCAGCAGCTTCTGCTCGGTGCCTACCAGGCGCTGGAGCGGCAGATCGAGGTCGGCACGGTCAAGATGTTCTCGCGGCACGAGATGCTCGAGCTGATTATCGTGGACGGTCGCGCGCGAGGCATCGTCACGCGCGACATGGTGACGGGGGAGATCGAGGCGCACACGGCGGACATGGTCGTGCTGGCGACCGGCGGCTACGGCAACGTCTTCTTCCTGTCGACCAACGCCAAGGGCTGCAACGTGACGGCGAGCTGGCGCGCGCACAAGAAGGGCGCTCTGTTCGCCAACCCCTGCTACACGCAGATCCATCCGACCTGCATCCCGGTGAGTGGCGACTACCAGTCGAAGCTCACGCTGATGAGCGAGTCGCTCCGCAACGACGGCCGTGTGTGGGTGCCGAAGAAGAAAGAGGACTGCGACAAGGACCCGTCCAAGATCAAGGACAAGGACCGCGACTACTACCTCGAGCGCATGTATCCGAGCTTCGGCAACCTGGTGCCGCGCGACATCGCCTCACGCCGCGCCAAGGACGTGTGCGACGACGGCCGCGGCGTAGGGCCCGAGGTCGGCGGCGTGCGCCGCGGCGTGTACCTGGACTTCCGCGACGCCATCAAGCGCGCTGGCAGGAAGACCATCGAGGAGCGCTACGGGAACCTGTTCGAGATGTACCAGCGCATCACGGGCGACGACCCGTACCAGGTGCCGATGCGGATCTACCCCGCCTCGCACTACGTGATGGGCGGGCTGTGGGTGGACTACAACCTGGAGAGCACGATCCCCGGGCTGTTCGTGGGCGGAGAGGCGAACTTCTCCGACCACGGCGCGAACCGCCTCGGCGCGAGCGCGCTGATGCAGGGCCTGGCCGACGGCTACTTCGTGCTGCCGTACACGGTGGGCAACTACCTGGGCCAGAACAAGCTCGAGAAGGTGGACACCGATCACGCGGAAGTGAAGAAGGCGGTCAAGGAAGTGAAGGACCGCATCGACAAGCTCTTGTCGATCGGTGGCGAGCGCTCTCCGGATTCGTTCCACCGGGAGCTCGGCCACATCATCTGGGACCACTGCGGCATGAGCCGCACGAAGGAAGGGCTCGAGAAGGCGCTCGAGAAGATCCCGGCGCTGCGCAAGGAGTTCTACGAGAACCTCCGGGTCACCGGCACCGGCGAGGAGCTGAACCAGGTGCTCGAGAAGGCCGGGCGCGTCGCCGACTTCCTCGAGCTCGGCGAGCTGATGTGCCGCGACGCGCTGGCTCGCGACGAGTCGGCGGGCTGCCATTTCCGCGAGGAGCACCAGACGGACGAGGGAGAAGCCAAGCGCGACGACGAGAACTTCCAGTACGTGGCAGCCTGGGAGTTCACCGGCGTCGGCACCGAGCCCAAGCTGCACAAGGAAGAGCTCGAGTTCGAATTCGTGAAGCCCAGCCAGAGGAGCTACAAGTAAAATGGCGACGATGAACCTCGTGCTGCACGTGTGGCGGCAGGCCGGCCCGAAGGATCAGGGTGGCTTCAAGCGCTACGATGCCAAGGGCATCAACAGCCACATGTCGTTCCTCGAGATGCTCGATGTGGTGAACGAGGGCCTGATCGAGAAGGGCGAGGATCCGATCGCCTTCGACCACGACTGCCGCGAGGGCATCTGCGGCATGTGCGGCGTGGTGATCAACGGCGTCGCGCATGGTCCGCAGTCGAGGACGACCGCGTGTCAGCTGCACATGCGGAATTTCAAGGAGGGCGACGAGATCACCATCGAGCCCTGGCGCTCCAAGGCGTTCCCGGTGATCAAGGACCTGATCGTCGACCGCAGCGCGTTCGACCGCATCGTCGCGGCGGGTGGCTATATCTCGGTGTCCACCGGCAGCGCGCAGGACGCCAACGAGGTGCCCATCGCGAAGGGCGACTCGGACCTGGCGATGGACGCGGCGGCGTGCATTGGCTGCGGCGCCTGCGTGGCGGCGTGCCCGAACGCTTCGGCGAGCCTGTTCACCGCCGCGAAGGTCGGCCACCTGGGGCTCCTGCCGCAGGGGCAGCCGGAGCGGCTCGACCGGGTGCGCAAGATGGTGGCGCAGATGGACGCCGAGGGCTTCGGCCATTGCACGAACCACTTCGAGTGCGAAGCGGTGTGCCCGAAGGGCATCAGCGTGTCGTTCATCGCGCGCATGAACCGCGACCTGATGAAGGCGATGATCAAGGCGCGCGACGGCATCGCGCCGCGCACGAGCACCAAGAGCCCGGCGTAGCGACGGCAGCATCAGGGGCGGATCGATGTCCGGTCCCCCCCTCGCGCCGAAGGGCGCTACAGCGTTGCTACTACGACGATGCGTCGACGGGCAGGATGGGCGCCCAGAGCAGCTGTTCGAGCATGCTGTCGTCGATCATGATGCCGTGGTCGCTGAAGTGCAGGGCGTTCTCGTCCTCGTCCTCGTGCCACTCGCCAACGAACAGGATGCCCTGGCCGGCCTCGTTGTAGCCGAGCTGGACGATGGCGTTCTTGAGCCAGCGACCGCCGCCTTCGAGCTCGAGGGTCTTGGGTAGGGTGTAGAAACCCTCGGACGGCAGCGCCTTGAGCGTCTTGGCCCAGGAAGGCGAGCGCAGCGGAGTCGTGGGGTCTCCCCAGAACCAGTGATTCCGGCGGTTCTGGCCCGGGCGCACCACGAACTTCACGCCGCCGTTGGACGGCTGCCCGAGATATACGAGCACGCCCGCCGGGAAGGTCTCTTCGTGACCGGGCATGGGCTGGGTGGTGCGGTACAGGCCGGGATCGGGAAGATCGAGCATGATCGTGGGTCCTTGCGGTGGGGGGTGGCGCGGAATGTAACGCATCCCGCACCAGGCACAACCCGGGGCGCGCGGGCTTTCCCGCGCTGGGCCGCGGTCCACCGCTTGTGGCATATAGGGCAGGTGTTGCCGCTCGCCTCGCGTCCAGGCCTTGTCGTGGTGTTCCTGCTCACGCTGCTTTGCGCGGGTTGCCGTCGCGGCGGCGCTGGCTCGAGCTCGCCGGGCGCGTCGGAACCGGTAGAGCGCCCTGCAGGGCCGCTCGGGCTCGACGAGGCGCGCAAGTACGTGCTCGCGCTCGTCAACCGCGACCGTGCCGCGCAGGGGCTCGATCCCGTCGAGCTCGACGACATCGCGAACCGCGCCGGCCAGCGGCACGCCGAGGACATGTCGGAGCACGGCTACACGGCGCACTGGGGCAGCGATGGCTCGGTACCGGAGCAGCGCTACACCGAGGCCGGCGGCAGCGACATGGTGCAGGAGAACGCAGCGTGCTTCTTCGACGGTCAGAAGCGCAAACTCGATCCGGCGCCGATGTTCGATCCGATCGCCCTCGAGAAGATCGAGCGCGCGTTCATCAACGAGACGCCGCCCAACGACGGGCATCGCAAGAACATCCTCAAGGCGACGCACAACAAGCTGGGTGTCGGGTTGGCGAAGCCCGAAGGCATCGACCAGCCCTGCATGTCACAGGAGTTCGTCGACCACTACGGGGACTACGAGGCGCTGCCCCGGCGCGCGCACGTCGGCCAGAGCGTTCACGTGGCGGGTACGCTGGACAAGCCGGTCGATTTCGGCGGCATCGGCATCGCGCGCATCGCGCCGATGAAGCCGATGAGCGCGGCGAAGCTCAACTCGACGTCGCTCTACACGGTGCCGGAGCCGTTCGCGCTCTACTTCCCGGCGGGCTACAAGACGCCGAAGCCCGTGCAGGTCTCGGGGCGGAGCTTCAAGATCGACGTGCCGCTCGACGACCATCGCCAGCCGGGCCGGTTCGAAGTGAGCATCTGGGGCCGCTACCCGGGTGACGACGCGCTCGTGATCGTGAGCCTGCGCACGGTCACGGTGAAGTAGGCCCGACTGCCGCTCTCCACGAACCGGGTCGCCTCGGCCCGCCGGCCCGCATACGGCCGGGATTGACGCGGCGTTGCGGCGTCGGCGACCATCCAGCCCATGGCTCGCCGCTTCGTGGCTCTGGCGGCAGCGCTCGGTGCGCTGCTCACGTTCGTTCCGCTCGCCTGCAGCAGCTCCTCCGGTAGCGGCGCCCCGGCCGGCGGCGGCAGCGGCGGGTCCCACGCGGACGCGTCCGGCGGCGCCGCGGGCAGCGGTGGCACGGCGTCTGGAGGCACCGCGGGCAGCGGCGGCGCGGATGGCGGCTGTGCGCCAGGGGCCACGACGCTGCGGAACGACGGCTTCGATCACAAAGGGCAGGTCGCCTTCCAGGGCGGCTTCGCGCAGGGCGAGTGCTGGGCGTCGACCTACGTGCCGGCTGCCTGCGGCTACCAGGTAAGCAGCGTCCTGGTGCTCGTGGGCGGCGGAGACGCCGGCAACGTCCAGTTCGACGTGTCGGTGTGGGATGTCGACTCCGGCGGCAAACCCACCAACAAACTCGGCAGCATGGGCGCGACGATCACCGGCGCGTCGGACGTCCTCAGCGAGATCCCGCTCGACAGCCTCGGCGTTCCCGCGCGCAACGGGACCCCCTTCGCGATCGCGATGTGCCAGAATTCCCACAGCGGCCCGCCGTCGATCGGTTCCGATACCGACGGCATCACCCCGAAGACGAACTGGATCTACACGGGAGGCCAATGGGTCGAGGCCGGCACGCTCGGGGTCAAGGGGGACTGGATCATGCGCGCCAAGATCAACGTGCAGTAGGCGTGGCGGCTCGAACCTTCGCGGAGGGAGGAGACACATGGACAGGATCTGGTTTGTCGCCGCGCTGATCGTAGTAGCCGGGCTTTCGGGATGTTCCGGCGCGGACGGTGCCCCCGGCAGGCAGGGGCCACAGGGCGACGCCGGGCCGCAGGGGCCTAGCGGGCCCGGCGGCGATCCGAGTGTCAGCGCAGTCGTGCCTTCCTCGGCGTTCCTCGGCGGCTCTGCGACGATCACCATCAGCGGTTTCGCGACCAGCTGGACGGACGCCGCGCAGGCGGACTTCGGTGCGGGCGTGAGCGTCGACTCCATCCAGGTCGCGAGCCCGACGGCAATCGTGGCGCATGTCAGCGTCGCGTACGACGCAACGCCGGGGCCCCGCGACGTGAAGATTACCGACGGCGGCAGCACGCTGACCTACACGGGGGCGTTCAGCGTCGATCCGGCCACGGCGGTGTCGGTCCAGGGTACGCTGACCCAGGGCTCGATCCTGCTGGCGAAAGTGCAGGATCTGGACTTCGCGCGCCCCTTCGACGCGACGACGACGGGCGACGGCCTGTTCACACCGATCAGCTATCCGAACCTGGAAATAAGCACCGAACAGGGCGTGACCTCGCAGCTCCAGTCGGCCCAGCCGTACGCGGTCGATACGCTGCTCTTGATCGACCTGGATCAACCCGCCGAAAAGACGAAGCTCGACGTGCTGAGCGGACCGGCGGGGGGCAGCCGGGAGAACTTCGCGAATCCGTCGGCGCTCGACGTGGCCGCACGCACGCCGAAATCACTAGCGCTGGGCCAGGACCAGAGCGTGGACCTGAAGGACCCGTACGCGTCGGAGATCTACAGCGTGACGCCGCCCGGGTCCGGCTTGAACCTGATCGAGCTGAGCGCAAAGACGCTGAACAGCTCGGCCAATCCGCAGGTGTTCGTGATGCCAGAAAGCGGGCACTTCAGCGAGCTGCTCGGCCTCGGCCAGGATGTTGTGCTGACCTCCAACTCGACAGCCAAGCTGAACGTTGTCGTGTGGGACAACAGTGGCGCGTCGGGGTACACGGCGACGCTGCGCGCGGACTCCACTGCGGCGACGGGCGCCGACGAGGCCGAGCCGAACGACACGTCGGCGCAGGCACAGACGGCCGCTTCGCTGCCCTTTGTCATGACGAATGCGTCGCTGTCGTCGGCGAGCGACGAGGACTGGATCGCGGTGACCGCCACTGCGGCGGACGTGGGCAAGGCCCTGCACGTGATCACGATGCCCGGCGACCCGCAGACCGATACGCTGGTCGAGGTGTTCCAGAGCGATGGCACCACGAGTCTGGGCGGGCCCAGCGGCGACGCCGCGTACCACGAGAACTGGCTGAGCAGCGCTCTGCCCTCGGCCGGGACCTACTACGTGAAGATCTCGGCCTCGCCGTTCTATTCGTCGAGCCAGACGAAGTACCAGGCGGCCGTGCTTCTCGAATAGCCGGGACAGGGTGCCGGCCCGCTTTCGGGGCTTGACGCCAACGCCGGCCCCGTATAGCAAGTAGAAAGTTCAACTTCCTACTTCTATGGAATCCGGAGCGTCAGAGCGCGACCCCGAGCTGGTGAAGATGGCGACGCTGTCGCGGCGCAGCGGCGTGCCGGCGGCCACCATCAAGCACTACCTGCGCGAGGGCCTGTTGCCTGGGCCCGTGCGGCGCAGCGGCCGCAACATGGCCTGGTACGACGCTTCGCTGGTTGGCCGTATCCGGGCCATCAAGCAGCTGCAGCGCGAGCATTTCCTGCCGCTCTCGGTGATCAAGAATGTGCTGGACGGCGCCAGTGGGGTCGACGACGACCAGACCACCGCCCAGGCCATCGCGCGCGTCCTCGCCCAGAACAGCCCCGAGGCGGGGCGTACGCGCGCCGAGCTCCTCGCCCAGGGCGTGCGCGGCCAGGACCTGGACTGGTTGCAGTCGCTGGGGCTCGTGACGCCGGACGGGCCGGAGCAGCGCATCTCGGGGGACGATCTCGCGCTGCTGCGCACGCTCGGGGCAGCGCGCCGTGCCGGCATCCGCGCCGAGATGCTGCCGACGGCGATCCTCGAGGACTACGCGCGTGCGATCCGCGAGCTGGTGCGCGTGGAGCTATCCATGTTCCGGGCGGGCGTGATGCCGCTGGCGGGCGACGATCTGGATCGCATCACCGGGGCGGCTACCTCGCTCAGCGAGCGGCTGGTGTTGCTCATCCGGCGCAAGATGCTGCTGCCGACGCTCGAGCAACTGGTGCGGGAAGCCAACGAAACCGGCGGGGAAGCCGGAAAGCAGGACCGGCCGCGCAAGCGCCCGGTGAGGAGGCGGCGATGAAAGCCCTGTGGAGCTTGCTGGGAATCGTGTGTCTGTCGGCGTGCGGTTCGGCACAGAGTGGTGACCCTGGAGCAAGCGCCGGAGCCGGCGGAGCCGCCGCGGGCGGTGCCGCGGGCGTCGCAGCGGGAGGCGCCGCAGGGAGCTCGGCTGGAGCCGCGGGCAGCTCCGCGGGCGGCAGTTCCGCGGGCGGCAGTTCCGCCGGCGGCAGCTCCGCTGGCGGTAGCTCCTCGGATGGCGGCGCGGGCGCCGCCGGTGCAGCGGCGGCTGATCCGTCCAAACCCGGCCCCTACGCCAGCGACCATGCGGATGTGACGATCCCGGTGGCGGCAACCCAGCACAGCATGCCTTCGCGCTGCTACTTCCCCACGAGCGGTCCCGGCAAGCCTCCGTATCCGCTGGTCATCATCGCCCACGGCTTCCAGCTGCCGGCGAGCCAGTACTACGGCTACGCCGAGCGGCTGGCGGGCTTCGGCTTCGTCGCCTGTGCGGTGGACTATCCGGCGAGCCTGACGCAGGTGAACAACGTCGCGAATGCGAAGGATCTGATCGGCGCACTGGACTGGGCGATTGCGGCTTCCAAATCGAGCGGCAGCCCGCTCGCGGCGCGGGTCGACGGCTCGCGTGCGGGCGTGGCGGGCCACTCGCTCGGAGGGAAGCTGGCGGTGCTCGCTGCCAGTATGGACGCGCGCTTCAAGGTGCTGGTGGGGCTCGATCCGGTCGACTCGTCGATGTTCTGCAATCCGACAGACTGCCCGGACGCGAGCAACAAGCTGCCGCTGCCGATCCCGACGGCTTTCCTGGGCGAGATGACGGACTCCACCGCGGGGGTTGGCGGCCAGGCGTGCGCGCCCAAAGCGGACAACTACCAGACGTTCTTCGCCAGCGCGGCGGCCCCGAGCATCGAGGTCACGCTGAATGGCGCAAACCACATGAGCTTCCTGGACGATCCGTCCAGCTGCGGGCTGACGTGCAGCTTCTGCAAGCCGGCGACTGTGCCGCACGCGCAGCTTGTCGGCATCGCGTATTCCTACACGATCGCGTTCTTCGAGCGGTACCTGCGTGGGGACGCCGCCTACGACGACTATCTCACCGGTCCGACGGCGCAGCAGCGCTACGTCAAGACCGGGCAGATCCAGCTGTCGACGAAGTAGCCCGGGGCCGCTACCAGCGTCCCTGCACGTTCTTCATGAAGTCGTACGGATAGCCGAGCTCGAATTGGCTCGCCTCGTCCAGCGCCTGCATGTGCTTCGGCTCGAGCGTCACCTCGGCGGCCTTCAGGTTGTCGCGGACCTGGTCGACCGAGCGCGCCCCGAAGATGACAGACGTAACGGCTGGGCGCGCGAGAAGCCACGCGAGCGACACCTGCGCCGGCGTCGCGTCCGACTTCGCCGGCGACCGCGCGGACCGCATCGATGATGCGCCAGTTCCGATCGTTGTCGAAGCGGCTGTAGCGGTCCTTCCACTTTTCCAGGCGCGCCCCTCCGGGCGGCGCCTGCCCGCGCGAGTACTTGCCGCTGAGGAATCCGCCGGCAAGCGGCGACCAGGGCAAGAGGCCCAGCCCGTAATTCTCGCACACCGGCACGTGCTCGCGCTCCAGGTCGCGCACGACCAGGCTGTACTGCGCCTGGAGCGAGACGAACCGTTCCAGGTGCTCGCTGCGGCTCAGCCACAGGCTGTCGACCAGGCGATAGGCGGCGTAGTTGCTGGCGCCGAGGTAGAGCACCTTGCCCGCGCGCACCAGGTCGTCGAGCGCCCGCAGGGTCTCCTCTTCCGGCGTGGTGATGTCCTGCATGTGGATCTGGTAGAGATCGATACGGTCTGTCTTGAGCCGCTTGAGGCTCTTCTCGACCGTCTTGACGATGCGGAAGCGCGATGCGCCGGTGCTGTTCGGGCCCTCGCCCATGCGGAACCGGAACTTCGTGGCCAGCACGACCTCGTCGCGGCGGCCGTCCTTCTCGAACCACTTGCCGATGATGCGCTCGCTCAGGCCGTCCTGGCCGTAGACGTCCGCGGTGTCGATGAAGTTGATCCCCTCGTCGAGAGCGGCGTTCATGATGTCCATCGACGTCTTCTTGTCGGCACCGACCTGGTGCATGAACGAGTTCTCGTCGGCTTCGCCGAACGTCATCGCTCCGAGGCAGAGCGATGAGACCTTGAGGCCGCTGTGGCCAAGCGGGCGGTAGTCCATGAGAGGCTCCTTTCGGGAAGCGGGGAACCCCGGGGGCGTAGGGAGGGGCGGCGGGTGTGTCAAGGACCCGGAGCCGGGCGCACGAATCCCCGGCCAGAACAGCTCCGGCCGACGAGACGCTTGAAACGCGCCGACAGCTGGGTATGGGTTGACACTTCCCGCGCCTCTCCTGGCCCTCTGTCGAATGCCTTCCTCGCCCCCAGCATGTCCGGATTGACCGGCGAAGTCGTTGCCGGGCGCTACGAGCTCGGAGAGGTGATCGGGCGTGGCGGTCATAGCGTCGTGTTCCGCGCCTACGATCGCGTTACCGACCGCAATGTGGCTGTGAAGATGCTGCACGATAGCGTCGCCGGCGATCCGGAGTACACGGTGCGGATGGTCCGCGAGCAGCGGGCGACCCACGCGCTTCGCGGTACCGCTGCGGTGCGCGTGCTCGGCATGTGTACCAGCCCGCACGGCGCGCTGTGCCTGGTCATGGAGCTGCTCGAGGGCGACGACCTGGATGACTATCTGCCGAAGCTGGAAGCGCGCGGCGAGCGCATGGGCGTCGACGAGCTGGTCGAGGTGTTGTCTCCCATCGTGGACACGCTGGAAGCGGCGCACGATGCGGGGATCGTGCATCGCGACCTGAAGCCGGGGAACATCTATTTGATCGATCCCCGTCGTGGGGGCGGGGTGCGGCTGCTCGACTTCGGGCTGGCCAAGCTCAAGTCCGCAGCGCCGCTCACCCGCAGCGGGATGATCATCGGTTCGCCGAGCTATATCGCGCCCGAGGTGTGGGCTGGCGAGCCAGCGCTGCTGGATCAGCGCGTGGACATCTATTCGTTGGGAGCCATCGTGTTCCGCGCCCTGGCGGGCCGGGTGCCTTTCGAAGGCGCGACCGTGCGCGAGAAGCTCGAGCTGGTCACGACGGCGCCCCGGCCGAGCCTGTGCGCGTTGCGCCCGGACCTGTCGCAAGACGTCGACAACTGGGTCCGACAGGTGCTGGCCGTCGACCCGGCGAGGCGGTTCTGGCGCATCCGTGCGATGTGGAGCGCACTCATCGATGCGCTGGGCGAGCAGAGCCGGGCGCCGACCGCGGTATCGAGCGCCTCGTGAGCCGACAACGGCCTTGACTCGACGGGGAGGATGAGCCCTTCTCGGGGCCCCCAGCGGAGGTAGCTAGATGGCTGCAGGAAAGCGGACGACAAGCAGGAAGACGGCGAAGAAGCGCAGCGCGAAGAAGACCGCGAAGCGCAGCGCGAAGAAGACCGCGAAGCGCAGCGCGAAGAAGACCGCGAAGCGCAGCCGCGAAAAAGACCGCGAAGCGCAGCGCGAAAAAGACCGCGAAGCGCAGCGCGAAAAAGACCGCGAAGCGCAGCGCGAAAAAGACCGCGAAGCGCAGCGCGAAAAAGACCGCGAAGCGCAGCGCAAAAACGACCGCGAAGCGCAGCGCGAAAAAGACCGCGAAGCGCGCGGCGAAAAAGACAGCCAAGCCCGCGGCGAAAAAGGCAGCCAAGCCCGCGACGAAAAAGGCAGCCAAGCCCGCGGCGAAAAAGGCAGCCAAGCCCGCGGCGAAAAAGGCAGCCAAGCCCGCGGCGAAAAAGGCAGCGCCGAACGCGGCCCCTGCAGTCGACGTAGGTCGTCCGGCACCCGACTTCGACCTGGCCGACGCCTCGGGCCGCCGCGTTTCCAGCAGGGGTCTGCGCGGCAAGCCCTTCGTCCTCTATTTCTATCCGAAGGACGACACGCCCGGATGTACGGCGGAGGCCTGCGGGTTCCGCGACTCGTTGAACCGATTCAGCGAAGGCGGGGTAGAAATCATCGGCGTGAGCCCGGATTCCGGGCAGAGCCACCAGCGTTTCATCGGCAAGTACGGGCTGAACTTCCCGCTGCTATCGGACGAGAACAAGACCGTTGCCCAGGCCTACGGTGTCTGGGTCAAGAAGCAGAACTACGGCCGGGAGTACATGGGCATCCAGCGCAGCACCTTCCTGATCGACGAACAGGGAATCGTGCGTCGTGCATGGCGCGGCGTACGCGTGCCGGGGCACGTCGACGAGGTGCTCGCCGAAGCCGCCCGGCTCGGCTGACAGCGAATGACTTGACCGAGCCGCTCGTGTCGGTGTTGCTCCCGGCCTACAACGCCGGCACCACGATCGCCGCTGCGCTGGAGAGTGTCCGGCGCCAGGACGAGCCGCGCTGGGAGTGCGTTGTCGTGGACGACGGTTCGGTCGACGCGACGGGGGCGGTAGCACGTTGCGCTAAAGTCAACGATCCGCGCTTCCGGGTGCTCGAAGTACCGCATCGCGGGGTGGTTCTTGCCCTCCAGGCCGGGCTTGCCGAGTGCCGCGGGCGCTACGTGGCTCGCATGGACGCCGACGATCTGATGCGCCGCGATCGGCTCCGCCGCCAGCTCGAGGTGCTCGAACGGCAGCCGGAGCTGTCCGCCGTCGGCAGCCACGTGCGACTGTTTCCGCGCGGGCGTCTTGCAGGCGGCATGCTCGCCTATGAACGTTGGCTCGCGTCGATCGATTCGCCCGGGAGCGTGCGGCGCGAAGCGTTCGTCGAGTGTCCGGTTGCGCATCCGACCCTGACGCTGAGAGCCGCGGTGTTGCGTCGATTCGGCTATCGCGATCGCGGTTGGCCCGAGGACTATGATCTCGTTCTACGCATGCTGGCGGCGGGAGAGTCGATCGCCGTGATTCCCAGGCGGCTGTTGTCGTGGCGCGACGATCCGGAGCGACTGTCGCGCACCTCTGCGAGCTGCAGTATCGAGCGCATCGTTGCGTGCAAGGCGGAGTTCCTCGCCAGCGGGCCTCTTGTCGGCTGCAGGCAGTACATCCTGTGGGGCTACGGCGGGACCGGCAAAGCGCTGGCCCGGGCGCTCGAGCGCCATGATCGCCATCCGACCCACATCGTGGAGCTGCACCCTGGTCGCATCGGGCAGCGCATCTGCGGGGCCGAGGTGATCGCGCCCGGGCAGTTGCCTGATGTCCCGCCCGCGCCGATCGTCGTGTCGGTCGCGGGTGCTGGCCCGCGCTCGGAGATCCGGCACGCGCTTGATCGCATGGGCTACCGCGAAGGGCGTCACTTCGTCTGCGCCGCCTGAACGGGGCAGGGCTTGCGCGGGCCGGTTCCGCAACGCACGTTTTGCGGGGGTTGCGCATCTGCGAGGAGGTCGCAGATTGACAACAGGCCTCGTGCGGTAGCTTCGAACCGAGCTGGCACGACGCGTGCAGAGCTCCCGAATATTGTCTTCCACCGGGCGTGCGGCCGCCCGGCAGATTTCGCGCGTGTCCCCGCCCGATACAGGAGTGACGAACATGACCACGGAGAATCCCCCAGAGCCAGCCCGCTACACGATCGTTGTGGGAATCGACTTCTCGAAGACGGGTGAGCTCGCGCTGCGGCGCGCGTTCGAGCTCGCCAACCGCGAGGGCAACGGAGAGCCCCATGTCGTCTACGTCGCCAGCTCGTACGGGCCCATGCTCCGCCTCGAGCTGCCGGATGACGTGAAGACCGTCTCGATCGAGGAGGCATCGGACCAGATCCGCGACTACGTCGAGGAGAAGCTGACGGAGTTCCAGCAGGAACAGCCCGCCACCTTCGAACGAGCGGTGACGCACGTCCGCGTCGGCGCACCCGCCGACGAGATCGCCCAGCTCGCGGCGGATCTCGACGCCGACATGGTGGTCGTCGGGACGCACGGCAGGCGCGGCGTGCGCCGGCTGCTGCTCGGCTCCGTTGCCGAGGGTGTGATGCGCATGTCGCATTGTCCGGTGCTCGTCGTCCGACCCAAGGATCACTACGGCGAGGAGCTCCCGAACGCACCGCAGATCGAGCCGCCTTGCCCTGCGTGTGTGGAGGTGCGCCGCAAGACCGAGGGACGCGAGCTGTGGTGCCCGCGGCACATGGAGAAACACGGCCGCCGGCACACGTACCACTACCTGGATCGCAACTCGTCGGCGCACGAGAATCTCCCGCTAGCCGAGCGCGAAGACCGCTGAGCGGGGCCCGGCTCCGATCAGCACAGACGTGGCGGGGAGCTGTCGGTCTTCGCAGCGCGCGGGGTCGGAGCAGGCGGCGGCCACGTGATGGCCGGCATCGGAAACGCCGGGCGCGCGAACAGGTATCCCTGTCCGAAGTGCGCTCCGGTATCGCACAGCGCGCTGTACTCGTCGGGCGTCTCGATGCCTTCAGCCACCACAAGTGCTCCCAGATCCTTGCACAGGCGCACTACGCCGTGAACGAGCTGCCGCTGTCGGGGGCGCTGATCGAGCCCTGCGACCAGATCGCGATCGAGCTTCACCACCCGCGGCTCCAGATCCGCGATACTCTTCAGGTTCGAGTAGCCCGCACCCAGGTCGTCCACGACCAGATGCACGCCTCCGCGCGTCCTGAGCTCCCGCAGCACGCTCAGGCACAGATCGAAGTGCGTCAGCGGCACCGCCTCGGTGACCTCGAGGAACACTTCGTGATCGTGGGCAAAGACTGGATCGTCCGGACGCACCAGCCAGCCCTCGTGCAGCTCCTGGGGGTGCACGTTCACGAATAGCGGCAACCCGCTGGAAAGCGGAATGGCGATCTCCCGGATCATCCGTCCGAGGCGTCCGGTACACTGGTTCTCCACGGCGAGCTCGAACAGCTTGAGCGGGTTCTTCAGACCGGGGACGCGGCAGCGGACCAGAGCCTCGTAGGCGAACAGCTCGCCGGTCGCCATGTCGACGATGGGCTGGAAGACGACGCTGAGGTCGTCGGGCTCCACCATCTTCCCGATGGACATCATCGAGTCGCGCCGACCCCGGCTGGCCGGAGCGTCCGACAGCCGGTTCGACCGTGGCATCGGCGGGCGGGACGAGGGAGACATAGCGGGCATGGGCGCTCCTGGCGCTGGGTTACCGGGGCAGCGGGCGAGTCACAACTTGCCCATCTTTTCAGTATCACTTTATCAATCCCGTGACAACGGATTCCGCCCCGCGGCGGCGCGACAGGCGCCCGGCAGGCACGGGATCCGCGGGATCCACGGGCGCGGGAACTGTGGCGCGTTTGTGGTTTCCAAACCTGTGATGGCACTCGAAAGCAACGGGAGCGGCGAGGTATGAAGTCCTACATGAAGCGAGCAGCGGTCGTGGTTCTGGTGGGTGCGGCGTCGGCGATGCCGCTTTCCGGTTGTACCAAGAGCAGCAAGGTCAGCGAGGCCAAGGCGAAGCAGCACGTCGGGTTCCTCGCCAAGGCGGTCAAGGAGGACGTGCAGGAGGTCCGGAAGGGCCTTCCGGAGGGCGCACAGCATCTGGCGCCGCTCTACAAGGGAGATGCAAAGCCCGAGGACGATCTCAAGGCCGCGCAGGGACAGCTCCAGCTCGCGCGGGGCAAGGTGCAGGATCTCCGCGTCGCCAAGAGCACGTTCTTCGCGCTCGCTGATCTATCCGGAAAGGTCATCCGCAACGACCGCGAGCAGGATCGAATGGCCGGCAAGTCGTTATTCAAGGCGTTTCCCAAGCTCGCCGAAGCTGCGAAAGGCAAGTACGTCGAGACGACCGGCTCGATGCCCGAGGCCGCCGGCGTCAAGGGACCCGACGGCCAGTGGGTTGCGGCAACGCCCGTCGAGGTCGAAAAAAAGCCTGTCGGCCTCTACGTCACGGGCTGGTCCTGGGCCGCCTACGCATATCGCCTGGAGAACGCGATCCGCAGCAAGGTCACTTCCGACGTCTCCGACCACGGAGGCAAGGTACCGCTCCTGTACGTCTACGTGGTCGTCGGCAAGAACGCGTACGGCGCACCGGTCTCGCCGCACGTCAACGCCAAGGCCATCGAGAAACTCGATCCGATGAGCCACATCAAGGGCGACAGCGTCTACGGCACGCAGCTCGAAATCACCGGCCGCGACTTCGGCCTGGCCGTAGAAGGCCTGCCGATCTTTGGATCGAACGTGGGCGTCGCAGTACTTCGCAGCGAGACCTGAGCCGAGAGCCGGGACGGTCGCGTCAGTCCGGCTCTTCGTCCCGGTGCGTCGGTTCGACCTCGAGCGGCGCATCCGGGCCGCTGCGGCCCAGACGGTGCAGCGAGAACACCAGCAGCGCCAGCGCGGCGACAGTCACCCACGCGCCCAGCCCGTGGCTGCCCGTCACGCTGAACGCGACACCGGCCGCGACGCACGTCGCCGCGAACGCGAGCAGCGAACGGTTGCTGGAGTCCGACGATCCCATCCGTGTTCCGCGTCGGCTCAGGGCCAGTGTTCGGCGTGGGCGCGCACCAGGAAGTCCCGCACGTCTCGCGTGAGCTTGTTCTCGGCGGTGATGGTGGTTTCGGTGTGCTCGGTACCGACCTGGTCGTCGTACAGGTAGTCGTTGTTGCGCAACACCAGGATCCTCGCGTCGGACTCGTCGCCCGTGCCGCTCACGAGTTGCAGCGCATCGCCCATGGCTTTCGTGCGTGGCGGCAGCGCTGCACCGAGCTGGTCTTCCTCCATCGGCGTGACGTAGGCGACGCCGTACTTGTGCCCCTGCGAGCCCACGTCGACTTCGATCGACTTGCCGTCGCCGATGTCGACCTTCCGGCCCGGGACAGGTCGGTCGTGCTCGTCGTGGAAGGCCTGGATGATGACTTCCACCGCTCTGCGTTCGTCGAGGGCGCGTTTGGGGGTGGCGGTCTTGGGTGGAGGGCCGCCGCAAGCGGCCAGAAGTCCCAGTGCGAGGAAGGCGCCGAAGAGCGCGCGTCGCGAGGCGAGGGGTCGGCCTACGCGCCGGCCGAATGCGGATCGTCGGGAGGTTTGGCTCATCGGTAGCAAAAGGTAGCCAACCGGCCCGGGTTTCGCTAGCTCTCCTGAAGAATGTCCCCGGCGGTTTCGACGGGGCGCGCTTCCGCGGGCGCGCGGGGCTGCGCCGCCTCCGGATCCGGTCGGCCTGCGTCGCGGGCTGGCGGTTCCTGGCGCCGTGCGCTGTTCCTTGCCCTGTTCGCATCCGCGACGGGCTGCGCCCGTTCCGTCGTCCCGGACCCCCGGGCAGCCGTTCGCGAGTACAGCGCTGCGGCGGAGCGGGGCGACGCTGATGCCGTCTATTCGATGCTGACCCACGAAGCGCAGCGCACCTACGGGCTGAGCGGCACCCGCAAGCTGCTGGCCAGCTCGCACAAGGAGCTCGCCGACAACGCGCGCGCGCTCGCTTCCGGCCGGGCGACCGTGCAGACCGAAGCCACGGTGCGTTACGCGGACGGCGAGGAGGCTGCTCTGGTCGTGGAGGACGGGCGCTTCCGTATCGGCTCGGCCCAGGCCCTGCCGGCCGGCGCCCGCACGCCGGAACAGGCCCTCGCCGAGCTGAGGGCGGCTCTGGCGCGACGCAGCTACGCCGGGCTGATGCGCGTGCTGTCCCGGGACACGAGAAGCTCGCTGGACAACGACCTGAGCTCGCTGGTGGAAGGACTCGAAGAGCCCGAGACCCTGGATGTCAAGGTGTCGGGAGACCGCGCCGAGGTGAAGCTTGTCGGCGGTCATTCGGTCAAGCTCAAGCGAGAGGCAGGCGTTTGGCGTATCGACGACTTCGACTAGATGAGGATCGCGTGCGCCCCGCGCTGGGGCGGCGCGAAGCCATTGCGTCGATGCTGGCGCTCCTGCTGGTGGCGCCGGAGGCCCACGCATTCGGGCAGGCGGGTGCGTTCCACCCGCGCATGCTGTTGACCGGTGGCGCGAAGTGGTCCGGGGTGCGCGCCTCCGCGCCGGGTCGCTGGGCGTGGGAGCTGGTCCGGCGCACCAGTGCGCCGGCGCGTCTGACAACCGCCGAGGTCGGAGCAGACCAGCCCGTGCTGCTCGCCGAGCCCTTCGCGATCTGGGCCGGCGAGCATGCGGTCGCGCCGCTCGCAGCCAGCGAACGCCGCGGGCTCGAACAGTTCATCCGGCTCGGCGGGCTGTTGATTGTCGACGACAATGATCCGGAAAAGGGTGACTTCGGCCGCTCGGTGCGGCGCGAGTTGCGCCGGGTGCTGCCCGAGTCGCCCCCGGTCAGGCTCGATCCCGGGCACGTGGTCTACAAGACGTACTACCTCATCGATCGTCCAGTAGGGCGCGTGCTGGGCCCGCCGCATCTCGATGCGATCGTACGCGGCAAGAACGCCCAGGTGATCTTCCTCCAGCATGATCTGCTGGGCGCGCTGGCGCGCACTCCAGGCGGCGCGTGGGCGCTCGAGGTCAAGCCAGGCGGAGCGCGGCAGCGCGAGCACGCCGAGCGGCTGGCGGTCAACCTCGCGATGTACCTGCTCTGCTCGGACTACAAGGACGACCAGGTGCACGCGCCCTGGCTCATGCGGCGCGGCGCGCACCGCCGACCTTGAGCGATGAACACGCAGTCGTGGGCATTCTCCGGCGATCTATCCACGTCCGCGGTGATCGCGGTCGGCGTGCTCGTCGCGTTGTCGATCGTTCTGCTTGTCGTCGAGTTGCGACGCCGCGAACGACTGGGCGGGGCAATTGCCACGAGCGGGATCCTGGCCACGCTGATGCTGTCGCTCGCCGTGCTGAGGCCGGTGCGGGTGACCACCCGGGGCAGCATGGTGGGACCGCGGGTGGTCGTGCTGGTCGACCAGTCGCGGAGGCTCTTGCTCGACGACCAGGGTCGCACGCGCCGGCAGCGCGCCCTCGACGCCGTCAAGCAGATCCAGCGGCGGTTCTCCGACGCACGGCTGTCGGTCCTCGGCTTCGGCGACGGCACAGCCCGGCCGCTCGATGCGGCGAGTCTGAAGACGGGCGACTCGGCGGACCTGACGACCGACAGCGACCTGGCCGCCGCGCTGTCCGGTCTCGCCGAATCGCCAGGCGAGCGACCCAGGTCGGTCGTCGTGGTGAGCGACGGGCGGCTCACGCGGCCCGCTGCAGGCGCCGACGACGAGGCGCTCCGACACGCGGTCGGTCAGCTGCACGTTCCCATCGACACCGTCAGCGTGGCCGAAAAAGCGCCGCGGGACGCGAGCATCCGTGCGGTGCATGCTGCAGGCGCCGCGGTAGCGCACCAGGCGCTGGCGCTTACCGTCGAGATCGGCTGTGCAGGCGGGCTCGACTGCGGCGACGTGCCGGTGCGGGTGCGGGAGTTGCGTCACGGAGTGAAGCCGGCGCTGCTCGCAAAGGGCGTGGCGCACGTGGAAAACGGCAGCGCCAAGGTGGAGCTTTCGATCACGCTGGAGCGCGCCGGCAACCGCGTCGTCGAGATCTCCATCGATGCTCCGGACGGTGACACCATCCCGGCGAACGACCGGCGCATCCTGACGTTCGCGGTCACCCGCGACCGCATCCGCGTGCTGCACGTCGCCGGGCGGCCCACCTACGACGTGCGTGCGCTCCGCATGTGGCTGAAGAGCGACGAGTCGGTGGACCTGGTGGCGTTCTTCATCCTGCGCACCGACACCGACGACCCGGGCGCGAGCGACAACGAGCTCGCGTTGATCCCGTTTCCGGTGGACGAGCTATTCACCGAACATCTTCCGAGCTTCGACGCGGTCGTGCTGCAGGACATCGACGCGGTTCGCTACAGGCTGGCGCGGCATCTGCCGGAGCTCGCGCACTACGTGGAGTCGGGTGGGGGGCTCATCATGGTGGGCGGGCCGTCCTCGTTCATCGGCGGTGGCTACGCCGGTACGGCGTTGGAACGCGTGCTGCCGGTCAAGCTGCCGGACAGCGCGCGCCCCTTCGACACTTCCGGGTTCGTGCCGCGCTACACGGACGCCGGTCGAGCGGCGCCCGCGCTGCACTCGCTCCGCGAGCTGTACGGCGACGATCTGCCGGAGATGCCCGGCTCCAACACGCTCGGTGCGCCGCGCAAGGGGTCCATCGTCCTGTGGGACCATCCCAACCGCAAAGCGGGCGATCAGCCGATGCCGGTGCTCGCGCTGGGCGAGGCCGGCGACGGCCGGTCGATCGCGCTCGGCGTGGACGGCACGCACGAGCTCGCGTTCAGCGAAATGGCGGCGAAGGCTGCCGGCCGTGGCTACGGCGCGCTCTGGGACGGGCTGCTCGGCTGGCTGATGCGCGACCCGCGCTACGAGGCCGCACGCGTCCAGCTGGTGGGCGACTGCATCACCGGCGAGCCGACCACCCTCCAGGTGTCGCGGCTGCCGGGCATGCAGGGCGCCATCGATCTCTCGGTGGAAAAGCTCGGCGAGGATCCGGGCAAGCCGCTCTCCCGGCACATCGACAAGCCGCCCTCCGGCGCGATCAAGATGAAGCTGGGCAGCCTCGACCCCGGCGGCTACACCGCGCGCGTCCGCATCGGCGCCGCTCCAGCGACGCGCTTCGACTTCTCGTGCGAGAAGGGTGGGGAAGCGTGGGCGGACTCGCGCCCCGATCCGCTGCGTCTCGATCGCATCGCGGACGTGACCGGCGGTCATCCGGTGACCTCGGAGTCGGTGGGCGATCTGCCGCAGCCGGCGTCGACGCGCATCGCGGCTGAGCGGCACGTGACGCCGATGCTGCCGGCGTGGGCGTGGGCGCTGCTCGCGTCGCTGGCACTGGGCGCGCACTGGCTCGCGCGCCGCCGCGGCGGGTTGGCCTGAGCGGAGGGCGAGGGCGAGGGCGAGGGCGAGGGCGGGGGCGAGGGCGGGGGCGAGGGCGAGGGCGAGGGCGGGGGCGAGGGCGAGGGCGGGGGCGAGGGCGAGGGCGGGGGCGGGGGCGGGGGAGGGGAGGGCGAGGGCGGGGGCGAGGGCGAGGGCGAGGCGCGCGTCGGCTTCGCCTCGCGCGCGAAGAGCGGGAGGGAGGGCGAGGGCGCTCGTGGCTTTTCGAGTCTGCCGCCGTGCTCGGAGCTGTCCAGGCCGGGGCCGTCCTCGCCGTGCTCGGACCCTTGGGGTCCTGCGCGCGGCTGCGGGCGGTGCTCGCTTCGCTCGCAGCCTGGACAGCTCCTGCGCGCGGCGGCGCGTCGGTTTCGCCTCGCGCTCGATTGGCGGGTGCGGGCTTGCAAGGAGTCACATCATGTTGCGCATCTATCCCGTTCTGCTCGACCTTGTTCGTTCGCTCAGGCCGCTGGTGAAGCAGCTGGAGCGGCACGATCCGGATCTGGCGCGGCAGTGTCGGCGGGCCTTGACGAGCGCGCCGCTCAATGTCGCGGAGGGGTCCTACAGTCGAGGGAAGAACCGCGCGGTGCGCTACCACACGGCGCTGGGCTCGCTGCGCGAAGTGCAGGCGTGTTTCGAGGTCGCGGCGGCGCTCGGGTACATGCCGGAGCTCGAGCCGGAGCTGGTCCGTTGCTTCGACCGTGTGCTGGGCACGCTGATGCGGCTGGTCGTAGTGCGCTGAGGCGTGCGGCTGCGGGTCCGGCTCTGGGTCGGGCTCGCAGCCCTGGACGGCGGCGGTATGAGACAGCGACCGCGTGTGGCCAGAAGTGGAGCGTGCAAGTGCGGATTGCGCGGCCATAGGGGTGCCATTGCCTGTGGCATCACCCCTACGGGCGATGACACTCGTTCAGTCATCCTTGTGCCATCCGATCGTGTTGGTCAGTCCCCTGCGGAAGCGACACTCGACGCCCGGTACGACCAGGAGTACGGTCCTGGATCTTTCCGTCATGGCGGGGCGACGCGTAGCAGACATGGTCGTGCGGATGTGGCGCCTCGTGGAGGCGCTACAGGCGCGGCGCTACGGGGCGTCGGCCTCCACGCTGGCGGAGTTTGCAGGCACCAGCCGATCGACGGTCTACCGCTACCTCCGCCACCTCGAAGACGCGGGCGTGCCGATCGCCAGCGAGCGAGTGAACGGCGAAGTACGCTACAGCCTGCGGCGCGATGCCCTGCCCGCGCTGGGTCCGGGAAGCGCGGGACGGATTGCGCTTGCCGTCGCGCGGCAGATGTTGACGCCGCTCGACGGCACACGCGCGGCGGAACAGCTCGACGCCTGCCTGGCCGCGCTGGGAGTGGACGGCCCGGCGCCTCTCGTGAGCACGCGGCGTTCTGCCCCGGCGCATCGCCCCGGGGTGGCCGCCGCCATCGAGGCTGCGCTCGACTCGAAGCGCCAGCTCGAGATGCGCTACCGCGCCGCCTCGACCGGCCGCACCGGCACGCGCGTCGTCGACCCCGCGGCTCTTCGCATCGATCGCTCGGACGCCTACCTCGTCGCCTGGGACACCGCGCGGCAGGGCTGGCGGACCTTCAAGCTGGCGCGCGTACTCGAGGCCCGCGTTCTCGAAAGCGCCCAGGCGCCGCACCCCGCCTACGACGAGCAGGAGCTCTTCGGTCACGCTGTCCGCGCCTGGCACGGCGCGCCCGTCGACGTTCGCGTACGCCTCGCGGCCGACGTCGCCGCCGTGGCGCCCGAGTATCCGCTCGTCCCCGATCAGCGCCTCGCACCGCAGCCCGACGGCAGCGTGATCGTCGAGGCCCGCGTCGCCGGCCTCATCGAGACCACCCGCTGGGTCCTCGCCTGGGGCGCCGCCGCCGAAGCCCTCGCACCCCCCGAGCTGCGCGCAGCCGTGGAAGCGGAGCTCGGCGGCGCGATGGCGCACTACCGGAGGCCCGGCGTCAGGAAGGGCGGGGGAGAGGTTGTGTCACGGAAGGTGGGACGGGGGCGGGGTATCCGGGGGGGGAACGGGAAGTATGCGCAGTGAGACAACCTGGAGAGGGCGACGGGCGGAGCGCAATGTCTGAATATTCAAAGTGGTTCCAGACGATCTCCGGCTTCGAGCCGCATCCGTGGCAGGCGGAGCTGGGGGCGGCCGAGGCGCTCGAAGATCGCCTGCTCCGCGTGCCGACAGGGTTCGGCAAGACGGCGGGGGTGGTGCTTGCCTGGCTCTACAACGCGGTGAAGCGGGGCGACCCGGCCTGGCCGCGGCGCCTGGTGTTCACGCTGCCGATGCGCGTGCTGGTCGAGCAGACCGAGCGTGCGATCTCGGCTTGGCTCCGGGAAGCCGGAGTTGCCGAGGCGGTGGGCCTGCATGTGTTGATGGGCGGGAGTGACGCGGGCGAGTGGGCGCTCACGCCGGAACGCCCGGCGATCCTCGTCGGGACGCAGGACATGATGCTCTCGCGCGCGCTGAATCGCGGCTACGCGGCGCCCCGCGCGCGCTGGCCTGTGGATTTCGGCCTGCTTCAACACGACGCGCTGTGGGTGCTCGACGAGATCCAGCTCATGGATGTCGGGCTCGCCACCAGCGCGCAGCTCGGGGCCTTCAGAGCGGCGGACGCTGCCTCCGTGCGCGGCCGGCTGCGGCCCGCCGCAACCTGGTGGATGAGCGCCACGTTGCAGCCCGACTGGCTCGGAACCGTGGACGTTGCGGAGCGGGTCCCGGAGTTGAGCGAGAGCATGCTCTGCATTCCGGCTTCGGCGCGTGCGGGCGGCCTGTGGGACGTGAAGAAGGCGCTGGGCCGCCGGACGGATGTGACGACGCCAGGCGAGATCGCGGACACCGCGCTCGCAGCGCACCAGGCCGGCAGTCTGAGCCTGATCGTGGTGAACCGCGTCGACACGGCCACGGCGGTGTTCGACGAGCTCGACAAGCGGCTGTCCGAAGGCAAGGGGAAGAAGCGTGCCCGGCGCGTCGACGCTCCCGACCTGCGGCTGGTACACAGCCGCTTCCGGGGGGCAGAGCGCAGCGCGTGGGCGGACGAATTCCTGCACCGCGATGCGACGAAGCCCGAGGCTGGGCGGATCATTGTGGCCACACAGGTGGTGGAAGCCGGCGTGGACATCTCGGCACGCCTGCTCGTGAGCGAGCTCGCTCCCTGGCCGAGCCTCGTCCAGCGATTCGGTCGCGCGGCACGCTACGAGGGCGATGCCGGCGAAGTGTGCGTCGTCGGAGCGGTACCGAAGGACGAAGGCAAGGCGTTGCCCTATTCGCTGGGCGAGCTCATGGCGGCCGAGGAAGCGCTGTCGCGGCTTCTGGCTGGCGAAGCCGATGTTTCGCCACGCAACCTCGAGGCGTTCGAGGATGGCTTGAGGGGCGACGCCGACGGCGCCGGGTTGATCGCGCGACTGTATCCCTACGACCCCACACACGTGCTCCGGCGTCGGGATCTGGACGAGCTGTTCGACACGGCGCCGGACCTCAGCGGCAATGATCTCGACGTAAGCCGCTACATCCGTTCGGGCGAGGAACGCGACATCAGCGTGTTCTGGAGACCGGTGGAGGAAGACGCTCGATCGATGCCCGTGCGGGATGTTGGCCCGGTCCGGCGCGCGGAGCTGTGCCCGGCACCCATCGGCGAGGCGCGGAAGTGGCTCGCCGAAAACCCGTTCTACGTGCTCGACTACCTGGAGGGCACCTGGGCGCGCGGCAACGCGCGTCAACTACATCCGGGGTTGCGCGTGCTCGTACCGGCACAGGCGGGCGGGTACTCGCACGAGCGCGGCTGGGATCCGAAGGCTCCGGGCCCCGTTCTCGCTCCGCCGGCTCACGCCGCAACGCAGGACGACGTGGCCCAGCGCTACGACCAGTCGGCGGAGAGCGAGGGGGATGACAGTCTCTCGATCGCCGGCTGGAAGACGATCGCCACGCACGGCAGGGAAGCTGGCGAGGAGATGCGGCAACTCGTCGAGGCTCTCCGCCTCGACCCGGATCTCGGACGGCTGCTGGAGCTCGCCGCGCGCTGGCACGACGCCGGCAAGGCGCACGCGGTGTTCCAGGGGGCCATCAAGGACGAGGCCCGACACAGCGCGGAGAAGTACGGCGAGCGGCGCGATCTCGCCAAGGCACCGGATGGCGCATGGCGCCGTCCGCCCTATCCGGAGCGGCAGGGTTTCCGCCACGAGCTCGTGAGCACGCTGGCGCTGTTCGAGCTGCTGCGGCGCGCGGACCCGAAGCATCCGGCGCTCCTCGGTCCCCACGTCGAGCTGATGCAGGCCATGGGCGAGACGCCGCCCGAACTGGGCGAGGAGCTGCGCGTGCCGGCGGACCACCCGCTGGCGGCCGAGATCGCGGCGCTCGAGCCGGAGGACTTCGACCTCGTCGCGTTCCTGGTGTGCGCGCATCACGGGAAGGTCCGCTGCGCCTGGACGGGCACGCCGCACGACCAGGAACGGGGAATGGGCGACATCCACGGCGTGCGCGAGGGCGACCAGGTTCCGGCATTCGAACTCTGCAACGCCGAGGGCGAACGTCACGCGCTCCCGACGCTCGAGCTGTCGCTTTCGGCAGCGGCAATGGGCCTCGGAAGACTCTACGGGGCTTCGTGGACGGAGCGCGTGAGCCGGCTCCGCGAAAGACATGGACCGTTCAAGCTGGCGTATCTCGAAGCGCTGCTCCGTGCCGCCGACGCAAGAGCGTCGCGGCTTTCGACCGTGGAGGACGCATGACCCTGCACGTCCACGCACTGGCGGGCTGCGCGCCCACGCCGCTCGCCCATTACCTCAAGGCCCTCGCGGTGCTCCGGCTCGTCGCCGAGCAGAAGGACAATTCCGCGCGTGGCTTCTGGAAGAACGACGTCTTCCATCTGGCGACAGCGCTGGACCAGAAGGAGCTCGGGCGCTTCTTCCTGGACGAGTACGTACCGACGCCGCTCGTTGCGCCATGGAACGGAGGCAGTGGATTCTATCCGAAGGACAACAAGTCCGGGTTCGATCCGATGTCGCGGGCCGATGCCCCGCGGTTTTCGGACTACCGGCAGGCCATCGCCCTGGCCCGGGAGCTGGTGGGCGACCGGGACGAACGGCCCGCTGGCGATGACAAGGTGGAGATGATCCGGCGCGCCCGGTCCGTGTGGAGCGGATCGCTGCTGGACTGGCTTGGTGCTGCGCTTGTTCTGACCGAGGGCAAGCGCCCGCTGCAGTACCCCGCGCTGCTCGGCACGGGCGGGAACGACGGGCGGCTCGACTTCACCAACAACCAGATGCAGCGGCTGGTGGAGCTGTTCGACCTCGACAGCGGCGCCCCGCTTTCGGGAAGCGACCAGATGCTGGAGGCGGCCCTGTTCGGAGTGAGCACCCACGGTCTCGCGAGCTTCTCTGTCGGACAGTTCTACCCGGGTGCCGCCGGCGGCGCGAACGCCAGCAGCGGGTTCAGCGGAGGCTCTCACGTGAACCCCTGGGACTTCGTGTTGATGCTCGAAGGAGCCGTCACGTTGGAGGTCGCTGCGGTGAGACGACTTGATGCCCACGGGCTGACGCAGGCCGCGGCGCCTTTCGCCGTGCAATCGCAGGCCGAAGGCTACGCCAGCGCGGCGCCTTCGGACGAATCGGCACGGGGCGAGCAGTGGATGCCGCTCTGGGAGCGACCCGCGTCGCTGGCCGATGTCCGCGCGCTGTTCATGGAAGGTCGCATGCAGACCGGTCGGCACCGTGCCAGGCGGGCGCTCGACGCAGCACGCGCCGTGTCCCTGCTGGGCGTTTCCCGCGGGGTCACGGCCTTCGAGCGCTTCGCCTTCGCGGAGCGCAACGGGCAGTCGAACCTGGCCGTTCCCGTCGGGCGTTGGCCCGTCGAGCCGCAGCCCCGGGTGCGCTTGCTCGACGAGATCGACCAGTGGGTCGGCATCCTCCGCAGTCGCGCGGACGGCAACGGTGCACCGGCTTCGCTGGCGCATGCGGTGCGCAGGATCGATAGCGCCATGTTCAACGTCTGCCGGGAGACACGGCCGGCACGCTGGGCTGCGCTGCTCGAGGAGCTTGGCGCGGCGGAGGACTTGCTGGTGGCGCGACCGAAGTCCGCTGTCGAGCTGCGCCTGCAGCCGTTGCCACGACTCTCGCCTGACTGGATAGTCGCCGCCAACGACGACAGCCCGGAGTTCAGGCTAGCCGTTGCGCTGGCATCACAGTTTGCCCCTGGGGACCAGAAGCGCGCCGCCGAGCAGCGGCTGGGGCCGATCCGCGCCAATTGCGTGCCGCTGGAGCCGGTGCACTTCAGGCGATTCAATGCCACTGCCCACAGCCTCGTCCAGGATCCGGCCGTGGTCTGGCAGGGGCGCGACACGGTCGTCGATCTTGCTGCCATCGTGATGCGCCGGATCACCGACGCTGCTCGCAAGGGCCACCAGGGATTTCCCCTGCGAGGGATGGTCCCCGCACGCCTCGACGACGTGGACGCGTTCCTCGCGGGACAGGTCGACACCCGTCGCCTCGGTCGGCTTGCCCGCGGTCTGATGGCGCTCGCCTGGCAGAAGAAGGAAGCGGTGGAGGCGGCCACCGGATGGGCATGGGAGCCCATGCCTCTGGCTTCTTCGGCGCCTGTCTACGCGCTCTTCCGCCTGCTGTACGCGGAGCCTATCCGCGACGTGGTGCTACGACCGGATCCCGCGCCCGTTCGTCTGCTCGTCGGCGGACGCCTCGAGGACGCGGCGCACGCAGCGCTCGCACGGCTCGGTGCGCTCGGCTACCGCCCGAAGCTACGCCATGTCGTCGGCGACGAGGGGCTTGCAACCAGACTGGCTGCAGCGATCGCATTCCCGATCTCCAACCGCGACCGCGAGCGTCTGCTCGATCAAATCGCAAAACGTACCCGCAGCGATGGTGCTGTGGCGAGCTGAGGGTGCTGCCGAGCGCCACGACCACGAAGGAGAAGCCATGAGCCTGGATCTGTCCGCCGTCCTGCCCGAACAGGAACCCCGTCCCAACCGCATCCTGGTGGAAGCCGAGTTGAAGCCCGTCCAGGGCTCCCGATTCCAGCCCACTGGATTTCCGGATCTGGGCGCTGCCGTCTTCGACACACACGACGGCACCCGACTGCTGGTCGAGAGCCCGCAGAGCATGGCCAATCGGCTCGAGACGGTGTGCTGGGATCCCGCCGAGCACGAGCTGGTCCCGGAGCTCAAGGGGTTGTCCTACGTCCGGGTCGAGCAGGACGGGACGTATCTGACGAGCTCGATCACGGAAGCGCACCGGTTGAACTCGCCGTACATCCTGGAGGGGAAAGACAAGGCGTTCTTCCAGCAGCTCAAGGAGGAGACCGAAGGTTTCGCCAAGGGACCGCTCGACACCCGGCGGCTGGCCGCGGTGATCCTCAAGTACGACGCCAATGCACTGATCCATGGCCTGTTCCTCGCGAAGAGTGACCTGGCCGGCGGACGACTCCGCATCCCACGCGCACTGTCGGCCTTCGTCGAGGCCGAAGGGGTGCGCGTCGCCGCGTCCGGCGGCGTGAAGAACGACCACGTCGACCCGCAGGGAGACACGAAGAAGGGCTTCGGCAACGTGCCCTTCCAACGCGACGAGTACACCGCCGAGAAGATCACCGCCTACTTCAGCGTCGACCTGGCGCAGATCCGCGGCTACGGCCTCGGCCCGGAGGGGGAGCAACTGCTCACCACCCTGGCGCTGTACAAGATCGAGAAGCTGCTTGATGGCAATCTCCGGTTCCGCACCGCGTGCGACCTCGAAGTCGCGGGAACGCCGCGGGTGACACGTCCGGAGGGTTTCGTGCTGCCCAGCCTTGGCGCCCTGCGCGAGGGTCTTCCAGGGCTCGTTCAAGGCTGTGCGCCGCGATTCGCCGGCGACAACGGCGTCACCCGCATCACCTACGCGGCTTGACCATGCTTCGGCTTGCGTTCGAGTTCCCTGCGGGTCGCTATCACGCCACGCCATGGGGGCGACACGTCAACGAGGGCGTTGTCGAGTGGCCACCCAGTCCGTGGCGTGTTGTTCGGGCCTTGATCGGTACCGGTTTCAACAAGCTCGGGTGGACGGATGTGCCGCCCGACGCGATTGCGCTCGTCGAGCGACTCTGTCTCGAACCGCCGGAGTACTGGCTTCCGCCAGCGGCCGGCGCGCACACGCGGCACTACATGCCCGTGTACAAGGGGTCGCCGGACAAGGTGATTGACGCCTTCGCCTACGTGGGTACCGGGCCCGGCGCGGTGCTGGGGCTCGAGTGGCCGGTCGAGCTGACCGAGGCCGAGGAACGGATGCTCGACGTCCTGATCCCGCGCTTCACCTATCTGGGCCGTGCGGAGTCGTGGGTCGACGCACGCCGGGTGGGAGCGATGCCGGAGGGGCTCCGGCGCTGCGCTCACTCGGAGGCGGCGCCCGGGCGTGGCTACGAGCGCATCGAGCTGCTCGCGCCCATGCCCACGGAGGAGTACGCGCGCTGGCGGACCGCCGCATTCGAGCGGGAGCACGAGTCCCTGCTGGCCGCCGAGCGCGAACGAGCAGAGAAGAAGAACAAGGCGCCGCCCACGAAGCTCGGAAAAAAACAGCTTGCCCGGATCGACGAGCTCATCCCCCCGACGATTCTCGATGCGCTTCGCGTCGACACCGCAAGTCTGCACAAGGCGGGGTGGAACCAGCCTCCAGGAGCGCGAGCGCTGTCGTACTGGCGACCCGAGGACGCGCTCAGACACACGGTGGCCCCGCAGGCGCGTTCGCAGAGGCGGAAACCGGTCGACACCGCGCTCCTGGCCGTCTCGTCCGACACGGCGAACGGCGAAGCGCTGCCCAGCATTGGTCGCCAGCCTGCTCCGGGCGGAACGCCTGCATGCCGAGCTGGTGTCGGCTTCGACATGGGACGGCGAGGAGCCTTCGCGTTGTCTCACGGGCAAGGACCCTTCGGGAGAACCGTTACGTGGACACCAGCACGCCCATCTGCTGCCGCTGTGCCTGGACCGATCGGAGCTGGCTGCCGATCAGCGACTCGATCACTTTCTGGTGCATGCACCGATGGGGTTCGACGAGGGCGCCCTGGCTGCCTTGCGTCGACTTCGGGAAACGCGTCGGAAGACAAACGTGCCGAAGCTCTTTCTCACCCTCGCCGGTCTCGGGCAACGCGAGGACTTCGAGCAGCTCGTCCCGCACGTCGGGCGCGCCGTTTCGTGGTCGAGCGCAACGCCGTTCGTTCCGCCTCGTCACCTCAAACCCCGCGGCGCCAATTCCCTCGAGGGACAGATCCGCGCCGAGCTCGAGTCGCGGGGGTTGCCCGTGCCCGCGAGCATCGAGGTGGAAATCGAGCGCGGCGATCAGCGCGGGTACGCGGAGCTGTCCGACTTCTGGGCGCTCTGGCAGAAGCGCGCTCCGACCGTCGCACTCGGCGCAGGCGGAAATGTCGACTCCGCGCCGTCGCCGCGGCTCTCCACGCGCTGGCGACACTTCCGGCGCGAGCGGGCCCGCGAGAACCGGCGACCCCCGGTCGCAGCCGGGTTTGGCCTGCACCTCGTGTTCGACCAGCCCGTTCGCGGTCCGATCGCCCTCGGCTACGCATCGCATTTCGGGCTCGGGTTGTTCAGACCCGACGTTGCATGGGAAGGGGCGTTCGCCGCGGCGGAGTAACGCCATGGAACCTGACGGGGCCGATCGCGACGCGCACCGACCGGAGGCTACGCAGCCCTCCGCCCGCGCCAAACCCCTCCCCCGACGCCCTCTGCCCGGGGCTCCCCCCGATCTCGTCCCCGCCCGCATGGTGAACGAGCTCCTCTACTGCGAGCGCCTGATGGCGCTCGAGTGGGTGCAGGGGGAGTTCGCGGACAACTACTTCACGGCGGACGGGCGTGCGGTGCACAAGCGCGCCGACAAGCCGGGCCGTGGGCTGCCGGAGCCCCCGGAGCGCGATGACGAGGGCGACGGGAAGGGGACGACAACGCCGATCCCGCGAACAGCGCCGCCACGGACGAAGGGGGACGAGCCCTACCAGGCGCGCTCGGTGTGGCTGTCGTCCGAGCGACTGGGGTTGACCGCGAAGATCGACGTGGTGGATGTGGGGCAGGGCGGCCGAGTCATGCCCGTCGAGTACAAGCGGGGCAAGCGGCCGAAGCTGCGCGAGGGCGCCTACCTGCCGGAGCGCGCCCAGCTCTGCGCGCAGGTGCTCCTGCTGCGCGACGCGGGCTACGGCTGTGACGAGGCGGCCATCTACTACGCCGCGGAGCGCAAGCGCGTGCCGATCGCGATCGACGCCGAGCTGGAGTCCCGGACGCTGCGCGCCGTCGAGCGCGCGCGGGAGATCGCTCGAAGCGACGCACTGCCGCCACCGCTCGAGGACAGCCCCAAGTGCACGGGCTGTTCGCTCGTCGGCATCTGCCTGCCGGACGAGGTGACGCTGCTGAAGACGCTCGAGCGCGGCTCGCCACCCGAGCCGGAGGCAGAGCCCGCGCCCGAGGGGTTCGACTGGCGCAGCTACGCGCCGGACATGTACGGCCCGATGGAGAAGGATCCGTGGGGCCTGGCCGGCGACCCGCCTGCGGAGGAGCCGGCAGAGCTCCGACGCCTCCACCCCGCTCGCGACGACCGCCTGCCGGTGTACGTGCAGGAGCAGGGCGCGCGCATCGCGCTCGACGGCGAGCGGATCTGCGTCCGGCGGCCGAAAGAAAAGGCGGTGGAGTCGCGACTGGTGAACACCTCGCAGGTCTCGCTGTTCGGCAACGTGCAGTTCACGTCGCAGGCGCTGCGCGCGCTGCTGGAGCGAGGCATACCTGTCTCGTTCTTCACCTACGGCGGCTGGCTGGTGGGGCGCGCCACGGGTCATGACTCGAAGAACGTCGAGCTGCGTCTGGCGCAGTACGCCGGCGCGACGGACCTCGCGACGTGCCTCGGCCTCGCGCAGGGCTTCGTCGTCTCGAAGATCCTCAACTGTCGCACGCTGTTGCGCCGCAACCACCGCGCCCCCGACGCCACCGTCCTCTTCGAGCTGAAGCAGCTCGCACGCAAGGCGGGGGAGGTGGGCTCGCTCGAGAGCCTGCTCGGCATCGAGGGCACGGCGGCGCGCGTCTACTTCGGCGCGTTCACCGGCATGCTCAAGGACGAGCCCGGCATCCGCGACGCCTTCGACCTGGACGGCCGCAACCGCCGCCCGCCGCGCGATCCCATCAACGCGCTGCTGTCGTTCTGCTACGCGCTCCTGGCGAAGGACTTCAACGTCACCCTCGCCGCCGTCGGGTCTCGATCCGCTGCTCGGCTTCTACCACCAGCCCCGTTTCGGCCGGCCCGCGCTCGCGCTCGATCTGATGGAAGAGTTCCGCCCGATTGTGGCCGACTCCGTCGTGGTGAGCGCGATCAACAACGGCGAGGTCCAGCCCGACGACTTCGTGCGCACAGCGGTGGCCGTCTCGATCAAGCAGCCCGCTCGCCGCCGCCTGATCCTCGCCTACGAGCGACGGATGGATCACCTCGTCACCCATCCCGTCTTCGGCTACCGCATCAGCTACCGCCGCGTGCTCGAGGTGCAGGCGCGCCTGCTCGGCCGCCTGCTGCTCGGCGAGATTAACGAATATCCGGCGTTCCGCACGCGCTAGCGCCCTCACCACCAGCGAGGCACCCGATGCGCCAGACCTACATCGTCAGCTACGACATCTCGAACCCCAAGCGCCTGCGCAAGGTCTTCAAGCTGATGCGCGGCTACGGCGACCACCTCCAGCTCTCGGTCTTCCAGTGCGAGCTCAGCCGCCGCGAGCTGGTCGAGTTGCGCTCGCGTCTCGGCGACATCATCCACAACGATCAGGACCAGGTGCTGTTCGTCGACGTGGGCCCCGTCGAAGGCCGTGGCAGCACGTCCATCCGCTCGCTCGGTCGCACCTACACCCACCCCGAACGTCATGCGATCGTCGCCTAGCCTGTGCCCGCGCGCATCGTGCGTGACGCCGTCGACGCGGGCCGGTACGATCGAGCGGTCCGGCGCCGTCCGGATCCCCGCCAGCGCTCGCAAGGCGCCCAGCTCCCTGAAAACAAGCCCGTTGCCGGTCCGCGACAGCCCGGCAACGCCCACCATGCACGCCATAAACACGCCCGAATTCCGAACCGCTCGCCATCCAGTTGCCAAGCCCCCGGATTCGCCCACAGACTCCGGGGTCTCTCTCCGCCGCGTTCGCGCGGCGGCCCCGTTGAAGCCGAGCGTCGACGCAGCTCGGCGCCGCGCGCACGCCGGCTCTCCGCCGCGTTCGCGCGGCGGCCCCGTTGAAGCGCGCGAGCCGGCGTGCCGTCGCGCATCGCGCGAGCGCCGGCTCTCCGCCGCGTTCGCGCGGCGGCCCCATTGAAGCCGCTCGGCGTCGCGCGATCGGCGGCGCATCGCCGATGCCTCTCCGCCGCGTTCGCGCGGCGGCCCCGTTGAAGCCGGACGGCGCCAGTCGGCAGCGACCGCGGCAGCGTCAGCCTCTCCGCCGCGTTCGCGCGGCGGCCCCGTTGAAGCCGACGCACGCGTCGCGGACGTCCGCAGCCATGCAGCTCTCCGCCGCGTTCGCGCGGCGGCCCCGTTGAAGCGCGCCAGCTGCCAGGTCTGCCAGCGATGCCGACCGCCTCTCCGCCGCGTTCGCGCGGCGGCCCCGTTGAAGCCGCTGCGCATCGCTCGACGGCTTGAGCAGCGTCGCCGCTGACGACTGCTCTCCGCCGCGTTCGCGCGGCGGCCCCGTTGAAGCTCGATGCTCGCGCACGGCCGTGATCGCTCGGCTACGGCACTCTCCGCCGCGTTCGCGCGGCGGCCCCGTTGAAGCTGCGGCAGCGCTGGCGATGCTGCCGCGTCGACTCGCTCTCCGCCGCGTTCGCGCGGCGGCCCCGTTGAAGCCGTACTCGGCCGGATGCCGACGCTGCAGCGCGACTGCTCTCCGCCGCGTTCGCGCGGCGGCCCCGTTGAAGCACGCAGCGCGGCTGCCACGAGCGTGCCGGCGTGCGTCGCTCTCCGCCGCGTTCGCGCGGCGGCCCCGTTGAAGCACGCTGCGCCGGCGTCGCGCGTGCGTGCAGCGCCGCTCTCCGCCGCGTTCGCGCGGCGGCCCCGTTGAAGCCAGCGAGCGTGCACCCGCTGCCGCAGCTACGCCGGATCCTGCCTCTCCGCCGCGTTCGCGCGGCGGCCCCGTTGAAGCCGGCCGCGAGCGGCTCGCAGTGCGACTCGCAGCGCGTCCTCTCCGCCGCGTTCGCGCGGCGGCCCCGTTGAAGCCGCTGCGTCGCGCCGGCTCGCAGCGTCGCCGATCGGCCTCTCCGCCGCGTTCGCGCGGCGGCCCCGTTGAAGCCGGCGCATCGCGCTGCGGTCGCGTCGCATGCTCGCAGCGTCTCTCCGCCGCGTTCGCGCGGCGGCCCCGTTGAAGCACGTCGATCTCGCGATGCGCTCGCCGCCGTCGGCTGCTCTCCGCCGCGTTCGCGCGGCGGCCCCGTTGAAGCTCGCAGCTGTCGCGCGCGTCTGTCCGCCGCGGTCACTTGCCTCTCCGCCGCGTTCGCGCGGCGGCCCCGTTGAAGCACGTCGTCGGGCGTCGCGCTCGAGCTCGAGCCCGAGCACGCTCTCCGCCGCGTTCGCGCGGCGGCCCCGTTGAAGCAGCGTCAGAGTGCCGTCCAGCGTGGCGTCCGCGACACTCCTCTCCGCCGCGTTCGCGCGGCGGCCCCGTTGAAGCGCTGCCTTCCACGACTACGAGGTCGACGGCGTGCATGCTCTCCGCCGCGTTCGCGCGGCGGCCCCGTTGAAGCGCGCTGAAGTCCTCGATCGCCTTCGTCACGTCGTCGGCTCTCCGCCGCGTTCGCGCGGCGGCCCCGTTGAAGCTCGCACACCGTCTCGGTGTCTTCGCCCGTAAGCACCTCTCCGCCGCGTTCGCGCGGCGGCCCCGTTGAAGCATCGGTGAGCCCGGTGGTACCGACCATCTCGACGTGCTCTCCGCCGCGTTCGCGCGGCGGCCCCGTTGAAGCCATGCCGAACTGGAGCAGGTAGCGCTCGCGTGCTGTCTCTCCGCCGCGTTCGCGCGGCGGCCCCGTTGAAGCCAGGGTCGGAACAACCTTCCCCGTCTCCAGCAGGGAACTCTCCGCCGCGTTCGCGCGGCGGCCCCGTTGAAGCAACCGGAACAGCGGGACGGGTGCGGTCGCGCCGTAGTCTCTCCGCCGCGTTCGCGCGGCGGCCCCGTTGAAGCCTGCGCAACGTCGCCGAGCGATTCCGGCGTCACGGGCTCTCCGCCGCGTTCGCGCGGCGGCCCCGTTGAAGCTTCCGCGCTTACCATTTGCCCGCTACTCTGGACCACCTCTCCGCCGCGTTCGCGCGGCGGCCCCGTTGAAGCTGCCGTATCAGATGCTGGCAACCTCCGAGCAACGGGTCTCTCCGCCGCGTTCGCGCGGCGGCCCCGTTGAAGCCGAGCTAAGGTCATAAAGGTAGTCGGCGCGTCGTGTCTCTCCGCCGCGTTCGCGCGGCGGCCCCGTTGAAGCGAGGCGACCAAGCCCACGGAGCTCTGGCTCGACCCCACTCTCCGCCGCGTTCGCGCGGCGGCCCCGTTGAAGCGTGATGCGAGAGACCATGCTCTCGATCATGTTGTGGACCTCTCCGCCGCGTTCGCGCGGCGGCCCCGTTGAAGCACGAGCTGACTAATCTTGACGGGCGGCCCCGCGTCGCTCTCCGCCGCGTTCGCGCGGCGGCCCCGTTGAAGCACGCGCACCTCGCGCTTGTTGGGGAACTGTAGCCCCACTCTCCGCCGCGTTCGCGCGGCGGCCCCGTTGAAGCTCGAGCATGGCGTAGTACGCCTGCTGTCGGCTCTGGTCTCTCCGCCGCGTTCGCGCGGCGGCCCCGTTGAAGCAGGAGGGAACAATGGGAATCATCCGGCGCATCAGACTCTCCGCCGCGTTCGCGCGGCGGCCCCGTTGAAGCAGCTGAGCTTGCGCGCGCTGCTCGTCGAGCTGCTTCTCTCCGCCGCGTTCGCGCGGCGGCCCCGTTGAAGCTGGTCCACGGGCCGGAGCATAGCGATTCCTGACAGTCTCTCCGCCGCGTTCGCGCGGCGGCCCCGTTGAAGCTCGAGCACGTCCTCCGGTGCGCCGCCGAGCTCCGCGCTCTCCGCCGCGTTCGCGCGGCGGCCCCGTTGAAGCGCGATGGCGCTAGCCCGCCTCCTCCAGCGCAGCCCGCACCAAGGCGAGCGCCTCCGGCAGCCGCTGGAGCACCAATTCCGCATCCAGCCTGAGCACGCGGTAGCCCAGCCGCGCGAGGAACTGACGTGGCCGATCGACGCGGTCCACGCCCACGAAGCCGTGCTCAGTCGCGCTCTATTTCAACAGGGCAGGCCACGGCGCGGAGCGTGCGCCGCCCGGCAGAGCCCGGCCCCACCGCCGGGCAGGAGCCGCGCATCGCCGTTCACGCGCCCGCCCCGCGCCGCGCTCGTCTCCCCCGCGCGCCCGCAGCCGCGAAGCGGCGAGGACGCGCTTGGGGGAGACCGCGGAGGCGAAGCCGACGCGAGTGGGGGCAACATCAGTCGTAGTACTCGTTACCCAGATGCGTGATCAGGTCCTCGCCCATCATCCAGCGGAGCGTGTTCTTGAGCTTCATGCTCTGGATGAAGAGGTCGTGCTCGGGGTACAGGCCGGGCGCCGTCATCGGGCTCTTGAAGTAGAAGGAGAGCCACTCCTGCACGCCGCGGAAGCCCGAACGCTTGGCGAGATCCATGAACAGCGCCAGGTCGAGCACGATCGGCGCCGCCAGGATCGAGTCGCGGCACAGGAAGTCGACCTTGATCTGCATCGGGTAGCCGAGCCATCCGAAGATATCCAGGTTGTCCCAGCCTTCCTTCGCGTCGCCGCGCGGCGGGTAATAGTTGATGCGGACCTTGTGGTAGACGTTGCCGTAGAGCTCCGGGTACACGTCCGGCTGCAGGATGTGCTCGAGCACGGAGAGCTTCGAGACCTCCTTGGTCTTGAAGTTGTCCGGGTCGTCGAGCACCTCGCCGTCGCGGTTGCCGAGGATGTTCGTCGAGAACCAGCCGTTCAGGCCGATCATGCGCGCCTTCAGGCCCGGCGCGAGGATCGTCTTCATCAAGGTCTGACCGGTCTTGAAGTCCTTGCCGCAGAACGGCGTGCTCGTTTCGCGGGCGAGCTCGTGCCCGGCCGGGAAGTCCACGCTCAGGTTCGGCGCGCCGTTGGCGTAGGGCACGCCTTCCTTCAGGCACGCCCAGGCGTACATCATCGAGTTGGCGATGTTCGGGTCGTTGTCCATCAGGCCCTTCTCGAAGGCCTTGACGCTCTGGTGGACCTTGCTGGGCTCGATGTAGATCTCGGTGGAGCCACACCACACCGCGACCGCGCGATCGCAGCCGCGCTCCTTGACCGTACGGCGGATGTCGTCGCGCAGGAGCTCGACCATGTCGGCCTTGGTGGGCGCCTTCTTCACGTGCGTGCCGTGCAGGCGCTTGACGTATTCAGGGTAGAAGACCGCTTCCATCGGCTTCACGCGTTCGAGCTCGTCCTTGATCGGATCGAGATCGCGCTGCTCCAGCACCTTGGCGTGCGTCGCCGACTCGTACGCGTTGTCCGGGAACAGATCCCAGCCGGCGAACTCGAGCTGATCGAGATCCGCCAGCGGCGCGAAGTCGTGGATCTTCGGAGCGCGGTTGTCGGTGCGCTTGCCGAGCCGGATGGTGCCCATCTGGGTGAGCGACCCTATCGGCTTGGCGAGGCCCTTGCGCGTCAGCATGCAGCCGGCCATGAAGGTCGTCGAGACGGCCCCGAGCCCCGGCACCAGCACAGCGAGCTTGCCCTCGGGCTTTGCGAGTTTGTTCGGCTGCTTCATGGCTGCGGCTAGTAGCAAGGCGCGTGCCCGTGTGCAATCGTCGCCGGCTGATGAGCATGACGACGACTGTGGCGGTGATCCTGGTGGCTGGTGTCGGCTCGCGACTGAGGCCACTGACCGACGACAGGCCCAAGGCGCTGGTGGACATCGGCGGGGAGACGATTCTAGGGCGCGCGGTGCGGCTGCTCTCGGACTATGGCGTCGAACGCATCGTGCTGGCGACGGGCTACCGCGAGGACGCGGTGCGTGGCGCGATGCGGGGCGTCGCGCCACGGGTCGAGTACTATCCGAATCAGCGCTACGACAGCACGCAGAACTCGGTATCTCTGGCGTTGTGCCGAGCGGGCGTCAGAGGCGAGGCGTTCTTCAAGCTGGACGGCGATGTCGTGTTCCAGCCGGAGGTTCTGGAGCGGCTGGATGCCAGCACGGCGCCGCTCGCCGCGGCGCTGGATAGCGGTCGCCACCTGGACGAGGAAGCGATGAAAGCGAGGGTGGGCGAGGACCGGCGCATCCTCGCCTTCGGCAAGCAGATCGCAGTCGCCGGGTCCGCCGGCGAGAGCATCGGCATCGAGCGCATCTCGGCAGGCATGGCGGACGGCGTTTTCGACGCGCTCGAGGCGGCTATCGCGGACGGCGACGAGCAGCTCTACTACGAGGATGTCTACTCGCGCCTGATCGCGAGCGGCGCGCTCCAGGCCGAGGCCGTGGACGTGAGCGATCTGCCCTGGACCGAGGTGGACGACAGCGCCGACCTGGAACGCGCCCGGGCGCTGATCCAGGCCGGCATGCGTTGAGCCGCCCGCGACCGCCAGTGTGACTTCACGGCACGATCATCGTGTCACGGTGTATCCGGGCATCACCCCCGGTGGGCGGCTCGTTTCGCGCCCGCGCCGAGCCGCGTAGTCCGCGTACCGGGCGTTCCGGAACGACGGGTCGGGGCTGTTCCCTGCGACCCGGCGCGCGCGGCGGGGTATCCGTCCGTTCACGACCCGGCTCCCGGGTGCGTAGCGAATGACGCACCACGGCGCTGGCACCAGGATTGCTGATGGGTAGTTACCGGAACAGGAGAGCTACCGGGAAGAACCTGCTTGGGAACACGTAACTCGGCGTGACGTAATCGATTTCGGTCGCGCCACGCAAGGCGATCCAGGCACCGCTCACCGACCGGGGAGTGTTGCTCGATTGCAACAGTGTGGTCTGCCTACGACAGGCGAGACCGACGTAACCCAGCGAGACGAAAAGGGTTTGGCCGTTTTACGCAACGCGTGGTAATCGGGCGCGTCCTTGGTGCGGCTTGGCGAAAGCGAGACTGGCGGATGATTGAACGACGAGTGACACGGGCGATCGTGCTGGCGGCGGGAACCGGCTCGCGTCTCGGAGAGGCGGGGGATCCCACGCCGAAGCCGCTCCGACCTGTCGCGAATGTTCCGCTCCTGGTGCGGGTCCTCCGCACACTTCAGTCTGTCGGTATCCGCGAGGCGGTCATCGTCACCGGCTACGAGGGTGACCGCGTCCGCCGCGCGCTGGTGGCGGAGCCGAGCCTCGGCCTCGAGCTGCGCTTCGTCGACAATCCCCGCTACACGGCGAAGAACGGCGTCTCGCTGCTCGCCGCCGCCGACTTCATCGATCAGGAGTGCCTGCTGACGATGTCGGATCACCTGTATTCGCCGGAGCTGGTGCGCCGGCTGCTGTCGGCCGACATGCCCGACGGCGCGTGCGCGCTCGGCGTCGACTACGACCCGGAGCGCTGCTTCGATATCGACGACGCGACCAAGGTGCGCGTGTCGGGCAATCGCATCGTGGACATCGCCAAGGAGCTCGAGACCTACGATGCGATCGACACCGGCGTGTTCCGCATCGGTCCGGCGCTGGTGCGCGAGCTGGCCGAGCTCGACGCGCGCAATGGGGACTGCTCGCTGAGCGAAGGCGTGCAGGCGCTCAGCGCGCGCGGTCGCTTCTTCGTCTACGACGTGGGCGACGTGCGCTGGATCGACGTGGACACCCCCGCCGCGCTCGAGCGTGCCGAGGCGATGATCCGCGTGTTCGGCGACAGCCTCGGCGACGAGCCGGGGGCGGGCGCGCCGCCGGTCATCGATCCCGAGGCGATCGAGATGTTTGCGCCGACGTGGGTACGCGCGGCCAAGCCGTACAACGAGGACCACTTCGCTATCGCCGACCAGAAGAGCGAGCTGGTGCGGTTGATGTCGAACGAGAGCCCGTATGCGCCGAGCCCGCGTGTGCTCAACGCGATCATGGAGGCGGCAAGCCGCGGCAATCTGTATCCGGGCGGTGCGCGCGAGCTGCGCCGGAAGCTCGGGGCTCGCGACAGCGTGGATACCGAGAACGTGTTGCTCGGGGCCGGCTCGGCCGAGCTCATCGACGTGATCATCCGCACGTTCGTCGGTCCGGGCGAGGAAGTGCTGCTGAGTGTGCCGACGTTCAGCATGTACGAGGCGCGGACCCGCACGGTGGGCGGGATCCCGGTCCTGGTACCGATGACGGAAGAGCACGAGCACGACCTGCCGCAGCTCATCCGGTCCGTCACGGAGCGCACCAAGGTCATCTTCCTGTGCACGCCGAACAACCCGACCGGCAACCGCGTCGCGGAGCGGGATCTGCGCAGGATGCTCAGGCTCGGCCTGCCGACAGTGATCGACGAGGCCTACTACGAGTTCGGGGCGGGGGAGTCGCTGTCGCACCTGATCAACGAGTTCCCCAACGCGATCCTGCTGCGCACGTTCTCGAAGGCCCACGGCCTGGCGGGCATGCGGATCGGCTACGCGCTCGGTCATGTCGCCGCCATCCGTCTGCTGGGCCGCGTGAAAGTGCCCTGGAACATCCCCGCGGTCAGCCTGGCGGCGGCGAGCGCGGCGCTCGACGACATCGCGGAGTTCGAGGCGCGCATGGGGGAGCTCCGGCGCGCCCGCGAGCTTCTGGCTGCGCGGCTTTCGCGCATCGCGGGCATGGTCGCGCTGCCCAGCGAGGGCAACTTCATCCTGGTGGATATCTCCGCGACCCGGCTCACCGCGGACCAGTTCGTGGCAGCCGTGCTCGACGAAGGCGTGCTGATCCGTTCGCTGGCCGTCCACCACGCGACCAAGAGCTACGTCCGCATTACGGTCGGCACCGCGGAGCAGAACGAGCGCTGCGTTTCGGCATTCGAGCGCGCGCTGGCGCGGCTTGTCCCGCGCCACGCGCCGGCTCCACGCTATGCGGTAGCAAGCGGCGACGCCGAGTAGCGTCGCACAGCCCAGGAGGTACGCGATGGCCATGCCCTCGTCCGCAGCGGAGCCGGGCGATCTGCGCGGCGAACGCTTGCCAGGGTTCTGGGGCGGATACTTGCGCTCGCTCAAGTCGCTGGACGTTGAAGAGCCGATCGATCTCTACGTCCACCGCCCGCTAGCGTATCTCCTGACGCGCGCGCTGTACCCGACGGCCGTCACGCCGAACATGGTCACCATGATGTCGATCGTGTTCGGCCTGGTCGCGGGGGGCTCGCTACTGTGGGCGTATCCCTGGCACCTGCAGGTGGCGGGGCTGGCGATCTTCCTGTCGGCGGTGTTCGACTGTGCGGACGGGCAGCTGGCGCGGCTGCGCGGCACGTCGTCCGCGCTCGGGCGGATGTTGGACGGCGTGGCCGATTTCGTCGTGGTCACCTGTGCCGTCGGGGGCGGCATCTACTGGATGGCCTGCAAGTACCAGCAGGCGCCCTGGCTGGCGGCGGTGCTCGTGGCACTCGGCGTGGCCACCGCGGTCACCGGCTCGTTCCACACCAGCATGTACGACCACTTCAAGAACGTGTTCCTGCGCTTCACGGTTCCGGGCTGCCGCGACGGTGAGGATCTGGAAAGCGCGAAGCGCCGCTACGAAGCCGGGCAGAACCGCGACTCGCTGGGTGCCAGGATCGCCTGGCCGATCTACCTCTTCTACCTGGCGAGCCAGGAGAAGGTCGTACGCGCTTTCGATCCGCACACGTTCTGGAGCATCGACAGGACGCCCGCGTACGACAGGCGGTACGCCGCCATCTACCGGCGTCGGGCCACGGCCGCGATGCGCGTGTGGAAGAGCTGCTTCGGATTCGGGTCCCTCGTGTTCGGGCTGGCGGTGGCGATCGGCTTCGACGTGCTCGAGTACTACGTCCTGGCGCGCCTGGTCCTGCAGAACCTGCTTTTCTACGGGTATCTCCGGCCGCTGCAGCGCCGCGCGTCGCAGCAGGCGTTCGAAGAGATGGGGATCGAGCCAGGCCGCTTGCAGCTGCCGCTCGCGGCCTGAGGCGCCGCGGTCCGCGGCGGGACGCATCAGGATCTGCTAGCTTCGGGGCGTGCGACGCCTGGGCATCCCGCTTCTTGCTTCGGCACTGCTGGTCGCGGCGCCCGCGGCGGCCTTCGTGTGGCCCAACACCATCGAGCGGGTCGAAAAGCAGCTGGGGTCCCACGACGTGGGGGTGCGGCGGCAGGCGGCGGCGCGGTTGGCCGAGCTTCCGGCAGCGGTCGCCAGGAAGCTGGTTCCGCCGGCGCTCGACGATCCGGACGCCGAGGTACGGCTGTCGGCTGCGGAAGTCGCCATGCAGCTGCGACTTCCGGGAGTCGGTCGGCGCGTCGTGTCCTGGCTGAACGATCCGGAGCGGCGTGTCCGGCTGGCAGCGGCGCAGGCGCTCGCGCTGAGCCCGACCCCACGCGCGGTCGCACCGCTGGGGCGCGTGCTCGGGGATCCCGACCCAGGTGTGCGCGAGGCGGCCGCGCGCGCGTTGGGAGCATCCGGCTCGAAGGACGCCGTGATGCCGCTGCTCGGGCACCTGGATGACACCACGCCGCACGTGCGCCGCGCCGTGATCCGTGCGCTCGCCAGGCTGGGCGATCGCCAGGCTGTGGTGCCGCTGATCGGCAAGATCCAGGACTCGCGAGCGGTGGTGCGCAAGAGCGTCGCGCGCGCGCTGGGCGAGCTCGGCGATCCGCGTGCTTCGAGCGCACTGGTGTTGGCACTTCGCGACAATGACGAGTCCGTGCGCATCGCGGCGCTGGTGGCGCTCGGGCGCCTGCACGACAAGCAGGCGACGCTCGCGATTGTCTCGCTTCTGCATGACGACCCGCGGCAGACAGTGCGGGCTGCCGCTCTGGGTGCTCTGGCGCACATCCCGTCGCCCGAGGGGCTGGAGGCCCTGGTCGCGGCACTGGGCTCCGACGATCCGGCCAGCAGCACGTCGCCGGTCCGCTCGGCGTTGGCCGAGGTGGGGGCCCGCGCCGTGCCGCGTCTTCTGGAATGCCTCGTCGGCCAGCCGTCACCCCGGCTCGCCGACGGCTGTGCACTGGCGCTCGGCCAGATCGGCTCTCGCCGCGCGGTCCCCGCCATCGAGAGCGCGCTCAGGCGTGGCGTGGTGCGGCCGCGGGCGGCACTCGGCGCGCTGGCCGCGCTCGCAGATCCTGCAAGCCTGCCGACGGTGCTGGAGCACCTCGGCGATGTGGATCCCCTCGTGCGCCGCGCCGCCATCGATGCGACGGCGGCCCTACTCGATCCGCACAAACCGGACGGACGCGCCGTGGAACCTATCGCGCGGGCTCTCGATGCCGCGCGTTCGAGCAAGACGGAGCGCGCCGCGCTGGCACGGCTACTCGGGCGCACCGGTTCGCCGCGCGCCGTGAAGGTGTTGGCTCCGATCGCCAAGGACGCCGACGACGACGAGCTCCGCGTTGCGGCGATCCAGGCGTTGGGCATGCTGGGTCCGGCAGGTCAGGACGCACCGTTGCTCGACGCTCTGGATGCGGACGACGCGGGGATCCGGCTGGCGGCAGCCGTTGCGCTCCAACGGTCCGCATCGGGAGCGTCCGCGCGCGTGCTGCTGGATCGGCTGGAGCGCTCCGCCGCGCAGGACCGTCGCGCCATCGCCATCGCGCTCGCCGGCGCTCTGGCTCGATCGAAGGATCCGCACGACGGCGAGCGCGCGGAGCGGTTCATGCGCTCGAGCCGCGGCGGCGAGCGGGACGCGATGATCGAGGCGTTGGGGCGGATACCCGGCGCGCGCGGCTCGCAGCGGCTGGCGGCGCTCGCGAAGAAGGCCACGGCCGTTGCCGACCGCGTCAAGCTGGCCGAGGCCCTGGCCTCGCATCCCGAAGCCGCGAACACGCTGCGGCAGTTGGCCGTAGATGTCGACGGGTCGGTCCGCGCGAACGCGGTGTGGGCGCTCGGAGCGGTGGGAACCAGAGCGGACGTGGCCGCTCTGACGCACGCGCTGGCGGACCGCGACGTGGCGGTCGCAGGGGACGCTGCAGCGGCTCTGGGACGCGTTGCGGCGCGGACACACAATCCGCTCCCTGCTCTGTGCAAGGCGCTGGACGACACGCGCAGCTACGTGCGGGCCAACGCTCTGGCTGGCCTCCGGGTCGCCGGGCGACGCTGCCAGAACGGGTCCCGCGCCCGCAGGCTCCTGCTCGATGACCCCTCGCCGGTGGCGCGTTCCGCGGCAGCCGAGCTGATCGCCTCGGTGAAGTCCTCGAAGCCGACGCTCGACCAGCGGGCGCTCGCGCGCTGCGGGCAGGAGGACAAGGACGGCCGGGTCGCAGCGACCTGTTCCGACCCGCCCAAGCTGCCCCCTGCGGGAAGCGAACCCGTCAGCGTCTACGTGGTGCCGATGGGCTCCGCGGAGCCGGCTCCGAGGGCGCCGTTCGCACTGCTGCGCGCCGACGGATTGATGCGGCTGGGGCTTACCGATCGCCGCGGCGAGGTGTTCGAGCTCGACGCACCGCGCGGCTACGTTTCCCTGGCTGTACCGGCGCCGTTGGCGCGCTGAGACAGCCCGCCCGCGAAGCCCGCGATCGGCGGGCCTCGTTGCAGTCGAGTCCGTCGCGGTGGCGCTACTTGGCGGCGCAGCGCATGGCGCACTCCAGGTCGCCCGGAGCGCAGCCGCACGCGGAGTGATGTGCCTTCGGCTTCGGCTTCGGCTTGGGATTCGACACCGCACCGCCGGAGTGGGGCGTGGCGTGCGTTGCGCGTCCCCCGTAGTGGTGCACGGCGACGGGCTTCTTGGCTGCACCGCCGTCAGGCGCGTTTTCGGCCGTCTCGGAGGTGCCGGTGGCGGGCGGCTTGGCAGCGAGCGAATCGGCAGGCGCGGCCTGTGTCGCGCTGGGCGTGGGAGCTGCCGTGGCGACCGGCTGCGTGGCGCTGGGTGTGGGTGCGGCAGGCTGCTTGCCAGAAGAGGTCGCGATGACCGCGCCCGCGATCACCAGCGCAGCGACCACGATGGCGCCGCCGACGAACAGCCCTGTCTTGCTCTTGCCACCGCCGTCTGCACCGGGCGCAGCGATCTGCGCCTCGACTCCGCCGCCCAACGGCGCCGCGATGCCGAGCGGGGCGGCCATCAGCGGCGCGCCGAATCCGCCGTCCGCATCCGCGGGGTTCTCGTCGGCCTTCGAGCTGGCAGTCAGGGCCTTGAGGTCGATAAGCCCCGAGTCCTCACGGGTGGCCGTGGTGGCATCCGGCTTGCTGGCGGTTGGGCCCGACGCGGTCAGTGCGCTGAGCGAGAAGAGCACGGACGACTCGTTGCGGGCGCCGGTAGCTGCTGCGGGAGCCGGCGCCGAGGGCTCGCCCTGGGGAGCACTCGTGGTCACGTCCTCCTCGCTCCCCGCCGTGTCGAAGCTGCCGAACAGATCGGCAGTGGAGCCGCGTCCGCCTCCGGGTCGAGCAGCGGCGCGCGCGTGGGCCTGCTCGGTTTCCCATGGGGAAGCCGCACCTGCGGCAGCGCCGGCACCTAGGCCGGCCGCGTCGGTGGCGCCAGGGTCGAAACCGGGGGTGGCAGCGGCACCCGCGTCGAAGCCCGGCGCGGCGCCGGCATCGAATCCGGGTGCGGCGGCGGCGCCCGCGTCGAAGCCGGGGGCGGCGGCGCCCGCGTCGAAGCCGGGAGCGGCGGCGCCTGCGTCGAAGCCGGGAGCGGCGGCGCCTGCGTCGAAGCCGGGAGCGGCGGCGCCTGCGTCGAAGCCGGCAGCGGCGGCGGCGCCCGCGTCGAAGCCGGCAGCGGCGTCGGCGGCGCCAGGCGCGCTCGCTGCGGCGTGCAGCGCGTCCACGATTTCCGCGACCTCGCCCAGCGGCTGCCAGTCGGCCATTCCGTCGGCCCAGACGAACGTCTCCGCCGTGACCTGTCCGGCGTTGTAGGCTTCGACGAGCTGGGCGAGCGGCATCGTGCGCTGGTCGTTGTCGCCGAAATCGACCGAGTACTCGCCTCCGGCTCCGGCTCCGGGCGCGGCAGCGGCGGCAGGCGCACTTTCCTGTTGAGCTCCGGAAGCGGCCGGCGCGCTGCCGTCGGCAGCGTAGACGTTGACCGGGTTGGCCTTGCCGTCGATCACGATCGTCGTGCCGCACTTGCGGCAGCGGATCTTGGCGAGGCGATCCTGAACCTTCTCGTCAGCGATCGAGTACTTGGCCGCACACGCAGGGCAGGAAATCTTCACGTTTGACCTTTCGACGCACCCCGCGCTGTCGGGCGGGGCCAATGGGGGTTACCCTTTCCCTATATATTACCAAGAGATACGTCTACGTTCACATTTCGATCCAAGACGCCCGGGTCGGGGTGTTCTTTTTTATCATCCCTGGCGTCGATCGCCAGATGTAGCTGGCCTCCGGGCCGTGCCTCCCTCGACCGACCCCAGACTCCGTCGGAACCACCGGCTTGTCGGCCGATCCATGCTACCAGATTCGACCCCGGGCCGGTCAGTTGTTGTGGGTCGGGTGGCTCGAGATGGCTGGGTTCCGGGGGTCCGGAACGGGTGCTTCGGGTGCCCGCCCGGACCGGGTCCGGTCGTCCTACGCGGCGCTCCGACGCCCCGGTTGCTACTGCCAGACCGCCCAGTCACGCGACGCGGCTGGGCTCGGCGGGGGCGGTACTGCGGCGCGCGGCGACGTATCGGGCTCCGTTGAAGCCCCGACCTCGAACCCATCGCCCTCCGGAACCGGCTCGGGCCAGGCTTCGACAACCCGCGACGCCACGCTCTCGACGACTCGCAGCGAGCGGAGGTCGCTGCCGCCGAGGAACTTGTGCAGCGCCTCGGTCCAGAGCAGCAGATCGGCGCGCAGGCGCCAGGCGAGGTTCTTGACGCCGCGCGGGCGATTGCGCTCGAACAGGCGCTGGCCGAGCCAGGCGGGCGCGAGCGAAGCCGCGGCGGCGCCGACGAAGGAGGTGGCCACCAGGCCTACGCCCAGGCTGGTTGTCGCGAGCTGTGCGCGCCGCGTCCAGGGGTTCTGGCGCTCGGCCAGGTAGGCCCGGAAGTAGTCATCGAAAGAGCCGAGCCGGGGATCGAGATCGTGCCGTGGGGCCATGCTCATCCCATATCGAAGACAGGCGACTCTGGCCCAGTTCCCGCCGCGGTCGACCCGGAGCCGGCTGGAGAAGCGCTGTCGGCTATGCTCTACTGCGCGCCCCCGTGGCTCACCCGGTCGTAAAGCAGGTGCAGGATGCCGGCGTGGTCGGCGCTGGTGGTGCTGGGTTTCCCACCCACGTGAAGCTGGGCGCCGAGGTCGACACCTACATCTGCAACGCCGCCGAGTGCGAGCCGCTCCTGTACAAGGACCAGGAGCTGATCCGGCTCGAGGCCGAGACCATGGTGCGGGGCATGCGGCTGGCGATGGAGGCCAGCGGCGCCCAGCGCGGCGTGATTGCCATCAAGGAGAAGTACAAGCGCGCCATCGAGGCGCTCGGGCGCTACATCGGCAGCGACATCGAGCTGGCGCTGTTCGGCAGCTTCTACCCGGCCGGCGACGAATACGTCATCGTGTACGACGTGACCGGGCGGCTGATCCCCTACGACGGCCTCCCGCTGCACGTGGGGTGCGCGGTCAACAACGTGGAAACGCTGATCAACGTTGCCCGCGCAGCCGAGGGCATCCCCGTGACCCACTCGAGCCTGACGGTGACCGGCGCCGTCGCGGCGCCGTGCAGCGTGACGGTGCCGGTGGGCGTGACGGCAGCCGAGGTGATCGCGCTGGCCGGCGGCGCCACGGTGGACGACCCGGTGATCCTGGATGGCGGCGCCATGATGGGCAAGCTCGTCGGCCTCGACTCGCGCGTCACCAAGACCACGGGCGGCTACATCGTGCTGCCGCGTTCGCACAATCTGGTGCGTCGCCGCGAGCGCCCGGCGCGCTCCAACCTGATGATCGCCAAGAGCGCCTGCGACCAGTGCTCGTACTGCACCGATTTCTGCCCGCGGTTCCTCCTGGGCTACGCCATCGAGCCGCACAAGGTGATGCGCTCGGTGGGCTTTGCCGGCGAGGCCGAGGCGGGCTGGGCGAGGCTGGGCCTGGCGTGCTGCGAGTGCAACCTGTGCTCGCTGTACGCGTGCCCCGAGGATCTGCCGGTCATGGAGATGTGCGTGCGCTCCAAGCAGGTGTGGCGCGAGCGGGATCCGCGGCCGAAGCCGCTGCCGTCCAAAGGCGTGGCGCACCCGATCCGCGACTCGCGGCGCGTGCCCATCAGCCGCTTGATCCAGCGGCTGGGACTGGTCGAATACGACCGCCCGGCGCCGATGAAGGACGTGCAGCTGCAGCCGGAGCACGTGGAGATCCCGCTCTCGCAGCACATCGGCGCGCCCGCGGAGCCGGTGGTGGCGGTGGGCGACCGGGTGGAAGCGGGGCAGCGCATCGCCACGGTGCCCGACGGCAAGCTCGGCGCTCACGTGCACGCCAGCATCAGCGGCCGCGTCAGCAAGGTCGACGGGCGCGTCCACATCCAGAGGTGAGCGATGCACTTGGAAACCTATCGCCCCAAGCCCCCGGCCCTGGCCTTGATCGAGCTATCGAGTATCGCGCGCGGCATGCACACCACCGACGCCATGCTCAAGGCGGCCGAGGTCGAGCTTGTCATGTCGCGCTCGATCTGCTCGGGGAAGTTCATGGTGCTGGTGGCCGGCGAGCAGCACGAGGTTGAAGCGAGCCTGGCAGCGGGCATGGATGTGGCTCGGGAAACGGCCATCGACCACGTGCTCATCAGCAACGTCCACCCGGACGTGTATCCCGCCCTGTCGAGCGCGAACGAGCTGTCGCGGAAGGGCGCCCTCGGCATCCTGGAATGCTACTCGGTTGCCTGTCTGGTGGATGCGCTCGACCACGTTGCCAAGCGCGCGCTGGTCGAAGTGGTGCAGTGCCGGCTGGCCATGGCGCTCGGCGGCAAGGCGTACCTGGCGTTCACGGGCAGCGTCGACGACGTGCGCGAGTCGCTGGAAGCGGGCGCGGAGGTCATCGAGGCGCGAGGATTGCTGGTCGACAAGATCGTCATCCCCGATCCGCGCGCGGAACTGTTCAACACGCTGGTGTGACGCCGCCTCGCGGTAACCGGATCCCCTGGCTCATGACCCGCACCCCCGTCATCGGTGGCAACTGGAAGATGAACCCGACGCTGCCGGCGGCGGAGCGCCTGGCGCGGGAGCTGCGCAATCAGCTCGGCTCGCACCGCGGCAGCCAGGTGGTGGTGTTCCCGCCGTTCGTGTTCATCGACCTCTGCCGGCGCGTGTTCCGCGACTCGGCCCTCGAAGTCGGCGCACAGGACGTGCATCCGCTGCCGCGCGGCGCCTACACCAGCGGCGTGTCGGCGGAGATGCTCGCGAGCATGGGCTGCACGCGGGTGCTGGTGGGTCACTCGGAGCGGCGCGCGTGGTTCGGCGACTCCGACGCGCGCGTCGCAGAGAAGCTCGGCGCAGTGCTCGGCGCCGGGCTCGCACCGGTCTTGTGCGTGGGAGAAACGCTGGCAGAGCGCCAGAGCGGAACCACCGAGTCGGTGCTGGCAAGGCAGCTGGACACGGCGCTCGGCGCGCACTCTGCGGCAGCGCTGTCGAAGCTGGTGATCGCCTACGAGCCGGTGTGGGCGATCGGCACGGGCGTGACCGCAACCCCCGAGCAGGCGCAAGAGACGCACGCCTTCGTGCGCTCGCACATCGGGAAGCACTTCGGCGCGACCTTCGCCGGCGTATTGCGCATCCAGTATGGCGGCAGCGTCAACGCCGGAAACGCCGCGGCGCTGCTCGGCTGCGCGGACATCGACGGCGCGCTGGTCGGCGGAGCCAGCCTGGACGCAGGCGCGTTCACTGCGATCGCGCGAACAGGGGCACGGCGCTAGCTGGCTCGAGCGCCGCGGGTCAGAACGCGAGCGGGCGCGCGTAGGTGATCTCCGCGCCGCCCGGCTGGACGCTCGCTGAGATCGTGCCCGAGCTCGAGGGCCAGAGCAGCACGGCGAGCCCCGAGACGACCGCGGCGCCCGCCACCCCGAACGAGATCTTCGCGCCGAGGTTTCGATCGGCGATGCGCGCGTTCTCCTCGGCGATGTCGCGCTGCGAAAGCGTGCCCGCTCCGGAGCGGGTGTTCGCGGCGGACAGGAGCAGAGCGCCGCCGGTCACCGCCGCGGCCGCGCCCACGCCGAGCAGGACGGTCCCCGTGGGCTTGCGCCACGCGGCCTGCTGTGGCGCTCGATCCGGCGCATCGGCCACGGGCGCGCAGGGCGCGGGCGGCGGAAAGCGGTAGCTCTTCACATCGGCCTCGCCGAACGGCAGCGTGAACAGCAGACGAAGTGCTTCGTTGGCAGCGCCGCGCATTGCGACCCGTGGCCGTTCAGGCTGGAGGTCATCGAGGTCCACCGCAGCGCGTCCCGCCGGGATCGCGTACTCCTTCTCGACGCCGTTGCCGGCCGCGCCCACGCGTTGCAGGAACAGCTCGCCATCGTCCGGGCGGAGCACGCTGACATTGCCGTCGGGAGGCGGGTGGAAATCCGCAAGCCGCACGCCTTCGGCGTTCTCGAGCACCCAGTGCGCGCTCCTGGCATGTCCGATGTGGATCCGGCGCGCTATGGCTGGGCGCAGGTCGATGAGGTTGTCCGAGCCAGCCGGCGGCCGCGCGAACACGTCGGGACGGAAGCGTTCGTTCGGGATCGCCGCATTGGCGCGGCTGACGAACGCGGCGATCTCGCGGTACGTGACGCGACCGTCGTGGTTGGCGTCCGCCGCGCCGTACAGGCCCGAGCGCACCTCGTGGCTGAACACGCCGGCCTGGTACGCTTCCCATTCGTGGCTCTCGCGACCCGATGATGTGGAGAGCAGGAGGCCCACGCGATGACTGTCGAACAGCGGCCCCATGTGACTGAAGCCGGCGTAGGGCCGGCGCCGCCCGCCGGGCCCGCGGCTCGCCGCCAGTAGACCCGAATCACAAGCGTCGACAATGACGTGCGCGCGATCCACGCCGACCTGCTTGATGAACGCGGAGAGCCGCGCCGCATCGAGCCGGTCGTCTTCGAGAAGGACGTAGGCCTTTCCGTGGTGGACGGCTCCGTGCCCGGCGTACACGAGGTAGAGCGTCGTGGATTGCCCGTGCCGCTTCGCGTTCTGGACCTCGCTCGCGAGTTGCTTCTCCACCTTTGCCAGCGAGGCCCGCGTCGGCGGCAGGGTCGCTTTCGCAGCCGCGGGATGCAGCCGCAGCGTGTTCGCGTCCAGGCGCGCCAGGACATAGCTGCGCGCGCCGAGCAGACGGAACAGATGGGCGTAGGCGACAGCATCATCGTCCGCGTAGCGCAGCGTAGGGAGATCCCGATCCACCGCGTGGTTCACGCCGATGACGACGGCAAACGCCGCGTGGCCCGGCGCCGCGTGCGCGGGCCGGACCGCGAAGAGCAGCGCCGCCGCGAACAGCACACCCCAGCGCGTCATCGGACCACCACCACGGTGTTCTCGACTCCGTCCGCGATCGCGAGGGCGCCGTTCGGCAGGATCGCGAGCGCCGTGGGAACGTTCAAGCGCGCCGTCGCCAGCGGCCCGGTGCGCAGGCCCCTCTCGCCAGGCTTGCCCACAAGGTCGAACACCTCACCCGTGGCCAAAACGAGCCCGCGGACGCGCTGGCGGAACTCCTCCGCGACGTAGAGGATACCGGAGGGGTCGTACGCCAGAGCGCTGGGCTCCCAGCCGTCGGGCGGAGTCGGAAGCCATGTCAGCTCGAGCGTGGAGAGATCCAGGCGTCCAAGCCTCCACTCACCCGCATCGTTTCTAGACGCGCCAAAGATCTGCCGCGTCCCGTCTACGGCGATCAGGCTGAACCTACTGCCCTCCGGTATCAGCTCGGTCTTGCCGTTCGACGGCTCGACGCGCCACAAGCCCCAGCGCCAACCAAAGTAGCCCGAGTAGTAGAGCGAGCCCACGTCGTCGTATGCGAGGTCGTTCACATCGAGATCGCCAAGCTCTGGAGCGCCGACGACAAGCGACACGGCACCGGTAGCGAGATCCAGCTCGTCGATCTCCGCGAGGCCGTTCGCGTAGTAGAGCTTGTTGTCCGACCCCATCGCGATCGACCACGACACGCTGGGGTCTGCTAAGGGACCGTTGGCCGGAACCTGGTACCGTTCAACCGTGGACGGATCGTCTGCCCGGACGATCGCCAGCAGAGGGAATACTGCGATGTCTCCGGCCGCGTTGCTGCTCAGTGCTCTGGGCTCGGGCAAGCGCATGTACGGCCCCGCGCTGTCCGTCCCCTGGCCTGCGGCAGCTCCAGCAAGCGTCCTCCGCGTGTCGTAGGGGGGTATCTCCTCGATCTCGCTGTCACGCGTGTCTGCGATGTAGACCGAACCGTCGGAAGCGCACCAGACGCCTAGGCTGTTCCCGGCAAGGTACTCGTAGTGCCCGGAAACCGGGTTGGAGCAGAGCCCCGTGATCCCGGGGGGACCCAGGCCCAACTTGGCTACCTTTCCGGTGGCAAGGTCGTACCGCCAGACGGTCTGTTGCGACTGCCCGCCGGACGACTGCTCCGAGTTCTCGGTGTCGACCACGTAGAGCTGGTCGTTGTGCAACATGATCGCGCCCAACTTGCCGTTCGCTGTGGTTGTGAGCGGCTTGCCGCTCCAGCTTGCCGGGCCCATCAGCGTGGTCACCGCAGCAGTGGACAGATTGAGTCTTCGCAGCAGCGAGCCGTCGGTGACGTAGACTGCATCGACGTTGCCCACCATGCCGTAGATGTGACCGAATCGCGCCTCCTTTCCCACGCCGTCCCGTGGCTCGTCCCTCGCATTCGCTCCCGCTAGAGGGGTGAGCTTGCCGCTGTTGCGATCGATCTCGACGATGACGCGCGGAGTAGGGGATACCCAATCCGCTGCCGGGGTCCAGGCCGGCGCCAAATCGTCATCGAGGGCGCCGACAAGGACGGATCGTACGAGCGCAAGCGAGCCAATGTAGTGGCTCTCGACCAGCCAGGTCACGTCCCCGGTCTTGCGGGAGATCCGCCGGACGCCCGGGGCGAAAAGGCCCGGACAGTGTTCCGTCATGCATGGACCGACGAGAGGAGGCGCAGTAGCGGGGTCATAGGTGTCCGGACAATAGTCCTGGCGACAAAGGTACAGAGGCCAGTCTTCTGCGCCGCCATCTGGTGGGTAGAACCAGTACCCGCCCGATACGCTGACGTACAGGAAGCTGTCGTCGCCGACGATGCTCGTGGGATTCGCCAGGCGGGCTACCTCACCGGTGCCATCGATCGTGCCCGTGCCGCCGGGCGCGCCGAGCAGGTGCACCAGCTCCGACGGTCCGCACTTCGCGCCGGACTTCAGGCAGGTGTTCGTGAGCTCGCAGCAGGTGTAGCCGGCGGTGCAGGGGCAGGGGCGATTGTCCAGCGGCAGATCGCCCGTGCAGGCCGCGAGCAACAGCGCGAGGGCAGCGGCGAACAGCGCTCTCATGGCGTCACCCGTACGCGCTTCGACCAGGCCGCGGCCTTGGTGTAGCGACCGAGCGAGCCCTCCACGTCGCGCACCGTGGTCGCCTTGTCGGTGAACACCGCGTACAGCGTCAGCGTCCCCACTTCGAGATGCTGCGCGACCGCTTCCGGCAGCTCGTGTCGCCCCACGGTGATCGAGACTGCCACAGGCGACTTCGCCGGGTCGACCCACGCGGGGAAATACCAATACACGTGCTGACGGTCGTCGACTCCGAAGATCATCAAGCGCGTCGCGCGGCGCGTGTTGTCGTACGCGAATGCCAGCTCGTCATTCGCGCGCATCGAGTCGCCGAGCACCGACGACTTGCCGTTCGGCAAGACGCGATACGCGGAGATGCGCGGCTCGGCCACGATTCCGCGCGCCTGGAACTCCGGGGCCGGGCGCGGACGCATGACCAGTAGTGCGACGCACGCTGCGGCGGCGACAAGCGCTGCCGGCAGTGCCCACGCGGGCCGGCGCCAGCGGCGCATCGCGCTGCGCCGGAACCCGAGCGCGAAGGCGAGCCGCTCCTGCGGATCGCTGCGCGCGCGGGGTCGAGCTTCTCGAAGAGCTGCCAGCGCTCGTAGTAGCGGCGGCATGCCGCGCAGTCTGACAGGTGCTCCCGCAACCGGCGCTCGCCGGCCGCGTCCAGGCGGAGCTCGAAATGGCGGTCGACTAGCCGCCGCTCCTTGCAGCGCGTCATGCGTCCTCCTCCAGCAGGAATGCGCGCAGCAGCGCGCGGATGCGGTGCTGCTGGTAGAGGAGCGTGGTGCGCGACATGCCGAGCATGTCGGCGGCTTGACGCTGCGTCAGCTCACCGACGAAGCACGCGTCGAACACGGGCGCCCACTTTTCCGGCAACACCTCGGACCGGAAGCGCTCGACCAGCAGACGAGCTACCGTGGCAGCCTCTTCGCGGGAGTCGTCGCCGTCCAGACGACCGCTCGGCTCGGCCTGCGGGATCTCCCGCCCGCGCCGGCGCCGGTAGTCGATGGCCTGGTTGCGCGCGACCGTCCCGATCCACGCCGCTGGCGATCCGCCGCGCAGCCCCTGCCGGAACTCGGCGCTGGACAGCACGCGCAGGAACACCTCGTGGACCACTGTCTCGCGGTCGGCTCCGTCGATGATCCGCCCCACCGCCCGATCGACGGTCGGGTAGTAAACCCGGTAGAAGTCCTCGAGCGCGCCGGGCGTGCCCGCATGGAAATCCGCGAGCCAATTCCCCCCCGAGTTCTTTCCGGTCATCGAACAGGAATCTATTGAACAGGAATCTGTCGAAATTGTCAGAGCCGTAACCTGGAAACGATCGAGACCCCTCGAATGGTCGAACTCTTCTGCGTCGGCGTGTCCGTCGCGGACCCGCCCCTGGTCGAACGGCCTTGGAGGGGCACGCCTTCGTGCGCTCTCGCATCGGCGCACACTTCGGCACGACCGGGCACAGCGCTGGCGGCCAGCCGCACCACCGCGAGCTCGAGGCCGGGACACACCACGCAGCCGCCGCAGCGTTGCGGAGGTCCCACCACGCGGCATCGGTGCCAGGACCTGCTGGAAACGGACACGTTGGACGCGCGCCGCGCCGGACTCGATATTCCTTCACGAACTACTGGACATGTATTCAGCTATCACTAGGCTGGGTGTATGTTTTCCGGGGGTGGTGTCGCCTTGGCGCGGGCATCCGGTGCGGGGGTGTGGGGCGCGCGTGCGGCTCCGCCGGATGAGGTGGTGCGACTCGACGCGCGGCTGGCCGAGCTGGTGCGCGGCGAGAGCCGGACGCGGCTGATGCTGGGTGAGCTGCTCGAGCTGCAGGTGCAGCGAAGCGGGCATCACGAGCTCGGGTTCTCGTCATTGGGCGCGTACGCTCGCGAGCGCTGCGGGCGGAGTGCTCGTTGGGCGAACGAGTCGCGTCTATTTGCATTCCGCGTGGCAAAGCTGCCGCAGCTCCGCGCAGCGCTGTCGGGTGGCGCGATCGGCTGGTGCATGGCGGAGCTCGTCGCGCGCCATGCAACGCCGGAGACAGACGCCACGCTGACGGGCCTGGCACTCGGCTCGACCGTGCGCAGGATGCGGGCGCATCTGGCCGAGTTGAAGGGGGTGGCCTGTGCGGGTTTGTCGCCCGCTCCCGCCGAGCCCGGCGCCATCGACAAGGTGACGCTCGGCGTGACGATGAGCGCGGCGGACATCTGGCTCTGGCAGTGGACGCGGCGCTTCGCCGAGCACGCCCTCGGCGAGCACACGACCGGCGGCTTCGTGCACGCGCTGCTCTCGGAGAGCTACAGCTCGCTCTCGCACGGGCTGCCGGCAAACGATCTGGAGGCCTTCGACCAGAGCGACAGCGAGGCCGACGCACAGAACAGATGGCGACAGCAGCTCGACGCCTGGCGTGATGAGTCCGAGCAGCGCTGCGAGGAGAACTTCACCGAGCGCGGTCCCGGGGGGAGACGAGTTGCGGCCGTGTTCGAGCTACCCGGGAGCCTGCAGGCGCTGGATGCGCGCATCCGTCAGCTTTCGCGGGAGCTCGGTCAGCGCGAGGTGGAGCTAGGGCGTACCGCACTAGCGTTCCATGAAGCCGAAGGCTGGCGTCGTCTCGGCTACGCCACCGAGTCGCAGCACGTGCGCGAGCGCCTCGGTATCTCGCCATCGAGCTTCAAGGCCAAGGTCGCGCTAGCGCGCCGCTGGTGTGCGCGGGTCCGGCAGGCACTGGGCGCAGGCGAGATCGGCTACGAGTCCGCGCTGTTGGTTTCGCGCGTCGCCACCGCGGAGACAGCCGAAGTCTGGGTCCAGCGGGCGCGCGCCCGCACCGTGAAGCAGCTCGAAGAAGAGGTGCGCGCAGCCGAGCTCTCGCGCGACTTCGGCGGACGGGTCACGCCGCCAACCGAAGAGACCGTGCGGGAGAGCCATCAACTCGAATCGCGCGTGCTCTCCGGCGACCGCGACGCCGTGCTCGAAGCACAAAGCCAGATGTCCGCTAGGCGCGGCGCGTCCGCAGCGAGCGTGCGCATGGATCTAGGCGTGAGCGCGACACCGCGCGCTTCTGGCGCACCCTCGCCGGCGTGATGCACAAACATCTACCGCGCGGCACCAGCTTCGTCCGCGTGCTGTGCGACACCTTCTGGAAAGCCTGGCGCCACCTCACCCAGCGCAGCGAGAAGTACGCCCACATCTACGCCCGCGACCGCTACACCTGCTCCAGCCCCGTGTGCTCGCGCCACGATGTGACACCCCACCAAGTGAAGTTCCGCTCACACGGGGGCAGCGACGAGGACGAGAACGTGATCGCGCTGTGCACCTGGTGTCACCTGGAGGGCCTGCACGGCGGGCGCCTGCAAGTGACGGGGACTGCGGGCAACTTGAACTGGAGGCTGGGGCGGTAGGCGCTGGGCGGCGCGCTGCCCCCCGCAGCGCAGCAACAGTCGCGGGAAGAATCCCGCGCTTTTGGGCCACCAGGCCGATTGCCATGCCGGCGCGATCGCCTCTATAGTCCGCGCCTTGACGATGGCTCCGGAAAACGCGCTCGGGGGCGGGCTGGTCGCCCTCGGTGCGGACCACGGTGGCTATCCCTTGAAGGAGACCATCAAGGCGCACCTCGAGCGCCACGGCGTGGCCGTGGTGGACGTTGGCACCAACTCCACCGAAGCGGTCGACTACCCGGTGTTCGCCAGGAAGGTCGCCGAGCTGGTTGCCGGGGGCAGTGCCCGCCGCGGCATCGTGGTGGACGGGGCCGGCATCGGCTCGTGCATGGTGGCCAACAAGGTGCCGGGCGTGCGCGCGGGCATGGCCTTCGATCAAGCCACCGCCAATAACGCCCGGGAGCACAACGACGCCAACGTGCTCACGCTCGGGGCGGGCTACCTGAAGCCCGATCTGGCGCTCACTATCGTCGATACTTTTCTCACGGTTGAGTGTACAGTGCTCCGCCACAAGCGGCGCGTCGCCATGATTGATGCCCTCGACGAAGGTCGCCCCCGGAGGTCCCTGAAGATGGTCGCGGCACCGGACCAGAAGCAGCAGCTCATCCAACAAATCACGCGGGTGCTGTCCGATAGTCCAGAGCTCTTGTCCACGCTCGACACGGGCGTGGTCGCGGGCGGCTGCAAGACCTGTCAAAACTGCGACAACCAGTGCCCGACGTCGGCGCCGGACGCCGTGCGGTCACTGGTGCGGGGTCGGCCCGCGTCCCGGGTCAGCGGGCGCCTCGGCGTCAGGAACGTGCCCGAGGACCTGGCCAAGTACATCGACCACACGCTGCTCCGGGCCAACGCGACCTACGCGGAGATCGACCAACTGTGCGACGAAGCCCGCCAGTACGGCTTCGCCTCGGTGTGCGTGAATCCGGTGCACGTCAGGCGCTGCCAGCTAGCGCTCCGCGGCAGTGACGTGAAGACGTGCACGGTCATCGGGTTTCCGTTGGGTGCCACGCCCAGGGAGGTCAAGGCACTCGAGGCGCGGCGGGCGCTGCGCGATGGGGCGCAGGAGCTCGACATGGTGATCAACATCGGCGCGCTCAAGTCCCGGGACCTCCAGGGCGTCTACGAAGACATCCGGCTCGTGCGCGAGGTGGCGCACGAAGGCAACGCGCTGCTCAAGGTGATCATCGAAACCGCGCTGCTCACGGACGACGAGAAGGTCGCGGCTTGCCGAGAGGCCGCGCGGGCTCGCGCCGACTTCGTGAAGACCTCCACGGGGTTCTCCACCAAGGGCGCCACGTCCGAGGACGTCGCGCTGATGGCCCAGGCCGTCGGCCACAAGCTGGGAGTGAAGGCCTCGGGCGGCGTGCGCTCTGCCGGCGACGCCCAGAAGATGATTGCCGCGGGTGCGACGCGTATCGGCGCCTCCGTGGGCATCAAGATCGTCCGCGAAATGCGCGGAGAGCAGCAAGCCGGCAGCGCAAGTGCCGGGTATTGATTTTCGACTTGAAGAAATTCGGGTTTGGTTCAGGAGGAGCGAATGAGCACGGAAGCGTTGGGCATGATTGAGTGCCGGTCCTTTGCCGCGGTGATCGAGGCGGCGGATGCCATGGTCAAGGCCGCTCGCGTCGAGTTGGTCCAGTACGAGAAGACCGGCGGCGGCTACGTGACCGCCGTGGTCCGTGGCGACGTCGCGGCGGTGAAAGCCGCCGTGGAAGCGGGCGTGAACGGCGCCAACCGGGTGGGCGAAGTGGTCACCACCCACGTCATCGCGCGTCCCCACGTCAACGTCGACCTGGTCATGCCGCTCGGGCGCGCCGAGCAGGCCGCGCAGGCTACCAAGAAGTAGGCCCTCCCCAGCGTTCCGGCGGGCGGCGCCCGGGCGGGCGCCGCTTCGCCGCCGTGAACGCGTCTTCACCGGCGAGGAAGGACGAGCATGCAGCTCGCGAAAGTCATCGGAACGGTCGTTTCCAACCGCAAGGACCCCAACATCGAGGGGTTCAAGTTCCTGCTGCTCAGGCAGACCAATCCGGAAACGATGGAGGATGGCGGCTATGTCGTTGCGGTCGACGCCGTCGGTGCCGGAGTGGACGAGTACGTGCTGTTCGCGTCGGGCTCCTCCGCCCGACAAACCGAGATGACCAGGAACCGCCCCTGCGATGCCGTGATCATGGCCATCGTCGATCAGTGGACGGTCGACGGGCGCCAGCTGTACGAGAAGTACAGCCCCGAGCACGGCTACGAGGTCGAGGTCTGAGGTGAGGCATGAGCCAAGCCAGAGTTGATCCCAGAGCCATCCGGCGCATCGCCGAGGCGCTGGCCACGGAGATCCTCGAAAACCACAGCGCGCCACCGGCGGCGGCGCCCGCTCCCGCTGGCGGCGGCGCCCTGGGCGACGGCGTCTATTCCACCATCGACGAGGCTGCACAGGCGTCGCGCCGTGCCTTCCTCGCCTATTGCGACGTCCCCCTCAGCCAGCGCTACGCCATCATCGCGGCGATGCGCGAGGTGTGCCGGCGCGAGGTCAACGCGCTGTCGAAGTTCGCCCACGAGGAAACCGGGCTCGGTCGTTACGAAGACAAGATCACCAAGAACGCACTGGTCACCGACAAGACGCCCGGGCCGGAAATGCTCGAGCCGCTCGCGCGCTCAGGTGACCACGGCCTGATGCTGATGGAGCCGGCGCCCTTCGGCGTGATCGGCGCGATCACTCCCGTCACCAACCCGACGTCCACGATCATCAACAACGCGATCGCGATGATCTCGGCGGGCAACACCGTGCTGTTCAACGTGCATCCGTCCGCCAAGCGCGTGTCGATGCACACCATCCAGCTCTTGAACCGCACCATCGTGGCGGCCGGCGGCCCGCCCGACGTGCTCACCTGCATCGCCGAGCCCACCATCGAGAGCGCTGGCCAGCTGATGAAGCACCCGCTGGTGCGGCTCCTGGTGGTCACCGGCGGCGGCGCGGTGGTGAAGGCGGCAATGGGCTCGGGCAAGCGCGCCATCTGCGCCGGTCCGGGCAATCCACCGGCGGTGGTCGATGCCACGGCCGACCTCGACAAGGCGGCACGCAAGGTCGTGCTCGGTCACTCCCACGACAACAACATCATCTGCGTGGACGAGAAGGAATGCATCGTCGTCGATAGCATTGCCGACGCGCTGAAGCAGGCCATGACCCGCCACGGCGCGATGCTGCTCGATCCCAAAGACCTGCCGCGGCTCGAAAACGCCATCTTCAAGAAGATGGCCGGTCCGCGCGGGCACGCCACCATCGACCGCGATCTGGTGGGCAAGAACGCCTCGGTCATTCTGCAGCGCCTGGGCATCCATGCGGGGCCCGAGGTGCGCACGGTGCTCGTGGAAGTTCCGAACGATCACCCGCTGATCTGGACCGAGCAGATGATGCCGGTGCTCCCCATCACGCGGGTGAAGACGGTGGAGGAGGCGATCGACCTGGCCGTGGACGCCGAAGGCAAGAACTTCCACACCGCCACCATGCACTCGCACAATCTGGATGCCCTCTCGCGTATGGCGCGGAAGTGCAACTGCAGCATCTTCGTGAAGAACGGCCGCAGCATCGACGGGCTCGGCGCCGCAGGCGAGGGCTGGACGTCCTTCACCATCGCTTCCCCCACTGGCGAGGGGCTGACCACTCCGGTGTCGTTCTCGCGCTGGCGGCGCTGCACCGTGGTCGATCACTTCAGGATCGTGTGAGAAAATGGTGAGCGCGTCCCCGCTCGGCCCCGCCCTCGCGATGCTCGACATCGCGGAGGTCCCGCAAGGTCTCCTTGCGCTGGACGTGCTGGCCAAGGAAGCGGAGGTCCAGGTTCTGAACGCCGGAACCGTACAGAGCGGTCGCTTCTTCATCCTGTTCGCAGGCGAGGTGGAGCCGGTGGAGCGCTCGCTCGACCGGGCGCGGGCCTCGACGGGCGCGGCGCTGTGCGACAGCGTGCTGCTCCCGCGGGCCGAGGAGCGGATCGCTCCGGCCATCTCCCAGGGCGTGCGGCGCTGGCCCGCACCGGGCGACACGCTGGGAGTATTGCAGAACGCCACGCCGCCCACCTTGCTGGCCGCGGTGGATGCAGCCCTCAAAGGCGCGCTGGTCGATCTGGTAGAGCTGCGCGTGGGCGACGGCCTCAGCGGCAAGGCCATCGCCAGCGTGTGGGGCGAAACGCACGACGTGGAAGCCGCGCTGGAGCTCGCCGAGCGAAGCGCAGAGCGCGGCAACGCGCAGGGCTGGTCGCAGGCGGTGATCCGGCGTGCCGACGAGAGCGTGCTCGCCACCCTCGGCAGCTCGACCCACTTCTTCCCGGAGTGGCGCGGATGAAGCTCGGGCGCGTCATCGGCACCCTGGTTAGCCACACCAAGAGCGACGGGCTCGAGGGCATCAAGTTGCTCATCGTGCGCCCCCTGACCTCCCGGCTGGAAGTGGAAGGCGAGCCGTTCGTGGCCACCGACGCCTCCGACCAGGCCGGGCCCGGCTGTCTAGTCACCTACGAGTCGTCGCGCGAAGCGGCGCTCCTGCACGCGCCGCGCTTCGTGCCGGTAGACAAGGCGATCGTGGGGATCGTCGACGAGCATAGCTACGAGGAGCCATGATTCTCGGGCGCGTCGTCGGCACCATCGTAGCCACGCAGCAGCACCCCTTCTACCGGGGGCGCAAACAGCTCATGGTGCGCTACACCCTCCCGGACGGCAGCTTCGACGGGGAAAAGTACGTGATAGCAGTGGACATGGTGGGGGCAGGCGTCGGGGAAACGGTGCTGGTGGAAGACGAAGGCAATTCGGCCCGCCAGCTCCTCTCGACGGACGAATTCGGTCCGGTCCGCTCGGTCATCGTCGGGATCGTCGATGCGGTCGAAACGGCTCAGCAGTAGGCAAACTGGAGAGAGAGAATGTCGAGCAAGAAAAGCGGCTTCGAGCTTCGTACCTACATCTTCATCGACCAGCTCCAGCCCCAGCTGGCACAGTTCATCGCCAAGGACAATCGGGTGTACGACCCGAAAGAGTACGACGCCGCCATCATGCTCGAGCTGGCACCGGCCATGGAGATCCACCGCATGATCGACCTGGCGCTGAAGAGCACCAAGGTCCGGTTGGGGTCGGTGGTCACCGAGCGGCAGTACGGTCTGATGCTGATCCAGCACGAAGATCAGGGCGAGGTGCGCGCGGCTGGCGAGGCCGTCCTGTCTCAAACCGGCCTCAAGCCCACCGACCGCTCACGCCTGCAAGTGCTGACCAACATGACCATCCGCGGCATCGAGCAGGACCACGCGATCTATTTCACCGGCACCTCCAAGGGCAACATGGTGCTGGCGAACGACTCGGTGCTGATTCTCGAGGTCGCGCCAGCGGCCTACCTGACCATCGCCGCCAACGAGGCGCTCAAGGCCGCACGCGTCAAGCTGAACGAGATGCGACCGTTCGGCGCCACCGGTCGCCTGGTGATGAGCGGGCCGGAGTCGGAGATCGACTCGGCCAAGGAAGCGGCGCTGAGCATCCTCGACTCGCTGAACGCCGAGCTCGACGGGCTGGGCAAGTAAGGGCTGCCCGTCGCCCAAGCGGGTAGGGTGGGGGTCCTGGCAGCCGCTCGCGCCGCATGGAAACGGCGCGACACCGCCGGCTCTCCGCGTCGCGACAACGCTGCTGGCCATTCAAGGCCCTGGAGACGGAGCGGCGGCGTCTCGCGTCGGCGTCTCGCGTCGGCGCACTTGCGTTGGCGCACTTGCGTTGGACGTGGGCGATCACGTCGGTCGTGTGTGATGGTCGGGGGCGACACGTGGCCGGTTATGTGGGGTGCGGGTGTCGGCGCGCGGGGCAGCGCGGCGTCGCGGGGCGACATTGTCGGGGACATACCCGGTTATGTGGGGTGCGGGTGTCGGCGCGCGGGGCAGCGCGGCGTCGCGGGGCGACATTGTCGGGGACATACCCGGTTATGTGGGGTGCGGGTGTCGGCGCACGGGGCAGCGCGGCGTCGCGGGGCGACATTGTCGGGGACATACCCGGTTATGTGGGGTGCGGGTGTCGGCGCGCGGGGCAGCGCGGCGTCGCGGGGCGACATTGTCGGGGACATACCCGGTTATGTGGGGTGCGGGTGTCGGCGCGCGGGGCAGCGCGGCGTCGCGGGGCGACATTGTCGGGGACATACCCGGTTATGTCGGCGGAAATGTCGGCGACCGGCGGCGGCCGTTACTCGCCCATCGCGTACAGCGCGACCTCGATCGCCTCGAGCCGTTCGGACAGGGCGGGATTGGCGCCGCCGTCGAACTGGAGCGCCTGTTCGAGCGCGCGCTTGGCTCCAGCGAGATCGCCGGTGCCGATCAGCTTGTCCGCCTTCTGCGCGCTGAGCTTCGCGCCGGCGGAGCGGCAGAGCTCGTGCAGGGGCTTGGCTTCCCTGTCCAGCGCCGGCCCGACCGGCACGTCGCGGGCCTCGAGGCGGAGGTGGCCCTTGGCGAGCGCCATGTCGTAGCGCACGCGCAGCTCCGGGTGGCTGAGCACGCGATAGGCTTCGGCTCCCTGCTGGAACAGGCGGCGTACGGTCGCGAGCAGCTCCTCGTCCGCGCCCACGTGCACGTCGGGGTGGAAGGCGAGCGAGAACTGGTGGAACGCTTCGCGGATGGCGCGGTCGTCCGCGATCTCGAGCACGCCGAGGATCTCGTAGTAGCTCGAGTCGTCCAGCACTGTCGCCCAGCGCTGGACCCGATCGGTGTCGTCGGGGTCGACCATCCAGCTTGATGCGTACCCCGCGGGCGCTCGGGAGGCCAGAGCGAGGCGCAGGCGGCGCGCTACATGGCCGGATGGGCGGCTTGCCGTGCGGCCATCTGCGAAATCTGGCTGGCGTCCGGCATGCCCACCAGCCGGACCCGCGTCTCGGTCGCTCGCCCCGTCGCGGTGTCCGTAGCGCGGACGTTGAGGATCCCGTCCGTGTCGAGCGCAAAGGTCACGGCGACCGAGACCTGCCCGCGCGGTGCGGCGCGCAGCCCGCTGAGCTCGACTTCGCCGAGCAGCGTGTTGTCCTCGAAGTGTGACGACTCGCCCTGGCCGACCCGCACTCGCACCACCGTCTGTTCATCGGCGGCGGTCACGAAGTTCCGCGTGCGTTCGACCGGCACCGGAGTGTTGCGCTCGATGATGGTGTCGCAGAAGCCGCTGACCGTCTCGACGTTCAGGCTGAGCGGTGTCACGTCCACCAGCAGCGGCGGCTGCGGCGCCGCGGCCATCTCGTGGATCTGCGGCTCCGGGGGCGACGGCGGGGCCATGGGAGGCTGAGCGCCCCACTGCTGCTGCTGCGGTTGCTGCTGCGCGCCCCACTGCTGCTGGGCGGGTGGAGCGGGTTGTTGCGGTGCGCCCCACTGCTGCTGCTGCGGCGGTGGCTCGGGCGCGCCCCATTGCTGTTGTGCCGGTTGTTGCGGTGCGCCCCACTGCGGCTGCGGCGGAGCAGCGGGAGGCGCTTCGCCGGGCAGCCCCGGGATTGGCAGTTGCTCGAACGTCTTCCTCGATGAAGGTCGACGAGGTGGTGCTGCGTCGCGGAGGAGGACGCTCCGGCGACGCCTGCATCTGCTGCGTGCCCTGGGGCTCAGGGCGCGTGCTCGTGACCTCCTCCAGATCCGCTGTGTCGAGCGAATACGCGGGTACACTCTCCTCGGTTGTGCGCGGGGTGGCTGCCGGCGCATCGCCGGGCATGATCAGGGGCAAGTTGCCGTATTTCGCCGCGACTTCCTCCGGCGTGAGCTCCTTCTGCGCGGCCGTGGAGCGCGCGGTGACGTCATCCGTCTCGGCGTCGTCCACGCCTACCAGGGGCAGCGGGATGTCGGCGTGGCTGGCCGCGGCGCGGCGTCTCGCTTCGCGTGCCGCCTCCTTGGCACTGGCAAGCGTCGAGCTCGCCCCCTCCGTCTCGGCTCGGGCCTGCTCGGCTGCCGGACCGAGCCCGGTTCCCGTTGGAACGCGGCCGCGGGCACCCAGACCAGCGAGCGTCTCCGGCGGTTCTCCCATGCTGGGTCCCGTCGTCCGCCGCGGATTCACCGGAGTTGCCCGGCCACGCTTCGCGCCCGGCGGTTGCACGACCATCGGCTGGCCGGTGGCCGGCAGCGGCTTCACGCCCGAGCCCGGCTGCAGTCCGGGCGAGGTCGGCATGCGCTCGCGGCCGAAGGGTTGCGTGTGCGGCTCGCCCGCGGGGAACATGCCAGGTGTGCTTGGACGCTCGGCCCCGGGCGGCAGCGTACCGCCGCGCCTGGGGATCGGAGGGGGCCGGCTCTTGCGCGCCGAGGGTGGCTGCGAGCCACGAGAGGCCGGCTGCGGCGGCTCCGGAATCGCGCCGCGACGCCGCTCCGCGCTCGTGAGCGCTCCGGCTTGGATCGCTGCGCCGATGGCGACCACCTCGTCGGGGCTGACGTTGCCGAGCGCCGGGCGCTTGAAGAAGGCCTCGACACGCTGGCGCACCATCGGAATGCGCGTCGAACCGCCGACCAGCAGCACCTGGTCGAAATCGCCCGGTTGCATCCGCGCGATGCCCAGCGCCTCGCGGCACACGTCGAAGCTCTTCTCGACGATCGGGCGCGCGATCCGCTCGAGCTCCGCCTGCGTCATCGAGAACGTCAACCCCAGCGCCTTGCCGCCGGGTCCGTGCGCGACCTCCTGCAGGTCCACGCTGGTCTCCGCGAGGCTCGACAGGCGCACCTTGATCAGCTCGGCCGCGCTGCGCAGCCTCTCGAACGCCTGCGGATCGGTGTGCGGGTCGTATCGGTGCTGCGCGAGGAACTCGCCCGCCATCTGCTCGGCAATCGCAAGATCGATATCGTCGCCGCCCAGGAAGGTGTTGCCGGCGGTGGCCAGCACCTCGAACACGTTGTCCGACAGGTCGAGCAGCGTCACGTCGAACGTGCCGCCGCCGAAGTCGTAGACGGCGAGGCGCTCGGCGCCGCCCTTGCCGTAGCCGTAGGCCAGCGCTGCCGCAGTCGGCTCGTTGAGGATGCGCAGCACCTCGAGCCCCGCTACGCGGCCCGCCACCTTGGTGGCTGCGCGCTGCAGGTCGTTGAAGTTGGCCGGCACTGTGATAACGGCGCGCTCGATCTGCTGTCCCAGCGCGCTTTCCGCAATGGTCTTGGCCTTGCGCAGCACGAACGCGCTGATCTCGGGCAGCGTGTAGGTCTCGCCCCGCGCCACCACCAGTGCCGCCTGCCCCGGTCCCTCGCGCATCTCGAAGGGGAAGCGCGAGCGCGCCACCCGCACCTCCTCCGAGTCCCAGCTGCGGCCGATCAGGCGCTTGACCGAGTAGATCGTGTTGGCGGCATCGTTCAGCCGCCGCGCGCGTGCCGCGCGCCCGACCAGCACGTTGCCGTTTGGATGGAACGACACGACCGACGGGATCAGCTTCTCGCCGCTCTCGTCCGCGAGCGCCGCAGCCTGGCCGTCCCTGACCAGGGCGACGACCGTGTTCGTCGTGCCGAGGTCGATACCTACGACGGGTCCCATCGCCATCTAGCTCAGCGCCTCCGGTCGCAATCCGTCGCGTTCGCCGTTCATGTGCGGCCCTGTGAGATTCGAGCCGGGCGCGGCTTGGTCCCGTCGCCCGGCGTGTCCTGCCGGGCCCCCGCGGAGCCCAGTCCGTCCAGCACGTCTGCGTACCACTTTTCCACCTGTCGCCTGAAAGGCCACATCCAGCCGTAGGCCGGGCCGGTGAAGCGGCCAACTATTCGACGGCGGAGCTCCCCGGCGCGCGCCGCGTCGAGCCCTTCGAGCTCGGCGGTCGCGCGGAGCGTCTCGGCGTACGCCTCCCACTCCAGGCGCGCGCGGCCGTAGGCGAGCCCCAGTGGCAGGAACGGCACCAGATAGAGCAGTGCGAACAACGCCAGGCCGTAGCGCCGCCGTTGCCTGAGATGCACGCGCTCGTGCCTGAGCACGATCAGCCGCTCCACATCCGACGCAGCGCTCCAACTCGCCGGAACGTAGAGCGTATTTCCGATCACCGTGTGATAGCGCGTGAGGTACTCGCGTTGCCCTCCGAGCGTGATGACCTTCAGGGTCCGATCGATCCAGCGAGAGAGACGATTGTCCCCCTTGTCGGCGATTGCGAAGCCCGGAAATTCCTCCCGGATGGCTTCGATGAAGCGCTCGGATTGCTCCATCGCCGGTCATCGTAGCACCGCCCGGCCCACTCGCGGGAAAGTGCCCCTCGCCGCATGGACGATCCCCGGTAACTGCCTTGGTATCAAGCGATTACAGTGCACCCCTCGAGTGGATTCGAGGCGCTCAGGAGGGCGTCTCCAGCAGGTCGCCGTCTTTCAGCGCCCGGCCGTTGACCAGATCAGCGGCATCGAGCGGCTTCCGCCCCTCCAGCTGGGCGCGCAGGATCTCCACGGTGCCGACGCCGGCCTGCACCAGGATCGCGCGCCGGTCGCTGATGTGGACCGTGCCAGGGGGGCCCTCCACGCCTTCCTCCGCGCTGCGGATTGCGTGCAACCTGAGCTTCTTTCCCCGCACCCCGGTGTGGGCTCCGGGTCGCGGCGCCATGCCTCGCACCAGATTCACGATCTCGTTGGCGCTCTTGCCCCAGTCCACGCGGGTGTGTCCGGGCGTGATGAGCGGAGCCCAGCTCGCCTGCGCCTCGTCCTGCGCCGCCGCGGCGAGGTCGCCGGAAACCGCGCGCGGCAGGTCCTCGCGGACCACCAGCGCGGCCAGCGCGGCCAGTCGCTCCGCGAGCTCTCCGGCGGTTTCGGCGGCGGAAATCGCCAGCCGCCGCATGGCGTACACCGGCCCCGAGTCCAGCCCCTCGTCCATCTGCATGAGGGAGATGCCGGTCTCCGTCTCGCCGTGCACGATCGCCCAGTTGATGGGCGCGGCGCCCCGGTAGTGCGGCAAGAGCGATGCGTGCAGGTTCATGCAGCCGCGGCGCGGCGCGTCGAGCACCGCCCGGGGCAGGATGCGCCCGTACGCCAGCACCAGAGCCACGTCGGCGCGCCGCTCCGCCAACCACTCGTGCAGGTTGCCGGTCTTCACCTTGACCGGCTGGTGAGCCTCCAGCCCGAGCTCCCGCGCGGCGATCTTCACGGCGGGCTCGCGCAGCGCGAGCCCGCGCCCAGCAGGGCGGTCGGGCTGGCACACCACCCCCACGAGCTCGCTCGTCTCGGCGAGCGCACGAAGCGCCGGTACGGCAATGGCGGGTGTTCCGAAGAAGACAGTCCGCATCGGTAGTCCACAACCGGCTAGCAAACCGCGAACGCATGCGCGGACCGCGCGCGGTCCGAGCTGGACGCCCCGGGAACATAACTCCAACGCAAGGAGCGTGCCAGTCCTGGCGCGCCGACCGGATGTGGTTAGCTTGACCAGCGTGCCCGGACGTCGCAAAAGCCGGAGGGCTGGGTTTTTCCGGTCGCGACCGACCAACCCCCAGCCAGCATCCGGGCCAGGCCCCCATCAAGGTGAGACCCCATGACCGAGAAGAAGAAGCCGTCACCTCCCCCCGTCGTCCCTCCCAGTGACGACGACATCAAGTTCGGTGACGAGCTCGCCGTGCTGCCGATCCGCAACGCGGTGTTGTTCCCTGGCGCAGTCGCGCCGTTCGACGTGGGACGCGAGAAGTCCGTCGCCCTCGTCGAGGATGTCCACAATCTGCCGTCGCCGGTGATCGCGATCTTCGCACAGCGGGATCCGTCGACCGACGACCCGAACGGCGACGACCTGTACCCGGTCGGCTGCGCCGCCCGCGTGCTCAAGGCGCTGAAGCACAGCTCCGGCAACTACTCGCTGATCCTGCAGGGCCTGACGCGCATCCGGCTCGAGTCGATCACGCAGAGCACGCCGTATCTCAAGGCGCGCATTGCGCGCGTCGAAGCGCCGGCAAGCGAAGACGTGGAGGCCGAGGCGCTGGCGATGAGCCTGCGCGACGTGGCCAAGCAGGTGATCCAGCTGATGCCGGAGCTGCCGCGCGAGGCGGGCTCGCTCATCGACTCCATCCAGGCGCCAGGCGCGCTCGCGGATCTCGTGGCTGCCAACCTCGATGCGCCGGTGGAGGAGAAGGCCCAGCTGATCGAGACGGTCGACGTCGAAGGAGCGCATCCGCAAGGTGCTGCGCCTGCTCACGCGCCAGCTCGAGATCCTCAAGATGCGCGAGCGCATCAACTCCCAGATCAAGGAGGAGATGGGCAAGAACCAGCGCGAGTATGTGCTCCGCCAGCAGCTCAAGGCGATCAAGGAAGAGCTCGGCGAAGACGACGGCGACCAGGGCGACCTGGACGGACTGGAGGAACGCCTCGCGAAGGCGAACCTGCCGAGCGAGGCCGACAGCGTCGCGAAGAAGCAGCTCAAGCGACTGCGCTCGATGCAGGTCGGCAGCGCCGAGTACACGGTGGTGCGCACCTACCTGGACTGGATCCTCGATTTGCCGTGGACCAACTCCACGGACGACAACATGGAGATCGCCGAGGTGCGCAAGGTCCTCGACGAGGACCACTACGGCCTCGACAAGGTCAAGAAGCGCATCGTCGAGTACCTGGCCGTCCGCAAGCTCAAGAAGGACAAGAAGGGTCCGATCCTGTGCCTGCTCGGTCCGCCCGGCGTCGGCAAGACGTCGCTCGGCAAGAGCATCGCGCGGGCGCTCGGTCGCAAGTTCGTGCGCATCAGCCTCGGCGGCGTGCACGACGAGGCCGCCATCCGCGGTCACCGCCGCACCTACGTCGGTGCGCTGCCCGGCCAGATCATCCAGGGCATGAAGAAGGCGGGCACCATCAACCCGGTCTTCATGATGGATGAGGTCGACAAGATCGGGCACGACTTCCGCGGCGACCCGAGCGCGGCGCTGCTGGAGGTGCTCGACCCCGAGCAGAACAACTCGTTCGCCGACCACTACCTGGAGATCCAGTACGACCTGTCGAGCGTGATGTTCGTGGCGACGGCCAACATCGCCGATCCCATCCCGCCGCCGCTCCGCGACCGCATGGAGATCCTCGAGATCCCCGGCTACACGCGTCGCGAGAAGCTCGCCATCGCACGCCGGCACCTGATCCCGAAGCAGCTCGAGGAGCACGGCCTCACCGACGAGCAGGTCTCCATCACGGACGAAGCCGTGGAGGAGATCATCGAGCACTACACGCGCGAAGCGGGTGTGCGTTCGCTCGAGCGGCAGATAGCCAGCGTCATCCGTGGCGTCGCGGTGAAGGTCGCCGAGGGCGACACCACGGCGCGCGTGATCAAGACCGAGGACGAGCTTCGCGAGTTCCTCGGGCCGATCAAGTACACGAGCGAGGTTGCCGAGCGCACCGCGGAAACCGGCGTGGCAACGGGCCTGGCCTGGACGAGTGTCGGCGGCGAGATCCTCTTCATCGAGGCGACGCGCATGTTCGGCACCGGCAAGCTGCAGCTCACCGGGCAGCTGGGTGACGTGATGAAGGAGAGCGCGCACGCGGCCCTGAGCTACGTCCGGACGAACGCCGAGAAATACGGCATTCCGAAGGACTTCCTCGAGAAGAGCGACGTGCACATCCACATTCCCGCCGGTGCCATGCCGAAGGACGGGCCCAGCGCGGGCATCACCATGTTCACGGCGCTGGTCAGCCTGCTCACCGGTGTCCGCGTGCGTCACGACGTGGCCATGACCGGCGAGATCAGCCTGCGCGGCCGCGTGCTGCCCATCGGCGGGCTCAAGGAGAAGACCCTTGCGGCCCATCGCGCCGGCATCAAGCGCGTGATCGTGCCGGACCGCAACAAGGCCGATCTCGAAGAGGTGCCGAAGGAGGTCCGCGACGAGCTCGAGTTCGTGTACGTGAGCAAGCTCGACGAGGTGCTCGCGGCGGCGCTCGAGCACGTGCCCCAGCCGAGCCAGGCATACGTGGACGAGATGGCGCAGAAGGAAGCCGCGGCGCAGTCGCCGACTTCTACGAACTGAGCCGTCCGCAAGCCACGACGCCCTCTTGCACCGAGCGTGCGAGGGGGCGTCGGCGTTTTGTGGGCGCTAGCTCACGCGACGATCCGCCCACAGCCGGATGCCGCCCGCGAGCCCTTCCACGTTCTCGAACACGTGCACGTTCTTCGGCAGGTCGTGGTCGAGCTTCCGCGCGTTGCCGCCGCCGATGTACAGGTCGTCGTAGTTGAAGATCGGTTCGAGCTGTTCGAGCACGCGGTGCACGCGCCTGGCCCAGCGCTTGTTGCCGATGCGCTTGCGCTCGGCGTTGCTGACGCGCTCCTCGTAGGTTTCGCCCTTGCGGAACGGGTGATGGCCGAGCTCGAGGTTCGGCACCAGGTGCCCGTCGACGAACAACGCTGCCCCGAGCCCCGTGCCCAGCGTCAGCACCAGCTCTACGCCCTGTCCGCGGATGACGCCATAGCCCTGCAGATCGGCGTCGTTGATCACGCGCACCGGCTTGTTCGTGACCGAGTGGATCTCCGTCTGCAGGTCGTGGCCCGACCAGAGCTTCGTGTCGAGATTGGGCGCCGTGCGCACCACACCGCGCACGACCACGCCCGGGAAACCCACCGAGACGCGATCGAAGGCGGGCTGGGCCGGCACCATCTTGCGGATCACCTTGAGCACGTCCTTGGGCGCTGCCGGGTGCGGCGTGAGCTCGCGCGCGCGTTCGTTCACCGGGTGCCCCTCGGGGTCGAGCACGATCATCTTGATGCCGGTGCCGCCGATGTCGATCGCCAGGGTGCGTGCCGGCGGCGCGTTGCGCGGGGGCTTTTTCGAGGCCACTTCCCGTCTCCTTGTCCGTGCCGCGCGCTGGGCTGCGCGGGTCCAGGCGAGCTTATCGGGAGCCGCAGCCCGCCGGTTGGAAAAATTCCGGTCCACCGACCGGGTCCTGCGTTGTCGGCGGCTGTGCTCCGGGTCTATCGTCCTCGATCTGTTGTGCGGCTTTCCAGCGTTCTAGCGACCCTGATGCTGCTCGCGGGCTGCAATGCGCCCGCGGCGGGCAAGCACCCGTACCGCGGGGTGTTTCTGGCGCCTCCGGTGCCGTCGGCAGAGGTGCACTCCGCTCGCACACGGCGAGCTGGACCCAACCGGACAGCGCAGGAGTCCGCGCGCGCGCGCTGCGAGGCGGCGATCGCCCGCGCGCGTCGCAAGCCGGCGCTACCCGGAGCGCTCGCCGCCGGCAGGAAGCGCGCGGAAATCCTCGCCCGCGCGAAATCGTACCCGGTGCTGTTCGTCCGCGCGCCGCATCCCGACCCGGATGCGACGCTGGAATCGCGGCTGCTGCGGGGCGAGCTCGAGCGGAGCTCGTCGCCCGCGTACACGCTGCACCATCTGTACGACCACTTCGAGCACCGCCCGGAGCTGGCCCGCAGCGTCCTCTTGCGCGAGGGGTACCTGTACGCCGACTCGCCGGCGATGGCGTCGGCGCTCGTCGATGCGGTCGAGCTCCGCCACCTGTTCCGGGCAGGGGAGCTCGTGATCCAGCGCGGCAGCACGCTCCTGCACGCCGTAAAGAGCCACGGCTACTGGTATCGCTACAGCGACGGTCCCGACCGCGGGCGGCGGGCGCGGCTTCTGCTCTTCGATCGCGTCTGGGTGAAGGGACATCCGCCCGGACCGCCGCTGCACCGCGAGCTTTCCGCGGTTGCTGCGCGTCGCGGTTCCACACGCATCCGCGTCGAGCGCATCACGTCCGACTCTATCGTAGCCCAGCTGCGTTACGGCGGCACCTGGGTGCCCGCGCTGTTGCGCACGAGCGGCGCGAAGGTGACGCTGGGCTGCGAGCTCGTGCCGCCGAAGCTCGAAGCACGCGTGAGCGCCGCGCGCGACAATGCTCTCGCTCACCGGCGCGTGGTGGCAGCCGAACGCGGCGCCATCGAGAAGCTCGTCCACGAGCGGATCCCCTTCGACGAACCGAAGACGGAGCACGGACAGCAGGACGGCAACCTGAGACCGGCATGGCGCTGGGCCTACAAGCTCGGCATGACGCTCTACAAGTTCAACGACGATCGCTACCACGTATTCGACAGGGAAGGGCGCCCTATCCCTCCCGAGGTCTGCATCGATTTCATCACCGACACGCTGGAGCGCGCCAGCGGTACCTGGTGGAAGAGCGACGACAGCCCGCGCGAGCGCGTGGAGGGCCGTCTCGACTTCAACGTGCTGGGTATCGACAACCGCCGCAGCGTCGAGCGCTTCATCCGCTTCGCGTGGGCGCACCCCCAGTGGTTCGACGTCTACGACCTGGCACAGGACGAACGCCCGGCGTTCATCCACCGCGACGACTTCTACGGGCAGATCTACGCCCACCGCGACCGCTACATCCCGGGTGACATCGTCGCCATCTACGGTCCGCGTAGCGACGGCAAGATGCACTACCACTCGTTCTATGTGGTCGAATCCGATCCGATCACGGGAATGCCGATCCTGCTCGCGGGAAACTCGGGACGCCCGCGCCTGCGTGCCTGGGACAACGTGATGCGCTCGGCGCCGCTCCGCAGCATCAAGACGCGCATCCGGCCGCGCCTCGAATGGCTGGAGAGGCACCTGCTTTCGTCCGGTGCGGTCAGCGCGCTGGAACCGGGCCTGGGCGGCCCGAGCCCGATCTGAAGCGGCCTTCCCGTCGACCACCCGGGGCAGCGCGTTGGCGGCCCCGAACCCACCAACGGCGGCTCTTGACCGCCTCCCCGGCTCGCGCAAGTGTGCGCGCCGCATGCAACGGCCTCGACTTCTTCGTGTTTCCGCGCTGCTGGCGTGCGCCGCCGCAGCTGGTTCCTGCGCCGCGCCGCCGCCCGCGGTCAAGCCTGCGGCGAGCCCAGCGCCCACGGTCGCGGCCACCGCCCGCGCCGAGCCTCCGCCGCCGCGCGACGACGGACGGCTGCCGTCAGGTGTGCGCCCGACGGGCTACCAACTGTCGCTGCACGTGGATCCGGCCAAGGACAGCTTCGAGGGCCACGTCCGGATCGGCATCCAGGTCGCAAAGCCCACGCACGCGATCGTGATGCACGCCCGCAAGCTCGAGATCGAGTCTGCCGATGTCGTTGGCGGCGGCCGGCACATGAAGGCGCGGCCGCTCTCGCGCATGGCCGCTCACGGCAGGGAAGCCCCGGAGGAGCTCGTGCTCATGCTACCCGAGGAGCTGGCGCCCGGAGCCGCGAGCATCGACATCCACTACAAGGCTCCGTTCGGCACAGGCCTCCGCGGGCTGTACCGGGTCCACGATGCCGGCGATGACTACGCCTACACGCAGTTCGAGCCCAACGACGCGCGGCGCGCGTTTCCCTGCTTCGACGAGCCGGGCTTCAAGACGCCGTTCTCGCTCGATCTCACCGTGCCGAAGGCCGACCGCGCGCTGTCGAACACGCCGGTGGACAAGCGCGTGGACAATCCCGACGGCACCGTCACCTACACATTCGAGAAGTCGAAGCCGCTGCCGACCTATCTGGTGGCGATGGGCGTCGGCCCGTTCGACGTGCTCGAGGGCGCGAAGAAGCCGGTACCGATCCGGCTCATCACGGTCAAGGGCAAGGCCAAGCTCGGCAAGATGGCGCTCGCACTGGCTCCGGAGATCCTCGACGCGCTCGCGAAATATTTCGACCAGCCCTACCCGTACAAGAAGATGGACATCGTCGCCGTGCCGAATTTCGGCGCGGGTGCGATGGAGAACGCCGGCTTCGTCACCTTCCGCGAGGAGCTCCTGCTGCTCGACCCCACGCACGCCTCGGTGCGCGCGCGCCGCGCGGAGCTCGGCGTGATGGCGCACGAGTTCTCGCACCAGTGGTTCGGCGATTCTGGTCACCATGGCCTGGTGGAACGACCTGTGGCTCAACGAAGGCTTCGCCAGCTGGATGGGCGCGAAGATCTCCGACGAGATCCAGCCCGGTTTCGGCGCGCACGAGCGGCAGATCGTCGAAAAGAGCTGGGTGATGGGCGAGGATGCGCTGGGCAGCGCCCGCAAGATCCGCCAGCCCGTTCGCAGCACCAGCGAGGCGCTCGAGGCGTTCGACGACATCACCTACGTCAAGGGCATGAGCGTGCTCGACATGGTGGAGAGCTGGCTCGGACCCGACAAGTTCCAGCAGGGGATCCGCGCCTACGTCAAGGCCCACCGCTTCGGCAATGCGACGGCCTCCGACCTGTTCAAGGCGCTGGGCGAGGCGAGCGGCAAGAACGTGGCGTCGGTCATGGACACCTTCCTCGACCAGAAGGGCGTCCCGCTCGTCACCGCCACGCTGGACTGCAAGGACAAGAAGCCCGTGCTGGCTCTCGGGCAGCAGCAGTACCGCGCGTTCGGCACCCAGCCGCCCGATAGGCAGCGCAGCTGGAAGATCCCGGTGTGCGTCAGCTATCCGGCGGCCGGCAAGCACCGGACCCAGTGCACGGTGCTCGACGGCAAGCAGGGCAAGCTCGCACTCGAGACGAAGGGGTGCCCCGGCCTCGTCTACCCGAATGCCGGCGAGGGCGGCTACTATCGCTCGGCGCTCACAGCCAAGCAGCTCCAGCAGCTCGCCGGGAGCGCCCAGCGCGATCTGACACCGACCGAGCGCATCGGGCTCGTCGGCAACGCGTGGGCGATGGTGGATAGCGGCGCGCTGCCCGCGCCGGAGCTTCTGGGCGCGCTCGAGACGCTGATGCGCCGCGAGCGCGACCGCGCCGTGATCCAGCAGGTCACCGCCACGCTGCGCCTGGTCCATCGCAAGCTGGTCGACGACAAGGCGAAGCCGGCGTTCGCTCGCTATGTCGATCGTCTGCTCGGTCCGACCGCGCGGCGCCTTGGCTTCAAACCGAAGCCGCACGAGCCCGACGGTGACGCGCTCCTGCGCCGCGACGTGCTCTCCACGATCGGTGATCTGGGCAGCGACAAGTGGACACAGCGGCAGGCGGCCGCGGTGGCCAAGGCGTGGCTCGAAGCGCCCGACTCCGTGGATGCGGACAGCGCGGCGGTGGCGGTGCCGCTGTACGCGCGCCACGGCGACGTCCTCTTGTTCGACGCATTGAAGAAGAGGCTCGTTTCGGCCGGGACTCCGGAACAGCGGCTGATTGCGCTTGGTGGCCTGACCGGCTTCGACAACCCGAAACTGGCGGTCCAGGTGCTCGCGCTCACGCTCGATGGCACCATCAAGACCCAGGACCTGCGCTACGTCTTCCGACCGTTGTTCGAGCGGCGCGCGACGCGCGATCTCGCGTACTGGTGGATGACGAGACACTTCGAGGAGCTGAAGAAGCGCGTGCCCTCGTTCGTCATCGGACGGCTGGTCGGCGTGCTGTCGTATTTCTGCGACCGCCCGCAGATCCAGAAGGCGCAGGCCTTCTTCGCGTCGAGTGCGAAGGACATCGAGGGCGCGGACCGCGATTTCAAACAGGCCGTGGAGGCGGGTGAGCAGTGCGTCGCGCTCCGCGCGAGCCAGGGCGCCGGGGTGGACAAGTGGCTGGAGGGCAAGCGGTGAGTCGCGAGCGCGTCAAGTTTCCTGTCAGAATCGGCCTGCTCGGTTGCGGCACGGTGGGCGGCGGCGTTATCCGTCTGATCAACGACAACGCCGAGTATCTCGCGTCGCGCGTCGGCGCGCCGCTGGAGATCCGCCACGTGCTGGTGCGCGACGTCGAGAAGGATCGGGTGCCCGAATGCCGTCGCGAGTGGCTGACGACGAACCCCGACGACGTCTTCGGCGGCGATCTCGATCTCGTCGTCGAGGTGATGGGCGGGGAAAACCCCGCACGGAGCTACATCGAGCGCGCCATCGCCGAGGGCAAGGGCGTGGTGACCGCCAACAAGTTCCTGATCGCCAAGCACGGCCCCGAGCTCGTGGAGAAGGCCAGCGCTGCCGGCATCGATCTGGCGTTCGAGGCCTCCGTGGGCGGCGGTATTCCGGTCATCCGCACGCTGCGCGAAGCGCTCACCAGCGACTGGGTGGAGAGCGTGCACGCCATCCTCAACGGCACCTGCAACTACATCCTGACGCGCATGCGCGACGAGGGCTTGCCCTTCGACGAAGTGCTCGCCGATGCGCAGCGCCTCGGCTACGCCGAAGCCGACCCCTCGCTCGACGTGGACGGCCACGACGCCGCGCAGAAGCTCGTGGTGATGAGCATGCTCGCCTTCGGCGCGCGCGTGGACCCGTCTGCCGTGCCCGTCGAGGGGATCCGCGCCATCGACCAGCTCGATTTCCGCTTCGCCGAGCGCTTCGGCTACACCATCAAGCACCTCGCCATCGGGCACGATCTGGGAGACCGCATCGCGCTCAGGGTGCATCCCGCGCTGATCAAGAAGGGGAGCGTGCTGGCCAACATCGACGGTGTGCTCAACGGCGTGTTCATCATGGGCCGCGCGCTCGGGCCGTGCCTGCTGGTCGGGCGCGGCGCTGGCGATATGCCGACGGCCGTCAGCGTGGTGGCCGACATCGTCGACGTGGCCCGCTCCCGGCTGGAGGGCGAGCAGGGCCTCGCCACGCGTGGCATCCAGCTGACCGAGCGCCCGCTGGAGCCGCTCTCCAGCATCGAGGCGCGCTACTACCTGCGCTTCGACGTGGAGGATCACCCGGGCGTGCTCGCCGCGATTGCCGGCGCGCTCGGCCAGCAGCGCGTCAGCATCGAGCAGATGGTGCAGGAGGGGCGCGCCGAGGCGGCGGGGGACGCGGTGCCCGTGTTGATCATCACGCACGCGGCACACGAGGGCGCCGTGCGCACCGCGCTCGACAGTATCGCGAGCGAACACTTCATGAAGGGGCCGCCCCGGCTCATCCGCATCGAGGACGTGTGAGTGGCCGCCCCCGGGCTTGATCCACAAGCGCCGCTCGGGGTCTTCGACTCGGGCCTGGGCGGCCTGACGGTGGTGCGCGCGCTGATGCAGGCGCTGCCGGAAGAACGCATCCTCTACCTCGGCGACACCGCACGCGTGCCCTACGGCACGCGCTCCGCCGAGACGGTGATCCGCTACGCGCGCGGCTCCGCCCGCGTGCTCACCGAGCGCGGCATCAAGGCGCTGATCGTGGCGTGCAACACGGTGAGCGCCGTGGCGCTCGACATGCTGCGCGCCGAGCTCGACGTGCCCGTGGTGGGCGTGGTCGACCCCGGCGCTGGCGCGGGCGTGGCAGCGGCGGACCAGCTTGCGGCCGAACAGGGCGCGCTGCCGCGCATCGGCGTGCTCGGCACCGCCGGCACGATCGCTTCGGGCGCGTATCCGCGGGCGGTAGGGCGCCTGTCGACGCGCCACGAGGTCGTCGCCGAGCCCGCACCGCTGCTCGTTCCGCTGGTCGAGGAAGGCTGGCTCGACGGCCAGGTGCCGGAGCTCGCCGTCCGTCGCTACCTCGAGCCTCTGCTCGAAGCCGGCGCCGGCGTCATCGTGCTCGGCTGCACGCACTACCCGCTGCTCTACGACACCATCGCGCGCGTCGCGGCGCAGATCGCGGGGCACGCCGTTCCGGTCGTGGACAGCGCCCACGCGACGGCCCAGGCCGTGGCCGCACTGCTCGCCGAGGGCCGCATTCCGCCCGCGCCGGGCGGCGCGCCGGGCGCGCGGCTCGAGCTGCTCGTTACCGATCTGCCCCAGAGCTTCCAGATGGTCTCCAGCCGCTTCCTCGGGCACGAGGCGCTCGCCGTGCACCAGGTCGACATCGCGCCGGGATAGCCGGAGCGCGCGCTGGGTGTAGCGTATTCCATGGGGATGCCCTCCGCATTGCGCGTCGCGCCGCGTCCTGCGGTGCTCGCCCTCTGGGCTGCGCGCCGCAGGTGGTCCCCGGCGCGCGGCTGCGCCGCGCACGGGCCCACAACCCCGCGCATGCACGATGGGCCCCCGGCCGGGCGCGCGCCCGGCCTTGGTGGGCCCCCGGCCGGGCGCGCGCCGCCGCAGGCGAGCACGCCGCGCCGGGCCACGCGGCACGGTGCGCGGGGCACCCCCAACAAAGGTAGCGCTACTCGCGGCTCTGGCCGGGCTCGCTGGCGCAGAGGTAGAGGACGGCCATGCGCACGGCGACGCCGGACTCCACCTGTTCGAGCACGACGCTGCGCGGTCCGTCCGCCACGTCCTCGGCGATTTCCACGCCGCGGTTCATCGGACCGGGATGCATCACGATGGCGTCCGGCTTCGAGCGCTCGAGCCGCTCGCGGGTCAGCCCGAACACACGCGAGTACTCGCGCAGTGTCGAGAACGACGCGCCCTTCATGCGCTCGAGCTGGATGCGCAACATCATCACCACGTCGGCGCCTTCGATGGCCGGCTCGAGCCTGTCGTACACCTCGCAGCCGAGTGCCTCCGGGAAAGGCGGCAGCATGGTGCGCGGGCCGGCGAGGCGTACCTTGGCGCCGAGCAGCGGCAGCAAGAGCGCGTTCGAGCGCGCCACGCGGCTGTGTGCGATGTCGCCGCAGATGGCCACGGTGAGGCCGTCGAGCGACGGCTTGTGCTGGCGGATCGTGAACGCGTCGAGCAGCGCCTGCGTCGGATGCTCGTGCATGCCGTCGCCCGCGTTCACGATGCCGGCGCGCGTGCGGTCGGCCAGGTACTGCGCGGCGCCAGATGCGCGGTGGCGAATCACGATCACGTCCGCGTGCATGGCGTCGAGCGTGGCGGCCGTATCGCGCAGCGTCTCGCCCTTGCTCACGCTGGTCGACGAGCCGCCGAAGTTGACGACATCGGCGCTGAGGCGTTTGCCCGCGAGCTCGAACGAGGTGCGCGTGCGCGTCGACGCCTCGTAGAACATGTTGATGATGGTCTTGCCGCGCAGCGTCGGGACCTTGCGCACCGGGCGCCGGGTGATCTCGAGGAACGCCGCCGAGGTATCGAGGATGCGCAGCGCCGTTTCGCGATCCATGCCCTCGATGCCGAGCAGGTGTTTCAGCTGCGGCTCGCTCATGTGCTCTCTCCAGGCGGCACCGACGGGGCGCTCATCGGCTGCACGAATGCGTGCAGCCCTGCGCTGTCCTCGATCACGTCCACGCGCGTATCCGGTCCGACTTCCACCGCCTTCACCACGTAGTCCGGCTGCAGGGGCAGCTCGCGGCCGCCGCGATCGACCACGGCGGCCAGCTCGATGCGTCGCGGCCTGCCGTAGTCCATGAGCGCGTCGATGGCGGCGCGCACCGTGCGGCCCGTGAACACCACGTCGTCCACGAGCACGACGTGCCGGCCTTCGAGCGCGCAGGGGATTTCGCTCGGGCCGATGCGAGGATTCGGTAGTGCTGTGGCGGCGTCGTCCCGGTAGAGCGTGATGTCGACGCTGCCGACCGGGACATCGTGCCCCTCGAGCTCGTTGATCCAGCGCGCCAGCTCGCGCGCCACCGGAATGCCACCGCGGCGCACGCCGACCAGCACCAGCCCCTCGACGCCGCGCGCCCGTTCGATGATCTCGCCGGCGACGCGACGCAGGCCGCGCGACACACTGTCCGCATCGAGCAGCTCGCGCATGGCCGCCTCCTAGCACGAATCCCGGCCCCGCCGTGCGCCGTCCGCCAAAGCCCGTGATTTCCAGCCGTTGTCACAACGGGATGGGCGGGCGGGGCCGGCCATGGCTACCTTCGCGGACGATGGGCCTGTGGGAACAGCTCCTGCCTTACGTCGGCGTGGCAGTCGAGGTTTTCGCACTCGCCCTGGTGCCGCTGGTGCTGCTCCGCCGCCGCGATCCGGCCAGCACCATCGCCTGGATCCTGGCGCTCCTGTTCCTGCCTGGTGTCGGCGCGGCGCTCTTTCTGCTCCACGGGCGCGATCGGCTGCGCTGGCCTGCACGGCGCAAGCGCGCCGCGGACAGCGTGCTGACCGCGCGCCTGCGTGCTGCGCGCGGACGCCCCTCGCGTCTCGACATCGAGCAGGAGCTGGGCGGACTGGGCGCGACCGCGCGCCGCATCTTCCGCGTGTGTGCCGGGCTCGGTATCACGACGGAGCTCACGCACGACAACTCTGTCGAGCTCTTCGCCGACGGCCAATCCGCCGTCGCGGCGATGGAACGCGCCATCGACGAAGCGGAGAGCAGCGTGCTCGTCGAGTCGTACCTGATCCGCGACGACGAAACGGGGCGGCGCTTTCGCGACAAGCTCGTCGCCGCGGCCCAGCGCGGCGTCGAGGTGCGCCTGCTCGTGGATGCGTACGGCTGTTTCTGGATCCCGAAGCGCTGGTACGCGCCGCTGCGGCGCGCCGGGGCCCAGGTCGTCGAGTTCCTGCCGCTCAGCCAGGCGCTGCGGCTGCCGATGAACCTGCGCAACCACCGCAAGGTGCTGGTGGTCGACGGACACGTCGCCTTCACGGGCGGCGTCAACATCGGCGACGAGTACACCGCCGGCTCGCGCCACCAGCCGGCCTGGCGCGACACGCACGTCGGCATCCAGGGGCCGGCCGTCGCGTCGCTGACCAGCGTGTTCCTGCGCGACTGGCACTTCATGACCGGTCAAAGCCAAGTGGAGGAGCGCTTCTTCCCCGCGCCGGAGCCCGCGGGCGACGCCAACATCGCCGTGGTGCCCAGCGGCCCCGACAACCCCATCGAAGCCATCCACCGCACCTTCTTCATCGCCATCGTCAGCGCCCAGCGCCGCGTGTGGATCACCACCCCGTATTTCGTCCCCGACCGCTCGTTGACGGTCGCGCTCGAGACCGCCGCGCTGCGCGGCGTGGACGTGAAGATCATCCTTCCACGCCGCAGCAACCACAAGGTGACCCATTGGGCCGGACGCAGTTGGTACGCCGAGCTGCTCGAGGCCGGCGTCGGCATCTACGAATACGAGCCGGCGATGATCCACGCCAAGACGATGCTGGTCGACGCGCACGTCGCGCTGGTCGGCAGCGCGAACATGGATCTACGCAGCTTCCGCCTGAACTTCGAGGTGCACACGCTGCTCCACGACCAGGTCGTCGCCGACGCGCTCGAGCAGAGCTTCGAGCGCGACCTCGCCGCGTCGTTCCGCATCGACATCGACGAGTGGCGCAGCCGTCGCTGGATCGCCAAGGTCGGCGAAGGCGCCGCGCGCCTCGTATCGCCGATACTATAGCGAATTGCCACACTACACGCGCGGAGTGTGCATAAATGCACCATATTGGCGCGCTTTACGTGGCATATTGCCACGCTTTGGCCCGCTGCGCGCTCGGGGGAGCGCTCCACGCCGGAGCTCGGAGGCGAAAACGCGCGCGAGGCGCCTGAAAAGGGCGCCAAGCCGGAGCTCGGAGGCAAGAACGCGCGCCGCGCGCCGCGCGCGCGCTGCGCGGGCACGTCGCGGGGTGGGGTTGGGGCCCCGCGCGGCGCGGGGCGCCGCGCTTGGGGGCCCCGGCGCGCGGAGCCCGGAGGGCGAGCACGCCGACCGCGCCATCGCCGCCGCGCGCGCGGGGCAACCCTGCACTCCTGGAGGCTAGTTCAGCCAGCGGCCGTTCGGGCCGGTCTGTCCGTTGCCGCCATGGCCGTTGCCGTTGCCGTTGCCGCCGCGGGGGCCGGAGGGGGGCTCGTCGTCGTTGTCGGGGGAGCTGCCGCCTTCGATGACCTTGAAGCCGGAGCGTTGGACGCGCTGCTTGCGAGCGGTGCGGGTGCGCTCGGTTTCGCGTTCGACTTTCTTCTCGAGCTGGCCGAGCTTGAAGCGCAGGTAGAAGCGGCGCAGCGGAGAGGGGGTGCCGCCGCCGAGCAGCCAGCCGGCGAACATGCCGCCGAAGGGCGAGAGCAGGCCCTCGGGCGCATGGGACAGGGCGATCACGCGCAGCACGCTGACGGCGATCACGAACACGATCAGCCAGGTGGAGGAGATGGGCAGGATGAACATCAGGTTCACGGTCTGGCCCCTGAAGCTCATCGCCCACGCGATGGCGACGGCCTCCACAACGGGCATGGCGCCGAACCAGTAGTAGGGCACGAGCTTCGCTGCCGACGGGATCACGATCACCACCAGCATCTGGAGCGCGTAGGCGAGCACGCCGCTGAAGAGCAGGAAGCGCAAGAAGCGCGGCGTGCCCCACGTCTCCTCGAGGCTCGGCGACAGGAAGTACAGGCCGAGCAGGGCGAAGATGATGTGGCCGATGCTGCCGCTGGGCATGTGCATCAGCGGCGCGGTGACGAGGCGCCATATCTGCCCGTGCAGGATGGCGGCGTTGTTGCCGCAGAACAGGTCGAAGAGGCCCGCGCCGGCGCCGCCCCAGTTGATCGCCAGCGCGAACATCAGCCAGATGGCGAGCAGCGCGACCAGCACGCCCATCAGGCCCTTGCCCGGCTTGGGCAGGGCCATGGACATCTGATCGGCGTCGTGGGGCGGCATGGACTAGTTGGGCGTGCACTTTGCCAGCGACGTGCCGGCGGGCTCGACCGACGCGACGCAGCTGGCGCTGGGTCCCGCACCCGTGGTTAGCGTGGTCGTCACGTCGATGCCGTAGAGACCGGCGGTGAGCCCGCTGAAGCGGATCGGCGCCTGGCACTCTGGCGGCGTCTGCACGGCGCTCTGGACCGGTGTGGTAGCGAGCTCGGCGTCGAGCGCCACGAGCTGGTCGCCGCAGGATAGACCCAGCTTTGCCAGCAGCGCGGCGGAGTCGAGCTGGATGCCTCCCTGGTCGGTCAGGGGATCGCAGGCAGCGGGCGCGATCGCGCCGTCGAGCGTGGTCTGGAAGCAGTGCGTCGCCCACGTAGGCGCGGTCGCGCCCTGCTCGAACGCCTCGAGCGTGAAGTGGTAGCCGCTGCCGGGCGTCAGAGAGAAGAAGGTGACGCGCTGATCGCAGGCGGCTTCGAGCGGGGCGGTCGTGGAGCCGTCGAGGCTGACGCGGTAGCGGGCGATCTGGCCGGCGGCGCTGCCGCACGCCAGCGCGAGCGGGGAGCGCATGGCGGCGTCGATGCCGACGGAGATCCCGGTTACTCCGGGAGGCTGCTGGGCCGCGAGCGGCGCGCAGCCCCGCACGTAGACGGTCTGGTACTGTGCGGCGACCGCGGGGTGACCGGTGGGTTGCGGAGCGGCGGGGCTTGCGTCTGCACTTCCCGCGTCGGCACCGCCCGCCTCGGCGCCGGCGGCATCGGCGCCGGCCGCATCGGTGCTGGCCGCATCGGTGCTGGCCGCATCGGTGCTGGCCGCGTCGGTGCTGGCCGCATCGGTGCTGGCCGCATCGGTGCTGCCCGCGTCGGTGCTGGCCGCATCGGTGCTGCCCGCGTCCGTGCTGCCCGCATCGCCCGCCGTCGAGGGGGTTCCGCGGCCGCAGGAGGTCGTCCAGCGCGGTTTCACCACGGCGCCGGTCTTGCTGTTGACCATGACGCTGCTGCCGCTGCCGAGCGGTTCGATGTCGGTCCGGTCGTAGCCCTGGATGTCCGCGACGTAGCGGTGGCCCTGGAGCACGAACCCGCCGCCGAAGGCGATCTGCCGGGCGCAGGGCACCGGCCCCGAGCTCGGCAGGGCGAATTCGGTGGGACCGCCGTCGCCGCCGATGCCCGGCGTCACGTCGTAGATCGTCGCGACGTAGCGGCGCATGGCCCCCGGCGCGTCGGCGCACGGCACGTTGCCCAGGAAGTCGTCCGGCGCGATCGCCACCAGGGTGGGTGTGGTCGGCGTGGGGGTGCCGGTCGAGGAGCTGGTGCAGGACGCCAGGAGCGCGAGGAGCGCCAGCGGAGGCAGGAGGGGGGCGGCGAGCGAAGCGCGCATGGTCGTCCAGCGTATAGACGCCCGGCCGGCACGACGCCACCCGAACCCGGCCAGGCCGGTCAGTCGCCCTTGGCGTCGCCCTTGGCGTCGCTGGCGGCATCCACCGCGGCGTCTCCGGCGTCGCTGCCTCCGCCTTCCACCGGTCCCGCCTCCGGAGGCACGGGCGAGAGGAAAGCGCATTCGTCCGTCTGTTGTGGGGTCTCGACGATCTCGCAGGCCGTGGTCAGGCCGTTCGGCGCGGCGCTGGGCGGCGTCGCGCAGCTGGAGAGCTTGGCGTCGACGCCGTTCTCCTTCGCGCAGTCCCCGGCGAGCTGGATGGCCTTGACGCAGTGGTTGACCTCGGTGCTGCTCGCGTCGCCGTGGGCCAGGCCGTGCAGGCACTGGTCGCGGTAGTAGAGCTTGCACTGCTCCACGTCGTCGACGATGCCGCAGTGGGAGCCCGCTTCACAGCGCGCCTGTTCGATACTGCGGCACTTGTCGACGCCGACGGCTCCGCTGCCGCAGCCTGCCGCGCTCACGACGAGGAAGGAGACCACCGCCGCGAGCGTGCCGGATGCCAGCGTACGGACCGCGCTCATGATCTGGGGCGCTACCACGCCACGGGGCGGCCTGGCGAGTTTGTGGACGGGAGAGGTCGGCGCCCGGCAAGCTCCGGGCGTGCGGCGAGTGATGATCCTGTGCGCCGGGCTCGGTACGCGGCTCCGCCCCCTGACGGAGGAGCTCCCCAAGCCGCTGGTGCCGATCGGGGACCGCTCGATCCTGGCCCACACGGCGGCGGAGCTGGTCGCGGCGGGGTTTCTGGGTGCGGTCATCAACACGCATCATCTTCCGGGAGCTTTCACGAGCGAGATCAGTTCGTTACCGATCACAATCGAAGTGATACATGAACCCACGATCCGGGGTACGGCGGGGGGTGTGGCCGGCGCGAGGGCGCTGCTCGGTCCCGCGCCGGTGCTGGTCTGGAACGGCGACATCCTGGTGCAGCCGCCCATCGACGCTCTGCTGGCCGCGGCGGGGGAGGGAGGTCTGTGTCTCGCGGTGGCGCCGCGGGCGGCGGGCGAGGGGACCGTCGGGCTCGCGGCGGACGGCCGCGTGGTGCGGCTGCGCGGCGAGCGCTTCGGCGACGAGAGCGCGGGCGGGGACTACGTCGGCGTGGCGGCGCTGGGCGCTCGCTGTCTGCAGGAGCTGCCCGCGGAAGGTTGTCTGATCGGCGACGTGGCGCTGCCACTGCTCCGGCGCGGCGCTGTGGTCTGGACGCGGCCGGTTTCCGGCGACTGGACGGACGCCGGCGACCCTGCGAGCTACCTGGAGGCGAACCTGCTCTGGCTCGCCCGCTACGCGAACCACGAGGGATCGTGGCTGGGGCCGGGCGCGCGGCTTGAAAGCGGCGTGCGGCTCTCGAACAGCGTGGTGGGCGCTGGCGCGCAGATCCGCGGCGAGGGTCCCGTTGCGCGCTGTGTGGTGTGGCCGGGTGCCAGCGCAGAAGCGCCGCTGTCCGATGCCATCGTCACGCGCCGCAGCGTCGTCCGCACCGCCAGATTCTAGGGCAGATACAGCTCGACGCTGTGCACGGGCGTGCCATCCGCGTGCACACCGCCGACCACCGCGACCTGTCCTGTTGGAGCGAGCAGCGCCGTGGCGCCCTTGCGCGGCTCGCGCAGCTGGACTGGCGACTGGGCGTTGCCGGTCAGCCGGATCGCGCCGGTCATGCCGCTCTTGTCCGTCCCCATAACCAGTACGTCGCCCGCGTCGAAATGGAAGGCGCGCGCCGCGTCGAGCGGCACGGGATTGCCCCGCGCCGCGGCTGTGCAGGTGTTCTTGCAGCCGAGCGCCAGGCTCACCGTGGCCGCAGCGTTGCCCTGGGCGTCGTGCCCACCGACGCGCAGCACACTGGAGCCGTCGAGCACGGCCAGCGCCGCTCCGGTGGTCGGATCCGCCGCGTAGCCAACCGCTTCGAACGCCGTGGCGTCGGCGGCAGCCAGCTCGACGCCGGCGCCCTGGGCGCTGCCGCCGGCCACGACCAGCCCGCGCCCCTCGACCCACGCCGCGGCGGCACCGGCGCGCGGCGTCACCAGGGACAGCGCATGCAGCGTCTTGTCCGCGTCGATCCTGAGCACGCTGGCGGTGGGCGGGTCGGCGCGCGTGGCGCCGACGATGTACGCCGAGCCGTCCGGCGCCGTGACCGTCTGCCCGCCGGCGATGTCGGCGAAGCTGGCGAGGCCGTCGGGCAGCGGCGCCTTGCCGCTCTCGCCCGCGTCGACATCGTACCAGACCGCCCAGTCGTCCCCGACGCCGAGGGCGACCGAGCCCACCACGGCGAGCGAGCGGAAGTGGCACGGTTTGGACGGGCACGCGATCGTGGTGGTGGTCGAGTCGGCTGTCCACAGGCCGAGGTCGTAGCCGTCCAGCACCATCTCCGTGCCCTGGCTCGCGCCGCCCAGCAGGAGATGCCGCGCGCCGAACACGGCCGCCGGCGGGGCCGTGCCCTGATCGGTGCCCAGAAAGCCGGGCGGCCGCGCGAATTCGTCGGAGCGCTGCACGAAAAGCGGCAGCGTGTGGGCGGCGACCGCAGCCGGATCGATCGCGACCGACCAGCCCTCGACCCGCACCACCTGGTCCTTGTCGCGCGCGGTCACGCGGTACACGCCCTGCGCGCCGGTGCCCAGCGAGAAGCTGGACAGCGGCGCGTCGCCGCTCGCGATCGACACCTTGTCGCCACTCGAGGACAAAAGCTTGTCGACCACGACGTGGATCGGCGCGGGCTTCGCGGTCCAGGTGTCCTTCTCGTGCCCAGTCACGAGCTCGGCGCGGCCTGGCGCGAGCAGGTCCTGCCCGCAACCGGCGCTTGCGAGCAGGAGAAGCACGGAAGCGGCGCGGGCGAGGCGGGTGACCACCTGCGACGACTAGCGCGGATCGCCCTGGGGCGGTAGCGGCGTCTTGTCCGGCGGACCGAGGGCAGCTACGTACCTCCGCTCATGCCGCTGTGCCGGGAGTCGCTCGATGTGTACGCCGATCCGCTCGTCGTGGCGCGTGCGCTGGCGGATCGCCCCGGGCTATCGCTGCTCTGGAGCGCGCGGGGCGGCGGGCCGTCCTACGTGGGCTCGGACCCGATCGACGAGGTCTCCGGGCTCGATCCCGAGCCGTCGCTCGAGCTGGATCCTGCGCTCGGCGCCGCCGGCCACGCGCCGCGCTGGATCGGCGTGCTGCCCTACGAGACGTGCCGCTCGCTGGAGCGCCCCCGCTGGACCCGGTCGTCTGATCCGCGGCCGGCGCCGCACGTCGACAGGCCGCTCTGGCGGCGCTACGCCGCCGTCGCGAAAATAGCTGGTGATAGCGTCGAGCTGGTCGGTGACGACGCAGGCGCGGTGCGGGATCTTGCGCGGCGAGTGCGCGCGGGGCTGGCCTCCGCGCCCCGGGCGCCCGCGAAGCTCGAGCTCATGCGGGTCGAGCCGGGCGCGAGGCACGCTGCGCGCATAGAGCAGGCCCTGTCGCTGATAGCGCGGGGCGATCTGTACCAGGTGAACCTGGCGCGCCGCTTCGATCTCGCCGTGACGGGGCATCCGGTCGACGTGCTGGAGACGCTGTCGCGGTGCGCCGCGGCGCCGTACGCGGCGGCGCTGCGTCTGGGCGCTGTGGACGTGGTGAGCACCTCGCCGGAGCTGTTCCTGGCGCTGGAGCCCGACCGGCGCGTGCTGACGGCGCCCATCAAGGGCACGCGGCCGCGCGGAGGCAGCGCTGCCGACGATGCCGCGCTCTGCCGCGAGCTCGACGCCGATCCCAAGGAGCGCGCCGAGCTGGCGATGATCCTCGACGTGGAACGCAACGACCTGGGCCGCGTGGCGCGTACCGGCTCGGTCGAGCTGCTCGAGCCGCCGCACGTGGAAACGCATCCGAGCCTGCACCACCGCGTCGCGCTGCTCGGCGCGGTGCTCGGGCAGGGGCTCGGCCGGCGGGAGCTTCTGTCGGCCATGCTGCCGAGCGGCAGCGTCACCGGCGCGCCGAAGGTGCGGGCGATGGAGGTCATTGCCGGGCTCGAGCCCGATCGGCGTGGGCTCTACACGGGCGCTTTCGGCGCGCTCAGGCAGGACGGAGGGCTCACGCTCGGCATGGCGATCCGGACGCTGACGGTCGTAGGCACCACAGGGCACTATTTCGCCGGAGGGGGGATCGTGGCCGACAGCGATCCGGCGCGCGAGGTCGAGGAGACGCTGTGGAAGGCGCTGCAGATCACGGGGCCAAGTGGGCTGGCCGGTCTGTCGCGGGCGTCCGGAAGTCCGCCACAACCCTCCAGAAACTGGGCCGAATCGCCCGGGAGCGCTAGCGAAAGGGATTGGACATATGGGTCTTGAGGAACAGCTGCGCGGCCACATCGAGGATGCGCTGGATGCGCTGGCTTCGGCCGGGGAGCTGGATGCCGCCCTGGTGCAGGGCGCGCGCTTCAACGTCGAGCCGCCCGCGGCGTGGCGGCTCCGGTGATCTGGCGAGCAACGTCGCGCTCGTGCTGGGCAAGCCCGCGAAGAAGAACCCGCGCGAGCTGGCCGAGCGGATCGCGGAGCGATTGCGCGAGGCTTCCGGAAGTCCGACAGGTCGAGGTGGCGGGGCCCGGCTTCCTCAACGTGGGCTTCCATCCGCCGGCGTTCCACCGCGTGCTCGACGAGGTGCTCGGCGCCGGGCGAGCCTACGGGCGCGCGCCGGCGGCGACCGGAGAGCGCGTGAACGTGGAGTTCGTGAGCGCGAACCCGACCGGTCCGCTGCTGGTCAGCCATGGCCGCGGGGCGGTGGTGGGCGACGCGGTCGCGCGGCTGCTCGAGGCCACGGGACACCGCGTGACGCGCGAGTACTACATCAACGACTTCGGCAACCAGGTGCGGCTCCTGGCCCACGAGCGTGCGCGCGGCCGGCGCGGGCAAGCCGCCGCCGGAGGGCGGCTACGGCGGCGGGTACGTGACAGAGCTGGCGACCGCGATCCAGAGCCACCATCCCGAGCTGCTCGAGCCGGACGCCGAGGGCAAGCTGATGCGCCAGTGCGTCACGCTCATGCTCGACGGCATGCCAGGTTCCGAACTGGCCGGCATCCGCCCGATCCTGCGGCGCATGGGCATCGAGTTCGACGTGTGGACCAGCGAGGAGTCGCTGCACCGCTGGGGCAGGGTGGGGCGTACGCTCGCCGAGCTCGACGCCAAGGGGCGACTTTCAAAGACGGACGACGGAGCGACCGTGTTCGTCACGGGCGACGAGGACGAGAAGGACCGCGTGGTCCGGAAGCGCGACGGCAACTTCACCTATTTTGCCAGTGATATCGCGTACCACGACGACAAGATCGCACGTGGTTTCGAGCGCATGATCGATGTCTGGGGCGCCGATCACCACGGTTACATCGCACGCATGAAGAGCGCCATCGAGGCGCTCGGTCACGACGCGGAGCGCTTCGAGGTGCTGCTCTTCCAGCTGGTCAGCCTGATGCGCGACGGCAAGCCGTACCGCATGGGCAAGCGGCTCGGGAACCTGATCACGCTGCAGGAGGTCATCGACGAGATCGACGAGGCCGTCGGCAACCCGCACGCGGGGCGCGACGCGCTGCGCTTCTTCTATCTGTCGCGCCGCGTGGACACGCCGATCGTGCTCGACATCGAGCTGGCGAAGAAGCAGGAAAGCGAAAATCCGGTCTTCTACATCCAGTACGGGCACGCGCGGCTGTGCTCCATCCAGCGGCGGGCGCGCGGGAAGCTGGGGCTCGGCACGCCTCGCTATTCGCCGGGGCTTGCCGCCCGTGTGGAGCATCCACTCGAGCTCAGGTTGATCGCCGAGCTGGGTCGATACCCCGGCGTGCTCGCCGAGGCGGCCCTGGGCCGCGACCCACACCGCGTGGTGTTCTATCTGCAGGGCATCGCGCAGGCGTTCCAGAGCTACTACACGCAGCTCCGCACCGAGAAGGACGCCATCCTACCGACCGCGCGGCAGATGGCCGAGCCGGGGTGGGAAGCGCACTGGGATCGGGACAAGACGCTCGGGCGGCTTCTGTGGGTCGACGCGATCCGCACGGTGTACCGGAGCGGTCTCGAGCTTCTGGGCCTGGAAGCGCCCGAGCGCATGACCCGCGAACCGGAAGACGAAGAGGAGCCTCCGGGCTAGCCCTGCCCGCGCCCTCGAGAGGAGTCAGTGATGGAGTCGGTGAACGTACGCAACCTCGAGCAGATCCAGGAAAGCGACAGTCGCAAGCGCTCGTCGCGGCTGGGCACGTTGCTTCTCGCTTCGATGGGGGGCGCCGCGCTGGTGATTGTCGCGGTGATGAGCGCCCGGCGTAGTGGTCCGCCGGCTCGTTCGCCCAAGGATCCGCTGGCAGCGCTGGTGGCGGACGCGAAGAAGGACAAGGCCGAGCCCGCCGAGAAGCTCGACGGTCGCGACGTGACGTTCCCCGGGATCCTGAGCGACGACAAGGAACCCACCACGGCGCTCGCGGCGGTGAAGGACGCGCACGGGCGGCTCGTCAAGCAGTCCCAGGACGAGCCGGCGGCGCCGAGCGAGCCGCCGCCCGCCGCGGACAAGCTGCCGGTCGTGCCGCTGCCCGCCGGGTCGCTGCTCAGCGAGACTCCGGTCACGACCCAGCCGAAGGACCAGCTCACGGAGCTTGCGGCGGATGCCTCGAAGGTCGCGAACAACGCAGAGCTCGCCCCGGAAGGGTCGCCGGGCGGCTACCAGATCCAGGTGGCCAGCTTCAAGAACCAGGCGGACGCGGACGCGTTCGTGGCGGATCTCCGGCGGCGCGGTCACGAGGCGTATCGGCAGGCGGCGTACGTGAACGGCAAGGGCCTGTGGCACCGCGTGCGGATCGGCCCGTTCAAGACCAAGTTTGCCGCCGAGCAGTACAAGAAGAAGCTCGAAACGAAGGAGCGCGTCGCGTCCTACGTCATCGATCCTCACGTGGAGAAGCTGATGAAGCAGATCCACGACGCGAAGCTCGCAGCCAGGGTGCGCAAGTACGGCCGACCCTGAGCGGAGCCTTCATTGACGCGGGGGGCGGCGTCGACAACGCTTCTGGCGTGGCCGACCTCGTTCGTTTCGGTGTAGCGATGGACCGCGCCCTGCTCGGGCGATTCGACGAGCTGGTGGAACGACGCGGCTACCAGAATCGATCGGAGGCGCTGCGCGATCTCGTGCGCAAGGAGCTCGATCAGGACGCCTGGCAGCGCGGTACGCAGACGGTCGCCACCATCACGATCATCTACGACCATCACGTGCGCGAGCTGACCGATCGGCTCACGAGGATCCAGCACGACCACGGCGAGCTCATCATCTCGACCCTGCACGTACACCTCGATCACGACCACTGCATGGAGGTGATCGCCGCCCGCGGGCCGGCGCGGTCGCTGAAGTCGATGGCCGATCGACTGATCGGAACGCGCGGCGTCGAGAGCGGGCACGTGGCTGCCGCCGCGCTGCCATCCGGCGGCGGACACGCACACGGACACTGACGCGCGGGCTCCGGCCGAGCTAGCGGCGGCCCGCCTTGCCCTGCTTGCGGAGCAGCTGCTGCTTGACCGCCTGGGCGATGGCTCCCGCGATGTTCTTGCTCCGCGACAGCGACTTCAGGTCGCTCTCCCTGAGATGCGGGATCAAGCGTGACGCGAAGGTGAGCGGAGTGCGCGGGTTGCTCACCAGGTTCAGCTTGATCTGGTAGTTTCTGGTGAACTCGCGGTTCAGGGCGAGGCTTCTGAGGACGTCGTCGGAAACGCTCCTGCTGGCGCTGATCCGCATTGCTTCGTTCTCGCGCATCAGCGGGCTCTTCACTACGGCGGACGAGACCAGCCGGTTCGAATCCCGCACCAGGATCAGCCGCTCGGCAGACGTGCCGAGCATCGCGCGGCGGATCTTCTGGGTGACGGTCATCTGGGCGATCTGCGTGTGGAGCGGCAGGAACTTCTGCTTGATCTGCTCCTCCCCCTCGTCGTCGACCTCGTGGGTGTCGTCGTCGTCGCTCTCGAGCGCCGCGACGCGCGCGATCTGTTCGGTCTCCTTGAACAGCACATCGTCGAAAGTGGGCTCGTCGCTCGGTTCCGGGATGAGCTCGTTCTTGATCGCGGCGGCGGCCTCCTTGAAGGCCGGGATGCCGAGCTCCAGGCCATTGCGGACCGCCAGCTCGAGCAGGCGGTCCGCCGTCGACATGCGGACCTGCTTGTTCAGGTAGAGCTTCTCGATCACCGTCGGGTGCTCGAGCATCAGGCGCTCGTTCGTCGCGATGAGCTCGCCGGCGCGTTCATCCGCGTGCTCGGCCAGATGCTCCAGCGCCGCCTGGTCGATGCGCGGCATGCGCAGGAGCTTCTCGACCGCGTCGTGGTTCGTCGCGTAGTGCTCCGCGAGCGCCTCGATCGCCAGCGGTTCCAGATCCGCCGTGAGCGCGCCGCCGAGCACCGGTGGGGGCAGTGCGGCCAGTGTGGCGCGGGCAGCAGCGGCGACCTTCTCGTCGTCGTCCTCCCGCAGCAGGACGATGACGGTCACGAGGTCGCCGGGTCGGACGCCCGGAACGATGCCCTTGGCGGCCATCATGCGCATGGCTGCCGGTGCGCTGCCGCCCAGGATCTTCCGGGCGGTGCCTGGAAGCTTCTCGATGTCGATCGGAGTGGTCATGGCGCTTGTCGGGCTGCGCCCCGCGTGGCCCACACCATACATGGCATTTCGCCGCCTGGCGCGGCCGCCTTCCGTAGCGGGAACACGTGCCGGGCGCTGCGCGGCTCCTCAGCGTCCAGGGCACCGGTTGCCCGGGGGTGCCACAGCGTTTATTGTCGTTCCGGGCCGGGTCCGGGGCATTGCCGGTCCGCGGAAGAGCCAAGGAGAAAGAAGCCACATGGGCATCATGGATTTCGTCAAGGGCGGCGTGCAGCAGATGATGATCGCGCGCCCGGACACGGACAAGGACAAGGTCTTCTTCAAGCATCCCGACCAGCAGTTCCCGTTCTGGAGCCAGCTCACGGTCGATTCCGACGAGGTCGCGCTGTTCTTCAAGGACGGCCAGGCCGTTGGCATCCTCGGCCCGGGGCGCCACACGCTGCAGACACAGAACATCCCGTTCCTGAATTCGTTGGTGCAGCAGTTCACCGGCGGCCAGGTGTTCATCTCCGAGCTGTATTTCGTTACGACGCGCATGATCTTCCGCGACGCGGAGGGGCGGCCGCTGGGTTTCGGCGGGCCTATCGGGTCGATGCGCGATCCCGAGCTCGATCTGCGCGTCAGTCCGCGGGCATTCGGCACCTACTCGTTCAAGGTCATCGATCCGTCCACCTTCATCGGCCAGTTCATCGGCCAGACGGGCGCCATCGATCCCGACATGGCGATGCAGTGGGTGCGCGACCAGATCCTCATGGGTCTGAAGGCGACCCTGGCCCGCATGATCAAGGGCGGTGATCTCACGTTCATGGATCTTGGCGAGTGCGGCCCGGACGTGGCGCGCGCCATCGTCCAGGACTGTCCCGACCTCGCGAAGATCGGCGTGCAGGTTCTCGAGATCGCCAAGTTGAACATCAACCTGAGCGAGGAAGACCAGGCTCGCATCGACGAGTTCCAGGACCAGATCGTCCAGGCGAAGATCGAGGCGCGCAAGGCCAAGATCGGCGTGTCGCAGGCAGAAGCCGAGGCCCAGCAGAAGCAGTACGCGCTGGATCAGGAGTTCGCCAACCGCGCCCGCTACGTCAACCAGCTCGATATGAACCGCTACCAGCAGTACGCGGGTGCGGAGGCGATGATGGGAATGGGCGAGGGCATGTCCAAGGGCGGCGACGGCACGGGCGCGGGCATGGCCGCCGCCGGTATGGGCGCCGGCATGGGCATGGGCGCCGGCATGATGTACGGCGGTCGCATGGGCGGCGGCTATCCGCCTCCCGGCTATCCGCCGCAGCAGGGCTATCCGCCTCCCGGCTATCCGCCGCAGCAGGGCTATCCGCCTCCCGGCTATCCGCCGCAGCAGGGCTATCCGCCTCCCGGCTACCCGCCGCAGCAGGGCTACCCGCCCCAGCAGGGCTACCCGCCCCAGCAGGCGCAGCCGGGCTACGGCGCGCCGCCCGGTGCTCCCCCGCAGGGCTATCCGCCGCAGCAGGCGCAGCCGGGCTACGGTCCGCCGCCGGCTGCAGCACCCGGCGCTCCGCCGCCCGGTGCGCCGCCGCCCGCCGCTGAAGCCGGTGCACCCGCTGTCGAAACGACGGCCTGTTCGAAGTGCAACGCGCCGAACCCGGCGGGCGCAAAGTTCTGCGCCCAGTGCGGCAATCCGCTGGCCTGATCGGGGCGATCCTGGTCGACTGTTCGGCCTGCTAGCTGTCCCGATTGGACCGGGCGGACGATCTGCTAGGCTCCTGCGGGGCCCTTGGACGAAACGCTGATCCAGTTCGGGGGCCCGCCTGCCGAAGCGGAGGCCGGGCCCCGGGAAACCGTCCGTGCGGAGCGAGAGCACGGTTCGGTGTGCTCTGCCTGCGGCCAGCGCTTCTCCAGTCGCGAGGCGCGCTTCTGTCCGTTCGACGGCGAGCCGCTCGAGCCAGCGTCGGGCCCGCCGCAGGATCTGGACGGGCTCGTCGGTACCGTCGTCGAGGGACGCTACGAAGTGCTCGACGTTCTGGGTGAAGGCGGCATGGGCACCGTGTATCGCGTGCGCCACAAGGCGCTGGGGCGGGCCTTCGCGCTGAAGGCGCTGCGGCGTGACATCGCGGCCGACAAGGAGCTGTGTGCGCGCTTCATCCGGGAAGCCAAGGCTGCGGCCTCGGTGTCGCATCCGAATGTCGTGCAGATCACCGATTTCGGCAGGCTCGCGTCCGATCAGCCCTACTTCGTGATGGAGCTGCTGGAGGGCGTGCCGCTCGGCTGGCTGATCAAGAAGGGCGGGCCCGTTCCCGCGGCCCGGGCTGTCCGCATCGTCCGGCAGATCGCCGAGGCGCTGGGCGCAGCCCACGAGGCCGGGATCGTGCATCGCGACCTGAAGCCCGACAACATCCAGGTGGGCGGCGCGATGAGCGGCAGCGACGTGGTGAAGGTGCTCGACTTCGGGCTGGCGAAGGTGGCGGGCAAGAGCCGTCTCACGCGGCAGGGCATGGTGTTCGGCACGCCGCACTACATGAGCCCGGAGCAGGCCTCCGGTGATCCGGTCGATCACCGCGCGGACATCTATGCGCTCGGTGTCGTGATGTACGAGATGTTCACCGGGCGGGTGCCGTTCGAGGCCGACAGCGCCATGGGCGTTCTGACGAAGCACATGTACATGGAGCCCGCGCCGCCCAGCGAGCTGCTCGGCGGGACCAAGGAGCTGGGCGCGCTCGAGGACCTGACGCTGCGCTGCCTGGCCAAGAAGCCCCAGAGCCGCTACCAGTCGATGCAGGAGCTGCTCGAAGCGCTCGACGAGATCGTGCAGCTCTCGGCCGCGGGCGATCTGGACGTGCGCCCTTCGCAGGCGGGCTCGGCGCCGCGGCTGCGTTCGGTTCTGGCCGACGAGCTCGAAGCGCCTAGCGCCGAGGAACTGTCGCTGATGCTCAAGCGGGCTGGCGTCCGCGAGCGGCGCAGCGGGTTTGGCGTTTTCGCCGCGGTCGGCGGGCTGCTGGTTGTCGCGGCTGGAGGGTGGTGGGCCGTGGAGCACTTCCGCCACGCGGGAACCGCGGCTGTGGCCGCCAGCAAGGCGGAAAGCGCGCGCGCGCCGACCCCCGCGCCCGGCGCGGGACCGGGGGCAGGGACGCTGCCGGCGTCACGATCCACCGCGGCGCTTTCGGCTGCTGCGGCGATCGCCCCGGCGCCAGCGCCGGCGTCCAGGCGGCACACGACGGCCCGTCGCGCCACGGGGCCTGGGCACGTGAAGGCGAGCCCCAGGGTGCAGTCCCGGCTACCCGCTGCGACCGCACGCCCCACCCGGTCGTCCCAGTCCAGGATCGGCGGTGGCGAGATCATCAATCCGTGGGCAAAATGATCCGACCTCCCGGCGCAAGGTGAAAGTGGTGTACCGTCCGATATCAACCTGGAAAAGCCCCTCGGGGGTCCAACATCCCATCCATCCACCCGATGCTGCTGGTAGTCTGACGTGGCCAAGAAACAGCTCCTGCTGGTCGATGCCGATCCGCGCAGCGTGCGCGTTCTCGAAGTCAGTCTGAAGAAGGCTGGCTACAGCGTCACCACGGCGTCCGACGGAGCGGACGCGCTGGCGAAGATCGAGTTTTCCACACCGGACCTGATCCTGACCGACACGCGTCTGCCGCGGCTCGACGGATACGATCTGGTGCGCCGCCTGAAGGACAACTCCGACTACGCGACGATTCCGGTCGTCTTCCTCACCAGCCAGAAATCGATCGAGGACAAGATCCGCGGTCTCGAACTTGGCGTCGAGGACTATCTGACCAAGCCCATCTTCGTGCGCGAGCTGATCGCCCGGGTCAACCTGCTGCTCGCCCGACGCACGCAGGAACGCATGGCGACCAGTCTGCCGACGAGCGCGCGGACGCGGCTGTCCGGCTCGCTCGCCGACATGGGGGTCGTCGATCTGCTGCAGACGTTCGAGGTCAGCCGCAAGAGCGGCGAGGCCCGCATCACGGATGGGCGGCGCGAAGCGAAGGTCTTCTTCCGTGACGGCAAGGTCGTGGATGCCGAGCTCGGTCGACTGCGCGGCGAGGAGGCGGTCTATCGGGCGCTGATCTGGAACGCCGGGCGAATTCGAGGTCGATTTCCACCCGGTGCAGAACGAGGACATCATCCCGACGTCCACGCAGGGGCTTCTGATGGAAGGCATGCGGCGCGTGGACGAGTGGGGCAGGCTGCTCGAGCAGCTGCCGCCGCTCGCGACCGTGTTCGAGATCGATCACGAGCAACTCGTCGAGCGACTGAACGAGATCCCCGACGAGCTCAACGGCATCCTGCGCTTTTCGACGGCCGCCGCTCGCTGTTCGATGTGGTCGACGAGTCGCCGTTCGAGGACCTCTCGACGCTGTCCACGGTGACCAAGCTCTACTTCGAAGGGCTGCTGGTCATGCAGGAGCCCGAAAAGGAGCCGCACGACGACGCGGTGGTGCCCAGCGTGGAGCCCGACGGTCCGACGCGGGTCCTCCGACGACGGCGAGTTCGACGTGGTTCCAGGGCGGCTCAGCAGCGAGCCGAAGATCCCCGTCGCGCGCGAGGCGGCGCCGCCATCGTGGCGGCCGCCCGCGCCGACCCTGGAACCTGCGATCAGGGGGGAAGTCGCCGACGACGTTGCCCGGGCTCGACGGCGTGTCAGCGCGTCGCTGCCAGCAGGAAGCCGGCGAGCGCGCCCGCGTGGTGGCGCCGCCGGTAGACGGCTTCGGCGACGGATCCCCGACACCAAAGCGGTCCGCCGGGCACGCGGGAGTCGCGCGAAGCCCTGGGCAAGGACGCGCATGGGACTCGGGCCGCCGGGGCCGGAGCTGCCCAAGTCCACGTTGCCGGACTCGCCGGAGGCCCGCGCCGCCGTGGCGATCGCGAAGAGCGCAGCCGCGGCGAGCCGTCCGACTGCGCGGGAAGCACCCGCAGCGCGAGCCGCAGGCAAGGTCATCCCGTTCCCGTCGTCGCGCAAGGAAGGCGAAGGCGAGCGCAGGAGCGGCGCCGAGCCCGCGGCGCAGCCGGACGGCGGGCAGGCGTCCGCGCGACGTCCGCCACGTCCGCCGCGTCCGCCGCGTGCGAGGAGCGACGTGCGGCCGGCGGCGCCGAGCGAAGTCCGCGCCGTAGCGAGCCCGAAGCCCGAAGAGAGGAGCCGCCGACGCGCAAGGACGTGCCGCGCGCGACGCCCACGACCACGTTGCCGAGCGCCGCGGGGGCCGCAGCCCGGGCGCGCGCGCTGGCGGCGGAGCACGAGTCCAGCGCCAAGCCTACCGGCGACCGGCAGCCGCAGAAGGCGGGCGACGAGGAGCACTGGCACGACGAGTTCTTCTCGGAGGGCGAGGAAGGGTCGCTACGAGGGCGGTCCAGCTCGACCTCTCGGCGGGCGTCGAGGAACTGGTCGCTCTGGAGGAAGAGCCGCGGTCCAGCGCATCTCGCGGACTCCCGAGCAGGAGCAGCGCCGCGCCCGCAACATCCGCGTGGTGGCCGGCGTCGTCGGATTCCTGCTGGCTGTGTTTGCCGTCGCGGTTTGGCGGTCGGGCGCCTTCCACGGCGCGAGCGGTCAAGAACCAGTGCGCTCGAGCGTCGTGCACGAGAAGGAACAGCCGAAGGCCCAGCCCCCGAAGACGGGGCAAGGTGGTCCAGCCGGCAGAGGCGCCCGCACCGCCAAAGGTCGAGCCGACGCCGGAACAGCCCGCGGAGCAGCCGAAGGCGGAACAGCCCGCGGAGCAGCCGAAGGCGGAGCAGCCGAAGCCTGTCGCGCCGAAGCCGGTCACGCACGAACCGACTCCGACCCGTGGCCGTGCATCACCACGCGGCGCTACCCCCGCCTCCGAGCGACGACGCCGCCGCCCCCGCCGCCCTCTACCGGCAAGCCCCCGACGGCCGCGTTCCCGGCGCCCTGAGTCGCGGACGCCGGCTCAGCGCTGCACGTGGCGCTGTCCTGCGCCGGTATCGCCCTCCGGGCGGCCCGAGACGCGCCGCGGCCACCCAGCGCGACCGAGCTCGGCTCTGCCGTCGGCGGAGCGGGGGCCGCGAGCTCGAGCGCGGCCCTCGGCGGACGGGCTCGGCGGCGGGCGTGCCCGCGCAGCCCCAGGCCATGAGGGAGAGCGGAACCAGAAACCAGAGATGACGCATGCCGCGCCAGATTACGGCTCTGGCCCCTTTGGCAAAGTTTCGTGCGGCCCCGGGGTGAACGTCGGGGCCGGGCTACCTGCGGCGTACGCGCGGGTCGAGCAGTGCGTACGACAGGTCCACCAGCAGGTTCGCCATGACCACGACGGTGCAGAACAGGATCACCACGCCCATGATCACTGGCCCGTCGCGTTCGACGATGGCGTCCACGCTGAGCGCGCCGATGCCGGGCCAGCGGAAGATCTTCTCGGTCACGATCGCGCCGCCGACCAGCGTACCCATCTCCAGGCCGACGACCGTCACCAGCGGTACCAGCGCGTTGCGCAGGGCGTGCTTGAACACCACGGCCCACTCGCGCTGGCCCTTGGCGCGCGCCGTGCGGATGTAGTCCTGCTTGAGCAGCGTGATCATCTCGTCGCGGACCAGGCGCGTGTAGTACGCCGCACCGAACAGGCCGAGCGTGACGGCGGGCAGCACGGCCGCGTGCAGCTTCTCCATGGGCGTCGAGCCGTAGCCATCCAATGGAAACAGCCGCAGCTTCTGCGCCATGTAGTACTGCAGGATGAGCCCGGTCAGGAACGTAGGCGCACTGATCCCGATGAGCGTCATGCCGACCGTTCCCCAGTCGAAGACGGAGTGGCGTTTCATCGCGGCGAGCACGCCGCCGAGCGCTCCGATCGACACTTCGATGGCGATTGCCAGGATGCCGACCAGCAGCGTTGGCGGCAGCGCCTTCTCCAGCAGAGCGATGACCGGCTGGCGCTTCAGGTAGCTCACGCCCAGATCGATCGCCACTGGCCCGAGGTGAAGCGCGGAGTCCTTCTTGCCCTTGGGTGGAGGCTTCTCCAGGCTCACCAGGCCCGTCAGGTAACGCCAGTAGCGGACGGTGAGCGGGCGATCGAGTCCGAGCTGGGTGCGGATGCGCGCCACGTCCGCGGGCCGCGCCTGTGGCCCGGCGATGACCCGCGCGGGGTCCGCTGGCAGGATGTTGTAGATCAGGAAGGTCGCCGTGATGACGGCCCAGATCGTGAACAAGGCCCAGCCGAGCTTCTTGGCGATGAAACGGATCATGGGCTCCCCATGGCAAGCGCGATGGTGCTGCGCGTCCGACCACGCCTGCACAGGCGGTCGAGCGCCGGGATCGGGCTCGAGCAGTTGTCGGCCAGGGCGCGCTTCTTCTCCGCGGTGTCCAGCCACATGTCGCGCACGTCCTGCTGCAGCATCGGGTTGGGCCGGTAGCCGTGCACGTACGGCTGCCACAGCTCGAAGTAGCGGTACGAGAAGATGGTCGCCCAGGGCGCCTGGTCGGCCACGATCTGCTCGGCGCGACGGTACATGCGGAGGCGCGCCTGCTGGTCCCGCGAATCCCGCGCTTTCACCAGAAGCTGGTCGAGCTCCTTGTTCGAGAAGAACGCGGTGTTCTGGCTGTCTTCGGGCTGGATCGCCGCGGTCGACAGGATAGGCTCGAAGAAGTCGCTCGGGTCCGGGTAGTCGGCGTTCCACCCTACCCAGCCCATGCGCACGGTGTGCGCGCGGCCGGCCTTGGCGAGGTAGGTCGGATAGCCGACGATCTGGATCTCGATCCTGATGCCGATGCGCGCGAGCTGCTGCTGCATCACCTCCGCTACCTCTTGCGAGTACGAATTGATAACGGCCATGTACTCGATCGTGTGCGGGTAGCCGCCCTTGCCCGTCTTCGGGTCGTACGGATAGCCCGCCAGACGCATCTCCTCGAGCGCGCGCTGGTAGTCGTAGTGCTGGCCGGGGTAGCCGGGGGAGTCGGGAACGATCGCGTTCGGGACGACCTTGTATTGCGGTCGCACCTGGCCGGGGCGAATCGACGAGATCTGCTTGCGGTTGATCGCGAAGGCCACTGCACGCCGCATGTGCACGTTGTCGAACGGCTTCATCTGGCAGTTCATGAACGTGCCATTGGTGCCCATCGACTGCTCCCACTCGCCCATGCCCTTCCAGGCGGGTGAGGACGCGATACAGCATCCAGTCTGCCAGGCCGAACTCGCGCATATAGTCGAGCTTGCCGTCCTCGAACTTGAAGCGCTGCGTATACTCCTGCATCGACAGGTACCAGACGATGCGGTCGAGGTACGGCTTGCCCTTCTGCCAGTAGCCCTGGTTGCGTTCGAGCTCGATCACGTCGCTGTGTTCGAAACGCACGAGCTTGAACCGCCCCGCGCCGCACGGCTTGAAGTCGCGGTGGTACTTGCGGCCTGCCGTACGGCACACCGGCGCCGTGATCGGCAGCGCCATCTTCGGCATGAAGGTGGCGTCGGGCTCCGACAGGTCGAAGACGACGGTGTAGTCGCCCGTGACCCTGACGCCGGCGAGGTGCTTGGCCTTGCCGTTGTGGAAGGCCTTGTAGCCGGCGATACGGTCGTAGAAGGACGGCACCGGGCACGGAGTACCCGGGTCGAGAGCGCGTTCGATGCTGCGCTTCACATCGGAGGCCTTGAGCTCGTTGCCGTCCTGCATCACCACGCCGCGGTGCAGCGTGAAGGTGTAGTGCTTGGCGTCCGGCGAGATGTCCACGCTTTCGGCCAGCAGCGGGACGAGGTGTCCCTTCTTGTCGTAGCTCATCAGCGTGTCGTAGATGAGCAGTTCCAGCGAAGACGAGCCTGTGTCGAAGGCGGTAGCCGCGTCGAGTGAACGCACGTCGACGAAAAAAGCCGTGTGCATTGTCCCGCCGTGCTGCGGCGGGATGTCGCGCGCGTGACCGATGGGCGGCTTCACGCCCCCCTTGCCGCAGGCGGCCGTCGCCAGTGCGGCGAGGGCTGCGCAGAGGAAGCGTTCAATCCTCGTGCGGGTCGAGCGCATCGCGCAGCCCTTCTCCCACCAGGTTGAAGCCGATGACCGCCAGGAAGATCATGAAGCCCGGTGCTACCGTCATCCGCGGCGCGAGCGTGATGAAGCGCTGCCCTTCCTGCAGCATGCGCCCCCAGCTGGGCGTCGGCGGGGGCAAGCCAACCTGCAGGTAGGAAAGCACAGCCTCCGCGATGATCATCTGGGCGACCGACGCCGATGCGATCACGATCAGCGGGCCGGCGACGTTCGGCAGGATGTGCCGCCCCAGGATCCGCCACGTCGACTGTCCGAGCGCGCGCGACGCGACGATGAAGTCGAGCGAGCGCACCTGGATTGTCTTGCTGCGGATGATGCGGGCCGTGCCGAACCAGCTCGTGAGCCCGAGCACCATCAGGATGGTCACGATGGTTGTGCGTCCAACGGCGGCCCCGATCGCCATCACCAGCAAGAGGTAGGGGAAGCTGAGCCCAACGTCCACGAAGCGCATCAGCGCCGTATCGATGCCCTGCGCGCGCGTCGACTCGGTGTAGCCGCTGAGCAGCCCGACCGCGGCGCCCACGCCGATCGACAGTCCTGTCGCAAAGAAGGCGATGAGCAGCGAGACGCGCGCGCCATAGGCCAGCCGGCTCAGGGTGTCGCGGTAGAGCTGATCCACGCCCAGCCAGTGCAGCGAAGAGATGCCGGCAGGCTGTCCCAGAGCGTTCTGGCCGTGCGCGAAATCGCTCAGGTTCGGGTTTTGCCCCGTCAACGTCGGGGCGAACAGCGCGAACAGGACGAGCAGGATGACCAGGAACAGGCCGACGACGGCGCCTCGGTTGTTCCTGAAACGGCGGGCAGCGCGCGGATCCAGCATGCTCGGGGGGGCGGCAGGGGCAGCGCCTACGGTCGTCCCGCATTTGCGCGGCGCCGTCAAAGGAGCTTCGCGCCCGATTTCCTCTTCTGGGGAAAATTCGACCCTGGCTTCAGTCCGGCGAAGCGTCAGTAGGCCGACGGGCGCTCGGAACGGAGGAAGCGGCGGACCACCGCGGCGAGCTCCCCCGGGCGCTCTTCCTGCGGCGAGTGGCCCGAGTCCATCAGCTCGAACCCGGCTCCGCGTATCTCCCGGGCGAGACGCTGTCCGAAGCCCGCCGGATACAGCCGGTCGGCGCGACCCCAGACGATCAGCGTGGGAGTCGACACGCGCGTCGTCTGGGCAACGACGCTGCGTGCGTCCACCGTGGCGCGCAGCGTCGCCAGGGCACTGCCGCGGGCAGCGGGCTCGTTGAAGATCTCGTAGTAGTGGTCGAGACGCTCGTTGGGCACGCTGGCGCGCGCCGAAAGCATGGTTTCGCGGAATAGCGCACGGAAGCCCGGGCGACCGAGGAGCTGCTTGAAGGCGAAGCCGCCGACCAGGGGCAGGAGCGCGATCCTGCGCCGCAGATCGAGCGGCGTCTGGTAGCAGAGCGAATCGACCAGCACGAGCCGGCTGACCAGCTCCGGATGCCGCGCTGCGAGCGTCAGCGCTACCGCGCCGCCCAGTGCGTGCCCGACCAGCGCAGCGCGCCCGAGCTCGAGCCCCGCGTACAGGTCGGCGACGGTCTCGGCGAATGCGTCCACGCCGTAGGGGAAGCGGCTCGGCGGCGGCTTCTCGCTCTCGCCGAAGCCGGGAAGGTCGGGAGCGACGACCCGGAAATCCGTGCACAGATCGTCCATGACGCCGTCCCAGCTCGAGTGATCGACGAACAGCCCGTGCAGCAGCACCACTGGCTCCCCGTCACCGGCCTCGACGACGCGGAGGCGGACTCCGCTCGCGGTGAGATCGCGCTGCATTCGCTCCCGTGCCGGAGGCATCGCGGTGAGGCTAGTACGAAGCTGCGCGATTTTCGCGCCCCGCGATCGAAACCGCAACCGGGCCGGTCGGTGACCGAGCAGGGGTCATGCTGCGGGAGCTCGAGGTGGCCGACCGGGCCGAACGCTACGTGCTCCTGTCGCGCCTCGGGCGCGGTGGAGCGTGCGAGACGTGGCGGGCACGCCGCGATGCCGGTCTCGTGGCGCAGGAGGTCTGCGTGAAGCGACCCATCGGGCGTCTGGAGCCCGTCCAGCGCCGCGCTCTGCTGGAGGAAGCCAGGATTCTGGCGCGCGTCCGCCACGCCAACGTCGTCTCCCTGCTCGACGTGTTGGAGGAACGCTCCGGCGGCGTCTTCCTCGTGCTGGAGCTGGTGCGCGGGCTCGACCTCAGGGCGCTGACGGTCGCGCTCGGGCGTCGCGACGAGGCGCTGTCTTCCCAGGTCGCCGCTGCCATCGGCGTGCGCGTCTGCAGGGCGCTGGCCGCGGCGCAGCGGGCGGTAGAGGGCGGTCTGGTTCATCGGGACGTGACCCCGCACAACGTGCTGATATCGTGCGAGGGCGAGGTCAAGTTGGCCGATTTCGGCGTCGCCCGGGCGTTTGATCGCGAGCGCTGGACGCGTACCGGCCTGGTCAAGGGCAAGATGGCCTACGTCTCGCCCGAACAGCTCCGTGGCGAGCGTCTCGACGTCCGGAGCGACCTGTTCGCGCTGGGGATCGTGCTCTACGAGCTGCTCGGCGGGCGGCGGCCGTTTCAGGGGCGCCCAGGCAGCTCGCCGCTCGGCGCGATCGCCAACGACGACCGGCTTCCACTCGCCGCGCTCGTACCCGGAGCGCCGACCAGGTTGGTGCACGTCGTCGAACGGTTGCTCTCCCATGACCGCGAGGCGCGTCCTGCCAGTGCGGACGTTGCGGCGAGGCTGTTCGCCGCGTCCTGCAGCGAGCAGGCCGCCACGGACGAGCTCCGGCGCGCGGTACGGGCCGCCAGTGGCCCGGGCGTCAGGCGCGCGCGGCCAGCGCTGGAGGCGTCGCCGGCCGCTGTGGTCGGTTCGTAACCCGCGCCGCGTCAAGTTCATGACGCGGGGATCGCCGAAGGCGCGGGACGGAGCTTGCGCCGCGCCGCGCCGTCAGGGCTACGAAGCAGCGGAAACAATGTAGTTCCATGTGTGCATGGACGGTTCATCAGCTCCATGGACATTCCATTAGATGTGACAGGAAATGTCCTACTCTCGTGATCTTCCAGCGTCCATGGAGCTACTTGCGTCCATGCTGCAAAATTTCGCCCGGAAAGTTCTTCGAGCGATCCACTCAGTAGAATATATTCACGTGCGTCGACGGGGCGCACTCGGCTTCCCGGGACGGCAGGTAGAGAGAACGGACATGAGCGGCATCAACGAGGCAACGCTGGCGCGGATCGAGAAGAAGCACGCAGCCGGTCTGACCTCGGCCGAAATCCTCGACGTGTTCGCCACCCACGATATCGCCCTGTCCGAGGCGACGCTCCGCAAGTACGTGCAGCTCGGTCTCCTGCCGCGCAGCGTGCGGGTCGGGCGCAAGGGCAAGCATCGCGGGTCGCAGGGTGTCTACCCGGTCGGCGTCGTGCGGCAGATCCTCCGTATCAAGCAGATGATGGCGGAGAGCTACACCATCGATCAGATCCAGCGCCAGTTCCTGTTCATGCGCAGCGACCTGCAGCAGCTGGAGCAGACCCTGGACAGCATCTTCAGGAAGCTCGACCAGGTGGCGAAGGAACGCCGCCGCGAGGCGACGGCGGAAGCCGTGGCCCGCGAGATCGGCGATGCCCGGACGCTCAGCAAGGACCTTCTGGCCCGACTCGTGGCCATTGAAACCCGGCTTACATCCCGGGCGAGGATCGAACATGTCGCGGCTTCGTGACCTGATCGGCGCTCGCTCGAATCAACCGGCGGAAAGCCGGCTGGACGTGGGGAGATTGCAGCTGACCTGAGACCTTGTCGAATACAGCGAAAGGCGACGGCCCAGGTCGTCGCTGGACAGCTCGGCGAGTAATCGGGCGCTGGACGGAAAGCAGGCGGTACCGACGTGCTCGGGGCAGGACCCCGGACGCGACAGGGATCGTGCGTGTGCAGGCAGAGCAAGGCGAAAATCGGAGGCAGCGCATGGACTCGAAGAAGCAGAGCACGGCGGAAGAGGTACCTGGACAGGAAGTTCGGCTGGAGACCGAGGGGGCGACGGCTCTGGACGCCCAACCGATCACCAGGGAGCAGCGTCGCTCGAGGCGCAAGCGCGAGGTGCGCGCACGCACCATCAGCGTCAAGCGCATGACGAAGCGCGAGCTCGAATTCGGGCGGCTGCTCTACCCCGAAACGGACTATTGGAAGCCGAAGACGCGTGCGGAATGCGCCGACGGACCTCGACCCTGTCCGTTCGTCTCGTGCAGGTACCACCTGTACATCGATGTCTCGCCGCGCACGGGCGCTATCAAGCTGAACTTCCCGGATCTGGAGGTCTGGGAGATGGGTGAATCCTGCGCGCTCGACGTGGCTGACCGCGGCGGCACGACCCTGGAAGACGTTGGAGCGATCATGAACTTGACCCGTGAACGTATCCGCCAGGTGGAGGTCAAGGCCCTGGCCAAGCTCGAGGCGTTGCGCGACATGCTGGCGCTGCGCGACTACGTGGACGAGGGCCCGGTCGGCAAGCGGCGTCTGCCGCAGCTGTCGAAGTCGGAGCTCGGGATAGAGGAAGAAGAAGAGGAAAGCGAGATCGAGGACGAGTCGGGCGCCGCTCCGGATGCCAGCGCGCTCGACGCGGCACTCGATTTCGATCAGCTCGACGCCTGAGGCCGGTCTAGCCTCGCATCAGCTCGATCGTGCCGAGGGCGTTCAGGGCGAGTACTTTCTTCACACGCCCGGGCTTCCAGCCGCGATCGAGCATCAGCTGGACCAGCCTCGGAAGCTCGACGCAGCTCCGGAGCTCGCGCGGCGGGGTGATCGCGCCATCCCAGTCGCTACCGAGCGAAGCGTGATCCTCTCCGACCGTGTCGACGATGTGCTGGAGGTGGCGGACGACCGCCTCCGGGGTGTCGCCCTGCTTGCCGGCGCCGAGGAAGCTCGCCTGGTACATCACGCCGATGGTGCCGCCCGTGTCGGCGATCGCCCGGAGCTGATCGTCATCCAGATTGCGCCAGTGCTCGTACACCCCGGACACGCCCGTGTGCGTCACGATGAGCGGCAGGGAGCGGTCATGCTCCGAGACCGCGTCCCAGAAGCCGCGTTTGCTGATGTGGGCGAGGTCCACGAAGATCTTCTTTTCGTCCAGGCGACGCACGTAGTCCCGGCCGAAATCGGTGAGCCCCGTGTCCTCTCCCAGTCGCATCGGCGAGCTGGTGCAGCCGATTTTCGACGAGGTGAGGTGCACCAGCGTGATGCGCAGGATGAGATGGTCGGGGATCAGATCCAGCGCTTCCAGATCGCGGTCGAGGGCGTTGCCACCCTGGATGCCGACGAACGCGGCATGTCGCCCCGCGGCGCGCGCTGCGCGGTAGCCGGCGACGTTCGTGACCAGCTCGAACTGATCGGGCACGGCAGCGAACAGGGCGCGGAGCCGTGCGATATTCTTCACGAACGCGCGGGCCCGGCCGGCGGAGCTTCTGAGCGGATTGGTCGTGATCACCCAGATGGCACCGCTCAGGCCGGCTTCGAGAATACGCGGGAAATCGACCTGGCTGTAGACGCGGCCGCCCAGTAGCCCGCGCCCGTGGCGCCGCTCGAGGTCGTAGCCGAAGATCCGGTTCCAGATGAACGAGTCGATGTGAAGGTCGATCACGTCGCTGTCGAGGTACAGCTCGACCGCCTCCTTCGAGATGCCGAGCTCCGCGGCCCAGGCGCTGGGGTCGGATCGGTGGTTTCTGTAGCTGACGGCTGCCATCCCGCGCGCATGCTGCGTCGGCTGCGCGTGGGCGGCAAGCGATTGTCCGGCCTACATCCCCCGAGGCACGCGATCCAGATCGACTTCGCCGAGCGCAAACCGGATCAGAGCGCTGCGGTTCGCTTTCGTGAGCCCCCGGGCCTTCAGCGTATCGACCATCCGGTCGAGGCGTTCGAGGTCGGCGGTGTACATGGAGATGCAGATGACCTTGTAGTGCGTCGGCTTCTTCGGCGCGGCGGGGACCGGAGTGACCGGTCGGGGCGGGTCGTTGGCCGAGTAGAAGTTGTTGGACAGCACTCCCTCGACCTCGTCGGGGTCGAGGATCCTGGCCGCAGCCTGTCTGAAGTCGTCCCGATTGCTCACCCGATACCTCCTGCAGTCGCCGCTAGCGCGGGCTGCCTGCCCGCGCCGTGTTCTGGAATCAGCGCATCGACGACCTCGAGGTAGTCGCATGCCGCGGTGGAGCCCGGCGCGTAGTCGAGCAGCGTTTTGCCTTGTGAAGGCGCTTCCTTGACCTTGATCGCCATGTGTATCGGCGAAAAGCAACGCTCGCCGAAGTGCTCCTTCAGGGTGTCGAGCGCCTCGTGACAGATGCGCGCGCGTGCGTCGAACAACGTGGGAAGCACGCCCCAGAGCCGGACCGGGCGCGACAGGAGCTTGTTGACCTGTTTGATCGTCCGGAGTACCTGGCGCACGCCCATCAGCGAGAGGTAGTCGCAGGCGACCGGGCACAACACGGCATCGGCGAAGACCAGCGCGTTCTGGTTCATCAACGACAGGCTCGGCGAGCAGTCGACGACGATGTGATCGTAGGCTCCGCGAGCGTCGTCGAGCCGGGAAGACAGCACGCGGTCACGGTTCTTCCGGCCCGCGAGGTAGAGCTCCGCGGCAGCCAGTGTCTCGTTGGCCGGTAGCACATCGAGGCCGGGCAGGGCGCTCTGTACGGCGTCGCCGAATGGCAGGCCCATGACCAGCACGTGGTAGAGCGAACGGTCGCTCTCGAGCCCCAGCGAAGCGGCGACGTTGCCCTGGCCGTCGGTGTCGACCAGCAGCACGCTGCGTCCTCGGGAAGCGAGTCCTGCCGCCAGTGTGACCGCAGTGGTGGTCTTGCCCGTGCCGCCCTTGTGGTTGAAGACAGCCAGGACCTGCGGCGTCTCGCCCGCGGGCTCAGGCCTGCGCCGCGCGCCGATCGAGGTGACGGCGGCGGTCGCCCGGGCTTGTGCCGGGGGCGGCCGCGTGGCGCGATCCGGGTCGAGCACCGCCGGCATCCCGGCCTCGGGCTGCGCTTCGGGGGCGTCGGGCGCGAACGCGCTGCCGAGGCGCGCAGTGTCGGCTCCGGCGAGGATGCGGCTCCGGCACCCGGGCGAGCAGGCGTAGCGCCGGCGTCCGCGCGTGAACACGACCTGCGATGCGAGCACGACGCGGAAGGCCGCCCGGCACGCATCGCAGCTCACGGTGCCGTCGCGTCCGCCCTCGTGGCTCTTCTCCAGGCAGCGCTGCGAGCAGAAGTACATCGAACGGGCCTGGAGATGGCCGTGCTCGTCGCGTTCGACGCGCTCTTCGGCTTGATAGCTGAAGTGGACCTCGAAACCGGTCCCGCAGATGGTGCAGCTTTCCGTTGTCGCGCTCATGCCACCGTCCGCGCGCCCCGGAAGTGGTTATCGAAGCGCGCCCCTCCCGCATGGCACGGGCCGAGCGGGAGGGCCAAGTTCCTGCACCCCTGGCGCAGGCGCCCGGAGCGCGCCTCGCGGAAACGACGGCAGTTGGCGTCCAGGGCGGGCTATGCGCCCTTTGCGACCACCGAGCCGAGCCAGGTTGCGATGGCGGTATCGTACGCCGCGGTGCGCGCGAAGACCTTCGCGGCGAGGCGCCGCCGGGTGCCGGAGCTGACTCCGCCCTGCTGCGCGATCTCGTCGAGCACATCGGCGTAGTCGGCGGGATCGCAGACGACCGTGACGCGCGCGTGGTTCTTCGCGGCGGAGCGCAGCATGCTGGGACCGCCGATATCGATGTTCTCGATCAGGTCGTCGAAGCTCGCGTCGCCGCGCGCCAGCGTCTGTTCGAAGGGGTAGAGGTTGACGACCACCAGATCGATGGGCTGCGCGCCGATGCGTTCGAGGTCCTTGTCGTCGACGCCTTTACGAGCCAGGAGGGCGCCGTGGACCTTCGGGTGCAGCGTCTTGACGCGCCCGTTCATGACCTCTGGCGAGCCGGTGTAGCTCTCCACCGTCTCGACGGGTATGCCGGCGTCCGCGAGGGCGCGGTAGGTGCCGCCGGTCGACAGCAGCGCCACCTCGTGCGAAGCGAGCGCCCTGGCGAACTCGACGAGCCCGGTCTTGTCGGATACGGAGAGCAGAGCGCGGCGGATCGGCATGCAAAGGCGCGTATCGCCTGCCGGGAGCGCCGTCAACCAGGGACCCCGGGGGTGGGTCGACTTCGCGAAAATGGGCGTGCAGAGCGCGGGAGCGGGAGGTTAGGATGCCGGCAGTGTCGTGGAGGAACTGTTCCGCATGATCCGTCCCGCTCGCTGGGTGCTCGTCGCGGCCTGTCTGGTTGCCGGAGCCTGCACTACTTCGCCGGACACCGGCGATGTCGTCGCTGCGCCTCCGGGCGCCTTCCAACCCAAAGGCGACGGCCAGGCGGTCTCCGAAGCGAAGGCCTGCAAGGACTACACCGCGGCGCTCTCGAAGGCTTCGAACAGGCTCCACTGCGGTGCCGCGTCGTACTCGTGTCCGGACTACATCCGCCCGGCGGGCGCCGAGACGTGCCTGCAGTACGACCAGGGCAGCATCGCGGCCTGTGCGGACTTCATCGGCAAGTACACGAGCTGCAGCGATTTCAAGAGCAGTCCCTGCATCGTGACGGCTCTGACCGGCACCGCGCCGGCGGGTTGTCCGGATGGCGGCATCGGCTCCGGCGGCACGGGCGGCTCCGGCGGCACGGGCGGCTCCGGCGGCACGGGCGGCTCCGGCGGCACGGGCGGCACGGGCGGCTCTGCCGGCACGGGCGGCTCTGCCGGCGCGAGCGACGCCGGCACGGACTGAACCTCACCTCGCGCGTTCCGCCCAGAAGCGCGCCAGATCCTCCGGCAGCGGCGACTCCAGCAAGAGCTGCTGGCCCGACAAGGCGTGCTTGATCCGGTAGCGGTGCGCGTGCAGGGCGTGTCTCGGCAGCTCCAGGCGCGCGAGGTCTTCTTTACGGAGCTCGCCGTCGGCACTGCGCGCAAGCATCCGTTCGTCCGGGCCGTAGAGCTTGTCGCCGACCACGGGGCAGCCCAGCGCGGCCAGGTGCACCCGGATCTGGTGCTGCCGCCCGGTGAAGAGCTCGCAACGCACCAGCGCGTATCCTGTTCGGCGCTCCAGCACCTCCACGCCCGTGCGGGCTTCCAGTCCCGTGCCCGGTTCCGCCACGCGCATCTTGACGCGCAGGGGATTGTCCACGTCCGGCTCGAGCGGCAGGTCGATCGTGCCCGCGGGCGGCGCCGACCAGGTGATGGCGAGATACGTCTTGCCGAGCGGAGGAGCGCTGCGTCGCCCCGCGCGTTCGTCGGCGAGCGCCACGGACCTGTCCTCCAGGATACGCTTGAATGCGCGATCGGCTTCAGGCGACCGGGCTACGAGCACAATCCCGCTTGTTTCGCGATCGAGGCGATGCACGAGCGACAGGTATTCACCCGGCCGGTCGCGTTTGAGCTGCTCGATGAGGGTGCTTCTGTGATAGCGCGCCGTGGGGTGGACGGTGACCAGCGGCGGCTTGTCGACCACCAGCAGGTGGTCGTCCTCGTACAGGATCGGGATGTCGCCGCTCGGCTCGTCCTCTTCGAGCGGAGCCCGCCACAAGACGACGCGATCCTCGGCGTGGAGGCGTTCGCTCGGCCTGAGCCGGCGACCGTCGGGCGAAAAAGCACTCCGTTCCACGATCGCCCGTGCACGGGTACGGCTGGTGTTGCGGAGCTGCGACTGCAGGAAGACGTCCACACGCATTTTCGCGTGTTCGGGTGCGACGCGGAACACGCGCACGATGGCGTCGGCCGGAGCCTCGTCGGGTCGTATCGAGCTCCGGCTCGTCGGACACGTCGGCGTTCACTCCGGTTCCCGTTCCGTGCGGTCGCGCCCCCCACGCTTGGCCCGGTACAGCGCGTCGTCGGCGCGCTCGAGCAGGCGAGCGGTTGCGAACGCATTGGATCCGTCCGCCGCCGCCACGCCGGCGCTGAAAGTCACGACGCGATGGTCGCCGTCCAGTTCGACGGGCGCACCGGCGAGGGCCTGCCGCAGCCGCTCGGCGGCCGCCAGCGCCCGCTGGAAATCCGTGTCGCGGAGCAACACCGCGAATTCCTCTCCGCCGATGCGGTAGGCGTGGTCCGATCGGCGGAGCGTTGCTCGGAGCTGGTCCGCGAAGTACGAAAGCACGGTGTCACCCGCCGGGTGCCCGAACAAGTCGTTGATCGACTTGAAGTGGTCGAGGTCGATGAGCAGCAGTGCTAGCGGCTGCTTGTGCCGTGCGGTGAAGCTTGTTTCCCGCTCGAGTTGCTCGTCGAAGGCCCGCCGGTTCGACAGCGCCGTCAGCTGATCGGTCATCGCCAGGGCCTTCGCATCGGCGAGCTGCTCGGCGAGCTCCAGGTCCTTCTGCCTGCGCTCCCACAGCGACCGGATGCGCCCCACCAGAACAGGACCGCTGAAGGGCTTTTCCAGATGATAGACGGCGCCGGACTCGATCCCGCGTACCACGTCGTGCTCGTCGTTGGCGTGGGCCGTCAAGAGCACCACGGGAACCGAGGCGATGAGCGGGTTTTCCTTCATCCGGGAGAGCACTTCGAAGCCGTCGAGCCCGGGCATCATCACGTCGAGCACGATCACGGCAAAGCGGGCCGGCTCGCTCTCGAGTTGTCGCAGCGCGCCGAGCCCATCCTCGGCCTGCACCACCTCGAAACCGGCTTTCTCGATCCAGCGCGTGATCAGGAGCCGGGTCGGCGCATCGTCGTCGACGACCAGGACGCTCGGCTTTGCCGCGGGTTCGCTGCTGGTCGCCATCGCTAGGGTCCGTCGAGGCGCTGGATCTCCGTTCCGACGCCCTTGTCGGTGAAGATCTCGAGCAGCAGGGCATGGCGCCGCCGGCCGTCGATGATGTGGACTTTCTCGACGCCCTCGTCCACGGCTGCGAGAGCACAGCGCACCTTCGGGATCATGCCGCCGCTGATCACCTTGCCGGAGATGAGCTCTTCGGCCTCGCGGGCGCGGAGCGACCTCACCAGCTCGCTGGAGGCGTCCTTCACGCCCTCCACATCGGTCATGAGCACCAGCTTGGCCGCGCCCAGGGCCGCCGCGACCCTGCCTGCTGCGGTGTCCGCGTTCACGTTCAGTGCGTTGCCGGCTTCATCGACGCCGATCGGGGCGATGACCGGAATGAAGCCGTTCGACATCAGGTCGCGCACGACGCCCGGATTGACATGGGCGATGCGCCCGACGCGCCCGAGGTCGACCATCACCGGCGCGCCCTCTTCGCTGTGTCCCGGCACGTGCTCGAGTCGCTCGGCGCGGATGAAATGGTCGTCTTTGCCGGAGAGTCCGACACCGCGTCCTCCGTGTTTGCAGATCAGTCCGACGATATTCTGGTTCACGCCGCCGCCGAGCACCATCTCGACGACGTCCATCGTCTCGTCGTCCGTGATGCGCAGGCCACCCGAGAACGCCGACTTGATCCCCATGCGCTCCAGGGTGCGGCTGATCTGCGGCCCTCCGCCATGCACGACGACGACCTGGATGCCGACGTAGCGAAGCAGGCAGACATCCCGCGCGAATCCCTCCTTGAGGGCGTCGTCGACCATGGCGTGCCCGCCGTACTTGACGACGAACGTGCGCCCGTGGAAGCGCTGGATGTACGGCAGCGCTTCGTGGAGGATCGCTGCCTTGGCGACCAGTTCGTCCATCGCGCGTTTCTAACAGGTCCCCAGCTCGTTGCCAGACCGAACGTGCAGTATCACTGGAATCGGCGACCGGAGACGGCCGGAGGCGGCCAGCGCGCCCGAAGCCTGGGCGAGCTCTTCTCGAAGGTGCTGAACGGGATCGCCGGGCTGTGGTACGCACGCCTCGATGGACATCCTCATGGTTGCGGCCGAGCTCGGCCCCTACGTTCGGGAGAGCGCTGCCGCCGATTCGGTCGGCGCTCTCGGCAAGGCACTGCGGCAACTGGGTCACGACGTGACCATTGCGGCGCCCCGCTACCCGGGCTTCGAGGCATCGGGGTTGCTGGTCGCGCGCCGCCTGACGCCGCTGCCGTTGCCGGGTGGCGGCGAGGTGACGGTCTTCGACGGACAGCTTTCGTCGGGCGTCGGCTTGGTTCTGTTCGACGCGCCGGTCCTGTACGACCGGCCCGGCGTGTACGGCGAAGGTGGCAAGGACTACGCGGACAACGCCAAGCGGTTCGGGCTGCTCTGCCAGGCGGCCGCTGCGCTGGTGCGGCAGCGAGCAGGGCAGGGGCAGGCGTTCGACGTGCTGCATCTGCACGATTGGCCCGCGGCTCTCGTGCCCGTGGCATTGCGCCGCACTCCGGGTCCCGCCGTGCCGAGCGTGCTGACCATCCACGACGTGACGCGGCAGGGCAGCTTCTCGAGCAAGGAGCTGGAGGCGCTGGGTGTCCCGCGAGAGCTGAACACGGCCGAGGGCGTCAAGCTCGGCACGCGCGTCAACGCGCTCAAGGGCGGCGTGATGTTCGCCGACGCCATCACCACGGTATCGCCGGGCTATGCCCGCGAGATGCAGACGGAAGAGCGCGCCGGTGCGCTGGCCCAGGTGCTCGGCGACAAGACGCTCATCGGCATCTGCGATGGCATCGACTACGCGATCCACAATCCGGCGACGGATCCTGCCATCGTGAGCCGCTACGATGCCGAGGACACTTCCAACAAGGGCCGCTCGAAATCGGCGCTGCTCGGCGAGCTCGGGCTGGAGCTGGAAGTCGATCGTCCGCTGGTCGCCGCCGTGGGCGAGCTGTCGAAACCTGCGGGCTTCGACCTCGTGCTCTCCGCGCTGCCTGCCATCCTGAAGAACGACCTGGCGCTCGTGGTGGCTGGTCAGGGTCAGGCGACGCTGGCGAAGCGGCTGGCTTCCGCGAAATCCCGCTATGCCGATCGCTACGCCTTCGTCGAGGATCCCGACGACGCGCTGGTCCACCGGATCTACGCCGCCGCGGACATCGTGCTCGTGCCGTCCCGCCACGAGCCCTGCGGCATGTCGCAGCTCGTGGCGCAGCGCTACGGCGCGGTGCCTGTCGCGCACGCCACCGGCGGAATCGTCGATACCGTGATCGATTGCGACGCACACCTGGAGACCGGCACTGGATTCTTGTTCGACGAGGAGACGCCGCAGGCGCTCTCCGGTGCGCTGGGACGCGCTCTTGCGGCATGCGTCACGCCGGCCTGGGGCGAGCTCAGGCGCCGGATGATGCGCCTGGACCTGGGCTGGGATCGCCCTGCGCGGCGCTACGTGCAGGTGTTCCGCCAGACCATCGGAGCCACCGCCGCGGCGTGACGCTGTCCCGGTCCGGCTGCTCCGGCTCGCCGACGAGCCGGAGCGCGGCTGCGAGCCACTGGGCCTTCAACCCGACCAGCGCCAGAGCGACCAGCTGGTGCAGAGCCAGGGCACCCAGCACGCGCCAGGAGCCGCCGTGCTCGACGTGCAGGCGCCCGACTGCCAGAGCGCCCACGGCTACCACAGCGATGCTCCAGATCGCGGGCACGAGCCATGCGGATAGCGCCGCGAGCGGACGCTGCCTCGCGGTGTGGAGCGCCCTGGAGAGCGCGCTGCCGAGCCCCCGCTGGTGGCGCACCAACGCCGCTCGCGCGAGATCCTCGACCAGGCCGACCCAGAGCACGACCAGGAGTACGAGCCCCACGGCGCCGAGCAGCCACAGGTCGGCGCTGCGCACGTCCATGGATGCGTAGATGGACGCGCGCAGTACGGAGACCAGGATGATTCCGAGGACCGCCACCGCCGCCTGCGCCAGCAGGGTGAGGCCGGCGAGCAGGGTGAAAGGCGCCAGCTGTTCGAGCGCCGCCCGCGCCACGTCTCCCGGGCGGAGACGGCCTGCGTGGCAGAGCGCGTACAGAAGCCCGGCCAGCGGCACCAGAGAGAGATAGCCGAGGATCACCGCGAACCACGCCGCATTCTGTAGGCCTGCGACCAGCGGTCCGAGTCCGCGGCGCAGTGCTTCCATCAGGTACGTAGCGCCAGGTGCGAACAGGAGCGCGTCGCCTTCTGGAAAGCGCGAAACTCCGCTGCCGCCCAGGGCCCCTGCGATCGGCGCCGCCAGCAGCCACGCGGCGAGCAGGCGGAGCGCCCAGAACGCGAGCACACCACCGGGGCGCCGCTGCGCGCGGATCGCCGGTGTTTCGAGCAGCGCCGGCTCCTTTGCGTCGTCCACCGCTACGCTCACGGACCGAGTGCGCCGAGCAGGAGCTCTGCGGCGTAGAGGCCCCGCTCCAGGCTGCGAGGCGCGCCGCCGGGGCTGGAGCTGATGGCATTGTTCAGGAGATTGTCGTCGAGCGCGATGCGTTGGTCGGGATCCACGACCGCGCCGACCAGCGGGCTCGGGCCCCGGTACTCGATGCTGGTCCACGTGCCGCGGCCGTTCCAGTGACGGCGCGTGCGGCGGCCGTCGCGCGAGACCAACTCGACGTCCACCGGAAAGCGCAGGCTCCCGTGCCGGAACACCAGCACGCGTCCGACCCACTCGCTGGCGCTTCCCGTAGCTTCGCGCGGCACGGTTTCCCGCCCTGAAGCGCGATCGAATATCCCACCCGGCGGGCGCACGCGTGCGGTCTGCAGGTCGCGGACCACGTAGTCGACCCAGCCGCGGTGGAACAAGGCGTCTTCGAGGTTGTCGGCCGCGTCTTCGCCCAGCACCTCCCGCATGACGCCCAGGAAGTGTTGCGGCCCGGGGTGCTGGAAGCGATAGCGCCGTGCGTAGCGTCCCAGCGCGCGTTGCACGCGGTCTTCGCCGTACACGTTGGCAACCGTGTGCATGATGGTGCCTGTTCGCGCGTAGACGATGGCGCCCATCTCGCGGAAGTCGGCGAAGCGCGGGGCCGGAAGTGCCACGAGCTGGTCATGGCCGTAGGCGGAGGAGGCGGCGCGGCGGAAGGCGCGGTCGCTTACCTGGAGACCCAAGGCATCCACGAGCGAGCCGTCGCCATAGTGGGCGCGCATCGCGGTGCCCTCGGCGAACGTGTTCAGACCCTCGTCCAGAAATGGCCAGGCGTGCTCGTCGGTTGCGACCAGCCCGTAGAACCACTGGTGGCCGAGCTCGTGGATGGTGACGTCCTCGACGATGCGCACGCCGAGCGCACCGGCGTACCACGGACCGCCGGTGCTGATGAGCGTCGGATACTCCATCCCGCCCGAGTTCCGTGCGTATTCCGGCGGGTGCACGAGGGTGAGGACGGGGTAGGGGTAGCGCCCGTACAGGCGACTGTAGAAAGGCAAGGTGAAGCGGACGGCGTCGAGCTCGCGGCGCGCGTTGTCGTCCTGGCCGGGTGGGTACAGAACGCGCACGTTCACACCGTCGATGCGCTCGTGCTTCTCCTTGAATTTGTCCCAGGCCGACCAGGCGAAGTCGTGGACGTTGTCGATGACATGACGTACGACGCGACGGCCACCGCTGACGTGGGACGAAACACGCGGTCCGGTGGCTCCGACGCGCATCGACTCCGGCACGTCGATGGTCACGTCGTAGCGCCCGTAGTCCGCATAGAACTCACTCTGCGGGTGGAACTCGAAGTGCACCCAGGTACCGTCGGGGTCGCGGCGCGCGAGCTTGGGAAACCACTGGCCCACGAAATCGAACGACCCGCTGTAGCCGGTGCGCTCCACGATTTCCGGCAGGCGAGCCGTCCACGCCGTGTCCAGCGTCAGGGTCTGGCCCGGCTCGACCGGCTTCGGGAGCGGAACCCGGATGTCGGTCTGGTCGTCGGGGTCGTCGGGGCTGTGCCTGGCGGCATGCTTCCACAGATCGACGTTCCCGAGCTCGCGGGCGACCAGCTTGTGGACGTCGATGTAGCCCCACTCATGGGCCTTTTGGCCGCTGCGCCCGGCGCCGAAAGGAGAACGAAGGAACAGGGTCCGGTCGTTCTTGAAAGCGTTGAGGTAGAGGTGGAGCCAGAGCTCGTGGGCGGGTTTGCTGGAGGCGTTCTTCCAGCGGATGGTCCCCTTGGCGGTGAGGGTGTGCTTTCCGGGATCGAGCCGTACGCGGAGGGTGTAGGAGGCGATGTCCTCCGCGTGCCTGGGCATGGCGGCGTCGTGATCATAGCGTGCACCGACCTGACGCGGAGGCGCGCCCGGTCGCAGACTCTTCACCTCGGGGAGGGCAGAGCCGACGCTGTCCGCGCTCCCGCGCAGAACCGGCACCAACGCGGAAGCCGCCGGCTGGGCCGCGGCGAGCAGCGTGACGGCGACCCCACCAGCGAGCAGGCCCAGAGCAAGCTGCACGGCAGTCCAGGGCGACAGCAGACGGCGGCGCACTCCGCCACGTCGAGGCATCACGCCGGTTCGAGCGCAACGACGCGCTGCTCGAGCAGATTGTAGAGGATCCTGAGCGCATCGAGGCGCGTCATGCCGCTGATGTCCAGGAGCTCCTCGATGCTCGAGCTGCCGTCGATGAGGGAAAGCAGGAACCCCGCGCGGTGGTCCAGGGAAAGCCAGCGGATCTGGTCGGCCGGGATGGCGACAACGGCTCTCTGGTCGAGCTGGCCGAGTCGCGCGGCATACATCTGCGTGAGCACCTCGCGGCAGCTCTGTACGTAGCGCTGGGCCTCCAGATCGTCGGGATCGGTTTCGAGCATGCTCTCGGCGATCACGAGGGCGCCTGTGAAGTCGCCCATGGCATAGCGGTCCTTCATGTTCGCCAGAGCGGGATCCTGATCCGCGGCGTCGGGCGCGCTGGGCAGGTCGAGCTCGAGCGAGGGTACCGCCGGTGTGACGCGGTCCTCGACGGGGTCGAGCGGAGGCCCCGCGGGGTCGGAGAGGTCGAGCGAGAGATCGTCGAACTCCCGGCTCGGCGCTCGCCTTGCGCGGGGCGGCGGTGCGGTCGGCACCGCGTCCTGGTCGATCAGTGGCGGTATCGTATGCGTGTCGGCGCTGCCCGGTTCGCTCAGCCCGAGCGACCGGGTCGGGTCCGGAGCAGGTGCCTCCGACGGAGGCTGCCTCGGCAGCTCGGGGAGCGGCTCGTCGGGGAGCACCACAAGGCGTGGTTCTTCCGGTGGCGCCTCGTCGAGCGCGCGTAGTCCCGACCCCGGCTCCAGATCCGGCTCGTCGAACTCGATGTCCGGGAGCGAGCCGGGCCCTTCTTCCTCCTCCGGCTCCGCCTGGCCGGGCGCTGGCGCCGTCGCTTCGACTTCCGCCATGAGCTGGGCGGCATATTGCTCGGTCGGAATGACAGGGACGGCGGTGACGCGGTCGATGTCCAGCTCGCTCGCGGGGTCGGCGATGGGGATCTCCGCGCTCTCGTCGAGAGGGAGATCATCATCCCAGCTCGAGTCGATATCGTCGAGCTCCGGAGGCATCGAGTCCGGTACGGAGCTCCTTCCGTGGCGGTTGTCCTGCCCCATGCAGCGTTCCTGACCTCTGGATCGGATCCCTTCCGCTACTGCGCCCGCGCGACGACGCCCTTGAACATGCGCTGCGTTCTCGAAAGCTGCTCGACCTGCGCCTGAACAGCCTCCGTGTCCTTCTGCTCGATGGCCTTGCGCGCCTTGTCGAGCACGCTCCTGGCCTTGGTGATGGCGTCACGGCCGAAGTCGGCGGTTCCCACCACGCGCTCGACCTCGGGGAAGAGTTGCTCGATCTCGTCGATCAACGTTTCTGCTTCCTGCCGCGCTGCTTCGAATTTCTCGTCGGTGCGCCGTTCGACCATGTAGTCGTGGGCGCTTTCCATCATGTTCTTGATCTCGTCCTGCGTCAGCCCGCTGGTTGCCGTCACCTGGATCGACTGGGCCTGGCCGGTTTCGAGATCCTTCGCGTGAACGCTGACGATGCCGTCGGTGTTGATCTCGAATGTGACCTCGATCTCCACGTGCCCCTTCGGCGCGCGTCTGAGGCCAGTGAGGATGAATTCTCCGAGCAGCTCGTTCTCGTCCGCCTTCTTGCTCTCGCCCTGCATCACCAGGATCTTCACGGCGGTCTGGTTGTCGCGGCTGGTCGTGAAGATCTTCGTGCGGCTCGTCGGGACGGTCGTGTTCTGTGGCACGAGCTCTTCGAAATAGCTGCCGAACGTCATGATGCCGAGCGCGTGCGGCGTCACGTCGAGGAGGATCATCTCGTGCTTGTCCTCGATGAGCGCGGCGCCCTGGATGGCTGCGCCGAGCGCCACGACTTCGTCCGGATGCACCCCCTTGTTGGGCTCGCGCTGGAAGAAGTCGGCGACGGCGCGTTGTATCGCCGGCATGCGTGTCATGCCGCCCACCAGGATCACGTCCTCGATCTCGTCTGCGTCGAGCTTCGCGTCGGCCAGCGCCTGTCGGCAGATGTCGACGGTGCGCTCGACCAGATCCTCGGCCAGGGTCTCGAGCGTGTCGCGGGACAGCGAGCGTTGAAGGTGCAGCGCTTCGTTGCGGCCCGTCGAGATGATGAATGGAAGGTTGACTTCCGTCTCGCGGACGCTGGAAAGCTCGCACTTCGCCTTCTCCGCCGCATCGCGCAGGCGCTGCAGCGCCATGCGGTCCTGCCGGAGATCGATCTCCTGCTCTTCCTGGAAGCTCTGCACCAGCCAGTCGATGATGCGCGCGTCGAAGTCCTCGCCTCCGAGGAAGGTGTCGCCTGTCGTGCTGATCACCTTGAAGACTCCGTGCGCGCCGATCTCCAGAATGCTGATATCGAACGTGCCGCCGCCGAGGTCGTACACCGCGACGGTCTTGTCGAGCCCCTTGCCGAAGCCGTAGGCCAGCGAGGCGGCCGTCGGCTCGTTGATGATCCGGATCACGTCGAGACCGGCGATGGCGCCCGCGTCCTTGGTGGCCTGTCGCTGGTTGTCGTTGAAGTAGGCGGGGACCGTGACCACGGCCTTGTTGACCGTTTCACCGAGATAGTCCTCGGCGACGATCTTCATCTCCTGCAGCACCATGGAGCTAAGCTCCGGCACTGAATAGGTCTTGTCGCGGAGCTTGATGCGCACGTCCGCGTGTGGGCCCTCGACGATCGTGTAGCTTGACGTGATGAGAGCGTTCTTCACCTGCGGCGAGTTCCACTTGCGGCCGATCAGTCGCTTCGCGGCGTAGACGGTGTTCTCCGCGTTGGTGATCGCCTGTCGCTTGGCGATGTGCCCGACGAGGCGTTTCCCCGCTTCGGTCACGGCGACGATGCTCGGCGTCGTCTTGTAGCCGCCCCGGTTGGGGATGACCGTCGGGGTGTCGCCTTCCAGAACCGCCACGCAGGAATTGGTGGTTCCGAGATCGATGCCGATAACGCGTTCCATGTATGCCTTTCGTCCCGTCAAACTTCGCCGCGTTTGATGCGTTTGATCCAGTTCTTGATGGTTTCGTCGCCGGGCGCAAGCTGGACGGCTCGCTCGAACTCCGCCAGCGCGCTCTGTTTCATGTCCGCCGCGAGGTAGATGCGGGCCAGGGTGGTTCGCGCCGGTGCCTGATCGGGCGCCAGACTGACGGCCTCGCGCGCCAGCTCGCCGGCCTTGCGGAGGTCGGCCTGCGCCTCGAGAAGACAGTGGGCAGCGCGTTCGAACACGCGCGCGTTGGGCTTGCCTCGCGCCGCGCGCTCGTACGACTGCGCGGCCTCCAGGTAGCGGCCGCTGCGCTCTTCGTACTGGGCCTGGTCGAGGTAGCTCTGCGCCAGTTCCGCGTTGGCGCGTGCCTGGAGTGAGTCAAGGCGCGCTGCGAGATCCTGGTCGCTGGGGTCCAGCGACACGGCGATGCGCAGCGCGTTGGCGGCCGACACGGGGTTACCGTCCTGGAGCGACTGCTCTGCGGCCTCCAAATAGCGCTGGATCTGTTCGCCCTTGACGCCGGCGAGCCGTTGTTCGTAGCGGCGCCGGAGCTCGTCCTTGAGCGCAGCTCTGTCGGTCGGACCGGCCGAGGCAGGCGCCGGTGTCGTGTTGGGCGCCGGCGGCCGGAGGCTGCTTCGCCCGAGCTTGCGGGCCAGGGCGCGCCGCCGGGCTTCGGGGTCGGAACGTGGGGGCACCGACACGGTAGGCGACGAGCTCGTGCGCGTCGGTCCCGCACCTTCCGGCGAAGCGTTGTGCGCGGCGCGTTCCGCCATACGCGCCTGTTCCTCGATCGTGCGCCGTACGCGCTCCAGCTCCTGCAGCTGCGAGCGCTCGTCGCTCATCATGCGCTCCAGCGTCTGGTTTCTCTGCTGGGTCGCCAGGTACTGGTCGTATTCCTCGCGTGAGCGTTTCCGCGTCAGGATGTCGTGCGCTTCGGTGAGGCGCCCAAAGATCTTCTCCAGTTTCGGCTTGAACGCGCCGACGTTCTTTCCGAAGTAGCGGTCGGGGTGGAAGACCGTGACGACCCGGTAGTACGCGTCCTTCACGGCCTTCTTGTCCGCGTCCACCGGAACGTCGAGGAGCTGGTAGTGGTTGACCGAATCGAGCCGGTAGAACAGGTCGAGGATGCCGCGCTTGCGTGGCAGGTCGAGGTCGACTTCCTCGTCCAGCTCGGCGGGGTCGTAGAGCGCCGCTGCCGGGTGCCCCTGGTCCTGGTGCTCGCTCGCGGCCTCGATCACCGGGTGATCGAGCAGGTGGCGGGAATGGGCCGCCTCATGGCGCCGCGGCGGCGGGGGAGGCGGGGCGACGTCGGGTGGCGTCTCGATGGCGATAGCCCCGAGCTCCAGCAGGCGCGCCAGACTGTCGCGCACCCGCTCCGTGGCCAGCCCGGTGGCCGCCGCGATATCGGCTTCGCTCGTGTGCCCGTCGACGCGTGACAGCACGAACGCTTCTTCCGGCCCGATCGGCAGCTTTCGCATGTCGACGCCCTCGATGGGCCGGGGCAAGCGGCTTGGTTCGTTCGTGTCCACCTTGTGCAGAGACCCCCGGGCGGCCGTGCCCGCCGGCCTCCGCTCCGGGAGGTCGCCGGTTCGCGACTCGTCACATAGCGGGGAAGTCTATCGTCGGGGCGGATTCCTCTGCAATCACCGATGCCTCGGCGCCATCCAAAGCCAATGATCGGGCAGCTGGCGGATGGCGTCGGACAGCGCGTCGGCTACGCGTTGCGTCAAGACTAGCTCGTCGTCGCTGGGCTCGATTTGGCGGATTTCAAGCCCAAACGCTGCCGGCCTTTCGGCCGGCCGTCGCGCCGGGACCAGCGAGCCGACCAGCAACGGGCTCGCGCAGCGGATCGCGATGCGCTGGGGTCCGACGGGCAGCTGCCAGGGCCTGCCGAGCAGTCGGCACCTGACGCTCGGTACGCGGCTCGGGAGATCGGGCAGGAATCCGACCGGGCGCCCCTCGCGCAGCGCGCGCACGATCCGCAGCGGAGCGCCGGGGTGCCCCCGGTGGATCACGCCGACTCCCCTGAGCTGTCGGTGCGCGTCGACGATCGGGTCCAGGCGCGGATCGTAGCTCTCGCGGACCACCGCGACCGGTCGGTGTCCCAGCTCCGCGACCGCCGCAGCGACGAGCTCGAACGGGCCCAGATGGGGGCTCACGAACACGGCGCCGCGCCCTTCGGCGAGTGCAGCCTCGAGCGTGCGGCGCGAGAGCTCGTTGACCTCGATCAGCTCCAGCGCCGCGGGCGTCGGGCGTCGCAGCAGCAGACACTGTGCCAGGTTGCGTCCCGCGTTCTCGAAGCTCCGGCGCACCAGGCGGCGCGCGGCAAGGGTCGGCAATGCCTGCTCTGCCAGCTCCCGCCCCTGCCGCCGCTCGCTCCGGAACAGACCGTGGCACAGGCGCCCCAGAGCGCTGCCAGTGGTGATCAACGCGGCGCGCGGCATGCGGTCGGCGATGAAGAGCAGAAAGCGGATGGCGACGAGGAGCGACGCGTTCTTCAGCTTCTGGCGTAGTGTCCAGCTGCCTCCGCGGCGCAGGTCGCAGAGGTCGAGGCTCGTCGGTGCCGCCCGGCTTCGCACTCCGGCGCTTCTAGCACTCGCCGCAGCCGCTGTGGACGCGCTTCTCCGCGTCGCGCAGCCGCCGCCGGGCACGCTCGCAACGATTTTGCGGCTCTGCCGGCTCGAGGTCGCAGATGCGATCCGCGGAGCGCCGCATGGAGCCGAGTGCTCGGCATGCGGTCCGGCAATTGTTGCCGCTCGCCGAGAGGCGTGCCTGGGCCTGGTTGAATGTCGAGAGCGCGTCCTCGAGGGTCGGCATCGGCTGGTCGAGATCGCGATCGTCCTTGGCTGCAGGCGGCGCGCCTTTTGCTGGCTCCTGCTGCTGCATCGAGCTGGGTGGCGCGGCATATCCCCCGGCCGGGCCGGGGGCTTCAGCGGGCGCTTCGGGCGTCTTCGGCACCGCTGACCGGGTAGCGCCACCGCAGCCGGCGAGCAGCAGGCCCGGCAGCACCAGCAGGCAGCGACCCGGCTTCACGGGGACCCCGCGTCGGGCACGGCCTTCTTGATGACTCCCGCCTGGATGCGCATCGACTTCTCGAACGCCTGGAGCGCCCGCTCACGCGCCTGCTTCGCCTGGTCGGTCTTGCCGTCCTTCGCGAGCCGCTTGGAACGGCGCTCCTCCAGTAGGCCGCGGACCTCGAACAGGTGACCCTGGTAGTAGCTGGGCTCGGGGGCGAGCTTCAGTCCCTCGTCGACGTCCTCGGTTGCGTCGCCGAAGCGGCCCAGCTGGCTCTCCAGATCCGCAAGCCGCGCCCGGGTGTCCGACAACACCTCGCGCGCTTCAGGCGGCGGGCTCGCGCCGCCCGGGACCGGCCCGCGGACGAGCTTTTGCAGTGCCGCGATGGCGCCGGCTGGATCCTTCTGCTCCTCGTATTGGTCGGCGAGGTGGTGCGCCGCGCGCGCGCGCGACAGGAAAGCAAGGAGCACGGGATCCACCGGCTTGCCGGCGTCGAGGCCCGGGCACTCCAGTGTCTGCTGCGCTGCTTCGCGTTTCGCGCAGCCGGAGGCCAGCACGGCCAGGGCCACGGCCATCACCAGCCACACCAGGCAGGAGCGGCGGCCGTTCACCGCACACCCCACATCGCGTACTGGTTCCGCCTGAGATCGCGCGCGCGCGCGCTGGCGATACGGTCGATTCGAGCTGTCGTGTCGGCCGTATCGAACTTCTTGTCGAACAGCGGCACGGTCGAACGCGAGACGGCGATCTTCTCGACCTGGCGATTCGTAGGAGTGGCACTCCGCGACGCCGGGAACAGGAACAGCAACACAGCAGCGGCAGCTGCTACCAGGGTCGCCGCCGCGCCGAATGCGACATAGATGACGTTGGACCGGCGTGCCAGCGCGTGGCGCGCCAGACCGCGGTTCTGCTCTTCCGTCAATCCGGGCGGTGCGTGCGCCAGCGCCAGCGCGCGCGCCAACGCCGCATCGGGGTGCTCGCCTTCTCCGTCGAGCGCCTGCCGCAGCCGCTCGCTCTCGGCGACTTCCTCCTCGCTCGGTTCCGCGAAGGGGTCCTCCAGCGCCGCTTCGATCAGCATCTCGTTGAGCGCCGGGTCGAGCTCCGCCGGCGCCCACGCGGCCTGGAGCGCGAGGGCGAGCTCCCGGTCCTGCTCGGGAGAAAGCAGGTCGCTTCCGGTGGGATTGTCCGATCGCTGGCTCATGAGTCGCCCATTTCGGCTGCGAGCGCCTTGCGGAGGGCCGCCATCGCTCGATGCAGTACCACGTCGAATGTTGCCACGCTGACCTCGAGCTGCCCCGCCGCTTCCTCCCGCGAGCGCTCCTCCAGCACCCGCAGGCGGATGGCGGTGGCGTAGCGCGGGTTGATGCGCGACAGCAGGCGCTCGACACGCTCCCGGGCGAGCGCCAGATCCTGCTTCTCGATGAGCTCGGCGTCCTGCGGGTCGCTGTCGCTCGCGTCCAGCTCGCGCTCGATGTCGCTGGGCTCGAACAGCACCTCGCGCTTGCGGGCCCGGAGCTGGTCGAGTGCAACCCGGAGCGCGACCACGCGCAGCCAGGGGTAGACGCCGACGTTCTGCCAGGAGAACTGGCTGAACCGCTCTACGACCTTCATGTACGTGACGGAGAGGGCCTCTTCTGCGGCGGCGGTGCTGCCGAGTCGGGGCAACAGCACGCTGCGGAACAGCCGGGGTCCGTGGCGCCTGAGTATCTCGCCCAGCGCCGCGCGGTCGCCGGCCTGCGCTTGCTCGCACAGGCGCCGTTCCGCCGCCAGCTCCTCGTCCGGCTCCGCCACGCCGGCGACTCTACACAAGAGCGCGGCCCGGGGCTCGACAAGAGGCGTCCGGCCGCCGGTCAGCGCTCCGGGCAGGGTGGCCGGAAAGGCCCAGGCTGCGGCGCCCATTGTCATGCCCGGACAACGGGCCAGAGCGGTGCCGCCTTACGCTTGATCGCTGCAGATCCTGCCCACAGTGCGGATTCGACTTGCGATCCAGCTCGCGAGCCCGCAGATCGGACCGGCTCACATGGCCCACAGCTCGCGCGTCTGCCCCCACTGCGGAGCCCTGAACAGCGCCCACGAGACGCGCTGCTACCGCTGTGGCCGGGCCTTTCCAGGGCCGCTGGCCCGCGGCGCGGTGGATCTGTACCACTCCGTTCTGGGGCGGGAGCTGCAGCTGACGAAGCTGTTCATCGGCCTGTGTGTGCTGGTGTTCGCTCTCACGACCCTGGACGCGCACAAGTTCCAGATCTTCGGCGGCTACGCGCGCTCGACCGAGCTCCGGTTCGGCGCGCTGATCGCGCCGCTGGGACGCGTGGAGCCGTGGCGCTATCTGTCCGCGTGTTTCTTCCACTTCGGCCTGTTGCACCTGGGCCTCAATATGTGGGCGCTGTGGGACCTGGGCCGCGCCCTCGAGCCGCGGCTCGGCTCGGCGCGTTTCTGCATCATCTTCGTGGTGACGGGCTTCGTCGGGTTCGCAGCCAGCGGGTTCTGGTACTCGATGCAGCCGATCTCGCCCGCGACGGGCGGCGCCAGCGGCGGGCTATTCGGGCTGATCGGCGCGCTGGTCGGGTACCTCTACGCGAAGCGCGATCCGATCTGGAAGCAGTTTCTGGGACGGGTCGTCATCTACACGGTGATCTTCTCGCTGGCGATGCCGGTGAACAACATCGCGCACGCCGTCGGTGGGATCTCCGGAGCGCCGCTCGGCTATCTGTTCTACAAGGAAGCGCGTCCCTGGCGTCGCGCGAAGCTGCTCGGCTGGATCGCGGCCGGTCTGGTCGTGGCGAGCCTGGCGTCCGTGGTGCTGGCGCAGCGTTCGCCCTATTGGAAGATGGTGCGGCGCCAGGAGATCAAACTCGGGATGCAGTACTGATTTTCGGATATCCTCGGTCGCCATGCCCGTCGTGAACCCGCTGGCGCGGGAGCTCGTCTTCAAGATCGTCTACTACGGGCCTGGGCTTGGCGGGAAGACGACCACGCTCCAGTACATCCACGCCAACACCAAGGCGGAGCACCGCGGCAAGATGGTGAGCCTGGCGACCCCGGTCGACCGCACGCTCTACTTCGACTTTCTGCCGATCCGCGTGCCGAACGTCCGCGGGCTGGCCGTGCGGCTGCAGCTTTTCACGGTTCCGGGGCAGGTCTACTACAACGCGACGCGCAAGCTGGTGCTCACGGGCGCAGACGGTGTGGTGCTGGTCGTGGATTCGCAGCGAGCCCGCTTCGACGCCAATCTCGAGAGCCTGGACAATCTCCGCGACAACCTGCGCGAGCACGGCCGCTCGCTCGAGGAGATCCCCCACGTCATCCAGCACAACAAGCGCGACCTGGGCGATGTGGTGCCGGTCGAGGAGCTCGAGCCGAAGCTCAACCGCTACGGCGTGCCGTCATTTGCCACCGTGGCGACGCGCGGAGATGGGGTGTTCGAGGCACTGGAAGCCATCGCGCGTACCGTGCTCGACGACTTCGAGCGGCGCATGCCGGAACAGCGGCGCGCGGCGGGGCAGGCGCTCGAACTGCCGGAAGAAGGCCTCGCGGAGGCGCTCCGGCGCGCCGACAGCAGCGGGGCCCGGCCCGTCGTTGCGCCGACGCGCGCCGCGGCGGAGGAGCAGGTGGAGCTGGCGGTCGCCGCGGGAGCCGAGCCCGGTGTGACCCCGGCCAACGCGGACCGGTCGGCGCGCCGCGAAGCCACGCCACCCTCGCCCGGCGTGGCGCCGGCTCCGTATCGTCCCCGGGCCGAGACGTTCCCCGGACCGGTGGGGGCGCCGGACGAACCACCACGCAGCGAGCTGTCCAGAGAGGTGGCTAGCTTCTCTGTGCTCTGGCCCGCGGCCGAGCAGGACACCGTGCGCGAGCTCGAGACCGCGCTGGCGCGGACGGAGTTCGAAAGCGCGGTGGCGCTTGCTGATCAACTGGTATCCCGCGTGCTGGCGAGCGCCGCGACACTGCTCGGCAGCACGGCCGACGCGCCGCGCGACCCGGCGACCGTGGCGATGCTGCTCGGCCTCGACGGCCCGCGCTACCTGCGCTTCCGCGCGCTGGTGCGCGAGTCGCGCTCGGGTCGCGCGATTTCCGCAAACGAGGCGCTGGCGGCGTACGCGTTCGTCATCCAGGCGCGCCTGTCCCGCAACGAGCTTTGAGCCCGGGCCGAAGGTGCGCGGCTACAGGAGCTTGCCCAGTCGGGCGACGACTCCGCGCCCGCCGAACAGCGCCTTCGTGCCCTTGAGCGCCCACCGGTAGGCCTTTTCGGAGTACGGGAACCAGATCGGATCGCGGCTCGGGGGGCGCACGCGGTCGAACGAGATGTGCCGGACCTCGCACATGTCGCGCAGCGCGTCTTCGCCGTGCACCCGGCCGAAGCCGCTGTTCTTGATGCCTCCGAACGGCGTCTCCGGACAGGCATAGTTCGTCAGAACGTCGTTCACCAGTACGCTGCCCGCCTGCACGCGTTCGGCGATCATTCTCGCACGGTCGCGGCTGCCGCTGAAGACGTAGGCGTTCAGACCGAGCTCGGACGCGTTGGCCAGCTCGATGCCCTGCTCATCGCTATCGATCTTCATGAACGGCACGATGGGACCGAAGATCTCCTCGCGCATGACGGTCATGTCCTCGCTGCAGTCGGCCAGCACCGTCGGTTCGAAGAATTGACCGTCGAGCGCGGGGCGCTTGCCACCGGTACGCAGCTTGGCTCCCTTGGCGACAGCGTCGGCGATGTGCTTCTCGGCGATCTCGATCTGCCGCGGGAAGATGATGGCGCCCACGTCCACCGTCTGCTTCGCCGGGTCGCCCTGGCGCAGCTTGCCGGTCAGCTCGGTTACGCGGTCGACCAGCCGATCGTAGATGTCGCGGTGCGCGTACACGCGCTCGACCGAGATACAGACCTGCCCGCTGTTCGTGAAGCCGGCGAAGGTGATGGCCTGCGCTGCGCGTTCGAGGTCCGCGTCGTCGGTGACGATGCACGGCGCCTTGCCGCCGAGCTCCATCACGCAGGGGATGAGCCGTTCGCCGCAGGCGGCCGCGACGCGGCGCCCGGTGGCGACGCCGCCGGTGAACACGATCTTCTGGACCCCCGCGTCGATCAATGCCGACCCCGTCTCGGCGTAGCCCGTGACCACCGAGAGCAGGTCCTCCGGCAGACCGCTCTGGTCCCACACCTTCTTCATCTCGAGCGCAATCATCGGCGTGACTTCGCTCGGCTTGATGACCACGGCGGAGCCGCTGATCAGCGCTGCGACGGCGTCGCCGAACGGGATCACGAGCGGGTAGTTCCATGGAGAAATTACGCCGATGACGCCGCGTGGGATGTAGTGGACCTCGCTCTTCCGGTGCTTGAGCAGGTGCAGCGGCACATCGCGCGGCGCCAGGATCGCGGGCGCGTGCTTGGCGTACCAGGTGACGACGTTGGCGAGAGTGAACAGCTCGTGGGAGAGCGCTTCGGGCTGCGGCTTGCCCGTCTCGCGGCTGAGCAGGGCGACGATGTCATCCGCGTGCTCGATCATCGCGTCGCGGAAACGCAGGATGCGCTCGGCGCGCTCCGCGACGGGCAGCACGCCCCACGCCTTCTGTGCCACGCGGGCCCGCTCTACCGCGGCACGAACCTGCTCTCTGCCCAGCACCGGCGCCTCGCCGACGAGCTCGCCGTTGGCGGGCGCGTAGCTCTGGATGCGCGCACACGGCTCGTGGGCGGCTTCGCTGCCATTGTTGGTCTTCTTGGCCTCGATCGAGCTGACGGTACCCATGTTCCCTCCTCCTTGCGGCGCTCCTGGGCTCTGACGTGCCGGCCAGCATAGGTCGCGCGCTCCCCCGCGCAAGGTCGGCGCGCTCTGGAGCCCGGCGCGTGCGCGTGCGCGTCTCAGGGCGGCGAAGGCTGCGAGTAGCCCGTGGCGGGGCCACCCACCGACAGCAGCATCTGCCCGATCGAGAGCTTGCCCACCCAGCTCCCGTCGAAGTGCGTCGGACGCGCCACGTCGTCTACCGAGTCGACCGCGCCGGTGGCGCTGATGTCGAGCGTCGCAGCTTCCACGTTCGCCGCGGAGCTCTTGCGAGCGCGATCCCACATTACGACAAGCCCGTTGCCGCAGAGCGCCGCTGCGCACGTTGCGTCGCAACCCGGGTAGGCCTCGGTCTGGTTGGACCCGGCGGCCGCCAGCGCGCTGCCGATAGCGGTGCAGTCCACCTGGTCGGCCAGGGCTTCCGGCACGGTGGCCGCCGCCGGCACGTCCGCTCGTGCCGGCGCGAGCGCGAGCGAGGTGACCAGCAGCGACGGCATCCACGACAGCTGGGCACCGAGCAGGACGGTATCGCCCGGATCGGCGCTCCAGGATACCGCGCCGAGGTCCGTCGGCGACCCGACGCTCCCCGGGGGCAGACCGGCGACGCTCGAAAGCGTCAGCTCAGCCTTGCCGGGGTCCTGCCCCTTGCCGTCCAGATGCCCGGTGAAAGTTCCGGAGCCGCCGAACGTCGCTGCGCCGGAAGTGAGCCAGCCCTCGACCGGTGTGCGGACCACGTGGCTGGCGCCGGTGCCGAGCACTGCGTAGAGCAGCGAGTCCCAACCGTCCTTCGAGCGGGCCTGCGAGAATGCCGTCGCATCCGCCGACTGTCCCAGCGCGGTGTGCATGGCGTCGAGCAGGGCAACGACGTCGTCGGCGGCTCCGCCTACCATCGCATCGGCGGTGTTGTTGATGGTGGTGGAGATCGTCTGCGCCCACTCTGGCGAAGACGTGTCGATGCCGAGCTCGACGCCGAGGTCTGTCTGGTCGAGCTGCATCGGTCGATCCGCGACAGGCACGGTCACCGTGTTCGGCTGGCCGGCAACCAGGGGCGGGACGTCCACGCAGCCGCCGGCGAAATGACCCGCCCGGACTGTGACGGTCAGGGTCGGGCCGACCGGCACCGAGTCGATCTGCGGGTCCTTGAAGAAGAGATTCTGGGCAACTTCGCTGGTGGCTTTGAGGTCGCCATCCGGGGGAGGGGTGCCCGTCAGCGACGCGCAGTCGGTTCCTGCGCGCACGCTGGCAACCCAGCGGTCGCCCCACTTGAGACGCTGGCCTCCGTAGTCTGGATGGACGACGAGGGTCACGAATCCCCCTGCGCTCACCGAGACGGCTGCCTCCGCGCTTGCGCTCGTCCCCACGGACGCGCGGACACGGAAGGTCGCTGGCGTGGTGGGAGCGGTCAGGCCCACCTCGGCGATGCCCTGCGCGTTCGAATCGACCTCGCTCAAGTCGAGCGCGGCGTTGCCAGCCTCGCCGATCAGCGCGAAGCGGATGTGATATTCGGCGGCGGGCTTGGCCACCACTCGGAGCGTGCGCTGTTCGCCCGGGGAGAGTGCCAGAGTTGCCGAAGGCTCGAAGGAGAGCGAGGTGGGTAGTCCCGTGTTGCCGCTCCCGCCTCCGCTGCCCCCGCTGGTGAACGGCGCACCGCTGTCAGCACTGGAGCCGCAGGCCGGCAGCGACACGAGTGCCACCAGGGCCGCACACGCGCACAGCCACCCCCGCAGCAAGCAGTTTCGCGGAAGCATGCGATCAGACAAGTACAAGAGCAGGATTCAAGCGTAGACCGTTCGGGGCAACAAGCAAGCTTGGACTTCCTGTCGGGATGGCCGGGGAGCCTGGGCGGGGAGGGGCCGGGGAGCCTCCAGACAATCCTCGGGCGAGGGAGGGGGAGCGGGCCCCCTCGCGCTCTTTGGAGCCCAGCCGGCGGGCGCGCTATGTTCCCGGTTCGTATGCGCTCTGCGGTGCCCCCCATGACCCGGCTCCTGGTCGTCGACGACGAGCCCGGGCTCCGCCAGATGCTGGAGATCCTCTTCCGCCGCGAGGGCTACGAGGTGGTGAGCGCTCCGGGCTACCGCACGGCCGTGGAAGCGATCGAGAAGAGCCCGCAGCCGTTTCCGGTCGTCCTCACCGATCTGATGATGCCGGATGGCTCCGGGCTGGACGTGCTGTCGGCCGCCAAGCGCCGGAGCACGGCCACGGAAGTCATCTTGATCACGGCCCATTCGTCCGTGGAGAACGCCATCGCCGCGATGCGCTCCGGCGCGTACGACTTCGTGACCAAGCCCTTCGAGCCGAGTGAGCTGGGGGCGCTGGTCGCCAAGGCTCTGGAGAAGCAGGCGATCGTCGACGAGAACCGCCGGCTCAAGGCCCGCTTCGAGCATCTGGGCGACCACGGGATCGTCGGCAGGAGCGCCGCCATGACGGGCGTGCTCGAGCTCGTCCAGCGCATCGCTCCGACGCGCACCACGGTGCTGATCACGGGCGAGAGCGGGACGGGCAAGGAGAGCGTGGCGCGCGCCATCCACGACCAATCCGACCGCAGCCAGCAGCCGTTCCTGGTGGTCAACTGCGGCGCGCTACCGGAGTCGCTCATGGAGAGCGAGCTGTTCGGTCACGAGAAGGGGGCGTTCACCGGCGCCACGGGCAAGCAGCGCGGTCTGTTCCGCGAAGCGGACGGCGGCACGCTGCTCCTCGACGAAGTCGGTGAGCTGCCCACCAGCCTGCAGGTCAAGCTGCTCCGCGTGCTGCAGGAGCGCAAGGTGCGCCCCGTGGGATCTGCGCAGGAGGTGGCGGTGGACGTGCGCCTTCTGGCGGCCACGAACCGCGATGTCGAGGCGGACGTGGAAAGCGGGCGTTTCCGCCAGGATCTCTACTACCGGCTCAACGTGATCCGTATGGCGCTGCCGCCGCTCCGCGAGCGTCAGGAAGACATTGCGCCGCTCGCCGAACGCTTCGTCGCGCGTTTCGCCAGTGAAATGGGCAAGGAAGTGGTCGGTTTTACGAATGACGCCTTGCGCGCACTGACGAGATACCCGTTCCCCGGCAACGTGCGCGAGCTGGAGAACGTGATCGAGCGCGCTGTCGCGCTGGCGGGTTCGCGGGCCATTGGTCTCGGCGATTTTCCACCGGAAGTGAGCGGCATGGCGGGTGCGCCCGGTCCCTCGCTCCTGTCACTGCCTGACAGCGGCTGCCAGCTCGATGAGGTCATGAACGAAGTCGAGCGCCGGCTCCTGCTCGAGGCGCTGGAGCGCACCGGCGGTGTACGCACGGCCGCGGCGCGGCTGCTCGGCATCACGTTCCGCTCGCTCCGATACCGTCTCGCGAAGTACTCGCTGGACCCGGACGCCACTGGCGACGAGCCCGAATCCGGACAGGACGACTAGCTGCCGCGTGTGACGCCCCCGAGCCGGTCCGCCAGGAGATGAAAAAGCCCTGGCTTACCGCGCTCTTGCGCGAGCGAACGAAGAGCCTGCCGCGCGGCGACGCGTCGGGCGGCTGCAGAATGGCCGGCGTGCCGCGTGCCTGGTACCATCAGCAATACTGCGCGCCCCGCGCTTGTGGTTTCATGTGGCATGGAGCCTGCACGCTGCGTCGCACGCGAGGTCCCGATGAATCCGCTGCCCAGCTCCAGAACGTCCGCGCCGCCCCAGGCGTGCGCTTCGTGGCTTCACCCTCGTGGAGCTGATGGTGGTCGTCATGATCGTCAGCATCCTGGCCATCATCGGGGTCATGCTGTTCCGCAAGTACGTCTCGTCTTCCAAGAGCGTGGAAGCCCTGTCCATGATCCAGAGCATCCGCGCAGCCGAAGAGCGCTGGCGGTCCGAAAACCAGACCTATCTCGATGTCTCGACGTCGATGACGAGCTGGTACCCGATGAAGACCCCGGGGAAGAAGCTCTACGGCTGGGACCAGTCCAGCGGCAACGACTACCAGAAGTGGCGGCTGCTCGGTCCCACCGTCGCCGGCCCCGTGCAGTTCGGCTACGTGGTCAAGGCCGGGCCGCCTTTCACCACGCCGCCGAAGCTGGACATCACGGACCCGCCCGTCTGGCCGCAGATGCAACAGCCCTGGTACGTCATCATGGCGAAGGCCGATGCGGACGGCGACGGCGTGTTCGCGAAGTACGCCGCGTCCAGCCTCAGTGACGAGATCTACCGCGAGAACGAGGGCGAGTAGCGCTCGCGTGTCCGGCGGAGGAGCGTGCTCGGCAGCACGCCGCGGCTCGCATGTAGGTGCGCGTGGGGCGCAGTAGGCAGGGGGGCTACACGCGGGTGACGCTCAACGTCACCGCGGGTGGTCGGGGTGACGATTTTCGTCGCTGCCCGCTGACACGGAAGGCCGATATCTGGTGCGTGATCCGGATCTCGTGGAAAATGTCCGTGGCACAGATGCTGCAATCCCTGGCCACGAGTCCGATGAACCACCGCCCCCGCAAATCGCTACAGAGAGGCTTCACTCTCGCCGAGCTGCTGGCGGTGGTGGTGATCGTGGGGATCCTGGCGACGCTCGCGACGATTGGTGTGCGCAAGTACATCTTCGCGGCGAAGTCGAGCGAGGCGACCAACATGATCGGCTCGATCAAGTCCGCGGAGGAAGCGTTCCGCGACGAGACGTACGTGTACCTCGACGTCTCGACGAACCTCGACACGTACTACCCCAACGATCCGCCGGGAAAGGTCAAGCGGAATTGGGGGTACCCCAGCGGCAAGAACTACAACAAGTGGATGCAGCTGGGGGTGCAGGCGAGCGGCCCCGTTCAGTACGGCTACGCCGTGGTTGCCGGAGCAGCTGGGGCGACGCCGCCCAGCCCGGGCACGAAACAGCACACCTTCAATTGGCCGAAAACGACGGACCCCTGGTACGTCGTCAAGGCCGTTGGGGACGTGAACGGAGACGGCGTCCAGTCGATCTTCGTGAGCTCCAGCTTCACGAACGAGATCTACTCCGAGAACGAGTCGGAATAGGCAGTACGAAATCCAAGGTCGTTCCACGGAGCGACGGGTTCAGGAAGCGAGTGGGACACGGGTGGCCCGCCGCGACGACAGCATGGCTTCACCCAGCAGAAGGTTCGAAAAGGAGACAAGAATATGAACGCACGACGAGCACTCAAGCGAGGCTTCACGCTGGTGGAGCTGATGATCGTGGTCGCCATCATCGGCGTCCTTGCCGCGCTCGCCATCTACGGCGTCCGCAAGTACATCGCCAACTCGAAGACGGCAGAGGCGCGCAACTCGCTGGGTCAGATGGCGAAGGACGCCTCTTCGGCCTTCAACCGCGAGGGCATGGCGGGAACGGTGTTGCCGCTGAAGGGCAGCACCGCGGTCATCAATAGGCTCTGCGGTGCCGCAACCAACAAGATCCCGTCCAGCAAGGCCAGCATCCAGGGCAAGAAGTACCAGTCCTCGCCGGCCGAGTGGAACCAGGGCAGCGCGCAGGCCGGCTGGCAGTGTCTGCACTTCTCGATGGACGATCCGCAGTACTACATGTACGACTACAAGAGCACGGGTACGGACGGCGCTGCCGACGACACCTTCCAGACCCTGGCTCATGGCGACCTGAACGGCGACGGCGTCCTCTCGACCTTCGAGCTTGACGGCAAGATCCAGAAGGGCTCGAGCGGCGGCCTCGTGGTGAACATCGCACCGAACATCCAGTCGACGAGTCCGGAAGAGTAGTTCTCGCTTCGTTGCTGGTCAGCCAAGGCCTCGGCCCGTCCCACTGGACGGGCGGGGGCTTTGCTGTTTTGTAGAGGGATGCAACAGAGCTGGACGCGAGCCGTCGCTGCGGCAGCTCTGGCGCCAGCGGTCGCGTGGCTGCTCGCGCCAGGCGGAGCGCTTCGGGATGCGCCTGGCAGGGCGTTGCTCCTCCAGGGCGCGCTCGTGGCAGCGGCACTCGCGAGCCCGCGCTTGGCTGCGCGGCGCGTCCTTCTGGGCACCGCGGCCCTGTGGGCGCTGGCGGCGTCGGTGATCGCACCGGCGCTCTGGCCTGCGTCGGCTTCCGTGCTGCTCGCCTTCGCTCTGGTCGCGGCCGCGTCCGGAATCGAGCCACGCGCGTGCCGTGACGCGGGCCTGGCTGTGCTGGTCGGCGTGGTCGTGCCCACGCTGTTGCTGTCCGCCCTCGCACTCGGTGGAGGGGTCGACGCCCGCCACGCGATCCTGGGCGCCGTGGCGTTGGGCTGGCCCGACGCGTGGAGGCTCGCTCTCGTCGCACCCGCTCTGCTGCTCGGTGCGTGGACGGCGCTGCTCCCCGCGACCCGCGAGCCGGGCCGGTCGAACGCCGGGCTGGCGTGGCTTCTCGTGGCCCTTGCGACGTTGGTACTGGCGCTCCGCGCGGTGTGGGTGGTGTCCTTCGCGTCGCTGCCGTCGGACCTGATGACGTGGTCGGAGCCCCCCTTCCTGCTCGATCTGCTCAAGCTCCGCACCGGGCACGTGCTCTACGGTCCGATGCAGCAGGTCAACTCCTACGCCTACGCGCCACTGCTGCAGCTCCTGCATCACACGCTGCTCGCGCCCTTCGGGCTCGATCTCTCACTGGCAGCAAATCGGGGTCTAACCCTGTTCTGGCAGCTGGCAACCGCGGCGGTCCTGGTGTGGGCGCTCCGGTCACGTATCGAGCGCGGACCCGCTGGCCGCCTCGCATCGTGGTGGATGCTGGTCGTGTCGTGTCTGGCCGCGGCACTGTCGAGCTTCATCGCGCCGTACGTGCATCCCGATCACGCGTTGATGCTCTGTTTCGCGTTCGCGGTGGCGGCGCTGCTTGGCGAAGCGCGCATTTTGCGCCTGCTCTTCGTGCTCACGCTGGTGCTCGTTCCTGCGCTGGCGACGGCGTTCAAGCTCACTGGCGCGGGCATCGGTCTGGGCCTCGTATTCGTCATGCTGCTCGAGCGCCGCTGGCGCGAGCTGGCGTGGCTGGGGCTGGGCGCGGTGATCGCGCTTTCCGTGATCCCGCTGTTCGATCACACTCTGGGGAACTTCAGTGCCTGGAGCATCTGGTTGTTTGCCGCGCAGCCGCTCCGCTGGCATCGGCTGCTGGAGGTTCCATTCCTCCCCGCCGGGCGTCTTGCCCTCGTCTCCATAGCGGCGTGCGGCATCTGTCGCTGGCGTCTTGGTCCGGGGCCGTGGTTCGAGGCCGCAAGGCGGATAGCAGCGCTCGCGGCTGGCTTCGCGATCACGTCGCTGCCGGCGTTTCTCAAGCTCGGCGGGCGGGCCAACGATCTGATGCCGCTATCCATCGCCGGGAGCATCCTGTTGCTGCTTCCGGCGACGGCGCTGGCCGAGCGCGCGGCATCCCGCGTCGTGCTGCCGGCTGCGGCATTGGCGGTTGCGCTCGTGCTCGTGGCACCCGCGTCGCCCTGTCCCGCAGCGCTGCGCGCCCGCGTGACACACGCCGAGCACACGCTGGAAGCACAGGTGCGGGGCGAGACGCGCGCCGGCCGGCACACGCTGCTCTACGCGAGCACCCTGGCCTGGATCCGGGCGGGTCGGCGAGACATTCCGCTCGACCGCGTGCAGTCCGCCATCGAGCTGTACGCGGCCGGCCGACCCGAGCTGGCGGCCGGGTTCGAGCGCTTCGACCGCGTCTACGACTCGGTGATCAGCGTTGGCGCGGTGTTCGAGCATGGGGCTCGCTGGGACGCGCGTTTCGTGGACCGGGTCCGACGACACCTGGACGCGCACTACGAGCTCGTCCGGCCGCCCGGCGACACGGCGCCCCCGGGGGAGCCGACGAGTGTGCTCCTGTTCCGGCGCGTGCACGAAAAGCGCCGTTGATCTACGCTCCGGCCGTGCGTTCCCTGACTCCGGTCGAAGCGGCTGCGGTGGTCGCCATCGCAGGCTCGCTGCTCGCGACGGCGCTGCCCGCCTTCGTGAGGAACCTGCACGCTTCGCGGCTGGTCGAGCCGATGGACGGATTGAACCGCATCGCCACCCGCGCGACGGTCCTCGCGGCGGGGCGCGCTGCGGAGAAGGCCTACCCCCAGAGCGTGGGTCTCACGCCGGCGGCCGTTCCGCGGGGCGAGAGGGTGAAGGACCCGCCAGGCACCTGGAACAAGCCCACCTGGCGGCTGCTCGACTTCGGCTTCAAGCTGCCGCACAGCTACAGCTTCGCCTTCGAGAGCCACGACGCGCCGGGCAGCGCCAGCTTCCGCGCGGTGGCCCACGGGGATCTGGATGGTGACGGCGTGCTCAGCACGTTCGAGATCTCCGGCAGGTCCAAGGACGGTTCGGAGCCGACGACCTCGCCGTTGGACATGTATCGTGAGGTCGAATAGCGCTTCAACCCTCGTCAGCCTGGTGCTGCTGGCGCTGGGAGCAGTGGGTGTCGCGTGGCTGCGCGAGCCGCTGGCGGCGCGCTTCCACTCGGTCAAGGCGCGAAGCGACGTCTACACTTTGCCCTCTGCGGAGCAGACGGTAGCGCTCAGCCTGGGCTATCGTTCGGCGCTTGCGGACCTGATCTACGCGCACGTCCTCGTCTCGTACGGTCTGCACTTCCAGGAGAAGCGCCGCTTCGAGTACGTCGGCAACTACCTGGACACGATCAATGCGCTGGACCCGCGCTTCGAGACGCCGTACCGCTTCGCCGACACACTGCTCACTCTGCAGCCGAAGCCGGCCCGCTATCGCGACTACAAGAAGGCGCGCCAGATCCTCGAGCGCGGGATGCGGGAGTTGCCCTACGACGCGGAGCTGTGGACGAGCGCTGGGCAGTTTCTGGCCTACCTGGCGCCCCCGCACCTGCCCGCGAAGGTGCGGGTCGCGTGGCGGCGCGCCGGCGCACGACGCCTGGCGCACGCCTGCGAGCTGATCGGCAAGAACGAGAACCTGCCGTACCACTGCATCACGGCTGCCGCGATTCTGTCCCGGCAGGGAGCGCGCCAGGCGACGATCGAGTTCCTCGAGCGGGTACTGGCGGTGGCCGACGACGAACAGATCCGCAAGCTGGCGCTCGGGTACCTGAAGCGGGCAATCGGCGAGCAGGTGCAGAGCAAGGCGGAAGCGCGGCTCCAGCGTTTCCACAAGGCCTGGCATGCCGATCTCGGGTTCGTGCACAAGGACATGCTGCTGGTGCTGGGCCCGCATTTCGAGGCGGCAAGCTGCGCCGGTCTCGCGCGAGCGGGGAAGCAGGAGTGCGCGACGACCTGGCGCGCCTGGGCGGCGGCATCGGACAGCAGGTATTGAAAGGCTAGCGCGCGCGCTGGTACCGGCGCGAAGGGACCCAGCCCATGCGCTGCGACCAGCGCTTCGTCAGGCGCTGGAGCTCCCGGGCGTCCACCCGCTTGGCCAGGACGCGTCGCGCCACGTCGGGGTGGCCGGCGCGCCAGGCAAGCTCCGCGTAGCCCATCAGCATGGTGGGCACGTTGCGAATCGCGTCTTCATGCGGCGACAGGAGTGCAAACGCCCGTCCGTACGCTCCCAGCGTCGACAGCTCCCGCGCCCGCGCCAGGATCCCGACCGGGCCGGGTGCCGCCGCCCGGAGATGCCAGCGATACGCGCGCTCGATGCGCGCTCTGGTGGCCTGGGAGTGGGACGCTTCCTGGAGCGCGGCGATGTTGGCGAGCACCCGGCGCGCATCGGCGTAGCGTCCGTCACGCGCCAGTATCACCGCGGCCGTCTGGGCCGTTGCGCTGCAACGGCGGCAGGCCTGCCAGGCCTGCTCGGCCGCTTGTGCGCCGGCTTTCGGGTCGCCGATCCGGCTCTGGATGTCCGCATGGGTGATCAAGAGCCGCGGGCGCAGCGACTTGACGAGGCGCTGGACGATCGGATTGTCGAGACTCAGTTCAGCGCGCAGCGTCGGTTTCTGCAGGTCCAGTCCGATCGTCTTCTGGCCCGGTTGGAGGACTCCCGTCACGAAACGGTCCAGCTTCTCGAGCTTTTTCGCCTGTGCGTCTGGTGTCACGTGCACCAGGACCTCGATGGCCTCCATCATCAGCGAAATCTCGGAGCCCGAATCCGGAAACCAGCGATGCGCCAGGGCGTGTGCCCGCGTCAGCTTCCCCAGAGCTGCGTCGTACTGGTGATGATCGATGTCGAGGTAGGCGAGGTGCAGGAGCGCCGAGTAGCTCCAGTGGTTGACGGCAGCTTCGTGCTTCCAGAATCGTGCTCCGCTCGAGTAGTCCAGCCCGCGCCGGAAGGAGAGCGCTGCGAATATCGCGATGACGAGGGAAGAACCGGCAATCACGGCGCGGCGCCGCTTTGCCGCGTGCAGCACCAGCTCGCCAACGACTTGCGCCAGACCGAGCATGGGCAGGTACAAGAACCGCTCGGAGATGATCGTGTAGAGGTGTGTGGGAACGAGATTCGCGGTGGGCGCGAAGGTGACGAGAAAGAACGATAACCCCAGCGTGATGCCGGGAGCGCGGCGGCGCGCCAGCCAGGCGCCGACACCGATAGTCACCAGCATGGCGGCGCCCAACGCGACGTAGCCCGCGCTGTGGACGGTCTTCCCCGTTGTCACGTCGACGCGCACCAGCCCCTGCTGGATCATCAGATGGCGGGGGAATACGCTGAGCTCTGCCGCCCGTCCCAGGGTCTCGAGCACGAGCTGCAGATGGTCGCCGGTTGTGGAGAGTGCCGAGTGCGTGGGCACCGTGGAGACCGGCAGCAGGATCTGGCGCAGCGCGAGATACGTGAGGGCGACACCGAGCTGCGGCAGCGCGCTCTTGAGTGCGCGCAGTACGAAGCTCCGGTCGATCGCCGGTCGGTCGAGCGCCACCCACGTCTCGAGGACGACGAATGCCGGCAGCACGATCGCGGTCTCTTTGGTGAGGTAGGCGAGCAGCGTGCCGCCGATTTCCAGCGCGAGGCCCCCGCGTTGTCCCCGTAGCCGGCGGGCCACGCCCAGGGACGCGACGAACAGCCAGACGGCGCAGATGACGTCCGTACGCCCCGCGATCCACGCGACGCTCTCGGCCTTGGTCGGGTGGACCACGAATACCAGCGCCGCCAGCAGCGCGGGGAGCCACGCGTTTTTCAACCAGCGCTCGAGTGTGAAGAAGGCCAGAAGGCCTGCCGCCGCCTCCCACACCAGGTTCGTGACGTGGAACACGACCGGCGAGCCATGGCCGATGGCCCAATCCAGGGCGTACGACGCGGTGGCGAGGGGACGGTAGTAATGCGTCCGCGGCGCTGCGCCCGCGTCGGGCCCCACGTCCCACATCTCGCTGATCAGCCAGTGGCGCCAGTAGTGGAACGAGTGGATGTAGGGGTTCAGCTGGATCAGGTCGTGGTCGTCGAGTATCCACGGGCCGGCGATGGCGCCCGCGAACGCCGCGATACCCACCAACGCGACGAGGCCGCCGAGCAGCGCCCGCCGCGGGTTCTGCGGGGCGACCGCGTCCGCGGTTTGCGCGGCTCCGGGATCGTCGCTCACGTCACGGGGAGCCGGACCCGGGCTGGATCACGGGAAGCGAACGGCGGCGGTGGCGGTGCCACCGGCGCTGACGCTGACGCTGCGCACCTTGCGCCCGTACTCGGGGTGTACGAACACGACGGTGTGGGACCCGGGGCTGACCGAGACGCCCACCTTCGGCGTCGTGCCGAGCGGACGGCCGTCGAGGATGACGCTGGAGACGGGGATCGAGTTGATGTTGAGCTTGCCCTTGCCGGCCGGCGTGGAGCTCCCGTGGTCTTCGTTGTGCTTCGTCACGTGGTGGCTGCCCGTGGAAGCCACGTGCCCGCCGTGGTGCGACACCGGTGCCGAGCCCGTCTCGACCATGTCGATCTTGAAGGTCCGCTCGGCCTGACCGTCCTCGAAGGTGATCTTCTGCTTGAAGTCCTCGTAGCCCTTCCGGGTCGCGAGGATGCTCCAGGACTTGTCGGTCTGGATGTCGATCTTGATCGGCAGCTTCGGAATCGGCCGGCGTTCGTGGCCGCTCACCAGCAGCACCTTCGCGCCCCTCGCGCCGTCGCCGGGAACGATGCGCGCCAGGCCCTTGATGACCTTGAGCTTCGGCTCGACGACCTGCATCTCGTCCGGAGTGACCGTGACGTGCTTCTCGAACGGCTCGTAGCGGTCGCTACCCGCGATCTTGATCGTGTGATCGCCGGGGCTCATGTCCTTGAGCTCCTGTGGGAGCGGACCCACATCCTTGCCGTCGACCGAGAGCCTGAGACCGCTGCCCTTCGCGGCCACCTTGATGCCCGTCCCCTCGCTGGCGCGCGAGAGGGTGACGTTCAGCACGGCTTCGGTGTTCTTCTCGACGGCGACCGCTTGATCCGCGGTCTGCTCGTAGCCGGCTGCGACGACCTTGACCATGTGCGTGCCCGCCTTGAGGCCGGATACGCGGCACGGCGATGTGCCGCAGCGCTTGGCCCCGTCGACGAACACCTCCACCGCATCCACGGCCTTGTTGCCCGGCCCGGCGACGGTGACCACGAGCGAACCCTTGCTGGGCAGCACCAGCAGCACGACCGCGGCAATGAGGCCGACGACCAGCAGGCCGATGACGGCGAGCGCGATGGTGCGCCCAGTGCTGCTCGGCGCCGTCGGAGGTGTCGCGGCGACGACCTGTGGCCCGAAGCCCACGCCGGGCAACTGCTGGGGCGCCTGGGGCGGTGCCGGTGTCGGCGCAGCCGGGGGGCGAGGCATCGACGGAGCCGCACCCCCGGAACCGGTGACGAGCGCGGCGGCGCCGCCCAGTCGCGCCGAGTTCGGCGCGGGCATGCCCGCGGCGGGCGCGGGCGGCGGAGCGCTCCTGAGCAGGGCCGTGGCGGCCGTTTCCGCGCCGCCCTTGTCGAACACCGAGGTCTTCTCGTCCTCGTCGTCCCAGTCCATGTCGACCGGAGCCGCGGCCGCGGGCGGAGGCTTGGGCAAGGGCGCGGGCGCCGGGGGGCCCCCGCGGGACGGCGCGGGTGGCGGCACCGAAGCGCGCGAGCCGCGGGACGGTGGCGGAGCAGGCGCGGGCAGGCTGCCGCGTGCGGGACCGCGCCGGCACCGGCGCGCTGCGGGTGGCGGGCGGCGCGGGCGCGCCGCGCACGGTCGCTGGCGGCGGCGGGCCGCTCGGCGGCGGGCGGCCGGGCGCGCTGCGCCGGCCGCTTGGCGGAGGCGGCAGGTTGGGTGCTGCGAGCCCTAGCAGGGTCTTCTGCCGGGAGGCGGGCGGCGGCGGGGCTGGCCCGCGCTGAGATGGAACGCTGGGACGTGGCTGCGACTTCTTCGCCAGCCCGTCGAACACGTCCAGATCCGATCCGCCCTTTTCGCTCATGCGGTTGCTCTCCTGGTGATCCTGGTCGGCCGCAGCGTACTTCGCCGCCTCCGAAGGGAACATGCGCCCCATGAAGGCCGCCACCCGGGGCGCGTCGCCTGTAGCTGGCAGAGATCGCGCAAAGGCCCGCAAGTCCGCTTCAAATTCAGACGCAGTAGCGTACCTCTCCTTTGGGTCCTTGGCGAGGGCCTTCAGGCAGATGCGCTCCAGCTCGGGGGTGACGAGCGGGTTGGACGATGAAGGCGGAACAATCCGGCTCGAACGGATCTGCTCCATGACGACGAGCTCGTTGGGTCCGTCGAAGAGCCGTCGCTGGGTGAGCGCCTCCCACAGGCAGATGCCGAGGGCGAAGATGTCCGAGCGGCGGTCGATACCGGTGCCGCGGAGCTGCTCGGGCGACATGTAGCCGACCTTGCCCTTGATCGCGCCGGCCTGCGTGCGGGTGATCTTGCCCGCCGCCTTGGCGATGCCGAAGTCGATGAGCTTGATCTGCCCCGTGAACGACAGCAGGATGTTCTGCGGGCTCACGTCGCGATGGACGATGTCGAGCGGCTGTCCCTGCGCGTTCTTGCGGTCGTGGGCATAGGCCAGGCCGTTGGCGACTTCGGCAACCAGGTGGACCGCAATCTCGATCGGGATCTGCTCGCCACGCGCGGAGCTGCGATCGATCAACGTGCGCAGCGGCATGCCGTCGATGTACTCGAGCGCGATGTAGTGGCTCGAGGCTGCCTCTCCGAAATCCAGGATGCGTGCGATGTTCCGGTGTTCGAGCTGGCTCGCGATGCGCGCTTCGTCCTGGAATAGCTCGAGGAACTCCTCGTCCGCGGCGACCCCGGGCAGGATGCGTTTCAGCGCGACGGGTTGGCTCCACCCGTCGCGCACGGCCTTGAACACCTCGGCCATGCCGCCGACGCTGATCCGCTCGATGAGGGTGTAAGGGCCGAAGCTGCGGGGGGGGGCAGGCAAGAACAGGCTCTCCCGTCCACACTTTGGCACATAACTGGCCACCAGTTCGACACCGACAGTCAGGAAAATCGCGATCGGGTCGCCGATTTGATCAAGTACTTCCTGAAGTCCCCGCCCCGGGCGAGGTCAACGGGCCGGCGCGCTGCCCGCCGCCGCCGGCGTGGTTCCGGTGCTTCCACCCGCCGCCGAGCCCGGATCAGCGCCGGCAGCGCCCGGGTCGCCGGCCGCCGGCTTCGGCTTCGGTTTGTGGAAATAGCGGATGCGTTTGGCCTGGAGCGGGTACCACGTCGCCACGGGCACGATCGGGGTGTCCGCGAAGATGCGGCGGGCTCCCGGCGTCTTGCGCCGCACCAATCGCACCTGCTGGGCGTTCGAGGCGACGGGTTGACCCGAGAGGTCCCGCTCGCCGCCGAGCGCGGCGCCCAGCGGCTGCTCGAGCAGCACAACCTGCCTGGCACCACGGGAACCGAGCACTCGTTCCAGCAGGCCGGCGTCCTCGGCGGGGCGCGGCGCCGTGGCGACTTCCGCGTACAGCAGCATCCCGTCGCGGTCGATGCCGAGCGCCGCAGCCGCACGCGCGCCGCCGGGCAGACCCTCGGCGATCCGGGTCGCAGCGCTGGACGGCGCTGTCGTTGCCACCACGAAGTGCCGGCCGTCCAGCCACACGCTCGGTCCGCCCCGCTGGGTCTCGCGCTCCGGGTGGAACACGACCACGGTGTTGTCGGCATCGCCGCCGTTCGTGGCCTGCAGTGTTTCCGGATCCAGCTCCAGCAGCCGCAGCTTGGTCTCGGGTCGGCTCGCGTCCGGTCGCACCCAGGCGGTCGCGAGTGCGTACGGCCAGCCATGCTGCGGAAGCCCCGACAGCTTCCACATCCCTTCGCCCCGGTCGGCGGGGTGGAATGCGCTCTGGACGGCTGGTCCGGGCAGCACGTGGCGCAGGGTGAGGTAGAAGAAATCGCGCGCCTCGCGGTGGACATAGCGCGGGAAGTTCATCAGCCCCATGTAGCGGAGCATGCGCCGCGCGCGGAAGCGCCAGCCCTTCATGCGGGGCACGTCGCCCTGTGCCTCCCACTGCGGGTCGAGCTTGCGGTCGAGCGGCTCGAGTTCGCTTGCGGGCCCCGCCTTGTAGAACTCGAGCCCGGTATGCCCGGGGTTCATGTCCAGGTGAATGCCGTACACGCAGCGTGCGCGCTGCATCGCCAGCGCGAGATGCTCGGCATCCAGGCTCGAGCCGTAGAAGTAGGCCACGAAGCCTTCCTTCGTCAGGCAGATCCCGCTGCGCACCGTGCGCGACTTGTCGGTCCAGCCCGGTGGTACGCCGCCCCACCAGTTCCGCTTGTACGGATTGATGGCCCCGTCCATCACCAGCGGCGTCATGTTCTGGCGGAACGAGAGAATATCGTCCGGAACGGTGTCGTCGTCGGGCCAGGTGCCGAACGCGGTGGAGCCGTCGCGGAGCTCCGCCACGGTCGCTGCGTACGGTTTCGGCGGCAGGTACAGCACGCCGTTGGCCATCATGCCGAACTCGCCGTGGGTCGCCTGGAAGCCGCCGTTGAACGCGCCGAGCAGCCGTCCCATCACGGCTGGCTTGCGCGGCACCTCGCCCGGGCCGGTCTCGCCGGTCGCGCTCTTCGGTTCGACGGTTCCGCTCATCTCGTGCAGCGAGACCTGCCGGGGGTCCCACATCGTCACGAAGATTTCCGTGTAGCGCCGCTTGTGGTCGGTGCGGATGAAGGACGTGACGAACGGGGCTGGCGCGCGGGGGTTCGTGCGGATGAACGGATCCTTGTCGAGCGGTCGCCACTTGCCCTCGTCCGGTAGCGGCGGCGAGATCATGGGTTTCATCGGCGGCGGCGGCCAGCCCGTTTCCGGATCCGTGTACGTCGTCGCCGGTGAGTCGAGCAGACCGCCCATCTGTGCGGCCACGCGCGTGGAGCCATCGTCGCCCGTCACCGAGCCCTGCATCCGCTGCAGCCAGTCGAGCGCGTCGAACGCGACGGCCTTCAGGTACTGCATGCGATCGCTGCCGAACCACGGCATGGCGCGCACGCGATCGACGGCCCACGTCACCAGATTGCCGGGCCGTGCGAGCGGGATGCGCTGCTCCCGCACGTACAGCCTGCCCCGGATGCGGCCGTGCCCCTCCGTCGGGATGCGGATACGCCGCGAATCCGCGTCGACCAGCAGCGCGTCCGGCGAGAACGCGAGCTTCGTGTGGTGCGCCGCGGGGTCGAGCTTGAAATGGCGGCGGAGCACGCCGCGCAGGCTCCCCGTGTTCTGCAGGTTCGTCAGCCGCTCCTGCCACTGCGCCAGCCGCGTCCAGTCGTTGCCGGTCGGCATCGGCTGGCCGCGCAGATCGGCCAGGTGAACGCTGTAGGTCCTGCCCGCGCCGCCTAGCACCCACGCCACGCGCGGGCCGCTCACCACCAGCTGGTGCTCGTCGACCGCCGACGTGTCGGTCAGGTTGTAGATGTGCGTGATCTCGAGCAGGTGTCCGTCCGGCGCGCGCCGCGTCGCCACCTCGTAGATGTCCGAGGGCTCGCCCGCTCGATGTGCGCGCACCACGGCGCGCGGCCGCGCGAAGCGCGACGCGATCGCCCCGCGGGGTGCTTCGACCCAGTGCACGTCCCCGGGCACCGTCCGGAGTCCCCGGGGCGCGAGAGCATCGGCCAGCGCCCGGGCGGGATCTGCCTCGGCTGTCGCCGCGGCGGGCAGCGTTCCGCCCCGCTGCACGAGCCACGCCACGATCAACAGCAGCGGCACGGGCCGGAGCAGGGCGCCGAGCCCCGCCAGGCGCCGCGAGCCCGCTCCTCGAGCGCGCCGCAGGCGGGCTGCCGGCGTGCTGCCGGCAAGACCAGGCTCCTGAGCCCCGGCAACTGCTCGGAATACCCTCGGCATCTGGAACCTGAACGCGTGCCGGCGGTTAGCACCTTCCCGGGGGCAGGGAAAGCCGGTCGGGTCGTCAACCGCGTTGGCAAGACCACCAACTGGGTTGGGCGCCGGGGTCGGCTCTTCCCCCGGATCCGGCCGGGTCAGGCACCGGCACGCCTCGTGCTAGCCTTTCACCGATGGCCCGGACTACCCGCCGCGTGCTGCTCCTGGCAGCCGTCGCACTGCTCGTCGGCGGGTGCCTGGCTCCCACGCTGCCGCTGCCGCCGCCTAGCAAGCCGACCATCGCGGGGCCCGACAGCAGCGGAAACGTCGAGCTGACTGGCAGCGTGCAGCCCAACTCCGAGGTCTACGTCCGCAACTACGCCAGCACCGACATCTACGGCCAGATCACCGGCGGCGACGGGGCCTACGATGTCACGCTGCCCGCCCAGGGCGGCGACCAGCTCGAGCTCTGGTACGTGTCCGGCAAGGACCAGAGTCCGAGCATCGAGTTCCGGATCCCGACGCAATAGACAGGCGCGTGGCGGTCAGGTGACCGTGCGCAGCACGCGCCGCCCGTCGCTCTGGCGGTGCACGAGCTGGGCGCTGGCGGGGGCGTGCGGCGCTTCGTCGAGCTCGTCGAGGACCTCGCCGACGAGGTCGTAGTCGCTGGCCTGCGTGATGCGGACGCGGCGCATCTGGCCGGGCAGCACCGGGCCGCCGGACAGGAACACGTTGCCGTCGATGTCCGGCGCCTGACCGGCGTGGCGGCCGACCATGACGAGCTCGCTCTCTTCGCTCGGGCCCTCCACCAGCACGTCGAGCTCCGTGCCGACCAGGGCGCGGTTCTTCCGCTTGCTGATCTTCCGCTGCAGGCTCACCAGCTTGCGGGCGCGGGCGGCGCTGGTCTTGCTTCGGCGACCTTGCCGTCGAGCTCGAAGCTGTGTGCGCTCGGCTCGTCGCTGTAGCGGAACACGCCGACGCGATCGAACTGGGCCCACTCTACGAACTCGCACAGCTCGTCGAACTCGGCGTCCGTCTCGCCGGGGTGTCCGACGATGAACGCCGTCCGGAACACGAGCCCGGGTACGCGCGCCCGCAGCCGTTCGACCAGCTCGCGCAGGCGCGCGCCGCCGTGACCGCGGTGCATGCGGCGCAGCATCGCGTCGGCGGCGTGCTGTAGCGGCATGTCGACGTAGGGCACGACGCGCGGGTGCTCGGCGAGCAGATCGATCAGCGCGTCGTCGAGCTTTTCCGGATACAGGTAGTGGAGGCGCACCCAGCGGAGGCCGGGCACGTCGGCGATGCGCGCGACGGTGTCGGCGAGGCCGGAGCCGTCCGCCAGATCGCGGCCGTAGGCGACGGTGTCCTGCGAGACGAGGTTCACCTCGAGCACGCCGGCGTCGGCGAGACGGCGCACCTCGTCGACGATGTCGGACGGCGTGCGCGAGCGCTGCTTGCCGCGCAGCTCCGGGATGACGCAGAAAGAGCAGCTGCGGTTGCAGCCCTCGGCGAGCTTGACGTAGGCGCTGGCGCCGCGCGTGCTGAGCCGCCGCGGATCGGCGGCGCCGACGACCCAGTCGGCGGGGTTGCCGACCAGCACGCGCTCGGCGCGGCCGCCCAGCACGCCCTCGAGCTTGAGCATGTCGCTCGAGCCGAGGAAGTGATCGACCTCGGGCATGCCCTCGGACAGCTCTTCCGGGTAGCGCTGGCTCAAGCAGCCCGCGACCACGAGCTTTTCGCAGCGGCCGCTCTGCTTGTGCTCGGCCAGCTCCAGGATGGTGTCGATGGATTCCTTCTTGGCCGCGTCGATGAAGCCGCAGGTGTTGACCACGATGACCTCGGCCTCGCTCGGCGTCGCCCACGTGCCGGTAGCCGGCGCGCTCGGCTACGCCGAGCATCACCTCGCTGTCGACGCGGTTCTTCGGGCAGCCGAGGCTGACGAAGTGGATGGTGCGGGGAGGTCGCTTCGGCGGGCGGGCTGGCTAGCGCGCGCTCCATCGCCTCGCGGAAGCGCTCGAACAGATACAGGGCGTCGTGCGGGCCGGCGGCGGCTTCAGGGTGGTACTGCACGCTGAAGGCTAGCGCATCGGGCGCCGTCGAGGCCCTCGCTGGTGCCGTCGTTCAGGTGCAGGTGCGTGGTCTTCGCGCGGTCGCCGATTGAATCCACGTCCACGACGAAGCCGTGGTTCTGCGTCGTGATCTCCACGCGGCCCGTTGTCAGATCCTTGACCGGCTGGTTCAGCCCGCGGTGGCCGAACTTCAGCTTGTAGGTGCTCGCGCCGAGCGCGCGGGCCAAGCAGCTGGTGGCCGAGGCAGATGCCGAAAATGGGCTTCTTTGCCGAGCAGCGCCTTGATGCGTGTCGACGGCGTAGCCCACGGCGGCCGGATCGCCCGGGCCGTTCGACAGGAACACGCCGTCGGGCGACAGCGCGAGGATGTCCTCGGCGCTGGTGCGTCGCCGGCACCGCCGTGACGCGGCAGCCCGCGTCGACCAGGCAGCGCAGGATGTTGCGCTTGGCGCCGAAGTCCATGGCCACGACGTGCAGGCTCGCGGCGCTCCTCGACGGGGTGCGTGCCGGGGGCGACCAGCTCCTCGGGATCGAACGGCACCTGCCACGCGCCGCGGCTCTCGGTGAACTCGTAGCGCTTCTCCGGCGTGACGCGCGAGACGAGGTCGAGCCCTTCCATCTTCGGTGCGGCCTTGGCGCGGTCGACCAGCGTGTCCGGATCTTCCGTGCCGATGCAGCCGTTCTGTGCGCCGCGGTCGCGGATGAGGCGCGTGAGCCGGCGCGTGTCCACGCCGGTGATGGCCACGATGCCGTGCTCTGCCAGGTAGTCGTCCAGGCTCTGCTCGGAGCGCCAGCTGGACGGCGCGGGACTCAGCGCGCGTACCACGAAGCCGGCCACGCGCGGCTTGCCGTCGACGCTTTCCGGATCGCTCGGCGTTGATGCCGGTGTTGCCGATATGCGGCGCCGTCATGGTGACGATCTGCCCGGTGTAGGACGGATCGGTCAGCACTTCCTGGTAGCCGGTCATGCCGGTCGTGAACACGACCTCGCCGCTGGTGCTGCCCTCGGCGCCCCAGGCTTCGCCCTCGAATAGCGTGCCGTCGGCCAGGGCGAGGTAGGCTTTCTCCGGCGCGCTCACGCCGCCCACCTCGGGGGCTTCGAAGACGATGTCGCCGCCGACGAGCGTCATCAATACGCGACCCTCGAGCTCGTGCTCGAGGAACGGCGTGTTGCGGCTCTTCGACTGGAGCGGCGTCTTCGCCGGCACCCAGCGCGCTTCGGGGTCGACGAGCACGAGCTCGGCGAGCGCGCCCTCGCGCAGGGCAGGGGGCTCGATGCCCGCGATCCGCGCCGGGCGCGTGGACAGCGCATCGACCAGACGTTCGAGCCCAGGGCCCTGTCCTACGGCTTCTAACAGAAGCCCGAAACACAGCTCGAGCCCCATCAGGCCCGGCGACGCTTCCGGGAACTCGCAGTCCTTTTCCAGCGGCGAGTGCGGTGCGTGATCGGTGGCGATGGCGTCGATGGTGCCGTCGGCGAGCGCCTCGCGCAGCGCCGCCACGTCTTCTTCCTCGCGCAAGCGGCGGGTTGACCTTGCAGGCCGTGTCGTAGCCGATCACCGCCGCGTCCGTCAGCAGCAGGTGATGCGGCGTGACCTCGCAGGTGACCTGGAGCCCGCGGCTCTTGGCCTCGCGCAGGATGCGCACCGCGCCGCGCGTGGAGATGTGCGCGGCGTGGTAGCGCGCGCTCACGTATTCGGCGAGCAGCACGTCGCGCGCGATGATGATGTCCTCGGCGACGCGCGGCCAGCCGCTGAGCCCGAGCCGCGTGGACACGGCGCCCTCGTTCATCTCGGCGTTCGCCGTCAGCTCGTGATCCTCGGCGTGCTGGATCACGGGCATGTCGAAGTTCTTCGCGTACTCGAGCGCGCGGCGCATCACGGCGCTCGACATCACGCACACGCCGTCGTCGCTGACCGCGACCGCGCCGGCTTCGCGCAGTTCGGCCATCTCGGTCAGCTCCTGGCCCTTCTGGCCCAGCGTGATGGCGCCGATTGGGTGCAGGCGTGTTCCGCCGACCTCGGCCGCGCGGCGCAGCATCATCTCGGTGACGGCGCGCGTGTCGTTCACCGGCTTGGTGTTGGGCATCACGCACACGTGCGCGTAGCCGCCGGCCGCCGCGGCAGCCAGACCGGAGGCGATGTCCTCCTTGTACTCCTGCCCCGGCTCGCGCAGGTGCGCATGCAGATCCACGAACGCCGGCAGGAGCCAGCGCCCCTTGCCGTCGATGACCCGCGCGCCCGACGCCCTCGCGAGATCGCCGGCTGCGTCCGGGCCCAGGCGGGTGATACGGCCGGACTCGACGACCACGTCGCCCGTCTGGTCGAGCCCCTGCGCGGGATCGAAGCTGCGGATGTTCCGGAAGATCAGGAGATCAGCGCGCTCGGTCACGGCGGCTGCGTGATAGCACGGAGGGCGGCGCCCGGGCAGACGGCATCGCCTGATCGACGTCAATCCGTTTCGAGGCTATGCTCGGCTCGACGGTCGCCAATCGCAGCTCCACGCCATTCCAGCTGGAGCCGAGGGCTTCAATGCCGTTGGAAGGAACAGCAGATGCGTGCTTCGTTGGTGATGCTTGTGGGCGGAATGGCCCTGGCCCTGGCTGGGGGCTGCGGCTCGAGCTCGAGCTCGAGCGGCGGCAGCGGCGGCACGGATGCGGGCGCCTCGGGCGGCAGCAGCGGCTCGTCCACGGGCGGCAGCGGCGGCACGGCGACCGGCGGCACGGGCGGCACGGCGACCGGCGGCACGGGCGGCACGGCGACCGGCGGCACGGGTGGCACGGCGATCGGCGGCACGGGCGGCACGGCGATCGGCGGCACGGGCGGCACGGCGACCGGCGGCACGGGCGGCACGGCGACCGGCGGCACGGGCGGTACAGGCGGAGCGAGCGGCGCCCACGCCATCAAGACCGTGTTCCTCATCATCATGGAGAACAAGGCTTGGTGCGAGGTCCACGGCAGCGCGGACGCGCCCTACATCAACAAGACGCATCCTGCCGCAGGCCGCATCGGCGACCAACTACAAGGGGCCAAACGGCGGCAACCTGCATCCCAGCGAGCCCAACTACATCTGGCTGGAGGCCGGCAACAACCTCGGCATCAGCAACGACAACGATCCGTCCAGCAACCACCAGAGCACGACCGACCACCTCGTCAGCTACATGAAGAAGGCGGGCGTCACCTGGCGGGCGTACCAGGAGGACATCAGCGGCAAGGTCTGCCCGCTGACCAGTGTCGGCAACTACAAGCCGAAGCACGACCCGATGGTCTTCTTCGACGATGTGACGAACACCAACGACCCGAACTCGCAATACTGCATCACGCACGACCGGCCGCTGACCGAGCTCGACGCGGACCTCAAGAACAACACCGTCGCCCAGTACAACCTGGTGACGCCGAACCAGTGCCACGACATGCACTCGAAGTGCGCGCCCGAGAACAACGAGGTCAAGCAGGGCGACAACTGGCTCGCGAAGTGGATTCCGAAGATCACCGGCTCGCAGGTCTACAAGGATGGCGGCGCCATCTTCATCACCTGGGACGAGGCCGAGAGCAGCATCACAGGTGGTTCGGCCTGCTGCGTTCTGGGAAATTGCCCGATCGGCATGATGGTGCTCTCGCCCGAGTCCAAGGCCGGCGGCTACACCAACAACACCGCCTACGATCACAGCTCCACGCTGAAGACCATGCAGGAGATCTTCAACGTCAAGCCGCTGCTGCGCGCGGCGGGCAACGCCGGCACCCAGGACCTCTCGGACCTGTTCAAGAGCTTCCCGTAGTTCTCGCCTGCTCGGCTTCGGGGGGGTGAAGTCGGGTAGGCCCCGGCGGCAACGCCCGGGCCTACCCGACTTTCCCCCTCCAGCGGGCCGAGCCAGCAACGTCAAGCGAGGCGATCGGCGAGGCGATCGGCGAGGCGTTCGGACGCCAGCCATGCCATGGCGCAGATCGTATGCTGCGGGTTGACGCCCATGTTGGTGGGAAAGACAGACGAGTCGAAGACGTACAGGCCGCGGAGGTCGTGCGCCTCGAGCTCGGGGCCGACCACGCTGCTGGAGGCGCCGAGCCCCATCTTTGCCGTGCCGAACAGGTGCGCCGCTATGCAGTGGAAGTAGCGCGGGTCGTCGGGCAGATCGAAGATGCGTTCGATCGGGTCGACCGAGCTGATGCGATCGGGCAGGCCGTGCACGCCGGGCAGCACCTCGCGCGCGCCGGCCGCGAACATCATCTCGACCAGCCGCTTCACGCCGAGCTTGAGCACGCGGATGTCCTGGTCGGTCATGTCGTAGTCGATGCGGGTACCGCCGAAGAGCGGGCGTCTCACGCGGCCCTGCGCCTGCGCGCGCACCTGCACGCCCCAGATCGCGACGTGGCCATAGTCGCCGATTTCGCGCATCAGTTCGGGACCCACGCCGGGAAAGCGCGCCGCCGCGAATTCGAGCGGCATGCTTACCGTCTCGAACTTCATGTACTCGTCCCAGAAATGCGTCGACTCGTAGCCCTGCGTCGCGCCGAACCAGATCTCGACGGGCTTGTCGAAGATGCCGACGATGCCCGTGCCTGGATGCGCCTGCAGGCGCTGTCCGACCAGGCCCGACGAGCGTCCGATGCCGTTGTCCGAAAGCAGGAGCGGCGTCTGGATGGCGCTCGCGGCGACCACGACGGCGTGGCGCGCCCGCACACGGAGCCGCGGACCGCGCTCGCCGGTCAGCGGATCGACGAAGCGGCCTGTCACGCCCACGGCGCGCCCGCCCTCCACGATGAACCGCTCGGCTCTGCACGTTGCGTACAGCCGCGCACCCGCTTCGACGGCGCGCGGCACGTACGAGTTGTTCATGCTCTGCCGGCGCGCCGTGGGGCAGCCCTGGTTGCAGTGCGCCGAGCCCTGGCAGTCACTCACGTTTCGGCGGATCTCGTTGCCCGTCCAGCCGAGCGCGGCAATGCCCTGCCGCATGAGCTTGGCGTTCTCGCCGAGCACGGCTTCCGGAGCGCGATCCACCGAGAGCTCGCGGTCGAGCTGATCGTAGACGCGCTCGAGGTCGCCGTAGCCGAAGGGCGCGCCGACGCCGTGTTCGCGCTGCCAGATCGCGTGGATCGGCTCGGGAATGCGGTGGATGATCGCGCCGTTCACGGCCGTGGTGCCGCCGACGCAGCGGCCCTGCAGGATTGGCGTGAAGGCGCGCCCACCCGCCACCTGCAGGCCCATGTCGCGCCACACGCGTTTGAACGCGGTGTACATGTCGCCGCGGAGTTCCTCTGTCGGTACGTGCGGCCCTTCCTCGAGCATCACGACTTCCAGGCCCGCTTCCGTCAGCACGCGCGCAGCGGTCGCACCCGAGGCGCCGCTGCCGATGATGACGACGTTGGCGATGTCTTCGACCAGGCGCCGCCCGTAGACATCGCGGAGCGAGAGCCGCGCGCCGCTCATGACTCGTCCTTCGCCGCTGGCAGGGCGCGCGCCCACTCCGGCGGCGTCGCGTCTGTCGGATGGATGCCGAGCTCGCGCTGCACCGGCGGCAGCCCGCAGAAGCCGAGGCAACCCACCGTCTTGAACAGGAGCGGCGTCTCGCGCACGAGGTAGATGCTGCTCGTGCGGAAGCGGTCGAGCAGTGCGAGCTGCGTCGCGGGCTCCACGCCGAGGAAAGTGCGCAGGCGGCCGAGCAGGAACAGCGGCGAGAGCATCATCATCCACAGGCACGCGCGCAGCCCGATCACGAACTGCAGGGGAGCGTGGCCCAGGAGATCGTCGACGAAGCGGTTCATCGGTGCCTGCTCCGCGCCGTAGGGCATGCGCGGGTCGACGCCCGCCGGGATCACCACCGCGAACACGGAAACGAGCCAGCGCCGCTCGAAGTTGAACAGCCGCAGAGCGCCGCCTCCACGCGGCCCGCGTCCGGGCGCCACGCCGGGGATCCTGCTCGGCTTGTCCACGTTCGTACTACATACCAAACCCGCCCGACTCGAGCGTGGACAGCGATCAACCGTCGCGCGAGACGCCACAGTTTCGGCCGGCACGAGGGCGCGTGAGGCGTGCATTTCGGTGCTGTCGGGCGTCCCGGAGGGCGGAAATGCGCGTGAGGCGTGCATTTCGGTGCTGTGGGGCGTCCCGGAAGGTGGAAATGCGCATGGGAGATTGGGGGCCCGGGCGGACGCGGAGCGGCCGGCCTTGGGGCCCCGCGGCGGCGCAGCGGCAGCGAGCACGCCGCACCGGACAGCGTGGCGCCGCGCGCGAGCGCGGCGCAGGGCGGGGGGCAGCCCTGCGGCCATGCCTCCCCCCACGGGCGTGCGCGCGCGGGGATCAGCCGAAGCGCGCGCGGTCGTGGGGCTCGGTGTAGTCGATGAGCGGTCCGGCGGGGACGATGCGGGTCGGGTTGATCGACTCCATGCTGCGGAAGTAGTGCTGCTTGATGTGATCGAGGTCGACCGTCTCGCCGATGCCGGGCGTCTGGAAGACGTCCTTCGTGTAGTTCCAGACGTTGTCGTAGTCGCGCAGGCGACCGAGGTTGCACTTGAACAGGTAGTGATAGACGGGGTCGAAGCGCACCAGTGTCGTGAACAAGCAGATGTCCGCTTCGGTCAGGCGGCTGCCGCACAGGTAGCGCTGCTTCGAAAGGCGGCTTTCGTAGCGGTCGAGCGCGTTGAACAGCTCGCGCACGGCCTCCTCGTGGGCCTCCTGGGTCCGCGCGAAGCCGGCGCGATAGACGCCGTTGTTGACGCTTTCGTACATCGCGTCGATCTCGCGCTCGACGTCTTCGGCGAGCTCGGCCGGGCACAGATCGACCGAGGCGTCGCCGAACGCGTCCAGCTCGTGGTCGAGCATGCGGATGATCTCGCGTGACTCGTTGTTGACGATGGTCTGGCGCTTCCTGTCCCACAGCACCGGCACGCTGACGCGGCCGGTGTAGTCGGATCTGGCGTGGACATAGAGCTCCTTGAGGTAGCCCGGGCCGTCGGCGCCGTCGGGAATGTCGGGGGTGCCTTCGCTGAAGTGCCAGCCATTTTCACCCAGCAGCGCCTCGCAGGTGCTGATGCCGATGGCGCCGTCCAGTTTCTTCAGCCTGCAGGTGATGAGCGTGCGGTGCGCCCAGGGGCAGGCGAGCGCCACGTACAGGTGATAGCGCCCGGCTTCGGCGGGGAAACCGCTGGACCCGTCGGCCGTGATGCGATCGCGGAATGACGTCTGTGCACGGATGAAGCGGCCCTTCGAATCCACCGCGGGCCGGTCGCTCGTCCACTTGCCTTCGACGAGGTGTCCCATGGGGATCGACTAGGACGCCGGACGGGCCGTGTCGAGGCGGATCAGCCGATAATGCGTTTCCCGTTCGCGATCACGGTGCGGACGGGATTCCAGCCGAAGCTGTAGCCGAGCCAGCGGTGGTCGGGGACCTCGCAGACGATCAGATCGGCGCGTTTGCCGGCCTCGAGGCTGCCCGTTTCGCCGCCGAGCCCGAGAGCGTGGGCGGCGTTGATGGTGCAGGCGACAATCGACTCGGCGGCGGACAGGCCGAGTGTCCGGCACGCCAGCGCGATGATCATCGGTTGCGAGGGCGTGAACGACGAGCCGGGGTTGAAATCGGTGGCGAGCGCGATCGGCACGCGCGCGTCGACAAGCCGGCGCGCCGGAGCGTAGACGGACATGCCCAGGTGGAAGGGCACGCCGGGGAGCAGCACGCCGATGGGCGGGCGCGGGCTCGAAGCGAACAGCTCCAGGTCGGCATCGGACAGGTGTTCGAGGTGATCGACGGAGACGGCCCCGAGGCGCAGGCCGAGCGCTGCGGCGCCGGACGCCGTGAACTGCTCGGCGTGCAGCTTCAGCCCCAGCCCGAGCCTCGCGGCGTGCGACAGCAGCCGCTCGCTCTCCTCGAGCGTGAAAGCTTCGTCCTCGCAGAAGACGTTGACGAAGCGGGCCAGCTTGCGTTCGGCGATGACGGCTGAGAGGCCTTCGAGCAGGTTCAGATAGCGCGCGCGATCCGTCTTCAGCTCGGGCGGGATCACGTGGGCGCCCAGGAATGTCGGAACGATCTCGATGGGCAGCTCCTCGGCGAGCTTGTTCGCGACTTCCAGCAACTTCAGCTCGCCTTCGCGGTCGAGGCAGTAGCCGCTCTTCACCTCGAGCGTGGTGGTGCCGTGTTCCATGGCGCGGCCCGCCCAGCGGCGCGCGCCGGCGAGCAGGGCGTCGAACGACGCGGCGCGCGTCGCGCGCACGGTGCTGAGGATTCCGCCGCCATGGCGCAGGATTTCCAGATAGGGCGTGCCGCGCAGGCGCTCTTCCCACTCCGCGGCGCGGTCTCCGCCGAACACCAGGTGCGTGTGCGGATCGACGAAGCCGGGCAACACGATGCCGCCCGCGGCGTCGACGATGTGAGCGGCGTCGTAGCTCTTCTTGATCCGCTCGCTGGCGCCCACCTCGAGGACGCGGCCGTCCTGGACCGCTATCGCGGCGTCGCGAACGACGCCTATGTGGGACTGTTCGGGCCCGCGCGCAGGCGCGTCTGAAAAGCCCGCGCAGGTCAGAAGCTCGGCGGCATTGATCACGAGCAGGTCGGCGGTGTTGGACATGGCTCTCTTGGTGGTAGCAGGGTCTGGCTGGGCTATAGTAGGGGCATGCTTGGGAAGGCTCGCTTGGGCGTGGTGTATTTGTGCGTCGCTCTGCTGGGTTGCAGCGGCTCCACCTTCAGTAGCAGCGGTTCCGGAGGCACCGACGCGGGCGGGGGCTCGGGCGGCAGCGGCGCGACGGGCGGCAACGGAGCGACGGGTGGCAACGGAGCGACGGGTGGCAACGGAGCGACGGCCGGCAGCGGCGGCATGGGGGGAGTGGCCGCGACGGGCGGCATGGGCGGAGTGGCCGCGACCGGTGGCATGGGGGGCGCGCCGACGGTGGCGCCCGAGTGCGTGTCGCCCGCGGACTGCCAGCTCCACTCGGACTGCTGCATCTGCGCCGCGGGCCCGGCGGGCGAGTCGTATCCGACCTGTGGCGCGACGTGCGCTCTCGAGCAGTGCCCGGCACTCTCCCAGGCGAAGTGCTCGATGGGTCAGTGCACGACCGACCTGGTCTGCAACACGAGCCAGGCTAGCGGCGCCACTTGCGGGATCCCCAAGCCGTCCTGCCACAACGGGCTCATCAACTCCGTCGATTCGACGAATTGCTGGGGACCGTGCCTGGATCCATCGGATTGCTGGACGGTTTCGGACTGCGACCTGTGCAAGTCCGAGCAGGTGTGCGTCGAGTACTACGACAACGGCACGCTCGCGCGGCGCCACTGCGTCGACGTACCGCCGGCGTGCCAGGGACAGCGCAACTGCGCCTGCATGGCGCCCGCCGTCTGCGTCGGCAGCGGCGTGACCTGCTCCAGCAGCGGGTCCGGGCTGCGCTGCGACTACTCGAACTGAGCAGCGGTGCGACCGGCTCCAGCAGTCGACCCGCGCTACGCTGCGATCACAACTGAGGCGTCACTTCGGCGTCAACTTCATCACCGTGCCCGCGTCCGGGTCGATCCAATAGACGCTGGTGGCATCCAGCGCGATCTGCGTGGGGTGGACCTGGCCAGTGACGAGGGTCGTGACCGGCCCGCCGTCGCGCGCGACCCTGGCGATTTCCCCGCTGGCCCGGTTGGCCCAGTAGACGTTCGTCGCGTCGACCTGGATGCCGTCGGGGTCATCCTGTGCCGAGGCGAGCGTCACCGGCGCTCCGCCGGCGACGGGTACTTTCATCACGGTGCCGTGCCCCACGGAGCCGTCGCCTTCGTTCGTCCAGTAGACACTGTCCACACCCACGGCCAGGTACGGCGGGCGATCCTGTGCCGAGGCGAGCGTCACGGGGGCGCCGCCGTCGAGGGGCGCTTTCATGATGCTGCCGGATGGAGCGGCACCTGCGCCGCCGAAGTTCGTCCAGTAGATGCTCGTCGAGTCCAGCGCGATGTCCAGCGGTCGGGCTTGACCCGAGGCGAGCAGGTTTGGTTTTCCGCCCGCAAGCGGCAAGGACATGACCTCGTTGCCTGCGTAGTTTGTCCAGTAGACGCGTGCGGCGTCCACGCGGACCACCGCGGGGCCGGGCTGGAACGAGGCGACGATATCGAGCGCTCCGCCCTGGAGCGAGCAGCGCCGGACGTTGCCATAGGGACCGTCGACCCAGTAGACATGCGTGGCATCGACGCCGATGCCTGCGGGGCTGTCGAGCAGCACGGCCAAGGGCGTGGGGGTGCCGCCGTCGAGAGGGACCTTGGTGACGGTTCCGTTGGTGGTCGTCGCGTCGCCCCAATCCGTCCAGTAGACGTGTGTGGCGTCGATGGCCAGGCTGTTGGGCCACTTCCTGCCGGAAGCGAGCGTCACCAGGCAACGACCGCCGGTGCACGTTCCCGCGCAGGCCGTCCCGCACGAGCCACAGTTGTCCTTGTCGCCGTCCGTCGAGACGCAGGTGCCGTCGCACCAGGTCTGGCCGTCCGGGCAGGACATCGCCTCGGGCGCGGCGTCGACGCCGGCGGTGCCCGCCGATCCCGGGATGCCGCCCATCCCGCCTCGACCCGCGTCGGTTCCACCGGTCCCCCTGGGCGACGAGGTCACCGCGCCGCCGCAGGCTGCCGGCGCGCAGGCCAGAGCCGCCGCGAGCAGGCGTGCCGCGCGTCGAACCCTCGTGGTTTCCACTGTCCAACAGGGTCGGTCGCCGGCGACCACCCGGTCAAGGCGCACGTGTCCGGTGCTGCGAGGGGCAGCCGGCGCGGAGCACTCTGCGCCGGGCGTCAGGGCAGCGTCACGCCCTTGTCGCGCGCCGTCGCGAGCGCCTCGGGATAGCCGGCCAGGGCGTGGCGCGCGACGCCGATGCCGGGATCGACGGTGAGCACGCGCTGGAGGCGCTCGGCGCGGGCCTCGGTGCCGTCCGCGACGATGACCATGCCGGCGTGAAGGGCGTTGCCGATGCCGACTCCGCCGCCGTGGTGGAAGCTGACCCACGACGCGCCGGCGCAGGTGTTGAGCGCGAAGTTCAGGAGTGGCCAGTCGGCGATGGCGTCGGAGCCGTCGCGCATCGCCTCGGTCTCGCGGTCGGGGGAGGCGACCGAGCCGCAGTCGAGGTGATCGCGGCCGATCACGATGGGCGCGCTGACCTTCTTTTCGTGGATCAGCCGGTTCATCGCCAGGCCGAACTTCGCGCGGTCGCCGTAGCCGAGCCAGCAGATACGTGTAGGCAGCGCGAGGAACGGAATGCGCTCGCGCGCCAGCTTGACCCAGCGGTCCAGCCCCTCGTTGTCCGGGAACAGGCGGAGCAGCTCGTCGTCGAGTGCGTGGATGTCCTTCGGATCGCCGCTGAGGGCGGCCCAGCGGAACGGCCCCATGCCCTGGCTGAAGAGCGGCCGGATGTAGGCGGGTACGAAGCCCGGGTACTTGTAGACACCCGACTCGTCGCGCACCTTCACGCCGGCGACTTCCGCCTGCGCGCGCAGGTTGTTGCCGTAGTCGAAGGCGATAGCGCCCTGCTTCTGCATCGCGAGGATGGCCTCGGTGTGCTTCGCGATCGAGGCGAGCGAGCGGCGGTGGTACTCGGCGAGGTCGCGCCCGCGCAGCTCGTCGAGCTCGGCGAGATCGCCTTCGGGCACGTAGGCGCCGAGATCGTGCGCGGAGGTCTGGTCGGTCACCAGATCCGGGATGGCGCCGCGCGCGACCATGGCGGGGAACACCTCCGCGGCATTGCCGACCAGACCGATGCTGAGCGCCTCGCCCTTCTTCTTCGCCTCGTCCGCCCACGACAGGGCTTCGTCCAGCGAGGTGGTCATGCGGTCGCAGTAGCCCTCGTCGACTTTGCGCTTCACGCGCTCCGGCCGGACCTCCACGTCGATGACGACGCCCTCGTTCATGGTCACGGCCATCGGCTGCGCGCCGCTCATGCCGCCGAGCCCTGCGGTCAGCAGCAGCTTGCCCTTGAGCGTCGGCACGCCGAAGTGCTGCTCCGCCGCGGCCAGGCAGGTCTGGTAGGTGCCCTGCAGAATGCCCTGCGTGCCGATGTAGATCCACGAGCCGGCCGTCATCTGCCCGAACATGGTGAGGCCCATGCGGTCGAGCCGATCGAACTCCGTTTGCGTGGCCCAGCGCGGCACGAGATTCGAGTTGGCGATAAGCACGCGCGGGGCGTGCTCATGCGTCTTGGCGACGTAGACGGCGCGGCCGGATTGCACGCAGAGCGTCTCGTCCGGGGCGAGCGAGTCCAGCGTCGCGACGATCTTGTGGAACTCGTGCCAGTTGCGCGCGGCGCGCCCGCTGCCGCCGTAGACGATGAGCTTTTCCCAGTCGATCGCGTTCGCGGGGTCGACGTTGTTCATCAGCATGCGCTTGGCGGCCTCGGCGTCCCAGCTCTTCGCCGTCGGCTTCGTGCCGCGCGGCGCGTGCACGGGCTCGGCGGGCTTCGCCGCCATGTGCATGGGGCGGCCGTAGTGGGACAGCTCGCTGGCGACGTCGCAGCTGCAGCCGTACTTCTGGTGTTCGCGTTCGACGATGTCCGGATCCTTCATGTCATGTTCCGTTCCGTGAGCCCTGCGAGAAACGCGCAGAGCAGCATCGCAGCCAGCCGTGCGGTCCGACCATCGGAGTCGAAACGCGGATTGAGCTCCATCAGCTCGAACAGCCCGACGCCCGGAGCGTGCCCGGCTTCGAAGGCCATGCCACGTCCTTCCTCCGGGGTCAGCCCCTCCGTGCCGGGGTCAGAGACGCCGGGCGCGTACGCCGCTGCGAACACGTCGAGTGACAGCGAGACGAACTGGTCGGTGGTCTTCTCGGCGAGGCGCTCGATCTCGTGGCGGAGCGCGAGCGCGGCGCCTTCCTTGCGCACCATGCCGAGCGGACGGATGCGCACGTTCCTGTCCATGAGCCAGTCGTAGTGGGCCTTTTCGTTGACGCTGCCGTGGGCGGCGAATTCGACGAAGTGGCTGCCCACGATCTCGAGCTCCGAGAGCATGCGGCGGAAGGGCGTACCGCTCGAGACGTGTCCCCGTTCGACCGGGCGCGCGTCCAGGTGCGCGCTGACGTTGATGCCGCCGACGTCACGCGCGCGTCCGACCAGCGCCTGGATCGACCCGAACGCAGAGATCGTTGCCGCCGCCGATCACGATTGGCACAGCGCCGGCGTCGAGCAGGGCAGCGACCGCCTCGGCCAGCCGTTCGTGGGTGGCGGCGGGGTCCTCCTCCAGGACTTCCAGGTCCCCGGCATCCGCAACCAGGAGCTCGTGGAAGTCGATGCCCGATTCCACGTCGAAGGTGCTGCCGAAGTGCTCGAGCGCTCGCCGGATTGCCGCCGGCCCTCCGGCCGTTCCGGCGCGCCCGCCGGCCTGGCGCACCCCCTCGTCGAAAGGTGCGCCGAGCAGTACGGCGTGGGCGGGCTGTCCCCTCCACGGCTGGATTCGATGCCGCAAGGCGGGACTATCGCCGGGAGCTACAGGGAAAACAGTCTCCGGGATTCGACTGTATGCGGAGCGCGGTGGGCCATGGCAGAATCCCGGCCGGGGGGTGTTGCGACGATACCAGGTCCCGCCGTGGAACCGGGCGTGCTAACGTCCCTCTGCCTCGCGTCATGACGGACGACGACAAGTCGAAGAAACGCTCCGAAGCCGCCGAGGCCGCCGAAAGGCCGTTCGGTTCCGCCGCCCCCGCGCCGCGGTCGGGGCAGCGAATGCCGCCTCGCCACCGCCCCCTCCCAAGGGCGCCGCGAGCGCGCACCGGTTCCGCCGCCCCCCAAACGGAGCGGGCGCAGCGTCAAACCGCCGCCCCCTCCGACGCGCAGCGATCCGGCCAACTCGCCGCCGCCGCCCCCTCCGCCGCGCCGCGGCCCGACCAGTGATCCGTCCAACGCCGCGCCCGGGTGGATGCAGGTCGCGACGACGCTGCCACGACCCTGCACAAGCCGGAGCCGAGCGATACTGCGACGACCATGCGGCGCTCCAGCGATCGCGCTCCGCGCTGCGGGTGCGCCGCGGCTGAAGACGCGGGTGGGTATGGGGCAGGAGGCGGCTGCTTCGCCCGCGGTTCAGCCGAGCCCTGCGCCGCCGGCGGTGGTGGTCGACCCGCGCGTGGAAGAAGCGCGCGCGTTCGTCGAGGCGTGCCGGTCCGAGCTCGCGAAGGAGCGCGACAAGCTCCGTCAGGGGCGGCTGCACGTACGAGATCGCGCAGGCTGCTGGAGAATCCCGATCGGCGACCTGACCGGCGCCGCCGAGCAGCTCCAGCGCGCCCACGCGCTCCTGCCCGACCACGTGCCGACGATGCAGGGCGCGCGCCGCGCGCTGGTCGCGAAGAAGAGCTACCAGGCCGCGCTGCCGCTGTTCGCCGCCGAAGTCCGCGCTCACCGCCGACCCGAAGCACAAGGCGCTGCTCCTCTACCAGAAGGGCCGGCTGCTCGAAGACCAGATGGCGCAGAAGCGCGAGGCGGGCGAGGCGTTCGCCGCGGCGCTGGAGCTGGACAAGAGCAACCCGACGCTGATCAAGTCCGTCGAGCGCGCGGAGCTGGCGGCCGAGGCGCTTGGGACGCGCTCGACCGCACCTACGAGCGCGAAGCCGACTGCCGTTACCCGCGACGTGCGTCATCGCGCCGCCGTGATCGTCGAGCGCGCGCGACTGCTGGAGCTGCACCGGGGCGATCCGCGAAGCGCCGCCGAGCTGTACCAGGCCGCGCTGGATCTCGATCCGCAGGCGCCCGGCGCGCTGAACGCGCTCAAGCGGCTGCACTACGGTCAGCAGCGCTGGCGCGATCTTGCGCAGGTGCTGCAGCGCGAGGCAGAGCAGGCCAGCGACCCGACCGTGCGCGCCATGGCGCTGTACCGGATCGGCCGCGTCCAGGCCGATCGACTCGGCAACCTCGAGGGTGGCGTGGACGCGATGGAGCGGGCGTCCAGGGAAGCCCCCGAAGACCCGATGGTGCTGGAGGAGCTGGCGCGCCTGTACGAGCTCGGCAAGCGCTGGCAGCCGCTGGTGGGAGCACTGGAGCGGCTCGTCGGGCGGGTGCAGTCCGCCGGCGCGCGCGTCGGGTTGATGCACCGTATCGGGCAGCTGTTCGAGGAACGGCTGGAAGACGAAGCCCAGGCGATCACCTGGTATTCCCGGGCGCTCGAGCAGGATCCGGGATTTCTGCCGGCGCTGCAGGCGCTCGGCAGCCTGTACACCCGGCAGCAGCAGTGGCTGCCGCTGGTGGGCATGCACCTCGCTGAAGCCGAGCACACGCAGGACGCAGAGCGGCGGGCCGCCGCGCACGCCCGCGTGGCCGGGATCCAGGAACTGCAGCTCGGCAACGTCGACGAGGCGGTGCAGCACCACGCGCGGGCTCTCGGTCTCGTGCCGCTGTATCCGCCGTCGTTCAAGGCGCTGTCGCGGCTGTACTCCGCAGCTGGCAGGTTCCGTGAGCTCGGCGAGCTCTACGAGCGGGCCGTGGATGGCGCTCCGGACGCCGAGACGAAGATCACCTACCTGTTCAAGATCGGTCGCATCAAGGAGGACGCGCTGGACGCGCCCGGTCAAGCGGTGGCGGCCTACCGCCGCATTCTCGACATCGATCACGCTCATCTTGGAGCCGTCCACGCCATGCAGCGCGCCGCCGAACGCGGCGGTCGCTGGAAGGAGCTGGTCACGGCCCTCGAGCTCGAGACGGAGCTTGTGAAGGATCCGCAGGCGGTCGCGGCACTTCTGCACCGCGCAGGCGAGGTGTACGAGGAACACCTCGAGGATCGCGACGCGGCTCTGGTCCGCTACCGCAAGGTCATCGAGCGCACGCCGAAGTACGTTCCCGCACTCGCGAGCCTCGGGCGCCTGTACTTCAAGGCGGGGCGCTGGGACGAGCTCCTCGACGTGTACCGGCGCGAGCTGGACGCCGCACCGCGTGGGCCGGAAGCCGCCGCACTCCTGTACAAGATGGGCGAGCTCAGCGAGGAGCGGATCGGCAACGATGACCAGGCCGTCAAGTTCTACCGCGAGGCCATCGAGCTCGACCCATTCCACACGCCGGCGCTGCACGCGCTCGGGCGCAAGCTGGCCGAGCGGGGGCAGTGGGGCGAGCTGGTCAAGCTCCTGGAGCTGGAGCTGAGCGGGCTGAAGGATTCCGACCTGCGCGCGCGCACAGCTTTCCGCATGGGCGAGGTCTACGAAAATCGCCTGCTCCAGCCGGACAAGGCGCTGGCGGCGTACGAGCAGACGCTGGCCGCCGCGGAGGACTTCAGGCCGGCGCTAGACGGTCGGGCGCGGCTGCTCTCGCAGGCCCGCGACTACAAGCGCATGGTCGAGGAGCTGGAACGCGAAGCGAACTCGGCACGCGATCCCTCGATGGCGATCGCCGCGCTCTTGCGCCAGGGCGAGCTGTGGCGCTTCGAGCTGGAAGACCGCCGCCGCGCGATGCAGTGCTTCGAGGCGGTCCTGGAGCGCGATCCGGCGCACCTCGGGGCACTGCTCGAGCTCGAGTCGCTGTATTCGGAGCTCGGCGCGTGGGAGAAGCTCGCCGGCGTCTATACGACCGAATCGCGCGTGCTGGCGGACCCCGGCGCTCGCATCGCGGCCCTGCGCGAGCTGGCTCGTCTACAGGAGACAAAGGAGCTGGTCACGTCCGAGCAGCTCCGGCAGACCTACTTCGCGATCCTCCAGCTGGACCCGGTGGACCTGGGCGCGTTGATCGCCCTGGAACGGGTGGCCCTGGCTTCACGCGATACCCAGCTGCTCTCGCATGTCGACGCCAAGCTCGGCGCGGCCGTCGAGGATGCGGGACTGGTGTCCGCGCACCACACGCGCCTCGCCGAGAGCCTGGAGGCCGCGGGTGATGCGTCGGCGCTGGACGTGTACCGCGCTGCGCTGGCGCGCGACGCCGAGAACCTCGCCGCGACGCGCGGCTTGTCGCGTATCGCGATGCGTTCGCGCGACGCAGCTCTGCTTGAAGAGGCCGCCGAGCGCGAAGCGCGGGTGAGCCGCGATACGGATGCGGCGGCGCGTCTGTTGGTGCGCGGGGCGGGGCTGCGCGCCGGCCAGGGCGATAGCGACGGCGCGGCGCGGGCGCTGGAGCGGGCGCTCGAGCTCAATCCCGAGCACGAGCCGGCGGCCCAGCAGCTTGAACAGATGCTGCTCGGGGCAGGTCAGGTGGATCGACTGCTCGACACGCTGATGATGGCGGCCCAGTCGGCAACGGGCGACCGCATGCCGGCGCTGTGGGGCTCGGTGGCGACTCTGCTTGCCGACAGGAAGGACGACGTGCCCGCGGCGCTCGCTGCGCTGCACCGCGTGATCGAACATGCGCCGGGTCATCTGGCGACGCTGCTCAAGCTCGCGGAGCTGTACGCCCGCGACTCGCAATGGGCGGAAGCAGTCGACCGGCTGCGGCAGGTGCTCGCGCAGTCGCCGCCTCGAGAGGTGGTGATCGAGGCGCAGCTCAGGCTGGCCTCCATCCTCGACGAACACCTGGGCGATCCAGCGCGCGCGGTTGCGAGCCTCAACGCTGTACTGTCCATCGACGATGGCAACCGGGCCTCGCTCAAGCAGTTGCTCGACATCCAGATGCGGCGCGGGCAGACCGAAGCCGCGGCGGGCACGGCCGCGAAGCTGGTTGGCGTGTCGGCGGACATCAACGAGCGAGCCGATGCCCTGTCGCACCTGGCGAGTCTGGAGCGTGAGCGGAAGCAGTACGGCGCCGCCGCCAAGGCCTACGAGCAGGCCGTGACCATGGTCGGGCAGGGCGGGGAAGTGGCTCTGCAGTTCCGGGCGATGCTCGACGAGCAGAAGCAACGCGGAGACCAGCCCGAATGGCCGCGCTACGTGGCCGCGCTGACGCGCTTCCTCGACCAGACCAGCCTGCCTGGAGAAAAGAAGTCGCCGACCTACCTCGAGATCGCGCGCGTGCTCGGCGACGAGATGGGCATGGCCGACAAGTCGCTGGCGACGCTGCAGCGCGGGCTGGCGGATGCACCGGACGACGTGCCGCTGCGCACGGAGCTCGCCACGCGCCTCAAGGCGGCGGGGCACATGCAGCAGGCTGTCCAGGAGCTGCGCAAGCTGCTGGGGGTCGACGTGATGCGCGTCGAGACGTGGCGCGATCTCTCGGGTGCGCTTTCTGGCATGCAGCGTGAACGCGAAGCCCAGCTGGCCCTGGCGCCGCTGGTGGCGCTGGGCGTCGCGAACGATCTGGAGCAGAGCACCGTCGCTTCGCATCCGCCGCGGCCGGCCAGCGCGCAGCCGGGCTCGTTCGACGACGTCGCGTTCCGTCACGTGGACGCGGCGGGCCTCCCCGACGCGGCGTCCGAGCTCCTGAAGACCCTGGTCGAAGGTCTGGGGCGCATCCACGCGCCCGAGCTCGAGCGCTACGGCCTGTCGACACGCGACCGGATCAGCTCGCGCTCGGGGCATCCGCTGCGCATGCTCGCTGACCGCGTCGCGCAGTGCTTCGGAGTGGCGGACTACGACCTCTACCTGCACCGCGCGCACTCCGGGAGCCTGGAGGTGGAGTTCACCGATCCGCCGGGCATCCTGGTTCCCGCCCACGTCACGAATCTGGCGGAGGCGCAGCAGGTGTTCCTGTTGGCGCGGCCGCTGGCGAACGTGGCGCGGGGAATTCACGTCGTGGACAAGCTGGCGCCCCAGGCGGTTGGAATCCTGCTGACCGCCGCGGCCCGCAGCGCCCAGCCGGGGTTCGGCGCCGGCTTGACCGACGAGGATTTCCTCGACGCCCACTCCCGCCGGGTGGTCAAGGCGATGTCGCGCCGCGGCCGCCGGGCCATGGAGGAAGCAGCGGCGGTCTACGCGGCCGCTCCGGTGAAGGACATCGCAGACTGGTGCGCCAAGGTGCGGCTGTCCGCGTCGCGGGCCGCGCTCATGCTGTCGGACGACCTGCCGGGCGACATCACGCTCTTGCGCCGCACGGAGGGGGACCTGGCGGGGCTGTCCGGTGCCGCGCTGGCGCAGGGCATGGAGGTCGTGCGCGATCTGCTCCGCTTCTGGGTCAGCGATCCGGCCTTCACGCTCCGGCGCAAGCTCGGAATGGCCTAGAACGGCGTCGTCCGCCGCGGGGCGAGCAGCCCCTCGAGCGCATTCCACATGGAGCGGATGTCCTGGAAGCGATCCCCGGGCTCCACCGCAAGGGCGCGCTGGACCCAGTCGTCGATGCCCCGCGGCAGGCTGCGCCGGAGCGCGCGGAGACCGGGGCGGTCGCCCTGTCGCACCCAGCGGTACAGATCGATCATGTTGGTCGTCGAGTGGGGGAGGCGGCCGGACAGCGCGCGGAACACGATCACGCCGAGCGCGTACACGTCGATGCGGTGATCGAGGAGCTTCGGGTTGCCACTCCACGCTTCGGGGGCGATGTAGCTCGGGGTGCCGGCGACCGTGCCGCTTTTCGTCAGGCTCTCGGCGTCCATGAGCTTGACCAGGCCGAAATCGAGCAGACGCACTCCGCCGCCGTGCTCCACGTCCAGGATGAACACGTTGCTCGGCTTGAGGTCGCGATGCACGATGCCCTGCCGGTGGGCCGCCTCGAGCGTGTCGGCGATGGGGCGCAGCAGCTGCAGCAGCTTGGCGCTTTTCAGCCGGCCGCCCAGACGCTCGGCCGAAGCCAAAAACGCCTCGAAGTCCTGGCCGTAGAGCATCTCCATCACGATGTAGAGCCTGCCGTCCCGGGTCCGCTCCAGGCCGTGGACGTAGACGGCGCTCGTGCCCCTGAGACGGGCCATGCTCAGCGCCTCGCGCTCGATGCGCCGGATGTGGGCTGGCTCCAGGCTCTTGTCGTCGCCCAGGAACTTGAGCGCCACCACATCGCGCGTTTCCAGGTCCCGCGCTCGATAGACCACGCCGTGGGCGCCCTTGCCGACCTGCGCCAGGATGCGATAGCGGTCGCCGATCACCTGCCCGGGTTGTTCGGCCATGCTCGTTCATCGGCGACCATAGCTCCGCGGAGATTGATCGTCGACAGCACGCGGGGGGACCGGGCTATGGTCGCGGCAGGCCGAGGCGATTCTCGCGTATAATCCGCCACCGGGCTTTTCGCCTTCTCGATGTCGTCCACGATCGCATATCGCGTCACCACGCCCTTCGCGGCGCTGGGCACCTTCTTCATCGACACGGCCGTGCTGGTCGGAGGCATGGGCGTGATGGCGGGACGCGTCGTCTGGCGCATGGCGCGCCTGGACTTCGACCGCGCCGAGCTGCTCCGCAACATGTACAAGATGGCGGTGAAATCGCTGCCGATCGTCGTGGTCACGGCGTTGTTCACCGGCGGCATCATGGTTATCCAGGCCGCGCCGATCGTCGAGCGCTACGGCGCGCAGGGGTTGCTCGGCTGGGGAGCGGGCTTCGGCACGCTGCGCGAGATCGGACCGCTCCTGGTGGCGCTGATGATCTCCGGACGCGTCGGGGCCAACAACACCGCCGAGCTCGGCACGATGGTGGTGACCGAACAGATCGATGCGCTCAGGGCCCTGGCCATCGATCCGCTGAGCTTCCTGATCACACCGCGTTTCATCGGGATCGTGGTCACGCTACTGCTGTCGACCATCTTCGCAGACGTGCTGGCGCTGTTCGGCGCGGCCTATGCCGGCTACGGCATTCTCGGTGTGGAGCCGCAGATCTTCTACAACGGGCTCACGTCCGGTCTGCTGGGCATCGGCGACGTGTTCCAGGGACTGATCAAGAGCATCGTGTTCGGTATCGTCATCGCGCTGGCAAGCTGCCAGTTCGGCATCTCGACCTCCGGCGGAGCACCGGGCGTCGGTCGTTCGGTCAACGCCACGGTGGTGTTCAGCGCGGCGGGGATCTTCATCCTCGACTATCTGGTCTCCTTCGCGATCGGTTGAGGATGGCGGCGACCGCGAGCAGCAGCGTCGGTACGGTCGACGAAGAGGCACTGCCGCCGAAGGAGCGGACCGGTCTTGCTGCGGTGGGCGGCGCCGCGCTGGACCTGGTCGACGCCGGCAAGCAGCTGTATTCCGTCTTCGTCAAGACGCTGTACTACACCGTGCGCGGCGTGCGCGAGCCTGGCGCGGTGTCCCGCCAGATGTACGAGATCGGCAACAAGTCGCTGATCTTCCTGTGCGTGGTGATGGGCTTCATCGGCATGATCCTCGTCTACCAGGCGGGCCTGCAGACGCGCCGCGTGGTTCCGGACCTATCCCTGCTGGGTGCGACGTTCCTCGAGCTTCTGGTGCGCGACCTGGCGGCGAGCATCAGCGCGCTGATGCTGGCGACGCGCGTCGGCGCGGGCATCGCCGCCGAGATCGGGTCGATGGTGGTGACCGAGCAGGTCGACGCCCTGCGCATGTGTGCGGCCGACCCGGTGGACTACCTGATCAAGCCGCGCTTCATCGCGAGCCTGGTCATGACATTGGTGCTCGTCGTGGTTGCGGCCTGCGTGGCGTACCTGACCGGCATGTGGACGGGTTACGCCTTTTTCAACATCAATCCGCGGACCTTCATGAACATGAGCCTGGTCGACGTGGGCGACGTGACGGTCGGTTTGACCAAATGCCTGGCCTACGGCGCGGCGATCCCCGTGGTGAGCGGCTACTGCGGGCTCAGCACCTTCGGCGGTTCCGAGGGCGTGGGCTGGGCGACCACGCGTGCGGTGGTCAACTCGTCACTCGCCGTGATCATCCTGAACTTCTTCATCAGCGGCGCGGGTTATCTGATTTTCGGGGGGTAGTGGGTGTACAATGCTGGCCGCCATGGCTTCGACAGTCGTGCGATGGCTTTCGGCGGCCGGCCTCGCCGCGCTGCTTGGCGGCTGCGGTGGTACCGCTCCGGTGCCTAGTGCGCCCGTGACGGACGTCGCTCCGTCCCCGTCGCCGCCGCCTTCCGAGCGTCGCGGGCCGGTGGAGGTCGTCGAGCTGTCGTGGCGCGCCCAGGGCGGCGCCGAGCGCCGCCACATGCGCGCCTGGCGCGGCGGGTGCTTCGAGATGTCCGGTCCGGCGGGGTCGGGGCAGGGGGTCCAGACCAAGCGGAAGGGCTGCATGGATGCCGGCAAGGCGGCGAAGATCTTCGGCCGGCTCGACAAGCTGTACAAGACGGCCAAGCTCGCGGCCGACCCTGGCTACTGGCCCTACGACAGCCAGAACCTGACCATGGTCGGCTTTCCCGACGCCAAGGGCACACTCTGGATCGCGAGCAACCAGGCCACTGCGGCCGCCATGTCCGGGGCAGCCCAGGGCCTGATCGACAGCGCAAAAGCAGTGCTGCACCAGCAGGACCTGCATCCGGAACAGCGGCGATCCCGGACGACCCCCTGAGGCACGTGCCGTCGCCGTTCGACCCCCCGGCCGGGTTTGCCGGGTTCTACAAGGCCTTGCCGAAGCGGTCCCGGGTGAGGTAGACGCCCTGTCCGATTCCGGAGCTTGCCAACTGCCCCAAGCTGGGCCAGAAGGTGGGCCACAAATCACTCGCGAAGGTGGCGGAACTGGCAGACGCGCTAGATTCAGGTTCTAGTGGGGTAACTCCCGTGGAGGTTCAAGTCCTCTCCTTCGCACTGTTCATCTCGAGAAGTCGCAGGTCAAAACTCAGGCGCTCCTTGGGTCGACGGACTTCGGCCTCATGTCCGACCTTGGCCGTCCATAGAGCGTGAAGCTCGGCCACTAGCGGAAGTATTCGCCGCCGGCTCAAGTCCTCTCAATCTGGGCGGCTGTGCCGGGATTGTTTGCAGCCGGCTCGATTCCTCTCCATCTCGGCGACTGCGCGGCGGTGTTCGTCGCCGGCTCACGCCCTCTCCATCTGGGCGGCGCGGTCCGGGGCGCAGTTGCGCCGGCAGGCTTCGCCTGCGGCGTCGGCCAGCTCCGCCAGCGCGGGCTCGCTCTCGCCGAGCTTGGCGTCGGCGCCCATGGCGTCGTCTGCGAGCACGCCCTTGCGGTGCAGCAGCGCGAGGATGCGGGTGCGCGCGATCTGCAAGAGGTCCGCGACGTCGTCGTTGGCGAGATGCGGCAGCGCGTGGAACGCGAGCTCGCCGTCTTTCCCTTCGACGAACACTTCATCCAGCGCGAGCGTGTGGATGCGCCACTGTCCGCTGGTTGCCGCTCGGCGTACACTTCCAAGGATGGGGTGGGATTTCCTCGCCCTACAATCTGCTCGAAGTTGGCTGCGCTCGTGTCGACCACAACCTGCTCGTCCTTCGGCTCGTCCTGCAGTGCGACCACCGCCCGACGACCAAGGAGCGTCAGCCGCGAGCACACGTCGCCTGGAGCGCGCGCGCCGAACCACGCCTGGGACCCGGCTTGCGCTTTGCAGCTCCTGCCGCGGACGGCATGGAAGGATCGGGAGCTCGAGGGGCTGCTCCGCCACCTGGACGCTCACCTCGGCGAGCGGCCCTACCTGGCAGGCGACGCGCCCACGCTCGCAGACCTCTCGGTGATCGCGATGACCATCTACTTCCGCCGGGTCGGCTTGCCCCAAGCCACGTATCCGGCGTTCGACGCCTGGTACCAGCGTATGCACGCTCGCCCCGCGCGGCAGGCGATCAACGTCGAGCCCTGGAAGACGTAGCGCGTTCCCGTCACGCCGGCGGCGGCCCCCACCTGGGCGGAAGACGCTGACCCGCGCGCGACAACAGGCGCCTGTCACGCCGACGTTGCTTTTCCTTGACCCGGCGGGGGGCCGCCGGTTTCATCCGCACCGGCTGCCATGGCTCTCACCCGTGATGCGGTGTTCTGGACGGCGTTCCAGTCGCACGCGGACCTCACGGTCCGCGCTACTGGAAAGCTGAAGGCAATGTTCGACGACCCGGCGAAGGTGAAGGACCTCGCCGGCGAGATCACCCAGGCCGAGAAGGAGGGCGACCGCATCACGCACGAGACGGTCACCGCCCTGCACCAGACCTGGATCACGCCGCTCGACCGCGAGGAGATCCACGCGCTCATCTGCGCGCTCGACGACGTGCTGGACTTCGTCGAGGCGGCCAGCGACTGGGTCCTGCTCTACGAGATCCGTGCGGCACGGCCCGAAGCGCTCGAGCTTGCCGACAGCCTCTGCGCAGCCGCCCGGGACGTGGCCAAGGCGGTCGCGCAACTCAAGAACCTGAAGGACCCGAAGCCGGTGCTCGATCTGTGCGTCTCCATCAACGCGCACGAGCACCAGGCGGACGTGATCTACCGGCGTGCAGTGGCGCGTCTCTTCAAGGAAGAGAAAGAGCCCATGGAAGTGATGCGCTGGCGCGACATCCTGGAGTCGATGGAAACGGCGACGGACCGCGCCGAGGACGTGGCGAACATCATCGAGGGGATCGTGCTGGAGCATGCGTGATGACCGCGTACCTCGCCGTCATCATCCTCATTGCGCTCGTTTTCGACTTCAGCAACGGCTTCCATGACGCGGCGAACTCGATCGCGACGGTGGTGTCCACCCGCGTGTTGTCGCCCCGTGCTGCGGTGGTCTGGGCCGCGGTGTTCAACTTCGTGGCGTTCCTGGTCTACCCGAGCAACGTCTCGTCCGCGATCGCCAAGGGTGTCGAGCTCACGGCGGTGACCAACAACGTGATCCTCGCCACCCTGGTCGGGGCGATCGCGTGGAACCTCGTGACCTGGTGGTCGGGCCTGCCGTCCTCGTCCTCGCATGCGCTGATGGGCGCCTTCGCCGGCGCCGCCCTCGCGCACACGCCGCGGCTGTCGATCCTCAACGCAGCCGTCTTCGGCAAGGTGGTGTTGTTCATCGTGCTCGCGCCGATGCTGGGCATGCTCCTCGGCTGGCTTCTGATGAGGCTGGTGCGCTGGGTGCTGGCACAGGCGCGGCCCGCGCGCGTGGATCGCTTCTTCAGGCGCGGTCAGCTCGTGTCGGCGGCGTTCTACTCGCTGGGGCACGGCGGCAACGACGCGCAGAAGACGATGGGCATCATCACCGTGCTCTTGATCGCCGCCGGCCTGCAGCAGAAGACGTCGCATGTGACGCCGCAGATATGGGTCGTGCTCGCGTGCCAGGCGGCGATGGCCCTCGGCACGCTGTCCGGCGGCTGGCGCATCGTGAAGACGATGGGCATGAAGATCACGAAGCTCCGCCCGGTCGGCGGCTTCTGCGCCGAGACAGCGGGCTCGATCACGCTGGCCTTGGCCACGTTCCTGGGTGTGCCGGTTTCCACGACCCACACCATCACTGGTTCGATCGTCGGCGTCGGTACGGCGGAGCGCCGGCTGAGCGCGGTGCGCTGGGGCGTGGCCGGCCGCATCGTGTGGGCGTGGATCTTCACGATCCCCGCGGCCGCGCTGATCGCCGTGATCACCTATCTCGCGATCCGCGCGATTTCCGGGACGCCCTGACGAAGGCGGTGGGCCGCTCGAAGGGCCGACGCCGAAGCCATCGCCCTTGCCTTGCCCCTGCAGAGCGCCCTAGACATGACCCATGTCCTTTGCAGGTGATGGCGGCGCCCACGCCGCTCTCGTGGAACGGGCCCGGCGGGCGGGTGAGGTCATCGCCCCGCTGTCGGCCCGCATCGAGGCCGAGCGGCGCCTTCCCCCCGAAGCGGTAGGAGCACTAGTCGAGGCGGGGGTCTTCAAGCTCCTGGTTCCGGCGTCGCTGGGCGGCGCCGAGGCCTCGCTCGGGACCCTCGTCGCGGTGCTCGAGGAGATTGGCCACGCCGACGGTTCTGCCGGATGGTGCGCCATGATCGGCGCCAGCTCGGGATTGATGTCCGGCTTTCTGGACCCCGACGTCTCCCGACGCGTCTGACGGGCCGCCCGACGCCGTCACCTGCGGCGTCTTCGCCCCCTTCGGCCGAGCCGTCCCGGCGGACGGGGGCTACCGCGTGTCGGGGCGCTGGCCGTTCGCCAGCGGCTGCCAGCACTCGCAGTGGCGCATGGGCGGAGCGAAGATCGAGGGGCAGGACGAGGTGCGGCACATGCTGTTTTCCGCGGACGAGGCCCGCGTGGTGGACACCTGGGACGCCAGCGGCCTGCGCGGCACCGGCAGCCACGATTCTCGAAGTGTCCGACGTGTTCGTCCCGGCCGCCCGCAGCTTCTCGCTCCTCGCCGATTGGCCTCGCGAGTCGAGTCCGATCTTCGCTCTGCCCTTCTACGGCGTCCTCGCCTCCGGCATCGCTGCCGTCGCCCTGGGCGTCGCCCGCGCCTCGGTCGACGCGCTGGTGGCGCTGGCCGGCGGCAAGCAGCCGCAAGGGTCCGGGCGCAGCCTGGCGCACCGTGAGGGGATCCAGCTTGCCGTGGCGCGCGCCGAGGCGAAGGTGGCCGCCGCCCGGGCGTTCCTCGACGACGCTGCTGCCCAGGCCGTTGCCGAGACGGAGCAGGACGGGGCCGCCTCGGTGCAGGCCCGGGCCCGGCTCCGCCTCGCCGCCAGCCACGCCGTGACGGAGTCGGCCGCCGCGGTCGATCTCATGTACGAGGCCGGCGGAGGAACCTCGGTGTACGCCCGCCACCCGCTGCAGCGGCACTTCCGCGACATCCACGTCGCCACCCAACACATCATGGTGAGCCCCGCCTCCACCTCTCTGGTAGGCCGCGTGCTGCTCGGTCTCGACACCGACGTGGCGATGCTCTAGCCATGGCGACTCCGGACCTCACAGGCAGGGTTGCAGTGGTGACCGGCGCGAGCCGGGGTGTGGGTCGGGGGATCGCCCTGGGCCTCGGCGAGGCCGGGGCCACGGTCTACGTCACGGGGCGCTCCACGACTCCGGGCCGTCTCCCCGGCACCATCGGCGAGACCGCCGAAGCCGTGACCGCGCTCGGGGGCCGCGGGATCCCGGTGCGCGTGGACCACGCCCGCGACGACGAGGTGGAGGCCCTGTTCGCCCGCATCGACGACGAGGCCGGGCGCCTCGACGTCCTGGTGAACAACGCCTTCGCCATCCCCGAGGGCAAGCTCATGGGCGATCCTTTCTGGGAGCAGCCCATCTCCTTCTGGGACACGATGCACGGCGTCGGGCTGCGCTCGCACTATGTCGCGTCGGTCTTCGCCGCCCGGCGCATGGCCGCGGCTCGCCGCGGCCTGATCGTGAACGTCTCGTCCTTCGGCGCCAAGATCACTTCGGTCAACGTCGCCTACGGCGTGGGCAAGGCCGGCGCGGATCGCCTGTCGCGGGACGCCGCACGCGATCTCCAGCCCTACGGTGTGACCGTGGTCTCCATCTGGCCCGGCATCGTCAAGACCGAGCGTCTGCTCCTGGAGCCCGAGCGTCTCCCCTTCGATACCGCCCAGGGCGAGACGCCCCAGTTCAGTGGCCGCGCCGTGGCAGCCCTGGCGGCAGACCCCGACCTGCTTTCCCGAACCGGGAAGGCCCTGGTGGTGGCCGAGCTCGCCGAGGAGTACGGCTTCACCGACCTCGACGGCTCGCGCCCGCCGTCGCTGCGGACGCTGCGTCCCCCCAGGAACTCCAGCTCCTGAGCGACGGCGGTCCTCCGACCGCCAGCGCCGGCCCGGGGATGCGCGCGTCAGGCAGGAAAACACGCCGGCGGCGGGGGTGGCTCCGCCGTCGCGAGCCGCGTTCCCGGCCGCGCAGCGCGGGGCGCGCCCGCGCGATCTGCAAGAGGTCGGCGACGTCGTCGTTGGTGAGGTGCGGCAGTGCGTGGAACGGCAGCTCGCCGGCCTCGTCCTAGGCGAACACCCCATCCAGGTGGAAGTGGGGATTCAAGCGCAGGTCGGAGCTGACGCGCTGCACGGCGGCGCGGCGTCAGTGGACGATCACGCGGAATTGATAGTTGTCCGAGGTCGGCAACTGGCTCATCTCGTACACAAGCCAGAGCGTGGCGCCGAGAAACAGGGCAGCCAGCGACCGGCGCAACAGGACGAGGGGAACTCTGCGGCTTGTCGTCCACGTTCAATCCATACCAGACAGCTCGGAGGAACCGTCAAGGCGCCGCAGTTCCGTCACGGCAGCGCTGTGCGAGGTGCTGTCGCCCGCCACCGGCCAAGTCCGAGCGCCGGCTGTCGAAGAGCCAGCTCGTCACAGGCATTTCCCATCCGACCCCATCTTCTGCGAGCAGCAAATCTTCCATTCCTCGCCCTGGGGGCCGACGCCGAGCGCGTACTGCCCACTGATGACGCAGTTGCACTTGTTCTTGACGTTACAGGCGTTCGAACAGCATTGACCGCGCCCCGCAGTGCAACTTTGCCCGATAGGCTGGCAGTTGATGCACTTGTGTGAGCCGCCCGGCGGGGAGTACGCCGCTGTCTCCTGCAGTGATGTCGCGTGCTTTCCGGACTCCTTCGGCATGCCGCCCCAACCCCCGCCGGGGCTCTGACGGTGCGGGGGCGTGGGCCCTCCGCGCAGAGGCGTGAGCGAGTATCGGGAATCTACTGAGCCGGACCGGTACTGGGCGCCACGACCGGATCGGCGTGCCAGCGGAAGTTGTCGACCAGCACCGTGGAGTCGAGGACGCTGTCGCCGGCGTCCCAGATCGCGAAGCGCAGCGTCACCTCGCTGCCCGGCTTCATCGGCGAGCGCGTCGTGAGCCAGCCGGTGGCTCCGTGGCTCTCGAAACCGGTGCCGGTGAGCTCGGTGTCGCCGCGCGGACAGGCGAACGTCGCGCCGCCGGTGGTCTGCGGCGCGCACACGCCGAGAAGCTTGTTGTTGACGGCGAGCGCGTCCTTGTCGCCATCGAAAGCGATCGAGCCGGCTACGCTGACAGCAGGCGCCGGCGCCTGCAGGAGCGCGAAGCTGTCGTTGTATTGCGTGCAGACGTAGGTCGGGAACTCGAAGCTATAGTAGTCGAAGTCGACCGAGAAGCTCTGCATGTTGGTGGGCACGCGCACCACCACGTCGAGCGCCGCCGGATCGTTGGCGGTGGTGCCTGTGGCCGCCGTGGTCGGACAGAACGGCGTCGCAACCGGAAAGCCCGTGGGCATCTGCGAGCTCGTGCCCATGTTCGCGCCCGCCGGAGACTGGTAGCCGGGGTCGCTCGGGCGCCGCGCCGTGCCGGAGGACAGCGCGAGCAGCTGCGTGCCCTCGCGCGCCTTCACGTTCGGACCGAAGTCGGACAGGATGCCGTGCGAAAGAGCGTTCATGCCGGTGGTGCCGTCCGCCATGACGTACTTGGCGCTGACCAGGCCCCAGCTCTTGTCGTTCGCCATGCGGCACAAGCCGATGGCGTACGCGGCCTTGACCGGATCGGATTCGTCGATGCTGCCGATCGACGCGTCGCATCCGGTGGGCTCGTCGTCGGCCTTGCCGTCGCAGTCCTGGTCCACGCCGTCGCCGGGGACGTCGTACGCGCCGGGGTTGGTGCCTGCTGCACACTCGTCGCAGTCGCCCTGTGCCGCCGTGAACCCGTCGCCATCGTAGTCCTTCTCGGGCTGGGGATTCGCGCAACCGCCGCTGCCTCCCGTCCCGGCTGCGCCGCCCGTGGCTCCGCCCGCTCCGGCAGCGCCGGCGCTGCCACCCGTCGCTCCGCCGCTGCCGCCGCTCGCGCCGCCGCTCCCTCCCGTCCCCGTTCCGGCCACACCGGCCGCGCCACCACTGGCGAAGAGATCGGTCGTCTTGCCGCCGCAGGCCGAAAGCAGGCAAGCGACTCCAACACTGCCCAGAAGCCCAAGCAAAACTGCACGCATGGCGGCGGAGCCTGACACCGCCGCCCGGCCCGGGCAAACGGCGGAGCGTGTTCCAGCCGTAGTGAACCGGGCCACGAGGGATCAGCACAACGTGACGGAAGTGGTGGCGGTGCCGGAGATGGCTCCGTCGACCGAGCGTGCCACGATGCGCGCCACAAGCGCCTCGCCCGTCGGCAGCGCCGGATCGTCGAGCACCATCACCGGCATGTCGAGTCCGGAACGATCGATGATGGGCGAAGGCCAGGGATTCCGACGCTCGTCCGGAAGCGTAACCGAGCACGGCTCGGCGGTCATCGAGCAGTCCCTGCAGCCTGCGCAGCAGCGCCGAACCTTCGGGAATCAGACGACATGGTCGCTACTTCCGCGCAGTCGCCCGGGTTGTTCGCGGGCTATGTTGGAGCTCCTCCGCGAAGCGGGCATCGACGTGATCGAAGGCGTCTGCGCCGAGGAAGCCACGCACGACCTTGGCCCGCACCTGTGGCGCGAGTCGGACCCGCCGACGACGGATCCGTGACGCGTGCTGCGGCTCGCGCCCGCGGGCGACCGGCAACCGCACAGCGCTGCGGCAGCAGCCAGCGCAATCGCGATGCGTCTTCCGGACATGCGGAGGGCTGATGGCATTGTTTCCGGGGACGGACGACGTGCGGTAGTCGCGTCGCAATGCGCCGCCGCGAGTGTATGCTATCTGCTCGCGGCGCGGCAGCGCGCGCCGGCAGAAGGAGGAAGCGTGAGGCGCACGTGGACGATCATCGGAGTGGAGGACGTGGCCGCGAGCTTCAAGTGGTACCAGTCGCTGCTGGGCCTGCCGGAGTCCGCGCCAGCGCACGACTACTTCGGCCAGATCGTCGACGCGGACGGCACCGTCCTTCTGTGCCTCCACGAGTGGGGCGAGCACGATCATCCCTCGCTGACGAGCCCCGATCGCGCCGAGCCCGGCAACGGCCTGCTGCTGTTCTTCCGCGTCGACGACTTCGACGCCGCCCTCGAGCGAGCGCGCGCTCTCGTTCCCCGCTTGGAAGAAGAACCCCACCTGAACCCCGCCACGACGACGATGGAGTTCTCGCTGCGGGACCCGGATGGGTACTACGTGTCGATGAGTGCGAACGGTTGACGCGGCCGAAGCGCGCTGCGGGCAGGAGTTCGAGTCGGGCAGGCAGAACTTGGCGCCGGAACAGTTGACGCCCTGCTGCCCCGAGCAGCAGGGGCCCTGTCCGCTGCCTCCGCAGGTCTCGCCCGCGAGCTGGCACATGCAGGCGGAGTTGATGCACGCCTTTCCGCTGGGGCACGTGCAGTTGACGCTGCCGCCGCAGCCATCGACGAACCCGCCGCACTGGTTCGGATAGTTCGCGCAGGTCTTCGGCGTGCAGCAGCCGGAGCCCTACGTGCACGTTCCGCCCGCACCGGCGCTGCCGCCCGCACCGGCGCTGCCGCTGGTGACGCCGAGCTCCATCGTTCCGGCGACGTACTTGTCGCCGCTGTACTTCGCGGTCACGTGTGCGCCGGTCTGCGAGAGCACGAGCGTGCCGCCATCCCCGCCGCTCGCGACGATCCGGGTCTTGCCGCCGCTCTAGTACAGCGTATCGAGCTGGGAGCCGCACGCGTAGTTGCCGACGGGCAGCTCCGGGATGGCGGGCGGCGATGCAAGGCCGGTGCGCCCGTTCTGCAGGCGATCCGCGTGGAACCCTCTTCCACCAGCCGTCATGGCTTGCGCGATGTCACCGGCGGGCCTACCTAGTGGAGATGGCCCGCAGTTTTCTTCGAGGAGTGTTGTCCATTATTTTGTTGGCTTCACTGGCGACTGCCTGCTCGGGGTCGAGCAAGTCGAAGCACTCCGATGTGGTGCTCTCGCCTGAGCTACGGGTGCTCGACAGTGCGACGCTGGACCAACTGAGCTCGGTGTCTGCGGACCAGTCGACACTGGTCTTCAAGTCCACCACCAAACAGCTGTCGGCGTTGCATGCCGGCAACCTGATCGCCGCCGGCATCGTGGGGAAGCTCTTGCCGCGCGGGATGCTGCGCAGGGTCGAGTCGGTGTCCGGCAGCGGCCCCATCACGGTCACCACATCGACCGCGTCGCTCACCGACGCCGTCATCAAGGGCTCGATCAATCCGAGCTTCCATCTCAATGCCGATGGGACCACGAGCGCCGCGCTGCACACCGCGGGCGTCGGCAGCGGAGGCAGCGGCGGCAGCGGCAACAGCGGGCTCACCTACGGCTTCGACAACAAGGCGATCTACGACGGGGACGGCGACTCCTCCACGACGAACGATCAGGTGCTGGTGTCGGGCAGTATCTCCATCGATCCCCTCACCAAGTTCCCCATCCAGATCGACTCCGGCTTTTCGAAGGTCGCCCTCGAGATCAGCGGTGAGGAAGCGGCGAACTTGTCGGTGACGGCGAAAGAGGCTGCCAACTTCACGAAACGCATCGATCTCGACACGATTTCGTTCCCCTCGCTGCAATTCAATATCGGCCCGATGCCCGTGATCCTCACGCCGGTCCTGACCTTCTACGCCGGTATCGACGGCAAGAGCTCGGCCACGCTCACCACGTCGGTCGCCGAGCAGGCCACGCTCAACGTCGGCGTCGGCTACCAGAACGGCTCCTTCGGCCCCTTCAACAACAGCAGCGCCAGCGGCACGTTCGATCCGCCGCACTTCGCCCCGGGCGCGAACGCCAAGGCCAAGGCCATGGCTGGAGCGCGGCTTGCGATTCTGGTCGACGGCTTCGATTCTGCCTCCGTCGACGTGGATGCGTACGCGCGCGCGGACGTCGAGCCCTTGAAGAACCCCTGGTGGTCTCTGTACGGTGGTGCCGAGGCGAGCGCGAGCGTCCACCTCCTGGGTCTGCTGAACTACGATGCCCCGCTCGGTCACACCGAGAAGCTCCTGGCCTCGGCCCCCGGCGGTTCGTCGGCCGCGCAGATCACCAGCTGGGCGCGCGCCTACTCGGGTGACTCATCGGACGACCTGGACACTCTGACGCCAATGCCCGGGGGCGGAATCCTCGCCGGTGGCACGACGCTCTCGTTCACGTCGAGTCCTGCCGATGCCTGGCTGATCGCCACCGATTCCATCGGCGAGCTGATGTGGCAGCGCGCTTTCGACGACCTCCAGGACGTGCGTGTCATCCGCCCCGTCGCAGGGGGCGGCTTTTTCGTCGCGACGAACATCGCCATCGATCCCGGCTCCAACGTCCTCATGAAGGTCGACGAGAACGGTGCAGTGCTCTCGGCAAAGGAACTCTCCCACAGCTCGGGGGACGACCTCCGGATCGACGACATCGTGCCTCTGCCCGACGGTGGTGCTCTGCTCGGCGGGGCATTCGGATACCTTGCATCCCAGGACTTCTGGGTTGCCCACGTCGACGCGCAGGCGAACCCGGTGTGGTCGTATGCCTACGGCGGAAGCGCGTATGACGCTCTGCACTCCCTGGCGGACACGGGCGACGGCGGTTGTCTGGCGGTGGGAAGCACCGAATCGTTTCCTGCTTCTGGATCGCTGTGGGCTCTGAGGATCGGCGCGGACGGCAAGGTCCTCTGGCAGAAGAGCTACGGTACGGGAGGCGAGTCCGCCGAGAGCGCGCTCGCCGCGCCCTCCGGCGGCTTCTTCCTCGGCGGCGAAAGCGTGCTCGACGGGCTCGCGGTGCGTCTGGACGACAGCGGCAATGTCACCTGGGCGACGGACATTCCGGTGAGCGCCCAGGACGCGGAGATCAACGGCGTGGCGCCGCTTTCCGGAGGCGGGTTTGCCATGGCGGGCGCCACGAACGGCAACGCCTGGATCCAGGCGTTCGCTTCCGACGGCTCGCCCACCTGGAGTCACGAATACGGCGGCGCGGGTAGCGAAGAAATCGGCGGCACGTTGGAGTTCCGCGGTGTCGGTGATCCCTTCGTCGCCCTGCCCGACGGCTCGCTGCTCGCCGTGGGCATGAGCACCAGCTTCACGAGTGGCGACGACGGCTGGCTGATGCACATCACCCAGAACGGCAACGTCGCGTTCGCCAGCGGCAGCGGCGTCAGCCAGTCCAATCCGTCCGGCAGCTTCAGTGCCGCCAACCTGCCTGTGACCACGACGACGGTCACCCCCGTCGCCACAACGCTGGACGTCACCCCAGTGACGGTGACCGTGCTCAGCAGCGACGCCAAGACGATCAGCCAGGCGCCGTAGCTAGGTGACACTGATCGATTTCAGCGTGACCGCGCCTGCGCCGACCATCGACACGACGGCGTTTCCGGGATCGCCAAACACTACGTTCTGGTCCTCTTCACTGGCGACCAGCAAAGTCGGCTCCATCTCCCTCGGGCGGCGGCACCCCGGTCACCTACCGGCTTCGGTGGGGTCGCTTCAGCGTCAGCCCGCGCCAGATCGTCGCCGACGAGCTGGCTGATGCCGAGGTTGCCAAGCTGGAGATCGTGACCAACTTGGACTGGCAGCGGGACTCCGGGCGCACAAAGGGGCGAGGAAGTCGGGGTACGGGACATCGGGTCGCTCGCGACCTCAACCACGGGCGCCGCCGGCCGTACTACACCCCGAGCGGAAGGTTCATCGGACCCGGAACCGCATGAAGCGCGGGACCGCGTGCCCCAATGACCAAAGCCAGGATCCTCTTCGTGGACGACGACCCTTCGGTGCTCGGGGCGCTGACGCGCCGGTTTCGTGCGCTTCGGGAGTGGGAGGTCGGAACCGCGCCCAGTGGGCAGGCGGCGCTCGAGCTGCTGGAACAGCAGGCCTTCGACGTCGTCGTGACGGACATGCGGATGCCCGCTACGGACGGGCTAGCCCTGCTCGGCCACGTGCGAACGCTGCAGCCGTGCGACACCGTGGAACTCCTCGGCCTCGTCGCACCCCGTGTCGGAGAGTGCCGCGAAGGTGTGACCCGATTGGACCCGTCGTGACGACGCCAGGTCGGCTCCCCGCCGAGGACGAGCTCCAAGTGCAGATACGGATCGAGACCAACACCCAGCTCTTCTGGCTGGGCGACGATGGGATTCTCCGCTCCAGCATGAAACCCGGAGCGGTGCTGCAACTCGCCGACGCCCAGGAGATGATCCGCAAGCTCATCGCCGCTTCCGACGGGATCCGTCGCCCGGCCTGCGTCGACCTCGCGGGCCTCAAGTCGATCTCCCGCGACGCGAGGAACTACTTCGCCGGACCGGACACGGCCGTCGTCGAGAGTGCGGTGGCGCTCGTCGTCCGGTCTCCGATGGCGAAGGCCATGGGCAACTTCTTCCTGGGCCTCAACGCGTCCGTCGTTCCCACGCGCCTCTTCACGTCGGAGCCGGCGGCACTCGAGTGGCTCCGGCAATACCTGCCGTGACGCTCCACCGTCCGACCTCGGCGTTACGCCGACCTCCCCGCGTCGAGCCTCCCTCCGGCCGAGCCGATGGGACGCCTCGAGGAGATCGCCGAGGGGCTCTACCGGACCGCAGCACTCGACTTCGATCATCCGCTGGAATGCCGCGGCGACGACACGGTGCTCGACGGCGTGGTCGGGGCCATCAACATGCTCGCCGAAGAGCTGCGATCCCACCTCGACGCGCAGGTCCGCGCTTCGCGGGAACTCGAGGCGAGCAAGGAACGCTATCGAACCCTCGTCGAGAATACGAACGTGGTTCCGTGGGAGGTCGACGCGACCTTGACCGTCTCCTACATCGCGCCCCAGGTGGCTGTGATGGTCGGGGCTCCGCCTGGTACGCGTAGGGTTGCGCCGGCCACCGGGCAAGCCCAAAGGGTGACGAGGAGCCTGATGCCTCGAGGCGAGCACACGCGACGCGATGAACCGAGCCGGTCGGCGACCGCTTCGCGCCTGCGCGTGATGACGTGGAATGTCCACAGCTGCGTCGGAACCGACCGGCGTCTATCCGTCGAACGCGTGGCCGAGGTCATCGGCGGTCTGGACGTTGATGTCGTTGCGCTCCAGGAGCTGGAGGTCGGTGTCGACCGGACCGGACGCGTCGACCAACCGCAGATCATCGCGGAGCGCCTGGGCATGACGTGCCGGTTCAGCCAGGCACGCCGGCAGGATGGCGGCCATTTCGGGAACGCGCTGCTTTCGCGGCTGCCGCTTTCGTTGCGCCGCGAAAGCCAGCTGCCCGGCGGCGGCACGCCGGAGCGCGAGCCTCGCGTTGCGAGCTGGGCGGACGTGAGCGTCGGGGAGTGCCACTATCAGCTGGTGGCCACGCATCTCGGCCTCGATCGCCGTGAACGCCTCGCGCAGGTGCAGGAGCTGCTCGGTTCCAGATGGCTCTCGCACGGCCAGTGCCGCGAACCCCGGGTGCTGCTCGGCGATCTGAACTCGATCCCGGGTTCGCGCGCCTACCGCCGCCTCGCCGCGTCGCTCCACGATGTGCAGCGTCGTGCTCGCAGGCCACGGCGCACCTGGCCGTCACGATGGCCGCTGGTACGCCTCGACCACATCTTCTGCAGCGAGGGAGTGCGGGTGCGGAGCACGGAGGTGCCGCGCGGTAGGCCGACGAACGGAGCATCCGACCATCTGCCGGTGGTGGCGGAGCTCGAGTGGCTTGCCGTTTCTCCAGACCATCCAGGCGCGGCCGGGGCGGACAGGGAATGATGGAATCGATCCTCGAAGAAGGCCGCAACGTGTGGCGGCAGGCGGGTATGGAAGCCGGCGGGCTGCTGGTCGACGCGCGTGACTACTACCGCGCGCTGTATCGCGCCGCCGAGCAGGCCGAACGCTACATCCTGTTGGCGGGCTGGCAGTTCGACAGCGACGTCCGGCTCTTGCGCGGGCAGGACGCGGAGAACGCCCGGCTCCCGGTCGAGTTCCTGCCCCTTTTGCGCGAGCTGTGTCGCCGGCGACCAGCGCTCACCGTCCACATCCTGGCCTGGGACTTCAGCCTCGTGTACGCACTCGAGCGCGAGTGGATGCAGAAGTGGCTGTTCGACTGGTCGACGGAGGCGCAAATCCACTTCGAGTTCGATGGTGCGCACCCGGTCGGCGCCAGCCACCACCAGAAGCTGGCCATTTTCGACGGTCGCGCCGCCTACGTGGGCGGAATCGACGTTTGCGCGTCGCGCTGGGATCGCCGCTCGCACGCCGCGCGCGATCCGGAGCGTGATGACGGCCAGTCGGGGCCGTACCACGACGTCCAGGCGTACTGTACCGGACCGGTCGTGCAGTTGCTCGACGACCTCTTCCGCGAACGCTGGCGGCATGCGACGGGGCGGGTGCTCGAACTGCCAGCTGCCGTCGCGGCGTCCACCCGCACGCTGCCCGTCACGTTGCCCCTCGGTGCCGACCGCGTCGCTATCAGCCGCACGCGCGGGCACTACGTTGCACGCGACGGCAGTGAAGTGGCGGGCATCACCGAGATCCAGCGTCTCTACGAGGACGCGATCGCTGCCGCGAACAGGCTGATCTACATCGAGAACCAGTACTTCACGTCCGAAGCGGTCCACGACGCATTGGTAGCGCGGTTCCGCGATTGGCGGCGCCCGCGACTCTCGGTGGTCCTCGTCATGCCGCGACGCCCGTCCTCGGCCAAGGAGGAAATCGCACTCGGCGAAGCGCAGGTTCGGGTGCTGGGCTCGCTCGAGTCCGCTGCCGCTGCGCATGGCCACGTCTTTCGCGTCTACGAAACGGCTCACCTGGACGACGCCGGCGTACAGGTGCCGACCTACATCCACTCGAAGCTCCTCGTGGTGGACGACGAGCTGCTCCTGGTCGGCTCGGCCAATCTCACGAACCGCAGCATGGGCCTCGACAGCGAGTTGGCCCTCGTCTGGCAAGCGCCCGGAGCCGACTCGTCGCTGTCGCGCAACATACGCCGCGCCCGCGCCGATTTGCTCGCCGAGCACGCCGGCACCGACGACATCGCGTCGCTCGAGCCTATCGAGCACCTGGTCGAGCGGCTGGACCAGCGGGCCCGGACCAGCGGGCCGTTGTCGCTGCACCGGACGCCCGCGGGCGACGCGGCGGCGTCCGGCGCCTTGTTGACGCTGGAGCAGCTCGCGTTCGACCCGTCCCGCCCGCTCGCGGATCTCGAGCTCGATGACCTTGTCAGCGCCGATCAGTCGTCGCTCTTCGCGCGTGGCATCGCTCTTCTGAGGGCCAGGAAACCCAGCCCCGACCGGGAACGCTAGGCCGGCCCACAAGACAAGCATCAGAACGGACTTCTCCGGCGAATCGCGCTCACTGAGCCAGTGCTGCGAGGACCGGCGCCCGCCCCGGCTTTTCCTGCGCCTGATGGCGCTCACTTGACGGGGGCCCGGCGCGGCCTTCCCTTGCGGGGGTGCGGAGGCAGACCAGGCAGCGCCCGGGAGCCCAGCTCGTGCTCGGGCTGCTGCTCGCGCTCGCCGTCGTGCTGTCCGCCTCGGCGGCGTCGGCGGCCCAGCGCTACGTCCACATCACGATCCAGGGCGTCATCAATCCCATCAAGGCGCGCTACGTCGACAACGCGCTGAAGCTCGCGCACAAGCAACACGCCGCGTTCCTGCTGGTCACGATCAACACGCCCGGCGGGCTCGTCTCCAGCATGGAGAAGATCACGACCGAGTTCGTGAACTCCGACATCCCGATCGTCGGCTACGTCGAGCCGCGCAATGCCCAGGCCACCAGCGCCGGCGCCTACATCCTGCTCTCGACGGACGTGGCGGCCATGGCGCCGGGCACGCGCGTGGGCGCCGCGCACCCTGTGGCCGGCGGCGGCAAGTCGCTGGGCAAGACGCTCGACGAGAAAGCCACCAACACCCTGGTGGCGATGGCCAAATCGCTCGCCAAGCGCCGCGGCCGCCCCGAGAGCTTCGCCGTCTCCATCGTGCGCGACTCGGCCAGCTACACCGCCTCGGAAGCCAAGGACGACGGCGCCATCGAGATCCTCGCACCGGACACCGCGTCGCTCATGAAGCAGCTCGACGGGCGCAGCATCAAGCTGCGCACCCGCACCGTGACCCTGCACACCCACGGCGCGGTCGGCATCGAGATGCCGCTGTCGTGGGCGCAGCGCTTCCTCGATGTGATCGCCGATCCGACTATCGCGTCGATGCTGCTGACGCTGGGCGTGATGGGCATCCTGTACGAGATCGCCGCGCCCGGCATCGGCATGGGCGGCATCGTGGGCACCGTCTCGCTCTTGACCGGCCTCTTGGCGATGAGCGTGCTGCCGCTCGATCTCGGCGGCTTCCTGCTGATCGCCGTCGGCATCATCGGCATCGTGCTGGAGATCAAGGTGCCTTCGCACGGGCTGCTGGCGCTCGGCGGAGTGGTGTCCATCGTGCTCGGAGCGCTGGTGCTTGTGGACGAAAGCAGCTACTTCGGCGCGGTGCAGTCGGTGGACTGGCGTGTGTTCGCCCCGTTCGTGATCGCGGTGGCGGGGTTGTTCCTGCTTCTGGCTACCAAAGTGGCGCGTGCGCAGCGAAAGCCGCCCGGCACCGGCAGCGAAGCGATGGTCGGCAAGCACGGCGTCGCCAAGACCGTCGTCGAGCCGGCGGGCGGCAGCGTGTTCGTCGAGGGCGCGCGCTGGCTGGCCACCGCCGAGGAAACCATCGATGCGGGGGAGCCGGTGGAGGTCGTCGAGGTGCTCCGCAATCCGCCCCGCGTTGTCGTCAAGCGCAGCTAGAAATCGAGAAAGGTCCTGGAAATGCAAATCGACACCGCGGTTATCGGCCTGGCAGTCATCCTGTTCATGGGCATGCTGACCCTCCTCAAATCGATCCGGATCGTGAACGAATACGAGCGCGGCGTGCTGTTCCGGCTCGGCCGCGTCGACCCCGCGCTGGTCAAGAACCCAGGCCTCCGGCTGATCCTGCCGTTCGTCGACCGCATGGTGAAGATCGATCTTCGCACGGTGACGCTGGACGTGCCGCCCCAGGAGGTGATCACGAAGGACAACGTGACCATCAGCGTCAATGCGGTCGTCTACTTCAACGTGATGAATCCGACCGACGCCGTGCTCAAGATCGCCAACTACTACGTGGCCACGTCGCTCTACGCGCAGACCACGCTGCGCAACATCCTGGGTCAGCACGACCTCGACCAGGTCCTCGCCGAGCGCGAGAAGATCGGCCAGGCGCTGCAGAAGATCATCGACGAGGCCACCGACGTCTGGGGCATCAAGGTTTCCGCGGTGGAGATCAAGGACATCGAGCTGCCCGACATCATGCGCCGCGCCATGGCACGTCAGGCCGAAGCCGAGCGCGAGCGGCGCGCCAAGGTGATCGCGGCCGAAGGCGAGTTCCAGTCGTCGCAGAAACTGCACGAGGCCGCGCAGATCCTCGAGCAGACCACCGCCGCGCTGCAGCTCCGCTACCTGCAGACGCTCGTCGAGATCGGCGTGGAAAAGAACACCACCGTCGTCTTCCCGCTGCCCGTCGACATCCTCACAACCTTCAAGCAGTCGATGGAAGCGAAGATCGCCGCGCCGAGGTCCTGATCGCTGGGGCTGCCCCAGTACCGTCCGTCACCTGACGTCGCGGCGGCTCCCGCCGCCGCGTGGCCCCAAACGCGCGCCTCCGGCGCGCCCGGGGCCACCCCGGCTCGTCACATCGCCGCGCGGCGCGCTCGCTTCAGTGCGACTCGACGGCCTTCTTGTAGGCGTCGTTGTTCATGCACTTGAAGATCGAGCCGATGACGATCTTCTTGTTCGCCTTCATCTGGTCCGCGTTGGAACCGAAGGCTTTCTCGATCTCCGCTTTGCCGTGGTACTTGCCGTTGAGCTTCGTCTGGAGAGACTTGTACTCCTTGCCGTACTTGCTCTTCCATTCGGAGTAGTTCTTGGCGATCTTGTCGCAGTCGCCGTTCCCGTCCGTGTAGGCCTGCGCCTTCATCGTATCGAGCTTGACGAAGCGCTTCACGTCGCTCTTGCAGCCCACGACAACCAGGCCCACCGCTGCCACACCCACCAGCTTCCAAATCTGCATAGCCACTCCTCCAGTGCGCCCGAACCTGGACGCGCCGTGACGCTATCAATCGCCCAGCGCGGCCTCAAGCGGGTTTCGCCCGATCTGGCCGGCTGGCGCTGCGAGAAGCCGGTTGTAGACTCTTCGTGCTGTCATGTTCCTGAGCCGCTCCGAAATCGTGGTCCCGGTCGAGCAGATGCCCGCTCTCGAGCGCGCGTTCCAGGACCGGGCGCGACTGGTCGACGGTCATGCGGGCTTCCTCGGGCTGGAGCTGTGGCGGGATATCCGCAGTCAAGGGCGCTACGTGCTCGTGACCCGCTGGGAGACGCGCTCCGACTTCGTCAGGTACATGAAGAGCGGCGACCACGCGCGTGCTCACGGTCGCGCCCACGCCGGCCTCGGCGCGGTGGAAGCGGGCTCCGGCGGGAAGTTGGAGCAGTTCGCCGTCGTGTTTCGGGAGTCACGGGATGATTAACCCGTTGAACCCCGACGCGGGCGACACTCCGGCCCCCAGCGATCCCGGCGACCGCGAGCTGGCGGAGCGTTCCGCCAGGGTCATGTGGCGCGCGTTTCCGTATTTTGCCTGGCGCTACGCTGAACGCGGACGCGCGTTCGGGCGCAGTGATGCCGCCTACCTCGTGACCTTGCTCGGGCAGGACGACAGGACGTGGCGACAGCAGGTGGGTTGGCTCAGCCGGGTGCTGGCTCCCAGGGGCATGCCCAGCATCCTGTTGGAGTACCAGCTGGAGAGCCTCGGCCGACTCTGGTCGCGGGAACGTCACATGCCGGGCAATCGGTTTCTCGCTCTCGCGGCCGGCCTTCGTGGCGCGCGGCTCGAAGTGCTGGAGGACGCGGTATTCCGAGAATGCGAGTCACTGTGCCGCGCAGCAGGGGCGAGGGCGCCGGAGCGCCGCGGTGCGGGGCTCCTCATCGCTGGTGCTGTTGTCGACCACGCTGTCGGAGTCGGCACCCACTACAGGGAACTCGTGGAGTGGTTCTGCTCAGGTGCTGCTGGCGACCCGGCATGGTCGCGTGCGTGCAGCTCCGCGCTCGAGTTGGCGCTCTCGCACTTGTCGGCGCCGGAGGGGGACGCCCCGTGATCCGCTGGTGCTGCTATTGCCAGACCTTTCTTGGCGAGCTCGCTCCCTACGATGATCCATCCTTTTCCCACGGAATCTGCGAACGGTGTGAAGCGCAGCTCGAACGCGACGTGCCACTGGTAGAAACGACCGACCAGGTGCGAACACTGGTGTATGGGTTGCTTGCCGCAGCAGAGTCTCGAGACTGGGACACCTGTCAGGTTGCGATCCAGGAAGCCAGAGAGCTCGGCCTACCGGACGACTCCATTCTTGTCGCCGTGCTGCAGCCGGCTCTATATCGAGCCGGGCTCGAGTGGCAGGCCGGCCGCATGTCGGTTGCCGCGGAGCACTTCTTGACGAGTTGGTGCGAGCAGGTATTCGCCACGCTCCCCAGACCGGTGAGGACAGCGCCGCCGAGCGCGCTGCTGTTCCAGACACCCGGAAACCAGCATACGCTTGGAGTGCGTTTCGCTGCGCATCTACTGGCAGCTCGCGGCGTGAGCGCAGAGGTCGTCAGCCCCGCGATTCCACTGAGCGAGATGATAGCGTTGGCACGCCGGCTTCGTCCGTCGGCGATCGGGTTTTCCTGCGCGCTGCCCCACTCGGCGCGAGTCGCCAGCGACCTCGTGAGCAGCCTGCGCGCAGAGCTCGAGCCGGAGCTCGAGTGCCGCTACCTGCTGGGCGGGTTCGCTTTCCGGCTCGGGGCCGATGTCGCGGTCGAGGCGCCTGCCGCCGGCATCGAGATCGTCCAGGATCTCACGCTGCTGACAGCAGGGTGGCACCAGCCCGCGTGATCGGCCTAGGCTGCGCGCTATAGTCCGGCGGTGGACGACGCGCTCGGCGGCTTCTCGGCTCCGGTCCGGCAGTGGTTTTCCGCGGCGCTGGGCGAGCCGACGGCGGCGCAGCGGCTGGGCTGGCCGGCGATCAGCGCGGGCAAGAGCACGCTCCTGCTCGCGCCGACCGGCTCGGGCAAGACGCTGGCGGCCTTCCTGGCGGCGATCGAGCGGCTGATGTTCGCGCCGGAGCCGGAGCCGGCGGAGCGGCTGCGTGTGCTGTACGTCTCGCCGCTCAAGGCGCTGGCGGCCGACGTGGAGCGGAACCTCGAGCGGCCGCTGGCCGGCATCGCCGAGCAGGCCGAGCGGAGCAGAGTCGCGAATCGCGAGGTCCGCGTCGACATGCGCTCGGGCGACACGCCACAGTCCGAGCGCGCGCGCTTCGCCAGGAAGCCCGGCGACATACTGATCACGACGCCCGAGTCGCTGTACCTGCTCTTGACCTCGCTGGCGCGCGCGGCGCTCTCGTCGATCGAGACCGTCATCATCGACGAGATCCACTCGCTGGTTGCGACCAAGCGCGGCGCGCACCTGTTCCTGTCGCTGGAGCGGCTGGAAGCTCTCAGGCAGAGCGAGCGCCCGCTGCAGCGCATCGGCCTGTCCGCGACGCAGCGCCCGCTCGACGAGGTGGCGCGCCTGCTGGGCGGCGGCACGCCGGGCCCCGACGGCGCCTGGAGCCCGCGCCCGGTCGAGATCGTCGACGCCGGCAAGAAGAAGCCGCTCGAGATCCGCGTGGAAGTGCCCGTCGAGGACATGGCGCGCCTGGGCGAGGGCGCTCCCGATGGCCCGGGTCCCAAGCGCTCGATCTGGCCGTCGATCCATCCGCGGTTGGTGGAGCTGGTGCGCCAGCACCGCTCGACCATGATCTTCGTGAACAACCGCGGTCTGTGCGAGCGGCTGTCCGCCGCGATCAACGACGCGGCCGGCGAGGAGATCTCGCTCGCCCACCACGGCTCGGTCGCGCGCGAGCGCCGCCGCGAGATCGAGGAGCGGCTGAAGCGGGGCCAGCTGCCGGCCATCGTCGCCACCTCGTCGCTCGAGCTCGGCATCGACATGGGCGCGGTCGATCTGGTGGTGCAGGTCGAAGCGCCGCCCTCGGTTGCCTCCGGGCTGCAGCGCATCGGGCGCGCCGGCCACAATGTCGGCGACACCAGCCGCGGCGTGCTGTTCCCGAAGTTCCGCGGCGATCTCCTGGCGGGTGCGGCCGCCGTGTCGCTCATGCTCGCCGGCGAGGTGGAGGAGACGTACTACCCGGAAAATCCGCTGGACGTGCTGGCGCAGCAGATCGTCGCCATGGCCGCCATGGACGAGCTCGCGACGGACACGCTGTTCGAGCTGGTGCGCCGCGCCGCGCCGTTCGCCAAGCTGCCGGAGAGCGCTTTCCGCGGCCTGCTCGACATGCTCTCCGGGCGCTATCCCTCCGACGAGTTCGCGGGGCTGCGCGCGCGCATCACCTGGGACCGCGGCTCCGGAAAGATCAAGGCGCGGCAGGGTGCGCGCCGGCTGGCCGTGGTGAGCGGCGGCACCATTCCCGACCGCGGGCTGTACGGCGTGTTCCTGGTCGGCGCCGACGACAGGAGCGTGCGCGTCGGCGAGCTGGACGAGGAGATGGTGTTCGAGTCCAAGGAGGGCGACGTGTTCCTGCTCGGCGCTTCGTCCTGGCGCATCGACCAGATCACGCACGACCGCGTGCTCGTCACGCCCGCGCCGGGACAGCCCGGCCGCATGCCCTTCTGGCACGGCGAGGGACCCGGGCGTCCGGTCGCGTTCGGTCGCGCCATCGGTCAGCTCGCGCGCAGTCTGCTCGAACAGCCGGAAGACGAAGCGCTCTCGCGCCTGCGCCGCGAGCACGGCCTCGATGAACGCGCTGCGGACAATCTGGTCGCGTATCTGCGCGCGCAGGTCGAGGCGACCGGCGAGGTGCCGAGCGATCACGTCATCGTGGTCGAGCGTTTCGTCGACGAGCTGGGCGACTTCCGCGTGTGCGTGCTGTCGCCGTTCGGCTCGCGCGTGCACGCGCCCTGGGCCATGGCCGTCACGGCGCGTTGGCGGGCCGAGCGCGGCACCGACATCGAAGCGGTATGGTCAGACGACGGCATCGCCTTCCGCGTGCCGGAGGCGGACGCCGCGCCCGATCCCGCGCTGTTCGTGCCGCCCGCCGAGGGTCTGCAGGACCGCGTGGTCGGCGGCCTCGGGCAGAGCTCGCTGTTTGCCGCGCGCTTCCGCGAGAACGCCGCGCGCGCGCTCCTGCTGCCGCGCCGCTACCCCGGCCGGCGCAGCCCGCTCTGGGCGCAGCGCAAGCGCTCGGCGGATCTGCTGGCCGTGGCGTCGCGCTACGACGGCTTCCCGCTCCTGCTCGAGACCTATCGCGAGTGTCTATGCGACGTGTTCGACGTGCCGGCGCTCTCGGAGCTGCTCGAACAGATCGAAGCGCGGCAGATCCGCGTGCTGGGCGTCGAGACGCGCGCGGCATCGCCCTTCGCCAGCCAGCTGCTCTTCTCCTACGTCGCCAACTTCATCTACGACGGCGATGCACCGCTGGCGGAGCGCCGCGCGCACGCGCTCGGCATCGATCACACCCAGCTGCGCGAGCTGATGGGCGAGGTGGATCTCGTCGAGCTGCTCGAGCCGGGGCTGGGCGACGAGCTCGAGCACGCCCTGCAGCACCTCGACCGGCGCGAGGTGCGTCACGCCGACGCGCTGCACGATCTCTTGCTCGCGCTCGGCGACCTCTCCACCGAGGAGATCCGCTTGCGCGCGGACCCGGCAGATGCCGTGGAGGGCTGGCTCGGAGCACTGATGGGCGAGGGCAGGGTGCTGGAGCTCTCGATAGCCGGCGAGCAGCGCTTCGCCGCGGCCGAGGACGCCGCGCGCTACCGCGACGCGCTCGGCGTCGCGGTTCCCGAGCTGCCCGCCGCGCTGCTCGAACCGGTCGCCGACCCGCTGGGCGATCTGCTCTCGCGCTACGCGCGCACGCACGGCCCGTTCACGCTCGAAGCCGCGGCGCGCCGACTCGGGCTGGGTCCCGCGCCGGTGCGGGAAGTGCTCGAGCGGCTCGCCGGCGAAGAGCGCGTGATCGAAGCGCGCTTCTCCGCCGACAGCGCGGCCAGCGAGTGGTGCGACGCGCGCGTGCTCGCCGAGCTCAAGCGCCGGTCGCTGGCCGCCCTGCGCGAGCAGATCCAGCCGGTGGCGCCCGAGGTGCTGGTGCGCTTCGAGCTGGAGTGGCAGGGGCTGACCGAGCCGCGTGCCGGAGCCGACGCGCTGCTCGCGTGCGTGGCGGATCTGGCCGGCGCGCCGCTGGTCGCCTCCGCGCTGGAGAGCGATGTGCTGCCCGCGCGCGTGCGCGGCTATCGCCCGGGCGATCTCGAGGTGCTCACGGCTGCCGGCGAGGTGACGTGGCGCGGCGTGGGATCGCTCGGCGCGTCCGATGGGCGCATCGCGCTCTACCCCGCCGAGCACTACGCGCTGCTCGCCCCGCCGCCGGGCCGCGCCGAGGGCGGGCTGGCTTCGGAGATCCGTGATCTGCTGTCGAGCCGCGGCGCGCTGTTCTACGCGGATCTGCTCTCGCTCACGGGCGCCTTCTCCGGCGAGCTCCTGCCCGCGCTGTGGGAGCTCGTCTGGGCAGGCGAGCTGACGAACGACACGCTGGCGCCACTGCGTTCGCTCCTCGCCGGCACGAAGAGCGAGCGTTCCGGCGCACGGCCGCGCATGCTGCGCTCGCGGCGCGCTGGTCCAGCGGGAAGCGAAGGGCGCTGGTCGCTCCTGCCCGCAGCATCTTCGGCCAGCGCCACCGAGCGCGCGACGGCCCTCGCCGGCGCGCTGCTCGATCGCTACGGCGTGGTTACGCGCGAAGCTGTGCAGGCCGAATGCATCGCGGGCGGCTTCTCCTCGGTGTATCCCGTGCTGCGCGCGATGGAGCAGGCTGGGCGCGTGCGCCGTGGTTACTTCGTCGAGGGCCTCGGCGCCGCGCAGTTCGCGCGTCCCGGCGCGACCGATCGGCTGCGCGCGCTCGGAAAGCCGCCGGAGCGAACGCAGGCGCTGCTGCTCGCTGCCACCGACCCGGCGAGCCCATACGGCGCGGCACTGCCCTGGCCGCCCAGCGAGCCGCGTCCACAGCGTGCCGCCGGCACGCACGTGGTGCTGGTCGACGGCGCGCTCGCCGCCTGGCTTGGTGCGGGCGGCCGGAACCTCGTCGTGTTCCGTCCGGATCTTTCCCGCGGCATCGCTGGCGTGCTCGCCGCCCAGGTCGACAGCGGTCGCCGCCGCGCCCTGCTTGTCGAGGCGATCGACGGCGCCGCTCCGTCCGCGTCGCCCCTCGCCGCCGAGCTCCGGAAGGCGGGCTTCTCGCCGGGCCTTTGCGGCTATCTGAAGCGTGCCGGGGTCGCGGCGCTCGACCACCGCGCGTGACGGCGCCGCCGACTCAGGGCGCGCCGCAGTTCAGGTAGTTGAGGATGCGGGTGCGCGTGCTGCTGGAGAGCCCGCCCGTCGGCATGGACCCCGACGAGATGGAGGAATAGACGGAGTTGAGCTGCGCCTGCACGTTGGACTGCGAAGCGTATTTGCTGCCGTGGCAGTTGTTGCAGTAGTTCTGGAAGAACGCGTTGCCGAAGCTGGACCAGGTGTCCGTGGTGCAGGAGCCTGACCCCGAGCCGCCGCTGCCGCCGCTGCCGCTGCCGCCGGTGCTGCCTCCACTGCCGCCGCCCGAGCAGCTTGTTCCGGACGGAACGCAGTTCATCCCGATCACGTTTCCAGAGCCGTCGCCGATCTGCGCGCAGTGCGCTCCGCTCGGGCACGACTGACCGCTGCTGCAGTCCGTTCCGCAGTAGTCGCCGAAGCTGAACGCGAGGCAGTAGTTGTTGCCGCCCCCGCAGTCCGCATCGGAGGCACAGGATGCGCAGTAGGCTTTGGTCGTCCCGCCGCCGGTGCCGCCGCCGGTGCCGCCGCCGGTGCCGCCGGGAGTTCCGGAACCGGAGCCGCCACCCGTCTGGCCGCCGGTGCCCTGGTTGCTTCCGCCGCTCCCACTTCCGCTGCCCGGGTTGCTTCCGCCGCTTCCGCTTCCGGCGCCCGGGCTGCCTCCGCTGCTGCTTCCCCCGCCGCTCCCGCTTCCGGTGCCGGAGCCTGGAATGCCGGCGCCGGATCCGCCGCCCGTACCCTGGTTGCTCCCGCTACTGTTTCCTCCACCGTTCCCGGTTCCGTTGCTCGGGTTGTTCCCGCCGCCGCCCTTGCCGTTGGACGGAACGCACTGCCCGTTCGCGGCGCAGAAAAAGCCAGGACCGCACGCGGGCGCGCAGGATGCTCCCCAGGGCACACCGGTGGGGGTGGCGCAGGAGGTGGCGAGCAGAGCCGTCCCGGCGAAAACGGCGAAAAACGAGAGGCGAAGAGTTTTCATGAGCATCCTCCATCCCGCATGGGCAAGGCGGAAACCGACGCGCAGATGGTGGTTGCAGAAGATCAGACCGTCAAGAGCGATTTCCGGTGGAAATATGAAGCGATCATGGACCCTCGCAGGCGCACCGGGACGCGCGAGCCCGGCCAGCCGCTCGAATAGACGCCCACCGGGACGCGCGAGCCGGACCAGCTGCTCGAATAGACGCCCACCGGGTACATGGGACCCGGATCTATCGATCCTTGTCGACACCCCCCGAGCTCCGTGTAGGCGATCTGCCGGACGCCTGCCACGTGACCGTCGTCGGTTCCGGCGCTCCGGCTGATTCCCGCAGGATAGATATTTTTCAGGGAGGCTCGACGCAAGCCAGCGGGAATCGGCTTGTCGCTAGCGTCCGACGCTGGCGGCGAAGAGGAGCTGCGCGGCGTAGTAGAGCGGCAGGCCCCAGAGGCGATTGACGAGGCCGGTGCGGACGAAGCGATCGCGGGCGACCGACAGATCGGAGACGAAGAACAGCACCGCACCGGCGAGCAGCAGCCAGCCGGGCCGTTGCCACGCGCTGCCGGCGGCGAGGGCGACCATGATCGCGATCACGGCGATGTAGGCGGGCACCGCGATGCGCATGGCGCCGTCGAGCCGCGGCGCGAGCCAGCGCCAGACCCAGGCAACGACGGGCAGCATCAGCGCGAACGTGACGCCCGTCGCTACCGGTGTCACGCCGCGCAGCACGAAGGCGGTGGCAAAGGCGATGTGTCCGGCGAGGAAGCTGCCGAGTCCGCCGAGGAAGGCGGCTCGCCCCGACGGGATCAAGAGCACGTCGCCAAGCCAGCACAGGGCGAGCGCGACGAGCACCGCGCGGCCGTACGGACTCCCGAGCGCGCCAGCTCCCCAGGCGGCCAGGACGAATCCGGCGGAAGCCAGCGGTTTGGCGATCCACACGCGCGAGCGGGAGCCGCTCGCTTCGGCGAGCAGCAGGCCGAGCAGGCCGGCTGCGGTGGCGGCCGCGCAGTAGGCGAAGAACGACATCTGCCGATGTAGCGCTGGTTAGCAGGGAACGCGCCACAGGGGAAACGCGCCCGCTTGCGCCCCGCGCTCCGGGGACGAAGATTCGGGAGGCGGGGGCACGCGTGCAGGCGATCATCACCCACGAAATGGCGGACTTCGACGGCCTGGCTGGCTGCGTCGCCGCCGGCAAGCTGTACCCGGAGGCCCGCATCGTGCTCGGGCGCCGGCTCGGCACCGGGCTGGTCGATTTCCTGGCGCTGCACAAGGACCGGTTCCCGACGGTCCGCTACACCGACATCGACCCGGACAGCGTGACGCTGCTGGTGGTCGTGGACTTCCGGCGCAGGAGCCGGCTCGATAACTTCCGCGAGCTGCTCGACCGCGTCGAGCGTGGCGAGCTCGAGGTGCACGTCTACGACCACCACGCCGCCGCCGAAGACGATCTCCTGGGCACCGTGGAGGTCGTGCAGCCGGTTGGCTCGGCGACCACGCTGCTGGTCGAGCAAATCCAGCTTCGAGGCCTCGACGTGGACACGCTGGAGGCGACGCTGTTCGTGCTCGGCATCTACGCCGACACCGGTTCGCTCGGCTACGCCACCACCACGTCGCGCGACGCCCGTGCGGTGGCGTGGCTGCTCGATCAGGGAGCAAGCCTGAAGGTCATCGGGCGCTATCTGCGGCCGGCTTTCACCCCCGAGCAGCGCGAGACGCTCGCGCGCATGCTCGGTGCGGTCGAGGTCGAGGACGTGGATGGGTTCGACATCGGCTTCGTGGTGACACCGCTGGAGCACGCGTTCACGGGGCTCGCCGAGGTGACCACCGAGGTTGCCGAGCTGGAAGGGCACGCGGCGTTGTTCGCGATGTATCCGATCGGCGGGCGCCGCATCCAGATCGTGGCCCGATCGCGCTCGCCGCGGGTGGACGTGGGCGCCGTGTTGGAGGTCGTCGGCGGGGGAGGGCACCCGTCGGCTGGAGCGGCGATCGTCCATGACGCCGACGTGGCGGCGGTGCGCCGCAGGCTGCTCGAAGCGCTGCAGAGCGGACCACCGCGGGCGGCGCGCGTGGCGGACATCATGTCGAGCCCGGTGCGTACGGTGGCTCCTGACATGATCCTGGCCCAGCTGCGCGACTCGCTCCGGACCTGGCGCCATACCGGCGTGCCGGTAGTCGATGACGGCCGCCTGGTGGGGATCGTGTCGCGCCGGGATGTCGAGAAGGCGGAGCGCGATGGCCGTCTGCATCTGCCGGTGTCGAGCTGCATGTCGCACAACGTGAAGACGACGACGCTGGACGCGACGCTGGACGACGCGCTGGAGCGGATGACGGCCGCCGACGTCGGCCGTCTGCCGGTGCTTCGGGACGGCCGGCTGGTGGGGATCCTGTCGCGTTCGGATCTGCTCCGGGTGCTGTACGCGCAGACGGGCGCGCTCGGCTAGCGCCGGCGGCCCCGCTTCTTCCGTGCGGCGAAGAGGACCGCTGCTGCCTCGGCGCCCGAGTGTTCCAGTCGCTGGGCTACGCGCCGCGCTTCTGCGGCGCTCAGAGGGATGCCGACGAAGACGCTGTCCGAGCTTGCCTTGGCTCGTTCGAGCAGCTCATCCAGGTCGTCGTCGCCGGTTTCGCCAGCCACGTTGAGCAGAAGGGTGCCGTCGCTGGCGAGCGCGAGCGCGGCCGCATGGGGCTTCTTTGTGGCCATGCTCCGGCGATTTGCGAGGGCCGTGCCAGGTGTCGAATTCACGGATTTTCCGATGATCGCCGCCGATCGCGTTCCCGGAACGGGACGGGACAGCCGGATGCCGCGCGCTGCCGTCTCGATTTGGGATCCGCGATCCAGCGGCGCCTCGGGTATCGTGCGGGCGTGAACTCCACTCGCGACCGCACGCCTGCACCGTCAGGCGCTCCCGTCTCCCTCAGCGGCATCCAGGTCGACGTGACCACCCGCCTCGGCGTGCTGACGCCGGCGACGCCGACCGGGCTGCAGACGCTGGACCGCATGCTGTCGGGTGGGCTCCGGACCGGAACATTGATGAGCATCTCCGGTGCTCCCGGCGTGGGCAAGACGGCGTTCGCGCTGCTCATGGCCTACATGACGGCGCGGGCCCGTGCCGCAGTGGTGTTCACCAGCGTGGCGCTGGACGAGACCGAGATCGTTGCGCGGCTCGCAGCGCGCGCACTGCACCGCGAGTTCCCCGACGTGCGCACGCCCTACGGCGCGATCTGGTCCGGACAGGCCTCGCAGGACGAGATGACGCGACGTCCGGTGGGCGAGGCCGTGGAAACGGTGGTCAAGAAGGTCGGAAACCACCTGCACTTGCACCGCGCCAAGCCGTTCGAGTCGACCAGCAGTCTGGCGAAGCTGGTCAGCCACCTGTGGGGCCGACACGACCGCGTGATCCTTGTCGTGGATGGGCTGGAGGCGTTCTGCGCGGGCGGAGGCGAAGGCAAGCGCGCCGCCGTCACCAACGGCAGCTACGATGCACGCGTCGCACAGGTCGCCTACGAGCTGCGCCAGCTCGCCGATGAGGGCTGCGCGGTGGTAGCGACGGTGCAGTCGCGCAGTGCGCCGCTCGTGTCGCCGGCCGCAACGCTGGCTTCGGAGCTGCGCGCTATCGAAGGCGAAGGCTCGCCAGTCGCAATGCCCGAGCGTTCGCTCGCGCTCGGCGCGCGTGCGGTGGAGCTGTCGGTGGTGAAGAACTCGGTCGGACCGACCGGAATCGTGCCGTTGCGCTTTATCGCTGGCGCGGCGCTGTTCGAGGAACGCGCTCCCTGACGCCAAGGCCGTCGGGCCGGTAACTTGACGAGAGTCATTGTTGCTCCATCGGGGCGACCACGTTAACCGTGCCCGCACATGACCCAGGCAGCAGACAGCCCCGGCGCTTCGGCGGGCGGAGCCGGCTCGGGCTACCGCGAGATCACCGTCGCCGCGGTCGTCCTGGGCATCCTCCAGGGCGCGCTGATGACGGCGGCCTTCGTGTACATCAGCCTCAAGCTCGGTTTTGGCCTGGCGGGCTCCACCGTAGCGGCGATCCTCGGCTTCGCCCTGCTCCGGGGCGTCGGTCGCAAGGGCCTGAAGATCAAGGGCTGCGGCTCGATCGTCGAGAACAACATCAACCAGACGATCGCCTCGGGCGTGAACACCGCCTCCGCCGGCGTGGTCTTCACCTTCCCGGCGCTACTGCTGCTCGGCCTGCACTACAACATCTACACGATCCTGCTGGCTGCCGTGGCCGGCTCGTTCATGGGGGTCGTGATCATCATTCCGCTGCGCAAGCAGCTGATCGAGATCGAGCGGCTGAAGTTCCCAAGCGGCGTCGCCGTCGCGACCATCCTGAAGGCCCCGGGCGCCGGCGCGAAGAAGGCGAAGTACCTGGGGCTCGGGTTCCTGTTCAGCGCCTTCTTGACGCTCGCCACCAACCACCACTTCCAGTGGCTTCCGGAGACACTGCCGCTCGGTCCGTGGATCAAGTCCGCGCTGCACGTGGGCAACACGGGACCGTGGGCGCTGCTGCTGATCGGCACCACGGTGTCGCTCAGCATGGCGAACATCGGCGCGGGGCTGCTCTCCGGGCGGGGCGGACTGCCGTTCGCGCTGGGTGGTGCGATGGCGTGGTGGGTGATCGGGCCGTTCGCGGTGTGGCAGGGCTGGGCCCCGCCGCACGCGGCCGGCGACGCGCTGGTCAGCTCCGTCTACGGCAGCATGCTCAGGCCGACCGGTATCGGCATTCTGATCGGCGGTGCGCTGGCGGGCGTGGTGGCGGCGTTTCCCGCCATCAAGGGCGCTATCGCCAGCCTGTCCGCCGCAGCCAAGCTCGCCCGCAAGGGCGGCGGGCAGTCGGAGGAGCTGTCGCCCAAGGTGCTGGTGGTCGGCCTGGGCGGCTCGTTCGTGGCGCTGCTGGTCGTGACGATGGTCGGCTCGATGGGCACGACGGGCCATCTGCACATCGGCACGGCGATCAGTGCCGCTGTTGCGGGCTCGCTGTGGCTCGCGCTGGCCGGCCTGATCGTGGCGCAGGCCACCGGCGCGACGGACATCTCGCCGCTCAGCGGGCTGGCGCTCATCGCCGTCACGCTGATGCTGGCGATCACAAGCGGCAACGTCGTTCTGGCCGTCACGATCGGCATCGCTGTCTGCATCGCCACCAACCAGTGCGCCGACATGATGACCGATCTGAAGACCGGGCACCTTGTCGGCGGCGTTCCCCGACGCCAGCAGCTAGCCCAGTTCAGCGTAGCGTGGATCGGGCCGGCGATCGCCATCGGCACCACTTTGCTCCTGTGGAAGGCGGGGCCGGGTGGCACCAACGGCTTCGGGCCGGAGTCGGCCGCCTGCATCCACAAGCTGCCCGAGTGCCTTCCGGCGCCGCAGGCAGGCGTGCTCGAGGGCATGATCAAGGGCGTTCTGTCCGGCCACGCGCCAGTCGACAAGTACGTCGCGGGCGCCGGCATCGGCGCTGGGCTGGCGCTGGTACCCATTGGCGGGCTTGGCGTGCTGATCGGCCTGGCCATGTACCTGCCGTTCGAGATCACACTCGGCTACGGCATCGGCTGCCTGATTTCGATCGCCATCGAGAAGTCCAAGGGGCACCGCTACGTGGCAGACGTGGTGGTGCCGGTCGCCGCGGGACTGATCGTCGGCGAAGCGCTCATGGCGCTCACGCTCACGTTCATCGATCTGGCAGGAGGTCGCTGATGCGCGCGCTCGGAATGGTCCTGTTCGTGATCGGCGTGCTGCTGGCGTCCTGCTACGCCGCGCGCGCGGTGCACCCGCAGGGTACCGGTCCCGGTGGCGAAGTGACTTCCGGCGACCGTATCTCGGCCTGGAGTCACGTCGCGGGCGCGCCGTTCGCCGTGGGAATGGTGCTGCTCGTTGCCGGGGGTCTGCTCTCGCGGGTGCGCCGGCCGGGCGCACCGCCGCCCAGGCCGACCCCGACGGGTACCGAACACGAGGGCTTCGAGCCGGAAGGGGCGGCCGATCTGATTCTCGAAGGCGAACCGGTGCCGGAGCACGTCAAGAGCGAACATCCGCTGGCGCCCGCGGTGCTCCTGATGCGCATCGCGGCCAAGTTCGACCAGCTGCCGGAAGGAAATCCCGGTGAGCACGTCGATGTGCTGCGCCAGGCGCTCGACGAGATCATCGAACAGGATGTGGCCGACTTCATCGACCAGCGTGAGGACCTGATTGCCGGCATGGGGCTGACGCGTTTCGCCGAGATGATTGGACACTTCGCCAGCATGGAGCGCAACACCGCGCGGGCCTGGAGTGCGCTCACCGACGAGGCCTACGAAGAGGTACCGCCGTGCATCGAGCGCGCGCGCGCCGGTCTGGCTTTGGCCCGCAAGGCCCTGTCCTCCGTGTAGTCGGTTGCCGCCGCGGCTGGAGTAGCGGAACAGCACCGGCAGCGAGGGGCGGAGCGCGCGGCCCGGTTGGATTCCGGGGTGGCAGGAGCGCGCGAGCACGCGTACGGTCCGCGGGTGAGCCCGGCTCGCTGGATCCTGCACGCCGACATGGACGCGTTCTACGCCTCCATCGAGCAACGGGACAATCCGGAGCTCCGCGGACGGCCGGTGATCGTGGGGGCGACATCGCCGCGCGGGGTCGTGTCGGCCGCTTCGTACGAAGCGCGTGTGTTCGGTGTGCGGAGCGCCATGCCAGGCTTCCGGGCGCGGGAGCTCTGCCCCGACGGCGTGTACCTGCCGCCGCGCATGGCGCGCTACTCGGAGGTGTCTGCCCAGGTGCACGAGGTGTTTGCCGAGTTCACGCCGGCGATCGAGCCGCTCGCGCTGGACGAGGCATTCCTCGATATCGGCGCCTCGGTGCGCCTGTTCGGCGGTCCGCTCGCGCTGGCGCGCCGGCTCAAGGCCCGCGTGCGCGAGGTGACGGGGCTGGTTGTGTCGGTCGGTGTGGCGCCGTCGAAGCTCGTTGCCAAGATTGCCTGCACCCTCGGCAAGCCGGACGGTCTCCTGCTGGTGCCACCTGGAGCCGTACGTTGGATGCTCGATCCGCTTCCGGTGCGGCGTCTGTGGGGCGTGGGGCCGGTGCTGGGCGAGCGGCTGGAGCGGCTCGGCATCCGCACCCTCCGCCAGCTTGCGGACTACGACGTTGAGCAGCTCGGGCGCAGCATCGGCGATCGGGCCTGGGAGCTCGTGCGCATGGCGCGCGGGGAGGACCGCCGACCGGTGGAGAGCGAGCGCGTCCCGAAGTCCTACGGCGAGGAGAATACGTTCGAGCAGGACGTCCGCTCCCGCGACACGGTGACCGCGACGCTGACGGCGCATGCCGAGGCGGTGGCGCGCCGTGTGCGGCGCGACGGCTATCGCGGGCGGACGGTGACGCTCAAGATCAAGTTGGGCCGGGCGAGGGGAGCGCGCATCGCGCGCGTGACGGGCGGCGGCGAGGAGCCGCGCTATCCGCTGCTGACGCGTAGCCGCTCGCTGGCAGAACCCACCGACGATGGCGCCATGATCCGCGATATCGCGGTTGCCCTGTGGGACGCAGCTGCAGTGACGGAGCCGGTGCGCTTGCTCGGCGTCTCGCTGTCCGGCCTCGAATCACGCGAGCACGAACAGCTCGAGTTGTTCGACGCCGCCCGGTCGAGCGATCGCCTCGGTCCTGCGCTCGATGCGATCCAGGCGCGGTTCGGACACAAGGCCATCGGCCGGGCGGTCGCCACCCCCGACAAGATCACGCCCAGCATGCAGAAGAAGCGCGGCGAATAGCGGTCAGTGCGCGACCATCCGCGACAGCAGCACGACCGCCCCGAGCAGCAGCAGGATCGGGATCGCGATCCAGCCGATCACCGTCATCCAGCCGCTCCTGAGCGAGCGCCCGGAGCGCTTCTCGCAGGAAACACAGATCGCCCAGGTGCGGCTGCCGCCCTCGGTCAGCACACAGCAGTCGCCGCACACCGGCGAGTGGCACTCCGCGCACGGGCCGACCGCCAACGCGCCGCAGTGCACGCATCGCGCGAGCGCGTCGTTGTCGCTGTGCTGCAGCATGCTCATCGGGGCATCCTATCGCCATTGCCCGGCGATGCACGGCTGGCGCGCTATGCCGGCGTGCTTATGTTGCCCTATACGAGCGCCCCCGGCGTCCTCTACCGTCATGTTCGAGCGAGGCTACCTGCAGATAGGCCGCATCCGCGGTATTCCGCTGCGCATCCACTGGACGATGCCTCTCGGTGCGCTGCTGTTCAGCGGCTTCTCGTTCGCACCCGCCTTCTGGGTCGGATTCTTCGTCGTCGTGCTGGTGCACGAGCTGGGGCACGCCGTGCTGGCGCGGCGCTACCGCCTTCACGTACTGGCGATCGACATCACTGGTTTCGGTGGGCTGACGCGCTTCGCGGGCAGCACCACGCGTCACGAACGGTCCGTGATCGCATGGGGCGGCGTGCTGGCGCAGGCGCTGCTCTTCGTCCTCACGCTCGGAGTCGCGTTCGTGACGGGGCCGCCCCGCTCGTGGATGCTGGCGCAGCTCGTCGCGGTGTTCACCACGGCCAACCTCTTCATCATCGGGCTCAATCTGCTGCCGTTCCCTCCGCTCGATGGCGCGCAGGCGTGGCGTCTTGTGGGGGATCTGGTCCGGCGCTGGCGCGGCCGGGGGCGAAGCGGATCTGGCCGCGGCGCGGGTCGCCGCTCTTCGCGTCCGCGCTCGCCGGGCGCGCGTACGCCCCGCAGTCCGTCGAGCCCAGGCCCGGATCGGGATCTTGCCGACAGCCTGCGCCGGATCGCCGAGCAGGCGGGGGATGCGCGGCGCGGCAGCTCCCATCGCTAGGGGGTGCCTTTCCCATCGGAACAGGCCATCTGGCCGGCCGACACGGAGTTTCCGTTGCATTGCGGAGCCCTACCCGCGACAGACGGATCAGGGTCCCCCGCGGCGCACTTGCCCGGATCGGCCCGAGGCCAACAACAATCTCCACCAAAATTCCCCATGTTGGCCATGACGCGCTAGCCTCGGGGCGCGTGGTACGAGTCGTGCTTCTAGGTACTCGCGGCGTGTTGGGCGTTCCGCTCCACGTGTGTTTCTTACGGTTTGACTGGAGGAAGTTCGGATGAAGAGAGTGACAAGCCTTCTGGCGATTCTCGCCTTGGCGAGCGCTGGGGCCCTGGTGGGCTGTAGCAGCAACGACAATGGCGGTGGTACCGGAGGCAGTGCCGGCGCCACCGGCGGGACCGGCGGCAGCACCGGCGGCACCGGCGGCAGCACGGGCGGCACTGGCGGCAGCACCGGCGGCACCGGCGGCAGCACCGGCGGCACCGGCGGCGCCATGGGCGGTGCTGGTGGAACCGGCGGCGCCATGGGCGGTGCCGGTGGAACCGGCGGCGCCATGGGCGGTGCTGGTGGCAGCATGGGCGGCTCCGACGCAGGCGCCTGATCGAGCTGATCCATAGCCAACGGCGTCGGAACGTCGACACCTTGCGCGGCGGGTTTTTCCCGCGGCGAGGGGTCGGTGGTCCGGCGCCGTTGTCTTTTCAGAGGTACACGACGAGTCCACCCGGAGCGCGCTCGTCGAGGCGGCGGAGCCCGGCCTCACGAGCGAGTCGACGCGCCTGCTCCATCTCGGCAGCCGAGGGTCGGCGGTCGATCCCGGGGTAGTCGCCGGCGCGGTACTCCGGACGATATTGACCCATCACATTCACGTAGGTGTCCGGCGACACGTCCTCCGCGAGAAAGCGGAATATCGCCGCCGATTCTTCGACCAGCCCTGGCATTACCAGGTGCCGCACCAACACGCCGCGCCGTGCCATGCCGCGTTCGTCGAGCTCGAGCGCGCCGACCTGACGGTGCATCTCGCTGATGATGCGCCGCGCGACCTCGGGATAGTCCTTGGCCTTGAGGTAGCGGATGGCGCTGGCGCGGGTCCAGACCTTGAAGTCCGGCATGTAGATGTCGACGATGCCGTCCATCCAGCGAAGCGACTCCATCGAGTCGTAGCTGCTGGTGTTGTAGACGATGGGCAGGCCGAGCCCGCGCTCGATCGCGATCGCCAGCGCTTCGAGGATCTGCGGGACGACGTGCTCGGGTGTGACCAGGTTGATGTTGTGACAGCCCTTGCTCTGCAGCTCGAGCATGGCCGAGGCGAGATCCGGGGGGCGGAGCTCGCGCCCATGCCCTGCCTGTGACGTGTCGTGGTTCTGGCAGAACACGCACTTCAGGTTGCAGAAGGAGAAGAAGATCGTGCCCGAACCGCGGGTGCCGCGCAGGCAGTCCTCCTCGCCGAAATGCGGAAACCAGGTGCCGACCCGTGCGTAGCGGCCCGTCGCGCAGACGCGTGCCAGGTTCTCGAGGCGATCGACGCCGCAGTTGCGCGGGCAGAGCTCGCAGCGGCCAAGCGCCGCGACCGCCTCGGCAGCCCGGCGCCGGATCTCCCCGGGGCCGAGAGCAAGGTACGCCGGCCATGCCTGCGTCGCCACGAACGCAAGCGTGCAGGCAGATCGGGCCCGCGGCAAGTCGGCGCCCCGCGCTTGCGCGGCAGGCCCGGCTCTGAAATGCTCTGCCGTCATGCGAAGCGCGTTCCTGCTCTTGGCGTTGCCGGCGGCTCTGGCGGTCGGTTGCGGCTCTGGGCTGCGTGCGGCGACGCGTTTCCACGGCGCGTCCGAGCCGGCGCTCGCCGCTGCCGACCAGATCGAGGAGGAAAACGCGCTGCCGCTGGGCTACGCCTCCCTGGGCACGGTCGATGCGTACTGCACGCTGACCGAGGGCCAGCGCCGCATCCACGGCGAGTGGCTGAGCAACGTCGACTGCTCGGTGACGCGGCTCGTCACGGTGCTCCGCGAGCGCGTGGCGGCAGCAGGCGGCGAGCTCCTGGTCGGGCGCCTCTGCTACTCGCAGGAGCTATCACCGGAGGCAGGTGCGCGGCGTGTGCGCGTGAGCTGCCGGGCGGAGGTGGCCCGGCCGGACGACGACACACTGGAGAGCCGTCCTCCGGAGCGGCAGCGCGCCCGGGCGGCCGGGACATCCGCCGCCGAGGCCTGGCGCATCCGGGTCGACTTCACGCCCGCGCGGGACATGCCCCGCCGCTCCCCGCGCCGCGGTGATCTCGTGCGCGAGGTCGGCCTGTTTCCGGCCGGACAGGTGCGTCTCGGCTCCGTCGCGGTGCGTTGCCATCACGGCTGCTCGCGTGAGGCCGTGCACGACGGAGTCCGCATCGCAGCCGGGCGCATGGGAGCGACGGACGTGGCCGAGGTGCGCTGTGCGCACCGGGGGCGCGGCTGGGCCTGTAGCGGCGTAGCCACGACCTACGAGGTTCCGCCGTCGCTTTCGCCGGCATCCTGGTAGAGCCGGCTCCGCGCCGCCGCATCGTGTACCTTCTGCGTGATGGGCGAAGATCGCCACGATACCGATCCGCCGCCGGAGTGGACGTTCGACGAGTCCACGCTGCGCTCGCGGGCGGGCGCCCTGGCGCTCGAAGCCACGCAGGCGATGAGCACGCCGCCCGGTGTCGAGAGCGAGCGCGATCGCCGGGCACCCCCGCCGTTCGGCCCCTACACGCGGATCGAGGTGCTGGCGGAGCAGGGCAGCATCGGGCTGGTTGCCAAGGGTTTCAACGAGGCCTTCGGGCGCTGGGAGCTCTTGAAGTTCCTGCGCGCGGAGCTCGCGAGCGAGCTGGAGCTCGTGCGCCAGTTCAAGCGGGAAGGGCGGGTGCTGGCGCAGCTCTCGCATCCGAACGTGGTGCAGGTGTTCGCGACCTACCAGGTCCAGGGGCGCACCTGTCTGGCGATGGAGTTCCTCGAGGGCCGATCGCTGGCCGCCTTCGTCGAGGACCAGGGCGGCAGGCTGCCGCTCGAGCGCGGGCTCCGGCTCATGCTCGAGGCAGCACGTGGACTTTCCGCGGCCCACGACGCGGGGCTGTGCCATCGGGACGTCAAGCCCGACAACCTGTTCGTGACCTCGGAGAGCCGCGGAAAGCCCGGTGGTCTGAAGCTCATCGATTTCGGACTGGCCACCGCTGCTCGCACGACGCGGAGCTCGCTGTCGCTCGATCCGGCGCTGGTCAGCGACGCGGCCGGTGGCACGCCGCTGTACATGGCCCCCGAGCTGTGGCTCGGACACGAAGCTACCCCGGCGAGTGATCTCTACGCGCTCGGAATCAGCTTCTACTTCGCCTTCACCGGCCGGCATCCGATCGAGACGCTCACCCTTGGTGCCGTGCGCGAGCAGGTCTTTTCCAGCACGCCCTTCCCGGGCGCACTGGCTGCGCGTCCGGATCTGCCGCAGCCGCTGGCGGCGATCATCGACCGCCTGATCGCCAAGCGTGCAGAAGAGCGCTTCGCCAGCGCGGACGAGCTCGTGGCGGCGCTGGTCGCGGCCGACGCCGCAGCGCGACCGCGCCGCGTGCCGGGCAGCGGGCCCTACCGGGGGCTCTCGCCGTTTTCCGCGGCGGAGCGCGACGTGTTTTTCGGTCGGGATCGCGAGATCGCCGAGGTGGCCGAGCGCTTGCGCGCGCGGGCCGCCGTCGTGTTGGTGGGCCCGAGCGGATCGGGCAAGAGCTCGCTGGCGCTGGCCGGCGTAGCCCCAGCTGTGGAGGACGGCGTGCTCGGTGGCGGACTGGTGTTCCGGACCGCGGTACTCGAGCCGCGCTCGCACCCGCTGCGCTCGCTGGCGCGGGCGCTTGCGCCGATCGCCGGCGTTGCCGACGAGAAGATCCACGCGGCGCTGGTCGCGGATCCCGCGCGCCTCGGCGAGCTGCTGAGGGGCTCGCTGCGGCCGCCGGCCGCCGTGCTTCTGGTGATCGACCAGCTGGAGGAGCTGGCGACGCTCGCGCCCGATCCGTCGGCCGCGCACGCCTTCGCACGCGCGCTGGCTTCGCTGGCGGAAAGCTCGACACCGGCCATCCGCGTGCTGGCCACCGTGCGCGCCGATCTGATGGACCGGCTGTTCTCGATCGAGCCGCTCCGCGCGCTGCTCGCCGCCGGCTTCTATCCCGTCCGCCCACTGCTCGGCGAAGCCCTGGAGCACGCTCTGGTCGAGCCGGCGCGTGCGGCGGGTTTCGAGCTGGAGGATCCGTCGATCGCAGGGACCATCGCGAGCGACGTGGCGCGCACCGCCGCGGGTCTGCCGCTCATGTCGTTCGCGATGGCGGCGTGGTGGGAAGCGCGCGATACGCAGCGGCGCCTGCTGCCGAGCGCCGCCTGGCAGGAGCTCGGCGGGCTCGCCGGCGCCCTGGCCCGGCACGCCGACTCGGTGCTTTCCGGCATGGGTCCCGAAGAGCGCAAGGCGGCCCAGCAGATCCTCGTCCGGCTCGTGACAGCCGACGGCGCGCGCGCCGTCGTTCCGCGCGCAACGCTCGAGGATCCCGCGGTCGGCGGTTCGGCGGGGGCGCGGGCGCTCGGCCGCCTGCTGAGCGAGAAGCTGGTGGTGGAGAGCGCGGGCGAGGTGGAGCTGGTGCACGAGGCACTCGTGAGCGGGTGGCCCGCGCTGGCGGCGCTCCTGGCGCTGTCCGGCGAGGATCACGCTGTCCGCGAGCGCATGGCGGCTGGCGCGCGCGAGTGGGAAGCGCAAGGTCGCCCCGACGGCGCGCTGTGGGACGGCGAGCAGGCAGCGCGGCTGCTCGCATGGTTCGAGCGCACCGAGGCGCCGCTCGGGCAGAAGGAGCTCTCGTTCGTGGAGGCGGTCCGGCGACGGGCGCAGCGCCGGCGCTTCCTCTTGCGTTCGCTCCTGGTGGCGGGCGCGTTGCTGGTGCTGGTGCTGGCGCTGGTGACCAAGGCGAGCGAGCGACGGCTCGCGGCGGAGCTCGACCATACCCGCACGCAGGCCGACCGCGCGCACCAGAGCTCCGTCCGCCGGACGCGAGAGCTCCTGAAGCGCGTGGCGACGCTGGACGCCGACCGCGATCCGGCGAAGGCACTGGCCGCTGCGCTCGAGAGCCGCGAGCTCGGTCCGGACACCGATCTGGATCCGATCGCCTGGCAGGCGCGGCTGGCGGGCGTGCCCGAGGTGCTGCCGCGCAACACGGACGGCAGCGCGCTCATCGGCTGGTCGCCGGACGCCGCGAAGGTGGCGACGGCGAGCCCCGCCGCCGGCCTGCGACTGCTCGATGTCGGAGGGCCCGGGCGCCGCGTCCTGCACTGGCCAGCGGGCTTCGGCAAATCGCCGACCGCGCTGGCGTTCGCGGCCGATAGCTTGCGCGTTGCGCTCGGGGACCGCGCGGGCTCGATCGTGGTGATGAAGACCAGCGGCGGCCTCTCGAAGCGCTTCCAGTGCAGCGGCCCGGTGCGCCGCCTCGTGTGGAAGGAGGACGACAGCCTGTTGGCGGGCTGCGGCCCCCCGGCGGCGCTCGAGCTGTCGGTGTTCGGCGGCGCGGACGGGCGCCGGGTTCTCGCGAGCCGCCTTCGTGCGTTCAGTCTGGACAAGGGCGGCGCGCGCGCAGCGCTGGTCGGCGCGGACGGCGGGCTCGGCGTGCTCGACACGGACGACGCCAGCCGCACCTCCCTCGAATCCGGAGACGCCGATGTGACGGCGGTCGCGCTTTCGCCCGACGGTTCCACGCTGCTGGCTGGAGACGCCCGGGGGCGCGTCGCCCGCGTTGTGCTCGCTACGCACGGGCCGCGCCCGGAATGGCACGACACGTCTTCCAGCACGAGCTGGCAGGTGCTCGAAGCATCACCCGACGGCGAGCGCTGGCTCGGCATCGACGTCGAGCAGCATGCGGTGCTGTGGAGCGCGGGGCTCGAGCCTGTCTCGCGCTTGTTCGTGAAGAGCGCGCTCCACGCGTGGATCCCGTCGCGGCGCACGCTCGCCGTCGCGGTCCGTCACGACGCTGTCCGGCTGCTCTCCGAGGACACCGGAACCGTCGTGGGGCGACTGGCCGGCGCGACGAAGCCGCTGGGCCATCTGGCGGCAGACCGGGACGGGCACTGGCTCGTCGCCAGCTCGCGAGACGGCGGAGTGCGCGCCTGGCCGCTCGACGAGGCCAGCGCGCGCGTGGTCCGGGGTCCGGCGCCCGCCGGAACGCGCTGCAATGCTGCCAGTGACGGTTCGGCCGTCGCCTGTCTCGACGCCCACGCGCTCGCCGCGGAACCGACAGGTGGCGACCGACGCGCCGGCGCGACGTCGGTCGACCTGCCGCCCGGCGCGCGCCCGCCGGCTGCAGGAAAGCTGCCGTTCGCGATCGGACCGCGCGCTGCCGCGGCGGCGTGGCAACTTCCAGGTGGGAATCTGGCCCGGGTGTACGGCGGCAGCGCGAGCGTCGTCCACGGTGTCCCGGTCACCGACTTGCGACTCGCGTACGGCCGCTCCGGCTCGCCGCTCGCGCTCGCAGGCGACCGCGATGGGCGGCACGTGCTGCTGCTCGCGCGCACCCAGACCGAGCCGCCCGGACAGGTCTCGGCGCTGCCCGCTCCGGTGACGGCGCTCGGCTTCTCCCATGACGACGCGCACCTCGCGGTCGGCGACAGAGCGGGCGCGGTGCGCCTCGTCGACGTTCCGGACGCCAGGATGGGCGCGCCCATCATCGTCGCGCCGGGTCAGGCGATCAGCGCCGTCGCGCTGTCGCAGGACGGTACCACGCTGGCCGTCGCCACGCCGTCGGGTCAGGTCCTGGTGCACCCGCTGTCGGGGAAGACATCCCGCAGCGTCTACACGGCCGCTTCGGCGGTGCGCTGTCTGGTGTGGTCGGTCGGCGGTCGCGGGCTGGTTGTCGGTACCGCGGGCGGGCGGGTCTGGCTGGTCGACACGGCGGGATCGCGCGTGCTGTCGCTTCTGGCCGCGCCGTCCGCGATCGATGCGTGCGTCCGCACTCCGGGCGAAGACCGCTACACGTTCGTCACGGCGGACGGCATGGTCTGGCAGCGGCAGCTCGAGCTGGACCCCATCTGGATGATCGACAAGCCGGCCGACGCGCTCGACCCGCATGCCGCGGCGCTCGACCATTGGAAAGGGCTCGGGCGAAGCGCGCGCTCGCCGTAGACCCGTGCTAGGGGGTCTGCCGCATGGAGATACTGCTGGTCCGCCATGGCGAGAGCGTCGGCAACCTCGAAGGCCGCATGCAGGGGCACCGGGACTACCCGCTGTCCGATCGCGGGCGCGAACAAGCCGCTCGGCTCGCCGCGTGGCTCGAGCGCCATGCGATCGCGTGGGACGTGGCGTACTGCTCGCCGCTGTTGCGCGCGAGCCAGACCGCCGCACTGCTGGCGGAGCTCACCCGGCTGCCCGCCGCCCAGCCCGAGCAGGATCTGGCCGAGCTCCGGGCGGGCCAGCTCGAAGGGCTCACGCGCGACGATATGCTCGAGCGCTTCCCGCACTTCCTCGAGCGCGGGGTCTCCCAGCTCGCCGACTTCAGCGAGTTTGGCGGCGAGAGCTACGACGAGGTGCAGGAGCGCGCGCAGCGGCTGTTTTCCAGGCTCGAGCAGCGGCACCGCGAGGCCGGCCATCGAGTGCTGCTGGTCGCGCACGGCGGCATCAACTTCCAGCTCTTGAAGCTGATGATCTGCGAGCCTGTGCCACGGGTATGCATCGTGCGCATGGGCAACTGCAGCGCCACGCTGGTGCGCCTGCGCCAGCGCCGCGACCGCTACATCGGCGAGGTCGCCTGGCACGTCCCGATCGAGCTGATGGGCGGCGAGTCGGGCGAGGGGGTCGCCTCGCTGTTCCGCTGAGCGGATCGTCCAGTCGGGGCCGGCCTCGAGCGACCATGGATGCCGGCCGGGCGTAACCGATGCGTTCCCGGTGGCGTATGCAGTAGATCATGGCCTATTCCGAGCTCTTTTCGCTTGTGCGGCGCCACGCCGCGGTCCTGGTGGGGGCGCTGGCCCTCGCCGGCTGTGGAAACGCCGCTCCTAGCGGCGCGGCCGCGTCGGGCGGTAGCGCCGGCGCCGCGGCAGGGGGCGCGGGCGGCTCGGGCGGTGTCGGGGGCGCCGGGGGGGCCGGGGGCGCGGCTCCCTGCAGCGAGCCCGCCTCGGAGATCCCCGCCGGCGCGGTCTGCGTCCACAACGTCACCGGCCGCGTGATCGACGCTTCCGGTGCGCCGGTGTCGGGCGTGCTGGTCAGCGTCTGCGGCACGGCCTGCTTCCCGGGCAACTCGGGTGCGGACGGGCGTTTCAGCGTGCCGGTCAACCGCCACATCGTCCTGTCGAAGACCTCGCTGCTCGTCCACAAGCGGCCGTTCAAGGCCGGCTTCTACTACCAGCTCCCTGGTTCGCCCCTGCCGGATCTCGACGTGGGCGACACGCCGCTGTTGCCGTTGCCCGAAGGCCCGGCGCTGGTCGCGTACCCCGACGGCTCGCCGATGCAGTCCGTCACGTCCGGCGATGTGACGCTGGACGTACCTGCCGGGGTCGAGGTGAAGCTCGACTACGACGAGCTCGACGCCGGCGCGCCGGGCAAGGAGTTCCGCGCACTGGCCGTTCCGCAGAACCTCTGGAGCGACTTCGTCGACCCGTCGCTGAACCTGTCGGCGCTCTACGCCTTCGGCCCATTCGAAGCGGCATTCCTCGACGCCCAGACCGGCAAGCCCGCGCTGGCGCAGATGACTTTCGCGAATACCACGGGTCTTCCCGCGTCGACCCCGGTCGAGTTTCTCCAGCTCGGCAGCTACCTGTACCCGGATCTCGTCCCCACCGGGACGTTCGCACCGGTGGCCACGGGCACGGTGTCGGCCGACGGCAAGACCATCACGATGGACAGCGCGACGGGCCTCCAGTACATCACCTGGATAGGTATCCGCGAGAAGAAGTGATGCGTTCCCGTCGCCCTCCGCCCCGCTCCCGCGCTTCGTTGCGATGGGTGCGTCGCGCCGCGGTGGCTTCGGCGCTCGTCGTCGGCGCAACCGGTTGCGGCTCGAGCAGCAATGCAGGCTCCGCGGCGGGTGGCTCGGCAGGTGCCGGAGGCAGCGCCGGCCAGGGCAGCGGCGGCGCCGCGGGCAGCGCCGGGACGGCCGGAACAGGCGGCACGGCGGGCATCGGCGGCACAGCGGGTAATGGCGGGACAGGGGGCAGCGCAGCGTGCACTCCGGCGGCGAGCTATCCGGCGGGCCCCTACGGCGAGAACGTCGGCGACACGATCGCCGACTGGCACTTCGAGGGCTACGTCAACGACACGGCGCAGGGACTGGCCAACACCCGTCCCTACGTGAACAACTACTCGATGGACGATCTCCGGCAGTCCGGGCGCGGCTATGCGCTCGTGCACTTGTCGGAGAACTTCTGACCAGGCTGCAAGCACGCTGCCCAGGATTTGGGCGCGCAGGGCAAGCAGGTGACGGACGCGGGGGGCGCGGTCGTGGAGAGCCTGCACACCGGCAACCTCGACGCCTGGATCACCGCGTACAGCCTGTCGGTCACGACCGTGTCGCCCATCGACCCGAACCAGCAGCTGGTTGGCGAGCGCGAGACGGTCTTCATCGTCGACCTGTGTACCATGAAGATCGTCTACAAGACGCAGGGCAGCCTCGCGGGGATCGGCGACTCCAGCGTCAAGACAGCCATTGCCAAGATCCTGACGCTGCTCGGCAAGTAGCGGGTTTGTCGCAACTGCCCCCGGCCGGGGCCGATCTGCTATGGCTTTGGCCCGTGGTGTCTGCCCGATCTGCACCCGTATGACCGCGACGCTGGTCTTCTCTGCCGGCACGCTCGAGCTCCGCGGACTGCAGGCGGACGGCGTCGAGCTGCCTCCGGCGCTCGACTGGGACGCGCGCACGGCGTGCTATCGCGCGCCCGCTCTGGCCTATGCGGAGGTCGTGCGTGCACTGGTGCACGGCAAGCACCCGTTCGACGACCAGGCGCGGGCGTACGTCGAGCTCGAGCACGGCGCGCGCGTGCGCCGCGAGCCGAGGCCGTACCAGAGCGAGGGGCTGGCCGCGTGGAAAAAGGCGCGCGGCCGCGGCGTGGTCGTGCTGCCCACCGGCGCCGGCAAGAGCCACCTCGCCGTGATGGCCATCGACGATCGCCGGCGCAGCACGCTCGTCGTCGCGCCCACGCTGGATCTCGTGCGCCAGTGGTACGACCTGCTCCGGGGCAGCTTCGGCACGGACGTGGGGCTCGTGGGCGGCGGCGACCACGATGTGCGCCCGCTCACGGTGACCACATACGACTCGGCGTACCTGCACATGGAGCACCTCGGCGCGCGCTTCGGCATGGTCGTGTTCGACGAGTGCCACCACCTGCCGGGCGCGACCTATGCGCTCTCGGCCCAGCTCTGCCTGGCGCCGTATCGCCTGGGTCTGACCGCCACTCCCGAGCGCGCCGACGGCAGGGAGGACGCGCTCGAAGGGCTGATCGGCCCGGTCGTCTACCGCAAGGACATCCTCGAGCTCAGCGGCCGCTACCTGGCCGAGTACGACACCGTCCGCATCGAGGTGGAGCTGACGCCGGAGGCCCGCGAGGAGCACGACGCCGAGCGCGCGCTGTATCTCGACTTCGTCCGCTCGAACGGTATCCGCATGGGCACGCCCGGCGGCTGGACGGAGTTCATCCAGCGCTCCGCTGGCAGCGAGCAGGGCCAGCGCGCGATGCGCGCCTACCGTCGCCAGCGCGAGCTGGCGTTCGCCGCTCCCGCCAAGCTCGACGTGCTCGACCAGCTGCTCCACGAGCACCGCGGCGAGCGCACGCTGGTCTTCACGCAGGACAACGCCACGGCCTACCAGATCTCGCGCCGCTTCCTCGTGCCCGCCATCACGCACCAGACGAAAGTGCGCGAGCGAAGCAGCCTCCTCGAGCGCTTTTCCAGCGGCGAGTACGGCGTGGTCGTCACCTCCAAGGTGCTGAACGAGGGTGTGGACGTGCCGGAGGCCAGCGTGGCCGTGGTCATCAGCGGCAGCGGCAGCGTGCGCGAGCACGTGCAGCGGCTGGGGCGCATCCTGCGCCCCAAAGGCGACAAGCGCGCCGTCCTGTACGAGCTCGTCACGGCCGGCACCAGCGAGACCTTCACCAGCGAGCGGCGGCGGGAGCACGATGCGTATCGCTAGCGGACGCGCGCGGCGCTGCTCTACCGCTCGGCCCAGCGGTGACAACAGCACATGCCGTTCCCGGATTTCCCACAGGAAGATCGGAAGCGCGGAAGGTCTTCTGGGTCGAGCATTGTGGCGGACGGCGCGGCTAATCCAGCGGCTGGACGTTGGAGTGGCGCGCATTTCGGAGCTGTCAGTCGTCCCACGGGGCGGAAATGCGCGTGGGGCGTGCATTTCGGAGCTGTCAGTCGTCCCACGGAGCGGAAATGCGCGTGAGGCGCGCATTTCGGAGCTGTCAGTCGTCCCACGGGGCGGAAATGCGCGTGGGGCGCGCATTTCGGAGCTGTCAGTCGTCCCACGGAGCGGAAATGCGCGTGAGGCGCGCATTTCGGAGGTGTCAGTCGTCCCACGGGGCGGAAATGCGCGTGGGGCGCGCATTTCGGAGCTGTCAGTCGTCCCACGGAGCGGAAATGCGCGTGAGGCGCGCATTTCGGAGCTGTCAGTCGTCCCACGGAGCGGAAATGCGCGTGGGGCGCGCATTTCGGAGCTGTCAGTCGTCCCACGGAGCGGAAATGCGCGTGGGGCGCGCATTTCGGAGCTGTCAGTCGTCCCACGGAGCGGAAATGCGCGTGGGGCGCGCATTTCGGAGGTGTCAGTCGTCCCACGGGGCGGAAATGCGCGTGAGGCGCGCATTTCGGAGCTGTCAGGCGTCCCACGGAGCGGAAATGCGCGTGGGGCGCGCATTTCGGAGCTGTCAGTCGTCCCACGGAGCGGAAATGCGCGTGGGGCGCGCATTTCGGAGCTGTCAGTCGTCCCACGGAGCGGAAATGCGCGTGGGGCGCGCATTTCGGAGCTGTCAGGCGTCCCACGGAGCGGAAATGCGCGTGGGGCGCGCATTTCGGAGCTGTCAGTCGTCCCACGGAGCGGAAATGCGCGTGGGGCGCGCATTTCGGAGCTGTCAGTCGTCCCACGGGGCGGAAATGCGCGTGGGGCGCGCATTTCCGCGAATCGTGCTTGGTCGTGTAGGGGGGGCGCGCCGTGCTGACAGCGGAGCTGGTGCGCGCGCGGCGCAGGACAGGGGAGTTGCACATCAGCTCGCTCAAGGGCGCGCAGCGCCAGAGCGCCGTGGAGCTCGCCGGCGTGCTGCTCGACGTGGCGCGCGCCGGAATCGGCGGCAGCCGCGACGAGCTCCGCGAAGCCTGGCGTGCGGTCCAGGTAGCCGCGCGCGAGCGTCGTCTGGCCGACGGTCTGATGAAGCTCATCGAGGACGCCTGCGAGTTCTCGGCCGAGTCCGGGCACGACCCGCCCGCGCTGCGCTCGGATCTGTTCCTGCGCGCCGCGGCCGCACGGCGCGCGCTGGCGACGGGGCAGCGCTTCGATCGCGAGCTCGTGCTCGGTGAAGCCGCCGCCGCGGCGGGGCTCGAGCCGGCGGAGCTCGAGCGCGCGCTGTATTCCGACTTGCGCGGCGCCCAGCAGCTGCTCGGTGTGGAATCGATCGGCGCCGACGCCCTGCTCGCCCGCTACGAGCACGCGCAGATCCAGGCAGTGCTGCTGCGCGCGGTGCGCGTCCGCGCCGAGGTGCGCTGCGCGTCGCCCGCCGCGTATCGCGCGCTGTTCAACAAGCTCAAGTTCCGGCGTCTGCTCTACAGCATCGAGCCCATGGACGACGGTGGCTACCGTATCGACATCGACGGGCCGTACAGCCTGTTCGAGTCGGTGACGAAATACGGCCTGGCGCTGGCGCTGGTGCTGCCGGCGCTGGAGGAGTGCGACTCGCTCCGGCTCACCGCCGACGTGCGCTGGGGCAAGAAGCGCGACGCGCTCGTGTTCCGCTACGAGCACAGGAACCGCCACGCGGAGGCATCCGGGCAGGCCGCGCTGCCCGACGACGTTGCCGCGCTCGTCGACGCCTTCCGTAGCCTCGCTTCGTCGTGGAGCGTCGAGCCCAGCTCGGCCATCGTGGATCTGCCGGGCGTCGGCCTGTGCGTGCCCGATCTGGTCTTTTCCCATGAGGAAACGGGCGAGCAGATCCTGCTCGAGGTGCTCGGCTACTGGAGCCGCGAGGCGGTGTGGCGGCGGGTGGAACTGGTCCAGGCGGGGCTGCCCGCGCGTATCCTGTTTGCGGTCTCGAGCCGCCTGCGCGTCAGCGAAGAAGTGCTGGAACCCGGCGAAACCGGCGCCCTGTACGTCTACAAGGGCGTGATGAGCGCCCGCGCCGTCGCCCGGCACCTCGACGCACTGGCCGGCCCCTGAGCCGCTCTGCTCGACGCATTGCGGCGTCCCTGGTACAGATCCGGGCCGTGGTCGATACGCTTGGGACGCATCTGCTTGTCGAGTACCACGGCTGCGATCTCGCCGTGCTCGATGACATCGCGGCCGTCCGCAGCATGATGCGCGCTGCGGCCCAGGCCGCGGGCGCCACCGTCGTGGCCGAGGTGTTCCAGCCGTTCGCGCCCCAGGGCATCACCGGCGTCATCGTGATCGAGGAGTCGCACTTCTCGGTCCACACCTGGCCCGAGTGCGGCTACGCCGCCGTCGACTTCTACACCTGTGGCGACTGCGTCCCCCAGCGCGCCGATGCCGTGCTGCGCGAAGCGCTCCGCCCCGACCGCGTCGAGGTCATGCTCGTCCGCCGCGGCCTCAAGGACGCCGCGGGCTCCCTCCGGGTGGAAGAGCACACGCACGGTCCCGCCGACGAAGGGCGGAAAGCGGCGGGGTAGGGGGAAGCGTGTCGGCGCCATCGGTTTCGCTCAACGCGGGCGACATTCTGGCGGGCAAGTACCGCATCCTGCGCCTGCTTGGCCGCGGCGGCATGGGCGCCGTGTTCGCCGCCGAGCATACGCTGCTCGGTCACGAAGTCGCCATCAAGCTGCTGCTGGACGATTCAGCGCGCACGGCGTCGCTGGTGCAGCGCTTCATCAACGAGGCGGGCGCTGCGTCGAGGATCCACGGCGAGCACGTCGTCCGCGTCTTCGACGTCGATCGCCTGCCCGACGGCAACTTGTTCATCGCGATGGAACTGCTCCAGGGCGAGGACCTGGACAACCTCGTCGAACGCGAGGGCACGCTGCAGCCCGTGGTCGCCGTCGACTACATCCTGCAGGCCACGTCGCGTGCATCTTCGCGGCGAACTTTACGACTGGAGAATCAGTGGGCGTCTGCGGGCAGCTCTGCGACTGCGACAGCGATTGCCGCGGGACTGGCAAGGTGTGCGAGAGCTGGGCGAACGCCGGCTTCTCGAACCCCTCCCAGTTCACGAGCGCCTTCCACCAGGCGGGAATGTGCGTTGCGAAGAACGCGGACGCTGGCGTCGTAGCCGGGATTCCGACCTGTCCAGCGGACGGCGGGGTGAACTGAGCTGGCGGCGACGCGTCGCGGCCCGCGCCGGATGGCGCGGGCCGCTCCGCTTGTGGCGCTGGCGCTCCGCCCAGCGATTCAAGTGCGCGCTACCGGGGCCGTCGCACGGTGCCGAAAGGCAGAGCCGCAGCGCGAAACCAGGTCTAGCGGCAAAGTTGTGCTTTCGAGCCTTCGTTGGTCTCTGCGGTCGAGCAGGAATTCGTCGAGCACGTATACAGTGCGCCGGAGCCTCCGCACGGTACAGGATTCACAAAGGCCTGCCTGCTGCTAACGCCGCAAGTCGATGTGGAGCAGTAGTAGCCTATCGAGTAGACGGGCGTGCCCCAAGCGATTGGGGAACTGCCGCAACTCAGACAATTCGTTCCGACGTTCGGATGAACGCCGCAATCGTGACAGGTCGCTGTGCCGAATGCGCCGTTCTTCGCGAGGTACTTCGTGGTTTCGTTCCCGTCGCAGTTATAGTCGTAGCTGCCATCGCCGCGATCCCCTGGGAAGTATTGCGTCTGGCCCGGGTAGGCGTTGATGTTGTTGTCGTAGCAGTCGTCGTTGCTCTGGACGTAGTGGTGACCGTTTACGTCGCTAGGCTGCTGGTCGTCGCATCCAGGCTTGTCGTGCGATGAGCTTGCCCCGTGTTTGTCATCGTCCTGGTCCAGATACCACATGATGCATGAGTGACCGCTGGCGCACGAGACTCCATTGCACAGGCACGTGCCCGTTGCGCAGCTGTTCGGCGCTGCGCAGCTGGTGTGGCAGCACACGCCGCCGATGCAGTGGCCACTCGTGCACTGGTTGTTGCCGCCGCAGGACCCGCCGTCGGCGATCTTGGCCACGCACTTGTTGGCCTGGCACCACGCGGTCGAGGCGCACTGTGTGTCGCTAGTGCAGCTGGTGCGGCAGGCGGTGGAGCCGCAGGTGTAGTTGCCGCAGCTCTTCTGCTTGGGCGAGCTGCACGTGCCGTCGCCGCCGCAGCCGTAGGTCGTCTGCTTGCCGGCCGCGCACATCGGGTTGCCGCAGGAGGTCGTGGCGTCGGGGAACGCGCAGGCCGATTTGCCGTCGCAGGTGCCCGCGCAGGTGGCGCTGGCGCTGGCGCCGCCGAGGCATTCCTTCTCCGGATCGGTCCCGCTCTTGTACGGCGTGCAGGTGCCCTTGTTGCCGGAGACGTTGCACGCCTCGCAGGTGCCGTCGCACTTGGTGTCGCAGCACACGCCGTCGATGCAGTTACCGGTCTTGCAGGTCGAGCCGTCGCTGCAGGTTGCGCCGTTGTCGTCGAGGGTTGGGCCGCCATCGCTGCCTGCCGAGCCGGCCGTGCCCGCCGTGCCTCCGCCGCCCGCCGTGCCGCCCGTCCCGGCTCCGCCGTCGGTGCCGATCGAGCCGCCGTTTCCGCCCGTTGCGCCGGTTCCCGCGCTGCCGGCCGTGCCGCCGCTACCGGCCATGCCGCCGTCGGTTCCGCCGCTGTTGCCGCAGCTTCGCGTCTTTTCACAGGACTTGAACGACGACGAGCCGCAGCCGTACGCCAGGGACGCGCCCGCTGCGAGCACCAGGGCCGCCAGGATTCGGGAAGTGTTCATCGGTATGTCTCCGGATTGGTTGCCGGTCGGGAAGGGGGCGCACGGAGCCCCGGCAGGCTCCGACGCCGATTTCCGGCTCTATCGGGCTGCCGCGGCGGCAGTTGCGTGGAAAATGCGCTCCCCGGATCCCCTCCCGTCAAGGATGAGCGAGAGGTCCGGCAGACGGGCGCGGAAGTCAATAGTCCGCGCCGCGAGTGCAGGAATTCCAGGTTTGTCTACAACGTGGAATTCCTGGGCGCGCGACACGCTGTCTAGAAGCGACCGCTCACGCCGCCCAGCAGGCCGCCGCCTGCGACGGGCTGCATTGTCACGGCGAGCGCGTGTTGCCTTGCTGCCGGTTTCCACAAGAGCCACGTCGCGATGGTCGCTGCGGCGCCGACTCCGGCGCCGATGAAGCCGACGGTCGCGAGCTTGCCGTCGTTGTCCTTGTCGGAGAGTGCGCTGGTCAGATCGTCGCAGCTCGTCTGCACGTCGGGGGACGCGTTCGTGCACGCCGACGGATCGCCGGGATTGCCCGTCTTCCGGTCGATGGCGGCCTGCGCGTCGTCCGCACGGCTCGAGGCGTTGCCGCGCGCGACCGTGAAGCCGATGCCGACGCCGAGCCCGGCGAACGTGACCGCGCCTTCGCCGATCAGCACGACTGTGCGCAGCGGGAACGCGCGGCCCTGGGTTCCCGTGTCCGCGGTGGGTCGGGGAGCGGGAGCGGCCGGCGTTGCGGGCGCCGGCTCGGGCTTGGCGAGTTCCACCGGGAGGGTCTTGCGCTCGCCCTCGGCGAGCGTGACGTTGGCGTGGAACGGCTTGTAGCTGTGCGCGGTGACCTGGAGGTTGTGCTGTCCCGGTTCGAGCGGGATCGGCTGCCCCGCCACAGCCGGCGCCATTGTGTGTCCGTCCACCGAGAGCCTGGCGCCGGGCACATCCGCGGGTATCGTTACGGTCAGCATCGGCACGCGCTTTTTCAGCGCGGTGCGTGCCGCGTCCAGCCGTGCCGCCACGTCCGGCGCCTTGACGCCGTCGGAGATCATCTCCGCGGCGCGATCGTAGTCGACCAGCGCCTGTACGAGTTGGCCCATGTTCTCCTCGCAGTAGGCGAGGTGGTAGCGCAGGCCCGGCGTTTCCTTGATGTCCAGCGCGCCGTGGAGCTTCTTCGCCGCGTCCGCCCAGTGCTTGGCCTTCTCGAGCTTCGACGCTTCGCGGAACAGCCGGCGCGCGACGGCGATCTCCGCCGGCGTCGCGACGTGCGCCTTGTTGCCGCCGTGCGCTTTTCCTTGGCCGCCGCCTGCCGCGCGCGCCGTGCCCGCGACGAGCAGGCACCCCACCACCACAGTCGAAAAGCCCCGCCTGAACCGTCCCGGTATCGATACGCTCATGGGTCAGTCGCCGGCCAGATCAGAATCCCAGCACCTGCATCACGAGGCCGTCGGTGCCCTTGTTGCTCGTGCTGCCGCCGCCACCCGGTCCGCCCAGGGCCGGGGACGACGCCAGCTGGAATGTCGTCGCCGTGTCGAGCGTCGGTTTCGTTCCCACGTACGCGACGCCGAGGCTGTGTCCGCCGAGTCCGCCGCCGCCTGCGCCGCCGTTGCCGCCGTTTCCGCCGTCGCCGCCCGCGCAGGCGTCCGTGCCGTTCTTGCCCGCCTCGAACTTCCCGCCTGCGCCGGGCTTGCCGCCGGCTCCGCCGGTCTGCCCGGTGGCTCCCTTGCCGCCGATGCCGCCGCTGGAGGCCTGGAGCGTGCAGCCGGACAGGTTCACTGTGGAATCGACCGAAAGCAGAGCGATGCTCGATCCGCCGCCTCCGCCGCCGGGGCCACCAGCACCTCCACAACCTCCCGAGCCGCCGCTGCCGCCCGACGAGCCGTGCCCGTAGCCGTCGCAGACCGAGGCGTCCTGCGCGCCGCCACCACCGCCGCCGCCCTGTCCGATGCTGCCCGGCTTGCCGCTCTGGCCGGCGCTGCCGTGATAGCCCGTCGCGTCCAGTGAGCCTTTGCCGGTGGCTCCCGGGCCTTTCCCGCCGTTGCCCCCGCTCCCGCCGGCGCGGCCGCCGCCGTTGGTTCCACTGGCAGCGCAGGTCCAGCTCGCGCTGGTCTGCCCGTGGCCGCCGGCACCGGCACCGAGCGCCGGCTGGCCCGCTGCGCCGTTGCCACCGGGTGTGACGGTGGCCGTCGGACCGTCGCCGCCCTTGCCGCCGGTGCTGGTGCTGCTGCCGCACTGGGTGGAGACGGCTGTGCCGCCGTCATTCGGAGGCGGAATGCTCACGGTCGTGCAGGCGCCGTTTGCGCCGGGGTTGCCGACCGCGCCCTGCTTGGCGCTGCTCGCGAAGGCTGCGCCGTCCTTGCCGTCGGCGCCCTGGCGTGCGTGCAGGATGACGTGCTGGAGCACGACGTTGGCGCTCGAGTCGACCCACAAGGCGACGCTCGAATCCCCGGGCACCGTGGCGTAGCGGGCGCGGAGGTCGAAGTCCTCGATGTGCAGCCCCTTGGTGAGTCCGCTGACCTTGATGGCGACGGGATTGACCGAGTCGAGTGTGGTCTGCAGCGAGGGATCGTAGCTCCAGTCGGCGCAGTGGAAGCCGCCGTACAGCTGCGCGCCGTCCAGTTTCGAGTCGACGCTCAGCGTGGGCTCGGTGAAGGTCCCGCCATCGGCGCAGGCGTAGACGCGCCTGGCGCCGATCCGTGCCTCGGCGATGGCTTTGCCCAACGTTGCGTAGGGCGCGGCCATGCTGCCGTCGCCCAGCGTGTCGTCGCCCTTGGGCGAGGCGAACACGCCGTACTTGTCGGAGACGACGCAGCTGTCCTCGGCGGGCGTCTTCGACGGGTCGCACACACCGCCATCGGTGCCCGCGGAGCCGCCGCCCGTGCCCGCGCCACCGTCGGACCCCCCAGCGCCGCCGGTCGACGAGCCAGCGCTGCCTCCACCCGCGCCCGCGTTCCCGCCCCCGTCGGCTCCCGCAGCGCCTCCCCGCGCGCACGTCCGCGTCGAAGCGCAATCAGACGTGCTCGACCCGCACCCCGCCAGCATCGCGACGAGCGCGACGAAAGAGGCGAGGGTGGTGGTGCGGAGGGGGGACATGCGTGGAGTGTATTCGGGAAGGGTGGGGGTGGGGGTTGCGTGGAGAGTGAAGCTCTAGAACTTCTGCACCTTCTGCGTGATGCCGGCGCTGCCGTCCTTGGAGCCGGTGTCGACGTCCGGCGCCGCCCTTGCCGGCGGGCGCCGGGGTCTGCGCGACGGTGATGGTGCCGCCGGTGACCGTGGGTTGCGTGCCGGTGTAGGCGATGCCGACGCTGGCTCCTCCCGAGCCGCCGCCGCCAGGACCGCCGAAGCCGCCCTGGCCCCCATCGCCGCCTCGTGCAGGCGTTGCTGCTCGTGCCACTTCCCTTCCCGCCGCCTCCTGCTGCTCCGCCATTCCGCCACGCTGCCCGTCACCGCCCTTGCCGCCCGCGCCGCCATCGCTGGCGACGAGATCGCAGCTGTCGAGCGTGACCGTGGAGCTCACGCTCGCGAGCGCGATGCTGGCGCCGCCGCCGGAGCCCGCATGTCCGCCCTGGCCGCCGCAGCCGCCACCGCCGCCGGATTCCGCCGGAAGCGCCGGTACCGCAGCTCGGCGCCTTGGCGCCGCCGCCGCCGCCGCCGCCTTGGCCGGGGCCACCCGCCTTGCCCGCGCCGCCGTCGGCGGGCGCGTAGCCGCTGGCGTCGAGCGTGCCCATCGCGGCGCCGCCAGCGCCGGGCTTGCCGGCGGGGCCGTTGGCACCGGTTGCCCGCCACCGCCGTCGGTGCCGCCCACTGAGCAGGACCAGCCGGAACTCTTCTCGACCGTATCGCCGAGCTCCGCCCCCAGCCCTGGCTCCCCGTCTGCCCGGGATTGCCATTGCCGCCGCTCTTCGTGTTGCTCGGCGCCCCATCGCCGCCCGCTCCCCCGATACTCCCACTCGCCGCGCCGCCGCACTGCGTCTCCACCTGCGGGCCACCGGACGCCGGCGAGCTACAAGCGTTCTTGCCGTCGTGCCCCGTCGCCCCCGTCGTCGCCGCCGAGCCAAACGCCGCCCCGGCGCTGCCCGTCGCACCCTTCCCGCCCACAAGCTTGTCCCGCCGCAACACGACCCCCGTCGACCCGTGCACGAACCCCGCCACACTGCTCGCGCCCGGCGTGGAAGCGTCCGCCGCGTCGAACTCCACGTCCTCGATCACGACGGGATCCGTCACGCTGTCGATTCTCGAGCGCGTAGCCTTCGCTCGTCGGCGCGACGACGGCGCGCTGTCCGCCGTCGTAGCTCCAGTCGGTGCACTTGAAGCCGCCGAAGATTTTCGCGCCGGCACCGAGCTTCACCTGCTCGGCGTAGGTCGTGTCGCAGACGAGGATGATCTTGCCGGCTGCGCCTGCGAGGGCCTCGCCGATGGTCTTGAACGGACTCGCTTTCGAGCCATCGCCGCTTGCGCTCGCCGTGCCGTCGACGAAGACCGCGTACTGGTCATCCACCAGACAGCTCTCCGCCGAGGGCGACTTCGACGTGTCGCATCCGCCGCCATCGCCGCCGCTGCCGCTCGCTCCGCCCGTCCCCGCGCCACCGTCACTGCCGCCGGTGCCCGCACTCGCGCCCGATCCGCCCGAGCCCGCGCTGGCGCCCGATCCGCCGCTTCCACACGTGCGCGTGTCGCTGCAGCTCGACGACCCCGACCCGCACCCCGCCAGCATCGCGACGAGCGCGACGAAAGAGGCGAGGGTGGTGGTGCGGAGGGGGGACATGCGTGGAGTGTATTCGGGAAGGGTGGGGGTGGGGGTTGCGTGGAGAGTGAAGCTCTAGAACTTCTGTACCTTCTGCGTGATGCCGGCGCTGCCGTCCTTGGAGCCGGTGTCGACGCTCGGCGCCGCCCTTGCCGGCGGGCGCCGGGGTCTGCGCGACGGTGATGGTGCCGCCGGTGACCGTGGGTTGCGTGCCGGTGTAGGCGATGCCGACGCTGGCTCCTCCCGAGCCGCCGCCGCCAGGACCGCCGAAGCCGCCCTGGCCCCCATCGCCGCCCGTGCAGGCGTTGCTGCTCGTGCCACTTCCCTTCCCGCCGCCTCCTGCTGTTCCGCCATCTCCGCCACGCTGCCCGTCACCGCCCTTGCCGCCCGCGCCGCCATCGCTGGCGACGAGATCGCAGCTGTCGAGCGTGACCGTGGAGCTCACGCTCGCGAGCGCGATGCTGGCGCCGCCGCCGGAGCCCGCATGTCCGCCCTGGCCGCCGCAGCCGCCACCGCCGCCGGATTCCGCCGGAGGCACCGGTACCGCAGCTCGGCGCCTTGGCGCCGCCGCCGCCGCCGCCGCCTTGGCCGGGGCCACCCGCCTTGCCCGCGCCGCCGTCGGCGGGCGCGTAGCCGCTGGCGTCGAGCGTGCCCATCGCGGCGCCGCCAGCGCCGGGCTTGCCGGGACGCCGCTCACACCGCCGTTGCCCCGACCCTGTGCCTGCCACGCAGTTGAGCCAGCCGGCCCGTCTGACCAATCGCCAGGCCCGCCCCCAGTGGTCCCAGTAGGCTGCCCGGGACTGCCGTTTCCGCCAGCTCAACGTGATTCACGTGCATCTCCATCGCCCCCCGCTGCCCCCGATACTCCCACTCGCCGCGCCGCCGCACTGCGTCTCCACCTGCGGGCCACCGGACGCCGGCGAGCTACAAGCGTTCTTGCCGTCGTGCCCCGTCGCCCCCGTCGTCGCCGCCGAGCCAAACGCCGCCCCGGCGCTGCCCGTCGCACCCTTCCCGCCCACAAGCTTGTCCCGCCGCAACACGACCTCCGTCGACCCGTGCACGAACCCCGCCACACTGCTCGCGCCCGGCGTGGAAGCGTCCGCCGCGTCGAACTCCACGTCCTCGATCACGACGGGATCCGTCACGCTGTCGATCTCGAGCGCGTAGCCTTCGCTCGTCGGCGCGACGACGGCGCGCTGTCCGCCGTCGTAGCTCCAGTCGGTGCACTTGAAGCCGCCGAAGATTTTCGCGCCGGCACCGAGCTTCACCTGCTCGGCGTAGGTCGTGTCGCAGACGAGGATGATCTTGCCGGCTGCGCCTGCGAGGGCCTCGCCGATGGTCTTGAACGGACTCGCTTTCGAGCCATCGCCGCTTGCGCTCGCCGTGCCGTCGACGAAGACCGCGTACTGGTCATCCACCAGACAGCTCTCCGCCGAGGGCGACTTCGACGTGTCGCATCCGCCGCCATCGCCGCCGCTGCCGCTCGCTCCGCCCGTCCCCGCGCCACCGTCACTGCCGCCGGTGCCCGCACTCGCGCCCGATCCGCCCGAGCCCGCGCTGGCGCCCGATCCGCCCGAGCCCGCGCTGCCGCTCGACCCGCCTGTGCCGCAGGCGTTGTTGTCGGCGCAGCTGGAGCTGCCGCTGCACGCAGGCAGGCACAGCCAGCCGGCGCTGAACAGGATCGTCAAGCCAAGGAATCGATTTACGCGCATCACCGCCTCCATGAGCCAACGGGGCTATCGCCCCCGAAGCGAGCCGTCACCCGATGATGACAGCCAAAATCCCCACCAAGTCAACGCCCCCGGGTGATTTCCACTCGGTAGGGCGGCTAGAAGTGCCCCTTGACGCCGATGCCCCCCGCGCTGAATAGCCCCGTGTTCGGGTAGTCCACGCCCAGCCCCGACGCTCCGAGCACGACCGGCATCATCCTGACGCCGTGCGTGCCGCGCGCTTCCGCGTGGTGCGCGTGCCTGGGCCAGAACAACACGGCACCCACGGTGGCCACGGCGAACACGCCGGCCCCGACGAAGCCCACCGTGGAAACCGTGCGGCTGCGGCTCGCGTGGTCGTTCGCGTCGTGCAGCGCCACGCACACGCTCGCGTCGGGATTCGCCGCGCAACCATTGGTGCCGACTTCCTTGACAGCTTGTGAGCGCAGATCGCTCGCGTTGCTGTCGGCCGAGCCCGCATCCACCAGAAAGCCGATCCCCACGCCCAGCGCGACCGCCGTCAAACCCGCCCCGGTGATGATCGCCACCGTGCGCGGCTCGACGTGATGGTCGCCGGTATCGGACGTTGGCGGAGACGACGCTGGCGGCGCCGCGCTGCTCGTCGCCGGCGGCGCGGGGGTCGCGGGAGCGGGGGCCGCGGCTTTCTCCAGCGTCACGTCGAGCTGGTCGCTCCCGCCCGCCTTCGCCGCCACGCTCTTGTTCTGCGGGGTGTAGCCCTCCGCATCGACTGCGAGCTCGTGCTGCCCCGCGTCGAGGAACAGCGGCGAGGGCAGCGGCGGGGCGAGGGCGGTGCCGTCGACGCTCACCCGCGCGCCGTCCGGTTGCACATGGAGAGTGAGCGCGCCGACCTTTGCGCGGACCTTGTCGAAGCTCTGTTGCAGGCGCTGCTTCTTCTGCTTGTCGCCCGACGGCGGAAAGTGATCGAGCGCGTAGCGGAAGTGCTCGGCCGCGTCGCGGTAGAGCTTGAGCTGCAGCTCGGCCTGGCCGAGGTTGGCCGCGATGTCGAAGCTCTTCTCGAGCCGCCAGGCGTCGTGCTGGCGCTGGTAGGCCGTCTTGAAGTCGCCCTTCATGTACGCGGCGCGGCCCTGCTTGAAGAGGGCTTCGGCGCGCTCGTGCTGGCTGGGCGCGGCCGAGGCCGGCAGGGCGAAGGACAGCGCGACCACACTGGCGAGCACGGCGCACGCACGGCGACCGGCTCGGACCCTGCGCGGGGTGCACGGTTGCGGAAGTGCGCGACGGGGGCGGACGACGAAAAGCATGGCGGAGCAGTCGATCGGCGACGCCGGATCTACCGGTCGCCGGGGGCGGAGGGTAGTCGCAGCGGGTCCAAGGTGCGACATTTCCGCACCCCGGAGAGACACGATTCCAGCCAGGGCGGAAACTGCCCAGCTGCCGGTATCCGTCGGTGCGAATTGCCCGGAGCTCGCGCGCCCTCGGTAGATCGCCGGGCAGAGCCGCCCCCGGTTGCGCCGCGATCAGAACAGCGGCTGGTATTTCGGCTTCGCGCTGGGGGCTGGCTGTGCGGCGTGGGGCGTCGCGGGCTTTTCGCGCGGCTCCGGCGCTGCGGCGGGATGCACCGGCGCTGCGTGATGCGTGGCGGAGGGCGAGGGCGCCGGAGCCGGCTCGACCGAGGGCGCGGGCGCCGCCGCGGCAGGCTCGACGCGGGGCGTGGCGTTGCTGCCTGATGCGGCGACCGCCGCGCTGCTTGCAGCCGCCGCGGGTGAAGCCTGCTCCGCGCTGCCCGTCGCTTCCGGAGCCGCGGAGTGACCGCGCGCGAGCACGATGCCCACCGCGACCAGCGCCACGACCGCGCCGAGCGCGAGCAGCCACACCGCCGACGAAGCGTGCGAGCGCTCGCCCGCGATGACGGGGTGCGTGCTGTCGGGCACCGCGTGCGCCCCGGGCGGCTCGCTACCGGGTTGCGGCGGCGCGGCCCCTGCCTGCTGTCGCGCGCGCCTGAGGCTCGGCTGCGTGACCGCCGCGCGCTTCGGATCCTTGTGGACCTTGACCGTCTCGATCTCGAGGGTGCGGTGATCGGACGTGGGCGGCACGGTGCGCGGAGGGGCGTACAGCTGGCCCTCGCTGCGCGCCGCCGACGGCCGCTCGAAGACGTCGACCAGCGGGCCCGAGCCCGGCGCCTCGTCGCCTCCGTCCGGATGGTTGCCGTGCTCGTCCTGCATCGCCTTCACGTGCTCCCGCGCCGTTCCGAACAGCCCAGCAGCAGCCCAGGAATCGCTCCAGGCCGCGGCGGGGTCAAGTTACTGCCGATTCTCCTCGCACCAGATTGCCTGCAGGTCCGGTCAACGGGCGTCGCCGGTTCGTCGAAATCGAGCGCTTGCTTGCCGCTACAGGCCGGACGACGGCAGCGCCCCGTATGGATTCGGTGGGATCTCCGGATGGCAGAGCATGGAGGTGGCGTCGGCCGGCGCGCTGGCGGGAAGCGCGCCGCCGGAGCGGGGCGCTGCCACGGAGGCCGCGGCGCTGGGGCGCTTGACGACCGGCACGACCGTGCGCCGATGTGCCGGCCGGGGACGAGCCGGCCGCGCGCTGGCCGTGGGCCGCTCCCGCGGCGCCGGCTTCGGGCTTTCGACGGGAAGAGGCGCCGGCGCACTCTGCGACGACGCCGCGGGCCGCGCCGCCCGGGGACGCGTTGGCAGAGTGTTGGCGAGCGCGGCATGGGGTGGCAGATCCGCGTGGGCCGCGCGCGCGACGCTCTCGCCGCCGACGAGCACCCAGCCGAGCGCGAGACAGCACAGCAGCAGCACCGCCGCGCCGGCGCCGATCAGCGCAGCCCGCTTTGCGACGGCACGCCGCGAAGGCCCGGGGCGCAGTCCGACGGCTGGCCGCGCTGGCGCGGCGACCGGTGGAGACGACGACAGCGGAGTCGATCGGATCGCCGTGTGCTGCGCGGCGGCCACCGGCAGCGGCGGCGGAACGGCACGCCGCACCGGGATCGCCAGCGCGGTGGCGTTGGGATCCAGCGCCGCGGCCGGGGGAGGCGCCGACGAGCGCGCCGCGATGCCGTCCGGACGCGTCTGTCCGGCCGCGTCGACGCGCGGGGGCGGGCCGGGCCGCGTGGCGGCGCTGTTCGCCGGCGGCACGATCGTCGGGCGCGTTTCCGCCGAGTAGCAGGCCTCGCGCGTCGGCGAATCGTGCGTCACCGGCGCGAGCAGCCGCGAGCCGATCTGTTGCAGCTCGTCGGCGATGCTGCGCGCGTCGGGCGGACGACTTGCCGGATTGCGCGCGAGCAACTCTGCGACCAGCGCATCGAGATCCGCTGGCAGCCCGGCGGCGCGCGTCGCCAGCGACGGCGCCTTGCCCGTTGCGCGCCGGAGCAGCAGCGCGCCCGTGTCCTCGGCGTCGTCGAAGGGGCCCGCACCCGCCAGCATCTCGAACAGCACCAGCCCCAGCGCGTAGAAGTCGGCGCGGTGATCGACCTTCTCGCCCAGTGCCTGCTCGGGCGCCATGTAGCGCGGCGTGCCGACGGCGACGCCGTGCGCTGTGAGCTTCGACGGCGCGCTGTGCAGCTTCGCCAGCCCGAAGTCCTGCAGCTTCACCCGCCCGCCGCGCGCGAGGAAGATGCTCTCCGGCTTCACGTCGCGGTGCACCACGCCGATGCGATGCGCCGCACCGAGTGCAGCCGCGACGCCCGCGGCAATGCCGATCGCCTCGCTGGCGCGCAGCCGGCCCTCGCGCTCGAGCCGCGCGCGCAGCGACTCGCCCTCCAGCCGCTCCATCACGAAGAAGGGCAGACCGTCCGGAGTGGTGCCCGCGTCCGTCACCGCGATGATGTTCGGGTGCGCGAGCCGCGCCAGCGCGCGCCACTCGTTCTTGAGCCGCCCCACGGTGTCGAAGCGCGCGGCCCGCCGCGGCAGCGCCTTGAGCGCGAAACGCTTGCCGAGCTCCACGTGCTCCACCTCGTACACGCTGCCGGCGTTCGCTGCGCCGAGCATGCCGACCACGCGATACGGCGTGCCCGGCACGCAGGCGCCGACCGCGATGGACTCCGCCGGAGCTTTCGTCGTGTCCTGCATCGCGTCCCTCATCGGACGCGGGCGGCGGCAGTTGCGTGAAAAACGAGAGGCGGCAGAGGCGCGCCCTCACCGGCTACGCGAGCAGCCCGCGGATCAAGGCTTCGGCCTCGCTCATGATGCGGTCGATCAGCTCTTTGCAGGTGGGGATGTCGCTGATGAGGCCCGCCACCATGCCGCAGGACCAGGCGCCGGCGTCCATGTCCCCTTCGCGCATGATGCGCGGGTAGACGCCCGCGACCTCCTGGATGATGTCCTGGATCTGCAGGTCCTTGCCGAGTGCCTTCTCCTTTTCCAGGATGCGCTCGACGGCGGCGTTGTTCATCACGCGCTCGGTATTGCGTAGCGGGCGCATCACCAACCGCGTGTCCAGCTCCGAGGCGGCGACGATGGCCTGCTTCACGTTGTCGTGCACCGGCGCTTCTCTGGTGGCGATGAAGCGCGTTCCCATGTTCATGCCTTCAGCGCCCAGAGCCAGCGACGCGACCAGGGAGCGTGCGTCGGCCATGCCGCCGGAGGCCACGAACGGGATCGACAGCTCGTCGGCGGCCCGCGGCAACAGGATCATGTTGGGGATGTCGTCCTCCCCGGGGTGACCGCCACACTCGAAGCCGTCCACGGACACCGCATCGCAGCCGATCTTCTCGGCCTTCAGCGCGTGGCGCACCGACGTGCATTTGTGGATGATGCGCACGCCGGCAGCCTTCAGCCCGGGCAAGTACTCCTGCGGGTTTCTGCCGGCAGTCTCCACGATGGTCACGCCGCCGTTCAGGATGGCGTCGATGTAGCCCGGGTAGTCCGGCGCGGCGAAGGCGGGCAGAAACGTCAGGTTCACGCCGAAGGGCTTGTCCGTCATTCCCTTGCAGCGCTCGATCTCTGCGGACAGCGCCTCCGGGTTCGGCTGGGTGAGGCCCGTGATGATCCCGAGCCCGCCCGCATTCGACACCGCCGCGGCGAGCTCTGCGAAGCCCACGTAGTGCATGCCGCCCTGGATGATCGGATGCTGGATGCCGAACAGTTCGGTGATCTTGGTCTTCATGGCGTCTCCTTGTGGCGCGGAGTCTCGACGCATTCCGCCGCGGATTACAAGCGCGCGGAAGCACCGCCGAGTGGCGGGTGCGACTCGAAGCCTGGAAATCCGGTGGCTGGCGCTGTCCGGCATCGAGCGGCATCGTCGCCGGGCTACCGCGTCACGCGGGGCGTTCAAACAACTCCGGGGTCTCGTGTCGCACAAAAGACCGCGGCGCCGGCTCCCCGAGGGAAACCGGCGCCGCTTGGCCTGGCTCGGTGGCGATCAGAACTGCGCGCAGAAGTCGCCGAGGCCGCTCACGCTGACGCAGGCTTCGGGCGTGCCGCTGGTCACCTTGACGTAGCCGCTGCCGAGCGTGGTGCAGCTGCCGCTGGCCGGGCAGTACTGGCCGCTGACCGTGCCGTCCAGGCCGCTGTCGCCGATCTTCACGTCGACCGATCCCGTGAACGTGCCGTAGTTGTAGTTCGGGATGGTCACGGTCTGGTTGCAGGTCTTCGCGATCTGGCAGCTGTTCGCGACGCTGCACGTCTTGGCGACGTTGCAGGTCGCCGCCACCTGGCAGCTCGCCGCCGTCTTGCAGGTGTTGGCCACCTTGCAGGACTTCGCGCCACCCAGGATGTCGATGCCGCACTGGATGATGTCGGTCACGGTGTGGTAGCCGCAGATCGCGCCGCTGGTGACCGTCTTGTATCCGCACTCCGCTGCGCTGGTGACCGTGGTGTAACCGCACTGGGCCGCGCTGGTGACTGCTGTGTAGCCGCACTTGGCGCCGTCGGTCACCGTCTGGTAGCCGCAGATTGCGCCGTCGGTCACGTACTGGGTGCCGCAGATCGCCGCGTCGGTGACCGTCTGCACGACCTGCTTGCCGGCCTCGATGGGAATCGTGACGTTCGCGTTGCCCTCGAGGTCGATGCCGGACGAGTTGATGCTGCCGCTCATCGCGATCAGCGAGACCGGCGTCTGCATCTTGCCGCTGACCACGAACCCGTTCTTGTCGAGCTTGGCGTGGGCGGACGACGACAGATCGATGCCCTTGACGGCGAGTCGTCCGTCGAGCGTGACGTACCAGCCGGCGGGATCGCCGTTGAAGAAGCCGACCGCGTCGATGTCGCCGTTCAGCCCGATCACGGGCGAGATGCTGGTGGAGGCCTTGCCCGTGACCTTCACGCCGTTCTGGTCGATGTCCAGCGTGGCCTGGGCCATGGCCAGGTCGTCCAGGTTCAGCCCCGTCCACTTGCCCAGCGTGCCAGCGTCCAGCTTCATGTCGCCTTCGGCCTTGTAGTAGCTGTCGGTGACGTTGCGTGGAGGCGTAGCCCGCCACCAGCAGGTCCGCCGGGTTCTTGATCGGCACGTAGTCGGCAGGCAGCCAGTCGTCGCCGGCGTGCGTGTGACCGCTGTACATGGCCCACGCCCCGCTGCTGTCCACGTGCCCCACCGTGGTCGCCTTGGCTCACGGGGATCTCCAGCGACAGCACGCCGGCGTCGAAGCTCACGTCGAGCTCCGAGTTCGAGCCGAACGTGAAGCCCTGGGCTGGATCCTGGAACACGGTCTTGCCGTCGTTGTCCGGGTCGAGATCGATCACCGTGTTGCCGCCGACCGCGAGCGGCAGCTCGAGATCCTGCAGGCTCACCTTGCCGCCGACCCACATGTGGCCGTCGAAGGTCGCCTTCGTCGCGTCGATGCCCCAGGTGTTCTCCGGGGTGAACGGCAGGTGCCCGCCGATCGAGAAGCCGACGCTGGCGTCCTCGACCGGTCCCATCAGACCGCCCAGGGACGCGCGCATGAAGAACGAAGGATCCGACGGGTCGAGCGTCATGGTTACGCTCTGGTTCACCGGCGTCCCCACGTCGAGCTTGCCGATCTGGGCGCTGAGCCCGGCCGAGAACGTGAAGTAGAAGTACTTGCGGTCCTTCTCGATCGGCGCGTTGACGTTCTGGATGTTCTTGCCGAGGTCGTAGCCGACCGAAGCGTAGACGGGGTCGTCGACGTGGACGCCCTGCATGAAGCCGATGTCCGGGAAAGGCAGCTCGGCCGTGCCGCTGAACGACTGCAGGCCTTCACCCTTCGTGCTGTCGTACTCGAGCTTCACGTTGGCCTCGGCAAGCGTGACGTGCTGGTTGCCCGGCACCTCGATCAGCACGGTGCCCTCGAGGTCGAAGCCGTGGTCGGTCTTCTTCACGTTCTGGGCGAGCGTCTCGAGCGTGACGGGCACCGGGCCCTTCGGGTCGAGCACGAACTTCGCGAAGCCGTTGGGTGCCACCTGGCCGTCGCTGCCGGTCTGCGCGCTGCCGCCCGACGAGCCCGCCGTCGTGCCCGGGGCTGCCGCCGGCAGCCGCTCCACCATTCAGCGTGGGCGTTCTGCTGGGCCTGACGCTGCTCGGCGGAACAGCCGTTGCCGTCCACCGCTGCGCCGGCCGCCGTGCCCGGGCACAGGTCCTGATCGGCGGGTACGCCGTCGCCGTCGTCGGCATGCGCGCTGGTCGCGTCCGGAGCAGCGCCGCCTTGTCCGCTGCCGATGCCGTTGGTGCAACCGCCGAGCAGAACAGCCGCGAGGATCAAGGAAGTGGTGGTGGTCGTACGAATCATGGTTTTCTCCTGTCGTGGGACGGCAGGCCTTGAGCAACTGCCGTGCCGACAGGAAATGCCGGTAGGTCCGTAGATTCCCGCGCCCGGGTGCAAGGGCTTGCACCCCGCGTGGGCAGCGCCTTGCGCTCGGGTGCAAGGGCTTGCACCCCGACGCCTACGACAGGCCGTGCTCCTGCAGCTTGTAGTAGAGGCTGCGGCGGCTGATCCCGAGCAGGCGCGCGGCCACGTTGCGGTTGCCCTGGGCGCTCTTCAGCGCCTTCTCCAGTGCGCGGCGCTCGGCCTTCTCGAGCGCCGCGGCGAGCTCGACCACACCGCTGTCGGCGCTCACCTTCGGGGCGAAGCCGCTGGCGGCGGCAAAACCGAGCGTGCCTTCCTGCCGCGACAGCTCACGCTGCACGTCCTCGGCAGGGATGCGTGGACCGTTCGCCAGGACCACCAGTCGCTCGATGAAGTTGGAGAGCTGGCGCACGTTTCCCGGCCACTTGTGCGCCTTGAGGAGCTCGAGCGCCGCCACGTCGAGCAGCACGCCGCTCCTGCCGTTGCCGGCGGCGTGGACCTGGCAGAAGTGAAGCGCCAGCGTCTCGATGTCGTCCGTGCGCTCGCGCAGCGGCGGAACCCACAACGACACGACGTTCAAGCGATAGAACGAGATCCTCGCGGAACTTGCCCTCGCGAACGAGCGTCTCCAGGTCGCGGTGCGTGGCCGCGACGAAGCGCACGTCCGCCTCCAGCGTGCGCGTGCCACCGAGCCGCTCGTACTCGCGGTCCTGCAGCACCCTGAGCAGCTTGACCTGCACCGCCGGGCTGATATCGCCAATCTCGTCCAGAAACAGCGTGCCGCCTGCCGCCAGGTCCAGCCGACCCGGCTTGTACGCCGTCGCGCCGGTGAACGCGCCCTTCTCGTAGCCGAACAGCTCACTCTCGAGCAGGTTGTCGGGCAGCGCCCCGCTGTGCACCTTGACGAACGGCCCCTGGCGGCGCGGGCTCAGCTCGTGGAGCTGCCGCGCGACAAGCTCCTTGCCGCTGCCGCTCTCGCCGCGCACGAGCACCGTGGCCACGCCATCGGCGGCCTTCGCGAGAGTCGCCCGGAGCTCCTGCATCGCCCGCGACGTACCGAGAATCGGCGTCTCGGGCGTCAAGAGGAGCGACGGCGGCGGCTCGTCCGCGTGGAGCGCGGCGCTCTTCAGCGACTTGCCGACCACGTACAGCACCTCGTCGGGATCGAACGGGTTGCGCAGGAAGTCCTGGGCCCCGGCGCGCACGGCCTGGACGCCAAGCGCGGCGTGCTGCGCGTCGGTGATCGCGATGACCGGTGTCTCGCCGGCGCGCTCGAGCAGCTGGGAGAGCGCTTCATCCGCCGACGATCCGAGATCGACAAGCAGAACCTCGAACGGCGATTGGTCCAGGCGCGCGAGCGCGTCGTCGACGGACCCGACCCGGTCCACTGCGATCGAGTCGGGCAGGACGCCCTCTAGCGCGCTCGCAAGCGTCGCCTCCGGTGTGATCAGCAGGGCGTTGGAGTTGGAGTCGCTCATGACCGGCGCGGCTGCCGGGCGAGACTAGCGCCAATCGACTGCTTCGTCCGCTCCGCCTCCGCGCCACGTGCGTCACGCTGGACCTCGCGGTCGGCAAGTCCGAAGCGTGGGTGAGCGACCGCACCGGGCACCGCTCGTCGGTCATGATCAACCGCTACCGCCGCACTGCGCGGCACGCCGCAGAGCTCGGGCTCGGACTGCCGGCGCCGCTCGACTGGGCACTACCGGAAATCGCCGGTCCCGCTGTCGAGGCAGTCGCTTCGGGCCTTCGTGCGCTGGGCTCGCGTGGGCAATCACGCCCACGGATTGCCCATCGATTTGTGCCCAGGGACGGAATCGAACCATCGACACGCGGATTTTCAATCCGCTGCTCTACCAACTGAGCTACCTGGGCGAAGCTCGCATTTTCAACGGGTTGGGCAGCGCCCGACCCGTTCCGGCGCGGCGCTGGGCCGCGCGGGCGAAGCGTCTTAGCTCAACGGTGGGGGTGGGCGCAATATTGGGCATGAGGGCGTGGAGCACGGGCAGGGGACCCTGCAACGTCCGGCCCCGATCCTCCCCGCCAGGATGCTCCCCCGGCGGATCACGACACAATCGCGCCCGGCCGTGCTCGCCCTCGGCCGTGGCGGGGCTCCGCCCCGCGCTCTCGGGGCTGCGCGCGCCCGGGGGCCCTCACGGGCGGTGCTCGGCGGGCCGTCCTTCCGCGTCGCAACAGCCCCGCGTCGCATCGCGCCCCGCCCCTTGTCCGCCCGCCCGCCTCCGCCCGCCCGAGGGTCCCCACAGTCCAAGCCGCGCATCGCGCCCACGGCCGACAAGATGTGGCATTATGCCACAATGTGCGCCCGGAAGCGCGCCAATAGCGCCCTGAATCGTAGCAAAATGCTACAGCGACATACCGCGCGACCGAGCGGACGTTGGGCCCCCGCGCGGCGCGGAGCGCCGCGCTTGGCGGGCCCCGGCGCGCGCAGCCCAGCGGGCGAGCACGCCGGCCGACCCGCGGCGGAAGGCGTGGGGGCACCCATGCCCGCAGCGCAGCCCAGCGGGCGAGCACGCCGGCCGACCCGCGGCGGAAGGCGTGGGGCACCCATGCCCGCAGCGCAGCCCAGCGGCCGAGCACGCCGGCCGACCCGCGGCGGAAGGCGTGGGGCACCCATGCCCGCAGCGCAGCCCAGCGGCCGAGCACGCCGGCCGACCCGCGGCGGAAGGCGTGGGGCACCCATGCCCGCAGCGCAGCCCAGCGGCCGAGCACGCCGGCCGACCCGCGGCGGAAGGCGTGGGGCACCCATGCCCGCAGCGCAGCCCAGCGGGCGAGCACGCCGGCCGACCCGCGGCGGAAGGCGTGGGGCACCCATGCCCGCAGCGCAGCCCAGCGGGCGAGCACGCCGGCCGACCCGCGGCGGAAGGCGTGGGGCACCCATGCCCGCAGCGCAGCCCAGCGGCCGAGCACGCCGGCCGACCCGCGGCGGAAGGCGTGGGGGCACCCATGCCCGCAGCGCAGCACGCCGCCCGCCCCACGACGGTGTCGGCCTCGTCGTAGGTGTGGCGTCGCTCAGGGCGATACCGGTTATTTTCGGAGAAGTGTCGGCGGGCGGGGCGCGCAGGGCGGAGAGGGCGTCGCTGGAGCGGACATAACCGGCTATGTCCGGAGAAATGTCGGCGGGCGGGGCGCGCAGGGCGGAGCGGGCGTCGCTGGAGCGGACATAACCGGTTATGTCCGGAGAAATGTCGGCGGGCGGGGCGCGCAGGGCGGAGAGGGCGTCGCTGGAGCGGACATAACCGGTTATGTCCGGAGAAATGTCGGCGGGCGGGGCGCGCAGGGCGGAGCGGGCGACGCTGGAGCGGACATAACCGGTTATGTCCGGAGAAATGTCGGCGGGCGGGGCGCGCAGGGCGGAGCGGGCGACACTGGCGGGGGACATAACCGGTTATGTCCGGAGAAATGTCGGCGGGCGGGGCGCGCAGGGCGGAGAGGGCGTCGCTGGAGCGGACATAACCGGTTATGTCCGGAGAAATGTCGGCGGGCGGGGCGCGCAGGGCGGAGCGGGCGTCGCTGGAGCGGGACATAACCGGTTATGTCCGGAGAAATGTCGGCGGGCGGGGCGCGCAGGGCGGAGAGGGCGACACTGGCGGGGGACATAACCGGTTATGTCCGGAGAAATGTCGGCGGGCGGGGCGCGCAGGGCGGAGAGGGCGTCGCTGGAGCGGACATAACCGGTTATGTCCGGAGAAATGTCGGCGGGCGGGGCGCGCAGGGCGGAGCGGGCGTCACTGGCGGGGGACATAACCGGTTATGTCCGGAGAAATGTCGGCGCGGCTCGAACGCGACGGCGCGGCGGCTCGAACGCGACGGCGCGGCTCGAACGCGACGGCGCGGCGGCTCGAACGCGACGGCGCGGCGGCTCGAACGCGACGGCGCGGCTCGAACGCGACGGCGCGGCTCGAACGCGACGGCGCGGCGGCTCGAACGCGACGGCGCGGCTCGAACGCGACGGCGCGGCGGCTCGAACGCGACGGCGCGGCTCGAACGCGACGGCGCGGCGGCTCGAACGCGACGGCGCGGCTCGAACGCGACGGCGCGGCGGCTCGAACGCGACGGCGCGGCGGCTCGAACGCGACGGCGCGGCTCGAACGCGACGGCGCGGCTCGAACGCGACGGCGCGTCGCGTCGGCGCTGTCGCGACGCGCGGCCTTGGGTCGGGCTACGCGCCGTGTGGGGCGATGCTGGGGCGGTCGGCGATGCGTTCGACGTGGACGGGGATGCCGACGAAGCGGCACATGCCGCTCAGGGGGTCGACGGCGCGGGGGCCCGAGGCGGCGAGCAGGTTGACGTTGGCGCCGCCGCGCAGGCGCGCGGCGTGCCAGCCGCTCTGCTTTTCGTGGCCGTAGCCATGGGGAACGGCGATGGCGCCCGGCACGATCTCGTCGCTCGGTTCGGCGGGCAGCTCGATGCTGCCGCTGTCGGTGCTCAGGCGCACTCGATCGCCATGGCGGACGCCCAGGCGCTCGGCGTCGGCGGGTGACAGATAGGCGCGCTGCTCGCCGGTGCGCAGCGCGCGGCTGGCGTGCATCCACGAGTTGTGCCCGAGCCGCTCGCGGCGCGTGATCAGCTTGAGCACCAGGCCCGGCCCGCCGCGCGCCGGCTCTTCCAGGCTCCGTTCGAGCTCGCCGAGCTGCGCATAGATTTCCTGGGGGAAGAGCTCGACGCGGCCGGAACGGGTCTGGATGCGACCGGAGAGGAACTGTCCGGGGCGTTCGCGGCGGACCAGCACGCCGTGCGGGTTTTCGCGGAGCACGTGGCGCGGGCGCGGTCCGAGCGCTCCGGTGAGCAAGGGCAGGACCATGGCGCGCGGTCCGACGGTGGAGAGCGTGGCGCGCAGCGCGAGATCCGCCGCGCGCGAGCCGAACAGGGGGACGTGCGCGGCGCGGGCGAGGTCGAGCAGGATGCGCCACTCCTCGCGGCGCTCGGCGCGCGGCGTCACCACGCGCTCGGTGTACTGTACGTAGGGAACCGGCTGGAGCTGCATCTGCGCGAGCGGTAGATCGTCGCGCTCGAGGAAGTCGGTGCACGGCAGCACGTGGCTGGCGTAGGCGGCGGTGTCGTTCTGGAACAGATCGATCGAGACGCAGAGCTCGAGCCGCTGCAGTGCGCGGCGCAGGCGCGTGCCGTCGGGTGCGCTGAGCAGAGGGTTGCCGGCGATGACCACGAGCGCGCGGATCTGCCCCGCGCCGGGCGTCAGGATCTCGTCGGCGAGGATCGCGGCGGGCAGGGCGCCCATGACCGGCGGCAGGTTGCCGATGCGGCTCTTCCAGCGGGGCTCGCGGTCCAGTCGCGAGAGGGCGAGCAGGCCGGCGGCGTCGATGGCGCCGTGCGGCATCAGCGCGCCGCCTTCGCGGTCGAGGTTGCCGGTGACGAGCTCGAGCGCGATCTTGGCGGCGTAGGCGATGTTGCCGTAGCGGCCCTGGTTGACGCCGGTGGAGACGTGGCAGAACGCGCCGTTGGCCAGGGCGAAGCGCCGCGCGATGTCGCGCAGGGTGGCGGCCGGGATGCCCGTTGCCCGCTCGACCTTTTCCGGTGGGAAACGAAGGCTCGCGGCGCGCAGTTCATCGAGGCCGCGCGCGTGGCGGCAAGTCTTGCTGCGGCATTCGAGCTGTTCGGCGAAGACGACGTGCAGCAGGCCGAGCAGGAACGCGGCGTCGGTGTCGGGCGCGATGGGCAGGTGCGTGCCGACGCTCTTCGCCGTCTCGGTGCGGCGCGGATCGACGACGATGACGCTGCCGCCGCGGGCCTCGATGCCCTTGAGCCGCTCGATCATGCGCGGCGCGTTGATGAACGAGCTCTGGCTGACGGAGGGGTTGGTGCCGACGAGCAGCGCGAAGTGCGCGCGGTCGAGATCGGGCACAGGGTGCAAGGCGGGCGAGCCGAACATGCGGCGCGAGACCACGAACTTGTTGTTGCAGTCGAGCGAGCCGGCGTTGAAGGCGTTCTTCGTGCGTAGGCCCTTGATGAACGCCATGGAAAGCAGCGTGGTGGAGTAGCTGAAGGCGCTCGGGTTGCCGACGTACACGCCGACGGCGTGCGGGCCGTGCGCGCGGCGGATGCGCGCCAGCCGCTGGCCGATGTCGGAGATGGCGGCGTTCCACGATGTCTGCTCGAGGAGCTCGCCCTCGCGCATGAGCGGATGGTCGACGCGATCGGGGCTCTGGTGCAGATCGCCGAAGCGCGTTCCCTTGGCGCAGGCGAAGCCGCGCGAGACGACGTGATCGGGATCGGGGCGCAGGGCGCGGAGCTCGTCGCCTTCGACATCTGCGAGAAGACCGCAGGCGGCTTCGCAGATGCGGCAGTAGGTGATGCGTGTCTCCATCAAGCGGGTCCCTCCACACGCGGTCTGTTCGTCCCCGCCGGGGAATAGCCCGGCCGGGTCGGCGCCGCCACCGATCGCGGATTTGCCCGGTGGGACAGACCCGCGTAGAAGCTCGGGCGGTGTCGCGCTCCCTGTGCTGGCTCTGGATCGCCGTGGCGCCGGCGCTTGCCGGCTGTCACAGCCAGCAACACGCTGGCGCCGGCCCGATCGGTGCGCCGGCAGCTGCAAGAAACGCACCCGCCAGGCCTGGAGCGACGGGTGGGCCGGTGCCGGATCTGCGGCCCGGTCCGCCCCACCAGCCGACGCCGCTCGCGAAGGACAAGCTCTGGAAGCAGGCGGCCGGCGGTGCCGCGATCGATCTGCAGCGGTTGGCCGAGCGCGAGGGCGCGGCCGGGCTCATGCAGGGCGTGGAGGCGGGGGGCACGCTGGCACTGACGGCACTGCGCGCGCTGCCGGGCGCGCACGACGCGGAGCTCGCGTTGCCGCGGCTGTGCCGGATCCTGCGCGATGGCGCGCCGCGGCAGATCGCCCCCGTCCTCGGCGCGATTCAGGCCGTGATCGCCGAGCCCCCGCGGCCCGTCGAGGCGCTCGATCCGGAAGGCATGCGGAGCTGCGCTCCGGTGCTCGAAAGGCTGGAAAAGAACGCCGATCTAACGCCCCACGAGCGGGATCTCGCGGCGAGCGCGCGGGCCATGCTGCGCGAGCGGCTCTAGATCGCGAAAATCGGTTCGAAGCCGGCTACTATCCGGCCGTGGTCAGCCTGGCGCCCGGCAATACCGGCAATCCCTACGCCTCCGAGCAGTATCTCCATCAGCTGCTTGGCAAGGCGTCGGCGGCGGGGGCGCGCGACGTGCATCTGAAGGTGGGGCAGCCGCCGGGGGCGCGCGTGCGCGAGTCGCTGGTCTACTTCAGGGTCGACAAGATCAAGCCGCAGGACACCGAGGCCGTCGCACGGCACCTGATCAAGGACCCGGAGGTGCTGGACAAGCTCGGTTCGCTGGACGAGTACGACACGTCGTACGCCGTGCCCGGCGTCGGGCGCTTCCGCGTCAATGTCTACCGGCAGCGCGGCACGCTCGCGATCGTGATGCGCATCATCCCGTTCGACGTGCCGACCTTCGAGGAGCTCGGGTCGCCCTCGGCGTGTCTGGACCTCGCGGAGAAGGATCGCGGATTGGTGCTGTGCGTCGGCGCGGCGGGCAACGGCAAGAGCAGCACGCTGGCGGCGATGGTCGGGCACATGAACCACAACATGTCCCGCCACATCATCACCATCGAGGACCCGATCGAGTACCTGCACACCGACGATCACTGCTCGATCAGCCAGCGCGAGATCGGCCTCGACACGCACAGCTTCGCCAGCGCGCTGCGAGCATCGCTGAGGCAGGACCCCGATGTGATCCAGGTGGGCGAGATCCGCGACCCGGAGACGATGGAGATCGCGCTCAAGGCGGCCGAGACGGGGCACCTCGTGCTCAGCACGCTGCACACGCCGGACGTGGCGCGCACCATGAATCGCATCATCGCTCTGGCAGAGGGCGACCCCGAGGATCTGCGCGAGCGCCTGGGCGACGTGTTCCAGGGCGTTATCGCGCACCGGCTGCTACCCCGCGCCGACACGCAGGGCGTGGTGCTCGCCGCGGAAGTGCTGGTCGCCACGGGCTCGGTGCGCGAGAGCATCAAGCGTCCGGTCGGCAATCCCTCGCTCAAGGAGCTGATGGAGCAGGGGGAGCATCCCTACGGCATGCAGACCTTCGAGATGAGCGTCCGCAAGCTGATGACCGCGGGGCGGCTGGATCGCGAGACGGCGCGGCTGGCGATCGGGTTCTAGCGCGCGATTGTGTGCGGCGACGCGCGGGGCGAAGCGCGCGGGGCGACGCGCGCGCGGCGACGCGCGGGGCGAAGCGCGCGGGGCGACGCGCGTGGGGCGAAGCGCGTGGGGCGAAGCGCGTGGGGCGAAGCGCGCGGGGCGAAGCGCGCGGGGCGAAGCGCGCGGGGCGAAGCGCGCGGGGCGAAGCGCGTGGGGCGAAGCGCGTGGGGCGAAGCGCGTGGGGCGAAGCGCGTGGGGCGACGCGCGTGGGGCGAAGCGCGTGGGGCGAAGCGCGTGGGGCGAAGCGCGTGGGGCGAACGCGCGTGGGGCGAAGCGCGCGGGGCGAAGCGCGTGGGGCGACGCGCGCGGGGCGAAGCGCGCGGGGCGAAGCGCGCGGGGCGACGCGCGTGGGGCGACGCGCGTGGGGCGACGCGCGTGGGGCGACGCGCGTGGGGCGAAGCGCGTGGGGCGAAGCGCGTGGGGCGACGCGCGTGGGGCGAAGCGCGTGGGGCGACGCGCGTGGGGCGACGCGCGTGGGGCGACGCGCGTGGGGCGAAGCGCGTGGGGCGAAGCGCGTGGGGCGAAGCGCGCGACAATTCCCGGGGACATAACCGGATATGTGGGGCCGAAGTGTCGGCCTGCTGCCGCGCCAGGGCGCCGCGGGCGAAAAATCCGGGGACATAACCGGTTATGCTCGGCGAAATGTCGCCCTACGGCGCCCCCGCGCCCCCGCGGGCGACAAATCCGGGGACATAACCGGTTATGTGGGGCCGAAGTGTCGGCCTGCTGCCGCGTCAGGGCGCCGCGGGCGACAAATCCGGCGACATAACCGGTTATGCTCGGCGAAATGTCGCCCTACGGCGCTCCCGCGCCCCCGCGGGCGACAAATCCGGGGACATAACCGGTTATGCTCGGCGAAATGTCGCCCTACGGCGCCCCCGCGCCCCCGCGGGCGACAAATCCGGGGACATAACCGGTTATGTGGGGCCGAAGTGTCGGCCTGCTGCCGCGTCAGGGCGCCGCGGGCGACAATTCCGGGGACATAACCGGTTATGTGGGGCCGAAGTGTCGGCCTGCTGCCGCGTCAGGGCGCCGCGGGCGACAAATCCGGGGACATAACCGGTTATGTGGGGCCGAAGTGTCGGCCTGCTGCCGCGCCAGGGCGCCGCGGGCGACAATTCCGGGGACATAACCGGTTATGCTCGGCGAAATGTCGCCCTACGGCGCCCCCGCGCCCCCGCGGGCGACAAATCCGGGGACATAACCGGTTATGCTCGGCGAAATGTCGCCCTACGGCGCTCCTGCGCCCCCGCGGGCGACAAATCCCGGGGACATAACCGGTTATGTGGGGTCGAAGTGTCGGCTCACCGTGTTGTGACGTTGTGACGGCGTGGGCCCCCGGCCGGGCGCGGAGCGGCCGGGTTTGGGGGCCCTGCGCCGCGCGCAGCGGCAGCGAGCACGGCGCATCGTGAATCGACGTGGCGCGTGGGGGGCAACCCAAGAAGAGCTGTCAGCGCGTTGGAACGCAACTCCGCTCGCGCGAGACCGATGGGAGGACATGGTCTTCCATGTCACCGCTCATGCCGCTGCAGCCCGCCGCCCGCTGTCCGATGCGGATGCTTGCTGGGCGTTGTGGTGGCGGCTGCGGCGCATGTTCGAGCACGTCTTGGCGGCGTGCCTCATGCCGGATCATCTGCACGTGTTGGTGCACGCAGCTTCGGCGGACGCTCTGCGGCGGTTGGTCGGCTATCAGCTCGGTGCGTTCGCGCGGGAGCTCGGCGCCGGTCCGCAGTGGCAGCCCGTGCCGCCGCCGCTTCCGGTGCTGGGCGACGACAAGCTCGAGCGGCAGATGCGCTACGCGCTCCTGAACCCCGTGCGCGCGGGCTTCGTGGGCGACCCGGCGAGCTGGCTGTGGTCGACCCATCGCGACGTGATCGGCGCGCGCGCCGATCCGTGGGTGACGCCGGTGGAACTCGCTGTTGCGCTCGGTCGTCCCGACGAGGGGTTCGTGGAGTGGTTCCACCGCTACGTCTCGTCCGACCCCAGCGTCGCGGTCGACGGCTCGCCGCTGCCGCTTCTCGCGACCGGGGGCACGCTCGACGAGATTGCGCGGGCCGTGAGCTGCGCCGCGACGGAGGACGTAACCCGGCGCAGGCTGTTCGCTCTCGTCGCGGCGCACGTGGGTCATCCGCGCCGCGTCATCGCTGCGGAGCTCGGAATCTCGCCCGACACGGTCACGCGCTGGACGCGGCGACCCGCGCCGGAGCTGCTTCGCGCCGGGCTGCTCTGTCTCGGCGACGAGCGTCTGCGCACTGCGCCACGATTCCGCCGTCTGCGCGCCGCGTAGCAGCGTGCACGCCGCGAAGCGTGCGGTGCCGCGCGAAATACCCGAACACCCCGCGCCCGCGCATCTGGTATACAGCGCTCCGATGTCTACCGACCTCCGCCACGACTGGACGCTCGCCGAGGTGCGCGCCATCCACGATCTGCCGCTCTTCCAGCTTATCGACCGGTCGCGCGTCGTGCACGTCGCGCACCACCCGGTGAACGAGGTGCAGCTGTGCACCTTGCTGAGCGTGAAGACCGGCGGCTGTCCGGAGGATTGTTCGTACTGCCCGCAGTCGTCGCACCACAAGGCGCCCGTGAAGGGCGAGGCGATGATGAAGGTCGACGAGGTGCTCGCCGCGGCGCGCACGGCGAAAGAGCACGGCGCCACGCGCTTCTGCATGGGCGCAGCCTGGCGCGAGGTGAAGGACGGCCCGGCCTTCGAGCGCGTGCTCGACATGGTGCGCGGCGTGCGCGAGCTCGGCCTGGAGGCCTGCGTCACGCTCGGCATGCTCGGCCCCGAGCAGGCCGTGCAGCTCAAGGAAGCAGGGCTCACGTCCTACAACCACAACCTCGACACCTCGCGCGAGTACTACAAGTCGATCATCTCCACGCGGAACTTCGACGAGCGCCTGGCAACGCTGAAGAACGTGCGCGAAGCCGGCATCACCGTCTGCTCCGGCGGCATCATCGGCATGGGCGAGGGCATCGACGATCGCTGCGCCATGTTGATCGAGCTGGCGCGCCTCGAGCCGCATCCGGAGAGCGTTCCTGTCAACGCTCTGGTCCGTGTGGAAGGGACGCCGCTCGCCGCATTGCCGCCCATCGATCCGCTCGAGCTCGTGCGCATGATCGCGCTGGCGCGCATCATGATGCCGCGCTCGAAGGTCCGCCTCAGCGCGGGCCGCACCGATCTGCCGCGCGAAGCGCAGCTCATGTGCATGTACGCCGGCGCCAACAGCATCTTCTACGGCGACAAGCTGCTCACCACGCCCAATCCGGGGCCCAACGAGGACGCGAGCCTGATCGAAGCCGCCGGCCTGCGCGCCCAGCCGCCGGCCTGAGCGAATTGCGGGGCGGGTGCGCTCGCCCATTGCGGCGCGCCGTCGGGCGACATTTCGCCGGGCATAACCGGTTATGTCGCCCGATGCGTCGCCCGACGCGCCGTCACAACACGGCGCGCCGACATCTGGTCGGGCATAACCGGTTATGTCTCCGGAAATGTCGTCCGGGTCGGCGCGGGGGCGCCGTAGGGCGACATCTGGTCGGGCATAACCGGTTATGTCTCCGGAAATGTCGTCCGGGGCGGCGCGGGGGCGCCGTAGGGCGACATCTGGTCGGGCATAACCGGTTATGTCTCCGGAAATGTCGTCCGGGTCGGCGCGGGGGCGCCGTAGGGCGACATCTGGTCGGGCATAACCGGTTATGTCTCCGGAAATGTCGTCCGGGGGGGCGCGGGGGCGCCGTAGGGCGACATCTGGTCGGGCATAACCGGTTATGTCGCCGGATGTGTCGTCCGACGCGCGCGGCACAACACGGCGCGCCGACATCTGGTCGGGCATAACCGGTTATGTCTCCGGAAATGTCGTCCGGGGGGGCGCGGGGGTGCCGTAGGGCGACATCTGGTCGGGCATAACCGGTTATGTCTCCGGAAATGTCGGCGATCGCGGGGCGGGCTTGGGGTTGCCCCCCTGCGTCCGTCCTCGCCCGCGCGCTGCCCGGTGTTGGGCAGATGCAGTGTCGTCGCTGGCGGGCTGCGGGCGGCCGAGCCCCCCAAGCCCTCGCTCCGCTGCGGGCGGGGGGGCTCGACGCGGTCCGTCGCGTCCGACGCGGTCCGTCGCGCCCGACGCGGTCCGTCGCGCTCGACGCGGTCCGTCGCGCCCGACGCGGTCCGTCGCGCCCGACGCGGTCCGTCGCGCCCGACGCGGTCCGTCGCGCCCGACGCGGTCCGTCGCGCCCGACGCGGTCCGTCGCGCTCGACGCGGTCCGTCGCGCCCGACGCGGTCCGTCGCGCCCGACGCGGTCCGTCGCGCCCGACGCGGTCCGTCGCGCCCGACGCGGTCCGTCGCGCTCGACGCGGTCCGTCGCGCTCGACGCGGTCCGTCGCGCCCGACGCGGTCCGTCGCGCCCGACGCGGTCCGTCGCGCCCGACGCGGTCCGTCGCGCTCGACGCGGTCCGTCGCGCCCGACGCGGTCCGTCGCGCCCGACGCGGTCCGTCGCGCCCGACGCGGTCCGTCGCGCCCGACGCGGTCCGTCGCGCCCGACGCGGTCCGTCGCGACGGCTGTCCGGCGCGTCCGGCGCGTCCGGCGCGACGGAGTGTAAGCCGGGGGGCGGCGAGGCGTTTTCCGGGGGTCATGCGAACCAAGGCAATTGTGGCACTGAACGTGGTGGGGTGGATGGCGCTGGCGGCGCCTGCGGCGGCCAAGGCGCCGGCGGAAGACGATATCGGGACGCGCCCCGCGGGTGCGTCGGTGATGGTCGAGGGAGCCGCGCCGGGTGGCGCGCCGTCGAACGGTGGCTACAGACAGGCCGCGGAGCACCGCGATCACGCCGTGCCGGTCGACCGGCGGGAGTGCGCCGCCCCGGGTTGCTACTCGCCCCGACCCGACCTCGTGGTGGCCCGTGACGCACCGTCGAACTGGTACGTGCTGGGTCTCGGATTGCGCTCCCACGTCGACACGTTCATCGGCGTGGCCACGCTGGCTGCGGCGCAGAGCCGCACGGAGCGGTTCTACGGCGTGGCGTCGCTGGCGCTGATCCGCAACGACGCGGGCAGCCACTACGGCCTGGCCCAGCTGTCGCTCGGCAGGAACCTGTCGGACGACTTCGGCGGCCTGACGCAGCTGTCGCTGGGCGAGAACCGCGCGCGCCACTTCTACGGGCTCGGCCAGTACGCGGTCGGCTACAGCCGGAGCGTGGACTTCCGCGGGCTGTTCCAGATCGCGGCCTACACCCGCGCGCGGAGCTTCGTCGGGCTGGTGCAGATCGGTGGCTACAATCGCGCCGGCGACTCGTTCGGCGGCGCGCTGCAGCTCGGCGCCTACAATCGTTCGCAGGGCGATTTCGTCGGGTTGACGCAGATCGGCGGTCACAACCGCGTCGACGATTCGTTCTCCGGTGCGCTCCAGCTCGGCGGCTACAACCGCACGCAGGGCGACTTCGTCGGGCTGGCGCAGATCGGGGCGTTCAACGCCCAGGGCAAGAAGCTCTACAAGGAACATGGCGGTGACGACACGGAGCTGTGGGCGCTCGGGCAGTTCGGCGTGAACAACTACGCCAATGCGTTTCGCGGGCTCGCGCAGGTGGGCGTCGTCGATGCCAGCCGCGACTTCAGTGGCGGTGTGCAGGTAGGCGTGTTCGCGGGCGCGAAGACCTTCCGCGGGCTCGCGCAGATCGGCGCGGGCGTGGCGGCCGAGCGCTCGTACGGCGCGCAGATCGGCGGGGTCAACCTGGCTCTGGAGGAACACACGGGAGCCCAGATCGGCGCCGCCAACTATGCGAAGACCGTGCACGGTGTGCAGATCGGCCTGGCCAACATCAGCGAGAAGGCGAACGGTGTGCAGATCGGTCTGTTCAATCACGCCAAGCGGCTGCGCGGTCTGCAGATTGGCCTGTTGAACCACGCCGACGACGGCGTGCTCGAGTGGAGCCCGATCCTGAACATGGGCTTCGACGAGGCGCCGATGCAGATGGGATCGCTCTAGCGTCGCGTCGGTCTGTGTAGGAGCCCCACGTCGCTGGCCTTGTCCAGCCGGATGATGCGAACGGTGCGCACCACGTGGCCGCCGCGGCGGATCGCGACGCGGCTGATGCTCTTGACGGTGCGGTTGGGCAGCTCCTTTGCCGGATCGATGTGGAAGCGGCTGTCCGTGACGTACAGGATGACGGGCGCGTCGAGCCAGCGCTTGCGCGGATACCAGCGGTCGAAGTCGTCGCGCATCGGCGTGTTGCAGCCGACGGGCACCTTGTTCCCGACGGCGGCTTGCGCCTGCGCGCACACGACCCAGTGCGGCCCCACGACCACGGGCAGGTGCGCGCTGTCGATCATGCTGGTCTCGACCGCGTCGTCGAGCAGCTGCCGCGCCGGGCCCCAGGTGTACAGGTCGTTCGCCAGGTCGTAGCGTGCGCGGTAGTGCGAACCCATCAGTTCGATGGGCAGGTCCGTCTTGATCCAGACCCAGGCCAGCGCCGCGATGGCCGCCCCGGTGATCACCGAGCCTAGCGCGAGCTTTCGCCCCACCACGTCGGAACGGCCGAGCTGGATACCGAGCGGCAGGTACGCCGGAGCGAGCCAGTGCGGCTCCGCGACGCGCGACCACAGGCACAGGACGACGAGCGCTGCGCCGGGAACCACCGTGGCGATCCAGAGCAGGTGCGAAACGGGGTCGTCCTTGCGCGTCTTCCACACGTCACGGAGCAGGAACCAGGCGGCGATCAGGAACGGCGGCGTGACGTACAGCAGCTGGCCGCCGACGAGCGCGCCGAGATTGCGCAGCGACAGTCCGGCGTGCGCCTGCGTGGCGACCAGGCGGTGGTGGAGCAGGGGATAGCCGTTGTGCGCTTCCCAGCGCACGGCGGGGGCGATCAGGATCCCCACCAGAAGCATGGCGACCCAGGGCGCGGGAGTGCGGAAGTGGGCGCGTCCCGGCTTGGCCAGGAACGCGATGAAGAGCGCGAGACCGAGCAGCACGCCGCTCGCCTGCGACAGGCAGGACAGTCCGACCAGCACACCCGCGCCCAGGATGCCGAACATGGCGCGGTTGCTGCCCGGCTTCGCGCGCAGACCGACGGCGGCCAGCGCGAGAGCGCCCATCCACGCCACGGCCAGCGGCAGCTCCGGAGCGAAGGCGTACAGCCCGATCGCGAACTCTGGCACCAGCGCGAGGCCGATCACCGTGCGGAAGGCGCCGCGCCACGACGCGCCCGCCGCGCGCGCCGCGAGCGCCCCCAGCCACGGGAACAGTGTTGCCACGACGGTCGTGAAGACGTGGGCGCGCGCCGGCGACGGGGCGCCGCCCGCGCCGAGCAGGCGCGCGATGAATCCGATCAGCCCGGGGTGATCGAGATAGACCGGCTGCGGGTGCAGCGCGTAGCTGGCGTACAGCGCTTCGGCGTCGCCGAAACCAGTGCCGCTGGAAACGGCGAGCCGCAGCATGAACAGTGCCACCGAGACCACCAGCGCGGTCCGGAGCACGCGCAGCGTGTCCGCGTCGACGGGGCGGGGCTTCCGGGCGGGCGCGGGCGTGGAGCTCCGGGCCTTGGTGCGCTCGATGCGTCGTCTCAGTCCAGCCATGGCGCGAGCAGTCGCGCGACGCGCGCGGAGGGACCATCGCCGGGGACAGGAGCCGGGCCGAGCTCGAGCGCGGCCTGGAGCGTCTCGCGCACGCGCCGGCAGGGCACGCACGCCTGGTCGCCGGCGTCGAGCAGGCGCCGGGCTTCGTGGGCCATGGCTTCGGCGGTCACGGCGTCCTGCAATAGCTCGACAAAGGCCCGCTCGCCCAGCACGATGTTGGGCAGCCCGATCGATTCCACGCTGACCAGCCGCCGGGCGATGAACGCGCCGGACTTTCCAGTGCGGTAGACGATCACGGGGGGCACGCCCGCGAGGGCGCTCTCCAGCGTGACCGTGCCGCTCGATGCGAGCGCGATGTTGAACGCGGGCAGCGCTTCGGCCGCCGGCCAGCCGGATAGCAGCGGCACGCCTTTCGCGCGTGCGACCTCCGCGGCCCAGCGTGCGGAGCGCGGCGGCAGCGCCGGAGCCAGGATCACGCGCGCGTCCAGCGCGCCGCGCTCCTCGCGCAGAGCGAGGACCGCATCGAGCATGGGCACGAGGTGAGCCGAGACCTCGGCCGGGCGGCTGCCGGGCAGGACGGCGATGCACTCCGCCCAGGGCGTCAGTCCGATGCGCTCGCGCACCACGGCGCGCGGCTCCGGCGCGTGTTCCATCGCGGGATGACCGACGTAGTGCGCATCCGCGCCGAGGGCGCGCCAGAGCGGCTCTTCGAACGGCAGGATCAGCGCCATGCGATCACAAGCACGGCGCAGCGCCGGGCCGCGCGCCGATCGCCAGGCCCAGATCTGCGGCGGGCTGAACCAGAGCACGCGGATGCCAAGGCGCCTCAGTCGCGGACCCAGCCAGGCATTGAACTCGCTGTAGCCGACCAGCAGCGCCGCGCGCGGCCGCCGCTGGCGCGCGGCGCGAAGCAGGCACAAGCCTGCCCGGACGATCGCCGGCGCCCGGGCCAGCACTCCGCCGAAGCCCATGGCCGAGACGCGCGAGAGATCCACGAGCCGCTCGAGCCCTGCGTCGCGGAGCGCGGGGCCGCCCATGCCGAACGAAGGAACGCCGAGCCGCGACACCACCGGTGCGGCCATCGCATCGCCGGAAGGCTCGCCCGCGACGACGAGGAGTGCGCGCGAGCCGGGCAAGCTACTTCTGCATCACGTTCGGCTTGATCTCGTACACGTTGACCGAGTTCGGGAAGATCTCGACCGACTTTTCGGCGAACATCACCGGTTTCGTGTCCGAGCTGCGCAGCCGCCCGAAGAACTGGACCTTGTAGACGTGCCCCTTGTCCGCGCCGGAGACGTTCGTCGGCGCGTTGATCACGAGCATCAGCGCCTGGCGGTAGTCGGAGTACTGGCACTTGGTGTTCGGCGTATTGCCGTCGAAGTAGATGAAGCGCGGATCGCGGGCGCAGGTCCCCGGCTGCACTTCCTGGCCCGTCTTGCCGTCGATCAGCTTGAAGAGCGCGCCGCCCACGTCATCGCCGTTGCAGTCGCGGACGGGCGCCGTCACGATGCCGAGATCGTCCGGCGGCGTCCAACCCGGGAGTGTGACGGCGAACGTGGCGAGCTGGTTGTACAGCTGCGGCGAGACCGTGGCGCCCTGCACCTTGCCGGGCGGAGCCGGAACCTCGTAGCCGAAGCCGACGAAGTCCTTGGCGATGCCGGGCTTCGCCTTGACGTGATACGAGAGGATCGGGCTCGATGGGTGGGGGAAGTAGAGCTGGCCGTAGTTCAGCTCGGCGGGGCCTGGCGTGTCGACGCCCTTCGTCGTGCCCGTGAAGAACGGCGTCTTGTCGACGACGCTGTCGCCTTCGAACAGGTCCACGTCGACATCCGCGACCAGCCCGTCGGCGCCGAAGTTCTCCACCTCGAAGACGTTCATGTTGGGCGGCGGACCGCCGTCGCTGCCACCTGCACCGGCGCTGCCGCCGCTGCCAGCCGCGCCGGCGTCGCTGCCGCCCATCCCACCGACGCCCGCGTCGGAACCTGCGACCCCGGCGTCGGACCCGCCGCCGCCTGCAGACCCGCCGCTGCCGCCGGCGCCCTTCGGACTGCCGATGCCGATGCACGACCAGTCGGGCGCAACGAGCTGGCCGCTGGTGCGCACCTGCATGACCGGCAGATTGGCGGCGCAGCACTGCTCGGGGGCGCCCGGCTTGCAGTCGCCAGTGAAGCCAGACGTCGTCACGGGGCCGCAGCTCGACGAACCGCCCGTCCCTCCGGCGCCTCCCGTGCCTCCGGCGTCCTTCGTGCCGCCGCTGGAGCAGGAAAAGGCGGCGAGCGACAGCACGCCCGCCAGAGCAATTCCGATAATCCCAGGAGTCCGACTCACCCCGCTCTCCTTGTCCGGGCCCAACAACCCGGATCGCTTGTACCAGAGATCGGCCGTGCGATCACCCGGCCCGCCGGCGGCGCGCGAGCAAGCCGAGCGCGACCAGGGCGCCCCAGAGCGCTTCGGTGTCCTGGGGTCGCGTCGGCGCGCCCGGTGCGCTCACGCGGCAGCCGCTCTTCGGCGGGGCGGCGCACGCGCTCGAATAGCCGTGGCGCGGCGTCGGATTGCACGCGCCCACGTCGCGACCGGGCGGATAGATCGCGCAGATGCCGTCCACGTCGTCCTGGGACAGCGACCTGAGGCTCGTGTCCCCGTACTGGTACGAGGCGAACATGGTCGCGCTGGCCTTCGGCGAGTGGGCGAGGCCGAGGAAGTGCCCGCTCTCGTGCGTCACGATCGATTGCAGATCCGCCGCGACGTTCTTGTCGCCGATGGTGATCTCGTTGTCGTGCGAGTTGATCTCAACGTTGGCGTCGTAGATCTCGCCCGTCTTGATGTTGTAGGTGATGGTCGTGAGCGCGAGCGTCTCGGCGCTCGTGGCGGCTCCGCCGCTGGTGTTCGCGGCGTAGGGCCAACGCGCGTCGCGGAACACGAAGATGTTCGCGTTGCCGCTCTTCTGGTTGTACTCCTGCTTGTTGCAGCTGACCTGGCCGTGATCGTAGATCCCGATCGAGGGATGCCCACTGCCGCAGTCGGCGCTCACCCACTGGCTGAAGCCGTCCGAGATCACCTTGTCCGCCGCCTGCGCGCTGATGTCGCGGAGTGGCGAGCCGTCCTTCTGCACCGAGAACGACACGCAGGCTCCCGACCAGTACAGCGGCTTGCCGCCGCCCAGGCAGCCGCTGGCTTCGAGCGTGCAGGGCAGGTTCGGATCGTCGGCCGAGCAGGTCGTCGTGCGGCAGTAGGCCTGCGCCGTCCCGGTTGCGGTCAGCACGAGGAGTGCCGCCAGCGCCGCGCGGATCGGGTCACGGTGCATGGGAGCGGGCTCCTGCGATCAGCTGTTCGGCCTCCGGAATACTGTGACCGACCAGCCGCTTTACTGCCGAATGCTGCGCGCCGACCAGGGTGGCAAGGCGCGGGCTCGGGCGCAGCCGCAGGGTGCCGTGCCCATCGCGGCGGAGCGGAAAGTGGCCCTGCGCCATCGCGGTCACGGCCAGCACGCCGTCCGCCGAGCGTCCGACGAAGACCAGCGCGGGCTGTCCGATCGAGAGCACGGCTTCCCCGCTGACCACCTGTCCGATATCCCCGACGTGGCCGCCGAGAGTGCGGATGAAGAGCTCGCTCTGGCCGCCGCCGTCGATGGCCGCATCCACGCGCACGCGGGTGTACGTCACGATGCGACGTTGCCCACCGAGGGTTTCCCAGCGCGCATGGGCCTCCAGCGGCGTCCCGATCACGACCTGCTCGCTCCGGGCCACGAGCTGGGGGAGGGTCACGGCGCGAGCCAGGCTGGCTCCCGCGCCGCTCGGCAGCAGCAGGACAAGCAGGCTGGCGGCGAGCATTGAAAGGGCACGGCGCCGGTCAAGCATGATGCTTCGAGGGTAGCCGAGTGCGCCGGATTCGACCAGTCGCGCTGGTCGTGGCAGGGTCCGGTCAGCGCTCCCGGCACGGTGCCGGGGCAGGCAGCGGGGGATCAGGCTCCCGTGCGCCGTTCCTCCTCCAGAGCTCGATGCACTGCGCTATAACGAGCCCCCCGCCCGGTCTAGCGCCACGGGGGCGGTTCAGCCCGGCATGACCTCGACTGTTTCGGTGGACGCACAGGTTCCGCTCCTCGAGCGGGTATCGCCGGCTCTGCTGCCGGAGCTCAGGCGCTACATCGCCATGCACCGGGGCGAAGTGGAGTCGATGATCCGCACCGGCGGCAAGGAGGGCGGGCTGCCCGCGGGGCGCCGCTGCGCCAAGGCGTACGACGGGCTCCTGTCGTCGCTCTACCACGCGGTCAAGGCGGCGATGACCCGCGACCAGAGCTGGACGCCAGTATCGCTCGCGGCCGTCGGCAGCTACGGCCGCGGCGCGGTGGCTTTCAGCAGCGATCTGGACGTGCGGCTCTTGTGCGGCGAGGACCAGGAAGCGGCGCGCCCGATCGCCGAGGCGCTGCTCTATCCGCTGTGGGACGCCGGCCTGAGCATCGGGCACCAGGTCGTCACGCCCGAGCAGATGATCGAGCTCGCGCACCAGGACCTGCCGACGGCGACTACGCTGCTCGACTGGCGCGTGATCACCGGCGAGATCCCCGAAACGCGGCAGATGCTCGACCGCGTGTTCGAGGGCGTGTTCGGCATGGGCGCCATCCGCGAATTCATCGAGCGGCTCGAGCAGCGCGCCGCCGAACGCCACGAACGCTACGGCGGTTCCGTCTACCTGCTCGAGCCCGACGTGAAGAACGGGCCGGGCGGGCTGCGCGACCTGGACGTGGCGCACTGGGTGGCGCGCGCGCGCTGGCGCGTCTCCGACCTGTCCGATCTGGTCCGCATCGGCGTTCTGGTGCCGCGGGAATGGCAGCAGATCGACGCTTCGAACAACCTCCTGTGGCGCGTGCGCAATCTGCTGCACGCCTACTCGGGGCGCCGCTCCGACCGGCTCAGCTTCGATCGGCAGGAGCAGCTCGCCGTGGACCTGGGCTACGGCAGCGGCGGACCGGCTGTCGAGCGCTTCATGAGCGACTACTACCGGCACGCGCGCATGTTGACGCAGGCCCGGGACATGGTCGTGGCACGCGCGGTGCCGCCTCCTACGCGGCGCCCGCACGCGAGCAGCCTCGGCCGCGGGCTCAAGCTGATCAACGGCGCGGTGTCGCTGGCGCATCCGGGCGCGCTCGACACCGAGCCGGCGCAGGCGCTGCGCCTGTACGACGAGGCCGTCAAGCGGGGACTATCGGTCTATGCCTTCGCCCGCGACGCGGTCGCGCGCGCCGCCACGCTGCCGTCGTTCTGCGAGAAGCTGCGCGCCAGCGACGAGGCCGCGCGGCTCTTCGCCAGGCTCGTGATGACCTCGCAGCGGACCCGCTTCAAGAACGGCTCGGTGCTGGCCGAGTTGCACGACGTCGGGCTGCTGGTGGCGATGGTGCCGGAGTTTGCGCCGGTCGTCGGGCGCGTGCATCACGACGTGTATCACGTGTACACGGTCGACGCGCACACCATCGCCGCGGTGGACCGCCTGCGCGCCCTGGCACGCGGCGAGCTGACGGCGGAGTATCCCCTCGCATCACGGCTCGCCGCCGAGATCGCGCGACCGCGCGTGCTGTTCTTTGCGACGTTGCTCCACGACGTGGGCAAGGACATCGGCGGAAAGAACCACTCCGAGCGCGGCCACGACATGGCGCGGAGCATCCTCGAGCGGCTGCGCGTGCCCGACGCCGACATCCGCGAGGTACAGCACCTGGTGCTCAAGCACCTGCGGATGTACCACGTGGCAACCCGGCGCGACATCGATGACCCGCGTACCCTCGAGGAATTCCGCGGCGACGTGCACGGCCCCGAGGGGCTCCGCGAGCTGTATCTGCTTACCGTCTCGGACGTGTCCACGACCAGCCCGACGGCCATGACGAGCTGGAAGGCGCGGATGCTGGACGAGCTGTATGTTGCGGCGAATCGTTTCCTGGCCGAAGGCGTCGAGCCGCGCCGCGGAGTACGCCCCGACGTGGCCGAGCAGGTGCGCACGGGCTGGGGCAAGCGCGACCGGCGCTTCATCGACCATTTCGTCGAGGCGGTGCCCGAGCGCTACCTGTACGCCAACGACCCGGACGACATCATCCTGCACGCGCGCTTCGTCAAGAGCGCCCGGCTCAAGCAGGGAGCGGTCAGCGTTATCAAGAGCGACGATCCGTACGTGGAGCTCGGCTTCATTGCCGACGATCGCCCCGGCCTGCTCGCCTGCATCACCGCAACGCTCGCTGCGGCGCGGCTGCAGGTCGTCGGCGCGCAGATCTACTCCTGGCTCGACGACAGCGGGCGCGTCCGCGCGCTGGATCTCTTCTGGGTGCGCGGCAGCGCCGAGCCCGGCGCGGTGGTCGCGGCCGTGCCGCGGCTCGAGCGCGACCTGGGGCGGCTGCTCGCCGGCGAGCTCGAACCCACGGAGCTGGTTATCGGGCGGCAGCCGCGCACCACGCGCTGGTCGGAGCGCCCGACGCCGGAAGTGTCGACCAAGGTGAGCTTCGACAACCGTGCGGCGACCGATCACACGGTTATCGAAGTGACGACCCGCGACCGACCGGGCCTCCTGTTCTGGCTGGCGAACACCCTTCAGGAAGCCGGGCTGACGATCTCGCTGGCCAAGATCAACACCGAGGGCATGCGCGTCGCCGACGTTTTCTACGTGACCGACCGGGCCGGCGCCAAGATCGCCGATCCCGATCGCGCAGCCGAGCTACAAGAGCGTATCGTATCGACCATCGCGAAGCTGGCATCGACAACCGGAGCAGGAACATCATGAGAGCCCAGGGCAGCACAAGCACTTCACCCAGGCGTCGGCGCACGGCGCGTCTGTCCGGCGCGGGCGTTCTGTCGGCCGCGCTCGTCGTCCTGTCCATCGGATGCGGTCCGGCTCCGGGCCCCAAGGCGCCGGACAACCCGCCGCCGCTCGATGACAACGCGCAGTCCGCCGGCGCGGGAGGGGGCGGCGGCGCGGTGGTGAAGGCTTCCAGCGCCAAGGTGCAGCAGGGGATCGATTCCATCCAGGCCAAGGACTTTGCCAAGGCGAAGTCGGTGCTCACCGAGGCCCACGCCGCGGACCCGAAGGATCCCCAGGCGGCGTTCTACCTGGGCGTGGCCGACGAGGGCCTGGGCGACGGCCAGAGCGCGGCGGATCTGTACCGGCAGGCGCTGAAGCTCGATCCGAAGCTGTTGCAGGCGAGCATGAACCTCTCGGCGCTGCTGCTCGACATGAAGCAGCCGGAAGAAGCCGTGAAGGTCGTCAAGGCGGGGCTCGCGAGCGCGCCGAAGGATCCGGGGCTGCTCATGAACCTGGCGCTGGCGACCGAAGCCGCAGGCGACAAGCCCGGCGCCATCAAGGCCTACGCGGACGCCGTGGCCGCGCAGCCGAAGAACATGGAGCTGCGCTTCGCCTACGCCGAGAACCTCGCCGCCGCGGGCAAGCCGGACGACGCGATGGCCCAACTGCGCCAGATCACCGCCGACGATCCGAAGCTGCTCGCGGCGATGGGCGATCTGTATGCGCGCATGCACAAGTTCAGCGACTGCGTCGGCGCGCTGGACAAGGCAATCCAGGCCAAGGACGTGCCGGGCCTGCACGTGTTGCGCGGTCGCTGCCGTCACGGCATGAAGGACGCCGCCGGCGAGAAGGCCGACTACGAAGCCGCCGCGAAGCTCGACGACAGGCTCGCCGAGCCGCACTTCTACCTCGGCCAGCTCTACAAGGATCAGGGCAAGAAGAAGGAAGCCCTCGCCGAGTTCAAAAAAGCCGCCACCCTCGGCGCCGGCAAGAAAGTCGGCGAGGCCGCAAAGAAGGCCATCGCGGCCGTCAAAGCCGGGAAGTAGGGCCGCTGGCGCGCTCTGGCGCCCCGCGCCCGGCTTCATCGTCTGCGATGGTACGATGCCGAGCGATGGGAGCGAGTTGTCGGCGGCGGGGTCGGGTGTGGGGTGCGGTGTCGCTCGCGGCGCTGCTTGCCGCGGCGTGTGCGCCGAAAACGGGGACGGCGGCGCCCGGAAAGAACGTCGCCGAGGTGCCGTCCGCGAAACCAGTCGGGCGCGCGGGGGGCCAGCCGCACACCGACGGGCGCCTGCCACCGGAAGTGATCCAGCGCATCATCCGCGCGCACTACGACGAATTCCGCTTCTGCTACGAGAAGGGGCTGGCGAAGGATTCCACGCTGAAGGGGAAGGTCGTCGCGCGCTTCGTTATCGAGCGCGATGGACACGTAGACCACGTGAAGGACGCGGGTTCGACGCTCCCCGACAAGGACGCGATCGCCTGCGTCTTCGCGGGCTACCAGAAGCTCCTGTTCCCGAAGCCGGACGGCGGCATCGTCACGGTCGTCTACCCGATCATGTTCTCGCCGTCGGAGTGAGACGCGCTAGAGGAGCTGTTCGAGCAGGCGATCGAGCTCGTCCCACGAGGCGTACTTGATGACGAGCTCGCCCTTGCCCTTCCGGTCGCGGACTTCGCAGCGGGTGCCGAGCTTCCTGGCGAGGCGGGTCTCGAGATCGCGGACGGAGGCGCTCTTGCCGCCCGGGCCGGCGCCGGCCGGGTTGTCGTTGCGCGCCGCGGCCTTGGCGGCGCGCACGATGCGACTCGGTCTGGCGCACGCTGAGCCGGCCGCGCACGACCTTGTCGGCGAGCGCGGCGAGCGTCGCCTCGTCGGGTGCGCCGAGCAGCGCGCGAGCGTGGCCTTCGCTGAGCTCGCCGCCTACCACGAGCTTGCGCACTGCGCGCGGGCAGCTTGAGCAGGCGCAGGGCGTTGGCGATGGTGGAGCGGTCCTTGCCGAGGCGGTGGGCGAGCGACTCCTGCGTGTACTCGTACTCCTTCATCAGCCGCTCGAGCGCCTCGGCAAACTCGATGGGGTCGAGATCCTCGCGCTGGACGTTCTCGATCAGGGCCAGCTCGAAGGCTTCCCTGGCGGACACATCGCGCACGACGACCAGCGCTTCGCGCAGTCCAGCGCGCTGGCAGGCGCGCCAGCGCCGCTCACCCGCGATCAGCTCGAAGCTGTCGCTGCCGGGGCGGCGACGGACGACGAGCGGTTCGATCAGACCATGCTCCTTGATCGACTCGGCCAGCTCGTCGAGCGCCTGGGCGTCGAAGTGCTGGCGCGGCTGGCCCTTCTGCGGCTCGATCTTGTCCAGGGCGCAGGAAAAGACGTTGCCCTCGCCGTAGCTTGCGCCGGAGCGCGCGGGTGGGGCAGGGGACTTCGCCGGCAGCAGGGCGTCCAGCCCGCGGCCGAGCCCGCGCGACGGCTTGCCGGGTCGCGCGTTCATGCCCGCGCCTCGATGAGCTCGCGCGCGAGACTCAGATAGCCCTGGGCGCCCTTGCTCTGCACGTCGTAGAGCAGTGCGGGCAGCCCGTGCGAGGGCGCTTCGCTCAGACGCACGTTGCGCGGAATGACGGCGTCGAAGACGTGGAAGTGCCGCCGCACCTGCTCGGCGACCTGGTGTGCCAGGCGATTTCTCGGATCCCACATGGTGAGCACGATACCCTCGACGGTCAGGTCCGGATTGAGCGAGCCGCGGACGCGGTCGATGGTTGCCATCAGGTAGGTGATGCCCTCGAGTGCGTAGTACTCCGGCTGCAGCGGCACGATCACACGGTCGGCGGCCACGAGCACGTTGAGTGTGAGCACGCCCAGCGAGGGCGGCGAGTCGATCACGACGTAGCGGTAGCGATCGAGATCGGCGTTCGAGAGCACGCGCCTGAGATGCGTGCCGCGTTCCTCGTCGAACAGCTCGTATTCGACCGCGGTGAGGTCCTGGCTCGCGGGCGCGACCTCGAGCATGGGGATGGGCGTCGACCGGATCACGTCGGCGAGTGGCGTGCCGCCGATGAGCGCATCGTAGATGGTGCGGTCCACCGTGCCCGGCGGCGAGACCGACGCCGCTCGACGCGTTCGCCTGTGGATCGAGATCGACCAGCAGCGTGGGTTGTTCGGCTGCGGCCAGGCTCGCCGCGAGGTTCACCGCAGTGGTCGTCTTGCCCACGCCGCCCTTCTGGTTGGCGATCGCGATGATGTCGGGTCGGTGAGGCATGTCGTGGTGTGCGCCGGGCGGGCATAGCCGGCCACGGTGGGAGCCGGCTACCGCAATAGGCTCTTATCGAAATAGCGGCGAGGATTCTCGTTTTGTTGGTCCGACCTGCACCGTGTCGTACTGTGTGTGCAGATGTAGGTGCAGGTAGTCAAAGGTGAGTCTGGGACGGAAGCTCGGGGCCTGCCGGCACAAGCTGGGTTTGAGGGCCGTTTTGATGGAGCCACCTGCCGGGCGCGGCAGAGCGGTCGAGCGGATCCTGCGAGAGCAGTTCTGGCTGCCGCCCGCGCCCCGGCCCGCCTCGACCATCCGAAACCTCCATGCCTCCGCCTCGCCGACCGGGGCGGAATCCGCCCCCTCCAGGAAACCCGACATCCCGTAGCCCCACCAGGAGAGTAACGACATGGCATCCCCCCGAGGTTATCGCAGCTTTGCCGAGTTCGAGCGCGAGGCGCTCAGGCCCGACATGCGCATAGGTTGGTCCGTCGACGATCTGGAGCAGCCGGAAAGCGAGCTCGACTTCGATGCAGACCCGTTCGAAGCGGCGCTCTTCGCCGCCGAGCAGGAGGGCTACGAAGACGACGACTAGCCTGAACGACTTTCGTCCCGCCTCCCGGGACGCTGGCCCCCGCGGACTGCCTGCCGCGGGGGTCACTTTGTTTGTGGTGCGCGGTGGCCCGCTTGTCGATCGCGGGCACGCCGCGCCGGGCGCGGAGCGGCGGCCAAGTGGCTTGACCTGCCGCACGCAGCATGGCACGGGAAGCGCTCCCGAGATGCAGGTCAACGTCCAGAAGCTCAGTCCCGTCCTTGTCGAGTTCAACGTCAGCGTCCCGGCTGATCGCGTAAAAAGCGAGCTGGACAGGGCCTACACGAGCGTTGCGCGCAACGCCCGGGTGCGCGGGTTCCGTCCCGGCAAGGCGCCACGCAAGGTGCTGGTGCACATGTTCGGCGCTCGCATCGCCGCCGATGTGGCCCAGCGCCTGGTCGACGACACCTTTCCCAAGGCGATCGACGAAAAGCAGCTGCAGCCCGTCAGCTCGCCGGATTTCGAGCCGCAGAAGATCGTGGAGAGCGAGCCCTTCGTCTACAAGGCGCGCTTCGAGGTCGTTCCCGAGATCGAGGCGCTGAAGTACGACGCGCTCGAGGCCAAGCGGCCGAAGGTCGACGTCACCCAGGAGATGATCCAGGCCGAGGTCGACAAGCTCCGCGAAGCGCATTCAACTCTGGAGGCGCCGGACAAGCCCCGGGCCGCACAGAAGGGCGACGTGGTCAGCATCGACTTCGACGTCCAGGTCGGCGGAAAGACGATCGAAGACGCCGGAGCGAAGGACTTCCAGGTCGAGCTCGGTACGGGGAATCTCATCGCCGCCATCGACGAGGCGCTGACCGGAAAGAAGCCCGGCGAGCAGGCCGACGCCGAGGTGGAGATGCCGGAGACGCATCCCCATCCCGAGCTGAAGGGGCAGAAGTCGATCTTCAAGATCACGCTCAAGGACCTCAAGGAGAGGGTCCTGCCCGAAGCCGACGACGAGTTCGCGAAGGACCTCGGCGACTTCGACACGCTGGCCGAGCTCGAGAAGGACTTGAAGGCGCGGCTGGAGAAGCAGCTGAAGGAGCAGTCGGACAACTCCGTCGCCGAGCAGCTGGTCAAGGACCTCGTCGCGAGAAATCCCGATCCCCCTGCCGCCGTCGCTGGTGCAGCGCCAGGCGCAGGTGACCGAGCAGGAGGTCCTCACGCAGGCCCGTCGCCAGGGTCAGCAGGGCCAGCTCGGCGAGGATCTGCGCGCCCGCATCCGGAACGAGAGCGAAGAGAAGGTGCGCGCCGGGCTGCTCATGGCCGAGATCGCCAAGAAGGAAGGCATCCAGATCGGCGACCCGGAGCTCGAAGAAGGCTTGAAAGAGCTCGCCGAGCAGTCCGGGAAGAACATCGCCAAGCTGCGAGCTGAATACCGGGACGACAAGAAGCGCGAGATGCTCGTCGGGATGATCCTGGAGAACAAGGTGCTCGACATCATCGAATCCAAGGCCAAGATTGAGGACGCCTGAACGCGGCGCGTTCGGCGTTCCGGCTGGCTAGGAGGAGAACGGACACATGGTGAAGCGACCCGAGACCCGTGCGCAGGCCCTCGACGTACTGGAGCGGGAAGCCGCCCGGGACAGCATCATCTACCCCCACGTCGTCGAGACGACGCACCGGGGCGAGCGGACCTGGGACATCTTCAGCCGGCTGCTCAAGGACCGCATCGTGTTCCTCGGCAGCCAGGTCGACGATGACGTGGCGAACATCATCATCGCCCAATTTCTCTTTCTGAGAATCAGAAGATCCGGACAAGGACATCCAGCTCTACATCAACTCTCCGGGCGGCGTGGTGACGGCGGGCCTCGCCATCTACGACACCATGCAGTACGTCCGTTGCCCGGTCAGCACGATCTGCATCGGCCAAGCGGCCAGCATGGGTGCGCTGCTGCTCGGTGCCGGCGGCAAGGGCCGGCGCTACGCCCTGCCGCATTCGCGCATCATGATCCACCAGCCGCTGGGCGGCGCCCGCGGCCAGGCCACGGACATCGAGATCCAGGCCCGTGAGATCCGTCATATGAAGGACGTCGTGACCGACATCCTGGTGCGTTCGACCGGCAAGCCGCGCGAGGACATCACGCGGGACATCGAGCGCGACTTCTATATGGGCCCGGCGCAGGCCCTGGAGTACGGGCTCATCGACGAGATCTTCGAGCACAAGAAGAAGGATTAGAGCCAGCGGCGTCAGGTCGGGCCCGGCATCGGTTGGGCCGGGCAGGGCCGGGCGGCTGCCCGAACCTTGCGACCCCTGGGCGCGGGCTTTAGACTTCTTTCCGGATTACTAGCCATTGTGCGCGGATCGAAGCCGCGTCGAGGGTACAAGTGGAGCGACGGCGAGACGATTCAAACGGCAACCTGTGCTGCTCCTTCTGCGGAAAGTCGCAGAAGGAGGTCAAGAAGCTCATTGCCGGCCCGACGGTCTACATCTGCGACGAGTGCATCGCGCTCTGCAACGACATCATCGCCGAGGAGGTCGAGAAGGACGAGCCCAGCACCGGCTCGGACCCGATGCCCAAGCCGGCGGAGATCAAGACCATCCTCGACGACTACGTGGTGGGGCAGGAGCGGGCGAAGAAGATCCTCTCCGTCGCCGTCCACAACCACTACAAGCGGATCGACTCGAAGGTCGCCACGGACGAAGTCGAGCTCAGCAAGAGCAACATCCTGCTGCTCGGGCCGACCGGCAGCGGAAAGACCCTGCTGGCACAGACGCTGGCCAAGATCCTCAAGGTGCCGTTCGCGATCGCCGACGCCACGACGCTGACCGAGGCGGGCTACGTCGGCGAGGACGTCGAGAACATCATCGTCCAGCTCCTGCAGAACGCCGACCACGACGTGGAGCGCGCCCAGCGCGGCATCGTCTACATCGACGAAATCGACAAGATCAGCCGCAAGAGCGACAACCCCTCCATCACCCGCGACGTGTCGGGTGAGGGCGTCCAGCAGGCGCTGCTCAAGATCATCGAGGGCACGGTGGCCAACGTGCCGCCGAAGGGCGGGCGCAAGCACCCGCAGCAGGACTTCCTGCAGATCGACACCAGCAACATCCTGTTCATCTGCGGCGGCGCGTTCGTGGGGCTCGACCAGATCATCCAGCGTCGCCTGGGCCAGTCCCGGCTCGGCTTCGGAGCGGACATCAAGGGCAAGAGCGAGCTCAAGCTCGGCGAGCTCCTGATCAGCGTCCAGCCGGAGGACCTGCTGAAGTTCGGGCTGATCCCCGAGTTCATCGGGCGCCTGCCGGTGCTGGCCACGCTGCACGAGCTGACCGAGGACGCGCTCATCGACATCCTCACCAAGCCGCGCAACAGCCTGGTGAAGCAGTTCCAGAAGCTGTTCGAGATGGACGGCGTGAAGCTCAAGTTCACGAAGGGCGCGCTGCAGGCCATCGCGACGAAAGCGCTCGAACGCGAGAGCGGCGCGCGCGGCCTCAGAGCCATCCTCGAGGAGGCGATGCTCGACATCATGTACGACGTGCCCTCGAAGACCGGCATCAAGGAAGTCGTCGTCAACGAGGACGTGATCGCCAAGGGCGAGGCTCCGCTCATCGTCTACCACAAGGAAGCCGGCGTAGGCTGAGTCCGGCCTGTCACACCGTACATGTTCTTCAAGAACGAAAACGAGAAGGCGGGCTCGCCGGAGCGGCGCCCGCTCCCGGCGCTGCCCCTGCGCGACATCATCGTCTTCCCGCACATGGTCTCGCAGCTGTTCGTCGGCCGCGAGAAGAGCATCGCCGCTCTGGACGAGGCGATGGCGCGCGACAAGGAAATCTTCCTGGCCGCGCAGAAGAGCGCCAAGACGAACGATCCGTCGCCGGACGACGTATACGGCGTCGGCACCATCGGTACCGTCGTGCAGCTGCTGCGGCTGGCCGACGGCACCGTGAAGGTGCTGGTCGAGGGGCGGCAGCGCGCGCAGAGTCCGGCACTACGTCGAGACCCGCGACTACTTCCTGGTCGAGGTCGACGAGATCGCCGAGTCGGTGGACCCCGGCGTGGAGGTCGAAGCGCTCATCCGCAGCGTGCAGAGCACCTTCGAGGTCTACGTCAAGCTCAACAAGAAGGTGCAGCCCGAGGTGCTGATGAGCGTGCAGAGCATCGACGACCCGTCGAAGCTCAGCGACACCATCGCGGCGAACCTCCCCACCATCAAGCTCGCCGACCGCCAGAATCTGCTCGAAACGCCTGACGCCAAGAAGCGCCTGGAGCGCCTCTACGAGCTGATGCAGGCCGAGATCGAGATCCTGCAGGTAGAAAAGAAGATCCGCTCCCGCGTCAAGAAGCAGATGGAGAAGACGCAGAAGGAGTACTACCTGAACGAGCAGATGCAGGCCATCCAGAAGGAGCTGGGTGGCGGCGAGCGCGACGAGTTCAAGACCGAGATCCAGGAGATCGAGGAGAAGCTCAAGACCAAGCGCATGAGCGAGGAGGCTCAAGGCAAGGTCAAGAAGGAGCTCAAGAAGCTCAAGATGATGCATCCGACCAGCGCCGAGGCGACGGTCGTGCGCAACTACATCGACTGGATCCTCAGCCTGCCCTGGTACGACAAGACGGACGAGCGCTTCGATGTCGCCGAGGCCGAGAAGATCCTCGACGAGGATCACTACGGCCTGAAGAAGCCGAAGGAGCGCATCGTCGAGTACCTCGCGGTGCAGGCGCTCACCAAGACGCTCAAGGGACCGATCCTGTGCTTCGTCGGGCCGCCCGGAGTGGGCAAGACGAGCATCGCCAAGAGCATCGCGCGCGCCACGGGCCGCAAGTTCGTGCGGCTGTCGCTAGGCGGCGTGCGGGACGAGGCGGAGATCCGCGGTCACCGCCGGACGTACATCGGCGCGCTGCCCGGCAAGATCATCCAGAACCTGAAGAAGGTCGGAACGAACAACCCGGTGTTCCTGCTCGACGAGATCGACAAGATGAGCACCGACTTCCGCGGCGACCCGGCCGCGGCGCTGCTCGAGGTGCTCGATCCGGAGCAGAACCACACGTTCAACGACCACTACCTGGACATGGACTACGACCTCAGCGACGTGATGTTCATCACCACGGCGAACACGCTGGGGGGCATCCCGATCCCGCTGCAGGACCGGATGGAGATCATCCAGCTCTCGAGCTACACCGAGTTCGAGAAGCTGAACATCGCGCTCAAGTACCTGATCCCGCGGCAGAAGCACGAGTGCGGCCTCGACGAAGTCGACTTCAAGGTCACCGAGAACGCCGTGCGGACGGTCATCCACCACTACACGAAGGAGGCCGGCGTCCGCTCGCTCGAGCGCGAGATCGCCAGCCTGTGCCGCAAGATGGCCCTGCGCGTGGTCAAGGAAGGCAGCGAGCAGCACATCGAGCTCCGCGGCGGGGACGTCCCGAAGTATCTCGGCGTGCCGAAGTTCCGCCTCGGCAAGAAGGAAGACGAGGACTCGGTCGGTCTGACGCACGGACTTTCCGTCTCGGAGTACGGCGGCGACATCCTCGACTGCGAGGTCAGCGTGGTGGCCGGCAAGGGCAAGCTGGTCATCACCGGCCTGCTCGAGAAGGGCATGGAGGAGAGCGCGCAGGCGGCGATGAGCTACATCCGCTCGCGCGCCGGCGTGCTCAAGCTCGAGCAGGATTTCTACCAGAAGATCGACGTCCACGTTCACTTCCCTGACTTCATCCGCAAGGACGGGCCGAGCGCCGGCGTCACCATGGCCACCAGCATCGCCAGCGCGCTGACGCGCATCTCGGTGCGCTCCGACGTGGCGATGACGGGCGAAATCACGCTGCGTGGGCGCGTCATGCCCATCGGTGGCCTGAAAGAGAAGCTTCTGGCCGCGCACCGCAACGGCATCAAGACGGTCCTGATCCCGAAGGACAACCGCAAGGATCTGCGCGAGATCCCGCGCCGCGTGCTGCGCGCGCTGCGCATCGTGCTGGTCGATCACATGGACGACGTGCTGCGCGAGGCGCTCACGCTCGACGATCCGACGCAGCTGTTCGGCGAGCGGCGGCTGCACATGGAGTACGTCAACGGCGAGTTCCACCAGGGCGACAGCGACGACTCGCTGCCGCCCCCCTCGCCGCTGAAGGACGAAGCGCCCGGCGAGCAGCCGGGAATGGCGTAGGGCGGCGGCGCGGCGGCTCTCCGCCGGTTTTCGACACGCCGGGCTGCTCGTCCGTTGACTGCGGTCAATGCAGACGCGCGCGCCGGGGGCTAGCGTCTCGCGCGTGAAAGCGCTCCTGCTCTGGCCCAAGTTCGACAGCTTCTCGTTCTGGAACTTCGAGAAGGTGTGCGAGCTCGCGGGCGTGAAGTACATGACACCGCCGCTCGGTCTGCTCACCGTGGCGGCGCTCCTGCCCCAGGACTGGGACATCCGCCTCGTCGACGAGAACGTGCGGATGCTGGAGGAAGCCGATCTCGACTGGGCCGATATCGTGATGGTCGGCAGCAAGATCGTCCACCGCGGTCGTGCGGTCGAGGTGATCAAGAAGGCGCGGGCGCTGGGCCTGCCGGTCGTCGTCGGCGGTCCCGATCCGACGCTCAGCCCGCAGTTCTACCGGGAAGCGGACGCCAACTTCCTGTGCTTCGACGAGGGCGAGGTCACCGTGCCGATGCTGCTCGCAGGCGCTGGAGCGCGGCGAGACGCGGGGCGAGTTCCACGCCGACCGCCTGCCGGATCTCAAGGAAGAGAGCCCGGTGCCGCGCTTCGACCTGATCAACCACCGCGACTACCTGTACATCGGGGTGCAGTACTCGCGTGGTTGCCCGTATCACTGCGAGTTCTGCAACGTCATCGACCTGTTCAAGAACAAGTACCGGACCAAGACGCTGGAGCAGGTGCTGGCCGAGTTCCAGCAGCTCTACGACCTCGGCTATCGTGGGCAGCTCGACTTCTTCGACGACAACCTGGTCGGACACCTCAAGGACGTGAAGCCGTTCCTGCGCGGTATCGCGGACTGGCTGAAGAAGCACAACTACCCGTTCACGCTGTCGACATCCGTGACGCTGAACGTGGCGAGCGATCCGGAGCTCCTGACCCTGCTACGCGAGGCGCGCTTCAAGGCGATGCTGGTTGGCATCGAGACGCCCAGCGAGTCGGCGCTCAAGGGCGCCCAGAAGCCGCAGAACACCGGGTTTTCGATCGCGGAAGCCACCGACCGCATCTACCGGGAGGCGGGCGCGACGCTGCACTCCGGCTTCTTGATCGGGCTCGACGGCGAGCCAGACAACATCGCCGACGAGATCATCGGCTGTATCGACGACGCATGCATTCCCTGGGTGATGGCGGGCGTCGTCTATCCGCTGCCCGGCACGCAGCTATCGAAGCGCCTCGACCGCGAGCACCGCCTGTTCCCCAAAGCGCGCTACAGCATCGCCGAAGGCGCGCGCGACCAGGTCTCCGCGGGCCTGCAGTTCAAGGCGCAGCGACCGCCGGCCGATGTCATCCGCGACCTCGAGCGCGTGATGCATCACTCGTTCGACCCGGAGCAATACTTCAAGCGCTGCGCCGATGTCGCCACGCGCCTGAACACCGTCCCCGTGATGATCCCGGGCTGGTACATCTTCTTCCGCAATGTGCGCACGTTCCTGCGCCTGTGCGTGAAGATGACGCGCATGAAGGCCACGCGGGGCCCGTTCTGGAAGGCGCTCTGGCGCGTGGTGACGAAGAACCGTGCGGGGCTCGAGGCGCTCGCGACGCTGAGCGTCCTGTACGTCCACTTCGAGTCCATGCTGCCCTACGTGTACGAGCAGCTCGACCTGCAGCAGAAGGCCATCGCGGAAAAGGGCGACGAAGCCTGGCTCGAAGAGAACCTGCGGGAAACCGACGAGGCGCCCGTCTCGGGCGAGACCTCGATCGCGCCGGAGCTGGCGCTGGCGTCGGAAGCCTGACAGCAGCTCCTTCCAGTGGGCGGGACACGTCGCCAGCCCCGCGTGACAACGACGGGCAGCCGACGGCGGCGGATAGGATCCCGCCGGCTGGATCCCAGCTCGGCCAGGTCCTGCACACCGACCAGCGCCAGGCCGAGCTGGCCACGCTGAGGGCCATCCGGCGGGCGCTGCACGCCGGGCAGCCCGAGGAGGCCCGCCGCATCCTGCTGGAGCGTGAGCGGATGCTGGACGGCAAGCAGGAGGCGCTCGGGGGCGCCGCGTCGTGACGGCCGTTGGAGCCGGCCCCGCGCCAGTGATGGGGTATCCGGCCGGACGGAGAGCAGAACCATGACCAAGAAACCCATGACCGTCGATTCGGTGCTCCGCTGCGACCGCTGCGGCGGGTCGCTTCTGGGTGTGCCCGCCATCGTGACCTGGCAGCTCGACGTGGACACGATGACCGTCACGAAGCTGGCGCTCGCCCACAAGGGCGTGACCTGTGATCCAGCTTTCAGCCACTGGGACGATTTGAACGCGCTCGCCGATCCCGCCGCCGCGTTGGCGTGGCTCGCGGAGTGGACCGACGGCTACGGCTGGAGCGGCGACGACCTGGCGCGGCTGGTCCATATCGCATGCGCTGCTTCGACGGCTCCGGACTGATCGCGATCGACAGTTTCAAGCTGTGCGGGCCTGGCGGACGGCCTCCCGCGCTGGGTGGGCAGCCGGAGCTGGAGGCGCGCCGGCGGGCGCGGGCCCGGCGGGGTCCGTCGTGATCCCGGGCTTCCGGGCGAGCCCGCGCAGTGGGACCGGCGCGGTAGAAGAACCGGCCAGCCTGGCGACCGCCGCCGGCGAACCCGGCACCCGCCACCCCTGGCACGTGTGATCCCGCACACTTGGAGCAGGCGCGCCGCTTGCCAAAGCGCAGCACGTGCTGCGCCCGCGCGCTCCCGACATCAGCGACGTTGCCTCGCCCGGCTACCGGCGCCGCCGTCAGCCCGAACAGACGGCGCTGTACCGGATCGTGCAGCAACACCTCGAGGGCGTCGCTTCTCCTGGCTTTTTCGTGCAAGCGCCGCGGCGTCTGCCCTTCGTGCAGCGCCCGCCGGATGCACAACACCGCCGCCCACCTGGTCGACCGCGTCTTCCCCGATGTGCCGCTGCGGCAGTGGGTGCTCACCGTACCCTTCGACCTGCGCCTGCTCCTGGCCAGGAACGCCACCGCCTTCGGCGCCATGTGCCGCATCCAGGCCGAAGAGTTGCTCCGCTTCCACGAGCGCCGTGCCCGACAGGCCGGCATCGGAAAGCGCCCCGGCGAGAGCGTGCGCGGCGCCGGCGTCTCGTTCCCCCAGCGCTTCGGCGGCAGTCTCAACCTCAATACCCACAACCACGCCGCGTTCGTCGACGGTGTGTTTGCGATCGAGCCGGGCTCCACGCCCGGCGCCATTTCCCGGGCGCGCTTCCACCAGCTCCCGCCACCCGGGCGCGACGAGATCGACGCCCTCTGCGATCGCATCGCCACCCGCTTCATCCGCTGGCTCGAACGCCGCGGCCTCATCACGCCCGAGCCCGATCACTTCAACAACGAGCCGCCGGAACAATCCGCCCTCGATAGCTGCACCCAGCTCTCCCTTGGCATCGGCGTGCTCGCATCCGTGCCCGGCGAGAACGCTCGGCCCGCAGACGCTGAAGAGCAGGCCGAGCTCGCCAAACTCCAGCCACCGCGCGGTCGCCGCAGCCGCTACCTGGGTGAGGCGCAGGGCTTCGGCCTGCACGCTGCCGTGTGCGTCCCCGCCGGCAACAGCTTCGGCCGAGAGCTGCTGCTTCGCTACTGCGGTCGCCCGCCCTTCAGCCTCGAACGCTTGAGTCTGCTCCCCAGCGGCCACGTCGCCTACCAGATCAAGAGCCCGTGGCGCCCCGACCAGACCCACCGCGTGATGGAGCCGCTCGAATTTCTCGCTCGTCTCGCCGCGCTCGTGCCGCCACCGCGCACGCCACTCATCCGCTTCCACGGCGCCATCGCCCCCAACTTTCCCCACCGGGGCGCCGTCGTCGCGCTCGCGCCCAGGCACAGCGAACGAAATCCCCAGTCGTGCTCGAGCACACGTGCGAGCCGCGAAAGCAAGACCCAGCGCCAGGACGACCCAGCGCCCGAACGCTGCGCATCCGCGCCTGACGAGAGCGCGAAGAGCAATGTCGAGCAGGGCGGCGTGCCGATCGCCTCGTGCTCACCACCACCGGTGAAGCGCAGCGTCGCCACCGACACGCCGGCTACTCGTGCTATCGCGGATTGCGACGCCCTCCGGACTTTCGAGAGCGCCATCTCCCGCATCGACTGGGCCACGCTCCTGCGTCGCGTCTACGACATCGACGCCCTCGCGTGCCCCTGCGGCGGCCGCCTCCGCTTCACCGCCCTCGTCACCGATCCCGACGCAGCCCGCACCGTCCTTCAGGAGCTGCGTCTCCCCGCGGCGCCACCCCCGATCCTGCCAGCCCACGCCGCGCCCGATCTCCTCGACCTCCCGCCGCCCGACCCCTAGCCAGACCGCGCGCCTGGCGAGCGCCCAACCCAAGCCCAGAGGCGGGCCGCCTCCCGCGACCCAGCGCACCGGTGCGCGTTGGATTCGATCAGCATAGCCCGGGGACGACTTCGCAGTCTGGGCGTTATGTCCACTGATTCCCGGTGGTTACGCCCTTCCACCAGCCTGTCCGCGCCGATCCGCGCCGTTGACCCCCGCTCCACTGTCCCGGCTCTGCCGCCAGGCGTACACTTCGGGAATGGGGTTGGACTTCCTGGCCCTCCTGGTGCCGCAATTCCTCGATCCGTTCCTGCACCCCGACGAACGCGATGAGCCCGGAATAGATGCCTTTCGCCGCGCCGAGAAAGAGCCGACCGAGCGCCTCGCGCGCGCCATCGAGAGCTTGCTGGTCTTCGGGCAGGAAGGCGCGCGCATCGCGCGCTACACGACGCCGACGGTCGTTCTACACGCCCGCCACGATCCGCTCGTCCCCCTGGTCGAAGGCGAGCGCCTAGCCGCGCTCGGAGAGAACGCGGCGCTGGCGGTGCTCGAAGCCCATTCGCACATGCTACCGCTCACCCATGCCGAGGAAGTGGCCCGCCAGCTGTTCGCATAGGCCGCTGGCCGCGTCCCCGCTGTCAGCACTCGAGGCAGATGCGCGCCACGAGCGCCGAGCGCGTGTCCACACCGCACTTCGCCAGGAGCCGGCCGACGTGCACTTCCACAGTGCGTTCCGCACAGCCGAGCACGACAGCGATCTGCTTGTTGGTGCAGCCTCCGAGCACCTGCTGCAGCACATCCGTCTCGCGCTTGGTAAGTCCGAAGCGGGATCGCGCCACTGCCGCGAGCGCTGACGTTCTCGCACTGCCCTGCGCCCGCTTGATGGCCAGGTAGTGCTTCGGCAGGCCGCTTGCTGCGAGCTCCACAAGCTCGAACGCTGTGTCCGACTGGCTCGCCAGCGCGTGCTGGAGCCGTTCCCGCACTGTCGCCCGGGATCGCGCGAGCGACGCCTGGCCCGCAGCGTTCGCCACGTGGACCCGTCCTTTGGCATCGATCACGAACGCTTCACTCGGAAGGCGATCCAGTGCTGCATCGAGCGCCGCTTCGAGAAGTGGCACGGTGCGAAGCTGGGCTTCCAGCTTCAATCGCCGCTGGAGCGCCGGTACGATCCGTCGAAACACGAATCGTTGCCGCGCGCTGAACGATTCCGGCTGCAGCGCTCCCACCCAGGCAAGCAGCGCGCGACCGTCGGTCACGAGCACGCGCAGCTGCAGGTGGTGCTGCGCGGAGATCCGAACGTATGCTGGCCCCATACGCGAGTAGGCCGCGACCATCTCGTCGATCGCTTGCCGCGGCACTTTGAATCGCTCCGTCGCGACTCTCCTCACCAGGCCGGCGTCGAGTGCCGTCTGGGACGGCAACTCGATGACGACGTTGCGCTGAGCGGGCGCGACATCGGCCGGATCGTAGAGCGAAAGATACTTTCGTCCCGACCGCAGCCAGTCATCGAGGGCGCGCCCCGCACCCTCGGCGGCGCCTGACGGCCGGCCAGCGACGACCGCCCGTTCCAGCTGGTAGCCCGTGTCCGAAATGCCTGGCGACCAGGCCGCCACGCAATCAGTTGCCAGCGCCTCCTGCAGCTCGGGCATCAGCGCTTCCAGCGCCGCTCCGGGTACAGCCAGGTCGAAAGTGTTCAGTTGCTCGATGAGCGCCCGCGTAACGCGGAGATCTGCACTGCAGGGCCTGGACACTCATGATGCACGTTATCGACGGCGTCGCTCGAAAACAAGCGGATACTCCCGTGTCGAAAGCGTCGCCCCCGCTGAACCGAGCGCGCCGCGCTTCGACAGCCGCAACGCGCAGCCCGGTCAGCGCGACGCTGTCTTCTTGTTCAGCATAGCCCGGGGACGACTTCGCAGTCTGGGCGTTCATTCGTGATCGGTTTACGCAGCGAGTCGACCGAGTTGGGCGCGTGATCTGAGCAGAAGTCGGCGGGTGTTGGGGTCGCGCATTTCGCGGCGGAGCACGTCGCGGAGGCGGCGATCGAGTCGGCGGCGGAGTGGGGGCGGCGCGACCAGCAGGTCGAGCACGCTGGCGGCGGCGGCGCGAAAGACGGCGGCCCAGCGATCGACAGGACATCGCTGGAAGAGGCGGCGCGCGCTCTCGCCTTTCGCGAGAGCGCGGTGCAGGCAGCGGCCGAAGGCCAGGGCAAGGAGCGTCGAATAGATGAGGCACTCGGAGGCTGCCTTGTTGCCGCTCGGCATCTGCTCCATCCGGAGTTGGCTTTTCAGTTCGCGGAATAGCAGCTCGACTTCCCAGCGCATGGCGTACACGCCGGCAGCTGTCGATGCGCCGAGCTGCGCCTGCGGGGCGTTGGTGAGGTAGAGGCGGTGCGCGCGGCTGCGGGAGTCCCAGTCGGCAATCAAGCGCAGGCGGATGTGACGCGCCCTCCAGTCGCGCTCGGGGGCGTTGCGGTAGATGTAGTCGACTTCCACTTCGAAGGAGTGACCCTTCATGGTCCCGATGATGTCGCGATGCTTGCAACCGACCCACGAGGCCTTGCTCGCTGCAGCGATGACGAAGTTGGCGTCCTTTTTCACACGGCAGAGGAAGCTGCCGCCGTGGTCGATGATCTTCCGGAACAGCTTGCCCTGGTAGTAGGCGAGGTCGAAGAGCAGCAGGCTGCTGCGGCACCATGGGCCCACCGCGAGCAGATTCAGATCGTGGCGCGCGCCGGGCACGATCTGGATCTGCTCGGGTGTGCGATGGGCGCCATCGATCACCACATGGAGCTTCGCGCTGGCCTTGGTGTGATTGGTCCACACCGAGGGGTAGTCGGCCTCGAGAGCATCGCGTAGCCGGATGAGGGAGCCGTCGACGACGAAGACCTTCGCGAAGGCCGACAGCGCGAGAGCGAGGCGGGAGTCGCTGTTGGCGAGCTTGGCGAACGCGACCTCGGTGAGCTGGCGCATCAACTCCGCCAGCTCCGGCGTGAAGCGATCGTAGAACGCTGACGGGGCTAGCGTGACTCCGGTGGCCAGCGCGTACGCGCGGCGGAGCGCGGCCAGCGTCCTGGTGCGGCCACGGCCGAAGCCGAGCACCAACACGTAGACGAGCGCGACGGGATCGACCCGCCGGCGCCGCTTCACCGCGCCGAGGCTGCGCGCCCGCCGGCGGATCAGCTGCGGCGAAATCAAGCTGGTCAACTGCTGGCGGATCTGGCTCTCTTGCGGCTGGGGCATTCCTTTCGACCTTTCTTCTGGCTTGGACACCTGGAGAAGATCGAAGGGGGCGCCCCACTGCAACCTGCACGCGTAACGGATCGAAATGATCCAGGAATCCGACGCGCGTCAGCGCCGCGGTACGCCCCGGCCGCGGCGTTAACCGAACACGAATGTCTGGGCGTTATGTCCACTGATTCCCGGTGGTTACGCCCTTCCACCAGCCTGTCCGCGCCGATCCGCGCCGTTGACCCCCGCTCCACTGTCCCGGCTCTGCCGCCAGGCGTACACTTCGGGAATGGGGTTGGACTTCCTGGCCCTACAGTTATTCGCCAGGGTCAAACGGGCCTTATGTTATTGGCAACATGGTGTGGAACCTCGGCGGAGGGACCTATGGCGGATCAGGGTTCCGAATGACTACTACGCTGGTTCATTACTTGACGACTCTACGGGCCGACTACCCGTAGCGATGTCGGAGGAGGACTTATGCAGTGCATCCCAGGTCAAGCAGGGCGGGTTCGCGGACACCTCGCATTCTTGGCAGTGTCGTGCGCATTTGCATTGTCATGCAGTGGCCGGGTCGGGCCGGCCGGAAGCAGCGGTGGCTCCGCCGGCGTTGGGGGAGCAACCGCCAACGGGGACGCTGCCGCTGCCAATACGGGCGGGTCGGCTGGCGCAAGCTGTGCTCGTCTTCAGGGAACGATCAGCTCGTGTTCGTTCAAGGACACGTGCAGAACGCAACTGGTCAGCTGTGGTAGCGTGAGTAGTCCGTACACAGCGACCGGTTGTTTGCGAACGCTGGGCAACCCTTGCCTCAAGGACACTGACTGTCCTGCGAATCAGATGTGCGCGTGGCCGGCACAGGACGTGAGTTGGACCTGCAGCTACGACACCTCCGGTACTTGCCAATGCGCAGGAAAGGATAACGGATTTGCCGGACCCAAAGGCGCTTGTGTCAACCGGTGATCTCGCGCTTCATCACCGTCCAAACAGAGCCATCTCGACGAGCGCCGGAGGCCCGGCGTACGCGAGCGTTTTGATGTCTTAGCGACCAGGCGCGCCCTGATGGTGTCGCTGTAGACAGCGCCGGCGTCTACTGGACCAACGGCGGCGACGGTACCGTCATGAAGCTCACGCCCAAGTGATCACGAGCGCACCATGCGACGCATTCAGCATAGCCCGGGGACGACTTCGCAGTCTGGGCGTTATGTCCACTGATTCCCGGTGGTTACGCCCTTCCACCAGCCTGTCCGCGCCGATCCGCGCCGTTGACCCCCGCTCCACTGTCCCGGCTCTGCCGCCAGGCGTACACTTCGGGAATGGGGTTGGACTTCCTGGCCCTTCGAGTCGCGAGCGGACGTTGCCGGAGGCGAGCAATCCGGAGTGACGGATCTTGACGAAGCCGCTCGGCAGCACGTGATCGAGGAAGCGGCGCACGAATTGTCCACGCGCAAGCGTGGCGGTGAGTCCGCCGCGCGTGCGGAAGGTGACGCCGCGCTTGTCGTCGGCGATCAGTCGCGCGTTGCTGATGGCGATGCGATGGGTGTAGCGGCCGAGATAGCGATAGACCTGCTCCGGGCCGCCGAAAGGCCGCTTGGCGTAGACGACCCAGCTCTGGCGATAGAGCCGGTCGAGCCGGCGGCGCAGGGCGCGGTCGTCTGGGCTGGAGTCGGGCAGGAGCAGTCGGCCCTGTCGCCTCGCGCGGGCGAGGGCGTCGAGCAGCTTGCCGCGGAACAGTGCGCCGAGGACGCGGACGGGAAACAGGAAGTCGGCGGGCGCAGGCACCCAGCGCTGCTGATCGAGCGAGAGCCCGCCGCCGGTGACGATGCAGTGGGCGTGGGGATGGAAGCGAAGCTCGCGCGTCCACGTGTGCAGCACGGTAGTGACGCCGAGCTGGGCGGGCTCGCCGAGCCAACGCCGGTCGCGAGCGAGGTCGAGCAGCGTTTCGGCCGCGGCCCGCAACAAGAGCTCGAACACCAGCGCGCGGTTGCGGCGGGCGAGAGAGTGCAGCTCCGCCGGCAGCGTGAAGACGACGTGGAAGTGGTGCGTCGGCAGCACGCGTCGCATGCGCGTCTCGACCCAGCGCGCCGAAGCGAGCGCCTGGCATTTCGGACAGTGGCGGTTGCGGCAGGAGTTGTAGGCGGGGCGTTCGAAGCCGCAGTGAGAGCAGACTTCGAGATGACCGCCGAGTCGAGCCGTGCGACAGCGCAGGATGTCCCGCGCTGCCGCCCGCTGATCGGCACCGAGTCCCGGGCGCTCCGCATCGTCCCCGAGCTCGGCGCGCAGGATGTCTGCGACCTCGAGTCGAGGGCGAGCGGGCGCCGTGCCCACGCACGGCATGACGACCGGGCCGAGCGGTTAGAGGCGGCTGCCGCGCGCCGTACCGAGCAGATCGAGCGGGCTCGGCAGCGCGGCGAGGCGCTGCTGGCTGACGTGCAGGTAGTGGGCCGTGCTCTTGATGGAGCGATGCCCGAGCATCACCTGCACGCTGCGCACGTTGACGCCGCTGTCGAGCAGATGGGTCGCGCAGGTGTGCCGGAAGGTGTGCGGCGTGACCCGCTTGTCGATGCCGGCCTCGCGCACCACCTTGTCGAGCACCCGTTTCACCGAGTTGCGGCACAGTGTGCGGCGCGCTCCGCGTCCGGGAAATAGCTCGGGGCCCGGCGGGCGGTGCGCCCTCCAGTAGTCACGCAGCAACGCGAGCACGCGCTTTCCCAGCGGAACGTAGCGCTCGCCGGTCTTGCCTGCGCGCACGTGGATGAGGCCGCGCTGGCTGTCGATGTCCCCGACGTGCAGGGCGCAGACCTCGCCGATGCGGAGCCCAGCGCCATAGGCCAGCATGAAGATGGCGCGGTACTTCGCCGACTGCGTTGCCGCCAGCACGCGCTCGATCTCCGGCCCCGTCAGCACGGTGACCAGGCGCTCCTCCACCTTGCCGTGGGGAATGCCGACCGTCACGTGCATCCGGACAACCAGTCCGAGAGCGCAGGCAACCAGGCCGAGCGAGGGCGCTTGTCCTACCTACGCGCTCGATGAGCGTCTGCCTTACGGGCCGAGCCGGCGTCCACGGCCTCAAGGAATTACCCATGGATCTCGGAAGACGCCCTTGACATTGTGACTTCCTTCCGGAGGCGTGGTTGATGCGATCTCAGAGTAGTCATAGTGCGGCGGTTTCCTCTCGAGTTGGGCGGTGGGCTAGGGTGGTCCTGACGCTGGGGGCGTGTGCCATGCTCGCCGGGCCAGCGGTCGGATGCGGCTCGAATAGCGCGGGTAACGCCGCCGGTGTCGGCGGCGGCGGCAATGCCGGTGTCGGCGGCGGCGGCAATGCCGGTGGGGGCGGCGGCGGCAATGCCGGTGGGGGCGGCGGCTCCACTGACGGGGGCTCCACTGTGGAGACCCTCGCCCATGCGGTGGCGCGCAGCGCGCGCTTCCAAAAGGTGGCTACTGCCACTGCCTACTATAACGGTATGGGTGACTACCTTCACGTGGGCCTTCGCGCCGCGGACGGCCGGCTCCTGCAGTTCGGCACGCGTCGTCGCGACCCGGTGTTTGTCAGTAGTTGGCCGTCCGATGCCGTGACCCAGCTCGTCCTCGGGACGAACCTCTCGGCCAAGCAGTTCACCGACATCGCGGCGAACTACCTTGGAGGTCCACAGTTCTGCGGCTTCGGGACCGATGGAATCCCCAGCTGTACCGGTATCTTCGACCCCAACGGGACGACAATGGGGGTTTCCCCCGATCAATGTCGCAACGCGGACCTATGCGCTACGCCCGCTGCACCTTTCTCGGCGCTCACGTTGGGATGCGGCTTGCGGCGCGACAACCACCAGGTTCTTTGCTGGACGACCAACATTGACAACGGTTCGGCGAATCCCTCTCTGAGCCGCGTGTACTACGACAACACGTTGCCCGCGGGGACGGGGAAGGGATGCATGCTGGAGACGGATCCCTATCCTGCAACGAATTATGACGGGATCCGCTGGAAGGCGTACGTGACCTGTTGGCAGAACGGTAGCGCTCCCGAGCGCGTGGCTTTCTCCCAGATGGACAGGGGATGTGGCGTCGTCGAGGGCACGGGCGAGGTCCGCTGCTGGCTCGAGGGGTCCGACGCGGCAGACCCTACGCTCTGGCCGAACAACGTCCCGACGGGGCCTTTCAGCAAGGTCAGCTCGCTCGGGTTTGCCTGTGCGATCCGTTCGGATTCGGGGGAGCTTGCGTGCTGGGGGCCGTCAAACGTAACGGTGCCCACTCCGCCTTCGGGCGCGTTTGAAGACGTCCGCGTGATGAAGTCTGGGGTCTGCGGCATCCGCAAGGGCGGCAAGCTCGAGTGCTGGTACGTGGATCCTTCGACGGGCACCACGAAGGTGATCGCGCCCGCGACCGACCTCGTGTTCAAACGGCTCGCGGACAAGGAGTTCGGGGCGATCACCGATGACGGACACCTGGTCTACCTGTGCCACGACGAAGTCCAGGCCGGGGCTTTCGAGCCTGTTTCCCATATCTGCCCGTGGATTGCCGATGAAGACCCTTGCTACCAGCGCGACGCAAGCGGAAACATCATGTGCAACTACATCTCGTACGACGGAACGCTGCGTCCGCCGCCGCCGCCCGTGCCTTCCAACAGCGGCGCTACGATCTGCCACGCCAACCAGCGCTACGCGACCGGGTTTGTCCGGTGTACTCAAATTACGTGTAGCGCCGCGGCGGCCGCCGACGTACCCATGGATGACTGGCTTCCGGGTCCGTGCAGCACCGAGAAGGCGCAGTACTGCTGCATGGGGACCGACTATGTTGAGTATATGACCTATGAGTCGTGCCCGGCCGACCAGTGCCAGCAACCGGGGTGCCACTGCTACGCCTCGTTCGCGCAGTTCAAGACCGCCTGCGAGGGCAACGCTGGCACCTATGTCGCCTATATGGGAGCGTGTCCCGGCTCGTCGGGAAGCGGTGGGAGCGGGGGCGGCACCTGAAGCATCCCCAGCGGCACAGCGCGGGAGATCGCGTAACGGCGATTGGACGAAGCCGCTGCGCGGCAGCGTGCGACCGGTCGCGTGAGGGCGAGACGGTTCCGCGGTCGCCTTCAGCGAAGTAGTTCTGCGAGGTTGTCGCAAGGAGCAGCGCGGTGGCGGTGACATCGCCGACCCTGTGGCTTCAGCATAGCCCGGGGACGACTTCGCAGTCTGGGCGTTATGTCCACTGATTCCCGGTGGTTACGCCCTTCCACCAGCCTGTCCGCGCCGATCCGCGCCGTTGACCCCCGCTCCACTGTCCCGGCTCTGCCGCCAGGCGTACACTTCGGGAATGGGGTTGGACTTCCTGGCCCTCCGGTGCGGCGCGCAACGCGCTCCATCCCGGCGACGGCGGAGCGCGCCAGCGCGACGGGGGTCGACGCTTCGGTGCCGCCGGGAACGCGATTCACCTATGACGTCGCGGTCGCGCCGACCACGTCGAACCTCGAGACCGGCGACGCGGTGACGATCACGTCCGTGCGGGGGACGCGCGGCGATCTCGAGCCGGGCGGCGGCTACGTGGTGCGCGGCACGTACACGCTGGCGTCCGCGGACTCGGCAACGCTCGCGCTGAACGTGACGGCCGTGCGTTCCGGAGCGGGCCATAGCAGAAGCGATGGGCAAGACGAGCTCGTCGTGAAGCGGGGGTCGGGCAGCTTCGAGCCGAGAAAGCGCATGCCCTATCCCGGCAAGCCGCACCTCACGTTCTACGTCGCCGGGCAGGCGGCCCGGTCGACGCTCTTGACGCGCGCTGCCGGTCGTGTCGCTCTAGGCTCGGGTGGCATGCGACGGATACTTCGGCAGGGCGGCGTTTTCGTTCTGGCTCTCGGAGCTCTGGCTCCAGTAGCGGGTTGCAAGAAGCACAAAGCACCCGGTGACGTGGCGCCGGAGCGGAGCGCCGGAGTGCCCAAGGCACTCGAGGGTCCATTGCCCAAGCACGCGGTCAAGCCCCCGCACCTGGAGCCGAAGTTGCTATCGGCGGGCGCGGAGCCGCGAAGCCGCCTGCGCTACCAGTGGAAAGGCGGCGAGAAGCAACGGATCGAGCTGTCGTTCCGGTGGGGGAACGGTTCCCTGAAGACCCCGCTCAGCGCCACCGTCCGGGTCGGTCCCGTCCACGACGGTGCGTTCGCGATCGGATTCACGCCCATCCGGCCCGCCGGAGATTCGCCCGCCGGGAGGCTCATGCTGTCGACTACGCCTGTCGGTCGGACGAAGTCGGTTCGCATGGACGCCCTCCCTCGTTCCGACGAGAAGTACGCGACGAAATTCGCCTCCATGATCGTGCCGCTGCCCCTGCCCGAGCAGGCTGTGGGGCCTGGAGCGCGCTGGGAGCTGCAGCAGGATGTCAGCACGGGCATCAAGGAGACCCGGCGCTTCGAGCTCGTGAAGCACGAGGGTCCACGCGTCGACTTGAAGCTGGAGGTGTCGCAGCAGGTACCCAAAGCAGAGGCGGGCAATACGCAGGTGCCCATGAACGGTCGATGCCGCCTCACGGTCGACCTTCGCTACCCGATCACCCCGTACAGCCTGACGCAGCAGGGCCCGCCCACCTCTTCGCTTCCCGGTGCCACGGTACGGATCCGCGCCATCCCACCCGAGAGGGCGCCGAAGAACCCATTGAGCGACACCGACAAGAAGGACCTGTCCGACGGTCAGCGCGAGCTGATCAAGGCCTACAAGAAAGCCCAGGCGGAGCACAGCAAGAGCCCCTGAAACCCGCACCGGACGCCCCGTCTCGAGGCGCTGGAGCGAGGCCCCGCTCCCATCGCGGCGCCGGCGCTCAGTCGTCGAAGTCGATCGGCTTGTAGCGCTCGCGGTTGACCTCGAGCCGGAAGATGTCCGGTCGCGAGTAGTGTCCGGCAACGTCGAGGCTGCGCCTGGCAACCGCTACGGCGGTCGGGTCGACATCGGCGAAGAGCACGCCCTTGTCGCGATGCAGAGGGCCAGCGACGATCTTGCCGCCGGGGGCGATCACCACGGCGTCGCCAGGATTGATCCATTCATCCGGATCGGGAAAGAGCTGCTCGCGTCCGGGCATGTCCGCGGGCAGATCGCTGGCCTGGAGCGCCGTTGCTGCGCTGGCAACCCAGCAGCGCCCTTCACGCGCGATGTGCTGCATGCTGCCGATCCAGGATTCTCCGGCATCCCAGGTCGGAGCCAGGTACAGCTCGATGCCCTGCGAATACAGCGCGTAGCGGGACAGGGGGATGCGCTCGCGCTCCGGACCGATGCTTCGAGCATGGCAAAGGGGAATCGGGTATTCGGGTGGGTTCTCGTCGTGCTGGGCTGTGGGCTGCTTTCCGCGGGCTGCGGCAGCAGCACGACAAAGGCCTCGAACAAGACGCCACACTACGGTCCGGAGCCAACGCTGGATCAGCTGAAGCAGGGCTGGAACACGATCAAACCGGGCGCCAACACGATGTGCGCGCGGGGGCAGCCGTGGGAGTTTTTCGTGCGGCCCGGCAAGGTCAACAAGGTCATTGTCGAGTTCCAGGGCGGAGGAGCCTGCTGGGACTATCTCAGCTGTACGCCTGGCGCGCACATCTTCGTGGACCACATGCGCATTCCGCCCGCCATGTCGGACGAGTCCGTGGCGACGGGCCTGCTCGACCACTCGGACCCGCGAAATCCGTTCCGCGACTGGACCCACGTCTACGTCCCGTACTGCACCGGCGACGTGCACTGGGGCGACGCCGACCACGAGTACAAGTTCATGAGCACGGCGTACACCGTGCACCACCACGGCGCGGACAACGTGAAGGCCGTGCTCTCAGCATAGCCCGGGGACGCCTTCGCAGTCTGGGCGTTATGTCCACTGATTCCCGGTGGTTACGCCCTTCCACCAGCCTGTCCGCGCCGATCCGCGCCGTTGACCCCCGCTCCACTGTCCCGGCTCTGCCGCCAGGCGTACACTTCGGGAACGGGGTTGGACTTCCTGGCCCTCACCCGGCGAGCCCGCGATCCGACTCGAAGCGTCGCGTGCGGTGAAGGAGTCGCGCTACCCGTCGGAAGCCAGCCTCTTCGTGAAGCGCTGACCTTCGCGCTGGAAGCCGCGCGTCTCGTAGAAGGCATGCGCGCCGGCTCTCGCGTCTCCGCTCGTCAGCTCCATCCGCTCTGCCCCTCGTGCTCGGGCGTCGCGCTCGCACGCATCGAGAAGAGACGAGCCCAGCCGCTGTCCGCGCATGTTCTCGGTGACGACGAAGGCCGTGAGGCGCGCGACGGAGCCGTCTCGATGCACCATCGGGATCAGATGAACGCTCGCGAGCCCGACGGGGCGACCCTGGTGCGTCGCTACGAGAATGAAGTCCCTTCCGGATTCGAGAATCGGGGCCACTCGTGCTGCCAGGGCCGGCACTCCACAGGGGTAGCCGAGCTCCTCGAGCAGGCTTGTCGCCGCCTCCATGTCTGAGAGCTGGAACTCACGGATCTCGTTGGCGCTCATCCCAGGCCAAACGTCCGCCGTGCAATCCAGATTCCAGCTCGCGGGGGTCCCGCTTCAGGGTGTCTTCGCGTCCGACAGCGCGGCGCGGCGGAGCTCGTCGCTGCCTGTCGCTCTGAAGTACACGTAACCGTCGAGCACGGTGTAGATATTGCAGTCCTCCGGCAGGAGCAGCGTGGTCGTGGCGCCGCTGGCGTCGACGGAGCGGAGTGACATCGGGCCGCCCGATCCATATCCCTCGTCGAGCCAGTACAGCTTCGAGCCCACTCCCATCGGCCCGTGGCCTATGCCGGCGAGCCCGACGCCAGAGGTGACCTGCTTCTGCGTGCTCTGCGGGCCGAGCGCCGTGTAGTGGATGACGTCGACAACCTGATCCTGCGCGGTCTTGAGGCAGAAGGCCCAGAAGCCGCCCGTCGAAGGATCGTGTACTACCTCGATGCACAGGTCGGGGAAGTCGAACAGCTTCTGCGGCGTGGCACCTCCGCCCGGGCCTCCGGCCTGTGGAACCTGGTAGGCGGCCGGCGCGGCGCCGGTGTACGAGCCGCTCACCCACTCGAGCTGGTCGGTCGCGAGCCACGCGTCCTCGACGGGGGACCGCATGGTGGACGCGACCCCGGAGAACGCTCCATCCAGCTTTCCAAGTTTGTAGGCGCCGCCGTCCCCCATGAACAGGGCGGTCTGGTCCTGGGTGATGAAACCCGGCTGATTGACTTGTGGCGCTTCGAGCTCCTGAAGCGTCTGGCTTCCCATCGGCAGTCGCTCGACGGCGGGGTAGTCCCAGCCCGTACTGGAGTTGTACTTCGACCACTTCCACAGATAGTAGGCGGCGTCGTCCTTGGTCATGATCTCCAGCTTGCCATCCGTGGTCAGCAGACCTTCCGGTTTTCCGTTGGGGATCGCCGCGCGGAAGAACGTGTACTGTGGCGTGCTCGAGTAGGTCGCCGGGTCCCCCTCGCAGGTGTAGTACGCGTACTGGCTGTCGAGCACCGCGTAGTCGAAGAGCGACTTGCAGCCAGGAGCAGTCGGCGACGCGATGACCTTTCCCCAGTCGATGCTGGGCTGGCTGCCACCGGTGCCACCGCTGCCGCCCAGGCCGCCGCTACCGCCAACGCCGGAGCCGCCGTAACCGGAGCCGCCGTAGCCGGAGCCGCCGTATGCCCCCGTGCCGCCCGTGCCCTTGGCCGGCGTCGAATTGCCACTGGAACACGCCACCACAACAGCGGCCAGTCCCAGTGCGAGAGCCAGTCCCTGCAAGCGCCGCCCCGATTCCAGCCCTCTTCCTTGCATCATGACCACCCCATAGGTTGTTCCACCAGGACCCATGATACCGGATTCTACCAGTAACGGCAGCGATGATCGGGCGGCGCATTTCGATCGCAGGAGGGTCGAGCGAAGCGCGCCCTTGTGCCGCTAATCCAGCGCTTGTGCCGCTACGCACCGCGCAGCTTTGCCAGCTCCGCCTCCGCCGCTTCCACAGTGACGTTGCCGGCGTCGCAGATCGCGCCGGCAACCTGTTCGACTTCGTCGCCGGTGGCGCCCGCGGCGATGGCTACGGAGCGGGCGTGCAAGGACATGTGGCCGCGCTGGATGCCTTCGGTGGCGAGCGCGCGCAGCGCGGCGAGGTTCGAGGCGAGGCCGACGGAGGCGGCGGTCATGATGAGATCGGAGGCTTCCGTAACGCCCATTAGCTCCAGTGCGAGCCGGGCGCCGGGATGCACGCGCAGGGTGCCGCCGACCGTGCCGAGCGCGAGCGGCATCTCGAGCTCGCCGATCAGGTCGTCGCCGTCGCGGCGCCACACCGCGAGCGGCGCGTAGCGGCCGGAGCGCGCGGCGAAAGCGTGAGCGCCGGCTTCCACGGCGCGGAAGTCGTTGCCGGTGGCGAGCACCACGGTATCGACGCCGTTCATGATGCCCTTGTTCAGCATAGGCCCGGGGACGACTTCGCAGTCTGGGCGTTATGTCCACTGATTCCCGGTGGTTACGCCCTTCCACCAGCCTGTCCGCGCCGATCCGCGCCGTTGACCCCCGCTCCACTGTCCCGGCTCTGCCGCCAGGCGTACACTTCGGGAATGGGGTTGGACTTCCTGGCCCTCCGGTTGTCGGGGTCGCCGATGTCCGCTTCGAGCCCCCAGCCGAGCGATGGCGTCATGATGGCGTGGATCACGCGTCCGTAGTCGTCGGCCTTGTGCGCCAGCGCAGCGTCGTAGCCGGGCTGGCCCTGGGCCGGCACGAGCGAGTCGGCCCGCGCCTGAGCGGCGATCAAGAGCCCCCCGGCGGTGCAGAGAGAGAGCAGGACCCGGCGCAGCTTCATGCGGGAAAGGCTAGCAGAACCGGCCCGCAACGCGCTCCAGCACTCGACGTGATATCCTGCCCGGGCTGGAGGTAGCTTATGACGCGCCTGGCGGTGTGTGCGCTGTTTGCGCTGACCGTAGTGGTAGGAGGATGCTCGTCGAGCGGGAGCACGCAGCTGAGCGGCAGCGGCGGTAGCCCTGCAGCCGGCGGCAGCGGCGCTGGTGGGGCAGGGGCTGGCGGCGGCAGTGGCGGCTCGGCTGCAAGCGGTGGCAGCAGTGGTGCGGGGACCGGAGGGAGTGCGGGCAGCGGCGGCAGCGCGGGCACGGCCGGCAGCGGCGGTAATGGCGGCAGCGGCGGCACGTACTGCTGGGGTGACGACTTCGACCAGGTCGGCAACGGCGTCGACGAGAACTGCGACGGCGTGGACGGCGTGGACCACGACGGCGACGGCGTGGCGAGCACGCAGAGTGGCGGCACCGACTGCAACGACAACGACCCGAACATCAAGCCTGGCGTTCCGGATACCGTGGGCGACGGCGTGGACGAGAACTGCGACGGCGTGGACGGCACCGACGCGGACGGCGATGGCCACGCGTCCAAGGCATCGGGCGGCGACGACTGCAACGACGGCGATCCGGCGACCTATCCCGGCGCTACCGACACGTTCGGCGACGGTGTGGACCAGAACTGCGACGGCAAGGACGGCGTCGACGCGGACGGCGACGGCTACGCGTCGGCGGCGTCGGGCGGTCCGGACTGCAACGATGGCGACCCGAACATCCATCCGGGCGTGGCGGACACGGTGGGCGACGGCGTGGACGAGAACTGCGACGGCGTGGACGGCATGGATGCGGACGGCGACGGGTACGCGTCGTTGGCGTCGGGAGGCACCGACTGCAACGACCTCGATGCCAGCGTCCATCCCGGCGCGGTCAATCCGCTGGGCGACGGAGTCGACCAGAACTGCGACGGCGTGGACGGCGTGGACGTTGATGGCGACGGCGTGCTGGCTCCCGCCTCCGGCGGCAGCGACTGCAACGACAACGACCCGACGGTCTATCCGGGCGCTCCGGACAGCGTAGGCGACGGCGTGGACCAGAACTGCGACGGCGTGGACGGCGTCGACGCGGACAAGGACGGCTATGCGTCGGCGGCGTCGGGCGGTCCGGACTGCAACGACGGCGACCCGAACATCGATCCGGGCGTGGCGGACACGGTGGGCGACGGCGTGGACGAGAACTGCGACGGCGTCGACGGCATGGACGCCGATGGCGACGGCCATGCGTCGGTGCCCAGTGGCGGCGACGACTGCAACGATTCCGATCCGAACACCTACCCGGGCGCGACCGACACGGTGGGCGACGGAGTCGACCAGAACTGTGATGGCCTCGACGGCGTGGACGCCGATGGCGACGGGTACGCTTCCACGGCTTCGGGCGGCACCGACTGCAACGACGGTGATCCGGCCATCCACCCCGGAGTTGCCGATACCAGTATCGACGGCGTCGACGAGAACTGCGACGGCGTCGACGGGACAGACGGCGACGGCGACGGCCATGCCTCCCAGGCCACGGGCGGTGACGACTGCGACGACACCGACCCGACGACCTATCCGGGCGCGCCCGAGCTGTGCGACGACAACATCGACAACAACTGCAACGGCCAGACGGACGAGAGCGTGGTCGAGGTGGCTCCCGTCGCCGCCAGCGGCAAGTCGTCGTCCTGCGTGTGCAACGCATCCGGTGTGCTTGCGCAGGACGACAGCGGAGCGACGATTCCGGACACCTATGCGTGCTCGCGCAGCCTGGACAACTGCCTGAAGGTCGACTTCGGCACGGTCGACTACGTCCGGCGCCTGCGCATCCACGCCCGCTCGGTGCAGAGCGCCTGCGGGTCGTCGTGCACCACCGTCTTCAACGGCTGCTCGGTTGCGGTGCCGCTCAGCGTCTGGGTCGCGACCGAGGACTACCAGAAGGGCAACCAGGCAGGGACGTATACCAAGGTGGGCAGCGCCACGCCGCCGCAGACGAGCGCGTTCGGCGATGTCACCGTGACGGTGGACGCGCGCATGCGCTACGCGCTGATCTGCGACACGCAGCTATCCAACTGGGACAACCGCGGCAACGAGATCGACTACGTGGCCGCGGTGACCTGCCAGGGCGGTGGCTGCAGCGCGCAGAGCGCGCTGGTCTGCCCCGACCAGAGCTGCACCCAGCCCGGCGACGTGAGCGCGTGCGGGTCGAGTTGCTCGTCGTGCAGCGCGCCCTCCAACGGCTATCCGACCTGCGCGAGCGGCAGCTGCGACTACTCCTGCTTCGACTCGGAGCAGAAGATCTGCGGCGGCTGCTACCCGTCGAACTACTCGGAAAAGTGCGGCGGCTGCTACGCGAACGACGACCCGAACCACTGTGGCTCGAGCTGTCTGGTCTGCGACCCGCCCGCGGCCGGCTCGACGCTGAACTGCGACATGGCCGGGCACGCCGGCTGCTGCTGCTACACCTGCAGCAACGGCAACTACTGCTGCGAGTGTGGCGGGCCGATCGGCTTCGCCTGCCACGGCAGCTGCGGCTAGCGCCTGCCGGAAGGCCGAGCGCCGCTAGCCCTCGCGCCCCAGCTTCACCCGCCAGTCGACGGGCAGGTCGAGGAAGCCTTCCAGACACAGGAAGTCGTACAGCGAGTCGCACAACACCCCGCAGGTCTCGCTGAAAATGTGCGGATCGGTGAAGAACTTCACCGTCTCTTCGTGGAAGTGCTCTTCGCCGCCCCTGAGCCGCGCCATCAGCTCGTCGCCGCAGTAGTAGACCATCTGCTGCATGAGCAGGCGTTCCCACTCCGTGCGGAACTCGGGGAAGCGATCGGCGAGCACCTTGTAGCCCACGCTGTTGGGCTGACGCGCCGTTTCTGCCGCGCGGATCGTCACCTTGGCCATCTGCTCCACGCGCGGCGGCAGGTGCTGCTGCATGAAGTCCATCAGCACCGAGGAGTAGACGTTCATCACCCGGTTCAGCTCGGGCGAGCGGCGCGACAGGAAGTTCACCTGCAGCTCGCGCTCCATCTTGGCGAGCAGCTCGAACGTCTGCTGTTTCACCTCGTCAGCATAGGCCCGGGGACGACTTCGCAGTCTGGGCGTTATGTCCACTGATTCCCGGTGGTTACGCCCTTCCACCAGCCTGTCCGCGCCGATCCGCGCCGTTGACCCCCGCTCCACTGTCCCGGCTCTGCCGCCAGGCGTACACTTCGGGAATGGGGTTGGACTTCCTGGCCCTCGCGCTGGCGATCGTCGGTATCGTCTATTTCAGGTGGGCCATCATCCAGCGCAAGTGGCCCACCGCGCCGGCCCACATCGACAGCGTGCACGTCGTCCAAATCCACACTCTCAGCGCCGCGACCGGCACGAACCCCTGGTACTGGGAAGTCCGGAGGCGATACCACTACACCGTTCACGGCAAGCGCTACTCCCAGAACCAGTTCCGCACCGGCGAGCTCGGATCGGACTGGGACGAGAAGCCGGAAGCGCTGGCGAAGGCCCGCCAGCTTCGCGAGAAGAAGCAGATCACCATCCGCTACGACCCGGCCGACCCCGCTGACGCGGTCATGGAGCCGCAGGAGCTGACGGCCATCCTTCCTCTGCTGGGAGGGCTCGTCCTCGCCGCGCTGGGGCTCAGGTCGCTGGTCGCCGATATCCGCAAGCGGCGGGCCGAAGGTGGCGCCCGCGTCCCCCGCACGTAGCCGCGGCAGGGGGAGGCGTTACTTCGACGGGCGTTCGACCGTCGTCCCGTTGCTCAACAAGAGGACGAAGCGACCGCGCGCGGAGTCGTAGTCCGCCCCGTTCATGGGTTCGATGACGTTGGTGTCCGGCCACCACGCGGGCAGCGGCGCCGGCGTCTGGTTGGACCACGTGCTCGTCGACAGGTTGAACGCCCAGATCGCGTCGCTGCCCGCCACGACGATCTCGTCCCGCACCGGATCGTACGCGCTGGCCCGCGCCGCGATGATCGGGAACTGGGAGCCTTGAGCCGGCTCGATCCGGGCCCACTCCATTTGCGTTCGGTCGAACGTCCAGAGATGGAGCCGGGACTCGCTGTCGATCAGCACCGGGAGCTTGCGCCGCGCGTCGTAGACCAGTGACCACGTGTCGGCCCCCAGGGGTTCATAGGGGTACGCGCCCACTACCAGGCGCGTCATCTTTCCCGTTGCGTCGTCCCAGCCCCAGGTGCTCTCGGCGTCGTTGTTCACGAGCAGGACCATCTTGGTGGCGGGATCGTAGACCAGCGCCGCCGGGCCGTCGGTCGGCCACTCCGCGGGCAGCGGGTTGGGCGTACGATTCGTCCATTGCCCTGTCGCGACGTCGCATTCCCAGAGGTCGTTGAAGCGCGAGAAATCCGACCCCACGCCTCCGAACAGCACTATGCGCTTGCGGGAAGCGTCGTACGTCATTGCGGTGGTGTCCCGGACAGGAGGAGACTGCTTCGGGTCGGAGGACGTGATATCGCTCCATGCCTTGCCGTCCCAGTCCAGGGTCGAGCCCATCGGCTCGCCCGCGCGCGACACCGCAAAGGAAACGCTGCGCTGCGCTGCGGGGTCGTACGCGAGCGAGAGCGGGTAGTCGATGTTCGGCGGATCCAGCCAGGGCAGCTGGAGGTGCGCTCCGCGCTGCCGCGTCCACTTCGCGCCGTCCCAGGTCAGGACCTGGCCCAGGTAGGTGTCGTCCGCGCTCTTGCGATCCGGGATGATGAGCTCGGTCACGTGCCCCGAGCCCTTGTCGAACAAGTTCGTGCTGACGCCCGTGGAGGTTACGAAGCTACTCGGCAGGTCGCTGGGATTGGCCGCCGGGATCTCCTTGGCGATGCCGCTCACGGGATCCCACTCGAACGTCGCCGCCACCGACGACGTGTCGACTGTGGTCAGGACCACGCGGTCACGCGTGGGGTCATAGGTCGCGTCCCACAAATTGGTGCCGTCGGGGCAGCTCGCCGGAGCGTGTGCGGACCAGGTGCCGGTAGCGATGTCGAGCTCGCTGATCTTTATCGCGGTGCCGGATGCCACGAAGCTGTACAGCTTGCGCCGCTGCGTGTCGTGGGCGCGAACGCCGAAGATATCCACGCTCGAGGGTGGTGTGGCGACCGCAGTGCTCTTCTTCCAGGTCTTCTGGGCGGGGTCCCAGATGGACAGCTGGAATCCGCTGTCCAGCATGACGCCACCCAGGGTGCTGTCATGGAACATCTGGAGGACATCGCCCGGCTGCGGCCATGACAGCGGAGGATTCTCGTAGGCTACGGGCGTGAGCTTCCCGCTCGCCGGCTCGTACTCGATGGTGGCCGTGGCGGGGCTCAACGTGTTGTTCTTGTCGATGTCCGCGTCGCCGAACAGGACCGCCATCTTGTGCGTGGGATCGTACGCGGAGAAATAGGGGTTGCCGGTGCCATCTGGCCAGCCCGCCGGCAACGCCGCCGGAGTCCGGTCGTTGAACGTTGCCGATGTGCCGTCCCAGTCCCAGATCTCGAGGGAAGGCCCCTCGAACGGGAACACGACCAACTTGTTGCGGGTGACGTTGTCGACCGCTGCGATCTCCATGAGCGCGCTAGGCCAGGCGCGCGGGATCGGATCGGGAGTCGGATTCACCCACGCGCCGGGCGGTCCTGAATATGGTGGACCGGGCGGCGTTCCGCCGCTTCCACCGCTTCCACCGCTTCCGCCGCTCCGCCGCTGCCGTGGTGGCCCCCGGCGGAAGGAGATGACGAGCAGGCCGCCAGCCACAGCGGGGCGAGCCAACACAGGACGAGGAAAGCCCGTTGTAGCGAGCGTTGCATCCCATGATGAAACGCTCGCTGTCTCCGTGCTGCAACCGTTCCAGTGGGATCGGATCGGAGACTGCCCCGGTTGCTTGTTTCCGTGCTAGGTGGCGGGCTCATGTCGACTTTCCGCACATCGCAGCCCATCCAGATCCGAGGCTACGAAATGAACGCGAGCGGCAGCGTGCGCGTAGGTAGGATGAACGCCCTCTGCTCGTTGCTCCTGGTTGCCCCACATCACTCTCCAGCATAGCCCGGGGACGACTTCGCAGTCTGGGCGTTGTGTCCACTGATTCCCGGTGGTTACGCCCTTCCACCAGCCTGTCCGCGCCGATCTGCGCCGTTGACCCCCGCTCCACTGTCCCGGCTGTGCGGCCAGGCGTACACTTCGGGAATGGGGTTGGACTTCCTGGCCCTCGCGGATTGTGGGATCCTGACGCCGCTGGTAGTCTTGGGAGGGATGAGCGTCCGCGGGTGGTGCGCCGTCGTTGCGTGCAGCGTGTGCGCTGCGTGCGGTCCCGCCACGGCCGAGCCGGCTTCCCGGACGAGATCTGCGCTTGCGCTCGGCGAGGCGATTCCAGTCGACCAGCCGCCGAGTGGGGCTGCGATGGGCATCCAGTGGCATCCCCAAGCAGTACGCTCGGGGAGCGGTTGGATCGTCGCGTGGGATGACGCCTACGTCGGAGTCGCCGATCGTCGCGTCAATGGCGACGGATTGCTCGGACCGATATCACGCTTTGGGTCCCCCACAACCGTCGACCAGGTTGGAGGCGATCCCCCGCTGCTCGCATCGGACGGCGACCACGCACTGCTCACGTGGTCCGACGCCGCCGGAGTACACGCCCAACTGCTGGGCTCCGACGGCGCGCCGCTCGGCCAAGGATTGATCCTGTCGAGTCCGGCCAATCCTGCCTTGTACATGACGACTACCTACGGTGGCGGTCGCTACTTCGTCACCTGGAGAGGCAAGCAGGGTCCGGATCTCTACGTCGCGACACTTGATGCCGACGGTGCGCTCGTGGCCAGCGTCGGGACTGTGTCGTCCCTGAAGACGGACATTGGCGAGTTCGACACGGCGACGAGCGGAGCAGACGGCGCGCTGGTCACGTGGAGAGAGGGCGTGGGAATAAATTCGGTCCGGGTGCGCGCCGCGCGCGTCGCCGAGGACGGAAGCGTGCTGGATCCCGACGGGCTCGTGCTCGGCGCGCAGATCGAAGTGCTCGGCAGCGCGGCGACTGCTTCCGGCTGGCTCGTCGAGACCCGTGCGTGGCCGTCCCCGGGTGCCGCGGAAGTCCTCCACATCGATGCCGCAGGCGCACTCGTGGATTCGACGCCGATCATCGGCGGACCCACCATGGCTACGATTTCAGCCGCGGACTGGGGCGCGACATTGGCGTGGGTCGATGGCAACACCGTTCTTGCCCAGCGAATCGATCCGGACGGCCACGCGCTCGACACGCCTCCCCTGACAGTGGCAAGTGCCGTCCCGCCGTATACCGGTGCGTCGACCTCCTGGGACGGCACGGGCTCCGGCATCACCTGGGCTCGCTGGGACAGCTACGCGGCCGCAACAGTCGGGAGCGCGCGGATCGCGGCGGACGGCTCGGTGCAGCTCGGCGCCGGATGGGTGCACGATCCCTTTTCCGACTATGCGGACCACCACTCGGAGTACTCGGCCGGACCCGCCAACCAACTTGTCGCGTGGTGCGTGCCCGCGGAAGTCCCTCAGGAGACGACGAGTTGGAATTGCTACGGTACGCTGCTGCCCGGAGACGGCAGCACGGCGATCACGGTGCTGCTCACCGACGGTCCCGCAGAGGAGGGCGCACCGACGCTGTCGGCAACCGATGCGGGCTGGCTGGCGGCGTGGCCGAGCTCCGTGACCGAACCGGTCGGTGACGTGGTCTACGTGGAACCGCTCGCCGCTCAAGGACAACCCACACAGCCGCCGGCAGCGGCTTTCGATCCCACGGTGAATATGGCCCGACCCGTCGCGTGCTCGAACGGCAGCGACCATGCCGTGGTCTGGGGCTCCGTCGCGCGCCGCTTCAGCGCCGCCGGAAAGCTCGAGAGCGCTACGGCACTACCGGACAGCTGGGGGGACTTCGCCGCATCGGCAGGAGGCGACTACTTGCTCTCGGGGACCCTACTGCAGGGCGGTGTCGCAACGCCGATCAGCTGGCACGTGCCTACCTATCCAGGGCTCGGTCTTGTTCTTGGGGTCGATGCGTTGGCCTCGGACGGCGAGCGGTATCTGGTGTCGTACGGCGTGGGTCCCTTCGATCTTTCCGGCAACGTGGCTCCCGGTCGAAGCGGTTGGTCCCTGCTCGCCGCCGACGGTTCCGAGCTAGCGAGCAGGGACGACGTGCCGCTGCTAGCGAGCGCCGCGGCGTGGAGTGGGACGAGCTGGATCGTGTTCGGATATCCCGTTGCCGAAATGCCGTTCCTGGGTTTCCAGGCGGTACGTCTGGACGACACGCTAGCCATTGCCGAACCGGGTGTGTTCACTCTGGACGGGACCGTGGGCGGGGTGGCGGCGGTCGGTCTGCCCGACGGAGTCGTGATCGCTTGGGAATCCCAAGACTCGGATCCGTACGAGCTCTTCGCGGCACGGCTCGACTCGGACGGGCACCTCATGGAAGGCCCGCTGCCGCTGGGCCAAGGCGCATTCCCCGCGCTGGCAGCCGACCCGGCGCTGGGCGTGCGCGTCGCGTACGACGGCCCCGACCAGGGCGCTTCGCGCGTGTACACACGGAGCTTGCTGCCACCCTACGACCCCACAGCTGACGCCGGCTCGGAAACGCCCGACGCGGGCCCGCCCGAAGGATCAGTCCCGGGTGCCGCGCCAAATGCGCCCGAGCTGGTTCCCACCGGTGGCTGCAGCTGTCGCCAGGTGCGATCGTCTCGAAGTGGCGAGTCCCCAGCGCTGTTGCTGATGCTGGTAGTCGCGCTGGCTGCTGTCGCGCGCCTCCGCACCGTGCGACGCCGGGGCACAGCCGACCGGTAGCCCGTCGTATTGGCGGGCGTGCAGCTTGACGAGCTGCGCCTCGGCTGCACGTCGTTGCTCTTCCAGCACCGCAGCGCGCCGTACCCCGCTGTGCACCAAGCCCGGTCCGCGTCGTCATCTTCGCCAACGTCGAGACTGACCAACAACGCAGCCGCAAGGCGCGCTCGATCTTCGGTCGGAAGCTCCATCGCGTCGTTCAACAGCTTCTTGGCATTCGACGTGGTCACCTGCAGAAGCGCAACACGCGACGAACCGTCCGCCATTGAAAGCGGTCGGCCCGACGCGCAGCTGTCGAAGGCAAGAGCTACGGTCACCTGGAATCCCCGCGACGAGCTGCCGGGGGACCAGGTCAAGGTAGACGGTTTCCCGACTCCGGTTCTCGAGGCCGTGAAGTTCGCGGCGGACGGTCGATACGTCTTCGTCCGGCGCATCCCGGGCTACGACTCGGAGGTCATGCTGCACGACAAACCCGTCAGGGTCCCCGACGAGTGGCACGAGTGGAAAGGGGATTGGGACATCTCCAAGGGCGAGCTCGACATGGAGGACGCCGACACCGAATGGCGCGCGGAGCGCCGGAAGAAGGGCTGGGTGCTTCCGGACAAGAAGAGCTGGCCGGTCGAGCCCGGGGGCGCCACGTGGGGCCGCTGGTTCAAGATCGTCGAATTGACGCACAGCAGGCTCCAGCTCAAGGCCGTGGCCCTCGGCGACTTCGATCGCGCCTTCCATCGGGCGAACGCGATGCCGGAGCGGCCTGCACCCGGCAGCGAGCCGCTGTGAGGGGCGGCCCCGGCAAAGGCGCAGCATTGCAAGCGTGCAGCCCGCGAAGGCCGCGACCAGCATAGCCCGGGGACGACTTCGCAGTCTGGGCGTTGTGTCCACTGATTCCCGGTGGTTACGCCCTTCCACCAGCCTGTCCGCGCCGATCTGCGCCGTTGACCCCCGCTCCACTGTCCCGGCTGTGCGGCCAGGCGTACACTTCGGGAATGGGGTTGGACTTCCTGGCCCTCGAACAGCGCGTCGAGATCGCGAACGAGTACGAGGTCGCGAGCGCCACGGCGAGCAGCATCGCGGCCAGCGATCTGCACACGCCATCGACCGGCAGCCACTCGGTGGTCCAGCGCATTTCCGGTCCCGACGCCGATCCCGTGCCGGCGCTCGAGCCCGAGGCGCCGCCCCCCGAGCTGGATCTGGACATCGATCTCGATCGTTCGATGAAGGCGATGGGCGCGCGCCGACACCTGAAGCTCGTCGTCATCGGCTGCATCGCGCTGCTCGCCCTGCTCGGCTACGCCGGCTACATGGCGTGGATCCGGATGACGATGTAGCGCCCTACAGCCCGGCAATCTTCGCGAGCAGACGTCGGCGGGGGTTGTGAAGGAGCTTTTCGACGCGGGCGGCTCGCTGGTTCCAGAGCTGCGCGCTTCCGGCGTCGCCGCGCCAGCGGGCGGCTTCCGCCCGGGCGCGCATGGCGAGCAGGAAGTTGCCGTAGGCGGGGCCACCCCATAGCTCGCGATCCAGCCACACCTCGACGCTGCCCTTCTGGACGGCGCGGCCGAGGACCAGGAGCTCGGCAGGCCGGGCCTCCGTCGACAGGCTGAGCGTGCGCATGTGGTAGCGGGCGCTCGCACGCTGGTCGGTGGTGGCATTGAAGACGTCGCCCCACAGGACACGCGGATCTCCGGACTCATGCGGCACCTGCAGCCGCGGCAGCGGCGCGCCGTCCTTCGCGAGCACTGCCGCTGCGAGCTCCAGGTACCGCGCTGCATTGCCGAGCGATGCCAACGTCTGGAGCTTGTGCGCGATCGCCCGGGCATCGTGCCAGCGTCTTTCGTGCATGGCGATCAGGGTGCGGGCCAGGTCGAGGACAGCGCGATCGAGGGGCTTGGCCGTGTCGTGCGATGCGGACAACAGGGATTGGGTGGCTGTCAGCTGCCCGCTGCGCATCAACGCAGGCACGACGCGGGCGAGCGTGTCGGCGCCCGGGCGCAGCGCGAGCGCGTGGCGCGCATCGGCGAGGGCCTGTTTCCCCTGGCGCTGGTAGCCGCGGATGCGCGTGGCCTCGATCCAGAATCCCCAGGCTGCCCACTTCAGCGAAGTCGACGGGCTCCCGCGCAGCTTGTAGGCGCGGCGCTGGACTCCGGCATCGAGATCGTCGTCGGGCAGCGTCGGGGCAGCGGGCGACGCGCCGCCCCCATCGACCCGGGGCTGCGTACTGGCAGCGGCGCTTTCGAGTTGCTCGGCTGCCTTCTCGTCGCGGGAGGGATCCGGAGCGCCGATGGAGGAAAGCTCCTCCGCGAGCCACGGGCTCAGCACCGACCTGCCGGGAAAGCCGGGAAGGAGCGCAGCGGTCAGCTCCAGCAGCTCGCGAACCGTGTGCTCGCGCTCGGCGATAGCTTCGGCGACGAAAGGCACGGCAGCACCCGGCGGTATCCGGTGGGCCTGTGCCCGACCCAGGACGCGATCTTCGAGGCGCCGCCCCGAGAGCTTTCCGCCGAGCTGGAAGGAGCAGAGGTCCGACGCGTCCAGCGCAGAGGGATCGGGATCGACCTGTTCGCCGCACGCCGCGCGCGCGAGGCGCGCCTCGCGAAACGGGAAGGTGTGGAAGTGGTGGTGGATCGTCTCGGCGCGCCCGAGCGCGGCCAGGCCGGCCTTCGTCTTCCCGGTGAGGCAGAGCACGGCGCCGCCCTCGAGGTGCAGCCTTCTCGCCGCGTAGTTGGTGTCGTCGACTCCGTCGGTCTTCTCCGCGAAGGCGGCGGCGGCCGCGGAGATCGCCGCGCGTCAGCATGGCCCGGAGCACCTGGCGCCGGCTGGATATGTCGCGAGCCAGCGCGGCGTAGCGGATGATTTCCGCGTTCGCGCCAACGTTGCGAAGCTCGAACAGGACCGACGGTTTCCGACCACTTTTCCACGTGGGTTCGTTCTTGTGGAGTGCGGCCAGCGACCGCGCTGCTCGATGCAACCGCTTTTCGTCGGGAGCAACGCTGGTGCTGTAGTCGAGAGCGCGCAACGCCTCGTTCCACTCCACTCTCCCGAGCTCGGCCAGCGCCGCCTTGCGCTGCCACGGTACCAGCCGCGGGATGAGCAGCCACGCATGGGCTGCGCGGCACGAGGTTTCCGCGGACGGATGATCGTAGAAGCGGTTGGAGCAGGCGATGGCGGCCCGGTGGGCCTGGGCGACCATGAACGAGCTGGCTGCCGCCAGGGCCCCCACAATCAGTGCCAGCGCGCCGAACAGCGCCCAGCGGCGGAAGCGCCGCCTCCTTCTGGCGTCGCGCGCCAGCCACTCCTCCGTGGGCCCCTCGACCATGCCAAGCTCCTCCCTTCAGCGCCAGTCGAAGTAGAACGAATCCACCCGTTCGGGAAGTGCCATCCCGGTGAAATCGAAGAGCGAGACAATGAGCTCCTTCGGGAAGTAGGCGAAACGGGCCCGGATGAATGGGCGCGGGTCGAAATACGGGATGAACGGCATCTGCAGGCCTGCCCAGCCGGCAGCTTTCGCTTCAGTGCAGAGCCGGCGCGCCAGATCGCGCGCTTCCCGTCGCGGCAGCCGGTAGGTGTGCACGAGATCGAGCCAACCGAAGGGCACCGATCGACCGAAACCCGCCAGCTGCATCTTCCAGGCGGCCATGAAGCCGTCCACCGTGCCGTCGGCGTCCTCGTGCACGACCGCAAGCACGTCCGGATGGCCGAGGTAGTACAGGAAGTCGTCATGGTCGCGCACGACGGCGAGCTGGTTGTGCTCGACGTGATCGGCGCAGAGCTCGAACAGCCGCTCGGCGTCCTCCGGACGGAAGCGGCGCACGCGCGGGCTCCGTGGGCGCGGCGTGCCGGCCAGGAGCTTCAGGCCCAGCCGCTCGAACCAGCGGAGCTTCACCACGCCGCCCGCCCTGTCCACGTCGAACACGCGGATCAGGAAACGCCGTATGCGCGCGATCTCGCGCATCGACAGGCCCGCCTCGCGAGCCACGGAACGAGCCATGTCGATGCCGTGGGCCTCCGGCTCGAAGAACGCGAACCCGCCATCGAAACCCCGATCGCGCGCCAGCTCCAGCAGCCTCGAGCCCATGCGTTGCGACAGCTGCCGGCGCTGGTGGGCGTGGTGCACCGCGGCCCACGCCGGAACCCCGAGCCGATAGACGCGACCCTGGCACGACACGTCGCGCGGGATGCCGCCGAGGAAGCCGACCACGTCGCCGCTGGGGCGGTGCACCGCGCGGACGAACAGATCGCCCGGCATCGCGGGCGATCCGAACATGAGCGAGAAGGTGCTCTCTGTGAAGGCAATAGTGCCGCCTGCTTCCGTCGCGTCGTCGACGAATGCGGTCTCGATCAAGCGCGCGAGGGCGCCGTAGTCCGACGCGTCCAGCGAGAACTGTTCGATAACGTATTCGTCGCCCGCTTCCGCCACGCGCGCAGCGTATCGCGTTCCGTCGCGCTCTAGTCGAACTCGATCGATTCGACGTTGCCGCGGAGGTACACGAAGTGCCCGCTCGGCAACTCCCAGCGGAGCTCGCCGTGGGTGGGAATGCGGATCGGGCCGAGCCGGTCGTGGCGCGAGAGCTCGGCGACCCAACGGCGTTCGACCACGGTACCGTTCTCACGGTGTGGGCGCATCGCGACGCTGCGGACGATGTCGCCGTGTACGTCCAGCTCCATCTCCACGCTGGCACGCTCGGCGCCGTCGCCGGCGGCGACCTGTAGCCTGTGATCGCCCAGGGCGAGGCTCACCGGCGTTGAGCCTTTTCGCCGCCCGACGTGCCGAGCGGCGACGGCGGCACACGTTCGCCCGCGTGCCCGGGCCACACCGAAGTCGGGCCCTCGCTGCCTCTGTCGGCTAACCCGGCCACCACGGGCCGCACAGCGCCCGCGGTCGCACGCCTGCCCGTGCCTCTATCGGCTCTCAGTCCAAGCACCCGAGAAAGCTGAAGTCCCGAGGTGACATCATCTCGTGCATTAAAAACGGGCTCTCGCAGGGGGTTCGTCCAAGCAAGGCGCTACCCGAGCAAGTCTGTTCGTCCGCAAAGCGTTCTCACGCTTGCGGCCGGACCCAGGCCTCATGTGTCGGGGCCGTGCGGTCTACAGACCAGGGCGAGTCGGTGGGCGGCTCTGGTGCCGCCGGTTCGAGTCCAACCGCTGGAGCAAGTCTGCTCGAGGCCCCTCACGGGGCCTCTTCGCATTTTCACGGAGCGAGAGCGCGTTGCACGAGCACGAGCGCTTCTGCAGGCGCGCGGCGGACGAGCTCCGCGTCGATGCGGAGGATGCGGTAGCCCAGGCGCGCGAGCTTCTCGTCCCGGCGCGCGTCCGCGGTGCGGCGCGACGCGTGATAGCCGCCGTCGACTTCCACGACGAGGCGGGCGGAGGGCGCGAGGAAGTCCACGATGAAGCGACCGATGGGTACCCGACGGCGGAAGTACACGCCGAGCCGCCCGCCGCGAAGTCCGGCCCAGAGCAGCTGCTCGGTGTCGGTGAGGTGCGAGCGGAGCTGACGCGCGTGAAGCGCCATGTGCGGCGGGACGCTGGAGCGATGATGCATGAGACCTCCTCGGCCCGGGCGTTGAGCGGCCGGGCTGCAAGCCCCGCTGGCGCTGGATGCGTGACACGCCCACGTGGGCAGAAGCGCCGTGGAGTGCGGGGCGTGGCGCGCGGCGTGCGCCGCCCGGCGGAGCCCGGCCGCGACCGGGCCGTGGAGGTCGAACGTCATCGCGACGCGAGCGTCCGCACGCCGTGAAGCGCCGGCCTCCCTCCGCGGCGCGCGAGGCGGCCGCGCGCACGCTCGCGCGCAGGCCCGCAGTGACGACGGGCGCTGTGACATGTCCGGACCATGGCGCGGGCCGAGCACGAGCGAGCACGGCGCCGAGCCCGACGCTTGGGGGAGGCAGGACGCGCGCAGGCCCAGAGGGCCGAGCACGGAACGGTGGGGGCAACAACAGGTTCGAGTCCAACCGCTGGAGCTGAGTCTGCTCGAGGCCCCTCACGGGGCCTCTTCGCATTTTCACGGAGCGAGAGCCCGCCGGACGCCCGAGCCTCCGCCAGCGAGCGCGCAGGTGTCGAAGCGGCCCAGACTGATCGGCCCTTGGTGACCTCCAGGCCACGGTATCCGCCGGAGTCGGGCAGACCTCGGGGTTCAAGCCGTCATCGCGCTCGCCGCGTTCACGGCGCGCCGGACGAGGGCGGCGTGGAAAAGCGCGACCCGGTTGGCGCTGTCGAGCTCGACGAACCCGGATCGAGCGCGCCGGATGTGTTCGTCGGGACGCTGCCGAATGTGATCGCGCCCGCCATGATGCTGGAGATCGCGCCGATTCACAGTCCTGTGCTGCCGCGTCAGTGGAGCTTGTCGGCGCCCTCGCGCCGTTTGGCCGGCGCAGAGGGGACCTCCTCCACTGCCGGAGCCGCGCGGAGCTCGGGTAGAATCTGCTCGGCGAGCAAGGTTAGCTCGCTCAAGGCATGTTGCAGCAGACCGCCGGTCGCGCCGGTCGCGCCAATGTTGCCCGTCTTGATGGCCGAGAACGACTGGATCGCGATCTCGGTCAAACGCCGATGCTCGTCCGAGAACGCGGCCACCCGCTCCCGCATTGAAGCATTCTCGCCGTCCTTCGATTGCGAGTGACCTTGAGCAAACGCCGTGACGGCATCTGCGATCGCGTTGTCGAGGCAGCGGTTCAAGGTGCGGAATTCCTCGGTGCTCAGGGACGTGCCCCGGTCCAAAGCCAACTGGGTGACGGCTTGGCAGACATCTCCATAGTCGTGGACGACCTGGTCGACGGTGAATCCGAGGCGCAGCAATTCGGTGCCGTGAAGGGACGCGGAGCGGCCGATCTCCGTGGACGCCAGCGTGCCATCAACGCCCTCGAGATCCGCCTCGGGTGATGCTTCTTCGCGACGAAGTGTCTCGGTGAGTTGCTTGATGAATAGAGGTATGCCTTCATCGATCTTGATGGGAGGCGCCTCGGACCCGCTCCTTTTCAACACCTTGTTCCTGCAAATACCGACTAACTCGTCGTAGTTCGATCCTAGAAATTCGTGGAGCATGTTCCTGTCACTGTTCTCCGATGAATCGGGTTGCTAGCTTGCAAATGAATACTGGGACTTGGCACGTTTGGCCCGGTACATCGCTTCGTCCGCACTCCTGACCAGCGCTTCGGCCGTGGCGCCGTCTTCCGGAAAGACCGAAATTCCAATGCTTGCCTTGATCCTTGGACTGAGATCGAGGTCACCGATGCGGAGATTGCAGGGGGCTTGCACCGCCAGGATGAGTTTCTTTGCGATTGCGACAATGGCGGTCCTGTCGCGGACCTCGGTGAGCAGGCACAAGAATTCGTCGCCCCCATGACGACTGACCGTGTCTTCGCCACGGGCGTTGTTCTGGAGGCGCTGCGCAACCGCCTGCAGGACGCCGTCGCCAGCGTCATGTCCATGGGAATCGTTGATGATCTTGAAGTCATCCAGATCCACGAACATGACGGCCAGCGCCCGGTCATGCCGTTCTGCCTGCGCGAGCGCATGCTCCAGCCGATCCTGGAAGAGCGCGCGATTAGGTAGCCCGGTCAACACATCATGAAACGCCGCTTGACGGCCACCCTCCTCCTGTTCGATGGCCGCCGCCAGCTGGTGGTCGACCATGATGCGTCCCCTCAACTCACTCTCCAAGGCACGTCCCAACGCCGAGAGTTCCCGGGAAGCGTCCTGCATTCTCCGCTCGACGGCCTCGCTTTCATCGAGGGCGCTTTCCAGCGCGGGGAGCCCGTTCGAACCGACCAACTCTCGCCGGAGTGTCACGTTGATCGACGCCAGCGCTTGCGCGCAGTCGTTCACCAACTCATCGAGGTGCCGGGTTTGCGCCAACAACTTGTTCAGGGAAGGCGCTTGCGCGGTACCTACGTGCTCGGTGGCCGTCGGTTGCATATTTCTTCCTGACTTATCCGTGTTCTCCGCCGTTGCCGCGCGTGGATGTGCAGCCACCCCCCAAACCACGGTGCAGTTTCCGTGCCGCAAACGAGGTCCGGGATTCTCCGCGTCGTCGATGACCCAGCCGGCGAGGTCGCATATTCTGCGCGCTCGGTGCGGAATTCCCCGAGATATCGCATCCGCTGCACGTAGGCGCCGCGGCCGCCGCAGGATCGCCCGGGTGCTCTGCAGGCGCGCCACCGCCGTGCCGTCGTCGCCGGAGGCTTGGCCTCCGGCGTGCCAGCCGCCGGACAAGTGCAGCTACGTCGTGGATCGTGGACTCGACCCACACGACCGCGTACACGGCACTCGACTGCTACTGCCAGACGCGAAACTGCCCACAGAGCGTGGCCGACGCGCGGCAGGAGGCGACCACGTTCCAGTGCACGGAGGACGGCTATACTGTCCGAGGGCTGCGGCCCGACGCGTTGGGGGAGGCAGGACGCGCGCAGGCCCGGAGGGCCGAGCACGGAACGGTGGGGGCAACAAGAGATGCGGAGGACGCGATAGCCCAGGCGCGCGAGCTTCTCGTCCCGGCGCGCGTCCGCGGTGCGGCGCGACGCGTGATAGCCGCCGTCGACTTCCACGACGAGGCGGGCGGAGGGCGCGAGGAAATCCACGATGAAGCGACCGATGGGTACCCGACGGCGGAAGTACACGCCGAGCCGGCCGCCGCGAAGTCCGGCCCAGAGCAGCTGCTCGGTGTCGGTGAGGTGCGAGCGGAGCTGACGCGCGTGAAGCGCCATGTGCGGCGGGACGCTGGAGCGATGATGCATGAGACCTCCTCGGCCCGGGCGTTGAGCGGCCGGGCTGCAAGCCCCGCTGGCGCTGGATGCGTGACACGCCCACGTGGGCAGAAGCGCCGTGGAGTGCGGGGCGTGGCGCGCAGCGTGCGCCGCCCGGCCGAGCCTGGCCGCGCGCAGGCCCAGAGGGCCGAGCACGGAACGGTGGGGGCAACCCAGCAGTTGGTAGAGCAGGCGGCTGTTAACCGCCGGGTCGTTGGTTCGAGTCCAACCGCTGGAGCAAGTCTGTACGTCCGCAAAGCGTTCGCACGCTTGCGGTCGGACCCAGGCCTCATGTGTCGGGGCGCGACGCCCGTGCCCTGGCAGGGCTTTCGCGTTGGTGCCGGTCGTGCACACCATGCGTGGCGAGGCATGAGGGGAGGCGCGAAACGGTCGAATGGCGTGGCGGTCCTGCGCTGGGCACTGGCGGTGTTCGGCGTGGTCGTCGTGGCCTCGGCGGGAGTCCAGCATAGCCCGGGGACGACTTCGCAGTCTGGCGTTATGTCCACTGATTCCCGGTGGTTACGCCCTTCCACCAGCCTGTCCGCGCCGATCCGCGCCGTTGACCCCCGCTCCACTGTCCCGGCTCTGCCGCCAGGCGTACACTTCGGGAATGGGGTTGGACTTCCTGGCCCTGCTGCCCCGTCGCTCCCGCGGGGGTTGGCGCCCGTAGCACGAAGCGAAACGGTCAGGTTACGTCGGGAACCCACTCCATCGCCCGGGCGAGCTGCGCGCGGTTGTGCACGCCCAGCGCCCCGTAGGCGCGGCGGAGATGCTGTCGCACCGTGTGGGGAGAGAGCGCGAGGCTCGAGGCGATCTCGCTCAGCGTCGCGCCGCACGCGGCGTAGTGAGCCACTTGCCGTTGCCGTTCCGACAGGTCAGCGGCGGGATGCATCAGGGGCAACACCGTGGGGCGGAGCGTCGCGAGGTAGCGGCTCTGGCCGCCGCGTAGCACCCGCACGATGCGCGCGACGGTGCCTCCGATGAAGAGCGTGCGCGACTCTTCACGGCTTCGGTCGAGTCCGATGACCTCGTCCGCGAGGCGCTTGCGGCGGCTCCGCGTGGCCCAGGCGCCTGCCAGCGGCGAGACGTGCAGACAGCGGCCACCGGGACCGAAGAGCATGGCGCACGTCGTCCGGGCAAGCCCGGCGTCGAGCGCCTCGGCAGCGGCGATCCTGGGGATCCAACCGTTCGCGACCTCGTCCAGGCGCGCGAGCTCGGAGCGCGTGAAGAGCGGCCGGTCCATGGTTCGCTCCACCGTGACGGCTCCCAGAAACCGGCGCCCGTCATAGAGCAGCCGGCGGGCGTGGTCGTGGAGGCCGTGGGCGAGCAGCTTGTCGCGGAATGCCTCGTAGTCGTGCGGGTGGGGAGGGCGCAGCCGGTGCCGGTAGGTGACGGTGTGGCTGTGCTCGTACGGGTCGGGAAGGTCGGGCTCCCAACTGCGCGTCGGCTTGGGATCGCGACCGATCACCGTCCCCCTGAGGAAGTCCAGGTGGGCGGACTCGCCTCCCCGGATGAGCGCTGTCGTCACGGGTCGGCGCGCTGCCGCGGCCAGCTGGAAGCCCATGCAGCCATCGGCGCCGACCGCGCTGGCCATCGCTGCCATGCAGCTCTCCAGGGTATGCCGGTAGCGCTCGCCCGTGGCGGAGCTGCGCTCGAGCCGCCAACGGCTCTTCCCGACCTCGAGCGCATCGGTCTCGGCCGACGGCCGGTCGCTGGAGGCTGCTGACTCACCGCCTGCAATCATCTGCTCTCGCATCAGCGCTCCTCCCAGAAGTTCACCAGCTCGACACGGCTGGCGCACCGGAGTCGCTCGAAGATGTTCTTCAGGTGGGCACGCACCGTGTGAGGGCTCATTCCGAGCTCGGAGGCCACCTCGCGATCGGTGAGACCTTGAACCACGAGGCGAGCCACATCCGCTTCGCGCTCCGTGAGTGAGCGAGACCGGCGAACCAGGGGCACGACCCAGAGGTCGTCGTCGAGCTCGAACGCTCCCTCCAGGGTGGTCGGATCTTCCACCGGAGGCGCCTGGTATCCGTCCGCGAGCCACCACTCGCCCGTGTGGCTCGACCAGAGGCCGAAGGTCGGCTCGGAGACCGCGCCCTGCAGCTGGGCCGGATCCGTGGGCTCGGCTCCGGAACGCCCCGTCGTCGTCTGCCGCTGACGCGCGGAGCGCCGCGCGACTTCGGGAGGCACGCCCACGTGTTGCTCGGGACTCCTCGCCGGGTCGAGGGAGCGTCCGGGACGGCGGGAGCTCGATCGGGTCATGGTCGCGCTGGGGGAGGGATTCAGAATCTCCAGAAGCCCCGGAAATGTCCATCCCACGAACGTGCTACTGCCCACGGCGGCGGCCCACTGACGGCGCTCGCTTCCGTGGCTCAGGGGTCGTCCCCCGGAAGCCCATCGAGGGCCCGGTTCAGCTCGACCCGGTTGTGCACGCCAAGAACACGATAGGCGCGGCGCAGGTGCTCGCGGACGGTGTTCGGTGATAGGCCGAGCGCGTCCGCAATCTCGGCGATTGTGACGCCGCCGGCAGCATAGCGGGCGATACGGCGCTGGCGTGCGGAGAGGTCCGCCGCAGGATGCATGAGGGGAAACACGGTCGGCCTGAGTGTGACGACGTAGCGGCTCTGTCCTTCGCGGCTCACACGAACGATGCGGGCGACCGTCTCTCCGACGAACAAGGCCGCCCGCGTTTCTCCGGCGATATCGAGCTGCCGGACCGCCTCGGACAACGCCCGTCGATGCGCGGGAGTGGCCCAGCGCGCTGCCGACGCCGAGCTGTGCTCGCAATGACCGAGGGGGTCGAAGAGCATGGCGCAGGTATGGCCGGCCAGCTCGCTGTCGAGGGCGACCGCGGCCGCCAGCTTCGGGATGTGCGCGTTCGCGACGGCGTCGAGGCGAGCAAGATCGGGCGGCTCGAACAGCGGACGGTCGATGGCTCGCTCGACCGACACCCCGCCGAGAAAACGCCGGCCGTCGTAGAGCAAGCGGCGCGCATGATCGTGAATGCCCCGCGGCAGGAGATCATGCGCGAGCACGTACTGGTCCTGGGGGTGTGCGGGCCGCTTGCGGTAGCGGAACGTGACGGTGTGCGAGCGCTCGTACCGGTCGGGAAGGTCCGGCTCCCAGCTCCGCATCGGCTTGACGTCCCGTCCCACCACAGCGCGCTGCGGGAATTCGAGCCCTACTGATTCTCCAGCGCGAATGAAGGCCGTCACGACCGGCCTGGGAGCCGCGACCGCGAGCTGGACGGCCAGGCATCCGTCACCACCGACTGCGGCCGCCATGTCGGCAATGCACCGCTCGATCGCCTCGAGATATCGAGGGCCTAGTGCGACGGTGCGTTCCAGGCCCCATCTCGAAGTGCCGAGGTCCAGGACCGCCTGTTCTTTCCGCACGGATGTCCCGGTACGCGGGGCGCACTGGGCTGCACCCATGTCACCCTCCATTCCCGGTCCTCCGAGCCGTCACGACCGATGAGCGTAGCACGTTCGTGGGATGTTCTGCGCTTGTTCCGACCGCGACAATCGGACCATGCAGGACGACTACGCATCGTATGGGGAACCAGGTGTCAGCCCGCACGCCCAGACACCAGGATTGCCGCACTTCCGCGTCGTAGAGCCTCGCCCCGACACGGGAGCCGGGCGATTCCGGCACCCTGCATCGCCCGACATCCTGCCGCGGCAACACAGGCTGCTGGGCCGCCGCGATGCGGTCGAACGCTGGCGCCGGTTCCTTTGCGACGGCCTGGTCGTCGCCTCGACGCCGTGCGAAAGCGGTCGCTGCCTCTCGCTTCGACGGGCTCTGCCGGGAGAGATACCCGCTGGTCTGACGGCGATCGAGCGGCGCATAGCCCGGCTTGCATCCCACGCGCACAGCGACAAGGAGATCGCGTACCTGCTGGGGCTCGCACTGGGGACGGTCTCGTCGCTGGTGCACCGGAGCCTCCGGAAGCTGGGGCTGCAAAACCGACTGGAGCTGGTCCGCCTCTTCGGCGACATACGCGGGACGGCACCGGAGAGTGCTCTGGACCCGCACTTGCAGCTACCGAAGCGAGCCGCGGTGTACGCACACGATCCCGCTATGATCCAGGTGGAGCTTCCCGCTCCGGCGCCTTGCCTGCCTCGTTGTCTCACTCCAGCCGAGCAGGAGGTGGCGCGGGCCGCGTATGTAGGGCTGACAAGCCGCGAGATCGCCTGGCGCCGGGGCACGAGCCCGAAGACCATCGGCAACCAGCTCGAAGCGATCTTCCGCAAGCTGCGCGTAGCCTCGAGGGCCGAGCTCGTGCTCCGCCTCGGCGGCGATAGCTGCGGGGGCCGGTAGGCGTCGCGGAGGCATTCGTACCTCGGCTACCTCGCGCTGAATTTCAGCATAGCCCGGGGACGACTTCGCAGTCTGGGCGTTGTGTCCACTGATTCCCGGTGGTTACGCCCTTCCACCAGCCTGTCCGCGCCGATCCGCGCCGTTGACCCCCGCTCCACTGTCCCGGCTGTGCGGCCAGGCGTACACTTCGGCGGTGCGGTTGGATTTGCTTCTATGGGGGGAGATGCCAACACGCACTCGTCCGTCGTCGCCGGCATCATGGTGTTGACGTCGGGCGTCCGGCTGCCAGCTCGGAGAGTGGTCTACGATCGCGTGATCATCAGATCGGACAGCGCCGTGCAGCTCGGCGGCGCAGCCCTCCGCATGAAACTGCTCAGGACGGGAACCACAGTATCCGTCCGGTAACCCGCGTTCCTGACGAGCCCTCGGCGGTCGGCTACGTCGGGATGCATGGATGTAGCGAGGGCGCGGGTCGGGCGCGCGGAGTGGGAGAAGCGCGTCCAGCGCTGGCAGGATAGCGGGCTAACGTCGAAGGAGTTCGCGGCCGAGTTCGGGATCAGCGCGGCGACGCTCGCGTACTGGAAGTGGCGGCTGAAGAGGGAGCGGGGCGAGGGCGCTGGCGACGGCCGGCAGACGAAGGCTGCAAAGCCGCGACCGCCCCGCGCGCGGCCCGGTGTTCCCAGTCCGGAAGGGTGAGCGTGCGGGGGAGCGCAAGAAGAAGAGCAGCTACGCGAAGGCGCTGCGCCGCGCCCTGTGGCGCGCCGGTATCGTGCGGCCCCTGCCTTCCGGCGGAGCTACGCAACGGCGCTCGCCGCAACCGGACTCAACGCGCAGCAGAGCATGCGGCTGGCCGGGCACCGCGCCTACGCCACGCATCAGCGCTACGTGATGGCCGTGGGCGTGCTGGTCGCTCCGGAGGACGGCTGCCGAAACTGCCGAGTGGGATCCCCGGGATCCCAAAACCGCGTTCGCGTCGTTCGACCGATCGCGAAAGCAGCATCTTTTCTCGTGGGCGGGACAGGTCTCGAACCTGCGACATCCGGCTTGTAAGGCCAGCGCTCTACCACTGAGCTACCCGCCCGGACGGCGGCACAGCGGGCCGCCGCGGCCCCGCGGCGAGCGCGGGGATGCCGCGGCGGTATAGCGCGGCTGGGCGCGGCGTTCAGCCCTGATCGCTCTCGGCCACATGGCCGGTGTACCCGCGCGCGCGGCCGGGGGCGTAGGATGGAGGCATGAAAGCGAAGCTTGGTGTTCTTCTTGCTGCGGGGGCGCTCGGGATGACCGCGCTGCTCTCGGCGGCGCCGGCCCAGGCTCTGCAGCAGCCCGACGGTACGACGATCCCCCAGACGACCCACCTGGTCAGCCTGCTCAATGCCCAGGGCGAGTCGATCAATCCGCTCACCGACGCGGCGACGACCCCGCAGACGTTTACGCCGACCTGCGGGCTCACCTTCACGCTCATAGCGCGTGGTGCGCCGGTGGATCCGAGCGGGCTGCAGTCGTCGTTCGGCTGGTACAACGTGACAGGGCAGAAGCCGGCGCTGTCGGATCTGCACATCTTCATCAGCTGCAGCGATCCGCCGGGCACCTCCAAGGTGCTCGACGTGAAAAACGACCCGGCCTACCTGGGCGGCGACATCGGTTTCTTCGAGGCGACTCCCGAAGGCAAGGTCCCACCGAACTGTGTCGACCTGAACAACCCGGCGGGCACGCTCGGGCACGTGTACTACACGGAAGCCAAGTACAACGAGGACAATACCGGTCCGAACAGCTACATCCACGTGCTGATCATGAACAGCACGAAGCTGCCGAATTCCTTCTATTTCGGCTGGGAGGACCTGTACCAGGGCGGTGACGACGACTTCGAGGACATCCTGGTGCGGGTCGACGGCATCCACTGCACCGGCGGCGGGCAGCCCTGCGACACGGGGCAGAAAGGCGTGTGCGCCGCCGGGACCATGCAATGCAAGAAGGGCCAGCTCACCTGCGTGCCGGTGACGAAGCCCGGTACGGAGAGCTGCAACGCCCTCGACGACAACTGCGACGGACAGGTGGACGAAGGCGATCTGTGTCCGGTTGGCAAGGTCTGCGATCGCGGGAAATGCGTCCCGAAGTGCGGCAGCGGCGAGTTCCAGTGCCCCGGGGGCCTGGTCTGCAACACTAGCGGACTGTGCGTCGACTCGGCGTGCGAGAGCGTCGTCTGCAAGAGCGGCGAGATCTGCAAGAACGGCACCTGTCACGCAGCCTGTGACGGCATCACTTGTCCCTACGGCGAGGTGTGCCAGGCCGGTGCCTGCATCGATCCGTGTGACGCGATCACCTGCGACCAGGGCTACGTCTGCCACCTGGGCGTGTGCACGGCCGACTGCAGCTGCGAAGGCTGCAAGGGGAGCAAGGTCTGCGACAGCGCGAGCAAGCTGTGCGTGGACAAGACGTGCGTGAACAAGAACTGCGCCGCGGGGACCCACTGCGAAAGCGGGCAGTGCGTCGACGACTGCGCCGGCGCGAGCTGCCCTGGCGGGGGGGCGTGTGTTCAAGGCAAGTGCCAGGCCGGCGACGGCGGCGCGGCGGGGGGCGCCGGAGGCAGCGGTGGCGGTTTCACCTTCGAGGGCGGCGTCGCGGGCAGCGCGGCGAGCAGCTCCGGCGGCGGCAGCAATCCGGACGGCGGGGGCTCGGGCGGCGTCTCGCGCGGCTCGACCAGCGGTGCGAGCAGCGGCTGCGGCTGCCGGGTCTCGGACCCTGACGGTACGCCCTGGGGAGCGCTTGTCGCACTGCTCGGAGCGATCGGACTGTTCGCGTTCCGGCGCCGGCGCTAGCTGGTTTCGCGGTTGTCATCCAGCCCGCCAAAGTGCGAAAACGCGGGCATCCGCACGCGGAGGGACGATTCCATGATTGTCGGGGTACCCAAGGAGATCAAGGCACACGAGTACCGCATCGCGATGCTGCCCGTCGGCGTCGAGGAGCTGGTGCGCGCGGGACACACGGTCCTGGTCGAGAGAGGTGCGGGGCTCGGTAGTGGGCTCTCCGACGCCGAGTACGAGAAGAACGGCGCGAAGTTCGTCGCTTCGCGCGACGAGATCTGGGGGAATGCCAACCTGATCGTGAAGGTCAAGGAACCGCAGCCTGACGAGATCCCGCTGCTCCGCAACGGGCAGACCCTCTTTACGTACTTCCACTTCGCTGCGGACGAGAAGCTCACTCGCGGCGTGCTCGAGTCCGGCGCCACAGCAGTCGCCTACGAAACGCTCCGCGACGAGGAAGGTCGGTTGCCGCTGCTCACCCCGATGAGCGAGGTGGCGGGTCGCATGAGCATCCAGGAAGGGGCGAAGTACCTGGAGCGCCCGCAGGACGGCCGCGGCATCCTGCTCGGAGGCGTGCCGGGTGTGCATCCCGCCCACATCATGGTGCTGGGTGGCGGCATCGTCGGCACGAATGCAGCGAAGATCGCTGCGGGTTTCGGCGCCAGCGTGACGATCCTCGACGTGAATGTCGAGCGGCTCCGCTACCTCGACGACATCATGCCGAAGAACGTCACCACCGTGTTCAGCGATCGCCACACCATCCGGGAGCAGCTGGCGTTGGCCGATCTGGTCATCGGCGCGGTGTTGATCGAGGGCGCGCGGGCTCCGCGACTGATCGACAAGGCTGATCTGTCGCGCATGAAGCCGGGCAGCGTGATCGTCGACGTGGCGGTGGACCAGGGCGGCTGTGTCGAGACCACGCATCCGACCACGCACGGCGATCCGACGTTCATCGTCGACGAAGTGGTGCACTACTGCGTGGCCAACATGCCGGGAGCGGTCGGCCGCACCAGCACGTACGCGTTGTGTAACGTGACCCTGCCGTACGCTTTCAAGATCGCCGAGCACGGCATCGAAACTGCGACCGACAAGGACCCGCGGCTCATCAGCGCCGTGAACATCCACCAGGGCAAGGTCACCAACCGCGCTGTGGCCGCCACGTTCGACCTCGACTACGAGCCCTTCGCGCCCTGAACGTCGACCCGCGCGAGGGCGCGCTCCGGAAATAGAAAACGGGGGCCGCTCAACCCCCGTAGAGCGGCCCCCGTACGTGTTCTCCGCACAGCGGCAAGTGACGGGGCCGCCCGCCTTTCGGCGGGCGACCCCATTCGCCCCCCCAGATCCCCCCTACGGTCCCGCCATTGCCCCCCAGCATGGTGGGTCCGGTGATTGATCATGTCGGGTGGGAGAAAATGCTAGTCCGGTTGGTGTGCTCCGTTTCCGCCGGCCACCGCCAGCAGGTGCACAACCTTGCAGCAAGCGTGCCGGACAGTGTGTGCGAGATCGTCGGAGTCACCGGATTGCATGTAACCCCTGTTTCAGCCTGCGCACGCGCCCGGGCGATAGCTGCCGGGACGTCACGAGCGCACGCGTTTCGGCGTTTCGCGGGAGTCGCGCGTCCGGGAACCGGCGCCTCTTGGCGTGGCGAGATCGGTCCGCAACGGTTTCGCCGCTGGTGTGGGTCTGCGCAAGCGTCGCGGTGAGACGACAACGCCTGACCAGTCGGTCAGCGGGTGTCCCGGTAGGCGCGGGCGAGCAGCGCGGGTGGCACGCCGAGCCGGAACAGGAGGGGGAATGCGTTCACCATCAGCGTGTCGCGCACGGGATGGGCCAGGAAACGGCGACCGGAGACCTTCACGCTCGCGGGTGCGACCCGGATCCGGCCGGCGCGGCGGAGTCGGCGCGATAGCTCCAGGTCCTCCATCAGCTCGATGGGTGCGAACCCGCCCAGGCTCTCGAACACACTACGGCGGACGAACAACGCCTGGTCGCCGTAGGGCGTCCGCGACAGGCGCGATCGAAGGTCGGCCAGGTGCAGCCAGAGCGCGCGCCTCCCGGGCTCGGTGTCGGCCACGTGCCAGGTACGGAAAGCGCCAGCAACGGTGTCCGGTGCGGCCAGCGTGTGCTCGACCCAATGCACGGCGTCGACAGGCAACTGGCTGTCGGCGTGGAGGAACAGCAGCACCGAGCCCCTCGCGGCGCGTGCGCCGGCATTCATCTGCCGCGCCCGGCCACGCGGCGCCGACAGGAGCCGGAGATTTCCGGTGGGGTGAGCCGCCACGATCTCCCGGCTCCGGTCGCGGCTCCCGCCGTCCACGACCACGATCTCGTCGATACCCGGCATGGCCGCGAGCTCGTCGAGCCGGACGCCGATGCGGGCTTCCTCGTCGAGGACGGGCAGGACGACGCTGATCCGCGGCGCGGTTTGCGAGAGGGCGCGCGCGGTGTGGGGCGCGCGGATACGCCCCGCGCGGAGGTCGCGGCGCACGCGCTCGAGGTCCTGCGGCTCATCGACGTCGTACCAGCTGTCGAGCACGCGGGGTTCGAGACCCCATTCCCGCAGCCGTTCGAGCGTTCGGCGGCGGGTCGAGCGGGTGCTCCATGGCAGTCCGGAGAGCAGGCCCGGCGGGCAGCGCGACAGGCCGAGCAGGTAGAAGCCGCCGTCGTCCGTAGGGCCGAGCACCGCCGGAGCGCCCTTGTCGAGTGCCCGGGCCGCATCAGCGAGTCGCGAGGCGGGCAGACCGGGCAGATCGGTGCCCAGCACCATCGCCCAGGGCGCGCCGTCCGCCAGGGCGCGCGACAGGATGCGTTCCATTCGCGTGCCCAGATCGCCGTCGCCCTGTTCGCGGATCTCCGGACGCGGGGCGAGATCGGGAAGCGCGGCCGCGTCACCGGTGAAGGCGAGTAGCGTGTGCGCGGCGTCGCGGCGCGTCGCCAGCGCCCAGGTATCCAGAAGGAACGCGCGGGAAAGCCCGGCTGCTGCAGTGTCGCCGAGCGTGCGGGCAAGGCGCGTCTTGACGCGGCCTGCGACGGGAGCCTTGGCGAAGACACACAGCGTGCCGCGCGCGCTCACCGCGTCCACCTCAGCCAGCGTGCGAGCCAGCGCGCCGCACCGGGCGTGAGCCGCGTGCGGTTGTAGGTGTCGCCGAGTCGCTTCACCAGCTCCGCGCTGGAAGGGTAGGGATGGACGGTGTCCGCGATGCTGCCCAGGCCGACTCCGGCGTTCATCGCCAGGCAGAGCTCGCCGATCAGATCGCCCGCGTGCCGCGCGACCAGCGTGGCGCCCAGGATGCGCCCCTTGCCGCGGTAGTGCACCTCGCCGTAGCCGTCGTCGTCGGCTTCGAGCCGGGCGCGATCGATCTCGTGCAGTTCGACCGCCACGCTCGGAAGCTTGCGAGCTGCGGCCTCCTCGGCGCCGACTCCGACGTGGGCTACCTCCGGGTCGGTGTAGGTTGCCCAGGGCAGCACGAGCGAGCTGGCTTTCTGCCGGCCGGAAAACAGCGCGTTCTTCAACACCACGCGAGCCATCGCGTCGGCGGCGTGCGTGAACTTGAAACTCGAGCAGACGTTGCCGGCCGCGTAGATGCGGCGGTTGGATGTGCGGAGCCTGTCGTCGACGACCACGCCCTTGTCGTCGGCGGCGACGCCGGCGGATTGCAGGCCCAGACCTTCCACGTTGGCCAAGCGCCCGACCGCCAGCAGGATCGCGTCTACATCGCAGTGTCCGGGCCCGTCCGCGCCCGAATAGTGGACGCGCCGCGCGCCGTCGACGCGCTCCACCCGCTCGAGGCCGACGCCTAGGCGCAGGGCGATGCCCTCCTGCTCGAAGCGCTTGCCGAGGATGGAGCTTGCTCGCGGGGCATCGCGAGGCAGCACGCGCTCCGCGCGGTCCAGAAGCGTGACCTCGGCGCCGAGTCGACCGAGTGCCTGGGCCATCTCGCAGCCGATGGGCCCCGCGCCGATGACCAGAAGCCGGCGCGGGAGCTCCGCGAGCTGGAACAGCGTATCGCTGGTGAGGTAGCCGACCTGCTGCAGGCCTTCGACGGCCAGCGGTGCTGGTCGCGCACCGGTCGCGATGACGGCGCGGCGGAAGCGGAGTTGTTTGCCGTCGACCTGCACCGCGTCGCGTTCGACGAAGCGTGCTTCTCCCAGGAAGACGTTGACTCCGGCTGTCTTCAGGCGGGCGGCCGAGTCGTGAGGAGCGATATCCGCGCGCACAGCGCGCAGGCGTTCCATCACCCGGGCGAAGTCCACGCGCGGCGCGTCGACCTCGATGCCGAAGCTGCCCGCATGCCGCGCGCTGTGGGCACTCTGGGCTGCGTAGAGCAGCGCTTTCGAGGGAACACAGCCGGTCACCAGGCAGTCGCCGCCGAGCAGGTGGCGTTCGACGAGCGCGACGCGGGCGCCCAGTGCTGCCGCGCCCATGGCCGAGACCAGTCCTGCCGTGCCCCCACCGATCACCACCAGGTTGTAGCGATCGGCGGGTTCGGGGTTTTCCCAGCTGGCGGGATGGACGTTGTCGATCAGCCGCCGGTTGTGCTCGTCGTTGGGCTGGATGAGCCGGCGTACGTGTGCGTCGACCACGCGCCCGGACGGCGTGTCCGCTGCTATGGGCTCTGTCATGTGGGGGCCTCTCCGCCCTCTCGGTCGTTGTCGCCGAAGGTCCTCGAAAGCTCGCGGCGGGCGAGCCGGGTGAGCACCAGGGTTACCGCAACGGTTGCCCCGAGTCCCACCCAGTACAGCGCGGAGCCGGCCCAGCCTGCGCCGCCACGTCCGGTTGTGAGCGCGCTGGCGCTCGTCACCAGCGAGCCGAGGTACACGTACAGGATCGTCCCCGGCAGCATGCCGACGAGCGACGCCAGGACGTAGTCGCCGAGCCTCAGACTGGTGAGGCCCAGGGTGTAGTTGAGGAAATTGAACGGGAAGAGCGGGCTGAGGCGCAGAAGCAACACGATGCGGAAGCCGCGACGACCCACGGCTTGATCGAGCGCGTCGAAGCGGGGGTGGCGCGCGGCCCTGGCCGCGACCCAGTCGCGGGCCACGAACCGCCCCGTGACGAAGGCCAACGTCGAGGCGAGGGTGGCCGTCGGCCAGACGATGAGCGTGCCCCAGAGCGGCCCGTACGCGAAGCCCGCCGCCAGAGTGAGCAGCGCACCGGGGAAGAACATCAGCGTGCCCAGCACGTACACACCGGCGTAGAGCGCGACACCAGCCGCTCCGGCGCCGCGGACCCAGCCGGCCAGCTCGAGCACCCAGCTTCGCGTCGGAAGCAGGAACGACAGGATCACTCCCGCCGCCAGCGCCGAAAGCCCGATGGCGAGCTTGAGGCCCGGGGTGGCAGAAGAGGTGGTTCGGGATGGCATCGGCGCGGGTCGGGCTACAGTTGGGTACGAACGCGGTGCAGGGATCGTTACAGCACCATCCGCCCCCGGCCCAGCGGCCGCAGGGCGCGCAAATTCGCGTCTGCGCACGCGAATTTCTCCTGTTGAGAGCGCTGGGCCGTGTGCTATGAACCGCGTCCACCGCTAAGGGGCGGTAGTTAAGTTGGTTATAACGCCGGCCTGTCACGCCGGAGGCCGCGGGTTCGAGTCCCGTCCGCCCCGCAACGATTCCGATAGCTTGCGACCCTGCGATCACTTCGTGTCATCGGCCGAGGTCGTCGCTGCCGTCGTCGGAGCGCTCGAACAGCTCCTGCGGTCAGCGCGGAGACACCTCGCCGGAGCCTTCGCTGACGGACTCCGTGCGGTATTCTGGCTGCCATGTCGCGCGGGGGTTGTCTCCTCGTTGCCGCGTTCACGGCGGCCGTCGGTCGAGCCTGCGCGCGGCTCGATCGCCGAGGCCTTGCACCGCGTCGACCCGCCCCGGGGCGCTCGGTGGTGATCCGGGCGAAGCTGGCTCTGGCGCTGGCCCTCGGCGCGGCGGTGGCGTGTGCTCCGGCGCCGCAGCCGGCGGTCCAGCCGGCGCCGCAGTCGGCGGTCCAGCCGGCGCCGCAGCCGACGGTCCAGCCGGCGCCGCAGCCTGCCGGGCAGTGCCAGCCGGGACCCGCAGGTCCGCCCGAGACCAGTGAGCACGTGCTCACGCGCTCCTACTCCGACTGTCGCCAGGCCTGCTGGGAGCTCGAGTACCTGGCGCCACCAGGTGGCGGCATGCCGGCCAGCGCGGAGCTCGTGTCGTGTTCCATGGCTGCCAATCGAACCAAGGTACGCTGTGTCGTGCAGCACCTCCGGCTGTGCTTGTTGCCTGACGTGCCTTACTGAAAGTTCTCCGCGTCGCGTTTATTGTCGGCTAGCTCGGGATCTGGCCCTTGCAACCGAAGCCGACCACGATGCTGTTGACGTGCTTCTGCTGGATGCTGTCGCAGGCGGCGCCGTGGAAGTGGATGGTGTTGGTGGCGGGGTCGTAGGAAAAGCCGTTGTTCGGGTCGTTGGCGACGCCCGAGGAGTCGCCGTTGAAGTAGACGTAGACCTGCGTCGGGTCCGGCGGAACCGTGCCGAGCTTGAGATCGCAGGAGCTGATCTGCGACGCGATGCTGTCGAGCGCGGCGTTGAGCTCGGTCTGGTTCTGGGCGGAGACGAGCTTTCCGGTGCCGCCCGCCTGGGCGACGGCGTCCAGGCTCGAGGCGTTGACGCCGAGCCCGACCACGAACGTCTTCACGGAAGGTGACTGCGCAAGCAGCTCGGCGGCGCTGGTCGGCCCGTCCTTGCCGCCCGACACGCACGAGCTCGACTCTTCCCCGTCGGTCAACAGGAGCACGGCGTTCTGCCGGGTGGTGTCCTGCAGCGACGGCTCGCCCGCCAGCGCGTGGAGGCTCTTGCCGGTGCTCGTCTCGGGGTCCCCGCTGTCACACAGGTACTGGATGCCGCCGGAGACCTGGTTCTGCCCGTTCGAGCTGCCCTGGTCGAGCTTGTCCGAGAGGAAGCCGTTCACCTTGGCTGCGTTGGTCGGCGCGATCGGCACCACGATGCTGCCCGCCGAACAACCGCCGGAAAGGCACGCCGAATAGGTGGCCAGGCCAAAGCGGATGTCGGCGTCGTAGGTCGTGGTGACGCTCTGGATAGCCGTCTTGGCGACGTTCCAGCGCGTGTTGCCGCCGGCGTCGTTGTGCATGCTGCCGCTGCGGTCGAGCAGGATCAGGACGTTGGGCGCGATGTGCGTGAATTCGATCTTGCCGCAGGCTCCGCCCAGCGAGCACTTGTGGCTGGTGGTGTCGCAGGTCTGCCCCGTGGGGCAGTCCCCAGCGAACAGGCAGGTCCCGGAGGCGAGGCAGGTGTGCGAGCCCTGGCCGCAGACGTCTGGTGCATTGCAGTCCGCATTGACTGCGCACTTTCCCGCAGCCAGACACACGTCGGCCTTGCTGCAGTAATAGCCAGTCCCGCACTCCGCGCTGGCGGTGCAGGATTGACTGCCGATGCCGCCCATCCCGCCGGAGCCGCTGCCGCCGCCGGAGCCCCCTGCTGCCGAGTGGCCGCCATTCGCATTGCTGGCGACGTCGCCGCTCGAGGAGCAGGCCGGCAGGAGCCCGGGGATCAGGATGGAAAGCGCAAGCGCGAAGAGGAAGCGATGCATGATGCGCCGATCATACCGCGGATTTTCCCCGCCCTGGGCGACGCGTCGCATCAACTCTGCAAACGCTAGAACATCTTGCTGAACTTCAAGCGCCGCGTCATCGCGCCGCCCTGGGCCAGCACCGCCATCAGCTTGGAGGCCCGCAGCGCATTGTCGGCGTCTACCAGCTTCGTCACCTGCGCCTCCAGCTGCTCTCCCATGGCAAGCACGTCGCAGATGGCGTGGGTGCGCCTGAGGCAGCGGTGCCGCAGCTGGTCGTCGCGGGGGTTCTTCTCGAGCAGCTCCAGCTCCTCGATCAGCTTGTCGATCTCGCCGCGGGGCAGTGCAAAGGCCATGCCCCATCGTGCATCAGCGGGGCGGGGAAGCCAAGCCGGTCGCGCCGCCCCCCGGCAGAGTGTCTCCGCAGGCTCAGTCGGCGCGGTGCTGGATCTCCGGTGGCGACTGGAAGAAGCGGTTCTTGCTCGGATCGTTGTAGCGCTCGTAGTCGATCGTGAGCGGTGTGATCGTGCTTTCCCCGTCTTTGAAGCGGATGGTCATGGCCCGGGGGGTGACGTCGCGGTAGCTGCTCTCGGCCGGCAGATCGTCGTTCGTCTTTCCGCCCGCCGAAAATAGCGTGATCAAGAGCTGGTTCTCGTCGTCGTAGGCGCGGCGGAACCCTTCCTCCACCTTCTCGTGTCCGCGGATGAGCGTGTGGCAGCCGATGCGCTGCAGGAAGGCCTGGCTCTGCAGGCGTCCGAACGGGAAGCGCGCCGACTGCTTCTGCAGCGAGGCCGGGATCACGTCCGCGCTGGAGGGGTCGCTCCACATCATCTCGAAGCGGATGTCCCAGTCGTTGAGGCTCGACAGGTCCTTGTACTTCTCCTTGAGCGTGAGGTCGCGCGGAATGCCGCCGTGCACGAACAGGAAGCGCTCGAACAGGAGCATGTTCGGCATCGCATCGAAGAACTTCATGTAGTGCGCGAACACCTGCTGCGAGATGTGCGGCTTGAGCGTGCTCATCGCCTCGGACGGCCTGACGGCGCCGTACACCTTGCCCTGGTGCTCGACGTAGTACTCGTGGTTGCCGCGCAGCATGTAGACGTGCTCGGGCGCGGTGACGAACAGCTGCATCACCGAGCGGAGCACACCCTGGTAGCTGAACATTCCGCGATCGATGTAGTCGCCGAGCAGGATCAGCTTGGGATTCGGGTTGTTGGCCGGGTCCTGCTGGAAGCGCCCGACCTTCGCGAAGAAGTCGGTCTGCATCAGCACCGCCTTGAGGCAGCTGTAGCAGCCGTGCAGATCGCCGACGACGATCAGCTCGTAGTCCTCACCGGGCTTGGTGGGACACACGTAGACGTGCCCGTCGAGAAACGGATCCTGGCCGCTGAACTCGCTCACGCGCTGCTTTCCAGCAAGGCCTGCGCTGGACACCTTGCGCTGCTGCTCGAGCGTCGCAATGACCTTGTCCATCAACGCTTCGTCGGCGTTGACCTGCTGCATCAGCCGGTCGTGGTCGGCCGTGTAGTTGAACTCGAACTGGTCGAAGAAGGGGTGGTTCTCCACGCTGGGAGCCGGCGCGTCGGGCTTTCCGATGGACACGGGCGGCTTGGCCGCTCCGTCGTCGATCAGCTGCACGCCGAGGTCCTCTTCCAGCAGGTCCGCCAGCTCGCCCCGGAACTTGGCTTCCGCAGGGTGGACGTGCCCATCGGCGTGGATCAGCTCGTCGATGGTGTCCATGAGCTGTTCCTGGTTGTCCTGGTCGAAGCTCTTGAAAATCTCGAAGCAGCGCAGCTTGAGCTTGGCGTGGACGAAGTCGTCCTGCTTTTCGCCGGTGGAGACGGCCTCGTCGAACAGGTCCTTCACCTGGTGGTCGATGCCCTCGAACACTTCGTGGAAGTGGGTGGTGAACTTCTGCTTGAGCTCGCCGCGGAGCTGCTCGTCCTCGGCCGATATCGCGCCGTTGACGCGGTGCTCGACGAGCTTGGCGATGTAGTCCCGGACGAAGGTCTTCTCCGAGTCGTCGAAGTCGCCGTCGATGTACCCGAAGGTGGTCAGGTAGAAGATGACCGCGCGCATCTGCTTGTCGGCGGTCGGCCCATCCGCGCTGAAGGTCAGCATGGCGCACAGGGTACGCGTTTTGTCGCTGGGGTCAGAGCGTTTTCTCGACGGTGGCGGCGATGCGCTCGGCGTCGGGAAGTGCGGCGTTTTCCAGCTTCGAGTTGTAGGGCAGGGGGACATCCGCGGCGCCGACGCGGCGCGGGGCCGAGCGCAGGGCGCTGTGGGCCACCTCGACGATACGCGCGACGACTTCCGAGCCGAAGCCGTGGCCGACCGGTCCGTCCTCCACGGTGACCAGCCGTCCGGTGCGCGCGACGGATCGGACGATCGTCGGCAGATCGAGCGGGACCAGGGTCCGCACGTCGATCACCTCGGCGGACACGCCGTGGCCGTCCAGAAGCCGTGCCGCCTCCAGCGTGCGGCCGAGCGCGGCGCCGATGCTGACCACCGTTGCGTCCGTGCCGGCTCGCTTCACGTCCGCCACGCCGAGCGGGACCAGGAACTCGCCATCGGGAACCGGGCCTGGCTCCGCGTACATCAGCTTGTTCTCGAAGAAGAGCACGGGGTTGTTGGAGCGGATGGCCGCCTTCAGAAGCCCCTTGGCGTCGGCGGCTGTGCCCGGCGCCACCACCAGGAGCCCCGGAATGCCCGTCAAGAGCGCTTCCAGGCTCTGCGAGTGCTGCGCCGCCATTCCCAGCCCGGCCCCGCCGGGCGTGCGCACCACCATCGGCAGCGAGTACTGGCCGCCGGACATGTAGCGCAGCTTGGCGGCCTGGTTGACCAATGGGTCCATGCAGGTCGTCAGGAAGTCGGAGAACAGGATCTCGCAGACGGGTCGCCGGCCGGCGATGGCTGCGCCCACCGCCGAGCCGACGATTGCGTACTCGCTGATGGGCGTGTCCACGATGCGGCTCGTGCCGAAGCGCTCCACGAGCCCGGAGGTGACGGCGAAGTAGCCGCCCGTGGTCACGTCCTCGCCGAGCAGATACACGCGCTCGTCGCGCTCGAGCTCCTCGGCGAGCGCCTCGAACAGCGCCTTCGAGCAGGTGATGTCACGCGCGGCGACGGGCGGCGCGGCGGGGGCGGTGTACAGACTCCGCGGCTCGGGCGAGTAGATGTCCGTGTAGAGCGCTCCGGCTTCCGGTTCCGCTGCCTCGCTGGCCCGCTTCCAGGCCGTCGAGACGCGGCTCCGCGCCTCGTCCGCTAGCGCGGCGGCTTTGACGTCGGTAAGGACGCCATCGTCGAGCAGCGCGCGTTCGAGCGCAGTGATGGGGCAGCGCGCCTTCCAGGTCTCGATCTCGTCGGCGCTGCGGTAGGCGGCGGTCTCGCCCTCCATGTGTCCGTGCCAGCGGTACGTGCGGCACTCGAGCAGCGTCGGACCGCCGCCCCGCCGCGCCCGCTCAACGGCTGCGCACGTCGCCTGGTACACCGCGCGGGCGTCGTTGCCGTCGACGTCCACGCCGGGGATGCCGTAGGCCGCCGCGCGGTCGGCCAGGCGCGTCACGCGCGTGTGCCGGGCGAGCGGGGTGAACTCGCCGTACAGGTTGTTCTCGATCACGAACAGCACCGGCAGCCCGAACACCGCCGCCAGGTTGACCGCTTCATGGAACATGCCCTGGTTCGTCGCGCCGTCACCGAGGAACGCCACGGCGACCTGATCGCTGCCGGCGAGCTGCGCGGCGTGGGCGGCGCCGGCGGCGATGAGCCCGCTCGCCCCCACGATACCGTTGGCTCCGATGGCGCCGACGGAGGAATCGGTCACGTGCATCGAGCCGCCCTTTCCGCCGCACAGGCCAGTGGCGCGGCCCAGAAGCTCCGCCATCATCCCGTCGAGGTCCGCTCCCTTGGCGAGCATGTGGCCGTGGCCGCGGTGCGTGGTCGCCAGGTAGTCGCCGGCGCCAAGCGCGAAGCAGGCGCCCACGGCGGTCGCTTCCTGGCCGATCGACAGGTGGATGGCCTCGGTCGGCACTTCGCCGCGCGCCCAGGCTGCGGCCAGATGCTCCTCGAAGGCGCGGATCAGACGCATGCGACGCAACATCTCGACGGCGAGCGCGTCCGGCTCCCCCGGCAGATCCTGTGGGCGCAGCGCGACGCGCTCCGCCTCCACCTCGTCGACGAGCGGGATCCGGTGCGGCTCCAGCGCATCGAAGTCCACGCCGCGGCGGCCCGGTAGATGACCGCGTGCGCGCTGGGCGACGCGCCGCGCTTCGGCGAGCAGGCGCTCGCCCAGTGGCGGATGCGCGGCCTCGTCGACCAACAGCGCGCTCTCGCCGAGCTCGCGCAGCACATCGGCGTAGAGCGGGTAGGCGCCCTCGAGCGCGGGCAGCAGGGCGAGTGCTTTCTTGATCGGTCCGCGCGCGACGACCTTGCGCGTTGCGATCGCACTGGTGATATTGAGCCGCCCCTGCCAGAAGCGATTGGCGACGTCGGCGGACTGGATCAGCTCGAGCTCCGGCTCGAGCGAGGTCTCGCCGAATTCCCAGCGGATGGGTGCCTTGCCGAGGTCGATCGTGACCTGTCCGTCGGGGTCCTTGTAGCGGAGGCGCAGCACCATGCGGCTTCCGAGCAGCGCGTCAGCGAGCTCGCGCTGGTCGGCGACCCGGCGGAAGAAGGCGTCGAATACGCGGTAGAGTTGGTCGGTGTCACGGAAGCTCGCCATGCTGCGTCTCCTCAGCTCGAGGTGCCGCGCGGTGCGCGGCGGTTTGCGGACCATGCGGGACCGAGTTGTTCGACGTAGCCCTCACCGCTGAAGCGGCCCGACCAGGCGCCAGTCCCTTCGGCCTCGTAGTCGAACGCGCAGACGAAGCCGTCGCCGAGCACCGGCTGCGGCGCGCTGGCCCGCGTGGCGCTGTAGCGCAGCGTGCCGTCGGGCCCCGAAAGCTCCGCCCTCCAGCGTCGCGGCACGTGCCGGCTCTCGTCCGCGTAGTTGGCGAAGCGATCGAGCTCCTCCACGCGGCACGAATAGCCTGTCTGCAACGTGTTCCCCCCACGGTGCATCACCCCTACGTCGCGCAACCTAAGTCCCGCCGGTCCCTCGGTCCAGAGACCGATCGCGAGGTCGTCGCCGGGCAGGCGCAGCACCTCGTAGCGGAACAGCCCGAGCGCGGAGGCCAGCGGCGCTCGCCGCCCCCAGCCGTGGTCCAGCAGAGCCGGAGTCGAGAGCTCGCCGGAGTCGCCGCGCCAGCGCCAGCTCAGCTGACAGTCGCCGAAGCTGGTGTAGTGGCAGAAGTAGCGCGGCGCCCAGGCCCAGCGCTGCACGTCTCCGTGCGTCTCGATTGCGATGTCGAGCGACAGCTCTTCCTCGGCCTGGCGCCATTCGATGCGGTAGTGCGGCCAGGCGCCGTCGATGCGCAGCCGCTCGCCGAGATGGAGGTGCACCGCGCCGGCCGTCGACTCGAGCTCGGAGCCGACGCGGTGGTAGCGCTTGTAGCCTGCGGTCTTCCCGCGCCCCTCCAGACACAGCTGCACGTCGAACGCGGCGTCGGGAGCCCCGGACCAGCTCTGCCCCTGGTCGAACGGCAATCCCGTCAGGCCGAGCGTCGTGGTGAGGCTCAGGAAGCGCAGCGGGGCGTCGGGTCCGAAGACGGCGATCAGGGTCCTGAGGTCCCACTGCGCGCGCGGGAACTGCGTGCCGTCCTCGGCTGGCGTCGGCGGCGGCGCGGCGCGCGCGCCGCCGTCGACTCTGGCAATCAGTGGGCCCAGCGCCCGGAAGAATTTTGGCATCCAGCTATCCGATGGCGATGCCGTCCGAGCGGAACACCAGCCCCGGATCTTCCCAGACGTGCGACATGTCGACCATGGTCGGCGACGAACACGACGAACAGCTCTCTGCGGCGCAACGGAGCCCGGAGAAGGCCGGACTCTGCATGATCTCGGCCAGGGGCGTGGTCTGGATGTTTCCGAGCGGGTGATCGAGGTCGAGGCAGTTTTCCACCATGCCGCGCGCGTCGACGCTCATGGCGAGCTTGGGGAAGTGGCAGCGGTAGCCGGGCCTGCCGTCGATGAAGTACTGGAAGTACCGGTCGGAGTTCAGGATCGGAGCGCCGGCGCGCTTTTTCGCCGAGAGCTCGCTGCAGACGCGGGCGAGCTCCGCCTGGGGCAGCCCCATGTCGGTCAAGGAGAAGTGGGAGCCGTCGGAGCCGTTGCGGAACGGCGTGATCACGTCGAACGAGATCGGCACTCCCAGCTGCTCGGCCAGCGCGACAAGCTCGTCGATCTCGCCGTCGGCTTCGAGGCCGCGCTGCACGCAGGTGTTGAGCTGTACCGACAGCTCCGGGTAGCGCTGCTTGACCAGCTTGATCGAGCTCATCAGCCGCGCATGCAGGCCGGGAAGACGCCGGATCTCGTCGTGCCGCTCCGGCCGCGCGGAGTCGAGGCTCAGCATCAGCATGTCGACCCAGGGCAGCACCTCGTCCATGCGCCGCTCGAGGTACCAGCCGGTCGTGAACAGCAGCACGGCCATGCCGAGCTCGTCGTGGACGTAGCGCACGATCTCCCCCAGATCGCGACGCATGAACGGCTCGCCGCCGGTGATGGCCGTCGCGACGAAACCCTCGTCCCGGGCTTCACGATAGAAGCGTTTCAAGGTCTCGGTGGGGACGTTTTCCCAGTCGTTGTGCTTCCACAGGCAGCTCTTGCAGTCGCACATGCAGTGCTGCGTAATGAACAGCCCGACGACGAACGGCCTGCCGTCGCCGCGCTGGCGCGCTTCTATGGCCCGTCCGGCCAGCTTCGTCAGGACCGTCTGCATCCGCGGTGTCGTGCTCTTCATGTTTTCCTCCTGCGCGCAGCTGCGTCCGCAGCCGGAGCGCGCGGTTGTCCTTCGAGCGATGCGATGACCAGGTCGACCATCCTCGCCAGGTGGGCCTTGCGTAGCGCCAGGCCCTCTTCGCCAAGTGGGTCTTGGCCCAGAAGCTGCTCGACCACCGGGGCGTACGTGACCCAGGTGACGGCCATGCCGTAGAAGCTCACCAGGAGCTGGGCGGCCGACAGCGGCCCCTCGAGCGTGGCCGGATAGGCCTCGTGCAGCAGTGCGGCCCCGGTCTCGAACAGGGGCGCCATGTGCGCGGTGACCCGCTCGACGTGCTGCCCGCCCGCCACCTCGCGCTGCACCATGCGCGCGAACGTGCGATTGGCCGCCAGGAAGTCGAGGTAGCTCTCGAGCAGGCCGATCATCTGCTCGCGCAGCTTCCCGCCGTGCCCGAGCGCCGCCTGGATCTCGCTTCCGAGCCGCTCGTAGTAGCGGTCGAGGACCGCGTTCCACAGCTCGCTCTTGTCCTTGAAGTGGTAGTGGATAAGCGCCTTGTTGACGCCGGAACGCTCGCCGATGAGCCGGGTGCTGGCGCTCTCGAACCCCACCTCGCCGAACAGCTGGTCGGCGGCCCCGAGAATGGCTTCCCGGGTATTCGTGCTGGTTCCCGTCATTGGTCAGTCGCCCAATCAAATGACACCACCGGGACCGGCTGTCAACCCCCGACGGGTGCTATTGAAGGGCTCGATGCTACCGACGCAGGGCTCGCACGTGGCGGAGGCGCTGGCGGGAGTCGCCTTCGCGTATCTCGTCGGCATCAGCCTGTACATCGCCAGCACCTACGGTTTCGCCCGCGGCGATCACGAACCGCGCGGCGTGGCGGCGACGCTGCGCGAGGCGCTGCGTGAGGCCCTCGTCGTCGGGGCCGTCCTGCCGCTGCTGCCGCTGTTCTATCTGTACGGACGGCGCATGGGCGGCGGCAACGGGCGGCCCGTGGTGCTGGTCCATGGCTACGCGCAGAACCGCGTTGATTTCCTGTGGCTGGCGCGCGCTCTGTCGCAGCGGGGACTGGGTCCGGTCTACGGCTTCAACTACTGGCCGCTCAGCCACCTCACGCGGAGCGCCGCACAGCTCGAGCGCTTCGTGCAGTGGGTGTGCGACAGCGAACACTGCGACGCGGTGGACGTCGTCTGTCATTCGATGGGTGGGCTGGTGGCGCTCGAGATGCTGGGCCGTGGCGGAGCCGCGGTTCGCCGGCTCGTGACGATCGGTTCGCCGCACGCCGGGATCTCCTGGCCGCCGCTCATCCCGGGCGCGAGCGCGGAGCACCTGCGCGCCGGCGCAGTGCACCTGCGCGAACGGCGCGCGCTCGAGCTGCCGTCACTCAGCATCTTCTCGACGCACGACAACGTCGTGCACCCGGCTGCCACCTCGTCGCTCGAGGTCGTAGGCGGCCGCGATCTCCCGGTGCCGGACCTCGGCCACGTGGCTCTCCTGTTCGACGCTGGCATCGCCGACGAGATTGCGGCGTTCCTCGCGGACGCGCCGCCGCCTAGTTGACGGTCAGGACCGGCAGCTGGGTCACGTCGAACGAGAGCCCCGCGTCGGAGCCTGCACCGTCGAGATCGCAATACGTCCACGACTGCCCGTCGAGGCTGAAGCGATACACGTAGCGGTAGTCGCCGGTGGTGGCGGGCGCGGTGAACGCGCCCTGGAATTCATCGTTGTTGCCGTAGTTCATGTTGAACGTGGTCGGGTAGAAGACGAACCCGCTCTGGGTCTCGGGATTGACGTCCGCCGGTCCGTAGCCGACCTGGGCGATCACGCCAGCCGGGGCACTGCCGGTGCCGGTCAGGCCCGACTCGTACAGTCGTCCGTAGATCAAGCCGGAAGCCTGCGAGGTCGTGAGGCTCAGGCTGGTCGGAGACTGCACGATGCACCAGTCCGCCTCCGCGCCGTTGCCGGTTTCGTTGACGACGCCGCAGGGAGAACACGAAAGCGCTGTGGTGCCGCTGTTGCGCGGCGCCACGGCTGCGGCGGCAAAGTCGGTCGAGTTCTCGTCGACATCCGTGCAGCCCGAGCCGCCGCGCTGGGTGGAGTTGGTCGCGCTGGGCGACGGCGCGGCGGCGGTGCCTTCGTAGCAGTTCGCAGTGCCGTAGCCGACGAAGTCGACGACCGAGGAATCGGCGGGGCAGCTGCCGGTCAGCGCGGTCGTGGAGTTCACCAGCGCGACCTTTCCGTTCGACGCGGAAAGGTTCGAGGTGCCGGTCGCGTCGGGCGTCGGGAGCGCACCGCCGGTGCTGCCGGAAGCGAGCGCGACGAGGTAGTAACCCCCCGGGGCGACGCTGCCCGACAGGGGGGTGACCCCCCACGAGCTGCCGGTCGACGACGCATACTGGATGGACCAGCTCGATAGATCGACAGCCGTCGTGCCGCGGTTGTGCAGCTCGACGAAATCCGTGTCGTAGGTCGCGCTGGAGTTGCCTCCGGCGCCGTAGATCTGGCTGATCACGACCGACCCGTCGCACACGGCCGGGGCTGTTTCCGTCGTGAAACCGCTGGCCGTGGTGAAGTCGCCGGCGAGGTACTCGCTGGCGGCGTCGCGAGCGCCCGTCGTGACGCGGATCCGGTACGTCGTGCTGTACGACAGCGCGGGCGCGGGCACGACCGTCGCGACCGTGTTGCCGGCCGACAGCGTCGCCGTTGCCGAAGCGAAGCCCAGGCAGCTGGTGAAGCCGTCGGCGGACAGCCGGATGGTTCCGCTGCAGGGGCCACTGGCGGTCTGCGCGGTCAGCGTGGTGCCGTCCATCGCCGCCGAGAACTCGATGGCGATGCTCGAAGAAACGGCGATGTTGGTAGCCGAGTCGGTCGGGTTCGTCGACACAACCTGCGGCGCCGCACAGGTGTTGGTCGTGCAGACACCGCTCGTGCAGTCGCTGCCGCTGACGCACTCCACGCAGGCGCCCGCGCCGTCGCACACGGCGCCGCCGTTCTGGCTGCAGGTCGTTCCGGAGGCCGTGGCCGGGTTCGACGGAGTGCCGTTGGTGCACACGTTGTCGGTGCACTGGTAGCTGTCGACGGGGACATCGCTGTTGTCGATGGCGTCGACGGTGCTGCCGGCGCCGTCACACTGGACCTCGTGGCAGTCGCCTGGGGTCTGGGCCGCAACGGCCGTGCCGGAAGCGACGGGCGTGGTGCCGCAGACACCGGAAGTGCAGGTTCGCTGGAGGCATTCGTTGCCCGGATCGGGGCAGTCGCTGGGCTGCGTGCACTGTGCGCCGGCGTCGGTTCCGCCGGCGCCCGCGCCGCCGTCCGTTCCAGCTGTGCCACCGGTCCCGGCGCTGCCGCCTGTCCCAGCCGAGCCGGCGCTGCCGCCTGTTCCCGCGCCGCCGTCGACGCCACCTGTTCCGGCGCTGCCGGCGGTGCCACCTGTTCCGGCGCTGCCGGCGGTGCCGCCCGTTCCGGCGCTGCCGTCGATGCCACCTGTTCCGGCGCTGCCGGCGGTGCCGCCCGTTCCGGCGCTGCCGGCGCTGCCGGCGCTGCCGCCCGTCCCAGCCGAGCCGGCAGTGCCACCGGTGCCCGCCACACCGCCGGTGCCCGCCACACCGCCGGTGCCCGCCACACCGCCGGTGCCCGCCACACCGCCGGTGCCCGCCACGCCGCCGGTGCCCGCCACGCCGCCGGTGCCCGCCACGCCGCCGGTGCCCGCCACGCCGCCGGTGCCCGCCACGCCGCCCACGCCGGCGGTGCCACCGAAGCCGGCAGTGCCACCGAAGCCAGCGGTGCCGGCCGTGCCGCCTCCCGCCTCGGCTGTCCCCGCATCGGTCTTGAGCTTGCCGCGGTCGACGCTCGTGATCAGCGAGCAACCTTCGGCCGCAAGCGCGGCTATCATTGCGGAAACCAGCAACCGGGAAGCCGTCATGTGTCCTCCTCCGGGCGGGGCCCAGGCGCCCGCGCGCCAGAGTTCCGTCCTATCACGCCGCCGCGACGCCCGGCGCCCCCCCCGCTCGGCCCGGATGATGGGAGTCATAGCTGCGGAAAAGCCGCGGGATCCCGGCGTGCCCATCTTTCCCCACTAGCAGTTGCCGGGGCGGGAAATCCGCGACTAGGCTCGGGGATGCGCCCGTTTCTTCTGGTCTTGGTCGGTCTTCTGCTGTCGATGGGCGTTGGCTGTTCGTCGTCAACCGTTGTCCAGCCCCCGGGCGCCGGAGGCAGCTCGGGAAGTGCCGGCACCGGCGGCAGCGGCACCGGCGGCAGCGGCACCGGCGGCAGCGCCGGTGGCGGTAACTACAAGTGCGTTGCCGACGCCGGCTGCAGCGGCAGCGGCTGTGTGCAGACACTGTATTCCGGCGAGGCCAAGCCAGGACCGCTCTCCGTGGACAGCTCGCTCGCCTACTGGGTGGCGCGCGGCACCAAGACCGCGCTCCGCGCTGGCCCGAAGAAGGGCGGATGCGTCGCCAAGACGCTGATCCCGGATCTGCAGATCTCCGGTCAGGTCAAGCAGATGGTCGGCGACGCCGACGCGATCTATCTCGGGACGACCGATCCGGCGAAGCCTGTCCTGCGTTTCGACAAGACGACGCAGAAGCTCAGCGTGATGGTCGACAATACTGCCTGCAGTACCGGTGGCTACGGCTTTTTGGCCCAGAACTCCACGCTCGTGGCCTACGCGTGCAAGGACTCGTCGGGGGAGGTGGACGGTGTCACCAAGCTCGCGCCGAACAAGCGATCGGTGCTGGCGCCCGGGCCGTTGCCGCAGCTTGAAGGCATCGCGCTGGACGAGGGCGGTGTCTATGTCGCCAACGGCACCAACCTCGGGACCTACACGTTCTCGGGGGGCGGCACGAGCCTCTACGTCGATGCCAACGCGACGCAGTTGGCGCTCGGCGACATGCTGTACTGGCTCAAGGGCACGGAGCTCTGGGATGGCAAGGTGGCCGGCAACGGCGAACACTCGCGCTACGCCGGCCTGGTCGACCCGCAGGTTCTGGCAGCGGACAAGATGGGCGCCTACGTCGGTGACCTCGGCACCGGCGACGGCGACGGCCGGATAGCAGCCGCTCTCACCGGACAGCCTGGCGCTACGCTGCTCGCGAACAGCGAAAACCATCCGACGGCCATCGCGACCGACGCGGTGTACGTGTACTGGACCAACCTCAACGGGACGGTGCGCCGCGCGAAGCGCCCGTAGCGATATGGCGAATCCTCCCGCGAAGTTGCGCTGCAGATGCAGGTCTCGTGCAGTGCGACAACCTGCACGGTCGGTCCGCTCACCCGGTCCCACCGAGCAGCCGCCCTGCTGCTAGACTCCGCGCCCGGAGCCTGTCTTGGCCGAACCGCCGCCGTCCAGCCGCAGCCCGCGCTCGAAGCGCGGGGCCGCCCAACGTCCCCGCTTCCGGCGCTTCAGTGATCTGCCCGAGCTGAGCGACGAGCCTGTCGAGCCCGAGGTCCGCCGCGGCCGCCGCATCGCGCTCGGGGTGCTCACCGTCGTGTCGTTCGCGACCGTGGCGTGGATCGCATCGCCGCTGTGGGTCGGGCTGATGCTCGGCGCGATGATGGCGTTCTCGGCGCAGCCGCTGCAGAGCTGGCTGGCGCGGCGGCTCGGCAGTCGCCACGTGCTGGCCGCCGTGCTCACCACGATCGTCGTCGGTCTCCTGACCGCCGCCGGCGTCGGAGCGATGGGCTACGTGTTGGTGACCGGCTTCCTCGAGGTGGTCGCGCTGCTCAAGCAGCACGCACCGGGCATCACCTCGAACGTTCACCTCGGCGCGCGCGGCGCGCACATGCTGGCGCGGTTCGGGGTCAGTCGCCACGACCTGGTGACCCACCTGCAGGAGTGGGCGACGCGCGCATCCGGTTATCTCGCCGATGCAGCCGGCAGCATCCTGCAGACGACGACTTCGGCGCTGCTCTCGTTCGTGATCGCCCTGTTTGCGATGTACTACGTGCTGCTCCACTGGCCGAAGATCAGTGTGCGGCTGGAGCGCGTGCTACCGCTCGACCCCCACCACACCCGGGCGCTGATGCAGGAGTTCCGCGATGTCGGGCGCGGGGCCCTCATCGGCGGGATCGCCACCGCGGTGGTCCAGGGCGTGTTCGCTGGCGTGGGTTTCGCGATAGCGGGTGTCCCGCACGCCGCGACCTGGGGGCTGCTCACGGCGATCGCGTCCTTCCTGCCTGTCGTGGGCACCGCGCTGATCTGGTTGCCGGTCGGCGGCTACCTGCTCGCGATGGACTCCTTCACTTCGGGCATCTTCGTGCTGGCCTGGGGCGTGGTGGTCGTGATGGGCGTCGCCGACTACGTCGTACGTCCCCGCCTGGTCGGTCGGCACGGCGCGGAGCAGCCCTTCCTGATGCTGATCGCGCTGCTCGGCGGCATCGAGATCTTCGGTCTGGCCGGGCTGATCGTCGGGCCGGTCTTGATGTCCCTGTTCCAGGCGATCCTGCGCATCTACGAGCGCGAGGTTACGGGGGAGAGTCCCACCGAAGGGTAGGGCGGCGGCCGTCGGCTGGTCCGGCCCACCTATTCGTGCGAAAACGCCGCCATCATGGCCATCTGGAGCGGCTGGCTGGCAACCGCGCTGATCGTGATCGCGGGGCTCGTGCCGCTGGTAGTCCGGCTCCGGCACGGCAAGCGCGCGGCGCCGGAGTCGCAGCCCATGAGGACCCACGTGCTGGTCGGGCTGACGACGGGCACCGTCGCGTTCGTGCACACGCTGGTGGTTGTCCCCGCGCTCGGGGCGCCCGGCGCGGTGGGAGGCGGGATGCTCGCGCTCGGCGCCGCGGGAGCGGCGTTCTTCCTGCTGGTGGCGCACACGGGTCTGGGCTTCCAGCTGCGACGCCCGAAGCTCAGGGATCGCGCGAAGAAGCGCCGCGCCCACCTGACGACGGCGCTGTTGATCGTTGTGGCCGTCTCCGTCCACGTGATCGCGCTGCTCCAGGCGGAACACTGAGCCCGCGGCGCCGGATTGTTGGCCCGCCCGGTGCGGCTCTGCCTTCTCTGGGAGCATGCGCCCCGCGTCTGCACTGTGTATTCTGGCATCGGTGTCGGTGAGCCTCGCCGCTTGCCAGCGCGGCCGACCCTACCGGCCGACAGGCGCGCGGCCGGCACCCACCGCGAGCGCCGCGCTCTCCCGCGAGCTGAGCCGCGCCGCCGAAGCGCGCGCCCTGGTGCGCACCGAGATCTCACGCAGCTTCGCGCTGCCGGCGCACCTCGGCGAGCGGCGCTGCCCGGACGCGAAGCTCGACGCGCTGCCGGAGGGCGAGCGCGAGCTGCCGCTCGCCGTCAGCGACTCCCGCTACCAGGGGCGGAGCGTGCTCCCGCTCCCGGTGAAGCGTCATCTCGTCGATCCCGACCCGAGCCTTCTGGAAGCCGAGCTGGTCGGTATCGATCACTCCGGCTCGCAGGACTCCGCCGTCGACGCTATCCAGTGGCTCGCGTCCCGGCGCTACGTCGCTGTCTTCCACATCCTCGACTTCGCCCGCGCGCGGCGCTTCCACCGCATCGGGCATCGGCACGCCGAGTGGGACGCGGGGCGGATTCTGGCCTGGCTGGTCATCCACGACGTGGCGAGCGGCAAGGCGCTGTGCCAGACCCGGCTGGCTGTCGCCGGCGATGCCCACGGGGCGCCGCTGTCGGTGCGACTGCGTTCAAGGACCCGCGACCGGCTCACCGAGCAGCTCGGACAGCGACTCAGGCGCGCCGCGCGCCCGGCGCTGGCGCGCCTGAGCTCCGTGCTGTTCCTGCGCGGTGATGCCCGCGCTCCCGGAGTTGCCGCGCGCTAGTAGAGGTGCACGCCGGTGACGACGGTGGCGGGCTTGCCGCCGGCGAAGGGCGCGATGCTGGTCTGCTTGATCTGGCCGAGGACGCAGTTGCCGGTGGGCGTGCCGACGTACTTCGGCGACAGGATGCGCGCGCTGGACACATGGCCGTCGGGCGCAAAAGCGACGATCACCTTCGCGTTGCCTGCCGGAGCGCCCGCGCTGCGGCAGCGGCCGGCTCGCTGGGCGCTCTTGCCGAGCGCCGTGAGCGCGGCAATGCGGTCGAAGGCACCTCCGCCGCCCGACGGGGCCTCGGCGGCGGCCGGCGCGGCCGAAGGAGCCGCTTCGGCAGAGGCTGGCGCTGGAGCCGGCTGCTCCGGCAGGGCCGAGGCTTCGGGTGCCGCGGACGCTTCGGGTGCCACGGACGCTTCGAGCGCTGCGGGCTCTTCCGGCGCCGCTGGCTGGGTCGCGATGGGAGGTGCCATCACCGGCGGCTTCGCTGCCACGCTCGCCGCCGGCACAGGCGTGACCGTCGCGGTTTCCGCCAATGGCGCGGCGGCCGCGGTCTCCGGGCCGGGCTGGGTCAGCCAGCCGATCCCCAGTGCGATGACGGCCACGACGAGGAACGGGAACAGCAGTCCCTCGTCGGTACTTCCCGCGTCGTGGTCGTGGCTGTCGGTGGTGTGCCCGTGGTGTTCCTTCTCGTCGGACATGGCAGTGCGGCATGCTGCCTCGATTTGGCCTGCGAGGGAACCCCGGCGGGGGTACCCTCGGCACATGGTCCTCGACGCCCGGCTCAAGAAGCTCGCCACAGGCATTTCCGCAGCCAAGGCCGCGAAGGCACTCGCCCAGAGCCTGAGCGCGCCCGGATCGCTGTCCGACCTCGAGAAGCAGCAGGCCGACGAATTCAAGGCCACGCTGGAGGCCATGTTCCTGATGGCCGCCGTGGATGGCGAGGTCGCACCGGAAGAGGTGGAGCAACTCCGGGCGAGCATCGAGGCCATCGTGGACATGCACGTCGTGGAGGGGCTGAAGCTCGAGCCGTTGCTCGAGGAGCTGAACGCCACTCTCGAACGCGACGGCTGGAAGGCCCGTCTGGACGACGTGGCAGCTCGCATCACCACCGAGGACGGCAAGGCCTACGCCTTCCGCCTGGCAGCCGGCGTCGCTTTCGTCGATGATCACGTAGCGCACGCCGAGGCCGCCGCGATCGAAGCCTTCGCCGCTACGCTTGGCATCCCATCCGACGACTCGCAGGCGATCCTGCGCGAGGTCTACGGCGAGCTGTTCGGCGAATAGCGTTCTGGCCGGAAATCCAGGCGGACCGACGCCGCCCCGGGTTGCGCGTCGGCCGAGACGGTCAAGCCGCCGCCGTCCAAGGTGATCCCCGTGGGCGAGGCGGTAGAGCTCGACGGCATGAAGATGACCGTGACCGAGGTCAAGGAGTGCCGTTTCAAGAACCCCGGCGCGAACAAGCCCGACGAGAAGTTCGTCGGTGCGCTGGTGGTGTTCGAGGGCGAGTTCCAGCCACACGGCGTCGAAGCGAGTGCGCGCTTCAAGGCGAAGGACACCGAAGGCATCACGTACTCGCGCCGGGGCACCGGCGGCACGGACTGCTCGCCAGGGCTGCGCGGCAAGTGGCTCGACTACGGTGACAAGACCAAGGGCTGGGTAGGCTTCCGCGTTCCGGCGACCACGAAGACGCTCGTCGCGGAGTACACGCACAGGACTCCGCCGCGCCGCGGGATGAAGCCCGTCGAGCAGAAGGTGCGATTCCAGCTTCTGTCCGCCGAGAAGTAGCCGGCGCGCCCTGTGGGGCGGTCGCTGGAAATCAGGGCCCGCGGCCGGGGGGCGGTTGCCGATTCGAAGCCGGTGATGTACGAGGACCCGTGCGAAGCGATGTTGTACTGCCCGCGGATGGCGAGAACCTGAACGCATTCCAGCGCTTCAAGCTACATCCGAGAGGCTTCTGGTTCGTCTTCTGGGGAGAGCTGGCGGAGCGCTCGTCCTTCTACGGGATGCGGACGATCCTGGCGCTGTATCTGCTCACCGTCCTGCACTACGAGAAGGCGAGCGGCGCCCAGATCATGCAGGCCTTCATCGCCGCCTGCTACATCGCACCCATCTTCGGCGGCTGGCTCGCCGACCGCTTTCTCGGTCGCTACAAGACCATCCTCTATTTCTCGGTACCGTACATCGCCGGGCATATCATCCTGGGCGGCATCCAGGAGCGCTGGGCGATGTTCGTGGCGCTCGGCCTGCTGGCTCTCGGCTCCGGCTCCATCAAGCCCAACACCAGCACGCTGATGGGCCAGATGTACGAGGAGCAGAAGAAGAGCTTCCTGCTCACCGAGGCCTTCAGCTACTTCTACGCGGCCATCAACATCGGCGCGGCTCTGTCCACGCTGTCGTTGCCGCTGGTCCGCAACAAGTGGGGCTACGGCCCGGCACTGATGATCCCGGCTGCGCTGATGGCTGCGGCGTTCGTCTTCTTCGCCATCGGCAAGCGGCACTATCCGGTCGAGAACGTACGCGAGCATCCGCCCAAGACCCAGGAGCAGAAGCAGCTCGAGCGCGTAACCCTCAAACGCATTGCCGGCATTTTCGCCCTGATCGCCGTGTTCTGGTTCGTCTACGACCAGGCAGCGTCCACCTGGATCTACTTCGCCAAGGACCACTGCGATCTGACGGTCATCCCGGGCGTGTTCAAGGTCACGCCGGACCAGATCCAGGGTCTGAACCCGATCCTGATCGTGCTCCTGACGCCGATCTTCAACACCATCTGGGAGGTCTGGAAGCGCCGCCGCGGTGGCGTTGAAGTGCCCGACACGAGGAAGATGCTGATCGGCTTCTTCATCGTGCTTGGCTGCACCGGCATGATGTCCGTTGCCGGCTTCCTCGCGGGCGCCGGGAAGGTCACGGTGTGGCTCCTTCTCATCGCGACGCTCATCATCACGCTGGCCGAGCTCTGCATCAGCGTCGTCGGCCTGGAGTTCGCCTACAAGCGCGCCGCGCCGGGCACCAAGTCGGTGGTGACCGCCGCGTTCCTGGTCACGGTGTTCGTTGGCGACCTCGTACTCGGGCTCCCGTACGACGGCCTGTATGACAAGGCGCTCAAGCCCGGCATGTACTTCGGCATCCAGACGCTGATCATGGTGGCCGTCGTGGCGATCTTCTGGCGTGTCGCGCGCCGCTTCGAGCGCGAGGACGCGGTGCAGGCCGAGGAGCCCGCGCCAGTCACCGCGGAGAGCTAGGTCATCTGGATCTGTGGCAAAATGTCACAATAATGTGGCATTTTGCCACATTATTGCCTGATCCGGTGCGCCGGGATGCGCTGTGTCAGGTGCCGGGGACACGGCACTGGCGTTCGCCGGTCGCGCGGGATAGGGGAGGAGCGCCGAATGAAGCCCTACTCCGTCAACGACCCCCGCCGCGACGAGCTGGCTCCCTACGTGGTGCCGGCGCCCGAGCCGTACGACGCGCCGCGCCGGGGACCGTGGCACGCCGAGCTGCTGGTGGCGATTGTCGTCGCGGTGCTCGCGCTGGTTGCCATCCGCATCGGGCCCTGGACGGGCGAGCCGCTATCGTTCCGCGTGGGAAATGGCACGCCCGGCATCGAGAACGCATGGATCCGCGCCGACTCGAACGCCGACCAACCGGTCGTGTTCTCCGACGGCACGACGATGTTGCTCCGCCCGGGCGCGCTTGCGCGTGTCACGCGGCTCGGTCCCGACGGTGCCGACGTACAGCTCGAGCGCGGTCGCGCTGCTGTGTCGCTGCACCCGGAGCGGACCAAGTGGACGTTCGATTTCGGTCCCTACGAGATCCAGGCGGCGGGTGCTCGCTTCAACGTCGGTTGGGATCCCACGACCAGCCAGTTGTTGCTCGACATGCGGGACGGTTCCGCGCGCATGACCGGCCCCGGACTGGGCGCTTCGCGCACGGTGATCGCCGGCGAGCACCTGCGGCTGCCCCTTCCGCACGGCACGCGGCGCTAGCCGGGGTTGTCCGGCGCCGCGCCGGGGCCTACGGGCACACGCCGTTGCTGTCGATGCAGATCGGCGCACTGCCGCTGCTGCAGCAGGCGGCGTTCGAGGTGTCGACGACCAGATTGCAGACGGCGGTGCAGGGACAGGTCGTACAGCCCACCGCGGGCGCGTAGTCCCGGCAGTTGCCCGCGACGCAGATCCTGTCGCGCCAGCATGTGTTGCCGCAGCCACCACAGTCCAGGTTGCTGGTCTGCGTGTTCACGCAGGAGGTGCGGTTGTTGTTGGTGCAGGCGTGCAGGCCACCTGAACACGACGATCCGCTCGAGCAGCTCCCGTTCTGGCACTTCTGTCCCGAGGAACAGGCATTGCCGCAGCTGCCGCAATGGTAGGCGTCGCCGTTGGTATCGACGCACTGGCCGTTGCAGTTCTTGAGCCCCGGTCGGCAGATGCAGGAGCCGCCGTTGCAGATCTGGTCCGAATGGCACTGCGTGCTGCAGTTGCCGCAGTGGCGGGGGTCGTTCTGCAGGTCGATGCAGCGACTGCCGCCGCAGGTCATGGTGCCCGGTCCGCAGGCGCACTGCCCGCTCACGCAGGCCTCTGTAAGTGCGCACTGGTGCCCGCACGAACCGCAGTTGCTCGCGCTGGTCGCGGTGTCGACCTCGCAGCCGTTGCTTGCCACGCCGTCGCAGTCGCTGAAATTGGCGTGGCACTGGTAGCCGCACTGGGAGCTATTGCACGTCCGCGACGCGTTGGCGCGCGTCGGGCAGGCCTGGCTGCAGGAGCCGCAGTGATTCGGATCCGTGGCCGTGTCGACGCACTGGCCGCCGCAATCGGTCTGCCCGGTGGGACATTGTGTGATGCACTGGCCGCCGGAACACACCTGGTTCGTTCCGCAGGCAGCTCCGCAGCTTCCGCAGTTGCTGTTGCTGGTGTTGGTGTCGACGCACTGGCTCGCGCACTTCGAGAGTCCGGCATTGCACTGGATGCCGCACTGGCCGTTGGCGCAGGTTGCCGACCCGCTCTTGACCGTCGGACAGGCATTGCCGCAGCTGCCGCAGTTGGCGGGATCGCTCGAGGTCGGGACGCACTGGTTGCCACAGCGCGAGTAGCCGGCTTTGCAGACGAAGTCGCACGTTCCTGTCGAGCAGACGGGCGAGGCATGCGCGGGAGCGGTGCACGCCGTACCGCATCCGCCGCAGTGCGCGGGATTGGACTGCATGTCGACGCACTGCCCGCTGCAATTGGTCAGCGGTTTCTGACACGAGATCACGCACGTGCCGTTGGAGCAGACCTGGTTCTGCGCACAGGTCTTGCCGCAGGTGCCACAGTTGGTCGGGTCGCTCCGCAGATCCACGCAGTTGCTGTTGCAGCTCGTGTACCCCCCGCTGCAGGCGACACCGCAGCTGCCGCCCGCGCAGGTGGCGTTTCCGTTCGGAGGCACGGGACAGACGTGGCCGCAGCCGCCACAGTCGTCGGGGTCGTTGGACGTGCTGACGCAGCTTCCCCCGCAGTCCGTGTAGCCACTATCGCAGCTGACGCCGCAGGTGCCGGCGGCGCAGGCGGCCTGGCCATTCGGGGGTACCGAGCATGTCGAGCCGCAGCCGCCGCAGTTGGCCGGATCGGCGCTGGTGTCCACGCAGGCCGAAGCGCATTTCGTCGTACCGCCGGCACACGACGACGAGCACTGACCGGCATTGCAGACCTGCCCGGTGGGGCACTGGACGCCGCAACCGCCGCAATTGCCCGGACTGGACTTGGTGTCGACGCAGGCGTTGCCACACTTGGCGTAGCCGGGATCGCACGACAGACCGCAGCTGCCGGCGGAGCAGGTGGGCGTCCCGTTGGCAGGGGAGTCGCAGACGGTGCCGCAGGCGCCGCAGTTGTCCGGATCGGACGAGGTGTCCACGCACGAGTTGCCGCACTTCGCGTAGCCCGCGTCGCAGCTGGAATCGCACTTGCCCGACGCGCACACGGCGTGCCCGTGGGCGGGGACCAGGCAGGTTGTGCCGCAGCCGCCGCAGTGGTTCGTGCTCGTGTTGGTGTCGACGCAGGCGCCGCTGCAGTTGGTGCGGGATCCGGAACAGCTCGCGGCGCACTTGCCCAGATCGCAGACCTGGCTGGAAGCGCAGGCGCTCGCGCAGGCGCCGCAGTGAGTGGGATCGCTGCCGGTATCGACGCACGTGTTCCCACAGCTCGTGTAGCCGGCGTTGCAGGTGCTGTCGCACTGGCCCGCCTTGCACGCCGGGGCGCCGTTGATCACGGCTGGGCACGTGACGCCGCAGCCGCCGCAATTGCCCGGATCGGTCTGGACGTTGGCGCACTGGGGGCCGCAGCGCTCGAGGTTGCCGCACAGGAAATCGCAGCGGCCGCTGTAGCAGATCGGCGTGCCGCCGGTCGGTGCGGTGCACGCCGCGCCGCAGCCGTCGCAGTTGCCCGGGTCGGTCTTGAGGTCGACGCACTGGCCGCCGCAAACGGTCTGCCCTTCGCTGCACGCGACGGGGCCGTCCCCGTGCGCGTCGCTGCCGCCGTCCAGGGGGTTGCCGCCGTCGAGCGATCCGGCGCGCACGCACTGGTTGTCCGCCGGGTCGCACACGAAACCGGGACTGCACTCGCCGTGCGGTCCGCACTTGCCGTGGTCGAGGTAGGACGACAGATCCGGTGCAGCGCAACCGAACGGAACGCCGGCCAGCGCGATCAAGCCCCAGAGCAGCGCGGCGAGCGCCGGGTACCGGCGATTCTGCCCGCTCACCAGCTGCCTCCGAGGTTGGCGTTGCAGCCGCCCGGCGCGCAGCCGAGGGCTAGTCGCGCCGACTTCTCGCTGCTGCTGCTGCTCGACAGATCGACGTACAGCAGCACGCCCCCGACCACCAGGGCGGCGCCGCCGGCGACGGCCAGGATGCGTGCCGTGGTCTGGCGGCTCTTCATCTGGTCGTAGGCCGAAGCGCGCGCGACCTGCGTGGGTTCGCTCTTCACCGAGCCCTCCGAGCCGCGTCTCAGCCCCTCGAATACGGCCGCGCCGCCCAGGGCTGCGGCTCCGGTACCGAACGCGATCCACGTCGGCAGCCGCACGCCGTGATGCGGCGCTTCGTCGCGTCGCGGCGGGTGCGTCGCGGCCGGCGGCGTCGCGGCGGGGGACGGAGCAGGGGGCGGTGCGCGATCGAGCGTTGCGTCCACGTCGATGGCGCGGAGATCCGGCAGCTCGAAGTCCCGCTCGGCGTCCTGGTAACCCTCACGGCGCAGGCGCAGATGATGTCGCCCGGGGTAGATCTCCCCCGTCCACGGCGTCACCCCCACGGGGCGATCGTCGATGAGCACCGTGGCGCCGTCGGGTTCGGACAGGACCGTGAGCTGCTGGACGCCCTTCTTGTGGAGCGTCGCCTCGAGCTTCTCGATGCGTTGGTGGACGAGCTTCTCGTCGGAGGCGTCCGGCGCCTGGCGCAGGTACGCCCGGTAGAAGCGGAGTGCGCCAGCGCTGTCGTGCAGCTTTTCGTACGCGCGTGCCGTGTTGAACGATAGCGTCGGGCTGGGATAGATGTGTTGCGCCTGCAGGAACGCGTCGATCGCGTCCTTGTAGTGATGGTGGCGGTAGGCCTTGATCCCGTTCTTGAAGAACACCTCCGCGCGGGCCTTCGCGGCACTCGAGTCGTCTTGTGGCGCAGCGGCGTGGGAAGCGCTTGGTCCGGCGACTGCTGCGGGGGCGAGCAGCGCACAGGCTGTGACGGTGGCGAAAGTGGCAAGCAGTTTCATGCGCAGAAAAGCAGGCTAGAGGGTCGTCTTGATGTCGAGACTGTGCGACTTGCTGCGACGCGGTGCGTGGTGCCGGCGTGGACGCGACGACGGACGAGCGGACGCCGAGGTTGCCGGCCCAGCTTCCGGAGCAGCGCTGTCCTGGGCCTGGGCGGGCGGGGAGGGGACCGGGCGCGGCGCTGACGCACTCCCGGCCTGGGGCGCTCCAGCGCTCGGCGTCGCGGCGGCAGGCGCTGCCGTCGCCGAGGCCGGAGGCGTGGCGGCCTGCTGCGGCTCGCGGCTCGACCAGGCGAAGGCGCCGACCGCCAGGACGCATCCGACGAGCGCCGCAATCGCGACGGTGGATATCGGCGACAGCGCGCGCCGGGGTGCGCCGACACGGGGCGGGTCGGCGTCTTCCGATGTGGAGGCGGCCGGCGACGAGACGGGAGGCGGGTCGCCGGCTGCCGGTCGCAGCGTCTCCAGATCCTTCGACAGGCGCACCAGCGACGGCGTACCGGACGGCGGCGGCGCGGCGAGCAGGTCCTCGTGCTGACCGGCTCGGCGTTGGAGCCACGCCTGCAGCGAGGTGCCGGTGATGTCGTCCGGATAGCCGCGCTGGCTCAGCCAGTCGGCGAGTGCGGCGCCGAGATCGCGCATGCTCTGCCAGCGGCCTTCGCGGGACTTGATGAATCCTCGCTCGAGCACCGCCCACAGACCTGCGTCTCCCGCTGCCAGCTCGACGATGGGCCGCGGCTCCTGCTCGATCACGGCGCGCAGAAGGGCGTTGTAGCTGTCGCCGTCGAACGGCAGCTCGCCCGTCACCAGCTCGTAGAGCACCACGCACAGTGCCCAGAACGTCCGATCGCCCGTCGATGTCCCCGCCCCGCGCCTGCTCGGGCGACATGTAGCCTGGGCTGCCGACCGCGACGCCGAAGTCGGTCAGCCGCTTGAAATCTTCGTGCTCGAATTTTGCGACGCCGAAGTCCACGAGCTTCGGGCGGATCACGCCATCGTGCCCGCGCGTGAGGAAGATGTTCTCCGGCTTGAGGTCGCGGTGCACGATCCCCTGGTCGTGGGCCGCGGCAAGCGCATCGACGATGGGCAACAGCGTACGGACGGCCTGGACGGCGTCCATACGCCCATCGCGATCCAGTAGCGTGCCCAGGTCTTCGCCGCCGAGCAGCTCCATCACGATGAACGGGTGACCGGACTTCGTCTTGCCGAAGTCGGTCACGCGTACGATCGCGGGGTGGCCGATGCGCGCTGCCGCGCGCGCTTCCTGGAGCAGGCGATCCGAAAGCTGTGGGTGGCGGAGGTCGCTGCGGATGAACTTCACCGCGACGTGGATGTCGAGCGCTTCGTTGTGCGCGACCCACACCGCCGCCATGCCGCCTTGGCCCAGCTGCCGGACGAGCCTGTACTTCTGTCCGATCAGATCACCGGGATGGAAGTCGATGCGCTGCGCGCTGGCGCCAGGGACCGGTCGCGCTCCCGACGACGGGCGTGCGGTGCGAGCCGGCAGAGGTGGAGGCTTGCGAGCTGCCACTACAAATATGAACGTTAGCACGCAAAAATGCGGGAAATGACCGAGTCCTTGGCGATGCGGATTCGTGCCTGCCGGGCGTCGGCTGCGGTTACCACACGGGCAGGGCCAGGTTTCGCCACCGGGTGCCGCTACGCGGAAATCCGCGGAGTCGGCGGGAGCCGTGATCTAGACTGTTGCCATCATGATGATGCGTTCTCGTCTTGTCTTGCTTGCCGGCGCGATGGTCTGGGCCTGTGGGACCGGCGGAGCTTCGTCCCACAGCGGCTCGGGTGGCGCCGCAGGTACGGGTTCCGGCGGGCTGGGCACCGCAGGTTGGCCGAACACCGCCGGCTTTCCGGGTACGGGTGGAACGGCAGCCGGCGCGGGTGGCACGACGGGGGGGACGGGCGGCACGACCGGCGGCTCCGGCGGCACGACGGGGGGGACGGGCGGCACGACCGGCGGCTCCGGCGGCAGTGGCGGCGCGCCGCTGCCCTGCGATTCGCGCTTCAGCTTCTCCGCGAATCCGGCAACGGCTGGAGTGCCCTTCACTGCGAGCTTCACCGACAGCCCCGGCTACGTCTACGTCGACATGCATGTCACCGGACCGGGCTCGCCCAAGACGAGCTGGAAGGGCGTGAGCGGCACGCCGCACAAGTGGAGCTGGACAGTGTCGGGGCACGGCGCGGGCGTGCTCGACTTCACCTTCGTCAAGGACGCGAACGGCACGGCCGGCACGCCCGTCGCTTCCTGCCAGATCCAGTCGAACCCGGGCAGCGGCACGGGCGGCAGCGGAGGCAGCTCGGGCTCCGGCGGTAGCGGCGGCAGCTCGGGCTCCGGTGGCTCGGGGGGTGGTCCGGTCGGGAACTGCACCGACCAGGCCAAGCGCAATCGCTTCGCGATGAACATCGATCCCAACAATCCAGGCGGAAACCCGAGCGCGGCCCAGCTGCGTGCGCTCGGCGCGCGCTGGGTGCGGATCGAATGGAAGCAGGGCGTGAGCCACAGCACAGAGCAGAGCCAGATCGCCGCATTTCGCTCCGGTGGCATCCGGGTGATGCTGCTGGTCGACTACGCCAGCGTGTCGACGCCGTCCCCTGGCTCGTCCGGCAGCTCGAGCGCGTGGAGCAGCTACGAGACGCAGTACATCTCCGCGCTCTCCAGTCTGGTCAACACCTACGGCAGCGGCATCGACGCCTGGGAGATCTGGAACGAGCCCGACCTGGCGGCACAGGCCGGTTACGACCCGCACGTGCCGCCCGCCACGTTCGGCAAGATGCTGAAGGATGCGAGCTCCACCGTGCACGCCAAGTCGTCGGCGCCAGTCGTCGTCGGTGGGCTCGCGTCGGGCAATCCGAACTACCTCACGCAGGCGAAGACTGCCGCCGGTGGTCTGTACGCCGATGCGGTGGGCATCCATCCCTACGGACAGCGCGCGCCGGATGGCTGGCCCAACTCGAGCTGGGGCTTCGGCAACATGAGCTCGCTCTTCTCGGGCTACCTAGCGTTCGGCAAGCCGCTGTGGCTGACCGAGATAGGGACGACCGACACGACGAACCAGGCGCAGTACCTGAAGAACGTCTACAACCTGGCGGCCAGCTACGGCTCGCAGGTTCCCGAGGTCTTCTGGTTCTGCTGGAGCGACGCCATGGTCTCGCCGTTCGGAGTCGTCGACAGCTCCGGCGGCCACAAGGCGTCCTTTGGCGCCTACCAGTCGGTCGCCCCCGCCTGGAACTCGAGCTGCGAGTGAGAGCGCGGTCCGGGCGCCGCGCTTGACGCGGCGCTGGGACTGAACTATCCGGAACTATTAGGTATTTTGCGTCGCTCTAGCCCTGCCCCAGGGCTCCCGCTACACCACGGACGCTTTGTCTTCCCCCCAGCACGGCCACTCCGCCGACGACACGCCTCACGGCCGCTACCTGCTGGGGCTGTGCATGACGGCCCTCGGTGTCGTGTACGGCGACATCGGAACCAGTCCGCTGTACGCGATTCACGAGTGCTTCAAGGGCGAGCACGGCGTGCCCGTGACGCACGAGAACGTGCTCGGCGTGTTGTCGCTGATCTTCTGGTCGCTCACCATCGTGATCTCCATCAAGTACCTCGTGTACGTGATGCGGGCCGACAACCGGGGCGAGGGCGGCATCCTGGCGTTGATGGCGCTGGCGACCTCGCGTGGCGGCAAGCGACGCTCCACGTGGGTCGTGGTGCTGCTGGGCTTGTTCGGCGCCGCGCTCTTGTACGGCGACGGCATGATCACGCCGGCCATCTCCGTGTTGGGCGCCACCGAAGGTCTGGAAGTGGCGACACCGGCTTTCTCGCACTTCATCGCGCCGATCACGATCGTGATCCTGATCGGCCTGTTCATGTTCCAGAAGCGGGGGACCGCAGGTGTGGGGGCGATCTTCGGTCCCGTGACGCTGGTCTGGTTCATCCTCCTGTCCGTGCTCGGGATCGTGCACATCGTCGACCAGCCGAAGGTGCTCCTGGCGCTCAGCCCGCTGCACGGCGCGCTGTTCCTGCTGCACAACCACATCAACGGCTTCCTGGTGCTCGGCGCGGTGTTCCTCGTCGCGACGGGCGGCGAAGCGCTCTATGCCGACATGGGACACTTCGGTGCCCGGCCCATCCGGCTGACCTGGTTCGTGCTGGTGCTACCGGCGTTGCTCCTGAACTACTTCGGTCAGGGCGCGCTTCTGCTCGACCACCCCGAGGCGATCCGGAACCCGTTCTACCTGATGGCGCCGCGCTGGGCGCTCTACCCGCTGGTGATCATGGCCACCATGGCCACCATTATCGCGTCGCAGGCGGTGATTTCCGGCGCGTTCTCGCTCACGCGCCAGGCGACGATGCTCGGCTTCTGGCCGCGCGTGCAGATCCAGCACACTTCCGCCAAGGAGATCGGACAGATCTACGTGCCGTCGATCAACTGGGTGCTGATGCTGGCGACCATCGGCTTGGTGCTCGGCTTCAAGTCGTCGACCAACCTGGCGGCGGCGTACGGCATCGCGGTGACCACGACGATGGTGATCACGACGGCGCTCGCGTACATCGTGGCGCGCCACGTGTGGGGCTGGAAGCTCTGGACGTCGCTCTCGCTTACGATCTTCTTCCTGGTCATCGATCTGGCGTTCTTCGGCGCCAACCTGATCAAGGTCGAGCAGGGCGGCTGGTTTCCGCTGCTGGTGGCCAGCGGAGTGTTCCTCTTGATGACGACCTGGCAGAAGGGCAGACAGGTGCTGGGGCAGCAGATCCGCGAGCGTATCGTGCCGCTCGAGGATTTCTTCGAGCTGATGCGCATCGAGCGGCCCCACCGCGCGCCCGGCTCGGCCGTATTCATGACCAGCAACCCCACCGGCACGCCCCCCGCGCTGCTGCACAACTTCCAGCACAACCGCGTCGTGCACGAGCAGGTGATGCTCTTGACGATCGTGACGGAGGAGGTGTCCCACGTGGAGGACGCCGAGCGCGTCTCGGTCGAGGAGCTGCCGGAGGGATTCGTGCGTATCGTGGCCCACTATGGCTTCATGGAGGACCCGGACCTGGTTGCGCTGATCCTGCGCGACGACACGCCCACGCCGCCCATCCAGCACACGACGTTCTTCATGGGTCGCGAGACGCTGCTGGCCGAGGGGCGGCACGGCATGTCGCGCTGGCGCGAGCAGATCTTCGCCTACATGTCGCGGAACGCGCTGCGCGCGACGGCGTTCTTCAACGTCCCGCCCGAGCGCGTGATGGAGCTGGGCTCGCAGGTGGAGCTGTAGGCGGCCGGCGCTGCTAGAACGCGATGTCGATGTTCAGGTTCACGACGCCGAGATCCTGCTTGTAGACGCCGCCGGCGTTCGGAGCCTTCGGCGGGTTGAGCGTGCTCGTGCTGCTGTTGTCGCGCTGCGGCGAGAAGAACTGCGAATACGACAGCTCGGTGTGCAGGCTCTTGACGATCCGCACGCGGCCGCCGAGCGTGAAGGACACCGCTTGCCAGTCCGGGATGGACGGGTCCAGCGTGGAGTCGGGTACGGCGGTCGAGTAGTAGCCGAGCCCCGCCAGGAGCTCCGCCGTAGGGCTCACCCAGAAGCTGCCGCCCGCGCGCACGGAGAGGGTGTCATGCCAGTCACGGGGGATGTCGAGGAGCAGGCTGGTGCCCGAGCACGGCTGGTCCTTCTGCGAGATGCACTGGTCCTTGAACGAGCTCCAGCGCGTGTAGTCGCCGAATAGGCGCAGCTCGAACGTCCTTCCGTGCGCGCCAGCGCGCGCCCAGCTGGTACACGTCCGGGAAATCCTGGTGCGCGTTCACCGGGGAGGTGGTGACCTGACCGCCGAGGTCGTTCTTCAGGTCGCCGGAAAGCTTCATCCCGCCGGAGACGCCGGGCCTGGACTGGTACGAGGCTCCGAACCAGAGCTTCTCCGGCACGGCTTCGAACAGTACGCCCGCACCGAAGCTGCCTTCCCAGCCGCTCACGTCGAGCCAGGAGCGTCCTTCCGCGAGAGTGTTGTTGTCGCCGTTGACGTTGCGGGCGCGCAGGATGTTGATCGTCGATTGCACGAGATTGCCCGACACGCCGAGGCTGAGGCCGGTGCCGGGGACGTGGTAGGCCGCGGCCAGCGTGTAGTAGCTGGAGCGGATCTCGCCGTCGATCACGAACCAGCGCTGCGCGCCGTCGACGGGGCCGGGGTAGCTCTTGCTGTTCTTGAACCGGCTGTTCTGGTCCCACACCGCCTGTCCGCCGAACGGGGTGTAGAAGCCCGCACCCAGCGCGAAGTCGCCGAGCTTCGTCGTCAGCCCGATCATCGGCGAGGGGATGATGTTGAAGAGGTTGGCCTTGTCCGTGTTCGCGCCCGTTGCTCCAGGCGGTTCAGCTACGTCGCTCGAGGCGGGCGTGTGCACGTAGCTGACGTGTCGCCACGCCGCGGTCAGATCCAGGAACACGTGCGTGCCCTTGCTGTCCGCGATGCCGGCTGGATTGTAGTAGATGGCGGTGGCGTTGTTCGTGACCGGGTAGCCGTGTTCGCCGCCGAAGCGCGCCACGGAAAGCCCGGTTGCAGCGGCCGGGCTCGACCACAGCGCCGCCGCACAAACAAACGCCACCCCTCCCGAAAAGACCCTCGCTGAGCACCTCATACCAAAGCGTCTTAATCACTTGACCGCGCGGCGGCTATGGCCATGCTTCGTTTCGGAGGCACATGCTCGCGAGAAAATTCCGGATACTGGCCGCGCTGCCGGTTTTAGCGCTGCTCGTCCAGGGCTGCACCAACGCCGAGGGCAAGTACAACGACTTCATCGACCGGCAGAAAGCCCTACAGGAAGGAGGCGCCGGAGGGAGCGACGCCGGCTTCACGCCCTGCGATCCGCCCAAGCCCGGCGACATCGACGGGCAGTACCTTTTCGCGCTGTCGGCCAAGATCGGCACCCTCCAGCCCCCGGTGTTGTTCCTCGCAGACATGACGACGGTCGCCAACCAGGGCGGGACCGCACTCAAGATGACGCTGCACAGCCTCAGCGCGAGCGATCGCAAGACCGAAGTCGGCTCACCGCTCGACATTCCCGAGATCGGAATCGGCAGCGACGGTGTGATCGACAATACGGCGCTTCCGGAGTTCACCGTCACGGGCGTTGCCAATCCGATCCAGCCGGGACAGGACATCGTCGCGAGCGGTGTCAGGCTGGTCGGACAGATCTGCGGCACCCAGGATTTCTACTGCGGTACGGTGACTGGCAACGTGACCAAGCCGACGGTACTCAACCTGGTTGGCTCCCCGTACACGTTCGAGGTGGTGACGGATCCCAATAGCCTGCCGCTGGATCCGCTCTACGTTAACTGCGCCAAGGACACCGCGCCGCCGCTGAAGTGACAGCGCCGCGCTGTTCGCGCCCGCTCACTGCGTCGTGAACGTCCAGCTCTCGTTCAGCGTGCCGCCCGTGTGCGTGCCCTTGATGGTCACGCGATACTTCGTCTTCGATGCCAGCGGCTTGTCCGCGTACATCACGTAGGCGTCCCTGAGCAGGGTCTGCGTTGCCGGCGTCAGCCACTGGTGGCTGATCGGCGTGGAGTTCCCCGCCACGGTAAGCGTGTGCGACGTGATGCTGGCTCCCTTGGCGAATAGCGTGATCGGATAGCCGCTCGGGAAGCCACCAGGGGGCGCCGGCGGCTTCGGCCCCTCGTTGCCCGAAAACGACGGGGGCACGCTGGTCTGTCCGGCATACGGCCAGGTGACGACCGTGCTTGCTGCCATCACGCTGCCCGTGCCGAAGTCCATCGTGTCGCAACCGGTGGCCTTGCCGTAGCCGACGTCCACGACCCAGGGGCTCAGGATCGGCGTGCGGTGCCAGACGGAGTTGATCCACATGGCGACGGCAGCCGTCGGGTTGTTCGCAAACGCCATGTCCTCGAAGGCGGGCGCGCCCGAGTAGCCGGCAGCCTGCATGCGCTGCCAGAAGTTCACGGCCACGTAGTCCTTGCAGCCGGACACCTCGTTGTGCGGATTCGCGATGCACTGGTTTGCGCCGGCGGACTTGTTGGCGGCGTAGTAGGTGCAGTGCTTGGTGGTCGAGGTGTTCAGCGAGGCGACCATGCGCGCGCATTTGTCGCCCGCGGCAGTGCGCGCCGCGTTCACCTCTGAGAGCGCAGTCTTCTGTGCCGCCGTTGCACTGCCGGGCGCTGCCGGGCAGGTAGTACCGCCGCCGCTGCCGCCGGTTGAACCGCCGCTGCCGCCGGTCGAACCGCCGCTGCCGCCGGTTGAACCGCCGCTGCCGCCGGTTGAACCGCCGCTGCCGCCGGTTGAACCGCCGCTGCCGCCGGTTGAACCGCCGCTGCCGCCGGTCGAGCCGCCGCTGCCGCCGGTCGCGCCGCCGCTGCCGCCGGTCGCGCCGCCGCTGCCGCCGGTCGCGCCGCCGCTGCCGCCGGTCGCGCCGCCGCTGCCGCCGGTCGCGCCGCCGCTGCCTGCGCTGGCTCCGGAGCCGCCCGCTCCTCCGCTCGCGCCGCCCGCGCCGGAGCTGCCGCCCGTTCCGTTGCCGGAGCCGTCTCCGCCGCTACACGCCACCAGTACTGCTGCCACCGCTACCAGCCAGCTTCCGCGCGCCATGTTTCGCATGCCGGCCAGTCTATCCGAATCGGGCGGCTCCCGGTGCCCGCCGCCCCCGGAGCGCCCGACAATTGTGGGGGGTGCACACACACTGTGGGCGTGGACAGGTTTTCCGGGAACATGTCGCATCCTGCGCTGTCGTATGCTGGAGGTTCCGGGTTTCGCGAGGTCGAGATATGCGGTTCGGCAAGGACGTGCTGGCAATGGATCTGTACGAGGTGCTGGGCGTTCCACGCGACGCCTCGCCGGACCACATCCGCAGGGCGTACCGCCGGCTCGCGATGCAGAGCCACCCGGATCTCAACCCGTTCGACCGTCTCGCCGCAGAGCAGCGCATGGCGGCGATCAACGTCGCCGCCGGCGTGCTGCTCGATGCCGGGCGTCGCGCTGCGTACGACCGCGGACGGCGCTCGGCGCGCCGCTCGAAGCCGCCCCCCGGCTGGTGGGCGAGCCCGGCATCCGGGCCCGCGGAGTGGGTCGAGCCTTCCGAGGCGATGCGACGCGCGACCGCGCGGGCGACGGGCGAGGCACAGGATCTGCTGCTTCGCCTCAGGCCCTGGCCCGGGCGTGTGCTCGGCACGCTGTTCGAACACGTGAGCGCCTGGCCCGCCGAACGTCACGCTGCCGTGCTGCTCGCCTGCGTCGTCGCTGCGATGAGCCTGGTCGCGGAAGCGCGTCCGACTTCGCTGCCGTTCTTCCAACAGGACAACGCCGCGAAAATCGCGCAAGCGGAGTGACGCACCGCACCAGCTGGTGACGGCAACCACCGCGAGCTGATAGCCTGTCGGTCGCGGAGGGTCTTGATGAGACACACTTGGCTCTACGTCGGTGCGGCGTCGTTGCTGGCCCTCGGTTCTGGGTGCGGGAGCTCGGGAGGCAACAGCGGAGCGGCGGGCAGCGGCGGTAGCGGTGGGTCGTCTGCGAGCGGCGGAACGAGCGGCAGTGGCGCCGGAGGCAGCGCGGGTAGCGCCGGCAGTGGCGCCGGAGGCATCGCGTCGAAGTATCCAGGCGACGTCGGCATCGGCCAGGACCCCGATGTGGTCTGGGCGGAGAACTTCGAAGAAGGCTCGGTCGGCGCCGTCACCGGACGCTACGACGACCACAAGAATTCCGCCGGCATGGCGCTGGTCTCCGACGTGCCGGCGAAGAGCGGCGGCAAGGCATCGATGAAGCTCACCGCCAGCGGTGATGGCGCGAACGCGACCGACTTCTACAAGAACCTCGCACCCGGCTACCAAGAGCTCTACGTCCGTTACTACGCCAAGTACCAGGCGAACGTGAAATGGCACCACACCGGCGTGTGGGTCGGCGGCTACAACCCGGCGTCGAAGTGGCCGAACCCCCAGGCGGGGCTCAAGCCCAACGGCGACGATCGCTTCAGCGTATCGCTAGAGCCGATGGAGCAGGGCCAGAACGTCCGCATGGACTTCTACAACTACTGGATGGACATGCACTCCTGGATGGCGCAGCCGAGCGGCAGCACCGCCTACTACGGCAATTCGCTGGTCCACGAGAAGTCGATCGTGGCGCCCGGTGACCAGTGGATGTGCATCGAGCTGCACATCAAGCTCAACCCCAGCGGCGCGAACGGCAAGGGCGCCGAGCTCGGTCTGTGGGTCAACGACCAATCCGTCATCCAGTTCACCGATGCGAAGCCGCTCGGCTACTGGGTCCGCGACAAGTTCTGCTCCGCGCTGGCCGACAGCCCCGAGTGCACGAACTACCCGCCCGCTTCCGGAACCACGATGATCCCGATGGATCTCCAGTACCGCAGCACCACCGCACTCAAGCTCGACGCGTTCTGGCCCCAGAACTACATCACCGACGCGGGCGCGAGCGGCAGCGTCTGGTACGACGACATGGTCGTCGCGAAAAAGCGTATCGGCTGCCTCCAGTAGTAGACACGCATGCCGGCCGACGCCGGCTCCAGGGTCGTCTATCCTGGGTGGATGCAGTTCGATACGCCCGACTCGGACGATAGGCGCGTCACGCTGGATGCCGGTACGCGCATGGCGCCGACAGCGGAAGTGGATGGCGGAGCGCGCGATGGGGGCGCGATCGCCGCGCCGATCTCGCCGCTCGACTTTCCGCACCGCTACCGGCAGGAGGCCGTACTCGGACAGGGCGGCATGGGAGTCGTGGCGCTCTGCGGCGATCAGCAGATCTGGCGACGCGTGGCGATGAAGCGTCTGCAACCGCATCGCCTTGGACACAGCGAGGCCGAGACGCGCTTCCTGCGCGAGGCGCGCATCCAGGGCCAGCTCGAGCACCCGGCGGTGGTGCCGGTCTACGATCTCGGCGTCGATCCCGACGGCGCGATGTACTTCACGATGAAGCGCGTGCGCGGTGCCACGCTGGAACAGGTCATCGACGATCTGCGCCAGGGCCGCGGTGCGGACTACTCGCGAAGGCGGCTGCTAGCGGCGTTTTCGAGCGTGTGCCTCGCGGTCGACTTCGCTCACCGCCGCGGCGTCGTGCACCGGGACCTCAAGCCGGGCAACATCATGCTCGGCGACTATGGCGAGGTGTACGTGCTCGACTGGGGTCTGGCGCGCGTGCTCGGCGCTACGGATCTACCCATCGAACGCGGAGCGAGTGCCGTCATCGCGGGCCCGCGCACGAGCGAGACCCGCGCAGGCGCCGTGCTCGGAACTCCCGGCTACATGGCGCCCGAACAGATGCGCGGCGAGCTTTCCGACGTGGGACCGCGTGCGGACGTTTATTCCCTCGGCGTCATCCTGTTCGAGATGCTCACGCAACGTCCCCTGCACGAGGGCGAGACCATCCAGGAGGTGATGAGCTCGACGCTCGCCGGCGTGGAGTCGCGACCATCGCTGCGCGCGCCGGAGAGCGACGTGCCGCCAGAGCTGGAAGAGATCGTCGTGCGCGCCACCGCGCTGGACCCTGGCCAGCGCTTCCAGAGCGCGCGCGCCTTGAACGAAGCGATCGAGCGGTTCGAGGACGGAGAGCGCGACGTAGAGCTTCGCCGCAGCATGGCGCGACGACACGCGAAGTCCGCGGGCGAAGCGGCGGACCGGGCACGCAGCGAGTGGAGCCCCGGCTTCGAGGAGCGCCGGCGCGCGATGCGCGAGATCGGACGCGCTCTGGCGCTCGATCCCGACAACACGACGGCCATGGAGACCCTGGTGCGCCTGCTGGCCGAGCCGCCGCGCGTGCTCCCGCCCGAGGTCCAGATGGAGCTCGACCGGAACGACCGCGACAAGTTGCGCTGGATCGGAAAGATCGGGGGCTTCGCCTACCTGAGCCTGTTCGGGTATCTGCCGCTGCTCTGGTGGGGCGGAGTACGGCAGTGGGGCTGGCTCGTCGCGATGTACGTCGCGGCCGTGTGTGCCAGTGGCGTCAGCTTCTGGACCGCGTCGCGCCGCTCGCCGCCCGTGTGGGGCGTCCTTTTGGTGATGGTGGTGAGCAACATCGCGTTCGCGTGCACGGCGGCGTTGTTCGGGCCGCTGGTCGTGACGCCCGGCATCATTGCAGTGAACACCACGGGCTTTGCGCTGAATCTCGATCCGGCGTACCGGCGCTTCGCCGTCGCCACCGCGTGTCTGACCATCCTGGGGGTGCTCGCGGTCTGGGCAGGTGGGATGCTGCCGGGCGACTACGTCTTCTCGAGCGCGGGGCTGACCGTGACCCCAGGAGCTATCGAGCTGCCGCGCATTCCGACGCTGCTGTTCCTGGTCGTCATCTCGTTGGGGATGGTGGTGACGGGCGCCCTCTCGGTGACGCGGGTCCGCGACGCCCTCAAGCGCAGCGAGACGCAGCTCTTCCTCTACGCCTGGCACCTGCGCGAGTTCGTGCCCGCGGCAGTGCGCCCGACCACCGATCCTACCGCCGCGCGCCGTGAGGCGGCTCCGGCGGCCGAGGCGTGACGAGTGGCAGATCGCTGGCGGGCGTGTAGCTTGCGTCGCGCTCGCGGTAGGACGGATCGCGCAGGCGCAGCTCCTTCCACGTCACGCCGGGCGGCGAGGCGTCCAGCCAGTGGTAGCTCATCCGGCGCACGTCGAGGTGGACGAACTGCGTCCGTGGGTGGGTGTACACGCCCACGCCGGCCCGTGGCAGTCGGCGCAGCCAAGCCGAAAGCTTCTTTGCGTTCACGCCGGGAAGCTGGAAATCCAGTGCGGCGCACTTCGAGTGATAGCCGGCGTGCGGGCGGTAGGCCGAGAGGATCACGAGGGAACCCGCGCCGAAGTGATAGGCCGTCTTGAACGCGAGCTCGACCAGCCGCGTCCTGAGTGGCCACACGTCGTCTTCGCCGCGCGCGGAGACGGCGCTGAACGTCTCCACGACGCGCGGATCGACGCTGCCGTCGGGGCGGAACAGCACGAGGTTTGCCTCGGCGCGCGTGTTGAGGTTTTCCACGTGCAGCGGATACAGCCGCGCGACCCAGGGCAGGGGAGCGACGGGTCGAGATGCCGGCGTGGGAACGGCACGTGGCGCGGGCAATACCGGCGGCGCGGCAGCGGGCGGGTCGAGCTCGCCGGCAGCGAGCCCGGAGGCAGCCAGCGAGGCGACCGCGGCGAGCAGCGCCGCGAGCTCCAGACGACGCCGCGAGGCCATGTGTCCAAGGCTAGCATGCGGCCCCGCGCCGTCGCGAATCCGCCGCCCTAGGAGTCGGCGATACGCTGCCGGATCGCCTTGACGCGCTTGCCGAGCAGTCCGGCCAGCTTGAATAGCGCCATGAACGAGCCCTTGTTGCGCTCGACCAGCGCCAGGCTCATCTGCTCGAGGTCCGCGTTTGCCGGGAACCAGAAAGGATCAGGCTTCTTCGAGCGGTCGACGAGCAGCGTGCGCGGGCGCACGAGGTGCGCGTAGGCATGTCGGCTGGCCGCGATGCCGGGGCCGGTGTCCTTCACGCCGGTCCAGGGAGTCTCGGGCAGGATGCCGGTGAACGAGTGGTTGTTCACGAGCGCCACGCCGACCTCGAGCCGGCGCGCGAGCGCCTCGCCGCGCTCGATGTTCCGCGTCCACACCGAGCCGTTCAACCCATACGGCGAGTCGTTGGCGCGGCGAAGCGCCTCTTCCGCGTCCTTCACGCGCACGATGGCCACCACGGGGCCGAAAGTCTCTTCGCGCACGACGCGCATCTCGTCGCTGCAGCCGTCGAGCACCGTCGGCCGGTAGCCGAAGCCGCGTCCGGTGCGCTCACCGCCGCTCATCACGCGGGCTCCCTTTTTCTTCGCGTCCGCCACGTGCGCTTCCACGATGGCGAGCTGCGCGGCGTTCTGCAGCGGGCCGAGATCCGACGGGCCTTCCTCAGGCGCCACCTTCAGACGCTGGGCCGCCTTGCCGAGCTTGTCCACGAACGCATCGGCGATCGCTTCTTCGACGTACACCCGTTCGATGGCTGCGCAGTTCTGTCCCGCGTTGTGCATCGACCACTGCAGCACGCCCGCCACGGTGCGCGGCATGTCGCAGTCGGCGAGCACGATCGCCGCGTCCTTGCCGCCGAGCTCGAGCGAGCTCGGGATGAGCCGCTCGGCCGCGGCGAGCGCCACGCGCCGCCCGGTCGGCACCGAGCCGGTGAAGACGATGCTGTCGATGCCGCTGTCGATCAGCGCCTGGCCGACTTCGCCCTTGCCCTGCACCAGCCCGACGAGGCCCTCCGGCAGCGCGCCGGCAAGCTGTGCGGCGAGCCATGCTCCGGAGCGCGGCGTGTGCTCCGACGGCTTCAGCACGACGCCGTTGCCCGCGAGCAGCGCGGGCCACACCGACTTGTAGAAGTTCGAAACCGGGTAGTTCCAGGGCGCGATGATGCCGATGACCCCGCGCGGCACCACCTCGACGACGACCTTCTTGCCCGGGAAGTCCAACGCGGAGAGCTTGATTCGCTCCGGGGCGAGCGCCTTCATGCCTGCCCGGATCACGCCCTTGACATAGTCCGCGGTGGTCGCGATCTCGGTCATCCGCGACTCGGTCGGCGAGCGCCCGGTTTCCTGTTCGAGGATACGGCAGATCTCGTCCTGTCCTTCCAGGATGCGCTGCGCGACGGCCAGCAGCCGTTCGGCGCGTTCGCCGATCGACAGCTCCGCCCAGGCGCGCTGTGCCTTCCGGGCCCTCTCGACCGCCCGCTTCACGTCGTCGGGCGACGAATACTCGACCGGGGGCAGGGGACTCTCGTCGGCGGGGCAGATGTCGAGCTCGCTCATGGCCCGGCATTGTATGCGACTACTCCCAGCCCTCGTCGATGTCGTCCACCACGCGCTTCGTTTCCGGGGTTTCCGAGGCCGGCGCTGGCTCGTCCGGCGCTTCTTCCGGGCGCACGGCCTGCATCTCGACCGTGATCGGTTCCGAGGCCCGCTGCTCGCTGTCGCCGGTGTCCGCGCGTGCGGTGTCGGCCGAGTGGCTGCCCGCGGCGTCCGGGGGCTGGCCATCGCGATAGGCCTCGCGTGGGATCGTCACGGTGCGCAGCTTGACCGTCGGTTTCGACACCAGCTCCTCGGTGGGCGCCGCGTCCGGGATCTGGAACTCCGCGGCGTTCCGCGCGCCGCGCGAATGCGTGGCCTCGGTGGCGCGCAGCCGGAGCACGTCCAGGTCGGCCGGAGCCTGTTCCAGCGGCGAAACCGCCAGCGGATCACGCTCGAAGGCGGTGGTGAACTCGTTGAACGGCACGCCGACCCGGATCGGCGCGTGCAGCCTCACGAAGCTGAGGCCGTCGTGCAGCATGACGTCGATGCCCGTGGCCTCGCCCAGATCGCAGAGCAGGATCTCGAGCTCGCCCTCCAGCCAGCCGCATTCCGCGAGGCGCGCGAAGACGGTCAGGAGCCGGGCAGCTCCCTGACGTGGTCGCGCGATGCGGGCCATGCGCTCGATCAGCGCAAAGATCTTGTCGCGCGGTGCGGGATCGTTGAGCAAGCGGGCAGGGGTCAGCGCCTGCTCGATCAGATCCTGATCGACCTCGAAGCACGTTGCGAAGCCCAGGTCGAATCCCACAGATCGCGTATCATGACCCAAAGCGGCTTGATCTCAAACATCAGCGGAATCCGTAGGTCCTGGTAGCCGCAACGGGACGAGGCTAGGCCCTTGTACGGGCCCTCCGGCGCGCTCTTCGACGACCGCTCATGAAGCCCAGCGCGCCCAGGAGCAGCAGCGCGGCGCCGTGTCGACCCGGCTCCGGAGCAGCGTGGCAGGCGCAGCCTCCCATCGCGACAAGGGCGGGAGCGGCCGCCTGCTGGGTGGCGGCGGGGGGTGCGGGCTCGAAGCCGAAGTCCACTGTGCTGTAGGTGAAGGCCAGAGTGCCGGAGTCGACGATCATGGCCGCCAGGCGCTCCGTACCCCGCGGAAGCGCGAAGTGCGCCTCGAAGTGCTGTCCGTCGGCGCTGGTGGCCGCCGCGTCCCGGTCGGCGCCAGCCTGCGGCACGTTCCAGTCGAAATCGATCCTGCCGTCGCGCGCCAGCACTACCCGCGGGGCCGGGTTCGCGTCCCAGGCCTGGAAGCGTACGGTCACAGCGGCGCTTCCGGGTGGCACTTCCGCCGTGAACTGCACGATCCCCGGGGCGTAGCCGAGCGGCGACGGTCGACCGTTGTTGGCCCAGGGGCTGTCGTACAGGCCGGGTGCCACGTAGCGGCCGCCGGGGATGGGCGCTTCCAGCGGCGAGCCGGTCCACGCGAGGGCACGGCGGCACGCCGGATAGATGCCTCGCGCGGCCAGCTCCGTGCGCAGTGCCGGCAGCACCGCGGGCTCCGACGCCTGGACCACGGCGATCAGCTGCCGGCCGAAGTCGTCGAAGCCCGGCTCGCCCGTGGGCAGCGAAACCAGCGCGTCGAACACCGCTTCGTCGAATGCGCTGCGCCGGTCCGGCGCTAGACCGCGGCGCACGCTCCACAATGCGCGCGATACGATCAGCGAGTCGGCGTGCGGCTCGCCCACGAGCTCTTCGGGGCAGCGGGCCGGGCCCTCGATGGAGCGCATCTCCGGTAGGCCGAAGTTCTTCGCGGCGTACTCGCCGATGTGCGGATCTCCGGCGAGCGCGCCGGCGAAATAGTCGGCGAGTCCCTCGTTCAGCGCCGACGGCGATCCTGAAAGGCCCTGGTCGTCGGCGTGCATCCACGGCACGAGTCGCACCGTGCTGTCGACGACCGCGTGCACCATTTCGTGGCTCACCACGTCGCTGTCGTAGGCCATGTCGGCGACGGAACCCTGGCCGAGCCAGATTGCCGGTCCGTCCAGGCCTGCGGGCTCGCCGACCACGGGGCTCGAAGTCCGGTAGGCAGCGCCCGCATAGGGCTCGAGCGGGAGCGTCGGGTCACTCATCTGTGCGGCATTTCCGCTGTCGATGCCGGCTGGCAGCATCATGTTCACGACCAGCGGCAGCGGCTGGGTCGACAGAGCGGGGAGCCCGAATCCCTGGAACTCCTCGAGCGCGCGCCGGGCCGCGAAGAACGCCTCCACCTCCGCGAAGGGATCCTCCGCCGCGCTGCCGGCGGCGGGCTCGAGGAGGAAATCGCCGTTCGCGTCGCGCTGGGCGACCGGAAGCAGGTGGCAGAGGTGCAGCGTGCCGATCGGCGTCGAGCGTGTGTCGTGCTGATCGACGCAGTCGAATGTCTCGAGCTCGGCGCTCGCGATGTGCGTCGAAGCGGGATCGGTGCCCAGGACGACGTCGTCGAGCGCTGGCGTCACGACCGGGTTTTCCGGGTAGACCCGTGCCCGGTCGAAGCGCTCCACCTCGTTCCAGAGCGCCAGCACGCGCCCCGTCTGCGCATCGAGCAGCACGCCGGGCACCCGGTCCGCGCCCGGCCACGCGGCGCGCCCGTCGATTTCCCACACCAGCTGGAGACCGTGCGGCGAAGGCAGCAGAGCCAGCTCCGGCGGGTGCCGGGCGCCCGCTAGAGTCATTCCCGAAGCGCTGACCGCCCGCTCGGCAGCCCGCAACGCCTCGCGCGACGAAACCTGCGGAACCAACTCGGCCGGCGGCGCGAATGCAGGAGCCGAGGCGCCGAGGCGCCGGCCTTCGGGCTTCACGACAACGTCGGCGCGCCCGACTACCCGCAGACCTTTGACGACGATCGGCTGCCGCTCGATCTCGACGTGGCGGCCGTGGATCGCCAGCCGTGGGCCGGAGTGGGCGGCGGGCGCACAGAGAGCGCAGGCGAGCAGCCAGAGACCACCCGCACAACGCGGCTTCACGTGCTGGGCTCGAAGTTGAACTCGAGGTTCTCCCGTGCACAGACCGCTCTGATGGTCTCTTCCAGTTCGGGGATGGACAGGCTCGGCGGCACCTCCACCTCGACTTCAAGCTCGAAGTTCGGGGTCCCGCTGAGCGGCAGGTGGACCACACGCGACTGGAGCGACGCGACGTTGACCTCGCGTTGTGACAGAGCGCCGGTGATGGTGTGGACGATACCCGGATGATCGAGGCCGGTCACCCGGAGGCGGTAGCGCAGGATGTCGCGCGCGCCGCGGGCGTGCTTGGTGTCCTTGACGCCGATCTCGAGCCCGAGCCTGTCGCCCATGGTCTGCGCGCCCTCGACGACCTTGGTCACGGCGTCCGCCGTTCCGGAGAACAAGAGGACCAGCGCGAACTCGCCGCCGAGGATTGCCATGCGGCTGTCTTCCAGGTTCGCGCCCGAAGAGTGGATCAGCTCGGAGATGCCGCTCACCAGCCCCGGACGGTCATGGCCGACCGCCGTCAGTACCTTGAAGTTCCTGTCGTCGGACATGGCGGAAGCCTATCGCAGCTCCCGGCCGTGGGCGAGGCCGTGGAAATGGGCAGATCTGGGCTATTGTGGCCGGTGCGCATGAGCGACGAGCCCGTCTGGTACTTCGCGTTCGGGGCGAACATGTGCGCGCGCGTGCGGTCTGCCCGGCGCGTGACAGCGCTCTCACGCGAGCCGGCGCGGCTGCCGGACTATCGCCTGACGTTCGCGGAGAGGGGCTTCCCGTTCTTCGAGCCGGCGTTCGCCAGTATCGAAGCGGCGCGCGGCCATGACGTCCACGGCGTGCTGCTGCAGCTCCCCGAGACTGCGTTCGCCCTGATCGACAGCACCGAGAGCCCGGGCTACCAGCTGCTCGACGTAGAGGTCATCGGCCGCAACAGCGGCCCCGTTCGCGCGGCCGCGTACGCGAGTCGCAGCCCCGTGCCTGGACTCGTGCCGTCCAGGCGCTATCTCGAGCTGCTGTGCGAGGGCGCGCGCGAGAATGGACTCCCCGCGGACTACCTGCACCGGCTCGAGGCACAGCCGTCGCGCTATGTCCCGGGCGGCACGTTCGTGTTCACGCTTTTGGCCCGGGCGCTGGCCGCGCTACAGCGGCGCGGCGTCGCCGTGCCCGCTCGCGCGCGTCGTCGCCGCTGAGTCGGTGCGGTCGGCGCTGGCCGCCCGGCGCGCCCGACCCGGACCGGCCTCGGTGCGCCCTCAGTGCGGCGCGCGGAGCAGAAACCGGAACGTCAGGCTGATGCGCTCGCCGACGGGGCGCTGGGTGCGCGGCACGCCGTGCCGGTAGCGGCGCTGGCAGGCGCCGCCCATCACCAGCAGTGCGCCGTGGACGAGCGAGAGCTCGCGCGGCGTGCCGCTGCTCTTCTTCTTCGGCCGCAGCACGAAGCGTCGGGCGTCGCCCAGCGACAAGCTGGCGACCACCGGGTCCGTTTCCAGCTCGGGCTCGTTGTCCGAATGCAGCCCCATGCTGTCGTTGCCGTCGCGGTAGCGATTGGCCAGCACGTGGTTGAAGCGCGTGCCGCTGGCTCTGCCGATCTGTTCCATCAGCTCGGTCAGGAATGGCGGCAGCGCGCGCGGCTCCAGACTCTGGCCGGAGTAGCGGTAGGGCAGCTCGCCGCCCCACGCGATCAAGCGCGGCTGCAGGATGCGCCGCCCGAACAGCTCGATCTCGCGCTGCTCCCAGAGGAGCTCGCTCCGCAGCCGGGCCAGCAAACGGTCGGCCTCGCCCGCGCCGAGCCAGGCCGGATCGTGATGGATCCAGCTGTCGCCGGCGAGGGGCTCACGTTCAGTGCGGAGCGCGGAGTGCACGCGCGGAGCGTAGCAGGCAGCGCACGTGGCGCTGTCGCCCGCGCACAGCTACCCTGGAGGAGTGGCGCATCGAGCGCACCGCTGCTGCCTGGCTCTGCCCGGGGCCCCGTTTCTGCTCGCGTCGGCGCTCGCAGGGTGCAGATCCGCAAAGGCTCACTCCGGCTCGGCCCCCGCCCGCACGCGCGCGCCCGCTGTGGCGAGCGCCGCCACCTCGACGCCCGCGAAGCGCGCAATGGCGGTCCCGACGGCCAGGCCGGCCCCCATCGATCCCGCGCTTCACGACGGCTGTCCCCAGGAGATGACCCGCGTCGACGAGGTCTGCATCGACCGCTGGGAGGACTCGCTCGTCGATCCCTACGGCAAGCTCCACGATCCATCGGAGCGACCACTGCACGACATCGACTACCAGGCCCGTTCGCTGCCGGGCGTGCGCCCGCAGGCCTACATCAGCCGTCTCGAGGCGCGCGCCGCCTGCGAGAACGCTGGCAAGCGGCTGTGCACGCTCGGCGAGTGGTACGCGGCCTGCGAGGGGCCCCAGCACACGACCTATCCGTACGGAGCGAGCTTCGACAGGAAGCGCTGCAACGTCGACAAGCCGCACCTGCTGTCACGGCTGGCGGGGACCAATCCGCTCAGGTGGCGCTACGCCCAGGACTTCAACAACCCCGAGCTCGACCGCGAACCGGGGTTTCTGGCGAAGACCGGCGCGTACTCCGGCTGCACCAACGACTACGGCGCTTTCGACATGGTCGGCAACTTGCACGAGTGGGTAAGCGATAGCGTCGATCGCTCGCTGCCTCTGAAGATCCCGCTGCGCGCCGGGATCCGCGCGCGGCTGGCGGCCGACACCGGTCACGGCATCTTCATGGGCGGCTTCTTCAGCACGGGTAGCCAGCACGGCCAGGGCTGCCGATTCATCACGATCGGTCACGGCCCGACGTACCACGACTACTCCACAGGCTTCCGCTGCTGTCGCAGCGCGGCCGGCGGCACGCGCTGATCGATGCGTGGCGGATCAGGGCGCCTTCCACACGTAGCCCGCAATGCCCTCGTCCTTGTAGCCCCCGCTGATGGCCTTCTGCCGTTCGGACGAGCTGGTCGTGTAGAAGTGATCGCCGGACATCGACAGGCGGTAGAGCGGCACGGCGCCGCAGGTTGCGCTCTTGCCAATGTAGCCGAGCGTGCCTTCCTTGGTGCTGCCGGCGGCGCCCTCGCAGCTGCTGCTGGTCGTGTAGAAGTGCTTCCCGCTGGCGAGCCGGCAGCGGTAGAACGGCACCAGTCCGGAGGCCGGTGACTTGTACAGGTAGTAGTAGTTGGGAAACTCGACCTTGAACCCGCAGCAGGCGGCCTCGGTCGAGCTGGTCGTGTAGAAGTGCTCGCCCGTCGAGCTGTTGTACGACCGGTACACGCCAGTGCGGCAGCCGGCGTTCTCGTCGCACTTGCCGTTGCAGTTGTCGTCGGCAAGGTTGCAGGTCTCGGACGGCGCGCCGGGGCAGCTCGCCACGCACTGCTCTGACATCTTGCAGGCCGAGTAGTCCATGCAGCTCAGGGGCTGCATGGCGCTGCACGCTCCCCACTTTCCGGCGCTGCAGGTCTGGGTGCCGCTGCCGCACGAGCTGCTGCAGAATCGGCTGAGGTTGTCGTCGACGAGGCCGTTGCAGTCGTCGTCGAGGTTATTGCAGAGCTCGGCCGTGCAGGCGCCGCCCGTGCCCGAACCGCCCGCAGCCGAGCCGCCTGTGCCCGTGCCGCCGGCGGCAGCGCCGCCACCCGTGCCTCCGGTGGCGCCCCCCGTGCCGGGTCCGTGAGCGTCGGGCCAGGGCGAAGCGTCGCCGACGGCCGACCCGCCCGAGCCGCCGGAGCCGCCGACGTAGACGTTGGCGCCCGATGCGACGCCAGAGGTCTTGCCCGAGCAGGCGCTCTCGACCAGAGCAGCCGCGGCGAGGAGTGCCAGGAGCTTCAGGACTCTGCGCCGTGCCATTCCGCAATCGTATCACGCTGCCGCCACCAGGGCCGCGCGGTTTGCCCGGGGCGCCGGACTGTGGTCTACCGATGCCGATGCGGAAGCGGTTCTGGATGATGGCGGTGCTTGCGGTGAGCTGTGCGCCCGCTCTACCGAGCACGGTGCCGCTCGGGCGCGGGCCGCTCGCCGCATCCACGGTGAAGGCGCCGGAGCGGCATCGAGCTCCTTCGGCATCGTCCGCTGCCGATGCCGCGGCGGGCTCGGAGCAGGACGCCGGCGCGGCGGATGCCGCCGATGCGTCCGTGGAAGCCTCCGCTGCGGAAAGCGAGGAGCCGGATGCCGGCGGGGACGACGCGGCACAGGAAGCCGCCGCGCCCGCGAAGCCCGCAGTGGTGTTCGCCGGCCACTACACTGGCGAGGACGTGACGACCTTCCACATCGGCAACATGCCCGCGCGGCCGCAGAAGGACCCCAACGCCAAGCTGGACGTGGCCGACCAGGGCGGCGGCACGCTGGAGTTCTCGCTGCTCGACAGCAAGACCGGCAAGCTCATCTGCAAGCTTGAAGGCACCCTGAGCGGCAACACCGCCCAGCTCAACTCCGGCCAGCACTGCTTCGACCAGCAGAGCCAGAGCGCCATGACCGCCACGCTCGACAAGGGGACCGCCACCTTCAACGGCAGCCGGCTGGTCTTCGACATGCACCTCGACCTGGAAGTCAACGCTGCCGGTCAGACCATGAACGGCGACCTCGACTATCATTTCGAGGGAACACGCCCATAGCTCCGGCTGGACCTGCGCGCCCGGCGGTTGACCCGGGGCCTACATTCTTCCAGCCGAGCTCCTACGACCAGATCCGTCCCAAAAACTCCTGTATCTCCGGCACGCCGCCCTGGAAGACGAGATAGCCGTCGGGCGGCTCGCGGTCGGTCATGTCGTCGCTTGTCGGTGTCGTCATGAGCGCGCGCACGGCGTCGGGATCGTCGGGGTGCAGGCCCAGCGCCCAGGCCAGCTTGATGTACGCGACCTCGGGCAGCATGTTGGCGAGCGGCACCACGCCCAGCTGCTGGATCTCGCGCCCCGTCTCGTACACGTTCATCTGCACGAAGCCCCACAATGTCTGTAGCGTCATGTAGAGCTGCACGCCGGCGGCGTTGGCGCGCGCGAGCGCGGGGTAGACCTTGCGGTTGACGTGCCCGAGCCCGGTGCCGGCGATCACGATGCCGCGGTAGCCCTTGTCGACCAGCGCGTCGATGATGTCGGGCTGCATGTTCGGGTAGTAGTAGAGGATGGTGACGTGCTCGTCGAAGGCCGCGCGGACGGTTACGTCGCGGTCCTGGCGCCGCGGCGCGTAGCGCGTCTTGAGCGGCTCTAGCCGGCCCTTGTCCACGATCGCGAGCGGGATGTCGCTCAGCGTTCGGAACGTGCTACGGAAGGAGCTGTGCATCTTCCGGACGCGCGTACCGCGGTGCAAGAGGTTGTAGCGGTCCGAGGTCGGCCCAAACATGCACACCATCAGCTCCGCGATGGGCCCGTGTGCCGCCGCCCAGGAAGCGCGGATCAGGTTCAATGCAGCGTCCGACGACGGTCGATCGCTCGAGCGCTGGCTGCCGACCATCACGATCGGCACTGGCGGATCCTGCACCATGTAGGTGAGCGCCGCGGCGGTGTGGTGCATGGTGTCCGTACCGTGGCCGACGACCACGCCGTCGTAGCCGTCCTTGATGGCCTGCCCGATGCGCTCGGCCAGCGTCAGGTACTCGTCACGCCCCATGTTCTCGCTGAACACGCCGAACAGCTTCTCGGTCTCGATGTTGCAGACGTCGCCGAGCTCGGGCACCGAGCCGTACAGCTCGCCGGGACTGAACGCCGGAATCACCGCGCCCGTGCGGTAGTCGAGCCGCGAGGCGATGGTGCCGCCCGTGCCGAACAGGATCACGCGCGGCTTGTCCGGGTCGACCGGGAACTCGCCTTCCGGGATCCGGTACTCGGCGCGGCGGAAGCCGGTCTTCTCGATCGACGTGATGCGGTCGAAGCGGACGCCGACGTTGTAACCGGTCCACAGCTTCAGGACGAGGTGCTTCTCGTCGCTCGTTTCCGAGCGCGGCAGGATCAGCCCCTCGAAGCGGCCGCGGTCGGTCGTGACGATCGCGTCGCACCACACCGTCACGCCGAAGCGCTGCATCAGCGCGCGCAGCGGCTCGCGGTAGCCTTTGTACAGATCGTCGCTGTCGTCGTTCATGTTCCGAGCTCCGCCTGGAGGCGCTCGCGCGCGACGCGCGGATCGACCAGGCCGCGCAGATCCTCCAGCGCGCGCCCCATCGCCCAACGCAGGAGCGCCTGGGGATCGCGCGTCTGCGCCTCGTTGCGCGCCGCCACCACCTCGCCGATGCGTTGTTCGAGTTGCTGGGTGCCGACACTGCTCGAAAGCGCTGCCACGACGTCGCCCGGCGCCTCGCCGCGCAGGACGCGTAGGATCGCCGGCTCGAGCGCAAATGCCGGCAGCCCGAGCAGCGGCTCGAGCAGCGCGACGTCGGGGACGGTGCGCATGCGCGGCAGCGTGCGCTCCAGCGCACGGGCCAGCTCCGGCCCGCCGCCGAGCGCGTCGAACAGCGCCGCCCAGGGCGCCCGCGCCAGGCGCGCTGCGCGCTCGGCCGGTATCCCGAGCTTTTCGTAGCGCTCGAGCCGCTGCCACGGGCGCTCGGGCAGCCGCGCCTCGATTTCGCGCAACCAGGCGTCGGGGATCGGCACGGGCGGCGTGTCGGTGTCCGGATACATGCGCTCGGCGCCAGGCAGGATGCGCTCGAAGCCGGTGGTGCCGTCAGCGTGACCCTGCCGCGTCTCGCTGGGCACGCCAACGAAGGCTTCGCGCGCGCGCGCCACGATTTCGCGCGCCGCCGTATCCACCTCGTCGTCCGGCCCGTGCACCGTCACCGTGCCGGTTGCATCGTCGGCCCCCAGCGCCGAGTGCTCCAGACATGCGATGACCCGCACGCGCTCGGCGATCTCGTGGAAGAAGCCAAGCCCGGGCTGCGTGCGATGTCCGAGCAGCCCATCGAAGCCTGGCAGTCGCACGCGGACCGTGCGTTCGCCGTCGCCGCGCTCCAGTACCTCCACCAGTGGCGACTCCCACGCCCACTCGACGTCGCCGAGCGACAGCGCGTCCGGCGCGGCGCCGCGCCTCTGCAGCGCGTCCCGGAGCCGGAGCAGTTCCAGCTGCCGGTAGGCCTCGTTGTGCACCAGTGTCGGAATCAGCCGATGGCTCGGCACGCCCTTGATCTCGACACGCCGGCCGCCCGCTACGCTGACGTTCACGTCCTGCCGCGCGGCGCCCGGGCCACGTCGCACCTTGCCGCTCGCGCGCGCCACTTCCGCCAGCAGCCGCCCACCGGCGGCGGCGTCGCGCGGCGTGAGCAGATCCGGCTCGGTTACGGTCTCGATCAGCGGCATGCCCAGCCGGTCGGTGCGGAACTCGATGCGGTGGCCCACGTCGCTCACCTCGCGGCACGAATCCTCCTCCAGCGTGAGCTGCCGTACGCGCAGGCTGCGATCGGCGCCGAGCTCGCTCCCGGGAAATGGCAGCACGCTGTCGACTCCCACCATGGCCGTGCGCTGGAAGCCGGTCGGGATGGATCCGTCGAGGTACTGCTTGCGCATCACATGCAGCTCGTTCACGAGATTCAGCCCCAGCAGGCTCGAGACCTCGAGCGCGATCTTCACCGCCTGCTCGTCGATCTCGAACGGCGGCGTGTCGTCCATCTCGTACGTGCACACACTCTCACGCTCCAGCAGGTAGACGATCTCCTTCTTTGTCTTGAACTCCATCAGCGCGCAGCCGTCGTACTGCCCCATCTCGCTCAGCGTCGGCCGCATGTGGCGCAGCACCTCCATGTCGACGCGTGTCGTGTTGCGGCCGGCCGGGCAGCGGCAGAACAGCTTGCGCTCGGTCAGAAGCTGCTGGTGCACCTCCAGCCCGCACAGAAAACCCAGCGTCGCGTAGTCGTCGGGCGAAAGCTCGCCCAGCGCGCGCACCGGGAAGTCCAGCGGCGGATCGCTGCGCGGATTGAGATCGTGCGGCGAGGGCGGGGGAGCGGTGGCGCGGAAGCGGCTCACGGCGGCGGAGCCTAGCGCGGACCCTCCATCATTTCGATGGCATACGGCGACGACCGGAGATCAGCGCGAAGAGCTGGAGGGGCCCCGCGCTGATGGGCCGGCTCCCGCCCGCCCGATCCCGGTCAGGGCTCGCCCCCGTTCCGCGCGAAGCGCTCGACCACCGCCTCGAGGGCCGCGGAAGTGAACGGCTTGGCGAGGTGACGTTCCCCGATTCTGGCGAGGAAGGACTGGGCGCGTTCGGTGAAAGCGCCGCCAGTGAGGAACCACATGCGCTCCGCCTGTGCCGGATCCATCTGCAGCACCTCTTCGAACAGGTCCACTCCCGTCATGCCGGGCATCATCAGGTCGCACAAGACCAGATCGAAGCGCGCTCCGGCTCTCAGCGTTGCCAAGGCCGCTGACGCAAGCGTCTCGACAACGACTTCGTGCGCGCCGCCGAGCATGCGCTCGATCACATGCCCGATGAGTGGCTCGTCGTCGACCACCAGGATGTCGAGTCGCCGGAGTTTCTGCTCGGACGCGGGTTCGGTACGACGACCTGTGCTCTCGACGGCGTCCGGCAAGGGAGTCTCTTCGACCTGTGACTCGACGTCGGCGGGCAGGCGCACGCGGAACCGCGTTCCGACGCCGACCTCGCTCTCGACCTCGATGACGCCGCCGGACTCCTCGACGATGGCCTTGCATACGGCCAGGCCGAGGCCCGTGCCCACGCGCTCCGGCTTGGTCGTGAAAAAGGGTTCGAAGATCCGTACGCGCACGTCGTCGGGGATTCCGGGGCCGTTGTCGATGACATCGACGAACGCATCGCCGTCCCCGGTCGTGCCGGTGACGAGGTGGATCGCATTTCCGGACTCCCGACCCTCGGGAAGGGCCTGCACCGCGTTGAGCAGGAGATTGGCAAAGACCTGGCCCAGGCGCGCATCGTTGGCCATCACCCGCGGGGGTTCGCGGTAGTCCTTGGTCATCGTGGCGCGGTGGCGCAGCTGGTTCCACACGACTCCGAGAGCCGAATCGAGAACATGGCGGAGATCCACCACCGCTCGACCATCCGAATGGCGTCGACCGAGGTGCTTCATCTCGCGGGCCAGATCCCCTATCCGGAGGACTCCGTCCCGGACCTCGAGCAGGCGCGACTTCAGCTCGTCGGCTGCGTCGGCGTCGGGTATCAGAGCATCGACGCGCCGGGTCGTCTCGTCGATGTTGGCGAGCATCCAGGTGAGCGGGTTGTTGATCTCGTGGGCCGCACCCGCAGCCAGCGCGCCCAGCGCCGCAAGCCCTTCGGCGTGCTCGCGTTCCCTGAGCGCCTGGTCGTGGACGTCCTGCATGTCGCGCGTCGTGGCGACGACCAGTCGCACGACGCCGTCGACACGGATGCCGCGCACATGGCTCTCGACCAGGCGATAGCTGCCGTCGCCGCAACGCGCGCGCCAGGCGATGGTGCCCGTGCCGGTGCGCACCGCGGTCTTGATCTGCCGTTCGAAGCGTTCGAGATCCTCGGAGTGGACCAGTTCCCGCGGTCGGTGCCCCACGACGTCGGAAACCTCGAGGCCGAAGGGAGCGAGCCCTCGCGGCGAGACATAGAGGTAGACGCCGTGCTCTCCGTGGATGGTGACCAGGTCCGACGCAAGCTGCAGCGCGAGCCGCGCGAGAGCCGGGGGGAACGCCGGATCTGTGACCTCCGTCGCGGGCGCCGCGCGTAGCGCGGCGAGGACATCCTGGTACCTCTCCTCGGTCCAGGTCGAGCTCGCGCTGGATTTTGCTGGTCGATCCGTCATGCAGCTGTACCGGGCTACCTAAATCGGTCCGTAGGATTACCCAGTGTAGTTGTCGCGCAGGATGGAATCGACCAGCAGTAGCGCATGGCGGGAGCGGGTGCCGCCGGGGTCGGCGCGACGCAGCGAATAGCTGCCTGTTTTCAGGTCGAAACGGTGTTCCCGGCCGCGGGCGGCGGCCCCGGTTGTGGACGGGCACTCCGTGGCTACACGGCGAGCGCCTCGTCGAGCGCCGCGGTCACCCGATCCACCTCCTCCAGCGTGTTGTAGTGCACCATCGAGACGCGTACGACTCCCCCGCGCGCCTGCAGCCCGAGCACTTCGATCAGGCGCCGCGCGTAGAAGTCGCCGTGCCGGATGCCGATGCCATGCGCGTCGACGGCGCGTGTCACCGCTTCGGGCGTCTTGGCGTGAGGCACGAAGCTCACGGTCGGCACCCGTAGTGCCGGATCAGAACCCGGATTTCCAAGCAGATCGAGATCGTCTCGATCGCGGAGGAACGCCAGCAGGCGCTCGGCAAGCGCCGCCTCGTGCTCGGCGATGGCCGTGAACGCACGGTCCAGTGCGGCGGCGTCTGTCCCGCTCTTTGCTCCTCCGCCTAGCTCGAGCAGGTAGCTCTCGATTTCGGGCAGGGCAGCAACGAGCTCGTAGCAGACGTTGCCGGGTTGGAGCTTGTAGGGAGTTTCATGCGCCAGGAACTCGTGGTTGATGTTCGCCAACTCCTCGAGGTGTCCTAGCGGCGCCACGAGCGCCGCGACGTGCGGCCCGTAGACCTTGTAGAGACTGAAGACGTAGTAGTCGGCTCCGAAGAGAGCCGGGTCCACCCGGCGATGCGGCGCATACGCCACGCCGTCGACCAGGAGGCGCGCGCCTGCGGCATGCACTCTCCGGCTCACCGCCTGTACGTCGTGAATCGTGCCGAGCACGTTCGAGCAGTGGGTCATGCACACCAGTCGCGTGCGCGGGCCAAGCAGCGGTTCCAGGTCCGGGAGGCGGAGTTCTTGCGAGGCAAGGTCGATGCCCCACTCGCGGACGACCACGCCCTGGTGTTCCAGCCGTCTGAACGCGCCGACGTTCGCTTCGTGGTCCGCATTCGTCACGACGATCTCGTCGCCGGGCCGGAGGTCGGCCGAAAGCGCCTGCGCGGTGTTGGCCAGGAGCTGCGTGGTGGAAGAGCCCAGCACGACCTGCCGGTCGTCGGCCGCACCCACGAGCCTGGCGATCGCCCGCCGACCTGAAAGGACGCGCCGGGATGCCTCGACCGAGACCGGATAGGTCGCCCCGAGCTGCACATTGCAGTCGAGCAGGTAGTCCCTGACCGCGTCGGCGACGGCTCCGAGGCACTGCGAGCCGCCTGCGTTGTCCATGAACACGAAGTCGCCGGACAAGGACGGAAACGACGCGCGTACGTGGGGCAGGTCCAGAGGTGCCATGGCGCGGGCGGGCCTAGGTTGACAGAGCCTCGGGCAGACCGGCGCGGTCCGCCTGTAGCCGATTGCCCCGCACGAGCGTCAGCGTAGGCTATCGGGCCTGCCGCGCAAGCGCGTTTCGGCTCGGGCGCGAGCTACGCCAGCTTCTCGCGCAGCATCTCGCCCGCCAGCTTCGGATCCGCCTTGCCGCCGCTTGCGCGCATGACCTGGCCGACCAGCGCGCCGAGCAGGTTCGGGTTGCCGGCCTTGTAGCGCTCGACGAGCGAGGCGTTGTCGGCGAGCACCTTGTCGATGACGGGCGCGAGCGCGTCGCCGCCGAGCTGCTGCAGGCCCTTCTGCTCGACGATAGCCTTGGGCGAGCCGCCGCTTTTCACCAGCTCGGCCAGCACGTCCTTGGCGGCGGGGCGCGAGATGGTGCCGGCATCGAGCAGCGCGACCAGCTCGGCCAGCGCCTTGCCGTCGAACTTCACGCTCCCGGCGTCGCGGCCGTCGAGGGCGGCGGGCAGCTCGCTCACCAGCCAGCTGGCCGCGGCGCGCGGCTCGGCTCCGGCCTTGACGCTGTCGGCGAAGATGCGGGAAAGCGCCGGGCTCGCGGCCAGCACCCGCGCCTCGCCGGGCGCGAGGCTGTGCGCATCGATAAGTGCTTGCGCCTCGGGAGGCAGCGCCGCCGTTGCTGCGGCCTTTGGCGCTGCCGCGGACTTCGCTGCCTGCGGCTTCGCGGCTTCGGGCTTCGAAGGCTCGGCGCGCGCGGCGATCTTCGCCCACGTGTCGCGTAGCCCCACGGTGCGGTTCAAGACCGGCGCGCCGTCCTTGGAGTCGATCGGATCCACGTAGAAGAAGCCGAGGCGCTCGAGCTGGTAGCGCTCGCCGGCCTCGGCCGAAGCCAGGCTCGGCTCGAGTTTCGCGCGCACGGTCTGGAGCGAATCCTGATTCAGATCTTCCTTGAAGTCCCGCTCGTCAGCCCCCGGAAATTCTGCGGAAAATAGCCGATCATAGAGGCGGACCTCGGCGTCCAGCGCGTGCGCAGCGCTGACCCAGTGCAGCGTGCCCTTCACCTTGCGCGCGCCCGGCGCATTCTCGCCGCGGGTGTCCGCGTCGTAGCTGCAGCGGAGCTCGGTGATGGCGCCGCTCTCGTCCTTCACCACGCGCTCGCACTTGATGATGCAGGCGTGGCGGAGGCGCACCTCGCGCCCCGGAGCCAGCCGGAACCACTTCTTCGCCGGCTGCTCCATGAAGTCGTCCGCTTCGATAAGCAGCTCACGGCTGAACGGCAGCTTGCGCGTCCCTTCCTTCGGGATGTCGTGCGGCCAGTAGGGCGCGTCGAGCTCTTCGGTCTGTCCCTCGGGGTAGTTCTCGATCACCACCTTCAAGGGCTTCAGCACGCCCATGACGCGCGGCGAGACCTCGCTCAGATCCTCGCGCAGCGTGTGCTCGAACAGCGCCAGATCGACGGTGCTGTTGTTCTTGGCCACGCCCACGCGGGTGGCGAAGTGGCGCATGGCTTCCGGCGTGACGCCGCGGCGGCGGATGCCGGCCAGCGTCGGCATGCGCGGATCGTCCCAGCCGCTTACATAACCGCCGTTCACCAGCTCGAGGAAGCGACGCTTGCTCATCACCGTGTAGTTCAGGTTCAGCCGCGCGAACTCGTACTGGTGCGGCCGCGGCTGCGGCACGTCGAGGTTATCGAGAATCCAGTCGTACAGCTCGCGGTTGTTCTCGAACTCCAGCGTGCAGATCGAGTGCGTGATGCCCTCGATCGAGTCGCTCAGGCAGTGCGTGAAGTCGTACAGCGGGTAGATGCACCACTTGTCGCCGGTGCGGTAGTGGTGCTGGTGGCGGATGCGGTAGAGCAGGGGATCGCGCATCTTCATGTTGGGCGAGGCCATGTCGATGCGCGCCCTGAGCACGTGCTCGCCGTCCTTGAACCTGCCCGCGCGCATGTCGGCGAACAGCTCCAGGTTCTCTTCTACGCTGCGCTCGCGCCCCGGGCTAGGCCGCCCCGGCGTGGTGACGGTGCCGCGGTACTCGCGGATTTCCGCCTCGCTCAGGCTGCAGACGTAGGCCTTGCCCACCTTGATCAGCTCGACCGCGTAGTCGTAGAGCCTGTCGAAGTAGTCCGAGGCGAAGTACATGTGCTCGCCCCAGTCGAAGCCGAGCCAGCGGATGTCGCGCTGGATCGCCTCGACGTACTCCATGTCCTCCGTGGTCGGATTGCTGTCGTCGAAGCGCAGGTGGCAGCGCCCGCCGTACTGCTCGGCCAGCCCGAAGTTCAGGCAGATGCTCTTCGAGTGGCCGATGTGCAGGTAGCCGTTCGGCTCCGGCGGAAAGCGCGTCACCACGGTCTGGTGCCGGCGCGCACGGAGATCTGCCTCGACGATGTCGCGGATGAAATCGCTGGGCGCTTCGGGGGAGGGGTCGGACATGGGTCTCCGGGTCGTCGGAAATCCGCGGCCCTCGGGCCACGGACCGCGGAATCTACGACGCCCGGCCCTGATCGGCGAGCCCCTGGCGATTTCCGCCCCGGGATCGAGCTCAGGTGGGTGGGTCCTGGCAGCCGGAGGGCGGCGCGGCCGGAACGGCGCGGGGCGGACACCCAGCGCGTCCCGGGTCAGCGGCTGCCGGGTCGCCGGCGCTCTGCTACAAGGTCCGCGCGATCCGACAATGAACGACCTCCTCGCCGCTATCCGCAAAGCCTGCCTGCCGGCCGTCTGGGCGCAGGGCAACAAGCTCGCCGGCGCCGAGGCTGTGCTCGTTGAACGTTCGGCGGACGACGAGGTGGTGTTCCGGGTCAAGGCGCCCGGGCGCGCGGTGCCGCCGACCGCGGTGCTGTATCCGGCGGATATCGAGTGGACGTGCGATTGCGGCGACAAGGCCGATCCGTGCGCGCACGTCGTGGCAGCGGCGATCGCCTTCGACAGGGCAGGGAAGGCAGGCAGCGTCCTGCCCTCGGCCGAGGGTGCCGTGGCGCGCCTCGAATACCGCCTCGATGCGGATCGCTTCGGCAACCTGGTGCTCGAGCGCTGGGTGCTCCACCCGGACGGCGAACGGCGGCTGGAAAAGTCGCTGGGGGCCGAGCCCTCGCTCTCGCCGTCGCACGAGGATCTGGCGCTGGACCGCATGCTGGCAGCCAACCCGCGCGGCGTCCCGCACCGCGGCGGCTCGGTCGTGGCGCTGCTTGCCGGTTCTCTGCACGTGCGCTGGAAGGGCGACCCGGTAGAGCTCGCCAGCGAGCCCTTCGAGCCGCGGGCGCTGGTGCAGGACCACGACAGCGGCGTCGAGCTCCGCATCGATCCAGACCCGGCGCTCGCCGCGGTCGTAGCCAAGGGGATCGGGCGCGCGGGCGACACGCTGCGCCCGCTCGGACACACCGAGCTGACGGGCGAGCGACTCGAGCGCCTGCCCCTTTCGCGTGTCTTCACGCGTCCGGAGCTGGGCGAGCTGGTCGGCACCGTGCTGCCTGAAATCGACAAGCAGATCCCGGTGGACATCCGCACTGCGCAACTGCCGGGGCGCGAGCGCAGCGTGCGCCCGCGCATCGCGCTCGATATCGGGCACGCAGAGCACACCCTCTCGGTGCTGCCAACGCTGGTCTACGGCGACCCGCCCGTCGCGCGCGTCGACGGCGAACGCTTGGTGCATCTTTCGGGCGCCGTGCCGAAACGCGACGAAGCCGAGGAGCGCGAGTTGCTCGCCAGGCTGCGCGACGAGCTGCATCTGGTTCCGGGGCGGCGCGTGAACTTCGACGGGCGCGAGGCGGTGCGCTACGCCGCGCGGCTCCGCGCCTGGCAGAGCGCTTCCGGAGAATCGCTCGATCCGCACGTGGTGCGGCGCGAAGCGCTGGTAGCCCGCCTGCTGGTCGACGGCGACGATTTCGAGCTGACGTTCGAGAGCGCGGGAAGCGAGAAGGGCGAGCGGACGGGCCGCGCCGCGCCGGAAGCCGTGCTGCGTGCCTGGCGCGACGGGCTCGATCTGGTCCCGCTCGACACAGGCGGGTGGGCGCCACTGCCGGTGGACTGGCTCGAGCGCTTCGGCGACCGCGTGGCCGATCTGCTCGCCGCGCGCGGCGAGGGCAGCGTGCCGACGGTCGCTTTGCCCGTGCTCGCCTCGCTGGCCGACGAGCTGGAGCAGCCGCGCCCACCCGGCTTCGAGCGGCTCGAGCCGCTGCTGCGGGAGGGCGCAGAGCTGCCGGATGCAGAGCTGCCCGCCGATCTCACCGCGACGCTGCGCCACTACCAGCGCCACGGCGTGGACTGGCTCTCGTTTCTGCGCCGCGCGGAACTCGGCGGCGTGTTGGCCGACGATATGGGCCTCGGCAAGACGCTGCAGGCGCTGTGCGCTGTGCGCGGACGCACGCTGGTGGTCTGCCCGAAGAGCGTGATCTTCAACTGGGAAGCCGAGGCCCGGCGTTTCCGCCCCGATCTGCGTGTGGCGCTCTACCACGGCCCGAAGCGCCAACTGGACGCGGCGGCGGAGCTCGTGATTACCAGCTACCCGCTGCTGCGCCTCGACACCAAACAGTTGGCAGCCGAGTCGTGGGACAGTGTGGTGCTGGACGAGGCGCAGGCGATCAAGAATCCCGACAGCCAGGTCGCGCGCGCGGCCTACCGGCTCGAAGCGCCGTTCCGGCTCGCAATGAGCGGCACCCCGGTCGAGAACCGCCTGGAAGAGCTCTGGAGCCTGATGCATTTCGCCAACCCCGGCCTGCTCGGTGGGCGCGGCGACTTCGACGATCGTTATGCGCGACCCATCGGTATGGGCGACGCGGCGGCCACCGAACGGCTCAGGCAACGCGTGAAGCCGTTCGTGCTCCGCCGGTTGAAGCGCGACGTCGCGCCGGAGCTGCCGCCGCGCAGCGACATCGTGCTGCATGTCGAGCTCGACGAGCGCGAGCGCGATGTCTACGAAGCCGTGCGCGCGGCCTCGCGGCGCGAGGTCATCTCGCAGCTCGCGCAGGGCGGCAGCGTGCTGGCGGCTCTGGAGGCATTGCTCCGGATGCGACAGGCGGCGTGTCACAGCGGTCTCGTGCCCGGCCAGGAAGCGGACACCAGCTCGAAGGTCGAAGCCCTGCGAGAGGCACTCGAAGACGCCGCCGCGGACGGCCACAAGGCGCTGGTGTTCTCGCAGTGGACCTCGCTGCTCGACCGCATCGAGCCGGCGCTCGACGACGCCGGCATCGCGTTCACACGTCTGGACGGTTCGACCCACGATCGCGCCGGAGTTGTCTCCGCGTTCCAGTCGGAGAGCGGCCCGCCCGTACTGCTCGCCTCGCTCAAAGCTGGCGGCACCGGTCTCAACCTCACCGCTGCCGATCACGTCTTCCTCATGGACCCCTGGTGGAACCCTGCCGCCGAGGACCAGGCTGCCGATCGCGCCCATCGCATCGGCCAGGATCGCCCCGTGATGGTCTACCGCGTGGTCGCTCGCGGGACAGTGGAGGAGGGGATCCTGGCGCTGCAGGAGAAGAAACGCGCTCTCGCCGACGCCGCGCTGGGGGGCGCCACGCAAGCCCAGCAGATCACCCGCGAGGATCTGCTGGCACTGCTCGGTTGACGGCGACCGGCGGAAACTTGGCCCGGCTCCGCCAGTTCGTCGAAAGTGCGCGGGTCATGGGTCGAGCGTGCGAAGTCTGCCAGAGCCTGAGTGAATCCACCGGAGCGCTCGTGACGTTGGCCGCGAACGGCACGTTCCGCGTCGTGGTCAACGAGCGTGTGGTCACGCTATGCCTGGAGCACGCCGACGAGGCGATCGCGCACGGTACGCGTACTCTGGCCGAGATCCGCGCACACTTCAGCGAGCCGTTCCCGGGACAGCGCTCGCTGGTTCCGCGACGTGCCGGCGACGACAATCCGCCCGGCGGCGAGCGGCGCACGCGCGGCCGTCGCGCCGGCGATCGCGCGTAGCTCAACGGATCGCGCGCGGCTTCTGCGGCTGCCAGCTCTGCCCGTAGTCCGCCGACACGAGCAGCAGCTCCGACACGAAGTCCACGTTGGTGCGGAGCAGCTTGACCGCCACGCGGCCGCCGCGTGTCGCCACCATGGCCGTGATCGCGACCTCGCGGCAGCGCGCGGTGGGGCGTTCGGAGGACAGCGGCGGTTCGCGGCCGCACTCCACGGGCGGCACTTCCGCGATCCGCAGCGGACCGCGCCGCGGCGAGCTGTCCGTCCAGGTCGTGGCCCAGATGCTCCCCGTGTGGGCTTCCAGCGCCAGGTGATGGCCGTCGGGGAAATCCAGCGCGTGCGGTGGGCGCGAGCGCAGCAGCTGCCCCCACGCATTCGTGCCCAGCCACGAAGCGACGAGATCGGAGCCCCGGATCGGAACCGGTCGCGCCAGCGGCGGCGGCGTCGCACCGCCGAGCAGTAGCGCCGAGCCAGCGAGGTGCAGCTTCGCGCGGCGCGTCGCGAGCGCGCCGTCGAGCCGGCGCAGCGCACGCTCCAGCTCGCGCGCTTGGCGGCGCGTGCAGGCCGTGGCCGGGTCACAGAGCCAGCTGGCATCGTCCAGCCGCAGCGCGGAGGGATCGAGCGTCGGGCCCAGGTTGGATGTGGCGAGGCGTGCGGCGAGCGTCCTGCGGATGGCACGGCCGGCATCGCTGTGCCAGCTGTCGTGCTCCGCGCTGTCGGCGAGGACGCCGAGCGCGCGGGCAAAACGACGTTCGGCCCCCAACTCGACGCCGGCGCGTGGGTCGCCAGCGCGGATCCACTCGACGTAGTTCCTGGCCGCCGCGTCGAGCGAGCGCACCCGCTCGCGGGACCGCTGGAGGAGCCAGCCCGCGCCGAGCGCAGCGACGACCAAGGCAGCGCCGAGGACCCACAGCAGCCTCGCGACGGGACCAGTCTTCACCTCTAGAACATGATCGAATCACGGGCCGGCGCCACGGGTCCGTTGAACTACGCACCTGCTACAATCAAAAAAGCTGGGAATTACCAGCTGTTATAAAATTCTTCGAGCAGGTGCGAAATACTGTTTGCGGTAGCTCCTGTGAGTGGTAATACCAGTAGCGCCAACTGGAAATACCAGTTGGTTGAACCAGCTGGAGTCCAACCATGGCTGCTGCCAACAACCGCAAGCGCGCCGTCGAGACGACGGCGGACTGGCTCCGCGCCGAGATCCTGCGCGGTCGCTTGCCGGCCGGCAGCGCGCTGCCCGGCGAGCGGGCGTTGTCCGAACAGCTCGGCGTCAGTCGGCTCACGCTGCGCTCGGCGATCGCGCGGCTCGAGACGGAGGGGCTGCTGCGCTCGGTGCACGGCTCCGGAACGCGGGTGCTCGACTTCCGCGAGAGCGGCGGCGTCGACCTGCTCGGCTACCTGGCCTCGCAGCAGCTCGCTGGCGGCACCGTCCCGGTGGAGCTCCTGGCGGATCTGCTGGAGCTCCGGCGCATGGTCGCGGTCGATCTGCTCGGCTTCGTCACGGAGCGCGCGACCGACGCGGAGCTCGCCGAGCTCAGAGAGCACGTAGGAAAGCAGGCGCAGCTGCTCGACGATCCTGAAGGCTTCATGCTCGCGGATCTGCATTTCGCGCGCTTGATGGTGCGCGCCGGCCGCAACCTGGCCCTGGAGCTGCTCTACAACACCGTCGTCCGCCTGATCGCCAACAACCCCGGCTTCCAGATGGCGTTCCAGTCGAACGCGCCGCAGACGATGATGGTCTACGAGCGGCTGGTCGAGCTGATGGCCGAGCGGGATCCGAAGCGCGTGGTGCGCATCGCCGGCCGCATCCTCGACCGGCTCGACAACGCGACGCTCTCGCGCATTCGCAGCGCCGTGGCGTCCGCGGACGACGAAACGACCCCGGCTGCCACCGACGACGCGCAGGCGGCCGCAGCAACCGACATTGACCCGGACCCGGACACGACCGGCGCCCGGAGAGAGGACTGAACATCATGTTGGCTTTCGAGGAACGATGGGCGACGGCCGTACTCGCGGGCTTCGCTCCGGAAGGCGGCCCAGGCATCGCGCCCGCGCAGGGCGAGGTCGACTACGTGGGCGCCGTGCGCCGCATGATGCACGCGTCGACCCGCCAGGCGGCGATCGGTCTCAGGCTGGCGCTGTGGCTGACGGCGCTGGCGCCGCTGTGGCTGTTCGGCAGGCTGCGCACGTTCACAAGCATCAGTGCCGAGCGCCGCACGGAGATCCTCGAACGCATGCTGTCGCATCGGTTCTACATCGTGCGCGAGATTGCGTTCTTCCTGAAGATGAGCGCCTGTCTGGCGATGTTCGCCGCCTGCGCGTTGCGCGAACGCTCCCACTACGACCACGACGAGAACGGTTCGCGCCGGCTGCCGTTGCTCCTGCCTGCCGAAGAGGCCGCCGAATGACCCGCCTGGTCCTCGAGGAAGAGGCCGACTTCGTGATCGTCGGCACCGGCGCCGGCGGTGCCACGGCGGCGCGGGTCCTGAGCGAAGCGGGCTACGAGGTGGTGATGCTCGAGGAAGGGCCGGAGCTGGCCGCCTCCGAGCGCCCGACGGATCTGCTCGGCGCGATGAGCATTGCCGTTCGCGACATGGGCACCCAGTCCACCGTGGGCGCGACGCCCATTCCGCTGCTCCAGGGCAAGCTGGTCGGCGGCAGCACGGCCATCAACTCCGGCATTATCTGGCGTATGCCCGACGACGTGCGCGAGCACTGGACGCGCGAGTTCGGGCTCGGCGATCTGGTCGACGAGGCGGAGCAGATGCGCATCTACGACATCCTCGAGGACGAGCTCGAGGTCGACGTGACGGCTCCCGAGGTGCGCGGCGACAACGCGCACAAGATGGAGGAAGCGTGCCGCGCGCTCGGCCTTCCCGGCAAGCCCATCACGCGCAACGCCCGGCGCTGCAAGGGTCGCGCGCGCTGTCTGCAGGGTTGTCCGGAAGAAGCGCGCCAGAGCATGGACGTGTCGTACATCCCGCGCTCCATCGCGCACGGCGCCCGGCTGCACGCCCTGTGCCGCGCGCAGAAGGTACTGCGCGAAGACGGCCGCGCGATCGGCGTCGGCGGCGCGGTGCTGGACAAGGGCAGCGGGCACCCGGTCGGTCGCTTCGAGGCGCGCGCGCGCCGAGGCGTGATCATGGCCGCGGGAGCGGTGCACACGCCGGTGATCCTGCTGAAGAGCGGGCTCCGCGGCATGGTGGGCCAGCGCTTCCAGGCGCACCCGGGCTCGGCCGTCGTGGGACGCTTCCCCGATGTCATCAACATGGGTTTCGGGGCAACGCAGGGCTACGAAGTGCCGATGCGCGCGCAGGGTTTCAAGATCGAGTCGTTGTCGCTGCCGCCCGAGTTGCTCGCTCTCAGATTGCCCGGCGTCGGAGGCGAATGGCAGGCCCGGCTCGGCGAGCTGAACCACTACGCGCAATGGGTCGTGCAGGTGCGAATGGGCGCGCTCGGTCGCGTCAGCGCCGGCTGGGGCGGCAAGCCCGTCGTGCGCTACGAGCCGCTCGATCGAGACCTCCGCACGATGCAGCGGGCGCTCGCTCTCATCTGCCGCATGATGTTCGCGGCGGGCGCGACGGAGGTCTTCCCGGGCCTCGGTCACGCTCCGGAGGTGCTCCACGATGTCTCCGAGGTCGATGCGCTCGAGCGTGCGGAGCTCGGCCGCGCGGACTTCCACATGATGGCCTCGCACCTTTTCGGCACTGCCTGTGCAGGCGCCGATCCGCGGCGCAGCGTTGTGGGACCGGATCTGCAGAGCCACGAGCTTCCGGGTCTGTACGTCATGGACGCGAGCGCGTTCCCGACGAACCTCGGCGTGAACCCGCAGCACTCGATCATGACCGTGGTCTGGCGCGCGGCCGAACAGCTCGCCAATGCGGGCCGCGACAGCGCCGTCGCCTGAGAGCTGCAGCGGATCGGCGGGGCGTCAGTCCGTGCCCGCGTCCGGCGGCGGAGCTGCCGCGGCGGGCCGCTTGCGGCGCCGGCTCCGGCGCCGGGGATGCGGCCGGCCCCGCGCCGCGAACTGGCCGCCCTTGACCCTGCGATAGCCGAACGCCTCGATTACCGCGCAAAGTTCACTGTCGTTGCACTCGAAGCGCGCTGCCAACCCGTCCGGCGGACCGAAGGCGCCGCGGCGCGCGGCATGGTGGAGCTGGCGCGCGACACGCTCGGCGGTGTCCGCGCGGATAGCGCGCGGACCGAAGCGTGGATAGCCGATGGCGAGGTGCGCGGCTGCATCCAGATCGCGCTGGGCCGGTAGCGATTCGGCGCCCGGCAGCGGCAGCGCGATCCGTGTGCGCAGCCCGAGCCACGCCGAGCACAGCGCGACGCGGCTCCTGACGGCGGAAGGCTCGAGCAGGCGCCTGACGTAGACCAGGCGCTTGCCCAGCAGCACGCCGACCTGCCCGAGGAGGCGCCGGTCGTCTGGCGACAGAGTCGCGAGCTGGGCTCGCGCCTGCGCCGTCTCGACGGTGCCCAGGTTCTGCTCGAGCTGGTAGACCAGTCCGCGCCCCGACCCGGACAGCTGGGTCACGCCCTCGCTCCTCAGCGGCGCGAGCGTGGACGATACGAGATCGCGGGTCCACGCGACCAGGCGGCGCTGGATCCGCGAGCGGGCGCCACTGCCGATGCTGTCGTCGAGCGTGAGCGACACCTCGGGCCGGAGCAGATCGGCGCCGCGGATCATGCGCCCGAGCACCAGATCGCCGTCGAGGATGCGACCGTCGGTGTCCAGCGTGAAGCGCTCGTGGGGCGCCTCGAGCAGCTCCTCGAGCCAGTCGCTTCCACTCTCGGCGGCTGGCAGTGGATCCCGCATCTTCTGCCGTAGCTCGAAGAGCTGCGCGAAGGGACCTTCTGGTCGTCGCTGGTCCTCCGCCGGGCTCTCTGGCGGGCGGCGGCCGCGGGGACGCGCACGCGGCTGGGCCGTCTTCTGCGTGTCGTCGACGAAGCGAGCGACAAGCCGCTGGTGCAGCGCGTCGCTCAGCCGGTCCTCGATCGACCGGGTGCGCTCCTGCCAGTGGCGCGCGTCGTCGAGCCAGGTTTCGCGGTGGCTCACGTAGGTCCAGGTGCGGACGAACGCCATGCGCATCATCAGTGTCTCGATGTCACCCTGCATGTCGTCGATGCGTCCGACCCGCTCGGCTATGAAGTCGGGATCGAGCCGACCGTGCAGACCGGACAGCTGCTGGAACAGCTCGCCGAGCAGCTCCACGTGGTGATCGAACAAGAGCTGGCGGAAATCCGGAATGCGGCACACGTCCCACAAGAGCGACACCGCGTCGCGGCCCTGCGCCCGTCGCCGGATCGTGGGCCGCGACGCGAGCGCGACAAGCGCGCTGTGATCCTCGGTCCGCTCCACGAGCCGGAGCAGCCCGGAACGCGGTCGCTCCGAGAGCGACGCGCACAGGGCGTCCACCGAGGAGAGATCCAGATCGCTGTTTCGCCAGACCAGGCGGCGCACCACGGGGAAATGGTGCATCTCGATCGCACGGACCAGGCGTTCATCCAGCGGGGGCAGAGGGGAGAGCGTGCCGAAGCTGCCGTCGTCGAGATATCTGCCGGCGCGCCCGGCGATCTGCGCAAGCTCGGCGGCTTCCAGCGGGCGGGTTTCGCGCCCATCGAACTTGGCGAGGTCGGCAAAGGCGACGTGCCGGACGTCCATGTTCAGGCCCATACCGATGGCATCGGTGGCCACCATGTAGTCGACCTCGCCGGACTCGTAGAGCGCGACCTGCTGGTTGCGCGCGCGCGGCGAGAGCGCGCCTAGCACCACCGCTGCGCCGCCACGCCGTACTCTCAGCCGCTCGGCGAGTTCGTAGACGCGCGGTGCGCTGAACGCTACGACCGCGCTGCGCGGTTTGAGCGCGGCCAGCGAGCTGTGGCCCCGGCAGCTCAGCCTGGATAGCCGCGGATGGCCCGCGATGCGGATCGTGGGCAAGAGCTGCTGCAGCACCGGACGCATGGTGTCGGCGCCCATGAACCAGGTCTCGAGCCGGCCGCGAGCGTTCAGCAGCCGGTCGGTGAACACGTGGCCGCGCTCCGCATGCGTCGCGAGCTGGATCTCGTCCACCGCGAGGAAGTCCACCTCGCGTTCGACCGGCATGGCCTCGACGGTGCACACCCAGTAGCGCGGGCGGGCCGGGATGCGTCGCTCCTCGCCGGTTACGAGCGCCACCTCGGCTTCGCCCAGGCGGCGCGTGACGCGATCGTAGATCTCGCGTGCAAGGAGCCTGAGCGGCAGGCCGATCATCCCGCTGTCGTGGACGAGCATGCGCTCCACCGCGCGGTGCGTCTTGCCCGTGTTGGTCGGCCCGAGCACGGCTGTGAGCGGCGACCCGTCCGGCGCGGAGGGGAGCATGACCGAAGCGTAGATCAGCTCGGCGGGTCCCGCCCGGAGGGCTTTTTTCGTGCGACAAAGCCCAGTGGAGTAAGCTCCCGGGCCGTGCTCGCGTTATCGGGACATAAGATGACCGGACGGACTCGACGCGCGCCCGCGGCGGTGCTCGCGGTGCTTTTCGTCGTTTCGGGCTGCGGCATGGCGAAAATGCAGCCTGCGGGCGAGCCGCCGACGTCCAACCTCGACGAGCTGGAGCACCGGCTGGCCAAGCAGGAGGCGGTCATCCACGACAGGCTCGGCCAGAGCGGTGCGCCGCACGGGCAGACGCTCGACGAACTGCAAGGCGCCCAGCAGGTGCCCGCCGGTGGCGCGGACCAGGTCACGGAGAGCGCAGCCCCGTCGCCGCCGGAAGCGGCGTCTACACCCGGGCAAGAGTTCGTCGAGAAGAGCAACGAGGACACAGGGAGCGCCGGGGCGCCGGCTGCCGAGAGCTCCGCGGCCGAAGGCGCGTCCGCTGGGTCGACCTGCGATCTGGTGTGCCGCGCGCTGGCCTCGATGCGGCGTTCGGCTGACCGCATCTGCGAGATCGTGGGCAAAGAGGACCCGCGCTGCAGCCAGGCGCGAGGCAAGGTCAGCGATGCGGCCCGCCGCGTCGAGAGCGCCGGCTGCACGTGCACGGGCGGGTGAGTCAGAACCGCTTCAGGCGCTCCGCCATGGCGCGCGCGGCCGCGCCGCGGTGCGAGCGAGCGTTCTTCTGCTCGGGGGCGAGCTCGGCGCTGGTTCTGCCCAGGTCGGGCAGGTAGAGGAGAGGATCATAGCCGAAGCCGTTGCCTCCGCGCGGCTCTTCGGCGATCACGCCTTCGTACGTGCCGCGCGTTTCCGCGACGACGCTGCCGTCGGGATCGGCCAGACACATCGCGCACACGAAGCGCGCACTGCGCCGTTTCGAGGGCACGCCGGCCAGCGCCGCGAGCAGCTTCTCGTTGTTGGCGCGGTCGCGCTCGGCGCGGCTGCCGCCGGTGCCCGAATAGCGCGCCGAGAGCACGCCCGGTGCGCCCGCGAGCGCATCCACCGAGAGCCCCGAGTCTTCTGCGAGGCAGCGGAGGCCGGTCGCCCGCGCGTAGGCCAGCGCCTTGTCGCGCGCGATCTGCTCGAAGCTGTCGCCGTGTTCTTCCGGTTCAGGCGGGATCTCGCCGAGCGAATCCAGGCCTACCACGTCGATTCCGAGCGGAGAGAGGATCGCGCGGACCTCGTCGACCTTGTGCGGATTGGACGTGGCGAAGAGGATCTTCATTCCGTCGTTTTCTCCGCTCGGGGTGGACGCTGCAAGGGCTTCGGTGGGGGAGCCGGCTCAGCCGGGCGGCGCGCTCCCGGTGGCCACGTGCGGCGCCCCGCCGAGCTCGTCGAGCTCGGCCGAGAGACCGCGCGTGAGCGTCGACAGGTCATCGACGTAGGCCGCGTCGGCGTTGAATCCGAAGAACAGCCGCCCGTTGTAGCTGACGATGGCGACGCCGACGCCCTGGTTCTCGTAGAGCGGCACCATCGGAACTGCCTCGAGCAGCTCGGCGCCGAGCAGGTACAGCGGGAACTGCGGCCCCGGGATGTTGGTCACGATGATGTTGAAGGGGCGCATGCGGATCAGCGCGCGGACCGCCACGCTGAGCAGCCCGGCGCTGGTCATGTCGGCGAGCTGCTCGCCCAGACTCACGGCCGTACTCTGGTGGTCGGTCTTGGCCTGTCCCATCGTCTCCTTGATGCGCTCGAGACGTCGAGCCGCCGAGGGTTCGGAAAGCGGCAGCGGCGTGAGCATCAAGGAGACGCGGTTGTGCAGCGTCTCCTCGTCACCCGAGCGGGTGCTGACGGGGACCATGGCGCGGAAATCTAGATCTTCCACATCGTCTCCGCGCTCGAGCAGGAAACGCCTTAGCGCACCGGTCACCAGCGCCAGTATGACGTTGTTCAGTTTCGCGTTCGCACTCCTTTTGATGGCGCGCACCGCTTCCAGGTCGACCATCACCCAGTCGAAGCGACGCTCCCAACCGACGTGCGACGGATTGATCGACGTGCGCGTGCTCGGGCTCAGAGCCGTGTGCAGCATCGACTTCAGGCCCCGCAGCGCGTCGTGCCGCAGGCTCCCGAGCTCGACGCCGGCGACGCGGCTCTGGAGCGCCTTGACGAGCTCGCGCGGCTCGCGGGCGTGTCGGGAGACCTCCGCGGCGAGCAGCGCACCAGGGGAGGGCGCTGGCTCCGCGGTCCAGGGTGCAGGTTCCGGCACGTGGTCGTCGGCGTCCGCGCGCAGCATCGCCGCCAGCACGGCGATGCCGGACACGCCGTCGACCATCGAGTGGTGCGCCTTCATCACGATCGCGAACCGATCTCCGGCCAGCCCGTCGATGAACCAGTTCTCCCACAGCGGCCGCTCGCGTGACAGCGGCTCCGAGTAGAGTCTTCCGACCAGATCGCGCAGTTGGCGCTCGTCGCCCGGCGGGGGAAGCGCGACGTAGCGGACGTGTTGGTCGAGATCGAAATGCGTGTCGTCCACCCACACTCGATGGCGGAGCAGCGGGACGCGGGCGATGCGCTGCCGCCACTGGCGGGGCAGGTTGCCGAGCACGCTCTCGGCGTAGCGGCGGACCCGCGGCATATCGAGCCCGCCATCCGGCGCGGCCAGCGGACCCAGCCGGAATACCGCGGTCAGCCCGACGTGCATCAGGTTCTGTTCGTCCTCGATGGCGAGGAATACCGAGTCGAGCGCTGTAAGGGATTCGGCGTAGCTCATGGCCCACCCTGAGCGGATCGGATGCAAATAGCGTGCGGGGCTAGGCGCTTCCAGCGGCGCCTGGCGCCCCCTCGACGGCCGGCCCGGCTTCCGGCAGCTCCAGAGCCGCGGCGACGAAGGCCATCAGCGTGTGGGTCTCGGCTGCTCCCAGGCGCTGTCCGATGAAAGCTGTCAGGTAGACGAGGGCGGTGATGATCGCCGCGGCGGGCAGCGACCACAGCGGCCACAGCGTGTGGTCGACCATCCACTGCGATGCGGCAAAAACCAGCGCGAACATCGTGGTGAAGGCGATCACCGCGTAGAGCGCGACGAACATCGTCCAGACGTGCGGTTGCGGCCCGATCCGGCCTCGCAGCAGCACTCCGTCGGGATGCTCCTCGGCGGTCAGGCTCAGCTGCGGCGACCAGAAATGCCGATCCCGGTCGCAGATCGTGATCTCGACGTGCTCGGCCAGAACGGTCCCGCAGACGCGGTTGCCAGCCTTGCCGAGCTCGTGCCGCAGCCGCTCCAGCGCGTCGGCAGGCGCGAGGGGCGCCTCGAGCTCTACATGCGGTCGAACCCTGGGTCGTTCCATGCTGCCAACCGAGACCGGCGCGCAGCGCTTCCCGGCCTCCCGCTGCCATTGAAGCACGCCTGGCGCGCGGCGGGGCGATCGTGCTTTCACGCGCAGCGGATGCGCGCCGCCTCGGTCCGGCTGCAGCGCAAGCGCGGCGCGCGTCCAGCGCCCGCCTCAGCCCTCGTCCGGCTGCTGCTCGGTGAGCCCCTGATCGACCAGCTCCCGGGCCTCCGGGTCGAGGTGGCTCACCACCGCGTGGCAGGCGTCTCCGCGGCCCGCCCTGCGCCGGAGGCCGACCACCCCGGCTCGCGCCGTAGGGAAGACGGCGATGTCCTCGAAGTAGCGCTGGATGAGCAGGCTCTGCAGGTGCGCCTTGAGTGCGTACCGCTGGGCACGCTCCGCGGCGGACAGCCCCATCCGCGTCGGATTGACGCTGCGGATCATGTCGAGCAGATCGTCGAAGCCCGGCTCGGCGGTTCCGTCGAGCACGGCTTCGATGCGCCCGGGCGAAATGCGCGGTCGGCGTCGCCGTCGCATGGGAGCCTACCCGGGCGACGGCGCGTGGCCAGTCATGAAAAGCGCGGGCGTGCCCTCGAGCCGCGTCACCTCGGCACCGTCGAGCTTCTCTGCGGCGAGCAGAGCACGCGCCTCGTCCATGTCCAGCGAGCGGCCGGCGACCCAGGTCCGGAACAGGGCCAGCGCGAGCGGCAAAAGCGCCCGCGGCATCTTCAGGCCGCTGACCAGCGCGTTGGCGTCATCGAGCGTACAGCCGCGGTCCGCTTCCACGATCGCGAGCAGCCCGCCCGGAGCCAGCACGCGCACGCACTCCGAAACGCCCTTCGCGGGGTCGGGCCAGTGCTTGATCGACGCGACGCTGATCACCGCGTCGAAGCGTCCCCTGTCGAACGGAAGATCCAGCGCCGAACCCTGCACCAGCTCCGCGTGGTTCGCTCCGGCCAGCCGTCGCCGCGCCCGGCCCACCTGCTCGGCGGACAGGTCGAGCCCCACGTAGCGGAGATCGCCGCGCCGCTCGAGCAACTCGACGGCAAGATGGCCCCCGCCGCAGCCGACCTCCAGCACCTTGGCGCCCTCAGGCAGTTCGGCGATCAAACGAGCCATCATCGCCGGGCGCAGCGCCATCACGGCGGGCGCGATCCAGAAGTCGTACAGCCACGATTCCGCTGCGCTGTAGGGCAGCGTGAAATCGCGCATTACGGCGACGGGATCAGGTCTTTTCGTCGTTTTCTTCGTCGTCCCCGCTGGCATCGGCCTCTCGCTTGCGCTTCTTCTTCCGCCTCCGCGACTCGGCGAACCAGAACGTGCCCAGGAAGCCGCCGAGCACGACCACTGTCAACGCGCCGCCGAGGGTCATCACCTTCTGTGCGACGAGTGAGTAGTTGCCTTCCTTCGGGTCGTAGGAGCAACAGTAGAGCAGAATTTTGTCGATCGTGGTGCCGATCTTGCCCTGCGACGACTCCACCAGCCCGAGCCGGAGCGTCTGCTTGTCGAAGTGGATGCCGTACAGGTAGCGCGCGACGTGACCGTTGGGCGTGGTCAGCGTGGTCACGGCCGGGTGGTAGTACATCTTCTTCTTCGGGTCGTACTTGTACTTGAAGCCCACGGCCTTGGCGAGCTTGTGCACGTCCGCGTCGCTGCCGACGAGGAAGTGCCAGCCCTTGGCCACGCCAGGCCGCCCGTACTCCTTGACGTACCGGGCCTTCCACTTCTGCGCCTTTGCCGTGGTCAACGTGGGGTCGAGGCTGACGGTGAGGATCACGAACTTGTCGCCCGCGCTCCACTTGAGCTTCTTCAGCGTCTTGACCAGCGCGCTCATCTCCAGGCTGCACAGCATCGGGCAGTCGGAGTAGTTGAAGGTCAGGATGACCGGCCGCTTGCCGTCGAAGTAGCTGCCGAGCTTCACTTCCTTGCCGGTCTCGTCCTTGAAGGTCAGCCCGAGCGGCAGCGCCGCGTTCAGGTGCTCTTCCATGCCTACGCCCCTGAGCTGCTTGGGCGTGCGGTCGGTGCGGTCGGTGCGCTCGGAGCTCGGGACGCGCGCGGCGGCGGCCGGCAGGGCGACGGTGATCAGGACTGCGGCGAAGAGTGCGGCCAGTGCGCGCTCGAGGATCCGGTGGGTCGGCTTCAGCATTTTCTCGACTGTCGGGAGCGCCGGCGAAGCGTCGCGCTCCGGCTGGGGGCCGGTCCGGTGTCGGGGCCGCGGCGCGGCCGGGCAGTGCGGATCCGGCGAGGTGCGGCGAGCCTAGCACATCGAATCGGTCGCGCCCGATCCCCTAATGTACTGGAACTGCTACGCTTTTTGCGGCACCCCGGAACGGCACGGGCCGGGTAGGTGGCATCCGGCGGCGGGCGGACCCGGTAGCCCGGATGCCTCGGCTCATCTAGGCTTCGCGCCCCATGTCCGCGAACAAACGCGTCTTCTCCGGCGTCCAGCCGTCCGGCAAGCTCCACCTCGGCAACTACCTCGGTGCGCTCACGCAGTGGGTGAAGCTGCAGGATGACTACGACTGCATCTTCTGCGTCGTCGATCTGCACGCGATCACCATCCCCGAGGTGGTCGACCCGAAGGAGCTCCGCGCCAAGTGCCGCGAGGTCGCGGGCCTGTACATCGCCAGCGGCATCGATCCGGAGCGCTCCGCCATCTTCATCCAGTCGCATGTCACGCAGCATCCCGAGCTCACCTGGGTGCTCAACTGCGTTACGCCGCTCGGATGGCTGGAGCGCATGACGCAGTTCAAGACCAAGCGGGAAGGGCGCGAGACCGTCGGAACGGGGCTTCTCGACTACCCGGTGCTGCAGGCCGCCGACATCCTGCTCTACGACACGAATCTCGTTCCGGTGGGCGAGGACCAGAAGCAACACGTCGAGATCACCCGCGACATTGCCCAGCGCTTCAACAGCTTGTTCGGCGAGGCTTTCGTACTGCCCGACGTGATGATCCCCAAGGTCGGCGCGCGCGTGATGGGCTTCGACGATCCCGAAGCCAAGATGAGCAAGTCCGTTGCAGAGCAGAACCCGCGCCACGCCGTGGGCCTGCTCGACACGCCCAAGGCCATCAAGAAGACGATCATGAGCGCCGTCACCGACTCCGGCTGCGAGTTCCGCTTCGACCAGGCCTCCGCCGGCGTCCGCAACCTCGTGACGGTGCTCGAGGCCCTCACCGGCGAATCGCGGGAATCGATCGCCAATCGCTACGAGGGCCGCGGCTACGGCTACCTCAAGCAGGAGGTCGCCGACACCGTCGTCGCCGCGCTCGAGCCGGTGCAGCAGCGCTACAAGGAAGTCGCCGGCGATCCCGCCGAGCTCGACGCTCTGCTCGACAAGAGCGCCGACCGCGTCCGCGAGATCGCCGAAGCGACGATGAAGCGCGTACGGAGCGCAGTCGGGATCGGGTAGGCGGCGATCTGTTCCCGGTCAACCCGCATCTGCGCGCCGTGCGTGTGCTTTCCGGGCAGGACCGCGAGAACACGCTGGACGACCTGGACGTCGTGGCTTCGAGCGTGCGGATCGTCGGCTCCAGCGTCGCCTAGCGTACGGCGCACCCGCCAGCCCGGCGCCTGCGTCGCACGAGTACGCCGCACCCGACGACCAGAGCGAACAGCCAGTCCCCCGCCGACCCAGCGTCTTCGCGCGCGGCCCGGCAGCCGCAGCCGCCGCCGGAGCCGCTGCTTGCCTGCTTCGAGCCGCCCGCGCCGCCCGCGCCGCCGCCGTTTGCGCCGGAGCCGCCCGCGCCGCCGCCGTTTGCGCCGGAGCCGCCCGCGCCGCCGCCGGAGCCGCCCGCGCCACCGCTTCCCGTCGTGCAGCCGCGCGGCTCGTTGGTCTCGTCGGTGCCGGCGGGACGCACGCCGTAGATGGGCTTCGGGCAGCCGCGCTCCAGTGCGCCCAGATCGGGTGCCGCGCCCTGGTAGCCGTCGGTGATGCCCGGCAGGACTTCGCCCTTGTCGACTGCCTTCGACGCCGCGGCGAGCGTCGCGTCGGGTGGCGCCATCTCCGTCGTGTAGCTCGCCGGCGCCGAGAGCCCGCTCTCGAACGTGCCCGCGTCGAGCAGCGTCGCGTTCTTGCCGAACACGCCGCTCGCCGTGTACGCGGCAAAGTCCGTCCACTTGCCCGCGCTGCCGAAGTCGAACATGCCGTCGGGGTACCAGCCGTTGTTGTCGATGGTGCCGTTGTCGATCGGCGCGCTCCAGTCGACGGTCTTGCCCGAGTCGGTCGTATCGGGACCGAAGTAGATGTTGTTGGCGAGCACGAAGTCGTGCGGCGTGGCGCTGTCCTGCAGGTTCAGGGCGTGCTTCGCCGCGACGAAGGTGTTGTTGTAGACGTGCGCGCCCACCGTCTCCTGGTTGCCGCCCAGCGAATGCAGCTTCTGCTGCTCGTCCACGATGTTCACGACCACGTTGCGGATCGCGTACGCGGGCCCGCCGTAGATGGGCTGGAAGCTCACGGGCGACCACGAGTTCGTGAAGCGGTTCCTGAGCGCCACGGCATTGCGCTCCGCTCCGTCGAGCTCCACGGCGTTGTCGTACGCGGTCAGGCTGTCGTTGCCGTAGACGTCGAAGGACCGGAACGTGGGCGCCTCGTTCTTGATCGAGTCGCCGAAGCCGCTGAGGGTGTTGTGGCACACCACGTGGCCGTCGCCCGTGACGTTGATGCCGTCGTCGTTGGCGTGCGCGCCGCCGTCGTCCGCGTACACGCTGGGCCAGGACAGCCGCCCTTCGAGGATGTTGTCGCAGATGTAGAAATCCTTCTGCCCGTCCTTCGAGCCGATGCCGAGCGTCACGTCCTTGATATGCACGCGCCTGACGACGTTGTCCGTCGCGCCGCTGCCCTGGAAGCGCAGCGCGCGCGATGCGTTCTGGATTGTCAGCTTCTCCACGTGCACGTAGCTGCCGTAGACCTCCAGCACGTTGCAGCCCGTGCAGCCGCCGCCGTCGAGGACCGCGCCGTCCTCGCTGGCGCCGCGGAGCACGATGGGATTGTTCGCCGTGCCGCTCGCCTGGATGGCGAAATTGCCCGCGTACGTGCCGTTCGCGAGCGTGATCACGTCGCCGGGCTGCGCGCCGTTCAACGCGCTGGCCAGGCTGCTCGCATCCGTGACGTTCACCACGTGCGGGCTGGCTGGATCCCCGGGAATGGGCCGCGTCGTGCCGGTCGTGGTCCAGGTCTTGTCGAAGCCGTCGGGGTCCACGGCGTGCAGCTCGATCTCGTAGGTCGTTTTCGGCATCAAGTCGAACAGGCTGCCCGCGAACTGCTCGGGCACCGTGTCGCCGACCACGACAGAAGGCCGTACGTGGAATAGCGGCAGTCCGTCACGCCACGCGCTCGCGCCCTTTCTGCGGTAGCGCACGTCGATGTGCGCATCGCGGTTGTCGTCCCCCGAGACCTGCACCTGCACGCCCAGCGTGATCAACGTCGGTGGATCGATCTTCGTCGCAACGACCGCCAGATCGTTCCCCGCGAGGGCAGCCCGCGCGACCAGCGCCACCCCCAGGCCCAGCATCATCCCCGTGTACCAGCGCACGCGCTGATAGTAGCGCCGTTGCGGGCCGCAGAGGCGATAAACCACAGTTCGGGCAGCGGTTGTTGCCCGTGTTCTCCAGCTGTCGCCGCTAACCCCCGCGCGCGGCGCGCACAGCGCGCCCGTTCTTCGCTTTTCCGACCAGCGGCGAGAGACAGCGTCCCGTGTGCGACTCGCGTCGCCGCGCGAGCTCTTCAGGCGTGCCCGCCGCGACGAGCCGCCCGCCGCCAGGGCCGCCCTCCGGTCCCAGGTCGATGATGTGGTCGGCCGTCTTGATCACGTCCAGGTTGTGCTCGATGACGACCACGCTGTTGCCGGCTTCCACCAGTCGCTCGAGCACGCCGAGCAGCTTCTTCACGTCGTCGAAGTGAAGCCCCGTGGTCGGCTCGTCCAGGATGTAGAGCGTGCGGCCGGTGGCGCGACGCGACAGCTCGCGGGCGAGCTTGATGCGCTGGGCTTCGCCGCCGGACAGGGTGGGGGAGGGCTGGCCGAGGTGCAGGTAGTCCACGCCAACCTCGCTGAGTAGCGACAGCGGCCCGACGATGCGCGGATGCGCCTCGAACAACGCGAGCGCCTCGGCCACCGTGAGCTCGAGCACGTCGGCGATGCTGTGACCCTTGTACTGGACGCCGAGCGTGGCTTCGTTGAAGCGCTTGCCCTGGCACTCCTCGCAGCGCACGAACACGTCGGGCAGGAAGTGCATCTCGATGCGGCGGACGCCGTCGCCCTCGCACGCCTCGCAGCGGCCGCCCTTCACGTTGAAGGAGAAGCGTCCGGCATTGAAGCCGTGCACCCGTGCCTCGGGCAGTTGCGCGAAGAAGCGCCGGATCTCGTCGAACACCTTGATGTACGTCGCTGGATTGCTGCGCGGGGTGCGTCCGATCGGCCGCTGGTCGATGTCGATCACCTTGTCGAGCTGCTCGATACCCTCGATTCGGCGATGCGCGCCGGCGCGCTTCTCTGCGCCGTTCAAGCGGCTGGGCCAGCGCCGGGTACAGGATGTCGTTCACCAAGGTCGACTTGCCGGCGCCGGACACGCCCGTGACCGCCGTCAGCACGCCGAGCGGGAAGGCCACGTCGAGGTCGCAGAGGTTGTTCGCCGAGGCGCCCAGCACCGACGAGCCAGCCGCTCGGCTCGCGCCGCCGGACGGGCACGTCGATGCGCTGCGCGCCCCGCCAGGTAGGCCCCGGTGAGCGAGCGCTTGTTCTTCTCCATGCTGGTCGGCGTACCGGCGTGTACGACGCGGCCGCCCGCCACGCCCGCGCCCGGGCCGAAGTCGATGACGTGGTCGGCGGTGCGGATGGTGTCCTCGTCGTGCTCGACCACCACGACCGTGTTGCCGATGTCGCGCATGCGCTCCAGCGTGTCGAGCAGGCGGCGGTTGTCGCGCTGGTGCAGGCCGATGGATGGCTCGTCGAGGATGTAGATGACGCCGGTGAGCTCGGAGCCGACCTGGCTCGCCAGGCGGATGCGCTGCGACTCGCCGCCGGACAGGCTCGGCCCGGGGCGATCGAGGGAGAGATACCCGAGCCCCACGGCCGCGAGGAAGTCGAGCCGGCTCTTGATCTCCTTCAGCACCTCGCGCGCGATCTCGCGGGCCTCGCCCTCGAGCGACAGCTCGTGGAAGAAGCGCCGCGCGTCCTCCACCGTCAGTGCAGTCAAGTCCACGATGCTCTGCCCGCCCACCTGTACCGCCGCGCTCTCGGGCCGAAGGCGCTTGCCGTCGCACGCCGAGCAGCGCGCGTCGCCCATGAACCGGGCGTACCAGCGCTTGGCGCGATCGGAGCTGGTCTGCTGGAAGCGGCGCATCAGCCGCGGCAGGAGCCCCTCCCACTCCACGTCGAAGTGCCCTTTGCCGCTCTTGCCGCTCCAGCGCACCTTGAACGTCCTGCCCGGCAGGCCGTGCAGCAGAGCGTCGCGCTGCTTCTTCGGCAGCTTCCCGAAGGGCTTCTTCGCGTCGATGCCCAGGTGGGCGACGATCTGGCCGCGGAAGCCGTGCGACCAGCCCTTCTTCCTCGACACGTCCGTCCCCCAGGGTGCGACCGCGCCACCGTCGAGGCTGAGCGTCGGGTCGGGCACCACGCGCGCCGGATCGATCTCCACGCGGTTGCCCAGGCCGTTGCAGGCGGGGCACATGCCCTGCGGGCTGTTGAACGAGAAGCCGGCGGGTGAAAGCTCCGGAAAGGAGATCCCGCAGTCGGGGCAGGCCATCTTCTCGGAGAAGCGCCGATCGGGCTTTCCCTCCACGCTCGCGATCAGCTCACCGCCGCCGACGCGCAGGGCTGTCTCCACCGACTCGGTGACCCGTCCGAGCTGGCCCTTCTTGACCACCACGCGGTCGACGACGGCCTCGACGTGGTGCTTCTTGCGCTTGTCGAGCGCCTCCAGTCCTGCGCTTTCGACGACCTTGCCGTCGACGCGCAGCCGCACGAAGCCCTCGCGCCGCGCTTCTTCCAGCAGCTCGCGGTGCTCGCCTTTGCGATTGACCAGCAGCGGCGCCAGCAGCACGAGCCGCGTCCCAGCCGGAGCCGACAGGAGCTCGCGGGCGATCTGCTGGGCGGTCTGCCCCTGCACGCGCCGACCGCAGCGGTGGCAGTGCTGCACGCCGATGCGGGCGTACAGCACGCGCAGGTAGTCGGCGATCTCGGTGATGGTGCCGACGGTGGAGCGCGGGTTGGTGCCGGTGGTCTTCTGCTCGATAGAGATGGTGGGCGACAGGCCGCGGATGGTGTCGTAGCGCGGCTTCTCCATGCGTCCGAGGAACTGCCGCGCGTAGGCGCTGAGCGACTCCACGTAGCGGCGCTGTCCCTCGGCGTAGAGCGTGTCGAAGGCCAGCGATGACTTGCCCGAGCCGGACACGCCCGTGAGCACCACGAGCTTCTTCTTCGGGATCTTGACGTCGATGCCCTGCAGGTTGTGCTCGCGGGCGCCCTTGATCAGGATGTGGTCGAGCTCCATCGGAGGATGGCAGAGCATAGCCCGCAGTCTCGTATCGGCCACCGCCCGCCCCCCGCGATTCCTGACACAAGGCTGTCAGCAGTCCGCAGCTTCGACCCCGGAGCCTGGAGCCCGGCGCCCGGCGTCACACCCACGCGAACTTCGCCGGGTCCCAGCTCTGCCACTTGCCGTCGCGCTTCTGCTGGACGGTGGGGTTGCCGGAATCGACCTTGAACTCCGTGTCGGTGAACTGGGAGTCCAGCGTTCCGGAGAGCTTGCCGGGTGCGGTCTCCACGGTCGCTTCGGGGATCGAGCGGAAGGTGACCGAGAACGTCTTGCCGTCCGCCACGACGCTGGCATAGCCGTTGTCGGCGAGGTCGAGCCACGCCAGGTGCGGGTTCGGCTTCGCCGTCGAATCCGTCAGGAACTTGTCGACGACCGCCGCCAGGTCGGCTGCGCCGGCTTCGACCAGCGCGGGCGTGCTGGCCGCCTGCCGTTGCAATAGCGTCCTGTACGTCGAGGACGAGATGCTGCCGGCGACGAACTCGACGATGCGCTTGGACATGTCGCCGGCCACGTACGGGCTGCCGGCGAAGAAGGAGTGGATGTCGCCCGTGACTGCGACGAAATTCTGCACCTGCGCGAGCTGTTCCAGCAGCTGCTCGCGGCGGTTCGGCATGCCGTCCCAGTCCTCGGCGGAGAGGTTGAACAGCGCCTGGAACGATGCGCCCAGCTGCGTGGCGGTCCGCAGGTCGATCACGCGCGGCATGAACGTGTACTCGTTGCCCCACACCTTCCAGGTTGCCTGCGAGCCCTGTACGGTGGACAGGAACCACTGGCGCTGCTCGTCGCCCATGCCGACTTCGCTCTGGCCGCTCGACTGCTTGAAGCGGAAGGCCGCATAGAGGTCGAACGCCGGCTTCTTCACCAGGTAGCGGGAGCCGATGGACGAGTACGGTGCCACCTTCATCATCTGGTAGAAGGCGATGCCCTTCTCCAGCGTGGGATCGGTGTCGTCGATGGGCGCGGTGCTCGTACCGTTCGCCTTGTTGATCTGGTCGACCAGCGCGTTGATCCAGGGCACCGAGATGTTGCCGGTAAAGCCCGACGCGGGCATGCCGAGTGCCGTAGCGTGCTGCTTGAGCAGTGTGGCGTAGCTGCCGCCGTCGTGGGCGTCGATGTCCACGTACGGCTCGGCGATCGACGGCATGGGGCTGGGCAGGTCCGCTTGCGCCATCGCCACCGCGCCGGGGAACGCGTCCTCCGGGATCAGGTGGTCGGAGCGGTAGCGCCTCAGGTCCGTCATGACCAGGTGCACGTGTTTGCCGAAGGTGAAGTCGCGGTAGATGCGGAAGCTGTCGGGAAAGCTCTTCGACGGGTCGTACGGGTAGTCCTGGTGGCCCTGGTAGTCGTAGTCGACCGGCATGTATTCGAACCACGCCTGGTCGGCGTTGGCGCGGCGCTTGGGCTCGGTCTCGTCCTTCTCCCCGTCGAAATAGGTCGCCACGTCGCCGTGGCAGTCGTCCGAGAACTCGTGATCGTCCCACATCACGATCATCGGCATCTGCTCGTGCACCAGCTGCTGATCGGGATCGCTCCGGTACGTGCGGTAGAGCTCGCGGTAGTTCGAGAGCGATTGCGCGGCCAGGTACGTGTTGGGGGGATCGCCGAGCTGGATCGCGCCAGCGGTATCCGAAAACGTGACCTTGCGATCGCTGCCGACGTTCTGGAAGCTCGGATCGCCCGTGGTTTCGTAGATGTAGTCGCCGAGGTGCACGATGAAGTCGAGGTCCTCCTCCGCGATGCGCCGGTACACGTGGTAGTACTTGCCGACGTAGTCCTGGCACGAGACGACCGCGAACTTCACGGGGACGTTGGCGTCGGGTGCCGGTGCGGTACGCGTTCGTCCGACACGCGTGGTGTGCGTCTTGCCGTCCTTGTCGTAGCTGAAGCGGTAGTAGTACTGCTTGCCGGGCTCGAGCTGGGTCACCCGCACCTTGACGCAGTGGTCGGATGCGGCGACGGCAGTGACCTGCTTGTCGGCTTTACCGTCGAGCTGGACGCGGCTCTTGAAGCCGCTATCCGTGGCAACCTCGAGCGTCAGCGTCAGATCGTCCTTCAGGTGATCCGGATCCTCCACGCGCGTCCACAGGACAACGCTGGTCTGTCGCGGATCGCCCGAGGCGAGTGATTGCGGGAAGAGCGGGTCGCCCTGGTCCGGGGTCTTTCCGCCCGGTTCGTTGCTGCTGCCGCAAGCCGGTGTGAAAACCAGCGTGCCGGCCACGGCCACCGTGACCTCGAGGAATGTGCGTCGCTTCATGGTGATGCCCTCACACTCGGTACGGCCCCCCGCCGCACCCACCGGGAACATGGCCCGGCGCCGGCTGTTGCACCAGCTACTTTCGACAACCCGGGGCTAGAGGTGGACATCGCGGACCCGGAACAGGCCGACTTCCACGCGGGGACCGTCGTAGTGGGTCCACGGGACGCTCGGCCGGGCCGGGAGCCAGGTGTGCGCGACAGGCTCGAGCTGGAGGCGCCGCTCGATGGCGGCACAGGCGCTCGAGCCGGCTGGCGTGCTGCAGAGCGACGAGCGGAAGTAGTACACGGGGCGATCCCCGCGCACGAGAGCGGCGTAGCGCCGGAGAACCAGCGGGGTCTCGTCGCTGCGGCTCGACAGCTCGTGGACGACGATGTCCCGCCGGTCACAGCAGCCATAGACCGGCATCGTGGCGATGCTCTTGTCCGCGCGCTGGAGGTAGGCGACGCTCGACCCCTGCGGCATCGTGCCGCGCCAGCTCGTGACGAAGCGCGCCTCCAGCGCGTCGGTCGGGAGCTCGTGGAGCGCGCGCCAGCTCGACGCGAACCACGCGGTCGAGGTCAACGCCGTCGCGGCGGCGACCAGCTGGTGGACGTGCCTCCGGCGCACGATGCCGCCCAGGCTGCCGAGCAGAGCGGAAACCAGCGCCACGCCCGCGGGGAGCTCCAGTGCCCACCAGCCGTGGCGGATCCAGATGGGCAGCCCCGAACCCAGGGTCAGCCCGACGATCAGCCCGGCAGCTGCGACGAGTGGAAGCAGGACCACCCAGATCGCGGCTCGACGCGGGCGACCGCGCCTCCAGATCAAGATGGCGATCACCAACGCCAAGCCCAGCACCATTCCGTGGTCCGACAACACCTCGAGGACGGCGCGTTCCGCGCCGCCGCCCCAGCGCGCCTGGATGCGCGCCTGGCGGTAGAGGGTCGCGCCTGTAGTGCTCGCGACCACGAGCGCAATGCCGGAAGCAGCGGCGACCAGCAACCGCCCGCGGCGCCGGAGCGAGCCCCGGCCGGTGAGCACGACCAGCGGTACCAACAGAGCCGGAATCCAGCACACGGCGTGCACCAGCGCGGCCTGCGCGATGAAGAGACCCGCCGAGGCGACCGCCAGCGTAAAGGACCACGAGCGCACCCGCCCGGCCCGGGCGCCGCTGGCGAGGACGGCTCCGGCCAACAGCAGCAGTGCCGTGCACACGCCGAAGTACGATTCGCTGTCGGCAAGACGCGCGAGGTCCGGCGCGGCCAGCGCGGCGAAGGCCAGCGTCCACGCGAGCAGCGGCCGGGCGCGGCTGGCGCGCGCGATCAACAGAACGCACACCGGCTCGGCCGCGGCGAGCAGGCCGGCTTCCAGGAAGACCGCGCGCTCGGCACGGCCCGGGTGCACGTGGGCGGCCAGACCGAAAAGCTGGAAGAAGCCCGGTCCATAGATCGAAGGCACGCCGAGGGCGTATTTGATCCAGTCCGGGCCCTGGCCGTTCTGGTGGAAGAACGCCGGCGGAAACAGCGCGCGCCGGAAGAAGAACGTGGCCGCGCCGAGCGCGCAGGCCGCCGCTGTCAGCGCCAGGAACCGACGCCGGCGCACTCGGTGTCCGGAGAGCAGCAGCGCGCCAGCAGCCAGGAGCGCCGCGGCAAGCGCGCGCCACGGCAGGCCGGGCGGAGGCAGCGGCCCGCGCCGGTGGAGATTGGCTCCGCCACCGGCTGTGCGTTTTCCGGGCTTGAACACGGCCGCGTCGATGCCCGCCGCAACGCAGGCGCGGACCTTGTCCAGCAGCGCGCGGCGCGCGCGGGGCACCCGCTCCCAGTCCGGAAAATCGCCGACCGGAACGGCCCGGGCGGGACCGGTTTTGCGGCGCGAGAGCTCGACCCGCAGGGCCTGTGCGCCGGGCGTCTCGAGCCTGAAGGTTGCGCGCTCGCCGACGCAATACACCGGCGTCACCGTCATCTGCTGGGCCGCCGCGCAGTGCCTGGCCCAGGCGCGCGCAGCGGGACCGCAGCTGCCTTCCTGCGCGCGCGCAGTGCGGCCCACGAGCGTGCCGACGACCACGATGCACCAGGCAAGCGACAATCGCAGCTTGGAACAGGGCCCGGTCATCGCCAGCACCGGCGCGAAGCTCGCCGACGCTCGAGGCCACGTCAAGCAGTGGGTCTATCGGGACGCGACGTCGAGCACCAGCCGGGCTGGATGATCGAGCTCGCGCACGCGGTATGGCACGCGCTGCCGGAGGCCGAGCACCCAGCTCACCACGCCTTCGAAGTCGCACGTCTGCCGGAGCTCGAGCAGCGGTTCGAGCCGCGGCCGGAGCTCGGTCGGAAAGGATGGGCTCCGGCCGTGCTCGCCGTGCGCCCGGGCGGGGGACATGCGGAGCTCGAGCCAGGCCTGGCCGCTGACCGAAGTAGGACGCCCCGAGCCGCACTCGCGCGCGGCCCGCGGCAGAAAGCCCGCGCGGTAGCCCGGAAGCGGACCCCGGTCGAACTGGAATACCGCCCGCACGAACCCCGGATGGCGCTCGGCGCGCACTGCGGTCAGCTCCGGTCCAGGCACCGGACCCTGGCGTGGTTTGTCGACACTGGCCGTGGTCCCGGCAAACGGTTCCGCCGCCGGCTGCTCGCTGTGCCGCTCGCAGCTCGCGAGCGCGGCCAACACGAGCGCGACGGTGACCTGCCGTTTCCGCATGTGGCCGAGCGTAGTCGATCCACGGCCAGGGTGTGCGCGAGGTGAGGCTGTGTCAGACTCGCCCGCGATGTCGCTTGTGAAGCTGCGCACGCCGCGCCTGCCCGACGCGCGCGCGTTTCTGCCTACGACGCCCGAGGAAATGCGTGCGCGCGGCTGGGACGAGCTCGACATCCTGGTCGTCACCGGCGACGCCTACGTCGATCACCCGGCGTTCGGCCCGGTGCTGATCGCGCGCTTCCTCGAGGGCCGCGGCTACCGCGTGGGCGTCGTGGCGCAGCCGCGCTGGGACTGCCCGGAGGACATCGCGCGCATGGGCCGGCCGCGCTTGTTCGTCGGGGTCAGCGCCGGCAACCTGGACTCGATGCTGAACAAGCTGACCGCCCAGAAGAAGGTGCGGTCGGAGGATCAGTACTCGCCGGGCGGACGCACCGGCTGCCGTCCCAATCGCGCCACGCTCGTCTACTCCAACCTGTGCCGCCAGGCGTTTCCCGGGGTGCCTGTGGTCATCGGTGGGATCGAGGCATCGCTGCGCCGCATCGCGCACTACGACTACTGGTCCGACTCGGTGCGCCGCAGCATCCTGCTCGACGCCAAGGCCGACCTGCTCGTGTTCGGTATGGGCGAGCGCGCCGCGTGGGAGATCGCACGCCGGCTCGATGCGGGACAGCAGGTCGGCGAGCTGGTGGACATCCGCGGCACCGCGCGCGTCCTCAATCGCCGTGCGGACTGGGAGCCGCTCGCCGCCGAGGCCAGCCGCTACGTGCGCGACGGCCGGGTCGTCGTGTTGCCGTCGTACGAAGTGGTATCGAGCGACAAGCGCGCCTTCGCGGCGGCGTCGCGGCTGCTGCAGTACGAGACCAACGCCCACAACGCGCGTCCGCTGCTGCAGCCGCACGGCGATCAAGCCGTGTACTTCAACCCGCCCGCGCTGCCGCTGGAAGAAGCGGAGATGGACGAGCTGTACGACCTTCCGTTCCAGCGCGCGCCGCATCCGGCCTATGGCGGCAAGCGCATTCCGGCGTTCGATACGGTCAAGGAATCGATCGTGACGATGCGCGGCTGCTTCGGAGGCTGCACCTTCTGCAGCATCACCGAGCACGAGGGCCGCATCATCCAGAGCCGCTCGGCGGACAGCGTGATCCGCGAGGTGAGGGCGCTGACCCGCATGCAGGGCTTTTCCGGCGTCATCAGCGACGTGGGCGGCCCCACCGCGAACATGTACCGCATGAGCTGCGGGGACGAGCGCACGGAAAGCGCGTGCCGGCGGCTGTCCTGCGTGCACCCCGGCGTGTGCGACAACCTGCGTACCGATCATGATCCACTGATCGATCTCCTGAGAAGGGTCCGCGCCGAAAAGGGCATCAAGCGTGTCTTCGTGGCATCGGGAGTCCGCTACGACCTGGCCGAGCGGAGCCCCGCGTTCATCCGCGAGTTGGCCGAGCGCCACACCGGCGGACAGCTCTCGGTCGCGCCCGAGCACAACAACCCCCGCGTGCTCGACAAGATGAAGAAGCCCGGCATCGAGCACTACGAGCGCTTCACGCAGTCGTTCTGCCAGGCCAGCGCCAAAGCCGGCAAGGAGCAGTACCTGGTGCCGTATTTCATCACCGGGCATCCGGGCTCGACACTCGCCGACACGGTCGATCTCGCGCTCTATCTGAAGCGGCAGAATCTGCGGCCGCGGCAGATCCAGGACTTCATCCCGACGCCGATGTCCATCGCGACCAGCATGTACTACACCGGCCTCGACCCGCTCTCGGGTGAAGCCGTCTACACGGCGCGCGAACTCAGGGAAAAGCGCATGATGAAGGCGCTGCTGTTCTGGTGGGACGAGCAGCACCACGCGCTCGCGCGCGAAGCGCTGGCGAAGGCCGGGCGGCGCGATCTGATCGGCCGCGCTCCAGAGTGCCTGGTGCCGCCCGCGCCGGGCGCCGCGCGTCGCCGTCGCAAGAGCGCCCGCCGGCCGCGCTCGTAGCCGCGGCGCGTCGCCGCGCCGCGGCATGATCGTTGCGGCTTTGTTGGCCCGTTTCCTGCTCCTCGTCTACGCCGGAGAGGAGGGTCGACATGAACACCGAGCTCCTGGGAGACGCCACTTGGCCGGTTCTGGTTCTGGTGATCTTCGAGGTCGTGTTCGTGTTCCTGCTCTTGTCCCGGCGCCGCCAGCGCGGACATAGCGACAAGCCTCTCGTCGACGACGTGCTCAGACTGGCGGCGCGCCCCCGGGGCGTGCAGCGCGGCCTGCCGTAGCGTGGCTCTTGCCACAGGTGTGGCGTCCGGCCCCGCGGGCATGACGCAACGATCAGCCGCCGCGGCGGGCCGGCGTGGCGCAGCGCGTCGCAAAGCCACACGCTGTCGGCGATGGCCACGAGGTTCCGCTGCCTGATCATGGGAGCTGCCGGTCGCGACTTCCACGACTTCCAGACGTTCTTCCGCGCACAGCCCGGGTTCAGGGTCCAGGCGTTCACGGCGACGCAGATCCCGTTCATCGAGCAGCGCAGCTTTCCCCGCGAGCTGGCCGGGCCAGAGTACACCGAGGACATTCCGATCTTCTCCGAGGAACGCCTCGAGGAGCTGATCGAGCGCTTCGAGATCGACTTCGTGTTCCTCTCGTACAGCGATCTGCCGCACGAGGAGGTGATGCACAAGGCCAGCCGCGTGCAGGCCGCGGGGGCGGCATTCGCACTGCTCGGCCCGCGGCAGACCGAGCTCCGCTCGCGGCGTCCGGTCGTAGCGGTGACGGCGGTGCGCACCGGGGCCGGCAAGAGCCCGCTCAGCCAGTACCTGGCGCGCCACCTGCGGCGCCGGGGCGTGCGCGCCGGCGTGATCCGCCATCCGATGCCCTACGGCGATCTGCAAAAGCAGGCCGTGCAGCGCTTCGCTTCGGCGGAGGACCTGTCCCGCGCAGACTGCACCATCGAGGAGCGCGAGGAATACGAACCCTACGTGGAACAGGGCCTGGTGGTGTTCGCCGGCGTCGACTACGCGCGCGTGCTCGCCGCCGCTGAAGAGGAGTCGGACCTGGTGCTGTGGGACGGCGGCAACAACGACATGCCGTTCATCCACCCGGATCTGTCGCTGGTGGTCGCCGATGCGCTGCGTCCGGGGCACGAGCTCCGCTTCTACCCGGGCGAGACGAATCTGCGCCGCGCCGACATCGTCGTGATCGACAAGGTGTCTGGCGCCAGGTCGGACGATGTGGCGACGATCCGCGCGAACATCCAGGGCGCGAACCCGAGCGCGGAGATCGTGGAGGCCGATCTGGACATCGAGCTCGCCGACGCAGCAGCGGTGCGCGGCCGGCGCGTGCTGGTCGTCGAGGACGGGCCGACGGTCACGCACGGCGGCATGGGCTACGGTGCGGGGACGATCGCGGCGCGGCGCGCCGGCGCGGCCGAGCTCGTCGACCCGCGCCCCGGCGCGGTCGGCACCCTCGCCGACACGTTCCGCCGCTATCCGCACCTCGAGGGCGTGCTGCCCGCGATGGGGTATTCGGAAGCGCAGCTCGCCGATCTCGCCGAGACCATCCGCCGCTCCGGCGCCGATCTGGTCGTGGACGCCAGCCCCGCGCGACTCGACCGCGTGCTGAAGCTCGAAATGCCGCTGGTGCGGGTGAGCTACCGCTTCCACCAGCTGTCGGGACCGCTCTTGACCGATCGGGTCGACGCGTTGCTCGAACCGGGCGGCATGAACCGGTGAGCCACGGCGCGCTTCGCGTCGGCGTCGAGGGTCCCCACTTGATCGCCCGGCGCTGCGTGCGCAAGCTCCGGCCATGCGACTCCTGCACACCATGCTGCGCGTCGGCGATCTGGAACGCTCGCTCGCTTTCTACACCGAGGTGCTCGGCATGAGGCTGCTCCGGAAGAAGGACTACCCCGGCGGGCGCTTCACGCTCGCGTTCGTCGGCTATGGTCCGGAGAGCGAGCAGGCCGTCATCGAACTCACGCACAACTGGGACACGAATAGCTACGAGCTCGGTGACGGCTTTGGCCACGTCGCGCTCCAGGTGCCCGATGCGGCCGCGGCGTGCGAGGAGATCAAGCGCCGCGGCGGCAAGGTGGTGCGCGAAGCCGGCCCGATGAAGCATGGTACGACGGTGATCGCCTTCGTCGAGGACCCCGACGGCTACCGGATCGAGCTGATAGAGTGCTGAGATCCCCGGTCATGAGGCCGGACGGACCCCATGCTAGTATCGCTGGCGTGTCCGGTCCGAGCGACAAGCGTCCGGTTCGCATGGCGACGCTGAAGGCGGGGGAAGAGGTCTCGAGCGAGATCATGCGCCACGTCAAGGCGCCCTACCGTCCCGTGCTGGTCGTCATGAGCGGCAACGAGGTCGGCCAGCGCGTCATGGTCGATCGCACCCTGATGGTTGGACGCGATCCGGATGTCGAGCTCACGCTCACCGACGGTCTGGTCTCGTGGCATCACGCCCGGCTCGAGGATCGCGGCGACGCCTGGACGCTGGTCGATCTCGGCAGCACGAACGGCACCGCCGTCAACGGCCAGCGCTGCACCGAGGTGGCGCTCAAACCGCACGACAAGATCGTGTTCGGCGGCACCATTGTCCGCTTCGAGCTGCAGGACGGGATCGAGCAGGCCTACAACAGCGTGGTCGAGAAGATGCTCAACGTCGACGACCTGTCCGGCCTGTTCGTGCGGCGGAAATTCGACGCGGAGCTCGCACAGCTGATCGAGGCGGCGCACCAGCAGGAGCGTCCGCTGACGTTGCTCGTGATGGATCTGGACGGCGTGAAGCGCATCAACGACACGTACGGGCACCTGTTCGGCGCATACGTCATCGGCGAGGCCGGCAAGCTGATCGGCAGCGTGGTCGGTGCGCGTGGCATCGGCTGTCGCTTCGGCGGCGACGAGTACCTGGCCGCGCTGCCCGGGATCGACGCCGAAGCGGGCGTCGCCGTGGCCGAGGAGATCCGCCAGGCGGTCGGCGAGCACAAGTTCGAGAAGGACGGCATTCCGCTCAAGCCGGGGATCTCGATCGGAGTAGCCTCGCTTCCGGAGAGCGCGACCGACGCGGCCACGCTGTTCCAGCGCGCCGACGAGGCGATGTACCGCGCCAAGCAGGGCGGCAAGAACCGCGTCTGTCGCTGAGCGACGCCGAACGCGCAAGCCCGCGGGAACACGGCGTTCGCGCCCGCTGCGTTTACAAAGTGAATGGGGCTGTAAAGCCGCGGAACGCGCAAATCCTGCCGCTGGTTGATCGGTGCCAGGCACGCGATCTAGGTTACGCACTGCGTCGGTCTGTAAAGCTGTAAACGGCGCAACGGCTCGAGCAGGAGGGCACGCGCATGACATCATCGAATTCGAGAACGCACGCCTGGAGGAAGTCCTCGCACGGCGCAGCATCGGCCACGTCGTCGTGCTCGGCGCCAACGGCACCATGGGCTACGGCAGCGGCGCGCTGTTCACGACGGCCGTGCCGAAGGTCACGTTCCTCGCGCGGACCCGCGAGAAGGCCGAGCAGGGGCTCGCGGCCGCGGTGAAGCAGGTGCGCTCGCCGACCGTTGCCGACCGGGTCGAATGCGGCTCGTACGACGAGGACTTCGAACGGGCCGTCGCCAACGCGGATCTCGTCTTCGAGGCGGTCACCGAGAAGCTCGAGCTGAAGGAGCAGTTCTTCGAGCGCGTCGACGCCGCGTCCGCCGCCCGGATTCGATCGTGGCGACGGTCACGTCGGGCCTTTCGATCAACCGTCTGGCGCAGGGCCGCAGCGAGTCGTTCCGCCGCCACTTCATGGGGCTGCATTTCTTCAACCCCCCCAATGTGATCGTCGGCACCGAGCTTGATCCCGGGTACGCGACACGGACCCGGCTCTGGTCGATTTCGTCGAAGCGTTCGCGGAAAGGCGCCTGGGGCGGGTGATGATCCGCACCGCGGACACGCCCGGCTTCGCCGGCAATCGCGTCGGATTCAAGGTGCTGAACGAGGTGGCCCAGCTCGCCGAGGAGTACGGCCCCGCGCTGATGGATCGGCTGGTCGGGCCGTACACGGGCCGCGCGCTGCCGCCGCTCGCGACCATCGACCTGGTCGGCTGGGACATCCACCAGGCCATCGTCGACAACATCCACCAGCTGACCGACGACGAGGCGCACGCGACGCTCGAGCTGCCCGGCTACATGCGCGAGCTCATCGCGCAAGGGCACGCTCGGTCGCAAGACCGGGGGCGGCTTCTTCAAGCGCGACAACGAACAAGCGGAAGCTGGTGCTCGATCCGGCTTCAAGCCGCTACCGCCCGCTCGCGGAGGTCAAGCTGCCGGATCTGTCGTTCATCGACGAGGTGACCGCGCTGCACCGCGTCGGCGACTACCGCGCGGCGATGGCGGCGTCTGATGGCGGCCAGGGGCACCGAGGCCGAGCTGGCGCGCAGGGTCATTGCCGGCTACATCAGCTATGCATTCCACCGGGTGGGGGAAGTGACCGATTCGATCCGCGGCATCGACTTGATCATGGGCTTCGGTTTCAACTGGGCGCCGCCGAGCGTGCTGGTGGACACGATCGGGGTCGGCCCGGCGGTGCGCATGCTGGAGGACAGCGGCGTGCCCGTGCCGGACGCGCTCCGCGACGCCCGCACCGAGCCGCACCGGTTCTTCAACGAGCCGCAAGTGAACGTCGGCAGGTTCTTCATCGCAGCCTGAGAGCGCGAAGGCAGTGATGAACGATGGGCAACGAAGTCTACATCCTGGGCGGATACCAGACCGATTTCGCACGCAACTGGACGAAGGAGAACAAGCACTTCCTCGCCCTGATGCGCGAATCGGTGCGAGGGCGCGCTCTCGGCTGCCGAGGTCGACGCCGGACGGAGATCGAGGTCGCCCACGTCGGAAATTTCGCCGCCGAGCTGTACTGCATGCAGGGCCATCTCGGCGCCTTCTTCGTGGAAGTGGATCCGGTATTCAGCGGGCTGCCCACCAGCCGGCATGAAGCGGCGTGCGCGTCCGGCAGCATCGCGCTGCTCGCCGCGTCAGCCGAGATCGAAGCGGGGCGCTACGGGCTCGCCGCGGTGGTGGGCATCGAGCAGATGAAGACGGTCGATGCGGCACGCGGCGGGGACTACCTCGGCACCGCCGCCTGGTACGAGCGCGAAGCGCAGGGCATCGAGTTCCCGTTCCCGAAGCTGTTCGGCAAGCTGGGCGACGAATACGACAAGCGCTACGGCCTTAGGGACGAGTACCTCGCGGGGATCTCGACGCTCAACTACGAAAACGCGAAGAAGAACCCGAACGCCCAGACGCGCACCTGGTACATGAACAAGGGCCAGGCGCTCTGCCGCACGGACGACAATCCGGCGGTCGGCGGGCGCATCCGGGTCTCCGACTGCTCACAGGTGACGGATGGCGCGGCGTGTGTGTTCCTCGCGAGCGCCGACGTGGCGGCGCGCTACGCGAAGCGTCGCGGCGTGTCGCTCGACCGCATCCCGCGCATCAAGGGTTGGGGGCACCACACCGCGCGGCTCCGCTTCGCCGACAAGGTCGCCGAAAGCGCGGGCGACCGCTACGTGCTGCCGCACGTGCGCGCCACCATCACCGACGCGTTCCATCGCGCCGGGATCGCGGACGTGAACGGCATCGACGGGATCGAGACGCACGATTGCTTCACGACCTCGGAGTACATGGCGATCGACCACTTCGGCATCACCGCGCCGGGCGAGAGCTGGAAGGCCGTGGAGGAAGGCTGGCTCGAGATCGGCGGCACGCACCCGATCAATCCGAGCGGCGGACTGATCGGCGCGGGACATCCCGTGGGTGCCACCGGCGTGCGCCAGCTGCTCGACGCGTACAAGCAGGTGACCGACACGGCGGGCGACTACCAGGTGCCTGGTGCGCGGAACTTCGGCACACTCAACATCGGCGGGAGCGGCACGACCAGCGTCTGCTTCGTCGTCGGCAGCTAGGAGCTGGAATGTGGCAGAATGCCGCAGTATTGTGACATTCTGCTACGTGTCCTGCTTCGCCAGTGCCAGGACGCAGTGCCCCGGCGCGATCCACTGCGCGCGGGCCTGGGCGCCCCAGGGGCTCAGCCGGGCCAGAAGCTCCAGCTCCTCGGCGACGAAGAAACGGCGGAAAGAGACCATCGCGTCGTGAACGAAGTCGCGGTCCCCGTAGCGGAACAGGCCGAGCCCGCCCAGACCGAGCGCCGCCAGTGAGCTGCGCGTGCCGTCGAAGAACAGCACGCCGCGCGCGGCGACGCGCGCCGCCTCGGTGAACATCACGGCGACCTCTCCCGCCGGGAAGTGATGCAGCGACTGCATGCACATCAGGACGTCGTAGCTGCCGGGCTCGAGGTTGCCGAGGTCGAGCGCGTCCTGCAGCCCGAAGTGCACGTCGAGTTCCTCGCTGCGGGCGCGCGCCGCGCCCAGGTCGAGGTACTCCTGCTTGATGTCGCTGGCCAGTAGCTCGAGGTCGAGCCCGTCATCCCGGGCGCGGCGTGCCAGGGCTAGCGCGAAGCCGCCGTGTCCAGCGGCCAGCTCGAGCAGGCGCGTCGTGCGGTCTTCGCACAGCATCGGCCTGAGCCACTCGAAGAAGCCGCGGTAGGTGTCCAGTAGATCGTTCATCGCGTCGAGGTGCTCGAGGATGCGCACGCGCCGCTCGTGATCCACGCTGGGGTCGTCGAGGTATTCGCCTTCGTACGTCTCGCGCCAGCGCGCGTCCATCAGCGCCGCCCACGCCTGCAGCAGACCCGCGTGGCTCGCTTCCAGATCGACCTCGCTGCGCATCGTGGACAGCGCGCGTTCAGCCACATCCGCGAGCTCGGCCCGGGCTTCCGGCGCTCCCTCGGCCAGCCCTGGCCAGCTGCGCTCGGCTTCGGCCGAGTAGCGGGCGAGCGTGCGCTCTGCCACGGACTGCCGGATCTGGCCGAGCAGGATGCTGCCCGGAGTGCGCGTCGCGTGTTCGGAGAGCCAGCGCGTCGCGCGCTCGATCATTCCGGTCGGCTGCATACTGCCGCGCACCCTACCAGCTAGGCGGTCAGGCGGCGTAGCCCTCCTCGCCGTGCTGCGTGGCATCGAGTCCCTCGGTCTCGTCCTGTTCATCCACGCGCAGGCCGATTGTCGCCTTGATCGCGAACAGCAGCACCAACGTCACGACGCCCGCGTACAGACCGGATGCGCCGACGGCGATGAGCTGGACCACGAGCTGGTGCGGGTTGCCGGCCAGGAGCCCATCGCCTCCGGCGGGATTCAGCGCCTTTACTGCGAAGACCCCGGTCAACAGCGCGCCGACCAGCCCGCCGACGCCGTGGACGCCGAAGGCATCGAGCGAATCGTCGTAGCCGAGGTGGTCCTTGGCAACGACCGCGCCGTAGCAGATCGCGCCGGCCGCCGCGCCGATCGCCATCGCGGCCCAGGGAGGAACGAAGCCGGCTGCGGGCGTGATCGCGACCAGCCCGGCAACGAGCCCCGAAGCGACGCCGAGAGCCGTCGGCTTCCTGCGATGCAGCCACTCGATGACCACCCAGCCGAACGCGCCTGACGCCGCGCCGAGGTGCGTCGTCACGAACGCCAGCGACGCCAGCTGCCCCGAAGCCAGCGCGCTGCCCGCGTTGAAGCCGAACCATCCAAACCAGAGCAGCCCCGCGCCGGTGACCGTCATGGTGAGGTTGTGCGGAATGGCCCGCTCCTGCGGGTACTTCATCCGCTTGCCGATCACGAGCGCGCAGACGAGCGCGGAGATCCCGGCCGTCAGGTGGACGACCGTGCCGCCCGCGAAGTCCAGTGCGCCGAGCTTGAACAGCCAGCCGCCGTCGGCCCACACCCAGTGGCAGACCGGCACGTACACCAGCAGCGACCAGAGCGCGATGAACGCGATGTAGGCGCTGAACTTCATGCGCTCCGCGAACGCCCCCGAGATCAGCGCCGGCGTGATCACCGCGAACATCATCTGGAAGGCGACGAAGGCGAGTGTGGGAACGCTGCCGTGCTCGGTGCCGGCAAGACCCGACAGGCCGAGGAAGTCGAAGCCGCCGATGAAGCCCACCGTGCGTTCCGCCGAACGCCAGCGAGTAGCCGCACACCGCCCAGATCACGCTGATGAGTGGGATCGCCGCCATCGAGTGCATGAGGGTCGACAGGACGTTCTTTCGCCGGACCATGCCGCCGTAGAACAGCGCCAGCGCCGGCGTCATCAGAAGCACCAGCGCGGAAGAGATCAAGAGCCAGGCCGTGTCACCCGAGTTCATGCGTCCCGAGTAAGCACCGCTATTGTTTCGTGCAGGTTACCGGATGCGCTCTCTGTGGTTTCGGAAACATTCCGGAGCCGCGGTTTCTGCGCGGACGAGCCGGCGAGGCAGAGGCCCCGCCGGCCAGGAAATCCGCGGGCGGCGGGGCCGTCCGCAGCCCGACGGCCAGTCGCCAGCCGGTCTACGACTTGACGAAGACCATGGGCGGCTCGCCGGGCTTGTCCCCGGTGCAGGAGAGCGACTTGCCCGTCTGGTCGCACTTCAGGTCCTTGCCGTCGATGGTCAGGATCAGCTTCTCGCCGTCCTTGTGCCAGGTGCCGTCCTTGCTCTCGGTCTTGGCCGGCTTGCCCTTCTCGAACGCGGGCTTGGTCGACGTCGCGTGGAGCTTGCCGCCGCTCTGCAGTTCGACCTCCATGTTCATCGCGTCGATCATGGCCGTCGCAAGCTTGGCGAAGGCCTGCTGCTCCTTCGGCAATTTCGCGACCTTCGTTTCCATCTGCTTCTTCATCTCGGTCTTGTCGAGCGAGTACTTGCCTTCGGGGCCGCTGTGGCAGGCGGCCATGCCGCCGACGGCGAGAACGAGAATGCCTGCGGTCGCGAGCTTGGTGAATCTCATGGGTGCAACTCCTCCGTTGGTTGAGCCTGCTACGGCCAGCGCGCGGGATCCTTCCCGGTCCTGCGTCACATGCAAGTGGCATCTGGATGCCGCTTGCGTTTTGTGTAGGCTCCGGGGGGTCGGGGAGGCGGCCAGCGGCCCCGGCGCCGCACCACGGGGAGCGCCGTCGCTACAGCGCGGCCTCGATGCGGTCGCAGGCCGTGCGCAGCACCTTGAGCCGCGCGTAGCGCTTGTCGTTCGCTTCGACGAGCGTCCACGGTGCGAACTCGGTGCTGGTACGCGCCACCATGTCGCTCGCCGCCTGCTCGTACAGGTTCATCTTGTCGCGGTTCCGGTAGTCCTCGTCCGTGATCTTGTACTGCTTCCAGGGCAGCGCCTCGCGCTCGCGGAAGCGGCGCAGCTGTTCGTCGGCGTCGATGTGCAGCCAGTACTTGACCAGCACGATGCCGTAGTCGACCAGTTGCTCCTCGAAGTCGTTGATCTCCTTGTACGCGCGCATCCACTCCGCTTCGCTGGCGAAGCCCTCCGCGCGCTCGACCAGCACGCGCCCATACCAGCTGCGGTCGTAGAGAGTGAAGCGTCCGAGCCTGGGCAGATGTCGCCAGAACCGCCACAGATAGTGGTGCGCTCTTTCCTCGTCGGTCGGCGCGGCGATGGGGATCACCCGGTATTGTCGTGCGTCGATCGCGTGGGTCACGCGGCGGATCGCACCGCCCTTGCCGGCGGCGTCCCAACCCTCGAAAGCCATGATCACGCCGAGACGCTTCTTGGCGATCTTGCGGCTCAGCTTGTTGAGTCGCGCCTGCTCCTGCGCGAGCGCTTCCTCGTAGTTCTTCTTGTCAAGCTTCTTCGACAGGTCGAGCGAGTCGAGGATCGTGACCGGGTCGGGGACGTCGGGATTCGGCGGCGGCGGGCGTGAAGGCGTCGGCGCGGCCAGCCGCTGGTCGATGCGTTCGATGATGTGACGGGCGACCGTGACATGGCGGAAGCGCTCGTCCGTGCCTTCGATGATCGTCCAGGGTGCTTCGCCGGTGCTGGTCTCGCGCAGGGCGCGCGTGCAGACCGCTCGGAAGTCGTCGTAGAGGTCGTGGTGCTTCCAGTCGGTCTTCGAGACACGCCAGCTCGTCTCGGGCGACTTCTCCAGCGACCTGAAGCGCTTCTTCTGCTGTTTCTTGCTGATGTGGAACCAGAGCTTGATGACGAGCGCGCCGTCGTCCACCAGCGCCTTCTCGAAAGCGTTCACGCGACGCATCGTCGCGTCGAGCTGGTCGTCGTCGTGCTTGCCGTAGGTGCGCTGGAGGATCGGGTCGGTGTACCAGGAGCCGAAGAAGATGCCGATGCGCCCCCGCCGGGGTAGGCTCATCCAGAACCGCCAGTACGGTGGCCGCTCTCGCTCGTCCTCGGTGGGCTTGCCGAACGCGTGGGTGAACAGGTAGCGCGCGTCCATCCACTCGTAGAGCAGGTTCACGGTGTCGCCCTTGCCCGCCCCGTCCACCCCGTTGACCACGATGACCACGGGGAAGTCCGCGTCGTGGAGCTGCTTCTGGACCCGGAGCAGATCGGTACGAAGCCCCGGAACCGCGGCTTCGTATTCGTCCTTGTCCAGCTTGCGACCGAGCTCTGCCGTCTCGAACATCCGGGGTTCCTCCAGCGGGCGAGCTTGCCCCGTCGCTGCGCCGGCGCCCAGTGCTTTCGGGCGCGGGTCCGGTTCAGGTCTTGCCCGGCAACTCCGGTTCTTTGATGTACGCCTCTGGAATCGTGCCTGTCAGCGACTTCAGCCAGGTCACGATCGACGCGACCTGGGCGTCGTCGAGTTTCTTGCCGAGCTGGTGCTCGGCCATCATGCGGACCGCCTGCTCCAGCGTCTTCGCCGAGGCATCGTGGAAGTAGGGGGCCGTCTCGGCCACGTTCCTCAGGCTCGGGACCTTGAACATCATCTTGTCCTGGTCCTTCTTGGTGACCTTGAACCGGCCCTGGTCCTTCTGGTCGGGCCAGGGTTTGACCAGGCCGAGCTTCTGGAACATCGAGCCTCCGACGTAGACGCCGGTGTGGCAGGTGGGGCAGCCGGTCTCCACGAAGGTCCTGAACCCCTGCTTTTCCTTGTCGGTGAGCGCCTTGTCGTTGCCGGCGAGGAACTGGTCCCAGCGCGATGGCGTGACCAGCTTGCGCTCGAAAGCGCCGACCGCCTTGGCGAAGTTGTCGAAGGTGACGGGGTTCTTTTCCCCGGGGAAGGCCTTCTTGAAGGCGGCGACGTAGCCCGGAATGGCCGACAGCCGCTTTTCCACGGCCCCGGCGCCTTTCATCCCCATCTCGACCGGGTTCAGCACAGGGCCCTTGGCCTGGTCCTCGACGTCGGGCGAGCGGCCGTCCCAGAACTGCGCGAGGTGCCCGGCGGCGTTGTACACGGTCGGAGCGTTGCGCGTGCCCTTCTGCTTCTTTTCGCCGAGCGAGACGGGCAGGTGATCGACGCCGAACTTGTCGAGCTGGTGGCAGGTCTCGCAGCTCACGTCGCCGTCCCGGCTCACGCGCTTGTCGTAGTAGAGCATGCGACCGAGCTCGACCTTCGGTTCGGTGATCGGGTTCTTTTCGGAGGTCATCGCGGCCGGCAGCGGCCCGAACGCCGACAGCATGTCCTTGTCGATCGTCACCTTCGCTGCAGCGGACGCGGCGGGAGCTGCGGACGCGCTGGTCGAGGGGGGGGTGGTTTCCTGTGTGGGCGGCGCCTTCTTCTTCTCGCAGGCTGCCAGCAGGGCGGCGGCGCTCGAGGCGGCGACGAGGATCCAGGCGAGGGAGCGTGTACGCATGCGGGCTGCACCGTGCATCGGGCGTGCCGGAGCAAACGCGCCCTGCACCGGCGGTTCCGCGCAACTACTGCGGCGCGCGCGGCCGGCCATCACGAAAGTTGCGCCGGCGCGGCCTTTCGCGGTCTACCCGAGCTCGATCACGCCGGGTTCCCTGTCGACGAGCTCGCCGATCACCGCTGCGCCCTGCAGCGCCGCGAGCAACGCGGAAGCCGACCCGGCGGGCACCGTGAGCAGCAGCCCGCCGCTCGTCTGCGCATCCGCCAGCAGCGTGAGGAGCGCTGGCTCGATGGCGTCGGCGCCGCGCAGATGCGGACGCGCGTAGGCGAGATTCTTGCGGCTTCCCCCGGGGATATGGCCGGCGCGCGCCGCGTCGATCGCACCGGGAAGCTGCGGCACGGCGTCCGGGCGCACGGTCGCGGACAGTCCGCTCGCTGCGGTGATGTGCGACAGATGTCCGAGCAGGCCGAAACCGGTCACGTCGGTGGCGGCGGTCACGCCGTGGGCGCGCCCGGCGTCGCAAGCCGCGCGGTTCAGAGTCTCCATGCTGCGGATTGCGGCCTCGAGCCACGCCGGTTCCGCCTGGTCCTTGCGAAGCGCCTGGGCAATCACGCCGGTGCCGATCGGCTTGGTCAGCACGAGCAGCTGACCCGCCTCGCCGCGGCGGTGCGTCCAGGCCGCGCCTGGCTCGACCGAGCCGACTACGGCCAACCCGCACTTCGGTTCCGTGTCGCGGATGCTGTGTCCGCCCACGACGGCGCAGCCCGCTTCGTGCGCCTTTTCCGTCATGCCGCGCAGGATGGCCTCGAGCACGTCCAGACCGACCTGGTCCGGCACGCCGACAAACGAGAGCGCCACCTCGGGCGCGCCGCCCATGGCGTACACGTCGCTCAGGGCGTTTGCCGCAGAAATGCGCCCGAACGAGCCCGGATCGTCGACGATGGGCGTGATCACGTCGAGGGTGAGGACGAGCGAGCGGGCGGCGCCCTCCGGACGCACGAGTGCCGCGTCGTCGAGCGATCCGGCTTCGGAGCCGACCCAACGATGAGGCAGGGCAGGGAGCTGGCTCAGGACCTGGACCAGGTCCTCGGCGGGCAGCTTCCGTGCTCAGCCACCGCCCTGGACGAGCTGCGTCAAACGCACGTCTTTCAACCTGGCCTCCTTTCCGGGTCCGCACCGGTCCGTCCGGGGCGGGCACCCGCCGACTTTCTAGACCAGCGGCACCAGACGCACCAGCCGCCGTTCGCGCGCGCCGGGACGGTCCCATGCCGCAATGCGGCGTGAGCAAGCTTCGTTCCCTCGGAAGCCCATGACTCTGGTAGCGTATTTGTCCCGCGCGCCCTCGGGGCGGCGGAAAATCCGGGGGCTGTATGTCCACGAATGCTCCGATGGGTGGAAACCGCACTTCAGGAACCCTGAAATTGAGACTGGACGACCTCGAAGCCGTGCTGCAGCAGCCGCTGCAAAGCCCCGACGCCGTTCTCGACACCCTGGTGATGGGCGTCGCGAAAGGACAGCCGCGCCCGGAACTGTGGCCGCAGTTCCACGAAGCAGTCATGCGCGACGACCTGCTGGCCGAGCTCGCGTTCGCGTACGAGAACCTGAGCCAGGACAAGCGCGTGAAGCTGCTGCCTCCCGAGCAGCAGGCGGAACTGCTCATGCACGCGGTCACGTTCTTCGCGGACTTCTTCGGGGATCCGGACGGCGCGATCGCGCACGCCGAGCAGGTGCTGGGCGTGGTGCCCGGCCATCCCGACGCGTTCGGAGTGCTGGAGCGACTGCTGACGGAAGCCGGCCAGAACGCGAAGCTAGCCCAGCTCTACGTCGACGCTGCGGGCTCCGAGCGTGACCGCGACCAGCAACTCATGCTGCTGAGCCGTGCTGCGGAGCTGGTGGAGAATGCGAAAGGCGCCGACGAGCTGGCGATCGACATCTGCCAGCGGATTCTGCGCATCGAGCCGGGCGCCATTGCGACGCGCGCAGCGCTGGAGGCGCGCTACATGGCGCTCGGTCGCCCGAAGGACGCAGCGCGCGTGCTCGAGCAGGCCTTGTTGCGCGAACCACCACCCGACGAGGCAGAAGCGCTCCCCGTCCACGTGCGCCTGATGGAGCTTTTCACGGGGGTGTTGAAGGAGCCGCAGCGCGCGACGCCGCACGTCGAAGCGCTGCTCGCGGCGCAGCCGGACAACGAAGCCGCGCAGAAGGTCGCCGAGATCCTGCTCGAGAACAAGCCGGTGGCGCCGCGCGCGGCTGCGGCTCTGTCGGACGCCTACCAGAAGCTCGGTCGCATCGACGACGCCGCCGCCATGCTCGAAAAGGAGCTCGGGCTGGTGCGCGGGCCAAGGCGGATGGACGTGCAGCGGCGGTTGGCGATCCTGCGCGAGGATCATTTCGATGACGCGGCCGGCGCGCTGCAGCTACTCGGTCCGGTGGTCGCGGGCGATCCCGGCGACGACAACGTGCGCAAGCGCTACGTGCGGCTCAGCCTGGCCCTGGGCAAGCCGCAGGACGCCGCGCGTTTGCTGCAGCGCGCGCTGTCGAGCTGCCGCGACCCGGCCGTCCGCGCCAGGGTGGGGGCCGAGATCGGCAACGTGTTTGTCGAATCCGGAGACGTAAAGCGTGCCCAGGCGGCCTTCCAGCAGGTCGTCGAGTCGGCGCAGGACGACAGCGCTGTGCTCGAGGCGGCGCGGCGGCTGGTGGACCTGCACGCCCAGGCGGGGGCGCAGAAAGCCCAGCTCGCTGCGCTCGAGCTGGTCGTCAAGCTGGAGCCCGAACCCGAAGCGCGACAGGCCGCCGCGCGGAGCCTCGCGGAGCTGTGCGAAAAGAGCGATCCGCCAGATGTGGCCCGGGCGATCAGCGCCTGGCGCGCGCTGCTCGACTCGCCCTGGGCGGACAAGGCTCTGGCCCGGCTCGAGGAGCTGTGCGAGCAGAACGACGACCCCGAGGCATTGATCGACGTCCTGGAGCGGCGTGCCCAGCGGGCGAAGGATCCCGAACAGGCCCGCGAGCTCGTGTTCCGTGCGGCCGATCTTCGCTCGACGCGGACGCGCGATCGGCGGGCGGCGCTCTCCGCGTGGCGCGCGCTGATCGCCACCTACGGTCCCGCGCGCGACGCGCACGCGAGGATGCTCCCGCTCCTCGAGCAGGAGCATCAGTGGCAGGAGCTGGCCTGGCTGCTCGAACGCGAAATCGAGCTTTCACCCAACGAAGAACGGCCGGGTCTGTACTCACGGCTGGCCCAGATCAAGCTGTCGCGGCTGGAGGACACGGCCGGCGCACTTTCGGCATTCCGTGAAGCCCTGTCCGCCGACCCGGCGGAGCGCGGCAGCCGCCTGGCGGTCGAGAAGCTGCTGGGCAGCGGCGAGGTACGACTCGAGGCCGCCGACATCCTCGAACCGCTCTACCGCGCGGAGGAAGCCGCGACGGGCCTGGTCAAGGTGCTCGAGACACGCAGCGAGCTTGCGGATTCGCCGGATCAACGGCTCGCCGCACTGGAGGAAGCGGTCCGGACTGCCGATGGCTCCCTGGGCGATCCCGAGCGGGCGCTATCACTCGCCACCACGGGTCTGAAGGCGGCCGTGCGGGAGCAGCGCTCGGCGCTGGGCACCTGGCTGGTCCACGTCCAGGAAATTGGTGGGCGCGTCGGCAACCCGGCGCTCCGCGCCAACGGCCTGGCGGAGGCGCTCGGCGACCTGCCCGTCGATTCCCCCGAGATGCTCTCGCTCGCGCGGGCAGCGGGCGACGCGCTGGTGACGTCGGGCGACGTCGCGCAGGCCGTGGAAATCTTTCGCCGCGCGCTGGCGTTCGAGCCCGGTTCGCCCGAGCTGCTCGGACGCGTCGACGAGCTGCTTGCGCAGCAGGGCAGCCCCGAGGAGCGCCTGACGCTGTACCGATCCGCACTGGAACGGACGGAGGACCCGGCGCGTCGCCGCGAGCTGCTGCACTCCATGGCGTCGTTGCAGCGCCGCGACCTGAACGACCTGGAAAGCTCGATCGAGACGTGGAAGCTGGCACTGCTCGACGATGCGCGGGACTGGACGGCGCATCTTGCGCTGGTCGACGCGTACCAGGAGGTCGGCGATCACAAGCGTCTCTTCCGGGAGCTGGAGCGCGTGCTGCCGCATGCGGAGGGCGAGCGACGGAACGCGACGCTGCTCAGATTGGCCGTGGCCCGGGCAGCGCACGGTGAACCCGAGCAGGCCCTCTCGCACTACCGCGAGCTGATGCAGAGCGGGGAGCTCGACGACGCGGTGCTCGGTGCGATCGAGGAACTGTCGTCGGCGCAGAACGACGCACCGACGCTGGCCGCGGTGCTCGAGCGGCGGGTCGCCGGGACGACCGTGCCCGAGGAGCAGGCGGCACTGCTGGAGAGGCTGGGCGAGGTGCAGGCCGGGGGCGTGCTGGACCCGGAGGCCGCCGCCCGCTCGTTCCTGGCGGGCGCACGGCTGGGCGAGGGCTCCGCTGGCGACGAGGCGCTCGCGCGGCGGCTCTACCGCCGCGTACTGGAGCTGGCGCCCGGGCAGCGCGAAGCAGCCGAGCGTCTTTTCGAGCTCGATGCCCGCGCCGGTGACTGGCAGCGCCTGCCGGATTCGTTCCGGGTGCTGCTCTCGACGAGCGAGGATCCGCGACAGCCGATGGCATTGCTCGTGTCGCTCGAGACCCAGGCGGTCGACGCCGGTGCGGCGGACGTCTTCATCGCGCTCGTCGACGCTGCCGTCGAGTTCGTGGGCGACCATCCCGCGTTGGCCCGGCCGCTGCTCCTGGCGCGCGCGCGCGTCCTGGCTCTGGACCCGGATCGCCACGACCAGGCCGCGGCGATCTACCGCCAGGTGATCGAGTCGGCCGGCGACGAGGCCGGCGCCGCGGCGGAGGCCTTCGACGCATTCCTCCAGAGCGGCGAGGCCACACCGGCGCGACTGCAGGACCGACGCTGGCTGTTCCAGTGGCGCACCGAGCACGCCGACGATCCCGCGAGTGTGCTGTTCGCCTGGGCGGTTGCCGAAGAGAACTTGCTCGGCAGCCCGGAAGCCGCGGTCGAGCTGTACCGGCGGGTGCTCGAGCTGGACCCGGAGCGCACCGAGGCGCTCGGCGAGATGGCGCGTCTACAGGCCATGCACGGCGATCCCGAAGGCGCGCTGGCCTCGATGCGCGAGCTGTCGACGCGGAGCGAGCCGGAGGCTCGTCCCGGTGTGGATCTGGCGATTGCGGGCATGCTGCTCGATCTGGAGCGCTCCGGCGAAGCGCTCGACGTGCTCCAGCAGATGATCGAAGCCACTCCGGGCGACGCGGACGTGCTGAGACTAGTGCAACGCGCATTGGATGACGAAGACGCGCGCGCCCGCGCCGCGGAGCTGCTCGAGCGCGCGGCGGCGAGCGCCGGCGACGTCGAGGCGCGCGCCGCCGTGTTGAAGAACCTGCTCGACGTGTCGCGCGACAGCTCCGGCCTCGACGAAGCGCGCGGGCGCTGGCTCGAACAACTGCTCGAGTGCTACGCCGACGATCCCGAGACGAGTCTGACGATCGCGTTGGGCGGGGCCGAAGAACGCCCCATGGACGCGGCCCTGTGGGACATCGCCGAACGCATGACGAGGCAGCTCGACCGGCCGCAGCCTCTGGCCGAGGCCTACGCGCGCGCGCTCGACGCTTCGCTGTCGCCCGAGGACGTGGAAGCGCTGGGCCAGCGCATGATCGAATTCCACGAGGAATGGTTCGACGAGCCCGAGCGGGTCGTGCGGCTGCTCGAGCGCGTGCTCGAACGCAGCCCCGCCGCCGGCTGGGCCTTCGATCGCCTGAAGCTCTCGTTCAACGCCGCGGGGCGTTGGCCCGAGCTGTTCAACCTGTACGACCGGGCGCTCGAGCACACGGAAGACGAGGCGGCGCGCATCGAACTTTTGCGCGAAGCTTCCATGGCGGCCAAGGACTTCGCCGCCGATCCGGACCGCGCGATCCTGTATCTGGAACAGTTGAACCGCGCCGCGCCTGGCGATGCCCGCATCGAGTCGTCGCTCGAGCGGCTGTACGAGCGCGAGGGGCGGCTCCAGCCGCTGATCGAGCTTTTGTCACAGCGCCTGCCGGGGCTCGAGGGCAGCGAGCTCGCCGACCAGAGAGCGCGTATCGCGTCGCTCTGGCTGGACCTGGGAGAGGCGCTGCCCGCCTTCGAGCTGCTCGAGGCGTTGCTCGACGACGCTTCCGACGGAGCGGGCGGCTACGAGCTTCTGGAACGGCTGGTCGCACTGCCGGCTTCGCGCGACACCATGACGCCCAGCTCCGGCGGGCGGCGCCGCAAGCGCAATTTCACGGTGCGCGATCGCGCGGCGCGCCGGCTCAAGAATCACTACGAGGCCGAGGGGCGCACCGCAGACATGGCGCGCATGCTCGAGATCGAGCTCGAAGCGGCCAATGACGACAAGACGCGGATCAAGGGTCTCGAGGAAATCGTCCGGCTCCGGCTCGACACGCTCGATGATCCGCAGGGCGCGTTCGATGCCATGTCGTCGCTCGTCGCGATCAAGCCCGCGTCGCCGGAGTACCGGCAGCGCCTGGCCGAACTCGCCGAGCGGACCGGCTCGGCTGCGCGTCGCGCCGGCCTGCTGGTTGCCGTGGCGCGCCGCAGCGACGACGCCGCACTCGGCTTTGGCCTGCTGTCGGAAGCGGCAACCGTCTACCGGGAGCTCGGCGAGTCGAGCGCGGCCATCGATCTGTTCGCGGAAGTGCTCTCGCCTGAAAACGAGGACAACGACCTGGCACTGGAAGCAGCCCGGGCGCTCGACAAGCTGCTGGAAGACAGTGGACGCGCGCCGGAGCGCTGCGACGTGCTGGAGCGGCGGGTCGACCTCGAGTCCGATCCGGACGCGCGCCGCCGCGCGCTGGGCGAGGCCGCGCGCGTTGCTGCAGCAGAGCTCGGGGATCCGGGTCGCGCCGTCAGGAACTGGCAGCGGCGGCTGGAAGACGATGCAGGCGATCGCGAGGCGCTCGACGGTCTGGTGGACGCGCTCGCCCAGGCGGGCAGCTGGAGAGATCTGATTGTCGCCCTGGAGCAGCGCGCAGAACTGGGCGGGGACTCTGCGGAAGTGCGTGTCGATCGCGTCCGCATCGCCCGCACGCTCGCCGAGCGGCTCACCGACAACGCCGCGGCCATCGAGGTGTGGCGTCGCGTACGGAGCGAACACGGACGCGACGCGGAAAGCTTCGACGCGCTGGTCGCTCTGCTCGAGGCGGAGCAGCGCTGGACGGAGCTCGCGACGCTGCTGGGCGAGGAAGCCGGAGCGACCGACGATGCCGAGGCTCGCTCGGCGCTGCTGCGGCAGCTGGGCGAATTGCACCGATCGCGCACCGGGGACGCCGGCGCGGCCCTGAAGGCGTTCGTCGCTGCTGGGCAGTGGCCGCTCGCCGTGGAAGTGGCCGCCAGCGACGCTGCGCGCAGCGAGGACCACCAGGTGCTGCACGACCTCCTGGAGCTGTCCATCGAGGCGTGGCAGCGCGACGCCGACGACAGCGGCGCTGCGCGCGCTGCGTCCTGGGGGCTCGACGTGCTCAGCTCGCGACTGACGACAGAGGGCAAGCACCAGGACGTTGTCGAACTGTATCTACGCGGCGCCGGATTGCCGTTCGAGACGGAGCGGCGACGCGAGCTCAAGCGCGACGCCGCGGTGCTGTGCGCCGAACGGCTCGGCGACAGAGCGCGGGCCATCGAGCTGTTCCAGCAGCTATTCGCGGAAGATCCGGCGGACAGCGTGGCGAGTGGCGCGGTCGGCGGTCTCGCGGCATTGCTCGAGCAGGAAGATCGGCAGGGGGAGCTGGCTGCGCTGTGGGAGGAACAGGCGCGCTGCCGTGCCCAGGCCGGCGAAAACACCGTCGGAGCGGAGCTGTGGGCACGCGCCGCCACGATCTGCAGGGATCGTCTCGACGACGAGGAGCGCGCTGCGGAAGACTTCCGGCAGGGCGCGGGGCTCGGCGGCGAAGCCTCGCTCGAGGCCCTCGCCCGCATCCACGAAGCGCGCGGCGAACACCGCCGGGCCGCCGAGGTCCTTGAATGGCTGGTGGCCCAGTCGTCGCCGGATGCTCTGGCGCCGCGCGCGCTCGAGCTGGCAGAGGCCTACGCGTCAGCCGGCCTGAGAAAGCGGGCACGCGCCCGCCTGGAGCAAGCGCTGGAGCGGGCCGTCGATCCCGCAGCACTGCGCCAGCGTCTCGGCGTCCTGTACCGCGAGGTGAGCGACTGGGAAGCGCTGGCCGGCCTGCTGGTGACTGAAGCGGAGAGCGCTCCTGCGCCTGCCGCGAAGCTTGCGCTTCTGCGCGAAGCGGCCAACCTGCATCTGGAAAAGCGCGAAGACCCGGCAGCGGCCGTTCCGCTGCTGGAGCAGGCGGCCGCGCTCGATCCCGAGGACGCATCGCTGCCGTTGGCGCTGTCGGACGCGCTGGCGCAGGCAGGTCGCTTCGACGAAGCGAGCGCCATCCTGCGGGCGCGCATCGAGCGCTACGGTTCGCGGCGTCCGAAGGACCGCGCACTGGTGCACTTCGCACTGGCCCGTGTCGCGCTCGCAGCTGGCCAGCGGGAGGAAGCGCTGGCCGAGCTGGGGGCGGCGAACCGGATCGACCAGGCACACGCCGGGATACTGCACGCACTGGCGCGCCTCGCGTTCGAGGAAGGCGAGCTCGAGCGCGCCGAACGCATGTATCGAGCTCTGCTGTTGGTGCTGGGGCGGGGTGCGAACGCCGAGGGGCCGAGCCGCGCGGAGGCGCTGCTCGACCTGAGCGAGATCGCCGCGCAGAAGGACGACCCGGTCCGCGCGGGCGAGTTCGTGGAATCGGCGCTCGAGGCCGCGCTGGAAAGCGATCACGAGGCCCGGCGCCTGGAGCAGGCTCTTCGCCGCCGCGGGCGGCAGGAGCTGTTGACACGCGCCCTGGAGGCCCGGCTCGCCGGCAATCTGGAGCCCGCAGACGCAGCACGTGTGCTGGCTGATCTGGTCGTGCTCCACGCCGAGAACGCGGCCGCCGAGGCGCCCCGGCAGAGCGGCATCCGCAACCGGGCGCAGGGCATCCAGAACAAGCTCGAGGCAGCCAACAACCCCGATGACGCTGCCTGGGCCGCGCTGGGGCGCGTGTACGACTGGCTGGGCGATCGAGACGCGGAAGCGCAGGTGCTCGAGCGCCGCGTGGCGGCCTGGCAGGATGGCGAGACACCGTCGGACGCCGAACCCCTGTACCGACTTGCGGAAGTGCGGCTCGGCGACCCCGACACGTGCGAAGAAGGGCTTGGCCTGCTCGACCGCGGCCTGGAGCTGGCCCCGGATCCCGATCGTGCCGAGAGCCTGCTCAGGCCAGTGCTGGACGCCCCGGACGCGCCGGAGCGCGCGCTCGCGTTGCTGGAACGGATCGGGCGTATGGAGGGCCGTGAAGCAACGCTCGCCGAGGCTCTGGCCCGGATCGCGCGCGCGTCGGCGCGGCGTCCCGATGTGCTGCACGAAGCCGTGGCACTTTCCGAGCGGGTCGGCGATCCCGGTCTGGCCGAGACGGTGCTCCAGGCTGCACTGGACAACGACATGGAGCTGCAGGACGCGGACGCGGCCTGGCTGCGCCTCGAACTGGCCCGCCTGCACGCGCTGGGGGGACGGCGGGGGCAGGCGCTGGAACTGCGAGAGCTGGCCGCATCATTCCTGCCCACGGACGAGCGACGCGCGCTGATGCTCGATGTGGCGCGGGAAGCACGCGAGGGCCTCGACGATCTGGAACGGGCTGCTCGCATCTATGAAGAGCTCCTTTTGCGCGAGCCGGCGGACGGCGAAGTGTGGCGCCCGCTGCTCGATGTCCAGCGGCGCCTCGGCCATCGCGATCGCGTGATCCAGCTCATCGAGCAGACCGCGCCGCTGGTGGAATCGATCGAGGACCGGAGCAAGCTGCGCACCGAACAGGCGACCCTGTTGATCGAAGGGGACGAGCAGCTGGACGAGGCCGAGCAGATCCTCAAGGAGGTGCTGGAAGACAATCCAGCGGACGAGAGCGCCGGCCCGCTGCTCGCGTCGATCCTGGAAAAGAGCGGACGCCTGGACGAACTCGTGCTGCTCCTCGTCACGCAGGTCGATGCCGCCAAGGATCGGCAGGATGTCGACGCCATCGAGAAGCTGTCACTCAGGCTGGGCGGTCTCCTGGAGGAGCAGGACCGCTCTGACGATGCTCTGGATGTGTACCGCGCGATGCTGGACTGGAACGCGCAGAGCCGCCCGGCGCTCACAGCGGTGCTCAGGTTGGCCGAGGCGAAGGGCGACGAATTCTCCATCGGCGAAGCGCTCGAAGGCCTGTTGCAGGTCGAACGGGGAGAACAGGCAAAGGCGCTTCTGGAGCGGCTGATTACCCTCAGAGCGGACCAGGGCGACGAGGAAGGGCAGGAGCGTGCGCTCGAGCTCGGCGCAATCGCCTGTCCCGAAGACGAGGAGCTCCGGCAGCAGCTTGTCACGCGCTATCGCGAGCGCGGCGACTCCGGCGGACTCGCGCGCGTGCTGCGCCAGGCGGTGGAGCGCGGGGCAACCGATCTGGCGACAATCACAGAGCTGGTCGAGGCGCACCGCGCAGCGGGCGAGCCCGAGCCGGCGCTCGAGCTGATCGAGCGGTTGGTCGACGAGGAAGCGCCGGAGCCGGCACTTCTGGCCGGCCGCGCCGCGCTACTCGGCGAGCTCGGCCGCGACGACGAAGCGCTGGCGGAGCTCGAACGCGCGCATGCGGTCGACGGCGGATACACCGACCGGTTGATCGAGGCTCTCGAACGTGCGGTCGCTCGTGCCGAACCGCCGCGCGATCAGGAACTTACCCTGCGCCTGGTGGAAGTGTTGGAAGCGGCTGGAGAGATCGACGGCGCACGGGCGCGACTGGGTGAGCTGATCCGTGAAACGCCCGGAAACGTCGAGGCGCTCCGACGGCTGGCGGTGCTGGAAACGACCGCAGAGGAGTGGTCCGCCGCTGCGGACGCCTACAACCAGCTGGTCGCTGTGGAACAGGGAGCAGACCTGGTGGATGCTGCACTACGCCTGGCCGACGCCTGCCAGCGCGCAGGGCGCTTCAACGACGCGCGCGCCGGACTCGAGCACGCGCTCACGGTTGCACCCGACAACGAACTGGTGCGCGAGTGGATTGCTGCGCTCTACGAGTCGACGGGGGCGCATCGCGAGCTAGCACAGATGCTGCTCGATCAGGCTGCGGCGGAAACCGAGCCGGAACGCCGCGTCCAGCTCCTGTTGGACGCGGGCCAATTGCTGCTCGCTCCGGACGGCGACCCCGGGCTCGGCGCCCAGGTGCTGGAGGAAGCGCGGACGCTCGCCCCGGGCAACATCGCGAGCGCCGTGCTGCTGGCGCGCGCGTACGCGCTCAACGGGCGCAGCGCCGACGCCATGGCGCTGCTCGAAGAGGTGGTGTCGGCGCAGCGCGGTCGGCGCGTCAAGGAGCTGTCGGACGTGTACCGCGAGATGTCGTGGATCCAGACGGAAGAGGGCTTTCTCAGCGACGCCCTCGCGTCGCTGACACGCGCTTTCGAGATGGATCCAAGAAACGGCCCGGTCGCGATCCAGCTCGGCCAGCTCGCGCTGGACGTCGACGACGACGACATCGCGATGCGAGCGTTCCGCGCCGTGACGATGATGAGACCGACCGGTGACAATCCGTCCGAGGGGGCCACCAGCGAGGCCAAGGCCGAAGCGCACTACCAGCTCGGGCGGCTGTCGATGAAGCAGGGGGATCCGCGCAAGGCGAAGATCCTCGTCTCGAAGGCCCTCACCGAGAACCCTGACCACGAGCTGGCGCGGACGCTGTACGAGCAGCTCGGCGGCGGATAGGCCTGCCCAGGCGCTTGCGTCGGGCGCGCTTTTCGTCTGGGATGGGCGACCGATGAAGCGTACCAAGCGATTGACGAAGCGCGAGAAGAAGGCGCTCGACCCCGGCCACAAGGCCGGACCGAATCCGTCGCAGCAGCAGGCCCACATCCACTGCGTGGCCTGCGGGCGGCACATCGATCCGGACGAGTTCACGGGGCCGCCGGCCACGGCGACCTGGATCACGTGCGATCACGGCTCGCAGTTCGCCAGCTGCGTGACCTGCATCGTGCAGGCCGAGACGCTGGTTGCCGCGCACGACCGGACCGGCAATCCGATCAAGGCTGCGGCGGCCTGGCACTGACCGGCGCCCGGGCGTCCGGCGGGGCGCTCTGGAACAGGAACTCGAGCGCCTGCCCCATCACGCGGTCGGCGTCTGGTCCGTAGTGGCCGTGACCGGCGGAGGGCAGCACGAGGAAGCGCACGGGCTCGCCCGCATCGCGCAGCTCCGCCACGCCTTCGCGCATCTTCGCCTTGTGCTCGAGCTGGCCGCCGACGACGGCCACGGCCTTGACGCCCGAGAGCTTCCGCTCGGAAGGCCGGACCGGCGGGCTGCCCAGCAGCACACGCGGATAGCGCTCGGGATACCGGGCGGCCAGGGCCTGGGCGCGCGTCGCGCCCTGCGAGTAGCCGATCAAGGTCAGCTGCCGGGTGCCGAGCTGTCCGCCGCGTGATGTCCTGACGACTTCAAGCGCGCGATCGATGCGCCGCTGGATGCGCGCGATGTTCCCGCTCCAGCGGTAGCGTCGTCCGCCGTGGCAGCGCAGGTCGCCGTTCACGGCGACGAGCGTGCCATGCCGGCTCGCGGCGTGCGCCCAGGAGTCCACGGCCGTGATGTCGCCGCAGAGGCCCGGCAGGTACACGATCGCCTCGCGTGTGCCGGCCTCGCCCTGGATCACCCTGAGCGCCGCGTCGCCCGGCACGGGCAGCACGACCGGTACTCCGGGGTTCACGTCGCTCGGCAGAGGGGGCGGTGGCGTCGGGGGCGTGGAGGCCGAAGCCGATAGAGCGGTCTCAACCGGCGCGGGCGGAGCGGCCGCCGCGTCTGTGGTGGCGTTGCTGCCGGCCGGCGCGGATGGGGTCGTTGCGGCAGCGGCCGGCGCTGGCACGGACCGCGCCGGATGGCACGCCACCGGAAGCGCAACGAGGAACAGGGCGGCGCGGGATAGCCGGAGCGCCCGCACGATCAGCGGTGGCGGCCCTTGTGGTGCTTGCTGTGCTTGGCGACGCGGTGGCGCGGATGCGCGCTGCCGCGGGCGAGCCACACCAGCGCCGCACGATACATGGGCCGCTTGCGCTCCAGCTCGACCTCGTGCCCCATGTCTTTCGGCCGGGAGATGTGCACGGGCACGCCGGCCTTGCGAAGCCACTGCCGCACCTGCAGGGTGCTCTCCGCGACGCCGTCGTGCTGGCCGGTGATGAGGTAGACGCGGCGCAGCCGGTGCCGCCCGTGCTGTAGCGCTTCCAGTCCGGCCGCGCCCCAGTAGTCGCTGTCCGCAGCGAGGATCAGCCAGCGGTTGAACGCGCGCGGTTCACGCACACCGACGTTCATCGCCACGTACGCGCCCTCGCTGAAGCCGATCAACGTGTTCCCGTACAGCTGCACGCGGTGGCCGTACTTCTTGCGCAGCGCGTCCAGCGTCGCCATCACGACGTTGTGCCCCGCCGCCCAGTTGTTGTTCCAGCCGCGCGCGCCGTTGCCGCGGTCTTCCTGACCGCTCGGGCAGACCAGCCACCCGAGGCGCCGCGCGACCGGGGCCCAGCGCTGGCAGTCCGAGGCGGGATGACCTCCGCGGCCATGCAGGTACATGATCACGGGCCTCAGGCCCAGCCGCCCGCGACCGATCGGCGTGTAGTAGTAGGCGGGCGGAGCGCCCGGCACGTCGAGGACGTGGAGCCCCGAGCTGTGGGGCAGTTTTGCGCTGTGACCTTCGTGCGCCTCGCGCGCCTCGTGAGCGCGTCGGGCGCGCGCCGCCTTGCTTCCGTCGTCGTCGTCGGGCGAGGGGATGATCAGCTTCTGCTTGGGCCGGATCGGGTCGCGCCGCCGGAGGCCGTTGGCGTGGCAGATCGCCGCGATCGAGACATGATACCGATGCGCGATCATCCCGAGCGTCTGACCCTTGGCCACGACGTGCGTACGCCGCCCCCCGGCAAGCGCGCTCGCGGGGGTAAGAAGGATCAGCGCCAGGGCCGTCAGGATCCATGCAGCCAGCCGCATAGCCCCAGCGGTAGCACAGAGTGGCGGGGAGGGTGAAAAGGCCGGACGTAATCGCTGATTACGTCATGATTCCGGTGATCTATGTGCCGTGCGGGTGGCGCGCCTGGGCGCGCAAACGCTCGAAATGATTGCGGAGGCGGCGTTGGGCGTCCTGGAAGGCCTCGTTGACCGCGGCGTACATGTCCTCGCCATCGCTGCTAACGACCAGCTCGTCGCCCGGCACCGTCAGGTCGATACGCACGGAATACTGCTTGCCGTTGTGATGGTGTCGGTGGGGCGTCTCGAGCGCCACCCGGCAGCCGACGATTCGATCGCTGAAGGTTTCCAGCTTGCTCGCGCGCTCGCGGACCAGATCCTCGAGGGCCGTCGAATGGGGAACATCCCGGAAGGTGATCTGGATGGGGATCATCATAGGGCTGCCATGCAAGCACCGCGCCTGCCTCGAGACAAGGGTGGACGCGGATTTTCCGACCGGGCCGGCTTCGATCAATGGTGCAGCACGAGGGCCAGCGCGAGCAGGGCGCCGAGCCCCGCGACAAAGCAGGCGAAGTGCAGCGCGCCAGTGCCCAGTCCGCGGTGCTTGTTCACTTCCGGCACCAGATCCACCGCTCCGATGTACAGGAAGTTGCCGGCTGCGAACGGTAGCAGGAAGGAGACGTTGAGCTGGCGCGCGGTGAAGTACGCTAGCAGCGCCCCGATCGGGAAGGTCAAGGCGGACAGGAAATTGTAGGCAAGCGCGCGGCGCGGCGAAAAGCCCGCGTGGACCAGGACACCGAAATCGCCGAGCTCCTGCGGAACCTCGTGCGCGGCGGCGGCAAGCCAGGTGGCGATCCCCAGACGTATGTCGACCATGAAGCTGGCGCCGACGGCGATCCCCGCGAGTAGATGATGCACGCCGCCAGCGACGAGCAGCATGTACGAGAGCGGTTGCTTGTGATCGTGGGTCGGCTGGTGGCAGTGATGCCAGTGTAGGAACTGCTCGATACAGAAGAAGGCGGCGAAGCCGACCGCAACCCACACGTACGGAACGACACTGTCGTGGAGGCGCTCGACGCCGGCTGGCAGCATGTGGAACAGCGCGCCGCCCATCAACGCTCCGGCGGACAGCGCGACGAGTGGAAGCAGCAGGCGCTTGAGCCCACGCTCGGGCAGGAGCAGCGTCACCGCTCCGACCAGCGCGATGCAGCTCTGCGCGAAGCCGGTCGCCAGGATCCACACCAGCCGAGCGTTCACGCGGCGGAGCCTAGTCGAGGTTCAGGCGGAGCAAGCACGGAATCTCGGGGGCTTGCCCCGCACGGTGTAGTCAAGAGTGCGAAGGCGCGGGTTGCTCCGGCAGGGCGGGCACGGATGGGATACACTGGATAGAGGAGGGCAAAATGCGCCTTACGAGCTTTCTTGCCGGAGCGGCAATAGTGGTCATCGCGAACGCCTGCAGCAGCGCCGGCTCGGGGAGCGGTGGTGGGTTCGGAGGAAGCGGAGCCGGAACCTCGTCGGGCGGGAGCGGAGGCAACGTGGGGGCGACGGGCTGCACGACGAGTCCCGACTGCGGCAGCTGCAACAGTTGTTATTCGCGTTGCGTGTGCAACACCGGAAAGGTGCAGGCGTGCGGAAGCGCCTGCGGGACGGGCAATGGAGGAAGCTCCTCGACTGGAGGAAGCTCCTCGACCGGAGGAAGCTCCTCGACCGGAGGAAGCTCCTCGACCGGAGGAAGCTCCTCGACCGGAGGAAGCTCCTCGACCGGAGGAAGCTCCAGCAGCGATCCCTACGCGGCGGCACGGCAGAAGTGCGTCGACCGGATCAACGCGTTCCGCGCCACGCTGAAGCTGGCGCCCTACGCGCGCTGGACCGGCACCGTCGAGCCGTGCACCGACAGCCAGGCGAAGAGCGATAGCCAGAGTGGAACCGCACATGGCGCCTTCGGCAAGTGCGGCGAGATGGCGCAGAACGAATGCCCGGGCTGGCCGTCCGTGAGCTCGATCACCGATGGTACCGGAAGCTGTCTGCAGCAGATGTGGAACGAAGGTCCCGGTGCGGACTTCCAGGCCCACGGCCACTACATCAACATGTCGAGCACGAAGTACACCAAGGTCGCTTGCGGCTTCTACAAGACGTTCGAACGGCTCCATCTGGGCCGTGCAGGACTTCCACTGACGGCGTGACGGCTACTGCCGCGCCGGGATACGGCTCATCGCCCGCTCGGCCATGGCCGTGATGGTGAGCGACGGATTGACGCCGGGATTGGCGCTGACGGCGGCGCCGTCGATCACGTATAGGCCGGGATAGCCGAACACCTCGTGGTTCGCGTCGATGACGCCCTGGTCGGCGTCGCTGCCGATGCACGCGCCCCCGAGGATGTGCGCCGTGGAGGGCACGCCCATCAGCGTCTCGGTGACCATGTTGACCGGCACGCCGTCGATCTTCCTGGCGAAGCGCTCGGCGAGTTCCGTGGCTTCGGGGATGAACGCTGCGGGAGCAGGGCCGTCGGAGAGTGACGTTTCCAGCCCCGGCTTGAAACCGGTGCGCAGACCGCGCCCGCGCCGGAACGCCAGCGTGCCCTCGAGCGATCGCATGTAGAGCAGGATCTGCGAGTAGCGCGCGAAGTCCGGAACGGCCATCACGCCCAACATGCGCGCCGGGTGGCGGAGCAGGATCCCGGCTGCATGCAAGAGCCGCTCGCTGGTGGTCGCGAAGGGTGTGTGGGGCGCGGTGAGCAGCCGGAAGAAGCCCGAACCCGCGCCATAGCGCACCGGTTCCAGGTGCGAATGGTCGTCGGTATGGAGGATCGAGCCGATGGCAACACCCTGCGACAGATCGACATCGCGGCGGCGCGTCACCACGGCCATCAGGCTCTCGGAGTTGGTCCGCACCAGCTCGCCGGTACGCGACGACAGTCGCGGCAGCCCGTCCGGCTCGTCGCGCATCGCCAGGAGCAGCTCGACCGTGCCCAGCACGCCGCCGCTCAGGATCACCCGATCCGCCGTGAAGTCGCGGCGCTGTTTGCGTATTCCGAGCCCCTCGCGGGCCTGGACGCGATAGCCGCCGCCGGGCCTGGGCCGCACGGCCTCGACGAGCGTCTCCGCGCGCAGAACGAGCCCGAGGCGCTCGGCGAGGTAGAGGTAGTTCAGGTCCAGTGTGTTCTTGGCGCGGTGGCGGCATCCGGTCATGCACGCCCCGCAGAAGATGCACCCGCTGCGTTCCGGTCCGCGTCCATCGAAGTAGGGGTCCGCCGCGCGCGTGCCCGGTTTGCCGAAGTACACCGCCACGTTCGTGGGGCCGAACTGATCCTCTCGTCCCATCTCGCGCGCGATGTCGCGCAGCACCTCGTCGCCGGGCATCAGCCGCGGATTCGCGGTCGCTCCCAGCATGCGCTGGGCCGTGGTGTAGTGCGGCCCGAGCTCTGCGCGCCAGTCGGCAAGCTTTGCCCACGAGCCGGTCTCGAAGAACTCCTGCTTCGGCACAGGCAGCGTGTTCGCGTAGACGAGCGAGCCGCCGCCGACACCGACTCCGGAGAAGATGGTGACATGCTGGAAGAAGCTCATCTTGAAGATGCCGTGCATGCCGGCTCCGGGCATCCACAGCCAGCGCCTGAGGTCCCAGTTGGTCTCCGGAAAGTCCTCCGGCGCGAAGCGACGGCCCTTTTCGAGCAGCAGCACCCGGTAGCCCTTCTCGCACAGCCTGAGCGCCGACACGCTGCCGCCGAAGCCCGAGCCGACGATGATGAAGTCGAAATGCTGCGGCTGTTCCACGACGCCTCCAATTCCTGGATGAACGCTCAACCTGGGTCGCCCGACGGCTCCGCGCTAGCCTGGAGTGGCACGAGCTGTGCCTGGACGGCCGTTGCGGTCGCGCGGCGATCGAGCTTGCCGGAAGCGCTGCGCGCCAGGGCTTCGACCAACGCCACGCGCCGCGGGCGTTTGAACGGTGCCAGCACGCCGCGTAGCGCGGCGGCGAGTGCGTCTACGTCGACCCGCACCCCGGACGCTGGCACCAGCGCGGCCGCCACGATCTGCCCCCAACGCTCGTCCTCGACGCCGAACACGCACGCTTCAGCGATGCCCGCACAGCGCTCGAGCGCCGCCTCGACCTCGGCGGGATACACGTTCTCGCCGCCGGTGACGATCAGATCGGCGCGCCGGCCCAGCAGATGCAGGTTGCCCGCTTCGTCGAGGAAGCCAGCATCGCCCGTCGGCAGCCAGCCTTCCGCGTCAAGCGGCGGATCGCCGGGCGGATGATATCCCGAGAAGAGGTTTTTCCCGCGCACCTGCACGATGCCGTCGACAATCCGAACCTCGACGCCGGCCACCGGTGGGCCGGCCCCGAGCTGGCCGGTATTGACCGTCCCGACGCGCTGCGTGCTCACCTGCGAGCAGGCCTCGGTGAGACCGTAGGTCGTGAGCACCGGGTAGCCGCGCTCGGCGGCGCGCTCGAGCAACCGGGGCGACGCGGCCGCGCCTCCCAGCAGGATGGCGCGGACATGTCGCGGCAGGTTCCAGCCTTCGAGCGCGAGCAGCCGGTCGAGCAGCGTCGGTACCAGCGACATCAGTGTGACGCGATCGCGCTCCACGGCATCGGCGAGGTTTCCGGCGTCGAGGCGCGTGTCCGGCGGCAACATCACCAGCGAACGGCGGCCGAGCAGACAGCGGGTCACGATGGACAGGCCCCCGACGTGCGCCAGCGGTAGGCACAGGAGCCAGCGGTCGTCCGGCCGCCAGCCGAGGTTTTCCTCGCTCCCACGCGCAGCCGCCAGGAACGCACGCCGCGGCAGCACGACGCCCTTCGGGCGCCCGCTGGTCCCGGACGTGTGCAGTATCGCCAGCGGGCGCTCATCGTCGGGCACGTCGACGACGCTGTCGGGATCGGCCGGTGCCAGTGCGTGCGCCGCGTCGCTCCAGCGGGTGTCGACCACGACTGCCGGCGCTGTCTGCTCGATCACGTCCCGCCGCTCCTGCGGCGTGAGGCGGGGATGCAGTGGAATGAACGGCACGCCGAGTGCGGTCAGGGCGTGCATCATCGCGAGCGTGTCGACGTCCGCGCTGGCCACAAGGGCCGCCGACCCGTTGGACACCCCGTTGAACGGCGCGCCCTGTCTGCGGAGCCACGCCACGGCGACGAGCATGCGTTCCGCGAGCCCGGCGTAGTCGATCACGCGGGAGTGGAGGATCACTGCCGGTCGCTGCGGGGCCTGCCGCGCGGCTTCCAGGAGCGACAGGCTCATCGGCTCGCGCGATGCCCCACGAGCGGTTCGATGCCGAGACCCGGATGCTCGTCGGGCAGGATGTGCGTGTCGCCGACGATCGGAATCGACACGGCGGGCCAGATGGCGAGCCCCGGGTGGCGATCGAGACCGCTTGCGCGCTCCGGGCTCGCGACCGCGAGCGCCAGCGCGGCGGCGGAACCGAGTGCCACCGGGCCGTCGAACAGGTGCGATACCATCACGCCGAGACCGAGGCTCTGCGCCCGCGTGGCCAGCTCGATGCACCGCACGAGACCGCCGAGGGCCGTCGGCTTGAGCACGACGGCCTCCACGCGCAGACGCCGGAGCGCGGGTCGCAATCGCTCCAGTGTTCCCGGCGTCTGCAGGGATTCGTCGAGCGCCAGTGGGACCGGCGGGCTCTGCAGCGCCTCCAGTGCCTCGCTGGGCTCCTCCACCAGCTCGGGGACAAGGGCAGCTAGCCTGGCGAGCCGCTCGGGCGCCTCTTGTTCCGACCACGCGCGGTTGGCATCGAATCTGAGCAGGACGCCCTCGGGCAGATGAACACGCAGCGCGCGGGCGAGCTCGACGTTGCCCTCGTAGCCGACCTTGAGCTTCAGTCTGGAAAGACCGCGCTCGACCAGACGTGACGCCGCTCCGAGCACGTCGTCCGGCCGTCGCCCGGGTGCCACGACGACGCCGCACAATGAAACCGGCAAGGGGCGGCTGTCGAGTCGGCGAACCGACGAGCGCAGCAGACGCCACGCCGGACGCCCAGCGCGTTGCCCCGCCAGATCGAGCAGAGCGGTCTCGATCGCGAAGCGCGCCGCCGGCAGCTCCTGCGGCAGACAGCTCGACGCCGCGGCCAGCCCTTCGAGCAGCGTCGCGCCGCTCTGCCTGTGGACCAGCTCGTCCCAGTCGAGCGCTTCGAGCGCTTCCCGGCACGCCTCTTCTTCGTCCGGCGAATAGCCGGGCAGGGGAGCGCACTCGCCCTGTCCGGCACGCCCTTCTTCGTCGATCAGGGTGAGCAGCAGGCCGCTGCGCGTGCGCCATCCCGTACGCGCGTTGCCGATAGGCTCCGGCAGCTCTCCGGAGAAGCGCTGCAATGTCGCTTCGACGATCCTCACCGCTATGCTCCGGGCACTAGCCCCAAAGCGAACGTCAGACCCATGATGAGCATCAATCGCGCCGTGCCCGCCAGTACCTGGTTGAGCCGAGCGCCTTCCTGTGTCGAGAGCCGCCACGCGAGCGAGACCGCGATCGGCAGGGACAGGAGCGGCAGGAGCGCCCAGGCACTGGCGGTGCCCGTTCGGAAGAGCAGGACCGGCACGCTGTAGGCCGCGGCGAGCAGCAAGAGATACTCGGCGAGCGCCGCTCGCCGTCCGAAGCGTACGGCGAGCGTGCGCTTTCCAGCGGCGAGGTCCGTCGTGCGGTCGCGGATGTTGTTCACGACCAGGATGGCCGTCGCGAGAGACCCTACGGGCACGGCCGCCCACCAGGCGAGAGCTGGAACGCTGCCGAGCTGGACGAACGCCGTGCCGCACACGGCCACGAACCCGAAGAACAGCATCACGAACAGATCGCCGAGGCCGTGATAGCCGAGCGGCCAGGGGCCACCCGTGTAGGCGATCGCGGACGCGATCGACAAGAGACCGATCGCGATGATGGCGGGACCTGCCACGGCCGTCAGATATGCGCCGACCAGGAGCGCCAGGCCGAAGACAACGAACATCGCGGTGCGCACGCTGCTCGCGGGCAGCAGCCCCGACTGCACGGCGCGCGTGGGGCCGAGCCGCTCGTGCGTGTCGGCGCCCTTCTCGTAGTCGAAAACGTCGTTGGCGAGATTCGCGCCGATCTGCAGCAGCAGCGCGCCGGCCAGCGCAGCCAGTGCCGGCCCGATGCGCAGCCCGCCCAGCGCCGCCGCGCAGGCGGTGCCGACCGCGACCGGGACCACCGCGGCGGCGAGGGTTGCAGGGCGACATGCGAGGACCCAGGCACGCCAGCGCGGCAGCGTGGCGGGGCCTGCTCCGGTCAGCTCGTTCATCCTGCCTCCATGCCGCGACGTAGAGCGTCGGCGACGACTGCGGGGCGCTCGAGCACCACGTTGTGCCCCGTACCGGGGACGACGCTGGCGCGCGCGTCACCCAGCTGTCTGCGCATGCCTGCCGCTAGATCGGTGAAGCGCGCGTCCAACGCGCCGGTCACGAGCTCGACCGGAACACGGATCCGCGCGAGCTCGGAGCCGTAGGCGGGCATCTGCGATAGCCCGAGCAGTGCGAGCGCGCGCGCCAGACCGCGCGGATCGTGGGCCAGGCGCTCGCGACGCTGCTCGGCGAGCAGATCGCCGGGCAGTGCCTGTTGCGACGCGAACAGGGGCTGGCGCTCCCAGGCGTCGACGAACGTCTCGATCCCGTCGTCCTCCAGTAGCTGGCGCCAACGCGCGTCGGAGCGCGCACGTTCGGCGCGTTCCGCGGGCGATTCGAGGCCCGGATGCGCACCGATCAGCGTGGCGCTCGAGAACAGCTCCGGATGCGCGAGCAGAAGCCCGAGCGCTAGCCGCCCGCCGAGCGAGTAGCCCGCCAGGTGAGCGGTTTCGAGGCCCGCGGAGCGGATCAGCAGGGCGAGACGTTCGATCTCGGCTGCGAAGCCGCCGGGACCCACACTGCTGGGACCGGGGCCATCATGGCCCAGCAACGCTGGCCGGAACATCACGGCGTCCCTCGGCAACAGGCGCGCGACACGCTGCCAGCTCCGGGGACTGCCGGTGAAACCGTGGAGCAGCACGAACGGCTTCATCGCGGCCCTTCCAGCTCCCGTTCGATCCGGGTCCGGATCCGGCGCTGCGTGTCGCGCGCGCTGTGAGGCGGCACAACGATGTCGACCACGCGCGGGGCGGCGGGCGCGCTGGCCAGAACACGGCGCAGCTCGGCGGGAGTGGTCGCACGGGCGAAGTCGAGCCCGTAGAGCGCGGCGGCGTGCGACAGGTCGAACCCGTGCGGCGTGAGCCACGGCTGCAACCGGGCGCCGTCCACACCCGGCAGGTCGGCGAACGGGAGCTGCTCGAAGATGCGGCCGCCGCCGTTGTCGAGCACGGCGATCGTGAAAGGCACCGGGACCGAGCGGGCGGCGTACAGCCCGCCGATGTCGTGCAGGAAGCTCACGTCACCGAGCAGCAGCGTGGTCGGGACACCGGCCGACAGCGCGGCCCCCGCGGCGCCCGAGATCAGGCCGTCGATCCCGTTGGCCCCGCGCTGCGAGCACACCACCGGCCCCCCGGAGCGGGCGCGGCAGTACAGATCCAGCTCGCGCACCGGCAGGCTGTTGCCCACCACCAGCACGCTGCGCTGCGGGAGCGCCTCGACCAGCATCCGCACCGCGCCCGGTTCGCCGAGTCGGCCGTCGGGGGCTCCAAGCTCTTCTTCAACGATGCTCCAGATCTGCTGGTTATTCTTCAGCATCGAGCGCACCCAGGGCGAGTCTCCAGGTTGCCTCGCGCGCGTCTCCAGCGCGCTGGCCAGCGCCTCCAGGTTGGACGCCGGATCACCCAACAAGAGCCCGGTCGCGCTGCTTCGCGGGTCGGGCCAGCCGCGCTCCGCGATCACATGCCGCGCGAGCCGCGGGTGCGCCGCCAGGAAACGGTCCCAGGCGGCGGCGGTGGGCGGAGCGCCGATCTGGAGTACCAGATCCGGGGCCCGCCGGCCTGGTTCGAGCAGCCAGGGGCCGGCGTCGAGCAGGGCGACGCCGGGCTGCGGCGCGAGCGAGAAGCGCTGCTGGCTGGTGGCCTCGGCGAATACGGCAAAGCCCGTTGCCCGGGCCAGGCGGGCGATCGTCTCCTGCGGGATGGCAGCGGCAGGGGATTGTGGCCCGCACACGAGAAGCCCGCTCCGCGCCCCCGCACACGCCTCGGCCAACCCGTCGAGGGCGGGCTGACCGGCAAGCTGGCGCGGACGCCCGGCGCGTGTCGGACCGTGTTCGAGCAGGGCGTCGACCCTGGCGTCGAGCGCCGCATCGCGCCCGGGCTCGAGCGGCTTTCTCGCCCGCGCGTTGAGGTGCACGGGGCCGGGGTCCGGATACCGCGACGCCAGTACCGCCGCGGCAGCCTGGCGCTGGAGCGCGGAGAGCGCGTCGGGATCCGCGTCCGGCATGCCGAGCTCGACAAAGCGTCGGGCATGCGCACCGAACAGGCGCGTCTGGTCGATGGTCTGCGGCGCGGAGCAGTCCATCAGCTCGAACGGGCGATCCGCCGTGAGCACGAGCAGTGGCGTGCCGGAGGCGGCCGCCTCCACCACGGCGGGCAGGTAGTTGGCACCGGCACTGCCGGACGTGCAGATCAAGAGCGAGGGGGCGCCGCTGATCCTGGCTTGTCCGAGTGCCAGGAAGCCCGCGGAGCGTTCGTCGATGATCGTGTGGCAACAGAGCCGGGAAGACTCCAGTGCCGCCCAGACGAACGGAGTGTTGCGCGAGCCGGGGCTCACCACGACGTCGCGGACACCGGCGGCGGCCAGGCTCTCCACGAGCAACCGCGCCCAGGCGGTCAGCGCTCCGCTCATGCGTCGACTCCCAGCACCGAAAGCAGCGACTCGAGCTTGAGCCGCGTCTCGGCGTACTCGCTCGCGGGGTCGGAGTCGCCGACGATGCCGGCCCCCGCGTACAGGTAGGCACGCGCGCCCTCGAACAGACCGGAGCGCAGAGCTACGGCAAACTGTCCGTCGCCGTCGGCATCGAAGCAACCGACCGGTCCCGCGTACCAGCCTCGCGGCTCGGCTTCGTGCTCGGTGATCCAGCGCTGGGCCTCGCGGGTGGGGACGCCACCCACCGCCGGCGTCGGGTGCAGGGTCTCGACCAGCTCGAGCACGTGCCGCGCGGAGGCGAGCTCGCCGACGATCGGCGTGCGGAGGTGCAGCACGTGCGCGAGCGCCCGGATCTCCGGCTGGTCGGGATAGCGCAGGGTCCCGCACAGCCCGGCGAGGCCCCCGACGATCTCGCGCACGACGAATCGGTGCTCGCCCAGGTCCTTGTGGCTGCTCAGCAGGAGCGATGCCTGTTCCGGGCTCCCGGCGCGGATTGAACCGGCCAGGGCCTCCGTTTCGATGCGGAGCCCGCGCTTGTCGATCAGACGCTCCGGCGTTGCGCCGAGGAAGGTCCGCGCGCCCACCCGGAATGCGAAGCGGGTGCACCCGGGCGCCTGCTCCGAAAGCCGCATCAAGAGCGTTCGCGGGTCGGGCGGTGGATCCAGCTCGAGCAGCGCCCGCCGCGCAGCCACGACCTTTTCGAAGCGGCCCGCACGGATGTTGTCCACGATTGCTCCGACCGCCGCCTCGTACTCGTCGCGCTGCCCCGGATCGAGCGAAACCAGCGCCGGACAGCGGTGACGGTCGGACGCGGGCGGCGCGGAGAGCAATCGCCACAGCCGGTCGAGCTGACGCATCCACTGGTCGCGCGCGCCCGGTGGCTCCATCTCCCGGCCGTGCACCGCGAGGTCGAGCCAGGCCCGACCGCCCGCGCGCGCGTAGCGCCAGCGGGGCAGCGCGAAGCGCGCCTCGCCGAACGCGCCCCAGGGTGTTCCAGGCGCACCCGCCTGGAACGCAAATCCCCCGAACCACCGGGGCCCGGGCGAACCCGGAAAGCCCAGACGCAGCATCCGTTCAGCCGCGGCTTGCTCGCGGATGCGCTGGAAACGATCCGGCCCGGACGCGACCAGCAGTCTGGCGCTGCCCGACCCGGAGAAGATCGCAGCACCGGGCGGGGCCCAGAGCAGGGCGTCGCCGGCGGCGTTGTCGAGCAGCGTTTCCGGCGCGGCGCGCGGCGCCGGCAGCGAGATGACGCCGAGCGCGTCCTGCCCGGCCAGCTCTGCCAGCGCTCGAGCGAGCTCACCGCGCGCTTCGAGCTGCACGCCGTGTACCCCAGGCGCGCTGGACACCTCGGCCGGGTTCACGCCCTGGTCCCCGGCGTCGCAACGTACAGATGACAGACCCCGAACGTGAGTCGCACGATGTCCAGCACGTCGAGGCCCGCGCTCTGCATCATCCCGCCGAACTCCTCTGCGGGCGGGAACGCCGCGATCGACTGCTGCAGGTAGCGGTACTCGCGTGCTCCGGAGATCAGCGAACCGAGCCAGGGCACGACGGTGTGCACGTGGAAGCGCGCCATCGGCGCGAGCAGGCCGCGGCGCGGCTCGCTCAGCTCCAGGATCGCGATGCGCCCTCCCGGGCGCGTCACGCGGCGCATCTCCGACAGCGCTCGCGCGCGGTCGGGTACGTTGCGGATCCCGAACGCCATGCAAACGCCGTCGAAGGTATCGTCCTCGAAGGGGAGCTCTTCCGCGTCGCCCTGGACGAGCTCGACGCGTTCGGCGAGCCCGGCGGCGCGGACCTTGTCGCGGCCGATCTCGAGCATCCGCTCCGACGGATCCAGTCCGACGACCTCGACCTCGCCGGCCGTTTCTGCCACCTGGATCGCCAGGTCGCCGGTGCCCGTGGCCAGGTCGAGGACCTGACGGCAACGCGGCAGCTCGAGCGCCGCCACCGTGCGCCGCCGCCAGCTCTGGTCGACACCGAGCGAGATCAGGCGGTTCATCAGGTCGTAGCGCGGCGCGATGTTGTCGAACATGGCGCCCGACCCGCCGCGTACCGTTTCCGGGGCGCTCATCGTCCGGCTCCCAGGTCTGCGAGCAGCTCGCAGAGCTGGTCGGGCAACAACGCCTGCGGCCCGTCGCTGAGCGCACGGCCCGGGTCGTCGTGCGTCTCGAGCATCAGCCCCGCGGCGCCCGCGGCTATCGCGGCGCGGCTCAGCGCCGGCACCAGATCGCGCCGGCCGACAGCGTGCGACGGATCGACGATCACCGGCAGCTTGCAGACCTGCGACAACAGCGCGACGGCCCCCAGGTCGAGCAGATTCCGGGTGCTCGAATCGAAGCCCCGGATACCGCGCTCGCAGAACACCACGAAAGGCGCCCCGTGCAGCAGGCAGTACTCGCCCGCGAGCAGCCACTCGTCGATGGTGGCCGCCATGCCGCGCTTGACGAGCACGGGCATGTGCGCCGCGGCGGCCGCTCGCAGCAGAGGGGCGTTCTGCATGTTGCGCGAGCCGATCTGCAGCAGGTCGGCAGCGCTCGCGACGAGCTCTACGTCGCGCGGGTCGAGCACCTCCGTCACGACCGCCAGGCCGTGTTCGTCCGCCGCGTCGCGCAGCCAACAGAGCGCCGCCTCGCCATGACCCTGGAACGCGTAGGGTGACGTGCGCGGCTTGAACGCCCCGCCACGCAGGAACCGCACACCTTGTCCCGCGAGACGCTCCGCGATCGCGTGGATATGCGGCTCGGACTCGACGCTGCACGGCCCGGCGATGAAGACAGGCGGCGCTCCGGGGCCCAGGCGTGTCGCGCCGATCTGCACCACGGCGGGCTGGGCGTCGATCAGCGGATGCGCCGAGCGCGGCGTCGCGACAGCCGCCACGCCAGCGATCCCCAGCAGGGATTCGCGCGCGGCAGCCGCCGACTGCGGCTCCACGAGGAACTGCGGGGTGGGTCCGCCTTCGAGGGGAACGACCCACAGGCCGTGCTCCACCAGCTCGCGCTGGATGCGGACGGGATCGGCGCCCTGTTCCAGCACCACGATCACGCTCCACCTCCATGGTCCCCGGCGGCGCCACCATGCTGACTGGTATGCATCTGGATATCCCGGCAGCCCTCGGAAGTTTCAAAATCTTTTGAACCATTAGGTCCCTGCCGGGATCCCGTCAAGCAGGGGCTGACGACGGCCCGCGAATTGCACCACGTAGGCGGGTATGACCGATATCAGCCAGACGCGACCGCTGCGGGTCGCCATCGTGGGAGCCGGTCCTGCGGGTTTCTACGCTGCCGCAGCGCTGCTCGGCGCGCCTGGCCTCGTCGCGGAGGTCGACCTGTTCGAGCGGCTGCCGGCACCGTTCGGGCTGGTGCGCTTCGGGGTCGCGCCGGACCACCAGCGCATCAAGCGCGCCAGCGCGGCTTTCGAGCGGACCGTGGCGACCGAGCACTGTCGTTTCTTCGGCAATGTGGAGGTGGGGCGGGATGTCACGATCGAGGAGCTGCTGGATCTGTACGACCAGGTCCTTTTAACCACAGGCTCGGCGACGGACAGGAAGCTCGGCATTGTCGGCGAGGGTCTGGCTGGATGTCACGGCGCGGCGGCGTTTGTCGGTTGGTACAACGGCCATCCCGACTTCGCCGGCGAGCACTTCGATCTCTCGTCGCGGCGTGCGGTGGTGGTCGGGGTCGGCAACGTCGCTCTGGATGTAACGCGGATCCTCGTTCGCGATCCGGACGAGCTGGCGCCGACCGACATCACGGGTTACGCGCTCGACGCGCTCAGGCAGAGTCGCGTCCGGGAGGTGGTGGTGCTCGGGCGCCGCGGACCGGCCGAGGCCGCCTTCGACGCGCAGGAGCTAGCCGCGATCGCCGGGCTGGACGGCGTCGATGTGATCGTCGACCCCGCGGAAATCGCTCCTGCGCTGGCCGAGCTGGGTCCCCACGCACACACGGTGCGCGAGAAAGTCGAGCTGATGGCACGGCTGGCCGAGCGCGGCCCCAGCGGAGCGCCCAGAAGGGTGGTGTTGCGCTTCCTCGCATCTCCGGTCGAGCTCGTCGGTCGCGGCGGTCGGCTCGAGGCGGTGCGGATCGAGCGGAACGAGCTTCTGCGGCGCGCGGACGGCCGCATGACGGCTCGCGGCGCCGGTCGATACGAGACGCTGCAAACGAGCCTGCTCCTGCGTTCCATCGGCTATCAGGCGGTTCCCATCGCCGGAGTGCCCTTCGACCTGAAGCTGGCGCGCGTGCCCAACCGGGGCGGTCGAGTGACCGGGGTTCCGGGAGGCGACGTTGTGCCGCGGATGTATGTTGCCGGCTGGATCAAGCGCGGCCCGACGGGGCTCATCGGCACCAACAAGAAGGATGCGCTAGAAACCGTCGCGTGCATGCTCGCGGACGCGCCCGACCTCGTGGGCAGAGCGGGGCTGCTGGGGGCGATCGACCGGTTGCTGGAGCAGCGGGGAGTGAAAGTGGTCGGCGCCGCCGAATGGCGGCTCCTGGACACGGCGGAGCAGCAGGCCGGCCAGCGCCTCGGAAAGGTGCGGGAGAAGGTTATCGGCCCCGAAAATACGTGGGCGGCCATCGAGCGCGCCCGGTCGGTCTGAATCCGGTGGTCCTGGATGATGCTCCTCAAAACTGGCCCGCCGTCCGGTGTGCGTTCTGCTCACGGCATGGCAAGCTAGCCGCGATATGAAGCTCTCTCCCCGCGCAATCGTGGTGACTCTTGCGATCGGCCTGTTCGTCGCGGCTCCTGCCCTGGCGCAGTCCGGGACACCCGCAGAGCCCCAGGCGAAGCACAAGGCTGCGAGCGCAGACGACAGCGGCTACGTTCCCGGCGCTGCTGCGCTCGAAGGCCAGATCATGGCCCCGTGCTGCTGGACCCAGACCATCGACATCCACGGCTCGGCCATCGCCGACCAGCTCAAGCGCGAGGTGCGCAGACGCCTGCGCGCCGGCGAGAGCGCCGAGTCGATCAAAGCGGATCTGGTCCGCCGCTACGGCAAGCGGATCCTCAGCAGTTCCGCCCGACAGTCCGCTCAAATCAGTCGCCATCTTCATGTCGCTGGCCATGGGTCTTGCCGGGATCGGTGCGGTCGGCCTGCTCGTGCGCTGGCGCCGCCGCGGCGGCGAAAAGTCCGGGACGGACTCCGGAAGCGACGCCCCTGCGGGCCCGGACCAGCCAGAGGACGCCGAGGCCGACGACCTCGACGCACGCATCGACGACGAGCTCGACCGCTTGTGACCGCTGTCAGCTGCCCGGACTCCGCCCACGCGGGGCCTTGCTGATGCGCTTTAACGAGTGCTAGAACGCCACGCGAGTGCGAGCCGGGTCGCCTGGCCGCGCATGCGCCTTCATGGAGGCAACCGTGCAACAGTGGGGCGCAGCCCTCGCGTTTCTGGTTCTATCTGCCGTCGTCGGCGTGAGCATGCTGGTCGCCGCCCGCCTGCTGGGCGTCAAGGCCAGGCACAGCTCGCGACTGAAGACCCTGACCTACGAGTGTGGTGAGGAACCCGAAGGTCCGGCGTGGATCAAGTTCCATCCGCGCTACTACGTGGTGGCTCTCGTCTTCGTGCTGTTCGACGTAGAAGCCGTGTTCCTGTTCCCGTGGGCGCTGTCGATCCGTCAGCTCGGAGGCGTCGCCATCGTGGACATGGTCATCTTCGTCGTGGTGCTCCTTCTGGGGTGGGCGTACGCGCTGAAGAAAGGAGCGCTCAAGTGGCAGTAGACGAGGGCGGCCAGTCGTTCACGCACCCCCTGTACGACTATCTGCTCAGGGTCCCGGGCCTGGACGTCGCCGCCACCAGCGTCGACAAGCTCTTGACCTGGGGCGTGAACAACTCGCTCTGGATCTTTCCCATGGCGACGAGCTGCTGCGGTATCGAATTCATGGCCGCCGCGGCCAGCCGGGTGGATCTGGACCGCATGGGCTCGATCCCCCGCGCGACGCCGCGCCAGTGTGACGTGATGGTCGTGGCCGGCACCATCACGGTAAAGATGGCGCCCCGCGTGAAGAAGCTCTGGGACCAGATGCCGGAGCCCAAGTGGTGCGTAGCCATGGGGTCCTGCGCGATTTCTGGCGATTTCTATCGGGACATCTACTCCGTCGTTCCCGGCATCGACACCTTCCTGCCGGTCGACGTCTACGTACCCGGTTGCCCACCGAATCCCGAGGCGCTCATGCACGGCATGCTGCGCCTGCAGGAGAAGGTGAGGGCGGTGCGCGCCGGCAAGTGGCGCGAGCGCGAAGAGCGGCCCGAGACGTCGCCCTACCTACGCAAGCCGAGCATCCCGCGGATCGGGGACCCCGAGCGGTCGCCGGAGATCAGCGCGCAGCAGGTGCTGTCCGCCGCCTCCCTTGGTGCCCACGGCGAGCTGAATCTGCTACAGGTTCGGCGCTCGAAGGGTGGGGAGGAGCTTGACGACAAGTGAAAGGCGTCATTGTCGACAAGAAGGTCGTGGCGCTGCTGGGTGAGCGGTTCGGCGTGGACGAGTTCCCCGACGACGTGCCGCCGCTGCTCGACCGAGCCCGGCATTTCAAGCTGGCCCGTGCCTTGAAGGAAGATCTCGGCTACCGCATCTACGGCTTCTGCGTCGCCAGCCACTGGCTCGAGGCCACGCCGAAGAAGGGCGGAGACCCCGATCCCGAACACTACGAGGTCGCGACGGGGCTGCGCACGCCGGGAAGGCGCTCGAAGCTCGCCGTGTGGCGTGTGCGGCTCGCCACGGACGAGGACATCGAATCGCTGGTGCCGCTGTTTGCCGGCGCTGACTGGCAGGAGCGGGAGCAGTACGATCTGGTGGGGGTCCGCTTCGCAAATCACCCCGACCTCAGGCGTTTGATGATGCCGGAAGACTGGGAGGGGCACCCACTGCGCAAGGACTACGCCATCGATACGGCGTGTCCCCCCTGGAGGTAGCGTGGCGCTGGCAGTCGAGATCCCCGATCGGGTGGACCCCTACCTCGATATCGACGAGTACGAGCCCGAAGCGGACCTGATGGTCCTCAACCTGGGCCCGCAGCACCCGTCCACGCACGGGGTCTTCCACGTCAAGCTCTTCCTGGACGGCGAGATCATCATCAAGGCAGTGCCGTACGCGGGCTACCTGCATCGCGGAGTCGAGAAGCTCTGCGAGAAGCTGATGTTCACGCAGATAACGCCGATCGTGGACAAGAACGACTACGTCTCGCCCATGATGAACGAGCAGGCCATCAACATGGCCTTCGAGGCGCTGCTCGACGTCGAGGTGCCGCGGCGGGCCCGCTACATCCGCACTATCGAGGCGGAGCTGCAGCGCATTGCGTCGCATCTGCTGTGGCTCGGCACCTTCGGCATGGACCTGGGCGGCGCGCTGGGCGGCGGCGCGACCATCTTCATGCACTGCTTCCGCGAGCGCGAGTCGATCCTCGACCTGTTCGAGGAGGTGACGGGCTGTCGCTTCCACTACAACACGCACACCATCGGCGGGAACCGCCACGACATCATGCCGGGCTGGGCCGACCACGTGAAGCAGGCCCTCGACGTCATCGATCAGCGCATCCCCGAGTACGAATCGCTGATGAGCGGAAACCGGATCTTCGTCGAGCGCACTCGCGGCGTGGGCGTGCTGAAGGCGGAGCTGGCGATGGAGCTCGGCATCACCGGGCCCATGCTCCGGGCGGCGGGCGTCAGCCACGATCTGCGTCGCCACGCGCCGTACCACGCCTACGACGAGATCAAGGTCAAGGTGCAGACGGAGAAGGCCGGCGACTCGCTGGCACGCACGCTGGTCCGCATCCGCGAGATGAGCGAGAGCAGCCGCATCGTGCGGGAGCTCATCGACAACGTGCCTGAAGGGCCGATCTGCGGTCACAAGCCGATCAAGATCGCCGCGCAGGAGCGCGCGCAGAGCGGCCAGGCCTACGCCTGCCTCGAGTCGCCGCGCGGCGAGCTCGGCACGTACGTCATCGGCGGCGGGGCGAACAAGGGCGCGAGCCCCTATCGTCTCAAGATCCGCCCGCCGAGCCTGCACGCCGTGTCGTGTCTGCCCTACGTGCTACCGGGGCACACTGTGAGCGATGCGGTGACCATCCTGGGCTCGACCGATCCGATCATCGGGGAGGTGGACCGGTGAAGGCGCTGGCCGGTATCGAGGGGTTCGGCGGCGCGCTCCTGCACGGCGCCGTGTACGGGCTCGTGATCGTCACGGTGCTGATGACGGTCACCGCCTGGTCGATCTGGTTCGAGCGCAAGTTCTCCGGCCGCATGCAGAGCCGCCTCGGACCGACGCTGGTGGGGCCGGCCGGGCTCCTGCAACCGTTGGCCGACGCGCTGAAGCTGCTGCAAAAGGAAAGCATCGTCCCGGCCAGCGCGGACAAGTGGCTGTTCCGTCTGGCGCCGCCGCTCACGGTGCTGTTCGCGCTGGGTACCGCAGCGGTGATCCCGTTCTCGCGGAACGTGATCGCGGCCGATCTCGACATCGGGGTGCTGTACCTGCTCGCGCTGGGCGGCCTGATGGTGTTTCCGGTGTGGATCGCCGGCTGGGCCAGCAACAACAAGTACTCGCTGCTCGGCGGCATGCGCGCCGTGTCCCAGGGGATCTCCTACGAGATCCCGTTGGTCCTGGCAGCCATGGTGCCGGTCGTGCTGTCCGGCTCGATGAAGCTGAGCGACATCGTACAGTTCCAGGTCCACCATGGCTGGTTCGTCGCGTGGCCGCCCGGACCGGGGTTCCTGGCTTTCGTGCTGTTCTTCATGGCGTCGCTCGCCGAGGCGAACCGCATCCCGTTCGATATCCCCGAGGCAGAGAGCGAGCTGGTCGCGGGAGTGACCACCGAGTACACCGGGATGCAGTTCGGACTGTTCTATCTGAGCGAGTATCTCCACACGCTGATCGTCTCGGCCGTCGCTGCCGCGCTGTTCTTCGGCGGCTGGGACGGGCCCTTCGCTCCGGGCCTCGTCTGGATGGTGCTCAAGACGCTGCTCTTGTTCGGCTCGATCTTCTGGATCCGCTGGACGCTGCTCCGGTTCCGTTCCGACCAGCTGCTGGCGCTCTGCTGGAAGTATCTGGTGCCCGGCGGACTGGTCCTGGTGATGGTGGCAGCGGTCTGGGTGAATTTCGTCACGCCCAACCAGACGGCGACCGGCATGGCCCCGCCCGCTCCCTCGGCGATGCCGGCCCAGCCGCCCGTCCACGAGGAGGTGCCGTGATGGGGTATTTCCTCGATAGCCTGCGCTCGCTCGGCACGAGCATGCGCAACGCCTTCCGCACGCCGACCACGGTGCAGTTCCCGAAGGAGATACGGGAACGCTCCGAGCGCTACCGCACGAGCTTCGCGCTCCTGCACGACAGCGAGGACGACGAGCTGTGCGTCGGGTGTCTGCAGTGCGAGCGCATCTGCCCGTCGCAGGTCATCACGGTCATCGCCGAGAAGAAGGAGTCGCCGGTCACGGGCAAGCGCCGCGGCTACGCGAAGGACTTCGTGCTCGACCTGAACGCCTGCATCTTCTGCGAGCTGTGCGTGCAGGTCTGTCCGACGGACGCCATCGTCATGACACGCGTTGCCGAGACACCCGGCTACTCGCGCGAGGCGCTGTGCCTCACGATGGATCGCCTCTACGAGAACGAGACGGAAAAGCCCGCCACCTGGGCCACCGCGTCGCTCCTGATGGGCATGCAGGACCCGAAGCGCGGCCAACCGGACGCCAAGGCGGCCAAGAAGGCGGCGAGGGCCGAAGCCAAAGCCGACAAGCCGAAGGCCGAGCCCAAGGCCGACAAGCCGAAGGCCGAAGCCAAGCCAAAGGTCGAGCCGGAGGCGGCAACCACGGGCAGCGAACCCAAGGCCGGAAAGCCGGGGACCACCAAGCCGGTCGATCCGACCCGCACGACCTCGAAGGAAACGCCGGATTCCAAGGCGGGGCCGGAAGCGGCGGACAGCGCCGGGGCCGACAGCGGCACAGCCAAGCCAACGACGGAGGGCCGCACCGAATGACCGCGCAGATCGGCTTCGGCGTGATTGCCGTTTGCCTGCTCCTTTCAGCCTTGTTCGTGGTCGGCTCGAAGAACCTCGTGCACGCCGTGCTGTGGCTCGCCGTCACGCTGCTTTCGACGGCAGTGCTCTTCGTGACCATGCAGGCGCCGTTCGTGGCCGGCATCCAGGTCCTCCTGTACGCCGGAGGAGTCATCACCCTGATGCTGTTCGGGGTCATGCTCACGCGGCGCCACGAGCGCGTCGAAATCGACGCCGAGACCTCCCCCCGGCGCCGCGTGCCTGCCGCGATCGCGGGAACCGGCATGTTCATCCTGTTCGCAACGGCCCTGTCGCGGACACCGGAACAGCCTCTCCAGCCCCACGCCACTGTGGACACCGTGGATATCGGGCGCTCCTTCCTCACCGGAAACGTCCTCGCCTTCGAAGTGCTGTCGGTGCTGCTCCTGGCAGCGATGATCGGCGCCATCGTGGTGGCGCGGCGGCGCGACCACGGCTTCGATCACGTGCGCATTCCGCGCAAGCGGGAGCAGCGCGGATGATGGCAACCCATCCCTACCTGCTCTTGGCCGCGGCCCTGTTCTCCGTGGGCATCTATGGCGTCCTGTCACGCCGCAACGCGGTCGGCATCCTCATCTCCGTCGAGCTCATGGCCAACGCCGTGAACATCAATCTCGTCGCATTCTCGCGCGCCCAGGGCACTGCGCTGGGCCAGGTCTTCACGCTCTTCTCTATCGGGATCACCGTCGCCGAGGTCGTGGTCGGTCTGGCGCTCGTGATCCTGCTCTACCGCTCGCGCCAGGACGTCCTCGTCGACGAGGCGAACGAGCTTTCCGGCTGACCCATGGGGCTCTCCGCACTTACCTGGGCGCTGCTTGCGCTCCTGACACCGCTAGGCGCTGCGCTCGTCATCGCGCTCGTGGTTCCTCTGCGCCGCCGCGGCACTCCCGCAACGTGGCTGTCGATCGCGGCGGTCGTCGTCAGCTTCATCGCGGCCATCCAGCTGTTCGCAAGCCAGCTTTCGGATCCGCATCAGCTCACGCTCTACCAGCTCGATTGGCTTCCGAGCGCCACCGGCACCATGGCGCGGATCGGCGTCCGTCTGGACGGCATCTCGATCCCGATGCTGCTGGTGCTCGCGACCGTTGCGATGTGCGTGCAGGTCTTCTCGCTCGGCTACATGGCCGATGAGCCGGCGCCGGCGCGCGGGCGCTACTACGGCTACCACTCGCTGTTCGTGTTCGCGATGGGTGTGCTGGTGCTCGCGCCGAACATGCTCGAGCTGTTCCTCGGCTGGGAGCTCGTCGGGCTGACGAGCTACCTCCTGATCGGCTTCTACTACCAGAAAGAGAGCGCGGCACAGGCGGCGATCAAGGCCTTCTGGGTGACCAAATTCGCCGACATGGGACTCGTGCTCGGCATCATCCTGCTGTTTGCGACGACCGGGCAGTTCGGCTGGAACGTCGCGCTTCCTCTGGCCTGGGCGACACCCATCACGCTCTTGATGTTCCTCGGCGTGATGGGCAAGAGCGCGCAGTTCCCGCTGCACATCTGGTTGCCCAATGCCATGGAGGGTCCGACGCCGGTGTCGGCGCTGCTGCACGCGGCGACCATGGTGGCCGCCGGCGTCTACTTGATCGTGCGCGCCAACCCGCTCTTCGCACAATCGCCGACGACGCTCACCGCCATGGCGTGGATTGGCGGCTTCACGGCGCTGTTCGCCGCGATCGTGGCGGTCGTCCAGACCGACATCAAGCGCGTGCTGGCGTACTCCACCTGTTCCCAGCTCGGCTACATGATCTGCGCGCTCGGCGCCGGAAGCGTGATGGGCGGCTTCTTCCACCTCACCACGCACGCCTTCTTCAAGGCGCTGCTCTTCCTCGCCGCCGGTAGCGTGATCCACGCCGTGCACAGCAACGAGCTCGATCACATGGGCGGGCTCTGGAACAAGATGAGGCTCACCAGCGTGGTGTTCATCATCGCCGCCCTGGCACTGGCCGGTGTGCCCGGCTTCGCCGGCTTCTTCAGCAAGGATCTGGTGCTGGAGGCCGTCGCGGAGAAGGGGCTGTGGCTGCCGTTCGCAGCGCTGATGATCGCAGCCTTCCTCACGGCCTTCTACATCGGGCGCGTCGTGTTCCTGGCGTTCCTGGGCAAGCGCTCGAAACACGTCGAGCACGCACATGAAGGCGGCATGTCGATGGCCCTGCCGATGCTGCTGCTTGCTGCCGGAAGCGTTGGAGCCGGCTGGTTCGGCAGCTCGCTCGCCCGCGTGTACGGGTTCGACTACGAGTTCCACATCACGCCCGTTGGCATGGGCGCCAGCACGCTCGGGCTTCTGGGTATCGGCCTGGCGTGGTGGCAGTACGGACGCGCAACGCGAAGCGAGGCCTTCGACTTCCTGGCGCCGGTAGGCGAGCTGGCGCGCTCCGGAGCCGTCGACCGGTTCTTCGAGACCGGCTATCGACGCGGCCTGCTCGTCCTGTCGGGCGCTATTGGCTGGTTCGACCGCTACGTGGTGGACGGCGTGATCAACTTCAGCGGGTGGCTGACGATCATGGCCGGGCGACGGCTCAAGCGCTTCCAGACCGGCAACGTCCAGGACTACGTCTTCGCCGTGATCGCCGGTGCCGTGGTCCTCGCAGCATGGGGGCTCTTCCGATGAACGGCGCGGCACCCAGTCTGCTCGGCATGATCGTCGCGGCGCCGTTCGTGGCGGCGCTCGTGCTCCTGTTCATCCCGAATCGCGAGCGCGTGCTGGTCCGCCTGGTGGCGCTCCTGGGCGCTGGCGTGGCGCTCGCCGGCAGCGTGGTCACGGCGCTGCGCTTCAACCTCCACGCCGGCGGTCTTCAGCTCGCCGAGCGCTACCCGCTGGTCCCGCAGCTGGGCATCTCGCTCGAGCTGGCAGTGGACGGCTGGGGCGTCTCCCTGATTCTGCTTACCGGCATCATCATCTTCGCCGGCGTGCTGGCGAGCTGGAAGCTGGAAGAACGCACCAAGGAGTTCTTCGTCCTGCTTCTGGTGCTGGTCTCGGGCGTGTTCGGCGTCTTCGTCTCGCAGGATCTGTTCGTCTTCTTCCTGTTCTACGAGATCGCCGTTCTGCCGATGTATCTCTTGATCGGCATCTGGGGCTCGAGCCACGCCGTCACCGAAGCGGGGCCCTTCAAGTTCGTCTGGAAGATGTTCAACATCGGCGGCCGCGAATACGCCGCCATGAAGCTGACGCTGATGCTGCTGGTGGGGTCGGCCTTCATCCTGGTCGGGATCTTCGCCATGTACGTGGCGTCCGGCGCCCACACCTTCAACATGGCGACCCTGGGGGCCGCGCACTACCCGAAGGCGATGCAGTACTGGGCGTTCCCGATGCTGTGGCTGGGCTTCGGATCGCTGGGCGGCGTGTTCCCGTTCCACACCTGGTCGCCCGACGGCCACGCTTCCGCCCCCACGGCTGTCAGTATGCTGCACGCCGGAGTGCTGATGAAGCTCGGCGCCTTCGGCGTGATACGCGTCGGCATGGTCATGCTGCCCGAGGGCGCGCGGGCGTGGGTGCCGGTCATCGGCGCAGTTGCGGTCGTCAACATCGTCTACGGCGCGCTGTCGGCGATGAGTCAGAAGGATCTGAAGTACGTCGTCGCCTATTCGTCGGTGAGCCACATGGGTGTCGTGATGCTGGGCGCCGCCACGCTCACGACGAATGGCTGGAACGGCGCGATCTTCCAGATGTTCGCCCACGGCATCATGACGGGGCTCTTCTTCGCCCTCGTCGGCCTGGTCTACGAGCGCGCACACACGCGCTTCATTCCCAGCATGGGCGGGTTCGGCAAGGTGATGCCCGCCGTGGCGTTCTTCTTCACCCTGGCCGCGCTCTCCTCGCTGGGGTTGCCCGGCACGGCCGGCTTCGTCGCCGAGCTTCTAGTCTTCATTGGCGCCTGGCAGAGCCACTCTTCGTGGTGGGCCATACCGGGCATCATCGGCGCGTTCCTGACGGCCGTGTACGTGCTGCGGGCGGTGCGCATGATCTTCTGGGGGCCGGGCCCCAGCGAGAAGTTCCACGAGCTTCTGGACACACGGCACACCGAGTGGGGTGCGCTCTGCATCCTGGGCTCGGCGCTGATCGTGTTCGGGTGCTGGCCCTCGCTGATTCTCGACTTCATCAATCGCGCCACGCCGGCCTACCTCCACATCGTCCTGGGGCTCCACTAGGCGGCCATCATGAATCCCTCGCTCGCTGACCTCGCGCCGCTTTCGCTCGACCTGATGCTGGTCGGGGCGATCCTGTGGGTGTTCCTGCTCGACCTCGTGCGCCCGTCCGGAGCCGGACGTGAAGCGGGCTATCTGACCGCCGTGTCGCTCGCGGGCATCCTGATCGCGTCGTTCTTCGTCCGCACGGACGGGCTCGTGTTCGCCGGCAGCTTCCAGGGCGGCGGCTGGACCGTATTCTTCGACCGGGTGTTCCTGGTCACGGGCCTGGTGTCGGTGCTGGGCAGCGTCGAGCACGTCGCGCGGCACCATGCCCACCGGCAGGCGGAGTACTACATCCTGCTCATGTCGAGCCTGCTCGGTATGCTGCTTCTGCCCGGGGTGCGCGATCTGTTGCTTCTGGTGGTGTGCTTCGAGCTGATGGGCATTCCGCTCTACGTGCTCTCGGCGTTCGCCAAGACGGAGGCGCACGAAGGCGGGGAGGTCAACGCGCCGGAAGCGGCCCTCAAGCTCTATCTGGTCGGTGTGGTGAGCACCGCAATCACGCTGTTCGGTCTGTCGCTGGTGTTCGGCCTGTCGGGCACGACCAGCATCGCGAAGCTCGGGCACACCGCGCCTTCGCCCCTACTCGGCATGGCGCTCTTGCTGGTCCTGGCGGGGATGGGCTTCAAGATCGGCACCGTTCCGTTCCACATGTGGGTGCCGGACACCTACCAGGGCTCCGGGACGCCGTTCGTCGCCTTCCTGAGCGTCGCGCCCAAGCTGGCGGGCTTCACGGCCCTGGCCAGCGTGTTCCTGCTCGGTTTCGGACACCAGGTGCAGGCCTGGCGCCCCGTGGTCGTGGCCCTGTCGCTGGTCAGCATCCTGGGCGGTAACCTGCTCGCGCTGGCGCAGACGAACGTGAAACGCCTCCTGGCGTACTCGGGCATCGGCCATATCGGCTACATGCTGATGGCGTTTGCCGTGACCGGACCAGACGGCGCGAGCATGCTGCTGTTCTACGCAGCGGCCTACGCACTGACGAACACCGGCGCCTTCCTGGTTGTGGAAGCGGTCGGCGCAGACGGTGGCGACGACTCGATCGCGAGCATGGCGGGGCTCTACAAGCGCTCGCCGATACTCGCCCTGGCGATGCTGCTCTTCCTGCTGTCGCTAGCCGGGATCCCGTTCGTGGTCGGATTCTGGGCGAAGCTCTACGTGTTCGTCGCAGCGTGGCAGGTGGGGCTCAGGGCACTGGTCGTGATCGGCGCGGTGATGGCTGTCGTCAGCCTCTTCTATTACATGCAGGTGGCCCGGGCGATGTACATGCGTCAGCCCGAGGAGGACGCCGGAGCGATCCGCCCGGGACGCGCGCTAGGGCTCGGCGTGCTCCTGTGCTTGATCGGCGTGGTCGGAGTGGGCGCCTATCCCGGACCGCTCTTGACCGAAGCGCAGAACGCAGCGGAACCGCTGTTCGCACCGGCAGCGCCGCAACCGGACACCGCCGTGGCCGTCGGCCAGAGCGACGACTGAGTACCGTTGCTCACTGCGGCGGCTTGACGATCGTCTGGCAACCGACGCTCGTTTGGACCTGCCCGCCGTCCTGTTTGAACGTGTTGCAGGTACTGTCGCACACGATGATCTTCGTCGGCGCGTTCGGATCGTCGTAGTACCAGCCGCCCTTCTGCGGATCACACTGCGACTTGTCCTTCACCTGGTACAGGTGGTGCGTCGTGCCGGAACTGTCGGTGTAGTCGATATTGATCTTGTTGTAGTCGAGCGTGCCGCCGTCGGGAGGGGCAGGGATCTCGAAATCGCAGGACAGCGCCTGGCCGCGGATCTTGTTCAGAGCGTCGATGAACTGCTGCGTGACGTTCTTGCTGGTATCGACGATCAGCGCTTGCTGCGTTCCACCGCTCTTCGCGATCGTGTCCAGGTTGGTCTGGCTCGCCGTGTCGTTCGGGCCGAACACGCCGATCACGAAGGTGTCGACCGACGGCGTCCCGCTCGCCCCCTGCGCGGCCAGCGCCGCGACCTGGTTGATCGCGGTCGGGTTGCAGTCGGTCGGCAGCCCGTCCGTGGCCAGCACCGTGATCACGGTGTGCGTCGGATGGCTTTTGGCCCAGCTCTTCGCCTGGTCGATGGCGCCCTGCAGGGCTGGTCCGGTGGGCGTGTTGCCGTTGGGCGTCTGCGCGTTGATGGAGCTGATGATGGCTGCCGACGCGCCGGGCAGCGCCGCGATGGGCACAGCCGGCTTCGAGTAGTCACCCACGAGGCAACTCGTGCTGTTGACGCAGATGCTGGAACTGATCTGCACGCAGGACCCGAGGCCGCCGCTGCAGGTGCTGCCCACCGGCTGGCAGAAGTAGGCCGGATTGCCCGAGCACTGTCCGAGCGGCGCGCACTGGCTCAAGACCGGGCAGTCGGGATTCTTGCTGCAGGGGGCGATCTGCCCGACGCCGGTGCAGGACTTCAGCAGGCACGGCGCACCGATGCCGCACTGCGCGTCGCTGGTGCATGAGGTGGGAACGCCCGCCTGGGTCAGCGGAAAGTACTGGATACCGACGCCGAGACCGTCGGACTGCGGATCCTTCAAGAACGCGGTGAAGGCCTGCTTGACCGCGTCCCACTTGGTTGTGCCGGCCGCCGTCTTGTCGACCATCGACCCGGAGGTGTCGAGCATCACGTACATGTCGAGCGGGATGAGCTCGCCCTTCTGGATGTCGCCCGCGCAGGTGCCCGCCTCGGTCAGTCCGCCGCTGCCCCCGGAGGTACCGGCGTCGAGATTGATCTGGGTGGAGCCAGCACTACCGCCCGTGCCCCCAAAGAGGCCTCCGGCGCCGCCGCTCGAGCTGCCGGAGGAGCCGGCGGCGCCGATTCCGCCGGTCGCGGAGCTCGAAACGCTGCACGCGCTGAAGAGTGGAACAGCCGCGACCGTGGCCGCCGCGATAGCCAAGTGAAGAATTCTCACAGTCTCATTAAACCATGCAGCGGGTGTACCCACCAGAACGCCGCGCCCGGCATGTACGGCAACATCCTCTGATGTAGGCAACGCGGCGCTCTTGCGATGCCCGGCGCCGCGACTATCCTGGCGCGCGGTCGGGGGTGTGAGCCGCTGCCAGGACAGGTGAGAGTGAACGTCGCAATGTGGGGTCGGGCGCTGAGCGTGATTCCACGTGTCAGCAAAGACGAGTGGGACGATCTCGACGTCGTCAGCCGCTGGTTGATCGCCACCCGTTCGGCGGTGATCGTGATGACCGTCATCGCCTCGGGCATCGCCGGGCTACTCGCGCTGCGCGACCGGATGTTCCACCCGCTACTGTGGGCGCTGGTGACGATCGGGCTGGTCTTCGCCCATGCCACGAACAACCTGTTGAACGACTACACCGACCACAAGAAGGGCGTCGACCAGGGCAACTACTTCCGTACGCAATACGGGCCACAGCCGCTCGAGCACGGGCTGATGACTCCGGCCCAGCTCATCCGCTACGCGGTTTTCTCGGGCGCGGTCGCGTTGTCGGCGGGCGCGTATCTGGTGTGGGCGAGGGGAACGATCACGCTGACGCTTCTGGGCGTGGGAGCGTTCTTCGTGCTCTTCTACACCTGGCCGCTGAAATACATCGGCTTGGGCGAGCCGGCTGTGCTCCTGGTGTGGGGCCCGCTGATGGTGGGCGGCGGCTACTACGTCGTCACCGGGCGTTTCGACTGGAACGTGGCCATCGCCAGCCTGCCGTTCGCTCTCGGCTCCACGGCCGTGCTGTTCGGCAAGCATATCGACAAGCTCGAGGCCGACTCCGGCAAGAAGATCCGTACCCTGCCGGTGCTGCTCGGCGAGCGTGTGTCGCGCTACGTGACGCTGGCGATGCTGCTCTCGCAGTACGCGCTGGTGCTCTACCTGGTCTGGGCGCGCTACTTCTCGCCGCTGCTGCTGGTCGTGTTCATCGCGCTGCCGACCCTGTGGCTGGTGCTGCGCGCGTACTCGCGACCGCGTCCGGACAAGCCGCCGAAGGAACTGCCCCCCAACGTCTGGCCGCTGTGGTTCGTGGCCTTCGCCTTCCTGCATATGCGCCGTTTCGGCATGCTGTACGTGCTCGGCATCGTCGCCGATGTGGCCGCGCACCGTTTCGGCCTGTTCTAGTCACCGGTGGTGCCGCCGAGCTAGCGGCCGGGCGCGCGGCAGTCGAGCGACGTGGCCCACAGCTGGTAGCCGTGGCGGGCCTTGACGAGATAGAAGCCGGCTGCCTGTCCACCGCTTGCCTGGACCACACCTTGACCGGCGTCCGCGCCCCGCGGCGAGAGCGTGACGGCAGCCCCGAGCGGGGAAAGATTCGAGTCCAGGGTCTGCGCACGGACAACGTGAGCGCGCCGCGTTCCCTCGGTCCACTGGAGTAGCCAGCGTCCCTCCGTGAGCCCCGTCAGCGTGGGCGCGAACGCGTCGTGTCCCGGGCCGCCCTTCGGTACGGCGAAGTAGTGGGCAGCGACGGGCAGCTTGCCGGCGTCCGCCGTCGCGATACGGATACCCCACGGCGACAGCTCGTCCGCGCGGGCGGCCACCGCGACCGCGATCCTGTCGCCGCTGGCGGCGATGGACGGCGTCCCGACTGCTGCGGCGCTGATGTCGATCGCCCTGAGGGCACTCTTCCCGGCGCCGTCGGAGTCCAACCAGCCCACCATGACCTGCCCGCGGTCGCTACCGAGACGGAAGGTGATGGCGTGGCCGACCCCCGCGACCGAGGCGGCGCGCAGGCCCGTCGGCTGCTTGCCGCGAGCAAGTCCGGTCCAGACGGGGTGAGGGGACTCGCCCGGCGCAAGCCGTGAGAGCGAGCCGTCCGCGTAGCCGATGCGGAAGGGGATCGTGGCGGCGATGGTGTGGGCCGACGAGAGCCCAGCGTCGTTGCGATCGATTGCGAAGCGCAGCGCGTCGCCGCCGGCGAGCGGCACGATGCCGTCCACCGGTGTGACCCCCATCCGCGACAGGGACACCCGTGCGTGCAGCGTGTGGGGGTCGATGTCGAGCCCGACGGCGTCGTACAGCGAGTCGGCGTAGCCGAGCGCGATGCGCGACGAACCCGGCACCGCGGCGGCGTAGAGCGGGACCTGTGCGCGGACCGCCGGACGCAGCTCCACGGCCCGGTGGGAGAGACGACACGCCACCGGCTCGGGAGCGGGAGCAGCAGCGGAGGCGGGGGGCGAGGCAGCTGCCGAGGCGACATCGGGTGGCGCAGCCGTCTGGTGCGCGTGGTGCCAGAGCGCAACGATCCCCGCCGCGCCTCCGACGCCCACGCCTGCTACCAGACCGAGCGTGGCGACAACTGCCCTGGCGACGGAACGTTTCGGGGCGGCTCGCGCGGGCAACGCCGTCGGAGCCACGGACTCGAACCGGCGGGGCGCCGGCGGTGGCCGCAGTGGCGGCAGGACCGGCGAGGCGAAGGGAGGAGGCGGCGGCTCGGCGGCGAGGCCGGGACGGACCTCCGTGGGCGCGTCCTCGTCGGGCTCCTCCACCGGCACAATCGGCTCAGGCCGAACGGCCGTCGGCGGCTCCGTCTTCCGCGCGCTGCCCGGGCGAGCTGCGTCCTCGGCCGGTGCATGGCTGGTAGGTCGCGGCCTGGAGTAGGGCGACGAGCTTTGCGGCTTCCGGGAGGATGAAGGCGGATTCGGTCGATTCACGGGGCCCCTCGCGGCGGGCACCCGGCCCGCGCTGTTGTCCCCTGGTACGCCGATGTAGGTGCCGTCCTTCCTCCCCGGCCGGCGGAAGAGCCCGCGCGAATTCGACAATCCGTCCCGGTGATGTAGCTTCGCGGGCCGTGACCCTGCTCGAGCTCCGACGCATCCACTGTTCCGGCCCGCCTCGCGAGCTCGGACGCGCCCAGGGCGAACAGCTCCGGAAGCCGATCCGGGCCTTCGCCACGCAGCGGGTCGAGCGGCTGCGCGAATACCTCGCCGAGCGCGGCAGCGGCGACGTGGAACGCTTCTTCGACGTCGGCCGGCGCTGTCTGGACGTGTACGCCCGCTGGGATGCGGAGGGCTACGAGGAGCACTGCGGTATCGCGGAAGCCGCCGGGATGGACGCGGCCGAGCTGTACAGCGTAGGAAACATGACCGATGTGCGCGACGTGGTCCTGCTGCCGGCACCGGCTGCCGATGCGGAGGGCTGCTCGGCGCTGCTGGTGCCGGCCGATTGCACGGCGAGCGGCCAGCTCATCGCAGCGCAGACCTGGGATCTGAACCCGACCGATCTCGAGTACGTGGTCGCGGTCCACCGACGGCCGAGTGAAGGACCCGAGACGTGGAGCGTGACCTGCGTCGGCTGCCTGTCGCTCATCGGCATGAACGCCCACGGCGTTTCGCTCGGGACCACCAACATAAAGACCCGTGGCTCGCGCGTTGGCGTCGGCTATCTGGCCATACAGCACCGCGCCATCCGGGCGACCACGCGGGCTTTGGCGGCGGGCATCATCGAGAGCGCGCCTCGAGCCGCTGCACACACCTACTGGCTCGCCGACGCTGACGGCGCGGTGGAATACGAATGCAGCGCCGACCGCTGCGTCGCGCGCAGCCTCGATGGCGAGGCTCTGGCGCGGACGAACCATTGCCTGGACGAGCACTTGGTCTCCGAGCAGGGTGAAGAGCCTAACTCGTCGAGCTTCCGCCGCCTGTCACGCATGCGCACGCTGCTCGGCGCTCGGGGCCAGAGCGTCGACAGCATCCGCGCGCTGTTCTCGGACCGCGCTGACGGCCTCGACAGCATCTGCCGCTATCCGGAGGACGATCAGGGAACGGCCACCAACGCCTGCATCGTGTGCGTGCCGGCCGAGCGGGCGCTCTGGGCATGCCGCGGCCCTGCGGATCGCGGACAGTGGGAAAAGCTCCCGTTCGACGCGTGAGCGGCGCCCGCAGGCGCCGCTCTCCCGGTCACCAGGGCAGCTCTTCGCCGCTCATGTGCATGAAGCGGCCCGTCGACTCCAGGCCCAGCTCGTCGATACGGGCCAGAAGGCCTCGCGCGCGACTCCGGCGGATCGACCATGCCGTTGTGCCCGGTCATCGCCGTGCGGACGAAGCCGGGGTGGAGGATGACCACGGCGATGCCGCGCATCGCAAGGTCGTTGGCCAGCGAGCGGCCGGCGGCGTTCACCGCCGCCTTGGACATGCGGTAGCCGTAGCTGCCGCCCGAGGAATTGTCGGCGATCGAGCCCATGCGGCTGCTCACGATGGCGACCTTCGAGCCCTTGACAAGAGGGGCAAGCAGCGCGGCGGTTACGCGCAGCGGACCGAGCGCATTGACCTCGAACTGCCGCCGGATGGCCTCGAAGTCCAGATGGTCGAGCCCCTCGTGGCCGAGCATCCCCGGCGTTGTTCACCAGGAGATCCAGCGACACGCCTTCCAGCGGCGCGCCAGAGCCTTCGACCGAGTCGGCGTCGGCCACGTCGACCCCCTGCTCGACCCGCACGCCGAGCTTGTCGAGCTCCGGCCCCGCGCTTGCGGCAGACCGCGATCACCTGGTCGCCGCGGGCGGCAAGCTGACGGCAGAGCTCGAGCCCGATGCCGCGATTCGCTCCAGTAACAAGTGCTGTGGACATACGTCGACTCCTTTTCGATCTCTCGTGTCGGTCCGAGCGACGCCGTTGCCCGGCGGCGGCGGTCGCCGACTCCTTTTCGGCTTTCGCGGCACTCCGCGTTTTCGCCGGTTCGCTTGGCTGGGCGCTGTTTTCGCAGCCCGTTTCTTCTGCGGCGCCGTTGGCTTCGCTCTTCTGGGCCGCGTCCTGCTTCGATGCCGGGCGCTGGACGCCTCCGCGATGCGCTGCGCGCGGTCGGTCTCGCCCCGCATCTCCATCAGGAACCGGCTCGGGATGGCGGTCGGAGCTTGCCCCACTTCATGCGCGCCTTGGACAGCGTGAGAGCGAGCGTGTCCTGCGCGCGCGTCACGCCCACGTAGCACAGGCGCCGTTCCTCGGCGATCTGCTGTCCGCCGTCGGCAACCGAACGCTGGTGCGGCAGGAGGCCTTCCTCCATTCCCACCATGTACACGTGCGGGAACTCGAGCCCCTTGGCGCTGTGCAAGCGTCATCAGCGTGACGGCGTGCACCTGCCGCTTGTCGGTCTTGTCGTCGCGCATGTCCTCGCGGCCCGCAAGCGCGGTCTCTTCGAGGAAGCCGAGCAGGGACGGGATGATCGGCGCGGGCCGCGTACTGCGCGACCGCGTTGACCAGCTCTTCCACCGAGTTCCAGCGCGCCTCGACGTCGGCCGGGTTCTTGTACACGCCGCTCGAGCTCGGAGCGGTAGTCGACCGTGTCGCAGCAGGTGCCGAGACCACGTCGGCCAGCGGCTCCTGGCCCGAGCCGCGCGCGATAGGCGTCGATCATGCGACGGAACAGCTCGATGCGCTCACGCCGCCGCATGCGGGACCCGGCCGTCGTGCATCGCCGAGGGCAGCACGTTCCACAGAGCGGTTCGCCCTTGCGCCACGGCGTCGGACAGCAGCGTCTGCACGGTGCCGGTGCCGATGCCCCGAGGCGGGGTGTTGATGATCCTGAGCAGCGACACCTCGTCGGCGGGATTCGACGAGCACGCGCAGGTACGCAAGCAGGTCGCGCACTTCCTTGCGGTCGTAGAACGACATGCCGCCGACCAGCACGTACGGAATGCTGCGCGCGCCGGAGCTCCATTTCGAAAGCTCGCGGCTGCTCGTTGGTGCGGAACAGGATTGCGATGTCGCTGGGCAGAACGCGGTCCTCGCCGCCGGCGTCGAGGCGCTGCCGGATCTCGCTGCACCACCGCCTGGGCCTCGGCGGTCTCGTCCTCGAAGCGCAGGAAACGGGGGGCGTCGCCGCCGCTCGCGCGAAGCGCGGAGCTTCTTGTCGTGACGCGTGCTGTTGTGGGCGATGAGCGTGTTCGCCAGCTGCAGGATCGGCTCGCGCGAGCGGTAGTTGTCCTCCAGCTTGACGACCTTCGCGTCCGGCCAGTCCTTCGCGAAGCTCGAGGATGTGCGTGACCTCGGCGCCGCGCCAGCCGTAGATCGATTGGTCGTCGTCGCCCACGACGCAGATGTTGCGATGCCGCTCCGCCAGCGCCCGCACGATGCGGTACTGCAGGCCGTTGGTGTCCTGGTACTCGTCGATCAGCAGGTGGTCGAAGCGCGAGGCCTCGGCGAAGCGCGCTTCGGGGTGCTTCGCGGAAGAGCTCCTCGGTACACAGCAGCAGATCGTCGAAGTCCACCGCGCCGGCGGCGCTTGCAGCGCGGCCTGGTAGCGCTCGTAGGCCATTGCAGCGAGCTGCTGCTTGTCGGTCTCGGCCAGCTCCATGGCGCTGCTCCGCGCGCACGGACTGCGCCCTTCCAGCGCCGATCTGCGCGAGCAGATCGCCCGGGCGCAGCTTCTCGTGGCCGACGCGGATGTCGCGGACAGCGCGAACGCGCGACGCTCTCCTGGTCGCCGCGATCGTAGATGGAGAACTGCGCTGGGTAGCCGAGCAGCGTGATGTGACGCCTCAGCACCCGCACACACAAGCGAGTGGAACGTGGAGATCTCCGGCGCGCTGGCTGCCGCGACGCTTCCGCCCGAGTAGCCCGAGCGCGCGCTCCTTCATCTCGCGTGCGGCCTTGTTCGTGAAGGTCACCGCGAGGATGCGGCCCGGCTTGATGCCGTGCTTGATGAGCTCGGCGATGCGATAGGTGATGACGCGCGTCTTGCCCGTGCCGGCACCGGCCAGCACCAGCAGCGGGCCCGAGAGGGTCCGGACCGCAGCGCGTTGCGGTCGGTTGAGCGAGGGCGCCGGCATGGGTCAGCCTAGTCGCATAGGAATTGTCCGCAGTCCGGTCAAGCCCGCTGCCGTTCTACGGGCGCCCTTCGGGATAACCGGCTCAACGGCCTTGTCCGGTCGTGAGGGTCTCGCTACCTTTCCGGCGGGACGAGCCGTGTCGGCGCGCGCACGCCTGGTGCCACGCCTGGACCTCGAGAACGGTCTTGTTCTCGACTCTGCGCGCGCTCGAACCGGAAAAAGGGACCAGATGGCGATGTTGTCGAAGACGAGCCTCGAATTACAGCCGGGCGTGCGCACCTCGTTCGGGGCGGGGGTCGTCGAGAAGCTGGGCAAACGTGTCACGTCGCTGGCGCACGAGCGCGCGTTCATCGTGACCGACAAGGGCGTGGTGGGTTCGGGCATCATCGACCGTGTACAGGCGTCGTTGAAGAAGGCCAGGATCGCAGCCGGGTATTCGACGGCGTCACCTCCAACCCGACCTCGGAGTGCGTGGAGGAGGGAAGCGCGCTCCTGCAAGCGGACCCACGGGCCGTGGTAATCGCCGTCGGCGGCGGCTCCACGCTGGACGCCGCCAAGGCGATCGCGCTGATCGCACCGAATGGAGGTACCCCGGCCGACTTTCCGTTCGGATGCCGGCCGGGCAAAGCCGGGCACCCCATCATCGCTGTGCCGACGACCGCGGGAACCGGTTCGGAAACGAACATGTTCGGTGTGGTCACCGACACGGAAAAAAAGCGCAAGGTGCTGCTCGGTCACCCGAGCGTCTTGCCGAAGCTCATTCTGCTCGACCCCGAACTCACGCTGCGCGTTCCCGCTCCGGTCACCGCAACCTGCGGCATGGATGTACTGACCCACGCCATCGAGGCGTTCACCTGCACACGGGTGAACCCCATGTCCGATGCCGTTGCGCTGCGCGCGATCGCCATGGTCCGGGTTTCTTGCCTGCCGCTTTCGACGAGGGCACGAATCTCGAGGCACGCAGCCAGATGCTATTTGCCTCGCATCTAGCCGGTATCGCGTTCACCAGCTCCGGGCTCGGCATGTGTCATGCCATGGGACATCCGCTGAGCGCGCGGCTGGATGCGGCCCACGGACAGTCGCTCGCAACGCTGCTGCCTCTGGTCATGCACTTCAACCTCGAGGTCAGCACGGCGCGCTATGCGCAGGTCGCGATCGCCATGGGCGCTGCCGATCCCGGCGCATCCGATGCCGACAACGCCAGCGCGCGATCGCGGCGGTGGAGGCACTCAGGGCGCGCGTGGGGACGGACAAGCGAGGCGGGGCCCTGGGCATCGACGCCGGAGATGATCCCCACGCTGGTAGAGGACGCCTTTGCAGATCCGCTGATGGCCGCCACGCCGCGCTACCCGGAGCCCGAGGACGTGGCGCAGCTGTACCGGGATTGTCTTTGAGCGGTTGCACGGCAGTCGAGCTTCACGTGGAGGAGGCCGGCACGGGACCGGTGGTGGTCCTGGCACACGGTTTCGGCGGCAGCGCCCGCAATTTCCGTCCGCAGGCGCGCGCGTTTTCAGACCGCTATCGCGTCGTGCTCTACGATGCCCGCGGTCACGCCCGGAGCGAGGCCCCCCGGGAGCCGGCCCAGTACGAACCGGAGTGCTTCGTGAAGGATCTCCTGGCCGTGGTCGACCGCACCGGTGAGCAGAGCGTCGTGGTGGGAGGGCTCAGCATGGGTGCCGGCGTGGCGCTGCGATTCGCGCTGGCGCATCGGGAAAGGGTGAGGGGTCTGGTGCTCGCGGCGTTCCCGTCCCCGCCCAGGTCGCAGGCGGGTCGGCCCTGGGCTCTCGCGTTCGCCGACGCGATCGACGAGCGCGGGGTGGACGCCGCCGGTTCGGAGTTCGTCTGGGGCGAGCGGTCACGATTCGACCCGGACGGGGCCCGTCTGATCCGCCAGGGGTTCCTCGAACACCCACGCCACGCGCTGTCGAGCACGCTCCGGCACCTGCTGGCCGCGCAACCGGACGTGGCTGCGATGCGGGACCAGTTGGCCGATCTGGCGATGCCGGTATTGCTCGTGGTGGGAAGCCGGGACGCGGGGTCTCTTGAAGTGACGCAAAAGCTCGCGCAGGCGCTGCCGGCTCCCGAGCTCGTCGTCGTGGAGGGCGCGGGCCACGTGGTGAATCTGGCAGATGTCGAGGCCTTCAACGCGGCGCTGACGCACTTCCTGACGCGCCTTCCGTAGGCAGCCGCGCCTCCTCGTGTGCCCGACCGCGCCGGGCGGCGCCGCGCGGCCATATATGTAGTGCTGTCGCGGCGCCGGCTGTCCAGGCGTGTGGAGCCCGTGTGTTCCCGGCCTGCCGCGAGCTGTGTCCCACGACATCCGGGTTGAAACGTCGCTCCGCGGGAGCTACCCCGGCGGGATGCGTCCGCATCGGCTCCACCGCGCCTGGGTCACGCTGTGCGCTCTGCTCTGGGCGCTGCTGATCTGTGGGATCGCGTCGGCGGCACCGACTCCGGAGGGCGGAACCGATGCCGCGTCGACCGCCGCGGACGCCGCGACACCGGACGGCGGACCGGCTGCCGATGCCGCGCCGGAGGCCGGAGTCCCGCCTGCACCCGCTCGAATGCTGGCCGTGGGCGTTGCTGGTTCAGAACCGTTCGTGATCGGGCACAGCAGCCCGCCGCACGGGCTGAGCCTCGAGGTCTGGCGCGCCGTAGCGGCTCGCGCCGGCGTGCGGTTCAAGCTGGTTTCGAAGAAAAGCGTGGCTTCCGCGCTCGCCGACGTCGCGTCCGGCAAGCTGGATGTCGCCGTTGGCCCGATCAGCATCACGGCCGCGCGCTCGAAACGCGTCCGTTTCACCCAGCCGTATTTCCAGGCGAGCCTTGCCATCCTCGCGCCGGAACGCGGCGGTCTGTGGAGCCGCATCAGGCCTTTCGCGAGCCGCGCGTTTGCCGCCGGCGTGGGAGCCCTCCTGCTGGTGCTGCTCGTTGTCGGCACACTGCTCTGGCTCGCAGAGCGCCATCACAACCCGGAACAGTTTCCCGAGACGCCGCTCCGGGGCATCAGCAACGGCATCTGGCTGGCCCTCGTCACCATGACCACGGTTGGCTACGGCGACCGCGTGCCGCTGTCGCTCGCCGGTCGCGTGGTGGCGGGCGTGTGGATGGTGATCGCCCTGATCTCGGCGAGCTCGCTGACTGCGGGCATCGCGACCGCGCTCACGCTGTCGCAGCTGGACACGGGGTCGATCCAGCGCATCGAGCAACTGTCGCGGCACCCGGTGGCGGTGGTCCGCGGCACCACCGGCGCCCGGCTTGCGGCCCGCCACGGGGCGCGCCTGGTGGAGACCCGTGACCTGCCCCAGGCGGTGCAGCGCGTCACCGCCCACAAGGCGGACGCGGTGGTCTTCGATCGTCCGATGCTGCAGTACTATCTGAAGCAGCATCCGAGCTCCAATCTGGAGGTTTCGACGAAATCCTACGAACCGCAGGGCTACGGCTTCGCCGTGCGGGACGATCCCGCACTCCAGCACCGGCTGAGTGTGGCGCTACTGGAGTTGGCCGAACAGGACCAGCTCGGGGCCATCATCGACCGCTGGCTGGGCGCCGGCGCGAGCGGCTGACGGCCGATCCCGGCCGTCGCGGATGTGGCTCGGCCAGGCGGACCAAGCTACGATGGCTCGGGATATGCGCTCTTCCATGCTTGCAGGCCTGCTCGTGGGAGCCTCGTGCGCGACGGCGGCCACGTATTCGCCGCCGATCCACGCGGCTCCGACCCACAAGCTGGACAGAGCCACGCGCGCCGAGGCGGCGAAGATGTTCCGGAAGGGTGAACGGGCGTTCCGCCGGCACAACTATACCGCAGCGGCCAAGGCCTTCGAGGAAGCGTACGCGATTGCTCCGCACCCGGCTGCGCTGTTCAATGCAGCCGAGGCCCACGAGAAGGCGGGGGAGCTGACGCGGGCCGCGAACCTGTGTGCCCGCTACCTGCGCGATGCGCCGGAAAAGGACAAGCGGCGGCGAAAAGCGAACAAGATGATCGCCGAGCTGACCCCGAAGGTCGGCCGCGTCGACATCGACGATAACGACGCCAACGACGTGCAGATCGACGGCAAGGCGCCGGAGCTCGACGTGACTTTCGTCGACCCCGGCGATCACGTGATCAGCGGCAGTTTCGACGGAAAGCGCGTCGAGCGACGCATCAGCGTCGTCGCCGGCAGCCTGGAGCACGTGCTGCTGGAGCCGCCGCCGCCACCCGAGCCGAAGCCGGAGAAGCCCGCTGCTAGACCCGACACTGGCCACGACCAGGGCAAGACGGCGCATGGCGGGTTGCCCCCGTTGGTCGTCTATGTCGGTGCGGGCGCAACCGCGGTGCTCGCGGGCGTTACGGTCTGGAGCGGCATCGACACCAACAAGGCCCGCACTAACTTCAACGCCCATCCGACCCAGGCAGGACTGGATGCCGGGCAGGGCAAGCAGACGCGGACCAACGTGCTGCTCGGCGCAACCGCGGTCGTGGGCGTCGCTACCGCCGTCGTCGGCCTGTTCGCTACCGATTGGCACGGCAAGCCGACCCAGGACGAGCACCCCGAAGAGCACATGGCGTTCGGCATCGGCCCGGGCTCGGTGTCGCTGAGCGGAAGGTTCCGGGGTCTGTGACCGACAACGAAGACGACGAACCGACGCGGGCGCTGCTCGAGGAGGTGTCGCTTTCGGATATCCAGGCGCAGCCGGCTCCGGCACAGGCGGGCGCGCGTGGCGCAGCCTATGTCGGCCGCTACGAACTTCTGGTCGAGCTCGCTTCCGGCGGCATGGCGACGGTCTACGTCGGGCGGCAGCGCGGCGCGGGCGGCTTCGAGCGGCTGGTCGCGATCAAACGCATGCACCGGCACATCAGCGCTGTGCCGGAACTGGCGGCTTCGTTCATGGACGAGGCACGTATCGCCTCGCTGATCCGTCATCCGAACGTGGTCAACGTCCACGACGTGCACGAGGCCGACGGCGAGCATCTGCTCGTCATGGACTACGTCGACGGGACCAGCCTGGCGCACGTGATGCGTGCCGCCAGGCAGCGAAAGACGAAGGTGCCCCGGCCGGCCGCGCTCCGCATCCTCGTCGACGCGCTGTACGGGCTGCACGCTGCGCACGAGCAGGAGAGTCTCGAGGGCAAGCCGCTCGGCGTGGTGCACCGCGACGCCACGCCCCACAACATCCTGCTTGGAACCGACGGTACGGCGCGGCTAACGGATTTCGGCATCGCCAAGGCGGCCGAACGCACCGTGCACACCGGTACCGGGCTGGCGAAGGGCAAATTCCGCTATATGGCGCCGGAGCAGGCCAGGGCCGGAGCGCTCGACCGTCGCGTGGACGTCTTCGCCATCGGCATCGTGGCCTGGGAGCTTCTGACGGGCGAGCGGCTCTTCAAGGGCGAAAGCGACGTGGAGGTCCTGCTCACCGTCTCTGAAGGCAACTACCCACGCCCGAGCCGCTTCGACAGCACGGTACCGGCGCCGCTCGAGGGGATCGTCATGCGGGCGCTTTCGGTGGACCCGAACCAGCGCTGGCCCACCGCCAAGGCCTTCGCCGAAGCGCTCGAGGGCTACGCCCGCGAGAGCGGCGACCTGTGTTCGCCGTCCGAGGTCGCGCGTCTGGTCGACGAGTTCTGCGGCGCGGAAATCCGTGAGCGACGGTTGCTGATCTCCGAGGTGCTGTCGGGCAAGCGTCCGCCGGTCATGTCCACCGGGTCGGTGACCCCGTCCCACGCCGGAACTGGCTCCACCGGCGCTCAACCGCTGACGCTGGACAGCGTCAAGGTCGTGCCGGCTATCAGCGAAGAAGAGCTGCGGCGGTACCGCTGGAGGCGTCGTCTCCTGATCGCGATTGCCGTGGCCGGAACTGCGATGGTGGCGGCGCTCGTCGTTCTCGTTGTCCAGTCACGGGGCTCGACGCCAGAAAAGCGGATGGCCAGCGCCACGCCCGCCGCCTCCGCGAGCACGGCCGCGGCCGGGCCCGCGGCTTCCGCCGAGGCTCGACCTGACCGCGTGCGCATCCAGCTGAGCTCCGACACCGACATCGCGGAGATCCGGGCCCCGGGGATCAGCGACATCACGTTCAACACGGACGGTGCCGCATTCGAGCTCCCGCGCTCGGACAAGGAAGTCGCCGTCAACATCCGCTTCGACGACAAGTCGGTGATCACCGAGAGCATCGTCCCGCGCGAGAACACGGCAATCCGCGTTCGCAGCGTGGCAGGCGCCCACAGCGCCGAGAGCGCGCCGAAACGGCCCACGCACCAGGGTGCTTCGCGGGCCGCACACCACGGCGGCGGCGAGAAGACGCCGGCAGGCCTCGAGAAGAATCCCTACGAATAGGCGAGTCGCTATTCCCCGGCGCGCGCCACCAGCCGGTCACGGTGGAAGCGTGAAATGCGCACGGCAGGGAGCTTCACGCGGAAGCACCCTGCCGTGATGTGTGCGGCTCTGCCTACATGTTGGAGAGCATGCTCAGTCCGCTCAGAGCGAACCACAGACCGATGATAATCACGCCCAGCGCGACTCCGACGATCACCAGGATCTTGGCGATCTTCAGCTTGCTCTGGGCATCAGCGATGTCACCTCGCTGCGCGGACTGGCCACCGAGAAAGGCGAGCAGAGCGCCGACCAGGGAGATCAGACCGCCGCCGCAGCAGAAGCCAGTGACCAGACCGATGATGAGCCACGTCTGCATCTGCTTCTTCAGCGCTTCAACGTCGCCGCCCATCGGCGGGCCGCCGGGCATGGGGCCGCCACCAGGCGGGGGCATCGGCGCGCCACCGGGCGGCGGGCCGTATCCTCCGGGCGGGGCGCCGGGAGGACCGTAGCCACCGGGCGGGGCACCGGGAGGCGCGCCACCACCGGGCGGGCCGTATCCACCGGGCGGGGCGCCGGGCGGGGCGCCGCCGGGAGGCCCATAGCCTCCGGGAGGGGGTCCGTAGCCGCCACCTTGTGCGTGCGTGCCCTCGCTGGGCGCCTGGTTCATCATGGGTTCGTGCTCCTCTCCCGAAAGTGCTTGCGATAGTCGGTCTGCTGGAATCGCAGCCGCCGGATGTAGGCTGCCGGAGGGTAAACCGAAAGGCGCGCCTTGCGCCAGCCCGACATGATCTCCACGTGACCACGCTCAACCCCCGAAAATGCCGCGCGATTTGCTGGCTCCTGGCACTCGCCGGCGCCTTCGGTTGCAGCCGTCACCGGGCCCAGCGGGAGGAAACGGCCCCAGGAGGTCCGAAGCGCGGCGACCGCATCGTCATCGAGCAGACCGCCGCGGAATTCTTCGAGGCAAGGGTGCTCTCGGCCAAGGGACATACGCTCGAGGTGCAGACAACCGGGGGCGGCGAGTTCCGTCACGTCCAGGCGAGCGACGCCTATCTCCTGCCGCCGGCCCCTCATACGTTCCGCGTCGGGGACCTCGCCATCTGTTCCTCCCGCCCCGCCCACTGGCAGCCTTGCCGCATAGAAAGCGCCCGGGGGGACAGGCTCGAAGCGGTCGGCGGCAACGGAGCTCCGCTGCATGTTGCACGCTCGCGCGTGATCGCGCCGACCGCGCTCACGCGTCTGGACCTGCAACGCTACTTCCAGCAGACGCATCGTCGTCAGGCCTTCTCGCGTGCAGCCGCCGCCGCGGGACACCCGGCGCCGCCCAAGGGCTGGCGGCCCCGACCGCACGAGCACGTGCTCGCATTGCGCGATTTTCGGTGGTACTCGGCGACGATCCACGAAATCGACGACGACGTTCTGCGCGTGCGCTGGCGCGCCGACAGCCGCATCTCCGAGCTGCCCCACGATGCTGTCGTGCCAGCACCGCCGTACAAACACGAGCCACGTCGCGGTGATTTCGTCTTGGCGCGACCGACGAGCCTGGCCGCGCCGTGGCGACGGGCGAAGGTGGTGTCGGCCAGCGCTGATTCGATCCAGATCTCGAACATCGACGGCGACCACCGCAGCCTGCGCCCCGCAGACGTGGTGCCGTTGGGACGCTAGTTTCCAGCCGGGCACCCGCCACGGCAGTCGACCGGCCCAGGCCCGCATCGAGCGCGTTCACGGGTGGGGCGTGAGCATGCGCGTGGCGACCAGGCCGGTGCCGTGGCCCACGGTCGCTCTGAGCTCCGCGCGGGCGTGCAGCGTCGACGCGCGCGAAAGAGCACAGACACGCCCGCCGGTCGATTCGACGCCGCGCGACAGCGCCAGCTCCTTGCCGTCCCGGACGTCGACGAGACGGAGCTCCGCGCCCGTCGCGCCGGGGCCCAGCGCGAGGCTCACATCGACGCAGCGGCCGACAGGAACCAGCACGTCCAGACGCTGCTCCTTGGTCGGGGAGAGCGGGACCGCTCTCGCCGCACCCAGCTGGCTGGCCAGCTGGATCACGCCGTGCGCGGTCATGCGCGCTAGAAGGCGGCCGGCGGCGAGGGGATGATCGATGAGCACGGCCGGCGTATTGCGCTCGGGCCTCGACTCGACCGCGTAGGGCCCAGGGCGGGTCGTCGCGTCCAGGTCGAGCCGGGCCTCGCCGCCGTGCGAGCAGGCGAACAGCGTTGCGGCGCGCCCCCCGCTGTCGCTGGCGATCAGCGAGCCGTCCGCTGCCCAGAGCAGCGCGTGGACGCCGCGCGCAGGTTTCCCGACCACTACGTCGAACCGGGAGCAGCCCCGCAGAAGATGCAGTGCCACGCTCGTGCGCTTTCCAACCTCGAGCTGGCCCTTGTGCACCACCTTTGCCCGCTCGTAGCCCGCCTGCTCGAGCTCGGCATCGTGATTCCGCCGGGCTTCCGCCAGATCTCCCACCGGCGCGAGATCGAACCGGAGGGCAGGCACCTGCAGGTCGCGTGCGGCGGCGGGACCGGAGCGGGACAGCACGACCGCGACCAGCCCACGTCCCGCGTGCGGCCGGACCTCGAGTGTGACCGGCTCGGCAACGGGCGAGCACACGAGGAGCGATCGGTCCCGCCCACTCGCCCGGGCACGTCCCACGATGCGCGCGTGCTGATCGACCACATCGACGTTGACGTGCGAGACCTCGTCGGACGGCAGCACCAGCACGTCGAGACAGCGGCCGGCGTCGACCATCGCCGACACGCGCGTTGCAACACGCGGCTCCACCGGCACCGCGACACGGCGCACGTCGGTCCAGCTCGCGCCGATGAGGTGGCGGTGCCGGGCGAGCTTTTCTTCCAGGCCGGGCCAGTTCTGCGCGCGGCGGGCGGCTTCCCCGGGGCGACCGCGGGCGGAAAGAGCTTTTCCCACGCGGGCCGCGTCCTTGCGGCTCACGAGCTGCGCGCCGATCGCGACGAGCCCGTGCCCCGCTGCGACGCGGGCTACAAGATAGAGATGGCGCGGATGCGGCGGACATACCAGCAGGGTGGGCTTGTCGTCGGGCGCCTCGTCGGTGCCCAGGGTCCTGCCATCGTCGCCGTACGCGAACAGATCCACGTCCTGTACCGAACCAGAAGCGCGAGCCAGCAGAAGCACGCACGCCTTGGCCGGTACCCCGACCATTCCCTCGATGCGGTCCCCCGCTGCGCCAGCGCCGACCGTGATCACCATCGATCGTCCCGCGCCGGCCTGGCGCGCGCGCCGCGCATCCGCCCCGAGCCACGTGTGGCCATCCGGCTTTTCGCGAATGCGCGAAAAGGGCGTGACCCCGGGCGCACTCCGCGCAGGCCGCGGCGCGGGGGCGCTGCCGCAGCCGGCCAGCGCCGAAGCGACCAGCAGGGTCACCAGGGTCGGGAAGGCGTTCACAGTGACGCGCCTCCGATCGGCACGCGTCCGGTCTGCCACAGCGCGAAAAGCCAGACGAGCCCGTGCCCGCGCGCGTCGATCTCGATTAGCGCGGTCGTGCTCGCTCTCGCGCAGAAGGCCAGCGCCGTCCCGCTGGCATCGGTCTGGTTCTGGTGGTCCTCGGTGCCGGCCGAGGCCGCGAGAGCCAGTCCCTGCTCGTCGCCCCGGAGGGCCGCGACCGCCGCTACGTAGCAGGCGCCGGGCTCCACCCGTACGGGCAGCGCAGTGACCCCGCACGACACCCAGTGAGTCGTAGACCGGAGAGCCGCCGAGCGAGCGCAGGCGGTGGGCGCGCAGAGCCTCCGCCATGTGTCCGCGAGCCTGCGGCCCCCAGTACTCCGGCAATCCAGTCGGCAACGGCGTGCGCGCGTGCAGCATCGTGACCGCTGTTCGCGCGCCGGTGCGCCGGCGAAGTGCAGCTGTACGGCCGCGCGGTGTCCCACGCAGAGCTCCAGAGTGGCGTCCGCACTCTCGGTGCGGTCGCTGGCGAGCGGGGCCGAAGTGGCACGATCCACGATCATCGCGTCGATGTCCGGCGGGCGCGCGCTCGTGGCGAGCGTTGGCCCGAGCAGATCGATGCGGTGACAGCCTTCGTCGAGCACCAGATCCTTCTCGCCGGCACCGTCGCCGTCGGCTGTCATGAGCCGCCGCTCACTGGAACACGGCGCCCCGCCGCCGCGCGGCGGCCTCGATGGCCTTGGCCCGCACACTGAGCGGTCCGAGCATCGGTCGCGGCCCGGAGGCAATCGGTTGGGCGACGGGCCCCGGGTTGCGCTGCGGAAGGACGGCGTCGACAGCCGACAGCGGCGCCAGGGAACGCGCGACGACAACCTCCAGCACGGCGCGCGGTGAACGCATCTCGACCACCAGGCGCGACAGCGACCCGCGCGTGTCCCCGCAGCGCGTGACTTCCGCAATCCCTGCAACGGCGACGCGCGGCCATTCACCGCCCGAGCGCTGGGAGCGACGCCGGGGCGGAGCGAAGCGCAACACGAAGCTGGTCGACACCGCGCCCAGCACCGCCACCGTGGTGCAGCCAGGAAGCTTGGAGGAAGTGGCTTCTTCCGGCAAAAAGAGCAGCTTCGTCTCGCCGCGCTCGAGCAGGTGCGGCGGGTACCCGCGCACCTCCGCTTCCCGGGCCCTCCAGGCCGCGGCCAGGCGCGTCACGTCGCTGTCGAGGTCGGCCCGCGCCGGGGCGGCGTTCAAGAAGGCCGAAAGCGCGACCAGCAGACACACCGCGAGCCGGCTCGGCGGTAGCACTCCCGGTCCCTTGCCAATCCGCACGGCGTCACTCGTCGAACGGGTGGAGCGGTGCTTCCACGAAGCTCCGCCCGGCCGCGTCCCACACGAACAGCCGATGCGCAGTGACCTCGCCGCGGTCGACCGCCGTCACCAGATAGGCCAGATCGTGCGACGGCTCGCCGCGGCCGCCCATCGTCATGCTCGCGGCGTCCTCGTCGCTGAAGTACGCGCCGCAGTCGAGGTGGGAGTGGAAGAAGACCTTGACCGGCCGATTCTGCTGTCCGCCCGGCTTCGATCGCGCGTTCGAACTTCAACGCGTTGATCTTGAAGTACTCGCGCCCGGTGCGCGGATGACCTTCGGGATCGACCTCGTGGTACTTGTTGGCCAGGTTCTCGAGCTCGATGGCGCGGTCCACCAGCAGCTCGTCCTCGGCCGGTCCTTCGAGATAGCCGCACGCCTCCTCGTCGCGCGCGTAGGCCTCGCGCGCCGCCCGCTCCACCTCGGCCAGCACGAACGCGGGATGCGGATATTGCCGGTCGTCCACGCGGGTTTCGTCATCGGGCCTCTCTACCAGACGTAGCGCCGTTCCCACTTCATCGGCGCAAAGTAGCGATCGCCGCGATCGCAGGCCACCGTGACCACGCAGCCGCCGCGTCCCTCTCGTGACAGCCGCTCGGCGAGCTTCACTGCGGCGAAGATGTTCGCGCCCGTCGAATGACCGACGTGCAGGCCCTCCTCTGCAGCGACCCGGTCGGCCATGTCCCAGCCGTCCTCCGTACCGACCCGCATGATCTCGTCCGGCACCGACGGGTCGAAGATGGCCGGCACGATGCTCGACTCCATGTGCTTCAGGCCTTCGAGCCCGTGCAGCGCCTCGGCAGGTTCCACCGCCACGCAGTGGACGGGCCGGGTGTGCTCGTGCAGCCGGCGCGTCGTGCCCATCACCGTGCCGCTGGTGCCGAGCCCCGCGACGAAATGCGTGATGCGGTCGCCGAGCGCTTCGAGGATCTCCACGCCCGTACCGTGGTAGTGGGCGAGGGGATTCGAAGGGTTCGAGTACTGGTCGGCGTAGAAATAGCGGTCGGGATTTTCCGCGACGAGCTTCTGCACGACCTTGATCGCGCCGTCGGAGCCCTCCATCGGATCGCTGTAGACGAGCTCGGTGCCGAACGCCTGCGTGATATCCTTGCGCGCCTTGGTCACGTTCGCCGGCATCACCAGCTGGACGCGATAGCCCAGCGCCGCGCCGACCAGCGAGTACGCCACGCCGGTGTTGCCGCTGGTCGCGTCGATCAGGATGCGGTCCTCCGTCAAGTCGGCCGTCGGCGATGGCGTCCTGGATGATGCGCAGGGCAGGACGGTCCTTCACCGAGCCGCCGGGATTGGCGAACTCGAGCTTGACGTAGACCTCCACGCCGGGCGCCGAGCGTGCCACGCGCTCGAGCCTGAGCAGCGGCGTGTTGCCGATCGCGTCGATCACCGACGGCAGCCGCCGACAGCGCACCAGCCGCCGGCTCATGTTCCGCCTTCCAGCACGCCCCGGAGCTTTTCGAGCGCGCGCCAGGCGCCCGCGCCCGCGCTCCTGCGTCGCCGGGAAATGGAACACCCCCGCGTGGGCGAATGGCTCGGCGCCGGCGCGCGGCGTGATGGAGACACGCTCGACGCCTGCGCGGTGAGGTACATCGCCTCGACGAGCGCACCGTCGCTGTCGCTCACCTCGAGCCGGGAGCCCGCGATGCGCGCCTGGCCGGCGTCGCCCACTTCGCTGCAGGCGACGCTGGCGCGTGTAGCGATCCTCGCCGAACATCGCCGTCAGCCGGCGCCTCCCGCAATCGCGGGCACGATGCTGATCTCGTCGCCGCTCTTCAGCTTCGTCTCGAGTCCGTCCAGGAATCGGATGTCCTCGTCGCCCACGTAGATGTTCACGAAGCGGCGCACGCCCTTGTCGTCCAGCAACCGGTCCCGCATGCCGGGATGGTTCTGCTCCAGATCCTCGATGACGTCCTTGACCGTCTCGCCCTTGGCGTTGACCTGCTCGCTGCCACCGGTGAGGGTGCGCAGCGGCGTCGGAATGCGAACGATGATGTCCATCCTGCTCTCCTTGTCGTTCAGTGGCGCATCGCCCTGGGGACGGAACGCCTACGTCGTTCAGGCGGCACAGCCCGGGGCTAGATACCGCGACTCGTCGATGTCCTGTATGCGCGGCTCGGCGCCGCACAGCGGACACTCCGTGCGCGGCGCCACCTCCACGGCCCTGAGCCGGTCGGTCCTCCCATCGAAGGTGTAGATCCGGCCGAAGCGCTCCGCATCACCCGACAGCACCGAAAGCGCGAGATCGGCCATCAGTGCGCCCGGCGATGCCGACGACCGGGCCCATCACGCCGGCCTCGGCGCAGTTCGGCGCGGCGTGCCGCCGGGAAGGTCCTCGAACAGGCAGCGGTAGCAGGGCCGGCCGCCCGGAGCGACGGACCACGCCGTGGCCACCCAGCGCACGCCCGATCCGTGGATCACGGGGCGTCGTTCCAGACGGCAGGCGTCGGCTGCCAGGAACTTGGTCGCGAAGTTGTCGGCGCCCTCCACCACGACATCGACCGAACGGGCGAGCTCGCGCGCGTTGTCCGGCAGAAAGCGCGAGCGCACAAGCTCGATGCTCTGCCCCGGCGCGACGTAGCGCGAAAGCGCGCGCTCGGCGGCGTCGAGCTTGTCCTGTCCCACGTCCTGCTCGTCGAACAGGATCTGCCGGTGCAGATTCGTCTCGTCGACCCGATCATCGTCGGCCAGCACCACTCGGCCGACTCCGGCCTGGACCAACGAAAAGGCCGCCGGGCAGCCGAGACCCCCGACGCCCACGACCAGCGCACTCGCGCTCGGCGACCGGCTCATTTGTCGCTGGAAGTACTCATCGAGGCTGAAATAGCGTTCGCCGGTGTCACACAGGATGGTGACGACGTTCTTTCCTTCGCCCAGCTCACGCGCCACGTCCAGCGCGACGGCTGACGTTCGCGCCCGCGCTGATACCCACGAGCAGGCCTTCGCGGCGGGCCAGCATCGATCTTGGTCCGGTAGGCGCGTTCGTCGCTGACCGTGCGCACCTCGTGCGGCACCTCCGGGTCGTAGTTGCGCGGCACGAAGCCGGCGGCGATGCCCTGGATCTTCGACGGCCCGCGCTCGCCGCGCGAGATCGTGGCGCAGCTCTCGGGCTCCACGGCGATCACGCGGCAGCCCGGGCCGCTCGCGGCGCAGCACTCGCCCCACGCCGCTCACGGTGCCACCCGTGCCGACCGCCGCGACGAAAGCGTCGATCGACAGATCCTCCATCGAATGGAAGATCTCCTCCGCGGTCGTGGCCGCGTGCGCGTCGGGATTGGCCGTGTTGTCGAACTGCTGGGGCATGAAGCTGCCGGGCGTCTCCGCGGCGATCTCCCGCGCACGCGCGATGGCGCCCTCCATCTGCCCGTCCTCGGGCGTGAGGACGAGCTCGGCGCCGAACGACTCGAGCAGCTGCCGTCGCTCGAGGCTCATGCTTTCAGGCATGGTCAGGATGCAGCGATAGCCGCGCCTGGCGCAGACCAGTGCCAGCCCGATGCCCGGTGTTGCCGCTGGTGGGCTCGACCACCACGCCGCCCGGACCGAGCTGGCCCTGCTCTTCCGCCCGCTCGATCATCCACAGGCAGATGCGGTCCTTGACCGAGCCGCCTGGATTGGCCGCCTCCATCTTGCCGAATACGCGCGCGCGCGGAGCGTCGCGTTCCAGCCGACGGATCTCGACGAGCGGCGTGTCCGCGATCAGATCGAGCGTGGACTCGTAGACGAGCGGATGCCCGGCCAGCGGCGGCAGTCCGCGATCAGATGACGTAGACATAGCGCTGGGACCCCGGGCGGCGCAGCCCCAGCTGCTCCGCGCGCGTGCAGATGTCCGCAATCGTGACCGAATCGAAGCACTCCTGGACCCGCGTCGACAGATCACGGAACACGGCCTCGGTGACGCGCCGCGACTCGCCGCCGCCGCGCGGCTGCTTGCCCGATGCTCGCCGCTCGCCGAGCACGATCGGCCCCTCGAGCGCGCGCACGACGTCGCCGAGCCGGATCTCCGTCGCGCCCCGCGCCAGGCTGTAGCCACCCTGCGGCCCGCGCTTCGACCCCACGATGGACGCCCGTTTCAGATCCTGGAAGATCTGCTCGAGGAAGCGGGGCGGGATCCCCTGCCGCTCGGCGATGTCCTTGACCTGCGTCGGACGGCCTTCGTTGTAGAAGGCGATGTCGAACAGGGCGCGGACGGCGTAGCGGCCTTTGTTCGAGAGCTTCACGCCCGGGGGATATGCTTTCTCACATCGGGTTTGTCAAGATTGCCCGGACTGGCCACGGCTCCGCAGGCCCCGGAATCCCACAGGAAATGGCGAGTCCTGGCAGCCGCAGAACGCCGGGCGCCGTCCAGCCAGCCCCCGCCCGGCCCGTCTCCGTGGACGCCCGTCCGCGGTCGCGCGCTACGCTGCCGGCGCATGTGCGACACCTTGGTGGCGGTGGGCCCGGCAACGGCCGACGGGAGCGTGCTGTTCGCGAAGAACAGCGACCGCGAGCCGGGCGAGGCGCAGGCGCTGGAGCTCGTCGCCGCACAGGATCACGAGGCCGGCGCCCGCGTGCGCTGCACGTACATCGAGATCCCCCAGGCTAGCCGAACGCACGCCGTACTGCTCTCGCGACCGCACTGGATGTGGGGAGCGGAGATGGGCGCGAACGAACGCGGGCTCGTGATCGGCAACGAAGCGGTGTTCACGCGCACGCCGCAGCAGGGCGTCGGTCTGCTCGGGATGGACATGCTGAGGCTCGCGCTGGAGCGGGCGGACACCGCGCAGCAAGGCGTCGAGGTGCTCGGGGCGCTACTGGAAGAGCACGGCCAGGGCGGGCCCGCGGGCTACCGCGACACCGGCATGCGCTACGACAACAGCTTCATCCTGGCCGACCCGGAAGACGCCTGGGTGCTCGAGACGGCCGGGCGCGCGTGGGTCGCGGAGCGCGTGAGCGGCATCCGCTCGATCTCCAATGGCCTGACGATCCGCGATCGCTGGGATCGCGGTTCGGCACACCTCGAAGCCTATGCGCGCGATCAGGGGCTGCTGCGGGGCAGGGGAGCGTTCGACTTCGCGAGCACGTTTGCCGATCCGCTGATGACGCGTGGAGCCGCCGCTGCGCGCCGCCGGCGATGCAGCCAGAGCTACCTCTCGCCGACGCGCCGGGCGGCTCGAGGCGCGCGATGCGATGAGCGCCCTGCGCCAGCACGGCCCGCACGATCGTCCCGAGCTCGCGCGTCGCGGCGTGCTGATGACGGTGTGCGCGCACGCTTCGTGGTGGCCGACGCGCCGCGCCGGGCAGACCACCGCGTCGCTCGTCAGCCATCTCGGCCGCTCGGGCACGCACGCACTTCGCTACCGGCACCGCGGCGCCGTGCACGTCGGTGTTCAAGCCGGTTTGGCTCGACGCCGGGCTGCCGGACCTCGGCCCGACGCCGGGCGATCGCTTCGACGCCGGCCACGCTCTGGTGGCGCCACGAGCTCCTGCATCGCGGCGCGCTCGCCGATCTTCCGGCCTTCCTTGCCGCGTTCTCGCCGGTCCGCGATCGAGCTGGAGGACGCGCTCTCGGACGCTGCGCTGGAGCTCGCCGGAGCGGCAGCGCCGACGAGCGCCTGGCCCACAGCGTCCAGGCCTTCGACGAAGCCGAACAGCTCGAGTCGGCGTGGCGCGACGGCTACGAACCGACCGGCCCCGAGCGGAGCGCGTATGCGCGCTTCTGGTCGTCGGTGGATGGCGCTTCCGGCCTCGACTGCGCGCCGCCGCTCGCTTGAGAGCGCACATCTACCCACATGGCACGCGCGACGGAGGGTGTGACTCTGCGCGCGGCATGATCAAAGATGGAAGCGTAATGCTTCGTTGGTTGCTGCTTTCCGCAATGGGGGTGTTGTTCTGTGCGTGTGCCTCCTCGGGATCGGGCGGAGCTGGCGGCGGCGGCGTCGGGGGCAACTACGGCCAGGCCGGCTGCACCAAGGCATCCCGACTGCAAGCAGTGCAGCGGCTGCTAGGCGCTCTGTGTGCTGCACCACCGGCGACGAGGCGCAGTGCAAGCCAGCCTGTGGGATTTCCGGTTCCGGCGGCTCGGGAGGCAGCGGCGGGGGCGCCCAGACGGGCCCGCTCGCGGCGGGGCTCTCAGCATCAGCAGATCTCGGTCTACCAGGGCGTCGAGATCCCGATCATGAAGCAGGGCAGCGCGGTGGGAACCGCAACGCGCCCGTCGTGCAGAACCGCCCCGCGATGGTCCGGGTGTTCGTGACGCCGGCCTCGGGCTTCAAGTCGCGCGACATCGTCGCCCAGCTCGAGCTATCGGGCGAAAAGGCGCAGCAGATCAAGAAGACCATCGGCGCTGCGTCGACCGACGGCAATCTCGGCAGCACGTTCAACTTCGAGGTGCCCGCCGAGGAGATCAAGGGCGACACGAAGTACGCGGTGTCCCTTGCTGGAGGCCAGCGGCAGACGGGCAGGGCAGCACACAGGGCGCGCGTTTTCCCGCTTCGGGCACGCAGAACCTCGGAGCGAAGAGCGCCAACGGCACGTTCAAGGTGCTGCTGGTGCCGATGGTCATGAACGGCGTCCACCCGGACACGAGCACCGCGCGCGTCAAGGCCTACCACGACCGGCTGATGCAGCTCTATCCAATCACGAACGTCGAGATCAACGTGCGCCAGGCCTTCAACTATGGCGGCACCGTGTCCGCGAACGGGAGCGGCTGGAGCAACGCGCTGCAGGCACTGCAGTCGCTGCGCCAACAGGATCAGAACGTCCCGGGCACGGTCTACTACTACGGCGTGCTCACTCCGACGCAGTCGATGCAGCAGTACTGCGGATACGGATGCGTCGCCGGGCTCGGATCCGTGCCCAGCCCGAACGACGTCTACCAGCGCGGCTCGATCGGGCTCGGCTTCTTCCCGCAGGGCAGCGCGGGCGGCGCGAGCGGCGATTCGCAGACCACGATGGCGCACGAGCTCGGCCACGCCCTCGGCCGCAACCACGCGCCGTGCGTACCGGCGGGTGGACAGCTGCAGGGCGTGGACCCGGGCTACCCGTACAACGGGGGCATCATCGGCAGCTGGGGCTGGGACATCCTCGGCCACCAGCTGAAGAACCTGAACCAGTACAAGGACATGATGGGCTATTGCCAGCCCGCCTGGATCAGCGACTACAACTACAGCGCTATCTTCGACCGGATCTCCTACGTCAACTCCCACGGCTACATCATCCCGCCGCCCGACGCGGCCCGTGCGCCCGGTCGCTTCCGCGTGGCGATCGTCGAGCCCGACGGATCGCTCGAGTGGGGCGTCCCGGTCGATCTCGACACGCCGGCGATGGGCGAGCTGACCGAGGTGACCACCGTGGACGCAGGCGGACACGAGACCGGCAGCGTCGTCGGCTACTACACGCCTTTCGCGGACCTGCCGGGCGGCGAGCTATTCGTCCGCGAGAGCGCCCTGTCCGTCGACGTGCACGCCATTTTCGTCAAGAAGCTCTCGCCCGCGACGCTCGCGCTCTGAGAGTCAGTGCCCGCCGCCCGCAGGGCGCGGATGCAGCGGACGCCCCACGATCTCGGCCAGAGTCGCCCAGGCCACGGCGTGATCGGCGCGCGCCCCGATCAGCTTGATGCGCAGATCGAGCAGGTCGCGCTCGGCGATCAGCACGTTGGCTAGCCCCGAGCGGTTCGTCTGGTAGCTGCTGAGCGTCGAGCGATAGACAACCCGGGCCTGGGGCACCAGTGTCTCGCGGTAGAGCTTCGCGCGCCGCGCGGCGTCCCGCACGTCCGACTCCGCCTTCTCCAGCGCCGCCGCGGCGTCGTCGCGTGCCGCCGACTCGCGCGCGCGGAACGCCGCGCTTTCCGCTTCCGACTGGGCCTCCTCTGCGCCGTATGCGCCGCTCCAGATCGGCAGCTTCACCGACAGCATGACGGCGATCGGGTCCTTGCCGCTGTCGGGAACGTTGGGCATCCGGGCGGGCCCGGTCACGATGTAGTCCGCGCCGACCACAAAGCCCGGATAGCGGTCGGCCCCGGCGCTGTCGGCCTGCTCGCTCCTGCTCTGGGCCATCAATGCCAGCGCGCGCACCCGCGGATGCGACATGGCCGCGGTGAGCAGGGACTTCTGGTCGTCCGCCGGTAGCACCAGCGGCGGTGGCTGCTTCGCGATCGGCGTCTTCGTCCCGTCGGGCGCACCCACGGCTGCGACCAGCGCGGCGCTCGCCGAGCGCTCGTCCTCGTCGAGCCCGGCCAGCTTGTCGACGATGCGGGATTCGTCCAGGCTGATCTGCGAAAGATCCGCCAGCGTTGCCTGGTCGACTTCCACACGGCTCTTCACGAGCTGCGCGAACTGGACCAGAAGCGTTTTCTGGTCCTTTTCCACCTCGCGCGTGCGCTGGATGCGCCAAAGCCGCCAGAAGGCCACTGCGACGCGCCTCCGCACCCCGAGAGCGACGGCTTCGGAGCGCTTCCGGGCGCTCCGGGCGGCGAGCTCGGCCGCGTCCGCACCGTCGGTCAGCTTGGTCGGCCAGGGGAAGGCCTGCGAGATACCGAACTTGTGCAACTGCGGACCCACACGCGTCTCGACACTGCGAACGAAGTACGTGTAGGAGAACACCGGATCCGGCAGACGCCGCGCCTGCGGCACGCGCTCGGTCGCGGCGCGCCAGTCGGCATAGCTGGCCCGGAGCGACGGACTGTTCTCCAGGGCGTAGTGGACGTAGCCGTCCAGGCTCCCGTCGAAGTGCGCCGGCTTGCCGCGCTGCTCGCCCCGGGGCGGCGCCATGCGCGCCTCGGCTGCGCCGAGCTCGGAGCGGTTCGTCTGCTCGAGCCGCGACGCGCAGCCGCCAGCGAGCATACATAGGACGCCAAGCACCAGAAGCCGGTTCACGGTTCTCCCCGGCAGCAAGCGCTGTGCCGGCGCACGCCGGCAGCCCCCCGTGTCCCCCACGTCCCGGAATTGCCCGTGCGGGCCCCGCCGGGTCCGACAATTGTCAACCGCGTCCGGGAATATCCTCAACTCGCGTGCCATGCGAAAGTAGGGTACGTGGGCGCTGGCCGGCTTCTCGGAGGTCGCGGCGCCTGGTCCACTCCCTGCAGGTACCGGCCCCATGGGCAAAGCCCGCATCCTTTTCGTCGAGGACGACGCCTCCGGGCGCGAGCTCGGCCTGTACAACCTGCGCAAGGCCGGCTACGAGGCCGACGCGGCGGAGACCGGCGAACAGGCGCTCGAGCTGTTTTCCGCGGACCGCTACGCGCTGGTCATCACGGACTTGAAGATGCCCGGCATGAGCGGCATGCAGGTCCTCGCCGCGCATCAAGAAGCAGGCTCCCGACCTGCCGGTGCTGGTGATCACGGCCTACGGCAGCGTCGACGTGGCCGTGGACGCGATGAAACAGGGCGCCTACGACTTCATCGGCAAGCCGTTCAACCGCGAGCATCTGCTGCTCAGCGTCCAGCGCGCCCTCGAGCACCACGCGCTGGGCGAGGAGGTGCAGGACCTCCGGCGCAAGACGCGCGGAATCGAGCGGGAGCTGGTCGTCGAATCCAAGGCGATGGAACGCGTGCTCGACATCGCCGACCGCGTTGCCCAGAGCGACGCCAGCGTGCTCATCACCGGCGAGACGGGGACGGGCAAGGAGCTGGTTGCGCGGCGCGTCCATGCGCGCAGCAATCGTGCCGAACGGCCCTTTGTCGCCATCAACTGCGCAGCCGTGCCCGCCGAGTTGCTGGAGAGCGAGCTGTTCGGACACGAACGGGGCGCCTTCACCGGCGCGACGCGCGCGCGTCCCGGCCGTTTCCGCCAGGCCGACACCGGCACGCTGTTTCTCGACGAAATCGGCGAGCTGCCTTCGCCGTTGCAGGGCAAGCTCCTGCGCGTGCTTCAGGAGCACGTGGTCGACGTCGTCGGCGGAGACACTCCGGTCCCGGTCGACGTGCGCGTGGTTGCTGCGACGAACCAGGATCTGCCGGCGCGCGCACGCGAGGGCGTCTTCCGCGAGGATCTGCTCTACCGCCTGAACGTCGTCGAGATCCGCGTGCCACCGCTCTCCGAACGCACGGAAGAGATCGAGCCGCTGGTGCGTCACTTCGTCGAACGACTTGCGGGTAGTCGCGATCTGGTCGTCCCCGACGAGCTGATCGCGGAGATGCGCGCCCGCCCCTGGCCCGGCAACGTGCGCCAGCTCGAGAACGCCTGCGAGCGGCTGGTGATCCTGTGCCGCGGCGACACGCTCTCGCAGGAGGACCTACCTCCCCGCGAACCGGGGAGCGGCGGAACGCAGGCGGGCACGGGCGCCACCCTGGATTCCTGGCCGCCACTGCCCAAGGACGGCCTCGACCTGGTCGATCTCGAAAAGCGCGTCATCAAACGTGTGCTCGCGCTGAAGAACGGCAACGTGACGCAGGCCGCTACGTACCTCGGTGTGCCGCGACACATCCTGGCGTACCGGATGGCCAAATATGGAATCAGCCGGGAATAGCCCGCGGCAAGCCGGCGCGGCGGGAGAAGCCCGGGACCCGGCGCCGCGCCGCTCGCTGTGGCGCCGCGACGAGCAGCGCCCGCCGCTCCTGTCGACCCGGATGCTGCTCCTGGTGTGGCTGCCGATCGTCGTCATCAGCGTGCTGCACTACGGCACCGAAGCCCAGCACATGTGGGTGCACGACGTGCTGCGCCGATTGTACTACCTGCCGATCATCTTCGCGGCCTTCCTGGCGGGCCTCCGGGGTGGCCTGATCGCAGCCGGACTCGTTTCGCTCAGCTACCTTCCGCACGCGTTCCTGCATCTCGGCCCGATGGCGCACATGGACCCCGCCGATTCGCTGGAGAAGTCGCTCGAGGTGGTTCTGTACAACCTGGTCGCCGTGGTGGCCGGCTACCTTGCCGATTCGGAGTGGAAACGCCGTGCGGAGCTCGAGACCGCGCTCGAGGAACAGCGGCGGCTGCAGCGCCAGCTGGTGCGTGCCGGACGCCTCGGAGCGCTGGGCGAGGTGGTGGCCGGCATCGCGCACGAGATCAAGAATCCGCTGCACTCGCTCCGGGGCACGGCGGAAATCGTCGATCCGCTGATCCCGGCCGACGCCGAGGAACGGCGGCTCTGGGAGATCCACGTTTCGGAGCTGGCGCGGCTCGAGCGCGTCGCGGAGCGCTTTCTCTCATTCGCGCGGCCGCACCCTATCGCAGCGGGTCCGATCGACCTCTGCGACGTCGCGCGGCGACTGACCGAGCTGATCGGCACCGACGCACGGAAGAAGGACGTCAGTATCGAACAAGAACTGCCGGAGGAGCCCGTGATGGTAGAGGGCGACCGCGATCAGCTCGCGCAGGTGGCGCTCAATATCGCACTCAACGGGGTCAGGGCAATCGGCGATCGCAGCGGGCGGATCAGGGTCTCGGTCGTCCCGGATGTCGAGCACGGAGAGCGCCGCATGCACGCGCTGTGCATCGAGAACGACGGCCCGCCGATCCCGGAGGACGAGCTCGAACACCTGTTCGATCCGTTCCACGGTAGCGACGACCAGGGTTCGGGTCTCGGTCTGAGCATCTCCGAACGCATTGTCGAACAGCATGACGGAACGCTCCACGCCGAGAACGCTGGGCTCGGCGTCAGGTTCAAGGTCTCTTTGCCCGCCGCCTAGCGGTCTGCCGGCCAACGAGCCTTCTCCCGGGTGGCGCCCCTCGACCGGATCACGCCGGGACCGGCATGGGCCGGCGACGCCGCTGCTGCGCCAGCCGACGGCGCGAGCGTTCGGCCCACGGCTGCCATTGGCACCGCTCGAGGCGCCACCAGAGCAGCAGCGCCCCCACGCAGATCTCCGCACACAACCCCAGCCAGCCGCCCAGTGCTCCGAGCCCGAGCCCGATGGCGAGCAGGGCCGTGAGCGGGGGTGTGCAGAGCCATGCCGTGCTGACCGCGATGATGGCCGGATAGCGCACGTCGCCGGTGCCGCGCAGCACCGAGCGCGCGACGACGTTGGCGCCGTCGAACAGCTGGAAGGCGGCCGCGACGTATAGGAGCTTCACTGCCAGTGACTGGACCGCCGGGTCCGGTGTGAACAAGGCGGTGATGCCGCGCGCCGCCACGACGAACCCGACGGCGCACGCGCCGGTGTAGACGGCGGAGGCCGCGAGCGCGCGGTGCGCCACGCGCCGGACGAGCTGGTCCTCGCCGGCTCCGACGGCTTGTCCGGTAAGCACCGACGCCGCTTCGCCGAGCGCGAGCGCTGGCAGGAACGACAAGTGCGTTAGCTGCAGCGCGATCTGATGCGCCGCGAGGTCGACCTCGCCGATGCGCGCCAGGATCACCACCAGCGTCGCGAACGAGCCTACCTCGAGCAGCATCTGCACGCCGAGTGGTGCGCCGATGTGCCACAGGTCGAGCAGGTGCTCGCGGCGGACGAGCGACAGATGCAGCCCGTCGCCGAGCAGCTGTCCGCCAAGCAGGATCGCGGTCTGCACGGCCGACGCGATCACCGTTGCCCAGGCCGCGCCGGGAACACCCAGATGCAACCCGAAGATGAGCAACGCGTCGAGCGGCACGTTGGCGATGTTGGCGACGACCGCCGCGATCATGGGAACGCGGGTGTCACCCATTCCGTAGCGCGACTCGCGCAGCGCCGCGCCCAGCAGGAACAGCGGTGCACCGAGTATGCGGATGCCCAGATAGACGGCGGCGAGCGAGCCGGCTTCGGGGTCGACACTCAACCCCGGGAGCAGGTGCGCCATGGCCCGCCCGACAACCACCACGACGGCGCCCAGCCCGAGTGAGCTGATCACACCCGCGCCCACGAGCGCGGGCAGCTCGTGCCGGCGCCCCGCGCCGACGGCCTGGGAAACGAGCACTTTCACGCCGCGCACAAGTCCGGATCCAAAACACAGGATCGCGAACCCGGCGACGCCACCGAGTCCCACGCCTGCAAGCCGAGACGCCCCGAGCCGGCCGACGAACAGCGTGTCGGTCAAGGTCATGATGCTGTACGAGAGCATCGAGACCGCGATCGGCCACGCCAGCCGCACCAACTCGGGGAAGGGTTTCCGTTTCCAGTAGAGGGTCTCTCTGTGCGCCATTTTGCGCTCCTTTCTGCGGTTCGAATCGCGGCGGCCGCCTCGCTCCGGACCGCCAAGGCAAAAAAAAACCGCGGGACCCAGGGTGGGTGCCGCGGCAACGAGGGATCGCTCTGTTGAATCAGCTAGACGAATCCACCTCCTGCCGCGCGCACGACGTCCACGAAACCGCGCCCCTGCGGGAGCGGGTACGTGGCGCACATGGTGATCGCGATGCTGGACATGGAGTTCGTCCTCGAACGGTCAGGATGAAGCAACGCGGAAGGCTCGTCAACTGTACCCGAGCCCCCGAGGACACGATGGCGGCCCGCCCGCCCGCCCGCCCCGCCGTGCGCGAGCCGATTGCTTGGGGGGGTATCCAACGTGGGTGATTTTGCCTACACTGCGAAGCTGACCGCGTGGAGTCCAATGGGCTGGCGCCGCGCCGGTAAGGGAGGACGCGATGTCGGGACCGTGGCGACGGCTTGTGCAGGCGGGGATGCTTTTCGGCGTGGGAGCGCTGCTCTCTACCGCCTGTGGCAACGGCGGTGACGCGATAAAGGCTGCCAAGCTATCGGAAGGGTGCGCCATCAACACCGACTGCGCCACGCCGCTGGTGTGCGCATTCCGCCGCTGCCACAACGAGTGCCAGGACTCGCGCGACTGCCCCGACGGCGAACGCTGCGTGGCGTCCGACCGGCCCTTCCGGGTCTGCCAACTCGCCGTCGAACGCGATTGCGTCCACAACAGCGACTGTCCGCCCAACATGATCTGTGGCGTCGATGCCCAGTGCCGGGATCAGTGCGCCACCGAGCGGGACTGCATTCCCGGGCAGGTCTGCACCAGCGGCACCTGTGCCGACAAGACCGAGGTGGATCCCGCCACGGGCCAGTTGCCAGTCGCGCCGGGCAACGGGGGCGACGACGGCGGAACCGGGACGCCATGCGTTCGCAACAGCGATTGCCCCGACCCACTGGTTTGCCTGTTCTCGCTGTGCCGCGCCGAGTGCGTGGAGGACCGCGACTGCCACGCTGGAGAAGTGTGCAAGGGTTCCAGGTGCACGGCGGGCAGCACCGGCAGCGCGGACGCGGGGGCCGACGCGAGCACTGGATGCGTCTACGACTCCGACTGCGCGGCGGGGCAGGTCTGCAGCGCGGGCAACTGCCGCTGCGAGTGCAAGAGCAACGTCGACTGCTCCTCCGGCGACGTCTGCGACGGCTGTGCGTGCAAGCCCAAGGCACCGGACGGTGCGCCGCCTGGCTACGGCCAGGCGTGCTCTCTCGCCAGCGACTGCAACCCGCCGCTCGTGTGCAGCCTGCTGGGCAAGTGCGTGTACGAATGCGTCACGAACATCGATTGCGCGCTGGCCGGCACGTGTTGTTTCCAGAACCAGTGCGTGACCGGGCCGGTCTGTGGCAAGACGACCGACGGCGGGACCACGACCGACGGCGGGACCACGACCGACGGCGGCGGCACATGCACGGCCTGCTCGTCGAACTTCGACTGTCAGGACGGCGTGTGGTGCAACGGGCAGGAGCGCTGCGTCCAGGGTTGCTGCGCTCCTGCGCTCGACACCCCCTGCAACAGCCACACGTCCTGCATCAAGGACGTGTGCGACGAGACTGCACAGACCTGCGCGCAGGTGACACAGGCCGGCCAGGACGTCGACAAGGACGGACAGCTCGACCCGGGCTGCGGCGGGACCGACTGCGACGACTCGGACCCGAAGGTGTATCTCGGCGCGCCGGAGCTCTGCGACGGCAAGGACGACAACTGCAACGGGCTCGTGGACGACAGCGCGCGGCTGCCCACAGGCATCGAGATGACCGCGTTCACGAAGATCCCGACCATTGACGGCGGCGCTGACTACGGGCTCGAGGACTCGCTGCTTACCCGCATGGGCGGCCAGTGGATCGCGATCGGGCGTTTCGGATTCGCGGGAGGGTACACGGGCGCCTTCGCCAGTACCTACGACGATACCGGCACCCTGCTCTCCGGGCCCAAGCTGATCTTCGACGAGACCGACGTCAACTACAACAACCTGTACCTCAGGGACGTGGCCTCGGGCCCGGACACGACACTCGTCCTGACCGGTTGGAACGCGCCCTACGCCGCGCTGTTCGACAGCTCGATGAACAAGGTGAAGGTCGTCAAGCTAGCGTCCGACGGCAACTCGAACGACGTGATCGACGGCGAGGTGGTGTGGACGGGCACCGACTATCTGGTCGGCTATGCGGGCTCTGCTGGCGGCAGGGTAGGCATGGTGGCGCACATCACGACCGCGGGAAATATCGTCGACCCCGTCACGCTGGGCGTAATCGGCGGCAATCGGCTGCGCGTCGCGCACGGCAAGGCGGTCTCGGCAGCGCTGTATGCGACCGCCACCGAGGTGGATTTCGCCACGCTTGGCCCGGGCAGCATCGTGGCTGGCCCGGTGGCGCTCGCCAGTGGCACGAGCGCGCGGGATGTGTACGGCCTCGCGCCCGTCAACGGCGGGTTCATCGCCTTGTGGTACTACGCAGGCGTCAGGAACGCGACGTTCATCGCGGACGACGGGACGGTCGGCAAGACCGTCTCCGGCTTTGCCACGCCGACGGACGCGGATGGCGTTGGTGTTGGCGACACTGCGCTATTCGCGCTGCAGCAGGGCAACGTCATCGAGCTCGTCGTGGCCCACGGCAAGCTCGACGAGCCGATCGAGGTGCACGACGCCGTGTATCCGGCGTCGTTGACGGCCCTGGGGAACGTGACGCTTGCTACCGATGGCACGAAGTTCGCGGTCGCCGGCGGCTACAATGACAAGAAGCCGCACTTCCGCGAGTTCGGCTGTCGCTAGAAGCGTCCCACGAGGCCGACGCTGCCGCCGCCTCGCCCTGCGCTGAAGGTCGGCTTGATGCGGAGCCGGCCAAGCTCGTCGGCCTCCGATGCGCGGTCGTAGCGGTGCGGGTCGTTGCCGGTAATCAGCAGAACGGCGCCGGTCCCGAGTATCGCCGCCCCGACACCGACGCCGACCCAGCCGTAGGCATCGCGCGCCCGCGCGTCCTTCAGCACCTGGTAGTACGCCTGGACGAGCGCGTCGCAGCTATCCGGAGTGTGCGTCAAGTCGCAACGGCCCTTCTGGGTGTCGCGTTCCGTGACTATCTGGTCGAAGCCGGACTGGGCGGTGTGCTTCTTGCCAGCGTTGTAGACGAGGTAGCCGGTACCCGCTCCCGCTACCACCGCGCCGCTGATAACGCCGACCCAACCCCAGGTCCTGAATGCGTGTGCCTTGCTCTCGTACGCCGCGCGGTACTCGGGCGTCGGGACGAGGTGGACGCTCACGTTACCCGTTGATCCGTGGGGAACGTCGACCACGCGCTCGAAGGGGTCGAAGCCAGCGCGCTGGATGAGCAGGCGATGAGGCCCACGGGCGAGGGGGATGCTCCCCGAGTAGGGGCCGCGAGGCTTGCCGTCGATGGTGACACTGGCGTCGCTTTCGGAGAGGTCGAGGGCGAGACGGCCGCCCTCGCTAGTGAGCGCGGAAGGATCGGGGACCGGTGTCAGCGCGACCTCGCCCGAGGCGCCTTCACCGAGCTTCACGTCCTTTCGTGCCGTGGTGTAGCCGGGACGCTGCACCTCGATCGTGTGCTTGCCGGGCGACAGGGCGAGGGTGGCAGGTAGCGGCGTGCTGCCGGCGGGCTTTCCGTCCACCAGTACATGCGCGCCGAGGACGTTCGTCTCGACCGCGAGGTGCGCGAGCTGGCCCTCGAGGGGCTGCAGCTTGAACTCGAGCCGCGTCCGCGTGTTTCCGGCAACGGTGATTTCCCTCCGCTGGGGCGCATAGCCAGGGGCTACTACTGCCAGAAGCCGCGTCCCACTGGTCACGGTGACGGGCGCGTGCAGGGGCGTCGTGCCGACCGGAATGTTGTCCACCTCGATCTGCGCGCCGTCGACGTTGGTCGTGATGTCGAGCCGGGCGATCCGCGCTGCCGCCTCGTCCCGCGCTTTTCTGGCGCGCGCAAGGCGATCCGCCGACAGCGAGGGATGCGCCAGCACCCGGTCGAGCGTCTTCACGGCGTCGGCGGCCCGACCCATGGCGGCCTGCACCAGCCCGATGTTGTAGAGCACGATCGGGTTCGGCAGGAGCTTCTCTGCCCGCTCGAACTCCGCCAGCGCGCCGGCGTTGTCGCCGTCGTTGAACAGGGTCAGCCCGCGCGAGAAGCGCTCGCGCGCCTCGGTCTTCTTGTCCGCTGCCGAGGGCTCGGCGCGCGCGAGCGCTGCGACGGATAGGCACGCCAAGCCGACGCACAGAGATGAAGCCAGCCTGCCCATGGAAAGAACACTCATTGATACGGATTGCCTTCGACGAGCCCCGCCTTGGACGCTTTCGTGGAAGCTCTGGGTTTGGGCCTGGGCGACGGGGCAGGCGCCGCCGTGTGGGCGACGACCTTCGCCGGCGTGGGAACTGGCGCGGCGCTCGCCGAAGCAGGCGGAACTGCTGACGTTGCCGTCGTGGGCGTCACGGACGGCGTCCTCGGCGTTGCAGGCGGCGCCGCGCCAAGCGGAGCATCGCTGCTGGAAGCCGCAGCAGCCCGGTGTTCGGGCTCCGGCGCCTCGGTGGCGTGGGGTCGCGTCAGGGTCCACACGACACCGATGACCACCACCGCGAGGGCTGCCACGCCCACCTTCCAGGCCGACCCAGGACGTCTTGCCGGCGCGCTCGCGGCGCCGTCCAGGGTACCGGGCATCGACCCCGCCTGGGCGGCACCCTCCAGGGTCCCGGGCACGGACCCCGCTGGCGCGCACTCGGTCTGCTCGAATGGCAGCGGTGCGGGCCCAGTGGAGGCGTCCGTACACCGCTCGAGGGCGGCGGCGAGCTCGCGCACGCTTCCGAAGCGCTGATCGCGATCGGCTTGCATGGCGCGCACCACGACAGCGGCGAGAGCCTGGGGGATGTCCGGTCGGAGCTCGGTCACGGGGGTCGCTTTGCCCTCGTGGATCTTCACCGAGAGGTGCGGCAGGGTGTCGGCTTCGAAGGGTTTGGTGCCGGTCAGGCACTCGTACAGGATGACGCCGAGGGCGTACACGTCGGCGCGCTCGTCTACCGCGGCGCCGCGCACCTGCTCGGGCGGCATGTAGTACGGGGTGCCGAGCAGCGAGCCTTCGCGCGTGAGACCGTGGTCGCCGGTGAGCGTCGTGTCGAACTTGGAAATCCCGAAATCGAGGATCTTCACGAACGGCGCGTCATCGCGCTCCGTGATGAACAGGTTGTCGGGCTTCAGGTCGCGATGGACGATTCCCGCGTCGTGCGCTGCCTGTACGCCGCTGCACGCCTGGAGCATCAGTGGCTCGATCTCACCCGGCGGCAAGGGCCCGCGGCTCTCCAGGAGCTCGGTGAGCGTCTGCCCGGCGAGCAGCTCCATGACCAGATACGGCTCGCCGGAATCGAGCGTGCCGGCATCGAAGGTCTCGACCACGTGCGGATTGCCGATACGCCCGGCCGCCGAGGCCTCGCGCAGGAACCGCGCGACGATGCCCGGGTTCTCGGCCACCTCCCGGTGCAACAGCTTGAGGGCTCGTCTGTGGTGCGTGAATGCGTGCTCGATGTCGTAGACGGCACCCATGCCGCCCACTCCAATCGAACGGATAATCCGGAATTTCCCGCCGAGCAGGGTCCCCGGTGACAATGCAGCTTGTGCGGACATGCCTTCTCGCCGGTCCTCACCAAGTGCCGGACGTCGCCAGCACCCCAGGCCACCATGGTCGCCGATCGCGGGGCGACGATCCAGCCCCGCGGAGTGGCTGCCGGCGAGGGCCAGTCCGGCGCCGCACCGGTAGCGGCCCCGCGGCGCCGGAGGCGACGCTTGGGGGCGCCTGCGGCTGGAGGCCGCAGGCCGTGCCCCGCCGCGCAGGGCGGGGGCACCCAGCCACCAGCCAATAGCTAGTGGCCGCTGGCCGATGGCTACTTGTACAGCGCGTCCAGATCGGCTTCGTACTTCGCGAGCACGTTGCGGCGCTTGAGCTTCAGCGTGGGCGTGAGCATGCCGTTTTCGGTCGTGAAGTCGTCCGTGATCAGCATGAACTTCTGCGGTCGCTCGAAGCCCTTGAACTCCTTGCCGCGGAGCTCGAGCTCCTTCTTGACGAGCTCGCGCACCTTGTCGTTGCTCGTGGGGTCGGCGACCTCGATGCCGCTGTCGCTGGCCCACTTGCGGACCGAGTCCACGTCCAGCACGACGAGCGCCACGTTGTACGGCTTGTTGGCGCCGTGGATCATCACGTTCGCGACGTACGGGGAGAGCTTGAGCTCCTCTTCCAGCGGCGAGGGAACGACGTACTTGCCGTTCTCGAGCTTGTACTGCTCCTTGATGCGGCCAGTGATGTAGAGGTAGCCGTCGTCGTCGACGAAGCCCATGTCGCCGCTGCGGAAGCCGCCGTCGGCCATGAGTACCTTCTCGTTTTCCTCGGGGCGCTTGTGGTAGCCCTGCATGATGTTGGGGCCGTAGATCACGATCTCGCCGTGCTTCGGGTCGGCCGTGACGTCCTTGTCGATCTTGATCGTGACCTCGGGGATGGCCTTGCCGACGCTGCCGATCTTGCGGTTCCCGGGGTAGTTCGCCGTGGCGATGGGGCTCGTCTCCGTGAGGCCGTAGCCCTCGTAGACCTCGATGCCGAGCGCGTCGATGAACTCGGCGACCTCCTTGCTGAGCGCGGCGCTGCCGCTGATCGCGTACTTGAGCCGGCCGCCGAACTTGTCGCGGATCTTGCTGAAGATGAGCTTGTCGGCCAGCGTCAGCCCGATGCCGCCCATCACGCCCACTCCGCCGCCTCCGTGCTCGAGCGTGGCGTTCCTGATGCCGGAGTGGAAGAGCTTCCGGATCATGCCCGGCTTGTCCGCCATCTGCTTGTTCACACCGTCGTAGATGCGGTTGAAGATACGCGGAACGGCGAACAAGATGGTCGGCCGCACCTCGGCCAGGTTCGCCACGAGGTTGGCCACGTCGTCGTTGATGGCGAGCGAGCAGCCCATGCTCAAGAGCGAATGCAGCTCGCAGGTCTGGCCGAAGGAATGCGCCCACGGCAGGAAGCTGAGCGAGCGGTCGTCGGACTCGAAGGTGAAGATGGCGTGGACGGCATTGATGTTCGACGTGATGTTGCCGTGGCTCAGGATTACGCCCTTGGGGTTGCCGGTGGTGCCGGAGGTGTAGATGAAGCCGGCGGTGTCCTTGCTCCCTGGCTCCTTGGCGTCGACCGGGTTCTTCTCGCCCTTCTCCAGCAGGGCCTTGTACGAGTCGGGGTTTTCGGACGGCAGGTCGAGACCGACGACGTGCTCCAGCGAAGCGACCTCGCTCTTCAGCTGACCGAGCTTGTCGTAGATGGCGGCCGTGGCGCCGATGGCGACCTTGGCGCCGCAGTCCTCCAGGATGAACTTCCACTCCTTGGGCAGCTGCGCCTCGTACATCGGCACGAAAGCGGCGCCGAGGCCGTACGTCGCGTAGGCCGCGACGGCCCACTCGACGCGGTTGTTCGAGATGATGCCGACCTTGTCGCCGGCGCCGATGCCCAGCGAGGCGAGCGCGCCGCGGAACTGGTCGACGAGCTTTCCGAACTCGCCGTACGTCATCCAGCGCCACTGCCCGTCCGTCTTGGTGCCGAAGAGCTCGCGGTCCGCGTAGCGCGTGGTGCTGCGCTTCTCGAGCTCGACCAGGTTCGTGAAAGTGTCGCTCATGGTCTCTCCCGCCTCTGTGGGTCCCGCCGGATCGGCGAAACGGCCCGGAAACATAGGGTTCGCCAGGGGCCCGGGTCAATCGTCCCGCGCACCGCCGGCTGACGTCGGCGGGCTGCGTGCTAGCTTCCCGGGCCGGCCCCAGGCCGCGACCGCCATCGAGCCATGCCCCGCTACGCCCTCGTCACCTTCGGCTGCCAGATGAACCAGCACGATTCCGAGCGGATCGGCGAGGCCCTTTCGCGCGCGGGCTATGACGAGACGGCAGAGCCCGCCCAGGCGGATCTGGTCCTGCTGAACACCTGCAGCGTGCGCGAGAAGGCCGAACAGAAGCTCAGGAGCGAAGTGGGGCGGCTGGGGGTGCTCAAGCGGCAGCGGCCCGGACTCTTGATCGGCGTGGCCGGCTGCGTGGCGCAGCAGGAAGGGGAGCGGCTGGTCGAGCGGATGCCGCAGATCGATCTGGTGATCGGCCCCGACAACATCCCGGAGCTGCCTGGACTCCTGGCCGAGCTGTCGCTGGGCTCGCCGCCGCGCGTGCGCACCGTGTTCGACACGGAGACCCCGTACTTCCTGCCCGCGGCACCGGTGCGCGGGCGTCAGGCGCCGACGGCGTACGTCACGGTGATGAAGGGCTGCAACGAGCGCTGCTCGTTCTGCATCGTGCCCTACACGCGGGGACCCGAGCGCTACCGCCCCGCCGCGGAGCTGGTAGACGAGATCGCGCGGCTCGTCGACGCGGGCGTGCGCGAGGTGACGCTGCTGGGCCAGACGGTGAACAGCTACCGCGACCCGGAAGGTTCGCTGCCGCCGGCACCGGGAGCGGGCGACAGCCGCTGGCGCCACACGCGCGGGGCGCGGGCGAAGGAGGACGAGAGCGAGTTCCCGGCGCTCCTGCGCCGCATTGCGGAGCGCGCGCCGGGGCTCGCCCGGCTGCGCTACGCGAGCCCGCATCCGCGCCACCTGACGCTATCCCTGATCCGCGCGCACCAGGATCTGCCGCTGCTCTGCCGGCACGTGCACATGCCGGTGCAGTCGGGCAGCGACCGGGTGCTGCGCCGCATGATCCGCCGCTACAGCGTGGCGGAGTACCACGAGCGCCTCGACGCGCTGCGCGAAGCGGTGCCGGACGTGACGCTCTCGACCGACGTGATCGTTGGCTTTCCGGGCGAAACGCGCGAGGACTTCGCAGGCACGCTAGAGCTGGTGGAGCGCGCGGGCTTCTCGGGGCTGTTCGGGTTCAAGTACTCGGAAAGGCCGTACACGCCGTCGCTCAAGCTGGACAACGACGTGCCGGAAGCGGAGAAAAGCGAACGGCTCGCGGAGCTGTTCGCGCTCAGCTACCGGCTGCGCCGCGAGCACCTGGCCTCGCGGGTCGGCAGCGTCGAAGAGGTGCTGGTGGAAGGGCCCGCGCAGGGCGGCGGCTACACCGGGCGCAGCGAGAAGAACGAGATCGTCCATTTCGGCGCGACGGACGACCCCACCGGCGAGATCGTCGCGGTGCGCATCCGGCGCGCGTTCAAGAACTCGCTGGAAGGCGAGCTGTGCGACGAGGCGCGGCGCGCGCCGCGCATGCCGGCAGTCCATCCTCGCGCGCTGCCGGTCGTGTGACGGAGAGGCGATGGCAGGGTTGATCAAGACCGTGGGCGGAAAGACGCCCGAGCTCGGCAGGGACGTGTTCGTGGCGGACGGCGCGGTGGTCGTGGGCGACGTGCACCTCGGCGACCAGGTGAGCGTCTGGTACGGCGCGGTGCTGCGCGGAGACGTTGGCTTCATCCGTATCGGCGCGCGGAGCAATGTCCAGGATCTCGCGTGCTTCCACATGACCACGGACGTTTCGAACACGATCGTCGGCGAGGACGTGACGGTCGGGCACGGTGCGATCATCCACGGCGGGATCATCGGCGATCGCGCATTGATCGGCATGGGCTCGGTGATCCTCGACAACGCCGAGATCGGCGAGGAAGCGTTGATCGCAGCCGGGGCCGTGGTGCCGCCCGGAATGAAGGTGCCGCCGCGCGTGATGGTGCGCGGCCAACCGGGCAGGGTGGTGCGGGAGCTGACGCCCGAAGAAACGCGGCTCGGCATCCGCGGCGCCGAGGACTACCTCCGGCTCGCGCTGAAGCACCGCTAGCCGCTCGCGCGGCTACGGTCTGGCTGGTATACTGGGAGCATTATGCGCTCTAGTATCCTTTGCATGGGTCTACTGGTGTCGGCGCTGGGCTGCTCCAGCAGCGGACAGTTCGCGTCAGCCAGCGGAGGCTCGGGGGGCAAGGCCGACTCGGGGGGCAAGGCCGGCTCGGGGGCGGGCGGCGGCGCCGCGGGAAGCTCGACCGGAGGGGCGGGCGGCAACGCCGGCGGCGACGACGGCGGCAATGCGGGTGGCGGCGGCAATGTGGGCGGCACCGACGGTGGCTCGGCGGTGGATGCCGGCAGCGGTGGTGGGACGAGCAGTTGCAGCGGAAGCTGCCCGAACGGATATTACTGCAGCGGTTGCGGCACCGGGACCTGCAAGCCGATTATCATCGGGACGGCTTCGGGTGCGGTGTGCGGCTGCGACGGCGTCACGTACTGGGACGCTGCTCTGGCCAATCACCTGGACAAGTCGGTGCGCAGCGCGAACCCGTGTTCCTCCACCGACACGAACACGAAGCGGTGCGTGGGCGGCACCCCCTGTCCGCAGGACAGCCACTGCAACCACGCCCACAACAAGCTCACGGACTGCTTGAGCCTGGGCATAGACACCTGCTGGGCCGTTCCGGACAGCTGCAACGGTCCAACGGGCAAGACCTGCAAGGGCACATGCCAGGATGCGTGCGATCTCATCCGCACGGAAGCCTCCTGGTATCCGACAAGCTGCACTCCTGCGAACTGATCGGACCGGCGCTTCAGCCGCCGCCGACGAAGTGCACGATCTCCAGCACGTCGTCGGGCTGGAGATCGGTGCTCTCGTGCTGGGCGCGCGGCACCACTTCGCGGTTGCGCTCCACGGCGACGGGCCCGTCGGTCAGGCCGAGGTGCTCGATCAAGGCCCGGACGCTCAGCCCGTCGGGGACTTCCTGCTCGCGGCCGTTCACGGTGAGCTTCATTGCAGCCGAAGCGTAGAGGCGCGGCGCCGGCCGTCAAGCCGCCCATCTTCCGTGGCTGGAAGAGGCTGGCTCCGCCGGGCGTAGGGGGTAGGGGACTCGACGAAACCTCGACTTTGCCACCGGGCCCGCTGCGCCGGTACGATCCCACCGTGCGACGACACTTCCTCACCGCCTGCCTGTCTCTTGGCGTCGCCGCCGCGGCGGGAGCGGGCGTGTGGGGGTACTTCGCTCTCCTGCCGCCCGGCAAGGCGCTGCCGGGCACCTACGTCGGCGGGCGGCTGATCCCGCCCGGGGCATCGGTGGGCGATTTCCTGGCCGCCCGGCAGAAGCAGCTCGAAAATCGCGAAGCCTACCTGCGCCTCGACGACGGCAGCACCATCCGTGCCCATCTGGGCGCCCTGGGCGTCGAGCTGGATGTCCCGGCGACGATGCGCGCCGTCCAGCAGGACACCGAGCAGGGCTCGCTGGGCGCGCGGCTGTTCGAGGCCTGGCAGGCGCGCCAGGGCAACGTGGACATCGCGCCGCACTGGCGCATCGATCGAACGCGCGCCAGGGCGACGCTCGAGAAGCTCGCACCGCTGGTGCACAGAAGTCCCGTCGACGCCCGCCTCGACCTCGTGCGCCACGAGCGCGTCCCCGACAGACCCGGAAGGGAGCTCGCCGTGGACCGGACCCTCGCCCACATTCCGGTGGTCGGCGACCAGCGCGTCATCGTAATCCCGGTGGAAACCCGCGCTGTGCCGGCCGACGTGACCTCGCAGATGATCGCGCAGATCGACGTGAGCCACGTGCTGTCGAGCTACCAGAGCAACTTCGGCGGACACAGCGCATCGCGTGACCAGAACGTCCACACCGCCGCACGCTATCTGAACGGCACGGTGATCGCGCCACGGCAGACCATCAGCTTCAACAAGGTCGTCGGTCCACGGACCTTGCGCCGCGGCTTCACCTGGGCACCGGTGATCGTCGACGACGAGCTCAAGCCGGGCGTGGGCGGCGGCACATGCCAGGTTGCCTCCACGCTGCACGCCGCGGCCGTGTACGGCGGCATCGACGTGGTGCAGCGCCGCAGCCACAGCCGCCCGAGCGGCTATGTGCCGCTCGGGCTGGACGCGACGGTCGTGTATCCGGAGGTCGATCTCAAGATCAAGAACCCGTACGACTCGGCGCTCATCATCCACGCGTTCGTGCCGGAGCGGCACGTGCTCCGGGTGGAATTCCTGGGCCGCGATGCACCGGGCAAGGTCGACTACACGTACGCCGTCACGAAGACCCACGACTTCTACCGCCGCGTCACCACGATGCCCTCGCTGGACAGCGACAAGCCCGTGCGCCACCAGAAGGGCCACAAGGGCTACGACGTGTACAGCATAGTGCGCATCCATCTGCCGGACGGCCGGGAGGAGAAGCACACCTACAAGAGCAAGTACTGGCCGGTGCCCGAAGTGTACTGGGTGGCACCCGGCATGTCGCTCGACGAGCTACCCACGCTGCCCGACGGCGCCGAGCGCGTGGAGGTCGACGGCCACGTCGACAGGCAGGACGCCGCCCAGGACGACGGCTCGACCGAGCCGGCCTCGGTGCACACCGACGCCCGTGGGGGCTAGCACCTGCCGCGGGGAGGCGGGAGAGCCGGGTTGATCTCCTGCTCTTTTCGCGGTAAACCGGGCGGCCATGATCGAGTGCCGGATCCTTCTGCGGCGGCGGGCCGTCGCCGCTCTGGTCGCGCTGGGCGCGGCGACGCTTCCGGCCGGCTGCCACAAGGGGGCGGCGGCGAAGGACGCTCCCGCCGCGTCCTCTTCGGCAGCGGCGGCGTCGTCCAGAGCGCTTTCCGCCACGGCGCCGCTGTCGAGCATGAAGGTCAACCACGGCGAGCTCGACACCAAGGCGCCACAGAGCTCGCCGCAAATCGCCGCCACGGTCATCGCCGCCACCGTCTACAAGCTGCCGAACGAAAACTCACGCAAGCTCGGCTACGTCCGGCTCGGCAGCAGCGTCCAGCGCGATCCGGATCCGGTGAGCGGGCACGGCTGCAAGGGCAAGTGGTACCACGTCTATCCGATGGGCTACATGTGTACCGACGAGGCGACGACCGACCTCCACAAGCCCATCATCCGCGCCGCCGACATCAGGCCGGACCTGTCCAAGCCCATGCCGTACCACTACGGCTTCGTGCGGGCGACGGCGCCGCAGTACCTGCGCATCCCCACCAAGGCCGAACAGGAGAAGAGCGAGTTCAAGCTCGACGAGCACCTGGAGTGGTTCAAGGAGCACAAGGCCGAGGTGCAGCGGGTGGATCTCGGCGCGAACGACGTGCCGCTCGACTCGCGCGGCATCGCCATGCCCGGCCTCGCGCACCCCAAGGGCTTCCGGCTGTCCACGCAGCTCAGCCGCGACGAGCTGTTCGGCGGCAAGAGCGCCGACGAGCCGATCCCGTGGTGGCTGGAGGATCACAAGCGGCTGATCCCCAACGTCGCCGCCTTCAAGGTGCCGGACTACGCGGTGTTCGCTGACCGCGTGCGGCGCAAGACGGGACTGTCGTTCATCGACGCCTTCGACACCAACGACAACGGCTTCCATCGCCGCTTCGCGGTCACGGTGGACATGCGGCTGATCCCCACCACCAAGGTCAAGCCGGATACGGCCTCACCGTTCCACGGGATCGAGATCAACAAGAACTTCCCGATCCCGTTCTGCTGGGTGATCAAGCGCGGCGTGAAGACCTACCACCTCATCCGGGGCGCCGACGAGGTGGAGGAAGTGGCGGATATCCCGCGCCGCGCGGTCGTGCCGATCAGCGGCAAGGCGCGCATCAAGGCGGGGCACCGCTACTACCAGACGCTCAAGGACAAGACGATCTGGCTCAAGGCGAGCGACATCGGCATCGTCGCGTACCCGGAACAATGGCCCGACTTCGCAAAGAAGGGCGAGAAGTGGATCGACATCTCGCTGCGTCAGCAGACCCTCGTGCTCTACGAAGGCAAGCGCCCCTGGTACGCGACGCTCGTCTCGACCGGGCGCGTCAGGCTCGGCGATCCGAAGACGCAGCTGGCCACGCCCCAGGGCATCTTCCGCCTGAAGAGCAAGCACATCGCGGCCATGATGGACTCGAACGAGAACTCGGACGTAGCCGGCGGCACGCGCGCCAACACGCATCGCTCGCTCTCGGCCGACGACCGCGCCACCGTCAAGCGGCTGCTCGCGGCAGAGAAGGCCGGCGACAAGTTGAACCCGCGCGACCAGCGCCGGCTGGACAACATCCACAAGGGCCGGCCGCCGGAGTACGGCGTCACCGTGCGACGCGGCGCTTCAGGTTTCCAGCTGCGCGACGTACCCTGGATCCAGTACTTCGCCTCGGGCTACGCGCTGCACGGTGCCTACTGGCACGACGTGTTCGGCATCCCGCGTAGCCACGGCTGCGTGAACCTCGCCCCCATCGACGCCCGCGTTGTCTTCATGTGGACCGATCCGCCGGTACCTCCGGGTTGGCACGGCATCAACGTCGGTGCCGACATGGGCGAGGGGACCATCGTCGACATCCACCCGTAGGCGCGGTCGGCGACGGCCTGGGCTGGTTCAGGGCGACGCGCTCACGGATCGCCGACTTCGGTCGGCATCGGGCTGATGGCGAAGGCGGCGTTGATCAGGCCGACGTGCGAGTAGGTCTGCGGGAAATTGCCCCATTGGGTGCCCGTCTCTGGATCCACGTCTTCGCTGATCAAACCAACATGGTTGGCGTGTCCGACCAGGTGCGCCATGGCCTCTTCCGCCTCGTCGCGGTGACCGAGACGAGCCAGCGCCTCGGCGTGCCAGTAGCCACACACGGTGAACGTGCCGTGCGACTCGCCGATACCGTCGTGGTGCACGTAGCGGTGCATCAGGTGACCGTTCACACCGAGCTGCCGCGAGAGCTGCCTGAGGTGCGACTCGGCGTGGGGGTGGCTCTTCCTGAGGAAGCCGAGGTTGACCATCATCAAGAGCGAGCCGTCGGCGTTGTCGGTAACGAGCGAGTCGCCGTAGTAGCCCCGGTCCGGCCGCCAGCAGCGGTCCTCTATCAGCGCGCGGGTGCGAGCGGCGAGGCCGCGCGCCTGGCCCTCGAGAGCAGGCTCGCGGAGTCGCTCGGCGATGCGCGCTGCAACCACAGCGCCCACCCAGTGCATCAGGAGCGAGAAGGTGTGCACACGCGTGTCGTCCGCGGATCTCCCAGATCCCCGCGTCGGGTAGCTCCAGCGTCACGGCGATGCGATCGAGCAGCCGCCGCACCAGGCGATCGGAGCGGCCCGAGAGGTGCTCGCCGAAGCGGATATCGAGGAAGATGGGGGCGATCGCGGCGATCATCTCGCCGTAAACGTCGTTCTGGATCTGCTGGTAGGCGGCGTTGCCGGCGCTGACGGGCGGATTGCCGAGATAGCCCGGCAGGTGATCGAGCGCGAGCTCGTGCAGCTCGCGCTCGCCGGAGATGCCGTAGACCGGCTGCAGGTGTTCTGGAGAGGACTCCGCCAGGTTCTTCAGGAACGAGACGAAGGCCTCCATCTCGTCGAAGTGGCCGATGCGGCGCATCGCTCGCAGCGTGAAATACGAGTCACGGAGCCAGCAGAAGCGGTAGTCCCAGTTGCGCCCGGAACCGGGGTACTCGGGGATGCTGGTAGTGGTCGCCGCCGTGATCGCCCCGGTGTCCTCGTACTGGTGGAGCTTCAGCGCCAGCGCGGAGCGGAGCACCTCGGGCTGGAAGCGGCCCGGCAGCGTCGTGTGCTTGACCCAGGTTTCCCAGTAGCGGCGCGTTTGGTTGAAGAAGCTCTCGCAGGTCTCGGCCAGCGCCGCCTCGAGCGGCGCGCCCCATGTCAGCACCACGTAGGCCTCGCGCTCCAGCAGGAACTCGCGCCCTTCGGCGATGTAGTTGAGCGGCACGTTGGTCGTCAGACGCAGCTGCGCGCCCGGGATCGGCCACTGGATGTGGTTGCTCGCCAGATACGGCGAGGGTTGCACGCGCCCGTAGTCGTACACAGGATGGCACCGGATGCGGACCACCGGGTCGCCGGAAAGACGGCGCAGCCGGCGGATCAGCATCGTCGGTTTGAAGGACCGCTCGTACTGCTTGAAGCGAGGAGCGAAATCGACGACCTCGAACGAACCCGATTCGGCCGTGAACACCGTCCTGAGGATGTTGGTGTTCGGTAGATACGCCTGCTCCGTCTCGTATTGCTCGCCTTTGGGCTCCACGGTGAAGCTGCCGCCGCGCTCGTCGTCGACGCAGCGCGCCGAACACGAAGCTGGAATCGAAGCGGGGCCAGCACAGCCAGACGACCCGCCCCCGGTCGTCGATCAGAGCCTGGTACGCGCAGTTACCGATAAGGGCGAGCTTCACTCAGATAGGTCCTCGTTCGGCTCCGCGGGGGCCTGGAGCCGTTTGCGCGGCTGCCCGGGGCCGATCCGGACCGCCGAGTTGTTCAGTGGGCGGAGCTTATGACATAAGAGGGCGCCATGACGCACGCTTTGCCGCGTGAGGGGACAGCGCCGTGAGCAAGCCCAGGCTTATTGTCGCATCCGCACGCCTGCCCGTAACGCTGTCGCACCGCCACGACACGTGGGAGGTGGCGACCAGCACCGGCGGGCTGGTGACAGCGCTCAAGGCGGTTGCCGAGCGGCGGCCCTTTACCTGGCTCGGGTGGCCGGGAACCTCCGTCGGCGAGCCGGACCGGCCCGAGGTGACGCGGGTCCTGGCCCAGCACGGCAGCGTGCCCGTGTTCATCAGCAAGGGCGACATCGAGGGCTTCTACATGGGCTTCTCCAATCGCGAGCTGTGGCCCCTGTTCCACAACCTGACGGACCGATCGCACTTCGGTATGTCCGGCTACCAGTCCTACGAGAAGGTGAACGAGATGTTCGCCGAGGAGATCTGCCGGCTGGCGCGCCCGGGCGACGTGATCTGGGTGCACGACTACCAGCTGGCCCTGGTGCCCGAGATGGTGCGGCGCCGCGGCACCGGTTGCCCCATCGGCTTCTTCCTGCACATCCCGTTCCCGTCGGCGGAGACCTACCGCACGCTGCCGGTCCGCGAGCAGATCCTGCGTGGCATGCTGGGCGCGGACCTGATCGGCTTCCACGCCTACGAGTACGTCAGCCACTTCCGCAACGCCGCGCTGCGCGTGCTCGGGCTCGAGTCGGAGCCGATGGCCATCCGCATGAGCTCACGCAAGGTCCAGCTCGGCGTGCTCCCGATCGGGATCGATCCCGCCGAGATCCACGAGATGGCCGAGAGCCGCGAGGCGCGCCAGGAGCTCGCTAGCCTGCAGAGCACGTACGCCGGCAAGAAGATCATCGTAGGCGTCGATCGCCTCGACTACACCAAGGGCATCCCGGCCAAGCTGCTCGCCTTCGAGCAGCTGCTGCAAGACGCATCCGAAGTGGCGCCAGCGGGTGGTGCTGATCCAGATTGCGGCGCCGTCGCGCACCGACGTGGCGGAGTACCAGCGGCTCAAGCGCGACGTGGACGAGCTGGTCGGCCGCATCAACGGCCGCTACGGCTCGTCGAGCACGATGCCGGTCGTCTACGTCAACCAGGCCATGTCGCGCGCGCGCCTCGTTGGACTGTACCAGGCCGCCGACATCGCGCTGGTTACGCCTGTGCGCGACGGGATGAACCTGGTGGCGCTGGAATACGTCGCGGCGCGCGCCGAGCGCGGCGGCACGCTGATCCTCAGCGAATTCGCCGGAGCCGCGCACTGTCTGCCCGGCGCACGGCTGGTGAGCCCGTACAGCATCGACGAGGTCGCGGGCGCCCTCGCCGAGAGCCTGGAGCAGGACCGGCCCGACGCCGAGGCGTTCCGGCACATGCTTGCCTTCGTCAACGAGAACACGTCCATGGTATGGGCGAATCGCTTCCTCGACCGGCTGGAAGCCACCGCTGGTGACGTGCGGCCGAGCTGCGGAGCTGCTCGATGTCGGCAAGCCGCCGCTCGTCGACAAGGTGAAGAAGAGCCGGCGCCCTCTGGTGCTGCTCGACTACGACGGCACGCTGCGCTCCTACGTGCTCGACCCCCGCGAGGCGGTGCCGGATGCGCGCATCCTCGGCGCGCTGTCCTCGCTGGCGGAAACCGCCGCGGTGTACGTCATCAGCGGGCGCAGCAAGGCTGTGCTCGAGGAGTGGCTGGGTGAGCTCGACATCGGGTTGGTCAGCGAGCACGGCCTGGCCATCAAGACGCCGGGCGGCGACTGGGAGCGCCGCGCCAAGGTCAGCGGGGCGGCGATCCGCCGGCTGGTGGAGCCGCTGTTCCAGGACTTCACGCGGCGCACTCCGGGCAGCGCGATCGAGTACAAGGACGCGGCCATCGCCTGGCACTACCGCGGCGTCGATCCCGAGTTCGGCACCTTCCAGGCCAACGAGCTGCTCTCGCTCCTGGAGGACACGCTCAAACGTCGGCCCTACAACGTGCTCCGGGGCTCGCGCGTCATCGAGGTCCGCCACGAACGCATCACCAAGGGCCAGGCGGTGCAGGCTCTGCTGAAGCGGCACGCGCGCTCGGACTTCCTGTTCTGCGCCGGCGACGACCGCACCGACGAGGAGATGATGGAGGCCATCCCCACTGGATGGAGGGCGCGCGCCGTCACGTGCTGGGTCGGTAGCCGCAACGCACAGGCAACGTACTGGGTGGAATCGAACACGGCGCTGCTCGAGCAGCTCGAGGTCCTTGCCCGGCTATGGAAGGGGCTGCCGCCGCCTCGCCGCGCAGAGAAGAAGAAGCCCCGGCGGAACGTCGCGCCGGCGCGGCAGATCTGCGTAGCCTTCCGCCCCGTGCTAGACCCGTTTTCGTAGGCGATGCTGAGATTCCGGCTTTTCGGTTTTCCCGTGCGCATCCAGCCCGGGTTCTGGGTGCTGGCGGTGTTGCTCGGGCTATCCTTCGCGCAGAAGCCGGTGGCCATGATGATCTGGCTCGGCGTGGTGCTGGTGTCGATCCTCGTGCACGAGCTCGGGCATGCGTCCACGGCGCGGCTGTACGGCCAGTCGCCGGCTATCACGCTGCACATGATGGGCGGCCTGACCAGCTGGACTCCCACACACGACATCGGGCGGCAGCGCAGCATTCTGGTGACGCTGGCGGGTCCCTTCGCCGGCTTCGCGCTCGGTCTGGTCGCGCTCGGCGTCAAGCTGGGCGCGGGCTCTGCCGTGCCGACCGGATCGATGCTGGCCCTGGCGCTCGAGCTCCTGATCTGGGCCAACCTGCTGTGGAGCGCGATCAACCTCCTTCCCGTGCTGCCGTTCGACGGAGGCCAGATCCTGGCGCAGGCGCTGGGTCCCCGGCGGCGGCGGGTCGCTGCCACGCTCTCGCTCGTGTTCGGCCTGGCCCTGGCGGCCGGGTTCTACAAGATGGGCTGGACCTACGCCGCGCTGATCTTCGCGCTCGGCGGCGTGTCCAGCTTCATGGCGGAACGGAATCGTTCCCGCTACCAGGGTCCGGCGCCGCCGGAGCTGCTCTCGCAGGTGCTGGTCCGCGCGCAGGAAGCCATGGATGCGGGCGACCATGCCTCGGCGGCCGCGATGTCCAAGGCGGTGTTCGATGCTTCGGGCGATCCCGAACAGCGGCGGCTCGCCCTGGAGCTCAGCGGCTGGGCGACAGTGATGGGCGGCGACGCCGCCGCGGCGCGCGACGTGCTGCGCAACGTGCCCCCCGGCGGGCGCATCGATCCCTATCTGGAGGGCGCCATCCACGAGCTGGACGGAGACCTGGACCGGGCGTGCGCAGTGCTATTGTCCGCGCGGCACAGCGGCGATCTGCGACCTGAGCTGGCAGGGCTGCTAGTGCGCGTCCTGCTCCGGACGGGGCGCCACGAGGACGCAGCCCGGCTGACCAGCGAGATCCTCGAGGACACGCCGGACGAGGACACCCGGCGCGTTGCAGCCGAAGCCTTCGAGGCCGGCGCGGCGGAAGCGGCAGGCCGCCTGCTCCACACCCTGTTCGAACGCACACAAGCGCCGCGCGATGCCTACGACGCCGCGCGCGGCTACGCCCGGGCCAGGCTCAGGGACGAGGCGCTAGGCGCGCTGGAAGACGCGGTGCGTGCGGGGCACAGCGAGCCCGCACGCGCACGCACGGATGCCGATCTTTCCACGCTCAGCGACGACGCCCGCTTCGAGCTGGCTCTTGCGGGAGGGGCAGAGAGCTCCCAGGTTTGACACGGGCCCATCCGGGGGCTCGCGGTCGAAGCAGGGGGGGGGACATGCGCGGAGCGTCGGATCGGGCGTGCGACTCGTGGCGGAACGTCCTGGGGGCGCTGTTGGCGCTGCTCGTCGGTGGATGTCCGAAGAGCGCCGATCAGGAGCGCAGCCAGCCGGCGCTCTTCGAGGCTAGCCATCCGGCGTCGAGCACGCTGGCGCTGCCCCCGCACCGCGCGCCGGCGTTCAACGAGCGCGTCGAGGAGCGCGCGCATCTGGTCGACGAGATCGCCAGGCATGGAGTCCACGAAAAGCGCGTCCTCACGGCGCTCCGCAGGGTGCCCCGCCACGCCTTCGTGCCCCGGGCGTACGCCGAGGAAGCCTACGACGACGCTCCGCTCCCGATCGGTCATCAACAGACCATCAGCCAACCCTTCATCGTCGCCTTCATGACGGAAGCGGTCTCTCCCCGGCCGACCGATCGCTGTCTCGAGATCGGCACCGGCAGCGGCTACCAGGCAGCTGTCCTGGCGGAGCTGTGCGCCCGCACCTACAGCATCGAGTATCTGCCTGCCGTAGCGCGCTTCGGCGAGCGGAACCTGCGCGCGCTCGGCTACAGTCCGGAGCGCGTCGCGCTCAGGGTAGGAGACGGCTATCGCGGCTGGCCCGAAGCGGCGCCGTTCGACGCGATCATCGTCACGGCAGCGCCCGAGCGCGTTCCCCAGCCGTTGCTCGATCAGCTCGCTATCGGGGGCCGGCTGGTGATTCCCGTGGGCCCGGACATGGGTGTCCAGTGGCTGGAAATCTGGACACGCGTCAAGGCGGGCAGCGGTCGCGGCGCGCTCCGCCACCACCGCTCGCTGCCCGTGCGCTTCGTTCCTTTCCTCGGCGACGCCGGCAGCGCGCCCTGAGGGGCGATGACGCAACGTGCCATCGGCGGCGGAGAGCGGGGCCGCCGTCGGATGCCGGGCGGGCTCAGCTCGACCTGTCCGGAGTTTGCCGGAGCGCGCTGCAAGCCTCATCATGTAGCTACGCGTAGAATGTCCCCCCGACGGCCTCTTGCAGTGTTGATCGCCGCATTTCTGCTGCGGATCGCCGCAGGAGCCAACGCGGGCCCCCTGCCACCCAGTGGAACGCCCGCGCGCCGGCTGACGCCGGTTCCCGCGTGGTCCCCGCCGGCCGCGCCGGTGCAGTTGACGGAAACGGCGATCACCGCCGAAGAGCCTCTCGCGCCCATCCCGCCGTCCGCCCGCAGACCGGCCAAACCCGCCCAGGCATGCCCTCCGGACATGGTCCTGGTGGAAGGCGACTACTGCACCGAGGTGAAGCAGACCTGCAAGCACTGGCTGGATGACAGGAAGCTGCCCTTCGCGCGCTGCGCCGAGTACGAAAGGCCCGCGCGCTGCGTCGGCCGCCGCGTCCGTATGCACTTCTGTATCGACCGCTACGAGTACACGCGCCCTGGCGAGCAGCTCCCCGCGAACTACCAGAGCTTCGTGACCGTGAGCCGGCTCTGCAAGAAGCTCAAAAAGCGCGTCTGCACCGAGGGAGAGTGGAACTTCGCCTGTGAAGGCGAACAGATGCGGCCCTATCCGTACGGCTGGAAGCGCGAGCCGGTGTGCAACCAGGATCAGTCCGACCTGTACAAGCCCAATCCGCGGCGCCGCGTGCTACGCGACCTGCGCAAGCCCGCCGATGCGAACCCCCGCTGCGTGAGCCCCTTCGGCGTCTACGACATGGTGGGCAATCTCGACGAGCCCGTGCTGAGGGAGGAAGCGCGCTTCGCAACGCCCTTCCGCAACGGGCTGAAGGGCGGCTGGTGGATGGCTGGACGCAACCGCTGCCGTCCCGCGACCACGGCACACGACGACTACTACAACGACATCCAGGTCGGCGCGCGCTGCTGCGCCGACGCGCCCGGCGACGACCGCGGCGCGACCGGCTAGGCCGGGGAGCGCAGCGTCCGACCGGAAGACCGAGCATCCGGCCCGGCCGCCGCGGGAGCTCGAGCTCCAAATCCAGGGCAGCCCGCAAATAGCTGACTTTTCAGAAAGAAACACCGATTGGGCGACACGGGGAGCGCCGCCGAAAATCGCCCTGCGGCTGGAAAATGGCCGGACGGCTTGACGGAACCGCCCGCCCGCCGAAAAGTCGGGCCTCGTGCGCCTCGTCCATGCTGCCGTCGTCGCGGCCGTGGGAGCGTTCGTGCTCGCTTCGTGCAACCAGCGACCCGAACCCACCCCGGCTGCCCAGCCCAGCGCTGCCCCCGCGCCTGTCGCTGCTCGGCCTGCGCCCGCTCCGCGGGATCCCCAGACGCTGGCAGCGATCGCGCCGTCGTCGCTGGACGACCCCACCGACGAGGCGACCTCGGCGTGCCCCGACGGCATGGTTCTCGTCGATGGCGAGTACTGCCCGGAAGTCGAGCAGAAGTGCCTGCACTGGATGGACCCGCCTGGGCGCTACCACGAATTCCGCTGCGCCGAGTACGAGCAGCCCGCCAGGTGCCGGTCAAAACACCGCGTGCACCTGCGCTTCTGCATGGACAAGTACGAGTACACGCCGCCCGGCCAGACCCTGCCCGAAAACCACCAGAGCTGGACCATGGCGGAGAAGACCTGCAAGAGCCTCGGCAAGCGGGTCTGCATGGAAAGCGAGTACAACTTCGCGTGTGAAGGCGAAGAGATGCGGCCCTATCCCTACGGCTGGAAGCGCGACAGCACGGCCTGCAACGCCGATCACTTCGACGTGGTGGACGACCACGGCAAGCTCCGCGACATGCGCGCCGGAAAGGGCGAGTACCCGCGCTGCGTGAGCCCCTTCGGCGTGCACGACCTGGCCGGAAATCTCGAGGAGTTCGTCAGCATCGACGGCACCCATCCGGTGCGTCCGGCGATGAAGGGCGCCTACTGGCAGCCCAGCCGCAACTACTGCCGCGCCGCCCAGACCGCCCACGACCGCTACTACAACGGCACCGAGACCGGCTTCCGCTGCTGCGCCGATCCGTCCTGAAGCGGCCGCCCGGCCGGGGCCAATGGCCGGCCCGGGTAGCTGGATTTCCGAAGCCAGGCGTTCCCGCCGCCCGGCGCTCCTCTCTTGCAGCGAGCGCCGCGACAAGCGACGACTGTCGACGGGAACCCAAGCGAAAGGAACGAACGCATGCGCATCGGTATGGTCGGACTGGGAAGGATGGGCGCCAATATGGTGCGGCGGCTGATGAAGGCGGGGCACGAGTGCGTCGTCTTCGATGTGTCGCCCGACGCGGTGAAGGCCCTCGCCAAGGAGGGAGCCGTGGCCGCAGATTCGCTCGAGGACATGGCGTCGAAGCTGAGCGCACCGCGCGCCGTGTGGCTGATGGTCCCGGCGGCGTTCGTGACGGAAACCGCCGAGAAGGTCGCGGCGCACCTGGACAAGGGCGACACGCTGATCGACGGCGGCAACTCGTACTATCGCGACGACGTCGATCGCGCGCGCAAGCTTGCCGAGCGCGGCATCCACTCTGTCAACGTCGGCGTCTCCGGTGGCGTGTGGGGCCTCGAGCGCGGCTACTGCCAGATGATCGGCGGTCCGGACGAGGCCGTGAAACGCCTCGATCCGATCTTCGAGGCGCTAGCGCCTGGCGTTGAAGGCGCCCCGCGCACCGAGGGGCGGAGCGGCACGCCCACACCCGCCGAGAAGGGCTACCTGCACTGCGGCGCCGCCGGCGCCGGTCACTTCGTCAAGATGGTGCACAACGGCATCGAGTACGGCCTGATGGCGGCCTACGCCGAGGGTCTGAACGTGCTGAAGAACGCCAATGCCGGCAAGCGGAAGCACGACACGGACGCGGAGACGGCACCGATGCGCGACCCGGGCTACTACCAGTACGACCTCGATCTCGGTGCAGTCGCCGAGGTGTGGCGTCGCGGCAGCGTCATCCAGTCCTGGCTGCTCGACCTGACTGCCCACGCGCTGCTCGACGACAAGGACTTGTCCGCCTTCTCCGGCCGCGTGTCGGACTCGGGCGAGGGACGCTGGACGCTCCACGCCGCGATCGACGAGGGCGTGCCCGCGCCGGTGCTGAGCATCGCGCTGACGGAGCGTTTCGGCTCCCGCGGCAACGCGGAGTTCGCCAACAAGGTCCTGTCCGCAATGCGTAGCGAATTCGGCGGTCACGCAGAAAAGAAGTCATGAACGCGAACAGCGCCGACGCTTTCGTTTTCTTCGGCGCCACCGGCGACCTCGCCCACAAGATGATCTTCCCGGCTCTCTACCGTCTGGTGGGAGCCGGGGGGCTCAGGGTGCCGGTGATCGGCGTTGCCAAGAGCGGTTGGGGCAAGCAAGAGCTCGTCGAACGGGCCCGCGACGGCATCGAGAACGCGGAGAGGAGGCTCGACGAGGCTACGTTCAAGAAGCTCGTCGACCTGCTCTCGTACATCGACGGTGACTACGGCGACCCGGGCACCTTCGAGACACTGCGCAACAAGCTCGGAGCGGCGAAGCACCCGCTGTACTACATGGCGATCCCGCCGTCGCTCTTCGACGACGTGGTCGAGGCACTGAAGAAAAGCGGCTGTGCCCAGGGCGGGCGACTGGTCATCGAAAAGCCGTTCGGCCACGACCTCGAGTCGGCCCGCGCGCTGAACCGGACGCTACTCGACGCGTTCCCGGAGCCGGACATCTACCGGATCGACCACTTCCTGGGCAAGGAGCCGGTCGAGAACCTGAGCTACTTCCGCTTCGCCAACGGCCTGTTCGAGCCTCTGTGGAACCGGCACTACGTCGACAACGTGCAGATCACCATGGCCGAGGATTTCGGGATCAAGGGCCGCGGCGCTTTCTACGATCAGACCGGCGCGATTCGCGACGTGCTGCAGAACCATTTGCTGCAGACCGTGGCGACGCTCGCGATGGACCCGCCGGGCAACGGCGAATCGCTGCGCGAATCGCGCTCGCGCGTGATCCGCGCGATGAAGTCACTAGAGCGCGATGACGTGGTGCGCGGCCAGTTCCGCGGCTACCGGAACGAGCCGGGCGTCGCGGCCGCCTCGGACGTGGAGACGTACTGTGCGGTGAGGCTCTTCATCGACAACGACCGCTGGGCGGACGTGCCGTTCTTCATCCGTTCGGGCAAGCAGCTGCCGGTGACAGCGACCGAGGCGCGCGTGACGTTCAAGCGACCGCCCCGACCCGCGCTGGGCGATCCGGTTCCTGCGGGCGCCACCTACCTGCGCTACCGGCTCGGACCAGACGTTGCGATCGCCCTCGGACTGCGCACCAAGCGCCCGGGCGAGGAGATGTCGGGACAGCCCGTGGAGCTGGTCGCGCACAGCGACGGATTCTGGCAGCATGACGCCCTACGAGCGGCTGCTCGGTGACGCGCTGGAAGGGCAACGCGATTCTGTTCGCATCCCAGAGCGCGGTCGAAGCCGAGTGGAACGTCGTCGACCGGGTGCTCGCCGAACGGCCGCCGCTCCACCCGTACGACGCCGGGTCGTGGGGCCCCGCCGAAGCGGAGCGGCTCACACAGGCATTCGGCGGCTGGTACAAGCCCGGGGGCGGCGGCGCTGGCGGGTAGGGTAGCCGCGCTCATCCAGGCCGACGCCCAGGCACCGGCACGGACTCGCGGGTCAAGCGCTCTGCCGGGCCCCGCGGGCCCTCACGGATACGCGCCCGGATCCTCGAGGCTCGTGCGCTCGTCGAGCCCGAGCATCAGGTTCATGTTCTGGATGGCCTGGCCGGCCCCGCCCTTGACCAGGTTGTCGAGGGCGCTGAAGCACGTCACGAGCCGCGTGTCGCCTTCCACGGGGCCGAGGGCGAGGCCGATCTCCGCGTAGTTGGAACCGGCGACGGCGACGACCTCGGGCAAGCGGGAGCGCGGGCGGCGCACGAACGGCTCCGATTCGCAGAAGCTGTCGTAGAGCGCGACGAGTTCCTCTTCGGAGCGAGCTCCGCCGGCACGCGCGCGAACGACGTGGCCAGGATGCCGCGCGCCAATGGAGCGGACACCGGTACGAAGCCGAGGGATAGGTCCTTTGCGCCGGCGGCGTTCAACGTGTCCTCGATCTCGGGGGCGTGCGGGTGCGAGAGCGGACGGTAGCTGCGCAGGTTGTTGGCGCGCACGGGGTGATGCGTCGTGGGCGTCGGCACGGCGCCTGCGCCGCTCGAACCCGTGATGCCGACCGTGTGGACCGGACCCGCGAGCAGGCCGGCCCGCGCCAGCGGCAGCAGGCCGAGCTCGATGGTCGTGGCGAAGCAGCCGGGCGAGGCGAGGTAGCGCGTCTTCTTGATGCGCTCCCGGTTCAGCTCGGGCAGGCCGTAGACGAAGCGCTCCAGCAGATCCGGTCGCGGATGCTTCGAGCCGTAGAACTTCTCGTACGCGGAGCTGCGCTTCAGCCTGAAGGCGCCGGACATGTCGATAATGCGCGTTTCCTGGTCGAGCACCGCCTGCACCAGTTCCACGCTGGCCTGATGCGGCAGACCCATCAGCACGATGTCGACCCCGGCGGCGGCCCGCTCGGGCGGCAGGTTCTCGAACCTGAGATCCGTCAGACCCTCGAGGTGGGGATGGGCGGACGAGAGCAGCTCGCCGACGTGATCGACCGCGCACACGCGGACCAGCTCGACGTCGGGATGCAGCAGAAGGTGGCGGGTGAGCTCGGCGCCCGCAAAACCGGACCCGCCGAGTACGGCAGCCTTGAATCGTTTCACGCGGTTCTTCTACCCGACGCGTTCGGGCCGATGCCACCCGCGCCGATCAGGCCCGCCGTAGTTCTTGTCCGTGCCCGAGACCGTGATCGGGATCCACAATGTGCGGACCTTCACCATGTCGCCGCGACGTGTGTAGCCCGCCAGTCCGTAGAACAGGTTCCACCAGTGACCGTCCGGCGTCTCGCCGTAGGAGAACACGGGGAAGATGTGGATCTGCCAGTCGAGCCCGTCCTTCAGTCGGCGCTGGTGGTAGTAGACGTTGCCAACGAGCTCGCTGACCGTGTCCTGATCGGCAAAGCGCCAGAACACGGGGAACCCGACGGTAGCTGCGCTGCGCTGGGCTTGCGAAATCCCAGAACACCGGCGCGATCACCGTGTGCGTGCTGCGGCCGTTCCGGCCGAGGTAGAGGATCGGGTTGATGTTCGTCTGCCAGCCACGCAGATCGGTGGAGTGCTGGAAGAAGGGCGTGATCCAGGTGCTCTCGCTCACGCCGTAGCGATGGAAGTGCGCCCAGAAGGGGAAGAACACCTGGTTCGACTCGCGCGGGCTCGTGCGCGAGTAGAGGAACGGGAAGACGAGCTTCTCGTCGAGATCGATGTCGGGATCGCGATAGTGCCAGTAGAGCGGCGTGATCATGTCGAGCTGCGTGCGCCCGCGGTAGTGCGCGTAGCCCCATGTCACGAAGGTGCGCTCGTTATGCTCGCCGCGCGCCATCAGGAACAGCGGGTTGATGAACAGCCACGACTTGTCCTTCCATCCGTAGTGGAAGAACGGAAGCAGCGTGGTGTGTCGCTCGTTCTTGCCCCAGATGCTCCAGTACAGGGGCAGGATGTGGAGCATGTCCCGCTTCGCCGTGTGCTCGCGGTAGTACGGCCCCCAGACGTTCAACCACGACTGATCGCGGTCGTTGTAGTGGTAGTAGTGGAGGAGCGGCGGGATCAGCTCGTACTTCGACTGCTCGTTCTGCCCGTAGAAGTACAGCGGCGCGACGCCGAAATCGATGTCCTCCGCCGTGCGGGCGTCGCAGTGCGAGCCGCCCTTCCACGAACAGAACATCGGGCCCACCAGATTGAAGCCGCCCTTCGCGTCCGTGTGCGTGTACGTGAAAAGTGGCGGGATCAGCGTGTAGCCGCCGTGCTTGCGCTTGCCGGTGAAGTAGAGCGGCGCCAGCCAGTTGTCGCGCTCGCCCGGCGCCACGCGGTTGACGAAGGGGCCGACCACCGTCGTGCGCGAGCCCTCGGCCGGATTGCGCAGGTTCCAGAACAGCGGAAACAGCACGTCGTCGGCGTGGGTGGGGCTCCGCCGGTTGTAGTACAGACCTCCGAACACCGACGCGCGATCGGTTTTCGTCGGATCGGTGAGCGCGGGCTGCTTGCGCTCGAACCACAACGGGAAGGCGAGCTTCAGCTTGTAGCGGCCGCTCGTCTCCTCGTAGTAGGGCCCGTAGAAGCGCCGCGTGGTCGTGGCGGCACGCCCCCGCTCCTGGTCGTCGTTCGTGATGTCGCTGCCGATGCGCTTGCGGGTCTTCTTGCTGATCTGGAGCGGATGGTCGGGCAGCGACGGCTCACTGCCCGGCGGCACCAACTGGTCGCCCGCTCCGGGCGCCGCGTGCATCTCCGGCTGGCCTTTCTTCTTCTTCTGCTGCTTCGGCTGGGGGCGCGCGCCGGGCGGCGGCTGCCCGGGCATCATGGGCTGCATCCCAGGGCCGTAGGGATCGGTCTGCGCGCGGGCGGGCAGGCTGACGAGGATGAGCGCGGCGACCGCGCAGGCCACACTCCAGATCCGGACGGAGGAGCTCAAGCGTGGCCCCCGCCCGCCGATCCCAGACGCTCCACGATGCGTTCGGCAGCGTCGGCACGCGGCAACTCGTCCTGCGTGTGCTCTGCCAGATCCTTCACCGCAACGACCTTCCGCTCGATCTCCGCGTCCCCGATTACGACACACAGCCGCGCGCCCATCGAGTCCGCGCGCCGGAGCATGCTCTTCAGCGAGTTCCCGCGACCGTCCAGCTCGGCACGAAAGCCCCGCGTGCGCACGTCACGCGCTAGCACCAGAGCTTCGCGCTGCGCGGCTCTGCCCATGGGCGCGACATAGACGAGAGGCTCCGGCCGAGCGCTCGCCTCCGGCATCGCGAGCAGGATGCGCTCGAGGCCCATGGCGAAGCCGATCGCGGGCACCTGGGTGCCTCCCAGGCTCTGCACCATGCCGTCGTAGCGCCCGCCTCCGGCGATGGTGTTCTGCGCACCGAGGCCGCCGGAGCTCGATTTGATCTCGAAGAGCGTGCGCGTGTAGTAGTCGAGCCCGCGCACCAGCGATGGATCGACCCGGTACGGCGTGCCCAGCGCGTCGAGCGCCTCGCACAGGCCGTCGAAGTGCCCGCGGTCGTCCTCGTCCAGCACATCGAGAATAGCCGGCGCCCCGGCGACAACCTGCTGGTCGCGTTCGTCCTTCGAGTCGAGGATCCTGAGCGGGTTCACCTCGAGCCGGGCGCGCGCGTGCTCGCTGAGCTCCGCGGCGTGCGGGCGCAGATAGTCTCCGAGAGCCGCACGATAGCGCTCGCGGGCACCCGGACCGCCGATGGAGTGGATGCACACCTCGAGATCGCTGATGCCGAGCTCGCCAAAGAGCGCGCACAGCATGTCGATCATCTCCGCGTCGCACACGGGTCCCGGGTCGCCGAAGATCTCGCAGCCCGCCTGGTAGAACTGCCGGTACCGGCCGCGCTGGGGGCGTTCAGCCCGGAACATGGGACCCAGGTAGTACCAGCGGGACACGGGCTCGCGGGTCCAGAGCTTGTGCTCGACGTAGGCGCGGGCCGCCCCGGCAGTGCCCTCCGGGCGCAATGTCAGCGAGTCGCGGTGCCGCTCGAAGGTGTACATCTCCTTCTCGACGACATCGGTGTTCTCGCCGATGGAGCGCACGAACAGATCCGTGGGCTCGACGACCGGGGTGCGCACCTCCGCGTAGCCGTAGAGCTCCACGGCGCGGCGGAACGCATCCTCGAGCCTCTGCCAGCTCCCGACCTCGTCGGGGAGGATGTCGTTCATCCCCTTGACTCGAGAGAAACGCATGTGAGGTCCGCATGTTGGCCGGGGCTTCCGGCCGCCGGGAGGCTTATGCTCGGAGCATGCGATGCGGTCAAGCTCCGTACGGGCCCCGGCGCAGCGCGGAGAGGCGGAAAGCGCCGTGAGCCGGCGCTTCGTGCTAGAGCCCCGGAACCGATGCGGGCGGCAGGAATCGACCTCGGAAAGGTCCGCGTGGGGCTGGCGGTGGCCGACGAGCTCGGCCTGATGGCCCACCCCCGCCCGCATCTCGACGGCCGCGATCCCGGCCGCGTGGTCGAATCGCTGGCACGGCTAGCGGACGAGGAGCAGATCGACGTCTTCGTGGTCGGTCTGCCGCGCAGGCTGAATGGCGAAGAGGGCCCGCCGGCGCGGCGCGCGCGCCGCTTTGCCGAGCGGCTGCGGGTGCGCAGCGGCAGGCGTGTCGAGCTCGTCGACGAGTGGCTGACGACCCGCGAGGCCCAGGGTCGACTGCGAGAGCCAGGGCCTCGGAGAGCGCGAGTCGCGTAGCCGCATCGACAGCGCCGCCGCTGCGGTGCTGTTGCAGAGTTGGCTGGACGCCCGGCGCGAGCAGGAGCCGTGACCGCAGCGTTCCCGGAAAAGACCGCCACGCCGCGCCGGAGCGGCACGGAAAGCGGCTTCGAAAAAGCAGCAGGCCGCGCCAGCGACGCAAAGCGCCGGCCCAACGCCGCGCTGCATCCCGGCCGCGCTACTACAGGCGGGCCGCCGCTGTGCTGGCCGCGCTGCTCGCTCCGCTCGTCGCACTACTCGTGTGGGGCGCACTGCCGGGTCCAGGCACGGGGCGCCAGGTCCAGCTCGAGTGGCCCGCAGGACCGGAGACCGCGACCCAGGCCGGAGAGCTCCTGGCCCGCGCGGGGCTGGTCGACGAGCCCGCGGCTGTTTGCCGCCTACCTCCGGCTGGTGCGACCGTCCCTCGCGCTCGCAGGCGGGCCCGCATCTGCTTCACGACCACGCTCTCGCCCCGGGATCTGGTGCAGCGGCTGGCGCGGCTGCCGGCGCGCCCGAAAGCGCACGTCACCATCGCCGGAAGGCTACAACTACCTCCAGGTCGGCCAGCGGCTGCAGCAGCTCGGCATCTGCTCGGCCCGCGCCTTCCAGCGGGGTCGCCACGAACCGGAAGCTGCTCGAATCGCTGCGCATCCGCGGGCCCTCGGCGGAGGGCTATCTGTTCCCGGCCACCTACAGCTTCCACGTCGATGACGACCCGGCGCTCGTGCTGCGCCGTCTGGTCGGCCAGACGCGCCGCCGGCTCAGGAAGCTGGATCGACTCCACGCAGGCGCGCTCTCGCGTCTCGAAACGCAGCGCGGCTGGAGCGAGCACGAGGTGCTGACGCTGGCGTCCATCGTCGAGCGGGAAACCGGCCACGCCGGCGAACGCCGCAAAGTGGCCAGCGTCTACTACAACCGGCTGGACGATCCCGATTTCCGCCCGCTGCACACGCTGCAGGCGGACCCCACGGCGGGCTACGGCTGTCTGGTAGAACCCGACGCGGCCGCGAGCTGCGCGGGCTACTCCGGGCGCATCACGCCGGCGATGCTGCGAGATCCCGACAACCCCTACAACACCTACCGCCATCCCGGGTTGCCGCCGGGACCGATCGCGAATCCCGGCGAGAGCGTCGATCGCCGCCGTGATCGACCCCGCGCACACCGATTACCTGTTCTTCGTGGCGAACGGCGCCGGCGGACACACGTTTAGCCGCACGTTCAACGAGCACAACGCGGCCATCCGGCAGAGCCGGCACGACGCCGGCCCCTGAGCGTCGCCGCGCCGCGCGCTTTGTTCCGGGCGCGTCTGGCGCTATGGGGCACCACCATGGCTAACGCGTTCGAAGAAGCGGTCCGCACGGTGCAGTTCCTGTCCGTCGATGGCGTCGAGAAGGCCAATAGCGGCCATCCCGGTACGCCCATGGCTCTGGCGGGGATCACCGTCGACATCTTCACGCGGCACCTCCGCTATAACCCCGCCGATCCGACGTGGCCGAACCGCGATCGCTTCGTGCTCTCCTGCGGCCACGCGTCGATGCTGCTCTACTCCGTGCTGCATCTGGCGGGCTACGACCTGCCGCTCTCCGAGCTCGAGAATTTCCGCCAGTGGGGTTCGAAGACGCCCGGGCACCCCGAATTCGGACACACGCCGGGCGTCGAGACCACCACCGGACCGCTCGGGCAGGGCGTTGGCAACGCGGTCGGGATGGCGCTCGCGTCGAAAATGCTCGCGCTCGCGTCAACACGCCCGAGTCGACGCTGATCGACTACCGCGTGTTCGGCCTGTGCTCCGACGGCGACCTGATGGAAGGCGTCGCGAGCGAGGCGGCGAGCATCGCCGGGCATCTGGGCCTCGACAATCTGGTCCTTGTCTACGACGACAACCACATCACCATCGACGGGCACACGGACATCACGTTCAGCGAGGACGTGGGCAAGCGCTTCGAGGCCTACGGCTGGTTCGTCCAGCACGTGGATGGGCATGACCCGAGCGAGGTCCGTGCCGCACTGGACAAGGCCGTCGCCGAATCGGGACGCCCGTCGCTGATCGTGGCGCGCACGCATATCGCCATCGGCGCGCCGCACAAGCAGGACACATCCGCCGCCCACGGCTCGCCGCTCGGCAAGGAAGAAGTCGAAGCTACCAAGAAGTGCTGCGGGCTGGCCGCTGGAGCCCACGTTCCGCATCCCGGACGACGCCCGGACGCTGTTCGACGAGCGCCGGAAGGACAATCTCCCGCTCTACGAAGCGTGGCAGACCGCGGCCGGCGGCCTGGACGGCGAGCGCGGCGAGCTGTGGCGCCAGCTCGGCGAGCGCGTCGTGCCCGACGACCTCTTCGAACAGCTGCTCCGGGCCGCAGAACAGAAGAAAGACGCCACCCGCTCGCTCGCGTCGAAGGTCGAGCAGCGCGCGGCGGAGCTGGTCCCGGCGCTGGTCGGCGGCGCCGCCGACCTGGCGGCGTCCACCAAGACGAACATCAAGGGCGCGGGAGACATCGCGCGCGGCGAGTTTGCGGGCCGCAACCTGCACTTCGGGATCCGCGAGCACGGCATGGGAGCGATCCTCAACGGGATGGCCGTGGGCGGGTGCTTCATCCCGTTCGGGTCGACGTTCCTGATCTTCAGCGACTACATGCGCCCGTCGATGCGCCTCGCGGCGCTGATGGGCACGCAGGTGGTGTACGTCTTCACGCACGACTCGGTGTTCCTCGGCGAGGACGGTCCGACGCACCAGGCGATCGAGCAGGTGGCGTCGCTGCGCTTGATCCCGAATCTGGACGTGGTCCGCCCCGCCGATGCGCTCGAGTGCGCCGCAGCCTGGACGCACGCCCTGACGCGCCGCGAAGGCCCGACCGCCCTGGCGCTGACGCGCCAGAAGCTACCGCCGCTCGATCGCCCCGCCGGTTTCGATCCCGCCCAGCTGCTCAAGGGGGCCTACGTGCTGGCCGACAGCGACGATCCGGAAGTCGTGATCATCGCAACCGGCAGCGAGGTGCACGTCGCGGTCGAGGCGAGGGCGCTGCTCGAGCAGAAGGGATACGCCACGCGGGTCGTCTCTGCGCCATGCTTGGAGGCCTTTGGCCGTCTGCCTGCAGCCGAGCAGGAAGCGGTGCTCGGCAAGGGCGTGCGTCGGGTCACGATCGAAGCCGGTCGGTCGACCCCCTGGCGCGCCGTCGCCGGCAGCGATGGCATCTGCATCGGCATCGACCGCTTCGGCGCATCTGCACCCGCAGAGCGCATCGCCGAGGAGTTCGGCCTGACCGGCAAGCAGGTCGCCGAACGGATCCTCGCAGCGCTCTGATCGGCACGGACTTTCCCTGCACGCGGAACCGGTCCACAATGTCGATCGGGAAATGAGCCTGCCGATTGTCCTCGTGCCGCATCCGCACGTGCGCGTCGATCAAAGCGTGCTGGGGGGCAGCCCGCATGTTGCGGGTTCGCGTGTCCCCGTGCGGCGGTTGTGGGGCTTCTACCGGAGCGGAACCAGCGTCGAGAAACTGCTCAAGCGGTTCCCCCAGCTAAGTCCTGCATCGGTGTTCGACGCGCTGGCCTTCGCGCTGGACAACGCAGAGGTGATCGAAGCCGACCTTGCGCGCGAACAGGAGATACTGAAGCGCGTGGGACAACGCATGCCCGCACGACCGCGCGGACCCGAGCAGATCGAGCTGCCGTTCACCCAGAGCCCAATAGCGAGGCGAACCGGCCGCGGGAGCCGGGGACGCAGCTAGCCCGGAGCCCGCTTCGCGCCGAACCCGGCCGTACCTCGAAAACCGCAGGAAATCAGGACATTGTGCGGACGGGGCTGGGCGGTCGGGTGCTCCTTCCGACGAAAAACCTTTACAACGGGCGGAATCAGAGCGAGAAGCGCCCCGCATGCCGGAGCGGCGCAACAGGCCCGGATCCCGGCACTGAATCGCCGGGCCTCTGGCATGGCGAACCTGGAAAGATCGAACACGTAGCAAGCGTAGATTGCGAGGGTCGGCTGCCCGATATCCGGGGTTTTCAAGCCGACATGCCCGGTGTAGCGTGCACCGCGGTTGAGCTGAGATGCCCGACACACTGGGCTTGAGGAGGATGATTAGATGGTCGACAAGCGTTGGCGTAGAATTGGTCCGGTACTCGGCGCACTGACCCTAGCGGCGGTCCCGATGCTCGTGGATTGCGGCGGGATGCCCAAGGTGCCGGGTGTTCCTGGTATGCCCGGCAAGTGCCCGGCTGACATCACCGATCCTTCGGCGATCATGTCGGCGAACTTCGGGCTCGGCGGCGAGGTCGAGGGCAAGCTCAAGGCAGCTCTGGCAGCCAGCGCGAACCTTCAGCAACTCGCTGGCCAGGTCGAGGGCGACGTCACCACGGCGTGCGGCAACCTCGCGAAGGATCTCGGCGCGACCGACGCCGATCTGAAGCCCAAGGAAGATGGCCCCGGCAAGAAGGCCGAGGCGGCGTGCAATGCGGCCGTCAAGATGCTCAACCAGGTCAAGGCCAAGGCCTCCGGCACGCTCAAGGTGGACGTGGTTCCGCCGAAGTGCTCGGCCTCGATGAGCGCCATGGCCGACTGCGCTGCTAGCTGCGACGCCAGCATCAAGCCCGGCTCCGCCGAGGTGAAGTGCGAGGGCGGCGAGATCAGCGGTGAGTGCTCCGGCAAGTGCCAGGGCACCTGCACGGTGGAAGCCGGCGCCCAGTGCTCCGGCACCTGCGGCGGCGGCTGCTCCGGCAAGTGCCAGGGCAACTTCAGCGGCAAGTGCGACGGCAAGTGCAAGGGCAAGTGCGACGGCAAGGACAGCAAGGGCAAGTGCGCAGGCACCTGCGACGGCACCTGCGAAGGCAATGCCAGCGGTAGCTGCAAGGGCACCTGCCAGGGCAAGTGCGACGCCAGCTGCGAGATGCAGGGCAAGGCCGACTGCAAGGGCACCTGCTCGGGCGGTTGCTCGGTCAAGATGAAGGCCCCGAAGTGCAGCGGCAAGGTGGTTCCGCCCAAGATGAGTGCGGACTGCAAGGCCAACTGCAACGCCAAGGTCAGCGGCAAGGTGGAGTGCACACCAGCCCGCGTGACTGTCAGCATCGCCGGCGCTGCGGACGCCGAGGCAGCGACCAAGCTGAAGGCTGCCCTCGAGAAGAACCTGCCGGCGATTCTCAAGGTCACCCTCGGCATGAAGGGTCGCCTGAAGGACGCGATGGCCAGCGTGGAGACCTCGGTCAAGGGGATCGGCGCGGTCGTCCAGGGCGCCGGTGCCGGCGCGCTCAAGGTCGCGGGCTGCATCTCCGGTGCGGTCTCCGGCGCGGCGCAGGCCTCGATGTCGATCAACGTGTCGGTCAAGGCGAGCGCTTCGGCGAGCGGCTCGGCTGGCGCGGGCTGATCGAAGTCCGGTCCTGAACAGTGACGGCCCTGCGGGAAACCGCGGGGCCGTTTCTTTGTGCGCCCAGCATGGGCGCCGTCTTGCCGGTGGAAGTCCGGCCGCGAGAGTAGGTCATCCCGATCGAAGCGAACCGCAACTGCGGGAGAGCGACCGACCGTGGGAAGGAAGCGGGGAGCGAAACCGCGGGCCGATGTACAAGGACCGGATCCGAGGCGGCGGCGGGCACGGACTTCTCGAAGCACAGCCACGGCTTCCGGCCCGGTCACCGTGCGCACGACGCTGTCGTCGAAGCGCAGCGGCACGTCCAGGCCGGTCGCAAGTGGGTGGTGGACGTGGACCTGGAGCAATTCTTCGACCGCGTACACCACGACGTGCTGATGGGAAGGATGGCGAAGCGCGTCGGCGACCGCCGCGTGCTGGGGCTCATCCGCCGCTATCTCGAAGCCGGCGTGCTGGCGAACGGGGTGGTGGTGGAACGGCACGAGGGGACGCCGCAAGGCGGGCCCTTGTCGCCGCTGCTCGCGAACGTGCTCCTCGACGAGGTCGACAAGGAGCTGGAGAAGCGCGGTCACGCCTTCGTGCGCTACGCCGACGACTGCAACGTCTACGTGCGGTCCCGGCGAGCAGGCGAGCGCGTGATGAGGCTGCTACGGCGGCTGTACGGGCGACTCCGGCTGCGCGTCAACGAGTCGAAGAGCGCGATCGACCTTGCATGGAAGCGCAAGATTCTGGGCTACTCCTTCTGGATAGCCCCGGGTCGGGTGGTGAAGCGCCGGGTGGCGGGCAAGGCCCTGTCTACGATGAAGGATCGCGTCCGTCTCATCACGAAGCGGACGCGGGGACGGAGCATCAGACAGGTCGCGGTGCGACCAGCTAGGCGGTTCGCGCGGCGATTTCCTCGAGCACGGCGCGGGCTTCGTCGCTCTCGAGTGCGGCGCGCAGCTGCTCGACGCTGGGCACGGGGCGGGCAGGCGTCTGCCGGCGGGCGGAGAGGCTGCGGGCCACGGCTTCGCTGCAGCGGCTGCGAAAGCTGTCGTCCGAGTCGGCCTTTTCGACCAGGGCGGCGTGCGCGCGCTGCTGCAGCGCGAGATCGCTGCAGATGAGCAGCGCATCGCAGCCGGCGCGCACTGCCGCGACGGCGCTCTGCTCGATGCTGTAGCGGTCGCTGAGCGCCCGCATCTCGAGATCGTCGGAGAACAGCACGCCGCCGAAACCTAGCTCCGTGCGCAGGAGGCCCGTGCAGATGGGCCGGCTCAGGGTCGCGGGCACGCCGGGATCAAGCTCCTCGTAGACGACGTGCGCGGTCATCATCGCGGCTACTCCGCCGTGGCTTGCTGCGCGGAATGGCGGAAGCTCCACGGTGTCGAGCTGCTCCTTGCTGCGGCCCACCACCGGCAGATCCACGTGGCTGTCCTTCTTCGTGTCGCCGTGGCCGGGGAAGTGCTTGCCGCAGGCCAGCACGCCGCCTTCCTGCAGGCCGCGGATGAAGGCGCGCCCGAGGCGCGCCACCGTATCCGGGTCGTTGCCGAAGGAACGGTCGCCGATGATCGGGTTCTTCGGGTTGCTATCCACGTCCAACACGGGTGCAAAGTCGAGGTTGAACCCCATGGCGGACAGCTCCACGGCGAGCGCGGCGGCGGCGCGCTGCACCAGGTCGCGGTCACCGATGCCGCCCAGCACGCGCATGGGCGGGAGCTGGAGCACCGGCTCACCGAAGCGCGCGACCCGCCCGCCTTCCTGATCGACGCCGATGAAGGGCGGAAGCTCGTCCGGGCAGGCGTCGACCACCACGCTCGAGAGCTCATGGGCCGTCTCCACGTCCGGCAGATTGCGCTTGAACAGGATGACACCCGCGCGGCGGCCGGCCACAAGCTCGCTGGAGAGCTCCGCGGGCAGCTCGGTTCCGGAGAAACCGCCGACGATCAGCTGGCCGCACAGCTGGGGAAGCGACAGGTCCACGGGTGATCTCCTTTTCCGGGCAGGGTCCCCATCCTAGGAACTCCTCGCGGTCGGGGCCAGCCCTTCACAGCGAATGTGCTGGATCGGTCCGGGCGGCACGCCGCGCGGGCCCCAGGGCGCCCAGTAGCGCGAACAGCGCCGCAAAGCCCACCGCAGCCAGCCACAACCACCAGGGAAATATGAAGAAGCTGCGTGGTTTGAAGGGGAAGTCGGGCAGGTCTACCGCTGCGCGCCAGTCCGCCACCAGAGCAGCCAGTCGGGCCACGATCGCGCCGGCGGCGCCCCCGGCCGCGCCCACCACGAGCGCCAGGGACAGCATCCACGCCCGCATGTCGGCCGCGCTTGCACCGAGTGCCCGGTACAGGCCGATCTCGCGCTGCCGCTCCGCCACCAGCACGCGGAAGGTGTGCGCGATATTCAGCGCCGCCACGAGCAGGATGACGGAAGCGACCAGGACCAGCAGGGCCAGCACGCTGGTGATCAGCACGCTCACGTCGCGCGCCCGCGTGTCGTGGGGAACGAGCCCCCACCCCGACGCCGCCTGGATCACGCGGCTGGCATCATTGGCGCTCTTCACGTGGACCACCACGCTTGAATAGAGGGAGCCGGCGGCGTCCCCCGCGTATTCGCGGTTCCAGCGCCGCACGACCGGGACGGGCAGGGTGACGCCGAGATCGATCGCCTTGGGCGAGACCCCGACCACCCGCACCTTCACGCTGCGTTCGTGACCCTGCTTGGCGACGCCCAGCAACGACTTTCCGAGCGTCATGGTGAAGACCACGCCCTGGGCCCGCTGGAGCAGGGCGCCTGCAACCGGCGGCAGCCCGTGCGAGGGCGCGATGGCGTGGTCGAAAAGCTCCACCAGATAGCGGCTGACGATCGCCGGCACGGGATCGGAGCAATGGCCCACGCGGGCGCTGCTCGGCAGCTCGCAGTACTGCGGCGAGGTGCAATCGCTGTCGGCGTGGCACTCCGGTCCGGGGTGCTGCATCGGATCCTGGAAGCGCCGAGCGAGCTTCGGCTTCAAAAGAGCCGGTTCGATGCCGTCGCCGATCATCTCGTGCGTGCCGATTTCCTGACCCGAAAAGCTCCTTGCCCCCGTAGGCCATGGACGGAAAGCGGAAGCGCAGCTTCGGGTACACCTCGGCCACGCCGGGGAGCTTCCGGAGCTTGGCAACCTTCGAGGACTCGATGCCCGATGGTGGGCGGGGCCCGCCCAGAAGCGACAACAGGCCTGCCGAGCTCTGTGTCGGCTCGAGCTCGACCTGATCGATCGGGAACACATCGCCGAGGAGCACCCGGCGGGCACCGAGCCCCAGCGCGAGGAAGAAGACCAGAGCCGCTGTGCCGACCAGGATCCCGAAGCCGGCGGTCATCAGCGGGCCGCGCGTGCGCCCCAGGTCCGCGCGCACCATGCGGGCGAGCGCGCTCGCTCTCACCGGCGCCTCCGCGCCGTTCGATGCCCCGCGCCCGGCGGCTCCGGGGCGGCGGCATGCGGCTCGTCAACCATCATCCGGACCATGGCCGTCTGCGAGCCGTCCGTCCAGCATGTCGAGCTGCCGGTGCGCGATCCGCGCCAGCCGGTCCTCGTGGGTGACGATGACGAAGGTCGTTCCGAGCTCCGCATGGAGGTCGGCGAACAGATCGATGATCTGCTCGCCGGTGCCGCGGTCGAGATTGCCGGTCGGCTCGTCGCAGAGCAGTAGCTCCGGCTCCCGGAGCAATGCGCGAGCGAGCGCGACCCGCTGGCGCTGGCCGCCGGACAGTTCCGCAGGGGAGACGCGCGCGCTGTCTGCGAGGCCGACGCGTCGGAGTACCTCCAGGCCGCGCTTGCTCGACGCGGTCGTCGTCGAGCGGCTCGCCCGAGAACAGGCTTGGCGCCGTCACGTTGCCCGAGCACCGTGAGGTGGTCGAGCAGGTGGAACGACTGGAACACGAAACCGATGTGGCGTCCGCGCAGCCGCGACAGCTCCCGGTCGCGGAGTGTCGCCACGTCGCTGCCCGAACAGCTTCAGCGCGCCCGTGTAGGCACGGTCCAGCCCGCCGAGCATCCCGAGCAGCGTGCTCTTGCCGCATCCGCTGGGACCGAAGACAGCACGATCTCGCGCCGGTGCACTTCGAGGCTGACCGCATCGACGGCCTTCGGCTCGCGCTGCCCCCTGCCGTAGACGCGCGTCAGGCTGCTCGGCCTCGATGATCGGGCCGTCGTCGGTCCCGCGTCACGCCGCCGACGCCCAGGTCCCTGCTGTGCCGCGTCCGCCATGTCATGCACCATGCCGGCGAGCTCGATCCGGGTCGGGGCCTTCGACCATCAACCGGAGCTTGGGCTCGGTGCCGCTCCAGCGCACCAGCACGCGCCCGTTCTTGCCGAGCTTCTGCTCCACGCGGCCGATCAGCCGGGTGAGCTGCGGCATCTGCTCGAGCGGCTTGCGGTCCGGCGAGCTTCACGCTCTGCGAGCACCTGCGGAACGCGCTGCATGACCGCGGCGAGCTCGCTCAGCGGCCGCCCTTCGGCCACCATGATCGCCAGCACCTGCAGCGCCGCCACCACGCCGTCACCGGTCGTGGCGTGATCGAGGAAGATGAGGTGGCCGGACTGCTCGCCGCCGAAGTTGTAGCCGGCGCGTCGCATCTCCTCGACCACGTAGCGGTCGCCGACCTGCGTGCGCTTCAGCTGGCCGCCCGCGGCCGCCAGCGCGCGCTCCAGGCCCATGTTGCTCATCACCGTGGTGACCAGCGTGCGCTTGGCCAGGCGCTTCTCCTGGATCATGCGCGTCGCACACAGCGCCATCAGCGCGTCGCCGTCGACGATCTGCCCCTTCTCGTCGACGACGATCGACGCGATCCGCATCGCCGTCGAGCGCATACGCCGATGTGGGCGTGGCGCTTCTTGACTTCCTTGACGACGTGCTCGGGATGCAGCGCGCCGCAATCGCGGTTGATGTTGCGGCCGTTGGGTCGCACGCCGAACGCGGAATGACCGTCGCGCCGAGCTCGGCGAACACCGTCGGGCGCGACCTTGTACGCGGCGCCGTGGGCGGCATCCACCACCACGCGCACAGCCCGTCGAGCGTCAGCTCCTTGGGGAAGGTGCTCTTCGCGTACACGACGTAGCGCCCGGCCGCGTCGTCGATGCGCTCGGCGCGCCCGACGCGCGCGCCGGTGCAACTGCGCGAGATCGAGCCGGGGATCCTCCAGCAGCCCCTCGATGTCCGACTCTTCGCTGTCGGGCAGCTTGAAGCCGTCGGGGCCGAACAGCTTGATGCCGTTGTCGCCGAAGGGGTTGTGGCTGGCGCTGATGACGACGCCGGCGTCGGCGCGCATGCTCTGCGTCAGGTTGGCGACCGCCGGGCGTCGGGATCGGGCCGCAGAGCATCACCCGGCCGCCCATGGCGCAGATGCCGGCGGCGAGCGCCGTCTCCAGCATGTAGCCGCTCAGGCGCGTGTCCTTGCCGATGACGATGCGGGGCGGCCGGCCGCGGATCGCGGCGCGCCACCAGCGTGATGGCGCGTCCGAGCGCCAGCGCGAGCTCCGGCGTCATGGGAGGGACGTTGGCCCGACCTCGGATGCCGTCCGTGCCGAACAGCTCTCGCTTCTGCTTCGCGGTCACTCGCCGGTTCAATCCCTGAAGTTCTGGAACTGGAGGTCGAGACCGAGGTCGTCGGCGCCCTTGAGCAGCTGGATGGCGCTCTGCAGGTCGTCCCGCTTCTTGCCGGTCACCCGCACGCTCTCGTCCTGGATGGAGGCCTGGACCTTGAGCTTCGAGCCCTTCACGAGCTTGACGATCTCCTTGGCCTTTTCGGTCTCGATGCCTTCCTTGATCAGGACGCGCTGCCGGCTCGACCCCTTGGGGCCGGGCTCGGGGTCCTTCTTCTCCAGGTGCTTGAGGCTGACCTTGCGTCGCACCAGCTTCTGCTCGAACACGTCGAGCGCCGCCCGCACGCGGTCTTCGGCGTTGGCCGTACGACCACGCCGTCCTCGGTGCGCTCGATATGCCGCATCGGTGCCCTTGAAGTCGAAGCGCTGGGCGATCTCGCGCTCGGCCTGGTCGAGCGCGTTCTTGACCTCGGACCAGTCCACTTTGGATACGACGTCGAACGACGGCACTTCGGTTCCGCCTCGCTTCACATGTCCACGGCGGGATCGCGCGGCAGCCCGAGCAGGAGGGCGCGCGCCGCACCGACCAGGAACGTCGAGCCCGTGACCACCACCACGCCGCGCTCGCCGACGAGCTCGCGCGCGCGAGTCAAGTGCCGAGCCGATATCCTCGGCGACCTCGCCGCCGACCGCGTTCCGCCATACAGCTGCGGATCCACGGCCTTCGTGACGGGTGGGGCGACGAACACGCGATGTCCCGCGACCTGCTCGAGCCGGCTGAGCATGGCTTTCCAGTTCTTGCCCTGGATCGCGCCGAAGACCAGCGCCACATCGCGTCGCGACTCGATCTCGCCGAGCACGCTGGGGTCGAGCACGTGCGACAGAGCGACGGCGCCGTCGGGGTTGTGGGCGCAGTCGAGCAGCGTCAGCTCCTGGCCGTTGCGGTGCAAGAGCTCGTTGCGACCCGGCCAGCTCGTCGCTTCGATGCCCTGCGCGATCATCTGCCGGGTCGAATCCGAGCTCGCGGCCGACGGTCACCGCCACCGCCAGGTTCGAGCCGATCATCGCGACGCGCGGGTAGGCCAGGGGAGCGCCCGGAATCGGCTCCGGGCTGCCCAGCTCGACCAGGCGCGCGCCGACCTCGCTACGCGATCCTCGACCGCCTCCATGCGCGTCCGGGTGCAGCTTGCCCACCACGACCGTAGAGCCCGACTTGATGATGCCCGCCTTCTCGATCGCGATGGAGGCCAGCGAGTCGCCGAGCTCCACCATGTGGTCGAAGGCGATGCGCGTGATGACGGCGACACGCGGCGGCGGGATGACGTTGGTCGCGTCGAGGCGGCCGCCCAGCCCCACCTCGAGCACCGCCAGGTCCACGCCAGCGTCGCGGAACGCCAGGAACGCCGCCAGCGTCGCGACTTCGAAGAACGTCAGGTCGGGCGCCTCGTCCATCACCTTGTTCAGCAGGCGGACCACCGTGTCGTCGTCGATCGGCTGCGCCGCCGACCTGGATGCGCTCGGCGAAGCGGACCAGGTGAGGCGAAGTGTACAGCCCGACCTTGCGCCCTGCGGCCTGACCGATCGCCGCGGTGAAGGCGGAAACCGTGCCCTTGCCGTTGGTCCCCGCTACGTGGACGGCCTCGAACGCACGCTCCGGATTGCCCATCCGGTCACACGCAGCCTGCATGCGCTCGAGCCCGAGCTTCCGGCCCTTCGGGATCAGCGCGTACAGCCGCTGGAGTGTCACTGCCAGGTCGCTCACCAAGCTCTACCGGCTAGATGGCCCAGGATGCAACCGAGCGTTGCCTTCATCTCGGTTCGCGGCACGACGGAGTCCACCATGCCATGGCCGAGCAGGAACTCCGAGCGCTGGAATCCCTCCGGAAGGGTGGTCCTCAGCGTGCTCTCGATCACGCGCGGTCCAGCAAATCCGATGAGCGCGTTGGGCTCGGCCAGGTTGACGTCACCGAGCAGCGCCGAGCTCGCGGCGACCCCGCCGGTCGTCGGGTGCAGGAGCACGCTGATGAACGGCTTGTGAATGTGGCGGAACCGCGACAGGGCCGCCACCGTCTTGGCCATCTGCATCAGGCTCAGGATGCCCTCCTGCATGCGCGCGCCGCCCGAGGCCTGGAGCAGGACCACCGGTAGATCGCTCTGCCGTCGCCCGCTCGAACAGGCGCGTGATCCGCTCGCCCACGACCGAACCCATGCTGCCGCCCATGAACGCGAAGATGAAGCAGCCGTAGGCGACCGGCCGCCCGCCGATATGGGCCCGGCCGATCTCGATGGCCTCGCTGCGCCCGCTGATGCGCCGCGAGCGCTCCAGCCGGTCGCGGTAGCTCTTGCCATCGTGGAAAGTCAGCGGATCGGTGGGTTGGATGTGCTCGTCCCAGAGTTCGAGCCTGCCGTCGTCGAGCAGCAGCGAGCGCCACCCATCCGCGCTGAGCGGATGGTGGTAGCCACAGCCGGGACACACCTCCCAGCAGTCGGACAAGTGCTCGGCCGTGTGCACCGCGCCGCAGCCGTTGCACTTGCGGAACACTCCCTTCCCCAGCGAGCGCTTCTCGCCAGCGCGCGATCTGGGCCGGGGTCTTCGCGGGCAATGTCACGGCTAAACGGTCAATCTACCAGAGGTTTCGGGGACTTCACCGAGCGTCACGGGACCTCCGCGCCGTCCGGCAGTCGGTCCCTACGCCGGCCGAGCCTGTATCAAGCCGGGCCGGCACGCAACGGGGACAACGTCCGGTGCCGCTGCCCCCAGGTAGATGACGCGCTGCGTTGTCCCGGATGCTGGGGCCGCCGGGCTGTTCAGGGCATCCGGTCGTTGTGGCGGAGGGAGAACAAGGCGAGACTCGCCCTCCATGTCCGGGACTGTTGGCAGTGGAGCGTCCGCGATCGGCGATCTGAGGGCGCCGCTCGTCGGCAGGGACGCCGTGATGGCGGCCCTCAAGCGCGCGGCCGACCGCGTCAGGGCCGACAAGCAGACGCGCATCGCGACTCTGGTCGGGGGTAACGGCGTCGGCAAGATCGCGCATCGCCGAAGACTTCCTTTCGGAGCTCCGAAGCGCCGGAGGACAGCTTGCCGCGAGTCTACCGCGGCAGCGCCCGCAACCTGACGCTCGGCTACGGCATCTTCGCGCGCCTGCTCCGATCGCGCTTTGGGCTGGTGGAAGGCATGGATGCCGAAGCGGCGAAGGCCCAGGTCCGCGCACAGGTCGCCAAGGTGCTCGATGACCGCAAGGTAGGCGACGTCTGCTACTTCCTCGGGCAATTGATGGACCTGCCGTTCCTCGAAAGCCCGCTCACCCGGGCGGTCGCGGACGACCCGCTGCAAGCCCGGCCTGCTGAGACGCGCCATCGTCAAGAGCTTCATCGAGAGCGACGCCGCACAGGGCCCGGTCTGCCTGGTCTTCGAGGACCTGCAGTTCGCCGACGACGATTCGATCGAGCTGCTCCGCTACCTGATCGAGAACCTGAACGGACCCATTCTGCTCCTGGTGCGCCACGCGGCCGGAGCTGATTGACACGCCACGAGGATTGGTTCGAGTTCGGCCACGGGCGCCACGAGCGCCTCGAAATCGGGCCGCTGGACGACGATCAGTCCGTCGTACTGATGGAAGCGTTGCTCGCACCGTGCACCGACGGCCCTCCCGAGGCGCTGGTCGAAGCCGGCGTGGGCATGGCCGGCGGCAACCCGGGCCTTCTGGAGCAGATGGTCCGCATCTTCCACGACTCGGGCGTGCTGCACGAGCGAGAGCGCGCTGGCCGGCGATCCGGTGTGGACGGTGGATCTCGACAAGCTGGCGAGCGTGCCGGCTGCCGATGACCGTCGACGATGCGGTCGCGGCCCGCATCGCCGCGCTCTCGTCGGTCGACCGCCGGGTGCTCGAGCACGCGGCGGCCATGGGCAGCATCTTCTGGCTGGGCGGACTGGTGGCGCTCGACCGGATGGATCGCGAGCCGCCCGAGTTCTGGGCCGAGAGCGACATGCAGGACGTGCAGCGAGATCAGCCGCGGCGCTCGCGGATCTGGTCGAGCGAGACTACGTCCTCCAGCTGCCTGACTCGGCGTTCCCCGGCGAGACGGAGTACGTCTTCAAGCACAATCTCGAGCGCGAGAAGATCGCGACGCTCACCAGCGCGTGCCGCGGCCCGCCGCTACCACCAGACCATCGCCGACTGGCTGACGCAGCAGGACGTCGTCCGCTCGCAGGAAGAGTACGCGGCGATGCTGGCCCAGCACCTGGAGAAGGCCGGCGCCCAGGCTCGGGCGGGGCTGACCTACCTGGACGCGGGCGACATCGCGCGGCAGAGCTACGCCGCCAAGAAAGCCGACGAGTACTACGCGCGCGGGCTCTGGCCTGCTGGGCGACGCCGACGCGCGGCGTCGGATCGACGCGCTGCACAACCACGGCGACGTGCTGCTGTTGCTCGGCCGCACGGACGAGGCGCTGGCCGCCTTCCGCGAGATGCTGGGCATCGCCTATCGCCTCGCGCTCAAGGGCAAGGGCGGCGCCGCGCACAACCGCATCGGCCGCGCTCTACCGCGATACCGGATCGCTGTCGGATGCGCAGCGGCACCTGGAGATCGGCGCAGGACCTGTTCGAAGCGGTCCACGACGAGCGCGGCGTCGCCGCCAGCCACGACGACATCGGCAAGCTGCTGTGGCTCAAGGGCGAGTACGACAAGGCGCTGGAGGAGATGAAGCGTCTCGCTCGAGATGCGCAAGAAGCTCGGCGACCGCCGCTCCATCGCACTCAGCCTGAACAACATCGGGCTGGTGTGGATGGATCACGGGCGCGCCGCAAAGCCGGCGAGGCGCTCGAAGCCGCGCTGACGATCCGCCGCGAGATCGGCGACCCGCTGGGCATCGTGCAGAGCCTGAACAACCTCGGGCAGCTGGCGCAGGACCAGGAGAACGGGCAGAAAGCGCTGGAGCTGTTCCGCGAGGCCTACGACGTGGCCAGGGAGATCGGCGAGCGCAACCGCATCGCCGTCGTGCTCACGAACATCGGCGAGACCCACTACCGGCTGGGCGACAGCGCCGCAGGCCATCCGCATCCTGAAGCGAAGCCGAGGAGCTGTGCGACGAGCTCGGCGACCGGCTGCACCTGGCGGAGGCGAAGCGCGGCCTCGCCAAGGCGTACCTGATGCAGGGCGAGCTGAAGAAGGCGCGCGAGAGCATCAAGCGCGCTGTCGACCTTTTCGGCCAGGTGCAGAAGCCGCGCCCACCTGGCGATCGCGCTCCGGACGCTCGGCGAGATCACCGCCGCGGGTGCCTGGGGCGAGGGGCACGAGGGCAAGGCCGTCGACTACTTCATGCGTTCGATCGCGATCTGCAAGGAGATCGGCAACGAGCTCGAGGTCGCCAGGAGCTACCGCGCCTTCGCGACCTACGTAGCGGGCTCCGAGCACTACGTGGACAACGCCGACATCCAGCGTGAAGCGCGCAAGCTCAGCCAGATGGCGGACGAGATCTTCGCACGCCACCGGCCGACTGCCGCCGAATCATGACGGGCGCGCTCTCGTCGCGGCTGCGACCAGGTCTCCGAGGCCCTCGACAGCCAGTTCCTCGGCAAGAGCGAAGTCATCCGGCTGCTCCTGATCGCCATCGTGGCGCGCGAGCACGCCGTCCTGGTCGGCCCGCCCGGCACGGCCAAGAGCGCTCTGCTCCGCACGCTCGCCGCAGCTCATCGACGCGCGCTACTTCGAGTACCTGCTCACGCGCTTCACCGAGCCGAACGAGATCTTCGGCCCGGTCGACATCGCCGCCTTCCGCGAAGGCACCTACCGGCGGCGCACCGCCGGCATGCTGCCCGAAGCCGAGGTCGTGTTCCTCGACGAGGTGTTCAAGAGCAACAGCGCCATCCTGAACGCGCTCCTGAGCCTGTTGAACGAGCGGCGCTTCACGTCCGGCGGGCAGGTGCATCGAATGTCCGCTGATCAGCGTGTTCGGCGCCAGCAACGAGGTGCCCGTCGGACGAGTCGCTGTCGGCGCTGTTCGACCGCTTCCTGCTGCGCATCCGCTCCGACAACCTCGATGCCTACCACTTCAACGAGCTGCATCCAGCTCGGCATCGCGCACGAGGTGAAGAAGCTCCGGCGGCAGAAGCCCACGCCGCTGGTCACGGCCGAGGAGCTGCACGGGATGACGGAGGAGCTGGCGCAGCGGCTCGAGTTCTCCGACGATTTCCTGTCGCACCTACAAGGGCCTCGTGTTCCAGATCCGCGCGGAGGGCATCAGCATCAGCGACCGCCGCGTGGTCAAGATGCTCAAGCTGTTCGCCGCCAGCGCCTATCTCGACGGGCGCGTCCAGGCCGAGGCGAGCGACCTGTTCGTGCTCAAGCACATCTGGAACACCGAGGACCAGGCGCCGATCCTCGAAGGCATCGTCCAGCCCGTGCTCGAGGCCTACTACCGCGAGCACCCCGATCGGCGCCGCGTGGGCGCGCTCGGCGTCGGGCGTCGAGGCGCTGTCGGGCGAGATCGACCGCATCCGCCAGGTGCTCACCGGCGCCGCGCCGCCGAGCGACATCCAGCTCTTCAGCCAGCTCAAGGCGCTGGGCGAGATCAAGACGGCCCTCGCGCAGCTGCCCGATCCGAAGGCCCGCGACGCTCGAGCAGCGCGTCGCGCAGCTGCTCGACGCCTCGCTCAAGAGCGGGAGGTTCTCGGAGCTATGAGCACCGCGCGCTCCGCGTGAAGCGCGTCGGGCCGGTCGAGGTGCCGCTGCCCGGCCTACCAGAGCGAGCACGCTGCCGGGCTCGATCTGTGCGCCGCGCTGGCCGAGCCGGTCGCGCTCGAGCCCGGAGAGCGGCGCTCTGATCCCGACGGGCCTCGCGCTGGCCATCCCCCACGGCTACGAAGGGCAGGTGCGGCCGCGCTCCGGGCTCGCGCTCCGCGCAGGGCATTTCCGTCGTCAATTCGCCCGGCACCATCGACAGCGACTTCCGCGGCGAGGTCGGCATCGTGCTCATCAACCACGGCACGGAGCCGTTCGTCGTGGAGCCCTCTGTCCCGCATCGCCCAGCTCGTCATCGCACCCGTCGCCCACGTCGAGCTCGAGCTGGTCGACGAGCTCGACGACACCGGACGCGGCGCGGGCGGCTACGGGTCCACGGGCACGTAGCTCGACGGCGCTCCGAGCCAAGCCGACACACCGGACGCGGGTCCTACGGGCTGTTGGAGGACCCTCCCGGGAAGGCGCGCGCGTCTTCCGCCGTAACAAGCGACAAGGAGCTGGCGATGGGGTGTGTGTGCGGAAGAAGCCTGGTCGGCGCAGTGGCGGCGCTGATCCTCGCCGGTTGCGCAAGCGCGCCGCCGCCCACCGCGCAGAGCCCCGATCGCACTAGCGATGTGAGGCGGGCGCGGAGCCCCGATCGCGCGACCGCAGTCGAGGTGGAGCCACCGCCAGAGCCTGCACCAGAAGCCGCCGGAACGCCTCCGCCCGCTTCCGCGCCCGCGCCGCTCGCGGTCGGCGATCCGGGCCCCGCTCTGCCGACCCGGATTCCGGACACGCCAATCCGCTTCTCGGGTGGCGACGCTTCGAGCGTGGCGCAGGCCGTCGCGATCCACGGCGCGCACGGGGAAACGGACGGCGTGGCCGCCGAGTACTGGTATGTGACGGCGTTGCTCGGCAAGCGCGGCGTCGATTGGCACCTGCGGAGCCAGGCGCTGCTCGAGAAGAGCGGCCACCAGTACGACCGCCTCGACATCGTCGCAGGCCCGAAGAGCCGCCAGTTCTTCTTCGACATCAGCGACTACTTCGGAAAATTCTGAGCGGCGAGCGGCGCTCCGGCGCGCTCTATTCGCGCACCCGCTCGAAGAACGTCCGGAGCTCCCGCGCCGCTTGCTCCCTGTCGTAGTCCCGCGTCACGATATGCCGCGAGCGCGGCAGCATGACGACGAGGGATCGGGCGTGCCGAGCCTGGTGGCGACGCGCCGCGCGTTGGACGGCGGACACAGGCGATCACGCGCTCCGTGCAGGATCAGCGTCGGGCAGCGCACACGTTCGAGCTCGGCACGCACGCGCCGGCCCGCCTCCAGCACCCTGACAGCGGCGTGCACCGGCTGCGCGTCGTAGGTGAGGTGGGTGCGGCGCGCCTCCGGGTCGGCAATGTCGGCACCCGGCTTCGGCATGGAGAAGTCCGGCAGCCGCAGCTTCCTGATGAGGTCGAGCGCCAGGGTGGGGAAGGGCCAGCCGAGCCACGCCGCGTTCGCCAACAGAGCGAGGCCGAGCACGTCGTCCGGCCGGGTCGCAGCCAGGTGAGCGGCGAGCAGCGAGCCCATGCTCAGACCCGCGACGATCACCGGCCCGTCGGAGGCAAGCTGGTCCAGGGCTGCCTCTGCCTCGCCCAGCCAGTCGTCCCAGCCGCTTCGTGCGAGCTCGTCCACGCGCGTTCCGTGCCCGGGGAGCAGCGGGGCGTGCGCGCGCAGGCCGAGCTCCCGCGCCACGTCGACGACCAGCGAGATCTCGAGCGGTGTTCCGCCGAATCCGTGCAGCGCCAGCACCGCGGGCGAGGCGCCCGCCACCTGGAGCGGGTCCGGGCTACCCGGACCGACCAGCGCCGCCGCGCAGGCTCGATCAGCCTTCGCCGCGCTTGATGCCGTAGGCGCGGATCTTCTTGTGCAGGTTGGTGCGCTCGACGCCGAGGGCCACGGCCGCCTTGGAGATGTTCCACTCGAAGCCGCGCAGCGTGTCGACGATGTAGCTGCGCTCGGCGGCCTCGCGGTACTCGCGCAGGGTCAGCCGCTTGCCGTCCTCGCCGACCATGGGCGGCGGCGCGCTCAGGTGTGCGGCGCCGCCTGCTGCGCTCGCCGGTCTCGGCGTCGTCCTCGAACGGGCTATCGTGCGGGTCCTCCGGCAGATCAGCGACGGTGATCACGTCGCTCGAGAGGATCGCCGCGCGCTCGACCACGTTCTTGAGCTCGCGCACGTTGCCCGGCCACTTGCGGCGCGTCAGCGTCTCGTACACTGCCGGGTCGATCTTCTTCTGCTTGAGGCCGTTTTCCTTGCAGAACACCTCGACGAAGGCGTCCGCCAGGATGCCGGATGTCCTCGGCGCGCTCGCGCAGGGCGGGCACCTTGATCGGGAAGACATCCAGCCGGAAGAACAGATCCTCACGGAAATTGCCGTCCGAGACCTCTTTCGAGAGCTCCTTGTTCGTAGCGGCCAGCACGCGCACGTCCACGTGGATGATGTGCTCGGAACCGACGCGCACGATCTCGCCGTTCTGCAGCGCGCGCAGCACCTTGGCCTGCGCCGCCAGATCCATGTCGCCGATCTCGTCGAGGAACAGCGTGCCGCCGTGCGCCTGCTCGAAGAAGCCGCGCTTGCGCGCCTGGGCGCCGGTGAACGAGCCCTTCTCGTGGCCGAACAGCTCGCTCTCGATGAGCTCGCGGGGGATCGCCGCGCAGTTGACCTTGATGAACGGCTCGTCCTTGCGCGGGCTGAGCCGGTGGATGGCACGGCTCACCAGCTCCTTGCCGGTGCCGCTCTCGCCGGTGATGAGCACGCTCGCCTTGGTCGGAGCGACCTTGTCGATGTCCTGGAAGAGCTTCTGGATCGGCTCGCTCGTGCCGATCATCTCGTAGCGCGCCTCGAGCTCGGCGCGCATCTGCTCCACCGTGCGGCTGAGCCGCGCGGTGCGGATCGAGTTGCTGGACGCTGACGAGGATGCGCTCGCGGTTCAGCGGCTTTTCGAAGAAATCGCTGGCACCGAGCTTGATGGCGGCGACGGCGTCGTGGACGGTGGCGTGCCCGCTGATCACCACCACCGGCAGATCCGCGTGGCTCTCGTCGGCGCGCAGCTTCTCGAGCGCCTCGAGCCCGCTCATGCCGGGCAGCTTGAGGTCGAAGATCGCGATGTCGACCGGTTGCTCGGGACTGGACAGCGTGCTGAGCGCGTCCTCGGCCGTCGCCGCCTCGAGCACGCGGTAGCCCTCGCCCGAGAGCACCATCTCGAGCGTGCGCCGGATGTTCTTCTCGTCGTCGACGACGAGCACCGTGGGCGCCACGGTGGAGAGCTCCTGCTGTTCCGTTTCCGCCGACGCCATGCTCGACAGAGAGTGCCCCTACTCTGCGCGGGAGTCCACGGGTGTAGTACCGCGCTCGCCGGCAGTCGGCGGATGGCCGGCGAGCAGCTGGAGGAAATTCCGCGCGGGAACCGAGAAAGCGCTAGCCGGATACTGCGCCAGAAGCTGCCGGAAGACCGCCCGCGCCTTGTCGCGCTTCTCCATCTTCATGTACGTCTCGCCCAGAAGCGCCATGGCTTCGGGCTCCAGGCCGGAATTGTCGTAGTTCCGGAGCGCGTACTGGATGCGCGCGACTGCCGCCTTGAAATTGTCGCTGGTCCAGGTAGAAACGCGCCACGTACAGCTCGTGCCGGACCAGCAGCCCGGTCACGACGGCAAGCATGTAGCGGAGCTCGGCTGCCTTCTTGTACTCCGGGTAGTCCGCCAGGAAACCCTGGATGGACGTGTAGGCGTCCCGCACGCTGGCCAGATCCCGCTCCTCGAGCGGCGGCAGCAGGAACGACGCGCTGGTCTCGTGGAAGAGCGATCGGGCGACGCGGTAGCGCGCGTAGGGCACCTCGGGATCGTTCGGGTAGTCGTGGATGAAGCCCTTGTAGGCGGTGATGGCCTCGGCGTACTTCTGCTGGTGGTAGGAAATATCGGCCAGGCGCAGGTCGGCGAGGCGCGCGTAGCGGCTGTAGCCGTACTTGCGCTTCACGTCTTGCATCAGCGTGGTCGCCCCCTCCCAGTCGTGGTCGAAGAAGGCGTCCAGCGCCAGGTCGTAGGCCCGCTTGGCGTCCTCCGTGTAGTGCAGAGGGTTCCGGGCCTGGACCGTGGGCCCACAGCCGGCCTGGGACAGGGCCACAACAGCGGCCAGAATCGAGCCGGAGAGCCAGCGCATCGCTGGCCGGGGAGTAGCGGGTTGGCGCCACGGAAGCAAGCGCCGGGCCCCGGCCTGTCGTCCGGGATCGGGAGCGGCAACCCTTGATCGTGCTACCGAGCTGCGGTAGAAGGGGCTGATGCCGGAAATGGTTCCCATGACACCGCAAGGGGCGGAGCGGCTCAAGCAGGAGCTTTCCGCCTGAAGGAACAGCGCCCGAAGATCTCCCGCGAGATCGGCGTTGCCCGGGAGCACGGAGACCTCAGCGAAAACGCCGAGTACCACGCTGCCAAGGAGAAGCCAGGGGCATGGTGGAGGCGCGCATCAAGGACATCGAGGACAAGCTCGCGCGCGCCGAGGTTATCGATCCGTCCAAGCTCGACGGCTCGCGCGTCCGCTTCGGCGCCACGGTCCTTCTGACCAACCTCGACACCGACGACGAGGTCACCTACCGCATCGTCGGCGCCGACGAGGCCGACATCGACCACGGGACGATCTCCGTCTCGGCGCCGCTGGCGCGCGCGCTGATCGGCAAGGAGCCGGGCGACGAGGTCACTGTGCGCCTTCCGGGTGGAACACGGCGCTACGAGAATCGGAAGCGTCGAGTTCCACTGACCCAGCGCCGCACCGGGAGCGCGACGCGACCTTTCCGGAACCGGCATGCCCCCACACCCCGTCTCTGCTGCCGCCGGCCCTGCGGGGCTTCCGGCCTTCGCGACGGTCGAGAGCCTGTCCGGCGTCGGACCCGCCGCCGGGCGGAAGCTGCGCCAGCACGGCCTTGCGACGCTTGCCGATCTGCTCTGGCTGCTGCCGACCGGCTACGATGACCTCCGCTCGCCGCTCCGCGTGGCCGCTGCGCTGGAATTGGCAGCCGCGCGTCCCCGGGTGTGTGTGCGCGCGTTCGTGCGCTCGGCAGGCTTCGCTCCGGTGCGCGGGCGGCGCGCCGTGAGGGTCTCGCTGTCCGATGCGCCGGACGGCAAAGCCGAGCTGACCGCGTGGTGGTTCTTCGCGGCCCACGGCATCCTCGCCGTGGCGCGACCCGGCGAGCCGCTCTTCGTGATCGGCCGGCTGGCTCCGGCCGCGCCGCGGGAGCGGCGCGGTCATGGCGCATCCCGAGCTCCTGCGCGACGACGGGCAAGCCGCGAGTCCGCCCGCGCTATCCCAAGCTGCCTGGGCTGGGAGCGGAGCGGCTCAGGACGCTGATCGGCGCCGCGCTAGAGCGCGTCGGAGGCGTCCCGGATCCAGTGCCGCCGGCGGTGCGCGAGCGGGAGCAGCTCGCCTCCGCGGAGGACGGCTTCCTGGGCGTCCACAGGCCCGGACAACAACCGGATGAAACGGCGCTCCACCCGCTCAGGGAGCGGCTGGCGTGGGCGGAGAGCTTTGCTTCGGGTTGGGTCGCGCGCGCGGCGCGAGCAGGAGTACCGCTCCGACGCCCTGCCGCTGCCGCCCGATGCGGCAGGCCTCGCGCGGCTGGCGCAGGCGTTGGGCTTCCAGTGGACCGCCGCGCAGGCGCGCACCATCGACGAGACATCCGCGGATCTGGCCCGGTCGGAGCCGACGCGTCGGCCTGCTCTCCGGGGATGTCGGGTCGGGCAAGACCGCCGTCGCCCTCGCGGCGGCTCTGCAGGCCGTTACCGCCGGGGCACAGGTGGCCATCCTCGCGCCGACCACGCCGCTGGCGGAACAGTACCGGACCGCCGCACAGCCGCTGGCACAGGCGACGGGCGCGAGGATCGAGCTCCTGACCGGCGCGACACCGCCCGAGGAGCGGGCCGCCATCGAGCGCGACACGGCCTCTGGCGAGGTCGACGTGCTGATCGGCACACACGTGCTGCTGTCGAGAGAGCTGGACTTCCAGCGACTGGCGCTGGTGATCGTCGACGAGCAGCAGCGGCTGGGCGTGGCCCAGCGGCTGGCGCTCAGCCGACGGCGGACCGGCGGTGTGGCGCCGCATCTGCTCACGTTGAGCGCGACGCCCATCCCGCGCACGCTCGCGCTCGCGCTGCGCGGCGAGCTGTCGACGAGCGAGCTGGACGAGCTGCCGCCCGGTCGCAAGCCGGTCACGACGCGCGCGGTGGCGCGGCACGATTGGGACGCCGCGGTACTTCCGGCCATCCTCGCGGCGCTCGACGCGCGGCGGACACGTGTTCGTGGTCTGCCCGCGCATCGGAGACGACGCGGACGACGAGGACGCCGGCCCCGCCGTCGTGGACCGCTTCGAGGAGCTCTGTGCGGCCCTCGGCAGGAAGCGCGTCGTGCTCGCCCATGGGCGGTTGGAGCCGCGCGCGCTCGCCGCCGCGCTCCGGGGCTTCCGCCGCGGCGACACGCCGGTGCTGGTCGGTACGACGGTGATCGAGGTCGGCCTGGACGTGCCCGAGGCCACGCTGATGGTGATCGACGGCGCGGAGAGCTTCGGTCTCTCGCAGCTACACCAGCTGCGAGGCAGGGTGGGGCGCTCGCACCGCGGCGGAAGCTGTCTGTTGGTGCACGACGAGCCGCTGGTCGAGCCGGCGCGCTCGCGGCTGGAGGCGCTGACCCGGCTCTCGCGGGGGGCGGACATCGCGCGCGCCGACCTGGAGCTGCGCGGACCGGGCGATGCTGGGCGGCACGCGCCAATCCGGCGAGAGCGGCCTCGTCTACCTGGACGCGTTCGCCGATGCGCCGTGGCTCGACCCGTATCCCGTCCGACGTCGAGCGGCTCCGCCGTGAGGATCCGGAGCTGGCGCGCCCCGAGCACGCGCTCTTGCGTCTGTTCGTCGAGCGGTTGCCGGAGCGACCGGAAGCGCGCGGGGAGGCGGGCTGATGACCCGGCATCTGGCTCGCTCCGTGCTCGCCGCCTGGGCAGTGATAGCCCTGGAGCTGATCGTCGTCGCGGCGTTCTCCCACGCGCGCATTGCCAGCGTGTGGGAGCTACAGTTCGCGCACGCTGTGGCTTTCGCCGGTCGCGCTGCTGGCCGGCGCCGTGCTCGGCGGGGCAGGGGGGCTCGTGCTGTGGCTGGCAGGGCGCGCGGACGAGCCCTGGGTCCGGCGGCTCCTGGCGGCAATGGCCGCACTGGGCGCCGCCGCGGTCGCGTGGGGCGTCGGCGGTGGCCGGCACCTGGCGACGCCGGCCACCCGCGGCGGATTTGCGCTGGGCGCTGCCGCGCTCGCCGCAGCGGCCGCGTATGCGGCGGGCCCCGCGCTCGCGCGCTGGCGCGTGACCCGGCCCACAGCGCTCGCCCTGGCGGCAGCAGTGCTGATCGTGATCCTCGAGCTCGGAAACCGCTTCGTGCTGGTGAGGCTGTACCCGGCGTTCCACTACGGGCTGGCCGCGCTCGCGCTGCTTGCCGCGCCGTGGCTGGCGCTCGCCGTGCCGGCGCCGTCACGGACCCCGACGCGAGCGACGGGCTGGCGGCGCTGGGCAGGGCCCGCCCTGCCGGCCCTGGTCGCGCTGATCGCGCTGGCTGTGGCGCGCCCGGCTGCGGCGAGGCTGGCCCACTTCGATAACTTCCGCCTGCTGCTGCTGGAGCGGGCGCCGCTTCTGGGCCCCGGCGTGCGGCTAGCAGCGGAGCTCGCGCCACCCCCACCGCTAGCCAGCGCCGACAGCGGCTGCGACCCGATGCTCGACCCGGGCTGCGTCGCCCCTGGGCCGCGCGGCTCGGCCCGCCCGCTCGACCTCGGCAAGCGCGACATCCTGTTCATCAGCGTCGACGCCCTGCGCGCCGATCACGTGGGCGCGTACGGCTACAAGCGCAACACGACACCCCACATCGACGCGCTGGCGAAGCAGGGCGTCATCTTCACGCACGCCTACTGTCCGACCCCGCACACGTCGTACTCGGTCACCTCGATGATGACCGGCAAGTACATGCGACCGCTGTTGCTCCAGGGCGCGGGGGAGGACTCGGACACCTGGGCGTCGCTGCTCAGAACCTATGGCTATCGCACTGCGGCGTTCTACCCCCCCGCGGTCTTCTTCATCGATCCGGATCGCTTCACCACCTTCAAGAAGACGCACCTCGGGTTCGAGTACGCCAAGGTCGAGTTCAAGGAGGGCGCGGGTCGCGTGTCGCAGGTGATGCACTACCTCGACGGCGAGAAAGGCGACCAGCACCTGTTCGTTTGGGTGCACCTGTTCGCGCCGCACGAACCGTACGAGGCGCACAAGGGGCACGATTTCGGCGACCGCGACATCGACCGCTACGACTCGGAGATCGCCTTCGCGGACGATACCGTCGGCCAGCTCGTCCGCGGTTTCCGCCAGCGCAGGCCAGGCACCGCGGTGATCGTCACTGCCGATCACGGCGAGGAGTTCGGCGATCACGGCGGCCACTACCACGGCACGAGTGTGTACGAGGAGCAGGTCCGCGTTCCGCTGGTGATGTCGCTGCCGGGCGTGAAGACGCCCCGTCGCGTCGGCGAGGTGGTCCAGACCATCGACATCCTGCCGACGCTGCTCGGGGCGCTGGACATCCCGCGCCCGCCGCGCGTGCGTGGACGCGACCTGGGAGCGCTGATCGCCGGCAAGCGAAAGCCGGGCGCAGGGCTGGCCCTGGCCGAGACGGACCAGCAGTCGCTGCTCGCCGAGGGAAAGTACCGCTTGATCTGCCAGCGCAGGATCGGCGCGTGCAGGCTGTTCGATCTGTCGTCCGACCCCGAGGAGCGGCACGACGCGCGTCACGAGCACCCCGAGCGCTTCAAGCAGATGCGCAAGCGGCTGCGCCAGCTCAATGCCTCGCACGGGCGCTACGAGGTGCGCGGACTGCGCGCCGAAGGCAAGGACTGGCCCGCGCCCATTCTGCGGGGCGTGGCCGGCGACGGAGACGCTGCCCGCGACATCGCGGCGCTCCTGGACGACGCGGATCCGGCGATCCGGCGCAAGGCGGCCGAGTTGCTCTTCGAGCTCCGTCGCCCGGAGACCGCGCCCGCGCTCAGGCTCGCGCTGGGTCGTGACGAGGACCCCGACGTGAAGCGCTGGTGCGCGCTGGCGCTGACGCGGCTGGGGCAGGGGGCGCCGCTGGCCTACGAGCTGGCCAAGTCCGACGACCAGCACTGGCGTCGCCTGGCCGCCCTGGCGCTGGCCGAGTCGGGCGACCGACGGGGTGGGGCCACGCTGGTCGCATGGTGGAAGGACAAGAAGGCCCGCGACTACGAGCGCTCGCGACAGCTGCTGGAAGCGCTGGCGGACATCAAGGACAAGGACGCCGTCTGGCCGCTGGTGCAGTCGCTGGGCGACGTGAGGCTGAGGCCGTACATCGCGGCAGCGCTGGCGAAGATCGGAGACGACTCGGCGCGCGGCCCCCTTTCCAAGGCCCTCGAGCACGAGCGCTACCAGAGCGCCCGGGTCGCGATCACGCGGGCACTCGTCCAGCTCGGGTCGGGCGCCGAGATCGCCCGACCGCTGGTGCATTGGCTCGGCGTGCCGGATCCACTCGCTGGCGGCCTGGGCTTCGCCACCCAGGCCGGCATCCTCGAGAACATCGGCGGCCCGTCGAAGCATGCCCTGGACAAGCTGCGTCGCCAGAGCGAGCTGGGCGTCGCGCTGATGGTTGTGGTCCCGCCGGGCGGCAACGGAAAGGGAGTCCGGGCGCTGGTCCGGGCCCACACCGACGGTCGGCAGAAGGGCGAAGTGCACATCGGGCTACCGCTCTCGCAGGTCAGATACAACTCGAAGGGCGAGGCGATAAAGTCGCATAATCTCCCGAGAATCGACTCCAGTCACAGCCTCTCCCTGAAGCTGCCTGCGAGCGACAAGCCGGTCGAGGTCGCGGGCGTGCTGCCGGCCTCGATGGGCGCCCGGCCGGGGCGCGCCATGCGGCTGGTGGTGTTCGCCGACCACCAGGTGGAGGTGGAGGCGCTGGCTCTGGTTCCGCTCGCCGACGAGCTTCCGCCCCCCGCGCCCAAGCCCTGGACGCCGGGCCGGGACGCGGGCGCGACGGATCCGGACGCCGGCGGGCGATAGGGCGAATCTCCGCGCGAAAGCATCGATGGGCGCGCGAGCGGTGGTATAGAGGCGCCGGTGGTAGACAAGGAAACACGACGCTCACGGCGCGCGCGGCGCCGCGAAGAGCAGGACGCCAACGAGGCCACGGAGGGCAGCGAAGCCGCCGAAGCATCCGCAGACGAAGCGGAGGCGGGCGGAGAGCCCGACGCGGACGGATCCGCGGAAGACGCGGAAGACGGCAGCCAGGAAGAGGAGGCAGCCTCCGCCGCGGAGGCGGACGACGAGGACAAGCCCGCGCGCCCGCGCCCCGCGCCGCGCAAGAAGAAGAAAAAGAGGAAGCGCTCTGGCGAGCCGGATCGCATCCGCGATCGAAACGAGCGGATCCGCGAGCGCGCCGCCGCGCGTCGCCGCGAACGCGATCAGGGGCTGGCCGCCGGCGAGATGGTCGACGACGCGCTCGCCCGCTGGACGCAGACCACCACGAACTGGGTCAAGGACCACTTCAATATCGTGCAGTGGGTGGTCGTGGCGCTGATCGCCGGGGGCATCGGCTGGGAGATCTACTCGTGGCGCCACACGAAGCAGATCGAGAAGGCGTCCGACAAGCTCATCGCCGCCGTCGAGGACGAGGCCGCCAAGCTGCCCGGTGAAGAGGCGAGTGGGCCCGAGGCCGATTTCGACCCGCGCAAGACGTTCCCGACCGCCAAGGCGCGCAACCAGGCTGCCGAGAAGTCCTACCAGGCGGCCGCAACCGTCGCGAAGGGCTCGGGTACGTCGATCCTGGCCACGCTGGGATTGGCGGGAGTGGAGTACGACCAGGGCAAGTTCGGTGCGGCACAGAAGGACTACGAGTCGGTCAAGGGCAGCGCGCTTGCCAAACACGACACGGACGTGAAGGGGCGTTCAATCGAGGGCATCGGCATGTGCCTCGAAGCCGACAAGAAGCTCGACGCAGCAGCCAAGGCCTACCGCGAGCTGGAAAACATGGGCGTGCCGGGGCTGACCTCGCTGGCGCTCTACCACCAGGCGCGGGTCGCGTACCTGAAGGGTGCCAAGGACCAGGCGCAGAAGCTGCTGCAGAAAGTGCAGAAGAAGCTCTCGGACACCGACTCGCCGTATCCGCAGAACAGCTATCTCGCCACCATGAGCACGCAGCTGATGCAGACGATCAATCCGTCCGCCGCACCAGCGCCCGAGGGCCCGGGAATGCAGCTCACGCCGCAGCAGATCCAGAAGCTGCGCGAGCAGATCAAGCAGGACCCCACCAAGCTCAAGGAGCTGATGCAGAAGATGGGGATGAAGTTGCCGCCCGCGCCCAAGGGCGCGCCCGGGCCTGCCGAGCAGGCTCCAGCGCCCGCGCCGGACGACACCTCGAAGGCGGCGGCGCCGGACGAGACGCCCGCGCCGGAAAAGACAGTGAAGCCGAAAGCGCCCGCGCCGGAAAAGACAGCGAAGCCGAAAGCGCCCGCGCCGGAAAAGACAGCGAAGCCGAAAGCGCCCGCGCCGGAGCAGAAGCCGACGCCTGCGCCGGCACCGGCAGGCTCCGCGCCATGAGGGTCGCAAGGCTCGGCGGCGCGCTGTTGTTCTCGGCGGCCATCCTGGGCGGCTGCGCGTCGATCCGCTCGGGCGCCAACCCCGAGCTGCCGACATGGGTGCACCGGCCCAGCTGGTCGATGAAAGTGGTGTATTCGCGGAACATCGTCGCGCCGTCGCGCCATCGCGGCGAGCCGTACGAGCGCGGACAGCCGGAGCTCGACGTCGTGCATCGCCGCGTCTTCGTCGGCTCGAGCGACAACGGTCTGTACGCGCTCAGCGCCGACGACGGCCACGCGCTATGGCGCTTCGAGACGCTTGGCTTCGTGCAGTGCCATCCGCTGTACGACTCCCAGGAAGACGTCGTCTATTTCGGCTCGAACGACGGTGCGCTGTACAAGGTGAGGGCGCAGGACGGCCATCTGCATCTGGCGCTTCAACAGCAACGCGGAGGTCTCGCGCCAACCGGTGCTGGCGGGCGGCAAGCTATACGTCGTCAACGCGAACGACACGGTACTGGCGCTGGATCCGCACACCGGCAAGCGCCTCTGGAGCCAGCATCGCACGCCGGCGATGGGCATGGAAATCGCGGGCTACGCCGGGCCGCTGGTGTGGCGCGGCAAGGTGTACGCCGGTTTCAGCGACGGCACCGTAACCGCGTTCGACGCCAACACGGGCGACGAGGCGTGGCAGCCCGTGGATCTCGCGGCCGAGGCCGAGCAGACGCTCGGCGAGGTGCCGCAGTATCTCGACGTGGACACCACGCCCGTGGGCCAGGAGATCGACGCCGGCGCGGTGGTCTTCGTGGCCAGCTACGAGGGCGGCGCCTACGCGCTGTCGGCGGACACCGGGACGCAGGTCTGGGCCAATCCCGCGGTGCGCGGGGTCAGCGAGCTCACGTTCTGGAGCCAGCCGGCGCATCCACCACGCAGCGGCCAGGGTCCAATGCTGCCGGCGCGCAGGCTGCTTCTGGCATCCAGCGGCACCACGGGGCTGTGGGCGCTCGATCCGGAGACGGGCCGCGATGTCTGGCGCCAGACGCTACCGGCCGGAGGCGTGTCCGCGCCGGTGCCCGTTGAAGGCGCGCTGATGATGTCGAGCACCAAGCTCGGCCTGTATCTGCTCAGCCCGATCGACGGCAGCTTGATTGACGGCTTCGGCACCGGCGACGGCATCTCGATGACGCCGGCGGCGTACGGGCGTCGCGCGTTCGTCGTGACCAACGGCGGCAATCTGCTCGGCATCTACGTCACGCCGCCGCCGCTCTCCGGCTAGACCGCGCCGCGCCGGCAGGCAGCGCTGCTCGAGGCCGGGATTACGTCGTGCCGCCACGCTCCGACCGCGCAGGGACGGGCGCCAGGGCACCATCGCGGGCGACCACGCCGTGCCCCGATCCCGGCATTATCGACTTCGCATAAGATACATTATGTTAACTCATGGGGTGGGCGCGGCTGTGGGCTGGGCCGTGGAAAGACTGCGGTATCGGGCCGGAAAACCGGGCCCAGCGGCTGCCAGGCCCCCCAGGCAGAGCCCCGGAACCGATAATCGACGCGCACCGCCGGCGCGTCACGTCGCGACAGGAGCCCGGAGCCACGGGCGTCCGTGCGGCGACGGAGCCTCAGAGCACGAAGTGGTCGCCGAGACCCATGACGGTCAGGTTCACGCCGCGCAGCCTGGCGCACTCCTGCTCGACCTCGCTCTGGAACACCGGCTTGATGTGATAGAGCAGCGTCGGCAGGTCCTGCGGCTTGCCGAACTTCTTCAGGTCCTTGGCGAGCGTCCGCGGCGTGTGGTGGCCGCTGACCGTCGCGAGCTTCTGCTCGCGGTTCGGGAAGCTCACTTCCATGAGCAGCGCCTTGAGGTTCTGCTCCTGGCGCAGGAGCTCCCAGAGGCGGTCGGTGGGTCCGGTGTCGCCGCTGTACGCGACGGTCGCGTCCGGGCCCTGGATGATGAAGCCGGCGGACTCGATGGTGTGGCTGACCATCACGCTTCGCACGCTGTAGTCGCCGATGACCGTGCGGCTTTCTCGGGTTTGAGCTCGACGAAGCGGATGGTCGGGCGCGTCTTGTTCGGGATTTCCGAGAAATCCGGCCAGATCAGGTTGTTGAAGAAGTGCTTCTTCAGCGCCTGGATGGTGCCCCGCGTGGCGGCGACGACCAGCGGATCGCACTCCGCCTGGCAGCGGTTGTCGGCGATGGTGGCCAGGTCGCGGATGTGGTCGAGGTGCGCGTGGCTGACCACGCACCCCGACAGCCGGAACTGCGACTTCAGGTCGAGCCCGCTGGTGAGCGAGCCCGCATCGACCGCCAGGCGCTCGTCCAGGACGAACGCACTGGTGCGGTGCCGCGGCGTCTCGCCCCCGTGGCAGCCGATTACGCGGAGCTCCATGCGCCCGCTCCACGTGGCCGGTCGGAGGCATGTCGACGGCACGCCGGGCTCGGACCGGACGCGGGAGAACCGGGAGTGCCGTCATCTGGGTGCCAGTCTATCCCGGCGGCGGCGAGGCGGTCAAAGCCGTCGTGCGCCGGCCGGCTCACCCCATCGGGAAGCCGCCCATGCCGCCCATGCCGCCCATGCCGCCCATGCCGCCCATGCCGCCCATGCCGCCCATGCCGCCCATGTCGCCCATGTCCGGCGCGCCGGCAGCCTCGGGCTGCGGCGCGTCGGCGATCATGCACTCGGTCGTGAGCATCATGGCCGGCGATGCTCGCGGCGTTCTGCAGCGCGACCCGCACGACCTTGACCGGGTCGATGATGCCCGCCTTGACGAGGTCGCCGTACTTGCCGCTGGCGCGCGTCGTAGCCGAAAGCGCCCTTGCCCTCGCGCACCTTCTCGACCACCACGCGCGGCTCGAGGCCGGCGTTCTGGGCGATCTGCATGCAGCGGCGCCTCGCAGCGCCTCGCGCCAGCGAGCCTGGCGCCGATGCGCTGGGCCTCGTCGGCAGCGTCGTCCAGCTTCTTGACCGCGGCCGCGCGCCCGCAGCAGCGCGACGCCGCCACCGGGCACGTAGCCCTCCTGCCACGGCCGCGCGCGTCGCCGCCAGGGCGTCCTCGACACGCGCCTTGCGCTCCTTCATCTCGGGCTCGGTGGCCGCGCCCACGCGGATCACCGCGACGCCGCCGCTGAGCTTGGCCAGGCGCTCTTCGAGCTTCTCGCGATCGTAGTCGCTGGTGGTGTCCTCGATCTGGCGGCGGATCTGCTCGATGCGGCCCTTGATGGCGGCCTTGTCGCCCTTGCCGCTGACGATCGTGGTGTTTTCCTTGTCGATCACGACGTGCCCGGCGCGGCCGAGATCCTTCGAGCGTGAGGCTGTCGATGTTGCGCCCGAGGTCCTCCATGAACGGCGTCGCGCCGGTCAGCGTCGCGATGTCCTTGAGCATCTCCTTGCGGCGATCGCCGTAGCCGGGAGCCTTGACGGCGGCCACCTTGAGCACGCCGCGCAGCTTGTTGACCACCAGCGTCGCCAGCGCCTCGCCGTCCACGTCCTCGGCGATGATCAGCAGCGGCGCGCCCTTCTTGTTCACCGTCTTCGAGCACGCCGACGATGTCCGCCATGGCCGAGACCTTCTTGTCGGTGACGAGCAGATACGCGTTGTCGAGCTCGGCCGTCATGCGCTTCTGATCGGTCACGAAGTACGGCGAGAGATAGCCGCGGTCGAACTGCATGCCCTCGACGACCTCGACCTCGGTCTCGGTGCCCTTGGCCTCTTCCACCGTGATCACGCCGTCGCGCGTCACCTTGTCCATGGCGTCGGCGAGCATCTGGCCGATGACCTCGTCGCCGTTGGCGCTGACCGTGGCGATGCGCTGGATGTCCGTTCGAGTCCTTGGCCTTCTTGGCCTGCTTCTTGAGGTCGGCGGTGACGACCTCGACCGCCTTGTCGATGCCGCGCTTGAGCTCCATGACCGCGATGCCGGCCTCGACGAGCTTGAGCCCGCCGTTGAACAGGCTCTGCGCCAGCACGGTGGCCGTGGTGGTGCCGTCGCCGGTGTCGTCGTTGGTGCGCGACGCGACCTCGCGAACCATCTGGGCGCCCATGTTCTCGAGCTTGTCGCCGAGCTCGATCTCCTTGGCGACGCTGACGCCGTCCTTGGTGACGAGCGGCGCGCCCCAGCTCTTCTCGATCGCGACGTTGCGGCCGCGGGGGCCGAGAGTGACCTTCACCACGTCTGCCAGGGCATCCACTCCACGCTGCAGCGCCTTGCGGGCGTTGCTGCGGTAGACGATCTCTTTCTGGCTCATGAGATGGCTCTCCTTGGGATGAACCGCCGGCCGGAGCAGCGGAGGGCGCGGCACGGGGCGGAAATACTGTTTCGGCCGCGGAACTTATGTCAATCACGGCCGGGAATCAAGCCCCTGCTGCCACCGGGCAGTAAATCGACGCTCCCCCTTGCATCGCCACAGCGATTAGACGATAGGAACCCGGGCCCCGCCGGCTCCTCGTGGGCCGTCGGGCACGTCCGGTGGCCTCCCCGGCCCGGACGGTGCTTCCCCTTTGGGGAATCGTCTAACGGCAGGACACAAGATTCTGGTTCTTGTTATCTAGGTTCGAATCCTTGTTCCCCAGCAAATCGCCGCCCGAGACCAGAAGCGGGTCGGCACTGGCCCCATCGTCTAGCGGTTAGGACATCGGCCTCTCACGCCGGTAACCGCGGGTTCGAGTCCCGGTGGGGTCACCAGGTCCGGAGCGCGCTTGCGCGGGAGGGCGGGCGGAGTCAGATCAGGCGCGGGCCCGGCCAGCTGTCCGGGCCCCATCCAATGAGCGACCAGCCCTCCCCCGGCCGCCCGCGCGCACCGGGACGCCGCGCGAGACGACGCCCGCCGTCGCCGCCAGGAGCGCCGCGCCGCGCGGCGCCTCGCCGATCTCGCGCCCGAGGTCGAGTTCGACGCCGGACCGGCGCTGGCCAACGGCGACGACGACGCGCTCGAGGAGTTCATGGACCGCTGGCGCATCCCGATCCTTGCGGGGGTGGCGGTGCTGCTCTTCGCCGGGACGCGCTTCGAGGCTTCGCGACCCTACGAGGCGAACGATCGTCGCGCTGGGGCTGCCGCTGGTGGCCGTGGTGATGGGCGCGCTACCGCTCCGCGACGCCCACCCGAAGCTGCGCCGGGCGGCGTTTGCGCTCGGCGGGCTCGTGCTGCTCGGCTCCGAGCTGTCCGTCTCGCACGCACTGTTCCCGGGCAGCGTGCCCGCCCTGCCCGCTCTGCCGGCGGGGCTGTTCCTGGTGGTGCTGGCGCTCGGTGCCGTGGTCGTGGAAGCGATCGCGGCGCGCCGCGGGATCCTCACGCGCTTCGCGCCTTGGGTCGGCATGACGGTCGCGCTGTCGTTGTACCTGCCCGCGCACTACGACCTCGCCGATCCCTTCAACGCCGTGTTGGCCGGCGTATTCGTCTCGATGGCCGCCGGCGGCCTGGCCGGGCTGCTGCTCGGCCTGGGCGCCGCACGGCTGCTGGCCGACCGCTAGCGGGTCCTGGCAGCCCGGCGTTGTGGGCCCGCGCGCGGCGGAGCCGCGCGTTTGGGACCACGCGCCGCGCGCAGCGAAGCGAGCACGGCGCAACGTCAAGCGACGCCCAGCGCGGAGGGCACCCCCTCCCCCTACTTCTTCTTCGGCGGAGCGTCGGCGAGCGGCAGTGGATTGGCGGGAGCTGGCTTCAGCTGCCAGGGCTTGTCACCGTCGGGAACGCGCTCGCCGCGCAAGCCACTCGATGACGCGCTTGGCCCACTCGTGGCGCGCGTTCATCGTCGGGTGGATGTGATCGTGGACGCGCGGCATGTCCGGGAACAGGCGCGTGCTGTCGAGGAAGCGACAGGGCCCCGCGTTGTCGCGGATCACGTCGAGTAGATCGTTGTGCGCTCCGCTCCAGAGCGGCACGCCGACCCACACGCACGGCCGCCCGCCCAGCTCGCCCACGAGCTTCTTGATGGCATGGATGCGCTGTTCCGGCTTCGACGATCTTGAGCTCGTTGGCGCCGAGCGTGATGAGCACGAGGTCAGGCTTGTACTGCGCGACGTACTGCCGCACCTTGCCCTTGTACGCCCACTCCGGAATGTAGCTCGCGGTCTTGTAGCGCAGGATGCCGCGGACGCCCTGGCGCCTTGAGCTGCTTGTCGAGCTCGATACCGAGCGCGCCGGCGAAGGAGTCGCCGATGTGCAGCACGGTGGTGCCCTTGGGCAGCGGCGGCGGAGGCGTGTCGGCGTCCTGTTGCGCCGACTTGTTGTCCGCCTTGGCCGGATCCGTCTTGTCGGTCGTGTCCGCGGCTTTGGCGGCTTTGGCAGCTCTAGCGGCTGCCGGCGTCCTGGGCGTGCTCTTGATCGGCGCCGCGGTGCCCTGCCCTGCGCCAGCCGTCGACTCGGCGCTCTGGTGCTCGACGAGGGCCGGCGCGGCCTCGGCGGAGGTCGGAGCGGCGGCGGCGGGCGTGGCCCCACCACAGGCTGCGGTCACACGCCGCGCCGAGCGCCAGCGGCAGGCTCCGCCTCAGGGGCAGCAGCACGAGTTCCATCCCACTCCTACGTCGCGATTCTTGCATCCGGATTTCCCGCTCACGATGTTGCGGGCGGCGTGCGTGCCGCCCGAGTAGCGAAAGGCTTCGGGGCGCCCAGGGTAGTACTTGTGACAGTCCGGGTCGAACTCCGGGGAGCGCGAGCGCGTCACGCCGCTGGTATCGACCGGCGTGAACTTCCGCTTCACCGGCACGGCGAGCTCGCAGCCGTGCCCCGGCTTCTCGACCCAGCCCTTGTTGCAGTCCGGCTCGCCCTTGCGCGCGCAGCGCATTCCGTTCCATCCAAGCCCACGCTCGCAATTCATCGTGGTGACCTTGAACAGGCACTGCGAACCATCGGCGGTGCGCCCGAACGGGCATTGGGTATCGGGCAGCGTGAGCGCGCAGCGGAATGCCGAGGTGCGAGCCCCACTTGTTCGGCGGCATGCGATCCCGCAGCTTGGTGTCCATCCACTTGTCGAAGCGCCGGCTCCAGCTTCCGCCGCGGTAGACCTTGGTGGGCGAGTGCACCGGCGGCCACGGGTACGGCCCGTACCAGGTGCTGGTCCATTCCCAGACGTTGCCGGTCATGTCGAAGAGGCCGAAGGCGCCAGCCGCGTAGCTCTTGACCCGGCACGAGCCGCCGGGGTGCTTCCAGCACGTGCGGCCGTCGGGTTCCTGGTTGCCCCAGGAGTACTTGCGGTACTCGGTGCCGCCTCTTGCGGCGTACTCCCACTCCACTTCGGTTGGAAGCCGGCGGTGCTTCCAGGCGCAGTAGTCGTGCGCCATGTGCCAGTCGACGCAGTTGATCGGATGCTCGCCGTGACCCTTCCGGTGGACGTTGCAGGAGTGCTGCTTGGCGTAGGCCTGCTTGCAGGCGCCGGTTTTCACGCAGGCCTCGTAGGCGTCGACCGTGACCTCGGTGGTGTCGAGGCAGAAGTCGGCGACCTTGGTCTGGAAGCGCGGGCTCTCCTCGTGCGAGCCGGTGCCCCTCGGTGACCCCACCCAGAAGGTGGCGCCGGGGATCGCCTTCATGTCGGGCGGGCAGCTCGTCGCCGCCGGGGCACTTGAAGCCGGCGCGCCCGACGCGGAAGCCGCCGGGGCGGCGCTCGAAGCCGGAGCACTGGACACGGAAGCCGCCGGGGCGGCAGCCGAGCTGGCTCGGGACGCCGCGCCGGCGGAGTGCGGCGGGAGCCGGCTGCTGGTGGCTGGAGTGGCAGGCCGACAGGCCGGCGAGCGCTGCTACGGCGCCCAGCGCAAGCAGCGCGACGGCGGTGGAAAGCCTCATGCGGACGTGACTCGAAAAGCGGAGCCGCCTCCGACTAGGATGCGGCGGGGCCCGTATACCATCCGAGCCCGCCGCCGACACGGAGACACCACGCGCGATGGCATCCCCGGTTCTGATCGAGAAGCTGACGCGCCGGTTCCCTGGCAGCGACCGGCCGGCCGTCGACGGCCTGGACCTCGACATCGGGACCGGCGAGGTGCTGTGCCTGGTCGGCCCCAGCGGCTGCGGCAAGAGCACGACGCTCCGGCTGGTCGCCGGGCTGGACGTGCCCGACGCGGGCAGCATCAGGATCGGCGGGCGCAGCATGCAGGACGTGCCGCCGCAGCAGCGCGACGTGGCGATGGTGTTCCAGGGCTTCGCGCTCTACCCGCACATGTTGGTGCGCGAGATCCTCGGCTTCCCGCTGCGCATGCGCAAGGTGCCGCCCGCCGAACGCGACAAGGTCGTCGGCGATACAGCCGAGATGCTGGGCATCACGCGCCTGCTCGACCGGCGACCCGGTCAGCTGAGCGGCGGCGAGCAGCAGCGCGTGGCGATGGGCCGCGCCATCGTGCGGCGCCCCGAGGTGTTCCTGTTCGACGAGCCGCTGTCGAACCTGGACGCAGCGCTGCGCGCCGAGCTGCGTGTCGAGCTCGGCAAGCTGCTCGGCCGGCTCGAAGCGACCGCGCTCTACGTCACGCACGACCAGGCCGAGGCCATGACACTGGGCGATCGCATCGCCGTGCTGCGCGCGGGGCGCCTCGAGCAGGTGGACACGCCGCGACGCATCTACGAGGAGCCCGCCAGCGTGTTCGTTGCATCGTTCTTCGGCTCGCCGCCCATGAACCTGATCGAGATGGAGCGCCAGGGCACACGCGCGCGCGGCGGCAAGCTCTCCATGCCGCCGCCCTCGACCGAGGCACCGAAGAAGCTCGTCGCCGGCATCCGCCCAGAGCACGTCCACATCGCCGGACACGAGCCGTACGGCATGCAGGGCGGGCACACCGGCATCGCACGCGCCATCCCCGATGCACGCGTCACCGCGGTCGAACCGCTGGGCGCCGAGACCCACGTCGAGCTCGAAGCCGACGGCCAGGCCATCCGCACGCGCATCGCCGGCTTCGAAGCGCCCGCCCCCGGCGACGTGGTGACGCTCACCATCGACGAGTCACGCATCCGCTGGTTCGACCGCGACACGGGGCTCGCCCTGTGAAGTCCGGCGAGCGACGGCGAGCCCGCGCCGAGCGTAGCGAGGCGCGTCGGGGTGCTCGAGGGGCGGTGAGCCCCCTCGAGGAGGAGTACGGAGGGGGTGGGCGGGTGGGTAGGAAGACGCGGCGGCAGTTCCTGCAGGCCGGCGCGGCCGCCGTCGGCACCGCGGCGCTCGGCTGCAGCACGACGAACGCGCCGCCCGGACGCAAGGTCGCGTCCCTGTGGTTCAGCTACGGCGGGCGCAACCGCCGCGTGCTCGAACAGCTGGTGCACCGCTTCAACCACTCGCAGGCGGTGCACTGGATCCACGCCGTCTACCAGGGCGACTACTTCGAGGCGCTAGCCAAGCTGCGCACCGCCATCGCCGCCAAGGCCGGTCCAGCCTTCAGCCACGTGGTGGGCGAGGTCGTTCCGTATCTCGCCGGCGCGGGGGTGCTCGAAAAGCTCGACGACTACCCCGGCGCGCGCGGCCTCGACGTGATTCCCGCGCTCGGCCAGGACGGCTCGTGGATCGGCGGCGACAAGCGGCCCCTGGTCGCCCTGCCCTTCAACCGCTCCACGCCGATCGCGTATCTCAACGGCGATCTGTTCGACAAGTCCGGCCTCGCACGTCCGACGACGTGGCAGGAGCTGCGCGAGGCGGCGCGCGCTCTTACCGTGCGTTCCGGGGGCCGCACCACGCGCTACGGTTTCGGCTGTCCCATCGACTGGTGGTTCTGGGTGGCGCTGGTGGGCCAGGCCGGGGGCCAGGTCGTCGATCCCGACGGCCGCGTCTCGCTGGGCGGCGACGGCCGGCGTGGAGGCGCTCGAGCTGTGGCAGCACATGGTGTCGCAGGATCACAGCATGAAGCCGCCGCCCGGCCGCGACTACAACGCCTGGGAAGCGACCAACCAGGACTATCTCGCCGGGCGCACGGCCATGATCTGGACCTCGACGGCATTCCTGAAATACCTCGAGGACAACGCGCCCTTTCCCGTGGTTGCCGCGCCGCTGCCCGCCAGGCAGCGCCACGCCGTGCCGACGGGCGGCACGTTCTGGGTGATCGTCGAGAGCGCGCCTGCGGAACAGAAGCAGACGGCGTGGGCGTTTCTGCGCTGGGTGCTCGAGCCCGAGCAAGTGATTACCTGGGCGACGAACACCGGCTACATGCCGGTGACCCGCGCTGCGGTCCAGCGCCTCGACGCCGAGGGCTACTACCAGCGCCATCCCAATGACCACGTGGCCTACGAGCAGCTGCGCGTGGCCATGCCGTGGCCCTGGTCCGCCGAGCTGTTCCGCATCCAGCGCGAGATCGTGCAGCCGCGGCTGGAGAGCGCCGTGCTCTCGCACGAGAACGCCCAGAAGCTGCTCGACGCGGCCCGCGTGCAGGCGAAAAGGAGCCTCGGATGAGACCGCGGCGCCCCTTCGATCCGTGGTGGATGCTGGCGCCGACGGCGATCCTGCTGCTCGTCTTCTTCTTCTGGCCGCTGCTCTCCGCGGTGTACAGGAGCCTGTTCGCCTGGGATCTGCTCACGCCGCCGCGCTGGGTCGGGCTCGACAACTACCGCGTGCTGCTGTCGTCCGGCGAGATCTGGCACGCCTTCTGGACCACGCTCGTGTTCAGCATCGTGGTCGTCATCGGCTCGATGTCGCTCGGCCTGGCGCTGGCCCTGGCACTGAACCGCCGCGGCGCGTTCTTCGGCTTCGTGCGCTCGGCGATCTTCAGCGCGTACGTGATCTCGTGGGTCAGCGTCGCGCTGCTCTTTCTGTGGGTGCTCGACGCCGACGCCGGCGTGCTCACCCACGTCCTGCGCGCGTTCGGATTGCCCACGGCCAACTGGCTCGGCGATCCGCACGTGGCCCTCTACACGCTCGCGGGCGTCACGATCTGGAAGATCACCGGTTACGCGATGGTGCTGTTCGTGGCGGGGATGCAGGACATCCCGGCCTCGCTCTACGAAGCCGCCTCGCTCGACGGCGCGGGCCGCTGGCAGCGTTTCCAGAACGTCACCTGGCCCATGCTGCGGCCGACAGCAGCTTTCGTGGGCACTACCAGCCTGATCCTGACTTTCCAGGTGTTCGACGTGGTGCGCGTGATGACCCAGGGCGGTCCGGTGCGCTCCACCACCGTGTTCGTGTACGCCATCTACGAACAGATCTTCGAGAACCTGCGCGTCGGGCGCGCCAGCGCCGAGGTCGTCGTCTTCTTCGTGCTGCTGCTCGGCCTCACGCTGCTGCAGCTGTGGGCATGGCGGCGCCAGGAACCGACCTGACGCCGCCCGTCCGCGGCTACTGCACGCAGCCCGGCTGGCAGGTGCCCACGCAGCACACCATGTCCGAACAGCAACCGGCCTGGTTCGTGCCGCAGGGTGAGCCCGAGGTTCCGCAACCTCCAGCGTCCACCCCGGCGTCGCCCTTCGGAGGCGGCGGCGAGTAGAGCTTCTCCACCCACTGCGCGGAGAAGTTGTGCGAGTTCACGTCCTGGAATGGCAGCCAGAACGCCGGGAAAGAGCGATCGCCGGAATACGTGCCCTCGTCGACGATGATGCCCGCCATCCAGATCTGCGGCTGCGCGCACTGGTCGTAGCCGACCCCCTTCTTGCTGAGCGGCTGCGGCTGGTCGTAGGCCGGAGACTCCGGCGGGTAGCAGTGATCGAAGCCGGTGTTCTTGAGCCTGAGGCCGTAGTCTCGATCGGAGGAGAAGGTCACCCAGAGCAGCTTGTGGCCGTGATAGGTCGTCACGAACGGGCTCCAGCGCGGCCACGAGTTGGCGACCTTGGTCGACATGTTCAGGTTCGGCAGGTCGATCGGCGCCGCGTTCGAACCCGGTGGGAAATCCAGCAGCTTCACCCGCGCCTTGCGGTTCCAGAACGCATCGCCGTCCGGCGCCTCGTCGAACACCAGGAACGTGCCGTTCGGCGAGAACGACGGGTAGTAGTAGCTGGCCGTTCCGCTCGGCGTGAGGATCGCCGACGGCGTGCCGATCGCCTGCTTCGCCGCGTCGTAGCTCGCCGTGTACAGCGCGCCGCCCATGAAGTGGTGGTCGCCTGCCTTGGGAATACTCCCTGCCTGCGGCACCACGAACACCAGATTCTTGTCGTCCTTCGACAGATCCGGCTGCGTGGCTGCGTCGGGGATGGTGTCGCTGGCCAGGAGCGCGCCGTTGTCCCCGTCCAGCACGTCGAACGCCAGGTTCTGGTGGTTCTTGAACGTGCTGCCGATGAGCTGGCTGTGATCGTGCGTCCAGGTCTGGAAGCCCGGCGACATGTTCTTGCCGCCGATCACGTTGCGGGTATCGACCTCCATGATCGACGTGTGCACGTCGCCCAGCTCGTCGTCGGCGTCCGGGTCGTCTGTGGCGAGCGACATGCGCAGGCCGTCGCGCGACAGGTTGTGGCAACCGACGCAGGTACCGGTCGCGCCGGAGGTGTAGAAAGGCACCGGCGTCGGGTCGAGCGTACCGAAATCGTGCGAGTAGATGCCGCCCGTCTTGCCGCCGATGCCGCCGTATACGGCGGACTGCCAGTAGTAGATGCCGCCGGCCAGATCCTCCTTCGCGAAGTTGATCGCGATCTGGTCCGTGGAAGTGGTGACGCACTTTCCGTTCGCCGTGGCGCGAACCGTGACCTTGAGCGGATCGCCGTCGCGGTTCGTATTCGCAATGTCGTTCCACGCGCCCTGTGGCAGCGTGATGCCGCAACCGGGGCTCGCCCCACCCCGCACTGGCGTGATCGCGTTGCACTTCGTCTCCACCGTGACGTGCGTGATCTTGTTCGTGAAATCGACCTCGAACAGCGTGGCACCCTGGGGCGGCACGAACTGCACCTCGAGCACGTTCATGTTCGGAGGCAGGAGCACGCCGTCGGGCGGATAGGCAACCGTCGGATTGCCGAGCGTCGTCGCCGGGCATGCCGGCGCGTTCGGACCCGGGAACGCCTGGCAGCCCTTGCAGGGGTAGTTCGAGGTCGTCCCCCCCGACGCGCCGGATCCGCCGTTGCCGCCGACCGAGACACCGGCGGTGCCGCCGCCCCCGTCTGCCGCGGAGCCGCCGTTTCCGCCGGCACCCCCGGTCACCGCGCTGCCGTTGTTGCTGCCACTGCTGCCACAAGCCGCGGCCAGGGCGGCGACGGCGAGCGCCACGACCAGCCCCACTGCCGGAATCGACCAATCATGAAGTCCTCGTCTCATCGTCGTTGCTCCTCGCGTGTGCCGGTCACACTATTCCGCCCTACCGTTAAAATTCTCACGCCCATGGACACACGGCAAGTGCGGTTTCCGCTGACTCCCTGGCGATGCCCTGGCATTGTCGGGGAACGGCCTACATGAGCACACAGCGCACCACCGGCCCGCGCCGGCAGCTTGTCACCGCCGCGATCTACGTCGGGCTCGGCGCGGTGGCGCTCGTCTGGCTGCTTCCGTACCTGTGGATGCTCTCGACCAGCTTCAAGACGCTGCCCGAGATCGTGGCCGCGCCCGCGGCTCCCCTGCCCGCTTCGCTGGATTTCGCAGCCTACCGCGATGTGCTCCAGACCATGCCTATCGGGCGTTACTTCCTGAACACCACGGTGATGGCGCTCGGGATCGCCTTCATCCAGATCCTGGTGGCGCTGCCGGCAGGCTACGCGCTCGCGAAGCTGCGTTTCACGGGTCGCGGTGTGGCGTTCACGGCTGTGGTCGCGACACTGCTCATTCCGGCGCAGGTGCGCTTCGTGCCGGTGTTCGCGATGCTCGCCGACGTGGGGCTGGTCAACACGATGGCCGCGCTGATCCTGCCTTTCGGCGTCAGCGCGTTCGGCATCTTCCTCGTGCGCCAGGCGCTACTCTCGGTGCCGGATTCGCTGATCGAAGCGGCCCGCATGGACGGCGCAAGCGAGCTCCGCATCGTGTACGGGCTACTCGCCCCGCTGCTCAAGCCGACGCTGGTCTCCCTGTTCCTGTTCAGCTTCGTGTTCCACTGGAACGACTACTTCTGGCCGCTGGTGATGACCACCGACGACGCCGTGCGCACGCTGCCGCTCGGAATTGCGCTCTTGCGCGAGCAGGGCACGGGCGTGCGCTGGCACATCGTGATGGCCGGCAACGTGCTGCTCAGCTTCCCCGCCCTGGCCGTGTTCGCGCTCGCGCAGAAGCACCTGCTCCGGGCCGTCGTATCGCGCGCGGCTTGAACGTGGCGTATCCTGCTGCCCGATGACGCCCTCGGGGATCCCGCGCAGGACGCTGCTGCCAGCCGCTCTGCTGCTGCTCGCCGGCTGCGGCTCGAGCGCGCCGGCCGCGGGGCACGATCCGCCGCCCGTCTCGACCAGTCCCGGCGCCCAGGGCGAAGTGCCGCTGGTGGACGTCTTCATCGGCACCGACGACAGCGACTCGCCCAATCCCGTTCCGGGCGGCAAGGGCGGGTCGACCTATCCGGGCGCCGCCCTGCCCTTCGGCATGGTGCAGCTCGGCCCGGACACTCCCTACGCCTCGCCGCCCGGCTACAGGCACTCCGACAAGAGCATCATCGCCTTCAGCCTGACGCACCTCGACGGCGCGGGCTGCGCGGGCGAACGCGACCTGCCCATCTTCCCGCTCACGTCCAGGCCCGACGCCACGCTCGACCGCTCCGACAGCGTCGATCACTCCCGCGAGCTCGCCTCGCCCGGCTTCTACGAGGTGACGCTCGGTTCCGGCATCCGGGTCGACCTGACCGCCACCCAGCGCTCGGGCTTCGCGCGCTTCACCTTCCCGAAGGGAGCGAAGCAGTACCTGACGATCGCATCGGGCACGAAGAGCGATCTCCTCTACGACCCGCGGCTTCGAGGCCACCGTCACCGACTCCAGGCTCCTCACCGGCTGGCACGAGAACAGCCTCTTCTGCGCCAGCAACTCCAGCTACAAGGTCTACTTCGCCGCCCGCTTCGACCGCGACATCGCCGATCACGGCAGCTGGGATCGCGGCACGCTCTCCTCCGGCTCGAAGCACGTGTCGTCCACGCGCGGTGGCCTGTACGTGGGCTTCAGCGACCCAGGCCGGCACGCCGTCCAGATGAAGATCGGCCTTTCGTACACGAGTGCCGACGCCGCGCTCGCGAACCTCGACGCCGAGAGCCCTGGCTGGGACTTCGACGCCGTGCACCAGCAGGCCATCGACACCTGGAATGGCTACCTCGGGCGCGTGAAGGTCGAGGGCGGCAGCGACGTGGAGCGGAAGAACTTCTACACCGCGCTCTACCACGTGCTGCTGCAGCCCGCGGTGGCGAGCGACGTCGACGGCAGCGCCATCGGCTTCGACGACAAGGTCCGGAAGCTCGCCTACACGCGCTACCAGAACTTCTCCGGCTGGGACATCTACCGCTCCTGGACGCAGCTGGTGAGCGTGCTCGCGCCGAAGGAAACGAGCGACATGATGCAGTCGCTGGTGGACACGGCCAGCGAGTGCGGCGCGCTGCCGCGCTGGGCACTCGCCAACGACGAGACCGGCGTCATGGTCGGCGATCCGTCGGACGCGATCCTCGCGGGCGCCTATGCCTTCGGCGCCCGCGGCTTCGACACGAAAGCCGCGCTCTCGCACATGTTGAAGGGGGCGAACGACCCGACAGCGAAGTGCAACAACTACGCCGCGCGGCCGGCGCTGTCCGACTACCTCAAGCTGCACTACTGCCCGGAGGACTCCAATGTGTGGGGCCCGCCCTCGGCAACGCTCGAGTACGCCGTGGCCGACGCCGCCATCGCAGAGTTCGCCGGTGCGCTCGGCGACAAGGCGAACCAGCAGGCCTTCCTCGACCGCGGGCGCTACTGGCAGAACGTGTTCGACCCGGCGGCGAGCGGGAACGGCTTCTCCGGCTACGTCATGCCCCGGCTGCGCGACGACCAGAACGGAAAGCCAGCGTTCCACAACGTCGGCGTCGCCGACGACAGCGCCTTCGTCGAGGGCAACGCCGCGCAGTACACGTTCATGGTGCCGCAGGATGCGTACGGGCTGATCCAGGCTCTGGGCGGCGATCAGGGGTTCGTCACCCGCCTGGACGCGCTCATGTCCAAGCTGAACGCCGGCACCAAGCTGCCGAACTTCTACATGGGCGACGAGCCGCAGTTCGGCACGCCGTGGCTGTACGCCTTCGCCGGCCGGGCCGACCGCGTGCAGTCCGTCGTGCGCCGCATCGAGACCGAGGCCTTCCGCCCGACGCCCGGCGGACTGCCCGGCAACGACGACCTCGGGGCGACCTCGTCGTGGCTCGTCTGGGCGATGCTCGGCATGTATCCCGAGATCCCGGGCGTGGGCGGCGTCGTGGTTGGAAGCCCCGCTTTCCCCAAAGCAACCATCACGCTCGAAAGCGGCAAGCAGATCGTCATCACCGCCGACGGCGCCGCACCCGACGCGCCGTACGTGCAGAGCCTGTCCGTCGACGGCCAGCCCACCACGAAGAGCTGGATCGACTGGGCCGAGCTCTCCGGCGGCGCGACGCTCGCGTTCAAGCTCGGCAAGCAGCCGAACAGCGCCTTCGGCAGCGCCCAGAGCGACCGGCCTCCGTCGAGTTATCCGTAGACCGTTTCCGTCAGCACACGCGGTGCAGCCAGCCGTGCTTGTCCTCGGCCCGGCCGTGCTGGATGGCGAGCAGGGCCTCGCGCAGGCGCGTGGCGACGGGGCCCGGCTCCCCGCCGTGCACCTTCCACTCGCCGTGCTTGCTCCGGACCGAGCCGATGGGCGTGATGACGGCCGCCGTACCGCAGGCGAAAGCCTCCAGCATGCGACCCTCGGACAGCGCCTTGCCCCACTCCTCCACGCTCACCGTACGCTCCTCGGTGGCGTAGCCGAGGTCCTGGCCCAGCGTCATCAGGCTGTCGCGCGTCACGCCGGGCAACAGCGTCCCCGTGAGCTTCGGCGTGACGAGCACCGTCTTGCCGCCTTCCTGGTAGACGAAGAAGACGTTCATGCCGCCCATCTCCTCCACGTACTGGTGCGAGCAGGCGTCGGTCCATACCACCTGGTCGCAGCCCTTTTCCTGCGCCTGGGCCTGCGCCACCAGGCTCGCGGCGTAGTTGCCCGCGCACTTGGCAAAGCCAGTCCCGCCCGGAGCTGCGCGCGCGTAGTCCTCGCTGATCCACACGTTGACCGGCTTCACCCCGCGCGGGAAGTACGCCGCCGACGGCGAACCGAACAGGATGAACTTGTACGTCTTCGCCGGCCGGACGCCGAGCGCCGGCTCGGTCGAGATCATCAGCGGGCGCATGTACAGGCTATGCCCGACTTCCTTCGGCACCCACGCGCGCTCCTGCCGGATCGAACGCGTCCCCCGCGGCGTTGAACACCTCTGGCGGCAACGCCGGCATCGCCAGCCGGGCCGCGGAGTTGTTGAAGCGCTCCGCATTTCGACCGGCGCGGAACGTGCACACGCCGCCGTCCTTCTGCGCGTACGCCTTGTACCCCTCGAAGATCGCCTGCCCGTAGTGCAGCACGCTCGCCGCCGGGTCGAGCGTGACCGGCGCGTACGGCGAGAGCACGGCGCGCTTCCACGCGCCGTCCCTGTACTCGGCGACCACCATGTGCTCGGTGAAGATCCTGCCGAAGCCGAGATCCTTCATGCGTTCGGCGCGAGCCGCGTCGTTCATGGGGCTTTCGAGGGGACGGAGCTCGATGAGATCGTTGGTGCTCATGACAGATTTTTCCAGGCAAGGCGGCCCCCGGGGACCAGCCGCCGTCATCATGCACGATGGAAGCGTCGCTGCAAGCACCGCAGCCGACACTTGTCAGTCGGCGCGCTGCGAAATTCGGGTATTGTGCGCATACGCTCGGCAGCACTCTCGTGCCGCGCACATGGAGGCAGAGGATGACCCGCATGCAGCCCTTGAAGACCGGAGTTGTGCTCGCTTCCCTGGCCATGTTGCTCGGGGTCGGATTCGTCGGTTGCGGGGCGGACGAGGGCCGCGCGATGGGCGACTACTACGAAATCGGCACGACCAGCCAGGCATCGACATCGAAGTGCGGCGCGGGCAAGTACACCGGGCCGCAGGGCATGGACGTCTCCTCCTGGCAGGGGAGCTTCACCTTCACCGGCAAGGGCCTCGCCTTCGGCATCGCGCGCATCAGCGACGGCACCGGGAGCATGGACTCGCAGTTTGCCAGCAACTGGAAGAAGATGAAGGCGGCCGGACTGATTCGCGGCGCCTACCAGTTCTTCGAACCGGGGCAGGACGCGACGGCGCAGGCCAACATCGTGGTGAAGGCCGTCGGCAAGCTTGGCGCGGGCGATCTGCCCTGCACGCTCGACTTCGAGAAGGCAACCAGCCTGTCCGCCGCGACGCTAGTCAGCAAGATCAAGACCTGGATGTCGGTCGTCCAGCAGGGCACGGGCAAGAAGCCCATGATCTACACCACAGCCTACTACTGGGAGAGCAAGACCAACAAGAACACCACCTTCGGTAGCTATCCGCTGTGGGTCGCGAACTGGGGCCCGACCTGCCCGACAATCCCTGCAGGCTGGAGCAACTGGACTTTCTGGCAGTACTGCGACGGCCAGAGCAAGTACTGCTCGAACGCGACCGGCGTCGACCGCGACGTCTTCAACGGCACGGCAGCGGGCCTGAAGACCTTCGCCGGCGGCACCGGCAGCGTCACCCCCTATTACGGCGCGACGTTCGTGAAGCAGTCCTTTCCGTACGCATCGACGGCGCTGAACATGAAGCCCAACGAGACCATCGCCGCATCGATCAAGTTCACGAACAGCGGCACCAAGGCGTGGGACTCGAAGACGCGTCTCGGCACCACGAAACCGAAGGACCGCGCCAGCGCCTTCGCCGACTCGAGCTGGCTCAACGATCACCGCGCTGCCGGCGTGACCGGCACGGTGGCGCCGGGTGGCAGCTACACGTTCAAGTTCAACTTCCACGCGCCGCTCAAGACCGGCGACTACTACGAGTACTTCGGCCTGTTGGAAGAAGGCGTGGCCTGGTTCGGCGACACCGGTCAGGGCGGCCCGCCCAACGACCAGATCGAAGCCTGGATCCACGTCGCCGGCACTCCGGTGAGCAGCGGCGGCGCTGGCGGCACAGGCGCTGGCGGCGCTGGCGGCAGTGCGGGCAGCGTCGGCACGGACGGCGGCAGCGCGGGCGGCAGCGCGGGCAGCATCGGTACGGACGGCGGCGGCGGCTTCTCCGGCGGCGGAGCGGCAGGCGCGGCGGGCTCGAGCGAAACCACGCACACCGTCGGCAGCGGCGACAACGGCGGCTGCGGCTGTCATCTCGGCGGGAGCGCTCCGGCCAACGACGGCGCGCCCGTTCTATTGCTCCTGGGCCTCGGCTGGCTCGTCCGCAGGCGTCGTTCCTGAGCCCCGGCGACAGTCCCGGCTACAGCACGACTTCGCTGGTGATGCGCGCGTAGACGACGCGCTTGGGCGTGGCACCGATGTCGGCGACGTCGAAGCCGAGGCCCGCGCCTTTGAAGTGCACCGAGCCGCCGGGCGACGAACCGCTCGGCAGCTGGACCCGCGCCTGCACCAGCACGCTGACGCGCAGTCCGCGCGCACCCGGCGGGACGCGGAGCGCTGCGTGCCGCAGCAACGCCGCGCGCAGACCCTGCGCTACCTTGTTCCACAGCTCCAGATCAGCGCTGGCCCCGACCATCCGCACCGTGCGCACATGCCCGTGCGGACCCGTTTCCACCACGAACGTCGCGTGCCCCTGCTGCGGCCCCACGCGATTCGCCACGTCGCGGGCCGCATCGGCGACCTCGCCGCCGCGGAAGTGCCCGCGGGCGCGATCCCGCGCTTCAAGCCCCTCGGCGAGCGCGCCGGCCGTACGCGGCGCGCGCCGGCGCGGGGCGCGTACGGGAAGCTTCGGATGCTGCTTGTGCATCATCCAGTAGATGTCGCCGCCCAGCCCGAGGTTGACCGGATGGTGCGGAGCGGGCGCTGGGCCTGGAGCGGTTCCACCCGGTGCGGGCAGCTCGCCCGGACCCGGGGAGGCGGGCAGCTCGGCGCTGGCTCCGGGCGGCGCGAGCCCGGTACGCGGCGCGGCGCGCGGGGCGACGTAGCTCGCGACCTTCTGCGCGGGCTCGGCGGGCGCGCTGCTCGTGCGCGCCGTCGTCGGCGCCGGCTCCGGCGCAGCGCGCGGCGGGGCGAGCAGCTCGATGGACACTTCCTGCGGCGCGTGCCCGGGCGGAGCGAGCGCGAACGCCGGCAGCCGCGACGCCGCCAGGATCAACCCGCCGTGCAGCAGCGCGGCCGCGGCCAGCGTACCGGCGAAGGCGCGATTCACGAGGCTTCCCCGGTGAGCACTGCGCGGACCGTACCAGATGCTGGGCCCGATGCGAGACTGTAGCAAAATGTCACGCTTTTGTGCCATTTTGCCACATCGTCGCGCAATCTGCGCCTCCACCACGCCGCGATAGGTGCTCCCCGGGCTGCGGGGACGGACGTGGCACCTGGTGGGGTGCCCCCACTCGCAGGCTTCGCCTGCGGTCTCGCCCAAGCCTGTGCTCGGCCCTACGGGCCTGCGCGCAGGCGGGGGAGACGTGTGCCGGCGCTCGGCCTCACGAGCAACGCCGGATGAGCCCGCTGAGCATGGCACACACGCGGTCCGCCAGCGTGAGCACCGCCAGCGCCTCCGCTTGGCGCACCAGCCTCCGCCGGCAGGCGCGCTCGATGTGCGCCGCGACCTCACCGCACTCTCCGCGCGCTTCCGTGAAACGCTGCCGCTTCTGCCCAGCCGAGTAGCGATTCGCCCCTTCCGCCGTGAGTGCCACGACAGCTTCTGCGGAGCGCCGGAGCTGGTCGGCAAGCCTCGCGTGCCCGCGTGGAAAGCGTGCCACGAGCCCATCGACCCGGTCTGCCATCTCGACCGCCACCCTGTAGGCATCGAGCCTGTGATGCGCGAACCGGAACCGTGTCATGTCCTTGCGAGTCCTCCTTGTCGTCCGTAGGGCGGCGCCTCCGCCGCTCGCCCGGAGAGCGACAAGCAGAACCCGGGACGTGCTCGTTTTCGTGGGCCGTTCGCGTGCGCGTGCGCGGTTGCGTGTGTGTCAGCGTCGCGCTGGAACGCCCACGCCTCACGCCCGCGCCTCACGCTTACGCCTCACGCTCGACCCCCACGCGCACCCGAACGCCCGCGGGCTGCGGGGACGGATGGGGTGGGCCTGCTCCGGGACCTGGTGGGGTGCCCCCATCCAGGATGAACCAACCAGGGACCGCGCGTCAGGAGCCGTGGCGCGTGGGGAGGCCGCAGCGCGTGGCCATGCGCTCCGTTCCCTGCCGGCGCGCCACCGACACACCGGGCTCGGCGAGCCACTTCCGGTACGCGCGCTCTGCCACATGGAGGTGTCCGCGGGCGCACGCTACGACCAGCCGCATGCGCAGGGCTTCGCGGCGCACCAGCGGATCGGGGATCGTGCGGCGCAGGGCCTCGTCCAGGTGCGCAGCGCCGACGGACCAGCGGCCCTGCGTGTAGAAGTTGCGGCCGAGCAGGTAGTCGGCGGTGCCGTCGTGCGGATCGGCGGCGGACCAGCGACCGAGCAGCGCGGCCGCGACGCCCCAGTCGGTGCCGAGACGCGGGGGGCCGACGAGCAGCGCGACGATGGCGCGGCGGGCGAGCGCGTTCGGCGGAGTCCGCTTCACCTCCAGACTGCGCAGGTGATCCTCGTCGAGCACGCCGCGCGCGACCTCGTCGTAACGCTGGTGCGCCTTGTCCACCCTGCCCTGCCGGAGATCCAGATCGCCGATCGCCTCGACGCCGGCGAGCTGGTGCAGCTTCGCAGTGTGTGCGTCGGTCGAGATGGCCTGGTAGCGCTTGCGTCCGGCCGCCGTGTCGCCGGCGCGCAGATCGCACTTGGCAAGGCCCATGTGCGCGCCGAAGTTGTCCGGATCGAGCTCGAGCAGCTCGCGGTAGTCCTTCCGCGCGCTGCGGTAGTCGTTGCTACCGAGCGCGCCGCCGGCCTGCTGCGCCAGCCGGTCCACCACGTGCGGGCAGCGCCGGCCGAAGATGGCGGGGCGATCGAAGCGCGCCTTGGCCGCGATCATCGCCTCGGGGCTGACCTTCACCTTCTGGAGCGACTTGTGCCACTCGGCTTCGAGGCCGCCCAGCTCGCGGCCGGTGACGGCGACGAGCGGCGCGCCGCCGTACCAGCGCCGGAGCGCTGGAGCGCCGAAGCGGTCGTGGAACCAGCTGACGAACGCGCCGGCCACCGTGTACGCAGTGGACGCGTTTTCCCCCAGGAAGCCCAGGCGGAAGACGTGCGACAGCGGCGGCAGGAGTTTCAGTTCCTGCATGGCGCGCGCCCACTGTTCGAGCGTCAGATCGGCGTCCTCCGGCGGCGCCGAAGCGACCGCGATGCCCTCGATGCGGCCCGGATCGGGCAGCAGGCCGTCCAGCGGCCCCGCGACGTGGAACGGCGCCGGGGCGAAGCTGCCGGCGATGACGTGTGCGAGCTCGTGGCCGAGCACGGGATGCGGATAGGGCGCGGCCTGGACGTACACCTCTTTCCGCCAGGGCTTGGCGATGTACGTGTCCGACGCGCCCATCAGCTCGCCCTTCTGCGCGGCCGACTCGAACAGGAATACGGTGATGCGCTTCGGGCCGTGTGTGCCGAGGTAGCGCTCGATCTGGCGGACGTGGGCGTCGCACTGGCGGCCAACGAGGCGCGCGTCGCGGTCGAGGATGTTCTTCGAATAGACGACGTGGCAGCGCTGGATGTCGAGACTCCGGCCGAGCGTCTTCGTGATCGACTCGGTGGTGTTCCAGTGGCCGAGCTCGGGGCCTGCGGCGGTGACGGCCAGGCTGCCGGCCGCGGCGAGCAGGCCGACCAGGACGAGCCCGGGCCGGCCGAGGCTCCGCGGTTGGATGCGCCCAGCGGCGTCGCGGCCGAGATGCGCCATCAGGACGGCGGCGGCGGCGAGCGTGCACAGCGAACCAATGCGGTACGTGAAGAGGTTCCACGCCGCATCGATCACGGTGTCGTAGAGCGGCCCGGAGAAGTAGCCGAAGAACGGATCGAAGGCGTACACCATCGGGCTCGACACGAAGCGCCAGCCGCTGACGAGCACGCCGCACACGGGGCCCGCGAGCGCGAGCGCGATGGCCGCCGCAATGCGGCGCCGGCGGCGCTTCACGCGCGCTGCGACGAGCCCGACCACGCCGCCCCACGCGCCGCCCATCACCGCGCCCACGGCGGGGCCGAGCGCGAAGAGCTCGCTGCCGCCGGGCAGATCGCAGAACCCGACGCGCAGGCCGTGCAGGAGCGTGACCGCGTAGCCGATCAGGGCGAGCGCGAAGCCCATCGCCGCGCCGCGGCCGAACGCGTCGAACGGCTCCGGGCGGCGCGCGGCGATTTCGAGCGCCGCCGCGATCGCCGCCGTCGAGGGCAGCACGACCCCCGCCGCGAGCGCCGCTTCGTAGCCGGGCCCGCCGAACAGCGGCAAAAACCCGAGCGCCCCGAGCAGCACGAACGCCACGAGCGCGGCAACGCGGAGCGCGGTGGAACGGCCGAGGGGCGGCAGAGCGGCGTCGGGAGTCGTCACGGCTCGGGGGGATTGAACAGGAAGGCGGGAAAACTGGAAGGGGGATGGGGTCGAGGGCTGTGCCGGGGCGTGCGGCGCGTCCAGAGACTACACGAGTGATTTGGCAGGCGCCGTTGCAGTCGAGCCCGACGCACTAGTGCTACGAAGGGCGCGTGTCCATCTACGAGCGCGTGTTCCGGGCGCTGGGCGATGCGAAGGCGCGCTACGTCGTGGTGGGGGGCCTCGCGACGGTGTTGCATGGCCATGCGCGCTTGACGGCGGAAATCGATCTGGTGGTGGACCTGGAGGCCGCCGAGACGCTCCGGGCGATGCAGGCGCTCTCCAACCTCGGGCTCAGGCCGCGAGCCCCCGTGCAGGCGACGGACTTCGCCGATCCCGAAAAGCGCCGGCAGTCGGTCGAGGACAAGGGCATGCAGGTCTTCTCGTTGTGGGATCCGGGCGAGCCGCTTTTGGAGGTGGATGTCTTCGTGACGCACCCCATCCCCTTCGACGAGCTCTGGCAGCGATCCCGGGAAGTGGAAATCGGCGCAGTGCGGATCCGCATCGCGTCCATCCGGGAGTAGTGCCGTGGTTGCGCTTCGCGCCGTACGTGGCCGGGCTGTTCCATCCGCGGGGCTCCAGCGGCTGCCTGGGCCTGCCCGGTCGCCACAGCATCGTCACGGACTGCAGCAGGCCGCTGCACTCCGGATTCGTGAGCTTCGGTGTGGAAGCTACCGCGGTCTTCCAAGCCTGACCCCCGGAAGTATCGGCGACGCTTGCCGGGTGCGGGACCGGGGGTTCGGTTGCTGACGCGGGTGCGGAGCGATCGTGGGCTGCGGGAGCTCGCCGGATTCGGTCGCTGGCAGGGAGCGACCGTTGGCGAGGTGCGCCGTCGACCCACAACTCGCCGAGTCGCGGCGCGGGTGCGGAGCGGTCGTTGGGTGTGGGAGCGCGTCGTCGGCGCGCAGCTGGCCGAGTCGCGGCGCGTCGCCAGGCACGCTCTCGACGAGGAGGGTCCCGCGGCGAAGTCGGGCGGCTGCTGGATGAGCGGCGCGGCGCCCTCGTCCTTCACGTTGATCTACGACCTTGCTGCGCGCCACCGACGCTGTGCTTCACGACCTTGCTCCGCCGCCACCGACGCTCTGCGTCACGGTCGATCTACGACCTCGCTCCGCTGGCCACCCGACGCTGTGTTCCGGGTCGCCCCATGACCTCGCCCGCTGCTGGAAGAGCCGTGCGTCGCCGCCACCCAGCCTGTCCGCGTGCGGTCCCGCCGGACGAGGTCGGGCGGCTCGGCGCGCAGGCGCGCGCGGTTTCGCCGGACGAGGTCGAGCGGCTCGGCGCGCAGGCGCGCGCGGTTTCGCCGGACGAGGTCGAGCGGCTCGGCGCGCGGCTTGCTCGGCTCGTGCGGGGCGAGAGCCGGACGCGGCTGATGCTGGGCGAGCTGCTGGGTGCGCTGGCGCAACGTGGCGGGCATCACGAGCTCGGGTTCTCGTCGCTGGGCGCGTATGCGCGCGAGCGCTGCGGGCGGAGCGGTCGCTGGGCGAACGAGTCTCGCTTGCTCGCCGAGCGCGTGGCGAAGCTGCCGCAGCTGCGCGCGGCGCTTTCGGGCGGCGCGGTCGGATGGTGCATGGCGGAGCTGGTCGCGCGGCACGCAACGCACTGACGCGGGGCTGACGGAGCTGGCGTCGCGATCGACCGTGCGCGGGATGCGGGCGCTATTGGACGGCTCGAGCCAGATGTCCGCCGACGATGTCTCTCCCGGAAGCGAGCGCGGGGCTCTCGAGACAGTGACGCTCGGCGTGACGCTGCACGAAGCCGAGGGCTGGCGGAAGCTCGGCTACGCGACGGAGTCGCAGTACGTGCGCGAGCGCCTGGGCATCTCGCCGTCGGGCTTCAAGGCGAAAGTCGCGCTGGCGCGGCGGTGGTGCACGCGGGTGCGGGGCGCGCTGGCTACGGGCGGGATCGGGTACGAAGCGGCGCGATTGATCTCGCGGGTGGCAACGGCGGAGACGGCCGACGCCTGGGTCGAGCGGGCCGGGGCCCGGACGGTGAAGCATCTCGAAGAAGACCTGCGCGCCGCAGAGCTTTCGCGCAGTGTCGGTGGGCGGGCAGCGCCGCCGCCGGAAGAAACGGTGCGGGAGCTCCGGCAGCTCGAGTCGCGGGTGCTCTCGGGTGAACGCGACGCCGTGCTCGAGGCCCGAAGCCAGATGTCCGCCAGGCTCGGCGCGGGCGCGGCGAACGTGCGGGTGGACCTCCGGGGGGCGCGGGACAGGGCGCGCTTCTGGCGGGCGCTCGCCGGCGTGATGGGCAAGCACCTGCCGCGCGGGACGAGCTTCGTTCGCTTGCTGTGCGACACGGCATGGGAAGCGTGGCGGCACCTGACGGAGCGCAGCGAGAAATACGCGCACATCTACGCGCGCGAACGCTACACGTGCTCGAGCCCGGTGTGCTCGCGGCGCGATGTGACACCGCATCACGTGAGGTTCCGGTCACACGGGGGAAGCGACAAGGACGAGAACGTGATCGCCCTGTGCACCTGGTGTCACCTGGAGGGCGTGCACGGCGGCCGCCTGCGGGTGACGGGCACGGCGGGCCAGCTCGAGTGGGAGCTCGGGCGGCGGTAGCCTACGGTCGTGCTTCCTGCGGCGTGGCGCGGTCGCTGTCTTTCGACTTGTCGGGCGGGGCGAGCACGAGCGGGAGGATCTCGTCGATGCGGCTGACGAGGTGCACGACCAGGTCGTGCTTGACCTCATCAGGGACCTCTTCCAGCTCGCGCTCGTTCCGGGCTGGCAGCACGACCTCGCGGATGCCCGCCCGGTGGGCGGCGAGGATCTTGTCCTTGATGCCGGACACCGGAAGGATGCTGCCGCGCAGGGTCATCTCGCCGGTCATCGCCACGTCGGCACGCGCCGAGACACCGAGCAGCAGCGTGACCACGGCCACGTACATCGCCACGCCAGCGCTGGCCGCATCGCGCGACGCGCCGGCGCGCGGGATGTGCAGATGCAGGTCGATCGATTTGAGCCACTCGGGATCGAGCGACAGGGCATCGGCGTGCGAGCGCACGAACGAGAGCGCCGTCGCCGCCGATTCCTTCATCACCGCGCGCAGACTGCCGGTCACGGTGATCTCGCCCTTGCCCGGCATGCGCGTGGCTTCCACCAGCAGCAGGTCGCCGCCGGCGGGCGTCACGGCGAGCCCCGTCGCCACGCCCGGCGCCAGCTCGCGCTCGGCCACCTCCGGATGGTAGCGGTGGATGCCCAGCACGTCTTCCACGTGCTCGTGATCGACCTTCACGCCCTGGACGTTCCTGCCCTTCGGCGATGCGCACCGTCGCGTCGCGGCAGACAGAGGCGATCTCGCGCTCCAGGCCGCGGACGCCCGCCTCGCGCGTGTAGAAGTCGATGATCGCCTCCACGCCCTCGTTCATGAACTCGAGCTGCTCCTCGCCGAGCACGTGCTCCTTGAGCTGCTTCGGCACGAGGAACTGCTGGGCGATGTTGCGCTTGTCGGTGCGCGTGTAGCCCGGCACCTCGATGAGCTCCATGCGGTCCTTGAGCGCTTCGGGGATGTGCTGGCGGTAGTTGGCCGTGGCCAGGAACGTGACCTCCGACAGATCGAAGGGCAGCCCGATGTAGTGATCGACGAAGGCGTCGTTCTGCTCCGGATCGAGCACCTCGAGCAGCGCCGCGGCCGGATCGCCGCGCACGTCGGCGCCCATCTTGTCGACCTCGTCCAGCACCAGCACCGGGTTCTTCGTGCCGACCTTCTTCAGCGCCTGGATGATGCGACCAGGTAGCGCGCCGACGTAGGTGCGGCGGTGACCGCGGATCTCCGCTTCGTCGCGCACGCCGCCGAGGGAGATGCGCGCGTAGCGCCGGCCCATGGCGCGCGCGATGGAGCGGCCGAGCGACGTCTTGCCCACGCCGGGCGGCCCCACGAAAAGCAGGATCGGCCCTTTCTTGTCGCGGCGCAGCTGGCGGATGGCGCTGTACTCGACGATGCGGCGCTTCACGCGCTCGAGCCCGAAGTGATCCTCGTCCAGGCAGCGGCGCACGGCCTTCACATCGAAGCGATCGGGCGTGGTGCGCGACCACGGCAGATCCGCCAGCCACTCCACGTAGGTGCGCGTGACCTGGTACTCGGCCGACTGCGGCTGCATGTTCGAAAGCCGCGAGAGCTGCTTGCGCGCGGCCTTGTCCGCCTCGATGGGCAGCTCGGCCCGCGCGACGCGCTCGCGCAGCTTTTCGATCTCGTCGTCCTCGGCGGCCTCGCCGAGCTCTTCGCGGATGCTGCGCATCTGCTGGCGCAGGACGTAGTCGCGCTGCGAGCGGCTCATCTCGTCCTGCACCATGGTCGAGATCTCGCCCTTGACGCGCAGCACCTCGAGCTGGCGCTCGACCATGGCGAGCACGAGCTCGACGCGCTTCTTCACGTCGAAGGCCTCGAGCACCTGCTGGCGCGTAGCAATGCTCGCCTGCTCTTCCGGGAAGTTGGAGGCGATGAGATCGGCCAGAGCGCCGGGCTCGCGCACGTTGTCGAGGATGCCGGCCGTTTCCTTGGGCAGATTGGGCATCAGCCCGAGCACCTGGCGCGTGCGCTCGCGCAGCTTCTGCCCGAGCTTGCGCAACTCCTCGTCGGGCTCGCCCGGTTCGGCAACGCGCTCGATGCCGGCGCGCATGTACGGCTCGAGCCCCAGCGGCTCGGCGAGATGGAAGCGGCCGACGCCGTTCAGCACGACGCTGTAGTTGGACGGGCCGAGCCGGATCACCTTGACCACACGCGCGATGGTCCCGACGGAGTACAGATCCTCGAAGGTGGGCTCGACCGTCTCGGCGTTCTTCTGGGTGATCACGCCGACCAGCGCGCTGTCGCGCCCGCTGAGCTCCTCCACCAGCCGGACGCTCCGCGGCCGGCCGACGTTGATCGGCACGACCGACATGGGAAACAGCACCGAATTGCGCAGCGGCAACACGGCGATGCGCTCCGGAGGGGTGGAACCCGGGGACCGCGACGGCATATCAGCACAGTAGTACGGATGAGGCCGAGGTCCAGCCCACGGCGGGCAGGCCGCCACGGAGTCGCTCCCGAACGGCCCTTGTGGTAATCCGCCAGCCAGCCATGCCGTTTCCCCGCTCGCTTCGTGGGCCGCTGTTCGGAGCGCTGCTGCTCGTCGCGGCGGCCTCCGCCTGCAGCTCCACGCCGCCCGTCCGGAGCCCCAAGGCAGCGCTGGACGCCTACGCGCAGGCGTTGCGCGAAGGGCGGCTATCCGACGCCTACGCCATGCTCAGCGACGAGGCGAAAAAGACCATTCCGTTCGAAGCCTTCCAGCGCATGGTGAAGGAAAACCCTGATGAGGTGAACGACATCACCAAGGCGCTCGAACGGCCGTCGGGCCCGCCGCTGGTGACCGCCACTGTCAGCGCGCCGGACGGACAGTCGCTGCTGCTGATCTACGAGGACGGGCGCTGGCGCGTAGACGGCTCGGCCATCGACCTCTACAGCCAGGCGACGCCCGAGGCGGCGGTCCAGGCGTTCGTGCGGGCTCTCAAGAACAAGCGCTACGACGTGCTCTTGCGCTTCGTCCCGGACAAGAAGAGCGAGGGACTGACGGCGGCGATGCTCAAGAAGGCCTTCGAGGGCGAACAGCGCGAGGAGATGGAGCGCATCACGCAGGCGCTCGCCGCGGCGCTGCCCACGGCGCATATCGAGCGCATCGGCGACCAGGCGACCATGGCGTACGGCGCCGGCGGCACGGTGGAGCTCGTGCGCGAGCACGGCGCGTGGAAGCTCGAGGAGCTGCAATGACGCGGCGTGCCGTGGTGGAACGCAAGACGCGCGAGACGGAGATCCGCGTCGAGCTCGACCTGGACGGCACGGGCCAGGCGTCGATCGAGACTCCCCTGCCCTTCCTGTCGCACATGGTCGAGCAGATCGCGCGGCACGGGTCGATCGATCTGGACGTGCACGCCAAGGGCGACGTGGAGATCGACGGGCACCACACCACGGAGGATCTCGGCATCGTACTGGGGCAGGCCGTGCTCGAGGCGCTGGGCGAGCGGCGCGGCATCCGCCGCTATGGCTCGGCTACGCTGCCCATGGACGAGGCACTGGTGACGGCGGCGCTGGATCTCGGCGGGCGCCCGTTCTTCGTGTGGCGGGTGCCGCTGCCCAAGGCGAAGCTCGGAACCTGGGACGTGGAGCTTTCGCCGGTGTTCTTCGAGGCCTTCGCCCGGACCGCCAAGGCGAACCTGCACCTGCGGCTGCTGGAAGGCGACAACCTGCATCACATCGTGGAGATCTGCTTCAAGGCCTTCGCGCGTTCGCTGCGCCAGGCGGTGGAGCTCGATCCCCGTGCACCCGGCATTCCCTCGACCAAGGGAACGCTGGTCTGAGCGGAGCGGAGATGCTCGCCGTCGTCGTCGACACGGGGCTCGGCAATCTGCGCTCGGTCGAGAAGGCCGTCGAGACCGCCGCGGCCGAGCAGAGCGTCGCGATCGAGGTACTGCGCTCGGCCGAGCCGGAGGACGTGCGCCGCGCTGATCGCGTGATCGTGCCCGGACAGGGCGGCTTCCGCGATGCGGCCGCGGCGCTCGGCGGCGGCATCGGCGAAGCGGTGCTGGAGCGGATCCACGCCGGCGTGCCCTATCTCGGCATCTGCCTTGGGCTGCAGGTGCTGTTCGAGGGCAGCGACGAGGCGCCCGGAGCGCGGGGGCTGGGGCTGTTTTCCGGGCGGGTAGAACGCCTGGCGGGCGGCGGCGGGATCAAGATCCCGCACATGGGTTGGAACCAGCTCGAGCTCGTCGGCGGCGGGCACCCCTGCCTGGAAGCGGCCGGCGGCGAGGGCGCCTGGGTGTACTTCGTGCATTCGTACCACGCCGTTCCGGCGGACGACTCGGTGCTGCGTGCCGTCTGCCGCTACGGCACGAACACGGTGACCGCGGCGGTCGCCAGGGACAACGTGTTTGCGACGCAATTCCATCCAGAGAAGAGCCAGCGTGCAGGGCTCGCGCTGCTGGGGAAGTTCCTGCGAGGCTAGATGGACGTCATTCCCGCGATCGATCTGCTCGGCGGCCAGGCGGTGCGGCTGCGCCAGGGCCGCTACGACGAGGTCACCGTCTATCACGACGACCCGCCCCGACTCGCAGAGAGCTGGTCGGGCCGCGCGGCGCGGCTGCACGTGGTCGATCTGGACGGCGCGCGCGACGGCGCGGCGGCCCAGCGCGGGCTGGTGCGCGACATCGTGGCGGCGTTCGGCAGCGGCGTGCAGGTCGGCGGCGGCATCCGCACTCCCGACGCGATCGAGGCGTACCTCGAGCTCGGCGTCGATCGTGTGGTGCTCGGCACCGTCGCCATCCGCGATCCGGATCTGGTACGCGCCGCGTCCCGGCAGCACCCCGGGCGCATCATCGTGGCAGTCGACGCACGGGGCGGGCTGGTCGCCACCGACGGCTGGCTCGAGCAGTCCACCCGCCGCGCGGTCGACGTCGTGCGCGAGCTCGGCGCAGGGCTTGCCGCGGTGCTGTACACGGACATCGAGCGCGACGGCATGGAGACCGGGCCCAACATCGCCGAAACGGCCCGCCTGGCCCGCGACGGCGGCGTGCCGGTGATCGCCAGCGGCGGCGTAGGCACGCTGGAGCACCTGGGGCTGCTCGCGCGCGAGCCGGGCATCGCCGGCGCGATCGTCGGCCGGGCGCTGCACGAAGGGCGTTTCTCCCTGGAAGAGGCCGTCGCAGCCGCGCGGCCCGACGTGAGGTAGGCTCTGGGTCATGGCGGACCGGGGCGAACAGACCACAGCGGTCGAGCGCGCACTCGCGGCGGAGCCGCCCGGCGGCGTCGAGGCCAACGAACCGGAATCCATTCCGCCGAACACGTTCGACGGCGAGGACTTCCTGTTCCACCTGTACCGCGGCAGCGAGCTCCTGCAGGACAACTGCGTCGGCGAAGCCAAGGAAGAGCTCGAGCGCGCCCTGTCGATGCAGCCCCGGGACGTCGAGGGCCAGGGCCTGCTCGGCGTCGTCTACTTCCGGCTGGGGCTGTATCCGCGCGCCATCCAGATCTACGAGGACTTGATCAGCGCCTATCCCGGCGAGGTCACGCCGCGCATCAACCTCGCCCTGTGCTACCTGAAAACCGGGCAGTCGATGCAGGCCCGCGATGCGCTGGAAGCCGTGCTCCGCATCGTGCCCGACCATCGCCGCGCCTGGGGCTACCTCGGGCTGGTGTTCGAGCGGATCGAGCGATCACGCCAAGGCCCTCGCGGCCTTCGAGCGTGCCGGGCAGCAACACATGGTCCGGCGCATGCAGCACCTGCTCGACGACGAGGCGGCGCCGCCAGACCCGAATCCGCCCGAGCGCGAGGAAATGCGTCTCGCGGCCGCCGACGCCGTGCGCGAGCTCGACGAACCGCGACCGTTTTCGATGGCGGGGCCCGGCGCCGGCGCGCCGCCGTCGCGCTCCGGCCGCTGGCGCGCGGTCGAGCCGGGCGAAGAGCGACTGCCTCCTTCGCGAAGCCCGGTAGGGGCAGCACCGCCGGGTCGATTCGGCCCCGCCGTTCCAGCCGTCCCGACCTCACTCCCACCTGCCGCCGCGAGCAGCGCCCCGGCGCCCGCGCCGGCTCTCCCCGACCGCCCACCGTCACCCAGCGAGCTGGCGCAGAGCTCGCGGCTCTGGTTTTCGGACGGCCCAGGCGTGGTGATGCAGGAGGGCCTGGCGCTGGTACGGGTCAGCGAATCGTTCGTAGCGCGCGTTGCCTGGGTGCGGGCGCTCCTACCCCACGGCAAGCCGTTCGCCAGCCGCGAGGTGAAGCGCCGGGCGCGAGGGCGCGACCAGGTCGAGCCGCTGGGCGGCTCCGCGCTGCCGTTGGTGGAGCTCGAAGGAGCGGGCAGGCTGGTGATCGCGGCGCCCGCGCCGCTGTCGGCGGTCGCCGTCGCACTGGACCGCGACTTCCTGTACGTGCGGGAGGATCGGCTGCTGGGCTTCGACAGCACGCTCCGCCACGAAAACGGGCGGCTGGCCACGGGAGACGACGATCCGATCGCGATGGTCCAGTTCTCCGGCCGCGGCCACCTCGTCTTCGCCACGCACCTGCCGCTCCGCGGGCTCGACGTGGACGCCGATCAGCCGCTCTCGCTCCGCGCCGAAGACGTGCTGGGCTGGACCGGGCGGCTGCTGCCGCAACCCCTGCCCGCGAGCCAGGCGCCGGGTTCGACGCACGGCCTGGTGGTTTTCAACGGCGAAGGCGCGGTCTTCGTCGATCCCGAGCGGAACGCGCCTGGCAGTTCCCGGCCGGGCTGACCTATCATGCGCGCCATGGCCGGCGCTCGACCTTCCAATCCGCCTTCCAGGCGCTGGCGGCGCGGCCGCCGGCGCCGGGCCGCGGATCCGGCGCTCCGCAAGGAGCGCCGCCGGTTCGATCAAGGACGACGCGGTCAATCTGCCCAACCTGCTCACGATGGGGCGCATCCTCATCATCCCGGTGGTGCTGTGGCTCATCGGTCGCGGGACGCCGAAAGACTGCGTGTGGGCGGCCATCGTGTACTCCGCCGCGGCCATCACCGATCTGCTGGATGGCTACCTGGCGCGACGCATGGGTGTGGTCAGCGTGCTCGGGAAGTTCCTTGATCCACTGGCGGACAAGCTGCTGGTGATGGCGTCGCTCGTGTGGATGGTGCCGATGGGACGCATCCCGGAGTGGGCGGTGGTGCTGCTCCTGGCACGCGAGATCTCCGTCACCGGGCTCCGATCGATCGCAAGCAGCGAGGGCGTCGTGATCGCCGCTGGTGGGGGCGGCAAGAACAAGACGGCGCTGCAGATGGTCGGCATCCTGGCCCTGCTCATCGGCTACCCGTACCACCTGTCGCTGGGCTTCCTCGACCTGGGCGTGGTGGACATGGTCCACGTGGGACGCTGGCTGATCTACATCTCGCTCGTGTTCTCCATCACCAGCGCATTCCAGTACGTGAGCCTGTTCGCCGAGGCCGTGGAAGCCAAGGACCGCCGGCAGCAGCGCGGCGCGGGCTGAAAGCGCGCCGGGCCGGATCGGCGCCGCAGGCGCCCGGCCGGGCCGATCCGGCCGCCCCGCCTGGGCGGTGGACACGGCCGTGGACGGCCTGCTAGGAATGTCGCGCCCATGACCGCACGTCGCCGACGGGTTTCCGCCCTGCTCCTCCTTTCCGCTTGCGCATTGCTCGTCGCTTTCGCCGGCTGTGCGCGCCAGGGCGAAGGGCAGCGCTGTGACGCGACCGCCAACGGCGACAAGGACTGCGCCTCCGGCCTCGTCTGCATCCGGGAAACGGAACTGCAGCAGCCCGGCGCGGATCGCTGCTGCCCGCGGGATGGTCAGCAGATCAACGTGTCCACCTGCACGCGCCGCGGCTCGATCGGAACCGGCGGCACGGGCGGAACGTCGACGGGCGGAACCGGAGGAACCGGCGGAACCGCGGGCAGCGACGCCGGCACTGGCGGCGCCTCGACGGGTGGAACCGGCGGCGCCTCGACGGGTGGAACCGGCGGCGCCTCGACGGGTGGAACCGGCGGCGCCTCGACGGGTGGAACCGGCGGCGCAAGCGACGCAGGGATGGGCTGACCGCGGAGGGGGATCCAGATGACGCTGCGCGCTCTGCCCGCTCGCCTCGCTCTATTGCCCGCGGCTCTGGCGCTCTTCGTCGTGACGGCCTGTGCTGGCGGCGATGAAGGGGCGACCTGCGACCGCGCCCACGCCAACGACGACTGCAACGCGGGCCTCGTCTGCACCGCCGACATCAACATCGCCGCCGACAGCTCGCGCTGCTGTCCGCGTCCTCCCGACAAGCCGAGCACGTCCGCGTGCGCACCGGCAGCCAAGGGCTTCCAGCCCGATCCGTCGGTCCCACCGTACAGCGGCTACGGTGGAAGTGGCAGCGGCGGATCAGCCGGCAGCGGCGGATCAGCCGGCAGCGGCGGATCAGCGGGCACGGGCGGCACCGATGCGGGCAGCGGCGGATCAGCCGGCACGGGCGGCACCGATGCGGGCAGCGCAGGCAGCAGTGGCGCCGGCGGCAGTTCCACGGACGCGGGAGGCGATTGAGCATGCCTATCGCCCACCTCGCCGCCGACGCGCAGCAGGCCCTGCTGCTCGCGGTCGCGGTATCGCTTCCGGTGGTCGGCGTCGCCGCGCTCGCGGGTCTGCTGGTCGCGATCTTCCAGGCGGCCACCCAGGTGCAGGACATGACGCTCGCGCATCTGCCGCGGCTCGTCGTCGTCGCCATCGCGCTGGCCGTCGCCGGTCCGTGGATGGGCTCGCAGATCGCCGCCTTCGCCGCCCGCGTATTCGTCGGCGGGTAGCTCATGCGCGTCGGGCCGAGGCGGGCAGCGTGACGCGCGTGCTGTCGCTGGGCGATCTGTCCGACAAGCGGGTGCGAGCGCGCGTGCGGGTCGGCGGCCGCGTCGCGTCGCTCGAGCCGCTCCTGGTGGCGGACGCCCTGGGCGCGCTCCGGGTCGAGCCGGCGCTCGACTCGAGGCCGGCGATCTTGTCGTCGTCGAAGGACGCTACGCCGGCGGAGGGCTCCAGCGCGCACAGCTGGTGCAGCGCTTCCCGGCGCCGCCGAGCGCTGCCGGCGGCGAGTTCTCGCGACTGGCGTGGCGCGGCGCAGGTCCACGTCTGCTGCTGCGCGCCCGCGCCCTTTCGGCGATCCGCGACTATTTCCGCGAGCAGGCCTTCGTCGAGGTCGACACGCCGCAGCGCGTGCCGACCCCCGGCCTGGACCTGCACGTCGACGCCCTGCGCGCCGGACGCGGCTACCTTGTCACCTCGCCGGAGCACGCCATGAAACGGCTGCTCGCCGGCGGTCTGCCGCGCATCTACCAGCTGTCGCACTGCTGGCGGGCGGACGAACAGGGCCCGCTCCACCAGCCCGAGTTCATGCTGTGCGAGTGGTACCGCGCGTTCGCCGGACAGGACGACGTGATCACCGACACCGAGCAGATCGTCGTGCGCGTCGCGGCGGCGCTCGCGCGGCGGGCTACGCGCTCCCGACGGTCGGCGCGTCGACCTGACCCTGCCCTTCCCGCGCATCAGCGTGCGGCAGGCGTTCCGCCGCTACGCCGATGTGAGCGACGCGGTCGATCTGGCCGCCCGCGACGAGGATCGTTTCTTCGAGCTGCTCGTCGATCGCGTCGAGCCGGCGCTCGCCCGCCGGCGGCGCCCCGTGTTCCTGTGCGACTACCCGCTGAGCCAGGCGTCGCTCGCGCGTCCCTCGCCGCGCGATCCCAGCGTGGCCGAGCGTTTCGAGCTCTACGTCGCCGGCGTGGAGCTCTGCAACGGCTTCGGCGAGCTCACCGACGCCGCCGAGCAGCGCCGCCGCTTCCGCCGCGACCGCGCCGAACGCAGGAAGCGCCGCCGCCCCGTCTACCCGCTCGACGAACGCCTGCTGGCCGCGCTCGAAGAAGGCATGCCGCCCGCGGGCGGCAACGCGCTCGGCGTCGATCGACTGATCGCCCTCGCCCTCGGCGCACCGGCCATCGGCGACGTGATGCCGTTTCCGGCCGATCGGAGCGCGTCTGGCGGACGCGCCGCGGCGGATCTACATTGGGTTCGAGCGATGGCGCGGAGGCTCTGGCGTGGTGCGACCCTGTCTGCCGTCCTGTGCGGCGCGGCGCTCCTGTGCCTCGAGCTTCCGGCGCGTGCCGGCGATCCACCGGACACGGCGGAGCTCCGCGAGCTGTACTCCGCCTCCACGCTGGCGGCCGGGCGCTGCGATTTCAACGACTGCCTGCACAACGGCTGGACCAGCCACGGCGCCAAGGGCGACATCCAGTCGAGGTGCGACTTCAGCGACTGTCTCGCCAACGGCTGGACCACGAGCCTGCCCGACGGCAACCAGGCGCGCACGCGCTGCCATTTCGGTGACTGCATGGCCGAAGGCTGGACCACCGACTACCCGGGCGGCGGCCGCAGCGAGACCGAGCTGCCACTTCGGCAAGTGCTGGAAGGACGGCTGGACCACCCGTCACCCCGACGGCACCGAGAGCACGAGCCACTGCGACTTCAACGACTGCGGGAAGGAAGGCTGGACCACCCGCCTGCCCGACGGCACGATCCTCCACTGCCGCTGCCGGTTTTCGGACTGCAGGAAGAACGGGGCCGACTGCGGGTAGCGGCCGGCGCCGCGCTCGCCTACTTGCCGACCTGGGGCACGTTGCCTTCGGCGGCCATGCCGAGGAAGCGCGTCGCGTCGTCGTTGGCGTTCTGCACGTCGAAGACGACGAAGTGGCCGTCGTTGCCTGAAGGCGGCGCGTACTCGCGGACAGCCAGCGTGTACGGGTTGCCGCCGACCGTGACGTTCCCGGAGAGCGGCACCGGCTTCGGCGTGGCCTCCGATGTCGTCCGGCGTCGTCACGCTGGAGTCCGCCTTGGCCACGTCCAGCCCCGCGGCGATGGCGAACGTCTGCAGTGTGACCGGCGGCGCGTAGGTGTCGCCGAGACCGTACGTCTGGAAGACGTGCTTCGGCTGCATGCCCGTCACCGGCTCGCGCCCGATGGCCCGCGCGAAGTTCAGGGGGTCGGCCGGGTCCTCCCACTGCTGGAGCAGCGACAGCACCGGGTGCATGTTCCCGCCGTTCAAGCCTCCCTTGGAGTCGTAGTCAGCCAGCACGAACGGCAGCGCGCCCTTGATGTTCACCGGGCTCGTCTTGTTGAGCAGCGCGTCCATCAGGCTCGCGCCGTCGCCGCTCAGGACGGCGGCCTTGTACACGTCGGTGTACGGCAGGGCGAGGCTGCCCTCGGTCGAGCCCTGCGAGTGACCGAAGAACACGATCGCGTTCGGGTCGACCTTGATCGCGTCGCCGCCGGTATCGGCGGCCGTCACGTCGAGAGACGCGGCGAACTTCGCGAGCGACAGCTGATCGGCCGCGCCCTGGATCGGATTGCCGCGAGCGGCGTCGGGGTTGGCGAAGTTGAAGAACAGGTTGTCGGGCGAATCGGTCGAGCTGCCGCGGCGCGGCCCGTGCTCGACCTGGTCGATGCCGAGCACGGCGAACGCTACCGTGCCGCTCGGCGTGGTCACGTTCGACAGCGCGCCGGCGACCTCGGGCCGGATGTGGCTGCGGTAGGAGCCCCCGGTGCCGTGCGCATAGACGACCAGCGGCCAGCCGTTCGCCGGCATCGCTGCCCTTGGGGACCGTCAGCGCCATGCACACGTCCTCCGTGCGGGCGACCTGGTCGGTCACGTTGCCGCCCGAGTCCTTGTACGGCTCGGTGCCCTGCTGGAAGATCGGCAGAGATACCAGCGCCTCGTACTCGTCGTACGCCGCGTTGGTGCCGTCGCCGCAGGCGCGATCGCCGTCGGCCTGCGGGCACGGTGACTTGACGCCCGCGCCGCACTTGACCCAGCTCTTGGCGGTGGGGGCAGGCCTGCGAGTCGATCGTCTTCGCGATAGCCGCCACGGGTCGCGGACCGTACCCGCCGTGATCACCGTCGCGTTCAGGATCGTGGCCGGATCGATCGACCTGATCGGTCAGGTAGTCGCGGAACGGCTTGTAGGCGGCGTAGGCCTGGGCCAGCTTCGCATCGCTGGGCGCAGCGTTGTTGCCGAGCAGCTTCGTGAGCTGCAGCGAGCGCTCGATCGTCTTGCCGTTGTGGTCCACGCCGGCCGTGGTCAGCCACACCGCGTAGGTGTGCCCCGGCACCAGCGGACGACCCTGCGGCCGGCGCACGGCGAACCAGTTGTCGCAGACGTAGTTCGTGCGGCCGCCCGAGTAGTACCAGCCGAGCCCCGAGCTGCGGCCGTACTCCGGAGCGCCCGTGGTAATATCGACCCAGTTGACCGGGCTCGTGCCGGTCTTTCCCTGGAAGCTGCGCGTAGTCGACGCGCCCCGGAGAAGCGGAAGATGACCGTCGGGTAGGTGCCCCAGGCTGGTCGTTCTTGACCAGCGCGTCGATGTAGAGCTGCACCGGGTCGAAGCCGAGCAGCTCCTTGCCCGGCGTCGGGAAGCCCGTGAGGTCCAGCTTGCCGCCCATCGAGAGAATGTCGTTCGGGAACGGCAGCCGGAAGAAATCCCCGTAGTTGGCCGGCCGGGTCCGTCACGCCCGGCACCTCGAAGTACGCCCGCACCGGGCCCGTCGAGGGCGCGTCGCAGGTGACGCCCTGCCAGCTGGGTGCGCCGAAGCTCGGCGCGCCGGGCGGCGTCGCGGAGCAGACTCCGCCCGTGCACGCCAGGCCCGACGAGGCAGTCGGCGCTCGTCGTGCAGGCCTTGCCCACGCCGTTCGAGCCCTCGGGCATGCACTGCGCGGAGAACCCGACCAGACCGCAGCGCAGCCCCGCTTGGCAATCGCCGTCGCCGCGACAGCTGTCGCCCTTCGCACCCTGACCGGCGGGCTGGCACGTACCCGACAGGCACTGCAGGCCGTCCTGGCACTCGCCGCTGATCACGCAGGGGGCGTTGGCGGCCGTGCTGTGCCCCGGCGCGCACACGCCGCTCTCGCATCTCAGCCCGGCGCGGCACGCCTGGCTGGTGCAGCTATCGCCGACGCCGGCGCCAGTCGGGATGTTGCCGCGACCGCGCCGTTGCCGCTGGCCGCCGTGACGGCGCCGTCGCTGCAGCCCGATACGGCCAACAAGACCGCGAACAGCAGGAGCGCCCAGAGTCTAGGTGACATGAAGCATCCCTCTCCGTGCTTGAAGCCACGGTGCAGCGCCGACTGGCGCGCACCTTTCCACGTTCCAAAGTGAGGCCAGCCGTCGGAACCCGGCAGCCCGGACCCACAAGACGCCCGGGCGACGCCGCGGCGTCAGTCGTAGTGGACGATGGAGACGACCGGCGTGGGCAGCAGGCGGTCCCGGCCGCTCGACGAGTCCAGCTCGATCACGAACGCGAAAGCGGCCACGTAGGCGCCCTGGCGGTGGACCAGCTCCGCAGCGGCCAGCGGCCGTGCCGCCGGTGGCCAGGAGGTCGTCGACGACGACCACGCTGGCGCCCTCTTCCAGAGAGTCGCGGTGCATCTCCAGCTCGCTCTCGCCGTACTCGAGCGAGTACGACACCTTGTCGGTGCGGTACGGCAGCTTGCCGGGCTTGCGCACCGGCACGAAGCTCGCGTTGAGCCGCGCGGCCAGCGCGCCGCCGAAGATGAAACCGCGCGACTCGATACCGACCACCGCGTCGACGTGCTCGCCCAGGAAGCGCTCGGCAATGGCGTCGAGCACGATATGGAAGCCGCGAGGATCGGCCAGGAGCGGCGTGATGTCGCGGAACAGCACCCCCGGCTGCGGGAAGTCCTGGATGCCCCGGATCATCTTGCGGACGTGCGCCATCGTGTCGAGCTCGAGCACCGTGTCCGAGAGCGTCGCGCGGCGGCGCGCTGCACTCGCCTTGGCCGGGGCCTTGCCGCGACCGACGCCGCGCGGCGTGGGCGAGCGACGCACGGGCGCCTTCCTGGAATCTTCGAAGTTCGCTTGCGGGCTGCCATGGGGTCCCCGTCCTACCACGCCGCCCGGCCGTGCGTCAGCTTTCCACGCGCTCGACCAGAGCGCGGATCTGCTCGGCCTGCTCCTGCCGCTCGCGCGCCCACAGATCGAGCACCAGCGGCGTCACCCCCACCACGCCCTCGTCGTAGGCCTCCGTGTCCGAGCCGGCGATCGGCCGGTGCTCGACGCCCGGGCCCCCGATCCACAGGTACTCGCGCCCGCGCGGATCCTTCCTGAACTCCACCTCGTCGCGGTACACGCGCGAGCCGAGGCGCGTTGCGCGCAGCGGCCAGCTGTCGCCCGGCGGGAAATTGACATTGAGCAGCAGCGGCTTCTTGAGCCCGCTCTCGAGCA